>NZ_FNOT01000052.1 GCF_900107105.1 Geodermatophilus africanus
CGATGCTCCTATGGATCGTCAAGAGGCTCGGGCCGGTGGCGATGCGGTGAGCAGGTAGTAGAGCTCTCGAGCGATGAGTCGCTTCAGGCAGCGGATGATGTCCTTCTTCGACAGGCCTTCCTCGGTGCGGCGCTGGACGTAGGCGCGGGTGCGGGCATCCCAGCGCATCCGGCAGAGCACGACGCGGTAGATGGCGGCGTTGGCTTGTCGGTCGCCACCACGGTTGAGCCGGTGGCGGTGGGTGCGCCCGGAGGAGGCCGGGATCGGTGAGACCCCGCAGAGCGCGGCGAACGCCGGCTCGGAGCGCAGCCGGTCGGGGTTGTCTCCGGCGGTGACCAGCAGCTGCCCGGCGACATCGGTGCCCACGCCGTTGGCGGCGACCAGAGCGGGGTTGATCGTGCGCACCAGCGGGGTGAGCAGGGCGTCGAGGTCCTCGATCTCCTCGCTGAGTCGGGCGTGGCGACGGGCCAGGCTGCGCAGCGCGGTCTTGGTCGCCTGCACCGGATCGGCGATCGCGGCCGGGTCCGGGCGCAGCGCCGCGCAGGTGGCCAGCAGCCGGCGGGTGCTCAGGGCGCGTAGCCGGCCGCGCAACGGCTCGGGAGCGGTGATGACCAGCGCCCGCAGCTGGGTCTGGGCCTCGGCGCGGGCGGCGATGGCGCTGCGGCGGGCCACCCGCAGGGCCCGGGCGGCCTCGACCGGGCCGGTGCGGGCCTTCGGAGTGCCGGTCTGCCGGCCGCTGAGCGCGGCCCGGGCGGCGGCCTCGGCGTCGATCGGGTCGGACTTGCCGGCGAACCGGCGCATCTTGCGGTCCGGGCGGTCGACCTCGACCAGTTCGATGCCTGCTGCGGCCAGGTGGCGGGCCAGACCGGCGCCGTAGACCCCGGTGCCTTCGACGCCCACCCGCTGGACCCGGCCGTGCGCGGCCAGCCAGTCGGCCAGCTGGCCGTAGCCGGCCGGGGTCGCGGCGAACTCGCGATGGGCCAGCAGCCGCCCCGCGGGGTCGATGACCGCGGCGGTATGGGTGTCGGCATGGGTGTCCACCCCGCCGAACACCGGCGCAGGCTGGGCAGTCGGCAATGGTTCTGCGATGGTGGTCATCGCCGTCCTTGTCACTTGACCGGTCGGGGCGGCACGCACCGCCGAGCGAGCGGACAAGACAGTGACGGGTGCTTGCTGGCACAAGCTCCTATGAGGTCACGAACCCTCGACCGGTGAGTGCAAACGAGCCCCGCAGCGGACCGAACCGACAGATCGGCTTGAAGACCCGAAGTCAGTCAGGCGCTGGGTCAGGAACGACCGCTGCGGGGCTCTCCCACATCCTCACTGTCAGGCG
>NZ_FNOT01000050.1 GCF_900107105.1 Geodermatophilus africanus
GCCCAGATCTCCGACCGGCAGACCACCATCGCCTCGGCGGTGGAGGAGCAGACCGCGACCACCAACGAGATGAGCCGGTCGGTGACCGAGGCCGCCCACGGCTCGGGTCAGATCGCCGACAACATCACCGGCGTCTCCGCGGCAGCCGACTCCACCACGCAGGCGCTGACCCAGACCCGCACCGCGGTCGACGAGCTCTCCCGCATGGCCGCCGACCTGCGCACCTCGGTGGCCCGCTTCACCTACTGAGCGAGCACGGCCGTCCGCGGACGGCGACAGAGGAGCGCACGACCCACCCGGGTCGTGCGCTCCTCGTCGTTCGCCCTCGCCATCCCACGCCTGGCCGCCCGGAGAAAGCGTCTCCGGGCCCGGGCGCCATTCTGCGGGTTTGTCGACAATGGTGATCCGGTGACCGGACTTTCTGCTCCGAGCCGTTCCGACGCGCGCGTCGAGGAATGGAGCGGCCCGGCTTCGTGAGCACGATGTCCGCGAGCACGACGGTGTGCCCACTCGACACCCGACGGTCGTGGTCCGGTCGACCGAGATCCACCCGACCACGGCCTCTCCCCCAGGAGCCTGGACATGCGCACCTCACCCTCCCCCTCGGGCGCCGGCCGGCTGGCCGATCGACCGGCCACCCACAAGGTCCTGGCCTCGGTCGGGGTCGCCTCCCTGACCGCGCTCGTCGTCGGCGGCCTGGCGCTCGGCGACCTGCAGGACCTCCGTGAGGCCCGCGATGCCGAGTTGAGCACCGCCCTGCCGTACAAGAACGCGTTGCACGGCATCGGTCTGACGGCGAAGGCCACGGCCAACGACGAGCGGGGCTACCTCCTGACCGGTGACCCGGAGTTCCTGACCGAGATCGAGGAGCGGCTGGACAAGGTCGACGGCTACCTCGCCGACGCGCGGTCGTCGGCCGACACGGCGGACGAGGCGGCGTTCGTGGACCGCCTGGGGACCGAGATCGGTGCATGGTCGGCCAGCCTGCAGGCGGAGTTCGACGTCTACGCCACCGACCGCGGTGCCGCCGTCGCCCTGGCCTTCGACCAGACGCGCGGCCTGCGCAAGACCTACGAGGAGAGCCTCGACGCCGGCCTCGAGGCGGCAGACGCCGCCCTGCTGGAGGGGGCCGACTACGCGGAGACGGTGACGGTCGCCATCTGGCGGACCGCGATCGTGTGCGCGGTCGGGGTGCTCCTGGCGCTGGGTCTGGGCCTCGCCGTCGCCCGCGGGCTCACTCGCAGCCTCGGCCGGCTGCGCGTGGCCGCCGACCGGCTCGCCCACGGGGACCTCACCGTCACGGTCGGGCTGCACCAGCACGATGAGATCGGTCGCACGGCTGCGTCCCTGGACGCGGCAGTGGCCGACCTGAGGGCGGTGATGAGCACGGTCGTCGGTGCTGCGGACGCGGTGGCCGCGTCGTCGGAGGAGCTGTCCGCGTCGTCGGCGCAGATCTCCGCCTCGGCGGAGGAGACCTCCGCGCAGTCCGGTGTGGTGGCCGGCGCCGCCGACGAGGTGTCCCGCAACGTGCAGACGGT
>NZ_FNOT01000049.1 GCF_900107105.1 Geodermatophilus africanus
CACCCAGTTCCCGCCGATCAGCATCAGCCGGGTCGGCGGGGACGTCGCACCGGGAAACGGGCTCAGCACGCTCTGCTCGGACATGGCTCCTCCTGCGTGTAGGGAGCGACAGCGGTCAAGAGATGGATCGGCCGCTTCCGCGCGGCCCGCGGCTGTGCGCCTTCGGGACGACGGTGGTCCTGACCGCGCCTTCGGCTGCCTGGCGGCTCGGGGCGGCAGCTCGTCGCGTCGGCGGAACCCGGCCGAAGGCTCCCCGGGCAACGGTCGGTCACCGCATCCTGAAGGGGAATCGACCGTCGTCGAGCACGGGACGTCACCAGTTGTTCTCACCGCCCGCTGCCGCCTGTTCTGCTTGTGCTGTGGTACGGCAGGGCTGGGACGGGGTCGCCCCGGCCGGTCGGCGCGCGAGCTCGAGTTGACGGCGTGCGCTGTCGGCCGCCCGATCGAGGGCATCGCGGAGAGGCAGGGATCGGTGCTCGTCGGAGAGGATCTCCACGCCCCACGGTCCAGTCCACCCGGCGGCGCGGAGCGCCGTGATCATCCCGGGAAGGTCGAACGATCCCTCTCCGCAGTAGCGGCGGCGGTGGACCGTATCCTCGAACAACGTCCCGACGACCTGGGGGTCAGCGTCGTTGAGTTCGACCCCGATGATGCGGTGCAGCGGGACGGACGCGAGGTCGGCAACCGGGGTGTGTGCGCGCTCGATGTGCCAGACGTCGATGACGACGCCGGCCGCGTCGTGCCCGGCGTCCTCGACGAGCCGCAGGCCGTCGTGCAGGGTCTTGATGTTCGACCACGGGAAGAACTCGAGGCCCAGCCGCGTGCCGGCGTCGTATGCCTGCGCCGCGAGCTCGGCGAGCTTCGCAGCCCAGTGCCCGCGGTCCCACGGGGCGTCGTCACCATCGGGCGTCACCTTGATGTGCCGGGCACCGAGCACCTCGGCGGCGGTGAGAAGTGAGTGGCGGACGCGGTCGGACTCCGCGCGCCGCGGCCCGTCGTCCCACCAGTAGGGGATCCCTTCGAGCTCGAGATCCACGATGCCGTTGTCGTCGAGCAGGGCCCGGATCCCGCTGAGCCCGTATTCCTGCTCGGCCGCGGGAAGGTCGGCCGACAGCAGTCCGAAGCCGCCGAACCCAGCCGCCGACGCCGCCTCGATCCGCTCCCGGAGGGGCAGGGGACTGCGGAGGTCGAGGCGGTCTGAGGCGGCGTCGCCCGCACTGGTCCAGCAGGTGGCCAGCAGGCGCTCGCCGGAGATCACCGGATCACCCTGCTCGCGGTTCGCGGACTGGTTGGCCATCGGTGTCGACGCGATCATCGGCCATCCTTCCGGGAACCGGGACCGACTGCAGGTTGCCGATGCCAGTCGACCCGCATGAGCTGCTCCTTATCAACGCCGACGTGCAGGACGGGAGGCAGGACATCAGCGCTTGAGCTCGTGGGAGAGCTCGGCGAGTTCCTGGCCGCCGGCCATCTCGGTGGTGAGCTCCTCCAGGGAGACCTCCGAGCGCTTCTTGTCCAGCACCCGGCGGCCGAGCTTGAGGATGATGAAGTGGTCGCCGACCAGGTAGGCGTGGTGCGGGTTGTGGGTGATGAAGACGACCCCCAGGCCGGCGTCGCGGGCCGCGGC
>NZ_FNOT01000048.1 GCF_900107105.1 Geodermatophilus africanus
GAGCTGGCGCAGGAGACGGCCAAGGCCACCGAGGACATCGCCCGGCGAGTGCAGACCATCCAGGGCGACACCGGTGCGGCAGTGGAGGCGATCGCCGAGATCAGCGCGATCGTCGCGCAGATCTCCGACCGGCAGACCACCATCGCCAGCGCGGTGGAGGAGCAGACGGCCACGACCCACGAGATGAGCCGGTCGGTGGGCGAGGCCGCCCAGGGCTCGGGTCAGATCGCCAGCAACATCACCGGGGTCTCGGCGGCGGCGGACTCCACGACCCGGGCGCTGGCGCAGACCCGCACCGCCGTCGGCGAGCTCTCCCGCATGGCCGAGGACCTGCGCACCTCGGTGTCCCGCTTCACCTACTAGCGAGGCGGTAGCGTCCATTCTCGACGGGCGGCGATCGAACCACTCCGATCGCCGCCCGTCGCTTTCTCGGCCCATTCCTCCCGACTCGCGGAGCGGCCGCCGGTCACCGAGTCGACACTCCGTGAACGGTCACCGCACTGTTTTTCCCGGGCATGCACGACGCGCCGGGAAGTGCATGACGTCCAGGCAGATCGCACGCCACTCTTCTGGCGTCGCCATTGCAGCCCCGTGCAGTGACGGACCCCCGGTCGGCACCGCCCGGTTCACCTCCCCATCGGCCCGCCGCGGCCCCCGCTCGAGGAGCACACCCATGTCCCAGTCCGCCCCCGGCAGCCCGACGCCCGCCGGCGCGCAGCAGCGCGCCTGGTGGGGCGACCTCGGCGTCCGCACCAAGACCCTGGTCGGCGTGGTCGTCACCGCGCTGGTCGCCGTCCTCGTCGGCCTCATGGGCCTGTCGGCCCTCGGCACCGCGGCCGACCGCACGCAGCTCATGCACGACAGCAACATCGCCGGCCTCGAGGCCGTCGCGGAGATGCAGACCGCGATCGGCGGGGTGCGGCAGTCCTCCCGGGACGCGCTGATTGCGCCGACCCCGGAGCTGACGCAGGAGGCGCTGGCGACGCTCGAGGAGCGGCTGGCGGAGTTCCGGACGGCCGTCGACCACTACGGCGCGTCGCAGCCGTCGGCGGAGAAGGCGGCCCTGGTCGCCGAGGCCGCCGGTGCGTTCGACCAGTACGAGGTCGTGATCCACCAGGTGCTGGCCCCGCTGGCCGCCGCCAGTGATGTCACCGGCTGGTACACGGCGAACCAGGCGCAGGCCGCCCCGCTGGCGAGCGAGGCCCAGGCCATGCTGGAGGAGGTCCACGACAAGGAGGTCGCCGAGGCGGACGCCGCGGCGGCGGAGGCGCGCGAGTCGTACGAGAGCCAGCGCACGCAGGCGGTCGTCGTCCTGGCCGTCGGCATCGTCCTGGCCGTCGGCACCGGGCTCTTCGTGGCCCGTGGCATGGCTCGTGACGTCAGCCGGGTCAAGGACGTGGCCGAGGCGCTCGCCACTGGCGACCTCACCCGGAGCAGTGGCCTGACCACCCGTGACGAGCTCGGTCAGATGGGGCTGGCTCTCGACGTCGCGGTCGACCAGATGCGTGCCGTGCTCTCCTCGGTGGCCTCGTCGGCCGACGCGGTGGCGGCCAGCTCGGAGGAGCTGTCGGCGTCCTCGGCGCAGATCTCCGCGTCGGCGGAGGAGACCTCGGCGCAGTCCGGTGTGGTGGCCGGCGCGGCCGAGGAGGTCAGCCGGAACGTGCAGACCGTCGCTGCCGGTGCTGAGCAGATGGGCGCCTCGATCCGGGAGATCGCCAGCAACGCCGCCGAGGCCTCCGACGTCGCGGCGCGGGCGGTGACGGCGGCGGAGACGACCACGGCGACGGTGGCGAAGCTGGGGGAGTCCTCGGCGGAGATCGGCAACGTGGTGAAGGTGATCACGAGCATCGCTGAGCAGACGAACCTGCTGGCGCTGAACGCCACCATCGAGGCGGCCCGCGCCGGGGAGGCCGGCAAGGGCTTCGCGGTGGTGGCCAACGAGGTCAAGGAGCTCGCGCAGGAGACGGCCAAGGCCACCGAGGACATCGCCCGCCGGGTGCAGGCCATCCAGGGCGACACCACCGCCGCGGTGGCCGCGATCGGGGAGAT
>NZ_FNOT01000047.1 GCF_900107105.1 Geodermatophilus africanus
TGGGCCTGTCAGGAATCAAGCTGTCGTTTCTCGGATCCGGGGTCGACGATCTGCTATGCGCGTCGACGACGAGATCCGCGGCCAGCTCGCCACCAGGTTCGAGGTGCTGCTGCCGCATCTGAACGAGCGGCAGCAACGGCTGGCGCTGGCCTGCGAGGCCCGGCTGCTGGGGCACGGAGGCGTGGCCGCGGTGGCGGATGTGGCCCGGGTCAGCGCCACGACGGTGCGCCGTGGCGTGAGCGAGCTGGACTCCGGGGAGGAGCCGCTGCCGGTCGGACGTGCGCGGCGGGCCGGCGGAGGACGTAGGCCGGTCACCGCGCACGACCCGGAGGTGGCGGCGGCCCTGCTCGGACTGGTCGAGCCGAACGCGCGGGGCGATCCGATGTCGCCGCTGCGCTGGACGACGAAGTCGCTGCGGCATCTGGCCGCCGAGCTGACCGCGCAGGGCCATCCGGTCTCCGCCCCGACGGTGGGCCGGCTACTGCGGGCGGCCGGGTTCAGTCTGCAGGGCACGGCCAAGACGCTGGAGGGCAAGCAGCATCCCGACCGCGATGCGCAATTCGCCTACATCAACGAGCAGGTCAAGGCCCATCAGGCCGAAGGCGAGCCGGCGATCAGCGTGGATGCGAAGAAGAAGGAGCAACTCGGGCAACTGCCCGCCGCCGGCCGGGAATGGCGACCGAGGGGCGACCCGATCCCGGTGGAGGACCACAGCTTCTTTACCGCGGGTCCGGACGTGCCGCTGGCCATTCCCTACGGCGTCTACGACCTGGGCACCGATGCCGGCTGGGTCAACGTCGGGGTCGACCACGACACCTCGGCGTTCGCCGTGGCCTCCATCCGCCGCTGGTGGGCCGCCCGCGGCGCGGTCGACCATCCGGACGCGACCAAGCTGCTGATCACCGCGGACGCGGGGGGCTCGAACAGCTACCGCTACCGGATGTGGAAGGCCGAGCTGGCGGCGCTGGCCGCCGATACCGGCCTGACGATCACGGTCTGCCACTTCCCGCCGGGCACCTCGAAGTGGAACAAGATCGAGCACCGGCTGTTCTCGCAGATCACCATGAACTGGCGCGGCCGGCCGCTGACCAGCCACCAGGTCGTGATCGCCACGATCGCCTCGACCCGCACCCGCACCGGGCTGCGGGTCGCCGCCGAGCTGGACACCGGCAGCTATCCGCTCGGCGTCGCCGTTCCCGCCGACCAGCTGCGCCGGCTGCCGATCACCGCCCACGCCCGCCACGGCGCCTGGAACTACACCATCGCCCCCACCGGAGCCGGCGAGGTCGTCCTGCGGGCCGACGAGCGGGCCCGGGCGCGAGCGGCGAACCTGGCGCTCCTCGCCAATGAACGCTTGACCGGCATGGCCCCCGACGACCTGGCCGAGCTCGCCGCACTGCTCGCCCCGGCTCAGGCCGCCCAGGCCGCCCAACGCCGCTTCGAGCAGCGCGGCGGGCCACGGCGCCGCGCGGCCGGCGCGGGCAGCACCGGGCTGCTCACCGACGCCGACCGGGTGCTGGTCACCGTCGTCTACCAGCGCCGGCTGTGCTCGATGAACGTGCTCTCCGACCTGCTCGGAGTCAACGCCAACTCCATCGGCCAGGCCATCGCCGACACCCGCGCACTGCTGGCCGAGCACGGCCGCACGATCACCGCGAGCACGCTGCGCTTTGCCACCGCCGAGGCGCTGATGGCCTTCGCATCAAGCAGCGGAGAGGAGCCGATGCGCCCGCGGCTGGCCGAACGGCTCGCCGATCCGGCGCTGACCGGCATGACGCGCGCCGACCTCGCCGCCCTGACCGAGCGGATCGTGCCCGTGCTGGCCGCCCGCGCCGAGCGGCATCGGCATCGACTCCGCGGCGGCGAACGGCTGCCCGGCGCCCGCGGCGGCGTCTTCATGCAGAAGATCACCGACGCCGAGCGGGTGCTGGCCACCGTGCTCCACCGGCGCGGCCTGGGAACCCACGACACCCTCGCCGAGCTGTTCGAAGTCAGCCGCCGCACCATCGGAGGCGCGCTGCGCGAAGTCGGCCCGCTCCTGGACCAGACCGGCTACGCCGCCACACCGGCCGCCACCCGATTCACCACCGCGGCCGAGCTCCTCGCCTCGCTGCCGACCCCGAGCGCCGACGACATTGACACGCCGACAAGTTGATTCTTTACAGGCCCA
>NZ_FNOT01000015.1 GCF_900107105.1 Geodermatophilus africanus
CTGGATCCGGGTGGCCGGCTTCAGCATCCAGCCGGGCGAGTTCGCCAAGATCTGCCTGACCGTGTTCTTCGCCGCCTACCTGGTCGACAAGCGGGACGTCCTGGCGCTGGCCAGCCGCCGGGTGATGGGCCTGGAACTGCCGCGGGGACGCGACCTCGGCCCGGTGCTGGTCGCCTGGATGCTGTCGATCCTGGTGCTCGTCTTCGAGCGCGACCTGGGCAGCTCGCTGCTGCTGTTCGGCATCTTCGTAGTGATGCTCTACGTGGCCACCGAGCGGGCCAGCTGGCTGCTCATCGGCCTGGGCCTGTTCGCCGCTGGCGCGCTCGTCGCGTACCAGATCTTCGGCCACGTGCAGCAGCGCGTGGACTCCTGGTTGGACCCCTTCGCGTACTACGACGGCTCCGGCTTCCAGGTGGCGCAGGCGCTGTTCGGCCTGGGCACCGGCGGGCTGTTCGGCGCCGGGCTGGGCGGCGGCCGCCCCGACCAGGTCCCGGTCGCTAAGAGCGACTTCATCGCCGCCGCGGTCGGTGAGGAGCTGGGCCTGTTCGGCCTGGTCGCGGTGATCATCGTCTACCTGGTGCTCGTCGAGCGCGGGCTGCGCACCTCGCTGATCTGCCGGGACGCGTTCGGCAAGCTGCTGGCCGCGGGCCTGGCCTTCGCGATCGCCTGGCAGGTCTTCGTCGTCCTCGGCGGGGTCACCGGCCTGCTGCCGCTGACCGGCCTGACCACGCCGTTCCTCGCCTACGGCGGCTCGTCGCTGGTGGCCAACTTCGTGCTGGTCGCCCTCCTGGTGCGGATCAGCGACGCCGCCCGCCGCCCGGCCGCCCCCACCGGCCCGCCCAAACCCGCGCTCGGTGACGCCCCGACCGAGGTGGTGCAGACGTGAACGCCCCGCTGCGCCGTGTCGCGATCAGCGTGCTCGTGCTCTTCACGCTGCTGATCGTCAACGTCAACGTCATCCAGGTCGTCCGCTCCGACGAGCTGCGCTCCGACGGCCGCAACACCCGCGTGCTCGTCGAGGAGTACGACAGCGAGCGGGGCTCGATGGTCGTCGGCGGTACCGAGGTCGCCAACTCGGTCCCGACCGACGACCAGCTGACCTACCTCCGGCAGTACGCGAACGGCCCGGTGTACGCCCCGGTCACCGGCTACTACTCCCTGGTGTACGGCAACTGGCAGTTGGAGCGGGCCGCCGACGACGTGCTCTCCGGCGACGACGCCCGGCTGTTCACCCGGCGGCTGGCCGACCTGTTCACCGGGCGGGACCCCTCCGGCGGCGACGTCGTCCTGACCCTGGACACCGCGGTGCAGGAGACGGCGATGGCCGGGCTCGAGGGGGTCACCGGCGCGGTCGTCGCCCTGGACCCCTCGACCGGGGCGGTGCTCGGCCTGGCGAGCACCCCGACGTACGACCCGAACCAGCTCTCCAGCCACGAACCGGCCGCGATCCGCGAGTACGCCGAAGGGCTCGAGGCGCTGGAGATCGACCCGCGGCTGAACCGGGCGATCGACGCGCGCTACTCACCCGGCTCGATCTTCAAGGTGGTCGTGTCGGCCGCTGCGCTGGCCGACGGCCAGTACACGTCCGACACCGTCATCCCGGCCCCTCAGGAGCTGGTCCTGCCGGGCACCTCGACGCCGCTGGAGAACTTCGGCGGCTCGGCGTGCGACCCGAGCGGCCGGCAGAGCCTGCTGGACGCCCTGACCGTCTCCTGCAACACCGCCTTCGCCCAGCTGGGCATCGACCTCGGCGAGGACCGCGTGCGGCAGATGGCCGAGGCGTTCGGCATCGACGGCGAGGGCTTCGACATCCCGCTGACCGTCGCGGACAGCACCCTCGGCGAGATCGAGAACGACGCCCAGCTCGGGGTCAGCTCGATCGGCCAGCAGGACGTGCAGCTCACCCCGCTGCAGGCGGCGATGATCGCCTCCGCGGTGGCCAACGACGGGACGCTGATGAGCCCCTACCTCGTCGACCAGGTGCGCGCGCCCGACCTGTCGGTCATCGACCAGACCGACCCCGAGGAGCTCAGCGAGCCGGTCTCGGCCGAGGTCGCCGACCAGCTGACCGAGATGATGACCAGCGTCGTGGAGAACGGCAGCGGTCGCCGGGCCCGGATCCCCGGCGTCACGGTCGCCGGCAAGACGGGGACGGCGGAGAACGCCGGGCCCGATCACAACTGGTTCATCGGGTTCGCCCCCGCCGACGACCCGCAGATCGCCGTGGCGGTCTTCGTGGCCAACGGCGGCGGCACGGGCGGCGACGTCTCCGCCCCCATCGCCCGGGACGTCATGCAGGCCTACCTCGACGGGCAGGGCGGCTGATGACACTGTCGACCGGGACGATCCTCGCCGGCCGCTACGAGATCACCGCACCCATCGCCACCGGCGGTATGGGCGAGGTGTGGCGGGCGCGGGACCGCGTCCTCGACCGCGAGGTCGCCGCCAAGGTGCTCCGCAGCGAGTTCACCGGCGACCCGAGCTTCGTGGCCCGCTTCCGCAACGAGGCGCGGCACACGGCGGCGCTCTCCCACCCCAACATCGCGTCGGTCTACGACTACGGCGAGACCCTAGACGAGCGCGGCAGCCAGCTGGCCTTCCTCGTCATGGAGCTGGTCGAGGGCAAGCCGCTGGTCACGATCCTCCACGAGGAGGGCAAGCTCCCGGTCGACTGGACGCTGCACGTGCTCGGCCAGGCGGCCGACGGGCTCTCGGCGGCCCACCACGCCGGCGTCGTCCACCGCGACATCAAGCCGGGCAACCTCATCGTGCGCCCCGACGGCGTGGTGAAGCTGACCGACTTCGGCATCGCGCGCGCCCGCGACGCCACACCGCTGACCCGCACCGGCATGGTCGTGGGCACCGCCCAGTACCTCTCCCCCGAGCAGGCGCAGGGCTTCGAGGTCACCGCCGCCTCCGACGTGTACTCCCTCGGCGTCGTCGGCTACGAGTGCCTGACCGGCGGCCGGCCCTTCGACGGGACGTCGCAGGTGGCCGTCGCGCTGGCACACATCAACCGCCCGCCGCCGCCGCTGCCGGCCAACGTCCCGCCGGCCGTGCGGCTGCTCATCGAGCGCGCCCTCGCCAAGGACCCGGCCGACCGCTTCGCCGACGGCGCCGCCTTCGCCGCCGCGGTCCGGTCGGTGGCCTCCGGCAACGGCCTCGCCCCCGCCGCCGGGGCCGCCACGACCCCGCCGTACCCGCAGGGGGCGGGCACCGCGCAGACCGAGGTCGTCGACGACCTCGCCGACTCCCGCACCCAGGTGCTGGGTGCCGCCTCCGCCGGCGGAGCCGCCGTGACCGGCGCGCGCACGTCGGCGGGCGCGATGCCACCGCTGCGCCGTACCAGCGACGACGACGAGGACAGCCGGTACGCCGCACCGCCTCCGGACGACGACCGCCGTCGCGGGCCCTGGGTGTGGCTGGTCGCCGGGCTGCTGCTGCTCGCGCTGCTGGGTGGCGGGGTGTGGGCCCTGACCCGCGGCGACGACGCCGCGACGAACGACGACGCCGCCCCCACCACCTCGGCGCGCGCCACCTCGGACCCGGCCGCCGAGACCGTGTTCGTCGACAGCGCCGGCTACGTCGGCGAGCCCGTCGACGACATCGAGCAGGCCCTCACCGACGATGGACTCCAGGTCGTGACGGAGGAGGCCACCGCCGCGCAGCTGGCCGAGCTGGGCCAGGCGCTGGACGCGGGCGACGTCGTCACCACCGACCCGTTCGCCCAGGACGTGGCGCTGGGCTCCACCGTCACGCTCTACTACGCCGCCGACGACTTCGCGCCCGGCACGGGGGACGAGGACCCCGGCACCACGGACGAGCCCCCGGCCCAGCAGACCACCCAGGCCCCGCCGCAGACGACCGCCCCGGCCCCGAACACCTCGCGTGGCAACGCGACGACCTCGTCCGCGCCCGCGCCTGCGCCGAGCACGTCTGCCTCCACCGCCACGACGCCGAGCCGGCCCGCCGACGAGGACGAGGAGGACGCAGCGCCCGGCACGCCGGCGCCCGAGCCCCAACCGGGTGCGCCGGTCCCCGACGGTGCGGGTGGCGGCGCCGGCCGGGGTCCGGACGAGGACCCGGGCCAGGCAGCGGGGCAGCTGGACACGGACCCGGCCGGGTGACCGTCCTCCCTCGCGCCGCCCAGGTCCGGCCGGCCGCGGCGGTTACGCTGCCCGGCGGCCCGCCCGTCCGCTGCGCTCGGCCGGGCCGCGCCCGGACGCAGGACTGCACCGCCCGAGAGGACCTCCGATGACCACGCCTCCAGTGCTCGGCGAGCGCTACGAGATCGGCGGGGTGCTCGGCCGCGGCGGCATGGCCGAGGTGCACCGCGGCCGCGACCTGCGCCTCGGCCGCGAGGTGGCAGTCAAGGTGCTCCGCAGCGACCTCGCCCGCGACCCCTCCTTCCAGGTCCGCTTCCGCCGAGAGGCGCAGGCCGCGGCCTCGCTGAACCACCCGGCGATCGTCGCCGTCTACGACACCGGTGAGGACCGCTCGTCGAGCGGCGCGACGCCGTACATCGTCATGGAGTACGTCGAGGGCGAGACCCTGCGCGACGTGCTGCGCCGGGAGGGCGTGCTCTCCCCGGAGCGGGCGATGACCTTCGCGGCCGACATCTGCGCCGCCCTGGACTTCAGCCACCGCAACGGCATCGTGCACCGCGACGTCAAGCCCGGCAACGTGATGATCACGCCCGAGGGCACGGTCAAGGTCATGGACTTCGGCATCGCCCGCGCGGTGTCGGACTCCGCGGCCACCATGACCTCCACCGCCGCGGTGATAGGGACCGCCCAGTACCTCTCCCCCGAGCAGGCCCGCGGCGAGAGCGTCGACGCCCGCTCGGACGTCTACTCGGTCGGCTGCCTCCTCTACGAGCTGGTCACGGGCGCCCCGCCGTTCACCGGCGACTCCCCGGTCTCGGTGGCCTACCAGCACGTCCGCGAGGACCCGAGGCTGCCGTCGTCGGTCAACCCGGGGATCCCCGCGGACCTCGACGCCATCCTGCTCAAGGCGCTGAGCAAGAACCCGGCCAACCGCTACCAGTCGGCCGCGGAGATGCGCAACGACCTGCTGCGGTCGCTCGCCGGCCAGCGGGTCGAGGCCACGCCGGTGATGGGCGACGCCGAGAAGACCGCCATCATCGGTGCCCCGCCCGGCGGGTACGGCGACGGCGACTGGGACGACGAGGACGACGGCAAGCGCCGGCGCAACCGCGTCATCGCCGCGGTGATCGCCAGCCTGCTGATCATCGGCGGCGTCGTCGCCGTGGCGCTGCTGGTCAACTCCGGCGACGACGAGCCCGCGGCCGAACCCACGGCGACGCAGGTGAGCGTGCCGAACGTCGCGGGGCAGGACCAAGCGACGGCGACCCAGAATCTCGAGGCCGCCGGGCTGACCGTCGGCGAGGTGACCCAGCAGGTCACCCAGGACGTGTCCCAGGAGGGCACCGTGCTGGGCACCGACCCGTCCAGCGGCACCCAGGTGGCCGAGGGGACCGCCGTCGACCTGGCCGTCGGCGTCGGACCGGACACGGTCGAGGTCCCGGCCGTCGTCGGGCTGGACGTCGACCGCGCCGAGACGACGCTGGGGAACGCGGGCTTCTCGGATGTGCAGACCGAGGAGATCGACTCCCTCTCCCCCGCCGACCAGGTCGTCGACGTCAGCCCCGGTGAGGGCCAGTCGGTCGACCCGAGCACCACCGTGACGCTGCAGGTGTCCGACGGCGACGCCGAGGTGCCCGACGTCACCGGCCAGCAGCAGGCCGCCGCCACCCAGGAGCTGCGGAGCGCGGGGTTCACCAACGTCACGCCCGAGCAGGTCGAGTCCCCGCAGCCCGAGGGCACCGTCATCGGGACTGACCCCTCCCCCGGCGAGCAGGCCTCCGCGGACGACCCGATCACGCTGCAGGTCTCCAGCGGCCCGGCCGAGGACCCGCGGCCGACCGTGCCGGTCGTGACGAACCAGCCGTCTGCCGCGGCGGCCGTCAGCGCACTCAGGGCGGCCGGCTTCACGAATGTCGGCGTGGTCGACACCGCCGGGAACGAAGCCGACCCGTCATCGGCGACCGCGATCGTGGGCACCGACCCGCCTGCCGAGAGCCGGGCCGATGCGAACGACCGCATCCTGCTGGTGATCCAGGTGCCTGAAGCACCCACCCCTGGCGGTGACCCGGGCATCGAGGACTAGCGGCAGGACGAGGGCAGGACCCTTCCCCGCAATGGGGAGGAGGGCCCTTCCCGCACCGGGGGAAGGGCCCTGCATCGTCCCGGCCCCGTCCAGGGGCCCGCCCCGAGCGTGCGAGGGGTGGGGAGGACGGGGTCCTCTTCAGCCCGTCGTGGCGACCGTGGTCAGCCGGTGGGCCGCGGCGCCGGCCGCCTCGACGACGGCCGGGTCGGGCGCCAGGCCACAGGCCTCCAGCCAGGTGGCGAGCATCCGGTGGCCGCCCTCGGTGAGCACCGACTCGGGGTGGAACTGCACGCCCTCGATGGGCAGCTCGCGGTGCCGCAGCGCCATCACGATGCCCGAGGGCGTCGTCCCGGTGACCTCCAGCTCGGCGGGCACGGTGTCGCGGTCGACGGCCAGCGAGTGGTACCGGGTGGCGGTGAACGGCGAGGGCAGCCCGGCCAGCACGCCGGCGCCCTCGTGCACCACCTGGCTGGTCTTGCCGTGCAGCAGCTCGGGCGCGCGGACGACCTCCGCGCCGAACGCCTCGCCGATCGCCTGGTGGCCCAGGCAGACGCCCAGGACCGGCGTGCCCGCCTCCGCGGCGGCCCGCACCATCGGCACGGTCACGCCCGCGTCGGTCGGCGTCCCCGGCCCCGGGGAGAGCAGCACCCCGGCCACGTCGAGGTCGGGCAGCTCGTCGACGGTGACGGCGTCGTTGCGGCGGACGACGCACTCGACGCCCAGCTGGCCCAGGTACTGGACCAGGTTGTAGACGAAGCTGTCGAAGTTGTCGACGACGAGGACGGGACGGCTCACGCCCCCTGTCTACCAAAAGGACCCCGTGCCCCCCACTGCTCGCAAGCTCACAGCGGGACCCTGCACGGGGCCTAACCGGCAGCCGCTGTGGCGTACTCCATGGCCGGCGGGCCCTCGTAGGCCGGCAGCGTGAGCTCCCCGCGCTGCTGGACGGCGAAGCCCAGCCCGAAGTCCTCGACCGCCTGCTGGAACACCTGGACCTGCGGCGACGCGGCCAGCTGGGCGCGGATCGCGTCGACGTCCCCGATGGCGGTGACCACGAACGGCGGGGACCAGGTGCGGCCGTGCAGCAGCAGCACGTTGCCGACGCAGCGGACGGCGCTGGTCGCGATGAGCCGCTGGTCCATGATCGCCACTGCGTCCGCGCCGGCGGCCCACACGGCGTTCACGACGGCCTGCACGTCGGACTGGTGGATGACGACGTCGTCGGGCCGGGCGCCCATGGGCAGCGAGCCGTCGGGCCGCCGCGGGGCGTCGTCCAGGGTAATCTGCACACCCAGGCCGGTGAGGGCCACCAGACCCGCCGAGAGGGCCCCGGCGTCCCCGGCGTCGCGGGCGGCCGCCACGTCGCCGTCGCGGGACGCCGCCTGGTCGGTGAGGGCCTGCACCTGCGCCTGCAGCGCCTCCAGCTGCTCCTCCTGCGAGGCGACGGCCTCCTCCCGGGCGGGGATGAGGGCGGACAGCTCGGTGGCCTCCCCGCCGCGGAGGTCGGTGCCCTGCGCGGTCTGGCTGGAGGTGGCGAACAGCAGCCCCGCGGCCAGCGCCACCACGGGCACGAGGGCGGCCCAGGCGGTACCCCCACGGGTCATCCGCAGGCGCAGGGTGCGGGCTGTGGCCACACCCGCAGCTTAGGCTGGGGAACCGTCACGGCCGGTCGCGACGGACCGGCCCCGGAGGGAGTCCATCGGTGCCGAAGTCCAAGGTGCGCAAGAAGTCGGTCTACACGCCGCCGCAGGGCACCCTGCAGTCGGGGACGGCGAGCGCGCGGGCCGTCCAGCCCAGCCCGCGCTGGTACGCCCCGCTCATGGTCACCCTCATGCTGCTGGGGCTGCTGTGGATCGTCGTGTTCTACGTCGCGGGTGACCGGATCCCGGTCATGTCCGGCCTGAACGCCGGGAACTTCCTGATCGGCTTCGGCCTCATGGTGGCCGGCCTGGTCATGTCGATGCGCTGGCGCTGAAGACAGGACCTGCTGCCCCCACCGGTGAAGGACCCCGTCCTCCTCAGCCCTCGCGAGCTCGGGGCGAGCCTCGGGCCAAGGCCCGCGGCGGGCCCCTGAAGCAGGGCCGGTGAGCATCCTCCGCGGCCCCCGTCCCACCCGGGACGGGGGCCGTTCACTTGTGACCGCCCGGATACGCACAGTGCTGTACACAGGCCGCGCTGTGCACAGCCGGCCGGCGCTGTCCACAGGTCGACAAAGCGCTCAACCCCCAGGGTTGTCCACGACGTGTGGAGAACGCCTGTTCGACCACACGCCGCTGACCTGCGGTTCCACCACGAGTGGGACAGATGTGACGAGAAGGGCGGCCGGGTAACTACAGCGGTGCAAGTCCATCCCCAGCTGTGCACACAGCTGTGGACGAGTCGACATGGCGGCAGCCGGCGGACGGCCCCGCGCTCGCCGTCCGGCTCGCGCTGTGGTAGCGCGACACGCGGCCTGACCACGGCGAATCCGCTCCTCCACCGGCGCCGTCCCCGCGGACGGCGACGGCCCCCGGTCCACGCGGGACCGGGGGCCGTCGTCCGGGGGGACTGTGGACTACTGCGGCAGGAGCTCCAGGACGGTCGCGTTGGCCATCCCCCCGCCCTCGCACATCGTCTGGAGGCCGTAGCGGGTGCCGGTGGCGAGCATGCTGTGGACGAGCGTGGTCATGATGCGGGCGCCCGACCCGCCCAGCGGGTGGCCCAGCGCGATCGCGCCGCCCCGGGGGTTGAGCCGGTCGGCGTCCGCCCCGGTCTCCACCCGCCAGGCCAGCGGCACCGGTGCGAAGGCCTCGTTGACCTCGAAGACGCCGATGTCGTCGACGGACAGGCCCGAGCGCTGCAGCACCTTGTGCGTGGCCGGGATGGGGGCGGTCAGCATGACGACCGGGTCGTCGCCGGCCATGACCGTCGTGTGGATGCGCACCAGCGGGCGCAGGCCGAGCTCGCGGGCCCTCTCCGAGGTGGTGACCAGCAGGGCGGCCGACCCGTCGGAGATCTGGCTGGCGTTGCCGGCGCTGATGACGCCGTCGGCCTTGAACGGGGTCTTCAGCGACCCCAGCTTCTCCACCGTGCCGCCGGGGCGGATCCCCTCGTCGGCGCCGACCACCGTGCCGTCGGGCGTGGTCACGGAGACGATCTCCTCCTCGAAGGCGCCGTCGGCCTGGGCCTTGGCCGCCTTCTCGTGCGAGGCGAGGGAGTACTCGTCGAGCTGGGTGCGGGAGAAGCCCCAGCGCTCGGCGATCATCTCCGCACCCGTGCCCTGGTTGGGGAAGACCCCGTCGTAGCGCTCGAGGAAGCGCGGGCCCAGCGGCGCCCCCGCCCCGATGGCCTGGGCGTACGTCGAGCCCATCGGCACCCGGCTCATCGACTCGACGCCGCCGGCGACCACGACGTCGGCCTGGCCGCTGATCACCGTGGCGGCGGCGAAGGCGACCGCCTGCTGCGAGGACCCGCACTGCCGGTCGATCGTCGTCCCGGGCACCGACTCCGGCCAGCCCGCGGCCAGGACGGCGTTGCGGCCGATGTTGAACGTCTGCTCGCCGACCTGGCTCACGCAGCCCCAGAAGACGTCCTCGACCACGGCCGGGTCGATGCCGGTCCGCTCCACCAGGGCGTCGAGCACGGTGGCCGACAGGTCGACGGCGTGCACGCCGGACAGTCCACCGCCCCGCTTGCCCACCGGGGTGCGCACCGCGGCGCAGATGACGGCATCTCGCATGACCACTCCTCGTCGACGTGGGCGGCGTTCCACCCACCGTGGGGCCGATCGTAGGACGTCCACACACCCGTCCCCTGGCCCCGTCCAGAGGCTCGCCGGCCCCCTGCAGGCACAAGGACCCCGTCCTGCTCACCGGAGGAGGACCCCGTCCCCCTCATCCCTCGCAGGCTCGGGACGAGCCTCTGGACGGGGCCTGCGGCGAGCCTCTGGACGGGGCCTGGCGCGGGCCTGCGAGTGGCGGGGGCGAGGGGGTCCTCCCCCTGGGAGGCTGCACGGCGTGGAGTGGTCGCCGCGCACCGGGGAGTCGGCGGTCCTGGCGGGCGTGGGCGCTGTCCTGGGCGGAGCCACGGTGCTCCTGGACCCGCTCGGCCGGGTGCTGGTCGGCGCGGCCGCCGTCCTGCTGCTGGCCCTGGCCGTCCGCGACCGCCTGCTCCGCCCCCGGCTGGCCGCCGGGCCCGACGGGGTCGTCGTCCGCCGGCTGACCGGCGCCACGGTGCTGCCCTGGGCGCGGCTGGGGGTGCAGGTGCGGGAGAGCCGCCGGTGGGGGCTGCGCTCCCGGCTGCTGGAGCTGGACACCGCCGGCGGGCCGGACGACGACGGTGAGCTGGTGCTGCTCGGCCGCCGGGACCTGGGCGCCGACCCGGGCGAGGTCGCCCAGGCGCTGACCGCCCTGCGGCCCTGGTGACGGACCGGAACGGCCACCCTTCAGGGCCGCGCGCCGAGCCCCGACGGCCCCCTTGCAGGCACAAGGACCCGTCCCCCTCACCACTCGCAAGCTCGCGGCGAGCCTCTGGACGGGGCCTGGCGCGAGCCTGCGAGTGGCGGGGGCAAGGGGTCCTTCACGGGGGAAGGGTGGTCCTTACCCGAGGACGACGAGGGTGGACACGGTCAGCGCGACCACCACGAGCGCCGCCGTCAGCAGCATCAGGCCCAACACCTGCAGCTCGGTGCGGCGCCGGGCGAGCACGACCACCCCGGTGGCGGCGAAGCCGGCCACCAGCCCGCCCAGGTGCCCCAGCAGCGAGACGCCGGGCAGGAAGCTGATCAGCACGTTGATCGCCAGCAGGGTCAACAGGCCGCGGAGGTCCTCCCGACGGGCGATCATGGTGACGGCGAGGCCGCCGAGCAGGCCGTATATGGCGGCCGAGGCCCCCGCGACGGGACGTCCGGGCTCACCGAACAGCTGCAGCGCCACCGCACCGCCGAGCAGCGACACCAGGTAGACGGCGAGGTAGCGCCACCGGCCCAGCTGGCGTTCCAGCTCGGAGCCGAAGACCAGCAGCGCGAGCATGTTGAGCACCAGGTGCAGCACGCCGATGTGCAGGAACGCCGCCGTGACCAGCCGCCAGTCCTCACCCAGCTCGACGAGCACGGGGATCTGCGCCAGCTGCACGAACAGCGGGCTGAGCTGGTTGTCGAGCGGGTCGGACCCGGCCAGGCCGGCGGAGACCGCGGTGGCGACGAACACCGCGAGGTTCAGCCCGATGAGGGTGACCGTGACCGCGCCGAAGCGCCGGCCGGCCCGCTGCAGGAACGAGGCCTGGCGGGGACGGCGCACGGAGGCGTTGCCGGCCCGGACGTCGTCCGGGCACTGGAAGCCGACCGAGGCCGGGGTCATGCACTCCGGACAGATCGGCCGGCCGCACCGGGTGCACGCGATGCGGGTCGGCCGGTCCGGATGCCGGTAGCAGGTGGGTGGCGGGGGCGCCGGCTGCGGCTGGCCGGCGCCCCCGTCGTCCGGGCTGGTGGTCAGCTGCGCTGCACCTCGACCGACTGCAGCACCACGTCCTCCACGGGGCGGTCGCCGCGGCCGGTCCGCACCTTGGCGATGCGGTCGACGACGTCCCGGCCGGCCTGGTCGGCCACCTCGCCGAAGATCGTGTGCTTGCCGGTCAGCCAGGTGGTCGGCGCGACGGTGATGAAGAACTGGGAGCCGTTGGTGCCGGGCCCGGCGTTGGCCATCGCCAGCAGGTAGGGCTTGGTGAAGGCCAGTTCGGGGTGGATCTCGTCGCCGAACTGGTAGCCCGGACCGCCGATGCCCTGACCCAGCGGGTCACCGCCCTGGATCATGAAGCCGTCGATGATCCGGTGGAAGACGGTGCCGTCGTAGAGGCGGTCGGTGGTCTTCGCGCGGGTCTGCGGGTGGGTCCACTCCCGGCGGCCCTCGGCGAGGTCGGCGAAGTTCGCGACCGTCTTCGGAGCGTGGTCGGGGAACAGGTCGACGGTGATGTCGCCGTGGTTGGTGTGCAGGACGGCGCGGCGCGCAGGAGTCGCTTCAGTCACGACGTCCACTCTCCCACTGGTCCGCGCCCCGCGAGCACGGGGAGCGGGCCGGTGGGCGCCGGCGTCAGGGCCGCAACACGCGGACGACGTCGAGGTCGCGGTAGGACGCCTCCCCTTCGGTGACCTCCTGCATCCGCTTGGCGAAGTCCGCGGTCACCGGGTGGTCGGAGTTGCGCATCGCCGAGGTGTGGTCGGGGAAGGCGACTATCTCGACGTAGGTGTCGGCGCGGTGGCGGTCGGCAGCGACCACGCCCCAGCGGATGGTGGTCTCCTGCCCCATCCGCTCCCGCCACTCCTCCACGATGCGGCCGAAGCCGTCGAGGTCGCGGGCGTGGAACTCGATGAGCTGCAGGAAGGAACCAGGCTCGGCCAGGAGCCCCTCCTCGTCCCGCAGCCCGGCCCGCAGCCCCTCCCGCAGCTCGGCGCCGTCGGTGTGCCCGTGCGCGGCGACGGCGTGCGCCACCGCCAGTTCGAGGACCTCGTCCTCCTCGCCGGAGATCTGCACGGTGCAGCTGCGCTCGCCGGGGATCGTCCGGCAGTCCAGGCTCTTGCGCGCCACGGCTCCTCCTCCGTCGCGAGGCCCCGGCCCGCCCGGCCGGTGGGCCAGTGGCCGGGGCGACGGTGGCGCAGGGAGGGAGCGGCGTCCAGTGCCGGAGGTCCTGGTCGCGCGGGTGCCTCAGCGCGGGGTGCAGGCGGCCGCGAGCTCCCCGTGGTAGGCGAGCACCAGGGGGGTGCCGGTGCACACGACGCTGCGCCCGGGCTCGCCTGCCACCGCGCCGACACCGGAGGGGCCCACCGGCCACTCGGCGCCGAGGAGGGACTCGACGAACCCCGGCGCCACCATCCGGTCCACGCGGGTGTCCTCGGGGTCGACGCCGTTCATCTCGGCGGCGTACCGGTAGGCCTCCTCGCGGCCGAGGACCCGGTCGACCAGGCCCCGGTCCACGGCGGTGTAGCCGTCGAAGACGAAGGCACCCAGCTCGTCGACGATCGTCTGCGGCGGGATGCCCCGGGTCTGGGACACCCACCCGACGAACGCCTCGTACTCCCGGTCCAGGCCGCGTCCCAGGACGGCCCGCTCCTCTTCGGTCATGTCGCGGTAGGGGTTGCCGAGGTCCTTGCCGCGGCCTCGGGAGAGGTACTCCTCGGTGACACCGCCGTCGGTGGTCACGCCCGGCTCCAGCAGCGAGCCCGGGATGCCGGTGACGTCGCGGAACCGCTGGAACGGGCCCATGACCACGCCGATGCTGCCGACGAGGCTGCCGTGGTCGGCGACGATCTGGTCGGCCCCCGCCATGGCGTACACCCCGCCCGAGGCCGACATGCCCTGCACGTGGGCCATCACCTGGTTGCCGGTCCGCTTCTGGTAGCGCTCCACGGCGTCGGCGATGGCGCGGGAGCCGTAGATCGTCCCCCCGGGGGTGTTGAGCTCCAGGATCAGCCCGTCGGCGTCCTCGGCCTCCAGGGCGTCGATGGTGTCGGCGACGTCGTAGCCGTAGGTCGCACCGCCGAAGGTGACACCGTCGCTCTCGCCGCCCAGGATGACACCGGTGACCGGGACGGCGATCAGCCGCGCCGAGGCACCCGCTGCGCCCCACACGGTCTCGGTCGGCGGCCCGGGAGGAGAGCTGTTGTCGGCCCCTGCGGTCAGCCCGACCAGGGCCAGCACCATCACCACGGTCAGCCCCAGGGCGACCCCGCCCAGCGCCAAGCCGGCGCCCAGGGCCGCCCCCAGCCCGACGGCGAAGCCGCGCCGGAAGTAGCCGGGCCCCCACACCCGCGGTGGCAAGGGCACCGGTACCGGCCGCGCCGCCGGCGGCGGGGTCGCCGGCGGCGGCGCATCGGGTGGTGGCAGCTGCGTGCTCACGTCGGGGCCCCCCGGGATGTCATGACAGCGGAGCGGCGACCCTAACCACGGACATCGGCCACGGACAGTCACCGCGCCGCGTCGTCAGCAGCCCGTGACCGGGCCGACCGGGGAAGGGGGACGGGTACCCACCGACCGGCAGGAGCGCAGGTCGGACCCTCGCTGGGCTGGTGGAGACGAGGGGAATCGAACCCCTAACCCCCGCCTTGCAAAGGCGGTGCTCTGCCAATTGAGCTACGTCCCCGGGGTGGGAGGCGGGGCCTCCCGGCGGGTCAGCGAGCGGCCGGCGTGCTGACCGCCTGGGGGCCGCGGGTCGCCTCGGCCCAGAGGTCAGCCTCTGCCCTGCCCGCCGAGCGCCGGCGGACGGCGGCGAGGGCGGTCGCGGCGGCGGCCGCGAAGACCAGCTTCCTGAGCACGCGGGGTACCTCCTCGAGGGGAGTCCCCCTCCTCGAGAGGGGGCCGGAGGCCGACCCCGGGACCGGGGTGGGCCGGTGGGGCCAGTACACGGGTGGGCCTGGGAGGACTTGAACCTCCGGCCTCATCCTTATCAGGGATGCGCTCTAACCGCCTGAGCTACAGGCCCGTGGACCTCGACCAGCGTACCTGCCGCCGGTACGCCGTCCGCAGGGGGGTGGTGCGAGGTCGACCTCGCGGGCCGGCTGCGGATACACGTCAGGCGCCCCCTGAGCAGGTGCGAGAGGACGCCTGTCGCGTGTTCGCCGAGGACGGGGTCCTCTGTCAGTCGCGCTCGGAGAGGGTGACCTCCAGGCCGCCGACCAGGTCGGAGCACATGTTGTAGATGAACGCCGCGACGGTGCACAGGGCGGTCATCAGCACGATGTTGATGGCCCCGATGACCGCGGCGCCACCGAAGACGATGCCCGGGGTGATGACCTCGCTGCGGCCGTCACCACCGGAGGCGCTACCGAGCTGGCCGAAGAGGTCGTTGAGGGTCTCGAAGACACCGAGGCCGGAGAGGATGCCGTAGAGCAGGCCGACGGCGACCATCCAGATGAAGAACATCGCGATCGACAGGACCAGCGAAATCTTCAGCGCGGAGAACGTGTCGATGTGCCGCAGCTGCAGCCGGGCGCGGCGCGGGCCGCGGGCGGACTTGCCGGCACCCCCACCACTCGCAGCGGAGGCCGCCACCGCACCCGCGGCGGGCTGCGCGCCGGTGGACGGGGAGGCGGCGGGCTGCGTGCCCGACGCCGGGCCGGTCGCGGCCGGGGCCCCGTCGGCGGCCACGGCCTGGCTCCGGGCGGTGTTCGCGCCGGGGATGGTCTGCGTCGACCCCACCGAGGGCGGATCGTCAGCCGCGGGCTGCTGACCGGTCGCCGTCCCCTGTGCCGGGGAGGTCTCCCCGGTCCGGGACCCGGTGCGCACCGAACCCTGCGTCCGGTCGCTCATGCGAGTCTCCCGTTCCCCAGCGGCCCTCGCCGCTGCCTCACACCCGGGGTACCCGGCGCGCGGCCGGGAGCACCCGGGCGCCGGTCAGATCCCTGGTGGCTGTGACGGAGGAGCGGGGCGCCCACACCCGGGAGTGCGGACGCCCCGCCTCTCCGTCATCGTCCCCAGACTAGGCGGCAGGCTCGTCGTTGTCCGTCGTACGGGCGATCGCCACGATCGACACGTCTTCCGGCAAGTTCATGAGCTTGACACCCATGGTGGCGCGGTCCTTGTTGTGCCGGACGCCGTTGACCGGGGTCCGGATGACGCCGCCGCCGGAGGTGATGGCGTAGAGCTCGTCGCCGAGCCGGACCGCCAGGGCCCCGACCAGGTTGCCCTTGCGCGCCTTGGGATCGGCGGTGAGCACGCCCTTGCCGCCGCGGCCCTGGGCCGGGTAGTTCTCGATCCCGGTCCGCTTGGCGAAGCCGCGCTCGGTGGCGACGAGGACGTCGACGCCCTCCTCGACCACCATCATCGACAGCAGCGAGTCGTCCGAGAACAGCGCGATGCCGCGCACGCCCTCGGTGGCCCGGCCCATCGGCCGCAGTGTGGCGTCGTCGGCCTTGAACCGGATCGACATCGCCTTGCGGGTGACCAGCAGCAGGTCCTGCTCCGGGTCGATGAGCGCGGCGCCCACCAGCTCGTCGCCCTCGCGCAGGTTGATCGCGATGACGCCGCCGCTGCGCGGGGAGTCGAAGTCGGTCAGCCGGGTCTTCTTGACCTGCCCGTTGGCCGTGGCCAGGACCAGGTACGGGGCGACCCGGTAGTCCTTGATCTGCATGACCTGGGCGATCTTCTCGTCGGGCTGGAAGGCCAGGATGTTGGCCACGTGCGCACCACGGGCCGTGCGGTTGGCCTCGGGCAGCTCGTACGCCTTGGCCCGGTAGACGCGGCCCTTGTTGGTGAAGAAGAGGATCCAGTCGTGGGTGGAGCCCACGAAGAAGTGGTCGACGATGTCGTCCTGCTTCAGCGCCGCACCCATGACGCCCTTGCCGCCGCGGCGCTGCGACCGGTAGAGGTCGCTCTTGGTCCGCTTGGCGTAGCCGGTGCGGGTGATGGTGACGACGACCTCCTCCTCCGCGATGAGGTCCTCCATGGAGACGTCGCCGTCGTTCGGCACGAACTTCGTGCGGCGCTCGTCGCCGTACTTCTCCACGATCTCGGCGAGCTCGTCGTGGACGATCTGCCGCTGCCGCTCGGGCGAGTCGAGGATCGCCTGCAGGTCGGCGATGCGGGCCTCGAGCTCGCCGAGCTCGTCGAGGATCCGCTGCCGCTCCAGGGCGGCGAGCCGGCGCAGCTGCATGTCCAGGATGGCGGTCGCCTGGATCTCGTCGATGTCGAGCAGCTCCATCAGGCCGCTGCGCGCGGCGTCGGCGGAGGCGCTGGACCGGATGAGGGCGATGACCGCGTCGAGCTGGTCGAGGGCCTTGGCCAGCCCGCGCAGGAGGTGCGCCCGCTCCTCGGCCTTGCGCAGCCGGTAGCGGGTCCGCCGCTGGATGACCTCGATCTGGTGCAGCACGAAGAAGCGGATCAGCTCGTCGAGCCGCAGCGTCCGCGGGACGCCGTCGACGATCGAGAGCATGTTGCAGCCGAACGTCGTCTGCAGCTGGGTGTGCTTGTAGAGGTTGTTCAGCACCACCTTGGCGACGGCGTCCCGGCGCAGCGTGATGACCAGCCGGCGGCCGACGCGGTCGCTGGACTCGTCGGCGATCTCGCTGATGCCCTGCAGCCGGCCGTCGCGGACGGCCTCGGCGATCGCCTCGGCCAGGTTGTCCGGGTTGACCTGGTAGGGCAGCTCGGTGACGACCAGCTGCACCCGGCCCCGGGCGTCCTCCTCGACGGTGACCACCGCGCGCATGCGGACCGAGCCGCGGCCGGTGCGGTAGGCCTCCTCGATGCCCTCGCGGCCGACGATGAGGCCGGCGGTCGGGAAGTCGGGGCCCTTGACCCGCTGCATGCAGGCGGTCAGGGCCTCCTCCGGCTCGGCGTCGGGGTGGTCGAGCACCCAGAAGACGGCCTCGGCCACCTCGCGGAGGTTGTGCGGGGGCATGTTGGTGGCCATGCCGACGGCGATGCCGGCCGAGCCGTTGATCAGCAGGTTGGGGATGCGCCCCGGCAGGACCAGGGGCTCCTGGTTCTTGCCGTCGTAGTTGGGCTGGAAGTCGACGGTGTCCTCGTCGATGTTGGCCAGCATCTCCATGGCCAGCGGGGTCAGCCGCGCCTCGGTGTAGCGCATGGCCGCCGCCGGGTCGTTGCCCGGCGAGCCGAAGTTGCCCTGGCCGTCGATCAGCGGGTAGCGCATCGACCACGGCTGGGCCAGCCGCACGAGGGCGTCGTAGATGGCCGAGTCGCCGTGCGGGTGGTAGTTACCCATGACCTCGCCGACGACGCGGGCGCACTTGACGTAGCTCCGGTCGGGGCGGAAGCCCTGGTCGTACATCGCGTACAGCACGCGGCGGTGCACCGGCTTGAGGCCGTCACGGACCTCGGGCAGCGCGCGGCCGACGATGACCGACATCGCGTAGTCGATGTAGCTGCGCTGCATCTCCTGCTGGAGGTCGACCGGCTCGATGCGGTCGCGGGCAGGGGTCTCGGTCACGGTTCAGGTCTCCAGGTCGTGCACAGATGGGAACGAAGTCGCGGGTCGGGCCCCTGCAGGACCCGACGCCGGCCCGCGTGCAGGTGGAAGGACCCCGTCCTCCCCACCCTCCGCGAGCTCAAAGCGGGACCCGGGACGGGGCCGGGAAGAAGACGCTGCGGGGGGCACGGGGTCCTCTCTCAGACGTCGAGGAAGCGGACGTCCTTGGCGTTGCGGGTGATGAAGCTGCGGCGGGCGTCGACGTCCTCGCCCATGAGCACGCTGAACAGCTCGTCGGCGGTGGCGGCGTCCTCGAGGGTGACCTGCAGCAGGATCCGCGTCTCCGGGTTCATGGTGGTCTCCCACAGCTCGGTCGCGTTCATCTCGCCGAGCCCCTTGAACCGCTGGATGCCGTCGTCCTTGGGGATCTTGCGGCCGGCCTCGGCGCCGGCCTTGAGCAGCGCGTCCCGCTCGCGGTCGGAGTAGGCGTACTGGTCGCCGACCTTGCCGCCCCACTTGATCTTGTACAGCGGCGGCTGCGCCAGGTAGACGTGCCCGGCCTCGACCAGCGGCCGCATGAAGCGGAACAGCAGGGTCAGCAGCAGGGTCCGGATGTGCTGCCCGTCGACGTCGGCGTCGGCCATCAGCACGATCTTGTGATAGCGCAGCTTCGACAGGTCGAACTCGTCGTGGATGCCGGTGCCGAACGCCGTGATCATCGACTGGACCTCGGTGTTCTTGAGCACCCGGTCGATGCGCGCCTTCTCGACGTTGATGATCTTGCCGCGGATGGGCAGGATCGCCTGGAACATCGAGTCGCGGCCGGACTTGGCCGAGCCGCCGGCGGAGTCGCCCTCGACGATGTAGACCTCGGAGTTGCGCGGGTCGGTCGAGCGGCAGTCGGCCAGCTTGCCGGGTAGGCCGGTCGAGTTCAGCGGGTTCTTCCGCGCCAGCTGGCGGGCCTGCTGGGCGGCGCGGCGGGCGCGCGCGGCCGAGCTGGCCTTGGTGATGATCTGCTTGGCCTCGGCCGGGTTGGCCTCGAACCAGTGCCCGAGCTGCTCGTTGCAGACCCGCTGGACGAAGCCCTTGACCTCGGTGTTGCCGAGCTTGGTCTTGGTCTGGCCCTCGAACTGCGGGTCGCCGAGCTTGATCGAGACGATCGCGGCGAGGCCCTCGCGGATGTCCTCGCCCGTGAGCTTCTCGTCCTTGCCCTTGAAGAGCTTCTTCTCCTCGGCGTAGCGGTTGACGATCGAGGTCAGCGCCGCGCGGAAGCCCTCCTCGTGGGTACCGCCCTCGTGGGTGTTGATGATGTTGGCGAAGGTGTGCACCGACTCGGAGTAGGCCTCCGACCACTGCATCGCGATGTCCACCGACATCGCCGTGTCGTTCTTGCCGGTGCCCTCGGCCGCGAAGCCGATGACCGAGCGGTGGATGCCGGTCTTGGTCCGGTTGAGGTGGGCGACGTAGTCCTTGAGGCCGCCTTCGTAGAAGTACGAGATCTCGGTGGGCTCGAAGGCCGGCTCCTCGTCCTGCGGGGCCGGGGCCTCCTCGGCGAGCGACACCTCCTCGGCCATGCCGGTCTCGGCCTTGCTGTGACCGGGGCGCTCGTCGCGCAGGATGATCCGCAGGCCGGCGTTGAGGAACGCCATCTCCTGCAGCCGGCGGCTGATCGTGTCGAACGAGTAGGTGGTCGTCTCGAAGATCGCCGGGTCGGCCCAGAAGGTGATCTGCGTGCCGCGCTTCTTCGTCGGACCGATCTTCTCCAGCGGGGAGGGCTTGGCCTCGGCGTAGTGCTGGTGCCACTCGGTGCCGTCGCGCCAGACGCGCACGTCGAGCTCGCTGGACAGCGCGTTGACGACGGTGACGCCGACGCCGTGCAGGCCGCCGGAGACGCCGTAGCTCTTGCCGTCGAACTTGCCGCCCGCGTGCAGGACGGTCATGACGACCTCGACGGTCGGCCGCTTCTCGACCGGGTGCATGTCGACCGGGATGCCGCGGCCGTTGTCCTCCACCCGGATGCCGCCGTCGGCGAGCAGCGTCACCCGCACGGTGTCGCAGTAGCCGGCCAGGGCCTCGTCGACGGCGTTGTCGACGACCTCCCAGACCATGTGGTGCAGGCCCCGCTCACCGGTGGAGCCGATGTACATGCCGGGGCGCTTGCGCACCGCCTCGAGACCCTCGAGGACGGTGATGGAGCTGCCGGAGTAGGCGTCAGCCTGGGCGTCGGTCTTCGGTCGAGCGACCACGTGGGGCCCTTCTGTCGCGCACCCGGTGGCTGGCGCCCCGAGTGTGGACAGGGGCGCAGAACGGCTCTCAGCCGGATGCTGGCGGTTTCTGCTCTCCAGGATACCGGGTGGTACGACAGGAATGCCGTCGTCCCGGCCCTCACGTCGTGTCTGCGCCACTCGCAGCTCGTCTGCCACCACCGGTGTTGCCCCCGGGGTCGACACGCCGTCCCCGGGACGCTGGCGGCCCCGTCCCGGGCAGGCCCCGTCCAGAGGCTCACCGCGAGCTCGCGAGCGGTGAGGAGGACGGGGCCTGCTACTGCGAGCGGTGGGGGGCGGAGGGGTCCTTCGTTCAGTTGTGCGGTCCCGTCGGCCCCTCGCCGGTCAGGTGGGCCGGGTCGAACCGGGGCACCGCGGCGCCGGTCCGCCGGTTGACGAGGACCGTCACACCCCACAGGACGACGCCGATCGCCAGGAGGACCCCGGCGATCCGGTACTGCTCGGCCGGCCGACCCGCCCACGGGGTGGCGAGGTAGGCGCAGGCCAGAGCGCCGACGACGGGCAGCACCGTCGGGGTGCGGAAGTGGTCGGCGTCGACCCGGTCCCGGCGCAGCACGAGCACGGCGACGTTCACCACGGTGAAGACCATGAGCAGCAGCAGGGCCGTCGTGCCGCCGAGGGCCGGCACCGCCCCGACGAAGGTGATGAGCCCGAACGCGAGCGCGGTGGTGAAGAGGATCGCCGTGGTCGGGGTCCGGCGGCGGTGGTGCACCCGGCCCAGCAGGGGCGGCAGCACCCGCTCACGGCTCAGCCCGTAGACCAGCCGGCTGGCCATGAGCATGTTGATCAGCGCGGAGTTGGCGACGGCGAACATCGTGATGACGCCGAACAGCCCCAGGGGGAACCCGGGCGCCCCGGCCTCGACCACCTGCAGCAGCGGGGTGTCCCCCTGGCTGAGGTCACCCGCCGGCACCAGCGCGATCGCCGAGATGGACACCAGCACGTAGATCAGGCCGGTCAGGCACAGCCCGGCCAGCAGCACCTTCGGGAAGATCCGCCGCGGCTCCTTGCACTCCTCGGCCATGTTCACCGAGTCCTCGAAGCCGACCATCGCGAAGAAGGCCAGCCCGGTGGCGGCGATGACCCCGCCGACGACCGAGCGCTCGCCGGTGTCGAACTCGGTCACCCGCGAGAAGTCGCCGTCCCCACCGGCCAGCGCCCACACGCCGACGCCGATGACGATCAGCAGCCCGGTCAGCTCCACGCAGGTCAGGACGACGTTGGTCTTGACGCTCTCGCCCACCCCGCGGAGGTTGACCAGCGCGACCAGGGTCATGAAGCCCAGGCCGATCAGCGTGATGCCGATGCCCTCGCCGAGCCCGAGGCCGGTCACGCTCGCGAAGTTGGCGCTGAACGCCCGCGCGGCGGTGGACGCCGAGGTGATGCCCGAGCTCATCACCGCGAAGGCGACCAGGAACGTCACGAAGTGGACGCCGAACGCCTTGTGCGTGTACAGCGCCGCGCCGGCCGCCTGCGGGTACTTGGTGACCAGCTCCAGGTAGCTGAACGCGGTGACCAGCGCGACGAGGAAGGCGACCAGGAAGGGCAGCCACACGACACCGCCGACCTGGGCGGCGACCTGGCCGGTGAGGGCGTAGATGCCGGTGCCGAGGACGTCGCCGACGATGAACAGCAGCAGCAGGCCCGGGCCCATCACCCGCTTCAGGGCGGGCTGGCCGTCGGACGTGCGGTCGGGTGCAGCGGTGGTGTCGGCCATCGGGGACCCCCTGCTCGACGGGTGCCGGTCGACGCGACCGCCGTTGGTCTGAGCGGACCCTGCCGATGGTGGCGGGTCGACCGGGTGTCCTGCGACCCGAGCGCGCGCGGGGTCCACGGCCGACACTCGGGACATGGCCGAGAGCGACGGCACCACCAGCGTCCCCCCAGCGAAGACCTGCCTCGTCACGGGCGCCACCGGCTACATCGGCGGGCGGCTCGTGCCCGAGCTGTTGGCCGCCGGGCACCGGGTCAGGGTGATGACCCGCGCCCCGGAGCGGCTGCGCGACCACCCCTGGGCCCGCCGGGTCGAGATCGCCCGGGCCGACGCCGCCGACGAGGAGGCGGTCGCGGCGGCCTGCGCCGGGGTCGACGCCGTCTACTACCTGATCCACGCCCTGGGCGCCGGTCCGCAGTTCGAGGAGACCGACCGGCGGACGGCGCAGGTGATGGCCCGGGCGGCGCGGGAGGCCGGCGTGGGCCGGCTGGTGTACCTCGGTGGGCTGGAGCCTGACGGCGAGGAGCTCTCCCCGCACCTGCGCTCGCGGGCCGAGGTCGCCGAGATCCTCCTTGGCTCCGGCGTCCCGACGGCCGTGCTGCGGGCCGCGGTGGTGCTGGGGTCGGGGTCGGCGTCCTTCGAGATGCTGCGCTACCTGACCGAGCGGCTGCCGGTGATGGTGACGCCGCGCTGGGTGCACAGCCGGATCCAGCCGATCGCCATCCGCGACGTGCTGCGCTACCTGGTCGGCTGCGCCACGCTGCCGCCGGAGGTGCACCGGTCCTTCGACATCGGCGGCCCGGACGTCATGACCTACCTCGACATGATGCAGCGGTTCGCGGCGGTGGCCGGGCTGGCCCGGCGGCGGATCCTGCCCGTCCCGGTGCTCAGCCCGGGGCTCTCCAGCCACTGGGTCGGCGTCGTCACCCCGGTGCCGGCGTCCATCGCCCGGCCGCTGGTGGAGTCGCTGCGCAACACCGTCGTCTGCTCCGAACACGACATCGCCCGGTACGTCCCCGACCCGCCGGAGGGGCTGCTCGGGTTCGACGAGGCGGTACGGCTGGCGATCCAGCGGGTCCGGGACGCGACCGTGGCCACCCGCTGGTCGTCGGCGTCCACACCCGGTGCGCCGTCGGACCCGCTGCCCACCGACCCGGACTGGGCCGGCGGCACCCTCTACCTCGACGAGAAGACCCGGGAGACCTCCGCGTCACCGGAGGCGCTGTGGCGGGTGGTCGAGGGCATCGGCGGGGACGCCGGCTGGTACTCGTTCCCGCTGGCCTGGGAGGTGCGTGGCTGGCTGGACCGCGCGGTCGGCGGGGTGGGGCTGCGCCGGGGACGACGGTCGCCGTCGGACCTCTACGTCGGTGACGCGCTGGACTTCTGGCGGGTCGAGGAGCTGGAGGAGGGCCGGCTGCTGCGGCTGCGCGCCGAGATGCGGCTGCCCGGGCTGGCCTGGTTGGAGTTCCACGTGGAACAGGAGGACGGGCGCACCCGGCTGCGGCAGAAGGCGACGTTCAAGCCGAACGGCCTCTTCGGCCACCTGTACTGGCGGGTGCTCGTACCCTTTCACGGCCCGATCTTCGGCGGCATGGTGCGCAACATCTGCCGCGCCGCGGAGCAGGGCACGGCCGCCGCGGCGGGGCAGCAGCGCGCCCACGCGGCCTAGCGGCGTGACGGTGATGATCAGCTGAGCTCACCGTTCCGCGTCCTGGCTCAGCACCGGTGGTGAGCCAGGAACCGCGGTGATCAGCTCACCTGATCACCGCGGAATCAGACCAACAGTTGGGCGGCGGCGAGCTCGCGGTAGAGCGGGCTGGTCTCCACCAGCTCCTCGTGGGTGCCGGTCGCGACCACCCGCCCGGCGTCCAGGACGACGATGCGGTCGCTGTCGAGCACGGTCGACAGCCGGTGCGCCACCACCAGCAGCGCCCGGTCGGCGGACGCCGCGGCCAGGGTGTCGCGCAGCAGCGCCTCGTTGCGGGCGTCGAGGCTGGCGGTCGGCTCGTCGAGCAGCAGCAGCGCCGGGCGCGACAGCAGCGACCGCGCGATCGCCAGCCGCTGCCGCTCCCCGCCGGAGAGCAGCACGCCGTCGTCCCCCACCGGGACGTCGAGCCCGCGCGGCGAGCGCTGCACCACCTCGGTGAGCCCGACGTCGGCCAGCACCGCCCACAGCTCGGGGTCGGTCGCGTGCGGCGCCGCCAGCAGCAGGTTGTCGCGCACCGACCCGGCCAGCACCGGCGCCTCCTGCTCGACGTAGCCCAGCCGGGCGCGCAGGCCGGCCCGCGGCAGGTCCCGGACGTCGGTCCCGGCCCACCGCACCGCCCCGCCGGTCAGCGGGTAGAAGCCCTCGACCAGCGCCAGCACCGTCGACTTGCCCGCACCCGACGGGCCGACCAGCGCCACCCGGCTGCCGGCGGGCACGGCCAGCGACACCCCGCGCAGCACCTCCGGGCCGTCCGGGTAGCGGAACGAGACGTCGTCCAGCTCGAGCAGCGGCACGTCGTCCCCCGGCGACGACGCGGGGACGGCGACGGCCGCTCCGCCCCGCTCGGGCCGCGCGTCGTCCTCCGGGTCGAGCGCGAGCACCTCCCGCACCCGCGCGAGCGCGCCCAGCCCGTTCTGCAGCTGGGTCCACGCCCCGATCGCCTGCCCCAGCGGCATGACCAGCAGGAACAGGTACAGGATGAACGCGACCAGGTCGGCGACGGCGATCGAGCCGGCCGCCACCCGGTACCCGCCCAGCCCGAGGACGGCGAGGAACGCCCCCTGCACGGCGATCGAGCCGGCCGGGCTGACCAGGGCCTCCAGCCGGGCCACCCGCACGCCGGCCTCGTAGGCCCGGCCCGCGCTGGCCGCGACGACGTCCACCTCGCGCGCGGTCGCCCCGCTGGCCCGGATGGTGCGCACCGCCGACAGCGCCCGCTCCACGGCGGCGGTCATCGCGCCGACCTCGTCCTGGGCCTGCCGGGAGAGCCGCTGCACGCCGCGGGCCACCGAGACGACGACCGCGAGCCCGACGGCGACCGACGCGACGGTGACCAGGAGCAGCCACCCGTCGACCAGCGCCATCGCCACGACCGCGCCCACCGCCACGACCGCGGACCCGGCCACCTCGACGACCCCGGAGGTCACGGTGGCCCGGAGCAGCGTGGTGTCCGCACCGACCCGCGACATCAGGTCCCCGGTGCGCCGCCGGTCGTACTCGGCGACCGGCAGCCGGAGCAGCCGGTCGGCCAGCGTGCGCCGGGTGGAGAGCACCACGCCCTCGGCGGTCCGCTGCAGCAGGTACCCCTGCACCGCCCCGAGCGCCGAGGAGGCCACCAGGACGACGACGAGCAGGCCGACCGCGGGCAGCAGCTCCCGGCCGGCGCCGACGGCCTCGATCACCCGGGCGACCAGCACCGGCTGGGCCAGGGCACCGGCCGCGGCGACCAGCGAGAGGACAGCGGCTGCGGCCAGCGGGCGCCGGTGCGGCCGCAGCAGCGGCAGCAGCTCGCGCAGCGTCGCGGGAGGAGCGGCCGCTGTGGGGGTGGTGCTCACCGGCCCGGACGCCGGCTCAGAGGGCGGGGGCCAGGGCGCTGACGATCGCGGTCAGCAGGCGGGCGTGGTGCTCGATCAGCTGCGGACGGTGCCCGTCGGGACGGATCGCCGCGATGTAGCCACCCGCCAATCCACCCCCATCAGCCCCCGCCGCCGTCCAGAACTCGTCGCCGTCGTCGGTCCCCAGCAGGAGGCCGCGCACCGTGGCGTCGCCGACCAGCGCGCGGGCGGCCGGGCCGTCGTCGGCGGCCAGCAGCACCCAGCGGGTGTCGAAGGCAGGGTCGCCGCTGGGGACCTGCACGAGCCCGCCGGTGCGGTGCTTCCAGAAGCGGGCCGGCGACAGCCGCAGCGGCGGGAGGATGCCGAGCACCGGAGCGGCGGTGACCGCATACTCCGGCACCGCGTACCGCCCGGAGGCGTACAGGACGTCGAAGGCGACCAGGTCGAGCGTGCCGTGGCGGCCGCGCATCACGCCGGCGGGGCGGTGGTCCCTCGTGGCGCGGACCGGGGCCGTGCGCACCAGCTCGGCGAGGACGGCGTCCTCCGGCGCGGTGCCGTCGGAGATGGCCCAGCCCTGCTGGACGGCCCAGCCCTGCGCCCCGACGGCGTCGCCCTGGTAGGCGAAGACCTGCTCGAGCTCGCTGGGCCGGCGTGGCCGCCGGCTGCCGAAGAGGCCGCCGGGGACCGGCTGCTCGCCGGCGGTCTGCGGGCCGGCGGCCGGGGGCTGCGCCGGGCGTTCCGGGGCGGCGGGCGGCAGGTCCCAGCCCGGCGGCTGCCAGGCGGTGCTGCCGCCGCTCTCACTGCCGCCGCTCTCGGCCGGGCGGTCGGCGGCCGGCCCGTCGGCGGGCGGCTGCTGTCCCGGGATCTGCTCGGCCGGCGGCTGCCCGCCGGAGCCGCCGGCCCCGCCGAGGTGGCCGGGCTCGCGCCAGCCGCTGCCGTCGTCGGGGCGCTGCTCGAAGCCGTCGCGGTCGCGCGGGCTGCTCATCGCTGCCTCGTCTCCATGTGGGTCGTCCTCCCGGAGCCCCCGCGCCGGGCGGCTCCTACCCGTACGTGTCCCGCGGTCCGCGGCCGCGGACCGAGCGGGGGCCCTTCTTCCAGCTCGGGGCCGTCGGACCGACAACGCGCAGCCGGGTCACGACGTCCCCGCCGACCGACGCGTGCAGCTTGGCGAGGATCGTCGGGGCCAGCAGCCGCAGCTGAGTGGCCCACGCGGTGGACTCCGCGACCACCAGCAGCTCGCCCTCGGTGAGGGTCTGCGGCGCGCAGTGGGCGGCGATGTCGGGACCGACCAGTGCCGACCACCGGCCGAAGACGGTGCCGACCTTCGTGTGCTCGGTCCAGTCCTGGGTCCTGACGAGGTTGTCCACCAACCGGGCCAGTGGCTGCGGGTCGTCGTCCCCCGGCCGGGGCCCGCTCCAGGTGCGCTTCGGGCCGGCGATCCGCCGCCGGGTGGGGCGGGGCCGGGACGCCGACGCCGCGCGCGCCGCCTCCAGCGCCGCGCGGGCGATGTCGCTGGGCCGCGCCGGCCGCTCCTCGCTCATGGGACCTCCTCCCGCACGGCCCCATCCTCGGCGGCCTGCGGGTCGAGCGGTACCGCCTGCCCGCCGGCGACCTGCACCACCGTGCCGCGCAGCTCCGCCGGGACGTCGTCGAGCACCGCCGCGGTGACCAGGGACTGCTCCGCGCCGCGCGCCACCGCGGCCAGGGCCGCCCGGCGGTCGGCGTCCAGCGTGGCGAAGACGTCGTCGAGCACGAGGATCGGCTCGTCGCCGTCGGCCCGCAGCAGCGCGAAGCAGCCGAGCTTGAGCGCCAGGGCCAGCGACCAGGACTCCCCGTGGCTGGCGAACCCCTTCGCCGGCAGCGACCCCAGCGAGATGACCAGGTCGTCGCGGTGCGGGCCGACCAGCGTCATGCCGCGGTCGACCTCGTCGCTCCTGCGCTCCGCCACCCGTTCCCGCAGCGCGACGGAGAGCTCCCCGGCCGTCGGCAGCCCCGTCCCCTCGCCGACCGGCGTCCCGTCCCCGGCCAGCGGCACCGTGCTGGCGTAGCCGAGCGCGGCGACGGCGGCATCGGCGCCGGCGACCTCCGCGTAGGCGCGGGCCATGTGCGGGGCCAGGTCAGCGACCAGCCGCAGCCGCGCGGCGAGCAGCTGCCCCCCGAGGTCGACGAGGTGCCCGTCCCAGACGTCGAGCGTGGCCAGCGCGTCGCCGCGGGCCATCCGGGCGGTCTTGAGCAGGGCGTTGCGCTGCTTGAGCACCCGGTCGTAGTCGTTGCGCACGCCGGCCAGCCGCGGGGTGCGGCTGACCAGCAGGTCGTCGAGGAAACGCCGCCGTTCGGCCGGGTCGCCGCGGATGAGCACCAGGTCCTCCGGTGCGAACAGCACGGACTTCACCAGCCCGAGCAGCTCGCGGGGCCGCGGCAGCGGCGCCCGGTTGACCCGCACCCGGTTGGCCTTCCCCGGGTTGATCTCGATCTCGACCAGCAGCTCGCGGTCCTCGCGGCGCAGCGCCGCCCGGACCACCGCCTGGGACGCGCCCTGCCGGACCAGTGGGCCGTCGCCGGCGACCCGGTGGCTGCCCATCGTGGCCAGGTAGCCGACCGCCTCGACGAGGTTGGTCTTGCCCTCGCCGTTGCGGCCGACGAACACCGTCGGCCCCGGCTGCAGCGCGAGGTCCACCCGGTCCCAGTTGCGGAACGAGCCCAGCTGCAGGTGTCGCAGGTACACCTCAGCATCCCCGCGGTGAGGTGCTGGAACGGCCCCCCGGTGACCGGATGGAACGGCCCCCTTGCAGGGCCCCGCCACGAGCCTGCGAGTGGTGGGGGGCAAGGGGGTCCTTGTTCATGCGGGGCGCTCGGCCTCCTGCTCGCGGACGGCGTGCACCGCGTGGCCGCCGAACTGCTGGCGCAGCGCGGCGACGGCCTTCATCGTCGGCGAGTCCTCCTGCCGGGAGGAGAACCGGGCGAACAGCGAGGCGGCGATCGCCGGCATGGGGACGGCGTTCTCGATGGCCTGCTCGACGGTCCACCGGCCCTCGCCGGAGTCCTCCGCGTAGCCGGTGATCTTCTCGAGGGCCGGGTCCTCCTCCAGCGCGCGCACCAGCAGGTCGAGCAGCCAGGAGCGGATGACGGTGCCCTGGGTCCAGGACTTGACGACGCCGGGGACGTCCTCGATGAGGTCGACGGCGGCCAGCAGCTCGTAGCCCTCGCCGTAGGCCTGCATCATCGCGTACTCGATGCCGTTGTGGACCATCTTGGAGAAGTGCCCGGCGCCGACCGGCCCGGCGTGCACGAAGCCCGCGCCCGGCATCTCCTGCCCGGACTCGTCCTTGGGCGACGGCGGCTTGAGCGCGTCGAAGACCGGCTGCACCTTGGCGACGTCCTCCCGGGTGCCGCCCACCATCAGCGCGTAGCCGTTCTCCAGGCCCCAGACCCCGCCGGAGACGCCGGCGTCCAGGTAACCGATGCCCTTCTCGCGGCACAGCACGTCGTGGACCTGGTCGTCGGTGTACTTGGAGTTGCCGCCGTCGACGATCACGTCGCCCGGCTCGAGCAGCCCCGCCAGCTCCTTGACGGTGGCCCGGGTGGGCTCACCTGCCGGGACCATCACCCACACCACCCGCGGCGCGGACAGCGCCTCCACCAGCGCGGGCAGGCTGTCGACGTCCCGCCTCTCCGGGTGGTGGTCGAAGCCGACGACCTCGTGACCGGCGCGGCGCACCCGCTCGGCCATGTTGCCACCCATCTTGCCCAGCCCGATCAGCCCCAGCTGCACGACGCAGTCCTCTCCTCAGCAGTTGACGGACCCCCTGCCCCACGGCTCGCGTGCTCGCGGCGGGACCCCTCGGGAGGGACGTGCACGCGCCCGCGCTCGAGGGGGCCTGGGTCCATCTTTCAGCCTGGCAGGCGCACCGGCATGATCAGGTACCGGTAGCTCCCCGGCCGCTCCGCCGGGCGGGACGCCGCCTCGTCGCCGTCGGCCGCCGGCTCCAGCACGCCGGAGAGGACGGCGGGCTTCAGCGGGCTGGTGAAGTCCATGCGCGCCCGCGGCGTGTGCACCGCGGCCAGCCCGTCGAGCAGGAACGTCGGGTTGAAACCGATGGTCAGCGGATCGCCCTCGAACTCGACGTCGCAGCGCTCCTCGGCCTGACCCTCGTCGTCGGTGCCACCGGCGCGCAGGGTGACCTGGCCCGGCGTGAACTCGCAGCGCAGCGGCGTGCCCCGCTCGGCGACCAGCGCGACCCGCTTGGCGGCGTCGGTGAACGGCCCGACCGGCAGCGTGGCGTTGCTGGCCGACTCGGTGGGCATGATCGCCCGGTACTTGACGAACTCGGCGTCCAGCAGCCGGGTCGTGGTCTGCCGGTCCTTGCCGGAGAGCCCCAGGATGCCCTCCCCGGAGCCGCCCGAGGACAGCGACAGGGTGATCTCGGGCCCACTGGTCAGCGTCTTCGCCGCGTCCGCCAGCGTGCGGGCGGGCACCAGCACGGCCGCGGTCAGGCCCGGGGTCTCCGGCCGCCAGGCGAACTCGCGGACGGCGAGGCGGTAGCGGTCGGTGGCCGCCAGCGTCACCAGGTCGTCCTCGATCTCCAGCCGGACGCCGGTGAGCATCGGCAGGGTGTCGTCACGCCCGGCGGCGACGGCCACCTGACCGACGGCCTCGGCGAAGACGTCGCTGTCGACGACGCCGGCCGACGACGGCATGGCCGGCAGGGACGGGTAGTCCTCGACCGGCAGCGTCGGCAGGCTGAACCGCGCGTTGCCACAGGAGATCGACAGCCGCGGGCCCTCGGCGGTGAGGTCGACCGGGTGCGGCGGCAGCGCCCGGGTGATCTCGGCGAGCAGCCGGCCCGGCACCAGCACCCGGCCGCTCTCGGAGGCCTGCACGTCGACCTCCGCGCGCGCGGAGACCTCGTAGTCGAAGCCGGACACCGACAGCTGACTGCCGTCGACCTCGAGCAGGATCCCGGCCAGCACCGGCACCGACGGCCGAGGCGGCAGGCTGCGCGCCGTCCACGCGACGGCATCGGCGAGCACCTCACGTGCCACCCGGAACTTCATGACCCGATCCACCCCAGCTGTCGTCGACGTCCCTCGTGGTGCGCTGCTCATCGTGCCCTCTAGGGGGGACATCGAGGTAACCGCTGTCCTCGATCAGGTCACTCCCAGCGCAGCGTCCCCACCCAGAGTGTGGTTCGAGAAGCCCCGATCTATCTCCCTCATCCTCGTCATCACCGGTGTGGATCCTGGGGATCGAGGCCGTCCGCGCAGGTCAGCCCACAAGTCGACGTGTTGACCGGCTGTGGGGGGATCGGCGGACTCCCGTGTCGACACGTGGACATCTCGACGGTTGCCCACACCGGCCGCCGTCTCTCCACGCCCTGTCCCCTGCTTGCCCCAGCTCCGTCCCCAGTCGGTACCCAGGCGCGGGCGCCCGGCGTCGCGACGGCCGGCCCCGACGGCGCCAGAGCGAGGAAAGCCGCAGGTCAACGCGTTCCCCAGGTGGATCCCCAGGCGTGGACGGCGCCGCGGGTGTCCCGGGCACGTCGTGACGGCTCGTGACCGAACGAGGAGAGATCTCCCCAACCTGTGCACATCGCTGGGGACAACTCCTCTCCGAGTCGATACCGGTCACCGGTACGGGTGACCTGCTCACCGCGCCGGGCGGGGACGGCGACCGCGCGTCCACCCACAGACTTGTGGACACACCGCGGCCCGGTGGGGACGCAGAGGTGGACGACCGGGAGTCGCCGCTGCCGCTGACGGCGGTTCCCGCGGGGACCGCCGGGAGACCTCGGTCAGGCGGACGGGGGACGACGCCCAGCGCCCCCCGATCCGCCTGACGACGTCGGCCGTCGACCGCAGGTCTGCGGCGGAGGGCCGGATCACCGTCCAGCCGGCGGCGACGAGCCGCCGGAGCCGGACGCCGTCCCGAGCGACCTGACGGCTCTCGACGCGGCGCTGACGCTCGTACCGAGGTGCCGGGCCGACGGAGGTGCCGACAGGGGTCAGGAGCGCGCGCGGCTCTTGATCCGGGCCGTCAGCTCGGTGACCTGCGTGTACGTCGCCCGCCGCTCGCTCATCAGGTTGGTGATCTTCTTGACGGCGTGCATGACCGTGGTGTGGTCCTTGCCGCCGAAGGAGGCCCCGATCCGCGGCAGGGACAGCTCGGTGAGCTCCCGGCACAGGTACATGGCGATCTGGCGGGCGTTGACCAGCGTGCGGCTGCGGTTGGCGCCCTGCAGCTCCTCCATCGTCACGGAGAAGTACTCCGCGGTGGCGGCCATGATGATCGCCGCGGTGATCTGCGGGCCCTGCTCGTCGCTGATCAGGTCCTTGAGCACCAGCTCGGCCAGCGGCAGGTCGACCTGCTGCTTGTTCAGCGAGGCGAACGCCGTCACCCGGATCAGCGCGCCCTCGAGCTCGCGGATGTTGGTCTGCACCTTGCTGGCGATGAACTCCAGCACCGGGTCGGGCACCTGCAGCCGCTCGCCGTAGGCCTTCTTGCGCAGGATCGCGATGCGGGTCTCGAGGTCCGGCGCCTGGACGTCGGTGATCAGCCCCCACTCGAACCGCGTGCGCAGCCGGTCCTCGAGCGTCGTCAGCTTCTTCGGGGCGCGGTCGGACGTGATGACGATCTGCTTGCTGGCGTTGTGCAGCGTGTTGAACGTGTGGAAGAACTCCTCCTGCGTCCGCTCGGCGCGCTCCAGGAACTGGATGTCGTCGATCAGCAGGAAGTCGATGTCCCGGTAGCGGCGGCGGAAGTCCTCGGCCCGCCCGGAGTGCACCAGGTTGATGAACTCGTTGGTGAACTCCTCGGTGCTCACGTAGCGCACCCGCACGTTGGGGAACATCCGCGCCGCGTAGTGGCCGATGGCGTGCAGCAGGTGCGTCTTGCCCAGCCCCGAATCGCCGTAGACGAACAGCGGGTTGTAGGCGCGCGCCGGCGCCTCGGCGACGGCGACGGCCGCGGCGTGGGCGAACCGGTTGCTGTTGCCGATGACGAAGGAGTCGAAGACGTACTTGGGGTTCAGGCCCGGGTCCTGGGCGCCGGCCGGAGCGCGGCGTTCGCCGAACAGCGGGACGGCGTCCCCGGCGCCGCGGACCCCGCCGCGCCGGCCGCGGGACGGCGGTGCGGCCGGCTGCCCTGCGTCCCCGGCGGTGTCGCCGGTGTCCAGGTCGAAGGGCAGCACGGCCACGCCGTCCTCGTCGAGGTCGGTGCCGCCCCAGTCGCGGTCGGCCGCACGGGTGCCGCGGGGGGCGGGGCGACGCGCCGGCGGGCTCCAGTCGGTGGGGGACCACTCCTCCGCGTCGCGCTCGGCGGGCCGGGCGTCGGGGGCACCGGCACCCGGGTCCTCCCAGGCGGGCCTGACGTCGGCGCGCACCCCGAACGCGCTGCGCCCGTCGTCGGCGCGGTCGCGGGTCTCCCGGTCCTCCTCGGCGCGCTGCGCCTCGACCACCGACCAGGGACGGCGGGTCGGCACCTCGGGCGCGGGCGCGGGTGGCGGCGGGGCCGGGCTGTCCTCCACCTGGACGGCGACGCGGATGTCCCGCCCGAGGTGCTCCGACAGCGCCTCGGCCAGCACCCGGCGCATCCGCGACTCGAGCACGGTCTGGGTGAACTCGTTGGGCGCCGACAGCACCGCGGTGTCCTCGAAGACCCCGACCGGGCGGGTGAGGTTGAGCATCGCGTTCTGCTGCGGGGACAGGCTCGTCGCCAGCCGCTCGCGGATCTGGTCCCAGACCGTCGCCAGGTCCACCGTGGCATCGGCCATGGCCCTCGTCCTCCCAGGTTCCCGTGTGTCGTCGGCCCCCGCCGCGGCCGCCCGCCGTCGGGTCCGTCGTCCCCGGTCGGTGCCCCACTGTGGACATCCGGACACACGGAGTCCACACCGGTGTCCACAGGCTGTGCACGATCGGCGACGGATGCGCACCGGCTGCCGAACGTGTCCGCCGGACTGGGGCATCGCCGCTGGTCAGAAGAGAGTCGTCGTTGATCTCCGGAGTGCGTGGTGGTCGGTCGACACCAGCGGGGCGGCCCCTGCGCCGGACGTCGTTGTCCGGTGTGGAGCGACGGCGACGCTAACAGCCCCGTCCACAGCCCGGCAACGAGCCCGGCGGCGCCCGACGGCGCGCCGCGTGGCGTGTCGCGACCGTCCGCGGCGCGGCAGCGCCCGTCCGGTCCGCCGCAGGGGGAACCTGAGGAGTCGGCGTCCGGGCCGCCGGTCCCCGCGTGTCCTCGGCTATGCTGGCGGGAGATCCGTGGACGGGGAGCCGGCTCCCGCCGTGTGCCCGTCCCTGTCGCGTGCGCCCGCCTGCCGGTGGGCGCGCCCCGTCGATGTCGTGTAGTGGGAGTACCTCGTGAGCAAGCGCACGTTCCAGCCGAACAACCGCCGCCGGTCCAAGACCCACGGCTTCCGGCTGCGGATGCGCACCCGCGCGGGTCGGGCGATCATCGCCGGCCGTCGGCGCAAGGGCCGCGAGAAGCTCTCCGCCTGAGGTGCTGCCCGCGCAGGCACGCCTGCGCCGGCGTCCGGAGTTCACCGCGGTCGTCCGGTCCGGCAGGCGTGCCGGACGGCCGACCATGGTGCTCCACTACCTCCCCGAACGGCCCGTGACCCCGACCCCCCGCGACGACGCCGGGACGGTCGGTGGTCCACGGGCCGGCCTCGTGGTGGGCCGCGCCGTGGGGAACTCGGTCGTCCGTCACCGCGTGACCCGGCGGCTGCGTGCGGTCGTGCTCGACCAGCTCGACCGGCTGCCCCCCACCGCGGACCTGGTGGTCCGCGCCCGGCCGGAGGCGGCCGCCGCGAGCTCGGCGGAGCTGCGTCGCGACCTCACCGCCGGGCTCGACCGGCTGCTCCGGGTCCGCACCCCGTGACCGCCGACCCGCCGGCCCCCCGCGCCGGACGACGTCCGGTTGCCCGGGCGCTGCTGGCGGCCGTCGGCTTCTACCAGCGGGCCATCAGCCCGGTCTTCCCGCCACGCTGCCGCTTCCAGCCCACCTGCAGCGCCTACGCCGCGGAGGCGATCGCCGTCCACGGTGCCGGCCGCGGCAGCTGGCTGGCCCTGCGGCGGTTGCTGAAGTGCGCCCCCTGGCACCCTGGTGGCCTCGACTTCGTGCCGCCGGCCCGCACGACCTCGCCCGGAACCGCTCGACCCGTCCCGTCGGCACCCCGCCGGGCCCCGCAGGAGGAGTCCCCCGTTGCTTGACTGGCTGTACACCGCCATCTCGTGGGTGCTGGCCCGGTGGCACTCGCTGTGGAGCCTCGTCTTCGACGACCCGGCGGCGGGGACGGGCCTGTCCGGGTTGACCTGGGCGCTGTCGATCGTCTTCCTCGTGGTCACCGTCCGGGTGATCCTCTTCCCGCTGTTCGTCAAGCAGGTCAAGTCACAGCGGGCGATGCAGGAGCTGCAGCCGGAGATCCAGCGGCTGCGCAAGCAGTACGGCAGCGACCGGCAGGGCTTCGCCGTGGCCATGCAGAAGCTGCAGAAGGAGCGGAACGTCAGCCCGCTCGCCGGCTGCCTGCCGATCCTGCCGCAGATCCCGATCTTCCTGTCGCTCTTCCACGTGCTGCGGCGGCTCGCCCCCGACGCGCAGGGCCTCTACAGCTGGGACGACCAGCTCACCGACGAGGCCGCGCGAGCGCCGTTCTTCGGGGCCCCGATCTCCTCCTCGTTCTTCATGAGCGGGGCCAAGGAGGAGGCGATCCTCGGGATCACCGGCGGCTACGGCCAGATCCGGGTCGTCGCGTTCCTGCTCATCCTGATCATGAGCTTCACGACCTTCTTCACGCAGAAGCAGATCATGCGCCGTTCCGGGCCGGTCGAGGGCCAGGCCGCGATGGTGCAGAAGATGCTGCTCTACGTGATGCCGATCGGCCTGTTCGTCTCCGGCTTCCTCTTCCCGATCGGCGTCCTCCTCTACTGGTTCACCAACAACCTGTGGACCCTGGGCCAGCAGTTCTTCATCCTGCGCAAGATGCCGCCGCCCGGCTCGGACGCCGCCAAGGCCAAGGCCGCCGCCGACAAGCCGGCCGTCGACCCGAAGACGCTCGCGCCCCGGCCCGGTGCCAAGCCGGTCCGCCCGAAGAGCGGCCGCACCGCCGCCCCGGAATCGACGGTCGACGGCGGCAACCCGACCGGCGACACCACCGCCGACGACCCCCCCACCCCGACCGGCGCCACGGCCGCGGGCTCCGACGGCACGTCGGCCACCCGCTCGTCCAGCGGTCGCCCGCGGAGCGGGACCAGTCGCGGCAGTCAAGGGCCGGCCAACCGCGGCAAGCGCAAGCGCCGTTGAGCCGGCGCGCGCGGCGCCCCTGCGGGCGCCCGCGCCGGCGACCGACCACCGGGGGCGACCCCGGACGCCCGCACCGACTGGAGGACACGCCATGAGCGCCCCGCAGCACCCCACCGAGCCGGCCGGCCCCGTCAGCGAGGCCACCTCCGGCGCGGTCCTGAGCCCGGTGCCCGCCGACGTCGGCGTCCCGGCGCAGCCCGACCTGCCCGACCCGGACGCCGACGGCGCCGACGCGACCGTGGAGCCCGTCGACGTGGCCGGCGATGAGGACGACGACGGCGCCGACGACCTGCTGGTCCGCGAGGGGGACGTCGCCGGGGACTACCTGGAGCGGCTGCTCGACATCCTCGACGTGGACGGCGACATCGACCTCGACGTCGAGGGCGACCGGGCCTCGGTGGCCATCGTCGGCGGCGAGCTGGCGGACCTCGTGGGCACCGACGGCGCCGTGCTCGAGGCGTTGCAGGAGCTCACCCGGCTCGCCGTCGCGCAGGCCACCGGCGTCCGCAGCCGGCTCATGCTCGACATCAGCGGGTTCCGCGCCCGGCGCCGGGCCGACCTGACCTCGCTGGCGGCCGAGACCGCCCGCCGGGTGGCGAGCAGCGGGCAGCCGGAGCGGCTGTCGGCGATGAACCCGTTCGAGCGCAAGGTCGTCCACGACGTCATCGCCGGGGTCGCCGACGTGCACAGCGAGTCCGAGGGCGAGGAGCCCAACCGCCGCGTCGTGGTGCTGCCGGACAGGTGAGCGAGCTCGCGAGCTCACCAGGAGACAGAGCAGCGTCGCGATCGCAGCCGCCGAGCGCCAGCGAGGTGGCTGGCGGGAGCGAGCTGGCCGGGGACCCAGCAGGGCCGCCGTTCGGCCCGCCGGGCGGCGGCGCCGCCTCACCCGACGCGGACGCCCCAGCCGTCCCACCGGCCCCGGAGGTCGCTCGCTCGGTTTTCGGGCCGGGGCTGGCCGACGCCGAGCGCTACGTGGCCCGGCTGGCCACCGACGGGGTCACCCGCGGGCTGATCGGGCCGCGGGAGGTGCCCCGGCTGTGGGAGCGGCACGTCCTCAACAGCGCCGCGGTCGCCGACGCCGTCCCGCCGGACGCCCGCGTGGTGGACGTCGGCAGCGGCGCCGGCCTGCCCGGCATCCCCCTGGCACTGGCCCGGCCGGACCTCCGGATCACCCTGCTCGAGCCGATGGCGCGCCGGGTGGAGTTCCTCGAGGAGGTCGTCGCCGAGCTCGGGGCACCGTGGCGCGTGCTGCGGGGCCGCGCGGAGGAGCGGTCCGTGCGGACCGCGGTCGGGCCGGTGGACGTCGTCACGGCGCGCGCCGTCGCCGCCCTCCCCCGGCTGGTCGCGTGGTGCCGCGGGCTGCTGCGCCCCGGCTCCCAGCTGGTCGCCCTCGTCGGCTCCCGGGCGCTGGAGGAGCTCCCGTCGCTGGTGCCCGAACTGGAGGCGGCGGGGATGCGCGACGTCCACGCGCGGGCTGTCGGTGCGGGGCTGGGGGAGGCTGCCACTACCGTGGTGGTGATGACGCGAGGGACGCGGTGACGCGCGTTCCACGTGGAACCCGTACGACTTCCCGCGTCCGTTCCACGTGAAACGGACCGGCAGGAAGGACTCCAGATGACCGACCCGGGCCAGCGGCTGCGGAGCAGTCTCACGGCCGAGCAGTCGGCCTCCGCCGTCGAGTTCGACAGCCCCATCGCGATGGAGGCGCTCCGGGCCACCCAGGTCCTGCACGCGGCCGACCAGGAGCCGTTCCCCGCCCCGGGCCGCATCCGGGTCATCACCATCGCCAACCAGAAGGGCGGCGTCGGCAAGACCACGTCCTCGGTCAACCTCGGGGTCGCCCTCGCGCTGTACGGGCTGCGGACGCTGGTCGTCGACCTCGACCCGCAGGGCAACACCAGCACGGCCCTGGGCGTCGACCACAGCGTCGGGACGCCGTCGGTCTACGACGCCCTGGTCGGCGACAGCTCGCTCACCGAGGTGGTGCACCCGACGACGGCCACGCCGCTGCTGTCCTGCGTGCCGGCGACGATCGACCTGGCCGGCGCGGAGATCGAGCTCGTCTCGGTGGTCGCCCGGGAGTACCGGCTGCGCCGGGCCATCGAGACCTACCTGCAGGAGCTCCCGCCGGAGCAGCGCCCGCACTACGTCCTCATCGACTGCCCGCCGTCCCTCGGCCTGCTCACGCTGAACGCCCTCGTGGCCGGTGACGAGGTGCTCATCCCCATCCAGTGCGAGTACTACGCGCTCGAGGGCCTGGGGCAGCTGCTCAACAACATCGACCTGGTACGCCGACACCTCAATCCGGGGATCGCCGTCCGGACCATCCTGCTCACGATGTACGACGGGCGGACCAAGCTGGCCGACCAGGTCGCCGAGGAGGTCCGCAACCACTTCGGCAGCCTCGTCCTGGACACCGTCATCCCACGGAACGTCCGAGTCTCGGAAGCCCCCGGCTACGGGCAGTCCGTGGTGACCTACGACCCCGGCTCGCGCGGCTCCACCAGCTACGTCGAGGCCGCGCGGGAGCTCGCCCGCCGCGGCGTCTCCCTGCCCCCACTGCCCTCGCGCCCGACCCCCGGCACCCCCGTCGCCGCACCTCTGGGGGCGGCGTTCCCCGACACCGACGCGGCAACGGTCCCCGTCCTACCGTCTCCTGAGGAGAACAAGGCATGAGCAAGCGTGGCGGTCTGGGCCGAGGGCTGGCGGCGCTGATCCCCACCAGCGCGCCGGACGACGAGCAGCCGGCGCTGCCCGCGGTAGACGAGAGCGCAGGTCAGCCGGCCGATCAGGAGGCCGCACCGGCCGCGGCGCCCGTTCCTCCGGTGCACCTGCTGCCGCCGGCGGCCCAGGCTGCAGCGACGGTGGCCGCGCAGGCGGAGGCGGCCGTCGGCGTCCCCGGCGCGCAGCTGCGCGAGGTCGCGGTGATCGACGTCGTCCCGAACCCCAAGCAGCCGCGCCAGGTGTTCGACGACGAGGCGCTGGAGGAGCTCACGTACTCCGTGCGCGAGTTCGGCCTGCTGCAGCCGATCGTGGTCCGCGAGCGCGCCGAGGGCGGCTACGAGCTCATCATGGGCGAGCGCCGGCTGCGCGCCGCCCGGGCCGCCGATCTGAAGTTCGTGCCGGCGATCATCCGGGACACCACGGACGACGCCCTGCTGCGCGATGCGCTGCTGGAGAACATCCACCGGGTCCAGCTCAACCCGCTGGAGGAGGCCGCGGCCTACCAGCAGCTGCTGGAGGAGTTCGGCGCCACGCACGAGGAGCTGGCCAGCCGGATCGGCCGCAGCCGCTCGCAGGTGACCAACACGATCCGGCTGCTCAAGCTGCCGGTGAAGGTGCAGACCCGCGTCGCCGCCGGGGTCATCTCGGCCGGCCACGCCCGGGCGCTGCTCGGCCTGCCCGACGCGGAGAAGCAGGAGGCGCTGGCCGCCCGGATCGTCGCGGAGGGGATGTCGGTGCGGGCCACCGAGGAGGCGGTCGCGCTGGCCGTCGCCGAGGAGCCGACGGCCAAGCGCCGGCCGCGGAAGTTCAGCGCGCCGGGCGTGGAGGACCTAGCCGGCCGGCTCTCCGACGCCTTCGAGACCAAGGTGAGGATCCAGATCGGCCGCGCGAAGGGTCGCATCGTGGTCGAGTTCGGCTCGGTCGACGACCTGCAGCGCATCATCGGTCAGATGGCCCCGGACATCACCGGACGCCGTCCCGAGGAGTGATCAACACACAGCGGCCCGGTTCCGTCACCGACGGAACCGGGCCGCTGTGGTGAGCGACGGGTGCGGCCCCGTCCAGAGGCTCGCCGCAGGCCTCGTCCCGGGTCCCACCCTGAGCCTGCGAAGGGTGGGGAGGACGAGGTCCTTCCACGGTGAGGAGGACGGGGTCCTTCTTCAGCGGGCGGTGGCCCGCCGGGTCAGCAGCCGGGCGAGGACGTCGCCGAGCGAGGACCCGGCCGCCTCGACCGCCATCGGGAACATCGAGGTCTCGGTCAGCCCGGGCGAGACGTTCACCTCGAGGAAGTGCACCTCGCCGTCCGGCGTGACGATCGCGTCGGTACGGGAGAGATCGGCCAGGCCGAGCACCTGGTGCACGCGGACGGCCATCTCGGCGGCGCGGGTGGCCACCTCCGTCGACACCCGGGCCGGCGCGTGGTACTCGGTCAGGCCGGGGGTGTAGCGCGCGGTGTAGTCGAAGACGCCGGATTCCGGGGCGATCTCGACGGCCGGCAGCGCCTCCGGGCCGTCGCCGAGGTCGACCACCGCGAGCGCCAGCTCCACCCCGTCGACGTAGCGCTCCACCATCACGGTGTCGCCGTAGGCAAAGCAGCTGACCATGGCGGCGGGCAGGTCCTCGACCCGGCCGACCTTCTGCACGCCCAGGGCCGACCCGCCCGAGGCCGGCTTGACCATCAGCGGCAGGTCCAGCCGGGCGACGATGAGGTCCAGCACCGCACCGGCGCCCAGCTCCCGGAAGGTGCTGTGCGGCAGGGCCACCCAGTCCGGCGTGGCCACCCCGGCGGAGCGCACGACGGACTTCGCTGCCGGCTTGTCCCAGGCCAGCCGGCAGGCCGCGGCCGGGGACCCGACGTAGGGGACGCCGGCCAGGTCGAGCACCGCCCGCAGCGCGCCGTCCTCACCCGTGGCGCCGTGCAACGCGATGAACACGGCGTCCGCCGGGGCGGCGGCGAGGCCGGGCAGCAGCTCGGCGTCGGCGTCGCGCAGCTCGGCCTCCACGCCGGCGCGGGCGAGCTCCTCGGCCACCTGGGTGCCCGAGGAGAGGCTGACCTCCCGCTCGACGTTCAGGCCGCCGGCGAGGACGACGGCGCGCAGCGGGTGCGCGACCGCCCCGGGCTCCGCAGCGGGGACGGCGGTCGGCTCGCTCATGCGCGGTCCTCGTATCGGTCGCTGTTGGCCGGGCCGACGATGGTGCCGGCACCCGGCGCCGCTCCGCCGTGCGGACCGGGAACGGCCCGGAAGGTGCCGGTGTCCACGGCGTCGAAGGTCGAGTGCAGGTCCAGCTCGGCCTCGATGACCCGGGCCAGCCGGCGCACCCCCTCGCGGATCTGGTCCGGCTCGGGGTAGCAGTAGGACAGCCGCATGAACTCCGAGCCCGACCCGTCGGCGTAGAAGCCGATGCCGGGGACGTAGGCCACGTGCGCGTTCACCGCGCGCGGCTGCATCTGCTTGGCGTCGAGCCCGTGCGGCAGCTTCAGCCAGACGTAGAAGCCGCCGTCGGGCCGGGTCCACGTGGTGCCCGCCGGCATCAGCGCCTCGAGCGACTCCAGGGTGGCGTCGCGCCGCTCCCGGTAGAGCTCGACGAAGTGCTTGACCTGCTCCCGCCACGGCTGGGTGTCGAGGTAGCGGGCGACGGCGTACTGGGTCAGCGAGGGCGGGCAGAGCACCTGCGCCTCGGTGGCCAGCACCAGCTTCTCGCGGACGGCGAGCGGCGCGAGCACCCAGCCCACCCGCAGGCCCGGCGAGAACGTCTTGGAGAACGAGCCGAGGTAGATGACCCGCCGGTCGTCGCGGGCCCGCAGCGCGCGCATCGGCTCCCGGTCGAAGCCGAGCAGGCCGTAGGGGTTGTCCTCGATGACCAGCAGGTCGTAGCGCTCGGCGATCTCCATGACCGCCTGCCGCCGCGGCTCGGACAGGGTGACGCCGGCCGGGTTGTGGTAGTTCGGCACGGTGTAGAGGAACTTCACCCGGTCGCCGTCGGCCCGGCACTCGAGCAGCGTCTGCTCCAGGGCCTCGGGGATCAGCCCGTCGTCGTCCATGGGCACGTGCCGGACGCGCGCCTCGGCGGCCTGGAAGACCCCGAGCGCGCCGACGTAGGACGGGCCCTCGGCGAGGACGACGTCGCCGGGGTCGCAGAAGACGCGGGTCACCAGGTCCAGCCCCTGCTGGGAGCCGACGGTGACGACGACCTCGCTGGGCGAGGCGTCGGTGATGCCCTCGAGGGCCATGACGTCGCAGATCCGCTCGCGCAGCCGCGGGTCGCCCTGGCCGGAGCCGTACTGCAGCGTCTGGGCGCCCATCCCGGACACCAGCTCGCCGATCATCGAGCCGACCGCGTCCAACGGCAGGGCGGTCACCGCGGGCATGCCGCCGGCCAGCGAGACGACCTCGGGGCGGCTGACGACGGAGAACAGCGCACGGATCTCCGAGGTCTTCATGCCGTGGGTGCGTGCTGCGTACCGGTCCGCCAACGGGTCCAGCCGCGGGTGTCGCGGAGCAGGGTGGTGCACACCGGGGCCCGGGGGTGTTCCGGGCTGGAGATCGGCCACGCTCCGAGTGTAGGGAGCCACACCGGGCGGCCCGCCGGGGACACGGCGAGGGGACGGACTGGTCCCCTCCCGCCCGTTCCACCCGGCGCGCCACCCCGGCGAGATCGCCGATCCCACACGTCTGGAGGGCCTGGACCGTGCGAGATCGCCGATCTCGCCGGCCACGAACCCCTCAGCGCTTCGCAGGCAGGATGAAGGTGCCGGTCGGCGGGTCGGCCTCGGCGGGCAGGAACAGCCGCTGGACGGCGGCCAGGACGGCGCTGGCGACCGTGCTGCGCAGCCGCGCGTCGAGCAGCAGCAGCCGGTCGACCGGGTGGGACAGGTAGCCGACGTCGAGCCGGACGGCGGGCATCCGGCTCATCCGCAGCAGGTCCCAGGTCTTCGGGTGCGAGCCGAGGTCCAGCATGCCGGTGCGCGCGACGACCTCCCGGCGCACCAGGTTGGCGAACTGCTCGCCCACGGTGGACGAGGCGCCCGAGCCGGTGCCGTAGTAGTAGCTGGCCACCCCGCGGGCGTGCTCGGAGCTGTGGGCGTCGGTGTGCAGCGAGAGGAACAGGTCGGCGCGGGCGTCGTTGGCGAACGCCGTCCGCTCCGCCGGCGAGGGGTCCTGGTCGCGGCCGCGGGTCAGGTAGACGGTGGCGCCGGCCGCGGCGAGCCGGCCCTCGATGCGCGAGGCGAGGTCGAGCACCAGGTCGGCCTCGGTGGTCTCCCCGACGGTGTTGCCGGTGTCGGTGCCGCCGTGGCCGGGGTCGACGACGATCCGCCGTCGGATGAGGTGCGGGCCGCTCTCCACGAAGCTGGCGCTCTGCCGCAGCAGCTGCGGCCGCCCGCCGGTGACCTTGCGGCCGAGCTGGCGCAGCGCCCGGAGGGTGGCCGGCCCGCAGGTGCCGTCCGAGGTCAGCCCGTAGTCACGCTGGAAGGCCCGCAGCCCGACCTCGGTCTCGGGGCCGAAGACGCCGTCGACCGGGCCGGCGTCGTAGCCGAGCTCGTGCAGCCGGTCCTGCAGGTTGGTGACGTCGTCCCCGCGCATGGCGCGGACCGGGTCGTGGTGCAGCAGCCGGTCACCGAGCGACCAGCGCGCCTCGGACAGGGCGCGGTACGTCTCCTCGCCGACGCGGCCGTCGACGGTCAGCCCGCGCACCTGCTGGAAGTGGCGGACGGCGAGCTCGGTGGCCGGGTCGTAGACCGCCTGGTCCAGCGACGCCTCCTCTGCGGCGCCGGCCGCCGGCAGGAGGGTAAGAGCGCGCAGCGCGGCGTGCACGTCGGCCACGGCGGGGCCACGGTCGCCCGGCCCCAGGGGCTGCATGCTGTCGTCGGTTGCCATCGTGGGTCGATTGTGGTCCCCGGGCGGCGCCGCGGCCCGACGGGGGCCCACACGCGCGAGGGCCTCCTCCGCCACCGGCGGAGGAGGCCCTGGTGACCGGTTGGAACGGCCTCCCTGCAGGGTCCCGCCCCGAGCCCGCGAAGGGGGGAGGGCGGTCCTCCCGTTACAGGTAGTCCGCGAGGTCGGAGAGGATCGCGCCCTTCGGCTTGGCGCCGATGATGCTCTTCACCGGCTTGCCGCCCTGGAACACCGTCATGGTCGGGATCGACATGACCTGGTAGTCGCGCGCGATCTGCGGGTTCTCATCGATGTTGAGCTTGGCGATCGTCAGCTTGTCGGCGTGCTCGGCGGCGATCTCCTCGAGGACCGGGGCGACCATCTTGCACGGCCCGCACCACTCGGCCCAGAAGTCGACGAGGACGGGCTTGTCGCTGCCCAGGACGTCATCGGCGAAGGTCGCGTCGGTGACCGTCACGGTGTTACCTGCCATGGGTCGTTCTCCCTCTCGGTCTGCTGGTACCCGTCGGCTCCAACCGGACGGGAGGTCGGTGTATGCCCCGGACCGGGCGCGGCCCCCTGCAGGGTCCCGCCGCGGGCCGGGGGGCGCCTCTCAGCGCTCGCCGAAGGCGGCGGCCAGCCAGCGCTCGGCGTCGATCGCCGCCGCGGCGCCGGTGCCGGCCGAGGTGATGGCCTGGCGGTAGATGTGGTCGACGACGTCGCCGCAGGCGAAGACGCCCTCGATGTTGGTCCGCGTGCTGGGGTGCTCGACCTGGACGTACCCCTCGTCGTCGAGCTTGAGCTGGCCGGCGAAGAGCTCGCTGCGGGGGTCGTGGCCGATCGCGACGAACACCCCGGAGACCGGCAGCTCCTCGGTCGCGCCGGTGCCGACGTCGGTCAGCCGGACACCCGAGACGGTCTGGTCGCCGAGCACGTCGGTGACCTGCTTGCCCAGCGCCCAGCGGATCTTCTCGTTCTCCTGTGCGCGCTGCTGCATGATCTTGGAGGCGCGCAGCTCCTCCCGCCGGTGGACGACGGTCACGGTCTTGGCGAACCGGGTGAGGAACGTCGCCTCCTCCATCGCCGAGTCGCCCCCGCCGACCACGACGATGTCCTGGTCGCGGAAGAAGAAGCCGTCACAGGTGGCACAGGCCGAGACGCCGCGGCCGAGCAACCGGGCCTCGTTGTCCAGGCCGAGGTACCGGTACTTCGAGCCGGTGGCGACGATGACCGCGTGGGCGCGGTGCACCTCGTCGCCGACCGTGACGATCTTCGGCTCGGCGGTGAGGTCGACCTCGGTGACGTCGCGGGCGACCAGCTCGGCGCCGAAGCGCTCGGCCTGGGTGCGCATGTCGTCCATGAGCTGCGGGCCCTGGACACCCTCGGCGAAGCCGGGGAAGTTCTCGACCTCGGTGGTGGTCATCAGCGCGCCGCCGAACTGCGAGCCCTCGAACACCAGGGGGTGCAGGTTCGCGCGGGCGGCGTAGATGGCGGCGGTGTACCCGGCCGGACCCGACCCGATGATGATCAGGTCACGGACGCCGTCCTGCTCGGCGGGCGGGATCGCGGGCTCCACGTGCTCCGCCGTCACGGCGGGGCCGGGGGTCGGGTGGTTCGTCGTCACGCGCGGCACAACGGAGATCGTAGGGGCTGCATTCCCAGGTCCACGGCCCCGCAGGGGGTGTCAGCCGCCACCGCCGGCCCCGTTCAGAGCACCGCCCCGAGCTTGCGAGGGGTGCGGAGAACGGGTCCTTCTCCGAGGCGTGGGGAGAAGGGTGGTCCCTACTTCAGCCCGCCGGCGTGAGGGTGACCTCGGCGACCTCGGCGGAGAAGCCGCCGTCCGACGGCGCCAGCCCGGTCAGCCACAGCAGCACGTAGCGGGTGGTGACCGGCTCGTCGAAGGAGAGGTCGGCCGCGTCGCCGAGCTCGCCGTCGGCGACCACCTCGTAGGAGTCGAGGTCGCCCTCGGCCTCGTCGCCGACCCGGACCTCGACGGTCGCGCCGGCGGTGCCGGTGACGCCGAGGCCGGTCAGGGCCTGCTCGGAGCCGAGGTCGTAGAGGACGCCGATGCCGTCCTTGAGGTTGCCGAACGCCGCCGACCCCCGGTAGGTCACCGTCGACCAGGCGGTGGACGGGTCGCCGTCGAAGGACAGCGGCACGTCGTCGGGGTTGTCCGGGTCCCCGTCGCCGAACGGGTCGTACACGCTCGCGCCGGAGATGGTCAGCGCGGGGGTGTCGTCGGGCTCGGCCGTCCCCCCCGCGGGCGGCGCGCTGGACGACGGCGTGCTGGGGACGGGTGACTGGTCGCCGGTGACGTCGTCGGGCGAGATCACGTTGCCCAGGTAGACCGCGAGCGCGATCACGACGGCCAGCGCGGCCAGCGGCAGCCCGACGACGAGCAGCCGCCGCCGTCGCTCCTGCGCGGGGGCGTGGTCGCGGGCGTGGACCGCGCCGTCGCGGTCGTCGTCCCGGTCGGCCGACAGCGGCAGCAGGTCGTCCTCGTCGTCCTCGTGCCGGCGGGCGGGGACCGGCGGCAGGCCGCGGGCGTCCAGCGGCGGGGAGGCGGTGCCGGAGGCGTCGCGGGTCGGCGCGGGGTCGACCGCGACGTCGTCCCGGGCGCCGGCCGAGCGCTCCTCCTCGCGGCGCTCGCGCAACCGGCGCAGCCACCCGCTGTCGGACTCGTCCGGGGCGCGCTGCGGGTCGGCGGTGTGCCCGGTGCGCGGGCGCTCGGCCAGCAGGGCGGCCATCGCGGCGACGCTCGACAGGCCGGCGCCGGGCTCGGTGGACCGGGCGCGGCGCACCAGCGCGGCGAGGTCCGGGGGCATCCCCGCCGTCCGCCCGGCCGGTGCGGTGCCGGGGCGCCGGCCGGTGAGGCAGTACTCGAGCAGCTCGCCGAGGGCGGCGACGTCGCCCTGGACGCTGCCGCTGGCGGCCGGCACGGACCGCAGCCCGACCAGGCCGTTGGGCCGCAGGACGACGGTCTCCGGGGTGAGCCCGCCGACGGCGAGTCCCACCCGGTGGGCCGCGGCGACGCCCTCGGCGAGCCGGCGCAGCACGGTGCGCGCCTCGCGCTCGGGCATCGGACCCTCGGCCAGCCGCTCGGCGAGGGTGCGGCCCTCGATCCACTCGTTGACGACGTAGGCCGCGCCGCCGGGTGCCGCCCCCTCGCTGCCCTCGGCGGCGTCGTAGACCATGGCCAGGGCGGGTGTGGCCAGCCCGCCGGCGGTGAGCGCGCGGGTGATCCACTCGCGGGCGGCCGGGCCGCCGGGGGTGTGCACCCGGATGGCGACGTCGCGGTTGAGGATCCGGTCCTTGGCCCGCCAGCAGTGGATGACGCCGGTGGCGGTGGTCTCGGTGGGGCCGACCTCGTCGAGCGGGCGGTACCGGTCGGGGAGACCGATGGCTGTGGACGTCATCGGTGCGTCCGGCCCCCTGTCCCCTCCGTGCCGGCGGCTGGGTTGCCCCGGCGGCGGCGCCACGCCGCTCACCTGCGCCCCAGCCGGGCCCGGACGGCGGCCAGGGGCTCCTGGACCTCGGGGACGCGGGCGAGCACGAACCCGATCAGGGTCGCGACGCCGATGACCACGGTACCGAGCAGCACGGTGCCGAGCGAGCCTGCCACCGACGGTCCCAGTGCGCCGTCGGCCAGGGACACCGCCAGCCAGCCCAGCAGGCCGGCGACGACCGCGACCAGGGTGACGCGCAGCACGGGGACCAGCGTGGCGCGGTTCTCCAGCGTCCCGAGCCGGCGGTGCAGCACGGCGTGCCCGATCAGCCAGCCGGCCACGTACGTGACGCTGGTGACCAGCATCAGCCCGGCCACCACCCGCTCGGGCGGGACGACGACCGGCACGAGCAGCAGCAGCGACACGCGGACGGTGACCATCCCCACCTGGATCAGCGTGGGGGTGCGCGAGTCCTTCATGGCGTAGAAGACCCGCAGCTGCAGCAGGGTCACCGCCATCGGGAGCAGCCCGAACGCGCCCACGGCGAGCGCGAGGCCGATGGCGCGGGCATCGTCGGCGCCGGTGTTGCCGCGGGCGAAGACGACGACAGCCAGCGTGGGGCCGAGCACGGTCAGCGCGGCGCTGAGCGGCAGCAGGCCGAGGGCCGACAGCCGCGTGCCGAGGGAGAGGTCGCGCACCACACCGGGGACGTCGGCGCGCGCGGCGGCCCGGCTCAGGCGCGGGACCAGCGCGGTCAGCAGCGCGACACCGATGATCCCGTAGGGCATCTGGAACAGCAGGCTGGCGTTGGCGAACCCGATCGAGCCGAGCCCGCCGGCGCGCCCGGCGGCGTTGGCGATGCGGGTGGCCACCACGACGCCGACCTGGCTGGCCGCCACGTAGCCGATCACCCAGAGGCCGAGCCTGGCCGCCTCGCCCAGCCCGGTGTCGCGGAGCCCCCAGCGGGGACGCAGCGGGACGCCGGCCCGGCGCAGCAGCGGCAGCAGCACCAAGGCCTGGACGGCGATGCCCAGCGTGGTGCCGGCACCGAGGAGCCACACCTGGCCGTCAGTGATGGTCACCGGCGTGAGCTGACCGGGGCCGGTGGCGGCGAGGAACAGCAGCCCGGTGGCGATGACGACGACGTTGTTGAGCACCGGCGCCCAGGCCGGCGGGCCGAACACCCCGCGGGAGTTGAGGATCGCCTGCGCCAGGGCGCCGAGGCCGTAGAAGACGATCTCCACGAGCAGGATGCGGGCCAGCCAGGTCGCCAGCCGGTACTGGTCGGGGTCCTCGTCGAGGCCGTACAGCGCGGTCAGCAGGGGCGCGGCCAGGATCGCGAGTCCGGTGACCAGGACCAGCCCGGCGGTCGCGACGGTGGCCAGCCGCTGGGCGTAGGCGGTCCCGTCGTCGTCGTCCCGCTCCTGGGCCCGCACGAGCAGCGGGACGACGACCGAGGTGAGCACCCCGCCCAGCAGCAGCTCGTAGACGATGTTGGGCAGCGTGTTGGACGTGTTGTAGGCGTCGCCGACCAGGCCGACGCCCAGCGCCGCGGTGAGCACCATGGTCCGCAGCAGTCCGGTGATGCGGGAGACGAGCGTGGCCACGGCCATCGTGCCGGCGGCGCGCAGGATGCCGCCGCTGGCGCCCGGCCGGCCCTCGCGGGCCTCGACCTCCTCGTCGGTCTCGTCGACGCGGCGCGGCACCGCCGGCAGCACCGGGATGAGCTGGGTGTCGTCGGGCCCGGGGACCCACCGGGAGGCGCGCCGCGGCGGCGGCACCGGCGGCAGGTCGCGGACGCGCGGTGCCGGCGGCGGGACCGGCGGCAGCGGCCGCCCCCCGGGCGGCGCCTTGGGGTACGGCGGCGGGGGCAGCGGCAGCGCCGGCGGGGTCCGCGGACCGCCCACCGGCGGCGGCTCCCCGCGGCCGTCGCCCGGGGCCCGGGTGCGGTCGGCGGGGCGGGGCGGCGCGGCGGGCGGCGGCGGGACGGGGGGCAGCGGCCGACGGGGCTGCTCCCCCGCGCCGCGATCGCCCCGGGGCCGGCGCTCGGCGGCCCCGTCCGCGGGGCTGCGGTGCTCCTCGTGCGAGCTCGTGACCTCGCTCACACCGGACTCCGCGTGGGCGGCAGCGGGACGGCCGCGCCCTCGGGGGCCGGGCCGGGCAGGTCGCCGTCCTCGTCGCCGGGGACGCCGCGGCGGCGGCGCAGCACGAAGCGCACCAGCCGGCGCAGGAAGAGCAGTCCGAGCAGCGCCGCGGCGCCGATCGTGATGACCACCGAGATGGTGCCGTACGCGGTGCTCTGCACCTGCAGCTGCACCGGGTCGCCCAGCGGGGCGCCGTCCGGGGTGACGAGCGTGGCCGCGACGCCGAAGCGGCCGGACTGCCGCACCTGCGCCGGGACCTGCAGCGTCGTTCGCTGCTCGGGGCCGAGCACCTGGTCGCCGAGGTCGCCCACCGACAGCGCGTTGCCGCGGCTCTGCACCCGCAGCTGCACGCGGAGGGCGAAGGGCAGCTCGTTGCTGACGGTGAGCACGAGCGGGGAGTCGCTGGAGGCCAGGCTGTAGATGCCGGCGGCCGGGGCGAGCAGCGTGACCCGCTCGAGCAACCGCCGGACCGTCGTCCGCAGGTCCGCGGCGGCCGAGAGGAAGGCGGCGGGATCGTCCCGCCACGCGGCGGAGGTGGTGCGGGCGACCGCGGCGTCCCAGGGCGCGAGCACCGCGTCCGCGTTCCCGACGACCGCGCCGGCGAGCTGGTCGCGGACGCGCACCGCTTCGGCGACGTCGGCCAGCCCGGCGGCCTCGAGGCCACCTGGGTCCTCCGGGGCGGCCAGCTCGCCGGTGTCGGCGACCGGGCCGTCGCCGAGCTGGGCCACCGACAGCGGCCGCAGCCCCGGCAGTGTCGCGGCGGCGGCCATCACCGCGCTGACCGTGGCCGGGTCGGGGTCGACCTCGCGCGGCGGGGCCACGAGCAGGGTCTGCCCGGTGGCGGCGTCGCCCGGCTGGAGCGTCTGCAGCACCAGCTCGGCGACCGAGCGCTGCTCGGCGGCGCGGGGTCCGCCGGCGACCGGCGCCCCGCCCGCCAGGCCGCTGAGTGCGGGATCGGCGACCAGGGCGTCGACCGCGCCGTCCCCGGCGGGCACCGTCGTCCGGGCGACGGCCGGGCCCTCGAGGCCGAGTGCGGCCGCGCCGTCGATGAGCCCGCCGGGGGCCAGGACGACCTCCTCGACGCCGCCGTCCCGGAGGACGTCGAGCGTCTCCGGGCGCAGCGCGCCGCCGACGGCCCAGGCGAGGTCGGTGCGGGCTTCCACGCCCAGCACCTCCCGGAGGATGTCCGCGCCGGCGGTCCCGTCGGCCTCGGTCTCGGCCGGCGCGCCGGTCGGTGGCGCGGCGGGCGCGTCGGGGTCGTCCTGTGCCGTCCCCTCGGCACTGCCGGGGAGGCTGCGGCTGACGACCGCGGAGAGGCCCGCGCCGGTGAGGGAGTCGGCGTCGACGTCGCCGTAGGGCAGCGCGACCACCGGGTGGTCGGCGGCCACGGCGCGCAGCCGGGTGAGCCAGGCGGCGGCCTCGTCGCTGCCGGAGCCGGCGTCCTCCTCCCCGCCGACGGGATACGGGCCGTCGGCCATGACCTGCAGCTCCTCGACGAGCGCGGGGTCCACGGCCAGGGTCACCGGCACCACCGGCGCCGGCTCGCCGCCCTCGGGCGGGGCGGTCTCGGGGAGCCGCTCCACGGTAGCCAGTGCCCGGTCCAGCCGGCCGCCGGCCGCCACCTCGTCGGTCAGCCGGTCGTCGACGAAGGTGCCGGAGGCGTCGCGGTGGGTGCGCTCGACCAACGGCCAGAGCCAGGCGACGCCGGTCGGCGTCGCGGGCACCGCCGGCGGCTGCACGAGGTAGGTGGTCAGCTCCCCGACCCGGCGGCGCTCCCCGTCGGCGCCGATGCCGTTGAGGTTGAGCAGCACCGGGTGGACGCCGTCCCGGTCGATCGCCAGCGCGTCGCTGGTCGTGGTGAGGCTGAAGGGGACGGCCCCGCCCGGGGGCAGCTCAGCGGTCACGTCCTGGAACGGCGTGGTGGCGACGGCGACCGGGTCGGGGTCGCCGTCGACGGCCTGCAGCTCGCCGCGCGTGTCCAACGGCTCGCCGCGCTGCAGCCGCACGTCGAGGTCGGTGAGCGTCTCCGTGCCGGTGTTGGTCAGCTCGCCCTCGATGGTGACCGTCGCGCCCGGCACCAGCGTGCGGGGGTCCAGGCGGGTGAGCCGGACGCCGACCGGGCGCTCGTCGGAGGTCGCTTCGGTCGTGGCGGGTTCCCGGGGCGCGGCGGCCGCGGCCGGCGCCAGCGTGACGAGCGGGGCGGTGAGCACGCCGGCCAGCGCGGCGGCGACCGTCGTCCCCCGGGCGGTGCGGCCGGGGCCCCGGGCGGCGGACCGGCCGCCGGTGCGCCCGGCAGCCGGCCGGCTCACCGCAGCTCCTCGCCGGTCGTCGCCACCGCGACCCGGTCGGCTGCTGTGCCCCCCGGTGCGCTCGCGAGCTGGCTCACGCGCTGTCGGCGAGGAGGGCGGGGGCCCGCTCGACCAGCGCCCGCTCGTCGGCGTAGGCCAGCCGGGTGCTGAGCTCGTCGAGCGGCACCCAGGCGACCTCGGTCACCTCGATGTCGGCGTCGGACAGGGCTCCGCCGATGGCGCGCAGCAGGAAGTGGTGCACCGTCTTGTGCACACGGCGGCCGTCGGCGACGAACCAGAAGTCGATGATGCCCAGCGGGGCGACGACCTCGCCGATGATCCCCGTCTCCTCGGCGACCTCCCGGACGGCGGTGTCCTCCGGGGTCTCGCCCTCCTCGATGTGACCCTTGGGCAGGGACCAGAGCAGCCGGCCGCGTCGGTCGGTGCGGCCGATGAGGGCGGCGCGCGGCCCCGTGACGGGGTCGTCGGCCACCACCAGGCCCCCGGCGGAGGTCTCGTCGACCCGCCGCAAGCGGCGGCCGGGGCGCCCGCGCCCGCCCGTCCCAGCCATGCCAGGAGGGTAGCGCGCGCCACGGCAGTACCCTGGATCGTCGTGTCCGGTGAGCCTTCCCCTCCGACGGCGGCTGCTGCCCCCGTGCCGCCCGCCGTCCAGGAGACGGTGCGCGAGCTGGTCGACCTCTCCCCCGTGCTGACCCGGCTCGGGGAGCGCTTCACCGCCGCCGGGTTCGAGGTGCACCTCGTCGGGGGCTCGGTCCGCGACGCGCTGCTGTCCGCGGGCTCCGGGGGTGGGCGGGGAGCCGGCACGGTGCCCGGCGACCTCGACGTCACCACCGACGCCCGGCCCGAGCAGGTGCTGCAGCTGCTCCGCGGGTTCGCCAGTTCCACGTGGAACACCGGCATCGCCTTCGGGACGGTGGGGGCCGAGGTGGGCGGCGTCCGGCTGGAGATCACCACCTTCCGCGCCGACCGCTACGACCGGGAGTCGCGGAACCCGGAGGTGGCGTGGGGCGACTCGCTCGTCGACGACCTCGCCCGTCGCGACTTCACCGTGAACGCGATGGCGGTCTCCCTGGGGCCCGACCGCACCGTCACCGACCCCTACGGAGGCCTGGGTGACCTGCTGGCCGGTCGGCTGCGGACGCCGGGCACGGCGGTCGAGTCCTTCGCCGACGACCCGCTGCGGATGCTCCGCGCGGTCCGGTTCGTCTCCCAGCTGGGCTTGACGCCGGTCGACGAGGTGGTCGAGGCGATGACCTCGCTGGCGCCCGAGCTGGGCCGCATCACCCCGGAGCGGGTCCAGGTGGAGCTGTCGAAGACGCTGCTGCAGCACTCCCCCCGGGCGGCGCTGGAGCTGTTCGTCGCCACGGGCCTGGCCGACGTCGTCCTGCCGGAGCTCTCCGCGCTGCGCATGGAGATCGACGAGCACCACCAGCACAAGGACGTCTACAGCCACTCGCTGACGGTGCTCGACCGGGCGATCGCCCTGGAGGAGGCCGACCCGGACCACGAGTCGCCCGACCTCGTGCTGCGGCTGGCCGCGCTGCTGCACGACATCGGCAAGCCGGCCACCCGCCGGCACGAGCCGCGCGGCCGGGTCTCCTTCCACCACCACGAGGTGGTCGGCGCGAAGCTGGTCCGCAAGCGGCTGCAGGCGCTCCGGTACTCCAAGGAGGTCGTGGAGGCGGTCGCCCGGCTGACCGTCCTGCACCTGCGCTTCCACGGCTACGGCCGCGGCGAGTGGACCGACTCGGCCGTCCGCCGCTACGTCACCGACGCCGGGGACCTGCTGCTCCGGCTGCACAAGCTGGTGCGCTCGGACTGCACGACCCGCAACCGGCGCCGGGCGGCCGCACTGGCGGCGACGTACGACTCGCTGGAGCAGCGGATCGCCGAGCTGTCGGCGGCCGAGGACCTCGCGCGGGTGCGCCCGGACCTCGACGGCAAGGCGATCATGGCGATCCTGGGGATCGGGGAGGGCCCCGACGTCGGCGCGGCGTGGCGGTTCCTCAAGGACCTGCGGCTCGAGCGCGGCCCGCTCGACCCCGACGCGGCCGAGGCCGAGCTGCGCGCCTGGTGGGCCACCCGCCACGGCTGACCCGGCTACAGCCCGGGCCGCCGGCTGCCGACAGGAGACACGTGCGCGACGAGGACGGCCCGGAGCCGCGGTCGGGGCTGCCCACCTCGCCGAGCGGACGCACGCCGCAGTGGGTGGTGGACGAGGCACTCGGCCTGCCGGTCCGGCCGGTCCCCTGGCGTGCCGCGGAGCCGCCCCCGCGCCGGCGCCGCGGCTCGGGCCTGCTTGGCCTGCTCGCCGTCCTGCTGGTCGTCGGCGGCTCGCTGGGGGCCGCCCTCCTCACCGGGACCGTGCAGTGGCCGTGGGACCGCGTCGTCGCGGCCGACCCCGCACCGGGCGCGGGCGTCCCGGTGGCGGCCGCCCCGTCGGACCGCCCCACCCCCGGCGTCGACGCGAGCGGCTCGCCGCGGGGGGTCCCGCAGCCCGTCCCCGAGGGTGGCGGACCGCACGCGTTCTCGCTGCTGCAGGCCGACGGGACGACGCCGGTGGCCTACGACCCGTGCCGCGTCGTCCGCTACGTCGTCCGGCCCGACGAGTCCCCCACTGGCGGGGAGGAGATGGTGCACGCGGCCGTCGCCCGGCTCGGCCGGGCGACCGGCCTGGTGTTCGTGTACGACGGCCCGACCGACGAGGTGCCGTCCCTGGAGCGGGCGGCGTACCAGCCCGACCGCTACGGCGACCGCTGGGCCCCGGTCCTGGTCAGCTGGCGGACGGCGGCCGAGGCGCCGGGGCTCGCGGGCGACACCGTCGGCGAGGCCGGCAGCCTGGCGGTGTCGCTGGGCGAGGGCGCCCGGGTCTACGTCACCGGCACGGTGACCCTCGACGCCGAGCAGTTCCCCGAGATCCTCGCGCAGCCCGGCGGCGCGGCCACGGCCTCGGGTGTCGTGCTGCACGAGCTGGCCCACCTGGTGGGCCTCGACCACGTGGACGACGACTCCCAGCTGCTCTACCCGGAGACCGTGCCCGGCGTCACCGACTACGCCGCCGGGGACCTCGCGGGCCTGGCCCGCCTCGGCCAGGGACCCTGCGTCCCGGAGCTCTAGGCCCCCGGCCGGTCAGCGCCGCAGCAGGGCGCGAGCGGCGTAGAGGGCCGTGAGGACGTAGGCCGTGCCGACGGCGACCACGGCGGGCGGGGAGACGCCGTCGGCCGGCAGCAGGAACGCCGCGGCCAGCAGCGCGACGACGTAGCCGACGTTGACGAGCACGTCGTAGACCGAGAACACCCGGCCGCGGACGTCGTCGTCCACCGCCTGCTGCAGGGTCGCGTCGACGCAGATCTTCACGCCCTGACCCAGGAACCCGAGCACCGCGCCGGCCAGCACCACCGTGACCGGCAGGAAGGGCAGCGCGAGTGCGGTCAGCAGCACGCCCCCGAGCGCCAGCAGCAGGGTCACCCACCGCGCCGTCCCGAGCCGGCGCACCGCCCCGGGGGTGACCGCGGCGGCCAGCAGCGTGCCGACCGCGCCGGCGGCCACCGCCGTCCCCACGCCCAGCAGCCCCGCCCCGGGCGGTGCGGTGGCGCGGGAGAACAGCAGCGTCATCAGTGTCAGCACGCCGAAGCAGAGCCGGTGCACGGTGATGACGGCCAGCGCGGGGACCGCCGGTGGGCGGGCCCGCACGTGGCGCACGCCGGCGACCAGGCCGACGAGCACCTGGCGGGCGGACGAGTCCGCGGTCCCGTCCGGGCCGAGCGCGCCCGGGGGGAACCCGGCGGCGGCCGCCGCGGCGAGCAGGTAGGGCCCGGCCGCGCCGAGGGTCAGCAGCGCGTACCCGGCGTCACCGGCGATGCCGGCGACCTGCTGCACCGCGACCGCGGCCGCCCCGCCGACCACCGTGGCCACCGCGCCCGACGTCGTGGACAGCGCGTTGGCCGGCACCAGGTCCACCGTCGTGTGCGGCAGGGCCGCCGACAGCGCCGACAGCACGAAGCGGGCGACGGAGAACAGCGCCAGCCCGGCGAGCAGGAACGGCAGACCGGTCGACCCGCCCGCCACGAGCAGTGCCAGGACGCCGACCAGCGCCGCGCGCAGCAGGTCGGCGTGCACCAGCACCTGCCGCCGGCGCCACCGGTCCAGCCAGACGCCGGCGAAGGGCCCCACCAGCGAGTACGGCAGGAGCAGGACGGCGAACGCGGCGGCGACCGCGACCGGGTCGGTGGCCCGCTGCGGGTTGAACAGGACGGTCCCGGCGAGGGTGGCCTGCAGCACGCCGTCCCCGAACTGGGCGGACAGCCGGGTGGCCAGCAGCCGTCGGAAGTCGGGGCGGGCCAGCAGCGAGCGCACGGTCGTCCCCGCCTGCCGCACCCGGTCACCCTACGATGGCCTCCCCTCCCCTCAGGGTGGACGACGGGCCGAAAGACCCTTCCCCGCGGGGAGAGTTCCGCCCGCCGGTCGGCGTTCCCGTGGGGCACACTGGAGAGCGATGACTCCCCCGTCCTCGCCCGATCCCGAGTCGGGGCCGCCGGCCCGGCCCGCGACGGGCCGACGCCGTCCGGACCCGGTCCCGGCGCTCTCGACGGGCACCCTGGACGACGTCCGCCCCGGCTCGCTGCTCGTGGCGATGCCGGGGCTCACCGACCCCACCTTCGCCGGCACGGTCGTGTTCGTGCTCGACCACAACGACAGCGGCACGCTGGGCGTCGTGCTGGGCCGGCCGAGCCAGGTGGAGATCGGCGACGTGCTGCCCGGCTGGTGCGACCTCGCCGTCGACCCCGGCGTGTTCCACGTCGGCGGCCCGTGCGAGACGGACACGGCGCTGTGCCTCGCCGTCTGCACCACCCCGAGCGGGGACTGCGGCCTGCGGCCGGTGGCCGGCGACGTGCACCTGGTCGACCTGGACGCCGACCCCGACGAGCTGGTCGGCCGGGTGCGGGGCCTGCGGGTGTTCGCCGGCTACGCGGGCTGGTCGCCGGGCCAGCTGGCCGCCGAGGTCGCCGAGGGCGCCTGGGCCTGCGTGCCGGGCCGCCCGGACGACGTGCTCAGCGAGCTGGCCGGCCCGGAGCTGTGGCGCCGGGTGATGGGCCGCCAGACCGGGCCGCTGGCGGTGCTGTCGACGGCACCGGCCGACCCGACCGTGAACTGACCGGCGCGTCGGTGGGTGCGGGGACGCCCCGCGTCTGGTAGGAACGTGCCCGGAGGGGGCGGTCTGGGGAAGAGGCCGCCCCCTCCCCTCATGTCCCGGATCCTGCAGGCCCCGCCCCCTGCAGGGTCCCGCCCCCTCCCCTCAGGTCCTTCCATGGTGGGGGGCAGCGGGTCCTTCGACTACAACCCGACGGTCGCCGCCACGTCCGGGTGCGCCTCGCCGTCCACGGACTCCCCCTCGGCCGGCAGCGTGATCTCCCGCGGGCCGTGGTCGGACAGCGTGACCGTCACCTCGAACTCCTGACCCGGCAGCGGGGTGCGGTACTGCACCAGCAGGTCGGTGGAGCGGTCGACCGCGACCGACCAGCCGGCCTCCGAGGCGTAGAGCTGGGCCAGCTCCCCGTCGATCGAGCGGTCGCCCGCCCACGTGTAGCCCGCGGCGCGGAAGTCGCCGGTGTCGTCCGGCTCCTCGGCGGCGAGGTTGAGCACCACCCGGGTGAGGACGTCCACCAGCGGCGCCTGCTCCCCCAGCGCGACGGGACGGCGCACGTAGGAGGCCTCGGGCAGACCCTCGGCGCCCAGCGCGGCCGGGAGGCCCGGCACCTCGCCGAACCACAGCTCGTCGGCGGTGAAGAAGAGGGTTCGGGTCTCGTCGGCGCGGTCGTCGCCGTACGTCGTGACCGCCTGTGCGCGCCCGGCACCGCCGGCGAGGTCGACCTCCCCGGTGAGGGTGAGCACGGTGTCCTCGCCGTACGGGGCGGTGACGACGAAGTCCGCGCCGCCCCGGTCGTGGGTGTCGGCCAGCAGCTGGGCGAGGAGGGCGGCCTCCTCCTCGGTGACCGGCGCGCCCTCCGCACGCTCGTCGGTGCCGCCGCAGCCGGCCAGCAGCGCCACCGTCAGCCCCAGCGCGGGCAGCAGCGGACGGCGGCGGGCGGGCATGCGGTCAGCGTAGGCATCCGGGCAGGTCGCCGGCGCCGTCCCACGCGGTAGGAGGACCCCTCTGCCCCCGCCTCTCGCCGGCTCGCGGCGGGACCCTGCGGAGGAGCCGGCCGGCCCCTCCGCAGGGGTGTCCTCACCGCTCCAGGTCACCCCGGATGAACGCCTCGACGGCGTCGCGGGCCTCGCTGTCGCTGTATTGCACCGGCGGGCTCTTCATGAAGTAGGACGACGCGGAGAGGATCGGGCCGCCGACCCCGCGGTCCTTCGCGATCTTCGCGGCCCGGACGGCGTCGATGATGATGCCGGCCGAGTTCGGGGAGTCCCAGACCTCGAGCTTGTACTCCAGGTTCAGCGGGACGTCGCCGAACGCGCGGCCCTCGAGGCGCACGTAGGCCCACTTGCGGTCCGACAGCCACGGCACGTGGTCCGAGGGGCCGATGTGCACGTTGTCGGTGCCCATGTCCCGGTCGACCTGGCTGGTGACGGCCTGGGTCTTGGAGATCTTCTTGGACTCCAGTCGCTCCCGCTCGAGCATGTTCTTGAAGTCCATGTTCCCGCCGACGTTGAGCTGCATGGTGCGGTCGAGCTGCACGCCGCGGTCCTCGAAGAGCTTGGCCAGCACCCGGTGGGTGATGGTCGCGCCGACCTGCGACTTGATGTCGTCGCCGACGATCGGGACCCCGGCCGCGGTGAACCTGTCGGCCCACTCCGGCGTCCCCGCGATGAAGACCGGCAGCGCGTTCACGAAGGCCACGCCGGCGTCCAGCGCGCACTGCGCGTAGAACTCGGCGGCCTGCTGCGAGCCGACCGGGAGGTAGCAGACCAGCACGTCGGCACCGGACTCGCGCAGCGCCGCGACGACGTCCACCGGCTCCTCGTCGGACTCCTCGATGGTCGCCCGGTAGTACTTGCCCAGGCCGTCGAGCGTGGTGCCGCGCTGCACCGTCACGCCCAGCGGCGGGACGTCGCAGATGGTGATCGTGTTGTTCTCGCTGGCGACGATGGCCTCGGAGAGGTCGCGGCCGACCTTCTTGGCGTCGACGTCGAACGCGGCGACGAACTGCACGTCGCTGACGTGGTAGTCGCCGAAGCGCACGTGCATCAGGCCCGGCACCGACGTGGTCTCGTCGGCGTCGCGGTAGTAGTGCACGCCCTGCACGAGCGAGGCGGCGCAGTTGCCGACGCCGACGATGGCGACCTTGACGGATCCCATGGACATCTCCTTGTTCTCGGACCGGGTGCGGCCGGTGGACGCGGACCGCTGACGGTCCTGCTGGGGGTGGCGGGCGCGGAGCTCTCCCGCCGGGTCGTCGGGAGGTGCTGGTCAGGGCTCGGGTGGCGCCTGTGCCGGCGGGTCCCCCTGGGCGGCGCCGTCGTCTCGGCGCCCTTCGCTGTCGGTCAGCTCGCGGTCGATGAGCTCGGCCAGCCAGCGGACCTCACGGTCGACGGAGTCCAGACCGTGGCGCTGCAGCTCGAGGGTGTAGCGGTCCAGCCGCTCGCGGGTCCGGCTCAGCGAGGCCCGCAGGCCCTCGCGCTGCCGCTCGACGGTGCGGCGGCGGCCCTCGAGGATCCGCAGCCGGACGTCCGCGGCGGTGTGCCGGAAGAACGCCAGGCGGACGCCGAAGAGCCCGCCGTCGTCGTACGCCTCCGGGCCGGACTGGCTCACCAGCTCGTGGAAGCGCTCCTTGCCCTCGGCGGTGATCGTGTAGACCACCTTCCCGCGGCGGCCGGTCAGCGGCGGTGCGTCCGCCGGCAGGGGTGCGCGCGGGTCCGGCTCGTCGGTGGTGACGTAGCCGGCGGCGTACAGCCGCTTGAGCGCGGGGTACAGCGACCCGTAGGAGATGCTGCGCAGCCCGCCGAGCACCTGGGCAAGCTGTTTGCGCAGCTCGTAGCCGTGCATCGGCGACTGGTGCAGCAGGCCGAGGATGGCGAACTCGAGCACGTCGCCCCCTCGTCGTCTGCGGATCGATGTATCGGGACGATACATTAAGGACCCCGCTGCCCCCCGTGCCTCGCTCCGCTCGGCCCGCTGCCCCCCGTGCCTCGCTCCGCTCGGCCCGGGGCCCTGCAGCGGGGCCGTTCCATCCGGTCACCGGGCTCGCGGCGGGACCCTGCAAGGGGGCCGCCAGGCTCGGCGCGAGCGTCTGGACGGGGCCCAAGGAGGGGTGTCGAGGTCGGCGGAGACCTCCCGGCGTTCCCGCCGGTGCGTACATTGGCGAGGTGCCCGGACGTCGATCCGTCGTGGACTACTCGCTGCAGCGGCGAGCCGTCCTCGCCGACGTGTACGCCGGTCGCACGGGGCTGTTCGAGGTCTGCGACGCCAGTCCGTACCTCACCCGGGCGGCGAAGTACCACGGCGAGGCGACCGACGTCGCCTGCCCCGTGTGCCGCAAGGTGGAGCTCACGCTGGTGAGCTACGTCTACGGGGAGCACCTCGGCCCCACGGCCGGCCAGGCGAAGACGCAGGCCGAGCTCACCCGGATGGACGCGGCGCAGGAGGAGTTCTCCGTCTACACCGTCCAGGTGTGCCGCGGCTGCGGGTGGAACCACCTGGACTGCTCCTACGTCCTGGGGGCCGAGCCCGACCCGGGCCGTCAGCCCCGGCGGACCCGCCGACGGGCGGCCACCGAGTAGTTGCACGCGTCACACGGGGGAACACCAGGTGCCCCGCGTGGTCGTTGAGACACCTGGGCGTCGCAGCGCCGCGGGTCGTCCTCGCTCGCACAGCTGAAGACGCCACCCTGGGTGCCGGACGCCGGAGTCCTGCGCGCCCACCCGAGACCCTGACCAGAGAGGGGCCCTGCGTGCCTCCCCACGACGAGACCTCACCGGTCGGGCCGCGCAGCGGCTCCGTCCGCCGTCCGCCGTCCGGTCGCACCGCCGGCGGGAGCGGCGGGGGCGGCCGGCCGGCAGCGGGCCGGGGCCGGCCACCGGCAGGCCGCGGGGGCCGGACGGCCTCGCGCACCGGCCCGGCCGCGCGGGGCAGCCGCACCGCCGGCGGGACCGCGCGGACCAGGAAGCAGCGCCGCAAGCGCCGGCTCAAGGCCCTGCTCGGCGTCGTCGCCGGTGCCTTCGTGCTGCTCGGCGTCTTCGTGGGCGTCGTGTACGCGACCACCGAGGTGCCCGACCCGAACTCGGTGCAGAACGCCCAGACGACGGTCGTCTACTACGCCGACGGCACCACCGAGATGGCCCGGCTGGGCGCGGAGAACCGCACCAACGTGCCGCTCAGCGAGGTCTCCGAGCCGGCGCGCGAGGCGATCCTGGCCGCCGAGAACCGCAGCTTCTACTCCGACCCCGGCATCTCCGCCACCGGCATCGTGCGCGCCGCGTGGAACAACCTGACCGGCGGCTCGACGCAGGGTGGCTCCACCATCACCCAGCAGTACGTGAAGAACGCGTTCCTGACCTCGGAGCAGACGTTCAGCCGGAAGTTCCAGGAGCTCTTCCTGGCCGTCAAGCTCGACAACGAGTACGAGAAGAACGAGATCCTCGAGAACTACCTCAACACCATCTACTTCGGTCGCGGCGCCTACGGCATCGAGGCGGCGGCCAACACCTACTTCGACGTGCCGGCCAGCCAGCTGACCGCCCAGCAGGGCGCGGTGCTCGCCGTCCTGGTCCGCAGCCCCTCCACCTACGACCCGGAGTCCAATCCCGAGGGTGCTACGGACCGCTGGGGCCTGGTGCTCGACGCGATGGTCGACGAGGGCTGGCTGACCGAGCAGGAGCGGCAGGCCTCGGTGTTCCCGCCGGTGATGCCGCGCACCGGCTCCAACCTGGGCATCCCCAGCGAGTCGCAGGGCCTGGTCGTCCAGCGCGTCATCGCCGAGCTCGAGGCCAAGGGCTACGACGAGCAGCAGATCCGGGCCGGTGGCCTGCGGATCACCAGCACGGTGGACAAGCGCTACCAGGACGCCGCCGTCTCCGCGGTCTCCGAGGTGATGGACGGCCAGCCGGAGAACCTGCGCGAGGCGCTGGTGTCGGTCGACCCGGCGACCGGTGCGGTGCGGGCCTACTACGGCGGTCCGATCGGCGCCGGTGACGGCGCGGTCGACTACGCGCAGGCGCTGCGCCAGCCCGGGTCGTCGGTGAAGCCCTACGTGCTGGCCACCGCGCTCGAGGACGGCATCGGCGTCAACGCCCGGCGCGACGGCTCCTCGCCGCAGGACTTCGCCGACCGCCCGGGCCTGCCGGTCCGCAACTCCGGTGGCGCCTCGTGCGCCTCCTGCACGCTCCGGGAGTCGCTGACCCGCTCGCTCAACACCACCTTCTACGGGCTGGCCTACGAGGTCGGTGCGGAGCGGGTGCGGCAGAACGTCCTCGAGGCCACCGGCCTGCCCGAGGCGTGGCCGGACGAGCCGGCCTACGGCACGCTCGCCGGGAGCAACACCCTGGCCGACCCGCAGACCGGCGGGACCGGCGCCTCCATCGGCATCGGCCAGTACGAGATGCGTCCGATCGACCAGGCGCACGGCTTCGCCACCCTGGCCACCGGCGTGGAGCACGAGCCCTACTTCGTCGCCCGGGTGACCGACAGCGAGGGCACCGTCCTGCTCGAGTACAACGGCGACGCCGGCGACCGGGTCTTCGAGGAGGACGTCGTCAACGACGTCACCTACGCGATGACCGACGTCGCCGCCTACTCGCGGCGCTCGCTGGACGGTGGCCGCGAGGTGGCCAGCAAGACCGGCACGCAGGGCCAGGGCGAGGACAACTCCGACGCCTGGATGGTCGGATTCACCCCGTCGATCTCGACCGCGGTGTGGATGGGCAACGACTCGCCCGCCCAGCCGATCGAGGACGTCAACGGCCGGATCATCTACGGCTCGGGCCTGCCCGGCGCCATCTGGCAGGAGTACATGAACACCGTGCTGGACGGGACGCCGGAGGAGGACCTGCCCGACCGCGCGCTGATCCGCGGCGACACCGGTGAGGGCGTGCCCGCGCCGCAGACCGAGGCGCCGACGCGGTCGCCGCAGACGCAGGCGCCCGCACCGAGCACGCCGTCGACCCCGCCGGTGGCGGTTCCCGAGGAGCCTGTCACGGAGGAGCCGGTCGAGCAGCCGGTCGTCGAGGAGCCGGTCGTCCCGAACGGCGGGACGGGCGACGAGGACACCGGCAACACCTCGCCGAACCCGAACGGTGGGGGTGCCACGAACCCCGAGAACCCGGGTGGGGTCATCGGTGGCCAGTCCGCGGAAGCCACCGCCGGCGCCGGCGCTGCCAACTGACCTCCGGCGGGCAGACTGACCCGCATGAGCACGATCCCGACGGGCCCGTCCGCACCAGCGGACGGCGCGGGTGGGATCAGCGGCACGGCGTCCCCGGGTCCGGACGCCCGGCCCGACCGCGTCGTCCCCAGCTGGACCGACCCGGTCGTGGCCCAGGCCAGCGAGGCGGTGGGCGGCCCGTGGGGTCGCCACGCGGTCGTCGGGCGGGCGGCCTTCTGGACCCCCCTGCGGGTGTGCCTGCTGTTCGCCACGACCGTGCTGGCGGTCGCCTGGCTCAAGCAGGTCCCGTGCGCCGACGGCGACTGGACCGGCTCGCTGCAGTACACCCACCTCTGCTACTCCGACCCCGTGCCGCTGTTCGGCGCCTACGGGCAGGGCGAGGGGGCGCTGCCCTACCTCGACGCCCGGGTGGAGTACCCGGTGCTCACCGGGGCCGTCATGGCCCTCGCTGGGCTCGTCTCGGGCTGGTACGAACGGCTGGCCGCCACGGTCGGGGTCCTCCCGGCGGTCCCGCCGGTGGAGAGCTACACGGTCGTCACGGCGCTGCTGATGGCGGCGTGCGCGCTGGTGGTGGTGCGCGCGGTCCTGCCGCTGACCGGCCGGCGGCCGTGGGACACCGCGATGGTGGCGCTCTCACCCGTCCTGCTGGTCTACGCCTTCAACAACTGGGACCTGCTGGCCGTGGCGCTGGCCACCCTCGGGATCTGGGCGTGGGCCCGGCAGCGGCCGGTGCTCGCCGGGGCGCTGCTCGGGCTCGGCGTGGCCGCGAAGCTCTACCCGGTCCTGGTGCTCGGCGCGCTGTTCCTGCTGTGCCTGCGGGCCGGCCTGCTGCGGGTGTGGCTGCGGGCGGCGCTGGCCGCCGCCGGCGCGTGGCTGGCCGTCAACCTGCCGGTGGCCCTGCTGGCGCCGGAGAACTGGGGCTGGTTCTTCGCCTTCAGCCGACAGCGCCCGGCCAACCCCGAGTCGATCTGGAACCTCCTCCTGACGGTCACCGACAACCGGGTGCTCGACGGGCCGCTCGCCGAGGGCGAGGCGCCCTCGGTGCTCAACGCCGTCGTGGCCGTGCTGCTGCTCGCTCTCGCCGCCTGGGTCGCCTGGCTGGTGCTCACCGCCCCCGTCCGGCCGCGGGTGGCGCAGGTGGCCTTCCTGCTGGTGGCCGGCTTCCTGCTGCTCAACAAGGTCTACAGCCCGCAGTACGCGCTGTGGCTGCTGCCGTTGGCGGTCCTGGCCCGGCCGCGGTGGCGCTCGCTGCTGGTCTGGCAGGTCAGCGAGGCGCTGGTGTGGGTCGCCACGATGCTCTACTACCTCGGCACCGAGAACCGCGGCATCGAGGTCGAGTGGTTCTTCCTCGCCGTCCTGGCCCGCGACGCCATCCTCGTGGCGCTCGTGGTGCTCGTCGCCCGGGAGGTGCGACGGCCCGACGAGGACGTCGTCCGCACCAGCTGGCCCGGCGTCGACGACCCGGCGGGCGGCGCGCTCGACGGGGCCCCTGACGTGGTCACACTGCGATCCTCCGGATCGCACCGCAGCCAGGTGCCGTCCCCCCGGTGAGCTGAGCCGCTGCGTCGCACCTGCGCGGACCCCTCCAGGGCCCACTCGGCACGACGACACGACCGGGTGCCGCTCGCCACCAGCTCCCCGTGCTCCACGTGGAACACGGGCCCGGTCACCCCAGGGCGGACCTCAGCAAGGTGATCTCCCCGGCGTGGCCGGCGGCGTCGCCGGGGGTCTCCAGGACGACGGGGCAGTCGGCCGCCCGGGCCACCTCGACCAGCAGCTCGGTCGGGATCTCGCCCTCGGTCAGCGGGGCGTGCCGGTCGCGGCTGGAGCCCTGCGGGTCGCGGCTGTTGTTCAGGTGCACCAGGTCGACGCGGCCGGTGATCGCCCGGACGTCGTCCACCGCGGTCGCCAGATCCCAGCCGGCGGCCCACGCGTGGCAGGTGTCGAGCACGAAGCCGGCCTCGAACTCGCCGATGGCGTCCCACAGCCGGGCGAGGGCGTCGAGGTCGCGGGCCATGGCGTTGCCGCCGCCGGCGGTGTTCTCGATGAGCAGCGGGAGGGGGAAGCCGCCGTCCTCGGCCTGCCGGGAGAAGGTCTTGCGCCAGTTGTCGACGCCGGCCGCCGGGTCGTCGGTCCCCAGCACGTGACCGCCGTGCACGACCATGCCGCGGGCGCCGATGGCCGCGGCGACCTGGGCGTGCTGGCCGAGCGTCTTGCGGCTGGGGATGCGGATGCGGTTGTTGGTCGACGCCACGTTGAGGACGTAGGGCGCGTGCACGACGAGGAGCAGGTCCCCGGCGCGGTCGCCCGAGAGGGCGGACTGCTGGTCGGCGGACAGTCGCGGCGCCTTCCACCCCTGCGGGTCACCCAGGAAGACCTGCACGCCGTCGGCGTCCATCTCCGCGGCCCGGGCCAGCGGGCCGCCGTGCTCCATCCCGCCGTCCTGGGTCAGACCTGGGCCGACGTGTACGCCGATCGGGTGAGCTGCCACCCGGCCGACCCTAGGAGGGCCCCGTCCTCCCCGCCCCTCGCAGGCTCGCGGCGGGACCCGGGACAGGGCCGGCGGCGGGGAGCGGGAGGCCGAGCGCCGTCGTCCCCTGTGGACGGCGGCGAGGCCCGCCGTCCACGCTGGTACCCTGGTCGGAGCGCGTTCCACCGGTGGCCGTCACCGGGCGGGGCGCGCGACGCGTGTACGACCCTCCTGCTGCAGACCGACTGCAGCCGCTCAGACCAGAGGAGGTGGGGTTCTCCGTGCGTCGCTACGAACTGATGGTCATCCTCGACCCCGACCTGGAGGAGCGCACCATCGCTCCCTCCCTCGACCGGTTCCTCACCGTCGTCACCAACTCCGGTGGCACCGTGAAGACCGAGATCTGGGGCCGCCGCCGGTTGGCCTACGAGATCAAGAAGCAGGTCGAGGGCATCTACGCCATCGTCGACATCCAGGCCACGCCCGCCGCGGTGGCCGAGCTCGACCGGCAGTTGAACCTCAACGAGTCGGTCCTGCGCACGAAGCTCATGCGGCCCGAGGTCCACTGACCATGGCCGGCGAGACCGTCATCACCGTCATCGGCAACCTGACGTCGGACCCGGAGCTGCGCTTCACCCCCTCCGGTGCCGCGGTCGCCAACTTCACCGTGGCCTCCACGCCGCGGACCTTCGACCGTCAGTCGCAGGAGTGGAAGGACGGCGAGGCGCTCTTCCTGCGCTGCAACGTCTGGCGGCAGGCGGCGGAGAACGTCGCCGAGTCGCTGACCCGCGGGTCGCGGGTGATCGTCTCCGGCCGCCTCAAGCAGCGGTCGTTCGAGACCAAGGAAGGCGAGAAGCGCACCGTCGTCGAGCTCGAGGTCGACGAGATCGGCCCGTCGCTCCGCTACGCCACCGCGAAGGTCACCAAGGCCTCGCGCGGCGAGGGCGGCGGCGGCTTCGGCGGCGGTGGCGGTGGCGGCTTCGGTGGTGGCGGCGGGTCCAGCGACCCGTGGTCGACCCCGGCCCCGCCGTCCGACGAGCCGCCCTTCTGACGAAGGACCCCCTTGCCCCCCACCGCTCGCACGCTCGCGGCGGGGCCCTGCGAGGGGGCCACACCCCTGTCTCACCCTGGAGAACCCAGTGCCCAAGCCCCCTGTTCGGAAGCCCAAGAAGAAGGTCTGCCAGTTCTGCAAGGACAAGGCGACCTACATCGACTACAAGGACACGACCCTGCTGCGGAAGTTCATCTCCGACCGCGGCAAGATCCGTGCCCGCCGCGTGAGCGGCAACTGCAGCCAGCACCAGCGGGACGTCGCCACGGCTGTCAAGAACAGCCGTGAGATGGCCCTGCTGCCCTACACCTCGACGGCGCGCTGACCATGAGCACCCAGAAGCTGATCCTGACGCAGGAGGTCACCGGTCTCGGGTCCTCCGGTGACACGGTAGAGGTCAAGGGCGGCTACGCCCGCAACTACCTCCTGCCCCGCGGCCTGGCCATCGTCGCCACCCGCGGTGCCGAGAAGCAGGTCGAGTCGCTGCGCCGGGCACGTGCCGCCCGCGAGGTGCGGTCGCAGGAGGAGGCGCAGGCCGTGGCCGGGCGCCTGTCCGGCCTGACGGTCCAGGTGCCGGCGCGGGCCGGCGAGGGTGGCCGGCTGTTCGGCCGCATCACCACCGCCGACGTCGTCAACGCCGTGACCGCCGCCGGCGGCCCCCAGCTCGACCGGCGCCGGGTGGAGCTGCCCAGCAGCATCAAGACCACCGGCCAGCACACCGTGACCGTGCGGGTCCACCCCGAGGTCACCTCGCAGCTGACCATCGAGGTCGTCCCCGGCTGAGGTCGGCCCCGTCCCGAGGCTCACCCCGAGCGGGCGAGGGCTGAGGAGGACGGGGTCCTTCTACCGTGAGGGGCGTCGGACCGTGGTCCGGCGCCCCTCACGGCCTTCCCGGTCCCCGCTCCGGGCCCGTGACGCCTGGGCGCAGTGGGCTCGGCAACCGGCCACCGGTGACGGTTCGTGAGTGCGTCCATCTGTGGACGTGTGACCGCTGGGGCGGCTGCGGCGCGCCCGCCGACACGCCGGGGGACGACACCCGGATTTCTCGCGAAATTCTCCCGTCCACACCCGGTGGGTCGTCCCCGCGCAGGTCAGCCGCGGGATACCGGTGGCGGCGCCACAACGTCCCCCGCTGTCTCCACATGTCGACACGTCTGTGTCCACCGACTTGTCCACAAGTTGTGCAGAAGCGCACCCACACCGGTGTTGGACTGGTCCGTCCGCACTTCCTAACGTCCTCCTCGGCCCCGCGCCCGCCCGAACTGTCGGTGCCCCGGGGTAGGAACGTCTCGAACACACGTTCGAGTCAGGTGTGCAGCGTTCTGGTGCTTCCCCCACCAGGCCCCGGCGATCTCGCCGGGGCCTGTGCGCGGGTGCGCCGTGAGTGGATGGAGGACCTCCCGTGGCGGTGGCCGACGACTTCAGTCGACCGATCCCGACGGCGCCGCAGTACGACCGGCAGCCGCCGCAGGACGTCGCGGCGGAACAGTCGGTGCTCGGCGGCATGCTGCTGAGCAAGGACGCGATCGCCGACGTCGTCGAGGTGCTGGCGGGCCCGGACTTCTACCGGCCGGCGCACCAGGTGATCTACGACTGCATCCTCGACCTGTACGGGCGGGGGGAGCCGGCCGACGCGATCACCGTCGCCGCCGAGCTCAACCGCACCGACCAGCTGTCGAAGATGGGCGGCGCCGTCTACCTGCACACCCTCATCCAGTCGACGCCGACGGCGGCCAACGCCGGCTACTACGCCGCGATCGTCGCCGAGCAGGCCGTGCTGCGGCGGCTGGTCGAGGCCGGCACCCGCGTCGTCCAGCTGGGCTACGGCGCGGCCGGCGGCAAGGGCGACGTGGACGACATCGTCGACCGCGCCCAGCAGGAGATCTACGACGTCACCGAGAAGCGCATGAGCGAGGACTACTCGCGCCTCGAGGACGTCCTGCAGCCGACGATGGACGAGCTGGACGCCATCGCCTCCCGCGGCGGTACCGCGCGCGGCGTCCCCACCGGCATCCGCGATCTCGACGAATTGACGAATGGTCTCCAGGCCGGCCAGATGGTCGTCATCGCTGCCCGGCCGGGTGTCGGCAAGGCGCTGGCCCTCGACACCCCGATCGCGACGCCGATCGGCTGGACGACGATGGGTGAGGTCGCTGCCGGTGACCAGGTGATGGGCTCGGACGGCCGGCCGACGACGGTCGTGGCCGCCACCGAGGTGCTGACCGGCCGCCCCTGCTACGAGGTGCACTTCTCCGACGGCTCGGTCATCGTGGCCGACGCCCGGCACCAGTGGCTGACCGAGACCCGCGCCAGCCGGAAGTCGGCCCAGGCGGCGGCGACCGGTTACAACGGCTACCGCAACCAGCGGACCTTGGGCGAGGTCCGGACGACGGAGGAGATCGCCCGCACCGTCCGCTGCGCCACCAAGGACGCCCGACTCAACCACTCGGTGACCAACGCGGCGCCCCTGGAGCTGCCGGAGGCGAACCTCCCACTGCCGCCGTACGCGCTCGGGGTGTGGCTGGGTGACGGCACCTCACGGGCCGCACACTTCACCAGTAACGACCCGGAGATCGCGGTCCACATCGAGGCCGACGGCCTCGTCGTCGAGCAGACCGGTGTCGACCGGCGATATGCCCTGCGGCTGCCGGACCGGCCGGCCGTCGAGGCCCGGCCGTGTCCCATGTGCGGCGAGCTGTTCGTCCCCAGGACGTCCCAGGTGCAGACGTGTGGCAAGACCTGCGGCGGCCGGCTGCGGGCCAGCGGTGGCGTCGGCCGTCAGGCGACCTGCCCGGACTGCGGCGGCCCGTCGTCGGGCTTCGCGCAGTGCCAGGCCTGCCAGAACGAGCACGGCACCGTGCAGGGCCTGCTGCGCTCGCTGGGCGTCTTCGGGGACAAGCACATCCCGATGGCCTACCTGCGGGCCTCCGTGGCACAGCGGCGGGCTCTGCTGGCCGGGTTGCTCGACACCGACGGGACGGTGGCACCGAACGGTGTGGTCCAGTTCGCGGTGACCACCCAGCGGCTGGCCGAGGACGCCCGCGAGCTCGTCGCCGGCCTCGGCTACCGGGTGCGGATGACGCGCAAGCGGGTCAGGGGTCGCAGCGAGGCGTCGTCCACCTGCTTCACGCTGACCTTCAGCACGGACGACGAGGTGTTCCGGCTCGAGCGGAAGAAGCTGGTGCACAAGAAGCGGGGTGCGCGCACTTTCACCGCCCGAGGCGTCCGTTTCATCACTGACGTCCGGCCGATCGAGAGCGTGCCCGTGCGCTGCATCGAGGTCGACGCCGAGGACCACCTGTTCCTGGCCGGTCGCAGCTTCATCCCGACCCACAACTCGACGCTCGGCCTGGACATCGCCCGGTCGGCGACGGTGAAGCACCACCTGGCCACCTGCATCTTCTCGCTCGAGATGAGCAAGCACGAGATCACCATGCGTCTGCTCTCCGCCGAGGCGAAGGTGCCGCTGCACCACATGCGCGCCGGCACGCTGTCCGACGAGGACTGGTCGAAGCTGGCCCGCCGGATGGGCGAGATCGCCGACGCGCCGCTCTACATCGACGACTCCCCCAACATGACGATGATGGAGATCCGGGCGAAGGCACGGCGGCTCAAGCAGCGCAACGACCTCAAGCTCGTGGTCATCGACTACCTCCAGCTCATGACGTCCGGTAAGCGCGTCGAGAGCCGTCAGCAGGAGGTCTCGGAGTTCTCCCGTGCTCTCAAGCTGCTGGCCAAGGAACTGGAAGTGCCGGTCATTGCGATGAGTCAGCTGAATCGTGGGTCAGAACAACGGCAGGACAAAAAACCGATGCTCTCCGACCTTCGCGAAAGTGGTTCGATCGAACAAGATGCCGATATGGTCATGATGATCCACCGCGAGGACATGTACGAGAAGGAGAGCCCGCGGGCCGGCGAGGCCGACATCATGCTGGTGAAGCACCGTAACGGCCCCACTGCAAACGTCACCGTCGCCTTCCAGGGCCACTACAGCCGCTTCGTGGACATGGCTAACTGACCCAGCAGGCACGAGGGGCCCGGAGCGCTGGACGCTCCGGGCCCTTCTGCGTCACCCGCGTCGCCGCCCGCATGTGGACGACCGGCACTGTTCCACGTGGAGCACGGCACCGCTGTCGGTCACCCGGGCCAGGCTGGGGGCATGACCGTCGACCTGACTGCCGCCGCCGGCTTCATGGCCACGCATGCCCGGCTGCTCGACCGTCGCCGCTTCGACCTGCTGTTCGGGGACGGCGACGACCGGGACGCCGCCACCGCCGTCCTCGCGGCCGTCGAGGCGTACCGCAACCCCGACGGCGGCTATGGCTGGGGCCTGGAGCCCGACCTGCGATCCCGCACGAGCCAGCCGGGCGGCGCGCTGCACGCCCTCGAGGCGATCGCCGATGCCGCACCGGTGGCCACCACCGCCCGGGCTCGGGAGCTGTGCGACTGGCTGGAGACCGTCACGCTGCCCGACGGCGGCCTGCCGTTCGCCCTCCCGGTGCCCGATCCCGTCGGCTGTGCGCCGTTCTGGGCCTCCGCCGAGTCCGGGTCGTCCTCGCTCCAGATCACCGCCATCGTCGCGGAGAGCGCGCACCGGGTCACCGCGCACGACCCCGCCGTCGCCGGACACCCCTGGCTCGAGCGGGCCACCAGGTACTGCCTCGCGGCGGTGCGCGCGATGGGCGAGCAGCCGCACGCCCTCGAGCTGGCGTTCGCGGCGCGGTTCCTCGACGCCGCCGCGGCCACCTGCCCCGACGAGGCGGGGGAGCTGTTCCAGCGGCTCCGGGCCCACGTCCCGGCCGACGGGCTGGTGCACGTCGCCGGTGGAGCAGCGGACGAGTACGTGCGCCCGCTGGACTTCACTCCGCGACCGGGCGGTCCCGCGCGCGGTCTCTTCAGCCCGGGTGTGGTCGAGCGGGAGCTGGAGCGGCTCGCCGGCCAGCAGCGGCCCGACGGCGGCTGGGCGGTCGACTTCGACAGCTACTCCCCCGCCGCGGCCCTGGAGTGGCAGGGCCACCGCACCGTCGAGGTCCTGTCCCTGCTGCGCGACAACGCCGTCCTCTGAGAGCGGAGAGGCCCAGGACGACGGGCGTCCTGGGCCTCTCGGGGTTCCGTGCCGGCAGTGCTGACGCCGCGGCCGGCCGGGGTGGTCGCTGTTCCACGTGGATCCGCCGCACGTGCGCCTCAGCCCACGAGGACGCGCGCCAGGCTCTGTCCGCGGACTCGTGTCTGGCCGCGGGTCACGTCGTTCGTCCCGGTGAAGCCGTACACCGTGGAGTTGACCGCCCGCAGGTCCGGTGCCGCGCTGCGCATCGTCGCCCACCCGTGCATGGGGATCTCCAGGGCCGGCCACACGAACCCGGGGTCGCCGACCACCTCGAGCGGGGGCATCCCGCCCTCGGGCGTGAGGTGACCGCCGGCGTACCAGGAGACCGTGCGGCCGGCGGCCGACCGCGCCACCATGCGTACGTCCACGACCCCGACGCCGTCCTGGCGCTGCACGAGGTGGTCGATGCCGGTCACCGTGTCGCCGGCGAGCGGGCCCTCGGTGACCGTGCCCTGGAGGTGCGCGTCGATCCGCAGCCCCTCGGGGACCAGCCCCGATGGGGACCACCTCGGTGATCCCGGCCGCGAAGGCGTAGTCGTCCATCGACCTGCGGGTGCAGGACCTCCATGGCACCGGCGGGCGCGGCCGAGCCGACAGGGCCGTGGGTCCCGAGGTGCGGGGCTGCGTCACCCGCAGGGTGCGCACGACGCCGGAGGGCGGGGTGCGTGGCTCGCGCCACGCACCCCGCCCTCCGGCGTCAGCGAGTCCTCGTTCAGGCGGCGGCCGCCCGGGTCAGCCGGACGCCCGCAGTCAGCTTCCGCTGCAGCGTGCGGCGGACCTTGGGGCTGCCCGTGGTCATCTTGTAGAGCACCGCCAGCTGCGACAGCAGGTTGCGGCGGTTGGTCAGCTCCAGCCAGCCGTTGGGCAGCGACAGTCGGATGATCTTGTGCCAGGCCGACCCGACCTGCTGCGGCAGGGGCGCGGTGTGGTAGTTCAAGCCGTAGCGGTCGAACAGGTCGCGGATCCTGGGCGCGATCTCGGCGTACCGGTTGCTCGGCAGATCCGGGAACAGGTGGTGCTCGATCTGGTGCGACAGGTTCCCGGTCATGATGTGCATGGCCTGGGAGCCGGAGATGTTGGCCGAGCCGAGCATCTGGCGCAGGTACCACTCGCCGCGGGTCTCGCCGTCGATCGACTTCTTCTCGAAGGTCTCGACGCCCTCGGGGAAGTGGCCGCAGAGGATGACCGAGTTCGACCAGAGGTTGCGCACCAGGTTGGCGGTGAAGTTGGCCGCCAGCGTGGGGAGGAAGTTCGGGCCCGACAGCAGCGGGTGGGCGACGTAGTCCTTGGCCACCTGCTTGCCGATCTTGCGCAGCACGGCCTTGGCGCGGGCCCGGAACTCCGGGTCCTTCGTCTGCTTCTTGGCGACGACCGCGCCGAGCTCGAGGTCGTAGGCGGCGATCCCGTACTCGAAGAAGCACGCGTTGATGAAGCTCCAGATCGGCTGGCCCAGGTGGAAGGGCTGCCACGGCTGGTCCTCGTCGACGCGCATGATGCCGTAGCCGAGGTCGTTGTCCTTGCCGATGACGTTCGTGTACGTGTGGTGCAGCTCGTTGTGCGAGTGCTTCCACTGATCGGCCGGGCTCGCCATGTCCCACTCCCACGTCGTGGAGTGGATCTTCGGGTCCCGCATCCAGTCCCACTGGCCGTGCAGGATGTTGTGCCCGATCTCCATGTTCTCGAGGATCTTGGCGACCGACAGGCCGATCGTCCCGACGACCCACGCGGGCGGGAAGCCCGAGGCGAGCAGGACGGCGCGGCTGCCCAGCTCGATCTTGCGGTGCACGTCGATGACCTTGCGGATGTACCGCGCGTCGTTCTCGCCGCGGGTGTCGATCACGCTCTGGCGGATGTCGTCGAGCTCCTTGCCGATGAGCTCGATGTCCTCGGGGGTGAGGTGCTCGATCGGGTTGTCGGCCTTCTTCTGCAGCACGGTCATGCGGGTTCTCCCAGCGGTCTCGGGGTCAGTGGTCGATGTCGCAGGCGCCGGCGGCGGCGCTGATGCAGGTCTGGACGAGGACGCCGTCGCCGGGGACGGCGGTGGTCACCTCGCCGGTGCGCAGGTCGCGGACGGCGCCCTCGCGCAGCGGGAGCACGCAGCCGTAGCAGATGCCCATGCGGCAGCCGCTGGGCATGAGGACGCCGGCCTCCTCGGCGGCGTCGAGGATCGGGGTGGCCCCGTCGGCCTCGATGCTCGTCCCGGTCCCGGTGAAGGTCACCGTGCCGCCCTCGCCGGCGACGACGACCGTCGGCCGGAAGCGCTCGGTGAACAGCCGGTCGGCGATGCCGGCGGCGCTCCAGTGCTCCTCGAGGGCCTCGAGCATGCCGACCGGCCCGCAGGCCCAGGTGGCGCGCTCGGCCAGGTCGGGGACCAGCTCGGCGATGGCGGCGGCGTCGAGCAGCCCGGCCGTGTCGGTGTGCTGTTCGATCAGCCGGATGCGGCCGGCGGCGGCCAGCTCCCGCAGGTCCGCGCCGAAGACGACGTCCTCCGGCGTGGGCGCCGAGTGCACGACGACGACGTCGGTCAGCTCGTCGTGGTTGCGCAGGATGCCCATGACCGGCGTGATGCCGGACCCGGCGGTGACGAACAGGACCTTGGCGGGGGCCTGCGCGGGCAGCACGAACTCGCCGGTGGCCTGGTCGAGGTGGACCAGCGTGCCCGGATGCGTGCGGTGCACCAGGTGGTTGCTGACCTTGCCGCCCGGGATGGCCTTGACGGTGACGCTGATGCAGCCGTCGGGTCGGTCCAGGTGCGAGGTGAGCGAGTAGGCACGCCACATGCGCACGCCGTCGACGTCGATGCCGATGCGCACCCACTGCCCGGGCACGTGGCGCTGCCAGTCGGCGCCGGGCCGGATGACCAGCGTGGCGGCGTCCGCGGTCTCCCGCTGGACGGCGACGACGCGGCCGCGCAGGTCCGCCCCCGCACGCAGCGGGTTGACCATGTCCAGGTAGTCGGCCGGCAGCAGCGGGGTGGTGACGTACTCGGCCAGACGCATCGCACGGTCGCGCAGCGCACTCAGGGCCGGCCGGGCCGGGGAAGGGCGCGGGGCGGTCGCGGTCATACACCTGATGGTTCCCAGCGCTGCGCGTAATTACCTGTGCTCTGGACGTGAACGTCGGGGGCTCTACTGTTCGGGGCGAACAAACTCGCCGGACCGCGGAGGTGTTGATGGCGCCGGAGCAGGACACCTTCGCCGCGGAGGTGGCGGCGGCGATGCGCGCCCAGTTGCCCGCCGTCGCCGAGCGGACCGTCGCGGCGATCGTCGTCGAGGTGCCGAGCTACACCGAGGCGTTCGCCGGGCCGATGGGCCGCCGGATCGAGTACGCCGTCCAGCTGGCCCTGGGCGGCTTCCTGGAGCTGGCGGCGGCGCCCGGCGGCGTCGACCCCAGCCGGCCGATCGGCCCGGCGCTCGAGGAGGCCTTCAAGCTCGGTCGGGGTGAAGCGCGCAGCGGGCGCTCGATAGACGCGCTGCTGGGCGCCTACCGGGTGGGCGCCCGGGTGGCCTGGCGGCACATGAGCGAGACCGCGGTGGCGGCCGGCATGCCCGCCGGGTCACTGGCCCGCTTCGCCGAGCTGGTGTTCGCCTACATCGACCAGCTGTCGGCGGCCAGCGCCTCCGGGCACGCCGACCACCTCGACAGCAGCGGCCGGCTGCGCCGCCGGAACCTGGAGCGGCTGGCCGGGCTGCTGCTCACCGGCGCACCCCCGTACGACCTGGCCAGCGCCGCCGAGCGCGCCGACTGGGCGCCCCCGCGGACCCTGACCGCGGTGCTGCTGCCGGAGTCCCGTGTCCGCGGCGCGCTGGCCGTGCTCGACGGCCGCACGCTGCAGGCCGGGGAAGATCTGCCCGGCGCCGAGCCGGGGGCCGAGCGCACGGTGCTGCTGGTGCCGGACGCCGACGGGTACGTCCGCACCCAGCTGGTCCGGGCGCTGAGCGGGCGGGAGGCCGTCGTGGGCCCGGCCCGGCCGTGGCAGCAGGCCCGCTCCTCCTACTCGCGCGCGCTGCGGGCACTGCAGCTGGACCTGCGCCCGGACGGCGACCTGCCCGTCGACACCGAGCTGCGGCTGACCGACCTGGTGCTGCGGGCCGACGGCGAGGCGCTCGGCGACCTGCGCGCGCAGCTGCTCGCCCCGCTCGACGGCCTGAGCCCGGGCCCGCGCGAGAAGCTGGTGGAGACGCTGCGCTCCTGGCTGCTGCACCACGGACGCCGGGAGAAGGTCGCCGCGGAGCTGTTCGTGCACCCGCAGACGGTCCGCTACCGCATGGGGCAGCTGCGCGAGCTGTACGGCGATCGCCTGGAGGACCCGCAGTGCGTCCTCGGCCTGACCCTGGCGCTGGGCGCGGTGGAGCGGTGAGCGTCCTGGCGGTGTACGGCTCGAAGCCCCGCCGTCCGGCGAGTTGATCATGGGGTTGTCGCGGGTGACACGCGGCGGCACGCCGAAGACCGCAGCAACAACCCCATGATCACGGCCCGGCCCGGCCCGCCCGGATCAGCCAGCGGGGCAGAGGGGTCCTCCTTCAGGAGGGGCGGAGGACGGCGACCAGGAAGTCCGACCCCGGGGCGAACGGCCGCAGGTCCCACGTCGACAGCAGCAGGTCCTCCGCCCAGCCGGCCGTGCGGGCGTCGGCGCGGAAGTCGTCGAAGGCGTAGCCGCGGCCGGCGCCGAACCCGATCGCCGCCCGGCCGCCGGGGGCCACGTGCGCCCGCAGCCGCTGCAGGACGGCGACCCGCGTGCCCGGCGCCAGGAAGGCCATCACGTTGCCCGCAGACACGACGGCGTCGAACGGCTCGGCGATGCCGCGCGCGGGCAGGTCGAGCTCGGCCAGGTCGCCCACCAGCCACCGCGGCCCGGGGTGGTCCTCCTCGGCGGCGGCCACGAGCACCGGGTCGACGTCCACCCCGACGACGACGTGCCCGGCGCGGGCCAGCCAGCCGCCGGTGCGCCCCGGTCCGCAGCCGGCGTCGAGCACGCGCGACCCGCGCGCCAGCATCGCGTCGACCAGCCGCGCCTCGCCGGCCAGGTCGAACCCCTGCGCGGCGAGGTCCCGGAACCGCTGCACGTAGGCGGCCGAGTGGCCCGGGTCCTCCTGCGTGATCCGCACCCACGCGCTCTGCTCGGTCATGCCCCCATGGTCGCCGACGGCCGGGATCCCGAGGGAACCGCCACCTGACACCCAGCGATTCCACAGGTGCGCGGCCCAGGGTCGGGGCGAGCGGCCCACCGGGGGCCGCCGGACGACGGGAGGCCGCGATGGCCGCCACGACGAGCGGGTACCGCATCCTCTGGCTGCGGACGCGCCCCGCGGTACCCGCCGGGCCCGACCTCCCCGTGGAGGTCGCCGTCCAGGTGGCCACGGTGGCCCTGGCCGACCACCCCGGGGCGGTCGTCGACCGGGTCGAGGTCGACCGCACCGGCGGGTACACGGCCCACCTGGTGACCCGCTCGGGCGTGCGGGTCGTCGTCGAGGTCGACCGGGACCTCACGGTGGTGCGGTGGCTGGCGCTGGCTCGCTGACCCGCCAGTCCGGCGGCTCGGCCGGGTGCAGCGCGGGGTCGTCGGCGGCCAGCGTCCGCACCGGCCCGGGCGGGGTCAGCGGACCCTCGAAGCGCACCGTGACCCGCCCGAGGCCGCGGCCCCACACCCAGCCGGCGCCGAGCTCGTCGTGCCGGACGTCCTGGCCCGGCCACCAGCGGGCCTCGGCGGTGAGCGGCTCGGGGACCTCCTCGACGTCCGCGCCGGCCGTCTCGACGTCGTCGGCCACCGGCTCGTCGTCGGCGGCGAACAGGTCGCCCTGCGCGTAGAGCGACAGCCCGGAGACGCCGACCCCGAGCAGCCGCAGCCCGCCCTGCGTGCCGGCCTCGGTCAGCAGCCGCGCGGCGATCGTCGCGATCACCCGCGGGTCGTCGGTCGGCTGCGGCAGCGTCTGCGACCGGGTGAGCGTCGTGAAGTCGTAGCGGCGCAGCTTGAGCGTGACCGTGCGGCCCGAGTAGGCCGCCGCCCGCAGCCGGCTGCCGACCCGCGCCGCCATGCTGTCGACGTACCGGCCGAGCACGGTGAGGTCGGTCAGGTCGCGGGCGAAGGTCTCCTCCTGCGAGATCGACTTGGCCTCCCGCTCGGCGAGCACCGGCCGGTCGTCCTCGGCGCGGGCCAGCGCGTACAGCCCCGTGCCGTGCGCCCGGCCGGCCAGCGCCACCAGGTCGGGCAGCGTCTTGGCGGCCAGGTCGGCGACGGTCTTCACGCCGACCTGGTGCAGCCGCTCGGCGGTCGCCGGTCCCACGCCGCCGAGCCGGGTCACCGGCAGCGGGTGCAGCACCTCGAGCTCGCGCCCCGGCGGGACGACGACCAGCCCGTCGGGCTTGTCGAGGTCGGAGGCGATCTTGGCCATCAGCTTGGAGCTGCCGATGCCGACCGAGCCGGTCACCCCGCCGGTGGCCGCGGCGATCCGCTCCTTGAGACCGCGGGCCAGCCCGGTGACGCCGGCCACGGACAGGTCCAGGCCCTCGCCGGCGGCCAGGTCGACGTAGGCCTCGTCGATCGACACCGGCTCCACCAGCGGGGAGAGCTCCCGCAGCAGCCCCATCACCACGTCGGAGGTGCGGCGGTAGGCGGCGAACCGGCCGCCGAGGAACGCCGTCCCGGACGGGCAGCGACGGCGCGCCTCCGCGGTGGACATCGCCGAGCGGGCCCCGTACGCGCGGGCCTCGTAGGACGCCGTCGCCACCACCCCGCGGCCGCCCGTGCCGCCGACCACCACCGGACGGCCACGCAGCGAGGGCTTGTCGCGCTGCTCGACCGCGGCGAAGAAGGCGTCGAGGTCCAGGTGCAGGATGCTCGCCTCCCGCCGCACGCCCCACCTCCTCGTCATCGCCGCCGGCGCGCTCCATGGTCGCCCGTCATCCGCAGGGGTGAGAACAGACGCACCGGTACAGCAACTGGTTGATCATGGACCGTCCCGCTGCGAGTCTGCGTCGCCGGACACCGACGGAGGGCAGCGTGGAGGCGCCGCGATCCTCGCCCGCGGTCAGGCCGAGGCCGAGGCGCTCGACGCCCGGTCGGAGGCCTTCCAGAAGTACGGCGAGGCGGCGATCCTCGAGATGCTGGTCAAGGTGCTGCCCGAGGTCGTGCAGGCGGCCGCGGCGCCGCTGGCGGGCGTGGACAAGATGACCGTCATCTCCGCCGACGGCGCCGGCTCGCTGGGCCGCTCGGTCGCGGCGAACGTGGCCCAGGGGCTGCAGCTCTCCGGCGACCTCACCGGGGTGGACGTCGCCGCACTGCTGCGCCGGCTGGGTGGCGCCGCGCCCACCGCGGACGGCGTCACCTGCGTACCGATCACGACCGCGGACGGGGAGGGGCCCACCCGCTGACCCCTCTCCGCCGTGATCATCGGCGTCTGGGTGCCTGGCACGCCGATGCGGGCAGCCGCCTGCCGATGATCACGGCGGGGCGAGCGTTCCGTCAGGCGGGCCAGATGCCGGCGAAGTGGTGCACCGGGCCGTGCCCGGAGCCGACGCCCAGGCCGCCCCCCGCCTGCAGCGCCCGGTGCAGGTAGTCGCGGGCGGGGTCGACCAGCCGCACCCAGTCGTCGGTGCGGGAGCGGGCGGCCAGGGCGGCCAGCGCCGAGGAGAGCGTGCAGCCGGTGCCGTGCGTCGAGGTGGTGTCCACGCGCGGGCGCCGGGTGACCGTGACGCCGTCCGCGGTGGCCAGCACGTCGACGCTCTCGTCCCCGCCGAGGTGGCCGCCCTTGAGCAGCACCGCCCGGGGGCCGAGGGCCAGCAGCGCGGTGGCCTGGTCCGGCAGCTCGTCGACGTCGGTGGCCGGCGGCGCGTCGAGCAGGACCGCGGCCTCGGGGACGTTCGGCGTCACCAGGTCGGCCAGCGGCAGCAGGTCGGTGCGGACGGCGTCGATCGCGGCGTCGTCGATGAGCCGGTCACCGCTGGTCGCGACCATGACCGGGTCGCACACCACCGGGCCGCCCGGGCGGTCGGCCAGCGCGGTGGCGACCGCGCGCACCACGTCGGCGGTGCCGAGCATGCCGAGCTTGGTGGCGTGCACCTCGACGTCGGCGAACAGGGTCGCCAGCTGCTCGGCCACGAATTCCGGCGGGACGCCGTGCACTCCGGTCACGCCGCGGGTGTTCTGCGCGGTCAGTGCGGTCAGCACCGCCGTCCCGTAGACGCCCAGGGCGCTGAAGGTCTTCAGGTCGGCCTGGATGCCGGCTCCGCCGCTGGGGTCGCTGCCCGCCACGGTCAGCGCTGTCGGCACCCCCGCCCGCCCCCGCTCGCTCACCGGACCGCCTGCGCCAGCCGGCCCCGGTCGATCTCCGACCGCAGCGCTCGGGCGGCGGCGTCCGGGTCGGGCGCCGTGCACACGGCCGAGACGACGCACACGCCGTCCACCCCCGTCGCGGCCACCTCCGCGGCGCGGGTGGCGTCGACGCCGCCGATCGCGACGGTGGTGAACCCGACGGCGCGGGCCGCCTCGGCCAGCGCGCGGGCGCCGTCCGGGCCGAGGGCGCTGCCGGCGTCGGGCTTGGTGGGCGTCGTCCACACCGGGCCGATGCCGACCAGGTCGACGGTGCCCGCCGGCAGCGCACGGGCGACGTCGAGCTCGGCGACGGAGGAGACGCTGAAGCCGAGCAGCCGGTCGGGTCCGAGCAGGGCGCGCACCTCGGCCGGCGGCAGGTCGTCCTGGCCGACGTGCACGCCGTCCGCGCCGGCGAGCAGCGCGACGTCGACGGCGTCGTTGACCCAGAGCGCGACGTCCGGCCGGTCGGCCAGCGCCGCCTGCACCGCGCGGGTGAGCCCGAGCAGCTCGCGGCGGGAGGCGGTCTTGTCGCGCACCTGGACGGTGGTGACGCCGCCGGCGACTGCTGCACGGACGACGTCGGCGACCGGCCGCGGGGCGGCCAGCCCGGTGTCGGTGACCAGGTAGAGGGTCGGGTCGAACGGGCGCCTCACGGGACCTCCTCGCCGGCGCTCGTCGTTCTGGTGAGGCAGCCTGCTGTGCTCGTGCGTGACCTCGCGGGCTCGGTCACGTGACGTCCGCGGCGGCCAGGGCCTCGCCGTCGACGGCGTCCAGCGCGTCGAGCCAGGCGGGTGCGAAGGTGCCCGGGCCGTGCGCCAGCCGCGCGGCCCGCTCGGCGGCGACGGCGACGTGCGCGTGCGCGGCCACGGTGCCGACGAGCGGGTCCTCCGTGGCGGCGACGTAGGCGGCGACCAGCGCCCCGAGCGCGCAGCCGGCGCCGGTGGTGCGGGTGAGCAGCGCCGATCCCCCGCCGATGCGGATGGTCCGCCGTCCGTCGGTGACGAGGTCGACCTCGCCACTGACCGCCACCACCCCGCCGGTGCGCGTCGCGAGCTCGGCGGCCGCCTTCGCCGCGTTCTCGGTGCTGTCGGTGCTGTCCACGCCGCGGCCGCCACTGCCCGCGCCGGCCAGCGCCAGGATCTCCGAGGCGTTGCCGCGGACGACGGTGGGCCGCAGCCCGACCAGCTCGGTGGCCAGCTCGGTGCGGTAGACCAGGCCGCCGACGGCGACGGGGTCGAGGACCCACGGCGTCCCGGCGGCGCCGGCCGAGCGCGCGGCCAGCCGCATGGCCTCGGCGGTGCGGGCGTGGACGGTGCCCACGTTGACCAGCACCGCGGAGGCGACGGCGGCGAAGTCACCGGCCTCCTCGGGGGCGTCGACCATCGCCGGGGCGGCGCCTGCGGCCAGCAGGGCGTTGGCGGTGATCGTCTGCACGACGGTGTTGGTCAGGCAGTGCACCAGGGGGGTGCGGGCGCGCAGCGCCGCGCGGGCGGCGCGCAGGTCGACGGCCGGCATGCCGGTGACATCCCTTCGCCAGTGCGAACTGGAGCAGGTTCGACGGGTGTGCTCTCAGTCCCCGGTCGGGGACACCCCGTGCCACGTGCTCCTCGAACGTAACACCGCCCCGCGTCCGCCTGCTGCGTGCGCACGGCCCGACGCCGGGAGCCTTCACGTTCCGCTCCCCCTTCCCGCCACCAGGTACGCGGCCGGACGCCTCGGTGGAGTCCTCCGACGACTGGCTCTGCTCGGCCTGAGAAAGGGCCCTCCCGCCCCACCCGGGCCCGTCCAGCGGCTCCCCCCGAGCTTGCGAGGGGTGAGGGGGACGGGGTCCTTCTGCTGCAGGAGGGCCGCTCGGGCGACGAACGGCTCGAGGTGGGGCAGCGCCGGCCGTGCGACAGGATGGCCGGCGTGCTGCTCGCGTGCCTCGCCGTCCTGGTGGGCGCGACCGTGCAAGCCGCTGCCGGGTTCGGGCTGGCGCTCATCGCCGGACCCGCGATCGTGGCCGTGCTCGCACCTGCCGAGGCGGTGACCACGCTAATGGTGCTCGCCACGACCACGACGCTGCTCCTGCTGCTGGTGCGCCGCGGCTCGAGGCCGGCCGTCCGGTGGACCGACGTCCGCGTGGTGACCCTCGCCGCCGTCCCCGGCATCGTGGCCGGCGTGCTGGTGCTCGCCGTGGTCAGCAAGGCGGCGCTGCAGCTCGCGGTCGGCGTCGGCGTGCTCGCCGCCGTGGCGCTGCAGGTCCTGCGGCGTCCGGTCCCCGGCCGGCCGATGCCGTCCCGGGGGGTCACGCTCGGCGTGGGGCTCCTCGCCGGCCTGCTCACCACCACGACCAGCACCAACGGGCCGCCGCTGGTGCTCTGGCTCGAGCGGCGGCAGGTGCCCCCGGCGGTCATGCGCGACACCCTCGCGGCGCTGTTCCTCGCCCTCAACCTCCTCGGCGCCGCGGTGCTGACCGCCTCGGGGCAGGCCGGTCAGGCCCTCCGGCCGGACGTGCTGCTGGTGCTGCTGGCGGCGGCGGTCGTCGGCCACGTGGCCGGTCGCCGGCTGTTCCACCTGCTCGACGTCCGCCGGTTCCGGGTGGCCGGGCTGACGCTGTCGGCGCTGGCCGGGGTGGCCAGCATCGTCGCGGCGCTGGGCTGAGGTCCACCACGAGCGCCCGCACGGATCGGTGCCCCGTGCAGTTGATCATGGGGTCGGTGCAGGCGGACGCGCGGTCGACGGCGCGTCGTCGAGCAGCAACCCCATGATCAACACCGCGCAGGGGGCGGGGAACGCGCGGCGAGGGGGGAGCACCCCGGGAGCCGGGGGGCGCGGCCGCGGGGACCCTCAGTCGGTGAGCGCGACGGGCGGCAGCCAGTCGGCGTGGAGCAGCTCCGCGATCTCCTGCAGGGCGGAGGTGTCCGCCCCGGCGGTGGAGCCGCTGACCGCCAGCCGCTCCACCATCACCCGGGCCACCTGCTCCTCCACCGTGTCCTCGGCGAAGGCGACCCGCCACGGGGACACCTGGCCGTCGCGGTGGGTGCGGCCGGTGACCTGGCGGGCCTGGATGCCGGAGAAGCGCGGCTGGTGGAACAGGCCGACCCGCGGCGTGCGGGAGGCGGTGCCGCCGCCGGGCAGCAGCTCGCCGGCGTGCAGGCTGATCGAGGCGGTCACGGTGAACACGCACACCGGCGCCTCGCCCGACTGGAAGCGCAGCCGCTCGGCCTCGACGTCGAAGCGGTCGCGGCCGTAGATGCAGGCCACCGCGACCCCGGCGTCCTGCAGGGCCTCGCGGATCGGGTCGGCCGCCGTCTCGACGAACTCCACCGACACTGCGACCTGCCGCTCGGCCTCGACCTGCGCCCGCACCCAGTCGACGGTGGCCTGGGCGCGGATCAGCCCGGCCTTCTGCCGGAAGCGCAGCAGTGCGGCGCGCCCGCGCGCGGTCTGCCGGGCCTTCCGCGCGAGCTGCATCTCGGCGCGGAACTCCTGCCACTCGGACTTGTAGGCGGCCTGCTCGGCGGGGGTGAGCGCGACCGGCGTCCCGGTGACCGACACCGGGCCCCAGGGCGCCGGCCGATGCAGCGTGGCGGGCGGCTCGCCGTCCGCCAGCCAGCCCTGCAGCCGGGCGAGGTCGGCGCGGCGGGCGTCGGCGTCCTCGGTCCAGGCCCACCCGTAGCGCCCTCGTTCCACGTGGAACCCGTGCTCGGCGAGCTTCGCCGGCAGGTCGGTCCAGGCGCGCAGCGGCTCGCCGTGCCGCTGCGCGAACTGCGGCGCGAGGTAGGACAGCTCCAGCGGCGTGTGCGCCGGGGTGGCGGTGGCGGCGATGACGAACGGCACGTCCGTCGCCCGGCCGCCGCCGGAGGCCGCCTTCCAGTGCTTCCACCGCTGTGTGGTCGTGTGCCGGACCATGTGCGCCTCGTCGGCGATCACGACGTCGAACCGCAGCTTCCTGACCTTGGCCAGCCGGTCCCAGGTGGTCACGCACCAGCGCAGGCCGCCGTCGCCGAAGCCGGCGATCGAGCGGGTCCAGTGCGGGATCGTGATGGCCGCCGGGCGGTCGGCGACGACGAGCACCCGATGCCCGCCCCGCATCTCGCAGATCTCCCGGGCGGCCAGGACGGCGGTCCCGGTCTTGCCCACGCCGGGGTCGTCACCGAGGAGGAAGACCCGGTGCCCGGCCGCTGCCGAGGCGATCACGGCCTCCGCACCGGTGGCCTGTTCCTCGCGTGGCACCAGCGGCCGGCCCGACGGCACCGGCCGGGGGCTGTCGTTGAGCTCGTCCTCGAGGAAGCGCTCGAAGGTGTAGGGCGGCGGGTCGTAGGGGGCCAGCTCCGGGGGCAGCTCGCGGCCGACCCACACGTGCGCCTGCAGGTCCGGCCGCCACTGCGCGCCCGGGGCCGGCGCCCGGAACGGTACGGCGAGCACCCACACCCGCTCCCCCGCGCCGGCGACCGGCCGCTCCGGTGCCGGCTCGGCCGGGCGACGGGCGGGTGGCCTGCGACGGGTCGTCGTCGTGCTGCGGGTGCTGGTCGAGCGGTCGGTCGTCCGGCGGCGCCGTCCGGGCATGGCAGCTGCGTTCCTCTCCTCGGGCGAGCGGCGGGTCGGCCGGGTCGCCGTGGGGATGGTGCGACGGTCCGGGGCCGATCTCGTGGCGCCCCGCCGGGGACCCAAACCCGCACGCGGAGCGGTCTGCCGCCAGGAGCGCGGAGAGCTCGTGGACGACGCCGCGACCCTCGACCTCCCGTCGCCACCCGGCCGCCGGGCGGTGGACGAGAGGCACTCCTGCTCGCGCAGGAGCACCACGCATCCTGCCCGGACGTTCTCGAGGCGCAGGACCTTCCCCCGTCCGGGCCGCGCACGTGCCGGACCCGGCCCAGGAGCCGTCGACCTCGGGGACCTGGCACTTCCGGTGGGACGGACGCGGGACGCAGCCGTCCGCAGCAGGAGCGACGCCGCACACACCACCGGGTTTGCATGTGGTCCACATGCAAACACATGCGCATCACATGTAGGATGGCATCGTGCCGAAGATGTTGCAGGTCCGTCACGTGCCGGACGAGCTGCACGCCGTGCTGCGGGAGCGGGCAGCCGAGAGTGGCTTGAGCCTGTCGGAGTTCGTGCTGCGCGAGCTGCAGGCGGTCGCTGCCCGGCCGAGCAAGGCCCAGGTGCTGGCCCGTGCCGCTCGTCGCGGCGGACGACTCCCCTTCGACGAGGCGGTCGCCGCCGTGGACGCCGGTCGCGAGGGCAGGACGTGATCGTCGCCGATGCGTCGGTGCTCGTGCCGGCCCTGGTGGACGACGGCTCGGCCGGTGCCCTGGCGCGCGAGCGGCTCCTGGGCTCCGACGTCCACGCGCCCGAGCTCGCGGACGTGGAGGTGCTCTCCGTCGTCCGGCGCGAGGTGCTGGGCGGTCGGCTCACTCGGGAGCGGGGCACCGCGGCGCTGGAGGACTACGCCGAGCTGGCCCTGGAGCGCCACCCCCACCTGCTGCTGCTGGCGCGGGCGTGGGAGCTCCGGGACGCGGTCAGCGCCTACGACGCGCAGTACGTGGCGCTCGCCGAGCTGCTGGACGTCCCGCTGGTGACGGGGGACGCGCGGCTCTCACGAGCGCCCGGTCTGCGGTGCGCCGTCGACCTGCTGCGCTGACCAGCCGGGGGTCAGCAGCCCGGGCCCCGTTCCGTCCACCGAGCGGGCCCAGCACTCCGACCGTCCCCGCGCGAGTCTGGTGGAATCGCCGGGTGACGTCGAATCCCGAGGAGCGGTTGCACGCCCGCACGCTGGGCTCCGCCGGGCCGCGGGTGGTGTTCGTGCACGGACTGTTCGGCCAGGGCAAGAACTGGACGACGATCGCCAAGGGCCTGGCCGCCGACCACCGGGTGACCCTGCTCGACCTGCCGAACCACGGGCACTCGCCGTGGACCGACCGGGTCGACTACGCCGACATGGCCGAGCTGGTGGCCGCGGAGCTGGGCTCGTTCGGGGAGCCGGCGACGCTGGTCGGGCACTCGATGGGCGGCAAGGTGGCGATGCAGCTGGCCCTGCGCCACCCGGAGCTGCTCCGCGCGCTGGTGGTCGTCGACATCGCCCCGGTGGAGTACCCGATCTCCGGTGGCCGCACCGAGGACCCCGACGAGGAGGCCTCGCCCTTCGCCGCGTACATCGCCGCGATGCGCGCCCTCGACCTCGACCGGCTGCGGACCCGGGAGGACGCCGACGCCGCGCTGCGGGCCGCCGTCCCGAGCAGGATGGTCCGCTCGTTCCTGCTGCAGAGCCTGGTCCGGGAGGGAGCCGGGGCCGCCGGCGGTTGGCGCTGGCGGCTCAACCTCGAGCTGCTCGAGCGCGACCTCGGCGAGCTCCGCGGCTTCCCCGAGCCACCGCCGGGCGCCCACTACGACGGACCGGTGCTGTGGATCGCGGGGGCGAACAGCCACTACGTGCTGCCGGATGACCGGGCGCGCATGGAGGAGCTGTTCCCGAACACCCGGCTGGTCCGGGTGAAGAAGGCCGGCCACTGGGTGCACTCCGAGCAGCCGGAGGTCTTCCTGGAGACGGTCGAGCGGTTCCTCGAGCGCGTCGAGGACTGATACCAGGACCACACCCCGACCTGACGCGCTCGACTGCAGGGCGGACGACAGTCGCCGGGCAGCGCAGCCGTGAGCGCGGGCACGAGCTCGTCCTCCGGGACCTGGGCCGGGAGCCGCTCCTGGACCTGCGGATGCGCGCCGGCGAGGGCGTCGGCGCGGTCCTGGCCGGCGGCCTGCTGCTCGCCGGGCTGGCGCTGCGCCGGGACACCGCCCGCGTCGACTCCTGACCCGCGGCCGGACCCGCCGGTGCCCGACCGGTCTCCCCAGTCGGGGTGGCCGGGCCGCGCGCCGCGTCCCGGGCACCGCCGCCAGGCGTCAGGATGGGGGGTGAACGCCCGGTTCTCGTCGACCCCGGGCGGACGCGCAGTCACCCAGGAGCGAGCAGATGACACACCCAGGTCCGCAGCAGTCCGGTGCGGAGGACCCGCACGGCGCACCACCTCCGGCCGGCTGGGGGCAGGAGCAGGCACTCCACGGCGGCGGGTACGCCGGGTACCAGGCCCCACCGGCGAGCGGCTGGCCGCCGGCCCAAGGCCAGCCGGCGCCCTACGGCCAGCCGGCGCCCTACGGCCAGCCGGCGCCCTACGGGCAGCCGGGCCCCTACGGCCAGCCCTACGGCGGCTACCCGTACGCGCCGCCGCAGCGCACCAACGGGATGGCCATCGCCTCGATGGTGCTGGGCATCCTCTGGCTGTACTGGATCGGCAGCATCCTGGCGCTGGTCTTCGGCTACACCGCCAAGAAGCAGATCCGGGAGCGCGGCGAGGCCGGGGGCGGCATGGCCACCGCCGGCATCGTGCTCGGCTGGATCGGCGTGGGCTTCCTGGGCCTCGGGCTCGTCTTCGGACTCGCCTCCGGCTTCTGAGCCGGACGGCGGCCCGGGCGCACTCCTGCGTCCGGGGCCGCCGCCGTGGTCGCAGGGGTCGCGGGCGCGCCAGGTGCGGGGCCAGGATCGGCGCATGACCGACCCCCGTGCCGGACAGCCGGCTGCCCCCAGCGACCTGGTCGACGTCGCCTCGCTGGTCACCGCGTACTACACGCTCGAGCCGGACCCGGCCGACCCGGGTCAGCAGGTCGCCTTCGGCACCTCCGGGCACCGGGGGTCGGCGTTCGACCGGGCCTTCAACGAAGCGCACATCGTCGCCACCACGCAGGCCATCTGCGAGTACCGCACGGCGCAGGGCTTCGACGGCCCGTTGTTCATCGGGCGGGACACCCACGCGCTCTCCGAGCCGGCCTGGGCGTCGGCGCTGGAGGTGCTGATCGCCAACGACGTGACCGTGCTGGTCGACGGCGCTGACCGGTTCACGCCCACCCCGGCGGTCAGCCACGCCATCCTGCGGGCCAACCGTGGGAAGGGCTCGGGCCTGGCCGACGGCATCGTCGTCACCCCGTCGCACAACCCGCCCCGCGACGGCGGCTTCAAGTACAACCCGCCCAACGGCGGCCCGGCCGACACCGACGCCACCACGGTCATCGCCGCCCGCGCCAACGAGCTGCTGCAGAAGGGGCTCGAGGGCGTGCAGCGGGTGCCCTTCGCCCGGGCCCGCGCCGCCGCGCAGGCGCACGACTTCCTCGGCGACTACGTCGACGACCTGCCGCAGGTGCTCGACCTGGACGCGGTCCGCGACGCCGGGGTGCGGATCGGCGCCGACCCCCTCGGTGGCGCCAGCGTCGACTACTGGGGTGCGATCGCCGAGCGGCACCGCCTGGACCTCACCGTCGTCAACCCGCTGGTCGACCCGACCTGGCGGTTCATGACACTGGACTGGGACGGCAAGATCCGCATGGACTGCTCGTCCCCGTCGGCCATGGCCTCGCTCATCGGCGAGCGGGAGCGGTTCCAGATCGCCACCGGCAACGACGCCGACGCCGACCGGCACGGCATCGTGACCCCCGACGGCGGGCTGATGAACCCCAACCACTTCCTCGCCGTGGCGATCTCCTACCTGTTCGCCCACCGGCCGGAGTGGGGTGGCGAGGTCGCGGTCGGCAAGACGCTGGTGTCGTCGTCGCTCATCGACCGGGTGGTCGGGGGGCTGGGCCGGCGGCTGGTCGAGGTGCCGGTCGGCTTCAAGTGGTTCGTCCCCGGGCTGCTCGACGGCTCGGTCGGCTTCGGCGGCGAGGAGTCCGCCGGCGCCTCGTTCCTGCGGCGGGACGGCGGCGTCTGGACGACGGACAAGGACGGCGTCCTGCTCGCCCTGCTGGCCAGCGAGATCCAGGCGGTCACCGGCAGCTCGCCGTCCCGGCTGCACGCCGAGCTGACCGCCCGGTACGGGGAGTCGGCGTACGCCCGCATCGACGCGCCGGCCAGCCGCGAGCAGAAGGCGGCGCTCGGGAAGCTCTCCCCGGAGGACGTGACGGCGACCGAGCTGGCCGGCGAGCCGATCACCGCCAAGCTCACCCGCGCACCGGGCAACGACGCCGCCATCGGCGGGCTCAAGGTGACCACGGAGAACGCCTGGTTCGCCGCCCGCCCGTCGGGCACCGAGGACGTCTACAAGGTCTACGCCGAGTCGTTCAAGGGCCCCGACCACCTGGCGCAGGTGCAGGAGGAGGCCAAGGCGGTCGTGACGGCCGCTCTCGGGGGGTGAACCTCGGTGATCACCGGCGGGTGGTCGCTCGACACACTGTCGAGGGCGACCACCCGCCGATGATCACGGCAGGATGTCGCCGCTACTTCACGTCCTCGTCGACCCAGTCGAGGCTCTTGGTGACCGCCTTCTGCCAGTTGCGGTAGTTGCGCTCCCGCTCGTCGGCCGGCATCTGCGGCTCCCAGCGCTTGTCCTCGGCCCACTTGGCGGTGAGCTCGTCGAGGTCGGACCAGAAGCCGACGGCGAGCCCGGCGGCGTAGGCGGCGCCCAGCGCGGTGGTCTCGGCGATCTTGGGCCGGATCACCGGGACGTCCAGGATGTCGGCCTGGAACTGCATGAGCAGCTCGTTGCCGACCATGCCGCCGTCCACCCGCAGCTCGGTGAGGTCGACGCCGGAGTCGGCGTTCATCGCGTCGAGCACCTCGCGGGTCTGGTACGCCGTCGCCTCGAGCACCGCCCGGGCCAGGTGGCCCTTGTTGACGTACCGGGTGAGCCCGACGATCGCGCCGCGGGCGTCCGAGCGCCAGTGCGGCGCGAAGAGCCCGGAGAAGGCGGGCACGAAGTACGCGCCGCCGTTGTCCTCGACCGAGCGGGCCTGTTCCTCGATCTCCGGCGCGCTCGTGATCATCCCGAGGTTGTCCCGGACCCACTGCACCAGCGAGCCGGTGACGGCGATCGAGCCCTCCAGTGCGTACACCGGCTTGCCGTCGCCCAGCTGGTAGCACAGCGTCGTGAGCAGGCCGTTCTGCGAGGGGACGGCCTCCTCGCCGGTGTTGAGCAGCATGAAGTTGCCGGTGCCGTAGGTGTTCTTGGCCATGCCCTTGGTGAAGCAGACCTGGCCGAAGGTGGCCGCCTGCTGGTCGCCGAGCGAGCCGGCGATCGGCACCCCGGCGAGGAAGCCGGCCTTGCGGCCGCGGCCGTACTCCTCGGAGTTGGATCGGATCTCCGGGAGCATCGACATCGGGATGCCCATCTCCTCGGCGATGCCGGCGTCCCAGCTCAGCGACCGGTAGTCCATGAGCATGGTGCGCGAGGCGTTGGAGACGTCGGTCAGGTGCAGCCCGCCGTCGGCCCCGCCGGTCATGTTCCAGATCAGCCAGGAGTCGATGGTCCCCATCAGGAGCTCGCCGCGCTCGGCCCGCTCCCGGGCGCCGTCGACGTTGTCGAGGATCCAGCGCACCTTGGGCCCGGAGAAGTAGGTGGCCAGCGGCAGGCCGACCTTGTCCTTGTACCTGTCGGCGCCGCCGCCGAGGGCGCCGAGCTGCTCGACGATCGCCGAGGTGCGGGTGTCCTGCCAGACGATCGCGTTGTGGACCGGCTGGCCGGTGCTGCGATCCCAGACGACGGCGGTCTCGCGCTGGTTGGTGATGCCGACGGCGACCACGTCGGAGGTGCCGACGTTGCCCCGGGCGAGGGCCTGGCCCACCACCTCGCGGGTGTTGGCCCAGATCTCGTTGGCGTCGTGCTCGACCCACCCGGCGCGCGGGAAGATCTGCTGATGCTCCTTCTGACCGACCGAGACCACGGCACCTTCGTGGTCGAAGATCATGCAGCGGGTGCTCGTGGTCCCCTGGTCGATGGCTGCCACGTACTGGCTCACGGGTGGTTCCTCTCGCTTCGTCGCGGTGGGGTTCGGGGAGCTGCGGTCAGAGGGGGACGCGGGACAGCAGGCCGCCCAGGACGGCCCCGATGAGCGGGCCGACGATCGGCACCCAGGCGTAGCCCCAGTTGCTGTCCCCCTTGCCGCGGATCGGCAGCACGGCGTGGGCGATGCGCGGGCCCAGGTCGCGGGCGGGGTTGATGGCGTAGCCGGTCGGCCCGCCGAGGGAGGCGCCGATGCCGACGACGAGCAGGGCGACCGCGAGCGGGCCGAGCTCGCCGGGCGTGTCCCCGAAGCGCAGGATGATGTAGACGAGCACGAACGTGCCGATGACCTCGGTGATCACGTTCCACGGGGTGCTCTTGATCGCCGGGCCGGTGGAGAAGGTGCCGAGCACCGGCTCGGTCGCCGCGTCGTAGTGCTTGCGGTAGGCCATCCACGCGACGACGGCCCCCAGGAAGGCGCCGACCAACTGTCCGACGACGTAGACGAGGGACGACGCCAGGGTGATCGGCACATCGGGCGCGTACTCGTCCGCGCCGCTCACCGCGATGCCGAGGGTGACCGCCGGGTTGATGTGCGCCCCGGAGCTGGCGCCGGCGTAGACGCCGGCGAAGACGGCGATGCCCCAGCCGAAGTTGATCAGCAGCCAGTTCGCCCCGTTGCCGTACGTCCCGGGGAGGACGACGTTCGCGACCACCCCGACGCCGAGGAGTATCAGGATGAAGGTCCCGACGACCTCGCTGCCGAAGACTGTCCACAGGCTCATGCGCTGCTCTCCTCATCGCCGGTGATGCGTGGGCCCCGGGGCGACGCCGGTCCGCGGCGCCGCCCGGACGACGGCCGGGGCCGGTGACGCTATTCACACAGGTGGAGGCGGGACAACGGGTGCTGTACGACCATGTCGCACAAACCGGCCCGGGTCAGGGGCGTTCGCCCCAGGCGATGCTGAGCTGCACGGCGCGCTCCCACTCGGGGTAGGCGGCGTCGAGCGCGGCGACCCGCTTCGGGTCGGGCACCCACTGCGCCGAGCGGTGCCAGTTGCGCCGCAGCGCCCCGGTGTCCGACCACACCCCCACGGCGAGCCCGGCCGCGTAGGCCGCGCCCAGCGACACCGTCTCCCCCACCATCGGGCGCACCACCGGGCTGTCGAGCACGTCGGCCAGGAACTGCATGAGCAGGTTGTTGGTGGTCATCCCGCCGTCCACCCGCAGCGCGGTGAGCGGCAGCCCCGAGTCGGCGTCCATCGCCCGGACGACGTCCCGCGTCTGCCAGCCGGTGGCCTCCAGCACCGCCCGGGCCAGGTGGCCCTTGGTGACGTAGGAGGTCAGGCCGGCCACCAGTCCGCGGGCCCGGCCGGCCCAGTGCGGGGCGAGCAGGCCGGAGAACGCCGGGACGACGTAGCACCCGCCGTTGTCGGAGACGCTGCGGGCGAGGGTCTCCACCTCGGCCGCGGAGCCGATCAGCCCGAGGCTGTCCCGCAGCCACTGCACCAGGGCGCCGGTGACGGCGATCGAGCCCTCCAGCGCGTAGTGCACCGGCTCCCCCGCCAGCTGGTAGGCCACCGTGCTGATCAGCCCGTGGCGCGAGCGGACCAGGTCCTCCCCGGTGTTCTGCAGCAGGAAGCTGCCGGTGCCGTAGGTGCACTTGGTCTCGCCGGGGGCGAAGCAGGTCTGCCCGAACAGCGCCGCCTGCTGGTCGCCGAGCGCGCCGCCGATGGTCAGCGGCACCGGCAGCGCGGTGGCGGTGCCGAGCACGCCGACCGAGGGGCGGATCTCGGGCAGCATCGCCGCGGGGACGCCGAAGAGGTCGAGCAGGTCGGGGTCCCAGCGGCAGCTGCGCACATCCATCAGCAGGGTCCGGCTGGCGTTGGTCACGTCGGTGACGTGCACCCCGCCGTCCGGCCCGCCGGTGAGGTTCCAGATCAGCCAGCTCTCCATGGTCCCGAACAGCAGCTCGCCGCGTTCGGCCCGCGCCCGCGCGCCCGGGACGCTGTCGAGCACCCAGCGCAGCCGGGGACCGGCGAAGTACCCGGCCAGCTCCAGCCCGGTGCGCTCGCGCACCAGCGGGGCCTCGGGCCGGGCGGCCAGCTGCTCCACCAGCGGCCCGGTGCGGGTGTCCTGCCACACCAGCGCCCGCACCAGCGGCCGCCCGGTGGCGCGGTCCCAGACCACCGTCGTCTCGCGCTGGTTGGCGATGCCCAGCGCCACCACCTGCCCGGGCAGGCCGGCGACGTCGCGCAGCGCCTGGGCGGCGGTGAGCTGCGTGTTGGCCCAGATCTCCTCCGGGTCGTGCTCCACCCAGCCGGGGCGGGGGAAGTGCTGGCGGTGCTCGCGCTGGCGGACGGCGACCAGCCGGCCGGCGCGGTCGAACACGATCGACCGGGTCGAGGTGGTGCCCTGGTCCACCGCGAGCACGTAGCGCTCCGTCATGTGGCCAGCTCCCGGGAGACGGCCGCCGCGGCCTCGACCACCATGGCGCGCAGCGCCGGCCGCGCGGCGTCGGCGAACAGCTCCTCGACCGGGCCGCTGACGCCGAGCGCGCCGACGACCAGGCCACCCGGGCCGTGCACCGGCGCGGCGATCCCGCCCACGCCGAGCTGGAACTCCCCCTGCTGCTCGGCCCAGCCCCGCGCCCGGGCGGCCTGGAGCTCGACCAGCAGCGCCGCCGGGTCGACCACGGTGCGCGCGGTGAACGCGTCCAGCGGGACGTCGGCCAGCGCCCGGGCCATCGCCGGGCGGGAGGCCAGCAGCACCTTCCCCACCGCGGTCGCGTGGGCGGGCAGCACCGCGCCGACCTCCAGCTCCTGCGGCGAGTCGTCGGGCCGGAACACGTGGTGGACGACCACCACCTGCAGGCCCGCCGGCGTCCCGAGCCGGACGGCGAAGCCGCTGCGGGCGGCCAGGGAGTCCGCCCAGTTCGACGCGCGGGAACGCAGCTCGTTGACGTCCAGGTAGTGCGAACCCAGCCCCAGCAGGCCGGCGCCGAGGGTGTAGCGGCCGGTGCGCTGGTCCTGCTCGACGAACCCGACGGCCAGTAGCGTCCGCAGCAGCCCGTGGGTCGTCGTCTTCGGCAGCCCGACCGCGGCGGCCAGTTCGGTCACGCCCATCTGACCGCCGGACTCGACGATCGCGTGCAGCAACGTGGCTGCACGCTCGATGGACTGCACGGTGCCGGGCATGGCCGGTCACCTTAGGCCCTCGGTGTACGACGATGTCGAACGACGAGCGTCGACGCCCTCTGACCACCGTCCTACCGTGGGACGCAGAGCAGTCCCCGCCTGAGGAGTCGGCATGCCGGTAGTCCCCGCACTCGGTCCCGAACAGCGCGCACGAGCCTGGGCCGAGCTGGCCGAACAACCCTTCGAGGTCCTGGTCGTCGGTGCCGGCGTGACCGGCAGCGGCGTCGCGCTCGACGCGGCTACCCGGGGCCTGCGGACGGCGCTGGTCGAGGCCCGCGACTTCGCCAGCGGCACCTCCTCCCGCTCCTCGAAGCTGTTCCACGGCGGCCTGCGCTACCTGGAGCAGTTCGACTTCACCCTGGTCCGCGAGGCGCTGCACGAGCGCGACCTCTCCGTCACCCGGATCGCGCCGCACCTGGTCAAGCCGGTGCCGTTCCTCTACCCGCTGGAGCACCGGGTGTGGGAGCGGCCCTACGTCACCGCCGGCCTGGTCCTCTACGACCAGCTGGCCCGCCTCGGCGCGCTGTCCACGCCGATGCCCCGGCACAAGCACCTCAGCCGCCGCGGCGCCCGGCAGCTGTTCCCCGCGCTCAAGCCCGACGCGCTCGTCGGCGCCATCCGCTACTACGACGCGCAGGCCGACGACGCCCGGCACACCCTCAGCGTCGCCCGCACCGCCGCCGCCTACGGGGCGACCGTGCTGAACTCCGCCGAGGTGGTGGCCTTCCACCACGCCGGCGGCCGGGTCACCGGGGTGCGGGTGCGCGACGTGGAGACCGGTGCCGAGGTCGACGTGCAGGCCGAGGTCGTCGTCAACGCCACCGGCGTGTGGACCGACGACATCCAGACCCTGGTCGGCGGGCGCGGCCGGTTCCACGTGCGGGCCAGCAAGGGCGTGCACATCGTCGTCCCCCGCGACCGGATCAACGGCGAGGCCGGGCTGATCCTGCGCACTGAGAAGTCGGTGCTGTTCGTGATCCCCTGGGGCAGCCACTGGATCGTCGGGACGACGGACACCGACTGGACGCTGGACAAGGCACACCCGGCGGCGTCCCGGGCCGACATCGACTACATCCTCGAGCACGTCAACCAGGTGCTCGCCGTCCCGCTGAGCCACGACGACATCACCGGCGTCTACGCCGGGCTGCGCCCGCTGCTGTCCGGCGAGTCGGAGCAGACCAGCCAGCTGTCCCGCGAGCACGCGGTCGCCCGGCCGATGCCGGGGGTGGTCGCGGTGGCCGGCGGCAAGTACACGACCTACCGGCCGATGGCGGCCGACGCGGTGGACGCCGTCGCCGACGACGTCACGCGGTCCGTGCCGCCGAGCGTCACCGAGAACATCCCGCTGGTCGGCGCCGAGGGCTACCACGCGATGGTCAACCAGCTGCACGGGCTGAGCGAGCGCTGGGGCATCCCGCACTTCCGCGCCGAGCACCTGCTCAACCGCTACGGCTCGGAGACCCCCGAGGTGCTCGGGCTGGCCGCCGACGACCGCTCGCTGCTCGAGCCGGTGCCCGGCGCCGAGGAGTACCTGATGGTCGAGATGGTCTGGGGTGCCTCCCACGAGGGGGCGCTGCACCTCGACGACCTGCTGGCCCGGCGCACCCGGATCTCGATCGAGACCCCGCACCGCGGCATGGACAGCGCCGAGCCGGTGGCCCGGGCCGTCGCCGGGGTCCTCGGCTGGGACGAGCAGCGGATCGCCAACGAGGTGCAGAGCTACGCCGCCCGGGTGGAGGCCGAGCGCCGCTCGCAGACCGAGCCCAGTGACCAGGAGGCCGACGCGGTCCGCGTGGCCGCCCCGGACACCCGCGCCGTCGCGGTGGGCCGCGCGCTCGTGTGATCTGCGGTCCTCCGGACCGCCCCGCGGTGACATCGCGGTCCTCCGGACCGCACCGCGGCCAACGGCCGTCCCCGGCTGCCGTGGAGCCACTGCCCGTGTCCCGGTCGGGAGACCCTGCGGGCCCCCGCGACCGGGTCCACCCCGGCTCGGTGCCGTCACCGGCTCCGGAGGACCTGTCGCCCGGTGACGTCCCGGCCTGCGCTGGGCTCGACGCTTCCCCAAGCCGCGGCGGGGTGCCGTCCCGGCACGGCGGGGGCAGGATCGGACCATGACGGCCCCTGCTCTGGACCCGGTGGCGCTCGTGCGGGAGCTGGTGCGCCGCCCCACCGTCTCCGGCGACGCCATCGCGCAGCGCGACGCCCTCGGCGTCCTCACCGACGTGCTGCGCGAACGCGCTGCGCACCTGCAGGTCAGCGAGGGCCGCGACCGCGACCACCCCTGGACCCTGCTGCGGACGCCGGCCGACCCCGACCGCCGGCACCTGCTGCTCGCCTGCCACGTCGACACGGTGCCCGCCGCCGACCCGTCCGCGTGGCAGCGCGACCCCTTCGACGCCGACCTGGACGGCGGCCGGGTCTGGGGCCGCGGCGGCAGCGACATGAAGGCGGGCGTGGTCGCCGCGGCGGCCGCGCTCGCCGCCGCTGACCCGGGGACGCCGGTGGCGCTGCTGCTGACCAGCGACGAGGAGATCGGCTCCAAGGGAGCAGCCGCGGCAGCCGCGGCCGTCGCCGAGCTGCCCGTGGGCGCGGTCGTCGTCCCGGAGGCCACCGGGAATCAGGTGGTCCTCGGCCACAAGGGGGCGCTGTGGCTCGCCGTCCGGACCGCCGGCCGGGCCGCACACGGCAGCACGCCCGAGCGCGGGCACAACGCGGTGCTGGACCTCGCCGCGCTGCTCGGCCGCGTCGGCGGAGCGCTGCCACTGCGCAGCGACCCCTTCCTCGGCACCGAGACGTGGAACCCCGGCGTCGTCGCGGGCGGCACCGTGCCCAACGTCGTCCCCGACCGCGCCGAGGTGGTCGTCGACCAGCGCACCGTGGCCGCCGGCGACGAGCTGCTGGCCTGGTGGCGGGCGCAGCCGGAGGTCGCCGACGTCGAGGTGCGGGTGGACCTGCCGCCGGTGGTGACCCCCGCCGACGACCCGTGGGTGGCCTCGCTGGGGGCACCGGTGCTGTCCACGCCGGCGACCTACTTCACCGACGCCTCGGTGCTCGTGCAGGTCGTCGGCGGCGCCCCGATCGTGGTCTGGGGGCCGGGCACCCCGGCGGTCATGCACGCCGTCGACGAGTACGTGGAACTCGACGAGCTGGAGCAGGCCGCGGCCGCCTTCACCGACGTCGTCACCCGCTGGGCCGGCTGAGGCCCGGGAGGGTCCTTCCTCAGCCGCGCCGGGCGGCCTTGTCGACGTACATCGCGTCGTCGGCCTCCCGCACCAGCGCCCCGAACGCCCGCTCCGGGTCGATGCCGCCCTCGACGGTCCCGATCCCGATGCTGAGCGACAGCGGCAGGACCAGCCCGCCGCTCAGCCGCAGCGGCTCGCCCACCCGCTCTCGCAGCCGCGCGGCGAGGGCCTCGGCGTCGGCGCGCCCGCTGTTCTCGCAGACGACGCTGAACTCGTCGCCGCCGACGCGCGCCGCGGTGTCGCTGGCGCGCAGCACCGAGGTCAGCCGTTCGGCGAAGGCGATCAGCACGGCGTCGCCGACGGGGTGGCCGTGGACGTCGTTGATCGCCTTGAAGCCGTCGAGGTCGACGCCCAGCAGGCTGGTCGGCGTCCGTTCGCGCCGCCCCCGCTCCAGGGCGTGCTGCAGCCGGTCGGTGAACAGTGCCCGGTTGGGCAGCCCGGTCAGCGGGTCGTGCAGCGACCGGTGCACCAGCGCGGCCTCGAGGTCCTTGCGCTCGGTGATGTCCTCGAAGATGGCCACCACGTGCGGCGGGTCGCCCTCCGGGGACTCCGGCACCCAGGACGACGTGACCTGTACCGGCACCACACCGCCGTCCCGCCGGACCACCCGGGTCTCGTGGCGCATCATCCGGCGGCGGGACAGCAGCTCGGCGAAGGCCTCCTGGGTCGCCGCACGGTCGTCGGGGTGGACGAGCCCGAGCACCGAGCTGCCGTAGAGGTCGTCGGCCGACCGCCCGATCATCGCGACGAAGGCCGGGTTCACGTCGACCAGCAGGCCGGCCGGGGTGGCCAGGACGATGCCCATGGGCGCATTGGCGAACGCGCTCCGGCGATCCGCCGGGGGGAGCGTGTCCGCCATGTCCGTCACCTGCCACCTCCGTGCCGAACATCCTGCGCCGACAGGGCCTCGTCCTGCAGCTTCTCGGCTGGGAGTGTCCCCGGGACGTTCCACGTGGAACCCGCGCCGGGGGAGGATGACACGGGATCGAGCGAGGAGGACCCCCGTGAACGAGTTCGACCTGGTGCTGCCCGCGACGGTGGACGTCCGGGAGGTGGGCATGCGCGACGGCCTGCAACTGGAGGCGCCGGTGCCCCTGGACGGCAAGCTGGCGATGCTCGAGGCCCTCGTGGCCACCGGCGTCCGCCGGATCGAGGTGACCTCCTTCGTCTCGCCCCGGGCCGTGCCCGCGCTGGCCGACGCCGACCAGCTGGCCGCCGAGCTGCACGCCTTCGACGGCGTGCTGTTCTCCGCCCTGGTCGCCAACGCCCGTGGGGCCACCCGGGCGGTGGACGCCGGCGTCGCCGACCTGGAGTACGTGGTGTCCGCCTCCGACGGGCACAGCCGGGCCAACGCCGGCCGCAGCACCGCCGAGGCGGTCGCGGCCGTCGGCGAGATCGCCGGCCTGGCGCACGGCACCGGCGGGTCGCTGGAGGTGGTGATCGCCACCGCCTGGGACTGCCCCTTCGACGGCCGCACCCCGATCCCCCGCACCGTGGACGTCGCCCGCGCCGCGGTCACCGCCGGCGCCGACCGGTTGTGCCTGGGCGACACGATCGGCACCACCACCCCGATGCGGGTCGTGCAGCTGCTCGACGCCGTCCGCCGGGCCTGCCCGGGCACCGACGTCGGCGTGCACTTCCACGACACCCGCGGCACCGGGCAGGCCAACGCGCTGGCCGCCGTGCAGGCGGGGGTGACCCAGCTGGACTCCTCGGTCGGCGGTCTCGGCGGCTGCCCGTTCGCGCCCGGCGCGAGCGGCAACATCGCCACCGAGGAGCTGGTCTACATGCTCGAGGAGTCCGGCGTGCGCACCGGGCTGGACCTCGACGCCGTGCTCGCCGCCGCCCGGGTCGCCGAGGAGGCCGTGGGGCGGCCGCTGCCCAGCTCGCTGTACCGGGCCGGCGGCCGCTCGGTGCCCCGTCCGGCCGCCGTCGGGTGACGCCGCCGGGAGACCCGCGCGCCCGTGGTTGGGTGGCGGCATGAGCCAGCCGCCGTCCGGTGCCGGGGCGGTCGACCCCGGCACCATGCGCGACGTCCTCGGTCACTTCGCCTCGGGCGTCACCGTGGTCACCGCCCAGGGGGACGACGGGCCGATCGGCTTCACCTGCCAGTCCTTCAGCTCGCTGTCGCTGGAGCCGCCGCTGGTGGTCATCGCACCCGCGCGCACCTCGCGCACCTGGCCGCAGCTGCGCGACATCGGCCGCTTCTGCGTCAACGTGCTCGCCGAGGACCAGGTCACGCTGTCGGCGCAGTTCGCCCGCTCGAACGCCGACAAGTTCGCCGGGGTGTCCTGGCGCCCGAGCCCGCTGGACCAGCCGGTGCTCGACGACGTCGTGGCCTGGATCGACTGCGAGCTCTGGGCCGAGTACGACGGCGGCGACCACACGCTCGTCGCCGCCCGGGTGCTCGACCTCGGCGCGGACCCCGGACGGCGGCCGCTGCTGTTCCACCGCGGCGCCTACGGCCTGCTGGAGCCCCGCGGGGCCGAGGGGTAGGCGGGCCCGGCCTAGCAGAACCGGACGGCGATCATCGCGACGTCGTCCCGCCCGTCGAGGGAGCCGGCGACCGCGGCGTCGCACAGTGCGCGCGGGCCCGACCCGGCCGGGGTGGCGACCAGCCGGTCGACCAGTTCGGCGATGCCCTCGTCGAGGTCGGTGCCCGGTCGCTCGATCAGCCCGTCGGTGTAGGCCAGCAGCGTGGCGTCGCGCGGCAGGTCGATCGACGTGGACCGCCGGGGCCGGCTGCCGTCGACGCCGATCAGCAGGCCGGTCACCTCGTCGAGCACCTCGACCTCGCCGCCGGCCGTGCGCAGCAGCGGCGGCGGGTGGCCGGCGCTGGCCAGCGTCAGTCGCCACGGCGCGCCCTCGCCGGCCGGGGGCACCGCGCGGGCGTAGACGATCGTGGCCATCGAGGCCACGCCCAGGCCCTGCACCAGCCGGTCCACCCGCGCGAGGACGACGCCGGGGTCGGGGTCGGGTGCCTCCCAGGCGCACGCCCGGATCAGCCCGCGCAGGTGCCCCATCGCCGCGGCGGCCGCGATGTCGTGCCCGACGACGTCGCCGATCACCACGCCGATGGACCCGTCGGGCAGGTGCAGCAGGTCGTAGAAGTCCCCGCCCACGTCGGCCGCCGTCGAGGCGCTGACGTAGTGGGCGGCCGACTCGACCCCGGGGATGGCGGGGAGCTCGGGCAGCAGCGAGCGCTGCAGCGTGTCGGCGACGGTGTGCTCCTGCTGGTAGAGGCGCACGTTGTCCATCGCGAGCGCGGCCCGGCGGGCGAGGTCCTCGGCGAGGTCGACGTCCTCCTGGTCGAAGGGCCGCTCGGTGTGGGCGCGGGCCAGCAGGATGGCGCCGCGGGTGCGCCGGCGGGCGACCATGGGGACGGCGAGCAGCGACCGCATCCCCAGCCGCTCGGCGGCCTGGCGGGTGGCCTCGGAGCTGAACAGGTCGTCGACGTGGGTGCCGGCCTGCTGGACGAGCACCGGCCGGGACGTCGCGATGCTGCGGCGGGTCGGCGAGCTCTCCGGCAGGTGCCCGACGTGCTGGGTGGCCAGCACCCGCAGCTCCTCCTCGAGCCCGTCGCGGTGCCGGGAGGCGGTCTCGCGGACGGCTCCGTCGTCGTCGACCAGGCAGATGAACACCCAGTCGGCGAGCAGTGGCACGCAGAGCCGGGACAGCCGGTCGAGGAGGTCGGTCAGGTCGAGCGTGGCGATCAGCGTGCTCGTCGCCTCGGCCATCAGCGCCAGCCGGCCCTGCATGCGCTCGGCGTCCGCGCGCGCCCGCTCGGCGTCGGCCTGCGCCCGCTCGGCGGTCGCACGGGCCAGCTCGGCCTCCCGTCGGGCGGCCTGCTCGGCGGCGAACGCCGCCTCCCGCTCGCGCTCGCCCCGCACCCGCTCGGTGACGTCGGTCTGCACGCCGACGAAGCTGACCAGCTCGCCCGCGCCGTCGAAGACCGGGCTGATCGAGAGCTGGTTCCAGAAGGCCGTGCCGTCCTTGCGGTAGTTGAGGAGGGTCGTGGTGACCGCCCGCCGCTCGTCGAGCGCGGCGCGGATCCCCGCGATGGCCGCCGGGTCGGTGGCCGGCCCCTGCAGGAACCGGCAGTTGCGGCCGACGGCCTCGTCGCCGTAGCCGGTGATCCGCGAGAACGAGGGGTTGACCCAGATCAGCGGGTTGTCCGGCTGGCGGGGGTCGGTGATGATGAAGGCGATGTCGGTGGCCACGACCGCCCGCTCCCGCAGCGCCTGCAGCTGGTCCTCGGCGGCGTCGGCGCCGCCGGCCTCCACCTCGAGGAAGACGACCAGGGACAGGTGCTCGTCGCCGTCGGGCCGCGACAGGGGGAAGCCGGTGACCCACAGCAGCCGGTCGGGGCGGGCGTCGGCGTCCGGGGCGGGCGGGCCGTCGGCGCGCGGGCCCGATGCCATCCGCACCGCCTCGCCGGTGACCGGGAGGCCCTGGGCGACGAGGGACAGCGGGCCGGACGTGCTGGCCAGCGGCTGCCCGCCCAGGTCGGTGAGACCGACGGAGGCGCCCCAGGTGTCGATGTCGACGGGGAGGCGGACGTTGCCCGCCAGCTCCACCGCGGCGGTGTTGGCGTAGGTGACGGCCCCGGCGCCGCGGTCGATGACCAGCACCGCCACCGGCACGTCGGCCAGCACCCCCGGCAGCGCCTTCGAGGCGCTGGCGGGGGTGCTGGCCTGCTCGACCACGGCGGTGGCAGCGGTGACGAGGCCGGCCTCCTCGCGGCCCACCACGGCGTCAGGCCGCTGGACGAGGATGGAGTCCCGCGGACGGTCGCGCTCGGCCGGCACGCGACGACAGTAACCACGCGGCGGCGCGGTCGGCCACCACGGGTCACCCGTCTGACCAGCGGTTGCGGGATCGCAGGTGTGGGCGGCCGCCCGCCGGGAACCCCCTGGCCGGGGCACGCCGTTCCCCGACCGGAGGGAGACGATCGCCATGGGACTGCTCGACCGGCTCTTCGGCCGCCGCCGGCCTGACCACGACCGGTACCGCGACGCGGGGTACTGGCAGGCCGCGCCGCAGCACGCGGGGGACCAGGCGCCGCCCCCGCCCCCGCCGCCGCAGGGCGGGGCGCCCACCGACCAGCAGGCGGTCGAGCGCTACCGCTACCTGCTGCGCACCGCGCCGCCGGACCAGATCGAGGAGGCGCACGCGGAGGCCTTCGCCCAGCTCACGCCGCAGCAGCGTCAGGAGGTGCTGGTGCAGCTGGCCGCCGCGGTGCCCTCGTCGGAGCGGCCGCGGTCGGACGACCCGCGCTCCCTCGCCCGGGCGGCCACCCGCGCGGAGGTGCGCCAGCCGGGGACGCTGGAGCGCGCCTTCGGCGGCGGCGGCTTGGGAGGTGGTCCCGGGTACGGTCCCGGGTACGGCGGCGGCTACGGCCCCGGGTACGGCCGGGGCTACGGCGGGGCGGGCTTCGGCAGCACGCTCGGCGCCAGCCTGCTGGGCACCGTCGGCGGCCTGGTGGTCGGCACGGCGGTCGCCGACGCGTTGTTCGACACCGGCCTCGGCGACGGCGGGCTGTTCGGCGGCGGGGACGAGGAGGCCTACGCGCAGGGCCACGAGGACGGCGCCGGCGCTGACGGTGACTACGGCGGCGACCCGGGTGGTGACCTCGCCGGTGGCGCGGACCCGGGCGGCGACTTCGGTGGCGGCGACTTCGGTGGGGACTTCGGCGGCGGGGAGTTCTAGGAGGACCCCGCGTCCCTCCGTCCCTCGCAGGCTCGGGACGGGCCCCTGACGCGGGGCCGTTCCAGCGCGTCACCAGGCTCGCGGCGGGACCCTGCAGGGAGGCCGTTCCCCGCCTCACCACTCAGGACGGGGTCCCCGTCAGGGCGAGGGCGTCCGCGTGGCGCGGCGCAGGTAGAGCAGCCCGACGACGGGCAGCACCAGCGGGATGAACAGGTAGCCGCGGCCGTAGCCCGACCACACGGTCTCGTCGGGGAAGGCCGCTCGGTCCACCAGTGACAGCGTGCCCACCACGAGCACGCCGACCAGCTCGACGGTGATGGCGACCAGCGCGACCCGGCGTCCCCCGCGGGCCAGGGCCACGGTGGCGACGACGTAGACGGCCGCGGCCAGGGCGGAGAGCAGGTAGGCGACCGGCGCCTCGGCGAACCGGGTCGACAGCTGGACGGCGGCCCGCGCGCCGGCGGCCAGCGCGAAGACGCCGTACACCGCGACCAGCACCCGGCCGGGCCCGCCGGCAGCGGCGGGCTGCCCGCCCGCCGGCCGGTCCCCCGTCGTCTCAGCCACCCGTCGCCTCCCACAGCTCCTGCAGCCGCCAGACCATCACGCCCACGGCCCCGGCCGCCACGGCGAGCACGGTGCCCGCCCAGCGGCTGGGCTCGGTCCGCGCCCACAGTGCCCCGGCGATCGGCAGCAGCACGATCCCGGCCAGGTAGCCGAGGAAGGTCGGGGTGTCGGCCAGGCGCTCCTCGCCCAGCAGCAGGACGACGGCGATCCCCGCCTGGACCAGCAGCAGCAGCTCCAGCAGCGCGGCACCCCACAGGTGCAGCAGGCCGATCCGCCGGTGGGCGAGGGTCGAGGCGACCCCGGCCAGGGCGAGCAGCCCGGCGACGACGGTCACCGCGACCACCAGCGGGACGATCACCGGGCGGACCCCGTGGCGACAGTGGCGGGCACGGGTGCCATCCTCGCGCGCGGAGGGGGAACGGGCCGGTCATCGCCCGGGCTGCTCACCACGCGGGTGCGTCGAGACCAGGGCGCACCGGGAGGCTGCCATGACCGTCCGCGACCTCGTCGTCGACCTCTTCACCGAGCACCTCGACGCCGTGACCGACCGGCCCGTGCGCCTCCGGTCGCTGGTGGACCTCCTCCCGGCCCTCGACGTCGCCGAGCCCACGACGCGGATGACCACCGCGGCGCTGCGCCACGCCGGCTGGCTCGGCGCCATCCGCAGCGGACGGGAGAACCGCTACGCCCTGACCGAGGAGCGGCGCGGCGCGGTCCGCCGGGCCGGGCCGGCTCGACGAGCGGCTCGGCCCGTGGGGCGGCCACTGGCGCATGGTCGTCTACACCGTCCCGGAGACCGACCGGTCGGCGCGCGAACGGGTCCGCCGGACCCTCGCCCGGCACGGCTTCGGGCCGCTGGCCCCCGCGACGTGGCTCTCCCCGCACCGCTGCGCGCTCGACGACGTGCGCACCGAGCTGGCCGGCGAGCCGCTGGGCCGGCTGGACCTGCGGACGGCGCGGCAGCGCTGGCGGCCCACCTGCGGGGGCTGGCCGCCGTCCGCCGGGTCGGTGCCGCCGACCCGCTGCTGCCCGCGGACCTGCGCCCGGCGGGCTGGCCGGGGCCGGAGATGCGGGCGACCTGGGCGGAGCTCGGCGACCGGCTGCGGGCACCGGCCCGGGAGCAGGTCGCCGCCGTCCTGGACCGACCGGGCCCCTCTCAGCGGTGCACGCTGGACATGTCCGGGTAGCGGTCCCCCGCCGTGGCCCCCACGGGAGCGGCCTGGTCCAGCCGGCCCAGGTCGTCGTCGGTGAGCCGGACGTCGGCCGCGGCGGAGTTCTCCTCGAGGTAGGCGACCCGCTTGGTGCCCGGTATCGGCACGATGACCGGACCGCCGTCGCGGCCGCTCTGTGCCATCACCCAGGCCAGCGCGAGCTGGCCGGCGGTCACGCCCTTCTCGTCGGCGATCTCGCGGACCCGGTCGACCAGCTCCAGGTTCCTGGCGAAGTTCTCCCCCTGGAAGCGCGGGTTGGCCCGGCGGTAGTCGCCGGGGGCCAGGTCGTCGACGCTGCGGATCTGCCCGGACAGGAAACCGCGGCCGAGCGGCGAGTAGGCGACGAAGCCGATGCCGAGCTCGGCGCAGGTGGCCAGGACGCCGTCGTCCTCGGGGTCGCGGCTCCACAGCGAGTACTCGGTCTGGACGGCGGTCACCGGGTGCACCGCGTGCGCCCGGCGGATGGTCTCCGGCGCGGCCTCGGAGATGCCGGCGTGCCGCACCTTGCCGGCCTCGACCAGCTCCCGCAGCGCCCCCCACGTGTCCTCCACCGGGACGGCGGTGTCGACGCGGTGCTGGTAGTAGAGGTCGAGGACGTCGACGCCCAGCCGTTGCAGCGAGGCGTCGCACGCGCGGCGCACGTAGTCGGGCCGGCCGTTGATGCCGAGGAACGAGCCGTCCTCCCCACGCTCGTTGCCGAACTTGGTGGCGAGCACGACCTCGTCGCGCCGGCCGGCGATCGCACGACCGACCAGCCGCTCGTTGATGAAGGGGCCGTACATGTCGGCGGTGTCGAGGAAGGTGACGCCGAGGTCCAGGGCCCGCTGGATGGTGCGCTCGGCCTCCGCCTCGTCGCCGGTGCCGTAGAACTCGCTCATCCCCATGCAGCCCAGCCCCTGGGCCGGGACGGTCAGCCGCCCCAGTCTGCGTGTCTCCATGGGTGTTCCCCTGCCCGTGTCCCCGCAGTCCCAACCGGTACTCCGGGGGGCAGTTGACACCTGCAACGGACCGTGTGGCAGGTTAGGCATGCCTCACTTAGCCAAGCCTCACCTCAGGAGCACCATGCGCACGCAGGCCCGGCCGCTGGCCGCCCTCTCCCTCACCGTGGCCACCGCCCTGGCCGTCAGCGCCTGCAGCGGCAGTGGGGACACCACCGCGGAGGCGGCCTCGGAGTCCGCCGAGGTCACCGTCACCCACGCGCAGGGCGAGACCGCCGTCCCGGCCGACCCGCAGACCGTCGTCGTCTTCGACGTCGGCGTCCTGTCGACCCTCGACAGCCTGGGCGTCGAGGTCGCCGGCGTGCCGGAGGCGACCTACCCGGAGTCGATGGCGCAGTACTCCGGCGACGAGTACGCGAAGGTCGGCTCGCTGTTCGAGCCCGACTACGAGGCGGTCAACGCCCTCGAGCCGGACCTGGTCATCGTCGGCGGGCGCTCGGCCGCGGTGTACCCCGAGCTCGCCGAGATCGCGCCCACCATCGACCTGACCGTCGACAACCAGGACTTCCTGGCCTCCTTCGCCGAGCGCACCACCACGCTCGGCGAGGTGTTCGGCGAGCAGGCCGCCGTCGCCGAGCGGCTGGCCGCCGTCGAGCAGCGGGCCGCCGAGGTGAGGACGGCCGCCGAGGGCGCCGGCGACGCGCTCTTCGTCATGACCAGCGCTGGGGAGGTCAGCGCCTACGGCCCCGAGACCCGGTTCGGCCTGGTCTACGAGGAACTGGGACTGACCCCGGCCGACGAGGGCCTCACCGCCGCCGACCACGGCGACGCCATCTCCTTCGAGTACCTCGCCGAGAACGACCCCGACGTCCTGCTGGTCCTCGACCGCGACGCCGCGATCGGCGAGTCCGGTCAGGCCGCGGCACAGGTGCTGGACAACGACCTGGTCCGCGGGACGACCGCCTGGCAGAACGACGACGTCCACTACCTGGACTCGACGGTCTGGTACATCGCGCCGAACGGCCTGCCGTCGGTCGAGCAGATGGTCGAGGAAGTCGGCGCGGCGGTCGAGTGACCCCGGTGACCAGTACGGACGAACGACGCAGCGGCGCCGCACCCACCCGAGTGCGGCGCCGTGGTGTGCAGCGCCGGCACGTCGCCGCCGCGCTGGCGGCCCTGGTGCTCGCCTCGTTCGCGTCGCTGTTCATCGGGGTCGGCGACCTGACGCCGGGCGACGTGCTCGACCCCGACGCGGCGCAGGCGCGGGTGTTGTGGACCAGCCGGGTGCCCCGGCTGCTGGCGATCCTGCTGGCCGGGTCGGCGATGGCGGTGGCCGGGCTGGTGATGATGCACCTGACGCGCAACCGGTTCGTCTCCCCGCAGACCGCCGGGACGACGGAGTGGGTGGGCCTGGGCATCGTCGTCGCCACGCTGTGGCTCGGCGGCACGTCGGTGCTCGGCAAGATGGCGATCGGCATGCTGTTCGCGCTGGTCGGTAACGGGTTCTTCGTCTGGCTGCTGCAGCGACTGGTGCTCACCGACATCGTGGTGGTCCCGCTGGTCGGCATCCTGCTCGGCGGCGTGGTGAGCGCGGCGACGACCTTCCTGGCCTACCGCTTTGACCTGCTGCAGTCGATGGACGCCTGGGTGAACGGGGACTTCTCCGGCGTCCTCGCCGGCCGCTACGAACTGCTCTGGCTCGTGCTGGCCGCCACCGTGGTCGCCTACCTGTGGGCCGACCGCTTCTCCGTCGCCGGCATGGGGGAGAGCTTCGCGGTCAACCTGGGCGTCGCCTACACCCGGGTCGTCTTGGTCGGCCTGGCCATCGCGTCGATCGTGACCGCGATCGTCGTGGTCAGCGTCGGGTCGATCCCGTTCCTCGGCCTCGTCGTCCCCAACCTGGTCACCCTGGCGATGGGCGACAACCTGCGCCGGGTGCTGCCGGTGACCGCGCTGACCGGCGCGGCGTTCGTGCTGATCTGCGACGTGCTGGCCCGCACCATCCGGTACCCGTACGAGGTGCCCGTCGGCATGGTCGGCGGCGTCGTCGGCGGCGTGCTGTTCGTCTGGTTGCTGCTGCGGGCCCGGAGGCGGGCCCTCTGATGACCGCCGTCCTCACCGCGCCGCAGCGGGCCGCCCGCCGCCGGCGCACGCTGGTCGTCCTCGCCGTCCTCACGCTGGTCGTCGTCGCCGCGTTCCTCACCGTCGACGTGACCGGCTCCTGGGACTACGCCCTGCAGCAGCGCGGCCGCCGGCTGGCCGCGATGGCCGTCGTCGCCGTGGCCGTCGCGGTCTCCACCGTGCTGTTCCAGACGGTCACCGACAACCGCATCCTCACGCCGGAGATCATGGGGTTCGACCGGCTGTTCGTGCTGATCCAGACCGTCGGCGTCTTCACCCTCGGCGCCGCCACGGTCACCACCGCCGACCCGCGGCTGCGCTTCGCGGTCGAGGTGGTCGTGCTGATCGGCTTCGGCGCGCTCCTCTACCGGTCCCTGTTCGGCCGTACCGAGCGCGACGTGTACGTGCTGGTGCTGCTCGGCGTCGTGCTCGGCTCGACGTTCACCAGCCTCACCCTCCTGGTGTCCCGGCTGATCGACCCCAACGAGTTCCTCACCCTGCAGGACCTGCTGTTCGCCAGCTTCAACTCCGTCGACCGGCAGATGCTCGCCCTGTCCGCGGTCCTCGTCGCGGTGGTCACCGCCGGCGTGTGGCGGCTGCTCCCCCGGCTGGACGTCGTCGCGCTCGGCCGGGACACCGCGGTCGGCCTGGGCGTCGAGCACCGGCGGGTGGTCAACCGGGCGCTGCTGGCGGTCGCCGTCCTCGTCGCCGTCGCCACCGCGCTGGTCGGGCCGATCACCTTCCTCGGCCTGCTGGTGGCCAACCTGGCCCGCCAGCTGCTGGGCACCCACCGGCACGCCTGGGTGCTGCCCGGCGCCGCCCTGCTGGCGCTGCTCGCGCTGGTCGGCGGGCAGCTGGTCCTCGAGCAGGTGTTCGGCTTCAACTCCAGCCTCAGCATCGTCGTCAATTTCGTGGGCGGGATCGTCTTCATCTCGCTCCTGATCAGAGAGCCCCGCCAGTGATCGAGATCGAGTCCGTGACCAAGTCCTACGGCGACGTCCGCGTGCTGGACGACGTCTCGCTGACGATCCCGACCGGTGGCATCACCTCGCTGGTCGGCGCCAACGGGGCGGGCAAGTCCACGCTGCTGTCGGTCGCCGCGCGGCTGGTCCCGGCCGACGGCGGCCGGGTGCGCGTCGACGGGATGGACGTCGCGACGGCGCCGGGTCCGGTGCTCGCCCGGCGGCTGGGGGTGCTGCGCCAGGAGAACGCGATGTCGGTGCGGCTGACCGTGCGCGAGCTGGTCGCCTTCGGCCGCTTCCCGCACTCGGGGGGCCGGCTCACCGCGGAGGACCACCGGCTGGTCGACGAGGCGATGGCGTGGTTCGAGCTCGGCCCGCTGGCCGACCGGCACCTCGACCAGCTCTCGGGCGGGCAGCGGCAGCGCGCCTACGTGGCGATGGTGATGTGCCAGGGCACCGACCACGTGCTGCTCGACGAGCCGCTGAACAACCTCGACATGCGGCACGCCGTCCAGATGATGCGGATGCTGCGCGGCATGGCCGACGAGCTCGGGCGCACCGTCGTCCTCGTCGTCCACGACGTCAACGTGGCCTCCTGCTACTCCGACCGGATCGTCGCCATGCGGGAGGGCCGGCTGGTCGCCGAGGGCCCGACGGCGGAGCTGATGACACCGGAGCTGCTGCGCAAGGTGTTCGACGTCGAGGTCGAGGTGCACGAGCTGGCCGGACGGCGGATCGGCGTCCCCTGGTCGTGAGTCGCCCCGGGGCGCGGTGGCCGGGTCGCGGCCGTCAGCGAGGGGCGGGCCGAAAACACCCGGAGGGGGTGAGCGCGGAACCGAGCCGAGGCGCGTACTGGTCGAGGAAGATCCGGGAAACCAGTTCCCGGCGGCTGCGCACGCCCGACTTGTCGAAGATCGACTTGAGGTGGTCCTGGACCGTGTAGGGGGACAGGTACAGCCTCCGCGCGATTTCCTGCGTGTCGGCGCCCCGCAGCGCGTGGGTGACGATGTCGCACTCGCGCTCGGTGAGGCCGAAGGCCGCGGCCACCAGCGACACGACGTCCGGCGGGCATGCCTCCTCGACGGTGAGGACGACATCGCGCCCACCGGCCGTCGTGCCCGCCAGCGGAGCCGCGTGCACGACGAGGAACTGACCCGACGGCGCGCGCACGCGCAGCCGTGGCGGCACGGCCGAGCGCCCGGCGGCGAATGCCCGAGCCGCGGCGACGACCGAGAGCAGCGGTAGCGGGAGGACGCTCCCGGGAGCCCCGCCGAGCTCGGCGAGCCGTCGCTCCCCTGCGGCGGTGAGCTGCGCGAGCCGGTCGTCGGCACCGACGACGAGGACCGCGGGTCCGGTCGATGACTCGGCGTCCGAAGCCGTCGACGCGACGAGCGCAGCACGCAACCCGCCACCGATCAGCGTCGCGACGTGACCGACGAGCGCCGCCTCATCAGGGCTGAAGCCGGTCGCGCCGGACGGGCGGAAGACCGCGAGCAGGCCCCAGCCCGCGCCCCCGGAACGGAACACCGACCGCAGCTCGTGGGCCTGGCCGAACTGCGGCACGAGCAGCTCTCGCCAGCGTGCGCTGCGTTCCGGCCGACCACCGGTGTCGAGGTCGAGTACGCCGACCGGGCACGGGCGGTGTACGAGGTCCCGGAACAGGTTGACGTCGTCGACCTCGTACTCGAACCGGGCGACCTCGGAGTCCAGGTGATCGGGCAGTCCGACCTTGAACGTCCTGGTCACCAGACCGGTCGCGGGATCGGTCATCGCCAGGCAGCCGAGGTCGTGCGGCACCGCACCGCCGAGGACGTCCAGCGCGTCCCACGCGAACGAGTCGAGCGGCCCGCCCGCTCGGGCGAGGCTCGACAGGGACCGCTGCAGCCGCTCGGCGCGCGCCGCGGACATGCTCGCCATGCTCGTCCTGCGCCGGGCGAGCGGGAAGTCCCGGCGTCGCGGGGTCGCGGAACGGCGGCGGACGGCGAGAACCCAGATCTCTGGGATGGCCGCGCGCGACACCCGCGCGGTCTCCTCGACGTCGATCCACCCACCCGTCGAGGAGGAGAGACCGATGAGGATTTACGTCGAACAATGGCGACCGGGGCCGGCGTGGCTCGAGCTCGACGCCGAGCAGCGCACCACCTTCGTGAAGGCCGTCGGCCCGGATCTGCAGGAGGTCCTCGACCGAGGTGCCGACCTCGTCGCACTCGGCCCGGCCGATCCGGCCACCGCGCACAGCGGTGAGCCGCAGTACTTCGCGGTCTGGCGCTTCCCGGACCTCGACCTCGTCCAGCTGTTCGAGCGCCGGATCGAGGGAGCGGGCTGGTACGAGTACTTCGACCAGACCAACCTCGGCGGCGAGATCGTCGACCTGGACGTCCTCCTCGAGCAGCTCGTCGCGGCCTGAACCGGCTGCGTCGCGGAGGGGGCCGAGCCGCTCCGTCCTCCCCGCCCCCGGCCGGTGGCTGCCGCGCCCCGGGGGCCGATCTCCTGCACCACCCCAACCCACCTCACCCAGGAGTCGTCATGACCTTCATGGCCGTGCTCGCCGCCGTCACCCTGCTCGCCGCCGCCCTTCCCACCGCGCGCCGCCGTCGCCCGTTGCGCGACGCCGCCCGCATCGGAATGGCCGGCGCCATGGTCTTCGCCGGGATCTCCCACTGGCTCATGCCCGTCCCGTTCGTCCAGCACGTGCCGCCGTTCGTCCCCTTCCCGGAGGCGGTGGTGCTCCTGTCCGGCGTCGTCGAGGTCGCGCTGGGCGCGGCGCTGCTCGGGCCGCGGCAGTGGCGCCGTCCGGCCGGGATCGTCCTCGCGGCTTACCTGGTCGCGGTCTTCCCAGCGAACGTCTACGTCGCGGTCGCGGCCGTGGACGTGCAGGGGCAGCCCGACGGCTGGTACTCCTGGCTCCGGCTGCCCCTGCAGGCACTGTTCATCGCGTGGGCCCTCTGGAGCACCGGCCGGTCCGGGCCGACCCGGCCAGCCGGGAACGCTGTCCGGGCCGGCGCGGAGCCGGGTGGCCGCGCCGTCCACCCGGTGCCGCCCCGACGGTGACGACGCCGCACCCGCTGGAGGGACACGGAGACGCCGGGTCCCTCCAGCGCCCCGGGGCCCGGACGGCGTCCCGCAGCCGTGGATGGAGCTGCGCTCACCCGCGTGCGCTGACCCTGCGGCGGGTCGGGAGCCGCGTTCCGCTACGTGAGGGAGGGGTGGTTCCGGGTGCATCGCACGAGCCGGTGAAACGGTGCTGCAGCGGGCCCCTGGTTTCGCCATGGCGACTCTCGAAGAGATACCCGGCGAGCACCCGAAGATGTCACTGGTCGAACGTAGGTTCGAGTCGTGCAGGAGGTCGCGGGTCCCGTGTCAGCGGTTGAGCGTGCGCTCGCCGGCTGTCTGGTGGAGCGACCCGCGCCGTTCCGGCGGTTGCCGGTGGCGCTGTTGTCGCGGGAGCAGAAGGCCGCGGAGCTGCAGCGGGTGGCCGTTCTCAAGGCGACGACCGCCGCGTACGAGGCCGAGCTGGTGCTGGGGCTGGCCGACGACAGCCCTGCCGACGACGACCCTGCACCAGGTACGCCGGGGGCGAAGGGGTCCTGGGCGCCGGACTCGCAGTTGCCCGGCGTGTCCAAGTTCTTCACCGCCGAACTCGCGATGGTGCTCAACTGCGGCCGCGGCACGGCGAGCCACCTCGCCCACCGCGCCTGGACCTACCGGTCCCACCTGCCCGCCACCTGGGCGGCCATGGCCGCAGGCGACCTCGACGAGACGCGCGCCAAGGTCCTGGCCGACGTCCTGCAGCACACGTCCCCGGCGGTCGCCCGCGCCATCGAGGGGCGGCTGCTGCCCGAGGCGGCATCCCTGACGACCGGCAGGCTGAGGAAGCGCGCGCTCGCCGAGCTGCTGGAGGCCGACGCCGATGCGGTCGACAAGCGCCGGGAGCAGGCGCAGCGGCAGGCCGACGTGCGCTGCCACCCCTCGCCGCTGGAGGGGATGGGCACGCTGACCGCCGACCTGCCCGCCCCGGTGGCGGCTGCCTGCCACGAGATCGTCGACCAGCTCGCCCGCATGCTCAAGGCCGACGGCGACCCCCGCCCCATCGGGGAACTGCGGGCCGCGGTGCTCGCCGACCTCGTTCAGCGGCCGTGGGACACCGGCCGGCCAGCGGTCACCGCTCACCTGCAGTTGGTCGCCACGCTGTCCGCGCTGGCCGGCCGCTCCGGCGAGCCGGCGGAGGTCAACGGCCTCCCCATCACCATCGGCCGGCTCCACGAGCTGCTCGCCGAGCTCGACGCCCTCGGCCTGCGCACGCCCGAGGGCGGCACGGTCACCCTCGCGCTCACCGACGACGACGGCGCCCTCCGGGCCACCACGCCCCTCGACCAACTGCGCCGTCTGGCCCGCCGCGGCTGCCCCGACCACCCCGACGGCACCTGCGGGTGCTCGGTGCTGGACCGGCCGGCCGAGGTCGACCGCCACGACCCGAGCCGCGCTCAGCAGGCCTTCATCCACACCCGCGACCGCACCTGCCGCTTCCCCACCTGTGGACAGCGCGTCGGCTGGGCCGATGCCGACCACGTCGTCCCTCACGCCCACGGCGGGGCGACCGACTGCGCCAACCTCTGCTGCCTGTGTCGCAGCCACCACCGGCTCAAGACCTTCGCCCGCGGTTGGCGGTTCACCATGAGCGACGACGGCGTCCTCACCGTCACCACCCCGTCGGGAGTCACCCGCACCACCCGGCCACCCGGCATGCGACCACCGGCGGCGACCGACTCGCCCGCCCCGCACGCGGGGTGGGACGACCCCCTGCCCGACGACCCCCTGCCCGACGACCCGCTGCCCGACGACCCGCCGCCCTTCTGACTGAGCACGCGTACGGGTCTGCGGCCCGGGGTCGACGTACCGGCCGCCGACCCCGGGCCGCCCGCGGTCACGACCGCGCCACCAGGACGTCGGTGGCGCGGTGCGGCCCGGTGACGCCCTCCACCAGGACCGCCCAGCCGGTGCTGAACCCGGTCCGGAGGCCGACGATGTCCTGGTAGGCGGCCGACGAGTACCAGGCCCGGGCACCGGCGGCATCCGGGAAGCCGATGACCACCAGGTCGCCGCGCCACGGGCCTTCGACGACCTCGGCACGGGCGCCGTGCACCAGGAACCGACCTCCGAAGGGCTCGAGGGTGGCGTCGATCCGGGCCAGGTACTCGGCGATCCCGGGGCCCACCGTCACCGTCTCGAGGTGCGCGACGGCGTAGGAGCCGTACCCGCTCACTGCTGCGGGACCCGGTCGAGGAAGCCGGCGACGCGGTCGAAGCGGCCGTTCCCGTCGCTGACGGCCACGTCGAACCCGACCACCGGCGGCTCTTCCCCCACCGGGCCCAGCTCCCAGGTGAACCGCACCTGGTCGTGGTGGGCGTCGACCGGCCCGGCGAGCCGGAACACCCAGCCCGCGAACTGCTGCTGCACCGCGGCGATCACCGCGTCGATGCCCTCGTGTCCTCGTACGTCGACCAGCGGGTCGACGTACCGAGCCTCCTCGGTGAAGACCGCCGCGACCGCCCGGTGGCGGGCTTGCGGCTCGGTCTCGTTCCACGCGGCGATGTACCGCTGGACCTGGGTGGTGGTGTCCTCGGGCACGTCCGTCTCCTCGCTGCCGGGTCGGCGCCGGGGTGGCTCCGGCCTGGATCCGAGGCTGCGCGAGGGCGAGGTGGTCCGTCGATGACCCGGCAGGTCATGGACGCCTACCTCCGAGGTAGGTGCTCAGGTGCCCTGGCCGCCCGTAGCGTCCCGGGCCGTGACGGCCACCCCGACCCGCTCGACCTTCGGGCCGCTCCTGCGCCAGTGGCGCACCCGGCGGCGGCTCAGCCAGCTCGACCTGGCCGTCGAGAGCGACGTCTCCGCTCGGCACATCAGCTTCCTGGAGACCGGGCGGTCGCAGCCCAGCCGCGAGATGGTGCTGCGGCTGGCCACCCAGCTCGACGTCCCGCTGCGTGAACGCAACCAGCTGCTGCTCGGGGCCGGCTACGCCCCCGAATACCGCGCTCGCTCGCTCGAGGACCCGGAGATGGCCCCGGTCCGCGCCGCCGTCGATGCGGTGCTGCGGGCTCACGTGCCACACCCGGCCCTCGCCGTCGACCGGCACTGGGACCTGGTCAGCGCCAACGCGGGCGTCGACCTGCTCACTCGCGGGGTCGCGGTGCACCTGCTCGAGCCACCGGTCAACGTGCTGCGGCTGAGCCTGCACCCCGACGGGCTGGCCGGCCGCATCCGGAACCTGGCCGAGTGGCGCGGCCACGTGCTCGGCAGGCTGGCCCGGGAGCTCGCCGTCACCGGCGATCCGCAGACGCGGGCACTGCTGCACGAGCTGGCCGCGCTCCCCGGCGGCCGCAGCCTGGGCGCGACGAACGCCGTCGCCGTGCCCCTGCGGTTGGAGGCCGGCGGGCGGGAGCTGGCGTTCCTCAGCACCGTCACGACCTTCGGCACCGCTGTCGACGTCACTCTCGCCGAGCTGAGCGTCGAGGCCTTCCTGCCCGCCGACGCGGCGACGGCGGAGATCATGGCCGCGCTGGCCGGCAGCGGGCGCTGACCCCCTGAGGGCCCCGCCGTTCCACGTGGAACGACGCTCTGTTGCATCGGTGTGACGTCTGCCCCGGACGGTCGCGCGGGCCTGGCCGGTGGGGTTGGATCGACGGCATGTGCGGCCTCTCCGGCGAGATCCGGTTCGACGGCTCCCTGGCCGACACCACCGCTGTGGCGCGGATGGTCGACTGCCTCGTCCCCCGCGGGCCGGACGGTCAGGGTGCCTGGAGCAACGGGCGGGTGGCCTTCGGGCACCGCCGGCTGTCGGTCATCGACCTGTCGCCGGCGGGGAGCCAGCCGATGGTCGACAACGAGCTCGGCCTGACCGCGGTCTTCAACGGCTGCATCTACGACTACAAGGAGCTGCGCGCCGAGCTCGAGGGCCACGGCTACCGCTTCTTCTCCACCAGCGACACCGAGGTGATCCTCAAGGGCTACCACCACTGGGGTACCGACGTCGTCTCGCGCCTGCACGGCATGTTCGCGTTCGTCGTCACCGAGCGCGACACCGGCCGCGTGGTGCTCGCCCGCGACCGGCTGGGCATCAAGCCGCTGTATCTGGCCGAGACGCCGGGCCGGCTGCGCTTCGCCTCGTCGCTGCCGGCCCTGGTGCAGGCCGGGGACGTCGACACCTCCATCGACTCGGTCGCGCTGCACCACTACCTCACCTGGCACGCCGTCGTCCCCGCGCCGCGGACCATCCTCAACGGTGTCCGCAAACTGCCGCCCGCCACGGTCCGGGTCGTCGAGGTTGACGGCACCTCCCGCGAGCACCGGTACTGGGAGGCCCCCTACGAGCGGCGTCCCGAGCACGCGAACTGGTCCCCCCGCGACTGGGAGGACGCGATCGAGGAGGCGCTGCGGGTCGCCGTCCGCCGGCGTCTCGTGGCCGACATCCCGGTCGGCGTGCTGCTCTCGGGCGGGTTGGACTCCAGCCTGATCGTCGGCCTGCTCGCCCAGGAGGGGCAGACCGGCCTGGCCACCTACTCGATCGGCTTCGAGGCCGTCGGCGGGCGGGAGGGCGACGAGTTCGTCTACTCCGACGTCATCGCCGAGCGCTTCGGCACCGACCACCACCGCATCCGGGTGGCCTCCGACGAGCTGGCCGCAGCCCTCGGCCACGCCATCGGCGCCATGGCCGAGCCCATGGTCAGCCACGACGTCGTCGCCTTCGACCTGCTGTCGGAGCGGGTCAGCCAGTCGATCCGGGTGGTGCAGTCCGGGCAGGGCGCCGACGAGGTCTTCGCCGGCTACCACTGGTACCCACCGCTGGCCGGCGTCGGCCGGGAGCAGGCGGTCGAACGGTACGCGGCGGCCTTCTTCGACCGGGACGCAGCCGACGTGGCCCGGCTGGTCAGCGACCGCTACGCGGTGGACGGCGACCCGAGCCTGGAGTTCGTCCGCCGGCACATGTCCGCGCCGCACGCCGACACCGCCGTGGACGCCGCGCTGCGCCTCGACAGCGAGGTCATGCTCGTCGACGACCCGGTCAAGCGGGTGGACAACATGTCCATGGCGTGGGGACTGGAGGCCCGGGTGCCCTTCCTCGACCACGACCTGGTCGAGCTGGCCGCGATGTGCCCCCCGGAGCTGAAGCTGGCCGACGGCGGCAAGGGCGTGCTCAAGGCGATCGGCCGGCGGATCATCCCGCCGGAGGTCATCGACCGCCCCAAGGGCTACTTCCCGGTCCCGGCGATCACCCACCTCGAGGGCAAGGTGCTCGACCTGGTGCGCGACGCGCTGACCGACGACGCCGCCCGCGAGCGCGGGCTGTTCCGCGCCGAGTACGTCGACCGGCTGCTGGCCGACCCGAACGGCGAGCTCACCCCGCTGCGCGGCAACAAGCTGTGGCAGCTGGGTCTGCTGGAGCTCTGGCTGCAGTCGCACGGGGTCTGATCGGCGTGACACGGATCGCCGGCCAGCGGCGCCGGGGCGCGGCTCCCGACACCCCCTCGTTCACCCAGCGGTCCTGGCAGCAGCCGTCGGAGCACCAGCGGCAGGGCATGGCCTCCGACGTCGTCCTCGACATGGGCTGGGGGCGGCTGGTCTTCGGCCAGACGTTCCCCGACCTCCGCGGCATCGTCGACGTGCTGCGCGCCGAGGAGAGCGGCCGCCGCGACATCTGCATCTACCCGCCGGACCCGCACGTGCTGGTCGGCCTGGCGCCCGACGAGCTGTTCATCGACCCCAGCTACACCTACCGGCTGGACCTGTACCGCTACCGGCCGCGGTCCGAGCTCATCCGCGGCGTCTTCGTGCGCACGGTCACCGCGCTGGAGGAGATGCACCGGATCAACGACATCTACGCCCGCAACGGCATGGTCACCGGCGATCCCGTGACGATGTGGGCCCACCACCGCACCCGGACCTTCACCTACCTGGTGGCCGAGGACCGGCGCACCCGGCGGATCGTCGGCACGGTGACCGGCGTCGACCACGAGCTCGCCTTCGACGACCCGGAGGGCGGCGCCAGCCTGTGGTCCCTGGCCGTCGACGCCCAGGACGCGCCGCCCGGCACCGGCGAGGCGCTGGTGCGGGTGCTGGCCGAACGCTACGTCGGCCGCGGGCGGGCCTACCTCGACCTGTCGGTCATGCACGACAACGCCGGCGCCATCGCGCTCTACCGCAAGCTCGGCTTCCACCGGGTGCCGGCGGTCTGCGTCAAGCGGAAGAACCCGATCAACACGCCGCTGTTCGCCGCCCGCCCGGAGGGCCTGGAGGACCTCAACCCCTACGCGCGGATCATCGCCGAGGAGGCGCTCGAGCGCGGCATCCGGGTCGAGGTGTCCGACGCCGAGTGGGGCGAGATGCGGCTGTCGCTCGGCGGCCGGACGGTGCTCAGCCGCGAGTCGCTGTCGGAGTTTACGAGCGCGGTCGCGATGAGCCGCTGCGACGACAAGCGGGTCACCCGCCGGATCATGGAGCGGGCCGGCGTCCGCGTCCCCCGCGGGGTCTCGATCCCCGAGGACGACCTGGCCCCCGCCCGCCCGCTGCTCGCCGAGTGCGGCGAGGTGGTGGTCAAGCCCGCCCGCGGCGAGCAGGGCAAGGGCATCACCGTCGCCGTCAGGACGGAGGAGGCGCTGGGCCGGGCGGTGGCCCTCGCCGCGCACTTCTGCCCCGACGTGCTGGTCGAGGAGCTCGTGGCCGGCGACGACCTGCGCGTGGTGGTGATCGACCACGAGGTGGTGGCCGCCGCGGTGCGCCGTCCGGCCGAGGTGGTCGGCGACGGCCGGTCGCCGGTCACCGAGCTGGTGCGCGCCACCAGCCGTCGGCGGGAGCGGGCGACCGGCGGGGAGTCGCGCATCCCGCTGGACGACGCGACCGCCGAGGTGGTCGCCGAGTCCGGGTACGCGATGGACGACGTCCCCCCGGTCGGCGAGCGGATCCGGGTCCGGCGCACGGCGAACCTGCACACCGGCGGCACCATCGAGGACGTCACCGACCGGCTGCACCCGGCGATCGCGCAGGCCGCCGTCCGGGCCAGCCGGGCGATCGGCATCCCGGTGACGGGACTGGACTTCCTGGTGCCCGACGTCGAGGGCCCCGACCACGTGTTCATCGAGGCCAACGAGCGGCCGGGGCTGGCCAACCACGAGCCGCAGCCCACCGTGGCGCGCTTCGTCGACCTGCTCTTCCCGGAGACCCGCCGCCGTTGAGGTACGCACCCGGCAGCTCCCGGCCCCGGCCAGAGGCTCGCCCCGAGCTCGCGAGGGGTGAGGGGGCCGGGGTCCTCTATCTGCTCGCGGCGCTGGGTGGCGCGCTCGGCGCCCTGGCCCGCTGGGGCGTGGGGACGGCGCTGCCGCACTCCCCCGGCGGCTGGCCGTGGGCGACGCTGCTGGTCAACCTCACCGGCTGCCTGCTGTTCGGCGTGCTGATCGCGTTGCTCGCCGCCCGCTCCCCCGAGCCGCCGTGGGCGCGGCCGTTCCTCGCCGTCGGCGTGCTCGGCGGGTACACGACGTGCTCCGCGTTCGCCGTCGAGGCGGTCGGGCTGGCCGAGGCCGGCCACCCGGTGCCGGCCGTCGGCTACGTCCTCGTGTCCGTCGTCGGCGGGGTGCTCGCCGTGGCCGCGGGGGCCCTGGCGGTGCGGGCCGTCCGCAGCCGGTGACGCCGCTGCTGGTGGTGGCCGGCGCCCTCGTCGGCGCCCCGCTGCGGCTGCTGGTCACCCGGCTGGCCGCCCGGGGCGGGCGCGACCCGGCCGGCGGCACGCTCACCGTCAACGTGGCCGGCAGCGCGCTGCTGGGCCTCGTGCTGGGCGCGGCCGCCACTCCCCCGGCCGTCGTCGCCCTGGTGGGCACCGGCTTCTGCGGCACGCTGACCACCTTCTCCACGTTCGGTGGCGACGTGGTGCGGATGGTCGAGCAGCGCCGGCTCGCCCGCGGCCTGGCCTACGTGCTCGCCACCGTCGTCCTGGGGGTGGGGGCGGCCGCGCTGGGGTACGTCGCCGCCCCGGGGTGAGCCTGGCGCTGCCGGTTCCGGCCGCGCTCAGTAGGGTCGGAGGCGGTATGGCTGGGACATCGGCACGAGACGAGAAGGCGGACAGCCCCGTCGTCGTGGTGGCCAACCGGCTGCCGGTCGACCAGGTCACCGAGCCCGACGGCAGCACCCGCTGGCAGCGCAGCCCCGGCGGCCTGGTGACCGCGCTGGAGCCGTTCGTGGCCGGCCGCGGTGGCGCCTGGGTCGGCTGGTCGGGCTCGGCCGGCGAGGCGCCCGAGCCCTTCGAGTCCGGCGGGGTGTCGCTGGTCCCCGTGCCGCTCTCCGAGGAGGAGGTCGACCAGTACTACGAGGGCATGTCGAACGCCTCGCTGTGGCCGCTGTATCACGACGTGGTCGAGAAGCCCGAGTACCACCGAACCTGGTGGGACGCCTACGTCCAGGTCAACAAGCGCTTCGTCGAGCGCGCCGCCGAGGTGGCTGCCGAGGGCGCCATCGTGTGGGTCCACGACTACCAGCTGCAGCTGGTGCCGGCCATGCTGCGCCAGCGGCGCCCGGACCTCACCATCGGCTTCTTCCTGCACATCCCCTTCCCGCCCTACGAGCTGTTCACCCAGCTGCCGTGGCGGTCGGCCATCGTCGAGGGCCTGCTCGGCGCCGACCTGGTCGGGTTCCAGCTGCCCGCCGCGGCGGCCAACTTCGTGCAGCTGGCCCGCCGCCTGCACGACCTGCCCGCCCGCGGCTCGACGATCGAGTACGACGGCCGCACGGTCACCGCGCGCGCCTTCCCCATCTCCATCGACGTGAAGGCGTTCGAGGAACTGGCGAGCCGGCCGGACGTCGTCAAGCGGGCGGAGGAGATCCGCGCCGAGCTGGGCAACCCGCAGAAGATCATCCTGGGCGTCGACCGGTTGGACTACACCAAGGGCATCGCGGTCCGGCTCAACGCCTTGCAGGAGCTGCTGGAGGACGGCGCCGTCGAGGCGCCCGACACGGTGATGGTGCAGGTGGCCACGCCCAGCCGGGAGCGCGTCGAGCACTACGTGCACATGCGCGAGACGATCGAGCAGCAGGTCGGCCACATCAACGGTGTCTTCGGCACCCTGGGCGGGCCGGCCGTCCACTACATCAACCAGTCGGTGCCCCGCGAGGAGCTGGCCGCGCTGTACCGGGCCGCCGACGTCATGCTCGTGACGCCGTACCGGGACGGCATGAACCTCGTGGCCAAGGAGTACGTCGCGGCCCGCAGCGACCTCGGCGGCACCCTGGTGCTCTCCGAGTTCGCCGGCGCCGCCGCCGAGCTCAAGCAGGCGTTCCTGGTCAACCCGCACGACATCGCCGGGGTGAAGAACCAGCTCGTGCGGGCGCTGCGCATCGAGCCGGCCGACGCCGCCAAGCGGATGCGCGCGATGCGCCGCCACCTCGCCCGCAACGACCTCGACCACTGGGCCAGCTCCTTCTTCGACGCGCTGCAGGCGAAGGCGTGAGCGGGCCGGCGGCGCCCCTCCCCTCCCCCACCGCCCTGCCGGCGGACCTCGCCGCGGCGCTGGCGGTCGTCGCCGGACGGCGTCCGCTGCTGGTGGCCAGTGACTACGACGGCGTCCTCGCGCCCCTGGTGGGCGACCCATCGGCAGCCGTGCCGCTCCCCGGGGTCGCCGAGGCGCTGTCACGGGTGGCCGCCGCCGACGGCGTCACCGTGGCGCTGGTGAGCGGCCGGGGCGTTGCCGACCTGCGCGCCGTCAGCGGCCTGGCGGGCCCCTACCGCTGGATCGGCAGCCACGGGGCCGAGTACGACGGTCCGCTGACCGGAGAGCTCGCGGCGCGCCGGGATGCGCTCGCGGAGCGGCTGACCCCGCTCGTCGCCGCGGTGCCGGGGGCGCGGCTGGAGGTCAAGCCGGCCAGCGTGGCGGTGCACGTGCGGCAGGTGACCGACCGCCTCGCCGCCGTCGACCTGCTGACGCAGGCCGACGCTGCCGCCGACCCGTCACTGACGAAGAAGCCGGGCAAGGAGGTGCTCGAGCTCGCGGTCACCGACGCCGACAAGGGCACTGCGCTGCTGCGGCTGCGCGACGACCTCGGCGCCGTCGCGACGGTCTACCTCGGCGACGACCGCACCGACGAGGACGCTTTCCGGGCACTCGCCACCGGCGACGTCACCGTCAAGGTGGGTGAGGGCGAGACCGCGGCCCGGTACCGCGTCGCCGACCCGGCCGCCGTCGTCGCCCTGCTCGAGGCGCTGGCCGACCTGCTCGCCTGACGCCGCCCGGGGGCGGCCGCCGTCCCGCCCGGTGTCGACAAACGGCCACCGGGAATGTGGTCACCGACATTTCTGGGACGCGTGGTGCGACACGCCAAGGCGCTCTCCGAATGCGGGGCTGGAAGTGCCCCACCATTGCGCCACACCGCACGGGCAGCGCCAGCGACGCCATTTCTGCCGGACGTGCGGCTGCCCTCTCGCAGGTCCTCTCGCCCCCAGGAGCACCCATGTCCACGTCCGCCGTCCCCGTCCGTCCCGGGCGCTCCGGAGGCTGGTTCGCCGACCGCCCGATCGGGGTGAAGATCGGGGCCGCCGTAGCGGTGCTCGCCGTGGTGGCGGTCGCGATGACCGTCCTCGCGGTCCTGCGCATCGGGTCGCTCAACGCCGCCGCGACCCGGATCAACGACAACGTCGTCACCCTGGCCGCCCTGGCCGACATCCAGCGCTCCTACCAGGGCGACCGCGCCCGGTACACGCAGTACGGCCTCGCCGACCCCCAGACCCGCGCCGCCCTGCGCACCGAGCTCGCCGAGCGGCGGCAGAGCCTGGAGGACCAGCTCGACGCCTACGCCGAGGTGACGGTCAACAAGGAGGCGTTCGCAACCTTCCGGGGTCACCTGGACAACTACTACGCGATCGCCGACGCGCAGCTCGTCCCCGCGGCCGATGCCGGGAACCCGGTCGCCGCCGGGCAGATCCTCAGCGGTCCGCTGCAGCAGGCCACCGACGTCATCATGGACGAGTACGCGGCCATGCAGGAGCGCCGCGTGGCCGCCGGGCAGACCGACACCGACGACGCCCAGCAGATCGCCGACACCGCCGTCCTGACGCTGTGGCTGTCCCTGGCCGCCGGCACCGCCGTCGCCGGCGGGCTGACGGTGTTCGTCGTCCGGCGGATCACCCGGACGGTGCGGTCGGTGCAGACGTCGGTCGAGGCCCTCGCGGCCGGTGACCTGACGGTGGCGCCGGAGGTGCGCGGCCAGGACGAGCTGGGCCGCATGGCCGGTGCGCTGAGCGAGGCCCAGGAGAGCCTGCGCGGCGTGCTGTCGTCGGTGGCGTCGTCCGCCGACGCGGTGGCCGCGTCGTCGGAGGAGCTGTCGGCGTCCTCGGCGCAGATCTCCGCCTCGGCGGAGGAGACCTCCGCGCAGTCCGGTGTGGTGGCCGGTGCGGCGGAGGAGGTCAGCCGGAACGTGCAGACCGTCGCGGCCGGTGCCGAGCAGATGGGCGCCTCGATCCGGGAGATCGCCAGCAACGCCGCCGAGGCCAGTGACGTCGCCGCCCGGGCGGTGACGGCGGCGGAGACCACCACCGCCACGGTGGCGAAGCTGGGTGAGTCCTCGGCCGAGATCGGCAACGTCGTGAAGGTGATCACCTCGATCGCGGAGCAGACGAACCTGCTGGCGCTGAACGCCACCATCGAGGCCGCCCGCGCCGGGGAGGCCGGTAAGGGCTTCGCCGTGGTCGCCAACGAGGTCAAGGAGCTGGCCCAGGAGACCGCGAAGGCGACCGAGGACATCGCCCGGCGGGTGGAGTCGATCCAGGGCGACACGACGGCGGCGGTGGCCGCGATCGGGGAGATCTCGCACATCGTGGCGCAGATCAGCGACCGGCAGACGACCATCGCCAGCGCGGTGGAGGAGCAGACGGCCACCACGAACGAGATGTCGCGGTCGGTGACCGAGGCCGCGCAGGGCTCGGGTCAGATCGCCAGCAACATCACCGGGGTCTCCGCGGCGGCGGACTCCACCACCCAGGCGCTGACCCAGACGCGCACCGCCGTCGACGAGTTGTCCCGCATGGCCGCCGAGCTGCGCACGAGCGTCAGCCGCTTCACCTACTGAGCGAGCACGGCCGTCCGCGGACGGAAGCGAGGAGCGCACGACCCACCCGGGTCGTGCGCTCCTCGCCGTTGCACCCGCTCACCGCCGTCCCGCGCCGGCCGGACGTCCACGCGGGCACCTCGGCGCCGGCTCGGACGGGGCTGCGACCCGGTGAGGGCCCACCGGCCGCGCATTCGCGGCCTCCACTCGTCAGGTCGTCGAAATGTCGACAAGGGCACGGACGAATGGCGCTGACCGACATTTCTCGTGTATCGCGGGCAACACGCCATTGCCATTCCGCGCGGACGGGTCCCGACCACCTCATCCTCGTGTCCGGTCGGGTCGACGGCGGTCACCCGGCCCGCGCAGTGCGACGTCCCCCCTCGAGCCTGGGAGCACCCATGTCCGTCCCCGCACGTCCCAGCCGGTCCGGCCGACCGGGTGGGTGGTTCGCCGATCGGCCGATCGGCGCCAAGATCGGAGCGGTCGTCGCACTGCTCGTCGTGGTCCTCGTGGGCACCAACGCCCTCGCCGTCTCCCGCATCACCGGGATGGCCGGGGACCAGCAGCGGATCTACGACGAGAACCTGCGTCCGCTGAACGCGCTCTCGGCCGTCCAGCGCGCCACCGCCGCGCACCGGGCCCGCGTCCTCGAGTACGCCGTCTCCGACCCGGCCCGCCGGACGGAGCTCCTCGGCGAGATGGAGGAGAAGCAGGCCGACGTGGAGGCCGCGCTCGCCGAGTACGAGCCGTTCGTCATCGACCAGGCTGCGATGGACAAGTACCTGGGTGCCCGCCAGCAGTTCCTGGCGTCGAACACCACGCAGCTCTTCCCGGCGGCGGACGCCGGCGACCTGGTCGGCTACGCCGCGCTCTACCGCGAGGTGTCCAGCCCCCTGCTCACCGACATTGCCGACGGCCTGGAGGAGGAGGGCCTCGCCCAGTCGAGCGAGGCGGCGGAGCGCAACGCCCAGGCGGCAGCCGACGCCACCTCCGCCACCCGGACGTTGGTCGGGACCTCGGCCGTCTCGACCCTCCTCGCGATCGCCCTCACCGTCCTGGTGGTCCGCCGGATGATCCGTTCCGTCCGGTCCGTGCAGCAGGCCGCCGACGCCATGGCCGACGGCGATCTAACCGTCGAGCCGGCCGTCGACGCCGACGACGAACTCGGCCGCATGGCTGCGTCGTTGCGGAGGGCGCAGGAGGGCCTGCGGGGCGTCCTGTCCTCGGTGGCCTCATCGGCCGATGCTGTGGCCGCGTCGTCGGAGGAGCTGTCCGCGTCCTCGGCGCAGATCTCCGCCTCGGCGGAGGAGACCTCCGCGCAGTCCGGTGTGGTGGCCGGCGCCGCCGACGAGGTGTCCCGCAACGTGCAGACGGTGGCCGCCGGCGCCGAGCAGATGGGGGCGAGCATCCGCGAGATCGCCACCAACGCCGCCGAGGCCTCCGACGTCGCCGCCCGCGCCGTGACCGCCGCGGAGACCACGACCGCGACGGTGGCCAAGCTCGGTGAGTCCTCGGCGGAGATCGGCAACGTGGTCAAGGTCATCACCAGCATCGCGGAGCAGACCAACCTGCTGGCGCTCAACGCGACGATCGAGGCCGCCCGGGCCGGAGAGGCCGGCAAGGGCTTCGCGGTGGTCG
>NZ_FNOT01000012.1 GCF_900107105.1 Geodermatophilus africanus
CTACGACTGTGAGCATGAAGGGGTCGCTGCGGCGGCGGTCTGACCCCTGTTACGACCGGCCCTGTGGGTGCCTTCGCGTTGACGTGTCGACCGCCGTTGCAGCGACCCCCGGACCACTGGCCGGGCGGCCGTGACCTGATAGGAGCCTGATCGCAGCAGGTCCCATCGCAGTCCTGTCCGTCCCGCCCGACCAGCGGGATGCGACCGCGATCTGTGAGGAGACCTCGGCCATGACCAGGATGACCCTGCGCGCCGACGATGTCGTCGTCGGCGTGGACACACACAAGGACGAACACGCCGCGGTGCTGCTGGACGGGCACGGCGGCAGGCTCGCCGAGCTGATGCTGCCGGCCACCGCGGCCGGATTTGCCCAGGTGTTGACTCTCGCCCGCGGGCACGTCGGGCCGGCCGGGCGGCTGGTGGGCTTCGGCGTGGAGGGCACCGGCTCCTACGGGGCGGGGATCGCCCGCTACCTGCGCCGGCACGGACAGCAGGTGCACGAGGTCAACCGGCCTCCGCGTAAGGGAGAGCGGCGGCTGTCGGGCAAGAGCGACCTCATCGACGCCGAACACGCCGCCCGCCAGGTCCTCGCCGGGCTCACCCTCGCGGTCCCCAAGACCGCCAACGGGCAGAGCGAGTCGCTGCGGTTGCTCAAGATCGCTCGGGACACCGCGGTCAAGGCCCGCACCGCCGCCATGATCGCGCTCAAGGCCACGCTGGTCACCGCCGAGGAGGAGCTGCGCGCCCGCCTGGAACCGCTCACCGACGCCAAGCTCATCGCCGCCTGCGCGGCGCTCGACCCGGCGGGCGACCTGCGCGGACCGGACGCGGCGATGCGCCACGTGCTGGCCTCACTGGCCCGCCGGTGGCTGGCGCTGCACGAGGAGATCGCCGCGCACAGCCGCCACCTCAAGCAGCTCACGCAGGCCGCCGCCCCGCGGATGCTCGAGCTGGTCGGCGTCGGCTTCGACATCGCCGCCGAGCTGCTCGTCACCGCCGGCGACAACAGTGACCGAGTGCGCTCCGAAGCCGCCTTCGCCAAGATGTGCGGCGCCTGCCCCATCCCCGCCGGCTCCGGGCGCACCAACAGCCGCCACCGCCTCTACCGTGGCGGCAACCGGCAGGCCAACGCCGCCCTCTACCGGGCGGTCATCGTCCGCATGCGCTGGCACCAGCCGACCATCGACTACGTCACCCGCCGCACCGCCGAGGGCCTGTCCAAGCGGGAAATCATCCGCTGCCTCAAGCGCTACCTCGCCCGCGAGATCTACCGACGACTGCCACCTTCCGACATCGACCCAGTGCCCGTCACGAACCCCGACTCGACCGACCTCCGCGCCGCTTGACAGCTAAAGGAGCTTCAACGTCGCCGCCGAGTCCCTCATCGGCCTGTACAAGACCGAGCTCATCCGCCGCCGCGGCCCCTGGCGTGGCCTCGACGACGTCGAACTCGCCACCCTGGAGTACGTCGACTGGTTCAACCACCGCCGGCTGCACTCAGCCTGCGGCGACATTCCGCCCGTCGAGTGCGAGGACACCTACTACCGTTCGATCGCCGGCCTCACCGAGGACCTTCCGACAGAACCGAACCTCCACTGAACCCGGGGCGGGTCAGGGCGTTCAGTGCCCGGTCGGCGCAGATTGCCCGCAACCTGGACCGCTACGAATTCGCGTGGACCGCGGCGCATCCTGGTGAACGACCCGGGCCGGCGCTGCGGCGGGCCTGGGATGCTCGGGCGTGGGCCGACGACCGACCGGACAAGGTCGTCCCGCAGCCTGGCGAGGACATCACCACCCGGTGGCTCGGCGAGCTGGCCGCCCTCGGCTACCGCGATTGCGACCGAGCCGTCGACCTGATCCCCACCCCGATCGGCGCGTTGAACCGAGACGCGGCGGCGGAGCGGGTGCTGACCCGGCTGGCCGCCGGCCGCTCCGCCTGGAACGCCGCCGACGTCCGCGGTGAGGTGGAGCAGCTGATCGCCGCCGACGGGATCATCGCCGACCCGGCGCCGCGGACCGAGCTGGCCGAGGACCTCACTGGTCAACTCGGTCTGCTGCGAGATCGCGCCCGAAGCCGGCGACCGGCAGCTGCTCCGCACCGACGGGATCACTGAGGACTGGACCCCGGGACGGGGAGTACTCCGGCGGGCAGTGGCGGGCCGACTTCACCCGTGCCGCCGTGGTCAGCGACCCGGCATCCGGGTCCTGCCCGGTGGTGGCCGGACGTCGACGACAGTGACGTTCACCTGGGTTGTGACCAGGCCGGTCTGTTCGGCGATGTGGCGTGTGATGCGGTCGCGGACCGCGGCGGCGACCTGTTGTATGGGTGCTCCGAGGTCGACGGCGATCTGGACGTCGACGACGACGTGGTTGCCGGCGATCCCGATGTCGGTGGCGGCCTCCCCTGAGGTGCCGGCGACCAGGGCGGGGTCGGCCGCGGTCCCGGTCGGCGTCGCCACTCGTCCGCCGCCGAGGGCCAGGGTGACGTGCGGCACGGACTCGGCGGCCAGGCGGGCGACGGCGCCGACGACCCGTGCGGCGATGCGTGTCTGGCCGGTCGGGTCGGACATTACGGCGGACCAGTTGTTCCGGGACAGGTCGCGGATCTGGGCCATCACCGCCTGCAGCAGCCCGGCCGGGGCTCGCACGTCCTCGGCCGCGAGCTCGCGGACCGGCGCCCACAGGTCCTCGAGCTCGGCCAGGGCGGCGCGGCAGTGCGGGCAGGTCCGCTGGTGGGCGGCGTCGCGCGGGGCAGTGCCCTCGGCGACCTGGGCGAGCAGGTCGTCGAGGAGCACCCCGCAGGGGAGACGGTCACCGGACACCGGGGTCACCTCCATTCCTGCAGGGCGGTCGCCAGGGCCCTTCGAGCCCGGTGGGCCCGGACCTTGGTGGCGCTCTCGCTGAGGCCGAGGATGCGCCCGGTCTCGGCGTGGGTGTATCCGCTGAAGGTGCTCAGGACCAGAGGAGCACGTTGGTCGATCGGGAGGGACAGCAGGGCCTGGCGGACGGCGTCGCGGCGGTGTGCGGCGACGGCGAGGGTCTCGGCGGCCGGCGTGGAAGGCATGCCCGCCGCCTCCGCCTCCGGTAGTGGGTCGGTGGGGCGGCTGGCGCGGTGCGCGTTGTGGCAGCGGTTGATCAGGATGCGGGTGATCCAGGTGGAGAACCGGGCCTCGCCGTGGAAACCGGGCAGGTGCTGCCACGCCTGCAGGAAGGCCTCCTGGACGGTGTCCTGGGCGTCTTGCGGGTCCCCGGTCATGCGCACCGCCACCCGGTAGAGCTGGTCTTGGTACTGGCGGACCAGGGCGGCGAAGGCGTTCTCATCCCCCGCACGGGCCAGGTCGACCCAGCGGGTCTCCACGGGGTCGGCTGACCGGTCCGCGCTGACCGCCGCCTGGCTCACCGCACGGTCGCGTTGTGCGGGATCAGATTTTCCAAGATTAGCTGTAACCCTTCACGCTGCCCCCGTGTCGAACAAGGTGTGGGTCCGCACGGACGGCAGTGATCCTCGCCGTTGTCGACGACCTGTGCACGTCACCCCATCCAGGAGAAGAGGTTCAACCGTGACTCAGCCCTCCAGCAACACCGGCGGCAGCGCATCGTCGAGCGCCGTGGCGCAGGCGGTCCCGTCCGCGCTGCAGAGCAACCAGGGCACCACCACGATCGCCAACGACGTGGTGCAGAAGATCGCCGGTCTCGCGGCACGGGAGGTCGCCGGCGTGTATGCCCTCGGTGGCGGCACCGCGCGGGCCATCGGCGCACTGCGCGAGCGGATCCCGGGCGCTTCGCAGGCGATCGGCCAGGGCGTCACGGTCGAGGTGGGGGAGAAGCAGGCCGCGGTGGACCTGGACCTGGTCACCGAGTACGGCGTCCCGATCGCGGACCTGGCCCGTTCGGTTCGGCGGAACGTCATCGCCTCGGTCGAGGGGATGACCGGGCTGCAGGTCACCGAGGTGAACATCTCGGTCAACGACGTCCACCTGCCCTCCGACGACGACGAGGGCCCGCAGGAGTCTCCCCGGGTCCGGTGAGCACTCCGCCGAGCGTCGCGGCGGCCGAGGTGCTGGTGGAGGCCGGGACGGCAGACGCCATCGCCGCGGCCGTCGCGGCCTGCCCGGCCGTCAATTCCCTGCACGGTGGGGGACTCCGTCGGACGGCGACCTACCTGCCCGGGCGCATGGTCGAGGGCGTGCACGTCGACGAGGACCGTGTCCGCGTCTCCGTCGTCGCCGTCCAGGAGGTCCCGGTCGGCGTCGTGGCCGAGCAGATCCGCGCCGCCGTCGCGCCCCTCGTGCCCGGCCGGGCGGTCGACGTCCACATCGCCGACCTGCACCTGACCGAGCCGTCGCCGGCAACACCGCCGGCCTGATCGGCGTCCCGGGAGCCCGTGTTGCCGTCGTCCCCCCACCCTGCTGAGCGCCGCCGGCGCCGTGCCCTCCTCCGGGCCCACCACCCGGACCTCGGGGGTGACCCGGAGGCGTTCATCCGCGTCCTGGCGGAGCTGGAGACCGGTCGGAGGACGGCCCCACCGGCTCCCGGGGACGAGGTGCGCTTCGTCCGCCGGCCGCGTGGGCTCGCCCGTGTCGCCGCCTGGTGGGCGCACCGGCGGCGTCGGCGCCGGGAACCCCCACGCGTGATCTGACCTAGCGCTTCTGCTTCCCGTCCCGTTCTGTTCTGGAGGAACTCATGCCCCCCACCGTCGTCGGCTTGTTCAGCGGCCTGCTGCTCGGCCTGGCCTGGGTCATCGGAGGCTTCGACGCCTTCGTCGGTACCGCCGTGCTCGGTGTGATCGGGTTCGTGATCGGCAAGGTCGTCTCCGGTCAGCTCGACCTCACCCCCTACCTCGGCGGCGGCGGCCGCGGCTCCCGGTGAGCACCGCCGTCACCAGGGCACCCGACGACGCACCGATCGGCGCACCGCTCGCCGCCGAGGTCGGCAGTGCCTACCCACAGCTGGGTGACCCCGCGGAGCGGGGCAGCCTGACCATCGCCGACCGGGTCGTCGAGCGCGTCGCCGGATACGCCGTGACGCGGGTCGAGGACGTCAGCGCCGCCCCCCGCCGGCTGCTGGGGGTTCGTGTCGGAGGCGCTCGCGCCGACGAGGAGGCCTCCGTGGACGCTCGCGTCGACGGACACACCGCCACGGTCGACGCCACGATCGCCGTCGGCTGGCCCGCCTCCGTCCGCGCCGTGACCGCGCGGCTGCGCCAGCAGGTCCGCGAGGACGTCGAACGCATCACCGGCGTACGCGTGGCCCACATCGACATCGACGTGGTCAGCATGATCGCGCCGGCGGCCCGACGCCGCCGCGTGCAGTGACCGGGCGAGAGAGGAAGCGCACATGCACGTCGTGAACCGAGTTCTCGCCACCCTGCTGGCGCTCGCGCTGTTCCTCGGCGGGCTGCTGGCCATCGTCGAGATCATCCTGGCCGCCCTGGACCGCCCCGCCTGGCTCGTTCCCCACGAACAGTGGAGCAGCTGGGCGGCCGGGCAGACGTTCACCGACGGCATCATCCGCGCCATCCTCATCGGGCTCGCGATCCTGGGCCTGGTCCTGCTCACGATCGCACTGCGCCGGGGCAAGCCCGGCTCGCTGAGACTGCCCGCCCGCGCCGAGGGCGTCCGCGTCAGCGCGTCACGCCGCGGCATCGAGCGGTCGGTGGCCACAGCCGCACGACGTACCGACGGAGTGCGCTCCGTCAGTGCCAAGGCCGGACGCCGGGCCGTGCGGGTCACGGCGTCGACCGCGCTGCGCTCCACCGGGGACCTGCGGGAGCCGGTCACTGCCGCGGTGACCGAGCGGCTGGAGCAGCTCGGCCTCACCGGCGTCCTGCGTCCCAAGGTCTCCGTCTCCCGGAAGGGGTCGTGATGAGCTCACGCGTCAACGCGGTCAACCGCACCGTCGCCGCCCTGCTCGGCCTCGTGCTGCTCGCCGCAGGCGGGCTCGGCCTCGCGGTCAGCTTCGGTGCCTTCGGCAACAGCCGGCAGCCGGTCATCCCGCAGCCGATGCGGGACTACGCGAAGGACCAGTCCTGGTTCTGGTGGGCCGTCGCCGCGGTCTGCCTGCTCCTGGCCCTGCTCGGCCTGCGGTGGCTGCTGGCCCAGCTGCAGACCGACCGGGTCAGCCGCCTCGACCTCACCACCGACGACCGGGACGGCCGGACCACCGTCCACACCAGCGCGCTGACCGACGCGGTCGAGGCCGAGGTCGAGAGCCTGCGCGGCGTCTCCGGCGCCTCGGCCCACCTGCTGGACCGACGTGGTCAACGGCTGACCCTGGCCGTCGACCTGACCGACTACGCCGACATCGCCGAGATCCGGCATCTCCTGGAGGACCGGGTCGTGGGCCACGCACGCCAGGCCATCGACGACCCGGACCTCCCCGTCGACATCGAACTGCGCCCCGGCAGGACCCGCTCCGCCGGCCGCGGCGTCCTCTGACGACGTCTCCCAACGTCCGTGCGGTCGTGCCCGCTGGGCCGCGGACGGCCAGCGGTGGCGGGTGTGCCCCTGTTCCCGTGGGGTGGCCGAGGGTGCAGGCACCGGCACGGGCACCCCGCGCAGGGCCTCGTCGAGTCCGCTGCAGCCCCGTCCCGGCTGGGGCACGCCGCTGACGCTGCGGGCGGTCCCCGACACGTGGCCTGGCCGATGCCGCATGACAGCTCGGTGAGTGGGGCACCACCCAGTGGTGAAGACCGCTGTGGTCGCCGTCCTCGGCGGCTTGCTGACCCTCGCCGGGATCGCGCTGCTCGTGCTGCCCGGCCCCGGCTTCGTGTTGGTCGCTGTCGGTCTGGCGGTGCTGGCCACGCGGTTCTCCTGGGCGAAGAAGCCGCTGGACTATGCCAAGGACAAGGCGCAGCAGGGCGTCGAGGAGGTCGCCCAGAGCCTTTGGCGTGCCGCCGGGGCGGTGCTGGCCGCGCTGGTGCTGGTCGCGCTCGGCGTGCTCGCCCTGGCCGGGGTGGACCTGCCGTTCGTCAATGCGTTCACCGCAGTGGTGCTCATCTTGTCCGGACTCTTCCTGGTCGGGACGGTCGTCTTCGCACGTCGTCAGGAGAAGCTGGAGCAGGCCCGGGCGCACCGCCCGGCAGGTGCGCGGGGCACAGCCGGCGCCTACCGGGCCGCGTCACACGGCGACTGAGCACCGCCACTCAACCCGGTGGGGGACGGCGGCGAGCAACCCGGTCGCCACCTGCTCGACGGCGTGCCCGACCTTGAGCCGCCGATCGGCCCGCGGCGACGACCTGGGGGCTCACCGGCAGCCCGGCGGCGGTGGAGCGTTCATCGAGGAGGGCGGATGGCGCGGCGGTCACGCCCGGTGTGTAGCCCGGAGGGGTGGTCGGACACGGTCGGTGACTCGGCCGAGTGACACGCCGTGACCAACGCGTCATCGGCCTGGAGAAGCCTCTCAGCCGTGAGATACCGAGCGGCAGCGGCGCTGCCGTACTCCGACACGGCGCGAGCGACGGCCGGGCTCCGCGGGCGGCTGCGCATCATGGCCCGAGCCGACGGTGCCGCCCCTGACTGGTCCACCCTCATGGTGAAGGGCCCCGTGGAGGTCCCCGACCTCCGCGGCCGGGCCTGGTTCGAGTGGACGGCCACCGTGGAGGCGGACGCGTCTCACGGGTCGCCGTGAGCGCCGACCGATGTCCCGCGCATGTCACCGTGGCTCCCGGCCGGCGGGTGCGCTGCACCGGGCCCGTGGGGCACGGGCCGGCCGAGGACATGCACCAGGGGCTGCTGCGGGTGACGCTGCCCGACGGTCGCGAGCACGCCGCGTCGCTGGTCTGGAGCACGTCGCCGAGCCCCTGGGATGACGAGATCCTCGAGCGGGCGACGTAGCCGCCACCCGCGATGCCACGCTGCTCGGGGCCGCATCCTCGAGTGGGTGACTGTCGGGCTGCCCCCCGCAGTCGTCGACAGTCGTGCTTCAGGTGTTCATGCGCTCCAGGCAGGGGCAACCCCGGCTCGCCAGCCCGGGGGTGACGCTGGCTGGCAGGGGCCTCGGCTCGAGAAGTGGGCTGGGGCCCTCCCCACTGCCGGCGACCGTTGGTCGTGGTGGTGGGGGAACCGATGAGTGATTGGGTGACCTGGGAGGTCTGCCCGGGCTGCGGACGGACCGATGCCGTGGGATGGATCGACGACCGACTCGTCGAGTTCGAAGGCACCGCGGGGTGCCGATTGACCGCCGCACAACTGTCCAGCCTCGCTCAGCGGCGAGTCCCAGGCCCCCGGCATCCTGATGCGGGCGGGGAGCGGCAGAGGGTGGCCACGGTCACAGCTCCCGAAGCGGTTGCAGGAGCGCTGGTCCTCACAGGTTGCGCGTCCGAGGGTCTCGGGGTGCGCCGCTGAGGAGGCAGAGTTCTCCATGGGTTTTCCATGGCCTGGCGCGACGGTCGTAGCCAGTCGGCATGCCCAGGAAGCCTGTAATCGCAGGTCAAACGGTGGGTACGTGGGGAGTGGGTGCGCCATCAGGGACTCGAACCCCGAACCCGCTGATTAAGAGTCAGCTGCTCTGCCAATTGAGCTAATGGCGCGTGTCTTCCGGTTGCGCCGGGCGACAGCCGAGAACGATACCAGCGCCCTCCGGTCGGCCGGCGAGGTGGTCCCGCAGCTGCACGGCCGCTCCTGTCGCGACAGCGACGTGGACACTGGTGGGTCGTGCAACCGGTCGTCGCGGGATGACGGCTGCCTAGGACGCGGAGGACATTGCGATGCGGAGGACGTCTGCGCTAGTCACGGCGACGGCGCTGGTCCTGCTGGCCGGCTGCCAGGGTGGCGGTGACGACGCGGTCGCGGCGGCGCCGACCACCGCCGAGGCGCGCCTTGTCGCGGTGCAGGTCTCACCGGCCGACGGCGCGGTCGATGTCTCACCGCGGATCCCACTGGAGATCTCCGTCACGGACGGCGGGCTGACCGACGTGAGCGTCGTCGACGGCGCCGGGGCCGAGGTGCCGGGCTCGGTGGCCGACTCGGCCGAGGACCCCGCCGTCGACGTCTGGACGCCGGAGACCCCGCTCGACTACGGCGCCCGCTACACGCTGACCGCCACCGCCGCGGGGGAGGGCGCGGAGACCGCCGAGGCCGCGACCACCTTCACCACGGTCACCCCGCGGGCGCAGTTGACGCCGGCCATCGGCCCGCTCGACGGCCAGACGGTCGGCGTCGGCATGCCGATCCGCGTCTACTTCGACGAGCCGGTCGTCGACAGGGCCGCCGTCGAGCGCAGCCTCCGGGTGACCAGCTCGACCCCGACCGACGGCGTCTGGAACTGGTTCAGCGACACCGAGGTGCACTTCCGGCCATCGGAGTACTGGCCGGCCGACACCGACGTCACCCTCGACGCCGAGCTCTACGGCGTCGACCTCGGCAACGGCGTGTGGGGCGAGACCGACCGCACGATCTTCTTCTCCATCGGGGCGCGGCACGTGTCGATCGCCGACGCGGACACCCACCAGATGGAGGTCTACGACGGCGACCAGCTGGTGCAGACCTTCCCGATCAGCGCCGGCAGCCCGGACACCCCGAGCTACAACGGCGCGCACGTGGTCACCGAGCTGAACCGTCACCGGGTCATGGACTCCAGCACCTACGGCGTCCCGGTCGACAGCCCCGACGGCTACCGCACGCCGGTCGAGTACGCCGTGCGCATCTCCGACAGCGGCGAGTTCGTGCACGCGGCGCCGTGGTCGGTGCCGCAGCAGGGACGGGAGAACGTCTCGCACGGCTGCATCAACCTCTCCACCGAGAACGCCCGCTGGTTCTTCGACTTCTCGCAGCCCGGCGACGTCGTGGAGATCCGCGGTTCCGATGCCGGCACGCTGCGCTCGCCCGTCGACGACTGGACCCTCCCGTGGGAGGAGTGGCGGGCCGGCAGCGCGCTGACCTGAGCCGTTTCCCTGCGCCAGCCCTGGGGAATGATCACCTCGTCCCCCGAGCGCGAGGAGAGTGCCGTGGACACCTGGGTGATCGTGCTGATCGTCGTCGTCGTGGTGGCGCTGCTGGCCGCGCTGGCCCTGGCCATGGCCAAGCGCAACCGCATCAACGGCGCCCGCAAGCGGGAGCAGGCCCGCGACCACCTGCGCGAGGCAGAGCTGCGCAGGGCGCAGGCCGAGAAGGAGCAGGCAGCCGCCGAGGAGCAGGCGGCCCGCGCCCGGCGCGAGCGGGCCGAGGTCGAGGAGCGGACCCGGCTGGCCGAGCAGGAGGCGCAGGAGCGTGCGGCCCGGGCGGGCGAGCACGCCTCGGCAGCCGAGCAGCTGCGCGCCAAGGCCGAGAAGCTCGCGCCCGGTCTCGCCGACGGCCACCGCGACCGCTCCGCCGGCCCGGCCGGTCCCGACCAGCCCGCGGGGCCGGCCGGTCCCGACCGGCCCGCGGGCGGCGCCACCCGCCGGTGAGTTCCGGCTCCTCGGACGGTCTGACGTCCGAGGGGCCGACCGACGCCCCGCCGACCCGGAGGGGCGCCATGACCGACCTGCTCGCCATCGGCACGCGGAAGGGCCTGTGGCTGGCCCGCAGTGACGACGACCGCCGCACCTGGACGCTCGGCGAGCCGCACCTGCTCGCCCAGGAGGTCGCGGCCGTCTCGATCGACACCCGCGACCCGGTGCCGCGTGTGCTCGCCGGCATCCAGTACGGCCACTGGGGCCCGACCGTGATGCGGTCGGACGACCTCGGCGCCAGCTGGCAGGAGACCGAGACCGGCGCCATCCGCTTTCCGGAGGACACCGGCGCGGCGCTCGCCCGGGTCTGGCAGCTGCGCCCGGACGCCGCCGACCGGCCCGGCGTCGTCTGGGCCGGCTGCGAGCCGCACTCGCTGTGGCGCAGCACCGACGGCGGCTGCAGCTTCGATCTCGTCCGCGGGCTGTGGGACCACCCGCACCGGCCGACCTGGGAGCCCGGTGCCGGGGGAGGGGCGGTGCACACCGTGCTGCCCGACCCCGCCTCGGACCGGGTCACCGTGGCGATGAGCACCGGCGGCGTCTACGTCAGCGGAGACGGCCGGACCGGCTGGGCACCCCGCAACTCCGGCATCAGCGCCGTCTTCCTGCCCGAGCCGCCCGAGTACGGCCAGTGCGTGCACAAGGTCGCCGTCGACGCGGCCGGGCCGGACCGGATGTACGCGCAGAACCACTTCGGCGTCTTCCGCACCGACGACGCCGGCGGCACCTGGACGTCGATCGCCGAGGGGCTGCCCGCCGACTTCGGCTTCCCGGTCGTCGCCTCGCCGTCCACCCCGGGCACCGCCTGGGTGGTGCCGCTGGTCGCGGACGTGCAGCGGGTGCCGCCGGCGGGCCGGCTGCGCGTGCACCGCACCCGGGACGCCGGGGGAACCTGGACCGAGCTCGGGGCGGGACTGCCCGACGGTTGCTGGGCGGCCGTGGTGCGCGACGCCCTCTGCGCCGACGCGGGCGACCCGACCGGGCTCTACGTCGGCACCCGCGACGGCTGCGTCTACGCCAGCGCCGACGAGGGCGACACGTTCACCCAGGTCGCCGACCACCTGCCCGACGTGCTCGTCGTCCGCGCCGCGCGGATCTGACGGTGAGCGTCGAGGTGGTGCTGCCCGGCGTGCTGGCCGACCTCGCCGGCGGCACGCGGCACCTGCAGGTCGACCCCGGCGGCGGCACGCTGGCCGAGCTGCTGGACTCGCTGGCCGCCGTCCACCCGTTGCTGGAGCGGCGGATCCGGGACGAGGCCGGCGCGCTGCGGCGCTTCGTGAACGTCTACGTGGACGGCGACGACGTCCGGTACACCGGCGGGCTGGGGGCGCCGGTGGCCGACGGAGCCGTGGTCCAGGTGCTGCCGTCGGTGGCCGGCGGGTGAGCGGACAGGGGCGGGAGCCCGTCAGCGAGCGCCGGCGAGCGAGGAGCGGAGCCCCCCGCGGGGGCGAACGGGGTCGCTGGGTCAGAGGACGGCGAGCGCTGCGCACTCCGCGCACAGCTGCGAGTCGTCGTGCTCCGCCGGCGGCCACACGGTCTGCTCGTCCACCGCGACGTAGGCGCCGCACAGCGCCTTGCGGCTGCGGCCGTTGACCTTGCCGATGGTCGCGTGCGCCGGCCCGATCTGCCGCGGGACGAGGCCCTCCGCGCTGCCCACCGAGCCGACCATCACGACGGCGTGAGCGGTCCCGTAGGAGTAGGCGAGAGTCATGGCCCCAGCGTCGCCAGCGGGGGCCGGGTCGGGCCAGCACCCGGGGACCGCGTGTCCGGTGCACCCGTCCCACGGGTCGCTGCCGTCACACGGGTACGGCTCCCGGATCCGGGACCGGTTCGACTCAAGACCACCCGGTCAGGGACCGAAGAGGCGTCGTGACCACCACGGAGCCGCCCACGACGCACCTCGACGACGACGTCCGCAGCGGGGTCTGGGCGGCCGTCCCCCGCGGTGCCCAGCTCGACGCCCGCAGCTTCGCCGCCCGCCACCGCGTGACCACCGGGGTGCTCGCCGCCCACGTGCCCGCGCTGGTGCTCATCGGCCTGGCCCGCGGCGTGGGCGGGTGGCTGCTGTGGGGCCAGCTCGCCGTGATCGTCGTCCTGACGGTGCTCGGCCTGGTGCTGCGCGGCCAGGGCGCCCGGGCCGCTGCCGTGAGCCTGGGGCTGATGATCGGCGCCGACGTGCTGCTGCACGTCGGCGGCGGCCTCACCGACCTGCACATCTGGTTCTACGTGCTGCTGGCGCTGGTCGCGCTGTACCAGCTGTGGACGCCGTTCCTGCTGGCCGTCGCCTTCGTCGCCGTGCACCACACCGTCACCGGCATCTGGCTGCCGACCTCGGTGTCCACCACCCACCAGGCGCACGAGCACCCGCTGCTCTTCGCCGCCCTGCACGCGGCGTTCCTCCTGGTCGAGGCGACCTTCCTGACCTACGGGTGGCGGTTCGCCGAGCAGGCCGAGGCCGGGCGGCGGGCGCAGCAGCGGCGGGCGGAGGAGCAGCAGGTCGCCCAGGCCCGCGCGGAGGTCGAGCTGGCCGAGGAGCGGGCGCGCGCCGCCGACGAGGCCGCCCGGCAGGCGCAGGTGGCCGAGGAGCGCGCGCTGCGGCTCGGAGAGCGGATCTCCGGGCTCGTGGACGCCGGGCGCCGTCTGGACGGCAACGTCGCCACCGCCACCGAGGTGATGGAGGGGCTGCGCTCGGCGATCGCCGAGATCGCCGCCGCGGCCAGCGGGGCGAGCACCACCGCCCGAGAGGCGAGCGCGCGGTCGCGCACCGGCGCGGCGACCGTCGACCGGCTGGCCGGGACGATGGCCGAGATCGACCAGATCGCCGGCAGCATCTCCGCGATCGCCGACCAGACCAACCTGCTCGCGCTCAACGCCACCATCGAGTCGGCCCGCGCCGGCGAGGCGGGCAAGGGCTTCGCCGTCGTCGCGGGGGAGGTCAAGGACCTCGCGCTGGAGACCGCCCGGGCGACGGAGCGGATCCGCACCGTCGTCGACGCCGTCCGGCACGAGGTCGACACGGCCGGGACCGCGCTGGGCAGCGTCGAGGACGTCATCCGCGGCGTCGTCGACGCGCAGAGCACCATCGCCGCCGCCGTCGTGGAGCAGAGCGCGGCCACCGCCCAGGCGCAGGAGGCCATCGCCGGCGCCTCGCTCGAGGCCGCGCGCATGGCCGCCGACCTGCACCGGATCGTCGCCGACGAGCACTGAGCTGCCGGACCCCGCGCCGGGACGGACCCCGGCGGGCGCGGCTGTCCGGGCGGGCGCGGGATGGGCGGCGGGCGGCCGAGCAATGCAAGGGCCGTTGCGGGTGCGACACCAGGGGAGTGCTTCGTGTTGTCCGATCGAGCCCGGCGCTGCCGGTCGACGGCGTGCACGCCCGGACGATGGACGTCGGCGCGATCGACCTGCCCGGCGGGGCGGCCTACCACCTGTGCGGTCCGCTGCCCTTCATGCAGGCGGTGCGCAGCGCCCTGATCGACCGTGGGGTCGCGCCGAGGGACATCCAGTACGAGGTGTTAGGGCCCGACCCTGCCGTGCCGGTGAGGCCTGACCTGCGGAGCGGCTGATGCACCTCACTGGCTGCCAGCGGACGGTACGTGGCATCCCTGTGATCGGCTGTGATCGGGGCTGCGGGTGACACGTTCATGGCGCCGGCCGTCGAAAGGCGCGTACGGTCCACTCAGGCGCCGGGGGATGACCGCGCGTCGATTGTGCGTCAGACAGCGGCGTGCCCAACGCGGACCGATGAGGGGCCGCTACCGAGGTCACCAACCCCCGGTGTGATGAGACCGGAGGGCCCGCCGTGGCCGACAGCGACAACCCGCGACCCGCAGACCCCGTCGAGGCACTCGAGCGCCTGGGGCGGATGTCGCTGCGCGAGCTGTCGATGGAGAGCCTGCTGCAGACCGTGGCCGACCTGACCAAGGCGGTGATGCCCGGCCAGCCCGAGGCGTCGGTCCTGCTGCTGGTCGAGGACGAGCCCACCACGGTCGTCTCCACCGGCCAGCTCGCCACCGACCTGGACGAGAGGCAGTACGACCGGGGGGACGGTCCCTGCCTGCACGCCGCCCGCACCGGCGAGCTGACGGAGATCGCCGACACCCGCACCGACGACCGGTGGACCGACTACCTGGCGCGCGCCGTCGAGCGCGGCAACCTCAGCTCCCTGTCGATCCCCCTGTCCATCGACTCCGACGAGCAGGTCAGCGGCGCGCTGAACATCTACGCCCGCCGTCCGGACGCCTTCGACGCCGACAGCAGGTCGGTGGCCACCCGGTTCGGCCCGTACGCCGCGGTCGCCACCGGCAACCTGTACGCCTACCGGAGCGCCCGGGACACGGCAGACAACCTGCAGAAGGCGCTGGAGTCCCGAGCGGTCATCGACCAGGCGAAGGGCATCCTCATGGAGCGGTACAAGCTGACCGCTGACCGGGCGTTCCAGCTGCTGGCCCGAACCTCGATGAACAGCAACCGGAAGGTGCGCGCCGTCGCCGAGGACCTGGTGCACACCGGCCAGTACCCCAGCGTCGGCCTCCCGCCCAGCAGCAGCGCATAGCCGCCTCACCGGCTCCGAGCTGCGGGGCCCGTCAGCAGCCGCCAGGACCTCCCGGGGGGTCGTGGCGGTCAGGCCCCGCCGCTCCAGACCAGGGGCGGCGGGGCCGCCTCGTGAGGACCGGTCCGGTCGTCCGTCCCCAGTCGTCCGGTCCGTACCCACCGTGATGACCGCTGTCGGGAGGGGCCCCGAGCGCGTAGTGTCGGACGCTGGGAGCGGCGCAGCCGCTCGCGGGTGGCCCCGGACCCGGCGACCTCACCGGTTTCCTGGGGAGAACTCCGTGCGCGCCTCCGTCGACCTCGCCCCTGCTCGCGGCGAGGCGGGTCCACCGGTCCTCCGACACCGGGGTCGCTCGTCGCCGCCACGGGATGGTGGCAGCCCGTGGCGGCCCCCGCGCCGGCATCCGGACGCATTGCGGCTGCTCGACACCCACCGCGCCGACCGTCGCAGCGGAGCAGCGTCCGGCGTGAGGACGGCGTGATCACTCGGCAGCAGATCCGTGCCGTCCTGCACCACGGAGGACAGGTCATCGACCCCGCAGGCCACCCGGTGGGCCGCATCGTGGACGTGGTCCTGGGTGCGCAGACGAGCCAGCCGACGTGGGCGATCGTCGACTGCCATCTGTGCGGCGGGATCGAGGTCGCCGTCCCGCTCGCCCGGGCGCAACTCCTGGGCGGGTGCGTTCAGGTGCCCTACACGGCGGCTGACGTCTGCGGCGCTCCCCGCGCCAACGGGCCAGCCGGCCACCTCCACCTGCAGCCGGGGGAGGAGCTCGACCGGTACTACGCCGACCTGGACGACGGCGCCCCGGTGATGCCGCACCACCATGCCGACCGAGGCACGGCCGCGGCTCCCGTGCACACCACGGCCGGTCCTGGCGCGCCGGTGGTGGCCACCGACGGCCATCGGCGTGCGGACGGCGCGTCACCCGGATCCCTCCTCGTGGACTCCGGGGCCGACGCTCTCCCCGTCCTCCCCGGGCTCGACGTCCGCACCGGGAACGACGGACCCGCCGCCTACCCGGCGACCTCCTCCGGGCCCTGGCCGCCGGTATGGATCTCCTCGCCCGGACCACCGTGGTGGCACCGCCGGCACTGGCGCTGGCTGGCGGTCCCCGCGTCGATCCGGGCGATGCGCCTGGAGCTGCACCCCTTCCTCGACATGACCGGTCTCCCCGAGACCGAGCTCGACGACCTCGTCCTGGCCGCATCAGAGGCCGCCGCCAACGCCGTCGAGCACGCCCAGTTCTCCACCCTGCCCTTCTTCGACGTCCTCACGGAGGTCGGTGAGAACTCGGTCCGCATCGTCATCCAGGACCACGGTCGCTGGCGCACACCCACAGCCGCGGGCCACCGCGGCCGTGGTCTGCAGATGATGGGCGCTCTGGCCGACGCCACGCTCACCGTCGGGTCACGGGGCACGACGGCAGTCCTCCGCAACCGAACGAGGTCCCCCGGCTGACCCGCTGCCAGCGGTCGGCCGGGGCGAGGCGGCCGGGCCGCACCGGCCCTCTCGCGGACGGGCATGCTGATCGCCAAGCTGGCCTGGCACCGCGGGCAAGGAGGGGACGTGGCGTCGAGACGGGTGGCCGAGATCCTCCGGGCGGCCTGGGCCGAGTCCCCCGAGGGCACCGGCCTGCCGGCCAGCCTGGCCGCTGCGTGCGTCCGCTCCCTGTCGGTCAGCGGGGTGGGCATGGCGCTGATGACCGATCAGGGACCGGCGGGGATCATCGCCGCGACCGACGGCGCGGCGATGGAACTCGAGGAGCTTCAGTTCACCCTCGGCGAAGGGCCGTGCGTGGACGCCTCCCACAGCGGCCGCCCGGTACTGCAGCCGGACCTCGCCCGGACCGCGCCGCTGCGCTGGCCGGCCTTCGCCGGCGGCGCGCTGCAGGCCGGCGTCCGCGCCCTCTTCGCGTTCCCGCTACAGGTGGGCGCCATCCGGGTCGGCGTGCTCGACCTCTACCGGGACCGGGTCGGCCCGCTGTCGGCCGACGAGCTCATCGAGGCCCTGTCGTTCGCCGACGCAGCGACGCTGGTCCTGCTGAACGTGCAGGCCGGGTACCCGGTGTCGATGCCGGTCCCGGTCCTCGACGACCGGGCCGAGGTGCACCAGGCGACGGGGGTGGTCTCCGTCCAGGCCGGGGTCGGCCTGGCCGAGGCCCTGGTGCTGCTCCGGGCGCGGGCCTTCGCCGACGAGCGGCCCCTCGGGAACCTGGCGAGCGACGTCCTCGCGGGGACGGTGTCGTTCCGGAAAGATGACGACACTGGTTGACCGCAGGGTGTGGTGGCACGGACACGGGTTCGGACCCGGTCGACCGGGGCGGGAGGGAGTGACGGTGCGGGAACAACGCCTCGCGGAGGTCTTCGTCGAACTCGCCGACACCCTGGTCGAGGACTTCGACGTCGTCGACTTCCTGCAGACCCTCACCGAGCGCTGTGTCGAACTGGTCGACACCGACGCCGCCGGGTTGATGCTCGACGATCAGCGCGGCCACCTCCAGGTGGTCGCCTACACCGACGAGCCCACCCGACTGCTCGAACTGTTCGAGCTGCAGAAGGCCGAGGGTCCCTGCCTGGACTGCTTCGCCACCGGGCAGGTGATCGCGAACGTGGACCTGGCCGCTGTCAGGAGCCGGTGGCCGGTGTTCACACAGGCGGCCCTGCGGGAGGGGTTCGCCTACAGCCATGCCCTGCCGCTGCGGCTGCGGCGGCAGGTGGTCGGCGCGCTGAACCTGTTCACCGTCGAGCGGCGAGCGCTCAGCGAGGACCACCTGGCCGTCGCTCAGGGCATGGCCGACGTCGCCACGATCGGCCTGTTGCACGAACGGGCCCTGCGCGACCAGGTCGTCCTGGCCGAGCAGCTGCAGACCGCGCTGCACAGCCGGATCGTGATCGAGCAGGCCAAAGGGGTGCTGTCGGCTCGAGCCGGCATCGGCGTGGGGGAGGCGTTCACCCGCCTGCGGACCCACGCCCGGCGCACCGGTGAGCAGCTGACGGCCGTCGCGGAGGCCGTGGTGACCGGCACGCTGGACGACGGCGACCTCCGGCCGGTGATGGACCTGGCGTGAGCCGGAGGAGGCTGAACATCCCCATCACGCGGCTGTAGCTGGGGGTCCGCGAGGACCGGTTCCCCACCTGCGCGCCGGCGTCCTGCGTGGCGTCGCGTTCACTGCCGAGGACATCAGATGGATCGGCCGGATGCGGCCCGAGCTGATGGGAGGGCGCCGCGGCGGCCGTCAGATGGGTACACCGGGCGGGGTGGGGACGCCGGAGGGGCAGCAGACCGCTGCCGCCCCGGCCCGTCCCGAGCCGTCGGCGGAGATGATCGCCGGCTGGGCGCAGCTGAGCGCGCACCGGCCCGCACCCCGAAATGCGACGCGCCGCCACTGACCCTGACTGGTCGTCGACGACCAGTCAGGGTCAGCTGCGGCGGGAGCGGAACTCAGGCCTCGCCCAGTCCGTCCAGCGCCAGGTTGAGCTGGACGACGTTGACGTGGGGGGCACCGATGAACCCGAGGTCCCGGCCCGAGGTGTACTGAGCCACCAGGCTCGCCACCTCCGCGGCTGGCAGTCCGCGGATCGCGGCGACCCGGTCGACCTGGATGGCGGCGTAGGCCGGGGAGATGTGCGGGTCGAGACCGGAGGCCGAGGCGGTCACCGCGTCCGGCGGCACGTCGGCGGGGTCGACCCTGTTGAGGGCGGCCACGGCGGTGCGCCGCTCCTCGACCAGCGCGGCCAGCTCCGGTGAGTTCGGGCCGAGGTTGGAGCCGCCGGAGGCCGTGCCGTCGTACTCCGACGCCGACGGGCGGGGCTGGAAGTACTGCGGCAGCGGATCCTCGTCGGCGTCGCTGTAGGCCTGCCCGATGAGCGAGGAGCCGACGACCGCGCCGTTGGCCTTGACCAGCGACCCGTCGGCCTGGCCAGGTGCGAGCACCTGCGCCAGCCCGGTCACGGCCAGCGGGTAGACCAGGCCGAGCACGAGGGTGGCCAGGAGCAGGGCCCGAGCGGCGGCCACGTACTGCCGACCGGTGCGGGACAGGGGAGCGGACATCACGCGATCCCGGGGAGGAGGCTGACGAGCAGGTCGATGAGCTTGATCCCGACGAACGGCAGCACCGCGCCGCCGGCGCCGTAGACCAGCAGGTTGCGGCGCAGCATCGCCGAGGCCGACGCCGGGGTGTACCGGACGCCGCGCAGGGCCAGCGGCACCAGCGCCACGATGATCAGCGCGTTGAAGACGACGGCCGAGAGGATCGCCGACTGCGGCGAGGACAGCCGCATCACGTTGAGCGCGTCGAGCGTCGGGAAGGCGCCGGCGAACATGGCCGGCAGGATCGCGAAGTATTTGGCCAGGTCGTTGGCGATGGAGAAGGTGGTCAGCGATCCGCGGGTGATCAGCAGCTGCTTGCCGATCTCGACGATCTCGATGAGCTTCGTCGGGTTGGAGTCGAGGTCGACCATGTTGCCGGCCTCCTTCGCCGCGGTCGTCCCGGTGTTCATCGCGACCCCGACGTCGGCCTGCGCCATGGCCGGGGCGTCGTTGGTGCCGTCGCCGGTCATGGCGACCAGCCGGCCGCCGTCCTGCTCGCGCCGGATGAGGGCGAGCTTGTCCTCCGGGGTGGCCTCGGCCAGCACGTCGTCCACGCCGGCCTCGTCGGCGATCGCCCGGGCGGTGCGCTCGTTGTCCCCGGTGATCATGACGGTGCGGATGCCCATGCGGCGCAGCTGGTCGAACCGCCCGCGCATGCCCTCCTTGACAACGTCCTTGAGGTGGATGACCCCGAGCACCCGGGCGCCGGCGTCGTCGCACGCCGCCAGTGCCAGGGGAGTGCCGCCGGAGCCGGCGATCGCGTCGACGACCTGGCCGACCTCGGGCGCGACGGTCCCGCCCTGCGCGCGCACCCAGCCGGTGACCGCGGCTGCCGCGCCCTTGCGCAGCTGCCGCCCGTCCGGCAGGTCGACCCCGCTCATCCGGGTCTGCGCGGTGAAGGCGACGAAGCGAGCACCTGGGAGGTCTGAGCGCTCCCGCAGCCCGTAGGCCGTCTTCGCGAGGACGACCACGCTGCGGCCCTCGGGGGTGGCGTCGGCAATCGAGGCGAGCTGGGCGGCGTCGGCCAACTCCTTCTCGTCGGCACCGCCGACGGGCAGGAACTCGGTCGCCTGCCGGTTGCCCAGCGTGATGGTGCCGGTCTTGTCGAGCAGCAGCGTGCCGACGTCGCCGGCCGCCTCCACCGCGCGGCCGCTCATCGCCAGCACATTGCGCTGCACGAGCCGGTCCATGCCGGCGATGCCGATGGCCGACAGCAGCGCCCCGATCGTGGTCGGGATGAGGCAGACGACCAGCGCGATGAGGACGGCGGTGTCCTGCCGGGCGCCGGAGTAGATCGCCAGCGGCTGCAGGGTGACGACAGCGAGGAGGAACACGACGGTCAGCGAGCTGAGCAGGATGTTCAGCGCGATCTCGTTGGGCGTCTTCTGCCGGGCGGCGCCCTCCACCAGGGCGATCATCCGGTCGACGAAGGTCTCGCCGGGCCTGCTGGTGATCCGCACGACGATCCGGTCCGAAAGCACCGTGGTGCCGCCGGTGACGGCCGATCGGTCGCCGCCGGACTCGCGGATCACCGGGGCCGACTCGCCGGTGATGGCCGACTCGTCGACGCTGGCGATGCCCTCGACGACGTCGCCGTCGCCGGGGATGACCTGGCCGGCGACGACGACCACGGTGTCGCCGGGCTGCAGGCCGGCGGCGGGCACCTCACGGCCGTCGAGCAGGTGGGCGACGGTTGTCGTCCGTGCCTTGCGCAGCGTGGCGGCCTGCGCCTTGCCGCGCCCCTCCGCCACGGCCTCGGCCAGGTTGGCGAACAGCACAGTCAGCCACAGCCAGCCGGCGATCAACCAGCCGAACAGGGTCGGGTCGAGGACGGCCAGGACGGTGGAGAAGACCGAGCCGACCCAGACCACGAGGATGACCGGTTGGCGCACCAGGCCGCGCGGGTCCAGCTTGCGGACGGCACCGGCGACCGCCGGGCCGAGCTGGCCCGCACTGAGCAGGGACAGGGTGGACGCGGGGACGGGGCCCGTCGTGGAGGTCACTTCTCAGAGCCCTTCGGCGAGCGGTCCCAGCGCGAGCGCCGGGAAGAAGGTGAGGCCGACGACGACGAGCGTCACGGCGGTGAGCAGTCCGACGAACAGCGGGCGGTGCGTGGGAAAGGTGCCGGCGGTGACCGCGGTGCGGCCCTGCGCGGCCAGCCGTCCGGCCAGGGCCAGGACCAGCACGATCGGCAGGAACCGGCCGAACGCCACCGCCAGCCCGAGGGCCACATTGAAGAACGGCGTGTTGGCCGAGAGGCCGGCGAACGCCGAGCCGTTGTTGTTCGCCGCGGACGTGAAGGCGTAGAGCACCTCGGAGAGCCCGTGCGGGCCTTCGTTGAGCAAGGACGCCTGCCCGGCGGGCACCGCGATCGCCACCGCCGTGCCGATGAGCACCAGGGCGGGCGTGGCGAGCAGGTACAGCGAGGCGAGCGTCATCTCCCGCCGGCCCAGCCGCTTGCCGAGGTACTCCGGCGTCCGGCCGACCATGAGGCCGGCGACGAAGACGGCGACGACGGCCAGCACGAGCATCCCGTACAGACCCGAGCCGACGCCGCCCGGCGCGACCTCACCGAGCATCATGTTCAGCAGCACGACGCCGCCGCCGAGCGGGGTGTAGCTGTCGTGCAGCGAGTTGACCGCGCCGGTCGAGGTCAGCGTCGTCGCTGCTCCGAAGAGCGCCGACAGCGGCTCGCCGTAGCGCACCTCCTTGCCCTCCATCGCGGCCCCGGCGAGCTGCGTCGCCGTGCCGCCGGCCCGCGCCTCGAACCAGCTGACCAGCGTGATCGAGGCGGTGGCCAGCGTGGCCATCACGCCGAGGATCGCGTAGCCCTGGCGCTGGTCGCCCACCATCCGCCCGAACGTGCGCGGCAGCGCGAACGGGATCAGCAGCAGCAGGAAGACCTGGAACAGGGAGACCCAAGCGGTCGGGCCCTCGAACGGGTGCGCGGAGTTGGCGTTGTAGAACCCGCCGCCGTTGGTGCCGATCTCCTTGATCGCCTCCTGCGAGGCGACCGGGCCGCCGGGCAGGAACTGCGTCGCACCGGCCAGCGTGCTCACCTCCGTCCCGGAGGACAGGTTCTGTACCACGCCGCCCAGGACGAGGACGACGGCGCCGATCATGGAAAGCGGCAGCAGGATGCGGGTGACCGCGCGGGTCAGGTCGACCCAGAAGTTGCCCAGCCGGTCGGTCCGCGTGCGGGCGAAGCCGCGCACCACTGCGATCGCCACCGCGATTCCGGTCGCCGCGGAGACGAAGTTCTGCACCGCCAGCCCGGCCATCTGGACCAGGTGGCCCATCGTGGACTCACCGCTGTAGCCCTGCCAGTTCGTGTTGGTCACGAAGCTGACGGCGGTGTTCCAGGCCGAGCCGGGCTCGACGGCCGTCATGTCGTTGGACAGCGGCAGCCACAACTGCACCCGCTGCAGGAGGTACAGGAACAGGACGCCGATGACGGAGAAGGCGAGCACGCTGCGCAGGTGGACCGGCCAGCGCTGCTCACTGTCGGCGTCCACGCTCACCGCGCGGTACACCAGCTGTTCCACCCGCCAGTGCCGGTCGGTGGTGAACACCCGCGCCATCCAATCGCCCAGCGGGCGGTGCACCGCCACGAGCGCCGCCACGAGGAGCGCGACCTGCAGCCAGCCGGCCGCCGCGGCGCTCAACAGAACCGATCCGGGAAGAGCAGGGACGCCAGCAGGTACAGCACCAGCCCGGCCGCGACCACCAACCCCACGACGTCGAGCACGCTCACAGCCGCTCCACCCCGCGCAGCGCCAGCACCAGCAGTCCGAAGACCGCCAGCGTCAGGACCACGAACACCACGTCGGCCACGGCCGCACACCCTCGATCCGATCCCGGGCGGACGACTCGCCGCCGTCCGCAGAGCCGGACGCTAGGAGGGTCGGGCGCTCCCGACGCCGGCCCTGACGGCTTCCTGACGCCCCTCGACCCGTCCTTGACGCAGCCCTGACACGACGAGCGCTCCCGCGTCCCGACACGCGTCCTGTGGGGGAGGCGCCGATCTCTGACGAGACCTTGACGACCGGAGCAACCGGCAGCGGGCCGGTTCGGGGCGATCATGGACGGCATGCCACGCGGGATCCTGCGCATCTACCTGGGCGCCGCCCCCGGCGTCGGGAAGACCTTCGCCGTGCTGGGTGAGGCGCACCGTCGGCTGTCCCGGGGAACCGACGTGGTCGTCGGTCTGGTGGAGACCCACGGTCGTGCTCACACGGCCGAGCAGCTGGAGGGGCTCGAGGTCCTTCCTCGCGCCGAGGTCACCTACCGCGGGGCCACCCTCCTCGAGCTCGACGTCGACGCCGTGCTGGCCCGCCGTCCCGAGTTCGTGGTCATCGACGAGCTCGCGCACACCAACGCGCCCGGTTCCCGGCACGCCAAGCGCTGGGAGGACGTCGAGCAGGTGCTGGACGCCGGGATCAGCGTGCTGACCACGGTGAACGTGCAGCACCTCGAGAGCCTCAACGACGTGGTCGAGCAGATCACCGGCGTGCCGCAGCGGGAGACGGTGCCCGACGCCGTGGTGCGCCGGGCCGACCAGATCGAGCTGGTCGACATGTCCCCGGAGGCGCTGCGCCGCCGGCTGGCGCACGGCAACGTCTACGCCGCCGAGAGGATCGACGCGGCGATGGGGAACTACTTCCGGATCGGCAACCTCACGGCGCTGCGCGAACTCGCCCTGCTGTGGCTCGCGGACCGGGTGGACGAGGGGCTGCGGCGCTACCGGACCGAGCACGCCATCGACCACGTGTGGGAGGCGCGGGAACGGGTGGTCGTCGCCCTCACCGGCGGGCCGGAAGGAGAGACCCTGATCCGGCGCGCCGCCCGGATCGCCGCCCGCTCCGCCCGCGGCAGCGAGATCGACCTCCTCGCGGTGCACGTGCTCGCCGGCGACGGGCTGGCCGGCGCCTCGACCACGGCCCTGCAGCGGCAGCGGCAACTGGTCGAGGACCTCGGCGGCAGCTTCCACCAAGTGGTGGGCGACGACATCCCGCGCGCGCTGCTGGACTTCGCCCGCGCCGCCGGGGCCACCCAGCTGGTCATCGGCACCAGCCGGCGCGCCCGGCTGGCCCGGGCGGTCCGGTCGGGGATCGGCGCGGAGGTGGTGGCGCACTCCGGCGAGATCGACGTCCACCTGGTCACCCACGCGGCCGCCGGCGGTCGGGGGCTGCGCCTGCCGCCGTTGACCGGCTCGGTGGACCCCCGTCGCCGCTGGCTGGGCCTCGCCCTGACCGCCGTCGGCATCCCGGCGCTCACCGCCGTGTGCCTGGCCAGCTCGGCCGCACTGTCCCTGGCCAGCGTCATGCTCGTGTTCCTGCTGCTGGTCGTCGCCGTCGCGCTGGTCGGGGGGCTGTGGCCGGCGCTGGCCGCCGCGGTGGTGAGCAACCTGTCGGTGAACTGGTTCTTCACCCCGCCCACCGGGCGGCTGCACGTGGACCGCGTCGACAACCTGTTGGCCCTCGTGGCCTACCTGCTCACCGCGGTCGCGGTGGCCACCGTCGTCGACCGGTCGGCCCGCCGGGCAGCCGACGCCGCGCGGTCCCGGGCCGAGACGGCGATGCTGGCCTCGCTGTCCCGGTCGGTTCTCGCCGGTGAACGGGGGCTGCCGACGCTGTTGGAGCAGATCCGTGAGGCGTTCGGTCTGACGTCGGTGTCGATGGTCGAGGGCACGGACGGCGGTGAGCGGACGGTCGGCTCCTGCGGCGATCCCACCCCGCGGACCACCGACGAGGTCGCCATCACCGACTCCCTGGTGCTGCGGCTCTGCGGGCGCCCCCTGTCCGCCGGCGACCGCCGGGTGCTCGTCGCCTTCGCCGAGCAGGCCGCAGTGGCGCTCCAGCAGGGCCGGCTGACCGCGCAGGCGGCCGAGGCCGATCGCCTGGCGGCGGCCAACAGCATGCGGACCGCCCTGTTGGCCGCGGTCAGCCACGACCTGCGCACCCCGCTGGCCGGCATCAAGGCGGCCTCCTCGGCGCTGCGGTCGACGGATCTCGATCTGACCGACGCCGACCGCGCCGAACTCGTGGAGACGGTGGACGCCTCCGCCGACCGGCTCGCCGCCCTCGTGGACAACCTGCTCGACATGAGCCGGCTGCAGGCCGGCGCGGTCACTCCGGCCCTGGGCCCGTCGGACCTGCCCGACGTCGTCACCCGCGCGATGTCCTGGCTGGACGCCGACGAGCAGGCGCGGGTGCACCTGGACTGGTCCGACGACCTGCCCCCCGTCCTCGCCGACCCCGGTTTCCTCGAGCGCATCGTCGCCAACCTCGTCGGCAACGCCGCACGGCACGCTCCCCGCGGGCCCATCACCGTGTCGGGCGGCGGCGTGGACGGACGAGTCGAGCTCCGGGTGACCGACCAGGGACCGGGGATCCCGATCGCGGACCGGGACCGGGTCTTCGAGGCCTTCCAGCGGCTGGGCGACAAACCCTCCGGCCAGGGCGTGGGTCTGGGCCTGGCCGTCGCCCGCGGGCTCACCGAGGCGATGGGCGGCACGCTCATCGTCGAGGACACCCCTGGCGGCGGGGTCACGATGGTGGTGTCCCTCGGCCCGGCCGACGCCCGCTCGGACACCGTGCCGACGCCGGTACCCGCGAGCGCCCGATGACCCGGGTGCTGGTGATCGACGACGATCCGCAGCTGTTGCGCGCGCTGCGGATCACGCTGCGCGCGGCCGGGCACGACGTCGACACGGCTCCCGACGGCCGGACGGCCCTGCAGCAGGCTGCAGCGGTCCACCCGGACGTCGTCGTGCTGGACCTCGGCCTGCCCGACCTCGACGGCACGGAGGTGCTCGCCGGCCTCCGCCCCTGGTACACCGGCCCGGTGCTGGTGCTCTCCGCCCGCGCGGACAGCCAGGACAAGGTGCACGCGCTCGACGCCGGTGCCGACGACTACGTGACCAAGCCCTTCGACATGGGCGAGCTGCTCGCCCGGCTGCGCGCGGCGCTGCGCCGGGGGCCCAGCGAAGCAGCCGAGCCCGTCGTCACGACCGACCACTTCACCGTCGACCTGGCCGACCGTCAGGTCACGGTGGACGGCACCCCGGTGCGCCTGACCCCGACGGAGTGGGGACTGCTGGAGGCCCTGGTCCGGCACCCGGGGAGGTTGATCGCCCAGCGTCAGCTGCTGCAGTCGGTCTGGGGCCCGGCGTACGAGAAGGAGACCCACTACCTGCGCGTCTACCTGGCCCAACTGCGACGCAAGCTGGAACCGGATCCGGCCCACCCGCGCTACCTGCGCACCGAACCTGGGATGGGGTACCGCTTCACGCCCTGACGACCGCCCCGAACGGCAGCCGGCGCTAAGAAAATGTCAAGAACGGGCCCGTCATCAGCGCCTCCGCCGTCCGCCGCGCATCGTGGACGCAGGCCTGCGATGTCGTCGGCCGCCGAGACGGACGGGAGACGGTGACCGTGGGCTCGCCCGGAGCTGTGCCCGATACGGGAGCTCGACCGGGGCTCGTCAGGGGCATCCGGCCGCACGCGCACTTCGAGTGGTCGGAGGGCAACCCGCTCGGGCACCTGTTCCGGTACCTGCTGCTCGGCCGCGGCGACACCCCACCGGTGGTACGGGAGATCATCCGCGAGGCCGAACCGGATCCGGCCCGCCGGTCGGGCATCCATGTCGGCGGCTGACCGCGCACGACCGCGCCCCGCGCCAGGACGCACGGTCGTCGCCACATCGGACCGTGAGGCGAGATGAGGAGGTCGGGTGGACCTGCGGGAGGTGGTGTTCGGCTTCTTCGTCGTGCTGGCGGCAACGCTGAACTTCGGCTACTTCGTCGGCGACATCAGCGATCCCACGGTGCACCACCCGGCCGGGCTGATCGCCGCGGTGACGGTCAACCTGCTCACCACGATGCTCAAGTGGGGCGACCGCACGCAGCTGGGTGCCGTGCACCTGGCGACGAGTCTGGTCGCCGACCTGCAGCTGCTTGCGGCCCTCGCGGTCCTCGGCTACGCCGTCCTCCTCTCGACCGGGGGCATGACCGCGGCGACGACAGCAGTCGTCGTGTCGCTCTCCGGCGGTGCGCTCCTGGCCAACCTCGTCTCCGTCACGATCCTCGTCGTCGAGGTGGTCTCCAGACCGCGGCGGTAAGTGGTGGCGCGGTGCGCGCCGGTCGTCCTCCGCCGATCGAAGGAGGTCCGCGCGAAGCCGGGTTCGGCAGGAGCGCCGGCGTGCCCGGCCGGGAGCGCCGTGGGCGGCGTTGCCCGACCGCCGGTCACGACGAACAGCAGGGGAGAGGCGGGATGCCGGGGGTTCGTCCGCGCTGGGCGGTGGATCGAACGACGCGGCCCGGGATGTGCCGCGTGCGCCCCGGCGTCGCCGCGCGGCGGCGGCACCTCAGCGGCTGGCTGGCGACGTGTCGCCGTGACGCCGTGCTCGTGAGCCGTGGTAGCCGACCGGCCGACCCACGGGGACGCCGGTGATCGGCGGCAGGGCCGGCCACCCGCACCCCGCCCGCGGCTTCCGGCATCCGGGGCGAGTGATCGCCGTCGCCTTCGCCGCCGCGGTCGCGGTCGGCATTGGGCTGCTGTCGCTGCCGATCGCCACCGCCGGTCCGGGACGCGCGGACTTCCTCACCGCGCTGTTCCACGCAACGTCAGCGGTGTGCGTGACCGGGCTGGTCACCGTGGACACCGGCACCTACTGGTCCGGGTTCGGGCAGGCCGTGATCCTGCTGGGCATCCAGGCCGGTGGGCTGGGGATCATGACGCTGGCCAGCCTGCTGGCGCTGCTGCTGTCCCGGCGGCTGGGGCTGCGGGCGCGGCTGATCGCGCAGGCGGAGACGAAGGCGCTGTCCGCGGCCGACGTCCGCCGGGTCGTCCGCACCGTCGTGGTGTTCAGCCTGGCGACCGAGGCGGTGGTCGCCGCCGTGCTGGCGGTCCGCTTCGCCACCGGCTACGGCCAGTCGCTGCCGTCAGCGGCGTACTACGGGGTGTTCCACGCCATCTCCGCGTTCAACAACGCTGGGTTCGGCCTCGAGGCCGACAACCTCGTGCAGTACGTCGCTGACCCGTGGATCAGCTTGACCATCTGCGCCGCCATCATCGTCGGCGGGCTCGGCTTCCCGGTCGTCTTCGAGCTGGCCCGCGAGTGGCGCACGCCGAAGACCTGGTCCGTGTTGACACGGATCACCGTCGTCGTCACCGGCGCCCTGCTCGTCGTCGGCACCGTCGGCTTCCTCGTGGCCGAGAGCGGCAACCCCGGCACTCTCGGCCCGCTCAGCACCGGCGCGAAGGTGCTGGCCGCGTTCACGGCGGCGGTCATGCCGCGCACCGCCGGGTTCAACAACCTCGACATCGCCGCCTACCAGCCCGAGACGCTGCTGCTCACCGACGCGCTCATGTTCATCGGCGGCGGGTCCGCCGGCACCGCCGGCGGCATCAAGGTCACCACCTTCGGCCTGCTGGCCTACGTGCTGTGGGCCGAGATGCGCGGCGACCCCGACGTCGAGGTCGGCCGCCGCAAGGTGCCGGGCACCAACCAACGGCAGGCGCTGGCCATCGCGCTGCTGGCCATCGGCGTGATCGCCGTCGCCACCTTCCTGATGGAGGCGCTCACCGACTTCACCTTCGACCAGGTGCTGTTCGAGGTGATCTCCGCGTTCTCCACCGTCGGCCTGTCCACCGGCATCACCGCCGACATCCCGCCGGCCGGGCAGGTGCTGCTCGTGCTGCTCATGTACGTCGGCCGGATCGGGCCGCTCACCCTGGCATCCGGGCTGGCGCTGCGCGAGCGCGCCCGCCGTCACCAGCTCCCCGAAGAGAGGACCATCGTTGGCTAGCCACAAGGACCCCGTCGCCGTCATCGGCCTGGGCCGGTTCGGCCGCGCCCTGGCACTCGAGCTGGCCCGCGGCGGCACCGAGGTGCTCGCCGTCGACCACCGGCCCGACGTCGTCCAGAAGCTGTCCGGCCAGCTGGGCCAGGTCGTCGTCGCCGACTCCACCGACCCCGACGCGCTCACGGAGATCGGCATCACCGACTTCAACCGGGTCGTCGTGGCCATCGGCAACGACCTGGAGGCCAGCATCCTCACCACCGCGCTGCTGGCCGAGCTGGAGATCCGCGACATCTGGGCGAAGGCCGTCAACCGCCAGCAGGCGACCATCCTCGAGCGCATCGGCGCCCACCACGTCGTCTTCCCCGAGCAGGACATGGGCGAGCGGATCGCGCACCTGGTGGCCGGCCGGCTGTTGGACTGGGTAGAACTGGACCCCGAGTGGGTGTTCGCCAAGACCAAGCCGCCGCGGGAACTGGTCGGGGTGCCACTGGGGCAGTCCGGCCTGCGCAAGAAGCATCGCGTCACCGTGGTGTCGGTCAGACCGGAGAACGCCACGTCGTTCACGCATGCGGACTATGACACGGTGCTCACCTACGGCAGCGTCATCGTCATCGGCGGCCGCCCGACGGACGTCGAGCGGTTCGTGGAGCTGCAGTGAGCAGCGGCCGCGGCACCGTTGCCCGCCATGGGTGAGCCGGTGCGTGTCGCGCTCGCCGTCGTCCTGATCGTCGTCGGCGTCGTGGCGGCCGTGTACGCCGGCTACCTGCAGTACGCCGCCCTGCCCGAGGAGCACACCTTCGCGAAGGGCGGCAAGCGCCTGGCGCTCGCGCTCGGCGGCCTGGCGTTGATCGTCGGAGCGAGCGAGCTGCTGCCCTGACCCGGTCCGCGCGGCGGGTCTCTCTACATCATCGGGTGCTCAGGGCCGACGGCGGAGACCATCGCGGGGTGGCGCGGCTGCCTCGCGACTTCCTCCTGACGAGGGGCGGGGTGCCGGCGACCGTCGTCGACGGCGCCGGAACGGATGGAGGCCCCGGTCAGTCGCCTGACCGGGGCCTCCCGGTGGGGTGAGTGACGGGGCTCGAACCCGCGGGTGAGGCCGGTCCCGGGCCTGGTGGCCCGGCGAATGCGCAGGATAGCGGCCCCGCCGGACGCCCTGAGCGTCCCTGAGCGTCCCTGAGCGGGTCCTGGGCGCCCCCTTTGCCCCCCAGCCCGGGCGGCGGTGCGCCCGCCGGACGCGACACCTCCCGCCCCGCGGAGGACGCGATGGTCGAACTGTTGCCTACCTCGCACCGCCTCGGTGACGTGCACGCCGGCATCCTTACCACCGACGGCACGCAACTGCGGCTGCCCACGGGCGAGTGGCGGTCCCGGCGCACATGCGCCCGGCGCTCCGCCGGCAGCGCATCATGTCGGTGCTTCGCAACGGGCCGGCGGACTGCCCGCTGCTGACCCTGTTCGACCACTGCGTCACCGGGCGACCGTGACGATGGACAACGACGACCAGACCCCGGCGGAGGGCGAGCCCGAGGCCGGGCTGGCTGGCAGACCCGGGCGTAGCTGCGGGAGGTCGGTGGGGGCAGTCGGGATCAGACGGTCGTCCCGCGCCACGGGTCGCCCTTCGCCGTGACGTACCGCTGCCAGACGTACCGCCAGGGCGTGACGGCCACGATGATGATGACCGGCGCGAAGCTGACGATGATCTCGCTCATGGCCGGGTCAACGTCGCCGGCGAGCACCGCGGGCAGCGCCACGACGGACAGCCAGATCACCTTCCACAGGGTCTCGAACAGCAGGATCGGCAGTAGCCGCACCGGGTAGCGCAGTCCGAGGAGCGCCAGCAGCGACATGGCGGTGAGCAGGACGGCGACGACACCCTCGTACAGCGGGAAGTCGCGGTCGTAGCCGATGACGATCGGCCACTTCACCAGGGCGAGACCGACGCCCATCACCAGGTAGCCGATCCGCATCAGGTTCAGCCGCCAGGTCGGCAGGTCCGCGGGGGTGGCGGCCTTGCCCGTTGGGTCGAGGGCGGTGCGGGCGACGGTCACGGCGGTCTCCTCGGGTCGGTGTCGCGGCGACTTCCGCGGGCGTCGCTGAAGCTAGGAGCGGTCGCGGTGAGCGCGGATCACCACACGATGTGAGAAGGCGTGGTGATTTCGGCGCGGCGGCCGGGATCAGTGGGCGGGTTGGCGGGCGCGGAGCCGGTGCAGGCGCGGCATGAGGCCGTACATGACGATCGGGACCGCGAGGGTGGCGACGATGACGGTGCGCAGCACGACCGGGGTGCCGGTGAGCAGGCTGCTCAGCGCGAGGTTGAGCACGATCAGGGTCGGCAGCACGGCGAGCCAGATCATCAACGCCAGCTGGTGCTTCGACGGCGGCGGGACCGGCGTGGGCGTGCGGTGCGCGGGGTGGGTGGGCAAGGGGTTCTCCTCGTGGGTGTCGGGCCGGCACCGGCCGGTCGCCGGTCACGGAGATGGGGTGGATGCGGCTAGAGGCCGTGCCGGCGTTCGGCGAGCACGGCGGCGGTGAGGCGGGCCTCCGCCGCGGCGGAGAAGACGCCGCCGGCCGTGTGGTGCTCGTCGACCGCGCGCTCGATGTCCTCGGCGACCAGGTCGGCGTTGATCGCGATCCCGGCGGTGTTCCCTGCGCCGGCCGCGGCGATGACCTGCCCGCGCGGGTCGACGACGTTGCCGGCCGCCCAGACTCCCGCGGTGCTGGTCCGGCCGGTCGCGTCGACGGTGACGAACCCGGCGTCGTCGGTCCGGCAGCCCAGCCCGGCCAGCAGGCCGTCGGGGGGTGGGGTGTTGCCGGGGCGGAGGAACACCGCGGTCCGCGGCACCACCCGGCCGTCGGCCAGCTGGACGCCGGTCAGCCGGTCGGCCTCCACGACCAGCCGGGCCACCTCACCGAGCACGACCTGGATTCCGCGCGCCCGCAGCGCGACCCGCTCCAGGGCGGTCAGCGCGGAGGTGTGGGCGAAGAAGACCACGTCGTCGGACCACTGGCGGATCAGCTGCGCGTGCGCGACCGCACCCGGGCCGGTGTTCAGCACGCCGAGCGGGGAGTCGCGGACCTCCCACCCGTGGCAGTACGGGCAGTGCAGCAGATCCCGGCCCCACCGCTCGCGGACGCCGGGGATGTCGGGCAGCTCGTCGCGGACCCCGGTGGTGAGCAGGATCCGCCGAGCCCGGAGCACCCGGCCGCCGGCGAGCCGGACGAAGAAGCCTGGCTCGATGCCGACCACCCGGTCGGCCACGAGTTCGACGCCGTAGCCGGCGATCTCGGCCCGTCCGGCGGCCAGCAGGTCGGCCGGCGGCATCCCGTCGCGGGACAGGAAGCCGTGCATGTGCGCCGCGGGCGCGTTGCGCGGCGCCCCGGCGTCAACCACCGCGACCCGGCGCCGCGCCCGGCCGAGCACCAGTGCCGCGCTCAGCCCGGCCGCGCCGCCGCCGACCACTACCACGTCGTGAACCTTCGCCTCCATGGCGATCACCTCCGCGGCGAAGGTTCGCCGGGCCGGCCCGTCCGCGACAACGATCGTTGCCATTTCCGGGAACGGCTGGTGGGCTGGCCGGCATGCGGCACTCGGCGGCGATCGCGGCGGCGCTGGCCGAGGTGGGGCCGCGGCTGAAGCGGGTGCGCACCCAGCGCGACATCACCCTGACCGAGCTGGCTGCGGCCACCGGCATCTCCAAGAGCACCCTGTCCCGGCTGGAGTCCGGGCAGCGCAAGCCCAGCCTGGAGCTGCTGCTGCCGATCGCGCAGGCGCACCGGATCCCGCTGGAGGAGCTGATCGGCGCCCCGGAGGTCGGTGACCCGCGGGTCCGCTTCACCCCGCGGCAGCGCAACGGCCGCATCGTGGTGCCGCTGACCCGCAACCCCGGCGGGCTGCAGGCCTGGAAGACGATCATCCCGCCCGAGCCGGGCGAGCCCGAGCTGCGCACCCACGAGGGCTACGAATGGCTCTACGTGCTCGCCGGACGGGTGCGGCTGATCCTGGCCGACCACGACCTCACCCTGGGCCCCGGCGAGGTCGCCGAGTTCGACACCCGGCTGCCGCACTGGTTCGGGCCCGCCGACGACCAGCCGGTGGAGATCCTCAGCCTGCTGGGCCGTCAGGGGGAACGCATCCACGTCCGCGCCGCACCTCGGCGGGCCGACCGCCCCTGATCGTGCTGGGGTGGAGCGAAGAGCATCGACACCGTCCGTATCCGACTGCCACGATGCGTCCGCCGAGGCGACGGCACGTGCCGGCGACGCGGACGGCTGACATCGGGGCGGTGGCGACACCCCGGGGCCTGACCCTCGAGGGAGGTGGTCGTCACGGCCCCCCTGCTCACCACGAAGCTGCACGTGCCGCGGCGACGCCGAGGACTGGTGGCCCGCCCCCGGCTCAGCGAGCGGCTCGACCGGGGCGGCGACGTGGCGCTGACCCTCGTGTCAGCCCCGGCCGGGTTCGGCAAGACCACCCTGCTCACCGAGTGGCTGGCCACCGCCGACCGGCGATCGACAGCATGGCTGTCCCTCGACGACCGGGACAACGACCCGAACACGTTCTGGACCTACCTCATCGCCGCGCTGCAGACGGCGGTACCTGGCGTGGCAGCTGGCGCGTTCGCGCTGCTGCGGGAGCCGCACGCGTCGCTCGACGAGGTGCTCGCGACCCTGGTCAACGAGCTCGACGCGGCCCCCGACGACCTGGTCGTGGTGCTGGACGACTACCACGCCATCGCCACGCCGGAGATCCACGAGCGGATGGCCTTCCTGGTGGAGCACCTGCCCCCGCACGTACACCTGGTGATCGCCACCCGCGCTGACCCGGCCCTGCCCGTGGCCCGGTGGCGGGGGCGCGGCGAGCTCGTCGAGGTCCGCGCCGACGAGCTGCGCTTCACCGCCGAGGAGGCCGCGGCCTACCTCAACGAGGCGATGGGGCTGGCCCTGACCGCCGAACACAGTGCGGCGCTGGAGGCGCGCACCGAGGGCTGGATCGCCGCGCTGCAGTTGGCCGCGCTGTCCATGCAGGGCCGCGACGACCCCGCCGGCTTCATCGCCGGCTTCGCCGGCGACGACCGCTACATCGTCGACTACCTCGCCGAGGAGGTCCTGCAGCGCCAGCCCGACGACGTTCAGCACTTCCTCCTGCGGACCTCCATCCTCAACCGCCTGACCGGCCCGCTCTGCGACGCCGTGGTTGGCCGGGACGGCGGCCGGCCGATGCTGGCGGGCCTCGAGCGGGCGAACCTGTTCCTGGTCCCGCTGGACGACCGCCGCAGCTGGTACCGCTACCACCACCTGTTCGCCGACGTGCTGCACGCGCGGCTGCTGGCCGAGCAGCCCGACCGCGTGTCCGAGCTGCACCGGCGGGCCAGCGGCTGGCACGCCGAGCACGGTGAGCCGTCCGAAGCGATCCGGCACGCGCTGGCCGGCGGGGATGCCGAGCGGGCCGCCGACCTGGTCGAGCGTGCGATGCCGTCGGCGCGGCAGAACCGCCACGACACCACGCTGCGCCACTGGTTCAAGCAGCTGCCCGAGCACGTGCTGCGCAATCGGCCGGTGCTGCGCGCCGGCTACGCGGGCGCCATCCTGGTGCACGGCGAGCTGGATGGGGTGGAGGAGCACCTGCGCGACGCCGAGCGCTGGCTGGACTCGGTGGCGCCCGCCGACGCCGCCCCTCCGGACACAACGCCGGCCGCCACGGGCGCGGAGGACCCGGCGCTTGTGCGGGCCGTGCGCAGCCAGGTCGCGGTCTACCGGGCCGCGCAGGCCCGGATCACCGGCGACCTGGCCGGCACGATGACCCACGCGCAGCGCCTGCTCAACTTTGCCGACCCTCACGACCACCTGGTCCGCGGGTCCGCCGCCGGGTTGCTCGGGCTGGCGCACTGGAGCAGCGGCGAGCTGACGGCCGCCTACCGGTGGTGGAGCGACTCACGCGCCCAGCTGGAGTGGGCCGGGCACCACTCCGACACCCTCGGCGTCTCCCTCGCGCTGGCCGACATCCGCATCGCGCAGGGCCGGCTCGGCGACGCGATGGCCACCTACCAGGACGGGCTGGCCGTAGCGGCACGCCACGGCTCTCACACGCTCCGCGGCGCGGCCGACATGCACGTGGGGCTCAGCGAGCTGTGTCGGGAACGCAACGAGCTGGAGACCGCGCGGGAGCACCTGGCCGCCAGCACGCAGCTCGGCGAGCACGCCGGCCTGCCGCAGAATCGGCACCGCTGGCGGGTGGCGATGGCCCGGCTGCGGGAGGCCGAGGGAGACCTCGACGGCGCCGTCGAGCTGCTCGACGAGGCCGAGCGGTGCTTCGTTAGCGACATGTTCCCCGACGTGCGGCCGATCGCGGCGCTGCGCGCGCGGGTGTGGCTGGCCCAGGGTCAGCTCGGCAAGGCGTTCGACTGGACCCGCCAGGGCGGGCTGGACCCCGCCGACGACCTGTCCTACCTGCGCGAGTTCGAGCACGTCACGCTGGCCCGGGCGCTGCTGGCCGAGCACGCCACGTCCGGCGACCGGACTCCGCTGCAGCAGGCTACCGGGCTCCTGGATCGCCTGCTGGCCGCTGCGCGGGACGGCGGACGGGCCGGCACGGTCATCGAGCTGCTCGTGCTGCGGGCGCTGGCCCACCAGCACCAGGGCGACGTCCCCGGCGCGCTCGGCGCGTTGGAGCGCGCGCTGCAGCTCGCGGAGCCCGAAGGCTACGTGCGGATCTTCGTCGACGAGGGGCCGCCGCTGGCCGCGCTGCTGCAGGCGTGCGCGCGGCAGGGGGCCGCGCCCGGCTACGTTCGTCGGCTGGTGAGCGCCGGCGCCCCGGCCGGCGGCGGCATTCCGGCGCCGCGGGGCCCGGTCGAGCCGCTGAGCGCCCGCGAGCTCGAGGTGCTGCGCCTCCTGGCCACCGATCTGGACGGCCCCGGCATCGCCCGCGAGCTGTTCGTCTCGCTGAACACCCTGCGCACGCACACCAAGAACCTCTACGCCAAGCTCGGGGTGAACAGCCGCCGCGCCGCGGTCCGCCGCGGCGAGGAACTCAACCTGCTGGCCCGGCCCGACCCCCGCTCCGGCCGCGCGGTGGCCGACCGGTAGGCCCGGCTCGAATCACCACCCGGATCACCACACATGGTGATCCGCTCTCACCACTCCCGTTCCTACGTTTCGTCCGCACCGAAACGAACGCCGGAACACCGGGCCGCACCGCTGCCGCCGGCCCGGACAGGGGGACCCGATGACCAAGACCACCGGCGGCCCTCCGCCCAGCCCCAGCCGCTACGAGATCCGGCTGCGCGGCCGCCTCGACCCGCGATGGACCGCCTGGTTCGACGGGATGACCCTCACCACCGCCGACGACGGCACCACCGCCCTGCGCGGCCCAGTGACCGACCAGGCCGCGCTGCACGGCCTGCTGCAGAAGGTGCGCGACCTCGGGCTGCCGCTGCTCTCGGTCACCCCGCTCGACGCGGAGCACCCGCGCACCGTCACCACCTGACCCGCCACCACACCCGAAGGGACCCCGCCATGAGCATCAGCTCACCTCCCGCCGCGACGACCCGACCCGCGACGGACGCGATGCGACAGACCGCATTCCTCGGCGGCCTGCTGTACGTCATCACCTTCGCTGCCTCGATCCCTGCCGCCTTCTACTTCCTTGCCCCCGTCCTCAACAACCCGGACTACGTCCTGGGCTCAGGGTCCGACGCGCGCGTCATCACCGGCGGCCTGCTCGACGTGGTCACCGCCATCGCCGGCATCGGCACCGCGGTCGTGTTGTTCCCGGTGGTGCGGCGGCAGAACAGGACTCTGGCGCTCGGCTTCGTCACCTCCCGCCTGCTCGAAGCCGCGATCATCGTCATCGGTGTCGTCAGCCTCCTCGCGATCGTGACGTTGCGAAAGGAGTTCGCCGCAGCGCCCGGCGTCGACACGGACTCTCTGTCCACCACTGCCGCATCACTCGTCGCGGTCCGCGACTTCACGTTCCATCTCGGTCCGGGCTTCCTGGCGGCGGTGAACGCCCTCTTGCTCGGCAGCCTCATGTATCGCTCCGGCCTGGTTCCGCGCGTCATCCCGGTGATGGGCCTCATCGGAGCCCCGCTGCTCCTCGCGGCCAAGATCGCGACGGTCTACGGTGTCAACGACGACTCCACGATGTGGTCGGTGATCGCCCTGGCGCCGATCTTCTTCTGGGAGCTGTCGCTGGGCATCTACCTGATCGTCCGCGGGTTCCGGCCCTCCGCCGTCGCCGCCCTGCCGCCCGTGGAGGCCGTCCGATGAGGGCCGCGGTCTATCGCCGCTTCGGCGGGCCGGACACAGTCCGGGTCGACCAGGTCCCGCGGCCGACGGTCGGTACCGACGACGTCCTGATCCGTGTGCACGCGAGCACCGTCAGCGCCGCCGACCACCGAGCCCGCAGTCGCGAGGTGCCCCGCGGGCTCGGCCTGCTCGCCGCCATGGGGATTGGGCTGTTCCGGCCGAAGCGGCCAGTGCTCGGTTTCGACGTCGCCGGCGTCGTCGAGGCCGTCGGGGCGAACGTCACCGCCTTCGGGCAGGGCGACGAGGTGATCGCGATGACCGGCGCCTACTTCGGCGGCCACGCCGAGTACGCCCGGGTGCCAGGCGGCGCGGCGATCGCGCACAAGCCGCGGAACATGTCGTTCGAGAACGCGGTGACGCTGGTCTTCGGCGGACTGACCGCCCGGTGCTTCCTGCAGCAGGCCCACCCGGCACCGGGCGCGGCGGTCCTGGTGAACGGGGCATCCGGCGCGGTGGGCACGGCGGCGGTGCAGCTGGCCGCATACGCCGGCGCGCACGTGACCGGCGTCTGCAGCGGGGGGAACCGCGAGCTGGTCACCTCGCTGGGCGCCGACCGGGTGATCGACTACACCACCGAGGACTTCACGGCCGGGCCGGCCAGCTACGACGTGATCGTCGACTGCGTCGGCAACGACCCGTTCGAGCGCGTGCGGCACCTGCTGAAGCCGGGCGGTGCGCTGCTGCTGGTGATCACCGACCTACCCGGGCTGCTGCTCGCACCGCTGCGCAGCCGGCGGACCGGCCACCTGGTCACCGCCGACGTCGGCAGGCCCACCGCCGAGGACCTCGCGTTCCTGGTCGACCTCGCCGAGGCCGGCTCCTTCCAGGCGGTCCGCGACCGCACCTACGACCTCGCCGACGTCGCGGAGGCGCATCGCTACGTCGACACCGGCCGCAAGCGCGGCAACGTCGTCCTTCGCCTCACCGACGAGGAGCCGGCGCCGAAGTCCACCGCCCAGCAGACCGGGGAGGCATCGTCATGATCGAGGCGCAGGAGCTGACCAAGCGCTACGGCGGGAAGACCGCCGTCGACGGCGTCAGCTTCACCATCGCCCCCGGCTCGGTCACCGGGTTCCTCGGGCCGAACGGTGCGGGCAAGTCCACCACGATGCGGATGATCATGGGCCTGGACCGGCCGACGTCGGGCACCGTGACGGTCAACGGCAAGCCCTACGCCGAGCACCGCTCCCCGCTGTCCGAGGCCGGGGCGCTGCTGGATGCGAAGGCGGTGCACCCCGGCCGCAGCGCCCGCTTCCATCTGCGCACGATGGCCGCCACACACCACATCCCGGCCTCGCGGGTGTCCGAGGTGATCGAGATGACCGGCTTGGCCACGGTCGCCGGCAAGCGGGTCGGCGGGTTCTCCCTGGGCATGGGTCAGCGCCTCGGGATCGCCTCCGCGCTGCTCGGTGACCCGCGCACGCTCATCCTCGACGAGCCGGTCAACGGCCTGGACCCGGAGGGCGTGCAGTGGGTGCGCCGGTTGGTGCGGTCGCTGGCCGAGGAGGGCCGCACCGTGTTCCTCTCCTCGCACCTGATGAGCGAGATGGCGCAGACCGCCGACCAGCTGCTGGTCATCGGCCGCGGCCGCATCCTGGCCGCCGGCCCGGTGCAGCAGGTGATCGACTCGGTGTCCGGGGCGGCGGTGCGGGTGCGCAGCCCGCACGCGGCCGACCTCGCCGCACTCGTCGCCGCCGACGGGGCCGTTGTCAGCTCCCCGGAGCCCGGCGTCCTCGAGCTGGGCGGCATCGACGCCGCCCGCGTCGGCGACATCGCCTGCGCGCACGGCATCGCCCTGCACGAGCTCAGCCCGCGCAGCGCCAGCCTCGAGGAGGCCTACATGAGCCTCACCCAGGACGCGGTCGAGTACCGCTCCACCGCCACCCGCAGTACCGCTCCGCCGTCCACCGCTGCCTCGAAGGGGACGAACCGATGAGCACCACCGTCGCCGCTCCGGCCACCGAGCGTGGGCCTATCTTCCAGGCCGCCGTACCGGCCCATGCCACCTTCGCCGGAACCCTGCGGGGAGAGTGGATCAAGCTGCTGTCGTTGCGCTCCACCTGGTGGGTGCTGGCCGCCACCATCCTCCTGATCACCGGCATCTCGCTCGCCGTGGCCTTCTCCCTCGACGCCGTGGCCGCCGACCCGCCCACGGCGTCCGGACCCGCGACCGCCACCGGCGCCGAGGTGGTCTCTGGCGGCTTCCAGATGGGCATGCTGACCATCGCCGTGCTGGGCGCTACTGATCACCGGGGAGTACTCCACCGGCATGATCCGCTCGACGCTGGCCGCGGTGCCGACCCGCGTGCCGGTGCTCGCCGCGAAGGCGATCGTGCTGGCCGTCCTGACAGTGGTGATCGCCACAGTGAGCATCGCCCTGGCCTACGTCGTGACGATGCCGCTGCTGGCCGACCTCGACCTCGTTCCCGCCCTCGACCAAGCGCGGACCTGGCAGGTGTTCGGCGGCACGGTGTACTTCCTGGTGGCCGCCGGCCTGTTCGCGCTCGGCGTGGGCACGCTGCTGCGCTCGAGCACCGGTGCCATCACCGTGGCGCTGACCGTGCTCCTGCTCCTGCCTGGCGTGCTCAGCTTCATCAGCCTGAACTGGGTGCAGACGGTGGTGGACTACCTGCCGCTGCCGGCATCGGGAGCCTTCCTCGGCGGCGGCGAGGACTCACTGTCCTCGGCGGGCGAGGAGCTCAGCGCGGTCACCGGGTTGCTGGTCATCGCCGCCTACGCGGTCGTTCCGCTCGTCGCCGGGGCGGTGGTGCTCCGCCACCGGGACGCCTGACCGCGGCGTCTCGCGGCGGGCGCGCGTGACCCCCGAGGCCCCAGCCGGCGCCGGCTGGGGCCTCGGTGGCGCTTCTGGGGATCAACTGTCGTTCCGGAGACGCGTGTGTCGTTCGGCAGACAGCACTCGAGCAGAGCGGTCTCCACCAGACCGCGCTCGGCCAAGGCCGCCTGGAGCAGTGCGGTGGCTTCCAGCGGGTCGTCGGTGTCGAGTACCTGGCAGGCGGTGTGCAGGCCGAGCAGACCGAGGCCGGCCATGCCGACGAACTGCTCGGCCGCGTCGCGGCCGTAGAACTGGAGATAGGACCGCGCCGGCAGGCCGGCGACGCCGTTGCGCCAGTACACGCGGTGCCGGCGGCCGCGCTGCTCGATCCACGGGCCCGGGGACATGAGGGTTCATGGGATGTGCGGCGTGCGGTTGGTCGGGAAGGACCAGCCGCACCGTCGGGAGCTGCGCGCGGTACGTAGTCGCCCCGCCACTGCCCCCCGATCTGCCCCCCCAGACGAGGGGGCAGCGGGGGTCCGGCGGCCGCCGCGGACGGCGCCGGAACGGCTGAAGGCCCTGGTCAGCGAACCGACCAGGGCCTCCACCTCGTGGGGTGAGTGACGGGGCTCGAACCCGCGACACCCAGGATCACAACCTGGTGCTCTACCAGCTGAGCTACACCCACCACGTCTCCCGGACGGCCGCTCGTCGGCGGATCGTCCGGGGAACCGGCACCACGATACCGGAGACCCTCAGGCGTCCGACGCGGCCGGGGGTCCCTGCGGGGGCACGCCGGCGTCCTCGGCGGCGAACAGCTCGGCGAAGGACGCCGTGACCGTCGCGGCGGCCGCCTGCGCCTGGGACGTCGAGGGGCCCGGGCCGTCGACGAACAACGTCCGCCGGTAGTACGCCAGCTCGCGCACCGACTCGATGATGTCGGCCAGCGCGCGGTGGGCCAGCCCCTTCTGCGGCTGGGCGAAGTAGACCCGCGGGAACCAGCGGCGGGCCAGCTCCTTGATCGAGGAGACGTCGATCATCCGGTAGTGCAGGTGGTCGTCGAGCTCGGGCATGTCGCGGGCGAGGAAGCCGCGGTCGGTGCCGATCGAGTTGCCGCACAGCGGCGCCGTCCGCCGCTCGGGCACGAACCGCCTCAGGTAGGCCAGCAGCTGCTGCTCGGCCTCGGCGACGGTGAGCGTCGAGGCCCGCACCGCCTCGGTGAGGCCGGACTTGGCGTGCATCTCGGTCACGACGTCGGCCATGGTCTCGAGCGCGTCGTCGTCGGCGGAGATGACCAGGTCCAGGCCGGGGTCGAGGACGTTGAGCTCGGAGTCGGTGACCAGCACCGCGACCTCGATGAGCTTGTCCCGGGTGAGGTCCAGCCCGGTCATCTCGCAGTCGATCCAGACCAGGTGTCCCGCGCTGTCCGCCACGGGTTCCGACCCTACGTCGACCCCCAGGCGGCCGCCCGCACGGCAGGCAATACGGAACCCGCCACTCCCGTACCGCTCGGAAGCCGGGATCGTGCCCTGCGCGCCGCTAGGCTCCGCCGGACCGCCCCGAGCCCAGGAGTACCGCCGTGCCCCACGCCGCCCCCGTCGTCGACCGCGCGGCTCCGCCGGCCCCTGGCTCGGTGAGGGCCGCGGTCGCCCACCCGGTCGCGACCCTCCGGTGGCTGTGGCCGGCCTACGTCACGCCGGGCCGCCCCGGCCGCCCGACGACCCAGCAGGAGCTGCGCTGGATCTACACGGCCTGGCTGGGCGCCTTCCTGCTGAAGATGCTCGGCTCGTCGTGGGACGTCTCCTGGCACTTCCGGTGGCTGCGCGACGACCTCGCCCCGCCGCACCTGCTCAACTCCGCGGGCACCGTCGTCGTCGTCGCGCTCGTCCTCTTCTCCAGCTACACCGGCTACGGCGTCGACCGCCGGGCGCTGCGGCTGATGCAGGTGGGCACTGCGCTGTTCCTGGTCGCCGTCCCGGTCGACATCGTCAACCACCGGCTCAACGGGCTGGACATCACCAGCTGGAGCCCCAGCCACGCGCTGCTGTACATCGGGACGGCCGTGATGCTGGCGGGGGCGCTGCGCGGCTGGTGGCTGTACGCCGCGCCCGGCCGGGTGCGGGACGCCGTCGCGCTGGGCCTGTGGCTGTTCTTCGCGGAGAACGTGCTGTTCCCCAACCAGCACCAGGAGTACGGCGTCCTCTCGTTGCGGGCCTACGAGGCCGGCCGGACGACGGCCGAGCCGCAGCTGCTGGACTTCGCCGTCGCCCAGGCGCAGAGCCCGACGTCGTTCATGCTGCCGGTGCCGGCGTGGGTGCACCCGGCCTGGCTGCTGTGCGCCGGGCTTGTGACGCTCGTCGTCGTCCGGCGGGTCACCGGCCTGCGCTGGGCGGCCACGACGGTCGCGGCCGTCTACCTGGCCTACCGCGCCGCGATGTGGCTGGGCCTGGTGGCGATCGGCTTCCCGCCCTCGGTGCTGCCGCTGGCGCTGCTCGCCGGCGCGGTCGCCGTCGACCTCGCCGGAACCTGCCGGCTGCCCGGCTGGCTGGCCGGCCCGCTGCTCGCCGGGGTCACCTACCTGGCCGGCGCGGGGCTCGACGCGGTCGGCGCCCTGCCCCCGTGGGACTGGCGCCCGGAGGTCGTCGTCGCCACGGCGCTGGTGGCCACCCTGCTGTGGGCGCTGCTCGACGCGGTGGCCCGGAGCCGGTCGCTGGCCGCCTGGTGCGTGCCGCTCGACGAGCACGGGGAGCACGGCGCGCCGACCCGCTGAGCGTCCCGGACCGGCCCGTCACATGACGTAGCGTCGAGGCAGCCCCTCCCGGTGACCGCGCGACGACGCCGTCCCACCGGCCCTGCTCCCCGCCCCCGGAGGACCGACGTGCTCGCCCTGACCCCCCGGCCGCTGCAGACGGCGGGGGAGCGTGCGCTCTTCGCCGAACTGACCCGCTGGGACACCGGCGGCGCGGTCCGGGGTGCGGTCATGGCCTCCCTGCCGGTCCTCGACGGGCCGGTGGGCCGCCGGATCTCCGACGCGGTGCTCTTCGTGCCGGAGGGGCTGGCCGTCGTCCGCATCGCTGAGGTGCCCCGGCAGCGTGGCGTGGTCACCGCGCTGCCCGAGGGCTCGTGGACGGTCGGCCCCGAGGCCGGCCGCCCGGGCGAGGTGCTGCAGCTCTCCGGCGGCGGGTCCACCCCCCTGGACGGGCTGATGCGTGCCGGCATGGACACCGCCGTGCGGCTGCGCCGCGCAGGCCTCGAGCCCGGCCGGATCGCCCGCCTCACCGTGCTGGTCGGCGACCTCACCGGCCTGGTGCCCGCGGACGGCGACCTCGGCGAGGGTGACCAGGTCGCGCTGCTCGAGCCCCGCTCGCTGCTGCTGGGCATCGCCCGCTCGTCGCGCTACACCGGCGTGGCCAACCCCCGGCTGTGGACGACGGCCGACGTGCGCGCCGCGCTCGAGGCGCTCGAGCTCGACGGCCGGGTGCCCACCACCCAGGAGCTCAACGGCGAGGGCTTCCCGTACTCGCCCTACGTGCTCCGCACGCCCGAGCTGCTCGCCCCCGCCGCGATGGCGGCGGCGGTGTCGGGCGCCGAGCACCCGGTCCCGCCGGCGCCGCGCCACCCGGCACCGCACGCCGCCGCGCCGGAGCCCCCGCGCCCGCTGGTCGACCCCGCGGCGGCCGCGGCCGTGGCCGCCGCCGCGATCCGCGCGGACGAGGCGGCTGCCCGTGCCGCCGCCCCGGCCTGCACGCGCGCCCAGGACCTCGCCGTGGCGCCCGCGATCCCGGCGCCGGCCGCCGTGCCGTCCGGGGTCTCCGCGCCCCCCGTGCCGGCCGCCGTGCCGTCCGGGGCCTCCGCGCCCCCCGCGCCGGTGCCGGCCGCACGGGACACCCTGGTCGGGCCCACGGTCGGCCTCCGCGAGGAGTCCGGCGGCCTGGGCGGGTTGTTCGCCGCCGCCGAGCCGGATCCCCCTCAGTCGGTCGCCGTCGCGCCGGTCGCCGTCCCGCCGGTCGCCGTCGCGCCGGTCGCTCCCGAGCCGGCCGCCGCGTCGCCGGTCCACGTCGAGCCCCGCCCCGCCCCCTCCGCTGCCCGGTCCACCGGTGTCCCGCTCGTGGGACCGCGCCGGCGCTCGTGGCGGCGGACAGCGCTGCTGGCGGCGGTGGGCCTGCTGCTCGTCGTCCTCCTCGTGGTGGGCCTGACCTCGCTGTCCGGTGGCGACGACGGGGCGGCCGCCGACGCCTCGCCGGCCGGCGACGGGCAGGCCGTGGCCCTCGCCGACGCCGCGACGGGGCCGCAGCCCGGGCAGATCGAGACGGTGGACGGCCGCACCTTCGTCGCCCAGCGGGTCCAGACCGACCCCACCTGTGTCGGGAACAGCTACGGCGCGGTGGCGGACTTCTTCACCGCCACCGACTGCGCCGGTCTGGCGCGGGCGCTGTACTCGACCGAGGTCGGCGGCCGGCCGGTCGTCGTCTCGGTGTCGGTGGCCGACATGGGCGGAGCCGACGGGGCCCGGGCGCTGCGCACGCTCGCCGACCAGAACGGCAGCGGCAACGTGAGCGACCTGCTGCGCGAGGGCGTCCGCTACCCGGGTGGCCCCGAGCGGCTCTCCGGTGCGCAGTACGCCAGCGCCGTCTCCGGCAGCGCCGTGACAGTCGTCGAGACCGCCTGGGCGGGCACCGGGTCGACCGGGTCGACCGCCGACCTCGACGTCGTCGCCTCGAACGCGCTGGTGCTGCCGATGCCGCAGCCCACGGCCGGCTGATCGGCGACCTCCGCGACGATCAGCTGAGCTGACCGTTGCGGGTCCTGGCTCACGCCCAGTGGTGAGCCAGGACCCGCGATGACCAGCTCACCTGATCATCGGGGACGGCTCACGCGGTCGCGGCGGCCTCGGCCATGGCGGCGAGCAGCGCGGCCGTCCGTCGGCGGGGCAGCCGGCCGGCGCTGTGCGGGGTCGAGTTGACCAGCCCGAACACGGCGTGCGCGCGCACCCGGTTCGTGGCGGCGTCGGACTCCGGGTGCACCCGCCCCAGGACGTCGACCCACACCTCGACGTACCGGCGCTGCAGCCGGCGCACCTGCGCGGCCTCCTCGGCGGACAGCGAGCCGAGGTCGCGGTCGTGCACGGTGATCAGCGCGGGGTTGTCCAGCGCGAAGTCGACCTGGAAGGCGATGAGTGTGCGCAGCTGGGCCATCGGGTCGTCCCCGGTGGCGGCCACGCGGGAGGTGCCGCCCTCCAGCAGCCGCTCGCTGATGCGCAGCAGCATCTCGGCCAGCATCGCGTCCTTGCTGGCGAAGTGCCGGTAGATCGCCGGGCCGGTCACGCCGACCGCGGCGCCGACGTCGTCCACCCCCACAGCCCGCGAGCCGCGCTCGGCGAACAGCTGCGCGGCGGCCCGCAGGATCTGCTCGCGGCGCGACGGCCGGGCCGCGTCCGCGTGCAGCGCGGTGTTGGTGTCCGTCACGGCGGGGATGTTAACGGTCGTTGACCCCGTTCGTGAACCACCGTTAACATCCCCGCCGTGGACGCCCCCGTGCTGGCCGGCAGGCCGACGACCGACGGCGCGGCCGCCGCGCGCAACGCCGAGGCCCACGCCGCGCTCGCCACCGACCTGGCGGCGCAGCTGCGCCGGGTCGCCGAGGGCGGCGGTGAGCGGGCCCGCGAGCGGCACACCGCGCGGGGCAAGCTGCTGCCGCGCGAGCGGGTCGACGCGCTGCTCGACCCGGGCAGCCCGTTCCTCGAGCTCTCGCCGCTGGCCGCGCACGGCATGTACGGCGGCGAGGCGCCGGCCGCCGGGATCATCACCGGCATCGGCCGGGTCGCCGGCCGCGAGGTCGTCGTCGTCGCCAACGACGCGACCGTCAAGGGCGGCACCTACTACCCGATGACGGTGAAGAAGCACCTGCGGGCGCAGGAGGTGGCGCTGCACAACCGGCTGCCCTGCGTCTACCTGGTCGACTCCGGCGGCGCCTTCCTGCCGATGCAGGACGAGGTCTTCCCCGACCGCGAGCACTTCGGCCGGATCTTCTACAACCAGGCCACCATGTCGAAGGCCGGCATCCCGCAGATCGCCGCCGTCCTCGGCTCGTGCACCGCCGGCGGGGCCTACGTGCCGGCGATGAGCGACGAGGCGGTCATCGTCCGCGAGCAGGGCACGATCTTCCTCGGCGGCCCGCCGCTGGTCCGGGCGGCGACCGGCGAGGTCGTGACAGCCGAGGAGCTCGGCGGGGGAGACCTGCACAGCCGGGTCAGCGGGGTCACCGACCACCTGGCCGAGGACGACGCGCACGCGCTGCAACTGGTCCGCCAGATCGTCGGCACCCTCGGCCCGCGCGCGCCCCGGCCGTGGGACGTCGAACCGGTCGAGGAGCCGCTGCACCCGCCGGAGTCGGTCTACGACGTGGTGCCGCCCGACCCGCGCACGCCCTACGACGTCCGCGAGGTCATCGCCCGGCTGGTCGACGGCAGCCGCTTCGCCGAGTTCAAGCCGCTGTACGGGCAGACGCTGGTCACCGGCTTCGCCCGCCTGCACGGCCACCCGGTCGGCATCGTCGCCAACAACGGCGTGCTGTTCGCCGAGTCCGCGCTCAAGGGCGCGCACTTCATCGAGCTATGCGACCGGCGCAGCACCCCGCTGCTGTTCCTGCAGAACATCTCCGGGTTCATGGTCGGCCGCGACTACGAGGCCGGTGGCATCGCCAAGCACGGCGCCAAGATGGTCACCGCCGTCGCCTGCGCCCGCGTCCCCAAGCTGACCGTCGTCGTCGGCGGCTCGTTCGGCGCCGGCAACTACTCGATGTGCGGCCGGGCCTACTCGCCCCGGTTCCTGTTCACCTGGCCCAACTCCCGCATCTCGGTCATGGGTGGGGAGCAGGCCGCCTCGGTGCTCGCCCAGGTGCGCCGCGACGGCCTCGAGGCCCGCGGCGAGGAGTGGCCGGCCGAGGACGAGGAGGCGTTCAAGAAGCCGATCCGCGACCAGTACGAGACCCAGGGCCACCCGTACTACGCGACCGCCCGGCTGTGGGACGACGGCGTCCTCGACCCCGCCCGGACCCGCACCGTCCTCGGTCTGGCCCTGTCCGCCTGCGCGAATGCCCCGTTGGAGGAGGTTGGCTATGGCGTCTTCCGGATGTAGCCGCTCACGCCCCCGCGACCGGTGGCGCCGTGGGGTCGGCGGCCTCGGCGGTGACCTCGCGGAGCACGTAGTCCTCGATCGTCTCGAGGTCGTGGGTGGAGCGCTTCACGATGGTGAGCAGGTCGCTCATCTTGCTGACCTCCTCGATCTGCTCCTTGATGAACCACTGCATGAACTGGTCCGAGGCGAAGTCGCTCTCCCGCCGCGCGACGCCGATCAGCGCGTTGATCTGCTCGGTGACCCGCTTCTCCTGCTCCAGGGCCAGGGCCACGGGGGCGACGACGTCGGCGAACTCGTTGACCGGGGCGGGGATGCCCGGGATGCGCACGGGCGCGTCGGAGTCCAGCAGGTACTTGACCATCATCATCGCGTGCTCGCGCTCCTCGAGCGCCTGGTCGAAGAAGAGCTGCGCCGTCCGCGGCATGGTCAGCTCGTCGAAGTAGACGGCGCACGCCACGTACTGCTGGTGGGCGGCGAACTCGTTGCCGATCTGCGTGTTCAGCAGCTCGACGAAGGCAGGGGCGGCCATCGGGTCTCCCGGACGTGTGAGGTGGCGTTCACCGGACGCTATCCGGTGACACGCCGGTGCCCGTGGACCGCCCAAGAAGGCGAGGCTAACCTCACCGCGTGGCCAAGTCCGGGCGCATGCCGAAGAAGAAGTGCTGCGAGGACAAGCCGCGCTGCAAGCGGTGCCCCCTGCGCGCCCTCGCCGAGGGGACGCTGCCGCCGGGCTACACGGTCAAGAAGCGCCGCCTGGTCAAGCTGGACAAGGCCGGCAAGGTGCTCGCGAAGAGCACCCGCAAGGCGGCCTGACCGCACCCCCGGCGGGGGGTGTTGAGCCGTGTTCGACACCGTCCTGGTCGCCAACCGCGGCGAGATCTCCGTCCGGGTGGTCCGCACGCTGCGGGCGATGGGCATCCGCTCGGTCGCCGTGTACAGCGCGGCGGACGCCGGCGCGCGGCACGTCCGCGAGGCCGACGTCGCCGTCCCGATCGGTCCGTCGCCCGCGGCGCAGAGCTACCTGTCGATCGAGCGGGTGCTCGACGCCGCTGCCCGCACCGGCGCCCAGGCGGTGCACCCCGGCTACGGCTTCCTGTCGGAGAACGTCGAGTTCGCCCGCGCCTGCGAGAAGGCCGGGGTCGTCTTCATCGGCCCGCCGGTGGCCGCGATCGAGGCCATGGGCGACAAGATCCGCGCCAAGCAGACGGTGATGGCCGCCGGCGTCCCCGTCGTCCCCGGGCGGACCGAGCCGGGCATGTCGGACGACGAGGTCGCGGCGGCCGCGGTCGAGGTCGGCTTCCCCGTGCTGCTCAAACCCAGCGCGGGCGGCGGCGGCAAGGGCATGCGGGTGGTGCGGGCCGAGGCCGAGCTGCGCGACGCGATCGCGGCCGCCCGGCGCGAGGCCCGCGGCTCCTTCGGCGACGACACCCTGCTCGTCGAGCGCTACGTCGGCTCCGCGCGGCACGTCGAGGTGCAGGTGCTCGGCGACGCGCACGGCACCGTCGTCCACCTCGGCGAGCGGGAGTGCAGCCTGCAGCGCCGGCACCAGAAGGTCATCGAGGAGGCGCCGTCCCCGCTGCTGGACGCCCCCACCCGCGCCGCGATGGGCACCGCTGCCGTGGAGGCCGCCCGGGCCGTGGGCTACACCGGCGCCGGCACCGTGGAGTTCATCGTCGACGCCGAGCGGCCGACCGACTTCTTCTTCCTCGAGATGAACACCCGGCTGCAGGTCGAGCACCCGGTCACCGAGCTGGTCACCGGCCTGGACCTGGTCGAGCTGCAGGTGCGGGTCGCCGCGGGGCAGCCGTTGCCGTTCACCCAGGACGACGTCCGCCTCGACGGGCACGCCATCGAGGCACGGCTCTACGCCGAGGACCCGGCCCGCGGCTTCCTCCCGCAGACCGGCACCGTGCTCGGCCTGCGCGAGCCGGCCGGGCCGGGGGTGCGCCTGGACAGCTCGCTGGCCGTGGGTTCGGTCGTCGGCACGGACTACGACCCGATGCTGGCCAAGGTGGTCGCCTGGGGCCCGGACCGGGACACCGCCCGCGCCCGCCTGGTCGGCGCGCTCGGGCACACCGCCGTCCTCGGGGTGCCGACCAACACCGCGTTCCTCCGGGCCCTGCTCACCGACCCCGACGTGGTCGCCGGGCGGCTCGACACCGGGCTCATCGAGCGCCGCGGCGACGCGCTGACCGCCGCCGAGCCGGTGCCGCCGTCCGCGTACGCGGCCGCCGCGCTGTACGAGCTGCTCGAGGACGAGCCGACCGGTCCGGTCGTCGACCGCTGGGACGTCCCCGACGGCTGGCGGCTGGGCGAGCCGGCCTGGACGGTGCGCCGGCTGCAGGCCGCCGGCGGTGACCCGGTGACCGTGCGGGTGCGGGGCCGGGCGGCCGACGCCGAGATCCGGGTCGGGGACGTCGACCCGGTGCGCGCCTCGGCGTCGAGGGACGGCGACGAGCTGACCGTGACCCTCGGCGGCGTCACCGCGCGGTACGCCGTCGTCCACTCCGGCGGGGAGCTGTGGCTGGCCGCCGACGGCCGGGTGACCGCGCTGCGCGAGCACGAGCGGCTGCACGCCGCCGCCGAGGGCGCGGCCGGGGACGGCGCCGTCACCGCACCCATGCCCGGGACGGTGACGCTGGTGCAGGCCGCGGTCGGCGACCGGGTCGAGGCCGGGGCGCCGCTGCTGGTGGTCGAGGCGATGAAGATGGAGCACGTGCTGACCGCACCCCTCGCGGGGACGGTCACCGAGCTCGGCGTGACGGCCGGCCAACAGGTCCGGCTCGACGAGCGGGTGGCCGTGGTGATCCCACCGGCCACCTCCCCTGAGCAGGAGACGTGATGCTGGACTACCGGCTCGACGAGGAGACCGAGGCGCTGCGCAAGGTCGTGCGCGAGTTCTCGCACGACGTGATCGCACCGCAGATCGGCGCGTTCTACGAGGCCGACGAGTTCCCCACCGCGATCGTGCGGCAGATGGGTGAGCTGGGCCTGTTCGGCCTGCCCTTCCCCGAGGAGTACGGCGGGTCGGGCGGCACCTACTTCACCCTCTGCGTCGCGCTCGAGGAGCTGGCGCGGGTCGACTCGTCGGTGGCGATCACCCTCGAGGCCGGCGTCTCGCTGGGCGCGATGCCGATCTACCGGTTCGGCACCGAGGAGCAGAAGCAGCAGTGGCTGCCGCGGCTGTGCAGCGGCGAGGCGCTGGCCGCCTTCGGGCTGACCGAGCCCGGTGGCGGCTCGGACGCCGGCGCGACCCGCACCACCGCGCGCCTGGAGGACGGCCACTGGGTGGTCAACGGGTCGAAGGCGTTCATCACCAACTCGGGCACCGACCTGACGGAGCTGGTCACCGTCACCGCGGTCACCGGCACCCGTCCCGACGGCGGCAAGGAGATCTCGGCGATCGCGATCCCCTCGGGGACGCCGGGCTTCAGCGTGGGAAAGCGGTACTCCAAGGTCGGCTGGAACGCCTCGGACACCCGGGAGCTCTCGTTCACCGACTGCCGGGTGCCGGCGGAGAACCTGGTGGGGGAGCACGGCCGCGGCTACGCGCAGTTCCTCTCCATCCTCGGCGAGGGTCGGATCGCGATCTCCGCGCTGGCCGTCGGGCTGGCGCAGGGGTGCGTCGACGAGTCCGTGAAGTACGCGGCGCAGCGGGAGGCGTTCGGGCAGCCGATCGGCCGCAACCAGGCGATCCAGTTCATGATCGCCGACATGGAGGTGCGCGCCTCCACCGCGCGGCTGGCCTACTACCGGGCCGCCGAGAAGATGCTGCGCGGCGAGCCGTACGGGCGCGAGGCCTCCATCGCCAAGCTGTACAGCTCCGAGGCCGCGATGGACAACGCCCGTTACGCCACCCAGGTGCACGGCGGCTACGGGTTCATGAACGAGTTCCCGGTCGGCCGCTTCTACCGGGACGCGAAGATCCTGGAGATCGGCGAGGGCACCAGCGAGGTGCAGCGGATGCTCATCGCCCGCGACCTCGGCGTCGGCTGAGGAAGGACCACCCTCCCCCACGCCTCGCAGACTCAGGCGGAGGGCCCCTGAAGGGTGGCCGCTGTCCCGTCGAGATCGCCGGTCCCGCACGCTCCGGACCCCGGAGCCGTGCGAGATCGGCGATCTCACCGGGTCACGTCGGGAGCCGCTCGGCACCGCGCAGCGACGGGCGGTCCCGCGGCCGGTCCGAGGGCTATGGTGCGCGGGCGCCCGAGCCCAGGGCAGCCCGATTCCACGGGGACGACGGAGCCGCGCATGTGCACGGAGCACACCGGCAGGGTGGCGCAGCAGCACCGCGACGGGACCGGGGCCGGGTTCTCCCGGCGGACAGCGCTGGTGGGTGGAGCGGCCGCGGCCGTGACCGCCGCGCTGACCGGAACGGCTCGGGCCGAGGACCGGACAACCAGAGGTCCGAACTGGGGCAGACGCGGCCTGTGCGACCTCACGCACCCGTTGACCACGAGCCTGCCGATGTTCCTGCCGACCGAGACGCCGTCGCGCCGCACCGCCGTGACGATCGAGCAGAACGGCTACTACCAGCAGGAGTGGCGCGTCTTCGAGCACACCGGCACCCACGTCGACGCGCCGGGACACTTCACGCCGGGCGGTCGCCTCGCGCCCGAGCTGCGGATCGACGAGCTCGTTACGCCCGCCGTCGTCATCGACATCAGCACGCGCGCCGCGGACGACCCCGACACCGTCGTGACGATCGACGACGTCCGCGCGCACGAGGAGCGCCACGGCCGCATCCCGGACGACGCCGCCGTCCTCATGGACTCCGGCTGGGGCAGCCGGATCGGCGATCCGGAGGCCTACCGCGGCGCGGACGCGGCGGGGACGCTGCACTTCCCCGGCTTCGGTCCGGACACCTGCGAGTGGCTGCTGGCACACCGGCGCATCCGCAGCCTCGGTGTCGACACGCTCAGCCTCGACCCGGGCGTGTCCACGACCTTCGACACCCACCTCCTGCTCAGCGGCGCCGACCGCTACGGGATGGAGAACCTCGCCCACCTCGACCGCCTCCCACCCACGGGCGCGACGATCGCGGTCGGCCTCATCCCGTTCGAGGAGGGGTCGGGCGGTCCCGCGCGCGTCTTCGCCTCCTGGTGAACCTCGGGGTGGCCCGGCAGCACGCGCCCCGTCAGGTCGGGAGCCGCTCCTCCGCGATCCGGCGGGCCAGCCGCTCCAGCAGCGGGCCGGCCTCGGTCATGCAGCGGTCGGGGTCGGGCTCGAGGTCGGTGAGGGCGTGCGCGGCGTCGATGCCGGCCGCCCGCAGCGCCGCGTCGTCCAGCTCCCGGCGCCCGCACACCGCCACCACCGCGGGGACGCCGGCCGTGCGGGCCCGGCGGGCGACGCCGACCGGCGCCTTGCCACGCAGGCTCTGCCCGTCGAGGGACCCCTCACCGACGACGACCAGGTCGGCGCCGGCCGCCAGCCGCTCGAAGCCGAGCAGGTCCAGCAGCAGGTCGATGCCCGGCCGCAGCTGCGCCCCGAGGACGGCGAGCGCCGCGAACCCGACCCCGCCGGCGGCGCCCGCGCCCGGCTCGTCCCGCAGGTCGTGGTCGGTGGCCTCGGCGACCGCGTCGGCCAGCCGGGCCAGGCAGCCGTCGAGGAAGGCGACGTCGTCGGGGTCGGCGCCCTTCTGCGGGCCGTAGACCGCGGCCGCGCCCGAGGGGCCGGTCAGCGGGTTGTCGACGTCGCAGGCCACGACGACCTCGGCACCGCACAGCGCGGCGGCGACCCCGCCGACGTCCACGCGGGCCAGCCGCTCGAGTCCGGCACCGCCAGGCCCCACCGGTGCGCCGTCCGCGTCGAGCAGTTGGGCGCCGAGGGCCTGCAGCAGCCCGGCGCCGCCGTCGGTGGTGGCGCTGCCGCCGATGCCCAGGACCACCCGGCGGGCGCCCCCGGCCAGCGCCGCGGCGACCAGCTCCCCGGTGCCGCGGCTGGTGGCGGTGCGGGGCGCGAACCGGCCCCCGGGCAGCCGACCCAGCCCCGAGACGTCGGCCATCTCGACGACGGCGACGTCGCCGAGCCGGGCGTAGGCGGTCTCCACCGGCTCGCCGGTCGGGCCGGACGCGGTCACCGGGACCGCCTCGTAGCCCGCGGCGAGCGCGGCGGCGAGCGTGCCGTCACCGCCGTCCGCGACGGGCAGCCGGCTCACCGCCACGTCCGGCCGCCCGGCGGTGAGCCCGCGCGCGACCGCGTCGGCCACCTCCGTCGCGGTCAGCGATCCCTTGAACTTGTCCGGGGCGACGAGGACGCGAGGCACTCGGCGATCCTGTCAGGCCGTGACGTCGACCAGCACCTTGCCGACGGCACCGTCCTCGACCGCGCGGTGCGCCTGCGCGGTCTCGGCCAGCGGGAAGATGTGCAGCGGCAGGCCGGCGTCCTCACCGACCCGCACCGCGCCGTCCAGGACGGCGGCGTTGACGTCCTCCACGGCGATCGCCTTGGCGCGGTCGGGCTCGGTGTAGACGAGGACGAACTGCCAGCGCGCGTTGGCGTTCATCTGGGCGCGGACCGGCACGGTGACCTCCGCGCCGCCGTCGTCGGCGTACATGGCCACCGCCCCGTGCAGGCCGATCACCTGAGCGTCGACGGCGGCGTTGGTCGCGGCGGAGACCTCGACGATCGCGTCCACGCCCTTCGGCGCGACCTTGCGCACCTCGGCCACGACGTCCTGCCGGCGGTAGTCCACGACGTGCGAGGCGCCGGCCGCGGCGGCCAGTTGCGCCTTGCGCGGGCTGCTGACCGTGGCGATCACCGTCGCGTCGGCCCAGCGGGCCAGCTGGATGGCGGCGTTGCCGACCGCGCCGGCCCCGCCCTGCACGAGGACGGTGTGCCCGGTCAGGGCGCCCGGCCCGAGCCGGTCGGGCAGCGACTCGGCGACGGTCAGGCAGCGGTGCGCCGTGAGGAACGGGATGCCCAGCGCCGCGCCGAGCTCGAAGGAGGGCCCGGCGCCCAGCAGCACCACCTGCCGCGCCGGGACGACGGTGTACTCGGCCGCCGTCCCGTGCGGGCGCTGCCAGGCCGCCTCCCAGACCCACACCCGCTCGCCGACCAGCACCGGGTCCACACCCTCGCCGACGGCGTCGACCGTGCCCGAGCCGTCCTGGTCGGGCACCTGGCCGTCGGCAGCGGGTGGGGCGGTGCGCCGGCGCTTCCAGTCGGTCGGGTTGACGCCCGAGAAGGTCAGCCGCACCCGCACCTCGCCCGGGCCGGGCTCGGGGTCCGGGCGCTCCACCAGCTGCAGGACGTCGGGGTCGCCGTTCTCGGTGTAGACGATGGCTCGCACGGAACCGTCCTACCCGGTCAGGCTCAGCCCCGCGCGGCGGCTCAGGCCAGGTTGAGCTGCCAGGAGACGCCGAAGCGGTCGTTCACCCAGCCGAACCGGCGGCTGAAGCCGTGGTCGCCGAGCTCCATCAGCACGGCACCCCCCTCGGACAGGCCCGCGAACAGCCGGTCCTGCTCCTCCTCCGACGCCGTCTCGACCCAGATCGAGAAGGACGGCGTGAAGGTGAAGTCGTGGACCGGCGGGCTGTCGAAGCAGCGGAAGACCTGCCCGGCGATCGAGAGGCTGGCGCCCTGCACCGTGCCCTCGACGCCGGCACCGTCGGCCCCCCACCGGGTGAGCTCGAGGACGCGCGCGTCGTCGAACAGCGACGTGTAGAGGTCGAGCGCGGGCCCCGCGTCGCCCTGGAACATGAGGAACGGCAACACCTGCTTCGGCATGGCGATCACCGTAGGGGGAGCTGCTGACAGGAGCGCTCAGCCCAGTCGGTCGGCGACCGCGGCCAGGTGGTCGTCGACCACCCGGGAGACGGGGTCGCCTCCGGTGGCGACGACGAGCACGACCACCTCGTCGGAGCGCACCAGCCGGGTCTCGCGGACAGACGCATCCGGTCCGGGGACCTCGGTGCGGATCCGGACGCCGGTCCAGCCAGATCCCGCCCAGTCGTCCACCGACCGGACGACCCGGCCACCCGGTCCGGCATCGGGGGACGGTGGTGCCGACGCGCAGTCCGGCGCCTCCGCCTCCGCCTGGGCGAGGATGGCCGCGGCGACCATCGGCACCGACGTCGCCCAGGCGTACAGGTGCAGGGTCACCTCCCCGGAGCTGTGGCCGGCGGCCACCGGCTCCCCGAGCGCGGGGTCGAGCCGCGGTGCCGGGGTGCCCGGCGCGGTGGTGCACAGCTGCCAGGGCGGCGGCGGTGCGTCGACCCGTCGGGAGCCGGGGAGCTCCCCCGACAGCGCCGTCTCGAGGTCGGGCGGGCCGCCGGGGGACGCGGTCCCCGCCACGGTCGAGGTGCAGGCGCCCAGCACGACGGCGACCGCGGCTCCGGCCCACCCCGCTGTCGCCGTCCGCATCGCCGTCCCCCTCCCGGCAGGCGCTACCCCTGCGGCGCAGGTGGCACGCGGACCGCGTCTCGCGTTGCCGGTCGCGGTCCCGGCTGTTGGGGTTGCGGGGTGCTCGTCCCGCGCTCCGGCGTCCTGCCCTCGCCGGTGCGCCGGACCCTGCTGTACCGGCAGGCCACCGGGCACCTGCCGCCGCTGCTGGGGCCGCGCACCTTCACCGAGAAGCTCAACTGGCGGATCACCCTCGACCGTCGCGAGCTGCTCGCGCCCACCTGCGACAAGCTGGCGATGAAGGAGCACGCCAGCCGGCTGGCGCCCGGCCTGGTGCGGGTCCCCGAGACGCTGTGGTCGGGCACGGACGTCGGCGAGCTGGTGGACGTCGACCTGCCCGCGCACTGGGTGCTCAAGCCCAACCACTCCTGCATCCGCCGGCTGTTCGGCCGAGGCCCGGCCGACGTCGCCGAGCTGCGCCGGCGCACCGCGGGCTGGGTGGGGGAGCGGTACTGGCGCAAGAGCGAGGAGTGGGCCTACCGGCGGGCGCGGCCGTGCCTGCTGGTCGAGGAGTTCGTCGGTCTCCCGGGCGTGGTGCCGGCCGACCTCAAGGTGCTCGTCGTCGGCGGCGAGCCCCGTCTGGTGGAGCTGCACACCGGCCGGGACGGGGATCACCGCGCCCGGCTCTACTCGCCGGAGTGGGGGCCGCTGCCCTGGACCATCGGCTACCGGCCCGGTCCGGACGCCGACCCGCCCGAGCGGCTCGACGACCTGCTCAAGGCCGCCACCGCGCTGGCCGACGGCTTCGACATGCTGCGGATCGACTGCTACGAGGCGGACGGCGAGCTGTGGTTCGGCGAGCTCACCCCGTACCCGGGCGCGGGGCTGTCCCCGCTGGAGCCCGACCTCGACGCCTGGCTAGGCGACGCCTGGACGCGCCCGCCGCTGCGGCACACCCGCGGCTGAGCCCGGCGAGTTCGGCGATCTCGCACGGCTGTGCGTCCGGGAGCGTGCCAGATCGGCGATCTCGCCGCTTCACACCGGGGTGATCGACAGGTCCAGCGCGCGGCGGCCCTCCTCCGAGCGGGCGGTCGCCAGCCGCTCCGCCGACGGGGTGCCGTACTCCGTCGTCCGCTGCCGGGCCGGGCGGCCGATCGCGGCGGCGATGGACTCCAGCTCGGCGATGGTCTTCGACGAGCCGTTCTCGCTGCCGGCCATCCGGCTGATCGTCTCCTCCATCAGCGTGCCGCCGAGGTCGTTGGCGCCGCCCTGCAGCACCGCCCGCGTGCCGACGTCCCCGAGCTTCACCCACGAGGTCTGGACGTTCGGGATGCGCCCGTGCAGCAGCAGCCGGGCGACGGCGTGCACCGCGCGGTTCTCCCGCACCGTCGGTCCCGGGCGGGCGACGCCGGCGAGGTAGATCGGCGAGCTGTGGTGCACGAAGGGCAGCAGCACGAACTCGGTGAAGCCGCCGGTCTCGTCCTGCACCCGCGCCAGCGTGCGCAGGTGCGCCACCCAGTGGGCCGGGGTGTCCACGTGGCCGTACATCATCGTCGACGTCGTCGGGATCCCCACCCGGTGTGCCGTGGTGATGATCTCGATCCACGTGGCGGTGGGCAGCTTGCCCTTGGTGAGCACCCAGCGGACGTCGTCGTCGAGGATCTCCGCCGCGGTGCCGGGCACGGAGTCGAGCCCCGCTTCGCGAGCCGCCGTCAGGAAGTCGGCGAACGACAGTCCGGTGCGGGCCGCGCCGTTGACGATCTCCATGGGGGAGAAGGCGTGCAGGTGGATGCCGGGCTGCCGGCGCTTCACCTCGCGGGCGAGGTCGAGGTAGGCGGTGCCGGGCAGGTCGGGGTGGATGCCGCCCTGCATGCAGATCTCGGTCGCGCCGGCGGCCCAGGCCCGGTTCACGCGGGCGCCGACCTCCTCCAGCGAGAGCGTGTACGCGTCGGCGTCGGTGCGCCGCTGGGCGAACGCGCAGAACCGGCAGCCGGTGTAGCAGACGTTGGTGAAGTTGACGTTCCGGTTGACAACGTAGGTGACGTCGTCGCCGACCGTGTCCCGGCGGACGGCGTCGGCCAGCCCGCACAGCGCGTCGAGGTCGGTGCCGTCGGCGCCCAGCAGCGCGAGGTACTCGGCGTCGGTCAGCCCGGCCGGGTCGCTCTCGGCCGACCGGAGGGCGGCGTGCACCGCGGGGTCCCCGGCGGACAGAGCGGTGGACCCCGCCGACCGGGCCGACTCGGTGCGGGAGCGGAGTTCGGCCCAGTCGCCGTAGACGGCGTCGAAGTCGCTGCGCCGGTCGGCGGTGCGCCCGGTGGTGTCCACCTCGACGTGCAGGTCGGTCCGCCCGGACGACGTCCACGCCGCGTCGGGTTCCTGCCACGGCAGCCCGGCGGGGGTGCGCCCCTCCACCGCGAGCCCGTCCGGGCCGGCCAGTGCGGCGACGTGCGGGCGCACCCGCGGGTCCAGCCATGGCTCAGGGGAGAGCACGTACGGCGGCTGGGCGGCCAGCCGCTCGCGCAGCTCGAACCCGGCCTCGGCCGACAGGACGGCCAGCTTGTCGATGTTGGGCCAGGGCCGCTCGGGGTTGACGTGGTCCGGGGTCAGCGGGCTGACGCCGCCCCAGTCGTCGACCCCGGCGCGCAGCAGCAGGCCCAGCTCGGTGGAGTCGCTCAGGTTCGGCGGGGCCTGCACCCGCGCCTTCGGGCCCAGCAGCAGCCGGGTGACGGCGACAGCGGCGACGTACTCCTGCAGCGCCAGGTCGTCGTGGGCGGCCATCGCCGTCCGCGGCTTGGCCCGGAAGTTCTGGACGATGACCTCCTGCACGTGCCCGTGCCGCTGCGCGGACGCCCGGATCGCGGCGACGGCGTCCACCCGCTCGGCGTAGCTCTCGCCGATGCCCAGCAGCACGCCGGTGGTGAACGGGACGGCGGAGCGGCCGGCGTCCTCGAGCACGCGCAGCCGGACGGCGGGCTCCTTGTCGGGGCTGCCGAAGTGCGGGCCGCCGCGCTCGGACCACAGCCGGATGGCCGTGGTCTCGAGCATCATGCCCATCGAGGCGGAGACGGGCTTGAGCCGCTGGATCTCCTCCCAGCTCAGCACCCCGGGGTTGAGGTGCGGCAGCAGCCCGGTCTCCTCCAGCACCCGGATCGCCATCGCCCGGAGGTAGGCCAGGGTGGAGTCGAAGCCGTGGGCTTCCAGCCACTCACGCGCGACCGGCCAGCGGTCCTCCGGGCGGTCGCCGAGGGTGAACAGCGCCTCCTTGCAGCCGAGCGCCGCGCCGGCCCGGGCGACCTCGAGCACCTCGTCGGGGGAGAGGAACGGCGCCTTCCCCTGTGCCCGCAGCTGCCCGGGCGTGGTCACGAACGTGCAGTAGTGGCAACGGTCGCGGCACAGGTGGGTGAGCGGGATGAACACCTTGCGGCTGTAGGTGACCACACCGGGACGCCCGGCGGAGGCCAGCCCCGCGTCGCGGACCCGGCCGGCCGCGGTCAGCAGCCGGTCCAGCGGCTCACCCTCGCCCAGGCCGCGGGCGTGCAGCAGCGTCTCGGCCTCGACGGCGTCCAGGGTCACCCCGCGCTCGGCCCGGGCCAGCGCGCGGCGGACGGCGGACTCCGACGGGTTCAGCGGCTCGGTCATCGCGCCCGACGCTAGTAGAAGGACCCCGCTGCCGGGCCCGGGCTACTCGTCGCCCGCCTCTCGACGATCATGGAGCTGACGGGACGGCGTCCTCTCTCACACGTCGCGGCGGGAGAAGGACAGCGCGGTCAGTGCCCACACCATGGCGATCCACACCGCGGCCCACGCCAGGTAGGCGGGGGACAGCGTGGCCTCGCTCAGGAAGGGGAACCCGCCCTCACCCGGGCCCATCTGGACGAGCGCGATCGGGTCCTGGAACGCGCTCATGGCGCCGCGCCACAGGCCGTCGGTGGGTAGCAGGATCCGGGACACGGTGCCCACGCTCTCGACGCCGTCGTTGCCCAGCGCCCCGCCGATCCCACCGACCACGCCCGCGACCCAGGTCGCCCCGAACAGCCCGACGGCGACGATGCCCGACGCCATGGTCGAGACCACGCTGGACAGCAGGAGGGCCAGGGTCAGCAGCACGACCGTCTCCGCCGCGAGCAGCGCGAGCCCGGTCGCGGGCGCCGGGGGCCAGTAGCCGACCGTGGCGGCGACCACGAGGATCTGCGCCAGGCCGGCCAGCACCACGTAGCCGCCGCCGAAGGCGACCAGGCCGAGCCACTTGCCGAGCAGGACCGACGACCGTCGGACCGGCCGGGCGAGGATGACCAGTGCCTGCCCCGACTCCAGCTCGCCGGCCAGCGTGGGCCCGGCGAGGAACGCCGTGCCGATCGCCGCGATGAGGCTGAGCCCGAACATGATCAGGTTGAGCAGCAGCGAGGCCACCAGGCGCGCCTCGCCGCTGGTCATGGTGCCGAGCTCGGTGTCCAGCCCGACCAGCTTCGAGAAGCCCCAGGCGCTGAGCGCGAGCAGCACGACCGTCAGTGCCAGGAGCGCCCAGACGACCCGCCGGCGGGCGGCCTCGCGCAGGGTGAGCCCCGCGACGGTCAGGACGGTCCGCGTGGTCACGACCGGTCCCCGGCCCCGGCGCGGAGGATGCCGAGCAGGCGCTCCTCCAGGCTGATCCGCGCCGGCTCCACGGCGTGCACCCGCGCGCCCAGGGCCACCAGGTCGCGCACCAGATCCGGCACGGTCGTCCCGTCGTCCTCGGCCGACAGCCCGACGGTGAACCACTCGCCCTCGCGCTCCACCGGCCCGGCGGCGGCCAGCCGCGCCTGCCCGTCGGCACCGAGCGCGGTCAGGTGCAGCCGCACCTCGCGCCGGCCCAGCAGCTCGGCCAGCGTGCCCGAGGCGGCGACGCGGCCGCGGTCGAGGACGACCACGCGGTCGCACACCCGCTCCACCTCGCCGATGAGGTGCGAGTTCAGCAGCACCGCCACGCCCCGCCCCCGCAGCGACAGCACCACGTCGCGCACGTCGGCCCGGCCGAGCGGGTCGAGGGCGCTGGTGGGCTCGTCGAGCACCACCAGCTCCGGGCGGGCCACCAGCGCGACGGCCAGGCCCAGCCGCTGCTGCATGCCCTTGGAGAAGCCGCCGACCCGGTCGTCGGCGCGGGCGGCCAGCCCGACCAGCTCCAGGCAGCCGTGCTGCTCGTCCCGGGGGATGTCGGCGCCGGCCAGCCGGACGTGCAGCCCGAGCACCTCGGCCGCGGTCAGCCAGGGCTGGTAGCGGAACAGCTCGGGCAGGTAGCCGACCCCGGCGCGGGCGGCCGGGTCGCTGCCCGGCCGGCCGAGCACCATCACCTCGCCGCAGTCGGGCCGGACCAGGCCCAGCAGCATCTTGATGACCGTGGTCTTCCCGGCCCCGTTCGGTCCGAGCAGGCCGACCACCTCACCGCGGCCCACGGACAGCGAGACGCCGTCCACCGCGGTGCGCCGTCCGTACCGCTTGCGCAGGCCGTCGCACCACAGCGCCGGGGACGGCGGCAGGTCGCGGACCAGCTGCGCCGCGGCCCGGACGGCGGGGTCGCCCGGGCCGGCGAGCGGAGGTGCGTCGGCCGTGCTCACCCGAGGTCCCCGGCGACGGCGAGAATCTCCTCGGTGCTGACGCTGCCGCCGACGAGGGTGACGACGCCCTCGTCGACCCAGACGACGGCGGCCAGGGCCTGGTCATGCGACTCCAGCACGGTGGCGGGCAGGCCGCCGACCTCCGCCTGCGAGGTCTCCACCTGGTCGGCCGGCACCGGGATCGGCAGGGTGGAGCCGTCGGCGGTGAAGGTGCGCAGCTGGGCTGCCAGGTCCTCGGGCAGGCCCGGCAGCGAGAGCAGGAAGTCGCGGACGGTCTCGAACGGGACGCCGGACGACGACGCCGACGGGGCCACCGCGCGGCCGACCACCAGCGTGGGCACCCCCGAGGGCTGCGACCACACCGCCGCGACACCCGGACCGGCGGTGAGCCGCACCCGGCTGCCGTCGAGGCCCACAGGCAGGGGCGGCAGGGACTCCCCGGACGCCGCCGCGGCCTGGGCCGCCTTCTCGGCGGAGAACGTGAAGACGCCGCTCAGCTCGCCGACCACCTGGTACGTGGGCTCGCCGGCCACGCCTTCGGGGAGGGCACCCACCTCGGGGACGTCCAGGCCGGTCTCGGCGCGCGCGGCCGCGGCGTCGGGCACCGCGTGCGGGCCGCCGTCCCCGGTCAGCTCGACGTCGCCGTAGGCGGTGAGGTCGGGCAGCGCCACGAGGTCGGTGCTGCTGACCTCGAGCGGGGCGACCTGCTCGGTGCGGAAGATCGGCAGCCAGTCGTTCGCCGCGGCGACACCGGCACCGGAGAGGACGACAACGAAGGCGAGCACTGCCGCGGCCGGACGGTGCAGCAGCCCGCGGCGCCGCCGGGGAGCCGCCGGTGCCGGCGTCGCGGCTCGGGCGGGCAGCGCCGTGGACAGCCGCTGCCACGCGGCCGCGGGGTCGGGGGAGGCGGCGCCGTCGGAGTGCAGCGCGGCCCCCACGGCCGCGGCGTCCTCGCGGGCGGCGGCCAGGCCGACGAGGCACACGGGGCAGTCGGCGACGTGCTGCCGGTCGGCGTCGGAGACCCCGGCCGGCTCGTCGACGAGACGGCGCAGCACGCCCTCAGTCGGATGACGCATGGCGATCCAGCTCCTTCCGCAGCGCGGACTCGGCGCGCCGCACGGTCGTGCCGACGCTGCCGGGGGACAGGTCGAGGGCCGCCGCGACGTCGGCGTAGCCCATGCCGCTGTGCCGCAGCACGAGGGCCACGGCCTGCTTGCGGGGCAGCCGGGCGAGCGCGGCGCGCACCCGGCGGCGTTCCTCGAGGGTCACGACGGCGTCGGCCACGTCGGGCGCGACGGCGTCGTCCGCCGCGGCGGCGGTCTCCTCGCGGGAGGCGCGGCGGCGTCCCGAGCGGAGCAGGTTCAGCGCGGTGTGGGCCGCGGCGACCGAGAGCCAGCCGCGGGCCTCGCCGGCCGGGACCGACGAGCGGGCGAAGGACAGGAACACGTCCTGCGCGACGTCCTCGGCCCAGTCCCGCGACCCGAGCACCCGGGCGGCCACGCCGACCACCCGCGGGTACTCCAGGCGGAAGACCTCGCCGAGGTCGGCGCGCACGGTCCCGGGGACCGCCCGCGCTACCGCCACGCCGTCGGTCCCCCCGATCCCGCCCGTGGCGCTGCGGTGCCCCGTGCCCGGGAGGGCCAGGACGGCCTCGGGTCGCGGGGGTCGAACGAGCTCCATGTCCCTACAGCACCGCCCGGGGCCGAGATGTGACACCCGTCGAGGATGCCTGCCCATGGCCCCCTGCAGGGTCCCGCCGCGAGCCTGAGAAAGGACCCCGTCCTCCCCACCCCTCGCAAGCTCGGGGCGGTGCCCTGGACGGGGCCTGGAACGGCCACCCTCCAGGGGCCCGCGCCGAGTGTGCGAGGCGTGGGGGGAAGGGTGGTCCTTGCTCAGGCCCGTCCCGCGGCCTCGCCGCGCGCGTCGACGTAGCGGCCGCGCAGCCGGACCAGCGGGACGCCACCCGCGGCCAGCACCGGGACGCCGGTGACCTCGAGCAGCGCCAGCACGTGGTCGCCGGCCCCGACCAGCCGCTCCAACCGGCAGTCCAGGGCGGCCAGCCCGCCCTCCAGCACGATCCCCCCGCTGTCCTCGGCCCGCCGCCACGGGACCGACTCGAGCAGGTGCCGCGCGCTGGGCCGGCCGGCGGAGGAGAACCGGCTCGCCACGATGGCGTGCTCGTCGGCGAGCACGGTCAGCGCGCAGCGGCCGACCTCCTCGAGCACCTCGGCCGGGTAGCCGCCCGCGGCCAGACCGACGGCGACGAGCGGCGGCTGCGCGGACACGCTCATCACCGAGGAGACCGTGGTGCCGACGTCGTCGATGTCGTCGCGGACGGTCAGCAGGCACACCCCGGCGGCGTACTGGCGGAGGGCCTCGGCGAACGTGGCGGGGTCGACCGGCATGGCGGCCAGTCGACCACACCCCGGCGGCCGGGAGCTTGGACGCCGTGGACTCCTCGCCGACGGCCCGCATCGGGCTGGTCCTGCACCCACGGCGGACGCCGGCCTCGGCCGTTGCCCGCATCGCCACCTGGACGGCGACGCACGGCGTCGAGCTCGTCGCCAGCGCCGATGACGTCGCCCGCGCGGACGCAGCCGGCGTGACCGCCGTCCCGCCGGAGGTGCTGGCCGGGACGTGCGACGGAGGAAGGACCCGCCTGCCCCGCGCCACTCGCAGGCTCGCGGCGGGCCCCTGCAGGCGGCCCGCGCTGGAGGCCCTGGCCGCGGGACGCGCGCACCGAATCCCGCCCCTGAGGTCAGCCCGTCGGTGGCCGGGGAGCTGGTGACCCCGTCGGCGCCGGCGGCCGGGATCGCCGCAGTCTGTTGGTCGGGCCGGCCGAGTCGCTGACCCTGCGGCTCACCGCCGGGCATCCCGCGGTGGAGCTCGACGGCGTCCTCACCCGGCGAACTGGGGCCGAGGGCGGTTCTGGAGGTCTCGCTGCGTCCCGACGCCGGCGGCTGGTGCGCATCGACGGCTCCCGCGCCGCCGCCCGCAGGCGGGTCGAGCTCTCACCGGTCGACCTGCCGGTGTTGCCCCAGGAGCTGGTCGAGCTGCTGCCCGACGACCTCCGCCGACGCCTGGACGCCTCGGCGCAGTCGTGACCGGTCAGGTGCGGTCGAGCAGCAGCAGGCTGTAGGCGGCCAGGCTCGGGCCGTCGGTGAACCGCCCGTCGCGGACCATCGCCCGCAGCGCGGCCTCGGTCACGAAGGCCGACCGCATGTCGGCCTCGGTCGCCTCCCGTGCGGTCGGCCCGGGCGTGAGGTCGGTGGCCAGCCACACGTCGAACCCCTGCGTGGACAGCCCCGGCGCGAGGTCGAGGTGGCCCAGGTGGCGCAGCGCGCCGGCGCGCAGGCCGGTCTCCTCCGCCAGCTCGGCGCGGGCCAGCTCCTCGGCCGAGCCCTCCGTCCCGGCCGTCCAGGTGCCCTGCGGGAACTCCCAGGCGCGCCGGCCGACCGGGTGGCGGAACTGCTCGACCAGCCAGAAGCCGTCTCGCTCGAAGGGCAGGACCAGGGCGAAGTGCGGCTTCTCGACCACGCTGTAGATCCCGGTGCTGCCGTCGGCGCGCTCGACCGCGTCCTCCCGCACCCGGAGCCACGGGTTGCGGTAGACCTCCCTGCTGCCCGTCGTCCGCACGCCGGCCAGCCTCCCAGGGCCGCGGGGCGTGTGCCGGGTCACCGTGCTGGAGTGGAGGCGTGCAGCTCGGACCGACCCGTACCACCTGGCGCCGATACGTCGCCCTCGGCGACTCGTTCACCGAGGGGCTGGCCGACGCCGACCCGCACCGCCCGGGCGAGTACCGGGGCTGGGCCGACCGGCTGGCCGAGCACCTGGCGGCCGCGGCTCCCGGCGACCTCGAGTACGCCAACCTGGCGATCCGCGGCCGGCTGTTGGCCCAGGTGCTCGCCGAGCAGGTGCCGGTCGCGCTGACCGCCGAGCCGGACCTGGTGAGCCTGGTCGCCGGCGGCAACGACCTGCTGCGCCCCGGCGCGGACCCCGACCGGCTGGCCGCCGACCTGGAGGACGCGGTCGTCCGCTTCCGGGCCCTCGGGGCCGACGTGCTGCTGGCGACCGGCGTGGACCCGCGGCAGACGCCGATCCTCCGGCGCACCCGCGGGCGGGTCGCGGTCTTCAACGCCTCGCTGTGGTCGATCGCCGCCCGGCACGGCGCCGTCGTCCTCGACCAGTGGGGCGCCCGGTGGGTGCAGGACTGGCGGATGTGGGACAGCGACCGCATCCACCTCACCGCCGAGGGTCACCGGCGGACGGCGCTGGCTGCGGCGACCGCGCTGGGCATGCGGGTGGACGAGGACTGGCACACCCCGCTGCCGCCGCAGCCGCCCCGTGCGCTGCGGGCGGCGCTGACCGAGGAGGCGGCGTGGGTTCGCGGCTTCGTCGCGCCGTGGATCGGCCGGCGGCTGCGCGGCCGGTCCTCGGGGGACGGCCGCGCGGCCAAGCGGCCGGTGCCCCTGGCGCTGCCGCGCGCCTGACGGAAGGACCCCTGCCCCCGCCACTCGCCGGCTCGCGGCGGGACCCTGCAGGGGGCCGGGCGGCGTCGGGCGGAGGGCGCGGGCCGGCCGTGCGCGCTGGAGCGGTCTCTACTCGGTGTCGAGCCGGCGGTCCTCGGTGGGCAGGCCCTCGTCGAGCAGCTCGTCGACCGTCATCGTCCGGGTGGTCGGCGGCTTGGGCGGGGGCACCGGCGGCAGCCCGGAAGTGACCAGGGCCTCGCCGGCGAGCACGTCCTGCACGGTGACCTCGCCGGGCGGCAGGGTGCCGGTCAGGTCGACGTCCCCCGTGCTCGGGACCGTGGCGGGCAGCGGCGCCGGCCGGCCGAAGGCGTAGCCCTGGGCCATCTCGCAGCCGTGCTCGCGCAGCCAGTCGGCCTGGTCGAGGTCCTCGATGCCCTCGGCGATGACCTGCAGGCCCATGCCGAGGCCCAGCTGGACCAGGCCCTGGACCAGCGCCGCGGTCGAGGGCTCGGTGACCACGTCGGCGACGAAGGACCGGTCGATCTTCACGGTGTGGATGGGCAGCCGGTGCAGCGCGGTGATCGCCGAGTAGCCGGTGCCGAAGTCGTCCAGCGCCAGGGTGACGCCGGCGTCGGTCACCTCCGAGACCGCCTGCAGCGTGGCGTCGGCGGCGAACAGCGCCGTCGACTCGGTGATCTCCAGTTCCAGCCGCTCCGGCGGCAGGCCGGACTCGGCCAGCGCGTCGGTGACCAGCTCGGGGAAGCCGGGCTCGGCGAGGTGGCGGGCGGAGACGTTGACGTGCACGCGCAGGCCGGCCGGCCAGCCGGCGGCGTCGAAACAGGCCTGGCGGAGCACCCAGGCGCCCAGCCGGGAGGTGAGCCGGTTGTCCTCGGCGGCGGCGAGGAAGGCCCCTGGCGGCAGCAGTCCGCGGGTGGGGTGCTGCCAGCGGATGAGCGCCTCGTAGCCCAGCAGCGTCTCGTCGGCCAGGGACACGATCGGCTGGTAGAAGAGCCGCAGCTCGTCGGACTCCAGCGCGTTGCGCAGGTCGGCCTCCAGCTGCAGCTGGTCGACCTCGCTGTCAGAGAGGCCGCCGTCGTGCACCTCGATGCGGGCGCGGCTGCCGTCGGCCTTGGCGCGGGCGAGCGCGGCGTGCGCCTGGCGCAGCAGGTCGTCGGGGGCGACGTCGGAGCCCAGGGTCAGGCCCACGCTGGCCGACAGCACGATCTCGCGCTTGCCGATGAGGAACGGGTCGTCGAGCACGCCGAGCAGCCGGTCGGCCATCGTGCGCAGCCCGTCGAGGTCCTCGACGTCCTCGGCGAGGATGAGGAACTCGTCGCCGCCCAGCCGCACCGCGGTGTCCTCGACCCGCGTGCTCCAGCGCAGCCGCTCGGCGACCTGGATGAGCAGCTGGTCGCCGGCCTCGTTGCCCAGGACGTCGTTGACCGCCTGGAACCGGTCGAGGTTCAGATGGACCAGCCCGACCTGCAGGCCGCGGCGGCGGGAGAGGGCCAGGGCGTGGTTGAGCCGGTCGTTGAGCGCCCGCCGGTTGGGCAGGCCGGTCAGCGGGTCGGTGAAGGCCCGCCGGACCAGGTCCTCCTCGGCGCGGCGGCGGTCGGTGACGTCGACCAGCGAGAGGACGACGAAGTGCGGCGTCCCGGCGCTGGTGTGGATGACCTCGTGCGACTGGGTGGCCCAGAGCTCGGTGCCGTCGGCGCGGCGCAGGCGGCGTTCGCCGTCCACGCGCAGCCACGGGTCCAGCGGGCCGTCGGCGCGGTCGGGCACCGGGGCCTCGTCGGGGTGGGCGAGCAGGTCGACGTGCCGGCCCACCATGTCCTCGGGCGTGCGGCCGGTCATGGCGCACAGCGCGTCGTTGACCACGAGCAGGTGGCCGTCGAGGTCGACGAGGGCCTTGGGGATGGGCGCGGCGACGAACAGGGCGCGGAAGAGCTGTCCGCGGTCGGCCAGCAGGGTGTCGATCGCGCGGAGCCTCGAGCCGGCGGCGGCGCCGGCGGTCCCCTCCTGGGGACGCGACACGTCGGGGGCGCTCGGGTTCACCCGGACAGCCTGCGGGACCGGACCGCTCCAGGCCGGGAACCCGAGGACGGAGAGTCGTGGTCGATCGATCACAGATCGTGACATCGCGTGCACGGTGAGGCAGGGGGGACGGGTGGGGCGTCCGAGGTCGCCGTCCCGGGGGTCGTGCCGGTCCCCGCCGGGAATCCGCGCGGGGCTCCCGGTGCTCGATCGCAGGGAGCGACGAGAGGTGAGGGTGATGGAGAAGCGGATCGGGTTCCTGTCCTTCGGGCACTGGCAGCCGATCCCGGGCTCGCAGGTGCGGACCGGGCGGGACGCGCTCGTGCAGAGCGTGGAGCTGGCGGTCGCGGCCGAGGAGATCGGCCTCGACGGCGCCTTCGTGCGGGTGCACCACTTCGCCCGGCAGCTGGCCTCGCCGTTCCCGCTGCTGGCCGCCATGGCCGCGCGCACCCGGCGAGTCGAGGTCGGCACCGGCGTCATCGACATGCGCTACGAGAACCCGCTGTACATGGCCGAGGAGGCCGCGGCGACCGACCTGCTCAGCGACGGCCGGCTGCAGCCGGGCGTCAGCCGCGGGTCGCCCGAGACGGCGCTGCGCGGGTCGGAGGCCTTCGGCTACGTGCCGCCGGAGGGCTCGACCGACGCCGACCTGGCCCGGCAGAAGACCGCGCTGTTCCTGGCGGCGGTCCGCGGCGAGCGGCTGGTGGACGCCGACCCGCGGATGACCGGCGGCGTGCCCAGCAAGCTGCCCCTCCAGCCCCAGTCGCCAGGCCTGGCCGAGCGCGTCTGGTGGGGGGCGGGCACCCGGGCGACGGGGGAGTGGGCCGCCAGCCAGGGGATGAACCTGATGAGCTCCACGCTGCTCAGCGAGGACACCGGCGTCCCCTTCGACGAGCTGCAGGCCGACCAGATCGCGCGCTACCGCGCCGCCTGGGCCGAGGCCGGCTGGGAGTGGACGCCGCGGGTGTCGGTGAGCCGCAGCGTCCTGCCGATCACCAGCGACCTCGACCGGCGGTACTTCGGCGAGCGCTCGGGCGAGGACCAGGTCGGGCTGCTCGAGGGCGTGCGCGCCCGCTTCGGCAAGAGCTACGTCGGCGAGCCCGACCAGCTGGCCGAGGAGCTGGCCAAGGACGCCGCCGTCCGCGAGGCCGACACCCTGCTGCTCACCGTGCCCAACATGCTTGGCGTCGAGTACAACGCCCGGCTGCTGGAGACGGTCGCCCGCCACGTCGCCCCGGCCATCGGCTGGGTGCACCCGGAGCGGCGCGGCGGCTGACCGTGCCGTCTCGGGCGGAGCGCCCCGTGGGTGTGCCGTCCGGGTGAGCGCGTGTCCGCCGAACGGGCGACACGTCCGGTCACAGCGTTTGGCGTCCCGGGGCGGCGAGGCAGTCCTCGGCGCCCGGTCACTCCGGCTGACTGTGAAGGAGACGCTGTGATCGTCCTGGGACTCATCCTGTTGCTGCTCGGTTTCCTGCTCAAGATCTCGATCCTGTGGACCCTCGGGATCGTGCTGCTCGTGGTGGGCGCGGTGCTGTTCCTGCTCGGTTCCACGGGCCGGGCGGTGGGTGGGCGACGGCACTACTGGTGAGCAACGCCGGCCGGCGGCGGGTGTGCCGGCGAGAGGATGGCGGTGGCCCGGGACGGGAGGTCTCGGGCCACCGCTGTCCACGGACGTGCGGTCGGGCGCGCCCGGCAGGGATCGAACCTGCGACCGGCGGTTTAGAAGACCGCTGCTCTGTCCGCTGAGCTACGGGCGCTCGCCCCCCGATCATCGCACCCCGGGTGTGCAGGACCAGCCGGTCTGCGGTGGTCGACGTCGTCATGAGGCGAGTCGAGCGTCGGCGGGTGACAGCGGCGCCTGCCTCGTCCACAGGGCGCGGGCTCGTCCACAGATCGGCTCCCCGGCCTCCGGCCCGGTCGCTGACGTCCCAGGGTCCTCAGGTAGCCCGGCACCCCGCCGGCCCGCCGGTCCCGGCGGAGAGCACCCCCGAGGAGCACCGTGAACGACACCCACGTCACCGTCGTCGGCAACGTCGTCGACTCGCCCCGCCGTGTCAGCCTGGAGAACGGCACGGTCACCAACTTCCGGCTGGCCTCGACCGCCCGCCGCTTCGACGGCCAGACCCAGGAGTTCGTCGACGCCGGCACCTTCTGGGTCGACGTCGAGTGCTGGAACGACCTGTCCGGCAACGTCTCCGGCAGCGTCAGCAAGGGCGATCCGGTCATCGTCCAGGGCACCCTGACCACGCACAGCTGGGAGAGCGAGAACGGTCGGCGCAGCACGCCCCGCATCCGCGCCGTGTCCGTCGGCCACAACCTGGCCCGCGGCATCGGGGTGTTCAAGCGCAGCCGGTCCGCCCGCCCCGCCGAGGCGGTGCCGGCCCCGGTGCAGCCGGGCGACGAGGAGCTGCTGCGCGGCCGGGACTACGAGGAGGGTCCCGAGATGTTGCACTCGGTGGACACCGCCGACCTCGCCACGGAGCCCGCGCACGGCTGAGCGCCCGGGCTGGGAGGATCGGAGGGGAGAACGCACGGGGGCGGGCCGGCACCGGCCGGCCCGCCCGCCACTCGCGAACCGACGGAAGGCCTCGAAGCCCAGTGGCTCAGTACATCTACACGATGGTCCGTGCGCGCAAGGCGCACGGCGACAAGGTGATCCTGGACGACGTCACCCTGTCGTTCCTGCCCGGCGCCAAGATCGGCGTCGTCGGCCCGAACGGGGCCGGCAAGTCGACCGTCCTCCAGATCATGGCCGGGCTGCAGCAGCCCTCGAACGGCGACGTGATGCTGGCGCCGGACGCGACGGTCGGCATCCTGCTCCAGGAGCCGCCGCTCAACGACGAGCTCGACGTCCGCGGCAACGTGGAGGAGGCGGTCAAGCCGCTGCGCGACGCGCTGACCCGCTTCGAGGAGGTCAGCGCGGCGATGGGGGAGCCCGACGCCGACTTCGACGCCCTGCTGGGCGAGCAGGGCGAGCTCATGGAGTACATCGAGAACCACGACGGCTGGGAGCTCGACGCGCGCATCGAGCAGGCCATGGACGCGCTGCGCTGCCCGCCCGGCGACGCCGACGTCTCCGTCCTCTCCGGTGGTGAGCGTCGCCGCGTCGCGCTGTGCCGGCTGCTGCTCGAGGCGCCGGACCTGCTGCTGCTCGACGAGCCCACCAACCACCTCGACGCCGAGAGCGTCGCGTGGCTGGAGCAGCACCTGGAGAAGTACGCCGGCACCGTCGTGGCCGTCACCCACGACCGGTACTTCCTCGACAACGTCGCCCAGTGGATCCTCGAGCTCGACCGCGGCCGGGCGTACCCCTACGAGGGCAACTACTCCACCTACCTCGAGACCAAGGCCACCCGGCTGAAGGTCGAGGGCGCCAAGGACGCCAAGCGGCAGAAGCGCCTCAAGGAGGAGCTGGAGTGGGTCCGCTCCGGCGCCAAGGCCCGGCAGGCCAAGAGCAAGGCCCGCCTGCAGCGCTACGAGGAGATGGCGGCCGAGGCCGACAAGTACCGCAAGCTGGACTTCGAGGAGATCCAGATCCCGCCGGGCCCGCGGCTGGGCAACGTGGTCGTCGAGACCAACGACCTCACCAAGGGCTTCGGGGAGCGGGTGCTCATCGATGACCTGTCGTTCACCCTGCCCCGCAACGGCATCGTCGGCGTCGTCGGCCCCAACGGCGCCGGCAAGACCACGCTGTTCAAGATGCTGGTCGGCGAGGAGAAGCCGGACGACGGCGAGATCAAGGTCGGCGACACCGTCAAGGTCTCCTACGTCGAGCAGAACCGCGCCGGCATCGACCCCAAGAAGACGCTGTGGCACGTCGTCTCCGACGGCCTCGACCACATCAAGGTCGGCAACGTCGAGATGCCGTCGCGGGCCTACGTCGCCGCATTCGGGTTCAAGGGCCCGGACCAGCAGAAGCCGGCGGGCGTGCTGTCCGGCGGTGAGCGCAACCGGCTCAACCTCGCGCTGACCCTGAAGCAGGGCGGCAACCTGCTGCTGCTCGACGAGCCGACGAACGACCTGGACGTCGAGACGCTGAGCAGCCTGGAGAACGCGCTGCTGGAGTTCCCGGGCTGCGCCGTCGTGGTCAGCCACGACCGCTGGTTCCTCGACCGCGTGGCGACGCACATCCTCGCCTACGAGGGCGACTCGAAGTGGTTCTGGTTCGAGGGCAACTTCGCCGACTACGAGAAGAACAAGGTCGAGCGGCTCGGCCCCGAGGCGGCCCGGCCGCACCGGGCGACCTACCGGAAGCTCGCCCGCGACTGAAGAAGGACCCCGCTGCCCCCACGCCTCGCGAGCTCGGCGTGGAGCCCTGCAGCGGGGCCGGTTCCAGTGCGTCACCCACGGCCGGTCGGGGCAGCTGCTCCGACCGGCCGTCGGCGTCCGTGCCACCGTCCTGACCGGCGGGCGGCCGTCCGAGGGCGTGCGGCAGGGTGTCGGTCGTGAGGCATACCGTGCAGGTCCCCATGCGCTGGTCGGACATGGACGCCTACGGCCACGTCAACAACGTCGTCTTCCTGACCTACTTCGAGATGGCCCGCGTCGACCTCTTCTTCGACCGGGCCTCGCTGGAGGAGCAGACCGGCCTGCGGCGGGGCACCGTCGTGGTGGCCCACGACGTCCGGTACCGGCTGCCGGTGGTGTACTCGCGCGACCCGCTCGAGGTGCACATCTGGGTGTCGGGCATCCGGGCCGCCGCCTTCACCTGCCACTACGAGCTGTTCGACCACGGCCGGGGCGCGGTCACCGGCAGCACCCTGCTGGCGCCCTTCGACTTCGCCATCGACCGGCCCCGCCGGCTCACCCCCGACGAAAAGTCCTTCCTCGCCCGCTACACCGACGAGCAGGACGGCTGACCGGTGCCGCCTGCCCCCATCCGAGGAGAGGCGGCGCCCCTCGTCGACGTCGCCACGGCCGCGGACCCGGTCACCGCCGTCCTCGACGCCCACGACCGGGGCCACCTCATCGCACTCCGGACGTCCGGCACGACCAGCCGGCCCCGTTCCGTCGTCCGCACCACCGCGTCCTGGGTCGAGTCGTTCGGTCATGTGTCGGCGCTGGCGGATGTCGGTCCCGGGTCACGGGTCTGGTTGCCCGGGCCGTTGTCGGCCACGATGACCCTCTTCGCCGCCGTCCACGCCCGGTACGTCGGCGCTTCCCTGGTCGGGTCCCCGGAGGAGGCCACGCACGCCCACCTCACCCCGGCGGTGCTGGTCGCGACCCTGGCAGCGGGAACAGACCTGCGCGATCGCTCCATCGTCGTCGCCGGCGATCGGTTGCGCCCCGAGGTCGCTCGCCGGGCCGCCACGGCCGGTGCTCGGGTGACCCACTACTACGGGGCTGCCGAGTTGTCGTTCGTCGCCTGGGGTGCGCACGAGGCGGACCTGCGTCCCTTCCCCGGGGTCACGGTCGCGGTCCGCGACGGGTGCATCTGGGTGCGGTCCCCGTACCTCTCGCAGGGCTACGACGGCGGGGACGGTCCGTTCGTCCGGGGCGACGACGGCTTCGCCACGGTGGGCGACCGCGGGAGTCTGCGCGGCGACCTGCTGACGGTCGCCGGGCGGGGGACTGACGCCGTGGTCACCGCCGGGGTGACCGTGCTCGTCGCCGACCTCGAGCACGCGCTGCGCTGCGCCACCGGCGAGGAGGTGCTCGTCGTCGGCGTGCCGCATCCACGTCTGGGCGCGGTCGTGGCTGCGGTCCTCCCGAACCGGGATCCGGGCGCCCTCGCCCGGGTGAAGGAGGCCGCCCGGGAGGTCCTGCCTGCGGCGCACCGGCCGCGGCGGTGGTTCCACGTCTCGAGCCTCCCGCTGACCGCGGGCGGCAAGGTCGACCGTGCCGTGCTCGCCGACCTCGCCGCATCCGGCCGGCTGGGGCCGGGCCGACCCGGGCCGATCCCGCCTGCCGTCGCGGACGTCGAGGAATGCCGGTGAGCCGACCCAGATCCGCGGACGCCCCGGTCCTGGTGGCCGCGCGGCGTACCCCGATCGGCACGGCCGGCCGCTCGCTGGCCACGTGCACCGCTGCCGACCTCGCCGCCCCCGTGATCTCGGCCCTCTGGGGGGAGCTGCGACGACACGGTGACGTCGACCTGCGCGACGTCGTGCTCGGCAACTGCATGGGCCCCGGCGGGGACGTCGCCCGGGTGGCAGCTCTGCAGGCCGGCCTGCCGGTCTCCGTGCCAGCCCTCACCGTCGACCGGCAGTGCGGCAGCGGCCTCGCAGCCATCGTGCTGGCCGTCTCCGCGGTGCGCGACGAGCTGGGCACGCTGCTCGCCGGGGGCGTCGAGTCGGCGTCCACCACTCCCTGGCGGTCCTGGCCGCCCACCGCCGGCGGTCCGCCGATCCGGTACGAGCGGGCCCCGTTCGCGCCGGCGTCGCTGGGCGATCCCGACATGGGACCGGCCGCCGATCTGCTCGCCGCCGACTTCGGGGTGCCGAGGGAGCGCCAGGACCACTACGCGGCCCGATCGCACGCCCGGGCCGTGACCACCCAGCGATCCGGTGGCTTCGACGACGAGATCGTGCCGGTGGCCGGCGTGGTCGGCGACGACCGCCCGCGCCCAGGACTCTCGCAGCAGCGGCTGGCCCGGTTGCGTCCGGCCTTCCGACCGGACGGCACCGTCACGGCGGGCAACTCGTGCGGGATCAACGACGGCGCGGCGCTGGTCGCAGTGGTCGATGCGGCGACCCACCGCCGCATCGGCACCCCGGGGCTGCGGGTCCTCGCCACCGCCACGGCCGGCGTGGACCCGAATCGGCCGGGGCTGGGCATCGTGCCGGCCACCCGGCTGGCGCTCGACCGGGGAGGGCTGACCCTCGACGACCTCGACGTCGTCGAGTTCAACGAGGCCTTCGCCGGGCAGGTGCTGGCCTGCTGCGACGCGCTGGGGCTGGACGAGGCGCGGGTCTGCCCCGAGGGCGGAGCGCTGGCCCTGGGGCACCCCTGGGGTGCGTCCGGCGCCGTGCTGGCCGTCCGGCTGTTCTCCCAGCTGGTCCGCCGTCCGGGTGGCCGCTACGGCCTGGCAGCAATCGCCGCCGGTGGCGGGCAGGGCGTGGCGATGGTGGTCGAGACCTGCGGGTGACCGACCCGGTCAGACGCGCCGCGGCACCGGTCGGTCCGCGCCGGTCGGCGCGCCCCGGCGCGCGGCCTCCTCGTCGGTCACCGGCCGCACCACGGCGCCCTCGGCGATCTGCGCGCCGGCGAACACCGCTGCGTTGATCCCGCCGCGGTGCACCATCGCCTTGATCAGCCGCGCGCCGGTGAGCCGCTCCAGGTGGGTGCACGGCGGGCAGCGCTTCACACCGAACAGCAGCGCGTCCCCGACGGCGAACCAGTGGCCCACCAGGGACGGCAGGTCGACGCCCGCGGTCACCAGGTTTCGGCGGGTGTCGCCCGCCGTCAGCGGCACGCCCACCTCAGCGGCGACCGCGGCGACGTCGGCGGCGTCGATCAGGGTCAGCTGCTTCTCCAGGTCCGGGTACTGCGCCCACGTGCCGCCGCCGAGGGCGTAGCGATCACCCTCCAGGCCCCGGCCGGCCACCAGCCGCGCCGACGGCACCCGGCGCATCGGCGCGGCCGCCTCACCGGTCAGCCAGATCCCGGTCAGCACGCCGCCGTCCATCACGCTCCCCCCGGCCGGCGCACCGGCACGTCGTCCGCACCGCGCGCGTCCAGCGCCTCGCTCACGTCGTGGGCCATCTGCAGCAACTGCACCAGCAGCGGGGCGACCGTCGTCCGCAGCGCTCGCAGCCCTCGGGGCGCGCCGCCCCGGGCTGCCTGGGCCGCGCGGATCCGGTCGGCCCGCTCGATCAGCACCGGGACGAACCGCAGCGCCATCGCGAACAGCAGGCCCACCCGCTCCGGCCGCCCGCCCACCAGCCGCAGCGGCGCGCCGAGCAGCTCCACCACGCGCACCATCTCGCTCACCCGCGTCGTCGCCGTCACCACCGCCGCGGCGAGCACCAGCGTCAGCAGCCGCAGCACGGTGTGGGCACCGCTGACCACGTCGGCGGTCAGCGCGTGCACGACGAAGAGCACGAGGAGGAACCACCGCAGCGCCCACGCCTGCCGGGCCAGGACGGCGACCGGCAGCCGGGCCGCCCCCAGCCCCACCACGAGCGTGCCGACGAGCGCGGCCCCGGCCACCGCCGGGGTCGGCCGGGCGAAGAGCAGGACGGCGAGCGCGGCCAGGCACAGCAGCTTGACCCCGGCCGGCAACCGGTGCACGGGGCTGGCGACCGGCACGTACAGCGCGAGGGTCACCGGCGCTCCGCGAGGGTGCGGTAGGCGGCCACGGCCGGGCCGGGGGGAGCGTCCTCGACGACCCGGCCGCCGTCCACCACCAGCACCCGGTCGAAGCCGTCGAGCAGGTCGAGGTGGTGGGTCACCACGACCACCTGCTGCTCAAGGCCGGCGATCAGCTCGGCGACGCGGCGGGCGTTCACCAGGTCCAGCAGCGTCGTCGGCTCGTCGAAGACGACGCGGGCCGGCTGCATGACCAGCACGCCGGCGATGGCGAGCAGCTGCTTCTGGCCGCCGGAGAGCAGGTGGGCCGGGTGGTCGGCGTGCCCGGCCAGGCCGTAGCGCTCCAGTGCCTCGGCGACCCGGGCGGCCCGCTCGTCCGGGGGCACGCCCTGGTTCTCCAGCCCGTAGGCGACGTCCTCGGCGACCGTCGGGTGCACGATCTGCGCGTCCGGGTCCTGGAAGACGAAGCCGACGCGGCGGCGCACCGCGCGCACCTGCGTGCGCGTGTCCAGCCCGTCGACCAGCACCTGCCCCTGGGTGGGCAGGACCAGGCCGTTGAGCAGCCGGGCGAAGGTGCTCTTGCCCGAACCGTTGGCGCCGATGACGCCGACGCGGGGCTCGGTCAGCTGCAGGTCGATGCCCTCGAGCACCACCCGGTCGCCGTACCGGTGCCCGACCCCACGGAGTTCGATGCCGCGGCCGGGTTCGGCGACGTCGGTGTCCGCGGTCGCGGCAGGGGAACGGCGGAACCTCACCGGGTGGTGGCGGTCCGGCGGGGACGCTCGATGACCGGGTAGCTGCGCCGCACGACGTCGGCGATGGCCGCTGCGGCGAAGGCCTTGAACAGGTCACCCGGGATGAACGGGAGCGCGCCGCCGGTCAGCGCCTGACCCCACGTCAGCCCGGCGACGGCCTTGAGTACCGGCACGCCGACGGCGTAGATGACGACGATGCCGCCCACGACGTTGACCAGGGTGCCGCGCAGGACGTTGTAGCGGTCCCAGGAGCGCTCGGTCAGCCAGCCGATGACGAAGGCGGCGACCGGCCAGCTGTAGAGGTAACCGGCCGACGTGCCGACGAAGGGTGCCAGGCCGCCGCGGCCGCCGGACAGCAGTGGTAGGCCGACCGCCACCAGGACGAGGAAGAGCAGGACGGCGAGGAAGCCGCGGCGGGCCCCCAGGACGGCGCCGGCCAGCATCACGCCGAGCGTCTGGGCGGTGATCGGCACCGGGCCGACGGGGATGGCCGGGATCGTCCCCAGCACGGCGATGACCGCCGCGAACAGCGCGATGTAGGCGAGGTCCCTGGTCTTCACGGCGCTCTCCTCCCGGGACGCGGGTAACTCCCACGCAGCTCCCGGCGGAAGGTACCCGAGGACGGACGTGCCATCGAGCGGCCGGGTGGGCGGGGCCGCGTCCCCGGGACCGTCGACGACCGGTGGCCGTCGGTGGCGACGCGCTCACCTGCAGAGACGTCCGCCGGTTTGCCGGGCCTGCCGGGGGCGTGTTCCCTGGGGTCCCTGAGCCCCTCGGCGAAGGCGGAACAGAGGCATGGCAACCGGGTGGTGGGCGTCGCTGTGGTCGTGGGGACGCCCCGCTGCCCGCGAGATACCCGCGAAGCGTCCGCAGGACCGGGAGCCCGACACGGGGGACCGGCCAGCCCGGACGGCACCACCCGCGGTGCCTCCCGCCGACGACGGGACGGCTACGCACCGCGCTCCGGCCGGTGCGACGCGCGCCCGGGCAGCTCCACCGCCGCCCGGGGACCCCGCGCACCCCCAGGCGTCCGGTCCGTCCGGTCGATCCGGGTCGCAGCCCGACCCGGACCGCAGCACCCCGCTGCGTCTTCCCCTCGAGACGACAGGAGTCCCCTCCGTGGCACAGCTGGACAACGTCATCGCCGACCTGCTCGCGATCGAGGGCGCCAACGGCGCCGCGATCGTCGACATCGACAGCGGCATGGCCCTCGCGGCCGGCGGCACCCCCGGGTTCGACCTCAACGTCGCGGCCGCCGGGAACTCGAACGTGGTCCGCGCGAAGCTGCGCACCATCCAGGACCTCGAGCTGAAGGACGAGGTCGAGGACATCCTCATCACGCTGCAGAACCAGTACCACCTGATCAACGTGCTCAAGGGCCAGGGCAACGCGGGCCTGTTCATCTACCTGGTGCTCAACCGCGTCACCGCCAACCTGGCGCTGGCGCGGCACAAGCTCCGGGCCGTCGCGGCCACCGTCGCCGTCTGAGGAAGGACCCCGCGTCCCCATCCCTCGGAGAAGGACCCCCTGCCCCCACCGTGTAAGGCCCCGTCCTCCTCTTGAAGGACCCCCTTGCCCCCCGCCACTCGCAGGCTCGCGACGGGACCCTGCAAGGGGGCCGTCGGGGCTCGGGACGAGCCTCTGGACGGGGCCAGCGGCGGGACCGGGGCCCCTGACGCGGAGCCGTTCGAGCACCTCACCGGGCGCGGTGCCGCTCGGTGAGGTGCTCCCTCAGGCCGCGGTGGCGGCCTCGACGATGCGGTCGCGCACCGCGTCCACGGACAGCTCGCGGGTGTCGATCCAGCGGGCCACGCGGCCGCCGGCCACGATGCCCACGCGGTCGCAGCACTCGGCCAGCTCGTCGGGGTCCACCGACACCACGACGACCGCCGTGCCGTCCGCCGTCACCTCGTCGAGAAGCTGGCGCACCTGCCGGCGGGCCCGGACGTCCAGCCCGCGGGTGGGCTCGTGCAGCACGACGACGTCCTCCGCCGAGGCCATCCAGCGGGCCAGCGCGAGCTTGTGCTGGTCGCCGCCGGACAGGGCGCCGAAGGAGGTGCGGATGCTCAGCGTCTGGACGTCGAGCCGGTGCACGGTCTTGATCACGCCCCGCAGGCTGGCGATCTCGCTGCGGATGTCGGTCAGTGCGCCCCACGGCTCTTGGGTGAGCGTCCGGGCGATCGTCTCGCCGGGGTCGACCCCGTAGGCGTCGTCGTCGGGGCGGTACGCGGGCAGCCGCAGCGCCGCCTCGTCCGCCGTTGTACCCAGCGACCGCGGCTCGCCGTGGAGCACCAGCTCGTCGCTGAGTGCGGGCAGCTCACCGGTCAGGGCGCCGGCGATCTCCTGGACACCGGAGGAGCGGTGCCCGGTCAGCCCGACCACCTCGCCCTGCCGCAGCAGCAGGTCGACGCCCTCGACCCGGCCGGGCACCCGCAGGTTGCGGACCCGCAGGGCGACGTCCTCCCCGGCGGGGACCGGCCACGTCGAGGCCCGCGCCGGGGGGGCGTCCCGCCCGGACCGCACCGGCGCGGTGGCCACCCGGGGCTCCGGCAGCGACGGCTCGCCCACGGTCTCCGCCGCCAGCCGGACCGGGTCCAGGGCCGCCGCCGGGCTGTCCAGGGCGATCACGCCGTCGCGCAGCACCAGCACGCGGTCGACCAGCTCGAGCATCTCGGGCAGCCGGTGGCTGATGTAGAGGACGCCGCGGCCCTGCCGGCTCAGCCGGCCGGCAACGGCGTGCAGCCGGGTCACCTCCACGGGCAGCAGCGCCGCCGACACCTCGTCGAGGACGACGAGCCGGGTGTCCTCGGCGAGCACGCGCGCGGTCTCCACCAGGCCGTAGACGAAGTGCGGCAACTCCCCGACGAGGGTGTCCGGGTCGACGTCGAGGGTCACCTCGGCGAGCAGCACCTGCGCCGGCTCGCGCAGCTCGGCCTGCGGGCGGCCGGCCTGCGGCGTCCCGCTTAAGACCGCCTGCGCGACGGTCAGCTCGGGGTCGATCCGGACGAGCTGCTCGACCACCCCGACCCCGAGGTGGCGGGCGTCGCCCGCCGACAGCGGCGCGTACGGGTGGCCCTGCAGCGTCATCACGCCCGCGTCGGCCGGGGTGATGCCGGCGACGATGTCGCCGAGGGTCGACTTACCCGCGCCGTTGCTGCCCACGAGCCCGACGATCTCGCCCTCGGCGACGCCGAAGGTGACGTCGCGCAGGACGCGCCGGGCCCCGAAGGACTTCCGGAGTCCCTCGACCTGCAGCAGCGCCATGGGCGGGCGGGCCTCCCCCGAGCAGAGCCCCGACCCCGGGGCGGAGAACGAGCCGTCAGCGTCCCCCGCGACGCTGTGTCACCGGGTCGATGCTACCCGCCTCGGGCGTCGGCGCCTCTCGGGGACGGCGACCCCGCGGCCCCGCCCCCGGGACCGCGAGCGACGGGGCAGGGAGGTCCTCTCTCAAGGGTGCAGCCACACCGCCGCGTCGTCCGGCACCACGCCGCCGGTGGTGTCGGCGCTGGCCAGCAGCACGCGGCCTTCGGGCAGCGGCACCGGCGCGCCGGAGAGGTTCACCAGGCACACCAGGCCGCCGGGACGGCGGAACGCGAGGCAACCGTCGGGTGCCGGTACCCACCGGAGGGCCTCGCCGGTGAAGGCAGGCGAGGTCCGGCGCAGCGCGAGCGCGGTTCGGTACAGCGACAGCACCGAACCGGCCTCCTCCTCCTGCGCCGCGGCGGTCAGCGGCTCCCAGCCCGCGGGCATCGGCAGCCAGGTCTGCGCGCCCGAGGAGAAGCCGTACGGGGGCTCGGTGCCCGACCACGGCACCGGGATGCGGCAGGCGTCCCGGCCGCGCTCGGTGTGCCCGGAGCGCTCCCAGATCGGGTCCTGCAGCACCTCGTCGGGCAGGTCGACGTCGGGCATGCCCAGCTCGTCGCCGTTGTAGAGGTAGGCCGCACCGGGCAGGGCCAGCTGGAGCAGCGCCGCCGCCCGCGCCCGCCGGGTGCCGACCTCACCACCGCCGTACCGGGTGACGTGCCGGGGGCGGTCGTGGTTGGACAGCACCCAGCAGGCCGGCGCCGGCGTCCCGGCCACGGTGGCCAGCGAGTGGACGACGGCGTCGCGCAGCTCGTCGACGTCCCAGTCGGCGGTCAGCAGCCTGAAGTTGAACGCCAGCTGCAGCTCGTCGGGGCGCAGGTACCGCGCCAGCCGGTCGTCGTCGGACACCCAGACCTCACCGACGGCCATGGTGCCCGGGTACTCGTCGAGGACCCGGCGGACGCGGCGGTGCACGTCGTGCACGCCGTCGTCGTCGAACCGGTGGTCTCCGGGCCCGTGGTCGTCGAGCAGGCCGGTGTCCTCCATCGGCAGCATGTCCGGCAGCCCCTCGGGCTTGGCCATGCCGTGGGCGACGTCGATGCGGAAGCCGTCGACGCCGCGGTCCAGCCAAAACCGCATCGTGGTCTCGAGGTCGGCGAGCACCTCGGGGTCGGTGAAGTCCAGGTCGGGCTGCTCGGGCGCGAAGATGTGCAGGTACCACTGGCCGTCGGGCACCCGGGTCCACGCCGGGCCGCCGAACACCGAGGGCCAGTTGTTCGGCGGCTCCGCGCCGTCCGGGCCGCGGCCGTCGCGGAACAGGTAGCGCGCCCGCTCGGGCGAGCCCGGCCCGGCCGCCAGCGCCGCCTCGAACCACTCGTGCCGGTGCGAGCTGTGGTTGGGCACTAGGTCGACGGTCACCCGGATGCCGAGCGCGTGGGCCTCGGCCAGCAGCGCGTCGAACTTGGCGAGGTCGCCGAAGACCGGCTCGACGTCGCGCGGGTCGGCGACGTCGTAGCCGTGGTCGGCCATGGGGGAGGGGTAGAACGGCGTGATCCACAGCGCGTCGACACCCAGCGCGGACAGGTGCGGCAGGCGGGCGCGGATGCCGGCCAGGTCGCCCACGCCGTCGCCGTTCCCGTCGGCGAAGCTGCGGATGTAGACCTGGTAGAACACCGCGTCGCGCCACCAGTCGACGTCGGTGCGGCGGAACGGGCCGGCGGCCCCCTGCAGGGGCCCGCCGCGAGCCTCGACCGGCCCCCCTGCAGGGTCCCGCCGCGAGCCTGCGAGTGGCGGGGGGCAGGGGGGTCCTTCAAGGGGGGCAGGGGGTCCTTCTACCGGGCTCACCGGTCTCCTCGGGTGTCGTACGTGCGGGTGGCCCCGTCCCGCGGCTCGCCGGCCCCCTGCGGGGTCCCGCCCGTGGCCCCGTCCGGGTCCCGCTGCGAGCGTGCGAGGAGTGGAGAGGGGTCCTTCCACGGTGGGGGCAGGGGGTCCTCCCACGAGGCGTGCGGAGGACGGGGTTCTCTATCGGACGGTGGAGAGGGCGCCGGGCGCGTCGTCGGGCCAGCGGTTCTGCATGCTGCGCGCGGCCATCTCCATGTAGCCCCACAGCGTCGCGTCCTGCTCGGGGGTCAGCTCCAGGGAGTCCACGGCGTCGCGCATGTGGCGCAGCCAGGCGTCGCGCTCGGCGGCGCCGATGGCGAACGGCGCGTGGCGCATGCGCAGCCGGGGGTGGCCGCGCTGCTCCGAGTAGGTGGTCGGACCGCCCCAGTACTGCTCGAGGAAGCCGCGCAGCCGGGCCTCGGCGCCCTCCCAGTCGTCCTGCGGGTACAGCGGCGCGAGCACCGGGTCGGCCCGCACCCCCGCGTAGAAACGGGCCACGAGCCGACGGAAGGTGGGGGCGCCGCCGACCTCCTCGTAGAAGGTCCGCGCCGACGGCAGGGATCGGCTCATGCCCTCGATCGTCCCCCGGCGGGCGGGGCCGCTGCCACGTGACCCTGGGTACGCACGTAACCCAGCAGGGGCGGGACGACGGCCACCAGCCCGAGCCCGCCGATCAACGCGACCACGCCGCCGGGCGCGAGCCCCTCGGTGGCGGCGCCGGCGCCGAGCACGCCGATGCCCTGGACGCCGTAGAGCCCGCTGACCGCGACGCCGAAGGCGCGCCCGCGGTAGGCCGACGGCACCGCCTGCACGAAGGCGACGTTGAGCGGGATGGTCCAGGCCCCGCCGAGCCCGGCGAGGAACAGGAGGGCGACGACGGCGGCGTAGGCGCCGGTGCCCGGGGCGCCCCAGACGGTGACGAGGCCGGCCAGCAGGATCGGCGCCAGCGACAGCCCGACGAGCGGTGGCACGAGGCGCTCCCGGCGCTCCTGGGTGAGGGCGCGGGCGACGAGCAGCCCGCCGATGGTGACCCCTGCCGGGTTGGCGGCGAGCAGGACGCCGACCTGCGCCGCGCCGTGACCCAGCTGGTCCACCAGGGGCGCGGCGATGCCCTCGGGCGCGTTGGCGAACAGCGACCCCACCCACGTGACGGCGATGATGGCCAGCAGCCGCGGCGTCCGGCCGATCAGGCGCAGCCCCTCCCCGGCGTCCCGCCACATCGACCGCGGCCCCTCGGCGTCGCCGCCGTCGTCCGGCGCCGGTCGGCGCTGCAGCCGCGCCCAGAGCCACACGGCGGAGACGGCGAAGGTGGCCGCGTCGAGCAGCAGCGCGGCCGACGGGTCCAGGACCGCCACCAGCGTGCCCCCCAGGACGTACCCGAGCACCTGGGCCAGCTGCGACCCGACGTTGGTCAGGGACGTAGCCAGCGCGTACCGGTCGCCGTCGAGGACGTCGGCCATGAGCGCCGAGCGGGCGGACTCGAAGGGCGGCCCGCACACCGCGACGACCAGGAGCAGGCCCAGCAGCACCGGCAGCGGCGTCCCGGGGACGGCCATCCCGGCGACCAGCAGGGCGCGCGCCGCGTCGGCGGTGATGAGCACGCGGTGCCGGGGGAACCGGTCGGCCACGGTCGACAGCAGCGGCCCGCCCAGCAGCCACGGCAGGTAGCTGATCGCGAACGTGATCGCCGAGAGCAGCGGCGAGTCGGTGCGCTGGTAGACGAGCACGGTCAGCGCGACGCGGGCCAGCTCGTCACCGATGGTCGACAGCAGGTAGGTGCCGAACAGCGGCCGGAACTCCCGGACGGCGAAGAGCCCGCGGAAGGTCGAGGGACGGTCGGTCGCGCCGGCCGGCCGCCCACCGGCCGGCGCGCTGCCGCTCAGGGGGCTCCCGCCGGGGCGCCGGCCGCGGACAGCAGCGGCAGGGGCGTGCGGATGTCCTCGGCGACGAAGCGCTCCTTGAGCCGCAGCCGCAGCTCGCGGCCGACCCGCCACTGGTCGGCGTTGGTGGTGCGGACCTGCAGGCGCATGACGACGCCCTCGGCGGCGATCGACTCGACGCCGAGGGACTCCGGCTCGGACAGCAGCACCGCGGCCCACTCGGCTTGCGCGTACATCGCGTCGGCGACCTGCTGCATGACCGTCCGGCAGCGCTCCAGGTCGGTGTCGTGGGCGACCGGCATGTCGATGACGACCTGGGCGTAGCCCTGGCTCTTGTTGCCGACCCGCAGGATCTCGCCGTTGCGGGCGTACCAGACGACGCCGTTGACGTCGCGCAGCCGGGTGATCCGCAGGCCGACGGCCTCGACGGTGCCGCTCGCCTCGCCGAGGTCGACGACGTCACCGACGCCGTACTGGTCCTCGAGGATGATCCCGATCCCGGCGATGAAGTCCTTGACCAGGTTCTGCGCGCCGAACCCGAGCGCCACACCGACCACCCCGGCGCTGGCCAGGATGGGCGCGAGGTTGATGCCGAGCTCGCCGAGCACCAGCACCACCGCGATGGCGAGCACCACGATCGAGGCGCAGCTGCGCAGCACCGACCCGATGGCCTCGGCCCGCTGGGTGCGCCGGGCGGTCACCTGCTCGGCGCCGTCCCCCAGGGCGGTGGCGCGCAGCCGCCGGGCCCGCAGGATCGAGGGCAGCGGGCCGATGGTGGTCGAGTCGGTCAGCCGGCGGATCGCCCGGTGCGCCAGGTACCGCACCACGACGGCGATGACGACGATCAGCAGGATCCGCGCCGGTGTGGCGATCAGCGCCTGGGCGTTCTCCGCGAGCCACTCGGCACCCGACCACTCGTAGACCTGCTGGCAGAGCCAGTAGTCGGCGCAGTCGGGCATGGGGTCGGACCCGGTGTCGGCGGCAGTGATCACGGACGGTGAAGCGCTCATCACGGCGATACTCTCAGGTGCTGGCAGAGCAACACAGGGTTCTCGCGCGTGGCGCGGCGCACGGTCCGGGTCAGCCGCCCAGGCCGGTGTGCGCGGCGAGGAAGGCCAACTGGTCCGCGGCCAGCCCCACGGTCCGGCTGACCGCCCGGGCGCCGTGGCCGACCGACGTCTCGCGGCGCAGCAGGACCGGCGCGTCGGACGACGTGGCGTGCTGCAGCGCCGCGGCGAGCTTGCGGGCGTGCAGCGGGTCGACGCGGGTGTCGGACTCGAAGGTCGTGAACAGCACCGCCGGGTAGGCCGTCCCCTCCACCACCCGGTGGTAGGGCGAGTACCCCAGCAGCCAGCCGAGCTCGGTCGGGTCCTCGGCGGTGCCGTACTCGTCGTTCCAGGTGCGGCCCAGGCCGAAGCGCTCGTAGCGGACCATGTCCAGCAGCGGCGCGCTGCAGACGACGGCCGCCGCGAGATCCGGGCGCTGGGTCAGCGTCGCGCCGACCAGCAGGCCGCCGTTCGACCCGCCCATCACCGCCAGCTGCGCGGGCGTCGTCCAGCCCTCGGCGACCAGGTGCTCGCCCGCGGCGGCGAAGTCGTCGAAGACGTTCTGCTTGCGCTCCCGCATGCCGGCGCGGTGCCACTCCTCGCCGTGCTCGGAGCCGCCGCGCAGGTTGGCCACCGCCCACACGCCGCCGGCCTCGACCCAGGCCAGGGCCTGCGCCGAGTACCCGGGGGTGAGGGCGACGTCGAAGCCGCCGTAGCCGTACAGCACGGTGGGCCGCGGGGTGTCCGGGGCGCCGGCCCGCGAGACGACGAACAGGTGCACCGGCGTCCCGTCCGCGGAGGTTGCGTGCGTCTCCACGACCTCCACCGTAGGTACCTCGCCGGCCACCGGCGCCTGCTCCCAGGTCCCCAGCCGCGCCGGGTCGGTGGCGTCCCACCGCAGCACCGACGGCGGGGTCGAGTGGTCGGTGAAGCCGACCCAGGCGGTGCCGCCGCCCTCCGGGGGCGCGCTCACGCCCGACACGCTGCCGGCGCGCAGGCCGCTGACCTCGGCGCGCCGGCCGGACCCGTCGGCGGCCCACACCGAGAGCCGGTCGGTGGCGTCCACGGAATGCACGGCCAGCACCTGCAGCCCGCCGTCCGGACCGTCGACGAGGGCGACGTCGGTCAGCACGCCGCCCTCCTGCTGCGGTACGACGTCGCGCCACGACCCCGGCGCCCAGGTGGCCGGGTCCGCGGGGTCGGCGACGGCCAGCCGCCAGCGCGGCGTGCCGCGGTCGCTCATCAGCCACAGCCGCCCGTCGCGGGCCACCCACGCCGCGGTCTGCGCGTCGACGCCGACCTGCAGCTCGCGCAGGCTGCCGTCCCCGGCGAGGTCGGCCAGCCAGACGTCGTCCCGCGGCGCGGTCCCCACCGAGGCGGAGACGACCAGCCAGCGGCCGTCGTGGCTGGTGCGGGCGCCGAAGTAGGTCGACGGGTCGCTGCCCTCGCCGTGCACGAGGGCGTCGCCGTCGGCGTCGGCGCCCACCCGGTGGCGCCAGACCCGCCGGTGGAACTGCTCCTCGCCGGCGGGGACCAGCCCGGGGGCCAGGCGGCGGACGTAAAAGAGCTCCTCGCCGCCGGGCAGCCAGGCCACGGGGGAGTAGCGGCAGCGGTCGATCGGCCCGTCGAGCTGCTCGCCGGTCGCCACGTCGAGCACGTACAGCCGCGACTCCTCGTCGCCGCCGGTGGAGAGCTGGTAGGCCAGCCGGTCGCCCTCCCAGGACGGCGACCAGGCGTCAAGGGTGGTGGTGCCCGTGGGGTCGACCGCCATCGGGTCGACGAGCACCCGCTCGCTGCCGTCGGGCTCGCGCACCCGCAGCACCGCGTGCTCCTGGCCGGGGTCGCGCCGGGTGGAGAAGGCCCGGCCGGCCCGCCACACCGGGACGCCGACGGCGCCGGCGTGCACCAGCTCGGCCAGCCGCGCGGCGAAGCGGTCGCGCAGCGGCAGGGCGGCCAGCGCCCCGGCGGTCAGCTCGTCCTGGGCGGCGGTCCAGGACGCCGTCCGCGGGTCGGCGGGGTCCTCGAGCCAGCGGTAAGGGTCGGCGACGGCGTGTCCGTGGAGCTGCTCGACCAGGTCAAGCCGCTCGGCGTGGGGGTAGCGCACCCGGCCCACGGTAGTGACGGCCGGGGAGGCCCCCGGGCCCGCCGGAGGCATCCCGGGAGCGCTGGAGCGGGTCCGCAGGTCAGAATGGGGTCGCCCACGGGTCGCACTGCACCCGGCGCGCGGCCCCGGGCGCCGGAGGTGCCCCGTGCCGCGTACCGCGTCCGGGTCGTCCGCAGGCCATCCAGGTCCGCGGCGCGACCACCACTCCCACCCGATGACGCCTGTCCCGGCGCGGTCCACCGCCGCCGCGACGCTGCTGCTCAACGCCACCTACGAGCCGCTGTGCGTGGTCTCCAGCCGCCGCGCCATCGTGCTCGTGCTCGCCGAGAAGGCGGTCTCGGTGCACAGTGCGCCCGAGGAGGTGCACGCCGAGACCGTGGTCCTGCCCGTTCCGGTGGTGGCGCGCCTGACCCGCTACGTCCGGGTGCCCTACCCGGCGCAGGTGCCGCTGTCGCGGCGGGCGGTGTTCCACCGCGACGCCTCGACCTGCGTCTACTGCGGTGGGTCAGCCACGAGCATCGACCACGTCGTCCCGCGCAGCCGCGGGGGCACGCACACCTGGGACAACGTCGTCGCGGCCTGCCGGCGGTGCAACCACACCAAGGCCGACCGGTCGCTGGCCGAGCTCGGCTGGAAGCTGCCGCACCCGCCGCGGACCCCGAGCGGCGCGGCTTGGCGGCTCCTCGGTGCCCGCAGCGTCGACCCGCGCTGGCGGGAGTGGCTCGGCATGCCGGAGAGCGTGTCGGCCTGATGGAAGGACCCCACTGCCCCCCTCGAAGGACCCCCCTGCCCCCCGCCACTCGCAGGCTCGCGACGGGACCCTGCAGGGGGGCCGGTCGAGGCTCGCGGCGGGCCCCTGCAGTGGGGCCGCACCCATGACGTCACCAGCAACGGCGCGGCGGTTGTGGGCGCTGGGGGAGCCGTACCACGCGCTCACCTACTTCGCCGACGAGTGCCGGTCGGCGGCCGAGGCGACCGGGCTGCGCGGCTTCTGGAACGGCTACTTCGCCATGCGCGCCGCGCCGCTGGGACCGGTCGGTGCCGAGGTCGTGACCGCGACCTTCTACAACTTCGCGCCGGAGTTCGTGGCCCGCCGGGTGCCCGGCGTGTGGCAGGTGGTCGACCCGGCCGCGGCGCTCGCCGCGCGGCTGGCCGGGGTGGACGCCGCCGTGCGCCGGGTGCTGGGGGAGGAGTGGCCCGGCTCGGCGGCCGCGGCTGAGACCGCCGGGCTGCTCGCCGTCGCCGCCGCGGCGGTCGAGCTCCCCGGCCGCCCGCTGGCGGCCGCCAACGCCGGGCAGCCGGTGCCCCCCGAGCCGCACCTGGCGGTCTGGCAGTCGCTCACCACGCTGCGCGAGTACCGCGGCGACGGGCACAACGCGGCGCTCCTGCAGCGGGGCATCTCCGGAGCCGGCGCCCACGTGCTGGCCGCCGCGGCCGGCCGGACGGCGCGGGAGTGGCTGCTGCGCGCCCGCGGCTGGGACGACGTCGCGTGGGACGCCGCCGTCGACGAGCTGGCCGGCCGCGGCTGGCTGGCCGGCGGGGAGCTGACCGCGGAGGGCGCGGCAATCGTCGCCGCGGTCGAGTCCGACACCGACCGGCTGGCACTCGGCCCGTGGCGGGCGCTCGGTGACGCCCGCTGCGACCGGCTGGCGCAGCTGCTGGGGCCGGTGCGCCGCGCGGTGGTGGCGGGAGGAGCGTGGCCCGAGGGGAACCCGATCGGCGCTCCGGACCCCGGCTGAGCCCGCGGGGCGTGTCGCACGGCAACGCGACGTTGCCGTCACCCTAGGTTGCCCCGGACGGCGCGGCCGGCGCGCCCGGACCGGAGAGGCGCCCCGATGACCCCGCTCGTCCCCGCCCGCCGGCGGCTCACCGCACGCACCGGCGTGCTCGGCCTGACCGTGCTCGCCGCCACCGCCCTCGGTGCCGGGACGGCCGGGGCCGAGGGGCCCGCGACGGTGGTACTGGACCCGACGGACGTCGCCATCGTCCTCGAGGCGGCCGAGAACTTCGGAACAGCGGCCGACCCGGCCGAGGTCCCCGGCGCGGTCCCGGTCGCCTGGGGCGGCACCGTCGAGCTGCAGCTCCCGGACGGGCTGGACGCTCCGACGCTGGGCGCGCGCCTGGAGCTCGGCCCCGAGGTCGGCGGGTCGCCGACGCGCGTGCTGTCCACGGACACGCCCGGGCCCGACGGGCTGCTGGTCGGCCGCGTCGCCGCCGGGCGGTTCACCGTCGCGCTCCCGCCGGTCGACCCGGCCAACGGGCCGATCGGCGCGCTGCTGCTCTCCGGGATCGCGTCTGCAGAGGGCTTCCCGGTCCACCCCGACACCTACTTCCTGGAACTGGACCCCGCTGCCCCGGCCACCGTCGGGCTCCGGCCGCAGGTGACGGTCGTGGCCCACCAGCCCTGCGACCCCACCGCGGCCGTCGGCTGCGCGGGGACGACGGTTCCGGCCGGCGTCCCCTTCCGCGTCACGGCGCCGCCGGTCTCGGAGCTGCGGACCCTGGGCCACGGCACCCTGCAGGACGCCGAGGTGACCCTCGCGGACCTCACCGGCGCCTCCGACGGGCCGCTCCCGCTCAGCGGCGACCCCGCCCGGTACGCCCCGGCCGGCCCCTGGGACGCCACGGTGACCCTCCCCGCCGGGCTCGGGGCCGGGCGCCACCACCTCTCGCTGCTGCTGGGAGACGCCACGTCCGGCGGCCCCGTCACCATCGCGACGGTGGAGCTGCAGGTGCTGGCCGCGCCGGCCGTCCCCCCGGCCGCGGCGCCGACGCCGGCCGCCCCCGCGGTGGTCAATGCGGGCCTGCTCTCGAACACCGGCGTCGAGGACACCGAGGCCGGCGCCGCCCGGACGGGCGCGGTGGCCACGGGTGCCGGGCTGCTGGTGCTCGCGGGCGTGGGCACCGTTGTCGTGCGCGCCCGGCGCGAGCCGCCGACCTCGGACGCGTGAGTCGGCGGAGCTGGAGACTGGCGACATTCGACTCCGTGCGACGCACGCGGGCGGCAAGACCTGACGCCAGAGCCGGCAGGCGCGCCCCGGTCGTCCATCAGGAGCTGACGACGGATCAGCCGTCTTAGGTCACACCTCGGTCACGTCCCGCCACACAGGGCTCACCGCACGTGTCCAGCGCACAACGGAACTGAGTCGTCACGTTACGTTCGCGGCTGCCAGCGCCGCTGGGGCGCTGCGGTCGCCGGAAGGTGTCCTCCATGTCCAGCCCCACCCCGTCTCGCCGGCCGCTGCAGCGCCTCGGCCTCGCCGGCATCGGCTCCGCCGTGCTGCTCGTCGGGATCGCCCCCGCCGCCCTCGCGGCGGAGAACGTCATCATCTCGCTCGCGCCGACCGAGGTGGTGCTGCTCAATTACCCGGTCGAGAACTTCGGCGGGGACCCCATGGACCCCATGACCGGCCCCACGGGTGCCGCCGCACCGGTGGTGGTCCAGTACGGGGAGACGCTGACCGTGGACCTCGCCGACGAGTTCGACCCCATCAACGCCGTGGTCGAGCTCGAGTTCCCCGACGGTGCCGACCCCGACAGCCTCCCGGACAAGACCTATTCCACGGATCCGAGTGCGACCGACCCGCTGGTCGTCACCGTGGTCAACGGCAACGACCTGGAGATGGTCCTGCCCGCCAATGACACTGTGAACGGGCCGCTGGCCACCCTCCGCATCGCCCCCGTCGAGCCCGACAGCATCGTCCTCGGGCCGGAGTTCACCGTCGACCCGCTGCTCGAGTACGAGCTGGACCTCAGCGCCCCGGCCCCGACCGCCACCACCCTCTATCCCGAGCTGGTGGCGATCGCGCAGGTGCCCTGTGCGCTGAGCTCGGCCACGCCATGCCCGATCGCGGTGACCGCCGGCACGATCTTCGGCCTCGACCTGACCGCCGACTCGGCCCTGCGGGACCTCGGCCTCACCGACCTGACCGGTGTCGAGGTGGCGCTGCAAAGCACCGCCGATCCCGCCGCCGCTCCCGTGGTGCTCGACGTCCAGGTGAGCGGTTCTACGGCGACGGTCGCCCTGCCCGCCGAGCTGACCGCCGGCTCCTACGCCCTCGTCCTGGGCCAGCCGGTCGGGTCGGGCCTCTCCATCGTGGTCGCCGAGCTGACCGTCGCTGCCCCGGCCGCCGCGCCGCCCGCGACGGCGACCGTGGCCCCGGCGCCCCAGGCCGTCGTCAACGCCGGTCTGCGCTCGAACACCGGTGTCGAGGCCGTCGAGACCGGCTCCACCGGCTCCGTGGCGATCGCCGTCGGTGCGGGGATGCTCGCCCTCGCCGGCGTGGGTGGTGTCGCCGTCGCCCGCACCCGTCGTCGTCCGGCGGCCGAGGGCGGCACGTGCGCCTGACCCGACCGAGTCGGCGCACCGCCGCGGTCGCGGCGGTCCTCGCCCTCGGCTGCGCCGGAGGCACGGTGCTCGCCGTCGGCCTGGCCGACGGCGAGCAGCCGGCCGCGGCCGCCGGGTCCCCCGACCCGGTGGCCGCGGCCACCGCGGCGCCGCCGCACGTCGAGGAGGCGCAGCCCACGCTGCCGCCCGAGGGGGTCGTACTGCCCACGCCCTCGTCGGACGTGCACGTGGTCGTCCCCGGGCTGGAGCTGGACCTGCCGGTGCTGCCGCTCACCCCCCGCAACGGGACGATCAACCCGCCGACGCTGACCGCCGCCTACTGGCTCGACCCGTACGGCGACCCGGTCGGCAGCCCCGAGCAGGCCGACAACACTCTCTACCTGGCGGCCCACTCGACCGGAACCGGCGAGTACGGGTTCGACCCGCTGATGCAGTCCGACGGCGGCGGCTCCACCCTCGAGGCCGGCGACGTCATCGAGGTCAGCACCCCGCAGGGCACGGTCGACTACACCGTCGAGCGCACCGAGCGGTACGCCAAGGGCGAGCTGCCCGGCGCCACCGAGGTCTGGGAGGCCTCGCCGGGGCGGCTGGTGCTCATCACCTGCTTCCAGCGCGGCGGCGGCCGGGCCTCGACCGAGAACCTCGTGGTCTTCGCCGAGTCCTGAGAAAGGACCCCGTCCTCCCCACCCCTCGCAAGCTCGGGGCGGGCCCCGGGACGGGGCCGCTCACGTCACCCGGCTGCGCTCGGTGGGGTAGCCCTCGTGCACCCCGCTCGCCAGCACCTCGCGGATGCACGCCATCGCGTCCCACACGTCGACGAAGCGGGTGTAGAGCGGGGCCGGGCCGAGCCGCACGCGGTCCGGCGTCCGGAAGTCGGGGACGACGCCGCGGTCGACCAGCGCCTGGGTGAGCTGCCAGGCGGCCGAGGAGGCGAGGGTCACGTGCGCGCCGCGGCGGGCCGGGTCGCGGGGCGAGGCCAGCGCCACCCCGTGTGGCGCCAGCCAGTCGTCGGCGAGGGCGACGACGAGCTCGCCGAGCGCCCGGCCCTTGGCCGCCAGCCGGTCGACGCCGGCCTCGGCCACCAGCCGGGCACCCACCTCCACCGCGGCGAGCGCCAGCACCGGCGGCGTCCCGACGGCGAAGCGCTCGATGCCGGGAACCGGGTCGTACACCGGGCCCATCGCGAACTGGTCGCGCTGCCCGAACCAGCCCCAGATCGGCTGCCGCAGCTGCTCCTGGAGCTCCCGCCGCACGTAGAGGAACGCCGGCGCGCCCGGCCCGCCGTTGAGGTACTTGTAGGTGCACCCCACGGCCAGGTCGACGCCGTTGGCCGCCAGGTCGACCGGCACCGCGCCGGCGGCGTGCGAGAGGTCCCACAGCACCAGCGCGCCGGCGTCCCGCACCGCCCGGGTGACGGCGGCGACGTCGGCCAGCGCCCCGGAGCGGTAGGCGACCGCCGACAGGACGACGACGGCGACCCGCTCGTCCAGGGCCGCGGCCAGCACAGAGTGGTCCAGCCCCTCGTCGACGTCGGCCGGCACCTCCCGCACCGTCATCCCGCGCGCCTGCGCCACCCCGGCGACGACGTAGCGGTCGGTGGGGAAGTCGTCGGCGCAGCACACCAGCACGTCGCGGCCCGGCCGGGCGTCGGCGGCGGCCACCAGCAGCTTGTAGAGGTCGACCGTCGTCGAGTCGCCGACCAGCACCTCGCCCGGCCCCGCGCCGAGCACGCCCTCGGCCAGCAGGTCGCCGACCCTCGTCGCGGCACCCACCCACGACGACCACGAGCGCACCAGGCCCCGCGCCCACTCCTCCTCGACAACCCGGGTGAGCGCGGCCGGCGTCGCCACCGGCATCCGCCCCAGCGAGTTGCCGTCCAGGTAGAGCAGGCCGTCCTCGCCGGCGCCGGCGAACCGCGCCCGGAAGGCGGCGACCGGGTCGGCGGCGTCGAGGGCCTCGGCGGCGGCGCGGGTCAGGTCCACGGGTCCTGTCTACCCGGCCGGACGGGGCCGGGGCGGCGTCCGGGAGGTCCGGGACGGACGGCCGGGCGTTCCGGGCGGCGGCTAGCGTTCGCGGCCGTGACCCGGTTGCACGATCTCACCGCGCTGGAGCAGGCGGCCGCCGTCCGGTCGCGGGAGGTGAGCCCCACCGAGCTCGTCGCGCACGCGCTGCGCCGGGTCGAGGCTCTCGACGCCGGTCTGGGCGCCTTCCTCACCGTGACCCCCGAGCGTGCCCTCGCCGCGGCCCGCCGCGCCGAGCGCCGGCTGCGCGAGGGCGGCGAGCTGCCGCCGCTGCTCGGCGTCCCGACGGCGGTCAAGGACCTCAACAACACCGCCGGTGTCCGGACGACGTTCGGCAGCACCGTGCTCGCCGACAACGTGCCCACCGTCGACGACGCCGTCGTGACCCGGCTGGCCGAGGCCGGGACGATCTCGATCGGCAAGAGCAACACCCCCGAGTTCGGATTCCCCTGCTACACCGACAACGAGCTGGCCGGCCCGGCCCGCTGCCCGTGGGACCCCACCCGGCTGGCCGGTGGCTCCAGCGGGGGAGCGGCGGTCGCCGTGGCCGCCGGGATGCTGCCGGTCGCGCAGGGCAGCGACGGCGGCGGGTCGATCCGCATCCCGGCCAGCATCAACGGCCTGGTCGGCCTCAAGCCCAGCCGGGGCCGGGTGAGCAACGCGCCCCTCGGCGGCGACGTCACCGGGCTGGGCACCAACGGCCCGCTCGCCCGCACCGTGCGCGACGCGGCGGCACTGCTCGACGCGATGGCCGGCCCGGTGACCGGCGACCCGGCGTGGGCGCCGCCGCTGCCGCCCGGCGAGACCTTCCTCGGCGCCGCCGACCGGCCGGTCGGCCGGCTGCGGATCGGCCGGTACCTGGAGACCCCCATGGCCGACGCCGGGCTGGAGCCGGCGGTCCGGACGGCGTTCGACGACGCCGCCCGGCTGCTCGAGGAGCTCGGCCACGAGGTCGAGGACGTGCCGCCCGGGCTGCTGGGCCCGGACGTGCTGACCGCCTTCGAGCGGGTGTGGAGCCTGTCCGGGACGCTGCTGCCGGTACCGCCCGGGCGGGTCGGCGAGCTGCGGCCGCTCACCCGAGAGCTGCGCGCCCGCGGCCTGGCGCTGTCGGCGCAGCAGGCGATGGAGGCCCTCACCGCGCTGCGGCTGTTCGCCCGCCGCTTCGTCACGGCGACCGATCGCTTCGACGTGCTGCTGGCGCCGGTCACGACGATGACGCCGCGGCCGCTGGGCTGGTTCGACGCCGACGGCGACGGTGCCGCGGACTTCGCGCGGCAGGAGCGCTACGCGGCCTTCACCGCGGTGTTCAACGTGACCGGCCAGCCCGCCGTGAGCGTGCCGCTGCACTGGACCGGCGACGGGCTGCCCGTCGGGACGATGCTCGTCGGGCGCCCGGCCGACGAGGTCACGCTGCTCGCGCTGGCCGCCCAGCTGGAGGCCGCCCGGCCCTGGGCGCACCGCCACCCGCCGTCCTGGGACTGATCATGAGGGCGGAGGCGACTGCCGGTAGGTTGAGCGGCGTGACCGTCGTCGAGACCATCCTCGTCTACGCGGGCGCCCCGCTGGCCGTGGTGGCCGTCCTGGCCCTGCTCACCCTCGTCCCCGGGCGGCCCAAGCGGCTGCGCTACAAGCCGGGGCAGCCGTGGCAGCACGAGCCGGTCTGGTACGAGCCGCACCCGGTGGGCGGCGGGGGCCACGGCCCCACCGAGGCGCACGGCCCGGCCGGCGTCCCGGGCGACGGGACGACCGCGCTCGGCTCGTCGATGTACCCCGAGCAGCACGGCCCGGGCGCTCCCGGTCAGTCCGGCGCGTACGGCGGGGGCGACTCGCACGGCGCCACCAGTGTCCGCGCCCTGACCGCCGGGCCCTCCGCCGCGGCCGCGGCGCGTCCCTTCGGCGGCGCGCGCGGCACCTGGTGACCGGCGTGAGCGCCCACCGCAGCACCCCCGAGAACCCCCACGGAGGCCAGAGATGACCCGCGTGCTCGAAGCGACGTCGCACGACACCGCGACGTCCGCCGGCACCATGGCGACGCGCGCCGACGAGGCCGAGGCGCCCGACTCGCTCTTCAGCTACCGCGAGCTGCTGCGCGTCGACGAGGCGCTGACCATGTCCTCCCGGGAGACCGGGCTGCGCTTCACCCTCTACATCGGTGACCTCGGGCAGCAGACCCGGGCCCGCGCCGAGGAGCTCTTCGAGCACTCCGGGCACGACCTGCCGGAGTCGGTGCTGCTCGCCATCTCGCCCGGTCAGCGGGTCGTCGAGGTCGTCACCGGCGCTGCGGCGGCGCGCCGGCTGCCCGACCGCGCCTGCGCGCTGGCCGTGCTGTCGATGACCAACGCCTTCGCCTCCGGCGACCTGGTGGGCGGCATCGTCAACGGGCTGCGCCAGCTGTCCGACCAGGCCGGCCACCCCCGGGGGCTGCGCACGCACTAGGCACCTCGTCGCCCTGCCGGGCGACACCGCGACCAGGTGCCGTCCCCGGCTGTCGTCGAGCCGCCCCCGTCCTTCGTCGGGGGACCCTCCGGGCCCCCGCTCCTCAGGACCCCTCGTCGAACACCAGAGGCCCGGCAGCCATCGGGTTTCGGGCCTCTGGCGTTCGACGGTCCTCGCTCAGCTCTCCTCGGCGGCGTCCCGCTCGCGGGCCCGCAGTGAGCGCGCGATGCCGTCGCGGCCCTCCGCGACCAGCCGGCGCAGCGGCGCCGGGTGCTCGTCACCGGCCAGCCAGGCGTCGGCGGCCTGGACCGTGCGCAGCTCGACCACCGGTGGGAACAGGTACTGCACCGCGTTCTTGGCGATCTCGCCGGGGCGCCGGTCCCAGAGCGGCCGGATGTCGGTGAAGTACCGGTCGACGTAGCCGGCCGTGAGCGCCCGCTGGGCCGGGTGCCAGAAGCCCTGCAGCATCGCCTCGTGCACCGCGTTCGGGATGCCGTCGTCGGTGAGGGCCCGGGTCCAGGTCTCCTCCTTGGCCTCCGGCGTCGGCCGCAGCGCCCGCGCGGTCGCGGCCCGCCGCTGCCCGGTCGCCGTGGCGTCGCGCTCCTCCTCGGCGGCGATCTCGGTGTCCCCGGCCGCGCCGATGGCGACCAGCCCGTGCAGGAACGCCCAGCGCGCATCGGCGTCGACCGGCAGGCCCTCGACGACGCGCGAGCCGTCGAGCAGGCCCCGCAGCACGGCGGCGTGCGCCTCGGTGCGGGCGGCGCCGGCGAAGGTGCGCGACCACTGCAGCTGGGTGTCGCTGCCCGGCTCGGCGGCCTCGAGGGCGGCCATCGCCTCGTCGGCCAGGGCCCGCCAGCCGGTCTCGGCCCAGCGCGGGTCGGCGTAGTTGGCCAGCGCCGACTGCACCCGGGCCAGCAGCGACTGCACGACGCTGATCTCGCTCTCGGCGTCCACCCCGGCCAGCACCAGCGCCACCCAGTCGCGGGCCGGCAGCTCGGCGTCCCGGGTCATGTCCCAGGCCGCCGACCAGCACAGCGCCCGCGGCAGCGGGTCGGGGATGGTGCCGATCGCCTCCTGCAGGATGGCGAGCGACCGTTCGTCGAGCCGCAGCTTGGCGTAGGTCAGGTCGTCGTCGTTGACGAGCACCAGGTCCGCCACGGGGTGGCCGGCGAGCTCGGGGACCTCGGTCAGCTCGCCCTCGACGTCCAGCTCGACGCGCGTGCGCCGGGTCAGCCCCGCGGGACCCCGGTCGTACAGACCCACGGCCAGCCGGTGCCGGCGCAGCACCGGGTGCTCGGGCACCGCCGTCTGCCGGATCGCGACGCGGGAGTACCGGCCGTCGTCGTCGACGTCGAGGACCGGCCGCAGCGTGTTGACCTGGCTGGTCTCCAGCCACTGCCGCGACCACTCGGTCAGGTCGCGGCCGGTCGCCTCCGACAGCGGGTCGAGCAGGTCGGCCAGCGTGGTGTTGCCGAACGCGTGCTCCCGGAAGTAGCAGCGGATGCCGGCCAGGAACTCGTCCCGGCCGACGTAGGCCACCAGCTGCTTGAGCACCGAGGCGCCCTTGGCGTAGGTGATGCCGTCGAAATTCACCTCGACCGCCGCGACGTCGACCATGTCCGCGGCGATCGGGTGCGTCGTGGGCAGCTGGTCCTGCGCGTAGGCCCAGGCCTTCTCGGTGTTGGCGAACGTCGTCCAGGCGGTCGTGTACTCGGTCGCCTCGGCCTGGCACAGCGTGGAGATGTAGGTGGCGAAGGACTCGTTGAGCCACAGGTCGTCCCACCAGCGCATGGTCACCAGGTCGCCGAACCACATGTGCGCCAGCTCGTGCAGCACCGTCTCGGCGCGCCGCTCGTACTTGGCCCGGGTGGCCTTGGACCGGAAGACGTAGTCCTCCAGGAAGGTCACCGCGCCGGCGTTCTCCATCGCCCCGGCGTTGAACTCCGGCACGAACAGCTGGTCGTACTTGTCGAACGGGTACGGGTAGTCGAAGATCCGGTGGAAGAAGTCGAAGCCCTGCTTGGTGACCCGGAACAGCTCCTCGGGGTCGAGGTGCTGGGCCAGCGAGGCACGGCAGTACAGCCCCAGTGGGATGCCCTCGTGGGAGTCGGTCACCTTCGCGTAGGGGCCGGCGACCAGCGCGAGCAGGTAGGTCGACAGCCGCTGCGTCGGGGCGAAGTGCACCAGCTGGGATCCGCCGGGACCGGCCTCGACGGTCCGGCCGCCGGTGTTGGAAACGACCTGCCAGTCGAACGGCGCGGTGACGTGCACCGTGTAGGGCGCCTTGAGGTCGGGCTGGTCGAAGCAGGTGAACACCCGCTTGGCCTCGGCCGGCTCGAAGTGGGTGTAGAGGTAGACCCGCCCGTCCTCCGGGTCGACGAAGCGATGCAGCCCCTCGCCGGAGTTCGAGTACCGGCAGTCGGCCTCGACGACGAGCGTGTTGTCCTCGGCCAGCCCGGGCAGCGGCAGGCCGCCCTCCTCGGTGTAGCTGGAGACGTCGAGCGGCTTGCCGTTGAGCGTGGCGGAGCGGACGGTCTCGGCGACCAGGTCGATGAAGGTGTCCGCGCCGGGCTCGCGGCAGGTGAACCGCACCGTCGTCGTCGACCCGAAGGTGTGCTCGCCGGGGCGCCCGGCGCCGTCGGTCAGGTCGAACTGGACGTCGTAGCTGTCGACCGCCAGCAGTCGGGCGCGGGCGGCGGCGTCATCGCGGGTCAGGTTGGGTACGGCCACGCAGGGGAGCTTCCCACGGCCCTCCGACACGCCCCCGGACCTGGACCGGGACGCCGACCCGCCCGGGCGAGCGCGGGAACAACGGCTCCCCGGTCCGGCTTGGCACCGGCAGGGCAAGACCCGGCACACCGTCGCCGGGCAGGACGACGCGAGGAGCGGAACGCATGACCGAGGCAGTGCAGAGCGCGCCCGTGAAGGCCCGCGTGGACTTCTGGTTCGACCCGCTGTGCCCGTGGGCGTGGCTGACCAGCCGCTGGGTGCTCGAGGCGGCGAAGGTCCGCGACATCGACCTGCGCTGGCACGTCATGTCCCTGGCGGTGCTCAACCGCGGCCGGGACCTGCCGGAGGAGTACCAGCAGATGATGGAGCAGGCGATCGGCCCGGTCCGGGTGGCGATCGCCGCGGCGCAGCAGCACGGCGACGAGGTCCTCGGCGACCTCTACACGGCCATGGGCACGCTGCGCCACCACGAGGGCCTGGAGCTCGACGAGCTGATCGCCCCCGCGCTGGAGCGGGTCGGCCTGCCGGCGTCGCTGGCCGAGGCGGCCACCTCCACCGAGTACGACGAGGCCCTCGAGAAGAGCCACCACGAGGGCATGGACCCGGTCGGCGACGACGTCGGCACGCCGGTGATGCACATCGACGGCGTGGCCTTCTTCGGCCCGGTCATCAGCAAGGTGCCCACCGGCGAGGACGCCGGCAAGGCCTTCGACGGCGCCGTCCTGCTGGCCAACCTGCCCGACTTCTGGGAGCTCAAGCGGACCCGGCTGTCCGGCCCCGACATGGAGTCCGTGCCGGCCGACGCGCTGGAGATCACCCGCCGCTGAAGAAGGACCCCGTCCTCCTCACGCCAGGTGAAGAGCCCGGTGGTGCCGGCGGCTGACCGTGGACCACGGTCGACGGTCAGGGGACGTCCTCGCTCCTCGGTCGAGGACGTCCCTGACCGGTCGGCGACGTCCCGGCCCCGGTCAGGGTCCTCGGTCCCCTACGTTGCGTGGCATGACGGTCCACCGGATGGATCACGTCGGCGTCGTGGTCGAGGATCTCGCCGCTGCCCTCGCGTTCTTCGTCGAACTGGGCCTGGAGCTGGAGGGCGAGGCGACGGTCGAGGGTGAGTGGGTGGACCGGCTCGTCGGGCTGGAGGGAGTCCGGGCGGACATGGCCGTCCTGCGGACCCCGGACGGCCACGGCCGGGTCGAGCTGTCGACGTTCCACACGCCGGTGGCCACCAGCGCTGCGCCGAGGGCGCCGGTGAACACCCCGGGCATCCCTCGCCTCACGTTCTCCGTCGACGCCGTCGACGACGTCCTCGACCGCCTGCGCGCCCACGGCGGTGACCTCGTGGGCGAGGTGACGCAGTACGGGGACGTCTACCGGTACTGCTACGTCCGCGGCCCCGACGGCGTCATCATCGGGCTGGTCGAGGACCTCCGCTGAACCGGAGCACCGGCACCACCGCGTGACGGCCGCCGCTCGGTGGGCGGCGACGCCGGCCGCGTCCGGTGACCCGGGAACCGGCCACCACCAGCTGCTGCCGGGCCGCCCGCCGCTAGCGCCCGCGGTGTGCGGCATCCTCGACGGGTGCCGCACCCCGTCCGCCAGCGCATCCTGATCTCCGGCGCCAGCTCCGGTCTCGGCGAGGGCATGGCGCGCCGCTTCGCCGCGATGGGCCGCGACCTGGCGCTCGTGGCCCGCCGGTTCGACCGCCTCGAGGCCCTGCAGCGCGAGCTGCTCGCCGCCCGTCCCGGCATCCGGGTCGAGGTCGCGGTGATGGACGTCGACGACGCCGACTCGGTCGCCACGGTCCTGCCTGCGCTGGCCGAACGGCTCGGCGGCCTGGACCGCGTGATCGCCAACGCCGGCATCGGCAACGGGATCGCCGTCGGCACCGGTGCGGCGGCGACCAACCGGGCCATCCTGGCCACCAACGTGCTCGGCACCCACGCGCAGTGCGAGGCGGCCGTCGAGCTCTTCCGCGCCCAGGGCTCCGGGCACCTCGTGCTGGTGTCGTCGGTCGCCTCGATCCGGGGCATGCGCGGCAGCCGGACGGCGTACGGCGCCAGCAAGGCGGCGCTGAACGCGCTCGCCGAGGGGATCCGCTCCGACCTGCTCGGCACCGACGTCCGCGTCACCACGGTGCTGCCCGGCTACATCGCCACGGACATCAACGTGGGCCGCCGCGGGCCGTTCACCGTCGACGTCGACACCGGCGTCGACGCGCTCACCGCCGCGATCGAGAGGGAGCCGGTGCGCGCCTACGTGCCCGAGTGGCCGTGGCGCCCGATCGCCGGGCTGCTGCGGGTGCTGCCCCTGCCGGTGGTCCGCCGGCTCACCTGAGAGCGCTCCCAACGTCCCTCGGCCGTGACCATCGGCGGGTGGCTCCCGGCGTCGGCGTGTCACACCACCACGCGCCGATGATCACGTCAGGAGTCAGGAGTCAGGAGTCAGGAGTCAGGATCCCGTCCGCCCAGCCCTCGCCGGTCCCCGCCGCGCCCCGTCCAGAGGCTCGCCGCGAACCTGCGAGTGGTGAGCAGGACGGGGTCCTTTCCTCACCAGCAGATGCGCATCGGCCGGCCGCGGGCGTCGGTCGCGCCGTCGCCGAGGCACTCCGCGGTGCCGTCAGCGATCCGCCGGGCCGACCAGGCAGCAGCGCAGGCGTCGAGGGCGTCGACCGCCGGCACGCGCGGCGGGGCATCGAGCAGCGCAGCGTCGACGTCCATGACCCCGCAGAGGGCGGCCAGCCGCCGCGCCATCCCGCGCGCGGTGACCTTGGCGTCCGTGAGCCCGGGGTCGAGCGCCCGGAACGCCAGCTCGGGGTGCACCTCGACGACGTGCTCGGCCGGTGGCTCGCCGAGGGCTTCGTCGAGTGCCCGGATGGAGCGGACCAGCTGCCAGGCCTGCGCCGACAGCGACGTCCCACCCGTGGCGCGGACGGACAGGACGCGCGCCTCGGCGTAGTCCTGGGCTGCGAGCACCGCGCGCACCGGGGCGGGGAACACCGAGCTGCCGGCCTTCCCCAGCCGGGCCTTGGCGCTCCGGTCGCAGGCTCTGGCTCCGTCGTCGGACAGTCCGATCGGCATGTCTATGCCGACCACCTCGACGTCGGGGACGGCGAGGACCGCGGTGGCGTCGGCCAGGTCCAGCAGGCGGACCGAACGACCGTCGAGCAGCGCTCCGACCCACCGGCCGCGCCACCCGTCGACACCCAGCACCGCCACCCCGGCAGCCTGTCAGACTCCCCGCCATGCGCGTCTTCGTCGGGACCGACCACGCCGGCCTGGAGTTCAAGGAGCATCTCAAGCAGGCGCTGACCGACGCCGGCCACGAGCCGGTCGACTGCGGGGCGGTCGAGTACGACGCGGAGGACGACTACCCGCCGTTCTGCTTCGAGGTCGGCGAGCGGACGGTGACCGACCCGGGCAGCCTCGGCGTGGTCATTGGCGGCTCGGGCAACGGCGAACAGATCGCGGCCAACAAGGTGCCGGGCGTGCGCGCCGCGCTGGTGTGGAACCGCTCGACAGCCGAGCTCGCCCGCCAGCACAACGACGCGAACGTGGTCTCGATCGGTGCCCGCCAGCACAGCGTGGAGGAGGCCACCGAGCTGGTGCTGCACTTCCTCGCGACGCCCTTCAGCGGCGAGGAGCGGCACGCCCGCCGGATCGGCCTGATCAGCGACTACGAGCGCGACCGGCACCGCCCCGCGGGCGGGTTGCCCACCAGGTGACGTGGTGGAACGCCCCCCTGCAGGTATAAGGACCCCCTGCCCCCCGCCACTCGCAGGCTCGCGGCGGGACCCTGCAGGGGGCCGTGGGGCAGCGGGGTCCGCTCAGAACTCGTCCGGGCACCACGGCGTGACCGGCCAGCGGAACGCCGTCCCGGCCTGGGTGACCGCGCCCGGGCTGACCTCGGTGACCCGCCCGGCCGCCTGCAGCGTCGCCAGCGAGACCCCGCCGAGGTAGGCCGCGCCCAGCGCCTCGACGTCGAGCACGAGGTCGGGGTCGGCGTCGGTCTCCGAGCAGAACGCGCCGGCCGGGTGGCCGACGAGGGCCCAGCGGCCGTCGTTCCACGGGCAGGACCGGTCGCGCACCTCGAGCACCAGGTTGACCGGAGCCGGGTAGCGGCGGGCGGCCAGGGCGCGGCCGACGTCGACCAGCCGCACCCACAGCGCGTCGTACTGGTGCACCCGCAGCGCCCGGGGCTCGGCCAGCAGGTGGCGCAGCGGGTCGTCCGGCGAGGCGGTCGGCGCCCGCATCGTGCGGATGAGGTCCAGCGACAGCAGGAACCGCCACAGCGCCGCGTGCGCCGGCGGGCTCAGCGCGAGCACCTCCTCGACGACGACGGTGCCGTCGGGCTGGCCGTCGTCCGTCCACGCCGACCGGACGCGGTAGGCGGCGTAGCCGGTCACCGTGCCGTCGGGCTCGACGTGCCGCAGCAGGCGCCGCTCGGACGCCCCCTGCCGCTGGGTGGGGTCGTCGGCCAGGCCGCGGTCCCACCAGCGGGCGTCGCGGGCGAGGTTGCCGGGCACCGACCGGCGCACCCGGTCGTGCAGGTTCACGGCGGCCGCGCGGTACTCCTCGACGCCGACCTGCTCGACCCGCCCGTCCCCGAGGTCGACGTCCGGCCGGAACCGCAGCCGGGCCACGTCGCCGGAGAGGTTGCCGCGCTGGGTGGCCGGCGCGTAGCCGAACCGGCCGTAGATCGAGGACTCCGAGGCCCACAGCGCCGCGACCGGCTCGCGGCCCTGCTCGTGCAGCTCGGTGAGCTGGCGGTGCATGAGGGCGGTCAGCACGCCGCGGCGGCGGTGGCTGGGCGCGACGCTCACCCACGTCACGCCCGCGCAGGGGACGACGCCGCCGGGCACGGTCAGCTCCCGGCTGTAGACGCCGGACGTCGCGACCACCCGGTCGCCCTCCCACAGCCCGAGCGAGCGGTCCAGCTCCGCGTACGGGGGGACGGCGTCGACGAAGGAGGCCGGCGGCTCCTCGGCGAACGCGGTGAACAGGGCCCGGCTGAACGACGGCCACTCCTCAGCAGTGGCGGGGCGCAGCCGGTCGGCGAAGTCGGTCACCGGAGTTGTCTACCGGCAGCCGGTGACCTCGTGCGACCGGTCACCGGTCGAGGGCCCGGAGGACGGCGTCGCGCACCGGCCCGCGGTGCGGCCGGCCGTGCCCGGGCAGGAGGACGTCGGCGTCCAGCCCGGCGAGGTGGTCGAGGGCGGCGCGGGCCCGCTGGGGATCGTGCGAGAACAACTCCGGCAGGAGCTGGGGACCGCGGCGGGCCGAGGTGGGGTGGCCGGTGACCAGCGCGTCGCCGGTCAGCACGACGCCGGTCCGCGGCAGGGAGAAGGCGGTGTGGCCCGACGTGTGACCGTGGGTCGGGACGGGGACCGGGGCGCCCGGCAGGTCCAGCGCACCGCCGGCCGGGAAGGGGAGGACCTCGGGAGCGCGCACGTCGCGCGTCCCGCCGCGGCGCAGGGCGCGCAGGGCCCAGCTCGCCACGCGCGGGCGCCACGAGTGCGCGAGGACCGTGGGGACCGACACCTGCTCCAGGCGCTCCCGCCGGGCGTGGGGCACCTCAACCGGGTCGGTGTAGGCGGGGACGCCGTGCGCGGCGGACAGCCGCGGCACCGCACCGAGGTGGTCGGCGTGGGCGTGGGTGACCAGGACGGCGCGGACGTCCTCGACCCGGTGGCCGCTCAGCGCGATGGAGGCCTCGACGTCGTCGGCGTCGCCCGGGTAGCCGGCGTCGACCAGCGTCAGGTCCCGGCCGTCCTCGAGCAGGTACCAGTTCACGAGGGCACCGCGGACCCAGAACACACCGTCGGCCACCCGCACGACGTCGTCCGGTCGCACGGTCACGTCGGCTCCCTCCCGTCCTCCCGCGCGGAGGCGTCAGCGGACCACGGTGGCCCCGGCGGTCAGGGTCCCCGGCGCCACCTCGGTGCGCCCGGCGTCGCGGACGACGGCGTCCATCGCCGCGACCTCGTCCGGCCGCCCGCCGAGCACCACGACCCGACCGTGCGGGATGCCGAAGGCGGCCAGCGCGGCGTGCACCGCCTGCGCCGCGGCCTTGTGCCGGGACATCGACACGTTCGTGTTGACGAGGATGCGGACCTCGGGCCCGTCGGCGTCCACGGTGGTGACCTCCCGGTCAGCTGCGCAGGTAGGCCAGGGTCGCCATCACCCGGCGGTGCTGGTCCTCGTCCTGGGTGAGGCCCAGCTTGGCGAAGATCCGCTGGGTGTGCTTCTCGACGGCGCCCTCGGTCACCACCACCCGCCGGGCGATCGCGCCGTTCGAGGAGCCCTCGTCGGCGATGAGCCCGAGGACCTCGCGCTCCCGCGGTGTCAGCCGGCGCACCGGGTCGTCGGCGCGCCGGCGGGCGAACAGCTGGGCGACCACCTGCGGGTCGAGCACGGTGCCTCCGGCCGCGACGCCGGTCAGCGCGGCGAGGAAGGAGTCGAGGTCGGTGACCCGGTCCTTGAGCAGGTAGCCGACCCCGCCCCGGCCGTCGGCGAGCAGCTCGTCGGCGTAGGCCACCTCGACGTACTGGGAGAGGACCAGCACCGCCGTGCCGGGGACCGCGACCCGGGCCGCCACCGCGGCCCGCAGTCCCTCGTCGGTGTGGGTCGGGGGCATCCGCACGTCCACCACGGCGACGTCCGGCCGGTGCTCGGCCACGGCACGGACCAGCGAGGGGCCGTCGCCGACGGCGGCGACCACCGCGCTGCCCTCCTCCTCGAGGAGCCGCACGAGCCCTTCGCGGAGGAGGACCGAGTCGTCGGCGATCACGACCCGCACGGCACCTCCGCGACCAGGCGGGTGGGGCCTCCGGGCGGGCTGTCGACGGTGAGGACGCCGTCGACCGCGCGCAGCCGGTCCGCCAGCCCGGCCAGGCCGTGCCCGGGCGCGAGCACTGCGCCGCCGTGGCCGTCGTCCTCCACGGCGACCCGCAGGGCGGGGCCGGCGGCCACGACGACGACCTCGGCGCGGGTGGCCCCGCTGTGCTTGGCGACGTTGGCCAGGGCCTCGCTGATGACGAAGTAGGCGGTGTTCTCCACGACGGGCGCCAGCCGCTCCTGCGGCAGGTCCACGGCCAGTTCCACCGCCACCGGCGAGCGCGCGGCGACGGCGGCCAGCGCGGCGGCCAGACCGCGGTCGGCCAGCACCGGCGGGGCGATGCCGCGGGAGAGCGCGCGCAGTTCCTCGAGCGCCTCGTGCGCCAGCGTCGCCGCCTCGTCGAGGGTGGCCTGGGCGGCGGCCGGGTCGCGGTCGAGCTGCCGCTGGGCGCGGGAGAGGTCCATGCCCAGGCGCACCAGGTGCTGCTGCGGCCCGTCGTGGATGTCGCGCTCCAGCCGGCGCAGCGCGACCGCCTCGGCGGCGACGGCGGCGTCGCGCCCCTCGGTCAGCCGGCCGATCTCCGCATGCGCGGCGGCCCGGGAGGTCAGCAGGGCGCGGCCCAGCTGCGCCTGCAGCAGCGCCGCCCCGCGGACGACGAACGGCAGCAGGACGGCGAAGACGGCGCCGACCAGCGTGTAGGAGAAGATCCGCGACCACGACGACGACTCGAGGCCGAGGAGTTCGAGCAGGTCGGAGTTGTCCGGGTCGGTGGAGGCGTCCGGCAGCGCCCAGTCCCACAGGCCGTAGGTCAGCCCGCCGAGGGCTCCCGCCCACCAGGTGACCGTCACGACGAACGCCAGGACCGCGAACGGGAAGCGCAGCAGCCCGTGCAGCGCGTCGAGCCAGCACTGGGGGTCGCGCAGCGGCGCGGTCAGCCGCCGCACCGCGCCGCCCTCGCCGGCGGGCAGGTAGGCCGGCCGGGGCAGCTCCCGGCCGAGGACGGCGGGCAGCCAGGCGCGCTCGACGCCGGCCAGCCCCCGGGCGGCCAGCAGCGTGCCGGCCAGGACGGCGACGCCGATCCAGACGACGAGCAGCCCGGCGCCGGCGGACAGCCCCGTCACCACGACGACGAAGGCGGCCACGGCGAGGGGGAGGGCGAGCAGGGAGTAGCCGGTGTCCACGCCCAGCTGCCGCAGCGGCCCGCGCGGCCGGGTGGGGGGCGCCGGGGCGGGGGCCGGTGGGGGCAGGACGGCGGTGTCGCTCATGCCGTCGAGCCTGGCCGCGGGAGCGCGCTCGTCCCATCCCGCCAGCCGGTCGATCGGGTGTCGGGCTGGCCCGACAGCACGGGGCTGCTCATCTCGGACGCGATGCTCCCGAGGTGGTGGGCGCGGTGTCCAGGGCCGGGGCCTCGTAGGGTCGCGGGGAGCCGGGCGCGCCCCGCCGTCGCGCCCCGCGTGACCGTGCGACCGGCGGGGGGAGGGAGCCGTGCGCTCTCGGACGCTGCCGATCGCCCTGACCGCGGCGCTGCTGGCCGGCGGCTGCGGCGCGGCCTCCGGCGAGGAGACCGAGGACGCCGCCGGGGTGGCGACCTCCGCGCCCGACGCGCGCCTCACCCTCGTCGCCGACGAGGACGCCGTCGCCTCGGCGGCCTCGGCCAGCCGGGCGCTGTTCGACCGCGCCGACGTCGTCGTCCTGGCCCGGGACGGCGACGCGGCCGGCACGCTGCTGGGCGCCTCGACCGCCACCGGCCTCGGCGTCCCGCTGCTGCTCGAGCCGGCCGGCGGGGGTCCCGCGGACGCGCTGGGCAGCGAGCTGGAGCGGCTGGGGACCACGACGGTCCTCGCCGTCGGGGCGGCCGAGGGCGGGGGCGATGGCGGACCCGAGGTGGTCGCCGTCCCCGCCGTGCCGGACGCCGTCGCCGAGGTGACCGGTCTGGAGCTGGGCGAGGCACAGCAGGTGGACGGCGACGGCGCGGCGGCCGCGGTCGCGGGGCTGGACGCCGAGCAGCCGGCCGCGCTCCAGCCTCCCGGCGCCGAGCCGGCCACCGGCGAGGCGGGGGAGGGCGAGCTCCCCGCCGTCGAGCGCGCCGAGCCGCTCGAGGACACCGTCGTCGTGACCACCGGCGCCCCGGAGGCGCTGGCCGGCGTGGCCACCGCCCGGGCCGCCGGGGCGCGCGTGCAGCTGACCGGTGGGGGCACCGACCCGCGCGGGTCGGCCGAGCTGGTCGAGCTCCTCGCCGAGCGGCAGCCCGGGACGGTCGTGGCGCTGGGCGCCGGGTTCGCCGCCGAGGAGGGGCTGGACTGGAAGCTCGAGACCGCCACCACCGGGCAGCAGCTGCCCGGCGGCGGCCAGCTGCTCTTCCCGGAGCACTTCCTCGTCGCGCTCTACGGCAGCCCCGGCACCGGCGCGCTCGGCGTCCTCGGCGAGCAGGACCTGCCGGAGTCGATCGAGCGGGCGCAGGCCCACGCGGCCGACTACGAGCCGCTGGTGCCGGATGCGACCGTCGTCCCCACTTTCGAGGTCATCGCGACCGTGGCCTCCTCGGTGGCCGGGCCGGACGGCAACTACTCCACCGAGCTGCCGGTCGAGGAGCTGCGGCCGTGGGTCGAGGCGGCCGGCGAGGCGGGCATGTACGTGGTCATCGACCTGCAGCCCGGCCGCACCGACTTCGTGACCCAGGCCGAGCTGTACCGCCCGCTGCTGGAGCTGCCGCACGTCGGCCTGGCGCTGGACCCGGAGTGGCGGCTGGGGCCGAACGAGGTGCACCTGACCCAGATCGGCTCGGTGTCCATCGACGAGGTCAACCGGGTGGTCACCTGGCTGGCCGACCTGACACGGGCCGGCGACCTGCCGCAGAAGCTGCTCCTGCTGCACCAGTTCCGGGTGGACATGATCCCGGACCGGGACCGGCTGGACACCTCCCGCGACGAGCTGGCGCTGATGGTGCACGCCGACGGCCAGGGCGGGCAGGGCGACAAGCAGGCCACCTGGCGGACGCTGCGGCAGACCGAGCCGGACGAGGTCGCCTGGGGCTGGAAGAACTTCTACGACGAGGACGTCCCGATGCTCACCCCGGAGGAGACGGTGGCCGTCGAGCCGCGGCCGAACCTGATCAGCTACCAGTAGCGCGGGCCTCCCGTTCCGTCGGTGTCCTGTGGTGAGCTGTCGCGGCCCACGCCGGAGGAGGACCCGTGACGACCGTGCTGACCGACGAACTCGACCCGCGGCTGCTCGAGCACCGGCGGGAGCTGACCGGCTACTGCTACCGGATGCTCGGGTCGGCCTTTGACGCCGACGACGCGGTGCAGGAGACGATGGTCCGCGCCTGGCGGGGCCTGGCCGACTTCGAGGGCCGCTCGGCACTGCGCTCCTGGCTGTACCGGATCGCCACGAACGTCTGCCTCGACCAGCTCTCCGGCCGGCAGCGCCGGGCGCTGCCCATGGACCTCTCCGGCTCGCCGTGGCAGCCGGTCGAGGCCTCGCTGGCGGTCCGCCGCCCGGGGACGGCGTGGGTGGAGCCGGTGCTCGACCGGCAGGTCGTGGCGGAGGACGCCGACCCCGCCGAGCAGGCCGTGCAGCGGGAGTCGATCCGGCTGGCCTTCGTCTCCGCGCTGCAGCACCTGCCGCCGCGCCAGCGCGCCGTGCTGCTGCTGCGCGAGGTGCTCCGCTGGCGGGCCGAGGAGGTCGCGCAGCTGCTCGACACCACCGTGGCGTCGGTCAACAGCGCGCTGCAGCGGGCCCGCGCCACGATGGCCGAGGTCGGCGGCGAGGCCGAGACCGAGCCGCTGGACGCCGTCCAGCGGGCCCTGCTGGAGCGCTACGTCGACGCCTTCGAGCGCTACGACGTGGAGGGCCTCGTCCAGCTCCTGCACGAGGACGCCACCCAGCACATGCCGCCGTTCGCCATGTGGCTGCGCGGCCGGGCCGACATCGGCACCTGGATGCGCGGCCCGGGTGCGAAGTGCGAGGGCTCCCGGCTGCTGCCGACCCTCGCCAACGGCGCGCCGGCGTTCGCGCAGTACCGGCCCCGCCCCGGTGGCGGGCACGAGCCGTGGGCGCTGCACGTACTCGAGGTGCGCGGCGGCCGGGTCGCGCACATCTCCAGCTTCCTGGACCTGGACAACAACCTGTTCCGCCGGCTCGGGCTGCCCGTCGAGCCGCCCGCCTGAGGAAGGACCCCTGGAAGGACCCCCTGCCCCCGCCACTCGCGAGCTCGCGGCGGGACCCTGCAGGGGGCCAGGGAAACCCGCGGCGGGACCTCGCAGGAACCTTCCAGGCTCAGCCCTCGCGGACGCCCACCAGCGGCAGGGTGAACGCGCCGGACTGGATGCCGGCCAGGTCGAGGGCGAGGAAGCGGAAGCCGGCGGCCCGCACCACTGCGATCGCCTGCTCCCGCAGCGGGTCGGACACGAGCGCCGGCAGTTCCTCGACCGGGACCTCGAGGCGGGCGACGTCCCCGTGGTGGCGGACCCGCAGGTCCCCGAGCCCGAGCCGCCGCAGCCCGGACTCGGCCGCCTCCACCTGGGCGAGCTTCTCGGGGGAGACCTCGCTGAAGTGCGGGATCCGCGAGGCCAGGCAGGGCGCCGCGGGCTTGTCCGCGCAGGGCAGCTCCAGCGCCCGGGCGATCCGGCGCACCGCGGCCTTGTCCAGGTCGGCGTCGGCCAGCGGGCGCAGGACGGCGTGCGCGGTGGCCGCGCGGGCGCCGGGGCGGTCGGGTCGCCGGGCGTCGTCCGCGTTCTCCCCGTAGGCGACAGCGGTCAGGCCGTACCGGGACACGACGTCCTCGGAGATCCGGGTGAAGAGCTCGTCCTTGCAGTGGAAGCAGCGGTCCGGGCCGTTGCGCCGGTAGTCGGGCCGATCGCCCTCGGCGGTGGGCACCTCCACGACGGGCACCCCCACGTGCGCGGCCACCCGGTGCGCCGCCGCCCGCTCGTCGGCGGCGAGGCTGGGGGAGACGCCGAGCAGCGCGAGCACCCGGTCGGCGCCGAGGGCGTCGGCGGCGAGGGCGAGCAGCACCGAGGAGTCGACGCCGCCGGAGAAGGCGACCCCCAGCCTCGCCGTGCCGGCCAGCCGCTCCCGGAGGTCGGCGACCGCCCGGCGGTCCGCCGGCTGCAGGTCTGTCGGAGTCACGTGCTCACCCGTTCCTCGTGCGTGCCGGCCCTGCCGGTGGCCGGTCGACGTCGTCCGGCTCAGCGCGCGTCGGCCAGGAGCTCGCTGCTGACGTAGGGGATGGTCTGCGGCCCCTCGGGCAGCACGCACACCCGGGCGTCGGGCCCGGCCGCGTCGAGCAGTTCCCGCACCGTGGCCCCGATGTCGTGGGTCTGCTCCAGGTGGGCCGCCTCGAGGGCGTGGTCGGAGAGGTACGCGGTGTGCATGATCACCCGCGCCCGGGTCTGGATCTTGGCCTGCACCTGGACCTGCCACTGGTCGGGCACGGTCTTCGGCCGGCTCTCGATGAGGTCGAGGAGCGCCTGGGGGGACGCCGCGGACTCGAGCACCTCGCGGTAGGAGCCGTGGTTGGGGAACCCGTCCCGGCACTCGGCCGCGCAGATGATCGCGCCGCCGTCCTTGACCACCGTGGCCGCCGCGGAGATGCCCTTCACGGCCTGGTACAGGTTCTGGTCCAGGGGGAAGCCGGAGTTGGTCGTGACCACCACGTCGAAGCGCTCCGGCACCGGTGCCATCGCCAGCTCCCGGGCCGCCTCGCGGGCCGCGGCGTGCATGGCGAACAGCTCCCCGGCGAACGCGCCCACCACCTGCTGCTCCCGGTTGAGGGTGACGTCGAAGCCGAAGTGCACGCCACCGACCGCCGCGACGACCGCGCGGATGTCGTCGTGGACGGGGTTGCCCTCGCAGACGCCCCACACGGCCTGGGGGGAGCCGATGCGCTCGGCGTCGTGCAGCGTGAGCACGGTCTCCAGGCCGGCGAGCCCGGGGACGGCCAGCTTGGGGCCACCGCTGAACCCGGCGAAGAAGTGCGGCTCGACGAACCCGGTGGTGATCCGGACGTCGGCGTCGACCCAGTGGCGGTCGAGCCACACGGGCACGCCGTTGCCGTGGGTGCCCATCCAGACCAGGGAGTCCTGGTCGCGCGCGTCGTGGTTGAGGACGTGCACGCTGTCGACGACGTCGTCGCCGAGCATGCTGCGGATCTCGGCCTCGGTGTTGCCGCGGTGCGTGCCCGTGGCGATGAGGATCACCACGTCGTCTCGGTCGACGATGCCGTCGAGCTCCTCGAGCACGGCCGGGACCATGAGGTCCCGCGGCTGGGCGCGGGTGCCGTCGCAGACGGAGATGGCCACCTTCTGGCCCGGTCGCGCGATCTCGCGCAGCGGCGGCCCGACGACCGGCTCCCGCAGGGCCGCGCGCAGGACGGCAGCGGGGTCCTCCGCGCCAGGCACGTACCGGGGCTCGACGACGGTCGTCCGGTCGTCCGGCAGGTCGACGCTCAGCCCCTGCTCGCCGTAGGCCAGTTGCACCCTCATGTGATCACCCGTCCGGTCGCTGGCGCGTGCCCGGACCCTAACCGGGCAGACCGCCGCGGCGCCCGACAACGACCTGCTCCGGCCCCGCTGGGAGCGGCCGGCTGCCGCCGGGCAGGATGCCGCTGTGGACGGCGAGGCACGCGACCCCGGGTACGTCGACCTGGGGTTCGCGCGGGTGGACACCGACCGGCTGTCCCGCACCGGGGACCCGGAGGTGGTCTACGCCGCCGGCAAGACGCCGGACGAGGTCGTCGCCGTCGTCGGGACGCTGCGCGCGGCGGCGCCCCACCGACCCGCGCTCGTCACGCGGGCGGACCCGGCGACGGTGGCGGCGGTGCGGTCGCGGTGGCCCGGGGCGCAGGTGGAGGCGACGACGGTGGTCGTCGGGGAGCTGCCGCCGGCCCGGGGGCTGGTCGCGGTGGTCACGGCCGGCACGTCGGACGCACCGGTGGCGGCGGAGGCCGCGACGACGGCGCGGGTCTTCGGCGCCGACGTCGTCCGGGTGGTCGACGTCGGGGTCGCCGGGCTGCACCGCGTCCTCGACGCCCGCCCGGTGCTGCAGGACGCCGACATCGCGATCGTGGTGGCGGGCATGGAGGGCGCGCTGCCCAGCGTCGTCGGCGGCCTGGTCGGCACACCGGTGGTCGCCGTGCCGACCAGCGTGGGCTACGGGGCCAGCTTCGGCGGGCTGTCCGCGCTGCTGGGCATGCTCAACTCCTGCGCCGCGGGCGTGGTCGTCTGCAACATCGACAACGGCTTCGGCGCCGGGGTGTTCGCCGCCCGGATCGCGCGCCGCATGCACGCGGGTGCCGTGGAGCCGCGGTGACGAGGGTCGGCTGGCTGGACCTCGGCAACGGCGTGGCCGGCGACATGCTGCTCGGTGCGGTCGTGGGGGCGGGCGTGCCGCTCGCCGACGTCGCCGCCGCGCTTGAGCCGCTGCAGCTGCCGATCACGCTGCGCGCCGAGGACGTGCGCCGCGGCGGACTGCGGGCGGTCCGGGTGGTGGTCGAGGCGCCCGAGGCCGGCCAGCCGACGCGCCGCTGGTCCGACGTCCGGCGGCTGCTCGACCGGCTCCCCGATCCGCTGCGGTCGTCGGCGGTCGCGGTGTTCGGCGCGCTCGCGCGGGCCGAGGCGGCGGTGCACGGCGTGGCCGAGGAGGACGTGCACTTCCACGAGGTGGGCGCGCTGGACGCCGTCGCCGACGTGGTCGGGGTCTGCGCCGGGATGGCCGCGCTGCGCCTGGACCGGCTGGTCGCCTCCCCGATCGCCCTCGGTGGGGGGCGGGCGCGGACGGCGCACGGCACGATCCCGGTCCCCGGACCCGCCGTGCTGGCCTTGCTGGAGGCGGCGGGGGCGCCCGGGCGCGGCGGCCCCGACGAGGAGGAACTGGCCACGCCGACCGGGGTCGCGCTCGCCACCACCCTGGCGTCCGGGTTCGGTCCGATGCCGGCGCTGCGCCCGACGGCGACCGGCACCGGCGCCGGCGCCCGGGACCCCGCCGGCCGGCCCAACGTGGTGCGGCTGGTCGTGGGCGAGGGTCCGCCCGGCGCGCCCGGGGGCCTGGACACGACGACGGCAGTGGTCCTCGAGGCCAACGTCGACGACCTCGACCCGCGCGTCTGGCCGCCGGTGCTCGCCGCGCTGCTGGCCGCGGGCGCGCTCGACGCCTGGCTGACCCCGACGATCACGAAGAAGGGCCGGCCCGCGCACGTCGTCGCGGCCCTCGCCGGACCGGCCGAGGTGGCCCGGGTCCGCGAGGTCCTGCTGCGCGAGACCACGACGCTCGGCGTCCGCGAGACGCCCGTCGTCCGGCACGCCCTCCGGCGCACGTTCGACACCGTCTCCGTTGACGGGCAGCCGGTCGCGGTCAAGCTCGGCTGGGGACCTGACGGCTCGGTGCTCAACGCCATGCCCGAGTGGGAGGACGTCGCCCGGGCGGCCGCCGAGCTCGGCCGGCCGGTCAAGCAGGTGCTGGCGCAGGCCGTCGGGCTCGCGGAGGCGCTGGCGGCCGACGCCCGGCGCCCGCCCGCCCGGGAGTGACGCGCCAGCCGACCGTCCCACGACCCGGGAGCACGCCGTGCCGGAGACCCACGTCACCGAGGGCATCCACGATGAGCGCCACCGCGACGGCTCGCTGCGCGCCCGCGGGCCGGTCGTGGACGGCCGCCCGCACGGGTACTTGGAGTGGTTCCGGCTCGACGGCACCCGGCTGCATTCTGGCACGTTCGAGCACGGGCGCCAGGTGGGGGAGTGGACCACCTACGACCGGACGGGCGCGCCGTACCGGACGACGACGGTGCGCTGACGGCGCTCAGCCGGCCGGCACGCGGGCGACGTCCCGACCAGCCCGATCGCCGGACCTCCGGGGGCCGGAGGAGGTCCGTCCGCCCGATCAGTCGTCGACCAGCACGACCTCGTACCGGTCGGCCGTCGGCGGGATGCCGGTGTCGAACTTGGCGTTCACCACCGCCAGCAGGCCGTCGTACCGGGTAGCCGTCGCCGGGGTCTGGAAGTCCTCGTCGGTGATGACCTCGACCACGGACCCCGAGGCCAGGTCGCGGCTCAGCCGCACCTGGGTCACCCGGTCGGCGTTCTGCACCGCCCACAGGTCCCGGCCGTGCAGCACGAGGCCGCCCACGGTCGGCACGCTGACGCCCTCGACCGCCGCGCTCGCACCGGTCTCCGGATCGACGGTGTACAGGGCGCCGTGGGCCGAGTGGGCGACGATGAGCGTGCCGCCGTCGCGGGTCGCGACGATCCCGTTGAGGTTGAACTCGTCGGTCGTCTTGGCGGCCGGGCCGGTGAGCGGCAGCGCGCGCGGCTCCCCCAGCTCGCCGTCGTGGCCGATCGGCAGGAAGAAGAGCTCGGCTCGGCGACTGTCGGTGATCCACGCGCCGTCCGGTGTGACGGCGACCTCGTTGATCACCGTCGTCAGCGGGACGGCGTCGGGTGGGGAGGGCGGGGTCAACCGGACCGTGGCGACGGTGGCGCCCGACCGCGTGTCGTACACGGACACCACACCGGTGAACCCGCCGGCGACGAAGAGCAGGCCGTGTCCATGGTGGACGGCCATGCCGGCGGCCATCGCGCCCTCGGGGGCGTCGATGAACAGCTCCGCCGTCCGGGCCTCGAGGTCGCCGCGGAAGACGTCGCCGCGGAACAGGTCGCTGGCGTAGAAGGTGCTGCCCTCGCCGAGGGCGATGCCCTCGGCCGACCTCGCCCCGGGGAGGACGATCACGTCGTCGGCCTCCGCCGCCGCGGCCGGGGAGACCGCGGTGGCCATCAAACCGAGGACGGCGGTCAGGAGCAGGGGCGTCCCGCGCGGCCGGCCGGCTGTCGTTCGCCTCGTGACGGACCCGGGCATCGGTGCCTCCGGTCGGCGCTGTGCGGTCAGCTCGTCACCCTCCACTGTGGCCCCACTGCGGCGTGGGGAGAAGGGCCGCGGACACATCTGGGGCCGACCTGCGCCACGGGACGGGCCGACCGCTCACCACGCCGACCGAGCACCCCGCCGGCCTCCCGCGGGGAGTGCGGCCTGAGTCGTTCCCGGTGCCCCTGGCGGCCATGGCCGCCTGCCTGGCGCTTCCGGTCCCCGAGCGCCGTCCACGCGCGCTCCACGGGGCGCGAGCTCCGGCCATCCTCCACCCTTGTGCGCTGCGACACGCGGGGGCCTCCTTGCGCGTCGTCCACGCGTTGGTGACGTCCCGGTGACGCTGTGCGCCCACCCTGGCCCCACGAGGATCTCGATCTGGGTAGGAGCGCCCTCCGGTGATCGTCCTGGCGTTGTGCTCCCGGGCCGTGGGCTGCGCCCTAGCGAGTCGACGCGCAGCGACCGGCTCGGCACGCCGGGTGGGGTGACCTCATGCGACAGCCGCTCGGCCGGGGCGGATCCGGCACCCACCTCGCAGGTCGGTGGCGCACCGGCCGGTGTCGGTGCGGTGACCGTGCGCGCTCCGGCTCGAGTCGGGTGCCCGTGCCTGCGCTCCAGCCCCGTCGGCGCGTGCTGTGGCCTTCCGGCGGTGCTGGTGACGACGCGGCATCCGCTTCGCGCGCCCTAGCGGCTCACCGAGGTCCGCCGACGCGGCTCCCGTGTCTCTCCTGCGCGGGAGTCTCGCCTACGGCTGGTTATGGGTGTAGGGCTGAAGCGTGAGCGGTCGGGGCACCGACTTCTTCATCAGTCACGCCGGCCGGGACACCGCGTGGGCCGAGTGGCTGGGCTGGCAGCTGCAGGAGGCCGGCTACTCCGTCGAGCTGGACGTGTGGGACTGGGCGCCGGGAGAGGACTTCGTGGCCCGCATGGCCGCGGCACTGGAGTCCGCCGACCGGGTGCTGGCGGTGTGCACCGAGGCCTACTTCACGTCGGTGTACGGCGGCGCCGAGCTTCGGGCCGCCTTCGCCGGCCACCGCATGGCGGACGCGGGGCGGATCGTTCCGGTGCTGGTCGAGCCGGTCACCCTGCCGGCGCTGTACGCGCCGCTGATCCACCTGGACCTCACCGGCCTGGACGAGGCGGCGGCGGCGGCCCGGCTGCGGGCGCGGCTGGCCGGCCTCCGCCCGACCGGCCCACCACCGTTCCCCCGCCGGGGTCCACCCGTCGACCGACCGGGGTTCGCCGGCCGCCTGCCGGAGGTGTGGCGGATGCCGCCGCGCAATCCGCGGTTCACCGGCCGGGACGGCATGCTGGCCGAGCTGCGCCGTCGGCTGCGCGCCGGCGAGGGCACGCTGGTGGTGCAGGCCCTCTACGGGCTGGGCGGGGTGGGCAAGACCCAGCTGGTGATCGAGTACGCGCACCGGTTCGCCGCCGACTACGACCTGGTGTGGTGGCTCGACGCCGAGCAGCCGGTGCTCATCGCCGACCAGCTCGCCTGCCTGGCCGTCCGGCTGGACCTGCCGCCTGGTCCGACGGTGGCCGACACGGTCGAGCGGCTGCTGGCGGAGCTGTGCGACCGGGACCGGTGGCTGCTGGTCTTCGACAACGCCAACCACCCCCAGGACATCGCCGGCTTCCGGCCCGGTGGCGCCGGGCACGTGCTGGTCACCTCCCGGTTCCCGGGCTGGGGAGCACTGGGTGGCCGGCTGGAGGTCGACGTGCTGGCCCGCGCGGAGACGATCGCGCTGCTGCGGGCCTGGATCCCGGAACTGGACGAGGAGCTGGCCGACAAGCTCGCCGCCGAGCTGGGTGACCTGCCGCTGGCCGCTGCGCAGGCCGCCGGCTACCTGGAGCAGACCGATCTGCCGGCGATCGACTACCTGCGCCGCTTTCGCACCCGCCGAGCCGACCTGCTGGCCCGCGGCGACGTGCTCGGCTACTCCGGCCGGGTCGACACGGCCTGGGCGCTGTCGGTCGAGCGACTCCGCGGGGAGGACCCGGCCGCGGTGCAGCTGCTGGAACTGGCCGCCTTCCTCGCCCCCGAGCCCGTCCCGTCGACCCTGTTGACCGGCCACCCGGAGCTGCTCGACGAGCCGCTGCGCACCACCGCCACCGATCCCGACGCCCTCGCCGACACCGTGGGCGCGCTGGTCGGCTACTCCCTGGCCCGCCGCCATCCCGACGGATTCGTGGTCCACCGGCTGGTGCAGTCGGTCATCCGTCAGCGGCTCTCCGTCGAGCGTCAGCAGTCCACCGTCACCCAGGTGCTCGCGCTGCTGGCCGACGCATCCCCCGGCGACCCGGAGGACCCGGCCTGCTGGCCGGCCTACGCGCAGCTCGCTCCGCACGTGCTCGCCACCGCCCCGCTCGGGGACTCCTCCTCCGACGGCCGGCACCTGGTCCTGGACACCACCGACTATCTGCAGGCCAGAGGGGACGTGCACGGCAGCCGGGTCGTCTGCGAAGAGCTGCTCGACCGCTGGCGGTCCGTCCTCGGGCCCGACCACCCGGACACCCTCACCGCCGCGAGCACCCTCATGGCCGCTCTCGACCAGCTGGGCGAGAAGGACGCGGCCCGCACGCTGGGCGAGGACACCCTGAAGCGCTGCCGCCGGGTGCTCGGCCCGGACCACCCGACGACCCTGAGGCTGGCCGCCGCCCTGATCCTGACCCGCGTCTCGATGGGTGCGGAGGAGGCGGGCCGGGCCCTGGGCGAGGACACCCTGGAGCGCTGCCGCCGGGTGCTCGGCCCGGACCACCCGACCACCCTGTCGGCGGCCACCAACCTCGCCCTCGCCCTGGCATCGGCGGACGACGTGGAAGCGGCCCGGGCCCTCGGCGAAGACATTCTGGAGCGCCACCTCCGGGTGCTCGGCCCGGACCATCCGAACACCCTGTGGACGGCCGCCGCCCTGGTGAACGCCCTGAAGAAGGCGGGTCAGGCGGAGGAGGCCCGGGCGCTGGGCGAGGAGACTCTGCAGCGCGCCCGCCGGGTGCTCGGCCCGGACCATCCGGACACCCTGTGGGCGGCCATCGCCCTGACCTTCGCTCTGGCATCGGTGGGTGAGGGAGCGGCGGCCCGGGCGCTGGGCGAGGACACCCTGCCGCGCTGCCGCCGGGTGCTCGGCCCGGACCACCGGAACACCCTGTGGGCGGCGGTCGCCCTGACCGACGCCCTGGCAGCGGTGGGTGAGGGAGAGGCGGCCCGGGCCCTGGGCGAGGAGACCCTGCAGCACTCCCGCCGAGTGCTGGGCCCGGGCCACGTCATCACCCGGGACGCCACCGTTGCCCTGGCTCACGCTCTGAGCAGGTCGGGTGAGGCGGATCAGACCGGTGTCCGGGCACGTCGACCCGACGAACCCCTCGGGTGAGCGGCCGGCCCAGGGCGGAGCCGCACATCCGCCCGGCCGTTCGAGACGACGACGATGGGCGGACGGCGGTCAGCCGGCCGGCACGCGGGCGACGTCCGCGTAGAGCTGGGTCACCCGGTCGACCAGCCGCTCGTGCGAGCGGCTCGCGGCCAGGCTGCGTCCCCGCTCGCCCAGCCGCCGGGCGGCCTCGGGGTCGAGCAGCAGCGACACCAGGGCCCGGGCGAGGTGCTCGGGCTCGCCCGGCCGCACGAGCAGCCCGCTGCCGCCGTCCTCGACCAGGTCCGGCAGCCCGCCCACCCGGCTGGCGACCACCGGCACCCCGGCGGCCATCGCCTCGCACACCACCAGCGGGGAACCGTCGGCGCGCGAGGGCACGGCCAGCACGTCGAGCCCGCCGACCAGGCGCGGAGCGTCGGACCGGTGGCCGGTGAAGGTGACCGTCCCGGCCAGACCCAGCACCGTCGCGCGGCGCTCGAGCTCCGGTCGCAGCGGCCCGTCGCCGATCACGAGGAACGCCACCTGCGGGACGACGGCCGACACCAGCGCGGCGGCCCGCAGCAGGACGTCGACGCCCGTGTCGGGGACCAGCCGGCCGACCAGCCCGACCGCGGGGCGCCCGGGCACCGCGGGCGGACCGCCGACGGTGGGGAGCGCGGCCGCCGCGGGCAGCAGCATCTCGATGCGGTCCGGCGCCACCCCGTGGTCGGTGACGAGCCGGTCGCGGATCGCGGTGGACGTGGCGAGCACGCGGTCGGCGCGCCGGTAGACCAGGCCGCTGAGGGCGCGGGCGCGCTGGTCCCGCCACGGCCCCTCGGTGTGCTCGGTGATCACGAGCGGCACCGCCGCCCCCCGGACGGCGTGTGCGGCCGCGGCCGCACTGGCGAACAGGTGGGCGTGGACCACGGCCGGGTGGAGTTCGGCGACCAGCTCGCGCAGCACCCGCTCGGGCCGGCCGGCAGCCCGGCGTCCGGGCGGCTGGTCGAGCAGGACGGTCACCGGGACCCCGGCGTCGGCCAGGGCCGCGGCGCCGCCCCCGCCGGTCGTGCAGGCCACGTGCACCGGCCGGCCGCGCCGCCGCAGGGCGACCGCGAGGTCCACGACGCAGCGCTGTGCGCCGCCGCCGTCGAGGGAGTCGACGACCAGGAGCACGGGCCCTGGCGTCTCGGTGCTGCGCGGACAGGCGGGGCTGTCGAGCCGGGAAGCGGTCATGGGTCACTCCGGAGAGGACGGGACCCGCGGCTGGGGTGCCTGCCGACGGTATCGGCTCGACGCGGTCGCACGACTCGTCAGCGGCCCAGGGATCGGCGGGGGAGGTGGAGCGGGTGACGGAACGGCATCCGCATGGCCGGCCTCGGGCAGCCCCGTCACCCGGCGACAGCCGCGCCTCGGGTCAGGGTCCTCGACACCCCGTGACCCCGCCTCGTCCCCCAGTGGCACCCAATCTGGTACTGGGACGCCGAACCAAGGTCTGGTGCCCGGTGTTCACGCCGATCGACCGCGCAGAGGCGCGCTGACCGATCGGGCGGAACACGAGGCTGAGAGGTCCTCGACCAGAGGGAGCAGCCGGGGTGGATCCCTCCACCTGACGGCAACGGTCGCAGGAAGCTCTGACTGGGTGGCTCATGGACGTCGATCCGGTGCCGGCCGCGGTCACCGCCTCGCAGTGACGTCCCTGCTGGTGGGCGGCCCGGGACTGCGACGTGCAAGTGTCAACGAGGCGGTTGAACCGGTGAGGGGCGCCTGCTCAGCTGCCAGGTGGCCCAGGGGGTCGGTGATCGCGACTGCGCGCTGGCGCCGATCGCCCTGCCCAGGCGGGCTCGACTTCTTCGGGGCGATCAGCGAGACTCCGTTGGCCTCAACAGTCCGGGCTCGAACAGCGGGGCCCGGTCACCGGTCGTGAAAGAGGGTGGACGTGACCGGGGAGGGGAGGAGCCCCGCGAGCTCCACACCGATCGCGCTGATCGACCGGGTGGCTCGGGAGCTGCTGGCCAAGCAAAGTGTCGACGACGTTCTCCAGTACGCCGTGCGGCTCGCCAACGAGAGCATCGGAGGAGCGAGCAGCGTCAGCATCGCGCTCGTGGACAAGCAGCGGACGGTCTCTACCGCCGCCTCCTCGAACGGACTGGCCAGCGCAGGCGACGCATTGCAGTACCAGTTCGGCGAGGGACCGTGCCTGGATGCGGTGCGGATCTCTGACGTCGTCCACACTCGTGACCTGAGCGTCGAGCGGCGTTGGCCCCGCTGGGGGCCGACGGTTGCCGCCGATCTCGCGGTGCGGAGCATGCTGTCGCTCCGGCTCTACACCCACCAGGGCACGATGGGCTCGGTCAACATCTACGGCCGCGACGTCGACGCCTTCGGTCCGGACGCGATGTCCGTGGCAGGCAGTTTGGCGGTGCAGGTCGCGGCCGCCTACGAGCGGAGTCTCGACCGGCACCACCTCGAGCGGGCGCTGGTGACCCGGAACCTCATCGGGCAGGCTCAGGGAATCCTCATGGAGCGCCACAAGATCACGGCGGCCCGGGCGTTCGAGGTGCTGGCCAACGCCTCTCAGCGAAACAACACCAAGCTGATCGACGTCGCCCGGCGGGTCGTCGACACGGGGGTCAGTCCACCGCACGCCACTCGCTGAGGTAGGAATCGACCGCGACAGGGCCGCGGGTGTGCCCAGCTGCTGCGGCTTGGCGTTGGTAGCTCGAGGGTGGGACGTCACTCACAGGTAGGGCTGCCCCCGCGGGCCGGGTTCACGACCGACGGGCCTCACCGAGAGTTGCCCCTGGAGCGGTGCTCGGCTGGGCCGCCCTCGGCTACACCTTGGCCGCGGAGCGGTACCGCGTTGGGTCGGCTTCCAACTCCCGACGCCGGTAGTCGGGGTCGACGGGGCGAGCAGGGGGAAGTCAGGGACGCTCAGGACGCTTGACGGGCAGGTCCAGCGGCAGCTGTGCAGGGGGTTCGGGTTCGAGATCCACGTGGCCTCGGTATGGGGCCAGGCTGGGACAGCCCACTTCCCACAGGGCCTCGTTGAGGGCGTGGGCGAGGACGTTGTGCTCGGGGTCCGGCCACGTGGCGGTCCCGGCGAGGTAGGCGGCGACGGGGAGCTGCCGGCAGTTTCCGCCCAGCTCGATGTACCGCCACCACAGGTCGGGCAGGGGCAGGGCACCCAGACGCCAGGCGAGGACGGTGAGCGAGCAGACAGAAGCGGTGGGGGCGTGCACTGCAGAACCTCTCCCAGGGAGATGTCGCGGTCGAGAGGACATGCCGGGCTCGCATGCCGTGGAATGGGTCCGGCGCCCGCCGACCGGACACTCGTACTGATCGGAAGGGCACCGGCGATGCGCCGACGATCGGCTCTCGGCGGCGGTGCACGGCGCGGCTGCCGGCGAACTCGTCCCGACTTCTCGCTCGTGAGCGGTCGATGACGCCGCCAGTGGGGCTGCCGCGAGGCTCGACAGAACAGTCCTCCCGCCAAGCGGAGCCCTGCAGTGTCCACACCTGACGTCGGCGGTGAGCCGTCGCGCGATCCGAGAATCGCCGTCGCCGAACTGAGCAAGATCATGCTGGGAGCAGCAGTTGTCCGAGACGTTGGCCCGGGTCGCCGAGCTGGCCAAGCAGACCATCCCCGGCGCAGCCGAGGTATCGGTGACCCTCCTGCACGACGACAAGGTCGCCAGCGTGGTCTTCACCGGCTCGTCGGCCGCCCAGCTCGACGAACGCCAGTACGAGGCCGGGTTCGGCCCGTGCGTCGACGCGGCCTCTCCGGCACCACCATCGCGATCGACAACACCGCCGACAGCCCCGCCTACCCGGATGTCGCGGGGATCGCCCGCCGCCACGGCATCACCTATGCCCTGTCGACCGGGCTGCCGGTGCAGCGGCGGACCATCGGCGCGCTGAACATCTACGGCACGGACGAGGCTGCCTTCAACGACACGACCAGGGAGCTGGCCGCCGCCTTCGCCTCGTACGCGGCGGTGGCGCTGGCCAACGCCGACCTCTACACCAGCACGGCCAACCTGGCCGCCAACCCGCAGCGCGCCCTCGACTCCCGGGCCGTCATCGACCAGGCCAAAGGCATCCTGATGCGCCAGCACCGCATCTCTCCCGACGCCGCCTTCGACCTGCTCGTGCAGCTGTCCAACACCGCCAACCGGAAGCTCCGCGAGATCGCCCAGGACGTCGTCGACGAAACCCAGCGCACCCCTCCGGCCTGACCGGCAGACGCCACCGCCCGGCCAGGGTGGGGCCGACCGCCCGCCGGGACACACCTCACCTGTCGGCGTCACGAGCCGCCCGTCACCGGCTGGAGGTCCTCGTGCCCGAGGGTGCCGGCGACCACTGCCTCCGCAACGCCGGTCAGATGTAGTCCGGCCCGCCGGGCGTGGCTACGCATGCGGCTGAACGCGTCGCCCACGCTGATGCCCGCGCGTGCCGACAGCACGCCCTTCGCCTGCTCGATCAAGATCCGGCTGTGCAGGGCGGCCTGCAACTGCTCGGCGAGCACGACCTGATCGTGCAGTGCCCGCTCGTGCAGGAGGCCGATGGTGGCGATGTCGGCCATGCCCTGGGCGACGGCGAGGTGGTCGGCGGTGAGGGCTTTCCGCTCCACGGTGAACAGGTTCAGCGCGCCCAGCACCTGGCGGCGCAGCCGGAGTGGTAGCGCGTGGCTGTAGGTGAATCCGCTGCCTAGCGCCGCCTCGGTGAACACCGGCCACCGGCTGCTGGAGTCGGCCAGGTCCACGTTGGCGATCACCCGCCCCGTGGCGAAGCAGTCCAGGCAGGGGCCTTCCGCCCGCTGGAGCTCGAAGAGCTCGAGCAGCCGGGCGGACTCGGTCGTGTATGCGACGACCTGCAGGTGGCCGCGCTGGTCGTCGAGCATCAGGCCGGCGGCGTCGGTGTCGACCAGTTCCACGCAGCGCTCGGTGAGCATCTGCAGGAACTCGACGACGTCGAACTCCTCCACGAGGGTGTCCGCGAGCTCGACGAAGACCTCCGCGAGGCGTTGTTCTCGCGCCATCATTTCCTCCCGCCCCGGTCGACCGGGTTCGCCGTCTGTCCGGTCACCGCGTCCTGCTCTCAACCATCGTCGTCGGCCTGCCCGAAGTCGACCGCCCCGTCGAGGACGTCCCGCGCCAGGTCACGGAGCGGCCGTCCCTCGGCGAAGGCCCGGGCCCGGAGCAGGACCAGCGCCTCGGCCAGCCCGACGCCGGCCTGGACCGAGGCCACGCCCGTGGCCTGGTGCACCTCGGCCCGCTCGTCGAGCACCGGGACCGCACCCGTCACGGGCGCCCCGGCCTGCGCATGCAGCAGGACCAGCGTCGCCGCGTCGGCGAAGGACAACGCCTCGGTGAGCTCATCGCCGGACAACGGGCCGGCGCGGTCGCGGTAGAGGTCCAGCACGCCGACCCGGATGGCGCCCACCCGCAGCGGGAACGCGAAGACGGCGCGGACGCCGGCCTCCAGCGCTCCTCCGGCGAAGGCCGGCCAGCGCAGCGGCGCGGTCCGGGCGAGGTCCGGCTGCAGCACCGGGCGGCCGGTCTGCGAGGCGTCCACGCACGGGCCTTCGCCCAGGGTGAACTGGAGCTCTTCGAGCTCCATCGCCGCGCCGTCGGTCGCGGCGATGATCCCCGCCGGACCCTCGTCGGTCATCAGGGCCAGGCCCACACCGCTGACCGGCAGGGCGCGAACGCACGCGGCGGCCAGGCTGGTCGGCAGATCGGTGCCGTTGGGGGACTCGACCCAGGCCGCGCTGAGGATCTCGTTCACCCGCTTCGACGCCACGTTCACCTCCGGGCTGTCCCGACGTAGCCGGCATGTCGCCGGCGGGCGTGCTCAGCCTGACCGTGCCGGGCGGTTGCGCAGCACCACCGTCGTGCCCCGTGCCCCGACGCTGAGCACCGTGTCGGCCAGGACGTCCATGAGGCGCAGCCCACGGCCGCGGTCGCTCGCGCCGGAGGGAGCCCGCCAGCGGCCGTGGTCCTGCACCACGATGCCTGCCCAGTCCTCGCCGACCTCGGTGAGCACATCGAAGTAGCGCTGGTCGGAGGACCGGGCGTGCTCCACGGCGTTGGCGGCGGCTTCGCAGGCGGCCAGGGTCAGGTCGTCCAGATCGTCGGCGGGAAGGCCGGTGGTGTCGAGGAGCGCCCGCAGCTCCAGCCGCATCGTCCGGACCGAGCTCACTGCTGACGGCCAGCGCCACTGGCGCCGCTCCCACCACGGTGGTCCGGGCGACGATGTGACCAGCAGCGGCCACGGCCGCGGAGCGGATCCTGGGTAGGCGACCGGGGCGTCGCGGCCGGTCCGCATGCTGAGCCCGCGAAGGATCGGAACGAGTTCGGGTGGTGCGGCGGTCGTGCGCCGATGGCCGTCGGTGCTCGATGCCGGTGTCCCGGGAAACGGCGCGGGCGCGGTGCCTGCCGGGGCCTCCGGAAAGGCCTGACGTCGTGGCCGCCCAGGCGTGTGGCCCCCGGACGCCCGGTGGCCGTTGGAGCGGTGTGCGTGGCCGTCAGGGGAGTGGAAGTAGCCGGCTAGTTCCTCTGCCCGCTCCGGGGTCAGGCGGCCGACGAGCTCCTCCGTGTCGGGGGCGCGTCGGACGTCGGCGACGGCGTAGGGCAGCTGCAGACAGCCGTCGAGCCGGCGTGCGGCTGCCAGGGGGACCACGACCACCGGGCCCCGCTCGCACGCGACGATGACCCAGGCCGGCTCGTAGCTCTGCGGGTTCAGCACCACGTCGACGATGCGCCCCACGTGCTGGGTGACGGAGTCCACCACCTGCCCTCCGTTGCCCAGCACGGCACGGAGCTGCTTCCCGGTTATCACGGTGTCCACCCGGACGGCCCGGTCAGCGCGGCGCGCGCGAGACTCGATGACCGCCGCCCGTCGCACCTCCGAGCCCGGGCGACGCCCGCACGCCGCGCGGGACCGGACCTGCGACCCGAGGAACCGGTGGCCACGGACGTACGCACGGCACTCTCCCCATGAAGCCGGTGAGGTCGCCGGGTCCGGGGCCACCCATGAGCGGAAACGCCGCTCCCAGGTCTCGGATCCTACGCCCTCGACTCGTCGACGGTCGGACGGCCGGGATCTGGCAGGGCATGCTGAGGCCTGCCCGGGGACACGGCGTTGCCCTACGGGTGGGCTGTGTCAAGGATCTTGGCCAGATCCCCGGAGTTGATCACGCCGCGGTGGTCGTCGCGGCGTAGTTGGCGAGCGGCTCACTTCCGTCCGGGAGCCCTGCAACGGACAGTGCCCATCGTGATCATCGTCCACGGCACCCGAGCGTTCCGGGACCGAGTCCCGGGACCGGCCGCCGGGGCCGGACGAAACGTCCACAACAATGCTCGGCGCCTGGTACGCCACCGTGCTCCGGTGGCGCCGCCCGGTCGTCCCGTTCGTCAACGAACGAACACTGCTGCCGCTCGTCATGCCGCTGGCCCCTGCCAAGACGCTGCTGCACCGACTCGCCGACGCGCTCGCCGAGCTGCTGTCCGCCCACGGCGTGCCCGCACCTCTGATCGAGGCCGAACACGTCGACGCGCTGGACCACCGAGGGGCCCCGACGGCCAACCGCAGCCTGGTCGGCGTCATGAACGAATTCGCGTTCCTCGCCGGCGCGCACCGGGCTGAGCGGCCCGACCTGATGCGCCTCTCCCAGCGGCTGGCCACAACCCCCTGCGGGCCGCTGTTCCAGCGACACATCAGCCCCGACCGGGAACTCGCGGCCCTCATCACCGGACCGTCTGCTCCGGCGAGGCCGTGCCTCCGCGCCTCTTCGAGGACGTGGCAGATGTCGGTGTTCGGGTCCTCGCCGCTGTCGAGGGTGCCGGCCGTGTCTGTGTCAGTCGGTCAGCGGGGCCCGTCGAGGGTCGTCGAGCAAGCCACTCCTGTTCAGGTGCTGCGCGTCGCGTGGTTGACGCGGGGCGCAGTGGGTATGCCGCGCCGATCCTGGAGCCTCACGGACTCAGCTGGGCGGTCCGGCTCCATCTCTTCGGTCTTCGAACCGCGGCCAGGAAGAGGTCCGGATGGGTGCTGGCGAGCGCGTCACCTGGGAGACCTGTCCGAGGTGCGGGCTGTCCGCAGCTGTCGGCTGGCGCGACGGCGCCCTGGTCGCCGTTGACTGCCCCGGCGGCTGCCGGCTGACTGCCGCGGACTTCTCCCGGCGAAGGGCGAAGTGGCTCCGTTTCCGGCCCCCAGTCCCGCCTGAGCCGACCGCGGGTCGAGCCGCGCGGGTGGCGGCCGGTCCGACCGGCTCCTCGTCGCGGTCGGACCTGGGGATGTCCCCGTGACACGATGCCCTCAGTGCGCCTCCTCAGACGTCCACCACCTCTGGCGGGCCGACATGGCGCACTTGACGCTGATCGACCAGTGGAAGTGCTCCGACACCCGGTGTGGGCACCGCTGGGACACGACGGTGACCTACGCGCAGCTCCAGGACGCGAACCTGGCCAGGTCCGGACCGGCGGTCGGCGACGAGGTTCCGGTCGGCCGGCAGGACTCTGGCGCGGTGTCCGACTCGGGGTGAGTTCGAGCAGCGCGATGTCCCCGCCCGGTCGTCGGCGTCAGGTTCACTCCGTGATCCGCTGGCACTCCGCACACCGGGAGACGGCCCCGACGTCGTGCCAGTCCATGTCGGCGATCGCGGTGACCAGGACGCCGCAGACTGACGCGGCGAGCCCGTCGACGACGGGCCGGGCGACGGCGTGGGCCAACGTCACCGCGCGGCGCAGGTCCCGGCCGTCCCGGTGCGGGTCGTGCTCGACCGACGCGACGTGGGTGCCGGTCACGTACAGGCTGGTCGTCATGCCCCCAGCGTCGCCTTGCTACATGACGCGGGTGCTACGGCTGCGCAGCGATCCTGCGATCGACCGCGGGTCGCGGCGGGCGTGTCGCCCGAACGTGGACACAACAGCTGACGCCGTGTTCGCCGGGACGACGACCAGCGGCACGGCGATCCGCTTCACCGACGCCAGCGGCGAGACGTCCTCGAGCCGGGCGCGGTCACTCTCCGGGTGCCGTCCGGCCGGGCACGGGATCGCGGCGTAACCGGCAGTTCACGCCGCGGGCCGGGTGGTGACACACGGAAAGACCATCATCCGTGCCGTATCGGGCGGCGGCGCATGGTCGCCCGATACGGACTGGTGCCCGACCGCCGCACCCTTTCGGAGGGCCTTGTGAGCGAGACAACGCCCCGACCAGCCGCGCGGCTGGCACCTACGGTCGCCCTTCGTGCACGTGCAGCGGTGGTCGCGTGACCGCCTATCTGCCGATCGAGGAGCACGGGATCATCGGTGATCTGCGCACGACGGCTCTGGTGGGGACCGACGGCACGATCGACTGGTACTGCCCGGGCCGGTTCGATGCTCCCTCCTTATTCGCTGGGCTGCTCGACGCCCGGCGGGGCGGGTCCTTCTCGCTGTCGTGTCGCACAGCGGTCCGACCCAAGCAGCTGTACCTACCCGACACCAACATCCTGCTGACCCGCTTCCTCGGGGCGGAGGCAGTGGGGGAGGTCGTCGACTTCATGGTCCCGGAGACCAGCAGCGTGGCGGTGCCCCGCGATCTGTTGGTGCGGCGCGCGAGCGCGGTCCGCGGGCGGGCGACGTTCGAGCTGTCCTGCCGGCCGGCATTCGACTACGGCCGCGTCTCGCACAGCGTTGATGTCGTCGAGGGCGTCGGTGCCGTTTTCCGGTCCGCCGCCGGGTCGTGTGTGCTGCGCACGTCCGTGCCGCTCAAGGTCGACGACGGCGGCGGTGTGGAGGCCACGTTCGTCCTCGACGAGGGCGAGGGTGTGGATCTCGAGCTGGAGTGGCGCGGCGAGGTGCGGCCGCTCGAGCCCGGGCAGACGGAACGGCACTTCGAGGAAACTTCCCAGTTCTGGCAGCAGTGGGTCGCTCAGTCCCGGTACCGGGGTCGCTGGCGGGAGACCGTGCAGCGTTCCGCGTTGACCCTGAAGCTGCTCGTCTACCACCCCACCGGCGCGCTGGTCGCCGCGCCGACGACCTCACTGCCCGAGGAACTCGGCGGCACCCGGAACTGGGACTACCGGTACGCCTGGCTGCGGGATGCCGCGTTCACCACGTACGCCTTGATGACGCTGGGCTTCCTCGACGAGGCCGCGGCCTTCATGGACTGGATCCAGCAACGCTGCGAGACCGCGACCCGGGAGCGGGACGTCATGATCATGTACGCGGTTGACGGCGGTGAACACCTTCCCGAGACGGTACTCGACCATCTGGAGGGCTACCGCGGCTCGGCGCCGGTCCGGATCGGTAACAACGCCGTCGGACAGCGGCAGCTGGACGTCTACGGGGAACTGATGGACTCGGTGTGGCTCTACAACCGCGAGGTGCCGATCTCCTACGACCTCTGGACCGGGCTGTCCAAGCGGCTGGACTGGCTGGCGCAGCACTGGCAGGAACCCGACGAAGGCATCTGGGAGGTCCGTGGCCCCCGCCAGCGCTTCACGTATTCGGCGCTGATGACCTGGGTCGCCTTCGAGCGGGCCGGCCGGCTCGCCCGGGACCGCGGGTTGCCCGCCCCCGTGTCCAAGTGGCGCAAGCTGGCCGGCGCGGCGTATCGCTTCGTCCAGGACGAGTGCTGGGACCCGGCCAGGGGGGCGTACATGATGCATCCCGGTAGCACCGCCCTGGACGCCTCGCTGCTGTGCATGCCCCTGGTCAAGTTCTCCGGTCCGACCGACCCGCGGTTCCTGTCCACGCTGGACCGGATCGGCGAGCAGCTGGTGTCCGACAGCCTCGTCCACCGGTACGCCATGACCGGGCACGACGGGCTGACGGGGACGGAGGGAACCTTCAACCTCTGCTCGTTCTGGTACGTCGAGGCGCTGACCCGGGCCGGCCGGACCCGAGAGGCGCGGATGGTATTCGAGAAGATGCTCACCTACGCCAACCACGTCGGCCTCTACGCCGAGGAGATCGGCCCCTCAGGCGAAGCACTCGGCAACTTCCCGCAGGCCTTCACCCATCTCGCACTGATCAGTGCCGCGGTCAATCTCGACCGGGCACTGGGTGTCAGCTGACCGACACGTGACCAGTGACCGCCCCCTGAGGAACGCCCGGCACAGCGTCGGCGCGGATGGGTCCGGGCCGGTGCTCGGAGGGCTCGACGCGGCCGGATGGTCATCCTCCTCCGGGCGTTCCGTACACGCCTCCGGCGCTGACGGCCGGCCGTCGGGAGGAGCGGAGCGCGGCATCGACCTGCATGGGGGGCGCGAACCGGTCCTCTGCGGCCGGTGCCCGAGCCGTGCGCCCGTGGAGAGCGCTGCAGCGCGGTGGTCCCGAGGACGCCTCGGCTGCGGCCCTCGACCACGCTGCGGGGGTCCACGTCCTCTCTAGCCCCGCACGTGTGGGTGCTGCTCGTCCGGTGGATCACGCCCAGCGCTCTGGCGTCCGGGAGCTGTTCGATGACCTGCCGGGACAACTGGCGGCACTCCGTCCGCATGAAGCCGAGGCCCAGCTGGTCGTGGACGACCCGGTGGACCCGCCCGGTCCGGAGTCGTCAGCACTGCGGAGTCAATGGCCGTGCCCGCCGGACCTCGGGAGCCGCCTTCCCGTCCGGACGCCGGTGACGGTCGGCTCACCGCTGCGAGCGCGGTCCACCCGGTCGCGGTCGGCCCGGCCGGCGCCGCGCAGGGGACCGGTCAGGCCGACCCCTCCGCGGACGGCGTAGCTGCGGGGGGCGGTCCGCGTGCAGGTGGGGCAGGACGCGGCGTGCGTCGCCTCTCGCATGGGGCGTTGGAGGTCGAAGGGGCCACATCGAGAGCAGCGGAACTCGTAGGCCGGCACGGTGCCCCTCTCGGTGGGGTTGGCCGATGGCCCGGGGCCGGTTGGGCCCGGAGCACCGGTGGGGGGTCACTCGGCGGTCAGGTCGCGCCCGCCGCCGGCGCCGCTGGGAAGGATGTTCCGGTCGAAGATGGACAGCGGGATGCTGAGGGACACGGCGCTGTTGGGGATGTCCACGACGCCGCCGATGCGTCCTTCGATGGGGGCGGCCCCGAGGAACAGGTAGGCCTGCTCGAAGGTCCAGTCCATGGCGGGCATCAGGTAGTTGATGGCGTTGAGGCAGGCCTGGCGGTAGGCGACGGTGGCGTTCATGTAGTAGTTCCGGCCGTCCTCCACGCTGATGCCCTCGAAGGTGAGGAACTCGGAGTAGTTCGGGCCGACGCGGCCGGGCTTGAAGAAGGGCATGGTCTGCGTGTAGCGGTCCATCCCGCCCTTGATCAGGTCGAAGTGCAGGTCGATGAAGCCGGGCATCTCGATGGCGCCGCAAAAGGTGATCTCGCCGTCGCCTTGGGCGAAGTGCAGGTCGCCGATGGAGAAGTTGGCGCCGGGAACGTAGACGGGCATGTAGACCCGGCTGCCGACGCCGAGGTCTTTGATGTCGACGTTCCCGCCGTGTTCGCGGGGCGGGATGGTGCGGCATGCCACCGCGGCGGCCTGGTCGAACGCGCTGCCGGACAGGGTGCCCAGCAGCGCGTCCTGGGGCAGCGGAGGGAGGGCGAGGGCGGGGACCTGGGGTGCGCCGGGGACGTCGCCGGGGTGGGCGGGAGCGTCGCCGGTGACCCGGTCGGGGTTGGCGTCGATGAGGGCCTGCTCGCGGCGGTTCCACTCGGTGAGCAGATCTGGGGACGGGGCGCAGCCGAAGAGGCCGGGATGGGAGTTGCCGATGAAGCGGACGCCGGGCACGTGCCGGGAGCTGGTCCAGATGCCGTCGAAGTCCCAGATCGCCTTCGACGCCTGGGGGGAGTAGTCGGTGAGGAATCCGCCACCGTTGTCCTTGGCGAACACCCCGGTGTAGCCCCAGGGCTGTTCCTGGAACGGCCCGATGTCGACGATGTCGACGACCAGCAGGTCACCGGGCTCCGCGCCTTCGATGGCGAACGGACCGCTGAGCATGTGGCAGGGGTCGATGTTCATGTCTCGGATGTCATCGGCGTCGTCGCTGTTGCGGACCTGGTTGTCGGTCCAGTCCTTGCACTCGATCCGGTACGAGGCGCCGGGCTTGACCGTCGCCGCCGGTGGGATGTCCGGGTGCCACCGGTTGTGCCCGGGCACCACCTGATCGCGCATCGACACACTCAGGTCACGGCTGACCTCGAAGATGACCTCGGGCACGGGGGACTCCTTCGTTGCGGTGCTGGACGGGGTCACGGAAGGAATGTGGTCCGGCAGCCTCCGGCCGGCGGGGCCGCCACGTCACAAGCCGGAGCGGGGCGCCCCTGTGCCGGGGTCGATAGCGCGGCTCGACGTTGCCGGGTCCACCCAAGGCTCCTGGCGCTGTGCCGGATCCAGCGTGCCGGGGCACCGACCGGTCGCCGGGATTCCCGCTGTCACGGGGTCGGCTCCGTGGTGACTGCTTGCGGGGAGGCGGACGCCGGCTGCTCCTCCGGCAGGACGTGTTCGCCGGTCCGGTCGGTCGACAGGCACAGGGAGCAGATGTGCGCGCCGTGCGCCTGGCAGGCGACCATGTCGGGACGCTCGTAGTCCTGGCCGCAGACGTGGCACGTGAGCACCTGGTCGGAGGGGTTGCCGTCCTCGTCGTACATCGGCAGGTCGATGCCGTCGTCGGTTCGCCGCAGGTACCAGCGGCCACGGGTGGCCACGGCGATGATCGGGGGCAGCACGAGGGCCAGGACGATCGCCACCAGCGGTGAGTAGGGGCGGAGGGTCTCACCGAGGCCCCCGAAGAAGACCAGGATCGAGATGCCGGCGGAGATGAGCATCGACCCGAAGCCGACCGGGTTGACCGCGTAGAGCATGCCGCGACGGAACTCCGGCTTCTTGGGGGAGATGCCCAGCAGGTACTTGTTGATCGCGATGTCGCTGGCCACGACCACGACCCAGGCGATGCCGCAGTTGGCGTAGAACCCCAGGATGGTGTTGAGGAAGTCGAACATGTTCGCCTCCATCAGCACGAGCGCGATGAGCAGGTTCACGCCGAGGAAGACCAGCCGGCCCGGGTAGTGTCCGGTGACCCGGGTGTAGGAGTTCGTCCAGGCCAGGGACCCGGAGTAGGCGTTGGTGACGTTGATCTTGACCTGGCTGATCACCACCAGGACGACGGCCAGGGTCATCGCCAGCCAGGCGGGCACGAGGTCCTGGTAGATCTCCAGGAACTGGTGCACCGGCTGGTTGGCGATCGCTGCCGCGCCGGCGACGTGCGCAATGAGGTACACCGCCAGGAAGAGGCCGATCACCTGCTTGGCCGCACCGAACAGCACCCAGCCGGGGCCGGCAAGGAGGACGGCGGCCCACCACCGGCGCCGGTTGGCTGCGGTCTTGGGCGGCATGAACCGCAGGTAGTCGATCTGCTCGGCGATCTGGGCGATCAGTGAGAGACACACGCCGGCGGCCAGCAGTGCCGAGCCCACGCTCGGCGCCGTGTCGTCCTCGCCCTGGTAGGCGAAGAAGTCCCCGACCGACTCCGGGTGGCTGATCACGAGGTAGGCGAATGGCAGGACCATGAGCACCAGCCACAGCGGCGTCGTCCACACCTGCAACGTGGCGAGTGCCTTCATGCCGTAGATGACGAGCGGGAAGATGATCACGGTGGACAGGGCGTACCCCAGCCACAGTGGAATGCCGAGCCCGAGTTCCAGTCCCTGGGCCATGATGGCGCCCTCGAGGGCGAAGAAGATGAAGGTGAACGTCGCGAAGATGACGTTGGTGACGACCGAGCCGTAGTAGCCGAAGCCGCTGCCGCGGGTCACCAGGTCGAGGTCCAGGTTGTAGCGGGCCGCGTAGTAGGCCAGCGGGAAGCCGGTCAGCAGGACGACGACGGCGAAGATCGCGATGCCCCACAGGGCGTTGGTGGTGCCGTAGGCGATGCCGATGTTGGCGCCGATCGCGAAGTCGGCGAGGTAGGCGATCCCGCCGAGGGCGGAGATGGCGACGACTCCTGGCGTCCACCGCCGATAGTGCCGTGGAGCGAACCGGAGGGTGTAGTCCTCCAGCGTCTCCCGGGTAGCGGCGTCGACGCTTCGACCGGTGGCGTAGTCCGGGGCCGACGAGCCGGCCGGGGGCGGATTGTGGACAGCCTCGCGCTGAGCCATCTGGAATCTCCTGAGTAGGCGGGAGAGCGATGAATGCGCGCGTCCCTGCGTGCCAGGAGAAAACTAGGCGTCGCGTGATTCCCGGCGATGTACCCGCCGTTTCGTGATCGCCCGGAATTGTTTACCCGCTCCGAGTTGCGATCATGGCCCGCTGCTGCGTGGCCCAGTGATGTGGTCACGCGCCGCCAGTCGGCGGAGATGCTTCCACCGGCCACCGCCGTGGCGCCGCTGAGCTCGTCACCCTGGCCTGTGGACTGACGGCCTGGATGCAGACGCTTGCCCCGCACGGCCTCCCGGCACACCGGTGGGAGCTCGAACGGCTGCGCACCCGGCTCTTCACCGTCCCTGCCAGGCTCGCCCGCAACGGACGGCGTGTCCCGCGCCGAGTCCGAGGGAGGCTCTCATGGGTCGGGAGGATCAAGTCCTCGGGGGCACCGCAGACCGCCCGGACGTGAACCGTGTCGCGGGACACCTGCGACAGGTGTCCCGGGACATCGCATTGGAGCGGGTGACGGGAATCGAACCCGCATGGCCAGCTTGGAAGGCGGGACGCTGCGGGACTGTCTGCGCTGGTCAGCGGCATATTTGGGTGTCTGGACAGGCCCGCGTGACCACTATGTGACCAATCGCCACTCGGGCTACTGCGGCCGCTCGTTGCCGTCGCGCGCCTCGGTGATCGCACCCAGCATGGCGTCGAGCGCGCGGGCGATGTCGGCGTCGCGGTCGTCAGCGGCATGCTGGTATATGAGCGCAGCGGCGGGGGAGGAGTGGCCCAGCCGGCGCATGAGCTCCTTGGTCGTTGCGCCGGTGGCCGCGGCCAAGGTCGCGCCGGTGTGGCGGAGCTCGTGTGGCCTGACCGCCGGTAGCCCGGTGGCGTGAGCCGCGCGGCGGAAGGTCGAGTTCCAGTTGCTGCGGGCCAGGTAGCCGCCGGAACTGGTGGAAAACAGGAGGGCGTCTGGAGAACTAAGGACGTGCTTCTCCAGGTGCTCCTCCAGTACCGCTGCGACCGCGGCGGGGAGGGTCACGGTGCGTTGTCCGGCGTCGGTCTTCGGTTCGCCGACCACCCACCGGCCGCCGACGCGACGGACCGAGCGCTCGATGCGCACTCGGCCACCGGCCAGGGCGTCGGACCGGCGAAGCGCGGTGGCTTCACCGAACCGCAGACCGCCGAAGGCGAGGACAAGCAGCAGTGCGCGGTAGCGCTCGGTCCGCCGGTCTCGCCCCAGTTGTTCGGCCAGCTGCAGGGCCTCGGCTGCGGTGAGTGCGCGGGAGGGGCGGGAGGCCTTCGGTGTGCCGGCACCGCGCAGCCTGCACGGATTGGAGGAGATGACCTCGTCGGCGACCGCGACGTTGAGTATGGCGCGCAGTAGCCGGTACGACTGAGCCAGCGCTGTCGGGCCCGACGTCCGGCTGGCCTTGCTGTGCCAGGAGCGGACGGCGGCCGGGGTGACCTCGTCGACGGGGACGTCAGCCCATGCCTCACGGAGATGGTGGCGCCACAGCCCCGCGTAGAGGATGCGGGTGCTTTCGCGGAGGTCGTTGCGGGCGAGGTAATCATCGGCGTACTCGCCGACGGTGCGGTGGACGGCGTTCGGAGCGCGCCAGCTCTTGCGGAGGAGGTCGGTCTGCTGGCTTGCCAGCCAGGCCCACGCGTCGGCCTTGGCGTTGAAGACCTTGGCGTGGCGGCGGCCGTCGGGGCCGACGTACCGGGCGCGGTAGCGGCCGCTCGGGAGTCGGTCGACCGACCCGAAGGTCCGCTTGGCCATGCTGCGACCGTGCCCGGAGCGTCAGCGGTTGTCCGCCGTCGTCACCGCTGACTGTGGACACGGCCGGCGTCCACAAAGGCGTCTAGCGTCGACCGCTCCAGGCGCACATACTTGCCGACTTTGACGAAGGCGATGCGGCGCTCGGTGATGAGCCGGCGGATGAACCGTTCACCGGTGCCGAGGTACTCGCCGGCCTGGGCGATGCTCAGCAGCGGACCCCGGTCGCGATCCTGACCTCGGGCCGGTCGTGTCGTCATGGGGTCGAGCGTCGCGAGAGTCCCCCGGTACTTCTCCTGTAGTCCTCCGGTAATCCTCCTGTTCGCCCTTCCGGTCACCGGCGCACCGTGTGATCATCGAGAGCGATGAGCGCGGATGCCGGCTTCGAGGTAGTGGTGGGTGCCGACGGCGGCATCGCACCCGAGGAGCTGGCGCGTCACGGTGTTCGGCCGGGCGCGCACCTGCGCATCGTGGCCGAGGTCGACCGCTCCCCGATCCGACCGGCCTATGGCGCGCTCCGGGGGCAGCTCCCTGGGGTGTCCTGGGAGGACTTCGAGGCGGCCAGCCGCCTGGCCGTCGAGGACGTCGAGTCCGGTCCTACATTCCCCGACCGGTGAGGGCCGTCGCCGATACGCATGCTCTCGTCTGGTTCCTCGAGGCCGATCAGCGCCTGAGCGTGAGGGCCCGAGAGGTTCTCGAACAAGCACAGCAGGACCCCGACGGCGGCATCGTCGTCTCGGTGGCCAGCCGCCTCGACCTGCACTACCTCCAGCGGTCCGGTCGGTTCAGCCCGGCCGAAGTCCAGCACTGGTGGGCGGTCACCGAGGATCCGAGCTGGAACATCAGCTCGGCCGCGATCACGGGCCCCGTCGTGGCGCACTTCGACTCGGCGAGACTGGCCGCGCTCCGGGACCCCTGGGACCGGCTAATCACGGCCACGGCGATCGACCTCGGCATCCCGCTGGTCACCAAGGACCGAGCTATCACCGCGGTCGCGGAGACCGGTGCCGTCGAAGTCGTGTGGTGACCGGACCATTCCAGCCGCGACGGGCACTCGCGGACCACCTCGCCGAGCGCCTGATCCTGCCCTCCTCGGCGCGTCGGGCAACCCGTCACAACGAGTTCTCCCAGCCGGAGTGCATGAGGTGTATCGGTTTGCGATCTTGAATCGCCGCCTTTGGGGATGAGAATGCTCCGGTCGTCCGGCGACGTCGGAACACACTGGCGCGGGAGAGCCCGTTGAGGTGTATGGCGCGGGGTCCTCGGGTGCCTCTGATTGCTGCTGCGAGCGCGTGGGTCTGTGTCCTGGCAGAGGACCCTCCGGACGGCGTCCACCGACCGTCGTCAGGGAGGAAGTGGTCGCGGTGGAGGTGCTGTTCGAGCGGGTCGCCGGGCTGGACATTGGCAAGGAGTCGCTGACCGTCTGCATGCGGATCCCGGGCCCCGGCGGTCGCCGGGTGAGTGAGACCCGGACGGTCAAGACCACCACCCGCGCGCTGGGGGTGATGCGGAACTGGCTGGATGAGCACGGGGTGACGATCGCGGCGATGGAGTCGACCTCGACCTACTGGAAGGCGCCGTTCTACTGCCTGGAAGAGGTCATGGAGGTCTGGCTGCTCAACGCCGCGCACATGAAGGCCGTCCCCGGGCGCAAGACCGACGTCAAGGACGCCGAGTGGATCGCCCAGCTGCTCGAGCACGGCCTGCTGCGCCCGTCGTTCGTGCCGCCGCCGGGGATCCGCCGG
>NZ_FNOT01000003.1 GCF_900107105.1 Geodermatophilus africanus
CCGCTGCCTGAAGCGACTCATCGCTCGAGAGCTCTACTACCTGCTCACCGCATCGCCACCGGCCCGAGCCTCTTGACGATCCATAGGAGCATCGGCGGCCTCGAGCCGCCTCCCCGGACCTCCCAGCCCGGTGCTCCAGACTCGCCCCGTGGCGTGTGTCCTCCCTCGACGGGCTCCCGTGCGGACGGCGGTGGCCGCCGTCCTGCTGGCCGCCGTCGCCGGCTGCGGCCTGGCGGCGGACGACAGCCGGCCCGGGACGGGGGCGCCCGCGACGTCCGCCACGTCCAGCAGCCCGGCCCCGACGACGGCCGCCCCGGCCCCCCCGCGCACCTTCGTCGCGGTCGGCGACTCGATCACCGCGGGCGCCACGGACGTGTCGCAGCCCCTCGTCGAGGACCGGGTCCAGGGCGACGCCTCCTGGCTGCCGGCCGCGGAGCAGGCGAGCGGCGTGGACCTCGTGGCCGGCTGGGCGGTCCCCGGGGCCACGACCGCGGACATGCTGGCCGGGGTCGAGCCCACCGACTGGACCGCCGACGTGGTCGTCGTCATGGCCGGCACCAACGACCTGGCCCGCGGAGTGCCGTGGCAGGAGTCGGCCGCCGCCATCGAGGGCGTCGTCGCGGCGGCCGGTGCGCCGGCCGCCGTGGTCGTCGCCATCGCGCCCAACGACACCCGCCCCGCGGCCCGCAACGGCTTCAACGCCGCGCTCGCCGAGCTGGCCGGCCGCAACGGGTGGACCTACCTCGACCCCTGGACCGAGGTCGACGCGGGCGGCGCCTTCACCCCCGGCGCGTCGCCGGACGGCGTGCACCCGACGCCGGCCGTGGCCGCCGCCGCGGGGGACCGGATCGGCCGCTCGCTGGCCGCGCTCGGCTGAGCCCGGCGGGCCGCCACCGCGACACGCCCTAGGCTGGGCACCCGTGGCCACTCCCGTCGACCCGCGCACCGGACTGCCCGTCGTCGCCATGGTCGGCGGCGGTCAGCTGGCCCGGATGACGCACCAGGCCGCCGTCGCGCTCGGCCAGTCGCTGCGGGTCCTCTCCACCGGCCCCGACGAGTCGGCCGCCCTCGTGGCCGCGGACGTCCGCCTCGGCGACCACCGCGACCTCGACGCCCTGCTCGCGCTCGCCGAGGGCGCCACCGTGGTCACCTTCGACCACGAGCACGTGCCCACCGAGCACCTGCGCGCGCTGGAGGCGGCCGGCCACCGGGTCGCGCCCGGACCCGACGCGCTGGTGCACGCCCAGGACAAGCTGGTGCTGCGCCGGGCGCTGGCCGCGGCGGGCGAGCCGCAGCCGCCCTGGGCCGAGGTCGCCTCCCTCGAGGAGGTCGCCGCCTTCGGGGACCGGCACGGCTGGCCGGTGGTCGTCAAGACGCCCCGCGGCGGCTACGACGGGCGCGGCGTGTTCGTCGTCGACGGCCCGGACGGGGTCCGGGAGCTCTTCGACCGGTACGACGCGCTGCTGGCCGAGCAGCAGGTCCCGATGGTCCGGGAGCTCTCCGCGCTGGTGGCCCGCTCGCCCTTCGGCCAGGTCGCCGTCTGGCCCGTGGTCGAGACCGTGCAGCGCGACGGCATCAACACCGAGGTGCTCGCGCCGGCGCCCGGGCTGGACGAGGCCACCGCGACCGCCGCGCAGAAGCTCGCCGTGCGGGTGGCCGACCGGGTCGGCGTCGTCGGCGTCATGGCCGTCGAGCTGTTCCAGACCGCCGACGGCGTCCTGGTCAACGAGCTGGCCATGCGACCGCACAACTCCGGGCACTGGACGATCGAGGGCTCGCGCACCAGCCAGTTCGAGCAGCACCTGCGCGCCGTCCTGGACTACCCGCTGGGCGCCACGGCGATGGCCGCACCGGTCGTGGTGATGGCCAACGTGCTCGGCGGGCGCGCCTCCGAGGAGGGCTGGGGCGGCCCCGGCCTCGACGAGCGGGTGCACCACCTGATGGCGCACTGGCCCGACGTGAAGCTGCACTGGTACGGCAAGGGGCAGCGACCCGGGCGCAAGCTCGGCCACGTGACGGCGCTGGGCACCGACCTCGACGAGGTGCGCGCCCGGGCCACCGCCGCCGCCCGCTACCTGGCCGACGGTGAGGTCGACCCGGCGTTCGCCTTCCCGACCGAGCACTGAGACCGACCGAGCACCGAGACCGACCGAGCAGCGAGGAGCCCGCGTGGACCCGATCGTCGGCATCGTCATGGGCAGCGACTCCGACTGGCCGGTGATGGAGCCCGCCGCAGCGGCGCTGACCGAGTTCGGCGTCCCGTACGAGGCGCACGTCGTCTCCGCGCACCGCACCCCCCGCCGGATGCTCGAGTACGCCGAGACCGCCGCGGGCCGCGGGCTGCGGGTGGTCATCGCCGGCGCCGGGGGAGCGGCGCACCTGCCCGGGATGGTCGCCGCGGCCACGCCGCTGCCGGTGATCGGCGTCCCCCGGCCGCTGGACCGCCTCGACGGGCTGGACAGCCTGCTGTCGATCGTGCAGATGCCCGCCGGGGTGCCGGTCGCGACGGTCTCCATCGGAGGCGGCCGCAACGCCGGCCTGCTCGCCGTGCGCATCCTGGCCGCCTCCGACCCGGAGCTGCGGTCCGCCGTCGAGCGGTTCCAGGCCGATCTGGCGGAGTCCGTCCTCGCCCGGGACGCCACGCTGCAGGAGCGCGTCGCTTCCTCCTGACAGTAGGACGTCCTACGATCTGTACTCGTGGGTAACAACGCTGCCGGGCTCTACGCCCTGACCGAGGAGCACGAGGCGATCCGCGAGGCGGTCCGCGACATCGCCGAGCGGGAGATCGCCCCCCACGCCGCCGAGGTGGACGCCGACTCGCGCTTCCCGGCCGAGGCGCAGAAGGCGCTCACCGCTGCCGGCTTCCACGCCACCCACATCCCCGAGGCCTACGGCGGGGAGGGCGCCGACGCGATCGCGACCTGCATCGTCATCGAGGAGGTCGCCCGCGTCGACGCGTCCGCGTCGCTGATCCCGGCGGTCAACAAGCTCGGCTCGATGCCGGTCATCCTGGCCGGCAGCGAGGACCTCAAGCAGCGGGTGCTGCGGCCGATCGCCGCCGGCGAGGCGATGATCAGTTACGGCCTCTCCGAGCGCGAGGCCGGCTCCGACGCCGCTGCGATGCGGACCCGCGCCCGGCTCGACGGCGACAGCTGGGTGCTCAACGGCACCAAGGCCTGGATCACTAACTCCGGCGTCTCCGAGTGGTACACGGTCATGGCCGTCACCGATCCGGAGAAGGGCGCCAACGGCATCTCCGCGTTCGTCGTCCACCGGGACGACCCCGGCTTCGCGGTCGGCCCCAAGGAGCGCAAGATGGGCATCAAGGGGTCGCCCACCTGCGAGCTCTACCTCACCGACTGCACCATCCCGGCCGACCGGGTCGTCGGCGAGCCGGGCACCGGCTTCAAGACCGCGCTGCGGACGCTGGACTTCACCCGCCCGACCATCGGCGCGCAGGCCGTGGGCATCGCGCAGGGCGCTCTGGACGCCGCGGTCGCCTACGTCAAGGAGCGCCGGCAGTTCGGGAAGGCCATCTCGGAGTTCCAGGGCGTGCAGTTCATGCTCGCCGACATGGACATGCGGATCCAGGCGGCCCGCCACCTGGTCTACGTCGCCGCGGCCGCCGGTGAGCAGGGCCGCCCCGACGTCGCCCGCGTCTCCGCCTCCGCCAAGGCGTTCGCCTCCGACGTCGCCATGCAGGTCACCACCGACGCCGTCCAGCTGTTCGGCGGCGCCGGCTACACCCAGGACTTCCCGGTCGAGCGGATGATGCGCGACGCCAAGATCACGCAGATCTACGAGGGCACCAACCAGGTCCAGCGCATGGTGATCGTTCGGAGCCTCCTGAAGTAGGGGAGCCGGCACCACGCGCGACGACGGCCCCTGACTCCCGCCGGAGCCAGGGGCCGTCGTCGTCCGGCGTCAGCAGCAGCCGGCGCTGCACTCCTGGGTGGTGCAGTCGTCGCAGCACTCGTCGGTCACAGCGGTCACCTCCCTCCGGCGTCGTCAGTGGGGAGCTCGCTGGCTGGGCGGAGTGCAGCAGACCGGCGCGGCGGCGGTCTCGCCGACGGGCTCGCTGGCCGCGGGGACGGCGTCGCCGGAGAAGGTGGGACTGTCGGCGAGCACGGTGTAGACCTCCCACCGCTCGCCGCCGGGGGTGCTCTCCACCCAGAACTTCGTCTGCTTGGCGTAGCAGCAGGTCGAGTCGCGCTCCTCGGTCGACGCGAGGCCGACCGCGGCGAGGCGGGTCTGCTCGGCGTCGACCTCGTCGACCGATGCCACCTCGACACCGAGGTGGTTCAGGGTGCCGCCGGAGCCCGGGTTCTCCAGCAGCACCAGCTTCAGTGGCGGGTCGGCGATCGCGAAGTTCGCGTACCCGGGCCGGGTCTTGACCGGCTCGGTCCCGAACAGCTTGGCGTAGAAGGCCGTCGCGGCCTCGACGTCGTCGACGTCGAGGGCGAGCTGGATGCGGGACACGGGTGACCTCCTGATCAAAACCATTGATGGTTGTTGATAGGAAACTGTGCCGCTATCATCGATGGCTGTCAATGGGTACGCGGGGGCGATCACGACGACGAGGAGACCGACCCGATGACCGTGCGCGAGCTGCCGGTGCTCAACCAGCCCGAGGTGGTCGCCTGCTGCGCGCCGCTGGCCGCCGAGGTGCTCGCTGCGCCCGGCGCGAAGGTCCTGGCGCGGCAGTTCGCCGCGCTGGGCGACCCCGTGCGTCTGCAGCTGCTGTCCCTGCTGGCCACCGCCGAGGGTGGCGCGATCTGCGTGTGCGACCTGACCGAGCCGGTCGGCCGGACCCAGGGCACGGTGAGCCACCACCTGCGGGTCCTGGTCGAGAGCGGGCTGGCCACCAGCGAGAAGCGCGGCCGCAACGTCTGGTACGCCGTCGTCCCGGGTGCCCTGGAGGCGCTGCGCGCCGCGCTGGCGACCCGCTGACCGCGGTGGCCTCAGCGGTGGCACGTGAGGCGCCGGCCGAGGCGCTCGGCACGGTGTCCGCGGCGCTCGACCCGTCTCCCGCACGTCGTCCGACACGTCCGCCGGCGGGCTCAGCGCGACCGGCCCCACCGCCACCCCGCCCCCGCCACCCCTCGGGAGGAACGCCATGACCACCAAGCCGTCCGTGCTGTTCAGCTGCGTGCACAACGCCGGCCGGTCGGTCGCCGCCGCCGCGCTGCTGCGCCATCACGGCGGCGACCGCGTCGACGTCCGCAGCGCCGGCTCCCAGCCCGGCACCGAGGTGAACCCGGTCGTCGCGCAGGTGCTCGCCGAGCGCGGCCTGCCGGTCGGCGACCACACACCCACCAAGCTGCGGTACGACCTGGTCGAGGCCGCCGACGTCGTGGTCACCATGAGCTGCGGCGAGACCTGCCCGTACGTGCCCGGCAAGCGGTACGAGGACTGGCCGGTCGACGACCCGAAGGGCCAGGACCTCGACACGGTGCGGCGCATCGTCGACGACCTCGACGTCCGGGTTCGCGCGCTGCTGGCCGAGCTGGTGTCCCCCCGGTCGTAGCGCGGCGGCTGGGAGCCTGCTGGACGGGCCCGGCGGGGGACCCGGCCGATCCACCCCGTCGGCTCAGCGTCGGGGTGGACCGGCCCCCGCGAACAGGTCGAGGACCAGGTTGAACAAGGAGAAGACGTTGGTGCGCAGGATCAGCGCGTAGCTGCGCGAGGACCGGCTGACGGCGGCGTTCGCCTCGCCGCGCCGGCGCCGGGACGCGACCTCGGCCGCGGACAGCCCCTCGGGCCCGGTGGTCGCCGCCACGCGTGCGCGTCCGTCGCCTGCACGTCCATCCCGCCCACTCCCCGCCCCGGCCGCTCTCACCCCGGAACCGGCCGGCTGTCCGTCGTGTGCGCCGGTCGGCGGCGGCTCGGCGGCCTGACCCCGCTCCCGGAGTGTCCCCCGCAGGAGCCGTCGTCGCCCCCGATCCCCGGTCGTCCCGCCCGGTCGCAGGCGGCTCCGGCGCGCGTACGAGGATGGGCACGCAATGAGAAGACGCACGGTGGGCACCGAGGACGCGCGCTCCTGGTTGCTGGTCAACGGCGCCCGCACCGACCTGTTCGACCGGGCCGCGGAGTCGCGGGCCGACCAGATCGTGCTCGACATCGAGGACGCGGTCGACCCCGCGAACAAGGACGAGGCCCGTGCCGGCGTGATCGAGTGGCTGTCGAACGGCGGTCGCCCGGCCTGGGTGCGGATCAACGACCGCTCGACGGACTCCTGGGACGACGACGTCGCCAAGCTCGCCGGGGTGCCCGGCCTGCTCGGCGTGATGCTGGCCAAGACCGAGGCGGGGGAGCAGGTCACCGAGACCGCCGACCGGCTCGGCGGTTCGACGCCCGTCCTGGCGCTGGTCGAGTCGGCGCTGGGCATCGAGGAGGCCGTCTCCATCGCCCGGGCCCGCGGCGCCTTCCGGCTGGCCTTCGGCAGTGGGGACTACCGCCGCGACACCGGCACCGGCGCCGACGACCTGGCCATGGCCTACCCGCGCTCCCGCCTGGTCCTGGCCAGCCGGATCGGCGGCCTCCCCGGGCCCATCGACGGCCCGACGGTGAGCAGCAGCCACCCCGTGCTGCGCGAGCAGACCGCCGTCACCGTCTCCCTGGGGCTCACCGGCAAGCTCTGCCTGGACCCCGAGCAGACGCCAGTGATCAACGAGGTCATCAGCCCGACGCCGTCCGACGTCGCGTGGGCCCGGGACTTCCTGGCCGACTTCGAGGCCCGGGGCCGGGTCATCCGCGACGGCAGCGACAAGCCGCGGCTGGGGCGGGCCCGCAAGATCGAGCGGCTGGCGCAGACCTTCGGCGTCGAGCCGGCCTGACCGGCGCGGGAGCCGCCCGGGTGCGGCAGCTCCCCTGATCACCCCAGCAGCCGCGAGACCCCGGACAGCCGGGCGTCGCCGGCCATCGCGGCCAGCCACACCGACCAGCCCGGGCGGGCCCGCATCGCCTCCAGCGCCGTCCGCGCCGCGTCGCGGTCCCCGCGCTGCGAGGCGGCCAGCGCGGCGTAGAGGTCGCGGGCCCCCTCGGGCGCGAACAGCGCGAGGGTCTCGTAGTCGCGCTCGTCGTAGGCGCGCTGCAGGTTGCGCAGCATCCGCAGCTGCGCGACCGGGTCGCCGGAGTCGTCGACCCGCAGGTCCATCCGCACGCCGTCGTCCTCGTCGGTGACCGGCGTCCCGCTGACCACCAGCAGCGCGGCGGACTGCCGGCCGCGGACGTCCCCGCCGGCGTCCTGCCCGGCGGTGAGCGCGGCCAGCAGCCGGTCGGGCAGGTCGCCGCGGGCGGCGGTCCAGGCCTGCGCCATCGCCGGCAGCACCTCCGGCGAGGCGAGCATGTTGCCCTGCACGCTCATCTGTTCGCCGACCAGGTGGCCGCTCACCGGGAACGAGCCGCGCCCGGTGTCGGCCGCTACCCGGCCGGTGGCGTCCAGGACGGCGATCTGCCGGTCGACGTCCTCGGCCGCGTGCGCCGCCGCCCGGACCAGGTCGCCCGGGTCGGCGCCGTCGGCGAGGCCGGCCAGCAGCGACGGGCCCAGGCCGCGCCGGCTGCGGGCCTGGACGGCGACCACGCCCACCCCCGGCCGGGCGCTGGGCACCGCGCGGCCGACGGCGAGGATGCACGACGACACGGCGATGCCCAGCTCGCCGGTGCCCGGGTCCCGGGCGACGACCGAGAAGGTCACACAGCAGCCGGGAGCGGCATCTCACGGACGTCGTCGGCAGGGCTGAGCGGGGCGCCGGTGGCCGCCTGGACGTCCTCGACGCTGACGCCGGGTGCGGTCTCGCGCAGCACGAAGCCGCCGGGGGTGACGTCGACGACGGCGAGGTCGGTGACGACCCGGTCCACGCAGGCCTTGCCGGTCAGCGGGAGGGTGCACTCCTCGACCAGCTTGGGTGACCCGTCGCGGGCGACGTGCTCCATCATGATGATCACCTTGCGGGCGCCGTGGACGAGGTCCATCGCGCCGCCCATGCCGTTGACCATCTTGCCCGGGATCAGCCAGTTGGCCAGGTCGCCGCGGGGGTTGACCTGCATCGCGCCGAGCACGGCCACGTCGAGGTGCTGGCCGCGGATCATGCCGAAGCTCAGCGAGGAGTCGAAGAACGAGGCACCGGGCAGGATCGTCACCGTCTCCTTGCCGGCGTTGATCAGGTCCGGGTCCTCCTCACCCTCGAACGGATAGGGGCCCACCCCGAGGATGCCGTTCTCCGAGTGCAGCACCACGTGCACGTCGTCGGGCACGAAGTTGGGCACCAGGGTCGGCATGCCGATGCCCAGGTTGACGTACTGGCCGTCCTCGAGCTCGAGGGCGACCCGGGCGGCGAGCTGGTCGCGGGTCAGGCTCATCGGGCATCCCCTTCGGTGGCCTCGTCGCCGGCGGCGGCCGGTGCGGCGGAGCGGTCGGTGCGCGGGCGGGTGGTGCGGCTCTCGATCCCCTTGCCCTCCGGGCCGACGACGACCACCCGGTTGACGAAGACCCCGGGCAGGTGCACGTCCTCGGGAGTGATCTCACCGGGCTCGACCAGGGTCTCGACCTCGGCGATGGTGATCCGCCCGGCCATGCCGGCCAGCGGGTTGAAGTTGCGCGCGGACTCGTGGAACACCAGGTTGCCGTGTCGGTCGCCGACTGCGGCGCGGACCAGGCCGAAGTCGGCCGTCAGCGCGGTCTCCAGCACGTACTGCCGGCCGTCGAACTCGCGGATCTCCTTGGGGCGGGAGGTCTCCACGACGGTGCCGTCGGCGTCGTAGTGCACCGGGATGCCGCCGTCGGCGACCATCGTGCCCACCCCGGTCGGGGTGTAGAAGGCGGGGATGCCGGTGCCGCCGGCGCGCAGCCGCTCGGCCAGCGTGCCCTGCGGGGTCAGCTCGACCGACAGCTGGCCGGACAGGTAGAGGCGGGCCAGCTCCTTGTTGCCGCCCACGAACGAGCTGATCGTCCGGGTGATCCGCCCGGCGTAGAGCAGCACGCCCAGGGCCTGGTCGTCGACGCCGCAGTTGTTGCTGATCGTCGTCAGCCCGGACGCGCCCTGCTCCAGCAGCGCGTCGATCAGCTTGATCGGCACCCCGCACAATCCGAACCCACCGACGGCGAGCGTCGCGCCGTCCCCGATGTCCGCGACCGCCTCAGCGGCGCTGCCGACCACCTTGTCCATGCCGAACACCGTCCGTCCGTCCGGGCGGCTGGGCGGCTGCGTCAGGCAGGACGGCCCAGCTCGCGGATGCCGTCGATCGTCCGGCCGAGCGTAGCGGTGACCCTCTCGGCCGAGGCGCGCCCGGGCAGCAGCGAGGGGTCGGGGGAGCGGATCAGCACGATGGAGGCACCGGCGGCCAGCGGGGCGAGCAGCCACGCGACCGGGCCGGCCTCGGCGGCGGTGCGGTCGTCGACCAGCACCCGGTCGCCCTCGACCAGGCCGAGCCGGCCGGCGAGCTCGCGCGCGGTGTCCACGAGGCCGCCCAGGGTCAGCTCCAGGCCGCCCAGCAGCAGGCCGGGCGCGGCGGGGTCGGGCCGCTGCCACGGGGTGAAGACGTCGCCGTGCCCGCGGACCTCGAGGGCGAAGTCGCGGGCCGGGCCGGCGTACCCGGTCATGCCCATCCCGAGCGGGTGCAGCGAGAGCCCCAGCAGCTCGGCCGGCCCCTGCTCCTCGAGCGGCGGCAGCCGGTCCTGCGCGGCCAGGACGACGTCGGCGTCGTCGAGCCGGCCGTCGTCCTCGGCCGCGGTGTCGAGCACCGTGGCCCCGCAGCTCCACACCCCCAGCAGCACCGCCGCGCTCTGCCAGTGCACCGGCAGCGCGACGGCGACCGTGCTCCCGCCGGTGACGTCGAACTCGTCCTGCAGCAGGTTCGCCGTCTTGGCCACCCAGTTGGCCAGGGTGGCCGCCGACAGCTCGACCCGCCCCCCGCCGAGGTCGTCGTAGGACGTCAGCATCGGCGCGGCGGGTGCGCGGCGCAGCGTCGCGGCGAGCAGGTCGGCGGGGGTCATGCCCCGAGCTTCCCAGGTGGCGGCCCTCCTGCAGGGGCCCGCCGCGAGCTCTGACGGCCCCCTTGCAGGGTCCCGCCACGAGCCTGCGAGTGGCGGGGGGCAAGGGGGTCCTTGAAGGGGGGCAGGAGGGTCCTTCTTCAGTAGATGCAGCTGGTGTCCGCCGCGGTGCGGGCGTCCTCGCCCTCGACCTCGGCCGCCGGAGCGGCCGCGTCGACGGCCTCGCCGACCGCGTTGAAGTCCGAGCCGAGCACCAGCTGCACCGTGCCGGAGGTCGCGTCCCCGCTCTCCTCCAGGACCGCACCGGGGACGGCGGCGGCCAGCGTCGCGGCCAGGGCCTCGTCGCCGGCGGCGTACCGGACGACGGTGGTGTCGTGGTCGGACGAGTCGGCGTTGCCGGTCGTGCCGACGGCGAAGCCGGCGGTCTGCAGCGACGCGGCGGCCTCGGCGGCCAGCCCGGAGGTGCCCGAGCCGTTGAGGACGTCGACGGTCACCGCGGCGGGCGCGACGGTCTCCGGCGCGGCGGGCGCGGCCTCGGCGGGCGCCTCGGGCTCGGCCGACAGCTCGGCGAAGAACCGGTGCAGGGTGTCCTCGTCCTCCAGCCGGATGATGGAGCGGTCCTGCTCGTCCCGGTCGGTGCCGACGTGGGGGATCGTCTGGAACTCGATGCTGCCGGCGGTGACCGACTGCATCTGCTCGGCCAGCCGGAACAGGTCCAGGCCCTCGTCGATGGTCAGCGACTGGGACGCCGCCTCGACGAGCTCGCGCTGCTTGCCCAGGTTCAGCATGACCTCGTCCGAGAGCATCTTGCGGAGGACGCCGGCGATGAAGACCTGCTGTCGGACGATCCGGTCGAAGTCGCCGCGGGGCAGGCCGTGCCGCTGGCGGACGAACTCGAGCGCGTCGGCGCCGCTGATCGTCTGCACGCCGGCGTCGAACACGGCGCCGGACCACTCGGAGTCGTCGACGGCCTCGCACAGGTTGACCTCGACGCCGCCGACGACGGAGCTGAGTTCGAAGAAGCCGAGCAGGTCGACCTCGGCGTAGTGGTCGATCTGCAGGCCGGTCAGCCCGCTGATCGTCTGCACCAGCAGCTGGGCCCCGCCGGCCTGGCGGACCTCGTCGGAGGCGGTCTCCGGGGTCTCGGCGTAGCCGTAGGCGTAGGCGGCGTTGAGCTTCTCCATCCCGTAGCCGGGGATCGCCACGTAGGAGTCGCGGGGGAAGGAGACGAAGGAGGCGCGCGACCCGTCGGCCGGGATGTGCACCAGGATCATGGTGTCGGTGTTGATGCCCGAGTCGGTGCCGGCGTTGAGGCTGGCCAGCTGCTCCTCGGTGAGGTTGGCCCGGCTGTCGTTGCCGACCAGCAGCAGGTTCATCGCCTCGGGCGCGTCGCCGGTGCCCTCGTTGCCGTCGGTCGGGATGGCGTCGGTGCGGTTGACCGTCGCCTCGGCGACCTGACTGAGATACCAGCCCCAGCCGGACCCGGCGAGGAGCACGACCGCCAGCACCGCAGCGACGGCGCGGGCCGCGGTGGCGGCCCGGCCGGTGCGCCGGCGGGGCTCCGGGGGCTCCGGCCGGGCCTCGGCGGGCGCGTCGGCAGCCTGGTGGCGGGAGCGGGCGCGCCCGGTGCCGGGGCGGCCGGCGCGCGGGTCCAGCCGCGCCGGCAGCGGCCGGTCGCTCCCCGCTCCGGAGGGCCCGAGGTTCTCTCGTCTCACAAGGGGTCCTTCCTCGTGCTGGTCCGCGCGGACACGACGCCGATCCGTCGTGACCGGGGCCGGGCTGGGTGCGGCCGCCGGAGGAGGCGACGTCGACCCGGAGGCTGGGGGCGATGCTAGGTGCCGGGGAGTCGCGCCCGGCTGACGTCACGTGGCGAAACGGGACGGGTGTGACGAGCGGTGCTGGGGCGACGCAGCGGTCGCGGACGGTGGGGGGTCGGCTCGTACCGTGGCGGCATGACGAACACCCCGGGGACCCTGTCCGTCGGCGCCCGCCGGGTCGGTCCCGGCGAGCGGCCGCTGGTGATCGCCGAGCTGGGCATCAACCACGACGGCGACCTCGACCGGATGCACCGCATGATCGACGACGCCGCCGACGCGGGGGTGGAGTGCGTCAAGTTCCAGTCGCACGTCGTCGAGGACGAGATGATCCCCAACGACGTCGTCCCCGGGAACGCCGACGAGTCGATCTACGGGATGATGCAACGCTGCGCGCTCTCGGCGACCGAGGAGCGGGAGGTGTTCGCCCACGCCCACGAGCGCGGCATGCTCGCGCTGTCCACGCCGTTCAGCCGGGCCGCGGCCGACCGGCTGGCCGAGCTCGACGTCCCGGCGTTCAAGATCGGCTCGGGGGAGTGCAACAACTACCCGCTGGTCCGGCACATCGCCTCGTTCGGCAAGCCGGTGCTGCTGAGCACCGGCATGAACGACGTCAGCACCATCCGGCCCTCGGTGGAGCTGTTGCGCGCCAGCGGGGTCCCGTTCGCGCTGATGCACTGCACGAGCATGTACCCGACCCCGCCGGAGAAGGTCCGCCTCGGCGGCATCACCGAGCTGGGGGACGCCTTCCCCGACGCCGTCCTGGGCCTGTCGGACCACACCACCTCGATCTACGCCTGCCTCGGCGCGGTCGCGGTCGGCGCCGCGGTGCTCGAGCGGCACTTCACCTCCGACACGAGCTGGAGCGGCCCGGACATCCCGATCTCCAGCACGCTCGAGGAGTTCGCCCGGCTCATCGAGGGCGCCGACGTGCTCGGCCTGGCCCGCGGCGGGCGCAAGGAGATCCTCCCGGAGGAGCAGCCCACCATCGACTTCGCCTACGCCTGCGTCGTGACCACCAAGCCGGTCGGCGCCGGTGAGGAGTTCACCGTCGACAACCTGTGGGTCAAGCGCCCCGGCACCGGCGAGGTCGTCGCCAAGCACTACGACGACCTGCTGGGCCGGCGGGCCGGCCGCGACCTGCCCGCCGACGTGCAGGTGGCGTGGGCCGACCTGGCCCCGGCGTGACCGACACGGAACGGCCCCGCCGCGTCGTCGGCCTGACCGGCACGCGCGCGGACTTCGGCAAGATGCGTGACGTCTACCTGGGGCTGCAGGGGGCCCCGGGCATCGAGTTCTCCCTTGTCGTCACCGGCATGCACCTGCTGCACCGCTACGGGTACACGCTGCGCGAGATCGAGCGGGCGGGCCTGCGGCACCTGCACCACGTGCCCAACCAGGTCGAGGACGAGCCGATGGCGCTGGTGCTGGCCAACAGCATCAACTCCATCGCCCGGCTGCTGCTCTCGGAGGCGGCGGACATGGTGCTGGTGCACGGCGACCGGGTCGAGGCCCTGGCCGGGGCGCTGGCCGGCAGCCTGACCAACACCCGCGTCGCGCACATCGAGGGCGGCGAGGTCTCCGGGACTATCGACGACGCCATCCGGCACTCGCTGAGCAAGCACGCGCACGTGCACTTCGTCGCCAACGAGCACGCCCGCGCCCGGCTGCTGCAGCTGGGCGAGGAGGCCGACCGGGTGCTCGTCGTCGGCAGCCCGGAGGCCGACGCGCTCGCGGTCGCGGCCGAGTCGGACCTGGCCCCGGTGCGCGCGCACTACGGCACCCCGGCCCCGCCCTACGGCGTCCTGGCGCTGCACCCGGTGACCACCGAGCTCGAGCTCAACCGACGGCACGCCGAGGCCGTCGTCGACGGCGTGCTCGCCGCCGGGGGCTCGTGGGTGGTCATCGACCCCAACAACGACGAGGGCACCCACGACGTGCGGGCCGCCCTCGAGCGGCTCGACGGCCAGCCGGACGTCGTCCGGCTGCCGTCGATGCGCTTCCCCGCCTACCTCACCCTCGTCCGCCACGCCGAGGTCGTCGTCGGCAACTCCAGCAGCGGCGTCCGCGAGGCGCCGGTGCTGGGGACGCCGTCGGTCGACGTCGGGTCGCGGCAGACCGACCGCTCGCCGGCGGCGTCCGTGCGGCACGTGCCGGCGGTCGCCGCGGAGGTGACCGGCGCGATCCGGGCCGCCCGGGCCGCGGGCCGCAGCCGGCCGGAGGAGCACTTCGGCTCCGTCGGCGCCGCGGGGCGGATCGTCGAGGCCGTCTGCGGGGACGACGTGTGGACCCTCGGGCTGCAGAAGCGCTTCGTCGACCGGCCGCTGGCCGAGGGCGTCTAGGCCCCCCGACCCTCCAGGAGCGCCCGGGCGGCGGCGAGGTCCTCGGCGGTGTCGACGTCGAGGCTGCGCTCCTCGGGCATCTCGACCACCGCCAGCGGCGGCACCAGGACCGCGCCGGCCGCGGCTATGGCGCCGGCGGCGGTCACGTAGACCGCGCCGTTCGGACGCAGCGCGCGGGGCAGCTGCTGGCGCGGCGCCTCGAGGTCGGCCCAGGCGCGCACCGGGGAGGCCGTCCCGGCGTCGTCGACGAGCAGCTGCTTGAGCGGGTGGTGGCCGACCGCGCACCCGGTGAGCGTGCTGCCCACGTCCCCGGCCGCGTGCCGGGCCAGGACGGCGCGCACGTCGTCCCCGGTGCGCAGCGGAGAGGTGGGCTGCAGCAGCAGCACGAGGGTGTCGTCGGCCAGTGCCAGCGAGCGGACGGCGTGCAGGACGGCGTCCACCGTCCGGCTGGCCCCCGTGGCCAGCTCGGCCGGCCGGTGGACGACGGTGCACCCCAGTGCCCGGGCCTCGGCCGCGATGTCGGCGCCATCAGTGGTGACGACGACCTCCCCGACGCCGGCGTCCCGCGCGGCGCGCACGGCGTGGCCGACCAGGGAGAGCCCGCCGATCCGGGCGAGGTTCTTGCCCGGCAGCCCCTGCGAGCCGGCCCGCGCCGGGACGACGCCGACCACCCGCGGTGCGTTCCCCGGAGCCGGCACGCCGGCGACGCTAACAGCGCCGCGCGACACGCCTCACCCCGCCGGAGGATGACCCCGCTCCCGCGGCGCGGGAGGATCGCCGCATGCGCGTGCTCGTCACCGGGGGAGCGGGCTTCATCGGCTCGCACTACGTCCGGACCCTGCTCACCGGCGGCTACCCGGGCTTCGAGGACGTCGAGGTGACCGTCTTCGACAAGCTCACCTACGCCGGCAACCTCGCCAACCTCGCGCCGGTGGCCGACTCCCCGCGCCACCGCTTCGTCCGCGGCGACATCTGCAGCGCCGCCGACCTCGACGCGGCGCTGCCCGGGCACGACGTGGTCGTCAACTTCGCCGCCGAGTCGCACGTCGACCGCTCGATCACCGGCGCGTCGGAGTTCGTGCTGACCAACGTGCTCGGCGCCCAGCAGGTGTTCGAGGCCTGCCTGCGGCACGGCGTCCGCCGGGTGGTGCACGTTTCCACCGACGAGGTCTACGGCTCGATCGACGAGGGCTCGTGGACCGAGGACCACATCCTGGAGCCCAACTCCCCGTACTCCGCGGCCAAGGCCGGCGGCGACCTGATCGCCCGGGCGTACGCGAAGACCTACGGCCTGGACATCTCGATCACCCGGTGCAGCAACAACTACGGGCCCTACCACTTCCCCGAGAAGGTCATCCCGCTGTTCGTCACCAACCTCCTCGACGGGCACAAGGTGCCGCTGTACGGCGAGGGGGCCAACGTGCGCGACTGGCTGTTCGTCGACGACCACTGCCGCGGCATCCAGCTGGTCGTGGAGAAGGGGCTGCCCGGCGAGTTCTACAACATCGGCGGCGGCCGGGAGCTGTCCAACCGGGAGCTGACCGAGAAGCTGCTCGAGGCCACCGGCCGCGACTGGAGCTCCGTGGAGCACATCGTCGACCCGCGCGGCGGGGGCCACGACCTGCGCTACTCGGTGGACTACTCGAAGACCGCCGCGCTCGGCTACGCGCCGCGGATGACGTTCGAAGACGGGCTCGCCCTCACGGTGCAGTGGTACCGCGACAACCGGGCCTGGTGGGAGCCGCTCAAGGCCGCGGCGGCCACCGCCCGGGCATGAGCGGGGCCGTCCCGCCGGACGCCGCCCCGATCGCCTGGCTGGTCACCGGCGCCCGCGGGCAGCTCGGCAGCGACCTGCTCGCCGTCCTGGCCGGCCGGCCGGGGGACCCCGTCACCGCGGTGGGGCGCGCCGAGCTCGACCTGACCGAGGAGCGCCGGGTGCGCGACGTCGTCCGCCGGTGGCTGGCCGGCGTCGGCGGGGCCCGTCCCGTCGTGCTCAACGCCGCGGCCTACACCGCCGTCGACGCCGCGGAGACCGACGAGGACACCGCGCTGCTGGTCAACGGCCGTGCCCCCGGCTGGCTGGCCGAGGAGCTCGCCGGGCGCGGGCGGCTGGTGCACGTCTCCACCGACTACGTCTTCGACGGCGCGGCCACCGAGCCCTATCCGGTGGACGCCCCGGTCGCGCCGCGCTCGGCCTACGGCCGGACCAAGGCGGCGGGGGAGCGCGCGGTCGCGGCCGCCGGGGGCGACGCCACCGTCGTCCGCACCGCGTGGGTGTACGGCGCGCACGGCGCCAACTTCGTGCGCACCATGGCCGGCCGCGCCCTCGACGGCGCCCCGTCCTCGGTGGTCGATGACCAGGTCGGCTCGCCGACGTGGGCGGCCGACCTGGCCACAGGGCTCGTGGCGCTCGGCGCCCGGCCGGGCCCCGTGCCGCCGGTGCTGCACCGCACCGACGCCGGCACGGTCAGCTGGTACGGCCTGGCCCGCGCCGTCTACGAGGAGGTCGGCGCCGACCCCGCGCTGGTCACCCCCACGACGACCGAGGCGTTCCCGCGGCCGGCACCCCGCCCGGCGTGGTCGGTGCTCGACGGCAGCGCGTGGCTGGCCGCCGGCCTGCCGGCGCCCCGGCCGTGGCGGACCGCGCTGCACCTCGCGCTCCGGGAGTGGCCGGCCCGCTGAGCCGTGGGGTCCGTGGGACGGGAGTGACCAGTGGGTCGGGACGCGCCCGATCTCCCGAGATCGTCGGCCGCGTCGGCTCAACACCGGTCGTGGTCGGACCGATGGTGTCCGTGGACCGATGCGCCCTCGTGCAGGGTGCAGCCGCCACGCTCCACCGGAGGACCACCCCGTGCGTCGCCGCCTGCTCGCCGGAACCACCGCCTTCGTCGCCCTCACCGGGGTCGTCCTGGTGCTGCCCGTCTACTCCGAGCCGGCCCCCCAGGCCGTGCCCGTCGAGACGTCGGTCGAGGCGGTGGCGATGGGGTCGTTCAGCGCCCCCGCGCCCGAGGCGCAGGTGCAGGAGGGCACCACCGACCCCGTCGCCGGCGTGCCCGACACCGTCCCGACGCTGTCGGTGAGCGCCACCGACGTGGCCGAGTTCTCGCTGGTCGGCATCACCTGGGCGTTCGACCCGGGGGTCACCGACACGGTGGTTCAGGTCCGGGTGCGCGACCTCGCCGGCACCTGGGGCGCGTGGACCGAGGTCGGCGCGGAGGGCATCGAGCAGGCCGAGGACGCGCAGACCGGCACCCCCGTCCGGGGCGGGACCTCGCCGCTGTGGACCGGCCCGGGTACCGCGGTGGAGGCCGAGCTGGTCACCCGTGCGGGCGCCCAGCCCACCGACGTCCGGCTGGACCTGGTCGACCCGGGCGAGAGCGCGGCGGACGCCGACCTCGGCGAGCCCGACATCACCGAGACCGCCGACGCCGCCGTCGCGATGCCCCCGGTCTTCTCCCGGGCCCAGTGGGGCGCCGACGAGAACATGATGAAGTGGACCCCGCAGTACGCCAGCACCATCAAGGCCGCGACGCTGCACCACACCGCCGGGTCGAACAACTACACCCCCGAGCAGGTGCCCGGGATCCTGCGCTCGACGTACACGTACCACGCGCAGAGCCTGGGCTGGGGCGACATCGGCTACAACGTCCTGGTCGACAAGTACGGCCGGATCTGGGAGGGCCGGGCCGGCGGCCTGGCCAGCACGGTGGTCGGGGCGCACGCCGGTGGCTTCAACACCGGGACCTTCGGCGTCTCGATGATGGGCAACTACGACGTCGTCGACACGCCCCAGGTGATGGTCGACTCCGTCGCGGCGATCACCGCCTGGAAGTTCTCCCTCTACGGCGTCAACCCCAAGGGGACGACGACGCTCACCTCGGGCGGCACGAACAAGTGGCCGGCGGGCTCCCGGCCGACCCTCCCGACGATCTTCGGGCACATCGACACCAAGAGCACCGCGTGCCCCGGGCGCTACGGCTACGCGCGGCTGGGTGAGATCCGCGACAAGGTCGCCGCCCGGATGGCGAACACCAAGTCCCCGATCGTCACCCGGTACGAGTCCGACGCCGGCCTGCGGGCCTGGCTCGGCGCGCCCGTGGGCGGCGAGCAGTCGGCCGCCGGCGTCACCTGGCAGGTCTACGCCAACGGCGCGCGGCTGTACTCCTCCCCGCTGGGCGGCGTCCGGCTGGTCCTCGGCGGCATCCTCGACCGCTACCTCGCCGCCGGCGGGCCGGCCGTCCTCGGCCCGCCGATCACCGACGACGCGGCCACGCCCGGCGGTCGCGGCGCCTTCGTGCGCTTCCAGCACGGCGACGTCTACTGGTCCCCGGCGACCGGCTCACAGCTGGTCCGCGGCGACATCCTGGCCGCCTGGCTGGCCGCCGGCGGCGTCACCGGGGGGCTGGGCTTCCCGAGGACGAGCGACGCGGCCACGCCGGGGGGCGGCGGCTACTTCGTCCGCTTCGAGCGCGGCGACGTCTACTGGTCGGCCGCGACCGGGGCGCGCACCGTCCTCGGCTCGATCCGGGACACCTGGCTGGCCGCGGGCGGGCCGACGGGCTTCCTCGGCTTCCCGACGACGAGCGACACGCCCGCCGGCACGGGTGCCCACGTCCGCTTCCAGGGCGGCGAGGTGCTGTGGTCGCCGACGACGGGGACCCGGATCGTGCGCGGCAACATCCTCGACGCCTACCGCGCCGCCGGCGGGCCCACCGGCGGGCTGGGCTTCCCGACGACCAGCGACGCGCCCACGCCGGACGGCCGCGGCTACTTCGTGCGGTTCACCGGCGGCGACATCTACTGGTCGGCCACGACGGGGGCCCGCACCGTCGTCGGCTCGATCCGGGACACCTGGCTGGCCGCCGGCGGCTCCGGGGGCTACCTCGGGTTCCCGACGACCAGCGACACGCCCGTCCCCGGCAGGGGAGCCTACGTCCGGTTCCAGGGCGGCGACGTCTACTGGTCGTCGGCGACCGGCACCCGGATCGTGCGGGGCGAGATCCTCAACGCCTGGCTGGCCACCGGCGGGGCGACCGGCTACCTCGGCTTCCCGACGACCAGCGACGCGGCGACCGCCGACGGCCGCGGCTACTTCGTGCGGTTCCAGGGCGGCGACGTGTACTGGTCGGCCGCCACCGGCACCCACATCGTGCGCGGGTCGATCCTGTCCACCTGGCTGGCGGCGGGCGGGGCGACCGGCCCGCTGGGCTTCCCGACGACCAGCGACGCGGCGACCGCGGACGGCCGCGGCTACTTCGTGCGGTTCCAGGGCGGCGAGGTCTTCTGGTCGCCGGCGACGGGGACGCAGGTGGTGCGCGGGTCGATCCTGTCCACCTGGCTGGCGGCGGGCGGGGCGACCGGCCCGCTGGGCTTCCCGACGACCAGCGACGCCAAGACCGCCGACGGCCGCGGCTACGTCGTCCGCTTCACCGGCGGGGACGTCTACTGGTCGCCCGCGACCGGCACGCAGGTGGTGTCCGGCGCGATGGCGAAGACCTACTGGCAGCGGGGCGGCAGCTCCTCGACGCTGGGCTTCCCGACGCGGTCCAGCTACCCGGTCTCCGGCGGGATGCGCACCGACTTCGAGCGCGGCTCGATGACGTGGAACGCCACCAGCGGGGCCGTCGCGATCTCCCAGTGACCACGGTCGGAGCCGGACCCGCGTCGCTCCACGCCGTGGGTCGTCACTGGCAGTAGCCTCTCCGGCACGGTCGCACACCTGCGACCACGACTACCGCGCGAGCGGACAGCGACGTCCCCCGCCCGGACGCCGATGACCGACCCCTGCCGTGGGTCGACTGGGAGTGCCGATGTCCCGCAGGACCCGCCGTAGCCGCCGTCGTCCCCTGCTGGTCCTCGTGACCCTGCTCCTGGCCGGCGGGGCGTTCCTGTTCTGGACCCGGTCCGGCGACCCCGCCCCGGCCGCGGTCGGGTCGCCCACGCCGACGATGTCGGCCGCCGCGCCGTCGGCGTCGGCCGACTCCTCGGGCGCGGGATCGGCGGACGCGTCCGACGCCGAGCCGGAGGACGACGGCGAGGAGGCGACGTCGCGGCCGACCGCGACTCCCGCCGCGCCGGAGCCCGAGGACGAGGACGAGGACGAGGCGGACGCCGGCGGGCTCACCGCGGTCACCGTCTCGCTGAGCTACACCGGCTACGACACCGCGGCCGCGGCCGTGGTCGCCGGCGGGTACGCCGACGGCGTCGTGGAGGAGGACGCCACCTGCACCCTGGTCCTCCGCCGCGGCGGCGTGGAACTGCGCGGCGAGTCGCTCGGCACGCCCAACGTGACCACCACCGACTGCGGCGAGGTCCGGGTCGGCGGCGACGCGCTGACCCCCGGGACCTGGGAGGCGGTGCTCAGCTACACGTCGGACCGGTCGGCCGGGGAGTCCGCGGTCGGCGAGGTCGTGGTCCCGTGAGGCCCCGCGTCCGCCTGCTCGCGCCTGCCCTGGTCGCCCTCGGGCTGGCGCTGGCCTTCCTCGCCGGCTCCTCGCCGCAACCCACGGGCCTGCACGAGTCGGCCGACGCGCACCTGTTCGACCCGAGCAGCATCATCAGCGACGACCTGTTCTTCAACGGTTCGGCCATGAACCCCGGCGAGGTCCAGGCGTTCCTCGACGCCATGGGCGTGAACTGCCGGACCGGGACCGACGGCACCCCCTGCCTGAAGAACTACTGGCAGGACACGACCGACCGGGCGGGGGACCAGTACTGCGGCCCCTACGCCGGCCGCCCCCAGGAGACCGCGGCCGACATCATCACCAAGGCCGGGCAGGCCTGCGGGATCAGCCAGAAGGTGCTGCTGGTGATCCTGCAGAAGGAGCAGTCCCTGGTCACCACCCGGGGCGGCGACGCCCTCTACGCCCGGCGCTACCGCGAGGCGATGGGCTACGCCTGCCCCGACAACGGCAGCTGCAACCCGGCGTACAACGGGTTCGCCAACCAGGTCTACAGCGCCGCCCGGCGGTTCCAGGTCTACGCGAAGAACCCCACGAGCTACGCGCACCGCCCGGGGATGACCGTGGACATCCGGTACTACCCGGAGGGCGTCAGGCCCGAGGACTTCAACTACCAGAGCCGCGACTGCGGCAAGCTCCGGGTCTACATCCGCAACCAGGCCACCGCGGGGCTCTACAACTACACGCCCTACGTGCCGAACCGGGCCGCGCTGGACGCCGCGCCCGGCACCGGCGACCGCTGCTCCACGTACGGCAACCGGAACTTCTTCCTCTACTACACCGACTGGTTCGGCAACGCCCAGTCCGGGGCCTCGTCGGTCACCGAGAAGTACACGCTGCTCAAGGCGTCCGGGGTGGACCTGGGCGCGGCCACCTCGCCGGTGGTCTGCGACCTGCCCAACGGCGGCTGTCGGGGGAGCTGGCAGCACGGCACCATCTTCTGGTCGCAGTACACCGGCGCCCACGTCGTCCGCGGCGCGATCCTCCAGCACTTCCTCGCCCTGGGCGGGGTGCCCTGGCTCGGCTACCCGACCGGCGACGACAGCGCCGCGGCGGTGAACCCCGGCTACTACACCGACTTCCAGGGCGGGTCGATCTACTGGTCGCAGGCCACCGGCGCCCGGGAGGTGCGCGGCAACCTGCTCGAGGCGTGGCGGGCCAAGGGCGCCCAGGCGGGCGTGCTCGGCTACCCGGTCGGCGGCGACGAGGCGGTGCCCGGGGGCTTCCGCAGCCGCTTCCAGGGCGGCACGCTCTACTGGTCGCAGGGCACCGGCGCCCGGATGATCCGCGGCGCGCTGCTGGCGCGCTACGAGGCCGCCGGCGGCCCGCGCGGAATCGGGTTCCCGGTCGCCGACGAGCGCGCCGCCGCGCGGGGCGGCGCGGCCGTCGATCTGACCGGCGGGGCCGTCTACTGGAACTCGGCGACCGGCGCGCGGGTCGTCCGCGGGGAGATCCTCGCGACCTGGCGGCGCTGGGGCGCGGAGTCCGGGGCGCTGGGCTACCCGACCGGGGACGACCAGGCGTACGCCGCCGGCTTCCGGACCACCTTCCAGGGCGGGCACGTCTACTGGTCGGCGCCGACCGGGGCGCACGTGCTGCGCGGGGCGATCCTGGACCGCTACCTCGCCCTCGGCGGCGCGCCGGCGCTGGGCTTCCCGACCACGGACGACGTCGCGGCCGCCGGTGGTGGCGCGAAGGCCGACCTGCAGGGCGGGGCGGTGTACTGGTCCTCGGCGACCGGGGCCCGCGTCGTCCGCGGCGACATCCTGGCCAAGTGGCGGCAGTGGGGGGCCGAGTCCGGCGCGCTGGGCTACCCCACCGGGGACGACGCGGCCGGGCCGAACGGCGGGTACCTGACCACCTTCCGCGGCGGCACCGTCTGGTGGTCGCCGTCCACCGGCGCCAGGGTGCTGCGCGGCGCCATCCTGGACCGCTACGTGGCCCACGGCGGGCCGCGCGTCCTGGGCTACCCGACGACCGACGACGTCGCGGCCGCCGGTGGTGGCGCGAAGGCCGACCTGCAGGGCGGGGCGGTGTACTGGTCCTCGGCGACCGGGGCCCGCGTCGTCCGCGGCGACATCCTGGCCAAGTGGCGGCAGTGGGGGGCCGAGTCCGGCGCGCTGGGCTACCCCACCGGGGACGACGCGGCCGGGCCGAACGGCGGGTACCTCACGACGTTCCGCGGCGGCACCGTCTGGTGGTCGCCGTCCACCGGCGCGAAGGTGGTGCGCGGCGCCATCCTGCAGCGATACGTGACCGCGGGCGGCCCGCAGGAGCTGGGCTACCCGAGCACCGACGACGTCGCGGCGGCCGGCGGCGGCGCGAAGGTCGAGCTGCAGGGCGGGGCGGTCTACTGGTCCTCGGCGACCGGGGCGCGCGTCGTCCGCGGCGAGATCCTCGCGAGGTGGCGGCAGTGGGGCGCGGAGTCCGGCGCGCTGGGCTACCCCACCGGCGACGACACGGCCTCGCCCGACGGCGGGTACCTGACCACCTTCCGCGGCGGCACCGTGTTCTGGTCGCCGTCCACCGGCGCGAAGGTGGTGCGCGGTGTCCTGCTGGAGCGGTACCTCGCCGCCGGCGGCCCGCAGCAGCTCGGCTACCCGACGACCGACGACGGCCCCACACCCGGTGGCGGCGCCGAGGTCGAGCTGCAGCGCGGCGCCGTCTACTGGTCGGCGACGACCGGCGCCCACGTGGTGGCGGGCGAGGCCGCCCGCCACTACGTCGAGCTGGGCGAGACGACGTCCTGGCTCGGCTACCCGACCGCGGACACCGTCGAGACGCCCACCGGCACCCGCACCGAGTTCGAGCACGGCGTCATCGACGTGACCGACCAGCAGGTGGCCAGCGCCCACCGGCTCTGACCGGGAGGACGACGGCGGCCGCCGGCTCCCACTGCGGGGAGCCGGCGGCCGCCGTCGTCTGCGCGGTCGGTCAGGCGGTGCCGGCGCCGTCCGCGCTGCTCGTGCCGTTCGTGCCGTTCGCCGGGCCGGGCCGGCGGGCGGCCTCCAGCTTGCGCAGCCGCTCCTCGTAGCGGGCGATGCCGCTGAACCGGACCCGGATCCGCTCGTGCTCGCGCACCACCTCGTCGAGCAGGCGGCGCGCCTCGGGGACGTCCTCGGGGGTGCCGACCTCCACCGGACCCCCCGCGTGCTCCCGATCGGCGATCCGGACCTCCAGGGCGGCCACGTGCGGCCCCAGCCGGTCCACGTCGAAGGAGACCCGGCCGTGCTGCTCGCGCAGCTCGGCCAGCCCGTCGGAGAGGCGCCGCAGCTCGTCCTCGACCCGCCGGACCTCGCCGGCGAGCGCGTCGCAGCGCTCGTCGACGTGGCTGCGGAGGCCGTCGAGCTCGGCTCGCAGCTGCGCGCGCACGTCGGCGTCGACGTGCTCGACCCGCTCGCGCACCCCCCGCAGCCCCGGCTCGGTGCGGACGGCGACGACCGCGTCGAGCTTGCGCTGCACCACCGCCCACACCGTGTTGCCCCGCAGCGCGAGCGCGAGCCGACGCACCGGCCCGCCGCTCACGACAGGTACTCCGCCGTGCCGTCCTCGATCCAGCTGCGCAGCATGGTGGCCTCCGCGATGAGCTCGTGGTCGCCCGTCAGGACCGAGGCCCCGCCGTAGGCGTGGTCCCAGGTGGACTGCACCGGGGTCCAGATGAAGGAGAACCCGGCGAGCAGCAGCCGCGCGTCGGGGTAGAGGGTGCGCACCAGCCAGGCCGCGACCGTGCCCGTCGTCGCCCACCGCGGCTGCGCCGGGTCGAAGCCGAGCGCCCGGGACAGCGGCTGGTTGACCTCCCGGTTGGGGATCGGCACCAGGCCGAGGTCCGGCGGCCACCACGTGGGCAGCCGCTCGACGTCGGCGTACATCATCCCGGGCTCGTTGTAGAGGTACAGCCGGGAGCGGTAGTCGGCGAACACCCAGGGCGTGGCCTCGAGGGCCCACTGCGTGACGACGACGTCGGCGCGGGTGCCCAGCCCCCGGGGGTGCTGCGGCCCGTCGAGGGCGAAGCCGTTCACCCGCACCACCAGGTCGGCGGCGTCGATCGCCGCGGCCCGCTCGGGGTCGGGGGGCACCGGGGCGTTGCCGACGACCGCGACCGACGTCACGGGGGTGCGCGCGGCGTAGGCGTCGACCAGTCCGGCGACGACCTCCAGCCCGTTCGTCACGGGGGTCGGCGCCCCGACCTGGGGGTCTGCGACTGCCATCGCCGCGACGGTAGCAAGCAGGGCGGGACGGACTCGTCCTCCTGGGGTGGTCCGGCCCTCCTGGGAGCACTGTGACGGATGGGGTCCCGTTCCGCCGGACCTCGGGCCGCCAGGGCGCGACGCGGTTATGCTGCCGTCATCGAAGCCGGTCGAGGGACCCGTGTCGCCGCCGTGACCGGTGGGTGGTCCACGCCCGGTCGACCGCCGTGCGACCTGGACCCGTCATGCCGTCGTCCCGAGGACTGCAGAAGCCTATGACCACCACCTCCGCCGAGCCGCCCGTCGCCCAGACCGAGGCGACGCGCGACGTCGCCGGCCTGGCGCAGCGGCTCCTCACCCTGCCTCCCGCGCCGGGTCTGCCGGGCGAGCTGTACGCCAAGACCGTGGAGGGCCACGCGGACCTGGAGCGCACGTCCTTCACGCTCGCTCCCCACTCCGCGCTGTCCACCAACACCTACTTCGGCCGGGTGCCCGCCTCCTACTGGCAGCGCTGGACCGCCGTCCGGGAGATGACCTTCGAGGCCGAGACCTCGGGCGTGGGCCGGGTCGAGCTCCTCGCCAGCGACCCCACCGGCGAGGAGCGCGTGCTCACCGGGGTCGACCTGTCCGGCTCCGGCACGGTGTCGCTCACCGTGGCCCTCGACAAGTTCGTCGACGGCGGTGCCGTCTGGGCCGAGTTCACCAGCGCCGACGCCCCGCTGGCGGTCTCCGGGGGCCGATGGACGATCCCGCACCCCCCGCGGCAGCGGAAGACCGCCGTCGTCATCTGCACGCACAACCGGCCCGCGGACTGCGCTAAGACGCTGCAGACCCTGGCCGCCGACCTGCCGGCGCTCGACGAGCTCGACACCGTGTACGTCGTCGACCAGGGCGACAAGCGGGTCTCGGCGCACCCGGACTTCGAGCAGGTCTCCACCGCGCTCGCCGGCCGGCTGCGCTACATCAACCAGGCGAACCTCGGCGGCGCCGGCGGGTTCACCCGCGGCATGTACGAGATCACCGAGGTCGAGGCCGAGCACCACGCCAACGTGCTGTTCATGGACGACGACATCCTGCTCGAGCCCGACACGATCATCCGGATGACCGCGTTCGCCAACTCGGCGCGCGAGCCGGTGATCGTCGGCGCGCAGATGCTGTACGCGCTGCACCCGAAGCGGCTGCACACCGGCGCGGAGTTCGCCGACCTGGTGAAGCTGCAGGCCGGCAAGGTCGTGCCCGGCGCCCTGTGGAACACCGACCTCACCGAGGAGAACCAGGAGCTGCGGGTCGACGCCGACTACAACGCCTGGTGGAGCGCGCTGCTGCCCTCGGAGATCGTCTCGGCGACCGGCTACCCGCTGCCGGTCTTCTTCCAGTGGGACGACATCGAGTACGGCTACCGCGCGCGGGAGAACGGGTTCACCACCGTCACCCTCCCCGGGGCCGGCGTCTGGCACGCCGACTTCATGTGGAAGGACCAGGACGACTGGTCGCGGTACTTCAGCATCCGCAACAGCCTGATCACCTCGGCGCTGCACAGCGACTTCGACAGCCGATCCATCGCGGTCACGCTGTTCGGCCGGCTGCTGGCCTACATCGCCGGGCTGCAGTACGGGCTGGCCGCCACCGTCATCAAGGGCATCGACGACTTCCTCCAGGGCCCGGAGATCCTGGCCGACGGCGGCCAGCGGGTCCTCGGCGAGGTCCGCGAGCTGCGCAAGGCCTACCCGGAGACGGTGAAGCACGACGCCGCGGCGATCCCCGGCGTGCCGCTGCGGGGTGAGACGATCGAGCGCGCGCTGCCCGACCCGTCGCAGTTCCGTGCGGTGCTCGCCAAGCGGCTGCTGTGGCAGCTCACCGGGCGCACCGCCGGCTCGGTCGCGATCACCGCGGACGACGCGCAGTGGTGGCACGTCTCCCGGTACCGCCGCGCGATCGTCACCGACGCGTCCCAGGAAGGCGTGCGGGTCCGCGACCTCGACCGCGACCAGGCCGTCACGCTGCTGCGCGAGAGCGCTGCGGCCTGCTACCGGCTGGCCCGCCGGGGTCCGGCGGCCGCGCAGCAGTACCGCGACGCGCTGCCGCAGCTGACCAGCCGCGAGAACTGGCGGCGCCTCTTCGGCGCCGGGACCGAGTAGGCCCGGCGTGTCGACGAGCAGCACCACCGCGCCCACCGCGCCCGACATCCCGCCGCACGTGCGGCCGCCGGGGCGTGACTTCCGCTCCGCCTTCCGCGACCTGAGCCGCGGCTGGGGACAGCGGGAGCTGTGGCTGCAGCTGGGCTGGCAGGACATCCGCCAGCGCTACCGGCGCTCGGTCCTCGGCCCGATCTGGATCACCATCAGCATGGCGGTCACCGCCATCGCGCTCGGGATCCTGTACTCCGCGCTGTTCGGCCTCGAGCTGGCGACGCTGCTGCCGCACGTCCTCGTCGGGATGATCGTGTGGACGTTCATCTCCGGCTGCATCAGCGAGGGCTCGGAGGTGTTCGTCTCGAACTCGGGGTTGATCACCCACCTGCCGGCGCCGATCAGCATCCACGTGTACCGGCTGGTGTGGCGCCAGACGCTGTTCTTCGGTCACAACCTGATCGTCTACGCCGTCATGCTCGTCTTCTTCCCGCAGCCGTTGCGGTGGACCGACCTGTCGGCCTTCCTGGCGTTCGGCCTGCTGGTCGTCAACGGCATGTGGGTGGCGCTGCTCATCGGGATCATCAGCACCCGGTTCCGCGACCTGCCGCCGGTGACGCAGAGCCTCGTCCAGTTGCTGTTCTTCCTGACGCCGATCGTCTGGATGTACGACGTCCTGCGGGACAACCCGGCCGTCGCCGAGCGGGCGCGGTGGGTCGAGCTCAACCCGCTGTTCCACTTCGTGGAGCTCATCCGCCGGCCGATGCTGGGCCAGGACCAGGAGTGGCACACCTGGTTCATCGTCATCGGGATCGCCCTGGTGGGCTGGGCCCTGACGCTGCTGGTCATGCGCCGCTACCGCAGCCGCGTGGCGTACTGGGTCTGAGGAGGACGCCACCATGGTGAGCATCGACGTCCGCGGCGCGAGCGTGGACTTCCCGATCTTCGACGCCAAGTCCCGGTCCCTGAAGCACACCGTGCTCGGCGTGGTCGGCGGCAACGTGGCGGCCAACGAGCGCAAGGTCGTCGTCATCGAGGCGCTGCGCAACATCGACCTGCACGTCTCCGAGGGCGACCGGCTGGCGCTGGTCGGCCACAACGGCGCCGGCAAGTCCACCCTGCTGCGGCTGCTGTCGGGCATCTACGAGCCCACGAGCGGTCAGGCGCTGGTCAACGGGCGGGTCGCGCCGGTCTTCGACCTCGGCGTCGGCATGGACCCGGAGATCTCCGGCCTGGAGAACATCCTCGTACGCGGCCTGTTCCTCGGGATGAGCCGCAAGCAGATGGAGGCGCGGGTCGACGACATCGCCGAGTTCACCGAGCTCGGCAACTTCCTGCAGATGCCGCTGCGCACCTACTCCACCGGCATGCGCGTGCGGCTGGCGCTGGGCGTCGTCACCAGCATCGACCCCGAGATCCTGCTGCTCGACGAGGGCATCGGCGCGGTGGACGCGGCGTTCCTCGAGCGCGCGAAGGGGCGGCTCAAGGACCTCGTGGACCGCGCGGGCCTGCTGGTCTTCGCCTCCCACTCCAACGACCTGCTCAAGCAGCTGTGCACCTCGGCGCTCTGGATGGAGCACGGCACCATCAGGCAGCAGGGCCCGCTCGAGGAGGTCCTCGACGCGTACAAGGGCCGCGAGCACGCGGCCTCGGGGGGCTGAGTGTCCGAGGCGGCACCGCAGACCCCCGCCCGCCCGGACGACGAGCGCGTCGTCGCGGTCATCGTGACCCGGCACCGGCCGGAGTCCCTCGCCCAGGCGCTCAAGGCGCTCGCGGTGCAGACCCGCCCGGTCGACTCCGTCGTCGTCGTCGACAACGGGCCCGAGCAGCCGGCCGAGGAGGTCGTGCGGGCCAGCGGGCTGCCGCACACCTACCTGCTCTCGCAGGCCAATCTCGGCGGCGCCGGGGGCTTCGCCCTGGGGATGCTCACCGCCCTGGCCGAGGGCGCGGACTGGGTCTGGTGCGCCGACGACGACGGCCGGCCCGCCGACGAGCACGTGCTGGCGACCCTGCTGTCGGTGGCGCGGGAGCGCGGGCTGGCCGAGGTCTCACCCGCCGTCGCCGACATCGACGCACCCGAGAGCTTCGCCTTCCCGGTGCGCACCGGGCTGCGCTGGAAGGGCGAGCGCGACCGCCTCGGCGGCCAGGACTTCCTGCCCGGCTACGCCTCCCTCTTCAACGGCGCGCTGTTCGCCGCGTCCACCCTGGCGCAGACCGGCGTGCCCGACCTGCGGCTGTTCGCCCGCGGCGACGAGACCGAGATCCACCGCCGGCTGGTGCGGGCGGGGCTGCCCTTCGGCACGGCGCTCGACGCCACCTACCTGCACCCGAACGGCCGGGACGAGTTCAAGCCGATCCTCGGCGGGCGGCTGTCCGCGCAGTACCCCGAGGCGGCGTGGAAGCGCTACTACACCTACCGCAACCGCGGGTACCTGATGCGCCAGCCCGGGATGCGCTGGCTCTTCCCGCTCGAGCTGGTCCGCTTCTCCTGGTTCTTCCTGGTGACCCGCCGCGACGTGCCCGGGTACCGCGAGTGGCTGCGCCTGGTGCGCGCCGGTCGCCGGGAACGGTTCACCCCCGTCGCCTGACGGTGCGGTTCAGTCGCGCCGCCTGACGGCGCACCGCCCGACCCGACGAGACGGCGGGGCACCCACCTGCGAGGGAGCTGCCCCGCCGTCTCGTCGTCGTGGTGCGCCCACCGGCCCCCGGACGACGGACGGCCCGGGTCCCCTCCGCGGAGGGGACCCGGGCCGTCCGGGGGGTTGCGCGCCCGCTGCCGGGCCGGTCCTCAGGAGGTGAAGACCTTCTCCCAGTTCGCCGCCGAGGTCAGGTCGGCGTAGGAGTCGCGGTACTGCTGCTTGGCGCGGGGGAAGCGCCGGGCGATCTCCAGGTTCAACCGCACCGACTCGCGGGCCAGGCGCCAGAACGTCGCCGGGTCGCGGCGGCGGACCGTGACGCCGCGACCGTCCGCGGTGGCCACCGAGGCGCTGTCGAGCTGGGCGAGCACGAACCACTGCGCGTCCCGGGCCGGGAGCTCCACCTGCGGCCGGTCGCCACCGTCCTGGACCGGCCGGATGTTGTTGCGCAGCGCCTGCAGCGCCGCCCGCGCGATCGCGCGCTTGGCCACCGGCGGGTGCACCATGCCCTCGGTCGCGTCCTGGCCCATGTGCGGCAGCGGGATGCGCGACCGCTCGGTGATGACCTGACCGTCGGAGTACCGCGCCCGCTCCGCACGGACCTCGGCCAGCACGCCGGGCAGCTGCGGGAAGAGGTTCTGCGGGCCGGCGAGGAAGTCGCGGTAGGCCTTCAGGTGCAGTGCGACCGCGGAGTACTCGAGCCGGAACAGGTGCCGGATGTCGGCGCGGATGTTCTCCTTGACGATGTCCTCGGCGCGCTTGAGCGGGCTGTGCAGGGCGGCGACCACGAGCTGGTTGCGCGCGTGGAAGTACGCCTGCCAGTCGGTCGAGTCGTCCTTGTCGGTCCAGGACAGGTGCCAGATCGCCGCGCCGGGGAGGGTGACCGTGCGGTATCCGGCAGCGCCGGCCCGCATGCCGTACTCGGCGTCGTCCCACTTGATGAACAGCGGGAGCGGCAGCCCGATCTCCTCGGCCACCTCGCGGGGGATCAGGCACATCCACCAGGCGTTGTAGTCGACGTCCACCCGGCGGTGCAGGTGCCGGGCGTCGCGCAGCGACCAGTGCGCGAAGTCGTGGCCCACAGCGGCGTACGGCGCCGGGCGGTACCGCATCAGCCGGCGGTCGACGCTCTCACCCATGGTGTGCAGCACCGAGCGGTCCTGCAGGGTGAGCATCTGCCCGCCGACGAGGGTCGGCTCGTCGGTGAACCGGGCGAAGACGAGCGCTCGGTGCAGGCTGTCGGCCTCGAGCTGGACGTCGTCGTCGAGGAACACCAGGTGCGTGGCGTCGGTGGTGGTGAGCGTCTCGTGCATGGCGCGGGCGAAGCCGCCGCTGCCGCCGAGGTTGCCCTGTTCCACCAGGTGCAGGCGGTCGCCGAGGCGGGCGGCCACCTCCGGGAACGAGGCGTCGTCGCGCACCTTGAGGTTGCCCTGGTCGGCGACGACGACCGCGGCGAGCTCGCCGTCGAGGACCGGGTCCGCGGCGACGGTGTGCAGCGCGGCGACGCAGTCGACCGGGCGGTTGAAGGTGCAGATGCCGACGGCCAGCCGGCCCGGGCGCAGCGGCTCCCGGTCGGCGTACCAGCCGGCGTCCTCGATGATCGTGTCCTCGTCGGCGGTGACGTCGAACCAGTACCAGCCGCCCTCGACGAAGGGGGTGAGGTCCAGGTCGAGCTCGACCGTCCGGCCGGTGCCCTCGACGGTGGTGCCCAGGGAGTGCAGCACGTCGCCGTTGCCCTTGGTGCGGTAGACGTCGATGCGGCAGGTACCCGAGACGCGCAGCTGCAGGGTGACGCTGGTCAGCGAGGTCCAGCGCCGCCAGTAGCCCGCCGGGAAGGCGTTGAAGTAGGTGGCGAAGGAGACCTCGTCACCGGCCGAGAGGTGCCCGGTCGACCGGGAGGTGACGTGCACCCGCTCGGACCGGACCTCGTCGAGGTACAGGGAGCGCACCTTGCGCGGGTCGGCGACCCGCGGCATGAGGACGCGCTGGAGCAGCGTGACCGCCCGGCCCGGAGCCAGGTCCTCGGCGGCGAGGTCGGCCACGACGTCGGGGGACACCTCGGTGGTCGTCATCGGGTTCAGTCCTCCAGGCGGCCGTCGAGGGCGCCGCCCTCGGCGAAGAACGGGCGGATGCGGTTCTCGTACATGGTCAGCGCCGAGCCGATCGCCATGTGCATGTCGAGGTACTTGTAGGTGCCGAGGCGCCCGCCGAAGAGGACCCGCTTCTCGGCGGCCTCCTTGGCGGCCAGCTCGCGGTAGCGCTCGAGCTTGGCCCGGTCCTCGGGGGTGTTGATCGGGTAGTACGGCTCGTCGCCGGTCTGCGCGGAACGGGAGTACTCGCGGACGACGACGGTCCTGTCGGTCGGGTAGTCGCGCTCGGGGTGGAAGTGCCGGAACTCGTGGATCCGGGTGAAGGGCACGTCCTCGTCGGCGTAGTTCATGACCGAGGTGCCCTGGAAGTCGCCGACCGGCAGGACCTCGGTCTCGAAGTCCAGCGTGCGCCAGCCGAGCTCGCCGGCCTCGTAGTCGAAGTACTTGTCGATGGGGCCGGTGAAGACCGTCGGCACGTCCTGGGGGAGCTCGCCGCGGACGTCGAAGTAGTCGGTGTCCAGCCGCACCTCGATGTTCGGGTGGTCGGCCATCCGCTTCAGCCAGGCGGTGTAGCCGTCCTTGGGCAGGCCCTCGTAGGTGTCGTTGAAGTACCGGTTGTCGAACGTGTACCGCACCGGGAGGCGGGCGATGACCGCGGCCGGCAGCTCGGTGGGGTCGGTCTGCCACTGCTTCTTCGTGTAGCCGCGGATGAAGGCCTCGTACAGCGGGCGGCCGATCAGCGAGATCGCCTTCTCCTCGAGGTTGGCGGCCTCGGCGGTGTCGATCTCGCCGGCCTGCTCGGCGACCAGCGCCCGGGCCTCGGAGGGGGAGAAGCTGCGGCCGAAGAACTGGCACAGCGTGGCCAGGTTCATCGGCAGGGAGTAGGTCTGCCCCTGGTAGATCGAGTAGACCTTGTGCTGGTAGTTCGTGAACTCGGTGAACTGGTTGACGTACTGCCAGACCCGCTCGTTGGACGTGTGGAACAGGTGGGCGCCGTAGACGTGCACCTCGATGCCGGTCTCGGGCTCGGGCTCGGAGTAGGCGTTGCCCCCGATGTGGCTACGGCGGTCGAGGACCAGCACGCGCTTGTCCAGCTGGGTGGCGACCCGCTCGGCGACCGTGAGGCCGAAGAACCCGGAGCCGACGACGACGAGATCAGGACTGGCTTGAGTCACGCTTGGCGACTGTACCGGCGCGGAACGGTCCGACCGGGGCGAAACGGGGACCGGTGTGACGGGCCCGTCCCCCTCGTCACATCGGTTCCCTGCAGCCCCACGCGGCCCGCCGTCGCGGGCTCCCGGGTGCGCCCGGCGACGCTCCGGCGGGCCTCGTAGGGTTCCCCGCGTGAGTGCACCACGGCCGGACGTCCCCCTCCGCGTGGTCGCGGTGACGTACTCCCCGGGCGCGGCCCTCGAGGGCTTCGTCGAGTCGTTGGCCGAGGCCACCAAGCGGCCGGTGGAGGTGGTCCTCGCCGACAACGGCTCCACCGACGGCGTCCCGGAGCGCGCCGCGGCCCGCCACCCGCACGTGCGGCTGCTGCGCACCGGCGGCAACGTCGGCTACGGCGCCGCGGTGAACGCCGGGATGGCCGGGCTGACCGAGGGGTACGCCGTCGTCGCCAACCCCGACGTCCGCTTCGACCCCGGTTCGGTCGACGAGCTGCTGGCGGTGGCGGCCCGCTGGCCGCGCGCGGCCACCGTCGGCCCCGCAATCCGCACGCCGGAGGGCGAGCTGTACCCCTCCGCGCGAGACCTGCCGCGGCTGTCCACGGGCGCCGGTCACGCGCTGCTGGGCTGGGCCTGGCCGGGCAACCCGTGGACGGCGCGCTACCGGCGCGAGCGCGAGGCGCCACGGGAGCGCCCGGCCGGATGGCTGTCGGGCTCGTGCCTGCTGGTCGACGTCGCGGCCTTCTGGTCGGTCGGTGGCTTCGACCCGGGCTACTTCATGTACTTCGAGGACGTCGACCTCGCCGAGCGGCTCTCCCGCCGCGGCTGGCTGCACGTCTACGCCCCGTCGGCGGTCGTGGAGCACGAGGGCGGGCACGCCACCCGCCGCCAGCCGCACCGCATGCAGCGGGTGCACCACACCAGCGCCCTGCGCTACCTCTCCGGCCACTACCCGCTGCGCCGGCACGCGCCGCTGCGGCTGGCGCTGCGGGCCGGGCTGGGCGGCCGGATGCTGGTGTCCTACGTGAGCGGCCGGGTGGCAGCCGGTGCCCGCTTCCAGCGCCGCGCGGAGGGCGTGGGCCGGGCGGCGCGCCGCCTCGGGAGGGGCTGAGGTGCGGCACGCGGTCGTCATGGCCGGCGGCTCGGGCACGCGGCTGTGGCCGCTGTCCCGCGGCGGGCGGCCCAAGCAGCTGCTCGACGTGGTCGCCGACAGGGACGGCGGGGCCCACAGCCTGCTCGCCGAGGCCTTCGCGCGGCTGGAGACGGTGCTGCCGGCCGACCGGATCTGGGTGTGCACCGCCGCCCGCTACGGCGAGCAGGTGCGCGCCGCCCTGCCGCGGCTGCGCCCGGACCGGCTGGTGCTCGAGCCGGTCGCCCGGGACACCGCCAACGCCGTCGGCCTGGCCGCGGCCCTGGTCGCCGACGTCGACCCCGACGCCGAGCTCGCCGTGGTCAGCGCCGACCACGTCATCCGCCCGGTCGAGCGGTTCGCCGCGGCGCTGACCACAGCCTTCGACGCCCTCGCCGCGCGGCCCCACTCGCTGGTGACCCTGGGCATCCGCCCCACCGCGCCGGCCACCGGCTTCGGGTACGTGCAGCGCGGCGCGCCGACCGGGGTGCCCGGCGTCGCCGAGGCGGCCTCGTTCCGCGAGAAACCCGACCTCGGCACCGCCGAGACCTACCTCGCCTCGGGGCTGTACCTCTGGAACTCGGGCATGTTCGTGTGGCGGGCCTCGACGGTCCTCGAGGCGCTGGCCGACCACCTGCCCGCCACCGCCGAGGGCCTGGCGCGGGTGGTCGCCGTCCCGGCCGGGCCGGAGCGGGACGCCGTCCTGGCCGAGGTGTTCCCGACGCTGCCCAAGATCAGCGTCGACCACGCCGTCATGGAGCCCGCGGCGAACGAGCCGGGGCGGGTGCTGGTGGCCGACCTCGACGTGGACTGGCTCGACGTCGGCTCGTGGCCGGCGCTGGCGCAGACGCTCGAGCAGGTGGGGGAGGACGCCGTCGCCGGGCTGGCGGTGACCCTCGACAGCGCCGGCAACATCGTCTTCAGCGACGACCCCGACCACCTGGTGGCCCTCGTCGGCGTCCGCGACAGCGTCGTCGTCCACACCGCCGACGTGACGATGGTCTGCCCGGTGTCCGACGCCGAGCGGGTCAAGCAGCTGCTGACCGAGGTCGAGGAGCGACACGGGTCACGGTTCAGCTGACGAAGGACCTCCCTGCCCCCCGCCACTCGCAGGCTCGCGGCGGGACCCTGCAGGGAGGCCGGCCTCCGGGATAACTTGCCGGACGTGAAGAGCTTCGACGTCGCCGCTGTCGTGTCCGGTGGGGCCTCCGGCCTCGGGGAGGCCACCGTCCGGGCGCTGGCCGCGCGGGGCGCGGCCGTGACAGTCCTCGACCTGCAGGAGGAGAAGGGGCAGCAGCTCGCCGCCGAGCTCGGCGGGCGGACCACCTTCGTGCGCACCGACGTCACCGACGCCGACTCGGTGCAGGCGGCGGTCGAGCAGGCGGCGGGCGGCGAGCGGCCGCTGCGCGTCGCGGTCAACTGCGCCGGCATCGGCTGGGCCCAGCGCACGGTGGGCAAGGGCAACGTGCCGCACGACCTGGACCCGTTCGTCCGCACCGTCATGGTCAACCTGGTCGGCACCTTCAACGTGCTGCGGCTGGCCGCCGCCGCGATGGCCGCCACCGAGCCGGACGAGGACGGCGAGCGCGGCGTCGTCGTGAACACCGCCTCGATCGCCGCCTACGACGGGCAGATCGGGCAGGTCGCCTACGCGGCGTCCAAGGGCGGCATCGTCGGCCTGACCCTGCCGGCGGCCCGGGACCTGTCGAGCGTCGGCGTCCGGGTCTGCACCATCGCCCCCGGCCTGGTGGACACCCCGCTGCTGGGCAGCCTGCCGCAGGAGGCGCGGCAGGCCCTGGCCGCCGGCATCCCGTTCCCCAAGCGCCTCGGCCGGCCGGCGGACTTCGCCCAGCTCGCCCTGGACATCCTCGAGCACGGCTACCTCAACGGCGAGGTCATCCGGATGGACGGCGCCTTGCGGATGGCGCCGCGCTGACCCGCCCGCCGGTGCACGCACGGGCCCCGTGGGGCGGGTGGTGCGGACACGGGGGAGGACCCGCCGCGGCGCCGCCGGCCCCACCTACAGTCGCTTCCCGGGCCCGCTGAGGAGCGGCGCCCGGAGGTGGTGGCCGCGGCGCCGTCCACCACAGGGAGCGGTTCGGAGACGCATGGCGAACACCACCACGGCGACCGATCCCGCACCGGGACAGGCGCCCGACCGGCGCCGGGCGGTGCGGGCCCGGCTCGCGCGGTCCTGGCCGGCGCGGCACTGGACGCCGACCCTGCTCGTCCTCGGCGGAGTGCTCTGGGTCGGCAACGCGCTGCCCCTCTACCCGGGCTTCATGTCCTTCGACTCCGTCATGCAGCTGGGGCAGGCGCTGGACCCGTCGACGCTGGCCGACTGGCACCCGCCGGTCATGACGGCGCTGTGGTGGCTGCTAATGGCCCTGACCGGCGGCAGCGTCGGCAGCATGCTGGTCGCGCAGCTGGGCCTGCTCTGGGCCGGCCTCACGCTGCTGGCGGTGTACGTGTACCGGCGCAGCGGGCTCCGCCTGCTCTCCCTGCTGCCGCTGCTGCTCGGGGTGCTGCCGCACGTCGCCAGCACGTCCGCGGTGATCTGGAAGGACGGCCAGCTCGCCTTCGCGCTGCTCGGCGCCGTCGTCCTGCTGCTGTTCGTCCGCCGCGGGGTCGACCGCGCCTGGCTGCGCTGGACCGACGTGGCCGTCGCCGTCCTGCTGGTCGCCTACGCCGGCGCGGTCCGCTACAACGCGCTCCCGGCGATCATCCCGCTGCTGTTCCTCCTGACCTGGCCCGGGACGCGGCGGGCCCGGCGGTACCGGATCGCGCTCGCCGGCGCCGCCGTCGTCGGGGCGCTGGGAGCGACGCCGGTCATCGACGCCGTGCGCCCGGTGCAGGAGACGCACCCGGCCGCCGGCGTGATGCTCGACGACGTCCTGCACCTGTACACCGTCGACGAGCTCCGGGCGGCCGACGTCAGCCCGCCGCTGCGCGACTACCTGGTCACACTCGCCACCACCTGCCCGCCGGAGACCCGCGACGTCAACTACACGTGGCGGTGCGCCAACACGACCGGGACCATCCCGGCGGTCTTCCTGTCCCACGCCGAGGAGCTGCAGGGCCTCTACCTGCGCGGCATCGCCGAGCACCCGCTGGACTACGCCGCCTTCCGCCTCCGCGTCTTCGGCGAGTTCCTCCACACGCCACCGGAGGAGGTGTTCGTCACCTGGTCCACCATCGGCCCGAACCCGTACGGCCTGGTGTTCGACCCGAACCCGGCGTCACGGGCGCTGGAGACCTACCTGGGCGTCACGGCGCGCGACTTCGGCGTCGTCTTCATGCCCTGGGCCTGGCTGCTGGCGGCGCTCGTCGTGCTCGGGGTGGGCTGGCGGAGGCGGGGGTCGGCGGAGCACGCCGGCGTCGTGCTGGCCCTGGCGGCGTCCTCGGTCCTCTACGTCGTGACCTACCTGCCGATGGTGATCGGCTACGACTACCGGTACGTCTACTGGCCGGCCATCGCGGTGAGCGTGGCCGGAGTCCTGCTGCTGCTGGACCGGCGGGCGGCGGCGGCCAGCGCGGACCCCGGCGCGGCGGTCGCTGCTGAGCCGGAGGTCACCGGCGAGCCGCCGGTGCCCGACGCGACCGCGCCGCTGGACCTGGGCCCGGTCACCGGGCCGGTTCCTCAGCACCGGGCGCCCTCGGCACGGTCGGGCGAGGGTCCGGGGCCTACCCTCGCCGCAGCGCGGGTGGCGCCCGCGCGGCCCTCTTCCCCAGGGAGCACGTCCTGAGCAGCACCACCCTCGCGGCCCCGCCGTTCGCGGACGTCTGGCGGCCGGACTGGCCGCTCGACGTCCGGCGCACCCTCTACCCGCACCAGCGCAGCGCGGGCGACCCGGCCCTGCGCCACGACGACGCGGGCTGCTGGCGGACGGTGAGCACGCCCGACGGGCCGGCGACCGTGTACCTGACCGTCCGGGTCGGCGAGGTGCGGGTGGCGGCGTGGGGGCCCGGCGCCGAGCGGGCCGGGTCGGCGGTGCCCGCGTGGCTGGGCGCGCAGGACCGGCCGGAGGAGTTCGAGCCCCGCGGGCACCCGCTGCTCACCCGCGTGCACCGCGCCTCGCCGTGGCTGCGGCTGGGGCGCACCGGGCGCACCTGGGACGCGCTGGTGCCCGCCGTCCTCGAGCAGAAGGTGACCGTCGTCGAGGCGCACCGCGTGTGGCGGGCGCTGCTGCGGCTGGCCGGCGAGCCGGCACCGGGCCCCGCCCCCGAGGACATGCGCGTGGTGCCCACCCCGCAGCGGGTGCTGGCGGTGACCGACTGGGAGTGGCACCGCTGCGGTCTGGACGGCGCCCGCCGCCGGGCGCTGCGGGCCGTGGCCAGCGTCGCCGCCCGGCTGGAGCCGGAGGAGGCCGTGGACTGCGCCGACCTTCAGCGCCGGCTGCAGACGGTGCCGGGCATCGGCGTCTGGACGGCGGCCGAGGTGGTGCAGCGGGCCTTCGGCTGCCCGGACACGGTCAGCTACGGCGACTACCACCTGAAGAACCTGGTCGGCTGGTCGCTGGCCGGCAAGAAGACCGACGACGACGGGATGATGGAGCTGCTCGAGCCCTGGCGCGGGCAGCGGCAGCGGGTCGTCCGGCTGCTGGGCATCGGCGGCAGCCGTCCGCCCCGGCGCGGCCCTCGCAACCCCCCCACCAACTACCGCCGGATCTGAGGCGCGCCCCGGCGATGACCTCTGCCTCTCCCCGGCCGGCACCCGGACCGGCGGGCCCGGGTGCGCGCGCGGAAGCCACCGGGATCGCGTCCCGGCTGCTCGCCGCCCTGCCGGCCGTGCTGCTGCTGTTCGCCCTCGTGGTCGCCGTCGCGCAGGCCCGGCGCTGGTCGCACGAGGTCCCGACCTGGCACATGGACGGCGCCTTCCAGACCGCCAGCGGACTCTTCCGGCTGGCCGACGGGCAGCTGCCGGGGCGGGACTTCTTCCCCTACCTCGGCATCGCGCCGGTGCTGCTCCTCCTCCCGCTGGTCACCCTCCTCGGCGGGGAGCTCACGGACACGGTCTTCGCCGCCCGGTTCGTGGCGCTGCTGACGCTCGAGGCCGGCGTCGGGGTCGTCGCGGTGCTCCTCAGCGGTCGCCGCCCGCTGCGCGCGCTGGCGTGGGGTGCGGCCGCCGCCGCCCTGCTGGTCGTCGCCGCCGACACCGTGTGGCCCGGACTCTGGACCGCCGCCGACGGCGTGCTCGAGGCCGCGGCCGTCCCCGGCAACAGCCTGCGCCCCATCCGGGCGTCCGCCCCCTACCTGCTGGCGGCGGTCGCCTACGCGGCGCTGCGCGGCGGGTGGACCGTCCGGCGCGCCGCGGTGGTCGGTGCGAGCGCCGGCGCGGTGGCGGTGCTCTGGTCCAACGACTACGGGCCGGTGTCGGGAGCCCTGCTCCTGGGGGTGGTGACGTACCAGGTGCTGCGCCGGGGGTGGGTGCCGCGGCTGCGCGGGCTGGCGGTCCTCTGGGGCGCCGCCGCTGCCGGCTACCTGGTCGCGGGCCTCGCGGCGACGGCGGGGCACCTGGCTACGCTGCTGGCCTACAACTTCCTCGACGTCCGCGCCGACCAGTTCTGGTACTTCGGCCCCTGGGGCGAGCCGACCCGGGTCTTCTCGGCCGGTGACCTGCTGCGCATCATGGCCGGGGAGCGGGCGCTCTACCCGCTCGCTCTCCTCGTGGGCGTCGCGGCGTACGCCCTCGTCCGCCGCGGGCTGGGCTCGCTGCTGGTCACCTACCTCGGCGCGGCCACCCTGCTCGGCGGAGTGACGGCGACCGTCGGGGGCCACGCGTTCGCGTACTTCTGGGCGTTCGTGTGGTGGGGGTAGGCCGTCACGGCCGTCGGCATGGTCCGCGTGGGGACGCTCGCGGCCCACCGGCTGCCCGCGCCGGCGGTCCGGGGACCGGCGCTGCGGCTGGCCGTTGCCGCGGGGACGGTCGCCGTCCTGGTGCCGGCCGCAGCAGTTGCGGTGCAGGACGCCCGGCAGGCCGGTGGGGTGCTCGCGGCGGACCCCCGCTACGTCCACGACGAGGGGCTGGGCGGTTTCCTCGACGTCGCCTTCGCCGACCAGGTGCGGGCGGCGCGGGAGCGCGAGGCGCCGGTGGTCGAGGAGTACCTCGGGCTGTCCGGTGTGGTCGACGGCCCGCAGTCCGACTCGGTGGACTCGGTGATCGCCGCCCTCGGCCGGCAACGGGAGGCCTTCGGGGCGCGCCTGGCCGACCGGCCGGGGCTGGTGGTGACGACGGCGCCGGAGGCCACCGACTGGGTGACCTGGAACCTCAGCGCCAACTGGTGGTTCTACCGGGACCTGTTCCGGGGCTACGCGCCGGTCCGGACCTCCCCGATCACCCTGAGCTGGACGCCGGCCGGACCGGCCACCTGGGCGGAGGTCCCCTGCCGCACCGAGGGGTCGCGGGTCGTCGTCGAGGCACTAGCGGCCGGCCTCTACGAGGTCGCGCTGCGGTACGAGGGGCCCGGGCGTGGCGCGCGCGCCTTCACGATGGTGCAGAACTCCGTCAACGTCGCCGAGGACGCCGACGGCTTCGTGGCCCTGGACCCCGGCGCCCACGAGCAGCGCTTCCCGGTGGCGGTGCGCGACCCGGGGTCGGGGACCACCGTGCTCGCCACCCGCGACGTCCCCGTGGACGACGGGCCGCTGACCACGCTGGAGTCCTGCTCGGCGTTCGCCATCACCTTCCCCGCGGGTGCCGACACCGCGGCCGTCTACGGTCGCCTGCTCGCCTCGGTCGCGCCGGCCGAGGGCGGCTGAGCCCCCGCGGGTGCCCCGCGTGCGAGCCCCGTGACAGGTGTGGCCGCACGTGCCGCGTGCGGTGCCGTGTCGACATGTCGACGTGACCGAACGTGGTGGCGCGCGTACTCTCCAGGGAGCTCGCGGTGTGTGCGGGCACCGACGAGCAGGAAGACGCCGAGTGTCCCGACCGTCCCGCGCGGACCGCACGGCCCGCGGTGAGGGTCCTCACGGCGTCGTCCTCGTCGTGGGCGGGGGCTTCTACGGCTGCTCGCTGGCGACCCACCTGGCCCGCCGGGGTGCCCAGGTGACCGTGCTCGAGGCCCGGGCGGACCTCCTCGGCGGGGCCAGCTACTTCAACCAGGCCCGCGTGCACGGGGGGTACCACTACCCGCGCTCGCTGCGGACCGCCGGCCGCAGCCAGGCCTCCTACGCGTCCTTCACCGCGCGCTACGCCGCCTGCGTCGTCGACGACTTCCTGTGTGTCTACGCGGTGGCCCGCGGCTCGCTGACCAACGCCCGCAGGTTCCGTCGCGTCTGCGAGCACATCGGCGCGCCGCTGATGGATGCGCCCGCCTCGGTGCGCCGGCTGTTCAACCCGGCCACCGTCGAGGCCTCGTGGGTGACGCGGGAGGCGGTCTTCGACGCCGTCCGGTTGCGTCGGCTGGTCCGCGAGGAGATGGCCGACGCCGGGGTGACCGTGCGGCTCGGGGCCCCGGTCGCGGGTGTGACGGAGACCGCGTCCGGCGCCCTCGTCGCCCTGGAGACGGGCGAGGTCCTGGCCGGCGACTGGGTGCTCGTGTGCACCTACGGCGAGGGGATCGACGATCTGCCGCGTGGTGTCGGCTACGCCGGCCTGCACTGCGAGCCGTGCGAGATGGCGCTGGTGGACCTGCCCGAGCCGCTGCGCGGGAAGGGCGTCACCGTGATGGACGGTCCCTACTTCTCGCTGATGCCCTTCCCGTCGACGCCGTACCACACGCTCAGCCACGTCCGGTACACGCCGCACGGCTCGTACCCGACGTACGAGCAGGCCGTGGCTGCGCTGCGCGCGGGGCTGACCACCCGGGCGGACTGGATGATCCGGGACGCCGCGCGCTACGTGCCCGCCCTGACCGGCGCGGTCCACCGGGAGTCGCTGTGGGGCGTGAAGACCGTGCCGGCGCGGCGCGACGGCGACGACGCCCGGCCCATCGTGCTGCGCCGGTCCGACGGCGGCCGCGTGCTGTCCCTCCTGGGCAGCAAGATCGACAACATCGGTGACGCACTCCGAGTGGCTGAGGAGCACCTCCGTGACACTGTTTGAGTTTGAGACCTTCCGCCCCGGGGGGAGCGAGGTCGGGGGGCCGCGGGCCGACGTCGTCGTCCGCACGCCGGCGCCGGCGGCGCGGGGCGGCACCTTCCTCAGCGTGGTCCTGGTCGCCGACGGGTCCGCCGAGGGGATCGAGCGGGACCTCGCCGCCCTCGACGCCGCCGTCGCCCGCGCCTACCCGGTGCACGAGGTGGTGCTCGTCCTCTCCGGGTCCCGCGGCCGGCTGGCCTGGGCCCGCGCGCTCGCCGAGCGGCAGCCGAACCTCCAGGTGCTCGGCCTCGTGCAGCCGGTCCGCGACGAGGTGGCCTTCACCGCGGGTCTCGACGGTGCCCTGGGCGACGTCGTCGTCACCGCACGCCTCGGCGTGGACGCCCCCGAGGACGTCCTCCGCTGCGCGGGCATGGTCAACGACGAGACGGCCGTGGTCGTCGGCGTGGACCGGCGCGCCCCGGCCGGCCGGCGGGTCGCCCTGCGGTTGAGCCGCGCGCTGGCCAGCCGGAGCCTGGGCGAGGAGATCGCCACCGTCAGCCTGGGGCTGCGCGGCTACAGCCGGCCGGCCCTCGACGCGTGGCTGCCCCGCCGGGACCGGGACCGGGTGCTGCGCATGCTGCCGTCGATCTCGGGCTACCCGTGGGCGGTCGTGCCCTACGAGTCGGGGGAGCGCCAGCACCCGCGACCGGCCAGCAGCCTCCGGCAGGTGGTGCGCTCGATCTTCTACGCCAGCGGCCGGCCGCTGCGGGTCGCGGTGGGCCTCGCGCTGCTCACCAGCCTGGTCAACATGCTCTACGCCCTGTACGTGGTGGCCGTCGGGCTGTTCCGGGGGGCCGTCGAGGGCTGGACGTCGATGAGCCTGCAGATGAGCTTCATGTTCTTCATGCTCAGCGTGGTCATCGCGATCATGGCCGAGTTCATGTTCCAGTCGAACGAGACCGCCAACGAGCGGCCCATCTACCGGGTCGCCTTCGAGGCGACGAGCCCGGTGCTGGCCGCCCGCGACGCGCTCAACGTCGACGCCGAGGCCGGCGCCGTGCAGGTGGTCGACGACGGGGTCCGGCCGTGACCGCCCGCGTCCGCCGGGCGCTGGTCGGCTGGAGCGGGTTCGTCGGCGGTTCCCTGGACGCGCGGATCGCCCCGGTCGCCCGGTTCCGGAGCACCGACGTCGACCGGCTGCCCGCCGCCGACGTCGACGAGGTCGTCTGCGCCGGCGCGCCGGCGGAGAAGTGGCGCGCCAACGCCGAGCCGGAGGCCGACCGGGCGGGGATCCGCCGGCTCGTGGACGCGCTGGACCGCAGCCGGGCCGGCTCCTGCGTCCTGGTGTCGACGGTCGACGTCTTCGCCGACTCCCGCGGGGTGGACGAGAGCACGGCCCCCGACACCACCCAGGAGCAGGCCTACGGGCGGCACCGGGCAGAGCTCGAGGAGTTCGTCCGCCGGCGGTTCGACGACGTCCTCGTCGTCCGGCTGCCGGGGATGTACGGGCCCGGGCTGAAGAAGAACCTCGTGTACGACCTCGTCCACCAGCCCGAGGCGCGCTTCGCCCACCAGGACTCGAGCTTCCAGTTCTACGACGTGCGTGACCTGTGGGGCCACGTGCTGCTCGCCCGCGACGCCGGGCTGTCGGTGGTCAACCTCGCCACCGATCCGGTCACGTCGGCGCAGGTCGCCCGCGAGTGCTTCGGGGTGGACTACCGCTGCGACGACCGGCCGCAGGTGGCCTACGACCTGCGCACCGCCCACGCCGCCGCGCTCGCCGGCCGCGAGGGCCCCTACCTGCGCACGGCCGACGAGGTGCTGACCGGCATCCGCGCCTGGGGTGCCCGGCCGGTGGGGGCGCGGGCATGAGGCTGGCCTTCTCCAACCTCGCCTGGCCGGCCGACCTCGACGCCGCCGTGCTGCCCGAGCTGCCCGGGTGGGGCTTCGGCTCCCTCGAGGTGGCGCCCACCCGGCTGTGGGCCGACCCGCTGGCCCAGGACGCCGACGAGGTCGCCGCGGCCCGCGCCGCGGTCGAGGCGCGGGGCCTGCGCGTCGTCGCGCTGCAGTCCCTGCTGTTCGGCCGCCCGCAACTCAGGCTGTTCGGGGACGCCGAGGCGCGCCGGGGCCTCGCCGACCACCTGGCCGGGATGGCCGGGCTGGCCGCCGGTCTGGGCGCGACCCGCCTCGTGTTCGGCTCACCGGGGAACCGGCGCCGCGGCGACCTGCCCGCGGCGCACGCCGACGAGATCGCCGCCGAGGTGTTCGCCGTCCTCGGCGCGCGCGCCGCCGACCTCGGCGTCTGCTTCTGCATCGAGGCCAACCCGACCGACTACGGGTGCGACTGGCTGACCGACGCGGTCGCGTCCACCGCGTTCGTCCGCGCCGTCGACTCGCCCGGCGTGCGACTGCATCTGGACACCGCGTGCATGGCGCTGGCCGGGGACGACGCCGTCGAGCGGGTCCGCGCCGGCGCCGACGTCCTGGCGCACGTGCACGCCAGCGCCCCGCAGCTGGGCCCGGTCGGGCCCGACGGCCCGGTCGACCACGAGGCGGTGGCGGGCGCGCTGCGCGCCGCGGACTACGACGGGCACGTCTCCGTGGAGATGCTGCCGCCCGGCGAGGACGACCTGACCGGCGCCGTCCGGCGCACCGCCGACTTCGTGAGGAATACCTACTCGTGACCAGCGACCTGCAGGCTGCCCCCGATCCCACCGGCTGGGCCGTGCCCCGCGGCGACGTGCACATCCTGGGCCCCCGGACGAGCCGCTACTGCGTCCTCATCCCGGTGATCAACGAGGGCGAGCGCCTGCTCGGGCAGCTGCGCCGCCTGCGAGAGCTCGGCTCGGGCCTCGACGTCGTCGTCGCCGACGGCGGGAGCACCGACGGCTCCAACGACCCGGACCTGCTCCGCGGGCTCGGCGTCCGGGCCCTGCTGGTGAAGGGCGACCGCGGCAAGCTCAGCGCCCAGCTGCGCATGGGCTTCGCCTTCGCCCTCACCGAGGGCTACGAGGGCGTCATCACCGTCGACGGCAACGGCAAGGACGACGTCTCGGCGCTGCCCCGCTTCGTCGCGGCGCTGGACGCGGGCGCCGGCTTCGTCCAGGGCTCCCGGTACGTCCCGGGCGGCAGGGCGGTCAACACCCCGCGCGAGCGGCACCTGGCGATCAAGCTCTTCCACGCCCCGGTGACGTCGCTGGCCGCCCGCACCCGGTACACCGACACGACCAACGGCTTCCGCGGCCACGCACGGGCGCTGCTGCTGGACCCGCGGGTCGCGCCGATGCGCGAGGTCTTCGACACCTACGAGCTGCTGGCCTACCTGCCCATCCGGGCCGCGCGCCTGGGCTACCGGTGCACCGAGGTGCCGGTCACCCGCGCCTACCCCGACGCCGGCGCGGTGCCCACGAAGATCCACGGCCGGCGTGCGCAGTTCGCGCTGGTGGAGATCCTGCTGCGGGCGGCGCTGGGGCGGTACGACGCGCCCGGGACGCCGGGGTGAGCCGCGAGCGGGTCGCCGTCCTCGGCCGGTTCGTGCTGGTCAACGTCCTCAACACCGGCCTGTACTGGGGGCTGTATCTGCTCCTGCTGCTGGTCACCCCGTACCTGGTGGCCAACACCGTCGCGCTCGTCGTGGCGGTGCTGGCGGCCTACGTCGCGAACGCCCGCTGGGCCTTCGCGGTGGCTCCGTCGCGCGGGTCGCTGCTGCGCTACCTCGTCGCCAACGGGACGACAATCCTGGTGCGGACGGCGGTGGTCTGGCTGCTGGTCACGCCGCTGTCGCTCCCCGAGCAGCTCGCCCCGCCCGTGGCGGTCGCGGTGACGATGCCCGTCGCGTTCGTGCTCACGGCGTGGGCGATGGCCGAGCGGTCGACCCGGCCGAAGCCTGCTCCCGCGACGGCAGCAGCCGCGGCCTGACCCCGCGGACCACGGCGACCGTCTGCCGACGATCAGCTGAGCTCACGGTCGTGGGTCCTGGCTCAGGGTCGGTGGTGAGCCAGGACCCACGACGATCAGGCCAGCTGATCATCCGGCGAGGGCCGCTCAGATCACCGGGTCGTCGAGCAGGCGCAGCAGGTAGTCGCCGTAGCCGCTCTTGCCCAGCGGCTCGGCGGCGCGGCGCAGGCCGTCGTCGTCGAGCCAGCCCTGCCGCCACGCGACCTCCTCGATGCACCCGATCTTGAGGCCCTGCCGCTCCTCGACCACGGAGACGAACTCGGTGGCCTGGCGCAGTGAGGCGAAGGTGCCGGTGTCCAGCCACGCGGTGCCGCGGTCGAGGACGGTTACGGTGAGCCGGCCCTGTTGCAGGTAGTGCTCGTTGACCGCGGTGATCTCCAGCTCGCCGCGGGCGCTGGGGCGGATGCCGCGCGCCACGTCGACCACCGACGACTCGTAGAAGTACAGCCCGGGGACGGCGTAGGAGCTCTTGGGCGCCGCCGGCTTCTCCTCGATGGACAGCACCCGGCGGTCGGCGTCGAACTCCACGACGCCGTACTCCTGCGGGTTGGCCACGTGGTAGGCGAAGACGTGCCCGCCGTCGGGGTCGGGCAGCCGGCCCAGGGCCGTGCCCAGGCCGGCGCCGTAGAAGATGTTGTCGCCCAGCACGAGGGCCACCGACTCGTCGCCGACGAAGTCGGCGCCGATCAGGAAGGCCTGGGCCAGCCCCTCCGGCCGCGGCTGGACGGCGTACTCGATGCGCATGCCCAGCCGCCGGCCGTCGCCGAGCAGCGCGCGGAACGCCTCCTGGTCGGCGGGCGTGGTGATCACCAGGACCTCGCGGACGCCGGCCATCATCAGCGTCGAGAGCGGGTAGTAGACCATCGGCTTGTCGTAGACCGGCATGAGCTGCTTGCTGACCGCCTGCGTGATCGGGAACAGGCGGCTGCCGGTGCCCCCGGCCAGGATGATCCCCCGCATGCCCGGCGACGCTACCGGCGTGTCCCGGCTCAGGAGGCGGGCGACCCGAGCCACAACCTCCCGACGAGTGAGCTGCCGCCCGGGGTGCCCACCGGCTCCCAACGGGTGGTCCAGCCCTCCGCGTGCAGCTGGACCACGACCGCGCCGACGAGCGCCCCGAGGTTGACCGCCGCCGTCGTGGTGGCCCGCTCCGGCAGGTGGACGTCGACGACCCCGTCGCCCTCGCCGCCGTAGCGGACCACGACGGGGAACTCCGGCAGCGCCGCCGCCGCCACCCGGAACGCCGCAGCGACCGCGTCGAGCTCGCCGGGCCGGGGGACCAGGTCGCCGCCGGGCACCCGGGTCGCCACCAGGTCGCGGCTGCCGTAGGGGAACAGGTCGCCGGGGCCGAGCCGGACCAGCGGACGGGTGCCGGCGTCGTCCTCCGGCGGGTCGAACGGCAGGCCGCGGACGATGGCCACCGGGATGCCGGCCAGCTTGCCCTTCACCAGGTCCGCGGCGGCCGCCAGCTCGTCGACGAGCGCGACCTGGGTGGTCTCCAGCCGGTTGCCGTGGGCGTCGACCAGGCCGCGGTGGTCGACCAGCGCGGGGATCCCCGCCGAGCCGACGGCGACGTCGGTCAGCCCGTCCCGCCAGGTCCGGCCGAAGGTGTCACTGACGATGACGGCGACCTCGATCCCCAGCAGCTCGCGCAGCCGGCCGCGCAGCGCCCGGGCGGAGGCGTCGGCGTCCTCCGGTAACAGCACGAGCGCGTCACCGGACACGTTGGAGGCGTCGATCCCGGCTGCGGCGACCACCCAGCCCTGCGGCGTCTCGACGATCTTCAGCGGGCCGCGCCGGGCGACCACGCGGACCGTCTGGGCGTCGATGGCCCGCTGCCGCGCGGCCTCCCGGTCCTCACCGGGCGCGACGGGCACCAGCCGGCCCTCGACCTTGGACACGACCTTGGAGGTGACGACGACGACGTCCCCGTCGGCCAGCCACGGCGCCGCACCCGCCAGCGCCGCGGCCAGGTCGTCGCCGGGCGAGAACTCCGGCAGCCCGGCGACCGGGTGGACCGAGATCCCCGCTGCCGGCTCAGTCATCAGGCCGCTCTTCAGGGTCCCGCCGCGAGCCTGCGAGTGGTGGGGGGCACAGGGGTCCTCCTACGGCGGCGTCCAGTGTCGCCCGGGCCAGGGCCGCGGTCGCCTCGGGGGAGGACATCAGCAGCGGGACGGCGCGGACGGCGACAGCCGGGACGTCGGCGGCGTCGCCCGTGTGCACCAGCCAGGCGTCGAGCAGCCCGCCCGCGGAGCGGGCGCCGTAGTGCCGCCCCACCCCCTCGGCGCTGACCTCCACGCCGAGGACCGGCAGGCAGCGGTCGGCCATCCCGCGCACCACCGCGCCGGACACGATCGGCGAGACCCCCACGACCCGGCCCGGCGTGGCCAGCAGGGCCTCCCGCAGCCCGGGGACGCCCAGGATCGTGCCCACCGACACCACCGGGTTCGACGGCGCCAGCAGCACCGCGTCGGCGGCGGCGAACGCCTCGGCCACGCCGGGTGCCGGCTTCGCGGCGTCCACCCCCACCTGGACGAAGGCCCGGGCCTCGGGCTCGGCGCGGTGCCGCACCCACCACTCCTGGAAGTGCACCGCCTGCTGCCGCCCGGTCGCCGGGTCGGCGACCACCACGTGGGTCTCCACGCGCTGGTCGGTCATCGGGAGCAGCTCGACGCCGGGTTGCCAGCGGTCGGCGAGCGCCGCGGTCACCTGGGACAGCGGGTAGCCGGCGTCCAACATCCGGGTGCGGACGAGGTGGGTGGCCAGGTCGCGGTCGCCCAGGCCGAACCACGTCGGCTCGGCCCCGTAGGCGGCCAGCTCCGCCCTGACCGTCCAGCTCTCCCCGGCCCGACCCCACCCACGCTCGGGGTCGATGCCGCCGCCGAGGGTGTACATGACGGTGTCGAGGTCCGGGCAGATCCGCAGCCCGTGCAGCGTCACGTCGTCCCCGGTGTTGACGACCGCGGTGAGCCGCGCGTCGGGCACGGCCGAGCGGAGGCCGGCCAGGAACCGGGCCCCGCCGACCCCTCCGGCGAGGACGACGATGTGCACGAAACTCATCGTGCCCGATGGGCACTTGTCCACTGTTCGGCGGGCGTGTCGGGGTGCGCAGCGAGAAGTGACGAACGCTGTGTGACGCGAGTGGCGCGTGGGGCTGGACGCTTACACCGGGCGGAGTTGACGGCCCCACAACGACACGCGTGTAATTCCGGCGGTGTCAACGAGTGCCGAGCGGCCCGGGAACGTCCCGTGGAACGCACATCGGGACGGCAGCGAGAGGGGACGCATCGTCATGGCAGAGGTCTCGTGGTTGAGCGACTACGTGCACGCCGCCGAGCGGGAGCACGGCACCACGGGCCGGGCCCAGGGCTTCGCCGGGCTGTGGAGCATGGGCCTGGAGGCCGAGGTGCAGTCCTGGCAGGAGCGCGCGCTGTGCGCCGAGACCGACCCGGAGGCGTTCTTCCCCGAGAAGGGCGGCTCCACCCGCGAGGCCAAGAAGATCTGCACCGGCTGCGAGGTCAAGGCCGAGTGCCTGGAGTACGCGCTGGCCAACGACGAGCGCTTCGGCATCTGGGGCGGGCTCTCCGAGCGGGAGCGCCGTCGGCTGCGTCGCCGCGCCGTGTGAGAGACGCCTTCCGGTCCTCCCCGCGCGACGCTCGAGTGGCTTCGTCCCGGCTCCCAGCAGGGTCCCGCCGCGAGCTCGCGAGCGGTGGGGGGCAGGGGGTCCTCCACTGACACCAGCCCCGAGTCGTCCCCACAGCCGCCGACGGACCCCGTCGGCGGCTGTGGTGTCGTTCGGGCCATGACGACGCGCGTGGTGGTCGGTCGGGCCGGTGTGGTGCGGGAGCTCCGCGCGGCGGGACCGCTGCTCGCGGCGCTGCGTGCGCCGGTGACCGCCCGCGCCCCCTGGCTGACCGCCGCTCTGACCCTGGACGACGTCCGGCGGGCCGGCCCCCGGCCAGTGGCCGTCGTGGTCGCCCCGCCCGACGGCAGGGGAGCGCCGCGGGGGCTGGTGACCCTGGCCCTGCGGCGTGGCCCGCGGCTCACGGTCACGCTGCTCGGCGACGGTTTGCCGGTGCCCGCCGGGGCGGCCCCCGCCCGCCTCCCGGCCCGGGACGACGACACCGCCGAGCAGCTGGCCGCCGGCGTGCTGGGCCTGCTCGACCGGGTGCGCCGTCCCTGGACGCTGCGGCTGGCCGGCCTGCCGCTGGGCGACCCCACCCTGCGCGCGATCGGCCGGCTGCGGCCCGAGGCGGCGTTCGCCAGTGCCCGCAGCTCCCGCCTGGTCGACGACCTCGACGGGGCCGGCCCGGTGGACCGCACCCTGGACCCCGCCGAACTCGACCGCCGGCTGCCCAGGCTGCTGGCCGGCGAGCCCGACCGGCGCACCCGCACCGCCCTGCGCGTCACCGCCCGGCTGCACGCCGCCATCGGTCAGGTCGAGCTGGCCACGGGGGCCGACGGTGACCGGGGCCTGCTGACCCTCGTCGACGGCGCCGACCGGCGGGCGTGGTGGGGCACCCCCGGTGCGGCTTGGCGCACCGAGATGGGCGCGCCCCTGATCTCGCTGACGCTGCGCGGCGGCGGCCCGGCGGCGCTGCTCAACCGGCGGTGACTACGGCAGACGAGGGTGACAGACGGATCCGTCGAGCTGTTGCTGAGCGGTGACCCGGCCTGGGAGCAGGTGGTCTCGGAGGTCCGTCTCAGGCGCGGACGCCGGTCAGCTCTGCGACGTCGGCGAGGGCTCGAGCCAGCTCGTCCGGAACGGACAACGGGGCCATGTGCGCCGAGGACAATCGCACCAGCCGCTCGGCCGGGGTGGCCATCGCCTCCTGTGCCGGGACCGGGATGCTGCTGTCCGACTCCTGGGTGCACACCACGTACGTCGTCGGGTGCCTGCGCTCGGGGGCGGTGCTCGGCGTCGTGAACGCTGCGACGGACTGCAGGACGAGCCGGTCGCGGAAGGCAGCCGCCTGCTCACGGGACAGGTCGGCGCACAGCGCCTCCCGGACCGTTTCCGGGTCGCGGCTGACCGCCAGGGAACCGTCATCTCGCGGCTCGACCCAGGCGGGGAGCGAGTCCCCGCCTGCGAGATCCAGCAGCGACTGGCCGCGCTGCGGCCAGAAAGCGGCGACATAGACGCTGTGGCGTACCCGCGGGTCGTCGGCCAACTCCGTGATGACCATGCCGCCGTAGGAGTTCCCGACCAGCACGACCGGCTCGTCGATCCCAGCGAGGACCTGCCGGACGCGTGCGGCGTCGGAGCGGAGATCGCCCAACGCGCCGGGATCGGTCCTGGCGCTGGGCAGCTGGTCGACCACCGTCACCCGGTGGCCGAGGCCCTCCAGGCGGCGGGCGACGTCGTCCCACACCCAGCCACCGCCCCAGGCGCCGTGCACGAGGACGTAATGAGCCATCGCCCGAGGATGCGCTGCCCCCCACGACCCCAGTGGTCCCCCTGCCGCGATCGGCCGGGTCCTGGGCGTGCCCCGACCCCCGGTGTCCGAACTCCTACCGGGAGGAGCCCGAGGCAGGCTGCACGGGCGCCCGACCAGCTGTCGCCGATCCGCGCTGGCTACGGCCCCTCCTGGCCCCGCCCAGAGCCTGGTGACTACGGGAACGGCCGTCCTTCAGGGTCCCGCGCCGAGCGTGCGAGACGTGGGAAAGGGGGTCCTCGTTCAGCCGGCGTACCGGACGACGTTGAGCCGCGGCTCGTCGATGCTCTCCGCGCGGTCGGTGCCGAGGAACACGGTGCCCTGGGCGGTCGCCGCACCCTCGCGCACCGGCCCGGCGGGGGAGACGGTGACCGCCAGGTCGTACACCCGTCCCGTGTAGGCCGGTGCCGTGCCGATGGGCCGGGTGTAGGTGGGGAAGCGGCCGGTCAGTCGCAGGTCGTCGCCGTCCCGGGTCACGGTCAGGGCCGGGGTCGGCAGGTCCGCGTCCTCGGTGCGGGACCGCACGCAGCCCGCGGCCGCGGGGTCCTCGGGCGGCTCCGCGGCCAGGCAGTTCCAGGTCGGCAGCCGCACGTGTGCCAGCGCCGTCGCGCCGTCCCCGTCGGTCGTGACGCTCACGCTCGGGTAGCCCACCGTCGTCCCCACCGCCTGCCGCTCGACGACGAGGCCCCCGAAAGCCAGCCGGGCCACCACGCCGTCCTCGCCCAGCGGCACCGAACGGGCGGCCAGCGCGCCCGCGCCCCCCTCGCCCGGCAGCGGGTCCACCGGCACGGCGGGCAGCGACGGCGGCGCGGGGGTCGGCGTCGGCGTGTCCCGCGGGGACGGCGCCCCCGGTCCGGGCGCGGACACCGGCGCCGGGTCGCCGCCGGCGCGGGTGGCACCGGCGACCCCGGCCAGCGCGGCGACGAGCAGCAGCGCCGCGGCGGCCATCGCGGCCACGGCGCGGCCACTGCCGTCCGGGCGGGCGGAGCCCGCGTCCTCCTCCTCCGGAGGGGCGGCGACCGGCGCGGGCGGCGGGGCGGGCGTGCCGGGAGGGGAGGCGAGGAAGCCGGGCAGGTCGTCGTCCGGCCAGCGTGGCGCCGGGCGTGGGGGGCGTGCGGGCGCCGGGTCGCCAGGCGCGACGGGGGGCCGCGGACGGCTCGGTGCGACCGCGGCCAGGCCGGCGAGCGCGAGCAGCGCCAGGACCAGCACGATCCACGGGACGGCGGCCGACGCGGAGGACTCCATCGCGACAGAGCATCCCAGCCGCTGCCGTGCGCCCCGCCTCAGCCGGTGGGGTCGATCTCCTCCGGGTCGCGCCCCAGCAGCACGGCGACCTGGTCGACGACGACGTCGCGCACCAGGTCGGCGAGGTCGTCGCGGTCGTGCGCGCGCAGCTCCAGCGGCCGCCGGTAGACGATGATCCGCGGCGGCACCTCCCGGGCGCCGTCCCGGTGCGCGGGCAGGACGCGGGCCAGCGGCACGCTCCCGTCGTCGAGGACGTCGGCGTCCAGCACGACCTCGTCGGGGCTGGTGTGCTCCACCCAGGGCACGTCCTCGACGGCGAACTCGACCCCGGCCAGCTCCTTCTCCCACCGGCGCTCGAGGTCCTCGACCGCGTCGAGGACGAGGTCGTCGAACTGCTCGGCGCGGCTGCGGCCCAGGGGGACGCCCTCGGGCACCAGGCGCCCGCGCAGCCCACGGCCGTGCCGGTCGCGGCGGGATCGGGCGGATCGGCTCATGACGGGTGCGAGCGTACGGCTCCGACTCCCGGCCCGACGTCCCGAACGGGAGAGCGGCCGACTCCGGGGACCGGGCCGGACCGGCGCCGGGGCCCACGGGGACATCGTGGAGGATGGGACTGCTGCTCCCTCCCGGGCGACGCACGTCGGTGTGCCTTGATGCCAACCACCCGGGTACGCGTCTACTGTGCGGTGCGTGAGGAACCGGTGGTGAGGCAGTCACGTCGCTGCTCGCGCAGCGGCTGCGCGCAACCGGCGGCAGCGACCTTGACCTACGTGTACGCGGAGTCGACCGCTGTCGTCGGCCCGTTGGCGACGTTCTCGGAGCCGCACAGCTACGACCTCTGCGAGTTCCACGCCGAGCGGCTCACCGTGCCGCGCGGCTGGGAGGTCGTCCGGCACGAGATCGACGTCGAGGACTCCGGCCCGACCGGCGACGACCTGCTGGCCCTGGCCGACGCCGTCCGCGAGGCCGCCCGGCCCGAGCCCCCGCGCGCCCCCGCCGACGACGGCAGCGGCACCCGCCGCGGCCACCTGCGGGTCCTCCCCGACATCACCTGAAGAGGGACCACCCTCTCCCCACGCCATGCCCCCGCTGCAGGGTCCCGCCGCCGGCCCCGTCCCGAGGCTCGCCCCGAGCCTGCGAGGGGTGAGGAGGACGGGGCCCTCGTCCGGTAGGGGGTAGCGGGGTCCTTATAGGGTCGCCCGCGTGCGGGACCTGTCCACGATCATCAAGGCCTACGACGTCCGCGGCGTCGTCCCCGACGAGTGGGACGAGGACGTCGCCCGCCGGATCGGTGCGGCCTTCGCCGAGCTGGTGTGGCAGGAGAGCGGCGCGACCGCGGTCGTGACCGCGCACGACATGCGCGACTCCTCGGTGCCCCTCTCCCGCGCCTTCGCCGAGGGCGTGCTCGCCCGCGGCGTCGACGTCGTCGAGGCCGGCCTCGGGTCCACCGACGTGCTCTACTACGCCTCCGGCTCGCTCGGCGTGCCCGGCGCGATGTTCACCGCGAGCCACAACCCCGCGCAGTACAACGGCATCAAGCTCTGCCGCGCCGGCGCCTCCCCGGTCGGGCAGGACTCGGGCCTGGCCACCCTCCGGGAGTGGGCCGAGCGCGACTCCTACGACCGGGTCCCCGGGCGGACGGCGTCGATCGACCAGCGCGACCTGCTCGCCGGGTACGCCGCGCACCTGCGCTCGCTGGTCGACCTTTCCATCATCCGGCCGCTGCGGGTCGTCGTCGACGCCGGCAACGGCATGGGCGGGCACACCGTCCCGGTGGTGCTCGCCGGCCTCCCGCTGGAGGTGCTGCCGCTGTACTTCGAGCTCGACGGCTCCTTCCCCCACCACGAGGCCAACCCGCTGGACCCGGCCAACCTGGTGGACCTGCAGGCGGAGGTCCGCCGCACCGGTGCCGACATCGGGCTGGCCTTCGACGGCGACGCCGACCGGGTGTTCGTCGTCGACGAGCGCGGCGAGCCGGTCAGCCCCTCGGCGATCACCGCGCTGGTCGCCGTCCGGGAACTGGCCGAGGGCCGGGGGACGACGGTCATCCACAACCTGATCACCTCGCGCGCGGTCCCCGAGATCGTCCGGGAGCACGGCGGCGAGCCGGTGCGCACCCGTGTCGGCCACTCGTTCGTCAAGGCCGAGATGGCCCGCACGGACGCCGTCTTCGGCGGGGAGCACTCCGCGCACTACTACTTCCGCGACTTCTGGCGGGCCGACACGGGGATGCTCGCCGCCATGCACGTCCTCGCCGCGCTGGGGGAGCAGAGCCGGCCGCTGTCGGAGCTGACCGCCGGGTACTCCAGGTATGCCGCCTCCGGCGAGGTCAACTCCACCGTGGCCGACGCCGCCGGCCGGACCCGGGCGGTGCGGGAGGCCTTCGAGCAGCAGGAGGGCGTCACCGTCGACGAGTTCGACGGGCTGACCGTGGACCTGCCCGACGGCTCGTGGTTCAACCTGCGGGCCAGCAACACCGAGCCGCTGCTGCGGCTCAACGTCGAGGCGCCCGACGAGGCGCGGATGACCGAGCTGCGGGACCGAGTGCTGGAGATGGTGCGCGCATGACCACGAGTCCGTCCGCCGACGCGACCGGCCCCCTGGGGCTGGACCCGGCCCTGCTGGAGATCCTCGCCTGCCCCGACACCCACCACAGCCCGCTGACGGTGGACGAGCCGGCGAGCGAGCTGGTCTGTCCGACCTGCGACCGGGCGTTCCCGGTGCGCGACGGCATCCCCGTGCTGCTCCTCGACGAGGCCCGGCAGCGCTCATGACGTCCCCGGAGCTGGCCGAGGAGGTCCTCGACGACCTGGACGTGCTGCGCGCCCGCGACCCGCGCGGCCTGCTGCCCGCGGTCGCCGGGGCCGGCGCACAGGTCCGGGAGACCGCCCGGCTGACCGGGGAGGCCGGCCTCGAGCGGGTCACCACCGGGGGCCGGCCGCGCGGGCTGGTCATCGTCGCCCGCCGGGAGGGGGCGGTGGCCGCCCAGGTGCTGCGCGCGCTGCTCGGGCCGGCCAGCCCGGTCACCGTGGACGTCGTCCCCGGCCCGGAGCTGCCCGTGTGGACCGGCCCCAGCGACATCGCCGTCGTCGCCACCCGCACCGGTGCCGGCCGCTACGCGGTCACCCCGGCCTACGAGGCCGCCCGCCGCGGCGTGACGCTGCTGGGCATCGGCGCGGAGGACGCCCCGCTGCGGGCGGCCTGCTCCACCGCCCGGGCGCCCTACGTGCCGCTGCCGCGGTCCCGGGTGCGGCACACCACGCTGTGGTCGCTGCTCACGCCGATGCTGCAGCTGGCCGTCGGCCTGGACCTGGTCTCGGAGGGCGCGGCCGACCTGGAGGCGATCGCCGCGGCACTCGACGAGGTCGCGATGGAGTGCGGGCCGGCGCGGGAGTCCTTCGTCAACCCGGCCAAGACGCTCGCCCTCGAGCTGCTCGACGCGCTGCCGGTGATCGCCGCCGAGGGGCCCCTGGCGGGCACCGCCGCGACCCGGATCGCCGACCAGCTCGCGACGCTGGCCGGGCTGCCGGTCACCACCTTCCGGATGCCCGATCAGCGGGTCGCCGCCTGCGCGGTGCTGCGCGGCCCGCTGGCGCCGGAGGGCGGTGAGGACGACTTCTTCCGGGACCGCGCCGAGGACGCCGGCCGGCGGCTGCGGCTGCTCACGGTCCGCGACGCCGACGCCGGCGAGCACGACGGTGCGGGGGAGCGCGAGCCGCGGTCGGCCCGGGAGGCGTTGGACGAGGCGCTGCGCAGTGCGGCGACGGCCAACGTCCCGGTGAGCGCGCTGGCCGAGCACGGGGAACCGGAGCGGTTCGGCCGGCTGCCCCGGCTGGCCCGCCAGCTGGCGGTCGCCGACTTCACGGCCGTCTACCTGGCCCTCGCGCTGGACACTGAGCGGTCCGCGAGCGCATGAGGCCCGGGCCGCGCCGCGCCCCCGACGCCGCGAGCGCCGGCGCGGGCCCCGCAGTCCAGGGCTGACCCGGGGCACGGCCGAGGCGTGGGCGACACCCGGCTCTCGCCCGCCCGGCGGGCGGCCGACCGGGCCCGGCTGGCCGACGAGGTCGTCGACGTCCTCGTCGTCGGCGGCGGGCTCTCCGGCGCCTGGGTGGCCCTGGACGCGGCCGTCCGGGGGCTCGCGGTCGGCCTGCTGGAGGCGCACGACTGGGCCGCCGGCTCCTCCGGGCGGCCGGCCGTGCTCCTCTCGCGGGCGGGGACGCCGGTCCGGACGGCGCTGCGCGAGCGGAGCCGGCTGCTGCGGACGGCCGCGCCCCACCTGGTCCGGCCGGTGCCGCTGGTGTGCCCGCGGCCCACGCCGGCGCTCTCCGACGTCCTCGCCCGTGGCCTGCCGCCGCCCCGCCCGCTGTCCCGCCGGGCAGCGCTCGCCGCCGTCCCGGCCCTGCGCCCCGGCCTGGCAGCCGGCGCGCTGCGCCGCTGGGACGCGCAGGTCGACGGCGCCCGGCTCACCCTCGCCGTCGTCCGGACGGCGGCCGGCTACGGGGCCCGCGTCCTCACCCGCGCCCGGGTGACCGGGCTGCTGCGCGCCGGGGACGCCGTCATCGGTGCGCAGGTCGCCGACCGCACCGACGGGTCGGCGCTCCCTGTGCGGGCGCGCAGCGTCGTGCTGGCCATCGGCGCGGACGGCGGCGGGCTGTCCGGTGCAGTCCCCGCCCACCCGGTCGTGCAGGTGGTGCTGCCGCGGTCGGCGGTCGATGGCCGGGACGACGGGCTGGTGCTGCCGGTCGCCGGTGGCGCGCTGACCGTCGTCCCGGCGGGCGAGCGGTGGGTCGTCTCGCACCCCGGCCCGGACCTGCCCGCCCTGCTCGGCGCGCTGGAGCGGGCGCTCGTCCGCCCGGTGCCGGCGTCGGCCGTCGTCGCCGCCCGGGTCGACCGGCTGCCCCGCGGGGACGGCGTATCCACGCGCGCGCCCGGTCTGGTGGTCCTCGCCGGGGGGCCGGCGACCGCCCGGGGGAGGGCCGCCGACGCCGTCGACGCGGCGACCGCGAACCTGCCGGGCGTGCCGCCGTCCCGCACCGCGCACCTGCCGCTGGTGGGCGCGCACCGCTGGGCCGACGTCCGGGACCGGGCGCCGCAGCTGGCCGCCGACGCGGAGCTGCCCCTCGCCGCCGTCGGCCGGCTGCTGCAGCGGCACGGCGACCGGGTGGCCGACGTGCTCGACCTGGTGCGCGCCGACCCGCGGCTGGGCCGGCCGCTGTCCGGGGCGCCGGGGTGGCTGGCCGCGGAGGTCGTGCACGCCGTGACCGCCGAGGGGGCGCTGTCCCTCGACGACGTCCTCGCCCGCCGCACCCCGCTGTCCGGTGCGGACCCCGCGGAGGTGGCGGCGCTCGTGGCCGGACCGCTCGGCTGGGACGCGGCCCGGGCCGCCCGGGAGGTCGCGTCGGCCGGCTGACCCGGTCCGGTGGCGCGGCCACCGGCGCGCACGGGACCGTGCCCACGGAGGGGGAACGGCCAGTAGCCTCTACGGCGATGTGGCCCCTCACGAGTGCCGTCCGCTTCTACCCGTGGGGGAGCCGGACGGTGATCCCCGAACTGCTCGGGCGACCCAGCCCGGCCCCGCAGCCGCACGCGGAGCTGTGGATGGGTGCGCACCCCGACGAGCCGAGCCTGCTGGCCGACGGCCGTCCGCTCGACCGGGCCATCACCGAGGAGCCCGAGCGGCTGCTGGGCGCACCGACCGTGTGCCGCTTCGGGCCGCGGCTGCCGTTCCTCATGAAGGTGCTGGCCGCCGACCGGCCGCTGTCGCTGCAGGCACACCCGACGATGGAGCAGGCGGCTGCCGGCTTCGCCGCCGAGGAGGTCGCGGGCATCCCCAGGGACGACCCGGCGCGGACGTTCAAGGACCCGTGGCACAAGCCCGAGCTGCTGCTGGCGCTGACCACCTTCGAGGCACTGTGCGGCTTCCGGCCGGTCGAGGAGTCGCTGCACTGCCTGGCCAAGCTGCAGCTGCCCGAGCTCAAGCCGACCATCGCCGCTCTCGCCCGCCGCGGGCTGCGCGCGGCCATCCCGCAGCTCATCGCGCTCTCCGGCCGGCGGCGAACGTCCCTGATGGCGGCCGTCGCGGAGCGCGCGGCCTCCTTCGTCGCCGCGCACGACCCCGAGTTCATCAACACCTACCGCTGGGCGGCCACGCTCGCCGAGGCCTATCCGGGTGACCCCGGTGTCGTGATCTCGCTGATGTGCAACCACCTCAAGCTCGCCCCCGGCGAGGCGGTGTTCCTCCCGGCCGGCAACCTGCACGCCTACCTCAGCGGCGCCGGGGTCGAGGTCATGGCCAGCTCGGACAACGTGCTGCGCGGCGGCCTGACCAGCAAGCACGTCGATCTGGCGGCGCTCATCGAGGTGGTCGACTTCACCGACGGCCGGATCCCGGTGATCCACCCCGTGCTCGGGCCCGGCGGACTGCGCTACCCCGTGCCGGTCGAGGACTTCGACCTCACGCACGTGCAGCTCGACGAGCGGAGCGGGACGCTGACCACCGCCGGGCCCCAGGTGCTGCTGTGCACCGAGGGCCGCGCCGTGCTGGCGGCGGCCGACGGCGAGCTGGTCCTGGAGAAGGGGCAGTCGGCCTTCGTCCCGGCGGGGGAGCCGGTCACCGCCCGCGGCCCCGCGCTGCTCTACCGGACCACGACGAACCTACGCTGACCAGGCGGTTCCGTCCGGGCGGCCACGCGTGGCCGGTTGCGCGGTCAGGAGACGGGTTCGAGCCAGACGGTCCCCGGTCCGTAGTTCGGTGCGGAGGTGCGCCAGGAGGGGAGTCCGGGCGGCACCTCGGCCACCCCGGGCTGCCACACCAGGCGGTAGTCGAGTGGGCGCGGGCGCTGGTCCCGGTCGAGGCGGGTGAAGTTGGCCTCGAGGATGAAGCGGGTCACCGGCCCGGCCTGCGCGAGCCGTTCGTCGATCAGCGGCAGTGTCCGGCCCGGGTCGGCGAAGGGGTCCACCATGGAGCAGTTGCAGGCGTAGGCCACGGCGCCGATCTCCGGCGTCGATGCCACCGTGGCGTCCCCGACCAGGTCGCTGACGTCGGCACCGATCTCCAGGTAGTCGGGGGGGAGGGCCCAGTTGCCGTAGATGATCGGACGATCCCACGGCAAGTCCCGTCCGGCGACGGCGACGGCGAGGAGGGCGAGGCCGGTGAGCAGCGCAGCCGTACCCACCGGGACGGCCGTCCCGGGCAGGCGCGACCGGCGGTCGCCCAGCACCTGGCGCAGGAGGACGCCCGAGCCGAGGAGGGCGACCAGTCCGAGGGCCACCGTCGTCGGCACGTAGTACCAGTGGTAGGGCGGCACCTGCAGCAGGCAGTACGCCCCGAAGTGGGCCAGTCCACCGATCCCCAGCCCGGCCAGCGGCCACAGGTGCGTGGGGAGCCGGCGGCGCGCGCCGACCACCAGCACGGCCACGGTGACGACCACGCCGAGCAGCGCGGGGACGATGGCCAGTGACATGACCAGCGTCTCGTAGCCGTTGGTCCAGGACATCCACCAGCCGTTGGCGAAGGTGAACTCGCCGAAGGAGCGTTGGAGCGTCTTGATCACGAAGGTGGTCGGGATGGCGGAGCCCAGGGTCCACCAGCTGAACACGAACCAGGGCAGGGCCACGGCGAGGCCCACCAGCGGGGACACCCACGGCCGGCGGCGGAGGGCGGGACTGAGCAGGTACACCGCCGCCACGACGACACCGAGGTCGAGTCGGGTGAGGACCAGGAGCCCGGCGAGCACGCCGAACACGACACGGCGGCCCCGCACCGCCTCGGCGGTGAGCCCGGTCAGGAGGGCGGCGGTCAGCACCACCTCAAGGCCCAGGGACGAGTTGACGAACGGGTTGGCGAACACCAGCGCCAGCACCGGTAGTGACCACATCGAGGGGATGCCGAGCCCGCGGGCGGTCCGGGCCGCCCACACGGCCATCGCGGCGGAGAGGACGACGGTCAAGACGTTCAGGCCCACCGTCGGCCGGAGCTCGCCGGTCACCAGCGCCGCCAGCCACGTGGCCAGCGTCAGCAGCAGGACGTTGAGCGGCGAGGTCGCGGTGTTCGCCGTCTCCGTGGGGATGATGCCCCAGTGCAGATCAGAGGAGAGGTTCTGGACGTAGCTCAGGGTGATGTAGGCGTCGTCGATGAACCCCGCGTGAGCGACCCACATGACGAGCCCGCCGACCACGGCCCCCACCAAGCCCCAGCACAGGTCCTCACTCCTCCGCCGGCGGCGGCCGACGGCGGCGACGGTGGGGGAGGAGGGGTCCAGCGCTTCTACGGTGGCCAACGAAAACGGGCTCCTCACCTCGGGTGACGTGGGACGGGGCGACGTGGGAGGCTGGCGCACTCCGCTCCGACCATACGGTCGCTCTGGCTGCGCGGGCATCCCCATCGCGCTCGCGCGCGAAGAGCTCAGGTGAGGAGGCCGCAGTGCACGTAGGGTCGGGCGCCGGCCGTTCCGGTGCGACCGGACCGGGTGCTGCGCACGCGGCGAGGCGCGAGGATCGCGGAGTCGGGGGGTCGTTGAGCGCGGAAGCCAGGATCCTCGTCGGATTGCAGAGGGTGACAGCTCGGCCGGTGCCCCTCGTCGTGGCGCGCGGCCTGGACCGAGCCGGTGCGCACGCCGCCGCCTGGCTCGCCACGGCTGCACTCGGCGCCTGCGTCGACGCACGCCGGCAGGCGGACTGGGTGCGGGCGGGTGCCGCCGTTCTCGCCGCCCACGCTGCCAGCGTCGTGGTCAAGCGGGTTGCGCGCCGGGTCCGGCCGTCGCACGCGAGCCTGATCACGCACGTCGCCATGCCGAGCCGCTGGAGCTTCCCGTCCTCGCACGCCGCGTCCACCACGGCGGCGGCGGTGGTGTTCGCCCCGCTCTTGGGCCGGTCGGTGCTGCTGCTTCCACCGGCGATGGCGTGGTCGCGGATGGCCCTCGGCGTGCACTACCCGACGGACGTACTGGCCGGGATGGCGTTGGGCGGGGTCGCCGGCGCGGCGAGCGAGCGGCGCCGGCAGGCGGTGCGGGACCGGTGAGCGCGGTCGCGGAGGAGCGGGCTCCCCGGCAGACGTCGGCCGGAGCGGTGACCGGCCTGCTGCGCGCCATGCGGCCGCGTCACTGGACGAAGAACCTCCTGGTGCTGGTCCCTCTGCTGCCCGCAGGGTCGGCGCTGCGCCAGGTCGACCCGCTCGACGTCCTCCTGGCGTTCGCGGCCTTCTGCCTGATCAGCTCCAGCGTCTACCTGGTCAACGACGCGCGGGACGTGGAGTCCGACCGTGCGCACCCGGTCAAGCGGTACCGACCGCTGGCCGCGGGTGTCGTACCCATCCCCTTGGCCGTGGTGGCCGCCGTCGTACTCGCCGCCGCCGCCTTCGCCCTCTCGGCCGCGGTGAACGTCCCGCTGTTGGTCACCGTCGCCACCTACTACGGCATCCAGCTGGCGTACTGCTTCGGGCTCAAGCACGAGCCGGTGCTGGAGTTGGCCTGCGTGGCGTCCGGGTTCATGCTGCGAGCACTGGCGGGGGGCGTGGCGGTCGACATCCCGCTGTCGTCCTGGTTCCTGCTCACCGCGGCGTTCGGCTCGCTCTACATGGCGGCGGGCAAGCGGTACGGGGAGGCGCGGATGGGCGAGCGTACGGGCGCCCGGGTTCGCCGCGTGGTCCAGCGCTACACCATGACCTTCCTGCGGTTCGTGTGGACGCTCTCGGCGACGGTCGTGGTCCTGACCTACTCCCTGTGGTCCTTCGAGGTCTCGCAACGGACCGAATCGGTCTTCAGCGCCGTCTCCGTGGTGCCGTTCACGCTGGCGATCCTGCGGTTCGGCATCAACGTCGACGCAGGGACGGCCGAGGAGCCCGACGAGATCGTGGTCCACGACCGGGTACTCCTGGCGCTCGGCCTGTTGTGGGCGGTCCTCTTCGCGGCCGCGGTCTACCTGTGAGCCGGTGAGCCCGGACCATCCTGCCGAGGGGCCCAGCCGGGTCGTCGAGCTGGCGCGCTTCACGGCGACCGGGGGTGCGGCCTACCTGGCCGACCTGCTGGTCTTCAACGCGTTGCTCCTGGGCACTGCGCTGGGTGCGAGCTGGTCGAAGATCATCTCGAGCGCGGTGGCCATCGGTGTGGCGTTCGCCGGGAGCCGGTGGTTCACCTGGCGGGAACGGCGCAGCGACCGGGTGGGACGCGAGTACACCCTCTTCGTCGTCTTCAGCCTGCTCGCCGCCGGCATCCAGTTCCTGTGTCTGGTGCTGACCCACCACGTCATCGGGTGGACCAGCCCGCTCGCGGACAACCTGTCGGCCAACGTGGCGGGCATGGCCCTGGCGACGGCGTTCCGCTTCTGGACCTTCCGCACCTACGTCTTCCCGCCCGACGCGGCCGCCAGCCCGGCCGAGCGCGCCGGGGACGCGGGTCAGACGGGCAGGCGACGGAAGAGGGGAGCCGGCAGCAACCGCAGCACGAAGGCCACGTAGCGCATGGGCGGTGGCGCCCAGACGACCTCCCGCCCTGACCGCAGACCGCTGACCGCGGCCTCGGCGACCCGGTCGGCGTCGACGGCCAGCGGGGCGGCGGGCATCCCCTGGGTCATCTTCGTCCGGACGAACCCGGGGCGGACGACCACGACCCGGATGCCCTCGGGACGCAGCGCTTCCCGCAGGCCGGTGTAGAAGGCGTCCAGACCCGCCTTGGTCGACCCGTAGGCGAAGTTGCTCCGGCGGGGCCGCTGCCCGGCGACACTGGACAGGACGACCAACGCGCCGTGGCCCTGGGTCCGCAACCGGGCGGCGACGTCCACCCCCATCGTCACCGGGGCGGTGTAGTTCACGGTCGCCAGCGCCGCAGCGTCGTCCGGGTCCTGCCAGGCGCGCTCGGCGTCGCCCAGGATCCCGAAGGCGACGACCACGACGTCGACGTCCCCCCCGGCGAAGGCCTTCTCCACGGCCGGCGCCCAGGTCCGGCGGTCCTCGGCGTCGAAGTGCACCAGGTCGACGTCGTGGCCCTCGGCGCGCAGCTCCGCCGCGACGGCGTCGAGCCGGTCGGTCGGGCGGCCGGCCAGGACAGCGGCCGGTCGCCGCCGTCCGGCCAGCCGCCGCAGGACCGCCAGACCGATCTCCGACGTGCCGCCCAGGACGAGCACCCGTTGCACGTCGCCGACAGCATCCATCACAGGGACAGCCTCTTCGCCTGGTCGGAGGTGAACACGCGGTGGGGGTCGACCCGGTCGCGGACCCGGCGCCACTCGTCGATGCGCGGGTACATGCGGTGCAGCGCCTCGGCGGTGGTGCGGGAGTCCTTGGCCAGGTAGAGCCGGCCCCCGGCGGACAGCACGAGGTCGTCGAGGTCGTCGAGCAGGCGGCCGAGCTCGGGCGTCACGGGGATGTCCAGGGCCAGGGTCCATCCCGGGGTGGGGAAGGACAGCAGACCCGGGTTGCCGGGACCGAAGCGCTTGAGCACCGCGAGGAAGGACGCGGTGCCGGCGGCGGACAGCCGCTCCACGGCCGTCCGCATGGCGTCCTCGGCGCCGAACGGCATCACGAACTGGTACTGGAGGAAGCCCCGGGGGCCGTAGACCCGGTTCCAGTTCGCGACGGCGTCGAGCGGGTGGAAGAACTGCCCGATGCCCTGGACGGCGCCGCGCTCCTCCCGGGGTGCCCGGCGGTAGAAGGCCTCGTTGAAGGCGGCGATCGTCGCCTTGTTGAGCAACCCGGAGGGGAAGAGGGCCGGGGCGGTGAGTCGAGTCCGCGGCGCGAAGTGCAGCGGTCGGGAACGCAACCGCCGGGGGAGCTGGTCGGCGCGGGCCGACCAGCCTCGGGTGAGCACCGCGCGGCCGGTCGACGCACCGCGCGCGACCAGGTCGATCCAGGCAACGGAGTACGTGTACTCGTCGTCGTTCGCCTGCAGCCGGGCCATGAGGTCGTCGAGGTCGCGGGTGCGCTCGGTGTCGACGAGGAAGTAGGCGCTCTCCACCGGCTTGGCCACGAGGGTGGCGCGCAGGACGACACCGGTCAGGCCCATGCCGCCGACCGTGGCCCAGAACAGCTCCGGCTCCGTCTGGGGCGTCAAGCTGCGCACGCTACCGTCGGCGAGTAGCAGGTCCATCGCTGCGACGTGGTTGCCGAAACTGCCCTCGACGTGGTGGTTCTTGCCGTGGATGTCCGCGGCGATCGCACCCCCGAGGGTGACCTGCCGGGTGCCCGGGAGGACGGGCACGAACAGCCCGAGCGGCAGCAGCACCCGTACCAGGGTGTCCAGGGAGACCCCGGCCTCGGCGGTCACCTCACCGGTGGTGGCGTCGATCGACAGGATGCGGGACAGGCCCGTCATGTCGAGGACCGTGCCGCCGCCGTTCTGCGCGGAGTCGCCGTAGCTCCGGCCGAGGCCGCGAGCCAGGACGCCACGGGGACCGGCGTCCTCCACCGTGGCGCGGACGTCGGATTCGCTGGTGGCCGCGACGAACTCCGCGACGGTGGGGGAGGTCTGCCCCCAGCCCGCCAGGAGGCGGCGAGTGGACGTGACCGGGGCCATCCGTCGCCTCCCGCTTCACTCGGGCCGGTGGATGGGGTCATCGCGACGATACAACCGGGCGCGAAGCGCGGCCCCGGTTACGCTCCGTCGAGCGATCACCTCGGACGGGAGCGCACGCAGGCCCGTGACCTGCGGCGTGAGCGGCTGCCCGAGCTGACCCGCGAGAGACCTGGACGCGGTTGTCCCGACAGCCGGTGGGGCCGGGTGGGTACGGACCGGCCGCTCGCAGGGGGCCGGAGCCTTGTACGGACGAGGAGCTCCGCGATGTCAGTGGCAAGGGGACGGCTGCGTGCGGTTGCGCGGCGATGGGTGGTCCGGACGGCGGTGGCACCGTTCGAGGCCCGGCTCACCCGCCTGGTGGAGGAGACCGTGCGGGCGCAGACCGAGCGACTGGAGGCGAGCGCGCGGGCCGAGACCGACCGGGCGATCCGGGCCGTGCACGACGTGGAGTTCCGCAGCCGGCGCGACCTGCTCGCGGCCGGCGAGCGGGACGCGGCCGTGGCCTCGGCCCGGTTCGCGGCACGGGAGATGCCGACCGCACGGGCGTTCCACGACCCGCTGAGCACGCTGCGGTACGCCGTCGGGATCGCGCCCGCCGGCGGGCTGGCGCTGGAGTTCGGCGTCTTTCAGGGGCGCTCGCTGGAGGTCATCGCCGAGGGGCGGGGCCGCCGGGACGTCTACGGCTTCGACTCCTTCCAGGGGTTGCCGGAGGACTACCGCCCGCACGTGCGCGCCGGTGCCTTCGCCACGTCCGCGCTGCCCGAGGTCGACGGCGCCGAACTCGTGGTCGGCTGGTTCCAGGACACCCTCCCCGGTTTCCTCGCCGAGCACTCGGGCCCGGTCTCGCTGCTGCACGTCGACGGCGACCTGTACTCCTCGGCGGTGACCGTGCTCGAGCACGTGGGGCCCCGGCTGGTGCCCGGGTCGGTGGTCGTCTTCGACGAGTTCTTCAACTTCCCCGGCTGGGAGCAGCACGAGTTCCGCGCCTGGCAGGAACACCTCGGGCGCACCGGCACCCGCGTCGCCTACGAGGCCTACACGTCGAACGACGAGCAGGTCGTGGCCCGGGTGCTCGACGCCGGGACGTCCAGCGGCGGCTGACCCGGCGTGTTCCCGCCCGTCCCGCGGGCGGGCGCCTAGGGTCGGACCCGCCCGTCCCGCGTCGGAGGAGGCCCGTGCCCCCCTGCCCGCCCGTCGTCCCGTCCCGGCTCCGCCGCGGCGTGCTGGCCGGCAGCGCCCTGCTGGTCCTGCTGGGCGGCCTCCCGGGCTGCGACCTGCTGAGCGCGACCGCGGGTGGCCCGCTGACCGGCGTGCTGGACGACGCGGACGCCGAGGAGGCGTCCGCGACCGCGCCGCCGGGCTCGGCGCTGGCCGCGCTGGCCGACCTCCAGGTGCGGGGCCGGGCCCCCCAGACCGGCTACGAGCGCGAGCAGTTCGGCGACGGCTGGGTCGACACCGACCGCAACGGCTGCGACACCCGCAACGACGTGCTCGCCCGGGACCTGACCGGCGAGACGTCCCGGCCCGGGACCAACGACTGCGTCGTCGTTTCGGGCACCCTCGCCGACCCCTACTCCGGGCGCACCATCGAGTTCCGCCGCGGCGAGGACACCAGCGACGACGTGCAGATCGACCACGTGGTCGCACTGTCCGACGCCTGGCAGAAGGGTGCGCAGTCCTGGGACGCCGACCGGCGGACCGCCTTCGCCAACGACCCGCTCAACCTGCTCGCCGTCGACGGGCCCCTGAACATGCAGAAGGGGGACGGCGACGCCGCGACCTGGCTGCCGCCGAACACCGCCTACCGGTGCGCCTACGTCGCGCGGCAGGTGGCGGTGAAGACCGGCTACGGGCTGTGGGCCACCCGCGCCGAGTGGAACGCTGCCGCGACCGTGCTCGCGGACTGCCCGCAGGAGCCGCTGCCTGGCGACCCGGCGGAGGAGGCGGCCTCGGTCCAGGCGTCGCCTGCGCCCGCGGGCACCGGCTACGCCGACTGCGACGCGGTCCGTGCCGCGGGGGCGGCTCCCATCCGGCGGGGCGCGCCGGGGTGGACCGACGCCTTCGACGGAGACGGTGACGGGATCGGCTGCGAGTAGGCCCGCCGCGTATCGTGGACAGCGGCTACGAGCCCCGCCGAGGCCTCGGCACGCTCGCTTCTGCAGCCTCCCCGCCGACGCGCCCGTCGGCAGCACCGTCGAGGCTGCTCCGACAGCGACCGACGCGAGACCCGGCCGAGCGCGGCCGGGCGATTCCTGGAGCGACATGACCGCCACGACCGCCACCCGTGTACTGACCGACGGTGACTTCAAGGTCGCCGACCTCTCCCTCGCAGGCTTCGGCCGCAAGGAGATCCGGCTCGCCGAGCACGAGATGCCCGGCCTGATGGCGCTGCGCGCCGAGTACGGCGACGCGCAGCCGCTGGCCGGCGCCCGCATCGCCGGCTCCCTGCACATGACGGTGCAGACCGCCGTCCTCATCGAGACCCTCACGGCGCTCGGCGCCGACGTCCGCTGGGTCAGCTGCAACATCTTCTCCACGCAGGACCACGCCGCCGCGGCGATCGTCGTCGGCGAGGGCACCCCCGAGCAGCCCGCCGGTGTCCCGGTGTTCGCCTGGAAGGGCGAGACGCTGGAGGAGTACTGGTGGTGCACCCAGCGGCTGTTCGAGTTCCGCGACGAGTCCGGTGCGGTCGTGGGGCCGAACACGCTGCTCGACGACGGCGGCGACGCCACCCTCCTGGTGCACCTGGGCACCCGCTTCGAGGCCGACGGCGCCGTCCCCGACACCACCGAGGCCGACTCCGAGGAGTACGGCGTCATCCTCGACGTGCTGCGCGGCACGCTGGCGCAGGACGGCCGGTACTGGACCCGCATCGGCCAGGGCATCGCCGGCGTGACCGAGGAGACCACCACCGGCGTCATGCGGCTCTACGAGCTCGCCCGCGACGGCCGGCTGCTGTTCCCGGCGATCAACGTCAACGACTCGGTCACGAAGAGCAAGTTCGACAACCTCTACGGCTGCCGGCACTCGCTCATCGACGGCCTCAACCGCGCCACCGACGTGATGATCGGCGGCAAGGTGGCCGTGGTCTGCGGCTACGGCGACGTCGGCAAGGGCTGCGCGGAGTCGCTGCGCGGCCAGGGCGCCCGCGTCATCGTCACCGAGATCGACCCGATCAACGCCCTGCAGGCGGCGATGCACGGCTACGAGGTCACCACGCTCGACGACGTGATCGGCCGGGCCGACATCATCATCACGGCCACCGGCAACCGCGACATCATCTCCGCCGAGCAGCTCGGGCGGACCAAGCACCAGGCGATCGTCGGCAACATCGGCCACTTCGACAACGAGATCGACGTCGCCGGTCTGGCCCGCACCCCTGGGGTCACCCGGACGACGATCAAGCCGCAGGTCGACGAGTGGCGGTTCGCCGACGGCCACACGATCATCCTGCTCTCCGAGGGCCGGCTGCTGAACCTCGGCAACGCCACCGGTCACCCCAGCTTCGTCATGAGCGCCTCGTTCTCCAACCAGGTGCTCGCCCAGATCGAGCTGTGGACCAACCGGGCCGCCTACGAGGGCCAGGCGCCCGGCGTCACGGTGCTGCCCAAGAAGCTCGACGAGCACGTGGCCCGGCTGCACCTCGACGCCCTCGGCGTGAAGCTCACCGAGCTCTCCAAGGTGCAGGCCGACTACATCGGCGTCCCGGTCGAGGGCCCGTACAAGTCGGAGCACTACCGCTACTGAAAGGACCCCGCTGCCCCCCGCCGCTCGCGAGCTCGCGGCGGGCCCCTGCGGCGGGGCCGTTCCAGCACGTCACCGGGGACCCTGCAGCGGGGCCGTTCCAGTGCCGCCCCGGGCTCGCGAGCGCTCCGCGCACGACCGGCGGGACGCTGCGGCGGGGCTGTTCCCGGACGTCACCGGGCTCGCGGCGGGGCCGCGGGCCACGCGAACGGGGCACGGGGGACACCCGTCCGGAGCACTCCGGGCGGGTGTCCCCGCTTCCGTCCGCGTTCAGCGCAGAATGGTCGCCGTGCCACCCACCGCTGCCCAGAACGGGCCCTCCCGCGGCCGAGTCCTGGTCGTCGACGACGACGCCGCCCTCGCCGAGATGCTCGGCATCGTGCTCCGCCGCGAGGGCTACGAACCGGCGTTCGTCTCCGACGGCAACCGCGCGGTGGGCGTCTTCCAGCAGACCCGACCGGACATCGTGCTGCTGGACCTGATGCTGCCCGGCCGCAACGGCCTGCAGATCTGCCAGGACATCCGCACCCAGTCGACCGTCCCGATCGTGATGCTCACCGCCAAGGGCGACACCCTCGACGTCGTCCAGGGGCTCGAGGCCGGCGCCGACGACTACGTCACCAAGCCCTTCAAGCCGGTGGAGCTGGTGGCCCGCGTGCGCGCGCAGCTGCGGCGCGGTGAGACCGGGCAGGCCGAGAACCTGAGCATCGGCGACGTGCAGATCGACGTCCCGGCGCACCAGGTCACGCGGGACGGCGTCCCGATCGCGCTGACCCCGCTGGAGTTCGACCTGCTCGTCGCGCTGGCCCGCAAGCCGCGCCAGGTGTTCACCCGGGAGCTGCTGCTCGAGCAGGTGTGGGGCTACCGGCACGCCGCGGACACTCGGCTGGTCAACGTCCACGTGCAGCGGCTGCGGGCCAAGATCGAGCGGGACCCGGAGAAGCCGGAGATCGTGCTGACGGTGCGAGGGGTCGGCTACAAGGCCGGCCCACCGTGAGCGGACAGGCCCGTGAACATCGCCTCGAGGAACGAGCGAGGAGCGGAGCGGGCCGCGGGAGCGAACCGATGCGACCCGTGAGCGGACAGGCCCGTGAGCATCGCCTCGAGGAACGAGCTAGGAGCGGAGCGGGCCGCAGGAGCGGACCTGTGTGCTCCCTGACCCGGCCGTGAGCACGACGCGGCCCGCGCCCTCCGCGACCGGGGCGTCGCCGTCCTCCGGTGCCGTCGCGGCGGCACCGGAGCCGCGCCGGCCGCTGCCGGCCGACCTCGGTGCGCTGCGCCGGCGGGCCGCCCGGACGCGGCGGCTGACGCAGCAGCTGGCCGCGCGGGCCGCAGCTGCCTGGCGCTCGTCGCTGCACGTCCGGATCGGGACGATCACCATGCTGGTCGCCGGCACGGTGGTGGTCATCGTGAGCCTGGTGCTGTTCAGCCAGATCCGCGAGCAGCTGCTCTCGGTCAAGGAGCAGGCGGCCATCGACCAGGTGCAGACCGGGGTCGTCTACGCGCAGAACGAGGTCGCGGGCATCGCCGCCGGCGACGGCGCGAGCGTCCGGGCGACGCTGGACCGGACGGTCAAGCAGCTCAAGGAGCGCGGCAGCCCGGCCGGTGACTTCGAGGTCGTCATGGTCTACCGGACCGGCGACTCCGAGCGCCCCCCCGCGGTCAGCCAGCGCGGCATCTACCCGGCCATCCCCCCCGAGCTGCGGGCCGACGTCGCCTCCGGTGGCCAGTACGCGCAGTACGCGATGGTCCCCGACGGCAGTGGGCGGCCCCGGCCCACCTACCTCGTCGGCGCGCCCGTGCCGACCGGCGCGGGCAGCGCCGAGCAGATCGAGCTGTACTACGCCTTCCCGCTCGACCAGGAGGCCGAGAGCCTGTCGCTGTTCCGCAGCACGGTGGTCATCAGCGGCATCGCCCTCACCCTCTTCGTCGTCGGGATCGCCCTCCTGGTGACCCGGCTGGTCGTCGACCCGGTGCGCCGGGCCGCGGGGATCGCGCAGCGGCTGGCCGAGGGGCAGCTCCAGGAGCGGATGGCCGTGCGCGGCGAGGACGACCTCGCCCGGCTGGCGACCAGCTTCAACGCGATGGCCGACAGCCTGCAGCGGCAGATCACCCAGCTCGAGTCGCTGTCCCAGCTCCAGCAGCGCTTCACCTCCGACGTCTCGCACGAGCTGCGCACGCCGCTGACCACGGTGCAGATGGCCGCCGAGGTGCTCTACGAGTCCCGCGCCGACTTCCCGCCGCACGTGGCCCGCTCCGCGGAGCTGATGCACACCGAGCTCGACCGCTTCGAGGTGCTGCTCACCGACCTGCTGGAGATCAGCCGCTACGACGCCGGGGCCGCCGTCCTCGACTGGGAGCCCACCGACCTCGGCGCGCTGGTGCGCCGGGTGGCGGCCGGGATGTCCGCGCTGGCCGAGCGGCACGGCTGCGAGCTGACGGTCTCGGGGCCCGGCCAGGACGTCATCGCCGAGGTCGACGCCCGGCGGGTGGAGCGCATCCTGCGCAACCTCGTCGGCAACGCCATCGAGCACGGCACCGGCCGGCCGGTGGAGATCACCTGGGCGGCCAACCGGACGGCGGCGGCGGTGACCGTGCGCGACCACGGGGTCGGGCTCTCCTCGGCCGAGGCGCAGCACGTGTTCGACCGCTTCTGGCGCGCCGACCCCTCGCGGGTGCGCACCGTGGGCGGCAGCGGGCTGGGGCTGTCGATCAGCCTGGAGGACGCGCGGCTGCACGGCGGCTGGCTGCAGGTGTGGGGGGCGCCGGGGGTCGGCGCGCAGTTCCGGCTGACGCTGCCGCTGGCCGCCGGTGCCGACCTCACCAGCTCGCCGCTGCCGCTGCGACCCGCGGCGCTGCGCCGTCCCGGGGGTGCGCGGTGAGCCGCGGCACCGCCGTGCTCGCCGCGGCCCTGCTGGCGCTGCTGACCGGCTGCTCGACGGTCCCGACGTCCTCGTCGTCCGTGCAGATCACCCAGGCCCCGCAGCGCGCGGAGACCCCGGTCGGCATCGAGCCGCTGTCGCCGCAGGCCGGCGCCACCCCGGAGGAGGTCGTCCGCGGCTTCCTCGACGCCGCCGCCAGCACGGTGCGCGGGCACCCGGTGGCGCGCGAGCACCTGGCCCCCGAGCCGCAGGGGTCGTGGTCGGACGACGCCGGCATCACCCTGCTCGGCGCCGACTACGCCACCGTCACCACCGACGCCGGCACCGTCCTCGTGACCGGCGAGCTGGTCGGCACGATCGACCGGCGCGGCGGGTTCGCCGTGGGCGGCCAGGAGGTCTACTCGCGGGAGTTCCGGCTCGAGCAGGTCGACGGCGAGTGGCGGATCAGCGATCCGCCCGACGGGCTGCTCATGCTCGAGCCGGACTTCGAACGGCTCTACGAGCGGCGCGACCTCTACTTCCTCGACCCGACCGGCCAGCGCATCGTCCCCGACCCGCGCTACCTGATCAGCGGCGAGTCGCAGCCGACGGTGCTGGTCGAGCGGCTGCTCGAGGGGCCCTCGGCGGTGCTGGCCGCCGGCGTCGTCAACGAGCTCGCGGGCGCCGCGCTGGGCAGCACGCTGACGGTCTCCGCACAGGCGGTCACCGTCGACCTGACCGGCGTCGCCGACGCGCCGCCGTCCCGGCTCGCGGGGCTCTCCGCCCAGCTGGTCTGCACGTTGGGCCAGCTGCCGTCGGTGCGCTCGGTGGAGGTGCTGGTCGACGGCGACCCGCTGGTCCTCGACGGCGTCCCCGCGGTGCAGACCGTCGACACCTGGACCGCTCTCGACCCGGACGCCGCCCCGGTGGACGCGGTCGGCCACTACCTCGTCGACGGCGCGCTGTGGACCGCCACCGAGGCCCCGGCACCGGCGCCCGGACCGGCCGGCGACGGCGCCTACGGGCTGACCAGCGCCGCGGTCGCGACCGACCCCAGCACCGGGCAGCTGACGCAGATGGTCGGGGTGACCGAGCGGGACGGCCAGGCGACCCTGCTCACCGGCGGCTACGGCGGCGAGCTCACCCCGGTGCTGCCCAGCAGCTCCCTGAGCGTGCCGACGGTAGCGCCCGCCCGGCAGGAGTTCTGGCTGGTCCGCGACGGCTCCACGGTGGTGCGGGTGACCGCCGGCGGCCCTCCGCAGGCGGTCAACGCCGTCACGCTGCCGGGCCTGGGACGGGCCACTGCGCTACAGCTGTCGCCCGACGGCGTCCGCGCGGCCGTCGTGGTGGAGGACGGCCAGCGGCAGAGCCTGCACGTCGGCACCGTCGTCCGCTCCGACGACGGCCCGGTGGCGCTGCGCGACTGGCGCGAGGTCGCCCCGGCGCTGGGCCAGGTGGTCGACGTCGCGTGGCGGACCTCCGGCAGCCTGCTGGTGCTGGCCGGCGACGGCGGTGAGGACCGCACCGTGCCGTACACGGTCGGCATCGACGGCTGGGACCTCTCGCCGGTGCCCACCGCCGGGCTGCCCAGCCAGGCCACCGAGGTCGCCGCCGCGCCCGGGCGCCCGCCGCTGGTCAGCGCCGGCGGCACGATCTGGGAGTGGCAGGTCGCCGGGGGGACGTGGGTGACGCTGGTGCGCGGCCAGCAGCCACAGCCGGGCACCGAGCCGTTCTACCCGGTCTGAGGGAGGACCCCGCGTCCCCCGAACCCTCGGAGGAGGACCCCGGCCTCCGCACCGTGGAAGGACCCCGTCCTCCTTGTCCCTCGCAGGCTCGGCAGAAGGACCACCTCCTCCCCACCACTCGCGAGCTCGCGGCGGGACCCGGGAGGCGGCCGGGACGGGGCCGGCGGGGCGCGTCGGGACCGCGGGAGCGGGCTGCCCGTCCACAGGTCCCCGCCGACCCTGGGCCTGGTGGCCGCAGGGCGGGAGGCTGGGGGAGTGGACGGCGGGGTGCTGGCGGCGCTGGCCGACCTGCTGCTGCCGCGCGAGTGCGCCGGGTGCGGTGTGCCCGGCGCCGTCCTCTGCCGGCGGTGCGCCGCGCTGCTCGCCGTCCCGCACCTGGCGCAGCCGCGGCGCTTCCCGGCCGGCTTCCCGCCGACGGTGGCCGCCGGTGCCTACGAGGGGCCGGTGCGCCCGGCGGTCAACGCCTTCAAGGAACGCGGCCGCGCCGAGTTGGCCCGCCCGCTGGGCGCCGCGCTCGCGCTCGCGGTCGCCGGCGTGCTCGCCGGGACCTCGCCGCGGCCGGGGCCGGTCCGGCTGGTCCCGGTGCCCAGCGGGGCCGCCGCGCTGCGCGCCCGCGGCCGCGACCACGTCCGGGAGCTGACCGGTCGTGCGATCGCGGAGCTGCGGGCGGCCGGGGTGCCGGCCGCCGAGACGCGGCTGCTGCGACGCACCGGACGTGCCGCGGACTCCGCGGGCCTCTCGGCGGCGCAGCGGCGGGCCAACCTGGCAGGCACCTTCGCGCTGCGTGCCGGCCCGTCCGAGTTGCCGGCGGGGGCGGTGCTCGTGGTCGTCGACGACGTCGTGACCAGCGGCGCGACGCTCACCGAGGCGGCCGCCGTGCTGGCGCCGGCAACCGGCCGCGAGGGGCCTCCGGTGCTCGCCGCGGTGGTCGCGGCGACCCCTCGTCGCGCCGTCCGGCGGAGCCGGGAGCGCCCGCTCGGGGGTTCGGCAGATCGACTGTCGGGACCCGGCGAGCGGGACTAGCGTGGGTTCGATCACAACCCGACGACCGGGAGGTCTCATGGAGATCGTGGTCCGTGGCCGCAACGTCGAGGTCCCCGAGCACTACCGACAGCACGTCGAGGACAAGGTCGGCAGTCTCGAGCGCTTCGACGGCAAGCTGAAGATGCTGCGCATCGACGTGGAGCTCTTCCACGAGAAGAACCCTCGTCAGTCCGGCAAGTGCCAGCGCGTCGAGATCACGCTCCGCGGCAAGGGCCCGGTCGTCCGGGCCGAGGCCGCCGCGCCCGATTTCTACGCGGCGCTGGACCTGGCCGCCGGCAAGCTCGACCACCGGTTGCGCAAGGCCGCCGACCGCCGTCGCGTCCACCACGGACGCCGCACCCCGGCCAGCGTGCGGGTGGGCGGTGGCGCCCCCGACACCGACGTCATCGAGGCCCTCGACCGCGACCGCGAGCTCGCGGAGGGTCCGCACGTCACCGACCTCGACGAGCACCTCCCCGGCCAGATCGTGCGCGAGAAGCACCACCCGGCCACCCCGATGCACGTCGACCAGGCCCTCCACGAGATGGAGCTGGTCGGCCACGACTTCTTCCTCTTCATGTGCGCCGACACCGGGCACCCGACGGTCGTCTACCGCCGGCACGCCTACGACTACGGCCTCATCCGGCTCGTCGACGCGCCGATGGACGGCGCCGCCACGCGGCAGTCGGCGACGGCCGCGGCGCCCCCCGCCTGACGCCGGGCGGGGGTGCGGCGACCCCGCACCCCCGCCCGCTCAGTCCCCGGGCACCCGCCCGAAGAGCACCGCGTCGGTCCAGCTCCCGTCCCGCTGGTCCAGGCACCGGCGGACGACGCCCTCGCGGCGGAACCCGGCCCGCTCCGCGACCCGCTGCGATGCGGTGTTCGCCACGTCGGTGAACAGGTGGACCCGGAACGCGCCGTGGGCGAACGCCCAGTCCGCGAGCCCGCGGGCGGCCTCGGCGGCGTGGCCCCGACCGCGGGCCCAGGGCGCGGTCCAGTAGCCGACCTCGGGCCCGAGCCGCGCGCCGTCCCGCAGGTGGTGCAGGCCGCAGGAGGCGACCAGCTCCCCGTCGGCCTCGACCGCGCAGGTCAGCTCCCGGCCCTCGGCCCGCCCGCGGACGGCGACGTCGGTGACGAACCGCTCGGCGTCGGCCCGCGTGTACGGGTCGGGGAGGTTGGCCAGCCAGCGCCTGGTCTCGGGGTCCTGGCAGCTGCGGAACACTGCGTCGACGTCGTCCGCGCGGAACGGGCGCAGCACCAGCCGCGCGGTGCGGACCACCGCGGTGGTCAGGTCGGTCCCGGAGAGGTCCAGGGCTCTCGGTTCTCGGCTCACCCGGTCATGGTCCGGCGTGGCCCAGCACCCGGTCGACCGAGATCTCCAGGACGACCCGCGCCGGGTTCTCCCGGGGCGTCCGGTAGCGCCGGGCGTAGCGGGCCTCGGCGTCGGCGACCGCGGCACGGTCGTCGCGCAGCACCGCCGTCCCCTCGAGGGTGACCCAGCGGCGGCCGTCGACCGTGCACACCGCGACCCGGGAGCGGCCGGCGCGCACGTGCCGGGCCTTGGCCGACGTCCCGGAGGTGATCACCCGGGCGGTGCGGGTGGCCGCGTCGTAGGTGACGCCCACCGGGACGACATGCGGGCTCCCGTCGGCGCGCAGCGTGGTCAGCGTGGCCAGGTGCCGCTCGGTGAGCAGGGCGAGCAGGCCGTCCGGCAGGGCGTCGAGGTCGTGTGCCACGGGTGCGAGATTAGGTAGCGCACGACCGGGGCAAGCCGACGCCATGGAGCTCGCAGGTGCGAGGGTCCTGGTCGCCGGGGCGACCGGGGTGCTGGGCGGGGAACTGGCGCGGGCGCTGCACGGCGCGGGCGCGCGGGTGGCGCTGACCGGCCGGGACGGCGCCGCCCTGCGGACGCTGGCCGGGGACCTGGGCGGCGCGCCGGCCGCGGTGGCCGACGCCGTCGACGTCGGGGCGGTGCGCGGGGCGGTGGAGTCCGCCGTGGCCGGGCTCGGCGGGCTGGACGCCGTGGTGGTGGCCTGGGGCGTGGTGGCCTTCGGCCCAGCTGCCGACGCCGACGACGCGGTCACCGAGGAGCTGTTCGCGGTCAACACGCTGGGCCCCATGAGCCTGGTCCGGGCGGCCCTGCCGCACCTCCCGGACGGCGGCGCGGTCGTGCTGCTGTCGGCGATCGTGGCCGACGCCCCGACGCTGGACATGGCCGAGTACTCGGCGAGCAAGGCGGCCCTGTCGGCCTGGGCCGGGGTGCTGCGCCGCGAGCTGCGCCGCCGCGCGATCACCGTGCTCGACGTCCGGCCGCCGCACATCGACACCGGCCTGGTGCACCGTGCCCTCGCCGGGGAGCCGCCGCGGCTGCCGCCCGGACACGACCGGGCCGAGCTGGTCGCAGCGGTGCTCGACGGGCTCCGGGCGGGCGGCCGGGAGGTCGTGCTCGACCAGCGGGAGGGACGGCTGGTGCGTCGCTGACGGCGGTTCCCGGCCGACAGCCCCGGGTCGGAGGGCGGGCCGCCTACGCTGGGGACGTGGTGTTCCAGAAGATCCTCCGTGCCGGTGAGGGCAAGACCCTCCGGCGACTGAACAAGATCGCCGACGCGGTCGAGTCGCTGGCGGACGACGTCGCCGACCTCACCGACGCGGAGCTGCGGGCGAAGACCGACGAGTTCAAGGAGCGCCTGGAGGAGGGGGAGACCCTCGACCAGCTCCTCCCGGAGGCCTTCGCCGTCGTCCGCGAGGCGGCCACCCGCACGCTCGGCCAGCGGCACTTCCGCGTGCAGGTCATGGGCGGCGCCGCGCTGCACCTGGGCAACATCGCCGAGATGCGCACCGGTGAGGGCAAGACGCTGACCGGCGTCCTGCCGGCGTACCTCAACGCGCTCGCCGGCCAGGGCGTGCACATGGTCACCGTCAACGACTACCTGGCCAAGCGCGACGCCGAGTGGATGGGCCGGGTGCACCGCTTCCTCGGCCTGTCGGTCGGCGTGATCCTGTCCGGCGAGCGCCCGGCGCACCGCCGCGAGCAGTACGCCTGCGACATCACCTACGGCACGAACAACGAGTTCGGCTTCGACTACCTGCGCGACAACATGGCCTGGAGCAAGGCCGACCTCGTGCAGCGCGGGCACCACTTCGCCGTCGTGGACGAGGTCGACTCCATCCTCATCGACGAGGCCCGCACCCCGCTGATCATCAGCGGCCCGGCCGGCGACCCGGCCATGCACCGCTGGTACACCGAGTTCGCCCGGCTGGCCCCGCTGATGCAGCGCGACGTCCACTACGAGGTGGAGGAGGCCAAGCGCACGGTCGCCATCACCGAGGAGGGCGTCGAGTTCGTCGAGGACCAGATCGGCATCGAGAACCTCTACGAGGCGGCCAACACCCCGCTGATCAGCTTCCTCAACAACGCGCTGAAGGCCAAGGAGCTCTACCACCGCGACCAGCAGTACATCGTCAGCAACGGCGAGGTGCTCATCGTCGACGAGTTCACCGGCCGCGTGCTGTCGGGCCGGCGCTACAACGAGGGCATGCACCAGGCCATCGAGGCCAAGGAGCGGGTGCAGATCAAGGACGAGAACCAGACGCTCGCCACGATCACCCTGCAGAACTACTTCCGGCTCTACGAGCGGCTCTCCGGGATGACCGGCACCGCCCAGACCGAGGCGGCCGAGCTCTCCCAGACCTACGGGCTGGGCGTCGTGCCGATCCCGACAAACCGGCCGATGGTGCGCGAGGACCGGTCCGACGTCATCTACAAGACGGAGAAGGCGAAGTTCGAGGCCGTCATCGACGACATCGCCGACCGGCACGAGGCCGGCCAGCCGATGCTGGTCGGCACGGCCAGCGTCGAGAAGTCCGAGGTGCTGTCCAAGCTGCTGCTGCAGCGCGGGATCAAGCACGAGGTGCTCAACGCCAAGAACCACGCGCGGGAGGCGCACATCGTCGCCCAGGCCGGCCGGCTCGGCGCGGTCACCGTGGCCACCAACATGGCCGGCCGCGGCACCGACATCCAGCTCGGCGGCAGCCCGGACTTCATCGCCGACGAGCAGCTGCGCGCCCGCGGGCTGTCGCCGGCGGAGACGCCGGAGGAGTACGAGGCGGCCTGGGACAGCGCGCTGGAGAAGGCCAAGGAGCAGGTCCGGGCCGAGCACGAGGAGGTCACCGAGGCCGGCGGCCTGTACGTGCTGGGCACCGAGCGGCACGAGAGCCGGCGCATCGACAACCAGCTGCGCGGCCGCTCCGGCCGGCAGGGCGACCCGGGCGAGTCGCGGTTCTACCTGTCGCTGGGCGACGACCTCATGCGGCGCTTCAACGGCCCGATGCTCGAGTCGATGATGACCACGCTGCGGGTCCCCGACGACCAGCCGATCGAGTCGAAGATGGTCAGCCGGGCGATCCTGTCGGCGCAGACCCAGGTCGAGCAGCAGAACTTCGAGGTCCGCAAGGACGTCCTGAAGTACGACGAGGTGCTCAACCGGCAGCGCACCGTCATCTACGCCGAGCGGCGCAAGGTGCTCGACGGGCAGGACCTGCACGTGCAGGTCCGGTCGATGGTCGACGAGGTCGTCAGCGCCTACGTCGACGGCGCCACCGAGATGGGCTACGCCGAGGACTGGGACCTCGAGCAGCTGTGGACCGGCCTCAAGGCCCTCTACCCGGTGGGCCTGGACCGCGACGAGCTCATCGACCGCGTCGCCGACGGCGACCAGGCGGGGCTGTCCGCCGACGTCCTCAAGCGCGAGCTGCTCGACGACGTGCACCGCGCCTACGAGGAGCGCGAGGCGGCCCTCGGCGCGGAGGTCATGCGCGAGCTGGAGCGGCGGGTGCTGCTCTCGGTGCTCGACCGCAAGTGGCGCGAGCACCTCTACGAGATGGACTACCTGCGGGCCGGCATCCACCTGCGCGCGATGGCCAACCGCGACCCGGTCGTGGAGTACCAGCGCGAGGGCTACGACATGTTCATGACGATGCTCGACGGCATCAAGGAGGAGTCGGTCGGCTTCCTGTTCAACCTGGAGGTCAAGAGCAAGGAGCAGCAGGACGCCGAGGCTCAGGCCAAGCAGGCCGAGGCCGAGGCCAAGGCGCTGGCGGCGGCGCAGCAGGGGACGGCCCGGGTGCTGGCCCGGAAGGCGGCCGCGCAGGCCGCGGCGGCGCCGCCGGCCCCGGCACCGGCGCCCTCGGCTCCGGTGCAGTCGGTTCCCGCGGCTCCTGCGCCGGCGCCCTCGGCTCCGGCGCCCTCCGCTCCGGCCGCGCCGGCTCCTGCGAGCCCCGCTCCCGCCGCCGCAACCCCCGCTCCCGCTCCCGCCACGGCGGCCCGCCGGACGGGGACGGCCCGGCGCGGCCGGCACGCCGCTCCGGAGGACGTCGCAGCGGCGCCCGAGGCCGCGGAGCCGGTGTCCTCGGGCACCGGGCCGGAGCTGTCGGTCAGGGGCCTTGACGACCCGCACCGCAGCGACCAGCTCAGCTACTCCGCCCCCGGCCTGGACGCCTCGGCCAAGGAGAGCGGCCGGGTCAAGGCGGCCAAGACGGCGACCGTGACCGGCACCAAGGAGCCGTCGCGCAACGCCCCCTGCCCGTGCGGGTCGGGCAAGAAGTACAAGGTCTGCCACGGGGCGCCGTCGCGCGCTTGAGGACCAGCGGGTGCGGCCCCGTCCCGTCGGCCCCCTGCAGGGTCCCGCCGCCGGCCCTCCTGCAGGGCCCCGCCGTGAGCGTGCGAACGGTGGGGGGCAGGAGGGCCTTCGATGGCGGGGGGCGGGGAGGTCGTTCACCCGATCTGCAGGGCGGTGCACCGCCACCGGCCGTCGATGCCCTCGAGCCGGGCGGCGACCGCGTGCGCCCGGCCCGACCGGCGGGCCACCGCGCTGACCTCGGCGACGCCGTCGACCGGCTCGCAGACGTGCACCGGGCCCAGCAGCACCGGCGCGGTCCCGCCGGCGCACCACTGGGGCCGGCGGCCGCTGGTGAGCGCCGCGTAGACGCCCAGGGCGGTGAGCGGCTGCACCTGGCTCAGCGGGCGCCGGCCGGCCAGCCCCTCGAGGGTGAGCAGGAGCAGCCGGCGTCCGGCGACGCGCGGGTCGGGGAGGTCCGCCCGCGCCGACCAGGTCGGCTCCGAGCCCGGCACGAACCCCGCGAGCGGCTCCTCCGGGCGAGGCCGCGGGCCCGGCCGGTGCGGTGCCCGCGGGACGGCGACACCGGGCAGGACCAGCCGCAGCACCGGCTGCGGGTCCAGGGGCGGTTGCGGCGTCGGGACGACGGTGAGCCGCAGGGTGGCCGCACGCAGCGGCTGCGGGCCGGTCCCGGTCGTGGGGTCGGCGGGTCCGGCGGGGGTGGCGGGCGCGGTCATCGGGAGCTCCGGGGTGCGGTGTGGTCGGGGGGCGGGGCGGTCAGGACGCCGGGGGCGGGCGCAGTACCTGGCCCGGCAGCAGGAGGTCGGGGTCGGGTCCGACCACGTCGGCGTTCGCGTACCACCAGGCGTCGGCCGCGGCGGCCACCTCGCCGTCGGTCGGGGGTGCGCCGGACCTCCGGACGAGGTCGGCAGCGGCGATGTCCCACAGGCACTCACCGCGCAGGACGACGTGCGCGTCGTCGACCGCGGCCGGCCAGTCGGGCACCGGTGCGGGATCCCGGGGTGCGGGAGGCGGCGCCGGCCAGTCGGCGACCGGACCGGACGGCGGCGCGGCGGGGGCCTGGGCGGCGGCGACGGCGACGGTCGGGGGAGGTGCGCTCGGGGGAACGGCGCACCCCGTCAGCAGCGGGCCGCCGGTGACCAGTCCGACGCCGAGGGCGAGGGCCGCGGCCCGCCGTGCACCGGCGGGCAGCATGCACCGGGTGAGCGCGCCTGCCAGCGTGCCGGCGAGCCCGGGCAGGGCCGACAGCGCGGTGAGGGTCAGGCCGAGGGCGCCCCACAGCCAGACGACCCAGGCCAGCGCGGCGACGCCGGCGAGCAGGACCGCCTCGGCGCCGGCGGTGTCGACGGCGCGCTGCAGGTCGAGGCCGGGAGCGGCGACCGCGCCGAGGTCGGGGGTGACCGCGCGGAGGCCGGCGGCGGCAGCGGCCATCGCCGCCGTGGTCCCCAGCAGGCGCCGGATCGACATGTCCCCTCCTCGACTGGTCGACGTTGCGGTGTGACTAAAGCAAGCAAATGCACGCAAACGCAAGAACTGTGGGCCACTAGGGTGGAACCGAGGAGGTGGCGGATGCGGTGGCAACGGCTCTTCGCCGACCTGCAGGCGGAGTTCGACGAGGCGGAGGCCGCGGCCGCGCGTGCGGAGGACGCCACCCGCCGGCGGGTGGAGACCGGTGCCGTCCGGCTGGTGGACCGGCTGGCCGGCGCGCTCGGCGGGACGGTGGTGCTGCGGTGCTCCGGTGCCGGTGACGTGTCCGGGGAGCTCGTCGAGGTGGGCGCCGACTGGCTGCTGCTGACCGGCGAGGGCCGCCGGGAGGTGCTGGTGGCGACGGCGAAGGTGCGGACGGTCGCCGGGCTGGGGCGGGCGACGGCCCCGGCCGAGGACCCCGGGCCGGTGCGCGCCCGGCTGGACCTGCGGTGGGCGCTGCGCGGGCTGGCCCGCGACCGCAGCGTCGTGCAGGTCGTCCTGGACGACGGGGCGGTGTACGTGGGCACCGTCGACGGCGTCGGCGCCGACCACGTCGAGCTGGCCGAGCACGCGGCGGACCAGCCGCGGCGGGCGGCGGCGGTGCGGGGTGTGCGGGCGATCGCCCTGCCGGCGGTCGCGGTGGTGCGGACGCTGACCCCCGGGCTGGACTGACCGGTCGGCCCGTCGGCGCGGTCGGTCTGGTCAGCCCGGCCGGGCCTCCCGCGGCCCGGGTGCGAGGGTCCGTGGGGACCCGGCCGGGGTCAGCTGCGGCGGCGTCCTCCGGGGCCGGCCGGCGCGTCGTCCGGCTCGGTCTGCTCCTCGACGGGGGACTCCGCGGGCACCGTGCCGGCCCGGGCCTCGGCGTACTTCCGTGCGATGAAGCGCTCGAGCTCCTCGTTCTCGACCCGCCACTGGCCGCGGCCGCCGATCTGGATGGCGATGAGCTCCTTGCGCCGCACCAGCGCGTAGGCCTGCGACCACGAGACGTTGAGGATCTCGGCGACGTCGTCGAGGGTCAGGAACCGCGGTGTGGGCATCAGGTCTCCGTCCGGTCCCGGACAGTTTGGCAGCCCCGTCCGGGTGGCATGCGCGCCGTCCACAACCCCGAACGTGTGGACAGCGCCTGCACGCACCGGGGTCCCTGCCTCATCATCTCCGTCCGGCCGTGGCCCACCGGGGGCCGTCCGCGGCGTCCGTGCAGAGGGAGGAACCGCTGGCTGTGAGTGCCACGCGCACCGTGCCCACCGCCCCGGGGCCGGGCACCCCTGGTGCTTCCGTGTCGGGGTCGGCACCGCGACGGGTCCGGCCGCCGCGCTGGCTGGACCTGCGGCTGGTGCTGGGCGTCCTGCTGGTGCTCGGCTCGGTCCTGCTGGGTGCCCGCGTGGTCGCCGCAGCCGACGCGACGGTGCCGGTGTGGTCTGCCGCCGGTGACCTCGCGGCCGGCACCGTGCTGACCACGGGGGACCTCGTGGCGGTGGACGTCCGGCTCGACGACATCGCCGGCGCCTACCTCGCGACGAGCACGCGACCGGAGGGCCGGACCCTCGCCCGTGCCGTGCGCGGCGGGGAGCTGCTGCCCCGGACGGCGCTCGAGGAGCCGGCCGAGCTGGTGCAGCTGGCGCTCCCGGTGCAGGCCGGCTACGTGCCGCCGGGGCTGGACCGCGGGCAGGTCGTCGACGTGTACGCCGTGGCCGACCCCGCGGTCGGCGCCACCGGGGCGGGGAGCGGGAGCGTGACCCTCGTCGTCGCGGCGGCCCCGGTGCAGGCGATCTCCGGGCGCACCGAGGGCGTGCTGTCGACGGCCACGACCACCGTCCAGGTCGTCGTCTCGGTCCCGGCCGGCCAGGCGCCGGCGGTGCTCGGCGCGATCGGTGGCCGGCCGCTGGTCGTCGTCGTGCACGGGTCGGTGGACGCCACCGGCGCAGCGCCATCGGTGCCGTCGTCCGCGGTGCCGTCGTCCGCGGTGCCGTCGTCCGCGGTGCCGTCGTCCGCGGTGCCGTCGCCCACCGCGCCGTCGCCCACCGCGCCGTCGACCTCGGCGCCCGTGGCCCCCGTTCCGCCTGCCGCGCCGGCTCCGGACGTGAGCGCGCCCGGCGCGGCGCCAGCGCCGCAGGCGGGAGCCGCCACGTCCCGCACCCCGGCGACCGGGACGCCCTGATGGCGGTGCAGGTCTTCACCGCCGTCACCGGCGCCGGGTGGGAGTCCGCGCTGGTCGGCGCCCTCGACCGAGCCGACCACGGCGTCACCGTCGTCCGTCGGTGCGTGGACGTGTCCGAGCTGCTGGCCGCCGCTGCCACCGGGACCGCGCAGGCGGCGCTGCTGTCGGCGGACCTGCGCCGCCTCGACGGGGACGCCGTCGCCCGGCTCGCGGCGGCCGGCGTGGCCGTCGTGGGGCTGGTGGACCCGGGTGACGAGCGCGCCGCCGACCGGCTGCACGCCCTGGGGGTCGGCCGAGTGCTGCCCGCCGACGCCGAGCCGGAGGAGATCGCCCGGGCGCTGCACGAGGCGGTGGCGGGCGGCCTCCCGGCCGGCCGGGACATCGCCGACCCGCGCGCGGCGCTGCCCGCCCACGGGACGCCCGAGCCGGGACCGGACCGGCCGGCCGGCCGCGGCCGCGTGGTCGCGGTCTGGGGGCCGACGGGCGCCCCTGGCCGCACCACCGTCGCCGTGGGGCTCGCCGACGAGGCCGCCCGGCTCGACGTGCCCACGTTGCTGGTCGACGCCGACGTCTACGGCGGCGTGGTGGCGCAGGTGCTCGGCCTGCTCGACGAGTCGCCCGGCTTGGCGGGTGCGGCCCGGCAGGCGGCCGCCGGCACCCTCGACCAGGCGGCGCTCGACCGGCTGGCCTGGGCGGTGCGCCCGCGGCTGGGCGTCCTCACCGGGCTGGCGCGCGCGGATCGGTGGCCCGAGCTGCGACCGCACGCCGTCGGCGCCGTCCTCGAGGAGGTGCGCCGCAGCGCCGAGCTCACCGTCGTCGACTGCGGGTTCAGCATCGAGGAGGACGAGGAGCTGTCCTTCGACACCGCGGCCCCGCGGCGCAACGGGGTGACCCTCACCGTCCTGGAGGCCGCGGACACCGTGCTCTGCGTCAGCGGCGCGGATCCGGTGGCGCTGCAGCGGAGCATCCGCGCCCTCGGCGAGCTGCGCGACGTGCTGCCGGACGTCGAACCGGTCGTCGTCGTCAACCAGGTGCGGCGGGGGCCGGTGCCCGGCGACCCCCGTCGCGAGATCGGCGACGCGCTGGAGCGCTTCGCCGGCCGCCAGGTGGGCTTCTTCCTGCCCGCCGACCGACGTGCCACCGACGCGGCCCTGGCCGAGGGGCGCACCCTGGCCGAGGTGGCGCCGTCCTCCCCGCTGCGCACCGAACTGCGGGAGATGGCCGCCGCGCTCACCGGTGTGCCGATCCCCGGGGCCGGGCGCGGACGGCCGCGACTGGGCCGGCGCGCCGGCTGAGGCGACGTGCCGGCACGGTCGACGCGCCGGCACGGCCGACGCGCCGGCCGAGGCGATGTGCGCCACCACGCCTGGGCTGTCCGCCCGGTGGTGCCGCGTCGTAGCGTGAGCACCCCGACCGGGAGGAGACCGACGGTGGAGCGCCTGACCACCCTGGACGCGTCGTTCCTCTACCTCGAGCGGCCGGACAACCCGATGCACGTGGCCGGCGTGCTCGTGCTCGAGCCGCCGGTGGGCGGCCTCGACGCGATCGCCGCGCTGGTCGAGGGGCGCCTGCCGCTCGTCCCGCGGTACCGGCAGCGGGTCCTCGAGGTGCCGGGGCACCTGGCCAACCCGGTGTGGGCCGACGACCCGGACTTCGACGTCGAGTACCACGTCCGCCGGTCCGCGGTGCCCCGACCGGGGACGCAGGCCCAGTTGCTCGACCTCGTGTCCCGGGTCGTCGCGCGCCCCCTGGACCGGGGACGGCCGCTGTGGGAGGTCTACCTCGTCGAGGGCCTGGCCGCGGGGCGGGTCGCCGTCATCACGAAGACCCACCCGGCGCTGGTCGACGGGCTGGGCGCGGTCGACATCGCCCAGGTGCTGCTCGACGACTCGCCGGACGCCGCGGCGCCCGCGCCCGCCACCTGGCGCCCCCGCCGGCTGCCCGGCGCGTTCCACCTGGTCAGCGAGGCCGTGGCGGAGTACGTGGCCCGCCCGACGGTGGCCGCGGAGGCCGCCCGGCAGGCCATCACCGACGTGCGCGCCACCGGGGCGCGGCTGACCGGCGTGGCCGGGGGCGCCCTCCGCGCGGCGCGGTCGGCGGTGTTCCCCGCCCCGCACACCCCTCTCGACGCGGTCAGCGGCAGTCAGCGCCGGGTGGCGGTGGCGCGGGGCGAGCTCGACGACGTCAAGCGGGTCCGCAAGGCGCACGGCGGCACGGTGAACGACGTGCTGCTGACCGTGGTGACCGGCGCGCTGCGGGACTGGCTGCTGTCCCGCGGCGAGGCGGTCCTCGGCTCCACCTCGGTGCGGGCGCTGGTGCCGGTCTCGGTTCAGGGCGACGAGGAGGAGGCACCGGGCAACCGGGTGTCGAGCTACCTGGTCGACCTCCCCGTCGGCGAGCCCAACCCGCGCGTGCGGCTGGCGCGGCTGAGCTACGCGATGCGCGGCGTGAGCCAGCACGGCCGCTCGGTCGGGGCGGACACGCTCATCGCGCTCACCGGGTTCGCCCCGCCGACCCTGCACGCCCTCGGCGCCCGGGCGGCTCGCGGCCTGTCCCGCCGGATGGCCAACCTGGTGGTCACCAACGTGCCGGGGCCGCAGGTCCCGCTGTACGCCGCCGGCGCCCGGATGCTCGAGGTCTTCCCGGTGGTCCCGCTGGCCCCGGGCCAGGGACTGTCGGTCGGCATCACCAGCTACGACGGTCACGTCTACTTCGGGCTGAACGCCGACCGTGACGGCGTCGGCGACGTCGACGTGCTCGCCGACCTCGTCGAGCAGGAACTGGCCGTCCTGGTCGAGACCGCCGGCTGACCCGCGGCGCGCAGGTCCGGACCGGCGCCGGGATACCGTCGGGCGTCCCTGCGGCACGGAGGAGTCAGCCCGGTGCGTGTGTACCTGCCGGCCACCACGAACGTCCTGCGGACGCTCGTGGACGACGGGCGCCTGGCGGGGCCGCTCACCGCCTTCGCGGTCACGCCGAGCCTGCGTGCGTTCTACGCCCTCAGTGACGCCGGAGCCGACGAGGAGGAGCTCGAGTACGCCGCACTCCTGGCAGCGGCGCGGGCCAGCCTCCGGCTCGTCGACGTCGACCCCTCGGCCGCCCGCCGCCGGGTCGTGCTGGCCGCCGACGTGCCCGACGCCGCGCTCACCGAGGTCGAGGACCCGGACGCGGACCGCGGCGCCGTCCGCCTCGCCGGCGAGGTCGCCCTGCGCGACGTCGCCAGCGCACACGTCGACGGCGCCGAGGCCGAGGACGACGTCCGGGCGGCTGTCGGTGTCGTGCTCGAGGCCGACCTCGGCAGCGAGGACGCCCAGTTCGTCGTCGACCAGGCCGAGGGGCACGAGCTCGCGTGGTACGCCACCCAGGAGATCGGGACGCTGCTCGAGCTGCTGTGACACCATCGTCCCGCCGGGCGACGTCGCGGCCGGCCGACCTCCGCGGCCGCGCGGAGCACTCCGGGTCCTCCCTCCATCGGTGAGCGCCCGGCGGCCCGCTCCGGCGAGCACGTGCCCTCTCCCCGTCACCACGCTGCACTGCACGTCCCGGCGCCCGCGGTCGACGGGACCGGCTCCGGGGACGGGTCCCGGCGGGCGACCTGCACACGCCGGGCCGTCCCCGCCGACACCAGCCAGCCCGAGCCGGGGCGCGAGGGCACGGGCGTGCGGGGGAGCCGGATGCCGAGCAGGTCGGCGTCCCCGGCCCCCGGCGTCAGCAGCAGGCCGCTGCGCCGGCGGCGCAACGCCGGCACCGGGCCGCGGAAGGCCGTGGCCAGCTCGGCGGCGGTCCCTGCCACGAGGAGGACGACGCCCGGGGAGGACCCGGCCGCGGTGAGCGCACCGAGCACGGCGGAGTCGGCCAGGTCGGCGAGGTCGTCGACGACCACGGCCCCGGGGGCGCCGCGCAGCCCGGCGAGCCACGTCTGCCAGCCGGCGACGTCCGTGGCGTCCAGCCGGCGCGGTGCGGATCGGGTCGCCGTGTCCGCCCGCTCTCCGTCCTGGGCGACCTGCAGGACCGTGGCTCCCGCGGCCGCGAGGTGGCGGGCGAAGCACTCCAGTGCCGTGCTCCGTCCGCTGCCGGGCGGGCCGGCGACCAGGAGGCCCCCGGTGCGCGACAGGTCCACGATCAGCACGCCGCCCTCGTCACCACCCGGACCGACCGGCAGCCGCAGCGGGTGACCGTCGCCGGGAGGAGCTGGCAGGGACAGCACCGGCGCAGCAGGCAGCTCGGGGATGGTGAGCGCCCGGCTGTGGCCGGCCGCCCCGTCCGGCCAGGTGGTGGGCAGGGCACGAGGCAGGACCAGCTGGCACTCCCTGCCTTCCTCGCCGACCAGCGCCCGACCGGGCGGCCGGTGCCCGGGCACGTCGCGGACCGGGATGCCGGCGACGGCGTAGTCGGCGCGGTCGGGCAGCGGCAGCACCAGCCGGGTGCCGACGGCGTTGGCCAACCGGCCGCCGGGGACGGCACGGTCGGCGGTGAGCAGGCACGTCAGCCCGGCCGCCCCGCCGTCCCGGACGAGGCGCAGCAGCGTCCCCGACCCGCGGCCGGGATCGGCCTCGTCCAGCTGGGTCCCGACCGACTCGACCCCGTCGACGAGCAGCAGCAGGTACGGGCGCGGACCGCCAAGCGGCGCGGCGCGCCGGGCCGTGACCTCCTGCGCCAGCCGGTCCAGCAGCCGCACCGTCCGCAGGGCGTCGTCCGCGCCGACCGCGGTGCCGGCGTGCGGCAGGCCGGCCGCTGCGGCGGCCAGCCTGCCGCCGCCGTGGTCCAGCACGTGCACGTGCAGCCGGTCGGGTCCGAACGCGGTCACCGCCTCGGCGAGCGCGGACCGCAGGAACGTCGTCCGCCCGCTGCGGGGCCCGCCCACGGCGAGCCAGCCGCCGCCCCGGGTCAGGTCCAGGTCCAGCGGCTCCTGCGTCTGGGTCTCGGGGCGGTCCAGCAGGCCGAGCCGGAGCCGGGAGCCGGCACCGTCCCCCGCCAGGTCCCGCAGGTCCGCGGAGGAGAGGTGGTCCGGCAGGGCGGGCCGCCACGGCCGGTGCGGCTGCCGCAGGTCCGCCTCGGCGGCCCGTCGGCGGAGGGATCCGGTGAGCCGGGCCAGGTCGCTGGTCCCGGCCGGCACCTCGTCCGGCGCCGGCACAGCCGGGGCCGGCCAGCGCCACGGGGTCACCTGCGGGCCGTTGCCGACGCCGGGCGGCCCGGTGCTCACCCGTGCTGCCTGGAACAGCACGGGCGTGCCCCCGCCGGCCCGCAGATACCCGCGGCCGGGGGCGTCCACCGGCAGGACGGCGGCCTGTCCCAACCCGAGCACGTCCCGGGAGTCGGCCTCGTCGGTCGTCCGCAGGCAGATGCGCAGCGTGCAGTTGGACCGGATCTCGGGGGAGACGACGCCCCCGGGACGCTGTGTCGCGAGCACCAGGTGCACACCCAGCGATCGACCCCGTTGCGCGATGCCGACGAGCCCCGACAGGAAGGTGGGCAGCTCCTCGGCCAACCCGGCGAACTCGTCCACGACGATCACCAGGCGGGCGAGCTCGACCGTGTCGGGCAGGGCGGCCAGGTCCGCGACGCCGTGGGCGGCGAGCAGGGCCTCGCGGCGGGTGAGCTCGGCGGTGAGCGACCGCAGCGCCCGGGCCGTCGCTGCGCCGTCGAGGTCGGTCAGCAGGCCCACGGTGTGCGGCAGCTCGGCCGCCTCCGCGAACGCTGCCCCGCCCTTGTAGTCGACGAGCAGGAACGAGCACCTGTCGGGCGGGTGGGCCAGGGCCAGGCCGGCGATGAGCGTCTGCAGCAGCTCGGACTTGCCCGAGCCCGTGGTCCCGGCCACCAGCGCGTGCGGCCCGTGCCGGCACAGGTCGACCGCCAGGTCCCCGGTCGCGGTGCGGCCCAGCGTCGCGACGAGCGAATCGCGGGTCCGGGACCAACCGCCGACCGCGCCCACTGGCAGGTCCAGCAGCCGCACCTGCCGGGGGAGGCCGGCGTCGGAGGCGGCGGGCGCCAGCGCGGCCAGGTGGCGCGCCAGCTGGGCGGCCACGCGGCGCGGCAGCCGGTCGACCGCTGCCACCGGTCGCTCGCCGGCACCGGACCGCAGCAGCGTCGCCCGCTCGCCGGTCTCGCCGCCGAGCAGGAGGACCGCGTCCCCGAGTCCGGGGAGGTCCGCCGCCGAGGACCCGCAACCGAGGACGACGACACGGGCGGCGTGCGCGCGGCGCAGGGTGGCCAGCACCCGGGGGCCGACCGGCCGGTCGACGAGCACGGCGAGCCAGCCGGGTGCACCGTCCCCGGCCGCCGCCCGCCGGGACACCAGGGCGGCGAGCCACCGGAGGGTCTCCTCGTCGGAGGCGTCGCCGGGGTGAGCGGTGCGGACGTGCACCGACTCGGCGGCGAGGTGCGGCAGCCACCGCGACCACGCCCAGTCGGCCAGCCGGTCGGGTGTGGTCAGCAGGGCCAGCCCCACCTCGCCGGGTGCGTGCAGTGCAGCCAGCTGGGCCAAGACGCCGGCGAGGACGCCCACCGCCGGCCCGCGCGGACCGGCGACGCTCAACCCGCCGGTGGCGCCCAGCCCGACGACGACGGGAAGCCGGTCCGACGGCTCGCGCACCCGCGAGCCGTCGGCCGCCACCCGCACCACCCGGGTCTCCCCGAGGCCGGTGCCGATGCGCACGGCCAGCGCGTCGGCGTCCTCCCGGCGTCGCGGCCACAGGTCGGTGGACCGGCGGCGGGCGGCCGCCGCCAGCGCGGCCAGGTCGGGGGAGGCGGCCTCGGCGGCGCGCTCGTCGGCGCGGACGGCTGCGGTCAGCCGCTCCTCCACCTCCGCCAGCTCGGCCGCGTGGACCGCGCGCGCACGTCGCGCGCTGCGCCGGCCCGACCACCGGTCGGACAGCCACGTACCGACCGCCACCACCGGGCTCAGCAGCGCGAAGAGGAGGAAGTGGGGAGCGTCGAGGACCCAGGCCAGCCCCACGCCGCCCACCGCGGGGAGGGCCACGGCCACCCACGCCAGCCGCCGGGGTGGTGCCGGGGCGGGGACGGCCGGGAGGACGATCTCGACCTCCTCGCGTGCCCGGTGCAGACGCTGGTGCGGACGTAGTTGCAGACGTCCGCCGTCCCGGGGCCCGAGAGCGGCGCGGGCACTGCCCGGCCCGGCCGTCCGCAGCGTGCTGGAACCCAGCCGGAGTGGTGCTGCCGTCGGCCAGGGCCGCGGCTCGCCGTCGAGCAGGGCGCCGTCGAGCCGGGTGCCGTTGCTGGAACCGAGCTCGCGGACGGTGAGGTCCCCGGCGCCGACCTCGACCAGCACGTGCCGGCGGGAGACGTCGGGGTCGGTGAGCCGGACGGTGGCGTCGCCGCCGCGCCCGACGACGTGCCGTCCGCGGTCCAGGGGCAGCGTCGTCCCGGCGTCCGGGCCGCCCACGACGTGCAGCTCCAGGGCGCTCGACCCTGCGGCGGTCGCCGGCCGTGGGCCGGGCCGGCCGAGGCCGAGCACGGCGCCGTGCAGCAGCGCCGGGTCGGTCAACGGCAGGTCGGGGCCGAGCCGGGTGCTGCCGGACCAGAGCCCGGCGGACGGGAGGCCGAGCGCGGCGGCCAGCGGGGGCAGGACCGCGCCGAGCCGGTCGTCGTCGCAGGCGGTCACCGCGACGTCGACGACGCCGCCGGCTGCGACGAGGGTCCAGCAGCGGGTGGTGGGGGAGCGGGCGGGCACGTGCCGACCCTGGCTACCCGGACGCGTCTCGGGCGGCCCGCACCGCCGTCTGTGGACGGCGGACGGGGCTGTGGGCGACGGTGGCCGGCGCGCGGATCCGGACGCCTACCGTCCGCCTCCACCGGGAGGGACCCGGACCACGAGGAGGACACGTGAAGGTCGAGATCGCCACCCTGCAGTCACTGGCCGGGCAGTGCCGCGCCGAGGCCGCGGAGACCACCGCCCGGCACGCCACCCTGTCGAGCACCGTGGACGCCTCGGTGCTCGAGGGGTGGACCGACAGCCAGGCCGCCGCCCGGTTCACCGAGCTCTACGAGCAGTGGCGGCTCAGCGCCCAGGGGGTCAGCGACGCGCTCACCGGCATGGGCGGTCTGCTCACCAGCGTGGCGGCGTCCTACCAGCAGCACGAGGCGGACATGGCGGCCCGCATCGGTGCGCTGATCTGAAGGCACGCGCCCGGGTGTCGGCTCATCCCGGAGGCGCGGCCCCGGCCGGGAGCACCTCGGCCGGGCGCCCGCCCACGGTCCCGGCGCGCAGCCGGCGGGCGGCTCCGGGCAGCCGCTCCCACGGCAGGATCGACAGGATCGCGACGCAGTGCGGCAGGAAGATGATCGCCACGCTGGCGTAGACGGCCACGTGGAAGCCGAGGAGGAAGAGCACCAGTGCCACCCGGGCGCGGGCCGACCAGACGAGCAGCATGAGCGGTGCGGCGAACTCGAGCGCCAGCATCGCCCACTGGGCGCCCACGAGGAGGCCGGGCGTCTCGAGGGTCCAGTCCGACAGCATGGTGCCGCGCCGCACGATCGCCCGGGTCAGGGTGGAGCCCGTCGCCCAGTCCCAGCCGCCGAAGCGCATCTTCGCCCAGGCGGCCAGGAAGTAGGTGAGCATGACGGTGACGAAGACCGCGGCCATGGCCCAGCCGGCCGCCTCGGAGGAGCGCTTGTCCCGCCACCGCACCCGGCCGATGGTGGGCAGCACCGCCAGCGCGACGAGGTAGGCGATCCGGTCGTGGTCCACCTTCCCGTAGCTCATCGCGACGACCATCCACTCGAAGTAGAGGAGGAACACCGCGGTGCCGAGCAGCCGGGGCGCTCGCCCGATGGCCGCCACCAGGGCTGTCCCGACGAGCGCCCACTGCACGGCGAGCACGACCGCCGGGGTGGGCGTGGGGAGTGGCAGCAGCCGGCCGACCGTCAGCGGCGCGTACCACTCGGTCGGGACGTGGGCGTGCGCCCGGACCCAGGCCGTGGTCAGGAAGACGTCGACCGGCACGAACAGGTAGGCGATGGTGCGGAACACCGCGATGCGCGCCAGCGGGACGGGCCGGAACCACCAGCCCGACCACCCCCGGCGGCCGGGGGACGACGGCGCAGCGGCGGTCGCGCCGGCTCCGGAGGACGGGGCGGCGCTCACGGGCTGCCCTCCTGGGCGGTCGCGGACACGGGGTGGTCGACGAGCACGCTCTCGGTGACCGCGCCGGTGCGCCGGCCGTCGTCGAGCGCGTGCCGGCGCTGCACCACCCGCACTACCACCAGCGGCTCGGCGTCCGGGTGGCGGTCGGCGTAGGAGCCGGCCAGCAGGCCCAGCAGTTCCGGCTCCTCGACCAGGCGGGCCAGCTGCCCCTCGAACTCGGCCCGGCGCAGGCCCACCTCGCCGCCGGACAACCGCACCTCGTCGCCGTCGGCGGTCACGCCCACCACGCTGGTGGAGACCACGGGACGGTCGGGGTCCGCGCGGGTGGAGTACATCCGGAACGGGCCGAACGGGAACTCCGAGTCGTTGCCCCACAGCGTGCCGCCCAGCAGCAGTGCCAGGACCACGGCGGTCGCGGCGAGCCGGACCCGGCGGCCGGTGGGGGAGAGCGTCAGGACACCGGGCTCCCCGGTGTCCGGAACGGGAGGAGCCGGTACCACGGGCGCATCGTAGGATCGGCGGCCGTCCAGATGGTTCACCGACGCGTGGTGGGCACCTGGCCCGCCGGGCGTGGTGGGCCCGTGCGCTCCGCCGTCCGGTGCCTCGACGTCGGCGTCGACACCGCGGAGGCAGCACGTGCAGTTCGGTCGGTACTACGAGGAGTTCGAGGTCGGTGCGGTGTACAAGCACTGGCCGGGCAAGACCGTGACCGAGTACGACGACCACCTGTTCTGCCTCATCACGATGAACCACCACCCGTTGCACCTGGACAGCCACTACGCGGCCGAGAGCACCGACTTCGGCAGGAACGTCGTCGTCGGCAACTACGTCTACTCGCTGCTGCTCGGCATGAGCGTCCCGGACGTGTCGGGCAAGGCCATCGCCAACCTGGAGATCGAGTCGCTGCGGCACGTGGCGCCGACCTTCCACGGCGACACCGTCTACGGCGAGACCACGGTCCTGGACAAGGCCGAGTCGCGGTCGAGGGACGACCGCGGCGTCGTCCACGTCGAGACGATCGGCTACAAGCAGGACGGCACCGTCGTGTGCGTCTTCCGGCGCAAGGTCATGGTGCCCAAGCGCTCCTACGGCGAGGCTCGCGGCGGCGAGCAGCCCGGTCGGCCCGAGCCGACGCCGCGCGGCTGACCGGCGGGCGCGCGGCCGGGCCGCTCAGCCCGGGAGCACGCCCCAGCCGCGCAGCGTCTCCAGCAGCCGCGGCGTGCAGGTCAGCCGCTCGAGGTCGGCGGCGTCGGCGAAGGTGACGTCGTCCGCGTCGTCGCCGGCGACCGGGACGGCCGCGGGGTCCAGCAGCGTGCAGGCCAGGTCCACGACGTCGTAGACGGCGCCAGGGCCGGGGATCCGCACCCGGCCCACCTCGGCACCGGCACGCACCGCCAGGCCGGTCTCCTCGAGGACCTCGCGCTCGACCGCCGCGGACACCGACTCCCCGGCCTCGACGCGGCCGCCGGGCACCGACCACAGCCCGCGCGAGGGCTCGTGGCCCCGGCGGATCAGCAGCAGCCGGCCGCGGGCGTCCAGCACCACGGCGCCGACGCAGGCGACCACCGGCAGGGCGGGATCGGCGGCGGGCGGCACGCCCCGAACGGTACGCACGCACCTCGCAGCGGCCCGCGCTTGACGAACCCGTCAGGTCCCAGGACGGTGATGCCCGATGTCTGCCACGACGGTCTGTCCCCGCTGCGGCCAACGCGTGGTCGTCCGGCCCGGGAACTCCGCGCAGGCCTGGTGCCACGTGCACGGCGCGGTGACGCCGCTGCACCACACGCTGCTGGTGGCGCACGACGCCATCGGGGCGGTGACCGCCGACGCCCGGGTGCCCGCGTGGGTGCCCGACCCCATGCCGTCGGGCTGGACGGTCACCGGCCTGGCCTGGGGCGGGGAGCCCGGCGCGCGGGCGATCGTCGTCGACTGCGCCGGCCCGGCCCCGCTCGGCGGCTCGGCCGAGCTCGTGCTGGTCGCCGAGGAGCCGGGCACCGGCGTCGGCTGCGGCTACGCCGGGCTGCCCGGTCTCGACCCCGGCGACGTCATCTCCGGCCCCTCGTCGGCCGACGTCGAGGCCGCCGGGCAGCGCGCGCCGCTGTGGGCGGTGCCCACCTCCGACGACCGGGCCGCCTTCGTGGGGGAGGCCTACGGCGTCTGGTTGTGGCTGGTCATGTGGCCGATGTCGGCCGCGTGGCTGCTGGCCGAGCGGCTGCAGCTGCTCGACCTGCGCGAGCGCCTCTACCCCGACCTGCCCCTGGGCCCGCCCAGCGAGCACCTGCTCCCGGGACCGTGACGGACCGGACCGGACCGGACCGCATCCCCGGCGGCGTGTCCCCGGGTGGGGGCCCTGCGGCGTGTGTTACCCATGGGGTTCGCCGTGCGGGCGAGCTCCGTCCGCGCGCCCACCCGACAGCCACCGCGGAGGTGACGGTGAAGAAGGTCCTCACCTGGCTGGCACTCGCCTTCGTCGTCTTCTACGTCATCTCGGCGCCCGAGAGCTCGGCCGACTTCGTCCGCACCGCCGGCCACGCGCTGGGTGACGCGGCGTCCTCGCTGGCCGCGTTCTTCGACTCCCTCGCCTAGGCCGGCGTGGGCGGCCCGGCGGCGCCTGCTCCCGACGGCCGCCGGCCGCGGTGGAGCAAGGACGCCGAGAAGTACCTGCTCCCGCACGAGCAGCCGCCCGTCATCGCCACCCGCCGGCACTGGGCGGTGCTCGTCGTCCCGGTGGCCAAGTCGCTGCCGGCGCTGGTCGTCGGCAGCTGGCTGCTCATGCTCGACCCCGACAACGGGGTGACGGCCAGCGTCGGCCTCCTCGTGCTCGTAGGGGCGCTGGGCTACCTCGCCCTGCGGGTCGGTGAGTGGTGGATGCGGCACTTCATCGTCACCAACCGCCGCGTGCTCCTGACCAGCGGGATCATCGTCCGCACCGTGGCGCTGCTGCCGCTGCGCCGGATCACCGACCTGACGTACAAGGAGACGCTGCTCGGCCAACTGCTCGGCTACGGCACGTTCCGCTTCGAGTCCGCCGGGCAGCAGCAGGCGCTCTCGGAGATCACCTACCTGCCGCGGGCCGACGTCCTCTACCGCGACGTGAGCGACCTGCTGTTCGGCGGCAACGGCGCCGGGGGCGGGGACGACGAGGGCGAGGCCGAACCGTCGCCGCAGCAGCCCCGCCGGTCGGCGGACCGCCCCCGACCGGACGCCGCGGGCGACGGACGACGGGACACCCAGCCGATCCCGCCGCTGCCGCCGCGGCGTGCGCGCTCCCCGCGGGTGGCCGGCCGGCGGGTGCGGCAGTCTGGGCGCTGATGCGGATCGACCTGCACACCCACTCGTCGGTGTCCGACGGCACCGACAGCCCCGCCGAGCTGGTCGCCGCGGCCCGGGCCGCGGGCCTGGACGTCGTGGCGCTCACCGACCACGACACCACGGCGGGCTGGGCCGAGGCGGCGGCGGCCCGGCCGGACGGGCTGACCGTCGTCCCGGGGATGGAGCTGTCCTGCCGCTGGTTCCCGGCGCAGGCGCCGCCGATCAGCGTGCACCTGCTGGCCTACCTCTTCGACCCCGAGCACCCGGCCCTGGCCGCCGAGCGGGCGCGGCTGCGCGAGGAGCGGCTCGGCCGCGGCGAGCGGATCGTCGCGGCGCTCGCCGACGCCGGCCACCCGGTGGTCTGGGACGAGATCGTCGAGCGCGCCGGCGGCGGGGTGGTGGGCCGGCCGCACGTGGCCCGTGCCCTGGTGGAGGCCGGCGTCGTCGACTCGGTCGACCACGCCTTCGCCACGCTGCTGCACCACCGCAGCCCCTTCTACGTCGCCAAGGCCGACACCGACGTGCTCGCCGGCATCGCGCTGGTGCGCGCGGCCGGCGGGGTGCCGGTGTTCGCCCACGGCCTGGCCACCCGGCGCGGCCGGGTGGTCGGCGACGAGGCGATCGCGACGATGGCCGAGGCCGGGCTGGTCGGCCTGGAGGTCGACCACCCCGACCACGACACGGACGAGCGCGCCCACATGCGGGGACTGGCCGGGGAGCTCGGGCTGCTGGTCACCGGCTCGAGCGACTACCACGGCAGCAACAAGACGACGCCGATCGCCGCCTGCACCACCGCGCGGGACCAGTACGAGGCGCTGCTGGCCGCCGGCACCGGCGCCACGCCGTTCCCCGGGCCGGTCGGTCCGGGCGGTTAGCGTGGCCGGCATGGCAGGCGAGCAGCTGGAGATGCCCGGGATGCCGCGGCGGCTGTTCCCGGCCACGCCCAGCAAGCTCGCCACGTTCAGCGACTGCCCGCGCCGCTACCGGTACGCCTATGTCGACCGACCCACCCCGGCCAAGGGCCCGGCCTGGGCGCACAACAGCGTGGGCGCGGCGGTGCACGCCGCGCTGCGCTCGTGGTGGGAGCTGCCGCTGCCCAAGCGCACCCCGGCCGCTGCGCGCCAGCTGCTGTACGGCGTCTGGTCGGCCGCCGGCTTCCGCGACGCCGCGCAGTCCGAGCGGTGGCGTGCCCGGGCCGCGGGCTGGCTCACCGACTACGTGACCGGCCTCGACCCGACCGACGAGCCGGTCGGCACCGAGCGGCACGTAGCCGCGACCACTGAGCGGCTGGCGCTGTCGGGCCGGGTGGACCGGATCGACCAGCGGGGCGACGAGCTGGTCGTCGTGGACTACAAGACCGGCCGCTCGGTCTCCACCGACGACGAGGCCCGCGGCTCGGCCGCGCTGGCCGCCTACGTGCTCGGCGTCCGCCGCACGCTGCGCCGGCCGTGCAGCCGGGTCGAGCTGCACCACCTGCCCTCGGGCACGGTGGCCGCCTTCGAGCACACCGACCGGTCGCTGGCCAACCACGTCCGGCGGGCCGAGGACGTCGCCGCCGACATCGCCGCCGCGACCGCGGCCGTCGACGCGGGGGAGGACCCGGACGTCGCGTTCCCCCCGGCGCCCGGCCGGCAGTGCGGCTGGTGCGACTTCCGGCCCAGCTGCGCGGTCGGCCAGGCGGCCACCCCACCGCGGGAGACGTGGAGCTTCCTCGCGGAGGAGGAGGTCGTGCGGACGCCTCCGGCCTGACCCCGCGTTCGCCCCCGCTGCAGGGTCCCGCCGCGGCCCCGTCCCGGGTCCCGCCCGGAGCGTGCGAGGGGTGGGGAGGACGGGGTCCCTCCACGGTGGGGGGTAGCGGGGTCCTCTCTCAGGCCGTGAGCGGCTCGGCCGACGCGACGCGCTCGCGGGCCGCCCGGACGATCGGCGACTCCCGCACCTGCGCCGGCACCGCAAGCGCCGCCCGGCGGAACGCCCGGACGCCGGCGGTCGCGGCGGTGTCGGTCAGGCCGTAGCCCGGCAGCCCGTACAGCCGGCGCGCCCACTGCGGCAGCGTCGCGGCGCCCAGGGCGGCCAGCGTGCTCCACGCGGGCCGCGCGGGGGTCAGCAGCTGCACCCACCCGGGCATCGGGGGCAGCAGGACGAACCGGGAGGCGTCCCGCGCCGCCGGGGTGACCGTCAGCTGGGGGCGGGTCCGCTCGAGGTAGCCGCCGAGCTCGGCCGCGCTCGCCGGGACGTCGCCGGCCACGCAGCCGATCAGCTCCGCGGCGGTCACCTGCTCGGCCACGTAGCGGTCGGCGTCCTCGTCGGTCAGCGGAACCCCCGCCCGGCGGGCGACCGACAGCAGCGAGTCGACCTCGCAGCAGTGCACCCACAGCAGCAGGTCGGGGTCGTCGACGGCGTAGCGGCGGCCGGTGGTCTCCTCGACCGCGGTGTTGCCGCGGTGCATGCCCCGGACCCGGCGCACCGACCGCAGCGCGTCCCGGCGGGTGCCGAAGGTCAGCGTGGCCACGTACTCCGCGGTGCGGGTCAGCCGCGCCCACGGGTCGGTCGAGAAGGCGGTGGAGAAGCGGGCGACGCCGTCCATCGCGACCGGGTGCAGCGCCTGCAGCAGCAGTGCCCGGATGCCGCCGACGGAGAAGGCCGGGTCGGCGTGGACCCGCCAGCTGACGCTGTCGGGGCCGAAGAAGCCGAGCAGGTCCTCCTCGGCGGTGAAGTCGCGGATCGACGGCCGGTTCACCGCAGCGCCCCCGCGTCCTCGGCGGAGCGACCGGCGGTGGCGACGGCGGCCCAGAAGTCCAGCAGGACCGCCAGCGTGCGGGGCGGGTTCTCGATGGCGGGAGAGTGGATCGCGCCGGGGATGACCTCGTGCCGGGCGCCGAGCCGGCGCGCCATGTCCTCCTGCGCCGCCGGCGTCCAGGCGTCGTCGGCGGCCCCGTGGGCCACCAGCACGGGGACGCCGGTGGCCACGAGCTCGGCGACCCGGTCGGGCTCGCGGGTCATCGCGTCGGCCATGCCGCGCAGGCCGGCCGCGCTGTTGGCGAGGAACCGCTTGGACAGGAAGGCGCGGGTGGGCTCGGGCACCTGCTGCGCCGTCGGGTCGGTCATGGCCAGCTGCTCGAGCGTCTCGTGCACCAGCGGCACGCCGCCGGCGTCAAGCAGGGGGGTGAGGTGCTCGAGCAGCTCGACCCGGTCGCCGACCAACCGGGACGGGCCGGAGCCGAGCAGGGTGAGGCTGGTGAAGGCCGCCGGGTCGGCCAGGACGGCGGCCCGGCCGACCAGCCCGCCGAAGGAGTGCCCGACCAGGTGCGGCGCGCCGGCCCCCTCGGCGCGCAGCTGCCGCGCGACGGCCACCAGGTCCCCGCCCAGCTCCTCGACCGAGTAGCGCGCCGGGTCGTCCGGGCCGGGGGACTCGAACTGGCCCCGCTGGTCGAGCGCGACGACCCGGTACCCGGCAGTGCACAGCGGGCGCAGCAGGGGCGCGAAGTCCTCCTTGCTGCCGGTGAAGCCCGCGACCAGCAGGACGGTGCCGCGCTCGCCGTCGCCCCCGGTGTCCAGGGCCGTCAGGGGGCCGGCGCCGCCGTCGAACGTGCGGTGCCGCGCGTCGTGGTCGGCGAGCTGGCGGAGGTCGTCGGGCGCGATGGGGAGAGGGGCGCCGTCGTCGGGGCCGCCGGGCATCACCATGCCCACCAGTGAACATCGCCCGGCGCGACCCTGCCGTGCCGGTGGGTCAGGTGTAGGCGAGGACGCGGTCGGGCAGCTGGTGGACGACGACCGGGCCGGTCACGGTCAGCAGCCCGCCGGCCCGCAGACCGGGGGTGCCGGCGCGCTGCAGCTCCTCGCCGGTCGCGAGGTCGCGGAGGACGACGGCGTCGCCCTCGGGCACCGGCACCGACGTCCCCGCGGCGAGCAGCGCCCGGTCGACGGGGCCGGCGGGCAGGCCGGTGGCCGGGGTACGCCAGGACACCGCGCCGGTCCCCTGGTCGGCGACCGTCAGCGTGCCGTCGGCCCACACCAGCGCGGCGGTGCCGACGGAGGTGACGAGCACCTCGCCGGCGGCGTCGGCGACGGGTTCGTCCAGCGGCGCCCCGTCGGGACCGGCGAGCAGCCGCACGCCGTCGTCCCCGGCGACGGCCACGGCCTGCTCGACGCCGCTCAGCGTCGTCCCCCCGGCCACGTCGCGGGTCCACAGCGGGGTGCCGTCGTAGCCGTCGAGCAGCCGCACCCGCGTCGACCCGGCGCAGTCCTCGAGCACGGCGACCCCGGCCCCGCCGACGTCGCCGTCGGCGACGGTGCAGCCCTCCTCGGGGTCGGCCCGCCAGCGGATGCTGTCGCCGACGGGGTCGAGGGTCAGCACGCCGGTCGGGCTGGTGGCCAGCACGATGCCCTCGGTGCTGGTGAGCACCGCGTCGGGGCGCAGGTCGAGGTTGCGGGTCCAGAGCCGGACGCCGGTGTCGACCGAGAGCGCGACCGCCTCGTCGCACCGGTCCTCGGTGCCGGAGACCGCGACGACGCGGCCGCCGACGAGGGTCCAGTCGCACAACCGGGCGTTGGCGCGGGTGTAGCGCCAGGCCTCGGTGCCGGTGCCGACGTCCAGCGCGCGGACCCCGTGCTCGTCGGCGACGACGACCCGGCCGCCGTCCACGGTCGCCCGGGCCGCGCCGCCGGACGCCGTCGTGGGTGCGGTCCAGACGGCGGAGACGGCACCGGCCGGCGTCCCGTCGGGGACGTCGGCCGGTGCGGCGGTGGTGCTGTCGGTGGCCGCCGCGTCCGAGCCCCGCCAGAGCAGGGCGGCGACGACGACCAGCGCGAGGACGGCCGCCGTCCACACCCATACCCGCAGCGGCGGACGCTTCATCGGCCGGCTGGCCTCGCGCGAGAGGGGAGGGCGGCCCCCTCGCAGGGTCCCGCCGCGGGCGTGGTGACGTGCTGGAACGGCCCGCCTTCAGGGGCCCGCCCCGAGCGGAGCGAGGGGTGGGGGGAAGGCGGGTCCTCCATCAGGCGGCGGGCTCGGCCGAGCCGCGGCCGGCCCCGCCGCGGCGACGCCGGCGGCGCTTGCGGGCGGCCTCACCGGAGGCGGCGGCCTCGCCGGACGAGGCCTCGGCCGGCGCGTCCATCGCGGCGGCGGCACCGGCCGCGGCCGCACCGCCACCCCGCGTGCGTCGGCGCGGGCGGCTCTTGCGGGCGCCCGCCGGCTCGGCGTCGTCCCGGGCGGGACCCTGGCCGCCGCCGGAGCGGGTGCGCTTGCCGGTCTCGCCGAGGTCCTCGAGGGTCTCGGCGTCCAGACCCTCGCGGGTGCGCTGCGAGCGGGGCAGCCGGCCGCTGGCGCCCTCGGGCACGTCCAGGTCGCTGTAGACCCACGGCGAGGTCGAGTAGGTCTCCGGCGGGTCGGTGAACTCCAGGTCCAGCGCCTTGTTGATCAGCTGCCACCGGGGGATGTCGTCCCAGTCGACGAGCGTGACCGCGACGCCGGTGCTGCCGGCGCGGCCGGTCCGGCCGATCCGGTGCACGTAGGTCTTCTCGTCCTCGGGGCACTGGTAGTTCACGACGTGGCTGACGCCGGTGACGTCGATGCCGCGGGCGGCGACGTCGGTGGCGACCAGGACGTCGACCTTGCCGCTGCGGAAGGCGCGCAGCGCCTGCTCGCGGGCGCCCTGGCCGAGGTCGCCGTGCACGGCGGCCGCGGCGAACCCGCGCTCCACCAGCTCGTCGGCGACCTTCTGCGCGGTGCGCTTGGTGCGGCAGAAGACCATCACCAGGCTGCGGTCGCGGGACTGGAGCACGCGGGAGAGCAGCTCGGGCTTGTCCAGGTTGTGCGCCCGGTACACGAACTGCGTGGTCTGCGGGACCGTCGAGCCCTCGTCGTTGCCGTGCGCCCGGATGTGCGTCGGCTGGGTCATGAACGACCGCGACAGCGTCACGATCGGGCCGGGCATCGTCGCGGAGAACAGCATCGTCTGCCGCTTCTCCGGGACCATCGCGAGGATCCGCTCGATGTCGGGCAGGAAGCCCAGGTCGAGCATCTCGTCGGCCTCGTCGAGGACCAGCACCCGGACCTTGCCCAGGATCAGGTGGCCCTGCTGCGCCAGGTCCAGCAGCCGGCCCGGGGTGCCGACGACGACCTCGACACCGCTCTGCAGCGCGGCGACCTGCGGCTCGAAGGCCCGGCCGCCGTAGATGGCCTGCACGCGGATGCCGCGCCTGGCGCCGGCGGTGCCCAGGTCGCGGGCGACCTGCACGCACAGCTCACGAGTGGGGACGACGACCAGCGCCTGCGGGACGCCGTCGCCGCCCTCCGCGGCCGGGACGACGCGCTGCAGCAGCGGGACGCCGAAGCCGAGGGTCTTGCCGGTGCCGGTGCGCGCCTGGCCGATGAGGTCGTTGCCGGCCAGCGCGAGGGGGAGGGTGAGCTCCTGGATGGCGAAGGTCCGGGTGATGCCGACCTCGGCCAGGGCCGCGATGACGTCGGGGTGGACGTCGAAGTCGCTGAACAGCGGCGCGGTCTCCTCGACGGGGGCGCCGCCGAGGGCCTCGACGGTCTGCTCGACCTGCTCGGGAGCCGGCGCGCCGGTCTCGGCGTGGTCGATGTCGGGCGTGGTGGGGGTGTTCTCGGTGGAGGTCAGTGCTCTCGCCTCTGGTCTGCTGGGGGACCGGCTCCCGGGCGCGCTCGCGCCGCTGTCGCACCGGTCCCGGTCGGGTGTCGCGGGATCAGTTCCAGCGCCGACGCGGCCAGCAGAAACCGGGCCGCACATGGTGTCGGCCCGGGAGGGAGCCCCTCGGGGCGTCGTCTCCAGCGGTCGTCAGCGCACAGATACACCAGCGAACCGAAGGGCTCGCCGATTCCCAGTCTAGCGTGCGCGGCGGTTAGCCTCCCTCCGCCGCGCTGTCCGGACCCCCGAGCCACCCGTCCGGGGCAGTCGCCCACCGTCCCACCGACCCCGGGAGCTGCCAGTGGACACCGTCGACGAGCGGGCCGTCGTCGACCTGCTGGGCGTGCTGTCCTACGCCGAGCTGACCGCCTTCGACCGGCTGGCCGAGGACGCCCGCCTGGCACCCACCCTGGACGGCCGGGCGGCGCTGGCGCAGATGGCGGCCGCGGAGATCGGCCACCACTGCCGGCTCACCGCCCGCCTCACCGAGCTCGGCGCCGACCCGACCGCGGCGATGACCCCGTTCGTCCCCGCGCTCGACGCCTTCCACGACAGCACCCGGCCGCGCACCTGGCTGGAGGGGTTGGTGAAGGCCTACGTCGGGGACGGCCTGGCCTCGGACTTCTACCGGGAGATCGCCGGCTTCCTGCCCGACCCGGACCGGGCACTCATCCTGGAGGTGCTCGCCGACACCGGGCACGCCGACTTCGCCGTCCGCGAGGTGCGGGCGGCGCTCGCGACCGACCGCACGCTCTCCGGGCGGCTGGCGCTGTGGGGACGACGGCTGGTCGGCGAGGCCATGCGGCAGTCGCAGGCGATCATCGCCGAGCGCGACCAGCTGGCCGAGCTGATCCTCGAGGGCACCGGCGACGTGTCGGGGATCGGGCGGCTGGTCGAGCGCATCACCACCGCGCACACCGAGCGGATGAGGACCCTCGGCCTGAACCCCTAGGAGAAGGACCCCGGTGCCCCCCACGCCTCGCGGAAGGACCCCCTGCCCCCCGCCACTCGCGAGCTCGCGGCGGGACCCTGCAGGGGGCCGGTGGGCCCCTGCACCGGGGCCGTTCCAGCACCTCCAGGCCCCCCACGCCTCGTGGAAGGACCCCCTGCCCCCCGCCACTCGCGAGCTCGCGGCGGGACCCTGCAGGGGGCCTGCGGGCCCGTGCACCGGGGCCGTTCCGGCTCTACACGCGGAACTGGGAGACCAGGCGGGACAGCTCCGCGGTGATCTCCGCCAGTCCCTCCGCCGCCGAGCGGGCCTGTGACGCCTCGTGCTCGGTCTCGCTGCTGACCGTCGAGACGGTCACCACGGCCGAGGCGATCGACCCGGTGCCCTGCGCCGCCTCGGTGACCCCGCGCGACATCTCGCTGGTCGTCGCCGTCTGCTCCTCGACCGCGCTGGCGATGGTGGTCTGGTAGTCGCTGATCTGGGACACCACCGCGTCGATGCGGGCGATGGCGGCCACGGCGCTGGTGGTGTCGCTCTGGATGGCCTCGATCCGGCGGGCGATGTCCTCGGTGGCCTTCGCGGTCTCCTGGGCCAGGTCCTTCACCTCGGTGGCCACCACAGCGAAGCCCTTGCCGGCCTCCCCGGCGCGGGCCGCCTCGATCGTGGCGTTGAGCGCCAGCAGGTTGGTCTGCTCGGCGATCCCGGTGATGACCCGCAGCACGTCCTCGATGGCCTTCGACGAGTCGCCGAGCTTCGCCACGGTCTGCTTCGTCGCCTGGGCGACACTGACCGCCTCCCCGGCGATCCGCGCCGCCTCGGACGCGTTCGTGGCGATCTCGCGGATGCTCGCGCCCATCTCCTCCGCGCCGGCGGCGACCGTCTGCACGTTGCGCGAGACCTGCTCGGCGACGGCGGACACCTCCTGCGTGCGCGCGCTGGTCTGCTCCACCGACTCGGCCAGCCGGCCGGACACACCGGACATCCCCGAGGAGAGCTCCACCAGCGACCCCGACGCCCGGCCGATGCCGATGACGGTGTCGGCGACCTTGACGACGAACCGGTTGAACGCCGCGCCCAGCCGGCCGATCTCGTCCTTCCGCGACTCGTCGACCCGCGCGGTCAGGTCGCCGTCGCCGTCGGCGATCTCCTCCATGCGGGCGCGCAGGGCGTCGAGGGGGCGCACGACGCGGCGGGCGACAGCCAGCACCGCCAGGCCGGCGACCAGCATGGTCACGAGCGCGCCCGCCAGGATGGTGGTCCGGAGGTCGGCGGCGTCGGCGAGGATCGCGTCCTCGGGGATCTCGACCACCAGGGCCCACTGCTGACCGTCGGCCACGGGGAAGGGCGTCGCCACGACCACGCGCCCGTCGACGGTGCGCTGCACCGTCGAGTCCGCGCTGATGGCCTCGGTGGCCGCCGCGCCGGCCCCGCCCTGCGGCGCCTCGCCGACCACGTCGCCGTCGCGGTTGCTGGCGACCACCGTGCCGGCGGTGGAGACCAGCGCCGCCCGGCCGACCTCGTACGGCCGGACGCCGGCGATCTGCTCCTGCACGGTGGACAGCGACACGTCGACGCCCGCCACGCCCACGACCGCGCCGCCGAGCTGGACCGGCGAGGTCAGCGAGGTCATCAGGACCTCCTCGCCGGCCACCTCGTACACATAGGGCTCGGTGGTCACGTCGACGCCGCGGTCCCGGGCGAGCAGGTAGAAGTCGCCGGTGCCCGGCTCGGTGTACCCGACGATGGGGGTCACCGCCATGCTGTCGCCGTCGCGGTACCAGTAGGAGAGGTAGCGGCCGCTGGCGTCGCTGGGCGCCAGACCGGCGTGGACGGCGTCGGCGCGGTCGAAGGCGTTCGGCTCGAACACCGACCACGTGCCGAGCAGCGTCGGGTCGTCCTCGAGCAGCCGTCGTTCCATGGCGTCGGCCAGTGCGCGATCGGCCTTCCCGGTGGCCACCATCGCCGACAGGCTGCCGGCGAGGACCTGCGCCGTCCCGAGCTGGCGGGTGAGGCCGACCTGCACCTCCTCGGCCTGCGCGGTGGCCAGGTTCTGCGCGTAGCGCAGCCCGTCCTCGCGGGCCTGCGCCGTCGTCAGCATGGTCACCACGGTGGCCAGCCCGGCCAGGACGACGGCCAGGACGGCCAGGGTGCTCACGACGAGGCGGGTCTTGACGCTCACAGGGCACTCCGGGCGCGAGGACGGCGAGGGGCTGACACCGTCTCCATCGGCCGCTGCGATGTGGTGTTGACCTCAGGGCGAGGACGACTTCGGACGGACCGTCCGGTCGCGCACACCCCACGTCGGGCGGCCACGTGCCGTCCTCCCGACCGGGCGCACACGCGTCAGGCGCCCCCTCCCGACTGCTGAGAGGGTGCCTGACGTGTGTGCGGCGACGGGCCGGGCGCCCCGACACGACGACGGGGCGCCTCCGCGGTCGCGGAAACGGCCCCCTGAAGGACCCCGGTGCCCCCCACGCCTCGTGGAAAGACCCCCCGCCACTCGCGAGCTCGCGGCGGGACCCTGCAGGGGGCCGGCGGGCCCCTGCACCGGGGCCGTCCAGTTCCTAGGCGCCGGCGATGAAGCCCACGCGCCGCTGGTCGGCCTGCGCGATCTCCACGTAGGCGATGCGGTCGACAGGCACGAGCACCCGGCGACCACGCTCGTCGACCAGGGTCAGCAGGCCGTCCTTGGTCGCGCCGGACATGGCCTTGGCCACCTCCGAAGCGATCTCGTCGGGGGAGTTGGGGCTGTCGATGACCAGCTCCCGGGGGGAGTGTTGGACACCGATCTTGACTTCCACGTGGGATGCCTCCTCGAGTTGCGCGGCTGTTCCCCACGCTAGTGCAGCGCCCGAGCGGCCGACCTGCGGTGGAGGTGCGCCGTCAGCGAACGTGACCCCGCCGCCGGCCCCGCCCAGGGCACCGCCCCGAGCGGGCCAGGGGTGGGGAGGACGGGGTCCTCCACGGTGGGGCGGCGGGGTCCTCCTTCAGCGGGGCGTGCCCTCGCCGGACTCGACCCGCGGGAAGCCGGAGATGCCGCGCCAGGCCAGCGCGGTCAGCAGGGCCACCGCCTCGTCGCGGGAGACGGTGCCCTTGCGGGGCAGCCACCACCGGGCGCTGGTCTCCGACAGCCCGGTCAGGCCCGAGGCCAGCAGCAGCGCCCGCTCGCGGTCCAGGCCGGTGTCGGCGGCGATGACCTCGCCGATCGCCTCAACGCAGGCCCGGTGACCGCGGTCGGCGAGCCCCCGGACGTCGTCGTCGTTGTTCAGGTCGGACTCGAACACCAGGCGGAACGCGGCGCCGTCGGCGTTGATGAAGTCGAAGTACGCACCGACCGCCCCGTTCACGCGGGTGCGGTTGTCGTCGGTGCCCTCCATCGCCTCGCGCACCCGGTCGGTGAGCGCGGTGACCTGCTGCTCGAGCAGCGCCAGGTACAGCTCCCGCTTGCCCGGGAAGTGCTGGTAGAGCACCGGCTTGCTGACCCCGGCCCGGTCGGCGATCTCGTCCATCGCCGCGGCGTGGAAGCCCTGGGCGACGAACACCTCCTGCGCGGCCTGCAGCAGCTGGGCCCGGCGGGCGCCCCGCGGCAGGCGAGACGAACGGCGGACGGGCGCGGGAGCTGGGCGGGGTGCGTGCATGGCGGAGGGATGTTACCGGCCGGTCACCCGATCCCGTGCCACCTCCCGCGCTGACCTACCGTCGGTCGGGTGCCCGACGGTCCCGCAACCCCCACTGGCGCGGAGCGCCGTCCGGCCCGGCTGTCGACGGCCGCGCTGACCAGCAGCGGCACCCTCCCGCCGCCGTGGCTCGGGGAGCAGGTCGCCGTCCGCGGGGGAGCGGTCTTCGTCCGCCGGACGCCGTGGACCGGCCCGGTGGACGGCGTCGCGGCCGGCGCGCCACGGGAGCGGGCGCTCTACGTACACGGGCTGGGTGGCGCCTCGACCAACTGGACCGACCTCGCCGCGCTGCTCGCCGTCCGCTTCGACGGCTGGGCGCTGGACCTCCCCGGCTTCGGCCGCTCGCGGCCACCGGCGCGCACCTCGTACTCGGTGCGCGGGCACGTGGCGGCGGTCGTCGACGTCCTGGAGCGGATCGTCGCCGAGCCGGGCGAGGGCGCCGGCCGGCCGGTGCACCTGCTGGGCAACTCGCTCGGCGGCCTCGTCTCGCTGTTCGTCGCCGCGAGCCGCCCCGACCTGGTCGCCACCCTGACGCTGGTGTCGCCGGCGATGCCGGTCTACCGGGTGCCCCGCGCCTTCAGTCGCACGCTGCTGCTCCTGCTGCTGCCCGGGATCCCCGCCCTGGCCGAGCGCCGGCTCTCCGGCGTGACGCCCGAGCAGCAGGTCCGCGGCATGGTGCAGATGTGCTTCGGGGACCCGCGCCGAGTGCCGAGGGCGCGGTTGGAGCAGGCGCTGGCGGAGATGCGCGAGCGCGCCGAGCAGCCGTGGGCCACGCAGGCGCTGACCCGCAGCATGCGTGGCCTGATCTCCTCATACCTCCGGGTGGGCCCGCGCAACGCCTGGCGGCTGGCCCGGTCGCTGCGGCTCCCGACCCTGGTGGTCTGGGGCGACCGCGACCGGCTGGTCGATCCCGCGCTCGCGTCGCGGCTGGCCGCGGCCGTCCCCGGCGCGCGGCTGCAGGTCCTCGAGGGCGTCGGGCACGTCGCCATGCTCGAGGCTGCCGAGCCGGTGGCCCGGGCGGTGCTGGCGCTGGCCGAGGACGCCGCCGGCCCGGTCACGGCGGACGACGAGGCGCGGGCCTCGTAGGCCCCACCGGCCCACACGCCGTCGCCGCGCGGTCTCCACCGGGACCGCCGGGCCGTGAGAGTCTGGCGAGGTGAGTCCCGCGGACGCCTCCCCCGGCCGCGGGCCGAACGGGCGCACGCGACCGGCGCCGGACGCCGGCCCGCCCGGTCGCCCGGCACGCGCCGAGGAGCCCGTGCGCGGACTGCCGCGCGTGCCGCCGCCCGCGGCCCGCCGCACCCAGCCGCACGAGTCCCCCCGGTTCGCCGACACCAACCCGGTCGCGATCCGGGAGGGGGTCGCCGGCCGCACCGAGCGTCCCCGGGTCCGTCGTCCCACCCCGACCGGGGCACCGGCCGGGCGGGCGCCGGAGCAGCTCCGCGCCGGCGGGACCCGCGTCGTCGTCCCCGGTGGTCCGCGGTCGGCACCCCCCGGCGGCGGAGGCGGCCGGTTCCGTCGGTTCGTGACCCGCTGGGGGTGGCGGGCCTACGCGATCCCGCTGCTCGCGCTCGCGACCGTGGTCACGATCGTCGACCTGCTGGTCATCGGCACGGGCACCGGCACGACGGCGCCGGCCGCCGCCCCCCCGGAGCGGTCCGCCGCGGCCGTGGCGCCCTCCACCCCCGCGACCGCGCCGGACCCGTCGGCGACCCCCACGGCCCCGGTCGAGGTCGACGCCGCACCGGCCGAGGCGCCGGAGACCGCCGCGGGCGCCCCCGGCTTCGTCCAGCAGGGCGCGGGCACCGTGACCGTCGTCCCCGGCACCTCGCCGGTCTCCGGCACCGGGCCGCTGCAGCGCTTCGTCGTCGAGGTCGAGGACGGCATCGAGGTCGACGGGGCGGCGTTCGCCGCTGCGGTCGAGGGGACGCTGGGCGACCCGCGCTCGTGGGGCAACGGCGGGCGGATGTCGTTCCAGCGGGTCGGCGAGGCCGAGGCCGCAGCCGGCGACTACGCGTTCAAGGTGACCCTGATCAGCCCCGGCAACATGGAGCGGTACTGCCCCGGCGTGGGCACCGGCGGCTACACCTCCTGCCGGTACGGCGACCGCGCCGTGATCAACCTGGCCCGCTGGGCGACCGCCGTCCCGGACTACGAGGGCGACATCCCCACCTACCGGCACTACGTGGTCAACCACGAGGTCGGGCACGCGCTCGGCAACGGCCACGAGGAGTGTCCCGGCCCCGGCCGGCCCGCTCCGGTGATGCAGCAGCAGACGCTCGGGCTCGAGGGCTGCGCCAAGAACGCCTGGCCGTATCCCTAGGGCGTGTCCGAGGTCCCTGTCCCCGGCGGCCCAGCGGTCCTACTCTGTGCACCGGTGCGCCGGGAAGTCTGGTCGGCAGTCGTGTCCTCGACGTCGATCGGAGCGCCGACATGGCGAGCCCCACCGCCGCCCCCGCCCTGCGCGCGGAGCACCTGACCAAGCACTTCGGCCGCACGCACGCCGTCGAGGACCTCACCCTCGAGGTGGCCGCCGGCGAGGTGTTCGGGTTCCTCGGTCCGAACGGCGCGGGGAAGTCCACGACCATCCGCGTGCTGCTCGGGCTGCTGCGCCCCACCGCCGGTACGGCGTGGGTGTTCGACGCGCCGGCCGCCGACGTCGAGCGCGCGCACCGGTACCTGGCGCACGTGCCCGCGGACGTCGCCCTGTGGCCGTCGTTCACCGGCCAGGAGTGCCTCGACCTGCTCGCCGGCGTGGGCCCCGGGACCGACCTGGTCTACCGCGCCGAGCTGGTCGAGCGGTTCGGCCTCGACCCGGGCAAGCGGGCCCGGGCGTACTCCACCGGCAACCGGCAGAAGGTCGCGCTGGTCGCCGCCTTCGCCACCCGGGCGCCGCTGCTCGTGCTCGACGAGCCCACGAGCGGCCTGGACCCGCTGATGGAGCGCGAGTTCCGGCGCTGCATCGCCGAGGCCACCGGACGCGGCCAGACGGTCTTCCTCAGCTCGCACCAGCTCGCCGAGGTCGAGGCCGTGTGCACCCGCGTCGGGATCCTCCGGGCCGGTCGCCTCGTCGAGGTCGCCGGGCTCGCGGAGCTGCGCCGGCTGCGCCGCTCGGAGGTCGCGGTGGAGCTCGCCCGGCCGCAGCCGGCGCTCGACGCCCTGGCCGGCCTGCCGGGCGTGGCCGACGTCCGCTGGACGTCGCCGCTGGAGCTGACCCTCGCCCTCACCGGCCCGCCCGGCCCGGTGCTGCGCGCCCTCGGGGACGCCGACGTGGTGCGGCTCGACGTGCGCGAGCCGAGCCTCGAGGAGATCTTCCTCGACTACTACGGGCAGGCGGCGGCGTGACCACGCGGACGCCGCCGCGAGCCACGGCGGTCGCGACGCGGCCGGGGGAGCCGCCTCGTGCGGGCGCCGCCGTCACCCGGGCCCTGGTCCGGCAGCTGCGCCGGGGGACGGCGGTCGTCGCGGGGGTCTGCGCCGTCCTGCCCGCGTTCGTGGCCGCCGAGTACGAGCGCACCTTCAGCGGCGCCGTCGGCGTCGACTCGCTGACCGCGCTGGCGGAGAACCCGGCGATCCGCACGCTGTTCGGCCCGCCCGTGGCGCTCGACGACCCGGGCGGGTTCACCGTCTGGCGGACCGGCACGGTGCTCGCCGTCCTCGTGGGGGTCTGGGCGGCGCTGGCCGGAACCCGCGTCACCCGCGGCGAGGAGGAGGCCGGGCGGGCCGAGCTGCTGCTCGCCGGGCGGGTGCGGCTCACCTTGCTGGTGCGGCGGGCGCTGGCGGTGCTCCTGGGCGCCGGCGCGGTCGTGGGCGCCGCGGTGGCCGTCGGCATGCTGGTGGTCGGCACCGCGCCGACCGGTGCGGTCCTCTTCGGGGCGGTCACGGGCGGGACGGCGGCGGCCGGCGGCGCGCTGGGCGTCCTGGCGGGGCAGCTGCTGACCGAGCGGCGCGCCGCCTCGGGACTCGCCGTCGGGCTCCTCCTCGCCGGCCTGCTCGCCCGCATGGTGGGCGACGGCGTCCCGGCGCTGGCGTGGCTGCACTGGGCCGGCCCCTTCGGGCTGGGGACGCGCGTGGCGCCCTACGCCGACGACCGGTGGACGCCGCTGCTCGTGCTGGCCGGCCAGGTCGCCGTCCTGGCCGCCGTCGCGCTGGTGCTGGCCGGGTCGCGGGACGTCGGCACCGGGCACTGGCGCGGCCGGGACCGCGGCCGGGCGCCCAGCCGGCTGCTGCGGTCCCTGCCCGGCCTGGCCGTGCACCGCACCCGGCGACCCACCCTGACCTGGTCGCTGGGCGTGGCCGCCTACTTCCTGCTCATCGGGCTGCTGGCCACGGCGATGCTGGACTTCCTGCGGGACAACCCGGTCTTCGCGCAGCTCGCGGCCGCCGCAGGGTTCGCCCGGCTGGCCTCCGTGCAGGGCTACGCCGCCTCGCTGTTCTCGCTGCTCGCCGTGCCCGTGGGCGCCTACGCCGCCGGCCGGGTGGCGGCGGTCGCGGCGGACGAGACGGCGTCGCGGCTGACGCTGCTCTACTCCCGTCCCGTCGGGCGGGTGCGCTGGTTGGCCTGGGAGACCGCGGTCGTCGCGGTGGGGGCCGTCGTGGTCGCCGCGGCGGCGGGGGTCGCCACGTGGGCGGGGGCGACCTGGGTCGACGCCGGTCTCGGGCCCGGGGAGGCGCTGCGGGGCGCGCTCTCCGTCGTCCCGGTGGCGCTGCTCTGCCTCGGTGCGGCGCTGTTCGCCCTCGGGTGGCTGCCCTCGGCGGTGCTGGCGGTCGGCGTGCTGCCCGCCGCCGGCGGGTACCTGCTGCTCGTCCTCGCCGACAGCTTCCGCTGGCCGTCGTGGGTGCGCGAGCTCTCGCCGTTCGCCCACCTCGCGGCCGTCCCGGCCGAGCCGGTGGACGTCGGCGGCGCCGTGGGGTTGCTCCTCGTGGCCGTCGTCCTGGGCGCGGCCGGGATCGCCGGCTACGCGCGCCGGGACCTCCGGAGCTAGGGGAATGGCGCGGCCGGCCACGCTGTTGTGCGCACGAACGCCGGCCTGCGCTGGGCCGCTGTCGAGTATGAGGAGCGCACTCGTGTCCCTGCCACCCCTGGTCGAGCCCGCCGCCGACCTGTCGATCGACGAGGTGCGCCGGTACAGCCGCCACCTGATCATCCCGGACGTCGGGATGGACGGGCAGAAGCGGCTGAAGAACGCCAAGGTGCTCGCCGTCGGTGCCGGTGGCCTGGGCTCCCCGGTGCTCATGTACCTGGCCGCGGCCGGGGTCGGCACGCTGGGCATCGTCGAGTTCGACGTCGTCGACGAGTCGAACCTGCAGCGCCAGATCATCCACGGCAGGTCCGACGTGGGCCGGTCCAAGGCCGAGAGCGCGCGCGACTCGATCACGGAGATCAACCCGTTCGTCGACGTCCGCCTGCACGAGACGCGGCTGGACAGCGACAACGTGATGGAGATTTTCGGCCAGTACGACCTCATCGTCGACGGCACCGACAACTTCGCCACGCGCTACCTGGTCAACGACGCCTGCGTGCTGCTGGGCAAGCCGTACGTGTGGGGCTCGATCTACCGCTTCGACGGCCAGGTGTCGGTCTTCTGGGACGAGCACGGGCCGAACTACCGCGACCTGTACCCGGTGCCGCCGCCGCCCGGCATGGTGCCCAGCTGCGCTGAGGGCGGCGTGCTCGGCGTGCTGTGCGCGACCATCGGCGCCATCCAGGCCACCGAGGCGGTCAAGCTGATCACCGGCATCGGCGAGACCCTGCTCGGGCGGCTGATGGTCTACGACGCCCTGGAGATGACCTTCCGCACCATCAAGGTGCGCAAGGACCCGGAGGCCGAGCCGATCACCGGGCTCATCGACTACGAGACCTTCTGCGGCGTCGTCTCCGACGAGGCCCAGCAGGCGGCCGCGGGCTCGACGATCACCGTCGACGAGCTCAAGGACATGATGGACGCCGGCAAGGACTTCGAGCTGATCGACGTCCGGGAGCCCAACGAGTACGAGATCGTGTCGATCCCCGGCGCGAAGCTCATCCCCAAGGACGAGATCCTCTCCGGCCGCGCGCTGGCGCAGCTGCCGCAGGACAGGCCGATCGTGCTGCACTGCAAGACCGGTGTCCGCTCGGCCGAGGTGCTCGCCGCGGTCAAGAACGCCGGCTTCTCCGACGCCGTCCACGTGCAGGGCGGCGTGACCGCCTGGGCGACGCGCATCGACAAGGCGCTGCCCACCTACTAAGGAAGGACCTCCTCGCCCCCGGCCGCCCTGCAGGGTCCCGCCGCCGGCCCCGTCCACGGCACCGCCCCGAGCGGAGCAAGGGGTGGGGAGGACGGGGTCCTTCCACGGTGGGGGCAGGGTGGTCCTTCGCCGGTTCGTCCCGCACGGGGCGGGCCGGGCGCTCGCGCTGTCTACTTCCTGCATGGCCGAATTCGCCCCCGCCGAGCTGCTGTCGCTGTTCCAGCGCGCCCAGGCCTCGTTCACCGACCGCGTCGACGCGGTGGGACCCGGGCAGTGGGACGACGGGGCGCTGCCGGGGTGGACGGTCGCCGACCTCGTGGCGCACCTGGTGTCCGAGTCCCTCTGGGCGCCGCCGCTGCTGGCCGGGGAGCCGTTCGACCTGATCGACGGCCGCTTCCCCGACGAGACGAGCGACCTGCTCGGCGACGACCCCCTGACCGGCTGGGAGTCCGCCGCCGACGGTGCGCTGGCCGCGTTCGCGCAGGACCGCGCGCTGCTGCACACCGTCCACCTGCAGCGCGGCCCGACCTCGGCGGCGGAGTACCTCGAGGAGCTGACCGCCGACCTCACCGTGCACTCCTGGGACCTCGCCAGCGCCACCGACGGCGACACCGAGCTCGACCCGGCACTGGTCACGGCGGCTCTGGTGGTCGCCGACCGGCTCCCCGCCGACGGCGTCCGGGGCCTGTTCGACCCGCCGCTGGACGTGCCGCGCACCGCCCCGCCGCAGGTTCGGCTGCTCGGCAGGTACGGCCGCCGCAGCTGATCTCGGCCGCCGCGCGACGGAGGCACACCACGCGGTCCCCTCGCCTCTAAGCTGCCTCGCGCTCGACCAGCGGGAGGTGTGCCACATGAGTCAGCCGCCCTCGGGTCCGTCCTCCCACGGCTCGTCCGGCGAGCCGGGCCGACCCGACCAGCCGGCACCCGGTCAGGGCCCCTGGAACGCACCGCAGCCACCCGGAGGCCCGGGCGGCACACCGCCCGGGCAGCAGCCTGGCGGTGGCCAGCCGGGTCAGTACGGGCAGGCCGGTCCCTACCAGCCGCCGACCTCCTACGGTCCGCCCGGACAGCAGAGCTCCTGCGGCCAGCCCGGGCAGTACGGGCAACCGGGCTCCTACGGCCAGCCCGGGCAGTACGGCCAGCAGGGCCCCTTCGCGCAGTACGGCCAGCCCGCCTACGGGCCACCCGGCGGGCCCGGCGGCCCCGGCCAGGGCGGCGGCCGGCGGGGGCTGGTGATCGGGCTCGTGGCCGCGGTGGTCCTGGTGGTCGCTCTCGGCGCCGTCCTGCTGTTCACGATGCGGGACGACCCGGCCCCGGCCGCGAGCTCCTCCAGCGCCACGTCGTCGAGCGAGTCGACCACCCGCTCCTCGCCGTCGTCGAGCAGCGCGGCACCGTCGTCGAGCGCCCCGGCGGCGCCCGAGCAGGACTTCGTCGCCACCCTCCCGACCGACCTGACCGGCTGCCAGCCCATCGAGCTGCACGGCGACGGCGACATCGCCGCGGCCCGGTGCGGTCCGGCGCTCACCCAGCCCGGTCCGCAGGAGGCCCAGTTCCACCTCTACGAGGACGTGGAGACGCTCGACCAGGTGTTCACCCAGGACGTCGAGTCGCGCGGCATCGCCGCGTTCCCCGGCGACCCGGACTGCGCCAATGGGCAGGGCTCCGGCGAGTGGTCGAGCAGCGGCAGCACCGGACTCTTCGCGTGCGCGCTCATCGACGGCCGGACGTGGCTGTACTGGACCGACCGCGTCGCGCTCACCGAGGGCATCGTCGTGGGCTCCGGCAGCACCCAGGCCGACCTCGGCGCGCTCTACGACTGGTGGACGACGAACAGCGACTACGTGCTGTGAGCCGGGGGGCGCCCGGCGGACCACGACCCCCGGGTGCCTCCCCGCTGGACGTCGACGAGGCGGTGTTCGACGTCGTGGAGCGCATCCCGCCCGGGCGGGTGAGCACCTACGGCGCGATCGGCCGGCTGGTGGGCGTCGGGCCGCGGCGCGTCGCCCGCGCGCTCTCGCAGGGCGGGGGCGCGGTGCCCTGGCACCGGGTGGTCCGCGCCGACGGGTCGGTCGCCGAGCCGGTGCGGGTCGAGCAGCTCGGGCTGCTCGCCGCCGAGGGGGTGCCGGTGCGGTCCGGCCGGGTCGACCTGGCCGCCGTCGCCTGGCCCTGAGAGCAGCCAGATACACCTGGTGAGGTGGAGTCCAGCGCGGTGCTCTCGTGGCACCCGGCGCCCTGGAGGCGCTTCCGGCGACGTCCCTGGACCGACCGTGCCCCCCAGCGGGCCGCCTGAGCGCACCACCGCCGGCTCACCTCAGGGGCGGCCGCAGGGACAGGTGCACGGGGCGCGTCCGCCGACGTCGACGCGTCCCGGCGCAGCCGGTCGTGCGAGGACCCGGTGAGATCGCCGGCCGTCCAGCATGGTCTCCAGCACGGTCGGTGCTCCGAGTCCCGGCCGAACGCGCGCTGCGCTGCAGCCACAGGAACCCACGATCCCGACCCGGTGTCCTCGCCGTGGGCCGTATCTCCCGGAGCTGGGACGCGCTCTGTCTCGGTACAGGACACATCCTGGGAGGTGCCTGACCGATGAACCTCCTCCTCTACGCCGTCCTCACGTTCGCGCCTGCCGGATCCTTCATCGCCATGGCCAAGGCGCTCGAGTGGTGGACCCGCGGAAATGGCGCCACCCGATCAGGCGCCGAATCCCCGAGCCCGGAGATCGACCGACTCGTGGACGATCTGCGTCGGCTCGAGCGCGACTACTGCCGAATCGAGCACTCCGATCTGCCGTGCCGCGCAGCGCGACTGCACAGCGTGAGCCTGGCCTACGACGACACCCTGTGCGCGTGCCTCACGGCCCTCGAGATCCCATGGTCGGGGCGCCCCCCGTTCGACGGGGTGCAGCGTCTGGAGATGGAGGCGGCCCTGGCGCAGCGTGGCGTCACCTGGTGATCGCCACGTTGCTGGCCGCAGGCTCGAGGGAGACCGTCACAAGCAGGCCAGCATCAGCTCCCAGAAGGTCTCCGGCGTCTCGAGCGGCGGCAGGTGACCGGCGCCTTCGATGACGGCGTGGCGCGCACGGGGCAGTGCTCGGGCCATCGCCTCCGCTCCTTGGCGGAAGTCGCGCTTGTCCAGCTCGCCCGCCGCCACGAGCGTGGGGACGCTCAGCCGGGCGAGGGCGTCGGGGCGCTGCTCGACGGGGTCGGGGGCCTCCGTCGTCGGCGGGGCCTCGGCCTGCAGCGCGAACGCACGCCGCTGCATCGCGGCCACCCGCTCACGCAGCTCCGGCGACGCGTCGGGCAGTGTCCACGCGTGGACGACGGCCTCGACGGCGGCCTCGATGTCTCCGCGCTGCAGTGCCGCTTCCTCCGCTTCCCAGGCGGCCTTCAGCTCGGGAGAAGGCTCCAGCGCGGGCGGTGGAGCCGAGATGAGCGCGAGCGCCGACACCCGGTCGGGCGCAACCAACGCCGCCCGGAGCGCCACCGCGCCCCCGAAGGAACTGCCGACGAGCGCGGCACGCACGATGGCCAGCCCGTCCATCGTGCGCAGGACATCCGCCCACGGAGCCTGCTCGCCGGATGCGACCCGCGCCTCGCCGAAGCCGGGGAGATCCACGGCCACCGCCCGGTAGCCGGCGTCGGCCAGGCGCTCCACGTACTCCGACCACATCGTGCGGTCGGCGATACCGGCGTGGATCAGTACGACGGCCGGCCCACTGCCGGCCTCGTCATGGGGGAGGATCACAGCCGCCCAGTCCCACAGGATCACGCTCGATCGGCACCGGCACCGTCCAGGGACGTGAGGGCACTCGGGACGCTCGATCTTCGGCGCGCAATCCTCCGCGCGTCAACCCTGCGTGGACCGCTCGGCCACGCCTACAGGCCGAAGCGCCTGCCGCCCGGCCGGCTGGTCATCCCGCTTCTCGATGTGGCGGCAGCCCTCGAGGCGGCCCCGGGTCAACAGATCGGTCACGGGCGTGCCGCTGTCTGCGGCGCTGAACCCACTGGCCCCTCAGTGCGCCGCCTCGAGGACACCTGGGCCGCCCGTTCCCAGGTGACTGGCGGCCATTGGTCGCGAGGTACCGCGCTGACGTCCGCTCCCCGTCGACCGATCCTGTTCCGCCGGACTGAGCGGATCGTGCGACTCCACAGCCAGCTGTCGACGTGGATCGCGTAGTCCCGTCGTGGAGGGTCGTTCGGCAGCGACCGAGGAACAGTGCGAGACGCAGTTGATGGTCGTGCACGCCGAGCTCCTCGTGACAGGAGGGGGCGGCCCATCTACCCCCTGCCGGTCGATGCCGGCCAGCTCGGACGATCTCGTCCACGACCGTGAGGGGTCGGTCGGGACGACGCACGAGGGACCTGTGGAGCGAAGCCCTCGGTGTCCCGTGGTGGGCCGCCGTGGGACGGAGGGCAGCGTCAGGCACGTGGCCGAAGGATCCACCTGCGCAGGCGGTCCAGCTCCGCAGCGTCGTGCCGTCGGAGGTGGCTGGTGGCACGCGGGCTGTCGCCCAGGAACATGATCGGGATCCACCCTCTCCCGCCCTCACCGTCGCGCCAACGAAGAGCGGGAAGGCCCGTGATCCCCTCGATGCTGGCCCTTGGCACGACGCGCGTACGCAGTAGGCCGCGGACGCGCACAACGCCGTCCCGGTGTTCCACGCCGATCGAGAGGCTGTGGACGGCGATGACGGCACCGACCCCCGAGGGGGCACTGCCGCGCCGGGGGAGCCCGTCCCTCCCGGGATCGTCGGCCGCTCGTGGTGTCATCGGGGGGTGGCACTGCGGGGGGACGAGTCGACGCCGGTCTACCGCCTCGTGCAGCCGGCCGTCGCGCCGGTGCGCAGACCCCGGCTCGACCCCACCCAGCAGGCCGTCGTCGACCACCCGGGCGGGCCGCTGCTGGTGCTGGCCGGCCCCGGCACGGGCAAGACGACGACCATCGTCGAGGCGGTCGCCGCGCGGATCGACCGCGGCGTCGACCCCGAGCAGATCCTCGTCCTGACCTTCAGCCGCCGGGCCGCCGCGGAGCTGCGCGACCGCGTCACCGCGCGAGTGGCGCGCACCATCCGGGAGCCGCTGGCCCGCACCTTCCACTCCTACGCCTACGGCGTGCTGCGACGCGCGGCGCTGCTGCGCGGGGAGGCGCCCCCGCGGCTGCTCACCGCCGCCGAGCAGGACGCTGTCGTCGCCGAGCTGCTCCGCGGTGACCTGGCCGGGGAGGGTGCGGTGCGCTGGCCGGAGTCGCTGCTGCCGGCGCTGACCACCGCCGGGTTCCGCGGCGAGCTGCGCGACCTGCTGCTGCGGGCCACCGAGCGCGGCGTCGGCCCCGAGGTGCTGGCCGCCTGGAGCCGCGAGACCGGCACCGAGGCGTGGCTGCACGCCGCGGCCTTCCAGGAGCAGTACGAGGCGGTCACCGCCTTCTCCACCGCCGGTGGCGGTGACGCGTCGGGCTACGACCCCGCCGAGCTGGTCCGGGCCGCGATCGCCGAGCTCGAGGACGACCCGGCACTGCTGCGCGCGGAGCGCGAGCGGGCCCGCTGGCTGTTCGTCGACGAGTACCAGGACACCGACCCGGCACAGGTGGAACTGCTGCAGCTGCTCGCCGGTGGTGGGGGCGACCTGGTCGTCGTCGGCGACCCCGACCAGGCCATCTACGCCTTCCGTGGTGCCGAGCCGCGCGGCATCGTCGAGTTCCCGGAGCGGTTCCGCACCGCCACCGGCCGGCCCGCACCGCGGCTGTCGCTGGGCGTCTGCCGGCGCTCGGGCCCGGCGCTGCTGGCGGTCAGCCGGCGGGTCGCCGAGGCGCTGCCCGGCCCGTGGGAGCACCGCCGGCTGGCCGCGGTCGAGGGTGCCGCGGAGGGTGCCGCGGAGGTGCACGTCTTCGGCGCGGCGTCGGTCGAGGCCGCCTACGTCGCCGACACCCTGCGCCGCGCACACCTGGTCGACGGCGTCCCGTGGTCGGAGATGGCCGTCGTCGTCCGCACGGCGCTCGCCGTCGGGCCGCTGCGGCGGGCGCTGACCTCGGCCGGCGTCCCCGTCGAGGTCGGCACCGACGACCTGCCGCTGGCCGCCCAGCCGGCCGTCGCACCGCTGCTCGCCGCGCTCACCGCCCTGCTGCCGCAGCCGGGCGTCGAGCCGGGCGCGCTCGCCCTCGACGAGATCGGCGCCGAGGCGCTGCTGACCTCCCCGCTGGGCGGCGCGACGGTGCTGGACCTGCGCCGCCTGCGCCGCGCGGTGCGGATCGCGCAGGCCCGGCGCGGGGTCGACGCCGACGAGCGGGGCGCGCCGCTGGCCACCGCGCTCACCGACGAGGCGCTGCTGGTGGAGCTGCCCGAGGCCGTCGCCCGTCCCGCCCGTCGGGTCGCCGACGTGCTGGCCGCCGGCCGGGTGGCACTGGCCCGCGACGGCTCCGCCGAGGACGTGCTCTGGGCGATCTGGCAGCGCAGCGGGCTGGCCGGCCGGTGGGCGCGGGCCAGCGCCGCCGGTGGAGCGGCCGGGGCGGTCGCCGACCGCGACCTCGACGCCGTCGTTGCGCTGTTCGACGCCGCGGCGGGCTTCGTCGACCGGCTGCCCTCGGCGACCGTGGGCGCCTTCGTCGAGCACCTGTCGGCCCAGCAGCTGCCCGGGGTCGCCGGCGCGGGCCGGGAGTCGGCGGCCGACGCCGTCCGGCTGCTCACCGCGCACGCGTCCAAGGGCCTGGAGTGGGACGTCGTCTGCGTGGCCGGCGTGCAGGACGGCATCTGGCCCGACCTCCGCGACCGCGGCACGCTGCTGGGCACCGAGCTGCTGGTGGAGCGGGTGGCGGGCATCGACGGCGCCGTGATCGACCGGCGCGTGCACATGCTGGCCGAGGAGCGGCGGCTGTTCTACGTCGCCTGCACCCGCGCCCGCCGCCGGCTGGTGGTCACCGCCGTCGAGGGTGCCCTGGACGGTCCGGACGCCGGCGCGACCGCCTCCCGATTCCTCGACCTCGTCGTCGCCCCGCCCGACGACGGCCGACCGCTGACTCCGCTGCCGCGCTCGCTCACGCTGCCCGCGCTGGTCGCCGAGCTGCGGCGGGCGGTCAGCGACCCGCAGACCGAGCCGGCCCGCCGGTCGGCCGCCGCCGCGGTGCTGCGCCGGCTGGCCGACGAGGACGTGCCCGGCGCCTCCCCGGCCGACTGGTGGGGGCTGGCGCCGCTGTCCGACGACGCCCCGCTGGTGCCCGACGGCGAGCCGGTGCGGGTGCGCCCGTCGGCGATCGAGACCTTCCAGCGCTGTCCGCTGAAGTGGGTGCTCGGCGCGGTCGGCGCCGAGGCCTCGCCCGACGCCACCCGCACCGTCGGCTCGGCGGTGCACGCCGTCGCCCAGAAGGTGGCCGAGGGGCTGCCCGCCGCCGAGGCGCCGGCCGCGCTGGCCGAGGAGCTCGACCAGCTCGACCTCGGTCCCGGCTGGGCCGACCAGCGGCAGCGGACCGCCGCCCGGGACATGCTCGACCGGTTCCTGCGCTGGCACGTCGGCAACGTCCGCGAGCTGGTGGGCGCCGAGACCGACTTCGACGTCACCGTCGGCCGGGCGCGCATCCGCGGCCAGGTCGACCGGCTCGAGCGCGACGGGGACGGCCGGCTGGTCGTCGTCGACCTCAAGACCGGCCGCACCGCCGCCCGCGACATCGACACCCACGGGCAGCTGGCCGCCTACCAGGTGGCCGTCGCGGCCGGCGCGTTCGGCGCGCACGGCGACGCGCCCGGCGGGGCGGCGCTGTTGCAGGTCGGCTCCGGGACGAGGGCCAAGGAGCAGGCGCAGGACCCGTTGCCCGCCGAAGTCCCGGTGACCGAGACCTGGGCCGGGGAGCTGGTGGCGCAGGTCGGCGACGGCATGGGCGCGGCCACCTTCGAGGTGCGCACCGGCAGCCACTGCTCCCGGTGCCCGGCCCGGCGCAGCTGCCCGCTGCACGAGCGCGGCCGGCAGGTCACGTCGTGAGCGAGCTCGCGAGCCCACGCATGGGCACAGCAGTCCGGCGAACGCGGCCGACGAGCGCCAGCGAGGAGGACGCGTGAGTCGGCGGACGCCCACCGCGGAGGCGCAGCTCTCCTTCGACGACGCCCTGTTCGGTGCTGCCCCCGAGCCGGTGCGGGAGCGCCGGACGCTCACCCCCGCCGAGGTCGCCGCGCGCTGCGGCCTGACCTACGCGCCCTCGGACGAGCAGGCGCGGGTGGTGTCGGCGCCGGCCGACCGGCCGCTGGTCGTCGTCGCCGGTGCCGGGTCGGGCAAGACCGAGACGATGGCCGCCCGCGTCTGCTGGCTGGTGGCCAACGAGCTGGTAGGCCCCGACGCGATCCTCGGGCTGACGTTCACGCGCAAGGCGGCCAGCGAGCTCAACGAGCGCATCCGGATCCGGCTGGGCGCGCTGTCCCGGCACCCGGAGACCGACCCGGAGCTCCGGGAGCGGCTGGCCGTCGCGATGCCGACGGTGTCGACCTACCACGGCTACGCGGCGTCGCTGGTCAGCGAGCACGGGCTCCGGATCGGCGTCGAGCCCGGCGCCGGGGTGCTCGGCCCGGCGATGTGCTGGGGGCAGGCGGCGTCCGTCGTGTCCGGCTGGACCGGCGACATGGACGACGTCCAGCTCACGCCGCTGACCACCGTCGAGGACGTGCTGGCGCTGGCCGGCGAGCTGGGCGAGCACGACATCCCCGCCGACCGGCTGCGCGCCTGGACCGCGCAGCTGGAGCGGCGGGTCGCCGGCTACCCCGATGCGAAGGGCAAGCGGGGCCCCTACAAGCCGGTGCTCGACATGCTGGCCCGCCAGCGCGCCCGCGTGGCGCTGCTGCCGCTGGTCGAGGCGTTCGAGGCGCGCAAGCGGGCGGCCGGGGCGATCGACCACTCCGACCAGGTGGCGCTGGCCGCGCGGGTCGCCGTCTCCGCGCCCGAGGTGGGTCGCCGCGAGCGGGCCCGCTGGCGGATCGTGCTGCTCGACGAGTACCAGGACACCAGCGTCGGACAGCTGCGGATGCTCGAGGCGCTGTTCGGCCGCACCTCCGGGCACGCGGTGCTCGCCGTCGGGGACCCCCGGCAGTCGATCTACGGCTGGCGTGGCGCGTCGGCCGGCACGATCGAGCGCTTCGCCCGCACCTTCCCCGGCGTCCGCGGGACGGACGCCCAGCGGCTCACCCTGGCCACCAGCTGGCGGAACGACGGCGCGGTGCTCGCCGTCGCCAACGCCGTCGCGGGGCTGCTGCCGGCGCCCGACGTGCCGCTGCCCGACCTCGCCCCGGCTCCCACCGCCGGGCACGGGCTGGTCACCGCCGGCCTCTACACCACCGTGGCGGAGGAGACCGAGGCGCTCGCCGACCGGCTGGCCGCCTGCTGGCGCGGCGCGGACCCCGCGCTGCCGGCGCGCGCCGACGGCCGGCCCCCGACGACGGCGGTGCTGGTGCGCACCCGCAAGCAGCTGCCCGGCATCGCCGCCGCGCTGCGCGCCCGGGGCCTGCCGGTGACGGTCGTCGGCCTGGGCGGGCTCCTGGAGGTGCCCGAGGTCTCGGACGTCGTCGCGACGCTGACCGTCCTGGTCGACCCCAGCGCCGGCGACGCGATGGGCCGGCTGCTGACCGGCGCCCGCTGGCGGATCGGCCCGCGCGACCTCGCCGCGCTGGAGGCCCGGGCCCGCGCGCTGGTGCACTCCCGGAAGCCGGATCGCGAGGACGGTGACGACCCTCGCCCGTCCGAGCGCGGCAGCATCGTCGAGGCGCTCGACGACCTCGGGGACCCCGCCGCCTACTCGCCCGCCGCGTACCGGCGGCTGCGCCGGCTGGCTGCGGAGCTGGCCCACCTGCGCGGCCGGCTGGGGGAGTCGCTGCCCGACCTGGTCGACGACGTCGCCCGGGTGCTGGGCCTGGAGACCGAGCTGGCCAGCGCGCCGGGCGTCAGTCCCGGCTCGGCGCGGGCGCACCTCGACGCGCTGCACGCGGTCGCCGCCGAGTTCACCGAGCTGGCCGAGCTGCCCTCGCTGCCGGCCTTCCTCGGCTACCTCGGCGACGCCGAGGAGCGCGAGCGCGGCCTCGAGCCCGGCGAGGTCGCGGTCGACCCCGAGTCGATCCAGCTGCTCACCGGCCACTCGGCCAAGGGCCTCGAGTGGGACGTCGTCGCCGTGCCGGGCATGACCGCCGACCAGTTCCCTTCCCGCACCGACACCAGCGACTCCTGGGTCAAGGACCCGGGCGCGGTCCCGGTCGACCTGCGCACCACCGACCGCGAGGAGCTGCCGCAGCTGCGGCTGCCGGTGCCCGGCTCCGGCGACCAGGCCGCGGTGCGCGCCGCGCTCGAGGACTACGTCGAGGAGTGGAAGCGCTTCGGCGAGGCCGAGGAGATCCGGCTCGGCTACGTCGTCGTGACCCGCGCCAAGCACCTGCTGGTGTGCTCGGGCAGCTGGTGGCGCGAGGGCGTGAAGCCGAACGGCCCGTCGGTGCTGCTCGACACGGTCCGCCGCGCGTGCACCGCCGGCGCCGGCGTCGTCGTCGCGTGGACCGAGCGACCCGATGAGGGCGCCACCAACCCGGCGCTCGACGAGTGGCCGGTCGGCGTCTGGCCCGCTGACCCGCTCTCCCCGCCGCGCCGCCGGGCGCTCACCGCCGCGGCCGAGCTGGTGGCCGGCGCCGCCCCGCACCCGCTGGACCCGGACGCCGCCCTCGGCAGCGCCGACCCCGAGGTGGAGCGGTGGGTGCGCGACGCCGACCTGCTCCTGCGCGAACGGCGGCGCACCGCCCGCCCGACCGTCGAGGTGCCGCTGCCCAGCCACCTGTCGGTGTCCGAGCTGGTCGCGCTGCGCCGCGACCCGGCCGAGCTGGCCCGGCGGCTGCGCCGGCCGATGCCCGCCGCGCCTGCGCCGCTGGCCCGTCGCGGCACCGCCTTCCACGCCTGGCTGGAGGAGCGCTTCGGCGCCGCCCGGTTGCTCGACCTCGACGAGCTGCCCGGCTCCGGCGACGAGTCCGCCGCCCCCGACGGCGCGCTCGCCGCGCTGCAGGAGGCGTTCCTCGCCGGCCCGTGGGCCGACCGGCAGCCGGTCGAGGTGGAGGTGCCGTTCGAGACGCCCCTGGGCCCGCTCACCCTGCGCGGCCGCATCGACGCGATCTTCGACGACGGGAGTGGCGGCTTCGAGGTGGTCGATTGGAAGACCGGCCCCCCGCCGTCGGGCGCGGAGCTCGCGGCCGCGGCGGTGCAGCTGGCCGCCTACCGGCTGGGCTGGTCACGGCTGACCGGCGTCCCGGTCGAGCGGGTCAGCGCCGGGTTCCACCACGTCGCGGCCGCCGTCACCGTGCGCCCGGTCGACCTGCTCGACGAGGCCGGCCTGCTGGCGCTGGTCACCGGAACCACTGAAGGGGAGCCGGAGGGGTACTGACCCGCGCGGTGCGGCCCCGTCCCGAGGCTCGCCCCGAGCCTGACCGGCCCCGTCCAGAGGCTCGCCGCGAGCCGACCGGCCCCGTCCAGAGGCTCGCCGCGAGCCGACCGGCCCCGTCCAGAGGCTCGCCGCGAGCCTGCGAGCGGTGAGGAGGACGGGGTCCTTCTCGAGGAGGACGGGGTCCTCTCTCAGGTCGAGGCGATGCGGTCCAGGATCGCCACGGCCAGCTGTTCCGGGGCCTGCTCGGGCACCCAGTGCGAGACCCCCGCCAGCTCGACGAAGCGATAGTCGCCGGCGACGTGCTCGGCGCAGCCCTCCGCGGCCCGCCGGCCGATCGCGACGTCGCCGTCGCTCCAGACGTAGGTAGTCGGCACGGTCACGTCGTCGACCGGGGTGGCCGAGCTCATCGCGCGGTACCAGTTGAGCGCCGCGGTCAGCGCGCCCGGCGCCGACAGCACGGCCACGTACTCGTCGACGGCCTCGGCCGGGACGGCGTCCCCGAACATCCGCCGCAGCCGCCGGGCGTCGTCGGCCAGCAGCACCTCCTCGGCCTTGCCCGGCTGCCAGAACAGCCGGATGTAGGCCGAGCGCTCCATCTGCTCGGGGTCGGAGCGGAAGGCCGTGGTGAACGCCGTGGGGTGCGGCACCGAGACGGCGGTCAGCGAGCGCACCCGGTCCTCGTGCCACGCGGCCAGCGTCCAGGCGACGTTGGCGCCCCAGTCGTGCCCGACGACGTCGGCCACCGGCACGTCCATCGCCGTCATCAGGTCGGCCGTGACCTGCGCGAGGTTGGTCAGGGCGTAGGAGTCGACGTCGAGCGGCCGGGCGCCGGGGGAGTAGCCGAGCTGGTCGACGGCGTAGCTGCGCAGCCCCGCCTCGGTCAGCCGGGGCGTCACGGCGGCCCACGACGCCGACGTCTCCGGGAAACCGTGGAGCAGCAGCACCGGGCGGCCGTCGTCGGGCCCGTCGGCCCGGACGTCGAACGTGAGGTCGCCGACGTCCACCCTCAGCAGCTGTCCCGCCATGCCCGCGACGCTACCGTCGGCAGTCGTGAGCAGCCCGGAACGCGACTTCGTCAGCGCGCACCTCGACGACCTGCACGCCGACCTCGACGCGTGGTTGCGGATCCCGTCGATCTCCGCCGACCCCGCGCACGCCCCCGACGTCGCCGCGAGCGCCGAGTGGCTGGCCGCCGCGCTGCGCCGCACCGGCTTCCCCGTCGTCGAGGTCTGGGAGACCGCCGGGGCGCCCGCGGTCTACGCCGAGTGGTCCTCGGCGGACGACGGTGCGCCGGTGGCCCTCGTCTACGGCCACCACGACGTGCAGCCGGTCGACCCGCTGGAGCTGTGGGAGCACCCGCCGTTCGAGCCGGCCCGCGTCGAGGGCGCCGACGGCCCCGAGCTGCACGCGCGCGGCGCCATCGACGACAAGGGCAACGTCGCGATGCACCTGCTCGGGATGCGCGCACATCTGGCCGCCACCGGCCGCGACACCCCCGCGGTCATCGTGAAGGTCCTCGTCGAGGGCGAGGAGGAGTCCGGGTCGCCGCACTTCGCCGCGCTGCTGCGCGAGCGGGCCGACCGGTTGCGCTGCGACGTCGTCGTCGTCAGCGACACCGGGATGGCCGCCCCGGACGTGCCCAGCGCCGTGGTCGCCATGCGCGGGCTGGCCGACGCCGAGATCACCCTGCGCGGGCCGGCCGTCGACCTGCACTCGGGCTCCTTCGGCGGCGGCGTCCCCAACCCGCTGCACGCGATGGCGACCCTGCTGGCGAGCCTGCACGACGAGCACGGGCGGGTCACCCTGCCCGGCTTCTACGACCGGGTGCGGCAGCTCACCGACCGGGAGCGCGCGCTCATGGCCCGGGTGCCCTTCGACGAGGCCGCGTGGCTGGCCGGCCCGGCCGCCTCCCGCCTGGCCACCGGGGAGGAGGGTTACAGCACCCTGGAGCGGATCGGCGCCCGCCCGACCGCCGAGGTCAACGGCATGTGGGGCGGGTACACCGGCCCCGGCCACAAGACGATCATCCCGGCCGAGGCGCACGCCAAGATCACCTTTCGGCTCGTCGCCGACCAGCGGCCCGCCGACCTCGCCGACCAGGTGCGCGGCTGGGTGGCGGCCAACCTGCCCGCGGGCATCCAGGCCGACGTGCACGTGCCCGCCGGTGGCGTCTCGCCGTGCGCCAGCGACCTCGACTCCCCGGCGATGGCCGCCCTGCTGGCCGCCATCGGCCAGGCCAACGACCGCGACCCCGCCGACGTCCTGTTCACCCGCGAGGGCGGCAGCGGTCCGGAGGCCGACCTGGTCGACGTGCTGGGGGCGCCCCTGGTCTTCCTCGGCGCCGGGCTGCCGACCGACCGCATCCACTCGCCGAACGAGCGGGTGCTGCTGCCGATGCTGTACCGGGGCGCCGAGGCGGTCGCACACCTCTGGCGGGAGCTCGCGAGCGTGCCGCTGCCCCTCCGGTGACCGGGTCGCCGGCCGGGAGGCGGTTCGGCCCGTACCGAATCCTCGGCGTCCTCGGCCGCGGCGGCATGGGGCAGGTGCTGCGGGCGCACGACGACGTGCACGAACGGGACGTCGCCCTGAAGGTGCTGCACCCGCAGTGGGCCCAGCACGAGGGGTACCGCGACCGCTTCCGGCGCGAGGCCCGCACCGCCGCCCGGCTCACCGAGCCGCACGTCATCCCCATCCACCGGTACGGGGAGATCGACGGGCAGCTGTTCCTCGACATGCGCCTGGTGGACGGCGAGGACCTCGACTCGCTGCTGCGGCGCACCGGCCCGATGGACCCCGTCCGCGCCGTCGACCTGGTCGGCCAGGTCGCCCGCGCGCTCGACGCCGCGCACGCCGGGGGCCTGGTACACCGGGACGTCAAGCCCTCCAACGTGCTGCTGGTCGGCCGCGCCGACGGGCGCGACCTGGCCACCTCGGCCGCCGGCGAGGACTTCGCCTACCTCGCCGACTTCGGCGTCGCGCGCGGCGCCGCCGACGGGCCCGGCCCGGCGCTGACCGCCGTCGGCACCGCGGTCGGCAGCGCCGAGTACATGGCGCCCGAGCGGTTCGGTCCGACGCCGCCGGACGCCCGCGCCGACGTCTACTCGCTGGCCTGCCTGCTGTTCGAGCTGCTGACCGGCCGCCGCCCGTTCCCGCCGGGCGACCCGGCGCGGATGATGGCCGCGCACCTGCACGAGCCCCCGCCGGCGCCGTCGTCCCTGCGGCCGGGGCTGCCCGCTGCCCTCGACGACGCCGTGCTGCGCGGCCTGGCCAAGGACCCCGACCGGCGCTGGCAGCGGGCCGGCGACCTCGCCGACGCCGCGCGGGCGGCGCTGACCGGCAGCGGCGTCTCGGTGCCGTCCCCGGACGACGCCGCGACCGCCGTCGGACCCCTGCCGAGCGACGGCGGTCGCCCTCCCACCCGGGTCGTGCCGGCCGCCGCCCCGGTGCCTACCGCGCCGACCCTCGTCGGCGCCCCGCCCGCCGGCGGGCCCCGGCACCGACGCCGCTGGCTGCCCTGGGTGCTGGCCGCCGCCGCGACGGTCGCGGCGCTGGTGCTCGCCGGGCTGCTCGTCGCCGCCGACCGCCGGGCCGACGGGGCCGCCGCCGACGTCTCCGGCGTCGCCGAGCGGCTGCTGGCCATGGCCCTGCCCGAGGAGGTCGACCCCGCCGACTGCACCGCCGCACCCGGCGAGGGCACGGCGCTGGCCCGGCTCGACTGCCCCGCCGGGGACCCCGACGAGAACGGCGCCCCGGCGACCACCCACACCCTCCACGCCGGAGACGGCGCGGTCACGGCGCTCGCCGCCCACGTCGAGGCCGAGGGGCTGCGCGAGCTCGGCAGCGAGTACGAGTGCGGCCGCGAGGAGGACCCGCAGGGCTGGCTGTTGCTGCGCGACTCCGACGACCGGGCGGTCGGCCGGCTGGCCTGCTCCCTCGACGCGCAGGGCGACGCGCAGCTGCGCTGGACCTGGGACGACACGGGCACCCTCGCCGTCGCCGAGGTGCGCGGCGGCGGGACCGACGGGTTGCGGGAACTGGTGTCGTGGTGGGACGACGACGCCGACCGGCGCTGACCTGACCCGCCCGCCGGCGCACCTAGGGTGGCGCCGTGACCGGTACGTCGAGCGCGCCGCCGGGGTGGTACCCCGACCCGGACGGCACCCCCGGGATGGTGCGCTGGTGGAACGGCGCGGGCTGGTCCGACGTCACCACCCCCGTCGGGCCCGGGGTGGCCGTGCAGGCGCCGCCCGCGCAGCCGGCCGTGCCGCCGCCCGCACAGCCGACCGCGGCGCTCGAGGCGCCCGCGCAGACCCCGCCGCCGGACCCCGGACGGCCGCCGCGGCGCACCGGATGGGTGGTGGGGCTGTCGGTCCTCGGGCTGGTGCTCGTCGTCCTCATCGGTCTCCTCGTCGGCCGGCCCAGCGGTCCCGACGACGACGCGGGCCCGGCCGCGCTGCCGCCGCCCAGCGAGTCGGCCTTCCCGCCCGGCACGATCCGGATCGTCGACGAGGCCGCCGGCATCGCCTACCCCTACCTCGGCCAGGGGTGGCTCGAGTACGACCTGCGGGACGTCCCCGAGACCACCTCGGTGGCCGGGCAGTACCTGGTCACCCAGGAGATCACGCCCGACGGCGGGCCGTTCATCGCCCAGTGCACCTCCGGGCCGCTGTCGCCGATGTTCACCCAGGCCGGTGCGGGCAGCCTGCAGCCGACCCTCGCCCAGGTCGCCGACAGCGTGCGGCTCAACCACTACCCGCTCCCCAACGAGCAGGAGGTGGTGCGCGACGAGCCCCGCACCGTCGACGGCGCCCCCGCGCACCTGCTCGAGTTCGACCTCACCTGGGACGCCCAGGGCTACGAGGCGACGGGGGAGCGGGCCGCGCTGCTGCTCGTCGACGTCGGGCGGTCCGCCCCGGCGCTGCTCTACCTCTCCATCCCCAACACCCACGCGGAGCTGTACGGGGTCATCGACCGCGTCGTCGACGGCGTCGAGGTGCTGTGACACCGCGGTCCTCCGGACCGCGCCGCGGTCACGTGCCGTCCCCCGCCTGAGCTGAGCCCGGTCGTCGCACCCCTCGCAGGAGCCTCCCGCCCCCACTCGGGCACGACACCGCGGTCACGTGCCGTCCCCCGCCCTCCACCGTGACTCTCGCGCGGTTGCCCTCGCGTTCGCGCGGGTGCAACGGCGCGGGAGCGGGTGCGACGGCGTGGGAGTCGGCGACGGGCCCGCGGGTCGCCACCGCAGCACCATGATCGTCTCCCGGCCGCCCGGGGCGGGGCCGACGGGGCGCGGTTAGTGTCGGGCACGTGACTGCAGCCGGTGCCGACCTCACCCTCCGGCACCCGGTGGAGCGCTTCCGACTCGAGAACGGGCTGCGCGTCGTCCTGGCGCCCGACCGCAGCGTCCCGGTGGTCGCCGTGACCGTCTCCTACGACGTCGGGATGCGCAACGAGCCCCAGGGCCGCACCGGGTTCGCCCACCTCTTCGAGCACCTGATGTTCCAGGGCTCGGCCAACGTCCCGAAGATGGAGCACGCCCGGCTGGTCCAGGCCGCGGGCGGCACCTTCAACGGCTCGACCCACCAGGACTACACGAACTACTACGAGGCCCTCCCCGCCGAGGCCCTCGAACGGGCGCTGTTCCTCGAAGCCGACCGCATGGCGGCGCCGGCCATCACCGAGGAGAACCTCCGCAACCAGATCGACGTGGTGAAGGAGGAGATCCGGGTCAACGTGCTCAACCGTCCCTACGGCGCCTTCCCGTGGCTGCAGCTGCCCGGGATCGCCTTCGAGAGCTTCGCCAACACCCACGACGGCTACGGCTCCTTCGTCGACCTGGAGTCCTCGACCGTCGACGACGCCGCGGACTTCTTCCACCGCTACTACGCGCCGGGCAACGCCGTCCTGTGCCTCGGCGGCGACCTGGACGTGGCGGAGACCGAGCAGCTGGTGCGCCGCTGGTTCGAGCCCGTCGCCGCCCGCGAGGTCCCGCCGACGCCGCCCACCGGCGAGCCCTCGCCGACCACCGTCCGCTCTGACGTGGTCGAGGACCGGCTCGCCCCCGCACCGGCGGTCGCCCTCGGCTGGCGGGTGCCCGACCCGGTCGGCGACCTCGACACCTACCTCGGCACGGTGCTGCTCGCCGAGCTGCTCAGCGAGGGCGACGCCTCCCGCCTGGAGCGCCGGCTGGTGCACGACGACCAGCTCGCCGTCGCGCAGAGCAGCTACGTGGGCCTGTTCGGCGACCCGTTCGACGTCCGCGACGCCACGCTGCTCACCACGCAGGTGCACCACCCGGCGTCGGTCCCGACGGAGAAGGTGGTCACCGCGGTCCACGAGGAGGTCGGCCGGATCGCCCAGGACGGCGTCGGCGCCGACGAGCTCGCCCGCGTGCAGGCCCGCACCGAGGCCCAGCTGCTGCGCCAGGCCGACTCGGTGCTCGGCCGCACGCTGGCCTTCGCCAACGCCGAGCTCATCCACGGCCGCGCCGAGCTGGCCGGCGAGCTCGCCGCCCGGCTCGCCGCGGTGAGCCCCGAGCAGGTGCAGGCCGCCGCCCGGGGCCTGGATCCCGGCACCGTCGCGGTCCTCGAGCTGCGCGCCACGGGGGGACGTCGGTGACCGCGCCCGTGCTGATCCCGCCGCTGGGCGAGCCGCGGCCCCAGCCCGAGCTGGCCGTCACCGAGGAGACGCTGCCCAACGGGCTCCGGCTGGTCGTCGTCCCGCGGCCCGGCGTCCCGCTGGTCGAGCTGCGGCTGCGGGTGCCCTTCGCCGCCGCGACCGCGCGCGCCGCCGCGCAGCACACCGCCCGCGCCTCGGTGCTCTCCGGCGCCGTGCTCCTCGGCACCGGCGCGCGCGACGCCACCGGCATCGCCGAGGCGCTGCAGACCCACGGCGGGGAGCTGTCGGTCTCCACCGACCCCGACCGGCTGCTGTTCGCCACCACGCTGCTCGCGGAGGGGCTCGCACCCGTGCTCGGCGTGCTGGCCGAGGTGCTCACCGACGCCGGCTACCCGGCCGACCAGGTGGAGGCCGAGCGGGCGCGGGTCGCCGAGCGGATCTCCATCGCGCGCTCCCAGCCCGGCATCATCGCCCGCACCGCGCTGGCCGCCCGCCGCTACGGCGCCCACCCGTACGCCGAGCAGCTGCCCGCCACCGAGGTGGTCATCGCGGTCCGCAGCCAGGCGCTGCGCAAGCTGCACCGCGAACGTGTGCTGCCCGCCGGCAGCACCCTGGTGCTGGTCGGCGACCTCGATCCGGCCGCCGCCGTCGATGCCGCCGGTTCCGCCCTGGCCGGCTGGACCGGCGAGGGGACGGCGGTCGCCGCCCCGCCGGTGCCGCAGCAGCCGCCCGGCGCGCTCCAGGTGGTCGACCGGCCCGGGGCGGTGCAGTCCAACCTGCGGCTGGGTGGTCCCGCGCCCGGCCGCACCGACCCCGACCTGCCCGCGGTCCGGCTGGCCAACATGGTCTACGGCGGCTACTTCTCCTCCCGGCTGGTGGAGAACATCCGCGAGCGGCGCGGCTACACCTACAGCCCGCGCAGCTCGGTCGACCACCTCGCCGCCGCCTCCTCGTTCCTCGTCGAGGCCGACGTCGCCACCGAGGTCACCGGGCCGGCGTTCCTCGAGACCTGGTACGAGCTCGGCCGCATGGCGCTCACGCCGGTCACCGGCGAGGAGCTCGACGCCGCCCGGCGCTACGTGCTCGGCAGCATGGCGCTGTCCACCGCCACCCACGCCGGACTGGCCAGCACGCTGTCGGCGCTCGCGGGCTCGGGCCTGCCGCCGCAGTGGCTGGCCGAGCACCAGCAGGCGCTGGCCCGGGTCACCGTCGAGGAGGTCCAGGAGGCCGCCCGCCGGTTCCTGCAGCCCAGCGGGCTCACCGCCGTCGTCGTGGGCGACGCCGACCGGGTCGCCGACCCGCTGCGCGCGTTCGGCCCGGTCGAGGTCGTCCCGTCGGCGGACCCGGCATGAGCGTCCCCGACGGCGGCAGCACCCCGGCGGACAACCCGCCGCCGTCCGGCGACGGCGTCTCGTGGCCGGAGAGCAGTCCCTCGCCGGCCGGCGCGGTCCCGGTGCTGTCCCGCTCCGCGCACGACCGCAGCCACCTGGCCCGGTCGCTGCCCGACCCGACCGGCGGCCGCCCGGTGCGGGTGCTCACGGTCGACGAGCGGCGCACCGTCCCGGTCGAGGAGGACGGGGACCGGCCGCGGCTGCTGTGGGAGGAGCGGACTGGCCTGCCCGAGGGCGCGATCTACCTCGGTGAGGCCGACGGCGTGCCCTACGCCGCCGTCCGCGGTGACCGTCGGCTGGCCGTAGGCGGCCGCCCTGCGGACACCTGGGCCGGCCTGCGCGACCTCGGTGCCGACCTCGACGACCTCGACGCCGGCCTGCTCGCCGAGGCGGTCGCCATGGTCGAGTGGCACGAGCGGCACCGGTTCAGCCCGCTGTCGGGCGCGCGGACGACGATCGAGCGGGCCGGCTGGGTGCAACGCGACCCGGACACCGGCGCGGAGCTGTTCCCGCGCACCGACCCGGCCGTGATCATGCTGGTCCACGACGGCGGCGACCGGTGCGTTCTGGGCCGCCAGGCGGTGTGGCCCCCGGGGCGCTTCTCGATCCTCGCCGGCTTCGTCGAGCCGGGGGAGTCCGCCGAGGGCGCGGTGGCGCGCGAGGTGGCCGAGGAGGTCGGCGTGCGGGTCACCGACATCCGCTACGCGGGCAGCCAGCCGTGGCCGTTCCCGCAGTCGCTGATGCTCGGCTACACCGCCCGCGTCGAGGGCGACCCGACGCTGCGGCTGGACCCCACCGAGATCGAGGAGGCCCGCTGGTTCACCCGCGACGAGTTGCGCTCCGGCGCCGGCCCGCGGGCACTGCCGCCGGCGGTCTCGATCGCCCGGCACATCATCGACCGCTGGGTCGACGGCGAGTTGGGCTGAGCGCTAGCTGAACCGGCCCTGAAGCACCAGCGCGGGGTGGTCCGGGGAGTCGGCCAGCACCACGGCGTCGGCCAGCGTCATCGGGTCGACCTCGTCGTCGTAGCGGTCGAGGGCGGGCAGCTCCCACGCCTGCTCGGTGGGCGTCCGCCGCCGCCGGGCCGCCGGGGCCACCCGCAGGTGGACGACGACGTCGAAGGCCAGCCCGACCCCCTGCAGCAGCGCGCCCGGGACCAGCAGCACGCCCCGCGGCGGCATCGGCCGGGGGAGGGCGCGGGCGGCCCGGTCGCGGTCGACGTCCCACAGCACCGGCAGGTACTCCCCGGAGCCGCCCGGACCGACCGGGTCGAGCACCTCGCGGGACAGCGCGCCGACGTCCAGCCAGTCGGTGTAGCGGGCGTCGGGGTCGGTGCGGCCGTGCTCGAACCGCAGCGACGCCGGGCGCAGGAAGCCGTCGGCGGGGACGACGACGGCCGGCCGACCCAGCGGGGGGAGTCGCTCGGCGACCGCGGCCGCGAGGTCGGCGGGTACCGCGACGTCCGGCCCGTCCACCGCCACCCGCAGGGCGGTGGCCCCGCGCTCGGGATCGGTGTCGGCGAGCAGGGCGGCCAGCCGGTCGGCCAGCGCCCCGGGGGTCAGCGGTTCCGGTCGGGTCAGGACCGGCCCTCGGCGGGCCCCCGCCCGGCCCGGCTCCGCGTCCGGGGCGCCCGGCCGGCCTCCCGCGCGGAGAGGCGCGGCGCCGGCGCCAGCGCGACCGCGGTCTCCGCCGGCGGGGACCGGAGGACCAGGTCGTCGAGCACCTCGCGGGCCAGCTCGGGCACCGGCCGCCCCTGCGAGCGGGCGTCGCGCCGCAGCTGGTCGAAGGCCGCCTGCGGGGTCGCGCCGTGCCGTTCGGCAAGCACGCCGATGGCCCGCTCGGTGGAGACCCGTGCGGCCAGGGCGTGCTCGAGCTGGGCGACGGTGCGCTCGAGCGCGGCCAGGCGGGCGTCCCGCGGGTCGGCGTCCGGACCGGCGTCCCCGGCGCCACCACGGGCGGCCCGGCGGGTGCCGCGGTCCGGTTCGACCTGCGCGCCCAGCTCCTCGCTGACCAGGTCGGCGAGGGTCATGCCCTCGACCAGGTCGTCCACGTCCTCGGCCCGGCCGGGCGCGAACACCGACCAGCCGCGGCCGGTGCGGGCCACCACCACGGTCGGCTGCTCCGTGCCGAGGTCGTTCTCGGCCGCCGTCCCGTGCTGCAGCCCGGGACTCACCGGACCTCCCGGGCACCGGACGTCGGCGGGCACTCCGCTGGGGTGGTGCGCTCACTCACTGGGCGACCTCCGCGAGGCTGGGCCCGGCGGGCAGCCGGGTCGGGACGGCGGACGGTGACGATCCGTCCCGGACGACTATGCCTGCTCGCGAGGTGCCGCCGAGGGACCACCCGCCGTCATGCCCCGGCGGACTCCGCCAGCTGGGCCTTCACCTGGTCGATGCTGGGGTTGGTCAGTGCGCTGCCGTCTGGGAAGAGCAGCGTGGGAACGGTGCGGTTGCCCCCGTTCGCCTGCATGACCACGTCGGCCGCGGCCGGGTCCCGCTCGATGTCGACCTCGGCGTACTCGATGCCCTCGCGCTGCATCAGCTTCTTGAGCCGCACGCAGTACCCGCACCAGGTGGTGGTGTACATGGTCACGGTGGCGGGAGCGGTCATCGAGGCGTTCCTCCTGGTCGGTCGGGGGTGCGGGGACCGGGTGCCCGGCCGTCACGGGGCCACAACGCCCCGCTCCCGGGGATGCTTCCCCCGTCCGTCGGTGGCGGCTGGGAGGATGGGGCCCGGCCATCGACGAGACGGGGAGGCCGATGTCGCAGATCGCCGGTGCGCCGGGCGGTGTCCGGGTGGAGGGCGCCGAGGCGGTGCTCGCGCAGCTGGACGACGAGCAGCGCGCCGCCGCGCAGGCGGTGTCCGGGCCGGTCTGCATCCTCGCCGGTGCGGGCACCGGCAAGACCCGCACGATCACCCACCGGATCGCCTACGGCGTGCACACCGGGGCCTTCGTGCCCGAGCAGGTCCTCGCCGTCACCTTCACCGCCCGGGCCGCGGGCGAGCTGCGGACCCGGCTGGCCGGGCTGGCGGTGGGCGGCGTCCAGGCCCGGACCTTCCACGCCGCGGCCATGCGCCAGCTGCGCTACTTCGCGCCCCGGGTGCTCGGCGGGCCGATGCCGGAGCTGGTCGAGAACAAGCTGCGGCTGGTGGCGGCGGCCGCCTCCCGGTCCCGGTTGTCCACCGATCGCACCAGCCTGCGCGACCTGGCCAGCGAGATCGAGTGGGCCAAGACCACGCTGGCCACGCCCGACGACTACCCGGTCCGGGCGCGGGCCGCCGGCCGCGAGCCCCCGTTCGAGCCCGCGGCGGTGGCGCGGGTCTACGCGAGCTACGAGTCGGCCAAGCAGCGCGACGGCGCGCTGGACTTCGAGGACCTGCTGCTGGTCACCGCCTTCGCCCTCGAGGAGCACCCGGACGTCGCCCGCCAGGTGCGCGGGCAGTACCGGTACTTCGTGGTCGACGAGTACCAGGACGTCAACCCGCTGCAGCAGCGGCTGCTCGACGCCTGGCTGGGGGGCCGCGCCGACGTCTGCGTGGTCGGCGACCCCAACCAGACCATCTACTCGTTCACCGGCGCCGACCCCGACTACCTGCTCGGCTTCGCCGACCGCTACCCGGACGCCGAGGTCGTCAAGCTGGAGCGCGACTACCGCTCCACGCCGCAGGTCGTCGCTCTGGCCAACAAGCTGATCGGGCAAGCGCCGCCGCGGAAGGGGCTGCCGGGGCTGCGGCTGCTGGGGCAGCGCGCCGAGGGCCCCGCGCCCCGCTTCTTCGAGCACCCCGACGAGCCCACCGAGGCCGCGGCGGTCGCCCAGGCCTGCCGCGCCCTCGTCGAGGCGGGGACGCCGGCCGCGGAGATCGCCGTCCTGTTCCGGATCAACGCCCAGTCCGAGGTCTACGAGAACGCCCTCGCCGCCGTGGGCGTGCCCTACGTGCTGCGTGGCGGCGAGCGCTTCTTCGAGCGCCCCGAGGTGCGCGAGGCGATCCTGCTGCTGCGCGGCGCCGCCGCCGGCGGCACCGAGCCGGGCGCGCTGGTGCCCACCGTGCGCGACGTGCTGGCCTCGACCGGCTGGGTGGAGCACCGCCCGCCGCCCGGGGGAGCGGCCCGGGACCGCTGGCAGTCCCTCGCCGCGCTCGTCGACCTCGCCGTCGACCTGGTCGCCGAGGACGCCACGATGGACCTCGCGGGCTTCGTGTCGCACCTGGCCGCCCGTGCCGACGCCCAGCACGCGCCCACCGTGCAGGGCGTCACGCTGGCGTCGATGCACGCGGCCAAGGGCCTGGAGTGGGACGCCGTGTTCGTCGTCGGCCTGGTCGACGGGGTGCTGCCGATCTCGCAGTCGTTGTCCCGGCCGGAGGCGGTGGAGGAGGAGCGGCGGCTGCTGTACGTCGCCGTCACCCGGGCCCGCGAGCAGCTGACGCTGTCGTGGTCGCTGGTCCGCAACCCGGGCGGACGACGCACCCGCCCGCGCAGCCGGTTCCTCGACGGGCTGGTCCCCGGCTCCACGCCCACGGCGGCGCCTCCGCAGCGCCGGCAGAAGCGCGCCAAGGTCGTCCTCGAGGGTGAGGCGGGCGAGCTGTTCGAGCGGCTGCGGGCCTGGCGCAGCGAGACGGCGGCGTCCGCGTCCGTCCCCGCCTACGTCGTCTTCAGCGACGCGACGCTGCAGGCCATCGCGGAGAGCCGGCCGGCCTCGCTGCGCGAGCTGGCCGCGTTGCCGGGGATCGGCGCCCGCAAGCTCGAGCTCTACGGCGAGGACGTGCTGAGCACCCTCGGCTCCTGAGCCCCCACGCGCGGTCACGGCGATCGGTCGCTACAGACCAGCGGAACCCGGGCCGGTTAATTGCGTTGACCCCCTCCGCGGCGGCCCCCTACTGTCCTGATCACGCCCGGGGAGCACCTCGAGCGCGCCAGATCCCGAGACCGGCCGCGCGGCCGCGATCCGACCCCCGGAGGAGGTGGGCGACGTGATCAGCACCATGTGGACCCTCGCCCCCGCCGGGGCTCGTGGCCCGGCGGGCCTCGCCGTGCGCACGGCTGCCTGCGTCGTCGTGCCGCCCGTCGCCGAGCGGCTGCGTGCCGTCCCGGCGACCCCCGCGGCCCAGCGCCTCACCACCCGTCTGCCCGGCCTCGGTATCTCCGGCCTCGGCACCGACGTCTTCTGCATCGACGTCCCCGGCGCTCCGGCGATCGGCGCGTTCGGCACCACCGGCTACGCGCAGCAGGTCGACGAGCGCACCACCACCGAGCACAACGGCACCACCCTCGGGATCCACTCCTCGGGGAGACCCTCGAGCTAGCGCTCGACAGGACCTCCTCGAGGCCGCGGAACCCGAACCGGGTTCCGCGGCCTCTCTCATCTCCGCCGCGGCACCCGCCCCGACTCCCGGTCGGCGGGTCCCCGCCGGTCGCAGACGACGAGTACGAGGAGAAGCGGCAGTGCAGTCGACGGCCGACCGTCCGACGTCCCACCGCCGAACCGGGCTCCCCCGGACCGGCGGCTCCCTCCCCCGACGGCCGGCGCCCCCGGTGGCGCCGGCGCCGGTGCGGCGTCCCCTGCCGTGCCGGACCGACCCGGACCTCTGGTTCGCCGACACCCCGGCGGGGCTGGAGGAGGCCAAGGTCCGCTGCACGGAGTGCCCGGTCCGCGACGCCTGCCTCGCCGGGGCGCTCCGCCGCGGCGAGCCCTGGGGCGTCTGGGGCGGGGAGATCTTCGAACGGGGTGTGGTCATCCCGCGCAAGCGCCCGCGGGGTCGCCCCCGCAAGGTGGCGTAGGAGGACCCCGTCCGCCCCGCCCCCGCACGGGCGGGGCGGGACGGGACGGGGCCGTGCGAGCCCATCAGCACGGGTCCGCTGCAGAGCGGGCCACCCACGACGACGTGAGGACCTGACGTGTACAGCATCGAGTACGACCTGGCCGTCGACCGGCTGCGCGACCTGCGCGCCGAGGCCGACGCCGCGGCGCGCGCCCGCCGGTTGCGGGCCGCCCGCCGCTGGGCCCGCCGTGCCGAGTACGCCACCCGGCGTGCGGCACGGGCCAGCGCCGCCGTCCGCTGAGAGAGGACCCCCTTACCCCCCGCGACTCGTGAGAGGACCCCCTGCCCCCCGCTACGCGCAGGCTCGCGGCGGGACCCTGCAGGGGGCCGGCGAGCCGCGGGACGAGGTCATCCCGGTCGAGGCCGGGTCCGGGCGCTCCCGGTGCGTCCGGACCCGGTCTCCTGTCGTCCCCGACCCCGCCGGGAGCCTGTGAGCGGCGGGCCCTACTCCGTGAAGCCGGGCAGCCACTCCTCGAGCACGCTGCGGTAGTCGTCGCCCGCGTCGAGCTGGCAGAGCACCCCGATCGACCCGATGGTCACCCGGTGGATGAGCAGGTAGGCCGGCGGCAGGTTGAGCATCCGGCCCAGCCGGTTGGCCTCCGTCCGCGGGTCGGCGATGCGGGTGGCCTGCTCCTGCATCCACGCGCGGGTGAAGCGGAAGTAGCGGCTCTGGATCGGCTCCAGCAGGGGCAACAGGTAGTCGAGGACACCGTGGGCGTCCACCTGGACGCCGGGCCGGACGAAGCCCTCGGTCCGCAGGTCGGCGAGCACGTCCTCCGCCCGGCCCTCCAGCGCCCAGCGCACCAGCCGCCCGATCGGCTCGGGGAGGCCGTCGGGCAGGCGCGCGGTCGCGCCGAAGTCGATGACGCCGAGCCGACCGTCCTCCAGGAGCCGGAAGTTGCCCGGGTGCGGGTCGGCGTGCAGCAGCCGGGCGCGCTGCGGTCCGGAGAAGTTGAGCACCGCCATGAGGTGGCCGGCCCGGTCCCGCTGCGCACGGGTCCCGGTGGCGATGATCCGGGACAGTGGCGTCCCCTCGAGCCACTCCGACACGATCACCTTCGGCGCGCTGGCCACCACCCGGGGGACGACGATCTCGGGGTCGTCGGCGTACGCGGCGGCGAAGGTCCGCTGCGCGTCGGCCTCCAGGCCGTAGTCGAGCTCCTCGACCACCCGGGCCTTGAGCTCGGAGATGAGCGGCTTGACGTCCAGGCCGGGGAACAGCGCCGCGAACAGCCGGGCAAAGCGGGCCAGCTGGTTCAGGTCGGCCATCAGCGCGGTGGCCGCGCCCGGGTACTGGATCTTGACGGCGACGTCCCGGCCGTCCCGCCAGGTCGCCCGGTGCACCTGCCCGATGCTGGCCGCGGCTGCGGGGGCGTCGTCGAACTCCTTGAACCGCGTGCGCCACGAGCCGCCGAGCTGCTGGGCGAGCACCGCGTGGACGGTGCGCACCGGCATCGGCGGCGCCTCCTCCTGCAGCTTGACCAGCGCCTCCCGGTACGGGGCCGCGACCTCCTCGGGCACGGCCGCCTCGAACACCGAGAGGGTCTGCCCGAGCTTCATCGCGCCGCCCTTAAGCTGGCCCAGGACGGCGAACAGCTGCTCGGCGGTGCGCTGCTGCAGCTCCGCGTTCACCGCGTCGGCGGAGCGACCCGACAGCCGCTTGCCGATGCCCAGGGTGGCCCGGCCGGCTGCGCCCAGCGGCAACGACGCCAGGCGTGCGGTCCGGGAGACCGAGCCTCGTGGGATGCCCCTGTCAGGCTCGGTCACGCAGCCTCCTCGCTGGCTCTGGTCGGCCGCGTGTGCACCACGGCCCTGCTCGTGCGGAAGCTCGCGAGCTGGCTCACGGGCTCCTCCTCGGTCAGTGGTCCGCGGTCGCGGCGGCACCGGCCCCGTCCGGGCCCGGAGGCGCACTCGCCGACCATTGTCCCCCGAAGGAGGAGTGCGCCGCTGACGGAGCGTCAGGCCCCTCCGCACCTGCGTGGACGCACCCGCACTCGGGGTGGGCCGGCCACCGGCGGGTGCGCGGGAGCAGGTCCGGTGGGCGCAGCTCGAGCGTCGTCCCGAGGGTCAGCGGCGCGCCGCCGCCGTCGAGCAGCGCGAGGACCTGAACGGTCGCCGTCACCACGGTCGCCAGGCAGGTCACCGTGGCCCCTCCCGGCGGTGTCTCGCCCGCGGTGAGCTGCGCGGCGAGCGCCGGCCAGCGCGGGTCGGCATCCCGGCGGTGCAGGTCCGCGCAGCGCAGGCACCCGGTCGCGCCGGGCACGACGAGCGGGCCCACCACGCCGGTCTCCCCGCGGACGGTCGCCACCAGGTGCGCCACCCCGCGCCGCTGCAGGTCGGCCGCGAGTGGATCCGACGCCGCCCAGGGCCGCGTGAGCACCACGAGGTCGACCGGAGCGCCGGGCGGGAGGGGGCGCAGGTCGGTGAGCGGACTGGCGCGGCGCACCGCGTCGGCGGCGGCCAGCGCACGCGGGCGGCCCTCGTCGTCGGCGCCGAGCCCGCCCACCACGGCGTCCGCGGCCGTGGCCAGACCGTCGTCCCGGACGCTCACCCGGCCGACCCCGCTCGCGGCCAGCACGGCGGCGAGCGGCACGCCGACCCGCGTCGCGCCGTCGACCAGGACCGTCGCGGCCCGCCGGGTCCGCCAGCGCGAGCCGGAGGCCCGGTTGGTGGCGGTGGGCAGCTCGGTCCGCGTGCGGGCGGCGGCGGCCGGCCCGGCGGCCGCCGCCAGCAGGTCGGCGGGGTCGAGGTCGACGAGCAGCCCGGTGGCGCGCAGCCCGTCGAGCACGGCGGTCAGCGCCGCCGGGTCGTGGCCGGCGACGGCGGCCTCGGTGACGACGGCGCGCTGCGTGCGGTGCCCGTCGAGACCGCGGAGCAGGCCGGTCAGCCCGGCCGCGCCGGGGGAGACCAGCAGCCCGTCGGTGGAGTCGGCGCCACCGACCTGGACGTCCTCGGCGCCGTCGGGCCCGGCGAGCCGCAACAGCGGGACGCTCGGGGGCAGCAGGGGGTGCGCGGTGTCGGCCACCGGCGCAGGGTGCCAGCGCACCGGCCCGGCGCGCTCGGACCGTCCACAGGCCCCGGACGCGACGAACGGCGGCGCCCGCCGTGCGGGCACCGCCGTCGCGGAACGGCCACCCTTCAGGGCCCCGCGCCGAGCGTGCGAGGCGTGGGGGGAAGGGTGGTCCTTCTTCAGGCCTTGCCGAGGATCCGGTTCATCTTGGTGCCGCAGACGGGGCAGGTGCCCTGCGCCATGCGGCGGCCGGACTCGCTGACCTTGACCTCACCGTCGAAGTCGCGCTTCTCCTTGCACTTCACGCAGTAGCCGTTGTAGCTCTCCGCCACGGTGCCTCCTCGTCTCCGGTCCGCTCGGCGTCCCCGCGCGGGCGCCGTCCCCGGGAACGCTACCCGGCTGCCCGGCGGCCGCCGGCCCGACCGCGGCGCCGGGCCGCGCCACTGCCCACACCCTGTGGACAGAGCTGTGGAGCGCGTGGGGAACCGGCGGCGTGTCGCTGTGCGCGCCCGGGGGACAGCCGCCCGGGCGTTCTCGGTGCGGCGACCGCCGACGCGCCGTCCGACCTGCGAGAACGGCCGTCGCGACCCTGTGGACGGCGGCTCCGGAGCCCCCGTCCCCGGACCGGGCGGGCCGGTGTCCACCGTCCGTGCGACATGCGTCCCGCGACGGTGCGGCTGCCGGAGCACACCGCGGACGCGGTGGCTACGGTGCCCCCGTGCCCGGAACACCTCCCGACACCCAGCGTCGCCCCGTCACCGGCCCCTCGGCGCGCGAGGAGGTGCGGGGCGCCCGGGCCGTCCCCGCCGACCGGTCGGTGCGGACGGCGGGCGTCGCGGTGCCGGAGGGCGCCGTGGAGGTCCGGCGCAGCAGCCGGCGGCGGCGGACGGTGACCGCCTACCAGGAGTCCGGGCGCACGGTCGTGCTGATCCCGGCGGCGTTCAGCCCGGCCGAGGAGCAGCGCTGGGTGGCGCAGATGGTCGCCAAGCTGCAGACCCGCGAGGAGCGGCGGCGCCGGTCCCTGGGTGGGGACGACGAACTGATGGCCCGCGCGCGGGCATTGTCGGCGGCGCACCTCGACGGGGTGCCGCAGCCGGCCGGCGTCCGGTGGGTGGACAACCAGAACCGCCGCTGGGGGTCGTGCACGCCGGCCGACCGCACCATCCGGCTGTCCAGCCGGCTGCGCGCGATGCCCGAGTACGTCGTCGACTACGTGCTGGTGCACGAGCTGGTCCACCTGGTCGAGCCCAGCCACGACGCCCGCTTCTGGTCGCTGGTGGCGCGCTACCCACGCGCCGAGCGGGCCCGCGGCTTCCTCGAGGGCGTCGAGCTGGGCGCCGCGACCAGCGGTGCGCCGGCGGGCACCCACGCCGAGGACCTCGTCGACTGAGCGACGACACTGCGGTCCTCCGGACCGCACCGCGATGACACCGTCGGCCTACCGGCCGACACCCGGCCAGGTGCCGGCCCCCAGCCACCGGGGGGCCGCTGCCGGTGTCCCGATCGGGAACGCCTCAGGCTCCCGCGCTCGGTCCACCCCAGCTGTCTGCCGTCCCCGGCCTCGGCCGGCCCGGCGTCGGATGTCTCCCCCAGGACCCGCCCTCGCGCTCAGGACCCCGTGTCGTCGCCGTCGTCCTTCGTCTCCGGCTTCTTGGCATCGTCGGCGGTGAGGCTGCGCAGCTCGTCGTCGGCACCCTGGTGGGCGACGAAGTCCAGCGGCTCGTCCAGGTCTTCCGACGTCGGCAGCAGGTCGGGGTGCGACCACAGCCGGTCGCGCTCGGCGTTGCCGTGCTGCTGGGCCATCGCGCCCCACACGGTGGCCGCATCGCGCAGCCGCCGCGGCCGCAGCTCCAGGCCCACCAGGGTGGCGAAGGTCTGCTCGGCCGGGCCCCCGGAGGCGCGGCGGCGGCGCATCGTCTCGGCCAGGGCGCCGTGCCCGGGCAGCCGGTCGCCGGCGGCCTGCGCCACGACGCTGTCGACCCAGCCCTCGACCAGGGCCAGCAGCGTCTCCAGCCGACGTAGGGCCGCCTGCTGCTCGGGGGTCTCCTCCGGCTCGAGCAGCCCGCTGCCCAGCAGCGCCTGGATGCCCTCGGGGTTGGTCGGGTCGATGCCGCCCATCGAGCCCATCGCCTCGTCGATGCCCCGCTGGATGGCCTCGCGGTCGACGTGGATGCCGCGCGCGTAGGCGTGGACGGCGTCGTGCAGCTGCTGGCGCAGCCACGGCACGTGCACGAACAGCCGCTGGGTGGCGGCCTCGCGCAGCGCGAGGAACAGCCGCACCTCGTCGGCGGGGCGGTCGAGGCCGGCGGCGAACTCGGCGACGTTCTGCGGCAGCAGGACGCCGGCGCCCGAGGGGGCCAGCGGGATGCCGATCTCGCTGCTGCTGAGGACCTCGCCGGAGAGCCGACCGAGGGCCTGGCCGACCTGGGCGCCGAACATCAGGCCGCCCATCCGGCCCATGATCCCGGCGAGCGGGCCGGCCATCGCGGCGGCCTCGGCCGGGAGGGCGCTGGTCATGGCGCCGACGACGCGCTCGGCCAGCGGGTCGATCAGGCTGCTCCAGGCGGGCAGCGTCTGCTCCACCCACTCCACCCGCGACCAGGCCAGCGGGCGGTCCACGCCGGAGGGCAGCTCGGTCACCTGGTCGAGCCACAGGTCGGCCAGCCGCAGGGCGTCGGCGACGGCGGTGCGCTCGGCGTCGGACGTCGGCTGCGAGCCGGCGGCCAGCGAGCTGATCGCGCCCTGCCGTGCCAGGTCCCAGTTGACCGGCCCACCGGACCAGGTCATCAGCTTCTGCAGCTCGGCGAACAGCGGCATCTTGGCGAGCAGCTCCTCCGGCGTCCCCCCACCGGCGCCGCCGCCGAACAGGGCACCGAACCCGAAGGGGTCGTTGCCGGCGCCGGACCCGGACTGGTCGCGACGCTCGGGGTCGCGGTCGGGGGGGCCGAAGCCGAACGGGACATCGCTCATGCCCCCACGGTAGACGCGCAGCCCCTGCGTGGACCCCCTGTCCGCCGGCAGCGGACGGACCCCGGCCCCCTGAGGGGCAGGCCCTCCGGCCCCCTGCAGGGAGGAGGACCCCGTCCTCCTCACCGCTCGCGAGCTCGCGGCGAGCCTCTGGAGGGCCGGGCGCGAGCCTCCGAGTGGCGGGGGCCTCCTAAGCTGGCCGGACGTGACCCGTCGGATGGCCGTCCTCAGCGTCGGTGTGGTGCTGCTGGTGGTCTTCGGCGTGCTCGGCGCGGCGGTGCCGGTGCCCTACGTGGCGCAGGTCCCCGGGCCGACCTTCAACACCCTGGGCGAGATCGACGGCGAGCCGATCATCAGCGTCGAGGGCCGCGAGCGGAACGAGACCGAGGGCGAGCTGACCCTCACCACCGTCGGCGTCAGCCGGGCGGGGCTCAGCCTGGTCGAGGCGGTGCAGGGCTGGTTCGACAGCGAGGTCAGCGTCGTGCCCACGGAGACGGTCTACCCGCCGGGGCGCAGCGAGGAGGAGACCCGCGACGCCAACCGCCAGGCCTTCCTGACCTCGGAGGAGGCGGCCGAGGTCGCGGCGCTGGCCGAGCTCGGCTACCCGGTGAAGGTCGTCGTGCGCGGGTTGACCGACGCCTCGCCGGCCGAGGGGCAGCTGCAGGAGGGCGACGCCATCGAGAGCGTCGACGGCCGGCCGACGCCGGACCTCGCCACGCTGGACGCCGTCCTGGCCTCGATCCCGGGCGGCACGACGGTGCCGGTCGCCTACACCCGCCTGGGCGCGCCGGGGACTGCGACGGTCACCACGCGGGCCGCGGAGGACGAGGCGGGCTCGCTGCTGGGCGTGCTGGTCCGCCAGCAGCCCGCGGCGCCCTTCGACGTCGACATCGCCGTCGAGGACGTCGGCGGCCCCTCGGCCGGGCTCATGCTGACCCTGGGCATCCTCGACCTGGTCGGCGACACGGACATGACCGGCGGGGCGACGGTGGCCGGCACCGGGACGATCGGCGCCGACGGCGTGGTCGGCCCGATCGGGGGCATCCAGCTGAAGATGATCGCCGCCCAGGAGATCGGCGCCGAGCTGTTCCTCGTGCCGACCGACAACTGCGCCGACGCCGCCGCCGCCCCGCAGCCGGGGCTCACCCTCGCCCGGGTGTCCGACCTCGACGAGGCGCTGACGGCGCTCGAGGAGTTCCGCGCCGGACGGACCCCGCAGACCTGCTGACGACGCCCCGGCGACACCGGCGCCGCCCGGTGGGGGAAGCTGGCAGCCGGAGCGCGGCCGGGGAACCCGGAACGGTCCTGAGCGTTGGTCTGGGCGACCGGATCGGTGCCCGGGGGCCCGGTCCGAGCCGGCCCGACCGTCCGGAGCCGACGCCGTCCGTGGCGCCGGCGTCACGACCGCGACTGAAGGAGACCCTCGTGGCCATGCGGCCCCCCGTGTCCGTGCCGACCCTGTCGCGGCGCGCGAAGGTGGTCATCGGGGCCATCGCCGTCCTGCTGGTGCTGTTCACGGCCATCGGGACCCTCACCAACGTCTACGTCGACTACCTGTGGTTCGACGAGACGGGCTTCACCGAGGTCTTCTGGACCGAGCTGCAGACCCGCGCCCTGCTCTTCGCCGTGGCCGGGGTGGCCACCGGCGGCCTCACCGCGCTGGCCGTCTACCTGGCCTACCGGTTCCGCCCCACCTTCCGGCCGATGTCGCTGGAGCAGCAGAACCTGGAGCGCTACCGGCAGTCGATCGAGCCGCGCCGCGCGCTGGTGCTCACCGCGGTCGCCGTCGTGCTGGGGCTGTTCGCCGGGTTCACCGCGCAGGGCAGCTGGGAGACCTGGCTGCAGTTCCGCAACAGCACCGACTTCGGCGAGGTCGACCCGCAGTTCGGCCTGGACGTCTCGTTCTTCGTCTTCGACTACCCCTTCTACCGGCTGCTGCTGGGCTTCGGCTTCGCGATCGTGATCCTTGCGCTGATCGGCTCGCTGCTGACCCACTACGTGTTCGGCGGGCTGCGGCTGCAGACCCCGGGGCAGAAGCTGACCGGTGCGGCGATGGTGCAGCTGTCGGTGCTGCTCGGGCTGTTCGTCGCGCTCAAGGCGGTCGCCTACTGGCTGGACCGCTACGCGCTGGTCTACTCCGACCGCGGCGGCCTGTTCACCGGCGCCAGCTACACCGACGTCAACGCGCTGCTGCCGGCCAAGACGATCCTGGTCTTCGCCGCGGCGGTCTGCGCGGTCGCGTTCTTCGCCAACATCGTCGTCCGGAACTTCCGGCTGCCGGCCGCGGCGCTGGTGCTGCTGCTCATCTCCAGCCTTGTGATCGGCGTGGCCTACCCCGCGATCGTGCAGCAGTTCGTGGTGCGGCCCAGTGCCGACCAGCGCGAGGCCGACTTCATCGCCCGCGCGATCGAGTCGACCCGTGAGGCCTACGACCTGACCGAGGTCGAGTTCGTCCAGTACGCCCAGGAGGCGACGGGCGAGGAGGTCGACCCGGCCGCCGCGCTGGCCGAGCTGCGCAACGACACCGAGACGATCCCCAACGCCCGGCTGCTGGACCCCAACGTGCTGTCCGCGACGTTCACCGCACGCCAGCAGATCCGCAACGTCTACGGCTTCCCGGAGAAGCTCGACATCGACCGCTACACCATCGGCGGCGAGACGCAGGACTACGTGGTGGCCGTCCGCGAGCTCAACAGCGAGGGGCTCAGCGAGAACCAGGACACCTGGATCAACCGGCACACCGTCTACACCCACGGCAACGGGTTCGTGGCCGCGCCAGCCAACGAGGTCGTCGCCGGCCAGGAGGGCGGCGAGCCGCGCTTCACCACCCGGGACCTGCCGACGGTCGGCAACATCGCCGTCGAGCAGCCGCGCATCTACTACGGCGAGCTGATGCAGGACTACTCGGTCGTCGGTGCGCCCGAGGGGGCCGAGTCGCGGGAGTTCGACCTGCCCGAGGGCAGCGACGGCGAGGGCCAGATCAACAACACCTACGACGGCCAGGGCGGCGTCGAGATCGGCAGCTTCTTCCGGCAGCTGACCTACGCGATCTTCTACCGGGAGCGGAACTTCCTGCTCTCCAGCGCCGTCAACGACGCGTCCAAGGTGCTCTACGTGCGCGACCCGATGGACCGGGTGGAGAAGGCGGCGCCGTTCCTCACGGTGGACGGCGACCCGTACCCCGCGGTCATCGACGGCCGCGTCGTGTGGATCCTCGACGGTTACACCACCTCGGGCTCCTACCCCTACTCCGAGCAGATGGAGTTGGGCGAGGCGGCCACCGACGCGCTGACCGGCACCGGGACGACGGCGCTGCCGAACGAGACGTTCAACTACATCCGCAACTCCGTGAAGGCGACCGTCGACGCCTACGACGGCACGGTGACCCTCTACGAGTGGGACACCGAGGACCCGGTCCTCGAGACCTACATGAAGGCGTTCCCGGGCCTGGTGGAGTCGCGCGACGAAATGTCGACCGAGTTGGTCAGCCACGTGCGCTACCCGGAGGACCTGTTCAAGGTGCAGCGGGACATCCTGACCCGCTACCACGTCAGCGACCCGGGCGACTTCTACAGCCAGAACGACCGCTGGGCGGTGCCGGCCGACCCGACGCAGGACACCCAGGAGCCGCAGCCGCCGTACTACATCCTGGCCCAGCGGCCGGGTGACCCGCAGGCGAGCTTCCAGCTCACCAGCGCGCTCAACGCGTTCCGCCGGGAGAACCTGTCGGCGTTCGTGTCGGCCTCCAGCGCGCCGGATACCTACGGGCAGATGCAGGTGCTGACCCTGCCGGGGAACACGCCCTTCCGGGGTCCGCAGCAGGTGCAGCAGTCGTTCATCACCAACAACCAGGTGCGGCCGGACCTCACGCTATTCAACAGCGCCGAGTCGCGGGCGGTGTTCGGCAACCTGCTCACCCTGCCCATCGGCGACAACGGCCTGCTCTACGTCGAGCCGCTGTACGTCGAGGGCACGGGGGAGAACTCCTTCCCGCTGCTGCAGAAGGTCCTGGTGAACTACGGCGACCGGGTCGGGTACGCCGACACCCTCGCCCAGGCCCTCGACCAGGTGTTCGGTGCGGGCGCGGGGGAGGCCGCCGTCGACAGCGGCGACACCCCCGCGTCGCCGGACCAGCCGGACCAGCCGGACACGCCGGAGACCCCGGTCCCGCCGGTGGACGGCGGGACGCCCACCCCGAGCACGCCGGAGATGCAGCAGGCCGTCGAGGCCATCAACAGCGCCCTGGCGGCGCTGGAGACCGCGCAGCGCAACGGCGACTTCGCCGGTCAGGGGCAGGCCCTCGAGGACCTGCAGGAGGCCGTCACGGCCTACCAGACCGCGCAGGGCCGGGCTGCCGAGGCGGCCGGGACGCCGGGCGGGTGAGCGCGGGCCGGCGTGGGTCCACCCGCTGTGGTGCGGCCCACGCCGGCCGGTCCTGCGCGCTCCGGCCGGACGGGGGTATGGTGGTCTCACCGACGCGGGGTGGAGCAGCTCGGTAGCTCGCTGGGCTCATAACCCAGAGGTCGCAGGTTCGAATCCTGCCCCCGCTACTCAGGACCGAGGGCCCTCACAGGACACTGTGGGGGCCCTCGGCGTTCGTCCGGGCCGCACCTCAGTCGGGAGGCGGGGGTCGAGGACGTTAGCCGCTCAAGCCGGTGACGGTCGGGAGGTCCGGTTCGCGGCGCCGGGCGTGAGCGCGGCCACGGCGGACGGCCGGAAGCCCTTGACGGTCAGGTAGACACCCAGCGAGAACTCCCACACGGCGATCGGGAGCGCGGCGAGGACGGCGATCGGGGCCGCGCGGTCGTAGAGGCCGAAGAGGATCGCGGTGTCGGAGGCGAGCAGCAGCGGGGCGCCGATCAGCCCCAGGGTGGGCAGGACGCGCGGCACCAGGCGGGACCGGTAGAGGACGTAACCGAGGCACAGCGCGTTGAAGACGGGCATGAGGCTCTGCGAGAGCAGGAACGTCCAGTCGTAGGCCGCGGCCAGGGTGTGGCCGGCCGTGAGCAGCGAGGCGGGGTCCGCGCCCGCGGTGCCGGCGACGTCGGTGCGGAGGGTGAGCAGCGTCAGCACGCTGACGACGCCGACGATGATCAGGGCGCCCTCGACGACCCGGGAGGCGACGAAGCCGAGGGCGGCCGTCTCGCTCACCCGCTTCGCCACCGGGAACAGCACCACGGCGGTGCCGATGCCGGCCAGGGCGACGACGACCTCGGAGGAGGCCGCCACGAGCACGCCGGTGTCGCTGCCGGCGCCCAGGACGAAGTCGGTCTTCCCCCGCACGTCCTGGTACAGCGCCAGGGTGGGAATGGACACGAACGTGACGAGGTAGAGGATGCCGGCGGCCAGGGAGGTCCGGCGCATCCGGTCCATCGGCGGTCGTGTCGCCGCGGGTGCGTCCACGGTGGTGCTCATGTCGGGTCCCTCCCGGGTCCAGCGGGGTGCGATTGGTGGAGGTGGGCGGTTGGTCAGGGGTCGAGCTGCGCGACGGCGAGCAGTGGCAGGCCCAGGTCCCGCACCTTGCTCAGAACCCCGTGCAGTGCCGCCTGGTCGAGCGCCGAACCGGTGAGCACGGTGCTGCCGTCGTCGGCGTGGGTGAGGGTCATCCCGTCGAACCAGGCGGCCCATCGGGGCTCGAGGTGGCCCCCGAGGCGGATCTCGTAGCGGCTCGAGTCGGACGAGCGGCCGGTGGTGTGACTCGTCATCGAGTTCCCCTGTCCGGTGTCGACCGGGGTGGTGGCCGGAGGACGACGGTCGAGGGCATGCCGTGACCGGGCCGCCTCTGGTGCTGTGCGCCGACGGTGCGCCGGCCGGACTGCCTGCGTCGGCTGTCCGGGCCGTCCCGGCGTCCTCGGGCCGGGACGGCGCGTGGTCACCGCACCGGCGCGGTCGGGGCCGGAGGCGTGGTCGCCGGCACGCCGCCGGGGGCGGGCGGCAGGGGGTCGGCGGGCAGCGAGCCGGGGTCGGTGCCGCCCTGGTCGAGCCGGAACGGCGGATAGCGGTCGGTCATCAGCGCGGTGTAGGCGGCCACCCGCAGCACCCAGCGGTCCACGCCCAGGATGAGGTCGTACAGCGGCTTGGGGTAGCGGCCGGTGAACAGCAGCACGATCGCGGCGAAGCAGACCAGCAGGGACAGCAGGCTGACGCCGGCCTCCCAGCCGCTACCGGCGTCACCGGTCCGGGTGGCCAGCCAGATCCCGCCACCGACGAAGACCGACACGATCAGGTAGTGCGGGATGGCCAGCAGCCACCACTTGATCAGCACCAGACCGCGGGAGAGCCGCTCGGGGTAGGCGACGTCGAGGTGGGCGGGGTAGTCCGGCACGTCGGCGAGGGTGAACGGCGGATAGCGGTCGGTGCCCAGCGCCCAGTATCCGTAGTAGTGCACCCGCCAGCTCCATCGCAGCACGCCGACGTTGAAGTCGAACAGTGCCCGCGGATAGCGGGCGGTGAACAGGATGGCGAAGAACGCGATCACGCCGACCACGGAGAACGCCAGCCACAGGAAGGCCAGCACCACGACGTGCGGGATGAGCAGCAGCCACTTCACCAGCCACAGTCCCCGGGACGGCGCGTCCTCCGACGCGTCGACGCGGACCGGGTAGGGCGTTCGGTTCTCCGTCACGTCTCCTCCTCATACGGCAGGTGCTGGTCCCCGTGGGGTGTGGGGCCGGTCGCCGCCGGGCGCCCCGGTCGTGATAGCCGGAGGTCCGGCGTGCGCCGCTGTGGAGGAACGTAGGGAGGGGGGTGGTGAGAGCGGATCACCATGTCTGGTGATCCGGGTGGTGATCCGCAACCAAGGGCGACGCGGTGAGCGGCCGGAAGCTGCCTCGCCAGCGAGCCGGACGGACGCCCGTGCCTACCGGTCGGAGACGGCGGCGCGGCCGGGGTGGTCGCGATACCGCGGCATGAGGTCGAGCTCCTCGCCCCGGCGGACGGCAGCGCGGCGGTTGGTCACGCCGAGCTTGGCGTAGATGTTCTTGGTGTGGGTCCGGACGGTGTTGACCGACACGAAGAGCTGGCGGGCGATGTCCGGGCCGTCGAGGTCGCTGCCGAGCAGCCGCAGCACGTCCAGCTCGCGCGCGCTGAGCGGGTCCACCAGGTGCTCCGCGACCGGCGCGCCGTCCTCGCCGTTGCCCAGGGCTGCCATGAGCCGGCGGGCGTAACCCGCGGCGGCGCCCTCCGCCGCGACCGCTCGCAGCAGAGTGCCCACGCGTGGTCCCTCGTCGGTGAAGACCCGGACGTGGCCTCGCGGTTCGGCCAGCGCCAGCGCGCGGCGCAGCGCCGCGAGTGCTGCGGGCAGGTCGCCGCGCGCCTGCTCGGAGATCGCCTGCACCACCAGCACGTCGATGACGCTGCCTGTCCTGCCGCCCTCCTCCGCCGCGCGCAGCAGTCGGTCCAGCAGCCGCACGGCCCCGGAGACCGACCGTGCACGGCCCTCGGCCGCGGAGCGCGCCGCGAGCGCCCGGGCCAGGGTGAGGTGCTCGAACTCGCGCAGGTAGTCCGGGTCGTCGTCGACCGACAACCCCCGCTCCTGCGCCCAGGCGAGCGCGTCGGCCCACCGGCCGTGCCGGGCGAGCACGCGCGCCCGCAGCGCCGGGACCGGCCGCACCTCGGGGAAGTAGTCACCGACGTAGCGGCGCTGCGCCTCCTCCAGGAGGCCGAGTGCCGCGGCGACGTCTCCCTCGGCCTCGCGGATGCGGGCCATCACGACCCGCCAGCGGTACGGGTTCTGCGGCAGGCCGAGGTGTTCGCCCAGGTCCCTGCTCGCCGCGAGGTGTCGCCGGGCCGCGTCGAGATCACCGTGTTCGGTGTGGACGCCGGCGATGCCCACGTGCATGTCCGCCGCGCCCCGCAGCACCGGCCCGGTGTCGGGCGTCACGAGCTGCAGCGCCCGCTCGTAGGTCGTCATCGCCTCGCCGAGCCGGCCCTGCCCGACGCGGATGTCGGCCAGCGCGATCGCGCAGCCGGTCACGTCCGACACGTGCCCGGCCTTCTCCAGGCTGGTCGCGGCATCGGCGTACCACCGGTGCCCGGTGTCCAGGTCCCCGCTGCTCCAGTGGGCCAGGCCGAGGAGCCCGGCTGCCCCGCCGCGCCCCAGGTGGTCCTCGGCACCGGCCAGGTCGAGCGCCCTCCGGGCGTGCGCCACGGTGCCGGCCACGTTGCCGGAGAGCAGGGCCTGCCCGGCGCGGTACATCGAGATCGCGCTGGGCAGCCGGTGGAACCCCGCGTCGTCCGCGACCACCATCTCCGTCGCCGGCGCCGGGGGGTCGTGCCCGCGGTCCGGGGTCGCGGTCAGCCACTGTTCGGCGTCACGCAGGCGTGCCTCGACGCCCTCGACCTGCCCGCTGACCATGAGCGCCGCGGCGTAGCCGACGCTGAGCACGGGCCGGACCCGGATCACCTCGTCCGGCAGCGCCTCCAGCCAGCGCCGCATGGTGGCCTCCTGCCGGCCCTTCTGCAGCGCCGGCAGCGCCAGCTCGACCAGGTCCGCCGCACGGGCGGTGTCCCCGCCGGCCAGCGCGTGGTGGACCGCCTCGGCCCGGTCCCCGCTGCGCTCGTACCACTCGGTGGCCCGGCGGTGCAGGCCGCAGACGACGTCGGGTCGCTCGTCCTGCAGGCGCATCCGGAGGACGTCGGCGAACAGGTGGTGGTAGCGGTACCACCGGCGTCGGCCGTCGAGCGGCACCAGGAAGAGGTTCGCGCGGTCGAGCGCCTCCAGCATCGCCTTGCCGCCGTCCTGGCCGGTGACGGCGTCGCAGAGCGGGCCGGTCAGCCGGCTGAGGACCGAGGTCTGCAGCAGGAAGGTCCGCACGTGCCCGGGCTGGCGCTGCAGGACCTCCTCGACCAGGAAGTCGACGACGTAGCGGTCGTCCCCCGCGAAGCCGGCGATGAAGCCGGGAACGTCGTCGCGGCCCTGCATCGACAGCGCCGCCAGCTGCAGCGCCGCGATCCAGCCCTCGGTCCGCTGCTCCAGGGTCGCGACGTCCTCTGCCGTCAGCGCCAGTCCCATCGCGACGGTGAGGTACGCCGCGGCCTCGTCCGCCGTGAAGCGCAGATCGGCGGCGCGCAGCTCGACGAGGTCACCCCGCGCACGCAGCCGCGCCAGCGGCAGCGCCGGGTCGGCACGGCCGGCGGCCACCAGGTGGACCTGCGCGGGCAGGTGCTCCACCAGGAACGACATCCCGTCCTGCACCTCGGGTGCGTCGACGACGTGGTAGTCGTCGAGCACGAGCACGACGTCGTCCGGGAGGGCGGAGAGGTCGTTGACCAGCGTCGCGAGGACCGCCTCGGTCGATGCCCGGGGCGACTGCAGGAGGGCGAGCGCGCCCGCGCCCACCTCCGGCGCCGCCGTCCGCAGCGCGGCGACGAGGTAGGTCCAGAACACCGCCGGGTCGTTGTCCCGCTGGTCGAGCGAGAGCCAGGCCACCGACCGCTGCCCCGCGGCGACGGAGGTCAGCCAGTCGGTCAGGACGGTGGTCTTCCCGAACCCGGCCGGGGCCGAGACCAGCGTGAGCGCCGCCTCCGTCCCGCGGTCCAGGCGCTCGAGCAGCCGGGGACGGGCGACCAGACCACGGTGCCGCCGGGGCACATGGAGCTTCGTCTCGAGCAGTGGGCCCACCCTGACCACCTCCCGCGAGCGGCCGGTGTTCACCTGCCGCCGTCCCGGCGCGCGCTGCTCGCGAACACGACGGTGGGCTCCCGGACACGCATCGTGTCAGCACGGGCTGGTGGGTGTCGATGAACTCCGCCCCCGTCGACGGCGCGCACCGCACCGGACCCCACCCCCGCACGGAGAAGGGACGGGTCCGGTGGCTGCTGAGGGCAGGGTCCAGAGCGGATGGGTGCGAGACCCGTACTCGGGCCCGGCGCGGCGGCTGACGGCGGTCCGCACGCTCGGCAGCTCGGCCGGTGGGGTGGGAGTCGCTCTGCTCGTCGTGTCCGCGGTGCCGGACGTGCAGGGCGGCGCAGCCGGCCGATGCACGGATGGCGCGGCCGGACCGGTTGACGGGCACGCGCGGTCTCGCCGCGGCGGCGCAGCGCGTCGAGGTCGGCCTGCGCCGGGGCGTGGGGGTGGTCATGCGGGTGCCGCGGTCGGGATCGGGTCCGCGGCGGGGCCGGCCGCGGGACGGGAGGGCAGGAGGACGGCGAGGAGCAGCCCGGACAGGGCGGAGAAGGTGATAGCGCCGTAGGCACCGAAGACGGTGAACTGTTCGTCGACGGCGATCCCCCCGAGGGTGGTGACGGTCCAGCCCAGCGCCCACAGGGCGGGCAGTGCGGCGGCCCAGATCCAGCGCAGGCGGGTGGCACGGGGCAGCGCCAGTGCCTGTGCGGGTCCGAGGACGAGCCCGGTGAGCGCACCCATCAGGGCCAGGTCGGCCAACGAGGTGCGGTAGCCGACGGCGACGGCGCCGAGGAGCAGTCCCACCGCCATGCCGATCGCGGTGGCGGGAATCCATCTGCGGAGGTCGAGCCGTCCCCGGCTGGCCAGCGTCTGGCCGGCACCGATGGCGGCTCCGGCCACGGCTCCGCCGAGCAGTGCCGCGATCGGGCCGTCGACCCGGCCGGCGACCGCGGTGCCGGCCAGGCCGGCGAGGGGGAAGGCGAGGAACCCGGCGGTCCAGGTCAGCCAGGTGCGGACACGGGGTGCTCGGGACGATCCGGTGGTGGTCATGGGGTCAGCTCCTGACGTCGGCAGTGGCCGGTGAGACGGGGACGGAGGCCCGGCGGCGTTGCCGCAGGACGAGGACGGCGGCGAAGAGGACCAGCCACAGGCTCCACAGGACGTAGCCGGCGAAGTTGGCGGTGTCGACGAGCGGGAGGTCCAGGGGCGAGAGCACGCCGGCGAGGACCAGGGCCGCCGAGACCGATCCCAGCGCGAGGAACCAGCGCCCGGCGAACCCGGATCCGAGGGCGGCGAGGACGAGCAGCGTCCAGGCGGCGGTGAGCAGGTAGCCGCCGGTCTCGCCGACCAGGTCGCCCAGGACGCGGTTGGCCGTGCCGAACGCCGAGCGGGCGTCGGCGGCCGCGTCCGGGTCGCTGCCCGCGGCGGTGGCGGCCCAGCCGGGCACCAGGAGCGGCCAGCGCAGCAGGCCGACCACCTGCACCACGGCGGCGGCGATGCCGATGGGAACCGCCCAGCGCATGGGCCGGGCGGCCGACAGCCGGCCCACGCCCACGGCGACGGGAGCGAGCAGGGCCGCGGCCAGGGCGAGGGTGAGGAACCAGGCGCTGACGGCTGCCTGCGACTCGCGGAAGGAGGCGAGCACGTCCTCGGCGGGCTGCTCGAGCACGTCGGGGTAGTCGAAGACGCTGCCCAGGCCGGTGAAGGCCACGTTGAGCAGGACGGCGGCGGTGACCATCAGGACGGCGGTGCGGCGGGGTGTCATGGCGCGCTCCTGGGACGTGGGTGGGCGGGTGGGTCAGCGCCGGGTGGACAGTGCGGCGATGTGGGCGACCAGCACGGCGTCGGGGTGGTCGGCGAGGTGGTCCCGGGCCAGCAGCAGGGCCCGGTCGTGGTCACCGCGCAGGTGCGCCGATGCGACGGCGACCAGCTGGCGGTCGCGGGTGCAGAGGGCGGCGGCAGCCGCCCGGACGAGCAGCTCCGGCCGGCCCGGGGGAACCAGGGCGGCGGCGACGAGCAGAGCCGGGTCGCGGCTCGTGCAGGCGGCCTCGACGAGCGCGTCGGTCGTGCCGGCGGTGTCCGCGATGAATCCCCTGACCAGCTGGTGCGGATCGGTGGTGGGTGCCATGTGCGGAGCCTGGAGCGGCGGGCTGACGACGCACTGACGACGGGCTGACGGCCCTAGGCTCGCCGGGTGCTCACCGTCGCGGTGCTGAGCCGGGTGGAGGTGCGGCGCGACGGGGTGCCGGCACCCGTTCCCAGCGGCCTGACCACGGAACTGCTGGTGCGGCTGGCGCTGGACGCCGGCCGTCCGGTCCGCGCCGAGCGGCTGGTGGAGGAGCTGTGGCCCGGCACGACGGGAACCCGGCTCAACACGTTGCAGGCGAAGGTGTCGCAGCTGCGCCGGGCACTCGGCGATCCGGCCGCGCTGATCGGCGCCTCCGATGGCTACACGCTCGCCGTTGACCCGGGCCGGGTCGACGCGGTGCGCGCGCTCCGGCTGGCGGACGAGGGCGCCGCGCTGCTGGCTGCGGGGGACCCCGCTGCCTCTGCGGTCATCTGCCACGAGGGGCTGGCCCTGTTCGGCGCCGAGGTGCTGCCCGCGGCGGGCGGAGCGGGCTGGGTCCTCCCGCACCGGGTGCGCCTGGAGGAGACCCGGCTGCGGCTGCTCGAGGACGAGCTCGCTGCGCGCCTCGCTCTCGGGGCCACGGGGGAACTCGTGGGTGAGCTGGAGTCCCTGGTCGCCGTCCACCCGCTGCGCGAGCGGTTGTGGGCGCTGCTGATCACCGCGCTCTACCGGGCCGGCCGTCAGGCGGATGCGCTGGCGGCCTCCCGGCGGGTGGCCCGGGTCCTGGCCGACGAGCTCGGCGTGGACCCGGGTCCAGAGCTGGCGGCCCTCGAGCGAGGGGTGCTGGCGCACGACCCGGCGCTCACGCCAGGTGTCGCGTCCGCGCCCGTCGGGCGCCGCCGCGGGAACACCCCGGTGCCGGCGACCCCGCTCGCCGGCCGCGTCGATGAGCTGGCTGCGCTGCTGGCGGCCCTGGAGGGCAACCGCCTGGTCACGGTCGTGGGTCCCGCCGGCGTGGGCAAGACCCGGCTGGCAGTGGAAGCCGCCCGCCGGGAGGCCGCCCCCGAGGGCGCGTGGCTGGTCCGGTTGGAGGGCGTCCGCACCGCCGACGAGGTGCCCCTCGCGATCGCGGACGCCGTCCCGGGAGTCGACGGCTCCCGCGGGGACGTCGCCACGGACCTGCGCGGAGCCGATCTGCTCCTGCTGCTGGACAACTGCGAGCACCTCGCGGACGGTGTCGCACCGCTGGTCGCGGCCGTGCTCGGGGCCGCCCCGCGGGTGCGCGTGCTGGCCACCAGCCAGCGGCCGCTCGGGCTCGACGGGGAGCTGGTGCACCAGCTCGACCCGCTGCCGGAGGCCGATGCCGTCGCGCTGTTCGCCCAGCGGGCCGCCGAGCGGCGGGCGTCCTTCGCGCTCACCGGCGAGACCGCGCCGGCCGTGGCGCAGCTGTGCCGCGCCCTGGACTGCCTGCCGCTGGCGATCGAGCTCGCCGCGGCGCGGACGCGCATCATGACGGTGCCCGAGATCGCCCGGCGGCTCGACGACCGGTTCACGCTGCTCGCCGACCCGACGTCGACCCGCCCGGAGCGCCGGCGCACCCTCGCCGCGGCCCTGTCCTGGAGCTACGACCTGCTGTTCCCCGACGACCAGCGCGGCCTCTGGGCGCTCGCCCAGTTCCCCGGCGGGGCCACCATGCCGGCGCTCGAGCACGTCCTGGGCGGACTCGGCGTCCCTCCCGGCTCCGCCCTCGACGTCGTCGACCGCCTGGTCGACCGCTCGCTGGTCACCGCGGACGCCGACGCGGCCGGAGCCACCCGCTACCGCCTGCTGGAGAGCGTCCGGGTGTTCAGCGCCGACCGGGCGGCCGAGGCCGGCGCGGCCGGTGCCGCGGCCGACGCCCTCGTGGCCTGGACGGCGCAGATGGCGGCCACCGTTGCCGGGACGGTCCGCGGTCCGGACCAGGCCGCGCAGGTCGCCGTCACCGCGGCCGAGCGGGCCACGATCGACGCCGCCCTGGCCCGGGCCCGCGCCACCGAACCGGTCACCGGACTGCGGATCGCCGTCGACCTCGGCTGGGCGTGGGTGCTGCTCGACGACGCGGCCGCCGCCGGCCGGCTGCGCGCCGCCCGCCTCGCCGTCGACGACCCGCCCCGAGACCTCGAGGTGAGGGCGCTCCTGCTGGAGAGCTGGCTCGAGGCGATGTCGGGAGACCTCACGGCGGCCCGCACCCTCCTCGACCGGGCCACCGCCCTCGCCGGGGGAGACGCGTCACTGGCCGTCCTGGCGCGTTGGTACGGCGGCTTCGTTCTGCCCCAGGAGGGGCGGGCGGGTGAGGCCCTGGCCGACCTGGCGCGCTGCCGGGATGCCTACGCCGCCGGCGGCGCCTCGTGGGAGGAGGGAGGCAGCTGTCTGCTGGCGGCGTTCGCCTCGCTGGCGCTCGGTGACCCGGCCGGGGGCCGTGCAGCGTGCGAGGAGGCGATCGGCATCCTGCGGCCGATCGGGGACGCGTGGGCGCTGCTGCACGCCGAGGGCGCGCTCGGGAGGATCGCGCACGCCGAGGAGCGACATGCGGACGCCGCACGGCACCACGGGTACGCCGCGGAGGCCGCGGACCGGCTCGGCTTCGGCGGGGCGGCCGCGCTGCACCGCGTGCACCTGGGACGCGCCCAGCACCAGGCGGGCGACCCGGGCGCGGCGGACACGCTGCGACGGGCCGTCGCCGGCGCCCAGCTCGCCGGAGACCGGCGGCTGCTCGCGCTGGCCCAGGTGGCCCAGGCGGAGGTCCTCCGCTGCGCCGGCGACCGACCCGGGGCACGGGACCTGCTGGAGGCCGCCTGCCGCTGGTACGCGGAGTCCGGCGCCGGCGAGGGGGCCGCGCTGGCCGCTTGCCTGCGGGCCACCGTGCGCGCCGAGGACGGCGAACCCGGCGCCCGGGAGGAGCTGCAGGCCATCCGCGACGCCGCCGACACGGCCGGTGACCGCGAGGTGCACGCGCTGGCGGCCACGGCGCTCGGGGACCCGGCGGACGTCTGACCGCGCCGTCACGTCATGGCTGTGGGAACAGGCGACGCCGATCACGGGGGTCGGGGTCCGGGCGGTCCCTCGTCTGCCGAGGACCGAGGGCCTTCACCGAAAGCCGTGGGCCCTCGGCGTTCGTGCGGGAGCACACCTCAGTCGCCCGCAGGGCCGTGCGCCGAGGGGCCGGCCTCGCCGAGGTCGGAGACCTCCAGCACCCGGTCGGTGGGGTACAGAGCGATCACGCCGGTGCCGGCGACGCCGTGGACGACGGTGAGCCAGCCGGGCGGACCGAACCGCACCACGAGGCCCGGCAACTCGACCTGTCCCGTCGGGTCGTGCGCATCGCGCAGCACCACCGTCGCGCGGTACAGGTGGCGGTCGTTGACCGTCGTGACGTCCATGTGGCCAGCCTCCTCCACCGGTCGCGGTCGATCCCCGCGTACAATCCCAGACGGTCGCCGTCGTGCTTCTGCTTCGTTCCCGGACGTCCGCAGTCGTCTCTGCCTGACGTTCCTCTCGGTCCTGCCGGTCGGTGCGGCGCCCCAGGACCCGACGGCTGTCGGTCCTGACACCCCCAGCACGGAGAGAGAACGACATTGGCTCAGGGCACTGTGAAGTGGTTCAACGCGGAGAAGGGCTTCGGCTTCATCGAGCAGGCCGACGGCGGCGCTGACGTCTTCTGCCACTACTCCGCCATCAGCGGCAGCGGCTACCGGTCGCTGGACGAGGGGCAGCAGGTCGAGTTCGACGTCACGCAGGGCCAGAAGGGCCCGCAGGCGGAGAACGTCCGCGCGCTCTGAACGACGGCGGGGGGCCACGGCGCGGGTGCGCCGTGGCCCCCCTGCGCGTCTCCGGCGGGTGGGGGCGCCGTCAGCCGAGCCAGCCGCTGCGACCCGGCGTCCGCCGGCGCCACACGTGCTTGAGCTCGCGGTACTCCGCGAGCCCCGTGGGCCCGAGCTCCCGGCCCACCCCGGACTGCTTCCGCCCGCCCCACTCCGCCCCGGGCACGTAGGGGTGGAAGTCGTTCACCCAGACGGTCCCGCAGCGCAGCGCCGCGGCCACCCGGTCGGCGCGGTCGAGGTCGGCGGTCCACACCGCGCCCGCGAGCCCGTACACGGTGTCGTTGGCCAGCGCGACCGCCTCCTGCTCGTCGGTGAAGGCCTCCACCGTCAGCACCGGGCCGAAGACCTCCTCGCGGACGACGGCCATGTTGCGTGAGCAGCCGGTGAGCACGGTGGGCCGGTGGAAGAAGCCGTCCGCGAGCGCGGGGTCGTCGGGTCGGCGCCCGCCCGCCGCCAGGACCGCTCCCTCCGCGAGCGCTCCGGCGACCGCCGCCTCGGTGCGGGCCCGCTGCGCCCCGGAGATCATCGGGCCGGACTGGGTGCGCTCGTCGCGTCCGTCGCCGAGCCGGATGGCCTCCGCGCCGGCGGTCAGGCCCGTGACCACGGCGTCGTGCACGTCGGCGTGGACCAGCAGGCGGGAGCCCGCCGAGCAGACCTGCCCCGCGTGCAGGAAGGCGGCGTGCAGCGCGTTGTCGACCACCACGTCCACGTCGACGTCGGCGAAGACCACGTTCGGGTTCTTGCCGCCGAGCTCGCAGTGCACCCGCTTCACCGTCGCCGCGGCCGCCCGCAGCACCGCGCGGCCGGTGGCGGTCCCGCCGGTGAAGCTGACCAGGTCGACGTCGGGGTGCGCGACGAGCGCGGCGCCGGCCTCCCCGTCCCCGAGCACCAGGCCCACCACCCCCGAGGGCGCGCCGGCCTCGGCGAGCAGTGCCACCAGGTGCGCCGTGGTCAGCGGGGTGAGCTCGCTGGGCTTGACGACCGCGGTGCAGCCGGCCGCCAGCGCCGGCGCGAGCTTCCACGCCACCGACAGCAGGGGGTAGTTCCACGGCGTGACCAGCGCGCAGACGCCCGCCGGCTCGGCCACGACGCGGCTGTCGACGTCCGGGCCGGCGTCGACCCGATGGGCGACGTCGTCGAGCGCCAGGCCGGCGTAGTAGCGCAGCACGGCCACGACGTCGTCGACGTCGACGCGGCTCTCCCGCAGCGGCTTGCCGGTGTCCTGGGTCTCGAGCAGCGCGACGTGCTCCCGGTCGCGCACCAGCAGGTCCGCAGTGCGCCGCAGCACTCCGGCCCGCTCCTCCGCAGGCGCGCCCGACCACTTGCCGGCCTCGAAAGCGGCCCGGGCCGCGGCGACGGCTCGGTCGACGTCGGAGGCCGCGGCTGCCTCGTGCGCGACGACGAGCGACCCGTCGGCGGGGTCCAGGACGTGCAGCAGGCGCCCGGATCGGGCGTCCTGCCACGTCCCGTCGATGAACAGCGAGCCCGGCAGGGACACGAGGACACCCCTTCGACGCGGTGGCGGGAACACCCGCTACGGTAATCCGCATGCAGTCGGTCGGGATTGTGCGGTTTGCGCTCGTCGAGCGCCGGCACGTCGACCTGCTGCGGTGCGCGAGCGCGCTCTGTCCGGCCTGACGCCGTCCGAGCCACCCTTCATCCCTCGCCACCGGAGTCCTTCGCATGACCCTGCTCGCCGTCCCCACGACCACGCCCGCCGCCGAGAGCGGCGTCCTCGAGGTCGAGCGCCTCGAGCCGTCCATCGGCGCCCGCATCCACGGCGTCGACCTCAGTCACGTCACCGACGACGAGGTCCGCGCCATCCGGACCGCCCTCGCCGAGTACAAGGTGCTGTTCTTCGCCGACCAGCACGACCTGCACCCCGACCGCCAGATCGCGCTGGGCCACCGCCTCGGCGAGGTCACCGAGTCCCACCCGGTGGTGCCCGGCGTCGACGACCAGCACCCGGAGATCTACGCGCTCGACAGTTCCACCGGCGGGTTCGCCGACGTCTGGCACACCGACGTCACCTTCGTGCGCCGTCCGCCGCTGGGGTCGGTCCTCCGGGCCGTCGTCCTGCCGCTCACGGGTGGGGACACCCAGTGGGCAGACCTCGAGCTGGCCTACGAGTCGCTCAGCGAGCCGGTCCGGCGGCTGGCCGACCAGCTGGTCGCGGTGCACGACGGCACGCGAGAGTTCGGCTACTACCTCGCCCAGCGCGAGGAGCGGACGAAGTGGGAGGGCGAGGAGTTCCGCGCCCTCGTCCCGATCGAGCACCCGGTCGTCCGCGTGCACCCGGAGACCGGCCGCCGGAGCCTGTTCGTCAACCCCGGCTTCGTGTCCCACCTCGCGGACGTCTCCGACGCCGAGAGCCGCTCCCTGCTCGACCTGTTCTACGCGCACATCACCAAGCCCGAGCACATCGTCCGGCACCGCTGGTCGGTCGGCGACGTCGTGATGTGGGACAACCGCTCGACCGTCCACTACGCCAACCGCGACTACGGCGACCAGCGGCGCGTCATGCACCGCATCACGCTCCGGGGGGACCAACCGGTCGGCCCGGGTGGCGCCTGAGCAGGAACGTGTACGACGCTCGTCCGGAGAACTGACCGCACGGCGAGGCGCAGGTCCCTCCCAGGGGACCTGCGCCTCGCCGCACGACCCCCTCCGCCGGATGGTCCGGCCCGGCGCCTCCACGAGATGAGACCCCATGCTGCGCACCTCGATCCGTCCCCGTGCCTCCGCAGTGGCGCTGGCCGCCCTGCTCGCCGCGACCGCCACCGGGTGCAGCGCCGAGGAGGGCGCCGAGAGCGCCACCGGCGGGGGGAGCGGCGTCACGGTCCAGGCCGCCCAGTTCAGCTGGACCGCCGCCGGCCTGACCAACTCGATCCTCAGCGAGATCGCTGCCGACCACGCCGACCTCGGGGTCTCCTCGCTGGCCACCACCCAGCTCGACCCGGCCGCGGCCTGGACGGGGGCGCAGCGCGGGGACATCGACCTGCTCACCGAGGTCGCGCTGCCGAACCAGCAGCAGCTCGCCGACGGGGCCGCCGACCGGGTCGAGATCGTGTCCGAGACCTACGGGGACGCCGCGCAGGGCTGGTTCGTGCCCGCCTACGCCGTCGAGCCGGGCGGCCCGCTGGAGGGGCTGACCAGCGTCACGCAGCTCAACGACTACGCCGACGCGCTGGGTAACAAGTTCTACGACGCGGACCCGGGCTACATCACCACCGAGCAGAACGCCAAGCGGCTCGAGGGCTACGGGATCACTCTGGAGCACGTCGTCTCCAGCGAGGCGGCCGAGCTCGCCCAGCTGGAGAACAGCTACACCCGCCAGGAGCCGATCGTGCTGTACCTGTACCACCCGCACGCGGTGTTCGCGCAGTACGACATGGTCCAGCTCGAGGAGCCGACGCCCTACACCGAGGGCTGCCTGACCACCGGCGACGGCGCCTGCGCGATGCCGTCGTACAGCGCCAACATCGCCGCCAGCACGGAGCTGCGGGAGCAGGCCCCGGCCTTCGTCGACCTGCTCACCGACCTGCGCATCTCGGTGGAGGAGATGGAGCAGATGCAGAAGCAGGTCGACGTCGACGGTGAGGACGTCGCGACGGTCGCCCGGCAGTGGGTCGACGAGCACGCCGACCAGATCGACCAGTGGATCGGCTGACCGTGCCGCCGGTGCTGGGCGTCTCGGGCCTGACCAAGGTCTTCGGGGCGCGCGAACAGGAGGCCCTGCGGCTGGCCGGCGAGGGGCTCGGGCGCGACGAGATCCTCCGCCGGACCGGCGCCACGCTCGCGGTCCACGACGTCAGCTTCGCCGTCGAGCGTGGTGAGCTCTTCGTCGTCATGGGGCTGTCGGGCTCGGGCAAGTCCACCCTCGTCCGGCTGCTCAACCGGCTCATCGAGCCCAGCGCCGGCACCGTCGAGGTCGAGGGCCGGGACCTGCGGGCGCTCGACGACGCGCAGCTGCGCGCGGTCCGCAACGAGAAGATCAGCATGGTCTTCCAGCACTTCGCGCTGATGCCGCACCGCACGGTGCGGGAGAACGCGGCCTACGCGCTCAAGGTCCGCGGCGCGAGTGCAGCCGAGCAGCGGGAGCGGGCGGACTGGGCGCTGGAGACGGTCGGACTGCTCGAACGCGCCGGCGCGCGACCGGCCGAGCTCTCCGGTGGCATGCGCCAGCGCGTGGGCCTGGCCCGCGCGCTGGCCGCGGACTCGGAGGTCCTGCTCATGGACGAGCCGTTCTCCGCGCTGGACCCGTTGATCCGCCGCGACATGCAGGACCTGCTCGAGCAGCTGCAGTCGGAGCTGTCGAAGACGATCGTGTTCATCACCCACGACCTCAACGAGGCCATGCGGCTGGGCGACCGGATCCTCATGCTCAAGGACGGCCGGCCGGTCCAGCTGGGTACCGGCCCGGAGATCATCTCGGCACCGGCCGACGACTACGTCGCCGACTTCACCTCGGACGTCGACCGGACCCGGGTGCTCACCGCCGGTGACCTGCTGCGCGAGCCACGGCTGACCGCCCGGCTCGGCGATGCGCCCGGCGACGTGCTCCGGGCGCTGGGCGTGGCCGAGGCCAACGGCGCCTACGTCCTCGGTGAGGACGGGCGGGTCGCCGGCGTCGCCCGCGACGACCTGCTGGCCCGCGCGCTGCAGGAGGGCCGGTCCGCACTCGGTCCGCGCGAGCTGGTCCCCGACTACGCGACCATCGGGGCCGACCGGCCGGTCGTCGAGTTCGTGCACCTGGTCGGGCGGCACGCCGTGCCGCTCGGGGTGGTCGACGACGACGGGCGGCTCCTGGGCGTCGTCCCCCGGGCGGCGGTGCTCGACGCACTGTCGGCCGTCCCTGTCCGTGGGAGGCGCTCGTGATCCCGCACATCCCCCTCGGCCAGTGGGTCTCCGACCTCATCGACTGGCTGCTCGACACGGTGCCGTGGCTCTTCGACGCCGTCTCCGCGGTCATGCAGGTGCTCGTGAACGGGCTGACCGACGCGTTGGTCTCGCCGCCGCCGGTCCTCTGGATCGTGGTGTTCGCCGCGCTCGCCCTACTGCTGCGGGGGCCGTGGCTGGCGCTGTACACGGTCCTGGCGTTCCTGCTCGTGGTCTCGCTGGAGCTGTGGGTCGAGACGATGCAGACCCTGGCGCTGGTCCTCGTGGCGGCGGTCATCGCCACGGCGGTGGCGGTGCCGATCGGCATCCTGGCGGCCCGGCACCGTGCGGTCAGCGTCATCGTCCGGCCGGTGCTCGACTTCATGCAGACGACGCCGGTGTTCGTCTACCTGATCCCCGCCGTCTTCTTCTTCGGTGTCGGCGTCGTGCCCGGGGTGGTCGCGACGATCCTCTTCGCCATCCCGCCCGGCGTGCGGCTGACCGAGCTCGGCATCCGGCAGGTCGACCGCGAGGTTGTCGAGGCGGCCCAGGCGTTCGGTGCCCGGCCCGGGCAGGTCCTGCGGGAGGTGCAGCTGCCGCTCGCCCTGCCGTCGATCATGGCCGGTGTCAACCAGGTGATCATGTTGGCGTTGTCCATGGTGGTCACCGCCGGCCTGCTCGGCGCCGCCGGGCTCGGCGCCGTCGTCGTGCGGGCGGTCACTCAGCTCGACGTCGGTTCCGGGTTCGAGGGTGGTCTCGCCGTCGTCCTGCTGGCCGTCTTCCTCGACCGGCTGACGGCGGCCTTCGGCCACCCCACGGCGCTGTCGCGACTGGTGCGGGCCCGCGGCCGCCGGGTCCCGTCCGGTGCGGCGACGGCGGCGAGGGAGCCGGCCTCGGTCGGCGAGCGGCAGCCCGCCTGACGCCTGCCACCCCCCGGCGACTGTCAGGGGGGTGGGCCGCCGGTCATACTGGAGTCACTACAGCCGGCGGTTCACGCCCACGAGCCCCCGGCGCTCGTCGTGGAGAGCCGACGGCACCATCGATGACCGACGACAGCACCGTGACCGGGGAGCGGCCGACCGTCCCCGACCCGACCGCCGCGGACCGGCAGGCCGCGCCGGGCCCCAGCCGCGACGCAGAGACCGCCGTCGGCACCCGGCAGCGGGCCGGCGGGCCGGCGGCGGTCGAGCTGGCCGCGCTGCGCACCCGGGCGGAGGCCGCCGAGGACCGGGCCGACAACCTCGAGCGCGCACTCCTGACCAACCGCCGCATCGGCATGGCGATCGGCATCCTGCTCGAGCGGCTGCGCGTCACCGAGGAGCAGGCCTTCGACGTCCTCCGGCGGGAGAGCATGCGCCAGAACGTCCGGCTGGCGCAGGTGGCCGAACAGGTGGTCTACACCGGCACCCTCTGACCCGGCCCCGGCGGGAGCGTGTGTATGGTGGTCTCACCGACGCGGGGTGGAGCAGCTCGGTAGCTCGCTGGGCTCATAACCCAGAGGTCACAGGTTCGAATCCTGTCCCCGCTACTGGCACACGAGGGCCCGGTCACCACGGTGACCGGGCCCTCGTGGCGTCCGGGCAGCACGCTCGCCACCCGCGGGGTAGGGAGGAGTCATGGAGCTCACCGTCACCGACGTCCCCGAGGCCGGCCGGTACGAGGCGCGGGCCGCCGACCGCGTGCTGGGCCTGGCGGCCTATCGGCGCCACGGCGACCGGGTGGTGTTCACCCACACCGAGGTCGACCCCGACGCCGGGGGCAGCGGCGTGGGCAGCACGCTCGTGCGCGGCGCCCTGGACGACGTCCGGGCGCACGGGCGGCGGGTGGTGCCCCGCTGCCCGTTCGTCCGTGCCTGGATCGAACGGCACCCGGACTACGCCGACCTGGTCGACACCTCGGCCTAGCGGAGCGGCCCCGTCCCGGGTCCCGCCCTAAGCCTGCGAAGGGTGAGGAGGACGGGGCCTCCTTCAGAGGACCTGGTGGCCGTACATCTCGCCGAGCGGGTCGGCGATCAGCTCGATGCGTGCGCCGTCGGGGTCGCGGAAGTAGACCGAGACGCCGCTGTGCACCTCGTGCGGCACACCGGCGTCGGTGAGCCGCTGCACCAGCTCGTTCCAGCGCTCGGGGTTGACGCTGATGGCCATGTGGTGCAGCCCGCCGAGGACCTCGGCGTAGGGGCCGACGTCCAGGCCGGGGAAGTCGAAGAAGGCGACGAGGTTGCCGTTGCCGATGTCGAAGAAGAAGTGCGACGAGCCTGGGTAGTCGCGGTTCTCGATCAGCTCGGTCAGCGGGAAGCCCAGCACGTCCTGGTAGAAGCGGACCGTCCGCTCGACGTCGCTGCTGATCAGCGCGGTGTGGTGCAGACCGCGGGCAGTCGACGCCGGCCGCTCCCCGGCAGGTCTGAGGTGCGCCTCCCGGATCCGGGTGCGCTCCCGCTCGATGGCGGACAGGTCCAGGTCGCTGGCGGTGTCGCTCACGGGCTCTCCTCGGGTCGCTCGACGGTCGGGACAACCACTGCGACCAGGATCTCGTTCCCCCGAGGGGTTCCCGTCACCCGTGGGTGCAAGGCTGGTGACCATGCGTGTCCTCGTCGCCGGGTGGTTCTCCTTCGACGAGGTGATCGCCACCGTCGGCGACGAGCTGGGCGCCGACGTGGTGGTCCGGTGGCTCACCGACCTGGGCGTCGACCACGACGTCGCCTGGGCGCCGTACCTGGAGCGCGGCGTGGACTGGCGGGACGTGGACCCGGCCGACTACACGCACCTGGTCTTCGTCAGCGGCCCGCTGGCCGACCGGCCGCTGCTTCGGGAGCTCGCCGAGGCCTTCGCCGGCGCCGAGCGCTGGGCGGTCAACGTGTCGGTGGTGGAGGAGTCGGCACGGGGGCTGTTCGACCGGGTCTGGGAACGCGACGCCCCTGACCTGGCGCGTCCCGACCTCGCCGTCGAGGGTCCCGAGCCGGAGGTGCCCGTGCTCGCGGTGGCGTTCACGCCGGTGCAGGGCGAGTACGGCGAGCGCAGCCAGGCCGAGCGGGTCCGCGGTGCCATCGAGGAGTGGCTGGCCGACCGCGCGCTGCCCTGGTTCGAGCTCGACATGGACCTCTACGGGAAGCCGCACGCCCGCCGTCCGGCCCAGGTCGAGGCGCTGGTGCGGCGGGCGGACGTGGTGGTGAGCATGCGGCTGCACGCGCTGGTGCTCGGCCTCATGCACGGCCGGCCGGTGGTCGCCTGCGACCCGATCGCCGGCGGGGCCAAGGTCACCAGCCAGGCCGTGGCGCTGGACTGGCCGCTCGTCGTCCCCGTCGAGGAGCTCACCGCCGAAGCGCTCGACGCCGCCCTGGCGCGCTGCCTGTCCGGCGAGCTGGCCGAGCGGGTGCGCGCGGCGGGGGAGCGGGGGCAGGAGGGCAACGCCCGGGCGCGGGTCTGGTTCGAGGAGCAGCTGGCGAGCTAGACCCCGAGTTCCCGGCGAGATCGGCGATCTCGCACGCTTGGAGGCCCGTACCCGTGCGAGATCGGCGATCTCGCCGCCCGAGGAGGACCGTTGATCGAGTTGCGCACGCCGGGCGAGCTGGACGCGATGCGCGCCGCCGGGGCCGTCGTGGCCGACATGCTGGCCGCCGTCCGGGCCGCCGCGGCCCCGGGCGTCCGGCTCACCGAGCTCGACGAGGTGGCCCGCGCCGTCCTCGCCGACGCCGGCGCCACCTCCCCGTTCCTCGGCTACGCGCCGCTGACCACCACGCCGCCGTTCCCCGGCGTGGTCTGCCTGTCGGTCAACGACGTCGCGCTGCACGGCATCCCGACCCCGCAGGAGCTGGAGGACGGCGACCTGCTCAGCGTCGACGCCGGGGCCACCCTCGACGGCTGGGTGGGCGATGCCGCGATCACCTTCCCGGTGGGCACGCCCCGGCCCGACGACCAGGAGCTGGTCTCGACCACCGAGCGCGCGCTGGCGGCCGGGATCGCCGCGGCCGTCGTCGGTAACCGGGTGGGCGACGTCTCCGCCGCGATCGGCGCCGTGGGCCGGGCCGGCGGGTGCGGCATCAACACCGACCAGGGCGGCCACGGCGTCGGCCGCTCGATGCACGAGCCGCCGTCCGTCCCGAACGAGGGCCGCCCCGGCCGGGGGCTGCCGCTGCGCGCCGGGCTGGTGATCGCCATCGAGCCGTGGTTCCTCGCCGGCGGCAGCGACGACTACCGGGTCGCCGCCGACGGCTGGACGCTGTACAGCGCCGACGGCAGCCGCGCGGCGCACGTCGAGCACACGGTGGCGGTCACCCACGACGGCCCCCGCATCCTCACGCTGCCGCGCTGACCACCACGTGGGATAGGCGTCAGAGAGCGCGGGTCATCTCGATCTCGGGCCCCATCGTGCCGGTGAACCGTGCCCCGGTCGGCCGGAACCCGGACCTCTCGTAGCAGCGCTGTGCCCGGGCGTTGTCCGCATGGACGTAGAGCCGCGCGCGGGACGATCCCCGCTCTCGCAGCCAGTCGGTGGCCGCCTGGAGCACGCTGTCCATGACCCCCCGGCCGCGGTGCTCTGGGTGGAGGAAGACGCCGACCACATGACCCCCGGCCTCCTCGACGACCCGGCCCTCGAAGTCCGCGTCACCGGCCTCCTCGATCAGCACCGCCGCAGTCCCCACCCAGGTGCCGTCGTCGGTGACCGCGACGAACTGGCGGGCGCCGGCACGTGGGCCAGCCTCGAGCGAGGAGGCCTGGGCCCGCCCCTGCCAGAAGCCGTCGGGACGGGCCGCGGCGTCGCCGTGGGACTCGACGAACGCCATCGGTGCGGCCTCGTCCGACAGGGCCCGCAGGCGCAGGGTCCGGATCTCGCGCCACTCGTGCGCCCGCACGGGGCGGACCGTGTACCGCGTCGTCACGGGTGGATGCTGCCAGCCCGTCACCACTCCGCCGGGTCCCGGGTCAGCTGAGCGCCTGGTCCAGGTCGGCGACCAGGTCCTCGACGTCCTCGATGCCGACCGAGAGCCGCACCAGGTCGCCCGGTACCTCCAAGGGCGAGCCGGCCGCGCTGGCGTGGGTCATCCGCGCCGGGTGCTCGATCAGCGACTCCACCCCGCCCAGGGACTCCGCGAGGGTGAACACCTGCGCCCGCTCGCACACCCGCAGCGCGGCGTCCTCCCCGCCCGTGAGCCGGAACGAGAGCATCCCGCCGAAGCCGGACATCTGCTTCGCGGCGATGTCGTGCCCGGGGTGGTCGGGCAGCCCCGGGTAGCGCACGGACGCGACGGCGGGGTGGCCGAGCAGGAATTCCGCGACCCGGGCGGCGTTGGCCTGGTGCCGGTCCATCCGGACGCCGAGGGTCTTGATGCCGCGCAGCACCAGCCAGTCGGCCAGCGGGCCGGAGACCGCGCCCATGGCGTTCTGGTGGAAGGCGAGCCGCTCGGCCAGGTCGGCGTCGTCACCGGAGGCGCCCTCTCCGATGATCAAGGCGCCGCCGACGACGTCCGAGTGGCCGCCCAGGTACTTCGTCGTCGAGTGGACGACGACGTCGGCGCCCAGCGTCAGCGGCTGCTGCAGGTAGGGCGAGGCAAAGGTGTTGTCGACGACGAGCAGCGCACCGGCGTCGTGCGCGACCTCGGCGGTCAGGGCGATGTCGGCGACGTTGAGCAGCGGGTTGGTCGGCGTCTCGCACCAGACGACCCGCGTGGTCGGCCGGATCGCCGCCCGCAGCGCGTCCACGTCGTTCAGGTCCGCCGGCGTGTGCTCGACGCCCCAGCGGGCGGCGACCTTGGAGATCAGCCGGAACGTGCCGCCGTAGGCGTCCCCGCCGAGGACGACGTGGCTGCCGGGCTCGCAGACGGCGCGCAGCAGGGTGTCCTCGGCGGCCAGGCCGGAGGCGAAGGCGAGGGCGCTGCGGCCCCGCTCGAGCGCGGCCAGGGCCTCCTGCAACGCCGTCCGGGTGGGGTTGGCGCTGCGGGCGTACTCGTAGCCCGACCGCAGCCCGCCGACGCCGTCCTGCTTGAAGGTGGTCGCCAGGTGCAGCGGGACGACGACGTCGCCGGTGGCCGGGTCGGGGTCCTGGCCGGCGTGGATGGCGCGGGTGTTGAAGCCGGGGAGCTCCGGCGAGCGGTTCATGCCCCGACCGTAGGAGCCAGCCCGGCGAGGTGCCCCAGCACGTCCTGCCGGGTGACGACGCCGGCCGGCTTGCCCTCCTCGTGCACCAGCAGGGCGTCGGCCGTCCCCAGGGCCGCGACCGCCGCGCTGACCGGCTCGCCGGAGCCGATGATCGGCAGGGGCGGGGACATGTGCCGTTCCACGCGGTCGGAGAGGTTGGCCCGTCCGGCGAAGAGCGCGTCGAGCAGCGTCTTCTCCTCGACCGACCCGACCACCTCGCCGGCGGTCACCGGGGGCTCGGCGCGCACCACGGGCAGCTGGCTGACGCCGTACTCGCGGAGGATGTCGATGGCGTCCCGCACCGTCTCGTTGGGGTGGGTGTGCACCAGCTCCGGCGTCGCCCCGCCCTTGCCGGCGAGCAGCTCGCCGACGGTGCCCTGCGTGGCCTGCTCCAGGAAGCCGTAGTCGGCCATCCAGTCGTCGTTGTAGATCTTGCCGAGGTAGCCGCGGCCCCCGTCGGGCAGCAGCACCACCACGACGTCGTCCGCCGTCAGCCGCTCGGCGGCACGCAGCGCGCCGACCACCGCCATGCCGCACGAGCCGCCGACCAGCAACCCCTCCTCGCGGGCCAGCCGGCGGGTCATGCCAAACGAGTCGCCGTCGCTGACGGCGACGATGTCGTCGGCGATGCTGCGGTCGTAGGCGTCGGGCCAGAAGTCCTCGCCCACGCCCTCGACCAGGTAGGGGCGGCCGGTGCCGCCCGAGTACACCGAGCCCTCCGGGTCGACCCCGACCACCCGGACCCGCCCGCCGGAGACCTCCTTGAGGTAACGGCCGGTGCCGCTGATCGTCCCGCCGGTGCCGACGCCGGTGACGAAGCACGTCACCCGCCCGTCGGTCTGCGACCAGATCTCCGGGCCGGTCGACTCGTAGTGCGACTGCGGGTTGGCCGGGTTCGCGTACTGGTCGGGCTTCCAGCCGCCGGGGGTCTCGCGGGCCAGCCGGTCGGAGACGGAGTAGTAGGAGCGCGGGTCGGCCGGGTCGACGGCGGTGGGACAGACGTGCACCTCGGCGCCGTACGCCTTGAGCACGTCGATCTTCTCCTTGCCCACCTTGTCGGGGCACACGAAGACGCACCGGTAGCCGCGCTGCTGGGCGACCAGCGCCAGGCCGATGCCGGTGTTGCCGCTGGTCGGCTCGACGATGGTGCCGCCCGGCCGGAGCGCGCCGCTGGCTTCGGCGGCGTCGACCATCCGCACGGCGATGCGGTCCTTCACCGAGCCACCGGGGTTCAGGTACTCGACCTTGGCCAGCACCAGGGGGGCATCCGGCCCGAGCTCACGGGTGACCGACGTCAGCCGGACCAGCGGGGTGTGCCCGACCAGTTCGATGACGTTCTCGGCGTACTGCACTCGGGACCTCCTCCGCAGGCGCCCCCGGCGGGTGCCTGACGACCATCCCACCACCGCGATGAGTCCCGGGCTCCAGGGACGTCGCACCTGCCATGACGACGACGGACCTGCGGGTCGACGAGGGGTACGCGCCGGGGACCGGCGGGGTGCAGGTGTACTGGCGGAGCCTGGGGGAGGGCGGTACCCCCCTGGTGGTGGTCCACGGTGGCTTCGGTGTGGTGGAGGCGTTCGGCGACGTCCTCGACCGGCTGGCCACCGGGCGGCGCGTGGTGGCCGTCGAGCTGCAGGGCCACGGGCGTACCGCCGACGTCGACCGGCTCTTCTCCTGGGACGTCCTGGCCGACGACGTGGCCGCGCTCGTGCGCTCCCTCGACCTGGGAGCCGCGGACCTCATGGGCCACTCGCTCGGCGATGGGGTCTGCCTGCGCGCTGCGATCCGGCACCCCGAGGTGGTGCGGCGACTCGTCGTCGTCTCCGCGCCGTGCCGACGCGACGGCTGGTTCCCCGAGGTCCTGGCCGGCATGGGGCAGGTGGGCAGCGCGGGGTTCGAGATGATGCGGCAGACGCCCATGTACGCGGCCTACGCAGCCGTCGCGCCGGACCCCGACGGGTTCCCCGTGCTCATGGACAAGACCGGCGCGCTGCTGCGGACCCCCTACGACTGGACCGAGGAGGTCCGGGGGATCACCGCGCCGGTGCTGCTGGCCTACGGCGACGCCGACAGCGTCCCGCCCGCGCACGCCGCCGAGTTCTACGCGCTGCTCGGCGGCGGCCTGCGCGACGCCGGGTGGGACGGCTCCGGTCGGTCGGCGTCCCGGCTGGCCGTCCTGCCCGGACGCACCCACTACGACGTGTTCTCGAGCCCCGAGCTCGCCGGGGTCGTCGACGGCTTCCTCGGCTGACCGGATCCCCGGGTGTTGTCGGCCGGGCCGGTCAACCGAGACGATGCGGCATGACCGAGAGCTTCCCCACCGTGCCGCTCGACGGTGCCCCCGGCATGCCGCTCCTCGGCTTCGGGACCTGGCTGATGAACGGCTCCGAGTGCTACGAGGCCGTCCGCATCGCCCTGGACGCCGGCTACCGGCATCTCGACACCGCGGCGATGTACCGCAACGAGGCCGAGGTCGGACGGGCGCTGCGCGACTCCGGCGTCGACCGGGACGAGGTCTTCGTCACGACCAAGCTGCCGCCGCCACGAGCCGACCAGGCCGACCAGGTGCTGGCGGCGTCCCTCGACGCGCTCGGCGTCGACGCGGTCGACCTGTGGCTCGTCCACTGGCCGCCCGGCGGTGCCAGGCCGGACGTCTGGGAGCGCTTCGTCGCAGCCCGCGAGGCCGGCCGCGCGCGGGCGATCGGCGTGAGCAACTACTCGCTGGAGCAGGTCGACGAGCTGACCGGCGCGACCGGCGTGACACCGCAGGTCAACCAGGTCAGCTGGGCCCCGTCGCTGTACGACGCGGCTGTCGAGGCCGGGCTCCGGGAGCGCGGCGTCGTCCTCGAGGGCTACAGCCCGTTCAAGAACACCGACCTCGGCGACCCGGTGCTGCGCGAGGTCGCCGACGCGCACGGCGTCACCCCGGCGCAGGTGGTGCTGCGCTGGCACGTCGAGCACGGCGTCGTCGTCATCCCCAAGTCGGCCACCCCGGAGCGGATCCGGGCCAACCTGGCGATCGGCGGGTTCTCGCTCAACGACGACGAGGTCGCCCGGATCGACGGCCTGGCAGAGGTCTGAGCGCGGCGGAGGACGCCGGTGACACGCCGTCCGCCTTGCCGCCTGCGCCCCCGGCCCCGAGGCTGGGTCGATGAGGCGGCTGGGCAAGGGGTCCCTGAGGTGACCGCGGTCGACGCGTCGGTCTTCGAGGGCTCCTTCTGGCGCGACCCCTATCCCGCCTACGAGCGGCTGCGCACGCAGGCCCCGGTGCGCGAGGTGGCGCTGCCGCGCGGCGGCACCACGTGGCTGGTCACCCGCTACGACGACGTGCGCGCGGCCTTCACCGACCCCCGCCTGGTCAAGGACCACCGCGCCACCCTGCCGCCGGAGCTCCGCGAGCAGGCCCCGCGCCTGCCGGGGCCCTTCGGCTCGATGATGGTGCTGCTCGACCCGCCCGACCACACCCGGCTGCGCCGGCTGGTCTCCCGGGCCTTCACCGCGCGGCGCACCGCCGAGCTGCGCCCCCGCATCGAGGTGCTGGCCGCCGGCCTGCTCGACGCCCTGCCCGCGACCGAGCCCGTCGACCTGCTGGCCGGCTACGCGGTGCCGTTGCCTATGGCGGTCATCTGCGAGCTGCTCGGGGTGCCCGACACCGACCGCGACGCCTTCGGCACCTGGTCGCGCGCGCTCGTCGACGACCACGACGACGTCGATCAGCAGCAGGCCACCACGGGGCTGGCGGAGTACCTGTACGCCCTCGTCAAGACCAAGCGGCGCACGCCGGACGGCGCCCTGGTCTCGGCACTGGTCGAGGTCTCGGATGCCGGTGACCAGCTCAGCACCGAGGAGGTCGTCGCGATGGGCGTGCTGCTGCTCATCGCCGGCCACGAGACCACGGCCAACCTCATCGGCAACGCGGTGCTGGGCGTGGCCACCGACGCCGCGCTGCGCGGACACCTGCTGGCCGACCCGCAGCGGATCCCGGCGGCGGTCGAGGAGTTCCTGCGCTGGGACGGCCCCGTGCACAACGCCCCGATGCGCTTCGCCGCCGAGGACGTCGAGTACTCGGGCACCACCATCCCGGCGGGGTCGGTGGTGACGCTCTCCGTGGGCGCGGCCAACCGCGACCCGGGGCGCTTCGACCGGCCCGAGCTGCTCGACCCCGACCGCGACACCGGTGGGCACCTGGCCTTCGGTCACGGCATCCACTTCTGCCTGGGCGCACCCCTGGCGCGTCTCGAGGGGGAGGTGGCCCTGCGGTCGCTGCTCGACCGCTTCCCCGGCCTGCGCCTGGCCGTGCCGCCGGAGGGACTGCGCCACCGCCGCAGCGTCATCGTGCACGCCCTGGAGGCGCTGCCCGTGGTGCTCCGGCCCCCGGCTGCTGCGGAGGGTGCCTCCCGGTAGGCGGGCGGTGGCGGGCCCGGGCGGGGCGGGGCGAGGATGCCGGGGTGACCTCTCCCGCTCCCGTCGGTGCCCGCACGCTCGGCCGCGACGGCCTGACCGTCTCCGCCCTGGGCCTCGGCTGCATGGGCATGAGCCAGATGTACGGCGCGGCCGACCGCGGCGAGTCGATCGCGACGATCCACCGGGCGCTCGACCTCGGCGTGACCTTCCTCGACACCTCCGACGTCTACGGCGACGGGCACAACGAGGAGCTGGTGGGGGAGGCCATCGCCGGACGGCGCGACGAGGTGCAGCTGGCCACGAAGTTCTCGCTGTCGCACAACGACCGCGGCGGCATGGACATCGACGGCCGTCCCGAGAACGTGCGGGCCCGCGCCGAGGCCAGCCTGCGCCGGCTGCGGGTCGACGTCATCGACCTCTACTACCAGCACCGGGTCGACCCGCGGGTGCCGATCGAGGACACCGTCGGCGCGATGGCCGAGCTGGTGCAGGAGGGCAAGGTCAGGTACCTCGGGCTGTCGGAGGCGTCGGCCACCTCGATCCGCCGCGCCGCCGCCGTCCACCCGATCGCCGCGCTGCAGAGCGAGTGGTCGCTGTGGACCCGGGACCTCGAGGCCGAGGTGCTGGGCGTGGCCCGCGAGCAGAGCATCGGCATCGTGCCGTTCAGCCCGCTGGGCCGGGGCTTCCTCACCGGGGCGATCCGCAGCCCGGAGGACTTCGCCGAGGACGACTGGCGCCGCGGCCACCCGCGCTTCACCGGCGAGGCGTTCGCGGCCAACCTGCGGCTGGTCGACGCCGTCCGGGCGATGGCGGAGGGGAAGGAGTGCACGCCCGGGCAGCTGACGCTGGCCTGGGTCCTCGCGCAGGGGGACGACGTCGTGCCCATCCCCGGCACCAAGCGGCGCAGCTACCTGGAGGAGAACGTCGGCGCCGCCGCCGTCGAGCTGTCGGACGACGACCTGGCGCGGCTGGGCGAGATCGCCCCGCCCGGGGTGGCGCAGGGCGGGCGCTACGTCGACTCCTCCTACGCGTACGGCGACAGCCCGGAGCAGGTGGCGTGAGCGCGGTCACGACCACGAGACCCCTGCGGGTGCCCGGCGCCGACGGGATCGCGGTCGCGGTCCACCGGTGGGGGTCCCCGGGCGAGCTCCCGCCGGTCTACCTGCAGCACGGTTTCGTCGCCGACACCCGGCTCAACTGGGTCGGCACCGGGGCGGTCGGGGTCCTCCTCTCGGCCGGGCGGGAGGTCGTCGGGGTCGACGCCCGCGGGCACGGGAGGTCGGACAAGCCGCACGACCCCGGTGCCTACGGCGAGCTCCGGATGGCCGACGACCTGCGGCGGGTGGCCGACGCCCTCGGCCACGACGCGTTCGACCTGGCCGGCTACTCGATGGGCGCGACCGTCGCGATGCTGGTGGCGGTCGCCGACCGGCGGGTGCGCCGGCTGGTGGTCGGCGGCGCCGGCGCCGCGTTCGTCGAGCGCGACGGCGCCGCGCGCCGCGCCGTCCTGATGGCGGAGCTGGCCGCCGCGCTCGAGGCGGCCGACGTCGCCGACGTGCGGAACCCCACCACCGCCCACTTCCGCCGGATCGCCGACGCCTTGGGCGCCGACCGGCGCGCCCTGGCCGCGCACGCCCGTGCGGTGCACGCCACGGGTGCCGACCTGGCGGCCATCACCGCGGCCACGCTCGTCCTCGCCGGCGACGCCGACCCCCTGGCGGTCCGCCCGGAGGTGCTCGCCGCCGCCATCCCCGGCGCCCGGGTGACCGTCGTCCCCGGCGACCACACGACCGCGCTCCGGGCGCCGGCCTTCGCCGCGGCGCTCGCCGGCTTCCTGGGGGAGCCGTGACCGACCCGGCCTGCGGCGTCGCGCACGGTTCCCCCGCCCCCAAGATCGCCGGGCGGGTGCTGGTCGCCGTGTTCGCGTCGCCCGTGGCCGAGGTGCTGCTGCGCTGGGCACCGGAGCTGGGCTTCCGCACGGTCCTGCTCGACCCCGACCCCGCGCGCGGGGCCGACGCGACCGGCCTCGCGGACCTGGACGACCTCGCCGACGCCGACGTCGTCGTCACCGACCACCACCGGCCGGAGCTCGGCGCGGTGCTGCGCGACGCACTGGTCCGCCCGGTGCGCTGGGTCGGCGTGATGGGCAACCCCCGGCACGAGGGACCGCATGTGGCGGCGCTGGCCGCGCTCGGTGTGCCGCCGGAGGAGGTCGCCCGCGTGCACCGGCCGATCGGCCTGGACATCGGCTCCCGGGCCCCGGCCGAGATCGCGCTGAGCACGCTGGCCGGGCTGCTCGCCGACCGCAACGGCCGCGCGGGCGGCTTCGCGCACGGGTCGCGGTGATCGACGTCCTGCTCGGCGCCGACGTCGGCACCAGCGGGCTGAAGCTGGTCGCGCTCGACGGGGCCGGGACGGTCGTCGTCGAGGCGGAGTCCGGCTACGACGTGGACCGGCCGCGGCCCGGCTGGGCGCAGACCGACCCCGCCGTGTGGCGGGCGGCCCTCGATGACGCGCTGGCGCAGGTGACGCCCGCCCTGGCCGGACGCCGGGTGGCCGGGCTCGGCCTCTCCGGCCAGATGCACGGCACCGTGCTCGTCGACGCCGCCGGTGTGCCGGTGGCGCCCGCGGTGCTCTGGCCGGACGGCCGGGCGGCCGCCGAGGTCGATCGCTGGCGCACCCTGCCCCCCGCCGCCCGCGCCGCGCTCGCCAACCCGCTGGTGCCGGGGATGACCGGCCCGGTGCTGGCCTGGCTGGCCGCGCACGAGCCCGCGGTGCTGCGGCGGGCGGCCGCGGTGCTGCTGCCCAAGGACGCGCTGCGCGCCTCGCTCGTGCCGGACGCCGACCCGCGGGTCACCGACCGCAGCGACGCCTCGGCGACCCTGCTGTGGGACGTCGTCGCCGACGGCTGGTCGGCCGCGGCCACCGCGGCCGCGGGTGTGGACCCCGGGCTGCTGCCCGCGGTGCGGCCCTCGGCGGAGGTCGTGGGCGCCGCCGCGCTGCCGCTCGGCGAGGTGCCCGTGGTCGTCGGCGGCGGGGACACCCCGCTGGCGCTGCTCGCCGCGGGCACGCGCGCCGGCCGGCAGGTCAACCTGGGCACCGGCGCGCAGGTGCTGCTGCCCGGGTGGGCGCCGGTGCCCGCCGACGACCCGCCGGTGCACGGCTACGCCGACGTCGAGGGCGGCTGGTACGCGATGGCCGCGCTGCAGAACGGCGGCCTGGCGTGGACCTGGGTGTGCGGGGTGCTCGGGATGACGCCCGCCGAGCTGTTCGGCACCGCGGCGTCGGTGCCGCCCGGTGCCGGGGGCGTGGTGTTCCGACCGTTCCTGACCGGCGAGCGCGGGGGCGTGGCGGGCCCGGACGACCGCGGCGGGTGGACGGGGCTGTCCGCCGGCACGACCCGCCCCGAGCTGGCCCGCGCCGCGGTGGAGGGCGTCGTGTTCGCGGTGGCGGCGGCCGCGGGCCTGCTCGGGGGGACGGGGCCGGTCGTCCTCACCGGGGGCGGCGGGCGCCCGGACGTCGTCCAGCAGCTGCTCGCCGACGTCCTCGGCGTCCCCGTGCGGTACCTGCCGATCCGCAGCGCCTCGGCGGTCGGCGCGGCGCTGCTGGCCGCCCGTGGCACCGGCACCGAGCTCGTGGCGGGCCGGCCGCCGGGACACCCCGTCGAGCCCCGGCGCGATCCGGGGCTGGTGGCGGCGCTCGACCGGTGGCGTGCGGAACGGAGGCCGGGGCTGCCGCGTTGACCGGCACAGGAGGGCGGAACGGCCGCCCGGAGGACGCGGAGGAGGACCAGGGATGGCGTCGCTGTTCAGCAAGCTGACCCAGTTCGCGAACACGCCGAAGGGCCGCCAGGTCATCGCGCAGGCCACCGAGAAGGCCCAGCAGCTGGCCAAGGACCCGAAGACGCGGGCGAAGATCGACGACGCCCGCCGCCGCTTCCAGGGCGGCCGCGGCACCGGGCGCTGAGCAGACGAGGACCGGCCCCACCCCGATCGCGGGGTGGGGCCGGTCCTCGTCTCAGGCGGCCGAGTCCGGCTGGTGCAGCACGCCCAACGCGGCGTCGTGCAGCCGGCCGTTGGTGGCCAGTGCGCTGCCGCCGGCCGGGCCGGGGACGCCGCGGAGGTCGGTGAACGCGCCGCCGGCCTCGCGCACGATCACGTCGAGGGCGGCGAGGTCCCACACCGACACCTCCGGCTCGCAGGCGACGTCCACCGCGCCCTCGGCCAGCAGCACGTAGCTCCAGAAGTCGCCGTACGCGCGGGTCCGCCACACCGCCCGGGTCAGGTCGAGGAAGCCGCCGAGCTGCCCGCGCTCCTCCCAGCCGGCGAGGCTCGAGTAGGACAGGCTCGCGTCGGCCAGCCGCCCGACGCCAGACACCGTGCAGCGGGCCGCCGACTCCAGCCGGCGGCCGGTCCAGGCGCCCACGCCCTTCGCCGCCCACCAGCGGCGGTTGAGCGCTGGCGCGGAGACCAGGCCGACGACTGGCTCGTCTCCGTCGAACAGCGCGATCAGCGTGGCCCACACGGGCACGCCGCGCACGAAGTTCTTCGTCCCGTCGATCGGGTCGAGCACCCACCGCCGCGGACCGTGGCCGGTCGCGCCCATCTCCTCGCCGAGCACAGCGTCGCGGGTCCGCGCGCGGGCGAGCATGATGCGCAGCTGCTCCTCCACGGCCCGGTCGGCGTCGGTGACCGGCGTGAGGTCCGGCTTCGTGTCTACCTGCAGGTCCAGCGCGCGGAAGCGGTCCAGGCTGATTGAGTCCGCCTGGTCGGCCAGCACGTGCGCCAGGTGCATGTCCCCCGTGTAGTCCCGGCCCGGTGTCATGGGCACCGAACCTAGCGGGCGGTCAGTCGAAGACCGCGGCACTGACCCCGCTGGGTCCCTCGTACTCCCGGTCGTCGATCTTCTGCAGCGCGTCCAGCACGTCCTTGTCGCCGCCCTTGGCGTGCTCGAGGATCTGCTCCTTCGTGGCCGGGTAGTCCATGCCCTTGAGGGCCTTCTGGATGTCGATGGGGCTCACCATGACCCCCGGCTACCCCCGTCCACCACGGCCGATGCGCGGATACGGTCGGGGAGTGCGTGCCGCGACCATCGCCGGCCTGCTGGCCGACCCGACCCGGCTCAAGGTCGTCGCCGCCCTGGCGCTGGGTGCCGGCACGCTCGAGGAGGTCGCCGAGGCCACCGGGCTGCCGCTGCGGGACGTCGCCCTGGCCGCGCGCCGGCTGGGCCGGGCCGGCCTCGTCCGGCGCGACCGGCACGAGCTCGAGCTGCTGACCGACCGCTTCGGCGCCGCGGCACGCGCCGCTGCCGAGGCCGCCCCGCCACCCGAGCCGCTGTCCGACGACCCCGCCGAGGACGCCGTCCTGTCCGCGTTCGTCCGCGACGGCCGGCTGGTGTCCATCCCCGCGCAGCAGACCAAGCGGCGGATCGTGCTCGAGCACCTGGTCCGCGTGTTCGACGTCGGTATCCGCTACCCCGAGCGCGAGGTGAACGCGCTGCTGGCGGTGTGGCACCCCGACACCGCCGCGCTGCGCCGCTACCTGGTCGACGAGGGCCTGCTCACCCGCGAGGCCGGTCTCTACTGGCGCAGCGGCGGGTGGGTCGACGTCTAGCGTCCCCCGCGGCCCTGCGCCGAGTGGCGGGTCGTCGTGGTCTCCCGGCCGCTGAGACGACGGCGACCCACCACTCGGTGAGCGGGTCGGCCGAGGCAGGTGCGACCGCGTTGAGATGCGGACGACGGTCGTCCCGACCCCGCCGGAGACAGCCGACCGTCCGCATCTCGACGCCCGAGGCTCGGACCACCCGGTGGGCGGGGTCAGCCGAGGCGGACGGTGCCGTCGGGGTCGACCGACCAGCCCGGGTTGTGCGCGACCTCCACACGACGCCGTTCGGGTCGGCCACCAGCGCGTGGAACACGCCGCCGAAGGCGCCCTCCTCCGGCGCGGTGAGCACCGTCCCCCCGGCCGCGGTCATGGCGTCGACGACCATGTGGACGGCGGCCCGGTCGGCGACGTTGTGCGCCAGCGTCACGCCGGAGACCGTCGGCCGGTCGGGACCGCGGCCGAGGTCCTGCGCGAACTTGCCCGTCTCGAAGAAGGCCAGCACCGTGCCCGGGGCGATCTGGAAGAAGACGATCTCGCCGGGGACGTCCAGCAGCGGGCCCCAGCCCAGCCCGTCGACGTAGAAGCGCCGCGCCGCGTCGAGGTCGGCGGTGGCCAGGGTGATGACGTGGACCTGCTGTTCCATGGTGACCTCCGTGGGTGGCCCCGTCCCGCATCCCGCCGCGAGCGTGGTGACGTACTGGAACGGCCACCCTTCAGGGTCCCGCGACGAGCGTGGTGACCTCCGTGGGTGGCCCTCCTGCAGGGCCCCGCCGCGAGCTCGCGAGTGGTGGGGGGCAGGAGGGTCCTTCTAGGGCCTGTCCTGCGGATCATGTGCCCCGTAGATGCTGCTGGTGTCCCCGATCGGCCCACTTATGTCGATCGGTGTGCTGTGCACCCAGTCGACGAGATCGGCGGCGGCGAGGGCTCGTACGCGGGCGGCGTATCGGGCGAGGTCGGAGTCGTCGAGGAGGTTGCACCACTGGCCGCTCGTGCCGCGACTGAAGAACGCGGCGGGGTCGATCCAATGTTCCGGGCCACCGCCGGGAACGATCGTGTCGGCCCTGCGGCGCATCGCCCCGAACGTCGCCGCTTGGACCAGACGTGGCCACAGGTGTTCGTCGACGTGGATGCCGAGGCGGACGGCCAGCTGCCGCATCTGTCCCTTCAGGTCCGCCTTCAGGTCGTCGTAGTGCAGGGATACGACGTCGAGCTCGTTGGGGGCGTCGCGGAACGTCTGCAGGTGCTCCATGGTGCGCCGTAGCGACGACCCGATCTGCGTGGACGGTGTTTCGTCGTCGACCCACTGCCAGAAGCGGTCCCGCTCACCGTCGGGTCGCGGCGTCTGTACTCGCAACGGTCCGAGCTCGACACCGTCGATCGCGGCCGCGTGCTCGCGGGCCTTGAGCCACGCGCCGATGTTCATGTTGTCGATGTGGCGGTCGATCGACAAGGCAACGTCACGGGGGTCACGCCCGACGCAGATGTAGGTGACCCTCGGATCGTGGGGTAACCCGTCGAGCGGCGTGTGGGTCTTGATGAACCGCCGGTGCGTTTGGGCTTGGAGGTCTGCGAACACCTCCGTCCGAGCGCGGGTCTCCATGTCGATCCACGGCGAGAGCCTGTCCAACGGGAGCGGGAGTTCCGGTTCCTGCAGGATGAGCAGCGCGCAGATCATCTGCGTCCACGTGGTCCCACACTTTGGCGAAGAAGCGATGATGATGTCGCCGGGGCGGAGCTGGAAGCCGTCCCAACGGTTGCTGTCGTAGACAGTCCCCTGGTACCGGCGCACAGGCGTCATTCTCGCAGCACATTGGACGCGGAGAGACCCGCAGCGATCAAGGGCGCTGCGGCCCGCCAAGTGCCTCACTTTACGACCCACCCTGGCAAGCTGGCGGGGCCAGTCAGGTCCAGCCGGTCCCTGTGACTCAACAACGAAGTTGCGCCGGCTAGGTGCAGAACAGACTGTCCCAAGAGTCGCCTTCAGGGACGGGGCGCGCAAGATCCGCAGGACACGCCCTAGTAGTACTTCGTTAGGTCTTGTCTGACCTGCGTCCGCGCGCTGCCATGGGGGCATGACTCCGGGGGAGCTGGCCGCCGTTCGCGGGCGGTTGGAGGAGTTCGCGGCTGAGGTGTTCGCGCCGCTGGCCCGCCGTGATCAGCGGGACAAGGGCGTGGCCTACGTGCGCGGGCTGCTGCTGGACGGGCGGCGCAAGTCGATGCAGCCGATGGCCGACCGGCTCGGCGTGGATCATCAGGGCCTGCAGCAGTTCGTCTCCTCCTCGACCTGGGCGGTCGAGCCGGTGCGCCAGCGGCTGGCCCGCCGGGCGGTGACGGTGATCGACCCGGATGCGTGGGTCCTCGACGACACCGGCTTTCCCAAGGACGGCACCGCCTCCCCGGGAGTGGCCCGGCAGTACTCCGGCACGCTGGGCAAGGTCGGCAACTGCCAGGTCGCGGTCAGCGTCTGCGCGGTGACCGACACCGCCTCCTGCCCGCTGTCCTGGCGGTTGTTCCTGCCGCCGGGCTGGGACGACACCGAGGCGGCCGATGAGGAAGCGGCCGCCGTGATCCGGGCGCGGCGGGCCCGCGCCGGCATTCCCGATGATCAGCGGCACCGGCCCAAGTGGCGGCTGGCGCTGGCCATGCTCGCCGAGCTGGCCGACTGGGGGCTCATCCCGCCGGTGGTGGTGGCCGACGCCGGTTACGGCACCAACGCCGCCTTCCGCGAGCAGCTCACCGCCCACGGCTGGCCCTACGTCTGCCAGGTCACCGGCGACCTGACGGCCCACCCGCTCGACGCGGTGCCCGAGCTGGTCGGGTTCTCCGGGCTGGGCCCGCACCCCAAGCCGGGCTACCGCAGCCGCCCGGTCGGCCTGCGCAACCACGTCCTGGCCGCCGGCCACGGCGCCGCCGTCGAGGTCACCTGGCGGGAGGGCTCCCGCGGCCCGATGACCTCGACTTTCGTGGCGTTGCGGGTCCGCCCCGCCGGGCGCCGCCCGACCGGGCGGCTGGCCGCCGACGGCTCCCTGCCGGCGGTGTGGCTGACGGCGGTGTGGCTGCTGGCCGAGTGGCCGACCGAGGCCGCCGAGCCCACCGACTACTGGCTCTCGACTCTGCCGGAGGGCACCGAGTTGGCCGAGCTGGTCCGGCTGGCCAAGATCCGCTGGCGGATCGAGCACGACTACCGCGACCTGAAGACTGCCCTGGGCCTGGACCACTTTGAGGGCCGCACCTGGTCGGGCTGGCACCGCCACGTCACCCTGGTCACCGCCGCCCAGCTGTTCCTCACCGGACTGCGCAGCGACCCAAAAGCGGCTGCGCCGGCCTGAGTCTCTACGCGGTCCTGCGCGACCTGCAGGCCCTGCTGGCGACCTGGACCGGCACCTGCACCGTCTGCGGACAACGCATCACCGGCCACGCTCGAGCACCGACCTAACGAAGCACTACTAGTAGCCGGGGCCGAGCTGGCCGACGGCGTCGAGCAGGCGGCGCAGGCTCTCCAGCCGCTCCCGGCGGGCGGTCGGGCCGGCGTCGGCCCAGGCGTCCAGCACGCAGTCGGGGTCCTCGGCGGTGTGCCCGCAGCCGGGTGGGCAGTCGACCGCGGCCTCGGCGACGTCGTCGAACGCGGCGACGACGTCCTCGGCGGTCACGTGCGCCAGGCCGAACGAGCGGATGCCGGGGGTGTCGATGACCGAGCCGCCACCGGGCAGGTCGAGCAGCACCGCCGAGGACGACGTGTGCCGGCCCTTGCCCACCTTGGTGACCTCGCCGGTGGCCCGGTCGGCGTCGGGCACCAGCCGGTTGACCAGCGTGGACTTGCCGACGCCGGACTGCCCGACCAGCACGCTCATCCGCCCGTCCAGCCGGTCCAGCAGCGGGTCCAGCGGGGCCTCCCGAGACATCGGGACGGCGTCGACGTCCAGGCCGGCGTAGCGGTCGAGCAACGGCTGCGGGCTGGCCAGGTCGGTCTTGGTGAGACAGAGCAGCGGTTCCAGGCCACCGGCGTAGGCGGCCACCACGCAGCGGTCGAGGAAGCCCAGCGCGGGGTCGGGGTCGGCGACCGCGGTGACGATGACGAGCTGGTCGGCGTTGGCTACCACGACCCGCTCGGTGGGGTCGGTGTCGTCGGCGGTGCGGCGCAACGACGTCGTCCGCTCCTCGATGACGACGATGCGGGCGAGGGTGTCCGGCCGCCCGGTGGCGTCGCCGACCAGCCGCACCCGGTCGCCGACGACGACGCCGTGCCGGCCCAGCTCGCGGGCGCGCATCGCGGTGACCTCGACCGGCCTCCCGTCGGGACCCTCGACCCGCACGGTCATCCGGCCCCGGTCGACGGCGACCACCAGGCCCGGGACGGCGTCGGCGTGGCTCGGCCGGGTGCGGGTGCGCGGCCGCGAGCCGCGCCGGCTGGGCCGGACCCGGACGTCGTCCTCGTCGGACCGGGCGTCGTGCCGGCGGGGACTCAGAGCAGGGCTCCCGCGGGCGTCGCCAGCATCCCGTCCCACCGCGCGACGAAGTCCGGCAGCGTCTTGCTCACCGCGTCCGGGTCGCGCACCTCGACGCCCTCGACGGCGAGCCCGAGGACGGCCGCGGCGTGCACCATCCGGTGGTCGGCGTAGCTGTCCAGGCGCGCCGCCCGGTGCGGCCCCGGCTCGATCACCAGGCCGTCGGGCAGCTGCTCGACGCGGCCGCCGACGGCCGTGAGCACCTCGTCAAGGGCCTGCAGCCGGTCGGTCTCGTGGCCGCGCAGGTGCGCGACGCCGGTCAGCCGGGAGGTCCCGTCGGCCAGCGCGCAGACGGCGGCCAGCACGGGCGTCAGCTCGCCCACCTCGCCGAGGTCGGCGACCAGCGGCCGGACCGTCCCGGTGCCGGTCACCCGGAGGCCCTCGTCGGTCCGCTCCACGTCGGCGCCCATCGCGCCGAGCAGCGCGTCGAGCCGGCCGCCGGGCTGGGTCGTCGCCGCGGGCCAGTCACGCACCGTCACCCGCCCGCCGGTCACCAGGGCGGCCGCGAGGAACGGAGCCGCGTTGGACAGGTCGGGCTCGAGCACCTCGTCGCGGGCGGCGACGGGACCGGGGGTCACCCGCCAGCCCCGCTCGGTGCGGACGACGTCGACGCCGCGCTCGCGGAGCGACTCCACGGTCATCTCCACGTGCGGCATCGACGGCACCCCGCCGGCGAGCGCGAGGTGGACGCCCTCGTCGAAGCGGGCCGCGGCCAGCAGCAGCCCGGAGACGATCTGCGAGGACTCGCTCGCGTCCACGGTCACCGCGCCGCCGCGCACCCGTCCGGTGCCGTGCACGGTGAACGGCGCCCGGCCGCGGCCGCCGTCGTCCACCCGGACGCCGAGGTCGCGCAGCGCCGCGATCAGCCCGGCGTTGGGGCGCTCGTGCAGCCGCGGGTCGCCGTCCAGCCGCACCGGGCCGTCGGCCAGCGCCGCCACCGGCGGCAGGAAGCGCAGCACGGTGCCGGCCAGACCGGCATCCACCTCGGCCGGGCCGCGCAGGGCACCCGGAACGACGACCCAGTCCTCGCCGTCCTCGTCGACCCGCACGCCGAGGGCCCGCAGCCCGGCCGCCATCAGGTCGGTGTCCCGGGCGCGCAGCGGCCGGACCAGCCGCCCCGGACCGTCGGCGAGCGCGGCCAGGACCAGCGCCCGGGCGGTCAGGGACTTCGACCCGGGCAGCGCCACGACGGCGTCCACCGGCGCGGCGTGGTGCGGCGTCGTCCAGACCGAGCTCATGCGCCCATCCTGCCCGGTCCGGACTGGTGACGTGCTGGAACGGCCCCACCCAGAGGCTCGCCGCGAGCGTGCGAGCGGTGAGGAGGGTGGGGTCCTTTGTCAGCCGCCCGCCGGCTTGGTGGCCTTCTTCGCGGGCATCACGCGGACCAGTCGACGGTTGGCGAACTCGAACATGCCGAGCTCGGACAGCTCGCGCCCGTAGCCGGAGCGCTTCACGCCGCCGAAGGGCAGCTCGGCGGAGGTGCCCGAGGGCTGGTTGACCCACACCATCCCGGACTCCAGCCGCTCACCGACCGAGCGCGCCCGGTTCAGGTCGCCGGAGTAGACGACGGCGGACAGCCCGAAGTCGCTGTCGTTGGCCAGCGCGATGGCCTCCTCCTCGTCCCGGACCCGGTACACGACCGCGGCCGGACCGAACAGCTCCTCCCGGTAGGCGCGCATCTCCGGGGTGACGTCGGCGAGCAGGGTGGCCTCGACGAAGGCGCCCGGGCGCTCGGGGCGGCCACCACCGGCGAGCACGGTGGCGCCCTTGTCGACGGCGTCCTGGATCTGCTCGGCGAGGTCGGCGGCGGCGCGTTCGGAGGACAGCGGCCCCATCGTCGTCGCCGGGTCGGCCGGGTCGCCGGGGGTGAAGGTCGAGAACGACTGCTGCAGGCCGGCGACGAAGTCGTCGTAGACCTCGTCGAGCACGATGATCCGCTTGGCCGCGATGCAGGCCTGGCCGGTGTTGGCCATCCGGCCCATGGTCGCGGCCTTGACGGTCCGGCCCAGGTCGGGGGCGTCGAGCACGATGAACGGGTCGCTGCCGCCGAGCTCCAGGACCGACTTCTTGAGGTGCTTGCCGGCGAGGGCGGCCACGCTGCTGCCGGCCCGCTCGCTGCCGGTGAGGGTGACGCCCTGCACGTGCCGGTGGGCGATGACCCGCTCGACGTCGGCGATCCGCAGGAACACGTTGGTGTAGACGCCCTCGGGCGCGCCGGCGTCCCGGAACAGCTGCTCGAGCGCGAGCGCGCACTGCGGGTTGAGCTCGGCGTGCTTGAGCACGATGGTGTTGCCGAGCACCAGGTTCGGGCCGGCCACCCGCACCACCTGGTACAGCGGGTAGTTCCACGGCTCGATGGCCAGCAGCACGCCGACGGGTTCGTTGAGGACGACGGCCTCGCCCTGCATGACGTCGATCGGCCGGGGCCTGATGAAGCCGGGCCCCTTCTCGGCGTAGTAGTCGAGGATGCTGGCGGCCAGCTCGACCTCGCCGGCGGCCTCCTTGATCCGCTTGCCCATCTCCCGGGTGACCAGCGCGGCCAGCTCGTCGCCGCGCTCACGCATCAGCTCGGCCGCCCGGCGGACGACGGCGGCGCGCTCCTCGGGGCTGCGGCGGCGCCATTCGAGGAAGGCCGCGTGCGCCTTGTCGACGACGCCGTCGACCTCCTCGGTCGGGAGGAAGGGGAACTCCTCCTCGGCCTCCCCGGTGTAGGGGTTCACCGTCGCGTAAGGGCGGGCCCCGGCGTCGCTGGCGGTCTTCGGCTGCTCCGGGTTCGGGCTCTGCGTCGTGGTCACGAGGGTGATCCTCGTCTCCCGGGGGCCGGGACGTCGATCCCCACCCGGCCCGTCGCCGGTCGCCGGGAACCGTCCGCCTCCGGGCCTACAGTCGCAGGTGACCGCATCCGCCGGCCCGACCGGGAGGTACCACCGTGTGTGGCCGCTACGCCGCCAGCCGCCGTCCCGAGGACCTCGTCCTGGAGTTCGAGGCGGTCCCGGCCGAGGGGCAGTCCCCGCTGCCGGCCGACTACAACGTCGCCCCGACCAAGGACGTCTACGTCGTGCGCACCAAGCGGGAGCGCGACCCGGAGGGGGCGCCCACCGGTGCCACGCACCGTGAGCTGCGCACCGTGCGCTGGGGCCTGGTGCCCTCGTGGGCCAAGGACGCCTCGGTCGGCAACCGGATGCTCAATGCCCGGGTCGAGTCGCTCACCGAGAAGCCGGCCTTCCGCCGGGCCGCCCGCTCGCGCCGCTGCCTGGTGCCCGCCGACGGCTGGTACGAGTGGGCGAAGAAGCTCGACGGCCCCGGCAAGCAGCCGTACTACATGACCCCGCGCGACGGCTCGGTGCTGGCCTTCGGCGGACTCTGGGAGGTCTGGGGCGAGGGCGAGGACCGGCTCTACACCTGCACGGTGATCACCGAGCCCGCCGTCGGCGCGCTCACCGAGATCCACGACCGGATGCCCCTGGTGCTGCCGCGGGATCGGTGGGCCGACTGGCTGGACCCGGCGCGCGAGGACGTCGCGGAGCTGGCCGCGCCGACCCCGCCGGAGCTGGTGGAGGGCCTGGAGCTGCGGCCGGTGAGCCCCGCGGTCAACAGCGTGAAGAACAACGGCGCCGTGCTGACCGCGCGCGTCGAGTCGGTCGCCGCCCCGGCCGACCAGCCCGCGCTCTTCTGAGGTGGCCGGCACCGAGCAGGCCCTGCCCGAGACCGCGGACCTCGCCCGCCCCGACGCGCTGCCCGACTGGGTGGCCGCCGTCGTCACCTTCCTCTCCTCCGGCGCCGTGCTGGTGCTCGAGATCGCCGGGCTGCGGCTGATCGCGCCCTACGTCGGGATCACGCTGCAGACCAACACCGCCGTGATCGGCTTCGCGCTGGCCGCCATCGCGGTCGGGGCGTGGATGGGCGGCGCGCTCGCCGACCGCACCGACCCCCGCCGGCTGATCTCGCCGCTGCTGGTCGCCGGCGGCGCGCTCGTGGTCGCCGTCCTGCCGTTGGTGCGCTTCGCCGGGTCGCTGCTCACAGGGGCGGACGCCGGCAGCGTGCTGCTGCTGGCCGCGGTCGCCGTCGTCGTCCCGGCGGCGCTGCTGTCGGCGGTGCCGCCGATGGTGGTGAAGCTGCAGCTGGCCAGCCTCGCCGAGACCGGCTCGGTGGTGGGCCGGCTGTCGGGCATCGGCACCCTCGGCGGGATCGCCGCCACCTTCCTCACCGGCTTCCTGCTGGTCGCGGTCTTCCCCACCAGCGGCATCCTCGTCGGCACCGGGCTGGTCACCGTGCTGACGGGGATCGCGGTCGGGGTGCTGCTGCGGCGGCGGACCGGCGGTGCGGCCGGGAGGGTTCCGGCGGCGCTGCTCCTGCTGGCCGTGGTCGGCTCGCTGCTCGCCGCGGTGGCCCCGAGCCGCTGCCAGGCCGAGACCGCCTACCACTGCGCGCGGGTGGTCGCCGACCCCGAGCGCGACAGCGGCCGGGTGCTGGTCCTCGACACGCTGCGGCACTCCTACGTCGACCTCGCCGACCCGACGTACCTGGAGTTCGCCTACGTCCGGGCGATCGCCGCGGTCACCGACGCCACGGCACCCGCGGGGGAGCCGCTCTCGGCGCTGCACCTCGGCGGTGGCGGGGCGACGGTGCCGCGCTACCTCGCCGCGGTCCGGCCGGGCACCGAGAGCCTGGTGATCGAGGTCGACCCCGGGGTGGTCGAGATGGACCGCGAGCAGCTCGGGCTGACCGAGGCCGACGGGCTGCGCGTTCACGTGGCCGACGCCCGCGTCGGGCTCGAGCAGGAGCCGGCGGGGCAGCGCGACCTCGTGGTTGGCGACGCCTTCGGCGGGCTGTCGGTGCCCTGGCAGCTGACCACCGTCGAGGCGATGGGCCTGGTCGACCGCGCGCTGACCGACGACGGCGTCTACGTCGCCAACCTCATCGACCACCCGCCGCTGGGCTTCGTCCGCGCCGAGCTCGCCACGCTCCGCGCGGTCTTCCCGCACGTCGCGCTGCTCGCCCCCGACGCCGTCCTCGCGGGGGAGGAGGGCGGGAACGTCGTCGTCCTGGCCTCGCAGCGGCCGCTGCCGCTCGACGCGGTCGGCACCGCGTTGCGCGACCGGGACCTCGACTGGCGGGTGGCCTCGCGTGCGGAGCTCGCGGCGTTCGTCGGGGACGCCGAGGTGCTCACCGACGACCACGCGCCGGTCGACCAGCTGCTCACCCCCTACGCCGTCCCGGCCTCCTGAGTCCGGCCCCGCACTGAGCCTGCGGGGATCGGCCCCTCGCAGGGGCCCGCCGCGAGCCTGCGAGCGGTGGGGAGCGAGGGGTCCTTCCTCAACGGGTGATCGGTGCGGTGCGCGCGCGGGCCAGCCGCACCAGGTCCGCCGGCGCCAGCTCCACCTGCAGGCCCCGCCGTCCGGCGCTGACCATGACCGTCGGGAAGTCCAGTGCAGACTCGTCGACCACCGTCGGCAGCGCCTTGCGCTGCCCCAGCGGGCTGATGCCGCCGAGCACGTACCCGGTCGTGCGCTCGGCGTCGGCGGGGTCCGCCATCACCGCCCTGCGCCCGCCGGCCGCCGCCGCGAGTGCCTTGAGGTCCAGGCTCCCGGCCACCGGGACGACGGCGACGGTCAGCGCGCCGTCCACCCGGGCGACCAGCGTCTTGAACACCTGCCGCGGGTCCTGGCCGAGTGCGGCCACCGCGGCCTCCCCGTACCCGTGGCCCTCGGCGTGCTCCGGGTCGTAGGCGTGCAGGGTGTGGGCCGCCCGGGCCCGCTCGAGAGCCCGCACCGCGGGGGTCGCCGCCACGGCGCCGCAGCCTAGTGGGGACGGTCGCACCCGCGGTCGCGGGGAATGGGGAGCCCGGCCGCCGCGGTTGGACGCACCGTGAGCAGCACCCTCTCCACCAGCGCACGCCAGCGCCCTGCGCTCCGGCGGCCCCCGGGCCGGCCCGGTGCCGCGCGGCTAGGATCGTCGGAGGTGGTGACCCGCGTCCGGGCGCCGCAGAGAGGACGGTCGGTGCCTGAGGAGTCCGCGGACCGCACGCCCGAGACCACGCCCGCCGATCCCGTCGAGGCGACCGCGCCCGTCGAGGTGCCGGAGGCGCGCGAGGGCGGCAGCCGCACGGAGGTCGACGAGACCCGTGCCGAGCGTGACGCCCGTTTCGAGCGGGACGCGCTGCCCTACCTCGACCAGCTGTACCCGGCGGCGCTGCGGATGACCCGCAACCCGGCCGACGCCGAGGACCTGGTCCAGGAGACGTTCGTGAAGGCCTACTCGGCTTTCCACCAGTTCGCCGAGGGCACCAACCTCAAGGCCTGGCTGTACCGGATCCTGACCAACACCTACATCAACAGCTACCGCAAGAAGCAGCGGCAGCCGCAGCAGTACCCCACCGACCAGGTGCAGGACTGGCAGCTGTACGCCGCCGAGGAGCACAGCTCCAGCGGCCTGCGGTCGGCGGAGATCGAGGCGCTGGACCACCTGCCGGACTCCGACATCAAGGAGGCCCTCCAGCAGCTGCCGGAGGACTTCCGGCTGGCGGTCTACCTCGCCGACGTCGAGGGGTTCGCCTACAAGGAGATCGCCGAGATCATGGGCACGCCCATCGGCACGGTGATGTCCCGGCTGCACCGCGGCCGACGCGGGCTGCAGAAGCTGCTGGCCGACTACGCCCGCGAGCGCGGCTTCGTCCGCGCCGGTGCCGGGGAGGAGGCGAGCCAGTCATGACCGACGACCGTGGCGCAGGCGAGCCGATCGAGATCCACTCCTGCGACGACGTCCTCTCCCACGTGTTCGAGTTCCTCGACCACGAGACCGGCGACGAGCGGCGCGCCCTCATCGCCGAGCACCTCGAGGACTGCTCCTCGTGCCTGCGCGAGTTCGGCATCGAGCAGGAGTTCAAGGCCCTGGTTCGCCGCCGGTGCGGAGGCGACGCCCCGCCGCCCGGTCTGCGGGACCGGATCAAGCTCCAGCTGACCACCGTCTCCTTCGAGGAGGACGGCACGCAGGTCAGCGTCGAGCGGATCAGCGTGGAGCACACCCAGGAGCGCCCCACCGCCTGACGGGCGGCCTGACCGCCAGAGGCCCAGAACCCCGCCGGGTCCTGGGCCTCTCGCGTTCGTCCCCGTCGCGTTCCGGCGGCCCCGTCCAGAGGCTCGCCGCGAGCTCGCGAGCGGTGAGGAGGACGGGTCCTCCTTCAGGCGTTGGGGCGCTTGCCGTGGTTGGCCTTGTTCCCCTTGCGGGAGCGCCGCTTGCGTCCACGCTTGGACATCGCTGCCCTCCTTCCCTCGTCGCTGGTGCGGGCCCGGTGCCGGGCCCCTGGGCACCTCTGGGTGACCCGGGCCGCGTGGTACGGCGCGACACCGGGGGTACCCGTCAGGCTGGACCCCCAGCCTCTCACGAGCGTCCGCGGCACCGCCCCCCTGTGGCGGTCCGGCGGGCCGGGGCGCGAGGCTGGGAGGCAGGACGACGCCAGGGGTCGGTGGAAGGCGGTTCGGGACGTGGCACACGTCGGGATCGAGAGCGTGCTGGTGGCCGGTCGTGGGCCGGCGGCGTGCGCGGTGGTGGCGGCCTGCTCCCGCCTGGACGTGAAGACGATCGCCGTCCACTCGGAGGCCGACCGCAACGCCAGGCACGTCCGGCTGGCCGACGACGCGATCCTGCTGGGTCCCGCGCCGGCCGCGGAGTCCTACCTCGCCGTGGACCGGATCGTGGAGGCCGCCCGCCGCAGCGGTGCCCGGGCGGTGCTCCCGGTGCCCCCGGCCCTGGCCGGCAACGCCCGGCTCGCCGGTGCCGTGGTGGCCGCCGGGCTCACCTGGGTGGGCCCCTCCGCCGCGGTGCTCGAGCGGCTCGGTGGGGACGGCGTCGAGCCGGCCAGCGAGCGCGGCTTCCTGGCGCTGGTCACCGACGGCGGGCTGCGCTGCACGACGCCGGTGTCGCGCGACCGCGCCGCGGGCATCGCACGCGTCTCCTGGACGCCCGACGAGCCCTCCGAGCTGCCGCCGGCGGCCAAACGGCTGCCCGAGGTGGGCTGGCGCGGCCTGGTCACCGTCGGGATCGCCCCGGACGGCGAGCTGGCGGAGGTGGCGGCCGGCTTCTCCCTGGACACGACGGTGCTGGAGCGGGCGCACGGCGTGGACGCCGTCGACCTGGCGCTGCGCAGCGCCGCGGGGGATCCGGCCGCCGAGTCGGGTGCGGGTGTGCCGCCGCGGCGGGCAGTCACCGTCCAGCTGCGGTCCACCCTGCCGCCGGGCCAGGGCGGGCGGGTCACCGGCCGGCTGCCCCGCACGGGCCGGGACACTGCGGCCGCGCGCGGCGCCGAGGTGGTGGCGGTGAGCGGCTACGACCCCGACGACCGGCTGGACCGCTGGTACGACGCGCTGCTGGCGACCGTCAGCGCCGGCGCCCGGGACACCGCGACCGCCGCACGCGCGGTGAGCGACGTGCTCGACGCGGTGCCGGAGGTCGGCGTGCCCCACGACGGGCCCGAGGTGTGCGCGGTGCTCGAGCGGCTGGCGTCCGGCCGCATCGGGTGAGCCGCGCCGGGCGCGTGCCAGGATGGGCCGACGGCGAGCTCAGGGAGGTGCCGGTGGCGGTCGAGGAAGTCCACGCCGAGATGGTGTCGAGCGTGTGGAAGGTGCTCGTGCAGCCCGGCACCGAGGTGGCGGCCGGTGACACCCTGGTGATCCTCGAGTCGATGAAGATGGAGATCCCCGTCCTCACCGAGCGGGCCGGCACGGTCCGCGAGCTGCACGTCGTCGAGGGCGAGGTGCTGCAGGAGGGCGACCTAATCGCCACCGTCGTCGGTTGAGGGAGGACCCCCTGCCCCCACCGCTCGCGGGCTCACGGTGGGACCCTGCAGGGGGCCGGCTCAGAGGTCGAGGGCGTAGACCAACAGCTCCACGCCGGGCACCGGGTGCCAGTCACGCTCCGGCAGCCGGGTGAAGCCCAGCCGCTCGTAGAGGCGCTGCGCCGCCGTCATACGCCGGTCCGTCGACAGCACCACGCGCCGCTTGCCGGCCGCACGCGCCCGGTCGAGGCAGGCGTTCACCAGCAGCTCGCCGATCCCGCGGCCCTGCACGGCCGGGTCGACGACGAGCATCCGGAACGCCGCCTCGTCGTCGGACTCGGTGATCTCGCCGAAGTCCCCCGAGAGCACCAGCGCGACGCTGCCGGCCACGCGGCCCCCGTCGTCCCGGACGACGAGCAGCTCGGCCCGGCCGGACCGCCCGGCGACGTCGCGCAGCTGCACGCCGTACTCCGGGGAGGCCAGCCCGCCGCCCACGTACACCTCGTGCGTGAGCTCCCCGATCCGCGCGAAGTCGTCAGGGCGGGCGGAGTCGACGGTCAGGGCCGGTGCGTCGGGGGACGAGGACACGACGACGAGCTTAAGAGGACCCCTCCTCCCGCCCGCTCGTCCGAGGGGCCCTCCTGCAGGGGCCCGCAGGCCCCGTCCGGAGGCTCGGCCCGAGCGGGCGAGGGGTGGGAGGAACGGGGTCCTGCTCCGAGTGGTGGAGGGCAGGAGGGTCCTTCCTCATACCCTCGGAGCCACCATGACCAGCCTCTCCGATCGCCTCACCCGCGGGTCGGCCTCCGCGCCGGCGCAGGTCGACCACGCCCGCCGGCTGGTCGCCGACTGGCAGCTGCTGGCCGACCTGTCGTTCGCCGACCTGACGCTGTGGGTGCCGCTGCACACCGGCGCGTGGTGGTGCGTGGCGCAGGTGCGGCCGCTGACCGCTCCCACCAGCCAGCCCGATGACCTCGTGGGGTCGGAGGTCGAGGGCCCGGCCGCCGAGCCGTTCGTGGTGGCGCACCGGGAGGGCCGCCCGGTGACCGAGGGGGAGCCCGACTGGTCGGGCAGCACGCCGCGCCGGCGTGAGGTCGTGCCGGTGCGCCACGACGGCGTGGTGGTCGCCGTCCTGGCGCGCGACACCAACCTGGCGGTGACCCGGTCGCCGTCCACCCTCGAGCTGACCTACCTCGACATCGCCGCCGACCTCTGCCTCATGGTCTCGGCCGGCACCTTCCCGCCGCAGAAGCCGCTGGACGCCGAGCTGAGCCCGCGCGTGGGGGACGGGCTGCTGCGGCTGGACGCCGGTGGCCGGGCGGCCTACGCCAGCCCGAACGCGCTGTCGGCCTACCGCCGGCTGGGGGTCACGGGGGACGTCGTCGGCTCGGACCTCGCCCGCCTCACCGGGGACGCCGCGGTCGACCGGGTGGCCGGGGAGTCCGTCGCGGCCGGCATCCGGGCCGCGGTGACCGGGCGGTTCCCCGACCCGATGGACGTCGAGAGCGTGTCGGCGACGCTGCTGGTCCGCGCACTGCCGCTGCAGGCGCCCGGCGCGGAGGAGGGCGCGCTGGTGCTGGTGCGCGACGTGACCGACGTCCGCCGGCGGGACCGCGCGCTGCTGACCAAGGACGCCACCATCCGGGAGATCCACCACCGGGTGAAGAACAACCTGCAGACGGTCGCCGCCCTCCTGCGGCTGCAGGCCCGGCGGATGACCGAGCCGGCGGCCCGTGAGGCGCTGGAGGAGTCGGTGCGCCGGGTGTCGTCCATCGCCGTGGTGCACGAGACCCTGGCCGGCAGCCGCGAGGACGTCGTGGACGTCGACGAGGTGCTCGACCGGGTGCTACCGATGCTGGGCGACCTGACCTCGGTGGGCCCGGCCGCGCGGACGCGGCGGGTCGGCCAGTTCGGGGAGCTGCCCGCGGTCGCCGCGACCCCGCTGGTGCTGGTGGTCACCGAGCTGCTGCACAACGCCGCCGAGCACGCGTTCCCGGACGGCAGCCCGGGCAGCATCGAGCTGGTGGCGGAGCGGGACGGCGACGACCTCGTCGTCCGGGTGGTGGACGACGGGCGGGGGCTGCCCGAGGGCTTCGACCCGGCAGCCAGCGACGGCCTGGGGCTGCAGATCGTGCGCACCCTCGTCGCCAGCGAGCTGGGCGGCAGCCTGGCCATGACCAGCCCGCCCTCGCACCCCGGGTACGGCCGCACCGGCACCGAGGTGGTGCTCACCCTCCCTGGGGCTGGGAGGCCCCGGAGGTAGGGAGCGGTGCTGCCGACTCCAGCGGCGATCGGGGCAGGGGCTCGACGACGGCCGGGTACGGCACCTGGCCGGGGTGGACCGATCCGCGGGGGCCCGGAGGGTCTCCCGATCGGGACACGGGCAGGGGCTCGACGACGGCCGGGTACGGCACCTGGCCGCGGTGGGCGCCCGGTAGGGCGACAGACGACACAGAGGCCGGTCCGGGGATCCCGGACCGGCCTCTGGAGTGGTGCCGTGTGTGGCGCCGGGCGCGAGGCCCGGTGCCGGTGGTGCGGGTGTGCTCAGGCGGTGCGGACGCGGGTGCGGGCCTGACGCCGCTTGAGGGCGCGCCGCTCGTCCTCCGAGAGCCCGCCCCAGACGCCGGAGTCCTGCCCCGAGCGCAGTGCCCAGTCCAGGCACGACTCGGTGACGGGGCAGCGGCGGCACACACCCTTGGCCTGCTCGATCTGCACGAGGGCGGGGCCGGTCGTCCCGATGGGGAAGAACAGCTCCGGGTCCTCGTCGCGGCAGAGCGCGCGGTGGCGCCAGTCCATGGCCGTGTTCTCCTCGATGTCGTCTACGGTGTGGTGCAGTGGTCGCCGGCCTCGGACCGATCCGCAGGCCGGCGCCGGGGTGGCCAGCGCCATGGCACAGCGACTTCATGCAGGTGTTACCGACAGGTTGCTTTCCTCCCGCGATGTTTTCACGCAGAGGACGCCTGTCAAGCAGAACGAGGGCATCGGTCGACCCCTCGTGAGCAAGCTCACCACGGGCATGGTAGGACCCGCCACTCGACCAGTCGAACCCCCCGCGCGCTGCGTTGACACGTGCTCCTGCCCGTGGGTGAAACCGCAGGTCGCGGGCGCGACAGCGGAACCCGGCGGTCTCCGAGGCCCGGCCCGCCGGGCGCGACCGCCACCCCGCGCCGCTGGGGCGCTCCGGGCGCCCGGCAGCGGTGCGCGCCTCCTTCAGGCGACGACGGTCAGGGCCGAGGGGACGTTGCGCACCCGCAGGCCGGTCGCCGTGCCGAGGTGGTCGCCGTCGAGCTGCCAGCCCTGCGGCCGGCGCGCGGTCAGGGTCAGCTCGTCGAGGTCGTGCCAGCGGTGCACGCCGTCGCCGCGGACGTCGGGCCGCGCGGCGAACACCTCGCGCACGTGGTGCAGCATCCGCAGGACGCCGGTGCGGCCGAGGGCGAAGACGTCCAGGCCGCTGTCGAAGGTGGCGTCGGGCGTGGGGTTCACCGCGTGGGCCCCCAGGTAGGTCCACGGCGAGACGTTCGAGACCAGGCACAGGAACAGCCCGTCGAGGGGCGGGCTCCCGGGCAGGTGTGCGGAGATCGCCGGGTCCCGGCGCTCCCGGCCGAGCACGAAGGCGCTGGTCGCCTCGACCACGTAGAGCAGCCCGGTGGAGCGGAAGCCGCGCGCGCGGTGGGCCTCCACCCGGCCGATGACGTCGGCGTCGAAGCCCAGCCCGGCCGAGAAGGCGAACCAGCGCGGCTCACTCCACCCCGGGTGGGCGGCGGCCCCGGCGTCGGCGGCGGCCTGCGCCAGCACCGGGTCGGACAGCCGGGCCGGTGCCGTGCTGGCGCCGCGGACGCTGGCCGTCCCCAGTGAGATGCGCCGGGTGCGTCCGGCGCGCAGCGAGTCGAGGACCTCCCGCGTCGCGGCCAGCGGGTCCCGTGACCGGCCCAGCGCGCGGGAGAAGACGTTCGTGGAGCCGCCGGGCACCACGGCGAGCGGCGGCACGTGCCCGCCGGGGCCGTCGTGCAGCAGGCCGTTGACCACCTCGTTGACCGTGCCGTCGCCACCGAGGGCGAGGACGACGTCGACGCCGTCCGCGCAGGCCTTGCGGGCCAGCTCGCTGCCGTGGCCGCGATGGGTGGTCTCGGCCAGCTCCACCTGCAGCTCGTCGGTGAGGGTGGTGAGCACCCGGTCGCGCACGCCGCGGCTGGTCGTCGTGGCCGCGGGGTTGGCCACCACGAGTGCGCGCATGCCAGCCAGGCTAGCCAGCGACCCGGTCCGCCCCGGTGCTGGCGTGGGACGGGGTCCGGCGGGCGGACCGGCCGGGGGTGTGCCGGCGCGTATCCTCCGGTCGTGACCGAGCAGTCCGGAGCCAGGCCGCCGCGGGACCGCCGGCGGGCGGAGCGGCTGCTCGGCGGTACGGCCGAGCCGTCGGCGCGGCGGCCGGAGCGGGAGCGGCCGGTGGCTCCGCCCGCGGTGCGCCGAGCGGCCCTGGTCGCCGGCGTGGAGGCGGCGGCCCTGGCCGCGGTCGCCCTCTGGCTGCTGATCCTCACGTTCACCTCGACCGCCGACAGCGTCGGGCGGGCCGTGGCCGAGGTCGTCTACGTCGGCATCTTCGCCGTCGCGCTGGGTGCCGCGACCGTGGGGCTGTGGCGGGTCTCGCCGTGGTCGCGCGGGCTGGTCGTCTTCCTGCAGCTGCTGCTCGGGCTCTTCGGCTGGTTCTCCGCCTTCGAGTGGGGTGGCGCCTGGGTCGGCGTCCCGCTCCTGGCGCTGGTGGCGACCGAGCTCTACCTGCTGGCGACGCCCGAGGCCCGGCTCGCGTTCGAGGACCGTTGACGCGGTGAGGTGATGAAACGGCCACCCTGCAGGGGCCCGCGCCGAGCTCGCGAGGCGTGGGGGGAAGGGTGGTCCTTCTTCAGACCAGGTCGACAACGTCGGCGATCGAGTCCAGCACCCGGCCTGGCCGGAACGGGAAGCGCGCCACGTCGGCGGCCTGCGTCGACCCGGTGAGCACCAGGATGGTGCCCAGGCCGGCCTCGATGCCCGCGACGACGTCGGTGTCCATCCGGTCGCCGATCATGACCGTGGACTCCGAGTGCGCCTCGATCCGGTTCATGGCGCTGCGGAACATCATCGGGTTGGGCTTGCCCACGAAGTACGGCTCCGAGTCGGTCGCGCGGGTGATCAGCGCCGCGACCGAGCCGGTGGCCGGCAGCGGGCCCTCCGGGGAGGGCCCCGTGACGTCGGGGTTGGTCGCGATGAAGCGGGCCCCGGCGCCGATCAGCCGGATGGCCCGGGTGATGGCCTCGAAGGAGTACGTGCGGGTCTCCCCGAGGACGACGTAGTCCGGGTCGGTGTCGGTGAGCGTGTAGCCGGCCTCGTACAGCGCGGTGGTCAGGCCCGCCTCGCCGATGACGTAGGCCGAGCCGCCCGGCAGCTGGGTGGACAGGAAGTCCGCGGTCGCCAGCGCCGAGGTCCAGATCGACGCCTCGGGTACCTGCAGGCCCGACCGCGCCAGGCGGGCGGAGAGGTCCCGCGGCGTGAAGATCGAGTTGTTGGTGAGGACCAGGAAGCGCCGGCCGGCGGAGACCAGCCGGTCGAGGAAGTCCGCGGCGCCGGGCAGCGCCTGGCCCTCGTGCACCAGGACGCCGTCCATGTCGGTCAGCCAGCACTCGGGCTGCTTGCGCTCGGTCGTCACGAGGGGTCTCCCTGGGGCTCGGGGACGGTGGCGGCCGGCGGCCGGCAGCGGTGTGCCCATCATGGCGGCTCGCCGGCGTCGGCTGCCGGGTGGCCGTGCAGCCGCGACGGCCGGCTCCGCGCGAGGGCCGCCGACGCCGCAGTGCCCGGGCCCAGGACGACGTCCGTCGCCGGATCAGCCCCGGCGGTCGCCCGCGAAGGCGGTCAGGGCGTCGTGGGTGAGCCGGAAGACCGTCCACTCGTCCATCGGCACGGCCCCCGCCGCCCGGTAGAACTCGATCGACGGGGTGTTCCAGTCCAGCACCGACCACTCGAGCCGGCCGTACCCGCGCTGAACGCACAGGTCGGCCAGCGTGCGCAGCAGCTCCCGGCCCAGCCCGTTGCCGCGGTGCCCGGGCCGGACGTAGAGGTCCTCGAGGTAGACGCCGTGGGTGCCGCGCCAGGTGGAGAAGTTGAGGAACCACAGCGCCATCCCGACGACGTCGCCGTCGGCCACCGCGACGTGGCCGAAGAGTCGGGGCGAGTCGCCGAAGAGCGCGGTGGACAGCTGCGCCTCCGTCATCCGGGCCTCCTGCGGCGCCTCCTCGTACTCGGCCAGCTCGCGAACCAGACCCACCACGGCGGGGACGTCGTCGGGCCGGATGGGCCGCACGGTCACGGTTCCTCCTCCCTGCGTGAGCTCGCACGCCCGCTCACGTCAGCAGCTCCTTGAGACGGGCCGGCACCAGCCGGCCGAGGGGGGAGACGACCGGCACGAGGACCGGTGCCAGCAGGTAGCCGTAGGCCAGCGCGCACCCGGTCACCACTGGCACGAACGTGAAGCCGACGACGACGGCCAGCGCCGCGGCGACCAGCCCGTAGGGGCGGCCGCTCTTCGGGCTGACCAGCGAGCGGAACGAGCGGAAGCGGATCGTGCTGACCATCAGCAGCGCCGGGACCGCGACGATGAGCAGTACCCACAGCCGCTCTCGGCCCTGCATCTGGTCGCCGAAGGCGAAGACCGAGGCGAGCACGACGCTGGCCGCACCGGGGCTCGGCATGCCGGTGAAGTACCGCTTGTCGGCGGTGGGGTCGATGGTGGTGTTGAACCGCGCCAGCCGGATGGCCGCGCACGCCACCCACAGCCCGCAGACGACCCAGCCCAGGGGGTCCCAGGCGTCGCGGCCCTCGGAGAACAGCGTGAAGGCCACCAGCGCCGGGGCCAGCCCGAAGGACACCAGGTCGGCCAGCGAGTCGAACTGCAGGCCGAAGGGCGTCACCGCGCCGACCAGCCGCGCCACGGCGCCGTCGGCGATGTCGAACACCACGGACAGCCCGACCAGGACGGCGGCCAGCGTGTACTGGCCCCGGATGGAGACCAGGATCGCGACGAAGCCGCACATCATGTTGGCCAGCGTGAACAGGCTGGGCAGCGTCGCCAGGGCCCGTCGCCGGGTGCCGCGCACCGACCCGCGGACGAACTCGACGGTCGCCGTCCGCCGGGTCTGCGGGAGGCGGGCACCGGACGCGGAGCTGGGCACCGGGGCCTCCCTCAGCGAGCGCCGGACCAGCGGGCGATGACGGTCTCGCCGCCGCGCACCCGCTGTCCCACCCGGACGAGCACCGCGCAGTCCCGGGGGACGAAGACGTCCATGCGGGACCCGAACTTCATCAGGCCCATCCGCTCACCGGTCGCCAGCCGCCGGCCGACGCCGGTGCGGGTGACGATGCGGCGGGCGAGCACGCCGACGATCTGCCGGAACACCACCGTGCGGTCGCCGTCGCGCAGCCACAGCTCGCTGCGCTCGTTGCGGTGCGCCGACTCCCTGCGGTAGGCGGCCAGGAAACTGCCCCTGCGGTAGGAGCTCTCCACGACCTCACCGTGGTACGGCGAGCGGTTGACGTGCACGTCGACGACGGACAGGAACACGCTGACCTGCTGCCAGTCGCCCTCGGGGGCCACCCCCTCCTGCGGCTCGCCCGCGACCATCACCACGCCGTCGGCGGGGGACAGGACGTCGTCGGGGGCCGGCGGCTCGGCGTCGCAGTGCCGGTCGGGGTCGCGGAAGAAGAGCGCCATGTAGGCCGACAGCAGGGCGAACGGCCAGGCGGCGAGCCGGAGGCCGCGACGGTCCCCGGCCCTCCCGGCCGCGGTGAGGACGGCGGCGGGTGCCAGGGGCCCGGTGATGAACGGCCACCCGGCCGGGTCGATACGCATCGAGGTCAGACGGTACCGGGGAGCAGTCACCCGCTACGACCGGTCGCCGCCCCCACGGACGGCGACCGGACGCTCCTGCTCAGGCCGGCGCGGACCCGATGTTCACCAGCCAGCGCAGGCCGTAGCGGTCGGTCACCTGACCGAAGGTGTCGCCCCAGACCTGCTTCTCCAGCGGCACGTCGACCTCGCCGCCCTCGGCCAGCGCCTCGAACCAGCGGCTCAGGGTCGCCGCGTCGTCCCCGGACAGGGACAGCGAGACCCGGTCGGGACCGGCGGCGTCCGGGTCGTGGCCGTCGGAGGCCATCAGCTCGAGTCCGTCGTCGGTGCGCAGGAAGGCGTGCATGACGCCGTCGTCGGGGTACTCCTCGCCGCCGCCGCCGACGTCACCGAAGGTCATGACGTCCAGCCGGCCGCCGAGGACGGAGCGGTAGAAGTCCATCGCCTCGCGGGCGTTGCCGGCGAAGTGGAGGTACGGGTTCAGACGGGCGGCCATCGGGGCTCCTGAGGTCGTCCGGACGGCGTCCGGGTGGGGGGCGGGGAAAGGACCCCGGTCAGCCGCGGAACTCATCGGCCGGCGGGGACACCAGCGAACGGCACCGGCCGGCGAGCGGAGTGCTCGCCGGCCGGTGCCGGTGCTGCGTGGGCGGCCTCCCTGCAGGGACCCGCAGACCCCGTCCCGAGTCCCGCCACGAGCCTGCGAGGGGCGGGGAGGACGGGGTCCACTCACGAGTGGTGGGGGGCAGGGAGGTCCTCTCTCAGGCGGCGGCCTTCGTCTCCCAGAAGATCTTGTCGATCTCGGCGATGTAGTCGAGCAGCTTCTGGCCCTCGGCCGGGTCCATGCTGCCCTTGCCGCCGGCGGCACCGGCCTGCTTGGTCGCCTTGTTGAACAGCTCGTGCAGCTGCGGGTACTTCTCGAAGTGCGGCGGCTTGAAGTAGTCGGTCCAGAGCACCCACAGGTGGTGCTTGACCAGGTCCGACCGCTGCTCCTTGATCAGGATCGCGCGGGTGCGGAACGCCGGGTCCTCGTTGGCCTGGTACTTCTCCTGGATGGCCTTGACGGACTCCGCCTCGATGCGGGCCTGGGCCGGGTCGTACACGCCGCAGGGGAGGTCGCAGTGAGCGGTGGCCTCCACGGCGGAGAACATGCGGAAACGCATGGACGTAGCCTCCGGTTCTGTGGGGTCGGTTCGTCTGCGACCCTACTCCCGGTGAGCAGCGGGGACACGTCCGGAACGGGGCGGACGGCGGGGGTCGAGGCGCTGGTCACGCCCTGGGTGGTGGCCCGCGTGGCGGGCCCGTCGATGACGCCCACGGTGCGCTCCGGTGACCGGCTGCTGGCGCGCCGGGTCGCCGCGGGCACGGCGGTCCGGGACGGCGCCGTCGTCCTCGCCCGCTTCCCGGCCCGGCCGGGGCTGCTGGTGGTCAAGCGGGTGCGCGGTGCAGTCCCGGGCGGGCACTGGGTGGAGGGGGACAACCCCTTCGTCACCGACGACAGCCGCGCGTTCGGTCCGGCGGTGGTCGTCGGCCGGGTCGTGGGCCGGCTCTGGCCGCGGCCCGGCCGGCTGCCTTGCCGCCCTGCCTAACTGTACCTAGCCGGCCGTGCGCAGCTGCGCGTAGCGGGACCGGCACTCGTCGATCGTCGGGAGCAGGCCCTGCTCGCGCGCCTCGGCCAGCGTGGGCGCCTGCTGGTCCTTGGCCGAGAGCTCGAACGCCACGTCGTCGGGCCACGGCAGGTCCAGCTCGGGGTCCATCGGCGAGACGCCGAACTCCCGGGTCGGGTCGTAGCCGCTGGAGACCAGGTAGGTGACCGAGCTGCCGTCGGCCAGCGACAGGAAGGCGTGCCCGAGCCCCTCGGCCAGGTACACCGCGCGCGGCTGCGCACTGTCGAGGACGACGGCGTCGTGCCCGCCGAAGGTGGGGGAGTCCACCCGGACGTCGACCACGACGTCGAGCACCCGGCCGGCCGGGCAGTAGACGTACTTGGCCTGACCGGGCGGGACGAGCGCGAAGTGGACGCCGCGCAGCACGCCGCGTGCGGAGACGCTGTGGTTGGCCTGGGCCAGCGGCAGGCCGTGGCCGACGGCGTCGGCGAGCACGTCGGCGCGGTACCACTCGGTGAACCGGCCGCGGGCGTCGCCGTGCGGCACGAGGTCGAGGACGTAGGCGTCGCCGACGGCGAGCTGGCGGATCTGCACTCCTGGACGGTAGCCAGCCCGGTGCGGGAGGCCGGACAGCGGAGTCCGCGGCGCGGCCCGTGTCCCCCGTACGGCGGGACGGCGCACGGGGAGGGGGATTACGCTCCCGGGTCCATGAGCGCGCAGCAGCAGGACAGGACTGCCGATCGCTTCGCCGCCGACCCGGCGTTCGCGGTGCACGAGGGCGGCAAGCTCGTCGTACGCCCGACCCGCCCGATCGAGACGACCGCGGACCTCGCGCTCACCTACACGCCCGGCGTCGCCCGGGTCTCCAGCGCGATCGCCGCCGAGCCGGCCCTGGCCGACCGGTACACCTGGGCGCCGCGCGTGGTCGCGGTCGTCTCCGACGGCACCGCTGTCCTGGGGCTCGGGGACATCGGCCCGGCCGCGGCCCTGCCGGTCATGGAGGGCAAGGCCTGCCTGTTCAGCGAGTTCGCCGGCCTGTCGTCGGTGCCGGTCGTCCTCTCGACGACCGACGTGGACGCGATCGTGGAGACGGTGGTGGCGATCGCGCCGTCCTTCGGCGGCATCAACCTCGAGGACATCAGCGCGCCGCGCTGCTTCGAGATCGAGGAGCGGCTGCGCGCGCGGCTGGACATCCCGGTCATGCACGACGACCAGCACGGGACGGCGATCGTCGTCCTGGCCGCGCTGCGCAACGCCGCGCGGGTGGTCGGCCGGGAGCTGGGCTCGCTGCGGGCGGTCGTCTCCGGCGCCGGCGCGGCCGGGGTCGCCTGCACCAAGATCCTGCTCGAGGCCGGGGTCGGCGACATCGCCGTGGCCGACTCCCGCGGCGTGCTGCACACCGGCCGCGACGACCTCACGCCGATCAAGCGCTGGATCGCGGAGCACACCAACCGGGCCGGCTACGCGGGCACGATGGCCGGCGCACTCGAGGGTGCCGACGTCTACCTGGGCCTCTCCGGCGGCTCGGTGCCCGAGTCGGTGATCGCGTCGATGGCGCCGGACTGCATCGTGTTCTCGCTGGCCAACCCGATCCCCGAGGTGGACCCGGAGATGGCGGCCCGCCACGCCGCGGTGGTCGCCACCGGACGCAGCGGGGAGCCCAACCAGATCAACAACGTGCTGGCGTTCCCCGGTGTCTTCCGCGGTGCGATCGACGCCGGCGCCACCGGCATCACCGAGCAGATGAAGCTGGCCGCGGCCATGGCGATCGCCGACGTCGTCGGGGACGAGGTGCGGGCCGACTACGTGGTGCCCAGCCCGCTGGACCGCCGGGTGGCCGACGCCGTCGCGGCCGCGGTCGCCGCCTGCGCCCAGGAGCAGGGCGTCACCCGCTGAGAGGACCCCCTGCCCCGCCACTCGCATCCTCGTGCCGGGCCCCGTCCCGGGTCCCGCCCCGAGCGTGCGAGGGGTGAGGAGGACGGGGGCCTCCGGCCTGCGGGAGGGCTACCCTCAGCCGAGGCCGGGCAGGTCCTGCAGCAGCGGGTCGACGGCGGCGCGGACGTCGGTGTTGAGGTACACGCAGTACAGCGTCGCGAGCACGAACGCCGGCACCAGGACGACCTTCTCGAGCGCCGTCCCGGTGCGCAGCGGGGTGAGCGCGAGCCGGGACCGGCGCAGCAGCCACAGCACGGGGACGGGCACACCCTGCGTGGTGAGCGCGTCCCCGGCGATGTGGGTCAGCACGCCCAGCGCGACCGCCCAGGGCAGCCAGGCCGGGCTGGGGGAGTGCTCGAGGAGCAGCCAGGCGCCGCTCCAGGACAGCACCAGGTTGCCGACGACGGTGTTCTCGGCCCGCCCGGGGATGACGAAGTGCAGGGCCCGGAGCGCCAGCCCGATGGCCAGGGCCATGAGCAGCAGGCTGGACCAGAACGCGTGGGCCGCGGCCAGCGCCAGGCCGCCGAAGGCCAGCGGCGCGAGGACGGCGTCGTGGGTGCCCCAGCGGTGGCCCTGCGCCAGCCGCCCGATGGCGCCCGAGGGGACGTCGGTGGCCGGTCCCCACATGTCCGAGACCGTCGAGCCGCTGTGGTCGAGGTCGGGCAGCATCGCCATCCCGCCGACGGCGGCGATCCAGGCGACCTGACCGATGGTGCCCCCGACCGGGGCCCACGGCAGCGTCGCGGCGCCGGCGGCGAGGCCGGAGAGCGCGTGCGAGTGACCGAGCACCGACACAGCCTGCCGTTGTGTGGCACACCTCGGGTCGAGGCTGCGACATCCCGGCGTGTCCCCCGGGAGCCCTCAGCCGCCGGAGGGACGGTGGCGGTGCAGGGGAGGGGACGCGTCCCAGGCTCGACAAGTGACGTACGCGGCGATCAGCACGAGGCTGAGGGTGCCGTCCCACACGACGAGTGAGCTCGCATCCCTCGCACCGTCCCCTGCGACCAGGGCCACCCCGGTCACGGTCAACGCGAGCTTGTTGGCGATGACCAGTTCCCACACGCCGCGTACTGCCGTGGACGGAGTGCCAGCAGCGTGAACAGGCCGGCGAACACGGCCAGGCCCTACATCCGCCAGAGCTCGACGACCCTGGTCGGGTCGTCCGCGGCCACGACGGACGAGAGGGCGGAGACAGTGGACGCCACCGCCCCGAGCAGCCACAGCAGGGCGCGACCCATCCGATCACGGTTGCCGGACGCCTCCCTCGCCTGCTCGACGGAGGCGTCCGCGGCCGTGTCAGCCATCCACGTCGTCGTCCTCGGTGCCGCCGCGGGCCAGCCAGGTGGCCAGCCGCTCGACGGGCACCTCGAAGTCGGGGTGCTGGTCGACGAACGCCTGCAGCTGGTCGGCCAGCCAGGCGAGGGTCACCTGCTCCTCGCCCCGCCGGTCGGCCAGCTCCTCCAGACCACGGTCGGTGAAGTACACGGTCGGCGGTGCGCTAGTCGGCGAAGGCCTCGGCCGCGAGCCGCTTCTGCTCCACCTCGTGGACCTTCGCCGAGCCGACGGCCGGGCTGGCCGCGGCGGGGCGGCTGACGCGGCGCAGCCGGCGGCCGTCCGACAGGTGCTCGGGCAAATTCACGGCCATGAACTGCCAGGCACCCATGTTCGCCGGCTCCTCCTGCACCCAGACGACGTCCTGCGCGTTCGGGTAGCGCTCCAGCGCCTGCCGGATCTGCTCGGCCGGCAGCGGGTAGAGCTGCTCGACGCGCAGCACCGCGGTGTCTGCGGTGCCGGTGGCCTCCCGCTGGGCCAACAGGTCGTAGGCGACCTTGCCGCTGCACAGGAGCACCCTCCGCACGGCGCCGCCGTCCAGCGGCTCGCCCCCCACACCCGGGTCGGGCAGCACCGGCCGGAAGGTCTCGTCGGTGAAGTCCGGGACCGGGCTGACGGCGGCCTTGGCCCGCAGCAGCGACTTGGGCGTGAAGACGACCAGCGGCCGGTGCAGGTCCGAGAGCGCCTGGCGACGGAGCAGGTGGAAGTAGTTGCCCGGCGTCGAGCAGTTGGCGACGGTCATGTTGTTCTCCGCCGACAGCTGCAGGAACCGCTCGATGCGGCCGCTGGAGTGGTCCGGCCCCTGCCCCTCGAGGCCGTGCGGCAGCAGCAGGGTGACGCCGGAGCGCTGGCCCCACTTCGCCTCGCCGGAGCTGATGAACTCGTCGATGACCATCTGGGCGCCGTTGACGAAGTCGCCGAACTGCGCCTCCCACAACACCAGGGCCTTGGGGTTGGCCACCGAGTAGCCGTACTCGAAGCCCAGTGCCGCGTACTCCGAGAGCAGCGAGTCGTAGACGAAGAACTTCGCCTGGTCCGGCGACAGGTTCGCCAGCGGCGTGTACTCCACGGCGGACTCCCGGTCGATGAGCACCGAGTGACGCTGGACGAAGGTGCCGCGGCGGGAGTCCTGACCGGCCAGCCGCACCGGGACGCCCTGCATGAGCAGGGACCCGAAGGCCAGCAGCTCGCCCATCGCCCAGTCGATGCCGCCCTCGCTGACCATCGCCGCGCGCCGCTCCAGCATCCGCTGGAGCTTCGGGTGCGGGGTGAAGTGCTCGGGGAAGGACACGTGCGCGTCGCCGATCGCCTTGAGCACCTCGGTGGTGATCGCCGTGGCGACCGGCTGCTCCTGCGCGGGCTGGTCCATGACCGGCCGCGGCTTCGAGGTCTCCTGCGCGTCGTGCGTCTCGGCGAAGGCCCGCTCCAGCTGGTCGCGGTAGTCCTTGAGCGCCTCCTCGGCCTCGGCCAGGGTGATGTCGCCGCGGCCGATGAGCGCCTCGGTGTACAGCTTCCGGACCGAGCGCTTGCGGTCGATGATGTCGTACATCAGCGGCTGGGTCATCGACGGGTCGTCGCCCTCGTTGTGGCCGCGCCGGCGGTAGCAGATCATGTCGATGACGACGTCCTTCTTGAACGCCTGCCGGTACTCGACCGCCAGCCGGGCGACCCGGACGCAGGCCTCGGGGTCGTCACCGTTCACGTGGAAGATCGGCGCGTTGACCATCCGCGCGACGTCCGTCGAGTACAGGCTCGAGCGGGACTGCGCCGGGCTCGTGGTGAATCCGACCTGGTTGTTGATCACCACGTGCACCGTGCCGCCGGTGCGGTAGCCGCGCAGCTGCGAGAGGTTCAGCGTCTCCGCGACGACGCCCTGGCCGGCGAAGGCCGCGTCGCCGTGGAGCAGCACCGACAGGACGGTGAAGCCCTGCTCGCCCTTGTCGATCATGTCCTGCTTGGCGCGGACGACGCCCTCGAGGACGGGGTTGACCGTCTCCAGGTGCGAGGGGTTGCTGGCCAGCGTGACGGCGATCTCGGCGCCGTCCTTGAACGGGTTCGTGAAGGTGCCCTCGGCGCCCAGGTGGTACTTCACGTCGCCGGAGCCTTGGACGGTGCCCGGGTCGATGTTGCCCTCGAACTCGCCGAAGATCTTGCTGTAACTCTTGCCGAGCACGTTGGCCAGCACGTTGAGCCGGCCGCGGTGGGCCATGCCGATGGCGACCTCGTCGAGGCCGTGCTCGGTGCCGGCGATGAGCACCTCGTCGAGGATCGGGATGACCGACTCCCCGCCCTCGAGGCTGAACCGCTTCTGGCCGACGTACTTCGTCTGCAGGAAGGTCTCGAAGGCCTCAGCGGCGTTGAGTCGGCCGAGGATGTGCTTCTGCTTCTCCCGGTCGGGCTGATCGGCCTTGACCTCGACCCGCTTCTGGAGCCACTCGCGCTCCTCGGGGTCGGTGATGTGCATGTACTCCACGCCGACGGTGCGGCAGTAGGAGTTGCGCAGCACGCCCAGGATGTCGCGCAGCGCCATCATCCGCTCGCCGGCGAAGCCGCCGACCGGGAACTGGCGGTCGAGATCCCACAGCGTCAGGCTGTGCTCGAGGATGTCGAGGTCGGGGTGGCTGCGGACCCGGTACTCCAGCGGGTCGGTGTCGGCCATGAGGTGGCCGTTGCGCCGGTAGGCCTCGATGACCTCGATGACCCGGGCTTCCTTGTCGATCTCGCCCTCGTGGCTGACCCGCACGTCGGGCATCCAGCGCACCGGGGCGTACGGGATCCGCAGTGAGCGGAAGACGTCGTCGTAGAAGCCGTCCGCACCCAGCAGCAGCTGGTGCAGGCGGCGGAGGAAGTCGCCCGACTCGGCACCCTGGATGATCCGGTGGTCGTACGTCGAGGTCAGCGTGATGATCTTGGAGATGCCGAGGTCGGTCAGCGCCTCCGAGCTCATCCCCTGGAACTCCGCCGGGTACTCCATGGCGCCGACGCCGACGATCGCGCCCTGGCCGGCGGTCAGCCGCGGCACCGAGTGGACGGTGCCGATCGTGCCCGGGTTGGTCAGGCTGATCGTGGTGCCGGAGAAGTCCTCGAGCGTCAGCTTGCCGGCGCGGGCGCGGCGGATGACGTCCTCGTAGGCGCCCCAGAACCGGGCGAAGTCCATCTCCTCGGCGGCCTTGATGGAGGCCACGACGAGGGAGCGGGAGCCGTCGGCCTTGGGCAGGTCGATGGCCAGGCCGAAGTTGACGTGCTCCGGCTGCACCAGGGTCGGCTTGCCGTCGACCTCGGCGAAGGCGCTGTTCATGTTCGGGAAGTCGTCGAGCGCCCGGACCAGCGCGTAGCCGATCAGGTGGGTGAACGAGACCTTCCCGCCGCGCGAGCGCGCCAGGTGGTTGTTGATGACGATCCGGTTGTCGGCCAGCAGCTTGGCCGGCACCGCACGCACGCTGGTCGCCGTCGGCACGGTCAGCGAGGCGTTCATGTTCTTGACCACGCTGGCCGCCGCCCCGCGCAGCGGGACGCGCTTCGGACCCTCGCCGGCGGGCTGGTCGGTCTTGGCGGCGGGCTTGGCTGTCGGTGCCGGCTTGGCCGGTGGCGCGGCCTTGGCGGCCGGCTGCTGCTGCGCCGTCCGGTCGGCGGCCCGGTTCACCACGGTGTCCTCGGTCTGCGCCTGGACGCGGGTGGCCCGGGAGGGGCCGCCGTCACCAGTGGGGGGCTGCTCGTCGGGGGTCGGCTGCTGCTGGGGGACGGGGGCCGGCTGCCGGGTGGTGGGCGCGGCCGCCGGGGCCGAGTCGGCGGCCGGGGCGGACGACGCGGGCTCGGCGGCCGGGGCGGCCGGTGCCTCCCGGTCGTCGCTCGCGGACACCGGGCTGCCCGGCCGGTAGTCGGCGAAGAACTCGTGCCACGCCTGGTCCACGCTGGAGGGATCGGCGAGGTACTGCTGGTACATCTCCTCGACCAGCCACTCGTTGGTACCGAATCCCGCCACCGCCGAGGAGTTGGGGGTGGAGGACGGCCTGGATGAGCTCACGCTTGACACGGGGTCGAGTGCCTTCTTCGTCGTCGGTGCACGTCTCGGGACCGGGGCTGGAGTCTACGCCCGCGGTGGCCCCGGACCAGCCGTTCGGCGGCCGGTGGACCCGGGGCGGCTCGACGCGGGGCTCCGGGGCACGATGGCGTCAGTCCATGGCGCCGCGGGCCACGAGCAGGTCGGCCAGGGCGTCGTGCACGGTCGCCTGAGCTGCGTCGTCCCGGCGGTTGCGGGCCGCGGCGACCCGGCTGATGTCGAGGGCGCTGGCGCCGTCGGCGGTGGTGGCGTTGACGTCGGCTCCCGCGTCCAGCAGTTCGCGGACCACCTCGGGCGCGTCGTGCCCGGGACCGGCGGCCACGGCGGCGTGCAGCGGGGAGCGGCCGGTGTCGGGCTCGCGCCGGTTGACGTCGGCACCGGCGGCCAGCAGCAGGCGGACCAGCTCCAGCCGCGTGCGGCCCGCGGCGGCGTGCAGCGCGCCGCGATCGGCGTCCGCGCCCCGGTCCAGCAGCGTCCGGGCGCTGGCCGCGGCGCCACCGGCCGTGGCGAGGGTCAGCAGGTCCACGCCGGTCACCGGGTCGGCCAGCGGCGCGCCGTCGTCCAGCTCGGTCCGCAGTCGCTCCGCGTCGTCGAGGTAGGCGGCGCTGGCCGCGTCCACCGGTGCGCCCAGCTCGCGCAGCAGGGGGACGAGGGCGGGTGCCGACTCCAGTGCGGTGTGCAGCGGGTCCCGGCCGTGCTCGGTGCGGGCGGAGAGGTAGGCCCCCGCTTCGACGAGCAGCCGCACCACCTCGCCCTGCCCCTCCGCGACGGCCACGTGCAGCGGCGTCCAGCCGCCCTGGCCGTCGCGCTCCACGGTGCTGCCGAGCAGGCGGGGGGAGTCCTGGACGGCGGCGCGGACGGCCTCGAGGTCGCCGTCGGCGATCAGCCGGCCGAGCCGCGGGGCGGTCATGCGCGTGGTGGTGGACGTGGTCATGCGGGGGATCCCCGTTCCGATCGGGTGCGGTGCTCGGTGCGGTCAGGCCCTCGGTCCCCTGCAGGCCCTGCCGTGGCCCCGTCCCGGGTCCCGCCCTGAGCCTGCGGAGGGTGGAGAGGACGGGGTCCTCTTTCAGACGACGTCGCGGCGGACGGCGAGCAGAGTGCCGAGCAGTGCTGCCACCAGACCGTAGCCGAGCAGCAACAGACCGCCCTGCCACGGTTCGAGGAGGTCCGGGCCGTCGAGGGTCGCCGTCAGCGCCTCCAGTGCACCGCCGGGCAACCACTTGTAGGCCCCGGCGATCGCGCTGATCTGTCGGACGATCGCCTCGACGACGAACAGGTATACGAGCCCGCCCACGATTGCGCCCACCTGGTTGCGCACCAGAGCGCCGAGGCCGACGCCGATGACGGTGTAGATGACCAGGGCGAGTCCGCTGCTGGCGAGCACCCTCAGGTTGTCGCCGGTCAGTTCCGGCACCGCACCCCGGGCGCCGGCGGCCACCGCCACCACGCCGTAGTTGACGGCCACCACGACGAGCGCGAAGGGCACCGCGACCAGCGCGTAGGCGGTGAGCTTGGCGACGACGACCCGGCCGCGCCGGGGCGTGGTGAGGAACGTCGGCGTGGCCGTGCGGTGCCGGTACTCCTGGGTCATCCCGATGATGCCGAGGATCAGGAACAGCACGGTGACGTTGGCGCCGATGGCCAGCACGAGCTGCTCGAACTGTTCGGTGCCGACGGGCGGGAGCCCGCCCGGGGGGCCGCCCTGGGCGCTGCCCGGGGTGTCTCCGGCGAACGAGGTGAACAGCACCACGAAGCCGGCCACCAGGACACAGGCGCCGGCCAGCAGGCCGATCCACACCCGGGTCGTGAACAGCTTGGTCCACTCGGCACGGACAAGCGCGGTCATCGGGCGGCCCCCTGGGATGCGGCGAACTGCTCCTGGCCGGCGGTGAGCCGGAAGTACAGCTCCTCCAGGCCGCTGGTCTCCGCGCGCAGCTCGTGCAGCTCGACACCGGCCCGGAAGGCGTGCGCCCCCACCGTGGCCGGCGTCGTCCCGGTTACCGTGACTCGGCCGTCCTCAGCGGGACCGACGCTCAGCCCGGCGACGCGGAGGACCTCGGCGAGCCGGCCGGCCTCGGGACTGCGCACCAGCACCGCCCCGCTGCCCTGCGTGCCGGAGCGCAGCTCGGCGATCGAGCCCTCGCGGACCAGCCGCCCGGCGCCCACGATCACCACACGGTCGGCGGTCTGCTCCATCTCGGCCAGCAGGTGGCTGGAGACCAGCACCGTGCGCCCCTCGGTGTGCGCGAGGTGGCGCAGGAAGCCACGCAGCCACTGGATGCCCTCGGGGTCCAGCCCGTTGGCCGGCTCGTCGAGCACCAGCACCGCCGGGTCGCCCAGCAGTGCGGTGGCCAGCGCCAGCCGCTGCCGCATCCCCAGCGAGTAGCCGCCCGCGCGGCGCCGGCCGGCGTCGGCCAGACCGACCTGGGCGAGCACCTCGTCGGCGCGCGAGACCGGCAACCCGGCTGCCCGGCAGTAGACCCGCAGGTGGTTGCGCCCGGACCGGGCGGGGTGGAACGCGGTCTCCAGCACCGCGCCGACCGTGCGCACGGGCGAGAGGAGGTCGGCGTAGGCGACGCCGTCGAAGGTCGCCGTCCCCGCGTCGGGCTGCTCCAGGCCCAAGGCCATGCGCAGCGTGGTGGTCTTGCCCGCGCCGTTGGGGCCGAGGAAGCCGGTGATGGACCCCGGCTCGACGGTGAAGCTGAGGTCGTCGACGGCGCGGACGGCGCCGAAGCTCTTGCTGAGGCCGCGGACCTCGACCCGCACGGGATCGCGGTGGCGGCTGTTGCCGGGGTGGATGGCGCTCTCCTCGCATCGGCCGGGCGACGTCCTCCATCCAAGCGCACCGGGCGTCTCCGCCGGCACCCTCCGGTCCGGTCCCGCGCGTGTCCCGGCGTGACCCCGCGCACACCTCCTGATCGGCGCGTTCGGTAGGTTGCCCGGTCGGGCGGGTGAGCCGCCTCCCGGCCGGCCGGAGCAGCGCCGCTCGAGGCGGCCCGGGAAGGCCATCGAGGAGGGTCCGTGAGCGCCTACCGCACGGTGGTCGTCGGGACCGACGGGTCGGAGTCCTCGCTGCGGGCGGTGCGCCGTGCCGGGGCCCTCGCCGGGGCGTGCGGCGCGCGGCTGGTGATCGTGTGCGCCTACCTGCCGTCGCGGGCGGACGAGCGCGAGGCGCGCCGTGCCCAGGACCAGCCCGGCGAGGACGGGTACCAGGTGGTCGGGTCCGCGCCGGCGGACGACACCGTGCGGCAGGCCGCGGAGGAGGCCGTCGCGGCCGGCGCAGGGGAGGTCGAGGAGATGGCCGTCGTCGGCTCACCGGTGGAGACCCTGCTCGACGTCGTCACCCGCGCGCAGGCGGACCTGCTCGTCGTCGGCAACCGCGGGCTCAGCAGCCTCAAGGGCCGGCTGATCGGGTCGGTGCCGGCCGACGTTACCCGCCGCTCGTCGGTCGACGTCCTGGTCGTCCACACGACGGGCTGACGGCCCTGCCGCCCACCGGACCCGACGACCTCCCGGACGCACAGGACGCCCGGGAGGTCCTGGAGCGCCTCCTGCTCGGCGGACCGCGGCGGTACACGCGGCTGCAGGTCGGCAGCATGGCCAACATGCCGTCCGAGCGCACCCGGCGGCTGTGGCGGGCGCTCGGCTTCCCCGACGCCGCCGACGACGACCCGGTCTTCACCGACGCCGACATCCAGGCGCTGGCCCTGCTCTCGGTGCTCATCGACACCGGCTTCGTCGACGAGGACTCCGAGGCCTCGATCGTCCGGGCGATGGCGCAGTCGCTCTCCCGGCTGGCCGACTGGCAGACCGACATGCTCGCCGACGTGCTCAGCCGGGGGGACGAGACGGGGGCGGCCCCCAGCGACCCGGAGCGGGCGGTCGAGGGCACCCGCCGGCTGTTGCCGCTGCTGCGGGCGCTGCAGGACTACGTGTGGCGGCGCCACCTGGCCGCCAACGCGGGGCGACTGCTGGACAGCGGCGGCGGGGACCGCCGGGAGCTCGCCGTCGGCTTCGCCGACCTGGTCGGCTACACCACCCGCAGCCGTGGCATGGGCGGGCGGGAGCTCGGCGCCATGGTCGAGGACTTCGAGAGCACCGCCAGCGAGGTCATCGCGCGTCACCACGGCCGGGTGGTCAAGACGGTGGGCGACGGCGTCCTCTACACCGCCGCCTCGGCGATCGACGCCGTGGAGATCGGGCTGGAGCTGCCCGAGGCCTGGGAGGCCGAGGACCGCCCGCCGCTGCGGGTCGGCGCCGCGTACGGCACGGTGCTCACCCACCTCGGCGACGTGTACTCGCCGGTGGTGAACCTGGCCAGCCGGCTCACCTCGATCGCCCGGCCCGGCACGCTGCTGGTCGACCGCGACCTCGCCCGCCGGCTGCGCGGTCTGCCCCGCTACCGGGTGCGGCCGCTGCGCCGGGTGTCGGTGCGCGGCTACGACGACCTGCAGCCCTGGCGGGTGGAGCGCCGTCCGCCGGGCCAGGCCGACCTGGCGCTGGAGATCATGCTCGACGAGATGGCCGACGAGGTCCTCGACGAGGACGACCCCGGGGAGTGAGGGGCCCGGCTCCTCGGCCTTCCGGAGGACCCAGTCCTCCCCACCCTCCGCGAGCTCGGGGCGGGACCCGGGACGGGGCCTCGCGGCGAGCCTCTGGACGGGGCCGGCCGGAGCGGGTCCTCCTACCGGTTCGCGCTGCCGCCGTTCGGCTTGGCACCCTGGTGTCCCGTGAGTGCCACGCTCGTCGCCCGCGGCCTGGCCGCCGGTCACGGTGCCCGCGTCCTCTTCTCCGACCTCGACCTCGTCGTCGCCCCCGGCGACGTCGTCGGGCTGGTCGGGGTCAACGGCGCGGGCAAGTCCACCCTGCTGCGCACCCTGGCCGGTGAGCTGCCGGCCGAGTCGGGCAGCGTGACCGTCAGCCCGCCGACGGCGACCCTCGGGTACCTGCCGCAGGAGCACGAGCGCCGGCCGGGGGAGACGGTGCGCCAGGCACTGGCCCGCCGGACCGGGGTCGCCGCCGCGCAGGCCGCGCTCGACACCGCCACGACGGCGCTGACCGAGGGCGCCGACGGCGCGGACGACGCCTACACCGAGGCGCTGGAGCGCTGGCTGGCCCTCGGCGGGGCCGACCTCGACGAGCGCGCGGCTCAGGTCGTCGGCGAGGTGGCGCCCGGGGTGGCCCTCGACGCGCCGACCACCGGCCTCTCCGGGGGGCAGGCCGCGCGGCTCGGGCTGGCCGGGCTGCTGCTCTCGCGCTACGACGTCCTGCTGCTCGACGAGCCGACCAACGACCTGGACCTGGCCGGTCTCGAACAGCTGGAGCGCTTCGTCACCGGGGCGCGCAGCGGCATCGTCGTCGTCAGCCACGACCGGGAGTTCCTCGCCCGCACGGTCACCCGCGTGGTCGAGCTGGACCTGGCCCAGCAGCTGGTGCGGGTGCACGACGGCGGCTACGAGGCCTACCTCGTCGAGCGCGAGGTGGCCCGGCGGCACGCCCGCGAGGAGTACGAGGAGTACGCGGAGACGAGGGCCGGGTTGGAGGCGCGGGCCCGCATGCAGCGCAACTGGCTGGCCAAGGGCGTGCGGGACGCGGTGAAGAAGCAGAAGGACCCGGACAAGTTCATCAAGGCCCACAACCGGGCGACGGCGGAGAAGCAAGGTGCCAAGGCCAAGCAGACCGAGCGGATGATCGAGCGGCTGGAGGTGGTCGAGGAGCCGCGCAAGGAGTGGGAGCTGCGGATGGAGATCGCCGCCGCGCCGCGCGCCGGCGCGGTCGTCGCCACGCTCGCCGGCGCGGTCGTGCGCCGCGGTGACTTCACCCTCGGCCCGGTCGACCTGCAGCTGGACTGGGGCGACCGCGTGGTCATCACCGGCCCCAACGGCAGCGGGAAGTCCACGCTGCTCGCGGCGCTGCTGGGTCGGGTGCCGTTGGACGAGGGCCGCGGCGGGCTGGGTCCGTCGGTGCGGATCGGCGAGATCGACCAGGCCCGCGGCGCGTTCCTCGGCGCCGAGCCGCTGCTGGAGGCCTTCGTCGCGGAGGTGCCCGACCGGTCCACGGCCGACGTGCGCACTCTCCTGGCCAAGTTCGGGCTCACCGCCGAGCACGTGCTGCGCGCGGCCGACACGCTCTCGCCGGGCGAGCGGACCCGGGCCGGGCTGGCGCTGCTGCAGGCCCGCGGGGTCAACGTGCTGGTCCTCGACGAGCCGACCAACCATCTCGACCTGCCGGCCATCGAGCAGCTGGAGCAGGCGCTGGCGGGCTACCGCGGCACGCTGCTGCTGGTCACCCACGACCGCCGGATGCTCGCCGCCGTCGACACCACCCGCCGGGTCACCGTCGAGGACGGCCGGGTCATCGAGTGAGCGGACCTCGCTGCCCCTCGCCCTGGGCCCCGTTCACGGCACCGCCCTGAGCTGGCGAAGGGCGGGGAGGACGGGGTCCTTCTGCTGCAGCGAGGCCGGCCTCCAGAGCCGCGGCCACCGCGTACTCGGCCGTCGTCGCCAGCTCCTGCGGCGTCGCCCCGGCGGAGGACAGCGCGGGCAGCAGGTGCACCTCCACGACGGTGCCCGGGGAGGCAGCCAGCCAGCGCATCGCCGCCATGGTCGAGCGTCCGCCGGGAGGCGGGGACGCCGCGCCGCGCCAGCGGACGGCGACCGGGCACACCGCGGCGCCGGTGTCCACCGCGGCGGCCAGCAGAGCGGGGGAGAAGCGGCCCAGACCTTGGCCACTCCACACGCCCTCCTCGGGGCGAATGCTGACCGGCGTCCCCATGCGCAGCTGGGTGGCGACCCGCGCGGAGATCGCGGGGACCGTCGGCACCGGCACGCCCGCGAGCCGGTCGGGGACCCCGGCGAGCGCGGCGCCGGGGACGACGGTGAGCAGTGCCAGCGGGTCCAGGGCGGTCGCCGTGTTCGAGACCAGCAGCGGCCCGGTGCCGGTGCGCGGCCAGGCCGTGGCCGGCACGTGGACCTCGACGCGCACGCCCAGGCCGGTCAGCACGCGGGCGGCGCCGCAGACGCTGCGGCGCCGGCTGCTGCCCACGGGCGGACGGAGCCGGCCGGCGGCGACGGTGGCGCCGACGCGCAGCCAGTGGGACGAGGTCGCAGCGGTCACGGTGCCTCCCGGGACGCCTGGCGGACCCGGTGCGGGCCCGCTCGCACCACGAGCGTCGCGGGCGGAGGTGTCGCGCCGGGAACGTCCGGGGGACCCCGACGGGACGGTCGCGGGACGATCGCGTGCCGGGTGTCAGGAAGGCGTGTCGAGCGCCTCCGGGAGGCCGACCGCGGCCATTCCGGCCCAGGTCTCGCCGACGTGGTGGGCCAGCACCATGAGGTCGCGCAGCTGCCCGTCGCGGTCGCGGATGTGGTCCGCGAGCAGCGCCTCCCCGGTGAACCCGAGACCGGTGAACAGCGCCAGGGCCGGGCCCTGGTCGGCGACGACCTCGACGACGAGCTTGGTCAGGCCCGCCTCGAGGGCCTGCACCACGGCGTGCCGGGCCAGTTCCCGGCCCAGCCCGGCGCCACGGCCGGCGGGCGCGACCACCAGCCGCACCTCGCCCACGTGGTCGGACCAGCCGGGCAGCCGGAGGACGGCGACGTAGCCGAGCACCCGGTCGCCGCCGTCCACCGCCACCCAGCGGTCCACCCCGGGCGAGCCGGCCGCCCAGCCGCGCACGACGTCGGGGTCGGTGACGTCCTCGCGGATGAAGGTCCGGTCGCCCTCGGGCAGGTCGGCGAAGAAGCGCACCAGGGCCTCGCAGTGCGCCTCGGTCAGCGGGACCACGGCGGTCACCGGGTGACCTCCTCGGCCGCCAGCGGCTCGCTGCGCCGCCGGAGGAAGTCGATGATCGTCGGCACCGTCGTCCGGGCCGCCGTCCGGCCCACCACCAGGCCCATGTGCCCGGCCGGGAGCCGCAGCTCGTGCTTGTCGGAGGAGCCGACCAGGTCGATCAGGGGCGCACTCGCCTCGGGCGGGACGATGTGGTCGCGGTCGGCCCGGACGGTCAGGAACGGCCACCGGATGTCGGAGAGGTGCACGCGGTCGCCGCCCACCGTCAGCCGGTCGGTGACCATCCCGTTGTCCCGCACGAGCATCCGCACCGTCTCCTCCGCGGCGGCGCCGGGGAACGGCACGTGGTCGTCCGACCAGCCGGTCATGGCCTGGTAGCCGGCGACGTACTCGTCGTTCCAGAGGCGCTCCCACAGCGTCACGTAGCGGGTCACCTCCGCGGTGGGGGTCAGCGTCTTGAAGCCCTGCAGGACCACCCGCGGCGGCACGTTGCCGTCGGCGTCCAGCACGTCGGAGACCTCCAGGCCGCCGACCCGGAAGAGGTCGGCCAGCGGGCCCATGTGCCGGAAGTCCACCGGCGTGGCCAACACGGTGAGGCTGCGGACGGGCGCGTCGGGGTGGTGGGCCGCGTAGAGGAGGGCGAGGTCGCCGCCGAAGCAGTAGCCGACCAGGGTGACCTCGTCGGCCCCGGAGACCTCCAGCACCCGCTCGACGCCGGCCGGGATGTAGTCGTCGACGTAGTCCTCGAGGGTGTTGGCCGCGTCCCGCTCGTCGGGCTCCCCCCAGTCGAGCAGGTAGACGTCGAAGCCGGCCTTCAGCAGCTGCTCGACGAAGCTGTTGCCGGGCGCCAGGTCGAGGATGTAGCTGCGGCTGACCAGGCTGAACACGACGAGCAGCGGTGGGGAGTACGTCACGCCGCCGTGGGTCTCGGGGTCGTTGCGGTAGTGCCACAACTGGGTCCGGCCGCGCTGCCAGACGACGTCCTTGGGCGTCCGCCCGACGTCGGGCCGGGCGACGCCGCTGACCAGCCGGAGACCGTTACGGGCGCGCAGGGCGTTGCGCTCGACGTCGCGCCGGACGCGGTCGAGGACCGTCTGGGGACTGGGCACTGTCGGCATCGGTCTCCTCGGGGGTGTGGCGGCGCTCCGTCCCTCGTTGCGCGGCCTCGAGCTGCAGGGTGAGCCGGCGGACCTCGCGGTCGAGGGCGCCGACCTGGGCGCGCAGCCGGCTGACGTCGGTCCCGGCCGGCAGGTCCAGCAGGTGCCAGAAGCGGGTCGTGGCCCCTCGTGTCGTGCTGCGGGCCAGGGTGACCGCCCGGCGGGTCAAGGCGGCGCCGACGGTGAAGGCCTCGGTGCGGACCAGCTCCTCGGCCCGCGGCGTCACCCGGCGCTCGACGGCGTCGAAGGCCTGTCGCCACAGCGGCGGCTCGGTCATGCGCCCTCCTCGCCGGCGCTCGTCGGTCGCCCGACCGCGGCTGCCGTGCCCGCCCGTGAGCTCGCGGGCCCGCTCACGTCCGCACCTCCGCGGGGAGCTCGACGGCGCGGCGCAGGATCTTCCCCGTCGGGCCCTTGGGCAGGGACTCGACCAGCCAGACGTGCCGCGGGTACTTGTAGGCGGCCACCCGCTCCCTGACCCAGGCGCGCAGCTCGTCGGGGTCGGCCTGCTGCCCGGGCTTGAGGGCCACCGCGGCGGCGACCTCCTCGCCGAGCTCCGGGTGCGGGACGCCGATGCAGGCGGCCTCGGCGACCGCGGGGTGCTCGTAGAGCGCCTCCTCGATCTCCCGCGGGTACACGTTGTAGCCGCCGCGGATGATCATCTCCTTCTTGCGGTCGACGATGGCGAAGTAGCCGTCCTCGTCCTGCCGGGCCAGGTCACCGGTGCGGAACCAGCCGTCCGGGATGGCCTTGGCCGTCTCCTCCGGCTTGCCCCAGTAGCCCTTCATGACGTTCTCGCCGCGAATGGCGATCTCTCCGACGTCGCCGGGCCGGACGTCGCGGCCCTCGTCGTCCACCAGCCGCATCTCCACGCCGCGGATCGGGGTGCCGATCGTGCCCGGCTTGCGCTCGGCGTGCGGGTGGTTGAACGAGGCGACCGGAGAGGTCTCGGAGAGGCCGTAGCCCTCCAGCACGATGCAGCCGAAGGCCTCCTCGAAGCCCCGCATGACCTCGACCGGCATGGCCGAGCCGCCGGAGACGCACAGCCGCAGGCTGGAGACGTCGTAGCGGTCCCGGTCGGCCTGGTGCAGCATCGCCGAGAACATCGTCGGCACGCCCTCGAAGACGGTCACCCGGTCGCGCGCGATGATCGACAGCGCCTTCGCACCGTCGAAGCGGGGGAGCAGGGTCAGGCAGGCCCCGGCCAGGACGCCGGCGTTGAGCGCGCAGGTCAGCCCGAAGACGTGGAACAGCGGCAGGCACCCCATGATCACGTCGTCCGGCGTGCCCTCCAGCAGGGTCTCCTGCGTGGTGCGGGCGTTGCCGCTCAGGTTGGCGTGGGTCAGCTCGGCGCCCTTGGGCGGGCCGGTGGTCCCCGAGGTGTAGAGGATGACGGCCGCGTCCTGGTCGTCCCGCGGCTCGAGGTCCCCGTTGCCGGACCCGCCCAGCGTCGCGCCGGCGTCGACCGGGTCGACGGTCGCCGAGTCGACGCCCACGGCCGCTGCGGCCTCGGTGGCCGCGTCAGCGATGGCGTCCAGCGCCACCACCAGGCGGGCGCCGGAGTCGCGCAGGTAGTACTCGACCTCGCGCGCCTTGAGCAGCGGGTTCATCGGGACGACGGCGGCGCCGGCCATCAGCGCGCCGTAGAAGACCACCGGGAAGCTCAGCACGTTCGGCAGGACCATCCCCACCCGGTCGCCGGGCCGCACCCCGCGCGACCGCAGGCCCGCGGCCACGCCGGCGGCGGTCTCCCGGAAGCCGTCGTACGTCAGGACGGCGTCGTCCATGCGGAGCGCCGGACGGTCGCCGTGCTGCGCCGCCGTGTCGAGCAGGTGCTGTGCCAGGTTGGCCACGGGTCCTCCGCACGGGATCGGGAACGGGTCCGGCCCCTACCCGTCGCAGCTGTGGTCTACCCCACACGTCCGTCGGGGCCGCGGTGGCGGGTCGGCCGCCGGGGCGACAGGCTCAGGGCCCACCGACGACGACGGGAGCGCACGTGACGGACAGCTCGGTCCTGGACATGTTCCGGCTCGACGGTCGGGTGGCGATCGTGACGGGGGCGTCCTCCGGCCTCGGCGCGGTCTTCGCCCGCGCCCTGGCCCAGGCCGGCGCCGACGTCGCGCTCGGCGCCCGCCGCGAGGACCGGCTGGGCGAGACCCGGGCGGCGGTCGAGGCGGCCGGCCGGCGGGCGATCACGGTGCGCACCGACGTCGCCCGGCCCGAGGACTGCCAGGGGCTCGTGGACGCCACCATGGCCGAGTTCGGGAAGGTCGACGTCCTGGTCAACAACGCCGGCGTCGGAACCGCCGTGCCGGCCACCCGGGAGACCCCGGAGCAGTTCCGCTCGGTGATCGACGTGAACCTCAACGGCTGCTACTGGATGGCGCAGGCCTGCGCGCGGGTGATGCAGCCGGGCAGCTCGATCGTGAACATCTCCAGCATCCTCGGGCTGACCACCGCGGGGCTGCCCCAGGCCGCCTACGCCGCGAGCAAGGCCGGGCTGATCGGGCTCACCCGCGACCTGGCGCAGCAGTGGACCGGCCGCAAGGGCATCCGGGTCAATGCGCTGGCGCCCGGCTTCTTCGAGTCGGAGATGACCGACATGTACCCGGAGGGCTACATCGAGGGCCAGCTGTCCCGGGTGCTGGCCGGCCGCAAGGGCGACCCGATGGAGCTGGCGGCGGCGCTGGTCTTCCTGGTCAGCGACGCCGGCGGTTACGTCACGGGGACGACGCTGCCGGTCGAGGGTGGCCTGCTGACGAGCTGAGCTCCACGGCCCGCGGTGCTCGCGATCATCGGCGTTCGGCTGCCCGACTCGCCGGTGGGAGCAGCCACCCGCCGATGATCACGGCTGGATCGGTGTCGCCGCCAGCCCGGATACGCGAGAGGCCCCGCCGGGGACGGCGGGGCCTCTCGGTGCTGGGTGCCCCCGGCAGGATTCGAACCTGCGCACCCGCCTCCGGAGGGCGGTGCTCTATCCCCTGAGCTACGGGGGCTCTGCGGTGGGGCGTCGTAGAACCTACCAGCCCCACCGCGGCGTCCTGAGAGCGGTGCGTCAGGGCGCGGGCAGCGGGGTGCTCCCGCGCGCGGCGAGCATCCGCTCCATCGTCGTGACCTCCGCCGTCTGGGTCTCGGCGATCGTGCCGGCCAGGCCGGCGACGGCGGGGACGGCGGCGTGCTCGGCGGCGTACCGCGCCATCTCGAAGCCGCCCTGGTGGTGCCGGATCATCAGCCGCAGGAACTCGACGTCGAACTCCGTGCCCGACAGGGAGCGCAGCCGCGTCAGCTCGGACTCGGTGGCCATCCCCGGCATCAGGCCGCCGTGCGCGGCCGAGGGGTCGTGCCCGCCGTGACCGCCGTCCGAGGCCATCCACGCCATCGTGTCCCCGCCGGTCGGCGGCAGGCCCCACAGCGCCAGCCAGCCCTGCATCCGCCCGACCTGGTTCTGCTGGGTCTCGGCGATGTCGAACGCCAGCCGGCGGACCTCCGGGTCGGTGCTGCGCTCCGGCACCAGGTTCGCCATCTCCACGCCCTGCAGGTGGTGCCGGGACATGTCGCGGGCGAAGCCGGCCGCCACCGAGTCCGCGGCCGGCGCCGGGTCCGCGCGGCCGATGCCCAGGGCCACCGCGGCGCCCCCGCCGATCAGGACCAGCCCGACGGCGACGACCGCCAGCAGCAGGACCCGGAGCGGGCTGCGCGCGGCGGTCACGGGGCGCCGGTCTCGGCCCCGGTCGAGGTCGGGGCGTCGGTCGTCATCGACGCGGCGCCGCGGCTGCCGTCGCCCACGACCAGCGGGTCGCTGGTGAACTGCGGGTTCTCGCAGCTGGCGCCCGGCTCGGGGAAGAACTCCTGGTTGTAGGTCAGGAAGTCGGCGAACTGCTCGATCCGCGGGTCGTCGGCCGAGTCGACCTTCAGCTGGTGGTTCCAGGACTGCAGGCTGACCGGGGAGTCCTGCCCGGGGTTGGGGGAGAGCATCCGGCCGGACTCGCTGGTCACGTCGGTGAGCGTCTGCAGCGGGTCCCCGGTGACGACCTCGGGGTCGTAGGTGATCCACACGGCGCCGTGCTCCATGCTGTGGACGGCGTTCTCCAGCCGAATCTGCACGTCGTAGACGGTGCCGGTGCAGTCGGCCCACTCGCCGTCGTGCGGCCCGCCCACCGGCGGGGACTGCTCGTAGGTGACCGGGGTGGTCACGTGCTCCTGGCCGGCGGCGTAGTCGAAGGTCTGCACGCCCTCGATCTCGTCGACGGCGTCGACCCGGTTGGCCTCGGACTCGTTGACCTGCAGCACCGCGTACGTCAGGACGGCGGCGGCGAACACCAGGACGGCGACCGCGGCGGCGATCAGCCCCCACGGCCGCTGCGGCGCGACGACGTTGGTCACCGGCGGGCGCGTGCGCCCGCCCTTCCCGCCTGCCGCGCCGGCCCTGCTGGCTCCGCCGCGCGTGCGGCCGGGCTCGGGCTTGCGGTCCTTGGCCAAGGCCTCTCCTGGGTGCTCGGTGGGGAACAGTGGTCTCCGGCCGCGTGCCCGCGTGGGTCCGGCCGGGCAGCGCGGCGACTCCGGCGCGGCTGTCCGGCGACCGAGTCTAGGTCCGGAAGGTGAACGGCCCCTCGGCGCGCGGGGTTCCTGAGGTGAGGAAGCCCGCACGGGACGCAGGAGGCCGGTCAGTACGCTCGTGCGGTGACACCCGAGCAGCTGCAGGCCGTCGTCCGCACCGCCGTGGGCGCGGTCGTCGAGCGTGGCGCGCTGTCCGTCGAGGTGCCCGCCGAGGTCGTGGTCGAGCGGCCGAAGAACCCCGAGCACGGCGACTACGCCACGAACGTGGCGCTGCGGCTGGCCAAGCCGGCCGGCCGGCCGCCGCGCGAGGTGGCCGAGCTGCTCGCCGCGGAGCTGCGGGCGCACCCGGGCACCGCCTCCGTCGACGTCGCGGGCCCCGGCTTCCTCAACATCACCCTGGCGCAGGGCGCGCTGGGGAGGATCGCGGTCGACGCGGTCACCGCGGGCCCCGCCTACGGGCACACCGACGCCCTGGCCGGGCAGCGGCTGAACCTGGAGTTCGTCTCGGCCAACCCGACCGGGCCGGTGCACATCGGCGGCACCCGGTGGGCCGCGGTCGGCGACGCGCTCGGCCGGCTGCTGGAGGCCAGCGGTGCCACGGTGACGCGGGAGTACTACTTCAACGACGCCGGCGCGCAGATCGACCGGTTCGCCCGCAGCCTGATGGCCGCGGCAGCCGGCCGGCCGGTGCCCGAGGACGGCTACGCGGGCGACTACATCCACGAGATCGCCGCCCAGGTCGTTGCCGCCGAGCCCGGCGTGCTCGAGCTGCCCGACGAGCAGCAGCAGGAGCGCTTCCGCGAGCGCGGCGTCGAGCTGATGTTCGCCGAGATCAAGCGGACGCTCGCCGCGTTCGGCGTCCGGTTCGACGTCTACTTCAGCGAGCGCACGCTGCACGAGACCGGTGCCCTGGAGAAGGCGATCGCGCGGCTGCGGGAGAACGGCCACGTCTACGAGGCCGACGGCGCCACCTGGCTGCGGACCACCGACTTCGGCGACGACAAGGACCGCCCGCTGGTCAAGAGCGACGGCGACCCGACCTACTTCGCCGCCGACTGCGCCTACTACCTGGACAAGCGCTCCCGCGGCTTCGACAAGGTCGTGATCATGCTCGGCGCGGACCACGCCGGGTACGTCGGCCGGTACAAGGCGCTCGTCGCGGCGGTCGGCGACGACCCCGAGGCGAACCTGGAGATCCTGCTCGGCCAGCTGGTCAACCTGGTCCGCGACGGCGCGCCGGTGCGGATGAGCAAGCGGGCCGGCACCGTCGTCCTGCTCGAGGACCTCATGGAGGCCGTCGGGGCCGACGCCGCCCGCTACGCCCTGGCGCGTGCCTCGGTCGACCAGCAGATCGACCTCGACCTCGACCTGTGGAGCCGGCAGACCAACGACAACCCGGTCTTCTACGTGCAGTACGCGCACGCCCGGATCTCCTCCGTGCTGCGCAACGCCGCCGACCTCGGGGTCGCGCTCGGCGAGCCGGGGGACGTCGACGTCGCCGAGCTGACCCACGAGCGGGAGAACGACCTGCTCCGCGCGATCGGCGAGTTCCCGCGGGTGCTCACCTCGGCCGCCGAGCTGCGCGCCCCGCACCGGGTGGCCCGCTACCTCGAGGAGCTGGCCGGCACCTACCACCGCTTCTACGACTCCTGCCGCGTGCTGCCGCGGGGCGACGAGTCGGCGACCCCGCTGACCACCGCCCGGCTGTGGCTGTGCGCGGCGACCGCCGTGGTGCTGCGCAACGGCCTCGGCGTGCTCGGCGTCAGCGCCCCGGAGCGGATGTGAGCACGCACTCCGCGGGATCGCCGCGACCCGGCCACCCCCGACCCGACACCCGGGAGCGACAGTGAGAGCGCACCCCGCCGGCCCGCTGCACGGGGGCATGACCCCGCCGCCGTCGGTCGGCCTTCCGCCGGCCGACCTCGGCGTCCTCGACCCGCAGGTCTGGCCGCGCTCGGCGCGGCGCGTCGACGGCGAGCTGCACCTGGGCGGCCGACCGGTCACCGAGCTGGCGCGGGCGCACGGTACCCCGCTGTTCGTGCTCGACGAGGCGGACTTCCGCGGCCGGGCCGCCGACTTCGCGGCCGCTTTCGCGGACGCCGACGTGCACTACGCGTCCAAGGCGTTCCTCTGCGGGCAGGTCGCCCGCTGGATCGCCGACGACGGTCTGCACCTGGATGCCTGCTCGGGCAACGAGCTGGCCCTGGCCCTGGCCGCCGGCTTCCCGGCCGACCGGATCGCGCTGCACGGCAACAACAAGTCCCTCGTCGAGCTGCAGCTGGCCGTCGACTCCGGCATCGGCCACGTCGTCCTCGACTCCTTCGACGAGATCGACCGGCTGGTGCCGATGGCTGCCGCCCGGGTGGCCGCAGGCGGCGCGCCGGTGCCGGTGCTGGTCCGGACCACGGTCGGCATCGAGGCGCACACCCACGAGTTCATCGCCACCGCCCACGAGGACCAGAAGTTCGGCTTCTCGCTGGCCACCGGCGACGCGCTGACCGCCGCGGTCCGGGTCATCCGGGAGCCGGCGCTGCGGCTGACCGGCCTGCACAGCCACATCGGCTCGCAGATCTTCGACACCGCCGGGTTCGAGGCGGCTGCGCACCGGGTGGTCGGCCTGCTCGGGCAGGTGCGGCAGGCCACCGGCGAGGTGCTGGGGGAGCTAAACCTCGGCGGCGGCTTCGGCATCGCCTACCTGCCCGACGACGACCCGGTCGGCCCCGACGACGTCGCCCGGCGGCTGGGGGCCGTCGTGGCCGCCGAGTGCGCGGCGCTGGACCTGCCGGTGCCCCGGCTGGCCGTCGAGCCCGGGCGGGCCATCGCCGGCCCCGGCACCGTGACGCTGTACGAGATCGGCACCATCAAGCCGGTGCGCCTCGGCAGCGGCGGGCACGGCGCCCCGCAGGTGCGCAACTACGTCTCGGTCGACGGTGGGATGAGTGACAACATCCGCACCGCGCTCTACGACGCCTCCTACACCTGCGTGCTGGCCAACCGGACCTCCGACGCCCCGCCCGCGCTGTGCCGGGTCGTCGGCAAGCACTGCGAGAGCGGCGACGTGCTGGTCCGCGACCTGTGGCTGCCCGCCGACGTGCAGCCCGGCGACCTGCTCGCGGTCGCCGCGACCGGTGCCTACTGCTGGTCGATGGCGAGCAACTACAACTACCTGCTCAAGCCGCCGGTGGTGGCCGTGCGGGACGGCGTCGCCACCGAGGTGGTCCGGCGTCAGACACTGTCGGACGTGTTCGCCCTTGACGCCGTCCTCGCCGACGTCCCCCCGCCCGCGACCGCGCCGTCCCAGCCCGCGCCCGAGCACCCGGCCGGGGTCCGGTCGACGAGCTCGCGAGTCGGCGCGGAGGCACAGTCGTGAGCGCGCCGCTGCGGGTCGCGCTGCTGGGCTGCGGCACCGTCGGGAGCGCGGTGCTGCGGCTGCTCGACGAGCAGGCGGACGACCTCGCCGCGCGCATCGGCCGCCCGGTCGAGGTCGCCGGCGTCGCGGTCCGCCGTCCCGACCGGCACCCCGACGTCCCCGCGCACCTGCTCACCACCGACGCGCACGGACTGGTGACCCGGCCCGACGTCGACCTCGTCGTCGAGGTGATCGGCGGCATCGAGCCGGTGCGCTCGCTGCTGCTGGCCGCCTTCGAGGCCGGGAGGTCGGTGGTCAGCGCCAACAAGGCGCTGCTGGCCGACGACGGCGGAGAGCTGCACGCAGCCGCGGCCAAGGCCGGCGTCGACCTCTACTACGAGGCGGCCGTCGCCGGGGCGATCCCGCTGCTGCGCCCGCTGCGCGAGTCGCTCGCCGGTGACCAGCTGCGGCGGGTCGTCGGCATCGTCAACGGCACGACGAACTACATCCTGTCCCGGATGGCCGAGACCGGGCACGGCTTCACCGAGGCCCTCGCCGAGGCGACCGAGCTGGGCTACGCCGAGGCCGACCCGACCGCCGACGTCGACGGGTTCGACGCCGCCGCCAAGGCCGCTATCCTGGCCTCGCTGGCCTTCCACACCTCGGTCTCAGCCGCCGACGTGTACCGCGAGGGCATCTCCGCGGTCACCTCGATCGACGTGGCCCGCGCCGCCGAGATCGGCTGCACGGTCAAGCTGCTGGCCATCTGCGAGCGGGTCGCAGGAGACGGCGGGGACTCCGTCGCCGTCCGCGTGCACCCGGCGATGATCCCGACGACGCACCCGCTGGCCTCGGTCGGCGGGGCGTTCAACGCGGTCTTCGTCGAGGCCGAGGCCGCCGGGCAGTTGATGTTCTACGGCCAGGGCGCCGGCGGCGACGCGACCGCCAGCGCCGTCCTCGGTGACCTGGTCGCCGTGGCGCGCAACCGGGTCGCCGGCGTGGCCGGCCCGGGCGTCACCACCTACGCGGGCCTGCCGGCCCGGCCCATCGCCGAGACCCCCACCCGCTACCACGTCAGCCTGGACGTCGCCGACAAGCCCGGCGTGCTCGCGACGGTCGCGCAGGAGTTCGCCCGGCACGGGGTCAGCATCGCCACCGTGCGCCAGGACGGGCACGGGGACGCCGCGACGCTGGTCATCGTCACCCACAGCGCCCCCGACGCCGCGCTCTCGGCGACGGTCACCGCGCTGCGCGAGATGCCCGCCGTGCGGGCCGTGACCAGCATCCTGCGCGTGGAGGGACTGTCATGACGACGCAGCTGCCCGTGCGGGGCACCGTCTCACCGCTCTGGCCGGGGCTTATCGAGGCCTACCGGTCGCGGCTGCCGGTCAGCGACAGCACCCCCGTGGTGACCCTGCAGGAGGGGGCGACCCCGCTGGTGCCGGCGGTCGAGCTCTCCCGCCGCACCGGCTGCGAGGTCTACCTCAAGGTCGAGGGCGCCAACCCGACCGGCTCGTTCAAGGACCGCGGGATGACCATGGCCATCACCAAGGCCAAGGAAGAGGGCGCCCAGGCGGTCATCTGCGCCTCCACCGGCAACACCAGCGCCAGCGCCGCCGCCTACGCCGCCCGCGCCGGGCTGGTCTGCGCCGTCCTGGTCCCGCAGGGGAAGATCGCCCTGGGCAAGCTGGCCCAGGCGCTGGTCCACGGGGCCAAGCTGCTGCAGGTCGACGGCAACTTCGACGACTGCCTCGCCCTGGCCAGCAAGCTGTCGATCGACTACCCGGTCAGCCTGGTCAACAGCGTCAACCAGTACCGCATCGAGGGGCAGAAGACCGCCTCGTTCGAGATCGTCGACGTCCTCGGCGACGCCCCGGACGTCCACTGCCTGCCGGTCGGGAACGCCGGCAACATCACCGCGTACTGGCAGGGCTACCGCGAGTACGCCGCCGACGGCACGGCCGGCCGGACGCCGCGGATGTGGGGTTTCCAGGCCGCCGGTGCCGCCCCGATCGTGACCGGGCACGTCGTCGAGCAGCCGCAGACCATCGCCACGGCCATCCGCATCGGCAACCCGGCGTCCTGGACCAAGGCGCTCGCCGCCCGCGACGAGTCCGGCGGGCGCATCGACGCCGTCACCGACCGCGCCATCCTCGCCGCCTACCGGCTGCTCGCCCGCACCGAGGCCGTCTTCGTCGAGCCGGCGTCGGCCGCCTCGGTCGCAGGGCTGCTGCAGGTGGCGGAGGCGGGCGAGCTCGAGCCGGGTCAGCGGGTCGTCTGCACGGTGACCGGCAACGGCCTCAAGGACCCGGAGTGGGCCATCTCCGGCGCGCCGGCCCCGGTGACCGTGCCGGTCGACGCCGAGGCCGCCGCCGCCCAGCTGGGGCTCTAGTGGGAGGGCCACGTCCCGCCCTCCGCTCGGAGGAGGACCCCCTGCCCCCCGCGTGCATGGGGCCGGCCCCGGACGCGGCCGCAGCACGGATCCGGGTGCCCGCCACCAGCGCCAACCTGGGGCCGGCGTTCGACAGCGCCGGCATCGCGCTGAGCTGCCACGACGTCGTCGCCTTCGACGTCCTCGCCTCCGGCCTGGAGGTCGAGGTCTCCGGCGCGGGCGCGGGTGAGCTGCCCACCGACGGGTCGCACCTGGTGGTGCGCGCCTTCCGGGCCGCGTGCGACGAGCTGGCCTGGACGCCGTCCGGCCTGCGCGTCGTCGCCGGGAACGGCATCCCGCAGGGGCGGGGGATGGGCTCGTCGGCGGCGGCCGTGGTCGCCGGCGTCCTCGGCGCCTGGGCGCTGTGCCCCGAGGTCGACGGCGTCGACCTCGACGCGGTGCTCCGGCTCACCTCCGACCTGGAGGGCCACCCGGACAACGTCGCCCCCTGCCTGCTCGGCGGCGCGACGCTGTCCTGGGTGACCGACGGCGTCGCCCGCGCCGACACCCTCCCCGTGCACGACGACGTGCGACCGGTGGTGCTCGTCCCCGACGCGACGCTGTCCACGCACGTCGCCCGCGGCCTGCTGCCCGACGCCGTCCCGCACGCCGACGCCGCCTTCAACGCCGGGCGGGCGGCGCTGTTGACGCACGCGCTGGTCCGCGCGCCGGCGCTGCTGTTCGAGGCGACCGAGGACCGGCTGCACCAGCGGCAGCGCGCGGCGGCCATGCCCGCCTCCGCGCAACTGCTCGACCGGCTGCGCGCTGCCGGGCACGCCGCGGTCGTCTCCGGCGCCGGCCCGAGCCTGCTCGTGCTCACCCGCCGGCACCCCGACGACCCCGCCGACGACCCGGCCGCCGCCGTCGGGCTGCGCGACGTGGCCGATCTCACTCCGGAGGGGTGGTCGGTGCTACCCCTGAGTGTGGATCTCCACGGTGCGCGTGTGGAGCGCGCTGCGCAGCAGGTATCGTCTCGATAACGAGGAACACACCGGTACCGCTCGGTGTTGTCGAGTCCGTGAGCCGGAACTAGGCTCACGGCGTAGCCGCCCAGTCGGGCGAGCCTCGCGCGGGGCGTTGCAGACGATTCGATGTCCGTCGCCGCAGAACCGCTCCGCACCCACTGGATCCCGCATCTCTCGCTGTCCGCTCAAAAGATCGGGCGGAGGAGGCCGGACCACCCCCTGCGCTGGTAGGCGCAGGTCTCCGCAGGGAAGGACCTGTACGTGAGCGAGACCACCGACCTCGTCACCGCGCCGCAGGGCGCCGGCACCGACGAGGCACCTGCCGCTTCTGGGACGACGGGCCGCACCCGTCGCCGCGGCAGCGGGCTCTCCGGCATGCTGCTGCCCGAGTTGCAGCGGCTGGCCGCCGAGCTCGGCATCTCCGGCACCGGCCGCATGCGCAAGAGCGACCTGGTCGCCGCCATCTCCGCCCGTCAGGTGGGCGAGGGCTCGACCCCGCCCGCCGATGGCACCTCCGCCATCCCGGCGGCTCGCGAGGCCGAGGGGCCGCGCCCGGCCGCCGCCACGGCGCAGCCGGTCGAGGCCCCGGTGAGCGGTGGCGCGAACGGCGGGCCCGTGAGCGCGCCGGCCCAGGCCGGCAGCGCGGCGGCACCCCGTCGCCGCCGCGGGGCCAGCCGCCCCGCCGGCTCGCCGTCCGCCGAGGACAGCACCCCCGCCGCCGACGCCCCCGCCGCGACCCCCGAGCCCCGCGCCGAGGCCCCGGCCGCCGACACTCCCGCCCCGGACCGCGAGCGGACCGAGGGCGGCACCGACGGTGAGCGCGCCGACGACGACCGTCCGCAGCGCAGCCGCAACCGCAACCGCGGCGAACGGGACGGCGCCGAGCGCGGCAGCCGGGACAGCGGCGGCGACCGCGCCGAGCGTGGCCGCACCGACCGCGACGGCGGCGACCGCGCCGAGCGTGGCCGCACCGACCGTGACGGCGGAGAGCGCGCCGAGCGTGGCCGCACCGACCGTGACGGCGGTGAGCGGGCCGAGCGTGGCCGCACCGACCGCGACGGCGGCGAGCGGGCCGAGCGTGGCCGCACCGAGCGCGAGGGCAACCGCACCGAGCGCGACGGCAACCGCGGCCCCGACCGCGGCGATCGCGGCGGCCGGCCGGACAACCGCGCCGACAGTCGCAACGACCGCGGCAACGACAACCGCAACGACAACCGAAACGACGGCCGCAACGACGAGGACGACGACGACTTCGAGGGCGGCCGCGGCCGCCGGGGCCGCCGTTACCGGGACCGCAACCGCCGCGGCGGCAACACCCGCGAGCGCTTCGACCAGAACGAGCCGACCATCAGCGAGGACGACGTCCTGCTGCCCGTCGCCGGCATCCTCGACGTGCTGGACAACTACGCGTTCGTCCGCACCTCCGGCTACCTGACCGGCCCGAACGACGTCTACGTCTCGCTGTCGCAGGTGCGCCGCTACGGCCTGCGCCGCGGTGACGCCATCACCGGCGCCGTCCGCCAGCCCCGGGAGGGCGAGCGCAAGGACAAGTACAACGCGCTGGTCCGGCTGGACACCGTCAACGGCCTGGATCCCGAGCAGGCCCGGCAGCGCCCGGAGTTCACCAAGCTGACCCCGCTCTACCCGCAGGAGCGGCTGCGGCTGGAGACCGAGCCGCACCAGTTGACCACCCGGGTCATCGACCTGGTCATGCCGATCGGCAAGGGCCAGCGCGCGCTCATCGTGTCGCCGCCCAAGGCCGGCAAGACGATGGTGCTGCAGTCGATCGCCAACGCGATCACGACGAACAACCCCGAGTGCCACCTCATGGTCGTCCTCGTCGACGAGCGGCCCGAGGAGGTCACCGACATGCAGCGCTCGGTGAAGGGCGAGGTCATCGCCTCGACCTTCGACCGGCCGCCGTCGGACCACACCACGGTCGCGGAGCTGTCCATCGAGCGGGCCAAGCGCCTGGTCGAGATGGGCCACGACGTCGTCGTGCTGCTGGACTCGATCACCCGCCTGGGCCGCGCCTACAACCTGGCGGCCCCGGCCAGCGGGCGCATCCTCTCCGGCGGTGTCGACTCCACGGCGCTCTACCCGCCCAAGCGCTTCCTCGGCGCCGCCCGCAACATCGAGAACGGCGGCTCGCTGACCATCATCGCCTCGGCGCTGGTCGAGACCGGCTCGACGATGGACACGGTCATCTTCGAGGAGTTCAAGGGCACCGGTAACGCGGAGATCAAGCTCGACCGCCGGCTGGCGGACAAGCGGGTCTTCCCGGCCGTCGACGTCAACGCGTCGGGCACGCGCAAGGAGGAGATCCTCATGTCGCCCGACGAGCTGGCCATCGTCATCAAGCTGCGCCGGGTGCTCGCCGCGCTCGAACCGCAGCAGGCGCTGGAGCTGCTGCTCGACAAGCTGCGCAAGACGCGCAACAACATCGAGTTCCTCATGCAGATCCAGAAGACGACGCTCGGCCCGGAGCGCGATTAAGGACCCGCTGCCCCCACCACTCGCACGCTCGTGGCGGGGCCCTGCAGCGGGGCCAACCGTGAGCGGCGCCCGGCCGATCAGGGATACTGGTCGGCCGAGCCCCGCCGCGCGGCCGGAATGACCGGCCGGCCGCCGGCGTTCGACCACCTGAACGGCACAGACCACCGGAAGAGGCGACATGAAGCCCGGCATCCACCCCGAGTACCACACCACCACGGTGACCTGTGGTTGCGGGAACACCTTCACCACCCGCAGCACGGCGCCCGGCGGCACGCTGACCGTCGAGACCTGCTCCGCCTGCCACCCCTTCTACACGGGCAAGCAGCGGATCCTGGACACCGGCGGGCGCGTGGCCCGCTTCGAGAAGCGGTTCGGCAAGCGCAACGCCAACGCCGGCCAGTAGTCCCCCCGACGGCGCCCGTCCCACCTCGTGTGGGGCGGGCGCCGTCGTCGTGTCCAGCTCCGTCCCCCTGGCGGTCCCCGCGAGACCGCCGCTGTCCGAGAGGCCCCCGCATGAGCAGCAGCACCGACGCCGCGCCTGACCGGCTCAGCGGGCTGCTCGCCGAGCACGCCGCGCTGGAGACCGAGCTGGCCGACCCCGCCGTCCACGCCGATGCGTCCCGCGCCCGGCGACTGGGCCGCCGCTACGCGCAGCTCGCCCCGCTGGTGGAGACCAAGCGCGCGCTGGACGCCGTCCGCGACGACCTGGCCGCCGCGCGCGAGCTCGCCGACGAGGACGCCTCCTTCGCCGCCGAGGCCGCGGCGCTCGAGCAGCGGGTGCCCGAGCTCGAGGACCGGCTGCACTCCCTCCTGCTGCCCGAGGACCCCGACGACGACAAGGACGTCATCCTCGAGATCAAGGCGGGGGAGGGCGGCGCGGAGTCGGCGCTGTTCGCCGGCGACCTGCTGCGCATGTACCTGCGCTACGCCGAGCGCCGCGGCTGGGCGACCGAGGTGCTCGACGCCGTCCCGGCCGACCTCGGCGGCTACAAGGACGTCTCGATCGCGGTGAAGTCCCGCGGCGACGAGGGCATCTGGTCCCGGCTGAAGTTCGAGGGCGGCGTGCACCGGGTGCAGCGGGTGCCGGTCACCGAGTCGCAGGGCCGCATCCACACCTCCGCCGTCGGCGTCCTCGTGCTGCCCGAGGCCGAGGAGGTCGACGTCACCGTCGACCCCAACGACCTGCGGATCGACGTCTTCCGCTCGTCGGGCCCCGGCGGGCAGAGCGTGAACACCACCGACTCCGCCGTCCGGATCACCCACGTGCCGACCGGCATCGTCGTCAGCTCGCAGAACGAGAAGAGCCAGCTGCAGAACCGCGAGTCGGCGCTGCGGGTGCTCCGCTCCCGGCTGCTGGCCGCCGCCCGCGAGGAGGCCGCCGCGGCGGCGAGCGACCAGCGCCGCAGCCAGGTGCGCACCGTCGACCGCAGCGAGCGGGTGCGCACCTACAACTTCCCGGAGAGCCGGATCTCCGACCACCGGGTCGGCTTCAAGGCGCACAACCTCGACCAGGTGCTCGACGGCGAGCTGGACCCGGTCATCGACGCGCTCACCCGCGCGCACACCGCCGAGCTGCTGGCGGGCGGCTCCTGAACACCCGCGCCCTGCTGACGGACGCCGCGCAGCGGCTCGCCGCCGCCGGGGTCGCGTCGCCACGGGTCGACGCCGAGCTGCTGCTCGCCCACGTCCTCGGCGTGACCCGCACCGGCCTGCTGACCCTCGGCGAGGTGCCCGACGACGCGGCCGCCCGCTTCGAGGCCCTCGCCGGGCAGCGCGCCGACCGGGTGCCGTTGCAGCACCTCACCGGCCGCGCGCCGTTCCGCCACCTCGAGCTCGCCGTCGGCCCGGGTGTCTTCGTGCCGCGGCCGGAAACCGAGCAGCTGGTCGAGTGGGCGCTGGCGCGGCTGGCCGGTGTTGCCGAGCCGGTCGTGGTCGACCTCGGCAGCGGCTCGGGCGCCATCGCACTGTCGATCGCGCACGAGCACCCCGGGGCGCGGGTCACCGCCGTCGAGCGCGACCCGGGTGCGATCGAGTGGACGCGGCACAACGCGGCCGCCCGCGCCGCCGCGGGGGACCGCCCGGTCGAGGTGCTGTCCGGCGACATGACCGACCCGGGCCTGCTCGCCGAGCTCGACGGGACGGTCGACCTCGTCGTCTCCAACCCGCCGTACGTGCCCGACGGTGCGACCGTGCCGCGCGAGGTGGCCGACCACGACCCGCCGCTGGCGCTGTGGGGCGGTCCCGACGGGCTCGACGTCGTCCGCGGGCTGCTGCGCACCGCCGCCCGGCTGCTGCGGCCCGGTGGCGGGCTGGGCATCGAGCACGCCGACCAGCAGGGGGGTGCACTGCCCGCGCTGGTGCGCGCCTCCGGGGGCTGGACCGACGTCGCCGACCACCCCGACCTGGCCGGCCGTCCGCGGTACACGACCGCGCACCGCGACCGGGGATGACAGACTCGCCGCTCGTGGCCTCGTCTCCCGCCCCAGCGACCTACGACTGCTCCGACCCCGACGCCCGCGCCGCCGGGCTGGATGCCGCGGCGGCGGCGATCGGCCGGGGCGAGCTGGTGCTGCTGCCCACCGACACCGTGTACGGCGTCGCCGCCGACGCCTTCACCCCGCCGGCGGTCGCCGCGCTCCTGGCGGCGAAGAACCGCGGCCGGACCATGCCGGTGCCGGTGCTCATCGGCGAGGCCTCCACGCTCGTCGGGCTGGTCACCATCGTCCCGCCGCCGGCGACGGCGCTGGCCGAGGCGTTCTGGCCCGGCGGGCTGACGCTCGTGCTCGAACACTCGTCGTCCCTGGCCTGGGACCTGGGGGACGCCGAGGGCACCGTCGCCGTCCGGCTGCCCGACGACGACATCGCCCGGGACCTGCTGCGGCGCACCGGCCCGCTGGCCGTGTCCAGCGCCAACCGCTCCGGCCGGCCGGCCGCGACCACCGCCGACGAGGCGGTCGCCCAGCTCGGCACCCACGCGGCCGTCGTGCTGGACGGCGGGCCGCGCGCCGGGAGCGCGGCGAGCACGATCGTCGACTGCACCGTCCCCGCCCCGCGGGTGCTCCGGGTGGGCGCGATCCCCGTCGACCGGTTGCGCGAGGTCGTCCCCGAGATCGTCGACTGATCGAAGGACCCTCCTGCTCCCCACCACTCGCAGGCTCGCGGCGGGGCCCTGCAGGAGGGCCGTTCCAGCACGTCACCGGGCTCGCGGCGGGGCCCGGCAGGAGGGCCGTTCCAGTACGTCACCGGGCTCGCGGCGGGGCCCGGCAAGAGGGCCGATGCAGCACGTCACCGGGCTCGCGGCGGGACCCGGCAAGAGGGCCGATGCAGCACGTCACCGGGCTCGCGGCGGGACCCTGCGGAACGCCGCCTCGCGGGGCCTCTCGCCGGCTCGGCGACGCCGGCGAGGAGTCCGAGCGCTCCGCGGCTCCCGGTGGGGCGGGGGCCGGAGCGATACCGTGGGACGACACTCCGTCGCCGAAGCCCCGGGAGACCCGCCGCGATGAGCACCCCCTCCTGGGGCACCGTCTCCGGCAGGAGGCACCTGCGCGCGACCTCGTCCGGCCCCGCCTGACCGATGCGCGAGTACGTCGTCGTCCTGCTGACCGCCGGGCTGGTCACCTACCTGGCCACCCCGGTGGTGCGGCTCGCGGCCGTCCGGCTGCGCATGATGGCCGCGCCGCGCGAACGCGACGTGCACGTCATCCCCACCCCGCGCGGCGGCGGTGTGGCGATGTACCTGGGGGTCGCCGCGGCGATCCTGGTGGCGACCCGGCTGCCGGCCCTGCAGCGCACCTTCGACGACTCGCAGACGGCCGCGGTCCTCGTGGCCGGCGGGCTCATCTGCGCGCTCGGCGTGCTCGACGACAAGTTCGGCCTGGACGCCCTGACCAAGCTCACCGGCCAGATCGCCGCCGCCGGCGTGATGGTGCTGCTCGGCGTCCAGCTGCTGTACGTCTTCCTCCCGGTCGCCGACATCGGGACGCTGTCCCTCGGCCCCGACATCGGCGTCCCGCTGACCCTGCTGCTGACGGTCCTCACCGTCAACGCGCTCAACTTCATCGACGGCCTCGACGGGCTGGCCGCGGGCGTCTCGGCGATCGCCGCGCTGGCCTTCTTCGCCTACAGCTACAACCTGGGCGTCGAGGGCTACGACGACATCGCCAGCGCCCCCACGCTGATCACCGCAGTGCTGGCCGGCGCCTGCCTGGGCTTCCTGCCGCACAACTTTAGCCCGGCCCGCATCTTCATGGGCGACTCCGGCTCGATGCTCGTCGGCCTCATGCTCTCGGCGGCTGCCGTCTCGGCCACGGGCCAGGCCGATCCGCAGACGTTCGACTCCGCGGCGTCCCTGCTGCCCCTGGCCCTGCCGCTGCTGGTGCCGATCGCGGTGCTCTCCATCCCCTTCATCGACCTGGTGATGGCCGTCGTCCGCCGCAGCCTGCGCGGCCGCTCACCGTTCTCGCCGGACAAGATGCACCTGCACCACCGGCTGCTGGCGATCGGCCACTCGCACCGGCGCGCGGTGCTGGTCATGTACTTCTGGGCGGCGCTGCTCTCCTTCGGCGCGGTCGGCCTGTCGATCACCAACGGCCGGGTGGAGCTGCTCGTCGGCATCGCGGTGCTGCTCGTCCTCGGCGTCGTCGTCGTCCTCAGCCCCCGGGCCCGCCGGGCGGCCCGCGAGGCGCGCGCCGCCGAGCTCGAGGCGCAGCGCCGGCGCAGCCGGGCCGACCACCCCACGGCGCGGGCGCTGCGCGCCACCGCCCCCGCCGCCTCGGGCCGGCCGGCCGACCCGGCCGGTACGCCGTCACCATCACCCCAGGGAGTCCGATGACCGTCACCGGGACCGAACAGCAGGTCCCGTGGGACCTCTCCTTCCTCCGCGTGGGGACGGCGGTGACCGCGGGGCTCACCGCCCTCGCCGCACCGGTGGCCGGCCTGCTCGCCGGGTGGGACGCCGCGGTGGCGGTGCTGCTCGGCGCGGCCGTCGTCACGTTCTTCTTCGCGCTGTCGGGCCTGGTCATCGCCTGGGCCGGGCGGCACGGTGACGCCTTCACGCTGCCCGCCGCGCTCGGCTCGTTCTTCGTGAAGATCCTGGTCCTGGCCGCGGTGCTGCAGTCGCTGCCGGCCGACGGCTGGGTGCACCGGCGCACGCTGGCGTGGACGGTCGTCGCGGGCGCGCTGGTGTGGAGCGTCGTCCAGCAGCGCTGGGTCTGGACCCGCCGGCTCTACTACGTCCAGCCGCCCGCCCCGCCCCGTCCGCAGCCGCCCACCCCGCCCACGACCGGGGGGAGCCCACCGCCGCCGGGGAGCGCCGCGACACGCGGCTGATAGTGTCCCGGCCGATGGCCGAGGACAGCTCCTCCAGCGGGGGTTCTCGACCTCGACCTGCAACGCCTGCCCAGCGTCAGCCCAGTGGGGCCGACATGGGGTGGGGCATCACCGGGACGATGCTCTCGGGGATCGTCGTGTGGGGCGGGGTCGGACTGCTGCTCGACCGCTGGTGGGGGACGCGCTTCGTCGCGCTCATCGGCGTGCTCCTCGGTCTGACGGTGGCCATCTACCTGGTGGTCGTCAAGTACGGCGCCCCGCCCCCGGCCGAGGGGACGGGGCGCACCGGCTCCACCCGGGGCGGGCGCCGCAGCCCGACCAGGACGCAGAAGGGACAACGGTGACCTCCAGCGCCCACGCGCTCGCCGACGTGCTCGCCGCCGAGGGTGGCGGTGAGGAAGGCGGCTTCCAGGCCCCCAGCATCGCGGAGTTCTACCCGCCGGCGATCTTCGAGTTCTCGGTCCTGGGCATCGACTTCGAGATCACCCGGATCATCCTGATCTTCTGGCTCGCCACCGCGGCGATGCTCGTGTTCCTCGTGCTCGCAGCGCGCAACGCCTCGGTCGTCCCCGGCAAGCTGCAGTACATCGGGGAGAGCGGCTACTCGCTCGTCCGCGACGGCATGGCCCGCGACGTCATCGGCCCGAAGGGGCTGCCGTTCGCGCCGTTCCTCGCCTCGCTGTTCTTCTTCATCCTGTTCAACAACTTCATGAGCATCTTCCCGTTCGCGCAAATCTCACCGAACTCGAAGTTCGCGATCCCGCTGGTGCTCGCGGTGATCGTCTGGGTGCTCTACAACTACATCGGGATCCGCGAGCAGGGCGCCGCGCGCTACTTCAAGGACGCCGCCATCCCGCCAGGCGTGCCGATCGGCGCGCTCATCCTGGTGACGCCGATCGAGCTGCTGCAGGTCTTCGTGATCCGGCCGTTCACGCTCGCCGTCCGGCTCTTCGCCAACATGTTCGCCGGCCACATGCTGCTCGTGGTCTTCTCCCTCGGCGGGGTCTACCTGCTGACCGCCGGCGGCATCTTCCCCCTGTTCGGCGCGGCCTCGTTCCTGATGGCGCTGGTCATGACCTTCTTCGAGCTGCTGGTCATCGTCCTCCAGGCCTACGTCTTCACCGTGCTGACGGCGACCTACCTGAACGGCGCCGTCGAGCCGGCTCACTGACCGCACCACCACGTACCACCCCCAGCCAGCCGCCCGGGGCCTGCCCGGGCGACCGACACAGGAGGAATCACCCCGCATGGTCCTTGCAGAGCTCGTCGGCAGCATCGGCTCGGTCGGCTACGGCCTCGCCGCCATCGGCCCGGGCATCGGCGTCGGCATCGTCTGGGCCGCCTACATCCAGGCGACCGCCCGCCAGCCCGAGTCGGCCGGCCTGACCCGGACCTACGCGTTCCTCGGCGCCGCACTCTCCGAGGCCCTCGCGCTCATCGGCCTGGTCGTCCCCTTCATCTTCGGGCCGGGCAACGCAGGCTGACCGAGCCACCGGTAGGACACCCTGAGCTAGGGACGGGCAGAGCATGAACATCCGAGCTGCGGAATCCGCCAACCCGCTGCTCCCCCCGGTGGGGGAGATCGTCATCGGGACGATCACGTTCGCGATCGCGTTCTTCGTGCTGGCCAAGTTCGTCTGGCCGCGGTTCGAGCAGGTCTTCCGGGCCCGCCGCGAGGCGATCGAGGGCGGCATCGAGCGGGCCGAGGCGATGCAGGCCGAGGCCCAGGCGGCGCTGGAGCAGTACCGCGCCCAGCTGGCCGAGGCGCGCACCGAGGCCGCACAGATCCGCGACCAGGCCCGTGCCGAGGGCCAGCAGATCCTCGAGGAGCTCCGGGCACAGGCCCAGGAGGAGTCCGCGCGGATCGTGGCGCGCGGCGAGGAGCAGCTGGCCACCTCGCGCCAGCAGGTCGTCAACGAGCTGCGCGGCCAGATCGGCCGGCTCGCCGTCGACCTGGCCGGCCGCGTGGTCGGCGAGTCCCTCGAGGACCAGGCTCGGCGCAGCGGCACGGTCGACCGGTTCCTCGACCAGCTCGACGGCATGGCCGGCACGTCCGCCGACGGCCGCGGCGGGGCCACGGGCAGCTCGGTGTACGCGCCGCAGGGCGACCGCTGATGGATGCCTCCAGCCGCGCGGCGCTCGCCGTCGTCCGGGACCGGCTGTCCGAGATCACCCGGCCGGCCTCCGGCCTGCTGGAACGGGCGCGCGACCGGCTGACCGGCCTGGAGCGGGCCGCGAGCCCCGAGGAGCTCGCGGCCCTGGCCGACGAGCTGTTCGCCGTCGCGCGCCTGCTCGACGGGCAGGTCTCGCTGCGCCGGGCGCTGTCGGACCCGTCGGGCAGCCCGGCGGACCGGGCCGGCGTCGCGCGGCGCCTGCTCGCCGGACGGGTCTCCGAGGCCACGCTCGACCTGGTCGAGACCGCAGCCCGGCAGCGCTGGTCACGGCCGCTGGACCTGGTGGAGGCGACCGAGGCCCTGGCCACGGACGCCGCCCTGGACGCCGCGGACGCCCGCGGTGAGCTCGACGGCGTCGAGGACGAGCTCTTCCGGTTCGGACGTATCGTCGCAGGAGATGCGGAACTGTCCCGGATCCTCAGCGACCGCACCGCGCCGGCCGCGGGCAAGGCCGCGCTGCTGGACCGGCTGCTCACCGGCCGGGTCAGCCCGATCAGCGCGCTGTTGCTCCGCAACCACCTCACCGGGCGGGCCGTCGGCAACGCCGAGAACGTCGTCGAACGGCTCTCCGAGGCGGCCTCCACCCGCCGCGGCCAGTCGGTGGCCCGCGTGACCACCGCCGTCCCGCTGACCGACGCGCAGGAGCGCCGGCTCACCGAGCTGCTCGGGCGCCTCTACCGCCGGCCGGTCGGGCTGCAGGTGACCGTCGACCCGAGCGTGCTCGGTGGCCTGGTCATCCGCGTCGGTGACGAGGTCATCGACGGCAGCGTCGCGCACCGCCTCGAGGCCGCCGGCCGGCGGCTCGTCGGCTGACCGGACACCCGGCCCCCACCCAGACACCACCCAGCAGGGAAGAGGACACCACGCCATGGCCGAGCTGACGATCTCCGCTGACGAGATCCGCAGTGCCATCCAGAACTACGTCACCGAGTACTCGCCCGACGTGTCGCGGGAAGAGGTCGGGATCGTCACCGAGGCCGGCGACGGCATCGCCCGGGTCGAGGGCCTGCCCTCGGTCATGACCAACGAGCTGCTCGAGTTCGAGAGCGGCGTCCGCGGCCTGGCGCTGAACCTCGACGTCCGTGAGGTCGGCGTGGTCATCCTCGGCGACTACGCCGGCATCGAGGAGGGCCAGCAGGTCCGCCGGACCGGCGAGGTCCTCTCCGTCCCGGTCGGCGACGGCTACCTCGGCCGCGTGGTCGACCCGCTGGGCAACCCGATCGACGGCGCCGGCCCGATCACCACCACCGGCCGCCGGGCGCTGGAGCTGCAGGCCCCGACCGTCGTCCAGCGGCAGTCGGTGCACGAGCCGATGCAGACCGGCATCAAGGCCATCGACGCCATGACGCCGATCGGCCGCGGCCAGCGCCAGCTGGTCATCGGTGACCGCCAGACCGGCAAGACCGCGATCGTCACCGACACGATCATCAACCAGAAGCAGGCCTGGGCCACGGGCGACCCCGCCCAGCAGGTCCGCTGCATCTACGTCGCCGTCGGCCAGAAGGGCTCGACGATCGCCGCGATCCGCGCCTCCCTCGAGGAGGCCGGCGCGATGGAGTACACGACGATCGTCGCCGCCCCGGCGTCGGAGGCCGCGGGCTTCAAGTACATCGCCCCCTACACCGGCTCGGCCATCGGCCAGCACTGGATGTACGAGGGCAAGCACGTCCTGATCGTCTTCGACGACCTGTCCAAGCAGGCCGAGGCCTACCGTGCGGTCTCCCTGCTGCTGCGCCGGCCGCCGGGCCGCGAGGCCTACCCCGGCGATGTCTTCTACCTCCACTCCCGCCTGCTGGAGCGCTGCGCCAAGCTCTCCGACGAGCTGGGCGCCGGCTCGATGACCGGCCTGCCGCTGGTCGAGACCAAGGGCAACGACGTGTCGGCCTACATCCCGACCAACGTCATCTCGATCACCGACGGGCAGATCTTCCTCGAGACGGGTCTGTTCAACTCCGGGGTCCGCCCGGCCATCAACGTCGGCATCTCGGTGTCCCGCGTCGGCGGCTCGGCCCAGATCAAGGCGATGAAGTCCGTCGCCGGCCGGCTGCGGCTGGACCTCGCGCAGTACCGCGAGCTGGAGGCCTTCGCCTCGTTCTCCTCCGACCTCGACGCCTCCAGCCGCGCGACGCTCGAGCGCGGCCAGCGGCTGGTGGAGCTGCTCAAGCAGGGCCAGTACCAGCCCTACCCGGTGGAGCGCGAGGTCGTCTCCATCTGGCTGGGCACCACCGGCAAGCTCGACAAGGTCCCGGTGCCCGAGGTCCGCCGCTTCGAGCGCGAGTTCCTCGACTACGTCGCCCGCAACCACGGCGGCGTCTTCGACGGGATCCGGCAGAGCCGCGCGCTCGGCGACGACGCCGTCTCCGGCCTGGAGCGGGCGGTCGAGGACTTCTACGGCCAGTTCCAGACCGCCGAGGGCGGCACACTGCGGGTCAACGAGGACGAGGCCGAGGCGATGGATGCGTCCGAGCGCGGCCAGGAGCGCGTCCAGGTCAAGCGGAGCGCCTGACCGTGGCCAGCAACCTCCGCGCGCTGCGGCGCCGCATCCGCTCCACGAAGTCGACGAAGAAGATCTTCTCGGCGCAGGAGCTGATCGCCGGCGCCCGCATCGTGCGCGCCCAGGCCCGGGTGGAGGCCTCCAAGCCCTACGCCCGGGAGATCACCCGGGTGCTGTCGGCCCTGGCGTCGTCGGCGTCGCTGGACCACCCGCTGCTGACGGAGCGGCAGGATGCGCGCCGGGCGGCGGTGCTCGTCATCACCTCCGACCGCGGCTTCGCCGGCTCGTACAACGTCAACGTGCTGCGCCGCACCGAGGAGCTGCTCTCGCTGCTGCGCCAGGAGGGCAAGGAGCCGGTCCTGTACGTGGTGGGCCGCAAGGGGGAGACCTACTACTCCTTCCGCGACCGGGAGATGGCCGAGACCTTCACGGGCTTCTCCGAGCAGCCGGGCTACGCCGACGCCCAGCGCGTCGGTGAGGCGCTCATCGCGACCTTCACCGCCGGCATGGACGACGACGAGACCGGTGCCGGAGCCGACGGCGTCCTCGGTGTGGACGAGCTGCACATCGTCTACACCGAGTTCCGGTCGCTGCTCGCGCAGGTCCCGGTCGCCAAGCGGATGGCCCCGCTGGAGGTCGAGGAGGTCGAGGAGTTCGACTACGAGCGGGAGGACCGGGAGAGCGGCGTCACCACCGGCGACTCCGGCGTCCCGACGTCCTACGAGTTCGAGCCCTCGCCCGACGCCCTCCTCGACGCCCTGCTGCCGAAGTACGTCACGACGCGGATCTTCGCGGCGATGCTGGAGTCGGCGGCATCTGAGTCGGCGTCCCGGCGGCGGGCCATGAAGTCGGCCTCGGACAACGCCGAGGAACTGGCGAAGAACCTCTCCCGGCAGGCCAACCAGGCCCGCCAGGCCGAGATCACCCAGGAGATCAGTGAGATCGTCGGCGGTGCGGACGCGCTGGTGTCCGCCGGCGCCGACGACTGACCCCACCCCGGCCGCTCCCGCGGCAGGGATCCCGAAGACGCGGACCAACGCAAGGCCGAGGGCAGGAGAGCAGTACAGATGACCGTCACCGAGGACCGTCCGACCACCCAGACGACCGGCCGCGTCGTCCGGGTCACCGGGCCGGTCGTCGACGTCGAGTTCCCGCGCGACGCGATGCCCGACCTGTTCAACGCCCTGCAGGTCGAGGTGACCCTCGCCGACCTGGGCAAGACGCTGACCCTCGAGGTCGCCCAGCACCTGGGCGACAACGTGGTCCGCACCATCTCCATGCAGCCCACCGACGGTCTGGTCCGGGGCGCCGAGGTCCGGGACACCGGCTCTGCGATCTCCGTACCTGTCGGCGACGTCACCAAGGGTCACGTCTGGAACGCCCTCGGCCAGTGCCTGGACGCCCCCGGCCACGGCGCCGACGCGCTGCGCTGGGGGATCCACCGGCACGCGCCGCGGTTCGACCAGCTCGAGGGCCGCACCGAGATGCTGGAGACCGGCATCAAGGTCATCGACCTGCTGACCCCCTACGTGGCCGGCGGGAAGATCGGCCTGTTCGGTGGTGCCGGCGTGGGCAAGACGGTGCTCATCCAGGAGATGATCCGCCGCGTCGCCCAGGAGTTCGGCGGTGTCTCGGTGTTCGCCGGCGTCGGTGAGCGCACCCGTGAGGGCAACGACCTGATCACCGAGATGACCGAGTCCGGCGTCATCGAGTCCACCGCGCTGGTCTTCGGCCAGATGGACGAGCCGCCGGGCACCCGGCTGCGGGTCGCGCTGTCGGCGCTGACGATGGCGGAGTACTTCCGCGACGAGCAGAACCAGGACGTGCTGCTCTTCATCGACAACATCTTCCGGTTCACCCAGGCCGGGTCCGAGGTGTCCACGCTGCTGGGCCGCATGCCCTCCGCCGTGGGTTACCAGCCGACCCTCGCCGACGAGATGGGCGAGCTGCAGGAGCGGATCACCTCGACGCGGGGTCACTCGATCACCTCGCTGCAGGCGATCTACGTGCCCGCCGACGACATCACCGACCCGGCGCCGCACACCACCTTCGCCCACCTCGACGCGACGACCGTGCTCAGCCGGCCGATCTCGGAGAAGGGCATCTACCCGGCCGTGGACCCGCTGGACTCCACCAGCCGGATCCTGGACCCGCAGTACGTCGGGCAGGAGCACTACGCCATCGCCCAGACGGTGAAGCAGGTGCTGCAGCGCTACCAGGAGCTGCAGGACATCATCGCCATCCTCGGCATCGACGAGCTCTCCGAGGAGGACAAGGTCACGGTCAACCGGGCCCGGCGCGTCGAGCGCTTCCTCTCGCAGAACATGTTCGTGGCCGAGGCCTTCACCGGGCAGCCGGGCTCCTTCGTGCCGGTGTCGGAGACGCTCCAGGCGTTCAAGGCGATCACCGACGGCGAGTACGACAACGTGCCGGAGCAGGCGTTCTTCATGTGCGGTGGCCTCGAGGACCTCGAGCGCAACGCCGACAAGCTGAAGCGCGGCTGAAAAGGACCCCCCTGCCCCCCGCCACTCGCACGCGCGCGGCGGGGCCCTGCAGGGGGGCCGCCCGCTGCCCCCTCGCTTCGCAGGCTCAGCGAGGGCCCAGCAGCGGGGCCGTTCCAGCACCGAGGCGGCCGGGTCCCGACGGGACCCGGCCGTTCCGTGTTCCCGGGCGGGAGTGCGGGTAGCCCCCGCGCGGCGGTCCCCGGACGGGTGGGTGTGCTGCGGGTCCCCTCAAGGGGATCCCGCTCCGTGCCGATCTCGTGCGAGGACGCCCGGAGCAGCTGGGCGACGAGCGGGAGAGACGACGTGGACGGCATCACCGGGACGCAGGTGGACGGCGCCGACTGGAGCTGGCCGCCGTCGGCCGCCGTCCCCTACGTCGGCGGCCGGCAGTTCCACACCGACGAGTGGGCGCCGGCCTCGACCGTGCGCCGTCCCTGGGTGCGCGTGGGGCGCTGGACCCTGCTGTACCGCCGCTGCGCCTGAACAAGGACCCCGTCCCACCCACCCTTCGCGAGGTCGGGGCGGTGCCCTGGACGGGCCGCCCTGCCCCCGCCCCTCGCAGGCTCGGGACGGGGCCCTGACGCGGGGCCGTTCCAGCGCGTCACCAGGCTCGCGGCGGGACCCTGCGGGGAGGCCACCGTCCTCCCCAAGCCGCGCGGACTCGGCGGGAGGTCCCCGGGAGGGGGTCTCGACCGGGACCGGACGGGTGCGCCACTAGAGTGGAAGCGACCCGTCGCCGTGTCCGCCCCGGACGTGGTGACCCGTACCGCCGTTCGGTGGACCCGAGGAGTGTCGTGGCGACCCTGCATGTCGAGTTGGTGGCCGTCGAGCGGATGATCTGGTCCGGCGAGGCCAGCATGGTCGTGGCCCGCACGACCGAGGGTGAGCTGGGCGTCCTGCCCGGGCACGCGCCGCTGCTCGGCCAGCTCGCCGACGGCGGCGTCGTCACCGTGCGCACCGTCGAGGGCGAGGACATGGTGGTCGCCGCCCACGGCGGCTTCCTGTCGGTGACCGACCGCGGGGTCTCCATCCTGGCCGAGACCGCGGAGATCTCCTCCGAGATCGACGTCGAGCGGGCACGCGAGGCGTTGCGCCGCGCGGAGCAGGCCGGTGACGACCCCGACGCCCTCGCCGCCGCCAAGCGCGCCCAGTCGCGACTGCGCGCCGCCGGTCAGGACGTCTGAGCCGCCGCCGACGTCCCGCCTGACCGACCGGCGCCCCGGATGACGACCGAACTGCTCCTCCTGGTCGTCGCGGTGGTCGTCGTCGGGCTGGTCGTCGCGTTCCTGCTGCGCCGCCGTTTCCTGCTCACCGGGCTCGGCGCGGTCACCATGTGGCTGCGCCCGACGGGCTCGCCGCGCTGGTCGGTGGGGGTGGCCTGGTACGGCGGCGACTCGCTGCTCTGGTACCGCGCGCTGTCGCTCTCGGTACGCCCGCAGCAACGGCTGTGCCGCGCGGAGTTCCGGGTGCAGGGACGGCGTCGCGCGGGCGCCGAGGACGTATCCCTGCCTGAGGACGTCGTCGTCCTCTCCTGCGCCACCGCGGCCGGCCCCCGGGAACTGGCCATGGACTCCTCGACGGTGACGGGCTTCCTGTCCTGGGTCGAGTCCGCACCGCCGGTGCGTTGAAGGGCTCCCTTGGCCCCCACCCCTCGCGGGCTCGGGGCGGGACTCTGCAAGGGGGCCGGATCAGGTCTCCGGAGCGGAATCCGACCGCGCGGCCCGCTGGGCGTGCGCGCCGCTGTGCGCGCCGGGCTCCCACAGCACGTCGCCCCCGGGGTTGGCCACCCGGGCGAGGATGAACAGCAGGTCCGAGAGCCGGTTCAGGTAGCGCGCGGTCTCGGCGTTGGCGCGCTCGCCGTCGGCTTCCAGCAGCGCCCAGACGCTGCGCTCGGCCCGGCGGGTCACGGTCCGCGCCTGGTGCAGCAGCGCGGCCAGCGGCGTGCCGCCGGGCAGGATGAAGCTGGCCAGCGTCGGCAGCTGCTCGTTGTACGCGTCGCAGGCCGCCTCCAGCCGCTCGGTGTACGCGGCGGTCACCCGCAGCGGCGGGTACGGGGGGTCCGGCACGACTGGCGTGGACAGGTCGGCGCCGACGTCGAACAGGTCGTTCTGCACGCTGCGCAGCAGCTCGGTCAGCTCCGGGGACGGCGACCCCAGGGCCAGCGCGACGCCGAGCACGCTGTTGGCCTCGTCGACGTCGGCGTAGGCCACCAGGCGCGGGTCGGTCTTGGCCACTCGGCTCATGTCCCCGAGGTGCGTCTGGCCGGCGTCGCCGGTCTTCGTGTAGATGCGGGTCAGCCGGACGGTCATGCCCGGAGCCTAGAAGGTCCCGCTGCCCCCGGCCCCGTCCCGAGGCTCGTCCCGAGCGTGCGAGGGATGGGGACGGGGTCCTCCACCTCGCAGTGGGGCGCTGCAGCGGGGCCACCGTAGGGTGATCGGGTGGAGTGCTTCGAGGTCACCGGCGGCACGGCCCTCACCGGGCGGGTCCGGGTCACCGGCGCCAAGAACAGCGCCCTCAAGCTCATGGCCGCCGCGCTGCTGGCCGCCGGGCGCACCACCATCGACGAGGTCCCCGACATCCTCGACGTGGCCATCATGAGCGAGGTGCTGCGCCGGCTGGGGTGCGAGGTCACCTACGAGCGGCACGCGCAGGGCGGCGGCGGCCGGGTGGTGGTCGACGTCCCGGACAAGCCGGACACGGAGACCGACTACGACCTGGTGCGCCGGATGCGGGCGTCGATCAGCGTCCTCGGCCCGCTCGTCGCCCGGTGCGGGTCGGCCAGGGTGGCCCTGCCCGGCGGGGACGCGATCGGCTCGCGCGGACTGGACATGCACATCTCCGGCCTCGAGCGGCTCGGCGCCACCATCGAGAGCGAGCACGGCTTCCTGGTGGCCACCGCGCCGCGGCTGGTGGGCACCAGCATCTGGCTGGACTTCCCGTCGGTCGGGGCCACGGAGAACCTGGTGATGGCCGCGGTGCTCGCGCAGGGGACGACGGTCGTCGACAACGCCGCCCGCGAGCCGGAGATCGTCGACCTCTGCGCGATGCTCGCCGGGATGGGCGCGCAGATCGACGGGGCGGGCACCTCGACGATCACCGTCGAGGGCGTCCCGGCGCTGCGGCCGGTCACCTACACGACCGTGCCCGACCGGATCGTCGCCGGCACCTGGGCGATCGGCGCGGTGATGACCCGCGGCGACGTCGTCATCGAGCGGGCCGTCCCCGACCACCTCACGGTGGCCCTCGCCAAGCTGGCTGACGCCGGTGCGCACGTCGAACCGGTGGACGGCGGGCTGCGGGTGGCGATGGACGGCCGCCCGCGCTGCGTGGACGTCGTCACGCTGCCCTACCCGGGGTTCCCGACCGACCTCCAGCCGATGGCGGTGGCGCTGGCCGCCGTCTCCACGGGCACCGCGCTGATCACCGAGAACGTCTTCGAGGGCCGGTTCATGTTCGTCAACGAGCTGGTCCGGCTGGGCGCCTCGGTGCGCACCGACGGCCACCACGCCGTCGTCCGGGGCCGGGAGCGGCTCTCGAGCGCGCCGGTGCTGGCCACCGACATCCGCGCCGGCGCCGGGCTCGTGCTGGCCGGGCTGGTGTCCGACGGCGTGACCGAGGTGCAGGACGTGCACCACGTCGACCGCGGCTACCCCGACTTCGTCGAGCAGCTGCGCGGCCTGGGGGCGCGGATCGAGCGGGTCGAGCGACCCGGCTGACCCTCCCGGCCGGGTCGACCCGGACGCGGAGCGGGACTCCGCCGTGCCCCACACTCGGGAGGGTGCACGACGAGGGCAGGACCCGTCCCACCCCGACCGACGCCGAGCTCGGCCGACTGCTGCTCGGTGGTCCGCGGCGGTACACCCGGACACAGGTGACCGAGTTGTCCGGCATGCCGCCGGACGCCTTCCGCCGGCTGTGGCACGCCCTGGGCTTCAGCGAGGCCGCCGAGGACGACGCGGTGTTCACCGACGGCGACGTCGCCGCGCTGCACGCCCTGGCCGACCTCGTCCACGCCGGGTTCGTCGCCCCGGGCACCGAGGCGTCGTTCGCCCGGGCGCTGGCGCAGCCGCTGGCGCGGCTGGCCGACTGGCAGACCACCCTGCTCACCAGTGCCCTCGCCCGCGACCGCGACGGGGAGCCCGACCGGGCGGGCAGCCCCGGGGACCTGCCGCCGGCGGCCGACGCGCTGCTGTCGCTGCTGCGCGTGGTGCAGGACCAGGTGTGGCGCCGGCACCTGGCGGCAGCGGTCGAGCGGGCGCCCGCCGCACCGGCCGGCGGCGAGGAGCGCGAACTGGCGGTCGGCTTCGCCGACCTGGTCGGCTACACCACCCGCACGCGCGGCATGAGCGGTGCCGAGCTGGCCGTCATGGTGGAGGACTTCGAGGCGACGGCCGCCGAGGTGGTGGCCCGCGGCGGCGGGCGGGTGGTCAAGACCGTCGGCGACGGGGTGCTCTTCACCGCCGCGGACCCGGCGGCCGCGGCGGAGATCGGGCTCTCGCTGCCCGAGCGGTGGGGGGCCGTGGACCGGCCGCCGCTGCGGGTCGGCCTCGCGCACGGACGGGTGCTCACCCGGCTCGGCGACGTCTACTCGTCGGTGGTGAACCTTGCCAGCCGGCTGACCACGGTGGCCCGCGCCGGGAGCGTGCTCGTCGACCGCGAGCTGGCCGCCCGGCTGCGGCAGCACCCCGACTACCGGATCGAACCGCTGCAGCGCCGCTCGGTCCGCGGCTTCGACGACCTGCAGCCGTGGCTGGTCAGCCGCTGCAGTGCGACCGAGGGACCACCGGACCCCGCCGAGCGGTCGAGCTGACGGCCCTCGTGCAGGGGCCCGGGCAGAGCGGAGCGAGGTCCGGGGGCACGGCGGCCGCGCTCAGCCGGCGGGGAACGACGAGGCCAGCGCGCGGGCGCGGTCGGCGTCCTCGGGGAACACGAGCACCTCGGCCCGGTGCGGGCCGGGGAAGCGCACGGTGGAGCGGATGCCCGCGTCGGAGAGCACCGCCCGCAGTGCCAGCGCCGACTCCCGCCGGGACATCGTGGCGACGCGGGTGAGCAGGCCGTCGTCCGCCGGCGGGCGACGGCGCGGTTCGCCCCGGAAGGCCCACCGCAGGAAGAGGGCCAGCAGGGCGAGGACGGCGAACGCGATCACCGGTCCCGCCAGGTAGTGCGTGCCGGCCACCGGCGCCATCGCGAACCTCCTCTCCGCGCCTGCGAGTGTGCCACCGGGGGACACCCGGAGGAGGCCTCGCTACTGACCGGTAACACCCATAGACTCCCCGTCCATGCCGTTCCCTGCATCGCCGGAGGAGCGCGACCGCCCGTGGGTCATGCGCACCTACGCGGGCCACTCGTCGCCGGCCGAGTCCAACGCGCTGTACCGGCGCAACCTGGCCAAGGGGCAGACCGGGCTGTCGGTCGCGTTCGACCTGCCGACGCAGACCGGCTACGACCCCGACGACGAGCTCTCCGTTGGGGAGGTCGGCAAGGTCGGCGTGCCGATCACGCACCTCGGCGACATGCGCGCGCTCTTCGACGGCATCCCGCTCGACGGGATGAACACGTCGATGACGATCAACGCGACGGCGATGTGGCTGCTGGCGCTCTACCAGGCGGTGGCCGAGGAGCAGGGGCACGACGTCGCGGAGCTGGCCGGGACGACGCAGAACGACATCATCAAGGAGTACCTGTCGCGCGGGACGTACGTCTTCCCGCCCGAGCCCTCCATGCGGCTGATCACCGACATGGTCGCCTACACGGTGTCGGCGATGCCGAGGTGGAACCCGATCAACATCTGCAGCTACCACCTGCAGGAGGCCGGGGCGACCCCGGTGCAGGAGATCGCCTACGCGATGAGCACTGCGATCGCCGTCCTGGACTCGGTGCGCGACTCCGGGCAGGTGCCGCGGGAGCGCTTCGGCGAGGTGGTCGCGCGCATCTCCTTCTTCGTCAACGCGGGCGTCCGCTTCGTCGAGGAGATGTGCAAGATGCGGGCCTTCACGCAGCTGTGGGACGAGCTGACCCGCGAGCGGTACGGCGTCGAGGCCGCGGAGCACCGCCGCTTCCGCTACGGCGTGCAGGTCAACTCGCTGGGCCTGACCGAGGCCCAGCCGGAGAACAACGTGCAGCGGATCGTGCTGGAGATGCTCGCGGTCACGTTGTCCAGGGACGCCCGCGCCCGCGCCGTGCAGCTGCCCGCCTGGAACGAGGCGCTGGGGCTGCCCCGGCCGTGGGACCAGCAGTGGTCGCTGCGGCTGCAGCAGGTGCTGGCCTACGAGACCGACCTGCTCGAGTACGAGGACCTGTTCACCGGCTCGGTGGTGGTGGAGCGGAAGGTCGCCGAGCTGGTCGAGGGCGCCCGGGCGGAGATCGCCCGGGTGCAGGAGATGGGCGGCGCGGTGGCCGCCGTGGAGTCCGGCTACATGAAGGGCCGGCTGGTCGCCTCGCTGGCCGAGCGGCGCCGCCGGCTGGAGAACGGGGACGACGTCGTCGTCGGGGTGAACCGGTTCGAGGTCACCGAGCCCAACCCGCTGCTGGCCGACCTCGACGCCGCCATCCAGGTGGTCGACCCCGCTGTGGAGACCGCCGCCTGCGAGTCGGTCCAGAAGTGGCGGGCCCAGCGCGACCCGGCGCCGGTGGAGCGGGCGCTCGCGCGGCTGCGCGCGGTCGCCGGGACCGACGGGAACCTCATGGCCGCCACCCTGGAGTGCGCCCGCGCCGGCGTCACGACGGGCGAGTGGGCCGGCGTGCTGCGCGAGGTCTTCGGCGAGTACCGGGCACCCACCGGCGTCGCCGCGGCCGCGGGGGGCGGCGAGGCCGACGCGACGCTGGCCGACGTCCGGGAGCGGGTGCGCACCACGGGGGAGGAGCTGGGCGGGCGGCTGCGGTTCCTGGTCGGCAAGCCCGGCCTCGACGGGCACAGCAACGGCGCCGAGCAGATCGCCGTCCGCGCGCGCGACGCCGGCTTCGAGGTCGTCTACCAGGGCATCCGGCTCACGCCGGCGCAGATCGTCAGCGCCGCGGTCGAGGAGGACGTGCACGTGGTCGGGCTGTCGGTGCTCTCCGGCTCGCACCTGCAGGTGGTGCCGGCGGTGCTGCGGGGGCTGCGGGACGCCGGTCTCGAGGACGTCCCCGTGGTCGTCGGCGGCATCGTGCCCGACAGCGACGCCCGCCGGCTGCGCGAGCAGGGCGTGGCCCGGGTCTTCACGCCGAAGGACTTCGGGCTGACCGACATCATGCGCCAGCTCGTCGACGTGGTCCGCGAGGCCAACGGCCTCGACGGGTAGCCGCTCAGAGGTCGACGACGACGCCTTCGGTGGCGCTGCGGCGCGCGGCGTCGAGCACCGTGGCGGTCGCGACGGCCTCCCGCGGGTCCACCGGCACCGGTCCCTGCCCGCGGACGGCGGCGGCGAACGCCGGGTAGAAGGTGTCCCAGCGGCCCCGCTCGGTCGGGACCACGACGCCCTCGTCCCCGCGCCGCAGCCGGCCCCAGCGCCCCTGCGGCTCCCCGCCCCACCCCTCGCCCAGCGTCGCCGGCGTCTGCCCGGCCAGCAGCGCGGCCTCCTGCCCGTCCATCGGCCCGCCGACGACGTAGCCGCCCTCGGTGCCGCTGACCCGGAAACGGTCGCCGGGCGCCCCCTGGCTCCAGCTGCCCCACAGGTGCGAACGGGCGCCGTGGGCGTGGGTGAGCGCGACGAAGACGTCGTCGTCCAGGCCCGACTCCCGCAGCCGCCACTCGGCGTACACGCTCGTCGCCGGGCCGAGCAGCACCAGCGCCTGGTCGACGAGGTGGCTGCCGAAGTCCAGCAGCGTGCCGCCGCCCGCGGCCGGCGGGCCCGGCTCGGGCTCGAAGCGCTCGAAGCGCGACTCGAAGCGGGTCACCGTGCCGAGCCGCCCGGCGTCCACCAGCGCCCGGACGGTGCGGAAGTCGGAGTCCCAGCGGCGGTTCTGGTACGGCGCCAGCGGCAGCCGGCGGGCCGCGGCCAGCCGCACCGTCCCGGACGCGGCCGGGGCGTCCAGGGCGAAGGGCTTGTCGCACACCACGGCGAGGTCCAGGCCGAGGGCCTGCTCGCTGAGCGGGGTGTGCGTGTCGGCCGGCGTGGAGATCGCCACCGCCTCGGCACCGGCCTCGGCCAGCTCCTCGAGCGAGCCGAAGGTGCGCAGGCCGGGGTGCTCGGCGGCGACCTGCGCGCGCCGCTCCGCCGACGTCGTCACCACGCCGAAGAGGTCGACCTCCTCGGCGGCCGCCAGCAGGGGAGCGTGGAAGTACCGGCCGCCGAAGCCGTAGCCCACCAGTCCGAAGCGCACGAGGTCCATGCCGCGATCATGCCCTCCGCGGCGTTCAGCGCAGGCGCGGGCCGAAGCGGACGTCGACGCCCGGGGAGAACAGCACGCTGTCGGGGGCGCCGTCGACCCGCGGCAGCCCGGCCGCGGGCACCAGGTCCTGCTCGCACGCGACCAGCTCGGCGGCGTGCAGCGGCCAGGCCGGGTGCTCGTTGGGCCAGTACGCCAGGCGGCCGGCCGCCGTCTGATGCAGTCCCCACCGGCCGGTCAGGAAACCGGCCAGGGAGCCGGGGTCGGCCAGCCGGTTCCCCACCCGGACGACGACCCGCCCGCCGGCCCCGCGCGGGCCGGGCCAGCGCCGGCGGGAGGTGTAGGTGACCAGGTCGCCGTCGCGGCGCACCCGCATCCGCGCCCAGCAGTAGGGCAGGCCGGCCACCCAGCGGGCGGCGAGCACGGGCAGCAGCCGGTCGGCGTCCAGCGACCGGAACACCACCCCGCGCCGTCCCGCGTCGTCGGTCGAGTACAGCCGGACGTTGGTCTCGGCGAAGGAGCCGGCCCACGGCAGGCCCGGCGCGCCGAGCACGCCGATGCGGCGCATCCGGAACGGGATCAGCCCGACGTAGGTGGCGCCGTCCAGGACGTCGGGCCGGGTGCCCGCGGGCAGCAGCGGGGCGACCAGCGCGGGGTCCACCGCCCAGTGCAGGAAGGTGACGTCGCGCCAGCCCTGCGTGAAGACCGTGCGCCCGGCCGGCCGAGGTGCGGTGTCGGTGACCTGCTCGGGTTCCACACCGCCGAGCCTGCCAGCCCGTTGCCACCCGCGGCTGTGCGTGGTGTGGTCGGCCCATGACTGCAGAGGGCGCACCCCGGGTCGAGCGGGACGGCGACGTCGTCACCCTCACGATGTGCCGGCCGGCCAAGCGCAACGCACTGTCCCGCGACCACCTGACCCAGCTGCTGGCCGCGGTCGGGGAGGTGGGGGAGAGCGACGCCGCCGGGCTCGTCATCGCCGCGGAGGGGCCGGTGTTCAGCGCCGGGCACGACTTCGCCGACGTCGCCGGCCGGCCGGTCCCCGAGGTGCGCAGCCTGCTGCAGCTGTGCACCGAGCTCATGCAGATGCTGCACGACGTCCCGCAGGTGGTGCTCGCCCGCGTGCACGCCCTGGCCACCGCGGCCGGCTGCCAGCTGGTGGCCTCGTGCGACCTGGCCGTGGCCGCCGAGTCGGCCGGGTTCGCCGCGCCGGGCGGCAAGGGCGGCTGGTTCTGCCACACGCCGATGGTGGCCATCGCGCGGGACATCGGCCGCAAGCGCGCCATGGAGCTGGCGCTCACCGGCGACGTCGTCGACGCGGCCACCGCGCTGGACTGGGGGCTGGTCAACCGGGTGGTGCCCGACGCCGCGCTCGACGCGGCGGTCGCCGACCTCATGGCCCGGGCCACCCGGGGCTCGCGGGCGAGCAAGGCCTGGGGCAAGCAGACGATGCACGCCCAGCTGGGCCGGCCCGAGCGGGACGCCTACACGACCGCGGTCGAGGTGATGGCCGCGGCCAGCCAGCTGCCCGGGGCGGTCGAGGGCATGTCGGCGTTCCTGGAGAAGCGGCGCCCGGCCTGGTCCGACTGAAAGAGGACCCCCTGCCCCCCGCCACTCGCAAGCTCGCGGCGGGACCCTGCAGGGGGCCGTTCCAGGACGTCACCAGGCTCGGCGCGGGCCCTTGGAGGGTTGCCGCGGGCTCAGGGAGGGCCTGGGGCCTCGCCGACGTGAGAGTGGGCACACGGGGGATGTGACGGCGCCGAGGGCGCCTTGTGCCCTGACGTGCGCGACAGGTGGGACCTCACCCGGCGGCGTGCGCTCGACTTCGGACGGATGACGGCCGACTCCTGAGCGCCCGCGCGCCGCGTCGTCCCCTCCCGCACCGTCCCCGGAAGGCACTCCCGTGCTCGCTCGTCTCCGCCGCGTCCCCTTCGCGGCACAGGTCCTCCTCGCCCTCGTGCTGGGCGTCGCCCTCGGGCTCGTCGCCCGCGACATGGGTCCCGTCGCCGACGGCACCCCCAACTGGCTGACCAGCACCCTCCAGACCGTCGGAAGCACCTTCGTCACGCTGCTGAAAGTCCTCGTCCCGCCGCTGATCGTCACCGCCGTGATCGTCAGCATCGCCAACCTCAAGCAGGTCTCCAACGCCGCCCGGCTGGCCGGGCAGACGCTGCTGTGGTTCGCGATCACCGCGCTGATCGCCGTCTCGATCGGCATCGGCCTGGGCCTGCTCACCCAGCCCGGCCGCAACAGCTCGGCCGACGCCGCCGCCCAGGCCGCGCCCGAGACCACCGGCTCCTGGTGGGACTTCCTCACCGGGCTGGTGCCCGCCAACGTCCTCGGCCTGGAGTCCTCCGCCGAGGGCGGCCTGTCGTTCAACGTGCTCCAGCTGATCGTGCTCGCCGCGGCGGTCGGCGTCGCCGCGCTCAAGGTCGGCGAGCCGGCCGAGCCGTTCCTGGCGCTGACCCGCTCGGCCCTGGCGGTCGTGCAGAAGCTGCTGTGGTGGGTCATCCTGCTGGCCCCGATCGGCACCGTCGGCCTGATCGGCAACGCCGTGGCCAGCTACGGCTGGGAGTCCCTCGGCTCGCTCGGCGTCTTCGCCGGCTCCGTCTACGCCGGCCTCGCGCTCGTGCTCTTCGTCGTCTACCCGGTGCTGCTCCGCCTGCACGGCCTCTCGCCGCTGCGGTGGTTCGCCGGCGCCTGGCCGGCCATCCAGCTGGCCTTCGTGTCCCGGTCCTCGATCGGCACCCTGCCGGTGACCGAGCGGGTGACCGAGCAGGACCTCGGGGTGCCGCGGTCCTACGCGTCCTTCGCCGTCCCGCTGGGCGCGACGACCAAGATGGACGGCTGCGCGGCCGTCTACCCGGCGCTGGCCGCCATCTTCGTGGCGCAGTTCTTCGGCGTGGACCTCTCGGTCACCGACTACCTGCTCATCGCGCTGGTCTCCGTCGTCGGCTCGGCCGCGACCGCCGGCGTCACCGGGGCGGTGGTCATGCTGACCCTGACCCTCTCCACGCTGGGCCTGCCGCTGGCCGGCGTCGGCCTGCTCCTGGCGATCGACCCGATCCTGGACATGGGCCGCACCGCGGTGAACGTCGCCGGCCAGGCGCTGGTGCCGACCATCGTCGCCAAGCGCGAGGGCATCCTCGACCTGGAGCGCTTCCGGTCGGGCCGCCCGGCCGAACCGCTCGCCGCGGTCCCGCAGACCGGTGGCGTGGACGTCGACCTGCGTCCGGTCGCCCGCGTGTAGCCGCGCACCCGCGCCGCCCGCGACGGCCCGGCCCGCTCCGTGGCGGCCGGGCCGCCGCGGCGCCGATCTCACCCGCTGATCGCCCCACCCACCGACCAGCTGGGAACCGCTGTCAGTCCCCGAGGTCGGCACAGCCGGTCTCGTGCGGCAGCAGCGGGCGCAGCATGAGCAGCCAGCGGCTGCCGTCGCCGGCGACCCACGGCGTCAGTGTGGTCGCGGACGCCGCCGCGGCGAGCACCGCGCCGGACTCCTCGCCGCGGGCGACCACGCAGGACAGGCCCAGGCCGCCGCGCAGCGGCTCGCCGGGCAGCGCCGGACCGGGCCAGGGAGCCTCCGCCTGCACCAGCCCGGGGTCGGGAGGCGGCGTCCACGGCGCGACGACGGCGGCCACCGCCGTGGGCTCGAAGGGCTCCGGGCCGGTGGCGCCCAGCGGCTCCGGATAGGTGAGCACCTCGAGCAGGCCGCGCAGCTCGTCACGCGCCGCCTGCTGCTCCGGGGTGAGCCCGCTGTCCCCGGGCAGCTCGACCAGCGCCTCGACCTCGCGGACCGACGTCCCCTGGTCGGTGACGAGGGTGAAGCGGGTCGCCGGGACGTCGGCGACCGGAGGCGTGCCCAGGTCGGCGGTGCCGGTCACGCCCGCCGTGACGGCGCGGTCGACGACGGTCTGCACGCCCTCGGCGTCGAGCCGCCACACCTGCAGGGGCGGCAGCGCCGGGGGCGGGTAGATCTCGATCTGCGCGCCCGGGGTGACGACCCGGCCGTCGCCGTACACGGCGACCAGCGGCACCCGGGCGGCCAGCGCCTCCGGTGTGGTGAACCCGCCGACGTGCGCCACCTCCAGAACCAGCCGGCCCGGCCCGTCGGAGACCGGTGCCGGCCGGGGGGCCGCGGAGTCGCCGCCGCCCGCGCAGCCGGCGACCAGCACGAGCAGGGCCAGGGCGGGGCCCAGCGGGACACGTCTCACCCGGTCAGGATGCCGTGCCGCGGCCAGGAGCCCGGACCTCTCGGGCCGGTCGTTGCCGGTTCGGTACCGTCGGATCCCGTGCGCCTGGTCATCGCCCGCTGCTCGGTCGACTACGTGGGGCGGCTGACCGCCCACCTGCCCATGGCGCCGCGGCTGCTGCTGGTCAAGGCCGACGGGTCGGTGTCGGTGCACGCCGACGACCGCGCCTACAAGCCGCTGAACTGGATGACCCCGCCGTGCTCGTTCCGGGACGAGCTCGTCGACGGTGCCGGCACCTGGACGGTCACGAACAAGGCCGGCGAGCAGCTGATCATCACCATCGAGTCGGTCGAGCACGACAGCTCGCACGAGCTCGGCGTCGACCCAGGCCTGCAGAAGGACGGCGTCGAGGCCGAGCTGCAGCGGCTGCTCGCGCTGCACGTGGAGACCTTCGGGCAGGGGTGGTCACTGGTCCGCCGCGAGTACCCGACCGCCATCGGCCCGGTGGACCTGTTGTGCCGCGACGCCGAGGGCGCCACGGTGGCCGTCGAGGTCAAGCGCCGCGGCGAGATCGACGGAGTGGAGCAGCTGACCCGCTACCTCGAGCTGCTCAACCGCGATCCGTTGCTGGCGCCCGTGCGCGGGGTCTTCGCCGCCCAGGAGATCAAGCCGCAGGCGCGGGTGCTGGCGGGTGACCGCGGCATCGAGTGCCTGACCGTCGACTACGCCGTCCTCAAGGGCACCGACGACCCCTCGCAGCGGCTGTTCTGACCGTCACGGGTAGGGGCGTGCCCCGCCGACCACGGAGACGTCCGGCCGGCCGGGTGCCCGGCTTCCCACCGGGCCGGCCGGGTGGGGCACCGGGCCCGACGGCTCCAGCCAGCCGACCAGCGCCGCGAGGTCCATGCGCAGGATCTCCAGGGCCAGCGCCGGCGTGACCGTGGCGAGCACGTCGCGTTCGCTGTGGATCGCGGTGTTGGCGCTGTCGGCCCCCTCGATCGTCAGCACGGCGGGGATGCCGGCGTCCAGGAAGGGCACGTGGTCGCTGGCGAACGGGTCGAGCGAGGTCTCGACCGTCAGGCCGGTCACGGTCGCCGCCGCGCGTGCCAGGTCGTTGACGAGCACCGCCGACCGCGGCGCGCCCTCCAGCAGCACGGTGGGCGCGGTCGTGTTCAGCGAGCCGATCATGTCGAGGTTGAGCACGGCGCGGATCCGGAACCGCTCGGCCGGCGGGAGGCCAGCGACGTACTGACGGCTTCCGTGCAGTCCCTGCTCCTCGCCGCCGAACAGGATGACCCGGAGGTCGTGCCGCCAGCCCCGACCGGCCAGCACGCGGGCCATCTCCAGCACGCCGGCGCTCCCGCTGGCGTTGTCGTCCGCCCCCGGCGCCGGCGCGGACGGGCCGCCCGCGAGGTTGACCGAGTCCAGGTGCGCCGTCACGACCACCACACCGCGGCTCCCGGTCCCCGACCCGGTCAGCTCACCCACGACATTGGCGCTGGTGCCCGGCCCCACCGTGATCGACGGCGTGCTCACCGCGAAGCCGGCGTCGGTCAGCCGGTCGGCGGCGAGGCCGGCCGCCTGCCGGAAGCCGGCGCTGAGCGAGTGCCGCGTCGACAGTCCCGCCAGCCGGCCGAGCAGCTCCTCGAACGACGGCTGCGACAGCCCGGCGAGGACCTCGGTGGTGACCGGGTCCGGCGTCCGGGCGAGCGGCTCCGGGCGGGCGACGATCGTGGCGTCCCGGGGCAGGGGTCCGATCCGCCAGTCGTGGTGGCCCGGTACCTGCGGGCCGGTGCCTCCGTCCCCGGTGGGGCGGACGTGCGCCGGCTCGGGATCCGGCAGGGCCACGACCAGGTGACGCCCGTGGTCGAGCAGGACCGGCACGTCCGGGTGCTGCTCCTGGAACGAGCGACCGACCTGGGTCACCAGCGCCGGCCGGCCCCCGCGCCCGGTGTCCGACTCGTCCCACTCGTACACCTGGTCGCCGAGGCGGGCCCAGTGCCGCGAGCCCTCCGGACGGGTCATGACGTCGTCCTCCATCGCACCTCGAGCCGTTCGGGGTCCTGGTGGACGACCTCGAGCACCCGGTCCCCGGTCCGTTCCGTCGTGACCTCGAACTGGCCGGCGGCAGCGGTCCGCCACCGACCGGGTACCGCCTGTGGCGCGTCGCCGCGGCCGATCGCCCACTCCGTGAACGACCCGTCGGGCGCGAACTCGATGCCCCGCCGTCCCCGGGCCGGGGGGAAGTCGTGGTCCGGGGGCCGGTAGACGGTCACGTCCCCGTGGTCCTCCTCGAACGAGTGCAGCCACCGCCCGGTGAGGGCGGTCGTCGGGTCCGTCATGCGCCTGCTCCTCGGTGTGGCGCCGGCGGGGGCGGCCCCGGGAGCCGCCCCCGCCGGCGGGTGGGTCAGCGACGGGCCGCCGGGGCTCGCTGTTCCCGCTGGGACGGCACGCCCGCAGCCGCCGCGGGCTGCTCCGTTCCCCCATGGGCGACGGCCGGGTCCGGCGGGGTGCTCGGGGCGGCCTGGACCAGCGAGGAACGGACGGTGTCGAGGCAGCCCTCCATCCGTGCGGCCTGCCCGTGGGTGAACATCACCAGGACCTCGTCGTCGCTGTAGTCCATGTAGTCGTAGAAGAGGTCGCCGTTCGGCCCGTTCCCGCAGGTGACGTGCGGGAACACGGGGACGCCGGTGTTCTCGCCGCCCTGGTTGGGCGTGTCGTCCACCTCATCGCTGCCGCCGCAGCCGGAGTCGTCGTCGCCCCAGATGTGGAACAGGTTGAGGTAGTGGCCGACCTCGTGGGTCGCGGTGCGGCCGAGGTGGAACGGGGGTGCGGCCGTCCCCGTGGTGCCGAAGGCGCTGTGGGTGACCACGACCCCGTCGGTGTCCGCCGGGCCCCCGGGGAACTGTGCGTACCCGAGTAGGCCGCCGGAGAGCCGGCACACCCACATGTTGAGGTAGCGGTCGGTCGGCCAGGGGTCGACCCCGCCGGCCGAGGTCCGCTTCACGTCGTCGTCGAAGGAGAACGACGTCTTGTGCGTCCGGGTCCGGGTGATGCCCGTCGTCGGCTCGCCCGCCGGGTCGGTGGTGGCCAGGGAGAACTCGATCCGGCTGTCCGCGATCAGCGGGGCGAACGCCGGCGGCACGAGCGAGACGTCGGGGTTGGTCGCCCGGAAGTCCCGGTTGAGCACGTCGATCTGGCTGAGCACCTGATCGTCGGAGATGTCCTGCGCGTCGGTGTTGTGGACGACGTGCACGACGACCGGGATGTGGGCCACCCCGGGGAAGCGCGTGGCGTCACCCTGCGCCAGGAACGTCCGGGTGAGGTTCTCGATCCGGGCCCGCGCCTGCCGGTACTCGAGCGACTCGGCCATCAACCGGTGGTGCACCGGCATCGTGGCACAGCGCCGGCGAGGGGACTCCTCGTTCCCCGCGCCGCTCGGCGTCCGGCCGTCGGGGTCGCGCGTGTCCTGCTGGGATCCCGGCGCCGCCCCGGCGCCGCCCCCGGACACCGCCCCTGCGCCCGACGTCGCGCCGTCCATGCCGTCCGTCCTCCCGGAGCGCGGGTTGCCGCTGCTGGTCACGTGCCTCGCCGTCCCTTCTGTCCCTGACGGGTTCCGACCCCACCGGCCGGTCCCGGTCGATCCGGGGGAGACGATGCGCCCGAGCCCATCACCGGCACGTCACTGCGACGTCACCGCCGAGCCCGAAGCGCCCGCCGTGGCGGGCAGCGGCCCGCCACGAGCGGGGTCGCGGCGCCCCCACGATGCCGGCACCACCGGGTGGGCCTCGTCCGCCCGGACGGCAGGGGGTGCGAGACTGCCCGCGATTCCGGACGCCGGTCCCGAGGCGCGGGGCCGGGCACCCTCGAGGGGATGGCAGCGTGGCCAGAGAACTGACCGAGGTCGGCGTGGTGGGGCTGGGCACCATGGGTGCCGGCATCGCCGAGGTGCTCGCGCGGGCGGGCCTGTCGGTGGCCGCCGTGGACGTCGACGCGGCGGCCGTGGCCCGTGGCCGGGGGCACGTGGAGCAGTCCACCGGCCGTGCGGTGAGCCGCGGCAAGCTCGACGCCGCCGAGCGCGACGCGATCCTCGGCCGGATCCGCTTCGGCACCTCGCTGGAGGACCTCGCCCAGGCCGAGCTCGTCGTCGAGGCCGTGCCCGAGCGGCTGGAGCTCAAGCGCGAGATCTTCGCCGCGCTGGACAAGATCTGCCCGCCGGACACCATCCTGGCCACCAACACCTCGAGTCTGTCGGTCACCGAGATCTCGGTGTCGACCGGCCGGCCGGGCAAGGTCATCGGGATGCACTTCTTCAACCCGGCGCCGGTCATGAAGCTGGTCGAGGTCGTGCGCACGGTGGTGACCGAACAGCCGGTGGTCGAGGACGTCGAGGCGCTGGCCGCGCGACTCGGCAAGGTCGACGTCACCATCGGCGACAAGGCCGGCTTCATCGCCAACGCCCTGCTGTTCGGCTACCTCAACCACGCGGTCGCCATGTACGAGAACCGCTACGCCAGCCGCGAGGACATCGACGCGGCCATGCGGCTGGGCTGCGGCCTGCCGATGGGCCCGCTGGCGCTCATGGACCTCATCGGCATCGACACCGCCTACGAGATCCTCGAGACGATGTACCGGCAGTCCCGCGACCGGCTGCACGCGCCCAACCCGATCATCAAGCAGATGACGACCGCGGGCCTGCTGGGCCGGAAGTCCGGCCGCGGCTTCTACTCCTACGCCGGCCGGGACTCCGCCGAGGTGGTGCCCGACGCGCACACCCCGGCCGAGGGCGGGGCCGCCGAGGGCGCCCGTGCGGTGTCCACGGTCGGCGTCGTCGGCTCCGGGACGATGGCCACCGGCATCATCGAGGTCGTCGCCAGGGGCGGCTACGACGTCCGCTTCGTCGCCCGCTCGCCGGAGAAGGTCGAGGCGGTGCACCGCGAGCTGGAAAGATCGCTGGAGAAGCAGGTGCAGCGCGGCCGGCTCGACGAGGCCACGCGGGACGGGGCGCTCGCCCGAGTCAGCGGGACGACGGCCCTCGACGAGCTCGCCGACCGGGACCTGGTCATCGAGGCCGTCGTCGAGTCGCTGCCGGTCAAGGAGGCGTTGTTCGCCAACCTCGGCGAGATCGCCAGGCCCGGCGCGGTGCTGGCCACCACGACCTCCAGCCTGCCGGTCATCGAGTGCGCCCGGGCCAGCGGCCGGCCGGAGGACGTCGTCGGCATGCACTTCTTCAACCCGGCCCAGGTCATGAAGCTGGTGGAGGTCGTCTCGACCATCTCCACCGCGCCCGACGTGGCGGCGACGGCGCACGCCGTGTCCCAGCGGCTCGGCAAGCACGCGGTCTCGTGCACCGACCGGGCCGGCTTCATCGTCAACGCGCTGCTGTTCCCGTACCTCAACGACGCGGTGAAGATGCTCGAGGCGCACTACGCGACCGCCGACGACATCGACGCCGCCATGAAGGTCGGCTGCGGCTACCCGATGGGCCCCTTCGAGCTGCTCGACGTCGTCGGCCTCGACGTCTCCCTCGCCATCGAGCGGGAGCTCTACACCGAGTTCCGGGAGCCCGGCTTCGCACCCGCCCCGCTGCTCGAGCACCTGGTCACCGCCGGGTACCTGGGCCGCAAGACCGGCCGCGGGTTCCGGGACCACGCGCGCCGCTGACGCGGGTGCCCCGCCGCAGCGGTCGGAGGGGGGCGCGGCCTGCGGGCCGCGCCCCCGCCCGCCGTCCCGAGACGGTGGAGGAGGCGGCGGACGGCGACTGGGTGGTGCGCCGGGTCACCGGCGCCGCGAGCGGCAAGACCTACCGCTGCCCTGGCTGCGACCAGGAGATCCGTCCCGGGACTCCGCACCTGGTCACCTGGCCGGCCTACCCGCGCGACTCCGACCTCGACCCCTGGGACACCGACTCGGCCGCCGACCGGCGTCGCCACTGGCACGCCACCTGCTGGTCCGCGCGGGTGCACCGCCGATGAAGAAGAGGACCCGTCCTCCTCACCACTCGCAGGAGAAGGACCCCGTCCTCCCCACCCTTCGCAAGCTCAGGGTGGGACCCGGGACGGGGCCGTGGCATCAGGTCAGGCGGGCGAAGACGACGACGTTGTCCTCGTAGCTGCCGCGCGAGCGGTCGAAGTCGCCGCCGCAGGTGACCAGGCGCAGCTCCGCCCGCGGGGTGGGCCCGTAGACCGCCTCGGTCGGGAAGTCGTCCTTCGGGTAGCGCCCGACGCCGGTGACCGTGAAGCGCGCCGTCGTCCCGTCCTCCCGGTCGACGACCACCTCGTCGCCGGGGTCCAGTTCGCGCAGCCGGGCGAAGACCGCCGGCCCGTCGACCGAGTCGACGTGCCCGGCGACCACCGCGGGGCCCACGTCGCCCGGGACGGCGCCGCCGGGGAACCAGCCGGCCCGGTCGGGGTCGTCCGGGGGGACCAGGACGCCGGCGGGGTCGGTGCCCAGCCGCAACAGCTCGCTGTCCACCCCGATGGCCGGCACCCGCACGCGCACCGGCGCCGCCGCCGTCCGTTCCGTGACCCGCTCGGCGGAGACGGGAGCGGGGGAGACCGCGGCGGCCGGCCCCGGCGCAGCTGGGGAGACCAGCGCAACCACGCCGGCGGTCACCGCGAGGCCGGCGAGCAGCCCCTGGACCAGCGGTAGCACCGGCCGCCGTGGCGCGCGGTGTCGGCTCACCGGCCCGGCCTCAGCGCCGTGCCGGACCGCGCAGCGACCGCCGGGCCAGCAGCAGGCCGGTCAGGACGGTGAGGCCGACGGCGCCGCCGATCGCGCCGGGCGCCGGCTCCGCGGGAGCGGTGCCCCCCGCGCCGGTCTCCACGCCGCCGGTGGGGACGACGCCGGAGCCGGCGGCGTCCAGGACGGTGCGCACGGTCAGCCCGCCCTCGGGCCGGTCCAGCACGAACAGGCTGTACACCGAGCCCGGGGCCAGGTCGAGGGGCAGCTCGGTCGGCTCGCCGCCCACCGTCACCCGCAGCCCGCCGGCACCCGCCGGCACGGTCGTGTGGTCGCCGGCCTCCGCGAAGGCCAGGCCGGTGGCCAGCTCGGTGCCGCTCGCGGCGGCGTCCAACGTCGGCGCGGTGGCCGCGGCCGCGACGACGCGGACCCGCGCCTGGCCCGCCGGCGGGCGGGTGAGGTCGTCCTCGATCACCGCCAGGCCCAGGTCGGCGAAGCGGCCCACGCCGGCGACGGTGCGGGCGCTGTCGGCGCCGACCTGGACGGTGGTGGAGAGCACCGGAGGGGTGGCCGGGTCGGCGCCGGCCTGCCGCATGCTCACCGTGTAGACGCCCTCGGGCACGTCCTGGTAGTCCGAGATGGTCCCGTAGCCGACGCCGGGCACGGTCAGCAGCGCCGTCCCGTCGCCGGGGTCGGAGACGGAGTCGACGTAGACGTCCACGGCCGGGGTGTCGGGGGAGAGGTGGGCCAGGCGCAGCAGGCCGTTCTCGGCGGCACCGGCCCCGGGAGGGGCGACGAGCACCGTCCCGGCGGTCACGGCGGTGACGGCCAGCACGCGGGTCCAGCGGGCCACGGTTCCTCCAGCGGGTTCGGGAGCGGACCGTTCCGGCGGCCGCGACTCCATTCGCGCACCCTTCGCGACTCCTGTCCAACCGAGAGTCACGGGGAGACCTCGGCCACCAGGTCGTCGGGGTCGGAGGCGTAGCGGTAGGACAGCAGGACGCCGTCCCCGGTGACCTCGACGGGGTCGGGCGCGAAGGGTGGCCGCTGCGCCGCCAGCCAGGTCGTCAGGGACGCCGTGGCGGGCTCCCCGGTCCCGACGGGGGCGCCGCCCACCGCCGTGAGCAGCACGCTGCGGGCCGGGCCGTCGGTGCCGTCGGGCCGCGGGAAGGCGGCCACGTCGACACCCTCGCGGGCGGTCAGGACGGCGACCAGGGACAGCAGCCGCGCGTCGACATCGGCCGACCGCAGCACCGCGGCGGCGGGGTCGGAGGCGTGCGTCGTCGGGTTGGCCAGCACCGCCTCGGCCAGCGCCCGCCGCCGGTCGAGCTGTTCGGGCGTCGGCGTGCCGGGTGCGGGATCGACGACGGCGAGGTGGTCGAAGCGAGCGACGACGCGGCTGCCCGGTCGCGGCTCGCCCCGGGTGACGGTGAGGACGACGTCGCCGGGACCGGTCGGCTCCTCGGTCGTCACCAGCCCGTCGGGGGCGCCGGCCGCGAGCAGGTCGCCGCGCACGTCGTCCTCGAGGCGCAGCCGCGCACCGTCGGGCAGCGCGCGGTCGGCCCAGTCGAGCAGTGCCGCGCCAGGACCCGAGGGCGCCGCGGACGGCGAGGAGTCCGTTCCCGGAGGAGGAGCGGTCGGGACGGCGGTCGGCCGGTCCGCCCGGTCCGCGCCGAGGACCAGGGCGGCCACGGCGGCGCCGAGCACGGCGAGCAGCGCGATCCCGACCACCACCAGACCGGTGCGGCCGTGCAGGAGGGCGCCGAGCAGCCCGCCGGGACGAGCCCGGTGCCGGGCACGGCGGGTAGGCACCGCGCCTCCTCCCCGGCGTCCGTCGACGGGGCCAGCCGCGGGACGCCGGGGGCCATCCTCCAGGGTCCCGCCACGGCCCCGTCCAGAGGCTCGCCGCGGCCCCGTCCCGGGTCCCGCCCCGAGCTCGCGAGGGGTGGGGAGGACGGGGTCCTTCCACGGTGAGGAGGACGGGGTCCTTCCGCGGTGGGGGGAGGATCGCCCCGCTCAGCGCCGGCCGGCCGCGGTCTGGCTGCCGGTGTCGGCGTCCTCGGGCCGGACGGCCGGCTGCACCAGGGTCGGCGGGTCGACCCGCGGCGGTGCCCCGGCGGGCGTGCTGCCGGTGGGGACGGGACGCAGCTGCTGGGTCGTCTGCGGGTCGGGCGGGGCCTGCTGGGCGGAGGCGTCGGTCGCGGGCGTGACGGCCGGCTGTGTCGGCGGGGCCGGAGGCCGGGTGGGCTGCCGGGCCGCGGCGGCCTCGCCGTTGCCCGCCGGCGGCTCGACCGGCCGCTGCGCCGGCTGGGGCGCGGTGGTGGGGCGCACCGCCGGCTGCTGGGCGGTGACCGGCCCGACCGGCGGCTGCTGCCGCTGCTCCTCGCGGGCCGGCTCGGGCTGGGCCTGCGCCGTCCGCGGGGTCGGCTGCGGGCGGGGCGGCGCCGGCGGCCGGGTGCCGGCCCGCGGCTCGGGGCGCCGGTCGCCGAGGTCGGGCAGCCGCTCGAGCAGCGTGCGGGCCTCGAGCAGCCGGCCGGTGAGCTCGTCGCGCACCGCGCGGGTCGCGGCCGCGGCGGCGTCGGCCTCGCTGACGAGCCGGGCGGCGTGCTCCTCGGCCGCGGCGACCCGCTGGTGGGCGGCCTCGGCGGAGCTGCGGTCGCGTTCCTCGTCCAGCCGCGCGGCCTCCTGGCGACGCGCCCGCTGGGCGATGTCGAAGTCCTCCTCGACCTTGGCCCGCCGGGCTTGCGACTCGGCGTCGAGCCGGGCCACCTTCTCCTGGGCCTTGGCCACCAGCTCGTCGGCGCGGATCTGCGCCTTGCTGGCGATCTGCTCGGCGTTCTGCCGGGCCTCGGCGATCATCCGGTCGACCTCGGCCTGGCCGGCGGCGTGCCGCTCGTGCATCGCCCGTTCCTCGGCGGCGGTGTGCTCCCGCAGCGACTGGGCCTCCTGCTCTGCCGAGCGCCGGATCTCCTCGGCCTCCTCCTCGGCCAGCCGCAGCATGTGCTGGATGCGCTCGCTGACGTTCTCGAACGTGGCCGGTCCGGAGGACGCGGCCTTGCGCCGCAGCTGGTCGATCTCCCCGTGCAGCGCCGAGAGCTGACCGGCCAGGTCGGCCGAGCGGCTCATCGCCGCGTCGCGGTCGGCCATCGCCACCTGGATGTCGGCCTCGAGGCGCTCGATCGTCTCGGCCACCTGGTGCCGGTCGTAGCCCCGGAGCACCACGTCGAACGAGTGCTGGGCCTCGCGCATCGGCAGCATGTCGCGGCGGGGATCGGTCATGCGGTCATCCTCGCAGAGTCGGGGGGCGGGCCTGGCGTGTCGCCGGGGCCCTCCCTGCAGGGTGCCAGCACCGCACGCGGCCGCGCCACGTGCCGGCACCCTGAGCCGAGCGGGACGGCCCCGTTCCGGGTCCCGCCGGCTCCCTGCAGGGTCCCGCCGCGAGCTTGCGAGTGCCGGGTAGCAGGGGGTCCTCTCACGAGGCGTGGGGAGGAGGGTGGTCCCTATTCAGACGCCCCGGAAGCGGTTGATCGCGGTGAGGTGCTTCTCGCGCTTCTCGGCGTCCTTGACGCCGAGGCCCTCGGTGGGGGCGAGGGTGAGCACGCCGACCTTGCCCTGGTGGCAGTTGTTCTTCACGTCGCAGACGGCCTGCCCGACCTGGTCCATCGGGTAGACCTTCGACAGCGTCGGGTGGACGAGGCCGCGGTCGATGAGCCGGTTGGCCTCCCAGGCCTCCTTGTAGTTGGCGAAGTGGGAGCCGACGATCCGCTTGAGGTTCATCCACAGGTAGCGGTTGTCGTACTGGTGGAGGAAGCCGCTGGTGGAGGCGCAGGTGACGATCGTGCCGCCCTTCTTGGCGACGTAGACGCTCGCGCCGAAGGTCTCCCGGCCGGGGTGCTCGAAGACGATGTCAACGTCGTCGCCGCCGGTGAGCTCGCGGATGCGCTTGCCGAACCGCTGCCACTCCCGGGGGTCCTGGGTGTCCTCGTCGCGCCAGAACCGGTAGCCCTCGGCGGAGCGGTCGATGACCAGCTCGGCGCCCATCCTGCGGACGATCGCGGCCTTCTCCGGACTCGAGACCACGCAGACCGGGATGGCGCCGCCGTTGAGCGCCATCTGGGTGGCGTAGGAGCCCAAGCCCCCTGAGGCGCCCCAGATCAGCACGACGTCGCCCTGCTTCATGCCCGCGCCGTTGCGGCTGACCAGTTGCCGGTAGGCGGTGGAGTTGACCAGCCCGGGAGCGGCGGCCTCCTCCCAGGTCAGGTGCGCGGGCTTGGGCAGCAGTTGGTTGCTCTTGACCAGCGCCAGCTCGGCCAGGCCGCCGAAGTTGGTCTCGAACCCCCAGATCCGCTGCTGCGGGTCCATCATCGTGTCGTCGTGGCCGGCCGGGTCCTCCAGCTCCACCGACAGGCAGTGCGCGACCACCTCGTCACCGGGCTTCCACCGGTTCACGCCCGGGCCCACCCGCAGCACGACCCCGGCGAGGTCGGAGCCGACCACGTGGTAGGGCAGGTCGTGCCGGCGGGCCAGGTCGTGCAGCCGGCCGTAGCGCTCGAGGAACCCGAAGGTCGACACCGGCTCGAAGATCGACGTCCACACGGTGTTGTAGTTGACGCTCGAGGCCATCACCGCCACGACCGCCTCGCCCGGGCCCAGCTCCGGGGTGGCCACCTCCTCGACGTGCAGCGACTTGCGCGGGTCCTTCTCGTTGGCGCTCAGGCCGGCGAACATGTCCTGTTCGTCCTTGCGGACCAGCACGGCGCGGTAGGACTCCGGCACCGGCAGCCCAGCGATGTCAGTGAGCTGGTCGGCGAGGATGGCGTCCCTGATCTCGAACACGTGAGTCTCCCGGGTCTTCGTGGGCTCGTGAGGCGGTGCAGTGGCGCGATATGTTACTGGTGAGTAGTCAAAGCAGATCCATGGCCCCGCCCGGAGGCTCGCCCCGAGCTCGCGAGGGGTGAGGGGGCGGGGTCCTTCTTCAGTGCGCGGTCGAGGCCGGCTCGACGAGCTCGACGAGGACGCCGCCGGCATCCTTCGGGTGGACGAAGTTGATGCGGCTGTCCGAGGTCCCGCGCCGGGGGGTGTCGTACAGCAGTCGCAGCCCGCGCTCGCGCAGCGTCGCGCTGACCGCCTCGACGTCGGCCACCCGGAAGGCCAGCTGCTGCAGGCCCGGGCCGGAGCGGCCGATGAACGTGGCGATCGTCGACTCGGGGGTCAGCGGCGCGAGCAGCTGGATGCGGGTGTCGCCGTCGCCGACGGCGAGCATCGCCTCGCGGACGCCCTGCTCCTCGTTGACCTCCTCGTGCACGGAGTGCACGCCGAAGGCCTGGGCGTAGAAGGCCAGCGCCTCGTCCAGGTCCGGGACGGCGACGCCCACGTGGTCGATGGCGGTGAAGAGCTCGGCCGGCAGGCCGGTGCGTGGGTCGGTGGTCACGGCGGCATCCTCGCGCAAGACGTCTCAGACGACAGGTGCGGGTGCCACACAGTCGCGTGGGTCCGCCGCACACACCGGTGCGGCGGGCCCACGCGTCGGTCAGCAGGCCTGGTCGCAGGCAGGAGGACCCCGTCCTCCTCACCGCTCGCAGGCTCGCGGCGAGCCTCTGGACGGGGCCGGTCGGGCTCGCGGCGAGCCTCTGGACGAGGCCTGGCGCGAGCTCGCGAGGGGTGGGGCGGTCAGGTCCTCCTTCAGCGCGCCAGGAAGGAGATCAGCGCCTCGTTGAACTGCTCCGGGTGTGAGGTGTTGACGCCGTGCGGGCCGCCCTCGATGACGACCAGTTCGCTGCCCAGGATCAGCTCGTGCGACCGCTTGCCGCTGACCTCGAACGGCACGATCGCGTCGGAGTCGCCGTGGACGACCAGCGTCGGCACGGTCACCTTGGCCACGTCGCCGCGGAAGTCGGTGCGGCCGAACGCGGTGATGCAGTCGAGCGTGCCCTTCGGCGAGGCGAACTCGGCGATGCGCAGCGCGTACTGCCGCTGCTGCTCGCTGACCTCTCCGGACTTCCGGCCCAGCAGCCCCTTGCCGCCGGCGTTGAAGAACTGGGCCGTGAAGCCGTCGAGGAAGGCGGGCCGGTCGGTGAGCACGCCCTGCCGGAACTGCTCGATGGTGGCGTCGTCCAGCCCGCCGTCCGGGTTGTCGTCGGACCTGTAGAGATACGGCGGGACGGCGGCGGCCAGCACCGCGCGGCTGACCCGCGAGACGCCGTGGGTGGCGATGTAGCGGACGACCTCCCCACCACCCATGGAGAACCCGACGAGCGCGACGTCGCGCAGGTCCAGGTGCTCGAGCAGAGCGTGCAGGTCGGCGGTGAAGGTGTCGTAGTCGTAGCCGTCCCAGGGCTGCGAGGAGTCGCCGAAGCCGCGGCGGTCGTAGGTCACCACCCGGTGGCCGGCGGCGACCAACGGCCCGACCTGCGCCTCCCAGGAGCGGCTGGACAGCGGCCACCCGTGGATGAGCACGACCGGGCGGCCGGCGCCGGCGTCGTCGTAGTGGATCTCGACCGGCCGGCCGTTGTCGGTGCCGACGTTCAGGCGAGGCATCGGAGCCTCCTCCGTCTCGATGACGTGGTCCTGGGCCCTACCCGATCGTGCACGATCGAACGCGTTGAGAACTGCGTCACGCTCGTGTCCGTGTCGCTCGGGGCGGCCTATCCTCGGCGGGATCGACGCCGTGTCCCCGTCGCGGCGGTAACGACCACGTGAGTCGCCGGCGTCGGCGACCCGGCCCTGGAGGCGGCACATGTCCCGTTCGGTCATCGTCAGCGGCGCCCGTACCCCGATGGGGCGGCTGCTCGGCTCGCTCAAGGACTTCTCCGGCGCCGACCTCGGTGGCGTGGCGATCAAGGCCGCGCTCGAGCGGGCGGGCATCTCCGGCGACCAGGTCGAGTACGTGATCATGGGTCAGGTGCTGCAGGCGGGCGCCGGTCAGAACCCGGCCCGTCCCGCGGCCGTGGCCGCCGGCATCCCGATGACGGTGCCGGCGATCACCGTGAACAAGGTGTGCCTCTCCGGCCTGAGCGCCATCGCGCTGGCCGACCAGCTCATCCGCGCCGGCGAGTTCGACGTCGTCGTCGCCGGCGGACAGGAGTCGATGACCCAGGCGCCGCACCTGCTGCCGAACTCCCGCACCGGCACCAAGTACGGCGACACCACGCTGGTCGACGCGATGGCCCACGACGGGCTGTCGGACACCTTCGACCAGGTCGCCATGGGCGCGCTGACCGAGCAGGCGAACAGCCGGTACGACCTGACCCGCGAGGAGCAGGACGCGTTCGCCGCCGAGAGCCACCAGAAGGCCGCCCGCGCCGGCAAGAACGGCGTCTTCGACGAGGCCATCACCCCGGTGCTCATCCCGCAGCGCAAGGGCGACCCGATCGAGTTCCGCGACGACGAGGGTGTCCGAGTCGACACCACGGTGGAGACCCTGTCGCGGCTGAAGCCGGCCTTCGCCAAGGACGGCACGATCACCGCCGGCACCGCGTCGCAGATCTCCGACGGCGCCTGCGCGGTCGTCGTCATGAGCGCGGAGAAGGCCGCCGAGCTGGGCATCACCCCGATCGCCGAGATCGGTGCCCACGGCGTCGTCGCCGGCCCGGACGCGACACTGCAGAGCCAGCCGTCGCGCGCCGTCCAGCGGGCCTGCGAGCGCGAGGGCATCGACCCGGCGGACCTCGACCTCGTCGAATTCAACGAGGCCTTCGCGGCCGTCGCCCTCGTCTCGACCAAGGAGCTCGGGATCGACCCCGAGAAGGTCAACCCCAACGGCGGCGCGATCGCCCTCGGCCACCCGATCGGCATGAGCGGCGCCCGCATCGTGCTGGACGTGGCGCTGGAGCTGCGCCGCCGCGGCGGCGGGGTGGGTGCCGCCGCGCTGTGCGGCGGCGGCGGGCAGGGCGACGCGCTGATCCTGCACGTGCCCGCGAAGGCGTGACCCCGGAGGGCCCTGCGATCCCCGCTGACGCGGTGGACACTGCGGTCCGGGCACCCGGCCCCGTCTCCCCCCAGGGGAGGCGGGGCCGTCGCGCGGTCGACGTCCCGGACCTGGTCGCCCGCGCCCGGGACGGCGAGGCCCGCGCGGTGGCGCGGCTGATCTCGCTGGTCGAGGACGCCAGCCCAGCGCTGCGCGAGGTCGCCGCGGCGCTCGCCCCGCACACCGGGCACGCCAGGGTGATCGGCCTGACCGGCGCGCCCGGCGTCGGCAAGTCCACGACGACGACCGCGCTGGTGCGCGCCTACCGCACGCGCGGCCTGCGGGTCGGCGTCCTCGCGGTCGACCCGTCGTCCCCCTTCTCCGGCGGCGCACTGCTCGGCGACCGGGTGCGCATGCAGGACCACGCCGGGGACGACGGCGTCTACATCCGGTCCATGGCCTCCCGCGGCCACCTCGGCGGGCTGGCCTGGGCCACGCCGCAGGCGCTGCGGGTCCTCGACGCCGCCGGGTGTGACGTCGTGCTCGTGGAGACCGTCGGCGTCGGGCAGTCGGAGCTGGAGGTCGCCTCGCTCGCCGACACCACGCTGGTGCTGCTCGCGCCGGGCATGGGCGACGGCATCCAGGCCGCCAAGGCGGGGATCCTGGAGGTCGCCGACGTCCTGGTGGTCAACAAGGCCGACCGGGACGGCGCGGACCAGGCCGTGCGCGACCTGCGCTACACGCTCTCCCTCGGCGGCCGGCACGACCTCACCGGTGCGTGGCGCCCGCCGATCCGCCGCACCGTGGCCGCCACCGGCACCGGCATCGACGCGCTCGTCGACACGATCGCCGGGCACCGCGAGTGGCTGGCGTCCTCGGGGGAGGGGCACCGCCGCCGGGCGGTCCGCGCGGCGCGGGAGATCGAGGCGATCGCGGTGGCCGCGCTGCGCGCGCGGATGGGCGACGTGCGCGGCTCGGCGGCGCTGGACGCCCTCGCCGAGCAGGTGGTGGCGGGGGAGAGCGACCCGTTCCGCGCCGCCGACACGCTGCTCGGGCAGTTGTGAGCCGCTGAGGGCACGATGACGGGGTGAACGGGCTGTGGCAGTGAACGGCAAGCCGGACGCCGTCGTCGTCGGGAGCGGGCCCAACGGGCTCGCCGCCGCCCTCCGCCTGGCCGCTGCCGGGCTGCGGGTCCAGGTCGTCGAGGCGGCCGACCGTCCGGGCGGCGGCATGCGCACCGAGGAGCTGATGCGGCCGGGCTACCGGCACGACGTCTGCTCGATCGTGCAGCCGATGGCCGCCGCGGCGCCGTTCTTCCGCGAGTTCGACCTGGCCAGCCGGGGCGTCCGCCTGGTGCAGCCGGAGGTCAACTACGCGCACCCGCTCGACGGCGGGCGCGCCTCGGTCGCCTACCACTCGCTGGCGGAGACCGCGGCCGGGCTCGGCGTCGACGGGCCGGCGTACCGCCGGCTGTTCGAGCCGCTGGTCGAGCACGGCCGGGACGTGGTCGACTTCTTCCTCACCAGCCGGCTGCGGCGGCTGCCCACCCGCAGCGTGCCGCAGATCGTGCACTTCGGGCTCAACGGGCTGCCCAACGTGCGCTGGCTGGCCCACCGGTACTTCGAGACCGAGGAGGCCCGCGCGCTGCTCGGCGGGGCGGCCGCGCACGGGATGCTGGACCTGAGCCGGCCGCTGACCTCGGCGCTCGGGATGCTGCTGACGATGCTCGGCCACCACGTCGGCTGGCCGCTGGTCGAGGGCGGGTCGCAGAACCTGGCCGACGCGATGGTCACCGCACTGGAGCAGCAGGGCGGCGAGGTGCAGACCGGGCACCTGGTCACCGACCTGCGCGAGTTCGACGGCGTGCCGGCGGTGCTGCTCGACACCACGCCCGACGCCTTCGTGGCGATGGCCGGCGCCCGGGTGCACGAGGGCTACCGCCGCTGGGTGCGCCGCTACAAGCACGGGGCGGGGGTGTTCAAGGTCGACTGGATCCTCTCCGACCCGGTGCCCTGGACCAACCCCGACGTCCGGCGGGCCGGGACCATCCACGTCGCCGGCGACCTCGAGGAGACCATCGCCGGCGAGCGGGCGCCCAACCGCGGCGAGCGCACCGACCGCCCGTACGTGCTCGCCGTCCAGCCGACCGTGCCCGACCCGACGCGGGCGCCGGCCGGGGGCCACGTGTTCTGGGCCTACGTGCACGTCCCGCACGGGTCGGACCTCGACCTGACCGACGCCATCGAGGACCAGATCGAGCGGTTCGCGCCGGGCTTCAAGGACACGATCGTGGAGCGGGTCACCAAGAACGCCGTCCAGATGGAGGCGTGGAACCCGACCTACCTCGGCGGGGACATCTCCAACGGCCAGGCGTCGCTGTGGCAGATGCTGGCCCGGCCGGTGCCGCGCTGGAACACCTACAAGACCCCGGTGCCCGGCGTCTACCTCGCCTCGTCGGCGACCCCGCCCGGACCGGCCGTGCACGGCGCCTGCGGCGACAACGCCGCGCAGGTGGCGCTGCGCGAGGTGTTCGGGGTGCGACACCTGCCCCCGCTGCGCCCCGCCCCCCGGTAGCCGCCCGGCTCGTCGAGTGCGTCGAGATGCGGCCGGTGGCTGCCACCGGGATCGTCGGAACAGCCCTCAGGCGGATCTCGGCGCGGCCAGTGCAGTAGCGACGCGGGCCAGCAGTCGTGCCGGCCGGCGCAGGTCCGCCGCGGTCACGAACACGACCCGCCAACCCGCCGCGGTCAGCCGGTTGAGCCGGGCCCGGTCCCGGACGACGTTCTGCGGCTCGCCGTGCCAGGCGCCCTCGTACTCGAGCGCGAGGCGGTGCTCGGGCCAGGCGAAGTCGACCCGCGCGACGAAGCGGCCCTCGCCGTCGCGGACGGTGTGCTGGGCGACCGGCGCGGGGAGGGTCGAGGCGAGCAGGACCAACCGCAGGCGCGTCTCCTGCGGTGACTCAGCGAGACCGTCGGCGCGCGCCGCGGCCTCGCGGGCCCGACGGCAGCCCCGGCCGGTCGCCGCCGCGGCTGCGCTGCGGACGTCGGCGAGGCGAACCAGGCCGATCCGCAGCAGGGCGTCGAGGAGGACGACGGCGTCCACGGTCGGCAGGGTCCGGGTCAGGTCCAGCGCCGTGCGCAGCGGGGTGGTCACCGGCAGGCCGACGGTGCGGGTCACGTCGTCGTCCGGCAGTGCCCGCCTGCTCACACGGACGCCGGGCACGGCGCCGCCACGGCACGACGGCGGGACGGTGACCTCGACGTCGTCCTCCGCAGCTCGCGCGTCGACGCCCCAGACCGCGGCGGCACTCCGTCCGCTGACCACCGCGCCGGGCAGCAGCAGACGTGTGACGGCCAGGGCCCGGACGGTGTGGGTGACCTCGAGACCGCGGCAGGCGTAGACGTCGGGGTACAGCCGCCGCCAGGCCGAGCTCCTCAGCTGCGCCCGCGTGAGCAGCCCCTCACGGACGGCGGCGGTGCCGCAGAAGACGCGACCGTGCAGCGGGGCGGGCGAGGTGGGGCGGCGGGGCACCCGGGGACCCTGCCGCACCGGCCCGGGGTCGCGGGTCGGCTGTCCACAGGTCGGTGCCGAGATGCGGCTGAGCGCGGCCTCCCGGGTGCGGGACACAGCCGCGGGGCGCATCTCGGCGACTCGGGGAGGCGCACCCGTAGCCTCTGGGGCCATGGTCCGTCCGCTGGGGTTGCCGTTCGATCCCATCGCGCGCGCCGGGGAGTCCTGGGAACAGCGCTTCGGCCCCGCCGCGGCGATGCGGGCCGCCACCTCGGTCTTCCGGGTGCAGCAGATCCTGCTGGCCCGTTTCGACGAGGCACTGCGGCCGCACGCGCTGACCTTCGCCCGCTACGAGGTGCTGGTGCTGCTCACCTTCAGCCGCACCGGCGAGCTGCCGCTGAAGGTGATCGGCAGCAGGCTGATGGTGCACCCGACCAGCGTCACCAACGCCATCGACCGGCTGGTCGCCGCCGGGTACGTCGACCGGCGTCCCAACCCCGCCGACGGGCGCGGCGTCCTCGCGGCGATCACCGACCACGGCCGCGCCGTCGTCGAGGAGGCGACCGCCGCGCTGACCGCGCTGGACTTCGGGCTCGGCGACGTCCCCGACGACGAGCTGGACACGCTGTTCGCCATCCTCGAGCGGGTGCGGCGAGGCGCTGGCGACGTGGCGGACGACGCGACCCCGGCCGACTGAGGGCTCGCTCCGGCACCCCCGACACGGCGTCGGCGGCGGTGGGATGATCGAGGTCATGCAGCCCACCCGTCCCGGACGCCCCGACCCGCGCGCGCAGGCCCAGCAGGCACAACTGGCCGCGTCCCTCGCCGGCGCGGTCGACCTCGCCGCCGTCAAGGCCCGCTCCGAGGCCGCGGCGCGGGCCCAGGCGGCACCGCCCTCCAGCGCGGCCGGCCCGGCCGGTGCCCCGGGAGCCGCGGTCGTCGACGTCACCGAGGAGACCTTCCAGGCCGAGGTGCTCGACCGCTCCTTCCAGGTGCCGGTCGTGCTCGACCTGTGGGCCGAGTGGTGCGGGCCGTGCAAGCAGCTCTCCCCGGTCCTCGAGCGCCTGGCCGCCGAGGGCGGCGGCTCCTGGGTGCTGGCCAAGGTGGACGTGGACGCCAACCCCGCACTGGCGCAGGGCCTGCGGGTCCAGGGCATCCCCGCGGTCAAGGCGGTCTGGCAGGGCCAGCTGGTCGCCGAGTTCACCGGTGCCATCCCGGAGGAGCAGGCACGGCAGTTCGTCACCGAGCTGGTGCGCGCCACCACCGGTGATGCGATCCCGGGCTCCGGAGACGGCGACGGCGACGGCGCGGCCGCCGAGGCCGAGGACCCCCGCCTGGACGTCGCCGAGGCCGCCCTCGAGCGCGGTGACCTGACCGCGGCCGAGGCGGCCTACCAGGCGATCCTCGACGCCGAGCCCGACCACCCGGTCGCCGGGCTGGCACTGCGCCAGGTGCAGCTGTTCCGCCGCGCCGACGAGGCCGGCCCCGACGCGCTCGCGGCGGCCGACGCCGCGCCGGACGACGTCGCCGCGCAGACCCGGGCCGCCGACTTCCTGCTCGGCACCGGCGACGTGGAGGGTGCGTTCGACCGGCTGCTGGACGTCGTCCGCCGCACCGCCGGGGACGACCGCGACCAGGCCCGCCGGCACCTGGTGGAGCTCTTCGGCGTGGTCGGCGACCAGGACCCGCGGGTCGCCGCGGCCCGCCGACAGCTCACCCTCGCGCTGTATTGAGGACCCCGTCCGCCTCACCCCTCGATGAAGGACCCCGTCCCTCGCAGGCTCGGCAGCAGGACCCTCCTGCCCCCCCGCCACTCGCAGGCTCGCGGCGGGACCCTGCAGGAGGGCCTCCGGACGGGGCCTCGGGACGGGGCCTCGGGACCCGGGACGGGGCCGCCGCGGGGGCAGGAGGGTCCTTCCTCAGACGCCGACGTCGCAGGCGGCGGGACCCTGGAAGAAGCCGTTGCGGAACAGGTCCACCAGCTGGAAGCCGGTGAGCGCGACCTCGGGCACGACCGCGGGGTCGGTGCCGTACTCGAGCAGGAACTGCACGCTCTCGTCCACGTCGCCGGGTGAGATCTCCACACCGCCGAGTGGGGTCTCCGTGAAGACCGCGGAGAACCAGCCGGTGAGGCAGATCGACGAGCGGACCGCAGCCTCGTCGCCGGTGGAGAGTCCCAGCTGCTCCCGGGCGGACTGGGCATAGGGCAGGGCGGCGGCGGTGATGACCGCGTAGTCGCCGATCTCGTAGGCCGGGCCGGCGAGGTCGCGCTGGTCGTATCCGACCAGGTCCTCGTCCGGGCAGAAGACCAGTTCGAGGTCGTCGCCCGCGCAGTCGGGCGCGGTGCCGGTGAACGGCTCCAGGGTCGGCGGGGTGAAGGTCTCCCCGAAGGTCCGGTCGAACGCGAGACCCCAGAACTCGGGCAGGGCGGCGGCGGCGTACTCCTGGGCCGACTGGAACGGTGCGTTCCCGCCGGTGGCGGCTTCGGACTGCGACGTGAAGGCGCTCTGCGTGTAGGGCCGCTGGGCGGAGAAGTTGTCCCGGCAGGCGGTGGGGCCGGCGTCGAAGCCCTCCTGGAAGGCCGAGATGCGGTCGAAGTAGGAGCCGTGCGCGGCCTCGGTGGTGATGCCCACCGGGTCGCGCAGCAGCAGGTACCCGCGCAGCACCTCGTCGAGCTCGGGCGCGCGGATCTGCGAGTGCTCGGCCTGCCCGTCGGCGACCCACGCCGTCCATGCGCCGGCGAAGCAGTCGGCCTGGGTCTCCACCGAGATGGAGTAGTCCGGGTAGCCGACCCGGCCCTGCACCGCGTGGCCGAACTCGTGCGCCATCACCAGGGCGGGGATGAACCGGCCGTACTGCTCGGCGAGCTCCTGCAGGAAGGCGCGGTCGTAGCTGATCGAGTCTGAGTTGGGCGCGTCGGTGGCCTGGCAGTAGAAGGCGTTGCCCTCGACGTCCCGCGGGTCGGAGCCGCAGCCGATGCCCTGGGGGTAGGCGCCCGGGTCGACGTCGTTCGGGTCGACGCTGAAGTACCCGCCCTGGAGCGGCGGGAAGTCCTGGCCGAAGGCGTCGGGGAACTGCTGCGCCCAGTAGGTCTCGAGGTCGGCCAGGGCGTTGCGCGCGAGGGCGTCGATCGGGCCGTCGCCGGCGCCGACGACCTGCAGCTCGGCGGAGGGGATGTCGGAGGCCGGGGCCCGGCCGGGACTGGGCAGGCCGACCACGGAGATCGAACAGCCGGACACCAGCAGCAGCGCGGCCGTGGTGAGCAGCGCCACGGCCGCGCGTCGCAGGGTGGAGGCAGGCATGTCCCTCGGATCGTCCCATCGCGGCGGCGCCGTCGCCCCCTGGAGCTGCAGCGACGGGCGCCGGTGCGGCCCTCGTGACGTGCTCAAACGGCCCACGTCCAGGGGCCCGCAGGCCCCGTCCGGCGGCCCTCCTGCAGGGTCCCGCCGCGAGCCTGCGAGTGGCGGGGGGCAGGAGGGCCCTTCTGCCGAGCCTGCGAGGGGTGAGCGGGACGGGGTCCTTCGTCGGGCGGCGGGAGGACGGGGGTCTTTCAGTCGTGCACGAACCAGACGGTGCCCAGTGGCGGGGCGGCGAGGGTCGCGGAGTACGGCTGCCCGTGCCACGGATGCTCGACGGCCTCGACGCCGCCCATGTTGCCGACCCCCGAGCCGCCGTAGCCCTCGGCGTCGGTGTTGAGCACCTCGCGCCACCTGCCCGGCCGCGGCAGGCCGATGCGGTACCCGTGGTGCGGGCTGCCGGAGAAGTTCGCGACGCAGGCCAGCGCCGGCGTCTCCGTGCCTCCGGCACCCGCCCCGTAGCGCAGGAAGGACAACACGTTGCCCGAGGCGTCGTTCGCGTCGATCCACTGGAAGCCGGCCGGGTCGACGTCCTGGGACCACAGCGCGGCGGTCTCCTTGTAGCGGGCGTTGAGGTCGGTCACCAGCTGGAGGACGCCGCGGTGCGCGGGGTCGTCGAGGTGCCACCAGTCCAGCGACCGGCTCTCGGCCCACTCGGCGTCCTGGCCGAACTCCGAGCCCATGAACAGCAGCTGCTTGCCGGGGTGGGCCCACATGTACGCCAGGTAGGCGCGCAGGTTCGCCAGCTGCTGCCACCGGTCGCCGGGCATCTTCCGCAGCAGCGAGCCCTTGCCGTACACGACCTCGTCGTGGCTGATCGGCAGCACGTAGTTCTCGGAGTAGGCGTAGATCATCGAGAACGTCAGCTGGCCGTGGTGGTAGCTGCGGTGCACCGGCTCCTTGGACATGTACGTCAGCGAGTCGTGCATCCAGCCCATGTTCCACTTGAAGCCGAAGCCCAGGCCGCCGAGGTGCGTGGGGCGGGTGACGCCGGGCCAGGCCGTCGACTCCTCGGCGATGGTGACCACGCCGGGGACCTCCCGGTACACGGTGGCGTTCATCTCCTGCAGGAACGCCATCGCCTCCAGGTTCTCCCGCCCGCCGTGCACGTTGGGCACCCACTCGTCGCGCGAGTAGTCCAGGTAGAGCATCGAGGCGACCGCGTCGACGCGGATGCCGTCGACGTGGAACTCCTTGCACCAGTAGAGCGCGTTGGCGACGAGGAAGTTGCGGACCTCGGAGCGGCCGAAGTCGAAGACGTAGGTCCCCCAGTCCAACTGCTCGCCCCGGAGCGGGTCGCCGTGCTCGTACAGCGGGGTGCCGTCGAAGCGGGCCAGCGCCCAGTCGTCCTTGGGGAAGTGCGCCGGGACCCAGTCGACGATGACGCCGATGCCGGCCTGGTGGGCCCGGTCGACGAGGTAGCGCAGGTCGTCGGGGCTGCCGAAGCGGGAGGTCGGCGCGTAGTACGAGGTGACCTGGTAGCCCCACGAGCCGCCGAACGGGTGCTCGGCCAGCGGCATGAACTCGATGTGGGTGAAGCCGTGCTCGACGACGTAGTCGACCAGCTCGTCGGCCAGCTGCCGGTACGACAGGCCCTGCCGCCACGAGCCCGCGTGCACCTCGTAGACGCTCATCGGCCGCTCGTGCCAGCCGCCGCGGGCCCGCTCGGCCAGCCACTCGTCGTCGGCCCACTCGTGGTGGGACTCGGTGACGACCGAGGCGTTGAGCGGCGGGACCTCGGTCTCGAAGGCCAGCGGGTCGGACTTGTGCCGCCACACGCCGTCGCGGCCGAGCACCTGGTAGCGGTAGCGGGAGCCCACCGGGACGCCGGGGATGAAGACCTCCCAGACGCCGGAGGAGCCCAGCGACCGCATCGGGTAGGCGCGCGCCTCCCAGTAGTCGAAGTCGCCGGTCACCCGCACGCCCTGGGCGTTGGGCGCCCAGACGGCGAAGGAGACGCCCTCGACCTGCCCGCGCGGGGAGTCGAAGCGCCGCACGTGCGAGCCGAGCACCTCCCACAGCCGCTCGTGCCGGCCCTCGCGGATGAGGTGCTGGTCGAGCTCGCCGACGGTGGGCAGCCAGCGGTAGGGGTCGTCGACGACGAAGGTGTTGGTGCCGCCCTCGCCGTCCCCGTAGGCCACCTCGACCCGGTAGTCCCCGGGCTGCGTGGGCAGGTGGGCCTCGAAGACGCCACCGGGGTGCAGCTGACGGGTGTCGTGGCGGGAGCCGTCCTCGTCGACGACGGTCACCGAGACCGCGTCGGGCCGCAGCGTGCGGACCACCCAGCCGTCGCGGGCGGGGTGCGCGCCGAGCACGCTGTGCGGGGCGTAGGACCACCCGTCGACGACGGCGCGCAGCTGCTCCTCGCCGATCTCGGCGGGCGCCTCCTGCTGGGCCAGCCCCTCCTCGGCGGGCTCCTGCCCCTCGGGCACGGTAGCCGCCGCGACCTCCGAGCCGGGACCGGCCGCGGCGTCCTCCGCGGGTGCGGTCTCGGCGGGCGCCGGCTCCGCGGGCGTGGCCTCGGCCGGGGACGTGCCGGGGTCCTCGTCCGGCGCCTGCGGGGTGCTCGGCTCCGCCGGGTCGGGGCTCGGCGGCTCGGGCTGCCCGGCCGGGGCGCCGGTCGGGCTGCCCGGCTCGGCGATCGGGGCCGGGGCCACCACGGGCGCGGCGGTGCCGCCCTGCTCGGCGACGACGTCGCCCTGGTCGGCCCTCTTGCGCGGGGCGCGCTTGGTCGCCTTCTCCGCCGGCGCCGCAGCGTCGGCGGTCGTCTTCCGGGCCGTCGTCCGCTTGGCCGCCGTGCCGGTGGCCGCCTTCTTGGCGGGAGCCGCCTTCTTGGCGGCGGGTGCCTTCTTCGCCGCGGCCCGCTTGCGGGCCGGGGCGGCGTTGACGATCGGCCCCTCCTCGGCCGCCTCGGCTGCAGCGGTCCGCTCCTCGACGACGGCCTGCAGCTCCTCCCGGGTCGCGGGTGGGCGCCCGCCGGTCGGGGGTGAGTCGGTGGTGCGCTCGGTCTCGTCCGGGGATGTCATCGCTCGCCGTCCTCTTCGGTGCTGGTGTCGGTGGTCCGGCCCCTCTGCAGGGTCCCCCCGCGAGCCTGCGAGCGGTGGGGGGCAGAGGGGTCCTTCGTCAGTCCGCGGCGGTGAGCCGGGACAGCGACTGCAGCGGGATCATCAGCCAGTGCGGGCGGTTGCGCGCCTCGTAGACGCACTCGTAGACGGCCTTGTCGGCCTCGAGTGCCCGCAGCAGCGGGCTGTCGCCGCAGGCGTCCATCCCGCTCGCGGCCGCGTAGCCCGCGCAGAAGGCGCTCCGGTTGCGCTCTGCCCACTCCTGGGCGCGGTACGCGCGTTGCTGATCACCCGGCTGCTCGACGAGCATGTGCCGGGCGGCGTAGTCGAAGCTGCGCAGCATGCCGGCGACGTCGCGCATGGGGCTGTCCAGCTCTCGCCGCGAGGCCAGCGCGCGAGCGGGTTCGCCCTCGAAGTCGAGCACGATCCAGCCGGTGGCGGTGCGCAGCACCTGGCCCAGGTGCAGGTCGCCGTGGACCCGCTGGCGGACGACGGGCTCGGCGCTGTCGGCCACCGCCGCGTAGACCGCGCGCAGCCCGTCGGCGTGCTCGGCCAGTTGCGGCACCACCTCGATGGCGGCGTCGAGCCGCTCGTTCATCTGCCGGGCGACCGCGCCGAACCAGGCCGGGTCGGCGTCCTCGGTCGGCAGCACCTGTGCCATGTCGGCGTGCACCGAGGCGGTCGCCGCACCGAGCCGCTCGCTGTCGGCGGCGAAGTCCCCGCCCACCTCGTCGGCGTGCAGGTCGCCCTCGGCGTAGAGGTCGCGGACGCTCGCCGTCGCCAGCCGCCAGCCGTCGCTGGCGTTGGGCACGAACGCCTGCAGCATGAACACCGTGGCCGGCGGGGTGTCGGCGTCCCGGTCGTGGTCGATCTCGGCGTGGCCGAGCAGGGGCGCGATGTGCGGGTTGTCGGTCCGGCGCAGGGCGCTGTGGACCTCGACGTCGGGGTTGAGGCCGGGCTCGAGCCTGCGGAACAGCTTGAGGATGGCCTCCTGCCCGTAGACCAGCGAGGTGTTGCTCTGCTCGGTGGAGATGATGTCGCCGGGGAGCCCGACCGGGATCTCGGCGCCCTCGCCCGGCACGAACCGCATCGGGCCGATCGACGCCGCCTCGGCGAGGTGGGTGAGCCAGGTGGCGGTCGCCTCGCGGTCGCGCATCGCGTCGTAGGCGTAGTTCTCGCCGTTCTCGTACGGGACGGTGCCGACGAGCGCCGAGCTCAGTTCCTCGGCCGGGTGGTCCCGCCACGACAGCGGCACCAGGTAGGTCTCGGTGGCGCCGTCGCTGTAGGTCACCGTCACCCGGTGGATCGACAGCACGGGGTGGGAGCGGTCGAGGAAGAAGCTCTCCTCCGCGACGCCGGCCCACTCCCGTCCCTTGCCGCCGAACCAGCGTTGCGACGGCATCCACTCCCGGAGCAGTCCGGTCAGGGCGTTCACCGGGGACCTCCCGTGCCGGCCGTGGGCGGTTCGTCCCCGCTGCCGACGAGACCCGCGGCGAGCAGGGCGTCGGCGACCGAGGTGTCGTCGGTCTCGGCCGGTTCCTCCACCGGCTCGGCCGGCTTGGCCAGCTCGAACCAGTAGAAGCCGTGGCCGGACAGGGTGAGCATGTAGGGCAGGACGCCGATCTGCGGGAACTCCACCCGGCCGGTCAGCTCGATGGGCGTGTAGCCCTCGAAGCGGCGCAGGTCCAGCTCCACCGGTTGCGGGAACCGGGAGAGGTTGTTGACGCAGAGCACCACGTCGTCGCCGAACTCGCGGACGAAGGACAGCACCGTCGGGTTGCGCGAGCCGATCTCGGCGAAGGTGCCCCGACCGAAGGTGGGGTGCTGCTTGCGCACGTGGATCATCTGCCGCAGCCAGTGCAGCATCGAGTTGGTGTTGCGCAGCTGCGACTCGACGTTGGTGACCTGGTAGCCGTAGACCGGGTCCTGGTTCAGCGGCAGGTTCATCCGCTGCGGGTCGGCGGTGGAGAAGCCGCCGTTGCGGTCCGGCGTCCACTGCATCGGGGTGCGGACGCCGTCGCGGTCACCGAGCCAGATGTTGTCGCCCATGGCGATCTCGTCGCCGTAGTAGAGGACCGGCGAGCCGGGCAGCGAGAGCAGCAGCGCGTTGAACAGCTCGAGGGTGTCCATGTCGTTGTCCAGCAGCGGCGCCAACCGGCGGCGGATGCCGATGTTGGCCTTCATGCGGGGGTCCTTGGCGTACTCCGCCCACATGTAGTCGCGCTCCTCGTCGGTGACCATCTCGAGGGTCAGCTCGTCGTGGTTGCGCAGGAAGATGCCCCACTGGCAGTTGTCCGGGATGGCCGGCGTCTGGGCCATGATCTCCGAGATGGGGAACCGCTGCTCCCGTCGGACGGCCATGAACAGGCGCGGCATCACCGGGAAGTGGAAGGCCATCTGGCACTCGTCGCCGTCCTCGCCGAAGTACTCGACGACGTCGGCCGGCCACTGGTTGGCCTCGCACAGCAGCACCCGGTCGGGGTAGTCGGCCTCGACGACCTTGCGGACCTGCTTGAGGATCTCGTGGGTCCCCGGCAGGTTCTCGCAGTTGGTGCCCTCCTCCTCGATCAGGTAGGGCACGGCATCCAGCCGGAAACCGTCGATGCCCAGGTCCAGCCAGAACCGCAGGGCGTCCAGGATCGCCTCGATCACCCGCGGGTTCTCGAAGTTGAGGTCGGGCTGGTGGGAGAAGAACCGGTGCCAGAAGTACTGCTTGCGCACCGGGTCGAAGGTCCAGTTCGAGCTCTCGGTGTCGACGAAGATGATCCGCGCGTCGGCGTAGCGGGTGTCGTCGTCGCTCCACACGTAGAAGTCGCCGTAGGGGCCCCCGGGGTCGCTGCGGCTGGCCTGGAACCAGGGGTGCTGGTCCGAGGTGTGGTTCATGACGAAGTCGATGATCACGCGGATGCCGCGGGCGTGGGCGGCGGCGAGGAACTCGGTGAAGTCCTCGATGTCGCCGAACTCGGGCAGCACCGCGGTGTAGTCGCTGACGTCGTAGCCGCCGTCCCGCAGTGGGGAGGCGAAGAACGGCGGCAGCCACAGGCAGTCGACGCCGAGCCACTGCAGGTAGTCCAGCTTGTCGATCATGCCGCGCAGGTCGCCGACGCCGTCGGCGTTGCTGTCGGCGAAGCCGCGGACCAGCACCTCGTAGAAGAGTGCGCGCTTGTACCACTCGGGGTCGGTGCCGGGTGCCGGCAGCGCCGACGGCGCCGTCTCGGGACGGCCGGCGGAGAGGTCGGAGTCGGGAACGGTCATCGCAGGAAGTCGCCCTCGGTTCTGCAGGGGGGAGCGGGGGAGGGGGTGTTCAGGCCACCGGCGGCGGTACCTGGACCTGCCGGTGGTGGGTGAGGGAGAAGACGTGCGCCGGCTCCCGGTAGGGGTCGAGCTCGACGTAGTTGAACTGGCCCCAGTCCCAGCTGTTGCCGGTCAGCTCGTCGGTGACGGTGAACCGCTCGTACCAATCCAGGCCCAGCGCCGGCAGGTTCAGGGACGTCGTCCCGATCTGGGTGTTGTGGCTGTCGAGGGCCACGACGACGAGGACGGCGTCCTGCGAGCCGGGGTCGGTCTTGGAGAAGCAGATGAGGTTCGGGTTGTCCACCGAGTGGAACCGCAGCGTGCGCAGCTGCTGCAGCGCCGGGTGGGCGCGGCGGATCTCGTTGAGCCGGCGCAGGTAGGGGACGAGACTGCGCCCGGAGGACTCGGCGGCGGCCCAGTCGCGTGGCCGCAGCTGGTACTTCTCGCTGTCGAGGTACTCCTCGCTGCCGGGGCGCACCGCGACGTGCTCGAAGAGCTCGAAGCCGGAGTAGACCCCCCACGTCGGGCTCATCATCGCCGCCAGGACGGCGCGGATCTTGAACATCGGCGGGCCGCCCAGCTGCAGCGACGCGTGCAGGATGTCCGGGGTGTTCACGAAGAAGTTCGGCCGCATGTAGTGGCAGTTGGCGGCCAGCTCGCTGCCGTAGTCCTCGAGCTCGCCGCGCGCGGTCCGCCACGTGAAGTACGTGTAGGACTGCGTGTACCCGATGCGGGCGAGCTGGTGCATCATCGCCGGCCGGGTGAAGGCCTCGGCGAGGAAGAGCACGTCGGGGTCGGTCTCCTTGACCGTCCAGATCAGCCAGTGCCAGAAGTTCAGGGGCTTGGTGTGCGGGTTGTCGACGCGGAAGATCCGCACCCCGGCGTCGATCCACACCCGGATCACCCGCAGGCACTCGGCGTAGATGCCCTCGGGGTCGTTGTCGAAGTTGATCGGGTAGATGTCCTGGTACTTCTTCGGCGGGTTCTCCGCGTAGGCGATGGTCCCGTCGGGCTTGGTGGTGAACCACTCCGGGTGCGCCTCCACCCAGGGGTGGTCGGGCGCGGCCTGCAGCGCGAAGTCCAGCGCGACCTCCATGCCCAGCTCGCGGGTTCGCGCGACGAAGGCCCTGAAGTCGTCCATGGTGCCCAGCTGCGGGTGGACGGCGTCGTGCCCGCCCTCGGCGCTGCCGATGGCCCACGGCGAGCCTGGGTCGTCGGGGCCGATCTCGTGGGGGTTGCCGCCGGGGTACTGCGCGGAGTTCGGGCCCTTGCGGTTGACCGCGCCGATCGGGTGGATCGGCGGCAGGTAGACGACGTCGAAACCCATGTCGGCGACGGCGGGCAGCCGCTCGGCGGAGGTCGCGAAGGTGCCGTGGGTGGCCTGCCCGTCGACCACCGGACCGGTGGAGCGGGGGAAGAACTCGTACCAGGAGCCGAACAGCGCGCGCGGGCGGTCGACCCACACCTCGTACTCCGGGCCCGGCGTGACCAGCTCGCGCACCGGGTGGTCGTGCAGGTGGTGCTGCAGCGCCTCGGCCAGGGCGGGGGCGACCCGGGCGGGCAGCTCGCGGGAGGTGTCCCGCAGCGCCGCGGCCGCGTCGGTCACCCGCTCCTTCCAGTCGCCGTCGGCCTCCGCGGCCACCCGGTCGAGCAGCCGGGCACCCTCCTCCAGGTCGTTGGCGAGCTCCTCGGGACCCTGGCCGGCCGCCATCTTCACCTCGACCGCGTGGTGCCAGGTCGCCAGCGGGTCGCTCCATGCCTCGACCCGGTAGGTCCACCGGCCCTCGCGGTCGGGGACGACGGTGGTCAGCCAGCGGTCCGGCTGGTCCCCGAAGCGCTCCATCCGGTGGAACGGCTGCGCGGCGCCGTCCCCACCGGGCGGCGTCCGAGTGGGACCGCCGCCTGCCTCCGTGGGCGGGGTCCAGACGACATTGGCCGCGACGGCGTCGTGGCCCTCGCGGAAGACCGTGGCGGTGATGGGCAGGTGCTCACCGACCACGGCGCGGGCGGAGAACGCGCCGCAGGACACGACGGGGGCGACATCGGTGATGCCGAGGCGGAGGTCAGCGCGGCCAGTCATCCGGTCCACGCTATCGAGGGCGTGTCGGGTGAGCACATCGGCCGCCGAGGCGTGCCGTTCGTGCTGCGGGACGGGCGGGACGGAGGGGTGACCGGGGCGTCGACTGGCCATGGCCCATCCTGGCGCGTGGGGCGCTGCACCGCTCCGGCGGCCCCAGTGACCGTCGCTAGTCTCGCCCCGTGCGCGCACTCCGTCGGTTCACCGTCCGGGCATCCCTCCCCGAGGAGCTGATGCCGCTGTCCCAGCTGGTGACCAACCTCCGCTGGTCCTGGCACCCCGAGACCCGTGACCTCTTCGAGGCCCTCGACCCGGAGCTGTGGCGGACCTGCAACGGTGACCCGGTGCAGGTGCTCGGCGAGGTGTCGGCCGAGCGGCTGGCCACGCTGGCGCGCGACCGCCGGTTCGTGCGCCGGCTGCAGGACGTCGTCGACGACCTCGAGGAGTACCTGTCCGCGCCGCACTGGTACCAGTCGCTGGGGGAGGGGGCGCCGGCCACGGTCGCCTACTTCTCCGCAGAGTTCGGCATCACCGAGGTGCTGCCGCAGTACTCCGGCGGCCTGGGCATCCTCGCCGGCGACCACCTCAAGGCCGCCTCCGACCTGGGCGTCCCGCTGGTCGGCGTGGGGCTGCTCTACCGGGCCGGCTACTTCGAGCAGGGGCTGTCGGCCGACGGCTGGCAGCTCGAGCACTACCCCTCGCTGGACCCGCACGGCCTGCCGCTGAAGCTGCTGCGCCAGCCCGACGGCACCGCCGTCGTCATCAGCGTCCCCCTGCCCGAGGGCCGCACGCTCTTCGCGCACGTCTGGCGGGCCCAGGTCGGCCGGGTCTCGCTGCTGCTGCTCGACAGCGACATCGAGGAGAACGCGCCGGCCGAGCGCGGCGTCACCGACCGGCTCTACGGCGGCGACGAGGACCACCGGCTGCGGCAGGAGATGCTGCTGGGCATCGGTGGCGTCCGGGCGCTGCGGGCGTACTGCCAGCTGACCGGGACGCCGGCGCCGGAGGTCTACCACGCCAACGAGGGGCACGCGGGCTTCCTCGGGATCGAGCGGATCCGTGAGCTCACCGAGTCGCACGGGCTGTCCTTCTCCGAGGCGCTGCAGGCGGTGCGCGCCGGCACGGTGTTCACGACGCACACGCCGGTGCCGGCCGGCATCGACCGCTTCCCGCGGGCGCTGATCGAGCGCTACTTCGCCGGCTTCGGCGTCCCGCTGGACCACCTCATCCCGCTGGGCGCCGAGGAGGACCCGGCGAAGTTCAACATGGCGTACATGGGCCTGCGGCTGGGCCAGCGCGCCAACGGCGTCAGCCGGCTGCACGGGCACGTCAGCCGGTCGATGTTCCGCGGCCTGTGGCCGGGCTTCGACGAGGGCGACGTGCCGATCAGCTCGATCACCAACGGCGTGCACGCCCCCACCTGGACCGCGCGGGAGCTGGTCGAGATGGGCACCCAGGTCACCAGCCAGGGCGATCCGGTCGACGTCCAGGGGCCGGTGCACTTCGACGGCGTGGACCGGATCCCGGCCGGTGAGCTGTGGAGCACCCGCCGGATGCTGCGCGGCCGGCTGGTGGAGGAGGTGCGCCGGCGGCTGCGCGACACCGCGCTCTCGCGGGGCGCCGCGGAGTCGGAGGTGGGCTGGACCGACAGCGCGTTCGACCCCGACGTCCTCACCATCGGCTTCGCCCGCCGGGTGCCGTCGTACAAGCGGCTGACCCTGATGCTGCGCGACCCCGAGCGGCTGCGCGCGCTGCTGCTGGACCCCGAACGACCGGTGCAGCTGGTCATCGCCGGCAAGAGCCACCCGGCCGACGACGGCGGCAAGCAGCTGATCCAGCAGATGGTGAAGTTCGCCGACGACCCCGAGATCCGGCACCGGATCGCCTTCCTGCCCGGATACGACATCGGCATGGCCCGCTACCTCTACTGGGGCTGCGACGTCTGGCTGAACAACCCGCTGCGCCCGCTGGAGGCGTGCGGCACCTCGGGCATGAAGGCCGCGCTCAACGGCGGGCTGAACCTCTCCATCCGCGACGGCTGGTGGGACGAGTGGTTCGACGGCCAGAACGGCTGGGCCATCCCGACCGCCGACGGCGTGGCCGACCCCGAGCGTCGCGACGACATCGAGGCGCGGGCCATCTACGACCTGCTCGGCAACCAGGTGCTGCCGCGCTTCTACGAGACCGACCGCGACGGCGTCCCCACCCGGTGGGTCGAGATGGTGCGGCACACGCTGCGCGAGACCGGCCCCAGGGTGCAGGCCACCCGGATGGTGCGCGACTACGTGCAGGAGCTGTACGTGCCCGCGGCCCGCTCGGCCCGGACGATGGCCGAGGGCGGCTACGCGCCGGCCCGCAGCGAGGCCGGGTGGCGCGCCCGGCTGCTCGACCGCTGGAGCACCGTGCGGGTCGCCCACGTGGAGGCGACCGGCGCCGGCGACACCCCGGAGATCGGCTCGACGCTGGCACTGCGCGCCGAGGTGGAGCTGCCGGGCCTCACGCCGTCCGACGTCGAGGTGCAGGCGGCCTACGGGCGGGTGGACGACGCCGACGGCCTGCACGAGGTCACCACGCTGCCGATGCGGCACGAGCACACCGAGGGGTCGCGACACTGGTTCAGCGCCACGCTGCCGCTGGAGCGCACCGGCGCCTTCGGGTACACGGTGCGCGTGCTGCCGCACTCGGAGCACCTGGCCGACCCGGCCGAGCTCGGGGTCGTCGCGAGCGCCTGAACGGCCTCCCTGCAGGGTCCCGCTGCGAGCCTGCGAGCACTCGGGGCAGGGAGGCCCTCGCTCACGGGTGACACACCTGCCCCGCCGGTCGCACCGGTCTCGCCCACCCGGGCGAGATCGGCGTGGCGGGGAGGACCGATCACCCAGCCGGGTGAGTCGCAACTAGGCTGGACGCCATGCCCGACCGCTGTGAAGTCCTGCCAGGCGACTCCGTCGTCGCCCGACGCGGAGGCGGCCTGCTGTGGGTCGACGCCCCCGGCTCGCCGGCCCTGGTCGCTGCGCTGCACGCCTGCCTGGGGGTGGCCGGCCCCGGCGCGGAGCGCGTGCTCGGCGCGGTCGCCGGTCAGGTCGCTCCGCTCGGCGGTGGCGCGGTGTCCTTCGCACTGGTCCTCGTCGACACCGCGGGCGGCTCGGGCACCGGCGTCGCGCTGTGGTGCGGCAAGGGCCAGCCCGCCGTGGACGGCGTCCCGGTGTCGGGCTCCTCGGTCGACGGCTGCACCCTCGCCAGCGGCTTCCAGCTGGGGCAGACGCTCTACGTCGGTCCCGGCCAGCCGGTGCCGAGCATGCCGCCGGGCGTGGCCTACGACCTGGTCGAGGGCACCGTGCCCGGCTCGGGCGCGATGCTGCAGCTGGCCGCGGTGGCCCACCCCTCGTCGGCCGCCGCCCCGCAGGCCGCGTCGTCGTCTCCCGCCGGCTCCGACGCCGGCTTCGGCAGCGCGGGCTCCTCGGGCTTCGGCGCGACGGCCGCCCCGTCCCGGCAGCACGAGGACGAGGGCGAGGCGACCGCCTTCTGGAAGCCCGACGCAGCGCCGGCCCCGGTGCTGCGCTTCGACGACGGTCTGGTCGTGACCGTCGACGAGGACCTGGTGCTCGGCCGCCGTCCGGACAACCACGAGCTGGTCACCGCGGGCTCGGCGCGGCCGGTGCCGATCGCCGACACCCAGAACGTGCTGTCCTCCGCGCACGCCGCGATCCAGCGCAGCGGCCGCGAGGTGTCGCTGGTCGACCTCGGCTCGCTCAACGGCACCCACGTCGCCGGCCCCGAGGCCACCGAGTGGACGCAGCTGGAGCCCGGCGTCGCCCACCCGCTCTCCGACGGCGACCGCCTGCTGCTCGGCTGGACGGTCATCACCTTCGAGCAGCAGCCCGACTGACGAAGGACCCCGTCCTCCCCACCCCTCGCAGGCTCGGGGCGGGACCCGGGACGGGGCCGGCGGGACCCTGCAGGGGGCCGGCACGAGAGCCCCGGTCCGTGCGGACCGGGGCTCTCGAGGTCTCGGGTGGGTGCACTCCCGCGCTGTTCTGCCCGCCCTCGCGCCGTCGCAGCAGCGCGGGAGCGACAGGAACGGCGCGAGGGCCGGGCGGGCGCACCACTGCCGGCGTTCCTCGCGCGCTGCCGGCGCTGCCGCACCCGCACGACGCGAGGAACCCCGGCAGAGCAGGCGGCGCCGGACCGCGGGGTCAGGGCCGGCGCAGGACCCGCAGCAGCCACACGCAGCGCGCCGGCACCTCGATCGGGCCGGGCGCGACCACGGTCGGCCGCGGCGGCGCGCCGGTGGCCCACTCCGTCGAGGCGGCGAACTCGTAGCCGTCGGCCCACGGGGCGCCGGGCAGGTGCACGGTGACCGGCTCCGCGCCGGCGTGCAGCTGCACCAGGTAGGAGTCGTCCTGCACCGGCCGGCCGCGCTGGTCGCGGTGCCGGATCCCGCGGCCGTCGAGGTACATCCCCACCGTCTGCAGGTCGTTGTCGAACCAGTCGCCGGTGTCCAGCTGCGCCCCGCCGGGGGCGAACCAGGCCAGGTCCCGGGTGCCGCCGGTGTCGGCGAGCTCGTGGCCCTCGAAGAACGCCTCCTGCCGCAGCACCGGCGACTCCCGGCGCAGCCGCAGCAGGCGGGCGACGAAGGTCCGCAGGTCCTCGTCGACCTCGGTCCAGTCCAGCCAGGAGATCTCGTTGTCCTGGCAGTAGGCGTTGTTGTTGCCGCCCTGGGTGCGGCCGAGTTCGTCGCCGGCGGTGAGCATCGGGACGCCGGTGGACAGCAGCAGCGTGGCCAGGTGGTTGCGCACCTGCCGGCGGCGGAGCTCGTTCACCTCCGGGTCGTCGGTGGGGCCCTCGACGCCGCAGTTCCAGTTCCGGTTGTGGCTCTCGCCGTCCCGGTTGTCCTCGCCGTTGGCCTCGTTGCGCTTGTGCTCGTAGGTGACCAGGTCGGCGAGGGGGAAGCCGTCGTGCGCGGTCACGAAGTTGACGCTGGCGAAGGGCCGCCGTCCGTCGGAGCGGTAGAGGTCCGAGGAGCCGGTCAGCCGATAGGCCAGGTCGCGCACCCCGACGCGGGCGCCGGACCAGACGTCGCGGACGGTGTCGCGGTAGCGGCCGTTCCACTCGGTCCACAGCGGCGGGAAGTTGCCCACCTGGTAGCCACCGGGACCGACGTCCCACGGCTCGGCGATGAGCTTGACCTGGCTGACCACCGGGTCCTGGTGGACGACGTCGAAGAACGCCGAGAGCCGGTCGACGTCGTGCAGCGAGCGGGCCAGCGCCGCGGCCAGGTCGAACCGGAAGCCGTCGACGTGCATCTCGGTGACCCAGTAGCGCAGCGAGTCCATGAGCAGCGCCAGCACCTGGGGACGGCGGACGTCGAGGGTGTTCCCGCAGCCGGTGTAGTCCTGGTAGCGCGACGGGTCGCCCTCGCGCAGCCGGTAGTAGCCGCCGTTGTCGATGCCCTTGAACGACAGCGTCGGGCCGGTGTGGTCGCCCTCGGCGGTGTGGTTGTAGACGACGTCGAGCACGACCTCGATGCCCGCGGCGTGCAGCGTCTTCACCATCGCCTTGAACTCGGTGACCTGCTGCCCGGCCGTGCCCGCGGAGCTGTAGGCCGCGTGCGGTGCGAAGTAGCCCAGCGTGTTGTAGCCCCAGTAGTTGGTCAGCCCGCGGCGGGGCAAGTGCGGCTCGCTGACGAACTGGTGCACCGGCAGCAGCTCGACGGCGGTCACGCCGAGGGACTGCAGGTGCTCGACGAACGCGGGGTGGGCCAGCCCGGCGTAGGTCCCGCGCAGCGCCGGCGGGACGTCGGGGTGGCGGATCGTCGCGCCCTTGACGTGCACCTCGTAGATGACCGTGTCCGACCAGGGGGTGGCGGGGGATCGGTCGCCGTCCCACGGGAAGGAGTCGCGGACGACGACCCCGCGCGGCACGTACGGCGCGGAGTCGCGCGGGTCGGGGCCCTCGCCGCCCTCGTACCGGAAGCCGAACAGCGCCGGGTGCAGCGACTGCTCGCCGTCGACCGCGCGGGCGTAGGGGTCCAGCAGCAGCTTGGCCGGGTTGTACCGCTGCCCGGAGCCGAGGTCCCAGCCGCCGTGCACGCGGTAGCCGTAGCGCTGGCCGGGACCGGTGCCGGGCAGCCGGCCGTGCCACACCTGGTGGGTGTTCTCCCGCAGCCGGTGGCGGTGCTCGGTGCCGTCCTCGTCGAACAGGCACAGGTCGACCGCGTGCGCGCCGGCCGACCACAGCGCGAAGTTGGTGCCGGTGCCGTCCCAGTGGGCGCCCAGCGGGGCAGATCGGCCGGGCCACACCTCGTACTCGTCCGGACTGCGCACGTCGGCGATCCTGTCAGCCCCGCCCGGCTCCGGGCCGCAGCGGCGCGGGACCCGGTGCGGGTTGGTTGGATGGGGTGGTGTCGAGCGATCCGGTCGTCGAGATGCAGGGTGTGGACGTCGTGCGCGGGGAGACGCACCTGCTGCGGGGGGTCGACTGGACGGTCGAGGCCGACCAGCGCTGGGTGGTCCTCGGACCCAACGGGGCGGGCAAGACGACGCTGCTGCAACTGGCCGCGGCGCAGATGCACCCCACCCGCGGCGAGGTCGCGCTACTCGGGGAGACCCTCGGCGCGGTCGACGTCTTCGAGCTGCGGCCGCGGATCGGGCTGACCAGTGCCGCGCTGGCCCAGCGCATCGAGCCTGGCGAGCGCACCGGCGACGTCGTCCTCTCCGCCGGGTACGCGGTCCTCGGCCGCTGGCGGGAGCGCTACGACGTCCACGACCTCACCCGGGCGGCGATGCTGATGCAGCAGTGGGGCGTGACCCCGATGGCGCACCGCCCCTTCGGGACGCTCAGCGAGGGGGAGCGCAAGCGGGTGCAGATCGCCCGTGCGCTGATGCCCGACCCGGAGCTGCTGCTGCTCGACGAGCCGGGCGCGGGCCTGGACCTCGGCGGCCGGGAGGACCTCGTCAGCCGGCTGACCGACCTCGCCCGGTACCGCTTCGCCCCGGCGCAGGTGCTGGTCACCCATCACGTCGAGGAGATCCCGCCCGGCTACACCCACGCGCTGCTGCTGCGCGGGGGAGCGGTCGTGACGGCCGGGCCGCTGGAGGAGGTGGTCACCCAGGAGGCGCTGTCGGAGACCTTCGGGCTGGCGCTGCAGGTGCAGCGCGACGACGGGCGCTGGACCGCCCGCCGGGCTGCCTGATGAAGGTCGAAGGACCCCCTGCCCCCCGCCACTCGCACGCTCGCGACGGGACCCTGCAGGGGGCCACCTCGCGAGCTCAGAGCGGGGCCGCGTCGGTCCGTCCGCGCCGCCGTCCCCCGCCCGCGGCGGTCGTGGCGGGGGTGGCCCTGGGGCTCGGGGTCGTCGTCCAGTTGCTGCCGCTGCTGCTGTTCCCCACGGTGCTCAGCCAGGACGGCCCGGCGCACGTGGCCGGTGCCTGGGTGCTGCTGAACGTGGGGGACGACGACGGGACCGGCGCCGTGCTGGCCGAGCACTACCGCATCGACCTGACGCCGGTGCCCAACATGCTGACCACGCTGCTGCTGGCCGGGTTGCTGCCGCTCGCCGGGCCGGACGGCGCGGAGCGGCTCCTGGTCGCCGGGCTGGTCCTCGGGCTGGTCGGCGCCACGGCCCGGGTGGTGCACGCCCTCGACCGCCGGGCCTGGTGGCTCGCCGCGGCGGCGCTGCCCCTCGCGGGCAGCAACCTGGTGGCCTACGGCTTCTACAACTTCGTGCTCGGGGTGATCGGGGCGCTGCTGGTCCTCGCGGTGGTGCTGCGCCGCCGGGACCGGTGGCCGGTCGCTGCGGCGGCGGGCCTGGCCGGGTTGCTGGTGCTGACCTGGAGCGCGCACCTGCTGCCGTGGGCGTTCGCGGCCGGCAGCACGCTGACGCTGGCGGGGGTCCGTGCCGCCGCGGCGGTCCGCGGCGGGCAGCCGGTGGCCGCGGCCGTCGGGCGGCACGCCCTACCGGTGCTGCTGGCCGTCCCGCCGTCCGCGGCGCTGACCGCCCGCTACCTGGCCACGGGGGAGGGCCCGCCGGCCGAGGGCGAGGTCGTGCCGTCGACCCAGCGGCTCCAGGAGCTCGTCACCGGGCTGCGGCCGTTCGTCACCGGCTGGGGCGACGAGCGGCTGCCGGCGCTGCTCACCGTGGTCGTGCTCGCCGTCCTCGCCGTCGCGGCGCTGCGGCGGGCCCGTCCGGAGGACCCCGGGCCAGGACCGGAACGGCTCGGGCTCGGGCTGCTGCTCGTCGGCGCCACGGCGGCCTACTGGCTGACGCCGGACCGGCTGGGCGCGGACTTCGGCTTCCTCGCCGCCCGGCTGGCCTGGTTCCCGCCGCTGCTGGTGGTGCTGTGGGTGGCCACCCGCGCCCCGGGGCCGCGCGTCGGCGCCGCAGCGACCATGGTCCTGGTCGCCGCCGCCTCGGCCGCCGCGGTCGCCCGGCTGCCCGCCCAGTCGGCCGCCGCCGACGAGGTGGCCGAGCTGCTGGCGCTGGCCGACCGGATCCCGCCCGGCTCGACGATCGCGGTCCTGCAGTACGACCGGTCGGTGGTCTGGCCCGCGACGGGGTCCCCTGACCCGCTGCGCCACGAGTCGAGCCGGCTGGCGGTCCGCGCCGGAGGGGTCGACGTCGGCCACTACGAGGCGGTGCACGACTACTTCCAGGTGCGCTTCGCCGGGCCGTCGCACCTGCGCGAGCGGCTGGACACCGACCCGCTGCTGGGCGGGCTCGAGCGCGTCCCGCCGGCGGTCGACCTGGCCGCGGTGCGGGGCGACCTCGACGCCGTGGTGGTGCTGGGTCTGGACCGGGCGGACGCCGGGGTGCGGCGGCACGACCGCACCCGGGCCGTCACCGCAGAGCTGTCGGCCCACTACACAGAGGTGGCGACCTCGCCGACCGGCCTCGGGGTGCTGTGGCGCGCCGGCGCGGCGCCTGGTCACACTGCGGGCGGTGGCAGCGCGGCCGCCCCGACGGGCTGACCCCGGGTTCCGCTCCAGGAGCACCGGGGTACTCCCGTCCCGTCGTCTCACACCGACCGGCGCGGTGTCCCCAGGACCGGGGACGCCGGGAGAGCTACGGAGGACGCGTGCGCAGGCCAGTGCCGGGGACCGGCTCCACCGTCGACGTCGGAGCGGGGCACCCGGGGTCCGCCGCGTCCGGAGCCCCCGGTCAGCCGTCCCGCCGCCGTACGCGTGCTGCCTAGGCTCGGCGGCACGCAGGCCGCTCCCACCGCCCCGGCTCCGGTCCGCCCGGCCCGGCGCCCGAGTCCGTGGACCCGCCTCGGCGAGCGCCCCGGCCGGCCGTGGCCGGTCGTCGTCCTGGCGGTCCTGCTCGCCGGCCTGGTCGCCGTCGGGGTGGTCGCCCGCTTCGTCGCGCCGCCGGAGCTCTGGCTCGACGAGGCGCAGAGCGTCGCGATCGCCCGCCTGCCGCTGCCGGAGCTCCTCGATGCCCTGGAGCAGGACGGCTCGCCGCCGCTGTACTACCTGCTCCTGCACGGCTGGACGGCGCTGTTCGGCACGAGCGCCACCGCCGTGCGCGCCCTGTCGGCGGTCATCAGCGTCCTGACGCTGCCGCTGGCGTGGCACCTCGCCCGCCGGCTGGCCGGCCGCCGCTCGGCAGCCGCGCTGATCGTGCTGCTGGCGACCTCGCCCTTCCTGATCCGCTACGCCAGCGAGGCGCGGATGTACGCGCTCATGGTGCTGCTGACCGTGCTCGGCGTCGGCGCGGGCGCCGCGGCTGTGCGCCGGCCCGGCGCCGGGCCGGTACTCGGCTTCGGCGCGGTCACCGGCGCCCTGCTGCTCACCCACGTCTGGGCCTTTCACGTCGTCGCGGTCACCGGGGTGCTCGCGCTCGCGGCGCTGCCCTTTCGCCGCGGTCCGGCGCTGCGCGTGCTCGCCGGGCTGGCTGTGGGCGGGCTGCTGTACAGCCCCTGGCTGCTGTCGTTCCTCGTCCAGCTCGCCCACACGGGGACGCCGTGGGCAGTACCGCCCGGCTACGCCGCGCTGCCCCTCGCGCTGGAGGCGTGGCAGGGCGGGGGCCAGGTGCGCGCCCACGTCCTCGGGACGACGCTGCTGCTGCTCGCCGCCGTCGGGCTGCTCGCCGCGGCCGCCACGCGGCGCGCCGGCGAGCGCACCGTGGTGCTGTCCCTGCAGCCGCGCCGCTCGCGCCTGGTGCTACTGGCCCTGTCGCTGGGCGTGCTGCTGGTGGCCGGCGAGGTCAGCCGGCTGACGGGCACCGCGGTCCACGACCGCTACACCAGCGTCGCGGTGTCCGCCTTCCTGGCGCTGGCCGCCCTGGGCGTGGCCGCCCTGCCGGGGACCGGCGTCCGCGCCGCCGTGCTGGTGGCCGTCGCCGGCCTGGGCCTGGCCACCGAGCTGCCCGAGGTGGCGGAGCCCCGCACACAGGCGGGTGAGGTGGCCCGGGCCCTGGCCGACGCGGCCCCCGGCGACGTCGTCGTCTTCTGCCCCGACCAGCTCGGGCCGGCGGTGACCCGGCTGGTGCCTCCGGAGCGGGGCCTCGACCTCGTCGCCTTCCCCGACCTGGGCCCGGCCGACCGGGTCGATTGGACCGACTACGAGGCCCGCATGGAGAGCACGCCGTCGGCGGCCGTCGCGGCCGACGTGCTCCAGCGGGCCGGCGACGGGTCGGCCGTGTGGGTGGTCAGCGGGCCCGGCTACCGCGTGCCGTCGACGCAGCAGTGCGGCGACCTGGTCGGCGCCCTCGAGGCCGCCCGCGGGACCGCCGAGCTCGTCGTCGCGCCCGACCGCGTCATCCCGGAGGACAGCCGGCTGCACCGTCTGCCGCCGGTCGCCGTCCCCTGAAGGAGGACCACCCTTCCCCCCACACCTCGCAGGCTCGGCGCGGGTCGCGGGGTCGCGGGTCGCGGGACGGGGCTTGCGGTGCCCGGGCCGGCCACACCCGCGGTGGCCGGCTGGTTAGGGTGCCGACGACGACGTCGTCCACCGCCAGGAGGTCCCGTGGCAGAGCCGGAGTTCGTGACGCTGCAGGTCGAGGACGGGGTGGGGACCATCCGCCTCGACCGGCCGAAGATGAACGCGATCGACGAGCAGCTGCACATGGAGGTGCGCGCTGCGGCACTGGAGGCCGGCAACCGCGAGGACGTGCGGGCCGTCGTCGTCTACGGCGGGGAGCGCGTCTTCGCCGCCGGCGCCGACATCAAGGCGATGTCCCGGCTCGACGGCCGCAGCATGGTGGCCTGGGGCCAGGAACTCACGAACTCCTTCACGGCGGTGCAGGAGATCCCCAAGCCGGTCATCGCGGCCATCACCGGCTACGCCCTCGGCGGCGGCTACGAGCTGGCCCTGTGCGCCGACTTCCGCGTCATGGGAGCGGGCGCGAAGGTCGGCCAGCCGGAGATCCTGCTCGGCGTCATCCCCGGTGCCGGCGGCACCCAGCGGCTGGCCCGCCTGGTGGGCCCGGCCAAGGCCAAGGACCTCGTCTTCACCGGCCGGCACGTCGGCGCCGAGGAGGCCCTGGAGATCGGGCTGGCCGACGCCGTCGTCCCCGACGCCGAGGTGTACGAGACCGCCGTCGCCATGGCCCGCAAGTTCGCGGCCGGCCCGCCGCTGGCGCTGGCCGCCGCCAAGAAGGCCATCGACGAGGGGCTGGACCGGCCGCTGCGCGAGGGCCTGACCCTGGAGAGCCGGCTGTTCGCCGAGCTGTTCGACACCGAGGACCAGGCGACCGGCATGCGCTCGTTCCTCGAGAACGGGCCGGGCAAGGCCACCTTCACCGGGCGCTGAGGGCGGCACGGTCCGGGTGACCCAGGTCACCCGGACCCCCGGCGGGCGCCCCGTTACCCGGCGGTAACCTCGACCATCGGAGCAGGCGGGCGATGGCCCGCGCCCCTAGCCGCGCGGAGGTTGGTTGACGATGGACATCGTCGTTCTGGTCAAGCAGGTGCCCGATTCCGGGAGCGAGCGCAACCTGGACCCGGCGGACAACACCGTCGCCCGGGGGAGCGCGGACAACGTCGTCAACGAGATCGACGAGTACGCCATCGAGGAGGCCCTCGTCCTCAAGGAGGCCCACGGCGGCGAGGTCACCGTGCTCACCGTCGGGCCGGACTCGGCCGCCGACGCGATCCGCAAGGCCCTGTCCATGGGCGCGGACAGGGCCGTGCACGTGGTGGACGACGCCATGCACGGCGCCTGCGCCCCGCAGACGAGCGCGGTCCTGGCCGCGGCGTTGCAGCAGATGTCCTTCGACATCGTGCTGTGCGGGGCGGAGTCCACCGACGGCCAGCTGTCGGTGATGCCGGCGCTGCTGGCCGAGCGGCTGGGCATCCCGCAGCTGTCGGGCGCGCGCAAGCTCACCGTCGAGGGCGGCGTGGCCCGGGTGGAGCGGCAGACCGACGGCGGCTACTGGGCGCTGGAGGCGCCGCTGCCGGCGATCGTGTCGACCTGGGACACCATCAACGAGCCGCGCTATCCCTCCTTCAAGGGGATCATGGCCGCCAAGAAGAAGCCGGTGGAGAAGAAATCGCTGGCCGACCTCGGCGTCGACCCGTCCACCGTGGGCCTGGCGACGGCGACCAGCCAGGTGCTCGACTTCGCCGGCCGCCCGCCCAAGGGCGCCGGTGTCAAGGTCAACGACGAGGGCGACGGTGCGGCGAAGCTGGTCGACTTCCTGGCCGTCCAGAAGATCGTCTGACCCGGATCGAAGCGCAGGAGGAGACACAGTCATGGCAGAGGTGCTGGTCCTCGTCGAGCTCAACCCCGCCGGTGAGGGCGTCCGCAAGACCACGCTGGAGGCGCTGACCGCCGCCCGCGCGCTCGGCGAGCCCGCCGCGGTCGTCGTCGGCGCCCCCGGCTCGGCCGCGGCCGCCAAGGCGCAGCTGGCCGAGTACGGCGCGCAGAAGGTCTACGTCGCCGAGTCCGAGGAGGTCGACCAGTTCCTGGTCGCCCCCAAGGCCGAGGTGCTCGCCCAGCTGGTGGCAGAGAAGTCCCCCGCCGCGGTGGTCATCCCCTCCTCTCCGGAGGGCAAGGAGATCGCCGGCCGGCTGGCCATCAAGACCGGCAGCGGCTTCCTCACCGACGTCACCGAGATCGCCGGTGACGGCACCGCCACCCAGGTCGCGTTCGCCGGGGCGACGATCGTGCACTCCAAGGTCACCGTCGGCACCCCGATCTACACGGTGCGCGGCAACTCGGTCACCCCCGAGCCGGCCCCCGGCGCGGCCGAGGAGGAGCAGGTGGCGGTGCAGCTGTCCGACGCCGCCCGGGCCACCCGCGTGCTCGACCGGGTCGTGGAGCAGAAGTCCTCCCGCCCGGAGCTCACCGAGGCCTCGATCGTCGTCTCCGGCGGTCGCGGCGTGGCCTCGGCGGAGAACTTCTCCATCATCGAGGCGCTCGCCGACTCCCTCGGGGCGGCGGTCGGCGCCTCGCGGGCCGCGGTCGACTCCGGCTACTACCCGCACACCTTCCAGGTGGGGCAGACCGGCAAGACCGTCAGCCCGCAGCTGTACATCGCCGTCGGCATCTCCGGTGCCATCCAGCACCGGGCCGGCATGCAGACCAGCAAGACCATCGTCGCGGTCAACAAGGACCCCGAGGCCCCGATCTTCGAGCTGGCCGACTTCGGCGTCGTCGGCGACCTCAACACCGTCGTCCCGCAGGCGACCGAGGCCATCACCGCCCGCAAATAAAGGACCTCGCTGCCCCCCACGCCTCGCTGACGCTCGGCGCGGGCCCCTGCAGCGAGGCCGTTCCAGTAGGTCGCCATGTCGAGCGCCGGTCCCGTTGGGGCCGGCGCTCGACGCGTCTGTCGGCCGGGAAGTGTCCGGGCGACGAGCGGGTTGGCGCAGAGGTGGACGGGAGCGCGGTGCCGGGGATCCTCGACCAGGCGCACCGGCGGACGACCGCGGGCCTGCTCATGCTCGTCACCTTCATCGCGTTCGAGGCCATGGCCGTCGGGACGGCGATGCCCACGGCCGTCGCCGAGCTCGACGGGCTGGCGTGGTACGGCTGGCCGTTCAGCGCCTTCCTCGTGGCGTCGGTCGTCGGCATGGTCGTCGGCGGGGACGCCGGCGACCGCCGGGGTCCGCGGGTCGCGCTGCCCTGGGGGGTCGCGGCCTTCGCCGCGGGGCTGCTGGTCGCCGGGCTGTCCGGGGGCATGGCGGTGTTCGTCGCCGGCCGGGCCATGCAGGGGCTCGGGGCCGGCGTCATGGTGGTCCTGCTCTACGTCATCGCGGGCCAGGCCTACGACGCCGCGCTGCGGCCCCGGCTGTTCGGCGCGATCTCCGCAGCGTGGGTGCTGCCGGCGCTGGTGGGCCCGGTCCTGGCCGGGCTGGTCACCACGCACGCCAGCTGGCGGCTGGTCTTCCTCGGCCTGCTGCCGGTGATCGTCCTCGGCACCCTCCTGGTGCTCTCGGCCTGCCGGTCGCTGACCGCGCCCGACTCCCCGCCCCCCGCGGCCCGGGGACGGCGGTGGTCGGCGGTGCTCGCCGGCCTCGGCATCGCGGCGCTGCAGTACGCCGGGCAGCGACTGGACCTCCTGGCGGTGCCCGTGGCCGTCGTCGGCGCCGGTGCCCTGCTCGCCGGCCTGCGCCCGCTGCTGCCGCGCGGCACCGTCCGCGTCGCGCGCGGGCTGCCTGCGGTGGTCGCCTCCCGCGGACTCCTGGCCGGGGCGTTCTTCGGGATGGACGCGCTCATCCCGCTGCTGCTGACCACCGTCCACGGCTACAGCCCGACCGCGGCCGGCCTGCCGCTGACCGCCGGTGCGGTGGGTTGGGCGCTGGCCTCGCAGCTGCAGGGCCGCTTCCCCGGTGTGCCGCGGGAACGGCTGCTGCGCCTCGGCTTCGTGCTGCTCGCCGCTGGCCTGGCCGCGACCGTGCTGGCCGCGCTCCCCGGGACGGGCGGCTGGCCGGCCTACCTGACCTGGGCGGTCGCCGGCCTGGGCATGGGGTTCGGCATGCCCAGCGTCGGGGTGCTGCTGCTGGAGCAGTCACCCGAGCACCGCAGGGGTGCGGACTCGGCTGCGCTGCAGATCTCCGACGTCACCATGTCGGCGCTGTGCATCGGTCTGGCCGGCGTCCTCGTCGCGGCGGCCACGGAGGGGCTGCTCGGCCTGCCCGTGGCGGTGGCCGTGTCGATCGCCGTGTGCACCGCCCTCGCGCTGGTGGGTGCCCGGCTGGCCGGGCGGGCGGCTGCTCCGCCGCGGGAGGCGGTCCCAGGCGCCGGGACTACCCTGGCGGCGTCATGAGCAGCTCGCAGGCGGTCTACCTCGACCACGCGGCCACGACGCCGCTGCTGTCCGAGGTCCTGGCCGCGATGACCGGCCAGCTGGGGCGGGTGGGCAACGCCTCCTCGCTGCACGCCAGCGGCCGGGCCGCCCGCCGGGTCGCCGAGCAGTCCCGCGAACGGCTGGCCGAGGCGCTGGGCGCCCGCCCGTCCGAGGTGCTGTTCACCGGTGGCGGCACCGAGAGCGACAACCTCGCCGTCAAGGGCCTGTTCTGGGCCCGGCGCGACGCCGACTCCCGCCGCCGGCGGATCGTGGTCAGCCCCGCCGAGCACCACGCGGTGCTCGACAGCGTCGAGTGGCTGGCCAAGCACGACGGCGCCGACGTCACCTGGCTGCCCGTCGAGCCGACCGGGCGGATCACGCCCGGTGCGCTGCGCGCGGCGCTCGGCTCCGGTGAGGACGTCGCCCTGGCCAGCGTCATGTGGGCCAACAACGAGATCGGCACGGTCAGCGACCTGGCCGCGCTCGCCGACGTCGCGCACGCCGTCGACGCCCCGCTGCACACCGACGCCGTCCAGGCGGTCGGGCAGGTGCCGGTCGACTTCGCCGCCAGCGGTGTCGACGCGCTCACCATGACCGGGCACAAGCTGGGCGGGCCGATGGGCGCCGGTGTCCTGCTGCTGCGCCGCGAGGCCGAGTGCACGCCGCTGCTGCACGGCGGCGGCCAGGAGCGCGACGTGCGCTCCGGCACCCTCGACGTCGCGGCGATCGTGGGGCTGCAGGTCGCCACCACCGTCGCCGTCACCGAGCGGGAGGACCGCGCCGACCGGCTGGCTTCGCTGCGCGACCGGCTGGTGGCCGGGGTGGTGGCGCAGGTGCCCGACGCCCAGCTCAACGGCGCGCCGCTGGACGACGTCGTCGCAGGCGGGCCGGGGCGGCTGCCCGGCAACGCGCACCTGTCCTTCCCCGGCGCCGAGGGCGACGCGCTGCTGATGCTGCTCGACGCCCGGGGGGTGGAGTGCTCCACGGGGTCGGCCTGCAGCGCGGGCGTGGCCCGGCCCAGCCACGTGCTGCTGGCCACCGGCGCCGATCCCGACCGGGCGCGCAGCTCGCTGCGGTTCAGCCTCGGGCACACCTCGACCGACGACGACGTCGACGCCGTCCTCGACGTGATCGGCCCGGTCGTGGAGCGGGCCCGCCGGGCCGGGATGGGACGGCGGTGACCATGCGCGTGCTCGCCGCGATGAGCGGGGGCGTGGACTCCGCCGTCGCCGCCGCGCTGGCCGTCGACGCCGGGCACGACGTCACCGGCGTCCACCTCGCGCTCTCGCCGGACCGGCAGACCCTGCGCAGCGGCGCCCGGGGGTGCTGCAGCGTCGAGGACGCGCACGACGCCCGCCGGGTCGCCGACGAGCTGGGCATCCCGTTCTACGTCTGGGACCTCGCCGAGCGGTTCACCGAGGACGTCGTCGAGGACTTCGTCGCCGAGTACGCCGCCGGCCGCACGCCCAACCCCTGCCTGCGGTGCAACGAGAAGATCAAGTTCTCGGCAGTGCTGGACCGGGCGCAGGCGCTCGGCTTCGACGCCGTCGTCACCGGGCACCACGCCCGGCTCGCCGGCGGGCAGCTGCGGCGGTCGGTGGACGCGGCCAAGGACCAGTCCTACGTGCTCGCCGTCCTCACCGCGGGCCAGCTCGGCGGGGCGGTCTTCCCGCTCGGCTCGATGACCAAGCAGCGGGTTCGTGAGATCGCCGCCGAGCGCGGGTTCGCCGTGGCCACCAAGGCCGACTCGCACGACATCTGCTTCATCCCGGACGGCGACACGCGCGGCTTCCTCGCCCGGCGGCTCGGCGAGCAACCCGGCCGGGTCGTGGACGCCGCCACCGGCGCGACGGTGGGGGAGCACACGGGCGCCTACGGCTTCACGGTCGGCCAGCGCCGGGGGCTCGGCGTCGCCGTGGGCGACTCCCGGCCGCGTTACGTGCTCGGCATCGAGCCGGTGAGCCGCACGGTGACCGTCGGGACCGCCGACCTCGCCGGGGTGACCGAGGTCCGCACCGCCCCGCCGACTTGGACGGGCGCCGCACCGGCGCTGCCGATCCCCGCGGAGGTCCAGCTGCGGGCGCACGGCACACCGGTCGCGTGCGAGGTGACCGCGGGGGACGACGGGGGCCTGCGGGTGCTGTTGGGCACCGCGCAGCGCGGCGTCGCGCCCGGGCAGTCGGCGGTGCTGTACGCCCCGGACGCCGAGCGCGGCGACCTGGTCCTCGGCCAGGGCACGGTCCTCGCCACCGCCTGAACGCCGCGCTGACGAGGACTACCGTCGCCGCCGTGGCCCCGCTCGACCCCGTCTCTCCGACCGATCCCGACGTCCCGTCCGACCTCGCCGGAACACCGGAGGCCCGCGCGGAGGAGCCCGCGCGCCCGTCGTGGGGCCCGGCCACCGGGGTCGGCTCGCTGCCCGGAGCCGACCCGGTCGAGGCGCTGCGGGTGGTCACCGGCGAGCTGCCGGAGTTCGCGCACCTGCCCGAGCTGCCCGGCCGAGGTCCCGGCGCGGACCTCGTCGGGCGCAGCGCCGCGCTGCTCGTGGACCTCGCCGTCGAGCTGTCGCCGGCCGGCTGGCGGCTGGTGCCTCGGTCCGGCATCGACCAGCGCCGCGCCGAGGAACTCCTGGCCCGCGACCTCGACGCGCTCCACGACGTCGCCGAGGCCTACACCGGCCCGTTCAAGGTCCAGGCGGCCGGCCCGTGGACGCTGGCCGCCGGTCTCGAGCGCACGCGCGGCGACCGCGCCGTCGTCGACCCCGGAGCCCGCCGCGACCTGGCGCAGTCGCTCGCCGAGGGCATCGCCGCGCACGTCGCCGCCGTCGCCGCGCGGGTCCCCGGGGCGCAGGTGGTCGTGCAGCTGGACGAGCCGTCGCTGCCCGCCGTCCTCGCCGGGGGGTTGCCGACCGCGAGCGGTTTCGGCAGGCTGCCCGCCGTCGAGGCGCCGGTGGTGGAGCAGGAGCTCGCCGCCGTCGTCGGCGCGCTGCCCGGGCCGGTGGTGGTGCACTGCTGCGCGGACCGGGCGCCGCTGGCGCTGTTCCGCGCCGCCGGAGCGGACGCCGTCTCCTTCGACCTCGGCCTGGTGCAGGACCTCGACGCGCTCGGCGCCGCCGTGGAGGCCGGCACCCACCTGTTCCCCGGCGTCGTCCCCGGCACCGACGGCCCGCTGCCCGCTCCGAAGGCGACGGCGTCCCGACTGCGGGCCTGGTGGCGCGAGCTCGGCTTCCCCGCCGAACACCTGCACGAGGCGGTCACGCTCACCCCGTCGTGCGGGCTGGCCGGCGCGACGCCCGGCTACGCGCGCCGGGCCATGACCCACGTCCGGGAGGCTGCGAAGTACCTGCTGCCCGAGTGAGAAGGACCGCGTCCTCCCCACCCCTCGCACGCTCGGGGCGCTGCCCGAGTGACGTACACGGCCGGGTGACCACGGGTGCACCGTCGGACCCGCCGGATACCGTTCCGGCGTGACCACCGACGCCGAGCTGGACGAGCCGCAGGTCGAGGCCCCGACCGAGCGGGAGGACCTCACCGAGGTCCCCGACGACGCGCGGACCCGGCACCGCGACCTGTCCGAGGAGCTCGACCGCTACGCGTTCGCCTACTACGTGCAGGACGCGCCGTTGGTCAGCGACGGCCAGTACGACGAGCTCATGGGCGAGCTGAAGGTGATCGAGGCCGCCCACCCGGCTCTCGTCACGCCCGACTCGCCGAGCCAGAAGGTCAACGGCGGCTTCACCGCGACCTTCTCCCCGGTCCGGCACCTGGAGCGGATGCAGAGCCTGGACAACGCGTTCTCCGGCGACGAGCTCTCCGCGTGGGCCGCCCGCGTCGAGCGCGAGGTCGGCACGGCCGCTGTCTACCTCTGCGAGCTCAAGGTCGACGGCGTCGCGGTCGACCTGGTCTACGAGCGCGGCCGGCTGGTGCGCGCGGCCACCCGGGGGGACGGCGTCACGGGGGAGGACGTCACCGCCAACGTGCGCACGATGGACGACGTCCCGCAGCAGCTCGCCGGGGACGACGTTCCGCCGCTGCTCGAGGTCCGCGGCGAGATCTACTTCCCGATCACCGGCTTCGCCGACGTCAACGCCGGCATGGTGGAGCAGGGCAAGGCGCCGTTCGCCAACCCGCGCAACGCGGCCGCGGGCTCGCTGCGGCAGAAGGACCCGCGGGTCACCGCCTCCCGGCCGCTCCGCCTGGTCGTGCACGGCCTCGGCGCCCGCGAGGGGTTCACGCCCGAGCGGCAGTCGCAGGCATACACGCGGCTGCGCGAGCTGGGGCTGCCGGTGAGCGACCGGTTCGAGGTGCTCGACGACCTCGAGGGCGTGTGGGCCTACATCGAGCGCTACCGCGAGCAGCGGCACTCGGTGGAGCACGAGATCGACGGCGTGGTGGTCAAGGTCGACCAGGTGGCGCTGCAGCGGCGGCTGGGGTCGACCTCGCGGGCGCCGCGGTGGGCGATCGCGTTCAAGTACCCGCCGGAGGAGGCCACCACCAAGCTGCTGGACATCCGGGTCAACGTGGGGCGCACCGGGCGGGTGACGCCGTTCGCGTACATGGAGCCGGTGAAGGTCGCCGGGTCGACGGTGCAGCTGGCGACGCTGCACAACGCCAGTGAGGTCAGGCGCAAGGGCGTGCTGATCGGCGACACCGTGGTCATCCGGAAGGCCGGCGACGTGATCCCCGAGGTGCTCGGCCCCGTCGTCGCCGCGCGCACCGGCGACGAGCGCGAGTTCGAGATGCCCACGCACTGCCCGGAGTGCGGCACGGAACTCCGCCCGGAGAAGGAGGGCGACGCCGACATCCGCTGCCCCAACGCCCGGTCCTGCCCGGCGCAGCTGCGGGAGCGCGTGTTCCACGTCGCCGGCCGCGGTGCCTTCGACATCGAGAACCTCGGTTACGAGGCGGCGATCGCGCTGCTGCAGAGCGGCCTGCTCCAGGACGAGGGCGACCTGTTCTTCCTCGACGAGGCGGCGCTGTGCCGCACCGCGTTCTTCACCAGGAAGGACGGCGCCCTCTCCGCCAACGGGCAGAAGCTGCTCGCCAACCTGCAGATCCGCAAGGACGTGCCGCTGTGGCGGGTGCTCGTCGCGCTCTCCATCCGGCACGTCGGGCCGACGGCGGCCCAGGCGCTCGCCCGCGACTTCCGCTCGCTGGACCGCATCGCCGAGGCGTCCGAGGAGGAGCTCGCCGCGGCCGATGGGGTGGGGCCGACCATCGCCCGGTCGGTCAGGGACTGGTTCGCCGTCGACTGGCACCGCGAGGTGGTCGAGAAGTGGCGGGCCGCCGGGGTGCGGATGGCCGACGAGGGTGAGGGTGCCGGGCCCGGGCCGCTCACCGGCGTCACCGTCGTCGTCACCGGCTCGCTGCGGGACCTCAGCCGCGACCAGGCGGTCGCCGCGATCCAGGAGCGGGGCGGCAAGGTGACCGGCTCGGTGAGCAAGAAGACGGGCTTCGTCGTCGTCGGCGCCGACCCGGGGAGCAAGTACGACAAGGCGGTGCAGGTGAAGGCACCGATCCTCGACGACGACGGCTTCCGGGTGCTGCTGGAGGAGGGACCCGACGCGGCCCGCGCGGTCGCCACCGTCGGCGACGGCAGCGAGCCGCCGGCGGAGTGAGTTCCGCGCGCCGGGCCGGCGGGGCCCGGCGCGCGGCCGCCTCAGCTGGCCGTCCCCGGGGCCAGGGACAGGAAGCGCTTGGCCTTGCCCGTGCGGGCATCGACGGGGACCGCGGTCACCGTCTCCACGGTGACGACCGGGTCGGGCAGCCCGGCGCCGGCGAGGGCGGTCCGCAGCCGGTCGGCGAGGCCGGCCCGGTCCAGGGCGGCGGCGACGACGGCGGCGGCGTGGACTCCGCGCGCGGTCTGCCGCACCTGGTACTCGACGACCTCCGGCGTCGCGACGAAGACCGAGCGCAGCGTCAGCGGGCGCAGGGTGACCCCCGGGAAGCGCAGGACGTCGTCCGCGCGGCCCTCCACGGTGACCCGCAGGTGCCCCGGCTCCGGCGTCCGGCTGGACGACGAACCGGTCAACGGGTCAGAACCCCGTGACGCCGATGAGGACGTGGCCCCGGTCGGCGATGGCGATCGCGCAGGACGGTCACGCCGGAGGCAGGTGGGCGACGCTGGCCGCGATGCCGGCGAGGTGGACCAGCCGCAGCAACTCGGAGCGGCGGAACGCCGGCCCTCCGGAGCGGCCGATGACCACGGCCGTCCGGGGGCTGCCGAACGGGGTGGCCATCATCTCGATGGCCATCTCGCGCCAGCGCTCCGGCAACCAGGCGGCCTCGCTCGGCAGCAACTGCGCGCTCGACAGCGGCAGCCAGGGCACGGTCATCCCGTCGAAGGACGGCGCGGCGTCGGACGCGGCCAGCACCTCGCACGGGCCCTCGGCGTCCCCGGAGAGGACGACGGCCCAGCCGCTGTGGAAGACCCGCGGCAGCTCGGCGGCCAGCAGCTTCACCGCGGTGCCCTCGGCGGCCCGGGAGAGCGCCTCGAGGAGCTCCAGCTCGCGGTGGGTGTCGAGCGGCCCGGCGAAGGGCCGCAGCGACTCGACCTGCACGCCTGGGACACGCTGCGCGGCGGTGATCAGGCTGTCGGGGAGCCGGTCGGGGGGCAGGTCCACGACGATGTCGTCGACCGCGACCTCCCCGCCGCGCTCGAGCACGTCGACGGAGACGATGTCGACGCCCGCCTCGCCCAGCGCCGTGGCGACGGCGCCGAGGATGCCGGGGCGGTCGGGCACGATCAGCCGCAGGAGATAGGACACGGTTCCTCCGTGTTCGAGGTTCGGCCGATCTCCGTCGATCGCGGGCGGCGACAGCTTCTCGCACCGACCGTCCGGCGGTCGAGCCACCTCCCCGGGCCGCCTCCGGCGGACCGGCGCGGGAGGCCCGGCACGTACAGTGGCGGGGTTCCGACGTGGTGACGAGCGCCCTCGGGCGCCGACCGAGGAGAGTCCCGCCGCAGCATGAGCACACCCTCCCCGCAGGAGACGGCCGAGTCGCAGGCGTCCGCCGCGCTCGGTCGCGATGACACCGCCGCCGGACTCGGGCGCGATGACACCGCCGCCGGACTCGGGCGTGAGGACGTCGCCGGACTCGGGCGTGAGGACGTCGCGCAGCTGGCCCGGCTGGCCCGGCTGGCCCTCACCGACGAGGAGCTCGACCACTTCGCCGGGCAGCTGTCGGCGGTGCTCGACGCGGTCGCCGAGGTCGGGAAGGCCGATGTCGGCGACGTCCCCCCGATGACCCACGCGGTGCCGCTGACCAACGTCACCCGCGAGGACGTCGTCATCCCGAGCCTGCCGCGCGACGTCGTCCTGGCCCAGGCCCCCGCGGCGGAGGACGACCGCTTCCGCGTGCCGCAGATCCTCGGGGAGGAGGAGTGAGCACCCCGGTGACCGACGACCTCACGAGCCTGGACGCCGCCGAGCTCGGCCGGCGGCTGGCGGCCGGCGGGACCAGCTCGGTGGAGCTGACGCAGGCCTACCTCGACCGGATCGCCGCGGAGGACGGCGTCCTCGGCGCCTACCTGCACGTCGCTGGCGAGGCCGCGCTGGCCCGCGCCGGCGAGGTCGACGCCGCCCGAGCCGCCGGGGAGGAGCTGGGCCCGCTGGCCGGGCTGCCGGTCGCGCTCAAGGACGTCTTCGTCACCGAGGGCGTCCCGACGACCAGCGGCTCGCGGATCCTCGAGGGCTGGCACCCGCCGTACGACGCGACCGTCGCCGCGCGGCTCAAGGCCGCCGGCACGGTGCTGCTCGGCAAGACCAACATGGACGAGTTCGCGATGGGCTCCTCCACCGAGAACTCCGCCTACCGCCCCACCCGCAACCCGTGGGACCCCGACCGGATCCCCGGCGGCTCCTCCGGCGGGTCGTCGGCCGCGGTCGCCGGCGGGCTGGCCCCGTGGGCGCTGGGCACCGACACCGGCGGCTCGATCCGCCAGCCGGCCGCGGTCACCGGGCTGGTCGGGCACAAGCCGACGTACGGCTCGGTGTCCCGCTACGGCCTGATCGCCTTCTCGTCGAGCCTCGACCAGGCCGGCCCGATGGCGCGCACGGTGCTCGACGCCGCCGTCCTGCACGAGGTGATCGGTGGGCACGACCGGTGCGACTCGACGAGCATCGACGCCCCCGTACCGCTCCTGGTGAAGGCGGCGCAGGAGGGTGCCCGCGGCGAGCTGGCCGGCCTGCGCGTCGGCGTCGTCCGCGAGCTGGGCGGCGACGGGCACAGCGACGGCTACGACGCCGGCGTCCTGGACCGGGTGCGGGAGACCGTCGAGCTGCTGGCCGGCATGGGCGCCGACGTGCGCGAGGTGTCCTGCCCGGCGTTCGACCTGGCGCTGCCGGCCTACTACCTGATCGCGCCGAGCGAGGCCTCGTCCAACCTGGCCCGCTTCGAGGGCATGCGCTTCGGCCTGCGGGTGGGGGACGACGGCAGCCGCTCCCTCGAGGAGGTCATGTCGCTGACCCGCGAGCAGGGCTTCGGCCCCGAGGTGAAGCGGCGCATCATCCTCGGCACCTACGCGCTGTCGGCCGGCTACTACGACGCCTACTACGGCCAGGCGCAGAAGGTCCGCACGCTGATCACCCGGGACTTCACCACCGCGTTCGACGACGTCGACGTGCTGGTGAGCCCGACCAGCCCCACGGTCGCGTGGCCGATCGGCGCGCGCGTCGACGACCCGCTGGCGATGTACGCCGCCGACCTGTGCACCCTGCCGGCCAGCCTCGCCGGGCTGCCGGCCATCTCGGTGCCGTGCGGGCTGTCGGAGGGGCTGCCGGTCGGGTTCCAGGTCATGGCGCCGGCGCTGGCCGACGACCGCTGCTACCGGGTCGCCGCCGCGGTCGAGGCGGCACTCGACGCCGCCCGCGGCTCCCGGCTGCTCGACGAGCTGGCGAACCGGGGGGCTGCCGCGTGAACGGCGCGCTCAAGGCCGCCTGGGGACTCACGGCCTTCGTCGTCCTGGTGGGCCTGATCGGCTGGTTCGCGACCGGCGAGGTGTTCTTCGCCGTCTTCATCGTCCTGGGCCTGCTGACCGCCGTCGGGGCGTGGCTGAGCGGCCGCAGCACCGGCCCGAAGGAGAACCGCTCATGACCGCCACCCTCGTCGACTACGACGAGCTCCTCACTCGCTACGAGCCGGTCATCGGCCTGGAGACCCACGTCGAGCTGGGCACCGCGTCGAAGATGTTCTGCGGCTGCGCGACCACCTTCGGCGCCGAGCCCAACACCCAGACCTGCCCGGTCTGCCTGGGGCTGCCCGGCTCGCTGCCGGTGGCCAACGCCGCCGCGATCGAGGCGACGATCCGCATCGGGCTGGCGCTGGGCTGCCGGATCGCGTCCTGGTGCCGCTTCGCCCGGAAGAACTACTTCTACCCGGACATCCCCAAGGGCTTCCAGACCAGCCAGTACGACGAGCCGCTGTGCACGGCCGGCCACCTGGACGTCGAGGTCGACGGCGAGACGTACCGCGTGGAGATCGAGCGGGTGCACCTGGAGGAGGACACCGGCAAGAACCTGCACGTCGGCGGGGCCACCGGCCGCATCCACGGTGCCTCGCACTCGCTGGTCGACTTCAACCGGGCCGGCATCCCGCTGGTCGAGATCGTCACCCGGCCGATTCCCGGCACCGGCGCCAAGGCCCCCGAGGTCGCCCGCGCCTACGTCACCGAGCTGCGCGAGATCATCCAGACCCTCGGCGCCTCCGACGTCCGGATGGAGCAGGGCAGCCTGCGCTGCGACGTCAACACCTCGCTGAACCCGGTCGGCGACCTCGAGTGGGGCACCCGCACCGAGACCAAGAACGTCAACTCGCTGCGCAGCGTCGAGCGGGCGGTCCGGTTCGAGATGCGCCGCCAGGCCGCCGTCCTGGACGCCGGTGGCCGGGTGCTGCAGGAGACCCGCCACTTCCACGAGGACGCCGGCAGCACCTCGCCGGGCCGCAGCAAGGAGGAGGCGACCGACTACCGGTACTTCCCCGAGCCCGACCTCGTGCCGGTCGCGCCGGACGCCGAGTGGGTCGAGAAGCTCGCCGCCGAGCTGCCGGAGCTGCCCGCGGCCCGCCGCGCGCGGCTCCAGGAGGAGTGGGGCCTGTCGGCCACCGAGATGGCCTGGCTGGTCAACGCCGGCGCCCTGGGCCTGGTCGACGCCACGGTCGCCGCCGGCGCCACGCCGGCCGACGCCCGCAAGTGGTGGCTGGGCGAGCTGGCCCGCCGCGCCAACGACGCCGGGGTCGAGCTCGCCGAGCTCGCCGTCACCCCACGGCAGGTCGCCGAGCTCACCCGGCTGGTCGCCGAGGGCACGGTCAACGACCAGCTGGCCCGGCAGGCGCTCGACGGCGTGCTGGCCGGCGAGGGCGACCCCGCGCAGGTCGTGGCGGCCCGCGGCCTGGCGGTGATGGGGGAGTCCGACGAGCTGGTGGCCGCCGTCGAGGCCGCGATCGCCGGGGCGCCCGACGTCGTCGCCAAGGTGCGGGGCGGCAAGGTGCAGGCCCTCGGCGCGCTGGTCGGCGCGGTCATGAAGGCCACCCGCGGCAAGGCCGACGCCGCGACCGTGAAGCGCATGCTCGAGGAGCGCGTGGTCGGGAGCTGAGAGGGAACGCAACGGTCCCACGAGTCGGGGGGACGGCACCCGGCTGGGGTGGATCGGTCGCGGGGGCCCGGTGGCCCCGTCCAGGGGCACGCCCCGAACCTGCGAGGGGTGGGGAGGACGGGTCCTCTGTCCGACCGGGACACGGGCAGCGGCTCAGCGTGGGTGGGGGACGGCACCTGGCCGCGGCGTCGGCCGGTAGGCCGACGGTGTCACAGCGGGCTGTCCTGGGCGCCGCCGGGTGGGAAGACGCGCAGCACCCGGTCGTCGTCCGGACCCGGGGTGCCGACGCCGTCCTCGTTGGACGTCGTGATCCACAGCGCACCCTCGTCGTCGAGGACGACGGTGCGCAGCCGGCCGTACCGCTCGGTGAGGAACTCGGTGGGCTCCTGGCTGACCGCCCCGGTGCCGTCGAGCTGCACCGTGTGGATGCGCCGGCCGTCGAGCGCCCCGAGGAAGACGGTGCGCCCCGCGACCGCGCAGCCGCCGAGGCCGCCCTCCGCGGGGCCGAAGTCCACGACCGGGCCGGTGCTGTCGGGACCCGCGGTCGGCCAGCCCGCGTCACCGCCCTCGGTCACGGCGTCGAGCGCGTCGGGCCCCTCGGCGGACTCGTCGGTGGCGTAGAGCGCCTGCTCGCCGCCCCAGCACAGCGCGGTCACGTCGGAGTGCCCGCTGCTGTGCACCGGGCCGGCGCCGACGGGGCGGCCGAAGACGTCGACGTGCAGCACCTTGCCGGCCAGCGAGGCGGGGTCCTGGGCCAGGCCGGCGTTCCCGGTGTCGCCGGTGCCGACGAACAGCGTGCCGTCGGGGGCGAAGACCAGCCCGCCGCCGTTGTGCGTCTCGCCGCGCGGGATGCCGGTGAGCACCGGGTTCGGGGTGCCGCCCATGGGGAAGCGGACCACCCGGTTGTCCGTGGCCGTCGAGACGTAGGCGTAGAACAGGCCGTCCTCGGGGAAGGTCGGCGAGATCGCCAGCCCGAGCAGCCCGCCGTCCCCGGCGGTGTCGACCCCGCCGACGGTCATGAGCTCGCGGGCGGGGGAGCGGTCGGGGAAGACCTGCAGCAGTCGCCCGGTCTCGCGCTCCCCGACGACCGCGCTGCCGTCGGGCAGCACCACCAGCCCGGTGGGCACCAGCAGCCCGGAGGCCACCACGTTCGGGTCGCCGGCGTCCTCCTCGGACTCCGGGTCGGCCGGGTCGCCCGGCGCGGGTGCCGGCGAGGACTCCGTCGGCGGGCCGACCTGGGGCGGCGGGCCCTCCGGCTGCGGGCGGAACGGGCCGGCCGGCTCGTAGCCGTCGCTCCCGCACCCGGCGAGGACGACGGCCAGCAGGGCGGCACCGGCCAGGCCCCGTCCCCGTCGCGCGCGCTGCCGGCTCACCTCTCGAACAGTACGTGCGCGAGGTGGGGCGACGGACCAGACTGAGCAGAGGCCGACCGTAGCACTCGGTGCTACGCTCGATGGGTGGCCGAGATCGCCCAACGCGAGCTGAGAAACGACAACGCCGAGGTCATCCGGCGGGTGGAGGCCGGGGAGACCTTCATCGTGACCCGCAACGGGGTACCCGTCGCGGAACTGCGCCCGCTCCCGGCCGGCAGGCAGCGCGTCGTGCACCGGGACCGACTGGCCGAGGTCGCGGGCCGGCTCGACCCCCTGGACGGGGCGCGGCTGCGCGCCGACCTCGACGACGTGGCCGATCCGTGGGCCCAGCTCTGAGGTCTGCGTCGGGAGCGGGGCAGGCCCCGTGGTTGCTCGACACCTCCGTCGTCATCGACCTCACGGACCCCGCGGTGCTCGCAGCTCTCCCGGAGACGACGGCGATCAGCGTCGTCACCATCGCCGAGCTCGCCGCCGGTCCACTGGTCACCGATGACGACGCCGAGCGCGCCCGGCGTCAACGGCACCTGCAGGAGGTCGAGGCCCTCTTCGACCCGATCCCGGTGGACGCAGCAGCAGCGCGGGCCTTCGGCGAGATCGTCTCGGCGGTCCGCCGATCCGGCCGGCAGCCGCGGCGGCGGCAGTTCGATCTGCTCATCGCTGCGGTCGCCCGCGCGAACCGTCTGGCGGTCGCAACACGCAACCCGGTCGACCTCGCCGGTCTGGAGGACCTCGTCGAGGTCCACGCGGTCTGACGACCGGTCGAGCCCGGTGCCCGTCAGGCGGGGCCGGGAGCGGGTATGCGGCCACCGGAGACCCCGGCCAGGCGGGGCAGGTCGCGGGCGCGCAGGGCCGGCAGCCGCAGCTCGGTGCCGCGGGTGGTCACCAGCCACAGCTCGCCGCGCTCGCCGACGCGGAGGCCGGCCACCTCGCCCCACGGCACCCGGCGGGAGCCGGCCAGCGAGCGCACCGTGATCCCCGCGTCGCCGACGTCCACCCCGACCCGCAGCACGTACGCCGCGGCGAGGGCCGGGACGAGCAGGAAGACCGGCGTCCACGCGGCGGCGGAGGCCAGGGGCAGGACGCACACCAGCAGGACGACGACCGGCAGCAGCGCTACCCGGCTCATCCGCAGACGCGCTGTCGTCACGTCCGCACATCCTCCCAGACCGGGTCAGGCCGACAGCCGCGCCAGCCGGTCGGCCGCGTCCCCGCCCTCCGCGGCGGTGTAGACCACCAGGTGCAGCCCTGGGGCGTCGGCCGGGGTGAGCTGGTGGTGCTCGAGCAGCAGCGTCCCGACGCGCGGGTGCTCGAACAACCGCTCCGAGGAGCTGAACCGGTCGACGTCGTGGCTGGCCCAGCCGGTGCGGAAGTGCGGGCTGGCCGCCGCCAAGCGGGCCACCAGGTCGACCACCCCCGGATCGGCCAGCCGAGGGCCCACCTCGGCGCGGAACTGGGTGAGGAAGCGGCGGCTGTCGCCGGCCCAGTCGGCGAGCAGCGAGCGGACCGCCGGGTCGGTGAACACCAGCCACAGCAGGTTGCGCTCGGCCGCGGGCACGGCGGCCACCCCCGGGTAGAGCCGCTCGTAGGCGCGGTTCCAGCCCACGATGGTCCAGCCGGCGGTGATCGCGTAGGCGGGGGAGGGGCCCAGCGCGTCGAGCAGCCGCTGCACGTGGGCCGGCATGCCCGCGGCCGCGCCGGTCGGGGTGCTGCCACCGTGCCCGGTCAGCCGGAGCACGTACTCGTGCTCGGCCGGGGACATGCGCAGCGTGCGGGCCAGCGCGTCGACCACCTGGCGCGAGGGCCGGATGTCGCGGCCCTGCTCGAGCCACGTGTACCAGGTGTGACTCACGCCGGAGAGCAGCGCGACCTCCTCGCGGCGCAGCCCCGGCGTCCGGCGCGGTCCGCCGCCGGGCACCCCGGCGACCCGGGGGTCGACCTGGCGGCGGCGCGAGCGGAGGAACTCCGCGAGCTCACGTCGGGCGGTTGCGGACACGAGGACTCCTCGCCGCTCGGTGGTGGTGTCGGTACCAGTATCGAGGGTCTCTCGGCGGGCCGGACGGATCGGCCTAGAGTCGCCGCACGGGAGCGAGCCCGCGAGCTCGTGCAGGAGCACGGCACGACGATCGGCGCGAGGCCGACGAGCGCCAGCGAGGAGGACGAGTGACGATCGGCGAGGACCTCATCCCGGGACGCGAGTCCCACGGTGCGACGCACAGCCCCCTCAAGCCGCGCAGCTACGAGGTGACCGACGGCATCGCCAAGGCCCCGGCGCGGGCGATGCTGCGCGCGGTCGGCATGGGGGACGACGACTGGGAGAAGCCGCAGATCGGCGTCGCCTCGTCGTGGAACGAGATCACCCCGTGCAACCTCTCCCTGGACCGGCTGGCCAAGCGGGCCAAGGAGGGCGTGCACGCCGCCGGCGGCTACCCGCTGGAGTTCGGCACCATCTCGGTGTCCGACGGCATCTCCATGGGCCACGAGGGCATGCGCGCCTCGCTGGTCTCCCGCGAGGTCATCGCCGACTCGGTCGAGACGGTCGTGTTCGCCGAGCGCCTCGACGGCACCGTCCTGCTCGCCGGCTGCGACAAGTCGCTGCCGGGCATGCTGATGGCCGCCGCCCGCCTCGACCTGGCCAGCGTCTTCGTCTACTCGGGCTCGATCCTGCCCGGACGGCTCGGGGACCGGGACAACCTGACGATCATCGACGTCTTCGAGGGCGTCGGCGCCTGTGCCCGCGGGCTCATCAGCCGCGAGGAGCTGGACGCCATCGAGAAGGCGGCCTGTCCCGGCGAGGGCTCCTGCGGCGGCATGTACACCGCCAACACGATGGCCAGCGTCGCGGAGGCGCTGGGGATGGCGCTGCCCGGCAGTGCCGCGCCGCCGGCGCCGGACAGCCGCCGCGACGCCGTCGCGGTCGCCTCCGGCGAGGCCGTCGTCAACCTGCTGCGCCAGGGGATCACCGCCCGGCAGATCATGACCCGGGAGGCGTTCGAGAACGCCATCACCGTCGTCATGGCGCTGGGGGGGTCGACCAACGCCGTCCTGCACCTGCTGGCCATCGCGCACGAGGCCCAGGTCGAGCTCACGCTCGAGGACTTCAACCGGATCGGCGACCGCACCCCGCACCTGGCCGACGTCAAGCCCTTCGGCCGGTTCGTCATGACCGACATCGACCGCGTCGGCGGCGTCCCGGTCGTGCTGCGCGCGCTGCTCGACGCCGGCCTGCTGCACGGCGACGTGCTGACCGTGACCGGGAAGACGATGGCCGAGAACCTCGCCGAGATCGCCCCGCCCGACCTGGACGGCACCATCGTCCACGCGATGGACAACCCGATCCACAAGACCGGCGGGCTGACCATCCTGCGCGGCACGCTGTCCCCGGACGGCGCGGTCGTGAAGTCCGCCGGCTTCGACGCCGACGTCTTCGAGGGCACCGCGCGCGTCTTCGACGGCGAGCAGGGCGCCATGGACGCCGTCACCGAGGGCACGCTGCAGGCGGGCGACGTCGTGGTGATCCGCTACGAGGGCCCCCGGGGCGGGCCGGGCATGCGCGAGATGCTCGCCGTCACCGGCGCCATCAAGGGCGCGGGCCTGGGCAAGGACGTCCTGCTGCTCACCGACGGCCGGTTCTCCGGCGGGACGACGGGCCTGTGCGTCGGCCACGTCGCGCCCGAGGCCACCGACGGCGGCCCGATCGCCCTCGTGCGGGACGGCGACCGCATCCGGCTGGACCTCACCACCCGCACCCTCGACCTGCTGGTCGACGACGACGAGCTGGCCCGCCGCCGGGCCGCGTGGACGCCGCTGCCCCCGCGCTACACCACCGGCGTCCTCGGCAAGTACGCCAAGCTGGTGAGCTCCGCGGCCCAGGGCGCGGTCTGCGGCTGAAAGGGAGGACCTCCTCGCCCCGGCCTCCCTGCAGGGTCCCGCCGGCCCCGTCCGGAGGCTCACCCCGAGCCTGCGAGGGGTGAGAGGACCGGGTCCTCCATCGAGCGGTGGGGGCAGGGAGGCCCTTCTGCTGGACGGGGGCCGAGCGCCGGGCGTCCCCCGGAGGGGTGAGGCCGGGGTCCCCCCGGCTGTCGTGGCTCCGGCCGCCTGCCGACTGAGCAGGTGTGGACAAGCTGAGGTGGTGGCTCCTCGGGAGCGCCGTGCCCGTGGGTGCCGCCTGCGCGGTCTCCGCGAGCACGCCCGGCCCGGGGTACGTCGGCGACCTCGCACTCGCCGCGCTCGGCATCGCCACGGCTGCGGTGCTGTGGACGGCCGGCCGGTCGAAGCAGTCCGGGTGGCGGGGCTGGCGGCTGTTCGCGCTGGCCCCGTTGACGCCGGTCGTCGGCCTGGTCGCCGTCACCGTCGCGGCACCGGAGTCGCCGCTGGAACAGGTCGCGCTCCGCTGGCTGCCCACCGTCCCCGGCTACGTCCTCGTCGTCGTCGCCACGTTGACCCTCGTCGCCCCCTCGCGGCTGCGCGGTGGCGCCCGCCCGGCCGTCGAGCTGGCCCTGTTCCTCACCGCCTGCGTCCTCGTCGTCCAGGTGCTCGTGCTCGGCCCCGACCCCGGCTGGTCGGACCTGGCGCCCACCGGGGCCGTCGTCCTCGGCGCGGCCGTCCTGGTGACCTCGGCCTCCATGGCCGCGGCACTGCTCCTGCTCGGCGTCATCGAGAGCCGCCGCCAGCCCATGGCGCTGGTGCTGCTCGCCGCCACCGCACTGCTCGCCCCCGGCCGCGCGCTGGGCACCGCGGCCACGCTGTCGGGGGAGCACGCCGTCGGCGACGTCGGCCGTTTCCTCATCGGCGGCGGCCTGGTGCTGCTCGGCGCCGCCGTCCTGGTCGACCCCGGCCCCTGCCCCGAGTCGGGCAGGCGCCCGCGCAGCGGCCGCTCCACCCAGCTGCGCCAGGTGCTGCCGTACCTGGCGATGACCGTGGCCTGCTTCGGCGCGGCCGCGGTGTCGCTGACCGGCCACCGGATCAGCCCCGTGATCGCCGTCGGGGGGTCGCTGTGCGCCGTCCTCGCCGTGCTGCACCGCTGGCTGACCGCGCGCGACGAGCAGCGCCTCGGCGCCCGGCTGCGGCACAGCGAGGCCTACTTCCGCTCCCTGGTCGCCGCCAGCAGCGACGCCGTCCTCATCCTCGACGGCGACCTGCGGGTCACCTGGTCCTCGCCGACCCTGGGGACGACGCTCGGCGGCTCCGCCGCGGTGCCGGCCGGCGCCGACCTGCTCGAGCTGGTCCACCCCGAGGACGCGGTGCCCGTCGCCCGGGCCCTCCGGTCCGCGGCGGCGGACGCGCCGCCGCCCGGCGTGCTCCGGCTGCGGCTGCGGCACGCCGACGGCACCTGGCGGCATCTGGAGGCCAGCACCTCCGACCTGCGCTCGGACGCCGTCGTGGGCGCCGTCGTCCTGTACTGCCGCGACACCACCGAGCGGGTCGCGCGGGAGCGGGCGCTGGAGCAGGTCGCATTCACCGACCCGGTCACCGGGCTGCCCAACCGGGCCGGCTTCGAGAGCCGGCTCGAGGGGGCCCTGGCCGAGACCGGGACGACCTGCCGCAGCCTGCTGCTGATCGAGCTCGAGGGCCTCGACGAGGTGCGCGAGGACGCCGGCCGCGACGTGGTCACCGCCGTGCTGGTCGAGGTCGGCCGGCGGCTGCGGACCACCGTGCGCGGCTGCGACGCGGTCAGCCGGGTGGGCGGCGGCGCCTTCGCGCTCCTGGCCGAGGGCGCGCCGCACGCGGTCGACCTGCTGGCCGACCGCTGCCTGTCGGTCATCGAGCAGCCGGTGGACACCGTCGCCGGGGTGTTCGATCTCAGCGCCGGCATCGGCGTGGTCGATCTGGCCGCCGCCGGCTCGGTCGCCGAGCTCATGACCCGCGCCGAGCTCGCCCTCCGCGCGGCGGTCGCTGCCGGCACGGGCAGCGCGGTGCGGTACCGGCCGGCGCTGGGCAGCGCCGCCGAGCGGCGCGCCCGGCTGCGCGACGACCTGCCGGGCGCCTGGGACCGCGGCGAGCTGTCGGTGCTCTTCCAGCCCATCGTCTCGCTGGGGGAGCAGCGGGTGACCGGTGTCGAGGCCCTGCTGCGCTGGCAGCACCCGGAGCTCGGCGAGGTGCCCCCGACGGAGTTCGTGCCGATCGCCGAGCGCGCCGGCGTGATCGGCGAGCTGCAGCGCTGGGCGCTGGAGACCGCCGCCGCGGCCGTGCTGCCGCTGCCGCACAGCGGCACGCCGGTGCGGCTGGGCGTGAACATCTCCGCCTCGCACGTGGCCGCCCGCACCCTCGTCCGCGACGTCGCCGCGGTGCTGCAGTCGACAGGGCTGGCGCCCGAGCGGCTGGTGCTCGAGGTCACCGAGGCGACGCTGATGTCCGAGGGCGAGCACGTGGCCGTCGACATGGAGGCGCTGCGCCTCATGGGCGTGCACGTGGCGCTCGACGACTTCGGCACCGGCCGCTCCTCGCTGGCGCACCTGACCCGGCTGTCGATCGACGTACTCAAGCTCGACCACGCGTTCGTGCTGCGCGTCGACCGGGACCCGAAGGCCCGCGCCCTGTGCGAGTCGGTCGTCGCGATCGCCGCGGCCCTGGGCCTGGACGTCGTCGCCGAGGGCGTGGAGACCCCGGCCCAGCTGGGCGCGCTGCGCGCCGCCGGCTGCGGCTTCGCGCAGGGCTTCCTGCTGGCCCGGCCGATGCGCGCGCAGGACCTCGTCGACGTGCTCGACGTCGGCGCCGGCCAGCTGTGGCCCGGGCTCGTGGGCTCCCGGTGACGGAGGACCCCTCGAAGGACCCCTCGCCCCCCGAGAAGGACCCCTCGCCCCCCACCGCTCACAAGCTCGCGGCGGGCCCCTGCGAGGGGCCGCCTCGCAGGCTCGGGGCGGTGCCCTGGACGGGGCCGCCGCGGTCCGCCCTCCGCGGCGCGCTCCCGGTCCTCGTCCTGCTGGGGGTGCTCGCCGCGGCCACCGCGGTCCTGGAGCTGACCCGGTCCCCGCTGACCCCCGCGCTCGTCCCCGCCTGCCTGGGCCTGGGGTCCGGCGCGGCCGCGGTCGTGGCGGCGCGGGGCGCCGCCCGCCTGCCGGGCCGTTCCGCGCGGCCGTGGCGGGCGCTGACAGCGGCCCTCGCGCTGCTCGCCGTGGGCCAGGTCCTCGCCACCGTCCGTGCTGGCGCGGACCTGCAGTTCGGCGGTGTCGAGGACGTGCCGACGCTGCTCGCGGTGCCGCTCGCCGTCCTGGCCGCGCTCCGGCTGCTGCCTCCGCGGCCGCGCCGGTGGCCCGGCTCCCGCACGGTGCTCGACGGCCTCGTCGCCACCCTCGCCGTCGCCGTCCTCGGCCACGTGCTGCTGGCCGCGCTGCTCGCCGGCGTGGAGGGCGCCGCCGACGGGCTCATCGCGGTCGGCTACCCGGCCGTCGGTGCCGTCCTGGTCGGGGTCGGGCTGGTCACCGTCACCGGGGTCCGCGGCGCCCGCCGCGGAGCCGCGGTCTGGCTGCTCACCGCGGCGGTCGCGATGGCGGTCGTCGCGGTCGGCGGCGCGCTCGGCCGGACGCTGGGCAGCACCGCCGCCACGGTCGTCACCGAGCAGGCCTGGCTGGCCATGCTGGCGGCGAGCGTGCTGGCCGTGCGGTGCGACCCCGGGGAACCGGCGACACCGGACCACGACCGGCCGATCGTCCCGCTGCGCGGCCTGGTGCTCGCCTCGGGGGTCGCGTCGAGCGTCCTGCTGCTGCTCCTCGCCGGCGTGCTGACCGGCCGGGCGATCGACCCGGTCGAGGCCGGCGGCGGCGCGGCGCTGGTGGTGCTCACCTCGCTGCGCACCACGCTCTGGGCGGCCGACGGCTACCGGCTCACCCAGCGGCTGGTCCGCACCGAGGGCTACTTCCGCGCACTGGTCGACAGCGGTGACGCGGTCACCGTCGTCCTCGACGGCACCGGCCGGATCGGCTGGGCCTCGGGTGCCGTGGCGGCGCAGCTCGGCCGGACCGACGGCGACCTCGCCGGGCGGCCGCTCGCCGATCTGCTGGACGTCGAGGGCCGCGAGCTGGTCGCCCGCGTCGCGCAGGCCGTCCGCAGCGGCACCACACGAGGGCTGCTGCCCGCGACCGTGCGGCTGCGCACCCGCGACGGCCACTGGCGCGACGTCGACGTCACGGGGGCCGCGCCCGCCGGCGCCGCCCCGGCCGGGGATCCCGGTCCCGCGTGGCGCGGCGGCCTGGTCCTGCACCTGCGCGACGTCACCGCCCGCAGCTCCAGCCGGCGCGAGCTGGAGCGGATGGCCTACACCGACTTCCTCACCGGCCTGCCCAACCGCGCCCGGCTCATGGCCGAGCTCGGCGACGTGCCCGCCGGCACCGACCCCGGGTGCCTGCTGCTCGTCGACCTCGACGGCTTCAAGGCGGTCAACGACGTCGCCGGCCACGACGCGGGCGACCGGCTGCTCTGCGAGGTGGCCGAGACGCTGCGCGCGGCCGCGCGGGAGGACGACGTCGTCGCCCGGCTCGGCGGCGACGAGTTCGCCGTCCTGGTGCGGGCCGGCCGCGACGAGGCCACCGTGCTGGCCGAGCGGCTGGTCGTGCTGCTCGACCGCGACCACCGGCCGCCGGCCCCCGACGGCAGCGCCCGCGGCGGGCTGGTCCTGCCGGTCTCGAGCAGCGTCGGCGTGGCCGAGTTGCGCGCCGGCGGGGACCCCGCCGAGGTGGTGCGCCGGGCCGACCTGGCGCTGCGGGCGGCCAAGGCCGCCGGCAAGAACTGCGTCCGGACCACCGGAGAGGCGCTGGACCGGGTCGTCGACCGGCGCGCCCGGCTGGCGCGGGACCTGCCCGACGCGATCGCCGACGGCGGGTTGTCGTTGGAGCTCCAGCCGGTGGTCGGCCTGGAGGAGGGCCGCGTGCTGGGCCTGGAGGCGCTCGTGCGCTGGCGGCACCGGGAGCTGGGCGACGTCCCGCCGGAGGAGTTCGTCGGGGTCGCCGAGGACGAGGGCCTCGTCGTGCCGCTGCAGCGCTGGGTGCTCGGCACCGCGACCGCGGTCCTCGCGCCGCTGCTCGCGCAGGGACACGACCTGCAGCTGGGCGTCAACGTCTCCGTGCGGCACCTGCAGGCCGGCTGCCTGGCCGCCGACGTCGCCCGGGCGCTCGCCGCCTCCGGCGTCCCGGCCCGCCGGCTGATGCTGGAGATCACCGAGTCGGTGCTCGTCGACGCCGAGGACCGGGTCGAGCGCGAGCTGGCCGCCCTGCGCGAGGCCGGCTGCCTCATCTCGATCGACGACTTCGGCACGGGCCACTCCACGCTGGCCCGGCTCTCCCGGCTGCCCGTCGACGTGCTGAAGATGGACCGCGACTTCGTGGCCCGCATCGAGGAGGACCCGCGCACCGCGGCCGTCGTCGCCAGCGTCGTGCAGCTCGGCCGGACGCTGGGCCTCGACGTCGTCGCCGAGGGCGTGGAGACCCTCGGGCAGGTGACCGCGCTGCGCGGGCTCGGCTGCCGCTACCTGCAGGGCCACCTGCTCGGCCGCCCCGTGCCCGCCGCCGACCTGCCCGCGGTGCTGGCCGCACCGGTCGCCGACGTGGTGCGTGGAGACGAGCTGCCGTCCCACGTCTGACGACACGACATTCCACACATTGGGACGGCCTGGTTGACGTCCGGCCCGGTCGGGGCGCACAGTGGCCCCGTGCGTCCGGCCTGCCTGCTCCTGGTAATCGCCTAGCGCGTCGGTCCTCCCGACCGACGCGCTGACCCCTCCGTGCCCGCAGGCACGGGGGGTCTTTCGTTTGCGGGCCCCGACCTCCTCCCGACGGCCGCCGGCCCGCCGCAGGCACCCGCGCCGCACACCGCACGGCCCCGTCCAGGGGCGCCCGCAGCACGCAGCACCCTCAGTGAGCAGCACCTCAGTGAGCGAGGCCAGGAGACGCCATGACCAGCACCACCCCGGGTGGGTCCGCCACCCGTGAGGCCGCCGAGGCACTGACCGGGGTCGAGACGACCGCCCGCTCGCTCGAGGAGGCCGCCGCCGAGCCGCTCACCGGCATCAGCGGGGCGCAGAGCCTCGTGCGGTCGCTCGAGGCGGTCGGCGTCGACGTGGTCTTCGGCATCCCGGGCGGGGCGATCCTCCCCGCCTACGACCCGCTGTTCGACTCCCACGTGCGCCACGTGCTCGTCCGGCACGAGCAGGGTGCCGGACACGCGGCCACCGGCTACGCGCAGGCCACCGGCCGGGTCGGCGTCTGCATGGCCACCTCCGGCCCGGGCGCGACCAACCTGGTGACCCCGCTGGCCGACGCCTACATGGACTCGGTCCCGATGGTGGCCATCACCGGCCAGGTCCCGAGCGCGGCGATCGGCACGGATGCCTTCCAGGAGGCCGACATCCGCGGCATCACGATGCCGATCACCAAGCACAACTTCCTGGTCACCGACCCCGACGAGATCCCGCAGCGGATCGCCGAGGCCTTCCACCTCGCGGCCACCGGCCGCCCCGGCCCGGTGCTGGTGGACATCGCCAAGGACGCCCTCCAGGCGACCACCGACTTCTCCTGGCCGCCGCGGCTGGACCTGCCCGGCTACAAGCCGACCACCCGCCCGCACGGCAAACAGGTCCGCGAGGCCGCCGCGCTCGTCGCTGCCGCGCGCCGGCCGGTGCTCTACGTCGGCGGCGGCGTCATCAAGGCCCAGGCGAGCGCCGAGCTGGCCGAGCTGGCCGAGCTCACCGGCGCCCCGGTGGTCACCACGCTCATGGCGCGGGGCGCGTTCCCCGACAGCCACCCGCAGAACCTCGGGATGCCGGGCATGCACGGCAACGTCACCGCGGTCACCGCGCTGCAGAAGGCCGATCTGCTCGTGGCCCTCGGTGCCCGCTTCGACGACCGGGTCACCGGCCAGCTGTCGTCCTTCGCGCCCGGCGCGCTGGTCGTGCACGCCGACATCGACCCGGCCGAGATCGGCAAGAACCGCAAGGCCGACGTGCCCATCGTCGGGGACGCGCGGGAGACGATCGCCGAGCTGGTCACCGCGCTGCGCGCCGAGCGCGAGGCCGGCCGCACCGCGGACCTGTCCGCCTGGTGGGCGCAGCTGGACCAGTGGCGCCAGAAGTACCCGCTCGGCTACGACTGGCCCGAGGACGGCGCGTTGTCGCCGCAGTACGTCATCGAGCGGCTGGGTGCGATCGCCGGCCCGGACGCGATCTACGCCTCCGGCGTGGGCCAGCACCAGATGTGGGCCGCCCAGTTCATCAAGTACGAGAAGCCGGGCACCTGGCTCAACAGCGGCGGGCTCGGGACGATGGGCTACGCCGTCCCCGCGGCGATGGGCGCCAAGTACGGCTGCCCGGACACCACCGTGTGGGCGATCGACGGCGACGGCTGCTTCCAGATGACCAACCAGGAGCTGGCCACCTGCGCGATCGAGGGCATCCCGATCAAGGTCGCCATCATCAACAACGGCAACCTCGGCATGGTCCGCCAGTGGCAGACCCTCTTCTACGAGGGCCGCTACTCCAACACCAAGCTGCACCCGGTCGACGACCAGGGCCGGCCCAAGCCGGTGCGCATCCCCGACTTCGTGGCGCTGGCCGAGGCGCTGGGCTGCGTGGGCCTGCGCTGCGAGTCCAAGGACGACGTCGACGCCGTGATCGAGAAGGCCATGGCGATCGACGACGCCCCGGTGGTCATCGACTTCACCGTCGGCGCCGACGCCCAGGTGTGGCCGATGGTGGCCGCGGGCGCCAGCAACGACGACATCCTGGCCGCGCGGGGGATCCGCCCGGTCTTCGGCGAGGGGCAGGTCTGATGAAGGACCCCCTTCCTCCCCACCACTCGCACGCTCGCGGCGGGTCCCTGCAAGGGGGCCGGCCCGCAAGACCGGAAGAAGGTCCCCTCCGATGACGAGGCACACGCTCTCGGTGCTGGTCGAGAACAAGTCCGGTGTGCTGGCGCGCGTCTCGGCGCTGTTCAGCCGCCGCGGCTTCAACATCGAGTCCCTCGCCGTCGGGCCGACGGAGAACCCCGACCTCTCCCGCATGACGATCGTCGCCGATGCGGAGAGCCAGCCGCTCGAGCAGATCACCAAGCAGCTCAACAAGCTCGTCGAGGTCATCAAGATCGTCGAACTGGACGCGACCGCGGCCGTGCAGCGGGAGCTGCTGCTGGTCAAGGTGCGCGCGCCGATGGCCGACCGCACTCAGGTGCTGCAGACCGCCGAGCTGTTCCGTGCCCACGTCGTCGACGTCAACACCGACACGGTGACCCTGGAGGCGACCGGCACGCCGGACAAGCTCCAGGCCCTGCTCGCCGTCCTCGCCCCCCTGGGCATCAAGGAGATGGCGCAGTCGGGCACGGTCGCCCTGGGCCGGGGTCCGCGCTCGATGAGCGGCGCCGGTACGTTGCGCCCGGTCGAGCGCACCGCCTGAGCGGACCCCTCTGCCCCCCACCACTCGCAGGCTCGCGGCGGGACCCCGCAGAGGGGCCGCCCACCTCACCACCGGAAGGAACCGCACCGCATGGCCGCCGAGATCTTCTACGACGACGACGCCGACCTCTCGATCATCCAGGGGCGCACCGTCGCCGTCATCGGCTACGGCAGCCAGGGCCATGCCCACGCGCTGTCGCTGCGCGACTCGGGCGTCGACGTCCGCGTCGGCCTGCCTGAGGGCAGCAAGAGCCGGCCCAAGGCCGAGGCCGAGGGCCTGCGGGTCGTGACCCCGACCGACGCCGCTGCCGAGGCCGACCTGATCATGGTCCTCGTCCCGGACCACGTGCAGCGGAAGGTGTACGCCGAGTCGATCGAGCCCAACCTGCAGGACGGCGACGCGCTCTTCTTCGCCCACGGCTTCAACATCCGGTTCGGCTACGTCAAGCCCCCGGCCGGTGTGGACGTCGCCATGGTCGCCCCCAAGGGCCCCGGCCACCTGGTGCGCCGCGAGTTCGAGAACGGCAAGGGCGTTCCGGCGCTCGTCGCCGTCGAGCAGGACGCCAGCGGCTCGGCGCTGCAGCTGGCGCTGTCCTACGCCAAGGCCATCGGAGGCGCCCGCGCCGGCGTCATCAGGACGACCTTCGCCGAGGAGACCGAGACCGACCTGTTCGGCGAGCAGGCCGTGCTCTGCGGCGGCGCCAGCGCGCTGATCACCGCCGGCTTCGAGACCCTCACCGAGGCCGGCTACCAGCCCGAGATCGCCTACTTCGAGTGCCTGCACGAGCTCAAGCTGATCGTCGACCTCATGTACGAGGGCGGCATCGCCAAGCAGCGCTGGTCGGTGTCCGACACCGCCGAGTACGGCGACTACACCTCCGGCCCGAAGGTCATCGACCAGCACGTCAAGGACGCCATGAAGGACGTTCTGGCCCGGATCAAGGACGGCTCGTGGGCGGCGGAGTTCATCGCCGACCAGGACGCCGGCGCGCCGGACTTCAAGCGCCGCCGTGCCGAGGCCGAGGCGCACCCGATCGAGGAGACCGGCCGCAAGCTGCGCGGCCTCATGAGCTGGGTGTCGGCGTCCGACGACTACACCGGCACCGCCGCCCGCAGCTGAAGAAGGACCACCCTCCCCCCCGCGCCTCGCAGGCTCGGCGCGGGTCCCTGGAGGGTGGCCGCTCTTGTACGTCACGAGAGGGGTACCCGCTGTCGGGAGGCAGCGGGTACCCCTGGCGTCGTCCGCGGGCTAGCGGTCGCGGTGGGCGGCGAACCACTCGCGGGACGGTGCCTGCAGCAGGAGCACCACGGCACCGACGGCGAGCAGCAGGAGCAGCGCGGGCAGGAAGGCCACCCCGCCGCCCTGCAGCAGCCCGACGACGAGGCCGGCGAGGGCGACGACGCCGGTGACCGCCGAGGCGGCGAGGAGCGGCCGCGCGGACCGGCCCCGCAGCACCGAGACCGCGCCCCACAGGCACCCCGCCGTCAGCGTCAGGTAGAGGACGCCGAACAGCCCGAGCAGGCCGGCCTGCGGGCTGAACGTGAACGACACCAGGGCCACCAGGAACAGCAGCGTGGCCTCGGTGAAGCCGGCCACGCCCGCCATGAGGACGTGCGGTGGCCGCTGCGGGCCCGCGGCGGGGCCGGGACGACCGGTGGAGGACACGGGCTGCCCCCCGTCCGGCGTCAGCGGCCGCGCCGCGCGCGGTGCGCGGCGTAGAACTGCGCGGCCGGCCGCAGGCAGAGCAGCACGACGATCGCCAGGGCCGCCAGGACGAGCAGCAGGGCGAAGACGACCTCCCCGCCGCCCACCTCCCCGGTCGCGAGCCCCGTAAGGACGAGCACCGCGAACACGCCGGTCGCGGCGGCGGCGATCGCACCCCCGACCAGCAGCAGCACGCGGCTGCGGCCGGTCAGCGCCTGCACCGAGCCCCAGATGACCAGCACCGTCCAGGCCAGCGCGAGCACCCCCATCACCACGAGCACGCCGGTGACCTGCCCGGTGTCGATGCCGCTGGTGTCGGCGTCCTGGAAGGCCGGGTCGTTGGCGGCCAGGTCCTCGAAGACGGTCCCGAACACCGCGCCGCCCAGGAGCAGGCCCAGGGACACCAGCACGCCGAGGGCCCCGAAGACGAAGCCGAGGACGGCGGCGACCACGACCGGCGCCGGCCGGACGGGCACCGCCGTCTGCCCGTACTGCCCGTACTGCCCGTACGGGCCCTGCGGCGGGTAGGGGCCCCAGCCGCCGGGCTGGCCGTACGGCTGCGGGGGACCGGGCTGCCCGCCCGCCTGGCCCTGGCCGTAGGGGGAGGGCTGGTACTGCTGGCCCCCGTACGGCGGCCCGGGCTGTCCGCCGCCCGCGTACTGCTGCGGCGCCTGCCCGTACTGCTGCGGCGGCGTGTACCGCGGGTCGCGGCCGGGGTCGTACTCGTCGTCCTGGGTGCTCATGCTCTCCTCCGTCGGCGCCGGCCTCCGCCGACCGTCCCGGCCAGGATGTCCGGCCCGTCGCACCCCGGGCAAGCGACGCCACCCGGTGGGAGGGCGGCCGGCCGCGGTGCCCGGACCGGCGGACGGGGCTGCGCGGCCCGGTAGCGGCGGGCGTCCCTAGGCTGTGGTCCCGTGACTCCGACCGCGCCCGTCGTCCTGATCGCCGAAGAACTCGCGCCCAGCGTGCTGGAGGTCCTGGGGCGCGACGTCGAGATCCGGCACGTCGACGGCGCCGACCGCGCCGCCCTGCTGCCCGCGCTGGCCGACGCGGCCGCGGTGATGATCCGCAGTGCCACGCAGATCGACGCCGAGGCGCTGGCCGCGGCCCCGAACCTCAAGGTCGTCGCCCGCGCCGGCATCGGGCTGGACAACGTCGACGTGCCGGCGGCGACCGAGCGCGGCGTCATGGTCGTCAACGCGCCGACGTCGAACATCGTCAGCGCGGCCGAGCATGCGGTGGCGCTGCTCCTGGCCGCGGCCCGGCACATCCCGGCCGCCGACGCGTCGCTGCGCGAGGGCACCTGGAAGCGGTCGAGGTACACCGGCGTCGAGGTCACCGACAAGGTCGTCGGCGTGGTCGGCCTGGGCCGGATCGGCCAGCTGGTCGCCCAGCGGCTGGCCGCCTTCGGGGTCACGCTGATCGCCTACGACCCCTACATCCAGCCGGGCCGCGCCGCGCAGCTCGGCGTCCGCATGGTGTCGCTGGAGGAGCTGCTCCGCGAGGCCGACTTCATCTCCGTCCACCTGCCCAAGACGCCGGAGACCCTGGGCCTGATCGGCGCCGCGGAGCTGGCCACCACCAAGCGCGGCGTCATCATCGTCAACGCCGCCCGGGGCGGGCTGGTCGACGAGGTTGCGCTGGCCGAGGCGCTGGCGTCCGGGCAGGTCGGTGCGGCCGGCATCGACGTGTACGCCAAGGAGCCGTGCACCGACAGCCCGCTGTTCCGGCTGCCGAACACCGTCGTCACGCCGCATCTGGGCGCCTCGACGACCGAGGCCCAGGACAAGGCCGGCACCGCGGTGGCGCACTCGGTGCGGCTGGCGCTGCAGGGCGAGTTCGTGCCGGACGCGGTGAACGTGCAGGCCGGCGGGGTCGTCGCCGAGGACGTCCGCCCCGGCCTGCCGCTGGCCGAGAAGCTCGGCCGGGTGTTCACCGCCGTCGCCGGCGGGCTGGCCCAGTCGGTGACCGTCGACGTGCGCGGCAAGATCGCCGAGTTCGACGACTCGGTCGTGCAGCTCGCCGTCCTCAAGGGCGTCTTCTCCGACGTGGTCGAGGAGCAGGTCACCTACGTCAACGCGCCGCTGTTCGCCGACCAGCGCGGCCTCGAGGTGGCGCTCACCAGCGACGTCGAGAGCCCCGACTACCGCAACCTGATCAGCGTCCACGGCGCGATGGCCGACGGCACCGGGATCACCGTCTCCGGCACCCTTTTCGGCAAGAACCAGGTGCCCAAGCTGGTCGAGGTCAACGGCTTCGACATGGACCTGGACGCCTCGGGTTACCTGCTGTTCTTCGTCTACACCGACCGGCCCGGCGTCGTCGGCACCGTGGGCGCGGCGCTGGGGGAGGCCGGCATCAACATCGCCGGCGCCCAGGTCAGCCGCACGACCCGCGGCGGCGAGGCGCTCATGGCGGTGATCGTCGACAGCCCCGTCCCGGCCGAGCTGCTCGGCGACATCGCCGGCCGGATCGGGGCGCGTGAGGCCCACTCCGCCGACCTCAGCGCCGCCTGACCTAGGGTCGGTCCTCATGCGCCTGGCAGTGATCCCTGGAGACGGCATCGGCCCGGAGGTGGTGGCCGAAGGCCTCAAGGTCCTCCGCGAGGTGGCCCCCGACGTGGAGACCACCCCCTACGACCTCGGGGCCGCCCGCTGGCAGCGGACCGGCGAGCTGCTGCCGGACACGGTGCTCGACGAGCTGCGCCAGCACGACGCCATCCTGCTGGGTGCCATCGGTGACCCGGGGGTCCCCAGCGGCATCCTCGAGCGGGGGCTCCTGCTGCGGTTGCGCTTCGAGCTCGACCACCACGTGAACCTGCGGCCGGCCCGGCTCTACGACGGCGTCCGCAGCCCGCTGGCCGAGCCCGGCGAGATCGACATGCTCTGCATCCGGGAGGGCACCGAGGGCCTGTACGCCGGCAACGGAGGCGTCGTGCGCCGGGACACCCCGCAGGAGATCGCGACCGAGGTCAGCCTCAACACGGCGTTCGGCGTCGAGCGGGTCGTCCGGTACGCGTTCGAGCGGGCGGTCGCCCGGCCGCGGCGGCACCTCACGCTGATCCACAAGACCAACGTGCTGACCCACGCCGGGTCGCTCTGGTCGCGCACGGTGGAGGAGGTCGCGGCCGAGTTCCCCGAGGTCACCGTCGCCTACCAGCACGTCGACGCGGCGTCGATGTTCTTCATCACCGACCCCGGCCGCTACGACGTCATCGTCACCGACAACCTTTTCGGCGACATCGTCACCGACGTCGCGGCGGCGGTCACCGGCGGCATCGGCATGGCGGCCAGCGGCAACCTGGACACGTCCGGCACGCACCCGAGCATGTTCGAGCCGGTGCACGGCTCCGCACCGGACATCGCCGGCAGGGGCGTCGCCGACCCGACCGCCACGGTGCTCTCGGTCGGCCTGCTGCTCGAGCACCTCGGCCGCGCCGACCAGGCGAAGAAGGTCAACGCCGCGGTCGCCTTCGACCTGTCCACGCGGGGCGGGCAGGACACGCTGCGCACGCAGGAGGTCGGCGACCGGCTCGCCGCGCTGACGAGCGGCTGAGCCCCCGGCCGGCGGACGTCGCCGGCCCGGCCGCCCCGAGCTCCCGGCTGACGGGCCTGTGCCCGGTCACCGACGGACGGTGCACATCATGGGCCCGGACACATGGTGTCCGAGGGGGTTCCCCGGCAGGATCGCGGCACGCTCCGCGCGTCACTCCGGAGGAGGCCGCCGTGAAACCGCCGCCCTTCACCTACTCGGTCCCGACCACCGTCGCCGACGCCGTGGCGCTGCTGGTCGAGCACGCCGAGGAGGAGCCGCGGGTCCTCGCCGGCGGGCAGAGCCTGGTGCCGCTCATGAACTTCCGGCTGGCCCAGCCCGGGCACCTCGTCGACCTGCGGCGGGTGACGGGGCTGGACACCCTGCGGCTCGACGGCGACCACCTCGTGGTCGGCGCCATGGTGCGGCAGGCGACGGCCGAGCGGAGTCCCGAGGTGGCGCTCGCCGCACCCCTGCTCGCCGAGGCCCTCGGCCACGTCGCCCACCCACCCGTCCGGCACAGCGGAACCGTGGTCGGCAGCATCGCGCACGCCGACCCCGCCGCCGAACTGCCCGCGGTCGCCCTCGCCCTGGACGCCGAGATGACGGTCGTCGGGCCGCAGGGGGAGCGGCGCATCCCTGCCGGCGAGTTCTTCCTGGGACCGTTCACCACCGCGCTGGCGCCCGAGGAGATCCTCACCGAGGTCCGCCTCCCGCGGTTCCCCGGCGGCCACGCCTTCGTGGAGTTCGCGCGCACCCACGGCAACTTCGCCGTCGTCGGCGTGGCGGCTCTCGTCGCCGTCGAGGACGGGCGGGTCTCCCGCGCCGCGGTCGCGGCCAGCGGCGTCGCCCCGACGCCGGTGCGGCTGGCCGCGGCCGAGGAGGCGCTGGTGGGGATGACGGGCGACGACACGGCCGTCGAGGCCGCGGTCGACGCCGCCACCGCCGGCCTCGACCCGGCCGGCGACGTGCACGCCAGCGCGGCGACCCGCACCGACATCGCCCGCGTGTGCCTGCGCGAGGGCATCGGGCGCGCGCTCCGACGCGCGGAGGACCGGAGATGAGGCGGAGATGACCGAGTTGCAGGACGTCACCCTGACCGTCAACGGACGCCGGTACACCCTGGCCGTGGAGCCCCGGCGCCTGCTCGTGGACGTGCTCCGCGACGACCTCGGCCTGGTCGGCACCCACATCGGCTGCGAGCACGGCGTGTGCGGCACCTGCACCGTGCTCGTCGACGGTGCCAGCATCCGGTCGTGCACCACGCTGGCGGTCCAGGCCGACGGGCGGACGGTCCGAACGGTGGAAGGGCTGGGCGACGGCGCGGGGTTGCACCCGCTGCAGGAGGAGTTCTGGGACAAGCAGGGCCTGCAGTGCGGCTACTGCACGCCGGGGATGCTCATGCGAGCCCTGGAGATCCTCGAACAGGACCCCGACCCCACCCCGGAGCGGGTACGCGAGGGGATCGCCAGCAACCTGTGCCGCTGCACCGGATACCAGTACATCGTGGAAGCCGTCATGGCCGCGGCGCCGCGCATGCGACTGGCCGCCCCTGCCACCCAGCCGACCACCGGAGCCCAGGCATGACCGCCGTCGAGCGTCCCGCCCCGCCGCCGGTCCGCACCCACAAGGAGGACCGCAGGTGGGTGGGCAAGAGCATCCGCAAGGTCGAGGACCCCAAGTTCCTGCGCGGGCGGGGCGGCTACGTCGCCGACCTGGTCCGGCCGGGCACCCTGCACGCCGCGGTGCTGCGCAGTCCGATGCCGCACGCGCGGATCCTCTCGATCGAAACCGCGGCCGCGGAGGCCGCCCCGGGCGTGCACCTCGTGGTCACCGGCGCACAGGCCGCCGAGCTGACCGGCCCGCTGCCCGACTTCGGCCCCGACCCGACCAAGCACACCTGGCGCTGCCTCGCCGTCGACAAGGTCCGCTACGTCGGTGAGGGGGTGGCCGTCGTCGTCGCAGACGACCGCTACCTCGCCGAGGACGCCCTCCAGCTCATCGAGGTCGAGTACGACCCGCTGCCTCCGGTGACCGACCCCGAGGCGGCCCTGCGGCCGGGCGCGGCGCTGTTGCACGAGGCGCTCGAGAGCAACTGCGCCTACGACCGGCAGTTCACCTTCGGCGACGTCGCCCGTGACTTCGCCGAGGCCGACGTGGTCGTCCGCGACCGGCTGCGCTGGCACCGCTCGGGCGGGCAGCCGCTGGAGACGGTCGGCGCGATCGCCGACTTCGACCCGGCCACGGAGAAGCTCACGGTGCACACGAACTCGCTGAGCTTCACCAGCTACATGTTCATGGCGGCCGGCGCGCTCGGGATCCCCATGAACAAGTTCGACGTCCACCAGGTGCCGGCCGGCGGCAGCTTCGGCTCCAAGCTGTTCGTCACCAAGCCGACGGTGATCGCCGGCATGTGCTCGCGGATCCTCGGCCGCCCGGTCGTCTACCTGGAGGACCGGGTCGACAACATGTCCAACTGCGACCACCACGGCTCCGACCGCGTCTACGACGTCGAGCTGGCGGTCATGCGTGACGGCACCCTGCGCAGCATCACTATCGACACCATCGACGACTACGGGGCCTACATCCAGTTCGGCGTCGGCCACCACGGCAACGCCCTAGCCCAGGTCACCGGCCCCTACACGATCGGCAGCGTCCAGTACCGGGTCCGCGCGGCGCTGACCAACAAGAACCAGCAGGGCGCCTACCGGGGCTTCGGTTCCGAGGTCAACAACTGGATGCTCGAGCAGGTCGTCGACAAGGCCGCCCGGGAGCTCGGCATGGACGCGGCCGAGATCCGCCGGCGGAACTTCATCCCGCCGGAGGCCTTCCCGTACTTCATCCCCAGCGGGAACGTATACGACAGCGGGGACTACGCCACGGTCCTCGAGAAGGCGCTGGAGCTCGGGGAGTACGACCGCTGGCGGGCGGAGCAGGCCCGCCTCCGCGAGGAGGGGCGCTACATCGGTATCGGGCTGATCTCCGCGCAGGAGCGGAGCGTCTTCTCCGCGACGGAGTTCTGGTTCTGGTTCGACGAACCCAACGCCCCTGTCACCAGCAGCCCCGAGAGCGTGACCCTGGGGGTGGACGCCACCGGCACGATCACCGCGACGCTGTACTCGTGCGCCTTCTGGGGCAACAGCCCGGAGACGATGGTCGCCCAGCTGGTCGCCGAGGAGTTCGACTGCGACCCGCACTCGGTGTCGATCATCTACCACGGCCTGTCCGGCGGGCTGCCGGCGACGGGACCGGGCGGCTCGCGCACCACGGTGATGCTCGCCGGCGCCGTGGAGGGGGCCTCGGCCAAGATCAAGGCCAAGGCGCGGAGGGCCGCGGCGCACCTCATGGAGGTCGACCCGGAGGACCTTGAGTGGGCCGAGGGCGGCTTCCAGGTGAGGGGCGTGCCGGATCAGCGCAAGGGTCTCGACGAGATCGCGGCCATGCTGCACATGTTCAAGCACAGCTTCCCCGAGGACCTCGAGTCGGGTCTGGAGGAGTCCAAGGTCTACGACCACCCCTACACGACGATGCCCGCGCCGGACCGCAGCGACCTCGGCGTCTTCTACCCGTTCATGGGCAACGCCTGCCACGTCCCCGTGGTGGAGGTCGACGTGGCGACCGGGGAGGTCCGGATCCTGGCCTACGCCGCGGTCCACGACTGCGGGACCCTCGTCAACCCGCGCTCGCTCGCCGGTCACATCGTGGGCGGGACCGCCCAGGGGATCGGGACCGCGCTCTACGAGGAGTTCGTGTACGACGACGAGGGTCAGCTGGTCACCAGCAGCTTCCTCGACTACTCGATCCCCACGGCGATGGAGGTGCCGGAGCTGCGCATCGGGCACGTCGAGACGCCGTCGCCGTACACACCGCACGGCATCAAGGGCGGCGGTGAGGGCGGCCGCATGATGGCGCCGGCGGCGCTCAACGCGGCGGTCAACGACGCACTGGCCCCGCTCGGGGTGCGGGTCACCGAGCTGCCGATGACCCCGGACCGGTTGCGGGCGGCCATCCGGGAGGCAGGAGCGGCACCGGGACGGGGCTGAGCGGGTCGAGGTCAACCGGCGGCGGGGCGCTGCTCCGTCCCGTCGCCGGCCAGCCCGGTCCGCAGCAGGTACTGCAGGATGAAGTCGTGCGAGGTCGCCAGGTGCAGGCGGGTCAGCTCGGCGACCTCCCGGGGGTCCCCGGCGCGCACCGCGGCCAGGATCTGCCGGTGCTCCCGGTGGAGGTGCTCGACGTCGCCGATGACGTCGAGGTGGAGGTGCACGTACCGGTCGGTGAGCCGGCGCAGCTGCTCGGTCAGGGCCACCATCCGCGGCCGGTCGGCCCGCTCGTAGACGAGGGCGTGGAAGCGCGCATTGGCCTCCAGCCACTCGCCGGGGGAGGTCTCCCCGGCCTCCATCCGGTCGGCCAGGGCGGCCATCTGGGCGATCTCGGCGCGGCCTACGTTCGGCACGGCGATGGCGGTGACCACCGGCTCGACGGCCTCGCGCATCTCGTAGAGCTCCTGCAGCTCCGGGATGGACAGGCTGGTGACCGTGGCACCGGTCACGCCGAGCTGCACCAGGCCCTCGGTCGCCAGGACGTGCAGCGCGTCGCGCACCGGGATCCGGCTGACCCCGTACTCCGCGGCGATGTCGGCCTGGGACAGCAGCGTCCCCGGGGGGATCGCCCCCGTCCACAGCCGCTCGCGGAGCCCCCGCGCGACGCGGCTGCCCGCTGACTCCTCGGCCATCGTCAGCTCACTCCTCGCCGCGCCGCAGCGAGCCGACGACCAGCCGGTCGATGCTCATGTCCAGCGCCTGGTCGTCGCCGACCGCCCCGAAGGCCCGGAGCATGTCCTTGATGTCGGCGTGCACCCGCGGACTGCGGGCGCGCAGCTGGGCCACCCGCTCGTCGACGTCCTTGCGCAGCTCGTCGGCGGTGCCGACGACGGCGTTGAGCAGGCCCAGCTCCAGGGCGCGGGCGGCGGGGACCTGCTCGCCGGTGGCGGTCAGCCAGAAGGCCTGCCGCTCGCCGATCTTCCGCGGCAGCCAGGCCAGCACCAGCGCGGGTGCCAGGCCGATGCCGACCTCGGGGAAGGAGAAGCGGGCGTCGGCGACGGCGACCGCGACGTCGCAGGCGGCCAGCACCCCGACGCCGAAGCCGGCCGCGTCGCCCTGGACCTCGGCGACGGTGACCAGCCGGGTGCGCCGGAAGGCCCGCGTGACCGCGACCAGCGTCTCCGCCTCGCCGCGCACCACGCCCGGCGCGGTGCTCGTGCCCCCACGCTCGCGGCCCCGGCAGAACGCCTCGCCCACCGAGCGCACCCGCAGCACGTGCGCGCCCTCGGGCGGGGCCTCGAGGACGCCGACCAGCTCCCGCAGGTCGGCCAGGGTCCAGAGGTTGTCCGGACCGCGGTCCAGCTCCGCGACGAGGACGCCGTCGGTGACCGGTGAGATGGACAGCCCGGCCATCAGTTGAGCCGTCCCGTCGCCCGGCCGCCGTACCAGTCGACGTCGTCGGCCGCGGTGCGCACGGTGATGGCGCGGACGTGCGTGAAGTCGTGGAAGGACTCCCAGCCGCCCTCGCGGCCGGTGCCGCTCTCCTTGAGGCCGCCCCAGGGCGAGGAGGGGTCGAGCCGGTGGTGGTCGTTGACCCAGACCATCCCCATCTCCAGCTGCTGAGCGACGCGGTGCGCCCGGGCCACGTCGCGCGTCCAGATCGCCGAGCCGAGCGCGAACGGCGAGTCGTTGGCCAGCCGGATCGCCTCGTCCTCGTCGTCGAAGGGGATCACCACGACGACCGGGCCGAAGATCTCCTGCTGGGCGATCTGCATGTCGTTGCGGACGTCGGCCAGCACCGTCGGCTCGATGAAGAAGCCACCCGGGAGACCGGGGACGTCGGCGGCGCGGCCGCCGGTGACCAGCCGGGCGCCCTCGGCGATCCCGCTCTCGACGTGGCCGAGGATGCGGGTGCGGGCCCGCTCGGAGATCACCGGGCCGAGCTGCGTCTCGGGCAGGGACGGGTCGCCGACCCGGATCTGCTGCGCCTGGGCGGCGAGCCCGTCGACGACCCGGTCGTAGACGCCCCGCTGGACCAGCAGCCGGCTGCCCGCGATGCAGGTCTGCCCGGCGCCGATGAACCCGGCGAAGGCGGCTCCGCGGGCGGCGACGTCGACCGGGGTGTCGTCGAAGACCAGCACCGGCGACTTGCCGCCCAGCTCCAGGGTGGCCTTGGCGAACCGGCCGGCCGTGGCCAGGGAGATCGCCCGGCCCACCTCCGTGCCGCCGGTGAAGACCACCTTCTTGACCAGCGGGTGCTCGGTGAGGGCCGCACCGGCCGTGCGCCCGAGGCCGTTGATGACATTGAGGACGCCCGGCGGGATGCCGGCGTCCGCCGCGATGTCGCCGAGCAGCATCGCGGTCAGCGGGGTCTGCTCCGACGGCTTGAGGACGACGCTGTTCCCGGTCGCCAGCGCCGGCGCCAGGCTCTTGGAGGCGATCATCATCGGGTGGTTGAACGGGGCCAGGATGCCGACCACGCCGAGCGGGAAGCGGCTGGTGTAGGCGTGGTAGTCGCCACGCAGCGGCACCACGGCGTCCCGGTCGGCCAGCAGCAGCGCGGCGTTGTAGCGGTACCACTCCGCGAGCCGGGTGATCTGCGCCTTCGTCTCGGTGATCGGCCGGCCGTTGTTCATCGTCTCCAGCGTGTAGAGGTCCGCCATGCGGGCCTCGATGCCGTCGGCGAAGCGGTGCAGGAGCCGGGCGCGGTCGTGGATCGGCATCCGGCTCCACACGCCGGAGCGGAACGTCTCGTCGGCCACGCGGACGGCGCGGTCCACGTCCGCGGTGTCGGCCGCGGCGACGGTCGCGAACGCCTCGCCGGTGGCGGGGTTGACGACCTCGATCGGCTCGGCGCCGCCGGGGGACAGTTCGCCGCCGATCCGCAGACCGGTCGGCAGCGAGGCCACCGGCAGGTCCACGACGTCGGGGACGGGGCTGGACAGGGTCACGGGGGCTCCTCGGACGGGGGCTCGGGGTCGTATGCGGAGGAGGCTCCCCGTATACGGCTGGGACGACCTTAGGTCCGGACGACCCGCGGGGCAAGACCTCAGCTCGAGCCCGGGACGGCGCCGGCGCCGGGCAGGAAGCGGCCGCCGCGGGCGCGCAGCGGTCGGCCCTCCTCGGCCACGAGCGCGCCGCGCAGGTAGGTCTGCACCACGCGGCCGCCCACGCTGCGGCCGTCGTACGGCGTCCACCCGGCCTTGGAGAGGACGTCGGCGTTGCGCAGCGTCCGGCGGGCGGCGGGGTCCACGAGCGCCAGGTCGGCGTCCGCGCCCGGCGCGATCCGCCCCTTGCGCGGCCAGAGGCCGTAGGCCCGCGCGGGCCGCTCGGCGTAGACGCGGGCCACGTCCTCGTACGAGAGGTGCCCGCGGGCGACCGCGTCGAGCAGCAGCTGCATGGTGCTGTCGAGGCCGGGCAGCCCGAAGTGCACGTTCCAGATGTCGCCGGCGCGCTTCTGCTCGAGCGTGGAGGGGGCGTGGTCGCTGGACATGTGGGTGAGGACGCCGGAGCGCAGCAGCTGCCACATCTCGGCCTCGTCGGCGTCGGTGCGCGCCCGCGCCGGCGGGGTGAACTTGCGCAGCGCCCCCGCGTCGAGCACCTCGTCCTCGCGCAGCAGGAAGTACTGCGGGCAGCCCTCGGCCGCCAGCGCGCCGCCGCGGGCCCGTTCGGCCGCGAGGTACGCGGCGACCTCCGGGTGGCTGACGTGGGCGACCGTGGCCCGCGCGCCGGTCCGCCGGACGAGCAGGGCGGCGACGGCGGCGGCGACGAGCTCGGCGTCCCGGTTGCGCCAATCGGGCAGGATCCCGCCGTCGGTGCGGCCCTGCTCGCGCAGCAGGGTCTCGGCCGCCCCGGTCAGGGACTCGTCCTCGCAGTGCAGCAGGCTCACCGCCCCGGCCAGCGCGGTCGCCTCCAGGTGCTCCCTGAGCCGGGCCGGGTCGTGCCCGGGGACGCCGTGGGTGGTGCAGGTGAAGACCTTGAAGAAGGTCACGCCGGCGGCCCACAGGGCGGCCACGTCGCCCGCCCGCCCCGGCCAGGCGTGCGCGGCCAGGCCGTAGTCGACGTCGGCGCGCTCGCGCAGGTACGCCGTCTTGTCCCGCAGGTCGTCGACGGTGCGCACCGGGCTGCCGTGGGTGTGCTCCACGATCGTGGTGACGCCCGCGGCGGCGGCCGCGGCCGTCCCGGTCGGGAAGTCCTCCCGCTCCGGGCTGCCCGGGTCCATGAGGTGCACGTGGGTGTCCACGCCGCCGGGCAGGACGACCAGCCCGGTGGCGTCCACGGTGCAGGTGGCGGTCGGGCCCCCGGCCGCTACCGGCGGGCCCACGTGGACGACGACGCCGTCCCGGACGCCCACGTGCGCGCGGCGGCGTCCGGCCGGGGTGACCACGGTGCCCCCGGCGACGAGCAGGTCCAGGTCGGTCACGCGGCGGTCCTCCGGTCGACGGGTGGGGTGAGCGGGGTCCTACGGTGTCCCGGCCGGGGGCCGACGGGGCCGCCGGGCGGGGACGGGAGGGTGCCGGGGTGGACGGACGGGTGCGGGTGGCGGTGGGGTCCCTCGGCGGCACCATCACGATGACCGCGCCGGCCGCCGGTGGCGGGGTGCGGCCCGAGCTTGAGGCGGCCGACCTGCTGCGCGGCGTGCCGGGTCTCGGCGCGGTCGCCGAGATCGACGCCACCACGCTGCAGACGGTCCCGGGCGCCTGGCTGCGGCCGGCCGACGTGGTCGCCGCCGGCGACTGGGCCGCCGCACAGGTCGCCGGGGGAGCCGACGGCGTCTTGCTCGTGCAGGGCACCGACACGATCGAGGAGACCGCCGCGCTGCTCGACCTGTTCTGGGACCACCCGGAGCCCCTCGTCGTCACCGGCGCGATGCGCTCCCCGGCGGCGGCCGGCGCGGACGGGCCGGCCAACCTGCTCGCGGCAGCGCGCGTCGCGGCGGACCCCGGCGCGCGTGACCGCGGGGTCCTGGTGGTGCTCGCCGACGAGGTGCACGCCGCCGCGCGGGTCCGCAAGACCGACAGCATCGCGCTGCACGCCTTCACCTCGGGGTCGTTCGGCCCGGTGGGCCGGGTGCACGAGGGCACGGTGACCTTCGCCGGACGGGCGGCGCGCTGGCCGGCGCTGCCCCGGCCCCGGGAGGGGAACGACCCGCCGCGGGTCGCCCTCCTCGAGACGCACCTCGGCGACCGGGGGGAGCTGCTGGAGCTGGTCACCGGCGCCGGCTGGGACGGCGTGGTCCTCGCCGGCTTCGGCGCCGGGCACCTCTCCGCGGCGGCGGCGGAGGTCGTCGGCGCCGCGGTGCGGCGGTGTCCGGTCGTGCTGGCCAGCCGCACCGGCGGGGGCCCGGTGCTCGCGGGCACCTACGGGTTCGTCGGCTCGGAGGAGGACCTCCTGGCCCGGGGCGTGCTGCCCGCCGGCTGGCTCGACCCGCGCAAGGCGCGCCTGCTGCTCTGGGCGCTGCTGGCCGGCGGCGCGGATGCCGGCACCCTGCGGGCGACGGTGACCGCCCGGGGCGCGGCTCCCGGCGGGCCGGCCTGAGCCGGCGCCGCTCAGAGCCGGCCGCCGGTCTGCTGCAGGATCTCCCGGACGCGCTGCTTGGCCAGGTCGGTGTAGCGGTACACCGCGGCCCGGGCCGCCGCCGCGTCGCCCCGCTCCATGCCCTCGGTGATGCCGCGCTGGGCCTCGATGAAGCTCTGCGACGTCACCGGCGTCGCACCGAAGCTGCGGGTCATCACGGACTTGATGTGCAGCTGCGCGAACGCAGTGGTCAGCGCCGCGCTGTGGGCCAGCGAGACCAGCCCCTCGTGGTACGCGTAGTTGGCGTCGAGGTAGCCGTCGAAGTCGACGAACCGGTCGCCGACCAGGAGGGCCGCCATCGCCTCGAAGCGGGCACGCAGCCCGGCCAGCTCCGGCTCCGGCACCCGCCCGCACACCATGTCGATGACCCCGAGCTCGATGGCGCAGCGGGCGTCGAACGTCTCGTCCGAGGTCCGGACGGTGAACGGGACGACGACGTAGCCGCGCTCCGGGTCCCGGCGGACCAGGCCCTCGGCGGCCAGCCGGGTGAGGGCGTAGAACGCCGCGGGCTTGTCGACGTCCAGGGAGTACGCGAGGTCGTCGAGCAGCAGCACGGTGTCGGCGGCGTACCGGCGCTCCAGCACCTGCTGGCGGGCCCGCTGGTAGACGGCGTCGTCGCGGGCGAACTCGAAGCGCCCGAAGCCGCCGCGGAAGTAGGTCAGCGGGGCGCCCTCCGCGGCCTCGGCCCGGCGCACCCGGCCGAGGAAGACGGTGTGGGTCGCGGCCCGGACCTCCTCGACCACCTCGCACTCGATGCGCGCCAGCGCCTCGCTCAGCAGCGGCACACCCAGGACGCCCTCGCTGACCTGCACCCCGGCGAACTTGTCCGACGCGGGCGTGGCGAACTGGTGCGCCAGGTGCCCCTGGCCCTCCCCGAGCACGTTGACCCCGTAGGCGCCGCTCGCCGAGACCGCGGCGCAGGTGACCGACGAGGTGTTCAGGCAGGCCAGCATCATCGGCGGATCCAGGGACAGCGACGTCACCGAGCTCGCCGTCATGCCGAAGGGCCCCTCCGGCGTGCGGGTCGTCACCAGGGTCACCCCGCTGGCGAGGTGCCCCACGACGTGCCGGAAGGTCGTGGCGTCGGGCGCGGGGGCAGCTGCCGGCTCGGGAGTCGTCACGCGGACCGTCCTCGCTGTGGCGTGCCGCGCCCCGTGCGGGCGCGGACCTGTCCCGAGTAGACCGGCGCGACCGGCGCGGGGGGATGGCGGAGCACGTCACCCCGGCAGGACGCGGCTGCCGGGGACCGTCAGCCCGGCCGCGCGACTCACGGCGTCCGTCATCGCGCGGCGGTCAACTTGTCCGCCGCCGACACTGCCCGGCCGGCGGTCGGAGCCCTTGACTGGGGCCGTCCACCCCGACCCCGAGGAGACCGTCGTGAGACTGGGCTACTTCGCCATGCCGATGCACCCCCAGGGGCGCCCGTGGGCCGAGACCCTGCGGGAGGACCGCGAGGCGGTGATCCTGACCGACCGGCTCGGCTTCCACGACGCGTTCATCGGCGAGCACCTCACCGACCGCCACGAGAACATCACCAACAGCCTGGTGTTCCTCGCGACGCTCGTCCCGGAGACCTCGCGGATCCGGCTGGCCACCGGGACGACGAACCTCTCGCACATGCACCCGGCGCTCGTCGCCGTCAACAGCGCGATGTTCGACCACCTCTCCGGCGGCCGGTTCATCCTCGGCGTCAGCCCCGGGGCGCTGCCCTCGGACGCCGAGCTGCTGGGCATCCTCGGCGAGGACCGCAACCAGATCTTCGCCGAGGCCATCGACGTCATCACCGGGCTGTGGGAGCGGGAGCCGCCCTACGACATCGACCTGCCGGGCAACCGGTTCACGGTCACCACGGCGTCGACCTACAACGACGACGTCGGCGTCGGGATCATCGGCAAGCCGCTGCAGACGCCCCGGCCGGAAATCGTCGGCACCGTGGTCGCGCCCTTCTCCAAGGGCGTCGTCGCCATGGGCGCCCGCGACTTCCACCCGCTGTCGGCCAACTTCCTGCTGCCGCAGTGGGTGGCCACGCACTGGCCGAACTACGTGGAGGGCAAGCAGTCCGCCGGGCAGACCGCGTCGCCCGCCGACTGGCGCGTCGCCCGCACGGTGTTCGTCGCCGACGACGCCAGGGTCGCCGAGGCCTACGGCCGGGCCGAGGCCAGCAGCCCGTACCGCTACTACTACGGGAAGATGCTCGGCAAGATGCGGACGCTCGGCCGCCTCGGGCTGTTCAAGACCTCGCGGGAGCAGCCCGACGACGAGATCACCCTCGACGGCGTGCTCCGGGACCTGGTGATCTGCGGGACGCCGGACTCCGTCGCCGAGCAGGTCCTGGCGCTGCGCGAGCAGACCGGGGACTTCGGCGAACTGGTCTACGCCGGCCTCGACTGGGTCGACCCCGAGCTGGCCCGGCGCTCGATGGAGCTGATGGCGACGAAGGTCATGCCGCAGGTCAACGAGGCGCTGGGCGAGGACGACGGGCCCGTGCCCGAGGGCGGGGAGAGCCGGCCGTGACGGCGTCCCCGGTCGAGGACCGGCTGCCCCTGCCGCCGGACGACGAGCTGACCACCGAGCAGCGGGTGGCGGTCGCGGAGATCAGCGCGGGACCGCGCGGCGGGGTCATCGGCCCGTTTGCCCCGCTGCTGCGCAGCCCCCAGCTGATGACCCGGCTGCAGAAGGTGGGGGAGCACCTGCGCTTCTCCAGCGGGCTGGACCGCCGGCTGTTCGAGCTGACGATCCTGTACGTCTCCCGCTGGTGGGACCAGGACTTCGAGTGGAGCTACCACCACCCCCTGGCCCTCGAGGCGGGGCTGGACCCGGCGGTCGCCGACGCGATCGGCGCGGGCCGGCGCCCGGAGGGGATGGACGCGGCCGCCGCCGCGGTCTGGGACCTGCTCGACGAGCTGCACCGGACCCGGCAGGTCGGCGACGACACCTACGCCCGGGCGCTGGCCGAGCTGGGGGACGCCGGCGTCGTGGAGGTGGTCGGCGCCGCCGGCTACTACACGACCCTGGCCATGGTCATGAACGTCGCCCGCACCCCGGTGCCGGGCGGGTCCACCCTGCCCGCGACCCGCGTCCCGGACGGAGGCCGCCGGTGAGCCGCCCCCTGCCCACACCGGTGCTGCACCGGACCGGCGAGGGGCCGCCGGTCCTGCTGCTCCACCCGCTGGGCGTCGACCGGACCTTCTGGGACGACGTGGCCGCCCGGCTGGCCGGGGTCGAGGTGCTGACCTACGACCTCCCCGGCCACGGGGAGACCCCGGTGCCCGAGCAGCCGTACACGATCGAGGACCTCACCGAGCAGGCCGCCGAACTCCTCGCCGAGGCCGGTGCGGTCCCGGCGGACGTCGTCGGCGTCTCGCTCGGCGGGCTGATCGCGCAGCGGCTGGCCGCCTGCCACCCGGAGCTGGTGCGCCGGCTGGTGGTCGTCGACGCCGTCGCGGTCTATCCGCCGCCGCTGAAGCAGCAGTGGCGCGACCGGGCCGCGGCCACGCCCGCCCAGGGGCTCGAGCCGCTGGTCGGGCCGACCCTCGCGCTGTGGTTCACCGCCGACGCGCTGGCGGCCGGCGGGCCGATGGTCGAGCGGGCCCACCGCACCTTCCTCGCCGGGGACGCGCAGGGCTACGCGCACGCCTGCGCCGCGCTCGAGGAGGTGGACCTGACCGGCGTCGTCGGCCGGATCATCGCGCCCACCCTGGTCGTCTGCGGGGAGGACGACGCCCCGCCGTTCACCGCCGCCGCCCGCGAGCTCGCCGCCGCGCTGCCGGACGCGCGGCTGGTGTGGCTGTCCCCGGCGCGGCACGCGGGCGTGCTGGAGCAGCCCGAGCAGTTCGTGCAGGCGCTGACCGGCTTCCTCGCGGACGGAGCGGCCCGGTGACGCGCGAGCCGGTCGGCTTCCTCGGCCTCGGGGTGATGGGCTCGGCGATGAGCGGGCACCTGCTCGCGGCCGGCCACCCGGTGCCCGGCTTCGACCCCGACGCCGGCCGCCGCGCCGACCACGAGCAGCGCGGGGGCTCGGTGTGCGCCAGCCCGGCCGAGGTGGCCCGGGTCGCCGACGTCGTCGTGACGTCGCTGCCCAGCGCCGCGGCCCTGATGGAGGTCCTCGACGGCACGGCCGGGCTCCGGGATGCGGCGCGGCCGGGCCTGGTGGTCGTGGAGACCAGCACCCTCTCGCCGGAGACCAAGCGCGAGGGGGCCGAGCGGGCCGCCGCCTTCGGCGCCACCCTGCTCGACTGCCCGATGAGCGGCACCGGCCAGCAGGCCCGCGACGGCGACCTGGTCGCCTACCTCAGCGGGGACGAGGCGGCCAAGGAGCGGGCGCGGCCGGTGCTCGCGGCCTTCACCCGTGCGCAGTACGACCTGGGCGCCTTCGGCCAGGGCACCGCGATGAAGCTCGTGGCCAACCTGCTGGTGGCGGTGCACAACGCCGCCGCGGCGGAGGCGCTGCTGCTCGCCCAGCGCGCCGGGCTGGACCTGGACCAGGTGCTGGCCGCGGTGGGCGACGGGGCCGGCGGCTCGCGCATGCTGCAGGTCCGCGGCCCGCTCATGGCGGCCGGCCGGTACTCACCGGCCACGGCCACGGTCGCCACGATGCAGAAGGACAACGGCCTCATCGCGCAGTTCGCGCACGGCGTGGCCAGCCCCACGCCGCTGTTCTCGGCCACCACCGTCCTCTACGAGGCCGCGGTCGCCCAGGACCGGCTCACCGAGGACACCGCATGCGTCTTCGGCGTCCTGCAGCGGCTGGCCGGGCAGTGAGCGGACAGGGGCGGAAGCCCGCCAGCGAGGCGGCCGCCGACAGGGAGGGAGCATCGCAGCGAGGAACGAGCGAGGAGCGGACCGACCGCGGAGGCGGCCTGGGCGGGGGAGCGAGGAGCGGAGCGCCCCGCGGGAGCGAACGGAGGGCAGTGAGCGGACAGGGGCGTGAGCATCGCAGCGAGGAACGAGCGAGGAGCGGAGCGCCCCGCGGGAGCGAACGGGGAACGCCGACCGGGCGGGGCGCCCGGTCAGGCCGGACCGGCGAGCAGCCGCTGCAGGCGCAGGGCCACCTGCAGCTCGGTGCGGCGCTCGGTGAGCGGATGGCCCAGGTGCTCCTCGGCCCGGTGCAGCCGGTTGCGCACGGTGTGCTCGTGGAGCTGGAGGTGCTCGGCGGCGGAGACGTGGCTGCCCAGGCGGAAGGACGCCTGCAGCGTCTCCCGCAGCCGGGCGGCCTCGGCGGTGTCCTCGGCCAGCCGGCCGAGCTCGGCGCGCACGAAGCGGCGGCCCCGCTCCGGGTCGCGCAGCAGCATGATCTCCAGGGCGACGTCGGCGTGCTCGAGCACCCGCGGCGCGGTGGCACGGCCCCACGCGGCCCGCACCCGCTCGACGTCCTGGGCCTGCTCGTGCGCCTCGCGGAACCCGGCCAGGCCGCCCAGCGGCTCGGACACCGAGGCCTCCACGCCGGCGTCGGCGAGCGCGGCCCGCAGCTGCCGGCGCGCCTCGCGCGTCCAGCCCGGGACGGTCAGCCACACCGCCGTCCGGCTCAGGTCCAGCGGGTGAACGAGGGTCTGCCGGACGCCGGTGCGCGCCCGCACGCCGGTCATCAGGCTGCCCGCGGCGCCCTCGGCCACCTCCGGCAGCAGGACGACGACGTGCTCGCCGCCGAGGTCGTGGTCGAGCGTGATCAGGTCCGAGGGCGCCAGCGAGGTCCGGTCCCCGCGCAGGATCTCCCGCACCAGCCCCTGCCGGACGTGCGCCCGGGTGCGGCTGAGCGCCTCGTCCACGCGCGCGTGGTTCTCCGCGACCAGCGAGGCCACGTGGTCCTGGTAGTCGAAGATCGCGGTCGTGAGCTGCGCGAGGCCCCGCAGCGCCTCCGCGCGGGGGACGTCGGCGGCCTGGGCGACCTCCTGCAGCCGGTCGGCCCACGCCCGCCACATCTCGGCGAACCCCACGCGGTAGGAGCGCTGCAGCGCGGTCTGCGGGATCCGCAGCTCCGCCTGCACGCGGGCGAAGACGAGCGGCCGTTCCAGGCGCACCGCGTCCAGGGGCAGCCGGCCGCAGAGGACGTCCTGCAGCAGCCGCAGGTTCTCCCGGACGCTGGCGCGCAGGTGCTCGGCGAAGCCGGCGTCCTCCGCCAGGTCGGGGAAGGCGACGGCGATGTCCCGGGCCACCACCCGTTCACAGAGCGCGGGCAGGTCGACGCCCGCGGCCATCTCCCGGACCCAGCCGGGCAGCGGCTCGCGGCCGGTGAGCGCGGGGTCGGCCGCGTCGAGCACCGGGACCCTCCCTCCGCCGACGGCCGCGGGAACGCTACACGGGACCGGGGGCACGTTCCAGGACGGGCGCCGGTGCTGACCCCCCGGGGTGAGCCGGCCCCTGCCGCGGTCCCCGCCCCGGCCCGGGGGGTCGCGCCGTGACCGCCGGGGGGACCGGCCGGCTGCCCGGGCGCCGGCCGCTGCGGGTCGCCGTCCTCGGCGGCTCGCTCATCGGGCTGACCACGGCGCTGGTGTTCCGCGACCTCGGCTGCGACGTCGACGTCTACGAGCGGTCCCGCTCACCGCTGGAGGGCCGGGGCGTGGGGATCGTGCTGCACCCCGCGACGGCGCGCTACCTGCTGGAGAACCGGCTGCTCGACCTCGCCGCGGTCAGCACGTCGGCCACCTACCACCGCTACCTCGCCGACGACGGCTCGGTGCTGACCGAGGACGCCCGCCGGCACCACTTCACCGGCTACAACACCCTCTACGGCACGCTGCTGCGCGCCTTCGGCCGCGACCGCTACCACCTCGACTCCGAGGCGACGGGCATCGCGCAGACGGCCGACGAGGTGCGGGTCACCTTCGCCGACGGCCGCACCGTCGACTGCGACCTGCTGGTGGGGGCCGACGGCGTCTCCTCGTTCACCCGCCGCGCCGTGCTGCCCGACGTCCGGCAGCGGTACGGCGGCTACGTGGCCTGGCGCGGGGTCGTCGACGAGCGCGAGCTGAGCCCGGCGACGTTCGCGGCGCTCGACGACTCGCTGACCTACTACGTCCGCCCGGGCACGCACGCGCTCACGTACCCGATCCCCAACTACGACGGCGCGGTGGAGCCGGGGCGCCGGCTCATGAACCTGGTCTGGTACCGCAACGTGCCCGAGGGCGCGCCGCTGGACGACCTGCTGACCGACCGCTCCGGGCGGCGCCGGGACGTGTCCCTGCCGCCCGGAGCGGTGCGGGACGAGCACCTGGCCGAGTTCCGGGCCACCGCGCGCGAGCAGCTGCCGCCGCCGCTGGCCGAGGTCGCCGCGAGGAGCCAGGCGCCCTTCCTCCAGGTCATGGTCGACGTCGACGTCCCCCGGATGGCGTTCGGCCGGGTGGCCCTCGTCGGCGACGCGGCGTTCGCCGTCCGGCCGCACGCGGCGGCGGCCACCGCCAAGGGCGCCGAGGACGTGTGGGCGCTGGCCGCGGCCCTGGTGCGGTCCGGGGGCGACGTCCCGGAGGCGCTGCGGCTGTGGGAGCCGGCCCAGCTCGACCTCGGCCGCGCCCTGCTCGCCCGCACCCGCCACCTCGGCGAGGGCGCCCAGTTCCGCAGCGACTGGGTGCCCGGCGACCCGTCGCTCACCTTCGGGCTGCGGGTCCCCGGCGACTCGGCGGACATGCCCGTGCAGTGACCGGGTTCCCGGTCGACCCGCGGACCGGCCCGGTCGCGGACCCATCCACCCCAGCAGGAGGAACCATGGCCAGCTCACCGGCCGACGACGTGCCCTTCCGCGGTGACGACGTCATCCGGGACTACATCGGGAGGTTCTCGAACTGGGGGCGCTGGGGGGAGGACGACCAGCTCGGGGCGCTCAACCACGTGGGCCCGGAGCAGGTGCTCGCCGCCGCCCGCACGGTCCGCCAGGGCAAGGTCGTCTCGATGGGCCTGCCGCTGGACCTCAACGGCCCGCAGTCGGGGGGCTTCCGCGCCAACCCGCTGAACATGATGACCGCGACCGGCACCGACTACCTCGCCGGCAAGCAGGACCCGCTCCCGGGTGGGTTCGGCCCGTCCAAGGGCTTCGGCTTCTCCGACGACGTCCTGGTCACCCCCAACCAGTCCGGCAGCCAGTGGGACGGCCTCGCGCACATCTTCTGGAAGGGGCGGATGTACAACGGCTTCGACGCCGGCAACGTCACCGCCAAGGGTGCCGCGACCTGCGGCATCCAGGTCGCGAAGGACCGGTTCGTGATGCGCGGCGTGCTGCTGGACGTTGCCCGGCACAAGGGCGTCGAGTGCCTGGAGCCGGGTTACGCGATCACCGTCGAGGACCTCGACGCCACCGCCGCCGCGCAGGGCGTGGAGGTGCGCACCGGCGACGCGGTCGTCGTGCGCACCGGCATGACCGAGACCCGGCGCGGCGCGTGGGGGGACTACAACGGCGGGGACGCGCCCGGCCTGTCGCTGCACACCGCGCCGTGGCTGTACGAGCACGATGTCGCGGCCATCGCCACCGACACGTGGGGCTGCGAGGTGCGGCCCAACGAGGTCGACCTGTTCCAGCCGCTGCACATCGTCGCGCTGGTGCACATGGGCATCCCGTTCGGCGAGATCTGGGACCTGCAGGCCCTCGGCGAGGACTGCGCCGCGGACGGCGTCTACGAGTTCCTGCTGTCCGCGGCGCCGCTGCCCATCACCGGCGCGGCCGGCTCGCCGATGAACGCGATCGCGGTCAAGTGACCGGGGCGACGACGGGAGGAGCAGGCGTGCTGCTGGACGGGCAGGTGGCGGCGGTGACCGGTGCGGGCACCGGCATCGGCCGGGAGATCTCGCTGCGGCTGGCCGCCGAGGGGGCCGACGTCGTGCTGACCGGCCGCTCGACCGAGGCCATGGAGGAGGTCGCCGGGCTGGTCCGCGCCGCGGGGCGGCGGGCGCTGCCGCTCGCCATGGACCTGCGGGACCCGGACTCGATCGCCGCGGCCGCGAAGGCGGCGGAGGCGGAGTTCGGGCGGGTCGACGTGCTGGTCAACAACAGCGGGGTGGGCGGGCCGAGCGCGCCGCTGGTCGACATGCCGCTCGACGAGTGGGAGGACACCTTCCGGGTCAACGTGACCGGGACGATGCTGGCCTGCAAGGCGTTCCTCCCCGGCATGCTCGCCCGCCGGTCGGGGTCGGTGGTGGTCATCGGCTCGGTGACCGGCAAGCGACCCCTGGTCAACCGCACGCCCTACGCCGCGTCGAAGACCGCGCTCATCGGCCTGGTGCGCACGCTGGCCTGGGAGGTCGGCTCCTCGGGGGTGCGGGTCAACCTGGTCTCGCCGGGCGGGGTGGAGGGGGCCCGGATCGACTGGGTCCTCGAGCAGCAGGCCGTCTCGCGGGGCATCACCGTGGAGCAGGCGCGGGCCGAGTTCGCCGGGGGAGCGGCCCTGCAGCGGCTGACCAGCCCGCAGGACGTCGCCGACGCCGTGGCCTTCCTGGCCTCACCGCGCGCCGCGGCGATCACCGGGGAGGACCTCAACGTGTCCGCCGGGCTGGTCATGTACTGAGAAAGGACCCCCCTGCCCCCCACCGCTCGCAGGCTCGCGGCGGGACCCTGCAGGAGGGCCACCCTCCTCCCCACCCCTCGCAGGCTCGGGGCGGGACCTGGGAGGGGGCCGCCCGGCGGCGGACGGTCCCGCCGCCGGGCTGGGGTCACAGCTGCCGGGCCAGCCGGGCGGCGTCGTGCACCAGCAGGCGCTGCGCGAAGGCGTCCCACGTGTCACCCACGGCCCGGGGCGCCGTCGCTGCCGGCGTCCAGCCGATCGCCCAGACGAGTAGGTCGACGGGGCCGAGCGTGCGCGGCCCCTTCGGGCCGTGGACCTCGAGGAAGGTGTCCATGACGCGACGCGGCTGGGCGCCGGTCACCGTCCGCGCCCCGTGCTCGGCCAGGCGGTGGGTCGTGGTGCCGGCGATCAGCGGGTGGGCGTCGGCCATGGCGCGGTCGCCGGGTACGACGAGGGTCACCTGCTTCCCGGCTGCGGCGACGAGGAGAGCGGTCTCGCCGGCCAGCAGCCCCGGGCCGACGACCGCGACCCGGTCCCCGGCGGCGTCGAGCTCCACCCGGCCGGTGAGGACGTCGTCCGCCGGGACGGCCGCGAGGGTCCCGGTACCGGGCAGGTCGGCCACGACCGGGACACCGGGTGCGGCGTCGACCGTCACGTCGTACCCCTCCGGTGCGGCGTCCGGCACGACCCGGACCCCGAGGCGGTGCAGTGCGCGCCGGAAGTACTCGACGCCGTCGCCGACCTCGGCGGCCCCGGGGACCCGAGCGCGCAGCGCGAGCAGCCCACCGAACGGCAGGTCGCCGGTCGCGACGGTGACCTCGTGGCCCCGCAGCGCGGCGACCCGGGCCAGTTCCAGGCCCGCGACGCCGCTGCCGGACACCAGGACCCGGCGCGGCCGCTCGGCCGGCACGACGGGGAGGTCCAGCTCGTGGCCGGTCTCGGGGTGCAGCAGGCAGGAGACCCCCAGGGCCGTGGTGATGCCGCCGTGGCAGGCCTGGCAGGCGATGCAGGGGACGACCTCGTCCTCCCGGCCGGCCAGCGACTTGACGACGACGTCCGGGTCGGCGATGAGCGCACGGCCCAGCGCGACCAGGTCGGCGCTGCCCTCCGCGACGGCCCGCTCCGCCGCGGCCAGCGAGTAGTAGCGGCCGACCGAGACCACCGGGACGGACACGGCCGACCTCACCGCCGCGGCGAACCCGGCCAACACCGCGGACCCGCCGCCCATCACCAGCGGCGAGTCCCGCACCGTGTTGGGCCCCGCCCCCGCGGACACGTCGAGGTAGGCCACCCCCGCCCGCTCCAGCCGCGTCGCCACCCGCAGGCAGTAGTCGAGGTCCACACCGCCGTCGTGGTGGTCCGAGCCGACGATCCGGGCGCCGACGGGGTAGTCGTCGCCGACCACCTCGCGGATCCGGTCGAGGACCCGCAGCGGGAAGCGCATCCGGCCGGCGAGGTCGCGGCCGTACTCGTCCTCGCGCACGTTCTGTGCGGGGGAGAGGAAGCTCAGCAGCAGGTAGGCGGTGCCCATGTGCAGCTCGACCCCGTCGAAGCCGGCCTCCCGGGCACGCCGCGCCCCCTGCGCGAAGGCCTCGACCATCGTGTCGATCTCCTCGACGGTCATCTCCTTGGGCACCGGGCGCCCCGGCGCCGGGAGCGGGGAGGGGGCGAGCACCGGCCAGCCGCTGAGCGCCTCCACCGCGACGCGCCCGCCGTGGTGCAGCTGCAGGATCGCCACTGGGCCGTGCCGGGTGATCGCGCGGGACAGCTCGGCCAGCCGCGGCACGAAGCGATCGTCGTGGATGGCCAGGTGGTTGGGCCAGCACTGACCGGAGGGGTGCACCAGGGCGGACTCCACGTGCACCAGACCGAGCCCGCTGCGCGCGCGGCGCTCGTAGAAGGCCCGGTGGCGGTCGTTGGAGGAGCCGTCGGCATCGGGCAGCCCGTAGGTCGTCAACGGCGACATGACCAGGCGGTTGGCCAGCCGCAGGCCGCCGAGCGTCAGCGGCCGGCGCAGCGCGGGGTAGCGCTGGTCGTGCTCGGCGGCCACCGGGCTACCCCAGCTCCGTCGTCCAGTCGCGTTGCTCGGTCGGGTAGATCGTGAGCAGCTTGACGTTGGCGCGCTGCGGCAGCGTCGCGACGAAGACGACCGTGTCGGCGAGGTCCTCGGGCTGGAGCATGGTCGCCCGCGCCTCGGGCGACGGCGGCACCGGCCGCTGCTCCAGGATCGGCGTGGCGACCTCGCCGGGGCAGATGGCGCACGCCCGGATTCCGTTGGCCCGCTCGGCGAGGTTGACCGACTCGGTGAAGGAGTTCACCCCCGCCTTGGCGGCGTTGTAGACCGGGCCGGTGAGCGGGCTCGCGCGGTACCCGGCCATCGAGGAGATGTTGACGACGGTCCCCGACCGCTGCGCCCGCATCGCCGGCAGCGCGGCGTGGGTCATGAGGAACGTGCCGGTCAGGTTGATCTGCGCGATCGCGTGCCAGTCGGCCACCGAGAGGGTCGCCATGCTGCGCCGGGCGACGTTGACCCCGGCGTTGTTCACCATCAGGTCCAGGCGGCCGTGCCGATCGGTCACCTCGCCGACGAGCCGCCGCACCGCGTCGGCGTCGGTGACGTCGAGCGTCGCGGCGGTCGCCGTCCCGCCCGCGGTCGTCACCGCCGCGACCGTCTCCTCCAGCGGCCCGGGTCGGCGTCCGGCGACGACCACGTGGCACCCCCGGACGGCGAGGGCACGGCCGTGGCCTGACCGATGCCCGTCCCTCCGCCGGTCACGACGGCGATCCGTCCGTCCAGGTCCTCCATGGGCGCTCTCCCCGTCGGCTGCCGTCGGCTGGGCACGTGCCCGTGTGCGCGGCGCGCGCGGCACGGAGGGCCCGTTGTCAGGCCCTCTGCATTGTGTTCCGGCCGCCGCGGAACGGGTTGTGCGGAGGCCCAAAAAGGTGGTTCCCGATCTGTCGGGATCCTGGGGTGCCGCCGATCACATCCCCGCTAACTTCGTCGCCCGAGCTCGGCAACCGCGGGTTGCCGGCGCCCGCCGGATCCCTGTCCGCTGTCCCTCCCAGCTCGGAGGCAAGCCCGTGACCGCTCCTCGACGGACCACTCGACGTATGCGGTTGGCGGGCGCAGGCCTCGCCGTGCTGCTGGCCGCCACCGCCTGCGGTGGTGACGACTCGACCTCGGGAGGGGGCTCGGGCGGCGGGGGAGGCGGCGGCGGAGGCGGTGGGGACACCACCGCCATGACCTTCGGCACCGCCGGGACGCCCGTCGTCTACGGCAGCCTGATGATGCACGTGGCCGACGAGGAGGGGATCCTCGACGAGTACGGGTTGGACGTCACCTTCCAGAACTTCGCCAACGGTGCCGACTCCGTACGGGCCGTGATCGGCGGGCAGATCGACGCCGCGCTGACGTCCACGTCGAGCCTGGTGAACGTCGTCGCCGAGGGTGCCCCGGTCAAGGGCATGATCGGCATGGACAAGCCCGACTACTACATCGCGACCACCGACCCGGCCATCACCAGCTGCGAGGACCTCCGGGGCCAGACCATCGCGGTCGACCAGACCGGCGGGGCCCGGTACAACTCCACGGTCACGATGCTCGCCTCCTGCGGCCTGACCGTGGACGACGTCGAGTTCGTCAACTTCGCCGGCCCGCCGGTGATCCAGGCCCTGGTGCAGGGCCAGGTGACCATCGCCAACCTCCACTACGACGAGGAGGCGTTCATCGAGGCGACCACCGACACCAACGTCGAGGAGATCATCAGCCTCGTCAAGGACGTCAACCCGAACACGCACTACGTGCTGCAGGTGGCGACCACCGACTACATCGAGCAGAACCGGGACGCCGTCGTCCGGCTGACCGCGGCCTACATCGAGGCCAACGAGTTCGTCCGCGACCCGGCCAACTCCGAGCGCTTCGCCGAGATCGCCTCGAAGTACAACCAGCAGCCGATCGAGGTGGCCCAGGAGGCGGTCGACCTGTTCCTCGAGTTCGAATTCTGGCCGGAGGGCTCCGGGCTGGTCCAGGAGAAGGTCGAGGGCGTCATCCAGGAGCAGATCGACGCCGGCGCCATCACCGAGGCCAACGCGCCGACCTACGAGGACCTGATCGACCCCAGCATCTACGACGAGGCCCAGCAGCTGGTCGAGTCGACCAACTGACCGGCACTCCGCCGAGGGGGAGCGATCGGAATGGCGACGGAGAGATGGGCGCGCTGGGGCGTCTACGCGCTCAGCCTGGTCGTGCTCGCGGTGGTGTGGCAGATCGCGGCCGCGGGGAGCGGGCTGCTGCTGGCGAGCTTCACCGAGACGATGGCCCGCCTCGGTGAGCTCATCAGCAACGGCGAGCTCCCGGAGGCGCTGCTCTCCTCCGGCAGGATCTTCCTCACCGGGCTGGTGCTGTCCATCCTGCTGGGGCTGCCGCTCGGGCTGGTCTTCGCGCGGTTCCCGCTGGTCACCGCTGCGGTGGAGACGTACGTGTACGGGCTCTACGCCATCCCGGTGATCACCCTGGTGCCGTTCATCCTGGCCGGCATCGGGTTCGACTTCCGGGCGAAGGTCCTGGTCGTCGTCCTGACGGCGATCTTCCCCATCCTGATCAGCGCGATGGAGGGTGCTCGGAGCGTCCCCGGCCGGCTGCTCGACGTCGCCCACTCCTACGGGTCGACCGAGCGCCAGCTGTGGGCCGACGTGGTGATCCCCTACACCGTCCCGTACGCGGTGACCGGCATCAAGCAGGGCATCGCCGGGGCGCTGGTCGGCACGATCATCGCCGAGCTCTTCCTCAACGCCACCGGCGTCGGGGACCTGCTCATCCGCGCGTCGACCAACTTCGACTCCGCCGGTGCGCTGGCGGTGACGCTGGTGATCTCCGTCATCGCGGTGAGCCTGATGGGGGTGAGCGGGGTCGTCGAGCGGCGCTTCGCCGGCTGGCGGGAGGGGCTGTCCGGATGACGACGAGGCGAACCGGCACCGGGGAATCGGCGGCCGGCGGTCGGCCGGTGAGCGCCCCTGCGGGTCAGGGCTCGACGGCCACCGAGGCGGTCCCGCTGCCCGGCGAGCCCTCAAGCGCGCCCCAGGCGGTCCCGTCCGGACGGGCGCGGCGCGAGCGCAGACGGCCACCCAACTGGTTGCTGCGGCTCCTCACCGGAGTGCTGATCCTGGTCCTCTGGGACCTGGGTGCGCGGATGCTGGAGTCGCCGTTCATCGCCCGCCCGCTGGGCGTGGCGCAGGCGGTCCCGGAGGTGTTCGCCAGCGAGCGGTTCTGGCAGGACGCCTGGGCCACCATCGGGTCGGTCGTGTACGGCGTCCTCATCGGCGCGGCCGCGGGGCTGGTCCTGGGGCTGGCCATGGGCCGGATCAAGCTCGTGCGCTGGTTCTTCACGTCCTACGTGAGCGCGCTCTACACCCTGCCGATGGTCGCGGTGGTCCCGCTCATGACCATCTGGCTCGGCTACACCCCCGAGACCCGGCTGGTCGCCGTCGCGCTGTCGGCGTTCCTGCCCATCGTCGTGACGACGGCGGACGGGTCGCGGGCCATCCCCAAGGAGTACCTGGACGTGGCCCGCACCTTCCGGGCGCGGGTGCACAACATCTGGTTCGGGATCGCCCTGCGCAACGCGATCCCATACCTCATCGCCGGTCTGCAGTTGGCCATCGCCCGCGCGCTGGTCACCGCCGTCGCCGTCGAGTTCCTCGCCGGCGTGCCGGGCCTGGGCTACTCGATCCTCCAGCAGACGCGCAGCTTCCAGCAGAACGAGGCCTTCGTCGGGGTCATCGTGCTGACCCTCTTCGTCGTCGCCGCGCGGGCCCTCCTGACGGTGGCCCGGCGGCGGTTCCTGCCCTGGTACGGCCGCTGACGCCCGTTCCGTCCCGCGGTGCGCCACCGTCCGCCCCGTCGCCACGCGACGGCCCCGTCGAAAAGGAGAACCGGAGTGGCCCTGACCGAGACCCCCGGCGCCCACCACCGCGAGACCACGCCCGAGGACATCTTCATCGAGTGGGACGTGCCCATCGAGATGGACGACGGCCTGCTCCTGCGCGCCGACGTCTACCGGCCGGCCAAGGAAGGCCGCTTCCCGGTCCTCATCACCTACGGCCCGTACGGGAAGGGGCTGCCGTTCCAGCAGGGCTACACGACATCCTGGGAGATCATGGCGAGGAACCACCCCGACGTCACGGCGGGCTCGACCAACCGTTTCCAGAACTGGGAGGTCGTCGACCCGGAGAAGTGGGTGCCCCGGGACTACGTGTGCATCCGCGTCGACTCGCGGGGCGCCGGCCGTTCACCGGGGAAGATGGACCTCTGGTCGGCTCGCGAGACCCGCGACTTCCACGACTGCATCGAGTGGGCGGGCACGCTGCCCTACAGCAACGGCAAGGTCGGGCTGGACGGCATCTCCTACTACGCCATGAACCAGTGGCAGGTGGCCGCGCTGCAGCCTCCGCACCTGGCGGCGATCTGCGTGTGGGAGGGCGGCTCCGACTGGTACCGGGACATGAGCCACCACGGCGGGATCCTGTGCACGTTCATCGCCAACTGGATCCCCATGCAGGTCACGACCGTGCAGTACGGCCGCGGCGAGGACGGCCCCCGGGACCCGAACTCCGGGCTGCTCGTCTGCGGTGACGAGAAGCTCAGCAAGGAGGAGCTCGCCGAGAACCTGACCGACCTCGACGAGCAGTACCAGCAGCACCCGCTCGACGACGAGGTGTACCGCGAGCGGACGCCGGACTTCTCGAAGATCACCGTGCCGCTGCTGTCCACCGGCAACTGGGGCGGTCAGGGGCTGCACCTGCGCGGCAACGTCGAGGGGTACGGGCGGTCGGCGTCGTCGCAGAAGTGGCTGGAAATGCACGGCCTCGAGCACTGGAGCCACTTCTACACCGACTACGGGCGTGAGCTGCAGCTTCGCTTCTTCGACCACTTCCTCAAGGGCGAGGACAACGGCTGGGCCGACCAGCCGCCGGTGCAGCTGAACATCCGGCACGTCGACAGCACCTTCGTGGTGCGCCAGGAGCAGTCCTGGCCGCTGGAGCGGACCGAGTGGACGCGCCTGTACCTGGACGCCGACGCCGGCACCCTCAGCGCCGAGCCGCCGTCCGCCGCCGCCTCGGTGGGCTACGACACCACCGGCGACGGCGCGACGTTCTCCTTCGGCCCGTTCCCCGAGCAGACCGAGATCACCGGGCCGCTGGCCGCGAAGCTCTTCGTGGAGTCCAGCACCGCCGACGCCGACCTGTTCCTCGTCGTGCGGGTCTTCTCGCCGGAAGGGGAGGAGGTCGTGTTCCACGGGGCCCTGGACCCGCACACCCCGGTCGCACAGGGCTGGCTGCGGGCCTCGCACCGCAAGCTCGACCCCGAGCTGTCGCAGCCGTACCGGCCCTACCACACCCACGACGAGATCCAGCCGCTCGAGCCGGGCACGGTCTACGAGCTCGACGTCGAGATCTGGCCGACCTGCCTGGTGATCCCGGCCGGCTACACCTTGCAACTCGACGTCCGCGGCCGGGACTACGTCTACCCCGGCCCGGCCGAGCACCTGTCGAACATGAAGAACCCGATGACCGGGTGCGGGCCGTTCGTGCACGACGACCCCGTCGACCGGCCCGCCGAGCTGTTCGAGGGCACAGTCACCGTCCACACCGGCGGGGAGCGGCAGTCCCACCTGCTCCTCCCGATCATCCCGGGCGCCTGAGGGCACCGGGGACGAGGAGCGCAGCGATGACCCGATCCACCACCGGTCCCGGCGCGGCTCCGGAGGGCGCCGCGCCCCCTCCGGCGACCGGCCCCCGCGTCGTCGTGTCGGGGGCGGGGGTGCGCTACGGCGACCTGACCGTCTTCGACGGCATCGACCTGACCATCCAGGACCGGGAGATCGTCTCGATCGTGGGCCCGTCCGGGTGCGGCAAGACGACCCTGCTGCGCAGCGTCGACGGGCTGACCCGCCTGAACTCGGGCTCGGTGACCATCGACGGGAGGCCGGTCGAGGGGCCGACGCCCGGGGTGAGCATGGTCTTCCAGCACTTCGGGCTCTTCCCGTGGAAGAACGTCTACAACAACGTCGCCTACGGATTGAAGCTGGCGAAGGCGCCCAAGGAACGCATCGCCGAGGTGGTCCCGGAGTACATCGACATGGTCGGCCTCGCCGGCTTCGAGAAGTCCTATCCGCACCAGCTGTCCGGCGGCATGCAACAGCGCGCCGGCCTGGCCCGCGCGCTCGCCGTCGAACCCCAGGTCCTGCTCATGGACGAGCCGTTCAGCGCCATCGACGCCCAGACCCGGGAGGTGCTGCAGTTCGAGCTGCTGCGCATCTGGGAGACCCGGCCCATCGCGATGATGTTCGTGACCCACTCGATCGAGGAGGCGGTCCTCATGGGGGACCGCGTGGTGGTGCTCAAGGGCCGGCCCAGCCACATCCACGAGGTCATCGACGTGGGCATCCCGCACCCCCGCACCCGCGCGACGCTCAAGAGCGCGCGGTTCCAGGAGGTCACCGCGCACGTCTGGGACCTGCTCATGCAGGACGTGATCGCCGCCGAGCGTGAGGTCGGCTGAGGTCCACCACCCCTTCCGCCGCCCCGCGGCCCGCATCCGACGACGAGGGAGACCCATGCGCCACCGGGAGAAGACCGAACTGCGCGACGGCATGCTCATCGACTGGGACACGCCGATCGTCATGGACGACGGGGTCGTGCTCCGCGCCGACGTCTACCGGCCGCCGGCCGAGGGCCGGTACCCCGTGATCATGACGCTGGGCCCGTACGGCAAGCAGCTGCACTTCGAGGACGGCTACGCCCACCAGTGGCACCTGATGTGCGCCGAGCACCCGGACGTGCCGACCGGCTCGACGAACAAGTACCAGGTGTGGGAGGTCGTCGACCCGGAGAAGTGGGTGCCGGACGGCTACGTCGTCATCCGCGTCGACAGCCGGGGCGCCGGGACCTCCGAGGGCGTCATCGACATCTGGTCCCTGCGCGAGGCCCAGGACCTCGCGATCTGTGTCGACTGGGCCGGCGTGCAACCGTGGTCCAACGGCAAGGTGGGGCTCAACGGGATCTCCTACTTCGCGGAGAACCAGTGGCAGACCGCCGCCCTGCAGCCGGAGCACCTCGCAGCCATCTGCACGTGGGAGGGTGCGGCCGACTTCTACCGGGACATGGCCCATCACGGCGGGATCTTCTGCAACGGGTTCTCCAAGGCGTGGTCGGAGGCGCAGGTCTGGAGCGTCCAGCACGGCAAGGGCACCAACGGCTACCGCAGCCGGCTGACCGGTGACTGGGTGTCCGGCCCGGAGACGCTGTCACCGGAGGAGCTCGGTGCCAACCGGCGGGACTTCTATGAGGACTGCCTGGCCCACAAGCTCGACACCCATGAGTACTGGCAGTCGCGCATGCCCGACTGGAGCAAGGTCCGCACCCCGTTGCTGTCGTCGGCGAACTGGGGCGGTCAGGGCCTGCACCCGCGGGGCAACTTCGAGGGCTTCGTCCGTTCGGCGGGCGACCAGAAGTGGCTCGAGGTCCACGGGCTCGAGCACTGGACCGAGTTCTACACCGACTACGGGGTGGCCCTGCAGAAGAGGTTCTTCGGCCACTTCCTCAAGGGTGAGGACACCGGCTGGACCGAGCAGCCGAGGGTGCTGCTGCAGGTGCGGCACCCGGGCGAGCGCTTCGTGGAGCGGCACGAGGACGAGTGGCCCCTGGCGCGCACGGAGTGGCGGAAGTACTTCCTCGACGCCGCGGACCTGACCCTCGCCACGGAGGCGCCGCAGGCCGAGAGCTCGGTGACCTACGCCGGGCTGGGCGACGGCGCGACCTTCCTGCTGCCGCCGGTGCAGGAGGAGGTGGAGATCACCGGCCCGCTGGCGGCCAAGCTGTTCGTCTCGTCCGCGACCGAGGACGCCGACCTCTTCCTCGTCGTCCGGGTCTTCGGGCCCGACCTGAAGGAGGTCGTCTTCCACGGCGCTCTGGACCCGCACACGCCGATCGCCCAGGGGTGGTTACGGGCCTCGCACCGCAAGCTCGACAAGGAGCTGACGCTGCCGTACCGGCCGTACCACTCCCACGACGAGATCGAGCCGCTCGTGCCCGGTCAGGTCTACGAGCTGGACGTGGAGATCTGGCCGACCTGCATCGTCGTGCCGCCGGGCCACCGGATCGCCCTGACGGTGCGCGGCAGGGACTACGTCTACCCCGGCGACATCGAGGACAGGACGCCGAAGCTCGCCGGCGTCTGGAACGGTGTGGGTCCCTTCAAGCACGACGACCCCCGGGACCGGCCGGCGGAGGTGTTCGGCGGCGACGTCACCGTGCACACCGGCCCCGACCGGCAGTCCCATCTGCTGCTCCCCGTGATCCCGTCGACGTGACCCCGTGCCGTGGCGGCCGATCCCCCCGGCCGCCACGGCACGGCCCAGCGACCACCGCACGACCGAGAGGCACCACATGACTGACGCACACCGGATCGGCTGGGGGATCGTCGGCCTCGGCCGGATCGCCGACAGCGAGATCGCACCGGCGATCGGCGCCGCGGACAACAGCACCCTGGTCGGCGTGGTGAGCCGCGACGCGGGCCGGGCCCGCGACTTCGCCGCCCGGCACGGCGCCGCCGCCGCCCACGACGACTACGCCGCGCTGCTGGCCGACCCGGCGGTCGACGCCGTCTACATCGCCACCCCCAACGGCCTGCACGCCGAGCAGGTGGTCGCGGCGGCGGCCGCGGGCAAGCACGTGCTCTGCGACAAGCCGCTGGCGACGTCGGTCCCCGACGCCGAGCGTGCCGTCGCCGCCTGCCGCGAGGCCGGTGTCCGCCTCGGCATCACCTTCCAGACCCGCCGGCACGAGGGCATGCAGGACGTCCGGAACCTGCTGGCTGCCGAGCGGATCGGCGACGTGCGGCTGGTGCAGGTCGAGCTCGGGCCCGGCCGGATGCTGCCGAAGAGCTGGCGGACCGACCCGGGCCTAGCCGGTGCCGGCGTGATGAACAACATGGGCGTGCACGCCTACGACCTGCTGCGCTACCTGCTGGGCGCCGAGGTGGTGGAGGCGACGGCGGTGGTCGACGTCGAACCCGGCTTCCAGGTCGACACGCTGGCCCTCGCCGTGCTGCGCTTCGACAACGGCGCCCTCGCCTACGTCAATGCCAACCAGTCGCTGCCCAATCCGCAGCAGGACCTGTCGGTCTACGGGACCGAGGGCACGGTGCTCGGGCGCAACGTGACCCGGCCGAACCTGACCGGCACGTTGACCGTGCTCGGGCGCGACGGGACCAGCGAGCGCAGCGTCTCCTCGGCGGGTGCCTTCGTCGCGACGGTGAGCGCTTTCGCCGATTCCGTCCTCCGCGGCGAGGAACCGAGCCCCTCCGGCGTGGACGGCCTGCGCAGCGTCGAGCTCACCACGGCGCTGGCCCGGTCCGCGCAGGAGCGGCGGACGATCCCGCTCGGCCGGTGACGGGGACCCGGCCGGAGGGCTCGGCGGTCCTGGCCGAGCTGGTGGCGGTCCCGGCTCCGGGGACGCCGCTGGACGGCCTGTTCTACGAGCCCGGGAGGAGGCCGCTGCGGGCCGCGGCGATGCTCATGCACGGCAACGGCATGAACTTCTACTACGGCGCCTCGGGGTTCCTGCCGCCGCACCTGGCCGGCATCGGGCTGGCGGTTCTCAGCTTCAACCGGCACGGCCACGACACCGTCAGCGCCCGCACGCGGACGGCGGAGGGCAACGCCTACCAAACCGTGGCCGAGGCGATCGACGACAACGAGCGCGCTGCCCGGTGGCTGGCCGGGCGCGGTCACCCGGCCCCGGTCGTCATCGGGCACAGCAACGGCGGGATGCTGGCGTCCGAGCACGTCGCGCGCCACCCCGAGACCCCCGCGCTGGTGCTCCTGTCGGCGCACCTGGGTGGCACCCAGATGCTCGCCCGGGCCTCCGCGCTGGGGTTGCTGGCCGGCGACCGGCTCGACGAGCTGACCGACCGGGCCGCCGCCCTCGTCGCCGCCGGCCGGCCCGACGAGCTCCTGCTCATGCCCGGCTGGTACTACGTGACGACCGCCGGCTCGTTCCTCGACATGGCGCGCAACCTGCCGTCCCTGCTGGACAACGCCCCACGCATCACCTGCCCGGTCCTCTACGTGCGGGGCGAGCGGGAGGACGTCGAGCTCTACCCGGCCGAGCGGTTCGCCGAGCTGGCCGGCGGACGGGTCGACGTGGTCGTGATCCGGGACTGCGACCACTTCTACACCGGCTACGAGGCCGAGGTCGGCGGCCGCGTGGCCGCCTGGCTGGACTCGGTACTGGCGTGAGCGCGCCCGTGCCGTCCGGGGGCCCGGGCGGCGGCGGAGTCCGCCGGTGACCCGCCCGGAGTGGAGCATGGCCCGGCGGGTGCCCCACGAGGCGACCTTCCGCTTCCGCGTGAACGGCCTCGCGGCAGAGGTGACCTGCCGCGGGGACGCACCACTGCTGTACCTCCTGCGCAACGACCTCGGCCTGACGGGCTCCCGGTTCGGGTGCGGACTGGCCCAGTGCGGCGCCTGCATGGTCCTGCTCGACGGACACCCGACCCCGTCGTGCGACGTGCCGGTCCAGGCAGTGGAGGGGCACGACATCGTCACGGTCGAAGGGCTGGCCGGCGACCCGGTCATGCGGACACTGCAGCGCAGCTTCCTCGACCTGCAGGCGGCGCAGTGCGGCTACTGCTCGTCCGGCGTCCTCATCTCCGCGTGCGCCCTCCTCAGGGACGAGGCGATCCAGGAGCGGTCCCAGGTGGCACGGGCGCTGGAGCGCAACCTGTGCCGCTGCGGCGCACACGGGCGGATCGTCCGTGCGGTCCTGCAGGCGGCCGACGCCCTGCACTCCGCCGACGGGCGGGACGACCGGTGACCGGCCCGGCAGCCGTTGCCGGTCCGGGCCGGGCCGGTACGCCGTGACCAGCGCGCGGTCGGGGGCCGCACCGGGCGTCGCCACGGTCCCGGACCCGCCCGGCCCAAGCCTGCGCGCCAACCCCCTCCGGTCCTCGTGGGTGGGGTTCGCGCCCGACGGCACGGTCCTGCTGCATGTGGGCAAGGTCGAGCTGGGGCAGGGGATCCTGACCGCCCTCGTGCAGATCGCTGCCGAGGAGCTGGACGTCGACGTGCAGCGGGTGGTCGTCGTCCCCGCCGCGACCGACCGCGGCCCGGAGGAGGGGCTGACCGCGGGGAGCCGGTCGGTGATGGACTCCGGCACCGCGGTCCGCGCCGTCTGCGCCGACGTCCGTGCTGGCGCGCTCGCGGCGGCATCGGTCCGCACCGGCGTCCCGGCCGACCGGCTGACCGTCTTCGACGGTGCGGTCCGCGACGGCGCGGGCTGGGCCTGCGGGACCTACTGGGACCTCGTGGACCGGGCCGCGCTGGACACCCCGGTCACCGGCACCGTGGCGCCCAAGGACCCCGCCCGGCACGTCGTCGTGGGTCGTCCCGTGCCGCGCGTGGAGCTGCTCCCTAAGCTCAGCGGCGCTCCGGCGTTCGTGCACGACCTGGCGCTGCCCGGTCAGCTGTCCGGCCGGGTGGTGCGCCCGCCGTCGCCGTCGGCACGGCTGGTGTCCTGCGACGACGGGCCGGTGCGCGACCTGCCCGCAGTGGTCGCCGTCGTCCAGCAGGGCGACTTCCTCGGCGTGGTCGCCACCCGCGAGGAGGAGGCCGTGCGCGCGGCCGAGCGGCTGCGTGCGGGCACCCGCTGGCAGGACCGCGAGCAGCGGTCCGGGAGGGGTGCCGGCTGGCACCCCGGGCAGCTCGTCGGCCGGCCGGCCGAGGTGACGGAGGTCCTGCGCCGGCCGGACCCCGCGGCGGCCGGCCGGGTCGTCTCCGGGTTCCGGGCCACCTACACCCGGCCCTACGTCGCCCACGCCTCGATCGGCCCCGGCTGCGCGGTCGCGCGCTGGGACGGTGGGCGGCTGGAGGTCTGGTGTGCCAGCCAGGGCATCCACCCGCTCCGCCGGGCACTGGCGACGGCGCTCGGCCTGGCCCCGGAGGCCGTCGTCGTGCGGCACGTCGAGGGGGCCGGCTGCTACGGCCACAACAGCGCCGACGACGTCGCCTGCGACGCGGCCCTGCTGGCCCGGGCGGTGCCGGGTCGGCCGGTGCAGGTCGTGTGGTCGCGGGACGACGAGTTCGCCTGGGAGCCCTACGGGCCGGCGATGGCGGTGGAGGTCGCCATCGGCGTCGACGAGCGCGGCGACCTGGTCACCTGGTCCCACGACTCCTGGGGCAACGGGCACCTCAGCCGGCCGCACACCGGCGGCCGGCCCAGGCTGCTCGGCGCCGCCCACGCCGCCGGCGCGACGACGGTCGCGGCCGCGGACCCCCCGCTGGCGACCGGCGGGGGCAACGCCCGCGACGCCGTCCCGGAGTACGCCGTCGCCGAGCTCGGCGTCCGGGCGCACCGGGTGCTGGACACGCCGCTGCGGACCTCCGCCCTACGAGGGCTCGGCGCCACCGTCAACGTCTTCGCCATCGAGTCGGCCGTGGACGAGCTGGCGACCCGGGCCGGGGCCGATCCCCTGGAGTACCGGTTGCGCCAGCTGCACGACGAGCGGGCCCGCGCCGTGGTCCGGGCGGTCGCCGAGCGGTCCGGGTGGGCCGGCCGCCAGCCGGAGGAGTCGGTGGGCTGGGGGCTGGGCTACTCGCGGTACAAGGGCGTCTGCGGCTACTGCGCGGTGGTCGCGCGGGTGGAGGCGGTGACCGAGCTGCGGGTGAGCGACCTGTGGGTGGCCGTGGACGTCGGGCAGGTGGTCAACCCAGACGGGCTGGCCAACCAGCTCGAGGGCGGCGCGGTCCAGGCGACCAGCTGGGCGCTGTGCGAGCAGGTGACCTTCAACGACCGGGCGGTGACCAGCCGGGACTGGGACGGCTATCCGATCCTCCGCTTCCCGGACGTCCCGCAGGTCCACGTCACGCTCCTCGACCGGCCGGAGCAACCGCCGCTCGGTGCGGGGGAGGTGACCGGGGGACCGGTGACCGCCGCCCTGGGCAACGGCCTCGCCGACGCCATCGGCGTGCGCGTCCGCGACCTGCCCCTGACCCCGGAGCGGATCGCCGCGGCCATCCTGGCCGGCTGACCGGGGTGGTCCCGGGCCGGTCAGCCCGCGACCAGGAGCACCACGCCGGCCGTCGCCGTGGCGAGCCCGGCCTGCTGGCCGGCGCCCAGCCGCTCGCGCAGCAGGACCACGGCCAGCGCCACCGTCACCAGCGGCGACAGGGTCGCCAGCACCGACACGACGCTCACCAGGCCGGCCGCGGACGCCCCGGCGAAGGCGGTGACCCCGCCGAGGATCAGCAGCCCGTTGAGGGTGACGAGCGGCAGCGCCGACCGCTCCAGGCCCAGCGGCGACCGCCGCACGACCGGCACGAGGACGACGGTGATGAGCAGCGTCGCCCGGCTGGTGAGCACCGCCCACGACGCCGCGGACGTGTCCGCGCCACCCGTGGCAACGGCGCCGGAGAACAGACTGAGGAAGACCCCGTACAGCAGTGCCCACGCCGCGGCCAGCCCCAGGCCCAGGCGCTGCCGTCCCCCGGGCGGGTCCTCGCCCGAGCCACCGGCCTGGCCCGCCGCGACCAGGACGACACCGAGCAGCGCGAGCGGGATCCCGGCGAGCTGCCACACCGCCGGTCGCTCGCCGAAGGCCAGCGCCACCGCCACTGGGACCGCGCCCCCCGAGGCGCCGATCGGGGCCATCACCGACAGCCGGAGGTGGCGGGCGCACTCGAACATGGCCAGCAGGGCCAGCCCGTTGGCGATGCCGGCCAGCAGCCCGAGGACCAGCGCGCCGGCCGGCGGCGCGGGCGCGCCCAGCAGGGCGACGAGCAGGCCGGCCCCGGCGACGGCGGACACCTGGCCGGCCGCCAGCACCGCGCCCGGGGAGTGCCGGCGGCCGAGCACCGGGCCGAGGTACGCCGCCGACCCGAACAGGACGGCGGTGAGCAGGCCGAGCAGGACGGCGGTCACGGCCGCCCCGCCGCGGCCCTCAGGCCGGCCAGCCCAGCCAGCGCAGCACGCTCGCGCCCATGACCGCGTCGACGTCCGGTCCGGTCAGGAAGTCCAGGTCCTCGCGGAACAGCCGGACCAGGTCGGCGTAGGCCCCCCGCAGCCGCGACAGGTCCGACCCCCAGAACAGCCGCTCGGGCCCGTAGGCGTCGAACAGCCGGCGCAGGTGCGGGTGCATCGCCGGCCACGGGGCGGACTCGGTGCTGTAGCAGGGCACCGCGGTCACCTTGACCGAGACGGTGGGCAGGACGGCGAGTCCGGCGAGCTCCTCGATCTCCGGTGCGGCCGCCGCGTCGGTCGCCCGACCGGTCAGCCCGAGGTGGTCGACGGCCAGCCGCAGCCCCGGCCGGCGCCGCGCCAGGTCGCCGAGGGCACCGAGCTGGCCGGAGGCCAGCAGCATGACCGGCACGTCCTCGGCCTCGGCGAACGCCCACAGCCACTCGGCGCCCGGGTCGTCGACGCGTCCGGCGTCGGCCGGCAGGAACACCAGCCGGACCCCGGCGACGACCGGGTCGCGCAGCAGCTCGCGCACGGGGCCGGGGTCCCCGGTGCGCAGGTCCACCCGGGCCATGACCCGGAAGGCGTCGGGGGCCTCGGTCGCGCAGGCCACGGCGTAGTCGTTGCGGTACCCCTCGAAGAACGGCGGGACGAGGACGGCGCGGTCGACCCCGGCCTCGCGCATCTCGCGCAGCAGGGTCGGGCCGCTGATCGGCTCGGCCCGGTGCATCGACCTGGCCCGCTCCGCGCCGCCGGGCGGCCACGGCCGGTCGGAGGACTCGGGCAGCCACACGTGCACCTGCGCGTCGACCACCGGGGTGGACACGGTCACCAGTCCCGGACCACGGGGAGGACCTCGGCCGCCAGCAGGTCGAGCGAGGACATGATCCGCTCGTGCGGCAGCCCGCCCATGTGCAGGAAGAGCATCACCCGCTCGACGCCGAGCTCCCGGATCTCCCGCAGCCGGGAGAGCACCGTGCCCGGGCTGCCGAACAGCGCGCTGTCGCGCAGGTCGGCGTCCAGGTCGAACGGGCTGCGGCCGCCCGGGTCGCTGCCGGCCTGCGCCCGCCGCAGCTTGTCGGCGTAGCCGAGGAAGTCCTCGTACGGTCCCCGCGCCTCCGCCCACGCCTGCTCGTCGGTGGCCGCCACGTGCGCGGCCCGGGCCAGGTACACCCGGCCGTCCTCGGGACCCGCGCCGACCCCGGCGAGCGCCTCGGCGTAGCGCTTGACCTGACCGGCGGTGACGGTCGGCGAGGTGCCCTGGGGGAGCAGCACCCCCCAGCCGTTGGCCGCGCACTGGGCCAGCCCGTCCGGGCTGTCGGTGGCCACCCACAGCGGCGGGTGCGGCCGCTGCACCGGTCGCGGCTGCGGGTAGGCGTCCTCGAACGACCAGTACCGCCCGGCGTGGGACACCGGGCCGTCGGCCGACCACACCCGCTGCAGCACGTCGAGCGCCTCGGCGAAGCGGTCGTGCTTCTCGGCGATGTCGACCCCGAACCCGCGGAACTCCCCGGGCTGGTAGCCGCGGCCGATCCCCAGGTCGAGTCGGCCCCCGCTGAGCTGGTCGACCGTGGCGGCCGCCTCCGCGAACCGCAGGGGGTGGTGCAGCGGCAGGACCGAGACGGCCGTGCCGAGGCGCACCGAGCTGGTGCGGGCGGCCAGGTGGCCGAGGACGGCCAGGCTGTCGGACACGATCCCGTGCCGGCTGAAGTGGTGCTCGGTCAGCCAGATGGAGTCGAAGCCGACCGCGTCGGCGTGGCAGGCCTGGGTGAGGGCCTGCTCGTACCGGTCGCGCTGGTCGCTGCCCTCGGGCCACTGGATGGAGTGGAACAGGCCGATCTGCACGCGGTCCTCCTGTGCGCGGGTCGCCCCGGTCGTGGGGCCGCCCTGGCATGCAACCGCACCGGGAACCGGGTGTGGTTGTGCCGATCCACAAGCCGGGACGGGGTGATCATGTGCGCCGGCATGAGATCCGGGTCACGTCCTCCCTCGTAGGGTTCGCCCACCGTGCGACGGCGAGAGGGGAGTCCGATGCGGACGAGGGCCGGTCTGGTGGCGGCTGTGGCGCTCCTGGTGGCCGCGTGCGGCGGGACCGTCGGTGGTGGCGGTGGCGGTGGCGGTGGCGGTGGCGGCGGGTCCACCGAGCCGGTCCGGATCGGCGTCATCACCGGCCTCACCGGCGCCTACGTGCAGCTGGGCGAGGAGCAGCGCAGCGGTGCCGAGCTGGCCGTCGAGCAGCTCGGGGGCCGGATCGGTGACCGCCCCATCGAGCTCGTCGTCCGCGACGACCAGCTCAAGCCGGACGTCGCCCTCCGCGAGGCGCAGGCGCTCGTGCAGGAGGAGCAGGTCGACTTCCTCACCGGCTGCGTCTCGGCGGCCACGACGCTGGCGATGAACCAGATCGCCACGCAGGCCGGCGTCCCCTACCTCGGGGCCTGTCAGACTGAGCAGCTCAACCGGCCGCCGAACTTCGACGAGGAGCTCACCTACCACCTGGCACCGGTGCCCTCCCAGACGACGAACGCCGCCGCCCCGTTCATCTGCAGCGAGCTCGGGCAGAGCGTCTTCCTGCTGCTGCCCGACTACGCGTTCGGCTACGAGCAGGAGGCCGGGTACAAGACGGCGATCCCCGAGCAGCCGGGCTGCACGGTCGCCGGCACCGCGTTCTTCCCGCTGGGCACCACCGACTTCAACCCCTACGTGCCGACGATCGAGGGCTCCGGCGCCCAGGTCCTCGTGTTCGGCGGCGTCGGCCGCGACCAGGTCAGCTTCCTGCGCCAGGCGGCGCAGTTCGGGCTCACCGACCGGTTCCGCACCTTCTTCACCCTCGAGGACCTCAGCTTCGACCAGGAGCTCGGCTTCGACCTGATCGACGGCACGTGGGCGATGGCGGCCTTCTACTGGAACGTCGACGACGAGGGCGTGCAGGAGTACGTCGACGCCTACCGGCAGGCCCACGGGAGCCCGCCGGGCGGATACGGCGTCTACACCTACAACGCGGTCAACCTCATCGCGCAGATGGTCGAGGAGGGCAACGACACCCCCGAGACCTTCCGTGAGGGGATGGAGGGCCTGGAGGTCTCCCTCGGCCAGGGCGACATGACCATCCGCGCCTGCGACCACCAGGCGCTCATCCCCATCTACATCCTCGAGGGGCTGGCCGCGGACGAGGCGGAGAGCCGCGGTGGGGACGCCCAGTTCGGCTACCGCGAGGTGGTCTCCACCGCACCGGGCACCGAGGAGTTCGCCCCGACCTGCGACGAGGTCCGGACCGAGTTCCAGCGCGCGGGCTGACCGGCCGGCGCCGCGCCGTCCCGTCCGGAGGACACCGACAGGGGGAGGGGGTCGCATGGACCAGCTGGTCTCCCAGCTGTTGCTGGGTCTGGTCAGCGGCGCGCTGCTCGTGCTGCTCGCGCTCGGCCTGAACCTGATCTTCGGGCTGCTGGAGTTCATCAACTTCTCGCACGGCGCCCTGTACATGCTGGGCGCGTACCTGACCTCCTACCTCGCCACCATGACCGGCGACCTCTGGCTGGCGCTGCTGGTGGTGCCCATCGCGATGGCGGTGCTCGGCGCCGCCCTGGAGCGCACGATCATCCGGCCGATGTACGGGCGGGACCAGGTCGACGCCCTGCTGCTCACCTTCGGCCTGACCTACATCCTCATCGAGGGTGTGCGGCTGGTCGCCGGGTCGGGCGGCCGCCGGGTGCCCTCGCCGGGCCTGCTCGACTTCCAGGTGGACCTGGGCGTCGGCCGGCCGCTGCCGGCCTACCTGCTGTTCGTGGTCCTCGTCGTGGGCCTGGTCGTGGCGGGGCTGTGGCTGTTCCTGCAGCGCACCAACGTCGGCCTGATCGTCCGGGCCGGCATCCGCGACCACGTGATGATCCGGGCGCTGGGCGTGCGCTTCGACCGGTACCGGACGCTGGTCTTCGCCATCGGCGTGGCGGTCGCCGGCATCGCCGGCGTCCTCACCGGGCCGATCACCGGGGTCTACCCGGAGATGGGCGCCGACATCCTCATCCTCGCGTTCGTGGTGGTCGTGGTCGGCGGGATGGGCAGCTTCTGGGGCGCGGTCGTGGCCGGGCTGCTGATCGGCGTCCTGGTGTCGGTGACCACCCTGTACGCCAGCATCTACGCCGGGATCGTGCCGTTCGTGCTCATGATCCTGGTGATGACCTTCCGGCCGCGCGGCCTCCTGGGGGCGACATGACCGACCTGAGGACGCCACCCGCCTCCGACGGCACCCCGGCCGGGACCGGCGCGGCCGCGGTCACGATCGCGCGCACGCGCGGCGCCGGCCCGGCCCGGTGGACCTGGGGCCAGCTGGCGCTGCTGGTGGTGCTCGCGGTGGTCGTCATGTTCACCGTGCCCAACCCCAGCCTGGCGATCGGCATGCTGGTCTACGGGCTCTGGGCGGCCGGGCTGAACCTGCTCGTCGGCTACGGCGGACTGGTCTCCTTCGGTCACGCCCTGCCGTTCGCGTGGGGCGGGTACGCGGCCGGGCTGGTGCTGCTGCACGTGAGCACGAGCGCGTGGCTGGCCATGCTGGTCGCCGCGGGCAGCATGGCGGTGCTCTCGCTGCTCGTCGGCGCGGTCTGCCTGCGCCGCACCGAGGTCTACTTCTCGATGCTGACGCTGGCCTTCGCCCAGCTCGGCTTCTTCATCGCGCTGCAGTGGGACAGCGTCACCCGCGGGGACGACGGCCTGTCGGGCATCCCCGTCCCGACGCTGTGGCTGCCCGGCGTGACCATCGAGCTCAACGCGCTGCGCGACCCGCTGACGTTCTTCCTCTTCACCGCGGTGGTCGTGCTGGTCGTGTTCGCGGCCATGGTCCTCTACACCGAGTCGCCGATGGGCCGGGTGCTGCAGGCCATCCGGGAGAACGAGGAGCGGGCCCGCGGCTGCGGCTACAACACCCGGCTGGTGCAGCTGGCCACGTTCGTCGTCGCCGGCACGGTCGCCGGGCTGGCCGGTGGGCTGTTCGCGATGCTCAACAACTTCGTCGGCCTGCAGCCGTACTGGCTGCTGAGCGGAGTCGTCCTGATCATGGTGATCCTCGGCGGGCGGTCGTCGCTGTTCGGGCCCTTCCTCGGCGCGGTCGTCTACCTGCTGCTGGAGAGCTCGCTGAGCCGGTCCTTCGCGTCGTGGCAGCTGATCGTCGGCGCGATCTTCGTGGTCTGCGTCCTGGCCTTCCCCCAGGGGCTGTGGGGCCTGGTCACCCAGACGCTGCCCTCGCTGGTCCGCCGGGGACGGAGGACGGCGCGATGAGCCGGTCGGCGGGCGACCTGGTCCTCGAGGCACAGGGGCTGGACCGCTCCTTCGGCGGCATCCACGCGGTCGACGACGTGTCCCTCGAGGTCCCCGAGGGCAGCCTGCACGCCATCATCGGCCCCAACGGCTCGGGCAAGACGACGCTGTTCAACCTGATCACCGGGCACACCCGGCCCACGTCGGGACGGGTGCGGTTCGCCGGGGAGGACATCACCGGGATGCCCTACTCGAAGGTGGCCCGCAAGGGGCTGGCGAAGTCCTACCAGATCACCACGGTGTTCCCGCTGCTCACGGTCTTCGAGAACGTGCGCATCGCGGCCCAGGCCGCCGGCCACGCGTACGTGTTCTGGCGCCCGGCCGACGGGATCAGGGCGGTCACCCGGCGCACCGAGGAGGTGCTGGAGCGGATCGGCCTGGCCGCCGACCGGGACGTCGTCGCCAGCAACCTCTCCCACGGCGACCAGCGCCGGCTCGACCTCGCGATCGCGCTGGCCACCTCCCCGCGGCTGCTGCTCCTCGACGAGCCCACCGCCGGGATGAGCCCTCCGGAGACCGCCGCGACGGTCGAGCTGGTGCAGGAGCTGAACCGGGACGTGACCATCCTGATGATCGAGCACAAGATGGACGTGATCCTCACCATCGCCGACCGGATCACCGTGCTGCACCAGGGCCGGAAGCTCTTCGAGGGGACCCCGGACGAGGTCCGGGACCACCCGGAGGTCAAAGAGGTCTACCTGACGGGGAGCCGGTGAGCACCGCCCAGGGCGCGGGCCCCGCCGAGCGGCAGGACGCCGCCGGTCCCGCCCTGCTGCAGGTCGAGGAGGTGCAGGCCTACTACGGCCTCGCGCACGTGCTCCAGGGCGTGTCCCTCACGGTGCAGCCGGGGGAGCTCGTCGCGCTGCTCGGCCGCAACGGGGCCGGCAAGACGACCACGGTGAAGTCGATCATGGGCCTGGTCACCGTGCGCGGGGGGCACATCCGCTGCGAGGGCCGGGACTTCGTCGGCCTGCCCGCCGAGAGCGTCGCCCAGTTCGGCGTCGGCTACGTCCCCGAGGACCGCCGGATGTTCCCGGGGCTCACCGTGCGGGAGAACTTCCGCCTGGCCGGACTGGGCTCCCGGCTGCCCAAGGCCGAGCAGCAGGCGGCCATCGGGCGGGCCCTGCAGGTCTTCCCTCAGCTGGAGGCCCATCTCGACCGCGACGCCTCCCGGCTGTCCGGGGGGCAGCAGCAGATGGTGGCCGTCGGCCGCGCGCTCATCTGCGGCCGCAAGCTGCTGCTCGTCGACGAGGTGACCCAGGGGCTGGCGCCCAACATCGCCGCCGACATGGGGGCCACGCTGCGCCGGATCGCCGACGAGGGGCACGGCGTGCTCCTCGTCGAGCAGAACAGCCAGATGGCCCTGGAGCTGGCCGACCGGGTGTACGTGCTCGACCAGGGGGTCGTCGTCCACCGCGGCGACGCCGTGGCGCTGCGCCGCGACCCCGGCTGGATGGAGCGGTACCTGCAGCTGTGAGCCCGAGCCGGCCCGCCCGCGGGCGGCCCGGCGCCCACCGGGAGGGAGGACCCGCGCCCGCATGCCCGAGACCGGCATCGCGCTGCTCACCTTCGCCCCCGCCCGCACCGCGGACTTCGTGGAGCTGGGGCGGGCGGCAGAGGACGCCGGCCACGCCGCCTGCTACACGACGGAGTCCCTGACCGACACGCTCTCCATCGACCTGGCGATCCTGCTGGGCACCAGCCGGATCCGGGTCGGCAGCTACGTCTCGATCAGCTACCTGCGCCACCCGGTGATCGCCGCCCAGATGGCCGTCACCGCCGCCGACCTCTCCGGTGGCCGCTTCGTCCTGGGGGTGGGGCTGGGGCACAAGGTCCGCCTGCAGGCGCTCGGCGTCCCGGTGGGCCGGCCGAGCACCGACCTGCCGGCCTACGTGCGGGACGTCAAGGCCGTGCTCGAGGGCCGCGGCCGGGAGCGCTATCCCGACCTGCCGCCGCAGGAGTACCAGGGCCGGCTGCTCGACTTCCGCCGTCCCGAGCACCCGGTCCCCGTCTACACCGCCGCGGTGGGGCCGCGGATGGCCGAGGCGGGGGCCACCGAGTCCGACGGCGTCATGGCCTGGCTCGTCCCGCGCTCGGGCATCGGCGCGCTGACCGAGGCCGCCGCCCGGGCCGGCCGGCGGACCGGCCGCAGCGCGCCGCCGGTCGAGGCGGCCGTGCACGCCTTCGTCAGCGACGACCTCCCGGCGGCGCGGGAGGCCGCCCGGGCGTCGCTGGCGTACTGGGTCCGGCTGCCCAGCTACACCAGCGCGCTGGCCCGGGCCGGGTACGAGGCCGAGGCGGCGGCGATCACCGCGGCCGCGGACGCCGGCGACCAGGCCGGCCTGCGCGCCGCGATCTCCGACCGCCTCGTCGACGAGTACTGCCTGGTCGGCCCTCCGTCCCGGTGCCGGGAGCAGCTCGCGGCCTGGGACGACACCGAGGTCGCGACCGTCGCGGTCGTGCCGCACCCGGTGCGGCCGGGGGAGGGGTACGTCGCCGGGGTGCGCCGCACCATCGCGGACCTGGCGCCGCGCTGACCCGGGTCAGTCGGTGTGCTCGCCGAGGACGGCCTCGACCATCAGCGCCAGTTGCAGGTGCAGCAGCGCCTGCGGGTCGCCGAGGTCGAGGTCCAGCAGCTCCTCCACCCGCCGCAGCCGGTAGGCCACCGTGTTGGGGTGCACGTGCAGCTGCTTGGCGGTGACCGACACATTGCACCGGTGGGACATGTAGCAGTCCAGCGTGGCCCGCAGGCTGGTCTGGTGCTGCTGGTCGTAGGCGTGGACGGTGCCGAGCATCGACTCGGCGAAGGACTGCAGCTCCCGCGGCCGCTTGACCTGCAGCAGCAGCCGGTAGGCGCCGATCGTGTCCAGCGACACCACCCGGTCCCTGCGGTCGGAGTGCTGCACCAGGTCCAGGACGCCGCAGGTCAGCCGGTAGGCGTCCCCGTACTCCCGCACCTCGGCGCAGGTCGGGCCCACGCTGATGGTCGCCGTCCAGCCGCTGGCGTAGGCCTGGATCTCCCGGCGGACGTGCTCGGCGAACTCCCGGGCCGAGCGGTGGTGCTCGTCGTCGTGCCACAGCACCACGACGTGGTCGCTGCGCGTGGCGGTGAGGGTGGCGCCGCCCCAGGCGGCGCCGCTGCGCTGCACCAGCGACACCAGCGCGCGCTGGGCGTGGGCCTCCCGGTCCTCGGAGCCGCCGCCGGACGTGCCGGGCGCGGGGTCGCGCCGGATCACCAGCACGGTGTGCGGCCGGGAGAGGTCCGCGCCGAGCTGGCGGGCCCGGGCGTGCAGCGCCTCGGGGGTCTGGTTGCCGGGGTCGAAGAGGTCGTCGAGGAAGTCGCGGGAGAGCCGCCACTCCACCTCCTGGGCGGTCCGCTCCTTGAGCAGCGCCAGGGCGACGACGGCGGCGGCCCGGGTCAGCGCCTGCCGCTGCGGCGGCCCGAGGGGCTGCTGCGGGTGAAGGGCCCACAGGTGGCCGACGGCCTCCTCGTCGAGGACGACGGGGACGACCAGGCCCTCCGTCCCGGCGGGGTCGCCCTCCTCCCCGGGGACCGTGACCGCCTCGAGGTCCATCTCCTCGCCGACCCGCGTCCGGGCCCGCTGGTAGGCGGCGGCGACCCGGCGGGTGCCGGACCCGGGCCGGCCGTCGCCGCACGCCGAGGCCAGCAGCCGCCCGCCGGCGTCGTCGATGGCGACGCCGCACCGCAGCCGCGCGGCCAGGGACTCCGCGATGGCCGCCAGCCCGCCGCCGCGCAGCACCACCCGCAGCAGCTCGCGATGGTGCTCGTCGGCCTGGCGCTGCACGTCCAGCTCGCCGGCCACCGCGGCCGCCTCCGCGGCCAGCCGGTCCGCCCGCCGCCGGGTCTCGGCCAGCCGGCGCGTGGTCTCGATGGCCAGCCCCGCCTGGTTGGCCATGCTCTCCATCAGGATGATCTCCCGCGCGGAGAAGTCGTGCCGCTCCACCGTGTAGCAGTTGACCAGCCCGAACGGCTCCTGCCCCACGACGAGGGGGACGGCGAGCAGCGAGGAGTAGCCCTGCTGGGCCGCGACGGTCTCCCACGACCGGGACGCGGTGTCGGCGCTGATGTCGAGGACCGTGGTGGGTCGCTGCGCGCGGAACGCCCGGCTGGAGGGGCCCTCGGCGGTGTCGCCCGCGCGGACGAGGATGGGGGTCCGCGCGTTGATGGCGTCGATGTACTGCTGGGAGAGCCCGTAGGAGCCCTGGATGATCAGCGCCTGCCGCTCCGGGTCGGCGACGAAGACGGCACAGAAGTCGTAGCCGGTCAGCCGGGCCGTCGTGCCGGCGATCAGGTCCAGCAGCTCGTCCAGCGGCGCGGTCCGGTTCGCGGCCCGGGTGAGCTCGGCGATGGCGTCCAGCCAGGAGCTCAGGTCGGCGGCGGGCTCCCCGACGGCCAGCGCGTCGGGGAGCGGCGGGTGCACCACGACGGCCCTCCTTCCGGCGCTGTATCCCGGGTCCCGCCACTCTACGGACCCGGGGACCCCCGGACGCGGCTCCCGGCCGCCCGTCACCCGAGGGGGGCACCGCCGCGCACGGGCGCGGGTCGAACCCCGGCCGGCTTGTGCGCGACCACAAGGAAACCGCCCGCACACTGTCGGTCCACTGCATGTCAGACCCGGCCGACCTCCGTAGCGTCCCTGCTCGGAGCGCCGGTGAGGTGCCCCACACTCGCGGGACGACAGCGGAGGCCGGTAGCCATGGTGAAGGTGATCCTGCAGCTCTACCCCCAGGTGGCCGCGACCCGCGAGGAGCGGATCCGGGAGCGCCCCCTCGGGCGTGACCCGGAGCGGTACCAGGCCCTGATCCGGGAGATGCCGACGATCGTCCGGGCGGCCGACGAGCTGGGCCTGTGGGGCATCTCCTCCATCGAGCACCACTTCCACAGCGAGGGCTACGAGGTCGGGCCCAACCCCGGCCTGCTCGACGCCTACTGGGCGGCGATCACCAAGCGGATCCGGGTCGGCCAGCTCGGGTACACCATGAGCGCGCAGAACCCGTTCCGGGTGGCCGAGGACGTCGCGGTCATCGACCACCTCGCCGGCGGCCGGTCGTTCTGCGGCTTCTCCCGCGGCTACCAGGCGCGCTGGACCAACATCCTCGGGCAGCACCTGGGCACCCGGGCGACGCTCTCGCCGTCGGGCAACCAGGAGAAGATGGCGGAGCTGGACGAGGCCACGCAGGCCGCCCGGATCTCCGACGACCAGGTCAACCGCGAGATCTTCGAGGAGAACGTCGAGCTCGTCCTGCAGTCCTGGACGCAGGACAGCGTCGAGGCCAAGGGCCGCTGGCAGGTGCCCTACCCCTACGACGAGGGCGTCGAGTGGACGATGTCGGCGACCCGCGAGCTCGGGGCGCCGGGGGAGATGGACGAGCAGAACCGGATCCGCCGGGTCAGCGTCGTCCCGAGCCCCTTGCAGAAGCCGTACCCGCCCGTCTTTGTCTCCAGCAACGCCAGCAAGGAGACCATCGAGTACTGCGGCCCCCGCGGCTTCATCCCGACCTACTTCTCCAAGATCGAGCGGGCCGCCGAGTTCGGCGCGGCCTACGTCGACGCCGCCGCGGGCGCCGGGCGCAGCTACGCGCTCGGCCAGAACCAGGCCCTCGTGCGGTGGGGGCAGATCGCCGAGACCGAGGACGAGGCCCGCCGCATGGTGGCGGAGTACGACGTCGACATCTTCCGGGACCTCTACGCCGGCACCACGCCGATGCGGTTCGACCCGGACGACCCGGTCGGCTCGGTCGTCCGGTCCGGGCTGTGGGTCGTGGGCACCCCGGAGCAGGTCCGCGACCAGTACGTCGAGCTGTGGCGCCAGCTGCCCGCCGAGTACGTGGTGCTCATCTACCACTGGGCGCAGCAGCCGGCCGAGAGCGTCGTCCGGCAGCTGGAGCTCTTCATGGAGCACGTGAAGCCGGCGCTCGACGAGATGACCCCCTACGAGGGCTGACGTGCACGCGCGCCCGGGAGTTGGCCGCGGTCCGCGGTCCGTCGCCGGCCCGACGGGTGGAGGTGGGCTGCCGTGACCGGTCCCGAGGGCTCCGGAGGCGACGGCGTCCTGCGGTTCGACCCGGTCGACCTGGCGATCCAGGAGATCGCGGACGGCGGCATGGTGGTCGTCGTCGACGACGAGGACCGCGAGGACGAGGGCGACCTGATCATGGCCGCCGCGCACGTCCGCACGCCGGACACGGCCTTCCTGGTCCGCTACGGCTCCGGGGTGGTCTGCGTGGCGCTTCCCGGCGAGCGCTGCGACGCCCTCGACCTGCCGCTCATGGTCGGCGAGGGCAACACCGAGCAGCAGGGCACGGCGTTCACGGTGACCGTCGACCTGGCGGCCGGCACCACCACGGGCATCTCCGCCGCCGACCGGTCGGCAACCATCCGGGCCCTGGCCGACCCGGCCGTCGGCGGCGGCGCCTTCAACCGGCCCGGTCACGTGTTCCCGCTGCGGGCGCGCGACGGCGGGGTCCTCGAGCGGCCCGGGCACACCGAGGCCGCCGTCGACCTGGCCCGGCTGGCGGGGCTCCCACCGGCCGGGGTGATCTGCGAGGTCGTCAACGACGACGGCTCGATGGCCCGCCGTCCCGACCTGGTCCGCTTCGCCGCCGAGCACGGGCTGCCGATCATCACGATCGCCGACCTCGTCGCGTACCGGAGGCGGACCGACGTCCTGGTGGAGCGGACCGGCGACGCGCGGGTGCCGACGCCGTGGGGCGAGTTCCGCTGCACCAGCTACCGGTCGGTCCGGGACGGGACCGAGCACGTGGCCTTCACGCTGGGGGACGTCGCCGCCGACGAGGAGCTCCTCGTTCGGGTGCACAGCGAGTGCCTCACCGGTGACGTCTTCCGCTCGCTGCGCTGCGACTGCGGGCCGCAGCTGGAGGCGGCCATGGCCCGGGTGGCCGCCGCCGGCCGCGGCGCGGTGGTCTACCTGCGCGGGCACGAGGGCCGCGGCATCGGGCTGGGCCACAAGCTGCGGGCCTACGAGCTGCAGGACGCCGGCCGGGACACCGTCGAGGCCAACCTCGACCTCGGCGTCCCCGTCGACGGCCGGGAGTACGGCACCGGCGCGCAGATCCTCGCCGACCTCGGCGCGCGCCGGGTGCGGCTGCTCACCAACAACCCGGCGAAGTACGGCGGCCTGACCGGACACGGGCTGGAGATCGTGGGGCGGGAGCCGCTCGAGACGGTGCCCAACCCGGAGAACCTCGTCTACCTGCGGACCAAGAAGCGGCGGCTGGGTCACCTGCTCGACCACGTCGACGACGCGCCCGCAACCGACGGCCCGCCGCACCTGCACCCCGCCGACCCGCGGCCGGCCGCCGAGCTGCTCGCCGGCTCCCGGACCGCGCTGCGCTGACCCCCCGACGGAGAGGACCCCGATGCGCTGGACCACCTACGTCTCGCCCTCGGACGGCCGGGAGCATCCGGCCGTCCTCGTCGACGGCCGGTTGCATGGGCTGCGCACCGCCTCTCGGCTGCTCGACCTGCTCGGTGACGACGGGGAGGCGCTGGCCCGCGCGGCCGAGCAGGCCCGGGCCGACCCGCTCGACGTCGTCCCCGAGGCCGAGGCCCAGCTGCTCGCGCCGATCCCCGTGCCGCCGTCGGTCCGCGACTTCTACGCGTTCGAGACGCACGTGCGGACCTACCGCGAGGCCAACGGCCAGCAGATGGACCCGGACTGGTACGAGTTGCCGGTCTTCTACTTCCAGAACCCGGCGGCCGTCCGGTCCGCGCGGGCCGACGTCCCCGTGCCGCCGGGCTGCGTCGCCTACGACTTCGAGCTGGAGTTCGCCGCGGTCGTCGGGCGGACCGGGGCCAACCTGGCGCCCGACGAGGCCGAGCGGCACATCGCGGGCTACCTGCTCTTCTGCGACTGGAGCGCGCGGGACCTCCAGGCGCGCGAGGTGCGGCACAGCCTGGGCCCGGTCAAGGGCAAGGACACCGCGACCAGCCTCGGCCCGTGGCTGGTCACCCCCGACGAGCTCGAGCCCCGGCGGAGCGGCCGGGCCTTCGACCTCGAGATGCGGGCCTCGGTGAACGGGCAGCCCTACAGCAAGGGCAATGCCGGTGACCTGTACTGGAGCTTCGGCCAGATGATCTCCTACGCCTCCCGCGGCACCGAGGCGCGGACCGGCGACGTCATCGCGAGCGGGACGGTGGGGACCGGGTGCATCCTCGAGCTGTCCACCGTGCACGGCTCGGAGCAGTACCCGTGGCTGCGACCGGGTGACGAGGTGCGGCTGGAGGCGGAGCTGCTGGGCGCCATCACCGCCCGGATCACCGAGCCGCCGCCCCTGCATCCGCTCCGCTGAGGTGAGGAGGCCCCGGTGTCCGCAGCATCCGCCGTCGGCGTGGGGGACCGCGCCCCCGACTTCCGGCTCCGCCACACCTTCGAGCACGACGTCGGCCTGGCCGAGACGCTGGAGCGGGGGCCGGTCGTCCTCGTTTTCTACGTCTTCGACTTCGGGAGCCGCTAGACGTCCGAGCTGTCCCAGTTGGGACACCGAGCCACGGAGATCCGGGCACTGGGCGCCGAGGTCCTGGCGGTGGCCGTCACCGCCACCTTCTCCCAGCAGGCCTTCGCCGCCTCCCTCGGCGTGGATTTCCCGCTGCTGTCGGACTGGGACCGCACCGTCTGCGCCGACTACGGGGTGCGCTACGACGTCTGGAAGGGCCACGCCGGCCTGGCCCAGCGGTCGGTCTTCGTCGTCGACCGCGGCGGCACGGTCCGGTACCGGTGGGTCACCGAGGACGCGCTCGTGCTCCCCGACCTCGACGCCGTCGTCGCGGCGCTGCGGGAGCTGTGACCCGGCCGGCAGGCCCCGGACCCGGGAGGAGCACGGGTGATCACGCTGGAGCAGGCCGAGGAGGTCGCCGCGGCGACGCTGGCGCACGGCCGGTCGGTCGGTGCCGCGCCGCTGACCGTGGCCGTGCTCGACGCCGGGGGACACCTGGTCGTCCTCAAACGGGAGGACGGCTCGGGCATCCTGCGCCCCCAGATCGCCCGCGCGAAGGCGTGGAGTGCCCTGGGCATGGGGTTCAGTTCGCGCGAGCTCGGCCGCCGCGTCGAGGCCCAGCCGGTGTTCTTCGCCGCGCTGGCGTCGGTCGCCGACGGCCGGTTCGCCCCCGCCGCGGGCGGCCTGCTCGTGCGGGACGCCGACGGACGGCTCCTCGGCGGCGTGGGCGTCAGCGGCGACGTCTCGGACGTCGACGAGGTCTGCGCCCTGGCCGGGGTGGCGGCGACGGGCCTGCGGTCGGACCCCCTGCCGTCGGACGGCGGGACCCCGTGAAGACCGCACCGTTCGACTACGTGCGCGCGGACAGCGTCGCCGACGCCCTGGCGGCGCTCGGGTCGGCCGACGACGCCCGCGTCCTGGCCGGCGGGCAGAGCCTGCTGCCGGTCATGGCCCTGCGCCTGGCCACCCCCGAGCTGCTGGTCGACATCTCCCGGTGCCCGGAGCTGCGCACGTACCGCCGCGAGGACGGCGTCCTCACAGTGGGCGCCGCGGTCCCCGTCCGGACCCTGGAGCTCGACCCGGCGGTCGGCGGCGCCCACCCGCTGCTGGTCCGGACGCTGCGCCTCGTCGCGCACCCGGAGATCCGGGCCCGGGGCACGCTGTGCGGCTCGCTGGCGCACGCCGACCCGGCCGCGGAGCTCCCGGCGCTGCTCCTCGCCACGGACGGCGAGGTCGAGGTCGCCGGGCCGGATGGCCCGCGCCGGGTGGCGGCCGCGGATCTCTTCACCGGTCCGTTCGGCACCGCCCTCGGCGAGGGCGAGCTGGTGGTGTCCGCCCGGCTGCCCCTGCCGGCCCCGGCCGCGCGCTGGGCCGTGGACGAGGTCTCCCGCCGCCCTGGGGACTTCGCCCTCGCCGGCGTCGTCTGCGGGCTCGAGCTCGACGGGGCGGGGCGGTGCTCGTCGGCCCGGGTGGTGCTGTTCGGGGTGGCGGGGACACCGGTGCGGGCGGCCGGTGCGGAGCAGCTGCTCCTGGGTGAGCGGGTCACCGGAGCGGTCCTGGACGCCGCGGCGGCGGCCGCCTTCGACGGCGTCGAGGTGGTCGGCGACGAGGTGCACGCGTCGGCGGACTACCGGCGCCGGGCCGGGCGGGCGCTGGTGCGGCGGGCGCTGGCCGCCGTGGCGGAGGACCGGTCGTGACGCGGGACCCCGTCCGCGTGACGCTCCGGGTCAACGGCCGGCCCGAGACCGGCTGGGCCGAGCCGCGGACCACGCTGGCCGACTTCCTCCGCCAGGAGCTCGGGCTGACCGGGACCCACGTCGGCTGCGAGCAGGGCGTGTGCGGGGCGTGCACGGTCGTCCTCGACGGCGCCGCGGTCCGCAGCTGCCTGGTCTTCGCCGTGCAGGCCGACGGGTGCGCGGTGGAGACGGTGGAGGGCCTCGCCGGGGAGGGGGCACCGGGGCGGGAGGCGGTGCACCCGCTGCAGACGGCGTTCCGCGAGGCCTCGGCCGTGCAGTGCGGGTTCTGCACCCCCGGGTTCCTGATGACGGCGCTGGTCGCCCTGCGGGAGCGCGACGACTGGGACCGCGCGGCGCTGCGGGAGCGACTCGGGGGCAACCTGTGCCGCTGCACCGGCTACCAGACCGTCGTCGACGCCGTCCTCGCGGCCGCGCCGGAGGTCCGGGCGCTGGAGGGGGAGGGGGGACGCCGGTGACCGCGGCCCGGTACGTGGGACAGCGGGTCCGCCGCAGCGAGGACCCCGCGCTGCTGGCCGGACGGGGCCGATTCGTGGACGACGTCACCGAGCCCCGGCAGGCCGAGGTGGCGTTCGTCCGGTCGCCGATCGCCTCCGGACGGATCCTGCGCATCGACACGTCGGCCGCCGCGGCGCTGCCCGGGGTGCTGGCGGCGTTCACGGCCGCCGACCTGGCTCCGTACTGCCCCGGCTGGCGCGGTCTGCTGAACTGGCCGGGCATGGTCGCCGGTGAGCAGACCGCGCTGGCCACCGGCGTCGTCCGGCACGTGGGGGAGCCGGTGGTGCTGGTGGTGGCCGGCAGCCGCGCCGAGGCCGAGGACGCCGCCGAGCTGGTCGTCGTGGATTACGAGGAGCTGCCGGCGGTGCTCGACCCGGTCGCCGCGCTCGACCCGGACAGCCCGCTGGTGCACGAGGACCTGGGCACCAACCTCTGCTTCACCTCGCCCTTCGGCAGCGGGGACGTCGACGACGCCTTCGCCCGCGCCGACACGGTCGTCGAGGTGGCGGTACAGACCGGCCGGCACACCGCCGTGGCCCTCGAGATGCGCGGCGTGCTGGCGTCCTACGACCGGGACGAGCACACCCTGACGGTGCGGGTGTCGACGCAGGCACCGCAGATGCTGCAGACCCTCTACGCCCGGCTGCTGGGCCTGCCGGAGAACGCCGTCCGGGTGGTGACCGAGCACGTCGGCGGCGCCTTCGGGATGAAGGCGTTCGTCTACCCCGACGAGGTGGCGGTGGTGACCGCATCGCTGCTGGTCGGCCGCCCGCTGAAGTGGACCCAGGACCGCTACGAGTCGCTGCAGTCGGACACCCAGGCCCGCGACGAGCGAGTCACCGCCGCGCTGGCCGTCGACGCCGGCGGGCGGGTCCTCGGGTTGCGCTCGGAGGTGGTCTCCGACGCCGGCGCCTACTCGATGTACCCGCGCGGCTGCGTCACCGAGGGGGTGCAGGTCGCGACGATCATGCCGGGGCCCTACCGGGTGCCCGCCTACGCCTCCTCGCTGCGCGTGGTCTTCACCAACAAGACCCCGCTCGCGGTGTACCGGGCCGTCGGCCACCCACCCGCCATCCTGGTGATGGAGCTGCTGATGGACGAGGCGGCCCGGGCACTCGGGCTGACGGCCGACGAGATCCGGCGGCGCAACCTGCTGGCACCGGCGGACCTGCCGTACACCTCACCCACCGGCAACGTGTACGACTCCGGCTCGCACCTGGAGTCGCTGGAGCGGGCCCTCGCCCTGCTGGGGGACGACGTCGGCGACCGGCGGCGCGACGCCGAGCGCCGCGGCCGCTTGCTCGGGGTGGGGTTCTCCTCGTTCGTGGAGCTGTCGGCCCCGGGGGCGATGTTCTACGGCGCCAAGGGCGCGCCGATCACCGCGCACGACCAGGTCGAGGTGACCGTCCAGCCCGACGGCTCGGTCACCGTCCTGCTGGGGACGCCGGGTCAGGGGCAGGGGCTGCACACCACGGCCGCGCAGGTGGTTGCCGACGCGCTGGGGGTCCGGCTGGACGACGTCCGGGTGGTCTCGGGCGACACCCGGGTGGTGCCGCACGGCAGCGGCGTGTGGGCCAGCCGGTCGGCGGTGGTGTCGGTCGGGGCGGCGCACGCGGCGGCGACCGAGGTGCGCCGGCGGCTGCTCGTGCTCGCCGCGCACCTGTTCGAGGCCGACCCCGACGACGTGGAACTCGTCGACGGGGTCGTCGGCGTCCGCGGCGTGCCCGCCAGCCGCACCGGCGTCGCGGAGGTCGCCGCGGTCGCCTACTGGGGCACCCACCGGCTGCCGGCCGACGTCGAGGTCGGTCTCGGGGCGGTCGGCTCGTACTCCGGCCCGCCGTACACGTTCAACAACGGCACGCACGTGGCCGTCGTGGAGGTGGAGCGGGCGACGGGTCTGGTCCGCGTCGTCGACTACGCCGTCGTCGAGGACTGCGGCGTGCTGGTCAACCCCGACATCGTCGACGGCCAGATCCGCGGCGGCGTGGCCCAGGGTTTGGGCGGCGCGCTCCTGGAGCACGTCGTCCTCGACCCGATCGGCCAGCCGCAGACCTCCACGCTGCTGGACTACCTCCTCCCGACGGCGGTCGACGTGCCCGACATCCGCATCGAGCACATCGAGACCCCCGCGCCGACGACGACCCTGGGCACGAAGGGCGTGGGGGAGGCGGGCACGGCGGGGGCCCCCGCGGCGATCCACTGCGCGGTCAACGACGCCCTCGCCCGGGAGGGCGCGCGGGTCTGGCGCCAGCCGATCCGCCCGGAGGACGTGCTGGCGGCACTGACCGCAGAACGCTGAGGCCGCCGTGCGGCGCCGCGGTCGCGGCCGGGCGGTTCAGCGGCCGGGCGGCTCAGCCGCGGGCCGGCGGCCGTTCCACGGTCCCGCGCCGGACGAGGCTGGTCGCGAAGACCTGCTCGCGGCCGGCGCCGATGTCGCCGGGGTGCTCGATGCGCTCGGCCAGCATCCGCGCCGCCGCGCGGGCCATGTCGCCGATCGGCTGCCGCAGCGTGCTCAGCTGGAAGACCTCCCACGCGGCCATGGGGATGTCGTCGAAGCCGAGGATCGAGACGTCCTGGGGCACCCGGACGCCGAGCGAGAGCGCCGCGTCGAGGGCGCCGAAGGCCACCACGTCGTTGCCGCAGACGATCGCCGTCGGCGGGTCGGGCAGCCGCAGCAGGTCACGGGTGTGCTGGTAGCCGCTCTGGTGGGAGAACGTGCCCTCGCGCACGAGGGCCGGGTCGAGCCCCAGCCCCGCGCCGGCGAGCGCCTCGGCCAGTCCGGCGCGGCGGTCCCGGCTGGTCGAGGTGTTCGCCGGTCCGAAGATCGCCGCGATCCGGCGGTGGCCCAGCTCGATGAGGTGCCGGCCGCCGATGACCGCGCCGCCGTGGTTGTCGCTGACCACCCGGTCGACGTCGAGGCCGTCGATGTACCGGTTGAGCAGCACCATCGGCAGCCCCCGCCGCTGCAGCTCCACGGCGAACCGGGACCCGAGGGTAGCGGTGGTGACGAGGACCCCGTCGATCGAGCGGTCCAGCAGCCGCTGCAGCGTCTCCTGCCCGGTGGGGATGTCGGTCCGCTCGGTGAGCAGGACGACGCGGTAGCCCATCAGCTGGAGCTCGTCGTAGACCGGGGTGAGCAGCGCCGGGAAGAACGGGTTGGTCAGGTCGGAGACGATCACCGCGACGGTGCGGGTCGACCGGGAGACCAGGCCGGCGGCGAGCGAGTTCGGCACGTACCCCAGCCGCCGGGCCGCCTGGTCCACCCGGTGGCGGGTCTCCTCCCGGACCCGCGGGTCCCCGCGCAGCGCCCGGGAGACGGTCGACTGCGAGACCCCCGCCGCCCGGGCGACGGTCCAGCTCGTCGGGGGCTGGTCGGGGGCTCCGCGGCCACGGGCGCCGGTCCGGGCCTGCGTGGGAGGCGCCAGTGGCACCGGCTCGACCGCAGCGGGGTCCTCCTGTGGCTCCAGCGCCGATTGCTCCGCGGTCACCGGGCCGCTCCGCGGCGCGTGCCCCGGGCGGAGCTGGTCATGGTCTTCCCCCTCCTGTGCGGCACGGTGGCCTACCGGGCGCGGGAGCCGGCCGGACCCGCCGGAGCGGGAGGAGCCGGCTCCCCGCCGGGACCGGATGGACGCCGCCTCAGACGCTCGCGGCGACCTGCGGGGTCATCGCCTTCATCTTCTCCAGCCGCGCGAGGACCTCGGCCTGGAGGGTGGCCACGGCGGGGTCGGACTGCCGGCGCGGGCGCGGCAGGTCGATGGTGATGTCCTCGTAGATCCGCCCGCCGGGCTGCAGCACGATGATGCGGTCGGAGAGCTCCACCGCCTCGACCACGTCGTGGGTCACGAACACCACGGTCTTCTTGGACTGGGCCCAGATGTCCTGCAGCTGGGCGCGCAGGCCGCGCGCGGTGATCGCGTCGAGGTGGCTGAACGGCTCGTCCATGATCAGCAGGTCGGGTTCCACCGCGAACGCCCGCGCGATGCCGACGCGCTGCTGCATGCCGCCCGAGAGCTGTCCCGGCCAGAAGTCGCCGTGCTTGCCCAGACCCACCATGTCGAGGTACCTGTCGACCCGCCCGCGGGTGACCTCGTCGTCCTTGTCCTGCACGTACATCATGTTCTTCCGCACCGTGCGCCAGGGGAGCAGCCGCGGGTCCTGGAACACGTACCCGAGCCGGGCCGGTCTGCCGTCGTCGCTCGTGACGGAGATCGCGCCGGACGTGTGCGTCTCGACCCCGGAGATGATGTTGAGCAGCGTGCTCTTGCCGCAGCCGGACGGGCCGACGATCGACACGAAGGTCTGGCCGCGGACGTCGAAGGAGATGTGGTCGAGGACGCGGTTGCTGCGCGCGGTGCCGGCGCCGAAGGTCTTGCACAGGTCGTTCACCGTCAGGACGGCCATGTCACTGCCTCTCGAGGTGCGGAGCCCGGGACGCCGGGCGGAGGTGGGATGGTCTGGACAGGGGGCGCCACGCCGCGCGGCGCCGCCCTGTCCCAGGTGTCGTCGGACTAGCTGTGCGCGGCGTCCCGCCACCGGAAGGCCCGCCTCGCCATCCGCTCGAAGACGAGTTGGTCGAGGACGACGATCACGACCACGAACAGGATGACCCACGCCGCGAACCCGGCGAACTGGTTCGCGTCGTACCAGTAGCGGGCGCGGAAGCCGGCACCGCCAGAGCCACCGAACCACTCGGCGAGCAGTACGCCGTTCCAGCCGATGATCACAGCGAACCGGACGCCCGCGAGGACGTAGCCGCTGACGGCCGGCAGGACCAGGTCCCGTACGCGGCGGCCCAGCGGGACCCCGTAGGACGAGGACATGTCCCGCAGGTCGCGGGAGACCCCCTGGACCCCCTGCGCCACGTTGACGATCACGAAGGGCACCGCGGTCAGGAACGTCGTGACGATCGGTGAGGCGTCACCGAAGCCGAACCACATCACCGTCAGGAAGGCCCAGATGATCGCCGGGATGGACAGGCCGACGAGGACGGGGCTCTCGAAGAACGCGCGGGCCAGGCCGGACAGACCCATCACGATGCCGACGACGACGCCGACGATTACCGAAAGGGCCACACCGATGGTGAACCGGTAGAAGGTGTCAGCGAAGTTGCTGAACACCTCACCCCGGCTGAACTCCGTGACCAGCGAGTCGACCACCGACAGTGGGCCCGGCACCCGCTCGAAGGCCGCGGCGAGGGCGACCCAGAGGAGGAACGCCGTCACGTAGAAGGTGACCCGAGCGGCGACCTCGGAGCCGAGGACGCGACGCCACGACGGGATCGCGCTCGCCTGTTCCTCCGTCGACCGGCGGGTGGGGATGGTTGCGGTCACTTGCCGACCCTCTCTTCCGGCCGCCAGGCGAGGACCCGGTTCTCCAGCTTGCGGAGGACCAGTCGCTCGACGATCAGCATGAAGATGATGAACAGGCACATCCACGCCAGGACGCCGTCGATGTTGAACAGCTGGTACTCCGAGCGGATCTGGAAGCCGACGCCGTTCTTGCCACCGAAGACCTCGGTGAGCGCTTCCACCTTCCAAGCGACCGCGAAGGACATGCGGATCGCGGCGAAGACGTAGGGCACCAGGGTCGGGACGAATACCTCGCGGCGGATCTGCCGCGAGGAGCGTCCGAACGCCTGGCTCATCCTGACCAGCGACTGGTCCACACCTCGGACGCCCTCCGCGACGTTGATCGCCACGAACGGCACGGACACCAGGGCGACCGAGAGGATCGGGCCCAGGTCGGAGATACCGAAGATGATCAGCGAGAGAACGGCGTAGGTGAGTGCGGGGATCGTCCCGGCGACCGTGACGCCGTCGTGGAAGAACGCCTTCCAGTAGTCGTACCGCCCCATGAGGTAGCCGATGGGTGCACCGACGGCCGTGGCCACGACGAAGCCGAGGAACGTCTTGCCCACGCTGGCGAAGAAGTTCTCGGCGAAGGCGCCGCTCACGACGATGTCCCACATCACCTCCCCGACCTCGAGGGGGGCGGGCAGCACTCCAAACGGGAGGTAGTAGGCGGCCAGTTGCCAGATGAGGAACATGGCCGCCCAGCCCGCCGTCAGCAGGGCGAGGCGCTTGCGCCGCGTGCGCGCCGACGCCTTGCGGGCCAGCGCCTCGCCCTCCTGCCAGGTGACCGCAGGCGCCGCGGGGGACGCCTCAACCACGGGATTCGACATCGTTCTGCTGTCCTCGTGTCGCGTACGGCTCAGCTGGTCGGCTCGACGACGGTGAAGACCGGGTCCGCGGCGTCCTCCTCCATGAAGCCGGTCTCGCGCATGAGCTCGAAGACCTCCTGCTCCTCGGAGACCCACTGGTCGGTGAGGTAGACGCTGTCGACGTACCAGTCGTAACGGTTGTCCAGCCAGTCGATGAGGAAGGCCTGCTCCTCAGGCGAGGTCACGCCGAAGTCCTCCGGGTAGGTCGCGATGATCTCGTCACGGTGCTGCTGGTACTCCTGCAGGCCGCGCTCCCACAGGGCCAGCAGGAAGGCAGCCTCCTCGGGGTTCTTCTCCACCCAGGCCTCGCGGGCGACGAAGACGTTGGTCTCGGGGTGGGTCACCTCCGAGGGGTTGCTGCCGTAGCTCTCCGCCCAGATCTGGGCCGCCGACTTGCCGTCGTAGAGCGCCTGCACCGTCCCCGCGACGAGCTGCGGCAGGGCGAAGTCCGGCAGGCAGAGGCAGGCGTCCGCGTCGCCGCGGGCCACCAGGTCACCCAGGTTCTGGATGTCGGTGACCACGAGCTCGTAGTCACCGCCGCCGGCCCGCAGGTCGAGGTCGCACTGCTCCTTGGCGTACATGCCCCACATCAGCGTGATGCTCACCGCGGTGAAGGTGGCGATCCGCTTGCCCTCGAGGCTGCAGATGTCGGTGTAGGGAGATCCCGGGGCGACCCCCAGGACGCTGCGGTCGGCGTTGTACTTGCCGAACACGGAGACGGGCTCCCCGACGGCGTCGGCGAGGTCCGGGGTCTCGTAGGTCGCGGCCGACACCACGTCGGCGTGACCGCCGGCGAACACGCCGAACTCGTCCCAGGACGAGGAGGTGAGGACCTGGATGCCGGCCTCCTCCTCCATCTCCTGCTTGATGCCCTGGTCCTCCAGCCACTTCCAGACGGCGTCGGGCGCCATGACCATGTTGACGACGCCGTTGGCGTCCTGGGCCTCGCCGGCGGCCTGACCCGACCCGCCGCCGGAGGCGCAGGCCGTGGCGGTGACCGCCAGTGCCGCCACGCCGGCCACCAGCCGGGCCCTGCCGGCCCAGGTACCGCCTGCTGTGTGCCCCATGGGTTCCTGCCTTCTCTCGGGGACGCCCCTGTGCGTCCGCATGGGTGACGCCTTCTGGTGCCTGCCGGCTGGGCTGCGCCGGCCGGTCGAACTCAGCGGCCGGCCACGACGACCGGGCCGGGGGATCGGGCCGGAGTTGTGACCGAGACCACGTATACGGGCCGGAACTGTGCACTCCCGGTGTGCATACGTCAAGCAGTCCTGCCGTCATCCCCTCGGGTGACGCCCGTCCGGGCCTCGGCCCGGTGTCGCTTCCCGGGGCGGAGCGCGTCTGCTTCCTAGCTGCCTGAGCTGGCGCTTCTCCACGTCTGCGATGAGCCGACCGCGTCTCAGAAGCGCTACCGCCGGGCTGTGTCTTGACATGACTAGGTATGCACAACACGATGCAGACCCCGACGTGACCTGGAGCACACCGATGATCAGGCAGTTGAAGAAGGCGGCGGCCCCCGGCGCCCCGCGGCAGGGATCCCCCGAGGTGGCCGAGGTGGTGGCCGGCGTCATCGCCGACGTGCGCGCCCGGGGCGACGAGGCGGTGCGGGAGTACTCGGAGCGGTTCGACCGGTGGTCCCCGGAGAGCTTCCGCCTGGGCCCGGAGGAGGTCGAGCGCATCGTCGCCGCGGTCCCCGCCCAGGTGGTCGAAGACATCCGGACGGTGCAGGCCAACGTCCGCTCGTTCGCCGAGCGCCAGCTCGAGTCGATGGCCGCGTTCGAGGTGGAGACCCAGCCGGGGGTGTTCCTCGGGCAGAAGCACCTGCCGATCGCGGCGACGGGCGCCTACGTGCCGGGTGGCCGGTACCCGCTGACGGCGTCGGCGCACATGACCGTGGTGACCGCGAAGGTGGCCGGGGTGCAGCGGGTGACGGCGTGCACCCCGCCCATCCGCGGCCAGGTCCCCGCCGCCACGGTCGCCGCCATGCACCTGGCCGGGGCCGACGATGTCCTCCTGCTGGGCGGGGTGCAGGCCGTGGCCGCGATGGCCGTCGGCACCGAGACCATCGGCAAGGTGGACCTGCTGGCCGGCCCCGGGAACGCCTACGTCGCCGAGGCCAAGCGGCAGCTGTTCGGCGAGGTCGGCATCGACCTGTTCGCCGGCCCCACGGAGATCCTCGTGGTCGCCGACGACAGCGCCGACCCGTTCGTCGTCGCCGTCGACCTGCTCAGCCAGGCCGAGCACGGCCCGGACTCACCGGCGGTGCTGATCACCACGTCCGAGGACGTCGCGCACGCCGCCATGGCGCACGTCGAGCGGCTGCTCCCCGGGATGCCGACCAACGACATGGCCGGGCCCGCCTGGCGCGACCACGGCCAGGTGCTCGTCGTCGACGACCTGGACGAGGCCTACCGGCTGGCCGACGAGTTCGCCAGCGAGCACGTGCAGATCCTCACCGAGGAGCCCCGCCGGGCGCTGGAGCAGATGCGCAACTACGGCGCGCTCTTCCTGGGTGAGGGCACCTGCGTGTCCTACGGCGACAAGGTGATCGGCACCAACCACGTCCTCCCCACGCGGGGGGCCGCCCGGTACACCGGCGGGCTGTGGGTCGGGAAGTACCTCCGGACGGTGACGTACCAGGAGGTCACCGACCGGGCGGCCAGCGCCGCCCTCGGCGAGCTGTGCGGTCGCGCGTCGCGGGTGGAGCTGTTCGAGGGGCACGCCCGCTCCGGCGACGTCCGGGCCGCCAAGTACGCCGGGGCCGACCTGCCGTGGGCGCCCGAGGTGTACGCCCCCACCGTCTGACCGACCGCTCGACCACACCCCCGAGAGGACCCCATGCCCGGCCGCACCGTCGACATCCACGCCCACGTCTTCACCCCCGCCTGCCTGGAGCTCGTGCAGGGGCTCATGGAGCCGCAGTACGAGCCGTTCAGCTACTGGGCGGGCCGGGAGACCAACGAGTACCAGCCCGGGCACACCGCCGAGATCATGCCCAAGCTCACCGACGTCGAGGTGCGCCTGGCCGACATGGACGCCATGGGCATCGACGTGCAGGCGATCTCGGTGGCCCCGCCGCAGTACTACTACTGGACCGACGTCGAGCTCGGCCGGACGCTCGCGCGGATGCAGAACGAGAACCTGGCCTCGATCGTGCACGACCACCCGGACCGCTTCGTCGGCCTCGCCACCGTGCCGCTGCAGGACGTCTCGTCGGCGGTCCGGGAGCTGGAGCACTGCGTCCGCGAGCTGGACTTCCGCGGCGTCGAGATCAACACCAACGTCTTCGGGCTCGACCTCGACGACCCGCGGTTCCGGCCGTTCTTCGCCAAGGCCGAGGAGCTCGACGTCGTCGTCATGCTGCACCCGAACGGCTTCACGCACGGCGAGCGGCTGCAGAAGTACTACATGACCAACGTGATCGGAAACCCGCTGGACACCACGGTCGCGATCAACCGCATCATCCACGGCGGCGTCCTCGAGGAGCACCCGGCGCTCAAGCTGTGCCTGGTCCACGGCGGCGGGTTCCTGCCCTTCTACTCCTCCCGCATCGACCACTCCTACGAGCTGCGCCCCGAGGGCCGCCACCACATCACCCGGCCGCCGAGCACGTACCTCAAGCAGGTCTTCGTCGACTGCCTGGTGTTCGACTCGGTCCACCTCGAGTTCCTGGTGCAGCAGATGGGGCCCGACCACGTCGTCATCGGCACCGACTACCCGTTCGACATGGGTCACTACGACCCGCTGGGCCAGATCGACGGCGTCCGCGGCCTGAGCGAGGACGACAAGGACCTGATCCGCAGCGCGACCGCCGCCAAGCTGCTCAAGCTGGAGGGCTGAGTGTCCGCCGGGACGGCCCGCGCCGGGCGGGGGTGGACGCCGTGGATGTAGCCGTGGTCGGGCTGGGCTGGTGGGGGCAGAAGGTCCTCGACGAGCTGACCGACAGCGCGCGGGTGCGGCCGGTGCTCGCCGTGGACCCCGAGCCGGCCGGGCGGGCGCGCGCCGAGGCCCGGGGGCTGCCGACGACGGCCGACCTGCAGGAGGCGCTGGCCGACCCCGCGGTCGAGGCCGTCGTCCTCTGCTCCCCGCACCGGTTCCACTCCGCGCAGATCGTCGCGGCCGCCGAGGCCGGCAAGCACGTCTTCTGCGAGAAGCCCTTCAGCACCACCGTCGCCGACGCCGACGTGGCCCTCGCGGCCGTGGCGGCGGCCGGCGTCCAGCTGGGCGTCGGGCACGAACGGCGCTTCGAGCCGCCGGTGGTGGAGCTGCAGGACCGGTGCCGCTCGGGCGACCTGGGCACGCCCCTGGTGTTCGAGGGGAACTTCAGCCAGGACAAGTTCCTGGCGCTGCCCCCGGACAACTGGCGGCTGTCGAGCGTGGAGGCCCCCGTCGGCCCGCTGTCGGCGACCGGCATCCACCTCGTGGACCTCGCCGTGAGCGTGCTCGGAGAGCCGGTCGAGGTGTGGGCCCGGCTGGCCACCCGCGCCACGTCGTTCGGCAACGGCGACACCCTGTCGGTGACCCTCGGCTTCGCCGGCGGCGGGACGGCGAGCATCACCGCCATCCTCACCACGCCGTTCATCGGCCGGATGTGCGTGCTCGGGTCCGAGGGCTGGATGGAGATCCGGGACCGCGCGCACCCCGAGGCGCCGGCCGGCTGGGACGTCACGACCCGCCACCGGGACGGCCAGCCCAGCACGCGGTTCGTCCCGCCCGCCCCCGCCGTCCGGGACAACCTCGAGCGCTTCGCCGACGCCGTGGAGGGCCGGGCCGAGTACCCCGTCACCCCGGCCGACGTGCGCGCCACCGTGAGAGCGTTCGAGGCGATCACGCGGTCCGCGCTCAGCGGGAGGGTGGAACGCGTGACCTGAACAAAGGACCCCCTCGCCCCCCCGTGAAGGACCCCCTGCCCCCCGCCACTCGCACGCTCGCGGCGGGACCCTGCAGGGGGCCGCCCCGACGAGGGCCACACCGTCGTCACCCCTGCAGGACCCGTCACCGCCCGTCCCCCGTGCCGAGGAGAGCGCATGCAGATCATCGACCTGTCCCAGGACATCTACGAGGGGATGAAGGTCTACCCCGGTCACCTCAAGACCGTGCAGTTCGAGCACGCCACCCACGAGGAGACCGCTCCTCGCTTCGAGGGCGGGTTCTCGTTCCAGACGACCGGCTTCATACTCAACGACAACGGCCCCACCCACGTCGACTCGTTCTCCCACCTCGACCCGACGCCGGGCGCGGAGACCATCGACCAAATGTCGCTGGACCTGTTCTACGGCCCCGCCGTGTGCCTCGACGTCACGGGCTTCCAGCCGAACACCGACATCACCGCCGAGGACCTCGACCGGATCGAGGCCGAGTCGCCGGTGCAGGTGCAGCGCGGGGACATCGTGCTGTTCCACACCGCGACCTGGAACCGGTACGTCGGGGACAAGCGCTACCTCACCGACTTCCCCGGCCTCGGGGAGTCGGCGGCGGAGTGGATCGTGCAGCGCGGGGTGAAGACCTTCGGGGTGGACAGCCCGACGCCGGACAACCCGGCGAGCAGGACCTACCCGGTGCACATGATGTGCCGCCGGGAGCACATCACCCACTACGAGAACCTGGCCAACCTCGACCAGGTGGTCGACCGCCGGTTCACCTTCGTCGGCTTCCCGCTCAAGGTCCGTGGCGCCCACGGCGGGCCCACCCGCGCGGTGGCGCTCGTCGAGTGACCGGCCCAGGGGTGGCGGAGCCGTCCTCCCCGGCGCCCGGGACCCCCGGGCGTCCCGCGGCGCAGCCGGAGCCGGACGCCGCGCGGCGGCATCGCGGGGCGTCCGGCCCGGTCGTCGCCGTGCTCGGGACCGGGGGGATGGGCTCGGGCATGGCCCGGTCGCTGGTCCGGGCGGGGCTGCCCGTGCGGCTGTGGAACCGGGATCCGGCCAAGGCGCGGGCGCTCGGCGGCCCGGGAGCCGTCGTGTGCGGCTCGCCGGCCGAGGCCGCCGCCGGTGCCGACGTCGTCCTCACGGTGCTCTTCGACGCCGGTGCGGTCGAGGAGGTGGTCCGCCGGGCCGCGCCGGCCCCGGGCACGCTCTGGCTGCAGTCCTCGACGGTCGGCCTCGAGGACGTCGACCGGCTGGCCGGCGTCGCCCGCGAGCTCGGCCTGGTGCTGGTGGACTGCCCGGTGCAGGGCACCCGCAAGCCGGCGGAGGAGGGGCAGCTGGTGCTGCTAGCCTCCGGTCCGGACGACGCCCGGCCGCGGCTGGCGCCGGTGTTCGAGGCGCTGGGCCGCCGGACCCTCTGGCTCGGTGCTGCGGGGGCCGGGACCCGGCTGAAGCTGGTCTGCAACGCCTGGGTGCTCGCGCTGGTCGCCGGCACCGCCCAGTCGGTGGCGCTGGCCCGCGGGCTGGGGCTGGACCCGGAGGACTTCTTCCGGGTGATCGACGGCGGCCACCTCGACGTCCCGTTCGCCCGGGTCAAGGGTGCGGCGATGATCGCCGGGGACCACCCGGTCGGCTTCTCGCTGACCGGGGCGCTCAAGGACAGCGGGCTGATCCTGGCCGCGCTGCGCTCGGCCGGGGTGTCCGACGTCGTCACCGGCGCCGTCCGCGAGGCGCTGACGGCGGCCGCCGGGCGGGTGCCGGACCCGGCCGCCGTCGACATGGCCGCGGTGGTGGAGGGGCTGGCTCCCGGCCCCGGCTGACCCGGGCCGGCTCGGCCGCGGTGGCGGCGGGCCTGGCGTGCGCCTCGGGGCCGGGCCCGCCGATCGTCGTCCGGCCCGCGGACCGTAGGACCTGCCCGGCCGGCGTGGTTTACTCGACCCGATGTCCCGCACCGGCTCGATCATCATCGCCTAGCGCGCAGTCACCTCCCCGACTGCGCGCAGACCTCCCGTTCCCGGGGGGTCTTTTTGTTTGCCGGGGCCCCGCCCGCCGACCAGGAGCTCGTCATGGCCACCGACACCGACTTCCACGTCTTCGACACCACGCTGCGCGACGGCGCCCAGCGCGAGGGCGTGAGCTACTCCGTCGCCGACAAGCTGGCCGTCGCCCGGCTGCTCGACGAGATCGGCGTCGGCTTCATCGAGGGCGGCTGGCCGGGGGCGCTGCCCAAGGACACCGAGTTCTTCGCCCGCGCCCGCACCGAGCTCAAGCTGCGGCACGCCCAGCTGGTGGCGTTCGGCTCCACCCGCAGGGCCGGCGTCCGCGTCGAGGACGACCCGCAGGTGCGCGCGCTGCTCGACGCCGAGACGCCGGTGGTCTGCCTGGTCGCGAAGTCCGACGTCCGGCACGTGCGCGAGGCACTGCGGACGACGCTCGAGGAGAACCTCGCGATGGTGCACGACACCGTCGCGTTCCTCGTCCGGCACGGCCGGCGGGTGTTCCTCGACTGCGAGCACTTCTTCGACGGCTACGCGGCCGACCGGGACTACGGCGTCGAGGTGCTGCGGACGGCGTTCGCGGCCGGGGCCGAGGTCGGGGTCATGTGCGACACCAACGGCGGGATGCTGCCGATGGGCGTCGGGCGGGTCGTCGCCGACGTCCGGACGCGGGTCGAGGGCAGGCTCGGCATCCACTGCCAGGACGACACCGGCTGCGCCGTGGCCAACACCCTGGCCGCGGTCGAGGCCGGGGTCACCCACGTGCAGGGGACGGCGAACGGCTACGGCGAGCGCGCCGGCAACGCCGACACCTTCGCGCTGGTCGCCAACCTGGTCACCAAGATGGGCCTGCCGGTCGTGCCTCCGGGCTGCCTGACCGAGCTGCAGCGGGTCAGCCACGCCATCGCCGAGCTGGCCAACATCGCCCCGGACGAGCACCAGCCCTACGTCGGCGCCTCGGCGTTCGCGCACAAGGCCGGCCTGCACGCCAGTGCCATCAAGGTCAGCCCCGAGCTGTACAACCACCTGGAACCCGAGGTCGTCGGCAACGACATGCGCATCCTGGTCACCGAGATGGCGGGCCGGGCGTCGGTGGAGCTCAAGGGCCGCGAGCTCGGCGTCGACCTCGACGGACACGGCGAGGTGATCGGCCGGGTCGTCGACCGGGTCAAGGTGCTCGAGGCCGACGGCTGGTCGTTCGAGGCCGCCGACGCCTCCTTCGAGCTGCTGCTGCGCGCCGAGCTGCCCGACGCACCGCCGCCGCTGTTCGAGCTGGAGAGCTACCGGACCACCGTCGAGCACTCGGGCGACGGCCAGGTCATGAGCGAGGCCACGGTCAAGGTGCACGTCGACGGGCAGCGGGTCATCAGCACCGGCGAGGGCAACGGCCCCGTCAACGCGCTGGACAATGCGCTGCGGCAGGCGCTCGTCAGCCGGCACCCGCAGCTGGCCGACGTGTCGCTGGCCGACTACAAGGTCCGCATCCTCGGCTGGAAGGGCGGCACCAGCGCGACCACGCGCGTGCTGATCGACACGACCGACGGAGTGGGGGAGTGGACCACCGTCGGGGTGCACTCGAACATCGTCGAGGCCTCCTGGCACGCCCTGGTCGACGCCCTCACCTACGCCGTCCGCCACCGCTGAACCGAGTCCCGGTCGCGGGGGCCGGAGGCCTCCCGACCGGGACTCGGAATGGGGCTCAGCGCCGCGGGGACGGCACCTGTGCCGCGGTGTCGGCCGGTAGGTCGACGGTGTGTCAGTGCCGGTACTCGTCGAGGCGCCACCACATCGCCAGCGCCATGGCCGGGAGCATGAGCACGTGCCCGGCCGTGAAGACGAACGAGCCCGACACGGCGCCGGCCCAGTAGGGGACCAGCAGCGCGGCGAAGGGCAAGTACATCGCCGCGGACATCTCGGTGATCGCCGGCCAGGAGTGGCCGCGGAAGCGCATCCAGGCGGCCATCGCGACGGCCATGTTGGTGGCCATGACCAGGGCGTGCACGTCGACCCGGTCGTCCAGGCCGGGCCAGACGAGGCTCTCGACCGGGCCCAGGACCACCATCCCGACCACCATCGCCACGACCATCTCCAGGTAGTGGCGGACGAGGTGCCAGGTGTGCCGGCTCCGGGTGCGGGTGTGCTGCGTCGTCATGTCGCAGAGCGTCGGGCGCCGCGGCGTCCCTGCCAGGTGCCGGACGTCACGGTCGCCGGTCACCTCCCGGCATGACCCTCAGAGCAGGTCGAGGGCGCGGGCGCGCAGCGCGGCCTGGGTGCGGTCACGCGCGCCGAGCTTGGCCAGCACGTTGGTGACGTGGTTCTTGACCGTGCCCTCCGCCAGGAACAGCGCCGTCGCGATCTCCCGGTTGCTGCGCCCGTCGGCCAGCAGGCGGAGGACGTCGAGCTCCCGGTCGGACAGCGGCACGACCAGCGGCTGCGGCCGGGGGCGCGGTGCGTCGTCCAGCTGCGCGAAGCGGGCCACCACCTTCGCCGCCACCGACGGCTGGAGCACCGACTCCCCGCGCGCGGCGGCCTGCACCGCCTCGACCAGGCGGTCGGCGGAGACGTCCTTGAGCAGGTAGCCCAGCGCGCCGGCCCGCAGCGCGGCGAAGACGTCCTCGTCGTCGTCGAAGGTCGTCAGCGCCAGCACCCGCACGCCGGGCTGCTCGACCCGGAGCCGCCGGGTCGCGCCGATCCCGTCGAGCACCGGCATGTGCAGGTCCATGAGGACCACGTCGGGCGCCAGCGCGGCCGCCCGCTCCAGCGCCTGGTGCCCGTCCCCGGCCTCGCCGACCACCTCGATCTCCGGCCGGGCGCCCAGCAGGGTGCCCAGCGCCTCGCGGAACAGCGCCTGGTCGTCGACCACCAGCACCCGGACGGCGCTCACCCCGGCACCTCGACCAGCAGCTCGGTGCCCCCGCCCGGGACCGACGCCACGCTCAGGTGCCCGCCCGCGCGCGCCGCCCGCTCGCGCAGCCCGACCAGGCCGAAGCCGCCCGGCTCGGGGCCCTGCCCACCGGCCGGCAGGCCGCAGCCGTCGTCCCGCACCCGCAGCCGCACCGTCCCGTCGTCGCCGTAGGTCAGGGTCACCCGCGCGGAGCCGGCCGCCGCGTGCTTGCCGACGTTGGTCAGCCCCTCCTGCGCCGACCGGAACAGGGACTCCTCGGCCTCCGCGGGCAGCGGCCGCTCGGTCCCGACGACCTCCAGCGTGGCCGGGACGCCGGCCGCGGCGACCTCCGCGGTCAGGGCCTCGAGCGCGACGCGCAGCGGCGGCGCCGTCCGGGGCCCGCGCAGCGCGGCCACCGACCGCCGCACCTCGGCCAGTGCGTCGCTGGCCTGCTGCTGCGCCTTCGCCAGGACGGCGTCGGCGCGCCCGGGGTCCGACGACAGCACCGCGCGGGCGGCCTGCACCTGCATCTGCACGACCGTCAGGTGGTGACCGAGACCGTCGTGGATGTCGCGCGCCAGCCGGTTGCGCTCCCGCGTGGTCGCCAGCTCCTCGGCCTGGGCGGCGTACCCGCGCAGCCGCTCGTTGGCCTCGGCCAGCTCGGCCCGGGCCCGCTGCTCGCGCTGGAGCAGCGCGGTGACGACCGCGGTGAACACCGCGGCGCCCAGCAGCCCCAGGCCGTTGCGCGCGAAGTCCGCCCACCCCATCCCCAGGTGCACCAGCGGGACCAGCGCGGTGACGACGGCGGCGGCGGGCAACGGCAGGAGCAGCACGCTCTGCGCGACCAGCACGAGCAGCAGCAGCGTCGCCCCGACACCGGCGTGCGCCGCCCCGAACAGCAGCACGCCGAGCGGCATCTGCAGGCACACGTGGCCGGCGGTCAGCCAGTACCGGCGCGGCACCGGCTGACCGGCCAGCCAGGGGAGCGCGACGAGCGCGTGCGCCGCGAACGTCGTGCCGAGGGCGACCGCGAGCAGCGGGTGCGGGTCGTCGGTCGCCTCGACGACGACGGTCAGCAGCGCGAGGCACGTCAGCACCGCGAGAGCGCGGGTCACGTGATCACTCTCGCAGGTGCCCCGCCGGTTGCGCGGGAACGACGCATCCGGCGATGACGCGGTCAGCCTAACGGCCGACACCGCGGCCGGGTGCCGTCGCCGGCCGCCGCCGAGCCGCTGCCCGTGTCCCGGTCGGGGGACCCTGCGGGCCCCCGCGACCGGTCCACCTCGGCCGGGAGCCGGGCTGCTCAGCCCCTGGGCTCGACCTCGCCCATGGGGCCGAAGCCGCTGACCTCCGGGGCGTCGATGTAGATGATCTGCGGCTGCTCGGCGACCAGGTCCGACATCCAGTCGAAGGCGGCCTTGGCGTGCGGGGTGGCCACGTGCGAGGCACCGGCCGCGGAGTCTTGGAAGCCCTCGATGCAGACGAAGGTGTTCGGGTCCTCGACGCTGCGGGACCACTCGAAGAACAGGCTGCCCTTCTCGGCGTTGACCGCGCGGGCGTACTCGTCGGCGTGGGTCCGGAACTCGTCGATGCGGTCGGGCCGCACGGGCATCTTGATGACGATCAGGATCATGTCGGTCTCCTCTCAGGAGTCGGTCACAGTGGGGCGAGGCGACGGCGCAGCAGGCAGGACTCGTTGCCCTCCGGGTCGGCGAGCACGTGCCAGCTCTCGTCGCCGGACTGGCCGACGCTCGCCCGGGTGGCCCCCAGCGCGAGCAGCCGTGCCAGCTCGGCGTCCTGGTCGCGGTCGGTGGGACTGACGTCGACGTGCAGCCGCACCTTGCCCGGTGTCGGCTCGGCCACCGGTGCGAACACGATCGTCGGCGCCGGACCGCCGAAGCCGGCCGCCGGGCCGATCTCCACGGCGCCGTCCTCCTCCCGGTCGAGGACCTCGTACCCGAGGACCTCCGCCCAGAAGGCCGCCAGCGACTCCGGGTCCCGGCTGTCCACCACCAGCTCGGAGAAACGGCAGGCCATGGGGGCACGCTAGGTCCTCCTCGGCGGGGGCGCGCGGGAGAACGCCGACTAGCCTCGGAGCGTGCGCATCGTCCGCTTCGCCTCGCCCTCGGGCATGTCCTTCGGCGTCCTCGACGGGGACGGCCAGGTCGCCCAGATCGAGGGCCACCCGTTCGGCACCATCTCCTTCACCGGCCAGCGCTTCCCGCGCGCCGACGTCCGGCTGCTCTCGCCGATCCTGCCGAGCAAGGTGGTCTGCGTCGGCAAGAACTACGCCGAGCACGTCCGGGAGATGAACACGGGGGACGCCCCCGAGCGGCCGCTGCTGTTCCTCAAGCCGTCGACGTCGGTCATCGGCCCCGGCGACGCCATCCGCATCCCGCCGGGCAGCACCAACGTCCACCACGAGGTGGAGCTCGCCGTCGTCATCGGGGCCCGCGGGGCGCGCAACCTCACCCCGGAGCAGGTCCCGGGCAGTGTCTTCGGCTACACGATCGCCAACGACGTCACCGAGCGGGACATGCAGAAGGCCGACGGGCAGTGGACCCGCGCCAAGGGCTTCGACTCCTTCTGCCCGCTGGGCCCGTGGATCGAGACCGACCTCGCCGGGCTGGGCAAGGACCCCGCCGACCTCGAGGTCACCTGCACGGTGGACGGCGAGCTGCGCCAGTCCGGGCGCACCAGCCAGCTGCTCTTCGACGTCCCGACTCTGGTCTCCTCCATCTCCCAGGTGATGACCCTGCTGCCCGGTGACGTCGTGCTCACCGGCACCCCCGCCGGCGTCGGGCCGATCGCGCCCGGCCAGCGGGTCGAGTGCAGCATCGAGGGTCTGGGGTCGCTGACCAACGGCGTCTCCGGGGCCGATACCGCCTCCACCGCCGGCGGCCTGCGATGACGTCCCCCTCCACGACCGGCGTCCGCACCCGGTTCTGCCCGTCACCGACGGGCATGGTGCACGTCGGCCTGCTCCGGACGGCGCTGTTCAACTGGGCGCACGCCCGGCACACCGGCGGCACGTTCGTCTTCCGCATCGAGGACACCGACGCCTCCCGCGACTCCGAGGAGTCCTACCGGCACCTGCTCGACAGCCTGCGCTGGCTGGGCCTGGAGTGGGACGAGGGCCCGGAGGTGGGCGGCCCGCACGGGCCGTACCGGCAGTCCGAGCGGCACGAGGTCTACCGCGAGGTCGCCCAGGCGCTGCTGGCCGCGGGGCACGCCTACGAGTCCTTCTCCACCAACGAGGAGGTGGAGGCCCGCCGGCTGGCCGCGGGGCAGGACCCGAAGCTCGGCTACGACAACGCCGACCGGTTCCTCACCGACGAGCAGAAGGCGGCCTTCCGCGCCGAGGGCCGCGAGCCGGTGCTGCGGCTGCGGATGCCCGACGAGGACCTCACCTGGACCGACCTGGTGCGCGGCGAGATCAGGTTCGCCGCGGGCTCGGTGCCCGACTTCGTCGTCGTCCGGGCCAACGGCGTCCCGCTCTACCCGTTCGTCAACCCGGTCGACGACGCCCTGATGGGCATCACCGACGTGCTGCGCGGCGAGGACCTGCTGCCCTCCACGCCGCGGCAGCTGGCGCTGTACGCCGCGCTGACCGACATCGGCGTGGCCTCCGGCGCGCCGCGCTTCGGACACCTGCCCTACGTCACGGGGGAGGGCAACAAGAAGCTCTCCAAGCGCGACCCGCAGTCCAACGTCGACGTCTACCGCGAGCGCGGCTTCGTCCCCGAGGGCTTCGCCAACTACCTCGCGCTGCTGGGCTGGTCGATCGCCGAGGACCGCGACGTCTTCTCGATGGCCGAGATGGCCGAGGCCTTCGACGTCACCCGGGTCAGCGCCAACCCGGCCCGCTTCGACCTCAGGAAGGCCGAGGCGATCAACGCCACCCACCTGCGCGCGCTGCCGGTGGAGGATTTCACCGAGCGCGTCGTGCCGTTCCTGGCGCGCGCCGGGCTGGTCGCCGACCCGCCGACGGCCGAGCAGCGGCGCGTCCTCGGGGCCATCGCCCCGCTGGCCCAGGAGCGCATGATCGTGCTCTCGGACGCCGTGGGCCTGCTCGGCTTCCTGTTCGTCGAGGACGTCGAGGTCGACCCGGCGGCCGCCGCCAAGCAGCTGGCCGGTCCGGAGGCGGCCGAGGTGCTCGACGCCGCGCAGACCGCGCTGCGCGAGCTGCCCGACTGGACGACGGCCGCCATCGAGACGGCCCTGAAGGAGGCGCTCGTCGAGGGGCTGGGCCGCAAGCCGCGCCAGGCGTTCGGCCCGGTGCGCGTCGCGGTCAGCGGCCGCACGGTGTCGCCGCCGCTGTACGAGTCGATCGAGCTGCTGGGCCGCGAGCGCACCCTCGCCCGCCTCGCCGCGGCGCGGGTCGCCGTCCCCGGGTGACCGGGTGAGCGCGGCGGGACCGCCCGACCGGGCCCTGCCGGACGACGAGCCCTACCAGGGGCCGCCGCCGACCGGGCCCTACGGAGCGCCGCCGTACGTCCCCGGGGCGCTGCACGGCGTGCACGCGTCACCCGTCCCGGGGACGGCGGCCGGCCCGGTCCCGTGGCCGCTCGGGCCGGTGCCGCTGCAGTCCCTCCCGCACACCGCCCCGCCCTGGGGGCCCGCCCCGCCGTGGGGGCCGCCGGCGCCGCCGCCGGGCATGCGGTGGGAGCCGGCGCCGGGCACCCCGCCGCACGACGAGCCGGCCGAGTTCCTGCTCGCCATGCGCAGCCGCACGTGGCGCTGGTGGCGGCCGCTGCTGGGCTTGCTGCTGTTCGTCGTGGTCTACCTCGTGGCGACGGTGGTGGTCGTCTTCGCGGGGTTGGCGGCCGGGGTCCTCCCCGACCCGACGCAGATCGACCCGACCGACCTCACCGACCCCGGCCTGCTGCTGCTCACCAACCTCTCGCTGGCCGTGGCCATCCCGTGCGTGTGGCTGTCCTGGGTCGCCGCGCACGGCATGCGGACCGGCTGGTCGTCGTCGGTGCTGGCCCGGCTGCGCTGGCGGCTGGTCGCGCCGTACACGCTGTTCGCGTTCGGCACGCTCGGCGTCGGGATCGCCGTGGCCGTGCTGCTCAGCCTGCTCGTCGCCGACGGCGAGGTGACCGGGCCGATCCCGGGGTTCTGGTGGCTGCTCCTGGTGGTCCTCCTGACCACGCCGGTGCAGTCCGCGGCTGAGGAGTACGTCTTCCGCGGGTACCTGAGCCAGGCGATCGCCGGGTGGCTCCGCGAGCCCGTGGTCGGGCCGGTCGTCGCCGGGGTGCTCACCGCGCTGCTGTTCTCGGCCGCGCACGGCCAGTTCGAGCCGACCGTCTTCCTCGACCGCTTCGCCTTCGGCCTGGCCGCCTCGGCCGTCGTCTGGCTGACCGGCGGGCTCGAGGCGGCGATCGTGTTGCACACGGTCAACAACGTGGTGGTCTTCGTCCTGGCCGGCGCGCTGGGGGAGGGGGTGCCCACTGACGAGGTGCCGGCCGGCGCCGGGCTGCTGGTCGTGCTCGTCGACCTGCTGGCCATGGCCGCCTACGTCGCCCTGGTCGCCCGGACCCGCCGGCGGCTGCGGCCGGAGGTGCGCAGCGCGGCGTTCGACCTGCGACCACCGTCACCGTGGGGGGTGCCGGGACCGCTCCCGGCCGTCGGGTATGCTGGTGCCCAGCGCCGCGAGGTGCAGCACCACCCTTGGGGTATGGGGTAATTGGCAGCCCGACGGTTTCTGGTTCCGTTAGTCTAGGTTCGAGTCCTGGTACCCCAGCGAGGAAGCTGTTGCCTGGAACAACGTTCCTCAGCACGACCGCACCACCTGCACGGCCCCGTCGTCTAGCGGCCCAGGACGCCGCCCTCTCACGGCGGTAGCGAGGGTTCGAATCCCTTCGGGGCTACGCGCGCGAGAGCCCCCGGCCCCCCGGCCGGGGGCTCTCGTCGTCCCCGGGCCCGGTAGGCCGGTACGCAGGTCGCCGACGGCCCGTGGCACGATGGACGCCGCACGGCCCCGTCGTCTAGCGGCCCAGGACGCCGCCCTCTCACGGCGGTAGCGAGGGTTCGAATCCCTTCGGGGCTACGCGCGCGAGAGCCCCCGGTTGCCTGACCGGGGGCTCTCGCCGTCCGCGGCCCACCGGAGTGGCCGGGGGGCTGGGGGTGGGTCTAGCGTCGGGACGCCGTTCACGGACAGTCACGAGCGGCGGGAAGGCAGGTCCACCCTCGTGATCCGGACGAGTCGTCGGCTGGCCGACGGCCGGGAGATCCTCTACTTCGACGCCGGGGACACCGCACCGCCGCGCACCGCCGAGGACCCCCGCGACCTGCCCCCGGTCAGCACCCGCTCGCAGCTGCGCTGGGACCCGCTGCTCGGTGAGTGGGTGGTCCTGGCCTCGCACCGGCAGACGCGGACCTTCCTGCCCCCGGCGGACCTCTGCCCGCTGTGCCCCACCCGGCCGGGCAGGGAGCCCACCGAGGTGCCGGAGGCCGACTACCAGGTCGTCGTGTTCGAGAACCGGTTCCCGTCCCTGGCGACGGCGGTCGAGCGCGACGTCCCCGCGACCGCGCCCGGCGCCCCGCTGTCCGAGCTGCGCCCGGGCTTCGGCCGCTGCGAGGTCGTGGTCTTCACCAGCGAGCACGACCGGTCCTTCGCCACCCTCGGCGCCGACCGGGCCCGGCTGGTCGTCGACGTGTGGGCCGAGCGCACTGCCGAGCTGTCGGACATCGACGGGGTCGAGCAGGTCTACGTCTTCGAGAACTCCGGCGAGGAGATCGGGGTCACCCTCTCCCACCCCCACGGGCAGATCTACGCCTACCCGTTCGTGGCGCCCCGGGTGGCGGAGGTGCTGGCCTCGGTCGAGCGGCACCGGCGGGAGACCGGCGGCGACCTGTTCGCCGACGTGCTCGCCGCCGAGCGCGCCGGGCCCCGCGTGGTCACCGCCAACGAGCACTGGACGGCGTTCGTGCCGGCCGCCGCGCGCTGGCCCTACGAGTTACAAGTGTTCCCGCACCGCCGGGTGCCCGACCTGCCCGCGCTCACGGCCGCCGAGCGCGACGCGCTGGCCGGGCTCTACCTCGACGTGCTGGGCCGCTTCGCCCGCCGCTTCGACACCCCGATGCCCTACATCGCCTCCTGGAACCAGGCGCCGGTCGGCCGCGGCCGCGAGGACTGGTGGCTGCACCTGCAGCTGTTCTCGCTGCGCCGGGCACCCGGGAAGCTGAAGTACCTGGCCGGCTCGGAGTCCGGCATGGGGGCGTTCATCACCGACACGGTCCCGGAGGACGTCGCCGAGCAGCTGCGGAGCGTGGGTGTGAGGACGACGGGCGAGTGAGCATCGCAGGGAGATGCCCAGGAGCCGACAGTGGGTGAGCATCGCAGCGAGCCGCGAGCTAGGAGCGGAGCGAGCGCGGAGGCGACCCGGGTGGCGGACCGAGGAGCGGAGCGAGCCCGGAGCCGAACGGACGACCCGGTGACGGCGGCGGACGCGGCCCGCGAGGCGTTCGCCGAGGCGTTCGGCGGGCCGCCCGAGGGGGTCTGGGCCGCGCCCGGACGGGTGAACGTCATCGGCGAGCACACCGACTACAACGACGGCTTCGTGCTGCCGGTGGCCCTGCCGCACACCACCCGCGCCGCGGTCGCCCGGCGGGACGACGGGCTGGTGGCGCTGGTCTCCGCGCAGCACCCGGGGGAGCGGGTGGAGGTGTCGGTCGTCGAGCTGGCGCCCGGCCGTCCCGGCGGCTGGGCGGGCTACCCGGCGGGCGTCGTCCACGCGCTGCGCGAGCGGGTGCCCGGCGGGGTGAGCGTGCTGGTCGACGGCGACGTCCCGGCGGGGATGGGGCTGTCGTCGTCCGCTGCCCTGTCGTGCTCGGTGGCGCTGGCGCTGCGCGACCTCGCCGCCCCCGACCTCGCCGTCGCCGACCTGGTGGACGTCGCCCGGCGGGCCGAGAACGACTTCGTGGGCGCGCCCACCGGGATCCTCGACCAGTCCGCGTCGCTGCTGTGCACCCCTGGCCACGCGCTGTTCCTCGACACCCGCGACCGCAGCACCGAGCAGGTGCCGCTGGACCTGCGGGCCGCCGGGCTGGAGCTGCTCGTCGTCGACACCGGGACGACGCACGACCACGCCACCGGCGGCTACGGCGACCGGCGCCGCGAGTGCGAGCAGGCCGCCGAGCGGCTCGGGGTGCGGGCGCTGCGCGACGTCCCGGACGTGGCCGCGCTGGCCCCGCTCGACGACGGCACCCCCGAGGGGACCGTGCTGCTGAAGCGGGCGCGGCACATCGTCACCGAGAACGCGCGGGTGCTGGAGGTCGTGCGGATCCTGCGCGAGACCCCGGATCCCGCGGCGATCGGGCCGGTGCTCACCGCCGGCCACGCCTCGCTGCGCGACGACTTCGAGATCTCCACCGTCGAGCTCGACACCGCCGTGGCCACCGCCCGGGAGGCCGGCGCCGCCGGCGCCCGCATGGTGGGCGGCGGGTTCGGCGGCAGCGCCGTGGTGTTGGTCGACGCCGGCCGCACCGACGACGTGGCGCGGGCGATCGACGACCGCTTCGCGCAGCAGGGCTTCCCCCCGCCGCGGGCCTTCGCGGTCGTGCCCTCCACAGGCGCCCGACGCCTGGCCTGACCACCTGCCCCCAGAGGAGGTCCCGCCCGTGGACACCCTGCGTCTCGACGCCTCGTTCGTCGACTACCTGCTCGTCGCCGCCTACTTCGCCGTCGTCCTGCTGATCGGCTTCGCTGCTCGCAGGCGGGTGTCCGACAGCCTCGACTTCTTCCTGTCCGGCCGCTCGCTGCCCGCCTGGGTGACCGGCCTGGCGTTCATCTCGGCCAACCTCGGCGCCGTCGAGATCGTCGGCATGTCGGCCAACGGCGCGCAGTACGGCATGAGCACCATGCACTACTTCTGGATCGGCGCGGTCCCGGCCATGCTGTTCCTGGGCGTGGTGATGATGCCCTTCTACTACGGGTCGAAGGTCCGCAGCGTCCCGGAGTTCATGCGCCGCCGGTTCGGCACCGGCGCCCACCTGGTCAACGCGCTGAGCTTCGCCGTCGCCCAGATCCTCATCGCCGGCATCAACCTCTACCTGCTGGCCACCATCGTCGAGGCGCTGCTGGGCTGGCCGCTGTGGCTCTCGCTCATCGTCGCCGCGGCCGTGGTGCTCAGCTACATCACCCTCGGCGGGCTGTCGGCGGCCATCTACAACGAGGTCCTGCAGTTCTTCGTCATCGTCGCCGCGCTGCTGCCGCTGACCCTCATCGGCCTCAGCCGGGTCGGCGGCGTCGGCGGGCTCGTCGACCGGGTCACCGACGCCGGCCGCGGTGAGGAGCTCACCTCGTGGCCGGCCACCGAGCTGTCGGGCATCGGCAGCCCGGTGTTGTCGGTCATCGGCATCGTCTTCGGCCTCGGGTTCGTGCTGTCCTTCGGTTACTGGACGACGAACTTCGTCGAGGTCCAGCGGGCGATGGCGACGAAGTCGATGTCGGCCGCGCGCAGCACCCCGATCATCGGCGCCTTCCCGAAGATGTTCGTGCCGTTCATCGTCGTGATCCCCGGCATCATCGCCACGGTCCTGGTGCCGGAGGTCGTCGAGGCCCGCGCCGCGTCGGCCACGGACTTCGACTACAACAACTCGATCCTGCTGCTGATCCGCGACACCCTGCCCAACGGACTGCTCGGCGTCGCCCTCGCCGGCCTGCTCGCGGCGTTCATGGCCGGCATGGCGGCCAACATCTCCGCCTTCAACACCGTCTTCAGCTACGACCTGTGGCAGCAGTACGTGCGCAAGGACCGGCCCGACTCCTACTACCTCGCCGTCGGCCGGTGGGCGACGGTCGGGGCCACCGTGGCCGCCATCGGGACGGCGATCATCGCCTCGGGCTACACGAACCTGATGGACTACCTGCAGACGCTGTTCGGCTTCTTCAACGCGCCGCTGTTCGCGACCTTCATCCTCGGCATGTTCTGGAAGCGGATGACGCCGACCGCCGGCTGGATGGGCCTGGTGTCCGGGACGCTGGCCGCCGTCGTCGTCGCCTTCCTCAGCGAGGACGCGTTCGGGACGGCGTCGCTGGGCGTGCTGCCCCTCGGCGGCCAGGGTGCGAGCTTCGTCGCCGCAAGCGCCGCGTTCGTCGTCGACATCGTCGTCAGCGTGGTGGTCAGCCAGGTCACCGCGCCCAAGCCGGTCGCCCAGCTCGCCGGCCTCGTCTACTCCGAGACGCCGAGGGAGCAGCGCACCGACCCCGACGCGCACCGGCTGCCCTGGTACCAGTCGCCGACCAAGCTGGCCGGCATCGCGCTGGTGATGGTCGTCGTCCTCAACGTGATCTTCCGCTGACGGCAGGAGCACCGGTCATGAGCAGCAGTAGCAGCAACCGCGCCACCCCGGCCAAGCAGGCGGCTGGCGCCTTCGACGTCCGCAACGTCATCGCCGCGCTGATCGGCTTCTACGGCGTCGTGCTGGTCCTCATGGGGCTGTTCAGCACCTCGGCGGACGACCGGGCCAAGACGGGCGACCTCAACGCCAACCTGTGGGTCGGCATCGCCATGTTGGTCTTCGCCGCGGTCTTCGCCCTGTGGTCGCGGCTGCGCCCCGTGGTGGTCGACCCGGGCGCCGACGTCGCCGGGGACGAGGACCGGCCCCCCGGGCACTGAAGGAGGACCCTCCTGCCCCTCGGAGCGGACCCGGTCATCCGAGGACGGTCACCGGCACCCGCTGCACCAGGTTGTTGGCGATGCCCTGCCGGTTCCACACCTGCTCGGTGGGCTGACCGCCCTCCGCGTCGGTCGCCCGGGCGACCAGCTCGGAGCTGCCCGGCTCCGCCGTCCACGCGAAGGACCAGGAACGCCAGGCGAAGGGGTGCGCCGGGTCGGCGGGGGCGAGCTCGGCGGCCGACCAGGTGGCCCCGCCGTCCGTGCTGACCTCGACGGCGGTGACCGGCGCCCGGCCCGACCAGGCCCGCCCGGTCAGCAGCACCGGGCCGGGGCGCAGGAAGCGCTCGCGGGTCATGAAGTCCGGCCAGCCGGGCGGCGTGAGCAGGGCGCGGGGCGCGATCCGGGTGACCGGCTCGCCGGGGTCGCCGGCGCCGACCTTGAGGCGGTAGGCGACCGCGTTCTGGAAGCCGTCGAAGGGGCGGTCGAGCACCTCGACGCGGGTCAGCCACTTCACGTGCGCCATGCCGTACCAGCCGGGCACCAGCAGGCGCAGCGGAGCGCCGTGCTGGGGCGGCAACGGTGCGCCGTTCATCGCCCACACCAGCAGCACCTCCGGGCGCATCGCCTCGGCCAGCGGCAGGCCGCGCGCGTAGTCCTGCTCGACGCCGCGCTCCACGCCGTGGTCCGCCCCGGTGAAGACGACGTCGACGGCGCCGGCGGCGATGCCGGCCTCCTCCAGCAGCGGGGCCAGCGGCGTGCCGGTCCACTCGGCGGTGCCCACCGCCTCGAGCAGCCACGGCTGGCTCACCGGCCGCGGCTCGTACCGGGCGCGGCCGTTGCCGGCGCACTCGAGCAGCACTCGGGAGGTGACCGCCGGGCGGCTGCGCAGCTCGTCGAGGGTGAGCCGCAGGGAGCGGGTGACGGCGCCGCCCAGCTCCAGCGACCAGGTGGCCGGGTCGACGGCGGGGATGTCGTAGTGGGTGAGCACGTAGTGCAGCCCCGGCGGCGTCACGTCGTAGCGCAGCGCCTCCAGCGGCATCCCGTGGTTGCGGGTGGCCAGCGCCAGCTCGTCGGGACCGATGCCCTCCCCGGGCTCGGCGATCCGGGCGCGGCCGCGGTACGTGGGCTCGGTGGCGGTCATGCCGCCCAGTCTTCGCCGGAGGACGGTCGAGCGGAACAGCCCGGGCGGTCAGACGGCCAGCAGTCGGCGGCCGGGTGGGCGTGCGGGGCCGGGCCTCACGCCGCCCATCGAGTTGATCATGGGCTTGTGGCAGCCGACACGCGACGACACGCCGCGGGACCCTGCAGCAACCCCATGATCGACGGCGGGAGGGAGGGTTGGGGAGGACGGGGTCCTCGTTCAGCGGGCGGCGCGGGAGATGGCACCGGCGGCGTCGAGCACCGCGCCGACCACCTCCGGGGCCGGACGGCGGCCCAGTCGCTCCACCGGCCCGGAGATGGAGACCGCGCCCAGCACCCCGCCCGCGGCGTCGCGCACCGGCGCCGACAGCGATGCCACCCCGGGCTCCCGCTCGGCGATGCTGTGCGCCCAGCCCCGGCGGCGGACGTCGAGCAGCGTGCGGGCGGTGAAGCTGGCGCTGGGCAGCAGCGGGGTGACCTCGTCGGCGGGGGCGAAGGCGAGCAGCGCGTGCGCGGCCGAACCCGCAGTCATCGGCAGCCGCGCCCCCACCGGCACGGTGTCGCGCAGCCCGTGCGCCCGCTCGGCAGCGGCGACGCACACCCGGCTGGCGCCGTCCCGGACGTAGAACTGGGCGCTCTCTCCGCTGACGTCGCGCAGCGTCACCAGGTGCCGGCCGGCCAGCTCGGCGAGGTCGGCCACCCCGCGACCCAGCTCGGCCAGTGCCGGGCCAGGCGCCCAGGCGCCGACCGGCGTGCGCCGGACCAGGCGGTGTCCCTCGAGGGCCACCGCCAGCCGGTGCGCGGTCGCCCGGGGCAGCCCGGTGCGCTCGACGAGCTCGGCGAGGGTCGCGGGCTCGGCGGCGACGGCGCGGAGGATGGCCACCGCTTTGTCCAAGACGGCGACGGGGTTAGGCTGTCCCACACAGCAATACTCGCATCCCACAGCATGAGATGACCAGTCCGGTCGTCCGAGGGGGCGAGCCCCGACCCCGGAGGGACCAGCCGTGCCGAAGACCCTGGCGGAGAAGGTCTACGACGCCCACGTCGTGCGCAGCGCCGCGGGCGAGCCGGACCTGCTCTACATCGACCTGCACCTGGTGCACGAGGTGACCAGCCCACAGGCCTTCGACGGCCTTCGCGCCGCCGGCCGCACCGTGCGCCACCCCGAGCTCACGATGGCGACCGAGGACCACAACGTCCCGACGCTGGAGATCCTCAAGCCCATCGCGGACCCGGTCAGCCGCGCACAGGTCGAGGCGCTGCGCGCGAACGCCGCCGAGTTCGGCATCCGACTGGCTCCCATGGGCGACCGCGACCAGGGCATCGTGCACGTCATCGGCCCGCAGCTCGGGCTGACCCAGCCGGGCATGACGATCGTCTGCGGCGACAGCCACACCTCCACGCACGGCGCCTTCGGCGCGCTGGCCTTCGGCATCGGCACCAGCGAGGTCGAGCACGTGCTCGCCACGCAGACCCTGCCGCAGTACCGGCCCAAGCAGATGGCCGTGACCGTCGACGGCGAGCTGCCCGAGGGGGTCTCGTCGAAGGACGTCATCCTGGCCGTCATCGCGAAGATCGGCACCAACGGTGCCGCCGGCCACGTCATCGAGTACCGCGGCAGCGCCATCGAGGCGCTGTCGATGGAGGCCCGGATGACGATCTGCAACATGTCGATCGAGGCCGGCGCCCGCGCCGGGCTGATCGCCCCGGACCGGACCACCTTCGACTTCCTGCAGGGCCGCCCGCACGCCCCGCAGGGCGCCGACTGGGACGCCGCCGTCGAGTACTGGCAGACGCTGCGCACCGACGAGGGCGCCGTCTTCGACACCGAGGTCGTCCTCGAGGCCGCCGAGCTCACGCCGTTCGTCACCTGGGGCACCAACCCCGGGCAGGGCCTGCCGATCGCGGGGTCGGTGCCGGACCCGGCGACCATGGCCGACGACGACGAGCGCCGGGCCGCCGAGCAGGCGCTGGCCTACATGGGGCTGACCCCCGGCACGCCGCTGCGCGAGATCGAGGTCGACACGGTCTTCCTCGGCTCCTGCACCAACGGCCGCATCGAGGACCTGCGCGTCGCCGCCGAGCTGCTGCGCGGCAAGCACATCGACCCGGACACGCGGATGCTCGTCGTCCCCGGGTCGGTCGGGGTGAAGCTGCAGGCCGAGGCCGAGGGCCTGGACCGGGTGTTCACCGAGGCCGGTGCCGAGTGGCGCGGCGCGGGGTGCTCGATGTGCCTCGGCATGAACCCCGACCAGCTCGCGCCGGGGGAGCGGTCGGCCTCGACCAGCAACCGCAACTTCCAGGGCCGGCAGGGCAAGGGCGGGCGCACCCACCTGGTGTCGCCGTCGGTCGCCGCGGCGACCGCGCTGACCGGGCGGCTCACCGCCCCCGCCGACCTGGCCGACGCCCCCGTCCCGGCCACCGTCTGACCCGCACTGGAGCCCTGAGAGCCATGGACGCCTTCACCACGCACACCGGCACCGCGGCCCCGCTGCGCCGCAGCGCCGTCGACACCGACCAGATCATCCCGGCCGAGTACCTGAAGCGGATCACCCGCACCGGGTTCGAGGACGGCCTGTTCGTCGCCTGGCGGAAGAACGAGCCGGACTTCGTGCTCAACCAGCCGCAGTATGCCGACGCCTCGATCCTCGTCGCGGGTCCGGACTTTGGCACCGGCTCCTCCCGCGAGCACGCCTGCTGGGCTCTGCTCGACGGCGGCTTCCGCGTGGTCATCAGCTCGCGGTTCGCGGACATCTTCAAGAACAACTCGACCAAGTCCGGGCTGCTCACCGTCGTCCTGCCGCAGGCCGAGGTCGAGGCGCTGTGGGCGGCGGTGGAGGCCGACCCCGCCACGCCCGTGACCGTCGACCTGGAGGAGCGGCGGGTCTCCCACGGCGAGCACAGCGTGCCGTTCGAGGTCGACGAGTACACCCGCTGGCGGCTGCTGGAGGGCCTCGACGACGTCGGGCTCACCGAGCGGCACCTGGCCGACATCGAGGCCTTCGAGGCGCGCCGTCCGGCCTGGCTGCCGAAGGCGCTGCCGGCCCAGCCCGCCTGAAGAAGGACCCCGTCCTCCCCACCCTTCGCAGGCTCAGGGCGGGTCCCGGGACAGGGCCGGCAGCAGCGAGGAGGCGTCAGGAACAGCGCGACAGTGCGGCCATGGCCTGCGGCCGCCCGACCAGGAGGCCCGCCCCGAGCGTCCGAGGGGTGGGGAGGAGGGGGCCTCCCTCAGCGCAGGCCGGTGAACGCGGGTTCGTCGGCGGCCTCGGGCGAGAAGTCGCGGTAGTAGTCGGCTGCGAGGGCACCCGGCCGGCCGGTCAGCACCCAGGTGCTGCCCTTCGCCGCCGGCGGGGTCACAGCCGCGCCGGTGCCCGCGAAGCGGACGCCGAGGGCCGCCAGCACCGACGGGATCGCCCCGCCCTGGCTGCAGACCACCACCGTCCCCGGCGTCCCGTCGTCGCCCGTGCTGCCCAGGAGCCGCTCGACGGTGGCGAGGGTCGCCTGCGGGTCGGCGGCGTACTCCTCCTCGCCGAGCTCGGGCAGGGGGTGGACGTCGAGACCGGTCTGCGCGGCCAGCGGCTCCAGCGTCTCGCGGCAGCGGACCCGCTCGGCGGTCAGCAGCTCGACGGGGGAGAACAGCGGCAGCACCCGCGCCAACCGCGCCGCCTGCCGGTGGCCCTTGTGGTCGAGCGGCCGCAGCTCGTCGGGGCCGTCCCAGTCGGACTTGCTGCCGGCCTTGGCGTGCCGGACCAGCAGCAGCGCGGGCTGCCGGGGGACGTCGGTGCGCGCCAGGTCGGCCAGCACGGCCCGGTCGTGCGCGTGGCTGACCATCGCGCAGGCCGCCTCGACCGGCAGCCAGCGCAGCTCGTCGACCTCGTCGTTGGGCTCGAACGTCCCGTCGGCGACCCGCATCAGCCAGTAGTCGACCCGCTTGGGGCCCTCGGGCACCTCGTACTCGGTGCGCACGCTGCGCCGTCCTACGACGACGTCGAGGCCGGTCTCCTCGGCCACCTCGCGCACCGCGGTCTCCAGCAGGTGCTCGCCCTCGTCGGGTTTGCCCTTCGGGAGCGACCAGTCGTCGTACTTGGGCCGGTGCACCAGCGCGGTCTCGATGCCGCCGCCGTCGGCCGGGCGCCACAGGGCACCGCCGGCGGCACGCACCAGCCCGCCGGTCTCAGCCGGCATGGTCCACCGCCGCCGCCATCAGGCCGGCCTGGTAGTCGCGCTCGCCGGTGCGGGTCCAGGCGCCGTCGCTGCCCAGCTCCCAGCAGCGCACGCCGTCGGCCATCGCCGCGTCGAAGGTCTCCTGCAGCTGCCGCTCGGCGGTGTGGTCGCACACCTGCAGCAGCACCTCGATCCGACGGTCGAGGTTGCGGTGCATGAGGTCGGAGCTGCCGAGCCACCACTCGCCCTCCCCGCCGCCGGCGAACCACATCGCCCGCGAGTGCTCGAGGAACCGGCCCACGATCGAGCGCACCCGCACGTTCTCCGACAGTCCGGGCACGCCGGGCCGCAGCGAGCAGATGCCGCGGATGAGCAGCTCCACCGGGACGCCGGCCGCCGACGCCTCGTAGAGGGCGTCGATGAGCTCCTCGTCGACCAGTGAGTTGACCTTGATCCGGATGCCCGCCGGCCGGCCCTCGCTGGCGTGGCGGGCCTCCCGGCGGATCTTCTCCACCAGCCCGGGACGGATGCTGTGAGGGGCGACCATGAGGCGGCGGTAGGTGGTCTGCCGGGAGTAGCCGGTGAGGGTGTTGAACAGGTCGGTGAGGTCGGCGCCCACCCGGGGGTCGGCGGTGAGGATGCCGAGGTCCTCGTAGAGCCGGGCGGTCTTCGGGTTGTAGTTGCCCGTGCCGATGTGGCAGTAGCGGCGGATCACGCCGCTCTCCCGGCGCACCACCAGCGCCGTCTTGCAGTGGGTCTTGAGCCCCACCAGCCCGTAGACGACGTGGCAGCCGGCCCGCTCCAGCGAGCGGGCCCAGCTGATGTTGGCCTCCTCGTCGAAACGCGCCTTGATCTCCACCAGGACGACGACCTGCTTGCCCGCCTCCGCGGCGTCGATGAGCGCGTTGACGATCGGGGAGTCACCCGACGTGCGGTACAGCGTCTGCTTGATCGCCAGCACGTTCGGGTCGGCGGCCGCCTGCTCGATGAAGCGCTGCACGCTGGTCGCGAACGAGTGGTACGGGTGGTGGACGAGCACGTCGCCCTCCCGCAGCGTCGCGAAGACGCTCTTGGGCGTCTCGCCCTCCGACAGCCGCGGGTGGGTGGCCGGCACGAACGGCTCGTCCTTGAGCTCCGGCCGGTCGAGGCCGTAGAGCTCCCACAGGGCGGCGAGGTCGAGCAGGCCGGGCACGTGGACGACGTCGGAGCCGTCCACCTCCAGTTCGCTCATCAGCACGTCGAGGATCCGCGGGTCCATCGGCTCGGCGACCTCCAGCCGCACGGCCGGGCCGAAGCGGCGGCGGGCCAGCTCGCGCTCCAGGGCCTGCAGCAGGTCCTCGTCGCGGTCCTCCTCGACCTCCAGGTCGGCGTTGCGGGTCACCCGGAACAGGTGGTGGTCGATGACGTCGAGGCCCGGGAACAGCTGCTGCAGGTGCGCGGCGATGAGGTCCTCGAGCGGCAGGAAGGTGGCGTCGCGGTCGGAGCTCGCGACCTGCACGAAGCGGGGCACGTTGTTGGGCACCTTGAGCCGGGCGAAGCGCGGGGCGCCGGTGTCGGGGTCGCGCACCGAGACGGCGAGGTTCAGCGAGAGGCCGCTGATGTAGGGGAAGGGGTGCGCCGGGTCGACCGCCAGCGGGGTCAGCACCGGGAACACCTGGTCGCGGAAGTACTCGCGCAGCCGCTTGGTCTCGTCGTCGTCCAGCTCGCCCCAGTGCACGATCCCGATCCCCGCCTCCTCCAGGCGCGGGGTGATGTCCTTGGTGAAGACGTCGGCGTGCCGGTGCACCAGGTCGCGGGTGCGCTCGGTGACCCGCGCCAGCTGCTCGCGGATGGTCAGGCCGTCGGGGGAGCGCACGGTCAGACCGGTGCTCTGCCGGCGCTTCAGGCCGGCGATGCGGACCATGTAGAACTCGTCGAGGTTGCCGGCGAAGATCGCCAGGAACTTCACCCGCTCCAGCAGGGGGAGGGTGTCGTCCTCCGCCAGCTCGAGCACACGGGCGTTGAAGTCCAGCCACGACAGCTCGCGGTTGATGTACCGGTCGGCGGGGGCGCCGGGTCTGGTCGAGGGCACGGGCTCATCGTGCCGCAGTCCGGGTGCCGGCGGGTGGTCGACGGGGGGTCAGCCCGGCGGCCGGGCGGCCCCGCCGAGCAGCACCGCGGTGTGCCGGCCGACGCCCAGCGCGAGGGCGGCGCGCAGGTCGCCCGGCGTGTCGACGTCGCGGGCCAGGCCCGGCCAGGCGCCGGTCAGCGGGACGGCGCCGCCGGCCGCGTGCCGCTGCGCCGACCCGGCCCCGAAGGCGGGGGCGAGCTCGGTGCCGACGGCGGTGAGCAGCGTCGTCCCGGTGCCCTGCGCGTCGGCGACGAAGCAGCGCGGCGCACCCTGCGCGGCGGCCAGCGCGGCGGTGAGCTCCTCGGGGCGCAGCGCCGGCAGGTCGGAGGAGAGCGCGGCCACCGCGGCGGCCCCGGTGGCGCGGGCGCCGTGGACCAGCGCCGGGTTGAGCCCGCGGTCGGGCTCGTCGGGCACCGTGCGGGCCCCCAGCCGGCTCACCGCCGCGGCGGCGTCGGGGTCGTCGGTGACGACGAGGACGCCGGTCACCGCGGGCGAGGCCAGCGCCGCGGCCACGGTGTCGGCCAGCAGGGCCAGGACCAGCCGGTCGTGGGCGGTCGCCGGCGGGCCGGCCAGGCCCTCGGGGAGCGGGGTGAGCCGGGTCTTGGCCAGCGCCAGCCGTTTCGCCGGGACGACGACCGACCACGCGCGCACGGCGACAATGTGAGCACACCGGCGCGCGCTTCCGGCCGGACGGACCGAACCCGGTGCACCCCGCGGAACGGCCCAGGGCCGATCATGGGGGCAGGACGTCACGGCCGACCGGGCCGGGCACGCAGGAAGGGGGGAGCCGGTGACGCAGGACGGGTCCCGGGGCACCGGGGGATCGCGCCGTACCGCAGCCCCGTCGTCCCGGTGGCGCACCCGCAGGCCGCTCCCCCCGGCCCTGCTGTTCTGCGTCGCGGTCGTCTACCCGGTCACCGCGCTGCTGTTCCGGATGCGCTACCGGCACGCCGGGCGCTTCCCCCGCACCGGCCCGGTGCTCGTGGTCGCCAACCACGTGTCGGTCCTCGACCCGCTGGCCTGCGCCCGGCTGGTGTGGGACTGCGGCCGCGTTCCGCACTTCCTGGCCAAGGACGCGGTCTTCGCCGGGCCGGCCGGGCGGATCCTGCGCGCGGCCGGGCAGATCCCGGTGGCCCGCGGCCGCGCCGACGCGCGCCACTCGCTGGCGGCCGCCGAGGCCGACCTGGCCGCCGGCAACGTCGTGGTCATCTACCCCGAGGGGTCGGTCACCCGCGACCCGGACTGGTGGCCCATGGAGGCCCGCACCGGGGTCGCGCGGCTGGCCCTGACCAGCGACGCCGTCGTCCTGCCGGTGGCCCAGTGGGGGCCGCAGCGGCTGCACGACTACCACGCCAAGCGGCTGCACCTGCGGCTGCGCGCGCCCGCCGACTACCTGGTCGGCGAGCCGGTGGACCTCACCGACCTGCGCGCGCAGGTGCGCGGCGGCCGGCCGATCACCGGCGAGCTGCTGCGCGAGGTGACCGACCGGATGATGGCCTCCGTGCGCGACCAGCTGGCCGAGCTCCGCGGGGAGCCGGCGCCCACCACGACCACCCCCCACCTCCGGCCCACCCTGCCCGGCGACCTGCCGGGGAGCGCCGCGTGAGCCGCAGCCCGGGCACGCGGGCCGCCGTCCTGGGGGCAGGCTCCTGGGGGACCACCTTCGCGAAGGTGCTGGCCGACGCGGGCTGCTCGGTGGTGCTGCACGCCCGCCGCGCGGAGCTCGCGCACGCGATCGGCGAGACCCGCGAGAACCCCGACTACCTCCCCGGCATCCGGCTGCCCGACCGGCTGCGCGCCACGGCCGACGCTGTCGACGCCCTGGCCGACGCCGACATCGTGGTGCTCGCCGTCCCCTCCCAGTCGCTGCGGGGCAACCTCACCGAGTGGGCGCCGCTGCTGCCCCCCGAGGCGGTCCTGCTGTCGCTGATGAAGGGCGTGGAGCTGGGCACCACCAAGCGGATGAGCCAGGTGATCGGCGAGGTCACCGGCGCGGGGCCCGACCGGGTCGCCGCCCTCTCCGGCCCCAACCTCGCGCGCGAGATCGCCGAGGAGCAGCCGGCCGCGACCGTGGTGGCCTGCGAGGACCACGACCGCGCCGCGCAGGTGCAGGCCGCCTGCCACACCCCCTACTTCCGCCCCTACACCAACCAGGACCTGGTGGGCTGCGAGCTCGGCGGCGCGGTCAAGAACGTCATCGCGCTGGCGTGCGGCATCACCGAGGGCATGGGGTTCGGCGACAACACCCGCGCCTCGCTGATCACCCGCGGGCTGGCCGAGACCACCCGGCTGGGCGTGGCCCTGGGCGCCGAACCGGCCACGTTCGCGGGGCTGGCCGGCCTGGGAGACCTGGTGGCCACCTGCAGCTCCCCGCTGTCGCGCAACCGCACCTTCGGCGAGCGGCTGGGGCGCGGCATGTCGGTGGAGGAGGTGCAGCGGACCACCCGGCAGGTCGCCGAGGGGGTGAAGAGCTGCGAACCGGTGCTGGACCTGGCACGGGCGCACGGGGTGGACATGCCGCTCACCGAGGCCATCGTCCGGGTGTGCCACGACGGCGTCCCGGTGACGCAGATCGTGAAGGACATCATGTCGCGGGAGGCGAAGCCGGAGTGAGCCGTCACTGGGGGGACGGCACCCGCTCGGTCCGCGCCGGCGAGGACGCGCCCGTGCCGGGCGTGCCGCTGCGGCCCTCGCCGGTCTTCGCCGCCCCGTACCACCTCGGCGACCGCCCGCCCCGCGCCGAGGGCGCCGACGCCTACGCGCGCACCGAGCACCCCACGCTGCGGGTCCTCGAGGCGGCGATCGGCGAGCTCGACGGCGGCCGGTGCCTGTCCTTCGCCACCGGCATGGCCGCGATCAGCGCGGCGGTGCTCGCCGTGGCCCGCGCCGGCGACCGGGTGGTGCTGCCCTCGGACGGCTACTACACGACCCGGCTGCTCGCCGGCGACGAGCTCGAGCGCTTCGGCGTGCGGGTGGAGTACGTGCCCACCCCGGAGATCGGGGCGGTGGCCGCCCGCGGGGACCTCGAGGGCGCCGCGCTGGTGATGCTGGAGACGCCGAGCAACCCCCAGCTCGACGTCTGCGACGTCGCCGCCGTCGCCCGCGCCACCCGTGCCGCCGGGGCGGTGCTCGCCGTCGACAACACCACGGCGACCCCGCTGGGCCAGCGGCCGCTCGAGCTCGGCGCCGACCTCACCGTCGGCAGCGACACCAAGGCGCTGACCGGGCACAGCGACCTGCTGCTCGGCCACGTCAGCACCACCGACGACGAGCTGTACGCCCGGCTGCGGTCTTTCCGCGACCACACCGGCGGCACGCCCGGCCCCTTCGAGGCCTGGCTGGGGCACCGCTCAATGAGCACGCTCGACCTGCGCCTGGCCCGCCAGGCGGCCACCGCGGCGGCGGTCGCCGACCTGCTCGCCGAGCATCCCGCGGTGAGCGGCGTCCGCTGGCCGTGGCGGCCCGGGGACCCCTCCCACGAGCTCGCCGCGCGCCAGATGCTGCGCCCGAACGGCGTCGTCTCCGCCGAGCTGCCCGACGCCGCCGCGGTGGCGCGGGTGCTGGCCGCCAGCCGGCTGTGGACGGCGGCCACCAGCTTCGGTGGGGTGCACAGCACCGTCGACCGGCGGGCCCAGTGGGGCGGGGACGCCGTCCCCGAGGGGTTCGTGCGGCTCTCCTGCGGCATCGAGGACACCGCCGACCTGGTCGCCGACCTCTCCGCCGCCCTCGACGCCGCCCTCGGGTGACGTGCTGGAACGGCCCCCTGCAGCGTCCCGGCGCGAGCCTGCGAGTGGCGGGGAGCAGGGAGTCCTTCATCCGGTCGCGGGGCGCTCGCCGCGCCGGCGGCGGGCCGCGCGCGCGGTCAGCCACAGGCTCACCGCGACGTAGTACACGAGGTAGGTCAGCGACAGCGCCACCACGAGCGGGGCGGGGTCGGGCACCTGCACCAGCAGGACGGCGTAGGTGACCAGCCAGACCGCCGTCAGCACCAGGCTCAGGCCGCGCAGGGCCGTCGTCCGGGACGGGTAGAGGTAGCGCACCGGCACGAACACCAGCACCGAGCAGACGACGAGCACCGTGGCCACCACCGCCGGGGCCAGGTCGAGGACGACGGCGTAGAAGGCGACCACGTTCCAGTAGCTCGGGAAGCCCAGGAAGGCTTGGTCCTCGGTCTTCGCGTCGACCCGGCAGAACTGGTAGCTGGAGGCCAGCAGCGGCAGCGCGGCCACGACCCACCCCACGGCACCCCCGGGCAGCGACCCGGTCGTCCACAGCAGCACGACCGGCGCGAAGGCATAGGTCAGGTAGTCGACGATGTCGTCGAGCCGGGCGCCGTCGAACCAGGGGATCGTCTCCTTGACCCGCAGCCGGCGGGCCAGCATCCCGTCGGTGCCGTCGACGATGAGGGCGACCAGGCCCAGCCACAGCGCCGCCACCGCGTCGCCGTCGAAGGCCGCGAGCACGATCAGCAGCCCGAGCACCGACCCGCTCGCGGTGTAGACGTGGACGGCCGCCCCGGCCAGCCGCAGCCGACGCGGGTAGACCGCCGGAGCCACCGCGTTCTCGCCCATCGGGAGGAGGCTGCCACACGCCGCGCGCGACGGCCCCGTCCGCCCGTCGTCCGGGCGCTCCAGCGGGTCTCCACTAGGGTCGGCCGCGATGAGCGGACAGCCGGGCAAGCTGCGCATCGCGGTCGTCTTCGGGGGGCGCAGCGCCGAACACCCCATCTCCTGCGTCTCCGCCGGGGCCGTCCTCGCGGCGCTGGACCGCGACCGGTACGACGTGGTCCCCGTGGGCATCACCCGCGACGGCGGCTGGGTGCTCCCCGACCCGGGGCTGCGGCTGGCGATCGTCGGCGGCGAGCTGCCGGAGGTCACCGGCGGCACCCCGGTGACGCTGGTCGGCGACCCGAGCGGCCGCGGCCTGCAGCGCCTGGACGGCACCGGCGAGCGGATCGGCCTGGACGTCGTCTTCCCCGTGCTGCACGGCGCCTACGGCGAGGACGGCACCATCCAGGGGCAGCTGGAGATGAGCGGCATCCCCTACGTGGGCTCGGGCGTCTTCGCCAGTGCGGCGTCGATGGACAAGGAGTTCACCAAGAAGCTGCTCACCTCGGCCGGGCTGCCCCAGGGCGACCACGTGGTGCTGCGCGACCCCTCCGGTGCGCTGTCGGCCGACCCCGGCGTGCTCGACGCCGCCACCCGGGAGTGGCTGGGCCTGCCGGTGTTCGTGAAGCCGTCGCGGGCCGGCTCCAGCATCGGCATCACCAAGGTCACCGACTGGGCGCAGTTCCCCGAGGCCGTGGCGACCGCCGCCGCGGTCGACCCCAAGGTGGTCGTGGAGGCCGCCGTCCCGGGGCGGGAGGTCGAGTGCGGCGTCCTGGCCGGGCCCGGCGGCGGGTTGCCGCAGGCGAGCCTGCCGGCCGAGATCCGGCTGCACCCGGGCACCGACTGGTACGACTTCGCCGCCAAGTACCTGGACGACGCCGCGGACTTCGACGTCCCCGCCGACCTCACCGCCGAGCAGACGCGGGCGGTGCAGGAGGCGGCCTGCCGCGCCTACCTCGCGATGGACTGCCGCGGCCTGGCGCGGGTCGACTTCTTCCTCGGCACCGGCCCCGACGGCGCCGACCGGCTGGTGGTCAACGAGGTGAACACCATGCCGGGGTTCACGCCGATCTCGATGTACCCGCGGATGTGGGCGGCCGCCGGGGTCGACTTCGCCACCCTGGTGGACCGGCTGGTCGAGGTGGCTCTGGCCGGGGCGCCGACCGCCTCCGACCCGACGCTGGACGGCACCCGGGCGTGAACCTGGGGGCGGTGGTCCGGCACGGCGGGCTGGCGCTGCTGCTGGCCCTGCTGACCGGCTGCGGCTCCCCGGCCGACGGCGGCGCGTCCGCCGCGCCGGCCGCCGCGACGCCGGACACACCCCGGGAGCTCGAGCCGCTCGTCGTCCCCGACGTCCCCTCGGGCCTGCCGCGCGTGCCCGACGACGCGCTGTCGCCGCCGGCGGGGGAGAAGTGGCCCGAGGACGTCGCCGGCTACGCCGAGGACGCCGCCCGCGAGCGCGAGGTGCTCGACGACTACGGGTACCGCTTCGGCTGGGAGCGCTACTGGGGATCCGGGGCCGGCCCGCTGACCACCGTCGCCGCCCACCAGTTCGAGACCACCGAGGGCGCCCTGGCGTTCACCGCGGACCTGGCCGCGCACGAGGCGGAGGTCTACGGCGGCCTGCTGCGGGAGGACCCGCCGGACCTGCCCGCCGGGTGCCGGCTGCTGCAGCTCGAGGAGGGTGCCCCGGCGGCGCGGATGGCCGCGCCGACCGCCTCCGCCTGGTGCGCCCAGGGGGCGTTCAGCCTCAGGGTCACCGCCGTCTCCGGGTCGGTGCAGGCGGCGACCGAGGAGGTGGTGGCCGTCATCGCGGCCCAGCTGGAGCGGCTGCCCCCGCCGTGACGTGCTGGAACGGCCCTCCTGCAGGGTCCCGCCGCGAGCTCGCGAGTGGCGGGGGCAGGAGGGCCCTCTTTCAGCCGGCGTCGACCGGCTGGGTGGGGAGCGTGTCGTTGATGACCGGGCCGAGCGCGGTGACCGGGGCGCTGTCGGTGTCGGCGGAGACCGTCACCTGCACGTAGACGGGCCGGTCGACGGCGGTCCAGACGATGCGGTCCGGGTCGCTGGTGTCGACCAGCCAGTTCACCGCGTTCACCTGGATCAGCGGGGACGTCGGCTCCAGTACGGCCGGCCGGTCGACGCCGCAGACCAGCAGCACCGGCGGCTCGCCCCAGGCGTAGGCGTACGGGGAGTCCGACTGCACCGGGCGGGACGGCTCGCCGGCCAGCTCCAGGGGGAGCGCGCCCATGAGCGCGGGGCAGTTCGCGTCGGCCTCGGGGGTCACCGGGGGGACCTCGACGGGCAGCGGCGGCAGGTCGGCCCGCCCGGGCGCCGGTGTGCCCCCGACGTCGGCGACCGCGTCGCCGGACCCGTCGGCCCCGTCGTCCCCGCCGAGCACGCGGGTCAGCACCAGAAGCACCACGACCAGCGGCAGGACGACGGCGGTGACGACGAGCGCGACGCGCCGCAGCGGGTCGTCCGGCCGGGACGGCCGCGATGTCTGCTCCGGGGCGGGGGTGTTCTCGGTCAGGGCGCTCAGATGTTGACGACGGGGCAGGTCAGCGTGCGGGTGATCCCGTCGACCGACTGCACGCGGGCCACGACCAACCGGCCGAGCTCGTCGACGGTCTCGGCCTCGGCCCGCACGATGACGTCGTAGGGGCCGGTGACGTCCTCGGCCTTGGTGACACCCGAGATCTCGCTGATGGTCGACGCCACCTGGGCGGCCTTGCCGACTTCGGTCTGGATGAGGATGTAGGCGTGGACCACGGGAGACCTTTCCTCGGGTGGCGCTGCGGGTGCGGCGTCCGCACCGGCGGGCGGACAGTTGCGCAACCTACCCCAGCGACCTGGAGTGACCGGTGACTCGTCCCCGTCCGTTGGTCCCGCGCGACGACCCCGCCGACAGCGTGCGGGTCGTCGGCGAGTTCGGCGTGATCGCGCGCGTGCTGGCGCGCTCCGGCACCGCGCGCGTGGCCGACGTCGGACCCGGTGACGACGCCGCCGTGCTGCGCGCACCCGACGGGCGCGTGGTCGCCACCACCGACGTCCTCGTCGAGGGCCGGCACTTCCGGCGCGACTGGTCGTCGGCCGAGGACGTCGGGCACAAGGCGGCGGCGGCCAACCTCGCCGACGTGGCCGCGATGGGCGGGGTGACGACCGCGTTGCTGGTCGGGCTGGCCTGCCCGGCGGACACCCCGACGACGTGGCTGGAGGGGGTGGCCGCGGGGCTGGCCGCGGAGTGCGCGCCGCTGGGGGCGGCGGTCGTCGGCGGCGACACGGTGTCGGCGGCACCCGACAGCGGGGCCGTCGTCCTGTCAGTGACCGCACTGGGCGACCTGGGCGGCCGGGCGCCGGTGCTGCGCTCGGGCGCCCGGCCCGGCGACGTGCTGGCCCTGACCGGCCGGCTGGGCTGGTCGGCGTGCGGCCTGGCCGTGCTGCGCCGCGGCTTCACCAGCCCGGCCGCCGCGGTGGCCGCGCACCGCCGTCCGGCACCGCCGTACGCGGCCGGCCCGGCGGCGGCCGAGGCCGGGGCGACGGCGATGTGCGACGTCAGCGACGGGTTGCTCGCCGACGCCGGGCACCTGGCGCAGGAGAGCGGGGTGCTCGTCGACGTCGACCGGGCGGCGCTGGTCCGGGTGACCCTCGAGCTGCCCGGCCCGCTGCAGCAGGTCGCGGCCGCCCTCGGCGGGGACCCGATGGCCTGGGTGCTCACCGGCGGCGAGGACCACGCGCTGCTGGCCACCTTCCCGGCCGATGCCGACCTGCCGGAGGGCTGGGCGCGGATCGGCACGGTGCGCGAGGGGGAGCCCGGGGTGCGGGTGGACGGCGAGCCGGCCGAGGCGGTCGCCGCGGCCGTCGGGGCGGAGGGGACCGGGCATGCGCACTTCCGCTGAGGCCCGGCTGGCCGACGGCCGCCCGGTGGTGCTGCGGGCGGTGCCGTACGACGACCCCCTGGCCCGCGAGCTCGTCGGCCGCGTGCAGCAGGAGTACGTGGCCCGCTACGGCGGGCCCGACGAGGCCGTCGTCGACCCGGCCGAGTTCGAGCCGCCCGTGGGGCTGTTCCTCGTCGCCGAGGTGGACGGTGTCCCCGCGGGGTGCGGCGCCTGGCGGGTGCACGAGCCCGGCGTGGCCGAGGTCAAGCGGGTGTTCGTGGACCCGGCGTTCCGGCGGCAGGGGCTGGCGCAGCTGCTGATGGCGGCGCTCGAGGAGAGCACGGCCGCGGCCGGCACCCGCGCGGTGGTGCTCAACTCCGGCTCGCGGCAGCCCGAGGCGCTGGCGCTGTACGCCGCGCTCGGCTACACCTCTGCCCCGGGGTACGGCGTGTACGCCGACGCACCCGGCGCGGTGTTCCTGGGCAAGCGGCTGGAGGAGGAGCGGTGACGGGTTCGGGCGTGGTGACGATCTCGGCGTCCTACGGCGCCGGCGGTGCCGAGGTCGGGCCGGCCGTCGCCGCGCGGCTGGGCCTGGTCTTCCACGACCGCGCCATACCCGCCCAGGTGGCCGGCCGGCTCGGCGTCCCGGTGGCCGAGGCGGAGGCCAACGACGAGACCGTCGCCCGCGGGCTGTGGCGGGTCCTCGCCTCGCTGGGCACGATGCCCGACCCGATGGGCGGCGTCGTCCCGGTGACCGAGCAGCTCGACGAGCGGTCGTTCCGCCTGCAGACCGAGCGGGTGGTGCGCGAGATCGCCGACGGGCCGGGCGGGGTCGTCCTGGGCCGCGCCGCCGCGGTGGTGCTGGGCGACCGTGCCGACGCGCTGCACGTCCGCCTCGACGGCCCGCCGGAACGGCGGCTGGAGGCGGCGGTGACACGCACCGGGCGCCCGGTCGAGGAGGTGCGGCGGGACCTGCGGGCCAACGACGCGGCCCGGGAGGGGTACGTGCGGCGGTGCTACCGCGCCGACCCGGCGTCCCCCCGCCTCTACCACCTGGTCGTCGACAGCACGGCCCTGCCGCTGCAGACGGTGGTCGACCTCGTGGTGGACGCCGCCCGCGCCCGCGGCATCGGCTGAGCCGCTTTCGGCGAGATCGGCGATCTCGCACGGTTACCGGCCTGCAGTCGTGCGAGACCGCCGATCTCGCCAGGCGAGGGCCCGGCGGATCTCCGCGACGACGTCCGCGGGCCGGCCCAGGACGTCGGCCGAGGTGAACCGCAGGACCGTCCACCCGGCGGCGACGAGCCGGTTCTGCCGGCGCAGGTCGTTGACGAACACGTCGCGCTCGCGGTGGACGTCGCCGTCGAACTCGACGAGCACCCGTCGGTCCGGCCAGGCCAGGTCGGCCCGGCCGAGGACGGCTCCCGCCTCGTCCCGGACGACGTACTGCACGGCCGGCGCGGGGAGACCGGCCTCGTGCACCAGCCAGCGGAGCACCGACTCCATGGGGGACTCGGCCCGGGGGTCGGCGATGGGCAGCACGTCCCGAGCGCGTGCCGAGCCCCGTCCGGTCGAGCAGGCCTGCAGCTGGCGCGCCAACTCGTCGTGCATCACCCACCGGGCGAGCAGCTGGTCGGTGACGGCGAGCAGGGCCGGCGGGCGGAGGACGGCGGCCAGGTCGCGCCACGTCCGCGCCGGCGTGGTCACCGGCAGCGCGCTCCGCCGGGTGTGGTCCTCCTCCGGGAGCGGCTGGCGGTGCACCCTGCGGTCCCGCCGGCTCTCCGACCGTGAGGACAGGGGCACGGTGAGGTCGACCCGGCCGGACCGATCGACCTGCAGGGGGATCTCGACGCCCCACAGCCCGGCCGCCGTCGCGTGGCTGACGACGGCCCCCGGCGGCGCGGTCAGCAGCACCGCGGCCAGTCGTGCGGTCGGCTCACCGGCCACCGCGCGGGGCAGGTAGGTGTCCCGCGACAGGCGGACCACGGCCGGGTGCTGCAGCTGGCGGTCGGTGATCCCCGCCTCGCGGGCCATGGCGCGGGTGGCGGGACCGGTCAGTCGGGAAGCAGGGCGTCGGCGGGGCACCGCGGCAGCGTGCCTGGTGCGGGGTCCGGCTCGGGGGCGTCGTCCACAGGTCCGGCGAGGTCGGCGATCTCGCACGGCTACCGGCCCGTAGGCGTGTGAGATCGCCGATCTCGCCGGGACAGGAGCGGGAGATCAGTCGGCCCGGAACGCGACGGAGCCCGGAGGTCCGAGGACCTCCGGGCTCCGCGTGGCGACGTGCTGGAACGGCCCCGCGTCAGGGCCCCGGCCCGAGGGTGCGAGGGCTGGGGGACGCGGGGCCCTTACTTCAGGCGCGCACGACCTTGCCCGCGCGGATGCACGAGGTGCAGGCGTTGATGCGGCGACGGTTGCCCGGGGCGACGAGCGCCCGCACGGACTGGATGTTCGGGTTCCAACGGCGCGGCGTGCGGCGGTGCGAGTGCGACACCGACATACCGAAACCGGGCCCCTTGCCACAGACATCGCACACGGCAGCCACGGTGGATCACTCCCAGGAGATTCGTTCACGGACGGCGGCACGCCGACGCGCCCGCACACAGACCAACGGAGAGTCTAACCGCTTCCCCGCCGGGACGTCGCGGAGGTCCCGGGACCCCGCTCGCAGCCGGTCGCGCACCCGGCACCGTCGGTCCGGGTGGGTACCCTCCGGCCGTGTTGCCGGCGCTCGACGACGCCGCGGTCGGCCAGTGGTGCCGGGCCGCGGTCGCCGCCCTGTCCGCGGCCCGCGGTCGCATCGACGACCTCAACGTCTTCCCCGTGCCCGACGGGGACACCGGCACCAACCTGGTGGCCACCGCCGAGGCCGCCCTCGCAGCCCTCGACGAGGCGGGGGATGGCCGCCCCGAGCCGGCCTGGGCGCTGCTGGCCCGTGGCGCGGTGCTGGGCGCCCGCGGCAACTCCGGCACCATCCTCGCCCAGCTGTGGCGCGGGCTGGCCGACCAGCTGGCGGGACAGCCCCCGGCCGACGGGCCCACGTTCGCGGCGGCCCTGCAGAAGGCAGCCGACACCGCCTACGGCGCCGTCGCCGACCCCGAGGAGGGGACCTTCCTCACGGTCGCGCGGGCCGGTGCCGAGGCGGCGGTCGCCGCGGTCGCCGCCGGGCGCACCGCCCTGGGCGAGGTCGTGGGCGCCGCGGCCGACGGCGCCCGCGCGGCCCTCGAGGCCACGCCGGGGCAGCTCGCCGTGCTCCGCGACGCCGGCGTTGTGGACGCCGGGGGAGCGGGGCTGTGCCTGGTCCTCGACGCCTTGGTCACCACGGTCACCGGCGTCGAACCCGACCGGCCGTCGCTGGCCCGCCGGGCCGAGCGCGGGCACCACCACGCCCACGACCACGGCGACCTGCCGCACCAGCCGCCGGCCGGCCCCGGCAGCGAGATCCAGTACCTGCTCGCCGACAGCGACGAGGTCGCCGTGGCGCGGCTGCAGCAGCGACTGGCCGCCCTCGGCGACAGCCTCGTCGTCGTCGGCGTCGACACCCCGGCCGGGCGCGAGTGGAACGTCCACGTGCACGCGGCCGACGTCGGCGCCGCGATCGAGGCCGGCATCGAGGCCGGCCGCCCGTACCGCATCTCGGTCACCCCGCTGGCCCCGGTGCGCCCGCCGGCACCGGTGCCCGGCGCGCGGGCGGTCGTGGCGATCGTCCCCGACGGCGGGCTGGCCGACCTGTTCCGCGCCGAGGGCGCCGGCGTCGTCCCCTGCGGGCCGGACGGCGTCACCGAGGACCAGGTGCTGGCCGCGGTCGTGGCGTCCGGGGCGGCCGGCGTCGTCGTCCTGCCCAACGACGCAGGCCTGACCGCAGTGGCCGCCCGCGCCGCCGAGCGGGCCCGCGAGGCGGGTCGCGACGTCGCGGTCGTCCCCACCCGCGCGCCGGTGCAGGGGCTGGCCGCGCTCGCCGTCGCCGAGCCGTCACGGCGGTTCGGCGACGACGTCATCACCATGGCCGAGGCGGCCGCGGCCACCCGCTGGGCCGAGGTCACCGTCGCCGACCAGGAGGCGCTGACCAGCGCGGGCCGCTGCGCGCCGGGCGACGTGCTCGGCTCGGCGGAGGGCGACGTGCTGCTCATCGGCGGCGAGGCCGTCGCCGTCGCCTGCGAGCTGCTCGACCGCATGCTGTCGGCCGGCGGGGAGCTGGTCACCCTGGTGGTGGGTCCCGACGCCGACCTCGCCGACGCCGTGTCCGCGCACCTCGCGGGTACGCACCCGACGGTCGAGGTCGCCCGGTACGAGGGCGCGCCCGAGGGGGTCCCGCTGCAGGTGGGGGTGGAGTGATGGCCGTGGAGATGACCACCCGTCTGGACCGGGTGCTCGGCGCCCGGACGGCCAAGGCGATGGGGGAATCGTTGGGCCTCCACACCGTGCGCGACCTGCTGCGGCACTACCCGCACCGCTACGCCAAGCGGGGCGAGATGACCCGCCTCGACGACCTGCAGGTCGGCGACCGGGTGACCGTGCTGGCGCAGGTCCGGTCGGTCGACAGCCGCCCGATGCGGCAGCGCCGCGGCACCCTCACCGAGGTCACCGTCGGCGACGGCGCCGGGACCATGAAGCTGGTCTTCTTCAACCACCGGTACACGCGCCTCGTGCCCGGCGCCTGGGGGCTGTTCGCCGGCACCGTCAGCGAGTACCGCAGCCGGTTGCAGTTCGCCCACCCCGACTGCCACCTCATGACCGGGGACGACGAGGACGTCGACTGGGCGCGGGCGCTCATCCCGATCTACCCGGCCACCAAGGAGGTCTCCAGCTGGGTGATCCAGCGCTCGGTGCGGCTGCTGCTCGACGCCTCCGGCGGCTTCGGCTTCGTCGAGGACCCGCTGCCCGAGGAGCTGCGCGCCCGGCACGGGCTGCCCAGCCTGGCGGCCGCGCTGCTCGACATCCACCGGCCCACCTCCGACGACGACGTCGAGCACGCCGCGCACCGGCTCAGGTGGGACGAGGCGCTCACCCTCCAGCTGACCCTCGCCGCCCGCCGCCGCGCCGCCTCGCTGGAGCCCGGCGTCGCCCGCCCCCGGCGGGCCGGCGGCCTGCTGGACGCCGTCGACGCGGCCCTGCCCTTCGCGCTCACCGACGGGCAGTGCGCGGTGGGGGAGGAGCTCGCCGTCGAGCTGGCCCGCGAGCAGCCCATGCACCGGCTGCTGCAGGGCGAGGTCGGCGCCGGCAAGACCGTCGTCGCGCTGCGCGCCATGGCCCAGGTCGTCGACGCCGGCGGCCAGGCCGCGCTGCTCGCCCCCACCGAGGTGCTCGCAGCCCAGCACGCGCGCAGCATCAGCGCGATGCTCGGCCCGCTGGGCCGTGCCGGCGAGCTGGACGGCGACCCGGCCGGCACCCGCGTCGTGCTGCTCACCGGCTCGCAGAAGACCGCCGCCCGGAGAGAGGGCCGCGCCGCGGTGGCCGACGGCAGCGCCGGGATCGTGATCGGCACGCACGCGCTGCTGCAGGCGGGCGTGGACTTCTCCGACCTCGGCCTGGTCGTCGTCGACGAGCAGCACCGCTTCGGCGTCGAGCAGCGCGACGCGTTGCGGGCCAAGGGCAACCGGCCGCCGCACGTGCTGGTCATGACCGCCACGCCCATTCCGCGCACCGTGGCGATGACCGTCTACGGCGACCTGGAGACCTCCACGCTGCGCCAGCTGCCCGGCGGCCGGGGCGGCGTGGCCAGCTCGGTGGTCCCGGTCCGGGACAAGCCCGCCTGGCTCGACCGCGCCTGGGAACGGCTGCGCGAGGAGGTGGCGGCCGGCCGCCAGGCCTACGTCGTCTGCCCCCGCATCGGCGAGGACGCCGCCACCGAGGAGGAGCCCGACGACGCCGACGGCGTGCCGGCGGAGGAGGGCTCGGGACGCCGTCCGCCGCTGGCCGTCCTCGACGTCGCCGACGAGCTGCGCGCCGGGCCGCTCGCCGGGCTGCGCGTGGAGGTCCTGCACGGCCGGATGACCCCGGAGGACAAGGAGGCGCGGATGCGCGCCTTCGCGGCGGGCGAGGTCGACGTCCTGGTCGCCACCACCGTCGTCGAGGTCGGCGTCGACGTGCCCAACGCCACCGTGATGGTCGTCATGGACGCCGACCGGTTCGGCGTCAGCCAGCTGCACCAGCTGCGCGGCCGGGTCGCCCGCGGCAAGCACCAGGGGCTGTGCCTCCTGGTCTCCGAGGCGCCCACCACCTCGGCCACCGGGCAGCGGCTGGCCGCGGTCGCCGGCACCTCCGACGGCTTCGAGCTGGCCCGACTGGACCTGGAGACCCGGCGCGAGGGCGACGTGCTCGGCGCCGCGCAGTCCGGCCGCCGCTCGGGCATCAAGCTGCTCTCGCTGCTGGAGGACGAGCAGCTCATCGCCGAGGCCCGCGCCGAGGCCACCGCGCTGCTCGGCACCGACCGCGGCCTGGCCGACTTCCCCGGTCTGGCGATGGAGGTGGCCGCGCTGGCCACCGACGAGCGGGCCGAGTACCTGGAGAAGGCATGAGGAGGGACCTCTCGAAGGACCCCTCGCCCGCCTCGCAGGAGCCCCTGCCCCCCGCCACTCGCGGGCTCGGGGCGGGGCTCGGGGCGGGGCTCGGGACGGGGCCGTGACCAGACTGATCGCGGGCGTGGCCGGCGGGCGGCGGCTGAGGGTGCCGCCCTCGGGCGTGCGGCCCACCGGCGACCGCGCCCGTGAGGGGTTGTTCAACAGCCTCTCGACGCTGACCGACCTCGACGGCGCCACCGTCCTGGACCTCTACGCCGGCTCGGGCGCCCTGGGGCTGGAGGCCCTCAGCCGCGGCGCGGCCCAGGTGGTGTTCGTCGAGAACGGACCCCGGGTGCTGCCGGTGCTGCGCGCCAACGTCGACGCGGTCGGCCTGCCCGGTGCCCGCGTGGTGTCCGGCTCGGTGCCCACGGTCGTCGCCGGACCGCCCCCCGCCGTCTTCGACGTCGTGCTGGCCGACCCGCCGTACGCCACGCCCCTGCCCGAGGTCCTCCGGGTGCTGGAGGCGCTGGTCACGGGGCGGTGGCTGGCCGAGGACGCCGTCGTCGTCGTCGAGCGCTCCAGCCGCGAGGCGCCCTTCGAGTGGCCGACACCCCTTCGCGGACTGCGCGAGCGCCGCTACGGCGAGGCCGTGCTCCGGTACGGTCGCTGTCCGTGAGGCGAGCGGTCTGCCCCGGGTCGTTCGACCCCGTGACGAACGGCCACGTCGACGTCATCACCCGGGCGGCGGCGCTCTACGACGAGCTGGTCGTCGCCGTCCTGGTCAACCCCGGCAAGGCGGGGTTGTTCACCGTTGACGAGCGCATGGCGCTGCTGCGCGACGCGGTCGCCGACGTGTCCAACGTGACCGTCGACAGCTTCCAGGGGCTGCTCGTCGACTACTGCCGCAGCAAGGACATCCCGGTGATCGTCAAGGGACTGCGCGCGGTCAGCGACTTCGAGTACGAGCTGCAGATGGCGCAGATGAACCGCGAGCTGGCCGGTGTGGAGACGCTCTTCGTGCCCACCGCCCCGCAGGTCGGCCACCTCTCCTCGAGCCTGGTGAAGCAGATCGCCACCTTCGGGGGCGACGTGTCGGGCCTGGTCCCCAAGGCCGTGCACGAGCGGCTCACCGCGCAGCGGGAGCAGGGGACGTGACCAAGCCCGCGGGGTCACGGGTGGACACCGCACCGCCGGGTCCGGTCCCGACGAGCGCCGGTGAGGAGGTGCCGTGACCGAGGTCGTCTACCGGCTGTACGAGACCGTCGACGAGCTGAGCAGCGTCATCGAGAACGCCCGCAGCGTGCCGATGTCCGGCGGCTCGTGCATGGTGCCCCGCGACGTCCTGCTCGACCTGCTCGACGACCTCCGGGAGAACCTGCCCGCCGAGGTGCACAAGGCCGGCGCGATCGTCGAGCAGCGCACCGAGATCCTCCAGCAGGCGCAGGCCGAGGCCGAGCGGCTGACCGGCCGCACCCGCAGCGAGTCCGAGCAGGTGGTCGTCGCGGCCCGCCGGCAGCGCGAGGAGATCCTCGGCACGGCACGGCGACAGCGCGACGACCTGCTCGCCCGCGCCCAGGCCGAGGCCGAGGACCTGCTCGCCCGGGCGGAGGAGGAGGCCGAGCAGGTCGTCGAGGAGGCCCGCCGGCACCACGAGGCGCTGATCGCCGACGCGCACGCCCAGGCGGCGGAGGTCCTCGCGGCCGCGCAGGCCGAGCACGAGCGGCTGGTCAGCGAGACCGACGTCTACCGGGGCGCGGTCGACCGCGCCGACGAGCTCGGCGCGCAGACCGCCGCCGACGTTGCCCGGATGCGCACCGAGGTCGACGAGTACGTCGACACCCGGCTGGCCGACTTCGGCAGCACGCTGGAGCGGATGCTCCGCTCGGTGGAGAAGGCGCGGGCCACCCTCCGCGAGTGAGAGGCCCCCCTGCCCCCCGCCACTCGCGAGCTCGCGGCGGGACCCTGCAGGGCGCCACCGCCCTCCCCGCCCGCGCCTCGCCGGTCGGCCTCGCCCGAGCGTGCGAGGGGTGAGGGGGGAGGTCCGTCCACTGGCTCGGGGGCGGTCCAGGCCGTCACCAGGGCCACCTCCGCACCGGGACGGCGGCGTGCCACCCATCGGGTAGGCTGGGCCCCTGGTCCGACCGCCGGAGGTCCCCGCACCCCGGCCGGCCTCCTCCCCGCTGCCTACCGCGAGTACCGACATGCCTGCCGCACCGCCGCACCGCTCAGGCGCCGCGTCCCCGGACGCCCGGCGTCCCGCCGCCAATCCCTGGTTCGTGGACCTGCGGGAGCTCGGTCGCCGCGCCGGGTCGATGCACGAGCTCGAGCGCACACTGCCGGCGCCCGCGGACTGGCGGGTCGAGCTCATCGGCGTCCCCGAGGGCGCGGAGGTCCACTTGAGGCTGCGGCTCGAGTCGGTGATGGAGGGCGTGCTCGTCTCCGGCGAGGTCGACGTCCCCGTCGCCGGGTCGTGCGCGCGGTGCCTGGAGCCGATCGAGGACACCCTCGAGCTCGACGTCCAGGAGCTGTTCGCCTACGCGGGCAGCACCACCGAGGCCACCAGCGAGGAGGACGAGGTCCGCCGCGTCGAGGGCGAGCACCTCGACCTCGAGCCGATGGTCCGCGACCTCGTCGTCCTCAGCCTCCCGCTGGCGCCGACCTGCACCGAGGACTGCGCCGGGCTGTGCGTCGACTGCGGGCAGCGGCTCGACGACCTGCCCGCCGACCACACCCACGAGCAGCTCGACCCGCGCTGGGCCGGGCTCGCCGCACGTTTCACCGCCGCACCGGGCACCCCCGACGCGGACAACCCAGAGGAGAACTGACGTGGCCGTCCCGAAGCGGAAGATGTCCCGCTCCAACACCCGCGCCCGGCGTTCGCAGTGGAAGGCCACCGCGCCCACCCTGACGCCGTGCCCGAACCGGGCCTGCGGCCAGCTCAAGCCGCCGCACCAGGCCTGCCCGAACTGCGGGCAGTACGCGGGCCGTCAGGTCCTCTCGGTCTGACCGCGGCAGGACCAGCCGTGGGGACGACGGCCACCGGTACCCAGCTCGCGACGGCTGGGGCCGCCGGCCGTTCCCCGGCGGGTGCGGCACACGCCGACCGCGCGGCCGCCTGGCTCCTCGACGCCCTCGGTGTCGAGCTGCCCGGCGGCCTGCTGGCGTTGGCGCTGACCCACCGCTCCTACGCTTACGAGCACGGCGGGCTGCCGACCAACGAGCGCCTGGAGTTCCTCGGGGACTCGGTGCTCGGCCTGGTGGTCACCGACGAGCTCTACCGGCGCCACCCCGACCTGCCCGAGGGCCGGCTGGCCAAGCTGCGCGCCTCGGTGGTCAACATGGCCTCGCTGGCCGGTGTCGCCCGCCGGATGGGCGCCGGGGGCCTGGGCCCGCACCTGCTGCTGGGCCGCGGCGAGGAGACCACCGGCGGGCGGGAGAAGGACTCGATCCTCGCCGACGCGGTGGAGGCGCTCATCGGTGCCGTCCACGTCGGGCTGGGCCTGGACACCGCCGGGGCGGTCGTGCACCGGCTGTTCGACCCGCTGCTCGACCAGGCCGCCACCCGCGGCGCGGGCCTGGACTGGAAGACCAGCCTGCAGGAGCTGGGCGCCCGGCTCGGACTCGGGGCGCCGAACTACGTGGTCGAGGACACCGGTCCCGACCACGCCAAGACCTTCACCGCCGCGGTCGTCCTCGCGGGCACCGTCCACGGCCGCGGCGCCGGACGCACCAAGAAGGCCGCCGAGCAGGAGGCCGCCGAGGCCGCCTGGCGTGCCCTCTCCGACGGCGTCGACCCGGCGGACGCCGCGCCGGTCGGCGGGACGTCGGACGGCGCGACCCTGCCGGCCGGGTCCGGCGCGGACTGACCCGCCGTGCCCGAGCTGCCCGAGGTCGAGGTGGTCCGGCGCGGCCTGGAGCGCTGGGTCGCCGGCCGCACCGTCGCCGCCGTCGAGGTGCGTCACCCGCGCGCCGTCCGCCGCCATCTCGAGGGCGCCGACCACTTCACCGCCGCGCTCACCGGTCGCACCCTCACCGCGGCGTACCGCCGCGGCAAGTACCTGTGGCTGCCGATCGCCGAGGCCGACGACACGCCCGCCGGGCAGGCGCTCGTCGCCCACCTCGGGATGAGCGGCCAGCTGCTGGTGGAGAAGCGGTCCCAGCCCGACGAGACGCACCTGCGCGCCCGGTTCACCTTCACCGACGGCGGCCGGGAGCTGCGCTTCGTCGACCAGCGCACGTTCGGCGGGCTGGCGGTCGAGGACGCTGACGGGGGCAGCATCCCTGCCCGGCTGGCGCACATCGCCATCGACCCGCTCGACGCGGGCTTCGACGCCGACCGGTTCAGCGCGGCGCTGCGCCGCCGGCGCACCGAGGTCAAGCGCGCGCTGCTGGACCAGACGCTGATCGGCGGGGTGGGCAACATCTACGCCGACGAGGCGCTGTGGCGGGCCCGGCTGCACGGCAGCCGCCCCACCGAACGGCTCAGCCGGGCCCAGGTCGCCGACCTGCTGGAGGGGGTGCGGGACGTGCTGACGGAGAGCCTCGCGCAGGGCGGCACCTCGTTCGACTCGCTCTACGTCGACGTCAACGGGCAGAGCGGCTACTTCTCCCGGCACCTGGCCGTCTACGGCCAGGCCGACCGGCCGTGCCCGCGCTGCGGGACGCCGATCGTGCGGGAGTCCTTCATGAACCGCTCCAGCTACAGCTGCCCCCGGTGCCAGCCGCGCCCGAGGGCCCGCCGGTCATGACGCCGCAGTCGGGGGACCGGCGCCGCGTCGTCGCCCTGGTCTCGGGCTCGGTGCAGGGCGTCGGTTACCGCTGGTTCGTCCGCGGCCGGGCCGACGCCGCGGGCCTGGCCGGGTCGGCGACCAACCTGCCCGACGGGCGCGTCGAGGTCGTCCTCGAGGGACCGGGCCCTGCGGTGGCCGCCGTCCTGGCCGACCTGGAGGGGCCGCGGGCACCGGGCGCGGTGGCGGGGGTCGACATCCGGGACGAGCCGGCGCAGGGGAGCACCGGCTTCACGACGGCGTGACGAACGTGACACCTCCCCGACACGTGGGTGTTGGAGTGTGCCCGTTGACCTGCGTGTCCAGGCCTGTCACCCTGGGAACACACGGACCGCGCCGACCGTCGTACGGGGCGCAGGTCATCCCCTCACGCAGTCGAAAGGCCGTTGTCGCCATGGCCAAGGCCCTGTTCGGTCACGTCGTCGCACCCGCGGAGCTCCGAGTAGTCGAGGAGAACGCCGTCCTGCGGGCCAAGGTGCGCCGGCTGGAGCAGGAACTGCTGGAGCTGCGCGCCCAGCGTGACGCCGCGATCGCCCACGAGCTGCTCAGCCTGGCCGGCGACAACGCCGAGCCCGCGCTGGCCTGAGCCTTTCGGCCCCGTCCCGAGGCTCGCCCCGAGTCTGCGAGGGGTGAGGAGGACGGGGTCCTGTTTCTCTCCAGCCTGACGCTCAAGGGCTTCAAGTCCTTCGCGTCCGCGACGACCCTGCGCCTCGAGCCGGGGATCACCGCCGTCGTCGGCCCCAACGGCTCCGGGAAGTCCAACGTCGTCGACGCCATCGCCTGGGTCCTGGGCGAGCAGGGCGCCAAGAGCCTGCGCGGCGGCAAGATGGAGGACGTCATCTTCGCCGGCACCGCCGGTCGCCCGGCCCTCGGCCGGGCCGAGGTGACGCTCACCATCGACAACACCGACGGCGCGCTGCCGATCGACTACACGGAGGTCTCGATCACCCGGCGGATGTACCGCTCCGGGGAGAGCGAGTACGAGATCAACGGGGACAGGGTCCGGCTGCTCGACGTCCAGGAGCTGCTCAGCGACTCCGGCATCGGGCGCGAGATGCACGTCATCGTCGGCCAGGGACAGCTCGACGCCGTCCTCTCCGGGCGTCCCGAGGACCGCCGCGCCTTCATCGAGGAGGCCGCCGGCGTCCTCAAGCACCGCAAGCGCAAGGAGAAGGCGCTCCGCAAGCTCGACGGGATGCAGGCCAACCTCGACCGGCTGGCCGACCTGACCGCTGAGCTGCGCCGCCAGCTCAAGCCGCTGGGCCGGCAGGCCGAGGTCGCCCGCCGCGCGGCCGGGGTGCAGGCCGACCTGCGCGACGCCCGACTCCGGTTGCTCGCCGACGACCTGGTGCAGCTGCGCGACGCGCTGGACCGGGAGGTCGCCGACGAGACCGCCGCCCGGGCGCGGCGCACGGTCGTCGAGGCCGAGCTGGCGCGGACGTCGGCGCGCGAGTCGGCGCTGGAGAGCGACCTCGCCACGAGCGCCCCGCTGCTGGTCGCCGGGCAGGACACCTGGTACCGGCTGTCCGCGCTCACCGAGCGCTTCCGCGGCACCGCGCAGCTGGCCGGCGAGCGGCACCGCCACCTCTCCGCCGCACCACCCGCGGCCGCCGCCGGCCGGGACCCCGACCAGCTCGAGGCCGAGGCCGACCGCGTCGCCGCCACCGAGGCCCAGCTCGCCGCGGGACTGGCGGCCGAGCGCGGCCGGCTGGCCACCGCCGTCACCGCCCGCACCGAGGTGGAGTCCGCGCTGGCCGAGGCCGAGCGGGCCTGGGTCGCCGCCGCCCGCGCGCTCGCCGACCGCCGCGAGGGCCTGGCCCGGCTCTCCGGCCAGGTCGCCGCCGCCCGCTCCCGCGTCGCCGCGGGGGAGTCCGAGATCGAGCGCCTGGCGCTGGCCGCCGCCGAGGCCGCCGAGCGCGCCGAGGTCGCCGCCGACCGGCTGGCCGAGCGCCGCGAGGCGGTCGCCGAGCAGGAGGACGGCGACGTCGCCCTCGTCACCGCGCACCAGGACGCCGTCGCCGCGCACGCCGAGGCCGCCCGCGCGGTCACCGAGCTGGTTGCCGCCGAGCGGGCCGCGGAGCGGGACCGTGCCTCCGCGCAGGCCCGGCGCGACACCCTGGCCCAGGGCCTGGCCCCGGCCGACGGCGCCGCCGCCGTGCTCGCCGCCGGGCTGCCTGGGGTGCTCGGCGCGGTGACCGAGCGGATCACGGTCGCGCCCGGCGCCGAGGTGGCGCTCTCCGCGGCCCTGGCCGGCATGGCCGACGCGCTCGTCGTCGACTCCGTCGCCGGCGCGGCCGCCGCGCTCGCCCACCTCAAGGACGTCGTCGGCGGCCGGGCCGGGTTGCTGGTCACCGGCGGGCTGCCGGCGCTGCCCCGGGACGGGTGGCCGCAGCTGCCCGAGGGCCTGGGTTGGGCCCGCGACCTGGTCGACGCCCCCGAGGAGCTGCGCCCCGCCCTCGACCGCGTGCTCGACCGCGTCGCCGTCGTGCCCTCGCTCGACGCCGCCGTCACCCTCGTCGCCCGTCACCCGCGCGTCCGGGCGGTGACCGCGGACGGCGACCTCGTCGGCTCGGACTGGTCGGTCGGCGGCCAGGCCGACGCGCCGTCCGGCCTGGAGGTCCGCGCCCGCGTGGACCGCGCCGGCCAGGAGCTCGCCGCCACGGCCGCGTGGGCCACCGAGCTCGCCGAGCGGCTGGCCGCTGCGCGGGAGACCGCCCACGCCCGCTCCGCCGACGTCGACGAGGCCCTGGCCGCCCGCCAGGCTGCCGACCGCAGCCGCTCGGCCGTCGCCGCCCGGCTGGCCGAGCTGGGCGCGGCCGCCCGGTCGGCCACCGCCGAGGCCGAGCGCTCCGCGGCCGCCCGGGTCCGCGCCGAGGGCGCCCTGGAGCAGGCGCAGACCGCGCGCGCCGCGCTGGAGCAGCGCCTGGCCGATGCCGAGGCCGCGCCCGTCGAGGAGGAGCCCGACCCCGCCGAGCGGGACCGGCTGCGGCTGGAGGCGGCCGCGGCGCGGCAGGCCGAGACCGAGGCGCGGCTGGCGGTCCGCACCGCCGAGGAGCGGGCGCGGGCGCTGTCCGGGCGGGCGGAGTCGCTGCGCCGGCAGGCCCGCCAGGAGCGGTCCGCCCGCGAGCGCACCGCCGCGGCCCGGGTCGCCCGGGAGCGGGGCGCGCAGGTCGCCGCACGGGTGCGGTCCGGCGCGGAGACGGCGCTGACCGCGCTGGCGTCGTCCCTGGAGCGGGCGGCCGCCGAGCGCGACGAGCTGGCCCGCGTGCGCACCGCCCGCGAGGCCGAGCTGCTGGAGGTGCGCGTCGCCGTCCGCGCGGCCACCGCCGAGCTGGAGCGGCTCACCGACGAGGTGCACCGCGACGAGGTGGCGCGCGCCGAGCAGCGCTACCGCATCGAGGCGCTGGAGGACCGCGCCGCCGAGGAGTACGGCGTCGACCTGCCCACCCTGCTGGCCGAGTACGGCCCGGCCGCCACGGTGCCGCCCACCCCGGCGCAGGTCGCCGCCGCGCAGGACGCCGGCGAGCCCGAGCCCGTCCCGGTGCGCTACGACCGGGCCGCGCAGGAGCGCCGCGCCGCGAGGGCCGAGCGCGACCTGGCCACGCTCGGCAAGGTCAACCCGCTGGCGCTGGAGGAGTTCGCGGCGCTGGAGGAGCGGCACGGCTTCCTGGCCACCCAGCTCGAGGACCTCAAGGCCACCCGCCGGGACCTGCTCACCGTCGTCCGCGAGGTCGACGGGCGCATCCACGACGTCTTCGCCTCGGCGTTCGCCGACGTGCAGCGGGAGTTCGAGCAGGTCTTCGCCGTCCTCTTCCCGGGCGGGCACGGCCGGCTGCACCTGACCGACCCCGAGGACGTGCTGACCACCGGCGTCGAGGTCGAGGCCCGCCCGCCGGGCAAGAAGGTCAAGCGGCTGTCGCTGCTGTCCGGCGGCGAGCGCTCGCTGACCGCCGTCGCACTGCTCGTGGCGATCTTCCGGGCCCGCCCCTCGCCGTTCTACGTGCTCGACGAGATCGAGGCCGCCCTCGACGACGTCAACCTCGGGCGGTTGCTGACCCTCGTGGATCAGCTGCGCGCGACCTCGCAGCTGATCGTCATCACCCACCAGAAGCGGACGATGGAGATCGCCGACGCGCTCTACGGCGTGAGCATGCGCGGCGACGGCATCACCGGCGTCATCAGCCAGCGCCTTCGGGAGACCGAGCCCGCCTGACACCGGCGCGGCCGGGTGCGGACGGCGTCGGGGGAGTGTCGCCTGCCGGTCGGTCGCGACCCACCGGGAGTCCGACGCCCACGGTCAGCGCCGGCGGCGCACCGCGGCGGCCGCGCCACCGACGAGCGCGGCGAGCGGAAGAGCGGCGCGGGCGACGACGCTCCCCGCGGGCGTGGCGGTGGCCCGGATCCACCCGACGGGCTGCAGGGATTCGCGGACGGCGTCCGCGGCGCGCGGCCGCAGGAGGCGCTCGTAGTCGTGGACGGCCATGACGGGCGTCACCTCCCCGCGAGCGGCGGCGGTCAGCGCGGTGCAGAGCTCGGCAGCGTCGACGACCGCAGTGGCGGCACCGCGTCCTCCGGTCGGCGGGACGGCGTGGACCGCGTCGCCCAGCGCGGTCACGCGGGTCGAGGGCCAGGACGCGATGTCGGTGGGGTCGGCAGCCGAGAAGCGGAAGACGCTGACCCCCTCGGGGTCGGCGCGCTCGACGATCGAGACCAGGGAGTCGGCCCAGTGACCCCGGCGCAGCACCGTGGCCGCCGCTCGGACGACCTCGGGCGACGATGACCGGCGCAGCTGCGGGGGGAGGACGGCGTCCGTGGCGATGACGCCCCAGATGACCCGTGGCTCACGGGTCGTGGCCGCGCTCGTCCCGATCCGGATCGGGCTCTGCTGCAGCGGGTCGTGCAACGACAGGTACAGGCCGCTGCCCCCGGGACCGATGGCCAGGACGGCGCTCCGGTCCACGAGGCGACGGGCCTCCGGGGGGAGCACGTCGGCAGTCGTCCAGCCGGCGACACCCGAGAGCCCGGTCGGCCGCGCCGTCGGGCGCCCGGCGAGGGCGGTGGCGACCACCGAGGAGACACCGTCGGCGCCGACGAGGACGTCGGACTCCACGCTCGAGCCGTCGTCGAGGTGCGTGACGACGCGGTCGCCGCGGACCTCGTGGCCGGTGCACCGGCGGCCGAGGCGCAGGACGTCGCCGAGTCCGTGCGCGAGCAGCAGCCGCAGGGTCACGCGGTCGACGTCCAGGGCCTCCTGCCCGGCGGTGCCGCCGTGGGCGATGAGACGTCCGCGGTGGTCGCGCACCGCGATGCCGCGGTCGTCCCGCGCCGCCGAGGCGTGCAGGAGCTCGACGAGGGAGGGATCGAGCAGCTCGCGCAGCGCGGTCAGGGCCGGCACACCGAGGTGCAACCGGTAGCCGCCCGTCCGAGCGAGGTCGAGGTCCCGCTCGACGACGACCACGTCGAGTCCTGACCGGTGGAGCCCCTGGGCCAGGGCGAGGCCGCCGATGCCCGCTCCCACCACCGCCACCCGCACGTCGGTCCCCCATTCTCTGGCGTCGCGCCCGGTCACCGACCCGTGCACCGGTCCGTGGCCCCGTTCCGAGCGGCGTCACACGCCGGAGCGGACCTGCAGGTCGACGACGAGCGGCAGGTGGTCGGAGGCGCCGGCGCCGTCGAGTACGTGCGCGCGGGCCACGCCGACGCCGGGGGAGACCCACACCTGGTCGATCCGCCGGCGCGGGCGCCGGGCCGGGTGCGTCTCGCCGTGCTGGTGGTGCCAGAAGCGCCAGCCGGCCCGGTCCTCGCGGTCGGGCGCCAGGTCCCACGCGTCGGTGAAGCGCCCGGTCAGTTCGGCCAGCTCGGGGGCCTTCCTGGGGTCGGCGTTGAAGTCCCCGACGAGGACGCCGGTCTCCATCGGCTCGGTGTGCAGCGCGGCGATCGCGGCGATCTGCTCGGCGCGCTCCGCGGGGGAGCGGGTCGACAGGTGCGTGGTCGTCACCCACAGCACGGCACCGTCGAGCTCGACCATCGTCCGCAGCGCGCTGCGCGGCTCGCCGCCACCGGGCAGCGGGTGGACGTCGCTGACCAGGATCGGCAGCCGGGACAGCAGCGCGTTGCCGTACTGGCGGCGCAGCACCCGCTCCCGGCGCGGCTCGTCGATCGCCGGGCCCCACGCCAGCTGCATGTCCAGCGCCCGGGAGAGCAGCAGCGCCTGGTCGACGTCTTCGCTGCGGTCGCCGTAGTACCGGTCCACCTCCTGCAGGCAGATGAGGTCGGCGTCGGCCGCGGCGAGCACCGTGGCCAGCCGCGGCAGGTCGTGGCGGCCGTCGACCCCGACGCCGTGGTGGGTGTTGAAGGTGACCAGCCGGACCGGGATCGGCGGCTGGTCGGGGCCGGGAGCGGGCCGCGTGCCCAGGGGGTCGCTCACCCGCGTCAGCCTGTCACCTCCGCCGCGACGGGGTCCGACAGCGGCAGGTCGGCGACCAGCTGCAGCCGCTCCTGGCCGGCGTCGTCCCGGTCGGTGACGAACAGCCGGAAGGAGACGTCGCGGTCGTTGAGGACGAGCTCGCCGAGCTGGTTGCCGAAGTACGGGCCGGCCTGCTTGGCCCAGTCCAGTTCGGAGGGGCGGACCCGCGCCAGGCGGGACAGCCCCGTGGTCAGCCGGCGGGCCCAGCGGCTCCAGCCGATCCGGAAGCCCACCCGGATCGGATGCGGCGCCTGGTTGTGCAGCGGCGACACGGTCAGCTGGTGCACCCGGGTGCGCAGGCCGTCAGGGGCCACCAGCTCGGCGGCGTAGGCGTGGTGGACGTCGCCGGAGAGCACGAGTGCGGTCGCCGGCGCCCGGCCCTGCTCGCCGCGGCCCAGCGCCACCAGGGCCCGACCCAGCCGTTCGAAGGAGTCCCCGAACGCCGCCCAGTGCTCGAGGTCGGCGGCCTGCCGCAGCCGCTCGGAGACCCAGCCGAGCGGGCGACCCAGGTGCCGCCGGACCAGCGTCTCGTTCCACCGCTCGACCTCGTGGATGGCGTGCGGCAGCAGCCACGGCAGCGAGGTGCCCAGCACCAGGTGCTCGACGCCCTCGTCGACGGCGCGGCGCATCGCCGCCTCCACCCAGGCGAACTCGTCGTCGTCGAGCATCGCCCGGGCGGACTCGTCGAGCACCCGGCCGGCCCGGCTGTCGATCACGATCATCCGCGCCTCGCCCCAGTGCCGCACGTAGCTCCAGCGGATCGAGCGCGGATCGCGGTCGGCGGCCCCGGCCATCGCCTGCAGCACCGGCTCGGCGTCGTCCCGCCGCTCCTGCACCGCCTGCCAGGTGGTGTTGTCGGCCAGCTCCTGCGGGCTGAGGTTGCCCAGGTGCTGGTACACCCAGTAGCTGACCAGGCCACCGCAGATCCGGCGGGTCCACCAGTCCTGCCCGGTCACCTCGCGGCGCCAGGCGGCGGAGGTGTTCCAGTCGTCGATCATCTCGTGGTCGTCGAAGATCATCGACGACGGCACGGTGGACAGCAGCCAGCGCACCTGCGGGTCGCTCCAGGACTCCGCGTAGAGCCGGGTGTACTCCTCGAAGTTGTCGACCTGGGCGTCGGCCGGGGCCGGGTGCTGCCGGCGCAGCGAGAGCCAGTCGCGGGTCGCGTGCGTGAGCTCGTCGGCGTAGACCTGGTCGCCCAGCAGCACCAGCGCGTCGGGCCACTCGTCCTCCGGCTGTTCCGCGAGCCGGGCGGCGTAGGTGTCCAGCGCGTCGGGCGGGATGCCCTCGGTGGCGTCGACGGTGCTGGGGGTGGCGTAGCGGCAGGAGCCGAAGGCGATCCGGAAGGGCCCCGGCCGGCCCGGCGTCCGGATCCGGCTGGCCGGGAACGTGGACGACGCCGCGGGCCAGACCCGCTCGCCGTCCAGGTGCACCTCGTAGGGCGTGACGCTGCCCGGCTCGAGCCCCTCGACGACGACGAGGGCGTAGTGGTGCCCGCTCACGGCGAAGGTGCGGGCGCGGCGGCCGAGCACCGTCACCTCGCACGGCCGGTCGGTCTCCACCCACACGGTGGCCGAGACGGGGTCGACGTGCCGCAGCAGGGGACCGAGGAGGAGGACCGGGGCGTTCCGGCCGGGTAGCGGCATGCCGCCCAGGGTGGCGCACGGGCGCGGGATCCGCACCGACCCCGACCCCGGGTGCTGGGAGACTGGGGGCCATGGAGTTCGTGCTGATCGCGATCGCGATCCTGGTCGTGGGTCTGGTCCTCGGGGTCAGCCTGCTCGTCGGCCGCGGCCGGCGGACCACCCGGCTGGACGACGACGCCACCGCCGGCACCACGCTGACCCGGCCGCGCCCGCCCACCCCGACGGCCGAGGCCCCGCCCCGGCCGTCGGGGGCGACGGCGAGCGGGCTGGGGACGACGGCCGAGCCGGACGCCGTCTCGCCCGAGGCGCCGCCCGACGTCGAGCTGCCCCCGGCCACCCCCGAGCCCGGCCTGGTCTTCGAGACCCCGCCACCGTCGGCCGGGCGGCTGGTGAAGCTGCGGTCGCGGCTGGCCCGCTCCCAGTCGAACCTGGGCCGCGGCCTGCTCACCGTCCTCGCCCGCGAGCGGCTGACCGAGGACGACTGGGAGGAGGTCGAAGAGACCCTGCTCGCCGCGGACGTCGGCGTCGCGGCCACCCAGCAGATCGTCGACCGGCTGCGCACCCAGTCGATGGTGCTGGCCACCGCCTCCGGCGCGGAGCTGCGGCTGCTGCTGGTCCGGGAGCTCACCGCCGTCCTCGGGCCCGACCTCGACCGCAGCCTGGGCGTGGACCGGCACGAGGGCCGACCGGGGATCGTCCTGGTCGTCGGCGTCAACGGTGCCGGCAAGACGACCACCGTCGGCAAGATCGCCCGCGTCCTCGTCGGTGACGGCAAGAGCGTCGTCCTGGGCGCCGCCGACACCTTCCGCGCCGCCGCCGCCGACCAGCTGGAGACCTGGGGCGAGCGGGTCGGCGTCCTCACCGTCCGCGGCCGGGAGGGGGCCGACCCGGCGTCGGTCGCCTTCGAGGCGGCGCGCACCGGGCTGGAGGGCGAGGTGGACACCGTCGTGGTCGACACCGCCGGCCGGCTGCACACCAAGGGCGGCCTCATGGACGAGCTCGGCAAGATCAAACGGGTCGTCGAGAAGGTCGCGCCGGTGACCGAGGTGCTGCTGGTCCTCGACGCCACGACCGGCCAGAACGGCGTCGTCCAGGCCCGCGTGTTCACCGGAGCGGTGACCGTCACCGGCGTCGTCCTCACCAAGCTCGACGGCACCGCCAAGGGCGGCATCGTCGTCTCGGTGCAGCGCGAGCTCGGCATCCCGGTCAAGCTCGTCGGGCTGGGGGAGGGCGCCGACGACCTAGCGCCGTTCGAGCCCGAGGCGTTCGCGGAGGCCCTGGTCGGCGGCGCCGACTGAAAAGGACCCCCCTGCCCCCCACTGCTCGCAGGCTCGCAGCGGGACCCTGCAGGGGGCCGTTCCCGTACGTCACCGGGCTCGCAGCGGGACCCTGCAGGGGGGCCGCCGACCGCTCGACGAGCGGCCGGCGGCGGGGCTATGCGGCGTCGGCGGCCGCCGCGCCGTCGGTCCACCGCTGCTCGATGCGACCGAAGCGCCACACGGCCACGGCGACCGCCCAGGTCACGAGGAACAGGCCGACGATCGCGAAGCCGACGAACTCGAGGTCCAGCGACGCCATCCACACCAGCGGGCCGGCGTCGAGGGACAGTCGCTCCACGAGCAGCCCGACGAGCACCAGTGAGCCGATCACGAGGGCCACGGTCACCGACAGGACGGTGATCGTGAGGTTGTAGAACACCTTGCGGACCGGCTTGAGGAACGCCCAGCCGTAGGCGCGGGTCATCAGTACGCCGTCCGCGGTGTCGAACAGGCTCATCCCCGCCGCGAACAGCACCGGCAGGACCAGGATCGCGTACCACGGCAGCACGAAGGCGGCGGAGCCGGCGGCCAGGACCAGCAGCGCGACCTGCGTGGCGGTGTCGAAGCCCAGACCCATGAGCAGGCCGACCGGGTAGAGGTGCCACGGCTTGCTGACCCGCCGGGTCACCCTCCCCAGGAGACGGGCGAGGAACCCGCGGTTGTGCAGGTGGTGCTCCAGTTCGGCCTCGTCGTACTCCCCGGCGCGCATCCGGCGGAACACCCGGGCGATGCCCACCGCCGAACCGAGGTTCATCAGGCCGATGAGCAGCAGGAAGGTACCGGCCACGAGCGTGCCGACCAGCCCGAGCGCCTGGTTGACCGAGGAGCTCTCGTCCTGGACGACGCCGGCGATCGACCGGACGCCGGCGACCAGCAGCAGGCTGGCGGCGAAGACCACCGACGAGTGCCCGAGGGAGAACCAGAAGCCCGTGCTCACCGCCGGCTTGCCCTCGTCGACCAGCTTGCGGGTGGTGTTGTCGATCGAGGCGATGTGGTCGGCGTCGAAGGCGTGGCGGACGCCGAGCATGTAGGCGGTCAGCCCGACGCCCACCCCGAGGACCCCGGTGCTGCCGAGCTGGTACCCGGCGGGGGCGACCGCGAGGACCAGCACGCCCCAGCCCACGACGTGCAGCAGCAGCACGACCGCGGCCATGGCGCCGATGGACCGGCGCTCGTGGTGGCTGAAGCCGCTGCCGACCCGCACGAGGCGCAGCGGCGCGCGGAACGGGGCTGACACGGCGGGCAGGTGCACGCGGACTCCTCGGGAGGCGGCCCCACCCCGTGCGGTGGGTGCCTGCCGGGGACCTTATTGCAGCCTCTTCGCAACTGCACATGGCTTGCAACAAGGTGCAACGGACGCCGGGAGCGGGCTCCGCAACACGACCGGAACACGACGGGCAGACACGCGGGCCGGAGTTCACCGCGCGGAAACAGTGGCGCGCCGGTCGCCGAAACGTGCCGGCGGCACGGTGAGCGTCAACGTCGCCCCTCCCCGGGAGGAGCGCCGGTCAGCCCCTCGGCCCGGGCGTCTCCCGACGTCCCGGCCCCGTCCCGTGCGGCCTGCGCGATGCCGGCCGCACCGATCCGTCAGGAGGTTGCCGTGGACACCGGCGACACCGCTTGGGTCCTGGCCAGTGCCGCGCTGGTGCTGTTCATGACCCCCGGTCTGGCGCTCTTCTACGGCGGCATGGTCCGCGCGAAGAGCGTCCTCAACATGATGATGATGAGCTTCGGCGCGCTCGCCCTGATCAGCGTGCTGTGGGTGCTCTACGGCTACTCGATGGCCTTCGGCGACGACATCGGCGGCGGCCTGCTCGGGAACCCGCTGGAGTTCTTCGGGCTCTCCGCGCTGCTGGGCACCAGCGGCCTGGAGGGCGGCTTCCAGCCCGAGAGCCTGGTCTTCACGGTGCCGTCGATGGCCTTCGTCGCCTTCCAGGCGATGTTCGCCATCCTCACCGTCGCGCTCATCTCCGGCGCCGTCGCCGACCGGGCCCGCTTCGGCCCGTGGATGGTCTTCGCCGGTGTCTGGGCGACGCTGGTCTACTTCCCGGTCGCGCACTGGGTCTTCGCCTTCGACGGCGCGGAGTCCGAGACCGGTGGCTGGATCGCCAACGACCTGCTGGCCATCGACTTCGCCGGCGGCACCGCGGTGCACATCAACGCCGGTGCGGCCGGCCTGGCGCTGGCCCTGGTGCTGGGCAAGCGGCGCGGCTTCGGGCGCGACCCGATGCGGCCGCACAACCTGCCGCTGGTGATGATCGGCGCCGGCATCCTGTGGTTCGGGTGGTTCGGCTTCAACGCCGGCTCCGCGCTGGCCGCCAACGGGCAGGCCGCCGAGGTCTTCGTGACCACGCTGGTCGCCACGGGTGCGGCGGCCCTGGGCTGGCTGCTGATCGAGAAGCTGCGTGACGGCCACGCCACCTCCCTGGGTGCCGCCTCCGGCGTCGTCGCCGGTCTGGTCGCCATCACCCCGGCCTGCTCGTCGGTGACGCCGATCGGGGCGATCCTCATCGGCCTGGTCGCCGGCGTCGTCTGCGCCCTGGCGGTGGGCCTGAAGTACCGGCTGGGCTACGACGACTCGCTCGACGTCGTCGGCGTCCACCTCGTCGGTGGCCTGTGGGGCACCCTGGCGGTGGGCCTGTTCGCCTCGGCGAGCACCACGGCCGGCGTCGACGGCCTCCTCTACGGCGGCGGTCTCGACCAGCTGTGGCGGCAGGCGCTGGGCGCCGTCGCCGTGCTGGTCTACTCCTTCGTCCTCACCCTGGTGATCGGCGTCGTCATCGCCAAGACCATGCGCTTCCGGGTGGCCGAGGAGGACGAGGTGACCGGCATCGACTCCGTCGTGCACGCTGAGACCGGCTACGACCTCGACTCCCTCGGCGGCGGGGGCGGCAGCGCGACCCTGGGCAACCAGGCGCACGCCGAGGCCCGGGGTATGACCGTTCCCACCGAGAGGAGCCGGGCGTGAAGCTCGTCACCGCCATCGTCAAGCCGTTCAAGCTGGACGACGTCAAGGACGCCCTCGAGCTGATCGGCATCGCCGGGCTCACCGTCAGCGAGGTCCAGGGCTTCGGCCGCCAGCGGGGCCACACCGAGGTCTACCGCGGGGCGGAGTACCAGGTGGACTTCGTGCCGAAGGTCCGCATCGAGGTCGTCGTCGGGGAGGTCGAGGCCGCCCGGGTCGTGGACGCGATCGTCGAGGCCGCCTCCACCGGCCAGATCGGCGACGGGAAGGTGTGGGTGACGACGATCGACGAGATCGTGCGCGTCCGCACGGGGGAGCGCGGCGCCGACGCCCTCTGACACCCGGCCCCCTGCAGGGGCCCGCGGCGAGCTCGCGCGAGCCCGTGGGGGCAGGGGGTCCTTCGACGGCCGGGGTGGGAGGAGTGCCTGCCACCCCGGCCGACGCCGTTCCCAGGAGCAGCTGACGAGGAGCGAGGGGGAGACGTGCTGGACACCGGGTCGCTGCCCGCACTGCCGCGGGGCGAGCGCGCGGAGGTGCTCGACGCCTGGCTCACCGGCCTGCTCGACGAGGCGGTCGCGGGCACCCCGCCGCCCCGCTCCCGCCGGGGTGCGGGCGGGCGGGCTGGAGAACCGCCGCGCACCGGGACCGACGGCGTCGCCCTGGTCGCCGTCGGCAGCCTGGGTCGCCGGGAGCTCCCGCCGCAGGGCGACCTCGACCTCGTCCTCGTGCACGAGGGGCGTCCGGAGATCGCCGCGCTCGCGGACGCGATCTGGTACCCCGTCTGGGACGCCGGGCTGCGGCTGGACCACTCGGTGCGGACGGTCGCCGAGGCGGTCGGCGTCGCCTCCACCGACGTCAAGGCCGGGCTCGGGATGGTCGACGTCCGCTTCGTCGCCGGGGACGCCGGGCTCGCGGCGACGCTGCGCAGCGCGACCCTGGGCAGCTGGCGGCAGTCGGCGTCCCGGCTGCTGCCCCAGCTGCGCGACCTGCGCTGCGGCCGCGCCCGGCAGGTCGGCGAGCTGGCCTTCCTCCTCGAGCCCGACCTCAAGGAGGCCTACGGCGGCCTGCGGGAGGGGCAGGTGCTGCGCGCGGTGGCCGCCGCCCAGCTGGCCGACGAGCCCACCGCTGAGGTCGAGGAGGCCTACGCGTTCCTGCTCGACGTGCGCGACGAACTGCGGCGGCGCACGGGCCGGCCCAGCGACGTGCTGGTCCGGCAGGAGCAGCGCCCGGTGGCCGTGGCGCTCGGCCTGCCCGACGAGGACGCGCTGCTGCGCGAGGTGAGCCTGGCCGGGCGCCGGCTGGCGTTCGTCGCCGACGAGACCTGGCGGCGGGTGGAGGCCGCGCTGGTCCGCCGTCCCCGGGGCCGGTACCGGCGGGTGCGCCGGGAGCCCCTGGCCGAGGGCGTCGTCCGCCAGGGCGACGAAGTCGTGCTCGCCCGCGACGCGCGCCCCGCCGCCGACCCCGGCCTGGTGCTCCGGGGCGCGGCCGCCGCCGCGCGCGAGGACCTGCTGCTGTCCCCCTACACGCTCAAGGTGCTCGCGGTGCACTCGCGGCCGGTGCCCGAGCCGTGGCCGGCGGAGGTGCGCTGGTCGTTCCTGCGGCTGCTGGCCAGCGGGCGGTCCGCGGTGGCGGTCCTCGAGCAGCTCGACCAGGAGGGGCTGCTGTCCCGCTTCCTGCCGGAGTGGGACCGGATCCGCTCGCTGCCGCAGCGCCACCCGTGGCACCGGTTCACCGTCGACCGGCACCTGGTGGAGGCCGCCGCGGCCGCCGCGGAGCTGACCAGGGACGTCGACCGGCCCGACCTGCTGCTGGTCGGCGCGCTCCTGCACGACGTCGGCAAGGGCTGGCCCGGCGACCACAGCGAGGTCGGCGAACCCATCGCGGCCCGCATCGCCGCCCGGATGGGCTTCGCCGCGGCCGACGTCGCCACGCTGGCCGCGATGGTGCGCCACCACCTGCTGCTGCCCGACACCGCGACCCGCCGCGACATCGACGACCCCGCCACCGTCGAGCGGGTGGCCGCGACCATCGGGCACGACCCGGCACTGCTGCACCTGCTGCACGCCCTGGCGCAGGCCGACGGCGCCGCGACCAGCTCCTCGGCCTGGTCGCCCTGGAAGGCCCACCTGGTCGCCGCGCTGGTCGCCCGGGTGCAGGCGCGGCTGGGCGGCACCCCGGTCCCCGAGCCCGAGCCGGTGCTGCACCCGGGGGAGCCGCAGGTGAGCACCGACGCCCCGGCCGACGCCGCCAGCGCCATCTCCGTCGGCGTGGAGGACGTCGCCGACGGCCAGCAGGTGACGATCGTCGCGCCCGACCGGCACGGCCTGTTCAGCCAGCTCGCGGGCGTCCTGGCGCTCAACCAGCTCGACGTGCGCGCCGCCAAGGTCAACGTCGCCGGCCACCGCGCCACCGCGGTCTTCGCCGTCCGGCCGCGGTTCGGTCGGGCGCCGGTGGCCTCGATTCTGGCCGACGCCGTGCGGGCCGCCTTCGAGGGGACCCTGCCGCTGGCCGAGCGGCTGCGGCAGCGGGAGGCCGACTACCGGCAGGACGCCGCCCGGGCGACGCCGCCGCGGGTGTCCTGGCACAACGGCGAGGTGACCGGCGACGCGACCGGCATCGTCGAGGTGCGCGCGGGGGACCGGGCCGGGCTGCTGTATCGGCTGACCGCGGCGCTGGTGACCGAGGGCCTCGACGTCACCTCGGCCCGGGTCGAGACCCTCGGCGCCGACGCCGCCGACCACTTCTACGTCGCCAACCCCTCCGGGGAGCCGATCGGCGCCGACCAGCGGGCCCGGGTGGAGGCCGCCCTGGCCGCCGCCGTCCGGGGCGCGGTGCCCGACCCGGCGGACACGCCGGGCTGAGGTGCGCGGTCCTGTCGTACCCCCGTGCCACCGTCGGGACGAGCGGGACGGAACGGTTCCGACGACGACCGCAGGGAGGCACCCCGCATGACCGGCACGTCCGTCGAGGTCGCCGCAGCCGAGGGCAGGGTCTGGCCCTGCCCCTCCTGCGACGGGGACCGGGAGTTCGTCCAGCCGCCGTGCGTCGACGGGCACACCGAGGGCGGCGACGAGTGCCCCGAGTGGTCCTGCGCCGACTGCGGCACGGCGGTCGTCACGGCCGCCCCGGTGGCCGCCGTGGCCGCGCCCGCCCGCCGCGCGGCCTGAAGAAGGGCCACCCTGCCCCCCACGCCTCGCAGGCTCGGCGCGGGTCCCTGAAGGGTGGCCGTGCGACTCCGTCACCGGGCCCGCGGCGCGGTCCGGTCGGCCGATCCCGCCGTCCCCTGGCTCCTGCTCGTTAGGCTGGTCCGGAGGTGGCGCGACGGCCCCGGGGGCTCCCCGGACGCCGGAGGCCGAAGAGCCGGTCGGAGCGACCGGCCGGCCGCGCCCACGAGCTCTGCGAGGACGTGCTGTGTTCGAGACCCTCTCCGACCGCCTGGACAAGGTCTTCAGCGGCCTGCGCGGCAAGGGCCGGCTGACCGACGCCGACATCGACGCGACCGCGCGGGAGATCCGCATCGCGCTGCTGGAGGCCGATGTCGCCCTGCCGGTGGTGCGGGCCTTCATCACCGCGGTCAAGGAGCGGGCGCGCGGGGCCGACGTGTCCCAGGCGCTCAACCCCGCGCAGCAGGTCATCAAGATCGTCAACGAGGAGCTCATCCAGATCCTCGGCGGGGAGACCCGCCGGCTGCGCTACGCCAAGCAGTCGCCCACGGTGATCATGCTCGCCGGTCTGCAGGGCTCCGGTAAGACGACCCTGGCCGGCAAGCTCGGCCGCTGGCTGAAGTCCCAGGGCCACACCCCGCTGCTGGTCGCCGCCGACCTCCAGCGGCCCAACGCGGTCAACCAGCTCTCCATCGTGGCCGGCCAGGCCGGGGTCGACGTCTTCGCGCCCGAGCCGGGCAACGGCGTCGGCGACCCGATCCGCGTCGCCGCCGACTCGATCGACCACGCGCGGCGCACCATGCACGACGTCGTCGTGGTCGACACCGCCGGCCGGCTGGGCATCGACGCCGAGCTGATGGCGCAGGCGGCCGGCATCCGCGACGCCGTCCGGCCCGACGAGACGCTCTTCGTCGTCGACGCGATGATCGGTCAGGACGCCGTCACCACCGCCGAGGCCTTCCGCGACGGCGTGGGCTTCACCGGCGTCGTCCTCACCAAGCTCGACGGCGACGCCCGCGGCGGTGCCGCCCTGTCCGTGCGCTACGTGACCGGCCAGCCGATCATGTTCGCCTCCACCGGCGAGAAGCTCACCGACTTCGACGTCTTCCACCCCGAGCGGATGGCCTCGCGCATCCTCGGCATGGGCGACGTGCTCACCCTCATCGAGCAGGCCGAGCAGGCCTTCGACGCCGAGCAGGCCGAGAAGATGGCCGGCAAGCTCGTCAGCCGCGAGGGCTTCACCCTCGAGGACTTCCTCGAGCAGATGATGGCCATCCGCAAGATGGGCCCGATCGCCAACCTGCTCGGCATGCTGCCCGGTGCCGGGCAGATGAAGGAGCAGCTCAAGCAGGTCGACGACCGCGACCTGGACCGCACCGCGGCGATCATCCGCTCGATGACGCCCGAGGAGCGGGTCAACTCGAAGATCATCAACTCGTCGCGGCGGGTGCGCATCGCCAACGGCTCGGGCGTCACCGTCACCCAGGTCAACCAGCTGCTGGAGCGCTTCGCCCAGGCCCAGAAGATGATGGGCCAGATGGCCGGCAGCATGGGCCTGCCCGGCATGGGCCCGATGTCGAAGAAGGCCCGCGGCCGGCAGATGCAGGCCCAGGCGAAGAAGGGCAAGAAGGGCAAGGGGAAGGGCAAGGGCGGCCCAGCCCGCCGGCCCGTCGGCGCCCCGGCCCTGCCGCCGGGCGCGGGCAACCCCTTCGGCGGCGGGTTCCCCGGAGGTGTGCCCGGCGGCATGCCCGGGCTGCCGCCGGGGCAGGGCCTGCCCGACCTCACCAAGCTCACCTTCGACCAGCCCGGGGACGAGCGGCCCTCCCGGTGAGCGCGCCCGCCCTGCACCTCGCCGGCGTCGTGCTGCCCGAGGGGGAGCACCGCGACCTGTGGGTCCACGACGGCCGCGTCACGTTCGAGCCGGTGCCCGGCGCCGAGACGGTCGGCCGCGGGGGCTGGCTGGTGCCCGGCCTGGTCGACGCGCACTGTCACGTCGGCATCGCCACCGGCGGATCGCCGGTCGACGACCTCGCCGCCGCCCGCGAGCAGGCGCTCACCGAGCGCGGCGCGGGCGTCCTGGCGCTGCGCGACTGCGGCTCCCCGGTCGACACCCGGGCCCTGGACGACGAGCCGGACCTGCCGACGATCGTCCGCGCCGGCCGGCACATCGCCCGCACCCGCCGCTACATCCCCGGGCTGGCCGCCGAGATCGAGCCGGACGCGCTGGTCGAGGAGGTCCGCGCGCAGGCCCGCCGCGGCGACGGCTGGGTGAAGCTGGTGGGGGACTGGATCGACCGCGGCGTGGGCGACCTCGCGCCCGAGTGGCCGGCCGACGTCCTCGCGGCCGCGATGGCCGCCGCGCACGAGGAGGGCGCCCGGGTCACCGCGCACACCTTCGGCACCGACGCGCTGCCCGACCTCATCGGTGCCGGCATCGACTGCATCGAGCACGGCACCGGCCTGACCGAGGAGCTCGTCGGCGTCATGGCTGCGCGGGGCACCGCCGTCGTCCCCACGCTGGTCAACGTGGAGAACTTCCCCGGCTTCGCGGCCGCGGGCGAGAAGAGGTTCCCCGCGTACGCCAGCACGATGCGGCGGCTGCACGCCTCGTCGGGCGCCGTCGTCCGGGCGGCGTTCGAGGCCGGCGTGCCGGTGTTCGCCGGCACCGACGCCGGGGGCGGCATCGACCACGGCCGGATCGCCGACGAGGTGCGCGCCCTGCACGCAGCGGGTCTCCCGGCCGAGGCGGCACTGGCGGCGGCCTCGTGGTCGGCGCGCTCGTGGCTCGGGCTGCCGTGCATCGAGGAGGGGGCGCCGGCCGACCTGGTCGTCTACGACGCCGACCCGCGCGCCGACCTCGGCACCCTCGCCCGGCCGCGGCACATCGTGCTGCGCGGCCGGGTCGTCTAGGCCGGAGGCGATCCGAGCCCCAGCGTGACCTCGGTGCGGCCGGGGGCGGAGGCCGGTGCCGTCGGAGCCCAAGGCGTGGCCGCGGTCGCGCAGTGCCCGGATGACGGCGGTGCGGATCCGCTCGTCGTCCTCCACGACCAGGAGTCGGGCCGTGCGCTGATCGTGACGTCCCCGGGCCGGCAGTTCGTGTCCCCAAGTCAGGGGGATGATCACGGGGGCCGCACGCGTCAGTCTCTGTGGGTGAGCTCGACCGACGCGGCGGGAGCGTCTGCGGCATGACGCGGACCGTTGCACTCGCAGCCCTCTGGACCGCCTCGGCGGCGTCGGCCGTCGGCTTCCTCGCCGTGTCCCTCGTCGACGCCGAGGCCTCGCCGGTGACCCGGCCGATCGCGGCCACCGAGTCGGTGTCCGCCTCGCCGGCCGGCTCCCACGACGCCGGCCTGCCTGCCGCCGCGTCGCAGCCACCGGCCGCGGCGCCGCCCTCGGGCGAGTACGCCACCGTCGGGGGCACGGTCTTCGCCTCCTGCGACGGCGGGATCCTGCAGGTGGGGGCGGCCCCGGCGACCGGCTGGTGGGTCGACGACCAGGACCAGCACGGGGAGGTGGAATTCGGGAGCGCCACGCAGGAGGTGGAGGTGCACGTCGCCTGCGCCGACGGCGTCCCCTCCTTCCGCGACGAGGGCGTGCGGGCCGACGAGGACCGGCCCGAGGACTCGAGCTCACCGTCGCCCGCCCCGGGCGCCGACGACTCCACCGGCCGGGTGGGCGGCGGGCACGGCTCCGACGACCCGCCCGGCGACGACGACGGCGGCGACCGCGTCGACGACTGACCGCTGCCCCTCCCACGGACCCGCTGCCGGGCTCGGTGACCCCCGCACCGAGCCCGGCAGCGTGCTCTCCGCCGTCGCGGCAAACCCAGCGGCGACCCCGCGGGCCCGCCTGGGAGACTCGTCGCGTGCTGCTGCGGATGTCCACGCTGTTCCTGCGCACCCTGCGCGACGACCCGGCCGACGCGGAGGTGCCCAGCCACCGCCTCCTGGTGCGGGCGGGGTACATCCGGCGGGCCGCGCCGGGTGGCTTCACCTGGCTGCCGCTGGGCTACCGCGTCTTCCGCAACGTCGAGCGCGTCGTCCGCGAGGAGATGAACCGGATGGGCGCGCAGGAGGTGCACTTCCCGGCGCTGCTGCCGCGTGAGCCCTACGAGGCCACCAACCGCTGGACCGAGTACGGCCCCAACCTCTTCCGTCTCCAGGACCGCCGGGGTGCCGACTACCTGCTCGGCCCCACCCACGAGGAGATGTTCACCCTCCTGGTGAAGGACCTGTACTCGTCGTACAAGGACCTGCCGCTCGCGCTGTACCAGATCCAGACCAAGTACCGGGACGAGGCGCGTCCCCGGGCGGGGCTCTTCCGCGGCCGCGAGTTCACGATGAAGGACAGCTACTCCTTCGACGTCGACGACGCCGGGCTGGACAAGAGCTACGCCGCCCACCGCGACGCCTACATCCGGGTCTTCGACCGGCTGGGCCTGGACTACGTCATCGTCTCGGCGATGTCGGGAGCCATGGGCGGGTCCCGGAGCGAGGAGTTCCTGCACCCCACCCCGATCGGCGAGGACACGTTCGTCCGCTCGGCCGGCGGCTACGCGGCCAACGTGGAGGCGGTGACCACCGTCGTCCCCGACGAGATCCCGCTCGAGGGGCTGCCCGAAGCCCACGTCGAGGACACCCCCGACACCCCGACCATCGAGACGCTGGTCGCGGTCGCGCAGCAGCTGTTCCCCGACGAGGACCACACCGCCGCCTCGACGCTGAAGAACGTCGTCGTCACGCTGATGCACCCCGACGGCACCCGCGAGCCGCTGGTGGTCGGCATCCCCGGCGACCGCGAGGTCGACCTCAAGCGGCTGGAGGCGCAGGTCTCGCCGGCCGAGGTGGAGCCGTTCAGCGACTTCGAGGCCCACCCCGAGCTGGTCAAGGGCTACATCGGTCCGCATGTGCTCGGCGCCGACAGCGCGTCGGGCATCCGCTTCCTCGTCGACCCGCGGGTGGTGACCGGCACCCGCTGGATCACCGGCGCCAACGAGCCCGGCAAGCACGTCTTCGACCTGGTGGCCGGCCGGGACTTCACCTGGGACGGCGTCATCGAGGCCGCCGAGGTGCTGCCCGGCGACCCGGCGCCCGACGGTTCCGGCCCGCTGGAGCTGGCCCGCGGGGTGGAGCTGGGCCACATCTTCCAGCTGGGCCGCAAGTACGCGGAGGCACTCGACCTCAGGGTGCTCGACGAGAACGGCAAGCTCGTCACGGTCACCATGGGGTCCTACGGGATCGGCGTCTCCCGCGCCGTGGCCGCGATCGCCGAGTCCACGCACGACGAGCTGGGCCTGGTGTGGCCGCGCGAGGTCGCGCCGGCCGACGTGCACGTGGTCGCCACCGGCAAGGACGCCGCGGTCTTCGAGGCTGCCGAGTCGCTGGCCCAGGAGATGGTCGCGGCCGGGCTGACCGTGCTCTACGACGACCGGCCCAAGGTCTCGCCCGGGGTCAAGTTCAAGGACGCCGAGCTGCTCGGGATGCCGACCATCGTCACCGTGGGCCGCGGGCTCGCCGCCGGCGTGATCGAGCTGCGCGACCGGGCGACGGGGGAGCGCGAGGAGGTGCCCGTCGCCGAGGCCGCCGCCCGGGCGCTGGCCGCCGTCCGCGGCTAGATGTACCCGGCATGGCCCCGTCCAGAGGCTCGCGCCCGAGCGTGCGAGGGCGGGAAGAGGACGGGGTTCTCTTTCTGGCACAATGGACCGTCGAACACGGCGGTGGGCGGCCCTCTCACCGTTGCCGGCCGTGTCCAGCCGCACCGCCCCCGCCGTACCCCCACGCGTCGCTCCGGGCGGGCACACACGACCTGCGTTCGAGGAGAACACCACACACCGTGGCCACCAAGATCAAGCTCATGCGCCTGGGCAAAATGCGCGCGCCGTACTACCGCATCGTCGTCGCCGACTCCCGCACCAAGCGCGAGGGGCGTTCGATCGAGACGATCGGCAAGTACCACCCGAAGGAGGACCCGTCCTTCATCGAGGTCGACTCCGAGCGGGCGCAGTACTGGCTGGGTGTCGGCGCGCAGCCGACCGAGGCCGTCGCCGCCATCTTCCGCGTCACCGGTGACTGGCAGAAGTTCAAGGGCGAGGCCGCGCCGCCGCCCATGAAGGTCGCCGCCCCGAAGCCGGACAAGAAGGCCCTTTACGAGGAGGCCGTCCGCGCCTCGGGTGAGGAGCCGGCCGCCGGCGCCACCACCCCGAGGAAGAAGGCCGCTCCCAAGGCCGACGACGCGGCGGCGAGCGACGCCCCCGCCGAGACGCCCGCCGAGTAAGTCGTGCTCGAAGAGGCGCTCGAGCACCTGGTCAAGGGCATCGTCGACCACCCCGAGGACGTCACGGTCGACCTGCTGACCAACCGTCGCGGCAAGACCCTCGAGGTCCGGGTGCACCCCGACGACCTCGGCAAGGTCATCGGCCGCGGCGGCCGCACCGCCAAGGCGCTGCGCACCGTGATGACCGGTGTCGGCGGCCGGGGCCTGCGGGTCGACGTCGTCGACACCGACGGGCGCTGAGCACCTCACCCGGAGCACCACCCGGTGAGCGCAGAACCGCACGAGACCACCGACACCGTGGTGGTCGGCCGCATCGGCCGGCCCCACGGTGTCCGTGGTGAGGTGACCGTCGAGGTCCGCACCGACGACCCGGACCTCCGGTTCGCCCCCGGCGCGGTGCTGCGCACCGACCCCGCCGAGCGCGGGCCGCTGACCGTTGCCGGCCGCCGCTGGCACCGCGAGGTCCTGCTGCTCGCCGTCGAGGGCGTCGAGAGCCGCGAGGCGGCCGAGGAGCTGCGCAACACCGAGCTGCACGTCCCCGTGGCGGAGCTGCCCGCGCTCGAGGACCCCGACGACTACTACGACCACCAGCTGGTCGGCCTGACCGCCCGGCTGCCCGACGGCACCGGGCTGGGCGCCGTGGCCGCCGTCCGCCACGAGGGCGCCGACCTGCTCGTCGTCCGGCGGGTCGAGGGTGGGGAGCTGCTGGTGCCCTTCGTCACGGCGATCGTCCCGACCGTCGACGTCGCCGGTGGGTTCGTCGTCGTCGACCCGCCCGAGGGGCTGCTCGACCTGTGAGCGTGCCCTTCCGGGTGGACGTCGTCACGATCTTCCCCGAGTACCTGACGCCGCTGCGGCAGTCGCTGCTGGGAAAGGCCGCCGAGCGAGGCCTGGTCGGCGTGGAGGTGCACGACCTGCGGCAGTGGACCGACGACCTCCACCGCACGGTGGACGACGCCCCCTACGGCGGCGGCCCGGGCATGGTGATGAAGCCCGAGCCGTGGGCCCGGGCGCTCGAGGCCGTCCGCTCGCCGGGCACCCGCCTGGTCGTGCCGACCCCTGCCGGGCGCCCCTTCACGCAGGCCGTGGCCGCCGCGTGGGCGACCGAGCCCGGCCTGGTGTTCGCCTGCGGCCGCTACGAGGGCATCGACCAGCGGGTCGCCGACTGGGCCGCCGGGGCCGGGCCGGTGTCGGAGGTCTCGATCGGCGACTACGTGCTGGCCGGCGGCGAGTCCGCGGTGCTGGTCATGGTCGAGGCGGTGACCCGGCTGCTGCCCGGCGTCGTCGGCAACCGGGAGTCCGTCGAGTACGACTCGCACGCCGACGGCCTGCTGGAGGGGCCGTCCTACACCCGCCCGGCGTCCTGGCGCGGCCACGAGGTCCCGGCCGTGCTGCTGTCGGGCGACCACGCCGCGATCGCCCGGTGGCGGCGCGCGGAGTCCCTGCGGCGGACCGCGGCCCGGCGTCCGGACCTGCTGGCCGCGCTGCCAGACGGCGCGCTCACCGACGACGACCGCGCCGTCCTCGGCGAGTGACCGACCGCGCCTGGGTCCGGCCGACCGCCCGCGTGGTCGTCCTGGACCCGTCCGGGCGGGTGCTGCTGCTCGGCGCCCGGCTCACCGACCCCGCCGTCCCGCCCGGCGACGTGCTGTTCTGGTACACGCCCGGCGGCGGCGTGGAGCCGGGGGAGGGCGTGCGGGGAGCCGCGGCCCGTGAGCTCGCCGAGGAGATCGGCCTCCTCGTCGACCCCGGCCGGCTCGAGGGGCCGGTGTGGTTCCGGCGGCACGTCGGTCCGAACGCCTTCGTGCAGATCGACTCCCGCGAGACGTTCTTCGTACTGCGCGACGTCGAGCACGAGGTGGACGCGAGCGGGCGCACCGAGCTCGAGCTGCTGGGCGCCGAGCCGCACCGCTGGTGGAGCGCCGAGGAGGTCGCCGCGAGTGCGGAGACCTTCGCGCCGCGGGAGCTCGCCGACCTGCTGGCGGAGCTGTCCCGCGGCCCGTGGACGGGGCCGCCGCGCTTCGTCGGCTGACGATGTGGCACAGTAGAGAGCTGCTGCGGACGCGTCGCCCCGTCGACGGCGAGCTCCTCCCGGAGCGCAGCGCCCCGGATCGGACAGCCGGGGGCGTCTGCTGTCCGCGCCGCAACGACATGACCGCTAGGACAGGACTGCCGCGATGAACACCCTGGACGTACTCGACGCCGACTCGCTGCGCGACGACATCCCCGAGTTCCGCCCGGGCGACACCGTCAAGGTGCACGTGCGCGTCATCGAGGGCAACCGCTCCCGCATCCAGGTCTTCCAGGGTGTCGTCATCCGCCGGCAGGGCGGGGGCATCCGCGAGACCTTCACCGTCCGCAAGGTCAGCTTCGGCGTCGGCGTCGAGCGCACCTTCCCGGTGCACACCCCGGTCGTCGAGAAGATCGAGGTGCTGACCCGCGGTGACGTGCGTCGCGCGAAGCTGTACTACCTGCGCGAGCTGCGCGGCAAGGCCGCCAAGATCAAGGAGAAGCGCGAGACCGTCTCGCGCTGACGCTCCGCGCTGACACGACGCAGGCCGGTCCGGCCTGACCGCGGCGGGTCTCCCCCGGCCGTACGCTGGCTCCGATGAGCAGTGACCGGCCCGGGAGGCCCGCCGACGTCGTTCCGGAGCCGGAGGAGCCCCAGGCGACCGGGTCCACCGCCGACACCGATCCCGTGAGCCCGGTTCCCGGCCGCCGGGGGCGCCGCCGCGAGCAGGAGGCCAAGAAGGGCTCGCTGCTGCGCGAGCTGCCGGTGCTGCTGCTCATCGCCTTCGTCCTCGCCCTGCTGGTCAAGACCTTCCTGGTCCAGGCCTTCTTCATCCCGTCGGGCTCGATGGAGCGGACCCTGCACGGCTGCCCCGGCTGCACCGGCGACCGCGTCCTGGTCAACAAGGTGCCCTACTGGTTCGGTGCGCCCGAGCCCGGCGACATCGTCGTGTTCGAGGGGCCGGAGAGCTGGTCGCCCGAGGTGGACGTCGCCGAGCCGGGCAACTGGTTCTCCGGCGGCCTGCTGTGGCTCGGCCGTGCCATCGGCGTCGCGCCGCCGAGCGAGGACGACTTCGTCAAGCGGGTCATCGCCACCGGCGGCCAGACGGTGCAGTGCTGCAATCCCGAGGGCCGGGTCACCGTGGACGGTGAACCGCTCGACGAGCCCTACGTCTTCGAGGACACCCCCCTGGAGAGCCGGGCCTTCGGGCCGGTGACCGTGCCCGAGGGCCGGCTGTGGGTCATGGGCGACCACCGTTCGGCGTCGGCGGACTCCAAGGCGCACGTCGGCGACGAGTGGTCGGGCACGGTCGCCGTGGACGACGTCGTCGGCAAGGCCGCGCTGATCGTCTGGCCGCTCGACCGCTTCGGCACGCTCGGCTCACCGGACATCCAGGGCACCGAGGCGGCCGGCGTCCCCGTCTCCGGCGCCGCCGCGGTCGCCGCCCCCTACGCCCTGGGCCTCGTGGGTGCCGTGCCGCTCACCGCCTGGCGACGGCGCAGGTCACGCGGCGGCTGACCGGCTCCAGGCCTCCCTCGACCCGCACCTCCCGTCACCTCGGGGCGTGCGGGTCGAGTCGTTCCCGGGACCGCCGCGGAATGCCATCGCCATGTCGACACGAATGCGACCGGTCGCCATTCAGGTGTTACCCGTGGAACTCGGTGCGGTCCGCAGAGCTATCGCGGAATTGTTCGGATAATGTCGGAAAAGCATTCAAGCAACCGTCTCACCCGTCCGATGGAGATCGTGAGAGAGTTCCCCGAACGTGTGAAACGGAGCCGATTGTGTCCGCACCCCTGGCGAGCGCCGCCCGCGGCGTCACCCGCGTGCTCATCCTCGCCGACGCCCCCGTCCTGCGTCGTGGGCTGGTGAGCATGGTCAACGAGACCGCCGGCATGCAGTCGGTCGGCACTCCGGGCGAGCTGCGCCGCGCCCTCACGCTGGTCGAGACCGCCCGCCCCGACGCGGTGGTCGTGGAGCTGGGCTCGGGCCGCGCCGCGACCCTCAACGCCTGCCGCGACCTGCGCCGCCGGTACCCCCGGGTGACGATCGTGGCCCTGGGCACCTCCGAGGACCCCGCCGTGGTGAACGAGGCGCTGGCCGCCGGCGTCCGCGGCTACCTGATGATCAACACCTCGCCGACGCTGCTCGGCTGGGCCATCCTGGCCGCCCGCGCCGGCCGCACCGTCGTCGACCCGCAGATCCGCCGGGTCGAGCCGTCGGCCACTCCCGCCGCCAAGCCCTTCGCCCCCGAGGTGCCGCTGACCCGCCGCGAGTCCGACGTCCTCGACGAGCTGATCCAGGGCCAGTCGAACCGGCAGATCGGCCGCAACCTGTTCATCAGCGAGGACACCGTCAAGTCCCACGTCAAGGCCATCCTGCGCAAGCTGGGTGCCCGCGACCGGGCGCACGCCGTCTCCCTGGTGCTGTCCTCCCGCAACCCCGCCGCCTGCACCTGCGGCGCCCACGCCCTGGCCCCGACCACCGCCGAGGCCTGAAAGAGGACCCCGTCCTCCTCACCGTTCGCAGGCTCACGGCGAGCCTCTGGACAGGGCCGCCGGGCCCGGCCGGACCGCCCGCCTCCTCGGCGGTCCGGCCGGCCGCTCCGGCGGCCGACGGTCCACGGGCCGGCCCCCTCTGACCCCGGGGGCCGGCCCGTGGCGTTCTGTGCCCGCGACGACCGGCCCGCGGTGTCTCCCCGGCGTCGTACTGTCGGACCGCGATGGCAGTCCGTACCACCCCCGCTCCTCCCGGGCCGCGGCACCGCGCCCGCGCGGTCCCGCTCGCCGACGACCGGCCCGACGCCCTGTGGGACATGGAGCGCTCCCTGCGCCGCCGCGGGTTCGCCGCGGTCGCCGGCGCCGACGAGGCCGGCCGCGGGGCCTGCGCCGGTCCGCTCGTCGCCGCCGCATGCGTGCTGCCGGCCGGCCGCCGGGGGAGGGTCCCCGGCCTCGCGGACTCCAAGCTGCTGACCGCCGCGGCCCGCGATCGGGTGTACCAGGAGGTCGTCGAGCGCGCCGAGGCATGGTCCGTGGTCGTCCTGCCGGTCGCCGACCTCGACGCGCGCGGCATGCACGTGACCAACATCGAGGCGCTGCGCCGCGCGGTGTGGGCTCTCGACCCCGGCGCGGACTACGTGCTCACCGACGGCTTCCCCGTGCCGGGGCTGGCCCGCCCGACCCTCGCAGTGTGGAAGGGCGACCGGGTGGCGGCGTGCGTGGCGGCGGCGTCGGTGCTGGCCAAGGTCACGCGGGACCGGATCATGCTGGACCTGCACGAGCGCTGGCCGCAGTACGACTTCGCCGTCCACAAGGGCTACAGCACCGCTGCGCACGACGCCGCCCTGCAGCGGTACGGGCCCTGCCCGGAGCACCGGAGGCGCTTCGTCAACGTGGTCCGGGCCCGCGACGCGCACGCCGCCCGGGGAGTCCAGCTGACCGGCTCCGGCGCGATGGTCGATGATGGGTTCATGCGCCCTGTGTCCGGAGAGCCTCGATGAGCACCGAGGACCTGGAGAAGTACGAGACCGAGATGGAGCTGCAGCTCTATCGCGAGTACCGGGACATCGTCCGGCAGTTCACCTACGTGGTGGAGACCGAGCGGCGCTTCTACCTCGCCAACTCCGTCGACCTGCAGGTCCGGGAGGCCGGCGGCGAGGTCTACTTCGAGCTCAAGCTCTCCGACGCCTGGGTCTGGGACATGTACCGGCCGGCCCGCTTCGTGCGCAACGTCCGGGTGCTGACCTTCAAGGACGTCAACGTCGAGGAGCTGGACAAGCCCGACCTCGAGCTGCCCGACGGTCCCCGGCTGACCTGATCCGCGTGTCACGGGCCGGCGGCTGACCCTGCCCGCTGACGGTGCGGGACCCGGCGTCCACAGCCGCCGGCTCCGTCCACAGATCGGCCGGACGGCTGTCCCGGCCCGTGCGGGCGGACGACGGTCGGCCGGGTGCGAACGACATCGGACCTCGGCGCCCACGGCGAGCGCATCGCTGCCGCCTACCTGACCGACCGCGGCCTGCGGGTCCTCGACCGGAACTGGCGCTGCCGCGACGGCGAGCTCGACATCGTCGCCCGCGACGGCGACGCGCTGGTCTTCTGCGAGGTCAAGACCCGCCGTGCGGTCGGCTTCGGCCACCCCGTGGAGGCGGTGGGGCACGTCAAGCAGCGCCGGCTGCGCACGCTGGCCCAGCGCTGGCTGGCCGCCCACGAGGAGCACGCGCCGGAGCTGCGCTTCGACGTCGTCGGCGTGCTGGTGCGCACCGAGGGGCCGGCGCTGGTCACCCATCTGCGGGCGGCGTTCTCGTGACGCTCGCGCGGACCTGGTCGGTGGGGTTGGCCGGGGTGCACGGCGCGATGGTCGACGTCGAGGTGGACCTGTCGGCCGGCGTCCCCGGCGTGGTGCTCGTCGGCCTGCCCGACGCCGTCGTGCGCCAGTCGGTCGACCGGGTGCGTGCGGCGGTGGTCAACGCCGGCGGCAGGTGGCCGCTGCGCCGGATCACCATCGGACTGTCGCCGGCGTCGATGCCCAAGCAGGGCAGCGGCTTCGACCTGGCGCTGGCCGCGGCCGTCCTTGCCGCCGACGGAGCGGTGCCGGCCGAGTCGGTGGGCCGCCTGGTCCTGCTCGGGGAGCTGGGGCTCGACGGCTCGCTGCGCGCCGTCCGCGGGGTGTTGCCGGCCGTCCTCGCCGCCGCCCGGGCCGGCCATCCGACGGTCGTGGTCCCCGCCGGCAACGCGGAGGAGGCCGCGCTGGTCGAGGGCGTCGAGGTGCTGGCCGCCGGCAGGCTCGCCGAGGTGGTCGCCCACCTCAGGGGCCGGGCGCCGCTGCCCCGGCACACCCGCCGGCCCCTGCCCCCCACGCCCCCTGGGCCCGACCTGGGCGACGTCGTCGGCCAGTCGATCGGCCGCCGGGCGGTGGAGGTGGCGGCCGCCGGCGGGCACCACCTGTTCCTGAGCGGGCCGCCCGGTGCGGGCAAGACGATGCTCGCCGAGCGCCTGCCCGGCCTGCTGCCGCCGCTGGACGAGCGGGAGGCGCTCGAGGTCACGGCCATCCACTCGGTCGCCGGGACGCTGCCGCCGGACGCCCCGCTGGTGACCCGCCCGACCTTCGAGGCGCCGCACCACTCGGCGACGATGGCCGCCCTGGTCGGCGGCGGGTCGGGGCTGATCCGCCCCGGCGCGCTGTGCCGGGCCCACCGCGGGGTGCTCTTCCTCGACGAGGCGCCGGAGTTCCCGCGGGCGGTCCTCGACACGCTGCGGCAGCCGCTCGAGCGCGGCTCGGTGACCATCTCCCGGGCCAGCGGCGCGGCCACCTTCCCGTGCCGGGCGCAGCTGGTGCTTGCGGCCAACCCCTGCCCCTGCGCCAGTGCCGCCGGCGACGCCGCCTGCACATGCAGCCCGTTGGAGCGGCGGCGTTACCAGGCCCGCCTCTCCGGGCCCCTGCTCGACCGCATCGACCTGCGGGTGGACCTGCCGGCGGTCACGAGAGCCGCTTGGCTGGAGGCCGGGACGGCGCCCGAGCCGACCGCCGTCGTCGCCGACCGGGTCGCGCAGGCACGGGGGGCCGCGGCCGCGCGGCTGTCCGGCGCGGGCCTGCACGTCAACAGCCAGGTGCCGGGCCGGCTGCTGCGCGAGCGGTGGTCGCCGCCGCGGTCCGCGCTCCGGCTGGTCGAGCGGGCCCTGGAGCGCGGCGCGCTGTCGGTCCGCGGCTACGACCGCGTGCTGCGGGTGGCGTGGACGCTCGCCGATCTCGCCGGCCGGACGGTGCCCGGTGCCGACGACGTCGCCGAGGCACTGGGGCTGCGGCTGCAACGGGCCGCGGCGTGAGCGAGCGGTCCGGCCTCGACGAGGACATGGCACAGGGGCTGTCCGAGGTGCCGACGTCCGACGGGCTCGCCGGGCCCGCGGTGCGGCGGGCGCGAGCCTGGCTCAGCCGCGCGGCCGAACCGGGCAGCGTCGCGTTCTGGCGCTTCGTCGAGGACGCCGGCCCGGTCGAGGCGGTGCGCCGGCTGCGGGCGGGCCGGGCGCCCGACGCCGTCCGGGCGCTGGTCGGCGCCCGCGCCGGGCAGGACGCCTCGCTGACCGACCTGCTCCGGGCCGAGCGCTGCGGCGCGCGGCTGGTGGTGCCCGAGGACGACGAGTGGCCGGCGCACCTGCTGCACTGCCTCACGCTGGCCACCGGCGAGGAGCCCGACGACCCGCGGCACCACTCGCCGCGCACGACCGCTCCGGTGCCGCCGCTGGCCCTGTGGATCCGGGGAGCCGCCCGGCTCGACGAGCTGGCCGACCGGTCGGTGGCGCTCGTCGGTGCCCGGGCGTCGACCGCCTACGGCGAGCACGTCGCCGGCGAGCTCGGCCACCAGCTGGGGGAGCGCGGCTGGACGGTGGTCTCCGGCGGGGCCTTCGGCATCGACGCGGCGGCACACCGGGGTGCGCTGGCCGCGGACGCCGCCACGGTCGCGGTGCTCGCCTGCGGCGTCGACCGGCCCTACCCGGCCGCGCACGGGGCGCTGTTCCACCGCATCGCCGAGTCCGGCCTCTTGGTCAGCGAGTGGCCACCCGGAGCCGCGCCGCACAAGCACCGCTTCCTCGTCCGCAACCGGCTGATCGCCGCGCTGACCCGGGGCACCGTGGTCGTCGAGGCGGCGGCCCGCTCCGGTGCGCAGGCGACCGCGCGGCGGGCGCACCGGCTGGGCCGGCAGGTGATGGTCGTCCCCGGCCCGGTCACCTCGGCCATGAGCGTGGGCTGCCACGAGCTGCTGCGCGAGGCCGAGCTGGCTGCGGTCCTCGTCACGAACGCCGCCCAGGTGGTCGAGCTGGTCGGCCGGCTGGGGGAGGACCTCGCCGACCCGCCGGAGCGGCCCAGCGGTCCCCGCGACGAGCTCTCCGACCTGGCGGTGCGCGTGCTCGACGCCTGTCCCGTCCGCAACGGCGTCAGCCCCGAGCGGCTGGCCCGGGTGGCCGGTTGCGACGTCCTCGACGTGCTCCGGGTGCTGCCCGCGCTGGAGCTCGCCGACCTCGTCGAGGTGACCGACGCCGGGTGGCGCCTGGCCCGGCCGGGGCGGACCGGCGAGGGGCGGGGGTGACGGCAGGGGAGGAGGCGGTGTGAGCCCCCGCGTGGTGGGCGCTTCGGCTTGACCCCGGGCCCGGGCCGACCGACCGTCTTGGGGTGACCGCCCGCACCGCCGACGCCCGCTCGGCGCTGCCCACGGCGCTGGCGGAGGCGCTGGCCGGCTACGAGGAACACCTGCGCACGCAGCGGGACCTCTCGGAGCACACCGTGCGCGGCTACGTCAGCGACGCGGTCTGGCTGCTCGACCACCTGGTCCGCCGCGGCGGCACGCGGGTCGACGACCTGGACCTGGCCACGCTGCGCAGCTGGCTGGCCCAGGGCCGCACCCGCGGTGCCGGCCGGGCGACCACCGCCCGCCGCGCCGCGGCCGCCCGGTCGTTCACCGCCTGGCTGCGCCGGGCCGGCCTCACCGCCGAGGACGTCGGCCTCCGGCTGGTCAGCCCCAAGGCGCAGCGCACGCTGCCCGACGTGCTCGCCCCCGACCAGGCCCGGGTGGTCGTCGAGTCCGCGGCCGGGGCCGACGAACCGGCCGGACTGCGCGACGCGGTGGTGCTCGAGCTGCTCTACGCCAGCGGCGTGCGGGTCAGCGAACTGGTCGGGCTCGACGTCGACGACGTCGACCGGGGCCGCCGTCTGCTGCGCGTGCTCGGCAAGGGCCGCAAAGAGCGCAGCGTCCCCTACGGCGCGCCGGCCGAGCGGGCGCTCGACGCCTGGCTCACCCGCGGCCGGCCCGCCCTCGCGACCGAGCGCTCCGGCCCGGCGCTGCTGCTCGGTCTGCGGGGCGGCCGGCTCGACGCCCGCGAGGTCCGCCGCACCGTCCACGCCGCGGTCGCCGCCGCGCCGGGCGCCCCCGACATCGGCCCGCACGGCCTGCGGCACTCCGCGGCCACCCACGTGCTGGAGGGCGGTGCCGACCTGCGCTCGGTGCAGGAGCTGCTCGGCCACGCCAGCCTCGCGACCACCCAGATCTACACGCACGTCACCGTCGAGCGGCTGCGCGCCGTCCACGCGCAGGCACACCCGCGCGCCTGAGAGGACAGCCGCCCGTGGATGAGACAGTTGACGTGCGCGCCACCGGATCGCGTACCACCACCGTGCCACCCCGAGGCCTCCCGTCAGGGGCCTCCGACGATCGGGAGCGCAGACCGTGACCGAGGCCGCCATCCACCGGCTCCACCAGACCCCGGACGCCGCCGACGCCGCGCTGGCCGAGCTGTGGGCCGCCTACGTCGCCGAACGGGCGCCCGAGCTGCGCGACCGGCTGATCCTGCACTACGCGCCGCTGGTGAAGTTCGTCGCCGGCCGCGTCGGCAGCGGCCTGCCCGCGCACGTCGAGCAGGCCGACCTGGTGTCCTACGGCACCTTCGGCCTCATCGACGCGATCACCCGCTACCAGCCCTCGCGCGAGGTCAAGTTCGAGAGCTACGCGATGGCCCGCATCCGCGGCGCGATCATCGACGAGCTGCGCAGCACCGACTGGATCCCGCGGTCGGTGCGGATGAAGGCCCGGCAGTTCGAGCGCACGGTGGCCGCCCTCGAGAGCCGGCTGCAGCGCAGCCCCACCGAGGAGGAGGTGGCCGCCGAGATGGACATGGACGTCGAGGAGGTCCGCAAGTTCCTCGGCCAGCTGTCCCTGGTCAACGTGGTCGCGCTCGACGAGCTGCTCTCCGACGACGAGGGTGGCGCCCCCCGGCTGGTCGACACCCTGCAGGACACCAGCGCGCTGGACCCTCAGGCCATGGCCGAGCACAGCGAGGCGCGGCAGCTGCTGGCCCGCGCGGTCGAGCAGCTGCCCGAGCGCGAGAAGGTCGTCGTCAGCCTCTACTACTTCGAGGGCCTGACGCTGGCCGACATCGGCCGCGTCCTCGGCGTGACCGAGAGCCGCATCTGCCAGCTGCACACGAAGGCGGTGCTGCAGCTGCGCACCAAGCTCGCCGACATCGCCTGAGCGGTGGTCCTCGAGCACGCCCTGCTGCCCGTCCGGCCGGGCCTGGAGCAGGCCTTCGAGGCCGCCTTCGCCGAGGCCCGGGAGCTGATCGCGGCCAGCCCCGGCTTCCGGCGGCTCTCGCTGTCGCGCTGCCTCGAGCGGCCGGGCACCTACCTCCTGCTCGTCGAGTGGGAGCGACTCGAGGACCACACCGAGGGCTTCCGCGGCTCGGCCGCCTACCAGCGCTGGCGGGAGCTGCTGCACTCCTTCTACGACCCGTTCCCCACCGTGGAGCACTTCCGCGAGGTGCTCACCGCGACCCCGACCCGGGCCTGACGGCGCGCGGTCACCCCATGGGCAGCAGCCGCACCTCGGGCGGCTCCAGCAGCGACAGCGGGTCGAGGTAGACGTCCCCGCGCCGCAACCCCCAGTGCAGGCAGGCCGCGACCGGGCAGCCGGCGTGACCGGCGGCCAGCGTCCCGAGCACCGCGCCGCGGGCGACCGGTTCCCCGGCGCCGACGGAGGCGTCGACGGGCTCGTACGTCGTCCGCAGGCCGCCGGCGTGGTCGACGCTGATCACCGGCCGCCCGGCCACCATCCCGGCGAAGACGACGACGCCGTCCCCGGCGGCGCGCACCGGCGACCCCGGCGCCCCGGCGAGGTCGGCACCGCGGTGACCGGCTCCGAACCGGTCCGGCGGCGGGTCGAACGGGCGGGTCACCGCACCGTCCACGGGCCGCGACCACAGGCCGGCCGGGACCTCGGCGGGCGCGGCGACAGCTCCCCCGACCGGCAGCAGCAGCGGGACCAGCAGCAGGACGGCGAGCAGCGGGCGGCGCACCCGGGGAGCGTGACCCTGCGCGACGGCGGGCGCGGCGACCTGCCGCGGGCTGTGGACGGCCTCGGGCGCTGGGGAGGGCCGCCGGCGGCGGGGCGTATGCTCGGCCTCGCGACCCGTCTGTGGCGGGTCGACTTCGCGCGTCCTCCTCCCCGCTGGCAGCAGCGGGACGGTCGCCACCTTCGGTCCCCGTCCGCGGGGTCGTGGCGGCCCGGACGCCAGGGCGGAGCGCCACCCGGTGCCCGCGACAACCGAGGAGCGCGGCCCCGCGTGGCCGCGCGCAGAGCACAGAGAGGCTGCGGCCATGGCAGTCGTCAGCATGAAGCAGCTGCTCGACAGCGGCGTCCACTTCGGGCACCAGACCCGTCGCTGGAACCCGAAGATGAAGCGGTTCATCTTCACCGAGCGCAACGGCATCTACATCATCGACCTGCAGCAGACGCTCGGGTACATCGACAACGCCTACGAGTTCGTCAAGCAGACGGTCGCGCACGGCGGCACGATCCTGTTCGTCGGCACGAAGCGCCAGGCGCAGGAGGTCATCGCCGAGCAGGCGCAGCGCGTCGGCATGCCCTACGTCAACCAGCGCTGGCTGGGCGGCATGCTCACCAACTTCTCGACCGTCCACAAGCGGCTGCAGCGGCTCAAGGAGCTCGAGGACATGGAGCAGACCGGCGTGCTGGTCAGCCTGTCCAAGAAGGAGCAGCTGGGCCTCACGCGCGAGAAGGCCAAGCTGGAGCGCAGCCTCGGCGGTATCCGCGACATGCAGAAGGTGCCCAGCGCCGTCTGGATCGTGGACACCAAGAAGGAGCACATCGCCGTCGGCGAGGCCCGCAAGCTCAACATCCCGGTCGTCGCGATCCTCGACACCAACTGCGACCCCGACGAGGTCGACTACAAGATCCCGGGCAACGACGACGCCATCCGCAGCGCCGCCCTGCTGACCCGCGTGATCGCCGACGCCGTGGCCGACGGCCTCATGGCCCGCTCGGCCGCGCAGGCCAACGCCGGCCGCGAGGACGGCGGCCAGCCGGCGATCGGTGGCGACGAGCCGCTGGCCGACTGGGAGCGCGAGCTGCTCACCGGCCAGCAGGGCGACGCCGCCACCACCGATGCCCCTGCCGACGCCGAGGCCACCCCGCTGCCGGAGACCCCGGCCGAGCCCCCGGCCGTGACCGCGTCCGAGGTCGCCCCCGTCGAGGGCGTGCCCGCGACCGGCGACACGACCACCGGCACCCAGGGCGCCCAGAACGCGTAAGGACCCCGCTGCCCCCCCGCCACTCGCAGGCTCGCGGCGGGCCCCTGCAGCGGGGCCGGACCCATCACCAGAAGGAATTGAGGCATGGCTGACTTCACCGCGGCCGACGTCAAGCGTCTCCGCGACGCCACCGGCGCCGGCATGATGGACTGCAAGAAGGCGCTCACCGAGGCCGAGGGCGACTACGACAAGGCCGTCGAGCTGCTGCGCATCAAGGGCGCCAAGGACGTCGGCAAGCGCCTGGAGCGCTCCACGACCAACGGCGTCGTCGTCAGCAAGGGCGGCGCGCTGCTCGAGCTCGACTGCGAGACCGACTTCGTCGCCAAGAACGCCGACTTCGTCTCCCTGGCCGACCGCCTGCTCGACATCGCCCTCCAGCAGAAGCCGGCCGACGCCGACGCGCTGCTGGCCACCGAGGTCGACGGGCAGACCGTCGCCTCGCTGGTCGAGGCCGAGTCGGCCCGCATCGGCGAGAAGCTGGTGCTGTCGAAGTTCGTCGCCTTCGACGGTCAGACCGCCACCTACCTGCACAAGCGGGCCACCGACCTGCCCCCGGCGATCGGTGTCGCGGTGCAGTACAGCGGCGGCAGCGAGGACGCCGCACGCAGCCTGGCGATGCACATCGCCGCGGCCCGCCCGCGGTACCTGTCCCGCGACGAGGTCCCGGCCGAGGCGGTCGAGACCGAGCGCCGCGTCGCCGAGCAGACCGCCAAGGAGGAGGGCAAGCCCGAGCAGGCGATCACCAGGATCGTCGAGGGTCGGGTCAACGCCTACTACAAGGACTTCGTCCTCCTCGAGCAGCCGTCGATCACCGAGCCCAAGCGCACGGTCAAGCAGATCGTCGACGAGGCCGGCCTGACCGTGGAGCGGTTCGCCCGCTTCGAGGTCGGCCAGGCGTAACAGCAGCGGAGAAGGACCCCGCGCCCCCGATCGGCCCCGCTGCAGGGGCCCGCGCCGAGCTTGCGAGGCGTGGGGGGCAGCGGGGTCCTTCGGTGTCCGGGGACCGGTGCGAGGGACCCCTGCCCGCAAGCTGCCGCACCCCCGGTGCGGCAGGATGCGGGGAACGACGCCGAGCGAGGGAAGAACCGTTGACCGACACCGCCGCGCCGCAGCACACCGCGCCCCTGTCCGCACCCACCGCCTTCCAGCCCGCCGACGGCGGCGGCTACAAGCGGGTCCTCCTCAAGCTCTCGGGCGAGGCCTTCGGCGGCGGCAGCGTCGGTGTCGACGGCGGCATCGTGCACAGCATCGCGTCGCAGCTCGCCGAGGTCGTGCACGGCGGCACCCAGGTCGCCGTCGTGGTCGGCGGTGGCAACTTCTTCCGCGGGGCCGAGCTGGCCGAGGCCGGCATGGACCGCCGGCACGCCGACTACATGGGCATGCTCGGCACCGTGATGAACGCGCTGGCCCTCCAGGCGTTCTGCGAGCAGGTCGGCCTGGAGACGCGGGTGCAGACCGCGATCACGATGGGCCAGGTCGCCGAGCCCTACATCCCACGCAAGGCCGTGCGGCACATGGAGAAGGGCCGGCTGGTGATCTTCGGCGCCGGTGCCGGCATGCCCTACTTCTCCACCGACACGGTGGCGGCCCAGCGCGCCCTGGAGATCGGCTGCCAGGTGCTGCTCATGGCCAAGAACGGGGTGGACGGCGTCTACGACGACGACCCCCGCACCAACTCCCACGCGGTCATGTACGAGGACCTCGACTACGGCACCGTGCTGGCCAAGCAGCTGAAGGTCGCCGACGCGACGGCCATCAGCCTGTGCATGGACAACAGCATGCCGATCGTCGTGTTCAACCTGCTGGAGCCGGGGAACATCGCCCGAGCGGTGGCAGGTGAGAGGATCGGAACGCTGATCAGCGACCCGGCCTGAACGCCGCCGCCAGCCCGCAGACCCGCACCCGCGGCGGAGCGCTCCGCCGCACCAGGAGGAGAGACCCGTGATCGACGACACCCTGCTCGACGCCGAGGAGCGGATGGACAAGGCCCTGTCGGTCGCGCGGGAGGACCTCGGCTCGGTGCGCACCGGGCGGGCCGCCCCGTCGATGTTCAACAAGGTCCTGGTCGACTACTACGGCGCGCCGACGCCCGTGCCGCAGATGTCGTCGATCACCGTCCCCGAGGCGCGCATGGCGGTGATCAAGCCCTACGACACCGGCCAGCTGTCGGCCATCGAGAAGGCCATCCGCGACAGCGACCTCGGCGTCAACCCCACCAACGACGGCCAGATCATCCGCGTGGTGTTCCCGCAGCTGACCGAGGAGCGCCGCCGCGACCTGGTCAAGCAGGCCCGCGCCAAGGGCGAGGACGCCAAGGTCGCCATCCGCAACGTCCGCCGCCGCGCCAAGGAGGAGCTCGACCGCATCGCCAAGGACGGCGAGGCCGGCGAGGACGACGTGCGCCGCGCGGAGAAGGAGCTCGACGACCTGACCGCCAAGCACGTGCACGGCATCGACGAGGCGGTCAAGAACAAGGAGTCCGAGCTGCTCGAGGTCTGACCCGACCGGACCCCGCACATGACCCCCGACCCCGACACCGGGCCGATCCCGACCGTCGGCCGGCGTCCGGCCCCGCCACCGCCGCCGCTGCCGCCGCGGGCGGTCACCGACCTGCGGATGGCGCCGCTGCCCGTGCAGGAGCCGGCGACCGCTGAGCCGTCGCCGCGCGAGCCGAGGACGACGCAGGTCGAGGTCCCCGTCTCGACGACCGAGTCCGTAGGCCCGGACCTGGTGCACGCGCCCACGAAGAAGTCCGGGCGGGCCGGGCGGGACATGGTGGCGGCCATCGGGGTCGGTGCCGCTCTGGGCGCGGCCATCCTGCTCCCCCTGCTGGTCTACCGCCCGGCGTTCCTGCTGGTGCTCGGCGCGGCCATCCTCACCGGCGTCGTCGAGCTCACCCGGGCGCTGCGTGCGGGGAGCGCGCGGGCCCCGCTGGTGCCGCTCCTCGTGGGCACGGTCGCGATGATCGCGCTGGCCTGGACGCGGGGCGCATCGGGGCTGGTCGTGGCGTTCCTGCTCACCGTCCTGGCCGTCCTGCTGTGGCGACTCGCCGAGGGCCCCGACGGCTACCTGCGGGACGCCTCGGCCGGCGTCCTGGTGGCGCTGTACGTCCCGCTGCTCGCCGGGTTCGCCGTCCTGCTGCTCGTCCCGGAGGACGGCGCGGCGCGGGTGCTGGCCTTCATCGCCACCGTGGTCGGCAACGACGTCGGCGGCTTCGCCGCGGGCGTGCTGTTCGGGAAGCACCCGATGGCGCCGTCGGTCAGCCCCAAGAAGTCCTGGGAGGGGATGGCCGGCTCGGTCGTCGCCTGCGTGCTGGTCGCCACCCCGATCGTGACCCTGGCCCTCGGCGGGCCGTGGTGGGGCGGGGTGCTCTTCGGCGTCGCCCTGGCCGTCAGCGCGACCGCCGGCGACCTCGGCGAGTCGCTGATCAAGCGCGACCTCGGCATCAAGGACATGGGGCAGCTGCTGCCCGGCCACGGCGGCATCATGGACCGGCTGGACTCGCTGCTGCCCTCCGCCGCCGTCGCCTACCTGCTGCTGTCGGTCGTCGCGCCCGCCTGAGCGCGGGGTGCCGACACCTCCCGGACCGACCCCACGGGCTCGAAGCCGCGCCGGGCGTACCAGTGCCGCGGCCAGTCGATGGCGTCGGCCTCCAGCACCACGAGGTCGCAACCGCGGTCGGCGGCGCGGTTCAGTGCCGCGGCCAGGACGGGCGTTGCGGTGCTCCCGCCCGATGAGCTGGGCCACCAGCTCGTCCAGCGCCGCCTCGGACGGCGGCAGGTCGCGCCGCCACGAGCGCTCCCAGAGCTCTCGTGCACCTCCCGCTGGTCGACCGGCTCGGCGCGGCGCCCGGGCGGCGCGGGGGTGGCGGGGCGGGCCATCACCAGCAGTTCCTCGGCCCGCCACCCGCGGCCGGCGAGCTCCCGCGCCACGTCGTCCGCACCGGGCCCGGTCAGCGTGGCCGCCAGGTGCGGCCAGCCCGCGTCGGCGGCGACCTCGGCCGCCGTCCGCGCGACCGTGCCGGCGTCCGGCGGGACCGTGAGCACCAGCCGGTTGTCGTCCCGGGAGTACCGGAAGCGCGGGTCGAGCACGGCGATCCCACCCGGGACGTCGCGCACCTCGGCGGCCCGCCGGGTGCGCAGCGACAGGGACAGCGCCAGCGCCCGGCCCAGCGCGTCGTCCGGCCGGGGGAGGACCGGGTCGGCGGGCGGCCGGTACGGCACGACGGCGACGACGGCGCTGGTCGGCAGCGGACCATGGAGGTGCGGGAAGCGCACGTCGGGTGGGTCCCCGGGCACGCCGGGGGCCCAGCGCACCGGGTCGGCCAGCCGCGCGGGGTCGACGACGGGCAGCACGAGGTCCCGCCGTCCGGGGAACAGCCGCCCGGCCGGCAGGTGCACCTGCTCCGGCGTGGAGAGGTGCACGAACCCCTGCTCGGCGAGGGACGGCGGGAACAGCGCCCCGGCGTCGAGCGCCGCCCGCTAGGCCGCGGGCTCGGTCAGTGAACGAGGGCGCCGGCGGTCACGTCCGCCGATCCTGCCCGGAGCGCACGGGAACCCGGGGCGTGGGAGACGATCGGCCGCGTGGACGGCGAGGCGGGCCCGACGGAGTGGGGGACGACGGTCGGGGTCGGCCCCTGGCCGGGACCGTGGCCCGAGGACCCGCGCTACGACCCCGAGCTGCTCGCGCACGGCGACCGGCGCAACGTCGCCGACCGCTACCGCTACTGGACCGTCGAGGCCGTCGTCGCCGACCTCGACGCCCGCCGGCACCCGTTCCACGTCGCGATCGAGAACTTCGGCCACGACCTCAACATCGGGACGGTGGTGCGCACGGCGAACGCCTTCCTGGCCGCCGAGGTGCACGTCGTCGGCCGCCGTCGCTGGAACCGTCGGGGAGCGATGGTCACCGACCGCTACCAGCACCTGCGCCACCACGCGGACGTCGGCGCGCTGGCGGCCCACGCCGCGCGCGAGGAGCTCCCGCTCGTCGCCGTCGACAACGGACCGGGCGCCGTCCCGCTGGAGACCGCCGACCTGCCTGAGCGATGCGTGCTGCTCTTCGGTCAGGAGGGACCGGGGCTGACGCCGGAGGCCCGCGCGGCCGCCTCGACCACCGTCTCCATCGCCCAGTTCGGCTCCACGCGGTCGATCAACGCCGGCGTGGCAGCGGGCATCGCCATGCACGCCTGGATCCGGCAGCACGCCCGGCTCGGCCTCACGTGAGCGGCGGGTCCGGGTCGAGGCCCCGGGCGCGCAGGGCCGCCTCCACGGCCTCGCAGACCGTGCGGACCACCGCCACCCGAGCCCACCGCTTGTCCTCCCCGGCGACCACGTGCCAGGGGGCTGCCGCGGTGTCGGTCCGCTCCAGCATCTCCTCGACCGCCGCCTCGTAGGCCGGGCGCTTCTCGCGGTTGCGCCAGTCCTCGTCGGTGAGCTTCCAGGCGCGGTAGGGGTCCTCGCGGCGGGACTCGAAGCGGCGCAGCTGTTCCTCGGGCGACAGGTGCATCCAGAACTTGACGATCACCGTGCCCTCGTCGGCGAGGCTGGACTCCAGGTCGACGATCTCGCCGTAGGCGCGGCGCCACGCCTCCTCGACCGTGAAGCCCTCGACCCGCTCCACCAGCACCCGCCCGTACCAGGTGCGGTCGAGCACGGCCATCCCGCCCCAGCCGGGAAGGACCGGCCAGAAGCGCCACAGGAAGTGGTGGCGCTTCTCGTCATGGGTGGGCGCGGCGAACTGGGCGACCCGCACGTGCCGGGGGTCGAGCCGCTCGACCAGGCGTTTGATCGCGCCGCCCTTGCCCGAGGCGTCCCAGCCCTCGAACAGCACCAGCAGGGGCGGCCCGATCTCGCCCGGGCCGATCTGTCCACCCAGGAGCAGACGCAGGTGCACCAGCCGCTTCTGCGCGGCCTTGAGCTGCTTCTCCTCCTCTGCCTTGGACAGCCGCAGGGTCAGGTCCACGTCGGCGAGCCGGCTCATGCGGTGGAGCTTCGCAGGCCGTGGCGCGGCTCACCTGCCGAGACCACGGCACGTACGGTGCCGTCCCGGCCTCCGGCTGCCGATGACAGGGAGACGGCACCGCACCCGGCGAGGCAGGGGAGGCCATGGGCTCCAGTCATCCGGACGACGTCGACGAGTCGACCGTCCCGGCCGATCCCGGCCGTCCCGACGAGACCCCCGATCCGGCCGAGTGGGACGACGCCTGGCTGCCCGAGTGGCTGGGCGACGGGACCGACGGGGCGACGTCCGTCGAGGAGACCGCCCCCGAGCCGGACCCCGAGCCCGAGCTGGTCGCGGCGGAGTCGAACGAGCTGTCGGAGCCGGACACCGTCCCAGCGCCGGACCCCGTGCCCGAGCCGGACGCCGCGCCCGCGCCGGACGTCGCGCCCGCGCCGGACCCCGTGCCCGAGCCGGACGCCGCGCCCGCGCCGGACCCCGTGCCCGAGCCGGACGCCGCGCCCGCGCCGGACGTCGCGCCTGAGCCGGACGCGGAGGCGCAGGCCGCCCCCGAACCGGACCTCGAGCCGCCGGTGGTCCGTGTCGACGACCTCCTCACCGCGGATCCCGACGGAACGCCCACCGGACCCGCCACCGCGGATGCCGAGCCTGCGGAGCTGTTCGAGCCCGGAGCTCTCCCGCAGCCCCCGCCCGTCCGCGTCGTCGTCGGCAGCCGCCCCCCGTCGCGTCGCCGCGCGCTCTCCGTGGCGGCCGGCCTGCTGGTCGCCGGGGCCGTCGCCGCGGCGTCGCTGCTGGCCGCCCGGAGCGACACCCCGGTCCCCGCCGCGGACGTCGCCGCCCCGGCTACCTCCGCCCCGGCGATGCCCGGCCGCGCCACCCCCCGACCGACGCCGGTCCCCGCGCCGGCCACCCCGCCCGCGACGACGGTGACGACGCCTCCGCCCGCTGCCGCTCCAGCGGCCCCGCGGTCCGCCCACGCCAGCGGGGTGCCGCCCCGTGTCACCGTCCCGGCACCCCCGCGTGCCACCGAGACCCCGGCGCCCGCCGTGCCGGTCCCCGTCCAGGGGGCGACGGGCGCGCCCGTCCCTCCTCCGGGACTCGAGGATCCCGAGCCCGCCCCGGACCGCACCTCGGTCATCGGGACGCCGATCGTGGACACGACGGGGGGGACCGGCGCCGACGAGACGGCGGACGACACCTCGGACGACGTGACGGAGGGCGACGGGTCCGGCACACCGGAGCCCACGACGACACCCGAGCCCGACCCGACGACTCCGCCGTCCACCGAGGACCCGGACGACCCGGAGGAGGAGGGGGCCCCCGAGGAAGACACCGATCCGTCGCCGCTGCCCGAGCCTCCGCAGCTCCCGACGCCTACGGAGACGACCGGGCCGCCAGGAGGGTGATCTCACCCGCAGGCCGGCCCGGCAGGCGCCGAGGGGTGGGACCATGGACGACGCCATGACTGCCCTCCCTCTCGTGTTCGACGCCCCGCGCCGGGGGAAGCCGCCGCGCCACCTCGCCGACCTCACCCGCGAGCAGGCCCGTGCCGCGGTCACCGAGCTCGGCCAGCCGGCGTTCCGGGCCGACCAGCTCGCCCGGCACTTCTACCGGGGCGTCACCGACCCGGCGCGGATGACCGACCTGCCGGCCGCGGTCCGCGAGGAGCTGACCGGCGCGCTGCTGCCCGGGCTGCTCACGCCGGTGCGGACGCTGAGCGCCGACGGGGGCCGCACCCGCAAGACGCTGTGGCGGCTGCACGACGGCGCGCTGGTCGAGAGCGTGCTCATGCGCTACCCCGACCGCGCCACCGTCTGCATCTCCAGCCAGGCCGGCTGTGGCATGGCCTGCCCCTTCTGCGCGACCGGCCAGAACGGGCTGACCCGCAACCTCTCGGCCGCCGAGATCATCGGCCAGGCGGTCGCGGCGGCCGCGGCCATGGCGGACGGCGAGGTCCCCGGCGGGCCCGGCCGGCTGTCCAACGTGGTCTTCATGGGCATGGGGGAGCCGCTGGCCAACTACGCGCGCGTGCGCAAGACCCTCGACGCCCTGGTGACGCCGGCGCCGCACGGGCTGGGCCTGTCCCAGCGCTCGGTGACGGTCTCCACCGTCGGCGTCGTCCCGGCGATCCGGCGGCTCACCGAGGAGGGGCTGCACGTCACCCTCGCGGTCAGCCTGCACGCGCCCGACGACGAGCTGCGCGACAGCCTGGTGCCGATCAACACGCGGTGGAAGGTGGCCGACGTCGTCGACGCCGCCGACGCGTACGCCGCGCGCACCGGCCGCCGCTACTCCGTGGAGTACGCGCTCATCCGCGACGTGAACGACCAGCCCGAGCGCGCCGACCTGCTCGGCCGGCTGCTCGCCGACCGCCGGGCGCACGTCAACCTCATCCCGCTCAACCCCACGCCGGGCAGCCGCTGGGACGCCAGCCCGCTGCCCGCGCAGCGCGAGTTCGTCGCCCGGCTGCGCGCGCACGGCGTGCCGACGACGGTCCGCGACACCCGGGGCCAGGACATCGACGGCGCCTGCGGGCAGCTGGCCGCGGCCGACCGGGTGGAGGGCGTCCCGAGCGTCGCGCTGCCCACGCCGTCCCTCGAGCCGCCCGTGGAGCTGGGCGCCGAGGCCGACGCGTGAGTTCGGAGGCCCCGCCGGCCGAGGCGCACGAGCACAGCCACGCCGACGTCTCCGGCGGCTGGCTGCGGGCCGCGGTCTTCGGGGCGATGGACGGGCTGGTGACCAACACCGCGCTGGTGGCCGGGGTCGGCGGCGGGGGAGCGTCCTCCCGCGCGATCGTGCTCTCCGGCGTGGCCAGCCTGGTCGCCGGCGCCATCTCCATGGCGCTGGGCGAGTACACCTCGGTGCGGACGCAGAACGAGCAGCTCGACCTCGAGGTGGAGAAGGAGCGCCGCGAGCTCGAGCGCAACCCGGGCGGCGAGCTCGCCGAGCTGGTGCAGATGATGCGGGTCCGCGGCGTGGACGAGGACCTCGCCCGGCAGGTCGCCGTCCAGCTGCACCGCGACCCCGACACCGCGCTGCGGCTGCACGTCGTCGCCGAGCTGGGGCTCAACCCGGCCGACAAACCCTCGCCGTGGACGGCGGCGGTCTCGTCGTTCCTGACCTTCGCCACCGGCGCGGTGATCCCGCTGCTGCCCTACCTGCTCGGCTTCTCCGTGCTCGCCGCAGCCCTGGTGTGCGGGGCGGTGGGCCTGGCCGTGGCCGGCGCGCTGTCGTCCCGCTTCACGCCTCGGCCCTGGTGGTACGCCGCCCTGCGGCAGCTGCTCTTCGGCGCGGTCGCGGCCGGTGTCACCTACGCGGTCGGGCTGGCGATCGGCGTCGGCGTCAGCTGACCCTCACCGGCACGACAGCCCGGCGGCCTCGATCGCGGCGCGCGTGCCGGCGGTGGGCAGAGCCACCGGGACGGCGCCGTCCCGGAGGTCGCTCGGCACCACCTCGACCGTCGACAGGTCCGCGCCGGCGAGCGCGGCGAGATCGGTCACGGAGGTCCCCGGGTCGACACTGAGTGCCCCGGTGGTCGCCCACCCCACGGTCTGCAGCCGCAAGGGCCGGACGACCGATCCGCGGACGGCGTCCACCAGCGCACCGAGCACCGTGCCCGCGGCCGACGCCCGTCCGTCCGGGTCCATCGGCACCGGCGTCCACGTCCCGTCGACCAGGTGCTGCGGGTGCCGGGAGCGGACCAGGGCCAGCGCGGTGCGCCCGTCGACGTGCTGGACGCCGGCGCGCGGCAGGTCCAACCCGGCGCCCGGGTCGCGTACCGGGACCGGCACGTCCACCGTGAGCCCGCCGGCTGCATCGACGACCTGGGCGAACCCCGCGAAGTCGACCGCGACCAGGTGGTCGGCGTCGATGCCGATGGAGCAGAGGGCGTCGACCGTCGCTCGGGGACCGTCCCGCCACGTGAGGGTCAGCCGGGTCCGCCGCTGGTCCCGGAGCACCAGCAGGTCCCGGGGCACCGACAGGACCGTGGTCCCGGCGTCGGTCTGGTGGACCACGAGCACCACGTCGGCCCGGGTGCCGGGGACGGCCTCGGGCGTGCCGAAGACGGCGGGGTCGGCGCCGGCGGGCAGGTGGTCCCGCGAGTCCAGGCCCACGAGGACCCACGTGCGGCCGTCGGAGTCGTCGGGGGAGAGGTCCACGGCGACCTCGCCGACGCGGCCGGCGAGCAGCGCGACGTCGACGCCGACGGCGAGGACCACCAGGACCAGGACGGCGAGGAGGACTCGTGTCCGGCCTCGCCGTCCCGGGGACGGCCGACGCCGGCCAGGGGAGCCCTGGCCGGCGTCGGGGTCGTGCGGTGCGGTCACGCTCAGGCCTGCGAGCCCTCCGCGGACCGGCGGCGGGCGGCGAACACCAGGCCGCCGCCGAGCGCGAGGGCACCCACGCCCAGGCCCAGCGGGAGGGCGACGTCGGCGCCGGTGTAGGCCAGGCTCGAGGAGGACGCGTTGGAGGTCGCCGCGGCCGCGGTCACGGAGAAGGACTCCTGGAAGTAGGTGCCCATGCTCCCCTCGTAGACCAGGGTGTGGTCGCCGGTCGGGGTGCCGGCCGGGACGGTGAAGGAGACCGTCACGGTGCCGTTCCGGTCGGCGGTGAACGTGCCCATGGTCTGCGGGGTCGAGTGCAGGGTCACCGTGACGACCTCGCCGGGCTTGAAGCCGGTGAGGACCTTGACGACCTTGCGGCCCGGGGCCGCGCTGTCACCGGTGGCCGAGCCGCCATCCGGGCTCGCGACGCCCTTGGTGTTGGCCTGGGTGCCACGGATCTCGCCGGCCGGCGTGCTCTTCGGCGCCTCGGTGGTGGGAGTCTCGGTCGGGGTGGGCGGCGTGGACGCGGGGGCGCCCTTCAGGGTCACGCTGGTGTTCGGGTACACGAACCGCGGGGCCTCGTTCAGGTAGTCCAGGCACGCGGTCTCGATGACGTAGTCCTTCGGCGTCGTCCCCTCGAGGAAGGACAGGGTGGCCGACCAGCTCCCGTCTGCGGCCGGCTCGACGTAGTCCCAGTAGCCGGACTCGGTGCCGTCCTCGATGAACAGCTCGACGGCCGTGGGGTTCAGCGGGTCGGACTCGGGCAGGCAGCCCTCGCCCGAGACGGTGAAGTCCTCGCCCGCCGCGACCGCGGACGGCGCCACGACCGGGGCGCTCGGCGCGGCGAACGCGGCGGGGGCGAGCAGCAGACCGGTGGCCACGGTGGTGGCGGTCAGTCCGGTCAGGGCTGCGGCGCGGGTGGTGGTGCGGGACATCGTCGGCTCTCCGGTCGGTCAGGAGTCCGGGTGCTCCGGACTTCTCTCGCACTGTCTATCGACTGTGAGCCGCCGGAGGTGTAGCTGACAGTCACCAAGATCAGACGGATCGTCGGCCATGTCTGACGAACGCCGCCCCAGCGGACCCAGCCGTCACTCCTGGCACGCCTGCACGAGAGGAACCCCGGTGGTCGGGGGTGCGAGGGCGACACCTGACATCCGGCTCCGGTGGGTCCCGTAGCTCCCCGTGCGCCGCGACGACCGTGCCGCTCCTCGAGGCGACGCGCCCGGCGATCGACCCGCCACCCCTCTGGACGACGAGAGGCCCGCCCCCGGCAGGGGACGGGCCTCTCGAGGGCGCGCGGCTACTTGGCGCGCCAGGCGTTGCGGCGGCGCCGCCAGTCGAGCAGCAGGATCAGGATCATCAGGCCGGCGATCGCGACGACCCAGAGGTCCTCGATGCGCCCCTCGTGGTTGCCGAAGAGGTAGGCCAGGATGAACAGCGTCGCGATGACGGCGCCGATGCGGCCCCACCTGCCGGTCTCGCCGTGCCAGCCCCAGTCCTCGGGGCGCTCGTGCTCGACCGGCGCGGCACCGGCCCTGACGACGCCCTCCTCGCGGCCGGGCTGGTTGACCCGCTCGGTTGCCGGGTGGTTCACGGAGATCCGCTCGCGGTGGGTCTGCTCGCTCACACCGCCATCCTGCCAGGCCCGCAGCCGGCCCACTCCCCGAGGGACCGGCGGCGTGCCGGGGTCGGGGAGGATGCGCCCGTGGACGGCGTGCGCGAGGTGACGGTGCTGGGCTCCACCGGGTCGATCGGCCGGCAGGCGATCGCGGTGGCCGAGCAGAACCCGGACCGGCTGCGGATCACCGGGCTGGCGGCCGGCGGCGGGGACGTCGCGCGGCTGGCCGAGCAGGCGCTGTCGCTCGGCGTCCGCACCGTCGCCGTGGCGCGGGCGACGGCCGCCCAGGACCTGCAGCTGGCCTTCTACGCCGCCGCGTCCCAGCGCGGCTGGTCGAGGGGCGAGTACGCGCTGCCGGAGATCCTCGCCGGTCCGCGGGCGGCCGAGGAGCTCGCCGCCCGCCCGGCCGACGTCGTCCTCAACGGCATCACCGGGTCCATCGGGCTGCGGCCCACGCTCTCGGCGCTCCGGGCCGGGCGCACCGTGGCGCTGGCCAACAAGGAGTCGCTGGTGGCCGGCGGCGAGCTGGTCACCGCCGCGGCCGCGCCCGGGCAGCTGGTGCCGGTCGACTCCGAGCACTCCGCGCTGGCGCAGTGCCTGCGCGGCGGCGCCCGGGGCGAGGTGGCCCGGCTGGTGCTCACCGCAAGCGGCGGGCCCTTCCGCGGCCGCAGCGCCGCCGAGCTGGCCGACGTCACCGTCGAGCAGGCGCTGGCGCACCCGACGTGGGCGATGGGACCGGTCGTGACGATCAACTCCGCGACGCTGGTCAACAAGGGCCTGGAGCTCATCGAGGCGCACCTGCTCTTCGGCGTCCCCTTCGGCGACATCGACGTGGTCGTGCACCCGCAGTCGATCGTGCACTCGATGGTGACCTTTGCCGACGGCGCCACCCTCGCCCAGGCCAGCCCGCCGGACATGCGGCTGCCGATCGCGCTGGCCCTGGCCTGGCCCGACCGGCTGCCGCACGTGCAGCCGGCACTGGACTGGTCGACGGCGAGCACCTGGGAGTTCGCCCCGCTGGACGACGAGGCGTTCCCCGCGGTCGCGCTGGCCCGTGCCGCCGGCGAGGCGGGCGGCGTCGCCCCGGCGGTCTACAACGCCGCCAACGAGGAGGCGGTCGCGGCGTTCCTGGCGGGTCGGCTGCCGTTCCGGGGCATCGTCGACCTCGTCGCGCGTACCCTCGACGACGCGCCGGACCTCGGCGCCCCCACCCGCGTCGAGGACGTCCTGGCGGCGGAGGGGTGGGCCCGGCAGCACGCCGGGAGCGTGATCGCCGGAGGCTGAGCTGAGCGGGTTGCTGCTGACCGTCCTCGGGATCGTCGCCTTCGCGGCCGGCCTGCTGCTCTCGATCGCCTTCCACGAGTACGGGCACTTCTTCTGGGCCCGGAAGTTCGGCATGCGGGTGCCGCAGTTCATGGTCGGCTTCGGCCCGACGGTCTTCTCCCGCACGCGCGGGGAGACCGAGTACGGCGTCAAGGCCGTCCCGCTCGGTGGCTACATCCGCATCATCGGGATGATCCCGCCGGCAGAGGAGAACGAGAGCACGCGGGCCACGCGGATGCGCTCGTTCATCGCCGAGGTCCGCGGCGCGGCGCTCGACGACGTCCGCCCCGGTGACGAGGGCCGGGTGTTCTACGCCAAGCCCTGGTGGCAGCGGGTCATCGTCATGTTCGCCGGCCCCTTCCACAACCTGGTGCTGGCGGTCCTGCTGTTCACGGTGCTGCTGACCGTCGTCGGCACCAGCGTGCTGACGACGACGGTGCGCGACGTCCCGGCCTGCGTGCTGCCCGCCACCGCCGTCACCCAGACCCCCGCCGGCACCGACCCGTGCACGGTGCCGGTCGACCCGGCCGGGCAGACCTGCGAGGCCGGGACGCCGGGCTGCGCGCTGCCCGAGCAGAGCCCCGCCGCGGCCGCCGGCCTGCGCCCCGGCGACACGATCGTCGCCATCGACGGGCAGCCCCTGGACCCCACCGCGTACGACAGCTGGACGACGGTGCAGGAGGCGATCCGCACCAGCCCGGGGCAGCCGCTGGACCTCACCATCGAGCGGGACGGCGCACGGCAGCAGGTCACCGTGACGCCGATCGCCAACACCGTCTACGCCGACCCGACCGACGCGACCGAGGGGACGACGACCGCCGGCTACCTCGGCGTCTCCCCGAGCGGTGCGCTGGCGCGGCAGGACCTCGCCGACGTCCCCGCCTACTTCGGCACCGTCGTCGCCAACGCCGTCGAGCGGCTGGTCGAGATCCCCGAGCGCATCCCGCAGCTGTTCCGCGCGGCGTTCCTGGGAGAGGAGCGCGACCCCAACGGCCCGATCGGCGTCGTCGGCGTCGGGCGCATCTCCGGTGAGGTGTTCTCGATCCCGGAGCTCACCACGCTGGAGAAGGTCAGCACGTTCCTGCAGCTGCTGGCGAGCATCAACCTGGTGCTGTTCCTGTTCAACCTGCTGCCGATCTACCCGCTCGACGGCGGGCACGTCGCCGGCGCGCTCTACGAGAAGGCGCGCGCGGTCGTCGCCCGGCTCCGCGGCCGGCCCGACCCCGGCCCGTTCGACATCGCCCGGCTGATGCCGGTCGCCTACGTCGTCGCGGGCCTGTTCGTCGTCCTCTCCGGCCTGCTGCTGATCGCCGACATCGTCAACCCGATCACCCTGCAGTAGGCCCGCCAGGCGTCACACCCCGCACCTCCGCACCGACCTGCGGGAAGCGGGGATACTGGCGGACATGGCGATCCCCGTCGGTCTCGGCATGCCCGCTGCGCCCCCGCCCGTCCTCGCGCCCCGGCGCAAGACCCGCCAGCTTATGGTCGGCGACATCGGCGTGGGCAGCGACCACCCGGTCAGCGTGCAGTCGATGACGACGACCAAGACCGCCGACATCAACGCCACGCTGCAGCAGATCGCCGAGCTCACCGCCTCCGGCTGCCAGATCGTGCGGGTCGCCGTCCCGGACACCGACGACGCCGAGGCGCTGCCGATCATCGCGAAGAAGTCGCAGATCCCGGTCATCGCCGACATCCACTTCCAGCCGCGCTACGTGTTCGCCGCGATCGACGCCGGCTGCGCTGCCGTTCGGGTCAACCCCGGCAACATCAAGAAGTTCGACGACAAGGTCGGCGAGATCGCCCGGGCGGCCAAGGGCGCCGGTATCCCGATCCGGATCGGCGTCAACGCCGGGTCGCTCGACAAGCGACTGCTGGCCAAGTACGGCAAGGCCACCCCCGAGGCGCTGGTCGAGTCGGCGCTGTGGGAGTGCTCGCTGTTCGAGGAGCACGACTTCCGCGACATCAAGATCTCGGTCAAGCACAACGACCCGGTGGTCATGGTGCGCGCCTACGAGCAGCTGGCCGCGCAGTGCGACTACCCGCTGCACCTCGGCGTCACCGAGGCCGGCCCCGCCTTCCAGGGCACCATCAAGTCCGCCGTCGCCTTCGGGGCGCTGCTGAGCCAGGGCATCGGCGACACCATCCGCGTCTCCCTCTCCGCCCCGCCGGCCGAGGAGGTCAAGGTCGGCAACCAGATCCTGGAGTCGCTCAACCTGCGCCAGCGCGGCCTGGAGATCGTCAGCTGCCCCTCCTGCGGGCGCGCCCAGGTCGACGTCTACACGCTGGCCGACGAGGTCACCGCGGGGCTCGACGGGCTGGAGGTGCCGCTGCGGGTGGCCGTCATGGGCTGCGTCGTCAACGGCCCCGGTGAGGCCCGCGAGGCCGACCTGGGTGTGGCGTCGGGCAACGGCAAGGGCCAGATCTTCGTCAAGGGCGAGGTCGTCAAGACCGTCCCCGAGTCCAAGATCGTCGAGACGCTCATCGAGGAGGCCATGCGGCTGGCCGGCCAGGCCGTCGACGAGGGGACGCCGTCCGGTCCGCCCGTCGTCACCGTCGGCTGACCGGTCCGGTGCTGCGCTCGACGGTGTCTACCACCCACCCCACCGCCCCGGTGTCTACCACCCACCCCACCGCCCCGGTGCCTCCCACCCACCCCACCGCCCCGGTGCCTCCCACCCACCCCACCGCCCCGGTGCCGCCCACCCACCCCACCGCCCCGACGGCGCGGGTCCTCGACGAGACCGACGAGCCCGCCGTCCGCGCCCTGCTCACCAGCGACCCGGTGGCGGCGTGCGTCATCGCCGGGCGGGTGGAGGCCGCGGGCACCTCCGCCGCGGCCCTCGGCGCCCCGCTGTGGGGCCTAGGCAGCGGACCCTCGCTGGACGCGGTCTGCCTGGCCGGCGCGAACCTGATCCCGTTCGCCCTGCCCGGAGCGGAGCGGCCCGCGGCCGAGGCGTTCGCCGACCGGGCCCGCCGCGCCGGGCGGCGCTGCTCGACCATCGTCGGCCCGGCCGCGTCGGTGGACCCGCTGTGGGCGCTCCTGGAGCCCTCCTGGGGCCCGGCCCGCGACCACCGGCCCCGCCAGCCGCTGCTGGCGATCGAGGGCCCGCCGGCCGTCGCCCCGGAGCCGCGGGTGCGCCCGGTGCGGCTCGCCGATCTCGACGTCCTGCTGCCGGCCGCGGTGGCGATGTTCACCGAGGAGGTCGGGGTCAGCCCGCTCCGGGTGGACGGCGGCGCCGGCTACCGCGCCCGGGTCGCCGACCTGGTCCGCGCCGGCCAGTCGCTGGCCTGGATCGAGGGCGGCGAAGTGCTGTTCAAGGCCGAGATCGGCGCGGTCTCCCGCAGCGTCTGCCAGGTGCAGGGCGTGTGGGTCGCCCCCGCCCACCGCGGCCGGGGCATCGGCACCGTCGGCACCGCAGCCGTCGTCGAGTACGCCCGCACGGCGATCGCGCCCGTGGTCAGCCTCTACGTCAACGACTTCAACGGCGCGGCCCGCGCCGCCTACGCCCGGGTCGGGTTCCGCGAGGTCGGGCGCTTCGCCAGCGTGCTCTTCTGAAGGAGGACCACCCTTCCCCCCACGCCTCGTGAAAGGACCTCCCTGCCCCCACCACTTGCACGCTCGCGGCGGGACCCTGCAGGGAGGCCAGCGGGACCCTGAAGGGTGGCCGTTCCAGCACGTCACCGGGCTCGCGGCGGGCCCCTGCAGAGGGCCTGCCTCCCGGGGATCGGCGCTCAGGTCTGGAACGCTGTCTCCCCGTGCGTACACGTCGGGGGACGGTCCTGGGGTCCACGTTCACGCTGCTCGCCGTGCCGGTGCTGGCGGCCTGCTCCGGCAACGCAGAGGACGACGTCCGGGCCGCGGCCGAGGCCTTCCTCGGCGACTGGGCCGCCGGGGACACCGCGGCCGCCGCCGGCGCCACCACCGACCCGGAGGTCGCGACCGCCCTGCTCGAGCAGACCGCGACCGACCTGCCCGGGGCGGCGCTGACCCCCGAGGTCGGGCAGGTGACCGTCGAGGACGGCACCGCCACCGTCGACTGGACCGCCACCTGGGACCTCGCCGCCGCGCCCGAGTGGAGCTACCCGGCCACCCTGCGGCTGCAGGAGGCCGAGGAGGGCTGGGACGTCGTCCCGGAGCCCGCCCTCGTGCACCGCGAGCTGGGCGAGGGGCAGCGCCTGCTGCTGGAGCGCGAGCTGCCCGAGCGCGCGGCGATCACCGACGCCGCGGGGCAGCCGCTGTTCGCCCGCACCGAGGTCGTCAACGTCGGCGTCGACCCCGCCCAGGTCACCGACCTGCCGGCGCTGGCGGCGTCGCTCTCGTCGGCCACCGGGATCGCCGCCGAGGAGATCGTCGCCGACGTCCAGGCCGCGCCGGCAGGCCAGTTCGTGCCGGTGATCACGCTGCGCCGTCCGGACTTCGAGGCCGTCCGCGCACAGGTCTTCGACCTGCCCGGCGCCGTCTTCCCCACCGACACCCGGCTGCTGGCGCCGAGCCCCCGGTTCGCCTCCGCCCTGCTGGGCCGGGTCGGGCCGGCGACCGCCGAGGTGCTCGAGGAGACCACCGCCGACGACGGCGTCCCCGCGTACGCCACCGGCGACCAGCTCGGCCTCTCCGGGCTGCAGCGCGCCCTGCAGGAGCAGCTGACCGGCACCCCCGGCTTCACCGTGAGCGTGGTCAGCACCGACGAGTCCACCGGCGTCGCCGGCCGGGAGGTCGACGCGGTGGCGCCGGTGCCCGGCGAGCCGGTGCAGACGCCGCTGGTGCGCGCGGTGCAGACCGCCGCGGACGCCGCCGTCGCGACCCAGCAGCTGCCGACCCACCTCGTGGTCGTCCGGCCCGGCACGGGGGAGATCCTGGCGGTGTCCTCCAACGAGGCCGCCGCGGCCGGCAACGCCCTCACCGGCCAGTACCCGCCGGGTTCGAGCATGAAGACGATCAGCGCCACCGCGCTGCTGGCCACCGGCACGCTGACGCCGCAGACGCCGGTCGCCTGCCCGGGCACGTTCGTCGTCGACGGCCGCGAGTTCGAGAACGCCGACCAGTTCGACCTGGGTACGGTCCCGTTCACGGAGGCCTTCGCCCGGTCGTGCAACACGACCTTCATGGAGCAGGGGCTGCAGCTGCCCGACGACGCGCTGGCCGGCGCCGCCGCCTCCTACGGGGTGGGTACCGACTGGCAGCTGCCGGTCGACGTGTTCAGCGGCGAGGTGCCGGTCGACAGCACCGGGACGACGAAGGCGGCCAACGCCATCGGCCAGGGCCAGGTGCTCATGAGCCCCGCCCAGCTTGCCCTGGTGGCCGCCGGCGTCGCCGGCGGGACGCCCGCGGTGCCGGTCGAGGTCGTCGGGGCGGAGTCGGCCGGGCAGGTGCCCGCCGGGCCGGACCCTGCCGTGCTGGAGGCGCTGCGGCCGATGATGCGCGAGGTGGTGCTCTCCGGGACGGCGAACGGGCTGGCCGACCGCGGCGAGGTCTACGGCAAGACCGGCACCGCCGAGTTCGGCGGCAACACCCCGCCCGACGCCCACGGCTGGTTCATGGGCTATCAGCTCGGCGGGCCGCAGGGCGACCTGGCCTTCGCCGTCCTCGTGGAGACGGGCCAGTCCAGCAGCGTGGCCGTCGACGTGACCGACGTCTTCCTCGGCGGCCTGGGCGGCTGAGGGGCCGGCGGGTCAGGGCACCGGTGTGTCCGGACGCGGGACCTGGATCTCTGGACCCGGCTGGTCGTGAGCCACCTCCGGCGTTGCCTCCCGACGATCACCGAGCTGCGGTGGCGACACGCCGGGTCCACACCGCGTGTCGCCACCCGGACCCACGATCATCGAGGACCAGGGGCGGGCGGTCCTCCTACTGCGGCAGGCCGGGGAAGGCGCTGGTGACCGGCGTCCGTCCGGCGGCGGCGCGCCACCCCACGGCGCGGATCTCGGCGGCACCGAGCTCCGCCACGGCCAACTCCCGCACCGCGGGCTCCGCGGCCTGGTCGAGCAGCCGCACCCAGGCCGCCGACACGCCCTCCTCGAGGACGACGGCGAGCGCCGCGGCGTCCACGGCGGACAGCACCGGGAAGGGCAGCGTGTAGCCCGCCTCGCGGGGGACCGGGTCGGCGCCGCGCGACTCCAGCAGCGCCACCAGCCGGTCGCGGACACCGCGGTGCGCGACGTCCCCGGCGACCGCCGGCTCGTGGGCGTCCGCGGGCAGCGCCGCACCCAGCGCGCCGTACCCCCACACGGCGGCGTGCTCGGCGGCGACCACCTCGCGCAGCGCCGCGGTCTCGGTGCCCACGTCCAGGACGCCGTCGTCAGCCACGTGCCCACCCTCCGCTCACGCCAGTGCCGCCTCGTGCCCGCGCAGCCCCGCGGCGATCGACCCGAGCAGCGCCGCCCGCGCACCCGTCTGCCGGGCACAGGCCGCGGCGTGCGACACGGCCGCGCCGGCCACCTGCTCGCGCAGCCAGGTGCGCACGTCCCCGCCGGGGGGCGCGGCCGGCGCCGCGGACGAGGACGCGGCCGGCGACGACGTCGAGGACGGGGCCGCGGCGCGCAGCCGGTCGAGCTGGTCGGTGGCCTGCGCCGCCAGGTCGCTCAGGGCCAGCGCGGGGTCGGCGGTCGTCGCCGCGGCGTACGCCGCGACCACCGCCTCCTGCACGGTCACCTGCTCGGCCAGCCGGTCGGCCTCCTCGGTGCTCACCGCCGGGGCGTCCGGAGAGCCCGAGGTGCAGCCGGCGGCGAGCAGCGCGAGGCCGGCCGAGGCGGCGAGGAAGGCGCGACGGGAGCAGCCCACCGGGGCGGGAGGAGGCAGGGGGACCATCACCGCCATCCTCTCAGCCCCGCCCGCACCCGGCCGGGAGCACACGGTGGGCGGGTCCCTCCCCGGCCGCCCGGTCTCGGGCCCGCCTGCGGAGCGGTAGCCTGACCCTCCGCCCGGTACCGGGCCGACGGCGTGTCCACCGACCCCTCCACGGGCCGCGACACGGGGCGCCGGACCACCGTGCGCCTGCCGCCGACCGAGCCAGGAGAGGGAGGGAGCCGTGTCCGCCGCCCCCCGCACCGACCCCGCCGCGACCCGCCTGGCCGGGCTGGTCGCCCCGGTGGTCGAGGCCGCCGGCTACGACCTCGAGGAGCTTGTCGTCACCCCGGCCGGCCGGCGCAGCATCGTCCGGGTCGTGGTCGACCGGGACGCCGGCGTGACGCTGGACGACGTCGCCGAGGTCAGCCGGGCGGTCTCCACGGCCCTCGACGAGCACGACGGCGAGTTCGGCAGCGCCCCCTACGTGCTGGAGGTCACCAGCCCCGGGGTCGACCGGCCGCTGACCGAGCCGCGGCACTGGCGGCGCAACACCGGGCGGCTGGTCACCGTGGCCGTGGGCCCCCCGGGCTCGGCCGGGCAGGTGACCGGGCGGGTGCTGGAGGTCGACGGCGACGGGGTGACCCTCGCGGTGGAGGCCACGGGCAAGCCCGGGGCGAAGAAGCGGCCGCCCACCCCACGGCAGGTGCCGTGGCGAGAGCTGGGCACCGGGCGGGTGCAGGTGGAGTTCGGCCGGGGACGGGCCGGCGGGGACGAGGCGGGCGGGGAGCCCGAGGACCTCGCGGCGCAGGCGGGTCCCGCGGACGACGACGGAGGAGCACAGTGAACATCGACGTGACCGCCCTCAAGGCGGTCGAGCGGGAGAAGGGCATCCCGGCCGACACGGTCATCGAGGCCATCGAGACGGCCCTGGTCACCGCGTACCGGCACGCCGACGGCGCGAGCAAGCACGTGCGGGTGCACGTGGACCGCAGGACCGGCGAGGTCGCCGTGCTGGCCCAGGAGCTCGGGCCAGACGGCGAGGTCGTCCGCGAGTGGGACGACACCCCGCAGGACTTCGGCCGCATCGCGGCCAGCACCGCCAAGCAGGTCATCGTCCAGCGGCTGCGCGACGCCGAGCACGAGCAGACCTTCGGCGAGTACGCGGGCAAGGAGGGCGACATCGTCAGCGGCATCGTGCAGGCCGACCAGCGGCGCAACGCCAGCGGCACGGTGCTCGTCGACATCGGCAAGGTCGAGGCGGTGCTGCCCGCGGCCGAGCAGGTGCCGGGGGAGAGCTATCCGCACGGCAGCCGGCTGAAGGCCTACGTGGTGTCGGTGGCCCGCACCTTCCGCGGCCCGCAGGTCACCGTCTCGCGCACCCACCCGAACCTGGTGCGCAAGCTCTTCGCCCTCGAGGTCCCCGAGATCGCCGACGGCAGCGTGGAGATCGTCGCGGTCGCCCGCGAGGCCGGTCACCGCTCGAAGATCGCCGTCCGCACCTCGGTGCCCGGGCTCAACGCCAAGGGCGCCTGCATCGGCCCGATGGGGCAGCGGGTGCGCAACGTCATGAGCGAGCTGCACGGCGAGAAGATCGACATCGTCGACTGGGCCGAGGACCCGGCGACCTTCGTCGCCTCGGCGCTGAGCCCGGCCCGGGTCACCACCGCCCAGCTCGTCGACCGGCAGGCCAAGGCGGTGCGGGTCGTCGTCCCGGACTTCCAGCTGTCGCTGGCGATCGGCAAGGAGGGGCAGAACGCCCGCCTGGCCGCGCGGCTGACCGGCTGCCGGATCGACATCCGCAGCGACGCCCAGCCCGACGACGCCACCCCTTCGCCGGGGGTCGGGCGCGCGCCGCTGCGCTCGGGTGCGCCGGCCGCGCGGGGCGGTCGCCCCGGGGGCCCGGGTGCGGGTGCCCGCCCCGGCCGGGTGCCCGGTGGCCGGAGTCCGGAACACCCGGGGCCCTCAGCGCGCTAGAGTGCAGGGTGGCCGAAACGTCGATCCCGGTGCGCACCTGTGTGGGCTGCCGGGAACGCGCTCCGGTCACCGACCTGCTGCGCGTCGTCGCGCGGGACGGGGTGCTCGTCCCCGACCCGCGACGGAGGCTCCCCGGCCGGGGTGCCTCACTGCACCCCACCCCGGAGTGCCTGCACGCAGCGGAGCGACGCCGGGCCTTCCCCCGGGCGCTGCGCCTCCCCGGAGGCGGCGGCACCCCGGTGGCGGCCGGTCCGCTCCGGGACCACGTCCTCGGCGCGCCGTCTGCGGCGCCCCCGGGGAGCCGGACCCGGGCGGGCGACAGCACACCAGCGAGCACCGCACGAACGACAACCGCACCAACACAGACGGACCCGCACCCGGCGGGTCCGCACGTCGAGAGCAGGACGTCGTCGGATGAGCAAGCCGTGAAGTCCCCCAGATGACCAGCCAGATGCAGTACTGACGACGAGGTCGCGCGGGCCAGCCGCCGGCCTCACAAGAGGAGATCCGTGCCAGGCAAAGCCCGCGTACACGAACTCGCCAAGGAGTTCGGTGTCGACAGCAAGACCGTGCTCGCCAAGCTCAAGGAGCAGGGCGAGTTCGTGAAGTCCGCCTCCTCCACCGTCGAGGCCCCCGTGGCCCGGCGGCTCCGGGAGGCCTTCGTCGCGTCAGGGTCCAACGGTGGCGGCAACGGCGGCGGCCAGTCGGCCGCCTCCCGGCCCGCCCCGCGTCCCGGCCCGCGCCCCGCGCAGGCACCGGCCGCCGCAGCTCCGGCCGCGCCGTCCGACCCTGTCGCGCCGGCGCCGCCGGCCGCTCCGGCGCCCGAGCCGCAGTCGCCGCTGACCCGCGCCCCCGGCGCGCCGACCCCGGGCCCGCGCCCGGGTGCGACCCGTCCGGGCGCGCCCGTGCCCGGCCCCCGGCCGACCGCTCCGGAGCCCCAGGCCCCCGCGGCGAGCGCCCCGACCCAGCAGCCGCCCGCGGCGCCGAGCGGCCCGCGTCCAGCGGGTGCCTCGCGCCCCGGCCCGGCCGGTGGCCCCACCTCGGGCCCGCGCCCGGCCGCCCCCGGCGCCGGTCCGCGACCGGGCCCGCGTCCGGCTCCGCGCCCGGGCAACAACCCCTTCAGCAGCGCTCCCCGTCCGGCTCCGGCCGGCGGTGCGCCGCGTCCCGGCCCCGCCGGTGGCCCGCGTCCGGGCCCCGGTGCCGGTGGCCCGCGTCCCGGCCCGGCTGGTCCCGGCGGCCCCCGCCCCGGCTCCGGTGCCGGCGGTCCCCGCCCGGCGGCCGGTGGTCCGCGTCCGGGTCCCGGTGCCGGCGGTCCGCGTCCGGCGGCCGGCCCCGGCGGTCCCCGCCCGAACCCGGGCATGATGCCGCAGCGTCCCTCGCCCGGCATGATGCCGCCGCGGCCGGCCGGTGGCGGCCGTCCCGGCGCTCCTGCCGGTCGCGGCCGTCCCGGGGGCGGCCCCGGTGGCGGTGGTGGCGGTTTCCGTCCCGGTGGCGGTGGTCCCGGTGGCGGTGGCGGTGGCGCTCCCGCCGGCGGCGGTTTCCGTAGCGGTGGCGGCGGTGGCCGCGGCCGGGGCCGTGGTGGCTCCGGTGCCGGTACCGCGGGTGCCTTCGGTCGTCCCGGCGGGCGTGGCCCGGTCCGCGGGCGCAAGAGCAAGAAGCAGCGGCGCCAGGAGTTCGACTCCATGGCGGCGCCCAGCATGGGCGGCGTCAGCCTGCCGCGGGGCAACGGGCAGACCGTCCGGCTGCCGCGCGGCGCCTCGCTGACCGACCTCGCCGAGAAGATCGGCGCCCAGCCGGCCGCGCTGGTCACCGCCCTGTTCCACCTGGGCGAGATGGTCACCGCGACGCAGTCGGTGAACGACGAGACGCTGCAGCTGCTCGGTGCCGAGATCGACTGGGACATCCAGGTGGTCAGCCCCGAGGACGAGGACCGCGAACTGCTCGAGACCTTCGACCTCACCTTCGGCGACGAGGGTGACGAGGAGGACTGGGAGGCCCGTCCGCCGGTGGTGACCGTCATGGGTCACGTCGACCACGGCAAGACCAAGCTGCTGGACGCCCTCCGCAACACCAACGTGGTGGCGCGGGAGGCCGGCGGCATCACCCAGCACATCGGCGCCTACCAGATCGTCACCGAGCTCGAGGACAACGAGCGGCCGATCACCTTCATCGACACCCCGGGTCACGAGTCGTTCACCGCGATGCGTGCGCGAGGCGCGAAGGTGACCGACATCGTCGTCCTGGTCGTGGCGGCCGACGACGGCGTCATGCCGCAGACGGTGGAGGCGCTCAACCACGCCCAGGCCGCCGAGGTGCCGATCGTGGTCGCGGTCAACAAGATCGACAAGGAGGGGGCCAACCCCGCCAAGATCCGTCAGCAGCTCACCGAGTACGGGCTGGTGGCCGAGGAGTACGGCGGCGACACGATGTTCGTCGACGTCTCCGCGACCCAGCGCCTGGGCCTCGACGAGCTCCTCACGGCGATCCTGCTGACCGCGGACGCCTCGCTGGACCTGCGTGCCAACACGCAGCAGGACCCCCAGGGCGTCGTCATCGAGGGCAAGCTGGACAAGGGTCGCGGCCCCGTCGCGACCGTTCTCGTCCAGCGCGGCACGCTGCGCCAGGGCGACTCGATCGTGGCCGGCGACGCCTACGGCCGCGTCCGCTCGCTGCTCGACGAGCACGGCAACAAGCTCAAGGAGGCCCTCCCGGCCCGCCCCGTGCAGGTCGTCGGGCTCACGTCGGTGCCTCGCGCCGGTGACACCTTCCTCGTCGTCGAGGAGGACCGCGTCGCCCGGCAGATCGCCGACCGCCGCCAGGCCCGCATCCGCAACGCGCAGAACGCCTCGATGCGCAAGCGGATCAGCCTGGAGGACCTCGACGCGGCGCTCAAGGAGAACCGTCAGCTCAACCTGATCATCAAGGGCGACAACTCGGGCACCGTGGAGGCGCTCGAGGAGGCCCTGATGAAGATCGAGGTGAGCGACGACATCTCGCTGCGGGTCATCCACCGCGGCGTCGGTGGCATCACCAAGAGCGACATCGACCTGGCGCTGGCCGACGACGTCATCGTCCTGGGCTTCAACGTCCGGGCCGAGGGTCAGGCCACCGAGCTGGCCAACCGCGAGGGCGTGGACGTCCGGTACTACTCGGTCATCTACCAGGCGATCGAGGAGATCGAGGCGGCCCTCAAGGGCATGCTCAAGCCCGAGTACGAGGAGGTCGCGCTCGGCTCGGCCGAGGTCCGCGAGGTCTTCCGGGTGCCGCGGATCGGCAACGTCGCGGGCTCGATCGTGCGCAGCGGGACGATCACCCGGAACTCGAAGGCCCGGCTGGTCCGTGACGGTGTCGTCGTCGCCGACAACCTCACCGTCGAGTCGCTGCGTCGCTTCAAGGACGACGTGACCGAGGTCCGCGAGGGCTACGAGTGCGGTATCGGTCTCGGGTCGTTCAACGACATCAAGGTCGAGGACGTCATCGAGACCTTCGAGATGCGCGAGAAGCCCCGCGCGTAAGAAAGGACCCCCTTGCCCCCCGCCACTCGCACGCTCGTGACGGGACCCTGCAAGGGGGCCGTTCCAGCCGGTCGGCGGTGAGCAGTTGTTCACCGGAGCTCTCACCGCCGACCTGCTGCTGGGCGACGTGCACTCGCTCAAGGGCAAGCGCGCCGTGGTCCGGCCGATCGTGGCCGAGCTGCGGCGCCGCTTCGCCGTGGCCGCCGCCGAGGTCGGTGACCAGGACCTGCACCGCCGCGTGCAGGTCGGGGTGGCCACGGTGGCCGGGGACGCCGGTCAGGTGACCGACGTCCTCGACGCCTGCGAGCGGTTGCTGGCCGAGCGGCCGGAGGTGACGCTGCTCTCGACGCACCGGCAGCTGTTCAGCGACACCGACTGACGAAGAATCCCCTCGCCCCACCCCTCGCAGGCTCGGGGTGGGCCCTGCGAGGAGGCCGCCCCCGTCCACCGGCGTCCCCGACGCCCCGAGACCCCGGAGGTCCGCAGTGGCCGACCCGGCCCGCGCCCGCAAGCTCGCGGTGCGCATCCGCCAGATCGTCTCCGCCGCGATCGAGACGCAGATCAAGGACCCGCGGCTGGGCATGGTGACCGTCACCGACGCCCGGGTGACCAGCGACCTGCGCGAGGCGACGGTCTTCTACACCGTCTACGGCGACGCCACCCAGGTCGAGGACTCCGCCAAGGCGCTCGCGTCGGCCACCGGTGTGCTGCGCTCGACCGTCGGCAGGCAGACGGGCATCAAGTTCGTGCCCACGCTCGCCTTCGTCGCCGACCACGTCCCGGACACCGCCCGCGAGCTCGATGAGGCGCTCGAGCGGGTCCGGCACGCCGACGCCGAGCTCGCCCGCATCCGCGCGGGCGCCACGTACGCGGGGGACGCCGACCCCTACCGCCGTCCCGCCGAGGACGACGACGAGGACGACCCCGCCGAGGACCGTGCCGACGGCGGGGCTGCCGATGACAGCAGCGACGTGCCCACCCGGAGCAGGAGCCTCTGATGAGCGAGAACGACCCCGACCCGAACCTGCCCGACGAGGGGCAGGGCCGCTCGGAGCTGGGCGGCCGCCCCGAGCCCGACGCGGGCGACCCCACCCTCGGCGGCAAGCGGGGCGAGATTGGCGAGGCGCCGAGCATCGCGTCCGACGAGCCGAGCGACGGCGAGGGGTACCCGGTCGGCGGCGGGCTGGTGACCGAGGAGGAGAACGCGTCCCCGGTCGCCGACCCCGGCCCGGACTCGTGACCATCTCCCTCCCCCGCGGCACGGACCTGACCGGCCGGGCCGCCGCCGTGCTCGCGGAGGCGGCCGCGGCCCGCGCCACCGTCGTGCTCTCCGGGCACGTGCAGCCCGACGCCGACGCCCTCGGCAGCACGCTGGCCCTCGCCGAGGGCCTGCGGCGCCGCGGCGCCCGGGTGCTGACCACGTTCCCCGACCCGTTCACCCTGCCGGCGTCGCTGGCCTGGCTGCCGGGCGCCGAGGGGATGGTGCCCTCCTCGGCGGTGCCGGCGTCGCCCGAGGTGTTCGTCAGCCTGGACGCCGCCTCGCCGGGCCGGCTCGGTGAGCTGGCCCGGCTCGTGGACGGCGCGGCCACCTCCGTGGTCGTCGACCACCACGCGAGCAACCCGGGCTTCGGCGACGTGCGCGTGGTCGACCCGGCCGCGCCGGCGACCGTCGTCCTCGTCGCCGACCTGCTCGACGGGCTCGGCATCGCCCTCGACGAGCGGCTGGCCACCTGCCTCTACGCCGGGCTGGCCGCCGACACCGGCTCCTTCCGGTTCGGCAACACCCGCCCGGACACCCACGACCTCGCCGCCCGGCTGCTCGCGACCGGCATCGACCACGCCGCCATCAGCCAGCGGCTGTTCGACACCGCGCCGTTCGGCTGGCTCGGGCTGCTGTCGGTCGTCGCCGGCCGCGCCGTGCTAGAGGCCGACGTCGGCGCGGGCCTGGTGTGGACCTGGTCGAGCACCGCCGAGGCCGCCGAGCACGGGCTGCCCGGCGAGCAGCTCGAGGCGCTGGTGGACGTCGTCCGGTCCACCCAGGAGGCCGACGTCGCCTGCGTGCTCAAGGGGCAGGACGACGGCTCGTGGTCGGTGTCGCTGCGCTCCCGCGGTGCCACCGACGTCGCCCGCGTCGCCATGGCACTGGGCGGCGGCGGCCACCGTGCCGCGGCGGGCTTCCCCTCGCACGACGACCGCGAGGCCACCGTGCGGGCCGTCCGGTCCCTTCTGACCGGGGGGTGACCGGGCGCTCGTCGTCCTGGCGAGATCGCCGATCTCGCACGGATCCGGCCCCACAACCGGGCCAGATCGCCGATCTCGCCGCTGGTGGGCGGCGGACTCCCGGCGTCCTTGCCCTGGCCGCGCCGGCGCTGGTCGTGCTGGCCGCCGAGCCGCTGTACCTGCTCGTCGACACCGCGGTCGTCGGGAACCTGGGCACCGTCGCGCTGGGCGGGCTCGCCGTCGGCGGCGGGCTGCTGGCGTGGGCTGCCGCGCTGCTGAACTTCCTGGCCTACGGCACCACCGCCCGCGCCGCCCGCCGGGCCGGTGCCGGTGACCGGGCGGGTGCGGTGGCCGAGGGCGTGCAGGCCACCTGGCTGGCCCTGGCCCTCGGCCTGGCCGTGCTCGTGCTCCTCCAACTGCTCGCCGGCCCGCTCACCCGGCTGCTCGCCGGAGGGGAGGGCCCGGTCGCCGCGGCGGGGGAGAGCTGGCTGCGCGTGGCCTCCCTCGGCGCGCCGCTGCTGCTGGTCTCCCTGGCCGGCAACGGCTGGCTGCGCGGGGTGCAGGAGCTGCGCCGTCCCATGGGGTACGTCCTGGCCGGGAGCCTCGCCAGCCTGGTGCTCTGCCCCCTGCTGGTGCACCCGGCCGGGCTGGGGCTGGTCGGCTCGGCGGTCGCCAACGTCGCCGGGCAGGCGCTCACCGCCGCGCTGTTCGTCCGGTCGCTGCTGCGCGAGGGCGTCGCCTGGCGGCCCCACCTCGCGGCGCTGCGGGCGCAGCTGGTCATCGGCCGCGACCTGCTGCTGCGGGCCGCCGTCCTGCAGGTGTCCTTCCTCGTGGCCACCGGCGTGGCCGCCCGTGCCGGCACCGCCGAGCTCGGCGCGCACCAGATCGCCATCCAGCTGTTCTTCTTCCTCGCCCTGGTGCTCGACGCCTACGCCATCGCTGCGCAGACCCTGGTCGGCCAGGCCCTCGGCGCGGCCCGTCCGGACGCCGCCCGCGCCACCGCCCGCCGGGTCACCGCCTGGGGCCTGGCCACCGGCGTGGTGGTCGCGGGCGTGCTGCTGGCACTGCGGCCGGTTCTGCTGCCGCTGTTCACCGACGACCCGGCGGTCGTGGCGCAGGCGACCGTGGCCTGGTGGTTCCTCGCCGGGATGCAGCCACTGGCCGGTGTGGTCTTCGCCCTCGACGGCGTGCTGATGGGCGCCGGCGACGTCGGCTACCTGCGCACGGTGACCATCGGGGCGGCCCTGCTCGGCTTCGTCCCGCTGTCGCTGCTCGCCGTCCCGCTCGGGTGGGGGCTGGCCGGCGTGTGGACCGGCCTGACCCTGTTCGTCGCGCTCCGGCTGGCCGGCGTCCTCGTCCGGGTGGCGGGGAACCGCTGGCTGACCGCACCTGCCACCGTGACGGCGTGAGCAGACGCCGCCCCGACGCCGACGTCCCCCCGGGCCTGCTGTTGGTCGACAAGCCCGGCGGCATGACCTCCCACGACGTCGTGGCCCGCGCCCGGCGGGTGCTCTCGGTCCGCAGGGTCGGGCACGCCGGCACCCTCGACCCGATGGCCACCGGCCTGCTGGTCCTCGGTGTCGGGGCGGCGACCCGGCTGCTCGGGTACGTCGGCGGGCACGACAAGACCTACGAGGCGACCATCCGGCTCGGGCAGTCCACCGTGACCGACGACCGCGAGGGCGAGGTCGTCGCCACTACGTCCGCCGCCCACCTGGACGACGACGCGGTGGCCGCGGCCCTGGCCGCGCAGACCGGCCCGCTGCTGCAGGTGCCCTCGTCGGTGAGCGCGGTCAAGGTCGCCGGCCGCCGCTCCTACGACCGGGTGCGCGCCGGCGAGGAGGTGGTGCTCGAGCCGCGCGCGGTCACCGTCCACCGGCTCGACGTCCACCGAGTCACCCGGCCCACCCCCGACCTGGTGGACGTCGAGGTGACCGTCGCCTGCACCGCCGGCACCTACGTCCGGGCGATCGCCCGCGACGCCGGCGCCGGGCTGGGCGTCGGCGGCCACCTGACCGCACTGCGCCGCACCGCCTCCGGCCCCTTCGCGGTGGCCGAGGCCGCGCCGGTCGAGGAGGCCGGACAGGCGCTGGCCGCCGGCGGGGGAGTGGGGGTGCTGGGCCTCACCGAGGCCGCGCGAGCGGTCTTCCCGGTGCGCACGCTGAGCGCCGACGAGGCCCGCGCCCTCGGGTACGGGCAGCGGATCCCGGCCAGCGGCGCCCCGGGCCTGTACGCCGCGGTGGACGACGCGGACCGGCTGGTCGCGCTGGTCGAGGACGCCGGCGCCACCGCCCATGTCGCCGTCGGGTTCCCCACCGGGTGAGGTACTGGAACGGCTCCCGTGCAGGCGGAAGGACCCCCTGCCCCCCACCGCTCGCAGGCTCGCGGCGGGGCCCTGCAGGGGGCCGAGCGGTGGGGGGCACGGGGGTCCTTCCTCAGCCGCGAGCGGCCTTGCCGACGAGCGAGTCGTCGAGGTGGGCGAGCAGGTCGGCCGGGTCGTCGTAGACCTCGTCGGCACCGGCCTCCACCAGCTCGGCCCGCGAGATGCCGCCGCAGGTCAGGGCGACGCAGGGCAGCCCGGCGTCCCGCGCCGCCCGCACGTCCCAGATCGTGTCGCCGACGGCGACCGTGCGCTCCGGGTCCAGGCCGTGGTGGGCCACAGCGGTCTGGAGCAGGTCGGGTGCCGGCTTGGCCGACTCCACGTCGGCCGACGTCGTGGCCCCGTCGACGACGTCCTCGCCGCCGATGGCCGGCGTCATCCACTCCAGGTCGGACTGCTGTCCGCTGGTCGCCAGCACCGCGGCGAGGCCCCGCTCCCGGCACGCGGCCAGCAGCTCGTCCACCTGCGGGAAGGCGGTCACCAGCTCGCGCAGCGGCTCGTAGCGCCGTTCCTTGGCCTCCATCACCTCGTCGACGTCGTCCGCGTCGTTCCCCAGCAGGTGGGTGACCAGCTCGGCGCTGGCGATGCCGATCGCGCGGTGGCAGTCGGCCATCGAGACCTCGGGGTGACCGGTGTCGCGGAAGGCGCGCCACCAGGCGAGGACCTGGAGGTAGTTGGTGTCCAGCAGCGTGCCGTCGACGTCGAGGAGGACGCCGGGCCGAGGAGCCGAGGTCATCGCGCCATCCTCGCCCGGGACCGGCCGGGCCGCAGGATCGCGGGGTCGACCGGCCGCCCCGCAGGATCGCGGGATTGACCGGCCGCCCCGCCGGGCAGGGGGCGTCCATGAGCGTCGTCAAGATCAACGCGATCACCGTGCCCAAGGACAAGCAGGAGCGCTTCGAGGAGCGCTTCAAGGGCCGCGCCGGTGCCGTCGAGAGCACCCCGGGCTTCGAGTGGTTCGAGCTGCTGCGCCCGCTGGAGGGCACCGACCAGTACCTCGTCTACACCCGGTGGGAGAGCGAGGAGGCCTACCGCGCGTGGGAGTCCGGGCAGGACTTCGCCCGCGCCCACGAGGGCGGCGGCTCGGACCTGGCGCCGGCGGCCAGCGACTCCTCGCACCTGTGGTCCTACGAGGTGATCGAGAGCGCGGCGCCCGATCGGCCGTGACCGTCCGCGGCGGTCGCCGCCGGAGTGGTCGGCGGCGGAGCTAGGGTGAGCGGGCGGTCCGGCAGCAGCCGGCCCGCCCTCGGATCCGCGCACGTCCAGGTGGGAGCCATGACCGACACGCTCGCCGACAGCCGTACCTCTTCCCGGGTGTTCACGGAGGGCGTGCCGGTGGTCGTGGAGGACGTGCGGCGTCGGCCCGCCGCCGAGCGCGACGCCCTGCTCGCCGACCCGGGCTTCGGTCGCTACTTCAGCGACTCGATGTTCGTCGCGCGCTACCGCGCCGGCGAGGGCTGGTACGACGCCCGGCTGACCTCGTACGGACCGCTGCAGGTCGACCCGGCCACCGCGGCGCTGCACTACGCCCAGTCGATCTTCGAGGGGCTCAAGGCCTACGCCCAGCCCGACGGCAGCGTCGCCACCTTCCGCCCGGAGGCCAACGCCGCCCGCTTCGTCCGCGGCGCCAAGCGGCTGGCCATGCCGCCGGTGCCCGAGGAGGCGTTCCTCGCCGCCGTCGACGCGCTCGTCGAGGCCGACCGGGACTGGGTGCCCACCGGCCCCGACCAGACGCTCTACCTGCGGCCCTACCAGCTGGCGACCGAGCCGTTCCTCGGCGTCCGCCCGGCGCACGAGTACCTGTTCCTGGTGATCGCCAGCCCGGCCGGCGCCTACTTCCCCCGCGGCGTCCACCCGGTCTCGGTGTACCTGTCGGAGGACTACATCCGCGCCGCGCCCGGTGGCACCGGCGACGTCAAGTGCGCCGGCAACTACGCCGCCAGCCTGCTCGCGCAGGAGCAGGCGATCGACGCCGGCTGCGACCAGGTGGTCTGGCTCGACGCGGTGGAGAAGCGCTACGTCGAGGAGATGGGCGGGATGAACCTGTTCTTCGTCCTCGGCTCCGGGGACGACGCCGAGCTGGTCACCCCCGAGCTCACCGGCACCCTGCTGCCCGGCATCACCCGCGACTCGCTGATCACCGTCGCCCGCGAGATGGGCCACCGGGTCACCGAGCGGCGGTTCAGCGTGGAGGAGTGGCGCTCCGGCGTCGCCGACGGCACGGTCACCGAGACCTTCGCCTGCGGCACCGCCGCGGTCATCACCCCGGTCGGCGAGGTGAAGGCGCGCACCGGCGACTTCACGGTCGGCAACGGCGAGCCGGGGCCGCTGACCATGCGGTTGCGCGGGGACCTGCTCGACATCCAGCACGGCCGGGTGCCCGACACCCACGGCTGGCTGCACCGGGTCGCCTGAGCGGGCCGGACGCATCGACGTGCGCCGGTGGCGGGGGCTGGAGGCGACCCCCGGGGACCTGGGACGCACGGTGGTGACCGTCGGCATGTACGACGGCGTCCACCGCGGTCACCAGCAGCTGATCGGCGCGGCCGTCGCGCGGGCCCGCGCCCTGGACCGGCCCTGCCTGCTGCTCACCTTCGACCCGCACCCCTCCGAGGTGGTGCGGCCGGGGTCGCACCCGGCGATCCTGACCTCGCTGGACCGCAAGGCCGAGCTGGTCGCCGAGCTCGGCGTGGACGAGATGTGCGTCCTGCCGTTCACGCCGGAGTTCATGCGGCTCTCGCCCGAGACGTTCACCCACACCGTGCTGGTGGAGCACCTGCACACCGCCTCCGTGGTGGTGGGGGAGAACTTCACCTACGGGCACCGTGCGGCGGGCACGGTCACCACGCTCGCCCAGGAGGGACGGCGGTTCGGCTTCACCGTGGAGCCGGTCCCGCTGGCCGGCGACTCCTCGGCCGACGGCGAGATCACCATCTCCTCGACCTACGTCCGGGCCTGCGTCGCGGCGGGGGACATGGTCTCGGCCGCGCGGGCGCTGGGGCGCCCGCACCGCATCGAGGGCGTCGTGGTCCGCGGCGACCGGCGCGGCCGCGAGCTGGGCTACCCGACGGCCAACGTGGAGTCCCCGCCGTTCACCGCCATCCCCGCCGACGGCGTCTACGCCGGCGGCCTGGTCATCCTCGACCCGCGCACCGGGGCCAGCGTGAGCTCGTCACCGGCGGCCATCTCGGTCGGCACCAACCCCACGTTCCAGGGCAGCCGGCGCACGGTCGAGGCGTACCTGCTCGACTTCGACGGCGACCTCTACGGCGAGCACGTCGGCGTGGAGTTCGTGCAGCGGCTGCGCCCGATGGCCGCGTTCTCCGGCGTCGAGGAACTGGTCGCCCAGATGGACCGCGACGTCGCCCGGACCCGGGAGGTCATGGGCGTGGACCGGCGGTGACATCGCCGACCTACCGGCCGGCACCGCGGTCAGGTGCCGTCCCCGGCGGCCGTTGAGCCGCTGCCCGTGTCCCGGCCCGGGGACCCTCCGGGCCCCCGCGACCGGTCCACCCCGGCCAGGTGCCGTCTCCGGTCGGTGTGGACGCTGCCGGTCCGGGCCTGGCTCCGGACGCCACGGTCTGTCGTCCCGCCCTCACTGGTAACCTGAACGATGGTCGGCAGAGCCGACCTGTGTGCGACCTGCCCCCGTGACAGAGACCGGGGGCCACACGCGACCTGCCTCCGGAGGCGATCCATGGCGCTCGACAGCGCGACGAAGCAGCAGATCATGACCGAGTACGCCACGGTCGAGAAGGACACCGGCTCGCCCGAGGTGCAGGTCGCGATGCTGACCCGCCGGATCAGCGACCTGACCGAGCACCTCAAGCAGCACAAGCACGACCACCACAGCCGGCGGGGGCTGCTCCTGCTGGTCGGTCGTCGTCGCCGGCTGCTGAACTACCTGGCCAAGACCGACATCGGCCGGTACCGGTCGCTCATCGAGCGGCTCGGCCTGCGCCGGTGAGCCAGAGGGGACCGTCCCGGCCGGGACGGTCCCCTCTCTCGTGCGGCACCCGCCGCACGGGCCCAGGCAGCGCGCCGGATCCCGACGCTGGTCGGTCCTCGGTAGTGGCCCCCGGGCACGCCCCTCCGGACGAGGGGCGTCTCCCGCGGGCTTCGATCGAAGACCGGTCACCCGGGCGCAGTCAGGCGCGAGGCCACAAGAGGACGTCGCCGCATGCGACGTAGGAAGAGGACACCGTGTCCGCACCCACCACCCAGAACACCATCGCCGCGGAGTTCGACCCCGAGGACGGGGTCACCACCGCCACCGCGGTCATCGACAACGGCAGCTTCGGCAGCCGCAGCATCACCTTCGAGACCGGCCGGCTGGCCAAGCAGGCCGCCGGCTCCGTCGTCGTCAGCACGGGCGACACGATGCTGCTGTCGGCCACCACGGCCGGCCGCCAGCCGAAGGAGCACTTCGACTTCTTCCCGCTGACGGTGGACGTCGAGGAGCGCATGTACGCCGCCGGGCGCATCCCCGGCTCGTTCTTCCGCCGCGAGGGCCGCCCCTCGGAGGACGCGATCCTCACCTGCCGGCTCATCGACCGCCCGCTGCGCCCGACCTTCGCCAAGGGCCTGCGCAACGAGGTCCAGGTCGTCATCACCGTCCTGTCGCTGGACCCCGGCCACCTCTACGACGTGCTGGCCATCAACGGCGCCTCGGCGTCGACCCAGCTCTCGGGCCTGCCGTTCTCCGGCCCGGTCGGCGGCACCCGCGTCGCGCTGATCAACGGCCAGTGGGTCGGCTTCCCGACCCACGCCGAGCTCGAGGACGCCGTCTTCGACATGGTCGTGGCCGGCCGCGTCCTCCCGGACGGCGACGTCGCGATCATGATGGTCGAGGCCGAGGCGACCGAGAAGACGATCCAGCTCGTCGCCGGCGGCGCCACGGCCCCGACCGAGGAGGTCGTCGCCCAGGGCCTCGAGGCCGCCAAGCCCTTCATCCGGGAGCTGTGCAACGCACAGTCGGCGCTGGCCGAGAAGGCCGCCAAGCCGGTCGCGGACTTCCCGCGATTCCTGGACTACCAGGACGACGTTTACGCCGCCGTCGAGGCGCAGGCCGGCGCGCGGCTGGCCGAGGTCCAGGTGATCGCCGGCAAGACCGAGCGCAACGACGCCACCGACGAGCTCAAGGACGAGACCGTCGCCGCGCTCGCGGGCCGGTTCGAGGGCCGCGAGAAGGAGGTCTCCGCGGCCTTCCGCGCGCTGACCAAGAAGGTCGTCCGGCAGCGCATCCTGCGCGACAAGGTCCGCATCGACGGCCGTGGCCTCACCGACATCCGCCCGCTCTCGGCCGAGGTCGAGGTCATCCCGCGGGTGCACGGCTCGGCGCTGTTCGAGCGCGGCGAGACCCAGATCCTCGGCGTCACCACGCTGAACATGCTCCGCATGGAGCAGCAGCTGGACACCCTCTCGCCGGTGAACCGCAAGCGCTACATGCACAACTACAACTTCCCGCCGTACTCCACGGGTGAGACCGGTCGCGTCGGCTCGCCCAAGCGCCGGGAGATCGGCCACGGCGCGCTGGCCGAGCGTGCGCTGCTGCCGGTGCTGCCCGACCGCGAGGAGTTCCCCTACGCGATCCGGCAGGTGTCCGAGGCGTTGGGCTCCAACGGCTCGACGTCCATGGGCTCGGTCTGCGCCTCGACCCTGGCGCTGCTCAACGCCGGTGTGCCGCTGCGCGCCCCGGTCGCCGGCATCGCCATGGGCCTGGTCTCCGACGAGGTCGACGGCACGACCGAGTACGTCGCGCTGACCGACATCCTCGGTGCCGAGGACGCCTTCGGTGACATGGACTTCAAGGTCGCCGGCACGCGGGACTTCGTCACCGCGCTGCAGCTGGACACCAAGCTCGACGGCATCCCGTCCGACGTGCTCGCCCAGGCGCTGACCCAGGCCCGCGCCGCCCGCCTGCACATCCTCGACGTGATGAACGAGGCCATCGACGGCCCCGACGAGATGAGCCCGTACGCCCCGCGGGTGACCACGGTGCGCATCCCGGTCGACAAGATCGGCGCGGTCATCGGCCCCAAGGGCCAGATGATCAACGCGATCCAGGACGAGACCGGCGCGGACATCACCATCGAGGACGACGGCACGATCTACGTCGGCGCCTCCGACGGCCCCTCGGCCCAGGCGGCGGTGGACCGGATCAACGCCATCGCCAACCCGCAGATGCCCAAGGTCGGCGAGCGCTTCCTCGGCACGGTCGTCAAGACCACGCCGTTCGGCGCCTTCGTCTCCCTGCTCCCGGGCAAGGACGGCCTGGTGCACATCAGCAAGCTGGGTGGCGGCAAGCGGATCGGCAAGGTCGAGGACGTCGTCAACGTCGGTGACAAGCTGCAGGTCGAGATCACCGACATCGACGCCCGCGGCAAGATCAGCCTCGTCCCGGTGGCGGCCGAGGGGGACGGCGCCGCTGACGCCGCCCCGGCCGGCGACGCCGCCCCGGCGGCCGACGTCGCGCCCGCGGAGGCGTGACCACGAGCACGCAGCAGGCTCTGACCGGGGCCGGGACGGGTGCCGCACCCGTCCCGGCCCCGGCCGGTGTCGGGGAGACCGTCGTCCTGGACGTCGACGAGGTCGGCGGCCGGGTCGAGCGCACCGAGCTGCCCGGCGGCCTGCGGGTGCTGACCGAGACGATGCCCGGCGTGCTGTCGGCGACCGTCGGCATCTGGGTCGGCGTCGGCTCGCGGGACGAGACCGACCCGGTCGCCGGCGCCTCGCACTTCCTCGAGCACCTGCTCTTCAAGGGCACCGGCAGCCGCAGTGCGCTGGAGATCGCGACGGCCATGGACGCCGTCGGCGGTGAGATGAACGCCTTCACCGCCAAGGAGCACACCTGCTACTACGCGAACGTGCTCGCCAGCGACCTCCCGCTGGCCGTCACCCTGCTCGGCGACCTCGTCACCGACGCGCTCAACACGGCCGCGGACCTGGAGAGCGAGCGGACGGTGGTGCTCGAGGAGATCGCCATGCGCGACGACGAGCCCTCCGACCTGGTGCACGACCTGTTCGCCGAGACGCTGTTCGGCGGCACCGCGCTGGGCCGGTCGGTGCTGGGCACCGTGGAGTCGATCGAGGCCCTGACGCGGGACGACGTCGACGGCTGGTACCGCCGGCGCTACACCGTCCCCTCCGTCGTGGTGACCGCCGCCGGCCGGGTGGAGCACCAGCAGGTGCTGGACCTGGTCGCCGCCGCCTTCGACTCCCGGCTGTCCGGCCCGGGGCGCCCGGCACCGCTGCGCACCGGCGAGCAGGCGGCGACCAGCCCCGCCCGGCCGACCGGCCTGGTCCGGCGGCGCACGGAGCAGACCCACCTGCTCCTCGGCTCGGTCGGCCTCGGCCGGCTCGACGAGCGGCGCTACGCGGCGGCGGTCCTGGAGGTCGCGGTCGGCGGGGGCATGAGCTCGCGGCTGTTCCAGGAGATCCGGGAGAAGCGCGGACTGGTGTACAGCGTCGGCTCGTCGCTGTCGCACTACGCGGGCACCGGGTCGTTCTCCGTCTACGCGGGCTGCTCGCCCAAGCGGGTGCCCGAGGTGCTGCGGCTCGTCCGTGAGGAGCTCGCGCGCGTGGCGGCCGACGGGCTGACCGCCGAGGAGGTCGCGCGCGGGCGCGGTCAGCTCAAGGGCGGCATGGTCCTGGGCCTGGAGGACACCGGCTCGCGGATGAGCCGGCTGGGCAAGAGCGAGCTCTCCTACGGCGAGTACCTGCCGGTGCGCGAGGTGCTCGACCGGTTGGACGGCGTCGACGAGGAGCAGGTCCGCGCCGTCGCCGCCGAGCTCCTCACCCGCGAGACCTGCCTGGCCGTGGTGGGTCCCTACCGCGAATCGGACCTCGACCGGCTCTGATGCCCCGCCCGCACCCCGCCCTCGCCGTCCACGGCGCGCTCTCGCGCGGCGTCTTCGCCGTCGCTGTCCTGGTGTCGCTGGCCGTCCTGTTCGCCCCCGCGGACGACGTCCCCTCGGCGCCGCCGGGTGTGGACACACTGGTGCACCTGCTGCTGTTCGCCGCCCTGGCGGGCAGCGGCAGGTGGGCCGGCGCGCGGGCCGGCGTCCTCGGCGTGCTCCTGGTGGTCTACGCCGCGGTCAGCGAGGTGGTCCAGGGGGTGTCGGCCCTGGAGCGGTCGGCGTCGGTGGCCGACTGGGTCGCCGACGTCGTCGGCGTCCTCGCCGGTCTGCTGGCCTGGGCCTGGGCCGCACGGCGCCCCCGCACCTGACCTCCTGAGGCTGCCTTGCGTCGTGCGCCGGCGACGGGAAGCCTGACCCGGTGACTCCGAGCTCCGCCGCCGACCAGCACGCCGCGCCCGCCCCCGCCGGGGAGGACCCGCTCATCCCCGTGGGCGTGCTGGGCGCCCGCGGGCGGATGGGCACCGAGGTCGTCAAGGCGGTCAACGCCGCCGAGGACCTCGAGCTCGTCGCGATGGTCGACGCAGGGGACTGGCTCTTCGACGTGGCCAACGCCGGCGCCCGGGTGGTCGTGGACTTCACCCGGCCGGACGTCGTGATGGACAACATCCGGTTCTGCATCGACCACGACATCCACTGCGTCGTCGGGACGACCGGCTTCGACGAGGCCAAGCTCGCGACCGTCGCCGAGTGGCTGCAGCCCAAGCCCGACGTCGGTGTCGTCATTGCGCCGAACTTCGGCATCGGTGCCGTGCTGCTCATGCGGTTCGCCCAGGAGGCGGCGCGCTTCTTCCCCTCGACGGAGGTCGTCGAGCTGCACCACCCCAACAAGGTGGACGCCCCGTCGGGTACGGCCGTGCGCACCGCCCGCCTGATCGCGGCCGCCCGGCGCGCGGCGGGCGTGCCGGCCGCGCCGGACGCCACCTCCGACTCGCTCCCGGGCGCCCGGGGAGCCGACGTCGAGGGCATCCCGGTGCACGCCGTCCGGCTGACCGGTCTGGTCGCCCACCAGGAGGTGCTCATGGGCGCCGGGGGGGAGACGCTCACGCTCCGGCACGACTCCTTCGACCGGGCGTCCTTCATGCCCGGTGTGCTCCTCGCCGTCCGTGAGATCGGCCGGCACCCCGGCCTGACCGTGGGCATCGAGGGCTTCCTCGGACTCTGAGGGAGGCCCCGTCCCCTCGGCCTCCGCAGGCTCAGGGCGGCCTCCGGACCGCGCCACCGACCTCCCCTTCGGCGTCAGCTCAGGGCGCGGGCCGGGACGGCGCGCCTGTGACGGGCGACGCCCTCGGTCGACTTGCGCACCCGCGCCCAGGGTCGTGTATGGTTCTCTACGCGCCGGACGGGCCCGGGAGGGCCGCGGAGAGCACCTCCGGGTGCGAGACTCCGAAGACGGCGTACAGTGGGACAAGCCGCCAGAGACGAAGCCCGAGAGGGTCGAGTCGCTGCGCGTCCGCTCTTTGAGAACTCAACAGCGTGCCGAAAGTCAGTGCCAAGTATAGAACCCCTTTGTGGGTTTCTTTGGGTTGATGGATTTCGAGAGCGCCTGTTCTCGGTTCTCGCCCGGATCGATTCATCTACGGAGAGTTTGATCCTGGCTCAGGACGAACGCTGGCGGCGTGCTTAACACATGCAAGTCGAACGCTGAACCCGCTTCGGTGGGGAATGAGTGGCGAACGGGTGAGTAACACGTGGGCAACCTGCCCCCGGCTCTGGGATA
>NZ_FNOT01000019.1 GCF_900107105.1 Geodermatophilus africanus
TCAGGGTCCCGTGCGGGGCGCGGGGGTGGGGCCGGAGCCGAGGCGCACGTTGACCTGCTTGGTCTGGGTGAAGCCGGCGAGCATGCCCTCCAGGGACACCTCCCGGCCGATGCCGCTCTGCTTGTAGCCGCCGTAGGACTGCCCGACGACCTGCCCGCCGCCCTGGTTGACCTGCACCCAGCCGGCCTCCAGCCGGTGCGCGGTGGTGAGCGCCAGGTCGATGTCGGAGCACCACACGTAGGCGCCCAGCCCGTAGGCGGTGTCGTTGGCCATCCGGACCACGTCGTCGACGTCGTTCCAGGCGATGGCCACGACCACCGGCCCGAAGATCTCCTCGCGGGCCAGCCGGAAGCTGTTGTCGCCGCCGGAGAACAGCGTCGGCACGTGGAAGAACCCCTCGGCCAGCGGCCCGTCGGTCGGCGGCAGCCCGCCGGTCTCGACGTGCAGCGCGGGGTCGGCCAGCCCGTCCTGCAGGTACTCCCGGATGGAGCCGAACTGGGTCTCGTTGATCACCGCGCCGATGTCGCTGGCCTCGTCCAGCGGATCCCCGACCCGCATCGACCCCAGCCGCCCGGACAGCCGGGCGAGCACCTCGTCGTGCACGTCGCGGTGCAGGAACAGCCGGGAGCCGGCGGTGCAGCTCTGGCCCTGCCGGCTGATCCGCGAGGACAGCACCAGCCCCTCGATCAGCTCGTCGGTCACCGCGCCGGGGAACACGATCGACGGGTTCTTCCCGCCCAGCTCCAGGGACAGGTGGGCCAGCCGCTGCCCCGCCCGGCCGGCGATGCCGCGGCCGACCTCGGTGGAGCCGGTGAAGGAGATCTTGTCCACGCCGGGGTGCTCGACCAGCGCGTTGCCCGCCGCCCGGCCGGTGCCGGTGACCACGTTCAGGACACCGGGCGGCAGGAACTGCTCGCCGATCTCGGCCATCAGCAGGATCGACAGCGGCGCGTCCTCGGCGGCCTTGAGCACGATGGTGTTCCCCGCGGCCAGCGCGGCCGGCACCTTGAACCCGGCGATCATCAGCGGCGAGTTCCACGGCAGGATCGCGCCGACCACCCCCAGCGGCTCCTGCCGGGTGTACTGCAGCTGGGTCGCCCCGGCCGGCAGCGTGGTGCCCTTGACCTCCCCGGCGACCCCGCCGAAGTAGCGGAACAGGTCCACCAGCAGCGCCACCTCGGGCCGCGCCTGGCTGCGCAGCGCGTTGCCGGTGTCGGCGGCGGTGACCCGGGCGAGCTCCTCGGCGCGGCCCTCCAGCGCGTCGGCGATCCGCAGCAGCACCCGCTGACGCTCCTTGAAGTGCTGATCGCGCCAGCCCGGGAACGCCTCCCGGGCGGCGGCGACGGCGCGGTCGACGTCGGTGGCGGTGCCGCGCGGAACCCGGGCGATCACCGAGCCCCGGCGGGCCGGGCTGGCGATCTCCCGCCAGTCGCCGTCCACGGCCTCCACCCAGTTCCCGCCGATCAGCATCAGCCGGGTCGGCGGGGACGTCGCACCGGGAAACGGGCTCAGCACGCTCTGCTCGGACATGGCTCCTCCTGTGCCTGGGTGGTGAGGGGCCGGCCGGACGTCCCGCTCGGCGAGGGTGGGTCGGGTCGTCAGCCTGTACCCGGAGGTCGCGGCCGGGAAGCCCGGGACCGCGTGCCCCGGGGAGATCGGGCCGCGCCTGCAGGGCCCCGTTCGCGCCGGAGCCGGGCCCTCGGCGGTCGCCCGCGGGCGGCTCGCGGTCCGTAGGCTCCTCCGGTTCCCGTCGGCGCGCTGTCGCGCCGACCGGCTTCCCGGCCCCGAGGAGCGCACCCGTGACGAGCATGACCGTCCGCGACGCCCTGGCCGTGCCGGCCCTGCGCGGCGCCGGCCCGGTCGTGCTCGCCGGCGCCGCCGGGCTGGGCCGTGAGGTGCGCTGGGTGCACACGACCGAGCTCGTGGACATCGCGCCGTTGCTGCGCGGCGGCGACCTGGTGCTCAGCACCGGGATCGCGCTGCCCGACCGGCCCGCGGAGCTGGCGGCCTTCGCCGAGAGCCTGCACCGCAGCGAGGCCGCCGGCCTCGTCATCGAGCTGGGCCGGCGCTGGACGGAGGTCCCCCGGGCCCTGGTGGAGGCCTGCGAGCGGCTGTCGTTGCCCCTGGTCGCGCTCGCCCGCGAGGTCCGGTTCGCGACCGTGGCCCAGGCCGTGGGCGAGCGGATCGTCGACAGCCAGCTCGAGGAGCTGCGCGAGGCGCAGCGCGTCCACGAGGTCTTCACCGAGCTGAGCATCGCCGAGGCCGGGCCGGCCGAGATCCTGGAGTCGGTGCAGCGCCTGGCCGGTGCCACCGTCGTGCTCGAGGACGAGCAGCACCGGGTCGTCGACTACCGCACCGGCCCCGGCGACGCCGCGGACGCCCTGGCCGACTGGCCCGCCCGCTCGCGGGTCGTGGTCCTGGACGGGCGCACCACGTGGGACGAGGCCAACGGCTGGCTGGTGACCCGGGTGGGCAGACGGGACCGCGGCTGGGGCCGCCTCGTCATCGAGTCCCCGGACCGGCCGCCCCAGCGCCTCGTGGCGACGGCGGAGCGCGCCGCTGCGGCGCTGGCCCTGCACCGGCTGCACGACCGGCAGCGCGACAGCCTGGTCCGGCGCACCCACCACGAGCTGATGGTGGGGCTGCTCGCCGACCCCGGCGCGCCCGACGTGCAGCGGCGCTGCGAGCTGGCCGGGGTCCCGCTGGCCCGGCGGCGACTCGTCGGCCTGGCGCTGCGCCGTCCGACGACGGCGGAGGAACCGGGCCGGCGCGCCGGGCAGCTGGACGCCGCGGTCGCCGCGGTCGCGCACGCCGTGCACGAGCTGCGGCTCTCCGCGCTGGTGTGCGAGATCGACGGCGCCGTGCGGGTGCTGCTCTCCCTCGACCCCGCGGCCGCCGTTCCGCAGGTGACGGAGGACCTCGCCGGCCGCGTGCACCGGCGGGTCCGCGTCGTGGTCGGCGCGGGCCGCCCCGTGGACCGGGTCGGCGACGTGGGGCGGACCCTGCGCGAGTCGCTGCACGTGGTGGACTCGGTGCGGCCGGGGGGGCGGGCACGCCCGGTGCACCGCCTGGAGGACGTCCACCTGCGCGGCCTGCTGACCATGCTGGCCGACGACGAACGGCTGCGGCTGTTCACCGCGCGGGAGCTCGACGCGCTGAAGGAGCACGACGCCCGGGCACAGAGCGGGCTGCTGGACACGGTGCGTGCGCTGGTCCGCCACCCGGGGAGCAAGTCCGACGCCGCGGCCGGGCTGCACGTCTCCCGGTCGGCCTTCTACGACCGCCTGGCCCGGGTCGAGCAGCTGCTCGGCGTCGACCTCGACGACCCCGACATCCTGGTCTCCCTGCACGTCGCCGTCCTCGCCGACGAGGTCTTCGGCGACGCGGCGGGCTGAGGCGCCAGGTCCGGTCCGGTGCGGGGGCCGGCTCCCGGGGGTCCCCGCACCCCACGGGCGTGACAGGGTGCCGCCGTGCTGCCGCCGTCGATCGCGACCACCGACTACCACACCGCCGGGGAGCCGTTCCGGATCGTCGCCGAGCCCCCCGTGCCGCTGCCGGGCGCGACGGTGGCCGAGCGCCGGGTCCGGGCGATCGGGGACCCAGACGTGCAGGCGCTGCGGGCGGTGCTGTGCTCCGAGCCGCGCGGCCACGCGGACATGTACGGCGGCTTCGTCGTCGCCCCGGACGACGACGGGGCTCACCTGGGTGTGCTGTTCTGGCACAAGGACGGCTTCTCCACCGCCTGCGGGCACGGCACGATCGCGCTCGGCGTCTGGGCGGTCGACACCGGCCGGGTGGCGGCCCCGGAGACCGGGAGCGTGGACGTGGTCGTCGACGTCCCGTCCGGCCGGGTGACCGCGCGGGTGCACCGTCGGGACGGCTGGACGACGGGGGTCGACTTCGTCAACGTGCCCAGCTGGGTGGTCGCCCGGGAGGTCCCGGTGACCACCTCCCGTGGCGTGGTGAGGGTGACCGTGGCCTACGGCGGGGCGGTCTACGCGACGCTGCCGGCCGCGCAGCTGGGCCTGTCGGTCACGCCGCGGCACCTCGGCGAGCTGATCGCGCTCGGCCGGGAGGTCAAGCGGGCGCTCGACGACTCCGAGCACGCCGCGCACCCGACCGACCCCCGCCTCAGCGGCGTCTACGGGACGATCTGGTTCGACGAGCTCGGCGACGCGGACGGGCAGGTGCACCAGCGCAACGTGGCCGTCTTCGCCGACGGCGAGGTCGACCGCTCGCCGTGCGGGTCGGGCACCTGCGCCCGGCTGGCGGTGCTGGCCGGCGAGGGGCGGCTGCCGGCCGGCACCGTGCTGCGGCACGAGTCGATCGTCGGCAGCACCTTCACCGGGACCGTGCTGGACACCGTGGACGTCGACGGCCGCCCCGCGGTGCTCCCGCAGGTCACCGGGATGGCCTACCGGACCGGCGAGCACGTCTTCGCGGTCGACCCGCACGACCCGCTCGTCCCCGGGTTCGTGCTGCGGTGAGGGTCCTCGACGCGGACGCCGTGGCCGCGTTCGGCCCGGCCGCGGCGGTCCGGGCGATCACCGACGCGCTGCGCGGCGGCCTCGACCCCGCCGGCGACCCGCCCCGCACTGCAGTGGGCCTCTCGAACGGCCAGTTCCTGCTCATGCCCTCGGAGGTCCCGGCCGCGGCCGGGGTGAAGGTGGTCGCCGTCGCCCCGGGCAACCCGGCGCGCGGCCTGCCCCGCATCCAGGCCACCTACCTGCTCCTCGACAGGGAGACGCTCGCGCTGCGCGCAGTGCTCGACGGCACGGCGCTGACCACGCTGCGCACCCCGGCGGTCTCGGTCGCCGCCGTCCTGCCGGCCCTGCCCGACCGGCCGCTGCGGGTGGCGGTGGTCGGCGCCGGGCCGCAGGCGGTCGGGCACGTCGCCACGCTGGCCGCCGTCCGCCCGCTGGCCGGGGCCACCCACCTGGTCCGCGACCCGTCCCGGACCCCGCTGGCGGCGGTCCGGCTCGGCTCCGCGGACGCCGACGCGGCGCTGCGGGCCGCGGACGTCGTCGTCTGCGCGACCTCGGCCCGCTCGCCGGTGTTCGACTCGGCCCTGCTGCGCGACGACGCTGTGGTGGTCGCCGTCGGCTCGCACGAGCCCGACGCCCGTGAGCTCGACGCGGCGTTGCTGGGTCGGGCGACCGTGGTGGTCGAGGACGTCGCCACCGCGCTGCGCGAGGCCGGCGACGTGGTGCTGGCCATCGCCGAGGGCGCGCTGACCGTCGACGACCTCGTGCTCGTGCGCGACGTCGTGACCGGCGCGGTCCCGCTGCCCACCGACCGGCCGCTGGTCGTCAAGAGCGTCGGCATGTCCTGGCAGGACCTGGTCGTGGCCGAGGCGGTCGTCGCCGGGGAGGCCGCCGGCCGCTGAGCGTGCGCCGCCCGGCCGGCCGGTGCAGCGGGAGCCCCACCCGGCGGACACCCCCCCGGGCCGTGCCCGCGGCCGGCGGCACCGTGCCGCCGGCCGCGCGGCAGCGTCGGCTCAGGCGGTCATGACGCGGGAGTGGTGGTGTTCGCCCTCCTCGGCCGGGCTGGTGAAGATCACGTCGTGCCAGTCCTTGCGCGGCTGCGGGGACAGCGCCGACATGACGTGCTTGACCTGGGTGTACTCGTCGAAGGAGTACGTGGACATGTCCTTGCCGAAACCGGAAGCCTTGTACCCGCCGTGCGGCATCTCGCTGATGATCGGGATGTGGTCGTTGATCCACACGCAGCCGGCGGCGATCCCGGCGGAGGCGCGCTGCGCCCGGAAGACGTCGCTGGTCCACGCCGAGGCGGCGAGCCCGTAGGGCGTGTCGTTGGCGAGGGCCAGTCCCTCGTCGTCACCGTCGAAGGGCAGCGCGACCAGGACCGGGCCGAAGACCTCGTCCTGGACGATTTCCGAGTCCTGTGCCGCGTCGACCACGAGGGTCGGCTCGTAGTAGGCCCCGGCCTTCAGGGCTCCGCTGCCGGGACGCCCGCCGGTGACCACCTTCGCGCCGGCCTCGCGGGCCCGGTCCACCATTCCGGCGACGTTGTCGCGGTGGTCGAGGGAAATGAGCGAGCCGAGGTCGGTGGCGGGGTCGTCGACGGGACCGACCACCACCTGGGACATGAGCTCGGCGACACGGCTCACGAAGGCGTCGTAGAGCGGGCGCTGCACGTAGGCGCGGGTCGCCGCGGTGCAGTCCTGACCGGCGTTGATCAGCGAGCCGGCGACCGCGCCCCGGGCGGCGGCCTCCAGGTCGGCGTCGTCGAAGACGACGAACGGGGCCTTGCCGCCGAGCTCCAGGTGGACCCGCTTGACCAGGCCCGCGGCCAGCGAGCCGACCCGGCTGCCCGCCCGTGTGGAGCCGGTGAAGGAGATCATGCTGACGTCGCGGTGGGTGACCAGCGCCTCGCCGACGACCGAGCCGCGCCCCGTGAGGACGTTGACCACGCCGTCGGGGATGCCGGCACGTTGCGCGGCCTCGGCGAAGGCGACCGAGGTCGTGGGGGTGAGCTCGGCGGGCTTGAGCACGATCGTGTTGCCGGCGGCGATGGCGGGCAGGATCTTCCAGGCCGCCATCTGCAGGGGGTAGTTCCACGGGGCGATCGAGCCGACCACCCCGATCGGCTCGCGGCGGATCGTCGAGGTGTGCTCGCCGGAGTACTCGGCACTGGCCCTGCCCTCGAGGTTGCGGGCGGCGCCGGCGAAGAAGGAGACGTTGTCGACGGTGCCGGGGACGTCGAAGCCCTGGGTGAGCCGGATCGGCTTGCCGGTCTGGCGGCTCTCCGCGGTGGCGAGCTCACCGGCGACGGCGTCGAGCTCGGCGGCCAGCCGGTGCATCGCCGTCGATCGCTCTGCGGGCGTCGCGCCCGCCCAGCCGGGGAACGCGGCCTTCGCGGCGGCCACCGCCTCGTCGACGTCGTCGACCGAGGCGAGGGTGTCCGTGGCGACGACGTCGCCGTTCGAGGGGTTGGTGACCTCCAGGGGGTCGGCCGAGCTGCCGTGGCGGCGCCGGCCGTCGATGAACTGCTGGCCGGTGTCGTCGATGGGGTTCGACATGGTGCTCCTCGGGTGTGCGATGGGGTCGGATGTCGCTCGGGACGGTGTCCGCGCGGTCAGTCGCGGACGGTGCTCCAGATGTCGCCCACGGTCAGGCCCGTGGGGAACGGGTCGTCGGGCTGCAGGACGTGCTGGGCGTAGCCGGTGATCCACGCCCGGCCCTGGATGGAGGGCACCACGGCGTCGCGGCCGCCCACGGTGGTGCGCTCGTGGAGCAGACCGCGAAAGGTCGTCCCCAGGACGCCCTGGTGCACGAACGGGACACCGAGCTCGAGCTCGCCGCGGGCGTGGAGAGCGGCCATGCGGGCGCAGGTCCCCGTTCCGCAGGGTGAGCGGTCCAGGGTCCCCCGCCACGACGCCGGGTCGTCGAGGGTGATCCGCCCGGCCGGCAGGACGACGCTGTTGCGCCCCGAGACGCCGGCCGAGTCGCCGGGGCCGTGCAGCATGACCAGGGCGATCTCGTTGACGTCCGGCTTCTCGGGGTGCGCCACCGGCACCTGCTCCCGGGCCGCCGCGAGCAGCGCCGTGCCGGCGCGGGCGATCGCGGGGGCGTGCTCGGGGCCCAGCGCGACGCCCAGGTCGGCGGCCCGCGCCTGCACGTAGAACTGGCCGCCGAAGGCGATGTCGGCGGCGACGGTGCCGTACTCCGGGACGTCGATCCGCTCGTCCAGCGCCACAGCGAACGACGGCACGTTGCGGACCCGGACCCACCGCACCCGCCCGCCCTCGACCCGGGCGTTGGCCTCCACCGGGCCGACGGCGGTGTCGATGCGGACCACCGTCTCCGGCTCGGTCGCGGGCAGGCTGCCCGTCTCCAGCAGGGCCGTGACGGCGCACATCGTGTTGCTGCCCGACATGGGCCGGAAACCGCCCTGCTCGAGGACGATGATGCCGACGTCGGCACCCGGGTCCAGCGGCGGCAGCACGAGGACCGCGCACATCGCGGGGTGCCCGCGCGGCTCGCGCAGCAGCAATCGGCGCAGCCAGTCCAGCTCCGTCGCACACCAGCGCATCCGCTCGGGCCACGTCGTGCCGCGCACGAGCAGGTGGGCGCCGAGCAGGATCCGTCCGGGCTCACCCTCCGCGTGCACGTCGATCGACGTGATCGTCGTCGTGCCGGTGGAGGTCGGTGTTCCCATGTCGGGCCTCCCTGTCCGGGGATCGGGTCCGCGCCCCCTGGATCGGAACGGGGCTTGACGAACCGCGTGACAGCCCTCACTCTTTCGAGTTATCAGTAGATTGTCAAACAATCTGCACCATGTCAGCCGGGCCGGTCCCCATCGCCCGCGTCCCGGCAACACGCCCGCACACCGAGAGGCACATCGTGACCACCACCGACCTCAACGGCATCCTCGTCGCGCTCGTCACGCCCTTCACCGCCGACGGCAGCGAGATCGACGCCACCGCCCTCGATGCGCACGTCGACCGGCTGATCCGGGAGGGCGCGCACGGCCTCGTCCCGGGCGGGAGCACCGGGGAGTTCACCACCCTGAGCCTGGACGAGCGCAAGCAGCTGACCGAGCTGGTCGTCAAGTCCGCCGGCGGGCGGGTGCCCGTGGTGGCCGGCACCGGCGCCCTGTCCACCCGCGACGCGGTCGACCTGGCCGCGCACGCAGCCCAGGCCGGCGCCTCGGCGCTGATGGTGGTGCCGCCGTTCTACGACGCGGTGGAGCTGTCCACCTTCAAGGAGCTGCTGCGCGAGATCTCCGCCGCCTCGCAGCTGCCGATCATGTTCTACAACATCCCGTCGGCCTCGGGGCTGAGCCTCTCCCCCGCCGAGATCGCCTCGCTGGCCGAGGTCGAGGGCGTCCGGTACCTCAAGGACACCTCCGGCGACGCCGTCGGGCTCACCGAGCTGCTGCAGCTGCACGCGGACCGGATCACGGCGTTCAACGGCTGGGACACCCTGACCTTCTACGGCCTCGCCGCCGGCGCCAAGGGCTCGGTGTGGGGCGCGACCAACGTCATCCCCGAGCTGTCCCGGCAGCTGTGGAACGCCCTCGCGGTCGACGGCGACCTGGTCCGGGCCCGGGAGCTGTGGGCGAAGATCTACCCGATCTGCCGCCTGCTCGAGCAGTACAACTACGCCGCCGCCGTCAAGACGGGCATGCAGCTGCGCGGGTACGCGACCGGCCCGGTGCGCAGGCCCTTCGCGCTGCTCGACGGGGAGGCCCGGGCCGAGTTCGCCCGGCTGCTGCGCGCCGCGGGCGTCGAGGTTGTCGACTGACACCCCTGCGGGACGACCGGGAGAGCCACTGAGGACATGGTCCGGCGCCGGATGGGAGCGGAACAGTGAAGATCGTGGTGATCGGCGGCGGCATCGTCGGACTGGCGAGCGCCTATGAGTTGGTCCGCGACGGGCACGACGTGACCGTCCTGGACGCCGGCGCGCTGGGCGCGGGGGCATCGCACGGCAACGCGGCCAAGATCACGATGGCCGAGGCGACGCCGGTCCCGGCGCCCGGGATGGTGCTCCAGGGCCTGAAGTGGATGCTCAAGGCCGACAGTCCGCTCTTCGTGCGGCCGTCGCTGTCCCCGACCTTCCTGCGGTTCATGGTCATGATGGCGCGGCACTGCAACGAGGGCGACTTCCGCCGCTCGCTCCAGGTCCACCTGGAGATGGCCTCGACCTGCGTCGACGTCCTCGACGAGTGGGCCGACGACGGGCTGTCCTTCGAGATGCACCGCAAGGGCGTGCTGCTGGTGTTCGAGAAGCGGGAGAGCTTCGAGCACCGGGTGGCGCTCAACGACGCGTTCGCGCCGTTCGGGATGGTGCCCGAGCTGCTCGACGCGGACGCGCTGCACGACCGCGAGCCGTGGCTGTCGGAGCGGGCGCGCCACGCCCTCTTCTTCCCCGACGACCGCCAGGTCGAGCCGGACTCGCTGACCGGGGCGCTGGCCAAGCGGCTGCGGGAGCTCGGCGCCAGGCTGCGCGAGCACACCCGCGTCCTGGACTTCGAGCAGACCGGCGACCGCGCCACGGCCGTGGTCACCGACGCCGGCCGGGTCGAGTGCGACCAGGTCGTCCTGGCCACCGGCGTGTGGACCGGCGTGCTCGCGGCGAAGCTGGGTCCCGCCCTGCCGATCGGCCCAGGGAAGGGGTACAGCGTCGACTACTTCCCCTCCCCCGTGCCGCTGAGCACGCCGCTCACCTTCGAGGACGCGCACGTCGCGGTCACGCCCCTGAACGGGCGGCTGCGGCTCGCCGGCACGATGGAGTTCGCCGGCCTGGACCTCGGCGTCAACACGCGCCGGGTCGCAGCGGTGAAGCGGGCGGCCGCCCAGGGGTTCCGCGACTGGGACGAGGACGCCCCGCACGCCGAGCCGTGGGCGGGCCTGCGGCCGATGACCGCCGACGGCCTGCCGATCGTCGGGCGGCTGCGCCCGGAGGGCAACGTCCTGGTGGCCTCCGGACACGGCATGCTCGGCCTCACGCTGGCACCCAGCACGGCCAAGACCGTGCGCGACCTCGCCCGGGACGTCGAGGCGGGTCGCCCGAGCCCGCTCACGCCCTACGGACCCGAGCGCTTCCTGCGGTCGTCCCGCAGGAGGGCTCGCCGGGCGGGGGCCCCCACCCGCGGCTGACGCAGGCCCGTCCACGGCGGCGCCGGGCGCGTCGACGTGGACGGCCGGCCGCACCCGTGCCGCCGCTGCCCCGGCGCACGGCCCACCCAGTACCTCGGCCGCACTCCGGCGGTCGAGCCCCTGTGCTGCCCGCGGGACGGCGTCGTCCACTCGGCCGCCCTCCTCCCGGAGGAGTCGAGACCGGCGGCGTCCACCGCGCGGAGCAGCCAGCACGCAGCGAGATCCACGGGGACCGCACAGCGACACCACCGCATCCGACCAAGGAGAGAATCAGCATGTCCGCAACGCCAGATGCCCTCCCGGTGGAGGGCGCGTACGAGGCGAGCGACGCCCATCTCAAGCAACAGATCAGCCTGTTCGGCCTGATCGCCCTGGCGGTCAGCGTCCAGGTGGGCTCCGGTTGGCTCCTCGCCACCCTCGCCGCCGCGAGCATCGCCGGCCCCGCCTCCATCCTCACCTGGGTCCTCGGGGCGGTGTTCTTCGGCATCATCGGGGTCACCTGGATGGAGCTCGGCGCGATGCTGCCCCGATCGGGCGCGGGCGTCCGCTACCCCCGGCTGACACACGGCGCGTTCCTCAGCTGGTTCAACGGCTGGGGTTACCTCATCGCGGCGCTGGCACTGCCCGTGATCGAGGTCCAGGCCGTCCTGACCTACCTCGGCGGCAACTGGCCGGGGCTCGGCTTCCTCGAGGAGCGGGCGGGCATCACGGTCCTCTCGTGGCCGACCGGCATCCTCGTCGGCTTCGTCCTGCTCTTCGTCTTCTTCCTGCTCAACTCGTTCGGGGCCAAGCTGCTCAGCGAGTCCAACAAGTACGTCACCATCTGGAAGATCGTCATCCCGCTGGTCACGGCAGGACTCATGTTCACCGCGTTCTCCTCGGCGAACTTCACCATCGGCGGCGGGTTCGCGCCCCTGGGCGGCGGCGCGGTCTTCGGTGCCCTCGCGAGCGGCGGCATCGTGTTCGCCTACTCGGGTCTCCGGCAGATCCTCGACTTCGGCGGCGAGGTCGTGAACCCGCAGCGCAACATCCCGATCGCGATCGTCGTGGGCGGCCTGATCGTCCCGCTGGTCATCTACATCCTGCTGCAGATCGGTTTCCTGGGGGCGATCGACTGGGCAGCCGCCGGGGTGGAGCCCGGTGACTGGACCGGTCTCCTCGGCAGCGACTGGGCGTCCGCCCCGCTGCTGAACGCCGTCGTCGCGGCCGGCTTCACGTGGTTCTCGATCGTGCTGCTCTCGGACGCCGCGCTCTCACCCGCGGCCACCGGTTGGGTGTGGCTCGGCATCGGCACCCGGACGGTCTACTCGATGTCGGTCAACAAGGAGGTCCCGGCGGTCTTCCAGCGGATCAACCGCCACGGGACCCCGATCATGGCCCTCCTCGGGTGCACCCTGGCCGGCCTGCTGTTCTTCTTCCCCGCGCCGAGCTGGTACCTCTTCGTCGGGATGGTCTCGATCGCGCTGACCCTCAGCTACGTCATGGGCGGCCCGGTCCTGGCGGTGCTGCGGCGCACCGCGCCGGACTTCCCGCGGCCGGTCAGGCTCAAGGGGGCCTTCTTCTGGGCTCTGGCCGGGTACGTCGCGAGCCTCCTGCTCATCTACTTCGCCGGATGGGTGCCGCTGATCAACCTCTTCACCATCGTCTTCTTCGCGCTGCCGATCTACGGCGCCTACTCCAGCGTGCGGGAGGGGTGGAGCCGGCCCGGCCCGAGCTGGCTGCTCTCCGCGGCGTTCACGATCGCCTGGGTCGTCACCGCGGTCGGCGGGGGCTGGCTGGCCACACTGGACCAGGAGCAGCGCGAGGGCGGTTGGGGATTCCCGGTCTACTTCACCGCAATCCTGCTCATCGTCGCCCTGTTCCTGGCGGGCCTCTTCGCCGTGAGCACCGACGTCGGCCGGCGCCACATCAACGGTGGCACCTGGCTGGTCGCGACGATCCTCGCGGTGTTGCTGATCGCCCACCTCGGTCAGTTCGGGCCGATGGAGGACCCGCTGCTGGACAACCCGGTCGATCTGGTCCTCATGGTCCTGGTCGCCATCGGCTCCTTCCTCTGGTCGGTGCGGGCCGGTGGTCCCACCGAGGAGCTCGGCGAGATCCTCGCGGCCCAGGCGGAGCGTGACCGCGCCCGGGCGATGGGCTAGTCGGCGCAGTGCGAGCGGTCCGGGTGCTGCGGCTGCGGCGCCCGGACCGCTCGCGCGTCCGGCGCCGGGGCGGGCGCACGCGGGCGACGACCTACCATCGACAGTCGTGCCCGCCGCCCGCACCGTGGACCTCGACGTCGCGACGCTGACCGGCTTCCTGGGCTCCTGCGCTCCGTTCGACGCCCTCGAGCCCCCCGAACTGGCCAGGATCGCCGCGCACGCCGCCGTCGAGCAGTACGAGGCCGGCGACGTCGTCCTCGACGCCTTCGACGCCCGCATCGCCGAGCTCTTCGTCGTGTGGGAGGGCCGGGTCGACATCTGGCTCAACACCGACCGGCTGACCGAGCTGCCGGACAAGACGGAGGGCAGCGGAGGCCTCTTCGGCTACGTCGCCGCCCTCACCGGGGCGGCGCTCCGGCCGCGGGCCGTGGCCGTGGGGAGGGTGGTGGTCGTCCGGCTGCCGGCCGACCTCGTCGCACCGGCCTTCGCGTCCCGCCGCGGTGCCCGCTTCCTCGCGCAGGAGGTCTGGTCGACCAACCAGCGCGCGGTCGGGATCCCCGCGTACACGCTCGTCGACGACCTGGTGGCGCGTGCACCGCTGGTCGTCGACCCCGGGACCTCGATCGCCGACGCCGCCCTGCGGATGGCCCAGGCCGACCTCGGGTACGCCGCCGTCGGGATCGGCCCCGGACGGTTCGGGCTCGTCACCGACGCGTCCGTCCGTGACGTCGTCGCGGCCGCCCTCCCGACGACCACCCCGGTCGCCGAGGTCATGGACCCCGACCCGCCGAGGGTCCAGCTCGGCGCCTCGGCGACCGAGGCGCTCATCAAGGTCCTGGAGGGAGCGGCGGACGTCGTCCTCGTCACCGACCGCGCGGGTGAGCTGTGCGGCGCGGTCGCGCCCATCGACTTCGTGGTGTCCTCCACGACCGCGGGGGCGGCGCTGCACGAGCAGCTGCGTCGCGCGACCACGGTGACGGAGCTGGAGCACCGCTACCGCGGGGTGCCGCAACTCGTCAGCGACCTCATGGCGCGTGGCCTGGCCTCGAGCCGGGTCATCACCGTGCACTCGGCGCTCGTGGACACCCTCGTCCGTCGCGCCGTCCAGCTGGTGGTGGCGGCCCACCCCGACCTCGATGTGGACGCCTTCACGTGGCTGTCCCTCGGCAGCAACGGGCGGCGCGAGGCGGTGCTGAGCTCCGACCTCGACGCGGCGGTCTCGTTCGCCGACGGGACGAGCGCCGAGGAGATCGCGCGCTACCGTCCCGCCTTCCTCGAGGTCGCCCACGTCCTCGAGCGGGCCGGGCTGAACCACGACCGCCACGGGGTGAGCCCGGGAAACCAGGAGTTCACCCGGACGCACCGGCAGTGGCAGGCCGCGGCCCGGGGCTGGCTGTCCAGACCCCGGGAGGACGACGCGGTGATCAAGACCTGCCTGCTGGTCGACGGCCGGCCGATCCACGGCGACCTCACGCTGCCGGAGGTCGCCCGCGTGTTCGGCGACCTCCGGCTGCACCCCTCGACGATGGAGGTGCTCCTCGCCATCTCGGTCGACCGGCCGAGGACGCGCCGCGGACGGTGGCGTCGCCGGCAGGTCGACCTCAAGCGCGAGGCCCTGCTGCCGATCACGAACATCGCCCGCTGGGCCGCGCTGAGCGTGGGGTCACCCGTCCTGCAGACGCAGGAGCGGCTCCGGGCCGCCGCCGGATCGCGGATGCTGAGCGCCGAGGACGCCGACACGCTGGACGACGTGTTCGAGATCGTCCAGCGCATGCGGCTGCGGCACCAGCTCGAGCAGTTCCAGGCGGGCGAACCGCCGTCGGACACCGTCCGCCCGCGCGACCTGTCGTCGATCGAGGCCGGCGTGCTCGACGAGGCGATCGGTGAGATCACCGCGATCCAGCGCCGGATGGCGACCAAGGCGAGGTACGTCCCGGACCTCGGGTGAGAGGCCCCCCTCCCCCCCCCCGCAACCCCAACGCTCGTGGCGGGACCCTGCAGGGGGCCGGGAGGTCACTGCACGAGGAAGACCTGGCCGGTCTCGGCGCCCTCGATGGACCGGACGTAGGCGGCGGCCGCCAGGTCGACGTCGACGGGCGTGACCCCGGGGAAGAGGTCGCCGTACTCGGCCATGCTCTCGGTGAAGACGGTGGGGCTGACGGCGTTGACGCGCTGCGGGGTGATCTCGATGGCCGCGGCCCGGACGAAGGACTCCACCGCCCCGTTCGCCATCGCGGCGGCGCTGCCGGTCACGATGGGGTCCCGGTTTAGGACGCCGGCGATGAGGGTGAACGACCCGCGCTCCGCGACGTGGCGGGTGCCCTGCCGGACCAGCTCGACCTGGGTGGCGACCTTGCCGCGGTAGGCGCGCAGGTAGTCCTCGGCTGCCATGTCGGCGATGGGCTTGTACGGGACGTCGCCTGCCGCACTCGCCACCGCGTCGAGGTCGCCGGCCTCGGCGAAGACACGCGCGGTCTGGTCGGGGTCGGCCACGTCGGCCCGGATGTCCCCGGCGGTGCGCCCGACGGTGACCACCTCGTGCCCCCGCCCCGTGAGCGCCTCCCCCACCGCGGTCCCGAGCCGCCCTGTCGCTCCGACCAACAGGATCCTCACCGCTGCTCCCTCCGCTCCCCGTCGACGACCGTGACCCCGGCTCCCGCTCGACGGCTCACCGCGAAGCCAGGACCTCGGCCGGGTCGGTGAAGGGCAGCTCGTGCGCCTCGGCGACCGGCTGGTTGACCAGCTGCCCGTCCAGCGTGCTGAGTCCGAGGCGCAGGGCGTCGTCGGCCCGGGCCGCGCCGACCACGCCGTGCTCGGCGACCCGCACCAGGTAGGGCAGGGTGGCCGAGGTCAGGGCCAGCGTCGAGGTGCGGGCGACCGCGCCGGGGATGTTGGCCACGCAGTAGTGGGTGACCCCCTCCTCGACGTAGGTCGGCTCGGAGTGCGTGGTCGGCCGGCTGGTCTCGAAGCAGCCGCCCTGGTCGATGGCGATGTCGACGACCACGCTGCCCGGGCGCATCGCGGCGATCATCTCCCGGCTGACCAGCTTGGGCGCCTTCGCGCCCGGCACGAGGACCGCCCCGATCACGACGTCGGCCTCGGCCACGTAGGCCGCCGTCCGGGCCCGGTTGGGCGTGATGAGGTCCAGCCGCCCGCCGAAGATGTCGGACAGGTAGGCGAGCCGGCTCGGGTTGGTGTCGAGGACCCGGACGATGGCCCGCATGCCCAGCGCGATCTTGGCCGCCTCGGTGCCGGACACCCCGCCGCCGATGATGAGGACCTTCGCCGCGGGGGTGCCGGGGACGCCGCCGAGCAGGATCCCCGCTCCTCCGGCCGGGCTCTCCAGGTGGTGCGCGGCGGCCTGCACGGCCATCCGGCCGGCGACCTCGCTCATCGGGGTCAGCAGCGGGAGCTTGCGGTCGGCGGTCTGCACGGTCTCGTACGCGATGGAGTCGATCCGCCGCTCGAGCAGGAACTCGGTCAGCCCGCGGTCGGCGGCCAGGTGCAGGAAGGTGAACAGCTGCTGGCCCTCGCGGAAGCGGTGGTACTCCGCGGGCACCGGCTCCTTGACCTTGACGATCAGGTCGGCCGCGTCGAAGACCTCGTCGGCGCTCGACACGACCTTGGCACCGACGGCGGCGTACTCGTCGTCGGCGAAGCGGGAGCCGACGCCGGCACCGGCCTGCACGACGACCTGGTGACCGTGGTGCACGAGCTCGACGACGCCGTCGGGGGTCAGCGACACCCGCTTCTCGTTGTCCTTGATCTCGCTCGGTACTCCGACGACGAGCGGGCTCATGGCGGATCTCCTCCGGTCGGGGTCCGGTGCGCCAGCACCGGCGTGGTGGTCGTGGGTCGGGACGTGCGGCCTCCCTGCAGGGTCCCGCCGCCGGCCCGCCCCGAGGCTCGGCCCCTTGCATGGTCCCGCCCGCGAGCCTGCGAGCGGTGGGGGGCAAGGGGTCCTTCTCCGAGGGCTGAGGAGGGCGGGGTCCTTCTCCGGTGGGCGGCAGGGAGGTCCTTCTTCAGACCAGGTCCTGGGCCTGGGTGAGCGTGTACCGCAGGACCTGCTCCATCTCGTCGAACTCCGCCTGGCCGCAGATGAGCGGCGGGGCGACCTGGACGACCACGTCGCCGCGGTCGTCGGGGCGGCAGTACAGCCCGTTGTCGAACAGCGCGCCGGGCAGGAAGCCGCGGACGAGCCGCTCGCGCTCGGCGGCGTCGAACGTCTCCCGGGTGGCCTTGTCCTTGACCAGCTCGACGGCCCAGAAGTAGCCGTCGCCGCGGACGTCGCCGACGATGGGCAGGTCCAGCAGCTTGCGCAGCGTCGCGCCCAGTGCCGCCTCGTTGTCGAGCACGCGCTGGTTGAGCCCCTCGGCCTCCATGAGGTCGAGGTTGGCCAGCGAGACGGCCGCCGACACCGGGTGGCCGCCGAAGGTGTACCCGTGCGGGAACGCCACGCCCGGTCGCAGGAAGGGCTCGACGACCTTCTCCGAGGCGATCATCGCGCCGATGGGGCCGTAGCCGGAGCTCATGCCCTTGGCGCAGGTGATGATGTCGGGCGTGTAGCCGAACTTCTCGCAGGCGAAGGTCGCACCGTGCCGGCCGAAGGCGCAGATGACCTCGTCGGAGACCAGCAGCGCGTCGTGTCGGTCGCAGATCTCGCGGACCCGCTCGAAGTAGCCCGGCGGCGGCACGAGGCAGCCGCCGGAGTTCTGCACCGGCTCCAGGAACACCGCGGCGACGGTGTCGGCGCCCTCGAAGAGGATCGCCTCCTCGATCCGGTCGGCGGCCCAGCGGCCGAAGGCCTTCGGGTCCTCGGCGAACTCGGGGTGGCGGTAGAGGTTGGTGTTGGGCACCCGGAAGCCGCCCGGCGCCAGCGGCTCGAAGTCCTTCTTCATGGCCGGCAGCCCGGTGATGGCCAGGGCGCCGTGCGGTGTGCCGTGGTAGGCCACCGCCCGGCTGATCACCTTGTGCTTGCCCGGCTTGCCGATGAGCTTGAAGTACTGCTTCGCGGCCTTCCACGCCGACTCCACGGCCTCGCCGCCGCCGCTGGTGAAGAAGACCCGGTTGAGGTCGCCCGGCGCGAGGTCGGCGACCCGCTCGGCCAGCTCGGCCTGCACCGGCGTGGTGTAGCCCCACACCGGGAAGTAGGCCAGCTCGGCGGCCTGCTTGGCAGCCGCCTCGGCCAGCTCCCGGCGGCCGTGGCCGACCTGGACGACGAAGAGCCCGGACAGACCGTCGAGGACCTTCCGGCCGCGGTTGTCCCAGATGTAGGCACCCTCCCCACGGGTGACGACCGGAACGGGGACCTCCGGGTGGCGGCCCTGGCGGGCGAAGTGCATCCAGAGGTGGTCCGCGGCGCGGGCCGCCGTCGCGTCCGGCGCGCCGGCCGGGGGGTGCTCGATCGAGGTGGTCATCCCAGGCTCCTCGGGGCTTCGGGTCGGACGGGCATCAGACGTACCGGGGAGGGCCGACCGGCTGCTCCCGCCGTCCGGCACAGCGGAGAGCCGTCATCCGGGCGGTCGCCGGTGTGACCACGAGTCTGCTGACGCCTGTGTCCGCAGTCACCTGACGATCTGTGTCGTACCCCTGGGACGGCCGGACAGTCCGTAGCGTGACATCGACCGTGGACCACGGGCAGCTTCTGTCGCGTCACCGCGGCTGGACAAGGTGGTCTCGTGGTCCGTCGCGACGGCTCGGCGGATGGGGCCTGGGGCGGTCCGGTGGGTCGTGCACGCTGTCACCGGTGTCCCTGTAGGCGGCCCACGGAACATGGCCCCACCAGGTCAGTCGTTGCCCCGCAGGGAGAACGGCCTCGTGAAGAGCCAGACGAGGAGCCAAGCCGTCAGGCCACCGAGGACCAGCTGGAAGAGGAAGCGGACGAGGTCGAAGGGCGGATCACGGAGCTCACCCACGAGAGCTCCGATCAGCACCAAGGCGGTGACCCCGGCGAAGATCCAGCGACGATGCCCACCACTCACGGCTGCGTCGTTCCGCCTCGTCACGCCCTCGTGATGATGCGGCGATGTAGGCCCGCAGCCGAGGACTGATCGGGTGTCCCGTTGTCGGCCGCTGAGAGACAGGTCGGCCTCGTGGGAAGGCGCATCCACGTGCGGACCGATAGTGAGTGATTCCACGCGGACAGAGGGACAGCCGGGCGGTGAGCTCGGCCAGGACCATGCGGGCGTTGGGCACGTCCAGCTTCGAGTCGCCCAGCAACGTGTCGGGCGGTCGAGTGGGGGTAGCCGCTCATGGCTGAGCAGTCAGCCAGATGCGAACGGCTCCTGGCACCCGGGCCGACGCATGCGCCGCCAGGGGACCCACGGCACCTCTGCGGCGCCGTCGCCGCGGCAGGAGGTCCACATGTCCACCCGACACCCGCTCAAGGGCCGCACGATCGCCGCCCTGGCGGCCGACGGCTTCGAGCAGGTCGAACTGGTCATCCCGCTGCGAGCCCTCAAGCGGGCCGGCGCGAAGGTCGACGTGGTGTCCCTTCGGCACGGACGCATCCGCGGGGTGAACCTGCACCTGCCGGCCAGCCGGGTCGGCGTGGACAAGACGATCAGCGAGGCCGATCCCGGCGACTACGACGGCCTGCTGCTCCCCGGCGGGTTCATCAATCCCGATCTGCTCCGGCAGTCCGCCCCGGCACGCGAGTTCGTGCGCGCGTTCGCCGCGAGTGACAAGCCCATCGCCACCCTGTGCCATGGACCGTGGGTCCTCGCATCGGCGGGACTCCTCGCAGGACGGACGCTCACCTCCTGGCCGGGCATCCGCGACGACCTGGTGAACGCCGGTGCCACCTGGCTCGATCAGGAGATCGTCCGGGACGGGAACCTCACCACCAGCAGAGGGCCCCAGGACATGGCGGCCTTCGTCCCCGCGATGCTCGCCACCTTCACCGAGACCGCGCCGGAGCCGTCCACGACAGCGCCGGGGGGTGAGTCCGATCCGCAGCGCAACGCACCCCCCGGCCTGGCCGTCGCCGCGCTGCGATGGTCGCCCAAGCCGTCGGTCACGGCCGTGGTGGGCATCGGCTTGGTCGCCGCCGCCCGGCAAGCCATGCGTGGCCAGGCTTCGCAGAGCTGAAGGCTCGGCCGCTGATCGTCACCGCTGACATCGTCGCCGGTGGTCGCGGCTGCCTGCGCGGTGTCGAAGACGACCTCGCCAGTGCACGTCGTCGAGGCTCCCGACTCCCACACTGCCAGCCGTCATGATCGCGTACATGGCGGTTCGCAGTCGTTCCGTAGCGATCTGAGTCGCGGGTAGGAACGATCGTGGACTTCGCCGCATGGCCGCGAACTGCAACCACGCCGGCAGAGCTGCGTCTGTGCAGCAATGCTGGCACTGAAGCCCTGACGCCTCCGGGCGTCTCTGAGGGCGGCTCGAGGGACATCTCGAATCCACGGGCTGCAGCAGGCCCTGTCCCAGGTCCTCGTCGGGGCGCAGCAGGGCGGTCATGCCACGGCCTGCTGCAGCGCCGGAGGAGAGTCCCCTCCCCACTCGCCGCGCAACGACCCAGCCGAGGTCCCTACCAGTCGCGGGCCCCGACATGAGACGCGCAGCTTGCCGCACAGCCCGACAGATGGCTGAGGAGACCTGTCATGGGAGAAGCGCGGGAGGTCACGGACCGCCTCATGGACGCCTACATGTCCCATCGTGGGCCGCCTTGGGACGCCCGGCTCGGCTCGCCGGTAGGGCGGCTTCTCGGCGAGGTCGATCGTCTCCGCGGTTCTCGTGCATGGCGGCGCCAGGAGATCAAACTACGGTCCTGCTGGTGGTTGATACCTCGTCGACGCGCTCGGGTCACTGCGCTCGGAAGGCGCACGCGGAGTGCCCGCACTTCGCGGGAGGCGGGGGCCGGGTCAGCCTCTGGCGTCCGCGGCCGTCGTTCGAATGGACGTTGGTCGTGTGCGCCTGCGACTGCCACGCCGGCTGCGCGCTGGCCGGTCAGCGCACGGCGCGGCGTGCGGAGTGGCGGCATCGGTGCACCTGCGCAGGCGCCGCCCGGGTGTGCGGAGCTCAGGAGCGAACCCTGCAGCAGCGGGAGGAGGTGGCGGCCGTCCTCGCCGAGGTCAGGGGTGAGGGCCGTTGGGAGGCCGAGGACGTCGAGGGTCGGCTGCGGGGGGTGTTCCAGGCATACGAGGAGACTCCACCGCCCGGCCTGGCTGGATGGTCCCGGGCTCTGGCTGCGGCCAACGCGCGGCGTGGCACCCGGACGCCGCGGCTGCTGTGGATGGCGGGACGAGGCATCGGCGGAGCGGTGCGGTGGGCGTGGCGGCCCGCCGGTGGGGACCCGCGCGCGGAGCACAATCGCGCGCAGTTCCGCGCGGGCTTCCGCAGCGTCGGGGTGATCGCCGCGGTCGCGGCAATGGTGACCGTTGCCGCGACCAACTCCTCCGGTCGGCGCCGGCGGATGTGGATCTTCGTCGGCGCGGTGTGCTGGCTGGCTACGGGGTGGGCCGGCGTGCTGGTCACCGGCGTCAGCCACCTGGCCCGCCTCGCCGAGCAGCACGACTCGGACGAGGCCGACCGCGAGACCGGACGTGACACGGAGCCCTGACCGCTGTGAGGACACGTGGGGTAGAGATCAGTCACTCGGTTGGCCAGTGAGATGTCCCAGCAGGCGGCTTCAGGGACGCCGGGTGCCTGCCTCCCGCTCACCAGCAGGCGCCCCAGTGAGGCCGTCGACGTCGCGACGCGGCAGGGGCGCTTGCGGCAGATCGCCGCTCACGGCGGGGGCCGTGGCCTCGACGGCCTGGAGGATGAGCTGGGTCGCGACCTCGGGCTGCGACACGAACGACACGTGCGAGGCCGGCACCTCCACGATGGTGGCGTTCGCGCGCTCGGCCATGAACCGCTGGAGCTCCGGCGTGATCGCCTTGTCCGCAGTGCCCAGCAGGTACCAGCACGGAAGCGTCTTCCACGCCGGCGGGCCCGACGGCCCCGCGAACGCGGCTGCGGCGAATGGCCGCTGCGCCGCGGCCATGACATCCGCGGTGGCGCGGTCGACGTCGGCGGCGAAGGCCTCATGGAACGCCGCTGGGTCCAGATACAGGTCCGCACCCTCGCCGCCGTCCGGGCCAGTGACCGGCACGGCCCTGATCGCGGGCCCCACGAGGCTGCCTTCGAACCTCTCGAAGAGTTGCTGCTGGCTCTCCCCCTCGTCGACCGCCCATCCGTTGAAGAAGACGAGCGCCGTGACCTGGTCGTTGCCGACCGCGGCGGCAGAGATCACCATGCCGCCGTAGGAATGGCCGACCAGCACGATCGGACCGCTCAGGGTCCGCAGGAACTCAGCGAGGTACGTCCCGTCGCCAGGAAGTCCGCGAAGCGGGTTGCCGAACCCGATGACGCGGAAGCCTCGGTCCTGTAGGGCGCGGATCTGGCGATCGAACCCGGTGGCGTCGGCCCAGGCGCCGTGGACCAGGACGATCGTCGGCTTGGTCTCATCGGTCTGCGTGGCCATGTCCGCTTCCTCATGCGCGATTGGGATCTGCCCTTCCCGAGGCTTGTCCCTTCCGTGCGTCGCTCCTAGAGCCCTTCGGCCGTCTCGCTTACCTGTCCCTGAGTGGGCCGCTATGGGACAGCCAGCCGGCTCGCCGCAAGGGCGGCCTCAGGGACACCGGACCGAGCCGATGGAATTGACCCGGTCACCGTTGCGACGCAGCACGCTGCAGCGCCTCGGCGATGTCGAGCTGACCACCGACCACGTGGCCTGGTACGACCAGCAGCGCCTCATGCACCGCCTCGGCCGCGTCCCACCCACCGAGGCCGAGGCGACCTCCTTCGTCAAGCCGTGGCCCGTCAACCGGCGGGCTCACAGGAACCCGAGGGTGCAGAAATCGAGGACGCTTCAGCTCGGACGGAGCTGAGCCGCACGGGACCGATGAATGCCGAGGCCGGCGGAGGTCTCCACCCTCGGCAAGCAACCAAGCAGACGGAGCGAGCAGATGACACGGACCCGCATCCACAACCTCTCCATGTCGCTGGACGGATTCGCCACCGGTGAGGGCCAGGCCCCCGACGCTCCCTTCGGCCACGCCGGCCAACGGCTGCACGAGTGGATGATCGCCACCCGCTTCGGCGCCCCGATCCTGGGACGCACGGGCGGCACCGTCGGCGTCGACAACGCGTTCGCCCAGCAGCACGAGCCGGGCATCGGCGCCGAGATCATGGGCGCGGGCAAGTTCGGCCCCCCGGGTTGGCAGGACGACGCCGACTGGAGAGGGTGGTGGGGCTCGAACCCGCCGTTCCACACGCCGACCTTCGTGCTCACCCACCGGCCGCGGTCGCCGATCGAGATGGCCGGCGGGACGACCTTCCACTTCCTCGACGCCTCGCCGGCCGAGGCCCTCGACGTCGCGCGCGAGGCGGCAGCCGGCCAGGACGTGCGCATCGGCGGCGGCCCGACCGTCGCCCGCGACTTCATCGCGGCGGGGCTCGTCGACCACGTCCACCTGGTGCAGGTGCCGATCGTGCTCGGTCGCGGAGTGCGGCTGTGGGACGGTCTCGAAGCTCTGGAGGCGGACTACGCCATCGAGGCGGTCTCGACACCCAGCGGCGTCACCCACTTGACGTTCACGAGGTCGTGACGGCGCGGGTCATCTGCCCGTTGGTAGCCGATGACGGCTTGGACGGTCAGGCAGGTCGGGATCTCGCCAAGGCGGTGATGGACGGCCAGGTCCCGGCGAGCTTCCCGACGCAAGGGCCGATCGGCCCGGGCACAGAGGTACTCGGCATCGCTGACGCGCACAGTGCGTCCGAGGCTCGTAGATTCGCCTTCGACCCGGCGAAACAGCTGGACGCTGCCCAGAGGACGCGCGAGGACGTTCGGGAGCTCGCGCGATGTCGGCCTCAGGTAGTGGATGCGATCGGTTGGACGCCCACTCCTCCACCTCCCGTGCGTCGCGGTTGGCGGCGCCTCGTCCGCTGACTGTCCCTCAGTGGGCCGCTCGAGGACACAAGGCGGCTTCAGGGCGATGCCTGGGCACCACGTCGCCAGGCATCCAGGCCGCCGTCGGACTGACACCTGCAGTCCTGCGGGGGGAGACACCCCATGCCCGGGCTGAGCCGATCCTCCTGGACACGTACTTCGCGGACAACGTCTAGCACCTCTGCCGACGACGTCGACGAAGGCGCGTCAGTGGTGGGGGCCGTGCCGGCCGAGGGTCTCCACGGGGGTCGCGCCGGGGCGGGTCCACTGCGGCACGGGGCGGCTGGTCGGGCCCCAGGTGGCGTTCCCGTCCGCGTCCGAGCGCCAGTACCAACACGCGTGGCGTCCCTCGGGCCAGCCCTCGGGCTTGTCCTCCCACGCCTCGCCGCGGCCGTAGGGCGTCCTGTCGAGCAGGCCGAAGGACCCGGCCACGGGCTCGTTGCCGCGGCCCGTCGTGGAGTAGGTGAGGAACGCGCGGTCGCCGTCGCGCAAGAAGCAGGTGAGGTAGCCCATCTCCCCGCCGACCGGCTCCTCCACGTCGCGCACCGAGTACCAGGGCTGGGTGTAACCCATGAAGTCGACGTATGCGGCCACCTCGGGCCAAGCGCCCGTGGTCAGGACGGCGAACGAGACGCCGCGGGCGTTGAGGTACACGGTGTCCCTCAGCTGCCAGGTCGTCATGGTGCAGCCCTCGCACTGCCCCTGGTGCGGGGCGCCGTCGTACCACATGTGCTTGTAGACCACGAGCTCCTCGCGGCCCTGGAACAGGTCCAGGAACGGGACCGGGCCGTCGGGTCCCACGACCTCGACCGTCCCGTCGAACTCCACCATCGGCAGCCGCCGGCGGGCCGCGGCGAGGGCGTCGCCCTCGTGGGTGTGGGCCTTCTCGCGGACCAGGAGCTCGTTCCGGGCGGTCTGCCAGGTGACCAGGTCGACGATGGGCGGGCGGCCGGGCAGCGCGGTGGTCGGGTCCTTCGGCGTGGTGGTCATGGTGTCCTCCGCGGGGTCTCATACCGGACAACGTCGTACGACGTCCGACGACGGTCACCAGAACGGACTCGCGACCCGGCCGGAACTCATCGCGGCAGGAGGCGCCTCCGGCCGAGCCTGCACGGACCACGTGGGGCTGACACGTCCATGGACGCTCTGCACGAGGCGTCTCGATGTGTCCCTGATGGGGGTGCACCCGGTCGGTCCTGCAGCAGGATCCGGGAGCCGAGCCGCCGGCGGATGAGCACTCCGTGTCCCGGGCCCGAGGGTCGAGGCCCACTCCGACCGTGCCCCGCCGGTTGGTGAGCAGGAGCGGACGGCCGGGGGGATGGCGTGCCCCGAGCACTGATCCAGGAGGTCGCCACGGTCTTCCCCTCCAGGGTTCGGGTGGATCGACGCCGAACCGAGGAGGCCACAGGCGCGGTGCCGTTCCTCGGCAACGACTGGGCCGAGGCCCATCACCACATCGAGTTCATCGACGAGGACGGACGACGGCTGACCGGCCCGGCGGCTGCCGTGGGAGTCGACGGGCTGGCGGCACTGCACGCCCTGGTCGCCGACCATCTCGACGAGGACGCCGTGGCCAACCAGGTCGTCGTCGGCATCGAGGCGTTGTCAGCCGTCAGCGTCAACCACTCGTCGGTAGAGAAGATGCCGCCCAGCGGCGAGCCGGGACCCACCATCAGCTCGACCGTGCCGCCCGGTGGGACGACGACCTGCGTCGTAGGGCTCCAGGGCCGATCGATCCTGGCGACGACGTCGTGGTGACCGGCCTGGACGGTGTGCCGGAGCACTTCCCCGCGCCCCAGGCTCCCTGCTTCTCGCCCGTCGATGAGGATCTTGTATCGGCGGAGGGCATCCTGGTAAAGCCCTGCCGGCGAGTGACGACGATCCGTCCGAGCTGATCGTGGCTGCCGCGCTGTTCCGAGGATGTGGCTGTCTCGGCATGTTGGCCGACGCCGACGCCGACGCCGCCGATCGCCTTGTCTCGCGGCGAGGCGTCACGTCGCAGCAGGAAGTAGAGCGGAAGGAGAAGTGCGGCCAGTCCGAGGAAGACGGTGCTCACGTGGTTGATCCCGCGACCCCACGTGAGTCGCGCGGCTCCCACATCGACCGCCGCGCCGCCCAGGCCGATCAAGCCGTACGCGCGGACATCCCTTCGGCTCCTGTGCGTGTGCTGACCCATGGTCGGAAGCTTGTTGGCCTCGTCCCGGGAACGCGTCCAGCCTGCGGTTCTCCACCAGGTCAGGCGACCAGATCAGCACAGGGCAGGGGGTCCCACAGTGCGCCGCCCAGGCGCAGAGGGCGGCTCGAGGGACGGCTCCAGCGGGGGGCGTGTCACTCCGGGTCGCGACCCCCGAGGGTCCGTGCACCCGACTGCGGGGTGGTCATGGCATTCGGCAGCAGCTATGCCCCAGGTGGTCGGTACCGCACCTGCCGCGCCCGCCCCATGGCCTCCATCGTCTCCTCGACGCTCATCAGGACCGTCGTCTCCAGCGGGCTCAGGGCGCCACCGGCCGCGATGGCCAACGCGACCGCGGCCATGGACACGTTGTCGGGTGCTTCCCAGAGGGTGTAGCCGTCGTGCGGTCCGAAGGCGTACCAGAACCCGTGGAGGGTCCCGCCGACCGACTCGATGTAGGTCTGAGCCGCCTGCCGACGGTCTTCCGGGTTGTCGAGCAGCCTGGCCCACGTCTCCGGCGTGTAGCTGAACCTGGTCAGGTAGAGCGGCATGGTCCCCGGCCCCCTTGTCCGTGCGGGTGCGCCTCTGTCGACGGATGCCGACGCTAGCCCTGATGAGCGGGCACGGGATCCGCTGGGCGCGGCCCGGGTGCCGGTGCTCATCCCGTGAGTTCGCCGCCTCGTTCGAGGCCGGCGGGAAGACCCGCGGTTGATCGCAGAGCTCGGGGCGTCGACGGGAGGCCCCGCCGAGCCGGCTGTCCCACCGTGGGCCGCCGCGAGACCGAGGGCGGCCCTGCTGCGACTCCACCGGATGCAGCGACATCGCCCATCACGACTGTCCCCGGACGGGGGACGCGGACGACTGTGCGAGGGAGGTGGGTTCCGCGCCCGTGGCGAGCCTCCGCGTAGAGCGCCCTCATGACGGAGGGGGCATCCTGCGTCGACTCCGGGTCGACGTCGACGGCCGTCAGGTGGCTGAACTCGACCAGGGGGAGTCCGCGGAGATCCCTCTCCCACCGGGCGCCCACACGGTGACGGGCCGGACGGACTGGACCAGTAGCCCGGCCTTCGACATCGAGCTGGGAGAGGACGAGCAGGTCCGGGTGCAGGTCGCTCTGCCGTTCGCCGCGCTGTGGAACATGGTCCGACGTCCGCGGACTGCGCTGACGATCCGCCGCATCTGACGCTCACCAGCCTGTTCACGTGGGCCTCTCATGGACGGGAGGCGGCCCGCGGGACACGGGACGTCCACCTCGCCCTCCGAGCCGCGACTGCCTGCGGATCTCGTCGACGTACGACCTGCCCGGGGGGCGATGACGATCACGACGCGCCCGCAGCCGTGTGGACGGCGCGAAGGTCGAACGTGCACGTGGAGGGGGGCTGCCCGTTCGAGCCGGGCCTGTGCGGGTACCCGGCGTCCCCCGGGGCACCGTCCACGCATGCCCTAGGTGAGCCGGCGCAGCACCTCGTCGACGCTGCGCCGGATGTGCTCCTCCACCTCGGCGGTGATCGCCGCCTCGTCACCCTCCTCGATGACGCGGACCAGCCGGCGGTGCAGCAACGCGTCGCGTTCGGGATCGTGCCGCACCGCCTGGTCCACGGTCAGGGCGACATGCACCTGCGACCCCACCAGGGGCCAGATCTTGCGCAGCGTCGGGCTGTCGGCCAGGTCCCAGATCGCCTTGTGCAGCCCGATGTGGGTCACGTGAGCCTGCAGGGCGTCCCCGGTCCCGATCGCGGCGAGGTGCACCGCCAGCGCCTCCCGAACGCCGTCCATCGCCGGCCCGTGCGGGTCCCGCGCCAGGCGCAGTGCCGCCATCGTCTCCAGCGGCATGCGCACCTCGGCGACGTCGCGCAGCTCCTCGGCCGTGGGTTGCGCGACGTGGATGCCCTTGTAGGGGACCTGGACGAGCGCGCCCTCGTGCACGAGCTGCTGGAGCGACTCGCGGAGGGTGGGGCGGCTGACGCCGAGCGCCTCGGCGAGGTGGACCTCCTTGATGCGCTGGCCCGGCCGGAGCTCGCCGGTGAGGAGGGCGCGCCGGATCCGCGAGGAGACCTCCTCCCGCCGGGTGGACGAGACGACCACCCCGCCACTCAGGGTCACGGCCGGCTCCGGCACCCGTGTCTCCTCACCCGTGCAGACTGACGATCTCCGCCATTCTCCACGGTTCCGCGTGGCCCCTGCTCAGCCCCGCCGGAAGGGCGCCCGGCGCAAACGGATCGCCGGACTCGGGGGGCCGTCCCGGTCACCAGGGGACGGCCCCCGCGGAGGTCAGCCGGCCTGGCGCAGGCCGATCAGGTTGCCGTCGCCGTCCCGGGCCAGGGCGACGAGGAGGCCGCCGCCGACGTCGGTGGGGTCCTGCACCGTCTCGGCGCCGGCGGCCACGACGGCGGCGAGGCTGGTGGCGACGTCGGCCACGTGCCAGTAGGCGACCGGGCCGGACTGCCCGTGCCGGTGGCCGTGCGGGTCCAGGCCGATCGCCTGGCCGTCGGCGTCGAACTGCACGTAGTACGGCGCGTCCACGACCGGTTCGGCACCCAGCAGGGTGCCGAACAGCGCCTTGGCGCGGGCCAGGTCGGCCACGGGGTAGATGACGGTGCGGATCCCGGTCGTCATGGTGTGCTCCTCGGGTGTTCGGGTTCGGGTCTGCCGTCCCTCTGACACGCGCCGACCGGGGAGTGTGACGACGTGGGTGGCAACGACCTCCTCGCCGCGCGGTTCGAGGAGCACCGCGACCGGCTGACCGCCGTGGCGCACCGGCTGCTCGGCTCGCGCGCCGAGGCCGAGGACGCCGTCCAGGAGGCGTGGCTGCGGGTGAGCCGGGCCGGCACCGCCGGGGTCGAAAACCTCGGCGGCTGGCTGACGACCGTCGTCGCCCGGGTGGCGCTCAACCAGCTGCGCGCCCGGGCCGGCCGGCGCGAGGACCCCCTCGACGACGCGCCGCAGGCCCGACTGCACGCCGTCGCCGACCCCGCCGAGGAAGCGGTGCTCGCCGACTCGGTCGGGCTGGCGCTGGGCGTCGTGCTCGACCGGCTCGCGCCCGCCGAGCGGCTCGCCTTCGTGCTGCACGACCTGTTCGACGTGCCCTTCGACGAGATCGCGCCGATCGTCGACCGCTCCCCCGCCGCCACCCGGCAGCTGGCCAGCCGGGCCCGGCGCCGCGTGCGCGCGGCCGGGCTGCCCGACGCCACCGAGCGGCGCCGGGAGGTTGTCGCGGCCTTCCTCGACGCGTCGCGCAACGGCGACTTCGCCGCCCTGCTCGCGCTGCTCCACCCCGAGGCGGTGCTGCGGTCCGACCCGGTCGCCACGGGAATGGGCAGCGCGGCCGAGGTGCGCGGGGCGACGGCGGTCGCCCGGTTCCTCTCCGGCCGGGCGCGGGCCGCGCGGCTGGTCCTCGTCGACGGCACACCGGGCGCGGTCTGGTCGCTGCGGGGAACGCCACAGGTGGTCTTCGCCTTCACCGTCGCGGACGGCGCCGTGACCGCGATCGACCTGCTCGCCGACCCGCCGACCCTCGCCGGCCTGGAGCTGCAGCCGCTCCCGCAGCGGTGACCGCCGGCCCGGCGACCGGGTCCGGAGGCCGCCTCACCCCTCGCGGGCGAACCGGGCCGCGAGCTCGGCGCGCGAACGGACTCCGAGCTTCGCGTAGACGCGGGTCAGGTGGAACTGGACGGTCTTGACCGACAGCAGCATCGACGCGGCCACCTCCTTGTTGGTCAACCCGGTCGCGACGAGCGTGGCGACGGCCCGTTCCTGCTCGGTGAGGGCCTCGGGGCCGGGCCGCGACGCGCGGGGTGCGGGCCGACCGGTCTTCAGCTCCCGGTCGCAGCGCTCCACGTAGACCTGCGCGCCCAGCGCCGCGAACGACTGGCGCGCGGTGGCGAGCAGCGCCGCGGCGTCCCGCCGCCGGCCGGCCCGGCGCAGGGTGACGCCGTGGGCGAAGTCCACCCGCGCCCGCTCGTACGGCATCGGCAGCCCCGCCAGCCCGGCCCGCGCCGCCTCGAACGCCTCCTCCGCGCCGGGGAGGTCGCCCCGGGCGGCGAGCAGCCGGCCGCGGACGTAGCCCAGCCGGGCTCCCGCCGAGCGGTGTCCCCGCCGGCGCACCGTCCCCTCGTGCGGGGCGAGGAACGCCTCGGCGTCCGAGAGCCGGCCGGTCACCACGAGCGCGTTGGCGTGGACGTCGTGCCACGGCCAGAACCCGGGCTCGTCGAGCCCGCCGCGTGGCGTCCGCAGGACGAGAGGGGTCAGGTGGCGGACGACGGACTCGTAGTCCGACGCCGCCTCCGCGACGGCGGCCCGGGCGAGCAGCGCGGGCACCGTCATGACCGTGTAGTCGTGCTCGGCGGCCGCGCCGAGCCGCAGGTGGCGTTCCGCGGCTTCCCGCTCGCCGCGGAGCGCCCGCACCTGCGCACCGGTCCAGTGGACGAGGGGGCGCAGCAGGTCCAGCCCCGTGGTCCCGAGCAGCACCTCGGCCTGGTTGACCGCGTCCAGCGCCCCGGGCCAGTCGCCGAGGACGAACCGGGTGCGGGCCAGCCACACCAGGGCCCACAGGGAGATCCGGTTCGAGCCGGTCTGCCGGACGGTGGGGACGGCGGACTCGAGCTCGCGCCGGGCGGCCTCGGGCTCGTCCCGGGCGAGGGACAGCCAGCCCAGTCCCATCCGGGCGCGCTGGTGCTGGGGGCCCGACGGGTTCTCGGCGACCGCGTGCCGGTACGCGGTGACCGCCGCCTCGACCGCCCCGCGGGCGGCGTGCCCCAGGCCGACGACGGCCCGGGACTCGACCGCAGCTGGGGATCCGGGTGCGGCGTGCTCCTCCGCCCGGCCGGCCCACCGGACCAGCTCGTCGCCGTCCCAGTCGGCCAGCGCGTGCAGGACGTGTCGCTGGCAGACGACCGCCGCGGCGTCGCGGTCGCTCCCGCGGTGCCGCCAGGCCGTCTCGAGATAGGCGACCGCCTCGGCCCGGCGGCCGCGCTGCACCGCGACGTAGGCCAGCACCGCGTCCCGCCGCGGGCCCGACGGCAGCGCCTCCACGTCGGGCAGCGCCTCGACGGCCTGGCCGATCAGGCCGGCTCCGGCGAGCGCGTCCACGGCCTGGATGAGCCGGCCCTCGCGTTCGGCCCGCGAGGGGCTGATCCGGCTGGCGTCGACGAGCGCCCCGGCGACGGCTGCCCACGCGCCCTCGTCGGCCTTGCGGCGGGCGAGCTCCACCAGCTGCCCGGCGAGGCCGGCGTCGGGCAGCGGCGCCGCCTCGACCCGGTGGCGCAGCCGCTCCAGCTCGTCGGGGACGACCTCGGCCGCCCGCGCGTGCAAGCGGGACCGGTCGCCGGGGCCCAGGGTGGCGGAGACGGCGCCGCGCACGAAGCGCTCCGGGAAGGTCAGCACGTCCAGGCCGGAGCCCGCGGCCGGCGCGAGGAGCCCGGCGGCACAGGCCTCGTCGAGGGCGCCGATCGGCTCCGCGAGCCCGGCCAGCGACGCGGCGTCGGCCAGTCCCGGGGTGTCCCCGAGCACGGCCGCGCCCTCGACGAGCGCCCGGACCTCCGGCGAGCAGCCGGCCAGGGCCCGCTGGACGCGGGACCGCACCCGGCTCGGCACGGGCAGCTCGGTGTGCCAGTCCGACCAGCGGGCCGGTGGGGTCTCCCGCAGCAGCTCCAAGAGGTCCCGCGGGTTCCCGGCGGTGTGGTCGCGCAGCCGCCGGGCGACCACCGACGGCAGCTCGGTGGCCGCCACCCGCGCGGCCAGGAGCCGGGTCTCCTCCAGTCCCAGTGGCCGTACCGGCAACCGGACCGCCGGGAGCCCGTCGAGCAGGTCGACGACCTCGGGGGTGCCGGGAGCCGGCCAGCCGGTGGCCCGCACGAGGACCAGCAGGACGGGCACGCCGGCCGACCGCGCGACGGCGGAGCCGATCGCCTGGAGCGAGACCGGGTCCGCGCGGTCGGCGTCGTCCACGGCGGCCAACAGCGCCCCGTCCGCCGCCCGGGCGGCCCACCGCCGGGCCAGCTCGGTGCCCAGGTCGGCCGGGTCCCCGGCGGCGTCGTCCGCGCCCGCTGCCGGACCGTCGTCGAGCAGCCGCCGGACGAGTCCGCCCGGCCGGTGGGTCTCCCAGGGCAGGCCGGCGGCCGCCGACACCGGCAGCTCGGCGTGCCGGTGCAGGAACCGGCGCAGCAGCGTCGTCCGGCCGCTGCCGGAGGCCCCCTCGACCAGAACGACCACGGGGCCGCCCGCCCGCGTTCCGCCCAGCAGCGTCTCCAGCCGCGCGGACTCCGCGGTCAGGCCCACGACGTGGACGTCGTCGTCCCCGGGGATCACGCCGACACCGTAGGTCCGCAGGGCGGCCCGTCCACGGCCGCCCGCACGCCGGGCTCAGCCCAGGTCGCCGCCGGCGACGGGCAGCACGGTCCCGGTGACGTAGGAGGCCTCCTCCGAGGCGAGGAACGTGATCGCCGCGGCCTGCTCGTCCAGGGTGCCGTACCGCTTCAGGAGGGAGGAGTCGACCGTCTGGTCGACGATGGTCCGGTACCAGGCCTGCTCCTGCTCGGTCTCCGGCGCGGGGCCCCGCGGCGTGCGGCGCGGTGGCGCGTCGGTGCCCCCGGGTGCGGTGGCGACGACCCGCACGCCGTGCGGGGCCATCTCCAGCGCGAGCGCGGTGGTGATGGCGTTGACCCCGCCCTTGGCCGCGGCGTACGGGAGCCGGTTCAGGCCCCGGGTGGCCACCGAGGAGACGTTGACGATGGTGCCGCGCCCCCGCTCGACCATGTGCGGCACGACGGCCCGGCAGCACCACAGCGTCGGCCACAGGGACCGGTCGATCTCGGCGCGGATCTGCTCGGGCGGGTAGTGCTCGAACGGCTTGGCCCAGATCGTGCCGCCCACGGTGTGGACCGCGACGTCGATCCGGCCGAACCGCGCGAGCGCGGCCGCCACGACCGCCTGCGCGCCCTCCCAGGTCTCCAGGTCCGCGACGACCGGCAGCGCCTCGGCGCCGGGGTGTCCCAGCTCGCCCGCGAGGTCGCGGACCAGCTCGGCGCGGTCGGCCAGGACCAGGGTCCCGCCCTCCGCACTGACCCGCCGGGCGGTGCGCTCGCCGATCCCCTGGCCGGCCCCGGTGACCAGGACGACCTGGCCGGCGAAGCGGCCCGGGGTGACGAACCGGGGACGGCGCCCCGCGGCGACGTCCCGCATGGCGCGGCGGGTGGTCTCCTTGGACCGCTCGGCGTGCTGGGAGATGAGCACCCGGGCCCGCTCGCGGTCACCGTCCCGGAACGCCTCGACGATGTCGAGGTGGTCCTGCGCGCACCGCGGGTGCACCCACGTGGCCGAGCGCAGCGACTCCGCCATGTGCCCCTCGACGCCGAGGGCCTGGTAGGCGCGCAGCAGGTGCTCGTTGCCGGTCAGGGTGAACGGGTAGTCGTGGAACGCGGCGTTGGTCTCGGTGTAGGCGGCGGCGTCGACGAACCGGTCGCCCTCGACGTGCGGCACGGTCGCCTCGGCCAGCAGCCGGTAGCCGGTGAGCTGCTGGTGGGTCAGCTTCCCGATGGTGAGCTCGAGCGCGCCCAGCTCCAGCGCCCGGCGGGCGTCGAAGACGGCGTCGGACTCGTGCACCGACGGGTGCTCCTCACCGATCTCGTACCCGTCTGCGGTGAGCGAGGATCCGTCGGCAGTGCCCGTCGTCCCGACCTCCGTGTCCCGGGGGGTCAGCGGCTCCAGCGCTGCGGCAGGGAGCAGCTCCTGACCGGCGACGGCACGCGCGCCGACGGCGGGCAGGAGGGCGTCGGCGTCCGCCACGGGCAGGACGTCGCCGGTGGCGGTCGGCTCCCCCACCTGCTGCCCGGCCAGGCGCCACATCGACGCCGGGGAGTCGGCGCCCCGCCCGGGCGCACCGGAGCCGAGCGGGAGCACCTCGACCGGCGGGAACAGCAGCTGCCCGGCGGTCGCCCGGCCCTCCCGGCCGTCGAGGGCGAGCAGGTCGGCCACGGTGTCCGGCACCACCACGGGCACGGGGAGCGGCTCGGCGGCGGCGTCCTCCGGCTCGGGCACGACGGCCTCGGGCTCGGGGACGGCGACCTCCTCGGCGGCCTCGGTCGGGACCGCGGCCAGCGCGAACTTCTCGTAGTAGAAGCCCGAGGGGGTCACCCCCAGCCCGGCGACGTGCCCGCGAACCGCCTCCACCATGGCCGGCGGGCCGCAGAGGTACACCGCGGCGTCCCCGCCGTGCAGGTGCTCGGGCCCGTAGAAACCGGTGACGTAGCCCTGGTTGCGCGCCCTGGTCGCGGGGTCGGCGACGCAGGCTTCCCAGGTGAGCCCGTCGATCGAGCCGGCGAGCTGCTCGAGGGTGTCGGTCTCGACCAGGTCGTCGTCGGTCGTGACGCCGTAGACCAGGTGCGCCCGGCGGTCGCTGCCGTCGGCCGCCAGCGTCCGCAGGATGGACAGGACCGGCGCCAGCCCGGTGCCGCCGGCCAGCAGCAGCAGCGGGGCGTCGGACTCCCGTAGGAAGAAGCTGCCGTGCGGGCCGGTGAAGGAGATCTCGTCCCCCACCCGCGCCCGCTCGTCCAGCCAGGTCGACATGACGCCGCCGGGGGTCAGCTTGACCAGGAAGGTCAGCGCCCGGTCCCGCGGCGCGTTGCTGAAGGAGTACGACCGGGACTGGTCGGTGCCCGGGACGGCGATGTTGACGTACTGCCCCGGGAGGAAGGCCAGCACGTCGCGGTCGTCGATCTCGACGGTGAGCCCGACCGTCGTCGGCGACAGCCGGTCCAGCGCGGTGACGCGGCCGCGGTGGGTGGCCGCGCTGGTCTTGGCCACGGCCGAGGTGGTGGCGATCTGCAGCACCAGGTCCGAGCGCGGCTTCATGCTGCAGGGCAGCACGTACCCGCTCCGGGCCTCGTCGTCCGACAGCGCGTCCTCGAGGTAGCTGCCGCCGTCGAAGTCGCCCGACTCGCAGAGGGCCTTGCAGGTGCCGCACGCGCCGTCCCGGCAGTCCAGCGGGATGTTGATCCGCGCTCGGTAGGACGCGTCGGCGACGGTCTGGTCGTCGCGGCAGGTGATGAAGCGGGTGACGCCGTCCTCGAACGCCAGTGCCACGCGGTGGTCCATGGGAGGTCGCTCCCCTGCTCAGAGGTGGTAGACGTCGACGACGTGGTGGATGTAGTCGTTCTTCAGGACCACGGTCTTGCGCCTGATCAGCGGCGCGGGCCCGGAGAAGTCGATCGTGTAGAACGACGTGCCGTAGTACGGGTCCACGGTCTTGTACCGGAAGTACATGGTGTGCCAGTTGAACCGGACGTCGACCAGGTCGCCGCGGCGCTCGATGACCTCGACGTTGGAGATGTTGTGGCTCGTCCGCGGCTCGGGGATCGACGTCGCGCTGGAGCGCTCGGTGCGGATCCGGAAGACCCGGTCCTCGAGGCCACCCTTGTTCGGGTAGTAGATGAGCGAGATCTCCCGCTGCGGGTCCTGGGTGAGCCGGTCGTCGTCGTCCCACGACGGCATCCAGAAGACGACGTCGGCGGCGTAGCACTCCAGCCACTTCTCGAACTCGCGGTCGTCGAGGTAGCGGGCCTCGCGGTAGAGGAACTGCTCGATGGCGTTCTGGGTGACGGTGCTGCTGCCCGCCGTCTCGACGGGGCTCTGCGTGGCGGTCATGACGGTCAGCCCTCCGGGGTCGCGACGTCGGTGCCGAACTGCTCCGCCACGGCCGCCTGCATCGTCTGCAGCCAGTAGCCGTGCTGGACGGGGTAGAGCCCCTCGTCCTCGTTGCGGAGGCCCGCGGAGACGACGCCGTCCATGCCGAGTGACCTCGCGACCTCGTCGGGACCGGTCAGCCAGTGCTCGGCGCCGCGGCTCATGTCGTTCCAGGGCGCGGCGGTGGCCCGGAAGGTGAGCTGGCAGGACCGGAACTCCTCCAGGTCGTCCGGCGTGGCCATGCCCGAGGCGTTGAAGAAGTCCTCGTACTGGCGGATCCGGTGCGCGCGGGCCTCGGCGCTCTCGCCCTTGGGGGCGATGCAGTAGATCGTGACCTCGGTCTTGTCCGGCGCGATCGGCTGGAAGTGCCGGATCTGGGTGCTGAACTGGTCCATCAGGTAGACGTTCGGGTAGAGGCACAGGTTGCGGGAGCCCTTGACCATGAACTCGCCCTTGGCCTCGCCGAACCGCTCCTTGAGCTGGTCCATGCGGTCCCACAGCGGGCGGTCCTGCGGGTTGGCCGCCCAGGTCCACAGGCACAGGTGGCCGTTCGGGTAGGACCAGTAGCCGCCGCCGGACTTGCCCCAGCCGCCGGCGTCCAGCGCCTTGGTGTCGTTCGTGGACTCGCCGGTGCTGCGCCGGGACGTCGTGGCCGCGTAGTTCCAGTGGGTCGCGGTGACGTGGTAGCCGTCGGCGCCGTTCTCCGCCTGGACCTTCCAGTTGCCGTCGTAGGTGTAGGTGGACGACCCCCGGAGCACCTCCAGCCCCTCCGGCGACTGGTCCACCAGCATGTCGATGACCTTCGTCGTGTCACCGAGGTGCTCGGCCAGCGTGCTGACGTCGGGGTTGAGGCTGCCGAACAGGAACCCGCGGTAGCTCTCGAAGCGCGCCACCTTCGTCAGGTCGTGCGACCCGCCGCTGTCGAAGGCCGCGGGGTAGCCGGCGCCCTCGGGGTCCTTGACCTTCAGCAGCGCCCCGTCGTTGCGGAACGTCCAGCCGTGGAACGGGCAGGTCAGCGTCATGCGGTTGTCCGTCTTGCGGCGGCACAGCATCGCCCCGCGGTGGGCACAGGCGTTGATGAGGCAGTGCAGCTCGCCGTTCTTGTCGCGGGTGATGACGACGGGCTGGCGGCCGATGGCGGTGGTGAAGTAGTCGCCCGGGTCCGCCACCTGGCTCTCGTGCGCCAGGTAGATCCAGTTGCCCTCGAAGATGTGGGTCATCTCGAGCTCGAAGAGCTCCTCGTCGGTGAAGATCCGGCGGTTCGCGCGGAAGACCCCGCGCTCGGCGTCGTCGACGACGGCGTCGGCGAGGACGTCGCGCACGTGGGTCACGTCGGCTGTCATGGCTGGGCCTCCGGGTCAGTCGGGGATCGGGCGCTGTCCCCCACTGTTCGTGGCGCTCGTCACGTCCGCGCCAGCACTTCGCCTAGTCCTGACCCAGCACCCGTCCAGACACTGGACGTCTCAATCGGCCGGAACTCGGTCTTTGTGGCTACACGTCCATCCGTCCTACGTTGGCTGCGTCACAGCGACCCGGCGCAGGCCGGGGCCGACCGCGGGAGGAGGGGACGTGGAGATCCGCCAGCTGCAGTACTTCGTCGCCGTGGCGCAGACCCGGCACTTCGGCCGCGCCGCCGAACGGCTGCACATGGCCCAGTCGCCCCTGTCGCAGGCCATCCGGCAGCTGGAGTCCCAGGTCGGCGCCACGCTGTTCGACCGGACGACCCGACGGGTCGAGCTGACGTCCGCCGGCGAGGCCCTGCTCCGCGACGCCGAGCGCATCCTCGAGTCGGTCGAGGCCGCGCAGACCCGGGTGCGCCTGGTGGGGGCCGGCCGCACGGGGCTGCTCCGCGTCGGGTCGACCGGACTGGCCGCCTACCGCCAGCTCCCCCAGCTGGCCCGGATCGCCACCCGCGAGCTGCCCGGCCTGGAGCTGAGGTTCGAACCCGACCAGCTCACCCCCGCCCAGGAGCGGGCGCTGGAGGAGGACCGGATCGACCTGGCCCTCCTCCGGCCGCCGCTGCGCCGCTCCGGCCTGGCGTCACGCCTGGTGGCGCGTGAGCGGCTCGTGGTGGCGGTGCCGCAGGGTCACCGCCTCGCGGGGGACGAGCCGGTGCGGCTCGCCGAGCTGCGCGACGAGGACCTCGTCGGCTACGGCGTCCCGGACTCGGTCGTGGACGGGGCCGTGACCCGGGCCTGTCTCGCCGCCGGCTTCCTCCCGCGACGCGGGCCCCAGGCGGCGCAGAACCCGGTCCTGCTCACGCTCGTCGCCGCCGGCCTCGGCGTGGCCGTCCTGCCGGAGTCGGCGCTGGCGCTCCGGGTGCACGGCGTGCACCTGGTCCCGGTCGCCGACGACGTGAGCATCGACCTGGCACTCGCCTGGCGCCGCGAGGACCCCTCCCCCGCCCTGGCCCGGCTGCTCCGCGCGCTGGACGCCAACGGCTTCACCACCCCCGACGTGGACCTCCCGTCGCCGCCCGCACCCCTCGACGTCCCCCTGGGAGGAACCCGGTGAAGATCGTCCGGATCGAGGCGATCCCGTTCGCGATCCCGTACCGCAAGCCGTTGCGGTTCGCCAGCGGCGAGGTCTCCGTCGCCGACCACGTGCTCGTGCGCGTGCACACCGACGACGGCGTCGTCGGCGTCGCCGAGGCCCCGCCGCGCCCCTACACCTACGGCGAGACGCAGGAGTCGATCGTCGCGGTCGTCGAGCGGCTGTTCGCCCCCGAGCTCGTCGGGCTGACCCTGCTGGAGCGTGAGACCGTCCACGCCCGGATGGCCCGCACCGTCGGCAACCCGGCCGCCAAGGCGGCCGTGGACATGGCGACCTGGGACGCACTGGGCCGCACGCTCGACCTGCCCGTCACGGCGCTGCTGGGCGGCTGCACCGACCGGATGCGGGTCTGCCACATGGTCGGGTTCGCCCCCGACGCCGAGATGGTCGCCGAGGCCGAGCGGGTCCGCGACACCCACGGCATCCGGGTCTTCAAGGTCAAGGTGGGACGGCGCCCGGTCGAGCTCGACGTCGGCGCCTGCCGGGCGCTGCGGGAGGCGCTCGGCCCGGACGTGGAGCTCTACGTCGACGGCAACCGCGGCTGGACGCCGTCGGAGGCCGCCCGCGCGCTGGATGCGATGGCCGACCTGGACCTCACGCTGGCCGAGGAGCTCTGCCCGGCCGACGACGTGCTCGGCCGCCGCTGGCTCACCGCCCGGACGACGGTGCCCACCGTCGCCGACGAGAGCGTCCCCACCCCGGCCGACGTGACCCGCGAGCTGCTCGCCGGCGCCGCCACCATGATCAGCATCAAGACCGCCCGCACCGGGTTCACCACGTCGCAGGCGATCCTGCGCCAGTGCGAGGGCCTCGGCGTGGAGGTCGTGATGGGCAACCAGATCGACGGCCAGGTCGGCACCGCCTGCAGCGTGGCCTTCGGCGCCGCTCACCGCGCCACGTCGCGCCGGGCCGGTGAGCTCTCCAACTTCCTGGACATGAGCGACGACCTGCTCACCGAGCCGCTGGAGATCACCGGCGGCGAGCTGGCCGTCCGTCCCGGACCCGGGATCGGCATCGAGATCGACCCCGACAAGCTCGCCCGCTACCGCCGGGACCGCTGAACGGCGACCGCACCACACCTCACCCGCCCCCGACACAGGAGACCACCATGTCCGCACCCACCGCCCCCAACCCGACCGCGGCCGGCTCCGGCCGCAACGCCACCGAGCGCTTCGCGCAGAAGCAGCGCAGCGCCGCCGAGGTCGACCACGCGCGGGTCTCGGCGATCGCCACCGACGCCCTCAGCGCACTGCACGAGGTCATCCGCGAGCACCAGGTCACCTACGACGAGTACGACGCCCTGAAGGCGTGGCTGATCCGGGTCGGCGAGGACGGCGAGTGGCCGCTGTTCCTCGACGTGTGGATCGAGCACGTGGTCGAGGAGGTCGCCAACGCCTCCCGCGAGGGCACCACGGGCTCCATCGAGGGCCCGTACTACATCCCCGGCTCCCCGGAGTTCCGCAGCGAGGCCACCCTGCCGATGCGCGAGGACGAGAAGGGGACGCCGTTCCTGTTCCAGGGCACGGTCACCGACCTCGAGGGCGAACCGATCGAGGACGCCCGGGTCGAGCTGTGGCACGCCGACGCCGACGGCTACTACTCGCAGTTCGCGCCGGGCATCCCGGAGTGGAACCTGCGAGGGACGATCCGCACCGGCCCCGACGGCCGGTTCGCCTTCCACACGGTCCGGCCGGCGCCCTACCAGATCCCGACCGACGGCTCGTGCGGCGCGCTCATCGCCGCCGCCGGCTGGCACCCCTGGCGGCCGGCGCACCTGCACCTCAAGGTGTCCGCGCCGGGCAAGCAGCTGATCACCACCCAGCTGTACTTCGAGGGCGGGTCCCACGTCGAGGACGACGTCGCCCAGGCGGTGAAGCCGGAGCTGATCCTCCGGCCGACCCCGGCCGCGTCGGGCACCGGCGAGGAGGTCACCTACGACTTCGCGCTGGACCCCGCGTGAGTCAGCTCTACGCGGTGCGGATGGACGTCGCGCTGCCGCCGGACATGGACCCGGCGGCACGCGACGACCTCCTCGCCCGGGAGAAGGCGTACTCCCAGCGGTGGCAGCGCTCCGGGCACTGGCTGCACATCTGGCGGTGCGTCGGGCAGTACGCGAACCTCAGCGTCTTCGCCGTCGACAGCAACGAGCAGCTGCACCAGATCCTGTGGGGGCTGCCGCTGTTCCCGTACATGACCATCACGGTGACGCCGCTGTCGCCGCACCCGTCGGACATCGCGCAGGACCCGGCGCACGACAGCACCGCGCAGTAGGCACCGCGCAGGACCCGGCGCAGTCGGCACCGCGCAGGACCCGGCGCAGTCGGCACCGCGCAGGACCCGGCGCAGTCGGCGCCGCGCAGGACCCGTCCTCCGACTGACCCCCGCGCCACCGCTCGATCCGCACCACCGCACCACCGGACCGCCCGGCGTCCGACTCAGCCGGCGCACCTCCCCCTCCCCCACCCGTGGCGACGTCGCTCGCCGGGTGTCCCCTGCCCTGCCACGGCCACCCGGCCGTCCCCGAGCCAGGGCCCGTCCCGAGGAGAACAGCTGTGGCACCACCCACGCAGGACGCGCTCCGTCGCAGGTCGGTCACCTGGATCGTCTCGCTGGCCACGGTCGGCCTGGTCTTCGACGGCTACGACCTGGTCGTCTACGGGACCGTCGTCCCCCTCTTCCTGCGCGACCCGGGCCAGCTCGGCGAGGTGACCCCGGCGCTGGCCGGGGCGCTGGGCAGCTACGCCCTCGTCGGCGTGCTCGTCGGGGCGCTGCTGGCCGGCAGCGTGGCCGACGTCATCGGGCGACGGAAGGTCATGCTCACCGCCTACGCGTGGTTCTCCGTCGGCATGGCCCTCACCGCCCTGGCGACGACCACGACCGCCTTCGGCCTGCTCCGCTTCGTCACCGGCATCGGGGTCGGCGCGCTGGTCGCGACCACCGGCGCCCTGGTGGCCGAGTTCGCGCCCGCGGGCAGGAAGAACGTGGCCAACGCGATCAGCTACTCGGGGGTGCCGCTGGGCAGCCTGCTCGCCGCGCTGCTGGCGATCCTGCTGCTCGACGCGATCGGCTGGCGGGGCATGTTCTGGATCGGCGCGCTGCCCCTGGTGACGCTGCTCCCCCTGGCCTACCTCAAGATGCCGGAGTCGCCGGCCTGGCTCGCCTCCCGCGGCCGGGTCGAGGAGGCGCGGGCGGTCGCGGTGCGCACCGGCGTCCCGCTGGTCGAGCCGGGCGCCGAGGGGCCGCGGGCCAGCACCCCGGTCGCCGAGGGCCGGGCTGGCTTCGCCGGGCTGGCCGGCCGCACCTACCTGCTGCCGACGGTCCTGCTCGGTCTGCTCAGCGCGACCGGTCTGCTGCTGGTCTACGCGCTCAACACCTGGCTGCCCGAGCTGATGGGCCGTGCCGGCTTCTCCACCAACGGGTCGCTGGCCTTCCTGCTGGTCCTCAACGGCGGCGCGGTCCTGGGCGCGCTGGCCGCCTCCCGGTGCGCCGACCGGTTCGGGCCCAAGCCGGTGGTGGCGGCGTCGTTCACGCTGGGCGCGGCGGCGATCGCGCTGCTGACCGTCGGTCTCCCGCTGGGCGTGCTGCTGGCCTTCGTGGCGGTCGTCGGACTGGGCACCAGCGGGACGCAGATCCTCATCTACGGCTTCGTCGCGACCTACTACCGCACCAACGTGCGCAGCGCGGGGGTCGCCTGGTGCGCCGGCTTCGGGCGCCTCGGCGGCATCGGCGGTCCGCTGATCGGCGGCCTGCTCGTCGCCTCCGGCATCGCGCTCAACTCGGTCTTCTACATGCTGACCGTCCTGGCCGCCGTCGGCGCCCTGCTCACCCTGCTCGTGCCGACGTCGGGTGCGCGACACGCGCAGGCCGCCCGCCGGGCGGCGCCGGCCGCGCTCGCGCTGGAGCCGCGCGACCTGCTCGCCCGCACCGCGGAGTAGCCCGTCCCCGACCGGAGGCCGGACAGCCCCGCCCTGGACGCCGACCCGGCGTCCGGGGCGGGCGCGTCCTCCGGCCTCGGCGACGGGCCGGACCGTTGGCGGACCAACCCTTGGCCCGCCACGAGACCTACGATGGGGCGGTGACGACTCGTGAGCCGACGCCCCCGGCCGCCCTCGCGCCAGAGGACGTGCTGGCCCTGGACCGGCAGGTGTGCTTCGCGCTCTCGGTGGCCGCCCGCAACGTGGTCGCCGTCTACCGGCCGGTGCTCGAGCCGCTGGGGCTGACCCACCCGCAGTACCTGGTAATGCTGGCGCTGTGGCAGCACGGGACGCTGTCGGTCAAGGCGCTGTCCGGCCTGCTTCAGCTGGACCCCGGCACGCTCTCCCCGCTGCTCAAGCGCCTCGAGGCGGCCGGGCTCCTGCGCCGCGAGCGGGACCCGCGGGACCAGCGCAACCTGGCGCTGGCGCTGACCGACGAGGGCAGGGCGCTGCGCGAGCAGGCCGAGAGGATCCCGGCCGGCATCGTCGAGCGCCTCGGCATGCCGGTCGAGCAGCTCATGAGCCTCCACGAGGCGCTCACCCAGGTGATCGCGGCCTCGCAGCAGGCGCTCGCACAGGCCAGCGGCGAGGGCGATAGCCCGGCGGTCACGGTTGCCTGACCCCGCGGTGTGACGGGGAACTCACCGACCCGGGCATCAGTTGGTGCCCCAACCCTTGGCGCGCTCACGGTCGTAGGGCACCATGGGATCGTGACCGTCGTCGAGCAGGAGCACCCGGGCCCCATGACAGAGCCGGCAGAGCACGCCACGACCGAGCCGATCGTCCGGCCCGGTCCCCACCGCTGGCTCTGGTACGCCCTGGGCGGCGGGCTGCCTCAGCGCCACCGCGGCTGGGTGCTGTTCGACACCACCACCAGCACGTGGTGGGCGCGCCACCTCACCCGCATGCTCGTCCAGATGTCACTGCCGATCGCGCTGATCCTGGTCTTCCTGCCCGCCCCGTTCGGGCTGCGCGCGGCGGTCGCCGGAGGCGGCATCTTCCTCGGCCTCATCTACTCGCTGGCCTACATGCCCGAGACCACCGAGAACCGGGTCGTGAAGGCGGGCTACCCGGCAGGTACTGCCACGGCCCACCGCGAGCGCGCCGCGCACCAGCGCGACCTGCGGGACAGCGAGCGCCGCCGGGCCGCCAACGCCCGGCGCGCCGCCCGCTACCGCGACCGCCACGGCCGCTGACCGCCGAGCGTGGTGACCCGGTGGAACGACTCCGCTGCAGGCCTGGAACGGCCGCCCTTCAGGGTCCCACCGCGAACCTGCGAGCGGTGGGGGGCAGCGGGGTCCTTCTTCAGAAATTGCCGCGCTTCTCCTGCTCGCGCTCGATCGCCTCGAAGAGCGCCTTGAAGTTGCCGATGCCGAAGCCCAGCGAGCCGTGTCGCTCGATCAGCTCGAAGAAGACGGTCGGCCGGTCACCGATCGGCTTGGTGAAGATCTGCAGCAGGTAGCCGTCCTCGTCGCGGTCGACCAGGACGCCGCGCGCCTGCAGCTCCTCGATGGGTGCCCGCACCTCGCCGATGCGCGCCCGCAGCTCCGCGTCCTCGTAGTAGGAGGCCGGCGTGGCGAGGAACTCGACGCCCTCGCCGCGCAGCGCGTCGACCGTGGTGAGGATGTCGTTGGTGGCCAGCGCGACGTGCTGGGCACCGGGGCCGCCGTAGAACTCCAGGTACTCGTCGATCTGCGACTTCTTCTTCCCGGTCGCGGGCTCGTTGAGGGGGAACTTCACCCGGTGGTTGCCGTTGGCGACGACCTTGCTCATCAGCGCCGAGTACTCGGTGGCGATGTCCTCGCCGACGAACTCGGCCATGTTCGTGAAGCCCATGACCCGGTTGTAGAAGTCGACCCACCGGTCCATGGCGCCGAGCTCGACGTTGCCGACGACGTGGTCGACGGCCTGGAACAGTCGCCTGGGAGCACCGTCCCGCTTGACGTGGGTGGAGCGGCGCGCGACGTAACCCGGCAGGTACGGGCCGGTGTAGCGGGAGCGGTCGACGAGGGTGTGCCGGGTGTCGCCGTAGGCGGCGATGGCGGCCAGCCGCACCGTGCCGTGCTCGTCGCTCAGGTCGCGCGGCTGCTCGAGGACGGTGGCGCCCTGGCCGGCGGCGTGCGCGATGCACCGGTCGACGTCCGGGACCGACAGCGCGATGTCGACGATGCCGTCGCCGTGCCGGCGGTGGTGGTCGGCCAGCGGGCTCGACGGGTCGTAGGCCCCCGTGACCACGAACCGGGCCGCGCCCGACTCCAGGACGTACGCGAGGTGGTCGCGGTTGCCCGTCTCGGGGCCGGAGTAGGCGACCAGCTCCATGCCGAGCGCCGACTGGTAGAAGTGCGCCGTCTGCGTGGCGTTGCCCACGGCCCACACCAGCGCGTCCCACCCCGAGACGGGGAACGGGTCGCCGGACGCGTCGTACTCGACCAGCCCGACGAGCTGCTCGAGCTGCGCGCGATCCAGCTGCGCCAGGCGCTCCTGGTCGTTCAGTGCCTGTTCGAGGCTCATGCTCGTCTCCTCGTCCGGGTCCGTCGGAGTGGCCGGCCCACTGGACACCACCGGGACCCGCTGGGCAACCAGCACCCCTGGAGCTGCGCCGACTGCGGATCCGGACCAGCCGACGACCACATAAGCTGGTCGGATCGTCCAGCCGGACGACGGCCGCGCGGAGGTGGAGGGACGACCGAGGTGACCGACGGACGCACGCTCGACGCCCTCGACGTGGCCCTCATGGCGGCACTCCGGGAGCACCGCCGCGCCGGGATCCTGGAGCTCTCCCGCATCACCGGGGTCGCCCGGGGGACGGTCGCCGCACGGCTGCAGCGCCTGGAGGACAGCGGGGTGATCACCGGCTACGGACCCGACGTCGACGTCTCCGCGGCGGGCTTCGGCGTGCAGGCGTTCGTCACGCTGGAGATCGCCCAGGGGGCCATCGAGGACGTCCGGCACGACCTGGAGCGCATCCCCGGCGTCCTCGAGGCGCACGCCACCACGGGCAGCGGCGACGTGCTGTGCCGGGTGGCCGCCGGCTCGCACGAGGCCCTGCAGCAGATCCTGGTGGACCTCAACCGGTCGGCGGCCGTGGTCCGCTCGACCAGCGTCGTCGCCCTGTCGGAGCTCGTCCCGTGGCGCACCCTGCCGCTGCTGCGGTCCGCGGCCGCGCCCGACGCCGGCCGGTCCGGCATGCACCTCGGCGGCGGCAGCTGACGGAACGGGCGGCGCGCGACGTCAGCCGGCCGCGTCGGCGCCCCCCTCCGCCGGCGGCCAGGTCTTGGCGACCATCGTAAGGACGTCGTAGGTCGCCACCGGCCGGCCCTCGCCGTCGACCACCACGGCGTCCCAGCGGACCTCGCCGTGCTCGGCGCCGCCGCGGGGGCTGATCTGCTTGCAGGTCAGCGTGACCGTCAGCTCCTCCCCGGGCTTGACCGGGGTGAGGAAGCGCAGGTTGTCCACGCCGTAGTTGGCGAGCACCGGGCCCGGGGCGGGGTCGACGAAGAGCCCGGCGGCCCACGAGACGATCAGGTAGCCGTGCGCCACCCGGCCGCCGAAGAGCGGGTTGGCCCGGGCGGCCTCCTCGTCCATGTGGGCGTAGAAGGTGTCGCCGGTGAACTCGGCGAAGTGCTCGATGTCCGCGAGCGTGATCGGGCGCGGGCCGGCCGTGATCGAGTCGCCGATGCGCAGCTCGGCCAGCGACTTGCGGAACGGGTGCACGCCGTCGTCGCGCCGCTCGGCGCCGGTCACCCAGCGGCCGCCGATCGCGGTGAGCTGGTCGGGCGAGGCCTGGACGGCGGTGCGCTGCATGTGGTGCAGCACGCCGCGGATGCCGCCGAGCTCCTCGCCGCCCCCGGCCCGGCCCGGGCCGCCGTGCACCAGCACCGGCAGCGGCGAGCCGTGCCCGGTGTTCTCCTTCGCGTCGTCCCGGTCGAGCACCAGGATGCGGCCGTGGGCGTGCGCCGCGCCGAGCACGAACCCCCGCGCGAACTCCCGGTCGTGGGTCACCACCGAGCCGACCAGACTGCCCTGACCGCGGGCGGCGAGCTCCACGGCCTGTGCCACGCCGTCGTAGGGCAGGACGGTGCTGACCGGCCCGAACGCCTCGACGTCGTGCGGCTCGGCGGCGGCCAGGTCGTCGCAGCGCAGCAGCATCGGGGGCAAAAAGGCGCCGCGGTCGCGGTCGGCGCCCACCACCTCGAAGTGCTCGGGGTCGCCGACCACCAGCTCGGCGACGCCGCGCAGGGCCTTCAGCGAGCGCAGCACCTCCTCGCGCTGGTCGAGGCTGGCCAGGGCGCCCATCTGGACCCCCTCGGCGTCCGGTGCCCCGACGACGACCTCCGCCAGCCGCGCCCGGGTCGCCTCGATGACGTCGTCCACCAGGGGGCGCGGGACGAACGCCCGGCGGATCGCCGTGCATTTCTGGCCGGCCTTGACCGTCATCTCCGCGACCAGCTGCTCGACGAACAGGTCGAACTCGGGGGTGTCCGGGGTGCCGTCCGGGCCGAGCACCGAGCAGTTCAGTGAGTCCGCCTCCGCGTTGAAGCGCACCGAGTCGGCCACGACCGCGGGGTGGCTGCGCAGCTTGCGCGCCGTGGCGGCCGAACCGGTGAAGAACACCAGGTCCTGACCGGCCAGGCCGTCGAGCAGGCCGGCCGCGCTGCCGGCCAGCAGCTGGAGCGATCCCTCCGGCAGCAGGCCGGACTCGATGATCTCCCGGACGACCGCCTCGGCGAGGTAGGCGGTCTGACTGGCCGGCTTCACGATCGTCGGGACGCCGGCGAGGAAGGCCGGCGCGAACTTCTCCAGGAACCCCCAGACGGGGAAGTTGAAGGCGTTGATCTGCACGGCGACGCCGCGCACCGGCGTGTAGAGGTGCTGGCCGACGAAGGTGCCGCCCCTGCCGAGCGGCTCGACGGCGCCGTCGAGGACCACGGTGTCGTCGGGCAGCTCGCGGCGGCCCTTGCTGGCGTAGGAGAGCACGGTGCCGAAGCCGCCGTCGACGTCCACCGCGCTGTCGCGGTCGGTGGCGCCGGTGCGGCGGGAGAGCGCGTAGAACGCGTCCTTGCCGGCCATCAGCCTCAGGCCCAGCTGCTTGAGCAGGCCGGCCCGCTGGTGGAAGGTCAGCTCGCGCAGCGCCGGCCCGCCGACGCTCCGGGCGTGGCCGAGCATCGCGGGGACGTCGAGGCCTGTGCTGCTGATCCGGGTGACGGTCTCCCCGGTCACGGCGTCGGCGATGGGTGTGCCCTCGTCCGGCGCGCTGTACCAGCGACCGGCGACGTAGCTCTGGAGCAGGGGTGCGGTCATCGGAGGACTCCTCTGGTGCTCCTCCACGGAGGAACGGGTGGGTTCAGGTCGGTGGCGACGGGGCGGGCCGAGCGCGCAGGCCCTGGAAGGTCGTGACGACGAGTGCGTCGGCGAGGTCGTCGGCGGACAGGCCGCCGTCGGGTCGGTACCACTCGGTCAGCGAGTTGACGGTGCCGAACAGCAGGCGGCTGGTGATGGCCGGGTCGACGTCGGGGCGGACGTCGCCCTCCTCCTCCGCGGCGCGCACCAGGTCGGTGACGACGCGGTCGAATCGGCGACGCCGCTGGAGGGCCGCCTGCTCGACCGGCGAGTTGCCGCGCACCCGCAGGAGCAGGGTCACGAACGGCAGCTCGGCGGCGAGCACGCGCACCGAACCGCGGACGACGTGCTCCAGGCGGTCGATGGCCGGTCCGGTGGTGGCGCCCGGCTCCTCGGTGACGGAGAACAGCGCGTCCAGGGCCCGGTCGAGCGCCAGCCGGAGCAGCTCGACCTTGCTGGACACGTGGTGGTAGATCGCCGACTTGGTGACGCCGAGCCGCGCGGCGAGCTCCTCCATGCTGGTGGCGTCGTAGCCGCGCTCGTTGAAGACCGCGACGGCGACGTCGAGCAGGGAGTCCAGCGAGTGACCCGGGCGGCCGCGCCGGGTCCGGGCGGGGTCGGCCGTGGACGTCACGCGCGGTCCCGGTTGTCGTAGACGCGCTTGAGCTTGCCCATCGACCGGGCCAGGGTCTCCGGGTCCACGACGACGACGTCGATGCTGGTGCCGACGGTGTCCTTCACCGCCTTGGTGACCTCGGCGGCGGCGATCGGCCGACGCTCGGCCGGGCAGTCGGGCCGGGCCTCGATCCGGGCGGTGAGGTGGTCCATCCGGCCGCGGGTGGTCAGCTCCAGGGCGAAGTGCGGTGAGAGCCCCGGGGTCCGGAGCACGATCTCCTCGATCTGGGTCGGGAACAGGTTGACCCCCCGCAGGATGATCATGTCGTCGGTGCGGCCGGTGATCTTCTCCATGCGCCGCATGCCGGGCCGGGCGGTGCCGGGCAGCAGGCGGGTGAGGTCGCGGGTGCGGTACCGGATGACCGGCATGGCCTCCTTGGTGAGCGAGGTGAACACCAGCTCGCCCTGCTCGCCGTCGGGCAGCACCTCACCGGTGAGCGGGTCGATGACCTCGGGGTAGAAGTGGTCCTCCCAGACGTGCAGGCCGTCCTTGGTCTCGACGCACTCCTGGGCGACGCCGGGGCCCATCACCTCGGACAGGCCGTAGATGTCGACGGCGTGGATGCCGGCGCGCTCCTCCATCTCGCGGCGCATCTGCTCGGTCCACGGCTCGGCGCCGAAGATGCCGATCTCCAGCGAGCTGGCCCTGGGGTCCAGGCCCTGCTTCTCGAACTCGTCGATCACGGTGAGCATGTACGAGGGCGTCACCATGATCACCCTCGGCTCGAAGTCGGTGATCAGCTGGACCTGGCGTGGGGTCATGCCGCCGGAGATGGGGATGACGGTGCAGCCGAGCTTCTCGGCGCCGTAGTGGGCACCCAGGCCTCCGGTGAACAGGCCGTAGCCGTAGGCGTTGTGCAGCTTGTCGCCGGGCCTCCCACCGGCCGCCCGGATGGAGCGGGCCATGACGGTGGCCCAGGTGTCGATGTCCCGCTCGGTGTAGCCGACGACCGTGGGCCGCCCGGTCGTGCCGGAGGAGGCGTGCACCCGGCGCACCTGGTCCTGGGGGACGGCGAACATGCCGAACGGGTAGTTGTCCCGCAGGTCGGCCTTGCTGGTGGTGGGAAACCTCGCCAGGTCGGCGAGCTCCCGGCAGTCGTCGGGGTGCACGCCGGCCGCGTCGAAGGCCGCCCGGTAGTGCGGCACGTTCTCGTAGGCGTGCCGCAGGGTCCACTGCAGCCGCTCGAGCTGCAGGGTGCGCAGCTCCTCGCCGGACAGCCGTTCCGCCGGGTCGAGGAGGGCCGGGTCGGGAGGAGCTCCCAGGCGCCGGGTGGGCTCGCTGGTCACAGCCGTCATGGCGGAGGCCTCCGTGGTCCTGAGCGTCGTCGCCGGACGGTCGGCGGAGGGCGTCGCTCCAAATACCGACCGGATGGTCAGGTAATCAACTCTCTCCAGCCGCGCCCTGTCAAGCCCCCTGTGGCGACTTCTGGCCAGGACTTGTGCGGCGGGCCGGCGTCAGGCACACTGATTACCGACCGTCCGGTCAGTAAATGGCTCGAGTCGCACCCCGAGGGGAACGAGATGTCGGCACCCACACTCGAACGGCCCGCCTCCGACGAGACCGCGCTGCAGAGGCAGTTCGACGCCACGATCGCCGCCGACCACCGCATCGAGCCGCGCGACTGGATGCCGGAGGGTTACCGCAAGACGCTCATCCGGCAGGTCGCCCAGCACGCGCACTCGGAGATCATCGGGATGCAGCCGGAGGGTGACTGGCTGCTGGCCGCACCGAGCCTGCGGCGCAAGTCGGTCCTCCTCGCCAAGGTGCAGGACGAGGCCGGACACGGCCTGTACCTCTACTCGGCCGCCGAGACCCTCGGCGCCGACCGCGCCGACCTCACCGACAAGCTCATCGAGGGCAAGCAGAAGTACAGCTCGATCTTCAACTACCCGACGCTGAGCTACGCCGACGTCGGCGTGATCGGCTGGCTGGTCGACGGCGCGGCGATCTGCAACCAGGTGCCGCTGTGCCGCTCCTCCTACGGGCCCTACGCCCGGGCGATGATCCGCATCTGCAAGGAGGAGTCGTTCCACCAGCGGCAGGGCTACGAACTGCTGATGACGATGATGCGCGGCACCGCGGAGCAGCGGGCCATGGTGCAGGACGCCGTCGACCGCTGGTGGTGGCCGACGCTGATGATGTTCGGCCCCCCTGACGAGCACAGCCCCAACACCGCACAGTCGATGGCCTGGGGCATCAAGCGGCACACCAACGACGAGCTGCGTCAGAAGTTCGTCGACATGTCCGTCCCGCAGGCCGAGGTGCTCGGCGTCACGTTCCCCGACCCGGAGCTCGAGTTCGACCCCGGGACCGGCCACTATCGGTTCGGCAAGCTCGACTGGGAAGAGTTCAAGCGGGTCGTCGGCGGCCAGGGCCCGATGAACGCCACTCGCCTCGCTCGCCGGCGGGCGGCCCGCGACGACAACACCTGGGTCACCGAGGCGGCCACCGCCTACGCCGCGAAGCACGAGGGAGCCGGCGCGTGAGCACCCCCGACGCGAGGACGACGGCCGAGCGAGCATCGCAGGGAGCGCCGGCGACCCAGGAGCGGAACGAGGGCGGAGTCGAGCCGACGGGCACCGTCACCGCCGAGGGCGGGCACGGCGCCATCCCGACCGGCCCCGAGGTGCCGGTGGAGCCCCGCCGCCGGGCCGTGAGGCGCGACTGGCCGCTGTACGAGGTGTTCGTCCGCGGCAAGCGCGGGCTCAACCACGTGCACGTCGGCTCGCTGCACGCCCCGGACGACGAGATGGCCATCGACGCCGCCCGGGACCTCTACACCCGGCGCAACGAGGGCGTGAGCATCTGGGTGGTCAAGGCCGCCGACATCACCGCGTCGAGCCCCGATGAGAAGGACCCGCTGTTCGCCCCCAGCGGCGACAAGGTCTACCGGCACCCGACGTTCTACGAGATCCCCGAGGACGTCCCCCACATCTGAAGCAGAAGGACCCCTTCTCCCCCCACGGCTCGCAGGCTCGCCGTGGGCCCATGAGAAGAGGCCTTCCATCCACCCGTCACGAGGCAAGGAGCGTTCCGTCGTGGTTCACGAGGAGACCGTCTACGAGGCCCTGGTCAACGCCCACGACGAGGGGCACTGGGCCTTCGGCACCGGCTTCGACGAGCCGCTGGCCGGGGTCGATACCACCGTTCCCGACGGCATCGACCCCGCCGACCTGGGCGCCTACTGCCTGATGCTCGGCGACGACGCCCTCGTGCTCGCGCAGCGGCTGACGCAGTGGATCACCAACGCGCCGGAGCTCGAGGAGGAGGTCGCGATCGGCAACATCGGGCTCGACCTGCTCGGCCAGGCCCGGCTGCTGCTGGCCCGTGGCGGCTCGGTGGGTGTGCTCGGCCGCTCCCGGCAGCTGGCCACCGACACCATCCCCGACGAGGACGCGCTGGCCTACTTCCGCGATGCCGACGAGTTCCGCTCCACCGCGCTGGTCGAGGTCGAGAACGGCGACTTCGCCCGGACCCTCGTCCGGCTGCTCGTGGCCGCCTCGGTCCGGCTCGCGGTCCTCGCGCGGCTCCGTGACTCCCGCGACCCGGTGCTCGCCGCGATCGCGACCAAGGGCGTCAAGGAGCTCACCTACCACCGCGACCACGCCGCCCGCTGGGTACTGCGCCTCGGCGACGGCACCGCGGAGTCGCACCGCCGCGCCCAGGACGGCGTCGAGGCGGTGTGGCCGCTGCTGGCCGACCTGTTCACCGCGACCGACGTCGAGACCCGGCTGGCCGCAGCCGGGGTCGCCGTCGACCCGGCCGACGTCCGCGACGAGGTCCGGGCCGTGCTCACCCAGGTGCTCGAGCGGGCCACGCTCGCCGTGCCGGACTGGCCCGCCGACGCACCGCCCCGCGGGCGTCTCGGGGAGCACGGGCCGGAGTTGACCGAGCTGCTCGACACCCTGCAGGGGCTGGCCCGGCAGCACCCGGCGGCGACCTGGTGACCGCCGTGACCCTGCAGCGGGCCACCACCGATCCCCGCGCCGTGGCCGAGACGGTCACCGACCCCGAGCTGCCGATGCTGACCCTCGCCGACCTCGGCGTGCTGCGCGACGTCCGCATGGAGGACGACGGCACGGTCGTCGTCGACATCACGCCCACGTACTCCGGCTGCCCGGCGATGGGGGTCATGCGCGCCGACCTGCTGCACGCGCTGCACGCGGCCGGTTTCCGCGACGTCGACGTCCGCACGGTGCTTTCCCCGGCGTGGACCAGCGATTGGATCAGCGAGGACGGTCGCCGCAAGCTCGCCGCCGGCGGCATCGCCCCGCCGGGGACCGCGCCGGTCCGCTCCCCCGGCCCGGTCCCGCTGCAGCTCGGGCCGACCCGCCGCACGGCCGGCTGCCCGCAGTGCGGCTCGCCCGACACCGTGGAACAGAGCGAGTTCAGCGCCACCGCCTGCAAGGCCCTGCGCCGCTGCCGCAGCTGTGGCGAGCCGTTCGAGCACTTCAAGGAGATCTGAGTGGTGCGACAGGAAGTGAGCATCGCAGCGAGCGCCGGCGAGCGAGGAGCGGAGCGACCGCGGAGCACCACCGAGCGACAGAACACCGCGCCCGCCGAGGCCCCCGCCCGCCCCCGGCGGCGGCCGCAGTTCCACCCGCTCACGGTGGCCGAGGTCGAGCGGTTGACCGACGACGCGGTCGCGGTCACCTTCGACATCCCCGCCGACCTGGCGGAGGACTACCGCTTCAGGCCCGGCCAGGCGCTCACGCTGCGCCGGGTCGACGGCGACCGGGACGAGCGCCGCTCCTACTCCATCTGTGCGCCGGTGGGTGCGGCGCCACGGGTCGGCGTCCGCGAGGTCCCCGGCGGCTTCTTCTCCTCCTACCTGGTGCACGAGGTGAAGCCCGGCGACGCGATCGAGGTGCTGCCGCCGTCGGGCACCTTCACCGCCGACCTGTCGACGCCGGCCGATCACGTCTTCGTCGTCGCGGGCTCCGGCATCACCCCGGCGCTGTCGCTGGCCGCCAGCGTGCTGCGCGACGGGCAGTCCACCGTCACGGTCTTCTACGGCAACCGGCGCACCAACACGGTGATGTTCGCCGACGAGCTGGCCGACCTCAAGGACGCCTACGGCCCCCGCCTGCAGCTGGTGCACGTGCTCTCCCGCGAGCCGCGCGATGCAGAGCTGACCAGCGGCCGGCTCGACGGCGCCCGCCTGCGGGCGCTGGTCGAGAACCTCGTCGAGGTCGAGCGCGTCGACCACTGGTGGCTGTGCGGTCCGCACGGCATGGTCGGCGACGCGCGAGCCCTCCTCGCCGAGCTCGGCGTGCCGTCCGAGAAGGTGCACCAGGAGCTGTTCTACGTCGACGACGTCCCGCCGCAGCCGGTCCGCGGCGACGACCAGACCGTCACCGGTCCCAGCAGCCAGGTCACCGTCGTCCTCGACGGGCGCTCCACCACGCTGGCCCTGCCCAAGGACGAGACCGTGCTCGACTCCGCCCAGCGGGTCCGCTCGGACCTGCCCTTCGCCTGCAAGGGAGGCGTCTGCGGCACCTGCCGCGCGCGGGTGACCGACGGCGAGGTCGAGATGCGGAGGAACTACGCCCTCGAGGCCAAGGAGGTCGACGCCGGCTACGTGCTCACCTGCCAGACGGTGCCCCTCTCCGACGCCGTCACCGTCGACTTCGACGCCTGACGCCGATGAGCGACCGGGTCCTGCAGGTGGAGCGCCGGCGCGGGGTCGCCACCCTGACGCTCGACTCCCCCGCCAACCGCAACGCGCTGTCGCGGGCGATGCGCGCCGAGCTGCGCTCCGCCCTGACCGAGGCGATCGCCGACGACTCCGTGCGGGTCGTCGTCCTCGACCACACCGGCCGGGTGTTCTGCTCGGGGATGGACCTGGCCGAGGCCGCCGGCGGCGCGGCCGAGGACCAGGGCGTCAACGAGTTCCCCGCACTGCTGGAGATGGTCTGGGACTCGCCCAAGCCGGTGGTGGGCGTCGTCCGCGGCCCCGCGCGGGCCGGCGGCGTCGGCCTGCTGGCCGCCTGCGACGTGGTGGTCGCCGCCGAGGCGGCCACCTTCGCCTTCACCGAGGTGCGGATCGGGATCGCCCCGGCGGTCATCTCCGCCGTCGTCCTCCCGCGCATGGTGCCGAGCGTGGCGCACCGGCTGCTGCTCACCGGGGAGGTGTTCGAGGCCCCGCAGGCGCTGGCCGGCGGGCTCGTGGACCTCGTCGTCCCCGCCGAGGACGTCGACGCGTGCGTGGCCGCGCAGGTCGAAGCCCTCGGCAAGGGCGCGCCGCTGGCCCTGTCCGAGACCAAGCGGCTGCTGCGCGCAGCGCGGACCGGGCCACTGGCCGAGCGGTTCCCGGACCTCCTGGACCTGTCCGCGCGCCTGTTCGCGAGCGAGGAGGGCCAGGAGGGCATCGCCGCCTTCCGTGAGAAGCGGCCCGCCCGCTGGGTGCCCGCGTGAGGCCTGTCCCCGTCGGCGAGTCGGCCGTCCTCGATGTGGTGGTGACGCCGGAGATGACCGTCTGCTTCGACGAGCTCGGGCCCGTCCACCCGGTGTACGCGACCTACTCGATGGCCAAGCACTTCGAGGAGGCCGGCCGGAAGCTGCTGCTCCGCCACCTCGAGCCCGGCGAGGCCGGGATCGGCAGCTCGCTGTCGGTCGAGCACCTGGCCCCCGCCTGGGTCGGCGATCCCGTCCGGGTGACGGCCCGGTGCGTGGAGCTGCGCGGCAACCGGCTGACCTGCGAGTGCACCGCCGTCGACGCCGAGGGCCGCCTGCTCGGCCGGGGCACGACCGGCCAGGTGGTCATGAGCGAGGAGGCCGTCCAGACCCGCATCGGCGGGCGATAGGGGCGACCTCCCGGCCGCGGGAGCCCGGGCGTGCCGCGCCCGTCTCTGCCGGGGTGCCCGGTGTCAGCAGGACCGCCTGCCACGACCGGCCGGCCCTCCGCGGCGGGCACGCACTCGGGGGGCGGGGTGTGTGGCCGGTCTCGTCGGCGAGGCTCCTCGGACGGTGTCGGTCACGCCGCGGCAGGGAGCGGTGGTCCGAGCTGCTGAGCCGCGACGATCGCCTCCGGCTGCGAGCGGGTGACGGTCCCGAGGGCCGTCGCGCACCGAGAGGCCATTGTGCCGTCGGGCACATCCGGGTACCGTCGCCCCATGAACTGACCGATCGGTCAGTAAACGAACCCCCACCGATCGACGGCGGAGTTCTCATGTCTCTCCTCAGCCATGCTCCCTCCCGCTCGCGCCAGCGGAAGACCGCCGAGGAACGCAAGGTCCTCGCGGGCACCCTCGCCGGCACCACCATCGAGTGGTACGACTTCTTCATCTACGCCCAGGCCGCGAGCCTGGTGCTCGCACCGCTCTTCCTGTCCCCGCTGAGCGAGGACTCCCCCGGGCTGGCCACCGTGCTCTCGCTGGCCACCATCGGCATCAGCTTCCTGTTCCGCCCACTGGGGGCCATCGTGGCCGGGCGCTTCGGCGACCGGCTGGGCCGCAAGCGGATGCTGGTCTTCACCCTGCTGCTGATGGGCACGGCCACCGCACTCATCGGACTGCTGCCGACGTACGAGCAGATCGGCCTGGCCGCACCGGCCATCCTGATCCTGCTGCGGGTCCTGCAGGGCTTCTCCGCAGGCGGCGAGTGGGGCGGCGCGGCGCTGATGTCGGTGGAGCACGCCCCGGTGGAGCGGCGTGGTCTGTTCGGCGCCTATCCGCAGATCGGTGTGCCGATCGGCATGATCCTCGCGACGGGCGTGCTGTGGCTGCTGTCCACGGCGATGACTCCCGAGCAGTTCCAGTCCTGGGGCTGGCGCATCCCCTTCCTGCTCTCGGTGGTCCTGATCCTCATCGGCTACCTGATCCGCCGCGCCGTGGAGGAGAGCCCGGTCTTCAAGGAGATGCGGCTGCGGAAGAAGGAGTCCTCCGCACCGCTGCGCGACCTCTTCCGGCGCAACACCAAGCAGGTCGTGCTCAGCGCACTGATCTTCATCGCCAACAACGCCGCCGGGTACCTGCTCATCGCCTTCTTCATCGCCTACGCCAGCACCACCCTGGGCCTGCCGCGCCCGTCGGTCCTGCTCGCCACCACCCTGGCGTCCTTCGGCTGGCTCGTCTTCACGCTGTACGGCGGCGCCCTGTCCGACCGCATCGGCCGGGTGCGGACGTTCCAGATCGGCTACGCCCTGGTCTTCGTCTGGATGATCCCGATGTTCCTGCTCATCGACACCCGGAACATCTGGCTCTACGGCGTCGCACTGTTCCTGCTGACCGTCGGACTGGGGCTCTCGTACGGCCCGATGTCGGCGATGTACGCGGAGATGTTCCCCGTCGAGGTCCGCTATTCCGGCGTCTCGATCGGCTACGCCCTGGGGGCGATCCTCGGTGGCGCCTTCGCGCCGATGATCGCCGAACTGCTCCTGCAGTCAACGGGGTGGTCGGGCTCGGTCGGCGTCTACATCATGGTGCTCTGCGTCATCTCCCTCGCCGCGGTGACCGCCGCCGGGGAGACCCGCGGGAGGAACCTCCGGGTGGCCGAGGCCCATGAGGAGTACCTGCGCGCGCACCCGGACGAGGCCGGAACGCTCGACGTCCGACCCTGACGGGCGGCCGCCACACGTCCGGCGACACGAACGGACCCCGGGGCGCTGGGCGGCGGCCGCCCCCGCCGCCCAGCCCCCGGGTCACCGCACGCCACACACCGGGCGGGCGACACGGCGACGCGGCCTCCCGACGCTGGTGAGTCCCGCATCCGCCTCGGGCGCCGGCGACTGTGCCGAGGGCTCCTGGGGGTTGCTTCCCCGGAGGGCACCCGCCAAGCTGGGCGCACCTACTACTGACCAAGCGGTCGGTTAATCCGTTCCCACCACACGGCCGGATCCGGCGAGCCGAGGAGCGACGATGTCCCACGAGAACACCGAGGTCTACCTCGTCGACGGGGTGCGTACCCCGCAGGGGAAGTACGGCGGCGCCCTGGCGTCCGTCCGCCCCGACGACCTCGCCGCCCTGGTGGTGGGCGAGGCGCTGCGCCGGTCCGGCGCTCCCGCGGAGGCGGTCGAGGAGGTCGTCCTCGGTGCGGCGAACCAGGCGGGCGAGGACAACCGCGACGTCGCCCGCATGGCCGTGTTGCTCGCCGGCCTGCCGGACACGGTGCCCGGCTACACCACCAACCGGCTCTGCGCGTCGGGGCTGACCGCGACGGCGTCGGCGGCAGCCTCCATCCGGGCCGGGGAACTGGACCTGGCCATCGCAGGTGGCGTGGAGTCGATGACCCGCGCCCCGTGGGTCATGGCCAAGCCCGGCACGCCGTGGGCCAAGCCGGGCGAGGTCGCGGACACCGCCCTCGGCTGGCGGTTCACCAACCCCCGGTTCACCGCCCACGACGAGTCGGCCGAGCACCCCGAGGACCCGCGCACCCGCAAGGTCACGCTGTCGATGGGCGAGACGGCCGAGGAGATCGCCGCCCTCGACTGCCTCACCCGCGAGGAGTGCGACGCCTTCTCGGTCCGCAGCCACGAGCGGGCGGTCGCCGCCCAGGACGCCGGCCGGTTCCACCGGGAGATCGTCCCGGTCACTGTGCGCGTGAAGGACACCGTCGAGGTGACCGCGGACGAGGGTCCCCGTCGCGGCTCGACGCCGGAGACCCTCGGCAGGCTCGAGCCGGTGTTCCGGGCCGGCGGGATCGTCACCGCCGGGAACAGCTCACAGCTGTCGGACGGCGCCGCTGCCCTCGTGCTCGCCAGCAGCGCGGCGGTCGAGCGGCACGGGCTCACCCCGCGGGCACGGATCGTGGTCAGCGCGAGCGCCGGTGTCGCCCCCAACGTCATGGGGCTGGGGCCGGTCCCGGCGACGGAGAAGGCACTGGCCAAGGCCGGCTGGACCGTCGACGACCTGGACGCCGTCGAGCTCAACGAGGCCTTCGCCACCCAGTCGCTCGGGGTGCTGCGCCGGCTGAAGATCGACGAGCAGATCACCAACGCCGACGGCGGCGCGATCGCCCTCGGCCACCCACTCGGGTGCTCGGGGGCCCGCCTCCTGGTGACCCTGCTCGGCCGGCTCGAGCGCGAGGGCGGCCGCCGCGGCCTCGCCACCCTGTGCGTCGGCGTCGGTCAGGGTGTCGCGATGCTCGTGGAGACGGTGTGACCGCCGTCCCGGCCCGAGTCGGCGTCATCGGCGGCGGCCGCATGGGCGCCGGCATCGCCCAGGCCTTCCTGGCGGCCGGCGCCCGGGTCGCGGTCGTCGAGGCCGGCGACGAGGCCGCCGCGGCCGCCCGCGGACGCGTCGCCGACGGCCTGCAGGAGGCCGCCCGGCGAGGCAAGCTCGACGGCGACGTCACCACGGTCCTGGACCGGCTCACCGTGGTCGACTCCCCCACCGCGCTGGACATCGGGACCGGCCTGGTCGTCGAGGCCGTCCCCGAGCAGGCCGACCTCAAGGCCCGGGTGCTGCGGGCCGCGGAGGCAGCCGTCGCCCCTGACGCCGTGCTGGCCACCAACACCAGCTCCCTGTCCGTCACCGAGCTCGCCTCGGCGCTGGAGCGCCCGGCCAGGTTCCTCGGCCTGCACTTCTTCAACCCGGTGCCGGCGTCCAAGCTGGTCGAGGTCGTGGTCGCCCGCGAGACCGACCCGGAGCTGGTCGCGACGGCGAGCGGCTGGGTGCGCGCCCTGGGCAAGACCGACGTCGTGGTGCAGGACTCCCCCGGCTTCGCCTCGTCCCGACTCGGCGTGCTGCTGGGGCTGGAGGCCATCCGCATGCTCGAGGAGGGGGTCGCGGACGCCGAGGCGATCGACACCGCCATGGAGCTCGGTTACCGCCACCCGATGGGCCCGCTGCGCTCCACCGACCTCGTCGGCCTCGATGTGCGGCTGGCGATCGCCGAGTACCTGCACCGGACCCTCGGCGAGCGGTTCGCCCCGCCGCAGCTGCTCCGCGACAAGGTCGCCGCCGGCGAGCTCGGCCGGAAGACCGGGCGCGGGTTCCACACCTACACCTGATCCCCTCGCCCCGAGGGGCGACCATGACGTCTCGCACCGCTCCCGCGCCGAGCTCACCGACGTCCTGCGGGCGGTCGCGGCGGACGGGTCCGGGCTCGCATCGGGGCCCTGGTCCTGTCGTACCCCCGGGTCATGCTGAGGCCGTCCGGATCGCACCGCCGGCGTCGCCGTCGCAGTTCGCGGCCGTCGCACCGGCGGGTCCGGGAGGAGGCGACGAGATGAGGACGTACGACCCCGCGGACAGCATCGTCTACGTCCACCTGGCGCAGCACCCTGCTACGCCGCGGCCCGCCCGCGAGGATTGTCACCCGCTGCCCGCCGGCTACGCGAACGTGTCCCTCCGGGCTCGGCTCGGTGGCCCGCGCGCGGTCGGTGCCCGCCCGGTGCTCGCTCTCCTCCCCGGCGGGTCGGCGGCGGCCGGCCCCGCCGCCTCGGTGCCGGCGCTGCGCCTGGTCCGGTAGCCGTCCTGCACTGCGGCCCGTTCCGCTCCGCGTCGGTATCGGGCGCCGACGTGCCCTACGACCCTGGGACCGGTCCCGGCCGGGGGCTTGGCTACCGGTGGAGGGGAGGACCCACCATGGCGGCTACCCTGCCGGCCTTCACGCCGGTCGAAGACAGCCTGTTCCTGACGCTCTGCTGCCGGGCGCTCGACTACCGCTCGCCGCGTCCCGTCCTCGGTGACGCGATGGCCGACGAGATCGTGCGCACACTCGACTACGACCACGCGTCACTGCACATCGACACCAACCTGCGGCTCAACGCCGCGCTGCGGGCCAAGAAGCTCGATGAGGTCGCGTCCCGGTTCCTGGCGCGTCACCCGGACGGCGTCGGGGTGGACCTAGGCGCGGGGCTGGACACCCGGGTGCTCCGCATCGACCCGCCGTCCACCGTCGACTGGTACGACGTCGACCTCCCCGCGGTCGCCGAGGCCCGTGCGGGCCTGGTGCCGGAACCCGCCAACGCCCACGTCGTCGCGGCGGACGTGACGGACCCGGACTGGCTTTCCGCCGTCCCCGCCGACCGGCCGGCCGTGATCGTCGCCGACGGCCTGCTGGGCTTCCTCGCCCTCGACCAGGTCGGAACCCTGCTGAACCGGCTGACGAGCCACTTCCCGAGCGGGGAGATCGCCTTCAACAGCTACCCCAAGTTCGCGATCTGGGCGATCCAGCACACCCCGGGTACCCGTTCCGTCGCCGACCTGATCAAGTTCCCCGGCTCCGACGACCCGCACGACCCGGAACGCTGGGACCCCGCACTGACCCTGGTCCGGGAGATCCTGATCCCCCGGGAGCCCGAGGTCGCCCTGTTCCCCCCGCTCCTGCGCGCGTACTACCGGCTGTCGGCGCGCAGCACGGCCTGGGCCCGGAAGGGCACGGTCGTGCTGCACTACCGCTTCTGAGCGGCCGACGGCGCCGGACCCGTCCCCGCGGCGTCGTGCAGGAGGAACGCGCCGTAGCCGACGACCCGGTCGCGCCCCGCCCCGGTGTCGGCCGAGGTCGCCAGCGCGAGCAGCTCCACCGCCAGGGAGCGCTCGGCGGCGTGGGACAGCAGCCCGCGCAGCGGGGCGGCGCCGCAGGCGTCCTCCGGTCCCACGGCGCCGGCGTCGCGGGCCAGGACCGCGTCGGCGGTGCGTCGGTCCCGCTCCCGGGCGGAGCGCTCGTCGAGGTGGTGGCTGAGGTCGGTGGAGACGACGGCGAGCGCGCCGTCGAGGGCGGTCAGGACGGCCGCCACGGACGCCGGCTGCGCGCGGCCGACCAGCACCGGCAGCACCGTCAGGTCGGGGCCGAGGACCCGCTGCAGGAACGGCAGCTGCGTCTCGAGGGAGTGCTCGCCGTCGTGCGGCCGGTCGTCCACCGCCACGCCGGGCAGCGCGGCGGCCGCCGTCCGGGCGTCGTCGTCGACCGCCACGGCGCCCAGCGGCGTGGCGAGGGCGTCCACGGCCGGCACCGCCATGCCGTCGAGCGGCCAGCGGTGCGCCGGCCCGAGCAGCACCACCCGGGGGACGGCGTCCCGCAGCTGCGCGTACGCGGTCGCGGCCACCGCGCCCGAGTAGCGGTAGCCGGCGTGCGGCGCGACCAGGGCAGCGGGCCGGACCGGCGGGAGCGGGCGCCGGACCCCGCCGAGCAGCCGGTCCACCAGCTCCCGCAGCTCCTCCCGGTCGCCGGGGTAGAACCGGCCGGCGACCGCGGGCGGACGCACCCGCACGCTCAGCCCCCTGCGAGGGACACCGGCAGCCGCCGCGCCCCCCACCGGCCGACCGGCCCGTCGTAGCGGCCCGGGACAGCCGTGCCGCAGGAGGCGCAGCGCCCGTCGTCGGTGAGCCGGTAGCGCCCGATGACGTACCAGTCCCGCTCCACGACGGTCTCGCGGCAGGCCGGGCAGGTGGTGCGGCCGCCCTCGGCGTCGTGCACGTTGCCCGTGTAGACGAAGCGCAGCCCGGAGTCCCGGGCGATCCGCCGCGCGCGGGTCAGCGTCGCCGGCGGCGTGGGCGGCACGTCGCGCATCTTGAAGTCCGGGTGGAAGGCGGTGAAGTGCAGCGGGACGTCGGGCCCCAGGTGCTCGGCGAGCCATGCGCACTCGGCGCCGATCTCCTGGTCGGAGTCGTTGTGCCCGGGGATGAGCAGCGTGGTGACCTCGAACCACACGTCGGTCTCGTGCCGCAGGTACACGAGGGTGTCGAGCACCGGCTGCAGGCGGGCGGCCGCCACCCGCCGGTAGAAGTCGTCGGTGAAGGCCTTGAGGTCGACGTTCGCGGCGTCGACGTGCGCGTACAGCTCCCGCCGCGCCTCCTCGCCCACGTAGCCGGCGGTGACCAGGACGGCCTTGATGCCCCGCGCCCGGCACGCGTCGGCGACGTCCACCGCGTACTCGAGGAAGATCGTCGGGTCGTTGTACGTCATGGCGACGCTGCGGCAGCCCAGCCGCTCGGCGGCCGCGGCGACGCCGTCGGGGCCGGCGGTGTCGGAGAGCCGGTCGATCTCCCGCGACTTGGAGATGTCCCAGTTCTGGCAGAACCGGCAGGACAGGTTGCAGCCGGCGGTGCCGAACGACAGCACCGCGCTGCCCGGCAGGAAGTGGTTGAGCGGCTTCTTCTCGATGGGGTCCACGCAGAACCCGCTCGACCGCCCGTAGGAGGTCAGCACGACCTGGTCGTCGACGCGGCCGCGCACGAAGCACAGGCCCCGCTGGCCCTCGTGCAGCCGGCACTCCCGCGGGCAGACGTCGCACTGCACCCGACCGTCGTCGAGCCGGTGCCAGTACCGGCCCGGCACCGTGAAGCGGTCCTGGAGATTGATGTCGGCGGTCATGACGCCTCCCGCGGCCACGATAGGCCCGCCGGACCCCGTCGCCCCGGGCGTCGGACGCGGGCCGCCCGGACCCGCTACCCGGCGGTGACGAACGGGTGACGCCCCCGCACCACGCTGGACCCACGATCGCCGGATCGACCGGGCGAGCCGCGCCGACGCGACCACGCCCGGGCGCGGGACCGGGCCGGGGTCGGGACGGGAGCCTGGGAGCGATGAGGACTGTTCGACCTGTGGCGCCATCGACCCCGGGTGGTCGCCTCGTCGGCGACGACCTGAGGATCCCCGTCGCGGGCGCCCTCCGCCGCTACGTGGACCTCGACACCGCGGCCACCACGGCGGCGTCGGACGCCGTCCTGCGTGCCGTGGAGGACTTCCTGCCGTGGTACTCGAGCGTGCACCGGGGCGCCGGGGCGAAGTCGCAGTACTCGACCGCCCGGTACGAGCAGGCGCAGGAGACCACCACCCGGTTCGTGGGCGCCGACCCGGCGACGCACGTGGCCCTGTTCCCCCGGAACACCACCGAGGCGCTCAACCTGCTCGCCTTCCGGCTCGGCCTCAGCCGGGACGACGTCGTCGTGACCACCGCGGTCGCACCACCGACCTTCGAGGAGCCGCGCCATGAGCCGCGAGCCGCAGGACCCCGACGCCTACACCGAGCCCCGGGCCGCGACGGAAGGGATGGCCGATCCGCTCACCGTGATCCGGGCGGAGGAGCGCGCCGACGCCGAGGAGGACGGGCGTCGGCAACGGGGACTTGACGACGGCGAGCTGGGCGGGGAGGCCTGACCGGCCGCGCCAGGAGCAGGCACCGGCGGAGCGCGACCGGAGCGATCCCCATCGCCTTCCCGGCGAGCACGAGCCCGGGGAGCACCGGGCGGCCCAGGAGGCGTCGTGACGGGACCACCGCACTCCCCGCTGCTGTCGGTGAAGCACGCGGTGCCACCTCCACGGCCGGGGGCAGTGGTCCGGGAGCGCCTGCACGACCGGCTCCGCGCCGCCCCGGGCTCCCGGTTGTGCGTGCTGGTGGCGCCGGCCGGCTGGGGCAAGACGACGCTGTTGGCGCTTTGGGCGACGGAGCCCGACCAACGGCCGCGCACGGCGTGGGTGTCGCTCGACCGGTCCGACGACGAGCCGGTCCGGTTCTGGACCTACGTGCTGACGGCGCTCCGTGAGCTCGACCCGGCGGTGGGCGGCCGGGCGCTGACGGCGCTGTCCGCTCCGGGAGTGGAGCCGGTCACCGCCGCGCTGCCGCTGTTGCTGAACGACCTGGCGGCGAGCACCGGCCGGTACGTCCTGGTCCTGGACGACGTCCACGTCCTGCGCGACCGCGGGGTCTGGGAGGGGCTGGAGTTCCTGCTCACCTACGTGCTGGCGTCCCTGTGCGTGGTGATGGCCGGACGAGCCGACCCCGCGCTGCCGCTGGCCAGACTGCGGGCGCGCGGCGAACTGACCGAGATCCGGGCGACGGACCTGCGGTTCACCGTCGAGGAGGCGTCGGCCATGGTGGCCGCGGTCGGTGGCGTGCGGTTGCCGCCGTCCTCGCTGGTGCCGCTGTGGCGACGCCCTGCTGCGCGACGTGCTGCGACGAGAGCTCGGGGCCACCCGTCCCGACCCGGTCCCGGCGCTGCTCGGCCGGGCCGCCGACTGGTACGCCCGCGAGGGGCGGACCGACGAGGCCGTCCGGCACCTGATCGCCGCCGGGGACCTCGTCGGTGCGACCGACCTGCTGAGGTCCTCCGAGACGTGGTTCTTCGAGCGCGGCGCCGCGGCTGCCTACCTGCAGTTCGGTGAGGACGCGGCGTCAGCCGGCGGGCCGGCCGACGCCGAGGTCTGCGTGATGCTCGCCTACGCCGCCGTGCTGAGCGGTCGCTTCGACCGGGTGCGGCACTGGTGTGACGCTGCCGAGGCCGTGGTCGACGACGGTGCCGTGTCGATCGACGGGTGGCTCAGCGCCCGCGCCTGCCTGCTGACGATGCGAGCCGCCTACGGCCACGAGGAGGGCGACCTCGGCGCCACCGCCCTCGCCGAGGGACGCGGTGCCGTGCAGCTCGAGACGGATCCCGAGCGTCCCGGCTACGTGCTGGCGCATGCTGCGTTGGCGAGCACGCTCGTGCGCTCCGAGCAGTACGCCGACGCGGTCGCCCTGCTCGCCGACGCCTGGCGACGACCCTCACCTGCCCTGCTGCCGACGTCCGCGCTGCTCCAGACCGCGGGGCTCCTGGCCCTGAACCTCCTCCACGTGGGCGAGCTCGAGCCAGCGAGGTAGGTCTGTGCCGAGGTCGGGGCGCGGGCCGACGCCCTGGAGGACGCGTGGGGGGACGCCGCCGCGGCGTCGGTCACCTGGCTCAGGCTCGTGGCCGGCCGCCTCGCTCACCGCGCTGGCGACCTGGCGCTCGCCCGGAGCCACCTGCGCCGCGCGGTCCGGTTCGCCGAGACCTGGGGGCGGGACGTGGAACTGGTGAGGGCACTGAGCAGCCTGGCCGAGGTCGAGCTCGCCGCAGGCGACCGGGGAGCTGCGCGCGAGGCGGCGACCCGGGCCCGCGAGGTCGCGGGTGCGACCCCGCTCCGACGGCTCGCGGCGGCGGAGCTGCAGGCGGTCGAGACCCGGCTCGGCCGAGGCGCCGTGCGTGCCGCACGGCGGCTCGGCCGACTCCACGAGGACCTCACCGATCGGGAGCTGTCGGTGCTGACGGCGCTGTCCGGCCCGGCCAGTCAGCGGGAGGTCGGCGAGGCGCTGTTCCTGTCCGTCAACACCGTGAAGGGCTACACCAAGAGCCTGTACCGCAAGCTCGGCGCGTCATCGCGGCGGGAGGCCGTCGAGCAGGGCAGGGCGCTCGGCCTGATCTGAGCCGGTCCGCGCGGCCGGACCAGCACCGTCGCGGGATCGGCGGCGGGCACCCCAGGCTGCGCCGGTCAGGACGAGCAGGCCGACCACGCTGGCCCAGGCGACGGTGTCCCCCGCGCGGGGGTACCACGTGTCGGTCCCCCGCGTCGGCACGGAGACCACCAGGGTCTGCTCGGAGGCGACGACGTAGTCGGCCTTGTGGCCGAGCAGCCGGCCCTGCGCGTCGGTGGCCAGCGAGATCCCCTGACGGGTCGGGCGGACCAGCGCGACCCCGTTCTCGACCGCACGGAAGGGCGCCTGCTGGGCGTGCCACCCCGCGATGCTGCGCCAGTCGCTGGACGGCACCAGGAGGATGTCGACCCCGGCCCGGCCGGCCTGGCGGACCAGACCGGGGAAGAAGTCGTCCTGGCAGATGATCGTGGCCAGCCGGCCGTAGGGTGTGTCGACGGTCGGGACGACGCCGGGACCTGGTTCCTGCCCGTCCCCCGGCGTGGGCTTGGACTTCTGGTAGTCCCACACGACCGTGCCGCTCGGGCCCAGCAGGACGGCGTGGTTCTCGTTGACCGCGCCCCCGTCGGATTCGTCGCCGGCGTCGGCGAGCTGCACGATCATCGAGACTTGGAGGTAGACCCCGTGCCGCCGGGCCAGGTCCGCCGCGCGCGCCACGACGGCGGTCTGCTCCTCCTCGAGCGTGCGGACGGCGGCCTCCGACCAGGCGATGATCCTCGCGTCGGCGACGGCCTCCCGCTCGGATCGCTGGAACAGCTCGTCGAGCACCGGCCGGAGGTACTCGTCCCGGACGGCGGCACGCTCCGCGGGATCGGCCGTGGTGAGATCCGGTGCGGAGTAGGCCAGGTCCGACAGCTGCCGGTCAGGGGCGAGGGCGGCGACGCGCACCGTCTCCGCGGCGGGTGCGGCGAAGGCGAGCTGGACTCCGCCGAACAGCAGAGCGGCGGTCAGGACCGCGGCGAAGGCCACGACCGGGCCCCGGCTCCCCGAGCCCGACCACCCCTGCTCCCAGAGCTGGTTCAGCACCGGCGCCAGCCAGCTCACCAGGAAGGTCAGGCCCCAGATTCCCGTCACCGATGCCAGTTGCAGCAGCGGCAGGCCGGCGTACTGGGAGTAGGCCGTGCTGCCCGCGGTGCCGTAGGCGCTGCTGATCGCGCCGACGAGCTCCACGGCGGTCACGGCTGCCGGGAAGACCAGCGTGCGCGAGAGGCCGCTCAACCACGGCGCCAGGACGCGGTCGACGGCGAACGGCACCGCACCGCCGACCCCGAGGGTGACGACGAAGAGGTAGTACCCGATCCCGTTCTCCATCGGGAAGAACCCGTCCCTGGCTCCCACCAGCAGCGCCAGGCACATCGCGACCACCAGGACCGGCAACCCGATCGCGGGTCGCTGGCTGCGGGTGAAGCGCATCAGGAAGACGGGCGCCACCCACGCCGCCAGGGGGATCAGCGTCTGCATGCTGGCGAAGGGCAGCAGGCCCGCGCCCACGAGCAGCCACAGCCACGACCACCGGGAGACCGGGTGTGGCCGGGGCCCTGTGCGGGGCCTGCCCCGGACCGCTGTGCCGGGGGCCGTGGCGATCGGATCACCGCTGATCGTGGCCATGTCGACTCCTCCCGATCCTGGTGGCCGTCACGGCCACCACCAGCACGACCGCGCCACCCACGTCCCAGACCTGGGTCAGCAGCGCCCTCAACGCGGCCTGGTCGGGAACCGAGCACTCGATGACCACTCCGGCCGGTGCAGCGGAGACCCGGACGTCCCCGAACCGATCTCGCACGTCCCCGATGACCGCTGACGGCATCGGGCTGCTCACGACCAGGCAGTACGTCGGTTCCACGGTGGCCTCCTGCGTTCCCACCCACCGTGCCGCGGCCCTCGGCCGCCCACACCACCCCCACCGGAGAACCACCCCGGGTGGGTGCGGACCATGCCCGACCCACCCCGCCGGCTGCCCGTGCTCACGTCCGGGCGGCGGCGGGCGGACCGGGGTCCCTCGACACCGCCGGAAAGGAGCCGGAGGAGCCCGCGGTGGCCACCAGGGGTGAGCGGTGCAGCGGCCGCGGCCGACGGGTGCAGGGTCAGCCCTGAGGACGGTCCAGGGCCTGCCTGCTGGTCGGGGCGGGGCCGTCCGGCGGACCCTCGGTCGTGTTCCTCTCCACCCGACGGAGGCCCTCATGTCCAGCACCGTGTCCTGGGTGCGGCAGCACCGGCTGATCAGCTTCTTCTCCCTCGCCTACGCGGTGTCGTGGACGCCCTGGGCGTTCGACGCGGCCGGGATCTCGCTGGGCACGCCCTTCTTCCCCGGCGGTCCGCTCGTCGCGGCGCTCGTCGTCATTGCGGTCGCCGACGGTCGCCGGGGGTTCCGGCAGCTCGGCTCGCGGCTGGTCCGGTGGCGGGTCGGCTGGGTCTGGTACGCCGTCGCGCTCGGCCTGCCCGTCCTGCTGGTGCTCGCGACCGGTGTCGTCATGTCGGCGCTCGGCGCTCCTGCACCCGATCTGTCGGCGATCGTCTGG
>NZ_FNOT01000021.1 GCF_900107105.1 Geodermatophilus africanus
CAGCAGACGTGGCCCGCGATCTCGCCGTCGGCCATCGCGATCAGGGACAGAGCGTCGAGATGGCGCCGCTGGCGCGGAGGTCGTCGACGAGCTGTGGCTCGACCGGCGGCTCGCCCTGGTAGTGCGGAGCGAAAGCGTCGGCGTGCACCCGACGGATCGCGGACTCGTCACCGGGCAGCTCACGACGGATCAACACTGTTCTGCCTCTCACTCTGCCGGGCCGCTTCGTCAGCGAGGCCCCTGCGGATCTCGTCCCAGCCGCGTGCCAGGGCGGTGGCGGGCCCCGTCCAGAAGACGAACATCAACGGGCGCATGCGCGACCGGACGCCGTTTTTCGCCAGTCGTGCCCGTCGCACCTTGCCGAACGGTCGAGCAGACGCGACTGAGGCCTACCGCCGGGCACCGGACGAGTCAACTCCCGGGGCAGCGCCGCTCAGCGCCCGGACACCGATGTGGACAGCACGGCCGGGCAGCTCCCCCGGGCGAACGTCGCCCGGGGGAGCTTCGCAGGGCCTTCATGCCGACCGCGGTCAGGAGTCGCACGTCGCCAGACGATCGGCGGGCCGGATCTGCCGGTCCGGGGCCAGCCGCTCGGCGAGGAACTCCTCCCAGCTGCGGCTCCCGATGTCGGCACCGGCCAGGGAGAGGTTGACGCCCGCCCGGTAGGCACGGCCCGCCTTCCCGGGCATCCGCACCGGCATCATCGGCCGGCGCTTGCCACGTGCCTGCAGGTAGCTGCCGACCAGCTCCCCCATCCCGTACACCTGGGGTCCGGCGAGGTCGGCCACCCGCCCAACCGGGCGACCGAGGGCGAGGTCCACCAGCCGTGCCGCCACCTCCCGGGAGTCCACCGGCTGGAACCGCAGCCCGCCCGGAACCGGCACCACCGGCAGCTTCGCCATCTTCTCGGCGACGGTCAGCACGAGGTCGTGGAACTGGGCAGCGCGCAGGACGGTCCACGGCAGGCCGGAGCCGGCCACGGCCCGCTCGGCGCCCAGCTTCGCGCGGAAGTAGCCCAGCGGGACCGTGTCGGCGCCGATGACCGAGATGTACACGAGATGCCGCACCTCGGCGCCTGCCGCCGCTCGCACCAGGTTGCGGGTGGCGACGTCGTCACCCTTCGGCCCGCCGGCGAGGTGCAGCAGGGTGCTCACTCCTGCCACGGCCCGGTCGATCCCTTCGCCGTCCAGCAGGTCGCCGGCCACGTACTCGATGCCGTTCCTCGACTCGCGGGGGTGCCGGCTCAGGACCCGTACGTCCCGCCCGGCCGCCCGCAGCAACGGGACGACGTGGCTCCCCAGCGTTCCGGTGCCGCCGGTGACCAGGATGGGTGCGCTCATGGTTCCTCCGTGTTCGTCCACTTCGGGAGTCCGTCCTCCCTGTCACGACCACGCGTCCTCGCGGGTCACTTCTGTGACACCCGACGAGAGAGGAACGTGACAGCGATGGACGACCGCGAGTGGCTGACCGAGCGCTTCGAGGCGCACCGGCCGCGGCTGCGAGCCGTGGCCTATCGGATGCTCGGGTCGCTGAGCGAGGCCGAGGACGCCCTGCAGGACAGCTGGCTACGCCTCGACCGCGCCGACACCGGCAACGTGCAGAACCTCGAGGCGTGGCTGACCACGGTGGTGGCGCGGGTGTGCCTGAACAAGCTCCGCTCCCGCGAGCAGCGACGCGAGGTGCCGCTCGACCTCCACGTGCCCGACCCGATCGTCAGCCCGGAGTCCGGCCTCGATCCTCAGAACGAGGTGCTGCTGGCCGACTCGGTCGGGCTGGCGCTGCAGGTGGTGCTCGACACCTTGACCCCCACCGAACGGCTGGCCTTCGTGCTGCACGACATGTTCGCGGTGCCGTTCGAAGAGATCGCCCTGATGATCGAGCGGTCCCCGGTGGCGGCCCGGCAGCTGGCCAGCCGCGGGCGCCGCCGGGTCCGGGGGCAGGCGCCGGCACCCGACCCGGATCTCCCCCGCCAGCGCCGCGTCGTCGACGCCTTCTTCGCCGCCGCCCGCGACGGCGACTTCGAGGCCCTCGTGGCCGTTCTCGACCCCGACGTCGTGCTCCGGTCCGACGCTGGGCGCGGCCCCGCCCGCCTCACCACCCTCATCACCGGCGCCCGGGCCGTGGCCGAGCAGGCGGTCACCTTCGGCCGGCTCTCCCCGTTCGCCCGGCCCGCGCTGGTCAACGGGACTCCAGGGGTCGTCGTCACGGCGCACGGCCGGCCGTTGTCGGTCATGGCCTTCACCGTGAGCGGCGGGAGGATCGTCGCGATCGACGTGCTCGCTGACCGGGACCGACTGGAAGGGCTGGAGATGGACGCCTTCGACGACTGAATGCGATGAAGACGGGGGCCTCCCCCCGGATCACGCTTGCGGTGAGAGCCGGCGAGCGGAACGGAAGGAGGCCCGGTCCTCATGTTGCACGTTGGGTTGGACCTGAGCAGGACTCGGCTGGATGTGCATGTCATGGACGAGGCGGGCGCGCCGCTGGCGGTGACCACCGCGGCGCCGGACGCCGGTGGGCTGGCCTCGCTGGCCCACCGCGTCGACGAGCTCGGTGGGCCGGTGGCGGCGGCGATCGAGTCGATGAACGGCGCCCGCTTCGTCCATGACCCGCTCGAGCTGCGCGGCTGGGCGGTGGAGATCGCCGACGCGGGGCTTGGTCAAGGGCTTTTGCGCCGTTGGCCTGCAAGACCGACAGGATCGACGCGTGGGTGCCGGCCGAGCTGTCCCGCCGCGATCTGGTGCCGGCGATCTGGCTGCCGGACCCAGCGGTGCGCGCCGAGCGGGAGCGGGCCCGGTGGCGGCTGCACCTGGTGCGTCACCGCACCGCGCTGAAGAACCGCATTCCCGCCACCCTGCTGACGTTCGGCCATCCCTGCCCGGTCTCGGACCTGTTCGGCGCCGCCGGCCGGCGGCTGCTGGACAGTCTGCAGCTGCCCGAGCCGTGGGCGGCCGATGTGGCCGTGGCGCTCGAGCTGATCGACCTCCTGGACGGGCAGATCGACGACTGCGAGGCCGCGCTGCGCATCTTCGGCGCCGATCATCGGTATGTGCCGTTGCTGATGAGCGCGCCCGGGATCGGGTGGGTGCTCGGCTACACCATCGCCGCCGAGATCGGCGAGATCGGCCGGGGTTCTCCACGCCGAAGAAGCTGGTCGGCTACACCGGGCTGTGCCCGGCGGTGGATCAGCCCGGCGGGCATGACTGGCGCGGGGAGCTGGCCAGGAACGGCCCGAAGTACCTGCGCTGGGCGCTGATCGAGGCGGCCACCCACGCCGCCCGCCACCCGGTCTACGCCGAGCGCTACCAGCGCACCCAGACCCGCCTCGGTACGCAGCGCGAAGCGAAGGTCGCCCGCGTCGACATCGCCCGCAAGCTCGCCGAGGCCACCTGGTGGATGCTCACCACGAGAAGGCCCTTCGCTCCGGCAGGCGCCCCGCATTGCGCTCTGGCCGCATGGACGGCCCTCGACTGAGATGCGCCACCGGAGCGAAGTCCCTCCCATCCGGCCTGGTCCTCCCGACGAGGAGGCGATAGCGAGATGAGCCCGGCTCCCGCCGACCCGAGCGGGCCCCACCCACGCGCGCAACGCCGATCCCTCCCCGTCGGCGGCGCAGCGATGCTGCCGCCGGTTCGCCCCGCCTCCAGGTCGTTCGTCCTCGCCGCTGCGCGGCTGCGGGCGCTCCACCTGGACCCGCTTCTCACCGACGGCAATCAACCCTTGCCGCGAACGGGAACGGATGCACCAAGAACCCCGCTTGACCCCGGCCCCCGTCTTCATAGGGAGCGCACCCAGCCACTCCACGGGTCGTAAGCTCGCTCGACCACCTGGCTCTGTCGACTCGACAGGCGTGTGCGCATGTAGCGTGTCGCCCCTCGGACACAGTCCACCCTGGCGTTCCTGTAGGTCAGGAACTTGGGGTGGCTCCCTCTGGGGGCCAGGTGAGAGCGGGCCTCTGATGCCGCCGCGATACTCGGCGGCGCCTGGCGCTATCAGCGTCACCGTTGTTGAGCAGCACGGCTAAACGGTCCGCCGCCTGGCGACCCACACCGGGGTGGGGCTGCTGGTGGACGGTGAGCGTCATCATCGCGTTGGCGTGGCCGAGCGGCTCGGAGGCCACCTTGACTGGCTCGCAGGCTGCCAGCAGCAAGCCGCACCGGTGTGCCGCAGGTCGGGCAGCCAGCTCACCGGTGGCTGGTGCTCCCCCAACGCCCCGCGCGCGCCTGAAGCACATCGGCTTCGCACTGCTCGCTGTGCTGTGACTGGCCTTCGCCGTCACCGCCTTCGGCCTCCCGACGCCGGGTCGCGGCCCGTGTCCGCTGACCTTCCGGTGGCTTCCCGAGGCGGTTCCCCCGGACTGTCGCGCCTCGTCGCGAACCGCCCACCGGGATCTGTCCGGCGAGCCCGGGGGCTGGCAGTATCGGTGCCTGTCAGGAGGCGTCGTGACCGGACCACCGAGTTCGCCACTGCTGTCGGTGAAGCACGCGGTCCCACCTCCACGACCCGCGGCAGTGCGCCGGAAGCGGCTGCACGACGGGCTCCGCGCCGCCCGGGAAGCACGGCTGTGCGCCGTCGTGGCCCCCGCCGGCTGGGGCAAGACGACGCTTCTGGCGCAGTGGGCGAGGGAGCCCGAGCAGCGGCTGTGCACGGCGTGGGTGTCGCTCGACCGGTCGGACGACGAGCCGGTCCGGTTCTGGGCCTATGCACTGACGGCGCTGTCCGCGCTAGACGCGACGGTGAGCGCGAGGGCGCTGGCCGCACTATCCGCTCCCGCGGTGGATCCGGTGACCGTCGCGGTGCCCACGCTGCTGAACGACCTGGCCGCCATCTCGGCCCAGTACGTGCTCGTCCTGGACGACGTCCACGTCCTGCACGACCGCCAGGTCTGGGAGGGGCTCGAGTTCCTGCTCGAGTACCTGCCGCCGTCCCTGCGTGTGGTGATGGCCGGGCGAGCCGACCCGGCACTGCCCCTGGCCCGGCTGCGGGCACGCGGTCAGCTCGCCGAGATCCGGGCGGACGACCTGCGCTTCACCCTCGAGGAGTCCGCCGACCTGTTCGCCGCGGTCGGCGGATCCCGGTTGCCGCCGGCCTCGGCGGCGCAGCTGTGGGAACGCACCGAGGGCTGGGCGGCCGGGCTGCAGCTCGCCGCGCTCTCCGTCCGGGGCTCCGGCGAGCCGGAGGCCGCGGTGTCCCGGCTCCGCGGCGACGACCGCCATATCCTAGACTATCTGGCGACCGAGGTCCTGGACCGCCTGGACCCGGCGCAGCTCGATCTGCTCGTCCGGATGTCCGTCCTGAGGCGGCTGTCGGGTCCACTCTGCGACGCCGTGCTCGGGCGGAGCGGCTCGGCCGGGATCCTGCGGAACCTCGAACAGGCAAGCCTCTTCGTCGCGGCGCTCGACCCGGCTCGTCGGTGGTACCGGTGCCACAGCCTCCTGCGCGACGTACTGCGCCGGGAGCTGGAGGCCACCGATCCCGACGCCGTGCCGTTGCTGCTGGGTCGGGCGGCCGACTGGTACGCGGCGGAGGGCCGGACGGACGAGGCCGTCCGGCTGCTGATCGCCGCAAGGGACATCGCCCGGGCGATGGCGCTGCTGCGGTCGTCGCAGGCGTGGTTCTTCGAGTCCGGTGCCGCGGCCGTCTACCTGCGGCTGGGTGAGGAGGCGGTCGCGGCGGGAGGGCCCCCGGACGCCGAGGTGTACGTGATGCTCGCGTACGCCGCCGTGCTCAGCGGTCGGTTCGACCGCGTGCGCCACTGGTGCGACGCTGCCGACCCCTTCGTGGGGGACCGGACGCCGCCCGTCGACGGATGGCGGAGCGCCCGCGCCCTGCTGCTGACGATGCGGGCCGCCTACGGGCACGAGGAGGGCGACCGGTCCTCCGCCGACCTCGTCGAGGGCGCTCGCGCCGTGCAGCTCGAGGCCGATGCCGGGCGACCCGGCTACGTCCTCGCGCGTGCGGCGCTGGCGAGCGCGTACATGCGGGCCGGACGTTACGAGGACGCGGTCGCCCTGCTGACCGATGCGTGGCAGCGACCCTCGCGCGCGCTGCTGCCGACCCCAGCGCTGCTGCAGACCGCCGGCCTCGTGGCCCTGAACCGCCTCCAGGTGGGCGATGTCGAGGTGGCGAAGGAGGTCTGCGACGAGGTGTCGGCCACCGCCGACGCCGTGGAGGGCGCGTGGGGGGAGGCCGCCGCCTCGTCGGTCACCTGGCTCCGGCTCGTCCAGGGCCGCCTCGCGCGTTCCCGTGGGGACCTGATCCTCGCGCGGAGCCGGCTGCGCGGCGCGGTCCGGCTCGCCGACGTCTGGGGGCGGGACCTGGAACTGGTCCGGGCGCTGAGCAGCCTGGCCGAGGTGGAGCTCGCGGCCGGCGACCGCCGAGGCGCGCGCGAGGCGGCCACCCGCGCTCGCGAGGTTGCCGACGCGGCGCCGATCCGGCCGCTGGCGGCGGCGGAGCTGCAGGCTGTCGAGACACGGCTCGGCCGAGGCGCCGTGCGGGCCGCACGGCGCCTCGGCCGCCTCCACGAGGACCTCACCGACCGGGAGCTGTCGGTGCTGCAGGCGTTGTCCGGACCGGCCACCCAGCGCGATATCAGCGCTGCGTTGTTCCTGTCCGTCAACACCGTGAAGGGCTACACCAAGAGCCTCTACCGCAAGCTCGGCACCTCATCCCGCCGCGACGCGGTCGAGCGGGGCAGGGCGCTCGGCCTGGTCTGAGCCGGTCGCCACGGCAGCCGCAGCCTCGCCCTGGCGCCGCCGGGAGCGCCAGCCCGCCCCGGTCAGGACGAGCAGGCCGAGGGCACTGGCGAAGGCGACGGTGTCGCCCGAGCGGGCGTACCAGGTGGTCGAACCCTGAGTCGGCACGGACACCACGAGCGTCTGCTCGGTGGCGGTGAAGTAGTCGGCCTTGTGGCCGAGCAGGCGGCCCTGCGCGTCGGTGGCCAACGAGATCCCCTGGCGCGTCGGACGGATCAGTGCGACGCCGTTCTCGACGGCCCGGAAGGGTGCCTGCTGGGCGTGCCACGCCGAGATGCTGCGCCAGTCGCTGGACGGCACCAGCAGGATGTCCACCCCGGCCCGCCCCGCCTGGCGGACCAGCCCGGGAAAGAAGTCGTCCTGGCAGATGATCGTGGCCAGCCGGCCGTGGGGCGTGTCGACCGTCGGGACGACGCCGGGGCCGGCCTCGTGCCCGTCACCGGGCGTCGGCCTGGCCTTCAGATAGTCCCAGACGACCGCGCCGCTCGGATCCAGCAGAACGGCGTGGTTCTCGTTGACCGCTGCGCCGTCCGCTCCGTCGCCGGCGTCGGCCAGCTGGACGATCATCGAGACCTGGAGGTACACCTCGTGCTCCCGCGCCAGGTCAGCCGCGCGCGCCACGACGGCGGCTTGGTCCTCCTCGAGCGTGCGCGCTGCGGCCTCGGACCACGCGATGATCTCCGCGCCGGCCTCGGCCTCGCGCTCGGAGCGCTCGAACAGCTCGTCCAGCACGGGTCGGAAGTACTCGTCCCGGACAGCGGCGCGCTGGGCTGGATCCCCAGGGGTCAGCGGCGGAGCCGCGTAGGCCTGGTCGGACAGCCGCCGATCGGGGGCGAGGGCGGCCACCCGCACCGTGTCGGCTGCCGGCGCGGCGAACGCCAGCTGCGCCCCACCGGAGAGCAGAGCCGCAGCCAGCGTCGCGACGAACACCACGGTCGGAGCCCGGTGCCGTGAGCCGTCCCGACCACGCTCCCAGACCTCGTTCACGACCGGCGCCAGCCAGCTGATCAGGAATGTCAGACCCCAGATCCCGGTGACGGACACCAGTTGCAACAGCGGAAGGCCGGCGTACTGGGAGTAGGCCGTGCTGCCGGCGGTGCCGTAGGCGCTGGTCATCGCTCCGACGAAGTCCGCGGTCGTCACGGCTGCCGGGAAGACCAACGTGCGCGGCAGGCCGGTCAACCTCGGGGCCAGGAGTCGGTCGACCGCGAAGGGCACCGCGCCACCCAGGCCGAGGAGGGCGACGAAGGCGTAGTACTCGATACCGGTCTCGACGGGGAAGAATTCGTCTCGCAGGGCCACCAGCAGCGCCAGGGACGTCGCGACGGTGACGACGAAGAGCCCGGTCGAGGGCCGCTGGCTGCGCGTGAAACGCATCAGGAATACGGGCGCCACCCACGCCGCCAGGGGCACCAGGGTCTGCATGTTCGCGAAGGGCAGCAGTCCCGCACCCAGGAGCAGCCACACCCACGGCCGCCTGACGACCGGGGCCGGTGGAAGCGCTGGGCGCGTTCCGTCCCGGGCCGCCGTACCGGCGGACGTGGCGACCGCTTCACCGCTGATCGTGGACATGTCGACTCCTCTCGCTGCTGCTGCGGATCACGGCGACGAGGAGGACCCCGGCACCGACGTCCCAGACCTGGGTCAGAAGCGCCCTCAGTGCGGCCTGGTCGGGAAGCGAGCAACCGATCACCGTCCCGGCCGGCCCCGCGGAGACGCGGGCGTCGTCGAAGCGAGCCCGCACCATCCCGATGACCGCCGACGGCATCGGGTCGGTGACTACCAGGCAGTACGTCGATCCCACGGTGACCTCCTGCGTCGCAACCACCGTGGCGCGGCCCGCCCGCCGGGCACACCACCCGCCCCGCAGAACCACCCCGGGTAGCTCCTGAGCCCCTTCTCGGGACGGCTCGCTGCTCCCAGCGGTCCGCACGTCATGTTCCGCAGGACGACTGCTGTTGCCGCACCTCGGGCCCCGACGCCGAGGACGAGTCGGTAGGTCGACATGGGGACACGCGCCGTCGATCTCTGGGCAGGGGGCACGCGTGGCCTGTTCCGGCTCTCGCGGTGGCAACGGGCCATCGGCCGGGCTTTGCGCCTCAGGTGGCCCTTCGGCCGGCTATGAGGTAAATCTCACGTGCCGGTTGCACCGAGTTGCATGTCCTTGTCGACACCGCCCGGGAGACCTCATGTTCCAGCAGGAACTCGCCCCGCTCGGGAGCCTCACCGTCTCGGCGCTCGTCGCGCTCCTCCCGTTGCTGACGATCTTCGTCCTGCTCGGTGCGCTGCGGTGGAAGGCGCACTGGGCGGGCCTCGCGTCGCTCGTCGTCGCGATCATCGTGGCCGTCGCCGCGTACGGCATGCCGGTGGGCCTCGCGGTCCTGTCGGCCACGCAGGGCGCCGTGTTCGGCCTGTTCCCGATCATGTGGATCGTCTTCACGGCGATCTGGCTCTACCAGGTCACGGTGGTGAGCGGGCGGTTCGAGGACCTGCGTGCCGCGTTCCACCTGATCTCCGACGACCCGCGGGTGCAGGCGATCATCATCGCGTTCTGCTTCGGCGGGCTGCTCGAGGCGCTCGCGGGCTTCGGCGCTCCGGTCGCGATCACGGGCGTCATGCTCATGGCGCTCGGCTTCTCCGCGGTCCGCGCGGCCGTGGTGGTGCTGCTGGCCAACACCGCACCTGTCGCGTTCGGCGCGATCGGCACCCCGATCATCACCGCGGGCACGCTGACGGGTATCGACTACAACGAGATCGGGGCCTACGTCGGCCGCCAGACGCCGTTGCTCGCGTTCATCGTGCCGGCGCTGCTGGTGCTGATGGTGGACGGCAAGCGCGGGCTGCGGCAGACCTGGCCGGTGGCGCTGTCGGTAGGTGTCACGTTCGCGGTCGGCCAGTTCGTGGCCGCCAACTACCTGTCCGTCGAGCTCACCGACATCGTCGCCGCGCTAGCGGGGCTCGCCGCGGCGGTCGTCACGCTCAGGGTCTGGACCCCGCGGGGTTCCGAGGAGGCCGCCGCGCGGCTGCACGGCGAGCACGAAGTAGAGCAGGCCGGCCCGCAGGACCGGGAGGAGGCCGGCTCCGTGACGGCGGCAGGGGCGGGCACGCAGACGCAGACGCAGCAGCAGGCGCTGGCCGAGCACGCTGCGGGTCTCACCCGCAGCAAGGTGCTCATGGCGTTCTTCCCGTACCTGCTGGTCATCGTGGTGTTCTCGCTGGCGAAGCTGTGGACGCCGCTGTCGACCTTCCTGGTCGGCCGCGACGTCAAGATCCCGTGGCCGGGCCTGGACCAGAACGTGCTCAGCGCCGCGGGCACGCCGGTGACGTCCACGGTCTACAACTTCCCGTGGTTGTCCTCGCCGGGCTCGCTGCTGCTGATCTGCGGGTTCGTCACCGCCCTGGTCTACCGCGTGCCGCTCGGGCGGGCCCTCCGCGAGCTGGCGGCCACGGCCGTCAAGCTGCGCTGGGCCTTCCTGACCGTGGCCATGGTGCTCGCCCTGGCCTACGTCATGAACCTCTCCGGTCAGACGATCACGATCGGCACCTGGATCGCGGGCACCGGCGCGGCGTTCGCGTTCCTCTCACCCATCCTCGGCTGGCTGGGCACAGCCGTCACCGGTTCCGACACCTCGGCCAACGCCCTCTTCGCGACGCTGCAGCAGACCGCGGCTCAGCAGGCGGGGCTGGACCCGACACTGCTCGTCGCCGCCAACACCTCGGGCGGCGTGGTAGGCAAGATGATCAGCCCGCAGAACCTGACGATCGCCGCGACGGCCGTGGGCATCGTCGGGCGGGAGGCCGACCTGTTCCGCAAGACGATCTTCTGGAGCATCGGCCTGCTCCTCGTGCTGTGCGTGCTCATCTATCTCCAGTCCAACCTCCTGTCCTGGATGCTGCCGTGACCGGATAGGAAACGCCGCGGTCGCGCGGCTCGCCCCGGGCCGTCCGCTGACGTGGGTCTCTGGCCCGTCGGCGACCAGCGACATTGAGCTCGACCGGGTGGAGGGCGTGCACGGCCCGCGCACCCTGCAGGTGATCGTCGTCGGAGGAGACCGATCATGACCTTGGACCGGACGCTCGTCGCCGAGCTGGAGGCGATCGTCGGTGCGAAGCACGTGCGCACCGACCCCGGCGACGTGGAGCCGTACGCGCGCGACGCGACGCCCGTCTTCCGCGCCGTGCCCGACGCGGTGGTGTGGCCGGCCGACACCGAGCAGGTCGCGGCCCTGCTGCGGCTGGCGACCGAGCGGCGGGTGCCGGTGGTGCCGCGCGGGGCGGGCTCGAACCTGTGCGCGGCCACCGTCCCCGAGCGGGGCGGCATCGTGCTCGTCCTCACCCGGATGGACCGGATCCTCGAGATCAGTCCGGGAGAGCTGCTCGCCCGTGTGGAGGCGGGGGTGCCGACGTCCGTGCTGGCCGACGCCGCAGCTGCCCAGGGCCTGCTTTACGCGCCCGACCCGGGCAGCCGCACCGTCTCCACCGTGGGCGGCAACGTCGCGACCTGCGCGGGCGGGCTGCGCGGGCTCAAGTACGGGGTCACCCGCAACTACGTCCTGGGCACCACCGCGGTGCTGCCGACCGGCGAGGTGATCAGCACCGGCGGCCGGCTGTGGAAGGACGTCGCCGGCTACGACCTCACCCGGCTGCTCACCGGCTCCGAGGGCACGCTCGGGGTGCTCACCGAGCTGACGGTCGCGCTGCTGCCGATGCCGGCCACCACCAACACCGGCGTCGCGTACTTCGGGTCGCTCGCGGAAGCGGGCCGCGCCGTCGACGCGATCATCGGCGACGGGATCGTGCCGGCGACCCTGGAGTTCCTCGACGCCAAGTGCATCGGCGCGGTGGAGGAGTACGCGAACCTCGGGCTGCGGCTCGACGCGGGGGCGCTGCTGCTCTTCGGCGACGACGGCCCGGCGGACGTGGTCGACCGCAACCTCGGCCGTATCGGGGAGCAGTGCACGATCAGCGGGGCCCTGGAGGTGACCCTCGCCGAGGACGTCGCCCGCTCGGAGGCGCTGCTCACGGCCCGCCGGTGCTCGCTGCCGGCGCTGTCCCGGCTGGGCACGTTGACGCTGCTCGAGGACGCGACCGTGCCGCGACCGAGGCTCGCGGCGATGGTCGACCGCATCGACGAGATCGCCGACCGGTACGAGGTGCCGATGGCGACCTTCGGGCACGCCGGCGACGGCAACCTGCATCCGACCTGCGTGGTCGACCAGCGCGACGAGGCCGCGATCCACCGGGCGCACAAGGCGTTCGGGGACGTGTTCGCCGCCGCGATCGAGATGGATGGGACGATCACCGGCGAGCACGGCGTCGGCGCCGCGAAGCTGCCGTACCTCGCGGCACGGCTCGGAGCCGACCAGATGGCCCTGCTGCGCCGGATCAAGGCGGCCTTCGACCCGGCCGGGATCCTCAACCCGGGGAAGCTGGGATCATGACCGGCCTGCAGCACCCGCCGCACGAGCAGCACATGGCGACGCCACCGGGCCGGGGGATCTTCGACCCCCAACTGCTCGACCGCTGCATCTCCTGCGGGTTCTGCCTGCCCGCGTGCCCCACCTACGCGGTCTCCAAGGACGAGGGTTCGTCGCCGCGCGGGCGCATCACGCTGATGCGCGCACTGGAGACGGGCCGGCTCGACGAGGACGACCCGCGTCTACGCGAGGAGTCGTCGTTCTGCCTCGGTTGCCGGGCCTGCGAGCCGGTGTGCCCCGCGGGCGTGCAGTACGGCGACCTGCTCGAGGAATGGCGCGACCACCAGTGGCGAGGCCGACACCGGCCACCGCTGGCGCAGGCGCTGATGATGGTGGCGGAGCGGACACCGCTGCTGCGGATGATGGGGCTGGTGCGCCGGCATGCGCGGACTGCGGCGGTCCCCGTGCAGACCTCCTTGATGCTCGGCTGCTTCGAGCGGGGCCTGTTCCCAGGCGTCAGCCGGGCGGTCCGGACGCTGCTGCCCGACATCGCCGTCCCCCCGCAGCAGGGCTGCTGTGGGGCGCTGCACGCGCACAACGGCGAGTCGGAGAAGGGTCGGGAGCTGGCCCGGAAGCTCGGGGAGCAGCTGCCCGGGACGATCGTCACCACCGCCGGCGGGTGCGCGGCGCACCTCGCGGGCGTGCTCGGGCGCGACCGCGTGCACGAGCTCTCCGAGCACCTGGCGAAGACGGGCGCGACGCCGGTCGGGGAGGTCAAGATCGACGGACGGCGCGCCCGGGTGGCGATCCAGGACTCCTGCCACCTGCGCAACGGGCTGCGCGTCTTCGCCGAGCCGCGGGCGCTGATTTCCGCCGTGGCGGACTTCGTGCCCGTCAGGGGCGACGAATCCTGCTGCGGCTCCGCCGGCACCTACTCGCTGCTGCGCCCCCGCGACAGCAAGCGGATCCTCGCGCCGAAGCTCGACGCGTACGAGGCCGCCGGGGTCGACTACGTCGTGACGGTCAACCCGGGGTGCCAGCAGCAGCTGCACGCCAACCTACGCCGGCGGGAGAGCGCGATCCGCGCCGTCCACCTCGCGGACCTGCTCGCCGCGGCGGCCGAGGGTCGGCCCCTGACGCGGGGACGGCGGTGGCGGGTGCCGCGGGTCCGGTTCGATCTACGCCGGGGGTCGCGGAGGCGGGGCGCAAGCGGTGGCACGGCGGGCTGGTCCGCCTGATCGACGGCGGTGCCACGCCCCCTCGGTGGCGCGTGAACCCGTCGGCTGTTGACCGGGCAACGAGTGGAGCCCCGAACGAGTCACCAACATCGCCATGGGCACCGGGATCGACGGCATCGTGGAGTCCCCATGTCGGCCACGGCCGCACCGACCGCACCCTGGCCCGCGGCGGGCTCGCCAGTGCGCTGTGCCCGATGCAGGAAACGCCACGGACGCGGCACATGATCGGCTGATCCATGCGCCATCCCGTGACAGCCACCCGGTGATGGGCCTCTCCGCTCGCAGTCGCGCAGCCACGCTCAGGGCAGATCGCCGAGCGTGTAGTCCTGGGTGGCCACGACGTGGTGGACCGGCAGGCCGTACTTCGCACCGACCGCGCGAGGCAGGTCCATCCGCAGCCAACGGGACTTCTCCTCCGGCAACGTGGAGATGATGAACCCGGCGTACCCCGGGTTGCGCTCCACCTCCCCGTCGATGGCCTCGATCGGATCGGGCGCGCCGACGCGGACGTCGCTGAGCGGCACTCCCCTCTTGGCGAACAGTGTCCTGGCTCGGTCGGCGAGCTTGTGGGCAGCGACGTCGGCGTCACGCTCGTCGCCTCGCCGGAACAGCAGGTGCCGTACCGGCGTCGCCGGGACGAGGAGCACGAACTCCGCCTCCCTGTCCTGCTCCCTGACCGCGCGAACCTGCTTGAGCAACTCCGGGTTGGTGACCGTCTCGTGCGCGACCACGAGGTACCGAGTCATGTCTGCTCCTGCGAACGCCGATGTTCACGGGCAAGTCGTGTCGGCGATGGTGCCACGGGGGCGAACGCGGGTGCGACTGCGAGTGCCGCCTGCGGCTGCACAGGACTTGGCCACGCGGCGCCGTGAGGCGCCGCGTGGCCTGGAACCGAGAGTCTGACCGCCGCGGGGCATCGACCCATCGCCCCGTGGCTGTCGCGTGGTCCGACGGGTGGATGCAGCCGTCCATCACCGCGGCGCTGAGGAATCGGCCTCGGCCTGGTGTGGGACCGGTTCAGGAGGCCGGGCTCGGTGCGTGGTCGTCGAGGACGGCCTCCCGGGTCCGCGGCTCCGCGCCGCTACCGGCTGTTGCCTTGGCCCGCTGCCGCCAGCGCGTCAGTGCCGGCTCGGTGTAGCCGTTGGGTTCCTGCCGTCCGGAGAAGACCAGGTCCAGCGCCGCCTGGAACGACGGGCTGCCGTCGAGGTCGGCGCACATCGGCTGGTAGCCCGGCTCGCCGGCGTTCTGCTCGTCGACCAGCGCCGCCATCCGGGCGAAGGTCTCGCGGACCTGAGCCTCCTCGACCAGCCCGTGGTGCAGCCAGTTCGCGATCTGCTGGCTGGAGATCCGCAGGGTCGCGCGGTCCTCCATCAGGCCCACCCCCTCGAGGGTGGGCACGGTCGAGCAGCCGATGCCCAGGCCGACCCAGCGCACGACGTAGCCCAGGATGGACTGCGCGTTGGTCTCCAGCTCGTGCCGCTTCTCCTCGTCGGAGAGGCCGGCGCCGCCGTCGGGCAGCACCGGGGCCACGAGCAGGCCCCGCCGGTCGGCGAGGGGGCGCTTGCTGATCTCCTCCTGCACCGAGAGCACGTCCGTCTCGAGGTAGTGCAGCGCATGCAGCGTGGCCGCGGTCGGCGAGGGCACCCAGGCGGTGTTCGCCCCGGCCCTCGGGTGCGCGCCCTTGGTGTCGAGCATCTCCCGCATCGCCGCCGGCTTGGCCCACATGCCCTTGCCGATCTGCGCCTGCCCGGCGAACCCGGCGCGCAGCGCCACGTCGACGTTGCGGTCCTCGTAGGTCGTCAACCAGGTCTGCGACCTCTGGTCGTCCTTGCGGACCACGGGCCCGGCCTCGAAATCGGTGTGGATCTCGTCGCCGGTGCGGTCGAGGAAGCCCGTGTTGACGAAGATGACACGGTCGGCCGCCCGCGCGATGCAGGCCTCCAGGTTGGTCGAGGTGCGCTTCTCCTCGTCCATGATCCCGATCTTGAGGGTCGTCGGCTCCAGGCCGAGCGCCTCCTCCACGGCGGCGAGGAGCTCCACGGACAGGGCCACCTCGTCCGGGCCGTGCATCTTCGGCTTGACGATGTACACGCTGCCGGTCCGGGTGTTGGAGACGCGGCCGTTCCCACGGAACTCCTGCAGCGCGGCGGTCGCGGAGACGAGCGCGTCGAGGACCTCCTCGAGGATGGGCTCGCCGTCGGCGGTGCGGACGGCGTCCAGCCGCATGTGGTGCCCCACGTTGCGCACGAGCAGCAGCGACCGGCCGGGCAGGGTCAGCTCCTGGCCGTCGACGCCGACGTAGCTGCGGTCGCCGTTGACGGTGCGGGTCACGGTGCGCCCGCCCTTGCCGAACGACGCGGTGAGCTCGCCGGTGCGCAGCCCCAGCCACGTCCGGTAAGCGCCCACCTTGTCCGGCCCGTCGACCGTGGCGACCGAATCCTCCAGGTCGACGATCGTGGTCACCGCGGACTCGAGCGCAGCGTCGGAGACCCCGGCGTGGTGCTGGGCGCCCACCCGGGTCGAGGGGTCGATCGCCAGCTCCAGGTGCAGCCCGTGCCGGCGCAGCAGGACCGCGGCCGGCCGGTCGCCGTCGCCGTCGCCGTCGCCGGGCCGGTGCCCGGCGAACTGGGCCGGGTCGGCCAGGCCGGTGGTCCCCGCCGCCGTCTCGACGGCGAGCTCCCCCGGTGAGGGCACCCGGTACGCGACGACGTCGCCGTGGCTGCCCTCGGCCAGCGGGAAGTAGCGGTCGAGCAGGCGGTCGGCCTCGGCGATGACCTGGGCACCGCGGCGCTCGTCGTAGCCCGGTGCCAGCTCGTGCTCCGTCGGCAGCGCGTCCGTGCCGTAGAGCGCGTCGTACAGCGACCCCCAGCGGGCGTTCGCGGCGTTGAGCGCGTAGCGCGGCACGGTCGCCGGGACGACGAGCTGGGGACCCGGCACCTCGGCGATCTCGCGGTCCACGCGCTCCACGTGGACGGTGGGCTCCTCCAGCGGCAGCAGGTAGCCGATGTCGGTGAGGAAGGCCTCCAGCGCCTCGACGTCGCCGACCCCGTGCTCCCGGTGCCAGGCGTCGATCTGCGTCTGCAGCTCGTCGCGGCGGCGCAGCAGTTCACCGACCCGTCCGGAGAACCGCTCCTGCAGCTCGGCGACGGTCGACCAGAACTGCGCCGGCTGCAGATCGAGCCCGGCCAGCAGCTCCTCGCCCACGAAGTCACGCAGCGCAGGGTCGACGTGCAGGCCGGCGGTAGCGGTTGCGTCGCTCACGATTTCCACCCTCGTCTCTCTCGTGTGTCGGGACTTCCGTCCCGCGCGTCCACCGTCTCGTTCTCGGAACGGGACAGGGACGTACCCGGCGCATGCGGCCCTAGGCCTAGACGGCGCCGGGTTCGGCGGTCCGATGGCCATCATCAGCGGCACGTGGCCGGTCGGCCCAGTGGCCGCAGCGGTCACTGTCCGGCCGACCACCGACAGCCGTGTGCGCATGTACCGTGTCGCCCCTCGGACACCCTTGCCGGGGCCGTTTGCGCGGCGCACCGGTATCGCGATCACGCTTACGCACGCGTCGGCGGCGCGGCCGCCGGGCGACCGCCCGGACGGCCTGCTCAAGGTCCTGAGCGCCACGGCCGCCCCGCGCGACCGCAGACTGGCCCGACGCTACAGGGCGAGATCGGCTGGATCCCACCGGCCCGGCACGAGGATGACCTCCACCGGCACGACACCGCGGCGACCACCGTCGCGGCGTCAGTTCCGAGCCCCACTGAGCTCGGCACGGGACGCCGGTGACGACCGCTCACGCCTGCGCTGACGCGGCCTCCCGCACGTCCTCCACCTCGAGGTCGAGGTCGCCGTCCCGGACCACGACGCGCACCCGATGGCCGCTGCGCACCCGGCCGTCGAGCATCAACCGGGAGAGCCGGTTGTCCACCTCGCGCTGGATGGCCCGGCGCAGCGGGCGGGCGCCGAAGTGCGGTTCGAACCCGCGCTCGGCGAGCCAGCTGACCGCCTCCGGAGTGAACTCGACCTCGATGCCCTGGGCCCGCAACCGCCGGCGGGTCTCGTCCAGCATCAGGTCGGTGATCCGCCCCAGCTGGGTGTTGTCCAGCTGTTGGAACACCACGATCTCGTCGATCCGGTTGAGGAACTCCGGCCGGAACGCCTCCCGCAGCCGGCGCATCACCTGGTCGCGCAGGTCGGCGTTGGACTCGTGCGCGGTGCTGTTGCCGAACCCGAGCGGGCCGTGCCGCCCGACGATCAGCTCCGACCCGAGGTTGCTGGTCATGATGATCACGGTGTTGCGGAAGTCCACGGTCCGGCCCTGGGAGTCGGTCAGCCGGCCGTCGTCGAGCACCTGCAGCAGGGTGTTGAAGACGTCGGGGTGGGCCTTCTCGATCTCGTCGAAGAGCACCACCGAGTACGGCCGGCGGCGCACCGCCTCGGTCAGCTGCCCGGCGTCCTCGTATCCCACGTAGCCGGGCGGGGACCCGACCAGCCGGCTGACCGTGTGCCGCTCCTGGAATTCGCTCATGTCCAGCCGGATCATCCGGTCCTCGTCGCCGAAGAGCGCCTCGGCCAGCGCCCGCGCCAACTCGGTCTTGCCCACGCCGGTCGGCCCCAGGAACAGGAAGCTGCCGATCGGACGGTCCGGGTCGCCAAGGCCGACACGCGAGCGGCGCACCGCCTCGGCGACGACCTCGACCGCCTCGTCCTGCCCGACCACCCGCTCGTGCAGGCGCCGCTCGAGGCCGAGCAGCCGCTCCATCTCCTCCTGGGTGAGCTGGCTGACCGGGATGCCGGTGGCCCGGGACACCACCTCGGCGATGTCCTCGACGCCGACCTCGGGGACGCCCGGCACCTCACCGCCGCCCTCCCGGGCCTGCTCGAGCCGCTGCTGGGCCTCGGCGACCTGGTCGCGCAGCTCGGAGGCCCGCTCGTACTGCTCGGCCGCGACCGCCTGGTCCTTCTCCCGCTGCAGCCGCTCGGCCTCGTGCTCCAGGCCGCGCAGGTCGGTCGGGGGCGTCTTCACCCGCCGGCGCACGCGTGCCCCCGCCTGATCGATGAGATCGATCGCCTTGTCGGGCAGGTGCCGGTCGGTGATGTAGCGGTCGGAGAGCTCCACGGCCGCGACGACGGCCTCGTCGGTGAACCGGACCTGGTGGTGGGCCTCGTATCGGTCGCGCAGGCCGCACAGGATCTGCACCGTGTCCTCGACGCTCGGCTCGGCCACCAGGATGGGCTGGAAGCGGCGCTCCAGCGCGGCGTCCTTCTCGATGTTGCGGCGGTACTCGTCGAGCGTCGTGGCGCCGATGATGTGCAGCTCGCCGCGGGCGAGGGCCGGCTTGAGCATGTTGCCGGCACCGCCGGACCCCTCGGAGGCGCCTGCCCCGACGACGGTGTGCAGCTCGTCGATGAACGCGATGACCTCGTCGCTGTGCTCGCGGATCTCGTCGATGACCTTCTTCAGCCGCTCCTCGAAGTCGCCGCGGTAGCGCGTGCCGGCGACCAGTCCGGTCAGGTCGATCTCCACCACCCGGCGGCCGCGGAGGGTCTCCGGGACGTCGCCCTCGGCGATCTGGGCGGCGATCCCCTCGACGATCGCGGTCTTCCCGACGCCGGCCTCCCCGATGAGCACGGGGTTGTTCTTGCGCCGCCGGGAGAGCACCTCGACGGTCTGCTCGATCTCCTGCTCCCGGCCGATCACCGGGTCGATCTCCCCGTTGCGGGCCATCGCGGTCAGGTCGCGGCCGTACTCGTCCAGCGTCGGGGTGCTCGACGGGGGCCGACCGGCCCCGCCCTGCCCGCCGCCTGCGCCGCTGACGGCCTGCTGCAGGGCCTCCGGCGTGACGCCCCGCTGGCGCAGGAGCCGCCCACCGGGCGAGTCCGGGTTGACCGCCAGCGCGAACAGCAGGTGTTCGGGACCGATGTAGGTGGAGCCCAGCGCGCGGGAGATCTGGTGGGCGTCGAGGAGGGCGCGCTTGGCCGCGGGGGTGAGGGCCGGCGTCTCGGCGCGCGGCTCGCCGCGACGCGGCACGCCGTCGAGCTCGGCGCGCAGCTGCGCCGGGTCGGCGCCCGCGCGGCTGATCAGCTGCCGGGTGGGCTCCTCCTCGGTCATCGCCCGCAGCAGGTGGTCGGTGTCGAGGTCCGGGCTGCCCACCTCGGCGGCCCGGCGCGCGGCCGCGTTCACCAGTTCCCGGGCCTGCTCGCTGAGGAACTGGGTGATGTCGACGCGCTGGCGGGGCTGGCGAGCGCCGCCCATGTAGCGGGCGAAGAAGTCGTCGAAGGGGCTGCCGTAAGAGCCTGGGAAGTATCCGCTGGTCATCGCTCGTCCGTCCCGGGAGTGGCGTGGTCCCCTACTGCCCTACTCGTCCTGGGTCGGGATCTCCATCGGTCATCCTGCCGAGGCGGCTGTCCATCGAGGCGGACCGCCTCGCATCGGGCCGTGCCGGTCCTCCTCTGTCCTTCTGCGCGCCGCTGTCCGGGGGGACCTCGCCAACGGGCTCATCGTCGTCACCTGGGGCTCAGTGGCGCTGACCGGCCCCTTGCTCGGCTGCCGGACCTGCCCCGCTGCACCGACGGGGGCTTCGCGCCCACGCCGGAGTCGGCCGGGCACGGCGTCATCGAGTTCGGCAACCGGCCCCTACGTTCCCGCTCACCGCGCGGCTGTGGTCGCGGCGCTGGGCGTGGTCCTCCGGTCCGCGCGGCAGGACCTGCGCCGCTGGCGGTGCTGAGCTTCCTCGGCATCCCGGACGCTCAGCCGAACGCGGTCATCGACATCAACGCCGCACCACCGGTCGCAGCGCCTGGAGAAGTGCCCGCGCCCGATCGTCCACGCTTTCCGCCGCGTCAGCGATGACGGGCGATCTCCTGGAACAGCGGGGCGGGGACTGCACGACGAACCTCCGGTCCGTGGGCGTCGGCGACCACCCCCTCGAACGCACCGGGACGGCCGCCCCGCTGGTCGCCGGCCAGGCCGACGGCACGGAGCCAGGCCGGCCCGACCGGTGAACCGCACGCGCGCGTCCGCGACGGCTCAGGACTGCGCGCGCCTGACCAACTTCCTGGCGCCGGAGAACACCAGCCAGGCCGCCGCCAGCCAGGGGCCGGCGACGACGATCGGATCCAGCCACTGGTGCTTCAGGTCGGCACGGTGCTGGCCGAAGCGCGAACTCAGGCCGTGGCGGGTGAACTCGCTCAGCACGCCCGTCTCGGTGATGGGGTTGTCGGGGCGCAGCGTGAGGAAGGACGTGAGGTGGTGCTCCCAGGCGTCGACCCGGTCAGCCAGTACCAGGAGCAGCCAGTGCGCGGACTGGCCCTCGCTGTAGCGGGCGTAGGCCAGCCTGCGGATGGTGCCGGACAGGCCCTTCGGCGGGCAGGCCGTCCCGAAGACCGGGGTGAGGAACTTGTGCTCGATCGAGCGCTCGCGTGGCCACTTCTGCGGCTGCCGCTCCGGGAACTGCCAGTGCGCGCCGGTGTTCTCCTGGAACACCAGCCGGCGCGCTGAGGGGCGGTCCTTCGGGTCCAGGTCCACGCCCCAGCCGGAGATGCGCTCTCGCAGCGCATCACTGGACTCGGCGATCGGTGGCTTCTGCGGTGTGTACGCCATGGTTGGCCTCCTGTCAGGCCGCGCTCGGGACGACCAGCGGCTTGATGCAGCCGTCCAGCTTGGAGGAGAAGACGTGGTAGCCCTCGGTGATGTGCTCGAGGGGGAAGCGGTGCGTGACGAGCTCCCTGGGCTTGAGGTAGCCGTTGCGCACGTGTTCGAACAGCCGCGGCCACTGCCTCTTCACCGGGGTCTGGTTCGAGTGCAGGGTCAGGCCCTTGTTCATCAGGTCACCCATCTTCACGTTGCTGAAGAGCGGCCCGAAGCCGCCCACCACCGAGATCGTCCCGCCCTTGCGGACGGAGTCGATCGCCCAGTTCAGCGCCACCGGCGAACCGCCGCCCTGCAGCTTCAGCTTCGACGCGGTGACGTGCTGGAAGAAGGCTCCGTCGGCCTCCGCGCCGACGGCCTCGATGGCCACGTCCGCGCCGAAGAAGTCGGTCTGCTTCTTCATCTCGAGAACGATGTCGCGGTACTCGGTGAAGTTGAAGGTCTCCGCCTGGGCGAACTCGCGCGCCTTCTCCAGCCGGTAGTCCAGGTGGTCGATGACGATGACCCGGCCGGCGCCCATGAGCCACGCGGACCTCGCCGCGAGAAGTCCCACCGGCCCGGCACCGAAGACGATCACCACGTCGCCCTCGACGATGTCGCCGAGCTGGGCGCCGAAGTAGCCGGTCGGGGCCGCGTCGGTCAGCAGCACGGCGTCCTCGTCGGACATCCAGTCCGGGATCAGGGTCGGTCCGACGTCGGCGAAGGGCACCCGCACGTACTCCGACTGAGCACCGTCGTACCCGCCGGCCGTGTGGGAGTAGCCGTAGATGCCGCCGACGGCGTAGTGGTTGGCGTTGGTGTTGTTACAGTTGGAGTACAGCCCGCGGGTGCAGTACCAGCAGGACCCGCAACAGATGTTGAACGGCACCATCACCCGGTCGCCGACCTGCAGGTTCTGCACCGACGAGCCGACTTGCTCGACCACCCCGATGAATTCGTGACCGAAGGTCATCCCGATCCGCGTGTCCGGCATCGCCCCGTGGTACATGTGCAGGTCCGAGCCGCAGATCGCCGCGAGCGTCACCCGCACGATCGCGTCGTTGGGATGCTCGATCGCGGGGATGTCCTTCTCCTCGACCCGGATCTTGTACGGCCCCCGGTACACCATCGCTCGCATCGAATGCTCCCCTCAGGTGCGCTCGGCCGCGTCCCGCCGCCGTCGCCGCAGTAGATACCCACGCCACATCCGACTCCGTATCGGCAGAACGACCGATCTCCGTCGGCCGGCACGCGACGCTGCCGCCGCTCGGGTCGCCCGGCGTTCACTGTGGCCAACAGCCGGTTCGCCGAAGAACAGCGTCGTCTCGGACGGACCGGATGCGGCGAGCGCCAGGGCGCCCTGCGCGACGGCCAGTTGCACGCCCGGGGTCGCCCGTGGCGCCCCGGCTCAGCCGTCGCACCGCGGCCAGATCAGCATCGGGGTCAGTGCAGCCCCGGTTGGCGGTTCCCCCGCACTCCCTCCTGATCATGCAAGCCGCGTAGACGTATCCAGCAGGCCTCCCCGATGGACGGCAACCAGCGGACGTCGACTACCCGGCCGGCAAGGAGGTGCTGGTCGCCGCCGAGCGGGCGGGCGCGCCCGATGCGGTGGTCCGCAGCCTCCGGGCCATCCCGCCGGTCGAGTACCGCAACCGTGCGGAGGTGATGCGCTCGGTACCCGGAGACCCCGGAGCGGGCCGATCGGCGAGCCGGGCGGCCGAGCAGGCCCGCACCCGTGCCCCCAGCGGGGTCGCCGAGCACATGCGCGAGCCCCGCTAGAACCGGGTCGACGGCACTCAGGTCCGCGGCGCCAGTTCGTAGGTCGGTCCCAGATCGGTGGGGCCGGCGCCGGGCACCTCGTGCAGGATCTTGGGCTCGCTGTGCCACAGACGGTGGACGGCGGCCCGCGCCCGTTCGAGGTCCAGCCCGGCAGCACGAGCGATGTCCTGCAGGTGCGGAGCGCCGACACCGACCTCCGCCTCGGCCACGGCCCGGTAGACCGCGGCGTCTTCCCCCGACAGGTCCTCGACTCGCATGGTGGTCCTCCCCGGGACGGCAGCGCGACACCGCGTTCGGCGTCACAAGACGCCTACCCGGCTTCCGCGTCGGGTTCTGCTCGGCGCCGGAGAACATCCATGGGTTGACATCAAGGACCGGCAATTCCCGGAGCCACCGCGGCCGCTCACGGGCCAGGTTGACCAGCGACGTCTTCCCCGAGCTGGTCAGCCGCCTCCGTGCTCGGTGGCGCGACTCGTGCGATACGTGTAGGCAGCACGACGAACCGCCTCGTCCGACTCGAGACCCGCGCCGAGTGCCCCGCCGACAGTCGCCAGCGAGGACGTCAACCAGGCGACCTCGACGTAGTCCCCGAAGGTCACCGGATGGCTGATCGCATCGGCGAGGACGGACGGGACGACGAGCAGCAGGCCGCCGAGCAGGCTCAGCACGAAGAGCGCGGCATAGAAGGCCGCCACCCCGATCACGACCGTCGCCGTGGTCGCGATGTTGAACAGCACCACCTGTTGCCTCGCGCGCGGGTCAGATGCGCGCTCCCACAGCCGCGCGCCGACGATCAGGGTCATGGCGATCGCGAGGACCGAGACCACGCTGACGACCGCCAACCGCTGCCACCTGAAGGCACCGGCCAGGCTCCAGATGTCCGGGGTGACCAGCGCGAAGACACCCGCCGCAGCGGCCGCCGTCAGTGCCCGGGACAAGCGAGCGGCCAACTGCCACGGACGATTGGCCCGCACCATGCCGAACAGCAGCCGCAGGTGACCGGTGAACACACGAGTCGTGAAGCGGAACGACGGCACCTCCCCCTCGACCTCGGAGCCCAGCTCGCGCAACCGGGAACTGATGCGCCGCCACCGCGCCGCATCCGTGCGACCGTCGGCGCCGTCGTCTCCGACCTCCCCGAGCAGTGCGCCGATCAGGCGCGGCACGGCGTCGCGGAGACGCCGTCGCACGGCAAGACTTCCGAGCGCGGGCACCGAGAGGACCGCGACCCCGTGCATCGGGCTCGCGTGGGCCACGACCGGCCGTCTCGCAACCGCCAGGGGCAGATCGGTCAGGACGACGACGAGGTCCCACGCGCGCGTCAGGAGGAGCTGGCGAGCTGCGCCGACGATCTGGCCGTCTTCCGCCGGCGGCTCCACCAGACCGTCGTCGAGGAGTTGGAGATGCCACCTCATGTCGGGGAAGCCTGCTTCGAGGTCACCCCGGATGTCGTCGACGAGGCCGGCGGTCAGCTCGTCGGAGAGCGTGGGTGCGTTGACCACTCCCACCCGGACGTCGGGCACCCGGGTGTCCGCCGGCTCGATCTAGAGAGCCGGCCGGAAGAGCTCGATCGCCCTCACCAGCCGGTCGGTCGACGGGTTCCGCACGTCCTCGCGCGCTCGTCGCTCACCGCGCCGTCGCCAGGTGCTCGTGCACCAGGCGGACCGCCATCGCGCCCTCCCCCGCCGCCGAGGCGACCCGCTTCACCGAGCCGCTGCGCACGTCGCCCGCTGCGAAGACGCCGGGCAGGCTGGTCTCGAGCAGCAGCGGGTCGGGTCCGTCGGACTCCCCCCGCTCCGTCGCCCGGCGGGCGTCCGACCCGGTCAGTACGTAACCACCGGAGTCCAGGGCGACCGAGTCCGGCAACCACGACGTGCTGGGCACACCCCCTATGAACACCATGAGGTCGCGCGCGAGCAGGCGCTGCCGCTCACCGGTCACCGTGTCCTTCACGACGACGGCCTCGAGGCGGCCGCCCTCGCCCTCCAGTTCCTCCACCATGGTGTGCGGGTGCACCTCGATGCGCGGGTCCTGGGTGATCCGGTCGGCGAGGTAGCGCGACATGTTCTCGTCGAGCCTGTCCTCTCGGACCAGCAGGCGGACCTGGGCGGCGTGGTCGGTGAGGAAGACCGCGGCCTGGCCGCCGGAGTTGCCCCCACCCACGACCACCACCGGGTCGCCGGCGCACTGCTGGGCCTCGATGGGCGTGGCCGCGTAGTACACGCAGGTGTCCTCGAACTGATCCAGTCCGGGGACCGGGAGCCGGCGGACCCGCACGCCGGACGCGACGATGACCGTGCGCGTGGCCAGCTCACCGCCGTCGGCGAACCGCAGCACGTGGTTCCCGTCGCGCTCCTCCATCACCACCACCTCCGCCGGGACGGACCTCCGCGCCCCGAACTTCTCCGCCTGCAGCACGGCGCGATCGGCCAGCTCGCCCCCGGAGATCCCCGAGGGGAAGCCGAGGTAGTTCTCGATGCACGACGTCCGCGCCGCCTGCCCGCCCGGCGCGACGCCGTCGACCACCGCGGTGTCGAGGCCCTCCGAGGCGCCGTAGACCGCGGCCGCGAGGCCCGCCGGGCCGGCGCCCACCACCACCAGGTCGACGACCTTCTCCGCGGAGTCGACCTCGCGCAGGCCGAACGCCGCGGCGAGGTCCGCCGGGGACGGGTTGCGCAGCACCTGGTTCCGGAAGAGCACCACGGGCGTGTCGTCGGGCGCCAGTTCGAGGCCGCGGAGCAGCCGCTCGGCCGACGGATCGGTCTCCAGGTCGACGAACTTGTGCGGCAGCCGGTTGCGACCGGCGAACTCGCGCAGCTGCCGGCTCTCGGCGGAGTACCGGGAGCCGACGATCCGGAACCCCATCCCCTCCCCGAGCGCCAGCCAGCGCCGGAGCAGGAGGGCGCGCAGCAGCAGGTCGCCGAAGGCCGGGGACGCGGCCGCCCCGGCGCGCAGCCACTCGGCCGGGATCGCCAGCACCTCCCCGGGGTCGGCGACGATGCTGGTGGCGTAGGCGGGCTGCTCGGTGAGCATGCCCAGATCACCGATGAAGCGGCCGGGTCCGTGCACGCGGACGACGCGCTGGTCCGGCGTCCCGACCGCCTCCGCCACGGCGACCCGCCCGGAGAGAAGGACGTAGAAGATGTCCTCCGGCTCGCCCTCCGCGATGAGCACCTCGCCGTGCGGAACGGGTCGTCGGTCCCCCCACCGCTCCAGCATCTGGAGCTGCGAGTCCTCCAGCCGGGGAAACGCGCCGGTCACATCCGGGGTCTCCCCCGGCGGCACGTCCGCGAGGAGTTCCTCCAGCCCCTGGTCACCCACAGACCGGGTCGTCACGCGTATGCCTCGTCGACGTAGCACCAGCGCCAGTCCTCGACCGGCTGGAACGACTGGACGACGGGGTGGCCGAGCAGACCTGCGTGCTTCCGGGCGTGCCGGTTCGGCGAGGAGTCGCAGCACCCGACGTGCCCGCAGGTCAGGCACAACCGCAGGTGCACCCAGGGGGACCCGAAGCGCAGGCATTCCTCGCAGCCCTCCGGGGGGCGCGGGACGACGTCCTCGCGCACGAAGGCGAGGTGCGGGTCGACGCCGGCCGGGATCGTCATCGAGCAGACCCTCCGGACAGGGCCCCGTCCAGCCAGCTGCGCAGCGCGGGCTCCGGGGCGGCTCCGGGCTGGCGGGCGAGTACCTCGCCGTCCCGCAGGACCATCAGCGTGGGGACGGCGCGCACCTCGAACCGCTGGGAGAGCCGGGGCGCCTGGTCGACGTCGACCTTGACCAGCTTGAGCTCACCGGCACGCTCGGTGGCCAGCCGTTCGAGGGCGGGACTCACCATCCGGCACGGGCCGCACCAGGTGGCCCACAGATCCACGAGCACCGGGACCGGAGCCCGCTCCGCGACCTCGGCGAATTCGTCGTCGCCCGCATCGGCGATCCAGGGCAGGGGCTGGTGGCAGTTTCCGCACTTCGGGATGCTGTCCGCCACGGCCGGCACCCGGTTCTTCTTCGAGCAGTGCGAGCAGGTGACGATGCTCGACCGCGCGGTCGTCGGGGCGCTCATGCCTGCGCTCCCACCATCTCATGGGTGACGACGAGCCGGTCGCCGTCCACGTCGACCCGCACGGTGGACCCCTCGATGGCCCCGTCACGCAGCAGCGCCCGCGCGACCTGGGTCTCCACCTCCTTGGCGATGAACCGCCGCAGCGGCCGCGCACCGTAGACCGGGTCGTAGCCCTCCCGGGCGATGAAGCGCTTGGCCTCCTCGGTGATCTCCACCGTGATGGTTCGTTCGGCGAGGCGGACGCGGAGGTCGGCGAGCATCAGCTCGACGATGTTTTCGATCTCGCCCGGGTTGAGCGGCGTGAACAGCACGGTGTCGTCGACCCGGTTGAGGAACTCCGGCCGGAAGTGGCCCCGCAGCTCGGCCATCACGAGGTCACGGGCCTCCGGCTTGAGCTGGCCGGCGTCGGTGACGCCGTCGAGCAGGTACTGCGACCCGATGTTCGACGTCATGATGATGACGGTGTTGCGGAAGTCGACGGTGCGGCCCTGCGCGTCGGTGAGCCGGCCGTCGTCGAGCACCTGCAGCAGCGTGTTGAAGACGTCCGGGTGCGCCTTCTCGATCTCGTCGAAGAGGACGACGGCGTAGGGACGTCGACGCACGGCCTCGGTGAGCTGCCCGCCCTCCTCGTAGCCGACGTAGCCGGGCGGAGCCCCGACCAGCCGCGACACGGTGTGCCGCTCCTGGTACTCGCTCATGTCGATCCGGACGATGTTGTCCTCGGAGTCGAACAGCGCCTCGGCCAGCGCCTTGGCCAGCTCCGTCTTCCCGACGCCGGTCGGGCCCAGGAAGATGAACGAGCCGGTCGGCCGTCGCGGGTCCTTGACCCCGGACCGGGCCCGGATGATCGCGTCCGCGACCGCCTGCACCGCCTCGTCCTGGCCGACGACGCGCCGGTGCAGCACCTCGTCGAGGCGCAGCAGCTTCTCCCGCTCGCCCTCGGTCAGCCGGGACACCGGGATGCCCGTCCAGACCGAGACGATCTCGGCGATTTCCTCGGCGGTGACCACCTCGCGCAGCAGGCTGTGCTCGCCCTGCTTCTCGGCGAGCCGTCGCTCCTCCACCTCCAGCTTGCGTTCCAGGTCGGCCAGCCGGCTGAAGCGGAGCTCGGCGGCGCGGTTGAGGTCGTAGGCCCGCTCCGCCTCCTGGATCTCGTGGCGGACCTGTTCCAGCTCCGCCCGCAGTTCCTGGACCCGCTTGATCGCCTGCCGCTCTGCGTTCCACTGCGCCCGCATGGCGTCCGCCTCGCCGCGCAGGTCGGCCAGTTCGCGGCGGAGCTGGTCCAGGCGGGCGACCGAGGCGGGATCGTCCTCCTGTTCCAGCGCCGCCTCCTCGATCTCCAGCCGCATCACCCGGCGGGTGATCTCGTCGAGCTCGGCGGGCATGGAGTCGATCTCGGTGCGCAGCCGGGCGCACGCCTCGTCGACGAGGTCGATTGCCTTGTCGGGCAGGAACCGGTCGGTCAGGTAGCGATGGCTCAGCGTCGCCGCCGCGATCAGCGAGCCGTCGAGGATCCGGACGCCGTGGAACACCTCGAACCGCTCGCGCAGCCCGCGCAGGATCGAGACCGCGTCCTCGACCGACGGCTCGTCGACGAAGACGGGCTGGAAGCGACGCTCGAGTGCGGCGTCCTTCTCGATGTACTTCCGGTACTCGGTGAGCGTGGTGGCGCCGATCATGTGTAGCTCGCCGCGGGCGAGCATCGGCTTGAGCATGTTGCCCGCGTCCATCGAGCCCTCGGACGCACCGGCCCCGACCACGTTGTGCAGCTCGTCGATGAACAGCAGGATCCGGCCCTCGGCGGCCTTCACCTCGGTCAGCACCGCCTGGAGCCGTTCCTCGAACTCGCCGCGGTACTTCGCCCCCGCGATCAGCAGACCCATGTCGAGGGAGAAGATCGTGCGGTCGCGCAGCCCCTCGGGGACGTCCCCGTTGAGGATCCGCTGGGCCAGCCCCTCGACGATGGCGGTCTTGCCGACACCTGGCTCGCCCAGGAGCACGGGGTTGTTCTTCGATTTCCGGGACAGGATCTGGATCACCCGCCGGATCTCGGCGTCACGGCCGATCACCGGGTCGAGCCGGCCGGAACGCGCCGACTCCACGAGATCCATCCCGTACTTCGTGAGCGCCTCGTAGGAGCCCTCCGGGGTTGCGGACGTGACGCGCTGGTTGCCACGCACCTGCGTCAGCGCGGAGAGGAACGCGTCGCGGGTGACGCCGTGCTGCGCCAGCACCCGCCCGGCCCCGGTGGCCGAGCCCGTCTCCGCCAGCGCGACGAGCAGGTGCTCGACCGAGACGTACTCGTCCTTCATGCGCCTGGCCTCGCGGTCGGCGGCCTCGAGCACCCGGGCCACCCGCTGCGTGAGCGAGACCTGCCCCGGCTGAGGCGCCGTGCCGGTGGTCCGCGGCTTGCGGGAGAGCTCCGCTTCCATGTCCTTGCGCAGGGCCGCAGGGTCGGCGCCCGTCGCAGAGATCAGCCGCGGGACGAGGCCCTCCGGCTGGTCGAGGAGGGCCGTGAGCAGGTGCTCGACGTCAACCTCGGTGTGACCGTGCTCGATCGCCAGGGACTGGGCGGCGGCGAGCGCCTCCTGGGACTTCTGGGTCAGGCGGTTCAGGTCCATAGCTGGCTCCGCTCGGGTCGGTTGGCGGGCTCCTGGGGAATGCGCCGTCGTACGGGTTCGGTGCGCCCGCGAACGCGCAGGGCGGTCTCGAGATCGGCGATCCGGTCGAGGAGGTCGCACACGAGCCCGAGGGCGGCGTAGTTGAGGGGCAGGGTGGCGTGCAGCCGCTGGAACCGCGCGACGGCCGGTACCTGCGCGGGGCTGAACCACAGCGACCCATCCAGGTGACGCGCAGCCGGGATCAGACCCAGCGCCCAGAACCGCCGCACCAGCTCGGGGTGCAGGCCACAGCGCCGGGCGAACTCCACCTCGTCCAGCAGGGCGGATGCCGGCCTCCGGGCCAGCGGGTAGCGCAGCGGACGACTCGGCGGGCTCATCGACGTCCTCCCCCGTCGTCGGTCGGAGCGCGGCGCGGATCGAACGTCGACGACGTGGCGAGTTCGGAGAAGAGCTCACGTTCACGGTCGCTGAGCCGTGGCGGGACCATGATCTTGACCTCGGCGAACAGGTCGCCCGGATGCCCGGCCGGGTCCGGCATGCCTTGCCCACGCAGCCGGAGCCGTCGTCCCGACGAGGAGCCGGGGGGCACGGTCACCTTGCTCTCGCCCCCGGGCGTGGCGACCGGGACGGTCGCGCCGAGCGCCGCCTCCCACGGGGCGAGCTTCAGGTCGACGTGGATGTTCCGGCCGTGCACGCGGAAGAGCGGGTGAGGCAACAGTCGCACGACCAGGTAGAGGTCGCCGGGCGCGCCGTCGCCGAGGCCCCGCCCTCCCTCACCGGTCAGCCTGATCCGCCGGCCGTCGTTGACGCCGGGGGGGATCGTGACCGTGTAGCTGCGCGGGCCCTCGGGGCCGTTGAGCGTGATCTCCTTGCGCCCGCCGCGATAGGCCTCCTCCACCGTGAGCGGCAGCTCGGCCTCCTGATCCGCTCCCGCGGTGCGGGCCACACGGGGGCCTCGTCCGCGGCCGCCGAACATGCCGCCCAGGAGGTCCTCGATGTCGATGCCCTCGAAGCCCCCGCCACCGAAGCCCCCGCCGACGTCGGTCCCCTCCGCGGTCCAGGTCGCGCGGCGACCCCGACCGGTCCGGCCGCCGGATCCGCCGACCCCGGCACCGACGCGCTGCTCCCAGTCCTCGGGAACCCGCCGGAAGTCCTCCCCGAACCGGTCGTAGCGCTTGCGGAGCTCCGGGTCCGACAGCGCGGAGTACGCCTCGTTGATCTCCTTGAACCGCTCCTCCGCCGCCGGATCCTTGTTCACGTCCGGATGGTTCTGCCGCGCCAGCCGCCGGAACGCCTGCTGCAGCTCGTCCTGGTCCGCGTCGCGCGACACCCCCAGCACGTCGTAGTAGTCACGGGCCATCCGTCAGCTCCCCGCGCGCTGCGCCACGGTCACCGCCGCCGGACGCAGCTGGCGCCCCGGGGCGCCGTAGCCGGGCCGGACGACGGAGGCCACCGAACCGGGCGGGGTCCCGGCTCCGTCGGCGTCCACCACCCCCACGACCTCGTGCCGCGCCGGATCGAACGGCACTCCGGGCTCGTCCTCCCGCCCGTAGCCGAGCCCCCCGACGACGGCGAGGGCCTGCTCACGGAGGGTGCGGATGCCCTCGACGATCGATCCCGGGTCCGCCGCGGCGTGTTCGAGCGCGCGATCGATGGTGTCGAGCACCGGCAGGAACGCCGAGGTGACCAGCTCCCGCTCGTTCGCGCGCTCGCGCGCGACCTCCCGCGCGTATCGCTTGCGCAGGTTGTCCAGGTCGGCGGCGGCGCGCCGCCAGCGGTCCTCGGCGGCGTCGAGCGCGCGCTGAGCGCCCGCCGCCGCGCCGTCCGGCGGGGTGGGCGCCGGCTCCCGGGGAGGTCCGCCCTCCGGCTGATCCCGTGCCTCGGCGGTCTCCGGGTCGGCACCCCGTGTTCCGGCCGGCTGGGCGGTCGGCGTCTTCGGTCCGGGCTCAGCCATCGTCAGAGGCTCAGTTCCGGTCGAACTCGGCGTCGATGACGTCGTCGTCCGCGGCTACCGTCTCACCGGCGGGGTCGCCGACGTCCGCGGCATAGTTGGTGGAAGCCGCCTGGAGCCCGGCCAGGGCCTGCTGCAGCTCGCCGGTGAGCTCGCGGACCCGATCGATCGGCGCCTGGTCCGCCACCGCCTGGCGGGCCTCGGTCACCAGCATCTCGGCCCGGGCGCGCTCGTGCGGCGGTGCGGAGTCGCCGAGCTCGTCGAGTCGGCGTTGCACCTGGTAGGCCACGGTGTCCAGCTGATTGCGCGCGTCCACCTCCTGCCGCAGTTGCTGGTCCGAGGCCCTGTTCCGCTCGGCCTCGGTGACCATCCGCTCGACCTCGGAGGTGTCCAGGTTGGTGCTCTCGGAAATCGTGATGCCCTGCTCGGCACCGGTGTCCTTGTCGCGCGCGGTGACGTTGAGGATGCCGTTGGCGTCGATGTCGAACACGACCTCGATCTGCGGCTCACCACGAGGCGCCGGCCGGATGCCGGTGAGCTGGAACCGGCCCAGCACGCGGTTGTCCGCCGCGCGTTCCCGCTCTCCCTGCAGCACGACGATGTCGACGGCGGGCTGGTTGTCCACCGCCGTCGAGAAGACCTCGCTGCGCCGGACCGGGATCGTGGTGTTCCGTTCGACGATCTTGGTCATGAGACCGCCCTGGGTCTCCACGCCCAGTGACAGGGGCGTGACGTCGAGCAGGAGGACGTCGGAGACCTCCCCCTTGAGCACCCCCGCCTGGATCGCGGCGCCGACCGCCACGACCTCGTCGGGGTTGACGGTCATGTTCGGTTCCTTGCCACCGGTGAGCCGGCGCACGAGCGCCTGCACCGCCGGGATCCGGGTCGACCCGCCGACCAGGATGACCTCGTCGAGGTCGTCTCCCCCGATCTTGGCGTCCGACATGGCCTGACGGACCGGTCCCATCGTCCGTTCCACGAGATCCGCCGTGAGGTGCTCGAACTGCGAGCGCATCAGCGTCATCGTGAGGTGCTTCGGCCCGTTCGCGTCCGCGGTGACGAAGGGCAGGTTGACCTGGGTCTGCGTGACCGAGCTCAGCTCCACCTTCGCCTTCTCGGCGGCCTCGTAGAGGCGCTGCAGCGCCTGCGGGTCCTTCCGCAGGTCGATGCCGTTCTCCTTCTGGAACTCCTCGGCCAGGTGGTCGACGATCCGCCGGTCGAAGTCGTCCCCGCCCAGGTGGGTGTCGCCCGCCGTGGCCCGCACCTCCACCACGCCGTCCCCCACGTCGAGGACGCTGACGTCGAACGTCCCGCCGCCGAGGTCGAACACCAGCACCGTCTCGTGCTGCCCCTTGTCCATCCCGTAGGCCAGCGCCGCGGCGGTCGGCTCGTTGATGATCCGCAGGACCTCGAGGCCGGCGATCTTCCCCGCGTCGCGGGTGGCGGTGCGCTGTGCGTCGTTGAAGTAGGCCGGGACGGTGATCACCGCCTCGGTGACCCGCTCGCCGAGCTGCCGTCCGGCGTCGTCGGCGAGCTTGCGCAGGATCAGTGCGGAAATCTCCTCCGGCGCGTACAGCTTGTCCCGCACCTTGATCCGCGCGAGCCCGTTCGCATCGGGGACCACGTCGTAGGTGACCTGGCCGGCCTCCTCCTCCACCTCCTCGAACCTGCGGCCGATGAACCGCTTGACCGAGTAGATCGTGCCCTTGGCGTTGAGAATCGCCTGCCGGCGGGCGAGTTGGCCGACGAGACGCTCGCCGTTCTCCGTGAACGCCACCACCGACGGCGTCGTGCGGGCGCCCTCGGCGTTGGGGACGACCGAGGCCTCGCCGCCTTCCCAGGCGGCGATGACCGAGTTCGTCGTCCCGAGGTCGATACCGACCGCGCGTGCCATCTCAGGCCTCCGATGCGATGAGTCGGGCGGCCTGGTCGGCCACATCGTCGTCGACGACCACCTCGTAGCGGCGTGGGCGCATGAACATGACCGAGGCGAAATCGCGACGGCCCCCCTGCATGGCGTACGTGATCAGGCCGATGACCGCCCCGATCGCGGCCCCGATGAGCAGGCCGTACAGGGCCAGCAACAGGCCCGTGAGGATCGGGTCGACCCAGTCGAAGATCCCGAAGATCCAGCCGATCAGGGCGCCCGGTACGGCTCCGCTGAGGGCCCCGCGCCAGGCGGCCCGGGGATAGTCCATCTTGCCGGTGACCTGCTCGACGGTCTCCAGGTCCTGCCCGACGATGGCCACCCGCTCGACCGGGAAGTCGCGGTCGGCGAGCCGGTCGACGGCGCGTTCGGCCTCCTCGTAGGTCGGGAACGACGCCACCGCACGCCTGGGCCACCGCGTCGCGACGCCGGGACTGCCGGGCGACCATGGCTGGCCGGCGCCGGACCCACCAGCCGGAGAATGTCCTGCGTAGGAACGATCGGTCATCGTGGCCTCCTGATCAGCCGGCGGCCGGCCGGCCGGCGGGCGACGGTGCGTCTGAGGTGGTTGCGGCCGCGTTGGAGGAGCCCAGCTGGACCCTGCGTGGCTTGCTCTTCTCGCTGACCGGGATGGTGAGGGTCAGGACGCCGTCCCGGGTGTCGGCCGACAGGCGGTCGGGGTCGAGGTTCTCCCCGAGGAAGAGCTGGCGGGCGAAATCGCCGTAGGGCCGTTCGTCGATGATCACCTCATCGCCGTCCTGGCGGGTCGGCGCCCGATGGACCCGCACGTTCACGACATTGCGCTCGACGGTCGGGTCGACGTCGTCGGGGGCGACGGCCGGCACGTCGAGATGGACGCTGAGCTGGTCGCCGCGTCGCAGTGCCTCCATCGGCATGCTGTGCAGCGCACGCGCCCCCACGGACAGGGTCTGTTCGGCGACCCGGTCGAGTTCCCGGAACGGGTCGAACCGCATCAGCGTCACGGACTGTTCCTCCTGACGGGGAGGTCACGGAGATCCGCCGATTGCGTGGCGGCCACGTGGAGCCCACCCACACCGTGCGTTTCCACGCTCGCCGTCGGCCCCGGCGGCGGCAATCGGTCGTTCTGCCGATGCCGACGGCACCCGATGGAACCGGGGCATCCCGGCGAGCGGGGGCCAGGCATGGACCGCCCACCCCGGCGGGGATCCGTTCGGGAATCCGGGAGGGCGCCGCCCGACCACCGCGAGGATTCGATGACCCACCTCGCCGGCTCCGTTCCGGCTGCTCTGTGGTCGGAGATCACTCGGATGCCACGGCGCGGGCGTCGGAGTCGTCAGGCATGTGTCGGTGGCCTGGACCGAGATCCGCCCCCAGGACCCCGAGACGTCGCTGAATCGCGAGGTCGCCTGGCGCGTGGCGGTATCGCGCGGACTGGTCAGGCGGCTCGTCGACTTCCTTGTCGACGGGGTGCGCACTTGAGTGGCGTGCTCGGGCCGGGATGGGCAGTGCTGCCGATCGACGGATCGACGTCGGCACGGTGCCATGAGCCCTGGCGGGCCACCGGTGGGCCGTCACGGTGCGGCCTCGCTGATCGATCCCACCGGGCTGCACCGGCCGAGGAGGCATGGATGGGCATGCGATGACCGTCCACGAGAGTCCGACGTTCCGGCTGGTCGGGACAGCCACCGGATGAGGCGGCACCTCCGTCGCGCGCTGGCCGTGCCCGGGGTGAGCGTCGTGTTCCTGGCCGGGTGCTCCGGCACGACGCCCGCCCCCTCCTCCGGCGGTCCCCGGCAGCTCGTCGACGTGCCCGCGGAGCAGCTGCGCATCACCGGCGCGACCGACTCCCCGATCGACCGGCTGGTGCGCAACGCGATCGCCGACCTCGAGACCTTCTCGGCCGAGCGTTCCCGCGCTTCTACCGCGCGGAGGTCCCTCCCCTTGTTGGCGGCTACTTCTCCACGGACCTCCGGCGACCCGGTATGCCCGCGAGGACATTGGACGTCCCGGGGCCGCTGCTCGTCATCGCCGTCCTCGGCTGGCCGGACCTCATCACGGTGCTCACCGTCGAACCGGGCCTGGGGTGCGGGGTAAGCACGCCGACGTCCAGCTGTCGCTCAGCGACGGAGTGTCTCGTCCGGGAGGCGGCCGTAGGTCTCCCGGTAGGCGGCGGCGAAGCGGCGGTGGTTGGCGAAGCCCCAGCGGGCGGCGATCGTCGGCACGCTGTCGGAACCCCCGGGGTCGGTGTCCACCAGGTCCCTGTGGGCCCGCGCCATCCGCACCCGTTCGGCAAAGGCGGTCGGTGTCGTGTCCCGGTGGCGCAGGAAGGACGCCTGGAGCCCCCGGGCGCCGCTCCCCGCGGCGTCGGCGATCTCGGTGAGCGTCATCTCCCGCTGCGCGTTGGCCTCGATGTGCTCGATGGCGCGCCGCACGACGGCCGGCGTGGCGTGGTCGGGTGGCAACCGGCGGTGGCTGACCAGAGTCGTACTGGGGAACGTCTCGAGGACGGCTCGGGCCAGTCGCTGGGTCAGCGCAGAGGCGACCAGCGGGGCGGCCGCGACCTCCGGATGCCCCACGAGGACGTTGACGACGCGGCGGACCGCGTCGCTCCAGCGCCGGCCCAGGACTGGGGACATCGGCCGATGCCCGGTGAAGCGCAGCGCGGTGCCTACGAGTCCGGTCGTCTCGACGGCGACCCGCTCGACGTCGGCGGTCTGCACACTGACGCAGTCGGCCACGGTGTCGGCCCACAGCACGCTCACCACCTGGTGGGCAGGCAACAGCACGGGGGAACCCGGGAGGACGACGTCCTCGTGGCGTCCCAGGCTCACCTTCATCCCGCCGTCGTCCGGCTGGACGACGACCAGGACGTCCGAGAGCACGACGTTGTTGTCCGCGCTCAACGAGTAGCGAAGTCTGGCGAGGCTGCCGCTGCCGACGCGGACATGGCGGCTGCGGAAGCCGAAGCCCCGGTGGCTGTTGGACTCCTCCGGCCGGTAGCCGGGGTAGAAGGCCTCCAGCCACCGGCGGGCCACGCCGGGGTCCGCCGTGGCGACTTCGTCCATGGTGGGGGGCGGGACAGGTGATGACACGGTGTCTCCCCGGCTCGATCGCTCCGGTGGGCTGTTGGCTCCAGCACCTGACGGATACGGCCGTCTGAAGCCCCACGCTAGGACCAGGCCGGTCCGTACGGCATCCGTCGGATGACCGATCGAGCCCAGCCGCCGGAGGAGCCGTCCGAACGATGTGCGTGCACATGCTCCGAGCGGGCTGATCACCGGCGCCGCATCCCCGTCGTGATTGTGGTGGGCGCCTTCGCCACGAACGGAGTGGATCACCGGCCTCCGTGGAGCCGTGTGCGCATGTGGCGCGTCCCCGCAGACACCTGCACGGACACCCTTGCGCAACCGCCGGACAACTGCCCGGAAACGCCGGGCCCGGGCCCCCCGGTTCGCGACGGCGCGCACGCAGCGGGCCTCGGACGGGCGTCGCTCTTCTCCGGACGTCCGGAGCCCTGGACATCGGCATTCCCCCGAATGACTGGCGACCGCGGACGGTGACGCCGTGGGAAGACCTTGGACCGGTCGCGGCGCCGCATGCCACAGTCCCCTGGCGCGATCCCGACTCGCCGCTCTCCTGCTTCCAGCGCATGCTGGGCAGGCTTCGCGAGTGCGCCGAGGTCGGCGTCGGCGGCCACGAAGTGATCGACGTCGGACTGCCCCAGGTCTCGGGTACACCGGCGTCCACCACCAGAGGCAGCGTGCTGTTCGCGCACAACCCACCGACCGGCCGGTGACCGTCCGCGATCCCGATATCGGTGCGCACGCCGGGCAACTGGTCGACCTGTTCCACGACCAGGAGTACGGCGCGCCCGACCTCGACGGACGCGAACCGGCCGGTTAGGGCGTCCGCTGGATCCGGCTCACCGACAGTCACTGTCCGGTCAGCCGTCCCGCGAGCCCAAGGAACTCGTGAAGCCCACTGCGTGATCACCGGTATCGAACGACCTGGATGGAGGAGTCGTGAGCGAGTCCGAGCTAGAGGAGACCGGGACCGGGGAGGCCGCGAAGCGCATCGGTCAGGCGCCGACGACCACGGACGTGACCGATCCGGAGCGGTCCTCCCGGAACACCGCTGCCGGCTCCGGTTCCGAGCCGGGCGAAGGGCCCGTCCAGCCGGACGCCGACGAGGGGGTGGATTTCTCGGCCAGCATCGAGCCCCACAACGAGGGGCTCGTCTGAACACGACGGCCTCGCAGTCGCTGACTGCGGGGCCGTCGCCTTGCTCAGCCCAGCCGAGCACCTCATCGCCTGCGCCGCGCCATCCGGGATTCCCCCAGCGCGTTCCGGTGGACGACGTTCGTGCCCGGGAGCACCGGCTCGACCCAGCGGACGCCGAGAGGTCGGCAAGCGTCGTGGCCGTCGGAGTTCCTGTTCTTTTCACGGACCTCGCACCGATAGCCGCTGCCCCCGGCGGCTGGCAAGACCCGCTTCCGCTACCAGCGCCCGATGTGCCGCGTCAAGCGACGCGGCGCCCACCGTCCTGGTCCCGGCGCACTGCACAGGGTGGAAGGTGCAGAACCGGTTCGCCGCGGCGTTTCCCGATGCCTTCGCAGCCGTTCGCCGTCGGGACGTCCTACGTGGGCGGGAAGGCGTAGGCGCGCCGGACCGGAGTCGCGGGCCGCGTCGGTGACCCACCGTCGGCGCCGGTGCCGACCTCGACCAGCCCGCGGCCGAACGCGTCGACCCGGCCCCACCGTCCGGGGATGTCGAGCAGCTCGATGCGGCCGATGCCGACCGGCAGTGCCGGCTCGACCACCAGGTGGTCCCCGTGCGGCTCCAGGCCCAGCATCGTGCGCAGGTACAGCAGCGGCGCCCCGGTGGACCACGCCTGCGGGCTGCAGGCCGTGGGGAACTCGACGGGGTACTTCGTCAGCGTGCGCTCGTAGCCGCCGAACGCCTCGGGCAGGCGGCCGTGGTAGAAATCCGCGGCCTCGAGGTTGCCCGCCGCGATCCGGGCGGCCTCGACGTGGAAGCCGTACCGGCGCAGCCCCCAGGCGATGAACGAGTTGTCGAACGGCCAGACCGTGCCGTTGTGGTAGCCGATCGGGTTGTACCGGGCCTCGCCCTCGGCCAGCGTGCGCACCCCCCAGCCGGAGAACAGCCGGGGCCCGAGCAGGTGCCCTGCGACGGCCGGCGCCCTGTCGGCGTCGACGATGCCGCTCCACAGCAGGTGGCCGATGTTGGACGCCAGGGCGTCCACCCGGGCGCCGTCGGCGTCGAGGGCGAGCGCGTAGTACTGCCCGCCCTCGATCCAGAAGTCGCGGTTGAACCGGTTCTTGAGGTCGGCCGCCGCCCGCTCGAGGTCGTCGGCGAAGGCGGGGTCGTCCCAGAACTCGCGCGCGAGGCGGGCGCCGCGCATCTTGGCGTCATAGGCGTACCCCTGGAGCTCGCAGGTGGCCCGCGGGAATCCGGGCAGCCGGCCGTCGCGGTAGGAGATCCCGTCCCAGGAGTCCTTCCAGCACTGGTTCTCCAGGCCGGTTTCCTCGTTGCGCCGCTGGTAGGCGACGTAGCCGTTGCCCTGCAGGTCCGCATAGTCGTCGATCCAGCGCAGCGCCGCGCGCAGCTCCTGCTCGTACTGGCGCACCAGGCCGCCGTCCCCCGTCCACCGCTCGTACTCGTCCATCAGGACGACGTACAGCGGTGTGGCGTCGGCGGTGCCGTAGTACGGCGTGTGCGGTCGCTCCTGGAACGCGCTCAGCTCGCCGTAGCGGACCTCGTGCAGGATGCGGCCGGGATCCTCGTCGCGGAAGTCGTCGACGCGATTTCCCTGCCAGTCGCCCAGCACGCGCAGCGTCGTCGTCGCCAGTTCCGGGGCGAAGGGGAGGGCCTGCAGGCTCGTGAAGATGCTGTCGCGGCCGAATATCGTCATGAACCACGGCAGGCCGGCCGCGGGCAGGCTGTCCGGACCCGCGATGATCGGCGAGAACCGCAGCGCCGCGAGGTCGATCAGGCTGCGCCGGTAGGTCGCGACTAGGGACTCCGAGTCGCACGTCAGGCGCGGTGCCCGGGCGACCCAGCGGTCGAGGTTCTCGAGCATCTCCCGCCGCACGTCATCAGCGGCCGCCGTCGGCTTGAGGGGGCGTTCGCCGGGTCCCAGGATGACCGCGCGGATGGTCAGCTCGGTGCTCCAGGAGCCGTGCGGCTCGATGTGGGTGATGAACGTCAGCCCGTGCTCGTCGACCTCGGCCGGCTGGGTCGAGGTCACCGTCGTGCTGCGGTGGAACGTCTCGCGTCGGTAGCTCATCACCAGTTGCCCGGCCACTGCCGCGACGGACCGCGAACCCTTCTTCTGGAGGGCGTCCTTGACCTCGAACAGGTCTGCGAAGTCGGCTGCCGCCTCGATCCGGATCGTCAGCTCGACCGGCTTCACGTCGTGGTTGAGCACGGTGAGCTGCTCGAGGAAGCCGTCGGCGACCGCGCGCTGGCGGATGACCGTGGTCTTCGCGTCGACGTAGACCGTGCCGGTGCCCGGGACGAGGAAGAACCGGGTCTCGAAGTACTGCAGGTCGTCGGTGGAGAGGGCGGTCAGCCGCTCCCCGTCGACCGTCAGCACCCACCGCGACAGGAACCGGGTGTCGAACGAGAACAGCCCGGTCGGGTCGTTGGGCGAGGTCTCGATGTCGCCCCGCCTGTCGCAGACCACGAACGTGCTGCCGTTGAGGGTCCGGACAACGTCCTCGCTCACGACGGCCGCCCTTCCGCTGCGACGACGGCGCGACCGCCCGAGGCGCCCGGCGTGCGCGGCAACAGCCGCTGGGCCAGCACCATCAGCTCGAAGTCCCCGTCGATGGCAGCCGCACCCCGGAGCAGCGCGGCCAGCGCGCTGGTCCGGCCGCTCACGACGTCGTCGCAGACCGCGCGCTCCGCGATGATCACGCAATCGGCGGGCTCGTCGCTCGCGGCCACCATGACGTCGCCGTGCTCGATCCGGACCAGCCGGTGGTCGATCCGGTCGCCGTCGAGGATGTCCCAGCGCACGGTCGCGCTGAGCCGCCTGAGCATCGGTTCGTGTCCGCGGCGTTCCAGATCCGCGAAGAAGTCGTCGATCGCCGTCATGGAGGAGCTCCCCTGTGCGCCCGGGAGCGGGTGGGCGGCCGACATCGTCGCGGCCGCGTCGACACCTCAGCGTCTCCTCCGCGGGCCGACAGGCCCAACCTACCGGCGCGTCGGTGCGGGCGTCTCGACCACGACCCGCTGTGCTGCGCTGAGGGTGCCTCTGGCGATGGGGGGCACGTCTGCCAACCGGGCACGCTCCCCGACCCGGACATCGCACGGACCGATCCTGCAGACGGCGTCGGCACTCGGCCGTTCGTGTCCGCGTGCCCGCATGTCGCACGGGAAGCCGACGGGACAGCTCGTCGAGGCGCCACTACCCCGGGATGCGCGCGCCGGGCCGGACGTCGGCGTCCGGCGTGCCCCTGTCCAGGCGCACCGCGGTGGTGACGTCGGCTCCGGACCCGATGCCCTCGGCGTCGGGCGTCAGCGCGGCGGCGATGTCCTCCTCGTCCTCGTAGGCCCGGTGGACGGCGGCGGTCAGCAGCCGCAGCTGGCGGTCCAGCGGGGCGTGACGGTCGGGCGGGGCGATGCTCTTGAGGTCCTGCAGCGCCGCGCACAGCCGGCGGGTCACCTGCGGCGAGGCCGCGCCGGCCAGCCGGATCTCGTCGAAGGCGAGCCGCACGTAGCCGTCCCAGGACAGCGTGCGCTCGACCAGCCGGACCACGCCGTCCTCATCCCGGTGCTCGCCGGCGGGGAGCGGGCGCACGGCGAGCTGGCGCAGCAGGTCGTGCAGCCGGTGCAGCGCCTGCAGGGTGGTCGTCGGGTCGTCGAACGGCTGGGCGATCGACCGCTCCGCGACGTCGACCAGCTTGCGCAGCCCGTAGGAGGCGTCCTCCGTGTGGAGGCGCTCGGGGCCCACGAGGACCAGTCGCGCGATCTCCTCGGCCCGCAGCCGCGCGGCCGGCCCGGCGCCGTCCCCCGCCCGCCGGGGGCCGGGGTGCACGCGGAACAGCGGTGCCCCGCCCGGCACGAAGTCGCCGACGACGGGCACCAGTTCGAGGACGCAGTCGGCGCGGCGCGCGGCGGCGACCAGCCTGGCGCGGTCGACCCGGACGACGCTGCCCGGCTCCCGGGCGGAGACCACGTCGGGGTCGGCGTCCGCCCCGGTCGCCGGTCGGGGCGCTGCGGGGAAGGATGACTCGATGAGGTCGCGGGTGCGGTCGCCGACCAGGTCGATCAGGCCCGTCGCCCGCATGGTCTGCCCGGAGTGGTGCACGAAGAGGATCAGCGTCACGAGGCTGGCGACCATCAGCAGGTAGGTCAGCAGCACCGACACGCCGGGAACGGTGCCGGTGTCCGAACCGCGGATCTCGCGGAGGGTGAGCACGGCGACGACGAACGTCGCCCCGAACAGGCCGATCGCCAGCTGGCTGAACCGGTCGGACAACAGCGCGGCCACGATCCGCGGCGAGAACTGGCCCATCGCCAGCTGCACCACCACCAGCGTCACCGTGAGCACGAGGCTGGTCAGCGAGGCCATCGCGGTGGCGAAGACCGACAGGATCGTCTGCGCGTCGCTGGGCGTTCCCGTCACGCTCTGCGGGACCAGGGTGTAGCCCGACCGGCGGTCGAGGGAGAGCGTGCCGAGGGCCATCAGCACGCCGGCCAGGATGCACAGCAGGGGGACCAGCCACAGGCTGGTCCGCACGGCGTGCACGAAGCGGGTGAGGCGCATCGGGCCCCTCCGGGGCTCGGACCGGCGGGCCGGCCGGTGTGAGCGTGGGGGCGTGTTCTCCGCCGTGGCCGGTCACCCGCGAGGGCCCGGTCTCTTCCATCCCACCCCGCGCCCGGGACGGTGTCGAACCGACGGCGGTCGAAATCGGTCGAGCTGCCGATGGGCCGGTACGTCGACGCCTACCAGATTGGGACGCGCATCGCCCGCATGAGTGCGGCACCCGAACGGCACATCGCCATCCCGGAGGTCACCTATGCCGGAGAACGCGGTCGCGGACCGGGACGTGGCGGAGATCGCCGCGTCGTCGTCCACTCGTCCCCGTCGCGCGGAGCAGATGCTCACCGCGCCGTCCCGTTCAACGGCACGCAACTGGTCTCGCCGATCCGCACCATCCCCGGTACGTCACGGTGGCCGCTGCGGATCCGCCCGACCCGACCCTCCCCTTCATCACCAGCCGGCACCGGGCGCGTGACATGAAGCGCGCACCCTGGCCGCGGTACGGGCGGACGGGCAGGCCTCTACGTACCGTGTGTACCGGGCCCGCCCGAGGGGAGGCGCAGAGATGAAGTGCGACCCGGCCCTCCTGCGCCTGCAGGAGGAGCTGGCCGGCGTCGGCACCATGGCGGAGGGCCTGAACCAGCGCGCCCGGGAGGTCCTCGAGGCGCTGGGCCGGATCCTGCCCTTCGACGCCGGGTGGCTCGCCGTCCGCGATCCCGAACGACGTCGACACATCCCACTTGCGACCACAGGCGCAGCCGAACCCCTGCGCCGCTACTTCGAGTCCCCAGGGGCCGACGCCGAGCTCGAGCACCTCGGGCTCAACAGCGCCCAGCGCCCGGTGCTCGCCAGCGAGCTGCCCGTGCCCCTCCCGGAGATATGCGCCTGGGGCGAGTACCTGCTCCCGGCGGGGTTCGGCGGCGGCGTGGCCGGCGCGCTGTTCTCCTCGACCGGGCGGCACGTCGGCTTCCTCAGCCTCCTCGCCGAGGACCCGGCGCGCCTGAGCCTGGCCGACCGGCAGATGGTCGGCGCCGTCACCAGGGTGATCGCGGACGACCTGGACCGGACCCAGGAGATCGCCCGGATCGCCAGGATCGTCGGGACCGCCGAGGCCGGCGTGGTGGTCACGCGCGGTGGGGACGCCCTCTCTCTGCCCGGGCTGCCCGACGACCGCCTGCTTGCCCCCGACTCGCCAATCCTCGCCGCGGCCACGCACGAGCTATCCGCCGGTGGCCCCTACACCGCCTTCCTCGCGCCCGTGGCGGGCCCGGACGGCGAACGGCTGCTGCGGGTCACCGCACTGGATTGCGCCCTCCCCGACCTCGACCACCTGTCGGCCGCAGTGCTGCTGTCCTCCCCCGGAGACCTGCGCAGTCTCACTCCCCTCGATCTCCGGGTCCTGGGGCACATGGTGGCCGGCACGACCCAGGTCCCCGCGCTCGCCGCAGCTCTCCACGTGAACCCGCGCAGCACGACAGAGGCCCTCCGCCGGGCCCAGGTCGCTCTGGACGCTCCCGACCTCACCGCCGCCGCCACGCGGGCGCTGCGCACCGGCCTGCGCATCCCGCCGGAGTTGAGCCGTCCGGCGCGGACCGGGCGCCGGTGAGCGCGCGGAGCCGCCCTCAGCCAGCGGCGTGGATCTGCGCCGGAGGCTGCGGGTGGTGCTCGGCCAGGTCGTCCAAAACGCCTGGCACCGCCCTACGAAGAGCGCGCAACGGCGGACCTCCGCCTCGTCCGGTCACGGGTCGGCGGCGTCGTCCCCGGCTGCGCGGAGCCGCTGCAGCCGGCTTCGCGCGTCCTCCAGGTCGAACGGCTGCCCCAGCGCCTCCCGGGGGCGATGAGGAAGCGGATGGCGTAGTGGTCCAGGATCCGCTGCGGCCGCAGGTGCAGCTCGCCCCGCGTCACCACGGCGCTATCCCTGCTGCCCCAGGTTGGTGACGAGATTGACGGCCACCGCGATGACGACGGTCCCGAACAGGTAGGACAGCAGAGCGTGCCCGAGGGCGACCTTGCGGATCGACGTGTCCGCGAGCTGGGTGTCCGGTACCGCGAAGCTCATCCCGACGGTGAACGCGACGTAGGCGAAGTCGCTGTAGGCAGGCGGTTCCCGCTGGCCGAACTCGATGCCGCCGTCCCCACCGGAGTAGTACAGCCGGGCGTACTTGAGAGCGAAGACCGTGTTGACCAGCGCCCACGACTGGATCACCACCAGGACGCCGAGCACCACGGTGGCGACGCCGACAGCGTCCCCCGAGCCGGACCGGACGAGGCCCTCCACGACGGCGGCGAGGCTGGCCACCGCCGCACTCAGCACGACCGTGTCCGTGACGCGGGTCCGCCCCTCCTCCTCGGCCAGCCGTTTGGTCCCCTGCGGATCGCGTGGCCAGCTGATCCGCCACACCCAGAGCAGTAGGCCGCTGGCCGCGACGGCCCAGCCGACGAGTACCGCGAGCTCGGGGAAGCCGGCGACCGTGGTCAGTCCGGCGGCGAGAAGGCCGCCGCCGAGACAGATCAGCAGACGGCGCCACGACAGGATCGTCGGCCGCGGGCCGGCCTCCTCCGCCGTCGCGCCGCGTGCGAGGCTCACCCGGTATCCCGGCACCGGGACGGCGAGGACCCGGCGACGGTCCCCCGTCCGGCTCGGCGCCGGGGCCCGGGGCGGTCCGACGGCCGGCGCCTCACGCACCGGGGCGGAACACGGCACGGACGCACCCGTCCTCCTTCTCCTCGAACATCCGGTAGCCCCTCGGCCCGTCGTCGAGCGGCATCACGTGGGTGGCGAGGTGCTCCGTCTCCACCTCGTCGCGGCTCATGCGGTCGAGGATCTCCGGGATGTAGCGGCGCCCGTGCTGCTGGGCGCCGCGCAGGGTCAGCGCCTTGTTCATCACCGCGCCGAGGGGGAACTCGTCCACGAGGCCGGCGAAGACGCCGAGGGTGAAGACGGTCCCGCCCTTGCGGCACGCGCAAATCGCCTCACGCACCGCCGTGGGTCGGTCGGTCTGCAGCCGCATCTGCTGCGTGACCTGGTCGTACAGGTACTGCGGTCCCGGGGTGTGCGCCTCCGTGCCCACCGCCTCGATGCACACGTCCGGTCCCCGGCCACCCGTGATCTCGCGCAGCTCTGCGGGGACGTCGACCTCCTCGTAGTCGAGGGTGTCCGCCCCGATGTGCCGGCGGACCTGGTCGAGCCGGTTGTCGTACCGGTCGATGACGACGACCCGCTCGGCGCCCATCAGCATGGCCGCGCGGGCGGCCATCTGGCCCACTCCGCCTGCACCCCACACCGCGACGACGTCCCCCGGCCGCACCTCGGCCTGGTGCGCCCCGGTCCACCCGGTGGGCGCGGAGTCGGAGGCGAACAGCGCCCGCTCGTCGGAGACGCCGTCCGGGATCGCGAACGCCCCTTGGTCGGCGTAGGGCACCCGGATGTAGGGCGCATGGCTGCCCGCCCAGCCGCCCATCGCGTAGGAGTACCCGTAGCAGCCGCCGATGGATTGGCCCCACAGCGCCTCGGTGATCCCGGGTCGGGATCGCCGTTGTCGCACAGCGACCACAACCCCTGCCGGCAGTACCAGCACTGCCCGCAGCTGGTGAAGGAGACCACCACCACGCGGTCGCCCACCTGGTGCTCCGTCACGGCGCGGCCGACCTCGGCGACCGTGCCCATGAACTCGTGCCCGAGCACGTCCCCCGCGCGCATGGCGGGGATGTAGCCGCCCACCAGGTGCAGGTCCGAGCCGCAGGTCGCACTCAGCCCCACCTCGAGGATGACGTCGTGGTCGTCGAGGATCGTGGGCTCGGGGACGTCCCTCGACGCCGATCTCGTTCACCCCGCGCCAGGTCACCGCCCTCATCGCACACCTGCCTCGGGCGCCACCTTGGTCCACGCCTCCAGGAGCACGCCGCCGGGGGTCGCGGTCCGCTTGCCGTGCGGTGCGGGATCCACCGCCAGCACCTCACCGACCTCGATGAGTTGCTTGGCCCGGCGCAGCGCGACCGCAGATCGGCCTGCGGATCGCTGCCCGTGAGTCGACCGAGAGGGCTGCCGGAGGGCTGGTTGCGCAGCCGGGCCGCCAGCTCGGTGCCCTTGCCGTCGGCGGCCGCGCGGATGCGGACCTCGATCCGGTCGCCGTACTCCGCCAGTGGTGCGGGCAGCTGCGCGGTGTCCACGTCGGACGGCTCCCGGTAGACGGTCACGGCGAGCCACCCGGACGCCGGGGCGGCCGTCCCACGGGCCGAGACCCCGGCGGGGTCGAGCACCGAGCGGATCTGGCGGACTACCGTGCCGCCGGCCCGGGCCGCGAGGGACGCCGTGCTCCCGAGGGCCGACGTCATGCCCGGCCCACCGCGGGCTGCCCGGCCTCGGCGAATTCCTGCACGATGCGCTCGCAGAACGCAGGCAGGTCGTCGGGCGACCGGCTCGTCGTGATGTTGCCGTCGGTGACGACCTGCTCGTCGACCACCTCCGCCCCGGCGTTGCGCAGGTCCGTGCGCACGCTCGGCCACGAGGTCAGCCGGCGGCCGCGCGCGACGTCGGCCTCGACGAAGTTCCACGGGCCGTGGCAGATCGAGGCGACCGGCTTGCCGGACTGGACGAAGTCGCGGACGAAGGCCACGGCGGCCGGCTCCATCCGCAGTTTGTCCGGGTTCACCGTCCCCCCGGGCAGCAACAGGGCGTCGTACTCGTCGACCGAGGCGGCGCCGACCAGGCGATCGACGGCGAACGTGCCGGCGTCCTCCAGGTCGTGGTCGCGCGCCTGGATCTCGCCGCTGGTGATCGAGACCAGGTCCGTGCGCGCACCGGCGTCCTCCAGAGCCTGACGAGGTCGCTCGAGCTCCACCCGCTCCACCCCGTCGGCCGCGAGGATGGCGACCCGCCGTCCGTTCAGTGTCGTGGCCACGTCATGCACCTGCCATGGCCGGGTGCAGGACGACCTTCGTCCAGCCGTCGTCCCGCTTGTCGAAGTGCTCGTAGGCCTCCGGCGCGCGGTCGAGGGGCAGCTCGTGGCTCACGATGAACGACGGCTCGGCCTTGCGTGCGGCGATGAGGTCGCGCAGTTGCCGGTTGTACCGCTTGACCGGCGCCTGGCCGCTGCCCATCTTCTGACCCTTGAACCAGAACATGCCGTAGTCGAAGGCGACCTGGCCCTGCTTGGCCAGCTCGTCCTGCGCGCCGGGGTCCTGCGGGACGTACACCCCGACGACGCCGATCTTGCCGGTGAACCGCACCGAGGCGACCAGTCTGTTGAGCGTCAGGTTCGGTTGCTCCTGCCCGTCGGGCTCGTGCGCCTGGTAGCCGACGCACTCGCACCCGTTGTCGGCGCCGAGGCCCATGGTCTGGTCGAGCACCGCCTGCACGGGGTCGACCTGCGAGTCGTCGATGGCGATCGCCCCGATCGACTCGGCTAACCGCAGCCGGTCGGGCTGCCGGTCGACGACCATCACCTTGCTGGCCCCTCGGATGGTTGCCGAGAGGGCGGCCATCAGCCCGACCGGGCCGGCGCCGAAGATGACCGTCTGGTCGCCGGGCTGCACGCCGGCCATCTCGGTGGCGTGGTAGCCGGTCGGGAAGATGTCGGCGAGCATCACGTAGTCGGTCTGGCGCTGCTCGGCGTCCTCGCCCAGCCGCAGGCAGTTGAAGTCACCCCAGGGCACGCGCAGCAGCTCGGCCTGCCCCCCGCCGTACGGGCCCATGTCGGCGAAGCCGTACGCGGCGCCGGCCATCTTCGGCTCCGGCTGGGCGGTCAGGCAGTAGTTCGTGAGCTGGCGCTCGCAGTTCTTGCAGTGTCCGCAGGCGATGTTGAACGGCAGGACGACGTAGTCCCCCACCTGCACCTTGTCGACGCCGTCGCCGACCTCGACCACCTGGCCCAGGTTCTCGTGCCCGAACCAGCGGCCGGGCTCGAAGTCCGTCCGGCCCTCGTACATGTGCAGGTCCGAGCCGCAGATGTTCGCCGACGTGATCCGTACCAGGACGTCGGTCGGCCGCTCGATCCGCGCGTCCGGTACGTCCTTGACGCTGACCTGCCGCGGCCCCTCGTAGACCACTGCCCTCACGCTGCCTCCCTCGTCGCCGATGTGCCCCACCGCTCCGGGCTCGGGTCGGGGCCTTGATTGCACCTGGTGGAGCGTGGGCCCGGGTATCGGCAGACATGCCGATACCGACCCGGCCGAGCCGGCCGCCGTAATGGGTCGAGCTGCCGATGGTGCTGGGCCCCGCAACGCGTCACAGTGCTAAGCGCAGGGCTCACGGACCCCGGTTCAGACCCGGTGCCGGCGGCCGCGGCAGAACAGTCGAGGACGGACCATGCCGATCGAGGGACCCGATCGAGTTGCGACGGAAGCGGAGCGAGCGGGGCACGGTGCCACGACTCCCTCCGGAGGAACGCCGCGGAGGAGCCGCCTTCGATCCCGCGACGGCCGGGTGGAGTGGTGCGCCTTCTCCGCCGCCCTGGCGGATCTGCGTGTCCGGGTCCTGACCGCGGAGATCAAGGCGGCCAACCTGGAGGTCGCGCTCGCGACCAACCGGCGGATCGGCATCGCCGTCGGCATCCTGATGTGCCGGTTGGGGGTCACCGAGGACCGGGCTATGGCCGTCCTGAGCAAGCACAGCCAGGACCACAACGTGAAGGTGCGAACCATGGCCGAGGAGGTCATCTACACCGGGAGCCTCTGACCGGCTCGCCCGCCCGGGGGCCATCGGTTCCGTCGATGGCCCCGTCGACGACGCGTTCCGTACCGCAGGGGCTGCCGTCCGATGCCGTCGGGGACAGGTCGGGGCTCTGCTCGCGTGCGTCGCTCGTCATGCCGGGGCGTACGGACGGCGATCCCGGGCAGTTCGACTGCCCTAGGTGCAGGCTCCCGGCGGATGCGCTGTGCGCCGCCTTCGTGCCGGGAGGCGCGGCGAGCCGGGCGGGTGGTCGAGGAGAGCGTCCGCCGGCGTCGCGGGAATGGGTCGCTCTGCCGATGGCCGGAACGGTCACCAACCGTTGCCATTAGGCCGCATCCGTTCCGCCGCGAGCCACGGCCCGCGCCGTTTCCCTAGGACGTGCCTCCATGCACATCGGTCTCATCGCCCCTCCGGGGGTCCCCGTGCCCCCTCTCGCCTACGGCGGCACGGAGTCGGTCGTCGATCGGCTGGCCCGCGGGCTCGTCCGCGCCGGTCACGAGGTGCTGCTCGCCGCCGCGGCAAACAGCGCCTGCCCGGTGCCACGGGTGGGAGGCACCGACGAGGCCGCCGAGGCGGGACCCGTCTGCGTCGACACGGTCACCGAGCTGCGCCACGTCATCAGGAGTTACGCCGCCATGCGCGAGGTGGACGTCGTGCACGACCACACCCTTACGGGCCCGCTGTACCGGCACCCTCCGGCCGGCCCGCCCGTGGTGACCACCGCCCACGGCCCCTTCGACGCGACGATGAGCCCGGTCTACCGCGCGATGCGCGGAGTCGCCGTCGTGGCCATCTCGTACCACCAGGCGGCCACCGCCGACGGGATCCCGGTGGCTGCCGTGATCCATCACGGCCTGGACGTGGAATCGGTCCCGGTAGGCCGCGGGAACGGCGGGTACGCCAGCTTCCTGGGGCGCATGTCCCCGGAGAAGGGACCTCGCGAAGCCGCGCTCGTCGCACGGGCCGCGGGCGTCCCACTGCGCATGGCCGCCAAGCTCCGGGAGCCGGCCGAGCGCGAGTACTTCGACGGGGAGGTCAAGCCGTTGCTGTGCTCGGACGTGGAGTTCCTCGGGGAACTGGGCTGCGCCGAGAAGCTGGAGCTCGTCGGGGGCTCGTGCGCCCTCGTGAACCCCATGCAGTGGGCGGAGCCGTTCGGTCTGGTGATGATCGAGGCACTCGCCACGGGCACCCCCGTCGTGGCCACACCGGTCGGTTCCGCACCGGAGATCGTGGACGACGGGGTGACCGGCTACCTGCGGAAGGGATGCGCCGCGCTCGCCGACGCACTGACGGCCGCGGCGGACCTCGACCGGGCCGCCTGCCGGGCGGCGGCCAAATCGCGCTTCGCCACCGAACGCATGGTCCGCGAGCACGTGCAGCTGTACACCGGTGTCATCGGCTCCGATCGGCCGCGGGCGCGTCCTCGGGCAGTCGATCACCCAGCGTCACGCCGGATAGGAGTCCTCCCGCGGGCGGGGCTCGCATCGCAGCTCGACGCCTGACGGCAGGCCCTCGACCAGCGTCTCCTCCCCGGTCACCTCCACACTGACTCGGCCGGCCCCGAGGGCCACCCCCTCGACACGGAGCGGAGCGAAGGCCGGGGGCAGCACGGGGTCGACCCACAGCCGCTCCTGAGGGAGCTCCGGATCGAACCGCAACAGCGTCCGGATGACCTGGACCGGGGCGGCCGAGGCCCACGCCTGCGGCGAGCACGAGGTCGGGTAGGACACCGGCTCCGGGAACTCCCGCCGGTCGAAGCCGCAGAAGAGTTCGGGCAGCCGGCCGCCGAAGTGCTGAGCCGCCTCGAGCAACGCCTCGGCGACCCGCTGGGCCTCCCGCACGAAGCCGTAGCGCATGAGCCCTGCGAGGACGAGGGCGTTGTCGTGCGGCCAGACCGACCCGTTGTGGTAGCTGACCGGGTCGTAGGCCCCCATGGCGCTACTGAGCGTGCGCACGCCCCAGCCGCTGAACATCGCCGGCGACAGGAGGTGCTCGGCGACGAGCGGGGCCTTGTCCTCGTCGACGATGCCGCTCCACAGGCAGTGCCCCATGTTCGAGGCGCAGGCGTCGACCGGACGCTCGTCCCGGTCCAGCGCGAGGGCGAACCAGCCGCGCTCAGGGAGCCAGAACCGCTCGTTGAACGCCTCCCTGAGCGCCGCGGCGCGGTCGTCCCACCCCCGCGCCACGTCCTCCTCGCCCATCAGTCGAGCGAGCTCGGCGCGCGTGCGGTAGGCGTCGTAGACGTACCCCTGGACCTCGCAGAGCGCGATCGGCGCCTCGGCCGGCCGGCCGTCGGCGGAGGTGATCCCGTCCCACGAGTCCTTCCACCCCTGGTTCGCCAGCCCCCGGTCGGTGGCCCGCTGGTACTCCACGAACCCGTCACCGTCCCGGTCGCCGTGCCTGCGGATCCACTCCAGCGCCAGGTCGGCGTGCGGCAGCAGCTCAGCGACCTGCTGCGGGTCGGCACCCCACCGGGCCAGCTCCCCGAGGAGCACGACGAACAGCGGCGTGGCGTCGACCGTCCCGTAGTAGGTGCTGCCACCGCCCAGGGACAGGCCCGACTCCACGCCGAGCCGGACCTCGTGCAGGATCCGTCCCGGTTCCTCCTCCGTCAGCGGGTCGGTGTTGCGGCCCTGGTGCCGCGCAAGGGTCCGCAAGGTCCCCAACGCCAGACTGCGGTCGACGGGCAGCGCCATGTAGGCGGTGAGCAGCGAGTCACGGCCGAACAGGGCCATGAACCACGGCGCTCCGGCGGCGACCGCGGCGAGGGAGGGGTCCACGGGGTCGAAGATGCGCAGAGCACCCAGGTCCTGCTGGCTGCGCCGCAGGACCCGCTGCAGACCTTCGTGCCCCGTCGTCGCGATCGGCGTGGTCGCCTGCCACCGCTGCAGACGCCGGGCCGGCAGCGACTCCCGCACGGGACGATCCAGCGGGAACGAGGGCTCGACCTCCTCGCCGTCCACCACCGGCTGCACCAGCAGCGAGGCCGTCCACTGGCCCCGGGCGGGGACGACGACCTCATACCGGATGCTGCCGGCGCTCTGGGCGACGCTCGAAACGGTGTCGAAGGACGCGCCGGGGGCCAGGACGACGGCACCCCGGTGGTTGTCGCGCCAGCGCTGATCCAGCACCAGCCGCTCGCCCTGCCCGTGGACGCGCCGCTCGCCGCGTGCCTGGACCCGGCCCTCCTTCACCTCGAAGAGGTCCGCGAAGTCGGCCTCGACGGCCACCGTGACCGTGCAGGCCGCCGGCTCCCCCGCCGAGTTGCGGATGACGACGTCCTCCCGCAGGCCGTTGCCCACCCGCCGGTCACGCTGCACCAGCAGGTTGGTGTCGGTCCGGCCAGCACGACGAGGCAACCGACCGAGGAAGGTCCCGCGGTAGGGTTCCGGCGTCATGGCCGCGAGAGGCTGGGGAGTCTCGCCGTCGACCCGCAGATCCCACCGCGACAGGATGCGGGTGTCGCGGAAGAACACTCCGTGCGGCCCGGCACCGTTGAGGTCCCCGCCCGGCGTGCAGATGCAGAACGACGACCCCTCGACCAGGGTCACCGCACCGCCGCCGGTGCTGGTCGGCTCAGCCTCCGGTGTCCAGGCACCCATGTCCGTCGTCCTCTGGTCGTCGCTGCGGCCTCCGGGTCGCTGCCCCGCCGGTGCGCGGAAGCCGCCACCGGGCGTGCGGCCGCTCCACGCTGCTGGTCGTGCGGGGCGCGGCGCAATCGGTCGTCCTGCCGATGGAGGTCACCCCGCCGCCGGGCTTGGCTGGACGCGCCGGCCCACCTTCCCTTCAGGTGCACGCCCATGGAGCTGACTGCGACGACGACTGTCAACAAGCCCCCGCAAGAGGTGTACGGCTTCTGGCACCGGCTGGAGAACCTGGCCACGTTCATGGCGCACCTGGACGACGTGCGGTGACCGGCCCCAGCTCCAGCCACTGGGCGGCCAGCGCACCGTTCGACACCGTCGTCGAGTGGGACGCCGTGACGACCGGCGACGTCGCCGCGGAGCGCATCGCCTGGGCGTCCGTCGAGGGCGCCGACGTCGACACCTCCGGCGAGGTGCTGTCCGTGCCCGCACCGGGTGGGCGGGGCACCGAAGTGCGGGTCACGCTGCGCTATGACATGCCCGCCGGTGCGCTGGGCAGGGCCGCTGCGAAGTACTTCGGCGACGACCCCTCCCAGGCGCTCGACGACGACCTGCGGCGCTTCAAGCAGGTGATGGAGACCGGTGAGGTCGTGCGTTCCGAACGCGCCCCATGGGGCAAGCGAGCCCGCCAGCAGTTCCCGCAGCGCCCGGCCCGGCCGCTGAGCGACGAGGAGCTGCAGGAGCTCGAGGCCCGCGAGGAAGTCCTGGCGTGAAGGCCAACTGCTGGGTCGGCCCGAACGAGGTCGAGGTGCAGGACGTCCCCGACCCGACGATCCTCAACAGTCGCGACGCCGTCGTGAAGATCACGTCGACGGCGATCTGCGGCTCCGACCTGCACCTGCTCGACGGCTACGTGCCCATGATGGAGAAGGGCGACGTGCTGGGTCACGAGTTCATGGGCGAGGTCGTCGAGGTCGGCCCCGGCGTCGACGGGTTGCGGCTGCGGGTCGGCGACCGCGTCGTCGTCCCCTTCCCGATCGCCTGCGGCGCCTGCCTCGCCTGCCGGGCGGAGCTGTACTCCTGTTGCGAGAACACCAACCCCAACGCCGGCGTCGCCGAGAAGTTGTTCGGGCACCCCGTCGCCGGGATCTTCGGCTACTCGCACCTCACCGGCGGCTTCGCCGGCGGACAGGCCGAGTACGCCCGGGTGCCGTTCGCCAACGTCGGCCCGATCCGCATCGAGAGCGACCTCTCCGACGAGCACGTGCTCTTCCTCTCCGACATCCTCCCCACCGGCTACATGGGCGCGGAGATGTGCGACATCCAGGAAGGCGACGTCGTCGCTGTGTGGGGCGCCGGCCCCGTGGGCCAGTTCGCGATGGACAGCGCCCGCGTGCTCGGCGCGGCAACGGTGATCGCCATCGACGACGTCCCCTACCGCCTCGAGATGGCCGCCTCCCAGGGCTACCGGACGATCGACTACTCCGACACAGATGTCCGCTCCGCCCTGCTGGAGCTGACCGGTGGGCGCGGACCGGACAAGTGCATCGACGCCGTCGGCATGGAGGCCACGCACGGTGCCGCCCACGTGCACCTCTATGACCGGCTCAAGCAGGCGGTCCGCTCGGAGTCCGACCGGCCGCACGCCCTGCGCCAGGCGATCCTGTCCTGCCGCAGCGGCGGGATCGTCTCGGTCATCGGGACCTAAGGCGGGCTGGTCGACAAGTTCCCGGCCGGCGCCTGGATGAACCGGTCACTCACCCTGCGCACCGGGCAGTGCCACGTGCAGCGGTACATGCGACCACTGCTGGACCGGATCGAGCGGGGCGAGCTCGATCCGACCCGGGTCATCACCCACCGACTCCCCCTGGCCGAGGCCCCGCACGGCTACGACATCTTCACGAACAAGGCGGACGGCTGCGAGAAGGTGGTTCTCAAGCCCTGACCGCTCGCGCCTGCGGGGGGACGACGAGGAGCCGAGACGAGGACCTCCGGGTCGTCGACCGCCGCGACGAGGAAGTCGACGAGGCGGCGGACGGCGGGGCGGGCCGGGCGGCGCCAGACGACCTCCAGGTCCAGGAACAAGGAGGGATCGAGCGGCAGGACGACGATCCCGCCGACGCCCATGCGCTCGGCGACCCCGAGGATCCCCGGGGCCACGCCGGACCCCCTCGCGACCGCCCGCACCATCGCCTCGGGGCTGTTGATGAGGTCCGGTTCGACGACGACCTGCCCCAGCTGCGCGCCCCTCGGCAGCAGGTGGTCCACGGCGCGCTGCCAGATGCCGGAGAATGGGGGACGCGGGAACATCACCACGGGTTCGTGGCCGAGCGCCGTCACCGGGATCTCCGCCCGGTCGGCGAGCGGGTGCTCCTCCGGCAGGACGACGCCGAAGGGCACCGAACCGAGGACGACACCGTCGAGGTCCCGGTGCGCCTGCGGCCGACTCCAGACGACCGCTGCATCGGCCCGCGCCTGCCGGACCGCCTCGACGGCGTCGTCCCCGGGGCTGGACGTGACGAAGACCTCGGCGCCCGGGATGGTGAGGCCCACCGTTCGCAGCGGGCCGTCGAGGACCCGGTCGGCCATCGTCTAGACCCGCAGGTCACTTGCTCCCGGCTCGAGGGTCCTGCGGATCGCACGTCCGCGCGAGCCCGGTCGACCTCGGCCAGGATCACCCGAGCCCGCTCCGCCAGGACGCGCCCCGCAGGCGTAAGCTCGGCTCCGCGTGGAGTGCGATCGAAGAGCATGACGCGCAGGTCCCGTTCCAGCGCACGGATCTGCTGGGAGAGCGACGGAGCGGCGACGTGCAAGTGCGTGCGGCCGAAGAGAAGCGCCGCTCCTCGGCCACGGTGAGGAAACACCTGAGCTGGCGCAGGTCCACAGGACAGGCTATCGCCGGGCGAGGGACCGGGCGGTCGGCGTGTTAGGCCAGGCCTCACAGGCCTGCGGTTCTACGTCACGGTGCACACGGTGAACCGTGACGTTCCGCGGTATGAGTACCTGAACCGTGTCCTCCCCCGGCCGGTCGAGCAGCCGGTTCGGTCGTGGCTGGAATCGGCCCGCTACCGCTGAGTCCCAGGGGGTGGACATGCGCTCGCACCAGGCCGGGGAACTGCTGCTGGCCGAGACCGCTGCCGCGGCCGGCACCACGTTCGAGCGCGCGCAGGCCCTGCTCGATGTCCTCCACCGGATAGTCCCGTTCGACGTTGCATTCCTGGCGTTCGCCGACCCGCTGGGCCACGGCTACCACTCCCTGGCGAGCATCGACCTGGACGGCCCGACGGTGGAGTTCCTCTCCGGCCCCCAGTTGGCGCGGGACATCGAGGTCACCGGCGCCGACCGGGCACGTTCGCCGTTGAGCCCGTCGGACCTGCCCTACCCGGCCGAGGAGCTCCCGACCTGGGCCGAGTGCCTGATCCCGTCCGGTATCCACGAGGGGCTGGGCCTCGCCCTGTTCGCACCCGGAGGGCGGCACGTGGGCCATCTCGCACTGCTGTCCGGTAGCCGGCAGCCACCGTCCCCGGCCACGCGCCGCCGGCTCGGGCGGCTCGCGCCGGTGCTCGCGCACGGCATCGACCCGATGCGTTCGCTGCTCACCGCCGCACGCCTGGTCCGGGGGGCCACGGCCGGCGCGGTGCTCCGCGCGGACGGCGGATGCCAGGCGCTGCCGGGACTGCCGGCGGATGCGCTGCTGGTCTCCCGCTCCCCCGTCCTGGCCGCCGCACGTGAGCGGATCGGTGACGGGCACGTCTACTCGTCCTTCCTCTGGCCGGTGGGCGGCTCTCACGCCCCCGGCGGGCACGTGCGCGTCACCGTCCTGGCGGCACCCGAGGACGTGCCGCCGGGGCTGACCGCTGTGGCCCTGCTGTCACCGGCGACCGACCTGCACGGGCTGACCCCACGGGAGCTGGAGGTGCTGGGCCTCCTGGTCGAGGGGGGCTCCAACCAGGAAATCGCTCGAGCCCTCGTCGTGGCGCCGCGGACCGTGGCCGCCCACCTCGAGCACGTCCTCGTCAAGCTCAGGGCACCGACCAGGACACTCGCCGCGGTCCGCGCAGAACGCGACGGTCTTTACGTTCCGGCGTCCTCCCGCCGGCGGGCATGCGGGGGTCAACGCGAGAGCATCGGCACGACATAGCGTGCCGCGCAGCTCCCTGCCGCTCCAGGACGTCGCCGTGAGCCCGGCGGACCGGGCGGCTCGTGCTGTCATCAACGACTGGCGGTCCGCTCACGGGTTTCCGCTCAACATCGAGCGGCACAGGCGGTCGTGTCGTCCGCTCAGGGGTTTGCGAAGGGCTGCGGGTAGCGGAACCGACCTCTGAGCTCCGGGCGGTAGCCGGTCGAGGTGCGGGCCTGGAAGAACGGAGCCCACTCGGGGTTCTCGGGCTCCACGCCGATCTCGGGCCGCCGGCCGGAACCCGAAGCGGGGGTAGTAGTCCGGGTGCCCGAGCAGGACGACCAGGGGTTCGTCGAGCGCGTCGGCGGCGCCGAGGATGGCGTGCATCAGGGCGGCCCCGACACCCCGTTGCTGATGACTCTGCCGCACGCCGAGTGGACCCAGGCAGAGGACCGGCTGCTCGCCTGGCAGCAGCCGCGCGCGTGTGCAGCAGACGTGGCCCGCGAT
>NZ_FNOT01000036.1 GCF_900107105.1 Geodermatophilus africanus
ACGGTCTCGGAGACGTTCTCGGTGACGACGTACTTGCGCAGCCGGGCCCGGCCGACCTCCTCGCTGCGGGTGCCCACGTTCAGGCGCTCCTCGGAACGGGTCATCGCGTCGTCGGTGGTTGGACCGGAGGTGTCGTGGCCCACGGTGCCGCGCACGTCGTCGCGGATGTCGTCCCGGTCGCGGTCGGTGTGGCCGGCGGTACCCGCCACACCTGCGGTGCCCGCCAGGCCGGCGGTGCCCGTGGTGGTCTGCGTGGTGTCGGTCGTCGTGCCCGCGCCGAGGCCGTAGTAGCGGTAGAGCTCCTGCTCCTCCTGCGGCGACAGGTGGCCGTCGGTGTCGACCTTCGGCGCGTCCTTGACCTTCGCCTTGTCGTAGGGGAAGCGCAGGGTGTCGCCGGAGAGGTCGGCCTGGGCAAGCGGCACGAAGGTCTCCTTGGTGCCGAACAGGCCGGTGTGCACCGTCGCCCACTCGGGTCGACCGGTCTCGTCGTCGAGGTAGACCTCGCTGACCTTGCCGATCTTGTCGCCGTCGGCGTCGACGGCCGTGGTGCCGATGACCTGCTGGATCTGCGTCTCGTTGATCATGCTGCTCCTGTCCAGTGTCGAGGGGAGGGCTGCGGTCCGCAGCTCCGTCCTGTGGCGCACCGTCGTGCAGGCGCTGACGCTCCTGTGCCCCTGTGCTTACGTCGTAAACACCACGCTCCCGGCCTGAACCCGGGTGTCCGGCCCCCGCGGGGTGGTCCGACCGGCGTACAACGGGGGCGACCGGGGGACGACGGGAGGCGCGCGTGGCGGACGACGCTGATGCTCCCCCTGCTGTGCCCGGGGAACGGCAACCGCACACACGCGCGCTGCGCGCGTCCCCGCCCGGGACGGCCCGGACGCCGCTCGACCGGCGGCGGGTGCTCGCCGCGGGCCTGGAGTTCATCGACCAGCACGGGCTCGAGGCGCTGACCATGCGCCGGATGGGCGCCCACCTGGGCGTCGAGGGGATGGCGCTGTACCGGCACGTCACCGGCCGGGAGGACCTGCTCGACGGCGTGGTGGACCTCGTCGTCGACGAGCTGTACGGCGACCCCGAGGTGTACCTGGCGCCGCAGCACGGCTGGGAGGACTACCTGCAGCGGCTGGCGCACGGGGTCCGGCGCATCGCCCTCGCCCACCCGGCCGTCTTCCCGCTGATCGCGTCCCGGCCGCCGGCGGCGCCGTGGGTCCGCCCGCCGCTGCGAAGCCTGCGCTGGCTGGAGTCGTTCCTCGACGCGCTGACCAGCCATGGTTTCAGCGACGGGGCCGCGGTCGCCGCCTACCGCGCGTACACCAGCTTCCTGCTCGGCCACCTGCTGCTCGAGGTCTCGCAGCGCGGGGTGCCGATCAGCCCGCTCGACGACCCGGAGGGCGCCCCCGAGGCCGGGGAGCGCTCGCTGGCGGCGTACCCGCTGGTGCGCCGGCTCGCGCCGCTGCTGTCCGAGGACGAGTCCGCCACGGAGTTCGAGGACTCGCTGGAGAACCTGCTCGAGCGCCTGCAGCGGGTCCGCCGCGAGTCGCGGCCGCCCGGCGCGACCCTGTGACCAGCAGCGGTCATCCGTCCGGGGAGGGACGCAGGGGCGGCGGCCCGGTCGCCGTCGCCGGACGCGGGCGTCAGACCGCGTCAGCGGGCGGCCGCAGGGCGGCCAGCGCGGGCAGCCCCCGCCCGTCGCGGTCGAACAGGGTCAGGTTGTCGTGCTGGTTGCCGGCGCCGGGGGCCGCCTCCACGGCCGAGCCCCAGCCCGGCTCCCAGACCATGAACCCCAGGGCGCGCCCGTCCGGGACGGCGGTCAGCACCCGGCGCAGCTCCTCGTACCAGGCGACCTGGCCCTCTGGTGTGGGCGGGAAACGGTCCCCGTCGGGGAGCTGGTCGCGCGTCGCGACGATGTTGCCCGTGCCGTCGGCGTCCTGCAGCGTCCACGGGTGCGCGGTCTCGACGACGAGTACGTCGGTGCCCGAGGCCGCGGCCAGGGCCGAGACGGTCCGTCCCAGGTCGTCCAGGGAGCCGTGCCAGAACGGGTAGTACGACAGGCCCCACACGTCCGGGAGGACGCCCTCATCCCGCAATCGGTCGGCGAAGGCCGCCGCTCGGACGGCGTCCCCACCGCCGGCGAGGTGCACCATCGAGCTGGGCGGCGGGCCCGAGGCCTCCGCCAGGCCCCGTAGACCAGCACGCACGAGCCGGGCGAAGCCCGACCAGTCGCCGCCGGAGACGGACCCGACCGGCCACAGCATCCCGTGGTCGACCTCGTTGCCGATCGAGACGACGTCCGCAGGGGTGCCCTGGTCGGCGAAGGCCGAGACCACGGCGCGGGTGTGTTCCTCGACCGCTGCGGCGAGCCCGGCGGCGTCCAGTCCGGCCCACGCCGCCGGTGGCGTCTGGTTCTCGTTGTCGGCCCAGGTGTCGGAGTAGTGCAACGTCAGCACCACGCCCAGACCCACGGCCTGTGCCCGGCGGGCCAGTGCCAGCGCCGTGGCGAGGTCGCCACTGCTGCCCGCGGCCGGGTCGACCCAGACCCGCAGCCGGACGTGGGTGGCACCGTGCGCGGCCAGGACCGACTCGATCGGCGCCGTCCGGCCGCCGTCGCGCAGCACGGTGCCGGCCGCCTCCTCCTGGAGCGTGAAGGACACGTCGGCACCCCGGAGACGCAGTGCCCCCGGGGTGCCGACGACGCCGGATCCGATCACGGCCGCGCCGACCAGCAGGACAGCGAGCAGCGGGACCGCGAGGCGTCGCGACCGGCGCACTGCGTCACGCGGCCGTCCGGAGACCGACCTGCGGGAGATCCGGGGTGACGGCCGGGGCGGCGTCGGGCCGGCCGAGTGCCGCGACGTGCCAGCCGGCGGCCACCCAGGGGAAGGGGTCCAGCGCATTCCGCGCGTCGAGGACGCGCGGGACGTCGACCACGCCGCTCAGCAGCTGCGGGTCGAGCTCCCGGTACTGCTGCCACTCGGTCAGGTGCACGACCAGCTCGGCGCCGTCCAGCGCGGTCTCCACGTCCTCGGCGTAGTCCAGCGCCGGCACTGCTCGCCGGGCGTTGTCGAGGCCCTCGGGGTCGTGCACGCGGACGTGTGCACCCTGCAGGTGCAGCGCGGCCGCGACGGCGAGCGCCGGTGAGTCCCGGACGTCGTCGCTGTCGGGCTTGAAGGTCGCACCCAGAACTGCGATCCGTGCGCCCAGCAGGCTGCCGCCGACCAGCTCGCGGGCCCGGGCGACCGTGCGCTCCCGGGCGCGCGTGTTGATGCCGTCGACCTCGCGCAGGAAGGCCAGCGCGTCGCCGGCACCGAGCTCGTCGGCTCGGGCCAGGAAGGCGCGGATGTCCTTGGGCAGGCAGCCGCCGCCGAAGCCGACGCCGGCAGCCAGGAAGCGGTGCCCGATGCGGGCGTCGTGGCCGATGGCCTGCGCCAGTGAGACGACGTCGGCACCGGTGGCGTCGCAGATCTCCGAGACCGCGTTGATGAAGGAGATCTTGGTGGCGAGGAAGGCGTTGGCCGAGACCTTGACCAGCTCGGCCGTTGCCGGGTCGGTGACGATCCACGGAGTGCCGGCGGCGACGACGTCGGCGTACAGCTCGTGCAGGACGTCACGCGCGGAGTCGCTGGTGACGCCGACGACGAGTCGGTCCGGGTTCAGGGTGTCCCGCACCGCGAAGCCCTCGCGGAGGAACTCGGGGTTCCACGCGATCTCGACCGGGATGCCGGCCGGCGCCAGGCGCTCGACCAGCCGGGTCAGCCGCGCGGTGGTGCCCACTGGCACGGTCGACTTGCCCACCAGCAGTGCCGGGCGCCGCAGGTGCGGCACCAGGCCTTCGACGACGGCATCGACGTAGCTGAGGTCGGCGGCGTTCGAGCCCGGGCGCTGCGGGGTGCCGACACAGACGAAGTGGACGTCGCCGTGCTCGGCGGCCTCCCGCAGCGAGGTGCCGAAGCGGAGGCGGCCGGAAGCGGTGGCGCTGGCCAGGACCTCGGGTAGGCCGGGCTCGAAGAAGGGCGCGCGGCCCTCGGCGAGCGCGGTGATCTTGGCGCTGTCGACGTCGACGCCGAGGACGTCGTGGCCGAGCTCGGCCATGCAGGCGGCGTGGACGGCACCGAGGTAGCCGGTGCCGATGACGGTGATCTTCACGGAGGTCTCCAGGGGCAGGGGAGGGAGGGGGACGGCCGGACGCGGGTGCGTCCGGAGCGGGCGTGGGTCAGGAGGCGTGACCGAAGGGGTTGAGCTGCTGGAAGCGCCACGCGTCGGCGCACATCGCGGCGACGTCGCGACGGGTGCGCCAGCCCCACTCGCGGGCCACCAGGGAGGGGTCGGCGACCAGGGCCGGCACGTCGCCAGACCGCCGGTCGGTGGGCGCGACGGGGACGCGCCGCCCCGAGGCCTGCTCGAAGGCGTTGACCAGTTCCAGCACCGACGTCCCGACGCCGGTGCCGAGGTTGCGCACCCGCAGGCCCGGGGTGTCGGCCAGGTGGCCCAGGGCGACCCGGTGGCCGTCGGCGACGTCGACGACGTGCACGTAGTCGCGGACGCACGAGCCGTCGGGCGTCGGGTAGTCGGTGCCGTACACCGGCAGTCGCTCGAGTCGGCCGACGGCGACCTGCGTGAGGTACGGCATGACGTTGTTCGGGACGCCGAGTGGGTCCTCGCCGAGCAGGCCACTGGGGTGGGCGCCGATCGGGTTGAAGTACCGCAGGGCCAGCACTCGCAGTTCCGGGTGGCGGGCGCAGGCGTCAGCGAGCACCTGCTCGCAAACCCACTTGCTGCGGGCATAGGGGTTGGTCGGGGCCGCCGGTGCGTCCTCGTCGAGCGGCAGCCGCTGAGCGTCACCGTAGATGGAGCAGGACGAGGAGAACACCAGGTCGGTCACGCCGGCGTCGCGCATCACCTGCAGGAGGGCGACCGTCGCGCCGACGTTGAGGTCCCAGTACTCGAGCGGGATCTGCATCGACTCGCCGACGGCCTTCTTGGCGGCGAAGTGCACGACCTGGTGGATCCGGTGCCCGGCGAACACCTCGCCGAGCAGGGCGCGGTCGCGCACGTCGCCCTCAACGAGGGTCACGCGGCGCCCGGTCAGCTTCTGCACCCGCTCCAGGGCGGCCGGGGTGCTGTTGGAGAAGTCGTCCACGACGACGACGTCGTGCCCGTTCTCGAGCAGCTCGACGGCGGTGTGGCTGCCGATGAAGCCGGCGCCGCCGGTGACCAGGACGGTGGTGGGATGGGCCACGGGGAGACTCCTGTCCGGGGGTGAGGTCACCAGCCGAGGACGGCGGTGACGTAGGGCGGGAAGAGAGCGATCGCGGTGCCGAGCGGGACGAGCGCGGCGACGGCGGCGGTGACGGGCACCGCGACGGTGCGGCGGACGGCGGACGAGGTCGGCACCCCGAGGGCGCGGGCGGCCTCCCGGGCGTGCAGCAGCGGGACGGCGAGGCTGACCACCGCGTAGGTGAGCGAGCCGAGCAGGCAGAGGAACACGTAGCCGACCGCCCGCGTCGAGACCTCACCGACCAGCGCGGCCGTGGACAGCCCGACGGTGATCGCCAGGTAGGGCAGTACCAGCCGGGTCGGCAGCGGCTCCAGTCCGTCACGGGACTTCGGCGTCACTGCGAAGCCGACCTGGCGCGGGCGGGCCCGCTGGAGGCCGGCCGCCAGAACGCCGCGGCCGATCCACGGCCAGCGGGCGAGCACGTAGAGCCAGTTCTCCCAGCTGAGCAGCGGGGCCTGGCGCGGCCGAAGCAACCCGCGGCGGCGCAGCAGCGCCGTGACGGCCAGCAGCCACACCGACACCGACGCCCAGCGGAGCAGGAAGTCGACGTAGTCGGCGTCGACCCACGGCAGCCCGGTCACCGCGGCGACGGGCGGCAACAGCAGGCCGAGCGCCATGGTGGTGACCATCAGGGGGTAGAACGACAGCGCGAAGGCGAAGCGGGCCCGCAACCTCCACGCCAGCCGCCCCAGGTGACGCGGGACCAGACCGAACAGCAGGGTCACCAGGCTGCGTGACCACTGGAACTCCTGCGTCACCATGGCAGCGAAGCCGTGCGGGCCGTCCCCGTGGGCCTCCGCCCGGTGGGCGAACGCGCCCTCCCAGCCGGCCGAGGTCATCAGGAACGACGTCGAGAAGTCCTCGGCCAGCTCGGGTCCCACTCCGCCGATGTCGCGGACGGCGACGGTGCGGACGGCGTAGTGCGAGCCGATGGACAGGGGCGCCATCCCGCGCTGGTGGCCGGTCTGGAAGGGGCCGTGGAACGTGGCCTCGCAGAACAGCCGGCCCCGGGCGGCCCAGGACGACGCGGCGTTGCGGTCGCAGATGCTGGGGGCTGCCACGTAGCCGATAGCCGGGTCAGCGAACGGGCGGACCATCTCGGCGAGGTACGTCGGTCCGGGTACGTGGTCGCAGTCCAGCTGGGCCACGACGTCGTAGTCGGCGTAGCCCCAGTTGTCGTAGAACCAGGAGAGGTTGCCCTCCTTGCACCGGGTACGGCGCGGCCAGTGCGGCCGGTGGTAGTGCGGCACGCCGCGGCGGCTCGCCACCCGGACGTCGCGGGTCCGGCACCAGGCCGCGGTGCTCTCGGAGGGGTCCTCGTCGCAGAGCCACACGTCGTACGCGCCCGGGAAGTCCTGCGCGAGCATCGCCTCGAGGGTCGCCCGGGCGACCGGCCAGGGCTCGGAGGGCGCCTTGGTGACGACGAAGGCGACCCGGACGTCGGGCACCGGTAGCTGGGACGAGACGCCGCGCAGTCGGTTGACGGCGAGCATGAAGTACCCCGGCACGATCGCGAGGTAGAGCAGCAGGGCGCTGTTGAGCACCAGGCCCGGCCAGGTGACCAGTCGCTCGGGACGGAACCACCAGGCCCAGAAGGCGACCAGGGCGGTCAGCCAGCCGGCCGTCAGCAGCCCGACGGTGACGCGGTCGCGGGTGCCGAGCAACCAGCCGAAGGTCGCCGGGCGGGAACTGCGGACCACGGCCGGGGTGTCCGGGAACACCGGGCCCTCGGGGGTCACGGTGACCACCTGGGTGTCGGCGGCCGGCTGCGGCGGGGCCAGGTGCCGGGGGGCCGGCACCAGGCCACTCCGGGGGTGAGAGGGGGAGGTGGCGGAACCGGCGGCGGGGACAGGGCCGGCCGGTGGTGAGAGGGTCATCGGACTCGTTCCTCGGTCGCAGGAGCTGGACTCGGGGCAGCGCCGACCCGCTCCCGTCCGTCCGGCTGCGGCCGGACGGGGCTGCGTCGTGGTTCGTACGGTGCTGAGCGGGCGCGGGCGTCAGCCGGCGCGCGAGGTCGCCGCGGCGAGAGCCGGACCGCCCTCGTACTGGGCTCCGGCGACTGCGGCGGCCGCGGCGGAGACCTCGGCGGGCCGGGCGCGGAACCACTCGACGGTGCGGCGCAGGCCCTCAGCGTCGGAGACCTCGGGTCGCCAGCCGAGCTGCTGTGCGGCGCGGGTGACGTCCGGCCGGCGCCGGGTCGGGTCGTTCTCCGGCAGCGGGTGGAACTCGATGGCTGAGTGCGACCCGGTGACCTCGCGGACGATCTGCGCGAGCTCCAGCACGGTGCGCTCCACCGGGTTGCCCAGGTTCACCGGACCGGGAACCGAGGAGCTGAGCATCGCGACCAGGCCGCGCACGAGGTCGTCGACGTAGCAGAAGCTGCGGGTCTGGCTGCCGTCGCCGTAGACGGTCAGCGGGTCGCCGTTGAGCGCCTGGGTGACGAAGCTGGTGACGACGCGGCCGTCCTCCGGGCGCATGCCCGGACCGTAGGTGTTGAAGATGCGGACGATGCCGACGTCGACCCCGAGCCGGCGACCGTAGGCCGTGGTGACTGCCTCGGCGTAGCGCTTGGCCTCGTCGTAGACGCTGCGCGGGCCGACCGGGTTGACGTGGCCCCAGTAGTCCTCGGACTGCGGGTGCACCTCCGGGTCGCCGTAGACCTCGCTGGTCGAGGCGAGCAGGAAGCGGGCGCCGTGCCGCGCGGCCAGCTGGAGGGCGTACTCGGTACCCCGGCTACCGACGGCGAGCGTCTCCAACGGCATGCGGTGGTAGTCGGGCGGGGACGCCGGGCTGGCCAGGTGGGCCACGGCGTCGACCCGCCCGGGCACGGGCAGCGGAGCAGCGGCGACGTCGGCCTGGTGGAACTCGAAGCGCCGGTCCCCGAGGAGGGGGTCGACGTTGCGACGGCGGCCGGTGGAGAGGTTGTCGATGCAGACCACCTCGTGGTCCGCGGCGAGCAACCACCGGCAGAGGTGGGAGCCGAGAAAGCCGGCACCGCCGGTCACGACAACGCGCATGGGAGGACCTTCCGGGTCAGGGGAGGGAGGAACGTGCGCGCCGTTGCGCCGCACCGGGGGGTGCGAATGGGCGAGGACCGACTTCCGTGCGCTCTCCGTCGTGCGCCGGATTTATTCGAGCCGCGAGAAAGGTGGCGGAAGTCGACCATTTTGCACAAGGGCCATCCCGCTGTGTACTGGCTCACACACCATTTCGGTTGCGCTGTGATGACAGAGTGCGCATGGGTGTTCACCCGATTCGCGTCACCGGACGGTAACCGCCCTTTCACATGACCGTCTCGCCGTGTTCGCAGGTCAAGCCGGTGCGATCGGCTCGCGCCTGCCTCGTCGAGCACGATGGGACATGTGGTCGGATGTCGGCCGGCGGCCGCACGACATTGCATTCCCGCACATTTGCTGCACTCCTCTGCTGTGCGCGGGGATCGTCGTCGTCCATGGCCCGGTGTCAATCCGCATGCATGGGCCGAGTCAAGGGTCGTGCACGATCCTGGAGGCGATTTCACGACCATTCTCGCGATGGATTCCCTGCGCCCGGTCGATGGTTGGAGAAGGTGCGCTACGGCCACGCGCACGGTGCCGAGGTCGGCGACGTGGCCCCCTGACCTGCTCCCGTCTCGCGGCGTTACGGCGTCGTGACTGACCGTTCCAGTTCGTCAGGATCGACATGCGAGGCGGCCACGGGTTGCCGTGACCCGCCGATACGCATCAAGAGACGGTTGCACGCAATGGACCGATCGGTGAGTTCGGGTCGGCACGGTGGAACGTCCAAGTGGCGCAAGCAAGAGCGACACCGAGATCGCCGGGGCGCGGCGTCGCGCGCATGCCGCCGGCGCCCAGCGGGAAGGACAACGGCCCGCAGTCCCCACCGGAGGTGTGCACCGTGAGCCGTTCCATCGCCGACCAGTCGGTCGAGGAGCTCGGGGGGCCGGGCAGCGTCCTGGTCCTCCAGCGCCGCGACCACGTCCAGCTCGACCGGCTCCTGCACGAGCTGGACGGCACGACCGGGCGCGAGCAGGAGGAGGTCCTCACCCGCATCGACCGGCTGGTGTTCAGCCACGCCTTCGCGGAGGAGAGCGTGCTCTGGCCGGCCATCCGCCGGGTGCTGCACGACGGCGAGGAGCTGACCCTGCGCATCGAGCGGGAGCACCAGGAGGTCAACGAGCTCGTCGTCGAGCTCGAGGCGCTCGGCCACGACGACCCGCGCCGCGCGCAGCGGCTGTCCCGGCTGGTGGAGGTGCTGCGCGAGGACGTCCGGGACGAGGAGGACGTGCTCTTTCCCCGGCTGCAGGAGCGGCTCGACCCGCACGACCTGCGGGCGCTGGGCCGCCGCTGGGAGCTGGTCCGCCGCATCTCGCCCACCCGGCCGCACCCGATGGTGTCCCGCCGTCCGCCGGGGAACGCGCTCTCGGCGCTGCCCCTGACGGTGCTCGACCGCAGCCGGGACGTGGTCGACGCCGTCGTCCGTCGCGTCCCTGCGCGCGTGGCGCCCGTCGGCGAGCTGGTCAGCCGGGGGCTGGCCGGGCTCGCGGGCCTGGTCGAGCGGACCCCGCCGGCCCGCCGCGGCGACCGCCCGCCGACGGCTCGCTGAACCAGCGGACGACGACGGCCCCCTCCCGACCGGAAGGGGGCCGTCGCCGTCGTCCGTGGTGCGGCGTCCTGCAGGGCCCCGCCGTGGGGGCAGGGGGTCCTCAGTGCGTGTGCCGGTCCTTGGGCTCGGCGCGGGCGTCGAGCTGGATCTCCTTCTCGGCCAGCGGCACGCCCTCCTTCAGCTCCTTGGTGCGCTCGATCTCGGCGTCGAGCTCGATGCCGAACAGCAGCGCCAGGTTGGTGATCCAGAACCAGACCAGAAAGACGATCACCCCGGCGAGCGTGCCGTAGGTGGCGTTGTAGTTGCTGAAGTTCGCCACGTAGAAGGCGAACAGCGCGGAGGCGCCGGCCCACACCAGCAGCGCCACGGCCGCGCCCGGGCTGGTGAAGCGGAAGCCGCGCAGCTTCACGTTGGGCGTCGAGTAGTAGAGGACGGCGATCATCAGCGCCACCAGCACGACGACGACCGGCCACTTGGCCCAGCTCCACACGGTCACCACCCCGGCGGGCAGACCGATGGCCCCGGCGACGGCGTCGACCACGCGGCCGCTGAGCACCAGCATGGCCACGATCAGGGCGGCGAACAGCACGCCGATCAGGGTGACCAGCAGCTGCAGCGGCTTGAGCTTCCAGACCTTGCGGCCCTCGGGGGTCTCGTAGACCACGTTGGCCGCGCGGGTGAACGCCCCGACGTAGCCCGAGGCCGACCAGATCGCGGCGGCGAGACCCAGGACCAGCCCGAAGCCCACGGGCGCGGTGTTGCCGGCGAGCTGCTCGATCACCGGGGTCAAGGTGCTGGCCGCCTGCTCCGGCACGACCGCGGTCAGCGCGGTGGTGAGCTCCTGCGGGTCGGTCAGCAGCCCGATGATCGACAGCAGCGCGATCAGCGCCGGGAACAGCGCCAGGGTGCCGTAGTAGGTGAGCGCGGCCGCCCAGTCGGTGAGGTTGTCCTCGCTGAACTCCTTCAGCGTCCGCTTCAGCGTGCCGCCGGTCGTCGGCGCCTTGTCGGCGCCCTGCGGGGCGTTGTCGAGCCGGGTCTCGTTGACCTTGGGGTCGTCCGGGGCGGGGTCCCCGGCGGTGTTGCCGGTGAAGCGGGTCTCGTTCGCGGCGGTACCGCCGCCGCGTCGGCCGCTGGAGCGGGCCATCGTCAGTCCTCCGGTCGGATGGGTGCGTCCTGCCTGAGGTTCCCCGGGTGATCGTGGTCCATGCCCACCGACGGTGTGTCGCGACCCGTCCGTGATCTCAGCTGGCGCCGGACGCCGGGAGCGGACCGGCCTCCCCGGCCCTGCCCCACCGGCCCCGGCCGGCCAGCGTCACCGCGGCGACGGCGGCCGCGCTGCCCGCCCCGACCAGGGCGACCGCGGTGAACGACCCGGCCGCGGGGAACACGGTCGCGGCGCCGGTGCCGGCGGCGAGAACCGCGACGGTCACCGTGCTCCCCACGGCCTGCCCCACCGACCGGGCGATGGAGTTCACCGCGTTCGCGACGCCGGTCTCCTCGGGGCGGACGGCGGCCACCACGAGGGCCGGCAGTGCCGCGTAGGCCACGGTGACCCACAGCTGGGTGAGCAGCCCGGCGGCGACCACCTGCGCCGGGGTGTCGCGCAGCACCGCGAACAGGCCGAAGCCGGCCAGCCCGCACACCGCGCCCGCGCGCAGCGTGGTCAGTGCGCCGACCCGGGCCACGATCCGCCCGGCGACCGGCCCCAGCAGGATGCCGGCCACCCCGCCGGGCAGCAGGTAGACCACCGCGGCCTCGAGCACCGAGGCGCCGAAGCCGTAGCCGGCGGCCGGCGGCGTCTGCACGTACTGCAGGACCACCAGGAACGAGGCGAACAGCCCCACGCCGGTCAGCAGGCCGGCGACGTTGGGGACGACGACCCGCGGGTCGGCCAGCAGGCCCGGGCGGACCAGCGGCTGGGCCTGGCGCCGCTGCAGCTGCACCCAGCCGGGCAGCACGAGCGCCGCTCCGGCGAGGCAGCCCAGCGTCCCCGGCGACGTCCACCCCCACGCGTTGCCCTGGGACACCGGCAGCAGAAGGAGCACCAGCCCCGTGGCCAGGACGGCCGCGCCGGTCCAGTCGACCCGGCCCGAGCCGCGGGCCGGGCGACGGGGGAGGACGACGGCCGTCGCTCCCAGGGTGACCAGGCAGACGACCAGCCCGATCCAGAAGGGGCGGTGGTAGTCGCCGCCGTCGCGGGTGAGCACACCGGCGGCCACCAGGCCGATGACGCCGCCCACCGCGAGCGTGCTGCTCACCACCGACATCGCCACGTCCAGGCGGGCGGGGGGCAGCTCGCGGCGCAGCACGCTGATCGCCAGCGGGAACAGGCCGTAGGACACGCCCTGCAGCACCCGGGCCACCAGCAGCAGCGGCAGCGAGGTGGTGACGAGAGCGAGCAGCGTGCCCACCGACATGGCGGCGAGGACGCCGAGCGCCACAGGGCGCTCGCCCCAGACGTCGCCGAGGCGGCCCAGCACCGGCGTGGCGACGGCGGCGGCGAGCAGGTTCGCCGTCAGCACCCAGCCGGCGGCGTTGGCGGAGACGCCCAGCTGCGCGGCGATCGCCGGCAGCAGCGGGACGACGAGGCTCTGCATGAGCGACAGCGCCGTCGTCCCGAGCGCCAGGACGGCGACCAGCAGACCGCGCCGCGGCGCGTGCTGGTCGCCGTCGGCGCCGCTGGACACCCGGCGATCAGACCACGCCCTCCGCGACCGGGCGCGCCCGCCCGGCGGAGTGCCGTTGCTCACACACCATCAGGTGCAACACCCGACCGACGATTGAGACGGCGGTCAGGTGGGGTAGACCCGCTGCGACGACGAGCCACGGGGGGCCATCGACCTCTGCGGCGACTTCCTGCACAAAGGGGTTTGACTGATGGTGCTGTGGCCGGCCGTGACCCTCTTCGGGTTCCTGGTCCTGACCGCACTGGTGATCGGGTTGGGCACCTCCTCGACGGCACGCTACGAGCGCGAGCAGCGCGCCGCGCAGGCCGTCCCCGCCCGTCCGGCGACCACCCGGACCGCGACCGGCGAACCAGTGGGCGCCCGCGCCGCCTAGGGAAGGACCACCCTTCCCCCCACGCTCGGCGTGGGCCGCTGAAGGGTGGCCGTTCCGGCACCTCACCAGCCCGCCCCGCGCCCTCCTCGGAGTCGCGGGGCGCGGTTGCCTCCGGGGTCGGGTCAGAGCCAGGCCTCGTCGGTGTCGAGCACCGTGCGGTCCAGCGACTCGAGCAGGTCGAACTGGGCGCGGGTGCGCGGCAGCTCCCACCGCCAGAAGTAGCGGGCCGCCGCGCGCTTGCCCTCGTGGAAGGCGTCGGTCGCCCCCTCGCAGGCCAGCGCCTGCTCCAGCCACAGCCACCCGACGACGAGGTGTCCCGCGGCCTCCAGGTAGAGGCTGGCGTTGGCCAGCGCCAGGTCCGGGTCGCCGGTGCCCCACAGCGTGGCGGTCACCGCGCCCAGCCGGGCGACCGCGGCGTCGAGGTCGGCGGCGAAGCCGGCCCACTGCGTGCCCGCGGCGCGCCCCGTCGTCACGGTGATCGTCTCTCCGAGCAGCCGCAGGCCGGCCCCGCCCTGGGCGACCACCTTCCGGCCGAGCAGGTCCAGCGCCTGGATGCCGTTGGTGCCCTCGTGGATCGGGTTGAGCCGGTTGTCCCGGTAGAACTGCTCGACCGGGTAGTCGCGGGTGTAGCCGTAGCCGCCGTGGACCTGGATGGCCAGGTCGTCGGCGACCGGACCCCACTGCGAGGGCCAGGCCTTGGCGATCGGCGTGAGGGTGTCCAGCAGCAGGTGGGCGCGGGCGCGCTCCTCCTCGGTCTCGGCGGTCTGCTCCTCGTCGACCAGCCGGGCGCAGTAGAGCCCCAGGGCCAGCCCGCCCTCGGCGTAGGACTTCGCGGCCAGCAGCATCCGGCGCACGTCGGGGTGCTCGACGATCGGCACCGCCGCCGAGGACGCGCCGTTGGGTGTCATGGCCTTGGCCGCGGTCGGGCGGCCCTGCGTGCGGGTGCGGGCGTACTCGAGGGCGTGCAGATAACCGGTGTAGCCGAGGACCGTCGCGCCCATCCCGACGCCGATCCGGGCCTCGTTCATCATGTGGAACATGTAGGTCAGGCCGCGGTGCGGCTCGCCCACCAGGTACCCGACGGCGCCGGGCCGCCCGCCGGGGGTGTGCCCGCCCTCGCCGAAATTCAGCAGCGTGTTCGTCGTCCCCCGGTAGCCCATCTTGTGGTTCAGGCCGGCCAGGACGACGTCGTTGCGCTCGCCCAGCGAACCGTCGGCATCCACCAGGAACTTCGGCACGATGAACAGCGAGATGCCCTTCACCCCGGGCGGACCGCCGGGGATCTTGGCCAGCACCAGGTGGACGATGTTCTCGGTGAGCTCGTGGTCGCCGCCGGAGATCCACATCTTGTTGCCGGTCAGCCGGTACGTGCCGTCGTCCTGCGGCACGGCCTTCGTCGTGATGTCGGCCAGCGACGAGCCGGCCTGCGGCTCCGACAGCGCCATCGTGCCGAACCAGCGGCCCTCGATCTCGGGACGCACGTAGGTGTCGATCTGCTCGCGACTGCCGTGCGCGAGCAGCAGGCGGGCGTTGCCCATGGTCAGGAACGGGTACGCCGACGTCCCGACGTTGGCCGCCTTGAACCACGCGAACACGGCCTGGCCGACGACGTGCGGCAACTGCATGCCGCCGTACTCCTCGTCGAACTCCCCGGCCATCAGCCCGGCCTCGACGAACACGTCGAGCGCCTGCTTCACCTCGGGGACGAGCACGGCCTTCCCGTCGACCATCCGCGGCTCGTTCTCGTCGGCCTTCCGGTTGTGCGGCGCGAAGTGCTCGGTCGCGATCTGCTCGGCCAGGTCGAGCACCGCGTCGAAGGTCTCGCGGGAGTGCTCCGCGTAGCGCGGGCGCTTCACCAGGTCCTCGACGCCCAGCCACTCGTGGAGGAGGAAGTCCAGGTCGCGGCGGGACAGGATCAACGACGAGCGCACGAGACCTCCCTGGCGGCGGCTCGGTAAACGGCGAGCCGGACTGCGGTCAGGGTAGGCCGGTTGCCGGCCCGGGCTGCCGGGGTAGTGGGCGCTGACCACCTCCTGGAAGGAGCCGCGATGGCGAAATCGCTGCTCTCTCGGGCCGCCGACGTCGGTGGCGCCCTGCTCGGCCGGCTGCAGAGCGTGCGGCTACCAGGCATCGGGACCGCCTCGGCGAAGGACGACCCCGAGACCGCCGCTCGCCGCTGGCGGGCGGTGACGGTGCGGTGTCCACCGGACCGCATCGGCACCGGCGCCGACCTGCCGGCGCCACTCGCTACCCTCGGGGACCGGATCGAGGTGCGGATCACCGCCGCGCCCGGCGACAAGGGCACCGAGCTGGCCGCCCGCTACCAGGAACGCGTGTCGGACGAGGAGATCGGCCGACTACGGGCCGCGCTTCGGGAGGCCAAACAGTTGATCGAGGTCGGCGAGGTGACCCGGGTGGACCCGGCGCCGCATGGTGTCCGCAAGCCGACGCCGCAGGGGGCCGTGCTCGAGGGCGCGACCACCCGGGCCGGGGAGGAAGGTGTGCTGTGAGGGCCCTGACCTGGACCGGCGTGAACCAGCTGTCCGTGGAGGACGTGCCGGAGCCGCAGATCCTCAACGACCATGACGTCATCCTGAAGATCCGGCAGACCACCACCTGCGGCTCGGACCTGCACCTGCTCTCGGGCTACATCCCGTTCATGCGCGCCGGTGACGTGATCGGCCACGAGTTCATGGGCGAGGTCGTGGAGACCGGCAAGGCGGTGCGCTCCCGCAAGGTGGGCGATCGGGTGGTCGTCGCCTCGTTCGTCTCCTGCGGCAACTGCTGGTATTGCGCCCATGAGCTGTACTCGCTCTGCGACAACAGCAACCCCAACCCCGGCATCACCGAGGGCCTGTGGGGTCAGGCGATCGGCGGCTGCCTGGGGTACTCGCACGCCGTGGGCGGCTACGCCGGCAGCCACGCGGAGTACGTGCGGGTGCCCTTCGCCGATGTCGGCAGCTTCGTGGTCCCGGACGGCGTCTCCGACACCCGCGCGTTGTTCGCCTCCGACGCCGCGTCCACGGCGTTCACCGGCGTCGACCTCTCCGGCGTGCAGGCGGGCGACACGGTGGCGATCTGGGGCGCCGGGGGCGTCGGGCAGATGGCCGCGCGGCTCTCGGCGATCGTCGGCGCCGCGCAGGTGTTCGTGATCGACCGTCTCCCCGAGCGGCTGGAACAGGCGCGCACGCACGCGGGCGCCGAGACCATCGACTACACGAGGACCGACGTCGCCGCCGAGCTCAGGGAGCGAACCGGTGGCCGGGGGCCCGACGTCTGCATCGAGGCGGTGGGCATGGAGGCGCACAGTCCCGGGCCGCAGGGTGTCTACGACCAGGTGAAGCAGCAGCTGCGACTGCAGACCGACCGGCCGACCGCGGTGCGCGAGGCGGTCATGGCCTGCCGGAAGGGCGGCAGCGTCTTCGTCCTCGGCGTGTTCGCCGCGATGGTGGACAAGTTCCCCCTCGGGGCGGTGATGAACAAGGGGCTCACCCTGCGTGGCGCCCAGATGCACGGGCCGCGCTACATCCCCCGCCTGCTCGAGCTCATGGCGCGCGACGAGCTGGTGACCGAGCACCTCGCCACGCACGTGATGCCGCTGGAGGAGGGGCCCCGGGGCTACGAGTTGTTCAAGGAGAAGGAGGACGGCTGCGTTCGGGCGGTCTTCACGCCATGACATGGCCGCCCTACCGGGCGGCACCGCGGCCAGGTGCCAACCCGGGGTGGCGCTGAGCCG
>NZ_FNOT01000045.1 GCF_900107105.1 Geodermatophilus africanus
AGCTGCTGCGCCTGGAGACCGGCACTCAACAACCTGAGGCACTACGGCTGTACGACAGTTCGGGGTGGTCACGCATCGAGTGCTACGGCTACTTCCAAGACGACCCCACGACCATCTGCTACGAGAAGACCGTCTGCCGCTAGTCCCGCTGGCGGATCCCCGTCCGGCGATGGCGGACCGAGGTCCGCGACTGTCCGTGAAGGCGGCTCTGGGTACAGTCAGCGCCGTCGGCAGCAACCGCAAGCCCGGGTGCGCGCCACCAGGGTGGGCCGCAGCACAGGGCGGTGGGCCACTTCAATTCGAGCAGGTGCGGTTCGGCGCCGCGAGAATGATGGGATGGCCAGGTTCCCGCGCATCCCTGGGTTCTCCAGCGATGCCGCCCGCGCCCGGTTCCTGGCGGTGTACGACAGCGTCCTGCAACGGCTCTGGCCTGTACCCATACGGGCCGAGGACATCGCGACCAGCGCGGGCACCGTCCGCATCTACCGGGCCGGCCCCAACGGGAGGGATCCGTATGTCCTGCTGACGATGCTCGGTGGGAACGCGCTGGCCTGGCACCGGTGGATGGGGCGCTTCGGTGACCGTTCGGTCATCGCAGTGGACCCGTTCGGCGAGCCCGACCACTCGGTTCAGACCCGGCCGGTGAACAGCCGTGAGGGCGCGGCCGGGTGGGTAGAGGAACTGCTCGCTGGCATCGGCGCCCAGCGGGCGCACCTGGTGGGGGCGTCCTGGGGTGGCTACCTCGCCGTCGAGCACGAGTTGCGCCACCCCGGCCGGGTCGCGGCGATCACCCTCGTCGAGCCGGCCGGGCTGAGAACACTGCCGTGGCGGTTCTGGCTGTGGACAATCTTCAGCGGCCTGGCCCTGCTGCTACCGGCTCCGCTGCGCCGGTGGGCAGCCCGCCGGCTGCCCAACGCCACCCTGGCCGAGGATGAGCTCCTTCGGGTGTTGCGCGCCTCGCTGAGGTACCGGCGCCCAGACAACCAGACGGTGGTGTTCACCGATCAGGAGCTGGCCGGCGTCCGCGTGCCGGTGCAGGCGCTCTTCGGTAGCCGCAGCCCGCTGCAAGCGGTCGGCGTCGACCGGCTGCGTGCCGCGGTGCCGGGCTGGCGGGTCGAGGTGATTCCGGGGGCCGGTCACACCCTGGTCATGGATGCTGAGGACCAGGTGATCGAGCGCGTCCTCGCCTTCCCCCCGCCAGCCCCCATTGGAGAGGGGTCCTGACCGCACCCGAGCAGAGGTCGAACGCGCTCCGACGGGACGCCCGCCCGAGGGATAGTCCTCGTCAACACATGGCCTTGAATGGACCGCTATGGGTCACCGGCCACGGTTGAGCCGCCAGCGGTCCGAAGCCCGTCCGTAACCGGAACCCGCTACGGCGACGTTCGCGAGAACCGAGGCAGCCAGCGGCCAGTGTCCTCAGGGGATCCCCTTCGGGACACCGGCGGTTGACCTTCCGTCGCGTCAGTGGCGTCCACCAGGGTGGTGTGCGACGGCCTCGCTGAGTAGCGGGCCCTGAACGTCGAGGCGGCCACCGCGTGATCTTCTGGAGACCTTCCACAGTCCTTCAGGAGTTCGACGCGATGACCGCACCGAGCAGTATCGACCCTGCCCACTTCCTCCACGAGCAGCTGGCCCAGGCCAGTCCGGATTTGCTGCGCCAGATGCTCACGACCTTCATCAACGCGCTGATGAGCGCCGAGGCCGACGCGGTCTGCGGCGCGGAGTACGGCACCCGCTCGGCCGAGCGGACCAACGTGCGCAACGGCTACCGGGCCCGGGAGTTCGACACCCGCGCCGGCACGCTAGAGGTGGCGATCCCCAAGCTGCGGTCGGGGTCGTACTTCCCCGACTGGCTGCTCGAGCGCCGCCGCCGGGCCGAGCGGGCGCTGACCACGGTGGTCGCGACCTGCTACCTGCTGGGGGTGAGCACCCGGCGGATGGAGAAGCTGGTGGAGTCCCTGGGCATCACCCGGCTGAGCAAGTCGCAGGTCAGCGAGATGGCGAAAGACCTGGATGAGCAGGTCGCGGCGTTCCGGCACCGCCCGCTGGATGCCGGGCCGTACACGTTCCTCGCCGCCGACGCCCTCGTGTTGAAGGTGCGTGAGGGCGGCCGGGTGGTCAACGTGCACGCGCTCGTGGCGACCGGGGTGAACGCCGACGGTCACCGAGAGATCCTGGGCCTGCAGGTCACCAGCGCCGAGGACGGCGCCGGCTGGCTGGCGTTCTTCCGCGATCTGACCGCCCGCGGCCTCACCGGCGTGCAGCTGGTCACCAGCGACGCCCACCGCGGGCTGGTCGAGGCGATCGGCGCCGCCCTGCCCGGCGCGGGCTGGCAGCGCTGCCGGGTGCACTGGGCCTGTCAGGAATCAAGCTGTCGTTTCTCGGATCCGGGGTCGACGATCTGCTATGCGCGTCGACGACGAG
>NZ_FNOT01000014.1 GCF_900107105.1 Geodermatophilus africanus
CCTCAGGCGCGTTATGTGGGTTGACCTATGCAGCCCCGAGATCGGCGTGGTGAACGCGTAGCAGGGTGTGGGCGGCAATGGTGGCGGCGGTGCGGGTCAGCAAGCCCCAGAAGGTATGCGCGCCGTGGCGGGCCAGCTCCATCCGGTCGGTGAGCTCACCGAAGGTGACCTCGATGTAGTTGCGCCAACAGGCGATCACCTTGCGCAGGGCGCTGGGCATGCCGGCGCGCTGGGTCTTGGTGGGCGGGATCAGCACGGCGGTGCCGCGGGCGGCGCAGGCCGCGGCGAACGCCCGCCCGGCGAAGCCCTTATCCAGCAGGACGTCGCGCGGTGCCGGCCCGGTCTCGAGCAGATCGACCGCCACCTCCCGCTCGTTGACCGCGGCCGGCACGATGCTCCAGGCGCGCACCAGCCGGGATCCCAGGTCGGTGGTGACCGCCAGCCGGAAGCCGTAGAACCACTCGCCGTGCGCCCCGTCGCGGCCGAAGCGGGCGACCAACTCGTTTGGGCCGACCCAGCCATCGGGGCCGCGCACCCGGGAGGGGTGCTTGACCGGCAGCGCGGTGGTGTCGACCTGGGCGCAGTGATCGACCGGGCACCGAGCCGCGAGCGCGGCCCGCAGCTGCTCAAAGGCCGCCCACAGCCAGCGGATCCGCCGGTTGGCCTCGGACTGGTGCGGCAGCCGGGGAAACAGCTGCGCCCAGTTCCGGGCCACCTCGGCCACGAACCCGGCCTCGCTGCGCCGGCCCAGCAGATGACGGACCAGCGCGATGGTCAGCAGTTCGGCGTCGCTGCAGGCCGGGGCCGGACCCGGCCGCGCCGGGATGGTGACCTCCCCGGCGGTGATGGCGTCGTCGACGAGCACGTAGACGTGGACGAACAGGTCCTCGGTGGGCAGCATGATGGGCGCCTCTGCGGGCGAGGGGTCTTCGACAACCGCCACGTTCCGCAGAGGCGCCCCCATGTCAAGCGATCAGTTGACGTGGGCAACCCACATAACCCGCCTCAGGCGTTCAGCGCCCGGCGAGCCGCCCCCGCACCACGGCCTCGATCTCCCGCCGGCAGCCCTCCGGGTCGGCCACGAGCCGGGCGTAGCTGAACCGGAGCACAACCCAGCCCAGCGCCGCCAGGGCGGTGTCCCGGCGCAGGTCCCGCTCACGAGCCGCCCGGCTGCCGTGGAAGGCGGCGCCGTCGAGCTCCACGGCGACGCGCGCCTCCACGAAGGCTGCGTCGAGGCGGATCCACCGTCCGTCCGGCAGGCGGATCGGGTGCTGCTGCACGTAGGCAGGGAGCCGCGGCGGGCCCGGCAGCACGCGGGTGACGCCCCAGATCTCCAGCTCGCTCTCGCAGCCACCGGCGACGAGGTCGAGCAGCCTGCGGAGCTCGGCACGTCCCCCGTGGGTGCGCAGCCGGGTCGACTCGTCGCGCAGCGCGGCGGCGCTCACGCCACGGCTGCGCACCGACTCGATGACCGCTCGCCGTGCGTCTGCCTGCTCGTGGGTGGCCGCTGGGTTCCTCCCGGGTGTGTACGCCCAGGACCACGCGTCCACGAGGCTGCGGGTCAGGTGCACGACCGGGATGCCGTCGATGCGGGTCACCGGGAGCGGCAGTGTCGTGCGGTGCGCGATCACCCCGGACGACCCGCGCGGGCAGCGGTCGGCGGGCACGGTCACGTGGACGGGTCCCCGCGGTTCGGTGACGACCTCCCACAGCGCGAGGGCGGAGAAGTGGCTGAGCGGGCCCTTCGTCCAAAGCGTCGCTGCTCGAGCTCTGGTGCGGGGGTCGTCGACGAGGCCGGGGAGAACCACCACGCCGGGATGGACGTGGACGAGTTCGCCGTCGGCCGTCCACCGGGTCACGGAGCTGGCGCTCGTGGCCAGCGTCAATTCGTGCCGTGGTCCGACACCGTGGGGGAGCAACTGCGCGAGGTCGTGCACGCCGAGATCGTGGCCGGGTCCAGCGGGTTGGCGGGTGCGCCCTGTGGACAGCTACGGGGTTGAACGCCTGAGGCCCGGAAGAGCCGTCCTCCTGGGCCCCAGGGGTTCAACACCCAGCGAAGTGGCTCAGGCCTCCGCGGGGGGCGCGAGGACGACGTCCACCGCCAGCGGCCCGTTCCCGGGGACGACGGTCAGCGAGGCGATCCGGCCGGCCTCCACCAGATCACCCCGCGCGGCCTCCACCAGCGGCACCTGCCCGTCCGGCGCGGTCACCGTCGCGGACTCGACGTCGGCCCGCATCGAGACCTTGGCGTCGGACTTCGCCTTGCGGACCCCGGCCAGCGCGCTCGCCACCACCGAGACCACCGCGGGGTCGCCGCCCGCGGGCAGCTCGGCCGCGGCCGGCCACGGCGCCCGGTGCACCGAGCCGGCCTGCCACCAGGACCAGACCTCCTCGGTGACGAACGGCAGCACCGGCGCGAACAGCCGCAGCTGCACCGACAGCGCCAGCGCCAGCGTGGCCCGCGCGGACTCCGCGGCCGGCCCCGACCCGTAGGCGCGGGACTTCACCAGCTCCACGTAGTCGTCGCAGAACGACCAGAAGAACGCCTCGGCGACCTCGAGCGCGCGGGTGTAGTTGTAGGACTCCATCGCCGCGGTCGCCTCGTCGACCACCCCCGCCAGGCCGGCCAACAGGCCGCGGTCGATCGGCTCGGTCACGGCCGCGGCCGACAGGTCGGCGGACGCCCCCAGCCCCAGCACGAACTTGCCGACGTTGAGCAGCTTGATGGCCAGCCGGCGGCCGACCTTCATCTGCGCCTCGTCGAACGGCGAGTCCGCGCCCGGCCGGGCACCGGCGGCCCGCCAGCGCACCGCGTCGGTGCCGTAGCGCTCGAGCACGTCGATCGGCGTGACGACGTTGCCCTTCGACTTCGACATCTTCTTGCGGTCGGGGTCGACGACGAACCCGGAGATGGTGGCGTGCGTCCACGGCACCGTGCCGTGCTCGAAGTGCGAGCGGACGACGGTGGAGAACAGCCAGGTCCGGATGATGTCGTGGGCCTGTGGCCGCTGGTCCATCGGGAAGACGTGCGCGAACAGCTCCGGGTCGGTGTCCCAGCCCGAGGCCACCTGCGGGGACAGCGACGACGTCGCCCAGGTGTCCATCACGTCGGGGTCGGCGACGAAGCCACCGGGCACGCCCCGCTGCGACTCGGCGTAGCCGTCGGGGACGTCGGAGGAGGGGTCCACCGGCAGGGCCGACTCCGGGGCGAGGATCGGCTCGTCGTACACCGGGTCGCCGGCGTCGTCGAGCCGGTACCACACCGGGAACGGGACGCCGAAGAACCGCTGCCGGCTGATCAGCCAGTCGCCGTTGAGCCCCTCGACCCAGTTCTCGTAGCGGTGCCGCATGTGCTCGGGGACCCACTGGATCTCCCGGCCTCGCTCGATGAGGGCGTCGCGCAACGCGGCGTCCCGGCCGCCGTTGCGGATGTACCACTGCCGCGTGGTGACGATCTCCAGCGGGCGCTCGCCCTTCTCGAAGAACTTCACCGGGTGGGTGATCGGCCGCGGCTCGCCGTCCAGGTCGCCGGACTCGCGCAGCAGCTCCACGATCCGCTGCTGGGCGCTGAACACCGTCTTGCCGGCCAGCTCGGCGTACGGGCCCGCCGGGACGCCGGCGGGCGCCTCGGCCAGCAGCCGGCCGTCCCAGCCGACGATCGCGCGGGTGGGCAGCTGCAGCTCCCGCCACCAGGTGACGTCGTTGAGGTCGCCGAAGGTGCAGATCATCGCGATGCCCGAGCCCTTGTCGGGCTCGGCGAGGCGGTGCGCGACGACCGGCACCTCGACGTCGAACAACGGCGTCCGCACGGTCTGCCCGAACAGCGGCCGGTAGCGATCGTCGTCGGGGTGGGCGACCAGGGCGACGCAGGCGGGGATCAGCTCGGGCCGGGTGGTCTCGATGAACACCGGGCCGTCGGAGGTGTGGAACGAGATGCGGTGGTAGGCGCCGGGGCGCTCGCGGTCCTCGAGCTCCGCCTGGGCGACCGCCGTCCGGAAGGTGACGTCCCAGAGGGTCGGCGCCTCCTGTGCGTAGGCCTCGCCGCGGGCGAGGTTGTGCAGGAACGCGCGCTGCGCGGTGGCGCGGGAGGCCTCCGAGATCGTCCGGTAGACGTCGGTCCAGTCGACCGAGAGCCCGACCCGGCGCCACAGCTGCTCGTAGGCGGCCTCGTCCTCGGCGGTCAGCTGCTCGCACAGCTCCACGAAGTTGCGGCGCGAGACCGGCAGCTGGTCCTTGCCCGGCTTGGCCGGCGGCTGGAGGTCCTCGGCGTAGGGCAGCGAGGGGTCGCAGCGGACGCCGTAGTAGTTCTGCACCCGGCGCTCGGTCGGCAGGCCGTTGTCGTCCCAGCCCATCGGGTAGAAGACGTGCCGGCCGCGCATCCGCTGGTAGCGGGCGACGATGTCGGTGTGCGTGTAGCTGAACACGTGTCCGACGTGCAGCGAGCCGCTGGCGGTCGGCGGCGGGGTGTCGATCGACCAGGTCTGCTCCCGCGGCGCGGCGAGCGCGGCCGCGCGATCGAACGCGTAGGTGTCGTCCTCGGCCCAGCGGGCAGCCCACTTCTCCTCGAGCCCGTCCAGCGACGGCTTCTCGGGTACACCGGCGCCCGCTCCGGGGACGACGGTCTCCGGGCTGCGGGTGTCGGTGGTCATGCCCCTCATCGTAGGTAGTGGGTGACTGGCATCCTGGGGAGGATGAGCAGCAGCGGCACCGCCGACCTGGCGCGCGTGGAGCAGGAGCTGCTGGCCCGCTGGCCCGAGACGCGGCTGGAGCCCTCCCTGGGCCGCATCTCCGCCCTGGTCGACCTGCTCGGCTCACCGCATCGCGCCTACCCCGTCGTCCAGGTGGCCGGCACCAACGGCAAGACGACGACGGCGCGGATGGTCGACGAGCTGCTGCGCGGCTTCGGCCTGCGCGTGGGCCGCTTCACCAGCCCGCACCTGCAGTCGGTCCGCGAGCGGATCGTGCTCGACGGCGAGCCGGTCAGCGCCGAGCGGTTCGTCGAGACGTACTCCGACATCGCGCCCTACGTGCAGATGGTCGACGCCGCCGGCGAACACCCGATGAGCTTTTTCGAGGTCACGGTGGGCATGGCCTACGCGACCTTCGCCGACGCGCCGGTCGACGTCGCCGTCGTCGAGGTCGGGATGGGCGGCACCTGGGACGCGACCAACGTCGTCGACGCCCGCGTCGCCGTCGTCACCCCGGTCGCGCTCGACCACGCCGAGTACCTGGGGCCCGACGTCGGCACCATCGCGGGGGAGAAGGCCGGGGTGATCAAGCGCGACGCGGTGGCGGTGCTGGCCCGCCAGCAGCCCGCGGCGCTCGACGCGCTGGTCCGCCGCGCGGTCGAGGTGGAGGCCGTGGTCGCCCGCGAGGGCACCGAGTTCGGCGTGCTCGACCGGCGGGTCGCCGTCGGCGGGCAGCAGCTGCGGCTGCAGGGCCTCGGCGGCGAGTACGGCGAGGTGTTCCTCCCGCTGTTCGGCGCGCACCAGGCGCAGAACGCCGCGACCGCGCTGGCCGCCGTCGAGGCGTTCCTCGGGGCGGGGGCGGGCACCGGGCCGATCGACGTCGGGACGGTGCGCGCCGCGTTCGCCGCCGTCCGCTCGCCCGGCCGGCTGGAACGGGTGCGCACCAGCCCGACGGTGCTCGTCGACGCGGCGCACAACCCGGCCGGCATGGCCGCGACGGTCGAGGCGGTCCGGGAGTCCTTCGACTTCACCCGGCTGGTCGGGGTGGTGGGCGTGGTGCACGGCAAGGACGTCGAGGGGATGCTGCGCGAGCTCGAGCCGGTCTGCGCCGAGCTCGTGGTCACCCAGAACAGCTCGTCGCGGGCGATGCCGGCCGACGAGCTCGGCGCGCTGGCCGTCGACGTCTTCGGCGCCGACCGCGTCAGCGTGTCGCCGCGGCTGCCCGAGGCGCTGACGGAGGCCATCGAGCTGGCGGAGGCCGGTCCGGACGACGCGCTGGGCGGCTCCGGCGTGCTGGTCACCGGCAGCGTGATCACGGCGGGGGAGGCCCGCACGCTCCTGGGCGGGACCACGTCGTGACGGCGGCGGACCCGGTGCGGGCGGCCCGCGCGCTGCGCGGCGCGGCGGCCGGCGTGCTGGTGCTCGAGGGCATCGCCGTCCTCTTCGTGCCGCGCGGCATCGCGCAGACCGAGGGGGGCCTCGGCGGCGTGCGGCTGACCCTGCTGCTGGTGCTGGCCGTCGTCCTCGTGCTGGCCGGCGGGGTGCAGCGCCGTCCCTGGGGCGTGGTCGTCGGCACCGCGCTGCAGGTGCCGCTGCTGCTCACCGGGCTGCTCAACGCCGCCATGTGGTTCGTCGGCGGCGTGTTCGTGCTGATCTGGCTGTACCTGCTGCAGGTGCGCAAGGAGCTGCTGGGCCACCCCTTCCGGGAGCCCGCTCCCCGGAGGGACGGCGACCCCGCCGCGTAGGCTCCGCGCTCGTGTCTGAAGCCACCCCCGCCCGCACCCTCGTCCTCGTCAAGCCCGACGGCGTCGCCCGTGGCCTGGTCGGCGAGGTGATCTCGCGCCTGGAGGCCAAGGGACTCCGCCTGGTCGCCGCCGAGCTGCGCACCCTGGACCGCGACGTCGCCGAGGAGCACTACGGCGAGCACCGCGAGAAGCCGTTCTTCGGCCCGCTGGTGGAGTTCATCACCGGCGGCCCGCTGCTCGCGCTCGTCGTCGAGGGCCCGCGAGCGGTCGAGGCGTTCCGCGCCCTGGCCGGCGCCACCGACCCGGTGAAGGCCGCCCCCGGCACCATCCGCGGCGACTTCGGCCTCGAGGTGCAGAACAACATCGTCCACGGCTCGGACTCCGACGAGTCCGCCGCCCGCGAGATCGCGCTGTTCTTCCCGAAGCTGGCCTGAAGCCCCGCCCGGCGCGAGATCGGCGATCTCGTGGCGATCAGGCCGTGATGGCCACGAGACCGCCGATCTCGGCGTCCGGGCGATGAGTCGGGGATCCCGATCGGGTCTCCTTGCCATGGACGAGGATCGTGACCCCATGGAGCCGCTCCGGCCGCTGGTCGGCGAGTGGCGGATCGAGACGTCCTTCGCGCCACCGGACTCGGTGCGCGCCCGGGTGCGGTTCGAGTGGGCCCTCAGCGGCCGGTTCCTGCTGCAGCACTCGGAGGTCGACCTTCCCGAGGCGCCCGACGGACTGTGCGTCATCGCGGCCGATCCCGGCAGCGGGGGATACCTGCAGCACTACTTCGACTCCCGTGGGGTCGTCCGGCTGTACCGGATGACCTTCGACGGGCGGGTCTGGACGCTCCTCCGGGAGGAACCGGACTTCGCCCCGCTCGACTTCGCGCAGCGGTACACGGGCACGGTGGGCGACGACGGGGCCACCATCGCCGGCCGCTGGGAGATCAGGCACCCCGGCCGGGACTGGGAGACGGACTTCGACCTGTCCTACGTCCGGCTCTCCTGAACGGTCCTCGGGCCCTGAGGGACGCGCGGCGCGGCGGCTACCCTGGACCGGTCATGACTGATGCCCCGCGCACCGTTCCCGGCGAGTCGCTCTACCCCCGCCTCGAGCCCCTCCTCGCCCAGGTCCAGAAGCCGATCCAGTACGTCGGCGGTGAGCTGAACGCGCAGGTCAAGGCGTGGGACGACGTCGCCGTCCACTGGGCGCTGATGTACCCGGACGCCTACGAGGTCGGGCTGCCCAACCAGGGCCTGATGATCCTGTACGAGGTGCTCAACGAGCGGCCCGACGCCCTGGCCGAGCGCACCTACGCCGTCTGGCCTGACCTCGCCGCCCTGATGCGCGAGCACGGCGTCGGCCAGTTTACCGTCGACTCCCACCGGGCGGTCGCCGACTTCGACCTGCTCGGCGTCAGCTTCGCCACCGAGCTCGGCTACACCAACCTGCTCGAGGCCCTCGACCTCGCCGGGGTCCCCCTGCACGCGCACCACCGCGACGAGACGCACCCGGTCGTCGTGGCCGGCGGGCACGCCGCGTTCAACCCCGAGCCCATCGCCGACTTCGTCGACTGCGCCGTCCTGGGCGACGGCGAGCAGGTCGTCGGCGACATCACCGACGTCGTCGCGGCGTGGAAGGAGCAGGGCCGGCCCGGCGGCCGGGTCGAGCTGCTGGCCCGCCTCGCGCGGGTGGACGGCGTCTACGTGCCGCGGTTCTACGCGGTCTCCTACGGCCCGGACGGCGCCATCGCAGCCGTCACCCGCACCCGGGAGGACGTCCCCGCGCGGGTCGGCAAGCGCACCGTCATGGACCTCGACGAGTGGCCCTACCCGAAGACGCCGCTGGTGCCGCTGGCCGAGAGCGTGCACGAGCGGATGAGCGTGGAGATCTTCCGCGGCTGCACCCGCGGCTGCCGCTTCTGCCAGGCCGGGATGATCACCCGCCCGGTGCGCGAGCGGACGATCACCGGCATCGGCTCGATGGTCGACCAGGGGCTGCGCGCCACCGGGTACGAGGAGGTCGGGCTGCTGTCGCTGTCCAGCGCCGACCACTCCGAGATCGGCCAGATCGCCAAGCAGCTCGCCGACCGCTACGAGGGCACCAACACCGGCCTGTCGCTGCCGTCCACCCGGGTCGACGCCTTCAACGTCACCCTCGCCAACGAGCTGTCCCGCAACGGCCGGCGCTCCGGGCTGACCTTCGCCCCCGAGGGCGGCAGCGAGCGGATCCGCCGGGTGATCAACAAGACGGTGTCCAAGGACGACCTCGTCCGCACCGTCACCACCGCCTACGCCAACGGCTGGCAGCAGGTGAAGCTCTACTTCATGTGCGGTCTGCCGACCGAGACCGACGAGGACGTGCTGGAGATCGCCGAGCTCGCGGTCGAGGTCATCCGCGCCGGCCGGGAGGCCAGCGGCCGCAAGGACGTCCGCTGCACCGTCTCGATCGGCGGGTTCGTGCCCAAGCCGCACACGCCGTTCCAGTGGGCCGGGCAGGCCGGCGCCGAGACGATCGACTCCCGGCTCAGGCTGCTCCGCCAGGCCATCAACGCCGACCGCCGCGTCGGCCGGTCGATCGGGCTGCGCTACCACGACGGCAAGCCGGGCATCGTCGAGGGCCTGCTCTCCCGCGGCGACCGCCGGGTCGGCCGGGTGATCGAGCGGGTGTGGCGCGAGGGCGGCCGGTTCGACGGCTGGAGCGAGCACTTCTCCTTCGAGCGCTGGACCGCCGCCGCGGCCGCCGAGCTCGCGCCGCTCGGGGTCGACCTCGACTGGTACACCATCCGCGAGCGCGGCCAGGACGAGGTCCTGCCCTGGGACCACCTGGACTCCGGGCTGGACAAGGAGTGGCTCTGGGACGACTGGCAGGAGGCGCTCAGCGAGGAGGAGGTCGCCGACTGCCGGTGGACCCCCTGCTACGACTGCGGCGTCTGCCCGACCAACGGCACCGAGATCCAGGTCGGGCCGACCGGGCGCAGCCTGCTCCCGCTCACGGTCGTCGGCCGGTAGTGGCCCGCCAGCCCGAGGGGCCGCCCCCGCCGCCCACCGTGCAGAAGCTGCGGCTGCGCTACGCCAAGCGCGGCCCGCTGCGTTTCGCCTCGCACCGCGACCTCGCCCGTGCCCTGGAGCGGGCGCTGCGCCGCGCCCGCGTGCCGATGGCCTTCTCCGCAGGCTTCTCGCCGCACCCGAAGATCTCCTACGTCGGCGCGGCGCCCACCGGCGCGGCCAGCGAGGCCGAGTACGTGGAGATCGGTCTGGCGGAGCGGCGCGACCCCGAGGAGGTGCGCGCCGCGCTGGACGCCTCGCTGCCCCCGGGCGTCGACGTCCTGGAGTGCGTGGAGGCGACCGAGGGCACCGGTTCGCTGGCCGATCGCATCGACGCCGCCCGCTGGCGGGTGGAGCTGCCCGGCGTGTCGCCGGCCGAGCTGGCGGCGGCGGTCGCGGCGTTCCTCGCCGCCGACGTGGTCACCGTCGAGAAGCGCACCAAGAACGGCCTCCGGGACGTCGACGCGCGGGCGGCCGTGACCGGCGCGTCGGCGGGCGAGGAGGCAGGTTGTGCCATACTGCACATGGTCGTCCGGCAGGTGACGCCCGCCGTTCGACCCGACGACGTGTTGGCCGCCCTGGTAGCCGTCGCCGACCTGCGCCCGCCGTCGCCCCCCCGGGCCGTGCGTGAGGCGCAGGGCCGGCTCGACGACTGCGGGACCGTGGCCGACCCGCTCGGCCCGGACCGCGTCGCGGGCACCCGCTGCCAGGGGGAGCCCGCCGCAGTCTGACCGGTGGGCCCCGGGGCTCCACGCCGTCGAGCGACACGGCTGCCAGACGTGACGCACCCCGAGAGCTCGCACCACCGAACGACCCGCACCACCGGCGCCCGGCCGCGGCAACACCTCGCCCGGACACCGGCCCACAGACTTCGCGGATCGCGCCTGCCGCCCCACCCGGCGCGGCGGCCCGACCCGTCCGACCCCGTGCTCCTGCGCGGCCGCCAGTCCTCGCGATCGGCGCCCGGGAGCACCACACAGGAGGCGAGCCACGCGTGGCCGACCAGACAGACGACAGCACGACTACCCCGGCCGACGAGGGCCTCGACCCCGTGACCCCGCCGCAGGGCACGGCCGAGGACGAGCTCCGCGCCGCGGAGGCCGGCGAGGACGACGACGCCGGCGAGCAGGCCGCCGCGGAGGAGGGACCCGCCGCCGAGGAGGCGCAGGAGCCAGAGCCGGCGGCCGCCGAGCCCGAGGAGCCCGAGCCGGAGGCCGCGGAGCCCGAGGAGCTCCCGGTCTCCCGCTTCGGCGCCCAGTTCAGCTCCCCGGAGCCCACCGCGGTGATCGCCCGCCCCCGCCGGCGGGCCACCCGCCCGGCCGGCGCGGCCGACCCCGGCGACCACCCGCCCGTGCCGGCCGCGGCCCCGGCCATCCCGGCGTTCGTGAGCTTCGTGGCCCCCGCCGACACCGACGTCCCGCCTTCGCCGCGCCGCCGCAGCCGCCGTCCGGCGGAGTCGCCCACGGTGGAGGAGGCCGACGTCGAGCCGGCCGAGGACCTCGAGGAGGAGACCCCGGCGCCGCGCTCGCGGCGCGGCCGCTCCCGCCGCCGATCCGGCGCCGATGAGGCCCCGCTCCCGAGCGAGGACGACGGGACCGACGAGGACGGCACGGCGGACGCCGAGGCCGACGACGGCGAGGACAACGGGTCCGCGGGCAGCCGGCGCCGCCGCCGGGGCCGCCGGGGCCGTGGCCGCGGGCGCAGCGGGGACGACGCCGCCGACACCGAGGGCGACGAGGACGCCGCCGACGAGGACGCCGACGAGGAGCAGGGCGCCGAGGAGACCGACGAGGACGCCGACGGCGACAGCGGCGAGGACACCGCCGAGGACACCGCCGAGGACACCGCCGAGGACACCGCCGAGGACGACGAGGGCGAGGGCGGCTCCAGCACCCGTCGCCGTCGCCGGCGGCGCCGCCGCGGGAGCAGCGGAGAGGCCGGCGAGGCCACCGCGGAGGCCGACGACGACCGTCCCGAGCGGGCCGGCCGCAACGGCCGCACCACGAGCGACGACGACGTCAAGGGCGTCACCGGCTCCACCCGGCTGGAGGCCAAGCGGCAGCGTCGCCGGGACGGTCGCGACAACGGCCGCCGCCGGGTGCCGATCCTCACCGAGGCGGAGTTCCTCGCCCGCCGCGAGGCAGTCGACCGCAAGATGGTCATCCGCCAGCGCGGCGAGCGCACGCAGATCGCCGTCCTCGAGGACGACGTGCTCGTCGAGCACTACGTGACCCAGGCGCAGGCGACGTCCTTCGCCGGCAACGTCTACCTCGGCCGGGTGCAGAACGTGCTGCCCAGCATGGAGGCGGCGTTCATCGACATCGGCAAGGGGCGCAACGCCGTCCTGTACGCCGGCGAGGTCAACTGGGACGCCGCGGGGCTGACCGGCAAGCAGCGCTCGATCGAGCAGGCGCTGAAGTCCGGCGACAAGGTGCTGGTGCAGGTCACCAAGGACCCGATCGGCCACAAGGGCGCCCGGCTCACCCAGCAGGTCAACCTGCCCGGCCGCTTCCTGGTCTACGTGCCCGGCGGCTCGATGACCGGCATCAGCCGCAAGCTGCCCGACACCGAGCGGCAGCGGCTCAAGGACGTCCTCAAGAAGATCGTCCCCGAGGACGCCGGCGTGATCATCCGCACCGCCGCCGAGGGGGCCTCGGAGGAGGAGCTGACCCGCGACGTCGCCCGCCTGCAGGCGCAGTGGGACGTCATCCAGAAGAAGGCGGAGTCCTCCGCCAACGCCCCGTCGCTGCTCTACGGGGAGCCCGACCTCGCCATCCGGGTCATCCGCGATGTCTTCAACGAGGACTTCAAGGAGCTCGTCGTCCAGGGCGACGACGCCTGGGACACCGTGGAGGCCTACGTCGCGCACGTCTCCCCGGAGCTGGTCGGCCGGCTCACCCGGCACACCGGCGAGGGCGACGTCTTCCGCGACCTGCGCATCGACGAGCAGCTGACCAAGGCGCTCGACCGCAAGGTGTGGCTGCCCTCCGGCGGCTCGCTGGTCATCGACCGCACCGAGGCGATGACCGTCGTCGACGTCAACACCGGCAAGTTCACCGGCTCCGGGGGCAACCTCGAGCAGACCGTCACGCGCAACAACATGGAGGCGGCCGAGGAGATCGTCCGCCAGCTCCGGCTGCGCGACATCGGCGGCATCATCGTCATCGACTTCATCGACATGGTGCTCGAGAGCAACCGCGACCTGGTGCTGCGGCGGCTGACCGAGTGCCTGGGCCGTGACCGCACCAAGCACCAGGTCGCCGAGGTCACCTCGCTGGGCCTGGTGCAGATGACCCGCAAGCGGGTCGGGCAGGGCCTGCTCGAGGTGTTCTCCGAGCCGTGCGAGCACTGCCGCGGCCGGGGCGTCCTGGTGCACGTCGACCCGGTGGACGAGAAGCGCCGCGGCAACGGCGGCGGGGGCAACGGCCGGCGGGACCAGCAGCGCAGCGGCGGCAGGGACAGCGGTCCCCGCGACGACGCCAAGGACGCCGCGCCGGCCGAGCCCGTGGCGGTCGGCGCCGAGGCGCCGGCGGGCGACAGTCCGGACGGCGACGGCGAGGGCCAGCGCTCCGGCGGTGGACGGCGCAACCGCGGCCGCCGCAACCGCAGCCAGTCCGGCGAGGAGCGGGCGGCCGAGGACGCCGCGGTGCTCGCCACCGCCGGTGAGCCGGACGACGAGGACGCCGGGGCCGACGTCCCGGACGCCGTCGCCGATGTGGGGCCCTCTCCAGAGCACCGCCCCGAGCGTGCGAGGGGTGGGGAGGAGGGGGTCCTTTCTCAGCCCGACGCGGTGATCCCGGAGGCGGCGCCCGAGCCCGCCACCGACGAGCCGGCCGTCGAGCAGCCCGTCGCGCCGGAGCCCGTCGCTGAGGAGCTGGTCGCCGGGCAGCCGGTCGCCGCGGCATCGGCGCCCGCTGCGGAGCCGGTGCCCGCGGTGCAGGCGCTCGCCGAGCCGTCGCTCGCCGAGCCGGTGGACCGGGCCGTCGCCGAGCCGGTGGACCGGGCCGTCGAGGCCGGGGGGTCCGACGACGAGGACGTGCCCGCCGGTGCCGGCCCGGACGACCCCGGTCCCATGGACGCCGAGCCCGCCGCGGAGCAGGCCGGAGGCGACGCGCCGCCGTCCGGCACGACGACGGGGGAGACCCAGCCGCCGGTGGCCGACGACGGCAGCGGGACCGCCGCGCCGGTCACCCGCCCGCGCCGTCGCCGCGCCGCCAGCCGTCCCGCGGGCCCGCCCGCGTCCTGAGGCCCCCGCAGGGTCCCGCCGTGGAAGGACCCCGTCCACCTCATCCCTCGCAGGCTCGGGACGAGCCTCTGGACGGGGCCGGCGGTGGGACCCTGCGGCGGGGCCGTCGGGGCTCGGGTACGCTGGTCGGGTTGCACCGCCCCGGTGCCGCGCACCGCACGGTGCCGCCTGGGAGGCGGGCAGCCCGTCCAGCACCCGGCGCCCGACGTCCGGGCGCCACGCAGGACATGACAGAGGCGATCGAGGAGTTCAGTGGTGTACGCAGTCGTGAAGGCCGGTGGCCGGCAGCACAAGGTGGCCGTGGGCGACCGGTTCACGGTCAACCGTCTCGTGGGTGAGGCGGGCGACTCCGTCACCCTCCCGGCCCTGCTCCTGGTCGACGGGGACACCGTCACCAGCGACGCGGAGACGCTGGCGGGCGTGACCGTGACCGGCGAGATCGTCGGCCACGGCAAGGGCCCGAAGATCCGCATCCACAAGTTCAAGAACAAGACCGGCTACCACAAGCGTCAGGGGCACCGTCAGCCCCTCACCGACGTCGTGGTCCGCGACATCACGAAGGGCTGACGCCGACATGGCACACAAGAAGGGCGCCTCGTCCTCCCGCAACGGCCGCGACTCGAACGCGCAGCGCCTCGGCGTCAAGCGCTTCGGGGGCCAGGTCGTGAAGGCCGGGGAGATCATCGTGCGCCAGCGCGGGACCCACTTCCACCCGGGCCTGGGCGTCGGCCGCGGCGGCGACGACACGCTGTTCGCGCTGCAGCCGGGCGCGGTCACCTTCGGCACCCGGCGGGGACGCAAGACCGTCTCCATCTCCGCCGTCGAGGCCTAGGCACCACTCATCTGACGCTCACGAGCGCACGGGCCACCGGCCCGTGCGCTCGTGGCGCTTGACAGCGAAGAAGCAGGAGGCGGCGCGGACATGGCCGCTTTCGTCGACCGCGTGGTCGTGCACGTCGCCGCCGGGAACGGCGGGCACGGCGTCGCCTCGATCCACCGCGAGAAGTTCAAGCCGCTCGGCGGCCCCGACGGGGGCAACGGCGGCAACGGCGGGGACGTCGTCCTCGAGGTGGACCCCAGCGTGCACACGCTGCTCGACTTCCACCACCGACCGCACCAGAAGGCCGCCAACGGCCGCCCCGGTGAGGGGAGCAACCGCCACGGCGCCCGCGGCGAGGACCGGGTGCTGCGCGTCCCCGCGGGCACCGTGGTCAGCACCCCCGACGGCCGGGTGATCGCCGACCTGGTCGGCGCCGGCACCCGCGTCGTGCTCGCGCACGGCGGCAAGGGCGGCCTGGGCAACGCCGCGCTGGCCAACGCCCGGCGCAAGGCCCCGGGCTTCGCGCTGCTCGGCGAGCCGGGGGAGGCCCTCGACGCCGTCATCGAGCTCAAGAGCATCGCCGACGTCGGGCTGGTCGGCTTCCCGTCGGCCGGCAAGTCCTCGCTCATCGCGGCCATGTCCGCCGCGCGGCCGAAGATCGCCGACTACCCGTTCACCACGCTGGTGCCCAACCTCGGCGTGGTCCGCGCCGGCGACACCGTCTTCACGATGGCCGACGTCCCCGGGCTCATCCCCGGCGCCTCCGAGGGCCGCGGGCTGGGCCTGGAGTTCCTTCGCCACATCGAGCGCTGCGCGGTCCTGGTGCACGTCGTCGACATGGCCACGATGGAGCCCGGCCGCGACCCGGAGAGCGACATCGAGGCGTTGCAGTACGAGCTGGCGCAGTACCGCGAGGACCTCGTCGACCGGCTGCGGGTCGCCGTCCTCAACAAGGTGGACGTGCCCGACGGGCGCGAGCTGGTGGACCTGGTCCGCGAGCCGCTGGAGCAGCGCGGGCTGCAGGTCTTCCCGGTGAGCGCCGCGACCGGCGAGGGCCTGCGCGAGCTCGGCTTCGCGCTGGCCCGCGCGGTCGAGGAGCACCGCGCCGCGCTGCCCGAGCCCGAGCCGGTGCGGGTCACGCTGACCCCCCGGGCGGTCGACGACAGCGGCTTCACCGTCGAGCGCGACCCGGACGACGAGGGCACGTTCACCGTGCGCGGCGTCAAGCCCGAGCGCTGGGTGCGCCAGACCGACTTCACCAACGACGAGGCCGTCGGCTTCCTCGCCGACCGGCTCAACCGGCTCGGCGTCGAGGACGCCCTGCAGGAGGCCGGCGCGCAGGAGGGCGACACCATCGCCATCGGCGACGTCGCCTTCGACTTCGTGCCGACGCTGCCGGCCGGCACGCTGAGCGTCGAGGAGACCGCCGGCCTCGGCGGGCGGGGCACCGACTCCCGCATCGACGCCCCGCACCGGGTGCGCGCCGAGGAGCGGCTGGCCGCCAAGAAGGCCCGCCGGGTGCCCTACGAGCTCACCGAGACCTGGACCGACGAGGACCTGCCCGACGGAGACGACGACGCATGAGCCCGCGCCCGGAGATTGCCGGCGCGCGGCGGGTCGTGGTCAAGGTCGGCTCCTCGTCGCTGACCAGCCTGCCGGGTGGGCTGGACGAGCCGCGGCTGGCCGCGCTGGTCGACGTCCTCGGCGCGGTGCACGCGCAGGGCCGCGAGGTCGTCCTGGTCTCCTCGGGGGCCATCGCGGCCGGCCTGACCCCGCTGGGGGTCGTGGGCCGGCCGCGGGACCTCGCCACCGCCCAGGCCGCCGCCAGCGTGGGCCAGCTCCGGCTGGTGCAGACCTACGCCGATGCCTTCGCCCGGCACGACGTCACCGTCGGCCAGGTGTTGCTGACCGCCGACGACCTCACCCGGCGCAGCCACTACCGCAACGCCCAGCGCACGCTGGAGCGACTGCTGACCTTCGGCGTGCTCCCGATCGTCAACGAGAACGACACGGTGGCCACCGAGGAGATCCGGTTCGGCGACAACGACCGGCTGGCCGCGCTGGTCGCGCACGTCGCCCGGGCCGACGCGCTGCTGCTGTTCAGCGACGTCGACGGCGTCTACGACGGCGACCCGCGGCAGGGCCCGGCGCAGCTGCTGGACACCGTGCGCGACCCCGCGGACCTCGGGGAGGTCTCCCTCGGCACCGCCCGCCGCAACGGCGTGGGCACCGGCGGCATGGCGACCAAGGTCGAGGCCGCGCTGATCGCCGCGCAGGCCGGCGTCCCCGTCGTCGTCACCTCCGCCGCGCAGGCGGCCGCCGCGCTGGCCGGGGACCAGGTGGGCACCCGTTTCGCCGTCATGGGGCCGCGGCCCCGGGCCCGCCAGTTCTGGCTGCGCTTCGCCACCCGCCCGCGCGGCCGGCTGCACCTGGACGAGGGCGCGGTCCGGGCGGTGCGCGAGCGCGGCGCCTCGCTGCTGCCCGCGGGCGTCACCGGCGTGGCGGGGGAGTTCCTCGCCGACGACCCGGTGGAGCTCGTCGGCCCCGACGGCGTCGTGGTCGCCCGCGGCCTGGTGGCCTACGACGCCAAGGAGCTGCCCCCGCTGCTGGGCCGCAAGACCAGCGAGCTGGACCCGGAGTACCGGCGCGAGCTCGTGCACCGCGACGAGATGGTGCTCGTCCGGCGCCCGTCCCTCGGCTGAGGAAGGACCCCGGTCAGAGGGTCCCTCCTCAGGGGAGCACGGCGATGGCGTCCACCTCGACGAGCAGGTCCGGCTCGCCGAGCGCGGCCACCGGCAGGAGCGTGACCGGCTTGGTGAGGTCGAGGCGAAGGGCCTCGGCGGCGCGGCCCACGCCTGCGCCCAGGGCGGCCAGCTTCTCCGGTGACCAGTCCACGACGTACAGGGTGAGCTTGGCGACGTCGTCGAAGCTGCCACCCACCGCGGCGAGGGCGGTGGCCACGTTGAGGTAGGCCTGCTCGACCTGGGCGGCGAGGTCGCCGGCGCCCACCGGCTTCCCGTCCGCCGTCCGGGCGACCTGGCCGGCCAGGTAGACGGTGCGCGAGCCCGTGGCCACCGCCATCTGGCGGTAGAACTCCGGGGCAGGGATGCCTGGCGGGTTGGACAGCTGGATCGGCACGGGGAGCTCCCTCGGTCGGGGTGATGTGACGTTGTTATGTAACACCGCTGCGCTATCCTTGGCAACGTGCCCCGCGCCGCGGATCCCGCCGTCCGTCTCGCCCTGGTGGAGACGGCCGCCGAACTGCTCGCCCGCCGCGAACCGGTGACCGCCCGGTCGCTCGCCGACCGGGTGGGGACGTCGACGACCGCGCTCTACACGCACTTCGGCGGCATGCCCGGGCTGTGGCGGGCCGTGCGCAACGAGGGCTTCGTCCGGCTGGGCCGGCGCCTCGCCGCGGTGCCCCGCACCGACGACCCCGTGCGGGACCTCGCCGCGCTGGGCGCCGCCTACCTCGACAGCGCCCGGGCCGACCCGTTCCTGTACCGGGCGATGTTCGACGCGGCGGCCGACCTGGAGGAGCCGGCGGTCGCCGACGACGCCTTCGCCCTGCTCGTCGAGGCCGCGGACCGGGCACGCCGGGCCGGCCGCCTCGCCGAGGCGTCCGACCCACTCGCGGTGGCCACGTGCTACTGGGCCGGGGGGCACGGGCTGGCCATGCTCGTCGTGACCGGCGTGCTGCCCGCGGAGGCCCTCGCCCTGCACGGCCCCGAGCTGGCGGTCGCGGCCCTCGTCGCGGCGGGGGACGAGCCCGGTCGGTGCCGGGCCTCGGTGCTCGCCGGCTGGTCCGGAGCCGGCGCCCGTGACCCGGGACCGACGACGCCGGGCTGATAGAAGTGTTCGCATCGGTTGACGGGTCGGGGTGACCGGCGGGGGTGAGCCGGCCGGCGGGGCCCGATCAGGGCCCCGCTCGCCCGCCGCGGGCCGGGCCCCCGACGCCGACCGGTCCCGACGCCCGGCTGCTGAGCACCTCCGTGGCAGCTCCACCCCTGCTCACACCTGTGAGCAGGGGTGGAGCTGCCACGGAGGTACTGCACGCGGCAGGCCCCGGCGGTTCCGGCGGTGCCCGACCGGGGGGCGTGGGTCTCCCGTCCGGCGGCGTCCACTCCACACGACCCGCTCCCGGGTACGCCCGCACTCCCGGACGACACCCGACCCCGCCAACCCGCGTGCGAAGCGGTGTGAGCGCGCGGATCAGGTCGGGAAGACGAACCGGGTCGCGTCCGCGGGGTAGGACGTCCACGCCAGCACGCGGACGGGGTCCAGCGCCAGCGCCCCCGCGAAGGCGGCCGCGTCGGCGCCGGAGCCGTACTCGGGGTACTTCGCGCGCGACTCCTCCGCCAGCCGCCGGGCGAGTGCCGGGTCGGGCCGGGCCGGTCGCACGCGGCCCTCGACGACGACGGCCTGCTGGGGGTCCGGCAGGTGCATGGCCACCTGCGGGCGGTCACGGGCGGTGCGGACGTGCACCGCGTCGTCCCCGCCGCCGTAGTACCAGACGTCGTCGAGCCACAGCCCGTCCACGGGGACGACGTGCGGCCGGCCGTCGGCCCGGCAGGTCACCACCCAGTACTGCCGCGCCGACGCCAGCCGCGACCGGACCGCCGCCCAGTCGAGGGTGGTGCTCGCGGTGCCGTACCCGTCGGGGAGCCGTAGGGGCTCCGCGCGTGGCTCCATGGCGACCTCCCGCCGTCCACCTGCCGGTACCCGCACTGGGAGACTGCCGACCGTGACGATCCGTCCCATCCGCGAGCTCGGTGACCCGGTCCTCCGCACCCCCGCGGACGAGGTGCGCAGCTTCGACAGGGAGCTGGCCGCGCTGGTCCGCGACCTCGAGGACACCGTCGCCGACCCCGGACGGGCCGGCGTCGCCGCACCGCAGATCGGCGTCGGGCTGCGCGCCTTCTCCTACAACGTCGACGGGCGCATCGGTCACGTGGTCAACCCGCGGCTCGTGGAGGTCTCCGAGGAGACCCAGGACGGCGACGAGGGCTGCCTGTCCATCCCCGGCCTCTGGGCGCCCACGGTGCGGGCGATGCACGCCGTCGTCGAGGGCTTCGACGTGCACGGCGAGCCGCTGCGGCTGGAGGGCACCGGCCTGATGGCCCGGGCACTGCAGCACGAGGTCGACCACCTCGACGGGAAGGTCTTTCTCGACCGGCTCACCGGCGAGGCCCGCAAGGCCGCGCTGAGGGCGCTCCGGGACCCGGGCTGACGTGGCGGGCCCGGAGCCGGTGACCCTGGCCGGCGGCGTGGTGACCCTCGAGCCGCTGCACCGCGGGCACACCGACGAGCTCGCGGCCGCCGTGTCCGACGGCCGGCTGTGGGAGCTCTGGTACACGTCGGTGCCCACGCCGGCGGGGATGGCGGCGGACGTCGAGGCGCGGCTCGCCCAGCAGGCGGCGGGGGAGATGCTGCCGTTCGTCGTCCGCCGGAACGCCGACGGAGCGGTGGTCGGCGCGACGACCTACATGAACCTGGACCTGGTCGTGCCGCGGCTGGAGGTCGGCTCCACCTGGACGGCCGCCTCAGCGCAGCGCACGGGGGTCAACGCCGAGAGCAAGCTGCTGCTGCTCACCCACGCGTTCGAGACGGTCGGCTGCCTCGCGGTCGAGTTCCGCACCCACTGGCACAACCAGCAGTCCCGGGCGGCGATCGCGCGCCTGGGCGCCAAGCAGGACGGCGTGCTGCGCAACCACCGGCGGATGCCGGACGGGTCGCTGCGGGACACCGTCGTCTTCTCGATCACAGACGCCGAGTGGCCTGCTGTCCGCAGCGGGCTGCGGCACCGGCTGGCGCGGCACGCCGGCTGACCGGCCGTAGCGTGGCCGGCGTGACCGACCTCGCCAGCCGCGCCCGCACCCTGCTCGACCTGCACAGCGCCCCGGAGATCCTGGTCCTCGCCAACGTGTGGGACGTCGTCTCCGCCCGCGTGGTGGCCGCCACCGAAGGCGTCCGCGCCCTGGCCACCGCCAGCCACGGCATCGCCGCGACCTTCGGCTACGAGGACGGCGAGAACATCCCGCTCGACCTGCACCTGGACATGGTCGGCCGGATCACCGCCGCCGTGGACCTGCCGGTGAGCATGGACATGGAGGCCGGCTACGGGGACCCCGGGGAGACCGCGCGCCGCGCCATCGGGCTCGGCGTCGTCGGCGGCAACCTCGAGGACCAGATGCGGCCGCTCGACCAGGCCGTGGCCGCCGTCGAGGCGGTGCTGCGGGCCGGCCGGGACGCCGGGATCGACTTCGTGCTCAACGCCCGCACCGACACCTTCGTCCGCGCCGCCGAGGGCGCCGACCGGGGCGAGCTCGTCGCCGAGGCGATCCGCCGCGGCCGCGCCTACCTCGAGGCCGGCGCGCCGGTCGTCTTCGTGCCGCGCCTGGTCGACCGCGACGAGATCGCCGCGGTCGTCGAGGGCCTCGGCCGCAACCGGCTGACGCTGATCAGCGTCCCCGGCGCCGCGCTGCCCGCCCTCGAGCTGCAGGAGCTCGGCGTGGGTCGCGTCTCCACCGGGCCGTTCACGCAGCGGGTGGCGCTGACCGCGCTGCAGGACGCGACGGTGGAGATGGTGCGCGGCGGCACGCTGCCCGCGGGCACCCGCGCCCTCAACTGAACGAAGGACCCCCTCGCCCCCCGCCCCTCGCAGGCTCGCGGCGGGCCCCTGCGGGGGGGCCGTTCCAGCACCTCGCCGGCCCCGGGGGCCGGCCGTTCCGTCACGTCACCACCACGCCGGCCGGGACCACCAGGCCGCGGACCTCGAACTCGGTGACCACCTGGGCTGGGGGTGCCTGTCCCCGCAGGACCTCGGCGACCACCGGCCAGACCACCTCCCGGTTGGCGCGCTCCCACTCCTCGCGCGACTCCCACACCTCGATCACCTGGAACCCGTCCGCGGTCTGCCGGGCCACGTGGAGCAGCAGGCCGTCGACGGCCGTGCCGGCCCGCTCCACCATCGCGGCGTGCACCGCGTCGTAGGTCGCCACGGGTGCGGACACGTCGGTCACCACGCCCAGGGTCATGTCGTCCTCCTCGCGTCCTGCCGGCGGCCGTCCGCCGCCAGCAGCCGTTGCACGCCCTCGCCGGAGAGCCGGTGCACCGTGGCGGTGCGGCCGGTGACCAGGAGCAGGAGGTCGCCGGTCGTGCCCTTGACCGGTGCACCCTCGCCCAGCACGAGGTCGCCGTCGGTGGCCCGCAGTCGCAGGCCGGCCAGCCGCCTCCGCGCCCGGAACGGGAAGCCCATGTCCCAGGCCCGCTGCGCCGCCGCGGCCGCGGGGACCGGGGGCACCGGCCGCGCCCGGCCCAGCGGGACGGCGATGTCCTGGCCGTGCACCAGGACGTCGACGAGCGGCTCCAGCGGGGACATGAACGGCGCCGTCCGCCGCGAGCCGACCATCGCCCGGATCCGCCGGCTGCACTCCTCCGGGGACAGGGGGCCGAGGCGCAGCGCCGCGTCGCGGATCATCCGGTCGAAGCTGCCGCGCGCCCGGACGGCGCCGACGAGCGCGTCCCGGTACCCCATGTGTGCCTGGGTCAGGTGGGTCGCGACGTCCCGCACCAGCCAGCCGGAGCAGAGGGACGGGGTCTCCCACTCGGTGGGGGGGAGGTCGTCGAGCAGGTCGGCCAGGCTCAGACGCTCGGAGTCGATGCTGCGCCACACGTCGTCGAGGTCCATGACCCCTCCACCGGCTTGGTATGATGATCTGACCATCTAGTCAGATAGGCTGACGACCGTCAAGGGGTGCTGTGACCGATCCGGCAGGAGGGCGGCAGAACCTCGGGCTGCTCTGCTTCTACCCGCACCGCGCAGTGGAAGCGCGGCTGTTCGCGGCGCTGGCTGCGGCGGGGTTCGACGACATCACCCTCGCCCAGGGCCGCATCGCGGCGCGGATCGGCCCAGGCGGTACCCGGCTCACCGACCTGGCCGCGCAGGCCCTGGTGACCAAGCAGACCGCGAACCACCTCGTCGACCAGCTGGAGCGGGCCGGCTACGTGCGGCGGGTCCCCGACCCGACCGACGGGCGGGCGCGGCTGGTGCAGATCGCCCCGCGTGGCGAGCAGGTCGTCGCGCTGGCCCGCCGGGTCGAGGCGGAGGTGGAGGCCGAGTGGACCGCCCACCTGGGGGAGGAGGCCACCGCCCAGCTGCGTGCGGCCCTCGAGCGGCTGCGGGAGGTCACCGACCCCTACCGCTGAGCGGTGCCCACGGCACTGTCCAGCTTGGCCAAGTCGACCTGGTCAACCTGGCTGGCAGGCCTTACTGTGAGGGCCATGACCCACGTGAACGTGCAAGAGGCCAAGACACGGCTGTCCCAGCTGCTCGCGGCCGCCGAGCGCGGCGAGGAGGTCGTCATCGCCCGGGGCGGCCGGCCGGTGGTGCGCCTGGTGCCGGTCGACGAGCCCGCACCCCGCCCCGTCGGCTTCGTGGCGGGGGACGTCCCCGAGGCCTTCTCCGAGCCGCTGCCGGACGACGAACTGGCCCGGTGGGAGTGACCTCGCTCCTGCTCGACACCCACGCCCTGCTGTGGGTCCTGGTGAATCCGGAACGCATCCCCGCAGCGACCCTCGCGACCGTGCAGGCGCCGGAGACCACCGTGTACGTCTCCGCGGCCAGTGCCTGGGAGATCGCTACGAAGCACAGGCTGGGCAAGCTGGCGGGCGCGGCGGCAGTGGTCAGCGGTTACCGGGAGCACCTCGCCAGGCTGCGGGCCCAAGAGCTGCCCATCACCGGGCACCACGCGCTCACCGCCGGCACGCTGCAGTGGTCCCACCGCGACCCGTTCGACCGGGTGATCGTCGCGCAGGCGGTGCTGGAGTCCCTCCCCGTCGTCACGAGTGACGCCGCGCTCGTCGAGTTCCCCGCCATCCGCACCGTGTGGTGACCCTCCCGCTCAGCGGGCGGCGCAGGCCGCGCAGGTGCCGAAGACCTCGAGCTGGTGCTGGACGTCGGCGAAGCCGTGCTCGGCGGCGACGCGGGCGGCCCAGCGCTCGACCGGCGGGTCGGCCACCTCGACGGTGCGCCCGCAGGAGCGGCACACCAGGTGGTGGTGGTGCACCGGCGAACAGCGCCGGTACGCGGCCTCGCCCTCGGTGCGCAGCACGTCGACGAGGCCGTCGTCCAGCAGGGCCTGCAGCGCCCGGTAGACCGTCGCGAGCCCGACCGCGTCCCCGCGCTCGCGCAGCAGCGCGTGCAGGTCCTGGGCGGTGCGGAAGCCGTCCTGGTCGTCGAGCAGGGCCAGGACGGCGCTGCGCTGCCGGGTCTGGCGGCGGGGGCCCTCGGTCATGCCCTGCCACCTGTCCCCGCCGGCGGTGCGTGCTCGCCGTGCTCGTCGTAGTGCACCCCCGCGCCGGTGCGGTGCGGGGCGTGCAGGTGGCCGTCGTGGTCGTAGTCGACGTGGTCGCCGTGGAGGACCGCCGGGTGGCCGCAGCCCGCGCCGTGCTCGTGCGGGTGCGCGGCGTGCACCTCCGCGCGGCGCCGGTGCCTGCGGCGGGCGGTCGCCTCGCGCACCGCGACCGCCGTGGTGGCCAGCAGGAACAGCGCGATCGCCAGCAGCACGATCGTGCCGCCGGACGGGGTGCCGGCGTAATAGGAGGCGGTCGTGCCGGCCACGCTGGTGACCAGGCCGATGGCGCAGGCCAGGTACACCGTCTGGCGGAAGCTGCGGGCCAGCTGCTGGGCGACCGCGCTCGGCACGATCATCAGCGCGCTGATCAGCAGCAGGCCGACCACCCGCATGGACAGCACGACGGTCGCCGCGACCAGGGCGGCGAGGACGACGTTGAGCGCCAGGACCGGCAGGCCCACCGCGCGGGCGTACTCCTCGTCGTCGCTGACCGCGTACAGCCGGCTGCCGAGCAGCCCCACGACGCCGAGCACGACGACGGTGATGGCGCCGAAGACCGCGACGTCGGCGGTCGTCGTGGTGGTGATGGCCCCGAACAGGTAGGCCTCGAGGTTCGTGGCCTGCCCGCGCGGGGCGAGGCTGAGCAGCACGACGCCGCCGGCGATGCCGCCGTAGAAGAGGACGGCGAGCGCGACGTCGCCGCTGGTGCGGCCGCGGGCGCGGACCAGCTCGATGAGGACCGCGCCGAGCACGGCCGCCATGAGCGCCGTCCCGACCGGTGCGGTGGAGGTGAGGACGCCGATCGCGACGCCGGTGAGCGCCACGTGCCCGAGCCCGTCGCCGAGCAGGGAGAGCCGGCGCTGCACGAGGAAGACGCCGACCGCCGGCGCGACGAGCCCGACCATCAGCGAGGCCAGCAGTGCCCGCTGCATGAAGCCGTACTCGAGGACCTCCACCTCAGCGCCCCCCGTCCGTCGTCACCCGGGGCTGGTCCTGGCGGTACCCGCGCGCCGGCGGCAGCCCCGTGCCCTCCGGGTGGTGGTGCCCGTCGTCGGTGGACCCGGCCCCGGCCAGCGGCCCGTCGTAGGCGATCCGCCCGTGGTCGACGACGACGGCACGGGTGAGGACGCCGGCCAGCGCGGCCGTCTCGTGCGTCACGACCAGCAGGGTCGTCCCGGTGGCCGACACGTCGGCGAGGACGGCGGCCAGCGCGTCCTGGCTGGCGGCGTCCACCCCGGCGGTCGGCTCGTCCATGACCAGCAGCTCCGGCTCGGCGGCCAGCGCGCGGGCGACCAGCACCCGGCGCTGCTGCCCGCCCGAGAGCGAGGCGACCGGGTCGCCCAGCCGGTCGGCCAGCCCCACCGCGGCCACGGCGTCCTGCACCGCCGACCGGTCGGCCGGGCGCAGCCGGCCGAAGGGGCCCAGGCGGGCCAGCCGGCCGACGCCGACGACCTCGCGCACCGTCGCCGGGACCGCGCCGCTCACCGTGTGCCGCTGCGGCACGTAGCCGATCCGGCCGCGTTGGGCGGGCGGGGGACGACGGAGCCGCCCCACGGGGGCGCCGAGGACCTCCACCTCGCCGCCCAGCACCGTGGCCAGGCCCAGCAGCCCGCGCGCGAGGGTGGTCTTGCCCGACCCGTTGGACCCGAGGACGGCGACCGCCTCGCCGTCGGCCACGGTGAGGTCGACGCCCTCGACGACGGCGACGTCGCCGTAGCCGATGCGGGCCTCCCGCAGCCGCACGGCGGTCATGAGCAGGACTGCCCCTCCTGCAGCGTGGCCAGGTTGGCGCGCATGACCTCGAGGTAGTCGCTGCCGGCCGACTCGTCGGTGAGCCCCTCGAGCGGGTCCAGGACGGCGGTGCGCACGCCGGCCTCGGTCGCGACCGTCTCGGCGACGGCCGGGTCGACGAGGGTCTCGGTGTAGACGGTGGTCACGCCGCGCTCCCGGACCAGCTCGGAGATCTCGGCCTGGGCGGCCGGGCTGGGCTCGGCGGAGGGGCTGAGCCCGCTGATGCCGACCACCTCGAGACCGTACCGGTCGCCGAGGTAGCCGAAGGCGTCGTGGCCGGTGACCAGGGTGTCCACCGCGCAGCCGGCCAGGCCCGCCTGCATCTCGGCGTCCAGCGCCTCCAGGTCGGTGCGGAGTGCCGCGGCGTTCTGCTCGTAGGTGGCCGCGCCGTCGGGGTCGGCCTCGGCCAGCCGCTCGGCGAGCGCGTCGCCGACCGAGGCCAGCCGGACCGGGTCGAGCCAGAAGTGCGGGTCGGTGGCCTCGCCCTCCTCGGCGTGCTCCGCGTGCTCCTCGGCGGTCTCACCCTCGTGGGCGTGCTCGTCGGCGATCCGCGTGAGGTCGGCGGCCCGGCCGGCGTCCCACGCCGTGTCGCCGGCCTCGTTCTGCGCCGCCTCGTCGAGCGCCGGCTGGAAGCCCTCGAGGTAGACGAGCAGGTCGGCCTCGGCGACCGCGGCGACGTCCTGCGGTGCGAGCTCGAGGTCGTGGGCCTCGGCGCCCGCCGGGGTGAGCGAGGAGACGTCGGCCCGGTCGCCGGCGACCCGCTGCGCCGCCCACTCCAGCGGGTAGAAGCCGGCGACGACGGTGAGCCCGTCGCCGCCGTCTGCCGCGGCGCCCTCGGAGCTCCCGCAGCCGGCCAGCGCGAGGGCGGCGGCCGATGCGGTCACGGCACGCGTCGTCCAAGCGTTCATGGGAATCATTCTCACAGATGCGCCTGCGGTCGGGGCGGGTCGGACCCCTCGCCCGCCCGCGTAGGCTCCCGGACGTGTCCGACGTCTCCGGCCTGCCGCTGATCGGGGCCGCGGCGCTGCGCGCCCGCGCCGCCGCCCGGGTGCTGCGCACCCTGCCCACCGACACCAAGGACGGCGCGCTGCGCGCCATGGCCGACGCGCTGGTGGAACGCGCCGACGAGGTGCTCGCCGCCAACGCCGCCGACGTCGAGGCGGCCGCGGCCGACGGCACCCCGGCCTCGGTCCTCGACCGGCTGCGACTCGACGCCGGCCGCATCGCGGGGGTGGCCGACGCGCTGCGCCAGCTGATCGCGCTGCCCGACCCGGTCGGCGACGTCGTCCGCGGCTCGACGCTGCCCAACGGGCTGCAGCTGCGCCAGGTGCGCGTGCCCCTCGGCGTGGTCGGGATCGTCTACGAGGCCCGGCCCAACGTGACCGTCGACGCCGCGGGTCTCTGCCTCAAGAGCGGCAACGCGGCGCTGCTGCGCGGCTCGGCCTCGGCGTTCCGGACGAACACCGCGCTGGTCGCCGTCCTCACCGAGGCCGCGGAGAAGGCCGGGCTGCCCGCCGGTTCGGTCGAGCTGCTGCCTGCCGACCGCGCGTCGGTGGGCGAGCTGCTCAACGCCCGCGGCCTGGTCGACGTGGTGATCCCGCGCGGCGGGGCGTCGCTGATCCAGCGGGTGGTGCGCGAGGCGCGGGTGCCGGTCATCGAGACCGGCGAGGGCAACTGCCACGTCTACGTCGACGCCTCGGCCGACCCCGCGACCGCGGAGGCGATCGTGCTCAACGCCAAGACGCACCGGGTGAGCGTCTGCAACTCCGCCGAGACGCTGCTGGTGCACCGCGACGTGGCGTTCCTGCCGCGGCTGCTGTCTGCGCTGGCCGACGCCGGCGTGACGCTGCACGGGGACGATGCAGCCCGGGCCGCGCACGACGCCGTCGTCCCCGCGACCGACGAGGACTGGGCCACCGAGTACCTGTCGATGGACATGGCCGTGCGCGTCGTCGACGACCTGCCGCAGGCGCTGGACCACATCGAGCGGTGGGGGAGCGGGCACTCCGAGGCGATCGTCGCCGACTCCGCGCGCGCCATCGCCGACTTCACCGCCGGGGTGGACGCCGCCGCGGTGCTGGTCAACGCTTCGACCCGGTTCACCGACGGCGGCGAGTTCGGCTTCGGCGCCGAGATCGGCATCTCCACGCAGAAGCTGCACGCCCGCGGTCCGCTGGGGTTGCCGGAGCTGACCTCCACCACCTACGTCGTCACCGGGAACGGCCACACCCGCTGAGCCGCCCCCGCCCTCGAGGAGCCGCATGCCCCGCCCGCCGTCGCAGTCCCCGCAGTTCTCCTCGGTCTCCGACGTCGGCAAGCGGCTGGCGGCGGCCGGCTACCTGCCCGACGCGCAGATCGCGACGACGGTCTTCCTCGCCGACCGGCTGGGCAAGCCGCTGCTGGTCGAGGGGCCGGCGGGCACCGGCAAGACCGAGCTGGCCAAGGCGCTGGCGACGGCCACCGGGTCGGAGCTGATCCGGCTGCAGTGCTACGAGGGTCTCGACGAGGCGCGGGCGCTCTACGAGTGGAACTACAAGAAGCAGCTGTTGCGCATCCAGGCGGCGCAGGGCAGCTCGGGTGACGGTGGCGGCGCGGACTGGGCCACCGTCCACGACGACATCTTCGGCGAGGAGTTCCTGCTCTCCCGGCCGCTGCTGACCGCGATCCGGCGCAGCGAGCCGACCGTGCTGCTGGTCGACGAGACCGACAAGGCCGATGTCGAGGTCGAGGGGTTGCTGCTGGAGGTCCTGTCCGACTTCCAGGTGACCATCCCCGAGCTGGGCACGGTCACCGCGGTGCGCCGGCCGATGGTGGTGCTGACCTCGAACGCCACCCGGGAGCTGTCCGAGGCGCTCAAGCGGCGCTGCCTGTACCTGGCGCTGGACTACCCGTCGGCCGAGCGGGAGCGGGAGATCGTGCTCTCCCGCGTGCCCGACCTCGCGCCCGGCCTGGCCGAGCAGCTGGTGCGCACCGTGCGGGCGCTGCGCGCGCTGGAGCTGAAGAAGTCGCCGTCGATCTCCGAGACGCTCGACTGGGCGCAGACGCTGCTCGAGCTGGGCCTGGACACCCTCGACGAGGACGCCGTGCGGTCGACCCTCGGCGTGGTGCTCAAGCACGCCAGCGACCAGGACCGGGCCGCGGCCGAGCTGCGGCTGAACTGATGACGGCTCCGGCTGCCGGGTCCGGCGGGCCCGCCGGGCACGGCGGGCTCGCGGGCCACCTCGACGGCTTCGTCCGGGCGGTGCGCGAGGCCGGCATCCCGGTCGGCATCAGCCAGGCCGTCGACGCCGCCGAGATCCTCACCGTGGTCGACCTGCTCGACCGCGAGCAGCTGCGGCACGGGCTGGCGGCGGTGCTGCTGCAGCGGGCGGCGCAGCGGCCGGCCTACGACGTGCTGTTCGACCTGTGGTGGCCGTTGTCCGACCGGCCGGCGGTGCCCGCGGTCGACGACGAGCCCGGCGGGGCGCCGAGGGAGACAGGGGAGTCGACGCTCGACCTGCCCGACGGCACCGACCTGGCCCAGCTGATGCGCGAGGAGCTGTCCCGGCTGCTGCTCGACGGCGACGAGGAGGCGCTGCGCCGCCTCGCCCGCGAGGCCGTCGACCAGCTGGGCCGCACGGCGCCGTCGCCCTCGGGCCAGTCCTTCTTCAGCTACCGCGTGATGCGGGCGCTCTCGCCGGACACCCTGGTCGCCCAGCTGCTGGCGGGCCTGCTCGGGGACGGTGAGCGCGGCGGGCTCGCGGAGCGGGTGGCCCGCCAGACGGTCCGCGAGCGGCTGGCCGCGTTCCGCGCCGCTGTGGAGGCCGAGGTCCGGCGGCGGACGGCGGCCGAGCGCGGCCGGGACAAGGTGGCGAGGAACGCCGTCCGCCCGCTGGCCGACCAGGTCGACTTCCTGCGCGCGCAGGCCGCGGACCTGGCCGAGCTGCGGCGGACCGTCGCACCGCTGGCGCGGCGGCTGGCCGTGCGGCTGTCGGCGCGACGGCGGCTGGGCCGGGAGGGCCGGCTGGACTTCCGCAGGACCGTCCGGGCGTCGCTGGGCACCGGCGGCGTGCCCGTGGTGACCCACCACCGGCCGCGGAAGGTGCACAAGCCCGAGCTGGTGGTGCTCTGCGACGTCAGCGGCTCGGTGGCGGGGTTCAGCCACTTCACGCTGATGCTGACCCAGGCGTTGCGCGAGCACTTCTCCGGTGTCCGGGCGTTCGCCTTCGTCGACTCGACCGACGAGGTGACCCGCTTCTTCCGCCCCGGTGCCGACGTCGCCGACGCGGTCGCGCGGATCGGGCGCGAGGCCGACGTCGTCGCCTTCGACGGGCACAGTGACTACGGGACGGCGTTCGAGGTCTTCGCCGACCGCTGGCCCTCGGCGGTCGGGCCGAAGACGTCGCTGCTCGTGCTCGGGGACGGCCGCACCAACTACCGCCCACCGGGGCTGCCGGTGCTGACCGACCTGGTCGGCCGCGCCCGGTCGGCGCACTGGCTCAACCCCGAGCCGCGCCGGCTGTGGGGCAGCGGGGACTCGGCGGCCGACCGCTACGGCGAGGTGGTCGACATGGTCGAGTGCCGCAACGCCGCCCAGCTCGCGGACTTCGTCACCACGCTCTGAGAGAGGACCACCCTTCCCCCACGCCTCGTAAGAGGACCTCCCTGCCCCCGCCACTCGCAGGTTCGCGGCGGGACCCTGCAGGGAGGCCAGCGGGCCCCTGAAGGGTGACCGTTCCAGCACGTCACCGGGCTGGGCGTCGGTGCCCGCCCCACCCGGATACGCTCGATCGGTGGCAGGTCGGCGGGTCGGGGTGATGGGCGGGACGTTCGACCCCGTCCACCACGGGCACCTCGTGGCCGCGAGCGAGGTCGCGGTCCTCTTTGGCCTGGACGAGGTGGTCTTCGTGCCCACCGGTCAGCCGTGGCAGAAGAGCGACCGCGACGTCGCCCCGGCCGAGGACCGCTACCTCATGACCGTCATCGCCACCGCCTCCAACCCACGGTTCTCGGTGAGCCGGGTCGACGTCGACCGCGGCGGTCCGACCTACACCATCGACACGCTCACCGACCTGCAGCGGCAGCGGCCCGACGACGAACTGTTCTTCATCACCGGCGCCGACGCCCTCTCGCAGATCCTCACCTGGCGCGACAGCGCCGCCTGCTTCGCGCTGGCGCACTTCATCGGCGTCACCCGCCCCGGCTTCGACCTGGGCGCCGCCCACCTGCCGGCGGGCGCGGTCAGCCTGGTCGAGGTGCCGGCGCTGGCGATCAGCTCCAGCGACTGCCGCGACCGGGTCGGCCGGGGGATGCCCGTCTGGTACCTGGTCCCCGACGGCGTCGTGCAGTACATCGAGAAGCGCGGCCTGTACCGATCGGCCGCCGGTGCCCGCGCCGTCGCGCGCGAGGGCATCGCCCACCGCGGCGGCGCCGGGGACGCCTCGCCGTCCGGTGACCGCCCCACCCACTCCCGGCCCCGAGCGACGGCTCCCGGCACCGAGGGCCCGTCTCCCGAACCACCGACCACCGATTTCCAGGAGGTACCCCGATGACCGCCTCGTCCGAGGCGCGGGAGACCGCACTGCTCGCCGCCCAGGCCGCCGCCGACAAGCTGGCGACCGACGTCGCCATCGTCGACGTCAGCGAGCGGCTGGCCATCACCGACGCCTTCGTGCTGGCGTCCGCGCCGAACGAGCGCCAGGTGCAGGCCATCGTCGACGAGGTCGAGGAGCGGCTGCGGCAGCACGGCGTCAAGCCGGTCCGCCGGGAGGGCGTGGCCGAGTCGCGCTGGGTGCTGCTGGACTTCGTCGACGTCGTCGTCCACGTGCAGCACGCCGAGGAGCGTGCCTACTACGCGCTCGAGCGGCTGTGGAAGGACTGCCCGACCATCCCGTTCGTCGACCGCGCCGCGCCGCAGGGCGACGCGGCGGCGCCCGGCACCGCGACGCTCTCGGCTGACGACATCGACCCGGCGAGCGCCGACCCGACGCCGCTCGCCCCCGCCCCGGGGGACGGGGCCACGGCGGGCGGCGGCCCGCTGCAGGACGAGGACCCGTCGGCGCCGGAGGCGGCCGGCCGGTGAGCGACGCCCCGGTGCTGCCGGTGCCGCGGCTGGTCCTCTGGCGGCACGGGCGCACCGAGTGGAACGCCGCGGGCCGCTTCCAGGGACAGCTGGACCCGCCACTGGACGAGGTGGGCCGCCGCCAGGCGCGGCAGGCCGCCCCGCACGTCGCCGCGCCGCTGCCCGAGGGCACGCTCGTCCTCTCCAGCGACCTCGGCCGGGCCGCCGAGACCGCGGTGGCGCTCACCGACGTGCTCGGGGTGCCGCTGCGCCTGGACCCCCGGCTGCGCGAGGTCGGCATGGGCTCCTGGGAGGGGCTCACCCGTGAGGAGGTCGCCGAGCGCCACCCGGACCAGTACGCCGACTGGCTGGCCGGACGGCCCATCGCCGGGCGCGGCGGTGAGGACTCCGCCGACGTCCCGGCGCGGGCGCTGGCCGCGCTGCGCGACCTGCCCGAGGCGCCGGCGGCCGTCCTCGTCACCCACGGGGGGACCTCCGCGCGGCTGATCGAGGCACTGCTCGGACTCGGACCCGAGCACCGCCGGGTGCTGGGCCCCCTGGCCAACTGCGCGTGGAGCGAGCTGGCGCAGCAGCGCGGCCGGTGGCGGCTGCTCCGGCACAACACGACGGCGCCGGAGCTGCCCGACGGACCGGTCCCCGCGCCGCAGCCGGACGCCCGGCACCCCGACGCCGGGGCCAGCCCCGAGGAGGGGGCACCGGGCCCTCCCCAGGACGCCGACGCCCTGTGATCCCCGCCGTGGCCGGTGGGCCGCGGGAGGGTGCGGGCTAGCCTCGCCGGGTGTCCGTCGCCGTGGTCACCGACTCCTCGGCTTACCTGCCTGCCCGCCTGCTGGAGCAGTACGCGGTCGAGGTCGTCCCGCTCTACGTCGTCATGGCCGGTCACTCCGGCCGCGAGGGAGCCGACATCGGGCCGGCAGACGTCGCCCGTGCGCTCACCGCCCGGGGCCAGCGCGTCTCGACCTCCCGGCCGACCCCCGGCGACTTCGTGGCCGCCTACCGCCGGCGCCTGGACGCCGGGGCCGACCGGATCGTCTCGGTGCACCTCTCCGCCGAGCTCTCCGGCACGGTCGATGCCGCTCGGCTGGCCGCCGCGCAGGTCGGTGAGCACGTCGTGACGGTCGTCGACTCCCGCTCGGCGGCGATGGGCAACGGTTTCGCGGTGCTGGCGGCGGCCCGCGCAGCGGCGCGGGGCGAGGGCATGGGCGCCGTGGCCGCGGCCGCCCGGGACACCGCCGCCGCTACCCGCACGCTGTTCGTCGTCGACACCCTCGAGCACCTGCGCCGGGGCGGGCGCATCGGGCACGCCGCCTCGATGATCGGCACCGCGCTGTCGGTCAAGCCGGTGCTGCACGTCGCCGACGGCCGGGTGGTGCCGCTGGAGAAGGTGCGCACGACGGCCCGGGCCCTGGTCCGCCTGGTGCAGCGCGGGGTCGAGGCCGCGGCCGGCCGTCCGGTCATGGTCGCCGTCCACCACCTGGCCGCACCGGAGCGGGCCGAGAAGCTGGCCGCCGACCTCGAGGAGCGGCTGCCGGGCCTGCGCGAGCTCTACGTCAGCGAGCTGGGCGCGGCGATCGGCGCCCATGTGGGGCCGGGCGCGGTGGGCCTCGTCGTGGCACCGGCCGGGGCGCCGCCGGTGCCCACGCAGCAGGACCGTCCGCAGGAGGCGGAGGACGGGTAGCGGGCACGGGTGGGCAGGCACCCGTGCAGCCTGCCCGTCCCGCTCCCGCACCGGCCTCCGGTGTCCACAGCGGCCGGGGCCGTCCACAGGTCGTCGGCGACACGGCCGATCGGGGGCGTCGCTCCCTAGCGTCGCGCCGGTGCGCCTCCCTCCCCGCCGCAGCGACGACGCCGACCTGATCCGGCAACGGCTGCGGGCCCTGCTGCAGGAGAGCCGTCCGCCCGGCTGGGTGCCCAACGACGACCCCGGCACCGACGACCTCCACCCCGAGCGGGAGGAGCCGCAGCCCGGAGCCGCGGAGCCGGCGGACGGGCTGCCCGCCGGCGTCGGCCGGCACCGCACTCCGGGCAGCGCCGTCCGGCTGGCCCCCGGCCGCCGCGCCGCCTGGTCGCTGTGGGTCGCCGGCCTGCTCGCCGCGCTCCTCGTGGCCGGCGGCACGTGGCTGGACCGTCCGCAGGTGCAGCCCGCACCGGTCGAGCCGGTCCCGGCCGGACCGCCCGCGGAGACGGAGCCCGCGGCGACACCGTCGGTGGGGGTCGCCGCAGAGTCCGCGGCCACGGTGGTCGTCTCGGTGGTCGGCCTCGTGGCCCGGCCCGGCCTGGTCACGCTTCCGCAAGGAGCACGGGTGGCCGACGCGGTGGCGGCCGCCGGTGGTCTGCTCCCCGACGCCGATCCGGCCTCGGTCAACCTGGCCGCGGTCGTCTCCGACGGCCAGCAGGTGGCGGTCGGGGTCCCCGGCGCGGAGGTGGCCGGCGGCGCCGCTCCCGGCGGGGCGGGCGCAGCCGGCGGAGCCGGGCCGGTGGACCTCAACGCCGCCACGGCCGCGGACCTCGACGCGCTGCCGGGCATCGGTCCGGTGCTGGCCCAGCGGATCGTCGAGCACCGCGAGCGCAACGGGCCCTTCCGGAGCGTGGAGCAGCTCGACGACGTCCCCGGCATCGGCCCGGCCACCTACGCCGAGCTCGCCGAGCTGGTGGCCGTGTGAGGATCGAGCGCTGGTCGTGGCTGGACCTGCGGCTCGCGCCCGCGGCGGCGACGGTCTGGACCGGCACCCTCGCCGCCCCGTTGCTGCCCGTCCCGCTGCTGGCCGGGGTGGCGGCGGGAGCCGTCCTGGCCGCGGTCGCGGTGTCCCAGCGCAGCCGGGCGCCGGCGGCGGTCGTGCTGCTGGGCGTCCTGGCGGCGCTCGCGGTCACCGCGGCCACGGCGGCGGTGCGGGAGTCGGCCCGGGAGGCCTCCCCGCTCGCCGGAGTGGCCGAAGGACGGCGGACGGTCGAGCTGGTCCTGGAGCTCGACGCCGACCCGACGGCGGTGCGCGGCGTGGGACCGCCTCGGGCCGTCGTCCAGGCCACCGTCACCGCGCTGGTGGACGGCGCAACGCACACCTCGCTGGACGACGCCGTGGTCCTCTTCGGCCCGGCCGACGAGTGGCGCGGCCTGCTCCCGGGCCAGGTGGTCCGGGTCCGGGCGGCGGCCGCCCCGGCTGCCGCGGAGGAGGGCCTGGTCGCGTGGCTGTCGGCGCGGGCGCCGCCGGTGCCGGTCGGGGAGCCCTCGGCGTGGCAGCGGGCCGCCGGAGGACTGCGGGAGGGGCTGCGCGAGGCCGCCGTCCGCCTCCTCGGGCCGCAGGCGGGCGGGCTGCTGCCGGGCCTGGTCGTCGGGGACACGCAGGCGATGGACCCGGTGCTCGTCGAGGACTTCCGGCGGGCGGGTCTGGCGCACCTGACGGCCGTGTCGGGCGCGAACGTGGCGATCGTGCTGGCGGGGGTGCTGGCGCCGCTGCGACGCCGGGCGGTCGACCGGCGGGTGCAGGCGCTGGTCGCGGTCCTCGCGCTGGCGGGGTTCGTGGTGCTCGCCCGGCCCAGCGCCAGCGTGGTCCGGGCGGCGGCCATGGGCGCGGTGACCCTGCTGGCGCTGGCCACCGGGCGGTCCCGCGCGGCGCTGCCGGCCCTCGGTGCCGCCGTCGTCGTGCTGCTGCTGGTCGACCCCGGTCTCGCCCGGGACGCCGGCTTCGCGCTCTCGGTGGCGGCCACCGCCGCCATCGTGCTGCTGGCGCCGGGCTGGTCCCGGCGGCTGCGCGCCCGCGGCTGGCCGCCGGTCCTGGCCGACGCGGTCGCGGTCGCCGCCGCTGCCGGGCTGGCCACCGCGCCGCTGGTGGCCGGGCTCTCCGGGCTGGTGAGCCCGGTGTCGCTGCCGGCCAACCTGCTCGCCGCGCCGGCCGTCGCCCCGGCCACCGTGCTCGGCCTGCTGGCTGCGCTCGCGCTCCCGGTGGTGCCGCCGTTGGGTGAGGCGCTGGTGTGGGTGGCCGGGTGGCCGGCGCGGTGGCTGGTCGTCGTGGCGCAGCGGGCGGCGGCGCTGCCCGAAGGTGCCACCGGCTGGCCGGCGGGCACCCGCGGCGCGGTGCTGCTGACGGTGCTGCTCCTGGTGTGCGGCTGGCTGCTGTGGCGCTTCCCCCGCGCCCGGCCGCTGGCCCTCGCCGCGCTCGTCGGCGTCGTGGTGCTCGGCTGGCCGCTGCGGCAGGTCACCCGCGGCTGGCCGCCCGAGCGGACGGTCCTCGTCGCCTGCGACGTCGGTCAGGGCGACGCGCTGGTGGTCCCGACCGCGCCGGGGGAGGCGGTGCTCGTGGACGCCGGGCCCGACGTCGGTCCGGTCGACCGCTGCCTGGACCGGCTGGGCGTCGACACGCTGCCCCTGGTGCTGGTCACCCACCTCGACGCCGACCACGTCGGGGGGCTGGCCGGAGCGCTGTCCGGGCGGGACGTCGGCGTCATCGCCACCGGCACGCTCTCGCCCGCCGAGGACCGGGCCGGCGTCCTGGACGCGACGGTGCGGCGGGCCGGGGCCGAGCGCGCGGTGCTGGTCCCCGGCGACCGACGGACGGTCGGGACGGCCACCGTCGAGGTGCTCGCCCCGCCGCCGGAGGTCGCGACGGCCGCGGTCCCGGCCAACGACCTGTCGCTGGTGGTCCGGGTGACCCAACGCGGGATCCGGGTGCTGCTCACCGGCGACCTCGGCGGCGCGATGGAGGCCCGGATCCTCGCCCGCGGCGTCGACCTGCGGGCCGACGTGCTCAAGGTGCCGCACCACGGCAGCGCCGACGCCGACCGCGGCTTCTTCGCCGCCACAGGAGCACGGGTCGCGCTGGTCTCGGTGGGCGCGGACAACACCTACGGGCACCCGACCGCCCGGGTGCTGTCCTGGCTGGCCCAGCAGGGCGTGCGGGTGCACCGCACCGACCGGGAGGGCGACCTGGCCGTCGTGGGCGACGCCGACGCGTGGGGGGCGGCCGTCCGCGGGCCGGACGACGGCGCCGCGGCGTCCGGTACAGCGACGGCCGGCACAGCGACGGCCGGCACAGCGGTAACCGGCGCAGCGGTGGAGCGGTCCCCGGAGACTGCGGTCGGCGGGCACGTGGCCGTCCGCGCGGGACGGCGGGAGCGTCGGTCCTGCGTGACACCATGCCGGTGTGGCCGCAGCACCCCCCGCACCGACCTCCCGCCTGCGCGCCGTGGTGGGGGAGGAGGAGCTGCTGCGCTCGCGCGCGGTCTCCGCCGTGCGGGCAGCCGTGCTCGAGAACCACCCTGACGCCGAGCTGCACGACCTGCCGGCGCAGGGGCTGCCCGTCGGCCAGCTGGCCGACGTCCTGGCGCCCTCGCTGTTCGGCGCGCACCGGCTGGTCGTCGTCACCGGTGTGCACGAGGCCGCCGGAGCCCTCGTCGAGGCGCTCACCGGCTACACGAAGGACCCCGACCCGGACCTGACGCTGGTCATCGTCCACTCCGGCGGCAAGCGCAACGAGGCGCTGGTCAAGGCGTTCACCGCCGCGGGAGCTGCCGTCGACGACTGCCCCCGGATCAGTTCGGTGGGGGACCGGATCGGCTTCGTGCGCAACGAGGTGCGCTCGGTGGGCGGCCGGATCACCCCGGACGCCGCCTCGGCGCTGGTCGAGGCGATCGGCGCGGACCTGCGGCAGCTCTCGTCGGCCGCCACGCAGCTGGTCTCGGACTTCGGCGGCACGGTCGACGCCGACGCCGTCGCGCGGTTCCACCGCGGGCAGGCCGAGGTCACCGGCTTCACCGTCGCCGAGCGGGTGCTGGTCGGCGACCGGCAGGGCTCGCTGGAGATGCTGCGGTGGGCCCTGCAGCGCGGCGTCGCGCACGTCCTCATCGCCGACGCCATCGCCGACGGGGTGCGGACGGCAGCCCGCGTCTCCTCGGTGCGCAGCTCCAACCCCGGCGACCTCGCCCGCACGCTGAAGATGCCGCCGTGGAAGGTCAAGCGGGCGCAGTCGCAGGCGCGCGGCTGGAGCATCGACGGCCTGCAGCAGGCGATCGGCGTGGCCGCCGAGCTCAACGCCGACGTCAAGGGCGCCGCGGCGAGCGCCGACTACGCGCTGGAACGGGCGATCCGGCGGATCGTCACCATCCGCCGGGAGACCGGCCGCGGCGTCCGCGGCTGAGAGAGGACCCCTCTGCCCCCCACCGCTCGTCGGAGGACCCCGTCCCCCTCACCCCTCGCCACCTCGGGGCGGGACCCGGGACGGCGCCTGAGCCTCCGGACGGGGCGTGCGGGACTCGTGCAGGAGGCCCACAGACCCCACCGGAACGCGACGAGCCCCCGTCCCGCAGGGGGAGGGGGCTCGTCGGACGGCCGCGCGGACGCGGCCGGAGGTCAGCTGGAGAGGCCCGACAGCTGCTTGGCCATGCCCGACTTGCGGTTCGCGGCCTGGTTCTTGTGGATGACGCCCTTGCTGGCGGCCTTGTCCAGCGCCTTGCTGGCGGTCTGCAGCGCGGTCGTCGCGGCCGCGGCGTCCCCGGTGGCAGCGGCCGCGCGGAAGCGGCGGACGGCCGTCTTCAGGGCGGACTTGACGGCGACGTTGCGCTGGCGCGCCTTCTCGTTCGTCTTGTTCCGCTTGATCTGGGACTTGATGTTCGCCACGCGTGAGCCTCGGGTGTCTCTCGGAGGGGGTGCTTCTGGACAGTGCGTCCGGACGGCGTGCGTCAGCGGACCGGTCTGCCAAGATACCAGCGTCGTCGGCCCGCCCCAACCCGCGGTCGGTCCGGCCGCGCAGGTCACAGCGGCCGGGCGAGGCCGGCGTCCACCCGCTGCCGTGCCCAGGCCAGGGCGGCATCGTGGAACCGGCGCTGGAAGTCCCGCACGGTCGGCAGCCCGGGCAGCGGTGGCCGCCGCATCTCCTGCGCCCAGGTCCCGGTCAGCGCGAGCAGCAGGTCGGTCACGTCGGCGGGATCGGCTGCCGCCACGACCGGGGAGTCCGCCACCAGCAGCTCCGGGTCCACACCGCCGTGCACCGCGAGGTCCAGGGCGAACAGCACGGTGTCCACCCACGCTGCACCGCGGGCCGCCCACGGCCAGTCGACGAGGGACACGGTGCCGTCCGCGGTGACCAGCAGGTTGTCGGCGCGCACGTCGAGGTGGACCAGCGTCTCCCCGGACAGCCCGCCCGAGGCGGTCAGCCGGCCGGACACGGCCGCCAGCCGGTCGAGGTGCCCGCGCTCCCAGGGATCCAGATCGGCGGGCGGCCGTGCGGCCAGCGCGCGCCACGCGGTCAGCTGACCGGCGAGCCGGTCGGGGACGGACGGCAGCCCCGGCACCGGGCACGGGGTGGCGGCCCGGGCCAGGTCGGTGAGGACCGGCACGACCCGCGCCGCGGCCGCCGGTGTCCACGGCAGGGCCGGCGGCTCCCCGGGCACCGCGTCGAACAGCAGCGCCACCCAGACGTCGCCGCCGACGTCCCGCTCGGTCCACCAGCGCAGCCGCGGTGCGGGGAGGTCCGGCGGCAGCGCCGCGGCAACCCTGGCCTCGGTCCGGTGCAGGTCGGGGGTGTCCGGGTTCAGCGGCGTGCCGACCGCCTTGCAGAAGGCCCGCGTCCCGTCGGCGCAGGTCAGCACGGCCGCGGTCCCAGGGGAGAAGCCCCCGGTGCAGCCGGTCACGGTGACCACGGGCGAGCCGAGCGCCGCCTCGACGTCCGCGCGCAGCGGGGCGGGCAGGTCCGGGTAGGGCAGGCGGGGGCTGCCCGCAGGGGTCGTGGCAGCACTGTCGGCGAGCGCCGCCTGGCAGGCAATCGCCTCACCGGTCCCGCTGCCGTGGGACGATGGGGGCACTGTGACGACTCCCGCCTCCACCGACCCGGCCCGCATCCGGAACTTCTGCATCATCGCCCACATCGACCACGGCAAGTCGACGCTGGCCGACCGGATGCTCGAGGTCACCGGGGTCATCGAGGCGCGGCAGATGCGTGCCCAGTACCTCGACCGGATGGACATCGAGCGCGAACGCGGCATCACCATCAAGGCGCAGAACGTGCGCCTGCCCTGGCAGGTCGGGGGCACCGAGTACGTCCTCGACATGATCGACACCCCCGGCCACGTCGACTTCACCTACGAGGTGTCCCGGTCGCTGGCCGCGTGCGAGGGCGCCGTGCTGCTGGTCGACGCCGCGCAGGGGATCGAGGCCCAGACGCTGGCCAACCTGTACCTGGCGCTGGAGAACGACCTCACGATCATCCCGGTGCTCAACAAGATCGACCTGCCCGCGGCCCAGCCCGAGAAGTACGCGGCCGAGATCGCGCACATCATCGGCTGCGACCCCGACGAGGTCCTCAGGGTCAGCGGCAAGACCGGCGAGGGCGTGCCCGAGCTGCTCGACCAGATCGTCGCGCAGATCCCGGCCCCGGTCGGCGACGCCGAGGCCCCGGCCCGGGCGATGATCTTCGACAGCGTCTACGACATCTACCGCGGCGTCATCACCTACGTGCGGGTCGTCGACGGCCGCATCTCCAGCCGCGAGCGCATCAAGATGATGTCGACCGGCGCCGTCCACGAGCTGCTCGAGATCGGCGTCATCTCCCCCGAGCCCAAGCCGGTCGACGGCCTCGGCGTCGGCGAGGTCGGCTACTTCATCACCGGTGTGAAGGACGTCCGGCAGTCCCGCGTCGGCGACACCGTCACGCTGCAGCACAAGCCGGCCGCCGAGCCGATCGGCGGCTACAGCGACCCCAAGCCGATGGTCTACTCCGGCCTCTACCCGATCGACGGCAGCGAGTACCCGTTGCTGCGCGAGGCGCTGGACAAGCTGCTGCTGAACGACGCCGCGCTGACCTACGAGCCGGAGACCTCCGCCGCACTCGGGTTCGGGTTCCGCGTCGGCTTCCTCGGCCTGCTGCACTTGGAGATCGTCCGCGAGCGGCTGGAGCGCGAGGCCGGCATCAGCCTCATCTCCACCGCGCCGAACGTCGTCTACCGGGTGGTCATGGAGGACGGCTCGGAGATCACCGTGACCAACCCCAGCGACTGGCCCGAGGGCAAGATCGACAAGGTCTTCGAGCCGATCGTCAACGCGACGATCATCGCGCCCAGCGACTACACCGGCACCATCATGGAGCTCTGCCAGAGCCGCCGCGGGCAGCTCGGCGGCATGGACTACCTGAGCGAGTCGCGGGTCGAGCTGCGCTACACGCTGCCCCTCGGCGAGATCATCTTCGACTTCTTCGACGCGCTGAAGTCGCGCACCCGCGGCTACGCCAGCCTCGACTACGCCGAGGCCGGCGAGCAGGAGTCGTCGCTGGTCAAGGTGGACATCCTGCTGCAGGGCGAGGCCGTCGACGCGTTCAGCGCCATCGTGCACAAGGACAAGGCCTACAGCTACGGCGTGATGATGGCCGGCAAGCTGCGCGAGCTCATCCCGCGGCAGCAGTTCGAGGTGCCGATCCAGGCCGCCGTCGGCTCCCGGGTCATCGCCCGCGAGACGGTCCGCGCCATCCGCAAGGACGTCCTCGCCAAGTGCTACGGCGGTGACATCACCCGCAAGCGGAAGCTGCTGGAGAAGCAGAAGGAGGGCAAGAAGCGGATGAAGATGGTCGGCCGCGTCGAGGTCCCCCAGGAGGCCTTCGTGGCCGCGCTCTCCACCAACGAGTCCACCGCCTCCAAGAAGTGACCCGCGGCCGCCTCGACGCGGTCTGCGTCTCCGGCTCCGACCTGCTCCCGCTGCCCGGCCGTCGTCCCAACCGGAGCGGCATCGACAAGCGGCCGGTTCCTGGGCGGGTCGCCGTCCACCCGCTCGGCCTGGACGGCGACGTCCAGGTCAACCGCAAATACCACGGCGGCGAGGGGCAGGCGGTCTACGCCTACGCGCAGGAAGACGCCGACTGGTGGTCCGCCGAGCTCGACCGCGAGCTGCCGGCCGGCCGATTCGGCGAGAACCTGCGAACGACGGGTGTCGACCTCACCGGCGCGGTGCTCGGTGAGCGGTGGCGGGTCGGGACGGCGCTGCTCGAGGTGACCGCCTGCCGCATCCCGTGCGCCAACTTCGAGCGGTTCTGGGGCGTGCCCAAGCTGGTCCGGCGGTTCACCGCCCACGGGGCCAGCGGCGCCTACCTGCGGGTGCTCGAGACCGGGGACGTCGGCGCGGGGGACGCCGTCGAGGTGGTCGCCCGTCCCGACCACGGCGTCACCGTCGGCCTCCTGTTCCGGGCGACGACGACGCAACGGCACCGGCTGCCCGAGATCGCGCCCGCCCTCGGCCACCTCCCGCTCAAGGACCAGCCGAAGCTCGCCGCGAGGATCGCCGCCACGGCCTGACCGGGCCCCTCGCCCCTTACCGTGCCCCGGGCTGCGCTTCACCATCGGGGATTGCTCACGGCTTCCCCCGGAGGTACCGATGGCACCAGCACCGTCCCCCACCGGCGTCCTGGTGCAGCGACGCGGGTCCCCGGACGTCGACGTCCTCGTCGTGGGCGCCGGCCCGACCGGCCTCACGCTCGCCTGCGACCTGCGCCGCCGCGGCCTGGCCGTCCGGGTGGTCGAGCGGCTGCCGCAGCCCGAGCTCAAGTCGCGCGGCAAGGGCGTGCAGCCACGCACCCTCGAGGTCCTCGACGACCTGGGCGTCGTCGACCGTGTGCTCGAGGCCGGCTGGTCCCGGGACCTGCGGGTGCGCTGGTACGTCCAGCGGGAGCTGCTCGTCGACCTGCGGTTGCCCGGCCGCGACCCGCTGCTCGACATCCCGCACCCGAACCTCGTGCTCATCCCGCAGTGGCGCACCGAGGAGGTGCTGCGCGAGCGGCTGACGGAGCTGGGCGGGGCGGTCGAGTTGGGCCGCGAGCTGGTGGACCTGGAGCAGCAGGAGGACGGCGTCCTCGCCCGCGTGGCGACGTCCCCCGACGGCGCCGGCGAGACGATCCGGGCCGGCTGGGTGGTGGGCTGCGACGGCGGCCACAGCCGGGTCCGGGAGCTGCTGGCGATGGCGCTGGAGGGGGAGTCGCGCGAGGAGCGCTTCCTGTTCGGCGACGTCGAGGTCGACGGGCTGGAGCCGGCCGACAGCGGGTACGTGTGGTTCGACGGCGGGCAGTACCTCGCGGCCAGCCCGTTCCGCGGCCTGCGCTCGTGGCAGGTGCAGGCCAGCCTGCCGGCCGGGACCGAGGAGCCGGGGTCGCTGGAGCTGCTGCAGCGGCTGTTCACCGAGCGCAGCGGGCTGACGCACGTCCGCCTCTCCTCCCCGACCTGGCTGTCCACCTGGCACAGCAACGTGCGGCTGGTCGACCGCTACCGCGTGGGCCGGGTGTTCGTGGCCGGCGACGCCGCGCACCTGCACAGCCCGGTCGGCGGACAGGGGATGAACACCGGCATCCAGGACGCGTACAACCTCGGCTGGAAGCTGGGGCTGGTGGTCCGGGGCCGCGCATCCGACCGCCTCCTCGACACCTACGAGGAGGAGCGCCGGCCGATCGCGGCGGCGGTCCTCAGCGGCAGCGACCTCGGGTACCGGGCGGTCTTCGGCGCCGACCCGCTGACCACCTTGCTGCGCGAGCACGTCCTGACCCCCGCACTGCGGGTGCCGGCCGTGCAGCGGGCCATCCTCGGCGGCGTCAGCGAGCTGGACCTGAACTACCGGGAGAGCTCCCTGGCGGAGGAGCACGGCACTCCGCTGAGCGCCACCCGGTGGAGGCCCGGCCACGACGACGAGCGCGCCGACGCGGCGGACCGGCTCCACTTCGCACGGGGCGTCCACGCGGGCGACCGGGCCCCCGACGGCGCCCTCCAGGACGCGGCCACCGGGCAGCCCACCCGGCTGTTCGACGCCTTCCGCGGCCCGCACGCCACCCTCCTGCTCTTCGACGGCGAGGCCCCCACCGACGACGGCTACACCGCGCTCGCCACGATTGCCGACGGCGTCGAGCGGCGGTCCGGCGCCGACCTCCGCCCGTGGGTGGTGGTGTGGGGACGTCGGCTGCCCGCCGGACTGGCCGGGCGGCGGGTGCTCCTGGACCCGGACGGCGAGACGCACCGGCGCTACGGCGCGACCGCCGAGGCCCTGTACCTGGTCCGCCCGGACGGCTACGTCGGGCTGCGCGCCCAGCCGGCCGCGGAGGACGTCCCCGCGCGGTACCTGGAGCGACTGTCCGGCCGCGCCGCCGCCGACGTCCCGCAGCCGGCGACCGCCTCCCCGACGGGGACGCCCGGGTGAGGCCGGCGGGCCGGCCCGCGTCCCGCCCGCCGCCCTGACCAGGTCCGTCCGCCCGCCCGGTGTGGGCTGTTCAGTGCAGCCACGGCGCGAAGGACAGTCCCACGACGAGCCCCTCGGAGGACTGCAGCCGGGCGACCGTCTGGCCCCACGGTTCGGTCCGCGCCCCGTGCAGCAGCCGGTGGCCGGCGGCCGCCAGTTCCGCCGCGCCGTCGGCGACCGCAGCGGGGTCGGCGAGCTCGAATTCAATGCTGGCCTGCGGCACCGGGTGGCCGGCCGGCCAGGTGCGCTCCCCGAAGCAGGCGACCGCCGCCTCGGCGAGCGGCCACACGCCGAAGTGCTTGCTGCCGCCGATGTGCTCGCTGGCGTAGTACTCGCCCTCGAGGCGCTCGAGCGGCAGCCCGAGGGCGTCCACGTACAGCCGCCGGCTCTCCACCGGGTCGGGTGCGATGACGCTGATGCTGGCGACGAAGAGGATCTCCACGGCGGCACCGTCCCACCGGAGGGTGACAGGGCCCTGCAGGAGGGTCCTGCTTCAGGCGGCCGCCGACCGGCCGAGGTCGGTGCGCAGCGCCTCGGGGTCCACGCCGCGCTCGCGCAGCAGGGACAGCCCCGTGCCGCCACCGCGCAGCAGGCCCAGGGCGATGTGCCCGTCGGAGATGGAGCGCGACCGCATCGCCAGCGCCTCGCGCAGCGACAGTTCGAGGACCTTCTTGGCGCCGGCCGTGAACGGGATGTGCGCGGGGCTGCCGCGCCGGCGCCAGCGGCCGGGCGCGTCCAGGGCGCCGGGACCGAAGGTCGCCTCGGCGACGTCCCGGACGGCGTCCAGGTCAATGCCCAGCGTGCGCAGCGCCTCGCCGTCGAGGTCCTCGCCGCCGGCGCGGGCGGCCACGGCCTGGGCGACCGCGTCGTGGTCGAGCCCGTGCCGGCGGAGGACGGCGGTCGTCGGCGTGTCCAGTCGGAGCAGCGAGAGCAGCAGGTGCTCGCTGCCGATGGCGTCGTGCCGGAGGGCGCGCGCCTCCTCCTGGGCCAGGACGACGACCTCGCGGGCGTCCGGGGTGAAGCGTTCGAACACGGTCAGTCCTTCCGCCGGAGCGGCCCGCGGCCGCCTGCGTGCTTCTTGTGCACCGCCTGCCTCGTGACGCCGAGCAGTTGGGCGATCTGCTCCCAGGTCCAGCCCTGGTCGCGGGCGTTGCCCACCTGCAGGGCCTCCAGCCGCTCGACGAGGGTCCGCAGCGCGCGGACCGCCCGCAGTCCGACCGCGGGGTCGCGGCTGCTGGCGGCGGAGGCCACCTGTGCTGTGTCGGCCATGCCGTCAACTGTGGTTGACGCGACGAGTGTTGTCAACTGTCGTTGACGCGAGGTGCGAGTGGGCAGAGGGGTAGCCGTACGAGGGGTGGGCTTCCTCAGGCCACGGCTGCCTCGTCGCCGCCGGTCAGCCGCAGCAGGTCGGCGTAGGTGAGCGAGAACATCGTGTGGTGGTCGCCGCCGCCGGCCCAGAGGAGTGGGTGCGGCGCGAGGTCGACGTCGACCAGGGCGCGCAGCGGGGCGGGGTGGCCGGTCGGGGCCACCCCGCCGACCTCCTGGCCGGTCGCCGCGAGGACGAACTCCGGCGTGGCCCGCCGCACCCGCTGCGCGCCGACCAAGGCCGCGACCTTCGCGGTGTCCACGCGGTGCGCGCCGCTGGCCAGCACCAGCAGCGGGGCGCCGTCGGCGTCGAACACGAGGCTGTTGGCGATGGCGCCCACCGCGCAGCCGAGCGCCTCGGCCGCGGCGGCCGCCGTCGGGACGGACTGGCCGAGGCGGCGCACCTCGGCGTCCACCCCGGCCTCGCGGAGAGCGGCGACCACCCGGTCGACCGGACTCCCGGTGCTTCCCGGACCGCTGCCGCGGGGCGCGCCACTCACAGCGTGAAGACGATCTTCCCCGCCGTCCGGCCCTCGAGCATCCGCTCGAAGCCCTCGCGCGCCTGCTGCAGCGGCAGCTCGACGTCGATGACCGGGCGGACGCCGGTGGCCGTGCACATCCGCACGAGCGCCTCCAGCTCGTCGCGGGTGCCCATGGTCGAGCCGATGACCGACAGCTGGGTGAAGAAGACCCGGTTCAGCTCGGCGCCGGGGTTGGCGCCGGTGGTCGCGCCGGAGATGACGATCACGCCGCCGGGCTTGAGCGACTTGACGCTGTGGCTCCAGGTCGCCTCGCCGACGGTCTCCATGACGCCGTCCACCCGCTCGGGCAGCCGGGCACCGGTCTCGAACGCCTGGTCCGCACCGAGCTCGAGGGCCGCCTGCCGCTTCTCCTCGCTGCGGCCGGTCACCCACACCCGGAAGCCGGCGGCCTTGCCGAGCGCGACCAGCGCGGTGGCGACGCCGCCGCTGGCGCCCTGCACCAGCACGGTCTGGCCGGGCCGCAGCCCGGATTTCACGAACAGCATCCGGTAGGCGGTCAGCCAGGCGGTGGGCAGGCACGCGGCCTCCGCGAAGGACAGCTCGGCCGGCTTGGGCAGCACGTTGCGCCGGGGGACGGCGACCCGCTCGGCCATCGTGCCCTGGTGCAGCTCCGAGAAGAGCGTGCGCTTGGGGTCGAGCGTCTCGTCCCCGATCCAGTCCGGGGTCGCGACGACGCCGTGGACGACGACCTCGTTGCCGTCCTCGTCGAGCCCGGCCGCGTCGGTGCCCAGGATCATCGGCATCCGCTCCTGCGGCAGGCCGACCCCGCGCAGGCTGAACAGGTCGTGGTGGTTCAGCGAGACGGCCTTGACCTGCACCGTCGTCCAGCCGTCGGGCACCTCCGGCTCGGGGCGCTCACCGACCTCCAGCACGGAGAGCGGGTCCTTCGGGGCGGGCGTCGAGACGAAGGCAGCGAGCATGCCCGGACTATGGCACTGCGCCCTGTCCAGCCGCGACCGACGGGGTGGGCAGCGGCGCCGCCGTCCGGGACGATCGCAGGCCCTGGGCCCCGCTGATGGGAGACGGCGATGACCGTGCCGACACAGCCGCAGCCCCCGCTCGTCGACGCGCTCAACGCCGAGATGGCGAGCGCCTGGAACGGTGAGGAGGGGGAGGACTGGGCGGCGCGGGCCGACCGCTTCGACGCGGCCTCAGCAGCCTTCGACCCGGCGCTGCTCGACGCCGCGGCCGTCGGCGCGGCCGACCGGGTGCTCGACGTGGGCTGCGGCGCCGGCGTCTCGACCCGGGCCGCCGCGCGGGTGGCGGTCGACGGGCACGCGACCGGCATCGACCTGTCCGCCCCGCTGCTGGCCGAGGCCCGTCGGCGCAGCGCGGCCGCGGGGCTGACCAACACGACGTTCGTCCGGGGCGACGCCCAGGTGCACCCCTTCGAGTCCGCGTCGTTCGACGTCGCCGTCAGCCGGTTCGGCGGAATGTTCTTCGGCGACCCGGTCGCGGCGTTCACCAACCTCGCCCGGGCCCTGCGCCCCGGCGGGCGGCTGGCCGTGTTGTCGTGGCAGCCGCTGGCCCGCAACGAGTGGCTGCTCGTGCTCCGCCGCACCCTCGCGGCCGGCCGCCTGCTGCCCGAGCCGCCGGGGGACGCGCCCGGACCGTTCGGCCTGTCCGACCCCGACCGCGTGCGCGGGGTCCTGGCCGCCGCGGGGTTCGCGTCGGTCCACGTCACCGAGGTGCCGGGGGTGGTCCGGCTGGGGGCCGACGCCGAGGACGCGTTCGACTTCGTCGCCGGCCTGGGCATGACCCGGGGCCTCCTCGGCGGGCTCGACGACGACGTCCGGCGAGCCGCGCTCGACGAGCTGCGGGCCGCCCTGGTCGAGCACGCGACACCGGACGGGGTCCTGCTCGGTGCGGCCGCCTGGCTGACCACCGCGTACCGGGGATGAGTGGTCGGCTGAGACCGCTGCGTCGGCCGAGTGAGCAGTTGCCGTCGGCGACACGCACGCACACGCCGGGCGGGACGACCGCAACTGCCCACTCGGCGGCACCCTAGACCGAGGCTGTCAGCGGACGATGACGACGTGCTCCCCGCGCGGGACGAACTCGCCGATCACGGGGGCGCCGGGCACCTCGCCGCCCAGCAGCAACCCACCGGAGGTCTGCGCATCGGCCAGAAGCAGCGCCTCGTCCTCGGAGACGGCCGACAGGTCGGTGTGCGGCCGCACCCAGTCGAGGTTGCGCCGGGTGCCACCGGAGACGAACCCCTCGGCCAGCGCCTCCCGGGCCCCGGTCAGGTACGGGACGGCCGCGGCGTCGACGATCGCGGTGACCCCGCTGGCCCGGGCCATCTTGTAGAGGTGGCCGAGCAGGCCGAAGCCGGTGACGTCGGTGCCGGCGCGGATCCCGGCGGCCACCGCGGCCCGGCCGGCGTCACGGTTGAGCGTCGTCATCGCGGCGACCGCCTCCTCCGACACCTCGCCGGTCGCCTTCATCCGGTTGTTCAGCACGCCGATCCCCAGCGGCTTGGTCAGCGACAGCGGCGTCCCGGCGACCGCGGCCGAGTTGGTGATCACCCGGTCGACGTCCACGACGCCGGTCACCGCCATGCCGTACTTGGGCTCGGGGTCGTCGATGGAGTGCCCGCCGCCGACGTGGCAGCCGGCCTCCTGCGCGGCCTCCAGCCCGCCCCGCAGCACCTCCGCGGCGAGCTCGGCGGGCAGCACGTCGCGCGGCCAGCCGAGCAGGTTCACCGCGACGACCGGCGTGCCGCCCATCGCGTACACGTCGGAGAGCGCGTTGGTCGCCGCGATCCGGCCGAAGGTGTACGCGTCGTCGACGACCGGGGTGAAGAAGTCGGTGGTCAGCACCAGCCCCTGCCCGCCCGCGATGCGGACGACGGCCGCGTCGTCGCCGTCGTCGAGGCCGACGACCAGCTCCGCGGCCGGGTCGGCCGGGCCGGCCGCGGTCAGGCCGGCCACCACGACCTCCAGCTCGCCGGGCGGGATCTTGCAGGCACAGCCGCCGCCGTGCGCGTACTGGGTGAGCCGGGTGCGTGCGGGCGCGGTCGTCACGGAGCCACCGTAGGCTCTGCGGCGGAGGCGTCAGGGCGCCTGGTGGCCCCCGCGGCCTCTAAAGCCGACGTGGCCGAGCACCTCGGTCAGGCGGGTTCGATTCCCGTCCGCCTCCGCCAGCTCCGCCCGCCCGCGGGTCGGCGCTTACGCTGCGACAGCGATGAGCGACGACCCGCGGCGGCAGGTGCCGCGCACCGACACGCTGCTGGCCGACCCGCAGCTGGCCGCCGCCGCCGACCGGCTGGGCCGCGACCTGGTCAAGGCCGCGGTCCAGGACGTCCAGCAGCGCGTCCGCACCGGCGCGCTCGCCCCCGCCGACGCCGTGCCCGCCGTCCTGACCGCGCTGCCGACGACGGCGGGCAGCCTGCGCCCGGTGCTCAACGCCACCGGCGTCCTCGTGCACACCAACCTGGGCCGCGCGCCGCTGTCGCCGGCCGCCGTCGAGGCGGTCGTCGCGGCCAGCGGCACCACCGACGTCGAGCTGGACCTGACCACCGGCCGGCGCGGGCCCCGGGGTGAGGCGGCGCTGGCCGCGCTGGTCGACGCCGTCCCGGCCGCGGAGGCCGCGCTCGTGGTCAACAACTGCGCCGCCGCGCTGGCGCTGGTGGCCACCGCGCTCGGCGGCGAGCTCGTCGTCGCCCGCGGCGAGCTGGTCGAGATCGGCGACGGCTTCCGCATCCCCGAGCTGCTCGAGGCCACCGGCGCGCGGCTCCGCGAGGTGGGGACGACGAACCGCGTCGCGCTCGATGACTACCTGGGTGCCCTCGGCGAGCGCACCGGCGCGGTGCTCAAGGTGCACCCGTCGAACTTCGTCGTCCGCGGGTTCACCCGGGCGGTGCCGGTGGCCGAGCTCGCCGCGGGGCTGGCCGGCAGCGGCGTCCCCCTCGTCGCCGACGTCGGCTCCGGCCTGCTGCGGCCGCACCCGGTGCTGCCCGACGAGCCGGACCTGCAGACCACCCTCGCCGACGGCGCCGACCTGGTGCTGGCCAGCGGCGACAAGCTGCTCGGCGGGCCGCAGGCCGGGATCGTGCTCGGCCGCGCCGACCTGGTGCAGCGGCTACGGCGGCACCCGCTCTACCGCGCGTTCCGGGTGGACAAGACGACGCTGGCCGCGCTGGAGGCGACGCTGCGCGGCCCGCAGCCGCCGGTGCAGCAGATGCTCGCCGCCGACGTCGACGGGCTGCGCCGCCGGGCCGCCGCGCTCGCCGCCCGGCTGGTCGCCGCCGGGCTGGACGCGGTCGCGGTGGAGTCCGCTGCCCGCGTCGGCGGGGGAGGGGCGCCGGAGCACCCGCTGCCCAGCGCCGCGGTGTCGCTGCCGGCGGGGTTCGCGGTGCCGCTGCGCGCCGGCACGCCTCCCGTGGTCGGGTACGTCGCGGGCGACCGCACGCTGCTCGACCTGCGCAGCTTGCGCACCGAGGACGACGAGACGCTGGCGGCCGCGGTGCTGGAGGTGGCGCGCGCGTGGACGTGATCGCCACCGCGGGGCACGTCGACCACGGCAAGTCCACGCTGGTCCGCGCGCTCACCGGCATGGAGCCCGACCGGTGGGAGGAGGAGCGTCGCCGCGGGCTCACCATCGACCTCGGCTTCGCCTGGACGACGCTGCCCTCGGGCCGCCGCCTCGCGGTCGTGGACGTGCCCGGCCACGAACGCTTCGTGGGCAACATGCTGGCCGGCGTCGGCTCGGTGCCCGCCGCGCTGGTCGTGGTCGCCGCGGACGACGGGTGGTCGGCGCAGACCGCCGAGCACGTCGCCGTCCTCGACGCGCTCGGCGTGCGGCACGCGCTGCTCGCCGTCACCAAGGCCGACCTCGCCGACCCCGCGCCGGTGCTCGCCGACGTGCGGGAGCGGCTGGCCGCCACGTCGATGGGCGACGTGCCCGGCGTGGCGGTCAGCGCCGCCACCGGCGCAGGCGTGCCGGACGTCGTCGCCGCGCTGGAGTCGCTGCTCGCCGGGCTGCCCGCGCCGGACCGGGACGCGCCGGTGCGGCTGTGGATCGACCGCGCCTTCCCGGTCAAGGGCGCCGGCACGGTGGTCACCGGCACCCTCGCCGCGGGGCGTGTCGCCGCCGGCGACCGGCTGCAGCTCAGCAATCGCGAGGTGGGCGTCCGCGGCGTGCACTCGCTCGGGCGGCCGGTCGAGCGGGCCGAGGCCACCGCACGGGTGGCGCTGAACCTCCGCGGCACCGCCGTCGAGGAGCTCTCGCGCGGCGACGCGCTGCTCACGCCGAGTGCGTTCCGCGACACCGCCGAGCTGGACGTCACCCTGGCCCGGGCGCCGGGGGACCGGCTGCCCGCCGAGGTCGTGGTGCACGTGGGGTCGGCCGCGGTCGGCGCGCGGCTGCGCCTGCTGGAGGGGACGGCGGTGCGGCTGCGGCTGGCCACGCCGCTGCCGCTGCGGGTCGGCGACCGGCTGCTGCTGCGCGACCCGGGTGCCCGCCGCGTGTTCGGCGCCGACGTCCGGGACGTCGACCCGCCCGAGCTGCGCCGTCGCGGCGCCGCCCGCCGGCGCGCCGAGGAGCTGGCCGCCCGGCCCGTCGGTGCGGCCGGGGCCGCCGCCGAACTGGCCCGCCGCCGGTTCGTCCGGGCCACCGACTTCGCCGCGATGGGCTGGCCGGTGCCCGAGGGGGCGACGGCGGTCGGGCCGTGGCTGCTCGCGCCCGGGCTGGTCGGCGAGCTGGCGGCGGCGCTGCCCGGGATCGTCGCTCGCTACCGGCAGCTGCGCCCGCTCGAGCCCGGTCCGCCGGTGGCCGTCGCCCGCCGGGCGCTGGAGCTGCCCGACGACGAGCTGGTCCCGGCCGTCGTCCGCGAGCCGCTGGCCCTGCGCGAGGGCCGGGTGGTCGTCGCGACCGCCGGCCTGCCCGCCGGGGTGCAGCAGGCGGTCGACCGGATCCGGGCGACGCTGGCCGCCGACCCGTTCGCCGCGCCCGACGCCGACCAGCTGCGCGCCGCCGGGCTGGGCCCGCGGGAACTGGCCGCGGCCGTGCGCGACGGGCAGCTGGTGAAGATCGCCGACGGGGTGTACCTCGCGCCCGGGGTGGCCGAGCAGGCGCGGGCCCGGCTGGCCGGCGTCCCCGCGCCGTTCACGCTCAGCCAGGCCCGCTCGGCGTGGGGGACCAGCCGGCGGGTCGCCGTTCCGCTGATGGAGTGGCTGGACGCGCGCGGCGTCACCGAGCGGCTGCCCGACGACACCCGACGGCTGCGCTGACGCGTCCCCTCGAGCGACCCCGGACTGCGCACCGAACCCGCCCGTTCGGGCCACCCACCCCGGGCACGATGTCGGGCATGGCCGAACCTCTTGAGCACCGTCACCACGCCATCGACTACGTCGAGCTCACCGTCACCGACCTCGCGGAGGCTCAGCGGTTCTATGCCGAGGCCTTCGGCTGGGAGTTCAACGACTACGGGGGCCAGTACGCCGGGATTCGCGACGGGTCCGGCGGGTCCGGACCGGAGGTCGGGGGCCTCGCGCTCGGCGCGGAGGTGCGCCCGGGCGGCCCCCTGGTCCTTCTGTACTCAGCCGATCTGGACCAGACCCTCGCCTCGGTGACGTCCGCCGGTGGCCGGGTGGTCAACGGTCCCTACGGGTTCCCCGGTGGACGACGGTTCCACTTCCAGGACACGAGCGGTAACGAGCTCGGCGTCTGGTCGGAGGTCTGAGCCGCAGCCCCTCACGGTTCCGCTCATCAACCGGCAGACCATCTACCCGGTGCGCTCGACTGCGGCGCCGGTGCGTGGCCGGGCGCTCGATGAGTAGCGCGGCCAGGACTCGATCGACGTCTGACCGAGCGTCAGCCGCCGGCCTGGCGCAGGAGCACCTCGCGCTCGTCGCTGGAGTCCGCCGCGGGGACGGGGGAGGTATCCACACCCTCGACCGTGTCCTCGAGCCGCACGGGCTCGGGGAGGTGGCGGAACCGCTCGCGCTCGTCAGGCTCGGTCATGCCCGGAGCGTCCTCCCGCCGGGAGGCTGCGGCAAGGACGCGAACCGGGCTCCGTGGTCCCCCGTGGACGCTCGGGCGTTGCTCCCACCTGGACGCAGGGGGTGAGCGTCCGGGGACCCTGGTGGCGATGCGGCCAGGCGAGACAGGTGAGTCCTCCACCGGGGCGGAGTCCGTGCTGACGTGACCGACGACGACCTCCCCGCCTCCATCGGCCGTCCGGCACTCGGCGCGTTGCGCGCGGCCGGCGTCGACCGGCTCTCCGAGGTCGCCCGGCGCCGGGAGGAGGAGCTGCTGGCCCTGCACGGCGTCGGCCCGAAGGCGGTCCGGCTGCTGCGGGCGGAGCTGGCCGAGCGCGGCCTGCGGCTCGCGGGCGACTGACCGGGGAGCTCGGTCGGCCGCGGGCACCCGGCGGGCCGGGCGCTTCCGCGGAACGCCGCGATGCCCCCCCGCCCCTCCTCGCCGGCGCTCGTCGGCCGCACTCGCGGCGCTACCGTGCCCATGCGCGAGCTCGCTCACCGCCGGGCATCCTCCCCGGCGCGGCACACTGGGGTCAGATGAACACCGTCCTGCCGCTGCTCGAGGCCCCGCCCCGGACCCTGCAGCTCCCCGACCGCGCCCGCGAGGGGCTGGCCCGCACGCCCTTCGGGCTGTACGTCCACGTGCCCTTCTGCGCCACCCGATGCGGCTACTGCGACTTCAACACCTACACCGCTGACGAGCTGGGGCCCGGCGCCAGCCGCGCCGAGTACGCCGGCACCGCGGTCGCCGAGCTCCGCCAGGCCGCCGAGACCCTCGGCCCGGACCTGCCGACGGTCTCGACCGTCTTCGTCGGCGGCGGCACGCCCACCCTGCTGGCCGCCGACGACCTCGCCGCCGTGCTCGCCGCGGTCCGCGAGCTGTTCCCGGTCGCGGACGACGTCGAGGTCACCACCGAGGCCAACCCCGAGACCGTGACGCCGGCGTCCCTGGCCACCCTGCGCGCGGCCGGGTTCACCCGGATCAGCCTCGGAATGCAGTCCGCCGCCGAGCACGTGCTCGCCGTCCTCGACCGGCGGCACACCCCCGGCCGCGCCGTCGAGGCGGCCCGCGAGGCCCGCGCGGCCGGGTTCGAGCACGTCAACCTGGACCTGATCTACGGGACGCCGGGGGAGACCGACGCCGACTGGGCCGCCTCGCTCGACGCCGTCCTCACCGCTCCCGTCGACCACGTCAGCGCCTACGCGCTCATCGTCGAGGACGGCACCCGGCTGGCCCGCCGCATCGACCGCGGGGAGCTGCCCCTGCCCGACGACGACGTGCTCGCCGACCGCTACGAGCAGGCCGACGCGACCCTGCACGCCGCCGGGTTCGACTGGTACGAGGTCTCCAACTGGGCCCGCGGCGAGGCCGCCCGCTGCCGGCACAACGAGCTCTACTGGGCCAACGCGAACTGGTGGGGCGTCGGACCCGGCGCGCACAGTCACGTCGGCGGGCTGCGGTGGTGGAACGTCAAGCACCCGGCCGCGTACGCCGGCCGGCTGCTGCGCGGAGAGAGCCCGGTGCAGGACACCGAGCTGCTCGACGACGACGATCGCGCGCTGGAGACGGTGATGCTGGGCCTGCGGCTGCGCGAGGGGCTGCCCCTGACCGCGCTGTCGGAGGTGGGCCGGGCCCGCGCCGCCGACGCCGTGGTCCGCGGGCTGCTCGAGCCGGGTGCGCACGCCGCCGGCCGCGCTGTCCTCACCGACCGCGGCCGCCTGCTCGCCGACGCCCTGGTGCGCGACCTCACGGATTAACAGAGGACCACCCTTCCCCCCACGCCTCGCAGGCTCGGGGCGGGACCCTAAAGGTGGCCGCCATCCCGCCGTTCCCCGGGGTAGCAGGACCCCGTCCCTCTCACCGCTCGCAGGCTCGCGGTGAGCCTCTGGACGGGGCCGTCCCGGGTGCGGCGCCGTGCCGGGTCAGGCCCCGGGCTCGGCCGCGACCCCGGCCAGGCGCGGCAGGACCACGTCCCGCCAGCCGGGGCCCATGCGGTCGAGCGCGTCGCGGTCCCGCTTCCGTGCGAGGTCGAAGCCGCTGTGCTGCAGCAGGAGCCGTGTCCCCCTGCCCTCCGGGACGAGCCGCCAGGTGAGCGTCCAGGTCGCGGTGAACGTGTGGACGAGCCGCTCGGGCTCGACCACCTCGAGCACCTCGCAAGGCACCGCACCCCAGCCGGGCATGTCGAGGTGGAACCGGTGACCCACGTGCGGGGCGATGTCCCCGGGCGCCCACCAACGAGCGAGCAACTCCGGCTCGGTGATGGTCCGCCACACCCGGGCGGGGTCGGCGTCGACGTACTGGTCGACTTCGATGCTGCCCGTGCGGGCGCTCTCGTCGGTCCCGGTCACGTGTCCTCCTCGGCGACGTCGGCGAGCGAGCGCAGCCGCGCACGCCAGAGGTGCTCGAACGGGTGCAGCCAGTCCTCGACCTCGGCGAGCGGCTCGGCCGTGAGGTGGTAGCGCCGCTGACGCCCCACCGGCACGTCGCGGACCAGTTCCGCCCGCCGCAGCACGGAGAGGTGTTCGGCGACCGCGGGGCGACTCAGGTCGAACTGCTCGGCGAGGTCGCCCGCTGTCCGTGGTCCCCCGGCGAGGAGCTGCAGGAGCCGCCGACGTACCGGGTGCGCCAGCGCGAGGAAGACGCTGTCATCGGGCACACCGCAAGGATGCGTCGGACATGTCCGACATGTCAACTGGGCCCGACACGTCAGATGGTGTCGTCACGCCACGACCGGACGACGGCTGACAGATGTCAGACGCAGGTCGCGACGTCCCGCACTACTGCCGACGGGCCGTTGACCAGCACGCTCGTCCCGTGCCTCCCGACGCCCTCGCCCTCAGCGGCCTGACGGTCCGCCACGGTGGCGTCCTCGCCGTGGACCGCCTCGACCTGCGCATCGGCCGCGGTGAGACCGTCGCGCTGCTGGGCCCCAACGGCGCGGGCAAGTCCTCCACCGTCAGCGCCGTCCTGGGGTTGCTGCGGCCCCACGCCGGCACCGTCGAGGTGCTCGGCCGCGCCCCGGGCGACGCGGTCCGGGCCGGCTGCGTCGGCGCGATGCTCCAGCACGGCGGCCTGCCCGGCGAGGCGCGCGTCGGCGAGGTGCTCCACCTGGTCCGCTGCAGTTACGCCGACCCGTGGCCGCTCGACGACCTGGTCGCCACCACCGGCATCGGCGGGCTGCTCGGCCGCGACGTCGACGCGCTCTCCGGCGGCCAGCGGCAGCGGGTGCTGCTGGCGCTCGCGCTGGCCGGTCAGCCGCCGCTGCTGCTGCTCGACGAGCCCACCTCGGCGATGGACGTCGAGGGCCGCCGCGCCTTCTGGACGACGATGCGCGACCTCGCCGACCGCGGCACCACCGTCGTCTTCGCCACCCACCACCTCCACGAGGCCGACGCCGTCGCCGACCGGGTCGTGGTCATGGCCGCCGGCCGGGTGGTCGCCGACGGACCCTCCGCCGCGGTCCGATCGGCCGTCGCCGGGCGCACCGTCCGCTTCACCGCACCCGGCGCGGCGACCTTCGACCGCGTCCCCGGTGTCACCGGTGCGACCCGGCTGGGCGGCACGGTCGCCCTGGCCACCACGGACGTCGAGGCCACGCTGCGCGCGCTGCTCGCCGACGGCGTCGCGCTCGCCGACCTCGAGGTCCGCGGCGCCAGCCTCGAGGACGCCGTCCTGTCGCTGGTCGGAGGCGCGCGATGAGCCCGCTGCTCGTCTTCCAGCTGCGCCGGGTGGCCCGCAACCGGCAGTTCTTCTTCTTCACCGTGCTGCTGCCGGCGCTGTTCACGGTGTTCTTCACGCGGGTGTTCGCCGGGACGCCGGGCGGCGTCAGCCCCGAGCAGGCCGCGGCCACGATGGTCGCGATGATGTCCTACGGCGCCATCGGGGCGGCCCTGGGCGCCACCGTCCGGCTCTCCTTCGACCGGGCGTCGGGCTGGCTGCGCCAGCTGCGGGTGACGCCGGTGCCGCAGACCTCGGTGGTCGCCGTCGACGTCGCCGTCGGCATGCTGCTGACCCTCCCGCCGGTGGTCGTCGTCGCGCTGACCGGCCGGTTCGTCAACGGCGTGCGGCTGGCGCCGGGCGAGTGGGCCGGCCTGGTCGGCGTCCTGTGGCTGGGGTCGGCAGTGTTCGTCGCGCTCGGCCTGCTGCTCGGCTGGGCGCTGGAGGAGAAGGCCGCGGGCGGGGCGGTCGGCATCATCGGGACCGTGCTGGCCGCGCTCGGCGGGCTGTGGGTGCCGGTCGAGCTGTTCCCGTCCGCCCTGCGTGCGGTGGCGCACGGCCTGCCGTCGTACTGGTACGCCGAGGTCGGCCGGGCGGCGGCGGGGGGCGGGCTGCCACCGGTGCCCGCGGTCGCCGCGCTGGTCGGGTTCGCCGCGGTGTTCGGCGGGCTCGCGGTGCTCGTGGCCCGGCGCCGTCCGCTGACCGCCGTCGCGGGCTGATGGAGCTACGGTCGGGCGCCGTGGACCCCCGCCCCCGCTGGTATCGCATCGGCTGGGCGCTGCCCTGGCTGCTGTTCCAGTTCTTCCCGGTCGCCGACCTGGTCACCACCGACCGGCCGCTCGCCGTACGGCTGGTCGCCGGCGCCGGCCTGCTGGTCTTCACCGCCGTATACCTCGACGTGTTCCGGCGCGCCTTCGACCGCTGCTGGAGCGGCTCGGTGCTCGGCCGGCTCGCCGTCGTCGCCGGGCTCGGCGTCGCGCTGGCCGTCTGGCTGGGCCCGTCGTGGGCGGGGCTGCTGATCTACGTGTCGGCGGCGTCGGCAGCGGCGCTGCCGACACGGTGGGTGTGGCCGGCCGTCGTCGCCGCGGCCGCCGTCTGCGCGGCGGTGCTCGTCGTCCACGGCGATTACGGGCTGCTCATCCTGCCCGTGCTGTGCCTGCTCACCGCCTTCGCGCTGCGCGGCACCCGGCACCTGGTCTCGGTGAACGCCGAGCTGGCCGAAGCCCGCGAGGAGCTGGCGCGCAACGCCGTCGCCGAGGAGCGGCTGCGCTTCGCCCGCGACCTGCACGACCTGCTCGGCCACAGCCTGTCGCTCATCGCGCTCAAGAGCGAGCTGGCCGGCCGGCTCGCCGAGACCGACCCGGCGCGGGCGAGGGCGGAGATGGCCGACGTCGAGATTGCCGCCCGCCGGGCGCTGGCCGAGGTCCGCGACGCGGTCAGCGGCTACCGGCAGGTCAGCTGCGCCCAGGCGCTGGCAGAGGCCCGCGCGGCGCTGTCGGGCGCCGGCATCGCCGTCCGGCTGCCCACGCGGGTGCCGGCGCTGCCCGGCCCGGTCGACGCGGCGCTGGGCTGGGTGGTCCGCGAGGCGACCACGAACGTGCTGCGGCACAGCGGCGCCCGCGCGGTGACCGTCACGCTCACCGAGGACGGCGCCGAGGCGGTGCTCGCCGTCGCCGACGACGGCCGCGGCCCGGCCGACGACACCGGGCCCGGCTCCGGCCTGACCGGCCTGGCCGAGCGGGTGGGCGCGCTGGGTGGGTCCCTCACGGGCGGCGCGGGGCGGAACGGCGGCTACGAGCTGCGCGCCGTCCTGCCGCTCGCGCCGGTGCCCGCCGGGGCGGCGCGGTGATCCGCGTGCTGGTGGCCGAGGACCAGTCGATGGTCCGCGGCGCGCTCCGGGCGCTGCTGGAGCTGGAGGAGGACATCACCGTCGTCGCGGAGGTCGGCCGCGGCGACGAGGTGCTCGCGGCGGCGCGGGAGCACCGTCCCGACGTCGCGCTGCTCGACATCGAGATGCCCGGCCGGGACGGCATCGAGGCCGCGCGGGAGCTGGCCGCGCAGCTGCCCGCCGTGCGCGCCGTCGTCCTCACGACTTTCGGGCGGCCGGGCTTCCTGCGCCGCGCCATGGAGGTCGGCGCGGCCGGGTTCCTGGTCAAGGACGCGCCGGTCGCCGAGCTCGCCAAGGCCATCCGCGCCGTCGTCGCCGGGGAGCGGGTGATCGACCGGGAACTCGCCGCCGCGGCGCTGGCGCTGGGCGCCACGCCGCTGTCGGCCCGGGAGGCCGACGTGCTGCGGGAGGCCGCCGACGGCGCGACCGTGGCCGACATCGCCCGCCGGCTGTTCCTCTCCGAGGGGACGGTGCGCAACTACCTGTCCTCGGCGATCGGCAAGACCGGCGCGCGCACCCGGGTCGAGGCCGCCCGCGTGGCGGCCGACAAGGGCTGGCTGTGAGACAGGACCCTCGTGCCCCGACGGCCCCGTCCCCAGGCTCGCCCCGAGCCCGACCGGCCCCGTCCAGAGGCTCGCCGCGAGCCCGACCGGCCCCCTTGCAGGGTCCCGCCGCGAGCTTGCGAGTGGCGGGGGGCAAGGGGGTCCTTCCCGAGGAGGACGGGGTCCTTTCCGAGGACGGGGTCCTGCTACTGCTGCGGGTCCGGCACCGGCGGCTGGACGGAGATCGTCGCGGTCGGGGGGCCCACCCGCTCGGCCGGGACCAGCGTGTCGAGGTCGAGCACCCGCACGTGGATGACGTTGCGCTGCTGGAGCGCGGCCCGCAGCGCGCGGTGCAGGCCGTCCTCGAGGTAGAGCTCGCCCTTCCACTGGACGGCGTGCGGGAACAGGTCGCCGTAGAAGGTGGAGTCCTCGGCGAGCAGGGTGTCCAGGGCCAGCTCGCGCTTGGTGGTGGTGAGGGTGTCCAGCCGGATCTGCCGCGGTGGGATCATCGCCCAGTCCCGCGTCGCCAGCCCGTGGTCGGGATAGGGCCGGCCGTTCCGGACCGCCTTAAAGATCAGGGGATCGACCTCCGCTCTACGCCGCCCGGTGCGGGCACTGGACCGCGGCCCACCCTATCGGCCGTCCCCGGCCGACGGCGCCGCCCGCCCTCGTCGGCTCCACGACGGAACCGGCCTCCCGACGTATGCTGATCTGGCACTCTGTCCGCGCGAGTGCCAGCGCCCGCGACCCGCCGTCCGGGCGCCGGGGGCTCCGGGAGGAGCGCCGCCCGACGCGTCGACCGGTACGGGGAGGTGTCACCGTGGCGCACGACGAGCGCCGCCTGCAGGTCCTGCGGGCGATTGTCCAGGACTACGTCTCTACCAACGACCCGGTGGGCAGCAAGGCCCTCGCCGAACGGCACGACCTCGGCGTCTCGCCGGCCACCATCCGCAACGACATGGCCGTGCTCGAGGAGCAGGGCTACATCACCCAGCCGCACACCAGCGCCGGGCGGGTCCCCACCGACAAGGGCTACCGGCTCTTCGTGGACCGGCTCTCGGCGGTCAAGCCGCTGTCGGTGGCGGAGCGGCGGGCGATCGAGCGCTTCCTGGACGGCGCGGTCGACCTCCACGACATCCTCAGCCGGACGGTGCGGCTGCTGGCCCAGCTGACCCACCAGGTCGCCGTCGTCCAGTACCCGACGCTGTTGCGCAGCGCCGTCCGCCACCTCGAGGTGGTGCAGGTGGCCACCGCCCGGCTGCTGCTGGTGCTGATCACCGACACCGGCCGGGTGGAACAGCGGCTGGTCGAGTGCCCGGTGGACGTCGACCGCGACGACGTCGCCGAGCTGCGCGCGCTGCTCAATCAGACCTTCGCCGGGGCCAAGCTCGCCGACGCCGCCGGCCTGGTGCCCGACCTGCTGGAGACCGCGCCGCCGAACCTGCGCCGGCTGATCGCCGCGATCGGCGCGGTCCTGGTCGAGACGCTCGTGGAGCCGGGGGAGGATCGCCTCGTCATCGGCGGGACGGCGAACCTCGCGCAGGTCGCGGTCGACTTCCCCGGCAGCCTGCGACCACTGCTGGAGGCGTTGGAAGAACAGGTCGTCGTCCTGCGGTTGATCAGCGAGGTGGACACCGGCGGCGCCGTGCTCGTGCGGATCGGCGAGGAGAACGCCCACGAGGCGCTCTCCGGCGCGTCGGTCGTCTCCGTGGGGTACGGCTCAGGGGAACGCGCCCTCGGCGGGCTGGGCATCGTCGGCCCGACCCGCATGGACTACCCGACCAACATGGCCGCGGTGCGCGCCGTGGCCCGCTACGTCGGCCAGATCCTGGCCGAGAGCTGAGGTAAGAGACTTCTCGATGGCAACCGACTACTACGGCGTGCTGGGCCTGGCCCGCGGAGCCTCCGACAACGAGATCAAGAAGGCCTACCGTCGGCTGGCCCGGGACCTGCACCCGGACGTCAACCCCGACCCCGGGGCCAAGGAGCGCTTCCAGGAGGTCAGCCGCGCCTACCAGGCGCTGACCGACCCGGAGAAGCGCCGCATCGTCGACCTCGGCGGCGACCCCTTCGACAACGGCGCGGGCGCCGGGGCCGGCGGGTTCGGCGGAGCGGGGTTCGGCGGGCTCGGCGACATCATGGATGCCTTCTTCGGCGGCGGGGCGACCACGCGCGGCCCGCGCAGCCGGGTGCGCGCCGGCGGCGACGCGCTCATCCGGCTCGACCTCGACCTCGACGAGACGGTGTTCGGGACCACCAAGGACATCACCGTCGACACCGCCGTCCTCTGCGACTCCTGCACCGGAGCCGGCACCGCGCCCGGCACCCACCCGACCACCTGCGTGACCTGCTCGGGCCGCGGCGAGGTGCAGAGCGTGCAGCGCTCCTTCCTCGGCCAGGTCGTGGCCACCCGCCCGTGCCCGACCTGCGCCGGCACCGGCCAGGTCATCCCCGAGCCCTGCCCCAAGTGCGGCGGCGACGGCCGGGTGCGGGCCCGGCGGACGATCCCGGTCAAGGTCCCGGCCGGTGTCGAGGACGGCATGCGCATCCGGCTCACCGGCCACGGCGAGGTCGGCCCCGGCGGCGGGCCCGCGGGCGACCTGTACGTGGAGATCGCCGAGCGGCCGCATGACGTCTTCACCCGGGACGGCGAGGACCTGCACTGCCGGGTCACCCTGCCGATGACGGCCGCCGCGCTGGGCACCACCCTGACCCTCGACACCCTCGACGGGCAGGAGGAGGTCGACATCCGGCCGGGCACCCAGTCGGGCAGCGTGCTGACCCTGCGCGCCAAGGGGGCGCCGCGGTTGCGTGCCACCGGCCGCGGCAACCTGATGGTGCACGTGGAGGTCGAGACGCCGACCCGGCTGGACGCCGAGCAGGAGAAGCTGCTGCGCGAGCTGGCGTCGCTCCGCGGCGAGGACCGCCCGGCCGCCGCCGGTGCCGAGGGACACGGCGGGCTCTTCTCCCGGCTGTTCAAGTGAGCTCGCTCCTGCCCGGGGCGTCGCCGCGGCCGACGAGCGCCGGCGGGGAGCGCGCATGAGCACCGTCCCCGCCGACGACCGGCTGCCCGAGCTCGACGGCGCCCCGCTGTTCCTGCTCGACGAGCTGCCCGACACCGCCGACCTGTTGGTCGGCGGCGCCGAGGGCCGGCACGCCGTCGACGTGCTGCGGCTGACGCCGGGCGAGCGGGTGCGCGTGGGCGACGGCCGCGGCACCGTCACCGAGGGGGAGGTGGTCGCCGCCGGGCCGCAGGGCCTGCAGGTGCGGGTCTCCGCCCGCCACGAGGTGCCGCCGCCGGCCCTGGAGCTGGTGCTGGTGCAGGCGCTGCCCAAGGGCGAGCGCGGCCCGCTGGCCGTCGAGCTGGCCACCGAGCTCGGTGTCGACCGGATCGTGCCGTGGGCGGCCTCGCGCTGCGTGACCCGCTGGCGGGAGGACCGGGCGGCCAAGGGGGTCGCCAAGTGGCGTGCCGCGGCCCGGGCGGCCAGCAAGCAGTCCCGCCGTCCGCGGGTGCCCGAGGTCACCGACGTGCTGACCACCCGCCAGGTGTGCGGCGCGCTGGCCGACGTCGACCTGGCGCTGGTGCTGCACGAGCAGGCCCGCCACCCGATGGCGCGCGTCGAGCTGCCGTCGTCCGGGTCGATCGCGGTGGTCGTGGGTCCCGAGGGCGGGCTCAGCGACGGCGAGGTGGTCGCGCTCAATGCGGCCGGCGCCCGTCCGGTGCGGCTGGGCCCGGAGGTGCTGCGCACCTCGACCGCCGGCGCCGCCGCCCTCGCCGCCCTCTCCATCCGCACCCGCTGGCGATGACGAGCGCCTGACGACGATCAGCTGAGCTGATCGTCGCGGGTCCTGGCTCAGCACCGGTCGTGAGCCAGGACCCGGAACGCTGAGCCAGGACGGCCACCGGGGCCACCCTCAGCGCAGGGCGGCGCGGGCGCGGTCGCTGACCACGTCCACCGCCCAGGTGAGGACGACGACCGCGACGAGCACCGTCGTGACCGCGGCCCAGTCGAAGGTCGCCAGCTCCGACGCGAGCAGCGCGCCGAGCCCGCCGGCGCCCAGCAACCCGATCAGCACCGTGTCGCGGACGGCCACCTCCCACCGGTACAGGGCGTGGGCCAGCACCGGCCCGGCCGCCCGCGGCAACACCGCGTACAGCCACGCGGCCGCCGGCCGGGCGCCCAGCGCGGCCAGCGCCGCCCGCGGCCGGGAGTCGAGCTCCTCGGTGGTCTCCGCCGCCAGCCGGCCCAGCACCCCCAGCGTGTGGACGCCGAGCGCCAGCGCGCCGGGCAGCACGCCCGGCAGCAGCAGGAAGAGCAGCACCAGCGCCCACACCGGCGCGGGCACCGCGCGCAGCAGGAGCAGCCCGCCCCGGAGCAGCGCCCCCGCGCCCCGGCGTCCGGGGGAGGACCGCCCGGCCGGCCGCGCCGCGGGGCCGGCCAGCAGCACGGCACCCAGCAGCGCGACGGCGATGGCGATGACCGACACCTGCACCGTGTCGACCGCCGACGCCGCGACCGCGCGCAGCAGGCCGCCGTCGGTCGCCGGAGGCCAGGCCGCGCGCAGCACGTGAGCGAGCTGAGTGACGGTCCGGTCAGACACCAGCGACGCCGGCGACAGCGCCAGGTACCAGCACGCCCACGCCAGGAGGACGACGGTGCCGGCGACGGCAGCGGCCAGCACGCGGTCCCGCCGGCCGGACGACGGCGGCGCGGCCAGCCGACGGCGCACTCCCCGCCCGGCGACCTCGGCGGCCAGGCAGAGCAGCGACAGCGCGTAGACCGCGCTCCACACCTGCTCCCAGCGCAGCGACGCGAACGACAGCGCCAGCTCGTAGCCCAGCCCGCCGGCGCCCACCATGCCCAGGACGACGGCCGAGCGGACCGCGCACTCCAGCCGGTAGAACGCGTAGGAGAGCAGCCCGCCCGCGGCCGGTGGCAGCAGCCCGTAGAGCGCCGCCGACGTCCGCCCGGCCCCTGCGGCCCGCAGCGCCCGGTACGCCCCGCGCGGGGCCTCGTCGACCAGGTCGGCGAACACCTTGGCGGTCACCGCGCCGTAGGGCAGCCCGATCGCCAGCACCGCCACCCACGGGTCCAGGCCCAGCACGTTGACCAGCAGCAGGCCCCACACCGCCTCGTGCAGCCCCCGCGGGACGGCGAGCACGCCGCGGGCGGCCAGCCAGCCGGCGCGGCGGCGTCCCCACGTGGTACGCGAGACCAGCACCGCGCCGGCAGCGCCGAGGGCGAGCGCCAGTGCGGTGCCGGCCGCGGCGTGGGCCACGGTGACCAGCGCGGACCGGGCGAGGACGCCGAGGAACGCCGCGTCGACCGCCGGGTCCAGCGCCGCGGCGGCGAACCGGCCGAACTGCGCCGTCCCGCCGGGGTTGAACACGTCGCCGCTGAACAGCCCGGCGCCGGCCAGCGACCAGGCCAGCACCCCCGCGGCACCGAGGCCCCACGCCCAGCGGCGCCGGTCCCGCCGCAGCGGCGGAGCGGCCGGCCGCACCTGCCGGTCGAGCTCCAGCGTCACGTCGCCGCCCCGTAGAGCTCCGCGAGGTCGGCGGCCGACAGGGCGGTCACCGGGGCGTCGAGCACCACCCGGCCACCGGCCAGCCCCACCACCCGGTCGCAGTGCCGCCGCACCAGCCCGGCGTCGTGCAGCGCCGCGACCAGCGCGCCGCCGCGGGTCCGCGCCGGCTCGCCGAGCAGCGCCAGCGCCCGGTCGGCGAGCACCGGGTCGAGGGCGGACGCCGGCTCGTCGGCCAGCACCAGATCGGGCTGCTGGACCAGCAGGCGTGCGATGGCCACCCGCTGCCGCTGGCCGCCGGAGAGCCGCTCGGTGCGCTCGAAGACGCGGTCGGCCAGGCCCACCCGCGCCAGCGCGGCCAGCACCTCCGGCAACCCCTGCGGGCGCACCAGCGACCAGGCCGCCCGGGCCGCCGACCAGGAGGCCAGCCGGCCGGCGTTGACGTCGTGCACCACGCGCAGCCGGCCGACCAGCTCCAGCGACTGGTGCACGGTGCCCACCCGCGCCAGCAGCCGGTGGCGGTCCCGACCGGACAGCGCCGCGGGGTCGGCGCCCAGCACCCGCACGGTGCCGGCGGTGGGCGACACCGTGCCGTTGGCGAGCGCGAGCAGCGTGGACTTGCCGGCTCCGGAGGCGCCGACGAGGGCGACCCGCTCGCCGGGGCCGACCGCCAGGTCGACACCGGCCAGCGCCGTCGTCCCGCCGTACCGGACCGTGACACCGTCCAGCCGCAGGACGGCGGTCAGCTGACCAGCCCCAGCTCGCGGCCGATCTCCTCGATCCGGTCGTGGTCCGACGGCCGCACCGGGACGAACCCGCCCGCGCCGAAGAGATCGAGCACCGGGGAGCCGGCGGGCAGGCCGGTGAAGAAGTCGACCAGCCGGTCCCGGAGGTCGGGGACGCCGGTCCGCCCGGCGGTCTGCGGGCCGAGCAGCCAGTGGTAGTCGGCGTACGGCGGGCTCTCGGCGTAGCGCACGACCGCCGGGTCGACCGCGCCCTCCTCGCTGCGGGCGCGCCAGACCTGCGAGTTGAGCACCCCGGCCTGGTAGCTGCCGGAGGCGACCAGCGCGAGCGTCGCGTCGTGCGAGCCGGAGAAGCCGGGGCCGCCGGGGAAGCCCTGCGGGTCGACGCCGGCCTCGCGCAGGAACCACGCGGGCATCAGCCGGCCCGACGTCGAGGTCTCGCTGCCGTAGGTGAACCGCAGCGGCGCCAGCGCGGTCAGGTCGTCGGACGGCGCCAGTCCGGTGCTCGCGTTGACCACGAACGCCGAGGTGAAGGCCGCGTCGATGTCGCGCTGGGCGACCGGCTCGGCGCCCGGGGTCTGCAGCCGGGCCTGGACGCCGGTGAGCCCGCCGAACCAGACGAGGTCGAGGTCGCCGGTGCGGAAGAGGGAGACGGCGGCGGCGTAGTCGGTGACCGGCGTGTACCGGACCTCGAGGCCGAGCGCCGTGGCCAGCGCGTCGGCGACGGTGCCGTGGAGGCGCTGCAGGACCTCGGGGTCCTGGTCGGGGATGGCGCCGACGCGCAGCGCGCCGGAGGAGGTGACGGCGGCGGATCGGCCGCAGCCGGGGAGGCCGGCGACGAGGGCGGCACCCGCGGCGAGGAAGGAACGACGGGACAGCGGGGGGAGGAGGGACCGGCTTCCGGGGCCACCCGACCGGGCGACGCGACGGGTGCTCACTACGTCCTCGGGTGGGGGACGGGCACGGGACACCTCCGGGGTCGGGGACGGGTCCCCATCCTGTACCGGCTGCGGCGCCGCCGCGGCCCGGGGCTCGGCCGGCGCCAGGGTCACGTTCTGGGCACGGTGCCCCCGCCCGCGGCGGACCACCGCGCGCGGGTGCCTACTGTGTCGGCTGCCAGTCGCCGGCCGCACACCGGCCGGCCACACGACGTCCGTGCGACAGCGCGCCGGACCCGGCCGCCCGCGGGCCGCGGCGGGGCCGTCGTGCACAACCAGGGGAGAGACATGCGCGTTCCACTCAGCACCGCCGCCGCGGCCGCCGCGGCGGTCCTCCTCCTCGCCTCCTGCGGCTCCGGCGACGGGGGTGACAGCGGCGCGGCCGCCTCCGGTGAGCTCTCCGGTGAGGGCAGCGGGGACTCCTGCACCATCGAGGCCGAGGTGCCCATCGGCGCCGTGCTGAGCCTGACCGGCGCCGCGGCGAGCTACGGCGAGTCGCAGCAGCGGGGGCTGGACCTGGCCGCCGCGCAGCTGGCCGAGAAGGGCGGCGTCACCTACGACCTGCGGATCGAGGACGACCAGACCGACCCGCGCCAGGGCATCACCCTGTTCGACCAGTTCGTGTCCGACGGCGTGAGCCTGATCATCGGTCCCACCCTGTCCAACGCCGCGGTGCAGGCCGACCCGATCGCCCAGGAGGCGGGGGTCCCGGTGCTGGGCATCTCCAACACCGCCGCCGGCGTCACCGAGATCGGCGACTACGTCTTCCGGAACTCGCTCACGGAGCAGGCGGTGATCCCGCAGACCATCGCCACGGCCACCGAGGAGTACGGGCTGCAGGACGTGGTCGTGATGTACAGCAACGACGACGCGTTCACCGAGTCCGGCTACGAGGCCTTCGCCGCCGCCCTGGAGGAGCAGGGCGTCACGGTGAGCGAGACGATCACCTTCTCCAAGGCCGACACCGACTTCCGCGCCCTGCTGACCCAGGCCCAGCAGAGCGACCCCGACGCGCTCGTCGTCTCCGCGCTGATCGAGGCCGCGATCCCCCTGGTGACACAGGCCCGTGAGCTGGGCATCGACGTGCCGATCATCGGCGGCAACGGGTTCAACAACCCGCGCCTGATGGCCGACGCCGGTCAGGCGGCCGAGGGCGTCGTCGTCGGCGCCGCCTGGAACTCCGCCTCCGACAACCCGGAGAACGCCGCCTTCCTGGCGGACTTCGCGGCCGAGTACGACTCCCAGCCCGACCAGTTCGCCGCCCAGGCCTACGCCGGCCTCATGCTCGTCGACCAGGCCGTCCGCGCCAACTGCGCCGCCGACCGGGAGAGCATCAAGCAGGCGCTCGGCGAGTTGGAGAACGTCCCGACCGTGCTCGGGGAGTTCTCCATCGACGAGAACCGGGACGCCGTCCACCCGGCCGTCGTGCAGATCGTCCAGAACGGCACGTTCGCCGTCCTGGAGTGAGCCGGACGTCCCCTCCGGCCGGGTGGACCGGCCGGAGGGGACTCTCGGTACCTTCCGCGAGCGGGGACCCGGTGCACCCGGTCCCCGCGCGGGACCCCGGCGGGCCGGGGTCTGCAGACACGATCAGACAGGGACGGCTGTGCAGCAGCTCCTCAACGGCATCTTCATCGGTTCGATCTACGCCCTGTTCGCCATCGGCTTCACCCTGGTCTTCGGGATCCTGGACCGGCTCAACCTGGCGCACCCCGCGGTCTTCGCCGCCTCGGCGTTCGTGGGCATCGAGCTGGTCGAGCGGGGTGGGCTGTCGCTGTGGGCGGCGCTGCCGATCGTGTTCGTCTTCGGCGCGGTGCTCGGCCTGGTGATCGAGCGGCTGGCGTTCCGCCCCCTCAAGGGCAGGGCCGACGCCCACTTCGCCGGGCTGATCTCCTCGATCGCCCTCGCCGGGATGCTCATCGCGCTGCTGCAGTGGCGCTACGGCCCGGACACCCGCCGGTTCCCGGCCGGCTCGTTCCCCGAGACCCGGTTCGAGGTCGTCGGCGCGCAGGTGACCCTGGCCCAGGTGGTCATCCTCGCCGTCTCCCTCACGCTCATGGTCGGGCTGACCTACATGGTCACCAGGACCCGCCTGGGCCGCGGCATGCGCGCCGTCGCGGAGAACCCGACCGCGGCCCGCGTGCTCGGCGTCAACGTCGACCGGATCACCGCCGTCACGTTCGCCATCTCCTCCGCGCTGGGGGCGGTCGCCGGCGTGCTGTTCGCCATCAACGTGAACACCGCCCAGCTCGGTATGGGCGCGGCCATCGAGCTCAAGGGGCTGGCCGTCATCATCGTCGGCGGCATGGGGTCGCTGCCCGGTGCGCTCATCGGCGGCCTCGTGCTGGGGCTGGCCGAGGTGTTCGCCGTCCAGTACATCGGATCGTCCTGGCGCGACGTGATCGCGTTCGGGCTGCTGTTCCTGATCCTCCTGGTGCGCCCGCAGGGTCTGCTCGGCGCCCGGAGGGTCCGGGAGGTCTGATGCTCGCCCAGTACGCCACCACGCTGACCTTCATCGCCCTCGGGGCGATCTTCGCCTACTCGTTCTACGCCGTCCTGATCGCCGGGCAGCTGAGCCTCGGCCAGGCCGGGTTCGCCTCCCTGGCCGCCTTCTCGGCGGCCTCCCTCGCCCCCAGCGGGGACGACGTCGGCGACGTGCCCGCGCTGCTGGCCGCCGTCGTCATCGGCATGGCGGTCGGCGCTCTCGCCGCCGTCGTGCTCGGCCTGCCGACCATGCACCTGCGGGGTGTGTTCCTCGCCATCGCCACGCTCGGGTTCGCCGAGGCGGTGCGCGTCGTGCTGCTCAACCAGGAGTGGACCGGCGGTGCCCAGGGACTCGCGGTGCCCCGCATCCTGACCGTCGGCACGGCCTGGACCGTGCTGGCCGTCGTCGCGTACTGGTTCTGGCGGATGGGACGGTCGCGCTACGGCCGAGCACTGGAGGCGATCCGCGAGGACGAGCTCGCGGCCCGCTCGATGGGCATCGACGTGGGCCGGCACCGCCTGGCCGCGTTCATCACCGCCGGCGCGGTGGCCGGCCTGTACGGCGTGCTCTTCGCCTACTACGTGCGCCTGATCGCGCCCAACGACTTCGACTTCACGGCCGCCGTCGAGGGTCTGGTCACGGCGGTGGTCGGCGGCTCCACGATGTTCGTCGGCCCGGTCCTGGGCAGCGGGTTCCAGACGATGGTCCCCGAGATCCAGCGCGCGGTCGGGGTGGAGGCCGGCTGGATCCGTCCCTTCCTCGCCGGCCTGCTGCTGCTCGTGGTGATCCTCTTCCTGCCGGGTGGGCTGGCCAGCCTGATCCCGCGACGCACCCGCGTCCCGTCGATGTCGGGGGCCGACCCCGTGCCGGGCCTGGCCGCCCGCCGGCACCCCGCCGCCGGCGAGACGGTGGTCAGCCTGACGGGCCTGGCCAAGGAGTACGGCGGGGTGCACGCCGTCCGGGGCATCGACCTGGAGATCCGCAGCGGCGAGGTCGTGGGCCTGATCGGCCCGAACGGGGCGGGCAAGACCACCCTGGTGAACATGATCAGCGGCCTGGTGCCGCCCAGCTCGGGCAGCGCCACGGTCCTGGGGACGACGATCGGGCGGACCCCCGTGCACCGGGTGGCGGCGGCCGGTGTGAGCCGCACCTTCCAGCACTCCAAGTTGTTCAACCGGCTGTCCGCGCTGGAGAACGTGCTCGTGGGTGCGCACCTGGTCAGCCGCCCCACCTTCCTGCGCCGCCTGCTGTGGCTGCCCTCGGCCCGGCGCGACGAGCGGGCGGCCCTGGTGCACGCCGCCCGCTGCCTGGAGCGGGTGGGGCTGAGCGACCTGGCCGGGAACCGGGCGTCGTCGCTGTCCTACGGCGACCAGCGCCGGCTGGAGATCGCCCGGGCGCTCGCCTCCGAGCCGTCCCTGCTGATCCTGGACGAGCCGGCGGCCGGCATGAACCACGTCGAGGCGGCGAGGCTGTCCGAGCTCATCCGGTCGCTGGCCCGGGACGGCTTGACGATCCTGTTCATCGAGCACAACGTCGGCATGGTCCTGGAGACCTGCACGCGGGTCGTCGTCCTCGACTTCGGCGAGGTCATCGCCAGTGGGTCGCCGGCGGAGATCGCTGCCGATCCCGCCGTCATCGAGGCCTACCTCGGTACGGCCGACGACGAGGCGGACGGCCGGTCGATCGCCGACGGGACCCTGACCGACCCGACCGGGGCCGGCGGGGCCGTCGCCGCGCCGGGTGCCGTCACCAACGTGGACCCGAGCGCGGCCGGCACGCTCGACCTCCCGGACACCACCCCGAGGAACGCGACATGAGCAACCCCATCCTGAGCGTGGAGGACCTGCGGGTCAGCTACGGGCGGGTCGAGGCCGTCCGCAGGGTCTCCTTCGCCGTCGACCAGGGCTCGCTGGTGACCCTGGTCGGGGCCAACGGTGCCGGGAAGTCCTCGGTCATCAACGCCGTCTCGGGCATCCTGCGGCCGGCCGGCGGGCGGATCACCTTCGAGGGACGCGACGTGACCCGGACGCCGGCCCACAAGCTCGTGGGCCGCGGGCTGGTGCAGGTCCCCGAGGGCCGGCAGATCCTGGCCACGCTCACCATCGAGGAGAACCTCCGGATGGGCGCGTGGCACACCGGCGGGACCGCTCAGCGGTCCATCGACGCCGTGTACGACCGCTTCCCGGTACTCGCCGAGCGCCGTGCCCTGCCCGCCGGTGCGCTCTCCGGCGGCGAGCAGCAGATGCTCGCCATCGCCCGGGCCCTGGTGGCCGCGCCGACGGTCATGCTCATGGACGAGCCCTCCATGGGGCTCGCCCCCAAGATCGTCGACGAGGTGTTCCGGGTGATCGGGGAGATCCGGGCGTCGGGCACCACCGTGGTGCTCGTCGAGCAGAACGCCCGCCGGGCGCTCCGCGCCGCCGACCACGGCTACGTGCTGCAGAGCGGCGAGGTCGTCCACTCCGGCCCGGCGGCCGGGCTGCTCGCCGACGAGCGCATCGTGCAGGCGTACCTGGGGGTCGAGACCACACCCCGCCAGCGGTGACGCCACGCCCCCGTCCCGGGCAGGCCCCGTCCAGAGGCTCGCCGTGAGCCTGCGAACGATGAGGAGGACGGGCGGCCCTGTCCCGGGGCCCGCCCCGAGCGTGCGAGGGGTGGGGAGGACAGGGTCCTTCTAGGGTCGACGAGTGACCGACTGCCTCTTCTGCCGCATGGTCGCCGGCGAGATCCCCGCCGACGTCGTGCACGAGACCGACCGGACGTTCGCCTTCCGGGACATCAACCCGCAGGCGCCCACCCACGTGCTCGTGGTGCCCAAGAGCCACCACCCGACGGTGGCCGCGCTGGCGCACGCCGACCCCGACCTGCTGGGCGCGGTCGTCCGCGCGGCGGAGGCGGTCGCCCTGCAGGAGGGCCTGGCCACCGAGGACGGCGTCGAGCCCGGCTACCGGGTCGTCACCAACACCGGCCCCGCGGCCGGGCAGACCGTCCACCACGTGCACCTGCACGTGCTGGGCGGCCGCGACCTGCGCTGGCCGCCCGGCTGAGTCGGGCTCAGCGCGGGTTGCGACGGGCGATCGCCGCGGTGAGCGCCGCCGCGAACGAGGTCCACGCCGCGCAGGGGACCAGCGCCGCGCCGGCCCGGCGGCGACCGCCCAGGACCGGCGGGCGAGGTCAGCCGTGGACGCGGCCAGGAGCACCGCCTCCGCGGTGGCGGCCGCCGGTCGCCGGGCGCGGGGGAACAGCCAGGTCCAGCCGGCGTTGAGCGCCAGGTTGGCCAGGTAGGCCCGCAGGTACGCGCGTCGCGCCCGCCCGCCGGACCCCGCGAGCGACCGGCCGCCGGCGAGGGCGAGCAGGACGTACAGCGCCGTCCACACCGGGCCGAAGGCGGCCGCCGGCGGCTTGTCGAGGCCGCGGCACCAGTGGGTGCCGGGAGCCGCGCCGATCCCGCCGAGGACGGCCGTGGCGGTCACGGCGGCCGAGGTCAGCGCGTACGGGAGGCGGTCGGTCATGCGGCCGTGGGTACCCCGCTGCGGCGTCTGCCAGGCTGCGGCCATGACCGATCCCGCGCCCGTCCGCATCGAGCGGGACGGCGACGTCGCCGTCGTCGTCCTGGACTCCCCGCCGCTGAACCTCTTCGACGCCCCGGTGTTCGACGCGATCGAGGCGGTCGCCGACGAGCTGGTCCGGCTCACCGACCCGGCCGACCCCGCGCGGGCCCGGGCGGTACTGGTCGAGGCGCGCGGCAGGGTGGTCTCCGGCGGGGTCGACGTCACGGTGTTCCGGGACATCGCCCAGGGCCCCGAGCCCGCCGAGCGCGGCGCGGAGCTCTGGCGGCGGCTGCTGCGGGTGGCGCAGACGTTCGAGGACCTCCCGGTGCCCACCGTGTTCGCCGCGCACGGGCTGACCCTCACCGCCGCGTTCGAGCTGGCGCTGGCCTGCGACATCCTGCTCGCGGCGGAGCGGGCGTCGTTCGGGCTGGTCGAGATCGTCGTCGGGCTGACCCCGTCCATGGGCGGGCCGCAGCGGCTGGCCGAACGGGCCGGGTCCGCGCGCGCCAAGGAGCTCGTCCTCACCGGCGAGCGCTACCCGGCCGCCGTCCTCGAGCGGTGGGGCGTGGTGAACCGGGTGCTGCCCGACGACGGCTTCGCCGAGGCCGCCCGCGCCTACGCACACCAGGTCGCGGCCGGCCCGACCGTGGCGCACGCGGCCACGAAGCAGCTGGTCACCACCGCCGTCCGGCAGGGCGCGCGGGCCGCGGACGACCTGGTGCCCGCCGTCTCCGGCGCGCTCTTCGCCACCGAGGACCTGCGCGGTGCGGTGGACTCCTTCCTCGCCGACGGACCGGGGAAGGCGACCTACTCGGGGAGGTGAGCGGTCGCCCGGACGGCGGTTCCGGGACTGCGCGCGCGGGTAGACTCGGGCAGGTCCGCACCTCCTCTCGCAGGAAGGCAGGGTCGAGGGTTCTTGCCCGACTCCTCCTCGAACGTCCCCGTGCCCGGAGCGCCCACCTCGCGTGAGGCCTCGGCACAGGCCGCAGCGGCGGACGGCCATCTCGGCGTGCCCGCCCAGTCCGGTAGCGGTCTGGGCGACGCCTCCACCGCCGTCCGGACGACCATCACCGTCCCCGACTCCGTCCCGATGGTGTCGTTGCTCGGCTCCGGCGACGAGCTGCTGCGCCTGGTCGAGAACGAGGTCGACACCGACGTGCACGTGCGCGGCAACGAGATCGCGGTGACCGGCCAGCCGGCCGACAACGCCTTCGCCGTCGCGGTGTTCGACGAGCTGATCGCGCTGCTGGGCACCGGCCAGTTGCTGCGCCCGGACTCGGTGCGCCGGGTCATCGGGATGCTGCGCGCCGGCGGCTCGGAGCGGCCGGCCGACGTCCTCAGCCTCGACATCATCAGCCGTCGCGGGCGCACGATCCGGCCCAAGACGCTGAACCAGAAGCGTTACGTCGACGCCATCGACGCGCACACCATCGTGTTCGGCATCGGCCCCGCCGGCACCGGCAAGACCTACCTGGCGATGGCCAAGGCCGTACAGGCGCTGCAGACCAAGCAGGTCAACCGGATCATCCTCACCCGCCCGGCCGTCGAGGCCGGCGAGCGGCTCGGGTACCTGCCCGGCACGCTCAGCGAGAAGATCGACCCGTACCTGCGGCCGCTGTACGACGCGCTGCACGACATGGTCGACCCGGAGTCCATCCCGCGGCTGATGCAGTCCGGGACCATCGAGGTCGCGCCGCTGGCCTACATGCGCGGACGCGCTCAGCCCTACGACGCCCAGGTGCTCACCCCGGCCGGCTTCGTGCCGGTCGGCACGCTCCGGGTCGGTGACCTGGTCATCGGTTCCGACGGCACGCCCACGCCGGTGCTCGGCGTCTACCCGCAGGGCCGCAAGGAGGTCTACCGCGTCGCCACCCAGGACGGCGCGTGGACGCTGGCCTGTGGCGAGCACCTGTGGACCGTCACCACGCCCGAGGACCGTCGTCGCGGGAAGACGCGCACGCTCGAGACCCAGGAGATGGTCGGTCGGCTGCGACGCGGCGGCATCCACCGGTACGAGCTCCCGCTCGTCGAGCCGGTGCACTTCGAGCCACAGGACGTGCCGCTCGACCCGTACGCCCTCGGCCTGCTGCTCGGCGACGGTTGCCCGACGACCTCGACGACCCCGGCGTTCGCCACGGCGGACCCCCAGCTGGTCGCCGCCCTGGAGTCCGCGCTCGACGGGATCACGGTGCGTCAGAAGTCCGGGTACGACTACGTCCTGCACCACGAGGACGGTGGTCGCGGCGGCCTGCGGATCGCCAACCCGGTGACCGCGGCCCTGCGCCGGCTGGAGCTGGCGGGGACGACGTCCGCCACGAAGTTCGTCCCTGAGCCGTACCTGCACAACTCTGCGGCGGTCCGCACCGCGGTGCTGCAGGGACTGCTCGACTCGGACGGCGGACCGGTGGTGCAACGGGGTCGGACCTGCCGTATCCAGTACACGACGACCTCACCTGGGCTCAAGGACGGCGTCACGTTCCTGGTCCGTTCGCTCGGCGGGGTCGTCCACTCGCGCGTCCGCGCGGCGGCGGGTCGTCGTCCGGGTCGTGCGCAGGGACGACCCGTGGAGTACCGGGAGGACGCCTACGTCCTCGACATCCGACTCCCCGCCGGTGTGCAGCCGTTCCGATTGGAGCGGAAGCGTCAGGTCTACGACGCCGCGGGCGGAGGCCGGCCGATGCGCTTCCTCGACAGCATCGAGCCGGTGGGCGAGCAGGAGACCCTGTGCATCCAGGTGGCGGCCCAGGATTCGCTGTACGTGACGGACGACTTCCTCGTCACGCACAACACCCTCAACGACGCGTTCGTCATCCTCGACGAGGCGCAGAACACCACCGCCGAGCAGATGAAGATGTTCCTCACCCGGCTCGGCTTCGGCTCCAAGATCGTGGTCACCGGCGACGTCACCCAGGTCGACCTGCCCGGCGGCGCGCAGAGCGGGCTGCGGATCGTGCGGGAGATCCTCGACGGCATCGAGGACGTGCATTTCGCGAACCTGACCAGCGCCGACGTCGTACGCCACCGGCTGGTCGGCGACATCGTCGACGCCTACGAGCGCTGGGACTCCGCGAACAACCAGCGCCCGGCGGCGACCCAGCAGCAGCCGGCGCGCCCGGCGCGACCGCGCCGCCAGGGGAGCTGACCGCCGTGCCCGTCGAGGTCGCCAACGAGTCCGAGATCGCCGTCGACGAGTCCTCCCTCGCCGCCATCTGCACGTACGTGCTGGGCGAGATGGGCGTGAACCCGATGGCCGAGCTGTCGGTGCTCTGCGTCGACCCGGACTACATGAGCACGCTGCACGAGCGCTGGATGGGGGAGAAGGGGCCCACCGACGTCCTCGCCTTCCCGATGGACGAGCTGGACACCGGCCGCCCCGACGAGCCCGACCCCGGCCCGGCCCTGCTCGGGGACGTCGTGCTGTGCCCCTCGGTGGCCATCAAGCAGGCCCGCGCGGCCGGCCACACGATGGACGACGAGCTGGTCCTGCTCGCCACGCACGGCGTGCTGCACCTCCTGGGCTACGACCACATGGAGCCCGAGGAGGAGAAGGAGATGTTCGGCCTGCAGACCAAGCTGCTCGACGGCTGGCGCGCCGCCCCACGGGCCCCGATGACCGGCGCAGCCGTCCCCCGGGGACCGGTCGACCGATGACCTCCGGCGAGATCACCCTGCTGGTGATCGCCGTCTGCCTGATCCCGCTCGCCGGCCTGTTCGGCGCGATGGAGGCGGCTCTCCAGCGGGTGTCCAAGGCGCGCGTGGACGAGCTGCGCCGGGACGGCGTCCAGCGGGCCGGCGTGCTCTCCGACGTCGTCGCCGAGCGGGCCCGGCACGTGGCGCTGCTGCTCCTGCTGCGGATCGCCTGCGAGATGGTGGCCGCCACCCTGGTCGCGGTCATCCTCTACCGGATCTGGGGCGGGGGCTGGCAGGCGGTGCTGGTCGCGGCCGGGGTGATGACCGTCGTCAGCTACGTGCTGGTCGGCGTCGGCCCACGCACGCTCGGCCGCCAGCACGCCTACGGCACGGCGCTGGCCTGCGCCGGCGTGGTCCGGCTGCTGGGCCGGGTGCTCGGGCCCATCGCCACGCTGCTCATCCTGATCGGCAACATGATCACGCCCGGCCGCGGCTTCCGCGACGGGCCGTTCTCCTCCGAGGTCGAGCTGCGCGAGCTGGTCGACATGGCCGAGGAGCGCGGCGTCGTCGAGTCCGGCGAGCGCAACATGATCCACTCGGTCTTCGAGCTGGGCGACACCATCGCCCGCGAGGTCATGGTGCCGCGCACCGACGTCGTCTGGATCGAGCGGACCAAGACCCTCCGTCAGGCGCTCGCGCTGGCCATGCGCAGCGGGTTCAGCCGGATCCCGGTCATCGGCGAGAACGTCGACGACGTCGTCGGCGTCATCTACCTCAAGGACCTCATCCGCCGGACCCAGGGCGGGCAGGACCCGAGGAACACGGTGCGGGTCGAGGACCTCATGCGTCCGCCGACGTTCGTGCCGGAGTCCAAGCCGGTCGACGAGCTGCTGCGGGACATGCAGGCCCAGCGCATCCACATCGCGATCGTGGTCGACGAGTACGGCGGCTTCGCCGGGCTAGTGACGATCGAGGACATCCTCGAGGAGATCGTCGGCGAGATCGCCGACGAGCACGACCGCTTCCAGCGCCCGCCGGTCGAGCAGTTGGACGACGGCTCGGTGCGGATCACCGCCCGGCTGCCGGTCGAGGACCTCGCCACGCTCTTCGACGTCGAGTTGCCCGAGGACGACGACGTGGAGACCGTCGGCGGCCTGCTCGCCCGTGAGCTGGGCGTGGTGCCGATCGAGGGCTCCGAGGCCGAGGTGGCCGGACTGCGCCTGGTCGCCGAGAGCACCGGCGGACGGCGCAACCGGATCGACACCCTGCTGGTGTGCCGGGTGCCCGAGGAGGCCGAGCCCGCCGAGGCCGAGGAGCCCCCGGCGCACGGGGCCACGGCCTCCGGCGCGACCGCGTCGGGCGCCACCCGTGTCGAGGAGCCCGCCGGCGCCGTGGAAGGGTGAGGTCCCGTCCGCGACCGAGCTCGCGAGGTCGCGCGAGGACACGGCACCCATGGGTCACGAGCCCGACGAGCGTCAGCGAGGATGGGCGCGTGACCCTGGACCCCGAGGACGCCAAGCTCGTCACCCTGGCCCGCTCCGCGCGCGGCCGCACCGGCGCTCCGGAGGGCGCGGCGGTCCGCGACACCGACGGCCGCACCTACCTGGCCGCCACCGTCGCCCTGCCCTCGCTGCGGCTGTCCGCGCTGCAGGCTGCCGTCGCCGCCGCCGTCTCCAGCGGGGTCGAGGGGCTGGAGGCGGCCGCCGTCGTCTCGGCCGCCGACGCCGTCGAGGAGGCCGGGCTGGCCGCCGTCCGCGACCTCACCCCGTCCGCCTCCGTGCTGCTCGCCGGCCCGGACGGAGCCCTGCGCACCACCGTCTGAGGAAGGATTCCCTCCTCCACCGTAGAAGGGCCCTGTCCTCCTCGGGACGGGCCGGCGGCGGGACCCTGCAGCGGGCCGGCGGCGTGACCCGCCGTCCTCCACCCCTGCCCACACCGGGAAGCAGGGGTGGAGCGTCGCGGGGACGACCCCGGGCAGGTGTCCTCCCGCCGTCCTCCACCCCTGCTTACAGGTGGAAGCAGGGGTGGAGGTTCGCCGGGACGACCTGGTGCGTCGCCCGTCTCAGCCCAGCGGCCGGCCGAGGGCCTCGGCGAACGCCTCCGGGTCACGGACGCGCGTGGTGAACGCCTGCTCCATCGTGCCGTCGTCCGACAGGTGCCGGACAGCGACAGGCGTCCGCCCAGGCCACCAGCCCCCGCGCCGGGCGGCCCCCGGCCAGTCCGCCGGCGGGGTGCCACGGCGCACCTCCAGCACCTGGCTGACGCCGAGCACGTGCCGGGACGACGCCCCGAGCAGGCCGGCGACGTCGGAGGAGACCCCGGCGTCCGAGACGGTCAGCCGGGTCGTCGACAGGACGAGGACGGCCAGCCCGGCGAGGACGGCGACCGGTGCCTCACCGGCCACGGTCGACGGGCCACCGACCCAGGCAGCGGTGCCGAGCCAGGCCGCGACGACGGCCAGCACCGTGACCACCAGCCACGGCCGCGCCGGGTCGTACTGCCAGTAGCGCAGCGGCGCGGGTGTCACCGTGGCCGAGCGGCGGGTCCCGCGTGCCGGGGAGAAGCGGTACGCCTCGACCTGCAGCAGGTGCCGCTGACGCTCACGCGCCGTCCGCTCGGCCGCCGACCCGGCCGGCTGCTGCCGTCTGCGTCCCGCCACGGACCCGAGTCTCCCAGCCGTCCCGCACGGCACGGGCGACGCGGGGGTGTCGTCCCCGGGTGGGAGGATGGCGGGCGTGACACCACCGGACCAGCCGCCGTACCGGAGCGGTTTCGCCTGTCTGGTGGGCCGCCCCAACGCGGGCAAGACCACGCTGACCAACGCCCTGGTCGGCGAGAAGGTCGGCATCGTCAGCAACCGCCCGCAGACCACCCGGCACGCCATCCGCGGCGTCGTCCACCGGCCCGGCGGGCAGCTGGTGCTGGTCGACACCCCGGGCCTGCACAAGCCGAAGAGCCTGCTGGGCCGCCGGCTCAACGACGTCGTCCGCGACACCCTGTCCGAGGTCGACGTCGTCGTCTTCTGCGTGCCGGCCGACCAGCCCGTCGGCACCGGCGACTGGTTCATCGCCCGCCAGCTGCGGGAGGTGCGGGCGCCGGTCGTCGTCGTGGTGACCAAGACCGACGCGGCGTCGAAGAAGCAGGTCGCCGAGCAGCTGCTCGCGGCCAGCCAGCTGGTCGAGGCCGCCGAGGTGGTGCCGGTGAGCGCCGTGCGCGGCGACCAGGTCGAGCTGCTCGAGGACCTGCTCGTCGGCCTGCTGCCGGAGGGCCCGCCGCTCTACCCGGAGGAGCAGACCACCGACGAGGACGTCGAGCGGCAGATCGCCGAGCTGGTCCGCGAGGCCGCCCTGGAGAAGGTGTTCCAGGAGGTACCGCACTCACTGGCCGTCACCATCGAGGAGATGACCCGCCGTCCCGACCCCAAGCGGGACGGCGCCGAGCTGGTCGAGGTCCACGCGCTGCTGCACTGCGAGCGCCCCAGCCAGAAGCCGATGCTGCTCGGCCGCGGCGGGCAGGTCATCAAGGCGATCGGCAGCGAGGCGCGCCCGGGCATCGAGGCGCTGCTCGGCGCCCGCGTGCACCTGGACCTGCACGTGACGGTGCTCGGCGAGTGGCAGGACGACCCCAAGAAGCTCAACCGGCTGGGGTACTGATGTCGAACACCCCGAAGTCGCTGTACCGCGACGAGGGCGTCGTGCTGCGCACCCAGAAGCTGGGCGAGGCCGACCGCATCGTCACGGTGCTCACCCGCCGGCACGGCAAGGTGCGCGCCGTGGCCAAGGGCGTGCGCCGCACCAAGAGCAAGTTCGGCGCCCGGCTGGAGCCGTTCAGCCACGTCGACCTGCAGCTCTACACCGGACGCACCCTCGACATCGTCAGCCAGGCCGAGTCGATCCGCGCCTACGGCCAGGCGATCGTGGCCGACTACCCGGCCTACACCGCCGGCACCGCGGTGCTCGAGACCGCCGACCGGCTGACGGCCGAGGAGAGGGAGCCCTCGCTGCGGCTGTTCCTCCTCGTCATCGGGGCGCTGCGGGCCCTGTCCGAGCGCACCCACCCGGCTCCGCTGGTGCTCGACGCCTTCCTGCTGCGCGCCATGTCGGTCGCCGGCTGGGAGCCGGCGCTCGGCGGCTGCGCCCGCTGCGGTGAGGAGGGCCCGCACCGGCACTTCTCGGTGCCCGCCGGCGGCATGGTGTGCCCGCCCTGCCGGCCGACCGGCTCGGCGATGCCCAACCCGGCCACCGTCGAGCTGCTCGACGCGCTGCTGACCGGCGACTGGGACGCCGCCGAGGCCAGCCAGAACGCCAACCGCCGTGAGGGCAGCGGGCTGGTCGCCGCGCTGCTGCAGTGGCACCTGGAACGCGGGCTGCGCTCGCTGCCGCTGGTCGACCGGTCCGATCCGACGGCCCCGCGCCGGGGAGCAGGTCTGCTGAGTGAGGCGTGAGGTGAAGGCCCCGAACCCGCACCCCTCGGGCGTCCGACCCCCGCAGCTGCCGCCGGACCGGGTGCCCGGCCACGTCGCCATCGTGATGGACGGCAACGGCCGCTGGGCCAAGCAGCGCGGGCTGCCGCGCACCGCCGGGCACGAGGCGGGGGAGTCCTCGCTGTTCGACTGCGTCGAGGGCGCCATCGAACTGGGCGTCAGGGCGATCAGCGCCTACGCGTTCTCCACCGAGAACTGGCGGCGCAGCCCCGAGGAGGTCCGCTTCCTCATGGGCTTCAACCGCGACGTCATCCGCCGGCGCCGCGACGAGATGCACGAGCTGGGGGTGCGGGTGCGCTGGGCGGGCCGCCGTCCGCGGCTGTGGCGCAGCGTCATCAAGGAGCTCGAGGTCGCCGAGGAGCTCACCCGGGACAACGACGTCCTCACGCTGACCATGTGCGTCAACTACGGCGGCCGGGCCGAGATCGCCGACGCCGCCGCGGCCATCGCCCGCGAGGTCGCCGCCGGCCGGCTCGACCCCGGCAAGGTCGACGAGGGCACCGTCGCCCGGTTCCTCGACGAGCCCGACATGCCCGACGTCGACCTGTTCGTGCGCAGCTCGGGGGAGAACCGCACCAGCAACTTCCTGCTGTGGCAGTCGGCCTACGCCGAGTTCGTCTTCCTCGACACGCTGTGGCCGGACTTCGACCGCCGGCACCTGTGGGCCGCGTGCGAGGAGTACGCCTCGCGGCAGCGCCGCTTCGGCAGCGCGTGAGAAAGGACCCCGTCCTCCCCACCCTTCGAAAAGGAACCCCTGCCCCCCGCCACTCGCAGGCTCGCGGCGGGACCCTGCAGGGGGCCAGCGGGGCCCGGGACGGGGCCGCACCAAGAGGAGGCTGATCGTGTTCGCCGTGACCCGGCTGCGGGTGTCCGAGGCCGACGCCGGCGCGCTTCCCGCCGCCGTCGACGTCCTGCTGGCCGCGCTCGCCGCCCGCCCCGGCTTCCGGGACGGCGAGCTGGGCCGCTGCACCGACGACGACGGCCTGTGGGCGCTGGTCACCCGGTGGGACGGCGTCGGCGCCTACCGCCGGGCCCTGTCCGCGGCCGAGGTGAAGCTCGCCGGCGCGCCCGTGTGGGTGCACGCGCTCGACGAGCCGGGGGTCTACCTGCCCCAGGAGGAGCGGCCGCCCGGCGGGTGAGCCCCCGCCGGGGTGGGCACCCAACGTGGCAGCCGGTGCAGCGCCCGGCTCCACGAGCACGGAGGACGCGCGATGAGCCAGCCCAGACGGGACGACGCCGCACCCGCGGCGTCCGCGGAACCCACCAGGCCGGTGCCGGCCCCTCCGCTGCCCGGTCGAGCGGTGCGCGAGCAGCTCGCGCGCGGCGAGCTCGCCACGCCACCGGTCCGCCCGGACGAGCAGACCGTGCACCTCGACGGCCCGGCGCCGAGGGAGCCCGACCGCACCCTCGAGCTCGACGGCACGCTGCGGGCCGGCGTCGTCGTCGGGCCGAAGCCCAGGCCGCGGCGACGCCGGCGCACCTGGCCGTGGATCCTCGCCGTCGCGCTCGTGCTGCTCGTCCTCGGCGGGGTCCTGATGGTCATGCTGTGGCGGGGGGCGACCATCGAGGGCGACGTGCAGCTCCTCGCCGCGCAGCTGCGGCTCGACGGGGTGGTCCCCCGCTGACCTCCGCCGCTGCCCCGCACCGTGGGCAGCGGACGAGGTCGCGCGCAGGGGAGTCGGCCGGGCGGCGCGGGAGCGACCGGGCCGCGGCAACTACCGTGGACGGGTCAGCCGCCGACCGCCAGCCGGATGGAGCCCCGCGCCGTGAGCGACAGCCCCGCCAAGCACGACCCCGCCCGCCTCGACAAGGTGGTGAACCTCTGCAAGCGCCGGGGGTTCGTCTTCCCGTCGGGCGAGATCTACGGCGGCACCCGCTCCGCCTGGGACTACGGGCCCCTGGGCACCGAGCTCAAGGAGAACATCAAGCGGCAGTGGTGGCGCACCGTCGTCCAGAGCCGGGACGACATCGTCGGGCTGGACTCCTCGGTCATCCTGCCCCGCCAGACCTGGGTGGCCTCCGGGCACGTCGGCGTCTTCACCGACCCGCTGACGGAGTGTCAGAGCTGCCACAAGCGCTTCCGCGCCGACCACCTCGAGGAGGACTTCGAGGCGCGGAAGGGGCGGGCGCCGGCGAACGGCCTGGCCGACATCGCCTGTCCGAACTGCGGCACGAAGGGCGCGTGGACCGAGCCGCGCGACTTCAACATGATGCTCAAGACCTACCTCGGCCCGGTCGAGGACGAGTCCGGCCTGCACTACCTGCGCCCGGAGACCGCGCAGGGCATCTTCGTGAACTTCGCCAACGTGATGGGCGCGGCGCGGAAGAAGCCGCCGTTCGGCATCGGGCAGATCGGCAAGTCCTTCCGCAACGAGATCACCCCCGGCAACTTCGTCTTCCGGACCCGCGAGTTCGAGCAGATGGAGATGGAGTTCTTCGTCGAGCCCGGCACCGACGAGCAGTGGCACCAGTACTGGATCGACGAACGCACCCGCTGGTACACCGACCTGGGCATCTCCCCGGACAACCTGCGGCACTACGAGCACCCCAAGGAGAAGCTCTCCCACTACTCGACGCGCACCGTCGACATCGAGTACCGCTTCGGCTTCCAGGGCTCGGAGTGGGGTGAGCTCGAGGGCATCGCCAACCGCACCGACTTCGACCTGAAGACGCACTCGGAGCACTCCGGCGCCGATCTCACCTACTTCGACCAGTCCACCAACACCCGCTGGACGCCGTACGTCATCGAGCCGGCCGCCGGCCTGACCCGCTCGTTGATGGCGTTCCTCATCGAGGCCTACACCGAGGACGAGGCGCCCAACGCGAAGGGCGGCGTCGACACCCGCACGGTGCTGCGGCTGGACCCGCGGCTGGCACCGGTCAAGGTCGCCGTCCTGCCGCTGTCGCGCAACGCCGACCTCTCGCCCAAGGCCCGTGACCTGGCCGGCACGTTGCGGCAGAACTGGAACGTCGACTTCGACGACGCCGGCGCGATCGGCCGCCGGTACCGCCGGCAGGACGAGATCGGGACGCCGTTCTGCCTCACCGTCGACTTCGAGACCCTCGAGGACGACGCGGTGACCGTCCGCGAGCGCGACTCGATGAGCCAGGAGCGCGTCGGGGTCGACCAGGTCGAGACCTACCTCAAGACGCGCCTGCCCGTCTGCTGAGTCACCGCCCCTCCGCGGGTGTGCGCGTCCGAGGCGCGCACACCCGCGGAGGTGGGGGCCGTACACCGCGATGTGGGCGTGAGCCCGACCATCGACATCGACGACGACCTCGTGGCCGGTGCCATGCGCCGCTAGGCGCTCGATGACTGCCTCGTCGCCGCGGTCGCGCTGCGGCACGGCGTCCCGGTGCTCCACCGGGACCACGACGTCACCGTGCTGGCCGCTCACACGGACCTGCGGGTGGTCGAGTCGGCGGCCTGACGCTGCCGCGGTCGCCCCCTCCCGAGTGAGCGGGACACGCGCGGACAGGCCGGTGCGGAGACCGCGAGTGCCCACTCGAGCGGCCTCGGGGGGTGACGTGGCTCGCCACCTACCCTGGACACGTGAGCAGCAGCGTCCTCGAGCGGCCGTCGTCCCCGGCGACCGGCCCCGCGCCGCTGCGCCTGGGCGCGCTCACCGTCGACCCCGCCGTGGTGCTCGCGCCGATGGCCGGCATCACCAACCCAGCCTTCCGCACGCTGTGCCGGGAGTTCGGCGCCGGGCTCTACGTCTGCGAGATGATCACCACGCGGGCGCTGGTCGAGCGCAACGAGAAGACGCTGCAGATGGTCCGCGCCACGCCGGACGAGGCCGACGCCTTCTCCGTCCAGCTCTACGGCGTCGACCCGGCCACGGTCGGCCGGGCGGTGGAGATGCTCGTCGACGAGGGCGTGGCCGGCACCCGACCGGCGCACGTCGACCTGAACTTCGGCTGCCCGGTGCCCAAGGTGACCCGCAGGGGCGGGGGCTCGGCGCTGCCGTGGCGGCGGGTGCTCCTCCGCGACATCGTGCGGGCCGCCGTCCGTGCCGCCGGGGACGTCCCGGTCACGGTGAAGACCCGCATCGGCATCGACGTCGACCACGTCACCTACCTCGACGCCGGCCGCATCGCGCAGGACGAGGGCGCCGCGGCGATCACCCTGCACGGGCGCACCGCCGACCAGCTCTACAGCGGCACCGCCGACTGGGCGCCGATCGCCCGGCTGGTCGAGGCCGTCGACATCCCGGTGCTCGGCAACGGCGACATCTGGGAGGCCGACGACGCGCTGCGGATGGTCGCCGAGACCGGCTGCGCCGGCGTGGTCATCGGTCGCGGCTGCCTGGGCCGGCCGTGGCTGTTCGGCGACCTGGCCGCCGCCTTCGCCGGGGGGACCCGCCGCGCGCTGCCGACGCTGCGCGAGGTGGCCGCGGTGATGCACCGGCACGCCACGCTGCTGTCCGAGGAGCAGGGCGAGCGGCACGGCTGCACCGACTTCCGCAAGCACGTCGCGTGGTACCTCAAGGGCTTCTCCGTCGGCTCCGACGTCCGCCGTGCACTGGCCATGGTGAGCGCCCTCGACGAGCTGGCCGAGCTGCTGGCGGGCATCCCCGACCAGCCCTACCCGACGGCCGTGCTCGGCGGACCGCGCGGGCGGACCAGCCCGCCGCGCCCGGTGGCGCTGCCCGAGGGCTGGCTGGCCGACCGCGACGACCCCCGGCCGCCGGCCGGGGCGGAGCTGCCGGTGAGCGGCGGGTGAGTGTCATGAGTGACGCGAGGAGGACGGTCGCGGGAGCATCGCAGCGAGATGCCCGGAGCCGACAGCGAGTGAGCATCGCAGCGAGATGCCCCGAGCCGACAGCGAGTGAGCATCGCAGCGAGCGCCAGCGAGCGAGGAGCGGAGCGAGCGCGGAGGCGACTGACGGCGTCGAGCGAGGAGCGGAGCGAGCGCGGAGGCGACTGACGGCGTCGAGCGAGGAGCGGATCGAGACCGGAGTCGAGCCGTGAGCACCGGTCCCTACCTGTACGACGACGACCCGGCGCCGCTGCACACCGGCACCCCACGCTCGGCGCGGGCGCTGATCCTCGCGGTGATCGGCGGGACCGTCGCCGTCGCCGTCGGTATGGCCGTCGGCCTGCCGCTGGTGAAGGGCAGTCCCGAGGAGCAGGCCCGCGAGGTCTCCGGGGTCTTCCTCTCCGCGCTCGCCCAGGACGACGTCGAGACCGCCTACGGCCTGCTCTGCGCCGAGGAGCGCGCCCGGGTGTCCCCCGGGGCGGTGTCCACCGAGTACGCCGCGGGCGGCACCGGCCGGATCGCCGGCACGATCGCCGACGAGCTGGACGGCGAACCGGTGCAGCGGGTCGAGGTCGCGTGGAGCGACGGCAGCACCTCCGTGCTCACCGTCGTCAGTGAGCAGGGCGCCCGCGTCTGCGGGACCGCCTCCGCCTGAAGAAGGACCCCGTCCCCACCCTTCGCCAGCTCGGGGAAGGACCCGGGACGGGGCCGCGGCGAGCCCCTGGACGGGGCCGGGAGCCGCTAGGGGGCGTGCTCGCGGTCGCCGTCGGTCTGGCGCGTCGCGGACGGGTGGTCCACGATCACTGTCTGGCCCGGACGGACGTATGAGACGTCTACCTGCGGGCCGGGCTCGCCGCGGCGGCGACGGGGGACCCCGGGGCGCCGTCCCGGGCAGGCAGGAACCAGCCGGCGGACGAGCGCGGAGGTGCGCGGTGGGCAGCGGTACCGGGACGGCCACCTGGGTCTACGACTTCAGCGAGGGCAACAAGGACCAGAAGGACCTGCTGGGCGGCAAGGGCGCCAACCTGGCCGAGATGACCAACCTCGGCCTGCCGGTGCCGCCCGGGTTCACCATCACCACCGACGCCTGCCGCTTCTACCTCGAGCACGGCAGCACCCCGCCGGACCTCGCCGACCAGGTGACCGAGCACCTGACGGCCCTGGAGAAGGCGATGGGCAAGACCCTCGGCGACCCGGCGGACCCGCTGCTGGTGTCGGTGCGCTCCGGCGCCGCCGCCTCGATGCCCGGGATGATGGAGACGGTCCTCAACGTCGGCCTCAACGACGAGTCGGTCCGCGGGCTGGCCGCCCAGTCGGGGAGCGAGCGGTTCGCCTGGGACTCCTACCGCCGGCTGATCCAGATGTTCGGCAAGACCGTCCTCGACCTCGACGGCGAGCTGTTCGAGCACGCGCTCGACGAGGCCAAGCAGGAGCAGGGCACCGAGTCCGACCTGGACCTCGACGCCGAGCACCTCGAGGACGTCGTCGGCCGGTTCAAGGCGATCGTCCGCGAGCAGTGCGGCCGCGACTTCCCGCAGGACCCGCGCGAGCAGCTGGACCTGGCCATCAATGCCGTCTTCGACTCGTGGAACTCGGAGCGGGCCATCCTCTACCGCCGCCGCGAGCGCATCCCCAGCGACGCCGGCACCGCGGTCAACGTCTGCTCGATGGTGTTCGGCAACCTCGGCATGGACTCCGGCACCGGCGTCGCCTTCACCCGCGACCCGGGCAGTGGCGAGCAGGGCGTGTACGGCGACTACCTGCAGAACGCGCAGGGCGAGGACGTCGTCGCCGGCATCCGCAACACCGTGCCGCTGCCCGAGCTCGAGCGGATCGACGAGGGCGCCTACCGCGAGCTGATGGACACGATGGCGCGGCTCGAGGCGCACTACCGCGACCTGTGCGACATCGAGTTCACCGTCGAGCGCGACAAGCTCTGGATGCTGCAGACCCGCGTCGGCAAGCGGACGGCGGGGGCGGCTTTCCGGATCGCCACCCAGCTGGTCGACGAGGGCCTCATCGACATGGACGAGGCCGTCCGGCGGGTCACCGGCGACCAGCTGGCCCAGCTGATGTTCCCGCGGTTCGTCTCCGGCGGGGACGCCACCCAGCTGACCCAGGGGATGAACGCCTCGCCCGGCGCCGCCGTCGGCAAGGCGGTGTTCTCCTCCGAGACCGCCGTCCAGTGGGCCGACCGCGGCGAGAAGGTGGTGCTCGTCCGGCGGGAGACCAACCCTGACGACCTCTCCGGGATGATCGCCGCCGAGGGCGTCCTGACCAGCCGCGGCGGCAAGACCTCGCACGCCGCCGTCGTCGCCCGGGGCATGGGCAAGACCTGCGTCTGCGGCGCCGAGGAGCTACAGGTGGACACGAAGAACCGCCGCTTCACCGCCCCCGGCGGGACGGTCGTCGAGGAGGGCGACGTCATCTCCATCGACGGTTCCACCGGCAAGGTGTGGCTCGGCGAGGTGCCGGTCGAGGCGCCCGCCGTCGTCCGCTACTTCGAGGGCGAGATCGACCCGGACTCCGCGGACGCCGACGACCTGGTGCGCAGCGTGCACCGCATCCTCGCCCACGCCGACGAGGTGCGGCGGCTGGCCGTGCGCACCAACGCCGACACCCCCGAGGACACCGCCCGCGCGCGGCGGTTCGGCGCCCAGGGGATCGGCCTGTGCCGGACCGAGCACATGTTCCTCGGCGACCGGCGGCAGCTGGTCGAGAAGCTGATCCTGGCCGAGGACGACGAGGGCAAGCAGGCCGCCCTCGACGCGCTCGCTCCGCTGCAGAAGCAGGACTTCCTGGACATCTTCGAGGCCATGGACGGGCTGCCGGTGACCGTCCGGCTGCTCGACCCGCCGCTGCACGAGTTCCTGCCCGACCTCACCGACCTCTCGGTGCGGGTGGCCGTGGCCGAGGCGCAGGGGCACCCGGACGAGGCCAACCTGCGGCTGCTGGCCGCCGTCCGCCGGCTGCACGAGCAGAACCCGATGCTGGGGCTGCGCGGCGTGCGGCTCGGGCTGGTGGTCCAGGGGCTGTTCGCGATGCAGGTGCGGGCCATCGCCGAGGCGGCCTGCGAGCGCAAGCGGGCCGGGGGCGACCCGCGGCCGGAGATCATGATCCCGCTGGTCGGTGCGGTGCAGGAGCTGGAGGCGATCCGCGAGGAGTCCGAGCAGGTGCTCGCGGCGGTGTTCGAGGAGTGCGGCGTCGAGCTCGACGTCCTCATCGGCACGATGATCGAGGTGCCGCGCGCCGCGCTCACCTCCGCCGAGATCGCCCAGAGCGCCGAGTTCTTCTCCTTCGGCACCAACGACCTCACCCAGATGACCTGGGGCTTCTCGCGGGACGACGTCGAGGCCGCGTTCTTCCACGCCTACCTCGACAAGGGCATCTTCGGCGTCTCGCCGTTCGAGTCGCTGGACCTGTCCGGCGTCGGCCGGCTGGTGGAGGTCGCCGTCCGGGAGGGCCGGTCGGCGCGGCCGGAGCTCAAGCTCGGCGTCTGCGGTGAGCACGGCGGCGACCCGGACTCGGTGCACTTCTTCCACGACGTGGGGCTGGACTACGTGTCCTGCTCGCCGTTCCGGGTGCCGGTGGCCCGGCTCGAGGCCGGCCGCGCGGCGCTGGGGGCGGACCGCGCCGGGTCCTGAACGACCCGCGGGATCGGCGGTGTCGTGGCCATCAGCGGCTGATCGCCACGACACCGCCGATCTCGCGCACGGAGCGGTCCGGCACACCCCCCGCACCGCCCCCGAACGGACAGCCCCGCGTGGTACCCATGACGGGTGGGCGTGCGCGCGGGGAGCCTGGTGGGCCGGGTGGTCGGCGCCCTGGTGCTCGCCGTCGTCCTGCTCGTCGTCTCCACGGCGACGGCGATCTGGTGGACGGCGCGGCAGGACTCGCAGCCACCCTCCGACGCGATCGTGGTGCTGGGGTCGGCGCAGTACAACGGCGTGCCGTCGTCGATCTTCGAGGCGCGGCTGGAGCACGCGCTGGAGCTCTACGCGGACGGCGTCGCGCCGATGGTCGTGACCGTCGGCGGCAAGGCCGACGGCGACATGTTCACCGAGGCCGAGTCCGGCCGCGCCTACCTGGCCGAGGCCGGCATCCCCGAGGAGTCGCTGCTCGCGGTCGAGGAGGGCGTCGACACGCTGGAGAGCATGCGGGCCGTCGGCGTCGCGTTCGACGAGCGCGACTGGTCCTCGGCGGTCCTGGTGACCGACCCGTGGCATGCGATGCGCGCCGAGCGGATGGCCGAGGACGCCGGCATCACCGCCGACAGCTCGCCCACCCGGCAGGGTCCGGCGGTGCAGACCCGCACCACGCAGTTCCGCTACATCCTGCGCGAGACGGCGGCCTATCTGCTCTACCGGGCGACCGGCGAGAGCGTCGCAGGCGCCCCGGGGATCGGGTGAGGCCCGTGCTCGAGCTCGGCAGGGCCGGCGCGGCCGGCGGCGACAGGGGCGTCCGGCCCGTGCTGCGGGGCGACCTCGTCGTCGCCACGCTGCGGGCGTCGAACTGGAAGGAGGCCGCCACGGCGGTCGTGGACGAGCGCGAGTGGGTGCTCGCGAAGGACGGGCGGGAGCTCGTCGCCCGTTGGCCGGCGGACCCGGCGGGGACGGCGCGGCTGCGCGCCCGCCAGGCGTCGTGGTGGCGGGGCACGTGGGACGTCGACCTCGAGGGGCTGGTGCTGCAGGCGGCGCGGGCGTCGTTCTGGCGCAGCGGCCTGCGGTACAGCGACGGCGGCCGGCAGGTGGCGCTCGGCGGGACGACCGGTGGCTGGTCGCCCCGGCCGACGCTCCGCGCCGACGTCGACCTGCCGCTGCACCAGCAGGTGTTCCTGCTGTGGCTGGAGCTCGTCCTGGCCCGCCGGGACGCCACCGTGGTCGGGGACGGCGGCGGCGACGGCGGGGGAGGTGGCGAGTGATGGCCGGCCGAGGACGCATCCGGGCCGCGGACATCGCGCTGGTCCGCGAGCGGTCGCGGATCGACGAGGTCGTCGGCGACCACCTGCAGCTCCGGCGCGCCGGCGGCGGCAGCCTCAAGGGGCTCTGCCCGTTCCACGACGAGAAGTCGCCGTCGTTCCACGTCACCCCCTCCCGCGGGCTCTACCACTGCCTGGCAGGCGAGACCGGGGTCCTCACCGGGGACGGCGTCGTCGCCATCCGGGACCTCGCCGGCCGCACGGTCCGGGTGCTCGGCGGGGACGGCCGCTGGGTGGAGGCGCCGTTCCGGTCCTACGGCGTGCAGCGGCTGATGCGGCTGACGCTGACCCGCGGCGGCCGGACGAAGGTGCTGCACGCTACCGACGAGCACCGCTGGTTCGTGGTGTCCGGCGTCCGGGACCGTCGGGAGACGGTGACCAGGGACCTGCTCCCAGGGGACCGGCTGGCCTCGGCCACCCCCCCGGCGCCCGTGCCACCGCTCGTCGCGGCCGGCGGCCCCGGGTCGACGCGGCGGGCGGTGGCCGCGCTGCTCGGGCGCAAGGAGGCCGAGGTGGCGCGCTGGGTGCCCGACGCGCACGCCGACCTGCGGTCCCGCCCCGCGCCGGCCGTGGTGGCAGCCGTGCTCCGGACCGCGCGGCGGCACGCCGAGGCCCGGCACCGAGGGAGCAGCTGGGTCGTCCGGTCGGTCGAGTGGTCCGACCGGGTGGAGGAGGTCTTCTGCGCCGAGGTGCCGGGCAGCCACGCCTTCGCGCTCGAGGACGACGTCCTCACCGGGAACTGCTTCGGCTGCGGCGTGGGCGGTGACGTCATCCGCTTCGTGCAGGAGATGGACCACCTGTCGTTCACCGAGGCGGTCGAGCTGCTGGCCGGGCGGGCCAACGTCGAGCTGCACTACGAGGACGACGGCGGCCGGCCCACCGGCGCCCCGGACCGCGCGCAGGCCGGGCAGCGGGCGCGGCTGGTCGCGGCCAACGCGGCGGCGGCGGCCTTCTACGCCGAGCAGCTCGGCAGCCCGGAGGCGGCGCCGGCCCGGCAGTTCCTGGCCGACCGCGGCTTCGACCGCCAGGTGGCGCTGGACTTCGGCTGCGGCTTCGCCCCCGGCGGCTGGGACACCCTCACCCGCCACCTGCGCGGCCGGGGCTTCACGCAGCAGGAGCTGGTGACGGCAGGGCTGGCCAAGGAGTCCAGCCGCGGCACGCTCATCGACCGCTTCCACCGCCGGCTGGTCTGGCCGATCAAGGACATCACCGGTGACGTCATCGGCTTCGGCGCCCGCAAGCTCATGGACGACGACCCGGGCCCCAAGTACCTCAACACCCCCGAGACGCTGCTCTACAAGAAGAGCAGCGTGCTGTACGGCGTCGACCGGGCGAAGCGGGACATCGCCCGCCGCCACCAGGCCGTCGTCGTCGAGGGCTACACCGACGTCATGGCCTGCCACCTGGCCGGCGTGACCACCGCCGTCGCCTCGTGCGGGACGGCGTTCGGCCCCGAGCACATCGGCGTGCTGCGCCGGCTGCTCATGGACCAGGACGAGTTCCGCGGCGAGGTGATCTACACCTTCGACGGGGACGCCGCCGGGCAGGCCGCGGCGATGAAGACCTTCGCCGAGGACCAGCGCTTCGTCGGGCAGACCTTCGTCGCCGTGGAGCCCGACGGCCGCGACCCGTGCGAGCTGCGGCAGGCGCACGGCGACGCCGCCGTCCGCGACCTGGTGGGCCGCCGGACGCCGCTGATCGCCTTCGTCCTCAAGACCACGCTGGCCGGGTACGACCTCGACACCGTCGAGGGCCGGGTCGCCGCGCTGGAGAAGACCGCGCCGCTGGTCGCCCAGATCAAGGACCACGCGCTGCGCCCGGCCTACGCCCGCCAGCTGGCCGGGATGATCGGCAACACCGACGAGGCCGAGGTGCTCGAGCGGGTCCGCCGGATCACCGGCGACACCGGCGGCCCGCCGCAGCGCGGCCGGCCGCGGACGCCGCAGAAGAGCCCCGACGACGTCGCGGTCGAGGTCGAGCGGGAGGCGCTCAAGGCCGCGCTGCAGAGCCCCGAGCTGGCCGGGCCGTCGTTCGACGCCATCCCGGTCGAGGCCTACACCGACCCCGACTACGCGGCCGTCGCCGCGGCCGTCGCGCAGGCCGGTGGCGCGGCCGCCACCCGGGTCACCGGCCCGGCCTGGCTGGACGAGATCGCCGCCCACTGCACCCGGGAGAGCGCGACCGCGCTGCTGACCGCGCTGGCGGTGGAGCCGATGCGCTCGGCGGCCGAGGCCGACGCCGCCTACGTCAACGCGGTGCTGGCCCGGCTGGAGGAGATGCACACGGTCCGCCAGGTGGCCGAGCTCAAGGGCCGGCTGCAGCGGATGAACCCGGTCGAGGCCGGCGACGAGTACATGCGGGCCTTCGGCCAGCTCATGGCCCTGGAGCAGCAGGCGATCTCGCTGCGCAAGCGCGCGATGGGCGGGCTGGGCGCGTGACCCTGCTCGACCGCGTGCGGCAGCGGTTCACCCGGCCGCCGGAGCTCGTCCGCGCGGTGGTGCAGACCTCGTCCGACCCCGACGAGCGGGTGCTGGCCTGGGGGACGCTCGTGCGCGACGGGGGCTGGCTGGTCGCGACGTCGCGCGGACTGCGCCGGGTGCCGGGGGACCTGGCGCTGACGCAGGCCGGCGAGGTCGGCGTGCTGCCGTGGCACGAGGTCGGCACCGCGCGGTGGACGGCGACCGGCGACGGCGGTGGCCGCTTCGAGGTGACCCCGCTGACCGAGGTCGAGCCCGGGGTGCAGGCGCGGCTGCCGGTGGAGCGGCACGCGCTGGCCGACGCGGGAGGCCTCCCGCCCGTCGTCCGCCGGCGGGTGGACCAGACGGTGGTCGCCAGCCGGCGTGTGCCGCTGCCCGGCAGGGGAGGGGTCGTGCTCGTCGCCCGGCGGCTGCCCGGTCAGGCCGAGCGGGAGTGGACCGTCGTCTTCGACGACGACGCCGACCGCAGCGACCCGGCCGCGCGGGAGGCCGCCCGGCAGCAGTTGGCGGAGGCGATCGCGGCCGACCAGCCGAGCTGAGGAGGGCCCGTCCTCGCGGTGGGGCCCCGCACCACTCGGGACAACGGGCCGGCAGAAAATCGACGAAGTGGCACGGGTTGATCCGGCCGCCTCGCTCCTACCCTCCCTCCGACCCCCGCTCGGCGCTCGCCGTCGGGGCTCCCGCGAGAGGGGACAGGCATGGACGACACCGACCGCGCGGTGCGCGACGAGCTGGCACGGCGGCTGGCCGTCATCGAGGTCGAGGAGCGGGAGACCCCCCGGCCCCCGTTCCCGCGCGGCGACATGGTCGTCCTCGTGGCGATGGTTGTCGTCTCGGTCGTCGTCGGCCTGATCGTGGGTCTTGCCTGATGGCCGCGCACGAGGACGTGGCCCGCGAGGCGACCTTCGGGTCGCTGCCGGTCACGCGCGAGGAGCGGGTCTGGAACTTCACCGACTTCACCTGGGTGAACGTCGGCCTTGCCATCGCCACCTGGGCCTTCCTGGTGGGCGGGGCCACGGCCTCCTTGGTCGGCTTCGCCGACGGCCTGCTGGCCATGGTGATCGGCAACGCGATCGGCGTGGCGATCATGCTGCTGGCCAGCGTCGTGGCCAGCCAGCGCTACGGCGTCGAGCAGTACACGGTGCTGCGCAGCGTCTTCGGCTTCGGCGGGGTGGCGCTGATCGTCTTCACCGTCATCCTGTTCACCGAGATGGGCTGGTCGTCCCTGCTCAGCGTGATGTTCGGGCGGGCGGTCAGCCAGGTCTCCAACGAGGCCCTCGGCACCTCGATCGACCCGAGCGGCCTGGCGGTCACCGCCTTCGCCCTCGTCGCCATCGTGGCCGCCTGGGTCATCCTGGCCAAGGGCCCGCTGACGATCCGGTTCTTCAACCGGATCGTGGCCCCCGGCCTGGCGGTCCTCACCGTCGGCATGCTGGTGCTCATCTTCACCGAGACCAGCTGGGCGCAGCTCCTGGACGCCGCCCCGCTGGCACCCTTCGAGGACGACCGGCTCAACTTCGCGCTGGCCGTGGAGTTCAACCTCGGCGTCGGCTTCTCCTGGTGGCCGGTGATGGGCAGCCTCGCCCGGCTGACGACGACGCCCCGCGCGGCGATGTGGCCGGCCTTCATCGGGCTGTTCGGCGCGACGATCCTGGCCCAGGCGGTCGGCATGGCCGCGGCGCTGACCCTGGGCGACTCCGACCCGACGGTGTGGATGGTGCCCCTGGGTGGCGCCTGGCTCGGCGCGCTGGCGCTGGTCTTCGTGGCCTTCGCCAACCTGACCAGCCTGGCCTCGATCGTGTACTCCACCTGCCTGGCGCTGCGGCAGGCCGGCGGCTCCTTCCTCACCCGCGTGCCGTGGCCGTGGCTGTGCGCCGGCTTCTTCGTGCTGCCGGGGATCCTCGCCTTCTTCCCGGGCCTGCTCTACGACCAGTTCCTGCTGTTCGTGACCTGGACCGGGGCGTTCCTCGCGGCGATCTGCGGCACGGTCATCGCCGACTACTTCCTGCTGCGCCGGCAGCGCATCGACCTGCGGGGGCTGTACGGCCACGGGGCGGCGAGCCCGTACCACTTCACCGGCGGCTTCAACGTCGCGGCGCTGCTGTCCATGGGTCTCGGGGCGCTCACCTACGTGCTGCTCTACAACCCGCAGACGCTCGAGACGCGACCGGCGTTCAACCTGCTGACCGCCTCGGTCCCGGCCGTCGTGGTGGCCGCCGTGGCGCACCTGCTGCTGACGGCGCTGCTGGTCCGCCGCGCCGGGCAGGGCGGGTACGACGCGGTCGCCCCGACCACCGCGGCCGGCCGCACCCGAGGGGAGCAGGCCTGATGCCGCGCACCGCCCGCGCCGCCGTCCACCCGGGGACGGGCGACCGGCTGGAGATCCGGTCGGTCACCGTCGCCGACCCCGGACCCGGCGAGGTGCTGGTCCGGCTCGGTGCCTCGGGCGTGTGCGGCTCGGACCGCCACGTCCTGGATGGCGAGTGGCAGCTGCCGTCGCCGACGGTCATGGGCCACGAGGGCGCGGGCGTCGTCGAGGCGGTCGGGGCGGGGGTGCAGGACGTCGCGGTCGGGGACCACGTCGTCCTGTCCTGGTACTACCCCTGCCGGCGCTGCCGGGCCTGCGCCCAGGGCAAGGCGTGGGCCTGCACCGGGACCCGGTCGAACGAGTGCCTCCTCCCCGACGGCAGCACCCGGCTCACCGGTGAGGACGGCGGCACCGTCTACCCGTACCTGGCCCTCGGCACGATGGGCGAGTACACGGTGGTGCCCGAGTCGGCCGCGGTGCGGATCCCGGAGGCGGTCCCGTTCGAGGTGGCGAGCCTCATCGGGTGCTCGATCACCACCGGCGTCGGCGCGGTCGTCAACAACGCCCGGGTGCCGGCCGGCGCGTCCGCCGTGGTGCTGGGGTGCGGCGGCGTCGGGCTGGCGGTGGTCATGGGCCTGGCGCTCGTGGGCGCCGACCCGATCGTGGCGGTCGACACCAGCGAGGAGAAGCTGGCCGCGGCCCGCTCGTTCGGCGCCACCCACACCGTCCGCGCCGGGGCCGAGGACGTGCCGGCCCGGGTGCGGGAGCTGACCGACGGCGGTGCCGACTTCGCCTTCGAGGTGATCGGCCGCACCGAGACGATCGAGCAGGTGCCCGGGCTGCTGGCCACCGCCGGCACCGGCGTGCTCGTCGGGCTGCCGGCCGAGGGCCAGAAGGCGGCCATCGACGTGCTCGAGCTCGCCGAGTCGGGCAAGACCCTCGTCGGCTCCAACTACGGGGGCGCGGTACCGAGCATCGACTTCCCGCGGGTGGCCCGGCTGTACCTGGACGGGAAGCTGCCGCTCGACGGCCTGATCTCCCACCGGGTCCGGCTCGACGAGGTCAACGAGGCCTTCGACGCCATGAGAGCCGGGCAGCGCACCCGCAGCGTCATCGTGTTCGACTGAGCCCGTGAACGGTTCGGTCCGGGTCGCCGCCCTGCAGCTGGTCGCCGCCCGCGGGGACACGCGGGCGAACCTCGACGCGATCGAGGAGCTGGGCGCCGCGGCGGCGGGCGAGGGCGCGGTCGTCGTGGTCGCGCCGGAGATGGCCGTCACCGGCTACTGCTGGCCGGACGAGGACGAGGTCCGTGCCCTCGCCGAGCCGCTGGACGGTCCGTCGGTCCGGCGGCTCGTCGCGCTGGCCCGCGGTACCGGTGCGTGGTTCGTCGTCGGCCTGCCCGAGGTCGACCGGGACCTCGGCACGCTGCACAACAGCTGCGTGCTGGTGGGGCCCGACGGGCTCGAGGGTGTCTACCGCAAGATCCACCCGTTCCTCGCCGACCCGTTCTGGGCGGTCGACGGCAACGAGGTGCCACCGGTCTGGACGACGCCGGCCGGCCGCGTCAGCCCCATGATCTGCGCCGACCTCGACTACCCCGAGATGGCGCGGCACGTCGCGCTGGCCGGGGCCGACTGGGCCGCGGTGCCGACGGCGTGGGTGGACGAGCCGGGGCCGAGCGCCAGCTGGCGGCTGCGCGCCTGGGAGAACGCCCTGCCCGTGGTGGCGGCGGACATGGCGGGTGCTGAGCTGGGCGTCCAGTTCAGCGGCGGCAGCGCCGTGCTCGGCCACGCAGGGGAGGTGCTGGCCTCGCGGGACGCCGGTGCCGGGGCCGTCGTGGCGACCCTGGACCTCGAGGCGGCCGCTCGGGCGCGGGCCGCGGTGCTGGCGGGCCGTCGTCCGCAGGAGTACCGCCCGCTCGCGTTGAGCAAGCGCTGGCCGCGGCGGTCGGTGGACGCGCTCTTCGGCGAACCGCCGAGCGAGGACCGCGTGTCCGTCGCCGTCCTCGCCGGCGCACCGGGGGAGCTCCCGCTGCCGCCGGCCGGCGGAGGGCTGGCCGTGCTGCCGGCCTTCCACCTGTGCGGCGGTGCGCCGGCGGACGCGGCAGCCGCCACCGCTGCCTCGCGGGCCTGGTCCGCAGCGCTCGACCGGCTGCGCGCGGTCGCGGCCGAGGCCCGCTGCGAGGTGGTCACCTCACTGGTCGAGCCCGGGGAGGGCGACGCGCTGCACCACACCGTCGTGGCCGTCTCGGCCGACGGCGACGTCGTCCGGCACCGCGCCACCCACCTCGGGCGGCACGCCGCGTGGGCGACGCCCGGAGCCGGCCCGGCCCGGCCGCTGCGCCGGCCGTGGGGGCGGCTCGGACTGCTGGTGGGGGAGGAGCTCGAGCCGTTCGAGCCGTCGCGGGCCCTGGCGATCCAGGAGGCCGACGTGCTCGCCGTACCGGCGGCGGTCGAGTGGCCCTGGCCGGTGTCCTTCCCCGGGTCCGACGTCCCCCTCGGCCCCGAGCTGCAGGCCCCCGACCCGTGCTTCGCGCACCCCGCGCGGCTGCGGGCGGGGGACTCGCACGTCTGGCTCGCGATGGCGAACGCGGCGGGGTCGACCCCCGGCGGGGTCTTCGCACCCGATCACGTACGGGTGCCGCGCGTCGAGGTGCTGGCCGACCGGCCCGGCTGGACCACGCTGGACTGCGTCACCCGTGGCCCTGACGAGCTCGGCCGGGTATGCGAGGAGAAGCCGCAGCTGGTGCGCCGACGGGCCGACCTCCTGGCGGGTCGGCTGCTGCTCCCCGCCCGCTGACGCCGGAGCCCGCGGGCGGGTCGGCCGGCTCTGCCGGGCCGGTGGCGGCCCCGCGCACCGGCTCATGAACCGCCCGGTGGGTCAGAGCCCGCCGGCGGTGTCCGGCGGCGGCAGCGGCGTGTCCGACCCGGGGGTGGTGCCGGTGGCCGTGCGGGCCCGCGGGACCGAGCCCGGACGGGCGGCCGCCGAGCGGTCACCGGAGCCGCCCAGGCCGACCCGGGCCCTCGCCGAGTTGAGGACGCCGTCGGCGCGGGCCTGCGCCATGCCGGCCAGGCCCTGCAGCTGCGGGTTGTCCTTGGCCTGCTCCCAGGCCCGGCGGATCTGCTCGTAACGCTCGGTGCCCGCCTTCGCACCGAGCACGTAGCCGGCACCGAAGCCGACGAGGAAGGACAGCTTCGCCATGGAGAACCTCCAGGTGGGACGCGGGGGACTGGACGATCACGGTAGCCGCGTTCCGGTGTGGCGCGCGACGCGGAGGGCCCTGCACGGGTGCGCGGACGGGGTGGGGTAACCTCGTCGCTGCGCGCGGGCACGCCCGCCGGTCCCCCGTAGCTCAATTGGCAGAGCATGCGACTGTTAATCGCAGGGTTATTGGTTCGAGTCCAATCGGGGGAGCAAACCCACAGGTCAGGCGGCCGCCAACTCATTGAGCGTCCGAGTGGGCCATGAAGAACCCATGATCTAGGTGTGGATCCTGGCGCCTCCGCGGGCTGCGGTCGGATCAGCGCAGTCGCGGAGATCGATGGGCCAGTCGATGCCGGACGCCAGGCAGCCGAGGTGCCGGGGCGGATCAGGCTCAGCTTGGCGGGTCGGCCGTAACGGCCCAGGCGGTCTTGACGGCCCCCAGGTCACGGGTACCGGTATCGCCGAGCACACCGTCCTCCTGTTCACCCCCGGTATCTGCGCCCGCAGCCCACCCGTCTGGCGTACGGCCGTCGGTCCGGTCATGTGGTCTTCGAGTGCACAGCCGAGTCGCGCAGGGCGAAGAAGCGTCATGGGCTGCGGTGGGCGCTAGGGTCCAGCGCCACGGGCGGATGTCCACCAAACGGGTGACATGGGGGAGCTGCCATGGCGCGGCCGCTGCTTCGAGGAGACCGCCTGCAGGCTGCCCGTGAGGCCATGGGGCTGACCCGAGAGGAACTGGCGACCCGGCTGGAGCTGTCCGGTCCGGCGCGCATCCGGGTGTGGGAGCTGGGCCTCGAGCGTCCGCGCCCTCGCTTGATCCCCCGGCTGGCGGCCGCACTGGACGTCAGTCCGTATCACCTGCCGAGCGGCAGGTGACAGTCGAACACGGGTTCGTCCTCGGTCGCTCGCGCCGAAAGTCCTCATCCGCTTTCGGGGGGTCGTCTGACGTCGGTCCGCGACTCCGCGCGGGGTCACTGCCGGTCGCTGGCCTCGAGCGCCGGGACCATGTCGTGCCGGACCGCCAGGATCGCCAGATGGACGCGGTTCGACTTCCCGTGCCGCTCCATGAGGCTCGCCACGTGGGTCTTCACCGTCGTCACGCCGATCGGCTCCTAGGACGGGGCCTACCGGTACGCGCGCAACCGAGTGCGGGAGATGGACGGCTCCGAGCGCCCCGCGAAGGGACTCGAGGTCGACTTGGGTGAGGACTCGGGCCCCCTGAGCTGACCGACCCGGCCGAGGCGGACGGCCGCCGACGTGAGCTCCTGACGCGGGAGCTCACGTGGGCGATCACTTCCGGCCGGCCGTCCGGTCATACCGGGCGGGAGGCCTGTCCCGGGGGACGCGGCCCGCGAGGAGAGGACGCCGAGCCGTGGACGAGCGGACGACGACGGACGCGAGCACGACGCAGGGCTCCGGCGCCCCGCGGTTGGACCTGCGCAGCGGCGCCCAGCGCACGTTCGCCCACGTGCTGGTGAACGCGCTCCTGGTCTCCGTCGTGAACTACACGCTGTGGTTCGCCGTGACGTTCTGGGTCTACCTGGAGACCCGGTCGGTCTTCGCTACCGGGCTCATCGCCGGGGTCTTCCTGGTGGCCACGGCGTCCACCGGCATCTGGTTCGGCAGCATCGTCGACCACCACCACAAGCGGCGCGTGATGCAGGCGTCGGCCGCCACGTCGCTGGCGATCTACCTGGTCTGCCTGGCCGGCTACCTGCTCACCCCGGCCGAGGCCTTCCGCGACTCGGCGAGCCCGCAGCTGTGGGTCTTCGTGGTGCTACTCATGCTCGGCGTCATCACCGGCAACCTGCGCACGATCGCCCTGCCGACCCTGGTCACCCTGCTCGTCCCGGAGGGGCTGCGCGACCGCGCCAACGGCCTGGTCGGCACGACGTCCGGGGTGTCCTTCCTGGTCACCTCGGTGATCAGCGGCCTGCTGGTCGCGGCCGGTGGCATGCGGTACGCGCTGCTGCTCGCCCTCGTCGTCCTGGGCGGGGCGCTGCTGCACCTGTCGCGGGTGCACATCCCCGAGACCCGGGTGGTCACCACCGCAGCCGCCGAGGGCGAGCCGGCGGACCCGGGCGACGGCATCGACGTCCGAGGCACGCTGCGGCTGATCCGCGGCGTCCCCGGGCTGGTGGCGCTGATCGCCTTCTCCTGCTTCAACAACTTCCTTGGCGGGACCTTCATGGCGTTGATGGACGCCTACGGCCTGTCCCTGGTGTCCGTCGAGGTCTGGGGCCTGCTGTGGGGAGCGTTGAGCGCGGCGATGATCATCGGCGGCCTCGCCGTCGCGCGGTTCGGGCTGGGCGCCAACCCGATCCGCACCCTCCTGCTGGTCAACGTGGTGCTGTGGTTGGGGACGGCGGTCTTCCCGCTGCGGTCCTCGATCGTGCTGCTGGCGGTCGGGATGGCGGTCTTCATGTTCCTCATGCCCTTCGCGGAGGCGTCGGAGCAGACCGTGCTGCAGCGGGTGGTGCCCTACGAGCGGCAAGGCCGGGTATTCGGCTTCGCGCAGAGCGTGGAGCAGGCCGCCTCCCCGCTGACCGCGTTCCTCATCAGCCCGATCGCGCAGTTCGTGGTCATCCCGTTCATGACCGACGGGGCCGGTGCCCGCGCAATCGGCGGCTGGTTCGGCACCGGTCCCGACCGCGGCCTGGCCCTGGTCTTCGTGGTCACCGCGCTGATCGGCCTGCTCGTGACCGTGCTCGCCCTGCTCAGCCCTCCGTACCGGCGGCTGTCCACCGCCTACCGGACGTCCGCCCCGCCGCCGGCCGCCGACCCCGCGGCCGAGGTGAGCGTGGCCGTTCCGGCCTGAGCCCACGTGCGCGGCTCAGGTCAGGCGGGTGCGCATCTGCTGCTGGACGACGATATAGCCGGCGCTCTCGTAGAGGCCGATGGAGGTCGCGTTGCCGCCGAAGACGTTCAGCTCCAAAGCGGAGACCCCGCGGGATCGTGCCGCTTCCTCGGCCGCCGTCAGCAGGGCCCGCCCGTAGCCCTTGCCACGGTGCGGCTCGTCGACCTCGATGTCGTAGAGGAAGGCGCGAGTCCGCAGTCCCCTTCGGGTGCTCGACGGAGAGCCAGATGCGCCCGACTCGCTCCCCGCCTGGCCGCAGCCCGATGAGGAACAGCATCCCGGGTGTGTCCCGCCCCTGTGGGAGCCGCGTCGCGCTGCCTCTCGGGCCCGGGCCAGCGCCTCCCCCGGCGCCCAGTTGCCGCTCTGCACCTGCTCGTCGGCATAGGCTCGGGCGAGGTCGTCCTGCCACCCGGCGAACTCGGCCTCCGTCATCGGCCGCACGGTGATCTCCGGCACCCGGCCTCATGCCCAGCACTCCCGGCGACACCTCGGGGGCGCTCAGCCGCCGGCGACGGTCCCCGCCGGATGGCCGGCCAGGAAACCCGCCACCAGGTCGGCCATGGCCGCGGGCTCCCAGCTGTGTTGGGCGCCGGCCACCTCGGTGAGGGTGGCCTTCGGCAGGGCAGCCGCGAGGGAAGCGGCCGCAGCGGGCATCTCGTCGAAGGTCTTCCGCCCGACGACCAGCAGTGCAGGCACGTCCAGGGCACCGAAGAACTCGGGATGCGGCGCGGACATCGCCCCACGCCAGCGCCTGGGCGTCGGCGCTCAGGCTCTCCGCGTGGGCGACGAACGGCTCCCACAGCGGCGAGTCCGCAGGCCGTCGAGCACCTCGAGCGGGATGTCCTTCATGTAGTGCGAGACGGCGCCGGCACGGTCGCCGGCGTCGAGCAAGCGGTACAGCTGCGCCGTCCACTCGGGGACGCCGGTCGCGGCGGGGTCGATCGGCGCCTCGAACAGGACCAGCCGGTCGACCGGCAGGCCGTCGACCCCGGCCCGGAGCGCGATGGCGCAGCCCGAGGAGTGGCCGCACAACGTGGCACGCGCACCGGCGACGTCGATCAGCGCGCGCACGGCGGCCAGCTCGTCGGCGAGGTCGACCCGTCCCTCGCGGAAGCTGTCCGCGCGGCCCACGCGGTCGTGAACGACCGTCGTGAACCCACGGCCGGCGAGGAGCTCGGCCGTCTCGGTCGTCTGCGGGTCGATGGCGCGGAACGGCCCGGCCCCGGCGACGAAGACGACGGCGGGGCCCTCACCCCGGCGGTCGAAGCCGACGGTGTCGCCGCGCGACGTGGTGACGTGCTCGGTCACGAGGTGGTCCGGGCCGCGACGCCGTCGAGTCGCAGCACTTCTGCTCGGCCGCGTCGAGGTAGGCCTCGAACGACATGGTGCCTCGGGGGGCGGCGGGTCTGTGCACGCTAGGACACCGTGACGCCGCCGGACTCATCGGTGACCCGGCACAAGGGCCGGCGTCCGCCGGGACCTCGGTCAGGACGCGCGTGCCGCCCGGAGCCGCGCGATGGCGCTCGGCCCGACGCCGTGGAGCGGGGCGAGTTCCGCGAGGTCGTCGGGGAGGTCGGACAGCGTCCGGTACCCGGCGTCGAGCAGGGCGCCGGTGGCGGGCCGGCCGATGTGCACACCGTCGAACACGGGGCCGCGATCGGCCCGCTTGTCGCTCATGTGTGCTGTCCGGCGGTCCCGGTCGCATCCCGTCTCCGGGCGAGGCTCTCCGCCTGCCCCTCGTGGATGTCGGCCACCCACTCCCAGCCCGGCCGGGCGGACGGGCCGATCCGCGGGGCATCAGGAGTGCGGCCGTCCCGCAGGGCGTGCAGGTAGGCGCGGTCCCTGCGCGATCCGTGCGCGCGCCTGGCCGGGGCCGCCGACGGACCCGTGACCGGGGACGACGCCCTCGACGTCGTCCGCCACGCTCTCGAGCAGCCGCAGCCCCAGGAGGTAGTTCTCGACCGGGTCGTTCGTGCCGCGGGCGTCGTCGAGCATCGGGATCAGGACGTCGGACAGCATGTCGCCGGCGACGAGGACGCCGCGTCCCTCGATCAGCAGCGCCGCGTGTCCCGGGGCGTGTGCCGGGTGCTCGACGATCCGGACCCGAGGGCCGTCCCACAGGACGTGCTCGGTGCCGGCGGGCAGGCCGGTGATGCGGCCGAACAGGTCCAGCGGTGTGTCCTCGGCGGTCTCCGGCGGCAACCCCTCGGCGACACGCGCCTGCCAGTCCGCCTGCGCCAGCAGGTCCTGCAGGAACGCCGCGCAGCGGGCGGTGCCGTACCGGGGCGCTTCCCCCAGTTCGGCGTGCCAGAGCGCGTGGTCCCAGTCGGGATGGGTGGCGAAGCCCGCCACGACGGGCCGGCCCGACTCCCGGAGGTCGTTCGCTAGACAGGCCATCTCGTCGCCGGTGATCCCGGGGTCGACGAGCAGCACCCCGGTTCGGCCCTCCACGACGACGGTGTTGTTCTCGATCAACGCGCTCTGGTGCACGAGAACGCCGTCGGCGACCTGCGTCAGCACGGCGCTGCCTCCTCTTCCGGGGATGCTGCAGCCTGCAGCACCCACCCGGCTCAGGAGAAGAGACCGCGGTAGTGGTCCGAGCGCTCGAGGTAGTGCGGGAAGGCGACCTGGCACGGGTCGGCGCCCTCGAACGCGGTGACGAGACGGTCGAGGTAGTAATCCCAGCCCGGTCCGACGCTGGCGGCCACGTCGGCGCCCACGGGGCCGTCGGGCACGACCTGCGTGAAGGTCAGCGTCGTGACCCCGCCCGCCTCGGTGAGCTCGAGGGTGTGCTGCCAGGTGACGCGCGGACCCGACCCCGTCCTCGGAGAAGGGCGCCGCGTCGCGGCTGCGCACCACAAACCGGTGGGGCGGCTCGCACGCCTCCACCAGGTAGACCTCCTCGGGCACGTCGTCGCCCTCGGCCGTCATGCGGAACGCAATCTCGCCGGACGCCGGGTCGCCGGTCCAGGTCCCGATCCACCGTTCCATCCGGTGCGGCTCGGTGCAGGCCGCCCAGACGTCGCCGACCGGAGCGTTGAAGGTACGGGTGAAGACGACGTGCTGGCCGCCGTCGCGGGTGGTGCGGCGGCCGAGGGGCGTGGTGGTGCTCATGCAGTGTCCTCCTGCTGGTGGTCGGGACGGGACGTCGATCGCTCGCGGACCGTGCGGCGCACCTCGAGGTCGAGCCCGTCGAGCGCCGCCTCGGCGAAGGGCGGCGCCGGGCGCAGCTCCTCGAGCAGGGCGGACACCGGCGCCAGGCCGGAGCGGTCGAGCGCGTAGTGCCGCTCGCGGCCGCGGTCCTCCACCGAGGCCAGCCCGGCCTCGGTGAGCAGCCGGAGGTGCTTGCTGATGGCCGGCCGGCTGATGGGGTGCGCGGCGGCGAGGTCGACGACCCTGGCCGGGCCGGCCACGAGCGCGCGCAGCAGCGCGCGGCGCACCGGGTCGGCCAGGGCCGTGAACGGATCCACGCCCTATTGGTAACTCATCGATTACCTATGCGCAAATGGTCGGGGTCCCGTGGTCAGTCCTTCTGCAGCTCCTCGGCGAACATCACGAGGATGTCGCTCGGGCCGCGCAGGTAGGTGAGCTTGTAGACGTCCTCGTAGGTGGCGACGCCACGCAGCGGGTTGCAGCCGTGCCTGGCGGCGATCTGGAGGGCGGCGTTGATGTCGTCGACGGTGAAGGCGACGCGGTGCATCCCGATGGTGTTCGGCTGGATTGGCTCGGCCTCGATCGCCTCCGGGTGCACGTACTGGAACATCTCGATGCGACCGTGCCCGTCGGGCGTCTGGAGCACGGCGATGTCGGCGGTGTTGCCATCCAGGCCGACGGCGGTGTCCGCCCACTCGCCGCTGATCCGTGCGCGTCCGAGCACCGTCAGGCCGAGGTCGGTGAAGAAGCCGATCGCGGCTTCGAGGTCGCGGACGGCGATGCCGACGTTGTCGAGTCTGATGGGCATGGCTCGCACGTTAAGGCCGCAGTGCGCCGGCCCGATCGACGGGCTGCCTGTCGACCTCGGTGCGGGAGGCCTACCTCTGAGCGACTGCGCCTCGTGACCCCGCGCCCAGCGGACAACCACCGCCGGGTGCACGTGACCGAAGGTTCACCGGATTCCCGGACGGCCGCCGATGCAGTGAGCCGTACCGGTGACGAGCATGGGATCGATGCTGCCGTATGTGTCGTGCTCAGCTCAGGAGAGGCGCCTTCCCCAGCGGAAGTACGCCACCGGATCGAAGAAGTTGATCGCGATGAGCAGAGCCCAGCGGCTCTTGCTGCCGTTCACCGCGGCCGCCGGCCGCGTCGCCAGGTCCGCCCAGGCGGTCGCGGCGAGCGACAGCTGAACCGACGCCAGGGTCAGGATGGCGGTCTGCTGCCGGCCGCTCAGATCCTTCCATCGTCGTCGTGCCACGGATCCTCCTCTTCACGATCCCTGTCCGGCCTGACGGAGCGGCTCGATGCGGGACTGGCCCGGTTGAAGGGCATCGACTGGTTCAGCCAAGTCGGCTGACCACGCCGTCACGCGCGCCTGCCTTGACACGATGCGAGGGCCGTGCCTGGCTGGCGCCATATCCGACGAGGGGCCGGCATGCACGAGACGATCGCTCGCCTGCGCGACGCCGTGAACGCCCACGACGTGGACGCTATGGTCGAGTTGATCGCGCCCGGGTACCGCAGCGAACAACCCGCGCATCCCAACCGGGGCTTCGGCGGCAAGGATCAGGTGCGCAAGAACTGGAGCACCCTGTTCGCCGGAGTCCCGGACCTCAGGGTCGACGTGCGCGCCCATCTGGACGATGGGACGACGTCCTGCTCGGAGTGGGAGTTCCTCGGCCATCACGCCGACGGGTCGGACTTCAACGAGCGGGGGGTCGTCATCTTCGGCCTTCGGGACGACGGCCTGATCACCTGGGGACGGCTGTACATGGAGATCGTCGAGCAGGGCGGTGCGGACATCGACGAGACGATGCGCCAGGCCGCGAGAGTGCCGGACTGACCACGCTGCAGGCTCAGAGCCAGGCGGCGAATGAGGGCACCTGTCCGGAGAGGCCCGAGGCGTCGCCACGGGTCAGCCAGGCGACGATGGCCGACACCGCCCCCTCGAGCTTCGTACTTCCGGATCCCCAGGTCCGGTCGGTTCGGTCGCGACGAGCGTGACGTCGGTTACCTCGAGGCGTTCAGCGCAGGTGGCAATGCCGTCGTCGACGAGCCCGGCCTAGAGGTCGGGCGGCAGGTCGGCGATCATGAGTCCGGCGCGCAGATCGACGCAGTGAATTTGCTGTCCGAATGGGGATCCTCCTGCGGGCGTTGTCAGACGACGTCGACGACCCGACCATGACCACGTGGGTGCCACGGGCTGGTTCGTCCTCGGAGCGCCCTGGGACTGCTCCGGTTCGGGTCGTGGGGAGCAGGCCGCGCCGGACGCGCTGCGTGCCGCGGGGTTGTCCGCCCAGGTCGGCAGGGACCTCGGGGACGCCGCCACCACCATCACCAGCACGCACCGCGACGCGGACACCGGGGTGCTGGCCCTGCTCGACACCGTGCGCGCGGCGCGGACGCTGACCGACCGACTAGCCGCGGCGCTGGTCAACCTGCCGGGGCAGCGGCCCCTGGTGGTGGGCGGGGACTGCAGCATCCTGCTCGGCATCGTCCCTGCTCTGCGCGCCCGCGGCCTGGTGAGCCTGTGGTTCCTCGACGGCCACCCGGACTTCCTCGACGGCGCCGCATCAGAGACCGGAGAGACCGCGGACATGGAGCTCGCTGTGCTCACTGGCTCCGGAGCCGCGCCGCTGGTCGAGCTCGCCGGCCCGGCACCGATGACCCCGATGGTGCCGGTCGAGCGCGTGGTGCTGCTCGGGCACCGTGCCGAGAACCTCGACGACGCCTCCGCCGCCGAGCTAGCCCGCCTGCCACCCGAACTACGCCGGATCGATGCCTCGACCCTGATGACCGACCCCGCCGCCGCCGGTGAGCGCGCTGCCCGATGGCTGGAGCAGTTGGACCCGGTCGGGCAGGGTGCCTGGCTGCACCTCGACCTGGACGTCCTCGACCCTGACGCCCTCCCCGCAGTGACCTATCCGCAGTCCGGCGGGCCGGACTGGGAGGAGCTCGCGCACACGCTCACGCCGCTCACCCGCTCGCCGAACCTGCTCGGCGTCAGCGTCGCCGACTTCCGGGCAGACCTCGATCCCACCGGCGCCCTGGCAGCCCGCGTCGTCGCTCTCCTCACTCGCGTACTGCGCTAATTCGGCCGCCCGCCCCCCGGCCGGACCTGTGTCGATCGAGGAAGGGCTACCGACGCATCGGCGACTGGCCGGGGGACCCGGTCGCCGTCACGCAAGGGGATCCCCTGCGGGACACTGGTGGCTGGCCTTGCCGAACGGCGCGGGTGTTTCCGTGTGGGGTTCCTCCTGCGAGACGTTGGTCCGGCGGGCCGGCGTTCCCAGGACCGGTGATGCGGGCTCGGGTGGGGTCCAGCCCATCGCGGCATGGGACCCGCGCGTGATGGCGCTGGCCGGTGTCAGGCGCATGACGCTGTTCCGCAGGGTCTGGCGCCAGCCGCCGCCGAGGTGGGATCCGAAGTGGCCCGATGCAACCGAGGCCCGGGCCAGGGCGCGGCATCGGGGCCTGCGGGCGGCGTCGAAACCGTCCAGAACGGGGGCCAGCCGTCCGCCTGTCGCGACGGGGGCGCCGACGAGGAGGCCCACGCAGAGGCCGTCCTCGAGCGCTGTCGCGGCTCCTTGTCCCATCGTCGGGAGGGTGCCGTGGGCGGCGTCGCCGACCATGACGACCCGGCCGGTCGTGTAGCGCGGCAGCCCACCGGGCAGATGGTGGACGTCGTGCCGCAGGACCACCTCGGGCGGCGTCGCGGCCATCACCTGCTGCACCGGGCTCGCCCAGCCCGCGAACCGTTCCCTGGCCGCACCGAGTTCGTCGGCGATCACCGTGCGCTCGGGCAGGGCGACATACCCGTACCAGTACGTCTCGTCCTCGGCGACGCGCACGATGCCGAACTCCGCGTGCGGGCCCCAGTACTGCTGCAGCGCCGTGTACCCGGGGGCCCCGGGCGCGATGCCGCGCCAGCTCGAGTACCCGCTGTAAACCGGGCGGCTCGCCGGGAACAGCACCGCGCGCATGGCACTGCGCATGCCGTCGGCGCCGACGACGAGGTCCGCCTCCCGTCCCTCGACGACGGCGGGTGCCCCCTCCGGCTCGCCCGGATCCACGGTGGCCACGGGGGTGCCGGTGACGATCCCGACGCCGCAGGCCAGGGCCCGTTGGTGCAGCGCGGCGTGCAGACGGCGGCGGTGTACTCCGATGAGCCCCACCGACCGCCGCATGACGGGGGTGTCCGGGAGGGCGAGGATCGGTCGGCCCTTCAGGTCCCAGATGCCGCCTGCCCGGGTCGGGTACCCGAGCGCGGCGACGTCGTCGTCCCCGAAGCCGAGCCCGCGGAACGCGGCCACGGCGTTGGGGGTCATGGCGAGGCCTGCCCCGACCTCACCGAGCTGCGGCGACCGCTCCAGGACCGTGACCTGCCACCCGGTCCGTGCGAGCGAGATGGCCGAGGCCAGACCCGCGATACCGGCCCCGACGACGATCGCAGCGTGTCCCATGCGCCCTCCGTCGTGGGCCGGCCGCCCTCGTGCTCTTCGCGAGGGTCCTGATCAGGGTGGTCGCGACAACCGCCGTCATGGTCTTCCAGCAGAGAACGTCCAGGAGGTTCAGCGCTTCCTGACCGCCCACGCCCTCTGGGCCTGCCTGAGCTGCCCCTGACCTCAGGTGCGACCCGTCCCGATCACCGATCCCCGTGCGTGACGGCGGCTGCGGTCTCCGACCTGTCCCTGAGGGCGGCTTCAGGGCCACGTCCCGGCCGCTTGCACCGCCCCCGCCAAGGGGCGTCACTGGAGGTCTTCGCAGATTGCCAGGAACCCTTCGCAGAATTGCGAACCGCCCCGGACCGGAAGGTCAGGGGCGGCTTGTTGTCGAGCGGGAAGCCACTGACGCCTCCACCACCACCGCCGAGAACGTCACCCGGGAAAGACCCACGGCGCGGTCCCGAACGGGGCGCCCGTGCGCTTCCCGCACCGCCGGCAGATCTTGTCGTCCGGACCCGAGGGCCGCTCGCCGTCCGGGTGTCGCTGGACGTAGGAGTGAAACCCGAACCGGCACCGCAGTGGCTTCCGATTCATGGGCCGACGCTAGGCGTCGCCGATCCCGCCCGGAAGGGGAGTACGGCCCGGCGCGCCAGGACTGCCTCCCCCTGATCGCCCAGAGTGGGCCGCTTAGTGACATGGAGCAGGTCTACTCGGGCAGGCGAGGAGGGCCGTCGACGAGGAGCCGGAACAGGTGCCGGACCTCTCCGAGGTTTGGCGGGCCGCACGCCGTGGCGAAGCGACCGACACCGGACTGCAAGCTGACCCAAGCGTGCTCGCTTCGGGGCACGTCGCTCGCGGCTACGGATAGGTCGGCATCGCATGCCGGCCAGGTCGATCTGGACCTGCCAACCGGGTCGTCCAAGGTCTCGATCGCCAGATGCGTGACGACGGCAATGGGCTCGACCAGTTCGAAGAGGCGGCGGGCGGTGGTGGCGTTCGACACCGGCGGACGGGGCGACGTCACGCAGGGGCACCGAGCGGCGGGTGCTCGAGCACGCGTGGCTTGTACTCGACCAGCTGGATGCGGCCGTCGAAAGTCCGGTGCTCAATCATCTCGAGGGCGACGTCCGGATAGCCGTCGTAGATGCGTTCTTGGCCCGTGGCCCCGGTGATCACGGGGAACAAACCGACCCGGAAACGGTCGACGAGTCCGGCTTTTAGCAGGGACCGGCACAGGCTGAGGCTGCCGATCGTGCTGAGGAGCCCTGAGCCATTCTCCTTCATGGCGCGGACCGCTTCGACGGCGTCGTCGCGGACGAGCGTGGAGTTGGCCCACGCCAGTGGCTCCTCGAGCGAGGAGGAGAACACCACTTTAGACGCTTGCGTGAGCTCGTCGACGGACGCCTCTTCCTCGGCCCTGAACTCGTCTTGGCCATTCGGGACCTCGCCCGCGGCGAAGCTCGACATCAGGCGGTAGGTGTTTGCTCCCATCAGGTAGGTGACCTGGGGCTGCTCGCCGAGCCAAGCGAGGTACTCCGGGCCCTCGAGGCCCCAAAACCCGGGCCAGCCCTCTCCCGATGCGTAGCCGTCGAGGGAGGTGATGAAGTCAACGAGAAGCTCTGACATGGTGGTGTCCTTTCCTAAGGCGTTACGAGCTTGGACCGGCCGGGAGCCACAAACTCATCGGCCGCGCTATGGGGTAACGAGGAACCCATGACGCTGCAGCCGGTCGTCCCGGCTCGCCCGCGCCCAGCGCGCTGCGCCGAGCTGACCGATGCCCACCGGCCCACCCGACCAGTCGCCGCCCGTCGAGGCCGACTTCGGGTCCAGCCACGACGCGATCACCGCCGAACTACTCGATCTGACCTGGCAGTTCCTCACCCCACGGCAGCCCTACAGTCCGCGCTGAACTCGGCCAGTTCATTGCCGACCACGGTCGGCACCCGTCGCCGGCCTCGGCGCCCTCCTCGACTGCCTACAGCTCAGCCCCGCACGGCATCACCCACGCGACGCACACGGCGAGCGAACGCCACCAAGATCAACCAGTGGGGGCAGAAGTCGCTCCACAACACGCGTCCGCCCGGCGGTCAGCTTGTGCAGCGTCATCACGGCCGCGGACCGTAGGAAGCCAATCTCCAGATCAGATACCGCGATTCTCCAGTGGAGCAGTCAGGGCTCCCCCGACGGTCGGGCGCAGGGGCGGCGCCCTCGACACACGCGGCCGAAGCCGACGAGGATCTGCGCTCGCACGGGGCCGGAGACGGGAGCCGTCCGATGAGCCAGCACGCCGAGCGGTCCTCATCGCCGCGGCCGCACCTCGGCCGAGTGCGGGCGGAGCCGAAGCGCGAGGACCGCGCGGTCACCACCCTCGAGTTGTTCCTCGACCTGGTGTTCGTCTTCGCGCTGACCCAGGTGACCGCGTTCATGGCCGACCACCTCACGGCGACCGGCCTAGTGCAGGGCCTGCTGGTGATCGCGCTGCTGTGGTGGAGCTGGACCGGCTACGCGTGGCTGGGCAACCTGGTCGAGGCCGACGAGGGCGTCGCGCGGATCGGCATGTTCGCCGCGATGGCCGCCATGTTCGTGCTGGCGCTGTGCATCCCGGAGGCGTTCGACGACCTGCCCGGCGGGTTGGACGGGCCGGTCGTCGTCGCGGTGTGCTACCTGGTCTTCCGCATGCTCCATCTGGGGCTGTTCTACCTGCTGTCCGGCGACGATTCGGGGCTGCGCGGGCAGCTGCTGCGCTTCACCCCGGCCGTGCTGGCCGGCACCGCGCTGCTGCTGGTCGCGGCCGGCACCGACGGCGCGGCGCAGACCTGGCTGTGGGCCGCCGCGCTGGCCGCCGACTACGGCGGGACGTGGCTGGGTGGAGCGCGCGGATGGCGGATCCGGTCGGCCCGGCACTTCGCCGAACGGCACGGCCTGATCGTGATCATCGCGCTGGGCGAGTCGATCGTGGCCATCGGCGTGGGCGTGGCCCTGCTGCCCATCTCCTGGCCCATCGTGGTGGCCTCGGTGCTCGGCCTGACCCTGTCCGGCGCCCTGTGGTGGGCCTACTTCGACATGACCGCGCTGCGCGCCGAGCGGGCATTCGCGGCCACACCCGACGACGACCGCGCCCGGTTCGGCCGGGACGCATACACCTTCGTGCACCTGCCGCTGGTCGCCGGGGTGGTGCTGCTCGCGCTCGGGCTGAAGAAGGTCCTCGAGTACGTGGGGGACACCGAGGCACACGGGTTGGCCGATCCGCTGAAGGGCGTCGCCTTGATCGCGCTGGTCGGCGGGGTCGGGCTGTACCTGCTGGCCTCGGTCGCCTTCGCGGCGAGCGCCGGGGCCGCGGTCGAGCGGGTGCGGCTGGTGGTGGCGCTGCTGTTGCTGCCCCTCGCGTGGGCGGGCAGTGCGCTGCCGGCGCTGGCGATGCTGGGCCTGCTCACCGGCGTGATGGTCGCGCTGGTGGCGTACGAGTCACTGCGGGACGCCGAGGCCCGGCACCGCCTGCGGCACGAGGACGGCCACGCCGCGACGTCGGCCTGATCTAGCAGTGGCGGTCTCATGCCTCCCCTCGAACCGTCCGACCGCGGAGCTCCGTGGCCGCCGGCTCCGGTGAGGTGCTGCCCGAGGTGGACGACGGCGTCGCGGTGGTGAGGCTGAACGCGCCGTCGTGGCGGAATGACCTGTCGGCGGCCAACCAGCTGCCTCGCTGGGCGCCTCGCGCACCCGGAGTGCAAGACGTGTGTGGCATATGATCTTGGTCTGACTCCAGTAGCGACCAGGAGCAGCATGGCCGGTGGAGCAGAGCACCAGAATCGACGTCGAGGCCCCGGTCGAGCAGCGCCTGACCTGCTTATCGGCACCGGGCTGCGTCCGGAGCGCTGACGGGCCGGTGGGTGGCCGACGAGATGACAGTCCTCGAGGCGGCGGACACCTCGACCACCGTGTCGCCGTGGGCGCCGACCGCGCCCGATGCTCTCCTTCTGGCCGGGTCGACGTCCCTCCAACCGCTCGTCGTCAACGATGCCCACCGCCCGTCGGGGCCGTCCGGTGGAACCAGGACCCGCCCCGCGTCAGGTGTCCGTTGGTCGATTACTGGTTCAGAGGCTCGCCGCTGCCGGGCATCAACGCGCGGTGGCCTGCATGGTGCTGCAGCCGTCTCGGTCGGGCTCCCGGTGAGTGGCGAATTGGGGCGCCCGGTACCCGGGCCGTCGCGGACGAGCAGCTGTTCGCCACGATCACCGCGGTGCACGCAGGCTCCCGCCCCGGCGCACGTCGAACTTCGCCCCTTGCGCTCGGGCTGGCATGCGGGCGCAAGCGGGTGGCCCGACTGATGCGCGCTGCTGCCTGGCCGGCGGCTCCCACCGGCGCAACACCGCGCCTCGCTGGTGCGATCCCATGAGGGTGGTGGGCGTGGTGCGTCGATGCTGCCGTGGAGACGATGCAGTCGGTGCCTGATGTGCTCGTGCCGCTGACAGAGAGACCGCCGGGATGTCCGCATCAGCCGTATTTGTCCGTCGTTGTCGGCGCTCTTACCCCGTCAACCATGACCAACGGCGCATCGCGCCTCGTCCAAAGAGGATGACATGCCAACCATCTCGGGAGATCTGCACAACGCCGACTACGGAGACAACGTGGTGCGCGATATGACAGCTGGGGATTATCAATACACGCTGTCGGCAAGCGATGGCGGGAAGCTGGCGTTCAAGGTCGAATGTAAAAATGATCGAGACAACTGGGAAACCATTGAGGAGAAGCAGAAGATTCGCAACGCAGAGGTGAACGGCCACTTCACAGTTCTCGACCAAACTGGCGGTTCGAGTGACGTCAGGTTCAACTTCAACCGCGAGTTCCTGGGCAACGGGGTTGACTACGTCCTGGAGTACGAGGAGGACTGACACGTCAACTCCAGGAGTTCTGGCAGCCTCGACCTCTGAAGCGGTGCCGGTCGGCAGCTTATGCAGACCTGAACGCCGTCATCGCGACAGCCTTCGTCCCGTGGGCGCGCCAGCTGGAGCTGCTGCAGACGGTCCCTGGGGTGGGGAGAAGGTCGCGCAGGTGATCATCGCCGAGACCGGTGGGGACATGTCCCGCTTCCCCTCCGCGGCGCACCTGGCGGCCTGGGCCCGGAGTGGCGCCGCTTCACGGGTCTGTGTGGCACTCGATCTTGTGCCTTCTCTAGTCGGATGACCATCGAAAGGCGCGCGGCGCCCGACGACGAAGCGACTCCGCTGTTCCCCGAGTTGCGTCCAGCGCCGTCTTGGGTGCTGATGCCGGAAGTGAGGGCGCCCACTCACCCTCGCGGCGAATCCGGTCTGGCCGGAGCCGCCATGCAGGACGGCGAAGGAGCGGAGCCGACCATGTGAGCGCCGTGTGCCGCACTCCGATTGGACGGCGCCTGCGCCCCCGACGTCCGGCGGGATCCCGGTTCGGGCCCGACGGCGGGCGCAGCTGGTGCTGTGGGTGCAGCGCGACCGCGATGGCCACAGGACGCCCGCGGGACGTGAGATGGGCCCCTCAGGATGTTGTCTGGCGCCCATCTCACGCCGGCGGCAAGCCGCGGGCAGGTCGAGGCCAGGTCAGGCGTCGAGGCCGCTGAAGGTCGGCGTGGCCTCCTCGCCGTCCCAGCTGGCACGGAAGGTGAAGGCCTCCTCCAGCGCCGCCAGATACTGGTCGGCCTCGTCCTGGGTGATGGTGCCGTCGGCCAGCAGGGTGTCGATGGCCGGGCTGTACTTCGCGACGAGCGCGTCGATCAGCGTTTGCGGGTCGATGCCGAGGTCCTCGGCGACGGCGGCGAGGTTCTGCCCGGCGTCCATGCGCACGTGCAGCTCGTCGTGGCTGATGGTGAGGACCTCGTCCAGGACGTCCTCGACCGGCTGGTGGCCGCGGTGCAGGCCGAGGCCGGCATCGCCGTAGGCCTCCTGGATCAGCTCGACGAGCTGGTCCTCGGTGGTCACGGAGGAGACGTCGATCCCTCGGGGGCCACCCTGCCCGCCGCCCCTCGGGCCGGCGTCGGTGGACGTCTCGGTGGTGCTGCCGTCGGCGGACGCCGAGATGCTCGTGCTGCTGCTGGTCGTGGAGGCGGTCTCGGAGGTGGTGCCGCAGGCGGCTGCGACGGGGACGACGGTGGTGAGGAGGAGGGCGGCGAGGGTCGTGCGGAGCTTCACGGTGGGCTCATCTCGTGAGATCGGGGTGAGTCGGTCGGGCACCACGATGGGTCGCAGCCCTCCGGCCGCCCTGAAGGTCCGCTGTGAAGACGCTGTGACACCACTCGGCTGCACTCCGTGACATCCTCCCAGCCGGCGTCCGGGGAACTCCCAGGGACGACCGGCACGGTCGGGACCCATGGCCTCCTCCCCCCACCGACGCATGCTCGCCGCCGGCGCCGCTCTCACCGGGGCGCTGACCGGCGGCCTCGTCCTGCTCCCGCCCGCCATCGCGAGCGCACACAGCCTCGACAGCAGCACACTGTCGGTGCGCGTGGGTGAGGACGCGGTGGACACCACCGTGACCGTCGCGCTGCAGACGCTCGACGAGGCGCTGGGCACCGCCTGGACGGCGGCCACCGACGTGGACTCCTACGCCGAGGCCGTCACCGCCTACGTCGACGAGCACCTGACCGTCACCGGCGCCGACGGCGCGGCCTGGACCGAGACCTACACCGCCGTCACCGGAGAGTCGGTGGAGGGCATCGACTCGGTCAGCGTCGAGGTGACCCTCGACCCCGGCGGCGCCGACCCGTCGTCGTTCACCCTCGTCTACGACGGCGTCATCGAGGCCGACCCCACACACGAGGCGGTCGTCGTTCTCACGGACGCCGCCGGGGACATCTCCACCGCCGGAGTCCTCACCGCCACCGACGACAGCCTGCGGATCGGGGAGGCCGCCTCCACCGGGATCGCCGACATGGTCGGCTACGGCCTGCACCACGTCCTCGAGGGCGCCGACCACCTGCTGTTCCTGCTGACCCTGCTGCTGGTGGCGCCGCTGGTCGCCGTCGCCGGCCGGTGGCAGCGGCGCGAGGGTCTGGCCCCGACGCTGCGCCGCGTGCTCGCCGTGGTCACGGCGTTCACCGTCGGGCACTCGCTGACGCTGATCGCCTCGGCGCTGGGGTGGGTGTCGGTGCCCGGGACGCCGGTCGAGGTGCTGATCGCGGCCTCGGTGGGGGTGGCGGCGGTGCACGCGATGCGGCCGCTGGTGCGTGGGGGTGAGGTGCTCATCGCCGGCGGGTTCGGGCTCGTCCACGGGCTGGCCTTCGCCGGCATCCTCACCGACCTCGGCCTCGACGGCGCGGCGTCGGTGCCGTCACTGCTGGCGTTCAACGTCGGCGTCGAGTCGGCGCAGCTGCTCACCGTGGCGCTGATGTTCCCCTCGCTCTACCTCGCCTCGCGCACCCGGTGGTACCCGGCCGTGCGGCTGACCGGCGCGGCGGTCGCGCTGGCCGCCGCCACCGGCTGGGCGCTGGACCGCCTCGGCGTGCTGGCCAACCCGCTGGCCGGCGTGGAGGGGGCCCTCATCGCCCACCCCTGGGTGCTGGTGGCCGGGAGCGCCGTCGTGGCGACCTGCTGCTGGATGGCCGACCGTCAGGTTCCGTCGCGCCCGGCAGGATCCACGCGGGACGAGGTCGTCGCACGGCCGGCTCGCTGACTGTGAGTCCGCCTCTGGTCGTCTCCGGGCGCAACCAGTCGCCGGCGCAGCGGGCGGTCGGGCCCTCGCGCGGGGCCGTCGTCGCGGGCGTGGATCGGCGGGGGCGGAGCCGTGAGAGGTCGAGGAATTCCGCGGCACCTGCCGGGCCGGCCGCCGGACGCCGTGGGCCCTCCGGTGTCCCTGGAGCGACGCTGGGCAGGGTCTGCGCCGATCCGTGCGGCCAGCTCACCCACACTCTCACCGAATACCCGGCCGTGGCGTTCCGCGCTGGGTCGAGCCGGGCTCCGCGAGTAGTTCGAGTCCGAGTGCTCGGTCGAGCAGCCGAAACCGGTAGGCGCCGCTGAGCAGCAGGAACCAGACGACCAGTGTGGGCAGCACGACGAGGAACACCGGCTCGGCCGCGTCGGTGACACCGAAGTAGTCGGTGAACCAGGGCACGTACAGGCCTGCGCTGAACGCGACCACGAGCACCGCGGCCAGCACGGCCGGCCGCTTGTCGCCGTCCGGCCGGGTCCACGACGCGAAGAGCCGGGAGGGCGGCTTGAGGAACAGGATGAGCACGAAGGCGGCGTAGGAGACGAACGTCGACAGGCCGGTCTGCGCCCCGAGGGTCGCTGCGGCCTCGGCGAACCCGACGTCATCGGAGGACAGGCCGGTGTACTGCTCGAACTCGGTGATGGCGAACGCGGGGAAGTCAGGGCCAGCGAGCGCGTCGATGAGGTCGGTGTAGAGCGTGGCGTACACGGCCACGCCGCCCGCCGCGGTGACCAGGGCGGCCGGGACCACGAACCGGCCGAGGTCGGCCAGCAGGTGCGGGTCGGGAGGCTGCGGACGAGCCCAGGCGGTGAGGAACAGCGTCGGTACGCCCACCGTCAGCAGGGTCAGCCCCACCTGCGCGGGCGAGTAGGGGAAGCCCAGGCCGAGCAGGGTGACCGTGAGGATGACCAGGCCCTGGGTGGCGACGCGGGCGAGGAAGACCTGCATGGACGTCGCGATGCCGCTGATGATGCGGCGGCCCTCGTGGCGGGCCGGCACGAGAGCGGCCAGGGAGTCCTCGGTCAGCACGATGTCGGCGACGTCGCGGGTGACGGCGCTGCCGCTGCGCATGGCCACGCCGACCTGCGCGGCCTTGAGCGCTCTGGCGTCGTTGACGCCGTCGCCGAGCATGGCGACGTAGCGGCCCTGCCGGCGCAGCGCGGCGACGAGGCGCTCCTTCTGCTCGGGGGCGATGCGGCCGAACACCGCGGTGCGGGCCACGACGGCGTCCAGTTCCGGGTCGGAGAGCGCGTCCAGGTCGGCTCCGCTGAGCGCGTCCGCGCCGTCCAGGCCGGCCTGCCGGGCCAGCGCGGCGACCGTGCGGGGGTCGTCGCCGGAGATGACCTTCACCGCGACGCCGTCTTCGGTGAACCGGGCCAGCGTCTCGCGGACCTGCGGCCGCAGCTCGTCGGCGAGGGCGAGCACGGCCAGCGGCTCCAGGGCGGGCAGCCGCGGCCGCCCGCCGTCGTCGCGCAGCGGGGCCAGCGGGTCGACCGCTCGGGCGGCGACGAGGACCCGCAGCCCCTGCGCCGTCCGCTCGCCCACGACCCCGGTGAGCGGCGCACCGGTCAGGTGCGGTGCCAGGACGTCGGGTGCGCCGAGGACGAACAGGCCGTCGTCGGTGCGCACCGCACTCCACCGCAGCGACGAGGAGAACGGGATCTCCTCCCGCACCGGCCACGGCTCGCCGGGCAGCGCGGCGGCCAGCGCGGTGGTCGTGAGGTTCGGCGTGGCCGCGCTGCGGGCCAGCGAACCGACCACCGATTCCACGTCCCCGGGCGCCAGCGACCCGACCGGCACGACCTCGGCGAGGCCCAGCCGGCCTGTCGTCAACGTGCCGGTCTTGTCGGTGCAGACGACGTCGACGTTGCTCATCGACTCCACGGCGTTCACCTGCTGCACCAGGGCACCGCGCCCGGCGCTCCTCGCCGCGCCGGCGGTGTAGGCGACCGCGACCAGGAAGAACAACCCGTAGGGAACCAGCCCGGACAGCACCGCGGTGGTCTGCACCACCCGGACCAGGGAGAACCCTTCCAGGGCCGCCTGCAGCAGGATGGCGCCGCTCATCAGCACCACCAGGCAGATGACCAGCCGGACGACGAAGGCGATGCGGCGTTGCAGCGGGGTGGTGTCGGTGGACACCCGCCGGGCGTCGGCGGTGAGCCGGCTGGAGTAGCTGGCCGCGCCGACGTCCCGGGCCAGCTGGTACCCCTCGCCGCCGACGCAGAAGCTGCCCGACAGCAGGTCCTCGCCGGGCTTCTTCACCTGCGGATCGGACTCCCCGGTGAGCAGGGACTCGTCGGCCTCGACGCGTCCGCCGTCCAGCACCGGCCCGTCGACGACGACCTGGTCGCCGGGGCGTACGTGCATGACGTCGCCGCGGACGACCTCCTCGGGGAGGATCTCCACGTCTCGGCCGTCCCGGACCACGGTGACCGTGCCCCGGCTGAGCAGCTGCAGACGGTCGAGCTTGCGTTTGGCCCGGATCTCCTGGACCGCGCTGATCGCGGCGTTGACCAGGCCCAGGCCGACGCTCACGACCGCGTCGTTGACGCGCCCCAGCGCGAGCAGCGCGACGCCGATGCCGAAGAGGACCAGGTTGAAGAAGGAGAAGACGTTGGTGCGCAGGATCTGCGCGTAGCTGCGCGAGGACCGGCTGACGGCGACGTTCGCCTCGCCGCGCCGGCGCCGGGACGCGACCTCGGCCTCGGACAGCCCCTCGGGCCCGGTGGCCGCCGCCCCCCGGTGCGCGTCCGTCGACTGCACGTCCATCCCGCCCACTCCCCGCCCCGTCGCCGCTGTTCCGGGCCCGGCCGAGCGCTCGTCCCGTGCATCGGCCGGCGTCCGCGGTGGCTCAGCGGTCTGTCCCGTCACCGGAGTCTCCCCTGCCGGAGCGGTGGTCGCTGGCCCGTGGTATCGGAACCCGGGAGGGTCACCGGACCGACGGCGGGCACGGTGCGGCCCGCCGTCACACGTCCCCCGGTGCCCGGTGAGCCCGCGGAGGCGGGCGCCGTCGTCCACCGGTTGCGCTGCTCGGCCCGCTCGGTGATGGCAAGTCATTGACTGGCGACCGGGCCTGTGCGAAATTGGACCGGTCCAAATCGCCCCCCGGCGGATGAGCTGACGAAGAGAAGAGCTCAATGATGGGATTACGGTTCGTCAACGGGAACTGCCGATGAGCGACATCGCCCGGCAGCCCGGACCGCTCAACGGAGGGCAGTTGCGTGACCGGTTGGCAGCCGGTCAGGCGACGTTGGGCACCTTCGTCGGCACGGCCTCCCCGGTCACCGCTGAAGTGTGTGCCGCGGCCGGGTTCGACTGGTTGCTGGTCGACCTGGAGCACGGTCTGGGTGGGGAGGAGCAGGTGGGGGCAACCGTGCCGGCGGCTGCCGCCTACGGCGTCCCGACCCTCGTACGTGTCGAGTCCGAGGCGCGCATCCGCATCGGTCGAGTGCTCGATGCCGGCGCAGCCGGTGTGATGCTCCCGCGGCTCGACACGCCGGTGCAGGTGCATGCTGCGATCAAGCACCTGTACTACCCGCCGCGCGGCGACCGTGGCGTGGCAACGTACAACCGGGCCTGCAGGTTCGGGCTCGATCCCGGCGCTCTGGACAGGGGGAACGACGAGGTCCTCTGCGTCGTCCAGATCGAGTCCGTGCGAGCCGTCGCAGCGGCGGAGGAGATCGCGGCCATCGATGGGGTCGACGTGCTGTTCGTAGGCCCCCGCGACCTCAGCCACGATCTCGGCGTGCCGGGCCAGGTGCAGGCTCCGGTGTTCCTCGACGCCCTCGAGCAGGTTCGTCTCGCCAGTCGCAAAGCCGGCAAGGCCTGCGGCCTGCTCGTGAACGACGGTGCGGCCGCCGCAGCCAAACTGGACGAGGGATGGACCTTCGTGGCCATCGGCTCTGATTCGACCCTGCTCGCCACTGCCGCGACGTCACAGCTCGCCCGCGCCCGGAAGGGCGGCCCTGCAGATGTTCGCCGCAGCGAGGGCCCGGCGTAGCTGGTGACGACCGCGCCCGCCGAAGGTGAGGTCCCCTTGAGCGTGGATGTAGTCCTCCCTGTCTTGGTCGTCCGCAGAGGCCGTGACGCAATCAGGGCCGGCTCGGCCGCCTCCTGGGGGTCTGTCATGGCGGGAGCGGAGGCCGTGCGGACAGCCCGCCATGACCACCGTGAACAGCGCCTGGTCGATCCGCCGGCGTCGTTCCAGCGGCGAGGGCAACGCACGAGCGGCCGCGGCGCGGGATGCGCAGCGCCGGACCACACCCTGGTCGCCAACATCGACACGAATAAGCCGTAGTCGGCGGCCGGGAATGATCGTTCTGTCCTCATCAACACTGGAGTTGCCATGAGAATCGGGTTGATCGGGCTCGGCCGGATCGGCGCCTTCCACGCCGAGACGCTGTCCGCGTTGTCGTCGGTGACCTCCCTCGTCGTGACCGACGCCGTCCCGGCGGCCATCGATCCCGTCGTGAAGCAGCTCGGCGTCGAGGCCGTTGAGACACCTGAGAAGCTCCTGGCCTCGGGCGTGGATGGCGTCGTGATCGCTGCGGCCACCGACGCCCACCCCGAGCTCATCGTCGCCGCGGCCGAAGCCGGGGTGCCGGTGTTCTGCGAGAAACCGGTTGCGCGAACCATGGCCGAGGGCGTCGCAGTCGCCCGCCGGGTCGCCGGGTCGGGTGTGCCCGTCCACATCGGCTATCCACGCCGCTTCGACCCGGGCTTCGCAGCGGCCCGGGCGGCGGTCGCGAGCGGCGAGCTCGGGTGGCTGCACACCGTGCGCTCCACGACCCTGGACCCCGCACCGCCACCACCTGCGTACCTTGCTGTGTCCGGCGGCATCTTCCGCGACTGCAGCGTGCACGACTTCGACGCGATCCGCTGGGTCACGGGTCGAGAAGTCCTCGAGGTCTACGCGACGGGGTCCGATCGCGGGGACCCAGTGTTCGCCCGGTCCGGCGACGTGGCGTTCGCCGCGACCGTGCTCACCCTCGACGACGGCGCGCGCGCCGTGGTGTCCAACAGTCGCTACAACGCGCGCGGCCACGACGTGCGGATGGAGTTGCACGGCTCGGTCGACAGCATCGCGGCCGGCTTGGATGACAAGCTCCCGCTGCGCTCGGCGCAGGCCGGCGTGACCTTCCCCGGCGGGAGGCCCTACGTGTTCTTCATGGACCGCTTCGCCGACGCCTTCCGGGCCGAGCTATCAGCGTTCACCGAGGTGGTCGCCGGTTCCCGACCCTCACCGTGCACGATCGAGGACGCGCTGGAGACGGGGTGGGTGGCCGAGGCCGCCACGTTGTCGCTGGCCGAGCACCGTCCCGTCCGCATCGACGAGGTGCGCGAACCAGTGCTCGGATGATCAGTCGGCGGGTGCGGGGCCCGTCGAGGACCGCTCGACCAGTGCGGGGAAGAGCAGGCGGGTGCCCGCGGTGCCGCGCTCGCCGTCGATCCGGGCGGTGAGCGTGCGGCCGGCCACCTCCCCCACCTCGGTGATGTGGCTGTCGATCGTGGTCAGCGACAGCCGTTGCAGTCGCGCGAACCAGGTGTCGTCGTAGCCCACGACCGAGAGGTCCTCCGGGACACGGAGGCCCAGGTCGTCCGCGGCAGCCAGCACGCCGATCGCGGAGAGGTCGTTCGCCGCGACGATCGCGGTCGCCCGGTCCGAGGATCGCAGGAGGCCGGTCGCGACCCGATGTCCGGTGGCCTCAGTCCAGTCTCCGGTGACGCATCGGGGCTCGAGCCCGGCATCGGCCATCACCGCTTCATAGCCGACACGACGCAGACGACCCACCTCGCCCTCTCCCACGATGTGGGCGATGCGGCGGTGCCCCAGCTCGAGCAGGTGGCTCGTCGCCAGCTGAGCGCCACGGTAGTCGTCGTTGGCGACCACATCGACGGCGGACAAGCGCGGCTCCCGGGTGCCCGCGACGACTGTCGGGATCTGATCGCCGAGTGCCTTGACCTGTTCGGCGGCGGAGGGCGACGGCGTTCCCACCAGCACGAGTCCGTCCACCCGCAGATCCGACAGTGCCTGGACGGCGTCGGGCTCGGTGTGTCCGTCGGCGAGCAGCGGGCGGAGGCCGTGGCGGTGCAGGACCGGGCGCAGCCCGTCGAGCAGCGCCACATACCAGGGGTTGGACAGATCGTCGATGACGACCCCGACGGTTCGGGTGCGCCGCTCGGCGAGGCTGCGTGCCACGGGGTCGGGCCGGTAGCCCAGCTCGGCGACGGCTTTCAGCACGGCCTGCCGCTTCGACTCGGACACGTTCGGCGAATTCTTCAACACCAGCGACACCAGGGACTTGGACACCCCGGCCCGGGCCGCCACGGTGCGGATGGTCGGCGGACGACCCGCAACGGGCTCAGACGTCACGCGGTCTCGCGTTGGTCGCACTCATCCGTGGCCCACTCTCATCGCCCGCCTCCACTCGTTGGCCAGCACACTACGTCCAGCAACTTGGACATGTCCAACGACTCGTCGATCGCGAGGAGGTCCAGGTGACAGGGCGGCCACGGATCCACCCCGCTGTCTGGGCGTCCCGTGTCGATGAGCGGCGTCGCCCGAGTGAAGACGCCCGCCCGACGCCTGACCGAGATGCGTGTACTCGCAGAACAGGAGGGGGTTGACCAGCAGGGTGACCCGGGTCATAGTTGGACCGGTCCAAGACATGCGGACGTCGGAGCCGAAGGAGGGCACATGCCGGTACGCAGGGGGTCGAACGGCCGGCGGTCCGCCATCCGGGACGTCGCCGAGCGCGTCCAGCGGGCTGGTGACGAGCTCGGCTACCGCATGCAGCTGGCGGCCCGCTCGCTGTCCGACGTCCGGTCGGATACCGCCGGGGTCCTCGTCGCCGACCTGCGGAACCGGTTGCGGGTCGGCGTGGTCGCGTGGGCCGGTCAGGTGTCCCTTTCTGGACCGTCCAGCCGCGCATTGTGACTGTCGAAGATCTGTCCCGAAGTGTCGTGGAACGCCCCGCGCACGGTGTGGAACGACCCGATTGTCGCCAGTGGGAGCCGGGCGCCGGCCCGACGAGACCAACGAAGGAGAGAGCGTTGACGAGCACGCAGTTGCTGATCGGCGGGCGGTGGACGGCCGCCCGGACCAGTGAGATCGAGGAGGTCCGCTCGCCGTACGACGGGAGCGTCGTGGGTGAGGTCCCCGTGGCGGGACTCGACGACGTCGAGCTGGCTCTCCAGGCGGCCGAGCGCGGTGCGGCGACTTGGCGGCGCACCCCGGCCCACGAGCGGATGCGCATCCTGCTGCGGGCCGCGGAGCTGGCCGACGAGCGCACCGCGCAGATCGCGGCGACGATCAGTGCCGAGAACGGCAAGACGATCACCGAGGCGACCGTCGAGGCCGGCCGCTCCGGCGATCTGATCCGGCTCTCGGCGTTCGAGGGCACGCAACTCTACGGCGACACCCTGCCGCTGGACGCGAACAAGGGCACGGGCTTCGACAAAATCGGTTTCACGGTCCGCCAGCCGGTCGGCATCGTCGTCGCGATCACCCCGTTCAACTATCCGTCGCTGCTGGTCCTGCACAAGATCGGGCCGGCGCTGGCGGCCGGGAACGCGGTCGTCCTCAAGCCCGCCCGCAACACCCCGCTGACCGCGCTGGCGCTGGCGGCGTGCTTCGTCGACGCCGGGTTGCCCGAGGGCGTGCTGTCGGTCCTCACCGGCCCGGGCGGCGCACTCGGTGACACCCTCGTGGCGGACCCGCGGGTGCGGAAGGTCTCGTTCACCGGCTCGACCGGCATCGGCGAGCGCATCGCAGCCCGGGCCGGGGTCAAGAAGCTGTCGCTGGAGCTCGGAGCGTCCTGCCCGGTCGTGATCATGCCGGACGCCGATCTGGAGCTGGCGTCGAGCGCGGTGGCCGTGGGTGGCTTCGCCAACGCGGGCCAGGTCTGCATCTCTGTGCAGCGTGTGATCGCGCACCCGGCGATCAACGATGACTTCCTGGACGCCCTGGTCCCGAAGGTGGAGGCCATCAGGACCGGCGACCCGTCGTCGGCGGACACCACCATGGGTGCGGTCATCTCCACAGCGGAGGCCGAGCGGATCCAGGAGTCGATCACCGCAGCGGCGAAGGCCGGGGCGCGCGTCCTGACCGGCGGGGAGCGCGACGGCGCCGTGGTCGCCCCGACGGTGGTCGCCGACGTCGACCCGTCGTCCCCGTTCAGCCAGGACGAGCTGTTCGGTCCGGCGGTCGCGGTGAGCAAGGCCGAGGACTGGGAGTCGGCGATCGCCCAGGCGAACGGCACCGCCTTCGGCCTCGCCGCGGGGATCTTCACCGCCGACGTCGCGGGCGCCGTTCGGGCCATCCGGGAGATCGACGCCGGGAACGTCCACATCAACTGGACGCCCCTGTGGCGTGCCGACCTCATGCCCTACGGCGGCCTGAAGGGGAGCGGAATCGGCAAGGAAGGGCCGCGCTGGGCGGTCGCCGAGATGACCGAGGAGAAGACGGTCGTCCTGCACGGCCGGCCCTGGTGACCCCCTGCACGGACTCGAGAAGAAAGAGCTGCCATGAGTAACAGCCGTTCGGGCAAGACGGTCCGACTGACCGTCGCCCAGGCCGTGGTCACGTACCTGTCCAAGCAGTACTCCGTCGCCGACGGGCAGCGCCGCCGGCTCATCCCGGCCACTCTCGGCATCTTCGGCCACGGCAACGTCGCGGGGATGGGCCAGGCGCTGGACCAGCTGAGTGACCTGATGCCGTTCGTGCAGGGCCGTAACGAGCAGTCGCTGGTGCACCTGGGCGTCGGTTACGCCAAGGCGATGAAGCGGCACGCGACCCTCGCCGTCACCGCCTCCATCGGCCCTGGCGCGCTGAACCTGGTCACTGGCGCCGGGCTGGCCACGGTGAACCGGCTGCCGGTGCTGCTGCTGCCCGGTGACACGTACGCCACCCGACGGCAGGGGCCGGTGCTCCAGCAGCTGCAGCACCCGGTCGAGGCCGACGCGACGGTCAACGATGCGTTCCGGCCGGTGTCGCGGTTCTTCGACCGGATCAACCGGCCCGAGCAGTTGTTGACGGCGCTGCCGGCGGCGATGCGGGTGCTGACCGACCCGGTGGACACCGGCGCGGTGGTGTTGTCGCTGCCCCAGGACATCCAGTCGCACGCGTTCGACTTCCCGAGCGAGTTCTTCGCCGAGCGGGACTGGGCGATCCGCCGCCCCATCGCCGACCCCGACGAGGTCGAGGCCGTCGCCGGGCTGCTGGCCCGGGCGCAGAAGCCGATCATCATCGCCGGTGGCGGCGTGATCTACTCCGACGCCACCGCGGAGCTGGAGGACCTCGCCGGCTCGGCCGGGATCCCGGTGCTGGAGACGATGGCCGGTAAGGGCGCGGTCCAGCAGAAGGCGTGGTGGCAGCTGGGCGGCATCGGCCTGGAAGGCACCCCGGCGAACAACGACCTCGTCCGCGAGGCCGACCTCGTGCTGACCGTCGGGTCCCGGCTCACCGACTTCCCGACGGCGTCGCAGTCGCTGTTCGAGAACCCGGACGTCACGTTCGCGGCGATCAACGTCAACGGCTACGACGCCCAGCGGCTCGGTGCCACCGGCATCGTCGGCGACGCCAAGCGCGCCCTCGCCGCGCTGGCCGGCGCAGTGCAGAGCGCCGGGTACACCAGCCCCGCCGAGTGGCAGGACCGGGTGCGCTCCGCGGTCGAGGGCTGGCAGCCGGTACGCGCAGCCGCGCTGGACCCGGACACCCCGTTCGACCGCTCCACGATCCCCGCCGACTTCCCCGACACCGTCCCCGACACCGGAGCGCTGCTCACCCAAGGCCAGCTCATCGGGCTCCTGCAGGAGCACGCCCGAGCCGGCGACACCATCGTCGCCGCCGCCGGCGGCCCGCCCGGAGACCTGCAGAAGGTGTGGGACGCGACCGAGGGCCGGTTCTGCCACCTCGAGTTCGGGTTCTCCTGCATGGGCTACGAGATCCCGGCCGGGATGGGCGTCCGCCTGTCCGCCGCCGACCCGGACTCGCGGGTCGTGGTCTTCATCGGTGACGGCACGTTCCTGCTGTCGCCCACCGAGCTGGTCACCGCGGCCCAGGAGAGCATCGCCGTGACGGTGGTCATCCCGGAGAACCGCGGCTACCAGGTGATCCACCGCTTGCAGATGGGCCGCCACGGCCGCGAGTTCGGCAACGAGTTCCGCTACCGCACCGGCACCCTCGACCTCGCGGGGGAGAAGAGCGACGGGCAGCAGCCCCGCCTCGACGGCGACTACCTCGAGCTCGACCTCGTGCAGGTCGCGCAGGGGCTCGGCGCCCGCGGCATCCGCGCGAGGACCGTCGACGAGGTCCGGGCAGCGCTGGACGACACCCGCGGCCACCAGGGCCCGGTCGTCATCGTCGTGCCGGTGATCCCACACATCGACCTGCCCGGTGCCGGTGCGTGGTGGGACGTCGCCCCGTCCGAGGTGTCCGAGGACGAGACCGTGCAGCGCCTCCGCGCCGAGTACGAAGCCGGGCTGTCCAAGCAGCGCTGGTTCGGCTGAGCACCCGCTCCCTTCTCGCCCCCTTTCCGCACATCCCGCAGAGAGAGAGTTCGATCGTGACTGTTGAGAACGGATCACCCCGCGAGATCGGTGTGGGCCTGATCAGCGTCGGCTGGATGGGCAAGCTGCACACCCGCGCCTACCAGGCGATGCCGTCGGTCTACCCCGAGCTGGGCCTGAAGTGCCGGCTGGTGATCGCCGCCGACACCGCGCCGGACCGCGTCGAGTATGCCAAGGACGTCCTGGGCTACGAGCGCGGCACCACCGACTACCGCGAGGTCCTCGCCGACCCCGACGTGGACGTCGTCTCCATCTGCGCCCCGAACATGCTGCATCGCGAGATCGGCATCGCCGCGGCGAAGGCCGGCAAGCCCTTCTGGATCGAGAAGCCCGTCGGCCGCGACGCCCACGAGACCGCCGAGGTCGCCGCCGCCGCCCGCGAAGCCGGCGTGGCCACCTCCATCGGCTACAACTACCGACACGCCCCCGCCGTCGAGCACATGCGCAAGCTCGTCGCCGACGGCACGCTGGGCCGGATCACCAACATCCGCTCGGTGTTCCTCAACGGCTACGCATCGGAACCGAAGGGCGCCCTGTCGTGGCGGTTCCAGAAGGAGTACTCCGGCAGCGGCGCGATGGGCGACCTGCTCAGCCACGTCGCCGACCTCGTGCAGTACGTCGTCGGCCCGATCGACGAGGTCACCGCCCTCTCGACGATCATCCACCCCGAGCGACCCATCCTGCCGATGGGCTCGGGCACCCACTTCGCGGTCATCGAGGACGGCGAGATGGGCACCGTGGAGAACGAGGACTACGGCGCGGTGCTCGCTCGCTTCGCGCCGAACTCCCGCGGTGCCGGCGCCGTCGGCACCCTGGAGTGCTCCCGCGTGGTCGTCGGACCGCAGTGTGGGCTCGCCATCGAGGTCTACGGCACCGAGGGCTCGGCCACCTGGAACTTCGAGCGGATGAACGAGCTCAAGCTCGCCGTCGGCCGCGGCGGCGCGCACGCCGGCTACACCACCATCCTCGGCAACCCCGGCATGGGCGACTACGCGAAGTTCCAGCCCGGCCCCGGCAACAGCATGGGCTACGACGACCTCAAGGTCATCGAGGCCAAGAAGTTCCTGCAGTCGGTCATCCAGGGCGTGCCCGGCGCCTGCACCATCGACGACGCCCAGTCCGCGGCCGAGGTCGTCAGCGCCGCGGTCACCTCCGCGTCCACCGGGTCGTGGGTGAAGGTGCCGGCAGTCCCCGGCGCCACCTACGGCGGCGACCCGGCGGGTGCCGGAGTCGGGCGGTGACGACTGCCCACCGCCCGGTGGTCGTGGGCCTCGGCACGGTAGAGCCGGACCTCGTGACCGGCGTGCTCGGCGACGGGATCGACTTCGTCGCCGAGCCCACCGAGGCCGACCTCGCCGTCGCGGTCGGCGCGATCGTCCGCGCCGACGCCCTCGTCGACGCCGCGTTCCTCGACCGCACACCCCACATGCGGGTCCTGGCCCGGACCGGGGTCGGCACGGACCTGGTCGACCTGGACGCGGCAACCGCCCGGGGCATCGCCGTCGTCGTCACCCCCGGCAGCGGCACCCGGGCTGTCGCCGAGGGCGTCCTCGCGCACACGCTCGCCCTGGTCAAGCGCGTCGCCCCGTTGACCGCCCTGGTCAGGGGCGGCCGCTGGGCCGAACGCGACTCCGGCGGCCCGATCGGCGATCTCGACGGGGCAACCATCGGGATCATCGGCTACGGCCGGATCGGGCGCCGGGTCGGTGAGCTGGCCGCGGCCTTCGGGATGCGGGTGCTCGCTCACGACCCGTTCGCCCCACCGCCCACCGAGGTGGCCTGCGACGGCCTCGACCAGCTCGTCGCCGAGAGCGACGTGCTGACCCTGCACGTGCCCCTGACGCCGGAGAACCACCACATGGTCGACGCCGGGTTCCTGTCACGGACCAAGCCGGGGGCCGTGCTCATCAACTGCGGCCGCGGCGGCCTGCTCGACCTCGATGCTGCGCTCGCGGCGCTGGAGTCCGGGCAGCTCTCGGGGGTCGGCCTCGACGTGTTCGAGTCCGAGCCCCCGGCGCACCACCCGATCTTCGACCACCCGAGTGTGACGCTGACTCCGCACCTCATGGGACTGACCCGGAAGGCCACCGCGGCGACCTTCGCCGACGCCGCTCGGGGCGTCGTCGACGTCGTGAACGGACGGCGGCCGTCCGCCGTGGCGAACCCGGACTGGGACGCCGTCTCCACCTCACCCCGATCCTCCTGAAGGGCACAACATGACCGACACGACTCCGTTCCGGATCGCCGGGGCGCCCATCTCCTGGGGCGTGTGTGAGGTCCCCGGCTGGGGATACCAGCTCGGGCCCGACAAGGTCCTCGCCGAGATGCGCGAGGTCGGCCTGCTGGCCACCGAGCTCGGACCCGAGGGTTTCCTCCCTGCCGAGCCCGACGCGATGGCCGCCGTCCTCGCCCAGCACGGCCTGCAGGCCGTCGGCGGGTTCACCCCGCTACTGCTGCACGTGCCGAGCCACGACCCCGTCCCCGAGGTCGAGCGGATCCTCGAGGGCTACGTCGCGGCCAATGCCTCCACGCTCGTGCTCTCGGCGATCAGCGGCCAGGAGGGTTACGACAGCCGGCCCGAGCTCGACGAGAAGGGCTGGCAGACCTTGCTGGACAACCTCAGCCGGATCAGCCACGTCGCTGGGCAGCAAGGCATCCGCGCGGTCCTGCACCCGCACGTCGGCACGATGATCGAGAACACCGCCGAGGTGCAGCGGGTCCTCGACGGGTCGTCCATCGCGCTCTGCCTGGACACCGGGCACCTGCTCATCGGCGGCACCGACCCGGCTGAGCTCACCCGGCAGGCACCCGAGCGGATCGCGCACGTGCACTTCAAGGACGTCGACGCCGCGAAGGCCAAGCACGTGCAGGACGGGCGCTGGACATACACCGAGGGCGTCGCCCGGGGCATGTACCGGCCGCTGGGCACCGGGGACGTCGACGTCGCCGCGATCGTGGCGCACCTCAGCAAGCGTGGCTACGACGGCTGGTACACCCTCGAGCAGGACACCATCCTGACCGAGGAGCCGGCAGGCGAGGGACCCGTCACCGACGTCCGCACCAGCGCGGACAACCTGCGTGCCGTGCTGCGGAGCACGGAATGACCGTGGCGACGGAACCCCTGCGGATCGGGATCCTCGGTGCGGCGCGCATCGCCGAGCTGGCGATCGTCAAGCCCGCGCACGTCACGGGTACCCGGCTCGTCACCGTGGCCGCCCGGGACCGGCGCCGCGCCGAGGCCTTCGCCGCCGAGCACGGCGTCGAGCGCGCAACCGACTCCTACGCCGCCGTGCTGGCCGACCCCGAGGTGGAGGTGGTCTACAACCCGTTGCCGAACGCGCTGCACGGCCCGTGGAACCTCGCCGCGGTCGAGGCCGGCAAGCACGTCCTCTCCGAGAAGCCGTTCGCCTCCACGGCGGAGGAGGCCGCGGAGGTCCGTGCCGCCGCCCAGGACACGGGAGTCACGGTGGTCGAGGGGTTCCACTACCTCTTCCACCCGGTGATGCAGCGGCTGTTCGAGCTCCTCGACTCCGGCGAGCTGGGCGAACTCCAGCGCGTCGACGCACTGATCGCCATGCCCGAACCGGACGACGCCGACCCGCGCTGGTCGTTCGACCTCGCCGGCGGGGCGCTCATGGACCTCGGCTGCTACGGGCTGCACGCCCACCGCACGCTGGGCCGCTGGGCCGGGGGAGAACCCGAGCTCGTCGACGCCCGCGCGAAGGAACGGGCCGGCGCACCCGGCGTCGACGAGTGGCTGGAAGCCGACCTCCGCTTCCCCTCCGGGGCGACCGGGGCGGTCCGGTGCAGCATGGCCCACCCCAGGTTCGAGATGACCCTGCACGTCACGGGCTCCCGCGGCCAGGCGACCGTCCAGGACTTCGTCCAGCCCCACAAGGACGACCGCGTCCTGATCCGCACGGGGGCGGACACCAGGACCGAGCACCTCGGCACCCGCTCGTCCTACATCTACCAACTCGAGGCACTGATCGCCGCGCTCCGCGGGGGAGCGCCGATGCCGATCGACACCGACGACGCCGTGGCCACCGCACGGCTGATCGACAGCTGCTACCGAGCCGCAGGGCTCCCGCTGCGCCCCCGCAAGACACCCACGGCTGAACGGCGCTGACCGGCGCGCTCGAGTCGATTCCGTCCACGCGAGCCCGCCTGACCGCCGCTTCAACCGGCTCGACACCACGGCCGGTCACCTGCACGACCACGTACATCCCCACATCCCGTAGGACACCGCAGTCCGCCTCCCGGCCGGCTGTCTGGAGAGAGGAAATCGATGAGAATCGGCCCTTCACGGAGAAAGCTCCGTGCGCCCGCCGTCGTAGTCGTCAGCGTTGCCACCCTGGCGCTGGCCGCGTGCAGCAGCGAGGGCGGCGCCCAGAGCGAAGGCGGTGGAGCCGCTGCGGAAGGCGAGAGCTACACCATCGCGATGGTCACCCACGAGGCACCGGGTGACACGTTCTGGGACAAGATCCGCGCCGGTGCCGAGGCGGCGGCAGCGAACCACAACATCACGCTCAACTACTCGAACAACCAGGACGCCGGCGAGCAGTCGACGCTCATCCAGAACGCGATCGACCAGGGCGTGGACGGGCTGGCGACCACGCTGCCCAACCCGGATGCCATCGGTCCGAACGTGCAGAAGGCGGCCGACGCCGGGATCCCGGTGGTGGCGTTCAACGCCGGGATCACCGACTACACGAACTACGGCGCCAGCATGTACTTCGGCTCCGACGAGGACCTGGCCGGGCAGACCGTGGGCACGAGGATCGTCCAGGAGAGGCCCGACAGCCACACGCTCTGCGTCATCCAGTTGCAGGGGCAGGTCCAGTTGGAGGCCCGCTGTGCCGGTGTGGCGAAGACCAGCCCGAACACCGAGGTCCTCTACGTGAACGGCACGGATCTGCCGGCGGTGCAGCAGACCATCGGCGCCAAGCTGCAGGAGGACCCCTCGATCACCGACGTCGTCACGCTGGCCGGTGACGTCGCGCTGGCGGCTACGCAGGCGAAGGCCGACGCGGGCAGCCAGGCCAGCATCGCGACCTTCGACCTCAACGCCGACGTGGCCCAGCAGATCCAGGACGGCGGCATCCTGTTGTCGGTCGACCAGCAGCCCTACGTGCAGGGCTACATGGCCGTGACCTCGTTGTGGCTGAACCTGACCAACGGCAACGACATCGGCGGTGGCGGTCCGGTGCTGACCGGTCCGTCCGTCGTCGACCAGAGCAACATCGACGTGATCCTGCCGTACGCGCAGAACAACACCCGGTAGTTCCGCTCTGGGGGAGCCGGGCTGCGGCCCGGCTCCCCCTCCACACCCTCCTAGGGAGCAGGCCATGAGTTCGTCCGTCGCGACCCAACCACCCCCGCCCGTCGCCGGCGCGCCGCCCGCGGGCCGCGCCCAGCGATCACTCCTGTCGCGGGTGCTCGGCCGTCCCGAGATCGGCGCGCTGGCCGCGGCGATCGTGATCTTCGCCTTCTTCTACGCGGTCGCGGAGCCGTTCCGGACGCTGCCGGCGTTGGCGACGGTGCTGTACGCCTCCTCGACCATCGGCATCGTCGCGGTGGGGGTGGCGCTGTTGATGATCGGCGGGGAGTTCGACCTGTCCGCCGGTGTCGCGGTGACCACCTCGGCGCTGGCGGCGGCGATGTTCTGCTTCCAGTTCAGCCTGAACATGTGGGTCGGCGTGCTGGTGAGCCTGCTGATCGCGCTGGCGGTCGGAGCCGTCAACGGCTATCTGGTGATGCGCACCGGGATCCCGAGCTTCCTGATCACGCTGTCCACCTTCTTCATCCTGCAGGGCGTCAACCTGGGCGTGACCAAGCTGGTCACCGGCACGGTGGCCACGCCGAACACCAGCTCGCTGGACGGGTTCAGCAGCGCCAAGGCGGTGTTCGCCAGCGACATCGATCTGGGGTTCATCACGCTGAAGGTCACCGTGCTGTGGTGGCTGCTGTTCGTGGCGGTCGGCACCTGGCTGCTGCTGC
>NZ_FNOT01000013.1 GCF_900107105.1 Geodermatophilus africanus
GCGCAACGTGCTCGCCCGCGTCCCGAAGGGCAACGCCGAGATGGTCGCCGCCGCGATCCGGACGATCTTCGCCCAGCCCGACGCCGAGCACGTGCGCTCCCAGCTCGACGTCATCGCCGGGATGCTCGGCCGCCAGTTCCCGCAGGTGGAAGCGATGCTGCGCGACGCGGCCGAGGACTTGTTGGCCTTCACCGGCTTCCCGGTCGCGCACTGGAAGAAGATCTGGTCGACCAATCCGCTGGAGCGGCTGAACAAGGAGATCAAGCGGCGCACCGACGTCATCGGCGTCTTTCCCAACCCCGCCGCGCTGCTCCGCCTCGCCGGCGCGGTGCTGGTCGAGGCGCACGACGAATGGCAGGTCTCCGACCGCCGCTACCTCTCCGAAGGCTCCATGGCCCAGCTCGACCGCATCGATGACCCGGCCAAGGAGGTGGCGCAGCCGGCGCTGATCGCGTCATAGTCCCAACCGCAGAAGCTCTCCGCGGCCATGAGCTACACCACGACCGGGGACATCACCCCGGCCTGAAGCAGCGCTCCGAGCAGTCTGCACCGCAGACGCGGCTGTGAGCAGTGGCGGAATGCCTCGATCCCTCACGTCCCGCATCCCGCCTACGCCCAACGGCTGTCCGAACGCGCGGCTGGAGTACCCCTCGATTGCCTTCACCGGCTGCCCTACCGTCGCCCGTGAACCGTCCTGGCGTTGGTAGAGGCTCTGGGATAGCCCGCGTTCGGGCCCCGGTATCCGGCTCGTTCTAGACGTGTCCTAACCGTCACTTTGACCTGGCACTGGCGGCCCGCGGTCCTGGCCGCGTCGGGAGCGCTGCAGCAGGCGGCGGTGGATCGCCTGGTGCTCGTCGGCGAACTGGTCGCGCTCGGCACCTACCGCGCCGGCCGCCCGCTTCCTCAAGGCGGCGGTGGCGTCGGGCCTCAAGGTCTCGCCCAAGCGGCACCCAGGCCGGGGAGATGACGCTGCTCGGCCGTCTCGGCTTCGGCGCTCTGGCTGGCAGCAGTGCTCCTCGGACTGACTCGGAGCCAGCGGGCGACCTTGTCGGCGGTGCGGAGCCGGGCTTTGGAGGCGATCACTTGGTCGCGCCCGGACCGGTCATCTCGGCGTAGCGGTCGCACCAGCACTTCTGCCGACCAGGCGCGAGCATCCGTGTGCCCACACCACCAGCGCGCCCTGCTGGGGCGGGTCACGAGGTGGGAGCGCTCCCGGATGGCGGCGCCCCCGAAGACGTGGAGGACATGTTCGGCTGGGACCGCTGGAAGAGCACGTAGAGGTACACGAGTGCGGGGACCAGGATCAGCGAGCCGCCGACCAGTGCCACCAGCATGGCGATCAGGGTGGCCCGGCCCCCGGCGGCCTCCTCGATGGTCACCTCGGGCAGCAAGAGGTACGGGTACTGGGCGACGGCCCAGCCGAGGAGGATTGCGGCGACGGCGAGTGCTGACGCCAGCCGTGCGGGCACGTAGCGCCGGGTGGCTAGGAGCACGAACGCAGCGACGCCCGCGACGACGGAGAGCACCACCACAGGCAGGGCGCGGCCGGTGAGGCCCTCGAACAGCAGCGGGGCGTCGGCCCGGAGCACGAACAGGCCCGCGATGCCGACCAACCCGGTCAGCGCGGCGGTGCCGAGGGCGCGGAGGCGGAACTGGTCGGCGAGGTCCTCGGCGGCCTCGCGGTGTGCGTCGGCGCACAGGAACACGGCGGCGAGGTAGGCGCAGACGAGCACGGCGAGCACGCCCCCGAGCACGGACGCGGGATTCGTCCAGCTGGTGATCACGTCGCCGGCCGCGATGCCGGCCGGCACCCGCCCGGAGGCGACGCCGCCGACGACGGCCCCGAGGAAGTACGGCGTGACGAGCGAGGACAGGGCGAAGGAGGCGCCCAGGAAGCGGCGCATGCCCAGGGTGGTGATGCTCTTGCGGAACGCGAACGCCGCCCCCCGGGCGATCATCCCGAACGCGGCCAGCGTGAGCGGAATGTAGAGGGTGGTCACCACGGCGGCGAAGGCGCCGGGAAACGCCGTCCACAGCACGACGAGGACGAAGATCAGCCAGACGTGGTTGGCCTCCCACACCGGGGCGATCGAGTGCTCGATGAGGTCACGCTGGCGGGCACCGCGGCGGGTGCCGCCGGCAAGCAGGTCCCAGATGCCGGCTCCGAAGTCGGCGCCGCCGAAGAGCCCGTAGGCGATCAGGCCGACGAACATGACGCCGAGCACCACCTCCGCCAGCGTCACCGGACCGCCGCCTCGCCGGTGTGCCGGTCGGGTGGCTCGGCGTCCACCTCCTGGGGCGCCGGGGTGTCGGCGCTGCCGGCCAGCCGCCGCAGCACGAAGACGGTGAGCCCGGTCAGCAGCACGTAGATGACCACCACGGCGTAGAAGCCGAGGTACAGCCCCGGCGCGGGGCTCACCGCGTCGGCGGTGCGCAGGATGCCGTAGACGATCCACGGCTGGCGTCCCACCTCGGTGGTGACCCAGCCGGCCTCCATCGCGACGATCGCCGCGACCCCGGAGACCGCGACGGCCCGCAGGAACCACGCCGTCTGCGGGATCCGGCGCTTCCGCCACCACGTCCAGCCGAACCAGCCGGCCAGTAGCAACAGTGCGGAGCCGAGGCCGACCATGGTGTCGAAGGCCAGGTGCACCACGTTGACCGGCGGGCGCTGGTCGGCCGGGAACTCCTCCAGGCCGAGCACCACGCCGTCCGGGTCGTGGTGGACCAGCAGCGACAGCCCGTTGGGGATCTCCAGCGCGTAGTGCATCTCGTCGTCGTAGTAGAGGCCGCCGACGGAGAGCGGGGCACCGGCCGTGGTCTCGTACTGGCCCTCCATCGCGGCGAGCTTGGCCGGCTGGTTGTCCGCGACGGCGTTGGCGATCCAGTCGCCGACGCCGATCTGCACCGGCGTGAGAGCGGCCGCGAAGGTGAGCGGGATCAGCAGCCCGAGCCGGTGGCGTCGGTCGCGGCGCCCGCGCAGCATCCCCACGGCGTAGACCGAGGCGATGGTGAAGCCGGTGACCATGTAGGCCGCCAGCAGCATGTGGGTGACCTGTGGCCAGGTGGACGGGCCGAACATCGCCGCCCACGGCTGCGCGTCGGTCACCCGCCCCTGCGCGTCGAGCCGGAAGCCGGTGGGGTTGTTCATCCACGCGTTGGCCGCGACGACGAAGAAGGCACCAGCCGGGCCGGAGAGGATCATTGGCAGCGCGCTGAGCATGTGCGCCCTGGACGACAGCCGGTTCCAGCCGAACAGGTACACGCCGACGAAAATCGCCTCGATGAAGAAGGCGAACCCCTCCAGCACGAAGGGGAAGCCGAAGACCTCCCCGAAACGGTCCATCAGCCCGGGCCAGAGGATCCCCATCTCGAAGGACAGCAGGGTGCCGGACACGGCCCCGGCGGCGAACAGCACGCCCATCGCCTTGGCCCAGGTGTGCGCGAGCTCGGTGAGCGCCGCGTCACCCCGCTTGTACCCCCGCCACTCGGTGAAGACCGTGATCAGCGGGAAGGCGATGCCGAAACAGGCGAAGATGATGTGCCAGCCCAGCGACAGCGCCATCTGCATCCGCGCCGGATAGAGGTTCTCGGCAGCGTCGGCCAGCAGATCCAACGGGTTCACGCGGATCTCCGCTCAGGAGCTGGGGGTGCGGGACGATGCCGCCGCTCACGGGTTGTCCCGCCGTCGGGTACGCGACGCTCACCCTGCCGCGAGCGACCGTGGAGCGCCAGGATGAGGACCGCCAAGAGCGGTGAGGCTGCGGCACGGCCCCGGCGCGGAGGACGGCGGTGGAGCCGTAGCCTGCGCCGGCGACGACCACCAGCAGGGCCAACCCCACCCGCTGACCGGCGGGGGACGCCGGAGCGCGCCAGCGGCGAAGCCGACCTACGCCGGATACGACCCGGCCGCGGTGCGCGCGTGGGCTGCCGGGCAGGGCATCGAGGTCAACGCCCGCGGGCGCATCAAGGCAGAGGTCGTGGAGAAGTTCCGGGCCGCCGGCAACTGAGCCGGCGGCGGCTGGCCGGCGTGTGCCCGACGGCAGGCAGGGGCCGGCGACGGGCCTCCGCCGTGCTCAACCGCTCCCCGTGGGCCTGGAGCCGCCGGCGGTCATCGGTTGGCCAGCCCGAGCGGGACGTCGGCGTGGCACGGCCGATCGAGGGGACACCAGCAGGCAAGTCCGTGGCCGCGCAGGATTCGGCGGGCCTCGGCGGCGTGGTCGCCGGCGGCCAGCGACGGGCCCACGCCACCGCGGTGGCGGTGTGCGGGCCGCGGATGACGCGCACGCCGTCGTCGTAGGCGCCGCGGCTCGCGGGAGGCGGGCACCGGCCAGTGAGGTGCTCCTCACTGGCCAGCCACAGGCAGGGGGCGTCGACCCGGCACGGATTGCCCAGCGGGTGGTCCGGGACACGAGCACGGCGCCCGACGGCTTGCGTCAGCCTCGGGCACGGCTCGGCCGGATGCGATGCGGGAGCCGCGACGCGCTCGACGGCGGGGGAGAGCGGGGTCAGGCTCCCCGCCCCGGCCCGCGAGGTCAAGCGGCGGGCCTGAGCCCGCGCTCGGCCGGATGCTCGCGACTGGGACGCGGCGCTCCCCGCCGTCGGCGAGAGTCACCGGGACGCATGGCGGCGGTGCAGGATCTCGGCGGTCAGCCGCCGGGTGCCATGGACCCGGCGTTGGTCGCAGCATGCCTCCCGGGCGGCGTGGGTGGCATGGGCCTCCTCGAGCTCAGCCGCAGTCGGGCCCGCCGCTGAGGGTGTGCCGGTCGTGGAAGGCGGTCCTGCTGACACCGAGCACCCGGCAGAGACGGCGCTGCCTGCCGGAGGATGGCGCGCTCCGGGGGCATGCACGGGTATGCGGCAGTCACATGGGTGCCCACCGGCCGAGGCTCGTGCCTGGAACGACCGCGGACATGGGCGGTGACGAGCCGTCGTCCTGTCGGAGGAGTCCAGGGCCGTTTTCCCGTTCCTCGCGCCGGTGGCCGTCGCGGGGAACGGGAGTCTCACGTCGGGATGGTGCTCACGCGGTCGGTGGCTGGTAGTTCGGCTGCACCTGGCCGGCCGCGTCGACCTCTTCGGGGGTCATGAGGACGATGGTGCGCAGGTTGATGGCGCCGCTGCCGTTGACGGTGAGTGCGATGGCGGTCGCCGTTCGGGCGTCGGGCAGCTCGACGATGGTGTAGACGTCGTCGGATCCGAACGCGAAGTCGAAGGTCTCCACGCGACCGCCCAGGTCCGCGACCATCTTCTCGATGACAGCCCGGCGAGAGGTGCCGCCGGCTGCCAGGACCCCCTTTGAGCCCTGCGGGGAGTAGTTGCCGACGAAAAGGTAGCGAGGCATGGTGCCTCCTCTCTCGGCCCCCGTGCGGGCGGGATGGTCCCGCCGGTGAGACCCGGCAACAACGACCTTCGCAGCAGCGGGTCAGTCTCCGGCGTGGCGCCAACGGAGGGTCAGATCGCGTTCGCCACGCGGCGCCGCGCCCCGCGGAACACGGTCGCGATGATCGTCAGAGTGCCGGCGGCCAGGTCGACGGCTGTCGGGCGGACTGCGCGCGCCCCGCCGATGCGGCCGTCACACCCAGCCACGTACGGATCTGCGGGGCGACGCATCCGCGAAGGCCTCGGCGGCCTCTTCTGACCACCATCTCGACCACTTTGGAAGTCGTCCGGTCCGTTCGCCGTCGTCCGCCGTTGTTTCCGTATGCGGTTGAGCTGCACGGACAAATCGAGGGCAACGGCCGTGTACCCCCGCGGCCGACGGCTGAGGGGTCATGTCGGCATGAGGGCCCCGCGGGCCGGACATAATCAGTCGCGTGGGAGGTCGGCGGGGCTGGTGAGGCTGCGGGGGGACTGCCCCCAGTCGACCTGACTCCGTGCCTGTGGGGCTGCGACCTGCGCTGGCAGAACAAGATCCGCGCGGGAACGAGCGTTCCTCGGGCGGTGGCGGGCACCCAGATCTAGACGTGTCCTTATCGCGACCTTGACCTGTCGAAGGCGCCGCCTGTCGTAATAGATTGCGCCGCCCTGACCGGGCTCTCGGTTCAGTGGCTGGGCGGCGTCCTCAGGGGAAGTGCAGAACGGGGCCCTCGGGTGACGATGTCACGGTGACGAAGCGGGAGCGCGGCGATGCAGGACGTCCTGCATCGCCGCGCTCAGGTGCGGTGCTGTCCGGTTTGGCGGCAGGCGAAGACGTCTACGACCTGATGGCGGCAGCGGCTCCGAGCCACGTCCCCGGCATCGGGAGAAGCACGTGCTGCGTGCCGCGCGCGACCTCGTCAAGGCCGGCGGGGAGGAACGGCCCCGAGATGGTCCACTCCCGCGCCGGGATCACTCGGCTGCGGGCCCATTCGGCCTGATCACCCGGCCGGGTCGCTCACCGACGACCGCACGCGGGCGCGCGTCGTCCACCCGCCAGGCACTTCCGCGGCCAGCGGTGGTTGCAGTTCTGGTTGCAGTTGCACCGAATCCGTGGCAGTTCGCCTCCGTCCGCTGCTGTGTCGAAAGGTCTCGAACTTGCTGGTCAGAGGGCCGTCATGGACGCTGGCGGACGACCACGAACGCGATCATGACGGCCTGGCAGTGTGGGGGTCAGGGGTTTGAGTCCCCTCAGCTCCACCCCGACGACCAGGCCGTTCTCCTTCGGGGAGGACGGCCTGAGTCGTCTCCGGTGCCAGCGTGGTGGCCACTGGCGCGGATGCGGTGCCAGGTCAGTCCCACAGGTCTCCGACCGCCGCTACCTCTCCGAAGGTTCCATGGCCCTCCTCGACCGCCCGATGCAATCAGACAAGGAGGTGGCGCAGCCGGCCCTGGTCCCGTCATCGTCACCACACCGCTGGCGAGCACGGTGAGAACTACTTCCACCACTCGGCGGAACGTCACCCCCTCACGCCTGAGTCAGCGCCGATCGCTGTCAGAGTTCCCAACGGGTCTGTGCGCGCGGGTCGGGGAGGTAGGCGCAGTAGGTCCCGGTGCGGATGGTGCGGCCGAGATGCCCGCCGAGCCGGGGCTGGTGTTCAGCGATCCGGGCGATCGCCTGGCGGACCGCGCGGGTCACCGCGGCCCGGGCGCGCTCGGACGCGGAGGCGGCCCGTCGCTCGCGACCGCTCAGGCCGAACGCGCGGGCGAGCTCCTGGACGAGGAAGTCGCGTTCGGCCGCAGATTGTGCGGCCCGCTCGGCGTCCCCGGTCTCGTGCGCTTCGGCGAGGTCGTCATCGATCTCGGCGAGGCGCCGCCGGTAGGCCTCCTTCGCCCGTGCGTCCAGCATCTCGCCGGCGTCCCCGTGCGTCGACTGCGCCAGCTCGGCCGCGCGGTGGCCGTCGTCGTCGGCACCGTGCCCGGCCTCCGCTGCGACGAGGTCCAGCACATGGAACTCCCGCCCGGGATCCGCGAGCAGCCGGGCGAGGTGGCGCATGCCCTTGAGATCGCGCACGCGGACCGTGTCCCCGTCGAAGGTGACCGACCAGTAGTCGCCCTCGCGACGGAACGCGTTGGCGCTCGCCATCGGCCGCTCGTCGTCGTGGGGGTCGAGCCGCGCGGGGGCCGGTGACGGGGCGGCCTCGATCCCGTCGAGGATCGCGCGCGCGGCCCGGCGCTCCAGCGCAGCCCGGTGTTCGCTGCCGCGGGCGGCATGCGCCGCCGCCAGGGTCAGGCGCGCGTGCGCCGCCTCGTACGGTGCGCCGACCTCGTTCCAGAGTTGCGCCGCGTCGGACGAGGACTCCTCCGCGCCCGCCACGTCACCGTCGGCGAGCCGCACCCGTCCGCGAGCTAGGGCGGCAGCTGCCGCCAACGGCTTGTTCTCGAACCGGGCGGCCACGAGTTCCAGCTCGTCGGCGGCCGCCCGAGCGCGGCCGATGTCGCCGGCGGCGATCTCGATCTGGACCTGTGCCTCGAGCAGCGGCGCGCGCTGCAGGTCGGTGTTCGGTGGTCGCTCCTTCGACGGGACGCGGAGAGGGCGCTCGAGCGCGTCACGGATGGAGGCCACGGCGGCGGCCGCATCTCCTCGCGCCAGGCGCACCAGTGCGAGACCCGGTTGGGGATCCCATCCGGCGCGATGACTGGCCAGCAGGGCCTCCTCGGCGCCGGCGACGTCCCCCCTGTGCAGGCGGATGCGTCCGAGCTCGTTCAGTGGCCAGCCGAGCTCGCGCCTCAGGTAGGGCCGCAGCTCCTCGCAGGCCATGAGCGCCTGGCGCTCCGCCTCGTCGCACGACCCGCGCAGTCGGAGCACCTCGGCGCGGTGGACCCGGCAGCGCCCGTGCAGGCTGCCGACCGCGCTCGCCCGGCACCACCGCTCCATCGCCTCGGTCCACTGCTCGGCGACGTCGTACTGGGCGAGGCCCTGGAGGGCGCAGACGAGTTCGCAGTAGACGACCCCCGTCGACAGCGGATCCAGGTCGCCGGAGACAGCCGCCACCCCGGCCTGGTCGAGCAGCGCCAGGCCCTGCTGGACGTCGCCGTCCAGGATGAGCAGTCGGGCCTCCGCGACCCGACCGATGGCGGCGGCCGCGGGATCGCACGCCGCGCCCACCTCGACGGCTTGCCTGGCCCAGTGCCGGGCTGCGGACAGATCGCCGGTCAGCATCCGCTCGTAGGCGCGGACGACCCCCAGCCACGCGTGCACCGGCGTCCGGCCTGGCCCGTCGAGGAGCCGATCGGCCCGTGCCAGCCAGCCCCGCACCGGTGCCATGAGGGCGGTGTCGAAGAGCAGGTGCATGGCGACGCGGACGGCCGCTCCCGCGGCCGCGACGTGGTCGTCGGCCTGCATCGACGCCGCGTGCGCCCGCTCCCACGCCTCGATGGTCACGTCCAGGTGGCCGGCGGTGTAGGCGACCTCGCCCAGCAGCGGCAAATCGGAAGGGGGTAGGAGCCCATCCGCGTCCGCGGCTACGAGGAGGTCGAATGCCTGCGGCCAGTCGCCCTGCGCCACTGCGGAACGGGCGCGCCCGACCAGGCCGAGACCTGGACCAGCGTCCTCGTTCATTGCATGCCTTCCCAGCCGTTGCCGGTGCAAGCCGGGGCTCTCAGGGCCGACCGTAACCGTGCCGGTTACCGCCGTAACAGTCCTTCTTCCGCATCCCAGGTGGGGGCTCCGAGTCCCCGTCCAGGCAGACCAAGGAGGAGTCATGAAGCGAGCCCAGGTCAACGGTGTCGAGCTCGAGTACGAGGTGGTCGGTTCAGGCGAGCCCGTGCTGCTCATCAGCCCCGTGATCGCCGACGGGTTCCTGCCGCTGCTGTCCGAACCGGCGCTGGCTGATCGCTACCAGCTGATCCGGTACCACAAGCGGGGCTGGGTCGGCAGCACCCACACGCCGCCGCCGGTGAGCATCGCGACGCATGCGACCGACGCCGCCGCGCTCCTCGAGCGCCTGGGCGTGCCGCGGGCCCACATCGCCGGTCACTCCAGTGGGGCGGCGGTCGGAGCCCAGCTGGCGCTCGACCGTCCCGACACCGTGCAGACGCTGGCGCTGCTGGAGCTGTCCCTGCTCTCGGTGCCGAGCGGCGAAGCCTTCTTCCAGCAGGCCGGACCTGCCTTCGAGGCGTACGAGAGCGGCGACCACGAGGGTGCGATCGCCGCGTTCATGAGTGTCGTGGGCGGCGTCGACTGGGCGACGTGCCGGGCTGTGGTCGACGAGCGTCTGCCGGGGGCAGTGGCGCAGGCGGTCAAGGACGCCGACACCTTCTTCGGTATCGAGCTTCCAGCCCTCGCCGAGTGGGCATTCGGCCCCGCCGATGCAGCCGGGATCCAGTGCCCCGTGCTGTCGGTGCTCGGCGCGGAGACCCAGCCGCTGTGGGTGCAGGTCGCCGCGTTCCTCCGCTCGTCGGTCCCGCACGTCGAGGAGCGCGTGGTGGACGGCGTCGGCCACCTCCTGCACGTCCAACGGCCCGAGCCTGTCGCCCGCGCGATGGCCGAGTTCCTGGGGGGACACTCCATGGCCGGCGGCTGAGCCGGGAGGAGAGCGAGAGCATCACCGAAGTGGGCCGGCTGTGGGGCGGTTGGGTGGTCCCTCAGGACGGCTCGGGTGGGCTCGCGGCTTCACGGTCAACATCAACGGCAACACCCCGGCCGCGGCCGGGTTCGACGAGCAGCGGCAGTGGGCGCGCGCCTACTGGTCGGCCTCGGCGCCCGTCCACATCAGCGTCTACGTCCCCTTCCTCATGGAGGAAGGGCGCTCACCCGGTCGGCGGCCTCGCGGGCCAGGGCCGGCATGACGTGGCTGTAGATGTCCATCGTCGTGCGCATCTGGCTGTGGCCGAGCAGCTCCATGACGACCCTCGGTCGCACGCCCTCCGACAGCAGCAGGGTCCCCGCGGTGTGCCGGTCGTCGTAGGGTCGGACCTCGCGCACGCCGGCCTCCTGCGGGAGGACCGTCCGGGCTCGCCGGACGGACGTCCGTCCGATCGGCCGACCCTTCGGCAGGGCCAGGACCACGGCCTCGATGACCGCGTGGACGCGGTTGTGGCGGCCCTCGGCGGGGAGCACGTAGGTTCCCGTGCCGTCGGGAGCGGAGGTCGGAGCGGACATGGCCGAGCTGGTGCCGGTGGGGCGGCAGGGTGCGCTGGGGGACGCACCGGCGGCGGTGGCGGCCTGGTTCGAGCCACACCGGCGGGAGCTGGTCGGGTACTGCTACCGCATGCTGGGCTCGGGTCTCGAGGCCGAGGACGCGGTGCAGGAGACGCTGCTACGCGCCTGGGAGAGCCTGGACCGCTTCGACGAACGCCGCTCGGCCTGGCGGTCGTGGCTGTTCACCATCGCCACGAACGTGTGCCTCGACATGCTGCGGGCCGCGCAGCGCCGGGCGCGCGCGATGGACCTCGGTCCGGCATCGCAGGGAGGCCCGGACCCGAGGTCCGTGCTGCCGGAGTCCCGGTGGGTGTACCCGATGGCCGATCGGAGCGTCCTGCGGGAGGACGGCGACCCCGCAGAGCTGGCCGCGCAGCGTGACACGATCCGGCTGGCGTTCATCGCGGCGCTGCAGCACCTGCCCGCACGCCAGCGCGCCGTGCTCATCCTCCGTGACGTCCTGCGCTGGAAGGCCGATGAGGTCGCACAGCTGCTCGGCGTCACGGTGCCCGCGGTCAACAGCGCGCTACAGCGGGCTCGCGCCACGCTGGCTGCCCGGAGTCCCCGCCTCGGCGACCCCGTCCCACCCATGGCGGACGCGGAGCAACAGCGGCTGGTGCGCCGGTACGTGGACGCCTTCGAGCGCCACGACGTCGAGACGCTGGTCTCCCTCCTGCACGAGGACGCGATCACCTCCATGCCGCCGTTCGTGTGGTGGCTGCGCAGCCGTGCGGCGATCGGGCGGGTGATGGCGGCCAGTGACGCCTGCCGCGGCGACCGGTTCATCCCGACCCGGGCCAACGGGACGGTGGCGCTCGGCCAGTACCGGCGCGGTGGCCCCGACGGTGCGTACGGGCCGTTCGCCCTCGTCGTGTTGGAGATGGCGGAGGGCGTCGTCACGGAGACGACCACCTACCTGCAGGTGTTGCGACTGTTCCCCTCCTTCGGCCTGCCGCTGGAGTGGCAGCCGTAGCGGTACCGCGTCGTCGATGACGAGTAGTGCACTCGAGCAGCGATGAGTTCTCCGCCGCCGATCCGTACTACGGGTATCGCTCAGAGGAGGAGATCTCGATGGTGGCAGTGCTCTCGCGCGATGGAACGACGCTGACTGTCGAGCGCTCGGGTTCCGGCCCGGCGGTCGTCCTGGTCGACGGGGCCATGTGCTCCCGGGTCTCCGGCCCGATGCCGGCCCTGGCACGGGAACTCGAACCGAGCTACGCGGTGTACACGTACGACCGTCGAGGGCGGGAGGACAGCGGGACACCGCTCCGTACGCGGTCGCGCGCGAGGTCGAGGATCTCGCGGCGGTCATCGAGGAGGCGGGCGGATCGGCGTACGTCTACGGCATCTCCTCCGGCGCCGCGCTCGCCCTCGAGGCCGCCGCCAGTGGACTACCGATCATCAAGCTCGCCCTGTACGACCCCGCGTTCACAGCCGAGGCCGGGGACCCGCAGGAGCAGGAGGCGTACTCCCACCGGCTGGGCGAACTGCTGGCCGCCGGCCGCCGAGGTGATGCCGTCGAGCTGTTCCTGACGACGGTCGGACTTCCACCGCAGGCCGTCGCCGCGATGCGCCGGCAGCCCGGGTGGGCGCTGTCCGAAACGATCGCGCCGACCCTGGCCTACGACGCCGCGGTGCTCGGCGACGGGACGGTCCCCCGGGAGAGGGCGGCCCAGGTCGCTGTCCCCGTGCTCGTGCTCGACGGTGAGGCCAGCCCGGCCCCGCTCCGTCACGCGTCGACAGCGACTGCTGAGGCCCTGCTCCACGGCCGTCACCGGACCCTGCCCGGCCAGGGGCACGATGTCGCCCCCGAAGCGCTCGCGCCGGTGCTCCAGGAGTTCTTCAGATGACGGTCCGGTGATCCACCGCCGTTCCTCCTCGACGGGTCCGTCCCGGACAGGGACGTCGGAGGAACCGACCTCCGCGCCGACCTCACCGCACCCGGCTCGAGAGGATGGCTCTGCTCGCCCCGGTGCTGACGCCGCTGCTCGTCCTGTGGCTCGCGGGGGAGTACCTGCCGGTCGACGCCGGGGCCTGCTCACCTCGATCGTGCAGATCGTCCTGGTGCCGGTCGTGCCGGGCCAGGTGCTGCGGCTCGTCGTCCCCCGGCCGGCCCGGCCACCGTGCACCACAGCCCCGCCGCCGCCCTGCCGGCGGCCTGTCCTCGGTCTGGCACGACGCGTCCGGCCCGCTGCTGGCCAGCTGGTGGGCGCGGCGGGACCCGCCGCCCGGCACGGCCGCGACGAGGCGCCGCCCGGGGACGGTGACGGGAGCGGGTCAGCCCGCCTGGGCGGAGCGCTGCTCGGCTCGGTGCGTCCGGTGGTGCACCCACAGCACCAGGCAGCGCAGCGCGGCGTAGCCCTCGGCGGAGGCGTAGCCCTGCTCGAAGCGCGCGGCCTCGACGAGCTCGTCGCTGTCGACGCTGCCGCCGGCGGCGAAGCGGTCGAGCACCTCGCCGGACAGCGACGTGCTGCGGAACAGCCGCGCGATGCCCAGCGCCACCGAGTCGGACACGGTGAGGCTGAACGGCGGGTGCCTCATCGCGGCGCGCCGGTCGAGCAGCTGGGCGACCTCGCTGTAGACCTGCGCGTCCGACGCCGGCAGTCCGCGGGCGGTGATCTTCAACAGCGTCTCCTCGGTGGTGCGGTGTCCCCGGGAACATCGGCGCGCCGCGACCGATGTCCACCCGAGACCCGCCGTCCCCCTTCTCCGAGGGGGGACGTGGTCAGCGCAGCCGGATGGGCACCACGGGTGCGGGCGCGTGCGCCTGCGGCGGGACGGCAGAGCCGTGGCCCAGCGGGTCGGCGTCCTCACCGCGGTCGAGCACGTAGCAGGCGGCGATCACCCCGGCGCGGTCCTCGACGATCCGGCCGATGACCTGGTCGAGGCTCTCGCGGACGCAGTAGGAGCTGCCGTCGGTCGTGATGACGACGGTGTCCGCGCCCGCCTCGACCCGCTCGATGTGGTCGGGGTCCAGGCGGCAGTGCTCGCCGGTGCGGCGGGTGAGGCCGATCATCGCGGTCCTCCGGCTGGGCGGGGCATCGGGCCCCGGCGGCTCCCTCGGGAGTGAGGTGCCGGTTGCTTCGACCGCGCGGCGGGCGGGGTTGAGCCCACTGCGCCCGGCCCGCCCCCGTCGGGGTGAGCCCTACGGTGGGCGCCGTGGCCGCGTCGGCGCGACAGAGCTGGGCCGCCGACGTCGTCGCGCCGCAGCCGGGGGAGCGGGTGCTCGAGGTCGGCTGCGGGCACGGCGTCCTGGCGGCGCTGCTGGCCGAGCGGGCCGGCGAGGTGCTCGCCGTCGACCGCTCGCCGACCATGGTCGCCGCGGCCGGCCGACGGAACCGCGCGGCGGTCGAGGCCGGCCGGGTGCGGCTGCAGGCGGCCGCGCTGGCCGACGCCGACCTCGGGTCCGGCCCCTTCGACGTCGTCGTCGGCTTCGACGTCCGGGCGCTCTGGGACCCCGCGCAGGAGATGACGTGGGACGTCGTCGACCGGGTGCTGGCGCCCGACGGCCGGGTGATCGTGGCCTTCTCGGTGATGACGCCGGGCACGGAGGACGACGTGGTCGCGGCGGTCTCCCGGCTGGCCGGTGCTCGCGGTCTGGTCGCCGCCGGTGTGCACCGCCGGGCGGTGGGGGAGGGCATCGGGTCGGCCGCCGTCGAGCTGCGCCGTCCCGCCGCGGCCGCGACTCCTCCCTCCGGGTGAGGCCGGCGACCCCTGCTCAAGGCAGCCCGGGCCACCGCCGATCACCCGGTCAGGTGACGCCCGCCTCCGGGGCCGGCGTCGGTCGCCCAGGTACCAGGAGGAGACGTCGTGTCCGAGCAGTCCGTGCTCGTCGTCGAGGACACCGAGGAGATCAGGGAGCTGGTCTGCACGGTCCTGCGCCGGGCGGGGATGGACGTCCGAGCGGTCGCGTCCGGCGCCGAGGCGCTGGCCGAGGTGCGGCGCGCGACGCCCGACGTCGTCGTCCTCGACCTGGGTCTCCCGGACGCCGACGGCACCGAGGTGTGCCGGCAGATCCGCGCCGGGAGCGAGTGCTACGTCCTGATGCTCACCGCCCGCGCCGAGGAGGTCGACCTGCTCATCGGGCTGGCCGTCGGCGCCGACGGGTACATGGCCAAGCCCTTCTCGCCGCGCGAGCTGGTCGCCCGCGTCCAGGCGATGCTGCGCCGGCCGCGCGTCCCCGCGCCGCGGCCCGCGCCGGTCGAGGAGTCGGTGCTCCGGCTCGCCGAGCTCGAGGTGGACGAGGACAGCCGCGAGGTCCGGGTGGACGGCGCCGTCGTGGACCTGACCCGCACCGAGTTCGACCTGCTCGCCGCGCTCGCCTCGCGCCCCGGCCGGGTGCTGCAGCGCGAGACGCTGCTGCGCGAGGTCTGGCAGACCGACTGGGAGGGCAGCGTCCGCCTGGTCGAGGCGCACATGTCCAACCTGCGTCGCAAGCTGCAGGCCGCCGGGCTGTCCTCGCCGTCGATCCGCACCGTGCGCGGGGTGGGCTACCGGTTGGTGGCCTGAGGGCGGACGCCCTGGCCCCGCCGCCGCGCCGTCAGCACGTGACGACGTTGCTCGACCTCGAGGTGCCGACCCAGCCGTAGTCGGTGAGCGTGTCGATCGACAGCCGCGGGCTCCAGCCGGTGACGCTCGCGTCGTACTGGCGGGTCATCGACGTCGTGACCGGACCGGGCTCGCCGATCATCACGGGGCCGTAGATCGTGTGCGCGGTCACTCGGTACCCGGTCACCCGGGCCGACGTGCTGAGGTCCCAGCGCGCCGTGGCGTACAGCTCGGTGTCCTTGATGGTCCGGGTGGTCGTGTACTGCCCGTTCGCGCCGTCGGTCCGCACCGTCTCGTCGAGCTCGACGTTGCTCCTGCTGGAGGCCGTCGTGCTCGTCGCCGAGTAACTGGTCTGCTGGATACCCCAGGGGTACGTCTGGAAGGTCCGCGTGATCACCGTCGTCGTGGCGAGGCACGAGGCGTCGACCCGGACCTGGGTGGCCGGCGCGACGGTGCCGGTGCCGACGCTCACCGATCGCGCGGCCGCGGAGTCGGAGAAGGTGGCGTTCGCGGCCGGGGTCTCGGCGGCGAGGAGGGCGACGGCGAGTGCGGCACCCACGACCAGGGCCCGGGTGCCCCAGCGGCCGCGGGCTGCGGCCGGGTCCGGGAGCGGGAGGGCGGCGGTCATGGCGGTCTCCGGTGGCTGGTGGGGGAGGGGCGACAGGTCCGACCCTGACCGGCCGACCGCAGGCCGGCCGTCGGCCTACCGCAAGAACCCCGCAAGGAACGACGACCCCACCCCGCGGCTCGTCGCGGGACCCGCAGGGGGCCCGCTCTCAGGCGCCCGCGACGGTGCGCAGCTCGACGACGAGCTCGTGGGCGAGGACACCCCGGCGGGCGTCCTGCGCGATCGCCCGGCAGACCGCGGCGACCTCCGGGTGGCCCAGCTGGGCGCTGGTGCCGGCGAGCGTGGCCGAGGCGCGGGCGAGCGCCGCGGCGTCCCCGGTCCGGGCGCCGTCGGCGATGGCGGTCAGCCGGCCGGGCAGCGCGGCGGCGTAGACCTGCTGCAGCCGGTCGAGGAGCTCGGCGTCGGCGTCGGGCACGTCCGCCGCGGCGGGCCCCCGGGGGCCCGGGGCCCGGCGGGCGAGCAGGCCCACCAGCAGGCGGGCGTCCACCGGCCCGGTCAGGCAGGCCAGGGCCCCGGCCTCGAGGGCGGCGGCCCGATCGCGGGCGCCGGCGTCGGCGGTCACGGCGAGCAGGTGGGCCCGGCAGCCGATCAGCCGCAGCCGGTGCAGCAGGACCGGTGCCTCACCGGCCGGGCCGTCCAGGTCGACGACCACCAGGTCCAGCTCGACGCGGCGGGCCAGGCCGAGCGCCTCGCGGGTACCGGCGGCCTCCCGCACGTCCCACCCGGTCAGCTGCAGCAGCCCGGCGACCGGCGCGCGGCCCGTGGGGTCGGCACCGACGACGAGGGCGGTCCGGCAGGGCGCCGGCTCCTCGCGGCGGTCGCCGGGGCCGGGTGCCGAGCGCTGGGCGGTGGGGTGCGGAGTCACTGCCGCACCTGCTCGGGGTGTCCGTGCCCCAGCAGCGCAGCAGCTGCCAGGCGGTGAGCAGTGCGTGGGCCCCGGCCACCGACAGCCTGCCCGGTCCGCGTGGTCAGCGACCCACTCGCGGGGTGGCCGACCGCGGGGTCCGTGGCGTCGTCGTCCGTGGCGTCCTCCTCGGCGACGGCGTCCTCCTCCGGACGCCAGATGCCCAGCAGCAGCCAGCCGGCCAGGAGGGCGGGGACGCCGTAGACGAGGGCGTGGTTGACCGCGGGCGTGCGCAGAGCGGTGATGAGGTGGCCGACCTCGGGGATGACGGCGCGGACCCGGTAGGCGGTGTCGCCCTGCAGGACGGCGGTCCAGGGGTCGAGGTGGTCGTTGGCGTCGCCCCTGGTCTGCACGGTGACCGTGCCGTCGGGGCCGTGCTCGACCGCGGTCACGCGGTGGGTGACGACGCGGTGGTCGTCGATGGGGATGTGGTAGCTGATGACCATCCCCTCGGTGACGTCGGTGACGGCCAGCGGGGTCGAGACGACGACGTCACCGGGGTCGATGCCGGGGGACATGCTCGCCGTGAGCATGGTCATCGTGCGGTAGCCCATCAGGTGCGGGCCGGCGGCCAGGACGGCGAAGGCGGCGACCGCCGCGGCCACCAGCAGCCGCACCGACCAACGGCCGGCGAACGCCGCGGTGGCGCGCAGCGCGTGCAGGGCGGCCGGGGCCACCGGCGGCAGCAGGCGGGCTGCGGCCGGGGCGCGGAGCGGGAGGACGGCGGTCATGGCGGTCTCCGGTGGCCGGTGGGGTGATCAGCGGGCGGTGGCGGCGCGCTGGACGCCGGAGAAGGTGAGGGCCAGGGTGCTGGTTCTGCCCTGGAAGGTGTTGTCGGCGCTGGCCGGCAGGCTCAAGGTGAGCAGCAGGTGGTCGGTGCCGCCGGGGGTCAGGCTGGTCGGGGTGTCGAGGGTGCGGTCGCCGACCGCGGCGCCGGGGGTGGTGATGAGGCGCTCGGCGCCGCCGCAGGCGTAGGTGGTGGCGGTGGCCTGGGCCCAGGCGATCGAGCAGGACCTGAGGGTCAGCTGCAGGCCGTTGACCGGGTCGGTGGTCAGCACGCTGGGGTTGCTGGTGGTGACGCCCAGGGCGACCGAGGACAGCGGGCTGTCGCCGTCGTTGACCAGGCTGAGGGTGCGGGCGAGGGAGTCGCCGGGCAGCAGGCCGGTGATGGTGGCCGGGATGGGGGCGGCGGGCTGGGCGAGGTCGATGGAGACCCTGCCGGAGGTCAGCTGGGCGGTGACCGGGGTGGTGGAGTCGGTGAAGGTGCCGAAGGTGCCCAGGCCGGCGACCGCGGCGGCGGTGCCGATGACGGCCAGGGAGCCGAGGACCTTGCGGGTGGTGGCACGCGCGCTGCTCATCGGGGGCTCCTGCGTTCGGGGCCGGGATCGGGGTGATCCGGCGACAGGTCCGACCCTGACCGGCCGACCGCAGGCTCCCCGCCCGCCCACCGCAAGAACCCCGCAAGGGGAAGGACCCCCGTGCCGGGGGTCCGCGCTCAGCGGGCCAGTGTGAGGGTGAACGTGGTGCCCCGGCCCTCCACGCTGGCGACCTCCAGGGTGCCGTCGTGCGCGGCGGCGATCGCCCGCGTGATGGCCAGCCCCAGCCCGACCCCCGGCACCGCGTGCCGCCGGGCGGTCGAGGCGCGGAAGAAGCGGGCGAAGAGCTGCCCCTGCTCGCCGGCGGGGATCCCGATGCCGGTGTCGCTGACCGCCAGCCGGGCCACGGGCACCGCGTCGTCCCCGGGGGAGTCGACGACCGCGCCGCCGGCCGTCCGCCAGGCCGGCCGCAGCGCCAGGCTGACCCGGCCGCCGGCCGGGGTGAACTTGACCGCGTTGGAGACCAGGTTGTCGCAGGCCTGCCCCAGGCGGACCGCGTCGCCGTGCACCACCAGCCCGCCGTCGGGGACGTCGACGACGACCTCGACGCCGGTGGCCGCGGCGGTGACCCGGACGGTCTCCTCGGCGGCCCGGACGACGGCCGCCAGATCGACCGACTCCGGCTGCAGGCTGAACCGGCCGGCGTCCACCTGGGCGGTGAACAGCAGGTCACCGACCAGCCGCAGCAGCCGCTGGGCGTTGCGCTCGACCGTGCCCAGGTACCGCCGCGGCTCCTCGCCCAGCGACGGGTCGTCCAGGACGAGCTCCAGGTAGCCCAGGATCGAGGTCAGCGGCGTGCGCAGCTCGTGGCTGACGAGGCTCACGAACTGGTCCTTCATGCGCTCGGTCGCCCGGGCCTCGGTCATGTCGGTGCCGACGAAGTTCCAGCCGGCGTGCACGCCGCGGTCGTCGGTGCGCGGGGTGACCGCCACGGAGACGGTCAGCTCCGCGCCGTCCACGGCGACGTAGGTCCAGTCCCGGACGTCGCTGCCCTGCTCCTGCGCGGCGCCGACCAGCGCGGCCAGCCCACCACCGGCCTCCGCCAGCTCCTCGGTCAGGTGGAAGTCGGTGATCGACCGGCGGCGGACGACGTCGGCGCGGGGCAGCCCCAGCATCCGCTCGGCGCCGGGGTTCCACACCCGGATCACGCCGTCGACGTCGGTGCCGATGATCGACTGCTCGGTGACCGCGTCGATGACGCTCGTCATCGTCCGGGCCCGGGCCTCCAGCATCCTCGTCGCGATCTCGAGCTCGTCGTCACGGTGCTGCATCCGCGCTCGGAGTGCGGCGTTCTCGGCGCGCAGCCGGGCCAGCTCCTCGACCCGCGCGGCGCCCAGGACGGTCACGCCGTCGCACCGGGGCGGATGGCGAGGCCCACGAGTGCCCGGACGTCGTGCTCGTCGTCGGCGACCAGGACGTGCGGGGCTGCGGTGGGCACGGTCGGGGCTCCCTCGATCGGGCGGTGTCGTCCCGGTCGACGTCGGCAGCCCGGGAGGCCGACTGCAGCCCGGGCGCGGCCGCCTCACCCGAACAGGCGACCGGCCACAGACGCGCAGCGCGCCCCGCCGGGGAGGACCCGGCGGGGCGCGGCGACGTGCTGGAACGGCCACCCTCCCGGGGCCCACCGGCCCCGTCCCGGGTCCCATCCTGAGCCTGCGAAGGGTGGGGAGGACGGGGTCCTTCTACGAGGCGTGGGGAGGAGGGTGGCCCTCTTTCAGCTGCCCGACTGGCTCTGCACCGTCTGGCGGGACTGCTGGGCCTGACCCTGGACGTCCTGCGCGGCGGACTGGCCCTCCTGCTTGACGGTCTGGGCGGCGTCCTGCGCGGTGGACTTGACCTCCTGGACCGCCTGCTCGGCGGCCGGCCGCAGCTGCTCGCCGACCTCCTGCGCGGCCTGCTTGGCCGGGGCGAGGAGCTCGTCCTTGTGCTCGCGCACCGCGGACTCGGCCTGCTGGGCCAGCTGGCGCTCCCGCTCCGAGGCCGGCAGCAGGCTGGAGACCAGCCAGCCGACACCGAAGGCGATGAGGCCCGCGGCCAGCGGGTTGCCCTGGGCCTGCCGGACGATGGTGTCCGGGGCCTGCTGCACCGCGTGCGCGGCCTGCTGTGCGGCACCCTGCACGGTCTCGGCGGCACCCTGCGCCCTGTCCTGCACCGTGCCCGCGGCGTCCTGTGCCCGGTACTGGGCCGAGGCCCGGGTGTCCTGGGCGCTGCCCATGACCCGGTCCCGGACGCGGGAGACACGGCCCTTGGCCGCGCTGACGCGACGGTCCATGACGCGGGAGGGGTTCACCTTCTCGTTGAGGGCGTCGACGTCGTAGCTCAGCTCGCGCTGGGTCTGCTCGATCTGGCGCCGGATGGCTTCAGGGTCGTTGCTCGTGGTCATTTTCCGTACTCCGATGTCTGGGAGGGCCGCAGGGCCGTGGTCAGTTGGGCTTCAGAGCGCTGGGGACCTCTGAGAGCGTGTCCACGGTGCGCTCGGGCTTGGGGTTCACCTGCTGCAGCTTCTTCTTGCCCATGGAGAAGGCGATCGCGCCGACGATGCCCCAGAGGGCGGCGACGATGAGGGCGGCCAGGCCGGCGTCCATCACGTTCTCCAGCGCCCACCAGAGGGCGTTGGAGAGGAAGAGCACCGTCAGGAACCCGGCGAGTGCGGCGGCGGCCATCATGCCGGCGCCCTTGCCCGCCTTCTTGGCCTCGGCCTGGACCTCGGCCTTGGCGAGGGCGACCTCTTGGCGCATCAGCGTGGAGAGGTCCTTGGCCAGCTCACCGAACAGCTGCCCCACCGAAGTGCCCTCGACGTCGGGCCGGCCCTCGGCGGTCGTCGGTGTGCCTACGGTGCCGCTGTGCGCGCCGTACGCCTCGTCCGGCGAGACGGTGTAGTTGGCCTGGGCGTACGGGTCCTCGCCCGGTGTCGAGCCGACCGGCGTCGCGCCGGAGTAGGGAGAGCTCATGTGGGTCAGACCCCCTGACCGGGACGGCGGGCCGGGTCGTCCCAGCCGGCCGGGGTGGTCGGCGGGACAGCGGCGCCCGCGGGCGGGACCGTGCCGTACGGCGGCGGCGGGACGGGGGTGCCGGTGGCCGGAGCGCCGGTGTAGCCGGTGGTCGTCTCGTAGGACGTCGTCTCGGTATAGCCCGAGTAGGCCGGCGCCGGGTCGACGTAGTTCGTCTGCGTGTAGGTGGAGCGGTGCTGCCCGCCGGTGCTCGAGGGGCCGTCGCTGTGCGCGGCCTTCACCCCGCTGGTCAGGCGTCCGGCGAGGACGCCGGCGAGCGCGGCGCCGAGCAGGAAGGTGCCGGGCCTGCGGCGGGCGAAGGCGCGCACGTCGTCGAGCAGGTCGGCCGGCTCGCGGTTCTGCAGCCGGTCGGCGAACTGCTCGACGTAGCTGGAGGCCTGCTGGAGCAGGTCGCGGGCCGGGCCGGGCGCACCCTGGCTGCTGCCGTCGGCCAGGCCGCGCAGCTCCTGGGCCAGCGAGGTCAGGCCGCCGGCGGCCTTCTGCTGCTGGGCCACCGTCTGCTGGCGCAGCTGCTGGCGGCCCTGCTGGACCAGGTCCTGCGCCTGGTTCTTCGCCTCGCCGACGACCTCCTTGGCCTGGTCGGCGGCGGTCGAGGCGACCTGGCTGCCGGCCTGCGCAGCGGTCTGGCCCACGTTGCGGGCCTCGTCCTTGGCCACGTCGGTCGTGGACGGGGAGCCGCTCGTCGTCTGGCTGGTGGTCGTCGTGCTGACCGTGCTGGCCCCGCTGGTCGCGCCCGAGCCGGTGGAGGGCGGCGGCGGGAACGGGCTGTCGATCGAGTGAGTCATCGTTCCTCCTCGGCAAATGTCTTGGTCGGCCGAGGCGATACCCGTCAAACGATCACCCACACATGCGGTGTCGACGGCCGTCGCGCTGCCGTGTGCGGACACGACGGCGCACCCGGGTCGCGGTGCGGCCCGGGTGCGGGACCTGCGGCTCACGTTGCTCGAGTCCCGGCGGTACCCCCGACAGCGACGGTGCAACCCCCCGGCGCACCCCTTCCGGCCCGGCCAGGGGCCGCGCGACCCCGCTCCCGGCGGTGCTGACTAAGGTGAGCCTTGCCTATCCGCGCTCGAACCGAGGAGCCCCGCCATGGCCGACAAGGCCCCGCGCCGTCCGCGCACGCCCAGGCTGGCCACCGTGCTGCGGACCTCGCGTCCGACTCCCCACCTCGTCCGAGTGGTGCTCGGCGGGGAGGGGCTCGCCGGGTTCGCGCCCGAGCACGCCGACGCCTACGTCAAGCTCGTGCTCCCGCCGGCCGGCGCGCCGTACGCCGCACCGTTCGACCTGGACGCCGTGCAGCGCGAGCACCCCCGCGAGCTGTGGCCCTGCCTGCGCACCTACACCGTGCGCCGCTGGGACCCGGCCTCCGGCGAGCTCGTCCTCGACGTCGTCGTCCACGGTGACGAGGGGCTGGCCGGGCCCTGGGCCGCGGCTGCGCAGCCCGGTGACGAGGTGCAGTTGCTCGGCCCCGGCGGCGCCTACGCGCCCAGCGGGGACGTCGACTGGCACCTGCTGGCCGGCGACGAGACCGCGCTGCCGGCGATCGCTGCCTCGCTCGAGCGGCTGCCGGCGGGCGCCGCGGTGCGGGTGTTCGTCGAGGTCGCCGACGCCGCGGAGGAGCAGCCGCTGCCGCTCCCGGCGGGCGTGGAGCTGACCTGGGTGCACCGTGCCGGGCTGCCGGGCGAGGCGCTCGTGGCCGCCGTCCGCGGCGCCGCCCTCCCGGCCGGGTCGGTGCACGCCTTCGTGCACGGCGAGGCCGGGTTCGTGCGGGAGCTGCGCCGCTTCCTGCGGGTCGAGCGCGCGGTGCCCCGGGAGCAGCTCTCGGCCTCGGGCTACTGGCGGCTGGGGCGCACCGACGAGGGCTGGCGGGCCGAGAAGGCGGCGTGGAACGCCGCGGTGGAGGCCGACGAGCAGACCGTCGCTGTCTGAGTCCCGGGAGGGCCGCCCGAAGGGGCCCGGCGCGAGCCGGCGAGCGGTGGGGGGCAGGCGGCCCTCCTACAGGTCGTCGGTGGCGAAGGTGTCGCACTGCGCCGGGTCGCCGGTCTCGTAGCCGGTGGTGAACCAGCGCTGCCGCTGCTCGGAGGAGCCGTGCGTGAAGGCGTCCTGGTCGACGGTGCCGCCGCCCAGGTTCTGCTGGATGAAGTCGTCACCGATGCGCGCCGCGGCGTCCAGTGCCCGGTCGACGTCGTCCTGGGTGATCTCGGCGATCAACGGCTCGCCGGACTCGTCGGGGACGGTCTCGGCGTGGTTGGCCCACGCCCCGGCGAAGCAGTCGGCCTGCAGCTCCAGGCGCACGGTGCCGCTGGCCGGGCCCGTCTCGCCCGGGGTGACCTGCTGGTTGATGCCGAGCACGTTCTGCACGTGGTGGCCGTACTCGTGGGCGATGACGTAGGCGTTGACGAACAGCCCGCCCTCCGCGCCGAACTGCTGCTGCAGCGTGTCGAAGAAGGACAGGTCGATGTAGACCAGCTCGTCGGCCGGGCAGTAGAAGGGCCCCGAGCCGCTGGTCGCACCGCCGCAGTCGGTGCCGACCCCGCCGTTGAAGAAGACGGTGTCGGTCGGGCGGTACTCCGGGCCCAGCACCCCGGACCAGTAGTCCTGGACCGACTCGATGTCGGCCACGACGGCGCAGTCGAGCGACTCGTTCGCGTCGGCGCCGGTCCGGCACTGCTGCTCGAGCTGCCTGTTGTCGGCGGTCTGCCCCTCCCCGAGCGCGCTCAACTGGACCAGCGCCGCGCCGGTCCCGCCGTCCCCGCCACCGCCGAGGACCTGGAACAGCACCAGCACGAGGACGCCGACCAGGCCCAGCCCACCACCGCCGACTGCGAGACCCCGCCCGCCGCCCATCCCGCCATCCCGGCGATCCTGCACGCCCGACGGATCGAGGTCTGCTCCCTCGCTGTACCTCATGGCTGGGCACCCTCCCGGTCGTGTGGCACGCCGAGACGGTGCCATGCGCAGCGGCGGTGCCCCTGGGAGGGGCGGCTCATGCGCGCTCGGCGGCCTCCCCACCGGTCGGCGTCCGGCTGGGGCGCTCGGCCGGCTGGTCGCGGAGGAACAGGTACCAGTAGGACGTCGAGACGAAGACCACCGCGCCGACGAGGTTGCCCGCCCCGGCCATGAGCCAGTTGAGCAGCACGTCGCCCCAGCCGAGCTCGGGGACGCCGGCGAAGATCGCGGCGGGCAGGAAGAACATGTTGGCGACGACGTGGTCGAAGCCCATCGCCACGAACGCCATGATCGGGAAGAAGATGGCGAGGACCTTGCCGGAGATCGTGGTCGCCGCCAACGACATCCACACCGCCAGGCAGACCAGCCAGTTGCAGCCGACGCCGCGCAGGAAGACCTGCCAGGGGGTCTCGTGCAGGGCCTTGGCCTCGGCGATCGAGGCCAGCCGGTCGTGGGTGAGGGCGGCGCTGCCGGAGGCCCCGGGCCCGCCGATCACCCCGGTCTGGACGGCGAGGAAGTAGGCCACGAAGAGCGCGCCGAGCAGGTTGCCGAGCAGCACCAGCGTGAGGTTCTTGGCGACGTCGCCCGTGCTGAGCCGCCCCTGCATGGCGCCGAGCGGCACCAGCATCATGTTGCCGGTGGCGAGGTCGGAGCCCGCGACCAGCACGAGGACCAGCCCGAGGGTGAAGGCGGCGCCCATGAACAGCGTGGGCAGCGTGCCCCAGTTCGCCGGGTCCAGCCCGGAGGAGACCGTGATCGCCACGAGCGCACCGAAGGCGATGTAGGCGCCGCCGAGGAAGGCGCTGACGAGCACGCGGTCCCAGGTTCGGTGGATCTTCTTGGCCCCGGTCTCACTGGCGACCTGGGCCATCTCGGGGGGTTGGCGGTCGGACACCGTCGCCTCCGTGGGGACGCGTGGGTTCTCGGGACTGGACCGTACGGCTCCGGCCCGGATCCGGCACCCGGTGCCGGATCGGGGCACCGGCCGACCGGGACGATCTAGGGTCGGCGGACACACCTGCGACACCGGGAGAGCACATGGCGGTCTCGAACCGCGTCCGCGGCGCACTGACGACGACGGTGCTGGCGACCGCGGCCACCGGCTTCCTCGCCGCCTGCGGCACGGACGAGGAGGAGCAGGAGCAGGTCGCCTACTGCACGAACGAGGACGGCGAGATCGTCGACGACGACTACTGCGACGACGACTACCGCGGCCCCGGGGCGGGGTTCTTCTTCCTATACCTCGGGGGTTTCCGTCCCGGGCTGCCGGTCGGCACCGTCCTCCCCAGCGGCGGCACCCGGATCAACCCGACGGACACCGCCGCCCGGCAGCGCGCCGGCCTGCCCTCGACCGGCCGGGTCGCCGCGGGCACGCGGGTGACCGGGGGCATTGGCTCCGGGGTGGGTGGCAGCGACTCCGGCAGCCGGACCGGCACCGGCGCGGGCAGCTGAGCGCTCGGTCCGCCTTCGGCGAGATCTGCACAGTGGCGGTCATCGGCGGCCTGATGGGGACGAGTGTGCAGATCTCGCGAGGGGCCGGGGGGAGGTGACGGCGTGAGGCGCGTCGAGGCGGGGGTGGTGCGCCCCGGCTGGGAGGCCGAGGTCGAGGCCCAGGGCCTGGTCTACAACCGCACCGAGCTGCCCGGCGGCGAGGTGCGCAGCTACTGGCGCGAGGGGCCGTTCTACGACTTCACGATGGCCGAGGTCGAGCGGCTCGAGGGCTGGGTCGCGCAGCTGTTCGAGATGTGCGTGGCCGCCGGCGACCACGTCGTCGAGCACGACCTGTTCGACCGGATGGGCGTCCCGCCGATCGCCCGTCCGGAGATCCGCCGCACCTGGGACGCCGAACCGCCGAGCGTCTACGGCCGCTTCGACCTGCGCTACGACGGGCAGGGCCCGCCCAAGCTGCTGGAGTTCAACGCCGACACCCCGACCGGCCTGGTCGAGTCCGCCGTCACCCAGTGGAACTGGCACCTGTTCACCGGCCAGGGCGCCGACCAGTGGAACGCCCTGCACGACAAGCTCGTCGCCGCCTGGCAGCGCAACCTGCTGCGCTGGGAGCGGCGCACCGGCGTCCGCCCGCGGGTGCACCTGGCCTGGACGTCGGAGGAGCGCTCCGGCGAGGACCGGATGACCGTGGCGTACCTGATGGACACCGTCGTCCAGGCCGGCTACGAGGCGATCGAGCTGGTGGTCGAGGACATCGCGCTGGACGACGGGGACGGCCGGTTCTACGACCAGCAGGGCCGCCACCTCGACGTCGTCTTCAAGCTCTACCCCTGGGAGTGGCTGATCGAGGACGAGTTCGGCCCGGCCGTGCTCGCCGACGCCGCCCGCCCGGGCGGCACCACCTGGGTGGAGCCGGCCTACAAGATGCTGTGGAGCACCAAGGCACTGCTGCCGGTGCTGTGGCAGCTGTTCGGCAGCGACCCGGCGCTGTCCCCGCTGCTGCTGCCGGCCTACTTCGCCGACGAGATGCCCTCCTCGTGGCGCACCTTCGTGCGCAAGCCGCTGTGGGGCCGGGAGGGCGCGAACGTGCAGATCGTCCGCGACGGGCAGGTGGCCGTGGAGCTGCCCGGGCGGTACGGCACCGAGGGCTGGGTCGTGCAGGAGTTCGCGCCGCTGCCGGACTTCGCCGGCGTCGACGGCCCGCACCACCCGGTGCTCGGCGCCTGGGTGGTCGACGGCGAGCCCGCCGGGCTGGGCATCCGGGAGAGCGACGGGCTGGTCACCGACAACCTGAGCTTCTTCGTGCCGCACACCATCGACTTCACCGCTCCGCAGACCGGCCGCCGGTAGCCGACCCACGGTCGGGGTCGTGCCGTTGGAGGGTCAGGACGAGCCGAGCCCCGAGGCCTGGGTGCGCGAGCGGTAGGAGGACCCCCTGCCCTCCACGACTCGCGAGCTCGCCGCGGGACCCCGCAGGGGGCCGGATCGTGGCCGTCCACCCGCCGTACGCCGAGTACCAGCAGCGGACCGATCGGGAGATCCCGGTGTCCGTCGTCGAGCGGGCCGACCCGGTCAACCCGGCATAGGTGAGGCTGCCCTCCGTGTTCGCCGAGGCGATCGGCGAGACCTGGGAGGACAACCTGCGGCTGGCGGGGGAGGCGCTGAACCGCTCGGCCGAGGCCGAGGAGCTGCTCGCCGCGTACGAGGAGCGCGCCGATCGGCCCGCTGGGCGCCGGGTTGGTGCTCGATGACCTGGAGCGGTTCGCGCAGCAGCTGGAGGGCTGAGCGCTCCTGCGCGGTGGGAGGGCCGCAGGACTCCTGGTGTCGGGAGCACCGCGTCGTCCAGACTGCGGCGGCGACCCGCCGACCGACCGGAGGAGGACCGCCGTGCCGCTCAGCACCGCCGCGACCTGCGCCCGCATCACCGCCGAGCTCAACGCGCCCGGCCAACCCTTCTCCTACTCCTGCGAGGGCGACCGCGTGGTCGGCACCTGGGACGTCGCCGACGTGACCTACCAGGGCCTGCTCTCGGCCGGGACCATCGACGAGGACTACGCCATCACCGTGATCCTCGACGAGCAGTCGGGCACCTACGACGTCTCCGAGCGCAAGCGCGAGTCGGAGAGCGACGTCCGGCTCTCCGGCGGCACGCTGCAGTTCGGCGGGTCGAAGCAGGTGTTCAAGGGCAGGTCGATCGGCAGGTCGTGGGGCGGCGGCGCGGCCCTGCGGGCCACCTCGCACGGGCAGGTGGGGCACACCTGGAGCTACGAGTTCGAGACCTCGCGGATCAAGCAACCCTTGTTCGACCTGCTGCAGGACGCCGGGTGGCAGCCGCGGAAGCAGGGGTTCCTGGCGCGGCTGTTCTCCCGCTGACCGAGCGCTGACAGGGCCGGCGCGGTCCCGCGGGCCTGGACGCTGCCGGTCCTCCCGAGGAGCATGCCCGGCACGACCACCGACCGGCTGTTGCGCGCCGCCCTGCTCCTCAAGGGGCTCGACGGCGGGGCCGAGCTGCTCGCGGGCGCCGCTCTGGCGCTGGTGGGCCCACGGGAGCTGGGGGAGCTGGCTCAGAGGGTGGTCGCGCACCACCTGCTGGGCAGCCCGCGCGGCGCCCTGGCCGAGCGGTTCACGGCGGGGGAGGCCGCGCTGAGCAGCGGCGACCGGACCTTCGCCGTCGCCTACCTGACCCTCCACGGGGTGCTGAAGCTGGGCCTGGTCGTGGCCCTGCTGTGCGAGCTGCGGCCCGCGTACCCGGTGGCGATCGGTGTCCTCGCGGTGTTCGTCGGCTACGAGGCGTACCGGGCGGCCCGGACCGGGTCGTCGGTGCTCTGGGCCGCCGCGGCGCTCGATCTCGTGGTCACCGTGCTCGTGGTGCGGGAGTACCGGCGCCTCAGGGCAGGGCCGCCGCGGCCTGCGGGATCGCCGCGGCGACCTCGTCGGGGAACGTCGTGAACGGGGTGGCGGTGACCGTCCGCTTCGCGCCGCGGCCCGTCCAGCCCCAGGTGCCCAGCACCCGGCCCCGGTGGACGACGGTCGGCCGGAAGACGCCGTTGCCGCCGGGCACGATGCGGTCGGCGAACTCGGGCGGGACGGCGCAGCTGCGGTCGGCGTAGCCGAGGACGAACTCGTCGAAGCCGGGCAGCAGGAACAGCCCGGTGGCCTCGGCCCGGTGCGCGGCCAGCAGGTCCTCGGTCTCGGGCGCCAGCAGGAGCTCGCGGCCGTCGACCTCGACCGCGGCCAGCCGGTCGCGGACGGCGGCCAGCCCGGCGCGGACGTCGGTGAGCGGCAGCCCGGCCCAGCGGGCGAGGTCGGCTACCGTGGCCGGGCCGTGGCCGCGGAAGTAGCGCAGCGCGAGCTCGGCCAGGCCGGCGTCCCGGTCCAGCCGCCGCGGCGCGGGCACCCACTCGTCGAGCAGCACGAAGGCCTGCTCGTTCCCCGCCACCGGCCCCAGGCAGAGGGTGCCGGTCTGCGCCAGGTACCAGAGCAGGTGGTAGCCGCGCTGCCCCGTGACGGCGACGCCGCCGTCGGCCACCGCGGCGAGCAGCTCTTTCCGCCCGCACCGCCGTCCGCCGGTCAGCGCCGCGGTGACCAGCTCACGCGCCCGCTCGGTGTCGGCCTCGGTCAGCCCCAGCGCGGCCCGCCGCTGCGCGGCGCCAGCGAGCACCCGCGGGCCGAGCAGGTCGAGCAGCCACGGCAGGTCCTCGGCGAGCAGCAGGTGCAGCGTGCCCCGCATCGGCCAGGACCGGACCACCTCCCCGGCGTCCAGCGCCGCATCCACCCCGGCCCGCGTGCGCGCCGCCGTCCGCAGGGCCACCGAGGTCAGCGCGCCGGGCAGGTCCTGCCCCTGCACGCAGGTGAGCAGCCCGACGGCCTCGGCCGCCGTGGCCGGGGGCGGCCCGGCGACCCGCAGGGCCACCAGCCGGAGCAACGCCAGGTCGCGGGCGGTCGTCATGACGGGGGAGCCTGCCAGCCGGGGACGACGGGACGGGGCGGCTGACACACTCCGCCCGTGCAGGCGGCGGACTGGGACGCGCGCTACGCCGCGCAGCAGCAGTGGACGGCCGAGCCCAACGCGCTGGTGGCCGAGCTGCTGGCCGACCTGCCGCCGGGCGCGGCCGTCGACCTGGCGGCGGGGGAGGGGCGGCACGCGCTGTGGCTGGCCGGGCGCGGCTGGCAGGTCACGGCGGTCGACTTCTCCGCCACCGGGCTGGCCCGCGGCCGCGGCCGGCCCGGCGCCGACCGCGTCACCTGGGTGACCGCGGACGTCCTCGGGTGGGACGCGCCGGCCGCCTCGCTGGACCTCGTGCTCGTCGCCTACCTGCACCTGCCGGAAGCGCAGACCACCGCCCTGCTGCGCCGCGCCGTCCGCTGGCTGCGACCGGGCGGCCGGCTGCTCGTCCTGGGTCACGACGCGGACAACCTCGCGCACGGCGTCGGGGGCCCGCAGGACCCGGCGATCCTGTACGGCGTCGCGCGGTTGGCGCCGGTGGCCGAGCTGCTCGACGTCGACCGGCTCGAGCAGGTGCGCCGGGAGACGCCGGCGGGCACCGCGCTGGACACCCTGCTGTGGGGCCGCCGGCGCGGCCGGTGAGCGACCCCCTGCGGCGGACCGGCCCGGCGGTAGCGTGCGGCCCGTGATGGGGATGGGCGGGGCCGGCGGCCCGGACGCCGAGCGGCGCCGGCGGCTGGTCGCCGCCGTCGTGGTGCTCGCACTGCTCGTGACCGCGGCGGCCACGGTGCTGTCGATCGCGCTGAGCTGAGGAGACAGGCGTGGACGCCGACATCGAGGAGTGGTTCGCCGCGGCGGGGCCGCGCGAGGGCGAACTGCGGGCCGCCGACGCGCTCGTCGTGGCCGCCGCGCCGGGCATCGACCGGCAGCTGGTCGCGGTCGGGTCGGGGCAGATGCTCGGCTACGGGCTGATGCCGTACCGGCCGCGCTCGGCGCGGGAGACGACGACCTGGCCGTTGATCGCCCTCGCGGCGCAGAAGCGGCACCTGTCGCTCTACGTCTGCGCCGTCGTCGACGGGACCTACCTGGCCGAGGCCCGTGCCGAGCGGCTGGGCCGGGTCTCCTGCGGCAAGAGCTGCATCCGCTTCTCCTCCCTCGACCGGCTCGACCGCGCCGAGCTGACTGCGCTGCTGCAGGACGCCGTCGCCGCGACGCGGGCCGGCGCCAACGGCTACTCCGCGGGCTGATCGGCCCGCCGCCGGGCCGGCGGCCCGGCGGGCGCGGCGCCGGTCAGGTGCGTGGCGAACCAGTCGCGGGCGAGCTCGGCGGCCGCCTGCAGCGTGCCCGGCTCCTCGAACAGGTGCGAGGCACCGGGGACGACGGCCAGCCGGTTGGTGCACCGCAACCGGGCCTGCGCCTCCCGGTTGAGCGCGAGCACCTGCTGGTCGTGGCCGCCCACCACGAGCAGCGTCGGCGCCCGCACGTCGGCCAGCGCCGGGCCGGCCAGGTCGGGCCGGCCGCCACGGCTGACCACCGCCCGCACCGTGTCGTCCCCCGCCGCCGCGACCAGGGCCGCCGCGGCGCCGGTGCTGGCGCCGAGGTACCCCAGCGGCAGACCGGCGCACGAGGGCTCGGCGGCCGCCCAGCGGGCCACCGCGGCGAGCCGACCCGCCAGCAGCTCGACGTCGAAGACCGGGTCGCGCGCGGCCTCCTCGGCCGGGGTGAGCAGGTCGACCAGCAGCGTGGCCGTGCCCGCGGCGCGCAGCACCTCCGCGACGGCGCGGTTGCGGGGACTGTGCCGGCCGCTGCCCGTCCCGTGGGCGAACACGACCAGCCCGGCGGCGTGCTCGGGGACGGTCAGCCGCCCGGGCAGTCCGTCGGGCCCGGCGTCGGCCACCACGTCGTCGTCCCGCGGGGTGCGGGCGCCAGCAGGGGTCCCCGGGGCCGGGCGGCGCAGCAGGCCGAGGACCTCCTCGTCCTCGGTCGGCCGGAAGTCGGCGTACGCCTGCCCGACCGCGGTGAAGCGCTGCGGGCTCTCCAGGCACACCACCTCGTCGACCGTCGGGGCGAGGTCCCCCAGGGCCCGCGGCGAGGCGACCGGGACGGCCAGCACCACGCGGGCCGCGCCGTGGGCACGGACGACCGCGCAGGCGGCCCGGGCGGTGGCGCCGGTCGCGATGCCGTCGTCCACCACCACCGCCGTCCGGCCCTCCAGCGGGCGCCGGGGGCGGTCCCCGCGGAGTTGCCGGGCCCGCCGCTCGAGCTCGGCGCGCTCGCGTCGCTCGGCGTCGGCGAGGGTCGCCTCGTCGACCCGGCCGGCCTGCAGCACGTCCTCGTTGAGGACCACCACGCCGTCCTCGCCGACCGCGCCCATCGCCAGCTCCGGACGCCGCGGCAGGCCGAGCTTGCGCACCAGGACGACGTCGAGGGGGGCGCCCAGCGCGCGGGCCACCTCGGCGGCCACCGGCACCCCGCCGCGCGGCAGCCCGAGCACCACGACGTCCCGGCCGGCGAGCGGGGCCAGCCGGCGCCCGAGCTGCCGGCCTGCGTCCTCGCGGTCCTGGAACGGCACCCGAGCCTCCTCGCGTCGGCCCCCATGCTCACCCTCGTCCCGCCCGATCGGGATACGCAACCCCCGGTTGCATGCGTGACCTTGGTCCCTGGTGTGCGTGGCCGGCAGCGGTCACCGTAGGACGCCGGCGCCGAGGCGCCCGGCCGGACCCGACCCCACGCGCACGGAGGCGCCCCCGCATGACGCTGACCGAAGACCCCGCCGTCGAGCAGGCCGTGGCCCGACTCGCCGACGAGTTCCAGGCGCGGCTGCGCCCCCAGGTCATCGGCACCGTGGTCCGCACCTGCCGTCAGGACCTCAGCGGGGTGCCCGCCACGGCGCTGCCCGAGCTGGTGGAGCGGCTGGCCCGGGAGCGGCTGCTGTCCGTCGCCTGACAGAGGACCCTCTGCCCCCCGCCGCTCGCGAGCTCGCGTCGTGCCCCTTCAGGGGGCCGACTTGGGACCCCGTCGGCTGGCAGCCGCGGGAGCCGACGAGACGACGCCGGCCGGACTTCCGTCGACGGGTATCCGGCCGGCGTCGGCGTGCGGGGGTCACTGCACGGCGTAGTAGACCCGCTCGTCCTCGAAGCTCATCGTCGGCTCGACGGAGAGCTGGCCGCCGGGGATCGCCGACGGCGGGACGTCCATGCAGAACTGGAAGGTGTCCGAGCCACCCGGGTTGAGGGTCGGCGCCTCCATCGCGTCGTCGGCGAGCGCGGTCATGCAGTCCGCGTCGCTGTACTGGCGGGCGTCCGTGCCGTGGAAGACGGCGGACAGGTCCCAGCCCGGCGTGCCCTCCTCGGCCCCGGTGTAGGTGACGGTCAGCTGGGCGATCACGTGCTGCCCGGTCGGGGCCTCGTTGAACTCGTTGGCGGCGGCCACGGCGGCGTTGCCGTCGAGCTGGACCGCGTCGACGCTGACCTGGTAATCGCCCACCTGCGCCGGGACCTCGAGCGTCAGGTTGTCTTGACAGTCAGGTCAGCCTGACGGACGCTGGGTCATGGACCTCGACACCCTCGATCGCGTGCACACGCTCGCCACCGCCGTCCGGCGCTTCGACGAGCTGCGGGGCCGGGACTCGCTGGCCGACCCCGACGACGCGGACGGTCCCCGCCCGCTCGACCGGTCCGAGGCGCTGGAGCTGCTGGCCCTGGGCGAGGTGATCGCCCGCAAGGCCGGTCAGGGGCGTCAGTTGACCGTCCGGACGGCGCGGGGAGCCGGGGCCTCGTGGGCGGAGATCGGCCGGTCCCTGGGCACCACCCGCCAGTCGGCGTGGGAGGCGCACCGCCGCTGGATCGACGACCAGGTGGCCCGGCGGGGCACCGTCGGGTCCATCGGGTTCGACGCGGACGACGCCGCGGCCGCTCGGGCCCTGGCCGGCGACGGCGTCGACTGAGCTGCCGCCGTGGGCAGTCAGGCGGCGACGCGGCACTCCACGGGGACGGCGTCCGGACCGGCCGCGGGCACCCGCCCGCGTCGGTCGGCCGCGCGCGCCACGACCGCGATGCCCGACCCCACCAGCGCCAGGACCGCGCCCACCCAGATCGGCGCGGTGTAGCCCAGTCCCGCCGACAGCACCGCCGCGCCCAGCGCGGCGCCGAGCGCGTTGGCCACGTTGAACGCTCCCTGGTTGGCCGCCGAGACCAGGCTGCCGCCGGGTACCCGTGCGGCCTCGATGACGCCGTTCTGCACCACCGGGCCCAGCGCGAAGGCCAGCGTGCCGAACAGCACGAGCAGCACGACCGCGGCGACCGGGGTGCGGGCCACGAGGGCGAAGGCGGCCAGTACGACGGCGGTGGCGACCAGGCCGACGGTGACGAAGGAGAAGCCGTACCGGTCGCCGAGCCGGCCGCCGACCAGCGTGCCCACGGTGGTGCCGACGCCGAACAGCGCCAGCACCGGCGTCACCCACCCCGTGGGGAGGCCGCCGAGCTCGGTGAGGATCGGGCTGACGTAGCTGTAGACGGCGAACAGCGCGGAGAAGCCGACCATCGTCAGGCCCAGCACCAGCCACACCTGGCCGCGGCGGAACGCGGCGAGCTCGGTGCGCAGGTCGCCGGGCTCGGTCAGCCGCGCCGGCATCCAGGCCAGCAGCCCGGCGATGGTGACCAGGCCGATGACGGCGATGGCGCCGAGGGCGAGCCGCCAGCTGGTCTGCTGGGCGACGAAGGTTCCCAGCGGGACGCCGACGACGTTGGCCAGGGTCAGTCCCACCATCATCAGCGAGATCGCGCTGGTGGCCCGTTCGGGCGCGACCAGCCGCCGGGCGGCGACCGCGCCGACGCCGAAGAAGGAGCCGTGCGCCAGGGCGGTGAGCACCCGCGCGGCGGCCAGCGTCTCGTAGGTGGGCGCCAGCGCCGACAGCGCGTTGCCGACGACGAACAGCACCATGAGGCCCACCAGGGTCCGGCGGGGCGGGAAACGCACCCCCAGGGCGGTCAGCGTGGGTGCCCCCACGACGACGCCGACGGCGTAGGCGGAGATCAGCAGGCCCACCGACGGCACGGAGACGCCGAGGCCCGCCGCGACCTCGGGCAGCATGCCCATCACGACGAACTCGGTGGTGCCGATGCCGAAGGCGCCGATGGCGAGGGCGAGCAGGGCGCGGGGCACGGGGCGGCTCCAGGACGATGCGGTTCCGGGTGGGGCTCGGACTGCGTCGTCCTGCCGGAAGGGCTCCCCCCCGACCCTGCCAGGGTCCTAGGTCCCGCGCTCCGACGAAGCGGGGTGCGACCGGTCACACGCCGGCCGCCGGGACCGGCGTGTGACCGGGGCACGCGCCAGGGGCCGGTCGGCCGACGCGCCCGCGGTCAGGGCTTGAGCAGGACCTTGACCGCGCCGTCCTTCTTCTCGCGGAAGTCCGCGTACGCCTGCGGCGCCTGCTCGAGCGGCACGTGGTGGGTGGCGAAGTCGTCGACGCCCAGCGGGTCGCCCTCTGTGAGGATCGGCAGGATGTCGGGCACCCAGCGCCACACGTTGGCCTGGCCCATGCGCAGCTGGATCTGCTTGTCGAACATCCGCGAGAGCGGCATCGGGTCGGTCGCCCCGCCGTAGACCCCGGACAGCGAGATCGTCCCGCCGCGCCGGACTGCCTCGATGGCCGTGTTCAGCGCGGCCATCCGGTCGACGCCGGCGACCTTCATGACCGGCGCCATGATCGCGTCGGGGATGAGGGCCGAGGCCTTCTGGGCGATGCTCGCCAGCGGGGAGCCGTGCGCCTCCATGCCGACGGCGTCGATGACCGCGTCGGGGCCGCGGCCGTCGGTGGCGTCGCGGATGGCACCCACCACCTCGTCCTGGTCGGTCGAGCGGATGACGTCGGTGCCGCGGGCGGTGGCCCGGGCGATCCGCTCCGGGACGACGTCGGAGGCGTACACGCGCTCGATGCCCAGGTGGTGGGCGATGCGGGTGCACATGTCGCCGATCGGCCCCAGGCCCAGCACCAGCAGGGTGCCCCCGGGCGGGGTGGCCGCGTACTGGACCGCCTGCCAGGCGGTCGGCAGCACGTCGGAGAGGTACACGAACCGGTCGTCGGGCAGCCCCTCGGGGACCGTGATCGGCAGCGTGTTGCCGAAGGGCACCCGCAGGTACTCCGCCTGGCCGCCGGGGACCTGGCCGTAGAGCTTCGTGTAGCCGAACAGCGAGGCGCCGAAGCCCTGCTCGCGGTTCTGCGTCGTCTCGCACTGGGACTGCAGGCCCTGGGAGCACATCCAGCAGGTGCCGCAGGAGATGTTGAAGGGGACGACGACCCGGTCGCCGGGTTTGACCGCGGTGACGTCCCGGCCGACCTCGCGGACGACGCCCATCGGCTCGTGCCCCATCACGTCGCCGACCGTCATGAACGGCGCCATGACCTCGATGAGGTGCAGGTCGGACCCGCAGATGCCGCTCGAGGTGATCTCGACGACGACGTCGGTGGGGTCCTGGATCGTCGGGTCCGGGACGGTGTCCACCCGGACGTCGGCTCGGCCGTGCCAGGTCACTGCGCGCATGGGGGTCAGGCTCCTCAGGGGGTCGTCGACGTGGCTCGGGCAAGGGCCTTCTGCCCCGACGTGATGTCCATCGCCCCTGTCTCGAACCTCGCATGGCGTGTTCCTCACCGTGTGCCAGTTGGGCTGAACCCTGTGTCGAACGACCGCCGTGGCATTCGGTGAGCCCGACCACTCACCGTGCTCGTATTCCCACTCTCTCAGATCACAGTTTGGTCACGATGTGTTTACATGGCTCCCGTCCGCTTCCCCGGACGCAGCACGACGACCACGTCCCCCTCCGAAAGTCAGGTGTATGAGCCAGCTCCACCACGACCGTCCCGTCGACGACAACGAGACGGCCCCGCACACCGTCCGGACGCAGCGCACGGGGGACGCGCTCACGCCGGACACCGCCACCGAAGAGCAGCGGCTCACCGCGGTCACCGACCTCGCCGACCTCACCGGACAGGCCGAGGCCGCCGCCCGCGCCGGCCTCGAGGAGGTCCACCCGGTCCCGGTCACCACGGGGGGACGGCGGCGCCGCTTCCGCACCCGGGGAATCCCGGCACCGGCGCGCCGGCCGGCCGTCTACCTCGCCGCGGCGCTCGTCGGGGCCGGCGGGCTGGGGCTGTTCGCCGTCGGCGACCGCGCCCTGGCCCAGCAGACCGACGTCGTCGAGAGCTCCACGGTCTCAATCGCCACGGAGCTCGGGCTCGACGGGCGGGCGCAGGCCGCGCCCCCCGAGGACGACGCCGCCGCCCGGCTCGGTGAGCTGACCGCGAGCCGCGCCGCGCGGGAGGCCGAGCAGGCCGCCGCCGCCCAGGTGCAGGCCGACGCCGACCGGCTCGCCGCCGAGGCGATCGCGGAGGCCGCCCGCCCCGACGCGGTGCTGCCGGTCGACGGCGCCCGGCTGACGAGCGGTTTCGGCTCCCGGTGGGGCACCGTGCACGCCGGCATCGACCTCGCCGCTCCGATGCGCACGCCCGAGAAGGCCGCGATGGACGGCGTCGTCCTGGAGGCCGGCCCGGCCAGCGGCTACGGCCTCGTCGTGTACGTCCAGCACGAGAACGGCGACGTCACCGTCTACGGCCACATGGACGAGGTCCTCGTGTCGGCCGGCCAGGTGGTCCGGGCCGGCGACACCATCGCGCTGCTCGGCAACCGGGGTCAGTCCACCGGCCCGCACCTGCACTTCGAGGTGCGCCTCGGTGGGCTCGGCGGCCAGAAGGTCGACCCGGTGCCCTACCTGCGGGAGCGCGGCGTCCAGCTCTGAAGGAGGACACCGTGCCCCCCGCCACGTGCACGGCCCCGTCCAGAGGCTCGCCGCGAGCGTGCGAGCGGTGAGGGGGACGGGGTCCTTCCGCCTGCCGGGAGCCGTTCCAGTCCGTTCCCAGGGCCGTGCGGGAGACTCGGGCCGTGCGGGACACCACGGCGGGGGAGGGTTGATGGGCCACGACCACGGTGCCCCCGCGACGACCGCGTCGGCCGCGCACCGCCGCCGGCTGGCCGTCGTCCTCGGGCTCACCGTCGCGGTGGCGGCCGCGGAGGTCGCCGGCGCGGTGGTCTCGGGATCGCTGGCGCTGCTCGCCGACGCCGGGCACATGGCCACCGACGCGCTGGGCATCGGCCTGGCGCTCGGCGCGGTCTCCCTGGCCCAGCGCCCCGCCCGCGGACGACGGACCTTCGGCTGGCAGCGCGCGGAGATTCTCGCCGCCGTCGCCAACGGCCTGCTGCTGGTCGCCGTCGCCGGGTACGTCGTCGTGGAGGCGGTCCGCCGGATCGGGGACCCGCCCGAGATCGACTCCGGCGTGGTGCTCGCCGTCGCCGCCGTGGGCCTGGCCGTCAACGTCGCCGGGCTGGCGCTGCTGCACTCCGGCCGCTCGACGTCGCTCGCCGTCCGCGGCGCCCACCTCGAGGTGCTCGGCGACGCGCTGGGCTCGATCGCCGTCCTCGCCGCAGCCGTCGTCGTGGCCACCACCGGCTGGACGCCGGCCGACACCGTGGCCTCCCTGCTGATCGCCGCGCTGGTGCTGCCGCGGGCGTGGTCGCTGCTGCGCGAGGCGGTCGACGTGCTGCTCGAGGCGGCGCCGCGCGGCGTGGACCTCGACGAGGTGCGGGCGCACGTCCTCGGGGTGGAGGGCGTCGTCGGCGTCCACGACCTGCACGCCTGGACGATCACCTCCGGCCTGCCGGTGCTCTCGGCGCACGTCGTCGTCAGCGACGCGGCGCTGGCCGACGGCCACGGCGGGCGGGTGCTCGACGCGCTGTGCGCCTGCTTGGGCGACCACTTCGACGTCCCGCACTGCACCTTCCAGCTGGAGGCCGAGACGCACGCCGGCCACGAGGCGCCGGTCCACGAGTAAGGACCCCTCTGCCCCCCACCACTCGCGAGCTCGCGGTGGGACCCTGTAGAGGGGCCGTTCCAGTCCGTCACCAGGCGGCACGGCGGGGCAGGAGGCAGCGGTGGACCACGGTCATCACCCGGGCATGTGGGTGCCCGCGGAGCCGCCGACCTGGGGGCGGATGTTCCTGCCGCACCTGGACGGCTGGTCGTGGTTGGCGGTGCTGAGCCTGGTCGGGATCGTCGGCTACCTGGTCGCCGTCGTGGTGCTGCGCCGCACGGGTGTGCCCTGGCCGTGGTGGCGGACGGCGTCCTGGGTGGCCGGCTGCGGTGCGCTGTTCGCGGTGACCGGCACCTGGTTCAACGGCTACAGCATGGTGCTGTTCAGCCTGCACATGGCCCAGCACATGGTGCTGTCGATGGTGGCGCCGATCCTGCTGCTGCTCGGCGCCCCGGTGACCCTCGCGCTGCGGACCCTGCCGCGCGGCAAGCGGCTGGCCGGCGTCCCCCGGGCGCTGCTGCTCGACGCGCTGCACAGCCGGGTGGCCCGCGTGCTGTCGCACCCGGCGTTCACGCTGCCGCTGTTCCTGGCCAGCCTCTACGCCGTCTACTTCACGCCGCTGTTCGACGCGCTGATGGCCAACCCGGTCGGCCACCAGTTCATGCTGGCCCACTTCACCGTGACCGGGCTGCTGTTCCTCGGGCCGATCCTGGCCCAGGACCCCTGGCCCAGGACGGCGGGCCACGGCGCCCGGATGCTCGAGCTGCTCATCCCGATGCCGTTCCACGCCTTCTTCGGGGTCGCGATCCTCATGGCCGGCTCGCTGGTCGTGGAGACGTTCGAAAACCCGCCGGCCGGCTGGGGGATCGACCCGCTGGCGGACCAGAAGACCGCCGGGAGCATCGCCTGGTCCTTCGGCGAGATCCCGACGGTCTTCGTCATCGCGCTGGTGCTGTTCGCCTGGATGGGCTCGGAGCAGCGCAGGGACCGCCGGGCCGAGCGGGTCGCCGAGCGCACCGGGGACGCCGAGCTCGCCGCCTACAACGAACGCCTCCGGGCCCTCGCCGAGCGGGGTTGAGCCACCCGGTTCCCAACGACGGGCAGCCGGTGGCCGCCGTGTCGGCCGGAGGACGACGATGTCGTCGTGCCGGTATCCCTCGTGTTCACCGCGGACACGCACGTCCCGAAGCGGGCGCGTGACCTCCCTCCCGCGCTGTGGGCGGCCATCGACGCCGCGGACGTCGTCGTGCACGCCGGCGACTGGGTGGACGTCGCGCTGCTGGACCGCTTCGAGGAGCGCGCCCGCCGGTTGGTCGCCGTCCACGGCAACAACGACCACGGCCCGCTGCGCGAGCGGCTGCCCGAGGTGGCCCGCGTCGAGGTCGGCGGCATCCGCCTGGCCGTCGTCCACGAGACCGGCGACAGGAAGGGCCGCGAGGCCCGCTGCGCCGCCCGCTTCCCGGACACCGACCTGCTCGTGTTCGGGCACAGCCACATCCCCTGGGACACCACCGCCGGCACCGGCCTGCGGCTGGTCAATCCCGGCTCGCCCACCGACCGGCGCCGGCAGCCGCACGGCACCTTCGTCACCGCGGTGGCCGACGACGGCGGGCTGCACGACGTGACCTTCCACCCGGTCGTGAGGTGACGGCGGCCACCGGCGGCAGCACGGGAGGCACGGCGCGCTGGCGCCACCTCGGCGTCAGCCTCGTCGGGCTGGTCGCGGCGTGCGCCGTCCAGAACGGGCTGCCCTTCCTCACCGCGGCCCTGCGCGAGGAGGGGCTCTCCCTCGCCGCGATCGGCCTGTTGGTCAGCGCGCCCACGGCCGGCCTCGTGCTCAGCCTGCTCGCCTGGGGCGCGGCGGCCGACCGGTACGGCGAGCGGGTGGTGCTCGGCGCGGGGCTCGGCGTCGCCGCGGCCGCCATGACCGGCGCCGCCCTCGCCGACAGCACGGGAGCCACGGGGCTGTGGCTGCTGGTGGCCGGTGCCGGCAGCGCCTCGGTGCACGCGGCCAGCGGACGGCTGGTGCTCGGCTGGTTCCCTGCCTCGCAGCGGGGCCTGGCCATGGGCGTCCGCCAGGCGGGCCAGCCGATCGGCGTCGGGGTGGCCGCCTTCGCGCTGCCATGGCTGGCCGAGGACGGCCCGGGGACCGCGTTCGCCGCGCTCGCCGCCGGCTGTGCGGTCACGGCCGTCCTCGTCGGGGCGCTGGTGCGCGACCCCGCGCGGCCCGGGCGGCTCCCGGGTGCGCCGCGGCCCGGCTCGCCCTACCGCTCGCCGGTGCTGTGGCGGGTGCACGCGGCCAGCACGCTGCTCGTCGTCCCGCAGTTCGTGGTCGCGGCCTTCAGCTTCGACTTCCTCGTGCGCCAGGCCGGCTGGTCGACCACCGGGGCGGGCGCGCTGCTCGCGGTCACCCAGCTCGGCGGGGCGGCCGCGCGGCTCGGTGCGGGCGCCTGGTCGGACCGCGCGGGCAGCCGGGTGGGTCCCCTGCGGCTGGTCGCCGGAGCGGTCGCCGCGGTCGTCGGGGCACTGGCCGTCGTCGCCGTCCTCACCCCGGACGTGCTCGCCCCGGCCGCCGTCGCCGCGGCCGTCGTGCTGTCCGCGATCGTCACGGTCAGCCCGAACGGGATCGCCTTCACCTCGGTCGCCGAGCAGGCCGGCAGCGCCTGGGCCGGGCGGGCGCTGGGCGCGCACAACACCGTGCAGAACCTCTCCGCCACCCTGACCGTGCCGCTGGCCGCGCTGCTCGTCGAGCGCGGGCCCGGCTACCCGGCGGCGTTCGCGGCGGGCGCCGTGGCGGCGGCCCTGGCGGTCGGTGTCGTGCCGGGCCGCGCGGTCGAGGCATCCTCCCGCGGCGCGCCCCGGGCCGCCGACCCCGCCCCGAGCCGGTGAGCCCGCGTCGTCCGTGGCCGGCGGGGGCGGTCGAGCTGCTCGCCTGCCCGGTCTGCGCGGCGCCGCTGGTCGCACCGGACGACGCCGGGCTGGTCTGTCCTGCCGGGCACTCCTTCGACCGGGCCCGGCAGGGACACGTCACGCTGCTGCCGCCCGGGCACGTAGCGCCGTCCGGCGACTCCGCGGCGATGGTCGCCGACCGGGTCGCCTTCCTCGCCGCCGGCCACTACGCCGGCGTGACGCGGGCGCTGGCCGACGCCGTCGTCGCGGGGGACGACGGCCCGCCCGGCAGCCTGCTCGACCTCGGCGGCGGCACCGGGCAGCACCTGGCCGGCGTCCTCGACCGGCTGCCCGGCACGGTCGGGGTGGTCCTGGACTCCTCGCGGTACGCCGCCCGCCGCGCGGCCGGTGCCCACCCGCGGGCGCTGGCGGTGGTGGGGGACGCCTGGGCCCGGCTGCCGGTGCGCGACGCCGCCGTCGACCGGGTGCTGGTCGTCTTCGCTCCGCGCAACGGCCCGGAGACCGCGCGGGTGCTGCGGCCGGGCGGACGGCTGGTCGTCGTCACCCCGGCCGCCGACCACCTCACCGAGCTCGTCGGCCCGCTGGGGCTGCTGCGGGTCGACCCCGACAAGGCCCGCCGGCTGTCGGCCACCCTCGAGCCGCACCTGCGCCGGGTCGCCGCGACCGGGCACCGCGAGCGGCTCGAGCTGGACCGGACGGCGGTCACGACCCTGGTGGGCATGGGTCCCCACGCCCGCCACCTGGGCCCCGGGGAGCTGGCGGCGGCGGTGGCCGGGCTGCCCGAGCGGACTCCGGTCACCGTGTCGGTCGACGTCACGACCTGGATGCCGGCCGGCTGACCGGAGGTCCGCCAGGTCACGATTCGGCAACTGTCCCGGGGCGCCGGCGCCGTCTGGACCGGCGCGCCCCCGGCTCGGCAGGAGACCCGTCGCGGGAACCGTCTAAGCTGCGGCCGTGACGATCGCACCGGCGCCGATCGTGAGCCGGCCGAGCCCGGTTCCGAGGCGGAGAAGGGCTCGCGGCTCTCGAACCTGCTGCGGACCACCGACCACAAGACCATCGGCCTGATGTACACGGCCACCTCCTTCGTCTGGTTCGTCATCGGCGGGCTGATGGCGATGCTGATGCGCGGGGAGCTGGCCCGGCCGGGGCTGCAGTTCTTGTCGCCGGAGCAGTACAACCAGCTGGTCACCATGCACGGCACGGTGATGCTGCTGTTCTTCGCGACGCCGCTGTTCTTCGCGTTCGGCAACCTGATCATGCCGCTGCAGATCGGTGCGCCCGACGTCGCCTTCCCGCGGCTGAACGCCTTCTCCTACTGGCTGTTCCTCTTCGGGTCCACCCTCGCGGTGTCGGGCTTCTTCACCCCGGGCGGGGCCGCCGACTTCGGCTGGTACGCCTACACGCCGCTGTCCGACGTGACCAACAGCCCCGGCGCCGGCGCCGACCTGTGGATCGCCGGCCTGGCGGTGTCCGGTCTGGGCACCATCCTCGGCGCGGTCAACTTCATCACCACCATCGCCTGCCTCCGGGCGCCGGGCATGACGCTGTTCCGGATGCCGATCTTCACCTGGAACACGCTGATCACCAGCCTGCTGGTGCTGTTCGCCTTCCCGATCCTCACCGCCGCGCTGTTCGCCCTCCTGGCGGACCGGCAGCTGGGTGCACTCGTGTACTCGGAGGAGAACGGCGGGCCGATGCTGTGGCAGCACCTGTTCTGGTTCTTCGGGCACCCCGAGGTCTACATCATCGCGCTCCCGTTCTTCGGCATCATCACCGAGGTCATCCCGGTGTTCAGCCGCAAGCCGCTGTTCGGCTACAAGGGCATGGTCTTCGCGACCATCGCCATCGGCGCGCTCTCGCTGACCGTCTGGGCGCACCACATGTACGCGACCGGCGCCATCCTGCTGCCGTTCTTCGCCTTTCTGACCTACCTGATCGCCGTGCCGACCGGCATCAAGTTCTTCAACTGGATCGGCAGCATGTGGCGGGGCCAGCTGACCTTCGAGACGCCGATGCTCTTCGCGATCGGCTTCATGGTCACCTTCCTCCTCGGTGGCCTGACCGGTGTGCTGCTGGCCAGCCCGCCGCTGGACTGGCAGCTGAACGACAGCTACTTCGTCGTCGCCCACTTCCACTACGTCGTCTTCGGCACCGTGGTGTTCGCCGCCTACGCCGGCGTCTACTTCTGGTTCCCCAAGATGTGCGGCCGGATGATGGACGAGCGCCTCGGCAAGCTGCACTTCTGGCTGACCTTCATCGGGTTCCACGGCACGTTCCTGGTCCAGCACTGGCTCGGCGGTGAGGGATTCCCGCGCCGCTACGCCAACTACCTGGTCAGCGACGGCTTCACCACGCTGAACACCGTCTCGACGATCTTCTCCTTCATCCTCGGCGCCTCGACGATCCCGTTCTTCTACAACGTGGCGAAGTCGTGGCGGTACGGCCGGCTCGCGCTGCGGGACGACCCCTGGGGCCACGGCAACTCGCTGGAGTGGGCGACGTCGTCCCCGCCGCCGCGGCACAACTTCACCGAGATCCCGAAGATCCGCTCCGAGCGGCCGGCGTTCGAGGCGCACTACCCGCACCTCCTCGAACGCCTGCAGCGCGAGGCGCACGCCGGCAAGCGGCACGAGCCCTACGCCGGTGTCAGCGAGCTCGGTGGCACCGCCGGTCCCCGCCAGGGGCCGAACGACCCCGACCCCACCTGAGGAAGGGCCCCCTCGCCCCCCACGCCTCGCTCCGCTCGGCGCGGGACCCTGCGAGGGGCCGTTCCAGCACGTCACCTGACGCCCCGTCGGTTCCGGCCGGCGGGGCGTCGCCGTGTCCGCGGCCTCCCGGTCGCCCCCGGACCAGTGGCCGGGCGCCGGCCGCCGGTGCGGGAGGATGACGGCCGTGCCGCTCGACCCCGCCCCCCGCACGTCGCCGACCGCCGTCCCCACCCCGCGGGCGCTGCTGACCGTCTCCGGAGGCGACCGGCCGGGGGTCACCGCGAAGCTGTTCGCCGCCCTGGCCGCGGCCGGCGGGGAGCGCCCGCCGGTCGAGGTGGTCGACGTCGAGCAGGTCGTCGTCCACGGGCAGCTCGTGCTCGGCGTGGTGGTCGGGGCGCTGCCGGCGGAGGGCGGGCCCGTGGGGGAGGGCCGGTTCCTCGCCGCGCTCGAGCGGCTGGCCGTCGAGGTCTCGGAGGCGACCGGCGTGCGGGTCCAGGTGGAGTCGGCCGACGACACCGGGCTGGACGCCGCCCCGGAGGGCCGCCCGCACCACGTCATCCTGCTCGGCCGCCCGGTGCCTCCGGAGGCCGTCGCCGGCGCCGCGTCGGCCATCGCCGGCATCGGCGGCAACATCGAGGCGATCCGCCGGCTGTCGGACTACCCGGTGACCAGCTTCGAGCTCACCGTCTCCGGCGCGGAGGCCACCGCCCTGCGCACCGCGCTGGCCTCGGTCGCCACCACGACCGGCGCAGACATCGCCGTCGAGCAGGTCGGCCTGGCGCGCCGCAGCAAGCGGCTGATCGTGCTGGACGTCGACTCCACGCTGGTCCGCGGCGAGGTGATCGACGAGCTGGCCGCGCGGGCCGGGCGGGCCGCCGAGGTCGCCCGGATCACCGCCGCCGCGATGAACGGGGAGCTCGACTTCGCCCAGTCGCTGCGGGCCCGCGTGGCCGCGCTCGCGGGGCTGCCGGTCGAGGTGCTCGACGAGGTCCGCGCGGCGCTGGTCCTCACGCCGGGCGCGCGCACGCTGATCCGCACCCTCAAGCGCCTCGGCTTCCGCTGCGGCATCGTCAGCGGCGGCTTCACCCAGATCACCGACCCGCTGGCCGAGGAGCTCGGGCTGGACTTCGCCGCCGCCAACACCCTCGAGGTCGCAGACGGGAGGCTCACCGGGGGCCTGGTGGGGGAGATCGTCGACCGCGCCGGCAAGGCCCGCGCGCTCGTCCGCTTCGCCGACGAGTACGGCATCCCGCTCGACCAGACCGTGGCCGTCGGCGACGGCGCTAACGACCTCGACATGCTGAACGCCGCCGGGCTGGGCATCGCCTTCAACGCCAAGCCCTACGTGCGCGAGCAGGCGCACACCGCGCTCAACCAGCCCTACCTCGACGCTGTGCTGCAGGTCCTCGGCTTCACCCGCGACGAGGTGCTGGACGCGGTGTGATCGGGGCTGTCCGTCCCCTCTGCGGGCGGGGCGACGCCGCGGGCACGGTCCGTCGGCCCGGAGGCCGACGGTGTCACCCGTGGCGCACCGGGCGGTGCACCTGCCCGACCGTCTCCACGCCCGCGGCCCGCAACCGGTCGATGGCGGCCTCGGTGGTGGCCTCGGTGACCCCCGCGGTCAGGTTCAGCAGCACCCGCACCCCGAACCCCTCCTGGAGGGCGTCGAGCGCACTTGCCTGCACGCAGTGGTCCGTGGTCAGTCCCGCGATGTCGACGGTGTCCACCCCGTGGTCCCGCAGCCAGTCGGCCAGTGAGGTGCCGTCGATCCGTCCCTCGAAGCCGGAGTAGGCGGCGGCGTACTCGCCCTTGTCGAACACCGCCTCGATGGGCCCGCGGTCCAGCCGGGAGTGCAGCTCCTCGCCGCCGGTGCCCACCACGCAGTGCGCCGGCCACGTGTCCACGTAGTCGGGGTCCTCGGCGAAGTGGTTCCCGGGGTCGACGTGGTGGTCGCGGGTGGCGACCACGTGCGCGTACTCGCCGGCCGTCGTCCGCAGGTACTCGCTGATCTTCACGGCGACCTCGGCGCCGCCGTCGACCGCCAGGCTCCCTCCCTCGGTGAAGTCGTTCTGCACGTCGACCACCAGCAGAGCGCGGGTCATCACGTCCTCCTCAGGCCGTCAGGGTCTCGATCGCGCAGTCGCCGCGGGACAACGCGAACGCCTCGGCGGGCATCGCCCCGCGGGCCCGCTCGTGGTGTACCCGGGCGGCGGCCAGCGCCTCCCGTGGCGTGGCCCGCGCGCACAGCTCGCCGCCGCGGACCAGCTCGACGACCAGCGGCCGGTCGCCGTCCCGGGGCAGGACCGGCTCGTTGCTCACCACCTCGGCGGTCGCCGTCCCGGAGGCGTCGTGCCGGCGGACGGCGGACTTCCGGCCGCCCACCGACGGCTTGCCCAGGGACCGCTTGGCCACCGGGACGCCGTCGCGCTCCACCAGCTTGTAGACCATGCCCACCGTCGGTGCGCCGGAGCCGGTGACCAGGGCCGTCCCGACGCCGTAGCCGTCGACCGGCGCGGCCATCAGTCCGGCGATCGCGTACTCGTCGAGGTCGCTGGTGACGATGATCCGCGTGCCGGTCGCGCCCAGGGAGTCCAGCAGCTCGCGGGCGTGCGTCGCGAGTGTGGGCAGGTCGCCCGAGTCCAGCCGGATCGCGCCGAGCTCCGGGCCGGCCACCTCGATCGCCGTCCGGATGCCCTGGTCGACGTCGTAGGTGTCCACGAGCAGCGTGGTGCCGACCCCCAGGGCGGCGACCTGCGCGCGGAACGCGGCGGCCTCGTCGTCGTGCAGCAGGGTGAAGGCGTGCGCGCTGGTGCCCGTCGTGGGCACGCCGTACCGGCGGCCGGCCTCGAGGTTGGAGGTCGCGGCGAAGCCGACCAGGTGGGCGGCGCGGGCGGCCGCGACGGCGGCTTCCTCGTGCGTCCGACGGGAACCCATCTCGATGCACGGGCGCTCGCAGGCCGCGGACACCATCCGGGCCGCTGCCGAGGCGATCGCGCTGTCGTGGTTGAGCACCGAGAGCACCAGCGTCTCGAGCAGCACTCCCTCGGCGAACGACGCCCGGACGGTGAGCACGGGCGAGCCAGGGAAGAACAGCTCGCCCTCGGCGTATCCGTCGACGTCCCCGCTGAAGCGGAAGCCCGCCAGCCAGTCCAGCAGCCGCGAGTCGGTGAGCCCCTGCTCGCGCAGCGCGGCGAGGTCCTCGTCGGTGAACCGGAACGAGGGCAGCACCTCGAGCAACCGGCCGGTGCCGGCGAGCACGCCGTAGCGGCGGCCGTGCGGCAGCCGCCGGGCGAAGACCTCGAAGACGCAGTCGCGCTCGGCGGTGCCGTCGGCCAGGGCCGCGGCGACCATGGTCAGCTCGTACCGGTCGGTGAGCAGGGCGGGACCCGTCGGCATGGCAGAGGAGCCTAGGCGGGCGGCGGCGGGGCCACCGCCCGAGCAGGTCTCTAGAGTGGAGCCGTGGCCGGACCAGTCGCGCCGACACGGACGCCCGAGGAGACCGTCGAGGAGCACGGCGACCTCGACCGCCCCTGGGTGACCATCGTCTGGAACGACCCGGTCAACCTCATGACGTACGTGACCTACGTGCTGCAGGAGCTGTTCGGCTACGACGAGCCGACGGCGACCACGCTGATGCTGCAGGTGCACGAGGAGGGCAGGGCGATCGTGAGCTCGGGCCCGCGTGAGCGGATGGAGCACGACACCAGCCGGCTGCACGCCTACGGCCTGTGGGCCAGCTACCAGCGGGACGCATGAGGCCCTTCCGCCGCCGGGGGGACGAGATCGTGGCGCGGCTCGAGCCGGCCGAGGCCCGCATCGTCGCGCTGCTGCTCGACCAGCTCGAGCAGCTGCTCACCGCGGAGTCCGAGGACGTCGCCGGCGACCCCGTGATCACCCGGCTGCTGCCCCCGGGCCACCGCGGCGACCCGGAGCTCGCCGCCGACTACCGCGAGCTGACCGAGTCCGCGCTGCGGGCGGGCAAGGCCGACGACCTCGCCACGGTCCGCGCCAGCCTGCCGCCGGACGGTGGGGCCGTCCGGCTCGACCCCGAGCAGGCGACCGCGTGGCTGCGCACCAGCAACGACCTGCGCCTGGCGCTGGGCACCCGGCTCGACATCCAGGAGGACACCGAGCCGCCGGAGGACCTCGCCAGCGAGGAGGGGCAGCAGCTGGCCGTCTACTACTGGCTCACCGGGCTGCAGGGCTCGCTCGTCGACGCACTCGCCGCTGGTCGCGCCGGCCGAAGGTGAGCGCGACCAGCGCCGCGAGCAGCAGGTCGAGCACGAAGAACACCGACACCAGGCCGGGCATCTCCAGGTCCCGCACGATCGCCCCGACGGCGCTGACCAGGACGACGAGCGAGAGCACCGCGACCAGGAGCAGGACGAGGGTCCGGCCGGTGACCAGCAGCACCAGGGAGATCCGGTCGGCGGTGACGTCGCTGCTGTAGTGCCCGCTGCGGCGGCGCAACCCCAGCGCCCCCCGCACCAGTGCCGGCACCGCGACGGCCAGCACACCGGCGATCATGATCAGCTCGAGGACCACGAACGGGCACCGTATCGGAGCAAGGACCCCCTGCCCCCCACCACTCGCAGGCTCGCGGCGGGACCCTGCGGGGGGCCGCCGGCGCGGCGCCTAGACTGGCGGGCGTGCTGCGCATCGACCGCGCGACCTACGACGCCATCGTGGCCCACGCCCGGGAGGACCACCCGGACGAGGCCTGTGGTGTCGTCGCCGGCCCCGAGGGCAGCGACCGCCCCGAGCGCTTCATCCCGATGCTCAACGCCGCGCGGTCGCCCACGTTCTACGAGTTCGACTCCGGGGACCTGCTGCGGCTGTACCGGGAGATGGACGACCGGGACGAGGAGCCGGTGGTCATCTACCACTCGCACACCGCCACCGAGGCCCACCCCTCGCGGACCGACATCAGCTACGCCTCCGAGCCGAACGCGCACTACGTCCTGGTCTCCACCCGTCACCACGGGGCCCAGACCGGCCTGGCCGGCGAGGAGGTCGAGTTCCGCAGCTTCCGCATCGTCGACGGCGTCGTCACCGAGGAGGACGTCGAGGTCGTCGAGTCCTACCTGTTCGGTCACTCGCCGACGACCGTCGTCTACGACTGAGGAAGGATCCTCCTGCCCCCGCCACTCGCGAGCTCGCGGCGGGACCCTGCAGGAGGGCCACGCGGACCGGCACCCCCGGAATGCCCCCTGCCGGGCGGGCGTTCCCCCGTCCAGACGCACGTCCCGCTGCGCGTGGTCGCGCACCAGCACACCCGAGTCCTGAGGAGAACGCACACGCCATGGCCATCGAGGTCCGGATCCCGACCATCCTGCGCACCCACACCGGCGGCAGCAAGACCGTCGAGGGCAACGGGGACACCCTGGCCGCGCTCGTCGACGACCTCGACGCCAAGCACCCCGGCCTGAAGAACCGGCTCGTCACCGAGGATGGCAAGCTGCACCGCTTCGTGAACGTCTACGTCAACGACGAGGACGTCCGCTTCACCGGTGCGCTGGACACGCAGGTCAAGGACGGCGACTCGGTCACCATCCTCCCGGCGGTCGCCGGCGGCTGCTGAGCGCCCGTCGCTCGCAGCGCCCCCGCCCGTCTCCCGGAAGAGCCCTCCCCATGGCCCGCTTCGCCTCCCTCGTCGACTCGCTCGGCGGCACCCCGCTCGTGGGTCTGCCGAACCTGTCGCCGTCCCCCGACGTCCGGCTGTGGGCCAAGCTCGAGGACCACAACCCCACCGGGTCGATCAAGGACCGGGCCGCCATCTCGATGATCGAGGCGGCGGAGAAGGAGGGGAAGCTCAAGCCGGGCGACATCATCCTCGAGCCGACCAGCGGGAACACCGGGATCTCGCTGGCGATGGTGGCCCGGCAGCGCGGCTACCGGCTGATCTGTGTCATGCCGGAGAACACCTCGATCGAGCGCCGCCAGCTGCTGGAGATGTACGGCGCGCAGATCATCAGCTCCCCTGCGGCCGGCGGCTCCAACCAGGCCGTCGCCGTCGCCAAGGGACTGGCTGCCGAGCACGACGACTGGGTCATGCTCTACCAGTACGGCAACCCGGCCAACGCCGAGGCGCACTACACCGGCACCGGCCCGGAGATCCTGGCCGACCTGCCCTCGATCACCCATTTCGTCGCGGGGCTGGGCACCACCGGCACCCTCATGGGCGTCTCCCGCTACCTGCGCGAGAAGAAGCCCGAGGTGCGGGTCATCGCGGCCGAGCCGCGCTACGGCGAGCTGGTCTACGGGCTGCGCAACATCGACGAGGGGTTCGTCCCCGAGCTCTACGACCCGACGCTGCTGGACTCCCGGTTCAGCGTGGGACCGCAGGACGCCGTCCGCCGCACCCGGCAGCTGGTCGAGCAGGAGGGCATCTTCGCCGGCATCTCGACCGGCGCGATCCTGCACGCCGCGCTGGGCATCGCCGACAAGGAGGTCGCCGCCGGCCGCAGGGCCGACATCGTCTTCATCGTCTGCGACGGCGGCTGGAAGTACCTGTCCACCGGCGCCTACGCGGGCACGCTCGAGGAGGCGACCTCCGCGCTCGAGGGCCAGCTGTGGGCCTGAGCCGGGTCCCGCCCCGGGCGTGAGCCCGGTCTCCCGGCCGCTGCGGTTAGCCTCACCTGCGTCGTCGTCGTCGCAGCAGGGAGCGGTCGGGTGAGGCTCACGGTGGTCGGCTGCTCGGGCAGCGGACCGGGGCCGGCGTCCCCGGCGTCGTGCTACCTGGTGGAGCACGACGGCTTCCGCGTGGTGCTCGACCTGGGCAACGGCTCCTTCGGCGCGCTGCAGGCCCTGGCCGACCCGGACACCGTCGACGCGGTCTACCTCTCCCACCTGCACGCCGACCACTGCCTGGACGTCGCGCCGTTCGTCGTCTGGCACCGCTACTCCGGCCTGGCCACCAAGCCGCGGGTGCCGCTGTTCGCCCCCGTCGGGGCGGAGCGCCGGCTGGCGCTGGCGTACGACGCGGACGGCGACGGGCTCACCGACGTCTTCGACTTCGTCCCGGTGGGCGCCGGGCGGCTCGAGCTGGGGCCGTTCACCGCGATGCTGGTGCGCACCGCGCACCCGGTCGAGTGCTACGCCATCCGGCTCACCGCCGACGGCCGGTCGCTGGTCTACACCGGCGACACGGGGGCCAGCGCCGCCGTCGTGGAGCTGGCCCGCGGCGCCGACGTCCTGCTGTCCGAGGCCGCGCACCCCGACGTCCCCGGGCTGCCGCAGGACCTGCACCTCACCGGCCGAGAGGCCGGCGAGCACGCCGCCGCGGCCGGCGTCGTCCGGCTACTGCTCACCCACGTGCCGGCGTGGGTCGACCCCGCCGGGCAGCTCGCGGGTGCCCGGGCGGTGTTCCCGGCGGCCGAGCTGGTCGTCCCGGGCGCGACCTACGACGTCTGAGAGAGGACCCCGTCCTCCCGACCCCTCGCAAGCTCGGGGCGGTGCCCTGGGCCGGGCCGTTCCAGCGCCCCACCAGGCTCGGGACCGGGCCGGCCCGGGACGGAGCCGCTCCCGGGTCACCTCCGCTTGCCCCGCCGGCGGCCGGCGGGCACGGTGGGCCGGTGGTCGACGACGAACGGGACGGCGTCCGGCTGACCAGCCTCGACGCGCCGCTGGGCGACGGGCTGGAGGTCACCAAGGGCGAGCTGGTCGACCACCTGGACGCCAACGCCTTCCGGCTGGTGCCGCAACTGGCCGGGCGGCCGCTGTCGGTCAAGCGGGTGCGGCCGGGCCAGGAGCCGTTCATGCAGCGCAACGTCCCCAAGGGTGCCCCGGACTGGGTGCGCACCGTCCCCGTCTGGTCATACGGCGCGCACCGCGAGGTGCACCAGGTGCTCTGCGACGACCGCCGCACGCTGCTGTGGCTGGCCAACCAGCGGGCCGTCGAGTTCCACGTCCCCTTCTTCGTCGCGGGCGCGGAGGCCGAGCCGACCGGCATCGTGCTCGACCTCGACCCGCCGGAGGGGGCCGACTTCGGTGTGGTGGTGCAGGCCGCGGAGCTCGTCCGGCGCGCGCTGGGCGACGCCGGGCTGGCCGGGGCGGTGAAGACCAGCGGGTCCAAGGGCGTGCACGTCGTCGTCCCGGTGCGGGGGGTGCCCCCCGAGGACGCCGCCGCCGCGACCCGCGCGCTGGCCGCCCGTGCCGCCGCGCTCGACCCCGAGCTGGCCACCACCGCCTACATCCGCGAGGACCGGCACGGTCGGGTGTTCCTCGACTCCACCCGCTCGGGCTCCTCGACGATCGTGGCCGCCTACAGCCCGCGCATCCGTCCCGGCCTGCCGGTGTCGGCGCCGGTGGCCTGGGCGGACCTGCCCTCGGTGCGCCCCGGGGACGTGACCGTCCGGACCGCGCCGGGACGGCTGGGGGACGGCGACCCGTGGGCCGCCCTGCTGCCCGACCCGCAGGAGGTGCCCGCCGACCTGGTCGCCGAGGGGCACACCATCCCGGTCGCCCGCGTGCAGGCCATGCACGAGGGACGCCGCCGCGCCCGGGCCCGGCGCGCGGAGTCGGGGGACTGACGGTCCGCGGCTCCCTCCACAGCGGCCGCGCCGTCCACAGCGCGCCGGCAGGGGGGCTGCCCTCCCGGGCAGGCTCCGCGCATGCCCCTCGACCCCCAGACGACGGCCTGGCTCGACCAGGAGGACGCGCACCTCGCCCGGGTGATCCGGCAGCACCGCTGGGCGGTGCAGTACGTCGGCGCCGGCGAGGAGGACGACGAGCCCTGCTTCGGCTACACGATCGGCCTGTTCGGGCTCGGCCATCCCGAGCTCGTGCTGGTCGGGCTGGGCGCCGACACCACCCACGGCGTGCTGCAGCGCGTGGCCGAGGACGTCGCCGCCGGCCGCGACCTGGTGCCCGGCGAGCTGCTGGGGTGGGACGACTGGGAGGGCCGGCTCTGCGTCGAGGTCTCACCCAACCCGGGCGAGGTGGTGCTGGGGGCCAACCGCTTCTACCAGCGGCCGCCGGAGTTCTCGGTGCCGGCGTTCCAGCTCGCCTGGCGGCACGCGGACGGGTCCTTCCCCTGGGAGGAGGGTTACCCGTGCGGGCCGGCGTGCCAGCCGCGTCCCGGCACCTGGCGGGCCTGAGCGCTGCACCGGCGTCGCCCACGGTCGTCCTCCCGCCCGGTACCGGACATGATGGCCGCGCGCGGGGGCTGGACCGGCCGGGGGCGGACCCGGCACGGGAGGTGCTGCCCATGACCGGACACCCCGGCACCGCGCCTCGTGGGTCCCACCGGTGGACCCGGGTCGTGCCCACCGGTGAGACCCACGGCGTCACCACGCTCGAGCTCTTCTTCGACCTGGTGTTCGTCTTCGCCATCACGCAGGTCACTGCCTTCATGGCCGACGACATCGGGTGGCGCAGCGCCCTCCGCGGCCTGGTCCTGCTGGCCCTGCTGTGGTTCGCGTGGTCGAGCTACGCCTGGCTCGGCAACCAGGCCCACGCCGACGAGGGCGTGGTCCGGGCGGCCCTCCTCGTCGCGATGGCGGCGCTCTTCCTCGTCGCCCTGGCCATCCCGGAGGCCTGGGGTGACGAGGGCGGAGGGCTCAGCGCTCCGGTCGTACTGGCCGTGTGCCTGGCGGTGGTGCGGCTGGGGCACCTGTCGGTGTACGCGGTAACCGCAGCCGGCGACGCCGGCCTGCGGCGCCAGCTGCGACGGGCGGTGGTCCCGGTCGCAGCGGCGGCGGTGCTCCTCATCGTCGGAGCCGTGCTCGGGGGAGCCCCACAGACGGCCCTGTGGGCGCTGGCCCTCGTCGTCGACTACACCGGCATCTACTTCTCCGGCACCGAGTGGCGCCTGCCCTCGGCCCGCCACTTCGCCGAGCGCCATGGCCTGATCGTGATCATCGCGCTCGGCGAGTCGATCATCGCCGTGGGCGTCGGCGTCGCGGACCTGCCGCTGACCGTGCCCATCGCCGCGGCGGCGCTGCTCGGCCTCACCGTCAGCGTGGCGCTGTGGTGGGCCTACTTCGACGTGGTGGCACCGTTCGCCGAACGCGTGCTGGCGGGCCGCAGCGGCGACGACCGGGTCCGGCTGGCCCGGGACTCCTACTCCTACATGCACTTCCCGATGATCGCGGGCGTGATCTACCTGGCTCTCGGCCTGAAGAAGGTCGCCGAGTACGTCGCCGACACCGAGCACCACGCGCTCAGCGACCCGTTGACCGGGACCGGCCTCTGGGCTCTCTACGCGGGGGTGGCCGTCTACCTGATCGGCCACCTCGGGTTCCGGTTGCGCAACGCCGGCTCGGTCAACCGGCCGCGGATGGTGGTCACGGTGCTCCTGCTGGTCGCTCCGCTCGGCGTGCAGCACCTGCCGGCGCTGGCTGCCCTGGCCGTGCTCGCCGGCATTCTTGTGACGATGCTGGCCTACGAGGTCGTGCACTTCGCCGAGGCCCGCGCCCGGGTGCGGGCGGAGCTGGCGCACGAGTGAGGCGCGCTCGCGCCGGGATCAGCCGAGGCCGAGGTCGCGGCGCAGCTTGGCCACGTGCCCGGTCGCCTTGACGTTGTAGGCGGCCTTCTCGATGCGGCCCTCGGCGTCGACGACGAAGGTCGAGCGGATCACCCCGACGACCTCCTTGCCGTACAGCTTCTTGGTGCCGAACGCGCCGTAGGCGGCCAGCACCTGCTTCTCCGGGTCGGAGAGCAGCGTGATCCGCAGCTCCTCCTTCTCGCGGAAGCGCAGCAGCTTCTCGGGCGGGTCGGGCGAGATGCCGATGATGTCCAGGCCCGCCTCGGCCAGGTCGCCGGCGGCGGCGGTGAAGTCGACGGCCTGCGTGGTACAGCCCGGCGTCAGGGCCGCGGGGTAGCAGTACACGATCACCCGGCGGCCGCGGTGAGAGGCCAGGGACACCGGGTTGCCATCGGCGTCGGGCAGCGTGAACTCCGGCGCCGGGTCACCGGGGGCCAGGCGGACGGGGGCGACGTCGGTATCGGTCACACCCGTCATCCTGCCGCGCCCGGCCGACCACGGTGCAGGGGGTGGACGCGCCGTCCCCCCGCCGTGGGGGAGGGGTTCCACCTCAGCCGGCCAGGAACGACAGCCGGACGTGCCGCTGCGGGTTGTCGGTGTTCGTGTCCACCAGGCAGATCCGCTGCCAGGTGCCCAGCTGCACCCGCCCCTCCAGCACCGGGACGCTCACGTGCGGCGGCACGAAGGCCGGCAGCACGTGGTCGCGGCCGTGGCCCTCGCTGCCGTGCCGGTGGCGCCAGCGCCCGTCGCGGGGGAGGAGGACGTCGAGCTGGCTGAGCAGGTCGTCGTCGCTGCCGGAGCCGGTCTCGATGATCGCGATGCCCGCGGTCGCGTGCGGCACGAAGACGTGCAGGAGGCCGTCGCCCTCGGCGCGCACGAAGTCCGCGCACTCGTCGGTGAGGTCGACCACCGTGGGCACGCCTCCGGTCCGGACCGTCCGCAGCTCAGATCGCATGGCGCGATTAGACCGCCCCCGCCGGGCCCCCGCCGGTGCACCCGGGACCGCGTGCCGTCCCGGGGTCCCGGGCCCTCGGGCGCGGTCGACACCGCGGCACGACCGGCGCCGCGGGGGCGCACTACTGTCGGCGCACGTGACCGCAGCAGCCGCGAGACCACGCCCCGACGGCCGGGCGGCCGACCAGCTCCGTCCCGTGACGATCACCCGCGACTGGCTCGACCACGCCGAGGGCTCGGTGCTCGTCGAGTTCGGCCGCACCCGCGTGCTCTGCGCGGCCAGCGTCACCGAGGGCGTGCCGCGCTGGCGCAAGGGCTCGGGCCTGGGCTGGGTCACCGCCGAGTACGCGATGCTGCCGCGGGCGACGCACACCCGCGGCGACCGCGAGTCGGTCAAGGGCCGCATCGGCGGGCGCACCCATGAGATCAGCCGGCTCATCGGCCGCTCGCTGCGGGCCGCGATCGACCTCGGCGCGCTCGGCGAGAACAGCGTCGCCATCGACTGCGACGTCCTGCAGGCCGACGGCGGCACTCGGACCGCCGCCATCACCGGCGCCTACGTCGCCCTCGCCGACGCGGTCTCCTGGCTCGGCGAGCGGAAGAAGCTGGCCAGGCCGAAGGCGGTCGTGCAGTCGGTCGCGGCGGTGAGCGTCGGCGTCGTCGACGGGCAGCCGCGGCTGGACCTGGCCTACGAGGAGGACGTCCGCGCCGGCACCGACATGAACGTCGTCTGCACCGGCGAGGGCAGCTTCGTCGAGGTCCAGGGCACCGCGGAGAACGGCGTCTTCGACCGCGGCACGCTCGACGCGCTGCTCGACCTGGCCGTCGGTGGGTGCGCCGAGCTGACCCGCATCCAGACCGCGGCGCTGCAGCGGGCCGGCGTCCGATGAGCGACCGGCTGCTCCTGGCCACCCGCAACCCCGGCAAGCTCGCCGAGCTGCAGCGGCTGCTGGAGAGCGCCGTCCCCGGGGTCGCGGTGGTCGGCCTGCGCGACGTCCCGGAGTACCCGGAGGCGCCGGAGAGCGGTGCGACGTTCGCGGAGAACGCGCTGCTCAAGGCCCGGGAGGCGGTCCGGTACACCGGGCTGCCGGCGGTCGCCGACGACTCCGGCCTGACCGTCGACGCGCTCAACGGGATGCCCGGCGTCCTGTCGGCGCGCTGGTCGGGCCGGCACGGGGACGACGCGGGCAACACCGCGCTGCTGCTCGGGCAGCTGGCCGACGTGCCCGACGAGCGTCGCGGGGGTGCGTTCGTGTGCGCGGCCGCGGTCGTGACGCCGACCGGCGCCGAGCGGGTGCTCGAGCGGTCGTGGCGCGGCCAGGTCGTCCGGGAGCCGCGGGGCGCCAACGGCTTCGGCTACGACCCGGTGTTCCTGCCCGACGGGCTGGAGCACACCGCGGCCGAGCTCACGGCGGCGGAGAAGGACGCGCGCAGCCACCGCGGCCAGGCCTTCGCCGCGCTGGTCCCGCTGGTCGCGGAGCTGCTGCGCCGGTCCTGACCAGCCGGTCCGCGGGGAGTGCGGCCGAGCAGCTGGAGGCCCGGTTCGACGCGACGGTCGCCGTCCGGGCCTGAACGCGCGGACGCCCGCGGCCCCGGTGAGCACCGGGGCCGCGGGCGTCGACGCGTCGCGTCAGGAGGTCGGCTCGGCCCCGGCCGCGGGCGAGCTGTCGTCCTCCGAGGAGGTCTGCTCGGAGGAGTCCCCGGACGAGTCCGACGGCTCGCTGCCGGAGGTGGGCTCCGCCTCCGAGGTCCGCGTCGGCGTCGCCGACCCGGACCCGTCGCTGTCGGACCCCTCGTCCTCCTCCGAGGCCGACTCCTCGTCGGTACCGGTGGCCGGCGCGCTCGTCTCGGTCGCCGGCGCGGTCGTGGTGGGGGACGACGGCGACGACGGGTCGTCCTCCTGCTCCTCGACGGGGGACGACGACGAGGCGTTGGTGATCGCGCCGATCGTCGTCTCCTGGGACGTCTCCGTGCCGCCGACGAGGGCGGCCACCGGCTTCTGCCCGATGAGCTCGATGCCGGTGATGACGCCCATGGCCATGACGAACACGGCGGCGGCGTAGACGGCCACCCGGGTCCACCGCGGCCGGCTGCGCCGGGCCGGGGCGCGACGCGGGTCGAGGTGGGCGGGCAGCACCGGGGTCGCCGCGGTCGCCGTCGCGGCGGGCGCGGCCGTGGTCCGCGTGGCCTGCTCGACCGGTGCCTGACGGCCGGTGAGCTGGCCTCGGGCGCGGCGCAGCCTCTCGTTGGTCTTCTCCAGGGAGTTGCTGTAGAGGGCGGCGCTGACGGTGCTGATCACGCTGGCCAGCGCGGCGCCGATCAGCGTGCCGGCGAGGCCGAAGAACGAGGCCACCACGGCCGAGGACACCGCGGCCAGGGCGCCGGCGGCCACCTGCGTGGCGCTCAGCTGGGCGCCCTGTGCCTTGTCCTTGTCCTTGTCCTCGATCGGTTCGGTTCGGTCGGTCGTCTCGGGGCGAGGGGAGGTCATGAGCTCCGACGGGGTCGATGAGGTGCAGGGGAGGTCGGCCTGGCCGGGCAGCGCTGCGCGACGGGCCTGAGTCACCAGGCTACGGGTCCGGGTCGCTGCGCGTCCGGGGCCGCTCATGCTCGGCAACCCGCTGAGCTGCGGTGATCCAACTGTGTGATCCTGCTCTCGAATGACGCGTCCTCACCCCCCGTGCAGGCGCTGGAACGGTGCCGTGTCGTCGTCCGGACACGTCCCGACCCGCCGGTCGTCCCGAGCGGGTCGCCACGTCTCCGGGCAGGGTGGTGCCGTGCTCATCTCCGTGGACGACGGCCGTGCCCTGTACTTCGACGACGGGACACCGGTCACCGCGGCTTCTGCCGTGGCACCGCTCGGCGACGGCTGGCTGGTCGCCCAGGACGACTCCACGTCCGCGGCGTGGTGGCGGGCCGGCTCGGTCACCCCGGTGCGCCTCGTGCCGCCCGTGGAGGGGCACGACCGGTTCGGCGAGGCGGCCGGGACCAAGCGCCTCAAGCCCGACCTCGAGGTGGCCTGCCCCGCGGAGGTGGACGGCGAGCCGGCGGTCCTGTTGCTGGGCTCCGGCTCGACCAACCGGCGCACGCGCGGCGTGCTGGTGCGCCTCGACGACGGGCGGCCGGTCGTGCAGGCACGTGAGCTCGCGCCGCTCTACGCCGCCGTCGTGCAGCGCCTCGGGCTCGCGGCGGACCAGCTCAACCTCGAGGGCGCGGCACGGTGCGGCGACACCGTGCGGTGGTTCAACCGGGGCAACCTGGCGGCGGGAGTGCCCTCGGCCAGCGTCGAGGTGCCGGTGGCCGGGCTGGTCGACGCCGTCCTCGGGCGGGTGGGTGCCGGCTCGCTCCCCGTGGACCGGCCGCGGGTCCACGAGCTGGGCGAGGTGACCGGGGTGGGGCTCGCGGTCACCGACGCGATCGCCCTGCCCGACGGGCGGCTGCTGCTCAGCGCCGCCGCCGAGGACGCGCCCAACGCCATCGACGACGGGCCCGTGGTCGCCTCGGCGCTGGTGCTCGTCGACGGGGACACGGTGGTGGACGTCAGCCGGATCCCGGAGGTGGACGGGCGCGTGGCCAAGGTCGAGGGACTGGCCCTGCGCGCGGTCGCCGACGGCGAGGCACAGCTGCTGGCCGTGGTGGACGACGACGACCCGTCCCGACCGTCCACGGCTCTGGAGCTCCGCGTCACGGTCGGCTGAGTCGCGTGCGGGAGGGGGGAGTCGAACCCCCACGCCCGAAGGCACCAGATCCTAAGTCTGGCGTGGCTGCCGTTACACCACTCCCGCGTGGGCCCGAGCATAGGGAGCTGGGCCGGCGGACTGCCGGAGCCGCCCGTGCGGGTGGCCCCTCGGCCGACGAACGCGCCCCGAGCGGCGCCGTCTGGCAGGCTGTCGCCCGTGCCTCGCGACCCTCGACAGATCCAGCTGGAGATCGACGCCGCCCGTGAGTCGCTCGCGGCCACCCTGGACCAGCTGGTTTACCGGAGCAGTCCGCAGCGACTGAAGTCGCAGGGGCAGGCCGCCGTCCAGCAGTTCCTGCAGACGCCGGTGGGCATGGCGGCGGTCGGCGCGGTCGGTCTGCTCATGACCCTCGTCCTGGTCCAGAAGGTCCGGCACCGCAACGACTGACGTGGCGCACCCGCGTCCCGACCCGGTCGGTCCGGGCCAGGAGTCGGTCTGGGACTACCCGCGCCCGCCCTCGGCCGAGGTGACCGGGCGGCGGGTCGTCGTCGAGCTCGGCGGCCGGGTGGTCGCGAGCACCACCCGTGCGGTGCGCGTCTGCGAGACCAGCCACCCGCCGGTCTACTACGTGCCCCGCGAGGACGTCGCCGACGCCGTCCTGCAGCGCGCGGCCGACGGCTCGTGGTGCGAGTGGAAGGGTGCGGCGACCTACTGGGGCGTCGTCGTTGACGGACGGCGGCACCCGGACGTGGCCTGGTCCTACGAGGACCCGGTGGAGCGCTACGCCGTCCTGCGCGGGGCGGTCGCCTTCTACCCGAGCCGGGTGGACCGCGCGCTCGTCGACGGCGAGGTCGTGCGCGCGCAGGCCGGGGACTTCTACGGCGGCTGGATCACCGACGAGGTGGTCGGCCCGTTCAAGGGCGAGCCCGGCACCTGGGGCTGGTGACCCTCAGCCCCTCGGTTTCCAGGTGGCCCGGAGCAGGGGCAGCGCGACGTCGGCCAGCACCTGGTCGGCGTAGTCCCGGGTGACGGGGTGGCCGGTGATCAGCCACCGCTGGACCAGCGGGGCCATGAGGGCTTCGGCGGTCACGGTGCCGGCCAGGCCCGGGCGCAGCTCGCCGCGTGCCTCGGCGCGGGCGAAGACCTGCGCGAACGCGCGACGCCACACCCCGACCGGGCCGTCCCCGAAGGCCGCTCCCAGCGCGGGGTGGTGCGGGACGGTGGACAGCAGCGACTGGGTCGCCGCACCCATGGGTCCGTTGATCACGTCGACGATGGCGTACAGCACCTCCCGGAGGTCGCCCTCGAGCGACCCGGTGTCCGGCGGGGTGACGGTGGTGGCGTTCAGTTCGGTGATCGTGTCGGCGACGAGGTCCTGCTTGGTGCGCCAGCGGCGGTAGATGGTCGCCTTGCCGACGCCGGCCTCGGCGGCCACGGCGTCCATCGTCAGCGCGCCGTACCCGACCTCGGCCAGGAGACGCAGGATCGCCGCCCGGATCACGCCGTCCCGGCTGGGATCCCGGGGTCGTCCGCCACGGGAGGAACGCACCGACCCCGCTTCCTGCACAAGCACCATGGGGATGACCTTAGACATTCAAGTGAACGTGGACGACGGGTTGTCAGCCGCATGTCGGCGCATTTAGTGCGCTTGCACTAGAATGGCCGACCGCGCGCCTGTCCGGTCGGGTTGCGCGCCTCGGTCATCCTCGAGCGGTGGCGAGCACCGACGGACGACTCCGGCGCCGGGAGTACTGGCACCTCCCCGCGCGAGCCACCCGGGTCCTGCTGGCGACCCCCGACGCGCACCTGCTGTCCGAGGTGGCGCGGATGGCACGGGCGCTGGGGCTGGCGGTGACGGCGTCCCCGGACCTGCTCGACCTCGACGACGAGGACGGCGGCCGCGGCGTCGACCGGTTGTTCCACCGGCTGGCCCGTGAGCTCACGACGGCGGAGGCCGAGGACCTGCGGGTGGCCACCGACCCGCCGGACGGCGGGGCCGCGCTGGCCGCCCGGCTGCTCACCGCCCCCACGCTCGCCGTGGAGCTGGCCCGCCGCGGGGTCACCGCGGAGATCGGCCTGCTGGCCGAGGCGGAGCTGTGGTCGGTGTACCAGCCGATCGTCCGGCTGGCCGACCGCGAGGTGGTCGCCCAGGAGGCGCTGCTGCGCGGGACGGTCGACGGCCAGGAGGTCGGCGGGGAGGACCTCTTCTTCGTCGCGGAGTCCGCCGGCTGGCTGCCCCGGCTCGACCGCATCGGTCGTGAGTCGGCGATCACCGGCGCGGCACCCTGGCTCGGGGACGCCGACCTGTTCGTCAACTCTGACCCGGCGTCGGTGCACCGGCCGCAGGTGGAGCTGGCCGGCGCCGTCCAGGCGCTGGAGGACGCCGGCATCGACCCGTCCCGGCTGGTCGTCGAGGTGGGCGAGGTGTCCGCCGTCCGGGACCGCGGGCACCTGCTCTCGGTGCTCGAGCACCATCGCTCGCGGGGCTGGCGGGTCGCGCTGGACGACGTCGCGGCGGGTTGGTCGAGCCGCTCGCTGATGGCCACGGTGCGGCCCGACGTCGTCAAGCTGGGCCGGGCGCTGGTGCAGGCGCTGCCCGACGACGGCGCGCGCACGATGGTCCGCTCGGTCGTCGAGCTCGCGCACACCCTCGGCGCCCAGGTCGTGGCCGAGGGCGTGGAGACCGAGCGGGTCGCCGACGAGGTCACCCGGCTCGGCGCTGACCTGGGTCAGGGCTGGCTGTTCGGCCGTCCCGTCCCGCCGCCGGCGGCTCGAGTCAGTGCAGGCCCCAGCCGGTGAGCGCGGGCCGGGCGTGCTCGTGCCCGAGGACGCCGTAGGAGCCGGCCGGCAGCGCGAACAGGGCGCCGGCCGCGGGCTCGAGCCGCAGCCAGCGGGCGGTCAGGATGCGCAGCACGTGCCCGTGCGCGACCAGCATCACGTCGCCGTCCCCGAGCAGCGGCCGGGCGCGGTCGAGCACCCGGTCCACCCGCACGCCGACGTCCTGCGGTGTCTCCCCGGGCGTCTCCCCGGGGACGGTGCCGTCGACCCACACCGACCAGGTGCGGCCCATCTCCTCGCTGATCTCCGCCGTCGTCCGGCCCTCGTAGCCGCCGTAGTCGATCTCCACGAGGTCCTCGTCGGTGCCGGTCGGCGTGAGCCCCGCCAGCTCGGCGGTCCGCCGGGCCCGCAGCCGCGGGCTCACCCAGACGGCCGTGAACCGGCGGTCCCCGAACTCGCCGCGCAGCCGACGGGCCTGCTCCTCGCCCTCGGGCAGCAGCGGCAGGTCGGTGACGCTGGTGTGCTGGCCGCTGAGGCTCCACTCGGTCTGCCCGTGCCGCAGCACGACGATCTCGCCCATGGGTCCTCCTCGCTGTGTCGGCGGTCACATCCCGGAAGAGCAACGGCCGCTGCGGGTGCTGCCGCGGACTGCAGACCCCGTGGCACCCGGCCGCGGGCCGACCCCCTGGAGGCAGCATGACCGCCGTCGCGCCCAGCGACACCTTCTCGATCGGCGGGGACCTGCCCGTCCACCGCCTCGGCTACGGCGCCATGCAGCTGCCCGGCCCCGGCGTGTGGGGCGAGCCGGCCGACCCGGAGAACGCCCGCCGGGTGCTCCGCGCCGCCGTCGAGCAGGGCGTGGACTTCATCGACACCGCCGACTCCTACGGCCCGGTGGTGAGCGAGCGGCTGATCGCCGAGGCGCTGCACCCCTTCCCGGAGGGCCTGGTCGTCGCGACCAAGGCCGGCCTCACCCGGCAGGGACCGGGCATCTGGACGCCGGTCGGCCGCCCGGCCTACCTCAAGCAGCAGGTGGAGCTGTCGCTGCGGACCCTCCGGCTCGAGCGCATCGACCTGATCCAGCTGCACCGCATCGACGCCGAGGTGCCGCTGGCCGACCAGCTCGGCGCCTTCAAGGAGCTGCAGGACGAGGGCAAGGTCCGCCACATCGGCGTCTCGGAGGTCTCGGTGGCCGAGCTGGAGCAGGCCCGCGAGATCGTCGAGGTCGTCAGCGTCCAGAACCTCTACAACCTGACCAACCGGCAGTCCCAGGACGTCCTGGAGTACGCCACCGAGCACGGCATCGGCTTCATCCCGTGGTTCCCGATCGCGACCGGGGACCTGGCCGCGCCGGACAGCCCGGTCGCCGACATCGCCCGGGAGCTCGACGCCACGCCGTCCCAGGTGGCGCTGGCCTGGCTGCTGCACGCGTCGCCGGTGGTCCTGCCGATCCCGGGCACCAAGTCCCTCGAGCACCTGGCGGAGAACCTGGGCGCGGCCCAGCTGCGCCTCTCCGACGAGGACATCGCTCGCCTGGACGCGCTGGCCTGAGGAAGGACCCCTTGGAGCAGGCCCTCCCCGGCCGTCTCCCGGGCCCGGCCCCGAGCCTGCGAGGGGTGGGGAGGAGGCGGTCCTCTTTCAGCGCCAGCGGCGCAGCGTCCCCGGGCGGACCTGCCGCCGCAGCGGCCGGTCCTCGGCGCGCCGCGCGGGTCGTGCCTGGTACGGCAGACCCGCGCGGCGCGCCGGGGACGGTGAGCGTGGCGTGGGCAGGGGGGCGGCGGAAGGCGGGGCGACCTCGTCCACGGGCCCGTCGAGCTCGATCCGGTCGCCGAACCCGGCCGAGCGGACCAGGCGGCGCGTGGCCGCGGGCGCGCCCACGAGGCGGCAGCGGCGGCCGGCCGGTACCAGCGCGTCGGAGAACAGCGCGAGCACGCGCAGTCCGGAGCAGTCGCGGAACCGGGCGCCAGCGACGTCCACGACGACCGCGCCGCGACCGGACACGGCGGCCTCCTGCAGGGCCCGGTCGAGGCGCCCGGCGGCCGGGACGTCGACGTCGCCGGTGAGCCGGACGACGACCTGGTCCGGCCCGCGGACGACGGCGATGTGCAGGTGCGGCACAGGAACTCCGGCAGGTGGAGCTGCTCCGCCGGCGGTCTCGGGCGGTGGACCGACGCTAACGCCGCAACGGCCGTCACGACAAACGGTGCTCGGCCGACTGCGCTGTGCGCTGGCGTGTCGCCGGAACCCCGTCGCGGCGACCGGGCGGGACGCGCGGCACCACGGCGGCGTGGACGCCGCGGACTTCCGCCAGGTCAGGGACGCCGTCCGGCAGCTCGTCCGGGAGGTTGCCGTCCCGCTCGAGGAGCGGATCGAGGACGAGGTCGTCGATCCAGCCGTCCGGGCCGGGGAGCGCAGCCTCGGCGAGCAGCACGGCCAGGGGGTGCCGGGCGGTCACCCGGGCACGGCGCCGGTCCGGAGCGTGTAAGCGTCGGTCTCGACGACCGGCTCGCCGGCGGGCAGCCGGTCGGCGAGGGCGTCGACGAGCCGGCCGATCTCCGCGTCGTCGAGCTCGTGCAGGGTCGACCGTCCCCTCCGCTGCGCGATCTCCGCGAGGTACGCGTCGCGATCCGGGTGCACGGCCGCAGCTCCCACAGCCGCTGTGTGGTCACCCGGGACCCGGCTTCCCCCAGCAGCCCGGTCAGCTCCCCGGCGTCGGGGCGGCGCCAGCTCGACGTCCAGCAGTTTCTGGGAGACCTCGAACAGGTACCCGCGCACGTGACGCGGACCGGCCGGCTGCCGCACGTCCTCGGCCGTGCGGTCCTGGACGAGGCACCGGCCGCCGGGATGCAGCAGTCGCCGCGCCTCGGCGACCGCCTCCCGACACGAGGTGTCGGCCTCCCGGCCGGCGTAGGTGTCGCGCGGTCGGCGGGAGCGGAGGAGTCGATCGGCACGGGCTCAGGTCGCGCGCGAGCCGGGCACGTTGGCCGGGTCGTCGGCGGGGTCGCGCTCGGGGCCGCCGGCCGGCTGCAGCAGCGCGCCCGGCGCGCCCTCCCCGCGGCCGAGGGCGGCGACGAACTGCCGCAGCACCTCGTCCCCGGGATGGGTCGGCGTCCAGTCCAGCAGGCGGCGGGCGCGGGAGCTGTCCAGCGCCGGCGCCTGCAGGCCGATGTCGAGCCAGCCGGGTTCGGTCGGCACGACGCGGGCGTGGAAGGCGGCCGACAGCGCCGCCCGCAGGACGGCGGCCGGCACCGGCACCCGCACCGTGCCGAGCGCGCGGGCGAGGGAGTCGGCGTCGAAGGTCGGCTCGGCGGCGAGGTTGAACGGCCCGCCGGCGCGGCGGTCGAGGATCGCGACCAGGGCGTCGGCGACGTCATCGGCGTGGACGACCTGCACCCGCAGCGACGGGAGGGGCAGCAGCAGCAGCCGGGCCACGGGCGCGGGCAGCAGCCGGGCGGCGCCGAACAGGAGCGGCCCGAGGAAGTAGCGGCCGATCTCGCTGCTGGCCTCGGGCTGCAGTACCAGCGTCGGGCGCACCACGGTCAGCGTCGTCCCCTCGCGGGAGCCGATCTGCTCACGGACGACGAGTTCCGCCTGGGACTTGTCGCGGCTGTACTGGGCGCTCGGGATGCCGGTGGCCGGCCAGTCCTCGCCCACCGCCCGGTCCCCACCGCCCGCGGCGTAGGCACCCAGCGACGACAGGTGGACGAAGTGCCCGACGCCCGCCCCCGCAGCGGCGCGCGCCACCCGGCGGGTGCCCTCGACGTTGACCCGGTGCAGCCGCTCGGGCTGCCGGCCCGGCTGCAGTGCCCAGGCCAGGTGGACGACGGCGTCGACGCCGTCGAGGAAGCGGGTGAGCTCGTGCTCGCTGCGGGTCTCGCCGAGGTCGGCGAGGTACCAGCGGACGCCGTCGTAGGGCGGCGTCGAGGGCGGCTGCCGCCGAGCCAGCCCGCGCACCTCGGCCACGCCGCTGGCGGGTGCGGCGAGCCGGCGCAGCAGCGCCGTCCCCACGTTGCCGCTGGCGCCGGTGACGGCGACCCGCAGGCCCTGCAGACGGTTCCGGGTGGGTTCAGCCATGGAGGGCCGCTACCCGCGCCGCGCCCGGTGTACCCGGCCGGCGGGGACGCAGTCGCAGCGAGACCAGGACGATGAGCAGGGCCGCGACTGCCGAGGTCAGCAGGCCGGCGGGGTTGCCGGCGGCCTCCGCCAGCCGGGTCAGCACCAGGCTGCCGAGCAGCCCGCCCAGCATGAGCGCGAGCGACGTGGCCGAGACGGTGGTGGCGCGCTGCGCCGATGTCGTCTGCTCGTGCAGCAGCTGGGCCCGAAGCGGCCAGCCGCAGCCATTGCACAGGTGGAACAGCGCGTAGCCGACGGCGGCGACCGCGACGCCGGGTGCCAGCGCGACGCCCACCACCGCGGCGGCGCCGCACCCGGCGGACGCCGCGCTGACCCAGGCCACCGAGCCGCGGGCCGCGCGCCGGGCCGCGGGCGCGAGCAGCGACCCCACGCCGGCCGCCCCGAAGGACACGGCCATGACCACACCGGAGACCGCCGAGCCCTCGGCGAGGCTCCCGGCCAGGTCGGCGAAGTGCAGGGGTCCGAGCAGCTCGAGGGCCGTCAGTACCGTGCCGGTGAGGAAGGAGATGGCGAGCAGCGACCGCAGCACGCGGTCCCGCCCGACCAGCCCGACGGTGCCGCGGACGACCGGGGGCACCTGCCGGAGGCCCGCGAGCAGGGCCCGGCCGGCGGACGCCTCGGACGTCCGCAGCGGCACCACGAGCCAGCGGACGCCGGCCACCGAGACGAGGGTGAGTGCCGCGGCGAGGAGCAGCGGCAGAGCCAGCGCGGTGCTGCCGACGTCCGCGGCGAGCAGCGGCACGAGCCCACCCAGGGCGGCTCCGAGGGCGAGACCGAGCCCGTCGGCCCCGCCGGCCCGGGACAGGCCCGGGGTGACGTCGGCGGCGGGGTCGGCCGCGTGCACCGTGTCGACGTACCAGGCCTGCAGCGGCCCGGAGTCCAGCGCCCGGCCGACGCCGAGCACGGCCGACGCGAGCGCGAACAGGCCGACGCCGTCGGCCACGGCCATGAGCAGCAGCGCGGCGGCGCCGAGCAGGCCGGACAGCACCAGGACGGGGCGGTGCCCGACGGCGTCGGCCAGCCCGCCCGTGGGCAGCTCCAGCAGCAGGGTCACCGTGCCGTGGACCGCGACGGTGAGCCCGATGTCGGCCGGGGACAGGCCGCGGGCAGTGGCCAGCAGGACGGTCACCGGGGCCGCGAGGCCGATGGGCAGCCACCGCAGCGCGGTGAGGGAGACGTAGCGGCGCTGCGCCTGCGCGGGGGTGAGGGCGCGGCTCACGAGGGGTGCTCCGCCAGCCGGAAGACGTCGACCAGCACGCTCACCAGCGGCTGCGCCGGGTCCTCGCGCTCGGCCCGCCAGCGCTGCAGCACCCCGTTGAGCTCCTCGGCCAGCTCGCGCGCCGCGGCGGGGGAGAGGTGCAGCCCCCAGTCGTTCAGCGACGTCGCGTTCCGCCACTCCGGCTCGAGGTCCTCCCGCTGCTCGGCGTGCGCGGCCAGCATGCGGCGCTGGACGGACAGCGACAGGTGCGTGAACTCCTCGACCACCTCGCGCCCGCCGGGCTGGTCGAGGACGTCCTCGGTCTGCCAGCGGGTGCTGCGGTGCCGGGCCCGCCACCAGCGCTCCCGCGCGGTGCCGCCGGGCACCTCCTCGACGAAGCCCAGCGCCGCGAGCTGCCGCAGGTGGTAGCTGGTGCTCCCGCTGCTCTCGGCGAGCCGCTGACCCAGTCGCGAGGCCGTCGACGGGCCCTCGCTGCGGAGCAGGCCGAGCAGCGCGTTGCGCAGCGGGTGGGCCAGCGCACGGAGGACCCGGGGGTCGTGGACGGCGATCGACGGCTCGTCGGGCACGGCGCTCACCGTAGGAGTGCAGAGAGCCCTTTGCAAAGGATCCTTTGCACTCTCCGGCCTCGCCGTGATCATCGGCACGTGGCTGGCCGACACGCCGACGACGGCCGCCACCCACCGATGATCACGGCGGGGGGAGTGCGGGGGTTCAGTCGACGGCCGCCTCCAGCGACTCGCCGCGGCGCTCGGGGAGTGCCGAGCCGGCCGACGCGGCGAGCACGAAGAAGGCGGCGAAGATGCCGAAGACCAGGCCGTTGCCGCCGGCGGTGAGCAGCGGCGGCACGCACAGCGGTGCGGTGATCGAGGCGATCCGGCCGAAGCCGGCAGCGGCGCCGGCCCCACTGGCGCGCAGTGCGGTGGGGTAGACCTCCGGCGTCACGGCGTAGACCGCGCCCCAGGCGCCCAGGTTGAAGAAGGACAGCACCATGCCGGTCACCAGGACGGCGGTGTCGCCGGCGGCGAGCGCGAAGAGCCCGGCGCCGACCGCGGAGCCCAGCAGGAAGACCACGAGCGTCGGCCGCCGGCCCCAGCGCTCGATGAGCAGCGCCGCGACGGCGTAGCCGGGCAGCTGGGCCAGCGTGATGAGCAGCGTGAAGCCGAAGGAGCGGACCAGCGAGAGGCCGGAGGCGACCAGCAGCGTCGGGAGCCAGATGAAGGCGCCGTAGTAGGCGAAGTTGATGCCGAACCAGACGGTCCAGAGTGCCGCCGTCCGCCGGCGGGAGCCCACCGCCCACAGCGCGCCGGGCCCCGGGGTCGGCGCGGGGCGCGCCGGAGCCGAGGGCACCGCCGGCACCCCGGCCGCCGACTCGAAGCGGCGCACCGCGGCCTCGGCCTCCTCGGTTCGGCCGCGCAGCTCCAGGAAGCGGACCGACTCGGGCAGCCCGCGGCGCACGACGACCGCGTACAGCGCGGGTACGGCGCCCAGCGCCAGTGCCCACCGCCAGCCGTCGTCGCTGCCCGGGACGACGAGGTAGCCGATCAGCGCCGCCAGCAGCCAGCCGACCGCCCAGAACGCCTCGAGCAGCACGACCACCCGGCCGCGCACCCGCGCCGGGGCGAACTCGCTGACCAGCGTCGAGGCGACCGGCAGCTCGGCGCCCAGCCCCAGCCCGATGAGGAACCGGAACACCAGCAGCGAGGCCACCGACCACGCCAGCGCGGCGGCGCCGGTGGCCAGACCGAACACCAGCAGGGTCAGCGCGAAGACCTGCCGCCGGCCGATCCGGTCGGCCAGCAGCCCGCCGAGCGTGGCGCCCAGCGCCATCCCGACGAAGCCGATCGAGCCGATCCAGGACAGCTCGGTCGGCGTCAGCGACCACTGGACGGCGAGCGCGGCCATCACGAAGGAGATGAGTCCGACGTCCATCGCGTCCAGCGCCCAGCCCAGGCCGGAGCCGACCAAGAGCCGGCCGTGCTCGCGGGTGAACGGCAGCCGGTCGAGCCGCTGAGCGCGGGTCGCCGAGGTGGTGGGCGCGTCGGTGCTCACGGGCGGGCGCCTACCCCGGGCCGGCCGCGGTCACGCGGCGGGCGGGTCAGCCGTCACCGTCCTCGTCGGTGTCCTCGACCTCCTCCTCGACCTCGTTGCCGGTGTCCTCGACCTCCTGCTCGACGCCGTCGTCCACGACGTCGGAGCCGCACGCCGCGGTGGCGAACGAGGACGCGGCGATGGCGACGCCGGCGGCGGCGAGGCGCCAGCGGCGGGTGCGGGTGGTGGTCACGGAGTCCTCCTGGGGTCGGCTGCGGAACGGGGTCCCGATGTGCCCGCGTGAGGCCTGCTCCATGCGGTCGGCGGCTACCGTCGCCGTCGTGACCGGACAGCTCGGGGTGGTCGAGGCCTGGCTGGACGCGGTGGACCGCGCCGACTCCGCGGCCGCCGTCGCGCTGTGCGCGCCCGACCTCGAGGTGGTCGGGCCCCGGGGCACGGTTCGGAGCCGCGACGTGCTGGGTCCCTGGATGGCCCGGGCGGGGTTCACGGCGCGCCCGCTGCGCTGGTTCTGCGGCGCTGGGGGCGCCGTCGTCGTCGAGCAGGAGGCGACCTGGGCCGACCCGGCGACGGGCGCCGAGCTGGGCCGGGCCGTCGTCGCGTCCCGGTTCCTCGTGGCCGACGGGGTCATCACCCACCTCCAGCGCCACGACGTGGGCCTGCCCGCCGCGCTCGCCGCTGCCGGGCTGCGGCGCACCGACGAGGTGACCGCCCGCGCGGGATGACCGGCGGGGAGCCGTCACCCGGCGGCTGCCACCGCGGCCCCGGGTCTGCGCACCCGGCCGCCCGGCCGTGGTCAGCCGTGCGCGCGGACGTGCTCGGTGACCAGCTCGGCGACCCGTCCGGGCGCCACCTCCGGGATGAAGTGGGGAACGCCCTCGAGCACCTCGAGCCGGTAGGGGGCGTCGACGAACCGCCGGCTCCGCTCGGTGGCGGTGCGGCCGAGGGCGGCGTCGCGGGTGCTCCACAGGTGGAGCGTCGGCACCCGCACCGTGCCGACCGGGTCGCGGGCGTCGAAGGGTAGCGCGCGGTACCAGGCCAGCGCCGTGGCGAGTGCGCCCGGTTCCTGCATCCGCCGCACGTAGTGCTCGGACAACTCGGGCGACAGGCCGCTGGTCAGCAGCATCCAGCGCAGCGCCGCGCCGTCCCTGGCGAGCAGGAGCCGCTCGGGCAGCACCGGCAGCTGGAACAGCGCCATGTACGAGGAGCGCAGCGCCTGGTCGCTGGTGACGAATGCCTGCGCCATCGCCGCCGGGTGCGGCACCGATACCGCGGTCAGCGTGCGCACCCGCTCGGGGTGCCAGGCCGCCAGCGCCCACCCGACGACGGCGCCCCAGTCGTGCCCGACGACGTGCGCGCTGCCGAGCCCGGCGGCGTCGAGCAGCACCAGGACGTCGGCGGTCAGCTCCCGCACCCGGTAGGACGAGCGCCCGGACGGGCGAGCGCCGGGGGAGTAGCCGCGCTGGTCGGGGGCGAGGGTGCGCAGTCCCGCGGCGTGCAGGTCGCCGGCGACGGCGGTCCAGGCGGTGGCGTCCTGCGGGAAGCCGTGCAGCAGGACGACGGGGTCGCCGTCCGCGGGACCGCCGTCCCGGACGTCGAAGACCAGACCGTCGCGCGTGTAGCTGTCCACCCCGGCACGGTGCCTGCCGGGCCGGGCCGCCGCCAGTCGGTGGTGGCCCGGCGGGGGTCGGGGCAGCGACCGCGATGATCAGCTGGGATCACCGTGCGGGGTCCGGGCTCGCGAGGTGTGGTGAGCCCGGACCCGGGACGACCAGCCCAGCTGATCGTCGCGGGGAGCCCGGGCGTCCGCCCCGCCGATCGAGGAGGATGGGCGGCGTGACGGCAACCGAGGAACTCATCGTCCTGCTCGACGACGACGGGACGGCGATCGGCACGATGCCCAAGCCGCTGGTGCACCACGGGGAGACGCCGCTGCACCGGGCCTTCTCGGCGTACCTCTTCGACTACGCGGGCCGGCTGCTGGTGACCCGCCGCGCCGACGGGAAGCAGACCTTCCCCGGCATGTGGACCAACACCGTCTGCGGCCACCCCGGCCCCGGGGAGGACGACGCCGACGCGATCGCCCGGCGGGCCGCCTTCGAGCTGGGGCTGCAGGTCGACGGGCTGCGCCCGGCGCTGCCCGGCTACCGCTACCGCGCGGAGTTCCGCGGGGTCGTGGAGAACGAGGTCTGCCCGGTCTACCTCGGCCGCTTCTCCGGCACCCCCGCGCCGGACCCGGACGAGGTCGGCGAGTGGGAGCTGCTGGACTGGGCGGCCTTCCGGGAGCGCCAGGAGTCGCAGGACGGCGACGCCTGGTCGCCCTGGTGTCGCGAGCAGGCCCGCCTCATCGAGGCGGCCGGCCTGGTCCCCGTCGGCTGACCGTCACTCAGAGCACCGCGAAGCCCGACGGGAGGCCTGTCCGGCCGGTGAGGGCGAGCAGGAGCGGGCCGGCGTGGCCCTCGGCGACGGCGAGGTCGGTGACCAGCCCCAGTGCCTGCGCCGCGGCCGTCGCCGGGACGTCCAGCGGCGCGCCCAGGGCCGTGGCGAGGTCCCCGGTGTGGACGGCGAGCTCGAACGTCCGCGTGGGCAGGTAGTCCGCGAGCCGCATGCCGCCGGCGATCGTCGTCAGCAGTTCCGTGCCGTCCCGGGCCTCGACGAGCGGGAGCACGCGCGCGGCGATCTCCGCGACGGCGGCGGCCGGGTCGCTGCCCAGGGCCGCCCCGGCGTCCCGCCCGCGTGCCGCGACGGCGGGGTCGGCGGCGGCCGCCCTCGTCGTGCGGAAGTAGTCGCCGGCGGAGGCGACCTCGACGGTCGAGGCTGGGCGGGCGAGGTAGGTCTCGACCGTCAGGAGCGAGCGGCTCGTGTGGCCCACCAGGGCGCGGACGTCCCACTCGCCCAGGCCGGGCCGGGACCACCGGTCCCCGACGAGGGCGGCGGTGCCGACGAACCACCGCGCGGCGTCGGTGAACGCGCGACGCGAGTCGTCCCAGGGCACTCCCACGCGGACGACGCTAGACCGACGAGGGCAGCTGCGGGCGGTGGGCGGCGGGCCGCCGAGCACGGCCGGTGAGCACCAGGGCACGGGGGGTGCCGGCCACCCGGGCGCCCCGTGTCGCTGCGCGGACGCGCGCACGCGCCTCCCTAGCGTCCGCCGCATGGAGCGCCGTCGGTTCCTCCTCTTCCTCGCCGCGGGGCTGGCCGGCACGGCCGTCGGCCGTGGCACGGTCGGCCTCGTCGACCCGACGCGGGCGCCGGTGAGCACCGCCGCGGCCGCCGAGCCGGTAGAGCCGGTCGCGGCGGCACGGCTGCCCGCCCGCGTGCTCCCCGCGCCCGCCGGCGTCGTCGACCGGCTCCCGGGGGACGGCACGTCGCTGGCGCTCACCCTGGACGACGGCACCAGCTCGAAGGTCGTCGGGTCGCTGTGCCGGTTCGCCCGGGACAGCGGCGTCCGGCTGACCTTCTTCCCCAACGGCCGCTACTCCTCCTGGGAGGACAACGGCGACGAGCTGCAGCCGCTCATCGACTCGGGGCAGGTCGCCATGGGCAACCACACCTGGTCGCACCTGGACCTGACCACGCTCTCCGAGGACCAGATCGCCGAGGAGATCGGCCGCAACCGGGACTGGATCGAGAGCACCTTCGGCGTCCGAACGCCCTTCATGCGCCCGCCGTTCGGGGCGCACGACGCGCGGGTCCGGCGGATCAGCGCCGAGCTCGGGCACCCGACGGTCGTCATGTGGAACAGCACGCTGGAGGACAACCGGCTGCTCACCGCCGCCGAGCTGGTCGACGCCGCCGACCGGTGGTTCGCCGCGCAGGCCATCGTCGTCGGGCACGCCAACCAGGTGACGATCACGAAGGTCTACGACGAGCTGCTGGAGCTGATCGCCGAGCGCGGGCTGCAGACGGTGACGCTGGCGGACGTGTGGGGCACCGGCCTGGGCGGCGTGCGGACGGCGTCCGGGAGCGCCGGCGTCGTCTGACGCCGTCGGGAGCCCAGCAGCGAGCGCGGAGCGGACCGGGGCCGAGGGCGACGAGTGCGCACGGTCGTGTGATCGTCCGACCTGCGACGGGCGGCGGCATCCACCAGGCTGGTCGGCGACATCTCGATCGACCGACGGAGGAGCGGATGGCCGACAGCAGGGCGTTGCAGGGACGGGTGGCCCTGGTCACGGGCGGGGCGAGCGGACTGGGCCGGGCGACCTGCGTGGCCCTGGCCGAGGCCGGCGCGCACGTCGCGATCGCCGACATCGACGAGGCCGGGGCCAAGGCCACGGCCGAGCTGGTGGCCGACGCCGGGGGGTCCGCGGAGGTCGTCGCGCTCGACGTGACCGACGACGCCAGCCGCCGCGCGGTGGTCGCGGCGCTCTCCGACGCCCACGGCGACGCCTTCGACATCCTGGCCAACGTCGCCGGCATCGACCGGCCCGGCTACGTCACCGACATCGACCTCGCCGACTACCAGCGGGTGCAGGCGGTCAACTGCGAGGGTCCGGTCTTCCTCACCAGCGAGTTCGTGAAGCGGGTGCAGCACCTGCCCGAGGGCCGCACCGCCGACGTGGTCCACATCGTGAGCCTCTCGGCGATCACCTCCGGCAGCGGCGCGATCGCCTACAACGGCTCCAAGGCCGGCTTCCTCAACGCGACCCGGTGCATCCAGCGGGAGCTGCGCGAGAAAGCGGTCCGGGGGGAGGACGGCGTCGAGCGGCCCTTCCCGTGCCGCGTGCAGGCGGTCATCCCGGCGGCGATGGACACGCCGATGATGGAGCAGTGGGGCATCCCGGCCCACCTGATGATGCCGCCGTCGGCGGTCGCGGAGATGGTGCGCTACCTGGTGACGCTGCACCCGGCGGCCTTCGTGCCGGAGATGCAGATCGTGCCGCGTCTCGAACCGAACTTCCCGCGCTGACGGGTACCCGCCCGAGGAGGCGACGATGACCAGCCCGGACGACCTCGACCCCGACACGGCCATGGCCAGCGGGTCGGACGCCGGTGGGCCCGGGGAGCACTTGGGTGCCGGCGACCTGACCGACGACGAGCGGCGGGTGCTCGAGGCGCTCGAGCGCGACGCCCCGGTCGGCCGGCAGGACGACGACCTCGCCGACGACGCCGTCGTGCGCGCGGCGGAGGACGAGGCGCCGCTTCCGGGCGAGGGAGGGGACCAGGGCGACGGGCTCAGCGCCCGGTTCAGTTCCCCGCCGGAGCAGGACCGGACCTGAGCACGGGCTCCCCGGCCCGCCGCCGGGGAGCCCGTGTGCGGTAGGGAACGTGCTCGTGGCTGCCGGTCGCGGGGGAGGGGTGGTCACCATTGGCAGGTCGTCGTCCTTGCAGGAGCGACTCGGAGGCGCAGCGGTACTGCGTGGGCTTGAGGCCCATCGTGGTGAAGGCGCGACGCCACGCTCGGACCTCGGGCAGCCCGCTCTCGCTAGGTGAAGGCGGGTCGCTCGGCGCTGAGGTGAGCGGTCACCGGCTCGGCCGGCCACGTGGCGGCGAGCGCGTCGGCGAGGGTGGCGACGAGGCGTGCCACGTCCTCGGAGGCGGTGTCGTGCAGAGCCTCGGCGATGATGATCACCCGGGTGGTCGCCGGGCTCACGGCGGACAGCCCGTCTGCCGGTTGGTCCACCGCCGGGCGTGCGCGTTGCCCTCAGCGCCGGCGAAGACGATCTCTCCGGGTTCGGGGTGCTCCGTGTCGCCGCCGAAGGTCTGGTAGCGCTCGTCGCCGGTGGCGGGGCGGACCTGCAGGTCGCCGTCGATCCGGTCGAGGTCGAAGACCGCGATCGGCACGGCGGTGGCCAGCGAGACGGCGTCGCAGAGGTCGACCACCGGGTGGATGCGTGGCACGGGCGCTCCGGGAGTCGCTGGGCAGGGGAGGTCAGGCGTCGGTGAGGACCGTCGGCGAGCCGGCGCTGTCTGTTCCGCAGGGGATCCTCAGCGCGGACACCATGACGACGGCCACCGCGACCACCGTGGTCAGCCCTGTCATGAGCAGGTGGGCGGCCGGCCAGCAGCCCCCGCAGGGGCAAAGGACTGTCGGACATCGCGGTGAAGGTAATCGACGATCATCCACGGGCAGCTCGGGATCATTCGGCCCCGCGCCCCGGCCCCGCTGACCGCCTGCGGGAACTCCGTGGCGTGCCCGCGAGCGGGCGTCGAGGATGGGTTGATGCGTGCCGAGCACCACCCGGAGAGTCCCGCCGCGCCAAGGGAAGACCTCGTCCGCGTCGAGGGCGGGTACGAGCTCTGGGTCCAGGAGAGCGGCGACCTCGCGGGGAGCCCGGTGCTGCTCGTCATGGGCGCGGCCTCGGCCGGGGTCGCCTGGCCGGAGGCGCTGGTGGCGCGGCTGGGGCGCCGCCACCGCGTGGTGGTGTGGGACCACCGCGACACCGGCCGCTCGACCCGCGCCTTCGACGAGCACCCCTACGCGCTGCGCGACCTGGCCGGCGACGCCGTCGCCGTGCTCGACGCCCTCGGCATCGACCGGGCGCACGCCGTGGGCATGTCGATGGGCGGCTACCTGGTGCAGCTGCTGCTGCTCGACCACCCCGACCGTCTGCTCTCCGCGACGCTGTTCTGTACCGGCGCCTTGCCCGGGGCTCCCGGCGAGGAGGAGGTGCCCGGACCGTCGGAGGAGCTGCTCGCGCTGTGGGCGTCCCTCGGAGAGCCGCGCGATGAGGCCGCTGAGCTCGACTGGCGGGTGGAGCACTGGCGCGTGCTCAACGGTGGCCAGGTGCCCTTCGACGCCGCCGAGTTCCGGACCCTGGAGCAGCAGGTCATCGCCCACGGCGGATCACCGGATGCCAGCTCGGCCACCGCCCACGCCCGCGCCGGCACCTAGGGGCTCGAGCGCGGTGCCGAGCTCGCCGCGGTGACCACGCCGGTGTTCGTGATCGAGGCGCCCGCCGATCCTGCCTACCCGCCGCCGAACGCCCAGCACCTACAGCGGGCGATCGGCTCCGCGCACCGGGTACAGGTGCCGGGCATGGGCCATGCGCTGCCCAGCGCCGTGCTGGCTCCCCTCGGCCGTGCGCTGGAGGCCCACCTCGATGCCGTGGACGCTGTTGACGCCTCTGGCCGCTGAGCCCGGCCCGACACACCGCTCCGCCGACGACCCAACCAGCGATCCCGCAAGGGATCCCTGTTCGTGACGGCGGCCGAGGCGTCCCACGACTTGTCTCAGGGCGGCTTACGGACAGACCAACGCCGTCTCCCGCAAGGCCCTTCAGCTACCCGCAGGCATGGGTACAAGCGCGCTACGGTCTCGCAGCGCCGTTCTTCCGTCGGACCAGTCGCAGCTGTCCGACGACCGCGCCGATCGCACAAGCGGCCAGGGTGCCCTAGAAGACGCTCTCGGATTGGTCACCAACGACCCACGCGGTATGGACTGCCAGGACAAGGAACAGTCCGCCCGCCACGGGTAGACGCAGACGCGGCGCTCGCCGCCACATCCACGCATCGAACCCGTGCCACACGAGGAAACGCTCAAAACCACGGCGAGCGCCGCCGCGAACGCAAGCCAGTCCACCGGCCTCATCCAGCTGGAGGTGTCCCAGTCCAGCTCCCCTCAGCGGTTGATCGCTGGCCAACCCGGACGCTTCGCGACCTATGCTCGAAGCTCCAGGCTGAAGGCGTAAGCGAACGACCTGCCGGTGTTCGCTAATGGGCCGCGCTATGGGACACCGACTGGGCTCGCCGCGAGGGCGGCCTCCGGGCGACTGCCCTGCCGCAGGGTCGGCATGCTTATGCGGGCTACCCACCCATGGGAGGTTCGGGACCAGGTACAGGCGATGGTGACGCCTTCAACCTCTAGACCGAGTTCGCTCGCAAGCGGTTGAACATGGAGCCGCGCCCGAACGAGATCCCCGGCCTCCTGCCCGTGCGTCGCTTGCTGGGCCGCTCGCAGACCGTCGCTGTCGCGCTCATGTCCATCCACGCCTACAGCACCGGGCTGCAGTTCCACCTCATGGCCCGCTCCCGCCCCGGACACCCGCTCGGCCCGACCCACGTCCGCCTGGCCGAGCGGGCCGGCCTGCCGGTCGTCCCGTCCCCGCAGTTCGACGTGACGGTGGCGGACGGCACAGAGGCGTTCCCGCTCGACCTCAGCGAAGCCTTCGGTCGACTCGACGCGCTACGTGACCGGACGGTGATCATCGGCTGGCGGGCCGGCGGAGCGCACGACCGCCGCGACGGCGAGTACTGGCTCACGCCCAATCCGCTGTCGGGCTCACAGTCCGGTTCTCCTGGCCGCACTTCGGCCTCGGCAGCACCGAGACGCAGATCCCGGAGGGGCCGCTCCGTGCGACAACTGCATCCGCCGTAGAACTCTGGCCGTGGGAGCCCAGCGCAGACGTTCGGTGAGCTTCGGACCCTGATCGTCCCCAACTGCGCCGCCATGCGACTACGACAGGGCTCGCCGCGAGGCAGCCTATGGGGCACCAACGCGCAGGGAGTGCCGGGTAGTCACCAAGTCACCGGCGGCCATTGGTCCCGAGACACCTCACTGACGTCCACACCCAGTTGCCCCACCCGGTTCCGCCGGACCGAGCGGATCTTGCGGGCTCCACAGCCAGCTATGGACGTGTATCCCGTAACCACCGTCGCAGGAAACGGCACGACACCGGCCGGGGAACAGCGCGAGCCGCCGTCGGTGGCGATCCACTGGTGGTCCTCCCCGTCCCTGAGTGACCAGTCACCCGAACCTAACCTCGGCGACCGAGGGTGTCCTAGAGTGAGCCGCTATGGGCCACTCGCTCCACAGCTGAGCCACCGACAACCCGCAGCCCTGTCCCGCAAGGCGAACGGCGGATCCAAGCGGTCATCGCAACAGGAGCGGTCCGATCTCCTCGATCGGCTTGCGGAAGGCTAGCCGCTTGCGGGGCCGGTCGTTGAGCTCGGCAGCCACCCAGTCGAGATCGGCTTGGCTGTGCACCGACAGGTCGGTGCCTTTCGGAAAGTACTGGCGCAGCAAGCCGTTGGTGTTCTCATTCGTTCCTCGCTGCCGGGGCGCGTGCGGATCACAGAAATAGATATCGATGTCCGCATCGACGCCGATGCGCTCCCAGTCGCGCATTTCCGCGCCTTGGTCCCAGGTCAGTGATCCGCGCAGAATTTCCGGCAGCGTCTTGATCTTCTCGGTCAGGGCGGGGGCGACCTGCTCGGGCTTGTATCCGTCGGGCAGCGCAACCAGCATCGTGTAGCCGCTGGTGCGCTCGACCAAGGTGCCGATCGCGGTGGCGTTGGCCCGCCCGATGATCAGATCACCTTCCCAATGCCCGGGCACCGCCCGGTCAGCAGCCTCCGGTGGGCGCTCGGCGATGTTGACCATGTTCGGGATGCGGTTCCTGCGCTGGTTGGCGTGCCGGTTGGGCACCCGCAGCGCCCGGCCAGTGCGCAGGCATCGGGCCAGGTCACGGCGCAGCGCGCCGCGGGACTGCACGTACAGGGACTGGTAGATCGTCTCGGTGGACACCCACATCTCCGGATCCTCGGGGAAGTCCGCACGCAGCCGGCCGGCGATCTGCTCCGGGGAGTACTTCTTCTCCAGGTCCTGCTCCACTCGCGCCCGCAGCACCACGTGGGTGGCCAGCTTGGCGGACTTGGGCCGGCTGGCGCGCTCGTAGGCGCGTGCGTGCGCCACCGTGGCCCGGTACCGGCCCCGGGCGTCCCTGTTGCCGCCTACTTCACGAGAGATCGTGGAAGCCGCTCGACCCAGTCGAGTGGCGATCGAGCGCAACGATTCGTTGGCAACCAGCCCGAGGGCGATTTCCTCACGCTCGGCGAAAGTCAGGCAGCGGCCCTTGAGGGTCCGGCCTCGGCGGGGGCGCACACCACCGGCTTCGCGCAGCCATTTCAGACCCCGCCAGCGATGAGTGCCGGCCATCGCGGCAGCGTCGGTCAGGAACTCACCAGCCTGCAGCGCCGCCCAGAACGGCTGGTAGAACTCGGCGACAAGCTGGTTGGAGAAACGAACGGCCATCAACACCCTCACATCCTGTGGTGTTGCGACCACCGCAAGAACCCGGGGAACCCCACACGGAAACGCCCGCGCCGTTCGGCAACGCCAGCCACCGGTGTCCCGCAGGGGATCTCCGTGCGTGACGGCGGCTGCGGTATCTGACCCGTCCCTGAGGGCGGCTTCAGGGACACGGTGCAAGACGGCGCGCGTGAGGTCGAATCGATGTTCCGCACGCGCAGGGTCGGGGTATCCCCGCCTTGAGCGATTCAGTCGTTCCACCTGGTGGCCCCGGACCCGGCGACCTCATCACTGAGGGAGCCGGTCGTGGTCTACACCTCCTCCGCCGAGTCCGGCGACTCTGCAGTCCCCGACGCCATCAGCCAGCAGCGCAACCAGCAGAGCCAGCCGCAGGCCAACCGCACGACCAGCGACGCCTGGCCGTACTGGGAGTCCACGGCGGATGGGCGGCGCTGCCAGTGGCGCTTTCACACTGACTTGCGTTCGGTCGTCTCGATGCGCTGGGAGCTGCGCGTGCTCCTCGGTGGAACCGGGCTGCCCTTCGATGAGCTCGAGGACCTGCTGCGGGCCGTCAGCGAGGCGGCAAACAACGCCGTGGAGCACCCGCACCTACCGAGAGAGCCGTTCTTCGACGTATCCACCAAGATCGACGATGGATCGGTGACCATCGTCGTCCAAGACCACGGGCAGTGGCGGCAGCCCAAGTCCAGTTCCGACCGCGGCCCGGGCCTAGCGATGATGCGTGCCCTGGCCGACGCCACCGTCACAAGCGATGCGCGCGGCACCACCGTGACCCTACGGAAACACCGCACCGGCACCGAGCCTCTAGATGCCGAGCCTCTACATGAGGAACGTCGGGCGTCCTAAAACCCGAGCAGGGCCGGATCTGGACCGTTGGGAGAGTCCACAGGCAGCCGTCGCGACCCCCCGGGGAGCCGGGACGGTTAGGCCCCGCCGCTCTAGAAGTGGGCGGCGGGGCCGCACCCTTCATCTGTCCTTGAGTGGGCCGTGTCCCTCCAGCGGACCGCGTAGGGACACGCGCACGGTCAGGGGCGCAAGGGCACCAGCCACTACGGACGCGTCAACCACTCGACCGGCGGTCGACTGCGACGGGCAGCGAAGCCCTGTAGCTCGGTCGAGGTCAGAGAGCAGCCACCAGCACAGTCGAACTCGATGGGCCGCCCGTCCACCCACCCGACAGCTGCTGGCCGCTGACAGCTCGGGCAGTCCTCCCACGTGACCCGCTCACTTGTTTCCATGCTGCTGCTCCCGCTCCCGGCCTGCCTGGCCGCGGACAGGGGACTGGCCTCGCTGCTCAAGCCATACCCCCAAGGATCGGCACGCTGCTTAACCCGGCGCAGCGGCCGAAAACGCTGCGCTTACGGACGTTTTGTTCCGGTTCCCGCCCGTTTCTGAGGAGCGGAGGCCCGTCCCTTAGTGGGCCATTTGAGGACGCAAGGCGGCCTCAAGGACAGGTGCGCACGGGATGCCTCGGAGGCGACCCGATCGGACGGAGTGGCGCGGGAGCAGCGGGTCAGTGGCCGCGGCCTTCGGCGATCATCTGCGCGAGTGCCTCGGGATGCAGGAACGGCGACATGTGGGCCGCGTCGGGGAGGACGTGCAGCCGCGCGTGCGGTAGCCGACCGGCCATGGCGGTCATCGCTGTCGGCGTGGACACCTGGTCGAGTTCGGCGGCGATGAGGGTGACCGGAACGTCGATCGTCGGCGTCCGGTCCGACCGGTCGTAGCTGGCGATCGCGCGCAGGGCGGCGGCCCACGGCGCTCGGTCAGCAGTGAGCAGGCATCGGCGGGCGTACCGAACCAGGGAGCCCTCGGCGGCAAGGTCGGCCGGCCGGAACCAGCGGGACAGCACTGCGTCGAGATCGGCCGGGCCGTATCCGGGGACGGCCCGCGCGGCGGCGGCGAACGCCGGGAAGGGTGTGTCCCGACTGCAGAGGCTGGTCAGGCTGCGTACCCGCCGCGGCATGGCCAGCGCGAGCTCCAAGGCGACCTGTCCGCCGAAGGAATGACCGACCACGTGCATGTTGCCCGTGACGTCGTGGAGGTCATCGCGCAACCGTCGCGCCACGTCCGGCTGCGCTTCGGAGGCGTTGCGGGGCGTGGCCCATGGGCACTGCACCGCGCCGGTGTGCTGCAGGTGGGCGGCGATGTCGGTCCACACCGACGGGGTCAGCGGAGTGCCGTGCAACAGCAGCCATCGATCCCCCGACGGGCGCACGTCGGACACTGTGCCGGGAAGGTACCGGTGACACCAGAGGCGCACCGATCAGGCCCGCGGCGGTGAGGGCGGGCCGGGGCAGGCTCCCACCGAGGCGATGCCAGAGAGATGCCGGCACTCGTCACCTCGGCGGCCGGGACGGGGCTGCGGCAGTGCGCGGCATTCGGCCTCACGGTCGACCGCGACTTCCTCCGTCGCCTGCTCACCGTCGACCGGCAGCGTGTCCCAAAGTGGGCCGCTATGGGCGACTGGCTTCCCAGCTGCTCCACCGACGACCCGCAGCCCTGTCCCGCGAGGCGAACGGCTACCGGCGCACCGAAGACCGTCTGGTTGGTCGGCTGAGCACCGTCCCGCAGGGATCCCTTGCCAACAACCGAATCAGTACGCGCGAGCGCGCGTCAGAAGGCGCGGACGGCGATGCCGGGATACGCCAACACCAAGCCAGCCTCGTCGTAGACCAGCTGGCAGGAGAAGTCGAACACCGGCGCGGTGTACTCATAGCGCTGATGCCCATCCTGATCGCCGGCCCGTGTGTACTGCTGCTCGAGGCGCTCGATGCCCAGGTCGAGAGCTCGCATATAGACGGCCGGCGATGGCGCCGTCGCACCAGCGGTCAGGGCGAGACGGTGCACCGGCAGGGCGTTGGTCATCGCCGAGGACTCCAGGTCCACGTCCAGGCAGCCGTCCAGGTGCAGGGCCGGCTCCCCGTCAATGCGCCAGCGACCTTCGCCATCACCCTCGAGCAGCCGCGTGCGAAGGCCGGTACTGGAGCGTCCGGTCGCGCGAGCGCTGCGGGTGCGCCAGCCGACGTCGACCCGGATCTCGTAGTCGACGATCCAGGGCTGCCCGCCCTCGACCGCGGTCGTGGCGCCGGTGAGCAGATGACCGTCGTCGAGGGCCCGGAAGTAGACGACCTCGAAGCCGCAGCGGGCATCCTGATGGGCCCATGCCGCGCTGGTGGGCAGCGGGAGGAACGGCACGTCCTCACCCTGGCCGCCGGAGCGGGGACTCATCAAGCAGCAGTCGGGCCTCGATCTGGTCATGCCCGCCGGTGCCTCAGACGGATCCGTCTGTCGCCTTCGTGGACCAGCGCCTCGGCCGCAGGCACTCGCGGCTCGGTGAGCGGTGGTGATGCCGGTCAGCGACTCGTCTTTTCGTCCGCGCCGACCCGCCGTGTCCGCCGGGGTTCCACTGGTCGCGACCCGCTGTGGGCCTCCGCCACTCCCGACCGCCTCCGGCGGCCGCCCGCCCCCGGAGCCCTACGGTCGACGCTCGGTGCCAGAGGCCGCATGGAGGGGGTGCGCCATGTCCGAGGCAGTCTTCCGCGCGCACTACGAGCAGATCTGGAACAACAAGGACACCAGCGGGATCCCGCGCTTCATCGCGCCCAACTACCGCGGTCATGATCCGAGCGAGCCCGCGGTCATCTCCGGCGTCGAGGGTTACAAGCTGCACTTCACGACGATCACCACCGCCTTCCCGGATCTGCGGCTCACCATCGAGGGCATCCTGGGGGTGGACGAACGCGTCGCGGCGCGTTGGCTCGCCGAGGGGACTCACACAGGCGACCTGGGCGAGTTCCCGCCCAGCGGGGTGCGAGTGCGCCTGAAGGGCATGAGCATCGCCCTCATCCGCAACCGTCAGCTCGTCGAGGAGCACTCGGTCTCGGACACACTCGGGCTGCTGAAGCAGATCGGGGTCATCCCCGACACCGTCGCGGTTCCGCCTGTCCTCTTCTAGCCGCTGCAGGCCCAGGACCTCGTCCCGGGTCCACCCGTCCCGTGCGTCGAGGGCCGCGTCGTCCATGACCCTCCCCGGTGGTCGGTGCAGCTCGACGGTCCCCGCCGGCGCGCCAGGCGCCCGTGCGCGCGGCCGTCCAGGAGCGGCCGCCGGCGGCCTACCGTCGTCCTCCCGCCCCGATCCGGAGGCCCCGATGACGACCGTGACGATCAGTACCGCGCCCCTGTCGGTCGACGACTTGCTCGCCGTCGTGGGCGGCGCGCGGGTGGGGCTCGACGCCGGCGCGCGGGATGCCGTGACCGCGGCGCGCGCGGTCGTCGACGAGGCGCTGAGCTCGCGCGCGGCCGTCTACGGCCTGACGACGCAGGTGGGGCACATGCGCGACACTCGGCTGACCGAGGAGGAGATCCGCGGGGAGCAGCAGTTTCTCGTCCTGTCGCACGCTGGTGGGCTGGGGCCGCCGCTGCCGGTGCCCGTGGTACGGGCGGCGCTGGCCGTGCGGCTCGCCGGCATCGCGCGCGGGGGGTCGGGCGCGTCGGTGGCGGCCGCCGAGACGCTGGTGGCGATGCTCAACGCCGGGGTCCACCCCGTGGTGCCCGCGACCGGCTCGGTGGGGGCGGCCGACATCGGACACATGGCCGGGATGGCGCAGGTCGCCATCGGCCGGGGACGGGCCGAGTACCGCGGCGAGGTGCTCCCTGGCGGGGAGGCCCTGCGCCGGGCCGGCATCGCCCCGTTGGAGCTCAGCGGCAAGGACGGGCTGGCCCTCATCTCGGCCAACGGGGTGTCGGTCGGCCAGGCGGCGCTGGTGGTCGCCCGGGCGGCCCGGGCCGCCGAGGCCGCCGACGTCGTCGCCGCGGTGTCGATGGAGGCGACGCGGGCCAACCCGTCCGTGGTGCACCCCGCCGTCGGCCGGGCCAAGCCGGTGCCCGGGCAGATCGCGGCGGCCGACCACCTGCGGGAGCTGCTGGCCGGCAGCGCGCTGTTCGCGCCGGACGGCGCCGTCTCGGTGCAGGACCCGCTGTCGTTCCGGGTGGTGCCGCAGGTTCACGGCGCGCTGCGCGAGCACGTCGCGGCTACCCGCGCGGCGGTGCAGACTGAGCTGGCCGGCGCGGGGGACAACCCCCTGGTGTCGGTCGAGGACCGCGCGCTGGTCAGCAACGGCAACTTCCACCCGATGGTGCTGGCCATCGCCTGCGACGCGCTGCGGATCGCCGTCGCCGCGGTCGGGCAGCTCAGCGACCGCCGGATGGCCCACCTGTGGGAGGCGTTCTTTCGGCAGCTGGCCGGGCCGCCGCAGTCGCCCGTCCACGGCCTGGCGCTGCGTCTGCCGGCGGCCGCGGTGGTGGCCGAGCTGACGCAGCTCGCCGCACCGGCGACCCTCGACGTCCCGCCGCTGGACAACGGGGTGGAGGACCACGCCACCGGCGCCCCGCTGAGCGCCCGCAAGGCCGACGCCGCGCTGGGCCTGCTGGAGGACGTCCTCGCCGTCGAGCTGCTGCTGGCCGCCGACGTCCTCGCCGCGGCGCCGGACGGGCGGGCCCTGGGGGCCGGCGCGCGCGGCGCGCTGGACCTCGTGCGGACGGCGATCGCCGCGGCCGAGCCGTACCCGGACGCCGTCCACCGGATCCTGCGGGAGCGGTTCCCGGAAAGGGTCAGCCCTGGGAAGTAGGCGTGCCCAGGGCTCGCGGCCACCTCGCCGTCCCGGACGAACCCGAGCGCGAGCAGCGGGTGCAACCAGCATGCCGCGACGAGTCAGCCGCAGGTCGGCCGGCCGCAGCAGGGGCAGGGCGGCACCGCCGGGACGCGGCTGCGCGACCGGCGGGACGACCAGCCCGGCCCGCTGCAGGTCGGCGACGTCCTCCCGGGCGCCCCACGCCATCCAGGCGCGCGGGTCGTCGGCCGGCGGAGCCATCGGCAGTGGCTGCCGGTCGCGGCGGCCGCACCTGCCAGCAGCACCCGCCGCCGCCAGGTCAGCCCGGCGGTCAGCCGCCGCGCACGCTGGACCAGCCCGGCGTCCAGGACCACGAAATCCTTGGGCGGCCCGAAGCCCGGGCCGATCCGGGGTCGGGTGTTCACCGCCTGGTCTCGTACCTGGTGAGGAGCACGCCGTCGGGAAACGTCCGGGTCTCCACCAGGGTCAGGTTCACCCAGTTGTCCAGGGCCGCAAAGAACGGCGTGCCGCCGCCCACCAGGACCGGATGGGTGACGATCGCGTACTCGTCGATCAGCCCGTCCCGCATGGCCGCTGCGGCGAGGGTGGCGCCGCCGATATCCATGGGGCCGCCGTCCTCGGTCTTGAGCCGGGTGATCTCGGTGACCGCGTCGCCGGTGACGAGGCGGGTGTTCCAGTCGACCGTGCTGGTCGTCGAGGAGAACACCACCTTCGGCATGTCCCGCCAGCGGCGGGCGAACTCGATCTGCGCCGGTGTGGCGCCCGGCTGCTGGTCGGCGGTCGGCCAGTGGGAGCTCATCGTCTCCCACAATTTGCGCCCGTACAGCGCCAGGCCCGTCGCCCCCACCCGGTCGGACCACCACTGGAACAGCTCGTCGCTCGGGACACTCCAGCCGAGGTCGTCGCCGGGCGCGGCGATGTAGCCGTCCAGGCTCAGGTTCATGCCGAAGGTCAGTTTCCGCATGGTGTCAGCCTCCGGTGAGTCGGTACTCGGCGTACAGACCAGCACGGCGCGGAAGAATCATCGGTCAGGCCACACCGAGGGCGGGTTCACCACCACGCCAAGCGGATGTGCGTTCGGAACCGAACCCATGCCGGACACCGCTGACGTTTTGCACCAGCACGTTGGGCTATTACCGCAAGGGGATCCGCTCGTGGAGCAGCGTGGGGTTGTCACTGGTCGGCGCGGTCGGGTGTCGAGGCGCGCCAGTGGCTGTCCCTGTGTGGCGCGGGAGGCGCATCCCGCGAGACCCGCCCGGTCACGATGCCCGCAGAGGGCGTCAACCGGGACGGGTGCTGAGCGGCTCCGCATCGTCGGAGACCCGGACGGAGACGGTCAGCCGTGCAGCCGGACGGCGACCAGCGCGACGTCGTCCTCCGCGCCCTCGGGGAGCATCCGGCCGATCAGCTCGTCGCAGGCCGCCTCGAGCGGCCGGTCGCGAACGGTCACCAGCTCCTCGGCCAGCTGCTGCACGCCCGGGTCGAAACCCCGGTCGCGCCGCTCGACGAGGCCGTCGGTGTAGAGCAGCAGCGTCGAGCCGGGTTCGAGCAGCGCCTCGGACTCGGTGCGCCGTGCCGTCGGGTCCACGCCCAGCAGCAGCTCGGCGCGCGGGGTGGTCAGCGTCAGCACGCCGTCGCCGGGCTCGGCGAGCAGCGGCGGCAGGTGGCCGGCGCTCGACCAGCGCAGCCGGGTGCCGCCGGTCCCCGGATCGGGGGTCAGCCGGCCGACGAGGACGGTGGCCATCGCGTGCAGCCCGAGGCCCGCGACGGCGTTGTCGAGCCGGCGCAGCACGGCAGCCGGGCCGTCGGCGCTGTCGTAGGCGATGCCCCGCAGCAGCCCGCGCAGCTGCGCCATGTCGGCCGCGGCCGCGGTGTCGTGCCCGACGACGTCGCCGATCACGACCACCGTCGAGCCGTCCGGCTGCTCGAAGACGTCGTACCAGTCGCCGCCGACCTGCGCCTCGGTCGTAGCCGGCACGTAGCGGACGGCGACGTCGTGGCGAGCCGACACCGGGGGCTCGGTGAGGTGGCTGCGCTGCAGCCGCTCGGCGGCGAGCACCACCCGTCGCGATCGCGCGTACAGCGCCTCGAGCAGGTGGGTGCGCAGCTCCCCGACCTCGGCCAGCTGCTGCGCCGTCCACGGCTCGGACCGGCCGCGGACGGTCTCCCGCCACCGCTCGAAGCTCTTGCGCGGGCTGAGCCGGACGGCGTCGCCCTCCCGCTCGGCGATCGCCTTGTTGTGCGGGTCGCCGCCCCAGTCGACCGTGCGCGTCGCCTCGGCGCGGTGCCAGAGCACGTACTGCCCCTCCGGCAGCGGCAGCACGAGCACCCCGCACGCGACCTCGACCGGCACCGCCGGTCCCGGTGCGGACCGGGGCAGCGAGTCGGTGGCGACGACGTCCTCGTCCGCGGCGGCGGCCCAGGCCGCGATCGCCTCGGCGGTGTCGTCGGGCAGCGGCGCGCCGCGGCTGCCGTGGTGGCCCTGCAGGTGCACCACGACGCCGTCGGCCGGCAGCAGGTCGAGCAGGCTGGGCGAGCCGAGCAGCGTGTCGGCCAGGGGGCGGTCCTCGTCGAGGGTGGCCGCGGTCAGCCAGGCCAGCGTCGAGCGCGCCTGCAGCGCCCGGTGCACCTCGTCCTCCTCGGCGCGGTGGACCAGGCGCAGCGACAGCGTGGAGCCGAGGAACTCCGCGGCCGCCCGGGTGGCGTAGGGCGGGGCGTGCGGGCCGGCGTAGTGGTGGCAGGCGATGAGGCCCCACAGCCGGTCGTCGCGCAGCAGCGAGATCGACATCGAGGCCCGCACGCCCATGTTCTGCAGGTACTGGACGTGGATCGGCGAGACGCTGCGCAGCGTCGAGAAGGTCATGTCCAGCGGCGTCCCCGTCGAGGGCACCAGCACCGGCCGGAGCGGCACCGGCCGGTAGTCGACGTCGGAGATCAGCCGGATCCAGTTCTTCTCGTACAGCGCTCGCGCCTGCGCCGGGATGTCGCTGGCCGGGTAGTGCAGGCCGAGGAAGGAGTTCAGCCCGGGGGTCCTGGCCTCGGCCACGACCTCGCCGTTGTAGTCGGCGTCGTACCGGTAGACCATCACGCGGTCGAAGCCGGTCAGGTCGCGCACCGCCTGCGCGGTGATGTCGTAGAGCTCCTGCAGCGAGGTCGCGCGGTTAAGCTCGCCGACGGTGCGGCGCACCGCCTGGTAGGTGTTCGGGAAGGAGAAGGGTCGGGGGCCGTGAGCGGGCTCCAGCTCGACCACCAGCAGCGCCGTCGCCGGGGTGCCGGCGCCGACCACCGCGCGGTGCAGCAGCGCGTCGACCGGCACCGGGCTGCCCTCGACGTCCAGCGTGATCTCCACCGGGTTGCGCTCCCGCAGGTCGCCGAAGGCGCTGGCCGAGCGGGCCACCGCCTCGGCCGCCACCACCCCGAGGACGTCGGGCAGTCGCCGGCCCAGCGCGTCGGCGGGGTGCACGCCCACCAGGTCGGCCAGGTTCTCCGACACCTGCTCGACGACGAGGTCGGGCTCGGTGACCGCGAGCAGCACCCCGCGCGGCTGGATGCTGCCGGGGACGTGGATCGGCTCGCGCTCGCAGTTGGAGAGGTCGACGGGCGTCCCGGCCGGCAGCAGCTCGGTGTCCGGGGAGCTGCTCACGCGGAGGCCCCGATCGGTGCGCACCAGTCGGCCAGGACGGCGAAGGTGGCGTGCGCGGCGGCCACCAGCCGGGCCGGGTCGCCGCCGGCGGCGACCCGGTCGCGGGTCACCCGGCGGAAGGCGTGCCACATCGCGCCGGTCTCGGTGCCGTACGGGGAGAAGGCGCCCAGCCGGACGTCGGGCCCGAGCGTGGGCAGCGTGGCGAGGTGGCGGGCGATGAAGGTGCCGCCGAGCGTGGCGCCCTCCAGGACGTAGAGCCGGCCCAGGGCCTGGTCGGTGTCCTCGACGGCGGGCAGTTCGGGGCTCCCGCCGTCGGGGGGCGCGGCCCCGAGTGCCCACAGATCCGCGGCGAACAGGTGGGCGCGGCGCCGCCGCGACCAGTCGACGGTCTCGGCGTCGGCCGGGGAGCGGCGGGCCCAGGCGTCGAGGCCCGCCTCGGCGGCGGTCCAGAACGCGTGCAGCCGGGTCAGCACCGCGACCAGCCGGTCGCGGCCCAGGTGCGGATCCATCAGGCCGAGGGTGGACTCCACCTGCTCGTGCTCGACGGCGGTCGCCGTGCGCAGTTCGGTGAGGACGTCCGCGCCCCCCGCGTGTCGAGGCAACGCCTCTCCTCCCGCAGCCATACGGAACCCGAGCGTAGGCGAACACCGTCGCCGTGGCGCGGGCTGAGCCGGGCGGGTGAGCCCGGTCACGGCCGGGTGAGACGAGCGCTGCGCAGCGAGGCGTGCAGCAGCAGCCGCGCGTCTCCCTCGGCGAGGTCCAGGCCGGTCAGCGCCTCGATCCGTGCCAGCCGGGAGTACAGCGTCTGGCGGTGCACGTGCAGGGCCGCGGCCGCCCGGGCGGGGCTGCACGCGGCGTCCAGCCAGGCCTCGGCGGTGGCGGTGAGCACCGGGTCGGCCAGCAGCGGGCCGACGGCGGGGTCGGGGCCGGGCAGCGCGGCGGCCAGCCGCCAGCCGCCCAGCTCCCCCCAGTGCGCCACGGGGGAGAAGCGGGGGACGGCGGCGGCGACCCGTGCGGCGGTGCGCGCCTGCTCCCACCGGTCGGGCAGGGCCACGGCACCGGCGCCGACGGCGGAGAGCCCGGCGGTGCTCCCGGGTGGCAGGCCGGCCAGCGCGGCGGCGGTGACCGCGGCGGCCGGGCGCAGGTCCGCCGGGCCGGGCAGCGGGACGGCCACCGCGACCAGCTCCTCGCCGGGCAGCACGGCGCTGACCGCACCCGCGGCCGGGGCCCGCCACGGCGAGGGCAGCCCCGCGCGGGCGGGCCGCAGCGCGACGAGCACCACCGGGGTCCGCTCGCCCCACGCCCCGGCGAGCGTCCGGGCCGCCTCCTCCCGGGCGGCCGGCGTGCCGGTGAGCGCGGTGGCCAGCGGGCGGCCCAGGTCCCCGGCGTCGGCCTCTCGCTCGGCGAGCAGCCGCCCCGCCTCGGCGGCCAGCTCGACCGCCGCCGCGAGCGCGGGGTCGTCGGCGGTGGGGTCGGTGCGCCCGCCGTCGAGCAGCCACAGGTAGCCGCGCGTGCGCCCGGCGTGCCGGACCGGCAGCACCAGTCGGGTGAGGATCCCGGCCGCGGGGTCACCCGGCGTGCGCAGCGGGCCCTCGGCGACCGCGATGCCGAAGTCCTCGAAGCGGCGCCGGGTCTCCGGTGTGGACCCGCGGCCGAGGATCGAGCGGGTGCGCACGGCGTCCATCACCGGCGTCTCGGCGGCGTCGACCGGGTGGGCGCAGAAGGTCAGCAGGGTGAAGTCGGCGTCCTCGAGGGTCGCCGGGGCGCCGAGCAGCCCCGCGACCCGGTCGACCAGCTCCTGCAGCTCGTCCCGCACGCCGTCGTCCCTCTGTTCCCCTGGACACATGTATGACACCGGACGGCGGGAACCGTACGTCTGTCGCTGGTCGTGCGGGCCGGGGCTGCCTAGCGTCGGAGACGTCCGGTTCCCGGTGGCGGAGGTGGCTCGTGCTCTCCCAGAAGACCCTGCTGCTCGGCGCCTCGCGGCGCCCGGGACTGCGCCGGCTCGTCACCGGCACCCCGGTCACCCGGCGGGTCGTCGACCGGTTCGTCGCCGGCGAGACCCTCGACGAGGTGCTGTCCGTCGTCCGCCGGCTCACCGCCGAGGGGCTCGCGGTGACCCTCGACCACCTCGGTGAGGGCGTGACCGACCGGGCCGAGGCGGTGCGCTCCCGCGACGCCTACCTGGCGCTGCTGGACGGGCTCGCGCCGCTGCGGCTGGGCCGCGCCGCCGAGGTGTCGGTGAAGCTGTCGGCGTTCGGCCAGGCGCTGCCCGGTGGCGGCACCGACCTGGCGCTGGAGCTGGTCCGGCCGGTCGCCGAGGCGGCCTCGGCGATCGACACCACGGTCACCCTCGACATGGAGGAGTCGACCACCGTCGACTCCACCCTCGCCGTCCTCGCGGAGCTGCGCCGCGACCACCCCGGCACCGGCGCCGTGCTGCAGGCCGCGCTGCACCGCACGGAGGACGACGCCGCCGCGCTCGCCGTCCCCGGGTCGCGGGTGCGACTGGTCAAGGGCGCCTACGACGAGCCGCCATCGGTCGCCTGGCAGTCCCCCGCCGACGTCGACGCCGCCTACGCCCGCTGCCTCGGCGTCCTCATGCGCGGCCCCGGCCACCCGATGGTCGGCTCGCACGACCCGCGCATGGTCGACCTCGCCCAGCGGCTGGCGGCCGAGTACGGCCGGACGCCGGACTCGTGGGAGGTCCAGATGCTCCACGGCATCCGGACCGACGAGCAGCGCCGGCTGGCCGCCGAGGGCCTGTGCGTGCGGACCTACGTGCCCTACGGCGCCGACTGGTACGGCTACTTCATGCGCCGGCTGGCCGAGCGTCCCGCGAACCTGCGCTTCTTCCTGCGCTCCCTCGTCAGCACCCACTGAGCCCCCACCCGCCCCACCACCCCGAACAAGGGAAGTCCCATGGACGCCGTCACCAACGTCCCCGCGCCGGGCAACGAGCCGGTGCTCAGCTACGCCCCCGGCTCCCCGGAGCGGGCCGCGCTGCAGCAGCGCCTGACCGAGCTGGCCGGCGAACCGCTCGAGCTCACCATGACCATCGGCCACGAGCAGCGGATGGGCGGGGGTGAGCGCTTCGACGTCGTCCAGCCGCACCGGCACGCCGCCGTCCTCGGCACCGCCGCGCACGCCACGCACGCCGACGCCGAGGAGGCCGTGCGCTGCGCGAAGGCGGCTGCGCCCGCGTGGCGCGACCTCTCCTTCGACGACCGGGCCGCGGTGTTTCTGCGTGCCGCCGAGCTGCTGTCCGGGCCGTGGCGGCAGACGCTCAACGCCGCGACGATGCTCGGCCAGTCCAAGACCGCCCACCAGGCGGAGATCGACTCGGCCTGCGAGCTGATCGACTTCTGGCGCTGGAACGTGCACTTCGCCCGCGAGATCGTGTCCGCGCAGCCGGTGTCCTCGCCCGGCGTGTGGAACCGCAGCGACCACCGGCCGCTCGAGGGCTTCGTCTACGCGGTCACGCCGTTCAACTTCACCGCGATCGCCGGCAACCTGCCCACCGCGCCGGCGCTCATGGGCAACGCCGTCGTCTGGAAGCCCGCGCCCACCCAGCAGTTCGCCGCGCACTTCGTCATGCGGCTGCTGGAGGCCGCCGGGCTGCCGCCGGGCGTCATCTCGATGGTCACCGGCGACGGGGTCGCCGTCTCCGACGTCGCGCTGGCCGACCGCGACCTCGCCGGCATCCACTTCACCGGCTCGACAGCGGTGTTCCAGATGCTGTGGCGGCGGGTGGGGGAGAACATCGCCTCCTACCGCGGCTACCCGCGCATCGTCGGCGAGACCGGCGGCAAGGACTTCGTCGTCGCGCACCCCTCGGCCGACGTCGACGTGCTGCGGACGGCCCTGGTGCGCGGCGCCTTCGAGTTCCAGGGGCAGAAGTGCTCGGCGGCCTCGCGGGCGTACGTCCCGCGCTCGGTGTGGGGGCGGCTGCGCGACGACCTGGTCGGGGTCACCGAGTCGCTGGAGATGGGCGACGTCACCGACTTCTCCAACTTCATGGGCGCGGTGATCGACCGGAAGTCGTTCTCGAAGCTCTCCGGCGTCCTCGACCGGGTGGACGACGACCCGGCGCTGTCGATCGTGGCCGGCGGGCAGGCCGACGACAGCGAGGGCTTCTTCGTCCGACCGACCGTCATCGAGGGCACCGACCCCGAGCACGAGGTCTTCACCACCGAGTACTTCGGGCCGATCCTCGCGGTGCACGTCTACGACGACGCCGACTACGACACCGTGCTCACCCAGATGGAGTCCGCGGCGCCCTACGCGCTCACCGGCGCCGTCATCGCCGAGGACCGCGCCGCCATCGCGCACGCCCAGCACCTCCTGCGGTTCGCGGCGGGCAACTTCTACGTCAACGACAAGCCCACCGGTGCCGTCGTCGGCCAGCAGCCCTTCGGCGGTGGGCGGGCCTCGGGCACCAACGACAAGGCCGGCGCGGCGCAGAACCTGCAGCGCTGGACCTCGACCCGGTCGATCAAGGAGACGTTCGTGCCGCCGACCGACCACCGCTACCCGCACATGGGGTGAGGACTCGCGTCCTCCCACCCTCCGCAGGCTGAGTCGCCTCGGGCCTCGCACGAGATCTGCACACTCGCGGCCTTCACGCGCCTGAAGGCCGCGAGTGTGCAGATCTCGCGGGCCAGTGGACGAGGCCGTCCTCGCCGAGCACCGTTCCCTCCGACGGGCGGTGCCCGGCGAGCCGGCCGTCGGGCATGAGGTGGCGCACCGGCACGCTCCGGCCGAGCACGGCGACGTCGGCGACCAGCCGCCGGTGGCAGCGCCACCACACGCTCTCGCTGCACATCACCGCCACGGTCGCGGTCGCCGCCTCGGCCAGCACCTCGTCGAGCGCCGCGGCGAACTCCGCGGTCCGGGTGTGGGCGGCGTAGGCGGCGAACTGGGCGACGGTCCACCAGCCGTCGGCCACGGGCGCGTCCGGGGGCAGTCGGCGGCGCCCGCCCAGCCGCGCGTCCCACCGGTAGCCGACGCCGGCAGCGGGCAGCCACTCCTCGAGCGCCTCCTGCCGCACGTCGGGGTTGCTGCGGCTGCCCGGGTACCGGCGGACGTCGACCACCAGCCCGACCCCGGCGCCGGTCAGCCGGGCGCCGAGGCGGGTGCGGTCGTCGGGGCCGTGGCCGACGGTCAGCAGGGGCACGCGTCCTCCCACCCGGCGGCCGCGGTCAGCCGGGCCGGCGGGCGAGGCCGAGCACGTGCGGCGTGGCCGGGAGCGTCAGGCGCGTGTCGGGGAAGCGCAACCGGCGCAGCGTGGTGACCTCGAACCCCGCCCCCTCGACCAGGCCGACCGGGTCGACCGCGGTGTGGCAGCCCCCGGCCAGCAGCGGCCACAGCGTCGCGTCGGCGAGCCGCTGGACCGCGCGCACCCGCCGGGTCGGGCCGAGGCCGTGCTCGAGGAGGGCCAGCGTCCCCCCGGGGCGCAGCACGCGGGTGACCTCCGCGAGCGCCCGCTCCCGGTCGGGCAGCGAGCACAGCACCAGGCACAGCACGACGGCGTCGGCGCCGCCGTCGGGCACCGGCAACGCCTCGGCGGTGCCCGCGAACACGGTGACCGGCACGGGCGCGGTGGCGGCCGCCCGGGTCGCCAGGCCCCGCAGGTGCGGTTCGGGCTCGACCGCCGTCACCCCGCTGACCGCCGCCGGGTAGCGCGCGAAGTTGCGGCCGTTGCCGCAGCCGACCTCCACAACCGAGCCGGAGAGGGGCGCGAGCAGCTCGGTGCGCAGCGCGGCGAGGCCCTCGGCGTCCATCCCCTCGCTGATCCGCGCGTACACGCGGCTGAACACCGGGCGGGGACGGTCCGTCGGCGGGACGGGGTGCGGTGGGGGCATCCCCGGATCGTGCACCGGTGCGTGTCCACGCACACCTGCCTCCGCCCCCGGCGCGCCCCGCCGGTCATGCTGGTCGATCGGACGAGGGTGCCCGGTCGAGGGGAGCGGTGTGGCGCGGGGGACGACGGGATCGCGGACGTCGCTGTGGCGGCTGCCGGCGGTGCGGGCGCTGGCCGGGGCGACGGTGCTGGGCTTCACCAGCTTCACCCTGACCCTGGCCTCGCTGCCCGTGTACGCGGTCGCCGGGGGCGCCGCCGCCGACACCGCCGGGCTGGTCACCGCGGTGTTCCTCGCGGTCACCGTCGCCGGGCAGTCGGCAGTACCGGCGCTGACCGCACGGTACGGCCCGGGCCCGGTGCTGGCCGCCGGGCTCGTCGCCCTCGGCGCCCCTTCGCCGCTGTACGCGGTGGACGACGGGCTGCTCTGGCTCTCGGCGGTCTCCGCGGTGCGCGGGCTCGGCTTCGCGGTGCTCACCGTGCTGGGCGCGACGCTGGCCGCGCGGGTGGCCCCACGCGAGCGGCGCGGGGAGTCGATCGGCCTCTACGGGCTGGCCATCGCGGTGCCCAACCTGGTCTGCGTGCCCGCCGGCGTGGCCCTGGTGCTGGGCGGGCACGCCGGCTGGATGGCCTGGCTGGCCGCCTCGCCGGTGCTCGCGCTGCCGCTGGTCCCCGCCGTGGTCCGCGGGGCGCGCGCGGACCCGCCGGCGGGGCGGTCGTCCTCCCGCGCCGCGGTGCGCGCCGCGCTCACGCCGTCCGCGGTGCTGCTCGTGGTCACCCTGGCCGGCGGCGGGCTGGTGACCTTCCTGCCGATCGAGCGGCCCGACGGCGTCCTGGCGACGGCGGCGCTGCTCGTCTTCGGGATCACCGCGGCGCTCGGCCGCTGGCGCGCCGGCGTGGTCGCCGACCGGACCGGTACCCGGCTGCTGCTGCCGCTGGCGCTGCTCGGCTCGGCGGCCGGGCTGGCGGCCGTCGCGCTCGGCCTGGGCGCCGGGGCCGGCTGGGTGCTGGCCGGTGCCGCGGTCTTCGGCGCGGGCTACGGAGCGGTGCAGAACCTGACGCTGGTGACCGCCTTCGCCCGCGCCGGCGAGGGCGGGGCCACCGCGGCCAGCGCGATGTGGAACGCCTCGTTCGACGCCGGCACGGCCGTCGGCGCGCTGGTGCTCGGGCTCGTCGCCGGCGGCATCGGCCTGCCGTGGACCTACGTCCTGGCGGCCGGGGTGCTGCTGCTCACCCTGCCGCTGGCCCGGGTGGCGGTCCGTCCGGCCTGACCGGGGTCGCCGGTCCCTGCCCCCGCCGGCCGGCCGGGTACAGACGTCGGGAATGAGCGAGTCCGAGGTCCTCGGCCTGTTCCGCCGCGCGGTGGCCGACGACGACGTGAGTGCCATGCGCGCGGGTCCGGACCGGCTGCTCGGCCTGACCGCGGGAACGGGGCTGTCGGCCGAGGACGAGTACCGCGTCCGGACCCCGGACTACGTGATGGAGATGCCCCAGTCGGGCGAGCGCATCCGCGGCCGCGAGGCGATGCGGGCGATGCAGGAGGCGTTCCCCACCCCGCCGACGCTCACCGTGCGGCGCGTGGTCGGGACCGGCCACGTGTGGGTCCTCGAGGGGGTCAACGACTACGGCAGGGAGGTCTGGCACGTCGCGCTGGTCCTGGAGTTCGACGACGAGGGGCGGATCGTGCGCGACACCCGCTACTACGCGCAGCCCCTCGAGCCGCTCGCCTGGCGGGCGGCGTGGGTCGAGCCGCTCGGCTGACCGTCAGCCGGCGGCGCGTGTGGCGGCCTCGCGGAGTCCGCGGAGGAAGAGCACCTCCTCGGCCGACCGGCGCAGCCAGGTCCGCAGCCCCTCCGGGTCGCCGCGGTGCCGGTCGCGCAGCTGGCCGAGGGCCAGCTGCCGGGTGCTGGCCTGCGCGCGCTGGGCCGGGGGCAGCCGCCGGCCGTCGGCGCGCGCGGTCGCGGTCAGGCCGGCGCCGACGAACACCAGGTCGCGGACCTCGGTGAGGCCGGCGAGCAGCTCGTCGGCCCCGGAGCCGTCGTCGGCGGCGAGGCGGCGGACCAGTTCGTCGGCCGTGCGCCGGCCGGTCTCCTGCGGGTCGGTCATGCCCCCACTGTCCCTGCCCGCCCCGCGCCGTCGCACGGGAGGATCCCGGCACCCCGTGAGTTGATCATGGGGTCGTTGCCGACGGCAGCGGCGTGTCCGACCGTGTCGCCTGCACCAACCTCATGATCAACAGTGGTCGGGTCCTACGCGTCGCGGCGGGTGAAGACGACCGCGGCGACCGCCAGGACGGCGGCGGTCTCGGCGACGAACACCGCGAAGCCGACCCACGGGTCGAGCAGCAGCGGGTTGAACGACTCCGGCGTCGCGATGCTCGACCCGGCGTTGCCCGGCATGAGCTTGGTCGCCCACTCGCCCCAGGCCCCGGGCAGCACCATCACCAGGTTGCCGACGACGAAGACCAGGCCGAGCACGACCGCCAGCGCGGCGGCGGTGTGCCGCACCAGAAGGCCGACGGCGGCGGCGAACAGCCCGAGCCCGGCCATGTAGAGGCCGCTGCCGAGGATCGAGCGCAGCACGCCGTCGTCGGTCAGGGCCAGGCCGATGCCCTCGCGGTCGAGGAACCAGTTGCCGCCGAGGTACCCGGCCAGCGCGGTCAGCGTGCCGGCCACGAACAGCGTCGAGGTGAGCACCGCGGCCTTGGCCGCCAGCACCGCGCTGCGCTGCGGGGTGGCCGCCAGCGTGGCGCGGATCATCCCGGTCCCGTACTCGCTGGTGACCACGAGCGCGCCGAGGACGACGGCGGTGACCTGTGCGAACACGATCCCCCAGGTGACGAAGGCGCCCACCGGCTCGCCGACGTCCCCGCGGGCCAGCGCCTCGGCGCTCAGCGCGCACACCAGCGTGGTCAGCCCGGCACCCAGCACGAACATCGCGCCGAGCGACCAGGGGGTCGAGCGGACGGTCCAGAACTTGACCCACTCGGCCCGGAGCGTCGCGGTGGCACCGGGCGGCGCCGGCGTCTCGATCCGGGTCCAGGCGTGCGTGCCCATCGTGCTGCTCATCGGGTGGCTCCCGCGTACTCGACGCTGTCGGCGGTCAGGGTCATGAAGGCGTCCTCGAGCGAGGAGCGCACCAGGGTCAGCTCGTGCAGCAGCAGGCCGGAGCGGCCGACGAGCTCGCCGACGGCAGCCGCGTCGAGGCCCACCACCCGCAGCTCCCTGCCGTGCGCGGCGACGTCCAGGCCCTCGCCGCGCAGCAGGGTGGCGACCGCGTCGTGCTGGGGGCTGCGGACCCGCACGTGGGAGGCGGCGTGCTGGGCGACGAACTCGGCCGTCGCGCAGTCGGCCAGCACCCGGCCGCGGCCGATGACGATCAGGTGGTCGGCGGTCAGGGCCACCTCCGACATCAGGTGGCTGGAGACGAACACCGTGCGGCCCTCGGCGGCGAGGTCCCGGGCGAGGGTGCGCACCCAGCGGATGCCCTCGGGGTCCAGCCCGTTCACCGGCTCGTCGAGGACGACGACCGGCGGGTCGCCGATCAGCGCGGCCGCGATGCCCAGCCGCTGGCCCATGCCGAGGGAGAACCGGCCGACCCGCTGGTCGGCCACCGCGGTGAGCCCGACCAGGTCGAGCACCTCGTCGACGCGGGTCCGCGGGATGCCGTTGCTCGCCGCCAGCCAGCGCAGGTGGTCGCGCGCCGAGCGGCCCGGGTGCAGCGCGCTGGCCTCGAGCAGCGCACCCACCTCGCGAAGTGGGGCGGGGTGGTCGGCGTAGCGGCGGCCGTTCACGGTGACGCTGCCGGAGGTGGGCCGGTCCAGGCCGAGCACCATCCGCATCGTCGTCGACTTGCCCGCCCCGTTGGGGCCGAGGAAGCCGGTCACCCGGCCGGGCTCGACGGTGAAGCCGACGCCGTCGACGGCGGTGCGGGTGCCGTAGGTCTTGGTGAGCCGGTGCGCGGCGATCACGGGGTCACCGGGCCGCGGGAGGTCGGGGAGGTCATGGTGTCGAGGTTCTCGGCCGCCGGACGCCGGGGGTATCCGGGAACCCCCTGGACCGACCCTGACCGGCCCCCGATCCGGCGAGATCGGCGATCTCGTACGCCTGGGGGCCGGAGAGCGTGCGAGATCGCCGATCTCGCCGGGGGAGCGGCGGAGGGGAGGGCTACGCCGAGCGGGGCAGCGTCGCCTCGGGGCGCAGCAGCCGGCGCAGCGCCACCGCGGCCTCGCGGCCGGCCCGGTTGGCGCCCACGGTGCTCGCCGAGGGGCCGTAGCCGACCAGGTGCACCCGCGGCTCCCCGGCCACGGCGGTGCCCTCCAGCCGGATCCCGCCGCCGGGCCCGCGCAGGCCCAGCGGCGCCAGGTGGCCCAGCGCCGCGCGGAAGCCGGTGGCCCACAGGACGGCGTCGGCGCGGACGGACCGGCCGTCGTCCCACGCCACGCCGTCCGGGGTGAGCCGGTCGAACACCGGCAGCCGGTCGAGGACGCCGCGAGCGCGCGCCTCCCGCACCCACGGCGTGACGACCAGCCCGGTGACGCCGACGACGCTGCCGGGGGAGCGGCCCTCCCGGACGGCGTCGGCCACCAGCGCGACCGCCGCCCGACCCTCCTCCGGGCCGAACGGCTCCTCGCGCCAGACCGGCGGTCGCCGGGTCACCCAGGTGGTGTCGGCGACCTCGGCGATCTCCCCGAGCAGCTGCACCGCCGAGGCGCCGCCGCCCACCACGACCACCGACTGCCCGGCGAACTCCGCCGCGCCCCGGTACTCGACCGGCGTCAGCTGGCGGCCGCGGAACACCTCCTGCCCCGGGTAGCGCGGCACGAACGGCCGGGTCTAGGTGCCGGTCGCGTTGACGACGGCCGAGGCGGTCCAGTCGCCGTCCGAGGTCTCGACGCGGGACCGGCCGTCGCGGGTCCGCCGGACCGCGCGCACCCGGACCGGCCGGTGCACCGGCAGCGCGAAGTGCCGCTCGTACTCGGCGAAGTAGGCGGGGACCGCGTCGGCCGCCGGGACGTCGTCCCCCGCCGGCGGGAACGGCAGGCCGGGCAGGTCGTGCACGTGGTGGGTGCGGGCCAGCGTCAGCGACGGCCAGCGGTGCTGCCAGGCCCCGCCGGGGCGGGCCTCGGCGTCGAGGACGACGAGGCCGAGCCCCAGCCGGGCGAGGTGGTGCGCCGCGCCGAGCCCGGCCTGGCCGGCCCCGATGACGACGACCTCGACGTCCCTACCCACGCCAGGGTCAACCGCGGGAGGCGCCCCCGGCTTCCGGCCGCAGCCGGTCGAGGTCGCCACCCGTGAGCGTCGCGGTGTCGTGCGGGTCGTACCCGAACCGCACCGTCACCGCGCCCGGCCGCGCCTCGACCAGCCAGGCGGGCCGCTCCGCCGCCCCATCGGCCGGCCGGTACACCCACCGCTCGGCAAGGAGCGGCAGGCCGCAGCGGCGCAGGAACGACTCCGCGGCCGGCCGGTCTGGCAGGACGCGCAGGGCGGCGCCGAACAGCGTGCGGGCGACCACCACGTCGGCGTCGCCGCGCCGCTCGGTGGACAGCCAGCCCACCAGCTCGCCGTCCTCGGCGCGGTGGACCGGTGTCAGGTCCTCGATCCGGGTCACGTCCCGACGGTAGGGAGGCCCGCAATCCGGTTTCCGCATCTTGCGGGTTCCTTGCGGTGGCCCCGCGGATCCCCTGCGGACGGGCCAGCAGAGTCCTCCTCGTCACCGAGACGACGAGCACCGAGGGCGTCGCTCGGGACGACCGGCCCCCTCGGGGCCCGAGGACAGCCGGCGTCTCCATCGCACGGGGGGACGGAGCCGCCGGCGGACCGGCCGGCGGGATCGTGGGGGACGACGCCGCCGGGCACGACGGCCGGTGCACCGGGGGGAACGGTGCACCGGCCGGGTCGGGCACGCCGCGGGGGAGCGGCGCGACCGGCGGCACCACCGGCGCGACCGGAGGGGACGGGAGCGCCGGCCGAGGGGAAGCAGGGGCCGGCCGCGGGGACACCACGGCCGGCCCCTGCCGCGTTCCGGTGCCCCGGTCGCGGCGTGCCGGTCCGGTGGCGCAGCGTCCGGCGCGGTGGTGGGTACTCCGCCCTGCGCCGATCCGGATCACGGGTTACGTTCGCGTCGTGACGCCGTGTGACGAGAGGGAGCCTGCCGTCCGCCCGAGCCGCACCCGGGCCGGGAGTCGCCGGCTCGACGCGTCGCGGGACGCCGCGATCGCCTCGGCCGTGGTCGAGGTGCTCGGCCGCGTGGGCTACGCCGGCCTCACGATGGACGCCGTCGCGGCCGTCGCCGGGGTGGGCAAGGCGACGATCTACCGGCGCTGGTCGACCAAGGCCGAGCTGCTGCTCGGCGTCCTGGACGTGGTGGGCGCACCGGTGCCGGCGGTGCCCGACACCGGGAAGCTGCGCGAGGACCTGGTCGCGGTCCTGGCCGAGGTCGTGGCGCTCTTCGGCGGCGCCTCGGGCCGGGCGCTGCGCAGCCTGCTCGGTGCGGTCGTCGACGACCCCGTGCTGCAGGAGGGGTGCCGCCGCCTGCCCCTGGCCAACTGGGACGCCGCCTGGGAGACCGTCGTCGCCCGTGCCGAGGCGCGCGGCGAGATCCCCGCCGGCGTCGGCCGGTCGATCGCGGCGGAGGTCGGCCCGGCGGTGCTCGCACTGCGCTGGCTGGTCACCGGGCGGCCGCTGGACGGCACCGTGGTGCTCGACCTGGTCGATCGCGTGCTCCTGCCGCTGTTGCAGCGTCCGTAGCGCGGTCGGGCCGCAGCAGCGATGCTGTGCTCCGACCCCCGGGCTGCCGGGGCGGCGGGCGGGAGGACTGCGTGAACCTGGAGAAGGTCGTCTTCGGGTTCTTCGTCCTGCTCGCCGCGACGCTGAACTTCGGCTTCTTCCTCGGCGACATGCGCGACCCCGACCTGCACAACCCCTACGAGCTGTTCGCCGCGGTGGTCGTCAACCTCATCGCCCTCGTGCTGAAGTTCGGCGACCGCACCCAGATCGGCGCCATCCACCTGGCCACCAGCATCGTCGCGGTCCTGCAGCTGGTCGGGGCGGCGCTGATGTACGGCTACGCCGAGTACGTCTCGTCGGCCGGCATGACGGAGGGCTGGACGGCGAGCGTCGTGTCCCTGTCCGGGGGCGCCCTGCTGGCCAACCTCGTCTCCGTCGTCCTGCTGTTGATCGAGACCGTCTCCTTCCACCGCGGGTGAGCCGGAGGCCGCCGTGGGCAATCCCCTGCTGACGTTCTGGGCGCGCCGCGGCCGGCGCGAGGAGGAGGAGCGGCGGGCCCGTCGCGCCCGCCTGCTGGCGGCCGCCGCGTCGGCCAACCGGGCCTCGGAGACGGTCTTCCTGGTCCTGCGGCGGATGCGGGCGCCGCTGATCGTGCTGATCGGCATCTTCTCGATCAGCGTGCTGGGTCTGACCCTCATTCCCGGCCAGGACGCCGAGGGCCGGCCCTGGGACATGGGCTTCTTCGACGCCATCTACGTCATGAGCTACACCGCGACGACGATCGGCTTCGGGGAGATCCCGTACCCGTTCACCTACAACCAGCGGATGTGGCTGACCATCTCGATCTACCTCACGGTGGTCGGCTGGGCCTACGCCATCGGCTCGCTGCTCGGCCTGCTGCAGGACCGGGCGTTCCGCTCGGCGCTGGCGTTGCAGCGCTTCACCCGCAAGGTGGCCCGGCTGTCCGAGCCGTTCGTCCTGATCGCGGGCTACGGTCGCGCCGGCGAGCTGCTCGGGCACTCGATGGACGCCCTGGGCCGCCGGGTCGTCGTCCTCGACCGCAATGCCGAGCGGATCGACGGCCTGGAGCTCGAGTCGCACCACGGCGACGTCCCCGGGCTCGCCGCCGACGCCCGGGACCCTGGGCACCTCGGGGTCGCGGGCCTGGACCACCCGTGCTGCGAGGCCGTCGTGGCGCTCACCGACGACGACGAGGCCAACCTCGCGGTGGTCATGACCACCGCGCTGCTGCGTCCCGACGTCCCCGTGATCGCCCGGGCGACGACGGCCGTCATGGCCGAGCGGATGCGGGTCTTCGGCTCGCCGAGCGTGGTCAACCCGTTCGACCTGTTCGGCGACCACGTGCAGCTGGCGCTGCGGGCGCCGGCGTCCTACCAGCTGCTGACCTGGCTGGAGAGCGGACCCGGCGCCCCGCTGCCGCACCGGGCCTCACCGCCGCGCGGCGGTCGCTGGGTGGTGTGCGGCTACGGCCGGCTCGGCCGGGAGCTCACCGAGGACCTGCGCGCGGAGGGCATCGAGGTGACCGTCGTCGACCCGAGCCCGCACGACGACGTGGACGACGTGGTCGTGGCCGGCGGCTACGAGGCCGGCGTGCTGGCGGCGGTGGGGCTCGAGGAGGCCGTGGGCTTCGTCGCCGGGACGGACAACGACATCACCAACCTCTCCCTGGTGGAGACCGCCCGCCGGATCAACCCGACCCTGTTCCTCGCCGCCCGTCAGAACGTGCCGTCGAGCGCGCCGCTGTTCGCCGCGATGGAGCTCGACGCGCTGCTCGTCCCGACCGAGGAGATCGCGCACGAGGTGTACGCGCAGCTCTCCACGCCGCTGCTGTGGCGCTTCCTGCGCGAGATGCCGGCGCTCGGGGACGACTGGGCCGCCGACCTGGTCGACCGGCTCACCGAGCTGTGCGGGCAGCACCTGCAGGCGCTGTGGAAGGTGCGGCTGACCGAGCGGGAGGCCCCGGCGCTGACGCCGTGGCTGGCCTCCGGCGAGGCCCGGCTGGGCGACCTGATGCGCAACCCGGAGGACCGGGACGAGCCGCTCCACGCGGTCGCGCTGCTTCTCCTGCACCGGGGCGAGGTCACCCTCGCGCCGGGCCCCGACGTCGTCCTGGCGTCCGGTGACGAGCTCCTGCTCGCCGGCTGGCCGGCCGCCCGGCGGGCGCTGGAGCGCACCCTCATCGTCGACGCCGTCCGCCAGTACGTGGTCAGCGGTCGCCGGGTGCCGTCCGGCTGGCTCTGGCGCAAGCTCAACGGCACCCCGGCGCCGGCCCCCGACGAAGAGACGCGGCCCGCCGCACCGACGCCGCCCTGACGGCGACGCGAGGACCGTAGGGGAACCTCGGCCGGTGCTTCACTGGGGGCACGGGTCGCCCGGCGAGGAGCCGCAGATGCACACGCTGACCGCAACGCCGCCACCCCGGACCGTCCTGGCGCCCCGGCCCTGCGTGGCCGGCGACATCGGTCCGGAGCGCCGCGAGATCGAGTGCGAGCCGGTGGCCGACCCGGTGCCGGCCGCCCCGGTCCCGGCCCCGGCACCGGCACCGGTACCGACCGCGCCCGCCCCGGCGTGACCCTCCCGGCCGACCCCCCGGGCGCGGACCCGCCGGCTCTGGTCGCGGGGGAGCTGCGGGGCTACCGGCGCTTCCGCCTGGCCGAGGACGGGCTGCGCCCGCCGGTGCACGTCGCCGCCGGGCCGTGGGCCTGGCCGGTCGAGCACGCCCGCTGCGTCGTCGACGACGCGCACGTGCCGCCCGCGCGCGAGTGCGGCTGCGGTCTCTACGGCTGGTACCACCCGAGCCACACGGGGCTGGGGACGGGCTGGGGCGACGTGACGGCGGTGGTCGCCGCCCGCGGCCGCATCGTGCTCGGCGACACCGGCTTCCGGGCCGCCGCGGCCCGCGTGCAGGCCGTCAGCCTGCCGCGGCGGGTCCGACTCTCCCCGCGCCGTCGCCGCCGGTGCGAGCGGCTGCTGGCCGAGCGGTACCCCGGGGTGCCCGTGTACCGCTCGCGGCGGCGGATGCTGCACCGGCACCCGCCCGAGGACCTGTGGGCCCTCGGCATCGTCGTCCGCCCCAGCCGGGCGCCCCGCTACCGCTGGACCGCGCTGGCGGTGTGGCTGGCCGGCGTCCTGGCGCTGTGCTCGGTCGCCGTGGTCCCGCGCCCGGTGCTGCTGGCCGTCCCGCCGGCCGGGTGGCTCGGCGCGCTCGCCGGCTTCGTGCTGTGGCAGGCGGCCCTCGTCTGGCTGGTGTCCCTGGCCTCGCCGCTGCCCGGTCAGGCGCCGCGGTAGGTGCCCATCGTCCAGAGGTTGCCGTCGCCGTCGCGGACGCCGAAGTCGTGGGAGCCGTAGTCGGTGTCGTGCAGCTCCTGCAGCACCTGGACCCCGGGCAGCCCGCGGACCCGCGCCCACGCGGCGTCGACGGTGGCCGGCTCCGCCGCGACGACGTAGACGCCCTGCGGGCCGAGGGCGCCCCAGTCGCCGGGCTTGCCGCGGGAGCCGAACATGACGCCCCCGCCGTCGGGCCAGCGTGCCTCGGCGTGCGCGACGGTGCCGTCGTCGTCGCGGTAGCAGGCCGTGACGGTGAACCCGAGCCCCTCGGTGAGGAAGCGGATCCCGGCGTCGACGTCGGTGAAGCCGACGCTCGGCCAGACGGTGGGAGCGGGCGCGGTGGTCGTCGTCGCATCGGTCATGCCGGAGAGGGTGCACCCCCGACCGGGGCGCCGTCTTGGACGAACGGGAGCTCCTCGCGCAGCCACGTGCCGACGCTGCACCCCGCCAGCGCCCGCCACTCCCGCGCCAGGTGCGGCTGGTCGGCATAGCCGCACCGGGCGGCGACCTCGGCCAGCGGGAGGCGTTGCGGGTCGACCAGCAGCCGACGGGTGGCCTCGAAGCGGGCGATCCGCGCCGCCTGCTTGGGCGGGAGGCCGGTGGCCAGCCGGAACTGCTCGCTCAGGTGCCGGCGGCTCCAGCCGACGTGCGCGGCGAGGTCCTCCACCCGGCAGCGGCCGGCGCTGCGGTGCACCAGCCGCCAGGCCTCCCGCACCTCGGGCGGCACCGGGGCGACGCGGCCGGAGAGCCGGTCGAGCAGCGCCGCGTCGAGCCGGGCGAAGCGCTCAAACCAGCCGGGGGCCGCGGCCAGGTCGTCGACGAGCCGGTCCGTCGCCCGGCCGAGGACGTCGGCCAGCTGGACGGTGCGTTCGGCGAGCTCGGCCGCGGGCAGTCCGAGGAGGGCGCCGGCCGCGAGCGGGGTGAGGGCGTACTGCAGGCCGTCCTGGGGGCGGGTGGCGTCGATGAGGGCCGGCCGGGTGTGCAGGCCCCCGACGACGGCGTGGGCGGCCACGGCGGGACCGGTGCCGCTGACCCGCAGCGGTGCGGCCAGCTCCACGACCAGCGTGAGGTGCCGCGACGGCAGCCCGCGGTGCAGACCCGTCGGCAGCGCCGGGGCGCGGTAGCCGTGCGCCGCCGCCACGAACGGGCGCAACGGGCCCGGGACGGCGTGGCTGACCAGGGACACGGAGTGCGGCCCTCCTCCCGCTCGCAGGCCGGGGCCATCCTGCCGCTCCTCCGGGAAGCCGGGGCCCCTCTGCGCGCCGGACCCCGTGCGCCGTGGGGTTCCTGTCACCCGACAGAAACACCGTGCACGCGGAGTTAACCGGAGGCGCCGGATCTGTAACGCGGCGAGAACCCGCCCGGGCGCGCGGCCCCGAAAACTGTCGATCGACAGGAAGTCCTCCGGGACCTGGGACCGCGCACCACGGGAGCCGACGTGACGACGACCACCCACCCCGCCCGTCCGGGGTCGCCACCGGGGACCGGCGCCTCGGGCACGGCGACCACCGCCGGCGCCAAGGCGCACGCCCGCGCCCAGCACGGCCAGGTCGCCGGGTTCATGCGGCACGTCCCGCCTGCGACGGCGCCGGACGCCCCCGAGGGGGTCGCCCGCGAGTCGCTGGTGTGGTCCGAGACGGTCGCGCCCGGCGGCTACACCACCGCCGTCCTCGCCCGGGGCACGCGGGTGCGACTCACCGACCCCGTCGGGGACGCCTGCGCGCACGTGCTGCTGCACCGGGCCGACGCACCGCACGAGCGGCTGAACGTCGCCGACACGGTCAAGGTGCCGTGGCAGGCGTACCTGCGCGCCGGGCACCCGCTGCTGAGCGGGTTCGGTCGGGTGCTGGCGACCGTCGTGGCCGACACCTCCGGGCGCCACGACGCCCTGACCGGCACCACGACCCGGGAGGGCAACCAGGCCCGCTACGGCGAGTCCGCGCCGGAGTCGGCCGCCCCCGCCGGGCGGGAGCTGCTCACCCTCGGCGCGCTCAAGCACGGTCTGGGCGTCCGGGACCTGCCGCCGTCGATCTCCTTCTTCCAGGGCGTGCGGGTCGACGCGGACGGCGCCTTCGAGTGGCTGGGCTCCGCCGGCCCCGGCGCATCGATCGACCTGCTGCTGCACGTCGACGCGATCGTGCTGCTGGCCGACACCGCGCACCCCCTGGACCCGCGACCGGAGTTCACCTGCTCGGCGCTCGAGGTGCGCGCCTGGCCCGCCGCCCACGAACTCGGACCGCTCGCCGCGGGGGAGCTCGTCGGCCCGCTCGGACCTGAGCACCTGCAGGCCATCGCCAACACCGACGCCGACCTGAAGGCCAGGGGAGTGCTGTGACCGTCACTGCTGAGACCGACCTGGTGCCCGGCACCGCGGCCGCCCTCGTCCCCGGGCGGGTCGTCCTCGACGAGCACGTCCCCGCCCGGGCCCCGTGGTCGGCGGTGGTGGCCGTCGGCGACGTGCTCACCATCGTCGACCTCGCGGGCAACCAGGCCGTCGACTGCCTGCTCTACTCCGCGACCGACACCGCGGTCCGGTACTCCGCCCCGGAGACCATCCGCCGCCAGGGCCGGATCTCGCTCACGACCGGCTCGGTGCTGCGTGCCGACACCGGGCAGCCGCTGATGACCGTCGTGGCCGACGAGGTCGGCGTCCACGACACCCTCGGCGGCGCCTGCTCCAAGGAGTCGAACACGCTGCGCTACGGCCAGCACACCCGCGCCCAGCACGGGTGCATGGAGAACTTCCTCCTTCAAGGCTCCCGGCACGGGCTGTCGGCGCAGGACCTCGCGTCCAACATCAACTGGTTCATGAACGTGCCGGTCGACCCCGATGGCGCACTGGGCATCGTCGACGGGCTCTCCGCACCGGGGAAGCGGGTCGCGGTGCGTGCCGAGGTCGACACCCTCGTGCTGGTCTCCAACTGCCCCCAGGTCAACAACCCGTGCAACGCCTTCGACCCCACGCCCGTGCGGATGGTCGTGACGCGGCCGGGGGGTGGGGCATGAGCTTCGACACCCTGCTGGTCGCCAACCGCGGCGAGATCGCCGTCCGGATCATCCGTTCCGCGCGGGCCCTCGGGTTGCGGACCGTCGCCGTCTTCTCCGACGCCGACCGCGGCGCCCCGCACGTGCACCTGGCCGACGACGCCGTCCGCATCGGCCCGGCCGCTCCGCAGCAGAGCTACCTGCGCGCCGAGGCGGTCCTCGACGCCGCCGAGCGCACCGGCGCCGGGGCGGTCCACCCCGGTTACGGGTTCCTCTCCGAGGACGCCGGCTTCGCCGCCGACGTCGAGGCGGCCGGGCTGGTGTTCGTGGGGCCGACGCCCGAGCAGCTGCGGGTCTTCGGCACCAAGCACACCGCCCGGGCCGCGGCCCAGAGCGCCGGCGTGCCGATCTTCCCGGGGACCGCCCTGCTGGCCGACGCCCCGGCGGCGCTGGCCGCCGCCGAGGAGATCGGCTACCCGCTGATGCTCAAGGCCACCGGTGGCGGTGGCGGGATCGGCATGCAGGTCTGCCGGGACGCCGGGGAGCTGCGGGCCGCCTACGAGCGGGTCACCCGGCAGGCCCAGCGCAGCTTCGGCGCCACCGGCGTCTTCGCCGAGCGCTACGTGGAGCAGGCGCGGCATGTCGAGGTGCAGGTCTTCGGGGACGGCGCCGGTCGCGTGCTCTCCCTCGGCGACCGCGACTGCTCCCTGCAGCGCCGCAACCAGAAGGTCCTCGAGGAGGCGCCGGCGCCGGGCCTGCCCCCGGAGCTGCGCGAGCGGCTGCAGGAGTCCTCACGCGCCCTGGCCGCCTCGGTCGGCTACCGCTCGGCCGGGACGGTGGAGTTCGTCTACGACCCGCGGCGGCAGGAGGCGTCCTTCCTCGAGGTCAACGCCCGGCTGCAGGTCGAGCACCCGGTGACCGAGGCGGTCACCGGGATCGACCTCGTCGCCTGGATGCTGCGGCTGGCGCAGGGGGACACCGGCGTGCTCGACGCCCACCTGGAGCCGGGCCGGCTCACCGGCGCGGTGCCGGTCCGCGGGCATGCGGTGGAGGCACGGGTGTACGCCGAGGACCCGGCGCGGGACTTCCAGCCCAGTGCCGGCGTGCTCACCTCCGTCGAGCTGCCCGAGGGCGACGGCGTGCGCGTCGACGCGTGGGTGGAGAGCGGCACCGAGGTGTCGACGGCCTACGACCCGCTGCTGGCCAAGGTCATCGTCTCCGGCGCGGACCGCGACGAGGCCCTGGACCGGCTCGCCGCCGCGCTCGCCGGCACGACGGTGCACGGCATCGAGGTGAACCTCGGCCTGCTGGCCGCGGTCCCGGACCGGTTCGACGTCCGGGCGGTCGCGCACAGCACCGCGACGCTGGCCGACGTCGGTGACCCGTGGCCGCGGATCACCGTGGACCGGCCCGGCCTGATGACCACCGTGCAGGACGCACCCGGCCGGGTGGGGCTGTGGCAGGTCGGCGTCCCCCCGAGCGGCCCGATGGACGACCTGTCGTTCCGGCTCGGCAACCGGGCCCTCGGCAACCCCGAGGGGGTGCCCGGCCTGGAGTGCACCGCCACGGGCCCGGCGCTGCGCTTCACCCACCCGACGACGGTGTGCGTGACCGGGGCCGAGGTCGCCGTGACCGTGGACGGCGTCCGGGTGCCGATGTGGGAGCCGGTGCGGGTGCCGGCCGGTGGGCTGCTGGACGTGGGCGCCGCAGAGGGCACCGGGCTGCGCAGTTACCTGCTCTTCGCCGGCGGCCTCGACGTGCCCGCCTACCTGGGCAGCGCCGCCACCTTCACCCTCGGCCAGTTCGGCGGGCACGGCGGCCGTGCACTGCGACCCGGTGACGTGCTGCGAACCGTGCCCGCGGCCGAGCCGGCCGACGCCGCTGCGGTGCCCGCGGAGCTGCGCCCGGCGATCCCGGCCGACTGGCAGCTCGCAGTCACCGAGGGGCCGCACGCGGCGCCGGAGTTCTTCACCCGCGAGGACGTCGCCACCCTCTACGCCAGCGCCTACACCGTGCACTTCAACTCGGCCCGCACCGGTGTGCGGCTGGAGGGGCCGCAGCCGACCTGGGCCCGGCCCGACGGCGGCGAGGCGGGGCTGCACCCCTCGAACATCCACGACAACGCCTACTCGATCGGCGCGCTGGACTTCACCGGGGACACCCCCATCCTGCTCGGTCCCGACGGGCCCAGCCTGGGCGGCTTCGTCTGCCCGGTGACTGTCGTCGCCGCCGACCGCTGGAAGCTCGGGCAGCTGCGACCCGGCGACACCGTCCGCTTCGTCCCGGTCCGCGCCGCGGACGCGCCGTCGCGGGCGGACCTCTCCCCCGTACGGCGGGCCGCCTCTCCGCTCGTGCGCAGCACCGGCGGGGACGGCGACGACGGCGTGCTGGCCCGCTGCCCCGCGGTGGACGGCGCCCCGTCGGTGACCTACCGGCGCAGCGGCGACGACAACGTCCTGGTCGAGTACGGCGAGATCGTGCTGGACCTCGCCCTGCGCGCCCGGGTGCACGCGCTGCACACCCGCCTGGCGGAGCTGCAGCGGGCCGGGGAGGTCGGCGGGATCGTCGACCTGACCCCGGGCATCCGCTCGCTGCAGGTGCACGTCGACCCCGACGTCCTGCCGACGTCCCGGCTGATGGGCCTGCTGGCGGAGGTCGAGCGGGAGCTGCCCGCGACGTCCGAGCTCGCCGTGCCCAGCCGCTCGGTGCGACTGCCGCTCTCCTGGGACGATCCGGCGACCCGCGAGGCCATCGCCCGCTACACGTCCGGGGTCCGGGACGACGCCCCCTGGTGCCCGTCGAACATCGAGTTCATCCGCCGGGTGAACGGCCTGGCCGGCACCGACGACGTGATGGCGACGGTCTTCTCGGCCGAGTACCTCACGCTCGGCCTGGGCGACGTCTACCTGGGCGCCCCGGTGGCCACTCCGCTGGACCCGCGGCACCGGCTGGTCACCACGAAGTACAACCCGGCGCGCACCTGGACCGCGGAGAACTCGGTGGGCATCGGCGGGGCCTACCTGTGCATCTACGGCATGGAGGGCCCCGGCGGCTACCAGTTCGTGGGCCGCACCACCCAGGTGTGGAGCCGGTACCGGCACACCGCGCCGTTCGAGCCGGGCAGCCCGTGGCTGCTGCGCTTCTTCGACCGGATCTCCTGGTACCCGGTCAGCCCGGAGGAGCTGCTCGACCTGCGTGCCGACCTCGCCGCCGGCCGCGGCTCGGTCGACGTCACCGACGGCACATTCTCCCTCGCCGAGCACGAGCGGTTCCTGGCCGGGAACTCCGACTCGATCGCCGCGTTCCGCGCCCGGCAGACGGCCGCGTTCGACACCGAGCGCGCGGCCTGGGCCGCGGCCGGGGAGTTCGACCGGGCCCGGCGGGCCGAGACCCGCGCGGCCGCGGAACCGGCCGGGGAGCTCGCCCTCCCCGAGGGTGCCCACCGCATCGACGCGCCGTTCGTGAGCAACGTCTGGCGGGTCGACGTCGCCGTGGGGGACGAGGTCACCGCGGGCCAGCCGCTACTCGCGCTGGAGGCCATGAAGATGGAGACGGTCGTGACCGCCCCCTCCGACGGCGTGGTCACCCATGTCCTCATCGGTGCGGGCACCCAGGTCGCCGCGGGCACCCCGCTCGTGGTGCTCGCCGGGGACCACGAGCCGGCGGAGGTCGCGGCGTGAGCGCCACCGAGCGGGTCCGTGCGGCGCTCAGTGCCATCGCCGAGGTCGACCGCCCGGAGATCTGGGTCCACCTGCGGCCCGAGGCCGACCTGCTGGCCGAGGCGGCTGCGGTGGACGCGGCCGTCGCCGGCGGGGCCGCCCTGCCGCTGGCGGGGCTGGTCGCCGCGGTGAAGAACAACGTCGACGTGGCCGGTCTCCCCACGACCGCAGGCTGCCCGTCCTTCGCCGACCGGCCGGCGCCGGCGGACGCCCCGGTGGTCGAGCGGCTGCGCCGGGCAGGGGTGGTGGTGGTGGGCACCACCAACCTCGACCAGTTCGCCACCGGTCTGGTCGGCACCCGCAGCCCGTACGGCGCCGTCCGCGACGCCCGCCGGCCCGACCGGATCTCCGGCGGCTCGAGCTCCGGCTCCGCCGTGGCGGTCGCCCTCGGCCTGGTCGACCTCGGCGTGGGCACCGACACCGCCGGCTCCGGCCGGGTGCCGGCCGCGCTGCAGGGCCTGGTGGGCATCAAGCCGACCGTGGGCGTCGTCCCGACCCAGGGCGTCGTCCCGGCCTGCCGCTCCTACGACTGCGTGACCGTCTTCGCCCGCGACCTCGACACCGCGGACGCGGCGATGGCCGTGATGGCCGGAGGTGCCCGCCCGTGGCCGGCGGCGACCCCGCTGGCCGCCCGGCCGGGTGCGCGGGTCGCCGTCCCGCGCGAGCTGCCGGCCCTCTCCCCGGCCCGGCAGGGCGCCGTCCGGGCGGCCGCCGAGCGCCTCGCCGCGCACGGCGTGACGGTCGAGGCGATCGACCTCACCCCGTTCCTGGAGGTGGCCCGGCTGCTCTACGACGGAGGGCTGGTCGCTGAGCGGCACGCCGCGGTGGGCGGCTTCGTGGACGGGCACCGGGACGAGGTCGACCCCACCGTGGGGGCGATCATCGCCGCGGCCGGGACGGTGCCGGCCACCCGGCTGCTGGCCGACCGGGAGCGGCTGGCCGAGCTGACCACCGCCGTGATGGCAGAGCTGGCCGGGTTCGACGCACTGCTGCTGCCCACCACCACCGACCACCCGACGCTCGCCGAGGTGGCCGCCGACCCGGTGCGGGTCAACTCCCGCCTGGGCACCTACACCAACTCCTGCAACCTCCTGGACATGTGCGCGGTCGCCGTGCCGTCGGGCACCGTCCGCGACGAGGACGGCGAGGACCTGGAGTTCGGCGTCTCCGTGCTGGCCCGCGCCGGTGCGGACGCCGTCGCCCTCGACCTGGCCCGGCTGGTGCAGCTGCCGACCGCGACGGTGGCCCGTCCCGGTGCGGCCGCGGCGGGCACGGCCGCCGACCTGCCCTGGCCTGCGCGGGCCGGTGCGGACGCGACCCGGCTGTTCGTGGTGGGCGCGCACCTCCGCGGTCAGCCGCTGGACGGCGAGCTCGACGACCGCGGCGCCCGCTGGCTCGGGCCGGCCGCCACGGCGCCGGCCTACCGGCTGGCCCGGCTGGACACCGTGCCGGCGAAACCGGGCCTGGCCCGGGTCGGCCGGGAGGCCGGGGTGTCGATCGGCGGCCAGCTCTGGCTGGTGCCCACCGCCGGGCTGGGCGACTTCCTCGCCGCGCTGCCGGCCCCGATGCACCTGGGGCGGGTCGAGCTGGCCGACGGGTCGGCGGCCGTCGGGTTCGGCTGCAGCCTCGAGGCCTGGCAGGGCGGCGTCGACATCAGCGAGCACGGCGACTGGCCGACCGCCCAGCGGGCGTCGCTGGTGGACGCATGACCGGTTGCACCCTCGCCGGCGTCGACCGGGCGGCGGTGGCCGACCGGGTGTGGCGACGGGAGGGCGTCTGGGCGGCCGGTTCGCCCCCGGACACCACCACCGACGTCTCCTGGCTCCAGCTGGGCACCTGGTACTGCGACCTGCGGCGGCCCGCCGGCCTGGCCGCGACCGGCGGGCCGCTCCCCGAGCTGACCCGGGAGCAGCTGCTGGCGCTCACGGAGCAGGAGGCCTTCGCCGGCCGGCTCCGGCAGGACGGTGACGTGTGGACCTGGACCCGGGTGGTCGACCTGCACCCGCCCGCCGCGCTGCCCGACGCCGGCCGGCTGGCCCTCGACGGCGACGTGCTCGTCGAGACCGGGGTCGGCCGCGAGTACGTCGAGCGCTGGGCCGACGACACCCCGCCGGCGCGCACGCCGCGGCTGGAGCTGGAGCTGCGCGGCGAGGACGGCCGCGCCGGCTTCCTGCTGCGGCTGGGCGACCACTTCGGCTACGTCCGCGACCGGGCGGCGCCGCTGCCGCCGGGGTCCGCGCTGCGGGACCTGGTGGCCGACAGCGACCTCGTGACCGCCCGGCAGCTGCTGGACCTGGAGGTATCCCTCGGCGTCGTGGCCGACGGCGACTGGCGGATCACCTCCTCGACCCTGCCCGCCCGCGTCGGCTGCCGCCTGCAGCCGCGGCGCGAGCGCGGCACCTCCCTGACCGTCGCGGACCTGAGCGTGGCCGGCCGCCCGGTGCGACGCCGCTGGCTGACCGACCCCACCCACCCCTGAGAGGAGCACTCCCGTGCCCGAGGCATTCACCGAGGTCCCCGTCCTGGACATCGCCGCCCTGCGCCACGAGGGCGGTCCCGGCTACGCCGACGCGGTCCGCGAGCTGGGCGACGCCGCCCGCTCCGTCGGCTTCGCGCAGCTGGTCGGCCACGGCATCGACCCGTCGCTCTTCGACGGGCTGCTGGACGCCACCGAGCGGTTCTTCGCGCTGCCGCTCGAGGAGAAGATGCGCGTCCACATCGCCCGCTCCACCAACCACCGCGGGTACGTACCGATCGGCGAGGAGGTGTTCGCCGGCGCGACGCCGGACCTCAAGGAGGCCTTCGACCTCTCGATCGACCTGCCCGCCGACGACCCCCGGTACCTGGCCGGCAACCCGCTGCTGGGCCCGAACCAGTGGCCGGACCTGCCGGGCTTCCGCGAGGCGGTGACCGCCTGGTACGACGCGGTCTTCGGGCTCTCCCGCACCGTGCTGCGCGCCTTCGCCGTGGCGCTGGGAGAGGCCCCGGACCGCTTCGACCGGCACGTCACGACGCCGCCGTCGCAGCTGCGGCTCATCCACTACCCGTACGACGCCTCGGCCGCCGACCGGCCGGGCATCGGCGCGCACACCGACTACGAGTGCTTCACCCTGCTGCGGCCCACCGCGCCCGGGCTGCAGGTCATGAACTCGAGCGGGACCTGGCTCGACGTCCCGCTCGTCGAGGACGCCTTCGTGCTCAACACCGGTGACCTGCTGGAGGCCTGGACCAACGGCGTGTTCGTCGCGACGACCCACCGGGTGCGGAAGGTCTCCGAGGAGCGCTGGTCGTTCCCGCTGTTCTTCACCGTCGACTACGACACCCCGGTCGCCCCCCTGGACGGCTTCGTCCGGGAGGGGCGGCCCCCGATGGAGCCGCTGGTCGCCGGGGAGCACGTCTTCGCGCAGACCGCGCAGAGCTTCCGCTACCTGAGGGAGCGGCTCGCCGCCGGCGCCATCTCCCTGCCCGAGGGCGCGCGTCCGCTGTCCTCCTTCGGCCAGGAGGCGCGGCAGCCCGTCTGACCGCTCCTCCCACCCCGGCAACGGCGCCGGGACTCCGCACCGCCTCCCCCATCCCCTCCCGTCCTGGAGTCCCGCCATGCTCGTTGCCGGTGTCGGTCTGTGCATGCTCGTCCTCACGGCCAGCGGCCTCGTCTCCGTCCGGAGAGTCCGCGGCGACACGACCAACTACCTGGTCGCCGGCCGCAGCCTGTCCGCCGGGCTGGTGGGCGCCGTGCTCGTCTCCCAGGCCGTCGACTCGAACGCCACCCTCGGCAACGCCGACCTGGCCGCGTCGTTCGGGTTCTGGGCCGGCGCGGCCCTGCCGATCGGGTTGGCCCTGTGCCTGCTCCTCATGGGGCTGTTCTTCGCGCGGCGGATGCACCAGGCCGGCGTCGTCACGCTGCCGGAGTACTTCCGCGCGCGGTTCGGCCGCGGCGTGGAGTTGTCCGCGTCGGTGCTCACCGTCGGCAGCTTCGCGATCCTGCTGGCCGGCAACCTGGTCGCGCTCGGCTTCCTGCTCGAGCGGTTCCTCGGCGTCAGCTACACCGTCGGCATCCTGCTCACCGTCCCGCTGGCCCTGCTGTACACGATCACCGGCGGGATGTTCGCCAGCGTCTACACGGGTGTCGCTCAGGTCGCCATCAACGTCGTCGGCGTCGTCGCGCTGGTCGTGTGGATGGCCACCACGCACGGGCTCGCGGCCCCCGAGGGGCTCGGCGCCGGTCACCTGGAGCAGCTCACCTCCGCCGACTCCGGTGCGGTGGTCAACTGGGCGACGATCATCGCGCTCGGGCTGGGCAACCTCGTGGCGATCGACCTCATGCAGCGGGTGTTCTCCTCCCGCAGCCCCGGGACGGCGCAGCGGGCCTGCTTCTCCGCCGCGACCGGCATCCTGCTGTTCTGCCTGCCGCTGTCGTTCGTCGCGGTCGCCGCCGTGAGCGTCGTGGGGGACGCCGCCGCCGACGGGCCGATCCTCTACACGCTGCTCGGCGACCACGCCCCGGTGTGGCTGGCCGTCATCGTGATCTCCGGCCTGCTGGCGGCCACGGTGACGACGGTCAGCGGGGTCCTGCTCAGCACCGCGTCGGTGCTGGTGCGCAACGTGCTCCGGGTCGACGCGCACGCCCCGGTGATGACACCGCGCATCCTCCGTGCCACCCGGCTGGCGACCCTGCCGATGGCCGCGCTGGCCGCGCTGGTGGCGCTGCGCGTGCCGCAGACCGGCATCCTGCTGACCCTCGCCTTCGACCTGCTGCTCGCCAGCCTCGTCGTCCCCTTCGTCCTGGGGCTGTACTGGCGGCGCGGCGGGGCCCCCGCCGCCGTGGCGGCGATCGTGGTGGGCATCGGAGTGCGCCTGGCGTCCTTCGTCCTCACGCCGACGATCTACGGGGTCGACAACACGCTGCTGTACGTCCCGAACGACGTGGTGACCTCGGCCGTGGACGGCTGGTCGACGATATGGGCCGGTACGGCCTCGCTGGTGGCCTACGTGGCGGTCGCGGCAGCCAGCCGGCGCCGCACCCCCGCCGACGAGCCGGCCGTGCTGCCGGTGCCGGTCGCACCCGACCTCGCGGCCACCCGCTGAGGCCGGTCGCGGCGGCGGTGCGCGCGGCAGGGGCCCCGGCGGTCCTGCCTGGCACGATCGGGTCCGTGCGCACCGCCGGCCGCCCCCGGCTCGAGGACCGCAGACGTCCCGGGCACACCGCCCGCGAGGAGGTGCTGGACGCCGCAGGGGAGCTGTTCACCACCCGGGGCTACGCCGCCACCTCGACCCGCCGGATCGCCGAGGCGGTGGGCATCCGGCAGGCCTCGCTCTACCACTACTTCCGCACCAAGGACGACATCCTGGAGGTCCTGCTCAGCGGCACGGTGACCCGGCCGCTGAGCGCCTGCGCGCACTTGATGCGGATGACCCTCCGCCCCGCCGTCCGGCTGCACGCGCTCACACTCCTGGACTCCCGACAGCTGTGGGACGGCCCGTGGAACCTGGGGATCCTGTACCTCCTGCCGGAGGTGCGGACCGAGCGCTTCGCCCGGTTCCACCGCGCACGCGACGACCTCCGGAACCGCTACCGGGAGCTCTCGCGGGCGGTGGTGGCCGACCTGCCCCCGCCAGCGCCCGACGTCCTGACCGCGGACCCCGACGACGACGTCGTCTTCCGGCTGACCGAGACCCTGCCCAACCTGCGCGCCGACGGCCTCGGTTCGCCCGACCAGCCGGTGCGCACCGCGGACCTGGCGCTGCACGCGCTGGGCTGGCGCGGCGACTGGGCTCAGCTGCGGTCGGTGTCCCGGACCGCGGGAGCGGACGTCGCCGCGGCGGCGGAGCGGTCGGATGACAGGGCGGGGTGAGCCCGGCCGGCTCCCCGGCGGCCACGTCGGTGTCCCGGAGGAACGGGGACTCCCCGCGCGGCCACGTGCCGACGCTGCAGTCGGCGGGTGGGTTCGGAGCGGGCGACCCGCTCCGCCTGCTCGGGCGGGAGGCGGTGGCCAGCCGGAACTGCTCGCTCGGGTGCCGACGGCTCCAGCCGACGTGCGCGGCGAGGTCCTCGACCCGGCAGCGGCCGGCGCCGCGGTGCACCAGGCGCCTTCGGTCCCGGCGCCTCGGCCACGGGGCCGTCAGGCCGTCTCCGGGACCAGCTCCGTGCGCGGCGCGGAGTTCGGCGTCCTTCGCCACGACCGGTTCCGCCGCCAGAACACGTAGGTGGCCAGGCCGAGCGGGATCGGCAGGACGTAGGTCAGGGCGCGGTAGACCAGGACCGCCGCGGCGACCGAGGCGCGCGCCCCGCCGGCCGCGGACAGCCCGGTGATCAGGGCCAGCTCGACCACGCCGAGCCCGCCCGGGGTGAACGGGACGGCGGTCAGCAGCCGGGCGAAGGCGAACACGGCCAGCACCTCGGTCCACCCGACCTCGCTGCCGCTCACCCCGGCGAACCGCAGTGCGAGCAGCAGGACGAGGAACAGCGAGAGGTGGCTGACGAGGGTGGCCAGTGTGATCCAGTGCCAGCGGGCGTGCAGCAGCAGCGCGGTGCGGTCGCGGAACCGGCTCGTGGCTCGCTCCCAGCCCTGCACCGGGGGGCGGTGCACGATGCGCAGCAGCGCCGAGACGGCCCGACCGGCGACCGTCCCGATGCGGGCGGCGCTCTCGCGGCTGCGCAGCAGCAGGCCGAGGACCACCACGGCGGCGGCCAGTCCGGCCACACCGGCCAGGCCGGCGGCCAGCCGGCCGGCGGTCGGCGGGGCGGTGAACGCGAGCAGGGCCAGCGCGAGCACCGGCGTCCCGAGCTTGACGAAGTTGTTCCACAGCCCCGAGACGAGCAGGGACACCGACGTGCGGGACCGGGAGAAGCCCCACGAGGAGTTCATCCCGTAGGTCAGCCCCAGGGCGAGGGCCGCGCCGCCGACCACCGTGTTGGACACCGCCGTCGTGGTCAGGCTCGACACCGTCGCCTGCCGCAGCGTCAGCCCCGGCATCGTCGCGACCATCACGAACTGGTAGGTGGCGAGGTTCCACGTCGCGACCAGCAGGAGGACGACGACCTCGACGGCCGTCATGCCCGCGACGGTGGCCCAGACGTCGGACAGGCTGGTGAACTGCGGCAGGAACCACGCGAAGACGGCGACGACGAGCGCGACCGACAGCAGTGGCCCCAGCGCCCTGCGCCACGGTGGCCGCCGGCGTCGCTCCCCGGCGACCGGTGCTGCGGCGGTCACGGCGCCCCGTCCTCCGCCGCGGGGCCGTCGAGGTGCAGCCGGCCGCCGCTCTCCTCGTGCACGTGCGCCGCCACGTCCGCGCGGCGGACCACGTCGATGCTCTCGGTGGCCACCGCCAGGGGCTCCGCGCGGTAGTCGCCGTCGAGCCGGAAGACCATCGCCAGGCACCCGCCGTCGAAGACGTAGAACCGGGTGCCAACGTACTGCGGGTGGACCTGGGTCACCAGTTCCAGGCGGCGCAGCCCCTCCCGGTCGCTCGGGATCTCGGTGGCGCCCCGAGTGTTGCAGGCCTCGGTCAGCCGCGCCTCGATGGCCCGGACGCCGTCCCGGTCGGAGTCCAGCCAGAACCCGCCGGAGCCGTCGCGGACCTCGACCTCGGCCAGGCGCCAGCCCAGGGGGACGGCGTCCAGGCACGGCAGCCAGGACGCGGAGGGCACCGCCTGCGCCATGAGGACCACCCCGCGGGCAGGCTCGCCGTCGTCCCCCGCCCGGCAGGCCAGCTCGTCGCTGCCCAGGGACGCCGGCGCCGCGCACCCGGCCAGCAGGGCGGCCGCGAGGGCCGCTGCGGGGGACAGCCACCGGGGCCTCACAGCGGGGACCACATGACCAGGTCGACGGCGAGGCGGCAAGCCAGCGCCAGGAGCAGCAGGGTCGCCGCGGTCAGGCCCACGCGTCGCATGGACCAGCGCTGGATCCGCACCGCTGGCAGCCGGTAGGGCAGCAGCCGGAGGAACTCCGCGTGCAGGTCCCGGCCCTGCTGCCGCAGCATCCGCCGCAGCTGGCTGGGCATGGTCAGCCCGCGGGTCGCGGCGAACGCCTCCGCGATCTCCTCGTCGGAGAAGTGCAGCCGGGCGCGGCGGTACACCCGTGCCACGTCGGTGCGCAGGGCCAGGACCAGCATCATGTTGGCGAGGTCGACCGCCTGCCGCCACGGGCTGGGCCGCACCTCCGCGAACGCCGAGTCGATGAGGAACAGCGTCCCGTCGCGGACCAGCACGTTGGCCGGCTTGACGTCGCGGTGCGCCACCCCGATCTCCCACATCCGGCGCACCACGGACAGGCCCTGGTCGATGACCCCGTCGTCGACGACAACGTCGGGGTCGCCGATCTCCCGCCCACCGGCGAGGAACTCGGCGACGAGCAGGTACTCGCGCTCCGGGGTGATCTCCACGATCCCCATCGGGTGCGGCACGGGCAGCCCGGCGTCCCACAGCAGGCGGAGGACGTAGTCCTCGTACTGCACCAGGCGCCGGACGCTGTGGTAGGGCTTCTCGTCCTCGAGCCGGCCGTACAGCAGCGTGCGGCCGAGCTTGAACCAGCGGTCCGAGCGCAGGTGCGTCGCCGCGTAGAGCTTGCCGAAGACCCAGCTCTCGCCCTCGCTGTGCCCCGGGTCGGCCTTGACCGTGATCCTCAGCGGGGTGGAGCCACCGGACCCGGCCAGGCCGAACGGGGTGACCTGCGTGGCGACCAACCCGAGCTGGTCCTGCAGGGCGCGGACGATCGCCCGGCCGCGGCCGCCGGTCACGTCCAGGTGGGCCGGGCTGCCGCGGCTGTACCGCACCGGGTACACCTCGTTCGGCGTGAGCAGCCGGAACGCCGCCAGCGGCGCCGCCACGCCGAGGACCACGCCGGCGAGCACGTCGGTGGGGTGGTCCTGCGCCAGGTACAGCCGGGACGCCGCGGTGCCCGCGAGCACGGTGACGACGACCCACTTGCCGACCGTCCGCCACCGCCCGGCCGGGACCAGGGCGTAGACGGCGCTGACCAGGGAGGCCGTGAGCACGGTCATCGGCACCGACGGCATGGCGAAGCCCGACCACGGCCCGAGGATCTCCACCCCGTAGGGCCGGGGTCGCTGCAGCGTGGCGGCGGCTTCGGCGGAGAGGGTGGGCACCAGCAGGCAGACCCCCAGCCACACCAGCAGGTGGCGCCACCGCCGGGACGCCACGAGGACCACGACGGTGACCAGCCAGAGGGTCCTGACCGCGGCCGGGGTCGCGAGCCCGCCGGCGACCTCGGCGACCCGGGTGAGGCCGGGCGAGCGCACCTCGCTGATCGCCTGCAGCACGCGGGTGTCGACCAGGTCGACCACCGCGATGCTGCCGGTCACGACCCCGACGGTCCACAGCAGGACGACCGCGGCGCTCAGGCCCAGCCACCACTTTCCCGACGCGGCGAGGTGGCGGGGCAGCGGTGGGGGCTCCCCGGAGGGGCGACGACGCCGCCGCACGCGCGCGATGGCCTGGGGCGCCGGCCGGACGCCTGGTCGCGGGGAGGCCGCCTGGAGCGGCACCTGCGGCAGGGACGCCATGCCGTGGAAGGGTCCTCCCCGGGGCGGCGCGCGACCATCCCCTTTGGTCCCGGATGCGGCTACGTTGCGCGGAGGCACACCCCGGCATGGGGGAGGAGGCGCCGTGCGACCTTCCCGCGCCCGGCTGGCCGGCGCGCTCGCGCTCCTCCTGGTGACGACGCTGGGGACCGCCTGCGGCAGCACGGCGGCGGAGCCGTCCCCGGCGACGGAGCCGACGACCGAGACCGTGCTGATCGCGTCCTACGACTTCCAGGAGAACCAGATCCTGGCCGAGGTGTACGCCGAGGCCGCCCGGCGGGACGGCGTGCCCGTCGTGGTCGACCACGGCATCGGCACGCGGGAGGTCGTCGCGCCGGCCCTGCAGCAGGGCGTGGTCCACGCCGTCATCGACTACCTCGGCACGGCGCTCGCGTTCGCCCGTCCGCAGACCGAGCCCGGGGAGCGCTCGCCGGGCGAGCTGCACGCCGCGCTGCGGCTCACCCTCGGGGCGCACGGCGTGACGGTGCTCCGGGCCGCCGCTGCCGAGGACCAGAACGGCTTCGCCGTCGCCCGGTCCTTCGCGGAGGCGCACGGCGTCCAGCGGCTGTCGGACCTCGCCCCGCTCGCCCCGCAGCTCCGGTTCGGCGGCCCCCCGGAGTGCCCGGAGCGGCCGTTCTGCCTGCAGGGTCTGCGGGAGGTCTACGGCCTGGAGTTCGGCGAGGTCGAGGCGATGCCCTCGCGGGTGGCGACCGTCGAGGCGCTGGTCTCGGGCCGGATCGACGTCGGCCTGGTCGAGACGACCGCCGCCCGGCTGGCGGTCGCGCCGATCGTGCTGCTGGCCGACGACCGGGGACTCCAGCCGCACGAGAACGTCGTCCCCCTGGTGCGCACCGACGTTCTCGAGCGCTACGAGCGTCTCGAGCCGGCGTTCGACGCGGTCAGCGCCCGGCTGACCACCCAAGCCCTCGTGGAGCTCAACCGCGCCGTGGAGCTCGACGGCCTGACGCCCGCCGAGGCCGCCGCCCGGTGGTGGGACGGCGGTTGAGCGGCCCCGCCGGAGCGCGGCGGCGCGGCCGCGGGCCGACCGTGTGCGCTGGTGCGCGGTTCCGCGGCCGGCGGAACCGCGCACCAGCGCACCGTCGGCCGGCCCGGGGACGATGCAGCGGCTCCGCCCGGGAGGGGAGCCCCTGGACTGGGTGTCGATGTGGGTCTGGACGGTGGCGACGTCGGTGGTGGTCGTGTCGATCCGGTCGAGCATCGGGTCAGCACGAGGGCGTGGTGTTCGGTGGACCGGCCGGTCAGCGCCTCGGCCAGCCGGGCGGTCTCGGGGCGCAGGCCGCCGCGGCCCAGAGCGGCCAGCACCGCGGGCTCGCGCTCATCGGCGGTCAGCAGGGGCGTGATCGACCGCCCGGAGGCGCCGCACGGGTCACTCACCACGTGCCCGGGAACGCGCGGACGGGCGGCTGGCGCAGGCTGTCAGCCGACAGGGCTCGTCGCACCCGGATCATCCACCGCTTGCACGAGCATCTCCCGGCGGGACCTGCACAGGAGACCCGGACCGTCGTCGTGGACTGGATACTCCACGTGGTGCACAGGAGGCTGAGATGGCTCATTCGGTGGTGACCGGGGCGACGGTGGCCGAGGTGATGGCCGAGCTGGCCGAGCTCGAGGACCCCAGGATCCGGGAGGTGAACGCCAAGCACGGTGACGACCACGGCGTGAACCTCAGCAAGCTGCGCGCGCTCGCCAAGCGGCTGAAGACCCAGCAGGAACTCGCGCGCGGGCTGTGGGAGACCGATGACACCGCCGCGCGACTGCTGGCGATCCTGATCTGCCGGCCGAAGGCGTTCGAGCGGGACGAGTTGGACACCATGCTGCGTCGCGCACGAACCCCCAAGGTGCACGACTGGCTCGTGAACTACGTGGTCAAGAAGAACCCGAACTGCGAAGAGCTTCGCCTGGCCTGGTCCGCCGACCCCGACCCGGTGGTCGCGAGTGCCGGCTGGGCGCTGACCACCGAACGAGTGGCGAGGCAGCCCGAAGGCCTCGACCTCCCAGGACTTCTCGACGTCATCGAGGCAGAGATGAAGGACGCCCCGGACCGCTTGCAGTGGGCGATGAACCACTGCCTCGCCCAGATCGGGATCGAGCACGCCGAGCACCGCGCCAGGGCGATCGACATCGGTGAGCGCTTGGAAGTGCTCAAGGACTACCCGACGCCCCCGAACTGCACGTCCCCGTTCGCGCCCATGTGGATCTCCGAGATGGTGGGCCGACAGCCCCACGTGTGAGGGGTTCCGCATCTCGCCTCTCGAGCTGTCCTGCGACCTCGCTCACCCCACGACCTGCCGACCATCTGCAGTCCTCCGGTGCCCACCGAGCCTGTGAGCACAGCTCAGACGGTGGACTTGACCCCATCGAGCAGCCGCGTCCGCCAAGGTGGTGTACCACGGCCGCACTCCTCGCCTCACCGCGACTCCCACACCCGCTACGAGAGCATCACCACGTAGGACAAGCTCTGACTCTGAGCCATGAGCGATCGGCCCGGTTGTCCACCGCGCCTCTACGACTGCTGCGCGACCCGCGGGGGAGTCCAGGGGTGACGTGTCTGGGACAGCCGGAGCATCATCCGGCACACGTTCTCCGTGCTTCCGGATGAGGAGGAGGTGGACGGCATCGGCATGGGTTCCGACAACGGCGCGACCGACCCCACCTCGTCGGCTCTCCGTGAGGGCGCCGACGTGCTGTCGACCGAGTCGCGGGCCTCGCGGCGATTCTGACCGCCTGACCCGTCCGAGGGAGGACCGCTGTGCTCATCCAGACCCCGGACCAGCGGCTCCGGGTCTTCATCAGCTCGACCATGGAGGAGCTGGCCGCCGAGCGCGGAGCGGTGCAGGCCGCCGTCGAGCGGCTGCGGTTCACGCCAGTGCTCTTCGAGCTGGGCGCTCGACCCCACCCGCCGCGCGAGCTGTACCTCGCCTACTTGCAGCAGAGCCACGTGTTCGTCGGCGTCTACTGGCAGTCGTACGGCTGGGTGGCTCCCGGGCAGGAGCTGTCCGGGCTGGAGGACGAGTACGTCGCCGCGAAGGACATGCCGAAGCTCGTGTACTTGAAGGCGCCGGCGCCCAACCGGGACCCGAGGCTGGCAGCGATGATCGACCGGATCGGGTCCGACAGGCTGTCCTACCGCAGCTTCCAGACCGCCGAGGAGCTCGCCACCCTGGTCGCCGACGACCTCGCCCTGCTGTTGAGTGAGCGGTTCGAGGTCCCGGAGGTGACGGCGGGCGGCGCGCCCGGTCCGCGGTGGCGGCTGTCGGCTCCGACCAGCTCGTTCGTCGGCCGGCAACGTGAGGTGGCGTGGCTGCGGGAGCTGCTGACCGATCCCGCCACGCGCCTGGTGACCCTCGTCGGGCCCGGTGGCATCGGCAAGACCCGCCTGGCGCTGCAGGTTGCAGCGGGGCTGCAGGAGGCATTCCCGGACGGCGTCGCGGCCGTACCGCTGGAGACCGTGCGCTCGCCCGACCTGGTGCCGTCCGCCATGGCGACCGCTCTCGGCCTGCCGGACGGGGGTGGCCGGTCGCCGCAGGACGCTCTCGCCGCGTTTCTGGCACCACGGCGGATGCTGTTGATCCTCGACAACCTGGAGCAGGTCGCCGGCGCAACGCCGCTGGTCACGCAGCTGCTCGGTGCCGCCGCGGAACTCACCGTGCTCGCCACCAGCCGGGAGGTCCTCCATCTCACCGGCGAGCACGTGGTCACCGTCCCTCCGCTGCAGACGGGCGGGGCTACCGAGTCGGTCAAGGTGCTGGCCCGGGCCGAGGCGGTGCAGTTGTTCCTCGATCGCGCCCGGGCGGTCCGGGCCGATGTCCCCCTGGACGTGCCGCAGCTGCGGGCGGTCGCCGAGATCTGCCGTCGGCTTGAGGGGCTTCCGCTGGCGATCGAGCTGGCGGCCGCCCGGGTGCGGCTGCTCGACCCGGTTGAGCTGCTGCGCCGGCTGGACTCCCGGTTCGCCATGCTGACCGGGGGACCACGCGACCTGCCGGAACGGCAGCACACCCTGCGCCGGACGGTGGAGTGGAGCTACGACCTGCTCGACGCCGAGGACAAGGTCGCCTTTGTCCGGCTGGCCGTCTTCGTCGGCGGCTTCACACTGCCCGCCGCCGAGGCGGTGTGCGCCGACGAGCGGGTGCCCGACGTGCTCGGCGCGGTGGCCTCGCTGGTGGACAAGAGCCTGATCCGAGTGGGGGCCCCGGACTCCGGGGAACCGCGGTTCAGCCTGCTGGACACCGTCCGCGAGTTCGCCGTGGAGCGGTTGGAGGCGAGCGGGGAGGCCGATCGGATCCGCGCGGCCCACGCCGCCTTCTTCCGCGCGTTCGCGCTCACGATCCAGCCGGCAGCGCCGGGCCGGGCGGACCCGCCTGCGCTGGACCGATACGTCATCGAGTCCAGGAACCTGGGCGCGGCGATGCGGACGTTCCTCGACCGCGGCGCCGAGGACGGGGCGACCGAGCTCGGGCTCGCGCTGTGGCGATTCTGGTGGGTCCACGGCCTCTTCCGCCCCGGGATCGGGTGGATGGAGGAGGTGCTAGCGCGCGGCCCAGGCATCACCGAGGCCGAACGCGCCCACGCGTCGCTGGTGCTCGGGATGCTGAGCTTTGGGCAGGGCGACCACGACCGGGCCCTCCCCGCACTGCGGACGGCGGTCGAGCTCCACCGTGCGCTCGGCGACCGCCGCTCGGCCGCCCTGGCGGCGGTCCCGCTCGGGCAGCTCGTGGCAGCGGCCGACCCCCCCGAGGGGGAAGCGATGCTCGCGGCCGCCGTGGCGGACTTCCGCCAGCTCGACGACCGGTGGGGCCTCGCCTTCGCGCTGCTGTTCCTGGGCGGGGCGCTGCTCCTCCGGGACAACCCCGAGGAGGCGGTGCCGGTGCTCGAGGAGAGCGTCGCGGTCGCCCGGACGTGCCCGACAGAGATCGTCCTCGACAACGCGCTGGTGAACCTCGGTCTCGCACACATCGCGCGAGGGAACTTGGACGAGGCGGACCGCGTACTGAGGGAGGCGCTGGAGCAGGGCCGCGCCCTCGACAGCCGCGAGACCAGCGCCCGGGCACTGGACGGGCTGGCTGCCGTCGCCGTGGCTGCCGGGAACTCCAAGCGGGCAGCCCGCCTCGCCGGCGCGGCCGAAGGGATCCGCCGGTCGGTTGGTGCGGCCGTTTTCCCCACTGACGAGACGATCTGGGCGCGCACTCGGTCCGCACTCGCCGACCGGCTGGGCGAGGCGGACAGTGCCGCCCGCATCGAAGCCGAGGCGCGCCGACCGCTGGAGGACCTGCTCACCGCCCGATGGTGGCCCGCCCAGTCACCCACGGCTCACGAAGGACACACCGCCGACCGCGGCAGAATAGGCACGGTTGGAGTTGACCCGCTTGCGTGAACACCGGGTTGCTGCGGCTTGAGGCTCAGACCGCGGTGGTGCCAGTGTGCCGTGCTTCGAACGCCGCCGGGGCGGCGATCTGGCCGAGGGTGGAGGCCTCTGGCGGAGGTATAGAAGCTCTGGAGGTAGTCGACGACGGCGAGCTTGGCCTCGCGTCGGGTGGTGGAGCGTCCGCCGGGCTGCTGGGCGAACAGCTCGCACTCCAGCACCTCGACGACCCCTGGCTCTCGGCGGTGGTGGGAGAGCTGTCGGTGAAGAGCGAGGACTCCGGCGGCTGTGGGCGTCGCACGACGTCCAGCGGGCGTGCCCACCGAGCCTGTAACCCCAGGTCGGAGGGCGGATAGGAATGGAGTGGGTGCGCCATCAGGGAGTCGAACCCGAACCCGCTGATTAGGAGCCGCAATAAGGCGCCATTCCGCATCCATTCCGGACCGCGCATCGCTGCTGCTCAGGGACTGTCGCGCGCCGCTGACCTGCGGTAACGTCATCGGCGAGGTGATGGCGAGACTGTTGGTGGTAATTGGCCGACGTTGGCCTGGAATGGCTGGAAATAGCTCTGCTGCGGACTCCTTGCGGACAGCTGCAATTGTTCGCTCCGCTGTCGGCCGCGATCGGCGGGTGCCGGCGGCGCCCGTCCGCCGCATCGTGGGGACCTGACGGTGGTCAGCATCGCCCGCCGGCCCAACGGACGATGGCGGCCCCGCTACCGCGACGCGGCGGGCAAGGAGCACGCGCGGCACTTCGAGAAGAAGGCCCGACGCGCAGGCGTGGCTGGACTCGATCACCACCTCGGTGTTCACCGGCGCCTACGTCGACCCCAAGCGGATCCGGGTCACCCTGGCCGAGTGGGCCGGTCAGTGGCTGGAGAGCAAGGTCGACCTCAAGCCGACGACGCGGCGCTGCTACGAGGTCTCGCTGCGGGTGCACGTCCTGCCGGTGTGGGGCCGGTGCGGCTCGGCGACATCACCCACCAGGGCGTCGCCGCCTGGGTAGCTCGGCTGTCCCGTTCGGGGACGAGCGCCTCGACTGTGCGCCACGCCCACCGGGTGCTGTCGCTGGTCGTGGGCCTGGCGGTGCGCGACGGCCGGCTGACCCGCAATCCGCCGGTCGGCGTGCCGCTGCCGCGGACGGTGCGCGGGGAGCAGATTTTCCTCAGCTACGCGCAGGTCGACGACCCGGCCGCGGCCGCCGGCCGTGACCGGCTGGCCATCCTGTTCCTTGCCTACACCGGCGTGCGCTACGGCGAGATGGCGGCCCTGCGGGTGCGCAACCTCAACCTGCTGCGCCGGCGGGCGCTGATCGCCGAGGCGGTCGCGGACGTCAACGGTCACGGGGTCTTCGGCACGCCGAAGACCCACCAGCGCCGGCAGGTTCCCGTCCCGCGGTTCCTGGCCGAGGAACTCGCCGTCCATGTCGCCGGCAAGGAGCCCTCGGACTTCGTCTTCGCAGCGGAGCAGGGCGGCGTGCTGCACCTGCGCAACTTCCGTCGTAACAGCTTCGACCCCGCCGTCCGCGCCGCCGGGCTGGACGGCCTCACCCCGCACGCGCTGCGGCACACCGCCGCCTCACTGGCCATCATCAGCGGAGCGAACGTCAAGGTGGTGCAGACGATGCTCGGTCACCAGTCGGCGACGATGACCCTGGACCTGTACGGCCATCTTTTGAACGACCAGCTCGACGAGGTCGCCGACGCGATGGACGCGGCGCGCGCTGCCGAGGCGTCGGCGCGCCGGCCGGCGGCGACCGTGGCGGCGCTGCCCACCGTGCGCTCCGCGGGCGGCCCGGTGGGATGACCCCCACGTGCGGACGTCGCGGCTCCCGACGGTCCTGGCCTGCGCTCCGCCGGCGCCCGGGCCGGCGGCGTCTGGGTGATGCCGTCGTCTGCAGCCGTGGTCCGGCCGCGCCCCCACCGCCGGGCAGTGTGCCGGCTGCCTTGGTCGCCGGAAGGGCGCTGCGCGTCGCTTCGCGATGGGCCTCCGGCCCGCCCTTCCCCTGAGCTGCGCCAGCCGGGACTTGGCGGGTTGTGGCGAGCGGCCAGAGGTGTGGGATGCCGCCCGGCGTCCGCAGGCAACCGCAGCCCGCAGGCCCCACCCGAGCCGGTCGATGCCGCCGTGGCGGACACCGATTGCGTCGTCCAGCGCGCTGTGGACGAACAATGACCTGTCCACGGTGATCACGACGAAGCGCTACGGCGATACCGAGGAAGCCACTGTCATCGCCATGGCATCCAGACCGCTCCACGCGCCGGCGGACTGTGCGCCGGTGTTCCGGCGAGGCAACAGCCGGTCCGGTCAGGCACACCGTGGAGCTCGCCCGACCCGAGAGGACACCCGATGAATGACGCCGTCGGCAGCTCGCGGGACGGGATCTCGCGCGGCCCGTGGATGACACCGGCCCAGGCTCGAGCATTGGCCGCTGCAGCGGCTCCTTCCGCACGCCCGTTGATGCGCTCGTGCTTGTCCGCGCAGCGTTGCCGCATCGCGCTGCAGCAGGAACCGCCGCACTCTTGAAGTTGCAGGCGCAAGAAGGTGCCCAAGTGGGCGAGGAGTGACCGCACCGACCAGAAGAAGGCAACGGCCTCCGCGGCCTGCCACGACGCGCCCTCGATCACCGGTCGTGGCACGTGGCCCGACGCGCTCGAGCGGAGTGTGGTGCCTGATCAGAGGATGTAGAGCATCTCCTGGTAGGTGGGCAGCGGCCAGAGGTCGTCGGCCACGACGCCCTCGAGGACGTCGGCGGCGGCCCGAACGGCAGCGATGGCGGGCAGCAGCGCGTCCTGCGCATGGCGAGCACCTTCCATGGCCGTGGACCCGCCGCGCTCGTCCAGGGCCGAACGCAGGGTGGCCAGCGCCGACCGCAGCTCGGCCAGCGGCGCGGTGACCTCCTCCAGCGCGGTGGCATCGGGTTCGACCCCGGCGGCCCTGAGAGCACCCAGGTTCAGCGCGACCTCGGTCTGATGGCGCACGGCGGCCGGCAGTACCGACGTCGCCCCGACTTCGAGGGTCAGCCGAGCTTCGACCCCCACACTCAACGCGTAGTGCTCGAGCCCGATCTCGTAGCGGCTGTGCATCTCGCGCTCGCTGAACACCCCGTAGGTACCGAACAGCTCCATCGCCGACTCGGAGACCAGTTCGGGCAGCGCGTCCAGGGTCGTCCGCAGGTTCGGCAGCCCACGCGCCGCCGCCTCGACCTGCCAGTCGTCGGAGTAGCCGTCCCCGTTGAACACGATGGCGCCGTGATCGGTCATGATCTTTTCCAGCAGCTTCTGCACCGCGACGTTGAACTCGGTGCCGGCGGCCACCGCCGTCTCCAACTCGGTGGCGATGTGGTCCAGGGCCTCGGCCATGATCGTGTTGATCGTCACCATCGGGCCGGCTACCGTCTGCTGCGACCCCGGGGCGCGGAACTCGAAGCGGTTCCCGGTGAAGGCGAAGGGGCTTGTCCGGTTCCGGTCACCGGGGTCGGTCGGCAGCACCGGCAGCGTGTCGACGCCGATGATCAGCGTCCCCTTCTCCTTCGACGACGTCGCCCCACCCTTGGCGACCTGGTCGAACACGTCGGCCAACTGGTCGCCCAGGAAAATCGAGATGATCGCGGGGGGCGCCTCGTTGGCGCCCAGCCGGTGGTCGTTGCTTGCCGAAGCGACCGAAGCCCGAAGCAGACCGCCGTACTTGTGTACCCCGCGGATCACCGCTGCGCAGAACACCAGGAACTGGGCGTTCTCGTGCGGGGTGTCCCCCGGCAGCAGCAGGTTCCCCTCGGTGGCGTTGCCGAGGGAGAAGTTGACGTGCTTGCCCGAGCCGTTGATGCCCTCGAACGGCTTTTCGTGGAACAGGCACTCCATGCCGTGCTGTCGCGCCAGCCGCTTGAACGTCGTCATCAGCAGCTGCTGGTGGTCGGCGGCCACGTTTGCGCGCTCGAACACCGGCGCGATCTCGAACTGTCCGGGCGCAACCTCGTTGTGCCGGGTCTTCGCCGGGATGCCGAGCTTGAACAGCTCACGCTCGGTGTCCAACATGTAACCCAGCACGCGCCCGGGGATGGCCCCGAAGTAGTGGTCGTCGAACTCCTGCCCCTTCGGCGGCTTCGCGCCGAACAGGGTCCGGCCGGCGTTGAGCAGGTCCGGCCGGGCGAGGAAGAAGTGCCGATCGACCAGGAAGTATTCCTGCTCCGGCCCGCAGAAGGACACGACCGCGTCCGGCTTGGCGTGCCCGAACAACCGCAGCACTCGCTCGGCGTGCCGGGCCATGGACTGCTGGGAACGCAACAGCGGCGTCTTGTGGTCCAGGGCATCGCCGTTCATCGAGACGAAGACCGTCGGGATGCACAGGGTGTTGCCGTTCGGACTCTCCAGCACGTAGGCCGGGCTGGTCACGTCCCAGCCGGTGTACCCGCGGGCCTCGAAGGTGTTGCGCAGCCCTCCGCTGGGGAAGCTGGACGCGTCCGGCTCACCCTGAGTCAGGGTCTTGCCGGCGAACTCGGCCAGCGCCGAGCCGTCCCCGGCCGGCTCCAGGAAGCTGTCATGCTTCTCAGCGGTCAGCCCGGTCAAGGGGTAGAAGACGTGCGCGTAGTGCGTCGCCCCCTTTTCCATCGCCCAGTCCTTCATCGCCGCGGCGACGGCGTCGGCGACCAGCGGGTCCAGTAGCGCGGCATGGTCGATGGTGGCGAGGACGGACTTGTAGACCGACTTGGGCAACCGCTTCTGCATCTCGGCCTTGCTGAAGACGTTGGCGCCAAAGACCTCACCCGGGGTCTCGCCGGCCGTGAAGCTCACGGCCGGGGGCACGTAGGCCTCGACGCCCTTGATGGCCTGCATACGGACGGCGTTTCCGCTCACGGCGGCTCCCTTGGGATGGCGGTGCGTGTGGCGGGAACCCCAGCAGAACCCGACGTCACCAACCTAGGAACGCCCCGCACCGGGGGCGTTTCGCGCCGGTGAACACCGGGCTCGCGATGGGTGCCGCCAATGCCCCGCGCTTGAGACGGCGGTCGGCGCTCCGGTAGCGCTCGACGTCGCCGAGGCGGCCCGAACGCTTCCGGTCGCGGGCACGCGGAGCAACGCCGACGGACAGAAGTGCTTGTGTTACATCTATGTAAACACGGGCGTGTCGATGCGGGCGTCGGGAACACCGGCGACCATGCCGGAGGACTGGCGGAACCAGCTCGAACTCCACTCCCTGGGCGCGTGTGTGAGGGCCTGCCTGGTGTACGAACTGGTCGCCCAACAGGTGGCCGGTCAACCGGTCGAAGTGACCACGGCAGCACTGCGATCCGCCGCCCGCGCGCAGGGACTGGACACCCACCAACCGTGGATCAGTGCGGCCGCGCTGCAGATGAGCCGGGAGAGCAGCCCCACACTTCCGTGACCGCCATGCGCCGTCACCGTCCCGGGACGGCATAACCGCCGGACTCGGCCGCGGCCGAGTGCGCGCGGAACCAGTTCCGGGAGGCGGCCCCTCAGCCCGCGATCCGCCGGCACTCCTGACAACGAGGAACAGCACGCGCGTCAGTCCACTCCATGGCGGTGATCGCGGTGAACAGCATTCCGCAGACTGAGGCCGCCAAGCCGTCTACGACCGGCCGGGATACCGCATGGGCCGTGCTACCGACTCCGTTCTCGTCTCCGCGGTCGGGGAGCCGGGCGCGCTCCACCGATTCGACGTGCGTGCCGGTCACGTACAGATCTGCCGTCATGGCAGGAGCTTTATCCTGTCGCGTGTCACGAACATGACGCCGCCCGTGCCGGTGACGGGTAGAGAATCCTCAGATGCGGATCGCAGTCATGGCTCAGGCTGGTCGGGACCACGATTGGGGGACAGCGGTCCTGAGAGCCGAGCACGCATGGCAGGAGCGTCGAATCACGTGAGCCCGACGGCGCCATCGTCGCCACCGCGCTCATCCCTCATGTCAATCCTGCGAGGGCGCCTCCGTAACTGACTTCGTCTGTGTCTTGCGGCGTCGTGCGTCGGTGGCCTTGGCGATGACCGTGTCGGGGTCCTTGGTCCAGGTGAAGGGTGCGCAGCGGTCGTTCCAGGCGTCGATGAAACGCTCGATGGCAGCGATGAGGTCGGCGACGGTGGGAAAGCTGCCGCGGCGCAGCGCCTGGCGGGTGATGATCGAGAAGAATGCCTCGACCAGGTTCAGCCACGAGCCCCAGGTCGGGGTGAAGTGCAGGCGCACCCGCGGATGACGCTCGACCCAGGCGCGCACCGCCGAATGCTTGTGGGTGGCGTAGTTGTCGACCACCACGTGCAGCTGCCGGCGCGGATAGGCGGCGGCCACCTGCTTGAGAAAGGCCAGGAACTCCTGGTGGCGGTGCCGCTCGGTGCAGGCGTCGGTGACCCGCCTAGTCGCGCAGCTGCTCGTTCTCCACGAGCTTGGGGGTCTTGGGCCGACGAGCGGCCCGTTCGGCCTTCCACTGCGCGACCGACGCCCGGTATGCCAACTGGCCGCCCCGAGTGGCCGCGTTGCCCCGCAGCTCCCGCGACACCGTCGACGCTGCCCGGCCGATCCGGCGGGCGATCTCGCGGACCCCGTCCCTGGGCGCGCAGCAGCGCGATCTCCTCCCGCTCGGCGAAGGCCAGGTACCGCCCCGAGAGGGCCCCGACCCGAGCGAGGCGGACATGCCGCCGCGCTGACGGAACCACCGCGACCCGACCGGCCCGGACACCCCGACCGCGACCGCGGCGTCCTCACTGCTCAGCCCCTCGGCAACCTTGGCCCAGAACGCCCGCTCGACCTCACGCCGCGGCGGCGGCCGGCCCGGAGACCGCATCGGCGCCCGGCTGGTCGTCGTCGACATCCACGCTGCTGTTCGTCCCAACGTCACACCCCTGCTCATCGGGGTGTTGCGACGACCAGTTGAATCCGCCCAGTACCTGGCCATCCGCTACACCGAACGCCTCGACGTCGCCGGCGCCGTCCGGTCGGTAGGCAGCAAGGGCGACTCCTACGACTGTGAGCATGAAGGGGTCGCTGCGGCGGCGGTCTGACCCCTGTTACGACCGGCCCTGTGGGTGCCTTCGCGTTGACGTGTCGACCGCCGTTGCAGCGACCCCCGGACCACTGGCCGGGCGGCCGTGACCTGATAGGAGCCTGATCGCAGCAGGTCCCATCGCAGTCCTGTCCGTCCCGCCCGACCAGCGGGATGCGACCGCGATCTGTGAGGAGACCTCGGCCATGACCAGGATGACCCTGCGCGCCGACGATGTCGTCGTCGGCGTGGACACACACAAGGACGAACACGCCGCGGTGCTGCTGGACGGGCACGGCGGCAGGCTCGCCGAGCTGATGCTGCCGGCCACCGCGGCCGGATTTGCCCAGGTGTTGACTCTCGCCCGCGGGCACGTCGGGCCGGCCGGGCGGCTGGTGGGCTTCGGCGTGGAGGGCACCGGCTCCTACGGGGCGGGGATCGCCCGCTACCTGCGCCGGCACGGACAGCAGGTGCACGAGGTCAACCGGCCTCCGCGTAAGGGAGAGCGGCGGCTGTCGGGCAAGAGCGACCTCATCGACGCCGAACACGCCGCCCGCCAGGTCCTCGCCGGGCTCACCCTCGCGGTCCCCAAGACCGCCAACGGGCAGAGCGAGTCGCTGCGGTTGCTCAAGATCGCTCGGGACACCGCGGTCAAGGCCCGCACCGCCGCCATGATCGCGCTCAAGGCCACGCTGGTCACCGCCGAGGAGGAGCTGCGCGCCCGCCTGGAACCGCTCACCGACGCCAAGCTCATCGCCGCCTGCGCGGCGCTCGACCCGGCGGGCGACCTGCGCGGACCGGACGCGGCGATGCGCCACGTGCTGGCCTCACTGGCCCGCCGGTGGCTGGCGCTGCACGAGGAGATCGCCGCGCACAGCCGCCACCTCAAGCAGCTCACGCAGGCCGCCGCCCCGCGGATGCTCGAGCTGGTCGGCGTCGGCTTCGACATCGCCGCCGAGCTGCTCGTCACCGCCGGCGACAACAGTGACCGAGTGCGCTCCGAAGCCGCCTTCGCCAAGATGTGCGGCGCCTGCCCCATCCCCGCCGGCTCCGGGCGCACCAACAGCCGCCACCGCCTCTACCGTGGCGGCAACCGGCAGGCCAACGCCGCCCTCTACCGGGCGGTCATCGTCCGCATGCGCTGGCACCAGCCGACCATCGACTACGTCACCCGCCGCACCGCCGAGGGCCTGTCCAAGCGGGAAATCATCCGCTGCCTCAAGCGCTACCTCGCCCGCGAGATCTACCGACGACTGCCACCTTCCGACATCGACCCAGTGCCCGTCACGAACCCCGACTCGACCGACCTCCGCGCCGCTTGACAGCTA
>NZ_FNOT01000011.1 GCF_900107105.1 Geodermatophilus africanus
CAGGAGGAGCCATGTCCGAGCAGAGCGTGCTGAGCCCGTTTCCCGGTGCGACGTCCCCGCCGACCCGGCTGATGCTGATCGGCGGGAACTGGGTGGAGGCCGTGGACGGCGACTGGCGGGAGATCGCCAGCCCGGCCCGCCGGGGCTCGGTGATCGCCCGGGTTCCGCGCGGCACCGCCACCGACGTCGACCGCGCCGTCGCCGCCGCCCGGGAGGCGTTCCCGGGCTGGCGCGATCAGCACTTCAAGGAGCGTCAGCGGGTGCTGCTGCGGATCGCCGACGCGCTGGAGGGCCGCGCCGAGGAGCTCGCCCGGGTCACCGCCGCCGACACCGGCAACGCGCTGCGCAGCCAGGCGCGGCCCGAGGTGGCGCTGCTGGTGGACCTGTTCCGCTACTTCGGCGGGGTCGCCGGGGAGGTCAAGGGCACCACGCTGCCGGCCGGGGCGACCCAGCTGCAGTACACCCGGCAGGAGCCGCTGGGGGTGGTCGGCGCGATCCTGCCGTGGAACTCGCCGCTGATGATCGCCGGGTTCAAGGTGCCGGCCGCGCTGGCCGCGGGGAACACCATCGTGCTCAAGGCCGCCGAGGACGCGCCGCTGTCGATCCTGCTGATGGCCGAGATCGGCGAGCAGTTCCTGCCGCCCGGTGTCCTGAACGTGGTCACCGGCACCGGCCGGGCGGCGGGCAACGCGCTGGTCGAGCACCCCGGCGTGGACAAGATCTCCTTCACCGGCTCCACCGAGGTCGGCCGCGGCATCGCCGGCCGGGCGGGGCAGCGGCTGGCCCACCTGTCCCTGGAGCTGGGCGGGAAGAACCCGTCGATCGTGTTCCCCGGCGCGGTGACCGACGAGCTGATCGAGGGGCTGGTGCTGTCCTCGCGGATCAGCCGGCAGGGCCAGAGCTGCACCGCCGGCTCCCGGCTGTTCCTGCACCGCGACGTGCACGACGAGGTGCTCGCCCGGCTGTCCGGGCGGCTGGGGTCGATGCGGGTCGGGGATCCGCTGGACGAGGCCAGCGACATCGGCGCGGTGATCAACGAGACCCAGTTCGGCTCCATCCGGGAGTACCTGCAGGACGGGCTGGCCGACCCCGCGCTGCACGTCGAGACCGGCGGGCTGCCGCCGACCGACGGGCCGCTGGCCGAGGGGTTCTTCCACGTGCCGACGCTGTTCTCCGGCGGCGACAACAGCTTCCGGCTGGCCCGCGAGGAGATCTTCGGGCCGGTGGTCGTGGCCATCGCCTGGAACGACGTCGACGACGTGGTCCGGATGGCCAACGACACCGCCTACGGGCTGGGCGCCTACGTGTGGTGCTCCGACATCGACCTGGCGCTCACCACCGCGCACCGGCTGGAGGCCGGCTGGGTGCAGGTCAACCAGGGCGGCGGGCAGGTCGTCGGGCAGTCCTACGGCGGCTACAAGCAGAGCGGCATCGGCCGGGAGGTGTCCCTGGAGGGCATGCTCGCCGGCTTCACCCAGACCAAGCAGGTCAACGTGCGCCTCGGCTCCGGCCCCACCCCCGCGCCCCGCACGGGACCCTGAGCACCTTCGCCTCTGACCCAGTCCCACATGTCCAGCTCGACCGTGTACCCGCCCTGCTGCAGCTGCCAGGCCAGCCGCTTGCCTAGCTGGTCTCCTGGCCGGCGTGGCTCCGGCGTGGCTGATGAAGAAGTCGATCTGCTACCGGATGGACGGCGCTGTGAAGGACGGTCCGGCTAAAATTTCACAGGTCCCACCGCTCGCACCGCTCTACCGTCACCGGGCCGGGAGGCACGATGAGCAGCTCCACCGGCCCGGCGCCGGCGACGCCCGAGCGCGAACGGTTGGTGGATCAGGCATACCGGCAGATCCGCGACGCCATCGTGGCGGTGCGCCTGCAGCCGGGGGCCCCGCTCGACGAGAAGGCGCTCAGTGCCTCCCTGGGACTGGGGCTCACCCCCATCCGTGACGCGCTGAAGCGGCTGACGCTGGAGAAGCTCGCGGTCACCTTTCCCCGCCGGGGGACCTATGTCTCCCCGATCACCATCGCCGACGAGGCCCGGCTCACCGAGGTCCGCGTGGAGCTCGAGGGACTGGCGGCGTCGCTGGCCGCAGGGCGGGCCACGGAGGACGACCACCGGACGTTGCTCGAGCGGCTGGCGGACCTGGAGTGCGGCAGCTTGGAGCGCGCTGACCACACCGAGTTGGACGCGAGGGTGCACCGGGCGATCTACGCCGCCGCCCACAACGACTTCCTCGAGGCCACCCTCAACCAGTACGCCAACCTGGCCTGGCGCATCTGGAACGTCGGGCTGGAGGAGCAGCGGGCGGTCGGCGAGCACATCCACAGCCAGCGGGCCGTCGTCGAGGCCATCGTGCGGGGGGACGCGGCCACCGCGCGGATGGCTGCCGAGCAGCACCTCCGCGGGTTCTCCGACGAGGTGCGGTCGGTGGTGCACGCCCGCGAGTGAGCGCCGGTCCCCGGGCGCGTGACCGGGGACGGCGTCGTCCCGACCTCCCGGCTCACCGAGCCACGTTGTGCATGACGTGCTTGGTCCGGGAGTAGTCGTCGAGCGCGTAGATGGAGAGGTCGCGACCGTAGCCGGAGCCCTTGAAGCCGCCCCAGGGGACCTCGTTCGCCAGTACGAGGTGGGCGTTGACCCACACCGTGCCGGCGTCCAGCTTCCCGGCGACATCGTGGCTGCGCCGGGCGTCGTCGGTCCAGACGGAGGCCGACAGGCCGTAGGGGACGGCGTTGGCGCGGGTCACTGCCTCGTCCTCCTCGGTGAAGGTCTCGATGGTGATGACCGGGCCGAAGATCTCCTCGCGGGCCGCCTCGGCGCCGTCCGGCACGTCGACCAGCACGGTCGGTGCGACGAAGTAGCCGTCGCCCTGGATCGCCCCGCCGCCGATGGCGGCGCGGAGTCCCGCCGCCTCGGCACGCTGCAGGTAGCCGGTGACCCGCTCGAAGTGGCCCTTCGAGATCAGCGGCCCGATCTCGACGTCCTCGCCGGCGCCGGGCTCGCCGACGACCATCGTGGCGACCTCATCGACCAGCAGCCGGGCGAACTCGTCCGCCACCGACTCGTGGACCAGCACGCGGCAGGCGGCCCCGCACTCCTGGCCGGAGTTCCAGTAGCCGGCGGCGCGCAGCGCGGTCGCGGCGGCCGCCAGGTCGGCGTCCGGAAAGATGAGCACCGGCGCCTTGCCGCCCAGCTCCAGGTGGACGCGCTTGAGCGACTCCGCCGCGGCGCGGGCCACCGCCTGGCCGCTCCGCACCGAACCGGTGAGCGCGATCATGGCGACGTCGGGGTGCTCGGCGAGCCGGGCGCCGACCACCGGGCCGAAACCGGTCACGACGTTGACGACGCCGGGCGGCAGGATGTCGGCCACCAGCTCGGCGAACTTCAGCGTGGTGAGCGGGGTCTGCTCCGACGGCTTGATGACCAGGGTGTTGCCGGCGGCCAGGATGGGCGCCATCTTCCAGGCGGCCATCAGCAGGGGGTAGTTCCACGGGGTCACGACCCCGATGACGCCGAGCGGCTCGCGCAGGATGACCGACAGGTGGTCCTCGGCGTAGCGGCCGGCGGCCACGGAGGTGGTCGCCCGCAGCGCCCCGGCCATGAAGCGGAACGTGTCGACGGTCTGGGCGACGTCGTCCTGGGCGACCGCCGGCGGCTTGCCGGTGTTGGCCGACTCCAGCCGCGCGAGCAGGTCGGCGTGCTGGGCGACGCGGTCGGCCACTCGGTGCAGCAGCTCGGAGCGCTCCTTGGGCGTCAGGCCGCCCCACGTGTCCTTCGCGGCGTACGCGGCAGCCACCGCGATATCGGTGTCCTCGACCGTGCCCTCGGCGACCTGGGCGATCGTGCGCGCGGAGCTCGGGTCGACCACGTCGATGGACGTGCCGGACCGACCCGGCCGGAACGCCCCGTCGATGAAGTGCTGGCCGGGAGGGAGGTCGCCCTCCTGGAGGAGGCTGCCGGGGGCCTGAGCCCGGCGGACAGCCGGCATCTCGCTCGTGGTCGAGTGGGACATGGGGGGTACCTCCGCAGGGGTGGGGGACAGCGACGCCGTCCGGGGTGTGCGGCTGGTCGGTGCGGACGGGGATGTGCGGGCCGGTCCCGGTGGCATCCCGCCATCGACGGGATGCCACCGGAACGCCGGCCGTGCTGTGTGCTCTCGGGTCAGGACGCGAGGATCGGGTCGCCGACTGCGGTGGCGAGTTTGGCGATGTGGGCGATGGCGTCGGGGTCGAGTTCGGCGACCGGTGGGCGGGGTGGGCCGACGGGGAAGCCGACCGCGGTCAGTGCCGCCTTGACCGCCGGGATGAACGGCTGGGCCATGATCGCGCCGATGAGGGGGTAGACCTGGGACCAGGCCCGGCGGGCTTCCTGGAGGTCGCCGGCGCTTACGGCGTCGTAGACGGCCACGAGCTCGGCGGGCACGACGTTGGCGGTGCCGGCCATGACTCCCGCGGCGCCCTCGGCCAGGGCGGACAGCAGCAGGCTGTCCCAGCCGACGAAGGTGGAGATGACGTCGCCGTGGTCGTGGATCAGCGCGGCGGACTGGGCCATGTCGACGGTGGTGTTCTTGATGTAGCGGATGTTGTCGACCTCGCGGGCCAGGGCGCCGACGGTGTCGGGGTCGAGGTCCACGCCGGTGGCGGGCGGCAGGTTGTAGAGCATCACCGGGATGTCGACGGAGCCGGCGACGGCGCGCAGGTAGGTCAACGTCTCGGCGACCGACAGCGCCTCGTAGTACGGGGCCACCGGCATGATCACGTCGGCGCCGGCGGACTGGGCGTGCCGGGAAAGCGCGATGGCCTCGGTGGTGCTGGTGGCGCCGGTCTGGGCGATCACCGGTACCCGGTGCGCGGCCTGGTCGACGACGGTCTCGACGACCAGGCGGCGCTCGTCGCCGCTGAGCGCGCTGAACTCACCGGTGGAGCCGCACGCCACGACGCCGTGCACTCCTCCCTCGATCGATCGGTCCACCAGGGCCCGCAACCTCGCCGCGTCGACGCTGCCGTCGTCGGCGAAGGGGGTGGCGAGGGCGGTGAGGACCCCGCGCAGCTGCACTGTCATTGGTCGTCTCCTTCGAAGTGGTCTGAGTTGTGGAGGACGCGGCCGCCCTGCAGGGAGGCCTTCTTCAGCCGGCGGTCAGCGGGAGGCTGCGCACCGTGTTCTGCTGGCGCTCGGTGGCCAGCAGGCTCGCGGCTTCCTGGGCGGCCGAGAACCCGGTGGAGATGGCGGTCTCGGTGTAGAGCGTTCCGAGGTAGTCGCCGGCCAGCAGCACCCGGCTGCCCCGCCGCATGAGGGACGGCTGGAGCGCGCCCCGGCCCGGGAAGGAGTACGGGGCGCCGGTCTCCCACCGCTGGACCTGCGCCTCGACGACCGAGTCGCCGAAGCCGGAGCCGAGGACCTCGTTCAGATCCTGCGTGTAGATGCGCAGGATCTCCTCGTCGCTCTTGGGCAGCAGGGTGCGCGCCAGGCTGGCCGGGGAGAACGTCATGATGCTGCTGCCCGGCTGCCGCACCTGCTCGCTGCCCCGCACCAGGCTGGCCTGGTTCAGCACGATGTTGAACGACCGCTTCGGTGTGGCGATGCCGTACGCGGCGTCCCAGCGTTGCGGCGTGGATTCGTCGGTGAGGAACGCCGCGCTCACGTACGGGCCGTAGACGATCTTCCCCAGGGCCTCGCGGACGTCCTCCGGGAGGTCCACGGCGACCCGGTGGCTGACCGTGGCCGGGGTGGCCAGGACGACGTAACGCCCCTCGACCTCGTCCTCCACGCCGTTGTGCCGGTACCGGACCACGACCGAGCGCTGCTTGTGGACGACCTCCACGACCTCGGTGTCGAGCTGCACGCGGTCGCCCAGGGCGACGGCGAGGCTCTCCGTCAGGGTGGACGGGCCCCCCACGATGTTCCGGTTCAGGCCCTGGCCGATGTTCCAGACCAGGCTGAAGTAGCCGATCCCGGCGCCGGCCGAGATCTCGTGCGGGTCACCGGCGGAGCGGGTGACCGTCGGGCGGAACAGCGCGTCCGCGTCCTCGGGCAGGTCGCCCACGAAGTCCTGGAAGCTGCGGCGGTTCTCGAAGTCGTAGATCCGCTGCTGGCGGACGGCCGGGTCCTCGCCGGGGCGCTGCCGGACGATGTTGGCGTAGCGCAGGACCTGTGCGCTCACCTTGACACCGGCCCTGAGCAGGGCGATGCGCGACGAGGTCGGCATGGGGATGCGGAACGGGTAGGCCTGGACCGGTCCCTTGGTCAGCAGCTTGCCGTTCATCGACAGACCTGCCAGGGAGCCGGGCACCTGCGCCGCGGTGACGCCGGCCTCGGTGAGGAGGGCGTCGGTGGACGACCCGGGTCCGGCGAAGACGTGCCCGCCCCAGTTCAGCCAGTACCGGCCACGTCGCTCCGAACGGATGCGGCCGCCCACTCGGCCGCCGGACTCCAGCAGCACGGTGTCCCAGTGCCGCAGCCTCCACCCGGCGGACAGGCCCGCCAGGCCGCCCCCGACGATGATGACGTCTTTCATGAAGCTCTTCCTTCAGTAGTGGAGACACGTCTCACGTGCTCTCCGTCGGAGTGGAGCTGCGGTCCTCGACGCCCTGCTCAGTGCGAGTACACGGCAGCCGCCTCGGTGAGGCTCATGCCCTTGGTCTCGGGTGCGAGCCACTGGGACAACCCCGCGCCGGCGGCGGCGACGACGGCGGCGATGAGCATGGTCGGTCCGGTGCCGAGCGTCTCGATCGAGATCGGCAGCAGGAACGTGCCCAGGGCGGCGCCGACCCGGCTGACCGCGGCGGCGAAGCCGGTGCCGGCCCCGCGGATCTCGGTGGGGAAGACCTCGCCCGGGTAGACGCCGGTCAGCGTGTTGTACCCGGCGTTGAAGAAGGAGAAGACCAGGAACAGGGTCAGCACGACGGCCGGCGGGGCACCGGTCCACAGGCCGATGACGGCCAGGACGGCGGCGCACAGCCACTGCGGCGGGATGGTCAGCGCGCGGCGGCCGAGCTTGTCGATCAGCAGGACCGTGGCCACGACGCCGGCGGTGGCGAGCGCGGAGAGCCCGACCCCGCCGGCGAGCGGGTCGTCGAGGCCGTAGGTCTCCAGCACGCTGGCGGCGAAAGTGGCGATCGCGAAGTACGGCGTCACGGCGCAGAACCAGAATCCCGAGGTGAAGACCGTGGCCCGCCAGTGCTGCTTGGAGAACAGCATGCCGAAGGTGCCCTTCAGGACGTCCTCGTGCTCGAGGTCGGCCAGGGTGTCGTCGGGCATGTACTTGTCGGCCAGGGCGCGGGCCTCGTCCCGGCGGCCCACGCTCCACAGCCAGCGGGGCGATTCGGGCAGTCCGATCCGGCCGAGGAACAGGGCCGCGGCGAGGAACGTGCTGGTGCCCAGGATGAACTGCCAGCTGAGGTCGGTGTTGTTGATCAGCAGGTAGCCGAACAGGAACGCGACCATGAAGCCGCTGTACCAGGCGATCGTCATGCCGCCGAGCAGGCGCCCGCGCAGGTGGGTGGGCGAGAACTCGGCCAGCATGGGCCACCCGACTCCGTACTCGATGCCGATCGCGATGCCCATCAGCAGCCGGATCGCCAGCAGCAGCCCCGGTGAGTCGACGAAGAACTGCAAACCCGACGCGACGGTGAACAGCGCGATGTCGAACATGAACACCGGCTTACGACCCAGCCTGTCGGTGACCCAGCCGCCGATCGGCGCGCCGACGAAGATCCCGATGAGCGCGGCCGCGGCGATCAGGCCCTCCATGAGCGAGGAGAGCTGCAGGTCTTCGGCGATCGTCGACGACAGCGGTCCGATGATGCCGAGGATGTAGCCGTCCAGGAACATGCCGCCGATCAGCACGGTGATCATCCTGATCAGGAAGCGCCGTTTGTTGACCGCCGCGGCACCGCCGCCCGGATCGGCGGCCGTGTTCCTCAGATCTGACATGGGTCTCTCCTGCCAGTAGGGGGTCGTTGACATCGGGTCCCGCTCCTCCTGCACCGCACCGGGGACGTTGGCGGGTCCTCGAGTGCGTGAGGCACGTCTTCGTCTGAACGGGACGGAGCAGGCAGTGGGGGACGTGGAGCCAGACGATGTGGCGGGTGGACTGCGGGATGAGCGATGTGGTGCGGGGGGCGGAAGGACCTGGGCACCCACCCGTCTGACATCGAGCTGATATACCAAGACAATGTAAGAGTGAGGCGCAGCTGTGTCAACGGTCACGGAGCGGCTGCTGCCGGCCGCGGTCGGCGCTCGCGCATCCGGCCAGGTCGGAGTGCTCGTCTCGCTGCGCTGCCGGCCCCGTCACGACCACAGCGATCCGCCGGTTCCTGAGCCCGGTCACCTGGCAGGGTGCCTCGCAGAGGTGCTGCCCGAGGAGCTCACCGACGACTACCGCTCCATCCCGCGCCAGGTCGACGGCGTCCTCCAGCCGCCGCGGTGACGCCGCGGGTCGTCTCATGAGCCGAAGGGCGACGGGGGCGTAGGGCCACGTGCAGCGCATGCGCGGAGTGGTCCGGCGACCGACACAGCAGAGCGCTGCGCACGGCGGCGAACTCGAGCGGGACGGCGATGGGTCCCGTAGGCCACGGCCCTGTCGAGGGGAACACCGGAGTGACTGCGCGGACACGATCGGGGTCGAGGGGACGCAGGTCGGGGTCCCCTCCGCCCGACTGAGGCGGGCCGGAACCCGAGGGGCCGTGTTGGAGAGATCCGACGTGTCCCCTCGGCCGCTTACCGGATGGGGTGACCACGGTCGTGACGACCGTGCGCGACGACGGATTCGCGCTGCCGTAGTACGACCCGGCGAGCAGCTTGGTCGGTGGTCGACTCAGTCGGTGGTCATGGCCCGCCGGCGGACCCGCTCGTCGTACCGGTCCCGCGCACCACTGACCGGTCTGCCGAGGTACTCGCCCAGCGTGACGCCGGCGGCGAGGGCGAGCCCGACGGCGGCGGCCCCGACGAGGGCGAGCAGCCCACCTTCGATGTCGGCGTCGACGACGATCGCGAACAGGCCGTGGTAGATCGCCAGCCCCGGCAGCAGGGGGACGATGCCGCAGACGGCGATGACCTGCGTCGGGACCCGCAGCCACTCGGTCAGCACCTCCCCGCAGAACCCGAGGACAACGGCCGCGACCCCGCCCGCCAGCGCCGGCCCGGCCCCCAGTCCGCCGGCCGCCCAGGACGTCGTCCACGCCAGGGCCCCGGCCAGCGCGGCGAGACCGACGGCGCGCGGCCGGGCATGGCTGGCCAGGGCCCAGCACCCGGCGATGCCGGCCGCCGCGGCCAGGGCGACGGCGAACCGCACGGGGGACAGCGAGGTGTCGACGACGGTCAGGGGCAGCTGCGCGCGCTGGGCCAGGTCGAGCACGCCGGCGATGCCCACGACGATGCCGGCGGTCAACGTCACTACCTCGAAGGCCCGCGCTCCGGCGGTCACCGGGAAGCCGCTGATCGCGTCCTGGGCGGAGCTCACCAGGGACAGCCCGGCGAGCAGCACGACGATGCCGGCGGCGACGACCAGGGAGCTGCGCACGTCGACGTCCCAGGCGAGCAACAGGACGGCGACGCCGGTGGCGAGCGCGGCCCCGGCCGCCTGCTGGAAGAACGGCGGCAGGCTGCGCCGGGTGAGCACGCGCAGCACCTGCTCGATCAGGGCGGTGGTCAGCGCCGCGATGAGGGCCTCCAGCCATCCGCCGCCGAGGAGGACCCCGACCGAGCCGGCCAGGCCGGCCCAGGCCAGCGTGTGCACGGTGCGGCGGTAGGTGGCCGGTGCCGACACGACGGCGTCCAGCCGGCGGTGCGCCTCCTCGACATCCCGGCCGCCCGCGCCGACCGCGCGGGCCAGGTCGTTGATCCCCTGCAGGCGGGTGTAGTCCGTCCGACTCGTGCCCACGATCCGCATCGCGGTCAGCGGCAGCGCGTCCTCCCGGTCGTAGCTGACCGTGAGGGACGTGTGGGTGATGTCGATCTGGCAGCTGGTCAGCCCGTAGGCGGCGGCGACCCGCAGCACCGTCGCGGTCACGTCCGCAGCAGCAGCGCCGACAGCGAGCATCGACTCCCCGATGCGCAGGGCCAGCCCCAGGGCAGCGTGCGCGGTGAGGTCGTCCATCCCGCTGCGCTGCGCCCGCAGCCCGATCGGCGCGGTCGGCGGGTCGGTCCCCGCGATCGCCCGCCACGCCCGCTCCGGGATACGCGCATACGGCATGTGACGATTCGGGGGCCAGGCGGGCACGCCTCCAGGCTATGGCTGGGGGAACTGACCAGCGGGCACCACGCAACCAGTCGTCCCATGACATCGGCAACAGTGGCTCGCGGGTGAGGTCGGGACGCGGCCGACGCGACCAACCTATGCCAACACATCACCCTCAACAGCCGACGGCAGCCGATGACGTCCGGCGATGGAGGGCCTCGCCGACCTGCACGTTCATCTTTGACCAAGCGCCGTCAACCCCGTCAGGATCAAACTCGCAGGGTTGAGGGCTTGGCGCTAACAGATGTCACTACGCTCGCGACGATTCAGGGGACTGGCTGAAGAAGAACTGGTGAAGGCTCCGGCCGCTGTGTGGTCTCACCTCTCAACGCCACCTGCCCTGGCTGGGGCGGACCGCGTCCGCAAGGACAGGTCGGGGTTGGAGCGGCGCTGAGGTGGACGACACGCCCGGATGCGGGAGAGTCTTACAGCAGCCAGTACAGCAACGCGCTCCGAACAGGGGCGCATCGGGCCGGACGCCGGCAAACGTCACAGGCCTCTGAGCTGCACTGTCGCACAGTCGCGAACCGTGGCGGACCCCTCGAATGTGACTGGGGGTCAAGGGCGAAGGATTCGGGTCGTGTCCGCTGTCAACGGGCGATGAAGGCGCACCGGTGGGCATTGGTCGCGGTCCCGGCAGCCTGTGACCCCGCGCCCGGCAGGCTCATTCGGTGAGGCTGCCTCGCCGGGGCGCCGGGGCGTCTGGTCCTCCGCCCGGGTCCGGTGCCGGCGCACTCGCCTCACGGCGGCGTCGTCGTCGTCGTCGTGGCGAGCAGGTCCTCGGCCAGTGCGGGATGGTCGATGAAGGGATTGCGGTTGCCCTGCCGGTCGAAGATGGCGGCGTTACGGTGCCGCTCCCACTCGGTGACCGGGTCCTGCTCGTGCCAGTCCAGCAGGATCTGCCGCCGCGGCGGTGGCATCTCGCCGGGTTGGACCTCCCCGGGATAGCGCAGCAGGAAGTAGCAGACGGCCCGCGCGGCGGCCCCCTTGCCGCGGGCCGGCTCGAACCCGTTGGCGTGGCTCTTGCCGCACTCGCCCCGCACCACCCGCAGGGCCGCGCGCACCGCGGTGGGCTGGGGGAAGTCCGTGAACTCGGTGAAGGGGGTGTTGCCACGGAAGCTGTTGCAGCCGGCCTCGCAGGCGAACAGATGGTGCAGGTCGCCGCGCATCGGCTGCCGCTTGGCGAACCAGCTCTGCGGCACCACGTGCTCGCAGTTGAACGGCAACGCCGCCTCCACTGCGGCCTCCATCTCGGCCGGCGCCGCGCCATCGGCCTGGGCGTGCAGGGTGGCGAGCCGGGCGGTCAGCTCCTGGGCGCGGGTCTCGGCGATGGCCAGGTCGGCGCGGATGAGCGCTTCGGGCTCCCACTCGTGACCGGTGTACAGGCTGCGCAGCAGGCCGGAGGGCTGTAGGTCCACCCACGGATACAGCTCCCGCGCCGGCTCGTACGCAGGCCTGCGCGTGTGCGAACGCGTCACCAGGTCGGCGTACTGGTCGAGCGCGACCCCGTGGTAGTAGGCGTCGGCGGCCACGGCGTCGGCCTCGGTGTCGTAGTAGACCCGGTTCCTGGCGGCCGCCGGTTCGGCCGGTGCGGCCGCCACATCAGCCGTCGCGACCCCCGACACCTGAAACGCCGCATCCGTGCTCACCCGGCAACACCTACAACCCGGCCGTCACGGCCGCGTCAACGCCTACCCCGGTCATGAACCGTCGCCATTCACTGACCGCTGTTCGTATTACTTGGACTATGACGAACCCCGTCGAGGTCTGCTCATCCTCACCCATGCGGGCTCTTTCGCTTGACAACCATTCTGCGCTCCTGATCTCTTTGCTCCATGGCTACCAAGACTCAAGTTGTTCTGATCGATGACCTCACCGGTGACCCGGCCGACACGACCGTGAAGTTCGCTCTGGACAGGACCGAGTACGAGATCGACCTCTCGGATGAGAACGCAGCGGAAATGCGGGACGAACTTGCTCGCTATGTTGACGCTGCGCGGAAGGTGACCGGCGGTGGACGCCGGAGCGCGCCTGTGGCGAAGCCGGCCTACGCCGGATACGACCCGGCCGCGGTGCGCGCGTGGGCGGCCGGGCAGGGCATCGAGGTCAGCGCCCGCGGGCGCATCAAGGCAGACGTCGTGGAGCGGTTCCGGGCCGCCGGCAACTGAGCCCACCGCCTCCGGTCGGCGCGGGCCGACGGGGGCGGGACGGGCCCCCGGGCGTCCTCAGCTGCTCCCGGTGCGGCCGGCGGTCAGCGGTTGACCATCTCGAGCAGGACGTCGGCGTGGCAGGACTGGTTCGGGGAGCACCCGTAGGCGAGATCGTGGCCGCCAAGAGATGTCCTTCGTCCACGGGGGAGCCGAGACTCCTCCTGGGAGGCGCAGCGGGCGCGACGGTGACCCGTACGCAGCTCCCCGTTCCCACAGCCCGGGAGGAGCGGTCATGCGGGTAGACGTCACGGTCGACACCAGCGCGCCACCGGAGGTCGTGTGGGCGGTCCTCTCGGACGTGGAGTCCTGGCCGACGTGGACGGCGTCGATCACCTCGGTACGCCCGGCAAGCCCGGACCCGCTGCAGGTTGGCTCGCGTGTCCGCATCAAGCAGCCGCGGCTGCCCGCCACCGTGTGGACCGTCTCGGATCTCGTCGAGGGGGAGCGGTTCACCTGGACCTCCACCGGCCCCGGGGTGACCACCCGCGCGTCTCACCGCGTCGTCGGGACCGCCGCAGGGTCACGGGCGACCCTGTCCATCGACCAGGCGGGTGTCCTCGGGCGGTTGGTGGGACGTCTCTACGGCGGCCTCACACGTCGCTACGTGGAGATGGAGGCCGCCGGCCTGAAGCAGCGGTCCGAGAGCTCCGCACCGCAGACGCGGCTGTGAGCAGTGGCGGCGGAACGCCTGAATCCCTCACGTCCCGCATCCCGCCTGGCCCCACCACTGTCCGAACGCCGAGCTGGTGCACACCTCGGTTGTGTCCCTGAGCGGCCACTCAAGGACAGCACATGGGGACCAGAACAAGGCTGATTCGGAACAAGCCGTCCGTAAGCCACGCGTTGGGAAGCGCATCGGGGCTAGCAGATGCCCGTTCGAGGGGTCCCCTGGCTCGAACCGCGCGGCCGGCCCTCCCGTCTCCGGCCAGCGCGCTGGGCTCGGGAGGCAGCACGATGAAGGCAGATGAGCGGGTCACCTGGGAGGACTGCCCGAACTGTCAACGGGCAGCGGCTGTGCTGGGTGAACGGGCGGCCCGTCGAGCACGACTGTCCGCGCGGCTGCTGCCTCAGCGCGGAGCAGGCCCAGGCCTTCGACGCCAGGCACGGTCGGCGGCCGGTCGACTGGTTGACGCGCTTCGTGAGCGCCTGGCGCGGTGTTCGCCTAGAGACCGCCCTCATGGCGAGCCGGGCCGGGGGTATCCCGGAGCGTCCCACTCAAGGACGGTCCGCAGCGTCTTGCCGGACCACCTCCATGAGGCGCTGACTCGTCGGGAGTGCGGGACGAAGGGCATGGTGACGGCCGACGTCAGAGGCGGATCTCGGCGACCAGTTGTGCATGATCGGACATGGTCCGACCAGGGCGATCGTTGCTGAGCTGGCTGTCGAACAGATGGTCGTTGAAGTACCGCAGGTTCATCACTTCCCCGATGCGTTGCGGATTGCGCTCGTAGAACTCCTGGCTCACGAGGATGTGGTCGAGGTTCTCATAGTGCCCGTTGAAGATGTGCGTATAGCTGACGTCGCGTCCGGTTCGGCGAACAGTGAGTTCGTAGGCCGAGTACAGCAGTCGGTCCCAGTAGGCCTTCCGCTCCTCGGGATCTCTCGGCCAGAACCGGGAGGGTGCGTCGCCCATGATGATGTCCGTGGTGACCGCGCGGGCGGCGTCATTGAGATCTCCGAGCACGATCACCGGTTGCGCGTTGCCGATGATCTCCTCAAGTACGAGGAACCGCAGAGCCGCCGCCTCGGCGGCGCGACGGATGAGCGCTCGCGCCTTGCCGAGTGCCTCCTCGCGCGGATCGTCTTCCGGCGCCTGCGGGTCCCGGATCGGCCGCTTGGACTTCAGGTGGGCGACGAAGACCGTCGAGGTCGTGCCCTGTTCCGGGTCGAGGACCACGCGGGTCCGCAGGATCGGGCGACTGAACGTCCCGACCGGCAGGGCGAGACCCTCGGCTTCCGCGTCCATCCCGGCCGGGAAGTCGCTGATGGTCGTGACCGGCTCGTCGATGGGCAGTCGGCTGGCCAGGCCGAGCCGTGGACCACTGGCCCCGTCGGCGCCCGGCGCCACGACCGTGCCGTCGGGGAACTGACCCGACCGGTTGCAGACATCACGCAGGGCCTCCTCGTGAAAGACTTCTTGGAAGCCGACCACATGCGCCTCCATGCGGTCCAGCTGCCCAGCAATCCATCTCGCCTTCCGGTCGTATTCGGCGGCCGTGTACGGCTTCTCGTCGGGGTAGTAGCGCTCGCCTTCCCGGGCGAGGTTGAGCACGTTGAACGTGCCGACCTTGATGTCCATATTCAGCCCCCCCATCATGGCGCGTCGGCATCCTCGGCTAGAGGGCGTCACCGCGACGTCACCGGGCGGACCAAAGCCAGCTCCGCCTCGCCCAGCTAGGTCAGGGCCCGGGTAAGGCTGCGGCCGCCGTCAGCGCGATCGGGTTGTCCAGGCCGAGCACCCGGCGGCAACGCCGCAGCGTGTCCTCGCCCAGCGCGCGGCCTGGCTCGGCCTCGCCCAGACGGACCAGGGCACCGGTCAGGGCGGCCGCGGCCAGAAGGGTGATGGCGTGGTCCGGGCCGAGCACTCGGCGGCAGCGCTCCAGCGTGTCCTCGCCCAGCGCGCGAGCCGACTCAGCCTCGCCCACCAGACTAAAAGCGCCGGTCAGAGCTGCCGCCGCCCCCAGGCTGATGACGTGGTCCGGGCCGAGCACCCGGCGGGCCACGACATCCTCACCCGGCGCCCAGTCCCACACGTCCAGCTCGACGGTCCAGCCGGCCTCCTGCAGATGCCAGGCCAGCCACTCCGCCCACCCGGTGTCCTGACCGGCGTGACTGATGAAGAAGTCGGTCCTCCGACCGCTCACGCATAAGCCCTACACCCCATCGCCCGCCGTAGGCGATACCCGGCGCTGCCGGTCGTCCGCGCCGGACGGTGCGCGCGGGAGCGGTTCGGTGTCCCCGTCGCCAATCTGTAGACAACCGGGTGTCCCTCAAGCCGCCTTCGGGGACACCGAGGACCTACGTGTGGAGGCCTCGAGGACCGCGGCGGCGCCGGTGGCTGCGACTTTGCGGCCGAAGTAGACGTCGGTGGTGATGGCGGTGTTGGCGCGGCCGAGCTGGTCGGCAGCGGCCCGGGAGGACAGGCCGGCGTAGTCCATCAGGGGTGGCCACGGTCGTGCAGAAGGTGTGGGAGGTGACCCAGTCGAAGCCGGCGGTGAAGGCGTCTCGCAGGTCGGCCTGGGTTTCGGAGGGATCGCGCCGGCCGCCCATGGGAGCGGGAGAGACCGGCCGACCTGCGGTCATCCGTGGTCGCGTTCAGGCGGGCAGCCCGCTCCTGCAGCGTCGCGACGCACCAGCGTGCCAGCAGCAGGGTGCGGGTTCCGGTGTCGGTCTTGCTCGTCTTGACGACCAGGCCCTGGCCGCGGACCCGCACCGCGGCCGCCCGGACCTCGATCGTCCCCGCCGGCCCTACGGCGCCTGGCATCACCGCCCCCGGCCACGCGGCCAGGGGTGGTGACGCCTGGCTGTGGTTGTCCGACCGGCCCGACGTCCTGCCCTGAGTGTGCCGCCGGGCGTCGACTGGCGGGACGGTGATCCAGGGCGACGTACTCACGACGCGCCGATGCCAGGGTCCCCGGTCATGGAGCTCGTCGACGTCGACTCCGCTGCCCCAGCGGGCTCGTCGAGGCGGGTCGCGGTGGCCTCGTAGCCGCCGCCGGGCCACTCCCAACGTCCGACGATGGTGCCGGCGTCACGGTCGATCCTGCCGCTGAAGCGCGCCGGGGAGTCCTTGGACCCGTGCCAGATCGTGAGGTCGTCACCCTCGATCCGCCAGAAGTACTCGAGCGCGAAGGAGCAGAACGGACCTGGTCCCTCGCTGCTGAAGAACATCGAGCGCAGCATGGCCTGGGCGTGGTCGTAGCCGATGTACTCGGCGCCCTCGTGCTCGTCTCCGTCGATCCTCGTCTCCTGTACGAGGAAGTGGCCGCCTGGCAGCCAGCGACGCGTCACCGTGCCCGTGAACGGCGCGCCGCCATCCAGGTCGCGGCCCTCAAGCCGCCATGTGCCTTCCAGCACATCGAGCTCGCGCAGCTTCGGGTGGGGCTCCGGTGCGCTGGGCCCGCCCGCCCGGTCGGTGTGGTCAGGCTCGGTCATCACGGCGGTCCTCCTCGAGGGACGGTGGTGGTCGGACCCGCGAGGCGCGCGAAACTCATCGCCGCGCTGTCGTCCGACCTCGGCGTGCCCCGACCCATGAGATGCCGCGCCCGGTGCACCGCGCTCGACTTGAACGCGGCTCGCGGCCACCTGCTGAGCGCATCCGGAGGAACGGCAGGAGGCCGAGGCGGTGGCGCACCGCGGACTTGATCAGGTCGAGGAGCCAGGTCGGCGCACCGTAGCGTGGAGTTCATGGGCCTCGACTCAGCACCGGACACCGAGGCGGTCTACCGAATCGCGACGGCCAACCGGCTGTTGGCGGCCGACATGTTCGCGGACCTCACTCCGGAGCAGTGGCGCACACCGAGCCTCTGCGCCGGGTGGACCATCCGCGAAGTCGCAGCCCACCTCCTCGAGCCTCTCGAGACCCAGGTCGGCACGCTCAAGCTGCTGGCCTACCTGGTGCGCTATCGCGGCTCGCTGGACCGCATGGTGGACGACACGGCCCGCAGGGTCGCGGCCCGACCCACCGACGAGCTCGTCAGCGGCCTGCGCGAGCGCGCCTCGACACGACTGGCACCACCGGTGGTCGGGCCGCTGGGTCCGATGACCGACACCTGCATCCACCTCCGTGACGCCGCCCGCCCTCTGGGTCTCGACGTCTGTCCGCCCCCGGCGAGCTGGCGTCCGGCCCTGGACTTCCTCGTCTCCACGCCAGCCAGCCGGGGGTTCATCCCCCGCGACCGACTCGTCGGCCTGCGCCTCGTCGCCACCGACCAGGACTGGCAGCACGGAGCGGGAGCCGAGATCCTGGGCAGCAGCGAGGCCGTCGCCATGGCGGTCTCCGGTCGCCCAGCCGCCCTCGACGACCTCACCGGCGCAGGTACCGATGTACTCCGCGCCCGAGTGGCGCCGTCCTCACCCGCCGAGTCGTAGGCCTGACCGATCACCGGCGGCGCCGGTCCCGCCGCTCTGACCCCACGCCACCGACTGAAGCTCGGCCGCGCGGTGGTCGAGCAGGGCTGGACGATCAGCTACGCCGCGGCGGTGTTCCACGTCTCCTGGCCCACGGCGGACAAGTGGGCCCAGCCGTACCGGAGCGGCGGGCCGGCGGCGATGGCCGACCGCAGCTCACGGCCGCACTCCGACCCCCCGGCACACACCCCGGCCGGTGGTCCGCAAGATCGTGCACCTGCGCTGGAAGAAGCGGCTGGGGCCGGTGGCCATCGCCGGCCGGCTCGGCCTGGCGCCCTCGACGGTGCACGCGGTGCTGGTCTGCTGCCGGCTCAACCGGCTCTCCCACGTCGACCGGGCCACCGGTGAGCCGATCCGCCGCTACGAGCACGACACCCCCGGGCTCGCTGCCGCACGTCGACGTGAGGAAGCTGGGCAACACCCCGACGGCGGCGGCTGGCGCTACGTCGGCCGCGCGCAGGGCAAGCGCAACCGCGCCGATACCGCCGACGTCGGCTGCAACGCCCGCCGCAACCCCGTGCTGGGCACGGCGTTCGTGCACACCGTGCTCGACGACCACAGCCGGGTCGCCTACGCCGAGATCCACGACGACGAGACCGCCACCACCGCCGCCGGCGTGCTGCGCCGGGCGGTGGCCCGGTTCGCCGCCCGCGGCGTCATCGTGCAGCGGGTGCTGAGGGACAACGGCTCGGCCTACCGCTCCCACGCCTGGCGCGACACCTGCGCCGAGCTGGGCATCAGGCCCGAGCGGACCCGACCCTACCGGCCGCAGACCAACGGGAAGATCGAACGCTTCCACCGCACCCTGGCCGACGGCTGGCCCTTCGCCCGCGTTTTCGGCGGCGAGTCAGCCCGCCGGAAGGCACTGCCGGCCTGGCTGAGGGGGTCCGGATCCCGATCAGTGACTCGGGCCGGGCGCGAGTGACGCCAGTTGACGTGCCGCCTCAGATTTCGGGACGGTCCTGCTGGACCTCACGTGCGGGGAGTTCCTCGACGGTCACGGGCGCGGGTGTGGCGGACCCGAAGACCCTCGTCGCGGCCGTGATCGTGCCCTTGAGGACGTGTTGCATGTAGTTCGCGGCGGCCATGGGACCCAGCCCGAAGGGCAGCAGCCCGGCCAGCAGCGGCGGTCCGACCGCCAGCGCCCATGCCCGGAGGATCTCCGACTGCGAGGCGGCGATCTCCTGCCGCTCCTCCGCCGTCAGGGCCGCCAGAGCGTCGTACGCAGCGGCCTGCTTCAGCAGCGACGCGTGGGCTCCCAGGATCGCGTCCGGACGGATCCGCCCGGTCTTGTCGAGCTTGACCGCGCCGTCGGTGAGGACCAGGAGGACGGCGATGCGGGTCAGTTCAGGGTCGGTGAGGTCTCTGTCGTGGAGCAGTCCGACCTTGATCGCCGCACTCACCGCCTCCTTCAGGACCTCCCTCAACGCGACCGGGAGCGCGGCGGCCGAGATCGCCGTCCCGTAACCCGGGAGGATCGACGGCAGGGAGTAGGAGACCGCTCGCGCCGCCCTGATCCGGTTTCCGCGCGTCACCTCACCGACCAGGTTCTCCGCTGGGACCAGCGGCTTGCCCGCACGGACCTTGTCGACGACCTTCTGGGCCTCCTCCAGGGAGGGTTGGAGCGTCCGGTTGATCAGCGCCATCGCACGCTCGACGGTCGACTCGATGTCGAACTCCGGCTTGGGGAAGGTGAAACCGCTGGTCATGTCGGTCTCCTGTTCGTAGGCGACCCCCGGAGGATGCCAGCGGGCCGCTCCCGAAGGGAGACGACTGCGTCCGACCCGTGGACCGGGTCCCCGACTGCTACGAGGCCTCCCCCGCGACGCTCCTGGCCGACCGCGGTAGCGGCTGCTCCGACGGCTCGGCGCACCATCCCGTGATCGTCCAGGATGTCGCGCACCGCCGAGGAGGACCGCTCGGTGAGCTCAGCGACGGACCGGCGGCGTACTGCGCGAGCTCGAACCCCTCGACTCGGGTCTGGACGCTGGGCTGCGGTCGGAACATCCCCGTACCCGGCGAAACTCGGTAGCCCCGAGCTACAGGTCTCCCCCCACCGGGCAGTGGCCGCCGACCAGGGTCACGGCTGCAGATCGATCAGCACCAGTGGTCCGGTTACGCGCGGCGTCGACCGCGGCCAGCGTGTCGTGTAGGCCTGCCGGGCCGATTCCCATTGCGGATCGCTGGACTCGACCACGCGCGCCGTGCCGTCGCGCAGTCGGCCGGCCAGGCGCACGGTCACCGGCTGGGGGATGCGGAAGTTGCGCCACCACGTGGCGCGCTCCCAGTGCTGGGGCCTGACCACGAGTTGCTCCCCAGCCTGCGCGTACTGCACCGGCAACGCGTACTCCCGGCGGCTACGACGCCCGATGTAGCGCAGCTCGATCGCCGCGGCGCTCAGCAGTCGATGCGCGCGCGATCGCAACACGGCGAGCACGATGGCGTTGCCCTGCGGCAGCTTGGTGCGCCTGCCCGCGCGGCGCCGCCACCGCCGGCGCACGCGGTCGACAGCGGTGATCGCCGCCCGCGTCCTGGGAGTCTTCGGCGTGCTGATCATGCTGTCCTCCCCAGCATCTGTCTGACCTCGACCTTGGCCTTCTCCGCGATCGGCGTGTTCCGCCGGGATCAGCGAGCCCCCGCTGCGCGGGACAGGTGCTGCAGCGCCGGACAGCACCGCCCCTGGGACGACGCGGATCTCGAAATGCCGCCCGGGGTGTCGCATGGGCCGGGCAGCAGGCCGACGAACGCGGCCGGCCTTCCGGCCGGCACCGCAGGGCCTTCGCGGATCCGGCGCCATGGCCTACCGACCTGTCGTGGACCAGCCGAGAAGACCGCACCTTCCGAGGGCGTGCGGCTCTCGACCGTGGGCGGGATCGACGCCTGTGCTTCCCCGCTGTCCGCACCCGTCGCACGGGAGGAGCGCCGAGCTTCCTGGTCTGATACACGTCCTCGGCGTTCGAGGCTCAGGTCTGTGACAAGGGCTCTCCGAATCTGCCGCGTGTTGACGGCGGTCCTCGCCCGGAGTCGTGGCGTCAGCGCGCCAGATCCTCGAGCGCCCCGACGGTGCGTGTCACGAGCGCCTACGTAGGGTTCTGGCGCTGCCGCTCGGCGCTGCGCTCGTGGTTGCCCTGCGGGCACTCGAAGCGCTCGCGCGACGACGCGTCGCTCGGGCCCACGGCTGGTCATCGCTCCGCCGATCGCCGGACAGCTCGCGCAGCATCCGCTGTGCGAGCTCGGGGAAGTCACCCGGGTCAGGTCGGTTGGTCGCCATTCGTTCCCCCCGCTCACGTCGAGCGTGTCGCGGGACCGAAGGGTGGCCTCGGCGACGACGCGACCGACGTACGCGGCCATGACCGGTGCCGGCAGTCGACCGATGACCGGGACCAACGAACCACCACCGCCAGCCGACGGCTGCCAATCCCGACCGACGCCGTGCGCAGCCGCTGATCCGTGTGTTCATCGCTGACCAGCCGCGGCCGCCCCCCCGAGATCGACTCGCAGGGTCATCGGTTCGAGTCCCATCGGAGGAGCAGATGGGAGCCGCGGACCAGCGTGTCTGCCGGTCGGGGGCCGTCGTCGTCAGCCAGCCGGACAGGTACCGCTGAGCACGTGCCGGTGATCCGGTCGGAGGTTGCCGTGGGCCGAGGACGACGGCGCGCGGCCGCTCTCGGGGTCACGACGTCGAGGGCGGACCGCTGCCTCTCGGCCTGTGGCGCCGCGCTGCCCCGCGCGCGGCGCCCCCCTCCGACGACGACGAGGCGAGTGCTCCCACCGGTCGGACGTCGGGGAACCGGGCCGGAGCGTCGGCGGAGGGGAGCGACGGACCGGTCAGGTCTGCTGGGTGCGCGCGGCGACGAGCTCTCCGCCGGCGTATCCCTCCACGCGCACGGTGTCGGCGCCGGCCACCCCGGTCACGGTGACGCTCGAGGCGCCGTCCGCCACGTCGGTGCTGGCCCGCGGTCGGCCGTCGACGTACACGTCGAGCCGCTCGATGCCCGCCGTCGTCACCTGCAGGGTGAGCGTGCCGCCGCCGTCGAGTGAGGACGTCAGCCGCAGGGTGCGCTTCGGCATCTGCTTCAGCAGCGCTCCGGCCGCGTCGAGGAGGTCGACGTTGTCCTCGAGCACGTCGCGGCGGGTCAGTTCGTGCCGGTGGTCCGGCACGATCCCGAGGTCCTCGAGCGGGGTGCCGGCCAGCTCCCCGACGCGGAGCGTGCGCCGGATGGAGACCCGCATCGCGGCACCGTTGGGCAGCGTCTTGTACGGGGTCTCCGGGTTGGCCTGCGGCCGCTCGAGCAGCTGCTTGAGCAGGCTGTGCGTCCACACGTTGGCACCGCCCGCTCCGGTGTTGTCGTCCACGCCGAGCACCGGACCGATCCCGTGGTCCTGGAAGCCGGCGGCGAAGATGTCGGTCGCCGAGTAACAGCGTGCGTCGGTGACGAGCACTACCGGGCCGGAGTAGCGCTGGCCTCTGCGGTTGGCGCCGTCGACCGGGGTGATTGGGAAGGCCGACGAGAAGGCCGACCCGGTCTCCACCGCCTGCTCCATCGACCGGAACCAGGCTCCCAGGTCGATGCCGCTCGGGTTGTCCTTGTGCTGGCGCACGACGGCCAGGTTGAGGGGGGTGCAGATGAACTGCACCGGCTCCGGGGTGATCCGGCGCGGCGTCAGCGTCTGCAGGGCGAACTCGCTGGCGTGGATGTGGCCGCCGCCGTTGCCGCGCACATCGAGGATGAGTCCCTCCTGCGGCAGCAGCTCGGTCAGGCGCACGAACTCGTCGACGAAGGCGTCGGGGTCGTCCACGTTGAAGGTGCGGATGCGCAGGTGGCCGTACGTGCCGGACGCGGTCACGACGCTGCGTGCGCGGAACACCAGCGGCATGGTCGTCGTCAGCTCGGCCCCGGCGGCGGCGGGCGTCGTCTCGACCTCGGCCTGGACGTCGGAGAGCTGCTGCTCCACGGCTCGCGGCGCGAACAGCAGCGCACGTGCGCGGCCGACGTCGTCCGCGAACAGGTCCAGCCCCATGGAGGCCGCGGCGGTGGTCGGCGCGTCGGCGTCGGCCATGGGCGGGACGTTGGGGCCGACCAGCCAGGGCTGGCGCAGCTCGTGGCGCACCCCGCCGGCGTCCAGGTAGCTGATGGTCACCCACTCCTCGTCCGGGGGCAGGTGCAGCCGCAGTGGCCGGAGGGTCAGGGCGTCGGTGCCGCGAGCCAGGCGGGCGGCCCGGTTGCTGCCGGCGAACCGGTCGCCGCTGACGGCCACGGCCAAGGCGATCGGCACCCCGTTCCAGTGGGTGACCTCGACACCACGGGTGAACGGTGGGTTGCTCACGCCCTCGGCCATGTGGCTGACGATGTACTTCTCCGCCCCGCCCTCCACACAGCGCTCCACCTGGAACGGCAGGTAGGCGACCATCCCGTTGAACGGGGTCGGCAGCACGTAGTTGGTGTGCAGGTCGCGCACCGAGTGGAAGATGCTCGACATCTCCCGGTGGAACTCCCGCTCCGGCGCCATCGTCGCATCGGTCTGCTGTCCGAGGCGGGCCCGCAGCAGCCGCAGCCGCTGCACCGGGTTGACCGCGTGCATGGCCGCTTTCAGGGGCAGGTGCACGTAGTTGCCCTCGAGCAGGATCAGTGCCTGCTGGACGATCGTCATGCGCTGGGCGTGGCTGAGGGTGCCGGCCGAGGTGACGAACTCCTGCAGCGGCACCGAGTCCGCGATCGGCGCCCCCGCGCTGCCGACCTGCACGGTCAGGTCGGCAGGCAGGGACTCGTCGGTGACGTCGTCCAGCGGACGACGGGGCGCCAGTACCTCGACGCGGGTGCTCGTGGTCATCGTTCGTGGCTCCTCACGTGGCATGTCGGCCGGAGGTCGGACGGCCGTTCGTGAGCAGGGGACCAAGGGGCCCGTCACCGGTACGTCACCGGTACGTCAACGGGCGCCCTCACCTGAGGCGGCAGACGTGCGCCGCGGCGACGTCACCGTGCACCAGCCGACCGGTGCCGACCGTGCTCGCCGCCGTGGCTGCGTGGGTCCGGCACCCGGCCGACGTCGCCGGCGGGACCGGCCGTCGGTGCGACGGGCTGCGACGGGTCGTGCTGCTCACCGGCACACCCGTTGGGAGCGCCGGACCGGCGCACGCCGCGGCCGGGGCCGCGGTCGCGCGGCCGGCCGCGGCTGTCCGCCCTGAGGTCCCGACTCGGGCGGATCGGTCGCGACGAGGCCGGCGAACCCGGTGAGTCGCAGCAGGCGCAGCACGCGCCGGGACCCGCCGGTGCGGACCACCAGCTCCGCACCGCGCGCCAGGCACCGCTGGTGCGCCCGCGCCAGCACGGCGACGCCGGCAGCGCCGAGGAAGGTCACCCCGCTCAGGTCGACGACGAGCACGCGCAGGCCGCGCTGCCGGGCCTGGGACTGCAGGCAGACCTCCAGCGCCGGGGCGGTGTAGGCATCGACCTCGCCGGTGACCTCGACGACCACGGACGTGGGGCGGGGGCCGGGCACGGCGACGACCGACAGCAAGTCACGGGGACCGGGGTCGGTCGGGGGAGCGGGCGTCTGCGGCACGGGCGACTCCTCGCGGGATGGTCACCCGTCGGCGCCGGGGGCGGGGGAGGGCGCCGACGGGTGGGTGCGGGCGGCTCAGCGCTCCTGCTGGCAGGACACGCAGCCGGCCGCGAACGGCCGGAACTCCAGCCGCTCGGCAGGGATGGCGCCGCCGCAGTACACGCAGGCGCCGTAGGTCCCGGCGGCGATGCGCGCCAGCGCCGCGTCGATCTCCTCGATCGTGCGCAGCAGTCCGGCCGCGCGGCGCTGCGCGACCGGGTCCGGCACGGAGGTGGCCGTCTCGGCCAGGGCGAGCTCGCGCTGCCGGACGCAGTCGGCCCGCTGGGTCTCGAGCAGCACCCGGGAGGGCGCGCGGTCCGGGGACGCGGTGGGGGGATCGGGGCTGAGGGTGGTCGTGGTGTCCTCCTGGGACGACGAGGACGCGTCCCGCCGGAGCGGGACGCGCACGGACGGGGCCGGCGACCCGGAGCGGGTCGGGGACCCGCCGGTGGCGCCCGGTCCTGACTGCGTCGCAGCACGTCCAGGCCGCGCAGCCCGCGGGCCCGCAGGCTCGTCGCCAGGGCCAGGAGTCCGCCGCCGGTGACCGGGGACGGGTGCTGCGCCGAGGACCCGGCCGGGCCGGAGGTCGGCAGGGCCTGCGGATCCACCCGGGTCACCTCTCCTCCTCGTCGCGGTCGGTGCGGAACGGGCGCGACGTCGGCCGGCCGGAGCGGGTGGCACCGGCGCACCGACGCCGGCGCCGCGGCGCCCCGTGACCGCACCGGCAGGGCCGGGCAGCCACCGGCCGAGGCCCGTCGGCCTCGCACCGGGACCCACCCTGCCCTCCGACGACCGGTCCGGACACGCCGGTTCCCGGTCAACTCGGGCCGGGGCAGGTTGCCGACGACCGGCAAGGGGCGGCGGTGCGGAGCCCGTCGATCCCGTGCAGAGGGGACCTGCCCGGTCGGCCGGGCCGCGGAGCGCCCGCCGTCCCCCGCGCTGGTGGAACCGCGGCGTGACGACCGAGGACTCGGTGCTGCTGGCCCTGGACCTCGTCGGCACGTTCGCCTTCGCCCACAACGGCGCCCTGACCGCGTTGCGCGTGGCCCGGCTCGACATCGTCGGCGTCGTCACGTTGGGCATGATCACGGCGCTGGGCGGCGGGATCATCCGGGACGCCCTGCTCGACGTCCACGGCCCCGCGACCGCGGTCGGTGCGGCGGCGCTGTGCTTCCTGATCCGCATGGTCGGCGTCCGCTACGACCTGGGTGCACCGATGCCCCGACGAGCCCCCGACACGGGGCCCGGCGACGCCGGGTCGCGCTGACCGGCGGTCGCTACGCCGACGAACCAGCAGGTGTACGGCACACCCAGCGTGGTGGGGATGACGCCGGAGTCCTCGCTGGCCGACTGCCGGCCGGACGGCCCGGCCCGCGCCCCGGGCGGCCGGCAGCCCGACCGGCGCGGCGGCCACCCGGCAGACCACTCCTCGTCGTCCCGGCCTCACTGCCAGGGCAGCCGGCCGCGGGCGCCCCAGTAGTCCCCGGGGTGCTGCGGCTCGACCAGCCCGCCGAGGTCGAGGCCGGCGACCCGGGTGCCGGCCGCGTTGCTGGTCAGCTGCGCCACGGTCACCGCGCCGCTGAGCACGACGTCGCACCACGGCCGGGCGAGCGCCGCCCCCAGCGCCACGGCGTCGACCCCGACGCCGTGCTCCCGCGCGGCCGCGGCGAGCGGGCTGCCGGCCGGCTGGCCGTGCCCGGTGAGGCGCCCGTTGGCGACGGCCTCCTTGACGACGACGCGCAGTCCGGCGTCGTGCGCCTCGGCCAGCGCGCCGGCCGCGGACGTCTCGAGCAGGTTCCAGGTCGACTGCACGCTGGAGAACAGCCGCACGCCGTCGACGGTGAGCGCCAGGCCCCGGCGGACGGCGGCGGCCTGCTCCGGCCCGGACGTCGAGAAGCCGATCTCGGTGCCCGCCGCCCGGACCTCAGCCAGCCGGCGCAGCAGCGGGCGGTCCGCCCACAGCGGGCTGTCGAGCGTCAGCGAGTGCACCTGGGAGAGCCGCAGCCAGGGGCCGAGCAGCTCGGTGGTCTCCCGGTGCTGGCGCTCGAACGCCGCCGCGGTGTGCTCCTTGACCTCGTGCCGGTCGGCGTCGGTGCGCCAGCCGCCCGTGTACCGGTAGCCCCACTTGCTGGCGACGAACGGCACCCGCTCGCGACCGCGCAGCCAGGACGCGAGGAACTCCTCCGCGCGCCCGTAGGAGCGGGCGGCGTCCACGTAGCCGATGCCCAGGGCCGCCGCGGCGTCGAGCAGCGCGAAGGCGCGGGCGGCCAGCGCTGCGGGGGAGCGGTCGGCGGGCAGGTCGCGGTCCCGGCCGAGGGTGATGTAGCCCGGCCGCCCGATCGCCGCGAGGCCCAGCCCCAGCACGGCGGACGGGCGGCTCCCGGTCCCGGTCATCGTCGTCCTCCCTGCCCGGTCAGCCCGGCACCTGGACGTCGAGCTGCAGCGGCAGGACGCCGGACGACGGTCCCACGTGCAGCCGGAAGACCCCCGCCTCGGTGGCCCAGCGGGAGCCGGTCTCGTCCCAGTGCCGGTAGGTGCGCCCGGGCAGGTCGACGGTCACCGCCACCTCCCCGCCGGGGTCGGCCTCGGCCGCCGCGAAGCCGGCCAGCCAGCGGACCGGCCGCTCGAGGGCGCTGTCCGGGCGGCTCGCGTAGACCTGCACCACCTCGCGTCCCCGCCGGCCGCCGGTGTTGCGCAGCCGCACGGTGACCGACGTGGCGTCGCCCTCGGCGGAGAGGTACTCCCACGTGGTGTAGCCGAGGCCGGAGCCGAACCGGAACCGCGGCTCCCGGCCGTCGCGGTCGTAGGCGCGGTGGCCGACGAGCAGGCCCTCGTCGTAGCGCAGCGTCCCGTCCACCGGGAGCGGGGAGGGCAGCCCCTCCTCGGTGGCCGGCCAGGTGACCGGCAACCGGCCCCCGGGCTCGGCGGCCCCGAGCAGCACGTCGGCGAGCGCGTTACCGCACTCCTGACCGGGGAACCAGGTCAGCAGCACCGCCGGCACCTCCTCCGCCCACGGCAGGAGCGCCGGGGCGCCGGAGTTCACGACCACCACCGTGCGCGGGTTGGCCGCCACCACCCGGCGGACCAACTCGTCCTGCCGGCCGGGCAGCGCGAGCGAGCTGCGGTCGAATCCCTCGCTCTCCACCTCCTCGGTGGTCCCCACGACGACGACGGCCACGTCGGCGTCCCGGGCCAGCGCCACGGCCTGCTTGAGCTCGGCGGCGTCGTCGGCCTCGCGCGCGAGGTTCAGCTGGCAGGTCACCGACTCCACGTCCGTGCCCTCGACGCCTCCGGCGGGTACCGGCACGTGGCGGACGACGACCTCGACCTCCTCGCCGGCCCGTAGCTCCAGCGCCACGGACTCCTGCGGGGGCCGCATCATGCCCTCGACGGGGTCCGCGCCCGGTGGCAGGCCGATCCGGGTGTCCAGGCGGACCTGTCCGCCGACCGTGACCCGGAACGAGCCGACGCCGGACACGCCGATCCGGTGGGCGCCGCCCTCGACGGCCCGCACGCGGGTGTACAGCTCGACCGCCTGCACCCGGTCCATCGGCACGCCCGGGCCGTAGGAGCCCAGCCAGGTGAAGGCCGCCGCCTCGCGCTCGTCGGTGCCGAGCACGGCGCCCTCCGCGTCGCGGAACCGCACCGCCACGCCGCGCCCGCCGTCGGGGCGGCGCAGCAGGTCGAGGTCCGCCGGCGGCAGGCGGTGCGTGCTGCGGCCGCCGCGGGCGTGCCCCACCTCGACGTCCGGCCCGAGGGCGGCGCGCAGCCCGGCCAGCGGGGAGACGGTGTACGGCGGGAAGACCGTCGCGCTGCCGCCGCCGAGGGTGCGGGCCTCGACCGCATTGGGCCCGAGGACCGCGACCCGCCGCAACCGGCTCCGCTCGAGCGGCAGCAGCGGGTCCGCCCCGGCGGCGACCGGCTCGTTGCGGGCCAGCACGAAGCCCGCAGCGGCGGTGGCCCGCAGCTCCGCGCCGACCTCCGCCGCGGACCAGGGGGCGGCGTCCCGGCCGGGGACCCCCTCCAGGGCGCCGACCCGTCCGGCGAGCCGCAGCACGCGGAGCACCTTGTCGTCGACGGCCGGCCCCGGTACCTCCCCGGAGCGCACCGCAGCGACGAGGGCGTCCCCCCAGGGGCCGCGCGGGCCGGGCATCACCAGGTCGAGCAACCCGTCCCCGGCCGCGGCGAGCGACCGGGCGGCGTACCAGTCCGACACCACCACCCCGTCGAAGCCCCAGTCGCCCTTGAGGACGTCGCGCTGCAGGGGGCTCTCGGTCATCGTCGTCCCGTTGACGCCGTTGTAGGCGGCCATGACCGCCCAGGCGCCGCCCTCGCGCACGATGGCCTCGAACGGCGCCAGGTACACCTCGCGCAGCACGCGCTCGCCCACCCGGACGTCGGCGGAGAAGCGCTCGCTCTCCTGGTCGTTGGCGACCAGGTGCTTGACGGTGGCCCCGACGCCCTCCTCCTGCAGCCCACGCACGTAGGCGACGCCGATCCGGGCGGTGAGCAGCGGGTCCTCGCTGAAGCACTCGAAGTGCCGCCCGCCGTAGGGGGTGCGGTGCAGGTTGACCGTCGGCGCGAGCAGCACGTCGACACCCCGGCGGCGGGCCTCCGCGGCCAGCAGCCGGCCCAGGCGCTCGACGCGGTCGACGTCCCAGGTCGCGGCCAGGGCCGTGGGGGAGGGGACGTTCGCGGCGGTGTCGCGTTCGTCCCAGCGCTCGCCGCGGACGCCGGCCGGCCCGTCGGAGACCACCAGACGGCGCAGCCCGACGGCCGGCTCGGGATGCAGCGACCAGGCGTCCGCCCCGGTGAGCAGGCGCACCTCCCGCTCGAGGTCCAGCCGGTCGAGCCGCTCGCGCAGGTCGTCGTCGTCCACGGGGCGTTCCGTCCTCGGCGGTGGAGGGGCAGCGGGCGGGCTGCGGCGCGGCCACCGCAAGGTCTAGTTCGGTCCGGCGGGCGCGGTCAACCGGAGTGCCGTGCATCCGACGTCGTCCCTCGGGCAGGCTGGTCGCCGTGAAGCTGCTGCTCCCCGACTCGGTCCCGCTCGCCCCCGCGCTGCCCGAGGGGGTCGAGGCGGTGCGCTACGACGCCACCGCGCCCGTGCCCGGCGAGCACCTGGACGCCGAGGCGCTGGTCGTGTGGGGCAACCGGGCGGACGACCTGCGCGCCGTCGCCGGCCGGATGCCGCGGCTGCGCTGGATCCAGACGCTCGCGGCGGGTCCGGACGTCGTCCTCGGCGCGGGCTTCCCGGACGACGTCGTCGTCACCTCCGGCGTGGGCCTGCACGACCGACCGGTCACCGAGCACGCCCTCACGCTGGTGCTCGCGCTGCTGCGCCGGGTGCCGCAGGCGATCGCCGCCCAGGCCGAGCACCGCTGGGCCGGCGAGCTCGGCGGGCTGCAGCCGCTGCACCCCGACGGCGCGGTCACCACGCTGCTCGGTGCCCGGGTGCTCGTCTGGGGTTTCGGCAACATCGGGCAGCACCTGGCCCCGCTGCTGCGGGCCCTCGGCGCGCAGGTGCGAGGCGTGGGGCGCAGCGCGGGGGAGCGAGCCGGGTTCCCCGTCGTGGCGGAGGACGAGCTGGACGCGGAGCTGCGGCGGACCGACGTCCTGGTGATGATCCTGCCCGCCACCGAGGCCACGACCCACGCCCTCGACCCCGCCCGGCTGGGCGCGCTGCCACGGCACGCGTTCGTCGTCAACGTCGGCCGCGGGACGACGGTCGACGAGCCCGCCCTCGTCGCCGCGCTCGCCGAGGGGCGCATCGCCGGTGCCGCGCTCGACGTCACGGAGGTCGAGCCGCTACCGGCCGACTCCCCGCTGTGGGACGCGCCGAACCTGCTGCTCACCCCGCACGCCGCCGGCGGCCGGCCGGTCGGCTCCGACGAGCTCGTCGCCGCCAACCTCGCGGCCCTGCTCGCCGGGGGCGAGCTGCGCAACGTCGTGGCGCGCTGACTCGGGGGCGGGCCGCGCCGCTCGGTCCGAGGAGCCGCGGTCGGCCGCCGGTGCGCGTCGGACCGGCGGCGCGGGTTGGTCCCGGTGGGCAGCGCGGACGACGATGAGCCCGTGGACGCACTCTCCAGCCCTGGTCCCACAGCCGGTGCCGCCGTGCGGTGCGCACCGTGACCGCCGACCGCCGCACCGCGGTGGTGACCGGCGCGGGCTCCGGGCTCGGCCGCGCCATCGCCCACGCGCTGCTGGCCGACGGCTGGTCCGTGGCGCTGCTGGGGCGCACCCGGCCCTCGCTGGAGGAGACGGCCGGGGCCGGGGACGCCGCGCTCGTGCTGCCCACCGACGTCGCCGACGAGCAGCAGGTGGACGCCGCCTTCGACGAGGTCCGCGACACCTGGGGCCGGCTGGACCTGCTGGTCAACAACGCCGGCACCTTCGGTCCCGCGGGCGAGGTCGACGAGGTCGCGGTCGCCGACTGGCGGGCCACCGTGGAGGTCAACGTGACGGGCGTCTTCCTCTGCGCCCGCGCCGCCGTCCGGCGGATGAAGGCCCAGGACCCGCCGGGCGGGCGGATCGTCAACAACGGCTCGATCTCCGCGCACGCGCCGCGGCCGGGCAGCGTCGCCTACACCGCCACCAAGCACGCCGTCACCGGCCTGACCAAGGCGATCGCGCTCGACGGCCGCGCGCACCGGATCGTCTGCGGCCAGATCGACATCGGGAACGCCGCCACCGAGATGACCGCCGGGATCGCGCACGGCGCCCGCCAGGCCGACGGCTCCGTCCGGCCCGAGCCCACCTTCGACCCGGCGCACGTCGCCGCGGCGGTGGTGCAGATGGCCCGGTTACCGCTCGAGGTCAGCGTCCCGTTCACCACGATGCTGGCCACCGGGATGCCCTACCTCGGGCGCGGCTGAGGGCTCCGCGTGCGCTTCGCCGTCAACACCTCCCTGCTCTTCGGCGACCTGCCGCTCGAGCGCCGGCCGCAGGCCGCCCGGGACGCCGGGTTCACCGCGGTCGAGTCGTGGTGGCCCTTCTCCTCGGTCGCGCCGGCCGACCGGGAGGTCGAGGCCTTCGCGCGGTCGGTCGAGGACGCCGGGGTGCGGCTGGTCGCGCTGAACTTCCCGGCCGGTGCGATGGCCGACGGGGAGCGCGGCCTGGTGTCCCTGCCCGGACGGGAGGCGGAGTGGCGCGACGCGGTCGCCGCCACGGTCGGCGTCGGGGAGCGGCTGGGCGTGCGGCTGTTCAACGCGCTGTACGGCAACCGGGCCGACGGCGCCACCCCCGCCGCGCAGGACGCGCTCGCCGTCGAGCACCTGGCCCTCGCCGGGCGGGCGGCGGCCCGCATCGGCGGCACGGTGCTGCTCGAGCCGCTCAGCGCCGCGCCCCGGTACCCGCTGCGGCGGGCGGAGGACGCGCTGGCCGTCGTCGACCGGGTGGCGGACGAGACCGGGGTGGGCGCGCTCGGCCTGCTCCTCGACCTCCACCACCTCGCGGTCAACGGCGAGGACCTCGACCGGGTGGTCGCCGTCCACGGCCCCCGGGCCGCGCACGTGCAGGTCGCCGACGTCCCCGGGCGGGGCGCGCCGGGCACCGGGCAGCTCGACCTGCCGCGGCACCTGCGCGATCTCGAGGACGGCGGCTACTCCGGCTGGGTCGCCCTCGAGCACCTGCCCGGGGACGGCGACCCGTTCGCCTGGCTGCCCCGGGAGGCCCGCGACGCCGGGTGACCGGGGACGGCGGTGTGCCAGGTCGGCGTCCGCGGCCTCCCCCGGTGGACGGACCGGCACTGGCCCGGGCGCGTCGGGTCTCGCAGATTCGTCGTCGACACCGTCCACGTCCCGAGGAGGACGCATGACCACCCCCTACTGGGTCGCCGGGGAGCCCCGGACCGGCACCGACGTCGTCGAGGTGCGCTCGCCGTTCGACGGCGCCGAGGCCGGGCGGACGACGAACGCCACCGCCGAGGACGTCGAGGCCGCGGTGTCGGCTGCCGCCGCGGCCCGCGCCGCCTGCGCGGCGCTCCCGGCCCACGCGCGGGCCGCCGCCCTCGACCACGTGTCCCGCCGGCTGGCCGAGCGCAGCGAGGAGGTCGCCGCGCTGATCACCGCCGAGTCCGGCAAGCCGCTGAAGTGGGCCCGCCTGGAGGTGGCCCGCGCCGTGTCGACCTTCCGCTGGGGTGCGGAGGAGGCGCGGCGCTGGTCGGGCAGCCTGCAGCGGCTGGACACCGACCCGTCCGCGACCGGGCGGATGGCACTGGTCCGGCGCGTGCCCCGCGGGCCGGTGCTGGGCATCGCGCCGTTCAACTTCCCGCTCAACCTGGTCGCCCACAAGGTCGCGCCGGCGATCGCCGCCGGGGCGCCGATCGTGGTCAAGCCCGCACCGGCCACGCCGCTGACCGCGCTGCTGCTCGGGGAGATCCTGGCCGAGACGGACCTGCCGGCCGGCGCCTGGTCGGTGCTGCCGGTGCCCAACGAGGTCGCCGCGCGGCTGGTGCAGGACCCGCGGCTGCCGGTCGTCTCGTTCACGGGGTCCGTGCCGGTCGGCTGGTCGATCCGCGAGTCGGCGCCGCGCAAGCACGTCACCCTGGAGCTCGGCGGCAACGCGGCGGCCGTCGTCGCCCCCGACCAGGACGACGCGGCGCTGGACTGGGCCGCCTCCCGGATCGCGACCTTCGCGATGTACCAGGCCGGGCAGTCCTGCATCTCGGTGCAGCGGGTGCTCGCCCACCGCGCGGTCGCCGACGCGCTGACCGCCCGCGTGGTGGAGGCCGTGGAGAAGCTGGTCACCGGCTCCCCGACCGACCCGGCGACGGACGTCGGGCCGCTCATCGACGAGCCGGCCGCCCGGCGGGTGGAGAGCTGGGTCGCCGACGCGGTCGCCGCGGGCGCCCGCGTGCTCACCGGCGGCAGCCGCGACGGCGCCACCTACGCGCCCACGGTGCTCACCGACGTCCCGGCCGACGCGAAGGTGTCCTGCGAGGAGGTGTTCGGCCCGGTCGTCGTCCTGGACGTCGTGGACTCCGTCGACGAGGCGTTCGCGCGGGTCAACGATGGCCGCTTCGGCCTGCAGACCGGCGTCTTCACCCGGGACCTGCAGGTGGCCTTCCGTGCGGCCGCGGTGCTCGAGGTCGGGGGAGTGGTGGTCGGCGACGTCCCGAGCTTCCGCGCCGACCAGATGCCCTACGGCGGCGTGAAGGACTCCGGCACCGGGCGGGAGGGTGTGCGCGCGGCGATGGAGGACCTCACCGAGGAGCGCGTCCTCGTCCTCACCGGCATCGACGTGTAGGACGCCGGAGGATCCCCCGGCCGCTCCCGACGACCTCGCGCTGCGTTCGACTCGGTCGTCTGCGACCGCCGTTGATCATGGGGTTGTTGCCGTCTCGCGCGGCGCGTCCGCGCGTGTCGCCGGCAACAACCCCATGATCGACTGATCCAGGCGTCCGGGCGACTCCCGAACACAAACGCTGAGCGCCCTCTCCCGTCGCGGGAGGGGGCGCTCAGCGTGTGTTCGGGGCGGACGCGGTCAGCGGCTCAGCTCTCCAGGTTGGCCATCACGTGCTTGACGCGGGTGTAGTCCTCGAACCCGTACATCGACAGGTCCTTGCCGTAGCCGGAGTGCTTGAACCCGCCGTGCGGCATCTCGGCGACCAGCGGGATGTGCGTGTTGATCCACACGCAGCCGAAGTCCAGCGCCCGGCTCATCCGCATGGCCCGGCCGAAGTCCCTCGTCCAGACGCTCGAGGCCAGCCCGTACTCGACCCCGTTGGCCCAGGCGAGGGCCTGTCCCTCGTCGGAGAACCGCTGCACGGTGATGACCGGGCCGAAGACCTCCTGCTGCACCAGCTCGTCGTCCTGCCGCAGCCCGGCCACGACGGTCGGCTCGACGAAGAAGCCGCGGTCGCCGATCCGGCGGCCGCCGGCGGTGATCTCGGCGTGGCCGGGCGCGCGGTCGAGGAACCCGGTGACGTGCGCGAGCTGGTTGGCGTTGTTCACCGGCGGCACGAGCGCGTCCTCGTCGCCGGCGCCACCCTCGTACGTCGTCCGCGTGTTCCGCGCCTGCTCGCTCAGCGCCGCGACGAAGTCGTCGTGGATGCCCGGCCCGGCCAGCACGCGGGTGGCGGCGGTGCAGTCCTGGCCGGCGTTGAAGTAGCCGGCGACCGCGATCGCCTCGGCCGCGGCCTCGAGGTCGGCGTCGTCGAAGACGACCACCGGGGCCTTACCGCCCAGCTCAAGGTGCACCCGCTTGACGTCGCGCGCGGCCGTCTCCGCCACTGCCATGCCGGCCCGCACCGACCCGGTGATCGACACCATCTGCGGCGTCCGGTGCTCCACGAGCGCCCGGCCGGTGTCCCGGTCGCCGCAGACGACGTTGAGGACGCCCGGCGGGAGGAACTCCGCGGCGAGCTCCGCCATCCGCAGCGTCGTCGCCGGCGTGGTGTCGCTGGGCTTGAGGACGACGGTGTTGCCGGCCGCGATCGCGGGCGCGAACTTCCAGACCGCCATCATCATCGGGTAGTTCCACGGCGTCACCTGGCCGATGACCCCGACCGGCTCGCGCCGGATCCAGGACGTGTGGCCGGACAGGTACTCCGCGGCCGCCTTGCCCTCGAGGTTGCGCGCCGCACCGGCGAAGAACCGGATCTGGTCGACCATCGGCGGGATCTCCTCGCTCGCGGTCAGCCCGATCGGCTTGCCGGTGTTGCGGCTCTCCAGCGCCACCAGCTCCTCGCCGTGCGCCTCGATCGCGTCGGCGATGCGGAGCAGCGCCAGGGATCGCTCCGAGGGGGTGGCGTCCCGCCAGCCCGGGAAGGCGCCCGCCGCCGCGGTGTAGGCGCGGTCGACGTCCTCGGCCGACGACACCGGCGCCGAGGCGAACACCTCGCCGGAGGCCGGGTCGACCAGGTCCATCCGGCGGCCGTCGGTGGCGTCGACGTGGTCCCCGCCGACGAAGTTGCGCAGCTCGAGCTTGTCGCTCACCGCAGGTCCCTCTCGTTCGTCTGTGCTGATCCGGTCGTCATGGTGCACTGTGACCGTGGATAGGTCCAGTGCCAGCGCCCGACTGCTGCGGATTCCGCAGCTCGGCCTCCGCGTCGACCTCCGTGAGGAGCTCCGATCCGGTGATCACCCGCTCAGCGAAGTGCTGGTGCATCCACGCCAGGTGGTCCTGCCGGCTGCGCATGATCCGCAGCGTGTCCCAGTTGGGGAACACCTGCTGCAGCACGTGGGTCTGCATCAGCCGCGGGTCGACCTCGTAGACGTGCTCGAAGGTCGTCTGGGCCACCTCGCTGACCCGCAGCGGCGCCGGTGGGGTGTGCTGCTCGGCGAAGCGGTAGGGCGCGGTTGCGGCCGGGCCGGTGGGCTGGTCATCGGTTCTCATCGGTGGTGTCCCTCCCGTAGGCCCGGTCGAGCAGGTACTTGCCCGGGTTCATGACGTTGTTCGGGTCCAGCGCACGCTTGACCTCGAGCATCACGTCGAAGCCCGTGCCGAGCTCCTGCGGCAGGAGGTCGACCTCGCCCTCCCGGCACGACCCGTGGCAGGCGCTCATCGAGCCGCCGTTGGCCAGGGCGACCGCGGCGATCTCCCGCTTGGCCTGCACCCACGCGGCCCACGCCGCGTCGTCGAGCCGCTGCTCCCAGATGCCGATGTCGATCTCGGTGAGGTAGTCGACGCCGGTGGCGGCCGAGGTGTAGGCGAACATCCCCCAGTCGTCGAAGACGTCGGTCTTCCGGCGCAGGTCGGCGACGATCTCGTGCCAGGCGCGGCTGACCGCCGGGACGTTGGAGTAGTTCACCGCCGCGTCCTCGCAGTGCCAGGACATCGGGATGACCTGGCCGTCCTTGGTCCGGCCGTGCAGCGGGGTGGCGTACCGGTCGTGCCGGGCCGCCCAGTCGCCCTCGGAGATCTCGTCGCCCAGGTAGCGGGCGCCGTGCTCCTTGGCGATCCGGAACAGCCGCCGGCCGCCGGCGCGCACCTCGTCCTCGTAGCCGTAGGCGACCGCGCACACCAGCGCCCGGACATCGGTCGGCTGCGGGATGTAGGCCTCGTCGTCCCGGCGCAGGTAGGCGACCTTGTGCTCGTCGAAGAGCACCGCGCCGGCGAAGGTGGCCACGCCGGCACGCGCCAGCGCGCCGACGCATTCGTAGGCGGCGTCGTAGTCGTCGAACGCCCAGAACGGCGAGAGCTCGGCCTCCGGCTTGGGGAACAGCTTGAGCGTCGCCTTCGTGGCGATGCCGAGCGTGCCCTGGTGCCCCATGAACAGGTGCTTGAGCTGGTAGCCGCTGGAGCTCTTGCTGATCTTGCGGCCGATGCCGTCGCCGACGTGCAGCACCTCGCCGGTCGGCAGCACGTGGTCGAAGCTGAGCACCAGGTCGCGGGTGTGGCCGTAGCGGGAGCCGATGAGCGACCAGCCGCTGGTCCCGATCCGCCCACCCACCAGCGAGCACGGGTAGGACGCCGGGTCGTCCGGGTAGAACAGCCCGTGCTGGGCCAGCCGCTCGTTGAGCTTGAGCATGCTGATGCCGGTGCCGACCGTGACGGTCCGGTTCACCAGGTCCAGCTCGTGGATCTGGTTCATCTTCTTGACGTCGACGACGATGCCGCGGCGGTGCGGGACGGCACCGTCGGTGAGCCCGGTGCCGCCGTCGCGGGGGACGACGGGGATGCGCAGGTCGTTGGCGATCTTCACCACCGCGGCCACCTGCTCGGTGGAGGTCGGCATGACCACGACGTCGGGCACCCGCTCGGACCAGCGGTGCACCGGGAACGGCGCCGGCACCCGGGCGCGGTTGTAGCGGTCGGTCTTCGCCAGCAGGATCTGGTCGTCGCCCAGCACCGGCCGCAGCGCCGTCACCAGGGTGGTGAGCGCGGCGTCGTCCAGCGGCTCCCGGGTGAAGGGAGCCGGTTCGGTGATCGTCATGGTCAGTGCCCTCCGCACCCGCAGCCGCCGGAACCGTTGCCGCAGCCGCCACCACCGCAGCCGCCGCGCGAGCTCCCGTGGGCCCGCCGGGCCCGGCCGGGGACGCCGGTGCGCTCCTGGGCGAGCCGGCGGTCGCCGACGTCCCCGCGGGAGCCGCCGACCGTGATGCCGAGCGACTGCGCGAACAGCTCGTGCAGGTCGACGACGTCGATGTCCTCCGCGTCACCGGCCTCCGACAGCGGGCGCTCCGACCACGGGCAGGCGCTGACGAGGGTGTCCACGTCGAGCTCGGCGGCCCGCTCGAGCCGCATCGCGCTGATCTTCGCGGTGAGCTCGGGCTTCTCGATCGGCAGCCCGCCGCCCCCGCCGGAGCAGTACGACCACTGGGTGACCCGGTCGACGTCCTCGAACCGGAGGCCGGGGATGGCGCGCAGCAGCTCGCGCGGCTCCTGCCAGATGCCCTTGCGCTTGTTGAGCCGGCACGGGTCGTGGTACGTGATCGCGCGGTCCACCGGCACGCTCGGGGTCAGTCGCCCCTCACGCAGCAGCTGGGCCAGCACCTCGATGACGAGCACGACCTCGATGTCGAACTCCTCGCCGAAGTACTTCGGGTAGTCCTCGGTGAAGCTGATGTAGTCGTGCGGGTCGAGCACGAGCAGGCGCTTGGTGCCCGTGGCCCGCCAGTCGTCCAGGTTGTGGCGGGCGAAGCGCTGGGCCTGCTCGGCGTAGCCCATCTCGGCCGCCGGGCCGCCGCAGCACCACTGCTCGCCCATCAACCCGAACTCGTAGCCGGCCATCTGCAGCATCTGGGCCACGGCCCGCGGCACCGACGTCCGGTAGAACGCGGCCTCGCAGTCGACGAACAGGACCGTCTCGCCGCCGATGGGGATGTCGAGGCCCTCGGCCCAGTCGCGCACCCGCTCCTGGCTGACCGGGGCCTCGCCCAGGACGGGCTCGTGCGTGCGCAGGTCGGTGCGCTCGTTCCAGACCTGCCAGTTCGGCTGGTGCACGCCGCTCTCGACGGCGAGCGAGCGGACCGCCTTGACGACGTCGACGGTGCGGGTGCGGAACCGGTAGAAGTCGCCGGTGAACAGCGTGTTCGGACAGCGCAGCTCGCAGGCGCCGCACTGGGTGCAGTTGACGTAGTCGGCGGCGATGTCCTCGATGTCGAGCTCACCGCGCTCCATCGCGACGACGTTGGCGTGGAACGCCGTCGGGGTCCACGACTCGTTGCGCTCGACCTGGGTGACCGGGCAGACCTCGCGGCAGAACTTGTGGCCGGACGAGTAACAGTTGTACGAGGTGTTGCGCCACTGCTCGACGAACGCCGCGGTCTTCGGGTCCTGGCGCGGCGCGGGGATCGGTCCGGCGAGCGTCTCCGCGTAGTCGGCGAGCTCCGGCGGGTTCGACGGGGCGCCCGGGGTGAACGGCTGGGAGAGGGCGTCGGCCCCCGGCGCCCGTTCGGGCTGGACCTGTGTCACTGCGTGCTCCTCGTCACAGGATGGCTGGGGTGGAGGCCACGCTAACGACCAAAACCTATGGAATCAACGGTTATGCCTGGGTTCCATTGGTGTCACACTTGGTCACACCCCGAACAGGAGGCGAGCGTGCAACTGCTCAGCGGTGACGCGCGGCGCGCCGTCTTCGCCCCGCTCGACGACGGCGCGCTGCGCAGCGAGGCCGTCGTCCGCCGCGTGGGGAGCGCCATCGCCCTGGGCCTCCTCGCGGACGGCGAGCAGCTGCCCACCGAGACCGACCTCGCCACCATGCTCAACGTCTCGACGGTGACCCTGCGGGAGGCGCTGGCCGAGCTGCGCAAACTGGGGCTGGTCGAGACCCGCCGGGGCCGCGGCGGTGGCAGCTTCGTGCGGTCGCAGGAGGACGTCCTCGCCGAGCTCGCCGACGCGCGCCTGGCCGAGCTGGGGACCACGGACCTCCGCGAGCTCGGCGACGTCCACAGCGCGGCCGCGGCGGCCGCGGCCCGCCTCGCGGCGTCCCGCGCCTCCCGGACGGAGATCGCCCGCCTGCGGGACATCGTCGACCGGCTGGCCTCGGCCGGCTCGGTCACCGGTCAGCGCCGCACCGACGGCCGCTACTACATCGAGCTGGCCGCCTCGGCCCAGTCGGTCCGGCTGACCATGCAAGAAATGGACCTGCACCTGGAGCTCGGCCAGCTGCCGTGGCCGCCGGCGCACGCCCCCGGGCTGCTCGACGTCATCGTCGCCGGCCACCGGGCCGTCATCGACGCGATCGAGGACCGCGACGCCGCCCGGGCCCGGGCCCTCACCGAGTCGCACATCGAGACGCGGACGCTCTGGGCCATCGAGCTGCGGCTGCAGCGCCTCGACGAACTGGCCGCACTGCAGCGGGAGGTCTCGTGACCCCTGGCGGGGCCGAGGAGGTCGCCCGGGTCGCCGCCGCGGTGTCCGACCTGGTCGAGCAGGTCTTCGTCACCGTCGCCCGGGTGCACGAGGCGGCGCTGCGCTCGATCGAGCGCGAGGGACCGCGGGCCGCGAGGTGGCTCCTGCCGGACGACGTGCAGGAGCTGCTGCGCGCCCCGGGGCAGCTCGCCGTCGGGCTCGGCCTGGTCGTGGCGCCGCGGCCCGCCGAGGGCCTGCCGCTGCGGCTGGAGTGGTGGCAGGTCGACCCGGACGGCGGGGAGCTGCACACCCTGGAGCCGGACCTGCGGCCGACGAGTCTGGGGTACTACGACTACACGGCCACCGAGTGGTACGACGTCCCGCGGCGGACCGGACGGCGACACGTCTTCGGTCCCCACGTCGACGTCCACGGCACCGGGCGCTACGTGCTGACGCTGACCGAGCCGGTCGGAGCCGGGAACGGGTTCGTCGGCGTGGCCGGCGCCGACGTCCCGGTGCGACGCTTCGAGACCCACCTGCTGCGGACCCTGGGGCGGCTGCCCGCGCCGTTCGTCCTGCTCAACGACGAGGACCGGGTCGTCCTCTCGACGGCACCGCGCCACCTCGTGGGCAGCCTGCTGCCGCCCGCCGCCGGGTCGACGGAGGGGGTGCGGGTCCCGGGTGCGCCCTGGCGGCTGCGGCTGGTCGACGACGGGCAGCTCCTCGCCGGCTGACCCGTCGGTCCGGCACCCCGGGACGGGGACGCAACACGAAAGCAACTCCGGGTGTCTTGTCCGATGAACTCTGGCTCTATAGGTTTCCGCCCGACCTTGTGGTCCGGGGCACCGCGGCGTCCGTCGGCGAGCCCCGCCACCGAGCCGAGGAGACCCGGTGACACCACCCGGAGCACACGGCGGGCGCACCGCCGACGACGCACAGCTGGCCGCGCTCGGCTACACCGGCGAGTTCGACCGCAGCATGGGCCTGTGGGCCAACATGGCCCTCGGCTTCACCTATCTGTCGCCTCTCGTGGGCGTGTACTCCCTGTTCGCCTACAGCCTCTCGATCGGTGGCCCGCCGGCGATCTGGTGGATCGTCATCGTGGGCGTCGGTCAGCTGCTGGTGTCGCTGGTCTTCGGCGAGGTGGTCTCGCAGTACCCGCTGGCCGGTGGCATCTACCCGTGGACGCGGCGGCTGTGGAACCGGCGCTACGCCTGGATCGTCTCGTGGGTCTACATCTGGGCGATCATCGTCACCGTCACCTCGGTGGCCGAGTTCGGCGGCGGGTTCGTCGCCGCGCTGTTCGGCATCGAGGCGACCCCGGGCGTGGCGTTGGCCACCGCGGTGGCGTTGCTGGTCCTCGCCTTCGTCATCAACTACAGCGGCACCCGGACGCTGGCCCGCATCGCCAAGATCGGCCTGGCCGCGGAGCTGATCGGCGTCATCGCGCTCGGCCTGTTCCTGCTGCTGTTCCGCCGCGAGCAGCCGTTCTCGATCTTCTTCGACACCCTGGGCGCCGGTGGCGAGGCCGGGTACGTCGGCACGTTCCTGGCCGCGGCGCTGTCCGGCCTCTTCCTGTTCTACGGCTTCGAGGCCTGCGGCGACGTCGCCGAGGAGGTCGCCGACCCGACCCGGCGCATCCCGCGGGCGATGATCCTGACCATCCTGGTCGGCGGCGTGTCGGGCTTCATCTCCTACGCCGGCTACGTGCTGGCCGCGCCGGACGCCCAGCTGCAGGCGATCATGGCCGGTGAGGACGTCGACCCGATCCCCACCATCCTGGAGAGCTCGCTGGGCACCGCGGGGTCGAAGGTCTTCCTCGTCGTCACCGTCGTCGCGTTCATCTCGTGCGTGCTCTCGCTGCAGGCCGCCGGCAGCCGGCTGCTGTACGCCTTCGCGCGGGACCGGATGCTCCCCGCCAGCGGCTGGCTGTCGCACGTCTCGGAGCGGCACGCCGTCCCCATCAACGCGCTGCTCGTCGTGTGCGTCGTCCCGGTGCTGATCTGCCTGTTCGTCTTCTGGCGGCCCGACAGCCTCGCCCGGGTCACCGCCTTCGCCGTGCTCGGCATCTACATCGCCTTCCAGGCGGTCGTGCTCGCCGCGCTGCGGCAGCGGCTGAGGGGCTGGCGGCCGGCGGGTCTGTGGAACCTGGGCTCGGCCGGCCTGGTCGTCAACGTCCTGGCGCTGGCCTACGGCCTCTTCGCGATCGTCCTGCTGCTCAGGCCCGCCCCCGGCACCGAGACGTTCCTCGACCGCTGGATCGTGGCGATCGGCCTGGTCATCGTGTCCGGCACCGGGTTGCTCTACCTGTTCCTGGCCCGGCCGGACCGGCACTCCGCGGACATCCCCGAGGGCGACGCCCACGAGGTCGCCCAGCACCTCCAGCAGATCCGGCGGGACGCCGGCGTCCCGGTGAGTGAGGAGATCCGATGAAGTTCAGCTATGCGATGCTGCCCGACTACTCCCTCGAGGAGTCGCTGCGGGCGATCAGGCTGGCCGACGAGCTCGGCTTCCACGCCGTCTACTCCGCCGACGAGACCTGGCACAAGGACCTGTGGCTGCTGTTCGCCGCCGCGGCCGCTCACACCTCGCGGATCAGGATGGGGCCGAGCGTCTCGCCGGTCACCCTGCGCGAGCCCACGCTCATCGCGCAGGCCGCGGCCACCCTCGACGAGCTCACCGGGGGACGGGCCGAGGTGGTGCTCTCCAGCGGCAACTTCGGCCTGCTGGCGCAGTACAAGCTGGACTGGACGAAGACCAAGCCGCTGTCGCGGGTCGTCGAGGCGGTGCACGTCGTCCGCACCCTGCTGGACGAGGGCACCATCACCTTCGACGGGCAGTTCTTCCGCTACGACGGCCTGTTCACCTTCGCCCGGCCGGTGCAGGAGCGGCTGCCGGTGAAAATGGGCGCGATGCGCGGGCCGAAGTCCTTCGAGGCCGCCGCGGAGCACTCCGACGGCTGTCACCACGCACTGAGCTACAGCCGCGAGGCCTACGAGTACGCCGCCGAGCACCTGCGGATCGGCGCCGAGCGGGCCGGCAAGGACTGGACGACGCTGGACTTCGGTGCGTGGGTGGTCGTGGCGGTGGGCCGGGACGGCGCGGCCGCCAAGGACGCCGCGCGGAGCATGGTCGGCATCTACGCCTCGTCGATGCCGGCCGAGCAGCTCGAACGGCACGGCATCGACGCGGCGCAGCTCAAGCCGATCATCGACGCCATCGGGAGCGGCGACCTGGCCAAGGGCATCGAGCTGACCACGCCGGAGCTCGCCGAGAAGCTGTCGTTCGCCGGCACCCCCGAGGAGGTGACGGCGAAGATCAAGGCGATCGAGCCGACCGGCGTCAACCACCTGATCGCCGCCATCACCGACGCCTCGATCGTCAAGACCTTCACCGGGCGCGAGCTGCCCGGCGTGGCGACGGTCGAGGAGCAGCTCCAGCTGATCCACGACGAGGTCATGCCCGCGTTCGCGTAGTCGAAGGAATCCCGGCCCCCGCCACTCGCCGGCCCCGTCCAGGGCACCGCCCCGAGCCTGCGAGGGGTGGGGAGAACGGGGCCCTTCGACCTGCACCGAGGCCGTTCCAGGACGTCACTGGGTCGGCGGGTGCAGGGCCAACCACAGCTCGGCCCGGACACCCGGGGAGTCCAGGTCGCGGCCGAGCAGCTCCCCGGCGCGCCCGATCCGCTTGCGCAACGTGTGCCGGTGCACCCCCAGCCGCGCCGCGGCCGGCTCCCACTGCCCGTGGGCGGCCAGCCAGGTGCGCAGCGACTCGACCAGGTCGCCGGGGCCGGCCCGGTCGGCGGCGACCAGCGGCGCGAGCGCGGCCTCGGCGAAGGCGGCGGTGGCGTCCCGGTCGAGCAGCGCCGCCAGGCCCCGGCCGGCGAGGTCGGCGAAGGCGGTGACCGGCGCGCCAGCGGCCCGGCCGTGGCCGGCCGCCTGCCGGGCCTGGCGCACGCCGTCGGCGAGCCGGTCCCAGGGCACAGGTGCGGCGGTGCCCAGGACGGCTCCCGGCACCCGCTCGGGCAGGACGGCGAGCCGCCCGGCCAGCGGGCCGTCGGCCGACACCAGGACGAGCAGGGCGTCGTCGAGCTCGGCCGACAGCACCGGCTCGCGGACGTGGGCGGCGGCGTCGGCGGCCACATCGACGGCGGCGGCCCGCTGCTCGGCGGTGCCCAGCACGGCCAGCGCCTGGACCGGCTCGCCCGGCAGCCGCTCGCCGAGGGCCGCCACGACCGGCCCGGCGGCGGCGGTCTGCCCGGCGAGCAGCAGCTGCAGGATCGCCGCCCGCAGCGCCGCGGTGCCGCTGTCGAGTGCCCGGGACTGCTCCAGCCGCAGTGTCAGCAGCAGCGCGGCGGCGTTGACCACGTGCCGGTCGCCTGCGGAGAACGGCCCCGGCCGCCCGACGGCGAGGAAGCCGCGCACCCGCGAGCCGGTGCCCAGCGACTGCAGCAGCACCGTCTCGCCGGGCTGGGTGAGCGCCGCGCCTGCCGGGGGCCGCGCCGTCCGCAGCCGGTCGACCGCCGCGGTCAGGCCCCCGGCGCGGCCGCGCGCCGCGGGTGGCGCGGCCTCCAGCGGCGTTCCGGCGGCGTCCACGAGCAGCGCCCAGCCGCCGAGGTGCCGGGCCAGCCGGTCGACGACGGTGCCCGGGGCGCCGGGCGCGACCGCGGCGCGGGTCAGCTCCCGCTGCACCGTGGACGTCCGGGTCACCGCCGCGTACTCCTCGGCGGCCAGCGCGCTGGACACCGTCCGCGAGAGCGCGATGAACGGCGTCTGCCGCGGCACCTCCAGCACCGCCAGCCCGTGCTCGTCGGCCGCGGCCACCAGCTCGGCGGGCACCGCGGCGTGGCTGAGGCCGGTGCCCAGGCCCAGGCCGACCACGCCGGCCGCGGCCAGCCGGCGGACGTACTCGCCGGTGCCCTCCGGGGTCAGCGCCAGGCCGGTGGTGAGCAGCAGCTCGCCGCCCTCGAGGAACGGCGTCGGGTCGGCCAGCTCGCTGACGTGCACCCAGGAGACGGCACGGTCCACCCGCGCGTCGGGGGTGTGCAGCGTCAGCTCGAGCGACGCGGAGCCGAGCAGGGTCGCGACGGTGACCGGCACGGGGGGACCTCTCGACGATCTGGACACCCGGACGCCCCGGGAGTGCCGATCCGGACGGTACCGGCGGAGACGTACGCCACGGACCCTGGACGCGAGGACCTCCCCCGTCGGGGGAGGCCGGCCCCACGAGGAGACAGCGATGACCGACCTGCTCACCGGCCCCCAGACCGTCGCCCAGGAGCGGCGCCTCGTCACCGAGCTGCCCGGTCCCCGCTCGCGCGAGCTGGCCGCCCGCCGGGCCGCCGCGGTCACCTCCGCCGTGGGCAGCGTCCTGCCGGTCTACGTCGAGCGCGCGGCCGGCGGCGTGGTGGTCGACGTCGACGGCAACTCCTTCATCGACCTGGGCTCGGGCATCGCCGTCACCAACGTCGGCCACGCCGCCCCGGAGGTCGTCGCCGCCGTCCAGGCGCAGGTCGCGGCCTTCTCCCACACCTGCTTCATGGTCGGCCCCTACGAGGGCTACGTCGCCGTCGCCGAGGAGCTCGACCGGCTCACCCCGGGCGACCACGAGAAGCGCTCGGCGCTGTTCAACTCCGGCGCCGAGGCCGTGGAGAACGCGGTCAAGGTGGCCCGGGTGGCCACCGGCCGCTCGGCCGTCGTCGTCTTCGACCACGCATACCACGGCCGCACCAACCTCACGATGGCGCTGACGGCCAAGAACATGCCGTACAAGCACGGCTTCGGGCCCTTCGCCGGCGAGGTCTACCGGGTGCCGATGTCCTACCCGTACCGCGACGAGCCCGGGCTGACCGGTGCGCAGGCCGCCGCGCGGGCCATCGACCTGATCGAGACGCAGATCGGCGCCGCCAACGTGGCCGCCGTGCTGATCGAGCCGATCCAGGGCGAGGGCGGCTTCGTCGTCCCGGCGCCGGGCTTCCTGCCGGCCCTGACCGAGTGGTGCCGCCGCTCGGGCGCGGTGTTCATCGCCGACGAGGTGCAGACCGGCTTCTGCCGCACCGGCGCGTGGTTCGCCTCGGAGCACGAGGGCGTCGTCCCCGACCTGGTCACCACCGCCAAGGGCATCGCCGGCGGAATGCCGCTGGCCGGGGTGACCGGCCGTGCCGAGCTGATGGACGCCGTCCACACCGGCGGCCTGGGCGGCACCTACGGCGGCAACCCGGTGGCCTGCGCCGCCGCGCTGGCCAGCATCCGCACCATGCGGGAGCTGGACCTGGGCGCCGCCGCCCGCGCGATCGAGGCCACCATGCTGCCGCGGCTGCGCGCGCTGCAGGAGCGCAGCGGCGTGGTCGGCGACGTCCGCGGCCGCGGCGCGATGCTCGCCGTCGAGCTGGTGAAGCCGGGCACCGACGAGCCCGACCCCGCGCTGACCAACGCCATCTCCAAGGCCTGCCACGCCGAGGGCGTCATCACCCTCACTGCCGGCACGCACAGCAACGTGCTGCGCTTCCTGCCCCCGCTGGTCATCGGGCAGGAGCTGCTCACCGAGGGGCTCGACGTCCTCGACGCCGCCTTCGACGCGCACGCGGGGAAGTGAGCGCCCCGGCCGCCGGCGCCGACCGCCGGCTGACCCTGCGTCCCGAGGGCCCTGCCGGGAGCGACCGGGTGGGCGGTCTGGTGACCTGGCCGGCCGCCCGGCCGCTGCTGGCCGACGTCGTGCCGGTCTTCGACCGGCTCGGCGTGCGGGTCGCCGACGCCGCCGCCGTCCCTGGGGACGACGGCGCGCCGGCCACCCGGCTGGAGCTGCTCCTGCCGCCCGGCACGGCGGCGGCCACGGCGCTGCCCCGCCTGGAGCAGGCCCTGGCCGCGGCCTGGGCAGGGGAGACCGAGCTCGACGGGCTCGCCCGCCTGACCGTCGGCGCCGGCCTGCCGGTCCGCGACGTCGCCGTCCTCCGCGCCGCCTGCCGCTACCTGGCCCAGGTCGGGCTGGGGCTCTCCCGCGGCTACGTCGAGGAGACGGTGCTCGCCGCGCCGGAGTTCGCCCGCGCCCTGCTGGCGCACTTCGCCGCCCGGCACGACCCCGACGCCGCCGACCCCGCGGCCGCCGCCTCGGCGGCGGAGCACCTGGCCGAGCTGCTCACCCGGACGACGAGCTTGGACCAGGACCGCATCCTCCGCGGCCTGCGCGACGTGCTCGCCGCCGTGGTGCGCACCAACCGCTACCAGACCGACGCGGCCGGGGCGCCCCGGCCGGCCCTGGCCCTGAAGATCGCCTCCGCGCAGCTGGACCTGCTGCCCGCACCGCGGCCGGAGGTCGAGACGTTCGTGTGCTCACCGGCCATGGAGGGGCTGCACCTGCGGGGCGCCCGCGTCGCCCGCGGCGGGCTGCGCTGGTCGGAGCGCCCGGAGGACTTCCGCACCGAGGTGCTCGGTCTGGTCAAGGCGCAGATGGTCAAGAACGCGGTGATCGTGCCGGCGGGGGCCAAGGGCGCGTTCGTCGTCCGGGAGGACCTGCGCGGCCTCGACCGGCCGGCGGTCCAGGACCGCGTGGCCCGCGCCTACCGCACCTTCGTCGACGCGCTGCTGGACGTCACCGACGACCGCGACGGCGACCGCGTCGTCCCCCCGCCGCGCACCGTGGTCCACGACGGCGACGACCCCTACCTGGTGGTCGCCGCCGACAAGGGGACGGCGACCTTCTCCGACCTGGCCAACGAGGTGTCCGACCGCCGCGGCTTCTGGCTGGGGGACGCGTTCGCCTCCGGTGGCTCCAGCGGCTACGACCACAAGGCCATGGGCATCACCGCCCGCGGCGCGTGGGTGTCGGTGCGCCGCCACCTGCGGGAGCTGGGGGTGGACCCCGACGGGCCGCTGACGGCGGTCGGCGTCGGCGACATGTCCGGCGACGTCTTCGGCAACGGGATGCTGCTGTCCGACGAGCTGCGGCTGGTGGCGGCCTTCGACCACCGGCACGTCTTCCTCGACCCGGACCCCGACACCGCGCGGTCCGCGGCGGAGCGGCGCCGGCTGTTCGCGCTGCCGGGCTCGTCGTGGGACGACTACGACCGCGGCGTCCTGTCCCCGGGCGGCGGCGTGCACCGCCGGGACGCGAAGTCGGTCCCGCTCTCACCGCAGGTGCGGGCCCGGCTGGGCGTGGCCGCCGAGGAGCTGTCGCCGGCCGAGCTGGTGCGGGCGGTGCTGCGGGCGCCGGTCGACCTGCTGTGGAACGGCGGCATCGGCACCTACGTCCGCGCCGCCCACGAGACCGACGGGCAGGTCGGCGACCGCGCCAACGACGCCGTCCGGGTGACCGCCGGGGAGCTGCGCTGCCGGGTGGTGGGGGAGGGCGGCAACCTGGGCCTGACCCAGCGCGCCCGGATTGCCGCGGCGCGCGCCGGGGTGGCGCTGAACACCGACTTCATCGACAACTCGGCCGGCGTCGACACCTCCGACCGCGAGGTGAACCTGAAGATCCTGCTGGCGGGGGTGCCCCGCGCCGAGCGGGACGTGGTGCTGCGCGCGGTCGAGGACGAGGTCGCGGCGGCGGTGCTGGCCGACACCGCGCTGCAGGTGCGGGCGCTGTCGGTGTGCGCGGCGCAGGCGCCGTTCCTGCTCGACCGGCACGCGCAGCTGATCGGCGACCTGGAGCGGCACGGCCTGGACCGCGACCTCGAGGTGCTGCCCTCGGAGGCGGAGGTCGAGCGGCTGCGCCAGGCCGGGGCCGGCCTGACCCGGCCGGAGGCCGCGGTGCTGCTCGCGCACTCCAAGAACCTGGTGCGCGAGGAGCTGCTGGCCAGCGACCTGCCCGACGACCCGTCGGTGGCCGGGGTGCTGGCGGCCTACTTCCCGCGGGCGGTGCGCGAACGCTGGCCCGACCGCGTGGCCGGCCACCCGCTGGCCCGCGAGATCACCGCGACCCAGCTGGCCAACGACCTGGTCAACCGGGTGGGACCGGGTTTCCTGCTGCGCCTGGAGGAGCGCCACGGCGTCCCCACGCCGGTGGCGGCGCGGGCCTACACGGTGGCCACGCGGGTGCTCGACCTCGACCCGCTGTGGGCGCTGGTGGACGACGACGTGCCGCTGGCCGTGGAGCGGCTGGCGCTGCCCGAGCTGCAGGCGGCCACCGAGCGCGCGGCCGACCGGCTGCTGGGACTGCACCGCGACCCCGCCGCCCTGACGGCGGCGGCACCGGCGCTGACCGCGGGCGTCGCCGGGCTGGAGCCCTCCGCGTGGCTGGGCCGGCCGGGTGCCGCGGGCGACCGGGCCCGCGCGCTGCGGGCCGAGCTGACCGCCGCGGGCGCGGGCCCGGAGCTGGCCGCGGGGGTCGCCGTCCTCGCGTCCCGGGCCGACCTCGTCGACCTGGCCGGCGTCGCCCGGACCACGGGGGTCGCCGTCGGCCGCGTGGTCGAGGCCGACGCCGTCGTGGAGCGGCTGCTGGCGCTGCCGGGGGTGCACGCCTGGACCGCCGAGCAGGCCGGCGTCTCGCACTGGGGCGTCGCCGCGCGGGCGGCGCTGCGGGACGAGGTCGACCAGCTGCGGTGGGACCTCGTGGCGGCGCTGCTGCGGGACGCCGACGCCGACGGCGACGCCGACGCCTTCGCCGGCCGGCACGCCGCGGCGCTGGCCCGCTTCACCGCCGTCCGCGAGCAGGCCGCGGCCGCCCGTGACGACGTCCTGGGCCGGGCGTGCGTGGTGGTGGCGGAGCTGCGCCGGCTGGTCCGGACCGTCGCCTGACGAGGGGGCCTTCCGCGATCATGGAGTTCGGGAAGCGACACGCCGTCCCGCCGCGGGGTGTCGCTTCCGGAACATCATGATCCCGACGGTTCAGCCACCCTCGCGCATCCTCCAGGGGGAGCCGTAGGCGGTCAGCAGGTCGAGGAACGGCACGGCGTCGAAGGCCTCCGGGCCGAGCACCCCGCTGCCCCGCCACTGCCCGGTCGCGAGCAGTTCCAGGGCCACCACGGGGTTGACCGCGGTCTGCCAGACCACCGCCTGCGACCCGTACTCGGCCATCGACCAGGCGTTGTCGACGACGTGGTACAGGTACACCCGGCGCGGCCGGCCGTCGGTCCCCGTGCCGCTGACCCAGAGCCCCGCGCACGTCCGCCCGGTCATCAGCTCGCCCAGCGAGGCCGGGTCCGGCAGCGCCGCGGCGACCAGGTCCCGCGGCGCGACCTCGACGTCCCCCACCCGGACCGGAACGGTCGAGTCCAGGCCCGTCTCGTGCAGCACCCGGAGCACCTGGACGACGTGCGCTCCGAGGCCGTACTTGAAGGTGACCCGCCGGGCGTCGACCCAGCGCGGCACCAGGAGCACCTCCTCGTGCTCCACGTTGACGCACTCGACCGCGCCGATGCCCTCGGGGAAGTCGAAGACCTCCGGCTCGCTGAACGGCTCGGTGGTGTACCAGCCCCTGTCCCGCTCCCACACGACCGGCGGGTTGAGGCACTCCTCGATCGTCGTCCAGATGTTGAAGGACGGCGCGAACGCGTGGCCCCGCACGGTCAGGTCGGACCCGTCGCGGACGCCGAGCTCGTCGATCTCGGCGAACAGGTGGTCGGCGGCGTAGCGGGCGAAGACGTCGGACAGGCCGGGCTCGACGCCCATGCCGACCAGGGCCAGCCGCCCGGCCGCCTCCCACTCACCGGCCAGCGCGAACTGCTCGTCGCCGAGCTTGACCCCGGTCAGCTCGTACGGGCGCTCGGGGTGCGGGCGCGACAGCGACATCGCCATGTCCAGGTAGTCGACGCCGGCGGCGAGCGACGCCCGGAACAGCGGCATCACGAACCGCGGGTCGGTCGCGTTGAGCAGCACGTCGCAGCCGTGCTCGGCGAGCAGGGCCCGGACGCCGGCCTCGTCGGAGGCGTCGACGCGGGCGGCGACGAACCGCGGGTCGCCCGCCGCGGCGACGGCCTTCCCCGCGCGGGCGGGGTCGAAGTCGGCGACGACGAGTCGCGTCACGAAGTCCCGGCGCGCCGCGATCGCCGTGACCGCGCTGCCGACGCCGCCGGCGCCGACCAGCAGGATGCGCATGCCCACCTCCACAGGAGGCGGACACCCTAGCGACGACTTCCGCGGTCAGGACAGGTCTCCGAATGCAGAACCCTTGTCGGACAGCCGGCCTGCTGCGATAACCGTCGGATGCAGCCGGACCCTCCCGACTCCACCGTCCGCCCGGGTGCGGAAGCCACCCTCCGCCCGGGCGCCATCGGGTTCCTCGACGCCCTCGTGATCGGTCTGGCCTCGACCTCGCCGGCCTACTCGCTGGCGGCGATCATCGGCGCGCTGGTGGCGCTCACGGGCGTCCACGCGCCCGGCGTGCTGCTGGCCTCGTTCGTGCCGATGCTGCTCATTGCGTCGGCCTTCGCCGCGCTCAACCGGGTCGACCCCGACTGCGGGACGACGTTCTCCTGGGTCACCCGGGCGATGGGGCCGTGGGCCGGCTGGATCGGCGGCTGGGCCATCACGATGACCGGCGTCCTGATCATCGGGTCGCTGGCCAACGTGGGCGTCGTCTTCACGCTGCGGACCCTGAACCTGGACTCGCTGGCGGAGAACACAGCGGTCGTGCTGGTGCTGACCGTCGCGCTCATCCTGCTGATGACCTGGATCTGCGTGCTGGGCACCGAGTTGTCGGCCCGGCTGCAGAACGCGCTGATCCTCGCCCAGACCGTCGCCCTGCTGCTGTTCGCCGCGGTCGCCACCTACCGGGGGGTGACCGGCGACAGCCCGCTGGGCGGCCTGGACCCGAGCTGGGACTGGCTCGACCCGTTCGGCGCCGGCGGGGCCGCGCTCACCGGGGGGCTGCTGCTCGGGGTGTTCGCGTACTGGGGCTGGGAGTCGGCCGTCAACCTCACCGAGGAGACCCGCGACTCCACCTCGACGTCCGGCCGCGCCGCGATCGTCTCGACCGTCGTCCTCCTGGTCACCTACCTCGCCGTCGCGATCGCCGTCCTGGCCTTCGCCGGCACCGACTACCTGGCCGAGAACGCCGACGAGGAGGAGGCGATCTTCGCCCTGCTGTCCACCGAGGTGATGGGCGGCTGGGACTGGGTCGTCCTCCTGTCCGTGGCCACGGCGGCGATCGCGTCGACCCAGACCACGATCCTTCCGGCGTCGCGGACCGGGCTGTCGATGGCCCGGCGGCACGCGTTCCCCCGCCGCTTCGGCCACATCTCGCCGCGGCACCGCACACCGGACGTGTCCACCTGGTGGGTGGGCGGCATCGCCAGCGTCTGGTTCGTGGTGGTGAGCCTGGTCAGCGAGAACGCGCTGTTCGACTCGATCACCGCGCTGTCGCTGCTCATCGCCTTCTACTACGCGCTGACCGGAATCGCCTGTGCCGTCTACCACCGCCGGCAGTTGACCCGCAGCGCGTCGGCGCTCCTGCTCATCGGGGTCGGGCCGCTGGTGGGCGCCGGGCTGCTGATCTGGCTGCTGGTGCTGTCGATCCGCGACCTCGCCGACCCGGAGAACTCCTACACCGGGCAGGCGTGGCTCGGCGTGGGCCCACCGCTGGTGATCGGCGTCGGAATCTTCGTCGTGGGGCTGGTGCTGATGGTCGTCTGGCGGGCGAGGGACAGCCGGTACTGGCAGGAGCGGCCGGGGATCGCCGGCGACCGCATCCACGTCGACGAAGACCTGCGGTGAGCATCGTCCCGGGCTACGACGAGTCGCCGGGGTCCCGGCCGGCCCTGGCGCTCTCCCTGGAGCTGGCGGCCGGGTCCGACGAGCCGCTGGTCCCCGTCGACGGCGTCGAGCCGCCCGGCGGTGTGGGGCCCAGGCGCTGATCGACGCCGCCCACCGGCACGACGGCCGGGTCGTCGTCGTGGGCACCCGGGGAGAGCCCGCTGCGCGGCGCCGTCGTCAGCTCGGTGTCGCACCGGCTGCTGCATCTGTCTGACCGGCCGGTCCGCTGTGTCACGGCGAGGGACGAGGGCTCCTGACCGGCCGTCCCGAGCGTCGGGCGTCCGGCCGGACGATCTTGCGCGTTCCTTGCGGGTGCGGCGCGGGAGCCCTGCGGTAGGGGGGTCACGGTCGTCACGTCGGCGGGGGACCCCGCCCGTGAGCGAGACCTGGAGACGATCGTGACCCTCACCCTCGACCGGCCCGACCAGCTGGCGCGCACCACCGCCGGCTCGGCTCCCCGCGTGCTGATCGTGGACGACCACCGGACGTTCGCGGAGCTGCTCTCCGGCGCCCTCCAGGCCGCCGGGATGGAGGTGGTGGGAACCGCGCACTCCGCCGCGCAGGCCGTCGCCATGGCGCAGGACGTGCAGCCGGACGTCGTGGTGATGGACATCCAGATGCCCCGGCAGGACGGGTTGTCCGCCACCCGTCGGCTGCGCGAGGTCGCTCCGACCACGGTCGTCGCGGTGGTCAGCGACCACCGCGACCCGGAGTGGGTGGTGCGCGCCAGCCAGGCCGGTGCGTCCGCGTTCATCCCCAAGGAGGGCTCGCTGGCCGAGATGATCGACGTCCTCACCCGGGTGCGGCACGGCCAGATGTTGATCGCCCCGTCCACGTTCGCGACCGCACCGACCGCCGGCAACCGCCCGGCGCCCGTGGACGAGGTCGTGCCGCGGCTGACCCGCCGGGAGCAGGAGGTGCTGGACTGCCTGGGCCGCGGGATGCACGTCAAGGCCATCGCCCGGGTCCTGGGGATCACCCTGGAGACCTGCCGGGGCTACGCGAAGTCGCTGCACGCCAAGCTCGGCGTCCACTCCCAGCTGGAGGCGGTCGTGAAGGCCCAGCACCTCGGACTGCTGCTGCCCGCGGCGGCCTGACGACCTCCCCCGTCGGCCGGTGGCTGTCCCGATCCGCCGGTGGTCAGGGTCAGGCCTCCGGTCCGGCACCAGGCCTCCGTCAGCACGTCGCGCAGGTGGCCGTTTGTTGCGGATCCCGTCGTCGTTACCGGCTCTGGATGCCAGAATCGTAGCGGTGAGCCACCCTCGCGAGCCATGTCGTCGCCGTCCTGGTCTGGCTACGATCCGGGGGCCCGGGTCCGTCGGGACCACCGCGCGGGGGAGGACTGGCATGAGCATCCGTCGGCAGTTCGTGCTGGACGACGTCTCGCGGGCGATCATCGAGCAGCTGCAGGAGGACGGCCGCCGTCCGTACGCCCGCATCGCCGCAGCGGTGGGGCTGTCGGAGGCCGCCGTCCGGCAGCGCGTGCAGCGGCTGCTCGACGCCGGCGTCATGCAGATCGTCGGGGTCACCGACCCGCTGCAGGTCGGCTTCTCCCGGCAGGCGATGGTGGGCGTGCGCACCGGCGGTGACGCCCGCGTGGCGGCCGACCGCATCGCCGCGTTCACCGAGGTCGACTACGTCGTCATCACGGCGGGTTCGGTCGACCTGCTGGTCGAGGTCGTCTGCGAGGACGACGACCAGCTGCTCGACGTCGTCGCCCGCATCCGCGCGGTGGAGGGCGTGGAGTCCACCGAGACCCACCTCTACCTCGGGCTGGCCAAGCAGACCTACGCCTGGGGCACCCGCGGCCCGCAGGGCGCGGCGTCCCCCGACGCCGGGCTCTGAGACCAGAGCCCACGGAGGTCGCGGGGGCCGCGACGGGGTCAGCCTCCGCGCCGGCCGGGCAGCGCCGCTCGGGGTGGGTGTCCACCGAACCGGCGGGTCACCTCGGCGGCGACCCGGGTCACTCGCAGGGCCAGCCCGTGGCGGGCCGCGGCATCCAGGGCCTCGGCGGGGAAGGTGACCGCGGCACCGGCCACCGGGTGCCCGGAGTGGTCGAAGACCGCCGCGGCCACGGAGGCGAAGCCCGGCGTGACCTGGCCGTCCTCGGTGGCGTACCCGCGCTGGCGGACCTCGGAGAGGACGCGCCGCAGGGCCGACAGGGACGTCGGGCCCGTGCCGTGCCGCTCGACGAAGGCGCTGGGGTCGGGGAAGAGCGCGCGGACCTGGATCGCCGGCAGGTGGGCGAGCACGGCCCGTCCGCTGGCCGTGAGCTGCGCGGGCAACCGGACGCCGACGTCGGTCACCAGGGGAGGGCGTCCGGGGGCCCGTTCCTCGACCACGTAGAGAACCTCCCGGCCGTGCAGCACCGCGAGGTGGGCGGTGCAGCCGACGGCGTCGACCAGCCGGCCCAGCACCGGCCGGGCCAGCCGGGCGAGGGGTTCCTGCCGCAGGTACGCGGACCCGAGCTCGAACGCGCTCACCCCCAGGCCGTACCGGCGCTCCTCGGGGAGGTGGACGACGAAGCCCGCGGCCATCAGCTCGGCCAGCAGGTGGTACGTCGTCGACCGCGGGAGATCGAGGTCCCGGGCCAGCGCCGCCGCGGGGACGGGGCCGGGATGGCGGGCCATCGTCTGCAGGACCGCGAGGGCCTGCCGAGCCGCGGGCACGCCTCCGCGGGGTCTCCGGCGGTCGCCGTCCGTCCTCGGCGTCACCCCCGGAGCGTAGGCAGGTGTCTGGCATACCGGACACCAGTGCGGCCGCACGGCTGGGATCGCCGTCCTCCGGGGTGTGCCATGACTCCGTGGACGCGGAGCGGATCGCAGTGGGCACCGGCCCGGTGGACCCGGACGACCTCGTCCGGGTCGCCCGCCACGGCGCCGGTGTCCGGCTCACCGACGGTGCGCTGGCAGAGATCGCCCGGAGCCGGGAGGTCATCGAGAAGCTGGCGGACGACGACCGGCCGCACTACGGGGTCTCCACCGGCTTCGGCGCGCTGGCCACCACGCACATCCCGGGGGACCGGCGCGCGCAGCTCCAGCGCAGCCTGATCCGCTCCCACGCCGCGGGCAGCGGTGCGGAGGTGGAGCGCGAGGCCGTGCGCGCCCTGATGCTGCTGCGCCTGTCGACGCTGGCCACCGGCCGCACCGGCGTGCGGGTGGAGACGGCTCAGGCCTACGCCGCGATGCTCGACGCCGGGCTCACCCCGGTCGTGCGCGAGTACGGCTCCCTGGGGTGCTCCGGTGACCTCGCGCCGCTGGCGCACGTCGCGCTGGCGCTCATGGGCGAGGGCGAGTTGCGGGACGCGGCGGGTCGCCTGCGGCCGGCGGCCGAGGCGCTCCGCGACCACGGGATCGAGCCGGTCGAGCTGGCCGAGAAGGAGGGGCTCGCGCTGGTCAACGGCACCGACGGCATGCTCGGGATGCTCGTCCTGGCGCTGGCCGACCTGCGCCGGCTGCTGACCACGGCGGACGTGGCGGCCGCCATGAGCGTCGAGGCGCTGCTGGGCACGGACGCCGTCTTCGCCGAGGACCTGCAGGCACTGCGTCCGCACCCGGGGCAGGCCGACTCCGCGGCGAACCTGCGGGCCCTGCTCGCGGGCAGCGGGATCATGGCCAGTCACCGTGGCCCGGAGTGCACCCGGGTGCAGGATGCCTACTCCCTGCGGTGCGCGCCGCAGGTCCACGGCGCCGCCCGCGACACCGCGGCGCACGCTGCGGCGGTGGCCGACCGGGAGCTGGCCGCGGCCATCGACAACCCGGTGGTGACCGTGGACGGGCGGGTGGAGTCCAACGGCAACTTCCACGGCGCCCCGGTCGCCTACGCGCTGGACTTCCTGGCGATCGCCGCCGCCGACGTCGCCGGCATGAGCGAGCGGCGCACCGACCGGTTCCTCGACGTCGCGCGCAACCACGGGCTCCCGCCCTTCCTGGCCGGCGACCCCGGGGTCGACTCCGGCCACATGATCGCCCAGTACACCGCGGCCGGGATCGTCAGCGAGCTGAAGCGCCTCGCGGTGCCCGCCAGCGCCGACTCGATCCCCTCCTCGGCCATGCAGGAGGACCACGTCTCCATGGGCTGGGCAGCGGCGCGCAAGCTGCGCCGCGCGATCGACGGCCTGACCCGCGTGCTCGCCATCGAGGTGCTGACCGCCGCTCGCGCGCTGGACCTCCGCTCCCCGTTGCGGCCGGCACCGGCCACGGCGGCGGTGCGGGACGCCGTCTGGGCGGCCGGCGTGCCGGGACCGGGATCCGACCGCCACCTGGCCCCGGAGATCGAAGCCGTCGTCGGCCTCGTGGACAGCGGCGCGCTCCTGGCCGCCACCGGCCTCGACCTGCACTGAGGAGGAACCCATGGACGGAGCCCGACCGGTCCGCGCCCCCCGCGGCACGACCCTGACCGCGCGGAGCTGGCAGACCGAGGCCCCCCTGCGGATGCTGCAGAACAACCTCGACCCCGAGGTCGCCGAGCGCCCCGACGACCTGGTGGTCTACGGCGGCACCGGACGGGCGGCCCGGGACTGGGCGAGCTACGACGCGATGGTGCGCACCCTGACCACGCTGGCCCCGGACGAGACGATGCTCGTGCAGTCCGGCCGCCCGGTCGGCGTGCTGCGCACCCACGAGTGGGCGCCGCGGGTGCTCATCGCCAACTCCAACCTCGTCCCGGACTGGGCGACCTGGCCGGAGTTCCGCCGGCTGGAGCGCCTGGGCCTGACCATGTACGGGCAGATGACCGCCGGCTCCTGGATCTACATCGGGACCCAGGGGATCGTCCAGGGCACCTACGAGACCTTCGCCGCCGTCGCCGCCAAGCGGTTCGGCGGCACGCTCGCCGGCACCCTCACGCTGACCGGCGGCTGCGGTGGCATGGGCGGTGCCCAGCCGCTGGCGGTCGCGCTCAACGGCGGCGTGTGCCTGGTCGTCGACGTCGACCCGAGCCGCCTGCGCCGCCGGGTCGAGCACCGCTACCTCGACGAGGTCGCCGACTCGCTGGACGACGCGGTGTCCCGCTGCCTCGCCGCCAGGGCGGAGCGGCGGGCGCTGTCCGTCGGCCTGGTCGGGAACGCCGCCACGGTGTTCCCCGACCTGCTCCGCCGCGGGGTGGACGTCGACGTCGTCACCGACCAGACCTCGGCCCACGATCCGCTGTCGTACCTGCCCGAGGGGGTGGACCTCGGCGACTGGCACGACTACGCCGCGGCCAAGCCGGAGGAGTTCACCGACCGGGCGCGGGCGTCGATGGCGAAGCACGTCGAGGCGATGGTGGGCTTCCTGGACGCGGGCGCGGAGGTGTTCGACTACGGCAACTCCATCCGCGACGAGGCCCGGCTGGGCGGGTTCGACCGGGCCTTCGCCTTCCCGGGCTTCGTGCCCGCCTACATCCGCCCGCTGTTCTGCGAGGGCAAGGGACCCTTCCGCTGGGCGGCCCTGTCCGGCGACCCGGCCGACATCGCGGCGACCGACCGCGCCGTGCTGGACCTCTTCCCCGACGACGACCACCTGCACCGGTGGATCCGTGCCGCCCGGGAGCGGATCGCCTTCCAGGGACTGCCGGCCCGCATCTGCTGGCTGGGCCACGGCGAGCGCGACGTCGCCGGGCTGCGCTTCAACGAGATGGTCGCCTCCGGCGAGATCAGCGCGCCGATCGTCATCGGCCGCGACCACCTCGACTGCGGCTCGGTGGCCTCGCCCTACCGGGAGACCGAGGCCATGGCGGACGGCTCGGACGCGATCGCCGACTGGCCGCTGCTCAACGCCCTGGTCAACACCGCCAGCGGGGCCACCTGGGTGTCGATCCACCACGGCGGGGGCGTGGGCATCGGGCGGTCGATCCACGCCGGCCAGGTGAGCGTCGCCGACGGCACCGACCTGGCCGCGGCCAAGCTGGCCCGCGTCCTGGCCAACGACCCCGGCACGGGCGTGATCCGGCACGTGGACGCCGGCTACCAGCGCGCCGAGGAGGTCGCCGCGGCGCGCGGCTTCCGGGTCCCGATGCGGGAGAGCTGATCGTCAGCCGACGACCTGCCGCCCGGCCTGCCACACCCCGGTGACCAGCGGGACGCCCGGCCGGTAGGAGAGGTGGACGTGCGAGGGTGCGTCCAGCAGGACGACGTCGGCGCGGGCGCCGACCCCGAGGTGCCCGACGTCGTCGCGCCGCAGCGCCCGCGCGCCGCCGAGGGTGGCCGCCCACACCGCCTCGTCGGGGGTCATCCGCATGTCCCGCACCGCCACGGCGATGCAGAACGGCATGTTGGTGGTGTAGCTGGACCCGGGGTTGCAGTCGGCGGCCAGCGCCACGGGAACGCCGGCGTCGATCAGGCGGCGGGCGTCGGGATAGCCCGCCCGGGTGGAGAACTCCGCCCCGGGCAGCAGGGTGGCGACCGTCCGGCTGGACGCCAGGGCCTCGACGTCGTCGTCGGTCACGTGGGTGACGTGGTCGGCGGAGGCGGCGTCGACCTCGACGGCGATCTGCACGCCCGGCCCGGGGCCCAGCTGGTTGGCGTGCACCCGGGGGAGCAGCCCGCGGGCGGCGCCGGCACGCAGGACCGCCCGGGTCTGGTCCCCGTCGAAGGCGCCGCGGTCGCAGAAGACGTCGATCCACCTCGCCACCGGTGCGCAGGCGTCGAGCATCGCCGAGCACACCAGGTCGACGTAGTCGTCCGGGCGGTCGGCGTACTCCGGGGGGACGACGTGCGCCCCGAGGAAGGTGACCTCCGCGGTGTGCTCGGCGGCGACCTCGAGGCTGCGCCGCTCGTCGGCGACGGTCAACCCGTAGCCGGACTTGCACTCGATCGTCGTGGTGCCCGACCGCCTCGCCTCGGCGACGAGGGCCGCGGTGGTGCGGTCGAGCTCGTCGCGGGGAGCCGCACGGGTGGCGGCGACGGTCGTCCGGATCCCCCCGGCCGTGTAGGGGCGGCCCGACATGCGGGCGGCGAACTCCGCCGTCCGGTCCCCGGCGAAGACCAGGTGGCCGTGGCTGTCGACGAAGCCCGGCAGGACCGCGCGGCCGCCCGCGTCCACCCGCTCGTCGGCGGCGCCCTCGGGGACCCGGCTCCGCGGTCCGGCCCAGGCGACGACCCCGCCGTCGAGGACCAGCGCGGCGTCGCGGACCAGGCCCAGCGAGCCCTCGCCGAGCGCGGGGTCGTTGGTGACCAGGGTGCCGATGCGGTCGATCAGCACGCCCCTGTCGCCGGCCGCCTCGCTGACGGGCTCCGGCCCCTGTCCGCTCACGGCAGCACCGCCGCTATGGCCGAGTCGAGCGCCGCGGGCACGTCGTCCACCGCGGTGTGCCGGCCGTCGGCGACCACCCTGCGGCCGCCGACGACGACCTCGCGCACGTCGGGGGCGCCGCCGGCGAAGACCACCGACTCCAGCAGGGTCGCCGGCCGCGCCCCCGCCAGCCGCACGGAGCCGAGCCCGACGGTGACGAGGTCCGCGAGTGCGCCGACGGCGAGTCGGCCGGTCTCCGGCCAGCCCAGGGAGGCCGCGCCGTCCCCGGTCGCGGCCCGGAGCAGCGCGGCCGCGCTCCAGTGGCCCCGCCGCTCGGTGGCCAGCCGTTCCCCGAGCTCCACGCCGCGGGCCTCCTCGAACAGGTCGATGACGGCGTGGCCGTCGCTGCCGAGGGACAGCGGGCAGCCGGCGTCGGCGAGTGCGCGGGCCGGCCCGATGCCGTCGGCGAGGTCCCGCTCGGTCGTGGGGCACAGGCAGACCGTCGTGCCCGACCGCCCGAGCAGGCCGGTGTCGGTGGCCGTGAGGTGGGTGGCGTGCACGGCGGTGGAGCGCGGGCCGAGCACGCCGGAGCCGGCGAGCAGCTGCGTCGGGGTGCAGCCGTGCGCCGCCAGGCAGGCCTCGTTCTCGGCGCGCTGCTCGGAGAGGTGGACGTGCAGCGGTGCGCGGCGCTCGTCCGCCCAGGCCGCCACGGTCCCCAGCTGGTCGGCCGGGACCGCGCGCACCGAGTGGATCGCCGCGCCGACGCGGGCCCGGGCGGTGCCGCGCAGCTGCGAGGCGCGATCGGCCCACGCCGCGGCGTCCCCGTCGCCGAAGCGCAGCTGCGGGCCCTGCAGGTCCTGGTCGAAGCCCCCGGACAGGTAGCAAGTGTCGAGCAGGGTGATCCGGATGCCGGCGTCGTCGGCGGCCGCCAGCAGCGCCTCCCCTACGGCGTTGGCGTCGGCGTAGGGCACCCCGCCGGGGCCGTGGTGCAGGTAGTGGAACTCCCCGACGCAGGTGACCCCGGCCAGCGCCATCTCCGCGTAGGTGGCCCGGGCCAGCGCGTGGCAGGAGTCCGGGGTCAGCGCGGTGGCGACGGCGTACATCTCCTCCCGCCACGTCCAGAACGTGCCGCCGGCCCGGTGGGTGCGCCCCCGCAGGGCCCGGTGGAAGGCGTGCGAGTGGCCGTTGGCCAGGCCGGGCAGGGTGAGCCCGCGCAGGTGGACGGCTCCGGGCGGACGCTCCGCACCTGGCCGCAGCGCCGCGATCCGCTCGCCGTCGACCTCGATCAGCACGTCGGCGTCCGCCCGGTCGCCGCCGAGCCACGCGTGGTCGGCGAAGAACGCCGTCACCGGCATGCCAGGTCCTCGAGCACCGCGGCCAGGGCGCGCACGCCGGCGGTGCAGTCGTCGGCGGTGGCGTGCTCGGCCGGGCTGTGGCTGACCCCGGTCGGGTTCCGCACGAACAGCATGGCCGTGGGCACCCGGGCCGCGAGGACCCCCGCGTCGTGGCCGGCGCCCGTCGGCAGCGCCGGGACCCCGCCCAGGACGGCGTCGATGCGGTCGCGCAGCCGCGCGTCGAAGTCGACGACGGGGGACCAGGACTCCTGCGTCACCCGGACCGTCGTGCCGTGGAGACTCCCCGCTCGTTCGGCGGCCGCGGTGATGCCGGCGACGAGGTCGGCGACGGTGGCGTCGTCGGGCGCGCGGCCGTCCAACCACGCCTCCACCCGCGAGGGGATCGCGTTGGTCCCGTTCGGGGAGACCTCGACTCTGCCGAAGGTCGCCACCGCGCCGGCCCGCTCGGCCAGCCCTCGCGCCGCCAGGACCGTCGAGGCGAACGGCAGCACCGGGTCCCGCCGGTCCTGCAGACGCGTGGTGCCGGCGTGGTTGGCCTCGCCCTCGAAGGAGCACCGCCAGCGGCCGTGCGGCCAGATCGCCGTGGCCACTCCCACGGGCTCGGCGGAGTGCACGAGCGCCTGCCCCTGCTCGACGTGCAGCTCCACGAAGCTGCCGATCCGCGCGAGCGCCTCGTCGTCGCGCCCCAGGTCGGCGGGGTCCGCGCCGGCCCGCCGCATCGCCTCGGCCAGCGTCAGGCCGTCGCGGTCCCGCAGGCCGCGCGCCCGGTCCGGGTCGAGCGCGCCGGTGAGCAACCGGCTGCCGACGCACGCGACGCCGAAGCGGGCGCCCTCCTCGTCGCTGAAGGCCACCACCGCGATCGGGCGCGCCGGCTCGACGCGCCGGGCGCGGAGCTCATCCACGGCCAGGAAGCCGGAGACGACCCCGAGCGGACCGTCGTAGGCGCCGCCGTCCGGGACGCTGTCGAGGTGGCTGCCGGTCACCACGGCACCGGCGGCCGGCGTCCCCCACCAGGCCCACAGGTTGCCGTTGCGGTCCTGCTCGCAGGCCATCTCGCGCTGCGCGGCCTGGTCGGCGAACCAGGTCCTCAGCTCCAGGTCGGCCGGCGTCCAGGCGGCGCGCCGGTAGCCGCCGGTCGTCCGGTCGCGGCCGATCCCGCCGAGCGCCGTCCAGGTCCGGGCGAAGCGCCGGTCCAGCGACTCCTCCATGGCCCCATCGCACACCGTCAGGACGGCGCGGCCCAGGTCCGCGGCGGCGTGGCTGTCTGTCATCCCAGACGGTCGGCCCCGCTCCGCGCGGGCGCCGGGCTCAGGCGCGGTTGAGCGCCAGGACCGACAACAGCTCGTAGCCCACGTGGGCCGCGGCGATGCCGGTGAGCTCGGCGTGGTCGTAGGGCGGGGACACCTCGACGATGTCGGCGCCGACCACGTCGACCCCGACCAGCCCGCGCAGCGTGTTGAGCAGCTCCCGGCTGGTGAGCCCGCCGGCCTCCGGCGTGCCCGTGCCCGGCGCGTGCGCGGGGTCGAGGACGTCGATGTCGATCGACACGTAGACCGGGCCGCCGGCCAGCCGGCCGCGCATCCGCTCCACGATGCTGCGCACGCCGTCGACCTCGTAGTCGTCGGAGCGGATCATCTGGAAGCCCAGGACGGCGTCGTCCTCGAGGTCCTGCTTGCCGTACAACGGGCCGCGGATGCCCATGTGCAGCGAGCGCTCCAGGTCGATGAGCCCCTCCTCGCTGGCGCGGCGGAACGGCGTGCCGTGCGTGTAGGGGGCGCCGAAGTAGGTGTCCCAGGTGTCGAGGTGGGCGTCGAAGTGCAGGACGGCGACCGGTCCGTGGTCGCGGGCCAGCGAGCGCAGGATGGGCAGCGCGATGGTGTGGTCGCCGCCGATGGTGAGCAGCTGGGCGCCGTCGGCCCGCAGCGCCGTCACCTCCCGGTCGATGGTGTCGATGGCCTCGCCGAGGTCGAACGGGTTGACGCCGATGTCTCCGGCGTCGGCCACCTGCTGGGTGCCGAAGGGCGTGGCGTCGAGCGCGGGGTTGTAGGGCCGGAGCAGCTTCGAGCCCGCCCGCACGTGGCCGGGCCCGAACCGGGCGCCGGGCCGGTAGCTGACGCCGGAGTCGAACGGCACCCCGAGGACGGCGACGTCGGCGCGGGAGACCTCGTCGAGGCGCGGCAGCCGGGCGAAGGTCGCCGGGCCGGCGTAGCGGGGCACCCGGGTGGCGTCCACGGGACCGATGGGCGTCTGCTCCTGCACGGGCTCTCCAAGGGCTCGGGGCGGGGTCGCGTCCCCCGTCCGGGTCGGCCGCCACTGTCAACTCGTGTTTCCCACTTGTCAACCTCCCGCGTCGGCTGGCTAGTGTCCGGGAGACCGGGGAGGTGGTCATGACGGCGGTTCCGGAGGGCACGGCGCGCGCGGACGGCGTGCCGCGGATCGGTGGGCGGCTCAAGGCGGTCAGGCAGGCGCGCCGGCTCACGCTCACCGACGTGGCCGAGGCCAGTGGGCTGACCAAGGGGTTCCTCAGCAAGCTCGAGCGCGACCAGGCCACCGCCTCGGTGGCGGCCCTGGTGCGGGTGTGCAACGCGCTGGGCATCTCACCGGGGAGCCTCTTCGAGGCCGCGCCGGGCGGGGAGGCCGTCCGCGCCGGCAGCTACCCGCCGATCGCCTTCGGCGGCCAGGGGCTGACCGAGTACCTGCTCACGCCCGCCGGCGAGCGGCGGATGCAGGCGATCCTCTCCGAGGTCGCCCCCGGCGGCGGCAGCGGCGCGGAGAGCTACGCGCTGCCCGCCGAGGTGGAGTTCGTCTTCGTGCTGGAGGGCGAGCTCGAGGTGACCGTGGCCGGCGAGGGGACCGTGCTGGGGCCCGGCGACGCGTTCACCTTCTCGCCCGGCACCGAACACGGCTTCCGCTCGCTGCGCACCGACGGGACCACCCGCGTGCTCTGGGTGTTCGCCCCGGCACTCTCGGAGGGGCGGGCCGCGCTCCCGTAGTCTGCCAGGAAACAGTAGTTGACATATGAGCAACCGATGGTGATGCTCGCTGCGACCCACGCCACAGGAGTCCGCGGAGGACTCTGGTGGCCGGACCCCGAGGCCCGGACGAGGCCGCAGAGGAGCGCACGTGAGCACACTCCAGGGCGGGACGGGCAGCGTCGCCCCGGCCCGCAGCCAGCTGTTCCGGCTCAAGCCGGTGGACGTCATCGTCGCCCAGCACCAGGAGGCCGGCGGGCACGGCCTGCGCCGGTCGATGAGCCTGCTGCAGCTGACCGCGCTGAGCATCGGCGCCACCCTCGGCACCGGCATCTTCGTCATCCTCGGCGAGGCCGTGCCGCTGGCCGGGCCGGCCATCGTGCTGAGCTTCGTCCTGGCCGCGGTGACCGCGCTGTTCTCGGCCCTGTCCTACGCCGAGCTGGCCGGCAGCATCCCCGTCTCGGGCTCCTCCTACTCGTACACCTACGCCACCATGGGCGAGCTCGTCGCCTGGGTCTGCGGCTGGTGCCTGATGCTCGAGTACGGCGTCTCGGTCGCCGCCGTCGCCGTGGGCTGGGGGGCCTACATCGACGACCTCGCCGCCAACACGGTCGGCGCGGTGCTCCCCGAGGTGCTGTCCGCGCCGCCCGGTGACGGCGGGGTGTTCAACGTGCCCGCCGTGGTCGTCGTGCTGCTCGCCATGGCGCTGCTGCTGCGCGGCACGAGCGAGAGCGCGCGGGTCAACACCGCGATGGTCGTGCTCAAGGTCGGCGTCCTGCTGTTCTTCTGCGTGGTGGCCTTCACCGCCTTCCGCGCCGGCAACCTCGCGCCGTTCGTGCCCATGGGCCTCGCCGGCGTCACCGCCGCGGCCTCCCAGGCCTTCTTCTCCTACATCGGCTTCGACGCCGCCTCGACCGCCGGCGACGAGGCGCGCGACGCCCGCCGCGACCTGCCGCGGGCGATCATGCTGTCGCTGCTGGTCGTCACGGTCGTCTACTGCCTGGTCGCCCTGGCCGCCGTCGGCGCGGTGCCGTGGCCGCAGATCAGCGGCTCGGAGGCGGCGCTCGCCGACGTGCTGAGCATCGCGACCGGGCAGACCTGGACGGCCGTGCTGCTCTCCATCGGCGCGGTCATCGCGATCGCCAGCGTCGTCCTGACCGTGCTGTACGGACAGACCCGCATCCTCTACGCGATGTCCCGCGACGGTCTGGTCCCGCCGGTCTTCGGCCGGGTCAGCGCCCGCCGGCGGATCCCGGTGGCCAACACCGTCATCGTCAGCGTCGTGATCGCCCTGCTGGCCGGCCTGGTCCCGCTCGGCGAGCTGGCCAACGCCACGAGCATCGGCACGCTGTTCGCCTTCGCGCTGGTCAACGTCGGCGTGGTGCTGCTGCGCCGCAGCCGGCCGGACCTGCCGCGCACCTTCCGGACGCCGCTGTACCCGATCACCCCGGTGCTGGGCGTGCTGTTCTGCGTCCTGCTGGTGCTCGGCCTGGGGTCGGCGACCTGGCTGGTGTTCCTCGCCTGGATGCTGCTCGGGCTGGCCGTCTACGCCCTCTACGGGTACCGCCACTCCGCGCTGCGGACGGGCGCGGACGTCCCGGGGGCCTGACCGTGCGGATCGCGCTGCTGCAGGGCCCGGCCGAGACGCCGGACCCCGAGGCCGGCCTGGCGGCCGTCGCCGACGCCGCCGCCCGGGCCGCCGCGGCCGGCGCCCGGCTGCTGGTCACCCCGGAGATGTCGCTGACCGGCTACGCCATCGGCGCCGAGCGGGTCGCGGAGCTGGCCGAGCCGGTGCCCGGACCGCTGACCGACCGGGTGGCGGCCATCGCCGCCGAGCACGGGCTCGCGATCGCGGTCGGGCTGCCGGTGCGCACGCCGGCCGGCGTGGCGAACACCGTCGTCGTCGTGGACGCCGACGGCGGGCTGCTGGCCCGCTACGCCAAGACGCACCTCTACGGCGACGTCGACCGCGACGCCTTCGTGCCCGGGGACGTCGGGGTCGTCCGGTTCCGGCTGGACGACCTCACCGTCGGGCTGCTGGTCTGCTACGACGTCGAGTTCCCCGAGGCGGTGCGGGCGCACGCCGTCGCCGGCACCGAGCTGCTCGTCGTCCCCACCGGGCTGATGGACCCCTACGGCTCCGTCGGCAGGGTGCTCGTGCCGGCCCGCGCCTACGAGAGCCAGCTGTTCGTCGCCTACGCCAACCGCACCGGCGCCGAGGGGGAGTTCGTCTACTGCGGCGCGAGCTGCGTGGTCGCCCCCGACGGCACCGAGCTGGCGCGGGCCGGCCGGGGCGAGGAGCTGCTGCTCGCCGACGTCGACCCGGCCGTCCTCACCGCCTCCCGCCGGGTGAACACCCACCTGGCCGACCGCCGTCCCGAGCTCTACCCCACGGAGACCCCCGCATGACCTCCGCCATCCCCGTCGCCGCCCACGAGCCGGGCGAGGCGCGCCCGGCCCGGCCGCTCACGATGTTCGGCCCGGACTTCCCCTTCGCCTACGACGACTGGCTCGCCCACCCCGCCGGGCTCGGCGAGGTGCCCGACACCGAGCTCGGCACCGAGGTCGCCGTCATCGGCGGCGGCCTGTCGGGCATCGTCACCGCCTACGAGTTGATGCGGCTGGGCCTCAAGCCCGTCGTCTACGAGGCCCACGAGATCGGCGGCCGGCTGCGCTCGACCCGGTTCGAGGGCCACCCCGGCGTGGTCGCCGAGATGGGCGCGATGCGCTTCCCGCCGTCCTCGACGGCCCTCTTCTCCTACGTGCGCGACCTCGGCCTGCGGACGACGCGCTTCCCCAACCCGCTCGACGTCGCGACCCCCAGCACCGTGGTCGACCTCAAGGGCGAGACGCACTACGCGCGCACCCTCGACGACCTGCCGCCGCTCTACCGCGAGGTCGCCGACGCCTGGCACGAGACGCTCGTGCAGGGCGCCCGACTGGAGGAGATGCAGCAGGCGATCCGCGACCGCGACGTCAAGACGGTCAAGGCGATCTGGGACGAGCTGGTCGAGCAGCTCGACGACACGACCTTCTACGGGTTCCTCGCCGCCTCGCCGGCGTTCCGCTCTTTCCGGCACCGCGAGGTGTTCGGCCAGGTCGGCTTCGGCACCGGCGGCTGGGACACCGACTACCCGAACTCGATGCTGGAGATCCTGCGCGTCGTCTACACCGCCGCCGACGACGACCACCTGTCCATCGTCGGCGGCTCGCAGCAGCTCCCGGTGGGGCTGTGGCGCCGCGAGGTCGAGGCGCCGGTGCACTGGCCGGCCGGCACCAGCCTGGCGTCGCTGCACGCGGGCGGGCGGCCGCTGCCCGGGGTGACCCGACTGCACCGCACCACGCCCAACTGCCTGACCGTCACCGACGAGGCCGGCGGCATCCGCACGTACAAGGCGGCGGTGTTCACCGCGCAGAGCTGGAACCTGCTCTCCCGGATCGCCTGCGACGAGGAGCTGTTCCCGATCGACCACTGGACGGCGATCGAGCGCACTCACTACATGGGCTCGACCAAGCTGTTCTGCCTGGTCGACCGGCCGTTCTGGAAGGACGTCGACCCGCGGACCGGCCGGCACCGGATGAGCATGACGCTGTCGGACCGGATGACCCGCGGCACGTACCTGCTCGACCAGGGCGAGGGCAAGCCCGGGCTGATCTGCCTGAGCTACACCTGGGCCGACGACTCGCTGAAGTGGCTGCCGCTGTCGGCGACCGAGCGCATGGAGGTCATGCTGACCTCGCTGCGGGAGATCTACCCGGACGTCGACCTGCGCCGGCACGTCATCGCCTCGCCGGTGACGGTGTCGTGGGAGTCCGAGCGCGACTTCATGGGCGCCTTCAAGGCCAACCTGCCCGGCCACTACCGCTACCAGCGGCGGCTGTTCACCCACTTCAAGCAGGACGAGCTGCCCGAGCAGTACCGCGGCCTGTTCCTCGCCGGCGACGACATCTCGTGGACCGCCGGCTGGGCCGAGGGCGCCGTGCAGACGGCGCTCAACGCGGTGTGGGGCGTCGTCCACCACCTCGGCGGGCGTAGTCACCCGGACAACCCCGGCCCGGGGGACCTGTTCGACGAGCTCGCGCCGGTGCGGCTGCCCGAGGACTGACAGCGCGGGGCCGGTCGGTACCGCACAGGTCGGGGCAGGCGCGAGCCGACCTGTGCGGTACCGCGGTCGATCAGAAGGGTGGCGGATCGCCTGCCGGCGGTGGTGACGACCGTGCATGGCCCTCGGCCGGTGGGTCAGGTGGCGGTGGTCGCAGTCCGGGTGGCCGGGTGGAGCGGGTGACGCCGCAGGGGGTGGTGACGTGCAGGGTGCCGTCGTCGTCCATGACGAACCGCCAGCCGCGGGCCAGCGTCTTGAGCCGGTGGTGGGAGCGGCACAGGCAGCACAGGTTGGCGCAGTCGGTCGCCCCGCCGTGCGCGTGCGGGACGACGTGGTCGCGGTCGGCCCAGCCGACCCGCTGCCCGCAGTGGGGGAACCGGCAGGCCCGGTCGCGGGTGGTGACGAAGGCGCGCTGGGTCGCGGTGGGGGTGTAGGCGTCGGTCGCCGGCGGCCGGTCGAGCGCCGGGCAGCCGCAGGCGGCGTCGGGATGGGCGGGGCAGCCGCGGCGGGCCAGCCGCGCCAGCCGGTCGGGGGTGACCGTGGCCCGCAGCGCGCCGTCGGCGTCGGTGAGCGCCAGGGTCACCGTGCCGCCCTCGGGGGCCTGCAGCTCCAGCGTGCCGAGCTGGGTGAGCAGCTCGCGCAGGTGCGCGGCGGTGATCGGCTGCCCGTTCATCTCACCGGGCTGGTCGCTCCGGCCGGCCAGCGCGTCCAACGCGGCGGTGATGGTCAGCTGGGCGGTGACCGCGGGCTGGCCGGTGTCCCAGGGCCGGCGGATCAGGTCGGCCAGCGCCGCGGCCCTCAGCTCGCCGATCGGCCGGGGATCACCGTCGCTCTTGAGCATCGCGGCGAGCTGGTCGACCACCGAGTAGCACTCCGCCGACACCGGGGTGGGCAGGTCCGCGGCCAGGGTCGACATGCCCTCCAGGGGTGAGGCGCAGGAGCGAACGTCGGCGGACCGCTGCGCCGCCTCCCGCCGCTGGTCGACCGCCTCGGCGCCGAGCTCGAGCAGCAGCGCCAGCGCCCGGGCCCGCAGCCGCCCGGTCGACAGATGAGTCGCCTCCAGCAGCACGATGGCTTCGACCGCCCGGGCGACCGCCGGAGAGGTCAGGCCGAGCACGTCGACCAGCACCTTGGCGCGCGGCTCATCCAGGACGCCGTCGGCCATGGCCGCCCAGGTGGCCGGCAGGTCTTCCCGGTAGGTCCAGGCGCGGTGGGCCAGGTTCGCGGCGGTGCGGCGGCCGCAGTTGAGCACCACGGCCAGCTCGGCGGTGAAGAACTGCGACACCCCGGGCAGCTCGGGCTCCGGCGCCCACGACCCCCGCGTCGCACCGGGCTGGTCCGATGGCGGGTCGAGGGTGTCGGGGGTGTCGTCGGCCAGCCCCAGCACCAGCTCGGCCTCGTAGGCGGCGTCCATGGCCTTGCGGGCCTGCACCCGCTGCAGTTCGGCGGCCTTCTGGTCCCGGGTCAGCGCACCGACCGGCAGCCGGGCGGTGGTTGGTGGACGGTCGAGCAGCCGCCCGACCAGCGCCGCCTCGATCGGCGTGCACAGGGCACCGGCTGACGTCATGACCCGAACATACGTACGAGATACGACAGTTCTGGCGGGTCCCGCGCCAGCCGAGATCCGCCCCATGCGGCCCGATCACCACGACGCGGGTGGCTCGCGAACGGGCGACTCCGATCGTCCAGAACTGTCGCCGCCCGCCCGAGGCCGAACCAATCGGTGGGGCGGTGGTCGACCGGACGAACGGTGGCAGTAGCGCCCTACCGGCCACTCGGCTCCCGGTGTCCTCGATGGGGCTGGCGGGGGATGTCCGGTTTGATCAGACCCTGCGGCGCTCAGCGGACCGAGGCCGCCGGATGTCGACACTCCGTGCGGTGGGCTCGGCGTCATCCCGGTGGGAACGTGCCCCGGCGGGCGTCCAGGAAGCGGCCGACGGACGGCTGGAGGGCCAGCACCGCCGCGGTGACTGCGGGCCCGGCGAAGAGGAGAGCGAGGACGAAGAACAGCATCCCCGAGACGAGGCCTCCGAAGGCGCCGACCCAGACCCACCACCCGGAGATGCCGACGACCACGGCGGCGGCCCCGATGAGGACGCGGCGGTCGAGGCCGTGGAACAGCAGCACCGCGCCGATGACCAGCGGCACGGCGCTGGCGAGCTCCCACAGCGCGACGACGCCACTCTGCTCGTACAGCTGGTCGTCCAGCGCGGCGAAGCTCATGGTCGCCATGGCGGTGAAGAAGCCGCCCGCCACCGACAGTCCGGCCAGCGAGCCGGCGAGGACGCAGGCGGCCACCGCCGGGCGCGGTGGGGGGACGTCGGCCGGGTGGAGCGCGGGAACTCCCGCGATGCCGTCCGGCCCCGCATCTGGGCCCGTCGGGGAGAACCAGCGCCGGGCCGGCTCGCCCGTGGTCAGGAGCAGCCCGGCGGTCGGCGCCACGGCGAAGAAGAGGAGGCCGGCACCGGCCGTGGCCGCGCTCTCCACCCACCCGTCGCCGAAGGGCAGGACCCACGCGACCGTCCAGAGGGCGGCCACGCCCAGCTGGGCGCCGAACGCCGCCAGCAGGGCTCGCCGGAGGTAGGGGGTACGGCGCCACAGCGCGACCGGCCCGAGGGCCAGGGTGAGGAGGGACGCGACCAGCCCCGCCGTGTCGAGGTGTCGTGCAAGCCCCGCGACGCCGGCGTACATGCCGCTCGAGAGGACGTCGAGCAGGCCCTGGCCGACGAGGAGCGTCACGGCGGCCACCACTGCACGCGGCCGACGAGGCCGGCGTGGGGCGACGTACCCGTGGGTCCTGCCGGGGCTCCCGACGGCGGGCATGCAGCGGATTGTCCGCCGACCGCAGTACCTCCTGAAGTCGCTCGCGAACGCTGCTGGGCGGACACGGCCTCGTCCTTCACGTGGCCTCCGCGTCGATGACCGGCATGAATGTCCGGCCCGACCGGCCGCCTGAGCGACGCCTCGCCACGGGGCCGTCGCTGCGGCCGACCAATCAGGTCGCCGGACGGACTCGGCGTCACCGCGAGCTGCCCATCGCGCTCACCCGACTCAGCACTCTCCCGGTTCGAGGGTGGGTGGCGTGACGTCGATCCGGTCCGCGTCGTTCTCGAGCCGGAGCTGGATGTACCCGACCGGCTCGCAGGCGACGTCGAAGCCGATGAGCGCGTCGCCCACCGTCTCGGCGTCCACGAACTCGGGCGAAGGCGAGAAGCACGTGACCGCGAACGGCCGCTGGGCGACGACGAGCGAGTCGTAACGCCAGTCGCCGTGATATGCGCCCGACGGCAGAGCGGCCTCCATGGTCGTCGCGAGGGTCACCTGCCACGCCGATCCCTGTGGGCGCCAGCTGGCGGCCTCGACGGAGAAGATCAGTTCACCGCCCTCGACCTCTTCTCCCCCAATGGGGTCCGCGCTCAGTTGGATCGCGGTCCAGCCATCCCCGGTCAGTGGCGGGCACGACGCGATCTCCGCTCCCGCCTCCTGGCCGCTCCCGCCCTCGTCAGTGGGACCCCACAGCCACCATGCCCCGGCACCCAGCGCGGCCAGCGGAGCCGCGACCGCGAGCGCGACCGGTCCGCCGCGGCGTCGCTGGGTCGGCGACGACGCCTTCCCGCGCAGCGACCGCATCAGACCATCGACGTCCTGGTGCCAGGTCTCGTCGTGCAGCACCACCGCCTGCCGCTGGGCCAGTCGCTGCAGCGCCTCGGGCAAGTCGGCACCCGCCGGCAGGGTGGCCCCGCCGACGAGCACGGGGACGACGCGCACATCACGGTCCAGCGCCCTGGCTATCTCCAGGCGCACGTAGTCGTCGGCGGCGAACAGCCGGGGCGACCCCTGCGGGGTCGACGCGGTGAGCCAGCCCGGCCCGATGACGGCCAACAGCGCGTCGCTGTCGTCGAGGGCGCGGTCGATCACCGCCGTGTAGTCCTGACCCGGGGCGATGTCGAGCACGTCCTGGAACACGCTCCTCGGCCCCATGCGCGCGTGCAGCGCATCGGCCAGCCGTCCGGCGTACCCGCCCACATCACCGCGGCGGTAGCTCAGGAAGATCCGCACCGCACGCTCACCCTCGTGCACCCCAACGGCGCCCGGCCGCTCCCGGCAGAGCCTCCCACCGCGGGCCGGCTGCGACAACGAGCACCCGCTCGAGGGATGCCCGTGCCGTCACGAGGCTCCCGGCCCACCTGCCGATGGTCAGCCGGGGACGCCGCCACGCAGTGCGCCGCACCCGCGCACCGCGGCGAGCAGCAGCGCGACGACCGCCAGCAGGCCCGCAACTGGCCCGCCCCAAGCGGCTGCGCCGGTCGCGGTGGTGTGCACGTGCGCGCCGAGGACCGGCGGGTGGGCGGCGAGCATCGCGGTCGTCAGGACGACGTGCAGCGCCCACGCCGCCCGGCCCGGCCGGCGCCACAGGTGCACCGCGCACAGCAGGCAGGCCGCCGACAGCAGAGCGCTGCCGAGCTGCGGCGCGGCGAGCAGACCGAGTCCGTGCACCGCGGCGCACCCTGCCGCGGCGCCCGCCGCGCTGCGCGCGAGGAGTCGCGGCAGGGCCGCCGCACCGAGCGGCTGGAGGGCGGCCGCGTTCAGTGGCAATGACCCGGGGCCGGCGGCACGTCGAGCGCGGGGTTGCGGTCGAAGAAGCCGACCGGCTTGAGCTCGAAGGACACCACGTCGACGGGCATGACCGGCCAGTCCTCGGGCCGCGGGACGTGGTGGATGCCGAAGACGTGCCACAGCACCAGGTCGGTGTCGGCGACCGGCCGGTCGGCCTTCGTCCACTCGGGCAGCCCGGCGTCCCGGCGGCTCTGGTTGCAGAACTCACCGGAGGGCCAGCGCTCCTCCTCGTCGAACCGGCTCACCCACACCGGGTGGTCGATGACCTGTGCCCGCTGCCGGAACGGCGCGCTCGGGTCGGCCAGCGCCGGGATCGCGGCGTTCGGGTAGAGCTTGTAGCCGGGCGCCGTCCCGAGGCGGTTGGGCTTGGCCCGGTTGACCACCTTGAACGACCGCTGGGTGGCGAAGTCGACGTCCAGCCGCCCCTCGGACTCGGTCTCCACCGCGCGGCTGCGGGTGACGACGGCGAGGCCGTACGGGTTGTCCTCCGACACCGGGAGCGCCTCGCTCTCGGTGACGACGAGGGTGTTCTCCGGGCCGTCGACCTCCATGTCGAGCCGGGCGACGACGAAGTGCTGGTGGATGGGCGCGTAGGTGCGCTCGTCGACCACGGTGCCGTAGGCGGGCGGGGTCTGGTGGTAGGCGCTGGTCACCATGATCCCGGTGGCGCGGACCTCGCACTGGATCGTGCCGTCCTGGTAGAAGCGCCAGTAGGTCAGGTACTCGTAGTTGGCCACGGTCGCGTGGAACGAGACGACCATCCGCCGTGAGCGGCGCACCTCGGCGCCGGCCTGCTCGTCGACGTGCTTCCACAGCACGCCGTCGTCCTCCTCGTGCAGGCAGATGGCGTTCTCGATCGTGTACGGCTCGCCGCGGGTGTCGTGCAGGACGGCGTCGACGTAGGTGATGTCGCCGAGGCAGTCGCAACCCAGCTTCAGCGACGTCGTCATGAAGCCCAAGCCCCACTCGCCGATGTCGAAGGCGGTGCGCCGGTGGTGGTCGGGGCTGGGGTCGCGGTAGGGCACGACCATCTCGGCGAACGACATCCGGTGCGCGATCGGGCGACCGTCGTAGGAGACCCGGTGGATCACCAGGCCCTCGCGGTGGTTGAAGCCCAGCCGCATCGACCACTTCTGCCAGCGCAGCTCGTGCCCGTCGAGTTCGAACGAGACGCCCTCGGGCTGGGTGATCTGCAGCGGCCGGACGTCGGCGCGCTGCTCGAGGCCCGGCACGAGGGAGGGCACGTACTCGCCCATGACGGCGGGCTGCGCCGGCGGCGGGGTGTCCTCGATCTGCAGCAGCTCCATCGTGTTGAGGTCGACGACGAAGTGCAGGCCCATGACCGGGTTGGCGTAGGGGTTGCCGTTCGGGACCGAGCGGCGCCAGACGTCGGTCCAGCCGACCCGGCGGTCCTGCAGGCCCTGGGGGATCAGCGAGTGGCCGTAGGCCCAGGTGTCGATGAGCACCAGGTCGAGGTCGGTGATGCCGCGCCGGGCGAGCGCCTCGATCACGTCCGGGTGCTGGATGAGCACCTCGTGCGCCTCGTGCCACTCGTCGAGGGTCATGTTGGCCTGCTCGCCGGGCACCGCATCCCAGGAGACGACGGCGTCGTCGGTGAGCGAGACGACCGCCTTGTACGGCGTCCCCTGGTCACGGCTCCAGGCGGTCACCCGGGCCTCGCGGCGGATCGGGTCGCCGGGGGAGAACGCGCGGACGACGTCCTTGGCCGGCTCGCGCAGCTCGATGGAGGCGAACCGCCACCGCTCGTCGACAACGCGGTCGCGACGCACGATCGCCGCGGCGGCGCGGAACTCGTCGGCGGTCAGCGGGTCGAGCGGGTGCGGCGTGCCGGCAGCGGCCCGGCCGTCGGCCGTGCCGGTGGCGTGGCAGGACGTCGCGAGCTCGGTCATGACGGGTCCTCCTGGGTGTCGGGGCGGTTCGCGAGCAGCGGGACCGACGGGTCCCAGCGGGTGCCGTCACGGGCGTCGCGACGACGGCGGGCGATGGCCGAGAGCGCCTCGAGGACGACCCGGTTGGCCAGCGCCGCGGTGATGTCGGCGTGGTCGTAGGGCGGGCTGACCTCGACGACGTCGACGCCCACCACGGGCAGCTCCAGGCACAGCCGGCGGACGGCGTCCAGCAGCTGGCGGGCGGTCAGCCCACCCGGCTCCGGCGTCCCGGTGCCGGGGGCGTGCCCGGGGTCGCAGACGTCGATGTCGACCGACAGGAAGACGCCGTCGCACTCGTCGGTGGCGGTGGCCGACGCCTCGGTGAGGCAGGCGTCCAGCCCCCGGTGGCCGATCTCGGTCATCTCGTAGGAGCGCATTCGCTGCGCCGCCATCCAGTCCAGCGTCTCCGGCGGCGGCCAGTAGCCGCGCAGCCCGACCTGCAGGAACCGGTCGCCGCGCAGCGCGCCGGACTCGATGAGCCGGCGCATCGGCTGCCCGTGGCCCCACAGCGAGCCGAACTCGATGTCGCCGGTGTCGGCGTGCGCGTCGAAGTGGATCATCGAGACGCGCCCGTGGCCGAGCACGTTGGCCACGCCCTTGGCGTCGGCGAAGGCGATGGAGTGGTCGCCGCCCAGCACGACGGGGATGGCGCCGGAGCGGGCCACCGTCTCGACGGCCGCCTCCAGCGCGCCCAGCGCCGTCTCGATGTCGCCGGAGTACATCTCGACGTCCCCGGCGTCGAGCACGCGCAGGTCGCGCAGCCCGTCGGTGCGCAGCGCCAGGCTCGGCCGCGACCCGTCGTGGGCCAGGTAGTCGGTCATCCGGATGGCCTGCGGCCCGAACCGGGTGCCCGGGCGGTGCGAGGTGCCGCCGTCGAACGGCGCGCCCAGGACGACGACGTCGGCGCCGGCGAACGACGCCGGGTCGGACAGGTCGCAGCGGTCGACGCCGAGGTAGGTGATGTCAGGCCCGAACTGGGCGCCGTAGCGGGTCATGGGGTCGAGGTCCGATCGGTCGTGCGGTGGGAGAGGGGACGCAGTACGCACGCCCCAAGGCGACGGAATCCGTGCTTTGAGAGAGGCTATACGACGGATCCAGTGCCGCCAAGCCTCCCGGAGGTCCCGGTCGGCTCCTCAGCCGCCAACCGATCCGCACCGGTGGACGATGCTGCCACCGACGGTGGTGAGGACGGCGGGGGCGTCGGCCAGCTCGTCGGGTGGCGCCTGCAACGGGTCGACGGCGAGGGCCGTGAGGTCGGCGCGCATGCCCGGGGTGATGCGTCCCGCGCACCCGTCCTCGCCGGCCGCCCAGGCGGCCTGCGTGGTGTACCCCTGCAGGGCCATCAGCGGGGTCAGCCCCTGGTGCGGCTGCACCGGGGGGACGTCCGGCTCGCCCGCCGGACGGCGCAGCTGCGCATCGGCGAGGACCCGCCGGGGGTCGAAGGGCGCCACGGGCCAGTCCGACCCCAGCACCAGCGGCACGCCCGCGTCGCGCAGGTCCCGGCAGCGCCAGGCGCGGCCGGCGCGCTCCGGGCCGAGCCGGGCGGACCAGTTGTCGGTGTGGTCGGCCCGGGTGAAGTGGGTGCAGTGGGTCGGCTGCATGCTCGCCACGACTCCCTGCCGTACGAAGGCCCCGATGAGTGCGCTCGGCAGCGTCTCGATGTGCTCGATGCGGTGCGGCCCGGCCGCCGGGCGGTCCAGCCCGGCCAGGGCACCCAGCGCGTGGCGGACGCCGGCGTCGCCGATCGCGTGCGTGGCCGTCGGCACCCCCGCCGCGGCCAGCGCGCGCACCGCCCGGGCGTACTCGGCCGGGTCCGGCCAGAAGCTCTCGGTCGACTCGCCCAGCGCGTCGGGCTGCTCGAGCCAGGCCGTCCCGTTGTCGACCGTCCCGTCGATCATGAACTTGACCCCGCCGACGGCCCACCTGCGACCGCGCTGCCCTTGCAGGTGCACCAGCTCGGCCAGCCCGTCGGCGTCCACGCCGGGCACGCACCACGGCGCGAAGCGCAGCCGCAGCGGCAGGTCCTGGGCCTCCTCGGCCGCCGCCACCACGGCCCGGCTGTCCCCGAGGAGGTCCATGACGTGACCGCCGGTCAGCCCGGTGGCCGCCATGGCCGCGAGGAGGTCGAGCAGCTGCCGCGCCCGCACCGGGACCGGGTCGAGCGGGACGTGGTCCTGCACCAGGTCCATGGCGGCCGCCTCGAGCAGCAGGCCGGTCGGGTGTCCGGCGTCGTCGCAGACGACGACGGCCCGCTGGGCGAACGACCGGGGGCCGTCCACCCCGCTGATCTGCAGCGCCCGGTCGGTCGCGAGCGCGGAGTGCGCGTCGAAGAGCCGGACGAACGCCGGCCGCCCGCCCAGGGCCGCCTCCAGCGGGGCGTTGGTGACGGGGGTGCCCGCGAAGAGGTTGGGGTCCAGTCCCCACGCCTGGACCCACGCGTCCGGCTCCCGGCCGGCCGCCGCGGCGGCGAGCAGGTCCTGCGCCTCCTCGAGCGTCCGGGCTCCGGAGAGGTCGACGTCCGCGGTCAGCTGCAGGCCCATCACCGGGTGCAGGTGGCCGTCGGTGAGGCCCGGCGTCAGCGTGGCCGCGCCGAGGTCGACGACCTCGGTCCGGGCGCCGCGCCAGTCGGCGACGTCGCGGCGGGTCCCGGTGGCGACCACGAGGCCGCCGGCGATCGCGACCGCCTCGACCGGCGGCCCCCCGCCGGTCAGCGTGTGCACGGTGTCGGTCGTGAGGACCAGGTCGGCGTCCACGGGTGCGGCTCCGTCTCAACGGTCGTGGGTGGTGGCGAGCAGGTCCGGGGTGGGGGCGGCGTCGACGTCCGCCCCCTCACCGATCCCCGCGTAGCGCTCCGGGCGGCGGGCGCGCAGCCACAGCGCGGCCGCCGTCCCGACGGCGAGCGTCAGCGGCACGATGCCGACCAGCAGGACGTTGACCGTCGTCGACGCGGCGGTGAGCAGCTCGATGTTGTCGACCAGGACGTAGGTGGCCACGGCCAGCAGGACGCCGGACGCGACGCCGGCGCCGACGGCGCCGGGGGTGGCGGCGGCGCGGTTGCGGCGGTGGAAGTACGCCACCGTGGCGGCGGCCGTCATCGTCTGCAGGACGAGGACGCCGACGACCCCCGGCGTGTTCACCCAGAGCAGCAGCTGCTCGTAGGGGTCGGCCCCGGCCGCGGCGAACACCCCGATGACGACGACGGCGAGGGCCGTCTGCAGGAGGCCCGCCCGGTACGGCGACCCGAACCGCGGGTGCACCGTCCCCACCCAGCGCGGCAGCACGCCGTCCCGGGAGAGCGCGAACGCGTAGCGGTTGATCGCGTTGTGGAAGGCGATCTGCGAGGCGTAGACGCTGCTGACGACGAGCAGGTGCATGAGCGTGCTGGCCCACGGCCCCACGTACGTCTCGATGACGGTGAAGAACATGCCGGCGAGGTCGCCCTCGGCGGCGGCCACCGCCTGCTCGCTGCCGAACGCCTGCACCACCGACCAGACGACGAAGCAGTAGAAGACCGCCATGAAGCCGACCGCGAGATAGGTGGCCCGCGGGACGGTGCGCTCGGGGTCCCGGGCCTCCTTGCGGTACAGCACCGTGGACTCGAAGCCCATGAACGCCGCGAAGCTGAAGGCCAGCACGCCGGCCATGCCGGGGCTGAACACCGCGTCGGCCGTGAAGGAGGCCGCGTCCAGCCCGGACGCGCCACCGTCCACCAGGACGCCGACGGCCATCAGCAGCAGGATGCCGGTCTCCAGGACGAGCAGGACGCCGAGCACCTTGGCGCCCACGTCGATGCCCAGCCAGCCGACGAGCAGGACCAGGCCGACGGCCACGAGGGCGATCACCGGCCAGGGGACGTCGACGCCGAAGACGTCGGCCAGGGTGGCCTGCGCCTGCACGGCGAACAGGCCGTACACCCCGATCATCAGCGCGTTGTAGGACACCAGCGCGAGGAGCGCGGCAGCGAGGCCCCACGTCGGACCCAGCCCCTTCGCGATGTAGGCGTAGAAGGCGCCGGCGCTGCCCACGTACCGGGTCATGCGGGTGAAGGCGACCGCGAAGACGGTGAGCACGACGCCGGAGGTCAGGTAGGCGACGGGGGCGCCGATGCCGCCGACCAGGATGGCGAGCGGGGCCACGCCGGCCATGACGGTCAGCGGGGCGGCCGCGGCGACCACCATGAACACGAGGCTGCCGGTGCCCAGGACACCGCGCTTGAGGTGGCCGCCGCCGTCGGGCGGGACGGCGACGGGGGGAGGGGAGGAGGCGGGCACGGCGGTCCTTCCAGGGCCGGGGGTGCTTAACCGAATGGCGTTCGGTTAAGATGGTGGCCGGCCTCACCGATGTCAAGAGGGGTCGGTGAGCAGGACGGCGTGGAGGAGGGGTGCGTGACGCAGCGACGGAGACGGCTGCTGGACGTCGAGGCGATCCTCGACGCGGCACTGGCCTGCATCGACGAGCGGGGCCGGCTGACGATGGCGGACCTGGCCACGCGGCTCGGGACCAGCGCGTCGTCGATCTACCACCACGTGAGCGGCCGGCCGGAGATCGTCGAGCTGCTGCGCGAGCGGCTGGTCGCACACCTCGAGATCCCGCCGCTGGACCGGTCGGACTGGGGGGACCAGGTCGTTTCCTGGATGCGCTCCTACCGCCGGGCGCTCGCCGAGCACCCCAACCTCATCCCGCTGCTCAGCGAGCAGACGATGACCGCCGGCTCGGTCCTGGTCGGGTACGACCGCGTGGCCGGCCTGCTCGGGACCGCCGGCTTCCCCGAGGAGCAGGTCATGCTCTGGGTCAGCGTCCTGGACAGCTACGCGCTGGGCGCCGCGCTCGACCTCGCCGCCCCCGACGAGGTGTGGCGCGCCTCCGGTGGCGACACCCCGGCCCTGGACGCCGCGCTGCGGGCGGCACCGCAGGGGCGGGCGCGGGCCGACGCGGCGTTCGAGCTGGGCCTGGAGGCGCTGCTCGCCGGGATGCGGAGCCGGCTGCCCGTCGGCCTGATCTGAGCCGGAAGCTCCTCGTACGGGTTCACTCGACGGAATGGGTGAACGCCGTGCTGACACGCACGCGAAACAGTCGTGCTGCATGCTGCTGGCGCTCGGATCCGTGCACGACGGCTGCGCCGGAGTGTCGATGGGGCCCGAGCCGGGTGTACACGATGGCGTCTTGCTCCCCGTCCGGTGGCCTGGCTGGCTGTCGGCTGTGAGGCGCGGCACACCCGCCGGCTGAGGACAGGCCGCTTCGTGCGGTGCGACGAGAGGAGGGCCGCATGGCGGTGAAACAGGACCGGGGGACCGGGCAACAGGCCGATCTGCGGGCCAAGGGGTTGGCGGGCAACTCGGTGGGCCTGCTGGCCAGCGTGGTGCTCGGCGTCTCGAGCATCGCGCCGGTGTACGCGCTGACGGCCACCCTCGGCCCCACGGTGACCGAGGTCGGCCTGCAGATGCCGGCGATCTTCCTGGCCGGCTTCCTGCCGATGCTGCTCGTCGCCTACGCCTACCGGGAGCTCAACCGGGTGGCGCCGGACTGCGGGACGTCGTTCACCTGGACGACGAAGGCGTTCAACCCCTACGTCGGCTGGCTGTGCGGCTGGGGCGCGCTGCTGGCCACGGTGATCGTGCTGTCCAACCTCGCCGGCGTGGCGGTGTCCTTCTTCTACCTGCTGCTCGGCGAGATCACCGGGTCGGAGTCGGTGGCGACGCTCGGCGACGACACGGTCGTCAACGCCCTCACCTGCGTGGCGTTCGTCGCCGTCGCCACCTGGATCACCTACCGGGGTGTGGAGGCCACCAAGCGCGTGCAGTACGTGCTGGTCGGCTTCCAGATGGTCGTGCTCGCGGTGTTCGCCGTCCTGGCGCTGGTCAAATCCGGCTCCGCGCCGGGCGCCATCCCGTTCGACGCCTCCTGGCTGGACCCGATGGCCATCACGAGCTTCAGCGCCTTCACCGCCGGGCTGTCCCTGTCGCTGTTCATCTACTGGGGCTGGGACACCTGCCTGACGGTCAACGAGGAGACCGCCGGCAGCGCCCGCACCCCGGGCCGGGCCGCCCTGCTGACCATGCTGGTCATCATCGTGACCTACGTCGGCGTGGCGATCGTCGTGCAGATGTACGCCGGCATCGGGACCGAGGGCACCGGCCTGGGCAACCCCGACACCGGGGACAACGTCTTCGCCGCGCTGGCCGGCCCGGTCATGGGCCCAGGCCTGGCGTTCCTGCTCTTCCTGGCCGTCGTCGCCAGCTCGGCGTCGTCGCTGCAGACCACCTTCCTGCCGACCACCCGGACCATGCTGGCGATGGGCACCTACGGGGCCCTGCCCCAGCGGCTGGCCGAGGTGCACCCGCGCTTCCGGGCGCCGTCGACCGCCACCCTGGTCGCCGGGGCCGCCACGGCGGTGTTCTACGTGGGCATGACGATCATCAGCGAGAACGTGCTCATCGACACGATCTACGCGCTGGGCCTGATGATCTGCTTCTACTACGGCCTGACCGCCTACGCCTGCGTCTGGTACTTCCGGCACGAGCTGCGGCGCAGCGCCCGCGACCTGGTGTTCAAGGGCGTCCTGCCGCTGCTGGGCGCGCTGATGCTGACCGCGGTCTTCGTGCAGACGGCCGTCGACACCCTCGACCCGGCCTACGGCAGCGGCTCCTCGGTGTTCGGCGTCGGCAGCGTCTTCGTGGTCGGGATCGGGCTGCTGCTCCTCGGGGTCGTGCTCATGCTCGTCTGGCGGGCGCGGCACCCGGAGTTCTTCCGCGGCCAGACCCTGCGGGTCGACACCCCGTCGTTGGTCTTCGACGAGTGACCCCGACCCGGTCCGACTAGCAGCGCGGCCCGCCTCCCCTGCAGGGGAGGCGGGCCGCGCCGTCGTACGGGGGTCGGGCACGGAGGCCGTCGTCGACGCCGACCCGGGTCCACGTGCGTCCGTGCCCCACTGGTGCGCTCGCTGCGGGATCCTGGTCGCCGGCCTACGGCGGTGGGGGAGCTGGGATGCGGATCGCACTGGCGAGTGACCATGCGGGCTTCGACCTCAAGGGGGAGATCGCGCAGCTCCTCGCCGAGCACGACGTCCGTGACTTCGGCACGCACGACAGCGCGGCGTGCGACCTCCCGGACTTCGTGTACCCCGCCGCGCTGGCCGTCGGCGAGGGGCGTGCGGACCGAGGGGTCTTCGTCGACGGGGTCGGCTACGGCAGCGCGCTGATCGCGAACAAGGTCCCCGGCGTGTATGCGGCGGTCTGTCAGGACCCGTTCTGCGCGACGCTGGCCCGGTCCCACTCCGACACGAACGTCCTCTGCCTGGGCGCGAAGGTCATCGGGTCGGCGCTCGCGGTCGAGACGGTGCGGGCATGGATGGCGACGGACTTCCTCGCCGACGTGCCGAAGTACGTGGCTCGTGTGCAGAAGGTGCGGGACATCGCGGAGCGGCACGTCCGGGGAGCGTCGTGACCGCCCGGCCGGAGCCCGACGAACCGCGCGGCCCACCTCCCCTGGGGGAGGCGGGCCGCGCCTTCGGTCGGAGGGTCAGCGCTCGCCGGCGCCGACCACCAGGGGCTGCTCGGCCCGCGGTCGGGCGGCCGGCCGCTCCAGCGCGGCGCCCTCGACGTCGAGGGTGGGCAGCCAGCGCAGCCAGCGCGGCAGCCACCACGCCTTGTCGCCGAGCAGGGCCAGGGCCGCGGGGACGAGCACCATCCGGACGACGAAGGCGTCGAAGGCGATGCCGGCGGCCAGCGCGAAGGCGATCGACTTGATGGTCGCGTCGCCGGAGGGCACGAAGCCCGCGAACACCGAGAACATGATCAGGGCGGCCGCGACGACGACCGGGGCGGCCTGGCGGAAGCCGGTGCGGACGGCCTCCAGCGGCGCGGCGCCGTGGCTGTGCGCCTCGTGCATCCGGGACACCAGGAAGATCTGGTAGTCCATCGCCAGCCCGAACAGGATGCCGATGACCAGGATCGGCGTGAGGCTGATCAGCGGGCCGGTGCCCTCGAGGTTGACCAGGTCGGCCAGCCAGCCCCACTGGAACACCGCGACGGTGGCGCCGAGCGCGGCCCCGACGGTGAGCACGAAGCCCAGGACGCCGACCAGCGGCACCAGCAGCGAGCGGAAGACCAGCACGAGCAGCACCAGGGCCAGGCCCACGACCAGGGCCAGGTAGACCGGCAGCGCGGCGTCCAGGCTCGCGGCGACGTCCACGCTGACCGCCGTGGCGCCGGTGACCGAGGCCTGCGCGCCGTCGACGTCGGCCAGCAGGTCCCGGAGGTCGGCGACGAGCTGCTCGGTGGCCGGGTCGGTCGGGCCCGACTGCGGGATGACGCTGACCAGCGCGGCCGTGCCGTCGGCGCTGGGCACTGGCGGGGTCACGAGCGCGACGTCGTCCAGGCCGGGGATCTCGCCGGCGGCCGCCGTCGCGGCCGGCACCGCGCCGTCGCCCTCGAACAGCACGGTGAGCGGGCCGCCCGCGCCCTCACCGAAGCCGTCGGCCAGCAGCTGCTCGGCCCGGGCCTGCGTGCTGTCCTCCGGCGGGGTCTGCACCAGCGTGGTCTGCATGGAGAAGAACGGGACGGCGACGGCGCCCAGCGCGACGACCGTCAGCAGCAGGGCGACCAGACGGTGGCGGGTCACCGTGGCGACCCAGCCGGCCAGGAAGCCCGCGCTGGCCGCGTGGTGGGTGTGCGCCCGGCCCCGCTGCCTCGTGGGCAGCGCCCGCACGCCGAGGAAGCCCAGCGCGGCGGGGACGAGGGTCAACGCGACGAGGACCGCGACGACGATGGTGCCGGCTGCGGCCAGGCCCATCTGGGTGAGGAACGGAATGCCGGCGACGAACAGCCCGGTCAGCGCGATGACGACGGTGAGCCCGGCGGTGACGACCGCGGAGCCGGCGGTCCCGACGGCCGTGGCGACCGCGGTGCCGACGTCGGCGCCCGAGCGCAGCTCCTGGCGGAACCGGCTGACGATGAACAGCGCGTAGTCGATGCCCACGGCCAGACCGAGCATCGCGGCCAGGATCGGGGTGGTCGACGACAGGTCGGTGAAGCCGGTCGCGATCGTGATGCCGAGGACGCCGATCCCGACGCCGACGACCGCGGTCAGCAGGTTCATGCCGGCGACGACCAGCGAGCCGTAGGTGACCGCGAGCACGACGAGCGCGACGACCACGCCGATCACCTCGGCGGGCCCGCCGACGTGCGGCGGCGCCTGGATGGCCTGGCCGGTGACCTCGACGGTGAGCGCGCCGTCCCCGGCGTCCTCCACCGCGGCGATGAGTGCGTCCTGCTGCTCGGGGGTGACCTCGCCGACCGGCGCGGCATACGTCACGGTGCTGTAGCCGGTGGTCAGCTCGGGGTTGACCGACGGGGCGGCCGGGTCCAGCGGGTTGCTGGCCGAGACGACGCCGGGCAACTGCCCCAGCTCGGCGACCAGCGCGCCCAGGGTCGCGGCGCTCGCGGGCGTGGTCAGCGACTGACCGTCCGGGGCCACGACCACGACCTGCGCGGTGGCGCCGCCTGCCGCGCCGAACTCCTCGCTGATCCGCTCCAGCGCGGTGGTCGACTCCTGGCCGGGGATCGCGAAGCTGTCCGACGTCTCGCCGGCCAGCGTGACCGCCCCCGCGCCGCCGCCGACGAGCAGCACGAGCCACACGAGGACGACGGCTCCGCGGTGCCGGTGCGAGAAGGCACCGAGCCGGGACAACAGAAGTGCCATGGGGGATCAGGCCTCCACCTGGTCGGGATGGGGAGAAGCGGCGTCCGGACGGCGGTGGCCCAGCGCGTCGAAGCAAGTGGCGACGATGTGCTGCCGCCACGCGGTGGTCCGGTCGTGGGCGTGCGCCGCCAGGGTCAGGACGGCCAGCGCGGCGAGCGCGCCCACCACCCGGACCGAGCGCGGGGCCTCCATGGCGTCGGGGTCGACGCCGAACACGTGCAGCACCAGGTGGGTCACGGCCGGGTCCGGCTCGGCGTCGCTGTCGGTCACCGGCGCGAGGAGCAGCGCGACCAGCCCGGGGTGGGCCAGCGCCACGTCGACGAGGACCTCGAGCGCGCGCCGGTCGCGTACCGGACCGGGGGGCAGGTCGCCCACCTGGTCGAGCACCCGCTGCCCCAGCGTGCCCGCCTGGGCCAGCACCGCCTCGTGCAGGGCGTCCTTGCTCGGGTAGTGGTGCAGCAGCCCGGTCTTGGACAGGCCGACGGCGTCCGCGACGTCCTGCACCGAGGTCTTGGCGAAGCCGCGCCGGGCGAAGAGAGCGGCAGCCCGGTCGAGGATGCCCTCGTCGACCTGCTGCCGGAACGGTCGTACCACGGGGAGGACGGTACGTGTCTCCCGACCACTTCGGTCGGTCGACAGACCAGATCGGTCGGTCCGCTTCGTCACACCCCGCTGCTCAGCCGGTCCGGGCCGGAGACGGGACCAGGACGGGAAGCGACTCGTAGCCGCGCAGGACGATCGTGCGGCGACGGCGGCCGGGGCCCGCGGCGGCGAGGTCGGGGAAGCGCTCGAACAGCGCCCGCAGCGCCACCTCGCCCTCCATCCGGGCCAGCGCGGCGCCGAGGCAGTAGTGGATGCCGCTGGAGAAGGCGACGTGGTCACGGGCGTTGCCGCGCGTCACGTCGAAGGCGTGCGGGTCGGGGAACACCCGCGGGTCGCGGTTGGCCGCGGCGAGCAGGCACAGCACCAGCTCGCCCTCGGCGATCGGCACCCCGTGCACCGTGGTGTCGCGCGTGGCCCGCCGTCCGGTCCGCTGCACCGGGGACTCGACGCGGAGGACCTCGTCCACGGCGTTCGGCCACAGCGACGGGTTCTCGGCCAGCAGCCGCCGCTGGTCGGGGTGGGCGAACAGCAGCGCGGCGCCGTTGGCGACCAGGTTGACCGTCGTCTCGAAGCCGGCGCCGAAGACGAGGGCGGCCGTGGCCAGCAGCTCGTGCTCGGTGAGCCCGCTGCCGTCGTCGTCGGGCGTGGTCACCAGCGTGGAGAGCAGGTCGTCGCCGGGGGAACGGCGCAGCTGCCGCAGGTGCCCGCGGAACCAGGCGTCGAGCTCGCCGAGGTTCCGCTCGACGCGGCGGTGGGTGCGCAGGTCCACCCCCATGTCCAGGCTCGGGGCGGCGCCGTCGCCCCAGGCCAGGAACTGCTCGCGCATCGCCACCGGGACGCCGAGCACCTCGGAGATCACCGTGACCGGCAGCAGGCTCGCGTAGCGCGCGACCAGGTCGACCCGGCCGGCGTGCGCGGCGGCCTCGCGCTCGACGTCGTCGAGCAGCTCGCCGGCGATCGCCTCGGTGCGGTCGCGCAGCCGGGCGACGGCGCGGGCGCTGAAGGCCCGGGTGACCAGCCGGCGGTAGCGGGTGTGCTCGGGTGGGTCGACGGCGAGCATCGACGGCGCGTCGATGGGGCCCACGCTCGGCCGCGGGCCGGCCAACCGCAGCGCCGCCTGCAGCAGCGGTGGCACGCCGTCGGTGCGGGAGCCGCCGATCTGCCCGAAGTCGTCGCTGCGCAGGACGTCGGTGCACACGTCGTGGTGGACGCTGACCCGCGCGAACGCGCCGCCGGCGAACGGTGCCGCGGTGCGCAGCCGTTCGTAGTGGCCGTAGGGGTCCTCGCGGACGACCGGGTCGGAGAGCACCTCGGCGTCCGGGTTCCCCGCCCGGGCGCGGGCCCGGATCGCCAGCCGCATCGCCCCGTGGGTCGCGGCCCAGCGGACCGTCCTGCGCACCACCACGTGCCGCCCCCGTCCCGAACCATGACCCCATCCTGCGTGACGCTGCCCACCCCGGGTGGGTCGCTCCGCACCGGGCGCCCCGGCGTCGAGGTGCAGACTGCCCCACCGAGCCGCCCCGCCGGCGCCGCTGGGGACCCGTCGCCCGTCTCGTCCCTTCCCTTCCTGCAGGGGGGTGCCGCACCCCACCAGGGGTCTGGGAGGCTCAGCGGGCCGTCCCGACCCCGGAGGAGTGCGCTGTGTTCACCAAGGTGCTGGTCGCAAACCGAGGCGAGATCGCGGTGCGGGCGTTCCGCGCGGCGTACGAGCTGGGTGCCGAGACGGTGGCGGTCTTCCCCTGGGAGGACCGCAACTCGGTGCACCGGCTCAAGGCCGACGAGAGCTACCAGATCGGCGAGGAGGGGCACCCGGTCCGGGCCTACCTCTCGGTCGACGAGATCGTGCGGGCCGCGCAGCGGGCCGGGGCCGACGCGGTGTACCCCGGCTACGGCTTCCTGTCGGAGAACCCGGAGCTGGCCGAGGCCTGCGCGCAGGCCGGGATCACCTTCGTGGGCCCGCCGGCGTCCGTGCTGGAGCTGACCGGCAACAAGGCGCGGGCGATCGCCGCGGCCCGGGACGCCGGCCTGCCGGTGCTCGCCTCGACCGAGCCCAGCGCCGACCTGGACGCGGTGCTGGCGGCGGTGGAGGGCATGCCGTTCCCGGTGTTCGTCAAGGCGGTCGCCGGCGGCGGCGGGCGCGGGATGCGAAGGGTGGAGGACCCGGCCGAGCTGACCGCGGCGGTGCAGGCGGCGATGCGGGAGGCCGAGGCGGCCTTCGGGGACGCCACGGTGTTCGTCGAGCAGGCCGTGGTCGACCCGCGGCACATCGAGGTGCAGATCGTCGCCGACGGCGCCGGGGACGTGGTGCACCTGTTCGAGCGGGACTGCTCGGTGCAGCGCCGGCACCAGAAGGTCGTCGAGCTGGCGCCGGCCCCGAACCTGGACCCCGCGCTGCGCGAGCGGATCTGCGCCGACGCGGTCGCCTTCGCCCGGGCGATCGGCTACGTCAACGCCGGCACCGTCGAGTTCCTCCTCGACCGGCAGGGCCGGCACGTCTTCATCGAGATGAACCCGCGGATCCAGGTCGAGCACACGGTCACCGAGGAGGTCACCGACGTCGACCTGGTGCAGAGCCAGCTGCGGATCGCCTCGGGGGAGACCCTCGCCGACCTGGGCCTGTCGCAGGACACCATCGTGCTGCGGGGTGCGGCGCTGCAGTGCCGGATCACCACCGAGGACCCGGCCAACGGCTTCCGCCCGGACACCGGCCGGATCACCACCTACCGATCCCCGGGCGGGGCCGGCATCCGCCTGGACGGCGGGGCGTCCCTCGGCGGGCAGGTCGAGGCGCACTTCGACTCGATGCTGGTGAAGCTGACCTGCCGGGGACGGACCTTCGACCTCGCGGTGGCCCGGGCGCGGCGGGCGGTCGCGGAGTTCCGCATCCGGGGGGTGGCCACCAACATCCCCTTCCTGGCCGCGCTGCTGGACGACCCGGACTTCGCCGCCGGGCGGGTGACGACGTCGTTCATCGACGAGCGGCCGCACCTGCTCACCGCGCGCAGCTCCGCCGACCGCGGCACCCGGCTGCTCACCTACCTGGCCGACGTCACGGTGAACCAGCCGCACGGGGAGCGCCCGCACCTGGTCGACCCCGTGGGGAAGCTGCCCGCCGTCGACCTGGCCAGCCCGCCGCCGGACGGCTCCCGGCAGCGGCTGCTCGCCGCCGGCCCGGAGGCCTTCGCCGCCGAGCTGCGCGCGCAGACCGCGCTCGCGGTCACCGACACCACCTTCCGCGACGCGCACCAGTCGCTGCTGGCCACCCGGGTGCGCACCAAGGACTTGCTCGCCGTCGCCGGGCACGTGGCCCGCACCGTCCCGCAGCTGTTCAGCCTGGAGGCCTGGGGCGGGGCCACCTACGACGTCGCGCTGCGGTTCCTGCACGAGGACCCGTGGGACCGGCTGGCCGTACTGCGCGAGGCGGTCCCGAACCTCTGCCTGCAGATGCTGCTGCGCGGCCGCAACACCGTCGGCTACACGCCCTACCCCGAGGCGGTCACCGACACCTTCGTCCGCGAGGCCGCCGCCACCGGGATCGACGTCTTCCGCGTGTTCGACGCGCTCAACGACGTGTCGCAGATGCGCCCGGCCATCGACGCGGTCCGGGGGACCGGGACGGCGGTCGCCGAGGTGGCGCTCTGCTACACCGGCGACCTCTCCGACCCCGGCGAGACGCTCTACACGCTGGACTACTACCTGCGGCTGGCCGAGCAGATCGTCGACGCCGGCGCGCACGTCCTGGCGATCAAGGACATGGCCGGCCTGCTCCGGCCACCGGCCGCCGCCCGGCTGGTGAGCGCGCTGCGGGAGCGCTTCGACCTGCCGGTCCACCTGCACACCCACGACACCGCCGGCGGCCAGCTCGCCACCCTGCTGGCCGCCTGGCAGGCCGGGGTCGACGCGGTGGACGGCGCGGTGGCCTCCATGGCCGGGACGACGAGCCAGCCGCCGCTGTCGGCGATCGTCGCCGCGACCGACGCCACCGAGCGGGCCACCGGCCTGGACCTGGCCGCGGTCAACGACCTCGAGCCCTACTGGGAGGCGGTGCGCCGGGTGTACGCGCCGTTCGAGTCGGGGCTCCCGGCGCCGACCGGACGGGTGTACACGCACGAGATCCCCGGGGGGCAGCTGTCGAACCTGCGCCAGCAGGCCATCGCCCTGGGCCTCGGGCAGCGCTTCGAGGAGGTCGAGGACGCCTACGCCGCCGCCGACCGGCTGCTGGGCCGGCTGGTCAAGGTCACGCCGTCGTCCAAGGTGGTCGGCGACCTGGCGCTGCAGCTGGTCGGCTCCGGAGTCAAGGTCGAGGACTTCGCCGCCGAGCCCGGGAAGTACGACCTGCCGGACTCGGTCATCGGCTTCCTGCGCGGCGAGCTGGGGGACCCGCCCGGCGGCTGGCCCGAGCCGTTCCGCAGCCGGGCGCTGGAGGGCCGCCGTCCCGCCGAGCCGCCGGCCGAGCTCTCGGCCGAGGACGAGCGCGGCCTGGCCGAGACGCCCCGGGAGACCCTCAACCGGCTGCTCTTCCCGGCGCCCACCCGCGAGTTCCAGGCCCACGACGAGCAGTACGGCGACGTCTCCGTGCTGCCCACCAAGGAGTTCCTGTACGGCCTGCGGCCCGGCGACGAGCGCGCCGTCGACCTCGAGCCCGGCGTCACCCTGCTCATGGGCATCGAGGCGATCGGCGACCCCGACGAGCGCGGCATGCGCACCGTGATGTGCTCGCTCAACGGCCAGCTGCGACCGGTGTCGGTGCGCGACCGCTCCGTCGACGCCGCGGTCAAGGCCGCCGAGAAGGCCGACCGCAGCGACCCCGGCCAGGTCGCCGCGCCGTTCGCGGGCGTGGTCACCCTGCAGGTGGGGGAGGGCGACACCGTGGAGGCCGGGCAGGCGATCGCCACGATCGAGGCGATGAAGATGGAGGCCGCGATCACCGCGCCGGTCGCCGGCACGGTCAAGCGGCTGGCCATCGGCGGTGTCCAGCAGGTGGAGGGCGGTGACCTGCTCGTCGTCCTGTCCTGAGCGGCGGCGGCCGGCCGGCTCCGTCAGCCGGCCGGCCGGCCGCCTCTCGGCGGCACCAGGTCACGGGCGGCGGCGACCGGGCCTGTGGACGGCGGCCACTCTGGCGCTGTTCCACGCGCGATCGCGCTGCTGCACCAGCGCGCACGCTGCAGGAACCGCGCGAGAGTGGCGATGAGCATCGCCGCGACGCTCTCCGGACCCGTCAGCTGACGAGGACCACGACGAGCGTGCGCGGGCCGTGGACGCCCTCGACCCGCTGCAGCTCGATGTCGCTGGTCGCCGACGGGCCGCTGATCATCGTCAGCGGTGCGTTCGGGTCCAACCGGGGGAGTGCCTCGGGGACGCTGCCGACGACCTGCCCGGCCTCGACGACGCACACCAGGCAGTCGGGCAACAGCGAGACCGCCCGCCGTCCCGACAGCGGGGAGCCGTCGAGGACCAGCGTGCCGGTCTCGGCGATCGCCACGGCCACCCCGGTCAGCGTCGCGGCGAACGCGGCGAGCTCGACGGCGGGCCGGGCGTCGTCCTCGGTGGCGCCCTCCGGCCGCCACCCGGCCGGCACCCCGGGGGCCACGACGACCGACGCGGGGTCCCAACCCGCACCCAGCCCGGTGTCGAGGGCGGCGGCGACCGTGGCCCCCACCTCGTCCGGGCCGCAGTGCAGCACCGAGGCCTTGTAGTCCTCCAGCCTGTCGACCAGGACCTCGCGCAGCTGCTCGGCCGGGCGCTCGTCGGCCGTGCGGTAGTCGCGGGGGACCACCACGTCGGGCCGGCGCTCGCCGAGCGCGGTGCGGATCCGGCTGAGCACCTCCTCGCGCGCGCTCATCGTCCGTGCTCCCGCGCCCAGGCCTGCGTGAAGGTCTCCCGCGGCGGGGTGGGCAGGTCGCGGCTGCGGGTCCAGCCCGAGACCGGTGGTGGTAGCACCGGCGGCAGCGTCGGCTTCCCGCGGGCGAGCAGGCGACCGAGGCCGGCGGCCCGCTGGGTCAGCCGCCACAGCCGCGGGTGCGACATCGCCTTCGACAGGGCCCGGAAGGCGACCGCCTCCGGCGTGGTCCGCTCCTGGGCCTCGACGTGCTCGGCGCGCAGGTGCACCAGGATCGAGGGGATGTCGATGGCCACCGGGCAGGCGTCGTAGCAGGCGCCGCACAGCGACGAGGCGTACGGCAGCGACGCGTTGTCCTCGACCCCGGTCAGCTGGGGGGAGAGGACGGCGCCGATCGGGCCCGGGTACACCGAGCCGTAGGAGTGCCCGCCGGTGCGCTCGTACACCGGGCAGACGTTGAGGCAGGCCGAGCAGCGGATGCAGTGCAGCGCCTCGCGGCCCACCTCGTCGGCGAGCACCGCCGTCCGCCCGTTGTCGAGCAGCACGAGGTGGAACTCCTGCGGGCCGTCGCCGGGGGTCACGCCGGCCCACGTCGAGGTGTAGGGGTTCATCCGCTCGCCGGTGGAGGAGCGGGGCAACAGCTGCAGGAAGACCTCGAGGTCCCGCCAGGTCGGCACCAGCTTCTCGATGCCCATGACGGTGATCAACGTCTGCGGCAGGGTCAGGCACATCCGGCCGTTGCCCTCGCTCTCGACGACGGCAAGGGTGCCGGTCTCGGCGACGGCGAAGTTGGCGCCGCTGATCGCCACCCGGGCGCGCAGGAAGCGCTCGCGCAGGTGGGTGCGGGCCGCCATGGCCAGGCGGCGCGGCTCGTCGGGCAGGTCGCGGTCGGCGTCCGGGCCCTGGAACTGCGGCATGGTGCGCAGGAAGATCTCGCGGATCTCGGCGCGGTTCTTGTGGATCGCCGGCACCAGGATGTGGCTGGGCGCGTCGTCCCCGAGCTGCACGATCAGCTCGGCGAGGTCCGTCTCGTGCGCGGTGATGCCGGCGGCCTCGAGCGCCTCGTTGAGGCCGATCTCCTGGGTGGCCATCGACTTGACCTTGACGACCTCGTCGGCGCCGGTGGCCTGCACCAGCCGGGTGACGATGGCGTTGGCCTCGTCGGCGTCGCGCGCCCAGTGCACGGTGCCGCCGCGGGCGGTGACCTGGTCCTCGAGCTGCACCAGCAGCTCGTCCAGCCGCGCCATCGTCGACTGCTTGAGCGCCTTGCCGGCCTGGCGCAGCTCCTCCCAGTCGGGCACCTCGCCGACGACCTTGGCCCGCTTGGCGCGGATGGTGCTGGTCGCGTGGCCGAGGTTGGCGCGCAGCTGGCCGTCGCGCAGCGCGTCGCGGGCGGCGTCCGGGAAGGAGCGGTCACCGCGCAGGTGGCCGACGCCGCGGGGTGCGGTGGGCAGGCCCAGGAAGGTCGTCCCGGACCGGGGCGCGCCCGGGGCCAGCGGCGTGGGGGCGGGGCGCTCGGGGGCGGTGGTCATGCCGACACCGCCGGTCGAGTCGTCTGCTGCGGGCTCACGGCGTCCTCCGTCGAGGCCAGGATCTCGGCCAGGTGCACGGTGCGCGTCCCGGACCGCAGCCGCGAGAGCCCACCGCCGATGTGCATGAGGCAGGAGGCGTCACCGGCGGTGCACACCTCCGCGTGGGTGGACAGCACGTTGGCCATCTTGTCGGTCAGCATCGCCGTCGAGGTGTCGGAGTTCTTGATCGAGAAGGTGCCGCCGAAGCCGCAGCACTGCTCGGCGGCCGGCAGCTCGACCAGGTCCAGACCGCGCACCGCGCGCAGCAGCTGCAGCGGCCGGTCGCCGACCCGCAGCAGCCGCAGCGAGTGGCAGGTCGGGTGGTAGGTCACCCGGTGCGGGTAGTAGGCGCCGACGTCGGTCACGCCGAGGACGTCGACGAGGAACTGCGACAGCTCGTGGGTGCGCTCGGCCAGCGCCTCGGCCTCGGCGGCCAGCCCCTCCTCACCGGCCCGCCGCAGCACCATGGCCTGCTGGTGGTGGATCGAGGCCACGCACGACCCGGACGGCGACACGACCACCTCCGCGCCGGCGAAGGCGCGCACGTGGTTGGCCACGATCGGCACCGCCTCGCGGCGGTAGCCGGTGTTGACGTGCATCTGCCCGCAGCAGGCCTGCCCCGGCGGGACGACGACCTCGTGCCCCAGCCGCTCCAGCAGCCTGGCCGTCGCCATCGCGACCTGCGGCGCCACCGTGTCCACCAGACACGTGGCGAACAGCGCCACCCTCATGCCGCTCCCTCCCCGCCGCGTCGTCGCGGCGCACCCTGCCGTCATACCGCACGACGGGGAGCTGCGCCCCCGTGGCGGACACGGCGTCTGCACGCCGACGGCCGGGCGCGGTCCCTCTGGGGGTGCGCCCGGCCGGGGAGCCGGCGGTCAGGGCTCGACGGTGACCTTGATGGCCTCGCCCTTGGCGACGATGTCGAAGGCCTCCAGGACCCGGTCCAGCGGGAGGTGCACCGTGATCAGGTCCTTGACCGGGACCTCGCCGCTGGCGATGTACTCCAGGGCCCGCTTGTTGTGCGAGGGGGCCGACCCGTTGGCGCCCATGATCATCAGCTCGCGGTAGTGCACCAGGTTGGAGTCGCACTGGATGAAGGGGTTGGTCTTGGGCAGCCCGCCGAAGAAGGAGATGCGGCCGCGTCGGGCCGCCATCCGGATCGCCTGCTCCTGCGCGACGTTGGCGGCCGTCGCGGTGATGACGACGTCGGCGCCCCGGCCGTCGGTCAGCTCCTTGACCCGCTCGACGACGTCGACCTCCCGGCCGTTGAGGACCTCGTCGGGCTTCACCGCGTCCGCCGACATCGCCAGCCGGTCGGCGAGCACGTCGATGAGGAACACCCGGCTGGCCCCGTTGGCCCGTGCCAGCCGGATGTGCAGGCAGCCGATCGGGCCGGCGCCGAAGACGACGACGGTGTCGCCCTCCCCGACGTGGACCAGCTCCTGGGCGTTGATCGCGCAGGCGAACGGCTCGGCCGCGGAGGCCTCGTCGAAGCCGATGTTGTCCGGGATCCGGTTGAGCCCGTCGACCTTGAGCACCTGCCGGGGCACGATCATGTACTCGGCGAAGCCGCCGTCGTACTGGTAGCCCACCGAGGTCTGGTTCTCGCAGACCGCCATCCAGCCCTTGCGGCACTCGTAGCACTCGCCGCAGGGCACCGCGGCGATCACCTGTGCGCGGTCACCGACCGACCAGCCGCTGACCTCGGCACCTACCTCGACCACCTCGCCGGCGACCTCGTGACCGATGATCCGCGGCGGGCTCAGGTTCTGGTGCCCGTTGTGGAAGATCTTCACGTCGGTGCCGCAGGTGGAGCAGTTGCGGACCCTCAGCTTCACCTCGTCCGGGCCGCACTCGGGCTCCGGGGCGTCCTCGATCCGGACGTCCTCGGGTGCGTAGAAACGCAAGACCTTCATCTGTCCCCACCTCGTCGTCGCATCGCCGGGCTCAGTCCTCGTTGACCGCGTGCAGGAGCGCGTACACCTCCCCGGCGGTGCCGGCGGCGATCAGCTTCTGCACCTCGTCCTCGTCGGAGAAGACGATGGCGATCTTGTTGAGGATCTCCAGGTGACCGCCCTCGACCCCGGCGACACCGACGGCGAAGCGCACCTCGTTGCCGTCCCAGTCGATGGGCGAGTCGTAGCGCACCACCGAGAGGGCCGACCGGGTGATGGTGTCCTTGGACTCGTTGGTGCCGTGCGGGATGGCCAGGTAGTTGCCCATGTAGGTGGACACCGACCGCTCCCGCTCGAACATGGCGTCCACGTAGGCCGGGGCCACCGCGCCGGCGTCGACCAGGATCTGCCCGGCCTCGCGGATCGCGTCGTCCTTCGTCGTCGCCGTGCCCGGGACCCGTACCTGGGAGGGGCCGAGGATGTCACTCACCGGCTGCCTGCCCCTCCGTCGCCGGGCGGGTCACTGCTGGGCCCCCGACTCGTGCGCATTGGTCACCTTCAGCTCCTCGACGATCGCGTCGTACTTCGGGCTGTTCATGAAGTTGTCGACCGACACGTGCTCGGCCGACGGCGACATGCTCTGCGCACGCGGCGTGAGGTCCTGGTGCGTGACGATCAGGTCGACGTCGTCGGTCAGGTTCGCGATCGCCTGGTTGGTGACGGTGACGTCGGAGAACCCGGCCTTCTTGATCTTGTTGCGGAGGACCGACGCGCCCATCGCGCTGGACCCCATGCCCGCGTCGCAGGCGAACACGATGTTGTGGATCGGCCTGCGCTGCGCCGCGCCGGCACCGGCTGCCGCACCGCTGCCGCCGTGGGCCATGCCGGCCGCCTCGTACTGGTCCTCGACGGCTTCCTCGGTGGCGGTGAGCGTCCCGGCGACCGAGCTCTTCTTGCCCTTCATGGCCTCCATCGAGGCGGTGGCCTCGGTGAGGTCACCCGTCTGCTTCCGGCTCATCTTGAGCAGCAGGGAGCAGATGACGAAGGACGTCGCCGCGGACAGGAGGACCGACAGGATCACACCGACGAAGCTGCCACCCGGCGTCTGCGCCAGCACCGCGATGATCGAGCCCGGGGCGGCCGGTGCCCGCAGGCCGGCGTCGAAGACGGCGAGGGTCCCGATGCCCACCATGCCGCCGGCGATGGCACCCAGCAGCAGGATCGGCTTGGCCAGCACGTACGGGAAGTAGATCTCGTGGATGCCGCCGAAGAAGTGGATGATCGCCGCGGCGGGCGCGGTGCTGCGGGCCATGCCGGTGCCGAAGATGCAGTACGCCAGCAGGACGCCCAGGCCGGGGCCGGGGTTGGCCTCGAGCAGGAACAGGATCGACCGGCCGTCCTCCGCGGCCTGCTGCACGCCCAGCGGGGTGAGCACGCCGTGGTTGATCGCGTTGTTCAGGAACAGCACCTTGGCCGGTTCGATGATGATGCTGGCCAGCGGCAGCAGCCCGTTGTCGACCAGCCAGTCGACGCCGTTGCCCAGCGCCCGGGAGACGACCTCGATGACGGGGCCGAAGGTGAAGAACCCCAGGACGGCGAGCGCCGCGGACGCGATGCCGGCCGAGAAGTTGTTCACCAGCATCTCGAAGCCGGGCTTGATCTTGCCGTCCCAGAGCTTGTCGAGCTGCTTCATCACCCAGGCGGCGAACGGGGCCATGATCAGCGCGCCCAGGAACATCGGCTGCTCGGTGCTGACGATGACGCCCATGGTCGCCACCGCGGCCACCACGGCACCGCGTACGCCGTAGACCATCCGGCCGCCCTGGACCGCGATCAGCAGCGGCAGCATGTAGCGGATCATCGGGCCGACCAGGCCGGTGTTCGGCTCCCCGGCCTCGTTCTCCCCGAACCCGCCGAGCCCGGGGACCGGAGTCCAGCCGGTCTCGATGAAGAACGCCGTCACGATGCCCCAGGCGATGAAGGCGGCGATGTTCGGCATGATCATGCCGGACAGGAAGGTGCCGAACTTCTGCACCGCAATGCGGGCGCCGGAGCTCTTGGTCGCTGTCTCTGCTGTGGTCACGGTCTGCCTCAGCTCTCCCGTCGATGACCGCGGGCACGCGTCCGTCCCCGTCCCGAGGAGCGGCGCGCCGTCGTGGCGAAGTGTCGGCAGTCACATCTCCGGTCGTCAAGGGGGAGTGCAAAGATGGGCGCGGAGCGCTCATCTGAGCAGGAGGTCGGGGATGATCACCCAGCTTGCCGGTCCCGCGTCCCTGGTGCTCTCGGCCTCGGTGGCGCGCCGCTACTACCTGGACGGGCGCTCGAAGACCGAGATCGCCGACGAGTTCGGCCTCAGCCGGTTCAAGGTCGCGCGGCTCATCGAGACCGCCCGCGCCACCGGCCTGGTCCGGATCGAGATCGGGCACCGCGGCCTGATCGACGTCGACCTGTCCGCCCGGGTCCAGGACGCGTACGGGCTCGAGCACGCCGTCGTCGTGGACACCCCGGAGGGCCCGCCGGCCGACGTCCGCCGGCAGCTCGGGCAGGTCGCCGCCGAGCTGCTCGCCGAGATCACCGGACCCGACGACGTGCTGGGGGTGGCCTGGTCCCGCTCGGTCGGTGCGATGGCCCGGGCGCTGCCGCGGCTGGCCGCCGTCCCCGTCGTCCAGCTCACCGGCGCCGTCGCCCTGCCCGACGGTGACGAGACGTCGATCGACGTCGTCCGCGACGTGGCCCGGGCCGCCGGCGGGCCGGCCTACGTCTTCTACGCGCCGTTCACGCTCCCCGACGCGGCGACCGCGCGGGCGCTGCGCGGGCAGCGGGAGGTAGCCCTGGCCTTCGGGCAGCTGCCGCGCGTCACCAAGGCCGTGGTCGGTGTGGGGCTCTGGGCGCCCGGCCGGTCGACGCTCTACGACACCGCCCGCGAGGCCGACCGGGTGGAGCTGACCCGGCTGGGCGTCTGCGCGGAGGTCTCCGGGGTCCTCCTCACCGCCGACGGCGAGCCCGTCCGCGCCGCGCTGAGCGAGCGGGTGATCGGCATCGACGCCGAGCAGATGCGCGCGATCGCCGAGGTCATCGCGATCCCGTACGGCGTGGAGAAGGTCACGGCGGGGCGGGCCGCGCTGCGCAGCGGGCTGGTGCAGGGCCTGGTCACCCACCGCACGTTCGCCCAGGCCCTGCTCGACGGGTGAGTCCGGGAGTGACCGAGCCGGAGGTCCCGCTGCCCGGGGGCGTGGCGAACCGCGGACTCGTCGTCCGGGTGGGGGACACCGTCCGCCGCCCGCTGCGCAGCACCAGCCCGGCCGCCCACGCGCTGCTCCGCCACCTCGAGGACGTCGGGTTCGTGGGGGCGCCACGGTTCCTGGGCGTGGACGAGCGGGGACGGGAGGTGCTGAGCTACGTGCCCGGGTCGACCGTCCTGCCGCCCTACCCGGCGTGGGCACTCACCGACGAGGCGCTGGTCAGCGTTGCGGAGCTGCTGCGCTCCTACCACTCCGCCGTGGCCGGCTTCGACCCGTCGCCGTACCCGTGGCCGACCTCCCCGCCGGCGGCGTTCCGCGGCGAGCTGGTGGGTCACAACGACCTCAACCTGGACAACGTCGTCTTCCGCGACGGGCGGGCGGTCGCGCTCATCGACTTCGACCTCGCCGGCCCCGGCTCGCGGGTCTGGGACGTCGCGTGTGCCGCCCGGCTGTGGGCGCCGGTACGACCGGACGCGACCATCCGTGACGCCCGGCGCGGCCGCGGTCTGCGCCGGTTGCGGCTGTTCCTGGACGCCTACGGGGCCGACGACGGCGACCGCCGACTCCTGCCCGCCGCGCTCCAGCAAAACCAGGAGTGGTTCTGCACGCTGATCGCGCGCTACGCGGCGGCCGGGCACCAGGGGTTCCTGGAGTACTCCCGCTCGGACCTGCGCATGCAGGCCGACGCCTACCGGGCCTGGCTGGCCGAGGCCGGGCCCGCGCTGGCGGCCGCCCTGCGGTCCTGACGCCCGGCCGGGTCAGGAGCCGTGGCGGCGACGCTCGATCGCCTCGAGCACCGTCTTGCGGCCCCTGCCCAGCTCCCGCTCGGCGCGTTCGGCGCGATCGAGCTGCGAGTCCCCGCTCATCGCCGACACCCGCCGGCGGGCCTCGGCCGCGTCGACGTCGAGGAGCTCGGCGGCCTTCCGTGCCTCCTTCGCGGCGTCGGTGTTGGCCACGTGCTGCTCCTCGCCGTGCCGCTTCCGGGAGTCGGTGGCCCGCTTCTCGGCGTCGCTGAGCAGCTGCCAGGCGGCGTCGGGCAGGTAGCGCGACGTGCCGTCGGCGCCGCGGGCGCGGTCCCCGCCGTCGGCGGTGTGCCACTCCTGCTCGGTCCACTCCTCGAGGTGCCGCTGGGCCGCGGTGCGCTCGCCCTCGTGGCGGTAGCCACCGCCATGGGCCTCGTACTCGTGCGTGAGCAGCTGGCTCTTGCGGGCGCTCCACTGCCCCGGCCGCCCGCCGCGGTCGCCCGCCTTGATCTCCTCCTTGAGCCGCGCGCGCAGCTCCGGGTCCGTGTAGTCCTCCGCGTAGTCCTCCGCAGACTTCCCGCTCATGGCCGCCGGGGTACCCACGGTGTAGCGACTCCACCCGCGCGGGTCATCGACGGTCCGCACCGGCCTCCCCGCCGGTCAGCACGCGGGTGACCACGGGGGAGGGGCGCAGCTCCACCGGCCGGCCGGCGAGCTCGGCGGCCTCGACGTGGTCGAGCAGCAGCTCGCGCCCGGGCTCGGACAGCGCGGTGACCGACCGGGCGTCGATCCGGTCGACCCGTGCCGGCTCGCGGCCGTAGCGCCGCCAGAAGTCGTCGACGGCCGCGGCGTCGACCGCGCCGGCCAGGCACAGCAGCCGCCCGCCGGTGGTGTTCAGAAGGCGGACGACGCCGCGCCTCCCCGCGCTCTCGGGGGTCTCCGGGCTCACGGCCCCAGTGTGCGGCGGTGGACGGCGCGCGGCTCCGGGCGCTCGCGGGCGTCCCGGGTCGGGCCGGCGTCTCGGGGGTCGCGGTGCGGGTCGGCGTCCGTCGCGGAGGATGGGCGCGTGAACGACAGCGTCGACGTCGCAGACCCCGGGACGGCCCAGCGCCTCGCCGCCGAGGTGGCGGCGGCCGCCCGTCGGCTGGCCGGGGTGGCCGAGCGGACGCCGCTGCAGCGCAGCGCACGGCTGTCCGCGGCGACCGGCGCCGACGTGTGGGTCAAGCGCGAGGACCTGCAGGTCGGCCGGTCCTACAAGATCCGCGGCGCCTACAACACGATCAGCCAGCTCGACCCCACCCGGCAGGCCGCCGGCGTCGTCTGCGCCAGCGCCGGCAACCACGGGCAGGGCGTCGCCCACGCCTGCCGGGCCCTGGGCGTGCACGGCTCGGTCTTCGTCCCGGGGACGACGCCGCGGCAGAAGCGGGACCGCATCACCGCCCTCGGTGGGGAGGTGGTCGACCTGGTGGTCACCGGCGACACCTACGACGAGGCGGCGGCCGCCGCACTCGCCCACGCGCGGGACACCGGCGCCACGCTGGTGCCGGCCTTCGACGCCGTCCCCACCGTGATCGGGCAGGCGACCGTGGCGCTGGAGCTGCTCGAGCAGCTGCCCGCCCCGCCCGACGTCGTCGTCCTCCCGGTGGGTGGCGGCGGGCTGCTGGCCGGCTGCGCCACCTGGTTGCGGCGGCGCAGCCCCGGCACGCGCGTCATCGGCGTGGAGCCGGTCGGGGCGGCGAGCATGGCCGCCGCGCTCGGCGCCGGGGGACCCGTGGAGCTGCCGCAGCTCGACACGTTCGTCGACGGCGCCGCCGTCCGCCGGGTCGGGGACGTGACGTTCCCGCTGGTGCGCGACTCCGGCGCCGAGCTGGTCGCGGTCCCCGAGGGGCAGATCTGCACCGAGATGCTCGACCTCTACCAGGTGGACGGCGTCATCGCCGAGCCCGCCGGGGCCCTGGCCAGCGCCGCGCTGACCGGCGGGCTGGTCCCGGTCGAGCCGGGGCAGACGGTGGTCTGCCTGCTGTCGGGCGGCAACAACGACGTCAGCCGGTACGGCGAGGTGGTCGAGCGCTCGCTGGTCCACCGCGGCCTCAAGCACTACTTCCTCATCGAGTTCCCGCAGGAGCCCGGTGCGTTGCGGCGCTTCCTCGACGAGGTGCTCGGCCCGGACGACGACATCGTGCTGTTCGAGTACGTCAAGCGCGACAACCGGGAGACCGGCGCCGCCCTCACCGGCATCGAGCTCGGCAGCGCGGCGGACTTCCCGGCGCTGCTGGCGCGCATCGAGGCCAGCCCGCTGCGCATCCAGCACGTCGCGCCGGGGACGACGGCCTACCGCTTCCTCGTCTGAGTCCCGCGCTGAGCCGCCCCGTGCCGACGCAGGTGACCGCACGGCCGCTGACCGCGAGCGACCGCGAGCTGCTGCGGACGGCGACCCTCGCGAACGTCAACTGGACGGGGGAGCAGCGGTTCACCGCTCGCGACGTCGACGAGCGTCCCGACCTGCGCCACTACACGGTGTTCCGCCCCGGGCGCGGTGACCTCGGGTTCGTCGCCGAGCGGCAGGGCCTGGTGGTGGGCGTGGTCTGGGCGCTCCTCCTCGGCGCCGAGGACCCCGGCTACGGCTTCGTGGCCGACGGCGTCCCGGAGCTCGGCCTCTGCGTCTGGTCCGGATACCGGGGGCAGGGCATCGGCGGCCGGCTGCTCCGGCAGGCGCTGGCCGAGGCGCGCCGCCGGGGGGTGCGGCAGGTCAGCCTGAGCGTCGAGGCCGGCAACCCGTCGGTGCGCCTCTACCGCGCCGCCGGCTTCGCCCCGGTCCCGGGCGCCGCCGCCGGGACCATGGCCGTCGACCTGTGACCCGGCCGCCGGTGGGGGACGCGCGACTCAGCTCCAGTCGATGCGTGCAGCGAGGGCGTGCAGCCGCTCGCCGAACACCGGGTCGAGCGAGCCGGCCCAGGCCACCCGGCCGAGGACGTGCTCGCTGAAGGTCGCCGGGTCGTGCCCGCGGGTCTGGCCGGTCCAGCCGTGCCGCGCACAGTTGTGCAGCAGCGCGCGCAGCGCATCCCGCTCGGGCCGGGGCAGCGTTGGCCGGGTGTTGACGACGGCGCCCAGCACCTGCTGCCGCGAATCGGCGCCGGCCACCCGGGTCTTGGCCGGGTTCACCCGGAACCCCTCCTCGGCGGCGACCTCGGTGACCAGCGACGCGCACTGGTCGGCGCGGAGCCGGCGGTCCCCGGAGAAGGTCAGGTCGTCGACGTAGCGGGTGTAGCGGGCGCCGACGGTCGCCGCCAGGCCGGCCAGCCGGCGGTCGAGGCGGAAGCAGACGAGGTTCGCCAGCGCGGGCGAGGTCGGGGCGCCCTGCGGCAGGTGCAAGGTGGTCAACCGTTCGCCGAGCCGCCGGTGCCGCTCCCGCGCGCCCGCGCCGGACGGCACCGGCAGCGCGCGCCACACCCCTGCCGGCGCCGTCGTCGTCACCAGCCCGGTGAGCAGGTGGGCGACCGGCTCGGTCAGTCCCACGGTGCCCTGCAGCAGCCCCCAGACCCTCGGTGCGGTCACCGAGGCGAAGAACGCCTCCAGGTCCATCCCGAGGACGACGGCGCGGCTGGTGTGCGGCGCGGCTGCCGTCCGCACCGACCGGCCCGGCACGCAGCCGTGGGCGGCGTCGTGCACCGGGACCCGGGCGAGCACGTGCCGCAACAGCGGCCGCTGCACCTCCTCGAGCCGCGCCTTGGGCTCGGCCAGCAGCCGCACCCCGCCGCGCCGCTCGACGGCGTGCCAGCGGTAGTGGCGCAGCGGCTCACCGACCGTGCGCTCCAGCCCGCGGACGTCGGCGAACCAGGCGAGCTCGCCGTGGTCGAGGTCGAGCAACCGGGCCAGTGCGGCGGCGTCCGCGAGCGGGGCGACGCCGAAGCGGTCGCGCGCCACCGCCGTGGCCCTCGGCTGCCGGTGGACGACGCGCGGCGGACTGCCCATCCGCTCCCAGCCCTGCGTGCGCTGGACGAAGAGCGTTAGCTCCCGCGGCCGGTCGACCGGCGCCGCGGCGTACGCGGCGAGCACCTCGTCGACCAGCGTGCCGATCCAGCGCGGTGCCCGCGCGAACCCGAGGGCGACCGCGACCCGGCGGGACCATCGTGCGCCGGGACCAGGGCCCCGGCGAGCAGCGCCGTGGCGGTGCCGGAGGCGGTGCGGGCCGAACGCGGGCGGGCCGTCACCGGCGTGCGCGGCGGGGGAGGCAGCCTCTCCCTGAGGGAGTCGCCAGGTCGTGCGCGGAGCGCTCCTGGTGGCGGCTGACGTGGTGTCTGGCTCGCTGCGCTGCCCCGGGGTTGCCCCCGGGAGACCGGTGCGTGCCGGTCGTCCTGCCCGCCCCACCGCGCACGGGCGTCACCGTAGCGGCGGCGGGGGCGTGGTGTCCGCGGGCTCGGCCGGGGCGCGGCGACCGCCTCACCGCGACGACGGCGGCACCCCGGTCGCCCACTCCGCCGGCGGCCGGCGCTTCACGACCGGGCGGCGCGGGCGGGGCCGCGCCGGGACCGCCGGGACACCGGGGACCGGTCGCTCCCGGGATGGGTCAGGACGGCGTCAGGTCCGTGCGGTGCAGCACCCGGCCGCCGACGTCCCGCAGCTCCACGGTCATCACCCCGCTGTCGCCGTCGATGCGGACGTGCCCGAGGAACTGGGAGGAGTCGTTGGGCTCCTCGCCCGCCCGCCGGCCGGTGCGGGAGAAGATCACCTCCGGCCCGAACGTCCCGTCGAGTTCGCTCGGCCCGAAGGTGCCCGCGTGCAGCGGCCCGGACACAAACTCCCAGAACGGGTCGAAGTCGACGAAGGTCGCGCGCTCCGGGGAGTAGTGGTGGGCTGCCGTGTAGTGGACGTCGGCGGTCAACCAGACGACGTTGCGGACGCCGTGCCGCCTGAGGTCCGACAGCAGCCGGGCGACCTCCTGCTCCCTGCCCAGCGGCCGGCCGGGGTCGCGGTTGGCGATGCCCTCCTGGTCGAGCTCGCCGTCGGGGACGACCAGCCCGATCGGCATGTCCGACGCGACCACCTTCCACAGCGCCCGCGACCCCGTGAGCTGCCGGGTGACCCGCGCCAGCTGCTCCTCGCCGAGGATGCGCGTGTCCGGCCCGTCAGCGGCGAGGTTGCCGGTGTTCGGGCCGCGGGAAGTGCGCAGGTCGAGGGCGACGACGTCCACCAGCGGGCCGTACGGCAGCATCCGCTGCACCCGGTCGCCGCCGATGGGTGTGTACTCGTGGAAGGCCTGGCGGGCGCGGGCGGCGAGCGTGTCGACGTCCCGGACCGTGTACCGCTCGTCGGTGAGCACCTCGCCCGGGTACCAGTTGTTGGTGACCTCGTGGTCGTCCCACTGGACCACCAGGGGCACCTCGGCCGCCATCCCGCGCAGGTTGGCGTCGAGCAGGTTGTAGCGGTACTGGCCGCGGTACTCGTCGAGCGTCTCGGCCACCTTGCTCTTCTCCGGCGTGACGACGTTGCGCCAGACCGTGCCGTCGGGCAGGGTGACGCGCTCCTGCAGCGGCCCGTCGGCGTAGACGTTGTCGCCGGAGTGCAGGAAGAAGTCCGGCTGCAGGCGGCGCACCGCCTCGAAGCCGGTCATGCCGCCGGTGTCGGGGTTGATGCCCCACCCCTGGCCGGCGACGTCCCCCGACCAGGCGAAGGTGACGTCGCGCCGGTCGCGGGGCGCGGTGCGCAGCCGGCCGACCACCGGCTCGCTGTCGTGCCCGTCGGCGTCGAACCGCACCCGGTAGAACAGCTCGGTCCCGGCCGGCAGGCCGTCGAGGTGCACCCGACCGGTGTGGTCGGTGTCCGGTCCGACGTCGAGCCGCCACCGCCCGCGGGGCCGGCGGAAGTCGGCCGTGGCCGCGACCTCCACCAGCATCCGGGCCGGGCGGTCGGTCTTGGACCAGACCACGGCCGAGCGGGTCGTGACGTCCCCGCTCTGCACGCCCCACCGGACCTCCGGCCGCGAGCGCACCAGGGTGGGCGCGCCGGACGCCGCGGGGACGGGACCGCCGAGGGCGCCCAGGCCGACCCCGGCGCCGAGGACCGCCGCCCCCTGCAGCAGGCGCCGGCGGGACAGGCCGTCCGCGGCCGGGACAGGGAGGTGGGACACGGTCGGCTCCGTCCTCGGGGGTGCTCCGTCCCGGCCCACGCTGGTTGCCCGATCGGACGCCGGGACGACGCGGCGGTGCACGGCGCCCGAGCAGCGGGTGAACACGGGAGCCCTCCTGCCGGCCGGTCTCCGAGGCACGGGTGTATCCACGCATGTGGCACGGGGAGGAGTTCCCAGCTCACCGCTCTGGACCCCCTGCACCGCCGCTCTCCCGGGCGACGTGCGGACCTGGTGGCCGGTGGCTCCTGATCCCAGCGAGGCCACGGGACGCTGACAGCTCCGTCACAGGTTCCGGTCCGACCATCTCCTGGAGGGCTGGATCCGCCGGCCGCAGACCGAGGAGACCACCGTGCGCAAGAAGTTGGTCGTCGCCGCCGCCGCAGGCGCCCTGACGCTGACCGGACTGGCCGTGGCCGTTCCCGCCGTCGCCGCCACCGACGAGACCGACGGCACGTCCACGTCCGTCGTGGACCGCATCAAGGACGCGCTCTCCGGCCTGGTGGACGACGGGTCGATCACCCAGGAGCAGGCCGACGAGGTGGCCACCACGCTCGACGGCGCCGGCTTCGGCCACCACGGCCACGGCGGCTGGTTCGGTCTCGAGACCGCCGCCGAGACGCTGGGCATGACCGAGGACGAGCTGCGCACCGCGCTCGAGGCCGAAGGCGCCACCCTGGCGTCGATCGCCGAGGAGCAGGGCGTCGCGGTCGACACGCTCGTCGACGCCCTGGTCACGGAGAAGCAGGAGCGCATCGCGGAGGCAGTCGAAGAGGGCATGCCCCAGGACGTGGCCGACGAGCGGCTGGCCGACCTGGAGGAGCGGGTCACGGAGTGGGTCAACGCCACCCACGAGGACATGCCGCACGGCGGCGGTCCCGGCTGGTGGGGCCATCGTGGCGGCGACGACGACTGACGTCCTCCGCCGCAGCGGCGCCGTCCCCGGTGGGGGCGGCGCCGCTCTGCTGTCGGCCGGAGGGTGGACGGCGGCGCGCGGAAGAGGTTAGCCTCGCCTTACCGCGCCCGGACGGGCGGGAGCACGAGGCGAAGGAGATCCGCGTGGGGCTGCGACTGCCGGTCGGCGACGTGACCGTGCTCCTGGGCCCGGCCGCCGCCCGCCGCCGGGTGATGGCCGCGCTGGACGACGACAGCGGCCGCTGCGCCTCCGGGCACTCCGCCGTCCGCGTGCACCGGCTCGCGGCCGCCGCGGACGACGACGTGCACCGGCGCGTGGCGGCCGTCGAGGCCGTGCGCGAGGTAGGGGCGACGATCGTGCTCATCGACCGCCTCACCGACGGGCTGACCGCGCCGGACCGTCGCACCGTGCTCGCCGCACTGCGCCCGGTGGCCACCGGCGGCCGTGCGGTCCTGGTGGACGACGACGACCCGGTCGCCGCGCTGGCCGTGGCCGACGGTGCGCTGCGCGCCGACCCGGCCGGGGGGCTGTCGGCAGAGTCCCTAGGGGACCTGGACTACCTGGCCTCGTAGCTGAAGGACCCCGCTGCCCCCCGTGAAGGGCCCTCCTGCCCTCCTGCCCTCCTGCCCTCCTGCCCTCCGCCACTCGCAGGCTCGCGGCGGGCCCCTGCAGGAGGACCGGCAGGGGCCCGCCGCGGGACCCTGCAGCGGGGCCGTCCAATCAGGTCACCTGGCCTCGTAGGTGAGGCAGTCGGCGGCGTCGGTGCTCGGCCCGACGCGGACGCTCGGGGCGTGGCACTCGAGCTTGTCGTTGTGCACGCAGTCGGAGCGGTGGCAGGCCCCGACCAGTCCGTTGCGGTCCAGCCCGCCGCGGAAGCTGATCTCCACGAAGGTGCCGCAGTGGGCGTGGTCGCCGCCCACCGTGATCGCGCCCGCGTGACAGTTGTGCTCGGCGTTGTACGAGCAGCTGTCGACCGCGCAGTTCTGGACCTGGGGCATGTCCTGGAGAGAGGTCATGCACCAGGTTGGCACGTCCCCGACGGGCCCGCCAGCAAGCTGAGCCTGACCTAACGCGCAGGTCAGACCCCTGGCAGCGGAACCCGGACGGCGGCATCCCACAGCGTTCCCACAGCCGGCGCACCGCCGACGCCGAGCCCGGGCGGGGAGCATGGGCGCAGAGACGGGAGGAGGTGGCCGCACGTGGTCGTGCAGACCGGATCGGCCCCCACCGCGGCGCGAGGGGCCCGCGGGCACGGGGCGCCGCAGGGCGTCCTGGTGGTGGTCGGCGGGCTCCCCGGGAGCGGCAAGACGACGCTGCTGCGCCGGCTCCTGGGCGAGCGCGACCCGGGCGTCGTCGACCTGGACTCCGAGGACGTCGCCGCCCGGCTGCAGGACGTGGCGCCGGCCGTCCCGTACCGGGTGGTCCGGCCGCTGGTGCACGCCTGCCACCGGGTGCGGGTGCTGCGCGTCGTCGCCGGGCCGGCACCGGTCGTCGTCCTCACCGATCCGTGGACCCGGCCGTGGTGGCGCGCCGCCGTCCTGTCCGCCGCGCGGCGGGCCGGGCGCTCGGTGCGGCTGGTGCTCCTCGACGCGTCACGGGAAGTCGCCGAGAGCGGGCAGACCGCTCGCGGGCGGGCGATCCCGGCGCGGTCGATGCACCGGCACGCCACCCGCTGGCGAACCCTGCTGCAGTCGGTCGCGGGACCGGCCGGCGGCGCCGGGCGGGCGGCGGTGACCGTCGTCGACCGGTCGCGGGCCGACCGGCTGACGCTGGCCGACGTGCTCGGCCGTCCCGCGGCCTGAGACCCATCCCCGGACACCGGGTGGCCCCGGGAGCGGTCGGGTAGGGGGCGCCGGTGGAGGAAGTCCTGCGAGACGCGCTCGGTGTCCTGGTGCCCGTCGTGGAGGCATGCGGCGCCGCGGTGATCGTCGTCGGCGCGCTGTGGGCCTTCGTGCGGTTCGTCGTGGTGGGGATGCGGGACCGGGACGCGCGGGCCTTCGTGCCCGTCCGGCTTACCCTGGGCCGCTTCCTCGCCCTGGGCCTGGAGTTCCAGCTGGCCAGCGACGTGCTGCGGACGGCGGTGGCGCCCAGCTTCCGCGAGCTCGGCCAGCTCGCCGCGGTGGCCGCGATCCGGACGGCGCTGAACTACTTCCTGGCCCGGGAGATCGACGAGGAGCGCCGCCAGCTCGCCGAGGAGCGGGCGCACGGCGACACCGCGGCGCGGCCGGCGTGAGCACGGCGCTCCAGAACGCCGGCGTGGCGCTGGCGCTGGTGGCGACCGCGGCGGCACTGCTCGCCGGCCTGGTGGCGCTGGTGGCGACCCGCCGTCCGGCCGCGGCGCTGCCGGTGTTCCTCGACCTGCTCACCGCGGCCGGCCTGCTGCGGCTGGTCGGCGGACCGGGCTGGCCGGCCCTGGCCACCGCCGCCGCGATCCTGGTGCTGCGCCGGCTGATCGGCCTGGGGCTGCGCGCCGGCGGGCGCACCTGGGCCGCCCGGCCGGACCGCCCGACCCGCCTGCCGCAGCTGCGCCGGCTGGTGCGCCCGGCCTGGCGCGCCTGAGCCGATTCCGTCCGGCGCGGTTCCCTCACGCAGGGCCAAGACGCGCGCGCGGGCGTTGACGTCCGGGGGCAACCCCGGGTTGGTTCTTGACACCGGGTGTCGCACAGATGCCCCGGCCAGGGGGAGCGCCACATGCCGGCGTGGACGGTGCAGGTCGCGGAGGACCAGAACGAGCGAGTCGAGGCCGGGATGCTGGCCACAGAGGCGGGAACACTCATCGCGTTCTCGGAGGAGGGGCTGGTGCTGCGCGCCTGGGCCCCCGGCCAGTGGCGGACCGTGCGCCACCTCGAGCCGGTGGAGGCGTTCCACGGCGGGGCGGGCAGCAGGGGCGACGTGCTGACCTGGATGCCACGCGGCTGAGGCAGCCCGGCGCCGGCCCCGGTCCCGGTCCCACGACAGTCGAAGGGCCGCCGGGCCGGGGAGCGCGGTCGTAGGGTCGCCGCCATGCTGCCCCCCGTCGTCGACGTGTCCTGGCTGCGCGAGCACCGCGGCGAGGTCGTGCTCGCCGACGTCCGCTGGTACCTCGACGGCCGGTCCGGCCGTGTCGCCTACGACGCCGGGCACCTGCCGGGTGCGGTCTTCGTCGACCTCGACCGCACGCTGGCCGCGCACGCCGGGCCCGGGACCGGGCGGCACCCGCTGCCGGAGCCGGAGGTGTTCGCGGCGGGGATGGCCGCGCTCGGCATCGGCGACGACGATCCCGTGGTGGCCTACGACGACGCCGGCGGGGTGGTCGCCGCCCGGCTGGTGTGGCTGCTGCGGGTGACCGGGCACGACGCCGCGCTCCTGGACGGCGGCACGGCGGCGTGGGACGGGCCGCTGGAGCAGGCCGTCCCGGAGCGGGCGCCGGCGGTCTTCACCCCCCGCCCGTGGCCGGCCGACCGGCTGGCGGGGGTCGACGACGTCCTCGACCCGGCCGCGGTGGTGCTCGACGCGCGCGACCCCGAGCGGTACCGGGGGGAGCGCGAGCCGGTGGACCCGCGCGCCGGCCACGTGCCCGGCGCGGTCAACGTGCCCGCTCGCGCCAACCTCGGTGCCGACGACCGTTTCCGGCCCGTCGAGCAGCTGCGCGCGACGTTCGCCGCGGCCGGGGTCACCCGCGACAGCGACGTCGTCGCCTACTGCGGCTCCGGGGTGACGGCGTGCCACGACCTGCTCGCGCTGGAGCTCGCGGGCTTGCCGCAGGGGCGGCTCCACCCGGGCTCGTGGTCGCAGTACAGCACCGATCCGGACCGGCCGGTCGCCGTGGGCGACCGGCCGTCCTGACCGGGGCCGGTCAGGGGACGACGGCGAGCAGCGGCCCCGGGTGGGCCGGGGCGACCTCCACCTGGGCCGGGAACGCCTGGGCGGCGGCGGGCCGGGGGCGGCCGAACAGGTAGCCCTGCGCGTGGGAGCAGGCCAGCCGGCCGAGGACGGCGTGCTGCTCCTCGGTCTCGACGCCCTCGGCGACCACCTCGAGGTCCAGGCTGCGCGCCAGCTCGATGATCGAGGCCACCAGGGTGGTCGACCGGCCGCCCGAGCCCAGGTCCTGCACGAAGCTGCGGTCGATCTTCACGACGTCAGCGGGCAGCCGGCGCAGGTAGGACAGGCTCGAGTAGCCGGTGCCGAAGTCGTCGATGGCGATGCGGACGCCCAGCCCGCGCAGCGCGCGCAGGCTGTCGACCACGGCCTCGACGTCCTCGATGAGGACGCTCTCGGTCACCTCGAGGGTCAGCTGCGCGGCGGGCAGCCCGCTGGCGGCCAGGGTGCCGCGGACGGTGGCCACCACGTCGTCGTCGATCAGCTGCCGCGCCGAGAGGTTGACCGCGATGTCGATCGGCCGGCCGGCCCCCCGGGACCACCGCGCGGCCTGGGCGGTCGCCTCGGTGAGCACCCAGCGGCCGATCTCGACGATGGCGCCGCTCTCCTCGGCCAGCGGGATGAACTCCAGGGGCGGGACGAGCCCGCGTGTGGGGTGCTGCCAGCGCAGCAGCGCCTCGTAGCCGGTGGTCGCGCCCTCGGCCAGCTCGACGGTCGGCTGGTAGTGGACGGCGAGCTGCCCGGCGGCGACGGCGGAGTCGAGGTCGGTGATGAGCTCGGCCTTGGACTGGGCGGCCAGCTCCATTCCCTCCGCGTAGACGACCACGCGGTTCTTGCCCGAGGACTTGGCGAGGTACATCGCCAGGTCGGCGTTGCGCAGCAGCGTGTCGGCGGAGCGGTCCCCGGCGGTGGTGGAGTCGGCGACGCCGATGCTCACCCGCACGTGGACCGGCCGGCCATCGACGACGACCGGGTCGACGAGGGCGCCGAGCAGGCGCTCGCCGACCTCCGCGGCCGTCTGGGCGGAGCCCGCGACCACGACGGCGAACTCGTCGCCGCCGAGCCGGGCCACCTGATCGACCGAGCGCACGCAGCCCACGAGCCGCTCGCTCACCGTCGTCAGCAGCTCGTCGCCCGCGGCGTGGCCGCGGGAGTCGTTGACGTCCTTGAAGTCGTCGAGGTCCAGGAACAGCACGCTCGTGGGACCGGACCGCTGGGCCAGCATCCGCGCGGTGGTCTCCAGCAGCAGCGTGCGGTTGGCCAGGCCGGTGAGCGGGTCGCGCAGCCCCTGCTGCTCGTTGAGCCGCCAGGCAGCGAGGTGGGCCAGGGACGCGGCCAGCACGAACGCCCCGTGCACCAGGGTCCACGTCCACGGCGAGTGCTGCGCGCTGCCGTGCCCGAAGACCGCGTGCGGCAACAGCGTCCCGACGACGCCGTGGTGGGCGAGGACGACGACCAGCGCCATCCCGAAGGGCACCCAGTTCTGGTACAGCGCCGCGAGCCCGACCATGACGAAGAAGTGGAAGTGCGCCTCGGTGAGGCCTTCCAGGAGGTAGACCAGGACGACCGAGGCGGCGAGCAGGCTGGCCGTCGCCGCGGCGGAGCGCAGGCCGCGGCCGGCACCGGGCAGGGCCGTGAACACCAGCGGGTAGGCGACCGCGAGCGCGAGCAGCAGGGCGATCAGCGGCGATCGGCCGAGCAGCAGCGCCAGGACCCCCAGCCCTCCCGCCTGCGCGGCGGCGACCCGGAGGACGGCCCGGTGACGCCGGTGCCAGACCTCGTGGGGCAGGTGGCGGCCCTCGGGCAGGGCCGTCGCGAGCCACTGGTGCAGTCCCTGGAACATGCAGCTGTCCTCGGCGTCACGACCACGGCTCTCCAGCGCCGTCCGGAGCGCCTCACCCGTCCGGAGGACGTGCTGCGCCGGCCGGTCCCGACTGGCCGCCGGCCGGCAGGTCGGTCAGGGTGCGAGGGGACGCCGGAGAGCCGGTCCGGCCGGCCGGTGCGGCACGGCGCCGTGCGCGAGTGCGAGGAGGTCCTGCGATGCGGGCCATGGTCTACCGGGGTCCCTACGCGGTGCGGGTCGAGGAGAAGGACGTCCCCCGCATCGAGCACCCCAACGACGCGATCCTGCGGGTCACGCTGGCCGCGATCTGCGGCTCGGACCTGCACCTCTACCACGGCCTCATGCCGGACACCCGGATCGGCCACACCTTCGGTCACGAGTTCATCGGCGTCGTGGAGCAGGTCGGGTCGTCGGTGCAGCACCTGCAGGTCGGCGACCGGGTCATGGTGCCGTTCAACATCTCCTGCGGGTCGTGCTGGTTCTGCGCCCGCGGGCTGTACTCCAACTGCCACAACGTGAACCCGAACGCCACGGCGGTCGGCGGCATCTACGGCTACTCGCACACCACCGGCGGCTACGACGGCGGCCAGGCGCAGTACGTGCGGGTGCCGTTCGCCGACGTCGGGCCGGTGCGGATCCCCGACTGGATGCACGACGAGGACGCCGTCCTGCTGACCGACGCCGCCGCGACCGGCTACTTCGGCGCGCAGCTGGGCGGGATCGCCGAGGGCGACACGGTCGTCGTCCTCGGTGCCGGGCCGGTCGGCCTGATCGCCGCCCAGTCCTCGTGGCTCATGGGCGCGGGCCGGGTCATCGTCGTCGACCACCTGCAGGAGCGGCTGGAGAAGGCGCGGACCATGGCCTACGCCGAGGTGCTCGACTACGACGAGCACGACGACGTCGTGGTCGAGCTGAAGAAGCAGACCGACTTCCTCGGCGCCGACGTCGTCATCGAGGCGGTCGGCGCGGAGGCCCACGGCAACCTCCTGCAGCACGTGACCGGGACCAAGCTCAAGCTGCAGGGCGGCTCGCCGGTCGCGCTGAACTGGGCCATCGACGGGGTGCGCAAGGGCGGCACCGTCTCCGTGGTCGGCGCGTACGGGCCGATCCCCAACGCGGTGAAGTTCGGCGACGCGCTGAACAAGGGGCTCACGCTGCGGATGAACCAGACACCGGTGAAGCGGCAGTGGCCGCGGATGTTCGAGCACGTGCGCAACGGCCACCTGACGCCGCGGGCGATGGTCACCCACCGGTTCCCGCTGGAGGACGTCGCCGAGGCCTACCACGTGTTCTCCGCCAAGCTCGACGGCTGCATCAAGCCGCTGATCCTGCCCAGCGCGGCCTGAGGGAGCGACCGTGACCGACCCCGACATCCCGAGCGCCTACGTCCGGGACAAGCGCACCCCGCCGCCGACCCGCGAGGAGCTGCGGGCCCGGATCCCCGGCTGGGGCGCTGACCTCGACCCCGCGGACCGGCCCTCGTACCCGAAGCTGCAGTACCCGGCGGACACCGGTGCGCACTGGGACTTCCCGGAGCGGCAGCCCGGCGGCGAGGGCAGGGAACGGTCGATCGAGCACGCCTTCGTGACCCCGGTCTTCGGCACCGCCCAGCCGCTGCGGGGACTGTCGGGCGGCGTGCGCCGGTTCGCCTACCGGCGCTTCAGCGAGGGCCGTCTGGCGCACTGGCTGCTGCTCATCGTCGGCGACCGGATCGACGCGTGGGGGAGCCACCTGCGCTCGTTCGCCTCCAGGCGCCCCGACGTGCCGGCGTCCGGGCTGCGGAGCGAGCTCACCCACGGCGGGCTGCGCTCGCGGCGCGGCCGCAGCGACGCCCGCCACCAGGTGCTCGACCCGGTCGTCGTCGCCGGGCCGTGGGTGGCCGGTGCCGCGGTGACCTACACCGGCGTCCGCCGCCTGGTGCGGGTCCTGCGCCGCTGACGGACCGAACGGCGCCGCTCCCATCGACGTGCTCCGGCCGCGGCGGTGGACGTCGCGAGCGGCTACACCGTCCGGCTCGCCGTCGGCGTGGACACCGGCACGACCCCGACCGGCGGCGGGCTCGGCGGCGACGGCGCGCCCTCCGGCGTCCCCGGTGGCACGCCGCCCGGCGGCACCCCACCGACCGGAGCACCCCCCGCCCCGCCGAGCGACTGACGCGGCGGCCGGCCGTCCCCAGCGTCGGTGACCGGCCCCCCGTGCCGTGTCCCGGCCGCTGGTGCAGGCTGCCGTGGACACCCGCCCCACCCGAGCCCGAGAGGACCCCATGCCGAGCACCGTCAGCCGCTCGCTGCCCGCGCTGTTCCGACTGTTCGGGTTCCGGCGGGAGTTCGCCGACCCGGAGGCCATGCTGCGCGGCGTGCGGGACCGCATGGTGCGCCCCGTCCCGTACGGGCCGCCAAGGGGACTGCGCTCGGTCGAGATCGAGGTCGACGTCCGGCACGACACCGGCTGGCCGGTCTACCGCGTCCTGCCGCGACACCGCACGCCGACCCGTGCCGCCGTCTACGTCCACGGCGGCGCCTGGGTCAACCAGATCCACCCGCTGCACTGGCGGCTGGTCGCCGGGCTCGCCGCCCGCAGCGGCACCGCGATCACCGTCCCGATCTACCCGCTGGCGCCCGTGGGGACCGCGGCGACGGTCGTGCCGGCCGTCGCCGACCTGGTCGCCGCGCTGGTCGACCGGTACGGCGCCGGGCAGGTCGCCGCCCTGGGTGACTCGGCCGGCGGGCAGATCGTGCTGTCCGCGGCGCAGCTCCTCCGGGACCGGGGCGTGCCGCCGCTGCACCGGACGGTGCTCGTCTCGCCCGCGCTGGACCTGACCCTGGACAACCCCGAGATCGACCTCGTCGAGCCGCAGGACCCGTGGCTCGCCCGGCCGGGCACCCGGGCGGCGATCGAGCTCTGGCGGGGCGACCTGTCGATCAAGGACCCGTTGGTCAGCCCGCTGTTCGGGGAGCTGGCCGGGCTCGGGCCGCTGACCGTCTTCAGCGGCACCCGGGACATCACCAGCCCGGACACCCGGTTGCTCGTCAGCCGCGCCCGCGCGGCCGGTGTGCCGGTCGACCACCACGAGGAGGCGGGTCTCGTCCACGTGCACCCTCTCCTGCCGGTGCCCGAGGGGCGGCGGGCGCGGCGGCTCATGGCCGCACTGCTCGACGACTGACGCCGTCGATCGGGTCCTCCCCGAGTCCGGCCATCGGTCCTCCGCTCGCCCCGGGGCGTGTCGACGACGCGGCAGCGACCGCCCGGCTGCGAGATGGTGGACAGGAGTCGAGGGGGGATGACGGTGAGGACGGTCGCGATCGCATGTCAGGGCGGCGGCAGCCACACGGCGTTCACCGGCGGTGTGCTGCAGCGCCTGCTGGCCGACCAGGACCACCGGGTCGTGGCGCTGTCCGGCACCTCCGGTGGTGCGGTCTGCGCCCTGCTGGCCTGGTACGGCCTGCTGACCGGCGGCGCGGCCGAGGCCGGCCGGCTGCTGGAGCGCTTCTGGGAGGCCAACGCCGCCACCACGCTGAGCGGGAAGCTGGCCAACGCCTGGCTGGTCGGTCTGGCTCGGCTGGAGGGGCGGGTGTCGCTGCCGACGGTGAGCCCGTACGCCTACCCGGACGTCGCCGGTCCCGCCCTCACCGACCTGCTGACCGACCACGTGGACGTCGACCGGCTCGCCCGGCTGCAGGAGTCCCCGCCGGAGGACCAGCCGCTGCTGCTCGTCGGCGCCGTCGACGTCCTCAGCGGCGACTTCCAGGCCTTCTCCAGCCGGCGCGGGGAGATCACCGTCAACGCCGTGCTCGCCTCGGCCGCCGTCCCGCTGCTCTTCCGCGCCGTCGAGGAGCGGGGCCGCTTCTACTGGGACGGGCTGTTCAGCCAGAACCCACCGGTGCGCGAGCTGCCGGACGCCGGGCCGGAGGAGATCTGGGTGGTCCGGATCAACCCGCGCGCCCGGGCCACCGAGCCGAAGTCGGTGGGCGCCATCGCGGACCGGCGCAACGAGCTGGCCGGCAACCTCTCGCTGGAGCAGGAGCTGTACGTCATCCGCAAGGTCAACGGGTGGGCGGACCGTCTCGGCCCCCCGTATCGGCGCATCGAGGTCCGGGAGATCACCCTGGATTTCGACCTCGACCTGCCCAGCAAGCTCGACCGCAACCCCGCCTTCCTGCGCCGGCTCTTCGACGCCGGGCGGGAGCAGGCGGACGCCTTCCTGGCCGGGCTGCCCCGCTGACCGCAGGCCTGCCGGTCTCCCGGCGTCCCCGCCAGAGGGCTGACCCTGCTCGCCGAGAGTCGTCCGTGACGTGGCGTGCGGACATGCGGGGACGGGCCGTTCGTCCCTGCCGCCACTCCGATGGCCAGGGTGAGGGTGGGCGGGTCCTGGAAGCCCGGCCCCTACCACCGTGGTGCTCGAGGTCCGGCCCGGAACTTCCCCGCACCCGACCCCGAGGCCCGTCATGACCGCAGTCGCAGAACAGATTGGCAGTTCCATCCGTCCCTTCCGCGTGGAGTTCGCGGAGGAGGCGCTCACCGACCTGCGCCGCCGGCTCGCCGCGACGCGCTGGCCCTCCCGGGAGCTGGTCGACGACCGGTCGCAGGGCGTGCAGCTGGCGACGGCGCAGGAGCTCTGCCGCTACTGGGCGAACGACTACGACCTGCGCCGGGTCGAGGCGCGGCTGAACGCGCTGCCGCAGTTCACGACCGTGATCGACGGGGTGGACGTCCACTTCGTCCACGTGCGGTCGCCGCACCCGGACGCGCTGCCGCTGATCATGACGCACGGCTGGCCGGGCTCGGTGATCGAGCTGCTCGACTCCATCGGCCCGCTCACCGACCCGACCGCGCACGGCGGCCGCGCCGAGGACGCCTTCGACCTCGTGCTGCCGTCCCTGCCCGGCTACGGCTTCTCCGGCGAGCCGACCGAGGTCGGCTGGGACGTCGCCCGCGTCGGGCGCGCGTGGGCGGAGCTGATGGACCGCCTCGGCTACACGCGCTACGTCGCCCAGGGCGGCGACGTGGGCGCCGGCGTCACCGACGCGATGGGGCGCCAGGCTCCCGAGGGGCTGCTCGGCATCCACACCAACCTGCTCGTGACGGTGCTGGGCGCGCCCCCGTCGGCGGACAGCGAGCAGGAGCGCGCGGCTCTCGCCGCGATCGCCACCTTCCAGGCGGAGGGCTTCGCCTACTTCCTGGAGCAGGCCACCCGCCCGCAGACAATCGGCTACGCCCTGCTGGACTCACCGGCCGCCTTGGCGGCCTGGCTCCTCGACCACGACACAGACTCCTACCACAAGATCTTCCGCGCCTTCGTCGACGGGGAGCCCGCGGGGAACCTCACCCGGGACAACCTCCTCGACAACATCACGCTGTACTGGCTGACCGGCACCGGGGCCTCGGCGGCCCGGTCGTACTGGGACAGCTACGGAGTCGCCGCTCAGGCCGGTGCAGCAGGCCGGACTCCTCCGGAGGTCACGGTCCCGGTCGGCTTCACCACGTTCCCCGGTGAGATCTGGCGCAGCCCGCGGAGTTGGGTCGAGCGGTCCTACCCCACCCTCACCTACTTCAACGAGGTCGACCGGGGCGGCCACTTCGCCGCCTGGGAGGAGCCCGAGCTGTTCGCCTCCGAGATCCGGAAGGCGTTCGGGCCGCTGCGCGCGGCGCAGATCCCCGAGCAGCGTCGCTGACCTGGTCCGCCGGGGCTCAGCCGGCGGCGAGCGCGGCGCCCATCCGCTCGACGACTTGCACCAGCACCGGCCGCGGCGTCGCGACGTTGAGCCGGACGTACTGCTCACCCGCCAGCCCGCACAGCAGCCCGTCGGTCAGCGCCACCCCGGCCCGGTCGAGGAAGAACGCGCCCGGCTCGGACAGCCCCAGCTCGCGGCAGTCCAGCCACGCCAGGTAGGTGCCCTCCGGCGGGGTGTACCGGACGCCGGGCAGGTGCTCGGCGACCAGCTCGGCCAGCAGCCGGCGGTTGCCGTCCAGGTACGCCAGGACGTCGGCCAGCCAGCCGGCGCCGTCGGTGTAGGCGGCGGTGTTCGCCACGACGCCGAGGGTCGAGGCGCCGTGCTCGGCGTGCAGCCCCACCCGCGCCCAGGTCTCGGCGTCCGCGTCGTTGGACAGCACCAGCTGGGCGCACTTCAGGCCCGGCAGGTTCCACGCCTTGGACGCCGAGGTGGCGCTGACCGCGTGCGCCGCCGGGACCTCGCCGAGCGACGCGTAGGGCACGTGCCGGTGCCCCGGGTACACCAGCGGCGCGTGGATCTCGTCGGAGAACACCCGCCCGCCGTGCCGGTCCACCACCTCCGCGACCGCGGTCATCTCCGCCGGTTCGAGCACCCGGCCGATCGGGTTGTGCGGGTCGCACAGCACCAGGAGGTGCCCGCCGGCGCGGAACGCCGCGTCGAGCGCGTCGAGGTCGTAGACGTACCGGTCGCCGTCCCGAACCATCGGCACCTCGATGACCTCGCGGCCCAGCGCAGGCGGCACCGTGAGGAAGGGCATGTAGGCCGGGGTCGGCAGGACCACCGGGCTCCCCGGCCGGGAGAAGTGCTCGATCGCGGCGGCCAGGCCGGCCAGGACGTCGGCCACCGGCCGCACCCGCTCGGGCGGCACCGCCCAGCCGTACCGGTCGGCCGACCACGCCGCGTACGCCTCCGACATGCCCCGCAGCAGCGCCGGGGGCAGATAGCCGAGCGCCGCGGCGTCCACCGCCGCGTGCAGCGCCTCGGTCACCGCCGGCGCGGTGCCGAAGTCCATCTCCGCGACGAAGGACCCGATCGCCTGCGGGTACAGCGACCACTTGAGGCCGCCGCGGCGCCGCAGCTCCTCGACGGTCAGGTCGTCGAACCCGGCGACGTCAGGCACGGGGCGCCCGGGCCAGCAGCTGCGCCAGGTGCACGCCCTCACGGCCGGCGAGCTGGTCGAGCTGGGTGCGGCAGGAGAACCCGTCGGCCAGCACGACGGCGTCCGGCCCGGCGGCGCGGACGGCGGGCAGCAGCTGGTGCTCGGCGATCGCCACCGACACGTCGTGGTGGCCGCGCTCGACGCCCCAGTTGCCGGCCAGCCCGCAGCAGCCGCCGACCCGGGTCACCGTGGCGCCGGCCTCGCGCAGCAGCCGCTCGTCGGTCGCCCACCCGAGGACGGCGTGGTGGTGGCAGTGCGGCTGGGCGACGACCTCCACCCCGGCGAGGGACGGCGGTGTCCAGCCCGGCGTCTCGCGCAACAGCTCGGCCAGCGTGCGGGTGCCCGCGGCGACCCGTTCCGCGGCCGGCCCGCCCACAAGCTCCAGGGCCTCGTGCCGCAGCACCGCGGTGCACGACGGCTCCAGGCCCACCACCGGGATGCCGTCGTCCACCAGCGGGGCGAGCAGCTCGACGGTGCGGCCCAGCGTGCGGCGGGCGGCATCGAGCTGACCGGTGGTGATCCAGGTCAGCCCGCAGCACGCCTCGGCCGGGGGCACCTGCACCCGGTAGCCGGCGTCCTCGAGCACGGCGGCCGTGGCGAGCGCGACCTCGGGGTCGAAGTGGTCGGTGAACGAGTCCACCCACAGCGCGACCGGCCGGCCCCCACCCTCCGCCACCGGGCGCTCCGCCCACGTCTCGCGGAACGTCCGGTCGGCGAACGCCGGCAGCGAGCGGCGCTGGTCGACGCCGGCGCCCCACTTGGCCAGCCGGCCGCCCAGCCGCGATCCCGTGACCGCGTTGGCCAGCCGGGGCGCGCGGGCGGCGACGTCGGCCCAGCGCGGCAGCCAGCCCAGCGTGTAGTGGGAGCGCGGGCGCAGCCGCCGGCGGTAGGACTGGTGCAGCACCTCGGCCTTGTAGGAGGCCATGTCCACGCCGGTCGGGCAGTCCCGCGAGCAGCCCTTGCACGACAGGCAGAGGTCCAGCGCGTCGTGCACCTCGGGCGAGCGCCAGTCCCGCACCGGCCCGCCCGGCGCGAGCACCTCCTGCAGCACCCGGGCCCGGCCGCGCGTGGTGTCCTTCTCCTCCCGCGTCGCCGGCCACGACGGGCACATCACCCCGCCGCCGGCCTGCAGGTCGGCCCGGCACTTGCCGACCCCGGTGCAGCGGTGCACCGCGGCGGAGAAGTCGCCGCCGTCGTGGCGGTAGGCCAGCGCCAGGCCGTGCGTGTGCCGGGGGGCGGCGGCCATGCGGATGTCGTCCTCGACCCGCGCCGGGCGGACCAGGACGCCGGGGTTGAGCACGTCGGCCGGGTCGAACAGGGCCTTGACCCGCTCGAAGAGGCCGAGCACGTGCGGGGAGTACATCGACGACAGCAGCTCGCTGCGCGCCCGGCCGTCGCCGTGCTCGCCGGACGCCGACCCGCCGTAGCGGGCGACCAGCACGGCGGCGTCGGTGACGAAGGCCCGGTAGGCCTCGCGGCCCCGGTCCTCGCCACGACCGAGCGGGAAGTCGATGCGCACGTGCACGCAGCCGTCGCCGAAGTGGCCGTACGGGACGCCCTGCAGCCCGTGCTGCCCGAGCAGCGCCTCGAAGTCGCGCAGGTAGGCGCCCAGCTGCTCGACCGGGACGGCGGCGTCCTCCCAGCCGGCGTGTGCGGGGCGCCCGTCGGAGGTGCGGGCGGCCAGGCCCGCGCCGTCCTCGCGGATCCGCCAGATCGCCGCCGCCTCGGCGACGTCGGTGACCACCATCGAGTCCAGCGCACCGGCGGCGCCCAGTACGCCCTTCGCCTTCGCCTCGACCTCGGCGACCGTGTCGCCGGTCAGCTCGACGATCAGCCAGCCGTCGCCGCGGGGCAGGTCGGGCACGACGGCCGCGGGGACGTCGCGCAGCCGCTGCACGATGCGCTGGTCGAGGCCCTCGACGGCGGTCGGCTCGTGCGGCAGCAGCCCCGGCGTGGCGTCGGCGGCGTGGGCCATCGACGGGTAGCCGAGCACGACCAGGCCGCGGAACGGGGCGTCGGTGACCAGCCGCACGGTCGCGCCGAGCACCACCGCGAGCGTGCCCTCGCTGCCGACCAGCGCGCGGGCGACGTCGAAGCCGCGCTCGGGCAGCAGGTGCTCCAGCGAGTAGCCCGACACCTGACGGCCGAAGCGGCCGAGCTCGGTGCGGATCGCCGCCAGCTCGCCGTCCACCAGGGTGCGCAGCTCGTCGAGCACCCCGCCGCCCGCCGCGCCGTCCGTCCCGAGCCGCAGCCGCTCGCCGGCGCCGGTGACGACGTCGAGGCCGACCACGTTGTCCGACGTCCGGCCGTAACCCAGGGCGCGCGAGCCGCAGGCGTTGTTGCCGATCATCCCGCCGATCGTGCAGCGGTTGTGCGTGCTCGGGTCGGGGCCGAAGCGCAGCCCGTGCGGCCGGGCCGCGGCCTGCAGCGCCGCCTGCACCACGCCGGGGTCGACGGTCGCCGTCCGGGCCTCGGGGTCGACGCCGTGCACCCGGGACAGGTACCGGCTGGTGTCGAGGACGACGCCGGGGCCGACCGCGTTGCCGGCGATCGAGGTGCCCGCGCCGCGCGCGGTGAACGGCACGCCGAGCCCCCGGCAGACGGCGAGGGTGGCCTCGATCTCGTCGGGGTGCCGCGGCCGCACCACCGCGCGGGGCAGCACCCGGTACAGCGAGCCGTCGGAGGAGTACAGCGCCCGGGCCAGGCCGGAGTCGTCGACGTCGCCGACCCCCGCCCGGCGCAGCGCCCCCGCCAGGTCGGTCGCCACGTCCGGTGCCAGCGTCATCCGTGCTCCCTCGTCGTCCTCGGTACCCGCGCGACCGGTCCCGGACGGCGCAGAGTCTCCCTTCTACACCTGGCCGGCCCCCGACCGGCGCGTCGGCCGTCGGCGGGACGTCGGGCCCTGTCCGGACCGGAGCGCGGTCGCCAGCCTGGGTGGGTGGCCTTCGACGTCGAGCGGCTGATGCGGCTGTGGTCGGAACCCCTGCCGGTGGACGACGGCGCCGCCGCCGCGGCCTTCCAGGAGGTGTACGCCGACCCGGTGACGGTCAACGGCACGCCGATGTCGCCGGCGGACCTCGTCGACCGGGCGCGGGCCGTGCAGCACGTCTTCGCGCCGGTGCGCCGCGAGGTCCTGTCGGTCGTCGAGCAGGGGGACCGGGTCGCCGTCGCGTTCCGGATGGGCGGCCGTCAGGTCGGCACCTGGACGACGTCCGCCGGCCCCGTGCCGGCCACCGGGCGGGAGCTGTGGCTGCGGGTGATCGACGTCCTCACCGTCGTCGACGGCCGGATCACCGAGATCGTCATGGTCGCCGACGAGCTGGGCGCCCTGGTCGGCCTGGACGCCGTCCGGCTGCGGACCCCGGCCGACGCGGTGACCGCCGACTGACACCCGCTGGCCGCGCTGGGTGACCTCCCCGGTCGGGAGCGTGATGCCCGGCCGCGCGTCCGCGCCGCGGCCGCCGACACGCGCGCCCGTGTCCGACCAGGGCCTTCGCACGTCCCCGATCCTCGATCGCCATGACGGGCAGGCGTGGACTCCTCGGGACCGACATCCCGGTCGTGACGGCGGTGACCCGGCTGGACTTCCTGAGCCGGCGGGACAGCGCGGCCGCGGCGGCTCCGCCACCCGCCGTCCGGCCCTCGCACACGTGGACCGACCACCTGCGCGGGCAGGTCGAGCCGCTGGACCTCGACGAGTCCCTCGAGTTGCTGGACCTCGGCGTCGGTGTCGCCCGCCAGGCCTACGACGCGCAACACCGGGGCATCCGCGCCGCCCTGCGCGCCGGGGCCTCGTGGGAGCGCATCGGCGCCGTGCTGGGCACCACCGCGCTGACCGCGTGGAACGGCCACCAGCGGTGGATCGAGGAGCAGGTCGAGCTTTTCGAGCTCACCGGCCGCGACGGGCTGGACGACGTCGGCGCGGTCGAGGCGCTGCGCCTGGCCGGTGAGCGCCCCGCGGGTCTCGGCTACGTCACGCGGGCCGCGGCGCCCGAAGGTGCGTCCGACTAGATGTAGCCGGCCATCAAGTTGGTGCCAGGCGGCTGATCGGTGGCCGACCGCCGAGCGGCCCACCGGGGGACGACCGCCTCCGGACGGACGGTGTCGTCCTGCCGTGGCGCGGCGGTACAGCCGAGGAGACGCCGGAGCGAGGGAGCGACCGCGGGATCCCGGTCCCGTGGGCGGGCGCATGCCGGAGAGGCGTGGCCACCGGGACGCGGTCCCGGCAGTCTGGCCGCCCGGACTCCACCCAGGAAGCGGGGCTGATCATGGTCGAGGACGCTGCACCGCTGGTCGGTGGGACGGACGGGGAGCTGCTCGCCGGGGGCCGGACCTCGCCCGGCGTGGTCCGCATCGGGAACGCGGTGCACCGCCCGGTCCGCCGGTGGACGACGACGGTGCACGCGGTGCTGCGGCACCTGGAACGGGCGGGGTTCACCGGGGCGCCCCGGGTGCTCGGGTTCGACGACGCGGGGCGGGAGGTGCTCACCTATCTGGAGGGGGAGACGGCCGGTGAGGCGCCCTGGCCGGCGTGGGTGTCCGCCGACGACGCCCTGACGCAGGTCGGCTCCTGGCTGCGTCGGCTGCACGACGCGACGGTCGGCTTCGTGCCACCGCCGGAGGCGGTGTGGTTCGCCGGCCGGCCCTGGCGACCGGGTCTGGTCATCGGCCACCACGACGCGGCGCCGTACAACGCGGTCTGGCGGCGGGGACGGCTGGTCGGCTTCGTGGACTGGGACGTCGCGGGGCCGTCGTCGCGGGAGTTCGACCTGGCGTACTCGGCTCTGATGTGGGTGCCGCTGCTCGCCCCGGGATCCGCGTGGCCGGTCGCGTCCCGCCCAGTGGCGGAGCGGTACCGGCGCCTGCACCTGTTGCTGGACGCCTACGGGTACGACGAGGACCGCTCCGCGCTGCGGCAGGCCGTGCCCGCGCGTGCCCGGAGGAATGCCGAGGTGACCCGTCGGCTCGCCGACAGCGGCGACCCGGTGTTCCGGGCGCTCCGTGGCCAGGCCGCCGACCTGGACCGGTCCGCGCAGCAGGTCGACGAGCTCCCGGAGTCCTTCTGGCGGCGACCCGCAGCCGACCCCGGACCTCGACCGCAGGAGTCACCTGGGGGCGAAGCCGGGGGCGGGGTGGGTAGCCTCTCGGCTCCGGATTTGATCGCGACCGCCTCCGAGACCCCGTCCCGGAACGGCCTGCTACGGGTTGGTGCCGTGCTCGCCCGGCGACCGGCTCGCCTCCTCGACAGCGAGGGCGAACTGCGTGGTGACGCCGCCCTGCCAGCCGACCAGGCCGGGTGTCCCGGAACGCCCACCACGGGACACCGCCTCAGTCGGCCGTCATGAGCGGCAGGATCACCCCCTCGAGCCGGTGCGATCACCGCTCAGGTCTCCGACAGCTGTAGGCGCCCGTCGACGTGGGTGACGAGGTACCGGTGCTCACTGGCGGACCAGGCACTGCCTCGGGACGAGCTGGCAGCCGCCCACCGACAGCCCCGTTCCAGGACGGTCTCCGCCGACTGCCGGCCGATCTCGATCCGGTGCTCGACCGGGACGGCGGTCCATCTCATGAGGCGGCTGCGGCGTGGCTCGATCGGCCCCCGTAGCCGGCCTGTGCATCGCCTGGCCACAGGACGTCGAACACCGGCTCACGGTGCGAACGGGGCGGCAGGTCGGGGCGCCCCAGGGGGAGCGGAGGACGGTGGCCGGTGCTCGGCTCGGCGTCGTCAGACTGGGCCGATGACGGGGACGACCTCGCGGGTCCAGACGCTGGGTGGGCCGGCGCTGTTCGTCCTGCTGTGGAGCACCGGCTTCGTCGGCGCCAAGTACGGGCTGCCCTACGCCGAGCCGTTCACCTTCCTGAGCCTGCGGCTGGGTGTCGCCGCCGTCCTGCTCGCCGTCCTGGCCGTCGCGCTGGGCTCGGCGGGCATGGCCTCCCGCCGGCAGTACGGCCACGCCTCGGTGGCCGGGCTGCTGCTGCACGGCGGCTACCTGGGCGGCGTCTTCTACGGCATCTCGCTGGGGGTGCCCGCGGGGGTGTCGGCGGTGGTCGTCAGCCTGCAGCCGGTGCTCACCGCCGTCCTCGCCGCGCGGGTGCTCGGCGAGCGGCCCACGGCGCCCCAGTGGCTCGGGCTCTCGCTCGGCGTCGGAGGCGTCGCACTGGTCGTCGGCCCGGGCATCGCCGACGCCGGCTCGACGGGGCCGCTGCCGGTGGCCGGTGTCGTCGCGTGCCTGGTGGCACTCGCCTCGGGGACGCTCGGCACCGTCTACCAGAAGCGGCACGGCGACCGCATCCCGCTGGTCTGGGGGACGGCGGTGCAGTACGCGGCGGCCGCGGCCGTGCTGCTGGGGGTCGCGGGAGCGAGCGAGGACCTAGCGATCCGGTGGACCGCCGAGTTCACCGCCGCCTTCGTCTGGCTGGTGCTGGTCCTGTCCATCGGCGCCGTCCTGCTGCTGCTCCTGCTTCTGCGCCGGGGCACGGCCGCGGGCGTCTCCAGCCTCTACTACCTCGTGCCGGTGGCCACCGCCGTGGAGGCGTACCTGCTCTTCGGCGAGCGGGTCAGCGGACTGTCGCTCGTGGGGATCGGGGTGACCGCTCTCGGCGTCGCGCTGGTGGTGGCGCCACCGCGGGAGCGGTGACGCGCGACCACCAGGTCGGTCCGCAGGACGGGTCCTCAGTCCTCCAGCACCCACACCGCGCTGTTCGGCGGCAGCGCCACCGTGCCGCCGGAACGCCGCACCGCCGCGGTGGAGGCGAGCAGCACCTGGCCCGGACAGCCGGCGAGCACCGTCTCGCCGCCCATGTTGACGACGCAGCGCACCACCTCACCGTCGCCGACCGAGCGGATGGTCAGCACGTCGCCGCGGGTGGTGACCGTCGCCGAGCCCGAGGCGAACGCCGGGTGCGCCCTGCGCAGCGCCAGCGCCCGGCGGTGCAGGGTCAGCGTGGACCCGCCCTGGCCGGTCTGCACCGAGACCGCGTAGCGGCTCCAGTCGGCGGGGATGGGCAGCCACGGCTCGGCCGATCCGTCGGGGGAGAAGCCGACGCCCTCGCTGGGGTTCCACGGCATCGGCACGCGGCAGCCGTCGCGGCCGGCGCGGGCGCCGCCGCTGCGGTGGAAGATCGGGTCCTGCTTGGCCTCGTCGGGTACGTGCGCCTGCGGCAGGCCCAGCTCGTCACCCGCGTAGAGGTAGGCCGAGCCCGGCAGCGCCAGCGTCAGCAGCGCCGCGGCGCGCGCCCGGGCGGCGCCGACCTCGCCGCCGCCGAAGCGGGTGACCTGCCGCTCCTTGTCGTGGTTGCCCAGCACCCACGACACCGGCGCGCCGACCTGCCCGTAGGCGTCCAGCGCGCTGGAGATGGCCTCGGCGAACGGCGCGACCGCCCACGGTGACTTCAGCAGCCGGAACGACAGCGACTGGTGCAGCTCGTCGGGCCGGGAGTAGAGCGCGACCTGCTCGAGGTCGGCCAGGCAGACCTCGCCGACCAGCATGGTGTCGGGGTACTCGTCGCAGATCGACCGCCAGCGCCGCCACACGTCGTGCACCTCGGGCTGGTTCCAGGTCATCGCCTGCTCGGGGCCGTGGCCGAACAGCGTGGGGGAGTAGGCGCCCGGGTTGTCCCGCAGGCCGGCGTCCTTGTACAGGCCGTAGGCCACGTCGACGCGGAACCCGCTCACCCCGCGGTCGAGCCAGAAGCGCAGCGTCCGCTCGAAGTCCTCGGCCACGACCGGGTCGCGCCAGTTGAGGTCGGGCTGCTCCGGGGCGAACAGGTGCAGGTACCAGCGCCCGTCCGGGGTGCGCGACCAGGCCGGCCCGCCGAACAGCGACTGCCAGTTGTTCGGCGGCTCCTCCGACGGCGGCGCGAAGTGGTAGCGGGCGGCCTCGGGGGAGTCCGGGTCGGCCAGCGCCGCCTGGAACCACGGGTGCTGGTCCGAGGTGTGGTTGGGGACGACGTCCAGCACGACCTTCAGGCCGAGCCGGCGGGCGTCGTCCACCAGCGCCTCGAGGTCGGACACGTCGCCGTAGTCGGGGTCCACCGCCCGGTAGTCGACGACGTCGTAGCCGCCGTCCGCGCCGCCCGAGGGGTAGTGCGGGTTGATCCACACCGCGTCCACGCCGAGCCAGGAGAGGTAGGGCAGCCGCTGCCGCAGGCCGCGCAGGTCGCCGATGCCGTCGCCGTCGCTGTCGGCGAACGAGCGCAGGTACACCTGGTAGACGACCGCGTCGCGCCACCAGGGGGCGGGCGCGGCCGCGGGGGCGACCCGGCGCTGGATCTGGGTCCTCGCGAGGGAGAGGCGGCGTGCCATGCCGCCACCATCGGCGGAACCGGGGCCGAGGTTGTGCAGCGGATCCCACGAAGTGGTGAGGGGGTGCTGGCAGATCCCGCCAACCACCCAGCTCGCCTGTGACGCCCGGGACGGGGGTGGCCGGTGGTCTGCGACCGCGATGGCCCGGGTACCACGGGACGGCGCAGGACACGCACGTCGATGGGAGACCGACGATGGACACCGACCCTCGCCCCGGTGAGGACGACGTCGACCGCGACGACGCCCAGGCCCTGAGTCGGGCGACCGGAGGCGGCGACAGCGACGAGCCCGACGCGTCCAGCACCACGGGCACCGGCGAGTCCGACACGTTCGTCGGGCGGGTGGCCGGCCAGGACGTCGGCTACGCGGGGGAGACCGGGGCCGAGCGCCGGGCCGCCGCCCAGCAGGACGAGTAGCCCCCGGGCCGGGCCCCGTCCCGGGTCCCGCCCGGAGCCTGGTGACGTACTGGAACGGCCCCCTCCAGGGCACCGCCCCGAGCGTGCGAGGGGTGGGGAGGAGGGGGTCCTCTTTCAGTCCCGGGGGCGCCGCCGGATCCTCGACCCGAGCCAGGTGAGCGGGTCGAACCGGCGGTCCACGACCCGCTCCTTGAGCGGGATGATCCCGTTGTCGGTGAGGTGGATGCCCTCGGGGCACACCTCGGAGCAGCACTTCGTGATGTTGCAGTAGCCGAGGCCGAACTCGTCCTGGGCGGCGTCCCGCCGGTCGACGACGTCGAGCGGGTGCATGTCGAGCTCGGCCAGCCGGATGAGGAACCGCGGCCCGGCGAAGGCGCGCTTGTTGTCCTCGTGGTCGCGGATCACGTGGCAGGTGTCCTGGCACAGCCAGCACTCGATGCACTTGCGGAACTCCTGCGGCCGCTCCACGTCGACCTGCTGCATCCGGTGGTTGCCGTCGGGGTCCCGGGGCCTGGGGGTGAACGCCGGGACCTGCGCGGCCTTCTCGTAGTTGTACGAGACGTCGGTGACCAGGTCGCGGATGACCGGGAAGGTCCGCAGCGGGGTGACCGTCACGGTCTCGTCCTCGGCGAAGGTGCTCATCCGGGTCAGGCACATCAGCCGCGGCCGCCCGTTGACCTCCGCGCTGCAGGACCCGCACTTGCCGGCCTTGCAGTTCCACCGGACGGCGAGGTCGCCGGCCTGGGTGGCCTGGAGGCGGTGGATCACGTCGAGGACGACCTCGCCCTCGTTCACCCGGACGGTGAAGGTCTGCAGCTCCCCGCCGGAGGCATCGCCGCGCCAGACGCGGAACGCGGCGTCGTAGCCGCTCCCGCCCCCGCCACCGGCTCCACCGCCGCGGCCCTCGTCGGTGCCGCCGATGCTCGGTTCCCCCGGCTCGGTCACGGCTGCTCCTCGAAGACCTCGGCCAGCTCCGGCGGCATCTGCGGGAGCGGCTGGCGGGTCAGCGTCACCGTGCCGTCCGGTCCCCGGGTGCAGACGAGGTTGGTGCGCCCCCAGTCCGGGTCGGTGGCGGGGAAGTCGTCGCGGGTGTGCCCGCCACGGCTCTCCTCACGGGCGAGCGCAGCCCGGGCGATGCACTCGCTGACCGCCAGCAGGTGCGGCAGGTCCAGCGCCAGGTGCCAGCCGGGGTTGTACTGCCGGTGGCCCTCCACCGACAGCGCCGCCACCCGCTCCCGGAGGACGGCGATCCGCTCCAGCGCGCGCTCCATCTCCGGTGCGGTGCGGATGATGCCCACCAGGTCGTGCATCGTCTGCTGCAACTCGGACTGCACCGCGTACGGGTTCTCCCCGCCCTCCCGCTCGAAGGGAGCCAGGGCCGCCCGCGCCGCCTCGGCGAGCATCTCCTCGCGCAGCGCGACCACGCCGGTCCGCTTGCTGGCGTGCTCGGCGGCGGCCGCACCCGCGCGCCGGCCGAAGACCAGCAGGTCCGACAGCGAGTTGCCGCCCAGCCGGTTGGACCCGTGCATGCCGCCGGCGACCTCGCCGGCCGCGAAGAGCCCGGGGACCGACGCCGCGGCGGTGTCCGGGTCGACCTCGACGCCGCCCATCACGTAGTGGCAGGTGGGGCCGACCTCCATCGCCTCGGCGGTGATGTCGACGTCGGCCAGCTCCTTGAACTGGTGGTACATCGACGGCAGCCGCCGGCGGACGTACTCGGCGGGGCGCCGGCTGGCGATGTCGAGGAAGACCCCGCCGTGCGGCGAGCCGCGGCCGGCCTTGACCTCGCTGTTGATGGCGCGGGCGACCTCGTCGCGGGGCAGCAGCTCGGGCGGGCGTCGATTGTTCTTCTTGTCGTCGTACCAGCGGTCGGCCTCGTCCTCGGTCTCCGCCGTCTCCTTGCGGAAGAAGTCCGGGATGTAGTCGAACATGAACCGGTTGCCGCTGGAGTTCTTCAGCACGCCGCCGTCGCCCCGGACGCTCTCGGTGACCAGGATTCCGCGGACCGACGGCGGCCACACCATCCCGGTGGGGTGGAACTGGACGAACTCCATGTTCACCAGCCCGGCGCCGGCCGCCAGCGCCAGGGAGTGCCCGTCGCCGGTGTACTCCCACGAGTTCGAGGTGACCTTGTAGGCCTTGCCGATCCCGCCGGTGGCCAGCACGACCGACGGGGCCTCCCAGGCGACGAATCGGCCCGACTCGCGCCAGTAGCCGAACGCCCCGGTGATGCCGTCGGCGTCGGTGAGCAGGCGGGTGACCGTGCACTCCATGTAGACGTCCACGCCGAGCGCGACGGTGCGTTGCTGCAGGGTGCGGATCAGCTCCAGGCCGGTGCGGTCGCCGACGTGCGCGAGGCGGGCGTAGCGGTGGCCGCCGAAGTCGCGTTGGCTGATCAGCCCGTCGGGGGTGCGGTCGAACAGCGCGCCCCAGTCCTCCAGCTCGCGCACCCGGTCGGGCGCCTCCTGCGCGTGCAGCTGGGCCATCCGCCAGTGGTTGAGCATCTTCCCGCCGCGCATGGTGTCCCGGAAGTGCACCCGCCAGTCGTCCTCGGGGTAGGCGTTGCCCATCGCCGCGGCGATCCCGCCCTCGGCCATGACGGTGTGCGCCTTGCCGAGCAGGGACTTGCAGACGACGGCCGTGCGGGCGCCTGCCTCGTGCGCGGCGATCGCGGCCCGCAGGCCGGCGCCGCCGGCTCCCACGACCACGACGTCGTACGCGTGCTTCTCGAACTCCATCAGAAGAACCTCAAGTCGGAGATCGTGCCGGTGGCCAGCAGGAACACGTAGAGGTCGGCGAGCGCCACGCTGGCCAGCGAGGCCCACGCGTACTGCATGTGGCGGGCGTTGAGCCGGGAGACGACGGTCCAGAAGCGGTAGCGCACCGGGTGCCGGGAGAAGGAGTTGAGCCGGCCGCCGACGATGTGCCGGCACGAGTGGCACGACAGCGAGTAGAGGAACAGCAGGACCGCGTTGACCAGCAGGATCGCCGTGCCCAGCCCCATGTGCCCCCACTCGCCGGTCTCGTCGCGGAACGCGAGGACGGCGTCGTAGAAGAGGATCGCGTTGATGACCAGCGCCGCGTAGAGGAAGTAGCGGTGCACGTTCTGCCCGATGAGGGGGAAGCGCGTCTCACCGGTGTAGCGCCGGTGCGGCTCCGCGACCGCGCAGGCCGGCGGGGAGAGCCAGAAGGACCGATAGTAGGCCTTCCGGTAGTAGTAGCAGGTCAGCCGGATGCCCAGCGGGAAGACCAGGATGTAGATCGCCGGGGAGATCCAGTCCGGGCCGGTGAACAGCTTCGGGAAGGTGTCGCCCTCGCAGGCCGTGGTGAGGCACGGTGAGTAGAACGGCGAGATGTAGGGCTCGGAGAAGTAGTACGCGTTCTGGAACGCCCGGAAGCTCGAATAGACGACGAAGGCCACCAGCGCCAGCACGGTCAGCAGCGGCTGCAGCCACCACCGGTCCGTGCGCAGGGTCCGCGCCGCGATGGCCGCCCGGCCCGGGGTCGGCCCTCCGCCGCCGTGGCCCGGGGAGGTCGCCCCCGTCCCGCGCGAGGCGGTCGTCACCGGACGGCGCGGCGGTGCTCGCCGGGTCCCGGGTCGTAGCCGTCGTCCCACACGACGGCCGACGAGCCGGGGACGTCGGGGGCCATGCGTGCCCCGCCGCACAGGAGGGCGAGGTCGTCGCGCAGCCGCGAGACGTCGACCCTGAGCCGGCGAGCGTCCACGGTGTCCCCGAAGTGCCGGGTGAGCGGGGTGCACGCCGCCTCGAGCTCGTCGACGGCACGGCGGGCCGCCGCCACGTCCTGCTCCAGGGACATCGCTGCCTCCAGGTGCTGGTCACACCGCCGCCGGGGACGGTGCAGCGAAGTCGACCACGGACGCACGGTCGGGCGGAAGGAGTTCGGCAGCGGGCGTTCCGCGCGGCCTAGCATCGGCGCTCGTGCGGCCCTTCCTCCTGCTGGCCTCGCGGCCCGAGGACGAGGCCGCCGACGACGAGTACGCCGCGTTCCTCCGCGCCACCGGGCTGGACGAGCGCCGGCTGCGGCGGATCCGGCTGGAGGCCGCGCCGCTGCCGGAGCTGGACCTCGACGACTACGCCGGGGTCCTCCTCGGCGGCGGGCCGTTCAACTCCAGCGACCCGGCCGAGGACAAGTCCGCCGTCCAGCACCGGATCGAGGCGGAGCTCTCGCACCTGCTCGACGAGGTCGTCGCCCGGGACCTGCCGTTCCTCGGCGCCTGCTACGGCATCGGCACGCTCGGTGTCCACCAGGGCGGGGTGGTCGACCGCACCCACGGCGAGCCGGTCTCCTGCGTGCCCGTGACGCTGACCGACGCCGGCCGGGCCGACCCGCTGCTCGCCGGCGTGCCCGACGTGTTCGACGCGCTGGTCGGGCACAAGGAGGCCTGCCGGGTGCTGCCGCGCTCGGCGGTGCTGCTGGCCACGTCGGCCGACTGCCCGGTGCAGATGTTCCGGGTCGGCCGCAACGTCTACGCCACCCAGTTCCACCCTGAGCTCGACGTCGCCGGCGTCGTGACCCGGGTGCGCGTCTACCAGCACGCCGGCTACTTCCCGCCCGCGGAGATGGAGGAGCTCATCGCCCGCGTCAGCCAGGCCGTGGTCACCGAGCCCAGCCGGCTGCTGGCCACCTTCGTCGCGCGGTACGGCTGAGCCGGTGGCGGGGGGACCGGTCGTGCCGGACGGCGGCCTGCGGATGGGCACCCCGCAGGGCCGCTGGGTGCTGCTGGCCACCGTGCTCGGGTCGAGCCTGGCGATGCTGGACGCCACCGTCGTGAACGTGGCGCTGGAGCGGATCGGCGCCGAGCTCGACGCCGACTTCACCGGCCTGCAGTGGACCGTGAACGCCTACACCCTCACCCTCGCCTCGCTCATCCTCATGGGCGGCTCGCTGGGCGACCGGTTCGGCCGGCGGCGGGTGTTCGTCGTCGGCACCGTCTGGTTCGCCGCGGCGTCGCTGCTGTGCGGCCTGGCGCCGGACGTGAACACGCTGGTCGCCGCGCGGGCGCTGCAGGGCGTCGGGGGCGCGCTCCTGACCCCGGGCAGCCTGGCGCTGATCTCGGCGTCCTTCGCCGGCACCGACCGGGCCGCGGCCGTCGGCGCGTGGTCCGGCCTGGGCGGGGTGGCCGGCGCGATCGGGCCGTTCCTCGGCGGCTGGCTGGTCGGCGTCGAGTGGCGGCTGGTCTTCCTGCTCAACCTGCCGCTGGCCGCGGTGATCGTCGCCGTGGCGGTGCGGCACGTGCCGGAGTCGCGCGACCCGGAGGCGGCGCACCACCTCGACTGGCCGGGGACGGCGCTCGTCGTCGCCGGCCTTGGTGCCCTGACGTACGGCCTCACCGCGGCCGGCGCGCCCGACAGTGGCCCCGGCGTCTGGGGCTGGGTCGCCGCGGGGCTGGTCGCGCTGGCCGCCTTCGTCGCCGTCCAGCGCCGCTCGCCCGCACCGCTGGTGCCCCCGGGGCTGTTCGCCTCCCGCCAGTTCACCGCCGCCAACGCGGTCACCCTCCTCGTCTACGCCCCCCTGGGCGTGGTCTTCGTGCTGCTGGTGATCCAGCTGCAGGTGGTCGCCGGGTACGACCCGCTGCCGGCCGGCACCGCGCTGCTGCCGGTGACCGCGCTGATGCTGGTGTTCTCCGCGCGCGTCGGCGCGCTGGCCCAGCGGGTCGGCCCGCGGCCGCTGCTCACCGCCGGACCGCTCGTGGCCGCCGCGGGGGTGCTGCTGGTGGCGCGGATCGGCCCGGACGCCGGCTACCTGACCGACGTGCTGCCCGCGACGGCGGTGTTCGGTGCCGGGCTGACGCTGCTCGTCGCGCCGCTGACCGCGACGGTGCTGGACTCTGCGCCCGACCGGCTGGCCGGCGTCGCCTCCGGGGTCAACAACGCGGTGGCGCGTGCCGCCGGGCTGCTCGCCGTCGCCGTCGTCCCCGCCGTCGCCGGGCTGGGGGGCACCGGTGTCGGCGACCCGGCCGGCTTCGCCACCGGGTTCCGCACCGCCATGCTGGTGTGCGCCGGGCTGCTGGTCTGCGCCGCGTCGGTGGCCGCCGTGCTGGTCCGCCGGACACCCGCGGCGGCGCCGTCGGAGCAGCGGCAGCGGCTGCGGGTGGAGGAGTCTCCGCACTGCGGCATCACGGGGCCGCCGGTGCACCCGGCCACGAGCGGAGAGGGGATGCGGTGAGCACGAGCGTCGCCCAGCAGTCGACGTCCGGCGGAGCGGGCCTGCTGGCGCGGGTCGCCCCGCTGCGGCAGCGGCTGCGCACCGAGGCCGGGAGCGCCGGGCTGCTGCTCGCCGCCACCGTGGCCGCGCTGCTGTGGGCCAACTCGCCGTGGGGGGAGAGCTACGACCGCTTCTGGCACACCGAGTTCGCCGTCCGGTTCGCGGGCGCCGAGCTGGCCCTCGACCTGCAGCACTGGGTCAACGACGGCCTGATGGTGTTCTTCTTCTTCGTCGTCGGGCTGGAGATCAAGCGCGAGCTCGTGATGGGGGAGCTCACCGACCGGCGGCGGGCGGCGGTGCCCGCGCTGGCCGCGATCACCGGCCTGGCGGTGCCGGCGCTGGTCTACGTCACCTTCACCCTCGGCGGCGAGGCGGCCTCGGCGTGGGGCGTGGTGATCTCCACCGACACCGCGTTCCTGCTGGGCGTGCTCGCTCTCGTGGGTCCGGCCTGCCCGGCGCAGCTGCGACTGTTCCTGCTCACCCTGGCCATCGCCGACGACGTCGGTGCGCTCACCGTGATCGCACTCTTCTACACCGACGACCTCGCGCTCGGCCCGCTCGCCCTGGCGGTGTGCGGGCTGGCGCTCATGATCGGCCTGCGCTACCTCCACGTCTGGCGCGGCCCGGCGTACCTCGTGCTCGGCATCGCGGTGTGGGTGGCGATGTACCTCTCCGGCGTCCACCCCACGCTCGCCGGGGTGGTCATCGCGCTGTTCACCCCTGCCTACCCGGCCCGCCGGGAGGAGGTCGAGGACGCCGCCCGGCGCGCACGGGCCTACCAGCAGTCACCCAACCCGGAGTTCGCCCGCGCCGCCCGGCTGTCGATCGACCGGTCGGTGTCGGCCAGCGAGCGGCTGCAGCAGCTGTGGCAGCCGTGGACCAGCTTCGTGATCGTCCCGGTGTTCGCCCTGGCCAACGCCGGCGTGCCGCTCACCGGCGGGACGCTGGCCACCGCGGCCACCTCGCCGGTCACGCTCGGCGTCGTCGCCGGGCTGGTGCTCGGCAAGCTCGTCGGCATCCTGCTCGGCACCGGCCTGGCGGTCCGGCTGCGGCTGGGCGAGCTGGCCCCCGGACTGACCTGGCTGCAGCTGGCCGGCGGGGCCGCGCTGTCGGGCATCGGCTTCACCATCTCGCTGTTCATCGTCGACCTCGCCTTCGACGACGAGGCGCTGGCCGACCAGGCGCGGGTCGGCGTCCTCGCCGCCTCGGTGCTGGCCGCGCTGCTGGGCTGGGCACTGTTCCGGGCGGCCGACCGTCGCCGTCCGCCGGGCACCGGGGGACGGCCGGTGCTGCTCGACCCGCCCGTGGACCCCACCCGCGACCACGTCCGCGGCCCGGTCGACGCCCCGCTGACCCTCGTCGAGTACGGCGACTTCGAGTGCCCGTTCTGCGGCCGCGCCACGGGGAGCGTCGAGGAGCTGCGGGCGCGCTTCGGCGACCGGCTGCGCTATGTCTTCCGGCACGTGCCGCTGGTCGACGTCCACCCGCACGCGCGACTGGCCGCGGAGGCCGCCGAGGCCGCGGACGCGCAGGGGCGGTTCTGGGAGCTGCACGACCGGCTGTTCGCCGGCCAGGACCGGCTGACCGCGGTCGACCTGCTCGAGCACGCCGCGGCGGCCGGGCTCGACGTGCCGCGCTTCGCCCGCGACCTCGGGTCGGGCCGGTTCGCCCGCCGGGTCGAGCAGGACGTCGAGTCCGCCGAGGCCAGCGGCGTCGCCGGCACGCCGACCTTCTTCGTCAACGGCCGCCGCCACACCGGCCCCTTCGACACCGACAGCCTGGCGGAGGCACTCCTCGCCGCCGCGGAGGAGCAGGGGCTGCCGCCGGCTGGTGACGACGACCGGAAGGGGCTGGCGACCCCGGCCCTGGGCCCCCGCCGCCGCGAGCCGCGGCCGGGCGCCGACGACGTCGCTGTGGAGCTGCCGGCCGACCTGCCGGAGACCCCCGACCGGGACGACGCCTTCCCCCGGCTGACCGACGCCCAGCTGGCCCTGCTCGAGCGCGCCGGGACCCGCCGGTGGGTCGTCCCCGGCGACACGCTGTTCCGGGCGGGCGACCCGGGCTACGAGTTCCAGGTCGTGCTGTCGGGAGCGGTCGCGGTCGTCGAGGACCTCGGCCAGTCCGGACAGCGGGTGATCTCGGTGCACGGCGAGCGCCGCTTCCTCGGCGAGCTCGACCTGTTCAGCACCGCGCCGGTGTCGCTCACCGCCCTGGTGCTCCGCGCCGGTGAGGTCATCGCGGTGCCCGACGACCGGATGCGCGACGTCGTCCACGCCGACGCCGAGCTCAAGGAGCTCGTGCTGCGTGCCTTCCTCATCCGCCGCTCGATCCTGCTCGAGCTCGCCGCCGACCTGCGCATCGTCGGCCGGGCCGACTCCCTGGACAGCCGGCGGCTGCAGGACTTCGCCCGCCGCCGCCGGCTCGACGCGGTGTTCGTCGACCTCGACAGCACGGGGGACGGGGCCGTCCTGCTCGCCGAGCTGGGCGTGTCCGAGGACGACCTGCCGGTCGTGGTGTGGCGGCACGGCGGGGTGCTGCGCAACCCGACCGACGACGAGGTCCTCGCCGCCGTCGAGTCGGGGGCCTGACCGGCTCCCGGTTCCCGGCGGCCGGCGCGCCGGCACGCGCCCGCGACGGTCCCGGGGAAGGTGAGGCGACGGGTCAGTCGGTGGCCGGCGGCAGCAGCCGCGGCATGAACACCTCGTCGATGGGGCGCGGACCGACGTACTGGCGGCAGGTACACGGCACCCACTGGTGGCCTGACCAGCGGCCCCGCTTGTCGTAGGTGTCGCGCCGCAGCTCGGCGTAGCAGGTGTTGGTCTCAGTGTCGTGCTGGCTGAGCGTGTGGCCGCACCCGCACAGCGGGGCGGGCGGCGCCGGCGGGGGAGTGGGCCGACGGCGGCTCAGCCGGCCGCCGAGGAACCCGGCCGCGAGCAGCGCCGCGCCGACCAGCAGGCTGACAGGTTCCACCGACGTGCTCCTCTGCGATCGCGACCCCTCGACGGTAGCGCGCGGGAGGAGCCGGCGGTGGGGTCAGCCGGTGTGCTTGCCTCGGCCGCTGACCGCGTCGCGCAGGTGGTCGATCATGCTGGCGAGCGGGCCGGCGACCGCGCGGACGGCGCCCTCGTTCGGCGTCATCGGGTGCGCCCGGGTGGGCGCCATCGCCTTGACCCGCTCGACGTCCTGCGCCATCTCGACGAGCTGCTCGCGGGTGAAGGAGGCCCGCAGCTCGGTGAACATCCGGCTCTCCTCGTGCTCGACGTGGTGGCGGATCTCCCGGATCAACGTCGCCACCTCGGTGTCGAACTGCGGGTCCTCGGGGTCCATCCGCTCGAGCCGCTTCATCGTCTCCTCGGCCTCGGCGTGCTCGTGCTTGGAGCTCTCGGCCTCCTCCCGGTCGACCTGCTGCTCGACCTTCGGGTAGACGCGGGTCTCCTCGGCGACGGAGTGCTTGACGAGGCCGATCGTCACCTCGTCGACGAGTTCGCGCTTGCGGCGCAGGACGTCGGGGCCGCTCTGCCCGAACAGGCCCTCGAGCTCGGTGAAGATGCGGTCGAACTCGCGGTGGTCGGCGCTCAGCAGGTCCACCACGTCGCGCTGGCTGTCGGTCTGGGTCACGGCTGCCTCCTGGGGTGCGGGGAGGTCCCGAGAGTGCCCCGCCGCGGGCACGCGCACACCCCTGACCACCGCCGACACGACGGCCGGGATCGGTTTTCCACAGCGTGAGACTGGGCACGAACAGAGCGTGGAGTCGTACGCCGTCGGGTTCGCCCGCCCGGACCGCTGGTCCCGGGAGCGGCCCGCTGGACAGAGCAGGCCCTGGCACGCCGTGGAGGCCCACCGGCCGCCGTCGGAGCTGGACGGCGAGGTCGAGCTCGCCGTCTGCGGGGCGATCGTGCAGGTGTGGGGGTCGCAGGACTGGCAGCGGGTCGGCGCCGGCCGGACCGCGTGCCCGGAGTGCCGCCAGCTGACGTCGGCGGCGCGGCCGCTCAGCCAGATCGGCTGAGCAGGCCGGCGCCCGTGCCCGTCCCGGTCAGCGGCGCTCCGGACGCCGTCCGCTGATCGCCGACAGGCCGGTGATCTCCCGGCCTACGATGAGCGCCTGCACCGAGTCGGTGCCCTCGAAGGTGAAGACGGCCTCCATGTCGGCGTGGTGGCGGGCCACGTGGTGGTCGACGAGGATCCCGTCGCCGCCGAGGATGTCCCGGGCGTCGGCGACGATGGCCCGGGCCTTGGCGGCATGGTTCATCTTGGCCAGCGAGGCCATCGCCGCGGTCATCCGGCCGGCGTCGGCGAGCTTGGACAGCCGCCAGCACATCAGCTGCATCGCGGTGATCTCGGCGAGCATCCGCGCCAGCTTGTCCTGCACCAGCTGGTAGCCGGCGATCGGTGAGCCGAACTGCTCCCGGCGCAGCGCGTGCGCCAGCGCCAGCTCGTAGGAGGCAGTGGCCAGCCCGAGCGCCCGCCAGGCGACGGTGTAACGGGTGCGGTCGAGGACGAGGGAGACGTCCTTGAAGCTGCGGCAGTTGGCCAGTCGGTTCTGCGCGGGCACCCGGACGTCGTGCAGCGTGATCTCGGCCTGCCACACCGCGCGCAGCGCCGTCTTGCCGGTCATCACGCGCGCCTCGTAGCCCGGCGTCCCCTTGTCGACGACGTAGCCGCCGACCGCGCCGTCCTCACCGCGGGCCCAGATGATCACGTGATCGGCGATGGTGCCGTTGCCGATCCACTTCTTCTGACCGTTCAGCACGTACGAGTCGCCGTCGCGGCGGGCGGAGGTCTCCAGGCCGACGGCGTCCGAGCCGTGGGCGGGCTCGGTGAGGCCGAAGGCGCCGATCCGCTCCATCCGCGCCATCGCGGGCAGCCAGCGCTCGCGCTGCTCCTCGTCACCGAGCATCGCGATCGACTGCATCGCCAGGAAGCTGTGCACGCCGTTGAAGGTGCCGACGCTGCCGTCGGCCCGGGCGAACTCGGCGGCGACCAGACCGGCGGCCACGTTGCTCATGCCCGGGCAGCCGTACCCCTCGATGGTTCCGCCGGCGATGCCGAGCTCGGCCAGCTTGGGCACCAGCTCGAAGGGGAACTCGGCGCGCTCCCAGTAGTCGTTGATCCGCGGGGTGACCTCCTTCTCGCAGAAGGCCCGCACGCGGTCGCGGATCTCGATCTCCTCCGGCTCGAGGAGTTCTTCCAGGTCGTAGAAGTCCGGGCTCGACTCGCTCATGTGACCGACGCTACGACCGGCCCGGCTCATCCGCCCGGTTGCGGTGTACGCGGTGCCCTCCCTTCGGTCGCGGCAGGCGCCGGCCGGCCTCCTACCGCCGGCCGGCCTGGCCATTCGTCGTCACGGTGCCCGGGCGCGCCCTGCGTCGCGACACCCGTCCCCGAAGCCACGCACGTCGGGCCGCACGACCTCGTAGTCGTGCGGCTCGCTGTGCGTTCCCGTCCCCGTCCCGTCCGCCCGTCCGGTCAGGCGGCGGTGACCAGTGGTGGCCTGGTTCGAGGTGGTCCGGTGCGGCGGGGTCCGGTGTGGATCTCGGTGCCGTCGGGTCGCCAGGTGCGCCATCGGCCATCCGGTTGTCCTTCGACGCGGAAGCCGTGGTGGACCTGAGTGTGGTGCCGCTCGCACAGCAGTGCGGCGTTGGCCAGGTCGGTCGCCCCGCCGTCGATCCAGGCGAGCAGGTGATGGACATCGCACCACCAGGTGGGCGCGGCGCAGCCGGCGAACACGCACCCTCCGTCGCGTACCTCGGCGGCGCGGCGGACGTGCGGCGGGAACAGCCGCAGCGTGCGGCCGTGGTCCAGCGGCATCCCGTCGGGGCCCAGCACGATGCGGGTGACCGCGCCGTCGCAGGCCAGCCACCGGGCGCGGGCGGCGGAGATGGTCGCGCCGAACCCCATCTCCGCGGTTCCCCGGCCGGTGCCGGGGGCGGCCAGGTCGTCGAGGTCGATCTTGACGATCACCTGCGGCTTGTGGCCGCGCAGCGTGGGCAGCCCACCGGCGGCGAGGGCGTTGTCGGCCAGCTGCACCAGCGCGTCGGCCGGCTGCTGGGCGCGGGTGCGGTCGTCGCCGGCGCATCGGCCGGCCTGCAGCAGCGACTCCAGCGCGGTCTGCAGCTTCTCCCCACCCACCGCGTCGAGATCGAACCGGCCGGTGATGCTGCCGTCGGCGTGCCTGGCCAGCACCAGCCGGCGGCCCTCGGTGGGATCCGGCTCGGGCCAGTCCTCATCGAGCCGGTCGAGGTAGTGGTGCACCGCCTGGGCGGTGTCGCTGTGCGGACCGGACTTGGCCACGTCGGTGAGCACGGTGTCCACCACGGCCACATCGACCTCCTGCGCGGCGGCCAACGCCAGCGCCTCGGCTCGGCGATCCGGGCGATCGCCGCGGCCTGCCCGCCGGTGATCTCGCCGGCGGTGAAGGCGGCGGCCATGACCGGCAGGTGCGCCAGCGCCCGCCCGGTGCGCACCATCGCCGCGGCCTCGGTGGCCGACAGGTGGCCGTGGCCGCGCAGCCAGGAGCCCATCGTCTTCAGCCCGTCGACCTCGGCCCGCGCCGGACACCTCGGCCTCCCGCACAGTGCGGGCGACCTCGGCGGCCAACCGGTGCTGCAGCACCAGCAGCGGGCGCAGCCGATCGAGCAGGGCGGGGCCGAACAGCGGGGCGAGGTCCTCGGCGGCGAGCGCGTCGAGTGCGGCCGTCAGCTCGTCCACGACACCTCCCACCGGATCGATCAGGTGTTCGAATTCTAGCCGATCAGCAAGTCCTCGGCCATCCGAATCCCCAGGTCAGCGCCCCGTCCGCAGGTGTCAACCAGGTCTTGACACGGGGATGCGATGAGGACCCAGGTGTTCCTCGTCGTCTTCCCCCCTCGGGGTAGGAGACCTGCTGCGGGCGTGATCACGTCCGCTACGTTGCGCGGGTCGTCGTCGGGAGGTCCGAGGTGCCGTTCCTGCTCGCCCGCCTGGGACGCCTGCTGCGCGTGCGGCTGCCGGGCTGGCGGCTGCCGCTGGCCGTCGCGCTCGTCGTCTTCCTGACCAGTTGGGCGGCCATGGCCCTGCTCGAGCCGGCCTCGACCGGCATCGCTTCGCCGGGCACCTACTGGTGGTACTTCGTCGTCACCGCGGCCACCGTGGGTTACGGCGACATCTACCCGGCGTCGACCGGCGGCCGCGTCGTCGGGGCGTACGTCATCGTCGGCGGCATCGTCACGCTCACCCTGCTCTTCACGCAGTTGTCGGCCGCGCTGCAGTCGGTGAGGGGCAAGAGACTGAGGGGGCTGGTCGAGCTGGACCTCGCCGACCACGTCGTCCTGCTCGGCTACACGCCGGGGCGGACGGCGCGCATCATCGCCGAGCTGTGCGCCGAGGACCGCGGGCCCGTGGTGCTGTGCACCTCGGAGGACGTCCCCGAGGACCCGTTCCCGGAGCGGCTGGCCGTGCAGTTCGTCCGCGGCGACCTGACCGACGAGGACGTCATGGCCCGCGCCTCCGTGGGCCGCGCCCGGACGGCGGTCGTCGACGTCCGCGACGACAACGAGGCCCTGGCTGTCGCGCTCGCCGTCACCCACGCCAACCCGCGCATCCACCTGGTCGTCGCACTGCGCGACCTCGGCCGGCTGGGCACGCTGCGCTACGTGCACCCCGACGTCCAGGCGGTGCAGTGGCACATGCCGTACCTGCTCACCGAGGAGGCCAACGACCCGGGCATCGCGCAGGTCTACAGCGACCTGATGACCAGCGGCGGGCACGGCAACACCTACTCGACGCGCCTCCCGGGCGGCTTCCCCCACCGCACCTTCGGCGAGTGCCAGACCTGGTTCGGCCGCACCTTCGGCGCCACCGTGCTGGCGCTGCGCACCGACGGCGGGCCGCTGGTGGTCAGCCCCGGCTGGGACACCCCGGTGGCCGATGGGACGACGCTCTACTACGTCGCCGGGCAGCGCATCGACGCCGACGCGCTGCGCGGCGGTCGCTGATCCTCAGCCCCCCAGCAGGCCGCGCACGTAGGCCGCCTGCCCGAGATGCTGCAGGTCGTCGGAGAGCACGCTGACCAGCCGGACGCCGAGGGTGACCGGCGGGTCCCAGTTCGTGTCGACGACCCGGTCGAGGTCCTCGTCGGAGAGCCCGGCCAGGAACTGCGCCGTCCGCGAGTGGACCGCGCGGGCGTAGCCCAGCAGCAGGTCGGCCGAGGGCACCCGGACGGCGTCGACCTCCTCGTCGCTCATCCCGTAGCCGGTCGCCGCCTCGGCCACGGGCAGGCCGAAGCGGCCGGCCCAGCCCTCGGCCGTCCACACCTGCTCGGTGCCGGCGACCTCGGCGACGTGGTCGTCCTGCACCCGCAGCAGGTGCCAGGCCAGCCAGCCGATCGGGTTGGCGCCGGGCTGCACCCGGCGGGCGAGGTCGTCGGGGTCCAGCCCCTCGACGGTGCTGGTGAACGTCTCCTCGACCTGCTCGTAGGCGTACGTCAGGACGTCGCGGCTGCGCATGGCCGACCGCTACCCGCGGGCTCCCCGGTCACTCGCCGTCCGGGCGCTCCTCCGGCTCGCTCTGGGCCTCCAGGTCGGCGGCCTGCTCCGGGGTCTCGAGCTCCAGGGCGATGTCGCGGGGCTGGGGGTGTCGGCGGGCGGCGTCGTCATGGCCCGAGCCTGCACCTGGACGCCGCCGCGTCACCAGCCGAGCAGGGACCCGGCGAGGACGACGAGCCCGACCGCCGCGGCGAGCAGCACGAGCGCCACCAGGACCAGCGGGACGACGACCCAGCGCCGCCGGAACCGGCGCCGGCGCGGCCGCTGCTCCTCCCGCCGGGTCGCGGCGGGCGGCGGCGATGGTGGCGGGGCGGGTGCCGGCGGAGCCGCGGCGGTGGTCTCCGCCCGGCGCCTGCGCTCCCGCCGGCGCTCGGCCAGGTGGCGCGCCTGGTCGCGGGCGTCGCGGGCGACCGCGCCCAGCACGGTCGCCGACGCGGCTGCCAGCGCCCTGAGGTCGGCGGCGTCGATGCGCTCCACGCGGTCGCCCTCAGGCGGCTCGGCGGGTGGCTCGCTGCGGGCCGGCGGGGACCACGCGGCGGGGTCCGGCGCCGCGCCGAGGGCGGCCTCCAGCTCCTGGCGCGCCTGCTCGGCGGTCATCCGGGTGTCCGGGTCCTTGGCGAGCAGGCCGCGCAGCACCGGCTCGAGCGGTCCGGCGTTGGCCGGCTGCGGCACGTCCTCGGCGACGACGGCCATGAGCGTGGCCATCGGCTCGCCGCGTGCGAACGCGGGCCGTCCCTCCACCGCGGTCCACAGCGTCGCGCCGAGCGACCACAGGTCCGCGGCCGGGCCCGGCCGCTCGCCGTGGGCGCGCTCGGGCGCCATGTAGGCCGGCGAGCCGATGATCGCGCCGGTCGTGGTGATCGTCGGGTCGCCGGTGGCGGTCGCGATGCCGAAGTCGGTGAGACAGGCCCGCCCGTCCGAGGCGACCAGCACGTTGGCCGGCTTCACGTCGCGGTGCACCACATCGGCCTCGTGCGCGGCGGTCAGCCCGGCCAGCACGTCCAGCCCGATGCGGGCGACGGCCGGCCACGGCAGCGGACCCTGGCCGTCGACGACCTGCTGGAGGCTGCAGGACTCGACGTGCTCCATCACCAACCAGGGCCGCCCGTCCTCCTCCACCACGTCGTAGACGGAGGTGACCGAGGGGTGGTCCAGCCGGGCGGCGGTGCGGGCCTCCCGCAGCGTGCGCTCGCGCAGCACGCGCCGCTCCTCGTCGGACAGGTGCAGAGCGAAGGTGACCTCCTTGATCGCCACCGGCCGCTCGAGCCGCAGGTCGGTGGCCCGCCAGACGACACCCATGCCGCCGCGGCCGAGGACTTCCCTGAGCGCGTAGCGCCCGGCCAGCAGGCGCTCGGCGGACGCCGGTTCCGCGGTCATGCGCGGACGGTACGCCCCGGTGGGCGCCGGTGTGAGCCGGAACGCACTCCCGCGCCGGTCCGGGACCCGCCCCACGGCGCCCGGCGGCGGAGGTCCTTGTCGGCGGGCGGCCGCCCGGTTCATGATCGGGTCGCCCGCGGGAGCACCGGGCCCCACGGCGGGCGGTGCCGAGGAGGCCGTCATGACCGAGCAGGCCGAACGGGTTCAGGAACCCCAGGCACGCGGGAACCGGGTGGTGGTCGGCGTCGACGGGTCGGCCGGGGCGCGGGCCGCGTTGCGCTTCGCCGTCGAGGACGCCGTCCGCCGGGGCGTGCCCGTCGAGGCGGTCATCTCCCACCGCCCGCCGGAGGCCTGGATGGACTTCGACGCGATCGGCAACTTCCATTACGACGAGGCCGAGGCGGTGGCGCGGCAGCGGGCCGAGACGACCATCGCCGAGGTGCTCCGCGAGGTCCCGGAGCCGCACCCGGAGATCCACGTGACGGCCGTCCTCGGCTCGGCGGCGGACGCGCTGATCCGGGAGTCCGCCGGTGCGGACCTGCTCGTGGTCGGCAGCCGGGGGCACGGCGGGTTCTCCAGCATGCTGCTCGGGTCCACGAGCATGCAGTGCGCGCTGCACGCGGAGTGCCCGGTCACCGTGGTCCACTCGCCCGAGGCGCACCGGGAACGGCTGCACCTGCGCCGCCGGGCCGGCGGGGAGCGGGTGCGGGCGAAGCGGCGGCGCTTCCGGGGCGCGGCGGCCGACTTCAGCGGCCCCTGACGGGCCGGACACCGCTCGGCTGACCACCGGGCGTCACCCCGACCCTGCGAGGGCTGGCAGGACGGGCTACCTGCAGTAGAAGGACCCCCTCCCCCCCACCACTCGCAAGCTCGCGGCGGTACCCGGGAGGGGGCCGAGGGGCGGGGCAGGGAGGTCCTTTCTCAGTCGGGGGAGCCCAGCCAGCGGCGGAGCACGTCGTCCTCGCGGCGCAGCACGACCATCGCCAGCTCGCGGACGGCGGCCTCGGCCTGCCGCCCGACCACCGGAGCGTCCACCTCGGCCTCCCCGGTGACCGTCGAGCGGGTGCCTCCGGCGGTCGGCCGCAGCCGGCGCTCGCCGCGCACCGCCGCCGTCCGGCCGAGGATGCGGGACTCGACCTGCAGGACGCCGCGGTGCCCGCCGTCGCCGTCGGACGCCCAGCTGCGCCGGTCGGCCACGGCGACCTCGCGGCCGACGAAGCGGGTGAACACCCCCGGGACGCCCAGCGTCGGGACGACGAGCCGCAGCGCGGTGCGCGGGCCCTCGCCGTCCGGGGTGCTCTCCGCCGACTCGAGTCGCGCGCCGAGGGCCTGTGCGTAGTCGCGGAGGAAGGCCTCGTCGGTGAGGACGGCGAGGACGTCGTCCGGACCGGCCGGGAACGTGGCGGTGTGGTCGATGGGCACGTGCCATCCTGCGACGGCCCGGCCACCTGCGCCCGTCGAGCCGCGGCACCGGCCCGGTCCGGGGAGTGGCCCGGCGCGCGGTCAGCCCGGCGTGCCGTCGGCGAAGCCGGCCGCGCCGTACGCGCCGCTCATGAACCTCCCGCGGGTGATCGCCCGGTCGACCTCGTCGACGACCAGGTCGACCAGCCAGCGCACCGGCCCGGTGCGCGCGAGGAGCTCCTCGTGGGCGCGTGCCCGCGGCGAGTCCAGCAGGCCGAGGGTGCCGGCGACCGCGGCGAGGGCGGCGTCCTCGGGCGTCCACCCCTGCCGCTGCGGCTGCTCGAGGGCCTGCTCGTCGGCGGCCGTGCGGTCGGCGCGCGTGTCCTCGTAGCGGGTGCCCAGCAGCTGGCGGCGCACCGTCCACGAGCCGCGCCGCACGTGCTCGGCGGCCAGGTCCTGCTGGTCGACCGGGCCGCGGCGGAGCAGGTCGGTCAGCGATTCGGCGCCCTCCGCGAGCAGCCGGTCGGCGGGTGCGAAACCGGTGGGCGGGTCGTCGAACTCCACGGCGTCCTCGGTCTCCCGCACCCGGCCGCGCAGCGCGAGGTCGACCAGCAGGGTGCCGCGCACCGCCAACGCCGTCACCAGGTCGTCGGTCAGTCGGCCCCGGTCGAGGGCGAGGGCGGCCAGCCGCATCGACACCGAGTCGTCCCAGTCGTCGTCCACGGGCGCATCCTGGTGCGGTCAGGGGTGCCGAGTCGACCTCCCCGCGACCGGCGCGGGACGGCGGCCGGGGCCGGCCCGTCGTCCGGTGAGCCGGAGCAGGCCGGACGCCGCGAGGTGCGCCCCGGGGACGAGCAGCGGCCCGAGGAGTGCCACCGCCGGGGGAGTGCGTGCCGCCGGGACCCCGGCGGCACGGAGCCTCGACCGGGCCCAGAGCACGAACGGTGCGACGACCGTGGGGGCGGTCAGCCCGCCGGGCGTGTAGCCCCGGGTGAGCACGGCGGAGGCCACGTGCGGGACGGCGTGCCACCCGAAGCCGGCGAGGGTGGCCTGGAACAGCGGGTCGGCACCGTCGGTGCGCGCGCCCCGGGCCGACGCCGCGGCGATGCACGAGCCCACCAGGCCGATGGCCACGGTCGCGTGCGGACGGGAGACCGCCGTGCGGTCCCAGACCCGCGCGGGGACCCGGGGCAGCGTGCGCTCCAGGCGCGGCCGGGCCCGGTCGGCCCAGCCGGGCATGGTGACCAGTTCCTCCGCGTCGTGCAGCGCCCACGCGAGGAGGAGCCCCCACGTCACGCCGCGCGGGAGGCGCCGGGAGGGGGCCGGGACGCGAGGCACCCGGCCATCCTCGTCCCTCTGTCGGGCCGGGTCGGTGGGACCCGGCCCGACGGCCGCCGCGGCGGTGCGCCCGGGAGCCGCGGCCGTGCGTCCTCCGCGCGATCGGCCCCGGCGGCGGCCGGTCAGGTCCCCCGCAGCTCGCGGCGGAGGATCTTGCCGGTGACGGTCTTGGGCAGCTCGTCGACGAGCGCGACGCTGCGCGGGTACTTGTAGGCCGCCATGCGCTCCTTGCAGTGGGCGATCAGCTCGTCGGGCGTCGCGCTCGCGCCGGGCACCAGGCTGACGAAGGCCTTCACCGTCTCCCCGCGCCTCTCGTCGGGGACCCCCACGACCGCCGACTCGCGGACCGCCGGGTGCTCGGCGAGCACGTCCTCGACCTCGCGCGGCCACACCTTGTAGCCCGACGCGTTGATCATGTCCTTCTTGCGGTCGACGATGAAAACCCAGCCCTCGGGGGTCATGAAGCCGACGTCGCCGCTCTTCAGCGCGCCGCCGGGCAGGTTGGCGGCGGTCTCCTCGGGCTTGCCCCAGTAGCCGGCGACCACCTGCGGCCCGTCGGCGACGATCTCGCCGACCTCGCCGAGCGGGAGGTCCTTGCCGTCGTCGTCCTGGATGCGCACCACCGTGTTGGGCGTCGGGACGCCGACCGAGAGCGCGCCGGACGCCGGGTCGACCGGCGACGGCGTGCCGAACGGCGTGACCGTCATGGGCGAGGTCGTCTCGGTCAGGCCGTAGGCGTTGTGCACCTGCTTCCCGGTGGCCTCGAGGAACCGCCGCTCCGCGGCCGGCGAGATCGGGGCGCCGCCGGAGTAGATCGACGTGAACGACGCGAAGTGGTCCCGGGTGACCCCCGGCGCGTTGAGCAGGGCGCTGAACGCGGTGATCGCGCCGATGGTGAACGCCGGCCGGTGCTCGAGGAAGGCGTCCAGGACCACCTGCGGCTCGAACCGGTAGGCCAGCACCAGCGGCGCCGGGACCAGCATGCTGACCGCGATGTGCCCGATCAGCCCGGTGATGTGGAACAGCGGGGCGATGCCGAAGATCGCGCCGTCCCGCCCGGCGTGCGTCCAGTCGCGGTAGACCTGCGCGGTGAAGACGACGTTCCGGTGGGTGTTCATGGCGCCCTTGGGCACCCCCGTCGTCCCCGAGGTGTAGGTCAGGAAGGCGACGTCGTCGGGGCCCAGCTGCACCGGCGGCGGGGTCTGCCCGCGGTGCTCGGCCAGGAACTCGCCGAGGTCCGTCGTTCCCTCGTGCCGCTGCCGGGTGACCCCGGCGAACAGCCGCTCGTCGTCCCGGGTCTGGAAGTCCAGCTCGCTGGTGGTGAGCACCAGCCGGACGCCGGTGTCGGGCACGACGTCGCGGGCGACCTGGTCGTACAACGACTCCAGGGACAGCAGCACCGTGGCCCCGGAGTCCTTGAGCAGGTAGGAGAGCTCGCGGGACCGGCTCATCGGGTTGATCGACACCATGACGCCGCCGGCCTTCCAGGTGGCGACCATCGCGACGACGAACTGCGGGACGTTCTGCAGGTAGACGGCCAGCCGGTCACCGGCGGCGAACCCGTTGGCCAGCAGGCCGGCGGCCAGGGCGTCGCTGAGCTCGTCGAGCTCCCGGCGGCCGATCACGCCGTCGAAGTACCGCAGCGCGTCGCCCGAGGGGTCCCGGGCGAGCCCCGCGCGGAACATGCTCAGGGCGTCGTCGAACTCGATCTCGTAGTCGGCCGGCTGGTCGCCGTAGAGGGCGAGCCAGGGCCGTTCGTCGTAGTCGCTCACGGCAGTCCTACTTGATGACGACGGGGTTGACGGGGGAGCCGCTGCCCTGGGCGACCTTGAGCGGGGCGGCGACGTAGAGGAAGGCGTACTGCCCGTCCTCGGCGCAGTCGGCGGCCAGCTCCTCGAGGTCGGTGATCTCGGTGAAGGTGACCCCGAGGTTGCGCATGAGCGCGTTGTGCAGGACGAGGGCGACGCCGTTGTTCGGGTCGGCGGTCACCTCGTTGGCGATGGTGTCGGTGACCAGGTTGGGGATCTCCATGTCCTGGAACCACTGCACCAACTCGGGGCTGTAGACCAGGCCGGGCTCGTTGAAGCCCTCGTAGAAGGCCTCGCCCTGCTCGAAGAACAGCTGCAGGAAGTTGGTCCGGACGACCAGGATGTCCCGCTGCTGGATCTGCACGCCCTGCGCCTCCGCGCAGGCCAGCAGGTCCTCGTGCGTGAAGGTCTCGCCCTTGTCGAGGGTGTCCTTGCCGCGGAAGCGCGCCACGTCCAGCAGGACGGCCCGGCCGACGACGCCGCGCCGGGCGATCGGCTCGACGCTGGCCTTGTCCATGCCGCCGACGGTGGTGCGCGCGTCGTAGCCGTTCCAGAGCTGCCCGCCGTACCAGACGTGGCCCAGCCCGTCGTACTGCGTCGAGCCCTGCAGGAAGGCGTTGATCTTGTCGTCGGCGTAGTGCAGGCCGCCGGGGTACTGCGGCGCGTCGGGGGAGTCCCAGGTCGACTCGTCGAGGATCTGAGTCCGCTCGGCGGGGGCTCGGCCGGGCCACACCGGGTCGCCCTTCGGGTCGCCGATGAGCCGTTGCAGGGTGAACACCTTGCCCGAGCTGACCAGCCGGACGGCGGCGAGCACCTGCTCGGGGCCCAGGTAGTTCAGGGAGCCGACCTCGTCGTCCGGACCCCACTTGCCCCAGTTCGACGGCGCGCCGGCGAGCAGGTCGTCGAGGGCGGGGGCGGTGGGGGGCGCGTCGGTCACGGTATCTCCTGGGCTGGGAAGGGAACCGCCGGGAAGCGGACGGAACGGTGCCGTGGACTATCCCGTCGGTGTGGTGCGGACCACAAGCACGTGCAACATTCGGCGCAACGCCGCGCAGCCGCACCGCCCGACCGAGAGAGGGACGTCATGACCACCGTCTCGCCCGCCCATCCGGAGTCCGTCTTCACCTACGGGGCGCCGCTGCTGAAGTTCGGGCACGGGGCCTCCGACGAGATCGGGTTCGACCTGAGCCGGTACGGCGTCGAGCGGGTGCTGGTGGTCACCGACGCCGGACTGGCGGCCACCGGCATCCCGCAGCGGGTGGCCGACCAGATGGCGCAGTTCGGCATCGAGGCGCGCGTGTACGACGGCGTGCACGTCGAGCCGACCGACCTCAGCCTCACCGCCGCGATCGAGGAGGCCCGATCGACCGGGCCGTGGGACGCCTTCGTCGCGGTCGGCGGCGGCTCCAGCATCGACACCGCCAAGGCGATCGACCTGCTGACGACCAACCCCGGCGAGCTCCTGGACTACGTCAACGTGCCGGTCGGGAAGGGGCAGGCGCCGTCGCAGCCGCTCAAGCCGCTGATCGCCGTCCCGACGACGACGGGCACCGGCTCGGAGAGCACCACGATCTGCGTCATGGACGTGATCTCGGCGCGGGTCAAGACCGGCATCAGCCACGCGATGCTGCGCCCGACCCTGGCCGTGATCGACCCGGTCCTCACCATGACCCAGCCGGCCGGGGTGACGGCCGCGTCAGGCATGGACATCCTGTGTCACGCCCTGGAGAGCTACACGGCACGCTGGTACACGACCTACGAGCACAAGACGCCGGACAAGCGGGTGCCCTACTGCGGCTCGAACCCCATCTCGGACATGTGGGCGGAGAAGTCGCTCACCCTGCTGGCCGGCTCGTTCCGGCGGGCGGTCCGGCACGGGGACGACGAGCAGGCCCGCTCGGACATGGCCATGGCGGCCACCTTCGCCGGCATGGGCTTCGGGAACGCCGGCGTCCACATCCCGCACGCCAACGCCTACCCCATCGCCGGGCAGGTGAAGGACTTCCACCCCAAGGACTACCCGGCCGGCGAGCCGATGGTCCCGCACGGGATGTCGGTGGCGCTGACCGCTCCCGAGGCCTTCCGGTTCACCTTCGAGGCCTCCCCGGAGCGGCACGTGCGGGCGGCCCAGCTGCTGGCGCCGAACGCCGGGATCCCGACCGAGGCGGTCGACTTCCTGCCCATGGTCCTGACCGACCTGATGCGCGACATCGACATCCCCAACGGCGTGGGGGCGGTCGGCTTCGGCGAGGACGACGTCCCCGACCTCGTCGAGGGCACGATGAAGCAGCAGCGGCTGCTGGCGACCTGCCCCCGCGAGGTCACCGAGGACGACATCGCCGGCATCTTCCGCCGCTCGATGTCGCTGTGGTGATCACCCGAGGCGGACGACGCTCTTCGTGACCTGGGCCGTGGCGACGAGCTCGCCGTCGACCACGGCCTCGGCGCGCATGAAGGCGACCGCGCGGCCGCGGCGCAGCACGGTGGCGGTGACGTCCACCCGCGCGTCCGCGGCCACCGGCCGCAGCAGCGACACCGTCTGGTCGTGGGTGACCGCGTGCTCGGTGTCGGACAGCCGGGGGAGCAGCGCCAGGTAGCTAGCGGTGTCGAGCAGCGTCGTCACCACGCCGCCGTGCAGCACCCCCGCCTGGTTCTGCGCCGACGCGCCGACCGGGAACCACAGGCCGGCCGCGGGGTCGGCCGGGTCACGCAGCCGCACGCCCAGGAACCGGTTGAGCGGGATGTCGAGCACGGCGCCCACCCGGGCGGCGGTCTCGGTCTCGGACGGCACGCGGCCACCTCTCCTCGGGGACCCGCCGAGCCTCGCACGCGACCCGGGCGAGCCCGACCTGGCACCCGCGTGGGCGCGGAGGCGGCTGCCCGGCGAGGTCGGTCACTTTGCGGGCGGGGGGACCGGCTCCTCCAGCCAGTTCCAGCTGTGGTGGCTGAACAACGTCTTGTTGCCCCGGGCGTCGTACACGACGAGGTGACCGGTGGCGGTGAAGCTGAAGCGGGCGTCGTTGCCGAAGCGGAGCACTTCACCGTCGGCGCGGTGGAGGTCGAAGGCCATGCCGGGAGCCTGGCACGAGAGTGGAGCCGGCCCGACCCGAGCCACCGTGGTGCGCCCCGTGTCAGGGGCTGGTGAGGACGACCAGCTGCTGGGTCGCCCGCGTCATCGCGACGTAGCGGTCGACCGCCCCCTCGACGCCCTCGCCGAACGCCTCGGGGTCGACGAGCACGACGAGGTCGAACTCGAGCCCCTTCGCCAGCTCCGGGGTCAGCGACCGGACGCGGGCGGTCCCCGGAAACGTGGGGTCGCCGATGACGCAGCCGATCCCCTCGGCGTGCGCGGCGAGCCACGTGTCGAGGACGTCGTGGAGCTCCGAGACGGGTCCGTGGACGACGGGGACGCCGGTGCTGCGGATGGAGGTCGGCACGTTGGCGTCCGGGAGCACGGCCCGGATGACCGGCTCGGCCGCCGCTATGACCTCCTCCGGCGTCCGGTAGTTGGTGCTCAGCGAGGCGAGCCGGATGTCGTCGAACCCGACCCGCTCGAGCCGTTCCCGCCACGACTCCGGAAAGCCGTGCCGGGCCTGGGCCCGGTCCCCCACGACGGTGAAGCTGCGGGAGGGGCAGCGGCGCAGCAGCACCTGCCACTCCGCGTCGGTCAGCTCCTGGGCCTCGTCCACGACGACCTGTGCGAACGGGCCGGCGAGCTGGTCACGGTCGGCGCGGGGCAGGGCGGCCTCGTCGACCAGGGCGTCCCGGAGGTCGGCGTGGCGCAGGCTCGTCATCAGCAGCAGCTCGGAGTCGTCGGCCGCGATGAGCTCGTCGATGACGCCGGCCATGCGTTCGCGTTCCCGGGCGGTGACGAGCTCCTCCCGGCGCCTCCGCCGTTCCACCCGGGGGTCGCCGAGCCGCTGCCGCGCGGCGTCCAGCAGTGGCAGGTCGGACACCGTCCAGGCCTGCGGGTCGTCGCGCTGCAGCGCCCGGACCTCCTCGGCGCCGAGCCAGGGTGCGCACCGGCGCAGGTACGCGGGGACCGACCACAGGTCCCCGACGAGATCGGTCGCCTCGAGCAGCGGCCAGGCGCGGTCGAAGGTGGCGCGCAGCTCGCCGTCCCGCAGCAGCGCGGTGCGGACCAGGTCCGCCGGGACGTCGTCGTCCTGGTGTGCGTCCACCAGGATGGTGAGCAGCTGCTCCCAGACCTGGTCGCGCGCCTCGTTGTGCGGGGTGCCGGGTTCCGCGGCCTCGAACGCCTCCGCCCAGTCGTCGGTGCTCAGCTCCACGTCGGTCCAGGGGGTCTCGACCGTCGTCCCCCGGGCCGGCGGCTCCTCGTAGAACCGGACGGCCGCCTCGATCGCCTCGACCAGGCGCGCGGACGACTTCAGGCGGGCCACCTCGGGGTCGGTCTCGACCGCCGCCGCGGCGCCCTCGGGGACGAGGTCGCGCAGCGTGCAGATCTGCACGCCCTCCTCCCCGAGGCTGGGGAGGACGTCGGAGACGTAGGCCAGGTAGGGCTGGTGCGGACCGACGAACAGCACGCCGCCCCGCCGGTGGCCGAGGCGGGGGTCGGCGTAGAGCAGGTAGGCGGTGCGGTGCAGCGCGACGACGGTCTTCCCCGTCCCCGGACCGCCGTCGACGACGAGCGCGCCGCGGGACCCCGCGCGGATGATGGCGTCCTGGTCGGCCTGGATGGTGCCGAGGACGTCGCGCATCCGCGCCGACCGGTTACCGCCCAGGCTGGCGATGAACGCGGACTGGTCGTCGAGCGCGGCGGCGTGCCCGGCGAACCCGTCCGGGTCGAACACCTCGTCCCAGTAGTCGGTGAGCCGGCCGCGGGTCCAGCGGTACCTGCGCCGGCTGGCCAGACCCATCGGGTCGGCGTGGGTCGCCCCGAAGAACGGCTCAGCCGCGGGGGAGCGCCAGTCCAGCAGCAGCCGTCGACCCGCGCCGTCCGTGAGACCGAGTCGTCCGACGTACACGGGCTCGGCACCGTCGGCGCCGACCATGTGTCCGAGGCACAGGTCCAGGCCGAAGCGGCGCAGGGCGCGCAGGCGGGCGGTCAGCCGGTGGACCTCCAGGTCGCGGTCCAGCGCCTCCTGCCCGGTGCCGCCGGGCGCCCGGCGCTCGGCGTCGAGGCGGTCGGACAGGTCGGCGACGGTCTGCTGGAGGCTCTCCGCGATGGCGGCGAAGTGCTGCTCGTCGGCGGCGATCAGCGCCGGGTCGGCCTTGTGGGCGAGGGTGTCGGGGAGGTCGAACGCGCTGGTGGTCACGGGGGTCACGTCATCGGCTCCGATCTGAGGCCGTCGGCGCCCACTGCGCTGGACGGGGCGCCCGGACCGGCGTCCCCGCACGCACGCCGCGAGGGGTCGTCTCCGCAGGTCCCGGCCTCGGCCCGACGAGTCTGCGGCAAGGCCAGGGTCTTGCCGCAAGCCCCCGGGTGCGCTATACGTTGAGGTGGCAGGGAGGTGGGACTCGCTCGTCCCACGTCTCCCGTGGGATCCCGGTGCAGCGCTCGGTCCCCGCCTCCGTGCCTCTGGAGGTCAAGAGCCGGCGGCGTCGAGCAAGGCCGTGACCGCCGCGCGTTCTGCCTCGCGACCGGCCAGCACGGCGCCGACCGCACCGGCCTCGACTGCAGCGCACCCACGATGCGCACCACCACTTCCGTGGCCGCAGCGGACGCTCGGGAGGGGGCCGGCAGCTCAGGCCAGACGGTGACCCGGACCATGACCTTCGGCACGTCTGCGTGGCGTCGGCCACGCGAACCATCCGTGCCATGACCACGCACACGCACACGCACACCCTCGCCTCCGCCGCCACGTGCCGGGCACCGACCCGGGGCACATAGACGATCCGGCTGGCGACCTGGATGCGGCTCCGTGGTCACCGGTGGCGAGAGACGGCGGAGGCGTCCGCTGTGAGCCACCTGCCTTCGTCGCGCTGCTGGTGCCGTCGTGGGCCGGGGAGATCGGCGAGTACGCCGTACTCGGTCGGACCCACCTGCCGACCGTGCCGGGGATGGTGCCGGCCGTGTTGCTCCGGCCCGTCGAGGACGTGCGCTGACACGTCGACACCCGTTGCGTCCCCGACCGGGCCATCCGGTGAGCAGACCCGGCGACATCACCGATCCGAGGACGTCCGGTCCCCGACGACCTCGACCACAGACCCGAGACCGCCCACCGCCTCAGCCGGAGTTCGTCATGACCAGCACCGCCGCTCTCCGAGCCCGCTCCGATCGCCGCAGCCTGCGCACACCAGTGGCGTGGGGCGTCGTCATCGGCGTCCTCCAGGCCGCCTCCCCGTTCGCCTTCTTCTGGCTGGACTCCGGGACCGTCTACGCCCTCGGGCTCGCCCTGTTCGCCACGGTCTACATCGGCTTCGCCGTCGCCGACGGGCGCCGACACGTCCTCGCCGTCGAGACGGCCGTCGCGTCGGCCTTCGTGGTCGTCGCCGCGGCGGCGGTGACCGGATCGGCCTGGCTGATCGTCGCCGGCCTGGCCGGCCACGGCCTCAAGGACATGTGGCAGCACCGCACCGGCTTCGTCGCCGGCACCCGCTGGTGGCCGCCGTTCTGCGCCGCCGTCGACTTCGTCGCCGCCGGACTCATCGCCGTCGCGATCACGGCCGACCTCCCCCTCCTGTCCTGAGGACCGGGCGAGACCACCGGGTCGAGCGGCGCGGCCGCCACCCAGGCTCAGCCCCAGCCGTCCACCCAACCCGACGAAGGGCCGCACGATGACCACCGCATCGACCGCCGCACCCGCCGTGCCCACCACCGGCTGCCGATCCCGCCGCGGTCCCATCCGGCGGATCATCGCCGGCTCGCTGGTGACCGGGGCGGTCCTCGCCGCCGGACTCCCCCTGATCGTGTTCGCCGGTGCACCCGAGCCCGTCATCACCGGCTCGGCACTGCTCGGCTTCGCGGCCGGCTGGGCCGTGCTGGCGGCGCTGTCGGCCCGGATGACCGACCAGCCGCAGCGGTGGGCCTGGCTTCCGGCCGCCGCCCTGGCAGTGGCCGGGCTGGGGCTGCTGGTCCTGACGCCGGACGACCGGGTGCTGACCGCCGCTGGGTGGGTGTGGCCTCCGGTGCTGCTCGCGCTCGCCGTCTGGCTGGGCGTCCGCGTCCGCCGCTCCCTGGCCGTCGGCAGCGGCCGCTGGCTGCTCTACCCGGTCGTGGCGGTCATGGCCCTCGCGGCCGTCGGCGGTGCGGTGGAGACGGTCGGGCTGGCCGCCGACCAGCGCGCCCACCCCATGCCCGGGCAGTCCTACGACGTCGGCGGCTACCGGCTGCACCTGCACTGCACCGGCTCGGGCGGCCCCACTGTCGTCCTGCAGAGCGGACTCGGCGCAACGTCCGCGAACTGGGCCCGCATCGCCCCCGTCGTTGCAGGCAGCACCCGGGTGTGCGCCTACGACCGCGCCGGGCAGGGCTGGAGCGAGGACGCGCCCTCCGAGCGGGACGGGCTGCAGGCCGCCGCCGATCTGCACATCCTGCTGCGCCGCGCCGGCGAGGACGGCCCCTACGTGCTGGTCGGGCACTCGATCGGCGGCGACCACGCGATGACCTACGCCGCCCGCTACCCCGACCAGGTGGCCGGGATGGTCCTGCTCGACGCGACCGACCCCTACCGGGCCACCGCTTCCGGTGCGGTCTCCGCCGGTCCGCCCAGCGCGGTCGCGCTGGTGCCCAGCCTCGCGCGCCTCGGCATCGGGCGGCTGCTGCCGACCTCCTTCTGGTCCGCTCTCCCGGAGCCGGCCGCGGGACAGGTGCAGGCGTTCTCCTCCAGCCCCCGCGGCGCGCGCAACACCCGCGACGAGGTCGCCACCCTGCCCGCCCTGCTGACCCAGGCCCAGGCGCTGACGAGCCTCCTCGGGGACACGCCGCTGGTGGTGGTGACGGCCGCCGGACACGACTCGGATCCGCAGCGGACGGCCGCCCAGGAGCGGATGGCCGCGCTGTCCACGAACAGCAGTCATCGTTTCGCCAACGCCACGCATGCGGGCCTGCTCGACGAGCCGGGCGGTGCGCAGCTGTCGGTGCGCGCCATCGACGACGTCGTCCAGGCCGTGCGTACCGGTTCCCCGCCGGACTGACGCAGCGGGGTCCGCCGGACCCGACGCCTGAGCTGCTGCGACACCGCCTGCTGCGGGACCGGGTCGCGACTCAGCCGGCGGGGCCGTGCCGGAGGCATCTGGACGGTCCGCCCCGACGGGGCTGGACTGGCACCCCGCCCTGGAGGCGCCATGACCACCGAGCTCATGACGACGACGCCCCACCCAGGAGACCGCGGGCCCGCTGCGCCGCTGCCCCTGGGCGGGCTCTCCCTCACCGCCCCGGCCCGCTGCGGCTGAGGACCCGCACGCTCCACGTGCTGGAGGACCTCCCGTGGACACCTTCCCCACCGACACCACCGACCTGCCGGAGGCCACCCGGCCCGAGCTGCTCGTGCTGGGCCCCGGCGACGAACTGCGGCTGCGGCCCGCTCCGGTCGCCAAGCGACGGGCGACACGACGGTGCGCGGATGCTCGGCTACAACGGCTCGATCCCCGGTCCCACGCTGAAGGTCCGGCAGGGCTCGGAGATCGTCGTGCACGTCACCAACGGCACCGACCTGGACACCACCGTGCACTGGCACGGGCTCCGCCTGGAGAACCGCTACGACGGGGTGCCGCACGAGACCCGGGCGCCGATCCCGCCGGGCGGCGAGTTCACCTACCGCATCCAGTTCCCCGACCCGGGCCTGTACTGGTACCACCCGCACATCCGCGAGGACGTCACCCAGGAGTTGGGCCTCTACGGCAGCATCCTGGTCGATCCCGCCGAGCCGGACTACTGGCCACCGGCGCACCGCGACGTGGTGCTGACCCTCGACGACCTGCTGCTCGAGGACGGCGTGATCGCCCCGTTCAGCCGCACCGAGACCAACTACGCGGCGATGGGCCGCTACGGCAACCTGATGCTCACCGGCGGCGAGACCGCCCCGGCGTTCGCCGCGAGGGCCGGCGAGGTCGTCCGGCCCTGGCTGACCAACACCGCCAACAGCCGCGTCTTCCGGGTCGGCGTGCCCGGAGCCCGGATGAAGCTCGTCGGCGGGGACAGCGGCCGGGTGGAGCGCGAGGAGTTCATCGCCGACGTGGTGCTGGCCCCGTCGGAGCGAGCGGTCGTGGACGTGCTGTTCGACCGACCGGGCGAGTTCGCGCTGGAGCATCGCACCCCGAACCGGACCTACCGGCTGGCGGCGATCACCGTCACCGGTGAGCTCGCGGAGCCGCCGCTGACCGAGCAGTTCGAGGTGCTGCGCACGGCACCGGAACTGGTGGCCGAGCGCGAGCAGCTCGACGCGTGGCTGGCCGCGCCGCCGGATGAGGTGCTCGCCATCGTCGCGGAGATGGACGACCCGGGCGCGGCCCCGGCGGCGGACCGGTGACGCACGCCTGCCCGATGCACCCCGAGGTGGTGAGCGACCAGCCGGGGCGCTGCCCGAAGTGCGGCATGAAGCTGATGACGACCGCCCCGGCCGGGGGCGCCGCCGGTCACGCCATGGGCCACGGTCACGCCATGGGCCACGGTCACGACATGGGCCACGGTCACGACATGGACCACGGTCACGACATGGACCACGGCGCGGCCGCCCGTCCCCGCGGGACACCCCAGAGATCATCATGTCGCCGCAGCCGCCCCGACCTGACTGCGCGCACCGAGACGAGGCCGGGCGCCCGCGCACCGCACCCCTGAGCTTGCGATCACCGGCACGCCGCCGGACCGGGAGCCGCGCATCGACCCGCCACGCTGACCCTGCCCCGGCCGCGGTCATGGTGTGCCGGTCCTCGCCGCGGTCAAGGTCGTTCGTGCAGTGGGGCGCTCCACCTTGACCGCGCTCCGGGCCGGCACGAACCGCAGCTGCCGGGGGCAGCAGAAATGGACCAATTGACCCGGGGCCCCTCCACAGATGGGGCGCTAAGCGTCCCTTCGGGATGGGCCTGCGGCCCACCCTTCCCCCGACCCCCTGCAGCCGGAAGAGAGCCGGTTGTTGAGAGCGGCCAGGACTGTGTGGATGGGGGCGTCGGAGACCCCCGAACCGAAGGAAGCGCCGTGCGCGCTGGTCGGGTGATCACCGCAAGGGGATCCTGCTCGGGGCGCCCTTGGTGGTCGGCCTAGCAGCTCAGTAGGGGTGGCTCACATGCGCAGGCGGTGCGCGGCCAGCTGCACGCGCTGCCAGTCGAGGGCGCAGCCGGGCGGTGCGGGGTACGGCGGGCGCATCGCACAGGTCGAGCCCGCCGCACCCCGCTGCCCTTGGACAGGTTGCGGTTCGAGCGTCGTGAGTCAGCCGGTGGCGAGGCGTTCGACGGCGTCGGCCGCGGGGCCGGACCCACCGGTGGCGCGCACCTGGTCCCGCAGCGCCCGCGCCCGGCGTGCGCAGGCGCGCGCGGCGGCGACGGCCGAGCGCAGCGCGGCCGGCTCGACGGCCGCCAACTGGACGCCCGCACCGATGCGCTCGAGGGTCTTGGCGTTCAGGAACTGGTCGACCGCCTGCGGGACGGCGACCGTCGGCACGCCGTACCAGAGGGCCTCTCCCGCGCCGCCCATGCCCGCGTGAGTGACGAACAGGTCGGCGTGCGCCAGGACGTCCATCTGCGGCTGCACCCGTGCCACCACCGCTCCCCGCGGCAGCGGGCCGAGGTCGGCCGGGTCGACCTTGCCGCTGGCGAGGACCACGCGGTGGTCCTCGCCCAGGACCTGCAGGCACAGCCGGTAGAGGTCAGGGCGATCGGTGTAGGCCGTGCCCAGGCCGACGTAGACCAGCGGCCGGTCATCACCGGATGGTGGCGCCCAGCCGGTCAGCCGCGACGGGTCGGGGCACGGTCCAGCGAAGACGTAGCGGTCGGGATCGACCCGGTCCGCGTGCGGCTGCAGCACCCGCGGCACCAGGACGACGCACGCCGACGGCCGGCCCACGAACGCCTCACCGTCGTCGGTCACCCCGTGCGCGTCGAGCCACTCCCGCAGTGCCGCGGCGAACCGCCGCCCGCTGGGGCCGGCCGCCACCGCCGCCTCGTGCTCGGCCATGTCCTCCTCGTAGCCGTCCCAGGCGACGTACGCGGGGCTCAGCTGCACGGCGGGGACGTCCCAGCGGCGCGCGGCCACGCGACCGGCATAGCCGCCGATGTCGTAGAGCACCGCATTGGGCCTGGCCTGCTCCTCCAGCAGGGGCAGCACCGCCGCCTGCTCGTCGAGGAACACGTGGCGCGCCTGCGCCACGTCCTGTGGCCAGTGCTCGTCCGCAGTGGGCAGCAGCGAGCGGTGCGCAAGGACGTCGGCGCCCGTAGGCGCAACCAGCCGGGCGAGGCGCTCCCCGACGGCATAGGTGACGCGGTGACCGCGGCGGACGAGCTCGGCGATGACGGCGAGGCCGGGGTAGACGTGGCTCGGTGCGGTGGTGCCAACCATCAGGAGGTGCACGGGACAGTCCTTCCTCAAGGGGACGCGACGCCCGGACGGGCGGCGCGGGGCACGCGGGCGCACCCCCAGGACGTCGAGCGTCGGGAGGTGCGGCCTGGGCCGGCCCTAGAGGAAGAGGAGCTGCTGCACGTAGCGAGCCTGACGCGTCGGGGTCGCGCCGAGCAACAGGGTTCTCATGACCTGGCGCCGCAGAGGTGGGAAGTCACCTCGCGGCAAGCCCCGGCACCATCACCCGCACCGAAGGCGAGGCGGTCCCGCGAGGGAGGGTTCTTGGCATCTCGCGATCGACCATGCGGATTGTGATCGGTTTGTCCGCGAGGGCCGGCTTGCAGGACGATCCGATTCACTAACGTCGGCCTGACCGCGAGGAGCCGCAGCGGGTTTGCCTTGCGGACGGCACCGAGGTGCATGACGAGCGCACCGATGAGTTGTCGTACGGCGACGGGTCTGTGCTGGCAGGACTACTCCAGAGGAGCGGATCGAGGAGTTGCACATGAACTGGACGTTGGAGGTCGTGGTCGTGCCGGTGGCCGACGTCGACCGAGCCAAGGCCTTCTACGCCGACAAGCTGGGCTTCACCCTCGACCACGACATCAGCCCTCCAGGCCCGGGCAACCGGCTCGTCCAGCTGACGCCGCCGGGCTCCGGCTGCTCGATCGTGATCGGCGAGGGTGTCGTTCCGCACATGCCTCCAGGCTCCCTCCAGGGCCTCCAGCTGGTCGTCCCGGACATCGCTGAGGCACACGCGCAGCTCGTCGAGCGCGGAGTCGAGGTCAGCGAGATCCAGGTGTTGGGCGGCGACGCGGATGCGCTGCGCCGGGGCGGGACGGCACTCGACAACGTCGGGTTCGTGTTCTTCCGCGACCCGGACGGGAACGGCTGGGGCGTGCAGCAGATCTCCGCGCGAGGGTCTGTTTCACCACCGGCAGCAGCGACGGCCGAGATCGGTTGACGACCCAGGGGATGGTGTGCCGTACGCGCATCCTCCGAGAGACACCGACGGGCTGGCTGCTCCGACCCCTTGAACGTCGCCGAGGCAGCGTCATTCTGCGGGTCGACCCGCTCCGCAGCGGCTCGTTGACGGCCGTCTGCGACGGGAAGGCGATCCATCGCTGAGGTCGTGGCGCAGCCCCGTCGTTGTCGGCAGGCCGTGGCGTGGGTGATCAGATCGCAACCCGGTTGTCGGCCTTCGGCGTGTCATCGAATGCGGCGGAGCTTCACCGTTGGCCGGCCTCACCCTCGTCGTGGTGCAGGCTGCCGGGGCAACCACCCGCGCCGGGAGGACGGAGATCGTCGTGACGGGACCTGTGCACCAGCGGTCGAAGGCGGCGCTGAACGCCGACATCCGCGCCCGGCGCCGCACCGCGCTGGTCGTCAACGTCCGGTCCCGCCGGGGACGCCGGCACTTCGCGACCGTGCACCGGCGGCTGCAGGCCACCGTGGAGCTCGTCGACGTGCACCCGGTCGCCGACCCTCGGGGCCTGCCCGAGGCGCTGGCCGCCGCGGCCGACAGCGGCGCCGACCTGGTGGTGGTGGGCGGCGGCGACGGCACGCTGAGCGAGGCCGCGCACCAGCTGGCCCACCGCGACGTCTGCCTCGGCGTGGTCCCGCTCGGCACGACCAACAACTTCGCCCGCGGCCTCGGCCTGCCGCTGCGCCTGCCCGCCGCCCTGCGCGTGCTCACCGGCGGCAAGGTCGCCGACGTCGACCTCGGCCACGTGGCCGGGCAACACTTCGCCAACCTGACCAGCCTGGGGCTGTCGGTGCAGGTCGCGCAGCACGTTCCGCACCGGCTGAAGCGGGTGCTCGGCCGGGCTGCCTACCCGCTGACCGCGCTCGCACTGCTGCCCGACCACCGGCCCTTCACCGCGCGCCTGCGCATCGGCGACGAGGTCCACGAACTCGCGACCCACCAGCTCAACATCGCTAACGGCAGCCACCACGCCGGCCGGGCGATCGCCCCCGACACCGGCCTCGACGACCGCCAGCTGGTGGTGTACCGGCTCGGCGACGCCAACCGGCTCCGGCTGAGCCTGGCGACCGTCCGCCAGACGGTCATCGGGCCCCGCCGGCCGCTGGCCCGCACCCGGTTCCTCACGGCCGGCGAGGTGTGGTTGGAGACCGACCCGCCGCTCGCGCTCGACGTCGACGGCGAAATCCGCGGACGCACGCCCGTGCGGATCGCGCTCGAGGCCAACGCGCTGCGGGTGATGGTCGGCACGGACTTCCCGGACCGCTGATCACTACTGTCCTCGCGATCACGGACCTTTCCTGGGACGAGCAGCGCCGGCTCCTTCCACGACGGGGCAGGGTGATGCGTCCGCACCGCCGCCCGCGTGGGTTTCTTGTTTCTGTGGGTCAGTGACCGCGCCGTGGCGATCGCTCGCGCCCTGCAGGCGCGGACGTGAACCGAGCAGTTCTACGACCCGCCTTACGCGGTCGTCGAGGACTCCGGCGGCTACCGAGACCCTGGGCGGCAGGGCGGAGACGCTATCCCGTCAGGGGAATCTGCTACGGCGACGTTGGGACGAGCCGGGCATCAGTCGCCGGGTCCCGTAGGGCATCCCCTTGAGGTGTCGACTTGTTCATCTGCTCGGGTGGTCGGCGTCTTGACGGCACGCCGGGAACGTCCGTGGTGATCACCGTCCCCGGGTAGCGGCCGCGGCCGTCGCCGGTGAGCCGGCGCAGTGGCGCGTCGGCGTCGGCCTGCCTGTGGAGGTGCGCCATGCCGGCGCTGCTGATCGGCTACGCCCGGGTGTCCACCGACGCCCAGGACCTCACCGCCCAACGCGACGGGCTGCTTGCCCTCGGCGTCGAGCCAAGTTGGATCTACGTCGACCACGGGCTGATCGGTACCAACCGCGAGCGCCCCGGGCTGCGCGAGGCGCTGGCCGCCTGCCGGGAGGGCGACACCCTGGTGGTGACCAAGCTGGACCGGCTGGCGCGCTCCCTGCCCGACGCCCGTGCCATCGCCGAGGAGCTCACCCGCCGTCAGGTCCGGCTGAGTCTGGGCGGGTCGGTGTACGACCCGCACGACCCGGTCGGCCGGCTGCTGTTCAACGTGCTCACCATGGTCGCCGAGTTCGAGGCCGACCTGATTTCGGCTGCGCACCCGAGAAGGTATGCGCGTGGCGAAGGCCAAGGGCAAGCTGCGCGGCAAGCAGCCCAAGCTCAACCCCCGCCAAGAGGCCCACCTCGTCAACCTCTTCCGGCAGGGCGAGCACAGCACCGCCGAGCTGGCCGACCTGTTCGGCGTCGCCCGCTCCACGGTCTACCGCGCCCTGGAACGCGACCGCGACCGCGGCCACCCGAGCGGTCACACCGTTCCGGTCCTCAGCGCGAACACAACCGGTTGAGCTCTGCAGTTGGCAAGAGTCGGGTTGTCCCGCAAGCAGGACCGCTGCGGGACAAGCCGACATCCCATCGCGAGCCTGACCGCCAGTTGCCGGAAGGGGTTGGCGGCGATGACGATGCCCACGACCGAGAAGAAGCCTCTCACCATGGCGAACCCAGCCAACGGGATCGGCCGGCCATCATGGGACACCTCGAAATCGACACCGACTGCCCGAGCAGGCGTAGCGGCGAGGGGGGTGGCCGCCGTCGCCCCGAGCGTGGCGATGCCGCCGGTGCCGACCAGCCTGCGGAATCTGTGGGGGCGGGTGGTCTGGCCCGACGCCCGGCCCGCGACGACCGCGGTGTCGTTCGTCCTGTTCATGTCGTCCTCCCTGATCGGGTCACTGGCGCACAGTGCGTGCTGACTGGCACGTGACGGGTCCTGACCGCGGCGGTCCACCGGTCGGGTCGACCAGTTGACCGCCGGTGTGTTCGGCTGCGGAGCCGGGATGCGCGACGTCCCGCGGTCCACGCGAGCCTCCGCAGCCGGAGGCCCCCCTCGCCGGCGTCCGCGGTCATGGGCTGCGGAGCCGGTTCCCGCGATGAAGATCAGGCCGGGACGGAGAGCCCCCGCAACCAGGCCTGCCAGGCCGGCTCCTCGCGCCGCACGTAGTCCGCCGCGCCGGTGGAGAACAGGTACGCCCGCACGCCCGCCGTCGCCGTGCCGTCGCCGTAGCCGTAGGTGAAGGCGTTGAGCATCCCGGGCACCGGTGCGGTGAGCCGGACCAGCGCCTGCTGCTCCCCGACGCGCTCGACGGTGCCGGACGCGCCGCGCACCTCGACGGGTGCGCCCTCCTCGCCCAGCCCGAGCGCATCGCGCAGGGTCGACCAGAGCGCCTCGGGGTCGCCGGGGTGGGAGGCGGTGACCTCGAGCTGCGTGGCCTCCTGGCCGGGGAAGTGCGACAGGTAGAGGCGCAGGTTGTCGAAGAACGGCCGCCACTGGGTGCCCATGTCGGCCCACCACTCCTGCTCCCACTCGGCACCGGTGCCGAAGCCGCTGGAGGTGACGCGCACGACACAGGTGCCGCCGGAGGTCGCCTCGACGAGGAACTCCGACGTCAGCGGGCTGAGGGCGTCCGGGTCCTTGCCCATGAGGGCGGCCCAGTCCTCCTCGTACGCGATGCGGCGCGGCGGGTCCCAGCCGGTGACCTGGCCGTCCGAGCCCATCTCCGGGCCCATGCTGAAGTGCAGGGAGCCGCCCTCGCGCTCCTCCATCTCGGTCGGCAGGAACCAGGCGCTCATGCCCTTGGCGGTGGCGATGGCCTGCCAGACCTGCTCCGGGGTGCCCGGAACCTCGACGCTGAACTCCAGGCGGTACGGGACGTTCGGGGTCGTGCTCATGCGATCTCCTCAGGAAGGGGGTGGGCCGCGACGACGAGCCGATGCGGGCGCCCGTCGTCGTGGTGGTAGCGAGCGGCCAGGTCGAGCACCGCGGCGGTGAGGTCGTCGGCGAAGGCAGCGCGGTCGGCGGCCGACCGGAAGCCGATCCGGGTGTCGATGGTCAGCGTCGGCAGGCGCTTGCCGGACGTTCCGGCTCGGCGTGCCAGGGCGCCGACCTCGCGCACCAGCCGACCGGCCAGCGCGACGAGATAGCCCGCCGACAGGTGGTCGGCGTTGGCGTCCGGGTCGGCCGCGGAAGCGCTGACGGCCGCCGGCGACACGACGTAGGACGCCGCCGACGCCTGCAGCACCCGCTCGGTGATGCCCCCGTGCCGGCGCTCCTCGGAAAGCACCGCCAGGCCGTGCGCCTCGAGCGCCTTGAGGTGGTAGTTGACCTTCTGGCGGGCGATGCCGACCCGGGCCGCGAGCCCGGCGGCGGAGGACGGGACAGCCAGCTCGCCGAGCAGCCGGGCCCGGACTGGATCTAGCGCGGCGGCGGCTGCCTCCGCGCTCTCGATGACCTCGACCTCGCGCATGACGCCACCGTTCTCTTGACAAGAAAGTCTGTCAAGGGGCTCTGTCTCCCTCGCTTCGGTGGGGCGAGGAGCTGTCGGCGAGCGGGTGGCTTGAGTGCCTGATGTCCAGGGCGAACTGTGGCGGGTTGCGAGAGCGCTTCGACGACGACCCAACCGATCTCGCGTCCAGGTTGGGCGGCCCGGCCGCGCAACAGGCGATGGCCTACGTCCAGGGCTCACTGACGACCGAGATGTCCCGCGCTCGGTAGGCGATGGCTGACCGGGACGATCCGCACGGTCGGCGGGGATACTCATTGCGGGCGTGACTCTGGACCGTGTTGAGGATTGCCACGTTCCCCTTTGTGCACTGGGAGATCCGCCAGGGCCAGGCCGACAGGCTCCGCGGTCGGGGCGGCGCCGGATGTCTGCCGGTTCCGCTGTCCGACGGAGCGTCTTCTGTCACGGGCCTCGCCTCGCCCGCACCCGGGCAGACCGTGCCTTCCCGATCGGCTACTTCCGCCTCTTGACCCCGTGAGCAACCAGCGAAACCGTCTCCTGCACCCGGACGGGGCGGTCCCTGCCAGGCGGTGCCGCCTCCAAGAAGAGGAGCCCTCCACACCCCGGGCAGGACCCACGCGGTAGCACCTCACCACCAGGGCCCGAGTGCCCCGCGGGATCCACAAGGAGGTTCTGCCATGACCCTCGACGAGAACAACCTCAACGAACTGCTCGGCCGCTTCGTCACCGACGTCGGCGGCAGCTACCACGCCTCGAACGCCGTCCTCGGTGATCGGCTGGGGCTGTACCGGGCGCTGCAGACGACCATGCCCGCCACCCCCGAGCAGGTGGCGGCCGAGGCGCGCGTCGCGGAGCGCTACGTGCGCGAGTGGCTGGCCGGCCAGGCCGCCGGTGGTTACGTCGCCTACGACCCCACCACCGGCCGCTACTCGCTCACCGAGGAGCAGGCGTTCCTCCTCGCGGACACGGCGGGGATGCAGGCGGCCTCCGCGTTTCTCTGTCCGGTCGCGGTGGCCAAGAACATCGAGCGGATCACCGAGGCGGTCCGCACCGGCGGCGGCTTCGCCTGGCACGACCACGACCCTGCGCTCTTCGAGGGCATCGAGCGATTCTTCCGCCCGGGCTACGCGATGAACCTCGTCTCCGCGTGGATCCCCGCCCTCGACGGCGTCGAGGCCAAGCTGAGCGCCGGGGCTCGGGTGGCCGATGTCGGTTGCGGGCACGGGTCCTCGACCCTGCTGCTGGGCCAGGCTTTTCCCGCCTCGCAGATCATCGGCTTCGACTACCACCCCGCGTCGATCGACGTCGCGCGCAAGCGGGCCGTCGAGGCTGGACTCGCTGATCGGGTCTCCTTCGAGGTCGCATCCGCCGCGGACTTTCCCGGCCCGGACTACGACCTGGTGACGATCTTCGACGCCCTCCACGACATGCCCGACCCCCTGAGCGCGGCCAGGCACATCCGCGAGGTCCTGAAGGAGGACGGGACCCTCCTCCTCGTGGAGCCGATGGCCGGTGACCGGATCGAGGACAACCTCAACCCGGTCGGACGGCTCTACTACGGGGCCTCCACGGTCATTTGCGTGGCGCACTCCATGTCCGCGGAACCCCGGACCGCCCTCGGCGCGCAGGCAGGTGAGGCGAAGCTGACCGAGCTCCTGCACGACGCCGGATTCGGCGCGGTCCGGCGGGCCGCGGAGACGCCCTTCAACCTCGTGCTGGAGGCCCGCATCTGACCCTGCTCGCTCAACGAGCACGGCGACACGAGGTGGCCGGCCAGGAGTCGGGCGCCAGGTAGCACCGCCCGATCCCCATCGGCGCCCTGCCGGACCGCGGCCTGGCGCGCGGTCGCCCTGGTCCGGCCGTCGCGCCTGGTCTCCGCGGATGGGCGACAGGGACCTCGCCGACCTGCTGCGGCGCCGGCTGTTCGAGCTGGGCGTGACCGCGGCGGAGGTCTCACGGCGTTCGCGGGGTGAGGCGCCGGCCGAGACCGTGCGCGGCCTGGCCCGCAGTCAGCGGTCCCTGCGCGTCGGGGATCGGTTCGCTTGGCCGCTCGCGCGCACTCCTCTCGGTCTGGCCTCAGTCCCGCGTCGGTGCGGCGTCGAGGTCGTCGAAGGGCGGTGCCACGCTGGTCATCGCCGGAAGCTCGAGCCCTCCCGGGCTTGGTTCGGTCGCCCGCATCCTGGCCGCCGCGCTGCCCGACGCCCGGTTCGTCGAGCCCGACGGCAGCGGCCACGTCACCCATCTCGAGATGTCCGACGAGTTCGCCGCGACCGTCGCGACTTTCCCAGCCGAAATCCAGATCGATCGACACACCGCGAGCACCAGGGCGCAGCGGTCCCCGAGTCATCTGGTGACAGCACCCCCGAGGAGGTAATCACGATGACAGGCACACGAGAGGCGGTCCTGACCCGGGTGAGCTCGGTCGATGGCACCGAGATCGCCTGCTGGACCACCGGCGACGGGCCACCGCTGGTGCTGGTACACGGGACCACGGCCGATCACACCAGGTGGGCGCCGGTCCTGCCGCACCTGGAGCCGCACTTCACCGTGCACGCCATCGACCGGCGCGGTCGCGGCGCGAGCGGGGACGCCGCCGACTACACCGTGGAACGGGAGTACGACGACGTGGCGGCGGTGGTCGACGCGGTCGCCGCGCAAGCGGGCGCGGCGGTGGACCTGCTCGGTCACTCCTTCGGCGGAGTGTGCGCCTTCGGCGCGGCGACTCGCACCTCGCACCTGCGCCGGCTGGTGCTCTACGAGGGATGGCCGACGCCGCATCCGGAGGCGCTGGCACTGCCCGCCGACGTCAAGCAGCGGATGGACGCGCTGCTCGCCGCGGGTGATCGAGAGGGTGTCCTGGAGGTGTTCTTCCGGGAGGTCGTGCAGATGCCCGAGGCCGACTTCGCCATCTACCGTGCGCTCCCGGCGTGGCGGGCCCGCATCCGTGCGGCGCACACGATCGCCCGGGAGACACCACGGCGCTTCCAGCCGGAACTGGCGGCACGGATCACGGTGCCGGTGCTCATGCTGGTCGGCGGAGACAGTCCCGAAGAGCTCCAGGGCGACTACGAAACAGTGGCGGCGGCGCTTCCCGACGCCCGGGTCAGCATCCTGGAGGGCCAACAGCACATCGCGATCGACCTGGTCCCGGAAGAATTCGCGCAGCGAGTGACGGACTTCCTGCGTCCCGCCTGAGCTGACGCCCCGAGCTGCGTGACCTCGAGAGGCGATCGTCAACGTGCCCCACCCCACCCCGCCCCGCTGCCGCAGACGGGACGTGGACAGACCAGGTGGAGCGGCGGCTGTACCCAGCTGGTGTGCCGATCGCCGAACGGCTAGGCGGTGTGATCGTCGCCGACAACGTCGTACGTCACGCAGCCGTCGCCGACGTCAACAGTCGTGACGAGCAGGTGCAAGGGGTACGCACTTTCCGCGACATGGTCACCGACGACCCTCGCCTGGGCGCCACCGGGGTACAGACCGTCGGTTCAAAGGGCTGGGACTCTTCGCCATCGCGCTCCGCTCGTGCACCGACCCTTCAACGGTCCGCCACGGCCCGCCGCCTGAGCGCCGCCGACTGCCGTCGAGGGATCTTCCATCGTGAAGACCTGCAGTCTCGGAAGAGCCAACCGGATCTGCCGATGACACTGGTAGCGGTCGAGTGCGGCGATCAGGCCGGATCAGGTTGAGCCAATGGGGTCCGTTGAACCGAGCGCAGGAAGCGGCGCAGCTCGCGCGTGACATCGTCCGGAGCCTCCACCGGGCTGACGTGACCCGGTCCGGTGAGGACGACGAGTTCGGACTCGCGCACCGCGGCGTGCATCGCCTCGCCGACCGCGATGGGAGCGCGTACGTCGTGGTCGGCGTAGAGCAGGAGCGTCGGTACGCCAACGTCGGCCAACACGTGGCTCTGGTCCTCGACGCTCGCACGGGCCATTGCCCGAAAGCCGCCCGGACGGAATGTTCGGACGCTGTCGACGAACTTTGCCACGATTTCGCCTTTGGCTGACGGCGAGAACATCGACGGCACCATTGCGGCTACGAACTGGTCGGGCTGGAGTCTCGACGCCTGCAGGGACCGTGCCAGCCGCCGGTGCGCTTCTTCGGCGCCCAACGAGCCCAACCAACCGGCGTACCCACTCACGAGCACGACCGACGACACGAGGCCGCGGTGCCGGTGACACGTTGCCAGCACCAGCGCCCCACCGAAGGAGAGTCCGACCAGGCTGGTTCGCTCGATCCTCAGAGCCCGGAGGAACGCAGCGAAGCAGTCGACGTAGTCACCCATGCCGAAACCCTCCGGTGGGTCCGAGGACTCTCCTGCACCGGGTGCGTCCCAGGCGATCACGGTGAACTCGTCGGCGAGCGCCTCGATCTGGCTGCCCCATGTCGAGCGGGCATCGCCGACGAAGCCGTGCGCCAGCGCCACTGGCGGCCCGGTCCCGGCGCGCTCGTAGGCGATACTCAACCCGCCAACCTCGACGTGCACTTTCCGGGACTAGCGGTGCACCACTCTGGTGTAACTCGACTCGGATGTGTTGCATCCGAAGCGGTTGAGAGATCGAACTCAAGTCGTTCCGATGGGGAACCTCCTGCGACGCAGCCGAGGCCATGAACCCGGAGCCGATCGGCGTCCCGCAGGGGATCCCTGAGTGGGCACGGATTCCCATCGACAACATGCAGGATGGGTGGAGCCGGGCCTCTGGTGCGCGACCGACCGCAGGTGTGCGCGGTGCGCCTCGAACGCTCGGCCAGCAGCAGCTCTGCTCGTGCCGAGGCCTCGCTCACAGGTCACATCCTCCCGTCGCGGTCCGTCAGTGCTGTGACGGCGCCGCCCGCGGCGATGTGACAGGCAGCAGAGGAGAACCGCCGTGAATGCTCGAACGCAGATCCCCGCCACGCTCGAGGGGGTCGGCAGCGTCCGCTACCTGGTCGACGACGTCGACACCGCCGTCGCCTTCTACGCCCGCCAGCTCGGCTTCGCCCTGCGAGCCGACGCCCGGCCGGCCTTCGCCGAGCTTGTGCGCGGCCCGCTGCGGCTCCTCCTCAGCGGCCCGGCCAGCACGGCTGGGCGGCCCATGCCCGACGGCCGCACGCCCGTGCCGGGCGGCTGGAACCGCATGCACCTCGTCGTAGACGACCTCGACGCCGAGGTGAGCCGGCTGCGCGCCGCCAGTGTCACCTTCCGCAACGACGTCGTCAGCGGCCCCGGAGGGCGGCAGGTCCTCATCGAGGACCCCTGCGGCAACCCCGTCGAGCTCTTCCAACCCGCCGGCGCCTGACCGCGCCCCAGTCGACACCGAGAGGGAAGCCATGCCCCCCGATCTACGCAGCACTGTCCTGCTGCGCAGCGAGGACAGCAGTGGCCACGTGTCCGTGGTGGAGAACATCGTCCCGGCGCGCAGCGCGGGACCTCCGCTGCACAGGCACGACTTCGACGAAGCCTTCTACATACTCGAAGGCGAGCTCGTCTTCCGCATCGGCGACGCGCTCCTCGCCTGCACTGGCGGACAGCTGGCCTTCGCCCCGCGCGGTGCCGCGCACGCGCTCGTCAACCGCCGCGATGCCCCGGCGCGGTACCTGCTCGTGTGCACCCCTGCTGGCTTCGAGCGCCAGTTCGCCCGGATGGCCGCGCAGGCGCACGGCACCGAGCCGCCACCCTGGGCGCTGCAGCCGATTCCCGAGGTCGTGCTACTCGGCGCCTCCATCCTGCGGGAGATTCTCGACCGCGTGGAGTGACGTGCCCGGGCGCGATCCGTCGGTGAAGGGCCGGAGCTGGGACACGGCGTGCCGTGGACCTACAGAGTGCTGTACCGGCGAGTACGGCGATGCGGCAGCAGCCCGACGACGCCGAGGGACTGAACGCGGGGCGGCGCCGAGCGCTGACCAGCGTGACGACGGTGCCGACACCGTGAGTCAGCCCCTGGCCACTACCGCGTGATTCAGTGGAGTACCCACTACGCCCCGTCGGGGCCGCACACGGGTGCCACGAATCAGTCCTCGAGGAGCACCACGTCGAGCGCGTCGAGGACGAGGGGGTCGAAGACGACGTCCACGGCGGTGATCCGGCCGCCGGAAACGACAAACTCCAGCGCCCCGCGCAGCCGTCCACCGAGCAGAAACACCGCCCCGGGGGCTCCGTCGAGCAGCGCTGCTCGTGTGGCCCGCGCCTTGCCCAGGAAGGCGCGGGCGATCGCCTGGTCGCCGCTGAGCCGCTGCAGCCCACCAAGATCGGGAACGGCGGCGTCTGCGCGCAGCACGACATCCGGGTCCAGCACGGCCAGTAGCCCCGCGAAGTCGCCCCCGCGTGCGGCGGCCAAGAACGCCTGCACCACCTCCTGGCGGCGCCGGGCGTCCGTGGGGTCGGCGGCGCCCGCCGGCACACCCTGCACCCGGCGCCGGGCGCGGCTTGCCAGTTGTCGCGCCGCGGCCGGACTGCGGTCGAGGACGGCCGCGACCTCGTCGAAGGGGACGGCGAACAGGTCGTGCAACACGAAGGCGAGCCGCTCCGGCGGCGTCAGGGTGTCCAGCACGACGAGCAGTGCCAGGCCGACAGAGTCGGCCAGCTCCGCCTCGTGCTCCGGCTCGGGCCCACCCTCGAGGTTCGGCGCGTGCAGGTCCAGTGGCTCCTCGCGGCGAGCCCTCCGGCGGCGCAGCACGTCCAGGCACACCCGACCGACGACCGTGGTCAACCACCCACCAAGGTTGGCCACGTCGGTGGACCCGTGGCGCTGCAGGCGCAGCCACGCCTCCTGCACGGCGTCGTCGGCCTCCTCCGCCGAGCCGAGCATCCGGTGCGCGACCGCCCGCAGGTGCGCGCGATGCGCCTCGAACTGCTCGGCCAGCGGCTGCGGTCCTGCCGCTTCCTCGTCCATCGGTCACATCCTCCCGTCGACGCCCGTCACTGCAGTGACGGCGCCGACCCCGGCGACGTGACGAGCAGCAGAGGAGATGCACCATGTCCGTCACTCACCTGATCGCCTCAGCAATCTCCGCCACGCTCGCACTCCTGGGGTCTGCCGCGCCGGCAGCCGCGCATGTCGTGGTCCAGTCGACCGGCGCTGGTGTCGGCGCCTTCACCCCTGGGCGTTCCTGGTCCGTGGTGGCCGTGTTGCTGGGGCTGACCGGCGCGATCGTCGGAGGGCTGGCCCTGGCCCGTTCCCCTGGTCGTCCCGGCACCCGCAGCGGGAGGGGCGGCGTGGTGGCCCTGGTGACGGGGCTGGCCGGGGCGGGCGTCGGCGGACTGGTCGTGGCCGCCGCCGACGGAGGCCCTGGCACTGGCTCCGGGATCGTCGGAGGCCTCCTGGCCCTGGCGGTCGGGCTCACCGCCGCCGTCCTCGGCGGACTGGTCCTCACCCGGTCCCGCCGCGCTGGCCGCATCGGCTGACCGGCTGACCACTCGCCAGCAGTGAGGAGCAACACGTCGGGTCTGCGTGAGGACCACCTCCCGGCTGGGCGGCGCGGCCGGCTCGGCTCGTTCGTCCCACTCCTGAGCCCGTCCCACAGAGGGAACGGTGAGCGGGACGGTCGAACACGTCGCAGCGTGAGCGGATACTCGCTGCGGAGGTGCTCCGATAACGCGCGATCCGTACGCGCGGCCGGCCACGGCCTTCGACGACCGGCCGCCGCGCTTGTACGACCGCACGGGTCGGCTTCGACGACGGCGGCGTCAGCCGATCCGCTCGGCCAGGGACACGATGATCCCCTCCGGTCCGCGCACGTAGGCCATGCGCCAAATGTCTTCGTACTGACCGATGCCGCCGACCAGGCCGTAGCCGTCCGCAGCCAGCTGGTCGACCGCCGCCTGCAGGTCGCCCACTTCGAAGGCCACGTTGCGCAGCCCCAATTCGTTGGCCATCGCGGCGGGCGATCCCGGCTCGTGGTCGGGCCGGACGAAGCTCGACAGCTCCAGCCGGGTACCTCCCTCGGGCGGCCGCAGCATGACTATCTCGGTGCGGGAGTCGGGGATGCCGATGACGGTGTCCAGGAAATTACCCTCGACGAACATCCGCGTGCCCTCGACCTCGAGACCCAGCCCGACGAAGAACGCCGTCACCGCGTCGAGGTCCGCGACCGTGATGCCGACATGGTCGAACCGTCGGATCTGTGACATGGGGTGCATCCTCCGGTGCTCGTCTCATCGGTCCAGCCCTGGGACGGAACCGACGGCGGATCCTCGACATACGGGCGACTGCAGTGAGCGACCAAGATGGCGATGCAGATGCTGCATCCCTCGCGGGCGTCGATGTTGTCCCCTGCGAAAGTGACGTCGTAGTGACGAGGCATTCGACGGTAGCCCGTGATGATCACCGTTCGCCGCCAGCGGCTGCGGCCGTCGCCGGTGACCGACGCACCGGAGCGCCGGCGTCGGCCTGCCGTGTGGAGGTACGCCATGGCGGCGCTGTTGATCGGCTATGCCCGCGTCTCGACTGACTGTGAGCCTGGTCGGGTCAGTGCATCGGTGATGAGCTGACCGTCGGCAGTAGTGGGTGTGACCCTTCGTCTGACTGGCTTCGTGCCTTCCGCCCGACTTGTCCGCCTGCTGCTGCCGGCACCGGCCCGGCCGGAGACGTTGGGACTGCTGCAGCTCCGGTTGACGGCGGTTAGGACTGATCATGCCGCAACGGCGGCGTCTTGATCTGTGAAGGCGAGTTCGTGCTCGACCGGGGTGAGCTTGCCGAGGGCGCGTTGGCGCCGGCGGCGGTTGTAGGTGTGTTCGGTCCAGAACACGACCGCCTGGTGGAGTTGGTCGCGGGTGCGCCAGCGGCGGCGGTCCAGGACGTTCTTCTGCATTAGTGCGTGCCAGGACTCCATGGCGGCGTTGTCGCCGGCCGCGGAGACCCGGCCCATCGAGCCCTGCAGCCCGGCGGCGGCCAGCACGGCCCGGAAGGATCTTGCCCGGAACTGGGATCCGCGGTCGCTGTGCACCACCACCACACCGGCCGGACAGCGCCTGGCCACCGCCGTGCGCAGGGCGGTGACGGCCAGCTGGGCGGTCATCCGCTCGTCGAGGGCGTAGCCGACGATGCGGTTGCTGAACAGGTCCTTGATCGCGCAGCAGTAGAGCTTGCCCTCGGCGGTGGGGTGCTCGGTGATGTCGGTGACCCAGACCTGGTCGGGGCGCTGCGCGGTGAAGTTCCGCTGCACGTGGTCCTCGTGCACCGCCGGGCCAGGCGTCTTGCCCGCGCCTCGCCGCCCCGCGCGCACCGTGGTCGACCACAGCTGCTGCTGCGAGCACAGCCGCCAGATCCGCCGCTCGCCCGCGAGGTGCCCGGCACGCTCGACCTCGTCGGCCAGGAACCGGTAGCCGAACTCCGGGTCCTCGGCGTGCGCGTCGATGAGCGCGTTGGTGAGGTAGGCGTCCTCGAGGTCGCGCCGGCTCACCGGAGCTGACAGCCAGGCGTAGTAGGCCTGGGCGAGTGGTCCAGCACCCCGCAGGTCAGCCGCACCGGGATGCCCTCGGCGGCCAGGTCACGGACCAGCGGGTAGCTCATTTGGGAGGGAGCCGGCGGCGAAGTAGGCCGCGGCTCGGCGCAGGATCTCGTTCTCCATCTCCAGCCGCCGATTCTCGCGGCGCAGCTGCACGAGCTCGTTCTGCTCGCTGCTGGTCTGCCCGTCGACGACACCGTCATCGACGTCGGCTTGGCGCACCCAGCGGCGCACCGACTCGACCGAGATGTCGAAGTCGGCAGCGACCTCGGCCTGGCTCAGATCACCGCGGCGAGCGACCCGGACGACGTCACGCTTGAACTCCGGCGGGAACTTCTTGGGCACAGCGACATCCTCTCCGCGGGACAAGGTCCCGCAGAACGAGTGTCAACTGAAGGCGCAGCAGTCCCAAGCCCAGCTCGATCGGCAGCTTGGTCCAGCCGATGCCGATGGAAAACACGAAGGCGATGCCCTCCAGCACGTCTCGGTCGGAGACCCGGGGCCAGCCGGTGCGGCCATGCACCGCCGAGGCTGCGGCGGGATCAACGGCTCGACCAGCGCCCACAGCTCGTCACTGATCAACCGTGGCGGGGAAGACACCGACGACGTGCGCGGCACCCTGCGCCGACCCGGTGTCGCCCGCCAGGGCCCAACTACCTACTTCTGCAACGTCTTGTTGGAGACGCCAGACCGTGTCCCGTCAGGCCGTTCCTGTCACCACTGAGACTCCGGGCCCCGGGTCCTTCAAGGCCGACCTTCTTCCCCCCGTCGCCGGGGGCCGCGCGGGGACTCTCGATGCGCGTAGGGTTCGGTCAGGCGTCAGGGATGGCCCGGCGCCGATCGTGCGTCACACAACGGCGTACTCCGCTTGCACGGACCTCACGTCGGGGTCCGCGGCCGAGGTCACCCGCCCCCGGTACGAGACGACCGGAGGCCAGCCGTGGCCAGCAACGAGAACCCGCAGCCCGGGAACGCCGCCGAGGCACTGGAGCGCCTAGGCCGGTTGGCCCTGCGTGAGCTGTCGATGGAGAGCCTGCTGCAGCAGGTGGCCGAGCTGAGCAAGACGGTGATGCCCGGCAACCCCGAGACGTCGGTGCTTCTGCTGGTCAAGGACAAGCCCACCACGGTGGTGTCCACCGGACAGTTGGCCACCGACCTCGACGAGCGGCAGTACGAACGCGGCCACGGCCCCTGCCTGCACGCCGCCCGCACCGGTGAGCTGACCGAGATCGCCGACACCCGCACCGAGACCCGGTGGCCCGACTACACGCCCAGGGCGGCCGAGCGCGGCAACCTCAGCTCGCTGTCCATCCCTCTGGCGATCGACGAGGACGAGCAGATCTCCGGAGCGCTGAACATCTACGCCCGTGAGGCCGATGCGTTCGACGCGGACACCCGGGCGGCGGGCACCGGATTCGCCCCGTACGCCGCGATCGCCGTCGCCAACATGCACGCGTACCAGAGCGCCCGGAACATGGCCGACAACCTGCAGGTCGCACTGGAGACCCGGGCGGTCATCGACCAGGCCAAAGGCATTCTGATGGAGCGCTACAAGCTGACCGCCGACGAGGCGTTCCAAGTGCTCTCCCGGGCGTCGATGAACAGCAACAGAAAGGTTCGCGACATCGCCGACGAGCTGGTCCACACCGGCCGATTCCCCATCCAGTGAGCCCGCCCGGCGCTGGGGCCGACCCGGGCCCCGGCCCGGCACCTACAGAGTCGCCCCGGATCCGGAACCCGCGGAGACTCACGAGCAGCCGCAGCCGCTTCCGCGGGAGCTGTCGCGGTCAGGCCCCGCTGCTCCAAACCTGCGGGCGGCGGGGCCGCCCCTCCTGTTCCTGAGGCCGCCCTCTGTCCCAGAGCGGCCCACTTAGGTGGGCCGCTCTGGGCGACTCGCTTCCCGGCTGATTTACCCCGACCCGCACCCCTGTCCCGCAAGGCGAACCCGCAACGGCGACGTTCGAGCTCCGTCGGCGGCCGGAACCACCGTGTCCCGCAGGGGGATCCCTCATCGGCACACCTGCTGCGGGCTGGGTCGGCCGAAGCACATCGGAGCGCAGGTCGCCGAGAGCCGTTTTCACACCTGTGGCCCTCGCACCCACGTACGGTCTGGACCGTGTCCGAGTACGAGGTCCAGCAGGTTGACGCGGACCAGTTCGATCTCGTGCGGCGGTTGTTCAGCGCGGAGCGGGCGACCAGGCACTGCTGGTGCGTGGCGTTCTGTTCCACCAGTCGGCAGTTCGCACGTGGGTGGTACGGGGGCGGGAACCGACGGCGCTTCGAGGAGCTGGCCCGCGGCGCGCAGGCCCCGATGGGGGTGCTGGCCACGCTCGACGGTGAGCCCGTCGGCTGGTGCGCCTGCGGCCCACGGACGCGTTATCTCATCGCGATCGCTGGTCGCAGCGGCCTGCTGGCGCAACGTCCTCGGAGCGAAGACCAGCAGGTCTGGCTGGTTGCCTGCATGATCGTCCGACCGGATCACCGGGGCTCCGGCGTCGTGGGCCCTCTCGTGCGGGGAGCGGTCTCGCTCGCTCGGGGGAACGGCGCCTCAGCCATCGAAGCGTGGCCGCTTGCCGTCGGTGTCCGGCGTTCGGGGGATCTGCACGTGGGTCGCGAGGGCGCATTCGCCCGCTTCGGCTTCACGTGCATCCAACGACCGAACGCCGAGCGAGCGATCATGCGACTGGACCTTTCCGGGGAGAGCATGCCGTAGCGGGATCGCTCACCAGGAACCCGAACGTGGGAACGCAAGTGCCCGATGATGATCACGCCCCGAGATCCCGTGACCGGGCGCTCCAAGCAGCGGCCGATCGCCGTCGGAGATTCTCGTTGCTGTTTGCGGCAGATCAGTTCCTCCCTTCGCGGACATCCTTCCCCTGTTCGGCGAACGCCTTGAAATCCTGCATGTGCTGCTGCGACTGCTTGTGGAAGGATCCGGGCATTAGAAGCCCCACCAGCCGCATCAGCAGGCTGCTGAACCGGTATTCGCTCTCGCTTTCCCAGAGCGTCGTGTCCGGGTTGGCTTCGGTCAGCCGATCGCGCTGGACGCTCCACATGCCCGCGCCGACAATCTCGCGGTCGAAGTGAACGACGCTCTCTATCGGGATCCCGTGCAGGTCTGCCGGATCCCGGCGTGTGACCGTTTCGGTCAACTCGATCTTCCGCTGCCCCGACTGCATCACGACCCGCGACTTGGTACCGAGCTGCCCGTGTATCCCGTTCACCGGCTCGTGCAGCACCAGGCCCCGCAGCCACTTCGGTATGTGTGCCGGGTCGGCGAGCAGCTGGGCCACCTTCTCCCGCGGCAGGGCGATCTCGATCGAGTTGGTGTACTTCATGGCGCGCATTCCTCCTCTGACCGACGTCGACAGACACCGGCTCGTGTCCACCTGGCATCGAGTGAACGCAGTACGGCTCGTGGCGCTTGCTGTCGCGTCCGCGACGTTGCCCCGCCTCGCGCCACGCGGTCTCTGATGCCGGCACTCGGCGCCCGATAACGAGCAGGCTCTCGCGAACCCGCGCCCTTCCAATAGCGGATCCCTCTTCGACACGGCCGTGGTCGGTCTCAAGTCGGCCAGGACCTGCGCCGCAGGCTGTTGCGGACGGCACGCAGATCTGCGGGGTCCGCTGGTACGCACGCGCTCGGCGCCTCGTCGGTCACCTTGGTCCGCACGGTCAGGGCATGCTGGCGCGATGGAGGCGGCGCTCGAGGTGAGGACAGGGGATGACCGGGAGGTGGCGCTGCTGGTCGCCGCGCA
>NZ_FNOT01000037.1 GCF_900107105.1 Geodermatophilus africanus
CGATACGTTCACCGTCTGCACGTCCCGCTCGGGCACATCCGCGACGCGCAGGGCGGCCAGAACGCGGCGCGCCGCCTCGTCAGCCGCCGTGAGCGCCTCGTCCACGTTCTCGGCGCTGGTCTCGACACCGATGGTGACCCGCAGGATGTCCGGCCTGCCGCTCGCGGTACCGACCCCCTCGACCTGCACGCCGGCCTCCGGGGCCGGATCGGCCGGCGCGGCGCGCACCTGCTGCGGGACGTTCAGGAGCGCCACCACGGCGACCGCACCGACGAGGCCGGCCACAGCGAGCGAGGGCAGAAGACGACGAGCTGGCATCGGTCCTCCCGCGTCGGGGTGTGTCCTGCATCACGCGAGGTCAGACGCGAAAGTTCCGGTCTGCAGATCACGACTCGGCCACGGCGTTCCCAGCTGAGGAGAAGGTCCGGATCGTGTTGTCGATCCTGGCCGGTGAGGTCACCGTCGCCGAGGCCGCGCGACGGGCGAAGGTGTCCGAGCAGTCGGTCGGGAACTGGAAGCGGCAGTTCCTCGAGTCCAGCCGGGCCGGCCTGGTGGCCGGCAAGTCCGGCCCCTCCGCCCGGGAGGCGCAGCTGAAGGCCGAGGTCGCCGAGCTGACCCAGGCCCTGGGTGAGGCCGCGGTCGAGCTGCGGGTGTGGAGGAAGTCCGCCGAGGGTCGCCTGTGCCCTTCGCGGACCTTGAGGTGATCCGCATCGAGACGGGCATGCCGACCACGAGGTTCTGCGCGCTGATCGGCGTGCCCGAGCGCACCTGGCGCGGTCATCAGGCCCGCGCCCGGGCCGCCCGGCCGCCGCGGGGCCCGTGGCCGCGGCCGGCCCGCGAGCGCGTCCGCGACGCCGCGCGGCGGCACGCGCTGGCCCATCCGGCCTGGGGGCCACCGCAAGGTGTGGGCGATGTGCCGCCACGACGGCCACCGGATCTCCCCGGCCACCGTGCTGCGGCTGCTGCGCGACGAGGGGCTGCTGTTGGAGGCCAACTACCAGCGGGAACGCCGAGCACTGGCGGCCCGGCGCAAGGCCGCCTTCGCCACCGAGCCGACCGGGCCCGACCAGGTGTGGCAGCTGGACTTCTCGCCAGTATCGAGACCACCAGCGGCGGCACGTGGCGGCTGGCCGGCTGCCGGGACTACTGGTCCAAGTACGAGAATGCGACGAGCGCGGGCTGACCGACGTCCGCGACGGTGCGTTCCCGGCCAACTTGTCGAGCTCACCGGAGACCTGGCCATCGGCACCGCCTTCGCCGCCGTCGTTCAGGCGTCGTCGAGCCCTCCGCTCGAATCGGCGGGACGAGCGGCGTTCCGGCGAGTGATCAGCACTGGTGACCCTCCGCACTGACCGGAAGGGGAGACGGAGTGTTCAATAACGTTGTGCAATTGGCTTATGTCACTACCGACCTCGAGCGGGCGGTCTCGGTCTTCCGTGAGGACCAGGGCGTCCGCGACTTCGCGACCTTCGACAGTCTGCAGCTGCCTACCGTCGGTGGCGGGGAGGCGGTGATCAACTGGGGGCTGACCTATGTCGGTGACCTTCAGCTCGAAATTATTCAGCCCGTGTCCGGCGAGGTCGACGTCTATCGAGCGCTTCTGCCCGAGCGATCAGACCAGTTCGTCCTTCGTAGTCATCACATCGCCAGTCAGTTGGACAGCGCAGACGAGTACGACGCGGTGATGGCCGGCTACCGCCAGCGCGGCCACCGGATCGCGCTCGAGGCCAGCTTCGGGGAAACCGGTTCTTCTACGCCGACGCGTACGATCTGCTCGGCCATTTCCGGGAGTATCTGTTGATCGACGACGCCACCAAGGAGTGGCTCGCCACCCTTCCGCGCAACTGACCCGCACAGCGCCACCCGACGCGCAATCGCAGCCAGACCATGGCTGGTAGGCGCTCATGACTCGGCCGCCTCGACAACGAGCAGGCCTGGTCGACGAGGCAGAGGCGCTCGTGGCTGGCGACCGTCGAGCCGAGCATTGGGCGGCGGGTCCGCCAGCTCATGTCCGGGGCGTTGTTCGCGTGATACGTTCATGCGCTGAGTCAGCAGTCGACTAGGAAGCAGTGTTCCCTCTCGCGACGCTCCGAACGTGCGACGGAACCCTTGAAGATCTTGGGTGTAATGGCTGGGCTCATTGCACTGACGGGCTAGTCTTGACCACCCCGATTGGGTCAATGGGCCGTATGGGTCAGCTTGACTTTCCGGTCGGTCCCCGAAAGATGTTGGGCATGGCAACCAAGACCAATGTCATACTGGTGGACGATCTGGACGGGGAGTCACCGGCCGACACCACAGTGAAGTTCGGCATCTCGGGCACTGACTACGAGATCGACCTCACAAACGACAATGCGGCCGAGTTCCGTAACGCGCTGTCGAAGTATGTGAGCGCGGCGCGCAAGGTTGGCTCGACGAGCAAGGGCCGCGCCGCTGTTCGACACACCACCACCGACTCCATCGACCCCGCGGCAGTCCGAGCTTGGGCGAAGGGCCAGGGAATCGACGTGTCTCCGCGCGGCCGCATCAAGGCCGATGTCGTCGAGCGGTTCCGCGCCGCCGGCAACTGAGCCCACCGCCTCCGACCGGCGCCGGCCCGACGGGGCGGGCCGGGGCCGGGACGGTCGCCCGCCGTCCGCAGCTGCTCGCGGTGCGGCCGGCGGTCAGCGGTCGACCATCTCGAGCAGGACGTCGGCGTGGCAGGACTGGTCCGGAAGAACACCCGCAGGCGAGATCTCGGCCGCCAAGAGATGTGCTTCGTCCCCGGGGGAGCCGAGACTCGTCGGGGGAGGCGCAGCGGGCGCGACGGTGACCCGTACTCACGCGCCCCGTTCCCGCAGCCCGGGAGAAAAGGTCATGCGGGTAGACGTCACGGTCGACATCAGCGCGCCACCCGAGGTCGTGTGGGCGGTCCTCTCGGACGTGGAGTCCTGGCCGACGTGGACGGCGTCGATCACCTCGATACGCCTATTGAGCCCGGATCCGCTGCAGGTCGGCTCCCGTGTCCGCATCAAGCAGCCGCGGCTGCCCGCCACGGTGTGGACCGTCTCGGAGCTCGCCGAGGGGGAGCGGTTCACCTGGACCGCCACCAGCCCCGGGGTGAACACCCGCGCGTCTCACCGCGTCGTCGGGACCGCCCAAGGTTCACGGGCGACCCTGTCCATCGACCAGGCGGGTGTCCTCGGGCGCTTGGTGGGACGTCTCTACGGCGGCCTCACGCGGCGCTACGTGGAGATGGAGGCCGCCGGCCTGAAGCAGCGGTCGGAGAAGTCCGCACCGCAGACGCGGCTGTGAGCAATAGCGGCGGACCGCCTCGATCCCTTGAGTCGAGCATCCCGCCTACGCCCAACGGTTGTCCAAACGCGCAGCTGGTGTACCCCTCGATTGCCTTCACCGGACGCCTTGCCGTCGCCCGCGAACCGTCCTGGCGTTGGTAGAGGCTCTGGGATAGCCCACGTTCTGGCCCCCGGCGGCAGGCCTGCTTAGACGTGTCCTGAGCGCGACATCGACTTGTCATTGATGGCCGCGGTCCTCGCCGCTGACGAGTCGTGCCGGCGGAGTCGGTCGGGCGGTGGGTGCTCATTGGGGAAGTCCTATCGACGGCTCCGTGCGGGCCGTCAGCGGCGAGTGCCGGACGCCGGGCGGTGGTCGTCCTGTTCCTCACTGGGCCGCCGGGCGCGGGCAAGACGATGCTCGCCGAGCGCCTACCAGGTTTGCTGCCGCCGCTGGACGAGCAGGCCGCCCTGGAGGTGGCAGCCATCCACTCGGTGGCCGGGACGCTGCCGCACCGGGGCACCGTTGGTGACCCGCCCGACATTCGAGGCGCCGCATCATTCGGCGACGATGGCGCGCTCGTCGGTGGCGGCTGGGGGCTCATCCGCCGGGGCGCGCTCTGCTGGGCCCACCGATGCGACTTAGTCCCCACTACGACCGCCCCGGTCGGCACCTTGGTCCCTTCTCGGGGGTGACGCGCTGGTGACGTTGCGGTGACGACCCTCGGCCATCCTGTGCTTGCGGTGGAAGGCTGCGACTAGGGGGTGAGTCTTCCCTGCCTCATTTCGTGTTCGTGAATACAGCCCCCAAGCCATGGTGCAGGACAGAGGGCCCGCTAGGACTTATTGCATTCCATAGCCCTAAGGGGAGAGGTGGAACTCTGGAGTTCGCACTAGTGGAATTTTACGGCCCGCGGAGTCTCGACGCGCATTATCCGCCATGATGGGGCCAGCCCGTGTCAACCTGCAGGTTACGAGTGCAGGAGGTGGATTGGCGTGATTGTCGACACGGCGGCGCGGGGCCCAGCACTTCTATTGCCGCAAGCTGTGGTAGCGGCGATGCCGGTTCACGGTGATCGCGCTCTTCTAATTGCAAGCGACTGCATTGTTGACACGCCTCCGCGAAAAGCTGCGCTCGGTGGTTAAGTAGGGTCACGAAGCCGCATCGGTCGTCGAGAAGGAGGAAGCAGAATGGAAGACAGCAGTGGCCAGGAGGGCTTCACACCTTTCGATCCGATGCAGGGATCGACAGGATCGGAGGAAGGGCGCATGTCGGATCAGTTCGAGGACTTCGACGTGCAGGCAGAGCCAGAGGAAGTTGCTGGTGAGATAGGCATTGAGTCTTTCGGCGGGCTCACAGAGACCGAGGACGAGCTGCGCTCGGTGCTGGCCGCGCGCGACGAGGCCGAGCGTCGATTGATGCCGGAGGCCGGTCAGGTCCTCTCGGCGATGGCTGAGGACGGGACCGCAGGGCTCGGCAACGTGGTCGGCGTCGGTATTGCCGAGAAGGTGATGGGAGGAGGACCAACCGGCCGGCTCGGTGTCACGGTGTTCGTCAGAGAGAAGGTGGCGCCGAGGAACGTCGCGAGCGACGCACTAGTCCCGGAGTCCCTTGGTGGGGTGACTACGGACGTTGAAGCGATCGGCGAGGTGCGAGCTCAGATGTTCACCGCACGGCTCCGCCCAGCACCGGGCGGAGTGTCGATCGGCAACTGCACTCGGGTGCACGCCGGCACCTTCGGATGCCTCGTGGCCAGAGCGGGCCAGCTGTTCGTCCTCAGCAACAACCACGTTATGGCCGTAGTCAACACGGCCCCGCTGAACAGCCCCATTTCGCAGCCTGGGCGACTCGATGGTGGTAACTGCCTGCCAGACATCATCGCCCGTCTCAGCCAGTTTGTCCCGATCACCTTCGGGGGCGAGTGCAACTTCGTTGACGCCGCGATCGCCCGCACATCGCCCGATCTTGTGGATCGGAGGATATTGCGACCGGGTAACATCCGGCAGAGTCTAGTGCCCCCGGTCGTGCAGCCTGCTCTCAACATGCTAGTGCAAAAGAGCGGCCGGACGACGGGGTTTCGGCGGGGCGTAATCGATGCGATAAACGTGACCGTCAATATCGACTTCAGTCCGATCGCCGGTATCGCCCGATTCTGCCGGCAGTTCCGGGTGAGGGGAATACTACAGCCGCCGTTCAGCAATCGGGGCGACTCCGGCTCACTTGTGACCATCGCACCCCAGAACCAACCGGTCGGGCTCCTGTTCGCCGGGAATGCTCTAAGCAACGTGACGTTCTGCAACCCGATCATTCCTGTGCTGAACTCGTTTGGGGCTGCAATCGTCTTTTGATACTGCGGTATGATGGGTGGATGCCCATCGATGAGGCACTCGCTCGACATGAGAGATCACTCATGTCCGTCCCTGGCGTGGTCGGCGTCGGGGTGGCCGACAGGAGCGGGCGGCCAGTGATCCTGGTAATGCTCACCCACGTCACGCCTGAGGCCAAGGCGCTGCCCGAGCAGCTTGAAGGCTACCCGGTTAGCGTCGAGGTCACGGGAGAGGCCACGGCCTTCGGTACGGACTACAGAGGTTGAAAGGCTGGAGTTCCGTTACGGGCTGGACAGTCAGTCCGGTCGTGGCAATGTAGCCGTCGAGCAGCCCCGGCCGGTGCTGCATCTGCTTCAGGCGAGTCTCGACCAGGGCGGCGAGTTGGTCGGTGGTGCACGCGGCCAGGTTGCCCAGGCTGCGTTTGAGGTGGGGACCAAACGCCCTCGGCCGGGTTCAGCTCCGGTGCGCACGCGGCCCCGCAGCTGCGGGCGGTGAACGTCGTGGTCCTAGCGGGGACGGCAAACACCCGCCCGTAGGAGGCATCGCTGTCCGCGCCCGAAGCCTGGCGTGGATGGCCTCCACATTCGGCAAGGCGAGGCTGTCGCGCTGCTGGCCGCCACAAGCGGCTGGGTACATAGGAGCTTGCTAGGGCACCGCGGCGTGCTCTTCCTCGACGAGCCGCGTGAGTTGCCGTCGATACCCCCACCTCGCTGCCCAGACCCGAGCTGCCCTGCGTGGCTCGGCGGGGATCGCCTACGGACGTGGCGGCCGCGAGCTGCGGTCGTCCGCGGACGGGATCGCGGTCGGGTGGCCTCCGTGAACCACGACAGCGTCGGCGGACCGGCCCAGCGCGTCGAGGGTGGCGGCGAGGTTGTCCCGCAGCAGGGCGGTCGCGGGGTGGTCGGGGCCGAGGGCGGCCTCGGTGACGGCCAGGGCGCGCTGCTCCAGCGGCAGGGCGTCGGTATGCCGGCCGAGCTCGCCGAGGGTGCTGGCCAGGCTCGCCAGCACGGTGGCGGTGTCGGGGTGGTCGGGACCGAGGGCGGCCTCGATGATCGCCAGGGCGCGCTGCTCCAGCGGCAGGGCGTCGGTATGCCGGCCGAGCTCGCCGAGGGTGCTGGCCAGGCTCGCCAGCACGGTGGCGGTGTCGGGGTGGTCGGGACCGAGGGCGGCCTCGATGATCGCCAGAGCCCGCTGGTGCAACGGCAGGGCGTGCTGGTGCAGGCCTTGCACCAACAGGTAAATCCCGGTCTCCCCGAGGAGATCCGCGAGGCCGAGGTGGGGCAGGTGCGGGGGGAGGTGGTCGTAGAGGGCGTCGAGGTGGGGCAGTAGGTCCCGCCACAGCCCCCAGCCGGCCACGTTGCCGGCCGGGTCGGCGGGCAGGGCGTCGCCCAGCCAGGCCAGCGCGGTGGCCTGCCCCCGGGTCAGCCCCGCGGCGGCCTCGTCGTGGGGTGAGACGCCCCGATCGTGGTCGCGGACGGTGGCCTGCAACAGCCGGTGCACCGTGACGGTGCCCGGGGTGAGGGTGAGCAAGCTGTAGGAGGCCAGCAGCCCCAGCAGCTCGTCGACCTCCGCCGTCGCCGCGCCGCCGTCCCGGAGGGCGGCGCTGGCGGGCTGGGTGACGACCTGGCGGGGCAGCGGGACGGGGGCGAGCCAGGCCAGGGCGCGCAGGATGTCGACAGCGGCGGGGTGATCCTCGGTGAGGGACTCGATGGTGAGGGCGAAGACGCGGGCGACGGCGCGCTCCGGGTCGGCGCCAGGCGCGGTCTTGCCGAGCACGACGCCGGTCTGTTGGCGGAGCCGGTGCAGATAACTGTCAAGCGACAGCTGATTGACGGCGATGTAGGCGCCGGCCTGCTGCAGAGCCAGCGGCAGGTCGCCGAGCTCGGCAGCCAACGCGTCGGCGGCTTCAGCATCGAACCCGTCCGGCGCCGGGGCACCGGGGGCGTCGGGACCGCCGATCGTGTCCTGGAGTAGCTCGACAGAGGCCGCCCGGAGTAGCACCTCAAGGGTGACCGGAGTGACCCCGTGCAGGTGCCAGGGGATGTGGCGGCGGGTGGTGATCAGGATGTCGCCGGCCGGTAGCTGGCCGAGCAGCGGGGTGATCAGGGCGGCGTCGTCGACGTTGTCCAGGACGAGCAGCCAGCCGGTGTGGGCCTGCAGCCAGCCGATGGCCCAGGCGGCGGCCTGCGGGGTCGTCCACTCGTCGGCGGTGGCCTTCGGCTGCAGCCGGTAGGCCAGATCGGCCAGGGCGAGCTCGAGGGTTTCGGCGTGTTCGGCGTCGGCCCACCACACCACCGCGCCCGGGCCGGTGCGGCGGGTCGCGTACTGCAGGGCGAGTTCGCTCTTGCCGATGCCGCCGAGTCCGGTGATCGCCTGCCCGACCGCCGCCCGCACGCCACCGGCGAGCCCGCCGGCCCGCGGCGGGGTGAACAGAGCGGCCACCTCGGCGAGCAGCTCGTCGCGGCCGACGAAGACCGGGTTGGCCCGGCGCGGTATGTTCTGCGTCCCGGCGGCCGGCACGCCGATCCCGTCCGGCGGCCCGATGACCCCGGCGGCCAGCTGCACCTGGTGAACGTCGCCGGTGTGCACGTTGCCGTGGACGTGCTGCACGGCCACAGATCGGTCTCCCTCGGTGGAGACCGCCACCGCCGGTGGCCCAGCGCCGGGCTGCCCGTGTTCCGTAGCCGTCTTCTGCCACGGCCACCGCAGGGGCATCAGGGGCGGGTGTCGCCGGTGCGCACCCCGCCGTGGATGGTGTGCGCGGCAACCGACCGGTCGCCGCCGGCAGCGATGTTGACGGTGTAGGTGCCGGCGCGGGCGCCGTCGGGGTCGGTGAGCTGCAGCAGCCGCTGCGCGGCGGCGAGTACCTGCGGGTCGGTGTCGGCGCCGGCGGTTGTGAGGGTCTTGGCCAGCGGCGCGGACCAGACCTCGTGGTTCTTCTCGTGCTCGGCCACGGCGACCTCGCCGGCCGGTTGGTCCTTGACCCGGCGCAGCACCAGCGCCTTCAGGCCCGTGTAGGCGTCCTTGACGCCCTGCGACACGGTGTCGGTCACCCCTGCGCTCGCCCCGGCGGCCAGCGCGGCCACGATCAACGTCACCGGTTCCATGACGACCTCCCACGAAGCCGGGCCCCGACGGGCCGCACTCAGGATCACAGCCGGCCGCCGGCCACACCAGCCCAAGCGCCACCGAGCCGAGCGACGAAAGGGGGGTGCGAAGGGGTGGGCGACGAGGCACGCGATTTTCATCGGTCCACGTCACAGCGGACGATCCGGCCGGTCGGTGGCAGCATCGTCGCTGGTCACGGGATGGCCGCTGCTGGAGGCCCGCGTTAGGTACAGCGTGATCGGGTGGTCCGGGCCAAGCGCCCGGCGGCAGCGCTGCAGGGTGTCCTCACCCAGGTCACGGGCCCTGCCCCACCTCCCCCAGCGCCATCAGGGCGACGGTCAGGGCGGCGGCCGCCAGCAGGGTGGTCGGGTGGTCCGGGCCGAGCACCCAGCGGGCGCGCTGCAGGGTGTCCTCGCCCAGGGCGCGGGCGGCGTCTCCCTCACCCAGCCCGGTCAGGGCGTAGGTCAGGGCGGCGGCTGTGAACAGGGTGGTCGTGTGGTCCGGGCCGAGCACCCGGCGGGCGCGCTGCAGGGTGTCCTCACCGAGGGTGCAAGCGGGTGTGGCCTCGCCCAGCTCGATCAGGGCGACAGTCACGGCGGTCGCCGCCAGCAGGGTCGTCGGGTGGTCCGGGCCGAGGATGCGGCGGGCGCGCTGCAGGGTGTCCTCGCCCAGGGCGCGGGCCGGTGCGGCCTCGCCTAGCTGGTCCAGAGCAAGGGCCACGGCGCCCGCCACCCAGAGGGTGGTGAGGTGGTCGGGGCCGTGTACCCGGCGGCAGCGTTGGGGACTGCCCCGACTTCGGTTGACTCGTCGGGGTGGGTGGTTAGGCCGCGGCTGCGGCGTGGGTGAGTGTCTCGTTTTCGACCGAGGGTCAGCCGTCCAAGTCGGTGTTGCCGGCGGCAGGGGCGAAACGTCCGCTGGCTCGCCAGGTGATGGTCGTCTCCCCAGCGAGCTAACCGATCATGTCCTTGGCCGCTCCCGTACGGTTGTGTTGTCGGATGGGGAGGTGGCGATGGCGCAGCGGTTGCCACGCAAGCTCAGCCCGAAGGCCAAGCTCCGGCTGGTCCGTGCCGGCGTTGATGAGCGCGTCCGCACCCTCGTAAAGACCGCGGGCGTAGCCGATCCCGACGACCTGGTCAGCCGGGTGACTGCACTCGGCGGCACGACCCGCTCCTGGGACCGCGAGACCGGGTTGCTCACCGTCGACCTGCCCGCCGTCCAGCTGGGCAACCTGGCTGAGTTGGACGGCGTGGTGCAGGTCGATGCCGACGACGGCTACGGGCCGTCGTAGCCGTCGTCGCTTCACGTCAGCAATCGCGCTGCCTCGACCGCGTCGACACGGCCGTAGCCCCAGGCGGCGTCGAACGGGAGCACCCCGTTCGGCGGATCAGCCGATGCCAGCACGGCCTTGCGCAGCTGGGCGGCTGTAAGAGTGGGGTCCATCTGCAGGAGCAACGCGATGATGCCGGCCACGTGAGGGGCCGCCATGCTTGTGCCGCTCTTCGCCGTGCGCATCGGATGGACGCCCCCCGCCCCGTCGGGCCGGCCGCCGAGCGCGCACGAGGACACGATGTTGGTACCGGGAGCCGCGACCTCGGGCTTGTCACGTCCGTCGCGAGTCCGTCCCCGGCTGCTGGATGCGCTCGGCGCCACGGTGACGTGGTCGTAGTTCGCCACGCTGATCCCGCGGCGGCTCGTCGCGGGGGTGCCGAGGGTCATGACCGGGTCGAAGTCGGTTCCGACGAAGAACGACTGGTCGGCGAAGTTGTTGGCGCGGTCGCGGGCGTCGCGCTCGATCCAGGCGTCGAAGCGCCCTGACCTGGCACGGGCCGCGGTGATCTCGACCTGCCAGATCCCGGCGGCGACCCGTGGCGCGGTGCCGCGGTCGACCGCGATGAAGATCCGTGCGTCGCCGTTCAGGGAGGAGAACCGCTCGGAGTCGATGAAGGCTCTGTTCCCGCCGGGGAAGCTGTGCGACTGGGTCTGGCCGGGGACCACGACGGCGGTCACTGCGCCGGTGGGGTCGGTCAGCCGGACGTGCAACTCGTCGCGCGGGCTGTACCAAATCTCCAGCTCGTTCGGGGTGCGGTCCGACCCGGGTGGCAGTGTCATCCCGGGCAGGGGGATCCCGCCGCCGGTTCGCCACTGCAGCGTGCGGACGTCGCCCGTGGCCAGCACCCCGGACGCGTGCCCGCGCCAGATGTGCTCGTTGCCGGCGGCGTGCACAAACGCCCGGCCCGGGACCTCCAGCAGCCGGTCGACGGCTTGTTCGACCAGGCTCTCCCCGTCGTGGCTGCCGCCGTTCTGGCCGAGGCTCATGTTGATGACGCAGGGCAGGCCCAGTTCCCGGGCCTTCGCGTAGACGTAGCTGATCGCCTCCGCCACCGCGACGGAGTCCGTGAAGGATCCGGCGTTCCCGGTTGTGTCGGGCTGCACGAAGACGATCGTTGCCTCGGGGGCGACGCCGACGTGCTGGCCGGCCGGGAAATTGGCGTCACCGGATCGCCCGCTGCCCACCGCCGTGCCCGCGACGTGAGTGCCGTGGCTGGCGACATCGGGTAGGTGACGGACGACCGAGAACGGATTCGGGTCCTTCAGCGCCACGTTGATCGCGGCGGCGTCGTACTCGACACCGCGGCCGAACCCGGCCGGCGACGACTCGCCCGCCTGAGGGGTGAGCGACTGGTCCCAGAGGAACGCGACGCGAGTGTTGCCGTGGGGATCGATGAAGTCGCCGAGCGTGAAGTCGAGGCCGAAGTCGATGATCCCGACGACGGTGCCCTTGCCGGTCAGCGCGGGCCGGGGTGGAGCCGCCACGCGCAGGAGGTCGGCGCGGGTCGTGGGGACGGACGTGACGAGCTCCGGCGCCATCAATCGCGCGGCCTCGACGAACTGCACCCGCGGGTCCTCGGCCAGTGCCTCGAGCTCGGCAACCGGAATCTCGACCGCGTAGATGCCTTCCGCGACCGTCGTCCACGAGCTGGTTGGTGTCCCCGCGGTCGGCGCCTCCCCGCTGGTCCTCACCAGCACCCGCGTGCGGGGCGCGCCTTCGGCCGGGATGCCTCCGTCGCGGACGGGGATCTCCTGTTCGGCCAGGTCCTCGAGGCGTGCCGGATCGTCCTGCGCGAGGACGAGCCGGCGGAGCCGGGGGTCGAGTGCCGGGTCGAGGTGTCGGGCCATGTCGCCTGCCTCCTGATTCTGCAACATCTGGGAAAAGTGGGTGGGCCCTTCCGTGGTGGCCAGCCGTGGACGGGTGGCTCACGGTCGCTGGAGGAGGACGACGGCCTCGGCGGGCGGGATGTCCCGGACCTCCAGGTAGAGAGGTTCGTCGGGGGACGTGCGTCCGCGGGCCGCAAGCGTCGAGCCGACAGCGTGCGTGCCCGAGAAGCTCGTCGGCGTGCCGGCCTGGGCGGTGTTGGCGAGCACCTCGTACGCGGTGCCAGGAAGCGACAGCTCCGCGGCGATGACGACGTCGCCGCCCCGCGCGTGTTCCCCGTTCGGGTTCAGGACGACGACGGCCTCGTGCCCGTCGAGGATCCGCGACCAGGCGACCACCTCCCCGGCCCCGGGGAACTCGAAGCCGGTCCCTGGCAGGCGCACCTGACGCGGATACTGGCGGCCGACCCGCAGCACGGGATGAGCGGCCCGGACCGCGCAGAGGGCAGCGATGCGGAGGTAGCTCGGGCTCGCGGAATCGAAGACGTGCCGCCCGGAGGTGCCGAACGCGCCGAAGCCGGGCAGGGAGGCGTCGACGTCCGAGAGTTGTTCGCCCAGCGGCCGGTCATGGGACACGCGCGGGTGCTCCGGGCCGAACATCGCTTCCCGCAGGTACCGGTCGGCCCAGTTGTCCCCCTGCCCCCACCCTTCGGCCAGCAGGTAGGGGACTTCTGTGTGCGCGGGACCGGCGAGGGCCTGCTCGGTTCCGTAGTAGATGCACGGGATGCCGAGGGTGAACAGCTGCAGGGCCACACCGGCACACACCTGGTGGTCCTTGACCGGGGAGTCGTCCGGGATCTCGGCCGAGAACCGCAGCTTCCGTCCGACGACATGGTCGTGGTCGTCGAGCACCGAGACGTGCCGACTGCCGTGGGACCGGTGCGAGCCGAAGCCCTCGTCGATGGCATCGAAGCCGCCGAGGTAGGCCTGACCGGCGGCCAGCCCCTTGGCCACGGCCCCGAGGTGCTCTCGAGCCCCGCCGATGTCCAGGGCTGCCGTGAGGTTGCGCTGCAGAACGGCGAGGTTGTCCAGGAAGTAGTCCTGGGCCCGGTCACCGCCGGCGATCTCGCCGACGAGGAGGAAGTTCGGCTTGCCGAGGCTCTCGGCGTACTCGGCCACGGCGCCGCAGAAGTTGCGGGCGTCCTCGAGCGTCATGTGCTTGACGGTGTCAATCCGGAATCCGTCGACGTCGAAGGCGGCGATCGCGTACTGGTAGCAGGTGACGAGGTCGGCCAGAGTGGGCGCGACGTCCAGGGCGAAGTCCTTGAGCGTGAGGAAGTCGGTGCGCTTGTGCTCTGCGCGCGGGTTTGCCACCTGGTCGTCGGTGAGGCTGCCGCGGCCGGCCCGCGCGTAGGCCGCCGGGGTCTGCAGATCGCGGGGGAGCACGCCCTCGTACGGGCCGCCGCCCGTGCTCGCGGCGGGGATCGTGGGCTGCTCGAGTTCGTCCCGCCACGCGAGGCTCCAGCCGGCGGTGGCCGGGTCGGCGGGGTCCCCGTAGTAGCCGGGCCAGCTGCGGAAGGGGGGCCCGTGCTCGTCGGCGGACCCGTCGGGTCGCAGGTATGCCCAGTTGTCGCCGCTGTGGTTGACGATCACGTCCAGGATCACCCGGATGCGGTGCGCGTGCGCGGCCGCGACGAGTTCTCCGAGGTGCCCCCGCGTCCCGAACCGCTCGTCAATGTTCAGGAAGTTCTGGATGCCGTACCCGTGGTAGGTGTCCTTGCGGATCCGTTGCCGGAACACCGGACCGATCCACAGGGCGGTCACACCGAGGGCCTGGAGGTAGTCGAGCCGGCCGCGGATGCCGTCGAGAGTGCCGCCCTGCCAGCGCTTGCCCGACTCCGCCCAGGCTTGCCAGTTCCACCCCGGCCGCCCGGGGTGGCTGCGCAGCCTCTGGATCTCGGCGCGGGTGAGCAACTCCCGCCCGGACTCGCGTCCGTCACTGAAGCGATCGGGGAGCAGGAAGTACAGGACCTCGTCCCGCCAGTCCGCAGGGGAGGGGTAGTAGCCGCCCGCGGTCCGGGCGCGGGCGAGGGCATCGCGGGCGCCGGCCACCGTCGCAGGAGGAGCCTGCGCCAGCAGGTCGCGGGGGCCGGTCATCCGCTCATCGAGGCATCGAGGGGATCGATCGCCCGTTGACGGGGAGGAACGGCGTGCCGCGCCGCCTGGCGGTGGGGCCCCCGCGTCATGTTGACCTCCGACAAGTGTCCGATCCGGAGCGAGCGCACCGGCGTAGTCGTCCGGTGCGCATGCTTCCCGCCCCGGCGTCACCACTCCGTCACGACGTCCTTCTGCACTTGCCGGTACGTCGCCGTGCCTGTGTGAAAGCCATCCACCGACCTCGTGCCGGGGCGGCCCAGCCCTCGCGCCCGGCCCCCCCGCAAGGTGGCATGCGACCAGCCGCGCGAAGGCTGAGCGTGGCGGGGCAGGCCAGGGCAAGTCATCGCACGCCACGCTCGCCGTCGAGCACATCGCGCAGCACTACGCGCTTGGGTGACCCCGCACGGTGAGCCGTTCGTCATGCCAAGGCCGGCGCCCGGCCGCAGATCATGCTCGGCGCGCAGGGCGGCGCGCTGCCGCAACACCGGCCCCGTCACCGGCAGGCCCCGCACTCGCTGGCGCCGCCGGGAGTGCACTCGCACGGCAAGCACTCCCGCACACCGGACACCCCGGCGGGGCGATGGACTCGACCTCGATCCGGCGGGGGTGACGTCCCTTTGAGTGGTGTAAGTCCAGGTCACCGACCACGTGGGTGATCACGTGCGAGGGGCCATCGTGTGATGGTCAGCGAGACCACGCCAATGGTTCTCGCGGAAGGACACAGCACACGATGGCCCTGGACCAGTCTGCCCTGCTCGAGGTGCTCCAGGCACTGAAGGCCGCCGATGTCGACGACCGCGTTCGCTCGGCGGCCACCACGATCTACCAGGCGTTGATCGAGGCCGAGCTCACCGCGGTGATCGGCGCCGGCCCGCACGAGCGCACCGAGGCCCGCACCGCCCAGCGCAACGGCTCCCGCCCGCGCACGCTGAGCACGACCGCCGGGGATCTGGAGCTGCGCATCCCCAAGCTGCGCGCCGGGTCGTTCTTCCCCTCGCTGCTCGAGCGCCGCCGGCGGATCGACCAGGCGCTGTTCGCGGTGGTGATGGAGGCCTACCTGCACGGCGTCTCGACCCGGGAAGGTCGATGACCTGGTGCGGGCGCTGGGTGCCGACACCGGCATCTCCAAGTCCGAGGTCAGCCGGATCTGCGCCGACCTCGATGCCGAGGTGGCCGCCTTCCGCGACCGCAGCCTGGCCGAGCAGCCCTTCCCGTACGTGTTCCTGGATGCCACCTACTGCAAGGCCCGGGTCGGCCGGCGGGTGGTCTCCCAAGCCATCGTCATCGCCACCGGCGTGGCCGCCGACGGGCACCGCGAGGTGCTCGGCTTCGCCGTCGGCGACTCCGAGGACGGCGCGTTCTGGACGGCGTTCCTGCGCTCGCTGAAGGCCCGCGGGCTGGGCGGCACCCAGCTGGTCATCTCCGACGCCCACACCGGCCTCAAGGCCGCGATCGGCGCGGTGCTGCTGGGCGCGGCCTGGCAGCGCTGCCGGGTGCACTGGGCCTGTCAGGAATCAAGCTGTCGTTTCTCGGATCCGGGGTCGACGATCTGCTATGCGCGTCGACGACGAGATCCGCGGCCAGCTCGCCACCAGGTTCGAGGTGCTGCTGCCGCATCTGAACGAGCGGCAGCAACGGCTGGCGCTGGCCTGCGAGGCCCGGCTGCTGGGGCACGGAGGCGTGGCCGCGGTGGCGGATGTGGCCCGGGTCAGCGCCACGACGGTGCGCCGTGGCGTGAGCGAGCTGGACTCCGGGGAGGAGCCGCTGCCGGTCGGACGTGCGCGGCGGGCCGGCGG
>NZ_FNOT01000001.1 GCF_900107105.1 Geodermatophilus africanus
GCTGCTGGTCACCGCCGGAGACAACCCCGACCGGCTGCGCTCCGAGCCGGCGTTCGCCGCGCTCTGCGGGGTCTCACCGATCCCGGCCTCCTCCGGGCGCACCCACCGCCACCGGCTCAACCGTGGTGGCGACCGACAAGCCAACGCCGCCATCTACCGCGTCGTGCTCTGCCGGATGCGCTGGGATGCCCGCACCCGCGCCTACGTCCAGCGCCGCACCGAGGAAGGCCTGTCGAAGAAGGACATCATCCGCTGCCTGAAGCGACTCATCGCTCGAGAGCTCTACTACCTGCTCACCGCATCGCCACCGGCCCGAGCCTCTTGACGATCCATAGGAGCATCGGATCGACCTGGCCGACGCACGGCCAGGCACGCCGCCGGCAGGCCGGAACCGACAGTGGTCGGACAGCGATCGCTCAGCCGGCCGCCACACGCTCCTGCCAGATACACCGTCATCAGCAGGAGGAAAACCGGCGTGGCTCAGTTCTCCATCCAGGTTCCGGACATGACGTGCCGGCACTGCGTCCGCAGCGTCTCCCAAGCGGTCTCCGATGTCACGGGGGTGCGCGAGGTCGTGGTCGACCTCGCCACCAAGGCAGTGCACGTCCGAGGTGCCGTCGAGCCCGACGTGGTCTGCGCCGCCATCACCGCCGTCGGCTACGCCGCACACGTCATCGACTCCCAGACCACTCCCCCACAGACCTGAAGGAGACAGACGATGTCGACGAATGTCGTCTCTCCCGAGTCCCCTCCCCGCAGTCGTCGCGGGTGGGCGCTGGCACTCATCGCCGCCGCCCAGTTCATGGTGATCATGGACACCTCGATCATCGGGGTGGCCCTGCCCCGCATCCAGCAGGACATCGGCATCTCCCAGGAGAACCTGTCCTGGATCTTCAACGCGTACGTCGTCGCGTTCGGCGGCCTGCTCCTGCTCGGCGGTCGACTCGCGGACCTGTTCGGAGCGCGTCGGGTCTTCAGCGCGGGCTGGCTGGTCCTCCTGGTCGGATCCGGAGTGGCAGGAGCGGCGGGCACCCTCCCCGTCGAGCTGATCGGCAGAGCCCTCCAGGGCGTGGGCGCCGCGCTGATCGCGCCCTCGGCTCTGAGCCTGCTGATGATGCTCTTCGGGTCCGATCCCCGGCAGCTGACCCGGGCGCTCGCTCTCTACGGGGCCGCGGCCCGGGCCGGCGGCACCGCCGGGGTGTTCCTCGGCGGGGTGATCACCGAGTACGCCTCCTGGCCGTGGGTCTTCTTCCTGAACGTCCCGATCGCCGTGGTGGCGCTGCTGGCCGTGCCCGCCCTCATGCCCTCGAGTCCGACTGCTGCCCGGAGGTCCGTCGACCTTCTGGGTGCACTCACCGTCACGGCCGGGCTGACGGCCGGGGTCTTCGCCATCGTGCGCGCAGCGACGGTCGGCTGGGCCTCGACACAGGTATGGGGACCGCTCATCGGCGCGGTCCTCCTGCTGACCGCCTTCGTCGCCATCCAACGCTCGAGCCGGGAGCCGCTGGTCCGGCTGTCGATCTTCCGGACGCGGGACCTCGCTCCGGCCAACGTCGTCCAACTACTGCTGGGCGCCGCCTGGATCCCCATGTGGTTCTTCCTCAACCTCTACCTCCAGCAGGTCTTGGGCTACTCCGCATTTCCCAGCGGCCTCGCACTGCTCCCGATGACCCTGCTGATCATGATCGGGATGATCGCTCTGGCCCCGGCGGCGATCAACCGGTTCGGCGCCAAGGCGATGACCGTCGCCGGGCTGGTGCTCCTCACGGCCGGCATGGCGTTGCTGGCGGCGATCCGTCCCGACGGCACGTTCTGGATCGACGTCCTTCCCGGCTCCCTCGTCGCCGCGTTGGGCATGTCGCTGGCCTTCATCCCTTCGCTGGGCACAGCCATCTCCTCCGCCCCGCCGGAGCAGGGCGGTCTGGCGGCCGGCATCGTCAACACCAGCTACCAGGTCGGGTCCGCGCTCGGATTGGCCGTCACGACGGCCGTAGCGGCAGAACTCGGCGCCGATCGACCGGGCGATGTCTCCGCGCTGACCGAGGGCTTCTCCGCGGCGTTCATCGGTGCCGCCGTCGTCGCTGCTGCGGCCGCGGTAGCAGCTGCCGCGCTTGCCGGGCGGACACGGCGGGAGCCACCTTCGCCCGTCCCCGACGACCAGGGGCCGTCGTGACCACGACCCTCGCCCGGCGAGCGGAGCGGTCAGCAGCCCCTCGCGAGGGAGTCGGAACGGCTGCGGCAAGGTCAGCCGCCGGCACCTCGGTCCACGGCCTTCCCCCCGGGGGCGGCGCCGTGGACGAGAAGCTGCCCTGCCGCCGTGAGGCGCCGGATCTCTGGTTCTCCGACGCACCCGCGGAACTGGAACGCGCCCGGATCCTGTGCCGTCCCTGCCCGATCCTCCGGGCCTGCCTCGAGGGCGCGCTCCGCCGCGGAGAGCCCTGGGGGGTCTGGGGCGGGGAGATCCTCGAGCGCGGCGCCGTCATCGCTCGCAGGAGGCGGCGGGGTCGGCCCAGCAACGTCGACCGGCTGCGAGATGACCGATTGCGTGACGGTGCCGACGTGATTGCCGGCACGGGCCATCCGCCGGTCGATGTCCGCCGGTCCACCGTCCCATCGAACCGCCACGGCGAGAGACACCCATGACTACTGCGACCAGGACCACGACCACCGACAAGACCGTCGTCCAGACCTGCATCGAGGGTTCAGGACCGGTGACCACGAGCAGGTCCAGTCCTTCGTGACCGACGACGTCACCTGGGATCCGACGCCCGGAGTCTTCCTGCTGACCGGGAAGACGGCCCTCGGGGCGGGCGATCCACGACGACGCGTTCGAAGGACATCCCAGCTGACGGCCGATCGGCTCGTCGAGGGAGTCGACGTCGTCGTCGCAGCAGGGAGCACAGCTGGTGACGTGTCAGAGCGAGGAGCGGTGAGCGTGCCCCGGGCGACCTCGGCCGGGCCTGTCTTCGCACCCCCGGACGTTCCGCGGGCATGACGGACACAGCTGCCGAGCGCGCCGTGCGGGCTCGGCGGGCGCATGCCCCCGAACTCGTGGACCAGCCGCTCCACCGTCTCGGTCATGGGCTGGACAACGTCGCCTTCGGCTCCGCTGGCCTCGTTCTCCGCGTCGCGAACGGCCGCGACGTGCGGCGGGAGGCGGAGCTCCTGAAACTCCTGGCACCACGTCTGCCCATCCCGATTCCCGTACCCGTCTTCGCCGACGAGGCGGCCGGCGTGCTCGGCTACCGGCCGCTGCCGGGGCGACCACTCCTCGGTCGGGCCCCCGCCCCAGGCACCGCCGCGCTGCTCGGCCGCTTTCTACGAGACCTGCACGCCGTCGACCCGGCAGCGGTCGACGACTTCCTGGAACGCGACGACGCCGACCCCGCGGAATGGCTGGACGACCTGGAGGGGCCTGAGGCCTACCTGCGCGTCGTGCGATCGACGGTGCCGCCACGGTCGCCGCGGCGCGTCGTCGCGCACGCGGACCTCGGCGCCGAGCATCTGCTGGACGACGGCTCCGGCGTCACCGGGGTCATCGACTGGTCGGACGCTGCCGTCACGGACCCGGCCCTGGACTTCGCGCGGCTCTACCGTGACTTCGGGCCGTCGTTCCTCGACGAGACCCTGCTGGCCTACGGCGGGCTGTCCGACGCCGCACCGCGCATCGAGTTCTTCGCGCGCTGCGCCGCCCTCGAGGACCTCGCCTACGGACGACGAACCGGCCGCCGGGAGTACGCCGAGGCCGCGCAGCGCAGCTTCGCGTGGCTCTTCCCCCTCTGATGGACGTCGATCGTCCGCCGACAGTGGACGGACAGCGGTCGAACAGCCGCCTCGCCCACCCTCGGACGCATGACATCGCGCAAGCCCGCGAACAGCACGGGAAGCGGGCAAGCAGGACCCGGCCGGCCGCGCCGGGTTCCCGACTCGAGCTCCCGTCGATGACCGTTCGGACACCGCCGAGCGCGCCGACCGGTCTGGGTGGGGCGGCGCCCACGCCGGACCCGCCGACGACCAGATCCTGGCGTCGGTTCGTGCCCTGGCAGGGATCGGCCACCCGCACCGACATGGCACTGATGGGCGCGATCCTCGGCGTGGTGGCGATGGGCCTGGTGCTGCGGCCCCTCAAGCCGTTTCTCCTCGCCTCGCATCCGGTGACCCTGGAGTTCCTCACCGGGGACCTGACGGCGATCGGTGCGGCCGCCGCCTTCGCGAGGATCGGTGAGGCCCCGCTGTGGCTCGTGGTCCTGGCCGGTACCGCCGGCATGGTGAAACTGGACTGGCTCACGTGGTGGACCGGACGCCAGTGGGGTGCGGGCATCGTGCGGATGCTGACGACGAGCACGCGCGCGCAGCGGTTCGCCGGTCGGGCGACGCAGTTGCACCCCAACGTCCTCCGAGCCGCGGTGGTACTCGCGGTCCTGCCGGGCATCCCCAGCGCGGTGATCTACGCCATGGCCGGCTGGGCGAGGATGCGCCTGGCCACCTTCTTCCTCCTCGACATCGCCGGTGCCCTGCTGATGACGGGGCTGGTTGCCGGCCTCGGATACGGATCGGGACAACGGGCCGTCGAAGTGGTCCTGCTCGTCGACAGGTTCGCGTCCGTGGTCAGCCTGACCTTGATTGCGGCGGCGGTCGTGATCCCGTGGGCGAGGCGGTGGCTCCGACGGGCCTTCGTGCGGAGAACTGAGCAGTCGCAGGTCCGGACGCCGCAGTGAGGTACATCAACCCCCCAGAGCTGCACTCCAGCCCCGCCTTCAGTCAGGTCGTCCGCGTGCCGGCCGGTGCCGACAGGATCTACGTCGGCGGCCAGAACGGCGTCGGCAGGGACGGCAGGGTGGTGGGCTCCGGCATGGCCGAGCAGAGCCGGCAGGCCTTGGCGAACCTGCGCACGTGCCTCGAGGCGGCAGGCGCCGCCGTGACGGATGTCGTGAAGTGGACGATCTTCTATGTGGAGGGCGCCGAGGTCCTCGCGGGCCCTTCGGCATTCGGCGAGTTCTGGCCGCGCGACGCCGCCCCGCCTGTGATCACGGTGGTCAAGGTGTCGGACCTCGGACCGCCCGGCGCGCTGCTCGAGATCGAGGCGGTAGCCGCAGTCCGCAGGTGATTCCAGCGCCAGGCATTCCGGAGCCAGGCGGACCGGCGAAGCGGAAAGAGGCACGACGCATGCGGTACGTGGCGCTACTGCGAGGCATCAACGTAGGGGGCACGAACAAGGTGCCGATGGCGCGCCTGAAGGAAGTCTTCCAGGCTGTCGGCCACACCGACGTCCGCACCTACATCAACAGCGGCAACGTCATGTTCGAGTCGCCGCGTCGGCACGCGGGTCCCCTCTCTCAGGACCTCGAGGCGGCGTTCGAGACCGAGTTCGGGTTCCCCGCCCGGGTGCTGGTGCTCCCTGGATCGACGATCGAGCAGATCGCCGCCGCACTGCCCGGCGACTGGGCCCGTGACGAACGATCATCGTGCAACGTCCTGTACCTGTTGCCCGAGCGGGCGTCTCCGGCAGCGCTGGAGGAGTTCCGCTTCGATCCCGAGTACGAAGAGGCCTGCTATTGCGATGGGCGATTCTGTCGCGCGTTGATCGGGCCCACATCGGTCGCAGCGCGGTGCACAAGCTGATCGGCACCGACCTCTACTCGCACGTGACCATCCGAAACTGCAACACCGCCCGCAAGCTCGCCGCGATGGTCCACGCCGTCTGAATCGCGGCGCGGGGGGCGGGCGAGCCATGAGCCCACCACCCATCCGGCCCTGATGCTGCACGGCCTGAGCCGGCGGCGCCGTCTGCGGTGAAGCGGTCGGCGGACGCGAGCGCCGCCCGTCACTCGCCAACCCGGCGGGCCAGGCACAGGGCACCCTGTCCCGCCTGGTTGGCTCCGGCCACGTGCACCTCCCCGGCCAGCGCCGGGCCTCGTGGGCCGGCGGCGCCGTCGATGACTCCCCGCAGGAGCGTCCCTGTCATGCCCGGTCACCGGGCTGCCGCCGTACGCCTTGCGCGTCGACACCCGCGCCGCTCACACCGACCGACGTGTGCGTATGTAGCGTGTCGCCCTCGGACACCACGTCTCGCAGGCACGTCTGCGGTGATCACCTCCGCCAGCTTCCCCGACGTAGCTGCTCCAGCAGGGGTCCGTCGACCAGGTATGACGGTGCACCGTCTCGTCGGCGAGACCAGCTCAGCCCTCAACCACCCCGGACCGACGCGATACCAACCCGCGAACCTCGCGCAGCGCCACCGAGAGCGTCGCCAGGTCCGCGCGGTCGTCGGCAGCGACGTCACGGAGGACGGCGAGACACCGGTCGACTGCCGGCTGGTTGTGGTCGAAGCACCGCCGGACCAGCTCGGCGCTGTCCTGCCGTGCGGCACTCCCCCGCAGCACCTCGGCGGTCAGCGATGCACGGACGGCGTAGAGGTCGTCGCGGAGCGCGGCACGCGCCAGTGCTTGCCATCGGTCGTCCCGGGGCAGCCGCAGGATGCGCTCACGCAGCCAGTTCAGCTGCAGGTGCTGACCCAGAGCGAAGTAGACGGCGGCCACCTGCTCCCGTTCGCGACCGGTTGCGCGGGCCACGTCGATGACGTCCAGCGCGGAGAAGAGCGCCGGCAGCGCGGCCATCCGTCTGGCGAGGGCTTCCGGGACTCCGTCAGCGGTGAAGCGCTCGACCGCGGCCCCGAACTCCTCGTCGGCTTCCTCCGAGCCGGCGAGCAGCTGCGGTATCTCGTCGGCCAGCAGCGGGACGGCCGGCGCGAAGTGCTCCACGGTGCTGCCGATGTCCAGCGGCTGACGACGGTTCCGGAGCAGCCAGCGACTCGCGCGTTCGGCCAGCGTCCGAACCTCGAGCAGAAGCCGAATCCGGGTCTCCGTCGAGACGTCGGCCAGTGACTCGATTTCGGCCTGCAGCTCCGCCAACCCGAAGATCTTCCAGCTGGCGACGTGCGCGCGGGCGACGTGCGGGACGGGGAGGCCGACCTCCTCGGCCAGGCGGAACGCGAACGTGCTGCCGGCGCGGTTGACTATCGCGTTCGTCACGCAGGTCGCGATGATCTCGCGTCGAAGCGGGTGATCCGGCAGCCGGTCGGCGTACCGGTGCCGGACGGCGGTCGGGAAGTAGTTGGCCAGCTCGGCGGACAGGAATGCATCGTCCGGAAGGTCCGAGGCGAGCAGCTCGTCGTAGATCCAGATCTTCGAGTAGGCCATCAGGACGGCGAACTCGGGCATGACCAGACCACGCCCGGTAGCGGCGCGCTCGGCCAGCTCGTCGTCCGTCGGCAGGAACTCGAGCGTCCGGTTGAGCCGGCCCCACCGCTCGAGCGCCCCCAGGTATCGCACGTGCACCTCGAGCATGGCGCGCGCCTGCGCTCGCGCGTTGTACAGCGCGCGGGTCTGCGCGCGGTTGTCCCGGAGCACCAGCTCCGCCACCTCGTCGGTCATCTCCACCAGGAGGGCGTCCCGCTGCTTGCCCGTGAGGTCGCCGTCGGCGACCACACGGTCGAGCAGGATCTTGATGTTGACCTCGTGGTCGGAGCAGTCCACGCCACCGGAGTTGTCGATGGCGTCGGTGTTGATCCGCCCGCCATTGAGCGCGAACTCGACCCGACCGCGCTGCGTGAAGCCGAGGTTGCCGCCCTCGCCGACGACGCGGCAGCGCAGCTGGCCGGCGTCGATGCGCACCTGGTCGTTGCGCTTGTCCCCCACCTCGGCATGGGTCTCCGTCGAGGCCTTGACGTAGGTTCCGACACCGCCGTTCCACAACAGATCGACCGGCGCTCTGAGGATGACGCGGATCAGCTCGTCCGGGGTGAGGACCTCCTCCGCGACGTCCAGCCGAGACCGGACCTCCGGTGAGATCAGGACCGTTTTCGCCGTTCGTGCGAAGACACCGCCCCCGGCCGAGATCAGCGAGGCGTCGTAGTCGGCCCAGCTGGAACCGGCGAGGGCGAACAGCCGGGCGCGCTCCGCGAAGCTGGCCGCCGGGTCCGGATCGGGGTCGAGGAAGACATGCCGGTGGTCGAAGGCCGCTACCAGGCGGATGTGCCGGGACAGCAGCATCCCGTTGCCGAAGACGTCTCCAGACATGTCCCCGATCCCGGCGACCGTGACGTCGTCGTTCTGCACGTCGACGCCGAGGTCGCGGAAGTGGCGCTGGACGGAGATCCAGGCTCCGCGCGCCGTGATGCCCATCGCCTTGTGGTCGTAGCCGGAAGAGCCACCCGACGCGAAGGCGTCGCCCAGCCAGAATCCGTACTCCTGGGAGACGGCGTTGGCGATGTCGGAGAAGGTCGCGGTGCCCTTGTCCGCCGCCACGACGAGATACGCGTCGTCCTCGTCGTGGCGCACCACGAGCGGGGGCGGGACGACCTCGCCGGCCACCAGGTTGTCCGTCACGTCGAGCAGACCACGGATGAACGCCGAATAGCAGGCGACGACCTCGGCCTGCAGCGCGTCCCGGTCGGTGGGCGGCTCCTTGACCACGAAGCCACCCTTGGCGCCGACCGGCACGATGACGGCGTTCTTCACCGTCTGCGCCTTCATCAGTCCGAGCACCTCCGTCCGGAAGTCCTCCGGCCGGTCGGACCAGCGCAGGCCGCCGCGGGCGACCCGCCCGCCGCGCAGATGGACACCCTCGACACGGGGCGAGTAGACGAAGATCTCGAACAACGGCCGCGGGAGGGGCAGGTCGGGAATCTGCGCCGAAGAGAGCTTGATCGCGAGCCATGGCTTGGCCTCGCCGTCCGCCCCGACCTGGAAGTAGTTGGTCCGCAGCGTCGCCTCCACGATCCGCAGCAGGGTGCGCAGGACCCGGTCCTCGTTGAGGCTCGTGACGGCGTTGAGCCCGCCCTCGAAATCGTGGACGAGGTGCTTGGCGTCCAGATCCCGGTCCACGGCGTGATCGGGATCCAGCCGGACCTGGAAGAGCTCGAACAGCCGGCGGGCCAGCCCCGGATTGTTGGCGAGGGTCGCCACGGTGTAGTCCAGTGCGAAGGTGGCACGGACCTGCCTGAGGTACTTCGCGTAGGCCCGCACGACGGCCACCTCTCGCCCCCGCAGCCCGGCGCGGAGAACCAGCCGGTTGAGCCCGTCGTTCTCCAGATCGCCGCGCCAGACCATGGCGAAGGCCTCCTGGAAGCGCTCTCGCATCCCGTCGGTGTCGAGGCCTGTGAGCTGCTCTTGACGTAGCCCGAAGTCGTAGATCCAGAACGGTTCGGCGCCGGCCGGTCGCACCTCGTAGGGACGTTCGTCGACGACGTGGACACCCATGTTCTCGAGGAGCGGCAGGACGTCGGAGAGGGTGACGGACTGGCCGTGACGGAACAGCTTGAACCGCAGCGTGCCAGGCGCGGCCTCCAAGGGTCGGTACAAGTGCATCGCGAGGTCGTCGCCCCCGCCGAGCCCCTCCATCCGCCTGATGTCGACGACGGCCGCGGCAGCTGACGTGTCCTGCTGGTAGGCCGCGGGGAACGCATCGGTGTAGCGGTCGTGCAGCTCGACCCCGCGTTCTTCACCGAGCTGGTCGACCAACGCCTCGTACAGGTCGTCGGTCCACGAGCGCATCGCCGCGACGAGCCGGGCCTCGATCTCGGCCACGTCGTACTCCGGTGCCGCGCCGGTCTCGGTGTGGACGGTGATGTGCAGCCGGGCCAGGACCGATTCGCTCACCTGCGTGGCGTATTGGGTGCTCACGCCGTGGAAGGCGGTCTTCAGGATGCCCTCGATACGGGTGCGCAGGGCCGTGGTGAGCCGGTCGCGTGGCACGTACACCAGGCAGGACATGAACCGGCCGAACAGGTCGCGCCGCACGAGGAGGCGCAGCTGCTGACGGTCCTGGATGTCGATGATCGTCATGGCCGCCTCGTACAGCTGCTCGGCGTCGCTCTGGAACAACTCCTCGCGGGGGTAGCTCTCGAGGATGTCCCGAAGCAGCCGCCCGTCGTAGCTGTCGGGGCGGAAGCCGGCCCGATCGAACACCGCCTGCACCTTGTGGCGGAGGACCGGGATGTCCAGCGGCGACTGGCGGTAGGCCGCGCTCGCCATGAGGCCGAGGAACCGCCGTTCGCCCACTGCGTCACCCTCGGGGCTCAGCCGCTTGACGCCGACGTAGTCGAGATTGTTGGGCCGGTGGACCGTCGACCGCGAGTTCGCCTTCGTGAGGTTGAGCAATCCTGGCAGGCGCGCCCGCCGCCGCACCTCCGGCGGCATCTTCGCGAAGCTGTGCGAGACCGGGCGGCTCCGGCTGTCGCGCAGCAGCCCCAGCCCAGTCCCCGGGACGGCGGACAGCGTGTCCTCGCCGTCCTCCGTGCCCAGCTCGTACTCGCGGTAGCCGAGGAAGGTGAAGTGGTCGTCGGCGAGCCACCGCAGCAGGGCAGCCGCCTCGTTCCGGTCCTCCTCGTCGATGGTCGAGGCTTCGACGTCCAGGGTGTCGGCGATGGCAAGCGCTCGCTCCCGCATCGCCGACCAGTCCTCGACCGCGGCACGCACGTCCCCGAGGACGCGGAGGACGTCACGGCCCAGTTCGTCCAACACCGCGGCGTCGGTCTGCCGGTCGACCTCGAGGTGGACGAACGACTCGGCCAACGTCCCCGACGTCGGATCCTGCCGGTCGAGGATGTCGACGAGCCGCCCCATGTCGCGTCGCACCGCGACGACCGGGTGCACGGTGAGATGGAGTCCGAGACCGTGCCGGATGACCTCCATCGTGACCGAGTCGACGACGAACGGCATGTCGTCGGTCACGATGTCCACCACGGTGTGCGGCGAACCGAAGCCGTGTTCCTCGAAGTCCGGGGAGTACACCCTCACCGCGGGTGTACCTGGCTGTCGGTCGAGGGCGACGGTCAGGTGCGACATCGCGGCGCCGTACAGGTCGTGCACGCGCCGCTCCGCCAGGTCGCCCGGGGCGACGCGCCCGTAGTACTGCCGGACGAACGGCAGGAACAGCTGCTGCTGCTCCTGGGGCAGCCGGTCCTGGGCGTACCTCCGAATCTCATCGATGATCCCGGTCCGGTCGCGCGGCGAGATAGTGGGCATGGCAACCCCCTTCAACCACGCCACAGCGTGCTCTCCTCGGAGGCACGCGCCAAGGATCGTGGGCCCGTGCCCCCTGCTGGACAACCCACACCGCGTCGGCAAGCGGCTGCGCCCACCGCTCGGCGACCGGCACAGCGCCCCCCGCGGCACCTACCGGGTCATCTACCGCATCGACCACGACACCCGGACCGTCACCGTCCTCGACGTCACCCACCGCCGCGACGCCTACCGAACCGGCCGCTGACGACACCCCATCCCGCATGACCTCTCCGGGCGCAGGGGGGCCCGGTCCATGCCCGGCGCGGAAGCAACTTGCGGTGAACCTCCGCCGCCGCCCCCCTGCGGTGCCGACACCGAAGCTCCACAGACGATCCGACTGGCGCGCTACGTCCCGACCATGTCCATGAAGCCGCGCACACCGCACCCCTCCCCCACTGCGGAGGCCGCTGGTGGGACGGCTCCCACTTCCAAACGCCCAAGTCCCCCCTCGGACACGAGATCACTGATGTGACGGCCAGTGCCGAACGGACAGGGCGCCCCGCCGCCGGTTCACCACAGGTTTGGAGCGGGTCCGTGGCTGGTCTCGGGTAGGACGCGGGGCAGCTGCTGGGTGCCGATGACGGCGAGCACCTGCAGCTTGTCGTGGCTCTCGCTGCCGGGGACGGCGGTGTAGACCATGAGGTGGTGGGCCTGCTCGGGGTCGATGAGCGTCTGGCAGTTCAGCTCGAGTCGGCCCACTTCGGGGTGCTGGTAGCGCTTGACCTCCTGTGGGTGGATGCCGACTTCGTGGGCTGCCCACAGAAAGCGGAACTCCTTGCTGCGCTGCAGCAGCAGGTCGGTCAGCTGCGCCGCCCGTGAGCCCGGCCCGCGCTTCGTGAGGATGGCGCGCAGGCCTGCCACATACATCCGGGAGAGGAAGGCGTGGTCCTCGCGTGCGTGCAGCTCGCGGGTGGCCGGGTCGGTGAACCACCGGTAGCCCCTGCTGCGCGCCGGCCCGGTGAAGCGTGTCGTGTCGCCGGTCAGGGCGACGCCGAGAGGTGTCTGGCGCAGGGTCTCGCCGAGCTCGGTGACGATCTCGGCCGGCGTGTCAGCGAGGCGGTCGAGGATCCGCAGCAGGCCGGGGCTGACGTGGTCGCTGCCCGCCCCGCGCGGCGGCGGCTGGTGCCCGGCCAGCCGGTACAGGTGGTCGCGCTCGTCGAGGGACAGGTGCAGCCCCTGCGCGATCGAGGCGATCATCTGCTCCGACGGCTGCGGCCCGCGTTCGCGCTCGAGGCGCGAGTAGTAGTCGGTCGACATGAAGCACAGCGCGGCGACCTCTTCGCGTCGCAGGCCGGTGGCTTGGCGACGCGGCCCGCGGGGCAGGCCGACGTCCTCGGGCTGCAACGACTCTCGGCGGCCCCGCAGGAACTCCGCCAACCCGGCTCGATCGATCCCCACGTGTCCCCTCGAGGTGTCTGCTGCGCCGACTCGGGAGGAGCGGCGAAGTCGTGTCTACCGGCGGCCCGCCGGCGAAGCCACGGTCTGTCGATCCCCCCTTTCGGGCCCCGGAAAGGGGGATTCCCGAGCCCTGCCTCACAGCCGCGGGACGACGGACGGTGGTGCACGGCGCGAACAGCGCCGCACGACAGAAGCGCACCACGAGAACAGGAGCCCCACCATGGTTCGCACGACGACCGACATGACCGTTCCCGACCTGTCAGGGAAACGAGCAGTGCTCACCGGAGGCAGCGACGGCATCGGCCTCGCCCTCGCCCGCCGCCTGGCCGCAGCCGGGGCCGACCTGGTCCTGCCGATCCGCAACCCCGGCAAGGGCGAGGCCGCAGCCGCCGAGATCCGCGCGCGGGAGCCCCGGGCGAGCATCACCCTCCACCCGCTCGACCTGTCCTCGCTGGAGTCGGTCGCCGCCTTCGCCGGCGCCCTGCTCACCGAGGGCCGGCCGATCACCATGCTGGTCAACAACGCCGGCGTCATGACACCGCCGCAGCGGCAGACGACCGTCGACGGGCATGAGCTGCAGCTGGGCACCAACCACCTCGGGCACTTCGCTCTCGTGGCGCGACTGATGCCGCTGCTCCGCGCCGGCCGGGCACGCGTGACCTCGCAGGTCAGCGTGGCCGCGAACCGCAACGCGATCAACTGGGACGACCCGCAGTGGACGCGCTCCTACGACGCGTTCGGCGCCTACAGCCAGTCGAAGATCGCTGTCGGTCTGTTCGGCCTGGAGCTCCACCGGCGCAGCGTCGCGGGCGGCTGGAGGATCAGCAGCAACCTCTCCCATCCCGGCATCGCACCCACCAACCTGCTTGCACGCAGGCCCGAGATCGGCCGCCCCGACGAGTCGCGCGAGATCCGCCTGATCCGGCGCCTGTCTGCCCTGGGCATCGCGGGGACCCCGGAGACCGCCGCCCTCCCCGCGCTGCTCGCCGCGACGTCACCCGACGCCACCGGTGGCCGGTTCTACGGCCCCCGCCGGTTCCGGCACATGAGTGGGCCGCCGGCCGAGCAGGCGCCCTACCGGCGCCTGCGCAGCCGCGAGGACGCCGAGCGCATCTGGCGGCTGTCGGAGGAGCTGACCGGCGTGTCGTTCCCGCAGGACCCGGCGGACGGCGGAACACAGGACCTCGGCCCGCTGCGCCGACCGGCCTGACGGCCCGAGGACGGCAGGCAGCACCCGGTGGGGACCCGCCGTTCAGCCGATGTCCTGTGAGCATCGACCCACCGCCGTCCGCGAGGACGCCGTCCCCCTCGGCGGAGGACCGGCCGTCGGGTGGCCGGCTTCGTCCGTCGACCCCGCGACACGGCGGCAGAGGGGCCGCCGGCCCGGAACACCTCGCTCTCGCGCTGTCCCCATCGGCAACTTCTCGCTCGCTGAACCAGTGGCGGTTGCGGTCGTCGACTTCGGTACGGACCGCTCGCCGCGGACCCACACCGCGTCGGCGAGCCGTGGCGATGCGAGCTCGAGGACTGCCGGTCCGCACGACGAGGCCAGTACCGGGTCGCCTACTCCATCCACGGCGACGAGGTGCTCGTCCGAGTCGTGCGCGTCTCGCAGCGCGCCGACGCCTACGGCTGACGGATCGGTCCACCGGGGTGCAGGCGTGTGCGGACGTACCGTGTCGCCCCTCGGACACCGCAGCGAAGGCCCCGCGGACAGCATCCGCGGGGCCTTCGTCGTCACAGGTCCTGCCAGGCCGGCGACGCCACCGCCGACGACCGCCACGTCGTACCGCTCGTCCGCTGCCACGTCGTGCGTTCCTCCCGGTCGATCAGGGGGTCGAGACGCCGCGCGCTCGCGGACCGCGCCAGTGGCGCCGGAGGGCGAGGACGCGGACGGCGAAGACGGCGACGGCGACGCCGGCACCCAGCACCCAGCGCCCAGCGCCCAGCGCCGGACCGTCCGCGCCGACGGTCGAGGCGGTGCCGACGACGAGGGCCCCGACCAGGGCTGGCACCGCGTAGAGCTCGGAGTCCGGGCGCACCAGGGCCGGCACCTCGCGCGCGATGACGTCGTGGAGCACGCCGCCGCCACCCGCCGCGGTCGAGACCCCGAGGCAGGCGGCCGCCAGTGGCGCGAGCCCGAAGTCGAGGGCCTTCTCGGTGCCGGCCACGCGGAAGAGCCCGAGGCCGGCCGCGTCGAAGACCATCAGCGGCCGGGAGAGCCGCGCCAGACCGGGGTGGGCGACGGTCGTGATCGCGGCCGCCGCCAGGGCCACGACCAGGTACTCCCACCTGGTGAACGCCGGAGGGGGCGTGTCGCCGAGGACGAGGTCGCGGACGATCCCGCCGCCCAGCGCGGTGACCACCGCCAGGATCGCGATGCCCACCACGTCGAAGTCCCGGCGGATCGCCATCAGGGCCCCGGAGACCCCGAAGGTGAACGCACCGATCAGGTCCAGCACCTGCACCGGGCCTCCTCCGTCCGGGCCTGGCCGCTCCGCCGTCCCGTCCGGACGACGGAGCGGGTCCGGCACCGGTCGCGCTCGGGTCAGCCGGCCGTCGCGCGGGCGGCCTCGTCGATGAGCCGCGCGACGGCCTCCGGCTGCGACACGGTCACGGCGTGCGAGGCGTCCACCTCGACGGCGTGGGACGACGCGCGCCCGGCCATGAACCGCTGGGCCTCGGCCGGCACGGCTAGGTCCTCGAGCGTGACGAGGGTCCAGGACGGGACGGCCCTCCACGCCGCCTTCGTCGCCTTGTCCGCCAGGGCGTCCGCGATGATCGGCCGCTGCGTGACGGCCATCAGCTCGGCGGCGTCGGCCGGCACGTCCGCAGCGAAGATCGCGTGGAACTTCTCCTGCTCGATGTAGAGGTCGTCGACCGTCTGCCCGTCGGGACCGCGTACCGGTACCGGCCGCAGGGCTGATCCCAGCTCGTTGCCCGGGTACCTCCCGGCCAGCTCACCGGTGCTCTCGCCCTCGTCGAGCAGGAAGCTGGCGACGTACACCAGCGCCGTCACCCGCGGGTGCCCGTCGGCGGCCTCGCTCATCACGCTGCCGCCGTAGGAGTGCCCGGCGAGGACGATCGGCCCCTCCACGCCGTTCAGGACGTCGCGCAGGAACGCGGCGTCGCCGTGCAGCGAGCGGAGCGGGTTGGCCACCCCGATCACCGGATAGCCGTCCCGCCGGAGCCGGGCGATCACGCCGTTCCAGCTCGACGAGTCGGCGAAGGCCCCGTGCACCAGCACCACCGTGGGCTTGGCGGCGCGGGCGTCGAGCGTGCTGCTGGTCATGGGTCTCTCCCTCTCGGTCTGCAGGCGACCCCTCGTCGCCCGTCCGGTCGCACACCCCGTGCATCCCCCGCTGACGTCCCCGATATACGATATACTGGTTGCCAACACTGTGGCCCGGAAGTCTCTTGTTGGCGCTTCCTCGTTCCGCAGTGCGTGCACCCGGCCGCCAGGAGGACCACCCGTGCCGATTCCCCTGTCAGACCCCGGCATCGACCGCGGCCTGCTGCGCGAGGACGTCTACCGCCGCCTCCGCGACGCGATCGTCGACGGCACGTTCGCCCCCGGCGAGCAGCTCAAGGACCTCGAGCTCGCGGCCTGGCTGGGTGTCAGCCGGACCCCGGTCCGTGAAGCCCTGCTCCGGCTGGCGCACAGCGGGCTGGTCCTGGCCCAGCCGGGCCGGTCGACGGTCGTGAGCCCGCTCGACGTTCGCGAGGTCCGGGACGCCCGGGACGTCGTCGCGGCGATGCACGAGCTGGCGGTCCGCGAGGCCGTCCCCGTCCTCACCGAGGCCGACCTGGCCACCATGCGCGACGCCAACCGCCGGTTCGCTGCGGCCGTGCAGTCCGGTGACGTCGAGCAGGCCCTGCTCGCCGACGACGATCTGCACGGCGTCCTCGTGACCAGCGCCGGCAATCGCGCGCTGGACAGGGTGCTCGAGCAGTTCACGCCCACGCTGCGCCGTGCGGAGCGGTTGCGCTTCGGCTCTCTCCGGGGCCGGGCGTCGATCACCCAGCACGACGAGCTGATCCGGCTCTGCGCCGCCGGCGACGTGGAGCGGGCGGCCGCCGTCGCCTACGACACCTGGCACAGCCTGCCGAGCGCCGAGGCATGACCGCAGGGAGCCGGTCGTCAGGGGCTGATGACGAGCTCCGCGATGAGGTCGCCGTCCATCGCGAAGCGGTAGCGGAGGTCGACGACGCCGCCGGGGAAGTTCCCCTCCAGCCGGTTGGTGGCGACCCAGTGCCCGTCGTCGGTGCGTTCCGTCGCGACGAGCGTGGCGGTGTACGTGAACTCGGCGCCGGCCCTGGCCAGGAAGTCGCGGATCTCGTCGCGCCCGCGGTAGGTCGCGCCGTCGTCGACCACCACGGCAGTGGGCGTGAAGGCGCGGAGCGCGGAATCCGCGTCGCGGGCCACGTGCGCGGCGAGGAAGCCGCGGATCGAAGCCGGGAGCTGGTCGGGTCGGATGCTGGTCGGTGTCGTCATGCCCCGAGGCTGCGGCCTCCCGGCGTGGGAGAGTCAAGCGCTGGACCCTCCCCCGAGGGGAGGGTGCACCGTGGAACCGTGCTGGCGATCGGCGAGTTCTCCCGGCTGACCCACCTGAGCGTGCGAACGCTTCGCCGCTACCACGATGCCGGCCTGCTCGAGCCCGCGACGGTGGACCCCGCCAGCGGCTACCGGTACTACAGCGCCGACCAGATCCCGACCGCCCAGGTCATCCATCGCCTGCGCGAGCTCGACGTGCCGCTGTCCGACGTCCAGCGCATCCTGCGCTCCCCTGACCCCGGCACTCGTGCCGGACTCGTCGCCGACCACCTGGTGCGGCTCGAGTCGGAGCTGGACCGGACCCGCGCCGCGGTGGCGTCGCTGCGCCGGCTGCTCCGGCCGGAGGCGCCCCCGCTGGACGTCGAGCTGCGCGCGGTTCCGGCGGCCACGGTGGCCGCGATCGAGGACGACGTCGAGCACGACGACGTCCTCGCGTGGTACGCCGGGGCCATGGCCGAGCTGGACGCCGTCGTCGACAAGCCGACCGGCGTCCCGGGAGGGCTGTACGACAACGCGCTGTTCGAAACCGGCCGCGGGCACCTGCTCGTGTACCGGCCGACGGCCGAACCCCCGCGCAGCGGACGGGTGCGCCCGGTGACCCTGCCAGCCGTCGAGCTGGCCGTCACCACCCACGTCGGTGAGCACGACGACATCGACGTCACCTACGGCGAACTCGGCGCCTGGGTGGTGGCCAACGCGCTGGCCGTTGCCGGGCCGGTGCGCGAGCAGTACCTGGTGGGCCCGAGGGACACTGCCGAGCCGGGTGCCTGGCGCACCGAGATCGGCTGGCCCGTCTTCCGGGTGGCCTGCGCCGAGTAGGCGCCAACGGCCGGAGCCGTCACCACGTCCACGGGGCGGATCAGGACGCGGACGGCAGCCCCACGGCCCTGAGGATGGCCGGCAGGACGACGAGGACGGTGCCCAGCACGACCGGCGCGCCGCAGACCCCGATCAGCATCACGCGCGCGCCCAGCCCAGCCCGGCGGGCGTACGAGGTCGCGAGGATGGCGAACCCGGCGGCCGCCACCTGGAACGCGAGCACGTAGCCGACGGCTGTGGCGTCGACCTGCTCGGCATCGCCGACGACGCCGGTCAGCATCACCACCGCCTGGGTGATGCTGCCGACGACGTACACCGCAAGGGTGGCGAAGGCAACCCACAGCAACGTGCCGACGATCCTGGGTGCGAGGAATCGGGGCGTACGGCTGACCGCCAGGAGGGCCACCGCGGCTCCCACCACCTTGAGCACTGCGACGAACCAGTTCACCACCGAGATGGCCGTCGCGTCGTCGGCGTACCGACCGACCCCGAAGTGGTCCGTGAGTGCCAGCCAGACGCTGATCGCGGCGAACCCGGCGCACCACAGGGCGACGAGGAGCCCGACAGCGGCCACGAACGGGCCGGGCGGGGCAGGGGGCGTGGCTCGGCGGCCTGCCTGCTCTCAGTCGTGTCAGTGATCTCAGCGGTTCGCATGGTTACAGGGGCCTCAGTCATGGGGCGCTCCGTGTGCGTGGGTGCTGGAGGTGGTCCGATCGCTTCGGGTCGAGCAGGTCGACGTGGATGTCCACCGTCGCCTGGCGACGCCGAGGTGGGCGAGATGCCGCCGTAGCACCAGGAGGCCGTACATCGCGCTTCCGGGGACGGTCACGACTCCCATCAGCACGACTGCGCGTGGGGTGCCCACCGTTGGCGAGAAGAACCTGGGTCGGAGCCTGCGGCGCGGCCGTGGTGCAGCCGAGTCGGATGAGGAGCCACGTCAGGCGCGGCCGTCGGCTGGTGATCCCTCGCAGCGGCGGCGCCAGAAAGCCTCCGAGGGCCGGTAGGCCGGTGACGACGAGAGTCGTTCGTCGCACGACGGCGTCCATGGCCTGGGGCCCACTGGCTCCCGGACCGAACGAGCCCCACCAGAGCCCACGCAGGAACACGTCGTCCCCACGCAGAGGCAGTGTCAGGGCCAGCCCGGTGGCCGCCAACTCCAGGACGATCGTGAGGTCGGTGCCGACGACCATCCGGTGCTGTGCAGTTCTGTGAGAGCTGTTCGGTCCTCCCCACCGACGCCGGCTCCGTTCAGCCACGACAGCTCGAGCATGATGTACGGAACGACTGCGAGGACCACGAGTCCGAGAGCGACCGTCTCGATGCGCAGACGCACGATCCACTCCCTCCTCGATGGCAGTCGGAACCAGCCACACCGACCGAGGTACGCGTCAGGCGACGAAGGACTCAGGTCCGAACCGGCCGACCGCGATGAAGACGGCGAGCACCACGTAGACGGCGTTCACCACCACCAGCTTGTACTGGCCCAGACGCCCGTGGGTGATCATCGCCCCGATCATCAGGGCGACCCAGCACACCGCGGTGACCGGCACCATCACCGGCGCCACGTCCACGACGGCCGGGAGTATCAGGCCGACCGCCGCGAGCAGCTCCAGCACCCCGAGAGTCTTGACGAACGCGGGACTGGCATCGCGCGCCCATGCCGCTCCCTCATGGCGCTGCAGCTTCTCCTTGGGAATGAAGGTTTTGGTGAAGCCGCCGGTGAGGGCCACCAGCGCCAGGAGGCCGGCCGCGATCCACAGGGCGGTGTCCATGGTCTCTCCTCGAGTTCTGTTCGGCGCTGTCTGCGTGCTCACCGCGGCAGCGGGTCTCACGCTCGTGCTCTCAGACGGGCGAGGTGGGTCCCCTGTGACATCGATGCCTGAGCCGCCGGTCCGTCGATGCGCACGAACGCACCCGGACCGCCGACCGCAGCACGACACGAGGTGACGACGGATGAGGGCGGGATGCGGTGCACCCGGATGTCGACGTCAGCGTGTGGGCCGATGCCGGGAAGGGGCCGAGCCCTCACAGCCGTTCGGCCGCGTCGCCGGCCAGCAGCAGTTCCGCAGCCGTCCTCGCTCCGTCGGTCCCGATGGAATCGGCCACCGCGGCCGCCCGTGCGCGGGTTCCAGGGGTCAGAGCCGTCCCGAGCGGGCCGGCCAGGGACTGGACGGTCGGCGTCGGCCCGCGGTGGGCGGCGCCGATGCCGAGTTCGGCCACCCGACGCGCCCAGTAGACCTGGTCGCCTCCTTGGGGCACGACCACCTGCGGGGCGCCGGCCCGGGCTGCCGTGGTCGTCGTGCCCGCGCCGCCGTGATGCACGACGGCAGCCACCCGCCCGAACAGATCCTGCTGGTTGACCTCCCCGATGAGGAGGCAGGCATCCTGGTCGTCGATCAGGCCCAGCCCCGCCCAACCGCGGCCGATGAGCACCCGGCGGTCCGCGGCACGGATCGCCTCGATGGCCGCCCGCACGCCGCCCGCGTCCAGGGTGCGCATGCTGCCGAACCCCGCGTACACCGGCGGTTCGCCCGCGTCCAGGAACGTCAGCAACTCGGCCGGGAGTGGGCGCTCGTCGGGCAGGATCCACGCACCGGTCTGGCGGGCATCGAAGCCCATCGGCCCACGCCAGGGGCCCAGGGTCGGGTCGGCAGCCAGCAACGGCCGATCGGTGAACAGGAACGTGCCGACGTCACTCACCGGAGGCAGATCGATCGAGGCCCGGTGGGTGTTGATCGGCTTCCCGAACAACTCGTCGAGACCCTGGCCGTCCAGGCCGTCCAGCACGTCCGGGCAGAAGAGCACGCACCGGTACGCGAGGCCCAGCCTCTCGGCCACGGACGGCGCGACGAACTGCGACATGGCGGTCGCCACGATCACGTCGCAGCCTTCAGCCGCCTCGGTCACGGTGTCGTACTGCGCGGCGATGAGGTCGGCGACGCGCTGCGTGCGCTCCGCTGCGTCCGGCGGCCGCTCCCATGAGCGCCACGGCCTGTCGAACGGCACCTGCGGTACGCCTTCGCGGGCCAGCACCGCCCGGAGTTCCGCGTCCGGCGGTGCGCACATCCGCACGTCCGCGCCGAGTGCCTGCAGCTGCACCGCGAGAGCCACCATGGGCTCGACGTCCCCGCGTGACCCGTACGTCGACAGCAACACGCGCATCCCGCGACCCCCACGTGCGGTCGTTCAGGCCGAGGGCACGATCGCCGGCGGCACTCAGTCCCTGGGCACGTTGATGAACTCGCGCCGGAGGGCCCAGGCGTCGGCTACCGGGCCCAGGTGTCCGAGTTTGTCGGGGTTGCCGAGCGAGCGCACGGTCTGGATCCGACCGTCCACCATGTCCAGCGCCAACAGATACGCCACCTTGCCCTCACGGTCCCGGAGCATCGCACCGGGCTGACCGTTCACCTCGCACTGTTCGAGGGTCGCGTCGAGCCGGGCGAGCCTGGGGAAGGCCGTCGCGAGCAGGCGTGCGACCTTGTCCGCGCCCACCACGATGCGGGCCAGTGCAGGAGCCTTCCCTCCGGCGTCGCCCACCAGCTGCACGTCCGCGGCGAGCACGTCCCTGAGTCCCTCGACGTCGCCGTCGCGGAACGCGTCGAAGAACCGGGCCGCCAGCACCTCACGTGCCTGGCGGTCCACCTCGAACCGTGGTCTTCCGCTGTGGACGTGGTCCCGGGCCCTCACCAACAGCTGGCGACAGGCGCCCTCTGATCGACCTACCGCAGCGGCCACGTCAGCGAAGTCGAAAGCGAAGACCTCCCGCAGCACGAACACCGCGCGCTCGAGGGGCGACAGGCGTTCGAGCAGCAACAGTGCCGCCATGGACACGGAGTCCGCCAGCTCCGCCGACCGGGCCGGATCCTCGTACGGATCGGTGAGCAGGGGCTCGGGCAACCACTCCCCCACGTACTGCTCGCGCCGGACGCGCGCCGAGCGGAGCACGTCGATCGAGATCCTGGTGACCACCGCGGAGAGGAATGCCTTGGGCGACCGGGGCCGGGTTGGCGTCGTCTCGTAACGCAACCATGCCTCCTGCACCGCGTCCTCCGCCTCGGCGACGCTGCCCAACAGGCGGTAGGCGAGGGAGAACAGCAGGGGCCTGAGCTCCTGGAACTCCTCGGTGCGGCTCCCGACATGGACTCGGTGACACGTCACGTCAGTTCTTCCTCGAAGCCTTGACGCCACGACGGATAGCGCAACACCCAGTCCAGTTCGCGCTTTGCCTTGGCGTTGGAGAAACCCCGGCCCTCCGTCATCATGCCGACCGCCATGTCGCCCGCCAAGACTCGCGCGAGCCACGCCGGGATGCGCAGCGGAGGCTTGGCCCCCGCGTACTCGGCGAGGACGGGGAGCCATTCCGACACCGGCGCCGGCTCGTCGTCGACGATGTTGTAGACGCCCGTGCAGTCCTGCTCCACCGCCAGGACCGTCGCACTCGCCGCGTCGTCCACGTGGACCCACGAGGTGTACCCGGTGCCCCCTCCCACGATCGGGAGCAGGCGCTTGCGCACCAGGGCGATCTGTTCGTCGTTGGCGCCCGATCCGTAGAAGGCGCCGTAGCGCAGGGCGACCCCGCCGGCTTCGGTGACGACTCGTTCCAGGTGGGCGACCGCCTTGGTCCCCTCGGTCACCTCGAGAGGATCGTCCTCCGTCTTGACCCACCCGCCCTCACGCACCCCGTTGAAGCTGCCGTGGCTCTGGGTCACGACCCGCGGCACGCCGGTTGCCGTGGCGGCGGCCAGCAGGTGCTCGATCCCCTCGGCTCGGAGCCGGTTCGTGGCCGCGAAGAACCGGTCGGGCCTCCGCGGGTTGGCCTTGCCTGCGTGTCGTCCCGAGAGACCGGTCATCTGGTTGACGATGACGTCCGGCTTGGCTGCCGCCACCACCTCGCCCACGGACAGCGGGTCGAGTCCGTCCATGACGCGCCCCTCGGCGCCGAGCCGCTGCAACAGTCCCAGCTTGGCGATGTCCGTGGTCGTCGCGCTCACCTGGTGCCCGCGCGCGACCAGTACGGACACCACACCGCGACCGATGACCCCGCTTCCGCCTGCCACCAACACTCGCATCGTCAGCTCCTCTCATGTCCCGTCGTCGGTATCGAGACGAGACAGTGCGGCCTCCTGTGACGTGTTCCTGTCGCCGCAGCCGCCATCCCGCCGCGGACGCGAACACGGGCTTCCCGGAAGGGACCTTCGAGGAAGTGACCAGTGGACGTCTCCCGACGTCGCCTCCCGGCTCATGCGCGGTAAGCGGGCGACGGACCCGGCCTGGCCCGGGGTCATACGTGGCAGGCGGTCGGCCCACCCCCCCGAGAGCATGCGCGGTGACCGGGTCGAAATCGTCAGCGACTCGTGCGGCAGAAGGCGGCTGCACCGGCATCGCGTTGCAGCCGCACAGGACGATCACTCGCGGCGCTGCGGTCAGGTACCAGGCAGGCGTGTGCGTGTATCCCGAGTCCCCCCTCGGACACCACGGAGTGGGAACCTGCCCACCTCCGAGCCCCCAGCAGGCCCTCGCCGATCAACCCGATGCCATGGCTCCGGCCCCTCCGATGCGGCCACCATCCCGCCGGACGCGTCGGATCCCCCTCCCACGCCGACGGCCCACCGGGCCTCGAGCCGCTGGGTGGTGCGCCGCGGACTGGAGCGCGGCCGTCGGGAGCGGGGGCTGCAGCCCGGCCTCGCCCTCGGCCAGGTAGCGCTGGACCAGCTCGATCACCCAGCGGCGGGAGACGCAGTCGTCCCGGGCGATCTCGCTCCGGCCGTGGAGACGCGTGCGGACTTCCACCGACCTGCGGGGATCCCGGCCACCGGTGAGGACCGCAGTTCGGCGTGCTGTGCCAGGGTCGGGCATGGCCGCCTCCTCGCCGCGTCGGGCTGCCGGACTGGTGGACGAGCTGGGGCGGCTGCTGCTCGGGGCCCCCGTCCCGCTGTCCGTGCGGTGCTGGGACGGCTCGGCGTCCGTCGTCGACGGTGCACCGACCCTCGTCGTGCGCCACCGGCGGGCCCTGCGCCGGCTGGTCTATGCGCCCGGGTAGCTGGGCCTCGCCCGCGCCTACGTCAGTGGGGACCTCGACATCGAGGGGGACGTCTATGCCGCGCTGAGCTTTCCCGACCGGATGCCGGCCCGCCCGGAGCTGCGCCTGGACCGACGGGCTCTCGCCCGGTTGGCCGGCCCGCTGCTGTGCCTCGGGGTCTTCGGACCGCCCCCCGCGCCACCGCCGGAAGAGGCCCGACTGGGCGGGATCCGGCACTCGCTCGGGCGGGATCGGAGCGCCATCAGCCACCACTACGACGTCGGGAACGACTTCCACCGGGTACTGCTGGGACCCTCGCTCGTCTACAGCTGTGCCTATTTCCCCGAGCCGCCGGCGACCCTGGAGCAGGCGCAGGAGGCCAAGCTCGACCTCGTCTGCCGCAAGCTGGATCTGCGGCCCGGGATGCGGCTGGTCGACGTCGGCTGCGGCTGGGGCTCGCTCGCCCTGCACGCCGCCGCGCGGTACGGGTCATCGGTGACCGGGGTGACCATCTCCGCCGCCCAGGCCGAGCTGGCCACCCGGCGCGTCGCCGAGGCAGGCCTGTCCGAACTCGTCGAGATCCGCCTGCAGGACTACCGCGAGGTCGTCGACGGACCCTTCGACGCGATCGCCTCGATCGGGATGGCCGAGCACGTGGGCCTCGCTCAGTTGCCGCGCTACGCCGCCAGGCTGCACGTCCTGCTGCGCCCGAGCGATCGGCTGCTCCACCACGCCATCGCGCGCGGCCCCGCAGCCGGTCCGGACCGCCCCGACCCCGGCTCGTTCCGGACCCGCTACGTCTTCCCCGACGGCGAACTGCAGCCGCTGGCTACCCACGTCCGGATCCTCGAGGACGCGGGCTTCGAGGTCGCCGACGTCGAGGCTCTCCGCCGGCACTACGCGCTGACCTGCCGAGCCTGGGTGAGCAACGTGGAGCATCGATGGGACGAGGCCGTCCGTCTGTCCTCTCCCGGCCGGGCCCGGGTCTGGCGGCTGTACCTCGCGGGATCGGCGCTGGCCTTCGAAGGCCACCGGGTCGGCGTGAACCAGGTGCTGGCGATCCAGCCAGGATCCTCCGGACACGACCGCCTCCCACTGACCCGTCCGGACTGGAGCCGTCGTGCGGTGGAGGGCGCCCACGAGCCGAGCGACGGCGCCGCCTGAGGCCGTGGCCGGGGACCAGCAGCGACGGGCGGCGTCGTCGTCGGAGTACGAACACAGACGAGCCGTCACCCGACCGGCCCGCCGGACGGCGGCCGACGGGGGTCGCGTCGCCGCAGCCAGGCCGGGGGCCGCGCAGGCCCGCCCACCGCCGACTCGGCGGCGGGCTGGAGCCGGTCACGGCGAGGTGGCGCCGACGCCTTGCCGTTCCTCGGCGACCTCGGCCCGGCCCGGCCCGGTGCGACGATCGCGATCTGCGACGTCTCCGAGGACCTCCGGGACGCGGAGGTCATCCGGCACGTGCGCGTCCTCCGGACAGGGCGGCGGACTGGCCCGGACCGTACGCCGGTCATCCGTCATCCGAACCGGGCACGCTGTCGGACTGGTCACCGGTGCCGATCCAGCCATTCGAGGAGCACCCTCGACACGTGTTGGGGCTGGTCGGTCATCAGCACGTGGTTCGCATCCGGGATCATCACGAGCTCGGCGCCGGGGATCCGGCCGGCGATGATGCGGCCGTTCTCCGGCGGGACGAGCGCATCCAGCTCCCCGTGCACGACCAGCGTCGGCGCGGTGATGCCCTCCATGCGGCCGTGGCCGTCCCAGCGCGACGACCCGACGACCTGCGCCAGGTAACCCTCGTTCGAGGCGGCGAGCGGCAATCGCACCGCCCAGTCCTCCTCGATGCGCTCGCGAGGTGTCCCGGGCGCGTAGTTGTAGGGGATGGAGGCCTCGGCCGCCTCCTGGGGCGTCATCTGGCCGCGCCGCATCAGCATCGCCATCGCCTGGGGGTTCACGACGGCGTGCGCGCTGCCCGGGTGTGTGGCGATCAGGCACAGCGAGCGGACCCGTTCCGGAGCGGTGAGCACGAGTTCCTGGGCGATCAGGCCGCCCATCGAGAGGCCGACGACGTGGGCCGTGTTCACATCCGCGGCGTCCAACACGGCCAGGGAGTCCGCCGCCATGGTCTCGACCGTGTACGGCGCCCCAGGGACGTCACCGGTGCGGCCGGCACCCCGGTTGTCGATGCGGATGACCCGGTAGCTCTCGGCCAGAGCGGGCACCAGCCGGAACCACATCGCGGCCGGGTAGGCGAGCCCCATGAGCAGCAGGACGGCGGGAGCGTCCTCCGGCCCGTCGGACTCCCACGAGATGTGGGCCGTGTCAGGACGCTCGATGACCGGCACGGGTCGCTCCCTTCATCGTGAGGTCTCGCGGCTTGGATCGGAGGCGTGGTTCCTCACGTGCACCGCGCCTCGAGAGGTCAGGCCCTGGCCCGAGACGGGCAGCGACTGTCGGGAGACCGGGACTCGGTCCATTCTGTAGCAGGACCTCGGCGCCCTGTGCAGCCCGTGTGCGTGTGCAGCGCGTCCCCCCTCGAACACTCATGTGATGTCCTGAGACACCGTTCACAAGTGCCTCGGGACATCGTTCGTCTGGGGGTCGTGCCTGGTGGTCCCGGCTGGGGTCGAGGGTGAGGTCCCGCAGGAGTCGTCCGCGGTTGGCGATGACGCGGACGTGTAGGTCGTGCACGAGGACCAGGACGGGTGTGCCGGCGTGGCCCCGGCCGATGCCGATGTGGTGCAGCCGGCTGTCGTACCGCAGGGTGAGCTCGCCGTCGCTGTCGACGGGGTGTCGATCCGCGGGTGTCCGGTGGCGGTGGCCTCGGGCCGGGGTGCAGGTCCCGGCGGAGGTGCGCCGGCCCCGTGCCCGGGCGCTCCGCGCTCGCAAGGTGCACCGTGTCGTCCGCAGTGCCGGCCGGCGCACCGCACCGCCATCGGGGGTGGCGACCGTCCGGCCGGAGCGGCCTGCAGCCCGAGCGCCGCCGCTGTACCGACGCCGAGGAGCAGGGTGGAGGCGAAGCGCCGTGGGGGCGTCAGGACTCCCTCGGCCGACGGGCGGGCTCCGAGATGGCGGCCGAGAGCGCGGCCCGCGGGCGAGGCCGCCGGCTCCGCCGGCGTACACCGAGCCCGGCTACCACGTGGTCGGCGCGTCCGGCGGGCCGATGTCGATCTGCGTCTCGGGGGAGACGTCTGCGACGCCGGACACCTTGCGCAGCCGACCGAGCGCATCGTCCGGGGCGGTCCCGATGACGACGCCGATCTGATCGAGCAGCTGCTCGGTCGTGAAGCCGCGGACGGTCAGATCCGCGGCGACCTGCGCGAGATCGCGATGCCCATCGCTGGTGACGACCCACCGCTTGCTGCTTTCCACCGCGCCTGCTCCTCGTCCGGTGCCCATGTGCCGCGGACCGCCGGGACTGTCCCGGCGGTCCGCGGCCGCCGTCACGGAGCCTGCACCAACCCCGCTCCCACCCGCGAGGCCGGATGGGGCAGGTGCTTCGCCGTCTCCTGCAGCTTCCGCCACAGGTTCATGCCGCGGAGCGAGGATGAGGTCTGCGCCCACAGGGCCGCACACCCGGCGACGTGCGGGGTGGCCATGCTCGTCCCGTTCTTCGTCCCGTAGCGGGTGGGCCGTGGCACCGACGAGAGGACGTCGCGTCCCGGGCCGGCGATCTCGACCTTGCCGAAGTTGGAGAAGGACGACGGCGCCAGGGTCCGGTCGACGGACGCGACCGACATGACCGTCGGCGAGTTCGCCGGAGCACCGGTGACCGCCGATGCGTTACCGGCAGCGGCCACGATGAGCAGCCCGTTGGTCAGCGCGGCCCGGCCGGCCGCGGTGTAGGCGGCCTGCTCCGGCGACTGCGAGCCGAGGGACATGGAGATGACCTCGCACCGGTTCGCGATGGCCCAGTTCATCCCGGCCAGGACGCTCGCCGTGGTGCCCGACCCGGTGTTCGACAAGACCTTGCCGACGAAGATCGAGGAGCCGAAGGCGATCCCGTACCGAGGGGTGCTCCCGGGGGGAGCCTTGGGACCGCAGGCCGTGCCGATGCAGTGGGTGCCGTGGCTGTGCAGGTCCTGCACCGGTTGCCCGACGAAGGACGCGAACTGGAGTGCCCGGCCGGTGAAATCCGGGTGCTGCAGGTCCATCCCGGTGTCGAGCACGGCGACCTTGACACCGGCGCCCGTGCGCGTGCTCGGGGGGACCTCGCAGGCGGCCAGACCCCAGGTGGTGCCGAGTGCCCGTGCCTCCTCCTCTGCCGCCATCCGCTGCTCACGACCGTTGTAGAGGTCACGTGCGATCACCTCGGCCGCCTGCACGAAACCACGCAGGTACTCCGAGACGCCGTCAGCTCCCCTCGCCGGGGCCCGGGTCCCGAAGGCCTCCACCGTCCCCTGGTCCGCGAAGGCGAAGTACTCCGGCTCGATGGACCCGACCGGGCTGTTGGCCGTGAGGGTCGACTGCGCGGTCATGCCGTGCGCCTCGGCAGCGGGACCGGTCATCACCGCTGCACCGATCTCCGGGAACACGAGGACCTCCGCGTCGCCGGCGTCCTCGACGGCGAGGGCCTGGTCACTGAAGTCGCGCGCGTCGGCCACCTGCAACCCGCTCGAGACCAGGGACTGGATTCCGGCATCACCTGCGCCCTCGCGGAAGGTCATGATCACCCGGCCCGTCTCGTGGCTGTCACCTCCTCGTTCGAGGGCAGCGGTGAGCAACTCGTCGACCGAGGTCGAGAGGGTGGATCCGGCAGGAGGAACTGAACTGGTCATGGTGCGTCACCCACAGTCTGTGCGTGCGGCGATCAGGGCAGCCGCACCGTAGGGACGCCGCCATCACGCGGTCATCACCGGAGCGTCACCTCCTCCGGCGGTCGGCGTGCGCCGTCGTCGCCCCAGAGGGTCGCGGGTCCGATGGCGGCCCCGTGGCCTGGTGCCGCTCCTCCGGTCGGTGCTGCGGCGACGCGTGAGCACCTGTGGGACCGGAGCCGACATCGCGGCCCGTGAGCAGGGCGGGTACGGCGCCTCGGTCGGTCGAGCAACGGATGCCGGCAGCCACGTCACGCAGGGACCACTCCCCTGGGCGGCCGTGTCGCCACCAGCGGGTCACCGGTACGACCAGGCCCGGTGACCACACCCCCGCATCACCGGCGACGGAGCGATCAGTGCCGGGTGACCAGGAGCCCCTCACCGGAGGCGGGAGGAAGGCAACGGGCGGCAGTCCTCGGTGGAGCGAGCTGCACTGCTCGGCGCCCACCCCGCGACGGCTCGCTACCGCAGCAGTGGCCGTCCGAGCCCACGGACGCGGCACACGAGGTCCGGGCGCCCCGAGGTCTCGAGCACGCCGAGTCCGTCACCGACCTCCCCGAACGCGTGCTCGGGAGATCTCGCCACGGCATCACCGGGCCTGGAGCGCACGGCGTACGGCCTCCGGGACGGCCGCTGCGTTCACGGCGGTCCGGGCCCGGGTGTCCTCCGGGGTTGCCGCCTCTGTCGGTCCGAAGGGTGAGCCCTCCGGCTCGCACACGGTGCCGGCCGCGGGCACGTCGCCGGTCACCAGGTACCGGGTGACGTGGCTGTCCACGCAGAAGTTGCCGGCGCTGAAGTAGGCGGTGTGCCCCCATCCGGCGTAGGACAGCAGTCGGGAACCGGGCAGCAGCTGGGACGCCGCCACAGCGCCCTGATAGGGGGTGGCCGGGTCGAAGTGGTTACCGACGACCAGCACCGCCGCGGTCGTGGGCGCCGTCCACGGGCCCGGGTAACGGTCCTGCCCGGCGCTGCTCGGCCACGACCGGCAGGCACTCGCGGTCCAGTTCCAGAACCGGCCGAAACGGCCGAAGCGGGCCTCGGCGCTGTCAGCGGCCGACTGCCAGGTCGCGAAGGACCGGGGGTTGACGCTGTCGGAACAGGTGACGCCGGGGAAGGCCTCCACGACGTTCGGGTACGGCTCCTGCTCCGCAGCTTCCAGCCCGAGCTCGGAGCGGACCACGGCCAGACGCTGCCCCAGCGCAGCCGGCGAGAGCTGCTGCTCCAGGTCGACGAGGAGGGCGGCGAAGTCGGGCCAGATGAACGGGGCGTACAGCGCGCCCACCGTCACGGCGATCAGGTCGTTGTAGGTCACGCTGAACGTCGCGCCGGTGACCGGGTCGACGGTGGCGGCCGGGTGCGCGCGCAGCCGCTCGGCCAGCTCCGCGTACCGGCCGCTCGCGTTCCCGGCCAGGGCACAGTCCGGACCGGCTGCATCACACAGCCGGAAGAACTCGTCGAGGGTGCGCTCGGACCCGTCGGCGCTGCCGATGCGGGTGCCGACCGGAGTGCTCACCGCTTCCTCGCCGTGACCGGTGGTCCAGGCGACCGGGTCGAGGACACCGTCGATGACGAGGGCGCGGACGCGCGAGGGGAACAGGTTGGCGTAGGTCTGCCCGAGCACCGAGCCGTACGAGAAGCCGAGGTAGGTCAGCTGCTCGTCGCCGAGCGCCGCGCGCAGCAGGTCCATGTCGCGGGCCGTGTCGGCGGTGGACATGTGGTCGAGGATGGCGCCGCCGTGCTGGGCGCACGCGCCGGCGAGTGCGTCGTCGGACACCCGCTGGAGTTCCTCCTCCTCCGGGAGGTCGGGAAACGGGATAGGCGGCAGGGTCGCGATCGCCTGCTCCAGGGTGTCGAAGCAGCGCAGCGGCGTGCTGCGGTTGGTCCCACGGGGGTCGAACCCGACGATGTCGAAGCTGGCCCGCAACTCCAGCGGCAGGATCTTGGCGACCGCGCGGACGACGTCGACCCCGGATCCGCCGGGGCCACCCGGGTTGACCAGCAGGGAGCCGATGCGTCGGCTGGGCTCTCCTGCGGGCAGCCGGATCACCGAGATGCCGATCTGCTCGCCCTTCAGGTCGCCGTGGTCGAGCGGAGCCGGCACCACGGCACACTCGAAGCCGTCCCGGCATGCCGTCCACGTCACCTCGGGCGCGGCGACGACGGAGAGGCTCGTCGACGGCGCGGCGTGCGCGGACGGCGCGAGCAGAGCCACGCCCAGCGCTGCGATGACGCTGGTCACGAGGGCAGCACGGATGCGGCCGTGCGGCTGAGTGGTGCGGATCATGCCGACTCCCAGGGTCATCGGGTACGGGCGACTCACCGATCCAACTGATCTCCGTGCCGGGTGCCGGCGCTCGATTCGGTCAGTGAGCGATCGATTGCCCTGCGTCGACAGTGCTGCCAGAAGCTACTCGCCGTGGTCGAAGATCACCATGGGGTACCCGGCCTCATCGAGTCCCTCTGCTGCGTGGTCGCCCGGCAGCGCTCGCGTCACCGCGTGTCCGGGTGATCCACTCGGGGCGGTGCGGACGAAAAGGGGCCTCGTGTCGAACCGGTGCGGAGCGCCCCGGGCCGGGGTGAGACGCCATCCCACGTCGATCCCGTTCGATGGCCCCGTCCGGCGACCACCTCGTCCGGTGTCAGGTGCCGGGTCCCGGAACGGCTCTGCTCGGCGCGGACCCACATCACGTCGGCACGTCGCTGCGCTGCGACTGCAGGACACCTGGTCCGCACGCATGAGCCAGTGCCGCGTCATCCGTTGGCCCACGATGACAGGATCACCGACCCGGCGGGGCGATCACCGGGGGTGGCCCGGTGCCTGCCCGGACGGAATCCCGCCCGGGCAGGTGGAGAGGAGCTCCTCGGGATCGCGGCCCACGGCCAGGGTGGCCCGGCTCCTGGAGCGGGCGAGGCGAGGGTGCAGAGGGCTGGTGAGCGTCACGGGAGTGTCGACCGAGGCCGTGCAGGGGAGCTCGATGAGCCGCTCAGGACGAGAGGTAGCGGATCACCGCCAGTACTCGGCGATGGTCGTCCTCGCTGGGCGCGAGGTCGAGCTCGTCGTAGATGTGGGACGTGTGTTGCACGACCGCCCGCTCGGTGATCGACAGGGTCCGGGCGATCGACGCGTTGGTCCGGCCCTCCGACATCAGGGCCAGCACCTGCTGCTGGCGAGGGGTCAGCCGGTCGAGCGCATCGTGATGCCCCCGGGCGCGGGCGACCATGAGGCTCACGACCTCGGGGTCGAGGACGGTGCCGCCGGCAGCGATGCGGCGGAGATCGTCCGTGAACGTGTCGATGTCGGCGATCCGCTGCTTGAGGAGGTACCCGACGCCGGACGGGCGATCGCCCAGCAGCTCGACGGCGTAGGCGCGCTGGAGGTGCTGCGACAGCACGAGGACGGCGATCTCGGGGCGCTCCCGGCGGATCTCCACCGCCGCCCGCAGGCCCGCGTCCTCGTGATCGGGCGGCATCCGGATGTCGGTGACGACGATGTCGGGAACGTGTTCTCCCGCGCTGCGGACCAGCCCGTGTGCATCCCCGACCGCGGCGACGACGTCGAACCCGGCCGCCTGCATCACGTGCGTGAGCCCGGTTCGCAGCAGCGCCTCGTCCTCACCGATCACGACCCGCACGGCAGCTCCACCAGCAGACGGGTGCCTCCGCCGGCCGGGCTCTCGACGGTGAACCGGCCGCCGAGGGCGTCGACACGATCGGCGAGGCCGTGCAGCCCCGCGCCACCCTCCTGGGTCGCACCGCCGACGCCGTCGTCGGTCACGCCGATGACGAGCCGCGTCGGCGCGCGCTCGAGCGTCACGGTCACCTTCTCGGCCGCGGCGTGCTTGACCGCGTTGGTCAGCGCCTCTGCGACCACGAAGTAGGCCGTCCTCTCGACCGGCGCCGGCAGGCGCCCGTCGACCGCGGTCACCGCCAGCCGGGTGGGCAGCGGCATGCGATCGACCAGGTCTTCGATCGCCGCGGTCAGGCCCCGCTCGACGAGGGCGGCCGGCATCAGGGCGTGGACGACCCCCCGGAGCTGCCGGGCGGCACCGTCGATGCCGAGACGCAGGCGCGTCGCCGCGCCGGGGAGGTCGGCCGACCCGTCGACGCGAGCCAGTTGCTGTGCCTCCAGCGCCAGCAGGACGAGCTCCACCTGCAGACCGTCGTGCAGGTCCTGGGCGATGCGCTGCCGCGCCCGGTCGCCCGCCTCGACGAGGCGGGCGCGCGACTGCTGCAGGTCGGCATGGCTGGCCCGCAGCTCGGCCGTCAACCGGTCGTGGTCGATGGCGAGGGCGGCCACCTGACCCGCGCCCCGGACCAACTCGGCGTCGTCGACGACCGTCGCGTCGTAGACGATGGCGCCGATCCGTCTCGACCCGAGCTCGATGTCGACCAGGCCGCGGTGCTCTCCCAGCGCCGACGTGTCGAACGCGGCGCCGTCGCCGTCCACGAAGGCGCGCCCGTCCCGCGACGCGTAGACGACCTGCAGCGACGGGTCCCCGAGCGCACGCCCGAGGGCATCGGCGACCAGCTCCGGGGTGGCGGCGGACGACGCCAGCCAGGCACTGAGCTCCTGGATCTCGGCCGTCCTGGCGAACCCCCCGCGCAGCATCGCCGTCGCGAGGGCGACGGGCACCCCGGCCAGCAGGACGATCTGGAGCCCGACCACCTGCGCGACCGAGAGCCCGGCGGACGGACCCAGGAGCGGACCGAGCGGCGTTGCCAGGACGGCCAGGATCCCGTAGGCGTACAGCGGCAGCAGGACCCTGCGTTGGCCGGGCGTGGCTGAACGCAGCCGGTCGACGAGCACACCCGCGGTCACCAGCATGACGACCAGCCCGGCACCTCGCTGGAGCCAGGTACCGGCGGAGAGGAGATCCGCCCGGTGACCGACGGAGAGCATGCCGCCCGGGCTGGCACGGGGATCGAAGAGGTAGGTCGGGACCTGCAGGACGAACGACACCACGAAGCCCCCCACCACCGTCAGGCGGGAGGTGCGCGAGCGGAGGCGTCCGGACGGGAAGGCGTGCAGCAGCCACACCACCACGGCGAGCGGGGTGGTGGCGAGCACGACCCCGACCGCCACCAGGACGGGTGTCGCGGTGTTGGCGAGCGCGACCACGAACCACGACAGCGCCCCGATGACCATGATCGGCCCGGTCCGGTTGCTCGGCCGGCGCCGCCACGCCTCCAGACCTCCGGCCAGGTAGACGAGTCCCCCGGCGGGGAACAACGCGAGCAGCCACCACCGAGCGTCTCGCTGGTCGGCGAACAGGGCGATCTCGACGCCGGCGACGACGGCACCGAACGCGCCGATCAGCGCGAGGCTCACCACCAGCGCCCGCGCCAGCGGCGATCGCACACCTCCCCGATGCGGCATCGGGGCAGCATGGCACCGGCGACGCGCGCTCGGTGCAGCCTCGGACCGGCGACGACTCGCCCGGGACCCTGTACCCAGGTCCAGGTCGGCGGGCCACTCCGCTCCATTGCCCGGCGGTCACGGCGTCGCCAGGGTCGGCTACGTGAACCGCCGAGCGGCTGCCCTCCCGTTGCTCGTGTCGACCGTCGTGCTGACCGCGTTCACCTCGTCGACCGGGTCCTCCGCCTCGCCGGGCGAGGGACCCGGCCCCCAGCCGCAGGTCGGCGAGCTCCCCGCCGCCGCCGCCGCCATCATGTCCAAGCCGGAGTTCGAGACGGCCCGGTGGCTCTACTCCGTCGCCGAGGCGGAGACGGGCCGAGTCGTCCTGGCCGGCCGTGCCGGGGAGTCCGTCTTCACCGCGTCGACCGCGAAGAACTTCACCGTCGGCACCACGTACGCGACGCTGGGCACCGACGCCACGCTCACCACGCCGGTGTACGCGACGGCCGAGCCGGCCGGTGGCGTCCTCGCCGGCGACCTCGTGCTGGTGGCGTCGGGAGACCTCGCCATGGGCGGCCGCGGCGCCATGAGCGGCCGCGTCGACCACGCGTTCACCGCCGACACCATCGACCACGTCTACGGCGACGTCGCGCCGAACGCGGCGTTCGTCCCGGACGACCCGTTGGCCGGCCTGGACGACCTCGCCCGGCAGGTGGCCGCCTCAGGCGTCACCGAGATTGCCGGCGACGTGGTCGTCGACACCCGGCTGTGGGAGACGTTCGACGGCCAGGAGGGACCTGCACCGTCGATCTACGTCAACGACAACATCCTGGACATCACGGTGGCGGCGGGCGGTGTCGGGGAGCCCGCCGTCCTCGACCTCCGCCCGCAGACCCAGGCCGTGACCGTGACCTCTACGGTGACCACCACCGACGCGGGCACAGCGACGTCGCTCACCGTGACCCCCGATCCCGGCGATCCCACGTCGGTCACGGTCAGCGGCACCATCGCGGCCGGCACGTCCCAGCTCACCATCTACCGCGTCCCTGACGCCGCGTCATGGGCGCGCACCCTGTTCGTCGAGGCACTCGGTCGCGCCGGGGTCACGGTCACCTCCTCCGCCGTCGGACCCAATGACGAGGCGGGGTTGCCGCCCGCGGGTTCCTACCCGGCCGAGGACCGGGTGGCTGCCCTGACCTCCCCGACGATGCGGGCCTTCGGTCGCATGATCCTCGAGACCAGCTACAACACCGGCGCGAACGCCCTGATGTGCCTGCTCGCGGTACACGGCGGCTCGCCGGACTGCCTCGACGGGCTGGAGGCGGTGCACTCCCAGCTCGACCGGGCCGGCGTCGTCGCCGAGGACGTGGTGCTGTTCGACGGGCAGGGCGCCGACCCGGCCTCGACGACCCCGGACCAGATGGTCGCCTGGATGAGGTGGGCGCAGACGCAACCCTGGGGCGAGGAGTTCGCAGCCGACCAGCCCGTCCTCGGGGTGAGCGGGACGCTGGCGAGCACGGGTCAGGACGGTCCCGCCGCGGGCGAGGTCGCGGCCAAGACCGGGACGAGCGTCGACGTCGACCCCACCACGGGCCGCGTCTTGTACAAGGTGCAGAGCCTCGCCGGCTACCTCACCACCGAGCGGGGCGAGCGGTTGGTGTTCTCGCTGTCCATGAGTGGGGCGACGTACCCCGACGTGCCCACCGGTCTGCACGACGCCAACGAGGACGTGGCGGCCGTCGCCGCGGCCTTCCAGCAGGCGCTGTGACACCCGGCGGTGCACCGGGCCGGGAAGCGTACCTGGTGCGGACGGACGCACACCCCCTGACCGGCTACCCATCGGAAGGTCGACCATGACAGCTGCAGAGCGCTCGTGCGGGTCCCGTCGTTCCCGGCCACCCGGTGCGCTGGCCGCCTCGATCGCGACGACGGCGGTCGCGTTGCTGGTCGTGGCTCCCGCCCCGGCGAACGCGTCGCCCGCTAGCGCGGCGGCGCCGCCGGAGGACCCGGCGTACGCCGCGGCGGTCCAGCCCGAACTCGACCGGATCATGAGGGACCTGGCGATCACCGGCGCCGCCGTCCTGGTGCGGTCCCCCGAGCTCGGCGACTGGGCCACCACGATGGGCACGCGGACCTGGCACGGCACCGAGCCGGTCACGCTCGCCGACCACGTCCGGGTCGGCAGCAACACCAAGACCTGGACCGCCACCGTGATCCTGCAGCTGGTCGACGAGGGCAGGATCGCCCTGGACGACCCGGTGTCGCGGTACCGCCCGGACGTGCCCAACGGGGAAAACATCACCATCGCCCAGCTGCTGGACATGACCAGCGGGCTGGCCAACTACACCGAAGACCTGGAACTGAACGAGCAGATGGACAGCAACCCCGGCCGGGTGTGGGATCCAGAGGAACTGCTCGCGATCGGCCTCGCCGAGCCGCCCGCCTTCCCCCCGGGCGAGGGGTTCCTGTACTCCAACACCAACTACGTGCTGCTGGGCGTGATCATCGAACAGCTCACCGGGGTCCCGGTGGAGCAGGCCTTCCAGGACCGGATCTTCGACCCGCTGGAGCTGGGCGAGACCTCCTTCCCGGCGCTGACCGACGCCTCGATCCCGGAACCGCACCCGCAGATGTACACCTTCGGCACGAACGTGGAGACCATCGACAGCCTCGTGCTCCCACCGGAGGTCCAGGCCGCTGCCCGCGCCGGCACCCTGGAGCCGATGGACGTCACCGACACCAACCCCTCCTGGGGGTGGACCGCGGGCGCCGGGATCTCCACCGCGCCGGACCTCGCCGACTACGTGGAGGGACTGGTCGACGGGTGCCTGCTCAGCCCGCAGCTGCAGCAGGAGCGGATCGCCAGCGTCCAGCCGGTGGACCCGGACGACCCGGCCAGCCCCGGCTACGGGCTCGGCCTGGCCAGGTTCGGGCCCGTGTACGGGCACAGCGGTGAGCTGCCCGGGACCAACTCCTTCATGGGCCACGACCCGGTCCGGGACATCACCGTCGTCACCTGGGCCTCCACCGCCCCAGCGCCCAGCGGCGAGGGCCCGGCCGTCGAGCTCGCCAAGGCCGTGATCGCCGAGCTCTACGCCGACTGACCGGCACCCCCTGGCAGACCGGGTCGGTACGACGGGGCCCCGGCCACGCGGACACCACACCGTTCCCTCCACGGGAGGAGCTGTTCCTCATGCGCCGATGGATGCGCCCCGCCGCCCTCGCACTCGCCGTGCTCGCCGGGGCCGGGACGACCGGCTTCACGGCCACCCCCGCTCCCCCGGCCGAGTCGGCTCCTCCCCCGGCCGCGACCCTCGACCCGGACCTCGCCGCACAGGTCGACGCACTGGCCCGGGCCGCGCTGACCGCCGGCGCCACCGGCGCGGTGGTCGGCATCTCCGACCCGGTCCGGGGGAGCTACCTCCAGGCCTACGGGACCGCGGACACCGCAGGGACCCCGATGACCACCGACGTGCACTACCGCATCGCCAGCGTGACCAAGACCTTCACCGCCCAGGCGGTGCTGCGCCTCGCCGACCAGGGGAGGCTGTCCCTCGACGACCCTCTGGAGGAGTACGTCCCCGACATCCCCCACGGGGACGAGATCACCGTGCGCCACCTCCTGGGCATGCGCGGCGGCGTGTACAGCTTCGTCCGGGACGAGGAGTTCATGGCCCGGTACGTCGCCGACCCGCTCCTGCCGGGGTGGTCCCCCTACGACGTCCTCGAGATCATCCGCGCGCACGCCGACGAGGCCACTCCACCCGGCCAGGCGACCGTGTACTCCGACTCGGAGTACGTCCTGCTCGGGCTGGTCATCGAGCGGGTCACCGGCCGCTCGGCACAGCAGTACACCACCTCGGTGATCGAGGACCTCGGCCTCCAGGAGGCGTCGTATCCCACCACCGCGGCCCTGCCGGAGCCGTACACCCACGGCTACATGAACACCGACAGCGAGCTGACCCCGGCGGACCCTGCCGCGGAGGAGCCACGGGACGTCACGCTCAGCAACCCCGAGGTCCCGTCCACCGCCGGTGCGGTCATCTCCACCGTGCCGGACATGATCCGCTACGCCGAGCAGCTGGCGAGCGGGACGGGTCTCGCCCCGGAGACCGCCCGGCTGCGCCAGGAGTGGACGCCGCTTACCTCGACCGGCCTCCGGGTGCAGTACGGCCTCGGCGTCCTCCAGCTCGGGAACTGGGTCGGCCACAACGGCTCGATCTTCGGCTACAGCGACATGGTCGGCCACCTGCCGGAGGAGGAGACGAGCGTGGTGGTGATGGTCAATGCGGCCGACGCCGAGGCCGTCCCCGCGATGGCCCTCTGGAGCGGGATCGTGACGCTGCTGTACCCCGACAGCCTGCCGACCTGGTGACCGTCAGGGCACTGCGGGCCCCCGCTGGTCCTCGAGCACACCTGCGGGCACCGCCTGGTCCGGCTGTCGCAGCCGCCGATGGTGGCCGCGGCAGCCGTCGCATGTCGTCCCGCGGCATCGATGCGACGTGGCTCGCTCGACGATCCTGGCTCCGACTCGATCCTGACCTCACTGCGTGCAGTAGCCCGCCGCGGCCAGCCCGTCCAAGATCATGGGCAGCGCTGCGGGGGTGTTCTGCCCCGTGCCATCGTGCAGGAGCACGATGCTCCCCGGCCGCACGCCCTGTAACACCCGATCCCGGATCGTCGTCGCCGGCAGATCCGCCCAGTCGCGGGGGTCGACTGTCCACAGCACCATCGACTTCAGGCCGACGTCCTGGGCCGCCGCCTCCACAAGGCCGTTGGTGGCCCCGTACGGCGGGCGCCACTCGCTGGGAGTGTTCCCCGTAACCTGCTCGATGACCTCGTTGGTGCGCCGCAGCTGGGCTGTCATCTGCGCCCGGTCGAGCGTGGTGAGCTCCGGGTGGCTCCACGTGTGATTCCCGATCCTGTGTCCCTCCGCGCTGACGCGACGCACGACGTCGGGTAGGGCAGCGGTCATCTCACCGGTGACGAAGAATGTCGCCTCCACTCCCCGGTTCGCCAGCGTGTCCAGGATGTCCGGTGTGGCGGTTCTGTGCGGCCCATCGTCGAAGGTGAGCCGGACGTGGCCGGCTGCACACGGCTGCGGTGCTGCCACCGCCTGCGCGGGCGGGGCGATCAGCGCCAGCAGCAGTGCGCCGATGGCAGGCACGGTCCAGCGCTTTAATGCGGACATGGTGACGTGCCTCCGATGATCTCGTCATTTTGCACGCCCGCGAGCCAACGACCGGCTGGCTCAGCGAAACACGCCTTGGTACTGCAACGGCGCTTGCCTCCGGTACGACCTGATCGCATGATCCGGGATGCAACACGCCCCTGAAAACGAGATAACGGGCCGGGGGATGCGGGGCCAGCAGCGCCGTAACACGCTGGAAGCTGCGAGACCGCCAGCACTCACATGCGAAGAGCGGTTGCAGTACTGATTCGCTCGGGAGCCCCGTCCGTCAGATCAGCCGAGTCGGCCGACCGCGGCGCGAGCCTCGTCCAGGTAGTTCTCGTACCGGCCGTTGGTGTAGGCCACCCACGGTTTCCAGTTGGCGCCACCGGAGGAGATCCGATACGCGGCGTTGGCGTTGCACTGGGCGTCGTAGGCACAGCTCTTGGAGACCGAGGGGTGCCAGCAGCTGTTGATCTGCCACAGACCACGGTCGGTCGAGCCGTTCGGACAGCCCTTCGTCGGGCCGTTGGAGAGGTACGCGTCCGGACGGCAGGACGACTCGCCCATGCCCACCGCGACCGCGGTGACGAGCCGATCGCCGCTGAAGCCGGCCCGCGAAGCGACCTTCGCACACAGGTCTGCTGCTGCACTGGACGAGGCATCGGCGGCTGCCATCGCCGGGGCCGGTACCACGAGGGCGACGAGCGCCACGATCACCACGATGCCCAGACGGGTGGGCCGGAGCGCACGAACGAGACAACGCGTGCCGAAGATGCGCTGGTGCATGGGATCCCCCAAGCACGCCTGCGGGATGAGCTGTCGGGTTCGGGCGGGAGGACTGCCCTGCCGCGGCGGTCACGGCTTCACCCCGAGGGCCGTTTAATGCGGCCCGAAGGTCCTGCGATCTCCCGTTCCTGCCCTCGAATGAGTGAAGGTCGGCCCGGCCAGCGGCAGGATTCGGCGTGTGCTGCCAGACCGTCCCGCGAACGCGGGCGACCTGAACGTAGGCTGTGACCTACATCACAGCAAGTTGAGCCTTCGACCTCATCGGTAGGCATCTCTGCCGTCGCGCGATGTTGACGGAGGGTCCGAGGCCCTGGTTCCGGGCCGCCGACGAGTGGACGCCATTCACGCAGTACCGGGGGTGGTCCCGGTGTCGTGAGCCTTGAGACCGACCAATTCTTGGACGCGGTGACTATATCGTGGTGAGAGGCCGCTTCGTCGGCAGAAAGGCGAAGGTCGCACTCTCGACGCTCCATGCGCTCACGTCCAGCGCATGTCCGGCGGCTCAGCCACCCATGTCGCGAACTACGTCGATTGGAGCGTGTGATGCACGCTTCGAACGAGGGCAACTGACGCGAGGTGTGCGCCAAGCCCTGACGACCTCCTGCACGGTTAGGGCGCGCCTCCTCATGCCTACGACTCCGCGATACCCATGTCGTGGGCGATATCGGCGATCGACCTCTCTCGCCGGCGGGCCGGCCCTACCGCCCTACGGCGGAACTCCGGCGGCTTGGCTGCAGGCATCCAGGACTCCTCCCCGGGGCGATCCTCGCCTCAGAACAGATGTCCGCGAGACCGGGTCAGGCTCCACCTCCTCCTGCGCGTCGTTGATCCAGGTCGCCGGGTCGGACAGTTCATCCCACCCGAGTCGTGAGGGGCCGCACCGTCAGCGCGGCGAGCCGGCCGCCGGGGGCCGGCCGAGGATCCGGACGGCATGCGGCCGGCGTGGCGCCCGTGGCGGGTGCCTCCTGGCCGGCGGGGGCAGGCTGAGAGCCCGGCCGACACCGGCCAGGTCATCAGCCATCGTCAGCAACCAACCCCAGGTGTCGAGCATCCGCAGCGCGTCGTCCGGGGCTGCGGCGAGCGCGTCGCGGGGCACCGGGTCCACCCGTACCACCGGACGAGCGGTGGGCACCCGGCCGACCCCGACGGCGGCTGCGGCCTCGCGGTAGCCGGCGGCGACGTCCGCGGCCGCGGTCCGCAGCTGCGCGGCCAGGCGTGGCCAGGGCGGCGGCGCGGCGGCGGGGTAGCGGGACCGTAGGGTCCGGGAGTAGTCGTCGATGCGGTGCACCACACCCAGCACGGCCAGCCAGTCCACCCGCGGGCCCGGCCGGGTCGGTTCCGACCGGTACTGCGCGTAGGTCTGGTCGAGCAGTGCGGCCAGTCGGCCGAGCGGGGTCCGGTGCGCCGGTCCCGCCCCGGTCAGCTGGTCGACGACCGCCACCACCTCCGCCGCACCCGCCCGCAGGCTCTCCCCCGCCGCCCGGGTCAGCTCCCCGTTGCCGCCGCGCGGCCACACCGCGGCGCCGATGAGGATGCCGACGAGGCCGCCGACGAAGACGTCCTCGAGGCGGACCTCGGCGAGGCGCCAGTCCGTCGGACCGACCTGGGCGAACAGCAGGGCGACGACGACGGTGAACCCGGCCTGCCCCGCCGCCACCCCGAAGAGGGGTCCCGCCGCCAGGCCCACCACCATCAGCGCCGGCAACGCCCAGGCATAGATCACGACGTCCCCCCCGACGAGGAAGAGCACCGCCCCGCTGACGAGTGCGCCGACGGCGGTGCCGGCGACGGCCCGGACGAGCACCGAGCGACCGGCGACCGCGCTGGTCCGCATGAGGCTCAGCGTGGCCAGCAGCACCCAGAAGCCGTGGGAGAGGTCGAGGACCCCGACGACGCTGCGGGCCACGGCGAGGCCGAGCGCCAGCCGCACGGCGTTCTGCAGGTACACCGACCGCGGCGTCAGGTGCGTGCACAGCCGCTGCCACCACAGCCGGCCGGTGGAGGCAGTGAGGAACCAGAGCTCCTCCGGGACGTCCGCCGGGGCGGGTGCACCGACGGCGCCGCGGACGGTCAGCACCAGGCTGCGGGCGGCCTCCGCGACGGCGACGGCGCTGACGCCGGCCCGCAGGGTCGACGGCTCGGCGCCGTCCAGCAGCTGGTCCCTGCGTCGCTCGCGATGGGCGGCGAGCGCGGCCACGATCCGGTCGGTCGACGGCGGGGGCCCGGATCCGAGCAGGGCCTCCCGCGACTCGGCCAGGGCGCCTCCCACGGCGTCCAGCAGCTGCGCCGTCGCGGCGGACGTGTGCTGCCCACCGGCGGGCCCTGCGTCGGCGAGCGCGCCCAGGCGGCCCGTGATCACCCGGACCGCCGCCGCGGCCCGGATCAGGCACCGGTCCCGGACGCCGGGCCCGAGCGGCCGCTCGGCGATCGGCACCGTGCTCAACCGCAAGCTCTCCGCGGCGTCCGCGGCGGCGGCCCGCAGCGCAGCGGATCCCCCGTCCCCGCCGCCGCCCAGCTCGCGGCCCAGCACCTGCGCGTAGGCCGCCACCCGCCCGGCGGCGTCGGCCACGCGGACCGCCGGGTCCGCCGGCGCCGGGGCCGGCCACAGCACCCGGTCGGCGACGGCGAGGAGCGTGATGCCCAGTCCGACCCCGAGCAGCCGCTGGTCCAGGGTGTCGGGCGCGTACGGCGGGAAGCACGGCAGCACGTAGAACAGCTGCAACCCGTTCACGACGCCGGCCACGCGCGGCCCGCCGACGCCGGCGTAGGCGACCACCAGCCCCACGGCCAGCATGCCCAGGACCGCCGTCCAGGTGCTCATCGCGAGCAGCGTGCCGAGGGTCACCAGCACACCGGCGACCACGAGGCTCCCGGCGTAGGTCCGGGTCCGCTCGGCCGGCTGTCCCGTGACGTCGGAGAGGCCGCCCAGTGCGACTGCCGCGAACAAGGCGTAGACGGCGGTGATCGGATCGTCGACCAGGTACCGGCAGGTGTAGAACGCGACGCAGGCGGCCACGGTCACCCGGCCGGCCCGCCGGACGGCGGCCAGCGAAGGGTCGCGTCGCCGCAGCCAGGCCACGGCCCGCGCAGCTCCTCCCACCGCCGACTCGGCGGCGGGGCCGGAGCCGGTCACCGCGTTCACGGCGAGGCGCCGCCGGTGCCCTGCCGTTCCTCGGCGACCCCGGCCCGGCCCGGTGCGACCATCGCGATCTGCATGCCCGGCACCCCCGTCGAAGAAGGGACCCGACGCTCCGCGGCGACGACCGGCAGGTCCGCGAACGGGCGATGCCGTGCCGCCGGGCCCGGCGAGGTCCGGACCGTACGCGCGGCCCGCCCTCCCCGACAACGGGTCACCGACCGGCGGGCGCCGCCGACGGCGAGCCCTCGCCCGGTGGTGTCCGCCGGTAGCGGCTTCGCGGAGCGGACCGCGCCTGACGGTCTGGCGGCACGAGGCCTGGCGCCGGTGGCAGCAATCGCGCATCTGCTTCCCGTCCGGACCCGGCTCCGCTGGGATGTCCTGGTAGACGGGTGGACCGCGATCCCGGCGGAGTACCCGGCCGCGACCGCTGCCGGCCCCGCGAGCCGTGACCGCGAGTACCACGACTGGACGGAGGTGGGAGGCCATGGTCACCGTCCTGCCGACCGGGGGACGGACGGCGAGTCGCCCGGACTCCGGGCCTCGGTCCTCGCGCCCGCTCGCCGAAGTCGCTCGTGGTGTCGTCCGGTGAACGCTCGGAAGCAGACCTCGGGCACCTCCGGCGGTGCGGACCTCCCTCAGGTCCGCCGAGACGTGGACCGGGCGGCGCTCCTGGGCACGGCCCTGGCTGCGGTCGTAGCGCTCAGCTTCAGCGGCGAGGGCGCGTGGGACTGGCTGGGCGCAACGGCCGGGATCGCACTGCTCGCGGTGCTGGCGGCGTTCTTCCGCCTGCCTGCGGGCGGGGGCCTCGCACCGGGGCTCCGGGGCGAGCTCGCGGCTTTCTCGGCAGTAGCCGCGCTCGCGGCCACACTCGTCATCGCACCCCTCCTGCAGGCCGTCCTGGCCGCGACGACCGACGCCGGGCGTACGTGCCACGCCAGCGCGGCGGTAGCGGCCGGCGCGCTCCAGGGCGATGGATCCCTGCGGCGCGGCGCCGAGCTGGCCGTCTCCAGAGGAGATGCCGGTGTAACGACCGCGACGGACGCCCTGTCGCGCGCCGCTGCGAACGAGCGGCGCACGGTCATGGGTGACTGCATCGGTGCGGTGACCTCAGGCTGGCTGTGGGCGCCGGCCGCAGGCATGGCCGCGGTCGGCTACGCATCTGCGTGGTGGCTGGTGCGGCGACGGCATGCCCGCGCGCCTCACGACTGAGGTCGCCCCTGCAGGGATCCGCGGGTGTCCAGACAGGCCCGAGCCCGGGGATCGCGCCCCGGCTGTCGATGCCCGGGCAGGTGGGCCTCCGGTCAGGGCCGTTCCTCCCGGATCTCCTACCCAATCCCCCTGAAGTCCCCGGAGCTCGCCGCAGGAGAGGCTGGTGACGCCGCCGGCCTCAGCCCCGGTCTCGCCTGCCCACCGTGGGCGATGATCAAGGCCCCTCGGACACAGTCTGATGGACACCTCGGACCGCTCGCAATCACGAGCGCAGCGCGACCAGTCCGAACTCCTCGGCCGCCCAGAGGCCGCTCGTCGAAGGCGGGGACCGGGCGGTTGCATCCTGAGCGGCCAGCAGCACGCAGCAGTCGAGGAGTACCGGTCAGCCCGGCGGGGTCAGTACCGCGTCGTCCACTCCCTCCACGACGAGGAAGTGCTCGTCCGCGTCGTCCGTCCCTCGCACCGCGCCGACGTCTACCGCTGACCTCCCTCGCCGCCGAGGGACGGCTCGCGGAGTGAGCCGTCCCCCACACAGCGGGTCGCCCCCGGGACACCGAGGTGGACCCCACGGCTCACCGTGGGGTTCCGGCCGCTGCCCGCCGTTCGGCCGGGGCAGTTCCCTCGCTCGGGCACGGTCCAGCGGTAGCCGAGACCGTGGAGGCCACCCCCGGTCGGTCCGCCCCGCCCGGACGGAGAGGTGCGATATGAGCTGTGCGGGGACGGAGCGCGCTGCGAGGCTCTCGGCATGCCGCCCAGCACCGTGGGTCCACCGTTCGATCGGTTCCTGGCCACCGCCGAGGCAGTCGCCCAGGCACGTCCCGAGGTGGATCTCGAGATGGCTCGTGAGGTGTTCCTCGAGGTGGCCACCCTGCTCCACAACGGCCTCGCCCTGGACGGCCTGGACGACCACGACGCTGCAGCCGTCGTCGCCGGGCTGTGCGTCGATCTCGTCGCTGCGGATCCCGGCGCCGCGATACGCGCGCGTGCCCGGGCGACGTCGGGAAGTCCTGGAGACCTGCACGACCCGGACGGTGCGTCGGCGGCCTACCTGATGGCTGCTGCGATCCTCCAGCTCTGATCGTCGGACCTCGTGCGCTGCGGGAATGGCGGCACCGCCCGCTCGTGCCACAGACAGCACATGACGCTCCCGCGGCCGTCGCCGTCTTCCCGTTCCGCCGGCACCGTGCGGGCCGGTCACGCTGCGACTCGGGGGGCAAGCCGCGGCCGGAGCGGCACGGGGGGCGCGGCCCGATGAGGGTCCAGGTCAGCCCCCACACGGGAACGGGTGGACCGCCGCGATCCGCCGCCGTGATCGGCGGGGGCGACCGACGCGGCCGCGCCGACCCGTGTCAGGAGCGCGGGACTCGACGGTTCGCTCCCCGGCCCGGGCCGGCCGGACCACCGCCACGGGGCACGGGGCGTAGGTGGTGCAGCGCAGGCCGACCGACCCCAGGAGGAGGCTCGACCAGCCGGTGCGTCCGCGCGACCCGACCACGAGCAGGTCGGCCGCGTCGGCCACCTCGGTCAGGACGTCCCGGTCGACGCCCTCGACGGTCTCCGCCCGGACCTGGACGCCGGGGAGCCCGTCGCGCCACGCGTTCTGCACGCTCTCCCGGAGGGTGTCGTCGGCCTGTTCCCGCAGCGTGGTGGCCGACCGCGCCCACGGAGCACCGCCGTAGCCGGACACCGTGTCCAACCAGGCGTGCACCACGTGCAGCTCGCCGCCGCGCAGCCGGGCCTCCGCCGCGGCGAAGCGCAGGGCCGCGACCGAGCCGGCCGAGCCATCGACCCCGACCACCACCCGGCTGGCGGCGCCCTGCCACAGCACGGCGCCGTGCGTGGCGTCGTCGTCGCGCACGAAGACCACCGGCCCCCGGGCGTACTGGGCACACTGCTGGCTGACCGAACCTCCTCGAGAGCCCAGGCCAGGGCGGTGCGCGCGCCGGCCGAACCGTCCAGTCCGACCACGACCTCGTTGGTCACCGCCATCGGTCAGTCGGTGTTCCACGTGCCCCGAGGGGTCGGTTCCCGGGTTCGTCGGCACGCCGGCGCCCGGTCCGGTCCTCACCGCCGTACGGCGAGGTGTCCCGTGCACCTCCCCCACCCAGGTGCGGCCAGCTGCGTCCCAGCGCCCATCCGAACGCGGTAGCGAGGCCGACGGCCAGGCCGGGCACCAGCGCACCGAGGAGGAGCAGCACGACGGTGATCCGGACGCCGATGACCACCGCGACCTGCAGCACCGCCCGGTCGCGCGGCGCCCGTCCGGTGCAGCTCCGTGCGGGTGGCGCGACCCGCGACGGCTCCTCGACCTCCTCCGTCCAGAACCGCTGGACGTCGTCCCATACCCGCTGCTTCTGAGCGCTGAGCACTGCCCACCTCCCGCACTGTCCCCCGACCTTGCCGCGGGGCGGCGGCTCGGCACCAGAGGCTCCGTCGGCCGGATGAGGCAAGCTGTCCTTGCCGATCGTCGGCAACGACGTGAGGAGGGGACATGACCCGCGGTCAGCCCGGCCCGCGATCCGGCCGACCGGGGACACCGACGGCCTCGGACGACTGGCTGGCCTCGGTCGCGGCCTCGGCGGCGGCCGCCTGCCAGGCGCCGGCGGACCTGCTCGGCGGATACCTGCCGCTGCTGGCCGACGCCGCGATCAACGGCCGCCGCCCGGACGCGTGGGAACTCGACGCCGTCCGCGAGCTCGGACGGCACGCGGCCGCGCAGGGGGTCGGCGCCCGCCGCGCAGTGGACCTCTACCTGTCCGCCGCGTGGCGGTTGTGGCGGCAGCTGCCCGTGGTCGTCCGCTCGTCCGATCCGGAGAAGGTGCGCCGCGCCGCCGAGGCGGTGCTGCGGGTGCTCGACGACGCCATCGGCGTGCTGGTCGACGGCCACCAGACCGAACGGCGGGAGATGATCCGCCACGAGGAGGCGCAGCGGGCCGCGTTCGTCGACGACCTGCTGCGCGGTGACGCCGACGTCTCCCGACTGGTGGAGCGCGCCGAGCCGTTCGGCATCGACCTGGGCAAGGCCCACCACGTCGCGCTGGTCGCACCGCGCGACGGCGAGGGCGCGGCCGATCGTGCGGCGATCCCGCTGGAGCGTGCGGTGGTCGAGCGCTTCGGGGACCGGGAGGTGCTGGTGGCCTCGAAGGACGGCCGCGTGGTCGTCGTCGTCCCGGGTGGATCCGCCCCGGCCTTCGCCCTCCCGGACGGCGTCGACGTGGGCACGGTGGTCCAGCAGGAACTGCGCCGGCGGAAGCTCGCCGGCCGCTGGCTCGTGGCGGCCGGACGCGCCTTCCCGGGCGCCTACGGCGTCGCCCGCTCCTACGAGGAGGCCCTCGAGGCCCTGACCTTCGCCGACCGGCTCGGCCTCGACACCGACGTCGTCCACGCTCGCGACCTGCTCGTCTACCGGGTGCTGGGCCGCGACCAGGCGGCGATCGTCGACCTGGTCCGCGACGTGCTCACACCCCTGAGCCAGGTGCGCGGCGGCGCGGAGGTGCTGCTGGAGACCCTGCGGGACTACTTCGACGCCGGAGAGGTCGCGACCGAGGCCGCCCGCCGCCTGCACGTCTCGGTCCGCACGGTCACCTACCGCCTCGCCCGCGTCGCCCAACTGACCGGATACCGCGTCTCCCGGCCCGACCAGCGGTTCTCGCTGCACGCGGCCGTGCTGGGCGCACGGCTCCTCGACTGGCCCGCGACGCCGCTACCCCCCGAACCGTGACCGACGCCGGCGTCGGGGAGGGTCGATCGGAGCGGGCCACGCCGGCGAGGTGGTCGGCTGACCCCGCGCACCGCGTAGAGGTTGGTTGCCGGGTGTCGGCAGCCGTGTCCCGGGCGGGATGACCGGCCGAGACCATGGGCCGCGGCGCGAACCGGGGCCACGCCCGGGGCACGACCCGGCTTCCCCACCGTCCCGCCCCGGCCGGGTGGTGCGGTGGTCGGGCCCCGGAGCCGGTCGATCCGCCGGCCACCTCAAGCCAGGCGGTCGTCCCCTGGGTCGTGAACGCGTCAGCGTCGGCCGGGAACACCGGGCTAGGTGGTGATGGTGCCGCTCCCGTCGCGGACGGTCACACCGGCAGCGGCGAGGGCCGCCTCGTGCTCCCGGCCGTGGTGGGCGCAGAAGACCAGGTCGTTGCCGCTGGGCAGCGCGGCGCGGACGAAGCCCTGCCCGCCGCAGGCGCCACGGCCGGTCCTGCCGTTCGAGCCGCCGACGACGGCGGGTGCGTCGCAGCGGTCGGCGAGCGCCAAGGGGGCGACGGGGGACGCCGCGAAGGCGACGTCTCCGTCCACGATGGCGGTGGACACGTGACTCCTCCGGTCGGCTCCCGATCGGTTCGGGTCATCGGTGGCCGGTGACACCGGCTCACGGTGCTCGCGGGAGACCGGCGGGCGATCACTCGACGACGGTCGCGACCCGGAGTGCGGGATCCTCTGCATGGGCAGCGAGAACGGTTCGGCGTCGTCTCCGCGCTCACGCCCACTCCCGGCTGTCGCGCTGGGCAGCAGCGCCTTGCCGCCCGGCTCCGGCCCCGGCTCACTCCTCGAGCAGCGCCGCGATCGGTCCGCGGCCTCGCCTCAGACGGGGCGGACCGGTGGTCGACGGTGAGGGTGGTCGCGGTGCGTCCTCACGGGAGGTGCGTCGCAGCTGCGTTGCGCCGCTCGGCGATGACGGCGTCCGCCCCGGTCGCCGCCGCGATGCTCACGCCGTCCGCCACGGCCTGCCGCCATGCGACCTCCCGCTGCTCGACCGTGCGGGCCATGGCGATCACGGTGTCGAGGTGTTCCCGCGGGACGACCACGACGCCGCTGGCGTCCCCGCGGACCACGTCACCGGGGTGCACCACGACCCCACCGACCTGCACCGGCACGTTGATGGCCCCCGGCCCCTCGTTGGACCCGGTCGCGGGATGCGTACCGCGGGCGAACGTCGGGAGGCCGACCTCGTCGATCCCCTCGACGTCGCGCACCGCCCCGTCCACGACGACGCCGACGACGCCTCCCCTGACGAGGGCTCCCGAGATGATGTCGCCGAGGACGGCGGCGTCCGCCCTGCCACCACCGTCGACGGCGACGACGTCCCCGGGCCGGGTCACGTCGGGCATCTTGAGCACGAAGAGGATGTCCCCTGGCTTGGTCCAGACCGTGACCGCGGGCCCGCAGAACTCCGCTCCCCCGGCGATCCGGCCGATCCCGGGCCCGACCACGCCCACCGGCCCGCCGCAGTCGGCGATCTGGGTGGTGGCGAACCCCGCCAGGGCCGCGACCACCTCAGCCGGCGGGCGCTCGATCGCCTCGACCACCGTCCACTGCTGCGCGTGCCCCCTGCTCATGCCGCGGCCTCCGACTGCGCGGTGGCGATGGTCGTCATCCTCGGTGCGCCCCTCTCGTCAGGCCGCGCGGCGCCCCGGACGTCGCCGCGCTCACGGCTGACGGCCGGCAGTCGAACGACCGACCCCGGCCGCGGAGCGGGTCCCGGGCCCCGGGACGCCGCGCGGACCGCCCGGCTCACCGACGGGTCCGCGCCGGCGGCAGCAGATCGCTGCCGACCGTGGCTCGGCGGATCTGCGCGGCGGTGGCGAGCGGCCGGCCCGCCTGCTGCACGGCGCGGGCGGCCTCGGCGACCATCTCCGCGTTCGACGAGGCGCAGCCGAGAGGTGCATCCTCCAGCCCGACCCGCAGGTGGCCGCCGCGCGCCACGGCGACGTCCCAGAGCCCGTCGAGCTCAACGCCGAGACCGGCGACCATCCAGGCCGCCCCGGGGTCCGAGTCGTCGAGCAGGCGCAGGCAGCTGTCCAGCGCCCACCCGGTGGGCGGCAGGCCGAAGGCGAACGCCGTCGAGAACATGAACCGGTAGACCGGGCTCGGCGAGCCGGGGACGGCGGCACGCAGTGCTGCCCCAGTGCGCAGGAAGCCCGGCTCGTAGACGGCGTAGCTGGGCACCAGGCCGTGCTCGCCGCACAGCTCCAGTCCGGCCCGCACGTCCGAGGCCGAGTTGGCGTACAGGAAGCCGTCCTCGCCCTCGCGCAACTCGGCGAAGGTCGCCAGCGTGACCGACCCGGGGTCCACGACGCTCCACTCGATCAGGCCGGCCCGGCCCAGCCGCTCCACCACCTCGTAGCGCGCCCGGGCCTCGACCGGCCCCTGTGACGGGCGCGCGCCCATCGGCACGGTGGGGTAGCAGATGACGTCGCGGCGGCCGCGGATCGCCTCGAAGACCGGTGCGTAGAGGTCGTACGCCTCGCGCGGACGGCCGGAGCCCTCGTCGTAGGCGTGCAGGTGGACGATCGCCGCCCCGGCGTCCGCGCAGGCGACCGCCTGCTCGACGATCTCCGCCCGGGTCACCGGGATCCCGGGCTGCCGCTGCCGGGTCCACGGACCGTTCAGCGCCGCCTCCAGCCACACCCCCTCGGCCATGGCCGGGTCAGCCGTGGTGGGTGGCGCGGTGCCGGGCGAGCACGTCGAGACCGAAGTCGGAGCCGGGATCGCGCCACACGGAGTGCGCGTGGTTGGCGCCGCGCTGCGTGTTGTCCCACTCGACCAGCAGGCGCGGTCCCTGCACGCGGTAGTAGTGCGGCGCGCCGGGGGTCGTCGGACCGGCCCAGGCGACGTGGACGGCGTCGAGCGCGGCCTCGTCGTCGTAGCGACGCACCGGGGACACCTCGGGCGGCACGCGCTCGAGGTAGGTCCCCAGGAGTGCCCGCAGCATCCCGCGCTGCTCGGCGTCCAGCTCGGACGCCGGCACGCCCCGCGGCTCGGCGGTGTGCTCGAGGGCCGCGTGGTCGGCGTCCTCGTAGCCGGCTGCCTCGTCGATCGCATCGCTCAGCGCCTGCAGCTTGGCCTGCTCGTCGGCGTCCGGGAACCGCTCGTCCCGCCAGATGCCGGCGAGCGGGACGACCCTGTTCCCCGGGGACACGACGGTGCGGTTGGCGGTGACCAGGTCCGAGGGCGCCTTCGGCAGCAGCACGGCACGGGCCGCGAGCTCCGGTGGCAGCGAGCGGACCAGGTCCCGCGCGAGGTCCTCGACCCGGGCCAGCGGCCGGTTGACCGCACCGCCGAGCAACGGCGCCGTCGCGGGGTCGGCACCGAGGAAGCACGGCGTCGACGACACGAGCGCGCCGTCCACCACCAGGTTGTTCAGCGAGACGTGGTGCCCGCCGAACCGCCATCCCCACACCCCGCTGCCGCCCGGCTCGCCGAAGACGCGCAGGTAGTACAGGCCGGGGTCGCGGCCGCGTTCCCGGTCGAACCGGGTGACGAAGCCCTCGACCTGGTCGAGCACGTTCTCCAGGCCGATGATCGTCGCCACCGTGACGTAGCCGGGTGTGGACAGCCCCGTGGCGACGAGCCGCATCGCCGCCTGCTGCTGGGCCGGCTGCTGCGCATGGAAGGTCAGGCCGCCGTGGTCGGTGGGGGTGTAGAACCAGCGCCGGCGCTCGTCGTCCGACGGGTCGTCCCCCGGAGCCGCTCCGACGGCGATCCGTCGCTGCTCGCCGTCCAGGCCGTCCAACCAGGCGCCCGCTGCCTCGGCCATCCGGGAGGCCACGTCATGAGCGGGGACGCCGCCGGCTCCGCTCGCAGCAGCAGTCACGGCCGCAATGTAGCCCCGGGGTCCGCCCGCCCGCCCAGCAGCGGTGCTGCTCCGGCCGACCTGCGGCGTCGGCGTCCCGGCCCTAACGTCGACCGCCTCCCGTCCCACCGGCGGCAGCCGGCTCCCTCGGAGGTCACCCGTGCCCACTCCCACCGACGACCGGCGCGACCTGCTCACCGTCATCGCCTACATGCGTGCGGCCCCTGGCAAGCGGGACGAGCTGCACGCGGCACTGGAGGCGCTGATCGAGCCCACCAGCCAGGAGGAGGGGTACGTCAACTACGACCTGCACCAGAGCACCGAGGACCCCGACCGGTTCTTCTTCTACGAGAACTGGGAGTCCGGCACCCACCTGGACGCCCACCTCGACGCGCCGCACCTGCGCGACTTCGCCGCGCGGATCCCCGAGCTGCTCGATGACAGCGGCCTGTCGGTCCACCGCGTGCGCCGCGTCGCCTGAGGCCGGCGACGAGCCGCAGCCCGGCGCCGGCAGCGCCTGGTCGACGATCCGTGCGGCTGCGCTGGCCGCCAGGTCCTCCCCCGGGCGACGAGCGGCGCTGAGCGGATGGTCGCGCCCGGCCGGACGGGGCACCATCCCGGCGTGGACTTCGCCCAGGCGCAGCAGGTCTTCCTCGCTCCCCCCGACGCCGAACGCCCTGCTGCCGGGGTTCCGGACACCCCCGGCCGCAGGCTGCGCGACGCCGCGGAGCCGATCGCGACCATCAGCATCTGGGGCCGGCAGCTCAACGAGCGGCTGTCCGCCCTGGGGCTGGACTTCCTCACCGGCTACGTCTGGGCGCGAGCCGCGCCGATGGGCGAGCCCGCCGCTCCGGTGGTAGTCGCGGCCTTCGGTGTCTTCGAGCCCGGGCTCGTCACCGGGCTCTACGAGCAGGCGCGCAGCACGGCCACCCGCGCCGACGTGCTGGCCGCACGGGAACAGGGGGCGGTCGAGTCGCTGCGCGCACTCCTCCCGGACGCCGACGTGACGGACGCGGTCGCCGCGCTGCGCCGCGGCACCGACGTCGCCGTGCAGCACCTGGTCGGCCGCCCGCTCTTCGCCGGCCTCGTGTCGCTGCCCTGGCCGGACGACCCCCTCGGCCAGCTCTGGCACGCCGCGGTGATGCTGCGCGAGTACCGGGGCGACGTCCACCAGGCCGCCAACGTCGCCGCGGACCTCACCGGCGTGCAGATGAACCTGATGACCGAGTACTGGGTCGGCTGGGCGCACACCGAGTACGCGGGCACCCGCGGCTGGTCGGAGGAGGCGATGGCCGAGGCGGACGCCGACCTGGTGCGGCGCGGGCTGGTCGCCCACGGGGCGCTCACCGAACAGGGCCGGCGACTGCGCGACGGCATCGAGCAGCAGACCGAGGCCGCACTCGCGCCGGTCCTGGAGGCGATCGGCCCCGAGCTGCCCACGCTCACCCGGCAGCTCGACGAGTGGTCGGCGGCGATCGTCACCGGCGGCGCGGCCCCGCCCGACGTCTACAAGCGGATCAGCGGCTGATCCGCGCGACACCCCGCACCGCCAAGCAAGAGCACGTCCGCGTGGTCCCCGGGGCGGACGCCGCGCCGTTCCCCGCCGAGGTGGAGGCGCCCGCCGGCCGGCGGCCGGGACCGGGCTCGCGTTCTTGACGGAGACGAGGCTCGCCCGCCTCCTCGAACGGCTGCCGGCCGCCGCCGAGGCGTCCCTGGCGGCGGGCGATCTGGAGCCGGCCCGTGCCACGGCCGAGGAGGTGCGCGCCGTCCACCCCCACAACCGGCGCCCCGCATCTGTACACCGGGGACTTGCGGACCGCAGGTGGCAAACGGGCCTCGGAGCCCGGTGCTGCTGTCCCCGACCCCTCTCTACAGGCTCCCGGCCACCTCGGCGTTCCTTCCGCGGACCTCCTGGAGAGGGCTCCGAGCCATCGAGAACTTGCTTCCGCGTTCCTTCCCGCGAGAACACCGACGCTGAGCCCGCCGCGGCGCTCGACAGGCGCACGAGGCCCATGGGTGGCGTAGCGTCCGGGCACGGAGCCGCTCAGGGTCCCGATCAGGGAGCAGGCAATGGCCGACAAGTCTCCTCGACAGTCGATGTCGAAGAAGTCCGGCAAGTCGATCAAGGAAAAGCGTGTCGAGCGCAAAACCAAGGCCGGCACCACCTCCCAGGACGCCACATCTCAGATGAAGCGGCTGACACGGGACGGGAAGCACTGACGCCTGCCGGCTCCTGGGCCTGCGAACCGCCGCAGGCGTAGCCCGTCTGACGACCCGCCGTGCCTCTCCCTGCCGGTGCGGTCCGCGCACAGTGCCGCCCCGACGGGTCACCGCATCCCGGCGGCCGCGTCCACCAACCGACCCCGAGAGGCCCGCGACATGAGCACCCAGTCGCAGTATCCCGACTCCCGCACCGAGCCCCAGGCCGCGCGAGGGTGGATTGCTGACACCGTCGCCGAGGGGGACGCGGAAGAACGAGCCGACATCGAGGAGGACCGGCGTAGGCAGCGCGACCTCGACGACACGGAGCTGGGCGGAGAGGCCTGACCGTCGCATCCCGGTCGCCGGGCCCGAGATGCCGTCGAGCCCCCTGTCGTCCTGCCGGAGGACCTGCCGGGTCAATTCAGCAGGACATGGAGCAATGGGGTGACCGCGGCCCTCGGGCCCCGAATTCCCTGTCGGCTACAGTGCACCATGGCAGAGGTACGACATACATACTGTGACCAGTGTGGACACAAATCAGGCTTCACGAGGTTCTGTCCCCACTGTGGCACGACGGGGACGGACCGTCCATATACCCCGAGTGCGCTACGACCCGGTTACTGCCCCGGCTGCGGTGAACAATATTCGACTGTGACGTCGAAGTACTGCTCGGTGTGTGGCGTGCCGCGCTCGGCAAATCTCCCGGACAATGCAGAACCTCACTGCTGCAGTTGCGGAAGGCAGATAGCAACTGCCTCATCCGAGTACTGCTCCCACTGTGGGGGCAAGGTGCTCCATCGGTGACGGTCCCTCACTGCGTCCGTGGTCCAGCCCCCTGGCGGGGTCGGGAGTTCCCAGGGCTGCCGCGCACCGGGTAGCGGACGCAGCTGGTGCGTGCGACCGCTCGTGGCCGGCGTCGTGCCCGAGCCCTGCCTGACGACGGACCGGACCGGACCGGTGGTCCCTCGTCGAGGGACCTGTTGGCCGTCGCCAGTGCCGGAGGAGTGGTGGCAGAAGGCAAGGCGTCCCGGCGCCGTGGTCGGGTGGCGTCGTTGGGCCGGCGTCAGCGGTACAGGTGGCCGCTCCCGGAGTGCCCGGTCGCGGTGTCCTCGGTGTCGGGCTGGTCGGCGGAGACCCGTGACGGTGGCATCGGCGGACCGGCGGCGCTGAGCGTGTCGAGCAGCTCGGTGGGTGCCTGCCGGTTGGCCCGGTCGGTGGCCGCCGAGAAGGCGTGCCCTGCGGCGGCCGCCGTCGTGTCCGGGGGTACCACGAGGAGGTCCAGCCGGCCGCGGCTCGGGTCACCGGTCATGTTCAGCAGCTGCCGGTCGAGGTTGCGAAACCAGCCGAGGCGGATGGTCCGGCCGTCCGCGTGCAGCCGCCGCGGCCCGGGCTCCCAGGCGTCGGGGTTGAAAGCCACGCGCGTGATCCTGATCCCCCGACGATGCAGCTCCTCGACCAGCGCAGACAACTCCTGGGTCAGGTCCCGCGTTCGCGGCCACCACGCGCCGTCCAACCTGGTACGTGCGGCTGGTGGGTCGATGAGAGCGAGGCGGATCGAGCCCCCTCGGCGCCGTCGGCCGGAGCGAGTGCTGGCCGAGGCGCTGCGTTCTCGACGCCCGCCGAGGGGATCCGCGGTCGGCGGGTGACTCGAATGGTCGTCACGACCGGACCACTGCGAGTCGAGGAGACGTCCGTGTGCTGGTGAGTCCCATCGAAGGGGACCGCCGATCTCCCTCCGGCAGCGGAGGGGCATGACGCCGAACCGGCATCACTGGTCAACCTACGCTCATCGGGACCCCCGCGACCGGCCGAGCCGCCGTCCGTCCGCCCGCCGCGGGCGTGAGGACCCTCCCGGGGCGGACGGATGGTCCGCGGTGATGCGGCGCGTCGCGCTGCGGCGGATCGTCGAGGCCCGGCACGGTGCTCGCCACCGCCGCCGGACCAGCGAGCGGCTGCGGAGGCTCCGCGAACCGGGCGCAGCCGGATCGGGCGGCGCACGGTGCCGGCAGAGGGAGTGCTCCGCCGGTCGGGTGGCTCATCCGGATCCGCGAGTGATGTGCTGAGGGACATGGCACAGGTGCTGAGGATGGCCGGGACGGACCTCGTGTGGGAGCTGGACGACTCCGTCGACCTCGCGAGTCGCGCCGAGGAGATCGCGACCGCCCGCGCGAGCAATCAGTTCGTGACGCTCATGGCGCGGCTGCCGGGCCAGACCGGGTTCGCCTACCTGACCCTGGCACCCGGACAGCTCGCCTGGTGGTCACTCGGCGAGGAGAGCGACCCGAGCGCGATGGGGTGGGGCCCGTGAGTTCCTGAGGGTCCGGACGTCGGCTCGACGAGGACCCTGACGAGGCCGCCACAGCACGACGGGTCCGGGAGGTGGCGCACGACCTGACGCCGGGTCCCGAAAGCGCCCCGCGGGACGTGGCCGCGCATGCCGCCCGGCGCGGCCGGGGCACGCTGACCATCGCGGCACCCGGGTCTGCGCTGCCCCGCAGCCCGCCCGCCCTCGTGCCACTTCCTCCGCGACCGGACAGCGGAGTTTGCGGCCCGTCCCGGCCGCAGGTGAGATGGGCCATGACCTGGGCTCGGGACGACGGGCACCCTCCGCGGACAGCAGACCGAGGAGACGGTCCACAGGCGAGCGACGCGGACTCGCCCCGCAAGATCACCGCCTCGGGCTGGCGCCGCATCCTCCGGCGCGTCGCGGGACACGTGCTGAGCGACCGCCTCATGGTGCAGAGCGCGGGCGTGGCCTTCTTCGCCGTCTTGTCGATCGCCCCGGTGCTGGTGACGGCGATATCGGTCTACGGGGCCGTCAACACGCCGGAGCAGGCGCTCGAGCAGCTGTCGAGCGTGGCGGGGGTGCTCCCCGCCGACCTCCAGTCGGTGGTGGCCGACCAGCTCACGACGATCACGGCCGCCTCCACCCAGGTGCTCACGTGGCGCGGCCTCACCGGCCTCGTGGTGGCTCTGTGGACGGCGGCGACCGCCATGACCTACCTCATCGACGGGTTGACCCTCGCCTACCACGAGACCGAGACCCGAGGGTTCCTGCGTCGCAGTGGACTCGCGCTCGTGTTCGTGCTGGGCGGGGCCCTCCTCCTGGGCGCCGTGATCGCCGCGGCCGGCGCGGTCTCCCGGGCGCTGGCCGAGGTCTCCGGACCGATCCGCGTCGTCCTGCCCGTGTCGTCCTGGGCGGCACTCGCCGTCCTCGTGACCGCGGTGCTCGCCGTCCTGTACCGGTACGCGCCCGACCGGAAGGAGGCCCGCTGGCGGTGGATCACCGGAGGCTCGGCCATCGCGACGCTGCTCTGGTTGGCCACGACGGCGGGGCTCTTCGCCTACGTCGATCGCCTCGGCAGCTACCAGTCGACGTACGGGTCCCTCGCCGGGGTGGCGATCAGCATGTTCTGGTTGTGGACGACGGTCTTCCTGGTCATCGTGGGCGCGGCTGTCAATGCCGAGACGGAGCGTCAGACGGCCCGTGACTCGACGGTCGGGCCCGACCAGCCGCTGGGTGAGCGGGGGGCGGTCGTGGCGGACACCGCGCCACCCTTCCCGGGCGAGGGATGACGCACCGGCCACCGCAGACCCGGAGGCCCGAGCACCTGAGCCGTGTCCTCCAGACGGACACAGGTCGGCGATGCTGCCGGGAGGGCACTCGAGCACCACGGCCCGGTGACACCCGGGGCGACGGTGGCGGACCTCCCTGGCATGCGTGCGGAGCCCGTTCCCCCGTGGCGGGGCACTGCAGTGGTCCCCCACCACGGTCAGGGCGGTCAGCAGGCGAGGCATCGGCTCGAACGCAGCCGCCCTCAGTCCTGTGGCGGGCTCGACCGGGTCCGCTCACAGACCGAGCCGAGCGGATGCCGGATCCGCCCAGCGGCTGCTGGAGTCGTATCCCCGCATGGTGGTCATCGAGGCCCACCTGCCCGTCCGGGCCAGTTCACGCTCGCTGACGCCGGCCCGGTACCCCTCGGTCGCGAACGACCGACGCAGGCTGTGCGGGCTCAGACCCTCGAGCGGGACGCCGGCACGCTCGGCGGCACGACGCAGGACGAGCCGCACCGACGACCGGGCCATCCGCGTCCGGCCGATCCGGGGCCGAGCGCCCCGCCCGACGCTGCGGAACAGCGGCCCCGAGCCGCCGAGGTCTGCCGCATCGACCCACGCCCGCAGCGCGCGGACCGGGCACGTCCGCGCCCGCACCCCAGGCGCCAGGGCCAGCACCTCACCGGCGCCCTCCTGGTCGGTCTTCGACCACCGGATGGTGACGTCCAGGCCGCCGTGCCCCGACGGGCTCAGGTCGCTCACGTCCAACCCGCAGACCTCCGAGGCCCGGAGACCCAGGGCGAAGGAGGTGAGGATGAGGGCCCGATCACGCAGGCCGGCGACCCCGGCCGGGAGGTCCTCGACCAGCGCACGGATCGTCTGGGTGTCGAGCGCCCGAGCCTTCTTCGGACGCCGGCCGTCACGGGCCGCGGTCCGCCGGACACCCCGGAGGACCTCCCGCGTGCCGGGGTGCTCGGACGGACTCGGGTATCCGGCCTCGCGGTGCGCGTGCCCGATGCCGGACAGGCGGCGGGCGATCGTGCGAGGGCTCGCCCCCGCGTCCCCGAGCGCCGCCAGATAGGTCGCCACCGCGGCGTCGGCCGCGGGCAGCGGGGCGAAGCCGCGCTGCTGTGCCCAGGCGGACCATGCGCGGAAATCCGCGTCGTAGGCCTTCCGGGTCGACTCGGTCTTCGCCGCGGTGAGGTAGCGCCCCACCGCCTCCACGTCCCCGGGGAGCACCAGGCCACCCTCGGCGGCGCCGATGACGGGCGTCCCCGGTCCGGCCTGGGTGGGCGCGGCCCCCACGGCCACGAGCTCGTCGACCGGATCGCCACCGTCTCCATAGAACTCCATAACAGTTGATTATGGAGCGTTACGGGCCCGGCTGGCGATCGCAGCGCTCGTTCGTTCGTCTGTTGCCTTTGTCGTGACAGACGGACGGGCGCAGACTGGGCGCCATGACCGAGGGCACGACGACCTGCGCCTATCCGGACTGCGACCGGCCCGTGGCCCCGCCCCCGACGACCGGGGGGCGCTCGTCGTACTGCTCCCGCCCGGACCACAACCGGACGACCGCCTTCGCCGCCCGCCGGGCGGAGGCGGCCGGGCGCGTACCCGCCGCGCCGGAGACGCCCGTCGCCCGTCAGTCGGGAGCACCGACCGCTGAGACGCTGACCGAGGTCGCCGACCGGCTCCGCCAGACCCTGGCGGCCATCGAGGAGCAGGTGGGCCGAGCCCGCGAAGCACTGACCGGGGCCGCCGACGCGGAGCTGCTGGAGGTGGAGCGGGCGGCCGTGCGCACCGACGCACGTCGGGAGATCGCCGAGGCCGACCAGCGCGCGTCCCGGGCCGACCGGCTGCGCGCTGTCGCCGAGAAGGCGACGCGGGACGCGCTCGAGGTCGCGGCGAGGGCCGAGGCTGACGCAGCCGGCGCCCGGGACGAGGCCGCCACGGCCCGGGACCGGGCAGCCACCGCCCGGGAGGCCGCCGATGCTGCGCAGGCTGCCGCGGAGCAGGCGCGCGCCGACGCGGACGCTGCCGGAGCGGCCGCAGCCCAGGCGGAGGCGGGACGACGGGACGCCGACGGACGACGCGACGCGGCCGTGCACGACGCCGAGTCGGCCCGCAGCGAGACGGCACGGGCAGCGGAAGCACGGGACCGCGCGCTCGCGGACGCCGCGTCGGCACAGGAGCGGGCGACGTCCGCGGAGGCGGCGCGCGACCGGGCGCTGGAGGCCGAACGCGCGGCCCGTGCGGAGACCGAACGCGTACGAGCAGACGCGGCGCGGGCGGTCAGCCGCGCAGAGCAGGCGGAGGCGGCCGCCCGGCTGGAGGTCACGGCCGCGGAGGGCCGCGTCCAGGCGGCGGCGACCCGAGCCGATGCCGCGACGGAGCGGGCGAGAGTGCACGAGGCCCGCGCCGAGCGCGCCGAGCGCCGTGCCGAGGAGAGTCGACGGGACCGCCTGCGAGCGGAAGAGGCGCGGGACCGAGCAGTTGCCGACGCGGCAGCGGCCCGGGCTCGACCGGCGACAGCACCCCGCACGCCCGGAGCGGAGAGCGCAGGAGTCGAGGCAGCGGAGCCGCTCCCCCCGCAGGGACCGTCGACCGGAGCCCCGCCCCCAGCGTCGGGCACGGTCGACTGAGGCCCAGGAGCGTTCCTGGGCCGCGGCGTCGCAGCCCGTCGTCGGCGGGGCGGCCACCCCCCGGCGGACGACTCGAGCAGTGCCGAGGCCCGCCCCTCGACGTCGGTGACGGGTGCACGGCCGCGCCTCGGGACCTTGGCTTCTCCGTCCGACCGACCCACCATGGGACTGCTCGATGAGCAGTGCACATCCGTTCCAGCGGCTCGGGGGGCGCTCGAAACGGACCAGACCCCGGCGGATGGCATGGGAACAGGGAGCCGCCCGCGTCGGCGGACGGTGGCTCCCCTCGACCTGGCCGGGACATCATGGGGAGCTCCGTCGACGAGCCGATCGACGCGCAGGGCACGGGCGCGGGCGCCACGACCGGTGCCGGGACAGCGAGGCAGGGCTCCGCATGATTCCACCGGTCCCGACAGACCCGGGAGCGAGGCCGTGACCGGGCTCGCGCTCCCGGCCGAGACGAGGCTCGCCCGCCTCCTCGAACGACTGCTGACCGGCGCCGAGGCGTCCCTGGCAGCGGGCGACCTCGAGCCGGCCCGTGCCACGGCCGAGGAGGTGCGCGCCGTCGATCCCGACAACCGGCGCGCCGCCCGCATCCTGCAGCGGGTGGCCGGCCGCCAGGTCGGCCCGGCCGGCGAGCGGGCCCTCATGACCCTGCTGTTCTCCGACCTGGTCGGGTCCACGCTGCTGTCCGAGCGGGTGGAGCCCGAGCAGCTGCGGGACCTGTTCGCCGTCTACCGCGCGGCCGCCCACGAGGCGGTACACCGCTACGGCGGCACCCTCATGCACTACTCCGGCGACGGCATCCTCGCCGGGTTCGGGCACCCCGTCCCCCACGAGGACGACGCCCGGCGGGCGGTGCTCGCGGGCCTGGACCTGGTGGTGGCGCTGCACGACGCCCGGGCGCGGCTGACCGACCGGTTCGGCGTGGCCCTCGAGGTCCGGGTGGGGATTCACACCGGCCGGGTGGTGGTCACCGACCTGGTCGAGGACGGCGCGGTCGCCGAGCGGGACTCCGTCGTCGGCCTGATACCCACCCTCGCCGCGCGGGTCCAGCAGACCGCGGACCCGGGCACCGTGGTGATCAGCGACGTCACCCAGCAGCTGGTCGACGCCGACTTCTACCTGCAGTCGCTGGGTGAGCGTGGGCTCACGGGCATCAGCCGCCCCGTCGAGGTGTTCCGCGTCGACCGGCCCCGCTACGCCGCGGCCCGGTTCCAGTCCGAGCGGTACCGCAAGGCCGGGCTCGTCGGCCGGGACGAGCCTCGCGCCCGCCTGCTGGAGGCGTGGGACGCCGTGCGGCAGGAGAGCGGGAGCGGTGCCGGCGCCGCGTTCCTCGTCGTCGGCGAGCCGGGGATCGGCAAGTCCCGGCTGGTGGCGGAGGTCATCGACCGGGTGGAGGCCAGCGGCGGCCGGGTGCTCGGCGCCGCCTGCCTGCCCTACCACGCCAACGTCTCGCTCTGGCCGATCGCGCGGATGATCGAGCGCCTGGTGAGCCGGGCGGGCGAGGGCGGGGACCGGCTGCGCCCGCTGGTCGCGCACCTCGAGTCCCTGGGGTTGGACCCGGCGGTCGTCGTCCCGCTGATCGGCCCCCTGGCCGGGCTCGCGCCGACGCCCGAGTACCCGGCGCCCGAGCTGGACCCGGGCGCGGTCCTCGACGAGACCCTCGACCGGCTCGTCGACTGGATGGCCGCGGCCGCCGCCCGCCGCCCGCACCTGTTCGTGGCCGAGGACCTGCACTGGGCCGACCCCTCCACCGTCGACCTGCTGGGCCGCATCGCCGTGCGGCGGCCGGCGGGCCTGCTGACGGTCGCCACCAGCCGGGACGACGCCGCAGTCCCGTGGCGCGACGCCGTGGACGTGCTCCCGCTCGGCCGGCTCGACGACCGGGCCGCCGACCGGCTGGTCGGCAACCTGACGGCCGGCCGGGACCTCGACGCAGGAGTGCGGTCCGCGATCGTCGACCACGCCGAGGGCATCCCGCTGTTCATCGAGGAGCTGACCCGCTCCGGTCTCGACGCGAGACGGAGCGAGCCGATCCCGCTGCGGCTGCAGGAGCTGCTCACCTGGCGGCTCAAGGCGCCCGGGGTCGACCTGCGCGTCGTCCAGACCGCCGCCACGATCGGGCCCACCTTCGACCCGGCGACCGTCGCGGCGGCGGTCGGCGACGCGGACCTCGTGGCCGAGCAACTCCCGGTGCTGGCCGACGCCGGCATCGTCGAGCCGGCCGGCCTCGCAACGGGCACCTACCGCTTCCGCCACGCGCTGATGCGCGACGCCGCCTACGAGACCCAGGTGCTCGACGTGCGCCGCCGGACGCACGCCCGGGTGGCCGAGGCCCTGGCCGCGCGCGGCGCGGAGCCGGCGCTGGTCGCCCAGCACCTGGACCTGGCCGGCGCGGCCGACCGTGCCGCCGACCGCTACCGCGACGCCGCACAGGCCGAGCAGGCCCGCGGCGCCCACCCCGAGGCGACGAAGCTGCTCTCGCGGGCCCTGGAGCTGCTGCAGACCCTGCCCGAGTCCGACGACCGTGACCTGGAGGAGCTCACCGCCCGGATGCTGCGCGGCCTCTCCGTCAACTCGGTGCAGGGCTACGCCTCCCCCGACGTCGAGGCCGACCACCGGCGGGCTCAGGAGCTCGCCGCCCGGCTCGGGCGCCCCGAGGTGCTCCCCGCGCTGATCGCGCTCTGGTTGTACTGGTTCACCAGCGGCCGGCTGACCACGGCCCGCGGCGTGCTCGACCAGCTCACCGCGATGGTCCGCGAGCCCGCCTTCGCCTCGTTCGAGCCGGAGGTGGCGGTGCTGGCCGGCATCCACGACTTCCACCGAGGCCACCTCGTGTCGGCACAGGCGCACCTGGAGCGGGCAGAGGCCGGCTTCGCCGCCCGCCCCGCCGAGCAGCGGGTCTCACCGCTGTGGCCGCTGCCCGACGACCCGACAGCGGTGTCGGCGAGCGTGCTCGCCAGCGTGAGCGCCGCGCGCGGTGAGCTCGACGAGGCGGAGCGCTGGGAGCAGGAGGCCCTGCGACGGGCCGCGGCGGTCGGCTCACCGCGCGGTCCGGTCAGCCTCGCCTACGTCAACATCTACGTCGCCCTGATCCGGTACTTCCTCGGGGACGACGCCGCGGCCGCACGGGCGGGCGCAGCGGCCGTCGCCATCGGCGAGGAACACGGCCTCGCCTTCTGGTCGGCGATCGGCGCCACCTATGCCGCCACCGGCACGCCCGGCGGCGCACCGGACCGGCAGTTCCTCGAGCGTGCCCTGGCGGCCCTGGAGCTCATGGGTTGGCAGAGCTTCCTCGCCTTCCACCTGGCCCACCTGGCCCGGCTGGACGCGGCGGCCGGCGAGGTCGACCAGGCGGAGGAGCACCTGGCCGAGGCCTTCGCGGCGGTGTTTCGGACCGGCGAGGACCTGCACCTGCCCGAACTGCTCCGCCAGCGCGCCGCTCTCAGGCTGGCCCGAGGAGGGGATGCCGGCGTGGCCGTGGCCGACCTGACCGAGGCGGTACGGATCGCGACCGCCCAAGGCGCCCGGGTGTCCCGCCTCCGGGCCGCGCTCGACCTCGCCCGCCTCCCTGCACCTTCCCGGCCGGAACACTGGCGGATCCTCCTCGCGGAGGCGCGGGCGGACATGCCGCCCTCGTTCGTCACGGACGAGACGGCGCGCGCCGATCTCCTCCTGGACCGATGACGCCCTCATCGGGCCACGACACCCCGGCCTGAGGTGTCGGAGACCTCCGAGGCGTCTCGTCCGGTGGCGTCCCGCTGATGCTGCGGTCCAGGTCACGACCGCGTGGGTGACCACGTGGTGATCGGCCCTCCAGCGAGGAGCGATCCGCCGCCTCGCGGCCCGTGCCGGGGGCGCCGTCCGCGCCTCGGGACCTTCGCCTCTACGTACGGCCACCTCCCACGGGTAGTGCTCGACCAGATCTGCTCCACCGGCATGCACGAGACGCGCACGGCGTGGATCGCCGGTGACCCGACAGCGAGGCGGGCTCCCCCATGACCCCATCGGTCCCGAGACAACGGGCCTGAGCCGTGACCGGGCTCGCACTCTCGGCCGAGACGAGGCTCGCCCGCCTCCTCGAACGACTGCTGACCGGCGCCGAGGCGTCCCTGGCAGCAGGCGACCTCGAGCCGGCCCGTGCCACGGCCGAGGAGGTGCGCGCCGTCGACCCCGACAACCGACGTGCCGCCCTCGTCCTGAAGCAGGTCGCGGCCCGCCAGCTCCACCCCTCCGGGGAGCGGGCCCTCATGACGCTGCTGTTCAGCGACCTGGTCGGCCCCACGGTCCTGTCCGAGCAGGTCGAGCCCGAGCAGCTGCGCGACCTGTTCGCCGTCTACCGCGCGGCGGCCCGGGAGGCGGTACACCGCTACGGCGGCCACCTCATGCACTATTCCGGCGACGGCATCCTCGCCGGCTTCGGGCACCCCGAGCCGCACGAGGACGACGCCCGCCGCGCCGTGCTCGCCGGCCTGGACCTGGTGACGGCGATGCGTGACGCCCGCGCCGAGCTCGACCGCCGCTTCGGCGTCGCCCCCGAGGTCCGGGTCGGGTTGCACACCGGCCGGGTGGTGGTCACCGACCTGAGCGACGACGGCGCCGTCGCCGAGCGGGACTCGATCGTCGGCCTGGTGCCCAACCTCGCCGCACGGATCCAGCAGGCGGCCGACCCGGGCACGGTGGTGATCAGCGACGTCACCCAGCAGCTGGTGGACGCCGACTTCTTCCTGCACTCGCTCGGCGAGCGCCGGCTCAAGGGGATCAGCCGCCCGGTCGAGGTCTTCGCCGTGGACCGCCCCCGCTACGCCGCGGCCCGGTTCCAGGCCGAGCGGTACCGCAAGGCCGGGCTCGTCGGCCGGGACGAACAACGGACCCGGCTGCTCGCGGCGTGGGACGCCGTGCGACAGGGCACCGCGCCGACTGCCGCCACCTTCCTCGTCGCCGGCGAGGCGGGCATCGGCAAGTCCCGCCTGGTCGCGGAGGTCCTCGACCGGGTCGAGGCCAGCGGCGGCCGGGTGCTCGGTGCGGCGTGCCTGCCCTACTACGCCAACGTCTCGCTGTGGCCGATCGCCCGGCTGCTCGAGCGCCTGATGGGCAGGTCCGGTGAGGACACCGACCGGCTCGGCTGGCTCGTCAGCAACCTCGATGCCCTCGGCGTGGACCCGGCGCGGGCGGTTCCCTTCCTCGGCCCGCTGATCGGGGTCCCCGCGACGGCCGAGTACCCGGCGCCCGAGCTGGACCCGAGCGCCGTCCTCGACCAGACCCTCGACCTGCTCGTGGACTGGCTCGCCGCGGGCGCCGGACGCAGGCCACACCTGTTCGTCGTCGAGGACCTGCACTGGGCCGATTCCTCCACCCTCGGGCTGCTGGAGCGTGTAGCCGAGCGCCACCCCGCGGGCCTCCTCACGGTGGCCACCGTGCGGGACGCCTCCGTCGTCCCGTGGCGGGACGCCGTGGGCGTGGTAGAGCTCGGGCGGCTCGACGGGCCAGCCGCCCACCGGTTGGTCGACAACCTCGCGGCCGGGCAGCGCCTGGACGGCGGAGCACGGGCAGCCATCATCGAGCACGCCGAGGGGATCCCGCTCTTCATCGAGGAGCTGACCCGCTCCCGCATCGACGCCCGGCATCCCGACCCCATCCCGCTGCGGCTGCAGGAGCTGCTCACCTGGCGGCTCAAGGCGCCCGGGGTCGACCTGCGCGTCGTCCAGACCGCCGCCACGATCGGGCCCACCTTCGACCCGGCCACCGTCGCGGCGGTCGTCGGCGACGCGGACCTCGTGGCCGAGCAACTCCCGGTGCTGGCCGACGCCGGGATCGTCGAGCCGGTCGGCCTCGCAGCGGGCGCCTTCCGGTTCCGCCACGCGCTGATGCGCGACGCCGCCTACGAGACCCAGGTGCTCGACGTGCGCCGCCGGACGCACGCCCGGGTGGCCGAGGCCCTCGCCGCCCGCGGCGCTCAGCCCGCGCTCGTCGCCCAGCACCTGGACCTGGCCGGAGCAGCCGAACAGGCCGCTGCCCGCTACCTCGAGGCCGCCCGGGTGGAGCAGGGTCGCGGGGCGCACCCGGAGGCGACGAAGCTGATCTCGCGGGCCCTCGAGCTGCTGGAGACCCTGCCCGAGTCGGACGACCGTGCTATGGGCCAGCTCACCGCCCGGATGCTGCACGGCCTATCCGTCAGCTCGATGCAGGGCTACGCCTCCCCCGCGGTCGAGGCCGACCACCGGCGAGCGCAGGAGCTCGCCGCCCGGCTCGGGCGCCCCGAGGTGCTCCCCGCACTGATCGCGATCTGGGCCTACTGGCTCACCAGCGGCCGGCTGACCACCGCCCGCGGCGTGCTCGACCAGCTCACCGCGATCGTGCGCGAGCCCGCCTTCGCCTCGTTCGAGCCGGAGGTGGCGGTGCTGGCCGGCATCCACGACTTCCACCGAGGCCACCTCGTGTCGGCACAGGCGCACCTGGAGCGGGCAGAGGCCGGCTTCGCCGCCCGTCCCGCCGATCAGCGGGTCTCCCTCCTGTGGCCGCTGCCCGACGACCCGATCTCGGTGTCGGCGAGCGTGCTCGCCGGCGTGAGCGCCGCGCGCGGTGAGCTCGACGAGGCGGAGCGCTGGCAGGAGGAGGCCCTCCGTCGGGCCGAGGCGGACGGTTCCCCACGCGGCCCGGTCAGCCTCGTCTTCGTCGAGATCTACGTCGCCTTGATCCGGTACTTCCTCGGGGACGACGCCGGGGCCTCACGGGCGGGGACGGAGGCCGTCGCCATCGGCGAAGAGCACGGCCTCGCCTTCCGGTCGGCGTGGGGCGCCGCCTGGGCCGCCACCGGCACGCCCGGCGGCCCCCCGGACCGGGAGTATCTCGAGCGGGCCCTGGCGGCCCTGGAGCTCATGGGTTGGCTGACGTTCCTCGCCTCCCACCTGGCCCGTCTGGCCCGGCTGGACGCGGCGGCCGGCGACGTCGACCGAGCGGAGGCGCACCTGGCCGAGGCGTTCGCGGCGGCGCAGCGGAGTGGCGAGGACCTGCACCTGCCGGAGCTGCTCCGCCAGCGCGCTGCTCTGACGCTGGCCCGCGGAGGGGACGCCGCCCGGGCGGTGGCCGACCTGACCGAGGCGCTGCGGATCGCGACCGCCCAGGGCGCCCGGGTGTCCCGCCTCCGGGCCGCGCTCGACCTCGCCCGCCTCCCCGCTCCCTCCCGACCCGCGCACTGGCGGAGGCTGCTCGAGGAGGCGCGGGCGGACATGCCGCCCTCGTTCCGCGGGGACGAGGCTGCGGCCGCCGACGACCTGCTGCGCGATTGACGGTCGTTCAGCGGCGCCGGGGCAGGACGACCCGGGCGCGGGTGACGCCGTCCTCCGAGGTGAGCGTGAGCCGGCCGCGGTGCTTCTGGGCGACCACGGCCAGCGACGTCGCCAGCCCCAGGCCCGTGCCCTGCCCCACCGGCTTGGTGGTGAAGAAGGCGTCGAAGGCCCGGGCGAGCACCTCCGGCGGCACGGTCGGCCCCGTGTTGTCGACGTCGACCACCACGGCGTCGGCCTGCCCGCGGGTGCGCACCGTCACGGTCCCTCCCGGATCGACGGCGGCCAGGGCGTTGTCGAGGAGGTTGGTCCAGACGAGGGCCAGATCCGCCGGCCAGCCCTGGACGACCTGGGGCTCCGGGTCCAGGTCGCGGTGCACCGTCACGCCGGGCGGCACCTTGTGGCGCAGCAGGACCACGGCCTGCTCGAGGCTCTCGTGCACGTCGACGTCGGTGAGCGACTGGTCCGCGGAGTAGGCCAGCGGGCGCACCCCGGCGACGATCCGGGCGATCTGGTCGGCGCCGGCCGAGACCTCCTGCAGCAGGGACCGCACCTCGGCCGAGCGCGCGAGCCCGTGCACCGCCCGACCGCGACCGTCCACGGGCAGATCGGCCAGTGTCTCCGCCAGGGACGCCGGGTCGACGCCCAGCCCCACGAGTTGCGGAGCGGCCGCCCAGCCCCGGTCGACCCCTGCCGCGGCGAGCACGTCGGCGAGCGCCCGCTCAGCGTCGCCCCGCGTCAGCGGGTCCTCCGGCACGGGCACGGCGCCGACGAGCCGCCGGAGCGGGTCGTCGGCACCGCCGTCCCCCGACAGCAGGGCCCGCAGCCGGGCGACGCCGCGCTGGACGGCGCTCGCGGGGTTGTTCAGCTCGTGCAGCAGGCCCGCCGACAGCGCTCCCAGCGCGGCCATCCGCTCGTGCTGGCGCACCAGCCCCTCCTCGCGGTCGAGCCGCCGGGTGGCCGCCAGCAGCATGGCCCGGGCCGACTGGGGATGCGTGAACAGCCGGTCCAGCGCATCGGTCCCGATCCGCTGGACGCGGGTCGGGGTCCGGGCCCGCACGGTGGCCGAGCGGGGCCGGCCGTGTGCGATGCCGAGTTCCCCGACGAGGTCGCCCGCGCCGCACACGTTGAGCAGGACCTCGGAGCCACCGACGTCCCGGCTGACCTCGAGCTCGCCGCTGAGGACGACGTACATGGCCTCCGGCGGCGCGCCCTCGGCCATGAGCACCTCACCGGCGGCGAGCTCGACTGTGCGACTGGCCCCGGCCAGTTCCGCGAGGTCCGCCTCCGGCAGGTGCGCGAACAGGCGGGAGCTGCGCAGCGCCGCCGCCACGTCCCGGTCCGCGACGCCGGTCACCGGGTCGCCAGCCGCTGGTGCATGAACCGGACCGCCATCGCCCCCTCCCCCACGGCGGCGGCGATCCGGTTGCCCGCCCCGTGCCGGACGTCCCCTGCGGCGAACACCCCCGGCACGGAGGTCTCCAGGGGCAGGGGCGGGGTCGCCAGCGGCCACTCCGGCGCCCACGTGCCGACGTCCATGCCGGTGAGCACGAACCCCCGCTCGTCCCGGCGGACGACGCCGTCCAACCAGCCGGTGCGGGGTTCCTGGCCGATGAACACGAACAGGGCGTCCGCCTGCTCCTCGCGCTCACCGGTGTCCGACTGCAGGCGCAGCCCCTCCAGCCGGCGGGTGCCCCGCACGCCGGTCACCTGCGTGCGGTACTCCACGGAGACGTTCTCCCGCGACGCCAGCCGGTCGACCAGGTAGTGCGACATCGTGGCGGCGAGGTCGCCACCCCGCACCAGCAGCGTCACCGAGGCGGCGAACCGGGAGAGGAAGACCGCTGCCTGCCCGGCCGAGTTGCCGCCCCCGACCACGAAGACCCGGCCGTTCCGGTGGTCGGCACCCTCGGCCCGACCGGCGCCGTAGTAGACGCCGAGCCCGGCGAGCTCGGCGGCTCCGGGCACGTCCAGGGTGCGGTACTCGACCCCCGTGGCGATGATCAGCGTGGAGGCGCTGACCTCGCCCCCGTGCGCCGGCCGGACGACGGTGTAGGGCCCCTCCCGGCGTACGCCCACCACCTCGGCGGGCACCAGGATCTCCGCCCCGAAGCGGACCGCCTGCTCGCGGGCCCGCAGGGTCAGGTCGGCGCCGGACAGGCCGACCGGGAAGCCCAGGTAGTTCTCGATCCGGCTGGTGGTACCCGCCTGCCCGCCGGGGGCGTTGCACTCCAGGACCAGCGTCGACAGCCCCTCCGAGGCGCCGTACACGGCGGCGGCCAGGCCGGCCGGCCCGGCCCCCACGACGACGAGGTCGTAGGCCGCGCGCTGGGCCTGCGCGCGCAGCCCGATCCGCGCGCCGACCTCCTGCAGATCCGGCTGGACGAGGACGTCGCCGTCGTCCAGCACGAGGGCCGGCAGCGAGCCGGCATCGATCGCCGCCACGTCGAGCAGCTCCCGCGCCTCCCGGTCCGACTCGACGTCGAGCCAGCGGTAGGGCACCAGGTTGCGGGCGAGGAACTCGCGCAGCGCGTGGCCGGACCGCGACCAGCGGTCGCTGATCAGCCGGAGGTTCGCGAGAGGAGGCGGCGGGCGCCAGGTCTGGAGCAGGTCGTCCAGCACCGGGTAGAGGCGGTCCTCCGGCGGGTCCCAGGGCTTGAGCAGGTAGTGCTGGACGTCGGCGTCGTTGATCGCCTTGATGGCGGCGTCGGTGTCGGCATAGGCGGTCAGGAGCACGCGCCGGGCGTCGGGGTACACCTTCCGGCTCGCCGTCAGCAGCTCCACGCCGCTCATGCCCGGCATCCGCTGGTCGACCAGGAGGAGGGCCACCGGGTCCTCGCGCAGCCGCAGCCGGCGCATCAGGTCCAGCGCCTGCTCACCGGAGGAGGCCGCGTAGACCTGATAGTGCTCGCCGTACCGCTCCCTCAGGTCCCGCTCGATCGCGGACAGCACCGGACCGTCGTCGTCGACGGCCAGTAGCGCCGGCTTGCCCATCTGGCCTCCTCGGGGGAATCGGTCGGACCTGCCCCGGGTCGTCCCCTGGCCGGCCGCTCCAGCTGCTACCGCCGCGGCGGTCCGCCGGCGACACGGGACGGGGGTGCGGAGGTGCGGGGGGACGGCGTCCCGGACGGCTGCCGCTGCTCAGCGAGCCGTACCACGGTCGAGGGGGTGGGCACGGCCGGTCACCGATGCGCCGTCGGGACCGACCGCGGGTCGACGGCCGGGCCGGGTGGCCATCCGTCCACGGGCCCACCTCCCGAGGTGGTCGTTCGGGCACTCAGGCGCGGAGTCTAGGGGACCGTACGGAGCCGGACAGCCGCGGCGACGTGCCCACTCGGGGCCCGCTCCGACACATCGACAGGGGACGGCCGCCAGGCGGGGGCCTGTGGAGCGCAGCGCGTCAGCCGGCTGCCGACCGAGTTGGCGGGACCCGCGGACCACGGGGCCCTCGTCCCCTCGACGACCCGGGCCCCCGGTCATCCCGTCCAGATGGGTGGTCGCCTGCCGAGGAAGGCGTCCAGCCCCTCGCGGAAGTCCGCCGTCGCGCCGAGCGCCACCGCCTCTGCCCGCTCGATGGCCAGGCCCTCGTCGAAGGGCAGGTCGACGCCCTCGGTGACGCAGCGCCGGATCGCCGCCAGCGCCCGCGCCGGCTTCCGCGCCAGGCTCTCGGCGTAGCCCTGCACCTCCTCGCGGAGCCGCTCGTCGGCCACCACGACGTCGACGAGGCCGATGGCATAGGCCTCATCGGCGCTCAGCAGGGCGCCGTCGTAGAGGAAGCGCAGCGCCCGCGGCCGGCCCAGCAGACGGGCCAGCGCCTGCGTCGCGCCGACCGGCGGGATGAACCCGATGGCGATCTCCGGCTGGCCCAGCCGGGCGCTGCCCGCCGCGAAGCGGACGTCGCAGTGCAGCACCATCTCCAGACCGCCGCCGACCGCGGTGCCGTGGACGGCCGCCAGGAGGGGTTTCGGCGAGGCGCGCATCAAACGCACGAGGTCGTGACACACGTCGACCCAGCGGCGCATGCCCTCGTCGTCCATGTCGGCCAGGACCCGCAGGTCGGCGCCCACGCTGAAGTGGGCGTCCAGAGCGCTGCCGAACACCACCACCCGGACCGCGGGGTCTGCGAGGTGCTCCTCCAACGCCTCCGGGACCTCCCGGAGCATCTCCCAGTGGAAGGCGTTGACCGGCGGGCGGTCGTACTCGATCCACCCGACCCGGTCCTGCACCGTGACCCGCAGGAAGTCGGCCATCCGTCCCCCTCGCACCGGTGCCCGACCCCTCGAGGTCCGGCTCGCCATGACGGCTCCACCCGGCTCCTCCTCGGGGCACCCTGCGCGAGAGCGGAGCCGGGTGCTCCGTCAGCCTCCTACTGGGCGGCCGTGGCCTCCACCTCGGGGTGCCGCACCGTCCGGCGACTCCTCGAACCGCCTGAGGGCCGGCTCGGTGTGCGCCGGCATCATCGGACCGTCGCCCGCCGGGTCGAGCACGTCCTCCTCGAACCACTCGTAGCGGCCGGAGAGCACCTGCTGGGCGACCTCGTACTGGTGGTCGTCGTCGTTGGCCCACAGCTCCCTGAACAGCCGGTCGGCCCGACGGCGGGCCTGGCCGCAGAACAGGTCGGCCAGTTCGAAGGCCTCCTGCCGGCGCTCGGGCCGCTCGCGGGCGGTCGTGTCGGCGTGGACGCAGGCGCACGCGATGGCGTAGAGCTCGGCGCCGATGTCGACGATCCGCCCCAGCAGCCGGCCCTTGCGCTCGAGGCGCTCCCGGTAGCGGCCCATCGCGTAGAACGTCGATCGGGCGAGCTTGCGCGCGTGGCGCTCGACGTAGCGCAGGTGCTCGGCCAGCTCGCCGAACTCCGAGTAGGAACCGGGACGCTGACCGGCGCCCGTGGTCAGCGTCGGGAACCACCTGGCGTAGAAGACGCCTGCCTTCGCGGCTGCCCTGGCTCTGTCGGCCAGGCCGAGGTCGCCGGACACCACGTCGCCCGCGACCTCGAGGTGCCGGTCGACGGCCTCACGGGCGATCAGCAGGTGCATGATCTCCGTCGAGCCCTCGAAGATGCGGTTGATGCGCATGTCGCGCAGCATCTGCTCGGCCGGCACCGGCTTCTCGCCCCGGCGGGCGAGGGACTCGGCGGTCTCGTAGGCGCGGCCGCCGCGGATCTGGACCATCTCGTCGACGGCGATCCAGCCGAGCTCGGACGCGTAGAGCTTCGCGAGCGCGGCCTCGATGCGGATGTCGTTGCGCTTGTCGTCCGCCAGGCGACTGGACACGTCGAGCACCGCCTCGAGGCCGAACGCCGTGCCGGCCAGCCAGGCGAGCTTCTGCGCGATCGGGTCGTGCCGGCCGATGGGTCTCCCCCACTGCGTGCGCTCGCCCGCCCACTCGCGCCCGATCTTGAGGGAGTACTTGACCGACGACAGGCAGAACGCCGGCAGCGACAGGCGGCCGGTGTTGAGCGTGGTGAGCGCGATCCGCAGACCCCTGCCCTCGCCGCCGATGACGTCCGAGTTCGGGACGAAGACGTCGTCGAAGCGCGTCACCGAGTTCTCGATGCCCCTGAGCCCCATGAACTCGTTGCGGTGCTCGACCGTGATGCCGTCGCGGTCGTACGGGCAGATGAAGGCGGTGATGCCGCCCCGGTGGCCGTCGGACTGGGCGACGACGGCCATGACCACCACGACGTCCGCGATGGCGCCGTTGGTCGCCCAGAGCTTCGTGCCGTTGATCCGGTAGCCCGTGCCGTCCTCCGTCGGGATCGCCGTCGTGCTCATGCGCGCCGGGTCCGAGCCCACGTCCGGCTCGGTGAGCAGGAACGCCGAGATGTGGTCCGTGGCCAGCCTGGGCAGCCAGGTGCGCTTCTGCTCCTCGGAGCCGAACAGGCGCAGCGGCTCGGGCAGGCCGATCGACTGGTGAGCGGACAGCAGCGTCGAGAGGGAGGAGTGCCAGGTGCCGGCCATGGCCAGCGCCTTGTTGTAGTGGACCTGACTGAGCCCGAGCCCCCCGTACTCCTCGGGGATCTTCATGCCGAGGGCGCCCAGGTCCTTGAGGCCCTGGATCACGTCCGAGGGGATCTTGGCCTCGCGCTCGATCTGCTGCCGGTCGACGCGCTCGGCGAGGAACAGGCGGAGACGCTCGAGGAACGTCTCCCCCTTCTCGACCGCGGCCGGATCGAGCTCCGACTGCGGGTGGATCAGGTCGAGGCGGAAGTCGCCGAGGAAGAGCGCCTTGCCGAACGACGGCCTGGTCCACTCGGTCTCACGGCTGGCCTCGGCGACCTGCTTCGACTGCTCGTACGAGGGATTCGACACCATGGACCACCTTCGCCCGCGTCCCCTCGTCGGACAACGGACCTCGGCGCAGGGATGCCTCGATGGCCGGAGGAGCCGACCGTGATGGCGCCGATCGGTTCGATCCCCGGGACCGCTCCCGTCCAGGGCTGCGCCGGCGAGCCCGGGCCCGGTCGTCGTCGGCCCAGCGCGCCGGGTGCCTGCGTGGGCCCGTGCCGCACCAGCCGCAGCGTGCTGGGGGACGACGGGCCGGCGCCCCCCCGGTGGATGTGCCGACCATCGCGGGGTCACCGAGGTCGTGCTCCCCCGGCATCCGCTGGTGAGCCGGTCCGGGGGTTCGGGGCCATCGTCCGGCCTCGGGCTGGGATGATCGCCGGCGTGTGCACGGTGGTCGTCCGGTGGGCCGGGGGCGCGCCCACGCGCGTCCTCGCGCTGCGCGACGAGCTGACCGGCCGCGACTTCGACGCCCCCGGTGCCTGGTGGCCCGAGTTCCCGGACGTCGTCGGTGGCCGGGACCGCACCGCCGGGGGGACGTGGTGCGCCACCCGGGTTCCCACCGGGGTCACCGCACTGGTGCTCAACCGGCCGCAGAAGCCCGACGCCGAGCCGGGCGCGCCCAGCCGCGGGGTCCTGCCGCTGCTCGGCGCCGTGCACGGGGAAGCCTGGCCCGGCCATGTCCAGCTCAACGGCATGGCCAGCTTCCTGCTGGTGCTGGCCGCGCCGGACGGCCTGGTCACCTGGGACTTCGACGGGGCGCAGCTCACCACGACGCACCACCCCGCGGGCACGTGGATGGTCACCTCGGGCGGTCCGGAGGACCGCAAGGCCGACCGGTTCCTGCCGGCGTTCACCGCCGCCGACTTCCCCGACGGCTGGGAGCGGCTCGTGACGAACGAGCCGCCGCAGGACGACCCCGGCGCGCTGGTGGTGCGCCACGAGCAGGACGGGTTGGTCTACGCCACGGTCTTCGGTGAGCTCATCGAGGCCGCACCGGGCAGGCTGCACCTGGAGCACAGCCGGCGGCCGTGGACGGGCGAGCCCTGGGAGACCCTCGACGTGAGCTGACCGGTCGGATGGCCGCCGCACGGCGGCTGCGTGTCGGGCCGGAGCCCGGGGTGGCCCGGTGCACGGTCCCCGATGCCCGTTGCCCGGGCTCGGGGAGAAGAGCAGAGTGGGCCGCGCGGCGATGCCGCAGGGGCGTCGCCGTTCTCCGGAGAGGAGTGGTGGCATGTACGCCCGATCCACCACGATGCGAGTACGGCCGGAGGCCGTCGACGACCTCAACGCCTTCGTCCGCGACGACGTCATGCCGATGATCACGGAGCTCGACGGCTGCGTCGGCCTGTCGGTGCTGAGCGATCGCGACACCGGCCGGTGCATCGTCACCAGTGCCTGGGAGACCGCGGACGCGATGCACGCGAGCGCTGGGCGGGTGCGCGCGTCACGGGAACAGGCAGCCGAGAGGTTCGGCGCCGCACCCGAGGTCCAGGAGTGGGAGATCGCCGTCCTGCACCGGGCACACCGGGCCGGGGACGGCGCCTGTGCGCGGGTGACGTGGGCCCGGACCGACGCCGCGGGACTGGACCGGGTCACCGATGCCTACCGGGAGAGCCTGATGCCGTGGTGGGAAGAGACACCTGGGTTCTGCAGCAACAGCCTCATGGTCGACCGCCGGGACGGCCGGTGCGCCTCGGCAGTCGTGTTCGAGAGCCGCGAGGCGATGGCGCACACCCGCGACCAGTTCACGACCCTGCGCGAGGAGTTCGCGAGCCGGATGGGGATGGAGATCCTCGAGGTCGCGGAGTTCGACCTCACCCTGGCACACCTGCGGGTACCCGAGACCGTCTGACGAGCCGCCCCGGCCGGTCCTCCTGGAGGGTCGACGACGGATCCCGATGGCCGTCCTGCCGCGAGCGGTGTGCCCCCGCCGCGGCAGGAGCAGGGACATCGGCTCGGAGCTCCACAAGGCCTCCAGCCGGGCACCGCCGGCTCCGCGGCCGGCACCCGGCTGGAGGCCGTGCCCATCGCAGCGGCTCCTCCCACGGGATCGACGTCCACCCCGGGACCCGCACCGCCCCCCCGCGTGGCGGCGTCGCGTGGGGCCGCAGCGCGGGGACGACGTCCCACGGCCGAGCCACCGCTCACCCCACCCGTCCCGCGACCGCGCCCTCGCGCGATCCCCTCGGCAACCAGGAGGCACCGATGATGACCGTGGTGACCACGAGCACGCTGCGGCCCGGTGGAGAGGCGGAGTGGGACGCCGCGATGCAGGCTCGGTTCGACTCCGCCCGCGAGCGGCCGGGCTGGATCTCCGGTCAGCTTCTCACCTCGGAGGACGAGAGCTCGACCCGCGTGATCGTCGGGACCTGGCGAAGCCGCGAGGACTGGGAGGCGTGGCACTCCGACCCTGCGTACCTCGACCAGCGCGCCACCCTGCAACGCCTGGAGGCAGGACCCGGCCGCTCGGAGTGGTTCCGGGTGGTGGCCGACGCCCGCGCCGACGACCGGGCCTGACGCGGCCGCGGTGGCCGACCCCGCAGCGTCCGCCCCATGTCGCCGGAACACCCGGCCCCGGGTGCGACGGGCCGTCGAGCGGGTCGAGCCCCCGGAGTTCCAGATCCGTCCACCGCCGCCCGGGAGGCTGCCGTGAGCCACAGGCACCGCCTGCTCCGTTCCGCCGTCGCCGCGGCCGCCACCGCTGCGGCCGGCATCCTGATCGGGTCGATGGTGAGAGCCGTCCGTCCTCCCTCGGACGGCACCCGGTAGGCGTTCGCCCCGGTGCTCGGCGCGGACCCGACGATGCCGACGGGGTCATGGCCGCCAGGGCCGGGACCCGTTGGTGACGTCGCGGTGACGTCCCGCCCCCTAGCCTCCGTGATCCCGGCGGGCTGCCCCACCGGCCGCGGGCTCGTCGCAGCGCGGTGAGTGGACGAACGCCACTCCCTCACGCGGCACGACGGGACCATGACCAGGAGAGAGACGGGTCGTCATGCCAGAGATGTCCGACGTCGTCATCGTCGGCGGCAGCCTCAGCGGCTGCACAGCAGCGATCCTGCTCGCCCGGCAGGGTCTCCGGGTCACGGTGCTCGAGCAGCACCGCGACCCAGGCCACTACAAGCGCGCGTGCACCCACTACATGCAGCCGGGCGCCGCGGTGGTCTTCGACAGACTCGGACTCGTCCCGCGGCTGGAGGCGGCCGGGGCGGTTCCCAACAGCACCGACCTCTGGACCCGATACGGGTGGATCCGGCCCCCCGACGGGGGACCGCACGGCTACAACATCCGGCGCAGCGTCCTGGACCCCATCATCCGGGAGGCTGCCGCCGAGACGCCGGGCGTCGAGCTCCGGCTCGGCGTCAAGGCGACGGGGTTGATCCGGGAGGACGGCCGCGTCCAAGGGGTGTGCGGGACCGACCACACCGGCGAGGAGCAGCAGCTCAGCTGCCACGTCGTGGTGGGTGCGGATGGGCGGCACTCGCCGGTGGCCTCGTGGGCCGGGGTGCCCGTGAAGGAGAAGAAGCACGGGCGCTTCATGTACTTCGCCTCGTTCGAGGACCTCGTCCTCACCCGAGGGTCACGGTCACTGATCTGGCTCACGGACCCCGACGCCGCATACGTGTTCCCGAACGACAACGGGATCACCGTCCTCGCGGTCATGCTCACGGCGGACAAGCTGGCCGACTTCCGCCAGGACATCGACGGCAACGTCCGCCGCTTCTTCGCGCACCTCCCCGATGCACCCGACCTCGGCCGGGCCCGGCGAGTGTCCGACTACGTGGGGGTTCCGCACTACCCGGACCTGAGCAGGAGAGCGGGGACGCCGGGCCTGGCCCTGGTCGGTGACGCTGCCCTCACGACCGACTACCTGTGGGGGGTCGGCTGTGGGTGGGCGCTCGAGTCCGCTGCGTGGCTCGCCGACGAGATCGGTCCGGTCCTGACCCAGCCGACTCCCGAGACCACGGACGTCGACCGCGCTCTCCAGCGCTACGCCCGCAGGCACCACCACGCCTTGGCCGCGCACCACTTCTTCATCGCCGACCTCGCGGGCGGACGGGTGCTGAACCCCCTCGAGCGCCTGATGTTCGCCGCGGCCGTGCACGACGAACAGTTGGCGTCGAGCCTGGCCCGGTACGGAGGGAGGCTGATCACGCCTTGGCAGTTCCTCAGCCCGCCAAGGTCGCTCGCAGCCTGCGCGTCCAGGTGGGCGCCTCCAGAGCGGCACGAGCCGGCGTCGGTGCCACTCGGTAGGGACACGCGCTCACTGGGCATCCCCGCCTACGCGTCCGTCAGGATGCGGTCCACCTCGGGTCGGCGATCAGGCCGCTGATCACCCGGACCAGGTCGGCGGTCACCTGCCGAGGAAGGCGTCGAGCCTCCGGCGGAGGTCCGCTGTCGCGCCGACGCCACTGCCCCTGCAGTCGGGGTCTTCCTCGGCATGCACGCGACGATCCCGTCGCTCCGTCGTGCCGGCGGCGGGACGATCGTCGACATCCCCTCCGCGGCCGGGCTGATGGGACTCCCGATGCAGTCGGCGTACACGGCCAGCAAGTGGGGCCCGGCGCACCGACGACCGCCGTCTGCAGGTGCGGCCGCGCGGCGTCCCGGGGCTGTCGGCAGAGGGCTCTAACCTTCCGCGGTGTGACCGACTCGTGCGACGCGGAGGAGGCGCCCAGCGCCCTCGCGGAGCTGACGGGCTACGAGCTGTGGGACCGCACGCAGCGGGCCGGGCAGCAGGTGGCCGCCGCGTGCGAACGACTGGTCGGTGCGCCGTCGGCGCGGGCACGCGTCGCTCTGGCACCGGAATTCCTGCGGCAGGTGCGCCAGCTGCTCACCCTGCGGCTCGTGGCGGTCGCCCGGGCACGGCGGCGCGCGTTCCCGGTGCAGGTGCCGCCGGCCGGCAGCCACGGCGTCGCGGCGCTGTGGGCGGAGGTCTTCTGGGCGGCGCGGGCACGGTCCCCGGACGACGACTCGGGTGTGCTGCAGGCGACCGACGTGTCGATCCGGGGACTGCTGGCCCTGGAGCCGTCGGACCTGGCGGACCCGGACGCGGTGCGGGCCTGGTGGGAGCGCCTGGAGCTGGTCGAGGAGACCCTCGACGGGCTGGACATGGAGGCCCAGGCGACGGTGGAGGGGCGCGAGGCCGTCGCCGAGCACCAGCAGGTGCGCCGCAGCTGACCCTGTCGGCCTGTCGAGCCGGGCGGCGATCGGCGTGCGCGTCATGCCACGACGCGTGCGGCAGCCGGTGCGCCGGTCCCTGGCTCGGCCACGACCCAGCTGGTGCGGCCGTGCAGCGGCGGGGTCTTGGTGCCGTCGGTGAACCACACGACGACCCCGCCGGAGGTCCTGCAGCGGGCGCGCACGACCCGGATCCGGCTGCCGCGCCCGGTCTTGGTCGGCCGGACCAGGGGCAGGCCGAAGTCGGTGCCGATGACGTCGCCGGTCAGCACCGACTCCCCGGCGACCAGGTTGCTCGTCGAGACGGTGGTCATGTGTGCCTCCTGGGCGTGGGGCCGGTCGGACGACCGGCCCCGGGATCGGTCCCTGCGGGTGGAGCCGCCGCGGTCGAGGTCGCTCAGCCCGGCCGGGTGCCGTTGCGCGTGACCCGGATCGTCGGGGGGCTGGGGACCCTCCGGGTGGGCACGACCTCGCCGAGGTCGGCCAGCCGTTCCACCGCGGCGTCCTTGTCGACCTGCGTGCGCAGGCCGCCGCCGGACCACTCGCAGTACAGGTCGTCCGCCGGCCCGGACCGGCCGCGCAGCCGTTCCCGCGCGTACTCCTTGTGGCGCCTGGCCTCGTTCTCGGCCGCCCGCCAGGCGTCGTAGTCGTGCACGGCCCCGACGTAGTCCTGGTCGGTGACCGTCAGGCGGGACTGGCGTGAGACCTCGCCCTCCGTCTCCGGGTCCACGGGCGGGCCCCAGCACAGGTCCAGGAACGGGCACCAGTCGCACATGGTGTCCACGCCGGGCCCGAACCCGTCGCGGGGGACGGCGTCGACCCCCTCGTCCTCCACGGTGGCGTAGACGTCGGTGAGCCACAGGAGGGCCTCGGCGGTCAGCGCCGGGTCGTGGTCGGCCTCGAAGACGACGTCCTCACCCGAGTCGCGGGAGAGGTAGCGGATGCGGAGTCCGTCGACCTCGTGCCCGGTGCCGCCCGGGAGCCGCCGGTCGGAGGTCTGCCCCGTCCGCAGCAGCCAGGCGTAGACGGCGACCTGGAACCAGTGCTTGGCGGGCACGCCACGGGTGAGCACCCGCTCGAACCCGAACCGGGACGTGGTCTTGAGGTCCTCGACCACCGGGGCGTGGAACCAGTCGCAGCGGCCCTTGACCTGCTCGCCCTTCAGCCCGACCTCCGTCAGCCCGCCGTACTGACGGCGCAGGGCTCGCAGCACCCCACGGTGCAGTTCGGTGCCGAGGAACGCCTGCAGCCCGGTGCGGGTGTTGCTGGGCCGGCGCCGGGCGACCCGGTAGGCCGCCCGGCGCCGGCACTCGCCGAGCTCGGAGGCGCCGATCATCCGCTGGCGGGAGCGGGCCCGGCGGCGGTCCAGGTCACGGACCGCCGCCGCCAGGCTCGGAGCGGCCCGCCGCTCGGCGGCGCTGGGGCGGGCGGCCAGGACCGCCGTCACGCGGAGATCTCCTGCTGCCCGACCGCCAGGCCGGCCCGCTGGGTGGCGATCACCTCGCGGACGAGCGCGGTCAGCCGCCTCGTCGCCACGTGCTCGGCCGGCCGGCCGAACCGCTCGGCGATCTGCTCGTCGGTCACGCCCAGGGTCTCCAGGCTGGCGAGCACGCCCTTGCGCGCGGCGGTGAGCCGGCGCTCCCGCGGGTCGTCAGGGGTCGGCGAGGCCTCCAGCAGCGGGTTCGCCGGCGCGGCCGCACCCTCGGTGCGCGGCGCGGCGGCCGCCGCGGCGGCCCGGGCGGCCTCGACGACCGCGGCCGGCGTCGTCGGGGCGGGCGGGGCGGCCGGGGCCCGGCGGCGACCCGCGGGGTGGGCCTCCATCGCCGCCTCGAGGAACTCCTCGTGCCGGGCCTGGATCAGCTGCGCGACGGTGTACGAGCCGCCGGGGGTCGGCACGTCGACCTGGAGCAGAGCGGCGCGGTTGGCCTCACCCCACACATCGCGCAGGTCGTCGTCGTCCTCGGCGTCCTGGATCCGGGCGACCAGCTCGGCGGCGTCCGGCTCACGCGTCCGGCTCGACCGGCCGGCCCGCGCCTCCTCCGCCCGCTCGTGCTCGAGCAGCCCGCCACCGTGGAAGGCGACCAGGTCCCGGACGTGCGCGGTGCCCGGGTCGCACTTCAGCGCGTCGAAGACCAGCCACTCCAGCAGCCGCCCGTCGGCCGCCGGGGCGGTGACCTCCCTGGCCGGGTCGTCGTTCGGCTTGATGCCCACGTGCACGCTTCGGGCCCCGACGATCAGCGGCCGGCGCCCCCGGCGCAGCCGCACCCACACGCTGGCCGCGTAGGGGAACTCGCGGTGGGTCTGCACCGACCAGGTCTTCTGACCCTCGATCGGCCGGCCGTTGGCGTCGACCTCGGTGACCTCCTTGCCGCGGGCGGTCACCACGACGATGCCGGGGAAGGTCAGCAGCTCGGTCTGCAGCTTGCGCCAGCGGGCGCCGGCGTCGTTCCACAGGTTCTGGCTGATGACGATCTCGGCGTTGGGGTCGCGCTTGAGCAGCTCGCGGTTGCGGGCCGACTTCGCGGCGCGCGCGCTCGCCCAGTCCTTGAGCCCGTCCCAGATCGCCGAGCCGGTGTCGATGCCGAGGACCACCGGCGGCTCGCCGGCGTCGGCCGCGCGGCGCGCCTCGGCCTTGACCGCCTGGACGGCGGCGAGCACCTCGGCGTAGGAGCCGTCGTGCTCGACGAGCTGGTAGGTGGCGCCGGGGATGGCGCCGTACTCGTCGCCGGCGCCCTCGTTCAGGTCGATCCAGTACAGCGCGCCGATCCGGTCGCTGGTGCTGAGCTGGGCCAGCGCCCAGCTCTTCCCACTCTTCTCCTCACCCTCGAGGAGAATGCACGGCCACGGGACGCGACCGGTGGGCTTGCGGGTGATGAGGCCGGAGATGGCCATGGTGAGCTCCTTGCCGACACGGGGAAGATGTCGACCCGAAAGCTACGAGCAGGTACTGACACAACCGGGCGACGTCCGCAAGAGAATCGCTCCGTCCGCGGCGAAGCCGCAGGTCAGCCGAGCGACGCGGCGTGTCGCCGTTCGCGGTCGGCGAAATCGCCGGGCACCGTGGCCGGCGTCCGCGCGCACCCGGCGGGGAGCGGCCGGCCGCGGAGGCGGTGGGCGAGACCGGTGTGCCGGCGTCCGGAGCCGGTGGCGCGCACGGCCTGCGCAAGGGCCCTCGGCGAGCCGACGAGGACGACGAGCTGCTTGGCCCGGGTCACCGCGGTGTAGAGCAGGTTGCGCTGCAGCATCACCCAGGCGCTGGTGGTCAGCGGGACCACGACGCAGGGGTACTCGCTGCCCTGCGAGCGGTGGACGGTCACGGCGTAGGCGTGCACCAGCTCGTCGAGCTCGGCGAAGTCGTACCGGATGCTCTCGTCCTCGTCGGTGACGACGGTGAGGGTCTGCTCGACGGCGTCGACGGCGGTGACGACACCCTGGGTGCCGTTGAAGACCCCGTTCGCGCCCTTGTCGTAGTCGTTGCGGATCTGGCTGACCTTGTCCCCGACCCGGAACACCCGGCCGCCGAAGCGCTTCTCGCCGCGGTCGGGCCGGGCCGGGGTGAGCGCGTCCTGCAGCAGCTCGTTCAGCGCGGCCGCGCCGGCCGGCCCGCGGTGCACCGGGGCCAGCACCTGGACGTCGCGGCGCGGGTCGAGGCCGAACCGGGCCGGGATCCGGCGCACGACGACGTCCACGGTGAGCCGGGCGGCCTCTTCGGCGTCCTCGGTGGGGAACAGGAAGAAGTCCTCGAGACCGCGGACCTGGGGCGGGCTGCCGGCGTTGATCCGGTGCGCGTTGGTCACCACCCCCGACCGGCTGGCCTGGCGGAAGACCTGCGTCAGGCGCACGTGCGGGATGGGCGTCCCGGCGGCCAGCAGGTCACCCAGGACCTGTCCGGCGCCGACCGAGGGCAGCTGGTCGACGTCACCGACCAGCAGCAGGTGCGCGCCCGGCGGGACGGCCCGCACCAGCTTGTTGGCCAGCAGCAGGTCCAGCATCGAGGACTCGTCCACGACGACCAGGTCGGCCTGCAGCGGCCGCTCCCGGTCGAAGGCGGCGTCCCCGCCGGGGCGCAGCTCCAGCAGCCGATGCACGGTGACCGCCGCGACCCCGGTCAGCTCGGTCAGCCGCTTCGCCGCCCGGCCGGTGGGCGCCGCGAGCACGATCCGCGCGCCCTTGGCGGCCGCCAGGGTGACGACGGAGCGGACGGTGAAGCTCTTGCCGCAGCCGGGCCCACCGGTGAGGACGGCGACCCGCTCGGAGAGCGCCAGCCGCACCGCCTCCTGCTGGCCGGCCGCCAGCTCCACGCCGGTGCGCCGGTGCAGCCAGGCCAGTGCGGCGTCCCAGTCGACCTCGGCGAAGGCCGGCATCCGGTCGTCGTCGGCGGCCGCCAGCCTCCGCAGACCGGCGGCCAGGGAGACCTCCGCCCGGTGGAACGGGACGAGGTAGTACGCCACCGTGGGGAGCTCCCCGTCCGCGCCGGGGAACTCCTCGCGGACGAGGCCCTGCTCGGCGACCAGCAGGACCAGGCAGTGCCGCACCAGGTCGGCCGGGACCTGCAGGAGGTCGATCGCCCGGGCGAGCAGGTCGGCCTCGGGCAGGAAGCAGTGCCCCTGCCCCGTCGCCTCGGAGAGCACGAACTGCAGCCCCGCCTCGACCCGCTCCGTGCTGTCGTGCGGGATCCCCACCGCGGCGGCGATCGTGTCCGCGGTCCTGAACCCGATCCCCCACACGTCGGCGGCCAGGCGGTAGGGCCGGGTCCGGACGACGCCGAGGGAGGCGTCGCCGTACTGCCGGAAGATGCGGACGGCCAGCGAGGTGGACACACCCATGCCCTGCAGGGAGACCATCACCTCCTTGATGGCCTTCTGCTCCTCCCACGCCGCGGTGATCAGCCGGGTCCGCTTCGGTCCCAGGTTCGGCACCTCGGCCAGCCGGGCCGGCTCCTCCTCGATGACCCGCAGCGCGTCGGCGCCGAAGTGGTCGACGATCCGTTCGGCCAGCCGCGGACCGATCCCCTTGACCAGCCCCGAGCCCAGGTAGCGGCGGATGCCCTGCACCGTGGCCGGCAGCACGGTGGTGTAGTCCTCGACCTGGAACTGCCGGCCGTACTGCGGGTGGGCGCCCCACCGTCCGCGCAGCCGCAGCGTCTCCCCCGGCTGGGCACCGAGCAGCGACCCCACGACGGTGACCAGGTCACCGCCCCGCCCGGTGTCCACCCGGGCCACGGTGTAGCCGGTCTGGGAGTTGGCGTACGTGACCCGCTCCAGCGTCGCCTCCAGGACCGCGCCCGTCCGCCCCTGCTCCACCTGCCGTCCCCTCGCCACTCGACCGTCCGCTCCCGAGGGTCACACGCCCCGGGGACAACTCCGCCGGGACGGAACTGTCGGTGGGTCCACCTAACCTCCGGCTGCCCACCTGGGCGAGGCACCGACGACACGGAGGACCGGATCATGGCCGGAGACACTGTCATCACGATCATCGGCAACCTGACGAGCGACCCCGAGCTGCGCTGGACGCCCTCGGGCGCCGCGGTCGCCAACTTCACCATCGCCTCGACGCCGCGCACCCTGGACCGCGAGACCCAGGAGTGGAAGGACGGCGAGGCGCTGTTCCTGCGCTGCAGCGTGTGGCGGGAGGCGGCCGAGAACGTCGCCGAGTCGCTGATCCGCGGCTCCCGCGTGATGGCGCAGGGGCGGCTCCGGCAACGCTCGTACGAGACCAAGGAAGGCGAGAAGCGCACCGTCGTCGAGCTCGAGGTCGACGAGATCGGCCCGTCGCTGCGGTACGCGACGGCGACCGTCACGAAGGCCTCTCGCACCGGCGCCGGTGGCGGCCGGGGTCCCGGCGGCGGGTTCGCGTCCCACGAGGGTCCGGCGGCGACCGGGCAGGGCGGCTCGCCCGACCCGTGGGCGGCGACGCCGGTCGGCGTCGGTGCCGAGGAGCCGCCCTTCTGAGCCCCCGGGCCGCTTCGACCCGGTCGCCGGCGACGCCGCCGCCGGCGACCGGGGGTGGGCACCCGGGGACGTGCAGTGGACCGACCACCACGACCTGTGCGGCCGACGCACGGCGTGAGCACCGCCAGACACCGCCTCCCGCTCAGCGCACGCCCCCACCACCGGCGCCTCGTCCGGTGGTCGCCCAGCTCCCGACGACGAGGGCCGGGTGCCGGCGCGTGCGGACGCGCGGTGTCGCCTCCGGGACGCCGCCCTCCCGGTGTCCTTGCAGGTCACCGCCCCGAGGCGTCCTGCCGCGGGGACCGCCGAGCTCGTGGACCGTGTGGACTCACGAGCCCGGGATCAGCCCCCTGAGCACGGCCGCGAGTTGGTCGACCACGAGCCGGCCACCAGCCAGACGCCGGCGACCTGCGAGCAGGCAGCCGCCGACGCCGGAACTCGGTCGGGCCGCGAGCGGCTGTGGGGCCCCGCCCACCCCGATCGTCCGTCACGGGCCTGGCTCAGGCCGACAGCCGGTCGCCCGCCCCGGCGCTGATCACCAGTCCGGCGGTGGTGAAGGCGGCCAGCAGCCGGTCGGCCCGCTCCTGGACCAGCCGGGCGGTCACCGCATCGAGAGCGCCGGCCCCGTCGTCCAGGCACTGCGCGAGGAGCGCGAGGACCTCGGGCGGGGGTCCGGCAGGGGTCCGCTTGGGGGCGGGGATGCGGGTGACCATCCCGCAGGGGCAGGACCCGCCGGTCTTGGGGGCCAGGTGCTTGCCGCCGGAGCACGTACCAGGTTCGAACATCGTCGACCTCAACTCCTCACTGAGCCTGGCCCTCCGCCGTCCGCCATGGGCCACGACTCAAGAGTCCCGCCCGTCACTCCTGTAACACGGCGCGGCGCGCCAGTCCGTATCCGTCTCGTGACTTCGGCCACATCGGCTCCGAGTCGGATCCGGTGTGCTTCGTGACCCGCGAGGAGTTGGCCATCCGCCTCCCTCCACCGTCGCCCGACCGGAGGCCGAGCTCGCCATGACGGCTCCACGCGGCTCGCCCCATCGAGACGACCGGGCGGCAGCCAGCCCGCCACCGGCCACCAGCGAGGCGACACAGCCGTGTGCGCACCTACGGGGTCACCCCTGGCACACGGGCGCGGTGGACCGCGGTACGCAGGTGTCCCGGGCCACCGTGCATCGGTGCGCCGTGCGGCGACCGTCGGCTGGGGGCCCCGGCTCCACCCGGTTGAAGGTCGGGCACTCCCGCCCGCTCGGCCGCTCAGGGTGATCGGTGAGGGCGCCCGGTCATCGCCGGGACGTCCCCGTCGACTCGCGGGAATGCGAGGGAGCGTGCTGCGCCGTCACGCCCGCGACCACTGCCCACAAGGAGGTCAGCGCCTGCAGGACGACCAGGGCCCACCGACCCTCGGCGGCCGAGAACCAGGCATTGGCGAAGAAGATCGCCGCGGCGCTCCACCAGAAGGCGGGTCGGTCGACGGCCCGACCGAGAGGGCTCCGGACGGGCAGGTCCGCCGGTCCGGATCCGTCGGGACTCTCACGGACGCTCATCACACCTCGCTGCAGACGCCCGCGTACGTCCAGTCGTAGACACGACCGCCGCACGTCGCGCCGTAGTCCTCGTAGGCGGAGCCCACCGCAGAGACCTGGTAGAGGACATCGCAGCTGAGGGGGTAGCCCGCGGAGCACTCGTCGGCGAGCGTGTAGAGGAGGGTGTCGCAGGCGCTGTAGTCACCGTTCAGGCAGTCCTCGACCAGGGCGGTGACCTCGTCGTCCCCGGAGGCTCCGGGTACCCCGGCCTGCAGCTCGTCGGCGTCGACCTCGCCCTCCCCTTCCGGAACCGGGGCGGCCTCTACGGTGATGTAGGTGTCGCTCGGTCCCGGGTCGGACCCGTCGTCCTGGCTCAGATACAGGCCGACGCCGCCGGTCACTGCCGTGACGAGGCCCGCCACAGCTGTGAGGACCCCGGGCAGGCTGGTCATGAAGCCCAGGAAGCCCCCGCGCTGCGTCGTCCCGTCCTGGGGCGACGGCTCCTGAGGCCACGGGCCCTGGGGCGGCGGCGTTCCTTGCGGCTGCGGGTAGGCGTTGGGTGGGGCGTCGTATGCCATGACGTTCCTCCTGTCGGCCGACCACGAGCGCTTCCGTCACAGCGCCCGCGGGAACTCGGCTGGGCCCTCACCGGGCCTGTCGGGAAGAGACCGGCCGGCGTCCGGAGATACCTGCTGCCACACCGGTCGAGGCTGGAGCGATGCGATCGGAACGACGCCGCATCAGCCGACGCCCTCGGCGGTGACGCCCCCTTCGGTGGCGTAGCTCGCAGCCGCGAGGGATCCGTCGGGGTGAACCATGCCGCGACCTGTGCCGGCTGCCTGCCTCCTCGGCCGGGCCGCGGGCAGGGCTGAACAGGGCCACGAAGGCCTCGGACAGGTAGCGGCGATCGCTGACCTGCCAAACGTCATGCGCCTCGACCAGCACGGCTCCGGCCAGCGGAGTAGGGCGGTTGGGTTAAGGCGGTTCCACGCGAGCGGAACGTGCCCCGGCTACGACGTCGGTGCGGCGCTCATCTCCTTGACCAGCCTTTCCGGCGAATTGGTCGACCAGCTCGTCCAGTGGCTGACGGGAAGGCGACGGGGGCCGGCAGGTCCTCGGCGCCGTCACGATGCATGGCGTTGACCCGCGCGAACTGGCGCGACTCGGCGAAGGTCGTGCGGATGGCCGCGGCGACCAGCTCGGCGTTGCCATGGCACGCGGCGAGCACGTCGAGACGAGGACCGCTCCACGGTCGCTGGTGCATGTCGCCGACGACATTCGAGGATCCGGTTTCGGGTTCCTCTCGGTGAGCCAACCCCAGCCCACGGGTTCGTCTGCGCCTCCTCGTTTTCGATCGGGTGGCGTGCGCTCTTCAGGTCGACACAGCACTCCCCAGACCGCAGAGGCCCATCATGGACACCCGTCTGATGGAGCTCGTCCCTGATTCCCCAGCGTGCCGGCTCTTCGCTCTGCTGAGCACCGAGGCCGACGTCCGAGGCGCTCTCGCCGCACTCTCCTCACACGTCGACCCGGCCATGGTCTGGGTGCTGAGCGGCGAGGAGGGCGCGCGTGCGCTCGACGTCTCCGGGAGAGCGCGCGGCTTCTCGGGGCGATTCCTGCGGGCGGTGCAGAACGTCGCCTACGACCGAGGCAGCCTGTCCGAGCACGAGTTCCACCTGCGCCGGGGCGGACACCTGCTTCTCGTTCCGGCGCGTGAATGCGCGCAGTGCCAGGGACTGGTAGAGGTCCTGAGCCCATGGCGCCCACACGGACTTACCTGGTTCGCCCGCTACAGCGTGGTGGACCCCACGCCGCGCTACTGCTCCGCCTGAACGTCGCAGTCGACGGGCCACCTACTCGTGTGCGTCGACGACACGGCGGAGGATCGAGTGCCTCGTGCTGGATCATGGCGGGTCACCGGGGTGGCAGAGTGCGGTCTCGTTGGGCGACAGACGAGCCACCGCCGCCGCTACCGGGGACGTCACCCTCGACCGGCGCCGTCCTCGGCTCCACGTGCGGCGGCTGTTCCGTGCGCATCCGTGGAGGGGAGAGACACCCCGTCGTCTCGGGCGCCGCTCGTACCACCGCAGCGCCGATGCCGGTCCGCGACCGCTCCCCCACGACCGGCACAAGGGTCAGCACGGGTCGGAGACACCAAGCGAGCGGTGACCTGTCGCACCGCCCGCAGTCGCGCGGACCCACTCCCCCACCGCACTGCGCCGGATCTTGCCCGACGCGGTGCGGGGCAGCCGGTCGGCGACGTGGACCGCGTGCAGACGCAGCGACGGGGCGACCCGCTCGTCCACGTGCACCAGGAGCCTCGACGGCAGGTCTGCTTCCTGGGCGTTGGCGGACGGGACGACCACCGCATGCGGTACGGCCCCGCCGAGGGCGTGCGGGACGGCGACGACGGCCGCCTCCAGGACCTCGGGATGGGCCCGGAGCACCGCCTCCAGCTCGTACGGCGAGATGCGGTGGCCGAAGGACTTGAAGACGTCGTCCCGGCGGCCGACCAGGCGCACCCATCCCGACTCGTCCCGGACGCCGACGTCCCCCGTCCGGTAGCGGCCCGAGGTGAGCACCGCGCCGGTGCGCGACGGGTCGTCGAGGTAGCCGAGCATGACCCCCAACGGCTCCCTCGCGAGGTCGACGTGGACCTCCCCCTCGGCGGGGCCGTCCGCCCGCCCGTCGACCAGCACGTCGTAGCCGGGCAGGACCTTGCCGAGCCACCCGGGCCGCGGGGTCAGCCCGGGCGTCGTGCCGATCAACGCGGTCGTCTCGGTCTGCCCGTAGCCATCGCGAACCCGCAGCCCCCAGGCGTCGTACACCTCTCGAGCCAGGCAGGGGTCGAGCGGCTCACCGGCGGACGTGGCCTCGCGCAAAGCCGGCCGGGCCGCACGCAGGAACGGGCGGAGCGCATACCAGGTGCTCGGCGGCGCGCAGAAGCTGGTCACGCGGCGCTCGGCGAGCAGGCTCGTCAGCCGATCCGGGGAGCAGCCGTCGGCACAGGCGACGACGGTGGCCTCGGCGTTCCAGGGGACAAAGAACCCGCTCCATGAGTGCTTGGCCCACCCGGGTGCCGAGACGGTCAGGTGGCGGTCGCCGGGCAGCACGCCGTTCCAGTACATGCTGGACAGGTGCCCCACCGGATAGCTCGCGTGCGTGTGGCCCACCAGCTTGGGCAGTGACGTGGTGCCCGAGGTGAAGTAGCAGAAGGCGAGGTCCTGGGCCGGCGTCGGGCCGTCCGGGACGAACGGCCGGGCCGGTCGGAAGGCCTCGCCGTAGTCGGCCCAACCGGGCATCCCGGCACCGACGGCCACACGCACTCCACCGGGAGCGTCCCGGAACAGCGCGACCAGGTCCGACCGGCACACCACGTGCCGGACGCCGCCGCGCTGCGTCCTGTCGCGGGCCTCGGCCGGAGTCAGGTCGGTGTAGCTGGGGATGACCACCGCACCCAGCTTGAGGCAGGCGAGCAGGGACTCCCACAGCTCCTGCTGCGTCCCCAGGACGACGAGGACCCGATCCCCCCGCCGCACGCCCCGCCCGGCCAGCCACGAGGCCACGGCGGCGGACCGGTGTGCCATCTCCTGGTAGGAGATGGCCGAAACCGTGCCGTCCGGCGCCACCAGTTCCAGCGCGGTGCGCTCACTGCCCTCGGCGACGACGTCGAACCACTCCAGCGCCCAGTTGAACGACGAGAACCGGGGCCAGCGGAAGGCACGGCAGGCTCCGTCGTGGTCCAGCCGGGTGGAGAGCAGCAGGTCGCGTGCCGCGCGGAACTCCTCGGTCCGGCGAGTCGGCCTGCCGAAGGGGGACGACGCCGCGCTCACGCGACCACCTCCTGCGCCGGCGCCGGCGTCACCCGCTGGGCGAGGAACTCCATGAGGTGCTCGGCAACCGCATCGGCGTCCCCGGTGAAGTCCCCCCACCGGCCCGGACGGCCGCTGCCGACCTGGGTGAACCAGCGCGTGTGCTCGGTCGGGATGCCGAGCACGTACAGGTCCTGCTCGGGCGCTCCGTCGCTCCGCACGGGGTGGTAAGGCGCTCCCGTGACGTGCACTCCCCCGGTGCGGAGACGGCCTCCGGCCGAGGCGTTGGTGAAGCTCGACCACACCCCGGCGCGCAGCAGTGACCGGGTCAGCGGAGCGGGGTCCCGGCGGACGTCGGGCGTGGGGATGCGCGCGTCCACGAACGCGTCGAGCAGCACCGCCGCACCGCTGACCTGGGCGGCGTCCCCACGCCACCGACCCGTCCGGTCGTCACCCGTGAAGACGGAGCCCGGCCCGAGCAGCCGCAGCACACCTGCGTCCAGGAGCGCGAGCACCTGGTGCAGCCGGACCCGTGGCGGCCCGGCCGACAGCGCCGAGGCCACGGGGACGAAGGATGCGAGGAACTCGCGGTGGGACGCCGCGGTCAGCCCGCCGTGGTCGACGGCGACGCGGAGGACCGCCCGCACGTCGCGCAGCGTGTCGAGCGCTGCCTTCACGGGCCCGTCGACGTTGCCCTCCTCCGCCTCGGCCAGGTCGCGCCGGACGTGGTCGGCCACAACCCGGTGATAGGCCTCGGGAGAGCCGAATCGGCGCCCGGCGAAGGGGCGTGCCCGGGCCGGCAGGTCGAGGGCGGGCAGGGCCGGACCGCCGAGACGCCGGGCCTGCTCGACGACCGCCGCACGGGGGTCGGTCGGGTCGACGGTCTCGGTGACCCGCTCGTGGAAGAGCGTGACCGCCTGCTTCCCGTACAGCCTGCGCAGCGCGGTGCCGTGGTGGACGAGGTCCATCTCGGCGAGCAGCCAGGGCTCGACGTCGCGCCGGAAGTCCAGCGGGCCGCGCCGCCGCGCGGTACGCATCCGGGACCGGGTGAACAGCAGCGGGACGTACACATGGTCGGGCGGCTTCTGGTTGCGCCCACGGGCGGGGACGGGTACGCCGCTGCGGGACCCGGCCACCAGCAGCGGTTCCCGACCGCTCGGCTCGTACCGCAGTCCGTCACCGGCCGCCTCGAAGCGTCCGCCCCGGCCGACCGTCAGGGCCGCCATGACGTCGTAGAACGACAGACCGAGGCCGAGGACGCCCACCACGGACCCCGCCGGCAGGTCGTCGAGGGCCATGTCCGCCGCGGAGTCCGCCCGCACGTAGCGGGCGCCCGGACGGCGGGCGGCGAACGCGGCGAGGCGCGCGTGCTCGCCGTCCGGTTCCGGGGACGCGTGCCCGGTGGTGAGGACGACCCGGTCCACGTCGACCCCGCCGAGCTCGGGGCTCTCCAAGCGCCAGGCTCCCGCGGGGCTGCGGGTCAGCGACCGGACCCGGGTGCGCACGGGCCGCACCCGGACCGGGGCCGGCAGGCCCGCGAGCACGGTGTCGAACACCTGGCGCAGGTAGCGACCGTAGAGCGCCCGGGGCGCATATCCGTTGGGGTCCCCGTGGGCGGGGTCGACCGCCTGCCACCACTCGCCCAGGCTCGGCCCGGCGCCCGCGCGGGGCGGGCCGTCGTCCGGCGGGCCGGAGAACATCGTCACCTCACCGGCCGGCGTGTTCATCAGCAGGTACTCGGGTTGGTCGGTGCGCCAGATCCGGCCGCAGCCGACCTCGACCGCGTCCAGCGCGAGGATCTCGACCGGCCAGGCCGGCGGTCGCTCCGTGAGCCGGGCGGCCAGGCGCTCCAGCACCGCGACGCCCCTCGGCCCGGTTCCGACCAGGGCGATCCGGGCCAGCGGCCCCTCGTGCGCCGCCGCGACCGGCCCCGGCGGGACGGCGGGCACCGGGCCGCCCAGAGCGGGTCCGTCGAAACGCCGGGCCGCGTGCGACAGCATCGTGACCAGCCGCCGGGAGGTGATCCGTCCGGCTCGTGTCCGCGCTCCACCCGGCAGGGGTAGGCGGCCGGAGTCGGCCCAGTACAGCCGCCCGTCGGCGTCGATCGCCCCCTGGGTCGCGCCGGCGTTGTCCTGGTGCAGGCAGAAGGGGACGTCGAGCAGACCTGCCGCGAAGGCCCGGACCAGCGCCGTGCCCACGTCGTCGCTCAGCTCCAGGACCGCCTCGACCAGCGCCGTCGTCTCGGCGAGCACCTCGGAGGCGTCGACCTCGTCCCCGGACGGCCCCCGGACGCTCCGACGCGCCTGCCTGGCGCGGGCCGCGGCGGCCGTGAGCGCCTCGACGTTCTCGCCCACGGTGGGGATCCGGTGGGCCTCGGCCACGGTCTTGACGATCAACCGCTCGGCGCCGCCGCGCACCGCGACGTCGACGCTGCCGGCCAGCAGCCGCCGGGCGCCCTCGGCGGTCTGCGGGTAGACGCCCATGTAGGTGTAGAGCACCAGGTGCCGGTCCACCCGGGGCGGGAGCAGCCGGGCCGCGAGCCGGCGCAGAGCGGTGAGCGCCTCGACGTCCTGCCCCTCGGAGGTCTGCTGCGCGTAGCTGAGCGAGACGCTGTCCACCCCGTGCTGGACGAAGAACAGTCCCTCCAGCACGCTGACGGCGACGAGCAGGGACGGCGGGCACAGTTGCCCCAGCAGGCAGCCGCCGAAGGTCTCCAGGTGCGGCCGGACCCCCGCGCTCCGGCCGTCCTCTGCCAGCGTGCACGTGGCACGGGCCCAGGCCCGCACCGACTCGGCGAGCGGGACCCGGCCGTAGGGCAGGCAGTAGGAGACCGGCCCGCCCTCCGACGTCGCCAGCCCGGCCCGGACCATGGTGGCGAAGATGTCGCCGGGTGCCGCGGAGCCGTGCCGGACCTGCACCGGGATGGTGCCGGCGACGTCGCGGACCACCCGGGCGGTCACCTCGGCCCCGTGCGCGACGAGGGGGAACCCGTTCAGGGGAGCTCCGCGGCGCACCGCGGCCCGCGCCGCCGCGTGGTCGGAGACCCGGGTGTAGCTGTCCAGCGTGATCGTGCCGACGGTCGCCGCAGGCACGGCCGCGACGGCGCGCAGGCCCTCCGCCATCCGTCGCGGGTCGGACATGCCCATCCGCGGCTGGACGACCAGCTCGCCGCGGGTTGCCGCGGCGGCGACGTGTGCGGCGAGGTCCACCCCGGCGCCGGCGGTCACGCGGCCCTCGCCGGGGCGCCCGCGTCGACGGCACGCGGTGGTGGTGTGGCGGCCAGGAACTCCGCCAGGGCCGAGGCCGGCGTGCCCTCGGTGACGACGGCGTCGAAGCCGGCGTCCAACAGGGCCTGCACGTGCCGGTCGTCATCCTCACCGTCGATGCCGAGCTTCCCGCCGATGACGGCGGGTGTCGCGGCGAGGTCGGCGTCGTCCCGGAGAGTGCGGATCAGCCGTGCCCCGTCGAGGTGACCGTGTCCGTTGACGGAGCTGATGACGATCGCGTCCGGCCGGACGGCTCTGGCGACGGTGAGCAGGTGCTCGTCGGGCACGCAGGGACCGAGGTTCACGACGTGGTGGCCGTGTTCCTCGAGCAGCAGCTGGAGGTACACCAGGTTCCAGGTGTGCGCATCCGAGGACACCGTGGAGAGCAGCACCGTCCGGCCACGCGTCAGTACCGAGGTCATGGCGTCCACCCCCTCGGGTCAGTCGGCCGCTGCCGCGGAGCCGACCCCGACGACGACCTCGCCGTCGAGCGGCTGTCGCGGCTGCGCCGGTTTGGTGCGGATGGCGAGGACGGTGCAGCCCTCGGCGCTGGACATCTGGTGCCGCGATCCGGGCGCCTCGACGACGAGGTCACCCCGCCGGAAGGACCGGCCGTCGCTGTGGTCGAGCCGGCCGTCCAGCACCAGCATCAGCTCATGGCCCAGGTGCTCGTGGAAGTCGCCGTGCGCGCCCGGGGGGAAGCGCAGGAGCAGGGCCACGGACGGCTCGTCGGCGGCCGGCGCCCAGAGCACGCAGTGCTCGACACCGGCACGACCCGGCTCGACCCACGGCACCCAGGGCAGATCGGTCATCGCGAAGCCGTTGCGGAACACGTCAGGGAAGAACAGGTCGGACATGGGGACTCCTGGAGTGGGGCCCGTGCCGTCGGACCAGCACGGACTGGGGATGTGCAGCAGACTGCGACGAGCCGGGATGGCCGACGCGGCTCAGGCGACCGGGGTGTCGGCGCGGACGCCGGCAGTCGCGGTCGCCGCCGGAGCTTCCTGGGAGCGGCCGCGTCGACCGGCGTGCGGCAGGCTCCCGGTGATCGTGATCGCGGCGGCGATCAGGACGAGGTTCTTGATGATGTACTGGCCCTCTATGCCGGGCACCAGCGGCGCCGTCCACATGTCGTGCCAGAACAGGACCAGGGGCGTCAGCGTGCCCGCCATCTGGGCGAAGAGCGCCAGCAGGGTCAACCGCAGGAACCGCCCGGTCAGGAGGCCGAGCGCGATGGCGGTCTCCAGCACGGCCAGCAGCACGCGGGCGGTGTCACCGGTGACCAGGCCACCGGTGAGGACGGCGATGGTGTCCTGGGCGAGCTGGTCGGCGGGGCTGAGCCCCGGCACGAACTTCGGCAGCGCGAACCAGAGGAAGACGATGCCCAGGCTCGTCCGGAGGAGCAGGGTGCTGTGCTGTGCGGCCAGCCGCAGAGTCGCGGCCTCGAGCTTCCTGCCGATCGGCGGCAGCCCTCGTGGCGACAGGGGTTCCACGGTGTCTCCTCGACGTGTGTCGTCGATCGCCGGCCACGACGACCGGGATCGGGCGGTGCGGATGGCGGGACCTCGCCGGCTCCTGCCGCGCGTGGGTCCGAGGCTGCGGGCGAGGCTGCTGTCGCGGACCGACGAACGGCCCGCGACAGCAGCCGCGCTGCGGGATCTCCCGGCTCAGTCGAGCCGCGTGAACCGGATCTCGGCGACCGGGTCCGACCAGCCGTAGGTGGCGGAGTCGAGGTCACCACGCCCGGTGATCCCCTCGTGCGGGCGGATCACGTCGCCCTCCGGTTCCCGGACGAAGAAGTTCCCGCAACAGGGTCCCGGGATGGACGCCGTGCGCTCGTTGTTGACCTCGGAGCCGGCGTCGTAGGCGATCGCCTCCACCGTGGTCGGGGTCTCGTGGAGCTCGACGGAGTCCACCCCCGTGAAGGCGTCGTTGGTGTTCACCAGCATCGTGACGATGCTGACCCGTTGACCGGGCCGGACCCGGACCGAGTACTCCCCCGTCGACCCGGGCGGGATGGGTCCGCCCTCGACCGCGAAGGCCTCGCTGACGCCGGGCAGCTTGCTCAGCGCCGAGACGAGGATCGGGTTGTCGGCGTCCTCGGCCACCGCAACCAGGGCGTGGCTGGCGATCTGACCCTCCTGCCAGACGTGCACGTCCGGACGGTGGACGGCGATCACCGGCGGCGACAGCGGCTGAGAGCCCGGCGGCGTGAGGTTTCGGATCGCCACCTGCCAGGTGGCGGGGCAGAACCCGTGCTCCAGCCCGTACTCCGCGGCGTCTGCGGCCGCGGCGCGGACGGGTGCGTCCGTGCTGTTGACACTCATGCGGTTCTCCTTCGACACGGGTCGGTCACCGGCGTGGCCGACCGCTGGGGTGGGGGTGGGGGTGGGAGACGAGGGCCGCTCGGCTCACGGAGCCGCGGGCGGAGGCACCAGCCCGGCGTCCTTGACCTGCTGGGCGATCTGCAGCCCCAGCGGGACGCCGCCGATGTTGTCGTCGGCGCACCGCGGCAGGCCGTCGAACCGCCAGTGCACACCGAGGTACACCCGGCTCAGGCTGTTCTCCCGGATGGGGGTCACCAGGTCGGTGAACCGGCGGACGTGCCGGACCCGCACGACCCCGGACGAGTCGGTGGTCGTGCCGTTCAGCTCGTCGGACACGAGGTCGACGGGCTCGAACTCGGGCGGGGGCGGGTCCTCGGAGACGACGTCGGCGACCGTGATCGGGGCACCGCCGTAGAAGAGACGGACCATCTGGAACACGGCGGCGCCGAACGTGGCGTGCCCGGACGGGTACGCCGGGAAGGGCGGGGTGAAGTCGGGCGCCTCGCTCTGGTTGGAGTTCGGCGCGCCCAGCGGCACCCAGAACGGGTCGCACTCGGGATCGCTGTTGACGCCGGCCTGGCCGGACGGCCCGTTGCTCGAGGCCGCCTCGCGGACCCCGATCACCGGACGCCAGAGGTCGTGGTGGTACTTCCACCGCCAGGCCTCGATGGCCGCGTCGGCCATCGCGACGTTGGCGAGCGCGAACAGCTCGGCCTGATCCTTGGTGCTGGAGCCCTTGAGCTCGACGATCTTGCGCAGGAACTGGTTGTACAGGCGCGGCGGCGTACCGATCTCGGCCACACCGTCGTAGGCCCAGAAGACACCGATCAGCGTCTCCTCCGGCGTGCGGGTCCCGCCCGACCGGACGCCCAGCTCCCGAACCTCCCGGTGGTCGGCCAGGTAGTGGGCGTCGGCGAGGAAATCGGGTAGCTCGTATCCCGGTGGGGGGTCCAGGTGCACGTGTCCGGGCAGCACGAAGTGCGCCACGTTGCCCCACTGCGGGCCGACGAACGGCTGACCGGGGTTGACCGGGTCGACCCGGTGTCGCCCGTAGCCCGGGGACGTGGCGTAGTGCGGCTGGTCGCCCGCCCCGTCGCCCGCCCGCAGGTCGAGCAACCTCGTCGCTGCCTCCACGCCCAGCCGGTGGCCTTCGGCCCGCCCGGGCCCGTGCGGCATCGGGTCCTTGGTCGCGTGCTCGGTGAAGTAGTCCTCGTACTCCGGCCACAGGGCGGCCAGGGTGCACTGCGCCGCCGCGGCGATCGCGGCGTGCTGCGCGGTCCCGGTGAACGGGCCGGCGTACTGGACCCCTGTGTACGTCGGCGCGCTGGGCTGACAGGCGGCCCGCGCCGCGTCCCGCATCGCCAGGTGCACGATCGCGAACGCCCACGAACTGCCGGTGGGCCCCCTCGTCTCGACCGGCTTGGTGAAGTGCTCCGGCCGCTGCCCGGGTGTGTGATCCCGGGCGTTGGCCTCGAGCAATGCCTCGTTCCAGTACAGGACGGGCTGGTTCATCCTCGGATCTCCTCGTTGATCGCGGTCGTACCCGTCGGTCCGACGGGTCCGGCTGGCCCCCGTGCGCCGACGCCGCCGCCCGCCGCGCTGGGCGAGCGGGAGCCGGTCGTCGGTGGTCCGCCACCCCGGTCCGGTATGCGTGCCGGTCCACACCGGGCGCGTCGCAGTGGTGCAGGACCACGGCCGGGACGTGGCTCGCCCCGTGAGGGCGATCCGCCGCCGTCCCCGGTTAAGGGGTGGCGATGGACAGAGCCGCGGGTCGCCGCCGTGATACGCCGGTGCGCACCGCCGTCGTGTCGGTCGAGGGGGTGGTGAGTAACGGAGCGGCGTGCTCTCCCTGTGATGCGTCGGTGCGGGGTCCCGCCCGACCGCTCGCCAACGGGCCGGGGCGGTATCTACCGGTCACGCACGCGCTCATCCAGGTGTCGGGCGCCGCGCGACGCGGCGATGAGAGACGGGACGACGAACCGTCAGTACGGAGAGCGGTCGGCGGACGCGCCCCCGTCGCTCGGGCAGGAGGAGCCATGACCATCGTCCAGGACCACCTCGTCGACCAGATCGGTGTCGACTTCGCCGAGGCCTGCGCCGAGCTCACCCGGGCCCGCCTCCGCCGGCAGCAGAAGGACGACAATGCGAACCGCGCCGCTGTCGCCGAGTGCCACGCACGGATCGACGTCGTCCTCGACCTGTTCCTCGAGACGCGGTGCGTGGGCCGACCTGCCGACGCGGGCCCGCACCAGGAGCTGGCACCGGAAGCGGTCCCGTCGGCGCGCTGAGGATCCACCACGGGGGCCGGAGCTGACCTGAGCCCGTGAGGAGTCTCGGGACGACCGGACGGCAGCACTCCTCCCGTGGCCATCACCTCGACCCGTGGCCATCACCTCGACCACTTGCTGTGCGATGTCGCGGACCAGGTCGTGGACGACCGCCGAGGATCCACGTCTGCAGCTCGCCGCCAACGGCGGGCGCGCCGGCCTCGGATCGCTCCCAGGAGACGGGGACCTCGAACGTCCCTCGTTGACCTGCAGCGCCCCGGACTTCAGCAGCACAGCGGTGAAGAAGACGGGGGTGGCGATGAAGAAGAAGGACACAGCGGTGAAGAACCGATCGGTCAACGAGTGCTGCTTGACGGCGCTCACCACACCGACGAGCACGCCGATGACCGCGCCGATGAACCAACCGATCACCAGGAGGCGAAGGCTGATCAGCGCACGCGACCACAGTTCATCGTTGATGCTGCCGCCCGTGACCGTCCTGCCGAAGTCGCCCCGCAGGACGCCGCTCATCCACCGCGCATAGCGCTCGAGCAACGGGTCCTTGTCGTTCACCCCGTACTCGGACAGCTGCGCATCGACCACGGCCGGGGGTGGTGGCGGGTTGCGGCCCTCGTACCGTGATCGCGGATCCAGCGCCAGGGACGCCACGACATAGGCGAGCGTCGTGGACGCGAACACCAGGGCCAGGTGGTGGACCAGGCGCATCAGCAGGAACCGCCCCATGGGATCCCTCCACGGTCCGGAGCCGGGCCCCAGCCCGGGGAGCTCACTCGTCTCCTCGTCCAGCCGCGACTGGACGAGCAAGAGGCTCCTCTGGAGACGCCCCCCACGGTGGCCCAGCCGGGTGCCCGGGGAACCGTTGGCGTATCCGACCGGCAGCCTGTGACATGTTTCCCCGGTCTCCGGCGAGGAGAAGGGGGCCGGGTGGACGTAGAGGATCCAGTCGGCAGGATCGTAGGTGTTCACCGGTTCCTCCAGGTCCAGGTCCTTCGAGTGCTGTGGGCGCACGGTCGCGATCGGTCACGGAGCCGGCTGCCACGGCTGTGCAGCCCTACGTCCGAGCCCGCGGAGAGGCGGCCTCTCCATCAGGGGACGTCGGCTCGTGAACCCGCTGGACAGCTCCCCTCGTCAACCACCCTGATACCGCTCGCCCGTCATCGACCGGATCCCACGTCGGGCCGCACGGCTTGCCGATGCGCGACCCGGTGGAGATCGGGAAGGCAACCGCTTCGGGCGGCTCGCGGTCCGGATCCGGGGCCGGGGCCGGGGCGTCGTGCTGCCCGAGGCCGGCGAGGCGGGGAATCGGGAGGCCGAGCCGGCGTCGGCGCTCCAGCGATGCTCCCGAGTCGATCGCCCGCACCCACGGTCGAGCTGCCGTCGCCCGCCCGTGTCCCCTGCGGTCGAAGGGACACGGCCGCCCGGCCGTGGTCCGTCCCGCACCGGCCCGCATCAGCCGGACGTCCAGCGACCTCCTCCAGAGGTCCAGGAGCGCTACAGCACTGGGAGAGTCACCATGAACGGTGTCCAGTGGCCGGGCAACGCCTACAACCCGGCAGGGACCGACCTGAGCGGGCCGATCACGCAGCTGCTCAAGGACATGGAGCTGCTCGAGGAACGAGCCGGGCAGGACGACAAGGGGAACAAGCGCGAGATCAAGGCCACGCTCCTGGGCGGCACTCCGCCCCAGCTGCAGGTCGTCTCGGCCGGTTCGCTCGCGATCTCCAAGGCCATGGCGGCCCTCATCGCGGCGCTCGGCGGGGGCGGAGGGGCGTTCGCGGCCATCAAGGGTTTCTTCCTGGAGAGTGACAGCTCGCTCCAGTCCACCTATGTCTGGTCGGCAGCGATCTGCGTGGCGACCTCCGCCCTCGTCCTCGCCGTCATCGTCGGCGCAGACGTGGCGGCACGCTCGCGCAGCGTGGCCGCTTAATACGCGGCACGAGCCAACGTCGCCGCCGGACTGCTGAACAGCCTCCAGTTCGGTCGGCCGGCCCAGATACCGCCGACCTACTACGTCAAGAGGTGCAAGGCCGCGGGTCAGCCGCCGCCGAAGTGGCAGCCGGTCGAGGGGTTCGACCAGGACGACGAGACGCTGTTCGCAGTCGTCGGCGGCGAGAAGCTCACGGGCAGGGAGCTCGCCGAGTGGATCACCTACCGAGAACTGCTGCAGCGGCAGGCCGCGAGCGCCTGACCGTCTCCGAGCAGTCGGGCGCCTGACCCTCCGCCGTCCCGCTGAGGGATGCGGCGGGCATGCGACCACGCCCGGACCCCAGCACCGGACGGCGATGCGGCCTGCGCGTCAGGAAGCCGAGGCGGCCTCGTGTCCGGCCGCCGTCCGCAGCTCGTCCGTCAGCAACGCGACCAGCGCCTCGAGTTGCACGTCGGCGGACGAGGCGACCTCCTCGTCGGACCCGTCCAGCGCCCGGGCGGCGAGCCCGGCCTTGCTGCCGATCAGCTCGGCGATCCGGGCGTCGATGGTCTGGGCCGCGATGATGCGCCACGCCGTGACCGGCTCGGTCTGCCCGATGCGGTGGCTGCGGTCGATGGCCTGGGTCTGCTCGGCGTCGGTCCAGGACAGCTCGGCCAGCACGACGTTCGAGGCGACCTGCAGGTTCAGTCCGACGCCGGCCGCGGTCAGCGAGCACACCACGACGGCGACGTCCGGATCGCCCACGAAGGCGTCGACGTTCGCCTGCCGCGCCGCGGGGGTCTGGTCGCCGCGGATCGACGTGAAGCGCACCCCCTGCCGGGCGAAGGTCTCCTCGGCGGCGTCCATCGCGTCGACGTGCCTGGCGAAGAAGACGACCTTGCCGGCGCTGCGGGCCAGCTGCGCGGCGTAGTCCGCGGCCAGCCCGGCCTTCGCGACGCCGATGCGCCGCAGCATGCTGAACACGTTCTCGCCGGACTGCCCGGTCGTCGCGTCCTTGAGCTCGGACCGGGCCACCCGGCGGACGAGGTCGGTGTCGACACCGCTGCCGACGCCCTCGACGACGGCGGACCGGTTGGCGAGCGCGGTCTCGTACCGCGCCCTCATCCGGCGGGCGAGGTCCCGCTCGGCCGCCCGGATCGACCGGCCGACCGCTCCGTCCAGCTCGACGGGGAGGTCGGCGATGCGGCGGGCGGGGATGTCGGCGGCCACGTCGACCTTGCGGCGGCGCACGATGCCGAGGTCGATCACGCACTGCCGCGCCGCGGCGGAGAAGCCCCGGTCGGCGGGCGTCAGGCCGGTGTCCTCGAGTGCGTCCATCAGCTCGTCGAGGGGCTTGCTCTCGTCGATCCAGCCGAGGAACTGCCAGATCGTCAGGAAGTCCTCGATGTCGTTGATCAGCGGTGTGCCGGTCAGCGCCATCAGCAGCGGCCTCGGGGTGCGGGACCGGAGGCGGTCGGACAGCGCGAGGACGTGCTGCGAGCGCTGCGACGTCTTGTTCTTGATGAAGTGCGCCTCGTCCACGACCATCCCGCGGAACCCGAAGTCGCCGAGCCAGCCCACGTGGCGGTCGAGCACCTCGTAGTTGACGACGACGACGTCGGCGAAGCCGTCTACCGTCTCGCCGTCGCCCTGCACCACGGTGGCCGGACGGTGGGGCGTCCAACGCGCCGCCTCACGGGCCCAGTTGCGCTTGACGACGTTGGGCACGACGACGAGCAGCGGATAGGCGTCGGCCGCCTCCGCGGCGAGCAGTGCCTGGGCCGTCTTGCCCAGTCCCGGCTCGTCGGCGAGCAGGAAGGTCCGGTGGCCGGCCGCGGCCGCGGCGACCAGCTGGCCCTGGTGCGGCATCAGCTCCAGGCCCGCCGGGGTGAACCGTGCCGTCGGCGAAGGCAGCGCCGCGCACGCCGGGGCACCCCCACCGGCGCGCTCGAACGAGGCCAGCAGGGGGCCGAGCAGCTCCCAGCCGGCCAGGCGGCGCGGCCGGGGGGTGCGTTGGGGGGCCGCGGAGAAGTCGGGGGCGAGGAAGGGGTTGGCCAGCTGCCGGGAGACCACCGACTGCGGTACGACCCGCCGCTCGGTGCCGGGTGGAGCGGTCGCCGGCTCCGCCGGCACGACCTCGTCGGGCGCCGGCTCGATGCCGAGGTCCCGCAGCAGCTCGCGCCTGCGCGACCGGGCCGCGTCGGAGACGACGGCGTCCTCGGCGAGCAGCGCCAGCAGCCCGGCGTCCCGGACGGCGGTCGTCGCGAGGACGGTCGCGATGCCGTCCAGGCGCTTGAGCTGCTCGGCCCGGCGGGCGTCACTGCCGGCTGCCGCCAGGACGCGGGCGCGCTCCTCCCGCAGCAGCAGGGCGACGGCCTGGAACGTCGTCCGCACGGCGGGCGTCACGCGACCGCGTCGGGCGGCCGCCTCGACCTCACGGGCGGTCCGGGCGAGCACGGAGACGACGTCGCCCCGGTGGTGGACGCGCCGCTGGGCGGTGCGGCGAGCGCCCCGCTGGCGCTGGCCTGGTCGAGCCACGAACTCCTCCTCTGCGGTGCACGGCACGGGAGCCGCGGCAGCGTGCCCCACGGTCCCCGGACAGGACGAGCGACGTCCCGGGCGGACCTGGTGCTCCGGACGCCGAGCCGACCCGCCAGGATCGGCGTCGCGGCCCTCGGCGGCCCCTCGGGGGACCCGGAGCCGCCGGTGGTCGGCCGGTGACCACGGCACGGGCACGTCGTCGTGGGACGACCGGTCCGGTCCTCGTGGTCGTTGCGTCGACCAAGTCAACACCTACGGGCGCACATGATTCCCGCTCGTCGCCGGGACACGCCGCCGACCGGGTCCGCCACACCGGTGGTGGCGTGATCACCGCCCCGTCGTCCCTGGAACCGGCGGGCCGTGTCCCCGAGGATGGGAGCACGCCGGCGGCGGGCCGGCCCCGGTCGTGGAGGGGACGGCGAGGGCGATGGTCGAACTGGTGCACAGTGCGGTCCGCTGGACCACCACCCACGGCGCGTTGCGACTGGCGATCCGGGCCCGCGCCCGCGCGGGCAACCCGGACGCCCAGGTCATGACCGACCCCGCCCTCCGCGCGGACCCGTACCCGCACTACGAGCGGCTGCGGACGGCGGCCCCCTTCGCCGACGGGGCCCTGGCACGCGTGAGCGTCCACCACGACGTGTGCACCGACGTGCTGCGCAGCGAGGACTTCGGGCAGATCGGCGCCCACCTGACCGACCGGCTGCCGGCTGCGTTCCGGCTGGCGCTGCGGCTGGCCGGCGACCGGCCGGGGGTGAGCCCCATCGAGCCGCCGTCGATGGTCGCCGTCGACCCGCCCGAGCACACCCGCTACCGGCGGCTGGTCAGCCGGGCGTTCAGTGCCCGGGCCGTCGCCGGGCTGCGCGAGCGCACCCGGCAGATCGCCGACGAGCTCCTCGACGACCTCGAACGCGAGGCCGCGGCGCACGACGGGCAGGTGGACCTCGCCGCCCGCTACGCCAGCCTGCTGCCGGTCACGGTCATCTCCGAGATGCTGGGCGTCCCGGTGGCGATGCGCGAGCAGTTCCTCGCCTGGGGCGACCGCGCCGCGCCGGTCCTGGACCTGGGCCTGGACTGGGCCACCCACCGCGACGTCGAGCGCACCCTCGCCGAGCTCGACACCTGGTGGCGCGAGCACCTGCGGCGGCTGCGCCGGGACCCGGGCCCGGACCTGCTGTCGAGCCTGGCCACCACGGTCGACGACGACGGTGGCGGCCTCACCGAGACCGAGCTGCGGGCCACCGCCGCACTGGTCGTCGGCGCCGGGTTCGAGACCACCGTCAACCTCATCGGCAACGGCGCCGCCCTGCTGTTCGCCCACCCCGGCCAGCGCCGGCTGCTGGCCGAGGACCCGTCGCTGTGGCCGAACGCGGTCGACGAGGTCCTCCGCGTCGACCCACCCGTGCAGCGGACCGGACGCCGGGCCAGGCGGTCCACCACCGTCCACGGGGTCCCCGTCGCCGAGGGCGAGTGGCTGATCCTCCTGCTCGCCGCGGCCAACCGGGACCCGCGGGTGTTCTCCGACCCGCACGTCTTCGACGTCACGCGTCCCAACGCGCGCGACCACGTCGCCTTCGCCGGCGGCATCCACTTCTGCCTCGGCGCCGCGCTCGCGCGGATGGAGGGCGAGGTGGCGCTGCAGGCGCTGTTCGAGCGTTTCCCCGACCTCGGTCCCGCGGGTCCCGGGCGCCGCCGCGGCACCGTCATCCTGCGCGGTCACGAGTCCCTCCCCGTCGTCCTCGGGTCCGCGGCCCGGCGCACGCCCGGCGCGGGCGGGCACGACCAGGAGCCGGTCGGGACGAGCCCCGCCTGACCCGGTCGGGTCGCGGCCGGGGCGTATCTTCCGGCGCCGGTCGGTGCTCTGCTCGGGAGAGGGGCACGGGCAGCGCGCCCCGGCTGTGGAGGAGCGACCCCCATGACCACGACGGATCGCGGCCGCCGCCCCTCACTGACGAGGTCCTCCCGGTGAACACCTACGACCCCGCGGACCTGACCGTCTACGTCCACCTGGCCGGACCGGCGCACGCCCGCTCGTCCCCCGCGAGCGTCGGGACGACGTGCACCCCGCTGCCGGCCCAGTACGCCAACCAGTCCCCGCGGACCCGGCTGCCGCGCCGCCCGGCCCGCACCGGCAGCGGACAGGCCGCGGCGGCGCCGTCCGGCGCGTGAGGGTGGGCCGTCACCGGGGCGGACCCGGCGGCCGGCGGTGCCCGCGCGCCGCTCGGCCGGGTCGCTCCGGGATACGTCCGTTCCCGGCGTCGGACCTCCCACCTCCTGGGCGCGGCTCGCCCTCGGTGACCCTGGCACGCGAGAGGACGCTCGAGCAGCGCAGGTGTCGACGTACCCCAGCCCCTTCACGCAGCCCTCCCGCTCCTCGCGGTCGAGTTCGCGTCCGGTGATGTCACAGGCGGCCCGGATGGGCTCATCCCGTACTGCCCGGAGTGGTGAGAGGTCCCAGATGCCGACCGTGCCGCCGTCGCCGGCGGCAGCCAGGGCCGGACGGTCCGGGGCCGACGCGACCGCGTCGACCGAGACGGCTCGCACGTCCAGGGGCTCGCCGAGCTCCCGCGGGCGGTCCCGGCCGGTGAGGTCCCACAGCACGACGGCGCCCTCGGCGCCGGCGCTGGCGAGGTGCGGCCGGGGACACCGCCACGTCGTGCACGGCTCCACCGCCGGCGGTCGGGTGCCGACCCCGGCCTCCCGGTGGAACGGTCCCCGGAGGCCGGTCGTCAGCCCGCGCGCCGGGTGGTGTGCACTGACAGCGTCGCCGCGCCCGCGCACACGGGGACCGCCTGCGCGGCGAGCCGCCACAGGTCGCCCGTACCGAGGACGGCGTCGCCCCAGATGTCGAAGCACCGGACGCCCCGGGTCAGCAGCGCCTTGGTGGCGCCGATCCGGCGGTCGAGGAGATCCAGCCGGCGCCGCGGCGAACAGCCCGGGAGCAGCCCCCCGCCGGGGCCGCCGGCGACCGTCCGGATCCGCAGCGCCGTCGCGCGCTGCTCCCGCAGCACCCGCTCGGCCAGCGGGGCCAGGACCTCCGCGGCGAACCGCGGCAGGTGCTCGTCGCCGAAGCGGGCCGCGGTGCGCTCGGCCTGCCGCGCGGAGGGGAGGTCGCCGTCCGCCGGGCACGGGTCGGTGCACCCCGCGGAGATGCGGTCCAGCCGGAACGCGTTCTGCAGCGAGACCAGCCCGGAGAGCGCCCCGGCCCACGCGTCGTGCAGCCCCTGGGCACGGCCGAGGGCGGGGCGCACCAGCGGCCCGGCGTCGGTGGCCGCGAGCAGCTGCCGCAGCCCCGGCGTGTCGAGGAGAGCCCGGTCGGCGGCGGTCGTCGCGTCCAGGCCGGCGGAGGCCCGCAGCACCGTCTCGGCGGGGTGGCCCCGGACGAACGCGGTCACGTCGTGCACCCGGCCGTCGAGGGCGAGCCACCAGCCGTGCTCGTCGTCGTTGTGCTCGGCGAGCTCCGCCAGCCCGTGCCCCCGCTCGGCCCGGCCCCCGGGGAGGAGCGCGCCGACCGGGTGGCGGCCGGCCGCCGCGGGCGCGAGCCCCCGTGCCGCCGGCGGGGTGCGGAGCGGTCGCATCACGGCTCCTCATGGACGGTCGAGGCCGCGCGAGGGCGTGGGGTCCCGGCGGGCCGCTGGGCGGACGGGGTCGGTGCTCCTCCCCCAGAGGCGCCGGGTGCCGCCGCTGATACCGGCCGACCGCGGGGTACAGGCCGGGAGGCCGGCCGTCAGCTCCCGGTCGGCCGTCACGACGGCGGACGACGTCCCGCGGCCGGCGGTGACGCCGCGGTGACGGGGCGGTGATGCAGCGGCGTGTCTCATCGCGGTGCCGCCTCCGGAGGGAGCGCCCCGTGCTCGTCGTCCACGCCGGGAACCGCGTCGATGCCGACGGCGCCGGGACCCCCGGCCGGTTCCCCCCGGACCAGGTGGACGTCGTGCGCGCCCGGCTCGCCCGGCTGCTGGCGCACCTGCGCCCCGAGGTCGTGGTCTCCGCCGCCGCGGCGGGATCGGACCTGCTGGTGCTGCAGGAGGCGCTGCGCCTCGGCCTCGACGTCCACGTCGTGCTGCCCTCCACCCGGGACGTCTTCCGCGAGCGTTCGGTGGCCGACCGCGGCGCCGCCTGGACCACGGCCTACGACCGCGTGCTGGACGCCGTGACCGCCGGCGGGGACAGGTACGTCCTGGTCGAGCACGCCTTCCCCGGCACCCATGGCGGGTACTGCGAGGGCAACCAGGCGCTGCTCGACCACGCCCGCGGCCTCGGCGGCCATGGGGAGACCCTGGCGGTGGCGGTCCGGCCACGGGCCCGCCCGGACCGGCCCAGCGTCACGGACGACTTCGTCGACCGCGCCCGCACCCAGGGCCTGGCGTGCATCGACCTCGACCCCGGCGCGCGGCCGGCCGACCAGCCGACCGCCTTCGTCGTCATGCCGTTCGGCACCAAGCCGAGGGGCACCGGGTTCGTCGACTGCGACCAGGTCTTCGGCCGGCTGATCGTGCCCGCCCTCGAGGACGCGGACCTGCGGTGGCAGCGCGCGGACGAGGACCTGGACACCGGCCTGATCCACGTCGGGATGATCGAGCGGCTCGGCAACGCCGACGTGGTGGTCGTGGACACGGTCACGCAGAACCCCAACGTGTTCTACGAGCTCGGGGTGCGCCACGCGTTCGCGGACCGGACGACCGTGCTCCTCGGCCCGTTGGGCGACCCCCCGCCGTTCGACGTGCGCCCGATCCGGCACTTCTCCTACCGGCTCGACGGCGGCCTGCTCGACGAGGCCTCCGCGCTGGCCGCCGTCGGGGCGCTGCGCGAGGTGCTCGACCCCGACCGGCTGCGCGACGCCCGCCGGGACAGTCCGGTGTTCGAGTTCTTCGAGCTCTCCCGGCGGCGCCTCCGGGTCCGCGGCGGCCCGGCGGCCGGCCCGTCGCAGAGTCTGGACCTGCACCAGCGGGTCACCGCTGCGGTGCGCAGCCGGGACGTCGGGGCGCTGCGCGTCCTGCTGGCCGACGTCCGGGCCGCCGCCGTGGACGCCGACCAGCAGCGGCAGCTGCTGCTGCGGCTCGGTACCGCGCTGCGCGACCTGGGCCGGTACGACGACGCGATCGACGTGCTGCGGCCGCTGGCCCTCACCCCCTCCGACGGCTCCTACCTGCTGTGGGCCCAGCAGCTCGCCCTCTCGCTGCGCCGCCGCGGCGAGCGGCAGCTCGAGACCGGCCAGGACCCCGAGCCGTCGTGGCGGGCCGCGCAGGAGCTGCTCGACGAGATCGTCGAGCTGGGTGACGACCCGGAGAGCTGCGGCATCGCCGCGGGCCTGGCGAAGCGGCGTGGGCTGCGCGCCCTGGACGCCGGCGACCGGCTGCTCGCGGCCGAGCACCTGCAGCGGGCGGCGGACCTCTACGAGCGGGGGTTCGCGGCGGCGCCCACCGACTTCTACACCGGGCTGAACGCGGCCACGACCCTGCGCGTGCTCGCCCAGCACCTCGGGGGGCGCGCCGACCAGCTCGCGCGCTCCCTGGACCTGGCCCCGGTCGCGCAGTTCTTCGCCGAGCGGGCGGCGTCGTCGGGAGGCGGGGACTTCTGGGCGCTCGTCAGCGTCGCCGAGCTGGTCCTGACCCGGCACCTGCTCGGCGCCGGACCGTCGGCGCTGGACGTCGAGCGCGCCTACGTGCGGGCCGCCGTCGACGGCGGCCCGACGCCGGACCAGGCGCAGACGGTGCTCGACCAGCTGTCGCTCTACCGGCGGCTCGGGGACGGCGGGGACGTGATCGACCGCGTCGAGGCCCGGGTGCGTCCCCACGTCGCGGCGAGCGCCGTCCCGCCGTCCGGGTGAGGTCCCTGCCGGGTCGGGGTGGCCGGGACGAGGTCATCCCCCCGGAGGTGCGCTCCGCCCGCCTGCCGGCTCGGGGCTCAGCAGGTCGGTCCAGCCCTGGTTCTGGGCGGCGAGGACCCGCTCGACGTCGGCGACGAAGCGCGCCTGCCGGTCCGGTGTCGCCGCGCGCGGGTCGAAGCCGGCGACGAGCGTCTCGAGCTGGTCGGCGGTGGCCGCGCAGGCGGCCGCGACCGCCTGGTGCTGGGTGGCGGCCAGGTGCGCGCCGAACGCGGCGGCGATCGTCGTCGCCGCCGCCGTCCAGGTGGACAGCCGCAACGACGGGAGGAACCCGGTGACGGCCGCGAGGACCACGCCGACCGCGGTGGCGGCCAGCTGCCAGGCGCGCAGCCGGCCGGCGCGCCGGGCGTGCCGGCGGCTCCGGTCCCGGTGCCAGTCCGCCTGGCCCTGCGCGCGGGCGGTCACGTACTCCTGCACCGTGCGCACGGCCGGGAGCGGGCGGTCGTCGACCGGCACGTCCTGCTGGTCCACCAGGGGCGCGGCGGCCCGGGCGCGGACCACGTCCAGCTGTGCCTGCAGCACCTGGGCCCGGTCCGCTCCCGCGTACGGCGCGACGCGCAGCAGGTAGCGGTGGGTCTCCGCCTTGAGCGCCTCCGAGGCGGCCCGGGCACGGGTCCAGCGAGCGGTCTGCTCGGTGGTGAGGAGGTGCGCCTGGAGGAAGCCCGCGAGGCCCAGGGAGACGGCCGCGACCACCGCCGACCCGGTCACGGCGCGGGCGCCCAGCCAGGTCTGCGCCGCCAGCGCCCCCGCGAGCGCACCGAGGACCAGCAGCACCAGGTTCCACAACCGCCACCGGTCCAGCCGACGCCGCGCCGCGTCCGCCGCGACCGACCACTGCCGGTGCCGGCGCCAGACCAGGTCCAGGAGCCGGTCCGGCGCCGGACCGCCGGCCGTGGTCGCGGCGGGCCCCGCGGTCCCGGCGTCCATCGCTGCGCTCCCGTCCCCGGGCTGCGTGCGCCCGACGGTGGGATGCCAGCACGCGGCCGTCACCGCGACGTCACCGCCCGCCGGGCGTGTCCGCCGGCTCCGGGAGGGCGCCGCGACTCACCCGTACTCCCAGCCGGTGACGCTCGACCCGTCGACGCTGGTCACCCGGATGGTGTAGCCCCCGGCCGCGAGCCCGGGCGTGTCGCACCAGGTGGTCGCGCCCACCTCCGCCGTCAGGTCGTCGCAGGTGACGCTCGTCGGGTGCTGGCCCCGGTCCAGCAGGTCGTCGTGGACCTCCTGGGAGACGATCGACCCCGCCACGACCGCCTCCCGATTCGTCCCGACGACGCCCCAGACGCCCAGCCCGGCCAGCACGACGGTGGCCCCGCCGACCCACGCGAGGACGGCCGGGACCCGGGACCGCGGGACCGGCTGGGGCGGCGGCGTCGGGCCGGCCTGGTGGCCGGGCTCGTGGCCGAGAGCGCGCGCCAGCGCCTCGCGCGCCCGCTCCGCCGGGTCGCGCATGTTCTGCGGGTGCTCGAGGAAGCGCCGGACGAGCTCGATCGCGGTGGCCCGCTCCTCGGGGTCTGTTGACCGCAGGCCGCCGGTGAGCGCCGTGACGATCCGGTGCTGCAGGTCGAGGTCGGGGACCAGCGCGTCGAGCTGGTCGACGATCGCGTTCAGGTAGGACAGCGGCGGGGGCGGCGCCGGGGGCAGCGGGTCCGGCAGCGGGCCGGGCGGTGGCAGCTGCTGCACGGCCTGGTAGAGCCGGCCGGCTGCCGCGACGTCCCGCTGGGTGAAGTCGAAGAAGTGGATCGACGCGAACTCCGTCGGCAGGTCCTGCGTGTTCACCGGGGCCACCAGGACCGGCAGGAGCACCTTGCCCAGCGCCAGCGCGTAGCGGCGTTCGAGGGTGCAGGCGTGGGACGCCAGCGACGCCGGCGAGGTGACGGCGAGCAGCACGTCACAGGCCTGGATGCGGGCCACGATCTCGTCCCACCACCGCGCCCCGGAGTGCGCGCCGGCGTCGGTCCAGACGTCGTGTCCCCAGGCGCGCAGCGTCCCGGCGAGCTCCTGGACGATCGCCCGGTCCTCACGGGCGTAGGAGATGACGATCTCCACCGTGTCCCCCAGCTTCGTGGTCGGTCGGGGCAGGAGAGGGGGTCGGCGGCGATCCCCGGCGGAGGTGCGGTGGCGGCCCGGTCACCGGTTCCCCGTCCGGCGGGAGCCGGTGCCCTCCACGCGGGAGGCGGTCGGGCCCATCGCCTGGCCGGCGTGCGCTCCCGGTGCGCCCGGCACGCCTCCCCCACCGCCGTCGGCCGGCCGTCCCGTCGGCTCCGGCCGCCGGGGCGCGGGCGGCCGGACGGGCTCGGCCGGGCGCGCTCCCCCGCCGTGCTGCGGCCGACGGTCGCCGCCGGGGACCTCCTCGCCGGGACGGGGGCGGGGCAGGGCGGCGCCCGCGCCCGCCAGGGCCTCGCGGAAGCCCTGCGCGTACCAGAGCGGTGCGTTGAGCGGGAGCCCGGCGGGGACCGACCCCTCCCCGGCGTCCCAGACGAGGCGGGCGAGGTCCTCCGGGGCGAGCCCGTGGCACCACGGGCCGATGGGGGCCGGCTCCCCCGGCGGCTCGAAGCCGGCGGCGAGGCGCCCGTCGGCCCGGCCCAGCTCCCGCGCCACCCCGAGGGCGTGCAGGAACGGTGACTGCGGCTCGTCGTTCGCGGTCACGGCCGACCTCCAGGACTCTCGGGGCTTGCGCGGTCCCCATCTGCGGTCGCCGGCACGGCGGCCCGCAGGTGGTGTCAGGGAGAGCCCGCAGCGGGGTCCTGTGATACCGCTGGGACCGCGGTGCCGCTGACGGCGGGGTCTACCCGGTGCGCTCGAGCACGTCGGTCGGCACCCGGACCCCGGCGATGGTGATCGCGTCCGGCACCGGGGTCGTCCCCCGGGCGGCGAGGTCACCGGGGTCGGCGAGCTTCTCCTCGACGACGAACTGCACCGACAGCTCCGGCGTGCGGCGGCCGTCGGTCACCTTGGGGCCGATGCCGACGGAGGCGACGTTCGGGTCGTCCAGGTAGCGCTCGCCCTCGGTCCGCAGGAACCGGCGGAGGGCCCGGAGCAGCTCTGCGTACGGCACCTCGTCGGGCTCCTGGTCGGAGCCGGCTGGCTGACCGGGCATGCTGCGGTCCCTCCGGTTGCGGCGCGGACGGTCGACGCGGCCGCGGGGCCCGGCCATCCCCCCGATCGTGGCCGGACCCCGCCCCCGCACCCGACAGAGCACGCAGCCGGGTCGCCTGATACACCGGGCGGCGCACCGCGCTCAGGACGCGACCCGGCCCCCACCGCCCAGGTGCTGGACCAGCCGGGTGAACCGGTCGCTCGGGTCGAGGCCGAGCTCGTCGCGCAGCATCGTCCGGAAGTGCCGGTAGGTGCGGACGGCGGCGGCCACGTCGCCCTCGGCCAGGTGCACCCGGACCAGCAGGCGGTGGGCGCTCTCCCTCAGCGGCTCGCTCCGGACGGCGGCGAGCGCGGCCTCGACCGCCTCCGCCGGCCGGCCGGCCGCGGCCAGCCGCGCGCCGAGGGTCTCCAGTGCGTACAGCCGCAGCTGCCGCAGCCGCTCCCGCTCGATGAGCACCCAGTCGTCGTGCCAGCCGGGCAGCAGGTCGCCGTCCAGGTCCGGGCGCGGCAGGGTCAGGTCGTCGAGCGGGGTCCGCGGGTCCCGGACGGTCGCCGCCCAGTCAGCGAGCTCCCGGACGTCGGCGCGCACGCCGGGGGCCAGCGCCAGTGCGCCGCCCGCGGTGTCGAGCAGCCCCGGCGCCAGCCGGCCCAGCCGCCACAGCGCCGAGCGCAGGCTCGCCTGCGCCTGGTCCTCGGAGACGTCGCCCCAGAGCTGACCGGCGACCGCCGAGCGGCCCGGCCGCCCCGCGAAGCACACGCAGGCGACCAGCCGCTGCACGGCCGGGGGCACGACGTCCCGCCGGACGGTCCTGCCCGGGCACGCCGTCTCGATGCGGAAGCCGTCCAGGAGGCCGACCCGGGGCGCGGGCCGGTCCGCGACCGGCCACGCCGACGTCGTCCGCTCCCGACCGTCCATGGGGTTCCCCTCTCCACCGGTGGACGATCGGCAGAGGCGGGCGGCGGCGGGCCTGATACAGCCCGGGCGCGATGACGGGCGGCCGGACGCCGGTCAGCGCACGACCGGCTGCAGCGGGCGGATGCTCCGCACCAGCCGCGCCATGTGCTCGCTGGGACGGGCGCCGATCTCGTCGGCCAGGAGGGCCCGGAACTGCTCGTACACCCGCAGCGCCTCGGCCACGTTGCCCTCCGTCAGGTGGACCCGGACCACGGTCCTGTGGGCGCTCTCGCGCAGCGGCTCGGCGCGCACCGCCGCGTACGCGGCCTGGAGCGCGTCCCCGTAGCGCCCGGCGGCCGCCAGCCGGACCGCGACCTGTTCGAGGGCGTGCATCCGCACCTGCCGCACCCGCTCGCGCTCGAGCATCACCCAGTCGTCGTACCAGCCGGGGAGCAGCTCGCCGAGCAGGCCGGCATCGGGCAGCTCGACGTCCTCGAGGCCGGACCGCGGGTCCCGCACCCGCCGCACCCAGTCGTCCAGCTCGCGCACGTCCACCCGGACGCCGTCGGCCAGCGAGAGGCGACCCGCGGACACGGTCACGAGGCCCGGCGCCGCCTTCTGCAGCCGCCACAGCGCCGAGCGGAGGCTGCCGTGGGCGTGCTCCTCGGAGACCTCCGGCCACAGCTGGCCGGCGACGGTCGACCGGGGTGGCCGCCCGGACAGGCACAGGTGCGCGATGAGGCGCTGCACGCCGTGCGGGAGCTCCTCCAGCGCCGACGACGCCCCGCCCGCGCCGAGCTGGACCCCGAAGCCGTCGAGGAGCGTCACCCGGGCCCGCACACCGACCCCCACGTCGACCACCCCCTCCACGTCGACGGTGCCACTGATCGGAAGATAGGCACGGTCGCAACGGATGGTCAGGGTCCAACTACCCGCGCTCCGGGGACCCGGCCCGTCGCCCGGTCCCGGCCGAGTCGAATGGCGGATGTGGGTGCCCGCGGTCCCACCTAGCGTGGCGGACCCGGGATCCCCCGGCCAGCCCTCAGGAGTGGCGATGCCCAGTCCCCGGTCCGGACCGGTGCTGCGGGGCCGGCGCAGCGAGTGCGAGCGGCTGAGCTCGCTGGTGGCGGCCGCGGAGGCCGGCCGCAGCCAGGTGCTGGTGCTGCGGGGCGAGGAGGGGATCGGCAAGACCGCGCTGCTCGACTTCCTGGTCGGCCGCGCGACGGGGTGCCGGGTGGGCCGCGCGGCCGGCGTCGAGTCGGAGACGGAGCTCGCGTTCGCCGGCCTGCACCAGCTGTGCAGCCCCCACCTGGAGCGGCTCGGCGAGCTGCCCGACCCGCAGCAGGAGGCGCTCGGCACCGCGTTCGGCCTGCGGACGGGCAGCACACCGGACCGCTTCCTCGTGGGCCTGGCGGTGCTGACCCTGCTCTCCGGGGTGGCCGAGGAGCGCCCACTGGTCTGCGCCGTGGACGACGCCCAGTGGCTGGACCGGGCCTCCGCGCAGGCGCTGGAGTTCGTCGCCCGTCGGCTCGTGGACCAGCGCGTGGCGATGGTCTTCGCCGTGCGCGACCCGGACGAGGAGCCCCGGCTGTCCGGGCTCCCGGAACTGGTGGTGCGGGGCCTGGGCGCCGGCGACGCGGCGGCGCTGCTGGAGTCGGCGGTGCCCGGCGCGCTCGACCCGCGGGTGCGCGACCGCATCCTGGCCGAGAGCCACGGCAACCCGCTGGCCCTGCTCGAGCTGCCGCGGGCGCTGTCGGCGACGGACCTGGCCTTCGGGGGCGACGCCGGCCCGGGCGCCACGCCGCTCGTCCAGCGCCTGGAGCGGGGGGTCCTGCGCCAGGTGGGGTCGCTCCCGGAGCCGTCGTTCCGGCTGCTGCTGACCGCGGCCGCCGACCCGACCGGTGACCTGCCGCTGCTGTGGCGCGCCGCCGAGCGACTCGGCATCGAGCCCGGGGCCGCGGCCGCCGCCGAGGCCCCGGGCCTCGTCGAGCTCCGCGACCGGGTCCGGTTCCGGCACCCGCTGGTCCGCTCCGCGGTGTACCGCGCGGGCACACCGGCCGGACGGCGCGAGGTCCACCGGGTGCTCGCCGACGTCACCGACCCCGGCCTGGACCCCGACCGCCGGGCCTGGCACCGCGCCCGTGCCGCCGTGGGCCGGGACGAGGACACCGCCGCAGAGCTGCAGCGGTGCGCCGGCCGCGCCTTCTCGCACGGCGGGCTGCCGGCGGCGGCGGCGTTCCTGGCGCGGGCCGCCGCACTGACGCCCGATCCGGCGCGGCGGACCGGCCGCTGCCTCGACGCCGCCCAGGCCAAGGTGCACGCCGGGTCGTTCGACGACGCCGCCGAGCTCCTGGCGTCGGCCGGGGAGGGCCCGCTCGGCGACGCCGAGCGGGTCCGGCTCGACCTGCTGCGGGCGGAGGTGACCTTCGCCGCGGACCGGGGCAACGAGTCGCTGCCGCTGCTGCTGCCCGCGGCCCGCCGGCTGGAACCGCTCGACGCGCAGCTCGCCCGGGACACCTACCTCGACGCGCTCTGCGCCGCGCTGTCGGCCGGGCGCCTGGCCGCCGGGCCCGGCGTGCGGCAGGTCGCCGAGGCGGTGCGGGAGGCGCCGCCGCCGGCCACCCCGCGCAGGGGGGACGCGCTGCTGTCCGCGCTCGCCGTGCTGTTCACCGAGGGCCTCGCTGCGGCGGCGCCATCCCTGCACCGAGCGGTGCGCGCGTTCGTCACCGAGGACCTGACGCTGGACGAGGCGTTGCGTGCCGCCTGGCTCGCGGCGACGTCGGCGGCGGCCCTCTGGGACGACGGCAGCTGGGACGCGCTCACCCGCCGGCACCTGGAGATCGTCCGCGACGCGGGCGCCCTCAGCGCGCTCCCGCTGGCCCTCCACACCCGTGCCGTGGTCCACCTCTTCACCGGCGAGCTGGCCACGGCGGCGTCCCTGGTCGAGGAGACCCGGTCGGTCACCGAGGTGACGAGGAGCAGCCTGGCCCCCTACGGCGAGGTCGGCCTGCTCGCCGTGCGGGGGGACGCCGAGCGGGCCGAGCCGCTGATCCAGCGCTGTCTCGAGGACGTCACCGCCCGCGGCGAGGGAGCCGGCGTCACCGTGGTCCAGTGGGCCCGGGCCGTGCTGTGCAACGGGCTCGGCCGCTACGGGGAGGCGCTGCACGCGGCTCGGGAGGCGGTCGCGTGCCCGCCGGAGCCCGGCGCGGCCCAGTGGGCTCTCGCCGAACTCGTCGAAGCGGGGGTGCACGCCGGGGATCCGGCAGCGGCCGCCGCCGCGCTCGAGCGGCTCTCCGCGACGACCGGGGCCAGCGGCACGGACTGGGCGCTCGGGGTCGAGGCCGGCAGCCGCGCCCTGCTGCAGCAGGGGCGCGCCGCCGAGGACTCCCACCGGGAGGCCGTCGACCGGCTCGCCCGCACCACCGTCGCGGTCGGGCTGGCCCGGACCCAGCTGCGCTACGGCGAGTGGCTGCGGCGGGAGGGACGCCGCGTCGACTCCCGTGTGCAGCTGCGGGCCGCCCACCGGTCACTGACCTCGATGGGGGTCGAGGCGTTCGCCGGGCGCGCGCGGCACGAGCTCCTGGCCACCGGCGAGACGGTGCGCCGGCGCACGGTGGAGACCTCCCGGGAGCTCACCGCGCAGGAGGCCCACATCGCTCGGCTGGTCGCGCAGGGGCTGACCAACCCCGAGATCGGCGCCGCGCTGTACCTCAGCCCCCGGACGGTCGAGTGGCACCTCCGCAAGGTCTTCACCAAGCTCGGGGTCAGCACGCGCCGCGAACTGCGTCGCCCGCAGCCGGCTGCGCCCGACCCCGGCACCCGGCCGCGCTGACCGGGGCGCCGCGCCTGCCGCCGGCTCAGCCCGGCCCGTCCGCCCGCGGCGGCACGGCGGGCGGCGGGTCCGGCTCGCGGGGGTCGAACCGCTCGACCCACCGGGCGCGCCAGGCCGGCGGCTCCCAGGGCTCGCCGAAGTAGATCCGCTCGCGGACGACCCGGTCCCCGCGGAACTCCATGATCCCGACAGCCAGCACGGGCCGGTCGTCGTAGTGGATCGTGTACTCGTTCACCCACAGGTCGTGGCAGCCGGTGGTCCGGTGGAGCTCGAACCGCTGGCGGGCCGGGTACGTGGACCGGAACCCGGTGATCGCCGCCCTGCCGCGGAGCCGCTCACCGCCCTGCGGCCACTCGACGACGGCGTCCTCGGCGTAGATCTCCGAGGCGCGGGCGATCCGGTCGCCCGGTGCGCCGCCGGCGGCCCCGACGTCCGAGGCGGCGAAGTGCGCCTCGATCGCCGCGCGTGCCCTCGCGTCGTCCACCGTGCCTCCTCGCCGGTCGTGTCCTGGTCCTCGGGCCGGTCGCGCCTCGGCCGGTGCCGACCGGCCACCGCGATCCTCGACCGTCACGCCGCCACGGACGGTGTCGGAAGGCATGTCACCGCCTCTCGTCGGGCGCCGGGGGGGCGCCGACCCCGGGTCGACTGTCGGGGCACCGGGTCCCCGTCGCCCCCGTGGGATCCCCTGGTCCCTCCCTGGTGCGATGCGGCGGAGCACACCACCGGCCGGGGACCGGGCAGCGGACCAGGGAGTCCCCCTGGTGCGATGCGGCGCTCGACGGCGCGAGCGTGTCCGGGCCGGCGACGACCCGGGTGCCGGCCCCGCGACGACGAGGAGCACGCCGTGGACATGAAGCTCGAGGCCGTCGTCATCGGCGTCTCCGACGTCGACCGGGCCAAGCACTTCTACAAGGGGCTCGGCTGGCGGGAGGACGCCGACTTCATGATCGACGAGGGCTTCCGCGCCGTCCAGCTCACGCCGCCCGGCTCGCCCTGCTCCATCCAGTTCGGCCTCGGACTCCCCCCGGCGAGGCCCGGTTCGGTCGCCCTGTTCCTGGCCGTACCCGACATCGAGGCGGCCCGCGCCGAACTGATCGCGCACGGGGCGGACGTCAGCGAGGTCTTCCACGACGCGGGTGGCGGCCTGGCGGTGCGCGCGGATCCCGCGACGCACGCGCCCGGGCCCGACCCGGAGCGCCGCAGCTACGCGTCCTACGCCACCTTCGCCGACCCCGACGGCAACCGGTACGTGGTGCAGGAGCTCACCACGCGCCTGCCCGGCCGGTGACCCACCCGACCCGCTGACACCGATCGACGAGAGGAGACGACGAGATGGACGACCCGACGCTGGCCCGCCTGCTCCGGGAGGCCGAGGAACACCACGGGCGGTACGAGCCGGTGGGGCCCCCGCACCACTGGTCGGACTGGTACGCCGGCTACGTCGTGGCGCGGCAGCAGGGCCGCACCCCCGACGAGGCCGTCGCCGACGCCACCCTCGTGATCGAGGGCGCCCCGCACTGACCGACGGGCGGCCCGTCCCGTCGGCGCGCGGGGTGCGCACCCCCCGGCGCGCCGCAGTCGGTCGGACAGGACCCTGCTCCGGCGCCGCCGCGTCCGCGCCGGGTGCGCGCTGCCGCAGGGTCCTGGTGACCGGCGCCCTCGAGGGGCTCCTCGTGGACGGTGGTCCCGACGGCGGCACGGAGCCGGCCGGGCCGCGAGGACGGGGGCGGCGACACCAGGGACTCCCACGGGCGCGACGGGACGGCCCGGACCACGACCGTCGGGACACCCCGCTCCTCCTGGCCGGTACCGACGCGGAGCGCAGCGGCCCGGGCCCGGCGGGATCCGGAGGATCCTCTCGGCGAGACGCACCACCGCCGGGCGCAACGGCGACACACCCGAGGAGCGGTCATGGACTACGACGTCATCGTGGTGGGCGGCGGAGCCCCGGGAGAGCACTGCGCCGCGCGGCTCGCCGAAGGCGGCCGCAAGGTCGCCATCGTCGAGCGGGAACGGGTCGGCGGGGAGTGCTCGTACTGGGCGTGCATCCCGTCGAAGACCCTGCTGCGGCCCGGTGAGGCACTCGCCGGGGCGCGGCGCGCGCCGGGCGCCGCCGAGGCGGTGACCGGCCGGGTCGACCCGGCCGCCGCGTTCGCCTGGCGGGACTTCATGGTGTCCTCCTACGACGACTCGGGTGCCGCGAAGTGGGCCGAGGGCGAGGGCATCGACGTCATCCGCGGCCACGGCCGACTCGCCGGCCACGGCCGCGTGCGGGTCGACGACGTCGTCCACACCGCCGACCACGTCGTCCTGGCCACCGGCTCGGACCCGTTCATCCCGCCGGTTCCCGGCCTGCGCGACCTGCCCGGCTTCTGGACCAGCCGCGAGGCGACGAGCATGACCGAGGTCCCCCGGCACCTGCTGGTCCTCGGCGGCGGCCCGGTCGGCGTGGAGATGGCCCAGGCCGTCACCCGCCTGGGCGGCACTGCGTCGATCGTCGAGGGCATGGACCACCTGCTGCCCCGCGAGCCGCGGGCCCTGGGGACCGCGCTGGGCACGGCGCTCGCAGCCGAGGGCGTGGGGCTGTACTACGGCCAGATGGTGTCCGCGGCGCGGCACGAGGACGGCGAGTTCGTGCTCGAGTTCCCCGGCCGGGAACCGCTGCGGGGCGACCGGCTGCTCGTGGCCACCGGCCGGCGTCCCCGGGTGCACGACGTCGGCCTCGAGACCGTCGGCATCGAGGAGCTGCGCCTCGACGCCCGGATGAACGCCCGCGAGGGGTTGTGGGCCGTCGGCGACGTGATGACGCCCTGGCCGCTGACCCACGTCGGCAAGTACCAGGCCCGCGTGGTGGCGTCGAACATCCTGGGCCGGCCGCGCGCCGTGGACTACTCCGCCGTCCCGCGGGTGACCTACACCGATCCCGAGGCCGCCGCCGTCGGGGCCGCCGACGGCCCGGTCACGGTCACCGTCCCGCTGTCGCAGGTGGCGCGGACGGCGACCTACACCCGCTCCTACGACACCGAGCCCGGCTTCCTCACGCTCTTCTCCGACGGGACGCGGCTGACCGGGGCCTACGCCCTCGGCCCCGGGGCCGGCGAGTGGCTGCAGCAGGCCACCCTCGCCATCCGGGCCCACGTGCCGCTGGAGGTGCTCGAGGACGTCATCCAGCCCTTCCCGACCTTCTCGGAGGCGTTCCTGCACGCCCTGCTCGAGCTCCGCACCACGGCTGCCGTCGCGTGACGTGGTCGCGCCCCTGACCGTCGGAGGCGCACCGGGTCGGTCGCGGTGCCGGCCAGGCTCGGAGGGACCACCACGACCGGACCCCGATCGCGGACCACGCCTGCCCCTCCGACCGGCGGTTCGCCGCGCCGGTCGACCGCGCCGGCCCGGGTCGATGCGGGGGTGACGGTCACACCAGTGGGGACCAGGGAACGGACCAGGGACTGCGACGGGCGCGCGGTGCCCGCGACACCCACCAGGCTCTCCACCGTTCCCCGACCACGGAGGCCGACCATGTCCGTCACGACCGAGAAGTTGCCGGGCGCCACGGCGATCCGCCCCTTCCACGCGGACGTCCCCGAGGAGGCGCTCACCGACCTGCGCCGGCGCATCGCCGCGACGCGGTGGCCCGAGGCGGAGACCGTCCCGGATCACTCGCAGGGCGTGCCGCTCGCCGTGATGCAGGAGCTGGCGCGCCACTGGGCCACGGACTACGACTGGCGCGCCTGCGAGGCGAGGCTGAACGCGCTGCCGCAGTTCACCACCGAGATCGACGGCCTGGAGATCCACTTCGTCCACGTCCGGTCCCGGCACGAGGACGCACTGCCGATCGTCGTCAACCACGGGTGGCCCGGCTCGGTCATCGAGCAGCTCAAGATCGTCGACCGGCTCACCGACCCGACGGCGCACGGCGGGAGCGCCGCGGACGCGTTCCACGTGGTGGTCCCGTCGATGCCCGGTTACGGGTTCTCGGGCAAGCCGACGGGCACCGGCTGGGGGCCGGAGCGCATGGCCCGGGCCTGGGCGGACCTGATGGGGCGGCTGGGCTACACCCGCTACGTCGCCCAGGGCGGCGACTGGGGTGCCTTCGTCGTCGACCAGATGGGCCTGCAGGCGCCCGAGGGGCTGCTTGCCGTGCACACCAACATGCCGGCCACCGTGCCCGCCGACGTCAACGACGCCGCACTGGCGGGTTCGCCCCCGCCCGCCGGTCTCTCCGCGGAGGAGCAGCGCGCCTACGAACAGCTGATCCGGACGTTCGGGCAGGTCGAGTACGCCCGGTACATGGCCGCCCGGCCGCAGACCCTGTACGGCATCGCCGACTCACCGGTCGGCCTCGCCGCCTGGCTGCTCGACCACAACGACGCCGACGGCCAGCCGGCCGTGGCGGTCGTCGCAGCCCTGGACCGGCACACCAGCACGACCGGTGAGCTGACGCGGGACGAGGTGCTCGACAACATCACGCTCTACTGGCTGACGAACACCGGCGTCTCCGCGTCCCGCCTCTACTGGGAGTACCGGGGCGGCTTCTTCGACGCCAAGGGCGTCACCATCCCCGTGGCCGTGACCGTCTTCCCGGGTGAGCAGTACGAGGCCCCGCGCAGCTGGACCGAACGGGCCTATCCGAACCTGATTCACTACAACCGGGTCGACCGGGGCGGCCACTTCGCCGCTTGGGAGCAGCCGCAGCTGTTCGCCCAGGAACTGCGTGCCGCCTTCCGGTCCCTGCGCTGAGGGAGCGTCCCATGGCTTCTCACGACCACCTGATCGACGCCGCCCGCCGTCTCGGGCAACGGTTCCGCCACGACGCCGTCCGGGCCGAGGACCGCGGGCCGGCCGACGGCGAGGACGCCCTCTGGCCGGCCGAGGACGAGTTCTCCCTCGCCGGAGCGACGGACTGGCTGAACTCCCCGCCGCTCACCGGCGCGGACCTGCGCGGTCGCGTGGTGCTGGTCGACTTCCGGACCTACACGTGCATCAACTGGCTCCGGTCACTGCCCCACGTCCGGGCCTGGGAGGAGGCCTACCACGACTCCGGGCTGGTCGTGGTGGGCGTGCACTCACCGGAGTTCTCGTTCGAGCACGACGTGGACAACGTCCGCCGTGCCATGGGGGACCGGTCCATCGGCCACCCCGTCGCGATCGACGACCAGTTCGCGGTCTGGCGGTCCTTCCACAACCACTTCTGGCCGGCCCGCTACCTGGTCGACGCCGCGGGACGCCTGCGCCACCACAGCTTCGGCGAGGGCGGGTACGAGGAGGACGAGGCGGTCCTCCGGCAGCTCCTCGGCGAGGCCGGGGCCGGCGATCTCGGGCCCGAGCCCGTGCCGGTCGACGCCCGCGGCATCGAGGCCCCTGCGGACTGGGACACGCTCCGCTCCGCGGAGACCTACCTCGGCTACGACCGGACCGCCGGGTTCGCCTCCTCCCCCGACGTCGTGCCGGACCGGCCGCACACCTACACGGCGCCGGAGCGGCTGCGCCTCGGGCACTGGTCCCTCGCGGGCAGCTGGACGGTCGGTGCCGAGTCGTCGTCCTCCACCGAGCCCGGCGGGCGCCTCACGTGCCGCTTCCACGCCCGGGACCTCCACCTGGTCGTGGCGCCGCCGGCCGGGGCCACGGTGCGCTTCCGGGTGCGGCTCGACGGCCGGGACCCGGGCCCCGACCACGGCCTCGACGTCGACGGCACCGGCTCCGGCTCCGGCACGGTCACCGAACCCCGCCTGTACCAGCTCCTCCGTCGGCGCGGCGCGGTCACGAGCGGGACCGTCGAGGTGGAGTTCCTCGACCCCGGCGTGGCGGTCTACGCCCTGACCTTCGGATAGCCCGCCCGGGAGGACTCAGTCGCGTCCGGGAGCCAGGCCGGCCACGACCTCCCCCAGCCGCACGAGCGTCTGCTGCGCGGCCGTCAGCAGCGAGCCGCCCCCCTGCGCCCGCCACGATCGGAGGGCCACCCGCAGCACCAGGATGCCGATCCCGGCCTCCAGCAGGGCCGCCGGGTCCGGCGCCGGCAGGCCGCGCGACCTCGCGAGACCCGCCGCCAGTGCACTCTCCATGTCCCGCTGGACCGTCAGCGTCCGCTGCATGAGCCGGGGGTGCCCGAGCACGATCTGGTCCCGCAGCGCGAGCACGTCCTGCTGCGACTCGAGGAAGGCCGCGAACTCGCCGAGGACGACCGGCAGACGCTCCGCGTCCGGCACCTCGGCGCCGGCCTCGAGCGCCCTGTCGAGCGCCGCGGTGAAGTCTTCCCGGTAGGCGAAGACGACCTCCTCCTTGGTCCCGAAGTGCCGGTAGAAGGTGGCGGGAGCCACACCGGCCTCGGCGCAGACGTCCTCCACCGTGACGTGGTCGAACCCTCGGGCGCGGAAGAGCTCCAGCGCCGTCGCCTCGATCCGGGCACGCCGCTGCTCCCGCGAGCCGGCGACCGGACTGCTCGGAGGCATGCCGCCTTCCTCCTGTTCCGCAGCGGGGCCGGTCGTGGACGCGGCACGAGTCTGTCACCCCGGCGCCTCGGGGGCCGCGCTGACGTGCACGTTCCCCGGTGGGCAGTCAGCTGACCGATGCGCCGCGGCCCGGCCCTCGGGCACGGTCTCCCGTCGCGGCCGCGTCGACCGCGCCCAGCAGGAGGAACGGGATGTCCACACCTGTCGACACTGCGAGCGACGGCGTCTTCCCGGACGGGTTCGACGACCTGACCCTCTCGCGCGCATCCGTCGGGGAGGTCTCCCTGCGGGTCCGCCACGGCGGCTCGGGACCTCCGCTGCTCCTCCTCCACGGCTACCCCGAGACGCACCTCGCGTGGGGGCTCGTGGCGGGTGGGCTCGCGCGGGACTCCACGGTCGTGCTCCCCGACCTGCGCGGGTACGGCGACAGCTCCAAGCCGGCCGCGGTGCCCGGTCACGAGACCTACGGCAAGCGGGCCATGGCGGAGGACTGCATCGCGCTGATGGCGGGACTCGGCTTCGACGCCTTCGACGTCGTCGGCCACGACCGCGGCGGGCGGGTCGCCTACCGGATGGCGCTGGACCACCCCGAGGTGGTCCACCGGCTCACAGTGCTGGACGTCATCCCGACCGGCGAGGTCTGGGCCCGGGCCGACGCCCGGTTCGCCCTCGGCTACTGGCACTGGACCTTCCTGGCCCAGCCGCACCCGATCCCCGAGCGGCTCATCGGGCGAGACCCCGACTTCTTCTTCCTCGACGCGGAGTTCAGTGGGGCCCTCCGCCGGTTCCCCGCGGTGGCGGTGGCCGACTACGCCCGCTGCGCCCGGGATCCGGCGGCCATCGAGGCCATGTGCGAGGACTACCGGGCCGGGGCCACCTGCGACCGTCGGGCGGACGACGAGGACCGTGCCGCCGGGCGACGGATCACCTGCCCCACGCAGGTGCTCTGGGCCGGCAGGGGTGCCCTCGAGGCCTGGTACGACACCCTCGCGATCTGGCGGGAGTGGGCCGACGACGTCACCGGGCGGGCGTTCGACTGCGGTCACTTCATGATCGAGGAGAGACCGCGAGAGACGCTCGCCGCGATCCGGGACTTCCACGTCGGCTCCCGGATCGCGACCGGGCCGACCGGATCCGCCTGACGCCGGTCGGCCATCGGGTCACCTGACCGATGCGGCCGCCCGGACGGCCGGGGCAACGTCCCTGCCTGCGGCACGCCGTCCCCGACGCCCGGGCGCACGGCGGGTGCCACGTCAGGTTCCGCCGACCCGTCCCGGAGGAGATCACCATGACCGAGGCCACCACCACGAACGGCGCACGGCCGACCGTCGCCCTCGTCCACGGCGCCTTCGCCGACAGCTCCGGCTGGGACGACGTGGTCGCCCAGCTCCTCGCCGACGGGGTGGGCGTGCGGGCCGTCTCCAACCCGCTGCGGGGCATCACGCACGACGCCGCCTACGTGGCCAGCGCCCTCTCGCAGATCGAGGGGCCGGTGCTCGCCGTCGGACACTCCTACGGCGGGGCGGTCATCACCAACGCCGCGCTGCGGGCGGGCAACGTCGTCGGGCTGGTCTACGTGGCCGGCTTCGCGCCCGACGAGGGCGAGACCCTGCAGGACATCGAGAGCGACTCGAAGGACAGCGTCCTGACCACGGCCCTGCTGCAGTGGAGCTACCCGACCGGCGACTCCGGGACGCAGACCGAGTTCGCGATCGACCCGGACAGGTTCCACGACGCCTTCGCCTCCGACGTGTCGGAGGAACGGGCCCGCGTCATGGCGGCCACCCAGCGGCCCATCTCGGCCCTGGGCTTCGGGGAGCCGACCGCGGCGCCGGCGTGGAAGAGCCTGCCGTCCTGGGCGGTCATCCCGACGGGCGACAGGGCGGCGGGCAGCGACGTCCTGCGGACCATGGCCGCACGGGCCGGCGCCACGGTGACCGAGGCGGAGGGCTCCCACGTGATCATGGTGTCGCAGCCGCAGGTCGTCACCGCGGTCGTCCGGCAGGCGCTCCAGGCCGTCTCGGCGTAGCGGTCGCCTGCCGCTCCGGTCGTCGGGACCGCGTCCCGGTCCCGACGACCCGACCCCGCCCGGCGTCACCCGGAGGCGCCCTCCGCAGGCGTCATCCGCAGCAGCCGGACCCCGGTCATCTCCAGTCGCAGGCCCGCCGCGTCGGAGGCGCACCGGAGCACGACCTGCATGCAGCCCGGGCACCGGACGACGAGCGCGGGCGCGTCGGCGTAGACCAGGTGCTCACCCAGGGGCGCCGGGCGTCCGCAGTGCGCGCAGGTCGAGACCGCCGTCGTCGGGTCCACCGCGAAGACCTCCCGCAGGACACCTCCCGCCGCGTTGCCGTCCAGCCGCCGACCACCCGTCTCCGGGACACCGGTCACGGGACACCCCTCCGATCCGCTCGTCAGCGATCCGTCCAGTCGTCGTCCGCATCGGGGACGACGTGCACCGCCCCCTCCTCGGCGGAGGCCGCCCCCGAGTCGATGCCCACGTCGAGGGCGTACAGCTCCGGCTCGACGTCCCCCCAGCGCTCGACGGTCTCCATCAGCCGCCCCGCGCGGCGGCCGCCGACCTCCTCGTCGATGAGCTCCCCGTCGGTGTCGGAGGCGTCGCCCAGACCGTCCCCCTCCACCTGCTGCTGCTCCGGGACCTCACGGGCGAGTCGACCCGCCAGGCTCTCGCCGGCCAGCTCCTCGCGTTCGGTGGTCCCCCAGTCCGTGACCGCCCACGGGCGATCGGCCGGGGACCAGCCGGTGTCGAGCACGTCGGCGACGCCGCCGGGGTCCTCGAGGGAGTCCTGTGCCTCCAGGACGCCGGAGTCCTGCTCGGGATCGGTCCCGTCGGTGCCGAAGACGAACGGGTCCACCGCACAACCTCCTCGGGCCGGAGCAGGGAACGTCCTCCGCCGGGGGCGGGTCGCCCGGATCCTCCTGGCGCCGGTGGCCCGCCGCGCGAGGCGACCGTGGCAGCACCGACCACGCCGGTGCATCGGTCATCCGACTGGACGTGGCACCCTCCCCGGGGCCCGAGGTCCCTGGTGGCCCCTTTCCCGGTGAGAGAGACTCTCACCGCGACACGGACGACCGAACCAGGACCGCCACGACCGAGGGCTCGTGTCCCGGCTCCGCCGGGGACGCGCGGGAGGGGACTCCCTTGCCAGACGCGCTCGCCTCCGTCTGCACCGCCGACGCGGGCCTGGTCGGCCGGTCGGTCGAGTGCGCGGCCCTCGCCTCCTTCCTGGACCGGGCGCTCGGCACCGGCGCCGTCCTCCTGGTGACCGGGGAGCCCGGCGTCGGCAAGACGGTCCTGCTCGAGACGGGAGCGCGGGACGCCGCGGCAGCCGACGCCATTGTCCTGCAGGCCGCAGGGGTCGAGTTCGAGGCCGAGGTGGGCTTCGCGGGCCTCCACCAGCTCCTGCTGCCGCTCCTCGACCACCTCGAGGCACTCCCCGAGCCGCACCGGGACGCGCTGGTCGTGGCCCTCGGCCTCGGCGCGGGGCCGCCACCCCACCGGCTGCTGGTCTCGACCGCCGTCCTCGGCCTGCTCGCGCGGGCGGCGGAGTCCCGCCCGGTGCTGGTCGTCGTCGACGACGTGCCGTGGCTGGACCGGTCGAGCGTCCGGGTCCTCGGCTTCGTCGCCCGCCGGCTGGCCCGCAGCCGGATCGGCGTCCTCGCCGCGGCGCGGACCGGCAGCGACTGCGTCCTCCTCCAGGCGGGTCTGCCCCAGCTCGAGGTGTCCCCGCTGGACGACGACGCGGCCGCGGAGCTGCTGCGGACCCGCTTCCCCGTGCTCGGCGCCCGGACCCGTCAGCGCGTCCTGACGGCGTCCCAGGGCAACCCGCTCGCCCTGCTGGAGCTCCCCGCGGTCATGAGCGAGGCCCAGCGCACCGGGTCTGACCCCCTCCCGTCGGCGCTACCGCTGAGCAGCCACCTGCAGCGGGTCTTCGCCCAGCAACTCGTCGCCCTCCCCGAGCGGACCCGGGGACTGCTGCTGCTCGCCGCCCTCGAGGGCACGGGGGACCTCCGGACACTGCGTGCGGCAGCGGCCACCGACGGCTGGCTCGACGACCTGGCGCCGGCCGAGCGGGCAGGGCTGCTGCGCGTCGACCTCGCGTCGCAACGGGTGACCCTGCGGCACCCGCTCATCGGGTCGGCGGCGGTCGAGCTGTCGACGAGCGGTGAGCTCCGACGGGCACACGGCGCCCTGGCCCAGGTCCTGGTCGACCGGCCGGAGGAGTGCGCCTGGCACCTCGCCGAGGCCGTCGTGGGCGCCGACGCCCGCGCCGCCGACCTCCTCGAGACCGCGGCGCACCGCGCACGGCACAAGGGCGACGCGGTGCACGCGGTCAACGCCCTCCTCCGGGCCGCGGACCTCACCCCGAGCGGTCCGGACCGAGCCCGGCGGCTGGCGGCCGCCGCGTTCGTGGGCGCCGACACGACCGGGGACCTGCGCAACGTGCCCCAGCTGCTGTCCGCGGCCCGCACGGCCGATCCCCGGCCGGCGGGCTCCCTCGAGGTCGCGGTGGCCGCCGCCCACCACCTGCTCAACGGGGAGGGCGACGTCGACACGGCGCACCGCATGCTCGTGCGGGCCGTCGAGTACGCGCTCGACTCCGGATCCGACGCGGCCACGGTCGAGGACGCGCTGCACAGCCTCATGCTGGTGTGCCACTTCGGCGGCCGGGACGAGCTCTGGCGGCCCTTCGAGTGGGCGCTCGACGGCCTGGGACCCGACGTCCCGCCGGTGCTGTCGGTGTCGCGCACGGTGTTCGCCGACCCCGTCCGCGCGACGCCGGCGGCGCTCGGGCGGCTCGACGAGCTGGTCGTGTGCGCGCACACCGGCGTCGACCCCACCCACGTGGTCCGCGTGGGCATGGCCGCCTCCTACGCGGACCGCCTCTCCGGCTGCCGCCAGGCGCTCCGGAGGGTGGTCGAGGACGGGAGGCAGGGCGGCGCGGCCGCCTCGGCCGTCAACGCCCTGATGCTGCTCTGCCACGACGCGTACGACGGCGGCCGCTGGCAGGAGGCCGGACGCACGGCCGAGGAGGGCCGCGCCTGGGGTGAGGAGCTGGGCTACCGGCTCGTCACCCTGTACGGCGTCTACTGCTCGGCCCTCCTGGCGGCCGCGCAGGGGGACGACAGGACAGCGGAGGCACTGGCCCACGAGCTCGTCGCGTGGTCCGCGCCGAGGACGGTCCGGCTGCTCGAGGACTTCGCCCGCCGCGTCCGCGGGCTGGCCGCGCTGGGACGCGGGGACTTCGAGGACGCCTACCGGGAACTGAGCGCCGTCAGTCAGGCCGGCGGCTTCGCCCCCTACGCCCCCGTCGGCCTCGCCGTGGCCATGGACCTGGTGGAGGCGGCGGTGCGCACGGGCCGTCGTCCCGAGGCCGCGGCGCACGTGGCGGCCATGGAGCGGGCTCCGATCTTCACCGGCCGGCCGAAGCTCGCCCTGGTGAAGGCGGGTTCGGCAGCTCTCGTGGCATCGGGTGAGGAGGCGTCCCGGCGGTTCGAGGAGGCGCTGGCCGTCCCCGGGGCCGAGCAGTACCCCTTCGATCGCGCGCGGGTCCAGCTCGCCTACGGCGAGCACCTGCGCCGCAGCCGCGCGACGAACGCCTCCCGTGTGCAGCTCACCGCGGCGCTGGAGACGTTCCGGCACCTCGAGGCGCGACCGTGGGCGACACGGGCGTCCCACGAGGTCCGGGCGACCGGGCTGACCCACCGCAGCGCCACCGGAGAACGGGGCGCCGCCGCACTGACCGCGCAGGAGCACCAGATCGCCTTGCTGGCCGCCTCGGGACTGTCCAACAAGCAGATCGGCAGCCGGCTGTACCTCTCGCCCCGGACGGTCGGTGCCCACCTCTACCGGGTCTTCCCGAAGCTGGGCATCACCTCCCGGGCCGCGCTGCGGGACGCTCTGAGCGGCACCGCACGGGGAGCGGTCGCCGAGGGGGCGACCGCCGTCCTTTGACTGATGCCCAGGCCCGCCGGAGCGGGGAGAGTCGGCACCGCTGGAGGGGACGTCCGGGAGGAGCCGTCGTGTCACTGATCTCTCGAGGGTTCGGTCGCCGGGAGCAGCGCCGGGACGAGCGGCTGCCCCCGGGCCAGTACGACGCCGGCGACCTGTTCCCGGTGCTGTCCGCCGGCCCGACCCCGCGGACGTCGCTGAGCGAGTGGGACCTCACGCTCCAGGGCGAGGTCGACGGGCTGCGGCGCTGGACCTGGGAGGAGTTCCGGGACCTGCCGCGCGAGGCGGTCTCGGTCGACATCCACTGCGTCACCAAGTGGTCGAAGTTCGACACCCGGTGGGAGGGCGTCGCGGTCGACACCCTGCTCGCCGGCGTCCGGACCGAGGCGTCCTACGTGGTCGCCTTCTGCGACGGCGGGTACACCACGAACCTGCCGCTCGCCGACGTGACGGACGGCCGGGCCTGGGTGGTCGACACCTACGACGGGCAGCCGCTGGCACCCGAGCACGGGGGTCCGGTCCGGCTGCTGGTCCCCCACCTCTACTTCTGGAAGAGCGCCAAGTGGCTGCGCGGGTTCGCGTTGAGCCGGTTCGACGAGCCGGGCTTCTGGGAGACCTTCGGATACCACGAACGCGGGGACCCATGGCTCGAGCAGCGGTACAGCGGCGACTGACCTGGCTGCGCGCCACGGTCCTGGAGAACCGGCCCGAGACCGCACGCGTCCACCGGCTGCTCCTCGACGTCCCGGGCTGGCCCGGCCACCTGCCCGGTCAGCACGTCGACCTGCGGCTGACCGCCGAGGACGGCTACACGGCCCAGCGCAGCTACTCGGTGGCCTCCGCCCCCGAGGACCCCCGGCTGCACCTGCTGGTCGAGCGGGCCGAGGGCGGTGAGGTCTCGCCGTACCTCACGGACGAGCTGCGGCCGGGCGACCAGCTGGAGCTGCGCGGTCCCATCGGCGGGTACTTCGTCTGGTCGTCGGCGGTGGACCGCGGCGGCGGGCGGCCGGAGGGACGCCGTCCGGTGCAGCTCGTCGCCGGTGGCGTCGGCGTCGCGCCGTTCCTGGCCATGCTCGACCACCACCGGCGGACCGGCGGTGCCACGGCCGTCCGGCTCCTGTACTCGGCGCGCACGCTGCAGGACGTCCTGGCCCGCGACGTCCTGGGGTCCTGGACCACGATCACCCTGACCCGGGGCGCGCCGGCCGACTGGAGGGGTCTGACCGGCCGGATCGACCGCCGCGTGCTGGAGGCGCAGACCTTTGCGCCCACGACGCGGCCGCGGGTGTTCGCGTGCGGCCCGACCTCGTTCGTGGAGACCGTCGCCACGACCCTTGTCGACCTCGGCCACGACCCGTCGTCGATCAGGCTCGAGCGCTTCGGGGGATCCGGGGACCGGTCCTAGTCGTCCCCCGTGCCGGATCCCCGGGTGAAGTCGTCGAGCCAGGCGCGGACGGCGTCGAGCACGCCCTCGGGGGACGACGCCACGGCGACCGTCACCTCCTCCGCCGACGTCCCCGCTGCGTCGGCGTGCAGGGTCAGCAGCCGCGCCCGGAACCGGCCCGGCCCCTCCAGCCAGACGCGGAGGAGCAGTGCCGCACTCGGGTCCTGGGCCACGGTCCTCCTCCTCGGGGGCGCTCCGCGGCGTCGCCGGGTCCCGTACTCCGGGTACCGCGGCCGACGTGCGGAGCCCCATGCTCGGAGGTCGTGCGACGCGGCGCAGTCCCCCGTTCGGATGAGCCGTGCCGGGCGAGGGACCGGCCGTGCCCGGTCAGCCGGACGTCGCCCGCCTGCCGAGCAGCTCACCGCCGGGGGGCGGCTCGCGGTGGCCCGGGCAGCCCGCGGGCGCCGCGGACAGCCCCCGGCGCGACCGGAGGACGTGCTGCACGAGCCGGGTCATCCGCTCGGACGGCGGCACGCCCAGCTCTTCGTCGAGCATCGTCCGGAAGAACTCGAAGGCCCGGACCGCCTCCGCCACGTTGCCCTCCGCCAGGTGGACGCCGACCACCGTCCGGTGCGCGCTCTCCCGCAACGGTTCGGCGCGGATCGCGGCGTGGGCGGTCTCGAGGGCCTCGCCGTGGCGGCCGAGGGAGGCGAGCCGCGCCGCCACGGCCTCCAGTGCCTGCATGCGCAGCTGCCGCAGCCGCTCCCGTTCCAGGAGCACCCAGTCGTCGTACCACCCGGGCAGCAGGTCGCCGAGGACAGCCGCGTCCGGCATGGCGACGTCCCCGGGCCCCGCTGGCGGGGCGGTGGCCCGCCGCGCCCAGTCGGTCAGGTCACGGACGTCGACCCGGACGTCCGCCGCCAGGCGCAGGGCACCCCCCGACGCCTCGACCAGGCCGGGCGCCACCCGGTTCAGCCGCCACAGCGCCGACCGCAGGCTGCCGAGCGCGTGGTCCTCGGGGACGTCGGGCCACAGCCGGCCGGCCGCCGCCGTCCGGGTCGTCCGGCGGGCGAGGCACAGGTGCGCGACCAGCCGCTGCACCGCACGCGGCAGGTCGTCGACGGCCGTCGGCCCCGCGCGGCCGGGGAGCTCCAGCCCGAAGCCGTCGAGCAGCCGGACGCGGGCTCCGAGTGGACGGTCCACGGAAGGGCTCCCTCGTGTCGGGACGGCCAGCGGTCCGGTGCCGCCGGCACGGGTCAGGGGACGTGGCCCGGGAGGACCTGGCCGGCGCGGTCCGGCCCGTGCGCACGGGCGGTCCTCGGACGCGGGTTGACGGCTCCGACCGGCATGGCTCCCCCTGACGCACGCGCTCGAGATGCGGAACAGCAACGTTATTCACCTGCGAGCGCCGGGACCCTACGCAGTTGTGCGTATCCGTGGCGGACAGGGGACCGGGCACCGTGCGCGGACGACCTATACGATCCGGCGCCGGCGGATTACGCTGCGCTGCGTGCCGCGCACCACGAGGTGCCACGCAGCGTGGCTGCAGCTCGTCGGCGACGTCCTGCAAGGGCAGCCCGGGGCACGGGAGTTCCCCCACGCCCAGGTGGCCGACCTGCTCCTCGAGTCCTTCGGTGCCGCCTGCTGCTCGCTCAACGTCGTGGACGACGCGTGGGTGGACCACGTCGTGGCCGGCTGGCCGGCCGGTTTCCTGCCGACGACGCCGCCGTCCGGGGCGCTCCCCGACGCCACGACCCACCCGCTCATCCGCTGGTACGCCGTGACCGGCAGCGCCGCCCCGCAGATCCTGGGCAGGGTGCCCCGCTCGGTGGCCGGCCCGCGGGTGTGCGCGGAGTGGTCGGAGTTCGCCCGGCCGTTCGGCATCACCCACCAGCTCGCCCTGCCGCTCCGCGTGGGCGCGGGGGTCGAGGCGTACGTGGTGAGCCGTCCCGACGACGACTACGCCGACACCGACGCCGAGCTGGCGACCCTGGTCCTCCCGGCCCTGGCCGCGCTGGTCCGCCAGCACCGGGTGCTCCGGGACGTGCCGGAGTGGCAGGACGACCGGGTCCGGGACCGCCGCCTGACCGACCGCGAGCTCGCCGTCCTCACCCTGCTCGGGGCAGGCCTCACCGCTCGGGCCATCGCCCGCCGCCTCGACACGTCGCCCCGGACGGTGCACAAGCACCTCGAGCACCTGTACCGCAAGCTCGGCGTGCGCGACCGGCTGATGGCGGTCCAGCGGGCCCACGACGCCGGCCTGCTGACCCCGCCGGCCCGGCCCGGCGGACGACGCGGCACCCCGGCACCCGTCCCGCCCATCCCGTCGCCGCGCAGCGGCGGTCGGCTCCCTGCCGCGCCGACGTCGGTGACCGCGTAGCGCGCCTCACCGGGCGGCCGGTCAGCCCGCGTCCGACCCCGAGCGGCCGCGGGCGACGCCGAGGGAGGAGCTCACGGCCCGGCCGAGGGAGACGGTGTCGACGGCGACCGTGACGATGGTGGCGCCCTCGGCGGCGTAGCCGGCGGCCTCCTCGCCGTCGTAGGCGTGGACGCCGACCGGCACGCCCGCGGCAGCGGCCCGGGCGACGATCGAGGACAGCACACCGCGCAGCTCCGCCCGGTGCTCGGGGCCGGTCAGCCCCAGCGACAGGGAGAGGTCGCCCGGGCCGACGTACACGCCGTCCAGCCCCTCGACGGCGAGGACGGCGTCGAGGTCGTCGAGCGCGGTCGCGGCCTCGACCATCACGATCAGGAGGGGCTGGTCGGCGCCGCCGGAGAGCCGGCCGACCGACCGCCCGCCGGCCGGGGCGTACCGGCCGGCGGCGACGACCTGGCGGGCGTGGTCGGCGTCGCGCACGTTGGGCACGACGACGCCACGGGCGCCCAGGTCCAGCGGCCGCCCGACGTCGGCGAAGGCCGGACTGCGAGTGCGGACGAGCGGCACCGAGCCCGCCGCGGTGATCGCCGCGGCGACGCCCGGCAGGTCCGTCTCGGCCACGGCGCCGTGCTGCAGGTCCACGACGACGTAGTCGAGCCCGGTCCGCGCGAGCACCTCGCCGGTCACCGCGCCGGGAAGCAGGCTCCACAGCCCGTGGCACGGCCGCCCCTCGGACCACCGCCGCCGCAGGTCGACCTCGCTGATCGCCATGTCGGGACCCGCTCCTCCCGCCGGTGCGCGCCGCGGCGTCCCCGCGGGACGCCGCCGGGACGATCCTGCTCGGCGTCCCGGGCGCACGCGACCGCGGTGGCCGCTCCCGTGCGGTCAGCGGACCGGCCGGCCCGGCGGCGCTCGCCGCGGTTCGGCGCGCGGCGGGCGTGCTTCGGCAAGGCAGGTGACCGGTCTTGGCCGTCCGACCCACCCCCGACCGCTACGGGTCCGGCCAATGCGGCCGCGTGGACGCTCGGGCTCCGGGCCGAGGTGGAGCGCCGCGGACTCGACCCGAGGGACGCCGGAGTGCGGGCGGCGGTGGCGGGTGAGTACCTCGCCGACCACCCCCGTCCGCGGGCGACGCTCGCGCAGGTCGCCGACCACGTCGAGCACGTGCGGCGGGTGGCCGGCGTCGACCACGTCGGCCTCGGCGGGGACTACGACGGCGTGGAGGACCTGCCGGACGGGCTGGAGGACGTCTCCCGCTACCCCGCGCTGATCGCCGAGCTCCTCGACCGGGGGTGGAGCCGGGACGAGTGCGTCCGGCTGGTCGGCGGCAACGTCCTGCGGGTGTTCCGCGAGGCCGAGGCCGCGGCGCGATCCGCGTCCGCCCGGCGGGGTCCGTCCACGGCGCGGATCGAGGACCTCGGCCGCGCCGACGGGTCAGCGCCGTCGCACCGCCGGGGTCAGGGAGCCGTCCGCCCGGGTGCCGGCGGTCGTGGGCCGGCGCGCTGAGCACGCGGCTCGGTGAAGCGGGTGAGCACCGGGCCGGCCACGGCGAGCACCAGCACGTAGCCGGTGGCCACGGGACCGAGCTCCGGGATGCCCGCCGCCACGGCGAGCCCGGCGATGACGACGGAGAACTCGCCGCGGGCCACCAGGGCCGTCCCGGCGCGCAGCCGGCCGGGCACCGCGACCTGGTCCCGCCGGGCGGCGAACCAGCCGGTGGCGACCTTGGTCGCGGCGGTCACGAGCGCCAGCAGCAGGACGGCGGGCAGCACGGGCAGCACCGCGCCCGGGTCGGTGGACAGCCCGAAGGCGACGAAGAAGATCGCCGCGAACAGGTCGCGCAGCGGCCCCAGAACCGCCCGGGCCCGGTCGGCCACCGTGGCGGGCAGCGCGAGCCCGACGAGGAACGCCCCCACCGCGGCCGACGCCCCCGCCGCCTGCGCCAGCCCGGCGACCAGCAGGGTGAGCCCCATGAGGCGCAGCAGCACCTGCTCGTCGTCGTCGGAGGCCAGGAGCCGGCCGAGCCGGTGGCCCTGCCGCTGCGCGGCCAGCAGGGCCAGCCCGACGGCGCCCGCCGCCAGCGCGACGCCCGCCGCCGCCGTCGCCGGCCCTCCGCCGGCGAGCGCGACGGCCAGCAGCGGGAGGAACAGCGCCATCGCCAGGTCCTCGAGGACCAGCACCGACAGCACCGCGGGGGTCTCCCGGTTGGCCAACCTCCCCAGGTCGCCGAGCAGCCGGGCGACGATGCCCGACGAGGAGATCCAGGTGACCCCGGCCAGGGCGAGCGCGCCCTGCCACGGCAGACCGAGCAGCAGTCCCGCGACGAAGCCCGGCGGCGCGTTGAGCAGCAGGTCCACCAGACCCGAGGGGCCGTGGTGGCGCAGCGACGCGAACAGCTCCCCGGCGGTGAACTCCAGGCCGAGGGCGAGCAGCAGCAGGACGACGCCGACCTCCGCGGCGGCCTCGATGAACGGCTCCGACGTCGTCAGCGGCGCGATCCCGCCCTCGCCGAGCGCCAGCGCGGACAACAGCACGAAGGGCACCGACGACAGGCCCAGCCGGCGGGCCAGCAGACCGATGAGCGACAGCCCGAAGAACAGCAGGCCCAGTTCGAGCAGCAGCTGGGCGACGTGTTCCACCGTGGCCGCTACGCGGGCTCGTCGAGGCGCCGCTCCAGGTCCGCCAGGCCGCGGGCCGACCCGATCGCGACAACGACGTCCCCGGGGTGCAGCAGGTCGCCCGGCCCCGGCGACGGGACGACGTCGGTGTCCCGCACCACCGCCACGATCGAGCAGCCGGTCAGCGTGCGTGCCCGCGTGTCCCCCAGCGGCCGGCCGGCGAAGCGGGAGCCCTCGCGGATCGGGAAGCGCCCCGACTCCAGCCCCGGGACCTCGCGGGACAGGTCCGCGAAGCGCTGCGTCAGGCGGGGGGCGCCGAGCACCTCGGCGACGGCGTCGACCTCGTCGGGCTCCAGCCGCAGCACGCCCCGGGCGCGATCGGGGTCGCGTCGGTCGTAGACGGCGACCTCGGCCCCGCCCTCGCGGCCGAGGACGATGGCGAGGACCTCGCCGGACCGGGTCCGCAGCCGGTACCGGACGCCGACGCCCGGCAGCAGGGTCTCCTCGAGGTCCACGGCCGCATGGTGGCAGACCCCGCGCCGGCCACGCCCGGTCCCCGGCGCACGGGGGACGCCGTCAGCCGACCGTGCCGGGGGGCCGGACCACCAGGACCGGGCAGGGTGCGGCGGTGACGGCGTGCAGGCCGACCGACCCGAGCAGCAGCCCTGCCCATCCCGCGCGGCCGCGCGAACCCACCACGAGCAGGTCGGCCCCCTCGGCGACGTCGAGCAGGACGTCCCAGTCGATCCCCTGGCGGACCTCCGATCGGACCCGGTCGCCCGGGGCGGCGTCCAGTCCGGCGGCACGCAGACTCTCGCGCAGGGTCGCCTGCGCCTGCTCCGCCAGCGTGGTGTCGGGCACCACCCAGGGGAGGCCGCCGTACCCGGAGACGGTGTCGGCCCAGGCGTGGACGACGTGCAGCCCCGCGTTCCGCAGCCCGGCCTCGGCGGAGGCGAGGCGGGCCGCGGCCACCGAGGAGTCGGAGCCGTCGACGCCCACGACGACCCGCCGGAGCTCCGGGACCCGCTCCCCCGGGACGTCGCCGCGGACGACGACGACCGGGCAGTCCGCGTACTGGGCGCACTGCTGGCTCACCGAGCCCACCAGCAGGCCCCGGAGGCCACCCGTGCCGCGGGAGCCGACGACCAGCACCGCGTCGTCCCCGGCCGCCGCCATCAGCGACCTCGCGGGGTGGCCGTACCGCACCTCGACGAGGACCGGCACCCCGGACGCGCCCGTGGCCTGCGCCGCCTCGGCGGCGTCGGCCCGCACCCGCGCCTCGACGGCCTGCTCGAACTCCGCGACGGCGGCGGGACCGTCGCCGTCGCCCCGCGGCCGTCCCCCGGTCCAGACGGGAACCGCGCGGACCCCGACGCCGCGCAGCCGCGCCTCCTGCAGCGCCCACGACAGCGCCCGGCGGGAACCGTCGGACCCGTCGACCCCCACGACGACCTCGCGGACCTGCTCCTGCGGCGTCCCCGGTGTCACGAGTGCCGGCGCCCGGTGTCAGGCACCGGCGGGAGCCGCGCCGGTCCCGGTCCGGACGACCGTGACCGGGCAGGGCGCGTGGCGCACGCACTGGTCGCTCACCGAGCCGAGCACCAGGCCGGCGAAGCCGCCGCGGCCGCGGGCCCCGACCACGAGCAGGTCGGCCCGCACCGCCGACTCGATCAGCCCGCGCACGGCCGTGCCGTGGGTGACGTGACAGGTCACCGACAGTGCCGGGTCCAGCGCCGCGGCGACGACGTCGGCCTCCAGGTCGGCCCACACCGCCTTCTCGAAGTCCTCGAACGGGGGGACGTAGCCCGGCGCCCAGGTCGCCGGGCGCGGCGCCGTGGTGATCTTCCAGGCGCGCAGCACGTGCAGCGGGAAGCCGGCGCGGGCCGCCAGCCGCGCCGCCCACTGCAGGGCCTCCTGCGCGCACTCGGACCCGTCGTGCCCGACCAGGACCCCGCCGGGGACGTCCGCCACCCGGGTCACGCCCTCGTCGTCGAAGTCCACGTCGATCTGCTCGGTCATGCGCCGAAGCTACCGTCGTCGGGATGCCACCTCCCGTGACCCAGGGCCCGTCGACCCGGGCCCTCGGTCCCCGGCGCGGGTCCCCGGGAGGATCAGGCGTGCAGGACCGCCGCGCCGGCGAACCGTCCGTGGGCCAGGTCCGACAGCGCTCGCGGGGCGTCGTCCAGGGAGTAGGCGACGGTGGTGGCGCGGACGCCCAGGCGGCCCGCCAGCCGGAGGAACTCCTCCCCGTCGCGGCGGGTGCTGGCGGTGACGCTCCGCAGCCGGCGCTCCTGGAACAGCTCGGTGGTGTAGTCCAGCGCCGGGATCGTCGAGAGCCAGATCCCGGCGACGGCGAGGGTGGCCCCGCGGTCGAGCGCCCGCAGCGCGACCGGGACCAGCTCACCGGCCGGGGCGAACAGGATGGCGCCGTCCAGCGGCTCGGGGGGCGCGTCGGTCGTCGTCCCCACCGAGTCGACGCCGAGCTCCTCGGCCAGCCGCCGGTTGTGCTCGCCGCGGGTGCGCACGTGCACCCGCAGCCCCTGCGCGATCGCGACCTGGGCGGTGAGGTGGGCGCTGCCACCGAAGCCGTAGACGCCGAGCCGCCCCCCCGGGTGGCACGTCGGCGCACCGGAGCGCCCGGTAGCCGATGATCCCGGCGCACAGCAGCGGCGCGGCCTGCTCGTCGTCCAGCCCGTCCGGCAGCGGGTGGGCGAAGCGCTCGTCCACCAGACAGGCGTCGGCGTAGCCGCCGTCGACGTCCCAGCCGGTGAAGACCGGCGCGGTGCAGAGGTTCTCCTCGCCGCGCCGGCAGAACCGGCAGCTGCCGTCGGTGCCGCCCAGCCAGGGCACCCCGACCCGGTCCCCCACGGCGAACCGGTCGGCGCCCGGGCCGCGGGCGCCGACGTGGCCGACCATCTCGTGCCCGGGTGTCACCGCGGGCCGTCGGGGCGGGAGGTCGCCCTCGGCGAGGTGCAGGTCGGTGCGGCACACGCCGCAGCAGGAGACCTCGACCCGCACCTGACCCGGCCCCGGCACCGGCTCCTCCCGCTCGACCCGCCGGAGGGCGCCGCCGTCGACCGGGCCCGGCGCGTCGACCACCCACGCACGCACCGCTGTCCCCGGCCGGCGGGTCAGACCCGGGCCGGGACGCCGGACGGCTGAGCGGGGGCGGCGACGGGTGAGGGCTCGGGGCGGACCACCCGGGCGCTGTCGGCCGCCCCGGTCCTGCTGTCCGCACGTGCTGCCGCCCCCGTGCCCGTCGGCTCCCTGCTCACGCCGCCACCCCTGAACGCTGCTCCGGTGTCCCTGCCGGCCCGAGCCTGGCCCGCCGCACCGGGCGGGGACCGCGGGCGCTCGGCCCGGCTCCGGGGGACCTTCGACCCCGGCCGGCGCCGGTCGCGGGCCCGCGGGGCGTCGTCCGGCCGCACGACCGGACCCCGGCAGGGCGTGCACCGTGCAGCGCACCGCCACTGCGCACCCGGCCGCGGCACTGCCCTGGCCGGCCCCTCGCCCCCACCCGGCGAGGAGGGACGGAGGTCCCGGCCCGGGTGCGCCCGCCGACCCTGGGAGGTCGTCGGCCCGCCTCCTAGCGTCCGGCACACGAACCCGCCGCGGAGGAGGCGCCGTGCAGGCCAGGGAGGTCACCGCTCAGGACCCCACCCGCGCGGCGCCCGCGAACGCCTGAGGGGACGACGATGACGACTCACCCCCGGTCCCGTGCCGAGGCCGCCGGGGCCCTCGGCTGAACGTCCGGACCCCCATGCCCACCACCGACCCGGACCCGGTCGTCGTCCCGCTCGACGAGGTCGAGTGCCGGGTCCTGCTGCTCGGCGGCCGGCTCGGCCGGCTCGCCTTCACCCGGAACGCCCTGCCGGCCATCCAGCCCGTCCCGTACTGCCTGCACGGTGGCGAGGTCGTCATCCCGGCGCCGGCCGGCAGCCCCTACCTGCCCAGGGCCCGGGGCGCGGTGGTCGCCCTCGGGGTCGACGCCTACGACGGGGACACCGGCACGGGGTGGAGCGTCACCGTGGTCGGCCCGTCCCGGGCGGTCGACGACCCGGCCGAGACGGCGGCCCTCGACGCGCTCCCCTGGTCCCACCCGAGGCCGACGGGCCGCGGCGGCCGGTACGTGGCCCTGGGGATCGGGTTGCTGAGCGGGTGGCGGACCGGACCCCGGGACCGCTGACCGACCTCCCCGGCGACCGACGTCCCACGGCGCCCGCAGCGACCGGGTTCCGGTCCGTTGCGCCACGTGCCAGGCTCGGATGCGGGGTGATAGCAACCATGCCGACCCGCCCGCACACCGCCCGCCCGGACAGCCCGGCGGACTCGCCTCTGGCAGGCATGCGGCTCACCGAGCTGCTCGAGGAGGTGCAGGACCGACTGGCGACCGTGGCCCGGACCCAGGCCCGCGTCCAGCACCTGCTGGACGCCTTCCTCACCGTCTCGACCGGGCTGGACCTCGAGACGACCCTGCGGCGCATCGTCGAGGCGGCCACCGACCTGGTGGAGGCGCGTTACGGAGCGCTGGGCGTGCTGGCGCCCGAGGGCGGACTGGCCGCCTTCATCCACGTGGGCATCGACGACGAGCTGGGCGCACGGATGGGCCACCTGCCGGAGGGCAAGGGGGTGCTCGGCCAGCTGATCCGGGAACCCCACCCCCTGCGCATCGCCGACCTCGGCCGGCACCCGGCCTCCGTCGGCTTCCCGGCGCACCACCCCGCGATGGGCACCTTCCTCGGCGTCCCGGTCCTGGTGCGCGGCGAGGTGTTCGGGAACCTCTACCTGACGGAGAAGCGCAGCGGCGAGTTCACCGCCGAGGACGAGGCGGTCCTCACCGCGCTCGCCGGTGCGGCCGGAATCGCCATCGACAACGCCCGGCTGTACGAGGAGGCGGAGGAGCGGCGGCGGTGGACCACCGCGATCTCCGACGTGCGGGCCGGCCTGCTCGACGCGCCGTCGCCCGACGAGGCGCTGCGGCTGGTGGCCACGCGGGTCCGCGAGCTCACCCGGGCCGAGGGCGCGTGGATCGTGGTCGGCCCCTCCCCCGACGACGGCGCCTTCGAGGTCCGCGTCCAGGTCGGCGAGGGCCTCGACGACCTGACCGGCCGGCGGCTGACGACCGAGGACGACCCGGTGCTCGAGGCCGTGGCAGCGGCCGACGGCGTCGTGACCGTCGACCTCCGGGGCACGGAATACCGGGGACCGAACGACGACATGGACTGGGGACCCTGCATCGCCGTGCCCCTCAGGGGGACGCAGAGCGAGCAGGCCGTCGTCATCGCCGCACGACGTGCGGGGGCGCCGGCGTTCGACGCGACCACGGCGCCGCTCGTCGCCGCCTTCGTCGACCAGTCGGCCGCGGCGCTCGACCTCGCGGCCCGGCAGCGGGTGGCGCGCCAGCTCGACGTGTACGAGGACCGCGACCGGATCGCCCGCGACCTGCACGACCACGTCATCCAGCGGGTGTTCGCCGCCGGCCTGAGCCTGCAGTCGGTGATCCCCCGCGTCCAGGACCCCGACGCGCAGCGCCGGATCGGCGCGGTCATCGGTCAGCTCGACGAGACCGTCCGGGACATCCGGACGACGATCTTCGACCTGCACAGCACCGCGGACGTCGACCGCTCGACGAGTCTCCGGCGACGGGTGCTCGACGTCGTCACCGAGACGGCGGGACCCGACCTGCGCCCCACCGTGCGCACGTCCGGTGCCGTGGACAGCCTGGTCACCGGAGACCTCGCCGTCGACGTCGAGGCGGTCACCCGGGAAGCGGTGAGCAACGCCGCCCGGCACTCCGGCGCCGACCACGTCACCGTGACCCTCGACGTCACCGACGAGGTCGTTTTGGAGGTGACCGACGACGGGCGCGGCATCGACCCCCGTGCCGCACGCAGCGGCCTGCGCAACGTCGAGCAACGCGCCGTCCGGCGGGGCGGCGGGGCGAGTGCGGAGGCGCTGCCCGAGGGCGGCACCCGGCTGCGCTGGTGGGCGCCGCTGCGCTGAGGGAGGACCCCTAGGCCCCCACCACTCGCGAGCTCGCGGCGGGACCCTGCAGGGGGGCCGCCGTCCTGGCCCGGTCGGCCGGCAGTCGTCCCGCCGGTCAGCGGCCGCGCGAGCCCGCGGAGGGACCGCGCAGCTCGGTGGCGAGCACCGCGGCCTGGGTGCGGCGCTCCAGGCCGAGCTTGGCCAGCAGGTGGGAGACGTAGTTCTTCACGGTCTTCTCGGCGAGGAACATGCGCTCCCCGATCTGCCGGTTGGTCAGCCCCTCGCCGATGAGCTCGAGCACTGTGCGCTCCTGCTCGCTGAGCGTGGCCACGGGACCGGCCGGCTCGGCGGCCCGGCGCAGCCGCTCCATCACCGCGGTCGCGGCCGTGGGGTCCAGCAGCGAGCCGCCCGCAGCCACGGTCCGCACGCCGGTGACGAGGTCCGAGCCGAGGATCTGCTTGAGCAGGTAGCCCGAGGCGCCGGCCAGGATGGCCTCGAAGAGCGCCTCGTCGTCGCTGTAGCTCGTCAGCATGATCACCTTGAGCTCGGGCATCCTCGACCGCAGCTCGCGGCAGACCGAGACGCCGTCCCCGTCGGGCAGCCGGACGTCGAGGATCGCGACGTCCGGCTTGAGGGCCGGCACCCGGGCCAGGGCCTCCGCGGCGTTCTTCGCCTCCCCGACGACCGCGATGCCGGGGTCGGCCCCGAGCACGTCCACCACCCCTCGGCGGACCACCTCGTGGTCGTCGAGCAGGAAGACGTCGATCGTGTCGGGCTCCTCCGCCACCGGCCACCCCCTCCCTCGCAGCACTCCGGCCCGCCTCCCGCCAGCACGCTGCCGCGAGGCCACGCCGACAGGCTAGGCGCGGCAACGGGGCAGGCCGGCAGGGACCGACGTCCCTGGGTGCCAGGGTTCCGGTGCACACCGTGCCGCTTCCCGACCGTGCCGCACCCCGGGCCCTTGGTCCCCCGCGACGAGGACCCTCGGCCCCGGCGGACCGCTCCTCCCCGGCGGAACGTGACCCCCCGTGACCGAGCCGCACCGAGCCACCCCGCGCCCGAGCCGACCGGGCCTGCTGCCGGCCCCGACGGCGCTCCTGGGAGCGGGCACCGTGGTCCTCGCGGCCCACGAGCTGCCGGACCCGGGAGGCATCGGCTCCTCGGCGGTCGCGGCTCCCCCCGGCGCCGGGGCCGTGGCCCTCGCCCTACCGGCCGTCGTCCTCCTGCTCACCGCCTGGTCGACCCGGCACGGGCGGAGGACCGGTGCGCTGGTGGCCCTGGCCGCGTCCTCGGCCGTCGGGTACCTCGCCGCCGGCACGGTGGTCGGTCGCGGCCGGTCCGGGACGACGGACGGCGGAGCTCCGCCGCACCTCCTGGTCCTGGCCGTCCTGCTCCTCGCCGCCACCGTGGCCGTCGCCGCGTGGCGCGCGCTGCCGGCCGGTGCGGTGACCCTCGAGCGCCGGACGCGGGTGCTGGTGGGTCCGCTCCTGCTCGCCGCGGTCTGGGGACTGCTCATGGCGCGGCAGCTGCCGGTAGGGCCGGTCGCCGGGGGGCTCCCGGTCCGCAGCGCCGGCGCCCTCGCCGACCTGGTCGTCCTCCCGGCCGCCGCCGCGGCCGGCGGCGGACTGCTCGCGCGTGCCGCCTGGGCCGGGAAGGCGACGTTCGCCTCCGCGGGGTGCCTCGCGCTGGCCGGTCTCGTTCCGGTCGGCGCGGTGTGGTCCCCGACGCCACCCGGCGGCGCGGGGGCGTCCGCGGCTGTCACCTGGACGGCGACGGCCCTGGGGGTGGCCGCCGCCGTCCCCGCCGTGCTGTGCTGGACCGCCGTCGTCCGCACCGGCCGGCAGTACTGGGGCGGGCTGCCCGCCGCGGCGCCGGCTCCCCGTCCCCGGCTCCTCCCCGTGCCCCGGAGCTCCCCGGAGGACCCCGCGTCCCGACCCACCCCCGGTGCGGCGGCCGTCGCGGCGCGAGGGGCACGCCGATCCGGGACCTAGAGTCCCGTCGCCGCACTCGCCCGCTCGATCGGGGAGCTCATGCTCCGCTCCGGTCCCCCGCCGGGCCGGGAAGCGGCCCCCGGCCGGACTCCGCCGGCCGGGGGTGGTCCGGAGCGAACCCGCCGAGGTGCACCGGCGGCGACCCGCAGCCCACCCCGGGTACGGCGGTCCGGGCGCGAGCACGCCGCGCACCTTCGCGGCCACGGCCGTCAGCCGGCCGGGACGCCGGCGGACCCCGGCCCGCGCAGCGGCCGGTCGAGGGTCAGCTCGCCGACGTGCAGCCGCGCGATGCGCAGCTCCCCGACCTCCGCCCGGCCGAGCGCCAGGCGGCCGACGGCCAGCGCGCCGACCGCGAGGGCACCGACGGCGAACGCCCCGGCCGCCAGTGCCCCCACGGCCAGCGCGCCCGCGGCCGCGGCGGGCACAGCCACCCGGCGCCAGGCGAGGTCCTGCGGCCGGGACCGTGGGCGGACCCGGCGGGTCACCGCTCGGTCCCCGGGGTGGTGCCGGCCTGCGGCGCGTCCGCCGGCGCGGGCCGCGGCGCGGGCGGCGCCGGGGGCGCGGCGGAGGGACCGGCGGCCGGAGCCGGCGGCGGGCCGTAGGGCTGGTAGACCGGCCCGGCCGGGCCCGACCGGGCCTCACGCACCGCGAGCGCGACGAGCAGCGCACCGACGAGGGCCAGCACCGCGCCGACGACGAGCAGCCCGGACCAGATCCACGGCAGCGCGGGCACGGTGACGCCGGCGCGCGCGTCGACGTCCACCCCCGCCGCGCCGTCGGCGCGCATCACCACGACCGTCCAGTCACCGTCCGACGGCGTCCACTGCAGGGTCTGGGTGCCGGTCCCCTCGGTCTGGGCGACCCAGACGTCCTCGTCCCTATGGAGGGCTGCCGGTGCTCCGCCGCTGATCTCGTCGGTGACCCCGAGGCCGCCGTCCGAGCCGAGTTCGCCGACCCGGCCGTGCCCGACCCCGGCCAGGTACCGGTCGGCGTCCGCGGACCGCGCCACGCCGATGAAGAGGCTGGTCCCCGGGTCCGCCGCGGTGGCCTCGACGCGGACGTCGCCGATGAACTCGTCGACGACCCACTCGTCCCCGGCAGTGTCGAGCGTGATGTCGTCGACGGTCAGGGCGGAGCCGGCGGTCGAGAGGTCGTCGGTCACGGACCACACGTAGCCGTCGTCGCGCTGGCTCGTGTCGGCCCACGCCAGCGCGGCGCCGCCGACGATCGGGCCGGTGGCGGCCAGGAGCAGCACGGCGCCGGCCACGACGGCCACCACCCGCCCGGCGGTCCACCGCTCCGGCGTCCGGTGGTGCGGCGGCTGCGGCACGGGGGCGCCGGGAGCCGACGTCGCGGCCGCGGGGCTCACCGGCGGCGGCCCGGCCGGGCCCACGGGTCGGGTGCCCGGGTCGGCGCCGCCCAGGTCGAGCCGGAACGGCGGGTACCGGTCGGTCATCAGGGCCACGTAGGCCGCGACCCGCAGCACCCACCGGTCCATGCCGAGGATGAAGTCGTACAGCGGCGCCGGGTACCGCCCGGTGAACAGCAGCACGATCCCGACGATCAGCGCCAGCAGCCCGATCAGTCCGCCGGCACCCCAGCTGCTGTCCCACCGCACGTCGTCCGCGGTTCCCGTGCTGATCCAGATGCCGCCGCCGGCGAAGACGGCGAGCACCAGCCAGTGCGGGATGGCGAGCAGCCACGACTTGACCAGCACCAGCCCGCGGGACAGCCGCTCCGGGTACGGGACGTCCAGCCGGGCCGGGTAGTCCGGCACGTCGGCGAGGGTGAACGGCGGGTACCGGTCGGTGCCCAGGGCGGAGTAGCCGTAGTAGTGCACCCGCCAGCTCCAGCGCAGCACCCCGAGGTTGAAGTCGAACAGCGCACGCGGGTATCGCCCGGTGATCAGGATCGCGAACCAGGCGACCACGGTCAGGACGACGAAGGCGGTCCAGAGGAACGCCAGGACGACGTAGTGCGGGATCAGCAGGATCCACTTGACCAGCCAGAGCCAGCGCGACAGCGGCGCGTCCATCGACGCGTCGACCCGCACCGGGTAGGGCGGATGGGTCTCGGTCACGGCACTCCTCCTCGACGTCGTCCGCCCGGACCGCGCGGTCACGCCGTCCGACGGCGGACTGCCCCCGAGCCTCCGGCGGCTCGCGCGACCCCGACACCGCCCTCCGTCCACGGTGCGGCGGGCCGGAGGTCCCTCAGCGGTGCGGCGTGCGACACCGGGGCCCGGCGGCCGGAGACCCTCGTGCCCCGCCCGCGCGTCGGACGGGTCGAGCCGGACCGGACGACGGCGGAGGAGGCCGCGATGGTGCAGCGCCGGTGGCGGGGACCTCGGCCCGTGGCAGCGGCTCGGCCTCGTGGCCGCGGTCGTGGCGCAGCCGGTGCCGGCCGTTCCCGCCTCGTCCGACCTGGCCCGCCGTCGTCCGGCCGGGGTGGCCGGTCGCAGGGGCGTGTGGGCGGTGGAAATCGCGGTCAACCGGGTCGGGCCGCCGGCGTACCTCCGCCGGGGACGTCGGCGCTGAGACGTCGCCGGGACCCCGGACACGCCGGCCTGGACCGGAAGACCCTGCTCCACGAGGCCTCCGGGATGTGGACTCCCGGCATGACCTCCCGCGTCATCGGCCCAGCCGACCCGGACCTCCGGGCCTGCCGCCCGGCGCGGCGGGGTCGTCGGCCGGTGCAGCGGTACCCGGTCGACCTGGTACGGGTGGCCCTGGGTCTGGCGGTGCTCGGCCTGGGCTTCCTCGTCGCCCAGCGTGGCCGCCTCCCCGTCTTCGAGCGCGACGTGTTCCAGCTCGTCAACGACCTGCCGGCGACGGTCTTCCCGGTCGTCTGGGCGGTGATGCAGCTGGGCAACGTCCTGGCGGTGCCGGTCGTCGCCGGGGTGGCCGCCCTGGCCCGCCGGTTGCGGATGGCGCGGGACGTGTTGGTCTCCGGGGTCGCCGCGTACTTCGCCGCGGACCTGGTGAAGAACGTGGTGCAACGGGAGCGCCCCGGGGGCTTCGCCGTCGAGGTGAACTTCCCGGAGGGTCCGGTCACGGGCCTCGGTTTCGTCTCCGGGCACTCCGCGGTGGCCGCCGCGCTGGCCACCGCCGTCGTGCCCTACCTGTCCCGCCGCGGTCGACGCTGGGCGTGGACCCTGGCGTGGACGGTCGCCCTCGCGCGGGTCTACGTCGGGGCGCACCTGCCGCTCGACGTCGTCGGCGGGCTGGGCCTGGGCTGGGCGATCGGCTCGCTGGTGCACTGGGTGTTCGGCATCCCGCGCCGGGAGGTCGCGGTGGCGCGGGTCGGACAGTTGCTCGACCGCTTCGGCCTGTCCGTGCGCGACCTCCGGCCGGCCTCCGTCGAGGCGCGCAGCTCGCACCCGTTCGAGGCCGTCGACGAGCGCGGCCGCCGGCTCTACGTGAAGTTCCTCGAGCCGGACCGCTACGAGCGGGACTGGCTCTACCGGCTGTGGCGCCTGCTGGCCGTACGTGACATCAAGGACGGCGACGCCGTCGCACCGCTGGGCCAGCAGGCCGAGCACGAGGCGGTGGTCGCCATGACGGCGCGCGAGCGCGGGGTCTCCGCTCCGCCCGTGCTGCTGGCCCGGGGTGACGAGCGCGGCGCGGTGGTCGTGCAGGAGTACGTGACCGGCCGAGGGATCGACGAGCTGCCGGCCGACGAGCTCACGCCGGAGTTGCTGCGCCGGGTGTGGCAGCAGGTGGCCCTGCTGCGGGCGGCACGGGTGGCCCACCACGACCTGGTGGCGTCCAGCGTCCTGGTCGACGCCGACGGACGGGTGTGGGTGGTCGACTTCGGCAACGCCCTCAACGGTGCCGACGACGACGCGCTGGCCGGCGACGTCGCCGAGCTCATGGCCTCCTTGGCGCTGCGGGTCGACCCCGCGCTGGTGGCCGACTCGACGATCCACGTCCTCGGGCCCGACGCCGTGGCCCGGGCGCTGCCGGGGCTGACGCCGCTGGCCCTGTCGGCGGTGACCCGCGCCGAGATCCGCGAGGACCGCTCCGGCCTGGACCGGCTGCGCGGCGCGATCCGCCGCCGGCTGGCCCTGCCCGACCCGGACCGGCCGGAGTTCGGCCGGCCCGGGCTCGCCGCGCGGCTGGCGGTGGCCGCCGGCTCCGTGCTGGTGCTCGTCGGGGTCCCGCTGCTGGCCGGTGCGACGGCGTTCGTCGGGTCCGTCGAGCGCGGCGGCTGGCGCTGGCTCGGCGCCGCCCTGGTGCTCGCCGTGCTGGCCCGGGCGGCGACCGCCGCTGCGGCGCTGCTGACCATCGACCGCCGGCTGGCGCTGGGCCGGACCTACGCTGCCTCGATGGTGGCCGAGGAGGCGTCACTGCTGCACGGCGGCGAGGGCTGGCGCCGGTCGGCTGCCCGGTTCCTCGAGCGTGCCGGGGTCTCCCCGGAGGAGGCACAGCGGGCGGTGGACCGGTACGTCGCCGGGGCCATCGTCGCGGCAGTGCTCGTCGCCGCGGTCACCTCCGGGCTGGCGGTGGTGGAGGGGCACCTCGGCAGCTGGCAGACGCCCGAGGCGCTCGTCCCGGCCGTCGCACTCGGGCTCGGCGCCTGGGCGCTGGTGCTGGCCGGCCAGTGGCTGGCCCGGCGGCACGACACCGGTCCGGACGTCCGGCGGCACGTGACCCTGACCCTGCGCGGGCATCTGACCGCCCCACGCCGTGCCCTGTGGATGCGCGGCGCGCAGCTGGGTTGGACGGCCGCCGGCGTCGCCTTGGAGGGCGCGGCGCTGGCCGCCGCGATGCACGCCGTCGGGGGGGCGGTGCCCCTCCTGGCGACCGCGACGGTGTACGCCGGCCTGCACCTGCTGTGGTCGGTCCTGCCGGTGACGGGCGCGCCCGGGGCTGCCGAGGTCGCCCTCGTCCTGGCGCTGACCGCGCTGGGCGCGCCACTGGCCGGAGCCTGCGCCGCCGCGTTCACCTTCCGGCTGCTGGTGTTCTGGGGACCGGCCCTGATCGGTGGCGTGTTGTCGGCCCGCTTCGACCACCGCTTCGGCGCGTGAACGCCGTAGCGGCCGACCAGCCGCGGCACCCCCTCCGCCGGGTCCTCACCGGGCCCGTGGGGCGGGCCGCCCTCACGGTGGCCGTGGTGGTCGCGGTCTTCGGCGGGGTGCTGCCGCGGATCGCCGACTACTCCGCGGCCTGGGAGCTCGTGCGCGGCCTCACCGCGCTGGAGGTCGCCGGCATCGGGGTGATCGCGCTGGTCAACCTGTTCTCCTACGCCCCGCTCTGGATGGCGGCGATGCCCGGGCTGTCCCTCGGTCGCGCGGTGCTGTCCGACCAGGCCTCGACGGCGGTCTCGAACACCGTCCCCGTCGGTTTCGCGTTCGGCGTCGGCACCAACGTGGCGATGTACCACTCCTTCGGCTTCTCGCCTGCGGCGATCACCCGCGCCGTGGCGCTCACCGGCGTCTGGAACACCCTCGTCAAGCTCGCCACCCCCGCCGTCGCGCTGGGCGGGGTGGCGCTGGTCGGGGACGTCGATCCCGGGCTGGGCACCGCCGCCCTCGTCGGCAGCGGCGTCCTCCTGCTCGGCGTCGGCGCGCTGGTGGCGGTCCTGAGCCACGGCCGGGCCGCCGCGGTGCTGGCCGCGGCCGCCGAGCGGGCCGCGGGGCGGGCCGCTCGAGCGGTGCGGCGGCAGCCGCCGTCGGGCTGGGTGGCGCGCACCGACCGGTTCCGCACCGGGTCCCTGGACCTCATCCGGCACCGCTGGGTGCAGCTCACCGCCGCCGCGGTCGGGAGCCACGCGGCCCTGTTCCTCGTGCTGCTGGCCTGCCTGCGCGCCGTCGACGGTCGGGGTGCCAACGTCCCGTGGGTGGTCGTCCTGGCCGTCTTCTCCCTCACCCGGCTGGTCACGCTCGTGCCGATCACGCCGGGCGCCCTGGGGGTCGCCGAGCTCAGCTACGTCGCCGGGCTGACGGCCGTCGGCGTGGACCCGGCCGCGGCCGCCGGCGCGGTGCTGCTGTTCCGCTTCCTGACCTGGTTCCTCCCCATCCCGACCGGCATCGTCACGTGGCTGCTGTGGCGGCACGGTGCGGGTCAGGACCGGGCCGCACGGGTCGGAGCCGGTCCGTGACGCGTCGACGGCCGCCGGCAGCGGCCACTGTGTACCGCCGACGCGGTACCGACGTCGTCACCCTGCTGGCCACCACGGCCCTGACGGTGCTGTGCTCCTGGGCCGTCTCCTCCGGGGACGTCAGCCCGGTCGAGGAGGCGGTGTTCGACTGGGTCAACTACTGGCCGGACTGGTTGGAGGAACCCCTGTACGCCTTCCAGTTGCTGGGGGTGCTGGGGATGCCGCTGCTGGTGGCGATCCCGGCGCTGGTGCTGCGCCGCTGGCGGCTGGTCCTCGCCCTGGCCCTGCTGGTGCCGCTGAAGCTGCTGGTGCACGGCGAACTGGTGAAGGGCCTGGTCCAGCGGGAGCGGCCCGGCAGCATCCTGCCCGACGTGGTGCTGCGGGACGTGCCGTCGGCCGGCGTGGCCTACCCCTCCGGGCACGCGGTGATCACCGCGGGCATCGTCGTCCTGCTCGCCCCCTACGTGCGGCGGCGGTGGCTGGCGGTCCTCGTCGCCCTGGCGCTGCTGAACTCGGTGGCCCGGGTGTTCCTGGGCGCGCATGTACCGCTGGACGTCATCGGTGGCGCGGCCCTGGGCGCGGCGATCGGCGCGACGCTGAACCTGCTGGTCGGCGTGCCGGCGCGGGGCCGGGGTGTCCGTGCGCCCGGCGCGGGGAGGCGTGCCTCCCTGCCCGCGCGGGGAGCGTGACGGCGGCGCCGCGGCGGACGTCTCCTCGGCTCGGGACGTCGGGTGCAGGACGGCGTCCAGGCCCCAGGGAAGAGCGAGCGGTCGAGCGACCCGGCGCGACGTCGTCGCCGGCCGGGGAGTCAGCCGGTGCGCGACCCGAAGGTCGTCAGGCGCACGCTCTCCGGCAGCGCGCTGAGCGCGGCCAGCAGCTCCGGGGGCAGCGCCGCGCCGACGTCGGTGACCGCGTAGCCCAGCTCCCCGCGGGTGGCGAGCACCTGGCCGTCGACGTTGAGGCCGTGCTCGCCGACCAGCGCGTCGACGCGCGCGAGCACGCCGGGCTCGTTGCGGTGCAGCAGCGCGAAGCGGGCCGCGGAGGACCCGTGCAGAGCCACGGTCGGCAGGTTGACGCTCAGCGTCGTCGTCCCCGCCCCGGTGTACTCGACCAGCTTGCCGGCGACGAACCGCCCGATGTCGTGCTGCGCCTCCTTGGTCGACCCGCCGACGTGCGGCGTGAGGATGACGTTGGGCAGGCCGCGCAGCACGGAGGTGAACGGGTCGCCCTGCTCGCGCGGCTCCTCGGGGAAGACGTCGACCGCGGCGCCGGCGATGTGGCCGCTGAGGACGTGGTCGCGCAGCGCCTCGTGGTCGACGACGAAGCCGCGGGAGAGGTTGAGGAACAGGCTCCGCCGGCGCATCCGCCCGAACTGCTCGGCACCGAACAGGCCCGCGTTCCCGGCCCGGCCGTCGACGTGCAGCGTCACCGTCTCGGCCCGCTCGAGCAGCTCCTCGAGCGTGTCGCAGCGCTCGGCGTTGCCGAGCGCGAGCTTGTCCTCGAGGTCGTGGAAGAGCACCCGCATGCCCAGTGCCTCGGCCAGCACCGACAGCTGGCTGCCGATGTTGCCGTAGCCCACGATGCCGAGCGTCCGCCCGCGGATCTCGTGGCTGCCGGCCGCGGACTTGTCCCAGGTGCCGGCGTGCAGCGACCGGTCCCGGTCGACCAGCCGCCGGGCCAGGCAGATGATCTCCGCGATCGCCATCTCGACCACGCTGCGGGTGTTGGAGTACGGCGCGTTGAACACCGCCACCCCCGCCGTCGCGGCCGCGGCCAGGTCGATCTGGTTGGTGCCGATGCAGAACGCACCCACCGCGGCCAGGCCGGGACGGCGACACAGCACCTCCGCGGTCACCTGGGTCTTCGACCGGATACCCAGCACGTCGACGCCGTCGAGCGCGGCCACCAGGTCGGTCTCGTCCAGCGCGCCGCGCAGCGACTCGACCTCGTAGCCGGCGGTGCCGAGCAGGTCGGCCGCCACCGGGTCGATGTTCTCGAGCAGCAGGGCTCTGGGCACGTTCGCAGGACCTCCTCCACCGCGGGACCGCCGGTGGACCGCGTCCCGACGAGTATCCCGTCGCGGTGGGGAGGCCCTGACGACCGGGGGCCGACGGTCACCCCGGAGCCGGCGCCGGGCGGCCACTCCCACCCCGGCCGCGGGCCCGAGGCCCCAGGATCACCACGTGGACTTCGCCGACCTGAGCCGGCCGTTCGTCATCGCCCACCGCGGCGGGGCCATGCAGGTCCCGGAGCACACGATGGAGGGCTACCGGGTCGCAGTGGGCCAGGGCCTGGCTGTCATCGAGCAGGACGTGTCGACGCTCGCCGACGGCGGCCTGGGCGTCATGCACGACGGCACGGTGGACCGCATGACGACCTCCAGCGGCAACGTCGCCGACCACACGTCGGTGTCGTGGAAACAGCTCGACATCGACGCCTCGGTCACTCTCGGCGGAGGCTGGCCCGACGGGCTGCGTCCTCCGCTGTTCGAGGAGGTGCTGGTCGAGTTCGGCAACCGCGTCCTCCTCTGCGTCGAGGCCAAGAGCAGCGACGCGATGGGCCCGGTGATCGACGCACTCGAGCGACGCGGGATCCGCCCGGCGTCCGTCCTGCTCCAGTCCTACGCACTCGCGGACTGCCGGCTGGCGCGCTCACGGGGGTGGGACGTCATCTGGCTCGGCAGCACCGACGTCCTCCGGGCCGCCGTCGAGGGCATCGCCTGGATCGGTCCGGAGGCCGGCCACGTCACCCCGGCGGTGTGCGCACAAGCGCACGCGGCGGGGATCGAGGTGGCCTGTCACACGGTCAACCGCCGGCACCAGCGAGACGTCCTCGTCGCCGACGGCGTGGACGCGATCTTCTCCGACGACCCGGTCTACATCGCGGGCGACGCGGGCCGGCGTACCTCGGACCTGTTCGCGCATCAGGTCTGGCTGCCCGGGATGCTGCCGGACGGCGGCCGCGGCCGGTTCCACGCGGACGACGCTTCCTGGGGCTTCGACGTCTCCGGCACCGCCACCTCCACACTCATGGGCTTCCTGGTCCCGCCGGACCCGGCCGCCTTCACGCTGCGCCTCGACCTGCGCATGGACGCGACCTGCGCGGACGGCCGCACGAGCTGCGGGTGGGTCCTCCTGAGCACCGATGACCACCCGTACCGGCCGTCGTCCGGCTCGTCGGCCGGCACCGACGGCTACCTCTTCGTCCTGCGGGCGGACGGCACCCTGGACGTCCACCGGGTCGTCGACGGGGTCGCCACCCCGTTGGCGTCCTCGACGGGAGGAACGGCGCTGCCCATGGGTGCCTACGTGCCGCTCCGGATCACCGTCGCCGGCCCGGGCCTGCTCTTCACCCGTGCCGGCGGCGAGGGCGTGGCCGTCGCAGACACCACCCACCGCCCCGTGCCCGTCGTCCACCTCGGCTGCGCCTCCGCCGGGGTGCGGTTCAAGAACCTGGAGTTCACATGACCGACCCCTGGGAACGCCCGGGTCACGGGCCGTCCGACCCGGAGGGCTACCTCGTCGAGCAGACCCCCGACGGCTACCGGTGGACGTGTCGCGCCGACGGCCGCACTGCAGGGCCCTTCGCCAGCCGGGACGACGCCGTCATGGACGCCGAGGCGGACCGCGCCGACTGAGGGACCGGGGCCGGTGTGCTCGAGCCCGCTCGACGCCCGGGAGGTGGCGAGGACCGCCCTCACCAGGCAGCGGCTCACCGGTCGGGGACCCAGCTGCCGTGGAAGCCGAGCGGCACGCGCGCCGGCAGGTGGACGCGGGCGACGGGGCCGCCGGGAAAGTCCTGCGCGGCGAGGACCACCAGGTCGGTGGCGCCCCGGTCGGGATCGTGCACGAAGGCGAGGACGTAGCCGTCGTCCTCGGCCGCGTCGGGTGCCGACGGGGCGAACACGGCCTCGCCCACGACGGCGTCGCGGCCGAAGCGGTGCACCTCGACGCGGCCGGTGGCCAGGTCCTGCTTCAGCAGCGCGTCGGTGAACGCGTCGTCGGCGAAGGAACCGTCCACCCGCACGGTGGCCGGGCCGGCCTCCCCGGTCACCACGCTGTAGCCGTAGCGGTGCGGCCGGGAGACGACCCGGTCGTCGGTGCGCGGGAGCTCCTGCGGGCGGTCGTCGAGGCACTGCCGGCCGACCCTGCCCGCGGCGGGGTCGACGGTCCAGCGGTCCAGCGTCAGCGGGCCCTGCCCGGACAGGGCCGACAGGTCGTAGGAGCCCCCGTAGCGGCACAGGTCGACCACCACGCGGTCGCCGTCGTCGTACGCGTTGAGCGTGTGGAACACCCAGCACGGGTCGACCTCGCTCCAGCGGACCTCGCGGGCGGTCCCCTCCCGCGGCAGCAGCCCGACCCGGGCCGGGTGCGCCGGGTTCCACCCGTAGGGCAGGGACGAACCGGCGGTCGCGGCGGCCATGCTGAAGGTCACCGGGAGGTCGAGCAGGACGACGTACCGCTCGGTCAGCGCGAAGTCGTGCACCATCGGCCCGTCCGCGACCGGGACGTCGGTGGTGCTGCTGACCCGCCCGTCGGGGCCCACGACGACGTGCTGCAGGTGGTCCCAGCCCCAGAAGTAGGCGACGGCGTGCAGGTCCCCCGTCTGCCGGTCGAGCTTGGTGTGCGCGGCGTAGCCGCCCGGCAGCGTGCCGCCGAAGTCGCACGGGCCGACGGTCTCGAGCTCGTCGGTGAGCTCGTACGGCAACGCGCCGGCCTCGACGGTGGCGAGCGTGCGTCCGCCGTGCGCGATGACGTGGGTGTTGGCGGCGAAGTCCATGCCGGCGTGCACCGGCCCTCCGGCCCACCGCTCCCCCAGCGCCTCCGCCACCTGCCGCGAGCGCACCCAGCGGTTGCGGTACCACTCGGCCCGGCCGTCGCGCAGCCGGACCCCGTGCACCATGCCGGGACCGACGAACCAGTGCTGGACCGGGTCGTCGAGGCCCAGCGGGTTGGGGCCGTTGCGCAGGTACCGCCCGTGCAGCTCGGCGGGCAGCGTCCCGGTCACGGGCAGGTCGAACGCGGTGATCTCCTCGGTGACCGGCGCGAGCGGCCCCTCGAGGGACCTGCCGGGGTCGGGTACCGGGTGGTCGGGCATCGTCGTCCCCCTGGCGGTCGTCGGCCTGGCCCCGTGTCGTCGCGCTCCCCCCGGCAGTCTGGTCCGCCCGCTGCGCTGCGGGAAGCCACGCCGCCGCGGGCGGACGGGGCGTCTCAGGAGACGATCGGGTCGACGTCCCGCGTGCAGAACATGCACACCGACGCATCCACCGGGATGAAGCTCTTGCAGTGGTCGCACTCCCGGTTGCCCTGCGCCCCGGCGGTCTCCCGGCCGGTGGCCCGTCGGACGGCCTGCACCAGGAACATGATCGTGAGGGCCAGCAGCAGGAACGAGACCAGCGCCGTCAGGAACGAGCCGTAGCGGATCTCCCCGCCGTTCACCGTGAGCACGAGGGCGTCGAAGCTCGGCTCCCCGAAGACCGCCGCGACCAGCGGCAGGATGATGTCGCCCACGAGTGACTCGACCACCGTCGCGAACGCCGCTCCGATCGCCAGGCCGACGGCCAGGTCGACGAGGCTGCCGGAGAAGGCGAAGTTGCGGAAGTTGCTGAGCAGGGTGCGCACGGGTCCTCCTGCCGGGCCGGGACCGGGACCGGGACCCGCAGCCTAGGGCCGGCCGACGACGGGTGCAGAGCCACCCGAGGCGGCCCGCAGCGCGGCCAGGGTCCGGCGCACGCCCTCCTCGTACGGGGTGGGGGTGAGCCCGAAGGCCCGGGCCGCCCGGCTGCCGTCGACCACGAACGGCTGCTCGAACTGGTAGACCATCTCGGCGCCCTCGCGCGCCAGCGGGACCACGGAGCCGACCACGCGCATCCGGGCACTCCCGTGCCGCACGAGCCGTAGCCGCGTGCCCGCCTGCCGGCACGCCTCGGCGGCCAGCGCCCGCCCCGTGGTCACCCCCGGGTGGGGCACGTGCCACACCGCCGCGGCGGAGGTGTCCCTGGTCCCGACGGCGGCCAGGGTCGCGGCGAAGTCGTCGACGAACGTGACGGTCAGGGGCAGGTCGGGGTCCCCGAACCACTGGACCGGCCAACCCCGCAGGGCCGAGGGGACACGTTGCCGGCGACGAGCGACCGGACGCCGGGCCCGTAGAGCTCCCCCGCACGGACGACGCCGACCGGCAGCCGTCCCGCCGCGCCGGCGGAGAGGATCCGCTCGGCGATCCACGCCCGGAGCACGCCCTTGGCGCTGACCGGCCGCCACGGGGTGTCCTCGGTCATCGGGCCGTCGACCCGCCCGTACATCCACGTGTCGTCGGCGTACACCAGACGGGCGCCGACCCGGGACGCGGCGTCGACCAGCGCGTCGGTGACCACGGGGAAGTCCCTCGTCCAGCGCGCGAGCACCGGCATGACGCAGTGGTAGACGGCGACCGCGTCCTGGCAGTCCGCGGCCAGGCCCTCGCCGTCGGTGGCGTCCGCCGCTGCCGTCTCCACGCCGGGTGTGCCGACGTCCCGGCCGTCGCGGGTCACCGCGCGCACGCGCAAACCGGCGGCGTGCAGGTGGGCCACGAGGCGCCGGCCGGTCGCTCCCCGGCTCCGACGACGACGTGGACCCCCGCGGCCGGGTCGGGAGCCTGCGCGTCTGCGGTCATCGGGGTCTCCGTCTCGTCCGCGACCGGGGGCGCCACCGTGGAGCCGGTGACACCATGCCGTCATGAGCTACGGCCACGCCGTCCAGGACGAGCTCCGCGAACCGGGTCGCGCGTTGCGCCGCGCGATCCCCGAGGTCTACGACGGCTACCGGACGATGCACGCCGCCGCCTACGCCGCGGGGGCGCTGGACGAGAAGACCAAGGAACTGATCGCGCTCGCCATCGCGGTGAGCAAGGAGTGCGACGGGTGCATCGCGTCGCACGCCCGCGGCGCCGCCCGCACCGGCGCGACCGAGTCCGAGGTCGCCGAGGCGCTCGGAGTCACCATCGCGATGAACGGCGGTCCGGCCACCGTGTACGGCCCGCGCGCGTTCGCCGCCTTCCGGGAGTTCGCGGAGGAGGCGGATCCACAGGGGGGCTGACCCGTCCATCCCGCTCACCGGGCGCCCCCCACGCCGCCGCCACCGCCCGCACGGCGCGGTCGACGTCCGCCTCCGTCGTGGACCGGTACGTCACCGCGTCGGACGCCGGCTGGGCTCCCGCCACGGCCGGCACGTCCGCCGCGGTGGCCGAGTCCAGGGCGCCGCCGACCACGAAGCGGAAGGACCGCGGTCCCGTCGTGGCGACCAGCCCCGGCTCGGCAGCCGCGGCCAGCTCCGCCAGGACGGCGGCCGGATCGGCGCCCTCGTCGCGCAGCGAGCCGAGCCCGGCGCGGACCGCGGCGGCCGGCTCCCCGCGGGGGAAGACCGCGACATCCCGGACGCCGGCCCGGTACTCGGCAGCCCGCGCCGCGACGTCGGCCAGCAGGGTGCGCAGATCCGCCACGGCGGGATCGTCACAGGCCGCGCCCCGACATGGCTCCCCGTCGCGGCCGGGGCCGTCGGGGTCGGAGAACGCGCCCGGGGAGGTGACCGTGCGCCCCACCGCGGGGACGACCGCGCCCTCGTAGGTCTGCTCGATGAACTGGCGGACCTCGTCGGAGTGCAGCAGCTCCTCGAGCTGCTGGATGCGCTCGTCGTCCTGGGTGCCGGTGCGCACCACCAGCAGGTTGGCGTTGGGGGTGCCCTCGGCCTCCTCCAGCGCCAGGGCGTCCTCGGCGGGGACCAGGTCGGCCTCGATGGCGTAGTTGCCGTTGATCACCGCGATGTCGACGTCGGCCAGCGACCGGGGCACCTGCGCGGCCTCCACCTCGGAGATCTGCAGGTCCTCGGGGTTGCCCTCGACGTCCAGCGACGTCGGCGCCGCGTCGCCGGTGTCGGCCAGGGTGAGCAGCCCGTTGGCCTCGAGCAGCCGCAGCGCCCGGGCGGCGTTGGTCGGGTCGTTCGGGATCGCCACCGTCGCGCCGTCCGGGAGGGCCGCCAGGTCGGTCAGCGACTCGGAGTAGATGCCGAGCGCCTCGAGCCCTCCGGGGGACCGCCGGTCGCGCGGGGGACCACGACCGTCAGGCACGGCCGCGGACCAGTCGCACGCTGCCGATTGCCGGACGTCCAGGTCAGGAGCACCGTGTGGCTCGACACCACCACCGCACGGAACCGGAGGCCGCGGTGCACCTGACCCCCCGCGAGCAGGAGCGCCTGCTGCTGTTCGGCGCAGCCGAACTCGCCCGCCGGCGGCTGGCGAGGGGCGCGCGCCTGGGCGCGACCGAGGCCGTCGCCCTGGTCTGCGACGAGGTCCTGGAGATGGCGTGGGACGGGCTGCCCCTCCAGGAGGTCGTCCGGCGGGCCCGGGGCGTGGTCGCGGCCGGCCAGGTGCTCGCCGGGGTCGCCACCACCGTGCCCAGCCTGCAGGTGGAGGCGCTGTTCCCCCACGGCACGTCCCTGGTGCACGTGCCCGAGCCCTTCGGTCCGGCCGACCCGACCGGTCCCGGCGCCGTCCTCGCGCAGGACGGCGACGTCGAGCTGGCACCGGGCCGACCGCGTCGCACCGTCGAGGTGACCAACCGCGGCGACCGCTCGGTGTGGATCTCCTCGCACTTCCCGCTCGAAGAGGTCAACCCGGCGGTCGAACTCGACCGCGAGGCGGTCCGCGGCTTCCGGCTCGACCTGCCGGCCGGTCTCAGCCGGGAGTTCCCGCCCGGCACCACCTCCGTCGTGCCCGTGGTGGCCCGCGGAGGTCAGAGGTGAGCCGCCTCTCCCGCGCCCGCTACGCGAGCATCTACGGCCCCACCACCGGTGACCTGCTGCGCCTGGGCGACACCGACCTGTGGGTGCGCGTCGAGGCCGACGACACCGAGCCCGGCGACGAGCTGCTCGGCGGCTGCGGCAAGACCGCCCGGGACGGGCTGCTCGTGACCGGCCGGGCTCCCCGGGACAGTGCCCTGGACATGGTGGTGCTCGGCGTCGTGGTGATCGACCCGCTGATCGGGGTGCGCAAGACCAGCATCGGGATCAAGGACGGCCGCGTCGTCGGCGTCGGCCGGGCCGGCAACCCGGACACCACCGACGGCGTGGAGCTGGTGGTGGACTCCCATACCGCGATGATCACCGGGGAGGGCCTCGTCGCCACCCCGGGCGTCGTCGACTCGCACGTGCACCTGTCCAGCCCCGAGGTCGCGCCCGCAGCACTGGCCGCCGGGGTGACCTCACTCGTGGGCATGGGCATCGGCGGCGTGTGGGACGTCGGCGCCAACCCCGCTCCGAACCTGCACACGCTCATCGACGCCTGGCGGGACACCCCGGTCAACGCGGCCTTCCTCGCCCGGGGCTCCACCTCGTCTCCCGAGCTGCTCGAGCGCGCCGTCCTCGCGGGGGCCGGTGGGTTCAAGATCCACGAGGACTGGGGCGCGACGCCGCGCATCGTGGACACCTGCCTCGGTGTCGCCGACGACGTCGACCTGCCCGTGGCCCTCCACACCGACACCCTCAACGAGTCCGGCGCCCTGGCCGACACGCTGTCGGCCACCCGCGGCCGGACCGTGCACGCCTACCACGTCGAGGGCGGCGGCGGGCACGCCGACCTGCTGCAGGTGGTGAGCGAGGCACACGTCCTGACCTCATCGACCACACCAACGCTGCCGCTGACCGGTGCCACCGTCGACGAGTTGCTGCCCATGACCTTGACGGTCCACCGCGGGCACCGCGGCATCGACAGCGACGTCTCCATCGCCTCCAGCCGCGTGCGCGAGCACGGCATCGCCGCGGAGAACGCGCTGCACGACCTGGGCGCCATCAGCATCGTGAACTCCGACTCGATGGGCATGGGCCGGATCGCGGAGACCGCCCGGCGCACCTGGCAGCTGGCCCACGTGCAGGCGCACCTCGCCGGTCAGGCCGGGCCGGAGCACGTCAACAACGAGCGGGTGCTCCGCTACCTGGCCAAGGTCACCGTCAACCCGGCCATCGCCCACGGCATGGCGCACGAGGTGGGCTCCCTCGCGCCCGGGCGGCTCGCGGACGTCGTGCTGTGGCACCCGGCGACCTTCGGGACCGCGCCGGAGCTGGTCCTCAAGTCCGGCTTCGTCGCCTGGGGGACCTCGGGCTCCGGCTCCGGCTCGACCCGGCTGACCCAGCCGCGCGTGCTGCGGCCGTACTTCGGCGGCCTCGGGGCCGCGCCGCGCCGGCTCTCGCGGGTGTTCGTCTCCGAGCAGTGCCTCGCGGACCCGGACGCGCGCCGGGCGCTGCCCGAGGGCGTGCGCTACGCCGCCATCCGAGCGAGCCGCGGGCTGACGAGCGCGGACATGGTCGCCAACGCCGCCCTGCCCGCGGTCACCGTGCCGACGGAGCCGGGTCCCGTCCTCGTGGACGGGCGTCCCGTCCCCGTCCACCGTGCGTCCGACCTGCCCCTAACCCGCCTGCACCACCTGGCCTGAACGGAGCGACCGTGCTGGACCTGCTGCTGAGGGACGTGCTCGTGCACACCGTCGACGACGCCCGCCCCACGGCGTCCGCCGTCGGCGTCCTCGGCGGCCGGATCGTCGGACTCGACGAGGAGGTCGTGGACCTGCCCGCCCGGTCGGTCGTCGACGGGGACGGTGCCGTGGTGGTCCCCGGGTTCGGGGACGCGCACAACCACATGGCCTGGTTCGGCCAGTCGCTCGGCGAGATCGACCTGTCCGCGACCGGCGACCTGGCCGCTCTCGAGGACGCCGTGGCCCGGGACGCCGCCCGACTCCCCGCGGACGCGTGGGTCGTCGGCTCCGGCTACGACGACACAGTCATGGGCGCCCACCCCGACCGCTCCCTGCTGGACCGGGCCGGCGGGGGACGACCGGTGTGGCTCAAGCACCGCTCCGGCCACATGAGCGTGGTGAGCAGCGAGGTGCTGCGACGCTGCGGCGTCCTGCACGGCGGTGCGGAGGAGCCGGAGGGCGGCGTCGTCGTCCGCGACGGGTCCGGGGAGCCCACGGGGCTGCTCCAGGAGCGCGCACAGGCGCTCGTCGACGACCTCGTGAAGCCGTACCCGGTGGAGGAGGTCGCGACGGCGCTCGGCCGGGCGAGCGAGGTCTACGCCGCGGAGGGGCTGACCCACGTCGTCGAGGCCGGCATCGGCCTGGGCCTGCTCGGCCGCTCGCCGGTGGAGGCGGCCGCCTACCTGCTCGCCCGGGACCGGGGGCTGCTGCGGACCCGCGTCGAGCTGATGGTCGCCAGCGACACCCTGCACCGCCTCCGGGCGCACCCCGCCGACGGCATCGACGTGGGGCTGGACCTCGGGCTGCGCACCGGTTTCGGCGACGACCGGCTGCGGCTGGGCCCCATGAAGATCTGGCTGGACGGGTCGCTGATCGGGCGCACGGCCGCGCTGTCCGAGCCCTTCTGCGACCACGGGACCGCGGTGTTCCAGGACGACCCGGACGTCATGCGCCGCCTGGTCGTCGACGCGCACCGCGCCGGGTGGCGGGTGGCCGCGCACGCCATCGGTGACGACGCCGTGGAGCTGGCGCTGGACAGCTTCGCCGAGGCCACCCGGGTTCACCCGCGCGCCGACGTCCGCCATCGCGTCGAGCACGCCGGCCTGGTCCGTCCCGACCAGCTCGCCCGTTTCGCCGACCTGGGCGTGGTCCCCGTCCCCCAGCCGCGCTTCCTGTACGCGATCGGGGACACCATGGCCGCCGCGGTGGGGCCCCGGCGCGCCGACTGGCTCTACCGGCACCGCTCGTTCCTGGACGCCGGGCTGCGCGTGCCCGGCAGCTCCGACCGGCCGGTGGCCCCCGGTGCCCCGCTGCTCGGGATGCAGTCCATGGTCGAGCGCCTGTCGTCCGGCGGGGCGGTGATCGGGGCCGACGAGCGCGTGAGCGCCGCCCAGGCACTGCGGGCCTACACCCTCGACGAGGCGTGGGCCAGCCACGACGAGCGGACCCGCGGCAGCGTCGCCCGCGGCAAGGTCGCCGACCTGGTGCTGCTGGACGACGACCCGCTGCGCGTCGACCCCGACCGGATCGGCGCCATCGGTGTCCTGGCGACGCTGCTCGCCGGGGCACCCGTGCACGACACCGGCCCGTTCACGGGCCGGGACCCCTCCCCCACCCCCGATCCGCGAGGCAGGCAGGCATGAGCGATCCGACCGGCTCGTCGCCCGGCGCGGCGGCCGCCGCCCGCATGGTGGACACCCCCGCGCACGTGAGCGGCCAGGACGCCCGCCGGGTCGCCTTCGCCGCCTTCGTCGGCACGGCCCTGGAGTGGTACGACTACTTCCTCTTCGGCACCGCTGCCGCCCTGGTCTTCAACCGGCTCTTCTTCAGCACGCTGGACCCCACGGCGGCGACGCTGGCGGCCTTCGCCACCTTCGGCGTCGGCTTCGTGGCCCGCCCGGTGGGGGCGGTCGTCTTCGGAGCGGTGGGCGACCGCATCGGCCGCCGTCCCGCGCTGCTGATCACGGTGGTGATGATCGGCGTGGCGACCGGGCTGATCGGCCTGCTGCCCGACTTCGCGGCCATCGGCGTCGCCGCGCCGGCCCTGCTCGTGCTGCTGCGCCTCGCGCAGGGCGTGGCCGTCGGCGGGGAGTGGGGCGGCGCGGTAACCCTGGCCGTCGAACACGCCCCGCCGGACCAGCGCGGCCGCTACGCCGCCCTCCCCCAGCTCGGCTCGCCGGTGGGCACGCTGATGTCCTCGGGCGCCTTCGCGCTCGTGCTGCTGCTCCCCGACGAGAGCTTCGACTCGTGGGGGTGGCGGCTGCCCTTCCTCGCGGCCTTCCCCCTGCTCGTCATCGCTTTCTACATCCGCCGCCGCGTCGAGGAGTCACCGGTCTTCGACCAGATGCTCGCCCAGGAGTCCGACCGGCCGAAGATCCCGGCCGGGGAGGTCTTCACCCACGCCTGGGGACGCCTGCTCGTCGCCATCGCGGCGGCGTTCCTCGGCGTCGGCGGGTTCTACGTGCTGACCACGTTCGCGATCAGCTACGGCGTGGACACCCTCGGCCTGTCCCGCACCCTCATGGTGAACGCCACGCTCGTGGCTGCCGTGGTCGAGATCGGCGTCATCGTCCTGTTCGGCCGGATAGCCGACCGCCTCGGCCCGGGCCGGGTGACGTTCTGGGGTGGCCTCTCCAGCGCCGTCCTGGCACTGCCCGTCTTCGCCCTGCTGACGACGCGCTCGCCGGTCGCCGTCGTGCTCGCGATCTCGGTCGGGATCGCCGCCCTCTCGGTGGCGTACGCGGTGACCGGCGCCCTGCTGGCCGAGCTGTTCCCCGCCCGCTACCGCTACAGCGGGGTGGCACTGGCCTACAACATCGCGGGCGCGCTCAGCGGGTTCCTCCCCTTCATCGCGACCGCCATGACCAGCAGCATCGGCGACGACCCCTGGGTGCCCGCGACCCTCCTGATCGCCGTCTCGCTCGTCACCGCCGTCGGCGGGTTCGTCGGTGAGCGCATGCGCGTGCGCGACGAGGTAGTCGTGGACTGAGGTCCCGCCGGTCGACGGGGGCCGGTGGGACGGGTGTCGCGCATACGCCGGGACCAGCGCCTAGCCTCGGACCGTGGGGTTCACCGTTCCCGACGCGCACCTGCTCGCGCTGCACGCGCACCAGGGCCAGGTCGACGAGCACGGCCGTGACCACTACCTCGCCCACCTGCGGCCGGTCGCCGAGGCGCTGCGCCCCCACGGCCCCTACGCGGAGATGGCCGGCGCGCTGAAGGACGTCGTCCGGCACACCCGCGACCACCCCGACCCCACCCGCCGGCACGACCTCGACGGGCTCCGCGCGCTCGGCGTGCCCGAGGTCGTCGTCGAGGCGATCGACGCGGTCACCCGGCGGCCGGGTGAGCCCTACATCGCCGGCCTGGTCCGCCGGGCCGCGGCCCACCCGCTCGGCCGGCTGGTCATGCTGGCCGACAACGCCCACGACCTCGCCGCCGCCGCCGAGCTGGCCCGGGTCGACCCGGAGCGGGCCCGGCGCCTCCGCGAGGGCCGCTTCCGCCCGGCCCGCCGGATCCTGCTCGCCGCCGAGGCTGCCGACCCCCGCTCGGGCCGCCGCGTCCTCGTCTGAGGACCCACCGTCCGGCCACCCTTCAGGGGCCCGCGCCGAGCCCTGACGGCCCCCTTGCAGGGCCCCGCCGCGAGCCTGGGGGGCAAGGGGGTCCTTCACGGGGGGAAGGCTGGTCCTCCTTCAGCGGTGGTGGAAGAACAGCCGGACGGCGGTGCCGGCGGGGTGGGAGTCGACCGCCACGTCGTCGGCCAGGCTCCATGCCAGCCACATCCCCCGGGGACTGTCGGGCTTCGTGGGCGGTGGGACGTAGCCGAGGGTCTCGTCCGGCAGGCCCGGCCCGGAGTCGGCGACCTCGACGACGAGGGTGCCCTCGTCGGTCCAGGAGGAGACCTCGACGAACGGCGCCACGCGCAACGCGTTGAGCACCAGCTCGTGGGCCGCTTGGACGACCTCGCCCACCCGCGCCGGCCACCAGTCGAGCGCCGCCGCCGAGACCGCGCGGCGCGCCTCCCGTGGCGTCGTCAGCGCCGCGACGGCGGCCCGCGCCGGGCGCCGGTCCCACGCCGGGTGCACCGACCGGAGGAAGCGCTCCGGGTCCTCGTAGGCCGGTGCGGGAACCGGTGCCGAGCCGCCCCAGGTGAGCGGGTGGGTGCGGGCCACCGCGTCGAGCACCGGCTCCGGCAGCCGCTCCCGGTCGTGCAGGCACAGGCTGTAGTACGGCAGGGCGGCGTAGCAGCGGTTGGCGACGGCCTCGAACCGGCTCCACTCCCGCCCGTCGTCCCGCGCCAGCCAGGTCGGCTCCGCGGCGAGCCGCCACGTCGGCGCCACGGCCTGCAGGGCGCGGAGGTCCCGGTCGTAGGCGTGTAGCGTGCGGTGCCCGCCCCGCCACCAGGTCTCCGCGGCGGTGAAGGCCGTCAACCGGTCCAGGTCCGGGCCCAGCTCGCCGGCGAGCAGCGACCGGACGCGCTCGCCGGCGACGACGAGCACCGGCTCCCCGCGGGACAAGCCCTCGAGCACGAACGGCACCACCCGGTCGACGAGCTCCTGGTCGGCGCCGAACACGAAGGCCTCGTGGGCGAGGGCCGTGCCGTCCCAGTCGCCGGTGGGGCGGACGTCGCTCACTCCGGCACCACGTCCCCGCCGCCGAGGCCGAACAGGGCGAGGCAGCGGGCGGCCGTCCGCGGAGCCCCCACCAGCCGCAGGTGCACGTCCGCCCCGCGGAGCAGCCGGGTGGCACGGGCCAGCGCGCGGGCGCCGGCGACGTCGAGAAAGCGGAGGGCGGAGAGGTCGAGCACGACCTCCCCGGGGGCGTCGCAGGCGACGTCGACGAGTGCCCGAAGCAGGTCGTCGGCCAGGGTGACGTCGACCTCGCCGTGCAGCGACAGCGACAGGCCCCGCCCGGACAGGTGGGCGAGGGCCTCCGAGCCGGAGTGCTGGTCGGGGTGGAGCAGGGTGACCGGGCCGAGCACGTCGTCCCCCAGTGCAGCGTCGTAGAGGCAGAGCGCGGTCATGGGGGCGGCACCCATCATGGCGTCGGCCAAGTGCTCGTACACGTGCAGCTGCCGCCGCGCACCGGCCCCGTGGCGGGCCCGCGGGGTGACGTCGGCGGCCACCCGCAGGCCGGTGCGGCCGCGCTGGCGGGCCTCCGCCACGAGGGTCCGGTACGCCGCCACCTGGTCCTCCGGGGAGAACCGGTCGCCGGAGCCGTACACCGCGTCGGTGCCGTGCACCTGCAGCTGCCCGTCGGCGAGCAGCTCGTCGCGTCCGGGGAGGGGCGCCAGGACCCGCAGCAGCTCCGGGCGCGACGCCCCGATGAGCAGCAGCTGCTCGCCGAGCCGTCGTCCCTCGTCGAGGAAGGGCAGGACGGCCGCCGAGAGGTCCGCGGCGTCGGCGAACGTCCAGCAGGCGTGGTCGCCGGACTGCAGACCCGTCGGTGCGTCCAGCCTCCGCGGGGCCGTCACACCGGGACGGTACCTCCGCACCCGCCGTCGCGGGAGGGGCCGGTCGCAGCGGCGGAGGTACCCCGGACCCGGCGCCGCGGGTTACGGTCGGGCAGCCTGTGACCCAGCTCACATCGGAGACACCGTGACGACGACGCCATCCCGTCCCCGCACATCCGGCAGGCCCCGCCCCGCAGCAGCCGAGGACCGGATCCCCCTCGACGACGCCGGCGCGCCCGCGCTGGTCGAGAACGGCGAGCCCGTCGGCATCCCGTCCCCGCGGGGCATGGCCCGGGGCCTGGTCGCGACCTTCACCCAGCCCGGACCCGTGGCGCGCGAGGCCCTCCGCGTCGGCCGGGACACCGTGCGCATCCTCCGGGGCACCGCCGACATCGCGCCCTCGCCGAAGGACAAGCGGTTCGCCGACCCCGCCTGGTCGCTGCACCCCGGGTACCGCCGGCTGGCGCAGTCCTACCTCACGGTGGCGGGGTCGCTGGACCGGCTGGTCGGCGAGTTCGAGGCCGGCGGCGCCGACTGGCGCGAGGTCGAGCAGGTGCGCTTCGTGCTCAACGCGCTCACCAGCGCCATGGCGCCGACGAACACGCTGGTCGGGAACCCGGCCGCGCTGAAGCGGGCGTTCGACACCGCCGGGATCAGCGTCGCTCGCGGGCTCCGGAACGTGCTGCACGACCTCGTGCGCAACGGCGGGCTGCCGCGCCAGGTGGACCGCAGCGCGTTCACCGTGGGCGAGGACCTCGGCGTCACCCCGGGATCGGTCGTCCACCGCGACGAGGTCGTCGAGGTGATCCAGTACGCGCCGTCGACGCCGCGCGTCCGGCAGCGGCCGCTGGTGATCGTGCCGCCGCCCATCGGGCGCTTCTACTTCCTCGACCTGCGGCCCGGCCGCAGCCTGGTCGAGTACGCGGTCAGCCGCGGCCTGCAGGTCTTCATGATCAGCTGGCGCAACCCCACCCGGGAGCAGTCCGAGTGGGGCCTCGACGAGTACTCCCAGGGCGTCGTCACCGCGGTCGACGTGGCCCGGGAGGTCACCGGGGCGCCCGACGTCACCACGCTCGGCCTCTGCGCCGGCGGCCAGATCATGACGACGGCGCTCAACCACCTCGCCGCGACCGGCGACGACCGGGTGCACGCCGCCGGCTACGCGGTGACCCTGCTCGACTTCTCGAGCCGGGCCCCGCTCGGGGCCTTCTCCGGGCCGCGGATGCTGGAGGTCGCCCGGCGCAACTCCAGCCGGCGGGGCGTCATCTCCGCCCGGCAAATGGGGTCGATGTTCACCTGGATGCGCCCGGACGACCTGATCTTCAACTACCTGGTGCAGCAGTGGCTCATGGGCGAGGACCCGCCCGCCTTCGACATCCTCGCCTGGAACGCCGACGGGACGAACCTGCCGGCCCGGCTGCACGAGCAGTTCCTCGACGTCTTCGGGCACAACGCGCTGGTCCGGCCGGGCGCGCTGCGGGTCCTGGGGACACCGGTCCACCTGAGCCGGATCACCCTCCCCACGTTCGTCACCGGCGCGCTCACCGACCACATCACCCCGTGGTACGGCTGCTACCGGACCACCCAGCTGCTGTCGGGGCCGAGCACGTTCGTGCTCAGCCACAGCGGGCACATCCAGAGCCTGGTCAACCCGCCCGGCAACCCCCGGGCGAAGTACTGGACCGGCGGGGAGCCCGGGCCGGACCCGCACGCCTGGCGCGCGGCGGCCGAGGAGCACACCGGCAGCTGGTGGGAGCCGTGGTCGGAGTGGGCGATCGAGCGCTCCGGCGACGAGGTGCCCGCACCGGAGGCGCTGGGCAGCGCGGCCCACCCGCCCCTGGAGCCGGCGCCCGGCTCCTACGTCCGGGACCGGGTGCCGAGCGGGGCGTAGGGACGGCCCCGGGAGCCCGCGCCTACGGGCGGGCGGGCTCCCGGGCCACCAGCGCCCGCAGCTCCTCGAGCATCACTTCGGGGTACTGCAGCGGCACGAAGTGGGTGCCGGCGAGCGTGCGCAGCCGCGCGCCCGGCACCGCCCGGGCCGCCGCCCGGACGTCGGCCGTGTCGACCAGGGTGTCGTAGCGGCCGGCCACGAAGGTGACCGGGCAGTCCACCGCCGCGACGTCCAGTGGCGCGTGCTCCGCGACGGCCAGCGCCAGGTGCCGGTACCAGCGCCAGTCGTGCCGGGAGAACTCGTGCAGCACGTGGTACAGCGCGGCCGGGTGGGTGGCCTCCCGCGCCGGGCCGCGGGCCCCCGCGGGCGTCAGCAGTTCGTGCCACGGCGGCAGGCTCGCCACGAGCACCGGCAGCAGCGGGCCGACGACCGGCAGCAGCCGGCTGCTCAGCCGGCCCGCCGGGGCCCGCAGCCGCCGCGGCACGCCGTAGGGGGCGAACATCGCGGAGAAGCTGCCGCCCGGGACGCCGGCGACGGCGAGCAGCGACCGGACGCGCGAGGGCTCCTCCACCGCCAGCTCGAACGCCACGTTGACCCCGAGCGACCAGCCGACGACCGTCGCCGACGGCAGGTCGAAGGCGTCGAGGACGGCGCGGGCGTCCTCGGCGTGGTCCTCGACCCGCACCCGGGCCCGGTCGGCCGGCCGCTCCGAGCCGGCCAGGCCGCGGTGCGCCCAGCTGACCACCCGGAAGCCGCTGTCCCGGTCGACGATCCCCGGCCAGGCCGCGGGCGGGGCGCCCAGGCCGTTGCACAGCAGGACCGGCACGCCGTCCCCGTCGTTGCTCCAGGCGCGCAGCGGCGTCCCGTCCGCGCCGCACACCGTGCGGGTGCTCAGCCGAACGCCTCCCGCATGCCCTCCGACGCCGTCTCGGTCCCACCCGACGACGAGGGGGCGGGCATCTCGGCACCGTGCTCGTGCGGCGCGGTGGACCCCTGGACGGCGACCACCGCCGGGTCGACCCGCATCACGGCGTACCCGGCGACGGCGCCCGCACCGAAGCCCGGCGCGAAGACCCGCACCGGCTCGCTGATCACCCCGTCGCGCACGGCGTCGTGGATGGCCAGCGGGATGCTCGCCGAGGAGGTGTTGCCGACCTTCTCGATGTTGAAGTAGAGCTGGTCGGCGGTCAGCCCGGCCCGCTCGGCCAGGCCGATCACCATCGTCTTGTTCGCCTGGTGCGGGACGATGAGGTCGATCGCGTCCATCAGCGACCCGTCCCGGCCGTCCGGGGCCGGCAGCTGCCCCAGCTCGTCGATCATCTGGGACAGGTAGCGGCCGGCCAGCGCCTTGACCTGCGGGCCGAACACCGTGATGTTGTTGTCGAACTCGGGGTTGGGCCAGAGGATCGAGTTGACCTCGCTGGCCGGGCCGCTGGCGTAGGTCTTCATGTAGTCGATGTCGCCGTCCGTGCCCTCGGGAGCCGGGCCGATCACCAGCGCCGCCGCGCCGTCCCCGAAGATCATCCGCGAGGTCCGGACGTTGCCGATCTTGTCGGAGAACTTCTCCACGCAGACGACGAGGACCGGCCGCTCGACCTCCTGCACCATCCGCACCGCGTCGGCGACGCCGTAGGGCATGCCCGCGCAGGCGGCGATGATGTCGTACGCGGCGTAGACCTGGTGCATGCCGAGCTGGCCACAGAGGTAGGTGGCCAGCGACGGGATGAGCCGGGAGCTGGTGCAGGTGCAGACCAGCACGCCGCCGATCTCCTCCGGCTGGCGACCGGCCTTGTCCAGCGCCGCCTCGGCGGCCTCGAGGGCGAGGTCCTCCAGCGGCAGCGAGCTGTACTCGCGCTGCTCGATGCCGGTCTTGGACGAGATCTCGTCGGCACTCATCGGCGACCAGTTGTAGGCCGTATTGCGGATCAGGTCGTCGTTGCTGCACACCTGGTCGCCGTGCACCGCGGCCAGCGCCTCGATCCGCGGCTGCACCGAGAAGCGCTGCCGCACGTCGAGCTCGGGGTAGGGCCGCACCGGCGGCCGGGATTCCCGGGGCCCCGCGACGTGCCGCGGCTCGGCACCGGTCTGCAGCCGGCGCAGGAAGGCCCGCACCTCCTTGTCCCGTGGGTGGAAGGCGACCACGTAGTCGTCGTCCTTGAGGTCGGCAGCCCGGGTCAGCTCCATCTTCGACCGGTCCCAGGGGTACTGGTTGTGCAGCACCATCGCCCAGCGGTGCAGCGCCTCGAGCTCCGGCACGTCCTCGGAGACGTCGAGGATGTCGGTGTAGTCGTAGACCGGGTAGTCCGGGTCGTAGTCCGGCAGCCGGAAGGTCAGGTTCCCCGGCTCCTCCAGGAACTCCGCGACGGTGGGCTTGAGCGCCGGCAGCGTCGAGGCGTGGTGCTTCCGGTGGCCGTAGACGTCGAACAGGACGTCGAAGATCCGGTCCTCGCAGCCCTCGTCCCACTTGGACGGCAGCTGCGGGTAGGCCTCCTCCACCGCAGCGATCTTGGTCTCGCCGTCCTCCCAGGGCTCCAGCACGGGGAGGAACACGTCCGACCGCGACCGGGGCACGTCGGCCCAGCGGGTGGGCCGCTTGTCGTACATGGTGATCGAGAAGCGGTTGGCCCAGAACAGGTTCAGCGCCATGTCCCGCATCAGGTCGAAGCGAGTGGCGTAGGCACCCGTCCGCAACCGCTCCAGGATCTCGGTGCCGCTGGGGGCCTTGGTCTCGAAGTCCCGGCGGATGACGCTGTCGAGCTGCTCCAGCGACTCCATGGTGGAGAAGTCCAGCTCGGGCATGACGTTCGACGGGAACACCATGCGGCCGTGCCGGTTCAGGACGAACGCGTTCACAGGAGTCCTCTCATGACGGGGTGGTCAGGTCGTGGCCGCGCGCTCCATGCCGCGCTCGACGGCGGCGATGAGGCGCGGCCGCAGCTCGGCGGCGGGGATGATGGCGTGCACCGAGCCCGTCCGGCGGGCGCGCTCGATGTCGTGGACCGCCTCGAACTCGGCGGCCACCTCGCCGAGCTTCTCCGAGCGGACGGCGGTGCGGACGGTCGCCAGCTGCGACCGGAGGTGGGCCTGCTCGACGGCGTCGGCCGCGGCGATCGCGGCCTCCAGCTCCCGTAGCCGCGGGTCGGCGGCGGTGCGCTTGTCGACCTCGCGGGAGAACACCACCGCGGCGGCGGGCGCGCCGCCGATCACCGACGCGTAGGAGCCCTCGACGGCGAGGACCTCCATGTTGTCGTTGAGGGTGCCGGAGAAGACGACGAAGGCGCCGCCGTGGTAGCGGGACACGACGCAGAAGACGATCGGGCCGTCGAAGTTGGTGATCGCCCGGCCGATCTCCGCGCCGTACTCCAGCTGGATGTTGCGCAGCGACTCCGGTGAGCCGTCGAAGCCGGAGAGGTTGGCCAGGACCACCAGCGGCCGGTTGCCGCTGGCCGCGTTGATGGCGCGGGCGGTCTTCTTAGACGAGCGCGGGAACAGCGTCCCCGCCGTCCACTGGTCGGGCCCGTCGGCCGGGTGGCTGCCGCGCCGCGGGATCGGCCGGGACTCCACCCCGAGGACGCACACCGGGTGGCCGCCGAGGTGGGCGTCGAGGACGACGGAGGTGTCGGCGTCGGCCATCCCGGCCCACCGCTCGAGGACCGGGTGGTCCTGGTCGGTGACCGCGCGCATGACCGTCCGGATGTCGAAGGCCTTCTTGCGCTCGGGGTTGGTCTCGGCCGAGAAGACGTCGCCGACCGTGGTGAACTCGCTGTCGGGGTGCGTGTGCGGGAAGGAGCGCACGTCCCGGTCGCGCGGGTCCTCGCTCTGCGCCGGCCGCGGCCAGCGCTCCCCGGGCGCGCGGTAGGCGTGGTCGTAGTGCCGGAACAGCACGTCCAGCGCGCCGTTGAGGTCCGGCGCCCAGTACTGCGCCTGGCCGTTGGGGCCCATCACCCGGTCGTAGCCGCCGATGCCGAAGTTGTCCTCGGCCGACACCCCGCCGGAGTAGTCCAGGGAGTGCTTGCCGGTGAGCACCATCGCGCTGTCCGGCGTCATGACCAGGATGCCCTTGGTGTGCATGAGCATCGTGGCCTCGGCGTTCCAGTACGGCTGGGCGCCGACGTTGATCCCGGTGACGACGACGTTGATCTCGTGCCCGGCCTGGGTGAACTCGATGATCCGGCGCAGCGCGCGCGACACCCAGTCCATGTTCTCGGTGCCGCTGTCCATGGAGATCCGCGCGCCCGACGACAGCGCGAACCACTCGACCGGGATGCCCCGCTCCTGCGCCAGGTCCAGCGCCCCGACGACCCGCGCGCACTCCGGCTCGGCGACGGTGCCCAGGGCCTTGGTCGGGTCGCCGAACATGGCCACCCGGGTCATGCCCTCCGGGTAGCGCGGCGTCGGCGTGGTCACCAGGCCGACGACGATGCCGGCCTTGTTCTGCCCGGGTGGGCGCTCGACGGGCGTGAGCCGGCCGTCGCCATCCAGGTCGTGCTCGACGAACGAGCCGTCCGGCCCGGCCAGCAGGGGGGCCAGCTCGTACGGGTAGGGAGCGCCGCGGGCCCGGGAGCTGAGCACCTTCGCGGTGTAGTCGTCCAGGACCCTGAGCGGCTCGGTCGGGCGGTCGGTGACCCGCATCTGCACCCCGGTGCCCGGACGGGCGGAGAAGCGCAGCGCCACGTCGCGCGGCGGGCCGCCCTCCTCCTGCAGCCGGGCCAGGAGCACGATCTGGTCCAGGCCGGCGCCGTAGGTCAGGGGGGCGGCGGTCCGCGCGAACTCCGCCACCTCGGCCAGCGGCACCTCGATCGACGGCCAGGCGTACAGGTGGATGCGGTTGTTCTCCAGCGGCCGCCGGGACCGCCGCTGCGACTGCGCCCGCCGCAGGCCGTCCAGGCAGGATGTGAGCTGCCGCTCGATCGTCGGGAAGCCGACGACCTCGCCGTGCTCGTCGCGCACCGGGGTCAGGTCGCGGACCTCGGCCATGGCGATGAACCGCTCGTCGTTCGGGTTCTCCTTCGCCGTGATGTGCAGCAGGTAGGTGTCCTCGGGCGACGGCACGCGCTCGCCGTCGAACTCCTTGAGCCGCCAGATGTCGAGGCGCTGCGCGGTGAGCGGGTGCAGGCCGCGGATGACGCGCTCCTCCGCCAGGGCCGCCCGGTCCGGGGTCGGCCGGAAGGTGACCGTTTCGACCTCCCCCTCCGGCGTGCACACCGTGACGGTGACCCGGCGGCCCGTGCGCAGCGCCGGGATGCCCTCGAGCAGCCCGCGCAGCCGCTCGGAGACCTCGTCGTCGTCCGCGGGGCGGTCGGGCCAGTTCACGTAGAGGTCGACGACGACCTGCGTCGGGTCGGCGACGTCGGCCAGCGCGCCGGCCACCGAGGTCACCGCGTCCGACAGCCGCGCCTCGTCGGTCATCAGCGCCAGCAGGTGCAGCCGGTGGCCGTGCAGGTCGAACTCCGCCCTGACGCAGGTGTCCCCGTCGAGCAGCGTCGAGCGGACGTCCTCCAGGTCACGGCTGCGGTAGTAGCGGCGGGTGAGGACCTCGAGCACCGGGTCCGGGACGGCGGTCGGCCGGCCGGACCGCTGCGCCAGCAGCCGCACCAGCGGCTCGGGGCTGGCGACCAGCGCCTCCATGCGGCCCATGCTCTCCGCGGTGTCGCCGCGCGCACCGGCCTCGTCGAGCTCGTCGAGCAGCCGCGACGCCCGGTCGAGGACCTCCTGCCGGGCCGCGAGGAGCACTGGCTCCTCGAAGTGCCGGTACCGGACGGCGCGGGCCAGGTCGCCGACCGCGGGGTGGCGCAACTGGGTGGCGACGACCAGGTGGTCGAGGACCTCCCCCACCTCGGCCCGCGCCGGTCCGTCGGGCAGCCGGTCGGCCACCAGCCAGCGGTCCAGCAGGGCGGAGACGGCGGGCAACTGCTCGCCGACGCGCTGCTGGGCGAGGAAGACCCGGTGCACCGCCTCGGTCAGTGCGGCGCTCGGCTCGAGGTCCTCGACGCCGTAGTGGGCCAGCGCCCGCCGCAGCCGGGCGCGGAATGCCTCCGGCAGCGCCTCCCGCTCCACGTCGAGCGAGTGCAGGTAGGCGTGGAAGTACTCCCGCGGGCTGTGGACCTGGGTGTCCGCCTCCTCCTCCGCACTGGCCGGCCGGTTGCGGGAGAGGTCGGAGATGTCGGCGAAGGTGACCAGGACGTCGAGCTCGGCCCTCAGCAGTTCCGCGTCGTCGACGGGCAGCTCGTCGCGGGCCGCGGCGTACTCGGCGACCAGCTGCTTGGCGTGCGCGCCGCTGACGTCGTAGCCGGTGACCAGCGCCCGCAGCGAGGCCAGCCGGGCCAGTGCCCGGGCCCGCGGGTCGCCGTCCGACACCTCGTCCGCGCCCGGCAGGGCCACCCGCTCGCCCTGGGCCTCCTCGACGTCGCCGCCGACGCGGTCGAGGGCGAGCAGCGGGGCACCCGCGTCGACCTGGCTGTTGACCGCGGCCCGCACCTCGCGGACCCGGCCGGCGAACGGCGCCCGGACCGCCGTCTCCATCTTCATGCTCTCGAGGACGGCGACCGGCTGGCCGGCCTCGACCTCGTCGCCCGGCGCGACGCGGACGGCGACGACGACGGCCGGCGCGGGCGCGCGGACCACCCCGCCCACGTCCCGGCCCACCCGGTGCGTCTCGCCGTCCACCTCGACGAGGGAGGACCCGGGCGCCTCGGCGGCGACCACGGAGTACCGCCGTCCGCCGACGGTGAGGTGGCTCTCCAGGGGGCCGAGCCGGTCGACCTCGACGTCGACGACCCGGCCGTCGAGCCCGACGCGGTGCCGGTCGTGGTCCACGGTGGCGACCGTCAGCCGGTACACCTGCCCGCGCATGCCGAGCTCGATGGTGCGGCCGACCTCGTGCGGCGCGCGCGGCCGGCCGCCGCGGGCGGACGCCAGGAACGCCAGCCGCTCCTGCTCCACCTCGGCCTCGGCCAGGTCGAGCGCCACCTGCACCAGCGCCACCCACGCGTTGCCGGCCGGGCGGGCCGGGACCGTCTCGGCGCGGTCGAGCCACCCGGTGTCGGCCGTGCCTCCGACGACCTCCGGGCGGTCGAGGAGGTCGAGCAGGAAGGACTTGGTCGTCGTCCCGCCGGCGAGCACGACGGTGGTCTCCCGGAGGGCGCAGCGCAGCCGGGCGAGCGCCTCCGGCCGGTCCCGGCCCCAGGCGATGACCTTGGCGATCATCGAGTCGTACTGCGGGGGGACGGCGTCGCCGACGCTCAGCCCGGTGTCCACGCGGATGCCGGGGCCGCTCGCCATCCGCAGCAGCTCGACCCGGCCGGGCGCGGGCGCGAAGCCCTGCTCGGCGTCCTCGGCGGTGAGCCGCGCCTCGACGGCGTGCCCGGTGGCCGGGGGCGGGTCGCCCTCGAGCCGGCCGCCGGCGGCCACGTGGAGCTGCAGCTTCACCAGGTCCAGGCCGGTGGTCGCCTCGGTCACCGGGTGCTCGACCTGCAGCCGGGTGTTGACCTCGAGGAACGTGGTGAGCTGCTCCTCGGGCTGGTACAGGAACTCGACGGTGCCCGCGCCGACGTAGCCCGCCGCGCGGACCAGCGCGATGGCGGACTCGCGCAGCGCGGCGTCCTGCTCCGGGCTGAGCGCCGGCGAGCTGGACTCCTCGACGACCTTCTGGTTGCGGCGCTGCACCGAGCAGTCGCGCACCCCGGGGGCCCAGACGGTGCCGTGCTGGTCGGCGATGACCTGCACCTCGACGTGCCGGCCGCCCTCGACCAGCCGCTCCATGAACACGACCGGGTCGCCGAAGGTCCGCTGCGCCTCGGTCCGCGTGCGGTCCAGCGCCTCGTCGAGCTCGTCGGGCGAGCGGACGACGCGGATCCCGCGACCGCCGCCGCCGCTGCGGGCCTTGACGATCAGCGGGTAGCCGATGGTCTCGGCGTGCCGCCGGCCGTCGTCCGGCCCGTCGACCGGGCCGTGGCTCCACGGCGCGACCGGGACGCCGACCTTCTCGGCCAGCACCTTGGCCTCGATCTTCGCGCCGAGCAGCCGCATCGCCTCCGGCGACGGCCCGACGAAGGTCACCCCGAGGTCGGCGCACAGCTCGGCGAAGGCGGGGTCCTCGGCGACGAAGCCCCAGCCCACCCACGCCGCGTCTGCGCGGCTGGCCCGCAGGGCCCGGCCCAGCTCGGCGTGGTCGAGGTAAGGCGTGCCGGCGCCGGTGTCGGCCAGCAGCACCGCCTCGTCGGCGGCGCGCACGAAGGTCGCCCGCCGCTCGGCCTCGGTGTGCAGGGCGATGACGCGGGTGCGGGTGCCGTGCTCGGCGTCCAGCTCCCGCACCGCACGGATGAGCCGCATCGCGGGCTCTCCACGGTTGACGACGGCGATGCGGTCGAACACCCGGTTCCCCTCCTCGTTGAGTGACTGGCGCAGCGGCTGCGGCTACATGTCCATGCCGCCGTTGACCCCCCAGACCTGCCCGGTGATGTAGCCGGAGGCGTCGGCGGCGAGGAAGTGCACGACGCGGGCGACTTCCTCCGGCTCGCCGAGCCGGCCGATCGGGATCTTCGCCTTGAGGCCCTCGAGGACCTTGTCCGGCACCGTCCCGAGCATCTCGGTGGCGGTGTAGCCGGGGGTGACGGCGTTGACCGTGATGCCCAGGCCGTCGGTCTTGCCGGAGCGCTGCACCTGCATCGCGGCCTCGCGGGCCAGCGTCTTGGTCAGGCCCAGCAGCCCGGCCTTGGCCGAGGCGTAGTTGGACTGCCCGATGCCGCCCATCTCGCCGATGACGGACGAGATCATCACGATCCGGCCGCTGCCGCGCTCGAGCATGTGCTTGAGCGCGGCCTGCGACAGGTAGAAGGCCCCGGACAGGTTGACGTCGATGACCCGGCGCCAGTCGTCGTCGGTCATCTTCAGCACGGTGCGGTCGACGGTGATGCCCGCGTTGTTGACCAGGACGTCGAGCCGGCCGTGCTTCTCGATGACCTCGGCGATGGTGCGCCGGCAGTCGTCGGCGTTCGCGATGTCGCCCTTGTGCACGGAGAAGCCCTGGTCGGGGAAGTCGCCGCAGAACTGCTTGCGGAAGCGCTCGGCGGCCTCGTCGTTGCCGCTGTAGCCGGCGGCGACGTCGGCGCCCTGGGCGGCCATGCTGCGGCAGATGGCCGCGCCGATCCCCCGGGTCCCGCCGGTGACGAAGGCCACCCTGCCGGAGAGCTTGTCGCCGGTCCTGCTGGTCCGTTCCTGGGTCACTGTCACCGGCTCCTCCTGGGGTCGGGCGCGTGCGCCTCGTGTGCTGGGGCCGGGGTCGACGCCCCTGGTGAGGCGGTCGGCTCCGGCGGCGGTGTACCGGCAGCATGGTGCCGCGCGGGCGACACGGCAAGGGAGGGCACGACTCCTGCTGGCGACGGCGCGGCGCGCGGTCGCGGATGGGGTTGGGCGCGTCCGTCACGCTCCGTCACCGACGCGCGGGGGCGTCCCCGCGGCGCCGGACTGCGGCCCGGCGGCCGGGTCAGTACGGTCGGCGCAGGCCCGATCGGAGGTGTCCGTGCCCGACCCGTCCGCCGCTCCCGCGAGCTGGTCGCTGCGGGTGCTCGCGCTCGCCTACCGCACGAAGACCCGTCTCCTCCGGGTGCTCTCGGAGCGCGCCCGGGCCCGCGGCTGGACGACCGCCGCGCTGGGCTACCCCGGCTACGCCGCGGGGAGCCGGGCGCGGGTGCGCGGGCGGTTGCTGCTGGCGCCGGCCGGCACCGACCCCGGCGCCCGGTCGGACGTCCCCGGCTTCCGGCGGCTGCTGACCCTGGAGCAGCCGCACGGCGAGATCGACGTGACCGTCGGCGGCGTCCGGGTGCGGGCGCGGGCCGACGAGGCCGGCCTGGTCGACGTCGTCGTCCCCGCGCTGCTGCCGCCCGGGCGGACGGTGGCGCTGCTGCACCCGGAGGGCCGCCCGCCGACGCCCGCACCGCTGCACGTGGCCGCCCCCGACGCGACCGCCGGGGTGGTCTGCGACATCGACGACACCGTGTGGATCACCGGCATCCGGCACCCGCTCCGCGCCGCCTGGCGCACCTTCGCGGGCAACGGCTCGACCCGCCGTCCGGTGGCCGGCATGGCCGCGCTGCTGACCCGGCTTGCCGAGGAGCGGCCGCACGCGCCGGTCGTCTACGTGAGCAACGGGCCGTGGAACCTCGCCGGCCCGATCACGCACTTCCTCGAGCGGCACGGCTTCCCCGCCGGCGCCCTGCTGCTCACCGACTGGGGCATCAGCCCGCGCGCCTGGTTCCGCAGCGGCCGGGCGCACAAGCGGGGGGCGCTGGAGCGGCTGGCCGCCGACCTGCCCGGCGTGCGGTGGGTCCTGGTCGGGGACGACGGGGAGCACGACCCGGCGATCTACCGCGACTTCGCCCGGTCGCACCCGGACCGGGTCGCCGCGATCGCGCTGCGCACCGTCGCCCCGCTCGGCACGCAGCCGCCGGAGGCCGAGGAGCGGGTCGGCGCCGTCCCCGTCGTCCGGGCCGGCGACGGCCGGGCGCTCGCCGGGCTGCTCGGCCGCGCCGGCGTGCTCGCCGCCCGGCGGGCTCCGGCCGGCAGCGCGGCCCGCGCCTGACCGGGCCGCGTCAGGCGGGGCGGACCACCAGCGGCAGCCGCGAGGCGGCGACCATGGTCCACGGGTCGCGGTACTCGACCGGCTCGTCGGCGGCGACCGCGATGTCGCGGTACCGCTCGAGGAGGGTGCGCAGCGCGACCCGCGCCTCCAGCCGCGCCAGCGGCGCCCCGAGGCAGAAGTGCACGCCGTGCCCGAAGCCCAGGTGCGGGTTGGGGCGGCGGTGCAGGTCGAACCGGTGCGGCTCGGCGAACACCCGGCCGTCCCGGTTGGCCGCCGCCAGCCAGGGCAGCACGACCTGCCCGGCCGGGATGCGCACGCCGGCCACCGCGGCGTCGGCCGTGGTGATCCGGGCCAGCCGCGGGAACGGCGTCCGCAGTCGCAGCACCTCCTCGACCGCGGCCGGGAGCAGGTCGGGGTCGGCGCGGACGGCGGCCGTGGCGTCGGGTGCGTCGTCGAGGGCCAGGACGGCGTTGCCCAGGGTCGCGGTGGTCGTGACGTGGCCGGCCATCAACAGCAGCCCGACGAAGCCGACGATCTCCTCGTAGGCCAGCCGCTCGCCGTCCACCTCGGCCCGGACCAGCCGGCTGGTCAGGTCGTCGCCGGGGTGGCGGCTGCGAGACCGGATGTGGGCGAGCAGGTACTCGTTCATGACCCGGACGACGGGCGCGACGGCGTCGACCGCCCGCTCGCCGGCCGCCCGCAGGGTCTCGTCGGGGTCGACGTCCTGGCCGAGGAGGACGTCGGCCCAGCGCCGGAACAGCGGCCGGTCGACCGCCGGGACGCCGACCAGGTCGGCGATCACGATGACCGGCAGCGGGTGCGCCAGCGCGTCGACCAGGTCGAACCGCTCCCCCACCCCGTCCAGCAGTCCGGTGGTGAGCTCGGCGATCCGCGGCTCGAGGTCGGCCACGACGCGCGGCGTGAAGGCCTGGGCGACCAGCGAGCGCAGCGTCCGGTGCCGCGGCGGGTCCATCCGGAGGATGTTGCCGCGCTGGAACAGCGCGAGGTCGTCCTGGTCGGGCTGCAGCGCGCTGAGGTCGGAGGAGAACACGACCGGATCGGAGAGGACCGCGCTCGCCTCCGGGTGGCCGAGCACGTGCCAGCACTGCTGGTGCTCGTCGAAGTGGACCTGCCCCTGCTGCCGGTCGGCCTCCAGCCACGCGATGAGGTCATCGAACGTCGGTCGGGTGGTCGTCATGCGTGCTCACCCCCCTCGGGCTCGGCGGCCGCGCCCCCGGTCCGGCCGTCGTGGGGTCCTGGGTCCCGGCGACGGACCCGGCCGTCCCGGGTGCGGGGCGGGCGCCGCCGTCGGCCGGCAGCCGGAACGCCAGCACGGTCAGCAGGACCGCGGCGACCGACACCAGGCTGAGCGTCAGCGTCTGCAGGACCTCGTCGGCGGTCGACTCGAGCAGGTGCAGGGTCAGCTGGTGGTAGAGCTGGTGCGGGAGGGAGGCCACGAGGGCGGCCAGCCCGGTCGCGCGGGCGAGCCAGACCCCGCCGGTCAGCAGCGCGACCAGCGCCATCACCCCGAGGGCGAGGTTGCCCTGCCCCACGTCCCGGAGCAGGTGCTCGTTGTACGGGCCGTCGACGCTCACCCAGTGCCGGCCCGCTCCCGGGAAGTCCGCGTAGAAGGACGCCGGTGCCAGCGCCTGCCACCCGCCGACGCCCAGGCCGAAGAGCACGAACCAGCCGAGCAGGCCGGAGACCGCGCGTCGCACGGGAGCCTCCCTCCCGGGGTGCCGCCCGCGGCGACGGTCGTCCCGCAGGGGCCCGAGGACGCGATGGTCCTGCCGCCGCCGGGCGGCCACAAGGGACGACCGGCACTGGTGCGGGGGGACGACGCGCCGGGCGGCGAGGGCACCGACAGATGCCGCCAGAACCGGCGGCCGGTTTCGGCTGACTTCTGCCAGTGCGCCTGGAGGCCCGGTTCCGTAACGTCACAGAAAGCAACGAGGCCGTACCGGTCCGTCACCCGACCGCCTCCCCCTTCCCCGAGGAGCCCTCCGTGTCCACGCACTCTCGCCCGCACCTGTCGCTCGTCCCCGGCTGGGGCGACGTCCCGGCCCCCGTCCCGGCCCCCGTCCCGGTCCCCTCCCCGTGGACGGACCTGTCTCCCGCGGGCGACGCGTCGTGGCGGCTCGAGGCGCTGTGCGCCGAGACCGACCCGGAGGCGTTCTTCCCCGAAAAGGGCGGCTCGACCCGCGACGCCAAGCGGGTGTGCAGCGGCTGCACCGTGCGGGCCGAGTGCCTGGAGTTCGCGCTGGCCAACGACGAGCGCTTCGGCATCTGGGGCGGCCTGTCCGAGCGCGAGCGGCGCCGGCTGCGCCTGCAGCAGCGCACCCACCTCAGCGCCTGAGTAAGGACCTCCCTGCCCCCCACCACTCGCGAGCTCGCGGCGGGCCCCTGCAGGGAGGCCGCGTCAACCGGGGAGCACCTTGCCGGGGTTCATCAGCCCGGCCGGGTCGAGCAACTGCTTGACCCCGCGCATCAGCTCCAGCTCCAGCGGGCTCTTGTAGTCGGCGATGACGTCGCGCTGGGACCGCCCGCGCCCGTGCTCGGCGCTGATGCTGCCGTCGAAGGCGGCCGCGGAGTCGTGCACGACCCGGCTCAGCGCGGCGGCCCGCGCGCGGAAGGCCCCGTCGTCCCTCGGCTCGGGCTCGCTCAGGTTGTCGTGCAGGTTGCCGTCGCCGACGTGGCCGTAGGCCACGAACCTCCGCGGTGCTGCCGGGGCGGACGACGGCCGCCGCCGTCCCCGAGTACGCGCCGCGCCAGTCGGTGAGGAAGCCCGCCGGGTCGTCGACCAGCCCGGCGGGGCCGACAACGGCGCGGAGCCGGGCGGCGAGGTCCGCGGTCACCGGGTCACCTCCCGGGCCCGCACGCCGCCGCCCACGAGGACGGCGTCCCCTCCGCGGCCGCGGTCACTGCGCCGGACTCCCGTCGGGCGGGGTCTGCCGGATCTCCGTGGTGGCGCGGTCGATCTCCCGCCGCAGCCGGCTGCGGCGCTCGGCGGCGGCGTGCCGGCGTCGCTGCTCGGCCGTCCGCGGGTGCCAGGGCGGGACCGGCACCGGTCGGCCGTCGGCGCCGATGGCCACCATCGTGAAGTAGCTGCTGTTGGTGTGCCGGACCGTCTGGGAGACGAGGTCCTGCGTGGTGACCCGCACGCCGACCTCCATCGACGTGCGGCCGGTGCGGTTGACGCTCGCGTCGAAGGTCACCAGCTCGCCGACGTGGATCGGCTCGCGGAAGACGACCTGGTCCACCGAGAGGGTGACCGCGTAGCTGCGGGCCCAGCGGGTGGCGCAGGTGTAGGCGACCTGGTCGAGGTACTTGAGCAGGATGCCGCCGTGCACGTTGCCGGCGAAGTTGGACATGTCCGGCGTCATCAGGATCGTCATCGACAGCCGGTGCCGCTCGGCGTCGGCTGCTGCGGTCGCGGACGGTTGTCCCGTCCCGGTCGGCTCGGTCATCGGCTCCTCCTCAACGTCCCCTGGTCCCTCACCCGAGCACCACCGCCACCGCGACGAGCACCGGGACCGACAGCACGGTGCTCAGCAGGATGACGTCCCGGGCGAGCAGCGTGCCGCGGTCGTGGGTGGCGGCGTAGCCGAACACGTTCTGCGCGGTCGGCAGCGCGGAGGTGACCGCGCCCGCCAGCAGCGCCCCCGTCGAGGCCGGCGACCCAGCGGCCCAGGGCGTAGGCCAGCGCCGGTTGCCCCACCGTCTTGAGCGCCACAGCCAGCCACACCGGCCCGGCGCCCTCGCCGGACGCCGGCCGCGGCGCGCCGTGCAGGCTCATCCCGTAGGCGAGCAGGGCCGCGGGCACGGCCAGCCCGGCGGTGAGCTCGACCGGCTGCAGCACCAGCGCCGGCAGCTCCACCCCGGTCGCGGCGACCAGGACCCCCAGAGCACACCCGACGACGACGGGCGTGGCCAGCGGCCGGGTCAGCACCCGCCAGCGAGACCGTCCCTGCGCCTGCGACCCGGACAGCACCGCCCGCCCGACCGGGGCCATGACCAGCACCTGGAACAGCAGCACGGTGCGACGAACGAGGCGTCGTCCAGCACGTACACCGAGATCGGGACACCGAGGTTGCCCGCGTTGACGTACGAGGACGCCAGCCCACCGGCGGTCAGCTCGGTGGGGCGCAGCCGCCAGCGCCACCGCGCCAGCCCGGCGAAGAGCAGCGCGGCCAGCACCGCGCTGCCGGCGGTGGCCACCAGCGCGGGCGACAGCAGCACGCCGGGGTCGGCGTCGGCGAGGGTGAGCAGCAGCAGCGCCGGGGTCGCCACGACGTAGGACAGCCGCGACAGCACCGCCGCGGCGTCCCGACCCCAGGTGCCGGTGCGGGCGACCAGCCAGCCGACGGCGATGACCGCGGTGAGGGCGGCGAGGCCCCCCACCACCCCGTTCACGCGGCGATCGGCGTGGTCAACTCCATGCACATCGGCAACATCCTGTTGCTGATCATGAGCATCCCGCTGGTCGGGTTGTTCGTGAAGACCCTGCGGGTGCGGGCCACGATCCTCGCGCCCATCACCGTGCTCATCTCGCTGATCGGCGTCCACACGGTCAACTACGACGTCTCCGACATCGGGCTGGTCGTCGTCTTTGGGGCGGTGGGCTACCTGATGAAGAAGCTGGGCTTCGACCCGGGCCCGCTGGTGCTCGCCTTCGTCCCGGGCTCGCTGCTCGAGGACTCGCTGCGCCGCTCGCTGCTGCTGTTCGACGGCGACCCGACCGGCTTCCTCACCCGTCCCATCTCCGGGACGCTGCTCGTCCTGTTCCTCGTCGTGGTGCTGCTCCCGGTGATCCGGGCCGCCCTCGCCCGCCGGTGGAGCACCGACCGGCGCAACACCAAGGAGCTCGTGTGACCGTCCTCGTCGCCTACGTCCCGACCCCCGAGGGGGACGCCGCGTTCGTCGCGGCCGTCGAGGAGGCCGGCCGCCGCGGCGGGCGGCTGGTGCTGCTCAACACCCCGCGCGAGGGCGCCCCGGTCAGCGCGGCCATGGCCGACGAGGACGCGGTGCGCGCGCTGGTGGCCCGGGCGTCGGCCGCCGGTGTCGACGTCGAGGTGCACCAGGAGGCGCACGCCGGCGACGTGGCCGACGAGGTGGTGCGGGTCGCCGGCGCGGTCGACGCCTCGGTCATCGTGATCGGGCTGCGCAAGCGCTCCCCCGTCGGCAAGCTGCTCATGGGCAGCACCGCCCAGCGGATCCTGCTCGACGCCGACCGCCCGGTGCTCGCCGTCAAGCCCTGACCCACCCGCGGCACCACGGGTCGGCGCGCGCCGACCCGTGGTGCCGCGGCCGTCGCCGCGGGAGACTGGCGCCGGCACGGGGGCACCTGCGAGGGAGGCCGGCGATGGGCGAGCGCACGACGTGCCTGGTGGTGGGCGGGGGTCCCGCCGGCATGGTGCTGGGTCTGCTGCTGGCCCGGGCCGGCGTCGAGGTCACCGTGCTGGAGAAGCACCCCGACTTCCTGCGTGACTTCCGCGGCGACACCGTGCACCCCTCGACGCTGCAGCTGCTCGACGAGCTGGGCCTCGCCGAGGACTTCGCCCGGCTGCCGCACACGAAGGTCGAGCGGGTCGTCATCCCCACGGCCGACGGGGACACCGTGACCCTCGGGGACTTCCGCCGGCTGCGGGTCCCCTACCCCTACATCGCGATGACGCCGCAGTGGGACCTGCTGGACCTGCTCGCCGATGCCGGCCGCCGGGAGCCGACCTTCACGCTGCGGATGTCGACCGAGATGACCGACCTCCTGCGCGAGGGCGACCGGGTCGTCGGCGTGCGCTACCGGACGGCGGACGGCGCCACCGGCGAGATCCGCGCCGACCTGACCGTGGCCTGCGACGGCCGGCAGTCGCTCGCGCGGCGGCAGGCGGGGCTGCGGCCGCGCGAGTTCCCCGTCCCCATCGACGCCTGGTGGTTCCGGGTCCCCCGGCTGCCCAGCGACCACCCGGCCGCCCTGGCCCCGCACGCGGCCCCCGGCCGGTTCGCCGTGGTCATCCCGCGGGAGACGTTCCTCCAGGTCGCCTACATCGGCCGCAAGGGCACCGACCCGCAGCTGCGGGCCCGCGGCATCGAGGCGTTCCGCGCGGACGTCGCCGAACTCATCCCGGAGTTCCGCGACCGGGTGGACGCGCTGCGCTCGATGGACGACGTCAAGCACCTCGACGTGCGGGTCGACCGGCTGGTGCGGTGGCACGTCGACGGGCTGCTGTGCATCGGGGACGCCGCGCACGCGATGTCGCCGGTCGGCGGCGTCGGCATCAACCTCGCCGTCCAGGACGCCGTGGCCGCCGCGACGCTGCTCGCCGAGCCGCTGCGGAACGGGACCGTGGGCCCCGCCGACCTGGCCGCCGTGCGGGCCCGCCGGATCCTGCCGACCGTGGCCGTGCAGACCCTGCAGCGGGCACTGCACCGCGGCTTCGTCGGCCCGCTCGTCGAGGGACGGCGGGCCGGCCCGCCGAAGCCGCTGCTCGCGCTGGTGCGCCGGGTCCCGCAGCTCTCCGTCGTCCCGGCGTACCTGATCGGCCTGGGGCTGCGACCCGAGCACGCACCGGTGTTCGCCCGGCGCGCCGCGGCGCACGCGGGCTGACCTCGGGGATCCCCTCGAGGGTGCCCGTTGGTCAGGGCCACGCTGCCGCCGCGCGGGCGCCTGCTCGTGGCACGCCACGGGTGGGGCCGGCCGGGCACGGTCGGCATGCGGGGCACCGGTGGTGGTCGGGGACCGTGGTGGGGGGCCGACGCGGGCGTCGAGGGTCGTCGCGCGACCCAGGACCTAGGTACCTGGTGCCTGCCCGGCGGCGTCGGAAGCCTCGGGCCGTGGACCTCGCTGCCCCCGTCGTCCCGCTCGACGCGGCCTTCTTCGCCGACCCGCACGCCCTCTACGCCCGGCTCCGCGTCGAGGAGCCGGTCGCCCGGGCGGTGACCCCGCTCGGCATGCCGGTCTGGCTGGTCACCCGGTACGACGACGTCCGGGAGGCGCTGGCCGACCCGCGGCTGGCCAAGGACTCCGAGGGCTTCGCCCGGGTGCTGGCGAGCAAGCCGCTGCCGCCGGAGGCCCAGTCGGTGTTCGCCCAGGAGCTCAACCGGCACCTGCTGAGCACCGACCCGCCCGACCACACCCGGCTGCGCAAGCTGGTCAGCCGGGCCTTCACGGTGCGGGCCATCGCCGCCCTGCGGCCCCGCATCGAGGCGATCGCCGGCCGGCTCGCCGACCGGATGGCCGCCGGTCCCGCGGAGGTGGACCTGATCGACGCCTTTGCCTTCCCGCTGCCGATGGGCGTGATCTGCGAGCTGCTCGGCGTGCCCGACGCCGAGCGGACGTCGTTCCGCCGCTGGTCGAACACGCTGCTGTCCTCCGAGGGCGCGGTCGACGAGCGCACCGCCGCCGGCATGTCGATGGCCGTGTACCTGACCGACCTGGTGGCGCAGAAGCGGGCGCACCCGGCGGACGACGTGCTGTCGGGGATCGTCGCCGCCTCCGAGGACGCCGACCGGCTGTCGGCCGACGAGACCGTGTCGATGGCCTTCCTGCTGCTGGTCGCCGGGCACGAGACGACGGTGAACCTCATCGGTAACGGGGTGCTGGCGCTGCTGCGCCGTCCCGACCGGCTGGCCGAGCTGCGCGCCGACCCCGGCCTGGTGCCGGCCGCGGTCGAGGAGTTCCTGCGCTTCGACGGCCCGGTCAACCTGGCCACGTACCGGCACACCACCGCGCCGGTCGAGATCGGCGGCGCTCCCATCCCCGCCGGTGAGGTGGTGCTCGTGTCGCTGGCGTCGGCGAACCGCGACCCCGCGCAATTCGCGGACCCCGACGAGCTGGACCTGCACCGCGAGGCCGGCCACCTCGCCTTCGGGCACGGCATCCACCACTGCCTCGGCGCGCCCCTGGCCCGCCTGGAGGGCGAGGTCGCGTTCCGCACCCTGCTCGGTCGCTTCCCCGACCTGGCCCTCGCCGTCGACCCCGCCGAGCTGACCTGGCGGCAGAGCATCCTGATGCGTGGCCTGACCCGCCTGCCCGTGCGTCTCCGCTGAACCGACACCTGCTGCCACCGGGCGCCTCAGGTCCCAGGAGAGCTGGGTGCCGTCGCAGCGATGAGCCCGCCGGCGCTCCCAGGTCTACCTCCCGAACGGGACCACCGACCCATCGGGAGCAGGGCATGGGCCTCATCCACATCGAGCTGTTCGCGACCCTCGACCTCGTCGGGCAGGCGCCCGGCGGCCCCGACGAGGACCCGGAGGGGTTCCCGTTCGGCGGCTGGCAGGCCCCTCTGCTGGACGAGGTGGCCGGGGCGCAGGTCGCGGCCGCGTACGAGGGCACGGACGCCCTCCTGCTCGGCCGGCGGACGTACGACATCTTCGCCGCCTACTGGCCGTACCAGGAGGGTGGCGAGGACGACGAGATCGCCACGCTGTTCAACCGCGTCCCGAAGTACGTGGCCTCCCGCGGCAGGCCGGACCTCTCGTGGGCCGGGTCCACGCAGCTCGGCCCGGACCTGGCCGGCGCGGTGCGCGAGATCCGGGACCGGCACGAGCACGTGAAGGTCGTCGGGAGCCTGGACCTGGTGCAGACCCTCCTGCGCGAGAAGATCTTCGACCGTCTCGACCTCTGGGTGCACCCGGTCGTGCTCGGCGTCGGGAAGAAGGTGTTCGACGGTGGCGCGGTGCCCACGAACGTCACACTCCTCGAACCGCCGGTGGCCGGTCCGAAGGGCACCGTGTACCTGCGCTACGGCCTGGCCGAAGGCACGCCCCGGACGGGGGACATGACCGCACCTGACCGCGGTGTCGGGCGCGACGACTGACCGACCGGCCTCACGGGGGCTCCTTCCGGAGCAGCCCGAGCCCTCCGATCCAGTCGACGACGCCTCGTCCTGCACCCTGCGAGTCTGTCGAGCCGTGCGGGACCGAGGCGAGCCCCCAGTACGCGAACCCGTGTCCCTGACGGGACGCTCGGGGCCACGGTTCAGCTCCCCGTCGAGTGGGCCGACGGACGACGGGCTCAGGGGAGGGCGCGGCGCATCAGGACCCGAGGGAACCCGCCTGCGACGGCGTCGGTGTCCGCGGCCTTGGTGAACCCGGCCTGCTCGAACAGGTGGCGCGTGCCGACGAAGGCCATGGTCGGGTCGACCCGCTGGCCCGCATTGTCGGCCGGGTACCCCTCGACGGCGGGGGCACCGTTGGCTGCGGCGTAGTCCACCGCCCCGCGGAGGAGCGCGTGCGCGATCCCCCTGCCGCGATGACCCGGGCGCACGCGGATGCACCACACGGACCACACGGGCAGGTCGTCGACGTGCGGAATCTTCCTGGAGCGCTCGAAGGGCAACTGCGCCCGCGGCGCGACCGCGGCCCAGCCGACCACCTCGCCTCCGTCGTACGCGAGCACTCCCGGGGCGATGGGGCGGCCGGTCAGTTCGCGGACGTACTCGCGGCGTGCCGGTCCGACGAGTTCCCGGTTGGTCCTCGAGTCGAGCCGGTGGCTGAGGCACCAGCAGACGCTGGAGGTCGGGTTTCTGGGACCGAGCATCACCGCGACGTCGTCGAACCGGGCCCTCGTGGCCGCCTCGATCTCGATGCCCACCCGGGCACGCTAGCGCCGCGGCGGCACCGGGGTCGTCGGGTTCATCGCGACGTTCCCGCGGGAACGTCGCGGCGACGTCCGGCCCGGCCGGGACGACCGGAATCGCGTTGCGCCCCCCGGTAGGACGGGGAGGTGCAGATCGTGCAGACCGGCCCGGACGACGCCCGCTTCCCCGCCTGGTGCGAGGTGTGGGCGGCGACCCAGCGCGCCGACCGCCCGGACGAGGCCCCGCGGCCGGCGCGCGACCACGTCGCCCTCGGACGCCGGCTGGCCACGCCGGGCGGCTCGGTGACCGGCACCCACCGGGCCGCGGTCGCCGACGGCGGGGTCGTGGGCGCACTCCGGCTGCTGCTGCCCGTGCGCGACAACACGACCGTCGCGTACGTCGACCTCGCGGTGCACCCGGCCGCCCGCCGTCAGGGGGTCGGCAGCGCCCTGCTGGCGGAGGCCGGCCGGCTCGCCGCGGCGGCCGGCCGGACGGCGATGGTCGCGGACGTCGACGAGCCGGTGCCGCAGACCCCCGGCCGTGCGTTCGCCCTGCACCACGGCTGGACCTGCGACCTGCGGGAGAGCCGCCGCGACCTGGTCCTCCCGGTGGACGAGGCTCGGCTGGCGGTCCTCGAGGAGGAGGCCCGCGCCGCCGGCCCGGACTACGCGGTGCTCACCTGGCGGGACCGGACGCCGGACGACCTGGTCGAGGACCGCGCCCTGCTCGGCCGCCGGATGTCGACCGACGCCCCCAGCGGCGACGTGCCGGTCGAGGAGGAGCACTGGGACGCCGCCCGGGTGCGCGAGGAGGAGGCCGCGCACGTCGCCCGGGGCCGGACGGTGCTCACCGGCGGCGCGGTGCGGGAGGGCCGCCTGGTCGCCCACACCGAGCTGCACGTACCGCTGGAGCAGCCCGAGCGGGCGCAGCAGGGCGCCATGCTGGTGCTGCGCGAGCACCGCGGGCACCGCCTCGGCGCCCGCGTGAAGGTCGCGGTGCTGCGGGAGCTGGCCGCGACGCTGCCGCAGGTGCGGCGGATCAGCACCTACAACGCGGAGTCCAACCGGCCGATGGTCGCGGTCAACGAGGCACTGGGGTTCCGCCGCGCGGGCGGTCTGTCGGCCTGGACGCGCCGGCTCTGACGGCCGTCGGGACCGGCTCGCCGTCGAGGAACCCGGTGATCAGGCCGGCGATCTCCGCCGGGCGCTCGAGGATGAACAGGTGTCCCCCGCCGCGGACGACGTGCAGCCTCGCGTCGGGGATGCGCCAGGCCAGGATCCGACCGTTGACCAGCGGGATGATCGGGTCGTCGTCCCCGGCCAGGACCAGCGTCGGCTGCCGCAGGGCGTGCAGCCACGGCAGGCTGGTCCACCCGGTGATCGCGTAGAGCTGGCCGGCGTACCCGGCCAGCGACGGGGGCCGCACCCGGCCGATGACCGTGTGCAGCAGCCGGCGCGGGTCGGTGCGCGCCATGCCGCCGTAGATCCGCCCGGCGATCTGCAGGTAGTGCTCGGGGTCGCGGTAGCGGCGCGGGGTCGTCAGCGCCAGCAGCGCGGACGGCGCCCCGGGCATGCCGCCCAGCCCGGGGGCGGTGGCCGCGAGCACCAGGCAGCGCACCCGGTCCGGTGCCTGGCGGGCCAGCTGCTGGGCGACCACGCCGCCGAGCGAGATGCCGAAGACGTCGACCTGGTCGAGGCCGAGCGCGTCGAGCAGGCCGGTCACCGTGCGCACCACGCCGGGCATGCGGCGCGGGCTGCGGTAGGGCGTCGAGCCGCCGATGCCGGGCGCGTCGAAGCTGATGACCTGCCGGCCGCGGGCGGCCAGCTCCTGCTCGAACGGCTCGGCCAGCTCCAGGCTGGCCCCCAGGCCGGTGATGAGCAGCAGCGGCCGCCCGGTGCCGCGGACCGACGTCCGCAGCCGGACCTCCCCCACCTGGATGGTGCGGACCTGCGCCGGCGTCACACGAACGCCGAGGCGCCGGTGATGTCCCGGCCGACGATGAGCGTCTGGATGGTCTCGGTGCCCTCGAAGGTGTGGATGGACTCGATGTCGGCCATGTGCCGGATGACGTGGAAGTCCAGCAGGATCCCGTTGCCGCCGAGCAGGTCGCGGGCCTCGGCGAGCACCGCGCGGGCGGTGCTGGTGTTGTGCGCCTTGGCCAGCCCGGCCAGCGTCGGCTCGACCCGGCCGGCCAGGGCCAGGTCGGCCAGCCGCCGGCAGTACAGCTGCATCGAGGTGACCTTGGCGAGCATCCCGACCAGCCGCTCCTGGATGAGCTGGAACTCCACCAGCGGCTTGCCGAACTGCTTGCGGCGCCCGGCGTAGGTCAGCGCCGCCTCGTACCCGGCGACGGCGTGCCCGAGGGCCATCCAGGCGCAGGAGCCGCGGGTGGTGGCCAGCACCGCGCCGGTGTCCTTGAAGCTCCGGGAGCCGGGCAGGTGGTTCTCGGCCGGGACGCGCACGTCCTCGAGGTCGATCTCGGCCTGCCACACCGCACGCAGCGACCCCTTGCCCTCGATCCGCCGCGCCCGGTAGCCCGGCGTCCCCTTCTCGACGAGGAAGCCCTTGACCTGCCCGTCGTCGGTGTCACGGGCCCACACCACGACGACGTCGGCGATGGTGCCGTTGCCGATCCACTTCTTCGACCCGTCGAGCACATAGGAGTCGCCGTCCTTCCGGGCGGTCGTCTCCAGCGCGATGGAGTCCGACCCGTGGTCGGGCTCGGTGAGCGCGAAGGCGCCCAGCTCCTCGCAGCGCGCCATCGGCGGCAGCCACCGCTGCTTCTGCTCCTCCGAGCCGAGCATGGCGATCGACTTCATCGCCAGCCCCGCCTGGACACCGAGGAAGGTGCCCAGGCTGCCGTCGCCGCGGTTGAGCTCCATGTGCACCAGGCCGGCGGAGAGCGCGTCCATCGGCGGGCAGCCGTAGCCCTCGATGCCGTCGCCCACCAGGCCGGCCGCACCGAGCTTCCCGGCCAGCTCCCGGGGGAACTCGGCGCGCTCCCAGTAGCCGTTGATCACCGGCAGCACCTCGTCCTCGACGAAGGCGCGGGTGCGCAGCAGGTGGTCCATCTGCTCGGGCGAGAGCTCCTCGCGCAGCTGGAAGTAGTCGGTGGAGAGCGCCCTGCCGATGCCCTCTGCGAGTGGGTTACCGATGCCCTCTGCGAGTGGGTTGCCGATGCCCTCTGCCAACGTCACGTCAGTCGCCTCCCGTCGGGTGTGCCGGTCCGCGGGTCACTTGTCCCGCACGTAGCTGCCCGGGGCGTCCTCGCGGACCCGGAACCGGGCGCTGCCCAGCTGCTCGGGGGCCGGCTTGTCCGGCCCGGAGCGCTCCCCGAGCCACGCGGAGTAGTCCGGCCACCAGGAACCCTTCTCGGTGCGGGCGGTGTCGCTCCACTCCTCGACCGCGGCCGAGTTGTCGTCGGTGACCCGGTAGCTGGACTTCGGGTTGCCCGGCGGGTTGACCAGCGCCGCGATGTGCCCGTTGGTGGAGAGCACGAAGCGCATCTTGCCGCCGAGCAGCTGGCTGCTGCGGTAGCACGACTGCCACGGGCAGATGTGGTCGGCGGACCCGGCCAGCACGTAGGAGTCGACGGTGACCTGGCTGAGGTCCACCTCGGTGCCGAGCACGGTCACGCTGCCGGGCCGGGTCAGCTTGTTGCCCACGGCCATGTCGACGAAGTCGGCGTGCAGCCGGGCGGTCATCCGGGTGGTGTCGGAGTTCCAGGACAGGATGTCGAACTTCGGCGGCCGCTTGCCCTGCAGGTAGTTGTTGACCCAGTAGTTCCAGATCAGGTCGTTGGGCCGCAGCCAGGCGAACACCTCGGCGAGCTTGCGGCCGTCGAGGTAGCCGGCGCGCCGCGAGGCCTCGACGGCCTGCGCGGCGGTGTCCGGGTCCATCGTCGCGCCGAGCAGGCCGGCCCGCGTCTGGTCCAGCACGGTGACCAGCAGGCTCAGGCTGGCCAGCCGGTCCTGCCGCCCCTTCGCGGCCAGGACGGCGGCGGTCATGCTGGCCAGGATGCCGCCCGAGCACGTGCCCATCAGGTGGGTGGCGTCCTGACCGCTGATCTCCTCGACCGCGTCGAGCGCGTCGAGGATGGCCGTGGCGTACGTGTCGAAGCCCCAGTCGCGGTGGCGGGCGTCGGGGTTGCGCCAGGACACCATGAAGACCTGCTGACCCTGGCCGACGAGGTGCTCGACCAGACTGCGTCCGGGCGCGAGGTCGAGCACGTAGAACTTGTTGATCGTCGGCGGCACGATCAGCACCGGTACCGACCGGACCGTCTCCGTCGTCGGCCGGTACTGGATCAGCTCGAAGACCGGCGTGCGCAGCACCACCGAGCCGGGCGTGACGGCGAGGTCCGAGCCCACCTCGTAGGCGTCCGGGTCGACCATCGTCGGCACCCGCGGCGAGCTGGCCAGGTCGCGCACCAGGTTCCGCGGCCCCCGCACGAGGTTGGCGCCGGCGGTGTCGATGAGGGCCTTCCACGCCACCGGGCTGATCAGCGGGTTGTTGCTGGGTGCGAGCGCGTCGACGAGGTTGGTGCCGGCGAAGCGCACCCGCTCGGCGTCCTTCCACTCCAGCGGCACGTCGTGCAGCAGGCCCAGCGCGGTCTCGCCGGTGACCAGGTAGGCCTGGACCAGCCGCCGCAGCAGCGGGTTCTCCGTCCACGCCGGGTCCGCGAAGCGCCGGTCCCGCTTGGACGGGGCCACGTCGCAGGTGCCGATAGCGATCTGCGCCAGCTGACCGGCCAGCGAGCGGGCGCGGCCGGCCACCTTGTCCGGGCGGCGGGCCAGCCCGCCGATGAACTTCAGCCCGGGCCTCCCCGGGGACAGCCGCCGCAGCGTCCCCTGCGCGGCCTGGGTCAGCAGCAGGTCGAGCGGCCCGGCCGCCCCCGCCACCTCGCGCGTGTCGTCCTGCGATGCCATCTCGGCTCCCCTCCTGCGGCGACTCTGCCCCCCGACACTGCCACCGGTCAGCCGAGGTCACAAAGCGGGACCCCACCCGGGGTGGGGATCACACCAGCCCGAGGGCGTGCACCGCCTCGGCGACCTCGAGGAAGCCCGCCACGTTGGCCCCCTGCACGAGGTCGCCCGGCGAGCCGGACCGGTGTCCCCCAGGTACCCGGGTCCGCCCGACGTCAGTCGGGCGCCGCCCCGGCGGTGACCACGCCGCGCGTCCCGTCCACGGTGACCTCCTGGCCGGTCGCCAAGCGGCTGGTCGCACCGGGGACGCCGACCACCGCCGGGATGCCGTACTCGCGGGCGACGACGGCCCCGTGGGAGTTGGCCCCGCCCATCTCCATGACCAGCCCGCCCGCGGTGAGGAACAGCGGCGTCCACCCGGGGTCGGTGGACGGCGCGACGAGCACCTCGCCGGGCTCCAGGTGCGCGCCGGTCGGCTCCAGCACCACGCGCGCCCGGCCGGTCATCGTCCCCGCCGACGCCGCGGTGCCCACGAGGGCACCCTCCGCCACCGCCGGGCCGGCCGACACCGCCTCCGGCTCGGTGCCGTCGCTCAGCAGGACCCGCGGCACGTGCCGCCGCGCCATCTCCCGCTCGTGGGACCTCCGCCGCTCGGTGACCACGTCGCGCAGCGGCCGGCCGTCGTCCAGCGCGTCCCGCACCTCGGCGAGCGACAGGAAGAACACGTCGTCCGCCCGGGCGAGCACCCCGTCCGAGGCGAGGTCCGCACCGATCGACGTCAGCAGCGTGCGCACCCGGTCCAGCACCAGCACCAGGTCGTACTTCGGCAGCTCGCGCAGGCCGGCCAGCTGCCGGGTCCGGTCGAGGGCCAACCCGACGACCGCGCCGCGCGCCCGCCCCCGCAGCCGGGCACGGGCGGTCAGCGTCGCCACCACGTCCTCGGCCTCCGCCACAGACCGGGCGAACACCACGTCCGGCGCGCGGTCGGGGTCGTCGAGCCGCAGGTAGTTGCCGAGCACGCCGAGCAGGTGGGCCGGGTCCTCCGCCCAGCGGGGCACGCCGACGTCGATCTCGGCCACGGCCCGGATCCCGTAGCGGGCCAGGAAGACCCGCAGCCCCCGCTGCAGGACGGCGGGCAGCGCGCCCGACCGGTATCGCTCGGCGAGATCCGCCGGCGTCCCGCCGCGCACGGCCGCCGCGCTCGGCTCGTCCGCGCGCACCGCGGTCGCCAGCCGCCACAGCCCGAGGTCCATCTCCGTCGTGACGTTGTGCGGCAGCCCGCGCAGCACCGTCCCGAGCTCCCCGGGCCGCGCGGCGTCCCCCAACAGCTTCCCGGCCAGTCCCCACGCCGCGAACCCGGCGGCGGCCGGCGGCAGCACCCGGGGCGCGACCGCGGGCATCGCATCCCCGAGCAGGCCGAGGACGGCGTCGTACCGCTCGGCCGCGGGTGCCTCGTCCCCCGGCAGGCGCCGGGCCCGCAGCCGCGCGCCGACACGGTCCACCCGGCGGCGGGCGGCCGCCGGCCGGACCAGCGCCTGCACCACCTGCAGCGGGACGCCGTACCGCGCCGCCACCCGGGCCAGCCGCCGCACCACCGGCAGCCACGACCGGTGCACGAGCGAGAGCCGCGGGTCGTCGAACAGCTCCCGCAGGACCACGGCCGACCGCGCCTCCATGACGTCGAGCAGCCGCGGGAAGATCGCCCGCCCGGCCGTGCTGCGCACGATGGTCGTGACGTCGAAGAACAGCCGCCCCGCGGCGGCGCGCACGCGTGGTGAGCCCGCCACCGGATCGGCCGGCGGGAGACCGGCGAGCCGCTGGACCGACCCCCCGACCACCTGGAACACCGAGATCCCCATCGGGGTCAGCGGCCGGGTCAGGCCTTGGGCGAGGCTGGCGCAGAACCAGACCCGCAGGCCGCCGTCCCCCGCGCCGCCCTGCGGGACCGGGAACAGCGTCGTCACTGGGCGGGCCTGGGTGAGCCACAGCGTGCCCGCCGCGTCGATCGCCCACTCGGTGTCCTGCGGCCGCCCGTAGTGCTCCTGCACCCGCGCGCCGAGCCGGACCAGCTCCCGCAGCTGCCCGTCGGTCAGGCACGCCTCCCGGCCCCCGCCCGGCCGCCGCTCCAGCACGGCGCCGGTGGTGCTGTCCAGCACGACGTGGTCCGGGTCGACCGAGCCGCTGACCACCGCCTCGCCGAGGCCGGGCGCGGCGTCGACGACCGTCTCGGTCCGCCGTCCGGTCACCGGGTTGGCCGTGAACATGACGCCGGCCACCGCGGCGTCGACCATCCGCTGCACCACGACGGCCAGCCGGGTCGTCGCGGAGTCGACGCCGTTGCGCGCCCGGTACACGACGGCGCGGTCGGTCCACAGCGAGGCCCAGCACCGGTGCACCGCGTCGAGGACGGCGTCGGTCCCGACGACGTCCAGGTAGGTGTCCTGCTGTCCGGCGAAGCTGGCGAAGGGCAGGTCCTCGGCCGTGGCCGAGGACCGGACGGCCACCGGTACCGACTCCCCCAGCTCCGCGTACGCCGCCGCGACCGCCTCGGCCACGCTCGCGGGCACGGGGGCGGCCAGGATCCGCTCCCGTGCCGTCCGGGCGAGGTCGGCCGCGGGGTCGTCGAGCAGGTCGGCGAGCCCGGCGGCCTCCGCCAGTTCGGCGTAGGCGTCCGTGGTCACGCAGAAGCCGTCGGGGACCGGGAAGCCGGCGCCGATCAGCTCGCCGAGGTTTGCGGCCTTGCCGCCGGCCAGGGCCAGGTCGCCCGCGTCGAGGTCCCCGAGCGGGACGACGACCGGGTGCCGGCCGGTGCGCGGCCGCGTCGACTGCGGTGCGGTGTCCATGGCGAGGGCCTCCCTGCGGGGTCAGCCGCGGACCTCCACCGTCGACCTCCGTGCCGCCGGTGTCCACGCCCTCGGGAGCGCGGCTGCCCGAGCGGTCAGCGGGCGAGCTGGCGGCTGATCACCAGGCGCTGGATCTGGTTGGTCCCCTCGAAGATCTGCATGACCTTGGCCTCACGCATGTACCGCTCGACCGGGAAGTCGCGGGTGTAGCCGTACCCGCCGAGGACCTGCACGGCGTCGGTGGTGACCCGCATCGCCGCGTCGGTGGCGACCAACTTGGCCACGGACGCCTGCCGGCTGTAGGGGCGGCCGGCGTCACGGCGCCGGGCGGCGTCGAGGTAGGTGGCCCGGGCGGTGTCGACGGCGGCGGCCATGTCGGCGAGCAGGAAGCCCAGCCCCTGGTGGTCGATGATCTTCCGGCCGAAGGTGCTGCGCTCGTGCGCGTAGTCGACCGCCGTGTCCAGCGCCGCCTGCGCCAGCCCGGTGGCGACCGCCGCGATCCCGAGCCGCCCGGAGTCCAGCGCGGAGAACGCGATCGGCAGCCCCTGCCCCTCGGCGCCGATGAGCCGGTCGCCCTCGAGCAGCGCGCCGTCCCAGTTGGCCATCGTGGTCGGGATCGCGTGCAGGCCCATCTTCTCCTCGGGCCGGCCGAAGGAGAGCCCCTCGACCTCACCCGGCGCCAGGAAGCAGGAGATGCCGCGGGCGCCCTCGCCGGTGCGGGCGAACAGCGCGTAGAAGTCGGCCTTCCCGCCGTGGGTGATCCAGGCCTTGGTGCCGGTCACCCGGTAGCCGCCCTCGGTGCGCTCCGCCCGGCAGGCCAGTGCCGCGGCATCGGAGCCGGCCTGCGGCTCGGACAGCGAGTAGCCGCCGATCAGCTCCCCGGCCAGCATCGCCGGCAGCCAGCGTGCCCGCTGCTCGTCGGTGCCGAACGTGGCCAGCGGGTGGCAGGACAGTCCGTGCACCGACACCGCCACGGCCACCGCCGCCCAGCGCGCGCCGAACTCCTCCAGCACCTGCAGGTACACCTCGTAGGGCTGCCCTCCCCCGCCGAGCTCCTCCGGGTAGGGCAGGCCGAGCAGCCCCAGCTCGCCGAGGGTCGCGAACAGCCCCTCGGGGTAGCTCTCGGCCCGCTCGTGCTCGTCCACCCGGGGAGCCAGCTCCTTGTCCGCCACCTCGCGGACCAGGGCGAGAAGGTCCTCGGCCTCCTCGCTCGGCAGCAGGCGGTCCACGGTCACAGCAGGTCCCTCCCGGGGTCGGTTCAGCTCCTGAGCTCGGGGAACTGGTCGTCCCGCCACTCCACACCCGAGTGTGCACCGGCGGCGGCGAGCTCCTCCTCGCGGGCGCGCAGCTCCACCCGCCGGATCTTGCCCGAGATGGTCTTGGGCAGCTCCGCGAACTCGACCCGCCGCACCCGCTGGTAGGGGTTGAGCCGCTCGCGGGCGTACCGCAGCACCGACAGCGCCGTCTCCTCGGTCGGCTCGTGCCCGGGCGCCAGCGCGATGTAGGCCTTGGGCACGGCCAGCCGCACGGCGTCGGGCGCGGGGACGACGGCGGCCTCGGCGACCGCGGGGTGCTCGATGAGCACCGACTCCAGCTCGAACGGGCTGATCTTGTAGTCGCTGGCCTTGAAGACGTCGTCGGTGCGCCCGACGTAGGTGATGTAGTCGTCGGCGTCGACCGTGGCGACGTCCCCGGTGTGGTAGTAGCCGCCGGCCTTGGCCTCGGCGTCACGCTCCGGGTCGCCCTGGTAGCCGGTCATCAGGGTGAGCGGGTGCTCCGACAGGTCCAGGCAGATCTCCCCCTCCCCCGGGCCCTCGACCCGGCGGCCGGTCACAGGGTCGACCAGCACCACCGGCACCCCGGGCAGCGGGCGGCCCATCGAACCCGGCCTGACCTCCGACCCGGGGGTGTTGCCGACCTGCGCGGTCGTCTCGGTCTGGCCGTAGCCGTCGCGGACGGTCAGGCCCCAGGCGCGGCGGACCTGCTCGATCACCTCGGGGTTGAGCGGCTCACCGGCCGCGATGACCTCCCGCAGCGCGCCGGGCCCGCCGGAGAGGTCGGCGTTGACGAGCATCCGCCAGACCGTCGGCGGCGCGCAGAAGGTGGTGACGCCGTGCTCGCGGACGAGCCCCAGCAGGACGGCAGGGTCGAAGCGCCGGTAGTCGTGCACCAGCACGGTGGCCTCGGCGATCCACGGCGCGAAGAAGCACGACCAGGCGTGCTTGGCCCAGCCGGGCGAGGAGATGTTGAGGTGCACGTCGCCGGGCTGCAGGCCCAGCCAGTACACCGTCGACAGGTGCCCGACCGGGTAGGAGACCTGCGTGTGCTCCACCAGCTTGGGCCGCGACGTCGTCCCCGAGGTGAAGTACAGCAGCAGCGGGTCGCCGGGCGCGGTCCCCGGGTGCTCGACCGGCGCGGACTCGACCCCGGCGGCCGCCCGCAGGTCGGCCCAGCCCTCGGCCGGCCCGACGCTGGTCCGCGTGTAGTCGCCGGGGACCTCGTCGAACTTCCCGACGTCGGCGGCGTTGCAGACGACGTGGCGCGCCCCGCCGCGGGTGATCCGGTCGATCAGGTCGGCGGGGCCGACCGCCGTGGTGGTCGGCATGACCACCGCCCCCAGCTTCAGCACCGCCAGCATCGACTCCCACAGCTCGACCTGGTTGCCGAGCATGAGCAGCACCGGGTCGCCCCTGCGCACGCCGCGGCCGGCGAGCCAGCCGGCCAGCTGGTCGGAGCGCCGGGCCATCTCGTCGAAGCTGCGCCGCGTCGTCGTCCCGTCCGCGGCGACCAGGACGAGGGCGGGCCGGTCGTTGCCCCGGGCGATGGCGTCGAACCAGTCGACCGCCCAGTTGAACCGCTCCCCCAGCTCCGGCCAGCCGAACTCCGCGACGGCCACCTCGTGCCGGCCGCGCAGCGCCAGCAACCGGTCGCGGGCGGCCCGGTAGGCCTCAGTGACGTCCATCGGCGTGTCCTCCCTGTGCGTGGTAAAGCGCCGGTCGGCGTCGTCCATGGTGGCGCAGGTCACCACCGGCGACCGGAGGGGTCGGTGCCCGGGGGCGCTCGCCCGGGTCCGGCCGGACGGTCGCGGGGGATGCCGGCCGGAGCTGCTGCGTATCGTCCCCCGGGTGTCCCCGGACGGCGAAGGCGCAGCGTGCACCGCCTGGCCCCCCGTGTACTCGACGGTGCAGGCGGGGCCGGCGACGGTGCGGGTCGCGGTCGCCGGTGGGGGTCCGCCGCTGCTGCTGCTCAGCGGCATCGGCGCCAACATCGAGATGTGGGAGCCCGCCGCCCGCCACCTGACCGGGCGGCGGCTGGTGATGCTCGACGTCCCGGGCACGGGGTGCTCCCCGGCGCTGCGGGTGGGGCTGCGGATGCGCGGCTACGCCCAGCTGGTCACGCGGGTGCTCGACGCGCTGGGGCTCGACCGGGTCGACGTCCTGGGCTACTCGTGGGGCGGCGCGCTGGCCCAGCAGCTGGCCCACCAGGCGCCGGACCGGGTCCGGGCGCTGGTGCTCGCCGCGACCACGCCCGGCGTGGGCGGCCAGCCGCCGTCGCCGTGGGTGGTCGCGCTCATGAGCTCGCCGGCGCGCTACTACTCGCGCACCTACCTCCGGCTGACCGCGCCGGTGCTGTTCGGCAGCAGCCCCGGCGCGGCCGCCGACTCGCCGCACGACGAGGCGCGGCTGCACCGGCCGCCCGGCCTGGTGGGCTACACGCAGCAGCTCTACGCGGTCTCGGGCTGGTCGAGCCGGCGGTGGCTGCGCCAGGTCGACGCCCCGACCCTCGTCATCGGCGCGCGGCGGGACCCGCTCGCGCCGCCGCGCAACGCGCACATCATGGCGGCCGCCCTGCCGCACGCCCGGCTGGAGATGGTCGACGGCGGCCACCTCTTCCTCCTCGAGGACCCCGCGCCGAGCTGCACGCTGGTCGAGGACTTCCTGCGCGAGCAGGACGCCGGGACGGCGCCGGTGCCCGCCGGGCCGCAGCTCGGCGGATCCGGTCGCCCCGCTGACCCGCGTGCCTTCCCCGCTGATCGGACGCCGCACTAGCTTGTGGCCCGGCCCACCAGCCCTCCCCCGACCAGCGCCGCTCCCGGAGGTCCCGTGTTCGACGACGCCCTGACCACGACGATCGCCCGGGCCCGCCGGCACGCCCTCGGCGACCTGCTGCGCCGCTCCGCGGGGCGGGTGCCGGGCAGGACGGCCCTGCGCCACCACGACCGGTCCTACACCTACGCCGAGCTCGACGCGGTCGTGGACCGCACCGCGAACGCCCTGACCGCGCGCGGCGTGGCCCATGGCGACCGGGTCGCGCTGCTCTCCCACAACGACGACGGCTACGTGGTGCTGACCTTCGCCCTGGCGCGGCTCGGCGCGATCGCGGTGCCGGTGAACTTCATGCTGCAGGCCGGGGAGGTCGCCTACATCCTCGAGCACTCCGGGGCGGCCGGCGTCGTCGCCGAGGCCGCGCTGCTGCCGGTGGCGCAGGAGGCGATCGAGCAGGCCGGGCGCGCCGGCGCGGTCCGGGTCCGCGGCGTCCTCGGCGGCGGGGGCGGCCCCCTGCCAGCGGGCTGGGAGGCGGTCGAGACCTGGACGGCGCACGACGACGCCTCCGCACCGCAGGTGGACGTCGCCGACGACGACGTCCTCCAGCTGATGTACACCAGCGGCACCGAGTCGCGGCCCAAGGGCACGATGATGACCAGCCGCAGCCTCGTCACCCAGTACGTCAGCTGCATCGTCGACGGCCGCTACTCCCCGGACGACGTCGCGCTGCACGCGCTGCCGCTGTTCCACGTCGCGGCGCAGCACGTCTTCCTGATGCCGGCCCTCTACCTCGGCGGCACCAACGTCGTGCTGGACGGCCCGGACCCGGCCACCGTGCTGGAGACGATCGAGCGGGAGCGGATCACCAGCCTGTTCTGCCCACCGACGGTGTGGATCGGCCTGCTGCGCTCCCCCGACTTCGACCGGCGCGACCTGTCCTCGCTGACCAAGGGCTACTACGGCGCGTCGATCATGCCGGTCGCCACGGTCGAGGAGCTCAGCCGGCGGCTGCCGGGGATGGCGCTGTTCAACTTCTACGGGCAGACCGAGATGTCCGCCCTCGCCCTGGTGCTCGCCCCGGAGGACCAGCTGCGCAAGCCCGGCTCGGCCGGCACCCCGGCGCTCAACAGCGAGACCCGCCTGGTCGACGACCTCGGCCGGCCGGTGGGGCCCGGCGTCGAGGGGGAGATCGTGCACCGCAGCCCGCACGCCACCGTCGGCTACTGGAACGACCCGGAGAAGACCGCCGAGGCGTTCCGCGACGGCTGGTTCCACAGCGGCGACCTCGGCGTCATGGACGAGGACGGTTACATCACGGTCGTCGACCGCAAGAAGGACGTCATCAAGACCGGCGGCGAGAACGTGGCCAGCCGCGAGGTCGAGGAGGTCCTCTACCAGCACCCCGCCGTCGCCGAGGTCGCCGTCTTCGGCATCCCCCACCCGCGGTGGATCGAGGCCGTCGCCGCCGTCGTCGTCCCCCGGGAGGGCCAGCCGGTCGACCCGGAGGCGCTCGTCGCCTTCTGCCGGGAGCGGCTGGCCGGCTACAAGACCCCCCGATACGTGACCGTCGCCGAGGCCCTGCCCAAGAACGCCAGCGGGAAGATTCTCAAGCGCGAGCTGCGGACGACCTACGCGGACCTGGCGGGCTGATCGGGCCCGCGCGTCCAGGCGGGTCCGCTCGGGGGCGGTGGGCTAGCGTCGTCGCGGTGTGGCAGGGGCCACACGCGAACGGCCCGGGAGGCGGACACCTGTGCTCTACACCGCGTACGAGTGGCAGCGGCGGCTGACCGCGCCCGCCCAGCGGACGTCGGCGCTCACCGCGCGGGCGCTGGAGGCGCTGCCGGCACCGCTGGCCGGGCTGCCCGGCCCCCGCCGGCTGCGGGCGGCCTGCCGGCTCGTCGCCGACGCCCGCCCCACGCACGTCCGGCCCGACTGGGACATCGACGCGGTGGACGTCGACGGGCGGCGCGCCGAGGTGGTCGCGGAGCCGGTGCTGTCGACGCCGTTCGCCGACGTCGTGCACTTCACCAAGCCCGACATCGCCGGCCAGCCGCAGGTGCTGGTCGTGGGCCCGATCTCCGGCCACTTCGCCACCCTGCTGCGGCCGACGGTCCGCACCCTGCTGGCCGACCACGACGTCTTCGTCGTCGACTGGCACAACGCCCGCGACGTGCCGGTGGCGGCCGGCCGGTTCGGGCTCGACGAGTACGTCGACCACGTCCTGCAGGCAGTGCGGCACCTGGGCCGGGACACGCACGTCCTGGCCGTGTGCCAGCCGGCCCCGCTGGTGCTCGCGGCCGTCGCGCTGATGGCCGCCGACGGCGACCCCGCCCAGCCGCGCAGCCTCACGCTGATCGCCGGCCCGATCGACACCCGGGTCAACCCCAACCGGGTCAACGCCGGCGCCGGTCGCGTCCCGCTGTCGCGGTACGAGCGGCTGCTGACCACGACCGTCCCGGCCCGGTACCCCGGCGCCGGACGGCGGGTCTACCCGGGCGTCGCCCAGCTCGCGGCGTTCGTGTCGATGAACCCGCGGCGGCACCTGGGCGCGCACCTGGGCATGTACCGGGCGATGGTCGCCGGCGACGAGGCGACCGCGGCCGCCACCCGCGCCTTCTACGACGAGTACAACGCGGTGATGGACGTGCCCGCGGAGTTCTACCTGGAGACGCTGCAGCGCGTCTTCGTGGACCACGACCTGCCCCGCGGCGTCCTGACCTGGCGGGACCGGCGGGTGGACCCCTCGCTCATCGAGGAGACCGCCCTGCTCACCGTCGAGGGCGCCCAGGACGACCTGTGCTCACCCGGGCAGACGGAGGCCGCGCACGCGCTGTGCACCGGGCTCCCGCCCGAGCGGCGGCGCTCCCACCTGCAGCAGGGGGTGGGCCACTACGGCGTCTTCGCCGGCTCCCGCTGGGAGGCCGAGATCTACCCGGTGGTCCGCGCGTTCATCGCCGAGCACGACGACGCGCGGACGGTGGCGCCCTTCTGAGGACCCGCGGGGCGGCAGCCCGGGCGGCTCAGCGGCGATGCCAGCGGACGGCCCCGGCCGCGGCCGTGCCCAGCACCGCGAGCGAGGTCACGGCGCTGCGCCGCGCCACGTCCCCGCCGCGCCGGGCCACCAGCACGGCGGCCGCGTCGAGCGCCGTCAGCAGCAGCGTCACCTCGGTGGTGCGCCGGGGCTGCGGCACGGGGACGACCAGCAGGGCCGCGCCCATCGCGATGTTGCGCGCCGCGGCCAGCCGCACCAGCAGCGGGAGCAGCACGTCCTCGCGCGTCCCGGTCTCCGACGCGCCGAGCAGCCGCGGCAGGGCGCGCGGGGCGAACAGCGCTGCGGTCCCGATCCAGATCGACAGCGTCCCGACGGTCGTGCGGGTGACGTCCCACTCCCTGGCCATGGCGGGCTACTGCCCCCGCGACGCGGACGTCAACCGGCGACCGGCCGCGAGCACCAGCACGACGGCGAGGAACGGCAGCGTGACGACGCTGGCCACCAGGTCGCTCACGGTGGCCACGGTGAAGGCCCCGGCGCCCGGCGAGCCGAGCGGCCCGAGCACGCCGTCGGGGCCGAGGGCGGCCACCGACGCCGGCACCGTGAGCAGGGCGGACACCGCGCCCCCGAGCACCACGCCGAGGGCGACCGCACCGGGCGACGTCCGGACGGCCCGCCAGGCCAGGCCGGCCCCGCGCCGCAGCGCCCCGGCCGGGGTGAGCCCGCCGCCTGCGGGGAGGGCGGCGACCGCGCCCGTGACCCACAGCTGGGCGAGCAGTCCGGTCGCGAACCCGACGACGTCGACCAGCACGGCGGTGGAGACGTCCGGGTCGTCCCGGACGAGGAGCTGCCGGACGACGTCGGGCACCGTGTTGACCAGCGTGGCGGCGAGCGCGGCCAGGTAGGCGGGGCGCCAGTGCCGGCGCAGCACCGCCAGGGCCGCCCGCACCGTGCCCACGGTTGCGGACGGCGCGGGCCGCGAGCTCACGGCCGGGTCGCGACGAGCGCCGTCCAGCAGCCGGCGAGCCGGGTGTCCTGCGCGGTCACGGTCAGCCCCGCCGCCCGGCACGCGGCGGCGAGGCCCTCCGGTGTGGGGCGGTCGCCGTCGGCCGGGTGGCGGGAGACGGCCCGCAGCGGGTGGCTGTCGACGATGCGGGCGGTCATCTCGCAGGAGTAGAGGCGCCCGCCGGGCCGCAGCACCCGCGCCGACTCCCGGACGACGTCGCGCCAGGAGTCGGCGTGGTGCAGGACGTGGTAGCCGAAGACCGCGTCGTACGAGCCGTCCGGCGCGGTCAGCGCGGTCGCGTCGCCGCGCTGGACGTCGGCCCGGGCGCCCAGGTCGCGCACCGCCTCCCGGCACGCCGCGACGCTGGCGTCGTACTGCTCGACGCCGTCGGCGTGCGCGGCGCCGAAGACCTCGAGCGCCAGGCGCAGGCCGGTGCCGCGGCGGCCGGTGCCCAGCTCGAGCACGCGCCCGCCGGGCACCGGCCCGCCCAGCCGGAGCAGGACCGGCGCCTCGACGCGACGCTGGACCAGCGCCCGGACACGCGAGTCGACCCAGAGCCGGTTGGCGTCGACGAGGGTCGGCGGGACGGGACGGGAGGAGTCGTTCCCCATCGTGCCGTCCTGCCCCGTCGGCCCGGCGGGCAACCGCAGGTCAGCCGCGGTAGTTCACGTGCGGGTGGTCCATGTGGTTCGCCGTCGCGCTGCCGCGGTCGGCCATCGCCTTCCACGCGCCGTTCGGCGAGGACAGCATCCGCTGCTGCCAGATGACGTAGTCGACGCCGAGCTCGTCCCAGTGGGTGATGTGGTACTCGACGATCGCGTCGCCCAGGGCGGCGTCGGAGCCGACCATGTAGTCCAGCGCGAGGCCCGACGGGTGGCCGCCCGGGTCGGCCGCGCTCGGGCGGGTGCCGCCCAGGGTGATCGAGTCGGCGCCGGGCACGTTGCTGACGACGGCGTTCGCGGCGGCCTGCACCACCGCGGCGACGGGACCGGCGGAGTTGGTGATCCGCGCGACGGTGCCGGCGGCGGCGGCCGCGGCCCGGGGGGCCGCCGCGGCGGCCGCGGCCCGGGGGGCCGCCGCGGCGGGCGCGGCCTCGCCGGCCTGCGCCGGGGCTGCGGGGGCGGCGGCCTGCGCGGCCGCGGCCTCGGCGGCCGCCCTCGCGGCGGCCTCCGCCTCGGCCTTCGCCTTCGCCTTCGCGGCGGCCTCGGCCTCGGCCCGCTGCCGGTCGAGCACCGCCTGGTCGGCGGCGGCCTGGGCCTGCTGCGCGGCGGTCTCGGCGGCCTCGCGGCTGCTGCGGGTGGCGGCGAGGTCCTGCAGCGGTTGCAGGTCGCCGGCGGCGTCGACCGGGGCGGTCCCGGCGGTCAGGCCGAGCTCCTGGGCGACGCTCACCGTCTCCGCCGGCGCGGCCTCGGCCTGCGCGGCCGGCTCGGTGCCGACGACGACGCCGACCAGGACGGCGCCGGCGGTGGCCATCCCCAGGTAGAGGCCGGGGCGGCGGCCGGCGGCGGGCGGACGGCGCCGGGAGCGGGCGAGACGGCCGGTGGTCGTGGTGCGGGTGTCCATGGGGAGGAGCGACTCCTGGGTGCGGGCGCAGCGGCGCGACGGGCGCGCACGGCTGCGGGGGCTGCGGGCGGCGGGCTGTGGCCGTGCGGCGGACGCCGGGTGGGCACACCGGGGAGGCGGCGAGGTGCCGCTCGAGCGCGAGTGCTCGGGTGCGGTGGGCCTGCGTCGGCGGGTCTGCTGCGGACGGCCGCGGGCTCTCAGGTGCGGGAGCGCTCCCGGCACCGGGGCCGGCGGGGTGGTGCAGCAGGGCAGGGGCACGCCATCCGGCGGCTCTCCGTTTCTTCCGACGGCCGCCTACCGGGTTAGCTGACGGGTTCGGGCGGGAAGCAGCCCTACCTGCCCCGGACGTGCGTCCAGGAGCGGGATTCACCCCAGTACTGCGGTGGGTCCCCGGCTCGCCCGGGGGGCGACTCGGCGGCGTCCGCTCGGGTCCCCTTCGGGGACTGAACGACCGACCGGACGCTCCGACCGTAGCTTCGTCATCGAACTGTGACAATCCGCGGTCCCGGATTCGTCAGGTGACGCGTGTCGCCCACGCCCGGATCGGCGGCCGGAGGGTGTAGGGGCTCACCTCCGGGCGAGAACGGCCAGCGCGATCGCCGCGAGGGCGAGCGGGACGGCGAGCAGCAGCAGTCCGACCGGCGGACCGCCGGCGTCGGCCATCCGCCCGCCGAGGAGGGGGGCGAGCAGACCGGCACACCCCCACGCGGTGAACACCCGGCCGTAGACCGCCGGGAAGGCGCGCGCCCCGACGCGGTCGGCGGTCGCGGCCGGGACCAGCGCGCAGGTCGCGCCGTAGGCCAGTCCCACGACGAGCAGGCCGGTCAGGACGACGGCGGGCGTGGACGCCACGGCCAGCCCGACGACCCCGACGGCGGTGGCCGCGAGCGCGGCGGCCAGGGCGGGGAGCCGTCCGACGCGGTCCGACCACCACCCGGCGCCCAGCCGGCCGACCAGGTTGCCCGCGGCGAGCAGGGAGACGGCCGCTCCCGCGGCTGCCGGACCCGCGCCCCTGGCGGCGGCCAGGGGCGCGGCGGCGGCGAAGACGACCAGCCCGGGCGCGGCACCCCCGGCGAAGAGGACCCACAGGGCCGCCACCGTCGTCCTGGGCACCGGCTCCTCGGCGCGGTCCCGGCGCCGCTGCTCCCCCGCCCCGCCGGGGGCGAGGGCGGCGGCGAGACCCACCAGGCCGGCGACGAGCCCGGCCAGCACGGCCAGGGACGTGCGCCAGCCGACCGCCGGCAGGACGTGCGGGGCCACCAGGCCGAGCCCCACCGGCCCGGCCGCGTAGGCGCCGACCACCAGGCCGCTGGCCGTGCCGCGGTGCGCAGCGGGGACCCGGGCGGCGAGGGCGACCGCGACGCCGTAGGCCAGCCCGTTGGCCGCGCCGAACAGCAGCCCGATGCCCACCCACGGCGTCCCGGGATCCTCTCCCGCGGCCGTCAGCCCCAGCCCCGCCCCGGCGGCGAGGCCGGCCCCGACGAGCAGCCGGCGCGGTCCCACCCGCGCCAGCAGACGCCCCACGCCGAGCAGGACCACGGTGAACACGACCAGGGCGAAGGCGAACACCGCCGGGCCGCTCCCCCGCGGAGCGCCGACGTCGGCCACCACGTCGGGCGCCACGAGGCTCCAGGCGAAGAGCGTCCCGACCGCGAGGTCGGCGACCACGCCGGCGGCGACCAGGCGGACGGTCCCCGGCCGGCCGCCGGGCGGCCGGGTCACGGTGCCGGGGTGCGGGAGGACCGGCGTCCGCCCGCACCGGGCCGTGGGCCCTCGGTCAGGAGGTGACGCAGACCTGCCCGCGGTCCCTGCGCTGCGGGCCCTGGCCGCCGGGCCGGATGTCCTCGTCGAAGATCTCCGTCGGCAGGAGGACCGAGCAGCAGGCGTTGGGGATGTCGACCACGCCGCCGATGCGGCCCTCGATCGGCGAGGTGCCCAGGATCAGGTAGGCCTGCTCGCCGGTGTAGCCCCACTTCTCGAGGTAGCGGATCGCGTTCAGGCAGGCGTTGCGGTAGGCCAGCGTCGCGTCCATGTAGGCGTTCGTGTCGTCGCGGTGGTCGACCGAGACGCCGATGAACGTGAGGAACTCGGAGTAGCGCGGCTCCACCCGTCCCGGCATGAAGATGGGGTTGGTGGTGACCCCGTAGGTCTCCATGCCGCCCTTGATGAGGTCGACGTGGAAGTCGATGAAGCCGCCCATCTCGATGGCACCGCAGAAGTTGATCTCGCCGTCCCCCTGGCTGCCTGTCGAGCTCGCCGAGCACCACCGCTCCCCCCTTCGACGGCCCGCACTTCCCCCGGATCACCTTCTCCGACCAGGTCGAGGCCCAGCACCGCCTGCTCACCCGGCAGTGGGGGATCGAGTCGATCGAGCTGGTGCTCGGTTCCTCCATGGGGGCCGCCCAGACCTACCAGTGGGCGGTCAGCCACCCGGAGATGGTGAGGCGGGCCGCCCCGATAGTCGGCTCCAGCCGCACCAGCGAGCACAACCAGGTCTTCCTGACCAGCCTGCGGGCCACGCTGACGCTCGACCCGGCGTTCCGGGGTGGCGAGTACTCCCCCGACGCGCGCCCCACCGCCGGCATGCGGGCCTTCGCCCGGATCTACGCCGGGTGGGGCCTGTCCCAGGCGTTCTACTGGGAGCGCGAGTACCGGACCATGGGCTACTCCTCGCTCGAGGACTTCCTGGTCGGGTTCTGGGAGGGCTTCTGGCTCGACCGGGACCGGGACCGGGACAACCTGCTGGCGATGCTCTGGACCTGGGAGCACGGGGACGTCGGCCGGACGCCGGGCTTCGACGGGGACACCGGTGCGGCGCTGCGCTCGATCCGCTGCCCGGTCGTGGCCATGCCCGCCCGGACCGACCTCTACTTCCCGCCCGAGGACGAGCAGTGGGCCTCGCAATTCATCGAGCGGGGCGAGGTCCGGGTCATCGACACGACCTGGGGGCACTTCGGCGGGCTCGGCCTGAACCCCGCCGACAACGCCGTCGTCGACCGGACGCTGAGGGAACTGCTCGACCGTCCCGCCTGACCGCTTCGCCACCCGGTCCGCACCCGCGGCCCGGTCGACGGCGGGGAGCTGGCGGCGGAGCTCACCCAGGTCCTGCCCCGGGGCTCCGCCGCAGACAGCATGAGGGGAACGGAACAGGTCCGCAACAGATGTCCAGGACGTCTGGCCCCGGGCCCCACCTGCTCGTCGCCGAGTGGCACCCGGCCGCCGGTGCGCGGTTCCGCGCGGTGCGGCGGGGCACCCCTCTCCCATGACCGAGATGGACCCGCGGGACCCGAGCACCCTGTACGCGGAGGGCCCGGTCGCCCCTGAGCCGCCCGAGGACGACCTGCCCGACGCCTCGCCGCTGCGCGACTCCGGTGGCACCGGCCCGGGTCCCGACGACCTCGACCAGATGCTCTGAGAAAGGACCCCGTCCTCCCCACCCCCCGCAAGCTCGGGGCGGTGCCCGGGACGGGGCCATGGCGCGACGGCGGCCCCCACCCGAGGGGACGGGTGGGGGCCGCCGTCGTGCAGACCGGGGACTCAGCCGACGTAGTTCACGTGCGGGTGGTCCATGTGGTTCGCCGTCGCGCTGCCGCGGTCGGCCATGGCCTTCCACACGCCGTCCGGCGCGTTCAGGATCCGCTGCTGCCAGATGATGTAGTCCACGCCGAGCTCGTCCCAGTGGGCGATGTGGTACTCGACGATCGCGTCGCCCAGGGCGGCGTCGGAGCCGACCATGTAGTCCAGCGCCAGGCCCGACGGGTGGCCGTTCGGGTCGGCGGCGCTGGCGCGGGTGCCGCCGATGGTGATCGAGTCGGCGCCGGGCACCGCGCTGACCACCCGGTCCGCCGCGGCCTGGACCTGCGGGGCGACAGCGCCCGCGCTGTTGCTGATGCTCGCGGTGGCCGCGGGCGCGGCCGGTGCGGCGGCGGCGGCGGCGACCGGGGCGGCGGCCACGGCGTTGCCGACCGACCCGGCGGCCGGAGCGGCCGGCGCCGCGTCGGCCGGCGCGGCGCCGGCGGTGCGCAGGACCTGACCCGGGTAGATCCGGTCGGGGTCGGTGCCGATGGCGTCGGCGTTGCGCTGGTAGAGGTCGCGCCAGCCCTGACCGTGGTCGGCGGCGATCCGCGCGATCGTGTCGCCTCGCTCGACCGTGTAGCGGTCCGTCCATGCGGCGTGGCGACCGGAGGTGCCGCCGTCGTCCGGGCTGGTCGCCGGGGCGGCGCTCGGCGCTGCCCCCGGCGCCTCGGCGGCGGGGGCCGCCCCCGGCGCCTCGGCGGCGGCCGCCGTGGTGCCGTCGGTCAGGTGCTTCCCGCAGGTCGGCCAGGCGCCGACGCCCTGGCCGGTGAGGACCTTCTCTGCGATCTCGACCTGCTGGGCGGGCGTCGCCAGGTCCGCCCGGGGCGCGAGCGCGGTGCCCCCGTAGGCGGCCCAGGTCGACTGGCTGAACTGGAGCCCGCCGTAGTAGCCGTTCCCGGTGTTGATGCTCCAGTCGCCGCCGGACTCGCACTCGGCCACGCCGGTCCAGTCGTGGGTGGTGGCGGCCTGGGCCGGGGAGCTCAGGACGCCGAAGCCGACGACGGTGGCGCCGGCGGCGACGGGGGCCCGGGCGATGACCTTCTTGGTGCGGACGTAGCGGGGTGCGCGGTGCTTGGCCATGGTGATCTCCGATCACCGCCGGCGAGGTGAGCTGTCGGGTTCGGGCGATCGGTGCCCGGCCGCGGTTCGCGGCTTCACCCCGAGACGGGCCCGCCCGAGTCGTCGACTCAGGTGCGGCGCGCCGTGGTCGTGGGTCCCCCACCCCTGCCCTGGGAACGGGATGGCGTCCGGTGGGCAGGGTTTGGCGGACCGGCGCCGCGCTCTCCTTCGCTGAGCGCACACAAAACGCTACGTGCAGTCATGTGCAATGTCGCCGTGACGCCGGTCACATCCATGGTCCGGAGCGGCGCGTCGCAGGTCGGAACGGCGTTTCGCGGCGGTGTAGCCGTCGTCACGTCCCGGCCGCCCGCCGGAGGCCGCCGAGCGATCAGGACGGCGTGCGGTGGGCGTCGAGCCAGGTGAGGACGTGGGTCAGGACGGCGTCCTTCTCGGGCTCGTTGTGCGGCTCGTGGAACAGCCCGTCGTAGACCCGCACGGTGAGGTCGGGCGAGCCGGCGTGCGCCCGGACGACCTCGCTGGCGGCCGGCGGCACCAGCCGGTCGGCGGTGCCGTGCAGCACGAGCAGCGGCAGGCGGAGCCCGGACAGCCGCCGCGGCATGGCCAGCGCGGTGGTCATGAGCTCGGCGCCGGTGCGGGCGACCATCCTCCCCGGGTGGTTGAGCGGGTCGGCGCGGTAGTCGCGCACCACCTCCGGGTCCCGGCTGACCGCCTCGGCGTCGAGCCGCAGGACGCCGAGGTCGGGCAGGAGGCGGGACAGCAGCGGCGCCACGGCCCGCTGGACGGGGTTCGCGGCGCTGGTGTCCAGCGCGGGGGCCGAGATCACCGCGCCGGCGACCCGGGCCTCCGGCGTCCCGGTCAGGTACTGGAGCGCGATCAGCCCACCCAGGCTGTGCCCGTAGACGAACAGCGGGACCCCCGGGTGCTCGTCGCCGGCGAATCGCACCAGCTCCGCGACGCCGTCGACGGCGGCGGCCATGCTGCCGATGTTGCCGCGCCTGCCCGGCGACCGGCCGTGGCCGGGGTGGTCGACGGCGTGGGCGGCGTAACCCGCGGCGGCCAGCCGCTGGGCGACGTGCCGGTACCGGCCGCCGTGCTCGTGCGCGCCGTGCACCAGGACGACGGCGCCGACCGGGTCCTCGACGGTCCAGGCCTGCCGGTACAGCCCGGAGGCCAGCGCGCCCTCGGAGTGCGTGGGGGTCGGGGTCCCGCCGGGACGGGCAGCGGTCATCGGGGGAGCCTCCTCCGGGAACGGACTGGTGCGCATCCTGCAGGAGCCCTGGTCCGGTGCGGCCGGGCGGTCGGTCCTAGGTTGGACACCATGCCGACCACGTCACCGGGGACCCCGCCCGGGCGGACCGTCAGCGACCTCGGCCTGCCCGCGCGGGCGGTCACGGCGCTGACCCGGGCCGGGATCACCACGACCGAACAGCTCGCCGGCCTCACCCGGGCCGACCTCGTGGCGATCAACGGGCTGGGGCCGGGCACCATCGCCGCCATCCGCGCCGTCGTCCCCGAGCCGCCCGGCCGCATCCCAGCGGCCGGGCGCGCGGAGCAGCTGCCCGTCCCCGAGCCGGACGACGAGGAGTCCCCGACCGCGCCGGCGATCCCCTCGTTCGAGTCGCTGCGCAGCACCCGCCGCCGGACGACGGTGGACCTGATCGTGCCCGCGACGCCGCCCCCGGCCGACCCGACGCCGACCGCGCCGCCACCGCCGGACTACGCCGACCTCTACCGCCTCGGCGTGCGGGTGGGCACGGCCGTGATCACCCTGCCGGTGCGGCTGGCGCTGCGCGTCGTCCGGGAGCCGGCCCGCCGGCTGCGGCACCTGGTCCGCAGGTAGGGCGGGCCGCCGGGCGGGGTACCCCACCGGCCATGGACACCGAGAGCACCCCTGACGGCCCGCAGCAGATCGCTCCCCCGCCGCCCGACGACCCGCGCGTGCCCCGCCTCGAGGACGCCGAGCCGACGCGCAGCAGGGAGCTCGGCGGCGCCGCCCCGGCCGTCGGACCCGAGACGCCGGAGCTGCCGGAGACCGACTGAGGCGGCCACCCGCGGCGCGCCGCCGGTCCCGCTCTCTGCCAAGCTCGCCGCCTCAGTCCCCCACCGTGCAGGAGGCACCGTGCGCGCCGCCCAGATCGCCACCCTCGACGGCCCCTCGGCCATCTCGGTCGTCGACGTCCCCGAGCCCGACGCGGACGGCGGGGTGCTGGTCGACGTGCACGTCGCGGGGGTCACCTTCCCCGAGGTGCTGCTCAGCCGGGGCCAGTACCAGGTCAAGCCCGAGCTGCCGTTCGTCCCCGGCAGCGAGGTCGCCGGGACCGTGCGCAGCGCCCCCGAGGGCAGCGGCCTGCAGCCCGGCCAGCGGGTGGCCGCCTTCCCCGGCTTCGGCGGCTTCGCCGAGGTGGCCGCGGCCGACCCCGGCTTCGTCTTCCCCCTGCCCGACGGCGTGACCTTCGAGCAGGGCGCGGCGCTGCCGATGAACTACCTGACCATGCTCTTCGCGCTGCGCCGCCGCGGCCGGCTGCAGGAGGGCGAGACCGTGCTGGTGCACGGCGCCGCCGGCGGCCTCGGGACGGCGGGGATCCAGCTGGCCAAGGCGTACGGCGCGCGCGTGCTCGCCGTGGTGTCGAGCGAGGCCAAGGGCGAGACCGCGCGGGCCGCCGGCGCCGACGAGGTCGTGCTCGCCGACGGCTTCCGCGACCGGGTCAGGGAGCTCACCGACGGCCGGGGCGTCGACCTGGTCGCCGACCCGGTCGGCGGCGACCGCTTCACCGACTCGCTGCGCAGCCTCGCGCGGGAGGGCCGGCTGCTGGTCCTCGGCTTCACCGGCGGGGAGATCCCCACGGTGAAGGTCAACCGGCTGCTGCTCAACAACGTGTCGGTCGTCGGCGTCGGCTGGGGCGCGTTCTGGTTGGGCGAGCCCGGCTACGTGCAGGAGCAGTGGACCGAGCTGCTGCCGCTGCTCGAGCGCGGCGCCCTGGAACCCGTCATCGGCTCGGTGCACGACCTCGCCGACGCCGCGGCCGCGGTCACCGAGCTCGACGAGCGCCGGGCCAGCGGCAAGGTGCTGCTGCGCGTCCGCTGACGGAGGCCCACCCTTCCCCCACGCCTCGTGAAAGGACCCCGTCCTCCCCACCCCTCGCAAGCTCGGGGCGGTGCCCCGGACGGGGCCAGCGGGCCCCTGAAGGGTGGCCGATCAGCCGACTCTCGGCCCGCGCCAGCGCAGCACCTCCAGCGCCGCGGCGACGCCGACCACGTTGTCCGCCAGCGGGCGCGGCAGCAGCTCGTCGGCGCGGGCCAGCCGGCGCAGCACCGTGTTGCGGTGGGTGTAGAGCCGTTCGGCGGTGCGCGAGGTGCTGCCCAGCTCGCGGACGTAGGTCAGCACCGCGTGCCGGGTGTCGGCGTCGGCGTCCAGCAGGTCCCCCAGGGTGTCGGCGAGGAAGTCGTCGGCCTGCGTCGGCTCGGCCGTGAGCAGGGCGACCAGCTGCACGTCCTCGTAGCGGGCCACCTGCTGCGGGGAGGTCAACCGGGCGACCATGCGCTGGGTGGTGGCGGCGTCCAGGTGGCTGCGGCGGAACCCGTCGACGTCCCGGCCGGGCCGGCCCACCGCCACCCGGACGTCGGGGTGCGCGGCGAGCTCGCCGGCCAGCTGTCCCGCGTGCGGCGCGCTCGCCACCGGCAGCCACAGCCACAGCGCCGCGGCACTGGCCACGACGGTCAGCCGGTGCGCGGCCCCGCCGGCCCGGACGACGGCCTCCGCCGCGGCCTCCAGCTGCTCGAAGGCCACCCCTGCCCCGCTCCACACGATCGCGGCGGTGTGCGGGCCGGCCAGGCCGTAGCCGAGCTGGGCCTCGGCGCGGGCGCGGCCGATGGGCGCGCCCTCGAGCAGCAGCGTGACCGCGGCGCGGCGCTCGGCGTGCGCGCCGCGGGTGAGCTCGTCGCGCTCGGCCCGCATCCGCTCCGAGGTGGCCGCGACGGTGTCCTCGATGAAGGTGGCGATGGACAGCGCGGAGACGTCGAGCAGCTCCCGCAGCTCGGCGGGGTCGGAGGTCAGCTCGAAGCAGATCTGCATCCACCGCCGCCAGGCCACGCCCTGCGCGGCGCGGTAGGCGTCCAGGGCCGACTCGTCCAGGCCCCGCCGGACCAGGTCGCGGGCCGCCTCCAGCGACTCCGGGCCGGTGTTGGCCGGGACCCGGCGTCCCGGGTGCTGCACGTTGGCCGCCGCCCAGTGCAGCAGGTTGGCCAGGTTGGCCCGCCGGGTCACGGCGGCGAGCACCGGGTCCTCGGCGACCGGCCGCATCCGCGGCCCGCCCAGGGCGGCCGCGTGCAGCGTCTCGACCCACGCGTCGTGGGGGTCGAGCGCCACCTCGGCGCCACGCCGGAAGAGCTCCCGCCCCCGTGGTGACAGCTCCGGCCAGCGAACCTCTGCAGCACCGCGCACCACCGGGCGAGCATCCTGGTGCACTGTGCAATGGCGCAAGGCCGCGACGGCACGGAGAGTCGGACGGGTGACCACTCCGCAGCCGCCGGTCGAGCACCTCGACGTCCTCGTCGTCGGGGCCGGGATCTCCGGCATCGGGGCCGGGCGGTACCTGAGGACCGAGCTGCCGGCGAAGAGCTTCGCGATCCTGGAGGCCCGCACGGCCTCCGGCGGCACCTGGGACCTCTTCCGCTACCCCGGCATCCGCTCGGACTCCGACCTGCACACCTTCGGCTACGACTTCAAGCCGTGGCGGGACGAGCAGTCGATCGCCGACGCGCCGCGGATCCTCGCCTACCTGCGCGAGACGATCACCGAGAACGGCCTGGACGCCGCCATCCGGTACTCCCACCGGGTGCTGGCGGCCTCGTGGTCGACCGCCGACGCCCGCTGGACCGTCCACGTGGAGCGCACCGACACCGGCGAGCGGCTGCAGCTGTCGGCGAACTGGCTGTTCTGCGCCGGTGGCTACTACCGCTACGACGAGGGCCACACCCCGGTGTTCGCCGGCCGGGAGCGCTTCCGCGGCCCGATCGTGCACCCGCAGGCCTGGCCCGAGGACCTCGACCACGCCGGCAAGCGGGTGCTCGTGATCGGCAGCGGCGCCACAGCGGTCACCCTGGTGCCGGCCCTGGCCGAGACCGCCGCGCACGTGACGATGCTGCAGCGGACGCCGTCCTACGTCCTGCCCGTCCCGCGCCACGACGCGCTCGCCAACCGGCTGCGGGCGCTGCTCGGCGAGGACCGCGCCTACGCCCTGACCCGGCGCAAGAACATCGCCCGCGGCATCGGCATCTGGCGGTTCTGCCAGAAGTACCCCAGGGCGGCCCGCAGGCTGATCCGCTGGGTCAACACCAAGCAGCTGCCCGAGGGCTTCGACGTCGACACCCACTTCAACCCGCCCTACGACCCGTGGGACCAGCGGCTGTGCGCCGTCCCCGACGGCGACCTGTTCCGCGCCATCCGCAGGGGTACGGCCGACGTCGTCACCGACCGGATCGAGACCTTCACCGAGGACGGCGTGCTGCTGGCGTCCGGCCGCGAGCTCGAGGCCGACGTCATCGTCACCGCCACGGGGCTGAACGTGCAGGCCATCGGCGGCATCTCGCTGACCGTCGACGGCGAGCCGGTGCACCTGCCCGACACGGTCACCTACAAGGGGATGATGCTCTCCGGTGTCCCCAACTTCGTGATCGCCATCGGCTACACGAACTCCTCCTGGACGCTGAAGATCGGCCTGCTCTGCGAGCATTTCTGCCGGCTGCTGGCGCACATGGACGCGCATGGGTACGACGTCGCGCGCCCCGAGCCGAGCGACCCGGACATGCCGACCCGACCCTTCCTCGATTTCGCGGCCGGCTACATCCAGCGCGCGGTCGACCGGTTGCCCCGCCAGGGCGACCGGATGCCGTGGCTGACGTCGACGAGCTACGCGGCCGACGTCAAGCTGCTGCGCGCCGACAGCGTCACCGACCCCGAGCTGCACCTGTCCCGCTCCGCCGACCGCGCGGCGGTGACGGCATGACGGCGACCGCGGAGGACACCGACCGGTTCGTCGACCTGCCCGCCGGCCCGCGGCTGTGCTGCCGGGTCGACGGCCCGGACGACGGGACGCCGCTGCTGCTGATCGCCGGCCTGGGCCTGGACCTCACCTCCTGGCCGCAGCGGATGGTCGGGGGCTTCGCCGAGCGCGGCTTCCGGGTCGTCCGCTTTGACAACCGCGACGCCGGCCGGTCCTCGCGGATCGCCGCGCCGCCGCCCGGGCGGGTGCGCCAGCTGCTGGCCCGACCGCGGCCGGACGCCTACGACCTCACCGACATGGCCGCCGACACCGTGGGCCTGCTCGACGCCCTGGGTGTCGAGCGGGTCCACCTGCTGGGCATGTCGATGGGCGGGATGATCGCCCAGGCCGTCGCCGCGCGGCACCCGGCGCGGGTGCTCAGCCTGACGTCGGTCTTCTCCACGACCGGGGACCGGCGGGTCGGCCAGCCGGCCCGCTCGACGCTGCTGCGGCTGGCGAAGGCCCCGGCGCGCACCGTCGAGGAGTCCGTGGAGCGGCACCTGGCGATGCTCGGGCACCTCGGCTCGGCGACCTTCCCGCCCGACGAGGAGGTCGAGCGGGCCTGGGCGACCGCGGTGTGGGACCGCGGCGGCGGCGCCCGCTCCGGTGCACCGGTGGGCCGGCAGATCGGCGCCATCCAGGCCTCCGGCGACCGGACGCCGGACCTGGCCCGGATCACCGCACCGACGCTGGTGGTCCACGGCGACCGCGACCTGATGGTGCACCCGACCGGCGGGCGGGCCACCGCCGCCGCGATCCCCGGCGCCCGGCACGTCGAGGTCGCCGGCATGGCGCACCACCTGGCCCCCGGCGTCGTCGACCGCCTCGTCGAGCTCACCACCGACCTGGCCCGGACCACCTCAGGAGAGACCCGATGAGCAGCGTGCGCGGCAAGGTCGCCGTCGTGACCGGCGCCGGTTCCGGCATCGGCCGGCAGCTGGCCCTCGAACTGGCGAAGCGCGGCGCGCGGCTGGCGCTGTCCGACGTCGACGAGCCGGGCCTGGGCGAGTCCGCCGACCGGGCCCGGGCGCTGGGGGCGGAGGTGCGCACCGCCCGGGTCGACGTCAGCGACCGCGCCGCCGTCGAGGCGTACGCGGCCGCGGTGGCGGAGCACTTCGGCGTCGTCCACCAGGTCTACAACAACGCTGGTGTCGCCGGCGGGAGCACCGTGCTCGACAGCACCTGGGCCGACTACGACCGGGTGCTGTCGATCAATCTGTTCGGCGTCGTCCACGGCACCAAGGCGTTCCTGCCGCACCTCGTCGCCTCCGGCGACGGCCACGTCGTCAACGTCTCCAGTCTCAACGGGATCATGGGCCAGGGCGGCATGACGGCGTACTGCACCAGCAAGTTCGGCGTCCGCGGCTTCACCGAGAGCCTGCGGGCGGAGCTGCTGGCCGCGGGGCACCCGGTGCAGGTCAGCGTGGTCCACCCCGGCGGGGTGCGGACCAACATCGCCACGGCGGCGTTGGAGCACGCGAAGGCCCAGGGCCAGCAGGTCACCGCGGCCGACGAGGCCCGCCACCGTCGGTACAACGAGCAGCTGCTGCGGATGCCCCCGGAGCAGGCCGCGCGGATCGTCCTCGACGGGGTGGAGGCCGGCCGGCCCCGCATCCTGGTGGGCAACGACGCCAAGGCCGTCGACCTGCTGGTCCGGCTGGTGCCGCGGCTGTACCCGGTGCTGGTCGCCCGCGCGGAGCGCCGCTTCTCCGGCGGCGCCTGACATGCTCCCGGACGGCGGCGGGTCCCGACGGTCACGGCCGGCCGGGGTCCGGCACGCGGGCGACGTCGGCCCCGCCCCCCGCCGACGGGTACCGGTCGAAGGCGGCGAGGTCGGCCAGCTGGAGGGTCCGGGCGACGTCGCTCGGTGACACGACGCCGACGACCCGGCCGCCGTCCAGGACGACCGCGCGGCCGTCGCTGCACCCCTCCATGCGCGGCAGCAGCTCGGTCAGCGGCTCGCCGGGCCGGGCGACCGGGATCTCCGGCGGCGGGCAGGCGATATCCCGGAGCCGCGTCGTGGTCCGGGCCGCGGGCGGGACGGAGCGCAGCCGGTTGAGCGTCACGAGGCCGACGAGTGCGCCGTCGCGGTCGACGAGCGGATAGGTGCTGAAACGCCGCACCAGGGCCACCTCGTGCAGGAAGCGCTCGACGCTCAGGTCGGGGTCGGCGACCAGTGCGGGGCTGCTCATGACCGCGTCGACGGCCAGGCCGCCCAGTCGGCCGGAGACCTGGGCGTGCTGCTCCTCGGCCGTCGCGGCGTTGACGAGGAACAGCCCGACGAGCGCGAGCCAGAGCCCGCCGAACCCCCGGCCGGTGACCAGTTGCAGGAAGCCCAGGGCGATGAGGGCGAAGCCGAAGAACCGGCCCGCCCGCGCCGCGGTCACCGCCGAGGACCACGCGTCGCCGCGGAGCCGCCACAGGAGCGCGCGCAGCAGCCGCCCACCGTCGAGCGGGGCGGCCGGGACCAGGTTGAAGACGGCGAGCACCACGTTGATGCCGGCGAGGTACTCCAGGACGGCCACCGGCAGCCCGTCGGCCCCCGCGACCCGCGCCAGCATCGCCGCTGCGCCGAAGAGCACCCCGAGCACCAGGCTGGTGAGGGGGCCGACGCCGGCGATGCGGAACTCCGCCCCCGGCGTCCGGGCTCCTCCCCTCAGCCGGGCCACGCCCCCCAGCAGCCACAGGGTGATGCCCTCGACCTCGACCCCGTTGCGGCGGGCCACGAGGGCGTGGGCCAGCTCGTGCGCCAACAGTGAGGCGAGGAAGGCGAGGGCGGCCGCCAACGCGGCGACGACGTACGCGGCAGCGCCGCGGCCGGGCAGCACCAGGGGGAACCGGCCGAACGCCAGTCCCCCGGCGATGATCAGGACGATCACGAGGACACTGGCGTTCACGCCGACGCGGATGCCGGCGATCCGGCCCAGGCCGAAGGTCTCCCTCACGTTCTCCTCCTCGGTGACGATGCCGCTGGGAGGTCCATGCGGACTCCAGTGGCCCCACCATCAGCGGTGACACCGGACGAGCCCGGTGACAGGCTCCCGCCCACTCATCTCTACGAACCAGGAGGACCCTGATGGCCTTCCGCGGCATGATGGCGCGCCTGGGCTCCGGCGGCGCCCGCGTCGAGACCGTCCTCGACCGGCCGGAGACGACCCCGGGCGGTGCCGTCACCGGCACCGTGCACGTCGTCGGTGGCAACGTGGCCCAGGACGTCACGGAGGTGCGCGTCGCGCTGCAGGCCACCGTGGAGGTCGAGAGCGGTGACTCCTCGTGGCGTGAGGAGGCCACGTTCGGCACCGCCGCGGTCGCCGGCGCGGGGCGGCTCGAGCCGGGCCAGCGGTCCCAGGTCCCGTTCAGCCTGCCGGTGCCGTGGCAGTGCCCGATCACCGCGATCGACGGGTGGCACCTGCGCGGGATGCGCGTCGGCCTGCGCACCCGGGTCGATCTCCCGGGCTCGGTCGACCCCGGCGACCTCGACCCGGTGACCGTGCTGCCGCTGCCCGTGCAACGCACGGTGCTGCACGCGCTCGACGGCCTGGGCTTCGCCTTCCGCGGCGCCGACGTGGAGAAGGGCCGCATCCGCGGCAGCGAGCTGCCCTTCTACCAGGAGGTCGAGTTCGCCCCGCCGTCCGGACTGCGCGGCCGGGTCAACGAACTCGAGGTCACCTTCCTCGCCGACCCGCAGGGCGTGGACGTCGTTCTGGAGGTCGACCGGCGCGGCGGGCTGCTCAGCGAGGGGCGGGACGTCGGCGGCCGGCTCCGGCTGGGCCACGCCGACACCGACGTCCGCGCCGTGGCCGCGCAGCTCGACGCCGCCGTCCGCCAGCTCGGTGCGCGCCGCGGCTGGTTCTGAACCGGGCGGGCTCGCAGAGGTCGGCCTGCGGCGGGCCACGCCGTGGTGCTCACCGGGCCGGTGGGCCGGGACGACCACACCCCGGTCGCGCCTGCGCCGTCCTCCGCTACGGCAGGGGGCACCTGCGCCACCCGCCGCCTCCTCGTGAGCTGCAGCCACGAGATGACGATCCGGTCACACAACGGGCCGGAGTCGAGGGCGCCCCGGTGAGCCCGGGCAGGAGAGGGGGCGAGCGGGCCGAGACGGGCCCGACCGGTCGAGAGGAGACCTCTTCGTGCGTGCATTCAGACGCCGGCCGCTGGCCGAATCCACGTCGGCCGCCGTCCTGGCACTGGCCGGCACCGCCCTGCTGCTGTCCGGCTGCGGTGACACCGAACCGGCCCCGACGCTGTCCGACGATCCCGCCGAGGTCGATGGGGGTGCCGTCGGCCCGGACGTGCGGCTCACCGACGACGTGGGGCTGCAGCAGGTGCAGCTCGAGTGGCCGCCGGACGGGGTGTACGGGCCCGGTGAGGACGCGCGGCTGTTCATGGCGGTCACCAACACCGGCGGCGACCCGGTGACGCTGACCGACATCAGCGGGCCCGACTTCGGCGGGGTCCGGGCCGGGACCGCGGAGGGCCAGGGGCTGCCGCTCACCGTGGACGCGGAGGACACCCTCTACGTCGGCGCCGAGGGCCCGCCCGAGGTCACCCTGCTCGACCTCGGCCGCGAACTGCGCTCGTCGCAGTCCATCCCGGTCACCTTCACCTTCGCCGAGGCCGGCAAGGTGACCGTCGACGTGCCGGTATCGGCGGAGGGACAGACGCCGGCACCGCCGTTCGACTTCCCGGACGACGACCCCGACCAGGACCCGACCGAGGACGGCACGGGGAGCCCCGCCACGAGTTGAGTCCCCGGCGGCCGCGGCGCGGCGGGCCGACCTGCGGCGACCCATTGGCCCCGCCCGACCGGCCCCGGGCCCGGCCGCGCTTGTGCCGGTCGGTGCGCCCTCCTAGCCTCCAGCCCCGTGACCCCCGTCACCGTGCAGGCCGAGGCCAGGAGGCTGCGATGAAGAAGCTCATCAACGACCCCGCGGACGTCGTCGCCGAGGCGTTGCGTGGCGTGGCCGCGGCGCACCCCGAGCTGCGGGTCGACCACGAGAACCGCGTCGTCCTCCGCGGCGACGCCCCCGTGCAGGGCAAGGTCGGCCTGGTCTCCGGCGGCGGCTCGGGGCACGAGCCGATGCACGCCGGGTTCGTGGGGATGGGGATGCTGGACGCGGCCTGCGCCGGGGAGGTGTTCACCTCGCCGGTCCCCGACCAGGTGGTGGCGGCCACCCGCGGCGTCGACGGCGGCGCCGGGGTCCTGCACATCGTGAAGAACTACACCGGCGACGTCATGAACTTCGAGATGGCGGCGGAGCTGGTGGCCGCCGAGTCCGACACCGAGGTCGTCGCGGTGGTCACCGACGACGACGTGGCCGTCCAGGACAGCCTCTACACCGCCGGACGGCGCGGCGTGGGCGTGACCGTCCTCGTCGAGAAGCTCGCCGGTGCCGCGGCCGAGGAGGGCCGGCCGCTGGCCGAGGTCGCCGACATCGCGAAGCGGGTCAACGGCAACGGCCGCAGCATGGGCATGGCGCTCACCTCCGGCACCGTCCCCGCCGCCGGCCGGCCGACCTTCGACCTGCCGGACGACGAGATGGAGATCGGCATCGGCATCCACGGGGAGCCCGGCCGTCGCCGCGTCCCGCTGGCGCCCGCGCGGGAGGTCGCCGAGATGCTGCTCGAGCCCGTCCTCACCGACCTCGACATGACCGGCGGCGACGGGGTGATCGCCTTCGTCAACGGCATGGGCGGCACGCCGCTGCTCGAGCTCTACCTGATGTACGCCGAGGTGGTCGCGGTGCTGGAGAAGGCCGGCGTCGGTGTGGCCCGCAACCTCGTCGGCTCGTACATGACCAGCCTCGACATGGCCGGCTGCTCGGTGACCCTGCTCAAGGCCGACGACGAGCTGCTGCGGCTGTGGGACGCCCCCGTGCGCACCCCGTCCCTGCGCTGGGGCGCATGAGCGCCGTCGACGCCGCCGCGCTCACCGCCTGGGTCCGGGAGTTCGCCCGGCTGGCGCACGAGCAGCGCGACGCGCTCACCCGGCTCGACGCGGCCATCGGCGACGCCGACCACGGCGCCAACCTCGACCGCGGCCTCACCGCGGTCGTCGCCGCCCTCGAGGCCCAGCCCGCCGACGACCCCGCCGCCGTGCTCAAGACGGTCGCGACGACCCTGATCAAGACGGTCGGCGGCGCGAGCGGCCCGCTGTACGGCACGTTCTTCCTCCGCGCCGCGGGCGCCCTCGACGGGGACGACGGCCGCGCGCTGGCCACCGCGGTGCGCGCCGGCTACGACGGCGTCGTCGCGCGGGGCAAGGCCGAGCGCGGGGACAAGACGATGCTCGACGCGCTCGGCCCGGCTTGCGACGCGCTCGACGAGGCCGTGGCGGCCGGCGAGTCGCTGGACGACGCCCTGCGCGCCGCGGCGGCAGCGGCCGCGGCCGGACGCGACGCCACCGAGCCGCTGGTCGCCCGCAAGGGCCGGGCCAGCTACCTCGGCGAGCGCAGCGCCGGCCACGTGGACCCCGGCGCGGCCTCGGCGACGCTGCTGGTCGAGGCCGCCGCCACCGCGCTGGCCGGCAGGGGCTGACCGGTGCCGGTCGGGCTGGTGGTGGTGTCGCACAGCCGCGCCCTCGCCGACGCCGCGGTCGAGCTCGCGCGCGGCATGCTGCCCGGCCGGGACCTCGCCGTCGGGGTGGCGGCCGGGGACGTCGACGGCGGCCTGGGCACCGACGCGACGGCGATCGCGGACGCGGTCACCGCGGCCGACAGCGGGGACGGCGTCGTCGTCCTCATGGACCTCGGCAGCGCCGTCCTCTCCGCGGAGACCGCCCTGGAGCTGCTCGACGACGACCTGCGGGAGCGGGTCGTCCTCTCGCCCGCGCCGCTGGTCGAGGGCCTCGTCGGCGCCGCGGTCACCGCGGCCTCGGGCGCCGGCCGGGCGCGGGTCGCCGCCGAGGCGCTACGCGGCCTGGCGCCCAAGCAGGCCCACCTGTCCGGCTGAAAGAGGACCCCCTTGCCCCCCGCCCCTCGCTAGCTCGCGGCGGGACCCTGCAAGGGGGCCGGAGTCCTTCTTCAATCCCGGATCGGCCGCTCGGCGCTCGACCGGCGGGGAGCGGGGATGGGCTCCTGGAGACGGAGGACCTCCAGGTGCCGCTCGTACTGGTCGAGGACGTCGTCGATGAGTTGCGTGTGGGTGTAGCCCAGGACGTCGTAGCCCGGCGCTGCCTCCCCCACCTGGACCTCCAGCCGCGAGTACGTGTCCTCGTCCGCCCGCACCGGACGCCCGTGGCCGGGGATCCGTACCGACCGCAGCCGGAGCCGGTAGCAGAACGGGTGATCGCCACCGGGGTCCACGGTGAGTTCGGCATCCCCCTCGACCAGGTCGTCGGCCGACCGCCGCACCTGCGCGTCGATGCCCTGGCCGCGCAGCTCCCCGGCGACCTCCCGGAGCACCGGCACCGCCACCGCCCCGAGGTAGTCCTCGGCGGAGTCCTCACCGGAGTACGCCATGGCCCGCCTCCGCCGCTCCCGCCGGCCGGACGGCCGGCGCCCGTCCACAGCCGCGCTGGGCACCCGGCCCGACCGGCCAGGGCGGACCGGCCGGTGGGCGGCCGCCCGGAGGGACTCCAGCCGCAGCGACCGGTGGAGGCCGACCATGACCAGCACCATCACGAACGCGAACGGCAGCCCCATGATGATCGTGGCGTTCTGCAGCGCGGGGACACCGCCCACGATGAGCATCGCGGCGGTGAGCAGCCCGGTCGCGACCGCCCAGAAGATGCGCAGGCCCGGGCCGGCGTCGTCCTTGGGCCGGCGCAGGTGGGCGGACAGGTTGGCCATCACCAGGGCGCCGGAGTCCGCCGAGGTGACGTAGAAGAGCAGGCCGACGAAGGTCGCGACCGCGCCGACGAACGGGAAGGCCGGGTAGTCCATGAGGAGGGTGTAGAAGCCCCGTTCCGGGGTGTTCATGGCCAGCTCCCCGAAGGCCGCGTCCCCGCCGCGCACCCGGTCGATGGCACTGTTGCCGAAGATGGAGATCCACATGACGATGTAGCTGAACGGGATGATCATCGTCCCGGCCACGAACTGGCGGATGGTCCGGCCGCGGGAGATGCGGGCGAGGAACAGGCCGACGAAGGCCGCCCACGCGGTCCACCAGGCCCAGAAGAACAACGTCCAGGCGTTCAGCCACTCGACCGGGCGGTCGAAGGCAAAGGTCTGCATCGTCAGGCTCGGGAAGCTGCTGACGAAGTCCCCGATGTTGAGGACCAGCCCGTTGAGCAGGAAGGTCGTCCTCCCCGCGAGGAGGACGAAGACGGCCAGGCCGATGGCCAGCAGGACGTTCAACTGCGAGAGCCGCTTGATCCCCCGGTCGACCCCGCTCACCGCCGACACCGTCGCGGCCGCGACGGCGAGGACGATGAGCCCGATCTGCGCCGCACGCCCCTCGGGGATGCCGAAGAGCACCTCCAGGCCGAAGTTGAGCTGGACGACGCCGATGCCCAGCGACGTGGCCACCCCGAAGATCGTCCCCAGGATCGCGGCCAGGTCGACGCCGTGCCCCAGGGCGCCGTGGATCCGCTTGCCGAAGACGGGGTAGAGCGCCGAGCGGATGGCCAAGGGCAGGTTCCGCCGGTAGGCGGCGTAGGCCAGCGCCATCCCCATCAGCGCGTACATCCCCCACCCGGTGATGCCGTAGTGGAAGAGCGTCCACACCGTCGCCTCGCGCGCCGCTGCCACGGTCTCGCCCTCGCCGACCGGCGGGGCGAGGTACTGCGTCACCGGCTCGGCGACCGCGAAGAACATCAGGTCGGTGCCGATGCCGGCGGCGAAGAGCATGGCGGCCCAGGCGAAGGTGCTGTACTGGGGCGTCGAGCGCTCGGGCCCCAGCTTGATCCTGCCGTAGCGGGAGATGCCGAGGAACAGCACGAAGACCAGGACGGCGGTCGCGAACAGGATGTAGAACCAGCCGAACCACTCCGACGTCCAGCCCACCAGCGCGCCGATGGCGTCCGCGGCCGCGGCGGGGGCGATCATCGCCCAGACAGCGATCAGCACGACACCGGTCGCTGCGCCGTAGAAGACCGGGCCCTTGAGCCGGGCGGGCGGCTCGGGGTGGGTGGAGGCCTCCGGGGAGGCCGCTCGTTCACTCATCAAGGAACTCCAGGGCAGGTCGTGCTGCGGGACGGACGGAGCGGCGGACGGCGGCCTGACGTCGAGGACGTCACCTGCTCGTCACCGAGGACTGGACGGCATCTTCTCCCGACGAACGGCAGTCGGGCCAACAGAGGACGTCCGGGCCCACCGTCCGGCGCCCACTCCGGAGCGGTCGAGGCCCGGACCGGCCACTGCCCGGGACGGCCGGGGCGCCACCGCGTCCGGCGATCCGCCGCGGACGGTCGGCCCCGGCTGCCACCATGTCGCCGTGCTGTTCGCCGACGTCGTCGCCGCCTCCGCCGCGGTCGCGGCCACCCGCTCGCGCACGGCGAAGGCCGCGGCCATCGCCGGCCTGCTGCGCCGGGCGGACGGCGACGAGGTGCGGGCGGCGACGGCGTGGCTGGCCGGCGAACCCCTGCAGGGCCGGACCGGCGTCGGCTGGCGCACCCTCACCCGGCTCGCTCACCACCCGGCCGGGCAGCCGCGGCTCACCGTCGCCGACGTCGACCGCGCCCTGACCGAGCTGGCCGGCACCACCGGCCCCGGGTCGGCGGCCCGGAGGGAGGCGGTCCTCGAGCAGCTGTTCACCGGCGCCACCGCCGACGAGCAGCGCTTCCTCGTCCGGCTGCTCACCGGCGAGCTGCGGCAGGGCGCGCTGGAGGGCGTGGTCCTCGACGCGATCGCCGCCGCGGCCGACGTCCCTGCGCCGGCCGTCCGCCGCGCCTTCATGCTCTCGGGCAGGCTGCCGGAGACCGCCGCGACCGCCCTCGCCGGCGGTACGGGGGCGCTGGGGGCCGTGCACCTGCGGGTCGGCCGGCCGGTGCGGCCGATGTTGGCCAGCCCCGGCTCCTCGCTCGACGCCGCGCTCGCCGACCTCGGCGCGGACGTCACGGTCGAGACCAAGTTGGACGGCGCGCGCATCCAGGTGCACCGCGACGGCGACGTCGTCCGCGTCTGGACCCGCACCCTGCGCGAGGTGACCGACGGCGTACCCGAGCTGGTCGCGCAGGTCCGGTCGCTGCCGTGCCGCGCCGCCGTCCTCGACGGCGAGACCCTCGCGCTGGACGACGACGGCCGGCCGCGCGCCTTCCAGGACACGATGAGCCGCTTCGGCAGTGACGAGCCGGACCCCGCCGTCGTCCTCAGCCCGTTCTTCTTCGACCTGCTGCACCTCGACGGCCGCGACCTGCTCGACGAGCCGCTGGCGGTCCGCCTCGACGCGCTGGCGGAGCTGCTGGCCGGCGAGGCGCACGCCGCGCTGCGGATGCCCGGCGTCCGCGGGCCCACCGCCGAGCAGGCGGCCGAGGTGCTCGACGGCGCGCTGGCCGCCGGGCACGAGGGCGTGGTGGTCAAGGCGCTCGACGCGCCCTACGCCGCCGGCCGGCGCGGGCGGGCGTGGCAGAAGGTCAAGCCGGTGCACACCCTGGACCTCGTGGTACTCGGCGCGGAGTGGGGGTACGGCCGGCGGTCCGGGAAGCTGTCGAACATCCACCTCGGCGCCCGCGACCCCGACGGCGGGGAGCCGGTGATGGTCGGCAAGACCTTCAAGGGGATGACCGACGAGCTGCTCGACTGGCAGACGCAGACCTTCCCGGAGCTGGCCCGTGAGCAGCACGAGTGGGGGGTGCTGCTGAAACCGGAGCTGGTCGTCGAGATCGCCCTGGACGGCACCCAGCGCAGTCCCCGCTACCCCGGCGGCCTCGCGCTGCGGTTCGCCCGCGTGCTGCGCTACCGGCCGGACAAGTCGCCGGCCGAGGCCGACACGCTCGACGCCGTGCGCGCGCTGCTCGCCGGCGGCTGAGTGCAGCAGCTCAGGCGGGGACGGCGGGGGCGTCCCAGTCGACGGAGTGCGCCCGCACCCAGGCGTTCGGGTCCCGGCGGCGCAGCACGAACGGCATGAGCAGGTCGCGGGCGACCCGGCCGACGGCGGGGGGCGACTTCGCGCTGCTGGTGCGGAAACCCTGCGCGACCACCCGCTCCGCCCGCGCGCGGCGCAGTCCCTCGAACGCCTGCAGCGCCGCGGGGAGCGGCAGGTCGCGCAGGCAGCGGGCCAGGACGACGGCGTCCTCGACGGCGAGCGAGGAGCCCTGGCCGGCCGCGGGCGAGGTGGCGTGCGCGGCGTCCCCGATCAGCACCACGCGCCCCGCGGACCACCGGCGCACGGTCGGGACGTCGTACGTCGTCCAGCCGCGCAGCGGGCCCGGCGTGGCCTCGACCAGCCCGAGGACCGGCGACCGGTCACCGCGGTGCAGCTCGGAGAGCAGAGCGCGCCACGCCGCGTCCGAGGTGCCCGCCACCTCGCCGGCCGCCGGTTCGCGGGTCCGCGGCGGGTTGGCGAACCACCAGGTCCCCCCGGACGGCGCCACGAGGTACCCGGCGAACGACCGACGGCCGAACACCATCGTCAGCCGGCCCACCTCGGCACCGGGCGGGACGTGCTCGGAGTACCCCGCGGTGTTGAGCACCGGGACGAAGCGGGGCGCCGCGGCACCGGGGTCGAGCAGCGCCCGGACGGTGGAGCGGACGCCGTCTGCACCGACCAGGAGGTCGGCGTCCTCGGCTGTGCCGTCGGCGAAGACGGCCGTCACCGCGGCGGCGGTGGAACGGACGTCGGCCAGCCGGGAGCCGTAGCGCACCTCCACGCCGCGGCGCAGCGCCTCCGCGTGCAGCGCCCGGTAGAGGTCCGAGCGCCGCATCGACAGGCCGACGCTCCCGCCGGGGCCCGACGTGGGGAGGGCGCCGAGCACCTTGCCCGTCCAGCTGCGGAACTCGATGACCGGCGTCTCGAAGCCCACGTCGGCGACCGCCCGCTCGGCGCCGATCGCCCGCAGCGCGTCGAGCCCGTTGACCTGCAGGCCCAGCCACGCGCCGACGTCGCCCGCCGGGCCGGCGTGCGCCTCGTGGACGGTGGCCTCGATGCCGGCCCGCTGCAGGGCCATCGCCGCGACGGGCCCGGCCACCCCGCCCCCGACGACGATCGCTCGGGTCATCCCGGCCCCCTCCCCCGCGTCGTCCGGTCCCGCGAGGGCATCTCCCCACAGGCCGGCGCCGGATGCCACCCCTGCGCGCCCGGCGGGGCGCGATCGACCACCGTTCCCGGACGCTCTCCCGCTGCCCACCATGCGGGCAGGGGCGGAGCATCCCGGCAGACACACCCGCTCCGGCTCCCGTGCCGCTCGCCGTCCGCTACCGCCCGGACGGGCCCCCGACCGACGCCGATCCGCTCGACGGCGTCCGGGCCCGGCTCGCGGGGGGCCGGACGCCGGCCCGCGCCGGCCAGCTCCCCAGCGCCACGACCGTCCCCAGGACGGCGACCGCGCCCAGCAACGCCACGCACGCCGGCCACCCGGCCGACGCGAACAGCGGCGCCGGGGCGATCGCGCCGACACCCCCGCCGGCGTAGTAGCAGGTCAGGTACAGCCCGACCGCGCTCGAGCGGGCCGCGCCCCCACTGGCCGCGGCCTGCGCGGTGGCGCACGCCTGAGCGGCGAACACACCGGTGCACGCCCCGGCGAGTCCGGCGACGACGGCCGCGGTGGACGGCGCGAGGGTGAGCGCCAGTCCGGCCAGCACGAGCCCCGTGGCGAGGACGAGCACCGCCCGGCGGCCTGCCCGCGACACCAGCCGGCCGGTCAGCGGCGTGACGACCACGGCGACGAGGAACACCGCGAACACCGCCCCGACCTGCGCGGTGCCCAGCCCGAACGGCGGCCCGGACAGGTGCAGCCCGGCGTAGGTGAAGGCCCCGACCTGCACGAACAACACCGCGGCGCCCAGGGCGCAGGTGGCCAGCAGCCGCCCGTCGCGCAGGTGGCCGCCGATGCCGCGCAGGCCGCCGAGCACACCGGGCGTCGGCGCGAACCGCCGCTCCCGCGGCAGCCACACCGCCACACCGCCGAGCACGACCAGCAGCACCAGTGCCAGCGCCGCGAACGACGCCCGCCAGCCGGACGCATCCGCGACCGCGCCGGAGAGGAACCGGCCGAGGAAGCCGCCGAACGCCGTCCCCGAGACGTAGAGGCCGTTCACGGCGGCCGACCGGGAGGCGGGCACCTCCTCGGCCACGTAGGCGACCGCGACCGCGAACACGAACGGGACGGCCAGGCCCTGCGCCGCCCGCGCGGCCAGCAGCACGGCGAAGCCGGGAGCGAGCGCGCAGGCCGCCGTCGCCGCGGCCAGCACGGCGATCGCCGTGAGCATCACGCGCTTGCGGCCGAGCCGGTCCGACACCGCCCCGGCGAACGGCGCGGCGACCGCGACCCCCACCGCCGTGGCACTCACCGTCCACGCGGCGGCGGTCGCGGCGACGCCCAGCTCGGCGGCGAGCGACGGCAGCAGCGGCTGGGTCGCGTAGATCGTCAGCAGCGCCGACAGACCCAGCAGGAAGACCGCCGTGTCCGTCCCTCGCGGTGTGCGCATCGCGCCCACCGCACCACAGGGAGGCGAGGGGCGGAACCCGGGGTCCGGCCGCCGTGGCGGGAGCGCGGTCAGGCCCCCGATCGGGCCGCGGCCGCCCGTACGGCCGGCGTGCCGGCGAGTTCCAGCTGCGCCATCGCCTGCTCGTAGCACTCGTGCAGCAGGACCAGCCGGCCGACCAGCCGGTCCACCCAGGCGGCCGAGGTGCTGACCGGGGTGGGCTCCAGCATCAGGGACCAGAAGAGCCGGTCGACGTCCCGGCCGCAGGCGTGCTCGCGCCACTCCGCCGGGGACGGGTGGTATCCGAGAGCGGCCGTGAAGCGCCGGGAGACCAACGCCCGGAGCTCGCGGACGGCCGCGTCGTGGACGGCGGCGGCGTGCCCGTCCGCCCCGCCCGGCCGGCGCCCGGGGCGGCGCTGTCGCCGGGGCGTGCCCGCCGGCCTGGGGACCACCAGGCCGATGGCGCGGCCGAGCAGCGGCGTCAGCAGGAACCGGTCGCCGTCCGACAGCCGGTCGTTGGCGTGCCGCAGGACCGCGGCCAGTTCGCCGTCCACGCACGCCGGGTGATCGCTGAACGGCTCGCCGGCCAGCAGGGCGGTGTACTCCAGGAAGCACGCCCCGCGCGCCGGGCCGCGGTGCCTGCCCCGGCTGAGCACCGGCATGGCCGCAGGCTGCTGGGACACCGCCACCGCCTCCTCCACCGGCCGTGCCGACGCACCTGGCCCGGGACGCCCCGAGCAGGACGCGCCGCCGTCACCCGGTCGGAGGAGCGTACGGCGGACGGGCGGGCCGCGGCAGACCGTACGGTCGCTCCCATGGCAGTCATCCACCGGGCGACCCTGCGACCGTCGAAGCTCGAGCTCCTGGCGGCGTGGGTGCCCGGTCGGCCGTGGGGCGGCGCGGCCTCGGCCGCCGGGCTCGAACAGGTGGCCGCCTACCGCTTCGACGACCCGGCCGGCGAGGTCGGCGCCGAGACCTTCGTCCTCCGCGCCGGGGACACCCTGCTGCAGGTGCCGCTGAGCTACCGCGGTGCGCCGGTCCCGGAGCTGGCGGAGCACCTGGTCGGGACGACGGAGCACTCGGTGCTCGGCCGCCGGTGGTGCTACGACGCCTGCGCCGACCCGGTGTACGTCGCCGCGCTGGCCGCCGCGGTCCTGACCGGCGCCCCACAGGCCGAGGAGTACGTGGTGGCCGACGGCGGCCGGCAGCGCCGGGAGCCCACCGCCCACGTCACCGGCAGCGGGACGGCGGCCGGCGTCGGGCCCCTCGGCACGCCCACCGCCACCGACACCGCCGACGCGACCACGGTCCGCGCCGGGGACCTGGAGCTGGTGGTGCGGCGCGTGCTGACGCCCTCGGCAGCGGCGGACGGCGCGGTGACGCTCACCGGCACCTGGGCCGGGCAGGACGACCCGGTCCTGCTGGCCACCGCGCGACGCCGCTGACCTCAGGCGGCGACCCGGGGCGCGACCTCGGTGCCCAACAGCTCGATGCCGCGCAGCAGGTCGGCGTGCGCCAGCCGCGGGTTGGTCATCTGGATCGAGACGCGGTCGACCCCGCCCAGCTGCGCGGACACCCGCTGCAGCTTGTCGGCGACGGTGTCCGGGTCGCCCATGAAGAACGCGCCGTCGAGGCCGCTGGTCGCGTCGAACTGCGCCCGCGTCGGCTGGGCGAAGCCGCGCTCGCGGGAGACCTTGGTGAACATCTCGTGCCAGCCGGGGTAGATGGTGTCGGCGGCGGCCCGGGTGCTCCCCGCGACGTAGCCGAAGACGTGCAGCCCCACCTGCAGCCGCTCGGGCGGGTTCCCGGCCTGCGCCCCGGCCCGGCGGTAGAGGTCGACCAGCGGCGCGAACTGCCGCGGCTCGCCGCCGATGATCGCCACCATCAGCGGCAGGCCGAGCAGCCCGGCGCGCACGAACGACTCCGGCGTCCCGCCGACCCCCACCCAGATCGGCAGCGGGTCCTGCAGCGGCCGCGGGTAGACGCCCTGCCCGGTGAGGGCGGGCCGGTGCCGGCCCGACCAGGTCACCGCCTCGGACTCCCGCAGCCGCAGCAGCAGGTCGAGCTTCTCCTCGAACAGCTCGTCGTAGTCCGACAGCGACAGCCCGAAGAGCGGGAAGGCCTCGACGAACGAGCCGCGGCCCACCACCAGGTCGACGCGACCGCGTGAGATGAGGTCCAGGGTGGCGAACTGCTGGAAGACGCGGACCGGGTCGGCGGCGCTGAGCACGGTCACCGCGCTGCCCAGCCGGATCCGGGAGGTCCGCGCGGCGGCGGCACCGAGGATCACCGGCGGCGCCGAGTCGTAGTACTCGGGGCGGTGGTGCTCACCGATGCCGAAGGAGTACAGGCCCACCTCGTCGGCGAGGGCGATCTCCTCGAGCAGGTGGGCCATGCGCTCCTCGGGGCCGACGAGGTGCCCGGTCGAGGGGTCGGTCACTGCTGCGACGAAGCTGTCGACGCCGAGGTGCACGGCTGTCCTCCTGGTGGGTCGGGCCGCCACCGGCGACGGTCCAGCGTTCAACCAGTCAAGCAGGTCCCCCGGCCGCCCTCCCGGTGCCCGTCCGGGAGGCCCGGGCCTGGCCGACCCCGGTGTCCTCACGCAGCGGCGCGGGTAGCGCCCCGTTGCCGGGACGGCGCGCCCGAAGCGGTTGCGCTGCCCTCCCGGCGCTCCCCATGCTGGCGCGGTCCGGCACGACCCGCCCCCGACCAGCGTCCCGACCTGCACGCCGCGAGCGCGCGACCGGGGAGTGCGGGGCCGGACACCGACGGGGGACGGACGCGGCCGCGCCCCGCCGTCCCGGGTCGGCGTCGTCCTCGATCGACCGGTCGCTGCCCGCTCCGTGCGCACGTCCGCGCCCCTGCCCCGTCCCGGGAGTGACCGCATGCACCCCAGCCGCCCCGCCCCAGCCGTGCCCGCCGCGGACGGCGCCTTCACCCACCGGCAGGTGCTGACGGTCCTGGCCGGCCTGATGACGGCGATGTTCCTGGCCGCGCTGGACCAGACCGTGGTGGCGACCGCCGTCCGCACCGTCGCCGACGACCTGCGGGGCTACGACGTGCAGGCCTGGGCCACCACGGCCTTCCTCGTCACCTCGACGATCTCCACCCCGCTCTACGGCAAGCTCTCCGACCTCTACGGACGGCGACCCTTCTACCTGTTCGCCATCTCCGTGTTCGTCCTCGGCTCGGTGCTCTGCGCCCTCGCCGGGTCGATGTACCAGCTGGCGGCCGCCCGGGCGGTGCAGGGGGTGGGCGCCGGCGGTTTGCTGTCGCTGGCCATGGCGATCATCGGCGACCTGGTGTCGCCCCGCGAACGACCGCGCTACCAGGGCTACATCATGGCCGTCTGGGGCAGCGCGAGCGTGCTCGGCCCGGTCGTCGGCGGCTTCCTCGCCGGCCAGGCGTCCCTGCTGGGCATCGACGGGTGGCGGTGGATCTTCCTCGTCAACGTCCCGCTGGGCGCGCTGGCCTTGGCCATCGTCTCCCGGGTGCTGCACCTGCCGCACGAGCGGCGCGAGCACCGCATCGACTGGCCCGGGGCGCTGGCTCTGAGCACCTGCGTCGTGCCGCTGCTCGTCGTCGCCGAGCAGGGCCGCGCCTGGGGCTGGACCTCCCCGGCGACGCTGGCCTGCTGCGCGCTCGGCACCGTCGGGCTCGTGCTGTTCGTCGTGGCCGAACGGGCATACGGGGACGACGCGCTGCTGCCGCTGCGGCTGTTCGGCAACCGCAGCTTCACCGTCACCGCCCTGGGCAGCGTCGTCCTGGGCGCGGGGATGCTGGGCGGTCTGCTGCTGGTCCCCCAGTACCTGCAGATCGTGCACGGCTCGAGCGCCACCGCCGCCGGACTGCAGATGCTCCCGCTGGTCCTGGGGATCATGGTCGGGGCGAGGAGCTCGGGCGTCGTCATCTCCCGGACCGGCCGCTACCGGCAGTTCCCCCTGCTCGGCGTGGCACTGATGGCCGCGGCCCTCGCCGGCCTGTCCCGGGTCGCCGGCGCCGACACGCCGTACTGGCTGTTCGTGCCGTTCCTGGCGGTCTTCGGCGTGGGCGTCGGCTTCACGTTCCAGCCGGTCGTCGTGGCGGTGCAGAGCTCCGTGCCCCCGTGGGAGATCGGGGTGGCGACCTCGTCGGTGACCTTCTTCCGCCAGATGGGCGCCACCGTGGGCACCGCGGCGTTCCTCGCGCTGCTGTTTGCCCGGCTGCCGGGTGCGGTCGACGACGCGGTGCAGGACGCCGTCCGCACCGACCCGGAGCTGGCACCCCGCCTGCAGCCGCTCGAGGGGGTCGGCCGCGACCTGTCCGACACCTCCTTCGTCCAGCAGCTCCCCGACGCGGTCGCCCAGCCGTTCCGGACCGGCTTCGCCGACACGGTGGGGCTGGTGCTGCTCGTCGTCGCCGGCGTGGTCGCCCTGGGCACGGTCGTCTTCCGGTTCCTGCCCCAGCTGACGCTGTCCACCGAGTCGGGCATCGAGGCGCGCCGCAACGCCGCCCGGGCCGCCGGGCCACCGGCAGGTGCGCGAGCCGGCGGGCCGCCCGCGGGTGTGCGGGCTGCGGGGCCGCCGACGGGTACGCGGGCCGGCGGACCGCCGGCAGGTGCGAGGCCCGGCGGGCCGCCGGCCGCAGCGGCCGCCGCCGCGGCGCCTGCCGTCCGGCCGGCGGTGGCCACGCCCCGTCGGCGGCTCGACGTCAGGGAACGCCTCGTGGCCGCCGCTGCCACGCTCGGGATCCTCCTGGGACTCGGCGGGATCGCGTTGGGTTCCGCGGCTCCCACGGCCGACGGGGACACCGCCGTCGGAGCCGGGCCGGCCGGCAACGCGCCCCTGGCGCCAGCTCCGCCTGGCCCGGCACCCGATCCCGGCCCGGCCCCCGATCCCGGCTCGGCGGGGGCCGGCGAGTCGGTCCCGGACGGCGGAGCGGCCGATGAGACGCCGCAGTCGAGGTCGCAGCGGAACGCGGAGCCGGCCGGCGTCGAGACGGCGAGCCCGCCGCGACGCCCGGCGGCGCAGACGACGACGGCCGAACCGCCCGCGGCCCAGACGACGGCGCCCGCGACATCCGACGGGACGAACACCGACACCGACACGGTTGCCGGGAGCGGCAGCGCCGCGGCGAGCCCGTCCCGCACCACGCCGGCCGGCACCGCGGCGCCGTCGCCCACCCCCACGCCGAGCCCGACGCCCAGCCGGACACCCGCACCGACACCGACCCCGACGGTCACGGCGACGCCGAGCGCCACACCGTCGCCGACGCCCACCCCGACACCGTCGCCCACGCCCACCCCGACGCCCACCGCGACACCGACGTCCACACCGACGTCCACACCCACCCCCACGCCTACACCCATCCCGACACCGACGCCGAGCCCCACGCCCACACCCACCCCGACGCCCACGCCGACACCCACCCCGACACCGACGGCCACGCCCTCGTCGACACTGACGCCCACGCCCTCGTCGACCCCGACGCCCACCTCCACGTCGACCCCCACCGACACCGCGGAACCCACGGAGACGGAGACGCCCGCGACCGGAACGAGCACGGCCACCCCCTGACGACACGACAGATCTCGGGCGGCCACCCCCCGGAGGCGCAGCGCGGTCCCGTCGCAGGCGGCACGCGCGGGCACAGCCGTCCGCAGGCCTCGGGCGCCGTCGGCCCGGCCAGCACGCGGACGGTGCGGACACCCGCGTGCCGGAACCGACACGGCCGTCGCTAGGTTGCCGTGGCGCAGCACACGCCCGTATCGACCAGGAGGTCCCGTGCCGGTCGACCCGCACATCGCCGCACTGCTCACCGCGCTGGCCCAGAGCGGCATGCCGCCCATGCACGAGGGAACGGCGGAGGCCGCTCGGGTCCAGTACCTGACGCTGAGCGCCACGCGCTCGCCGGAGTACGTGGTGCCGGTGGCCGCGACCGAGGACAGGTCCGTCCCCGGCGCCGAGGGCGAGCTGCGTGCCCGGGTGTACCGACCCGAGGGCGAGGGGCCCTTCCCCACCGTCGCCTTCTTCCACGGCGGCGGCTGGGTGATCGGTGACCTCGAGACGCACGACGCGACGGTCCGGTCGATCTGCCGCGGCAGCCGGGCGGTCGTCGTCGCGGTCGACTACCGGCTCGCACCCGAGCACCCGTTCCCCGCCGCGGCCGACGACGCCGTCGCCGCCACCCGCTGGATCGCCGCGCACCTCGACGAGTTCGGCGGGGACGACCGGCTGGCCGTGGCCGGCGACAGCGCGGGCGGGAACCTCGCCGCCGTCGTCGCCCAGATGCTGACCGCAGAGGGCACCCCGGTGGTCGCCCAGTTCCTGATCTACCCGGCGGTCGACGCCCTCGGCGACTACCCGTCACGGATCGAGAACGCTCGCGGCTACTTCCTCGAGCAGCCGACCATGGACTGGTTCTACGGCCACTACGCGGGCGCTTGGGACGACGCCAAGGACCCGCGGCTGTCCCCGCTGCACGCCGCCGACCTCTCCGGGCTGCCGCCGGCCGTCGTCGTCACCGCGGAGTACGACCCGCTGCGCGACGAGGGTGAGGCCTACGGCGAGGCGCTGCGGGCCGCGGGTGTGGAGGCCGACGTGCGCCGCTACGACGGGCTGATCCACGGCTTCTTCGCCATGGGCGCGCTGTCCCCGGCCGCGCAGGCCGCCGTCGACGAGAGCTGCACCCTCTTCGGGGAGCCGCTGCACCGCTGAGCACAGGACCCGTGGGCGGCGGGCGTCAGCCCCGGGCGTAGCGCGAGTACGTCACGCCGTTGCGGAAGCCCCGGCACTCGACCAGCCGCAGCCGGTCCGCGGCAGCGCCGTCGGGGAACAGCCGCCGGCCGCGGCCCTGGACGGCGGGGTAGGTGAACAGCCGGTACTCGTCGACCAGCCCGGCGCCGATCAGCGTGTGGCAGAGGGTGATGCTGCCGGTGACGACGATGTCCGCGCCGGGCTGCTGCTTCAGCTCGCGCACCTGCGCCACCGCGTCGCCGTCCAGCACGGTGGTGTGCTGCCAGCCCGGCTCGGTGAGGGTCGAGGAGACGACGTACTTCTGCACCCGGTCCAGGTAGGCGCTGATGCCGGTCGGGTCGTCGGTCCGCCCCGGCCAGTAGCTGCGGAAGTCCTCGAACGTCTGCCGGCCGAGGAGCAGGGCGTCGGCGCGCTCGTCCTGGCGGTGGATCTCCTCGACCAGGTCGGAGTCGTCCACCCCCTCCTGCCCCTGCGGGGAGAACCAGTCGTCGAGCATCTCCACCGCGCCGTCGACGGTCGTGTTCTGCGTGATCGCGAGCGTGCGCACCGTGCCTCCCGGGGTCGCCTTCCGTCGCAGTACCGACCGCTGCGGCGCCCGGAACTCATCGCCGTCAGGGGCGCCAGGCCGGCCGGTAATCGGGGTGGGCGGCGTAGGGCAGCGCGAGCAGCGCCAGGGTGAGCGCGGCCAGCTGGTGCCGGTCGGTGGGCGGGACCGGGAAGTCCAGGCCCGCCGGGCGCGCGCCGAGCAGGTGCAGGTCCGGCCCGGCGTCCCGGCAGGCCAGCACGAGCCGTCGCTTGGCGGCGCACTCGGCGAGCACCCGCGCCGGGTCGTGGTGGGCGACGTGCTCGGCGGCGCCCCGTGGCGCGGTCACGTCGCCGTCCCACGACTGTCGCCCGGTCGCCTGTCCGGCGGCCGCTGCCAGCCGCTGATCCTCGGCGATGCGGGCGAGGAGGAAGCCGTCGAGGTCGGGTTCGAGGTCCGGTTCCAGGCCCGGGTCGGCGTCCACGCGGCCATCCTGCGCCGCGCGGGCGTGCGCCGGTACCGGCTGCGGCCCGCCCGGGTCCTACGGTGGGCGCGACATGCGAAACCCACCCGGATCGGACCTGCTCGTCGCCGGAGGACTCGCCGTCGGGCACGGTGCCGCACCGGTGTGCGCCCCGGTGGACCTGCGGCTGTCCGCCGGGCGCGCCCTGGCCGTCGTCGGCCCGAACGGCTCGGGCAAGTCCACGCTGCTGCGCACGCTCGTCGGCCTGCTCGAGCCGCTGGCCGGCACCGTCACCCTCGCCGGCGCCTCGGTCGACGAGCGGTCGGCGGCCTTCCGGCGTGACGTGGCCGCCGTCCTCGACGACGACTCTTTCTTCGTCTCGCTCACCGGCCGCGAGCACCTGCTGCTGACCGCACGGGGGCACGGCGTGGCCGCCGCCGAGGAGGTCGTGGCCGCCGAGATCGAGGCGTTCGGCCTCGCCGAGCGCGCCGACGCGCTGCCCTCGGCGCTCTCCTCCGGGCAGCGCCGGCGGCTGGCGCTGGCGGCCGCGTTCGTCCGCCCCGCCCGGCTCCTGGTGCTCGACGAGCCCGAGCGCCGGCTCGACGCGGGCATGCGGACGCGGCTGGCCGCGCGGCTGGGCGGGCTGCGGGACGCCGGCACCGCCGTGCTGTTCGCCAGCCACGACGCCGAGCTGGTCGGGACGGTCGCCGACGAGGTCCTCGTGGTGGACGACGACGCCTGCCGGGTGCTGGCCCCCGCCGAGGCCGCCGGCCGGATCGCGGAGCTCTGAGCGGTGGCGGCCGGCACGACGGTGGCGCCGCTGGACGGTGCGGCGGTGCGCCGCTGGACCCGCCGGGCGACGGCGGCCCGGGCGTCCACGACGCTGGGACAGCGGCTGTCCGACGCCTGGGGCGGGCTGGTGTCGGCCGGGGTCGGCCTGGCGGTCGCCGGCGGCGGCCTCGCCTCGCTGCGCGAGCGGATCGCCCTGGCCGGCGCGCCGGTCACCGGGACGGTGCTGCCCGCTCCCCTCACCTCGGCCGCACTGGTGCTGCTCGCGCTGGCCGGCGTGGTCGTCGTCCTGGCCCGGCTGGGGCCGGTCAGCGCCACGCCGGCGGCGGCCGCGTGGTGGCTGCCGCTGCCCGCCGACCGCCGCGGCCTGCTCCGCGGCGAGCTGGTGCGGCTGACCGCGGCCGTCGGCGCGGGGGCCGTGCTGCTCGCGCTGCCGCTGGCCTTCGGGGCCGTCGCCGCGCCGACGGCGGCCTCCGTGCTGGGCGGCCTGGGCTGGGCGGTCGCAGCCGCCGTCGCCGCGGTCGGGGGGACGGTGCTGCTGCAGACCCGTCGTCGCGGCCGCGGACCGGCAGCGGCCGCCGGCGCGGTCGCGGGCGCGGCGGCCGTCGCCCCGGCGGTCGTCGGCACGCTCGCCGCGGCGGGCGGCACGCCGGTCGGTGCCCCTGCCCTCGGCACCCCACCGGCCTGGGCCCTCGCGGCCGCGGCGCTCGCCGCCGCGGCCCTGCTCGTGCAGGCCGACCGCGGCCTGGGCCGGCTGGACGCCGGCCGACTGCTCGCCGGCGGGGTCACCGCGGGCCAGGCGAGCGGCTCGCTGCTCTCCCTGGACACCCGGCAGCTGGGCCGGGCGCTCGCCGGCCGGGACCGTCCGCCCCGCCGCAGCCGCCGCCTCACACCGGTGCGCCGTCCCTGGCAGGCGGTCGTCGCGGCCGACCTCGCCGTGCTCGCCCGCGGCCGGTGGCAGCTCGGCCAGCTCGCCGTCGCCGCCGCCGTGCCGGTCGTCGTGGCCCGCACCGAGGGGTTGGGCGCCCTGCCGCCGCTGGTGTGGGCCGGGTGCCTGGCCGGCTGGGGGCTGGCCGCCACGGCGGCCGGCCGGGCCGCCCGCGAGGCGCACGGCGTGCCGGAGCTCGACCGGCTGTTCGCGCTGTCGGCTGCGGCGGTGGTGCGCAGCCGCGCCGTCGTCCCGGTGCTCGCGACCGGCGTGGTCTGCGCCGTGAGCGGGCTGCTGCTCGGCGTCGGGACGGGTCTCGTCGGCACCTGGGCGCTGCTCGGGCTGGCCGTGGCCCCGGCGTGGGCGGCGGCCTCGCTGCGCGGCGCGACGCGCCCCGACCCGGACTGGTCCGGGCCGGTCGTCTCCACCCCGATGGGCGTGCTGCCGGCCGGGGTCGGCGCCACGCTCGTGCAGGGGGTGGACGTCGGCGTGGCCGGCAGCCTGCCGCTGCTCGCCGCGCTGGGAACGGGTGGCCCCACGCCGCTGCTCGTCGCCGTCCAGGCCGCCTGGTCGCTGCTGCTGGCGGCCGCGGTGCTGGTGCACCTCGGCCGGCGGCGGTCGCCCGGGAGCTGACCCGAGCCGATCAGCCCTCGGCGGGGTCCACCACCCCGGCACTGCCGCCACCGCGCCGCACCGTCTCGGCCGCGGCCAGGAGCCGCCCGTCGGGCAGGAACTCCACGCCGGTGGCGGCCCCGATCTCGTCGACCGACGCGAAGGCGTGCCCGCGGGCGGTCAGCTCGGCGCCGTACGCGTCGAGGAAGGCCGGCTCGGCGTCGGCCGTCGCCGCGTTGCGCTGGCTGGCCCGCGGGGCCGCGATCGCGTCGGCCAGGTCGGTGCCGCGGTCGAGCCGGTCCACCAGCGTCTGCAGCACGGTCGTGATGATGGTGGCCCCACCGGGCGAGCCGAGGGCCAGGAGCGGCTCCCCGTCCTGCAGCACGACCGTCGGCGCCATGCTGCTGCGCGGCCGCTTGCCCGGAGCGGGCAGGTTCGGCTCGGGACGGGTCGGGTCGGCGGGCGCGAAGGTGAAGTCGGTCAGCTCGTTGTTCAGCAGGAACCCGCGGTCGGGGACGGTGATCCCGCTGCCACCGGTCTGCTCGATGGTCAGCGTGTAGCTGGCCACGTTCCCCGCGGCGTCGGCCACGGTGAGGTGCGTGGTGGACGGCCCCTCCGTGCCGCCGTCGCCGGGAAGTGCGGCCGGAGCCGGGCACGGGCCGTACTCGCCGTCCGGGACGCCCGCCGGCAACGGCTTGGGCGCCGCCCGGTCCGGGTCGACCAGACAGGCCCGCTCGGCGGCGAAGCCGTCGGAGAGCAGCTCGGCCAGGGGCACCTGGCTGTAGGCGGGGTCGCCGACGTAGGCGTTGCGGTCGGCGAAGGCCAGCGCGCTGGCCTCCAGGTAGGTGTGCAGGACGTCGACCTCCGGCAGAGCGGCCAGCTCGAAGCCCTGGAGCACGTTCAGGGCCTCGCCGACGGTCGAGCCACCGCTGGACGGCGGCGCCATCCCGTAGACCTCCAGGCCCCGGTACTCGACGCGGGTCGGCGCGCGCAACGGTGCCGTGTACGCGGCCAGGTCGGACTCCTCCAGCAGGCCGGCCGGCACCGGCGCGGCGCCCTCCGCCAGCGGTGGCTCCTGAGCGGTGCGCGCGACCTCCCCGGCCAGCTCACCGGTGTAGAAGGCCTCGACCCCCTTCGCTGCCACCAGCTCGTAGGTGCCCGCGAGGTCGGGATTGCGGAAGACCGAGCCCACCTCGGGCAGCGCGCCGCCGGGGAGGAACAGCTCGGCGGTGGGCGCGAAGCGGCGGAACCGCTCCTCGTTGTCGGCGGTCTGCTGGCGGAACGTCTCGTCGACGACGAAGCCCTCCTCGGCCAGCTCGGTGGCGCCCTCCAGCGCCTCGGCCAGCGAGAGCGTGCCGAACTCGTCGAGCGCGCGCTGCCACGTCAGGGGGGTCCCCGGCGTGCCGACCGACAACCCGCTCGTCACCGCGTCCTCGAAGGGCAGGGGCTCGCCGTCCTCCCCGAGGAAGGCATCGGCCCCCATCGCCTGGGGCGCGGTCTCCCGGCCGTCGACCGTGCTGACCTCCCCGGTGGCGGCGTCGAAGTACACGAAGAACCCGCCGCCCCCGACGCCCGCCGAGTAGGGCTCGGTCACGCCCAGCGCGGCGGCCGCGGCGACCGCCGCGTCGGCGGCGTTGCCGCCCGCGGCCAGCACCTCCAGGCCGACCCGGGTGGCGTCGGGGTCCACCGTCGCGACCGCGCCGCCGGTCCCGACCGCGCGGGGCACCTTGTCCGGCGGCGGGACGGCGTCCTCCCCCGGTGCGGCGGTCGCGGTGCCGGCCGGGGCGGTCCCGACCAGAGCAGCGGCGGTCAGGGCGGTCAGGACGGTGCGTCGACGCAGCACGGGGACTCCTCGGGCGTCGGGACGGTCGCGGTCGCGGGGCCCAGCCTGCTCCGGACCCGGCCGGCCCGCCCGGCGAGCTGGACCCGACAGCCGCGACGGGACAGGATCTCCGGGTGAGCCGCATCAACGACGTCGGCGGCATGGTCGGGTTCCCCGCGATCGCCGAGGAGCCCGACGAGCCGGCCTTCCACGCCGACTGGGAGGCGCACGTGCTGGCGCTGAACGCCGCGCTGATCCGGCGGGGCGTCTACAACCTCGACGAGTTCCGCGACGCGATCGAGCGGATGGAGCCGGCCGCCTACCTGTCGAGCTCGTACTACGAGAAGTGGTTCACGGCCATCACGACGCTGCTGGTCGAGAAGGGGGTGGCGACGCCGGAGGAGCTGGCCGTCCCCGGGACCGACCCCGGTGGCTGACCGGTTCGCCCCCGGTGACGTCGTGCGCACCAGCACCGCCGACCCGGTGTGGCACACCCGGCTGCCGCGGTACGCCCGCGGCGCCGTCGGCCGGGTGGTCGAGCTCGCCGGGCACCACCCGCTGGCCGACGACCGGGCCCGCGGCCGGCCGGGGACGGCCCAGGCCGTCTACCACGTGCGGTTCGCCGCCGCGGACCTGTTCGGCGACGGCGAGCACGACGTGACGGTGGAGCTCTGGGAGGACTACCTGGAGCCGGCCGACGAGCAGGGAGGGACACCATGAGCGGGGACCACCACGGCAGCTCGGCGATCTCCGAGCGGGTCCGGCACGTCGAGGCGCTGCTGGAAGCGCGCGGCCTCGTCGACGAGGGCGAGATCGACCGCAGCATCGACGATTTCCTCGCCGGCGGCTCGCCGGTCAACGGCGCCCGCATCACCGCGCGGGCCTGGGTGGACCCGGGCTTCCGGGACCGGCTCCTCGCCGACGCCAACGCCGCGATCCGGGAGCTCGGGCTGTCGATGGCCGGGGGTCTGCAAGAGCAGCGGCTGAAGGTGGTCGCCAACACCGAGGACGAGCACAACGTCGTGGTCTGCACGCTGTGCTCCTGCTACCCGATCGCGCTGCTGGGCCCCTCCCCGTCCTGGTACAAGAGCGAGGCCTACCGCTCCCGGGTGGTGCGGGACCCGCGCGGGGTGCTGGCGGAGTTCGGCCTCGAGCTGCCCGCCGGGACGCGCATCAGCGTCTGGGACGCCAGCGCCGAGTCGCGGTACATGGTCGTCCCGCGCCGGCCGGAGGGCACCGACGGGAGGCCGGAGGAGGCACTCGCCGCCCTGGTGACCCGCAACGGCCTGATCGGGACCGCCGCCGTCTGACGCGGGGTCAGCCGGCGGACCGCCCGCGCAGCTCGTTCTTCTGCACCTTGCCGGTGGAGGTCTTCGGCAGGTCGCCGTAGACGAACCGCTTGGGCACCTTGAACCCGGCCAGCCGCGACCGCACGAACGCGGCGAGCTCCTCGTCGGTCACCTCGCCCCCGGGCCGCAGCGTCACGTGCGCGACCGGGACCTCCCCCCACTGCTCGTGCGGCTCGGCGACCACGGCGGACTCCAGCACGGCGGGGTGGGCGTCCAGCGCCCGCTCGACCTCGACCGAGGAGATGTTCTCGCCGCCGGAGATGATGATGTCCTTGCTGCGGTCGCGGATCTCGAGGTAGCCGTCCGGGTGGACGACGGCGAGGTCGCCGGTGCGGAACCAGCCCGGTCCACCGTCGGGCCCGGGCAGCGTCGCCTTCGCCGTCGCCTCCTCGTCCTGGTAGTAGCCGAGCATGACGTCGTTGCCGCGGGCCACGATCTCCCCGATCGTCTCGCCGTCGCGGGGGACGTCGGCGCCGTCCTCCCCCACCACCCGCAGCGGCTGCGCGACCACGTTGGCCACGCCCTGCCGGGCCTTGAGCTCGGCCTGCTGCTCCTCCGGGAGGTCGTCCCACTCCGGGTGCCACTGGTTGACCGCGACCGGGCCGTAGGTCTCGGTGAGCCCGTAGAGGTGCGTGACGTCCATGTGCAGCGCGGACATCCGGGCCAGCAGGGTCGGGGTGGGCGGCGCGCCGCCGGTCTGCACCGCCACCCGCGGCGAGACCGGGCCGGCCTCCGCCTCCTCCGCGTTGGCGATCATGGTGAGCACGGTCGGCGCCGCGCTGAAGTGGGTGATGCCCTCGCTGCGCAGCAGCTGCCAGATGCGGGCCGGCTCCACCCGCGGCAGGCACACGTGGGTGGCGCCACCGGCCGACACCGCCCAGGGGAAGCACCAGCCGTCGCAGTGGAACATGGGCAGCGTCCACAGATACTGGCTCGTCGGGCCCAGACCGGTGTGCAGCGCCATCGCCAGCGCCTGCAGGTAGGCGCCCCGGTGGCTGTACATGACGCCCTTGGGCTGGCCGGTCGTGCCGGAGGTGTAGTTGAGCGCCAGCAGCCCCCACTCGTCGTCGCAGGGCCGCGCCAGCGGCTCGGCCGAGGCCAGGAGCTGCTCGTACTCGTCGCCGGCCTGCACGACCGGGATGCCCACTGCCGCCGCGACCTCGGTGGCGGTCGCGGCGAACGCGGCGTCCGCGAGCAGGACGGCGGCGCCGGAGTGCCGCAGGATGTACTCCAGCTCGGCCGCCTTCAACCGCGTGTTGAGCGGGACCAGGACCGCGCCCGCCCACGGCACGCCGTTGTGCGCCTCGAGCATCGTCGAGCTGTTCGTGCAGAGCGCGGCCACCCGGTCCCCGGGCGCGACGCCGCGGGCCGCCAGCGCGCCGGCCAGCCGGCGGGAGCGGTCGGCGAACTCCCGGTAGGTGAGGCGCCGGTCGCCGTCGACCACCGCGGTGCGCTCGGGGAAGACCCGCGCGGAGCGCTCCAGGAATGCGGTCGGGGTCAGCTGGGCCGAACTGAAGGTCGCCACCTGGTCTCCTCGGGGCGCGGGGCGGTCGGTCTCCGGTGGATTGTCAGCACAGGTCTGCCCGGTCGGCTCCCTGAGGTGCGCGGCGCGCGGCGGCGTGGTCACCTGGGTCCGCCCCGCGGGTCCGCGCGAGGACGGGGAGGCATCGTGGCACGGGTCCACCTGCTGGCCACCGGCGGCACGATCGCCAGCCGCCGCACCGACGGCGGGCTGTCGGCCACCACGCCGGCCGCCGAGCTGCTGGCCGCGGTCGGTCCGCTGCCGGGCCTCGAGGTCACCGGCAGCGACCTGACCACGGTGCCGAGCTTCGCGCTGACCGGCGCCGACGTCCGCGGGCTGGTGCACGAGGTGCGCCGGCAGCTGGCGGACGACGTCGACGGCGTCGTCGTCACGCACGGCACGGACACCATGGAGGAGTCGGCGTTCCTCGCCGATCTCGTGCACGACGACCCGCGCCCGGTGGTGTTCACCGGCGCGCAGCGGCCCTTCGACGCGCCGGCCCCCGACGGTCCGGCGAACCTGGCCGACGCGCTCTGGGTGGCCGCCGACCCCGCGGCGCGGGACCTGGGCGTGCTGCTGGCCTTCGACGGCCTGGTCTTCGCCGCCCGCGGGGTGCGCAAGGTCGAGACGCTGCGCAGCGCGGCCTTCGCCGCCCCCGGCCGCGGCCCGGTGCTGCGGGTGGCCAGCGGCGCCGTCGTCCCCCTGGCGCGGCCGCCGCGGCCGCCCGCGCTGCCGCTGGACCTGGCCGCCGAGCTGCCGCGCGTCGACGTCATCGCCTGCGCCCAGGGCTCGGACGACGCCCTGCTCAATGCCGCGGTCGCGGCCGGTGCTGCCGGCGTGGTGCTCGAGGCGTTCGGCGCGGGGAACGTGCCGCCACCGGTCGCCGCGGCCGCGGCCGAGCTGATCGCGGATGGGGTGCCGGTCCTGGTGTGCTCGCGGGTGCCGTCGGGGTCGGTCGCGCCGCTCTACGCCGGGGGCGGGGCGAGCCTGGCGCGGGACGGCGCGCTGTTCGGCGGCGACCTGAGCCCCTGGCAGGGGCGGCTGCTGCTGGCCGCCGCGCTGGCGCTGGACCCGCGGGACCCGGGGCGGGTCCTCGCCGGCCGGCTCTGAACACCGACTCGAGAGGGGAAACGGCGTGGCCAAGGAGATCTTTGTGTCGTTCGGCGTCGACATCGACGCCGTGGCCGGGTGGCTGGGGTCCTACGGCGGGGAGGACTCGCCCGACGACATCTCGCGTGGGCTGTTCGCCGGCGAGGTGGGCGTGCCGCGCATCCTCGAGCTGTTCCGCCGCGAGGGGTTGACCCAGACGTTCTTCTGGCCGGGGCACTCCATCGAGACGTTCCCGGAGCAGTTCGACGCCTGCCTGGCGGCCGGCCACGAGATCGGCGTGCACGGCTACAGCCACGAGAACCCGATCGCGATGACCCGCGAGCAGGAGTCCGCGGTGCTCGACCGGTGCATCGACCTCATCGAGAAGCGGGCCGGACGGCGTCCCACCGGGTACGTCGCGCCGTGGTGGGAGTTCTCCCCCGTCACCAACGAGCTGCTGCTCGAGCGGGGCATCACCTACGACCACTCGCTCATGCACCGCGACTTCGAGCCCTACTACGTCCGCGTCGGCGACAGCTGGACGAAGATCGACTACTCGCAGCCGGCCGACACGTGGATGGAGCCCCTGGTCCGCGGCCGGGAGACCGAGCTGGTGGAGATCCCGGCGAACTGGTACCTCGACGACCTGCCGCCGATGATGTTCGTCAAGACCAGCCCGAACAGCCACGGCTTCGTCAACCCGCGCGACATCGAGCAGATGTGGACCGACCAGTTCGATTGGGTCTACCGCGAGCAGGACTACGCCGCCTTCACGATGACCATCCACCCCGACGTGGCGGGGCGGCCGCAGGTGCTGATGGCCCTCGAGCGGATCATCGCCCACATCAAGGGGCACGACGGTGTCCGCTGGGTGACCTTCGACGAGATCGCGCAGGACTTCCTGCGCCGCTCCCCGCGCCCGGCCTGACCCGGTGTGCGGCGGCTGCGGCACCGGCCGGGTCGCCGCGCCGTGGGAGGACGTGCTGGCCGGGGCCGGTCCCGCGGAACGGGCCGCCCGGGCCGCGGCCGCCGGCCGGCTGCTGACCGGCCGCCGGCGGCGGGTCACCCCGTGGCGCGGCGGCTACCTGCTGGCCACCGCGACCGGGGCGGCGAGGCCGGTGGGCTCGCTCGACGAGCTCTGGGCGGCCTCGGAGCGGCGCGCTCCCGGGGAGCCGCGCTGGGCCCGATCGTCCGTGCCGCCGGGCTGGGACCTGCAGGCGGCCGTCGTCTGGATCTCGGCCGCGGCCCGGGCCGGCACGGTCGCCGCAGCGGAGCTGCCCGGAGGCGTGGTGGAGTTCCGGGACGGCGGCGCGGCACACGTCGTCCCCTCGTGCGGGACGGCGGAGATCGGCGTGCTCGGGCCGGACCCGGAGGCCGCGCTGGCCGACCTCCTCCACTTCACGACGCGGGGGTGACCGCGGTCCACCCGCCGGCGGCCGGCGTCGCGCGGGTGGGCTCATCGACACAGGCACGAGCCGACCCGCGGGACCGCGGTCGATCAGAAGGGCGGCGGATCGTCTCTCGGCGGTGGTGACGACCGCGGGTCGTCCGGCTCCGGTGGGTCGGGTGCCGGTGGCCGCATGCCGGGTGGCCGGGTGGTGCGGGTGACGCCGGAGGGTGTGGTGACGTGCAGGGTGCCGTCGTCGTCCATGGCGAACCGCCAGCCGCGGGCGAGGGTCTTGAGCCGGTGGTGACTCCTGCAGAAGCAGCAGAGGTTGGCGCAGTCGGTCGGCCCGCCGGCGGCGTGCGGGAGGACGTGGTCGCGGTCGGCCCAGCCGGTCCGCTGCCCGCAGTTCGGAAAGCGGCAGGCCCGGTCGCGGGTGGTGAGGAAGGCGTGCTGGGCGGCGGTGGGGGTGTAGGCGCCGGTGGGTGCCGGCCGGTCCAGCACCGGGCACGTGCACTGGCTGTCGGGGTGGTCGGGGCAGCCGCGGCGGGCCAGCCGCGCCAGCTGCTCGGGCGTGACCGTGGCCCGCAGCGTCCCGCCAGCGTCGGTCAGCGCGCAGGTCAGCGTGCCGCCCTCGGGTGCCTGCAGGCCGAGGACACCGAGGCGGGCCAGCAGCTCGCGCAGGTGGCCGGCGGTGATCGGCAGCCCGTTCACCGACCCCGGCGTCGTCGAGGTGCTCTTGAGGGCGTCCAGGGCGGCGGTGATCTGCAGGTGGGCGGTGACGCCCGGCAGGCCGGAGCCAGCGGGGCGGCGCAACAGCAGCGAGCAGATCTCGGCGCGGAGCTGGCCGATCGGGCGGTCGTCGCCGTCGGCCTTGGCCATCTGGGCCAGCTGGTTGATCAGGTCGTAGGCCTCGGCCGCCTCGTCGGCGGGCAAGTCGGCGGCGAGGGTGGCCATGCCCTCCAGATGGGAGGGGTGGGTGCGCACGTCAGCCTGCTGCTCGGCGGTCCTGCGCCGGTTGTCGATCGCATCGGCGTCACGCTCCAGCAGCAGCGCCAGCGCTCGGGCCCGCAGCCGCCCGGTCGACAGGTGTGTGGCCTCCGGCAGGACGATCGCTTCGACGGCCCGAGCGATCTCGGGGGCGGTGTGCTGCAGCACGTCGGCCAGCACCTTCGCCCGCGCCTCGTCCAGGACACCGTCGGCCAGCGCCGCCCAGGTGGCCGGCAAGTTCACCCGGTAGGTCCAGGCCCGCTGGGCCAGGTTCGCCGCGGTGCGGCGGCCGCAGTTGAGCACCACCGCCAACTCGGCGGTGAAGAACTGCGACACCCCGGGCAGCTCGGGCTCCGGCGCCCACGACCCCGTCTTCGCACCCGGCTGGTCCGGCGGCGGGTCGAGGGTGTCGGGGGTGTCGTCGGCCAGCCCCAGCACCAGCTCGGCCTCGTAGGCGGCGTCCATCGCCTTGCGGGCCTGCACCCGCTGCAGCTCCGCCGCCTTCTCCGCACGGGTCAGCGCGCCCACCGGCAACCGGGCAGTGGTCGGCGGGCGCTCCAGCAGCCGGCCGACCAGCGCCGCCTCGATCGGCGTGCGCAAGGCACCGGCTGACCTCATGACCCGAACATACGTACGAGGTACGACAGGTTCCCACCCTCGCGAAGCGGCAGGAGGATGAGCACCGATTCCGCGCATCGCGTGCGCCGCCACGTGTCTCTCTGAGGGCGGCCGCAGAGACATCGGCTACGACTGGGGTGCCAGCTCGCCGAGGCTGCCATGTCGTGCGTTGCGCGATCGCTCGTGCCAGTGAGGTTTCCTCACCGGGATTCGCCATCCACGGATGGGCAAGCGAGGCATCTCTGCGGGTCAGCGCCGTGAGTCGGCCGAGCGCCGAGTGCCTCGGCGGGAGCCTGTCCCGAGGGGCCGCCCTGGAGGTCCCTGACGACTCGCGGCAGGCCTGGCCAGCGGCGTCGATCGCAGCCTTCAACGGGCACGGATCCCTGGTGGGGAACTGTCACGATCGTCGAGCGCACCGATGACCTGACCGGCTTCCAGAGCATCCCCCGCCGCCGGGTCGTGGAACGCACCCTGGCCTGGATCAGCAAGCACCGCCGCTGCGTGCGCGACTACGGGACCCGGCCCGAGCACGCCGAGGCGATGGTCCACCTCGCCATGATCATGACCATGTCCCGCCGGCTGGCCCGGTGAGCGAGTTCCAAGACGCGTTCTGAGACGACACGGCCGACACGCGTCCATGAACAGCCCATCTCGGTGAGGACACCTCGTGACGGGGTTCGCGGACAGTCGTTCAAATGCTCGGCGCGTCGCCACCGGCCGATTCCGGAGCGCGGGAACGATGGGCCCGCGACCTCTTCGTCCACGAGCAGCTGGCCGCGCTGAGGGTGACGGTCGCGGCCGACCTGCGGATGCCGTTCGAGCCCGGTCGAACTCGACCTCCGCACACGCGCCAAGCGGAAGGGGCTCGGCCACATGAGCGGGTTGTCCCGGCGGGAGTTCCTGGAATACGGGGCGGTAGCAGTGCTGGGGGCCGGGCTGGGTCGTGGCTTGACCGGGCACGACCCAGCTGCTGAGAGCAGTGACAGAATCGAGCGGCTCATCGGCGACGGGTCGACCGCCGACACAGGTCCCCAGCCGAACCAGCCAGTGCCCGAGCGGCTGGAGCCAGGACAGACGCCGCCGCAGTTCGTCGTCTTCTCCTGGGACGGAGCCGCCAACCTGGAGACCGGACTGTTCCCGCGGTTCCGCGCGCTGGCGGCCGAGTACGGCGCGGCGATGACCTTCTTCCTCAGCGGCATCTACGCCCTGCCGTCCGAACACCGGATGCGGTACGCCCCGCCACGGCATCCGGTGGGCGCCTCGGACATCACCTTCCTGTCCACCGCCGAGGTCGTCGCCACCATGAGCGAGGTCCGCGCCGCCTGGTTGGACGGTCACGAGATCGGCACCCACTTCAACGGGCACTTCTGCGGGGACAACGGGGTCTCGCTGTGGACGCCGGCCGACTGGGCCGAGGAGATCGCCCAGGCCAAGCGGTTCGTGCAGACCTGGAAGACCACCACCGGGCTGACCGGCCGACCCGACGTGGCGCCGCTCCCCTTCGACTACGAGCGCGAGCTCATCGGCGGCCGCACCCCCTGCCTGCAGGGCCAGGAGGGGCTGCTGCCCACCGCCGCTGCGCTGGGCTGGAAGTACGACGCCAGCTCACCCGGTGGAGTGCAGGTCTGGCCCGACCAGCGGTTGGGCCTGTGGGACTTCCCGCTGCAGGCTGTGCCGTTCCCCGACGCCCCCGCCGGTAAGGCCCGCCACGCCTTGGCGATGGACTACAACATCATGTACAAGCAGACCAACGGCGATACGGACGGCGACCCGGGCATGTACCCGACCTGGCGAGCCCAGGCCCGCGACGCCTATCTCGCGGGCTTCGAACGCGCCTACACCACCAATCGGGCGCCGCTGTTCATCGGCAACCACTTCGAGCAGTGGAACGGCGGCATCTACATGGACGCCGTCGAGGAGGCCCTGCGCCAGATGGCCGAACAGCCTGACGTGCGCCTGGTGTCCTTCCGCCAACTCGTCGCCTGGCTGGAGGTCCAGGACCCGACCACGCTCGCCCGGCTGCGGACACTCTCACCGGGTCAGCCACCTCCCGACGGATGGCGCACCTTCCTGGCGCCCTGATCATGGCTGTGGTGTCCATCAGGGCCCACGATGCCGCGTAGAGATTCTCGCCGGCGGGGTCACAGAAGGGGTCCGGACTCGGTCGGCTGCCGGGACAGCGGTCCACCTCATGAGGAGACGACCCCAACCTGAACCCACCGGACCGAAGTAGCCAGCTGCCGCGTCGCCGAGCCACACGACGTCGAACACGGTCAGCGGTCCGGACTTCGGCGGCAGGTCTGGTCTCCCGAGGCTGAGGGAACCCACGGCCGCGCCGGCGTCCTTGAGAGCCTCGGCGATCCGCTCTTGCCCGAGCGGATAGGTCCAGCCCCTAGGGAGCTTCGCCTTCCGGTACTCGTCCCACCGGTGGGCCCTCGGTTCGACCCCGTGCGCAGGGACGCCGCCGACGGGTGACGACTCGGGCGTCCTCGACCTGAGGTCGGACGCAGGTGCGGGCCGACCCATGCCTCCGGGCCGGCGGCGGGGCGCAGGAGCACGGCACCGCCTCCTGACCGAGGATGGCGCCAGCCCCCCCGCACCGAGGAGCCGCCCCATGCCCGCCCCCGGGACCCCGCTGGACCAGCTCGGTTTCCTGACCATCGGCACCTTCGACCCGGCCGACCCCGGCCCCGGCCACGAGGCGACCCTGGCGATGGTCGAGCTCGGCGAGCGGCTCGGGTTCGACAGCGCGTGGCTACGGCACCGGCACCTGCAGCCGGGCATCTCCTCGCCGGTCGCCGTCCTCGCCGCCCTGACCCAGCGCACCCGGCGGATCGCCCTCGGGACCGCCGTCACGCCGCTGGCGTGGGAGAACCCGCTGCGGCTGGCCGAGGACCTCGCCACCGTCGACGTCCTCTCCGGCGGGCGGCTCAACCCGGGTGTCAGCGTCGGCCCGCCAATGCACTGGGACGACGTGCGAGAGGCCCTCTACCCCGACACCGCCGACCGCGAGGACTTCAGCTACGCACGCGTGGAGCGGCTGCTGCGGTTCGTCCGCGGTGAGCGGGCGTCGACCTTCGTCGGCCGGGAGGGCGTCGTCGAGGAGTGGTCCGACCGCGTGCAGCCGCAGTCACCCGGGCTGGCCGGCCGGATGTGGTACGGCGGGGCCAGCCTGCGCTCGGCGGCCTGGGCCGGTGAGCACGGCATGCACCTCCTGACGTCCAGCGTGGTCAAGGCCGAGGAGGCCGAGGACTTCGCCGAGGTCCAGGCCTCGCACGTGCAGGCCTTCCGGGCCGCCAACCCCACCGGCCGGGTGTCCCAGGGCCTGGTGGTCATCCCCACCGACAGCGCCACCCCCGAGCAGCGGGCGCGCTACGCCGCCTACGTTGAGGCCCGCACCCCGCGGACGACGGCGCCGCAGGGCCCGGCGCGGCTGCTGTTCGCCCGTGACCTGCTGGGCAGCTCCGAGGAGATCGCCGAGGCCCTGTACGCGCACGCCGGCTTCCGCGAGGTCACCGAGGTGGTCTTCGCACTGCCGTTCGACTTCGCGCCGGAGGACTACGTGCAGATTCTCACCGACACCGCGACGAGGCTCGGCCCAGCGCTCGGCTGGCGCTCCGGCGGCTGAGCCCACCGGTCGTTGCGCGCCCGTGGCCCGCTAGGACGGGCGGGACCGGGCCGTGGGCGCGCGGTACCGCGGGGACACCGCCTCAGCGGCGCCCCCACCTCACGCCATCTCGGGGACGTGCAGGTGGGCCATCGCGAGGTCGAACTCGGCGACCTCGGTGATCGTCGAGCCCACCGCCCGGCTGAACTCCTCGCGGAGCGCGGCACCCTGCTCCCGGGTCCGTTCCAGGGTGGTCCGGTCCGCGTAGGTCACGGCCGCCACGCCGCGGGAGCTGAGCCGGTCGACCAGCAGGCTGACGCTGCAGAAGCCGGGGAGGTCCTCGAGTTTCGGCAGCAGGCTCATCCGGAAGGCGTCGACCATCCCGTCGACGTGGCCGGCCGGGATGTCGACCCAGGTGCCCCGGACGCACGCCGCGTCCCCCGCCGGCCGGGCCCGGTGCAGGACGGCGACCTCCCACTCGGCGATGTCGACGGCGTCGGCGCGCAGGACCTCGGCCACCTGCCTCCGCAGCTCGCCGATCTGGTCGGCGCTGGCCCGCATCGCGTCCTGATCGGCCCACGCGGAGGTGAGGATGCACCGCCCCGCCTGGCGGTCGGCCAGCATCGACATCCCGATGCAGCCGTCCATCTGCCGGATCATCGGCCAGAGGTCGCTCCGGGTGAAGGCGATCCCGTCGTCGACCGCGCGCGGGTCGCCGCGGACTGTGGTGGTCCTGGCGTACATGACCCTGCTCCTCCCTGGCGGTGCCGGACGTCACCGCACGGAGGGAAATCTCCTCGCCCGCACCGGGGTCGGCGGCGTCCGAGGTGTCCCGCAAGGTCGGCCGGGGACCGGGCTCGGCGCGTGCGGACCGTGCGCACGCCGCCGGGCACGCATCCGGCGGACCTCCCGCCGGCCGGGTCGGTGGGCGAGGGTGGTACCCGTGGCGAGCAGAACCGGGGAGATCGTCCTGACCACGCAGGAACTCCGGGCGGTCGCCGGGTGTGCCGCGGAGCGTGCGCAGGAGGTCCTGGAGGTCTTCGAGAGCGCACACCCGGGCGACTCCCGGCCGCGCGACGCGGTCGAGGCCGCACGGACGTTCGCCCGGGGCGGCGAGCGCGGGAAGGCCCTGCGCGACACCGCGTGGGCGGCGCTCCGGGCAACCCGGGACGCGGGCGCCACGGCCGCGGGCCACGCCGCGCGAGCCGCGATGGCCGCGGCGTCCGCCGCGTACCTGCACCCACTGGCCGATGCCCACCAGGTCAAGCACGTCCTGGGGGCGGCAGCCCACGCGGCCAGGGCGGCCGAGCTCGCGGCGGGCGGGAATCGGGCTGCCGGCGCCGCGTGCATCGAACGGGCCCGCCGGCGCGCGACCCCGGTCGTCGTCCACGTGCTGAGCCGCTACCCCGCGGCACCGCCGGGCGGAGGGCGGGTCGGGGAGCTGCTCCGCGACCTGGACGAGGCCCTGCGCAGCTCCACCGGCCCGGGGCCCGACGTCCCTGCCGAAGCCCCCTAGTCGACGGGGCCGGGGCCGGGCGCGACCGGCACGTCGAGGGTCACCTCGCCGGCCGTCGCGAACGTGAAGGTGACCGAGACGGTGTCGGTGGGCGCGATCGGGGCGGTCACCCCCTCGACTTGCATCCGCACGGCGCCGCTGACGGCCTCCACCTGGCCGCCGGCCGGTACCTCGATGCCGTCGGCGCTCGGCGCGCCGGCGTCGTCCAAGAGTTGGACCGACCCCGCCGCCGGCGTGCTGACGCCGACGAGCCGGTCGACCTGCTCGGCGTCGTTGGTCAGCACACCCCGCAGCGGTACCGAGGCCCCGGCCTCGACGGTGTCCTCGGCGTCGAGGAAGACGTCGTCGAGCGACACCTCGCCGACGGTGCCGTCGACGCCGGCGACGTCGGGGGTCTCCTCGGCCGTCTCGGCCTCCTGCCCGGCGGCGCAGCCACCCAGGACGAGCAGACCGGCGGCAACCCAGGCGGTGAGCGGAGTCCGTCGCACGGGAGCGCACGATCCCCGGCCCCGCCGGCCCGGCACCAGGGGCGGGGGTCCCTGCCCGACCACACGCTGCGACGGCCGCCCGCCCCTGAGCGCAGCGACCTACCGGGGTGGGGCGACCGGCGTCATCGGGAGGGTCGCCCGCGCCGGGGTCGTCCCATCATGGCGCGGTGGTCAGCGGAACCGACGTGGCCGGGCGCAGCGCGGGACAGCGCGCGCACCGGCTGGCCAAGCTGCAGGCGCTGCGCGACCGGGGCGTCGCCGGCTACCCCTACCGCTGGCCGACGGACGCCACCGCCGCCGGCGTCCGCGCGGCCCACCCGGACCTCGCGGCCGACGTGCGGACGACGGACCGCGTGCGGGTCGCCGGCCGGGTCGAGCTCATCCGTCGGCAGGGCTGGCTGACCTTCGCCACGCTGCGCGACCGCACCGGCGCCATCCAGCTCTACGTCGACAGCTCCGTCCTCGGCGCCGACCGGCACGCCGAGTTCGACGACGTCGACCGCGGCGACTGGGTCGGCGCCGAGGGCACCGTGATGACCACTCGGACCGGCGAGCTGTCAGTGCGCGTCGAGGACTTCGCCGTCCTCGGCAAGGCGCTGCGGGCGCCGCCGGCCGAGCACGCCGGCCTGACCGACGTCGAGACCCGCTACCGGCAGCGCTACGTCGACCTCGAGGTCAACGAGCGTACCCGGCAGGTCTTCCGCATCCGGCACGCCGCGGTGCGGGCGATCCGCCGGCACCTGGAGGACCTCGACTTCACCGAGGTCGAGGGGCCGGTGCTGCAGACCATCCAGGGCGGGGCCAGCGCGCGGCCGTTCGTCACCCACTCGAACGCCCTGGACCTCGACCTCTACCTGAGGATCGCCCTCGAGCTGCACCTCAAACGGCTGATCGTGGGCGGCCTCGAGCGGGTCTTCGAGATCGGCCGGGTGTTCCGCAACGAGGGCGTGGACACCCGGCACAACCCCGAGTTCACCCTGCTGGAGGCCTACCAGGCCTTCGGCGACATCACCGACATGATGGAGCTGACCGAGGGGCTGATCACCGCGGCGGCGCGGGCGGCCCTCGGCGACGACCTCACGGTCCACTACGCGGGGCACGCCATCGACCTGGCCGCGACGCCGTGGCCCCGCAGGCGATTCGCCGACATGATCGCCGACGCCACCGGCGCTCCCATGCACCCGGCCATGCCGGTCGACGAGGCGCGCGCGGTGCTCGACCGGCTGGGCATCCCCTACGAGGCCTCGTGGGGCGCGGGGCGGCTGATGAAGGAGGTCTACGACGAGCGGGTGCAGCACGCGGTCGTGGGGCCGGTGTTCTGCGTCGACTACCCCCGCGAGGTCTCGCCGCTGGCCCGGGTGCACCGCGACGACCCGGCGTACGTCGAGCGCTTCGAGCTGATCGTCGCCGGCTTCGAGCTGTGCAACGCCTACTCCGAGCAGAACGACCCGGTCGAGCAGCTCGCCGCGTTCGAGGCCGAGGCCCGCGCCAAGTCGCACGGGGACCCGGAGGCCGGGGACGTCGACCTCGACTACGTCCGCGCGCTGGAGTGCGGGATGCCCTGCACCGGCGGGCTGGGCATCGGTATCGACCGGCTGGTCATGCTGCTGGCCGGCGTCGACTCGATCCGCGAGGTGATCCTCTTCCCGACGCTGCGGCCCGAGCTGCCCGGCACCGGCCCGGACGGCGCGGTCCGGCCGCTGGTCGCCCCGACCCCGCTCCCCGCCGGCAGCACCGCCGGGTCCGACGGCGCGGGGACGGCGGGCGGCTCGGTCGTCGCGCTGCCCTCGATGGCCCCCTCCTCCGGCCCGGTCCCGGCACCCCCAACGGCGGCGCGCCCGCACCGGCCGGCCGTGCTGGTGCTGGCCGGGCTGACCGCGCTCTCCGGCGTCCTGCAGCTGCTCACCGTGCTGCCCGTGGTGCACGAGCGGCTCGTCGGCCGGGGGACGGCGTTCGGCCCGCTGTGGGTGCCGGTGACCGGCACGGTCGCGTCGGTGGTGGTGGGGCTGCTGCTCCTGCTGCTGTCCGACCAGCTGGCCCGGCGCAAGGCACTGGCCTGGCGGCTGGCGGTGCTGCTGTTCGCGGTCGGCGCGGTCGCGCACGTGGTCAAGGGGCCGCACCCGGTCGCCGTGGCGCTGTGCCTGGCGCTGCTCGCCGGGCTGGTGCGGTGCCGGTCGGCGTTCCGGGCGCCGGCCGACCCGCCGTCCCTGCTGCGCCTGGTGCGGTTCGTCCCGCTGTACCTGACCGGGGTGCTGCTGTTCGGGCTGGCCGCGCTGTGGGCCGAGCGCGGGCGGGTCGACCCGCCGCTCACCCCCCTCGGCGCGCTGCAGACGGTCCTCGCCGGGCTGGTCGGCCTCGACGGCCCCTACACCTACGGCTCACGGTTCTTCGCTGCGTTCTACCCCGCGGCCCTCCTCGCGCTCGGCGTCGTCGGCCTGGTCGCCCTGGCGGTGCTGCTGTTCCGCCCGCTGGCCGCCGCCCGCCGTCCGCACACGGAGGAGGACTGGGCGCACGCCGAGCGGCTGGTGCACACCTACGGCTGGGACACCCTCGCCTACTTCGCCCTGCGCGACGACAAGACGTTCTTCTTCTCCCGGGACGGCGAGGCGTTCGTCGCCTACACCTACCTCGGCGGCTACGCGCTGGTCTCCGGCGACCCGATCGGGGCCCGCGAGTCGGTGCCGCGGGTGCTCGACGAGTTCCTCGCGATGTGCGACGAGCGGGCCTGGACGCCGGCCCTGCTGGCCGCACGTGAGGCGAGCATGCCGCTGTACTCCTCGCGCGGGTTCCGCGCGTTCTACCTGGGCGACGAGGCGGTCATCGACTGCCGCCGGTTCACCCTGGAGGGCCCGGGACGCAAGGGGCTGCGGGCTGCCGTCCGGCGGGTCGGGCGGACCCACCGCTTCCGGCTGGTCGCCGAGGCCGACGCCCCGCCGGCGCTGGTCGACCAGCTCAACGCGATCAGTGCCCGCTGGCGCGGCAAGCACCCCGAGCGCGGCTTCACCATGTCGCTGTCCCAGGACGTCCGCGGCGCCGGCGCCGACCCCGGGTTCCTGCTCTGCGTCGCGCAGGACGCCGACGGCAGGCCCGGGGGCTTCCTGCGCCTGGTGCCCGCCTACGGGCCCTCGTTCGGCTACACGCTGGACCTGATGCGGCACGACCCGGACGCGCCGAACGGGATGACCGAGTTCCTCATCGCCTCCACCGCGACCGCTCTGGGCGCCCGCGGCGTGGCCCGGCTGTCGATGAACTTCGCGATGTGGGGGCGGCTGTTCGCCGACGACGTCCCGTTCACCCTCGCGCAGCGCGCGGCCCGGTGGGCGGTCGGTGCGCTCAACCCGTTCTTCCAGATCGAGTCGCTGCACGACTTCAACGCCCGATTCGATCCGGAGTGGCTGCCGCGGGTCCTGGCCTACCGGCACCGCGCCGACCTGCCGCGGGTGGGTCTGCGCTACGCCGGCGCGGAGGGCTTCCTGGCCCTCCCCGGGCTCGGCGAGCTGCTCGTGCCCAAGGCCGTCGGCGGCGTGCCCTCGCCGTCGGCGCCGGAGCGGCGGTCGGCGGCGTGACTCGGGTGGCCCTCGCTTGACCCGGCCGGGCGCCACGGTCCGCCTCGGCGTCCTGTCCCTGGCCATGGTCAACATCGCCTCGATCGTCAGCGCCCGGAACCTGCCGGTCATGGCCGAGTACGGCTGGTCGATGCTCGCGCTGTTCGCCCTGTCGATCGGGGTGTTCCTGGTGCCGGTGTCGATGGCCGCGGCCGAGCTCGGCACCGCCTGGCCGCGCGAGGGTGGCGTGTACGCCTGGGTCAAGGAGGCCTTCGGCGGGCGCACCGGGGCGCTCGCGGTGTGGTGCGACTACGCCGAGAACGTCGCCTGGTTCCCCACCGTGCTGTCGTTCATCGCCGCCTCGCTGGCCTACGCGTTCGACCCGGCCCTGGCGGACGACCGGTTCTTCCTCGTCGCGGTCATGCTCGTCGTCTTCTGGGGCACCACGGCCGCCGCGCTGGGCGGGGTCCGGACGTCGTCGGTGATCGGCGCGGTCGGCACGGTCGCGGGCTCCATCCTGCCGGCCGTCCTCGTCGTGGCGCTGGGCGCGGCGTTCCTGCTGCGCGGCAACGCCTCCGAGATCCCGTTCTCCGCCGGCGCCCTGGTGCCCGACGTGTCGCTGGGGAACGTGGCGTTCCTCGGCGGGGTCATCCTGCTGTTCACCGGCATGGAGATGGCCGGCTTCCACGCGCGGGAGACCGCCGACCCCGGCCGCACCGTGCCCCGCGCGATCGCGCTGGCCGTCGCGGTGACCGTCGCCTTCTCGGTCCTCGGCTCGCTGTTCATGGCCCTCGTCGTGCCCCAGCGGGAGATCAGCCTGGTGTCCGGGACGATGGAGCTGTTCTCCACCGTGCTGCAGCGGCTCGACATCGGGTGGCTGCTGGCCCCCCTGGCCGTCGTCGTCGCGCTCGGCGGGGTCGCGCACCTGACGCCGTGGGTCCTGGGACCGGCCAAGGGCGTCGGCGCGGTCGCCCGCGAGGGACTGGCCCCGGCGCGGCTGGGCCGGGTGAACGGCAACGACGTCCCGGTGGCGCTGCTCGTCGTGCAGGCGGTCGCGGGATCGGCGTTCGCCCTGCTGTTCGTGCTCGTGCCCAGCGTCAGCACCTCGTACTGGATGCTCTCCGCGGTCACCGCGCAGGTCATCGTGGCCATGTACGCCCTCGTGTTCGCCGCGGTCATCCGGCTGCGGCACACCCAGCCCGACGTCCCCCGCCCGTACCGCATCCCCGGCGGTCTGCCCGGGGTGTGGCTCGTCGGGGGCGTGGGCCTGCTCGGCTGCGTCGTCTCCTTCCTGCTCGGGTTCGTCCCCCCGGCCCAGCTGCAGACCGGCGACCCTGTCCTCTACGTGCTGCTCCTGGCGCTGGCCACGGTGGTGCTCTCGCTGCCGCCGTTCGTCTTCGCCCTCCTGGAGCGGCGCCGCGACGGCCACGGTCGGGCGCGGGCGCTCCAGCAGCGGTGAGCGCTGCGGAGACGCCGGCCCCTCGGGGACGACTCCGCGGGAGTGGCCCGGGTTGACGGGCGACGGGCGCCGGGTCAGGGTCGGTCGGCGAGGCCGGCCCAGCTCGGCTCCGGGATGTCACCGAGGAGGCGTGTCCGTGGAGGTCGACGTGATCGTCGAGGTCCCCAAGGGGTCCCGGAACAAGTACGAGTACGACCAGCAGCTCGGCCGGATCCGGCTCGACCGGATGCTCTTCACCGCCACCGGCTATCCCGGCGACTACGGCTTCGTCCCCGAGACGCTGGCCGAGGACGGCGACCCCATCGACGCCCTCCTGCTGCTGGCCGAGCCGACCTTCCCGGGGTGCCTCGTCCGCGCCCGGGTCATCGCCGTGTTCTGGGTGCACGACAAGCGGGGCCCGGACGCCAAGCTGCTCTGCGTCCCCGCGACCGATCCGCGCCAGCTGCACCTGCAGGAGCTCGAGGACGTGGCGATGCACCAGATCGCCGAGATCTGGCACTTCTTCGAGATCTACGAGGCCCTGGCGCCGGACAAGTCCGCCGAGACCCGCGGCTGGGAGGGCCGCGGGAAGGCCATCGAGGCACTGGAGGACGCGCGGCGCAGGTACACCGAGCAGCTCCCCGCGGCCACCGGCACCGAGGCCTGAGCGGGGCGGTCAGCGCCCGCTCCCCCCGGGCGGGTCCAGGTCGCGGCCGGCGGCGGCCAGCACGGCCTCCCGGACGCGGTCCAGCGTGGCCGAGCGCAGCCGCCACTGCTGCCAGTACAGGACGACGTCCACCGCGGCGGCCGGGTCGAGGGCGACCAGCTGCGCCGCTGGCCCGCGCGCCTGGAGGCCGGGCACCATGCCCCAGCCCAGGCCGAGGGTGACGGCGACGACGTAGTCCGCCGCGGCGGGCACGTAGTGCACCGGCGGGGCGACGTCGGGACCGGCCTGGGCATGCAGGTAGCGGTGCTGCAGGTCGTCCCTGCGGTCGAAGACGACGACCGGCGCCCGGGCGAGCGCCTCGGCGGTGGGGCCGGCCGGGAACCAGCGCCGCACGAAGTCGCGGGTGGCCATCGGCCGGTAGGACATGCCGCCCAGCCGGGTGGAGGTGCAGCCGGGCACCGGCTCGGCGTCCGCGGTCACCGCCGCCATGACGGTGCCGGCGCGCAGTAGGGCGCTGGTGTGCTCCTGGTCCTCGCGGTACAGGTCGAAGCAGACGTCCCCGGCCAGCGGCGCCAGCGCGGGCAGCACCCAGGTGGTCATGGAGTCGGCGTTGACCGCGATGGGCAGCGTAAGCACCCCCTCGGGCGTCGGGTCGCCGCCGAGCTCGCGGACGACGTCGGCGGTGAGCAGGTCGACCTGCCGGGCCAGCCGCAGCACCGCCTGCCCGGACTCGGTGACCTGCACCGGCTTCGTCCGCACCAGCAGGATCCGGCCGGTCGCGACCTCCAGCGCGCGCAGCCGCTGGCTGATCGCCGAGGGCGTGACGTGCAGCGCCCGGGCGGCGGCCTCCAGCGTGCCGCCGCGGACGGTGGCGTCCAGCGCGCGCAGCTGCGCCACGTCGAGGTCCATGGACAGGAAGGCTAATGACGCATCAGGATCCTTAGCTGGACGCTCGGAAGACGGGTTCCTACCGTCGACGGCGTGCTGACCACCCCCGCGCTGCTCGCCGTCGCCTCCGGGCTCGCGCTGGGCCTGGGGCTGATCGTCGCCATCGGCGCCCAGAACGCGTTCGTGCTGCGGCAGGGCCTCCGCCTCGAGCACGTGGCCGCGGTGGTGGCGGTGTGCGCCCTGTCCGACCTCGCGCTGATCATGGCCGGGGTGCTGGGCGCCGGCGCGGCGCTGTCGCGGGTGCCGTGGCTCGTCCCGGTGGTCTGCTTCGCCGGGGCGGCGTTCCTGCTCGGCTACGGCGTGCTGGCCGCGCGGCGGGCGCTGCGTCCGGGCGCGCTGCTGCCCGACGCCGCGGGGACCCGCGCCGGCCTCGCGGCCACCGTCGCCACCTGCCTGGCGCTGACCTGGCTCAACCCGCACGTCTACCTGGACACGGTGGTGCTGCTCGGCTCGATGGCCTCGACCTTCGGCGCCCACCGGTGGCAGTTCGCCGCCGGCGCCGGTCTCGGCAGCGTGCTCTGGTTCACCGCCCTCGGCTACGGTGCCCGGCTGCTCCGGCCGGTGTTCGCCCGCCCCGCGGCCTGGCGCGTCCTCGACGGCGGCATCGCCGTCGTCATGACCGCCCTCGCCGCCTCCCTGGCCGTCCGCGGCGTCAGCGGGGCCTGACCCCGACGGCGGCGTGGAGCAGGTGTGAGATCCCGGTACCGCGGTCAGCGGTTCCCGACCGACCCCTGGAGGACCCGTGATCGACGTCGAGCTCCCGTCCGGACCCGCCTCGGGTGCGCGCACCCGGGGGTTCGCCGCCTGCCTGGCGTCGGCCACCGAGGTGCCGGTGACCGACCTGCCGCTGCCCGAGGAGGACCTGGCGCACGCACTGGGCGCCTGGCGGACCTGGCTGGCCGAGCACGGGTCAGGGCTGGTGCCCATCGCCGACCCCGTGCGCTTCCAGTGGCCGGGGTGGTGGATCGCCGTCGTGGCGCGGCCGGCCGGGGCGGAGGTGGCCGTGCTCGCGTTCGGCACGCCACCCGGTGTCGTGCTCAGTCCCCAGGCGCCGGACCTGCTGGGTCGGGCCACCGCGGACCTGCCCATCCGTGCGGCCTACGCCGTCGCCTCCCTCGACCCGGTGCTCCGCCGGCGACCGGTCGGAGCGGACCTGCGCGGCACCGTCGAGGGCCTGGCCGTGGCACCGGCCGCCGAGGCGCCGATGCAGCTGCTCGACGTCGCGCAGGCCGCCGCCGGGCGCGGCCTCGAGGGCGACCGCTACGCCTTGGGAGCCGGCACGTTCACCCCACGCGCCGGCCGGCGTCCCGGCTACGACCTGACCCTGATCGCCGCCGAGGTGCTCGACGAGCTGGCCGCGGCCGGGCAGGACCTGGACTTCGCCGGCACCCGGCGCAACGTCCTCACCCGCGGCGTCGACGTCGACGCGCTGGTCGGCCGGCGCTTCCACATCGGGGACGTGCTGTGCGAGGGGCGCCGGCTGTGCGAGCCCTGCGTCCACCTCGACCGGCTCAGCGGCCCGGGGCTGCTGCGGCCGCTCATCCACCGCGGCGGGCTACGCGCCGACGTCCTCACCGACGGGGAGATCCGGCTGGGGGCGCCGGTCGTCTCCGTCTGACCGGGCGGGTCGCCGCGGCCCGAGGCCTCCCTGCGCCGTCCTCACCCGGGGACCGGTGCGGCGCCCCGGGCCGCGGTCCGGGCCAGCGCCACGGTCGCGACGGCCATGACGACGACGAGGACGCCGACCAGCGCCCACTCCACCCCGTCGGCGCGCAGCCGCTCGCCGAGCACCCCCACCCCCAGCGCGACTGCGACCACCGGCTCGCCCACGGTCACCGCGGGCAGCGAGGCCTCCAGGGCGCCGGACTGGTAGGCCGACTGCTGCAGCAGCGTGCCGCCGCCCATCGCCGCGGCCAGCAGCCAGGTCTCCCAGCTCGTCAACAGCACGGGCAGGCCGTCGTCGATCAGGCTCACCACGCCCTTGGTCAGCGCCGCCCCGACGCCGTAGGCCACGCCCGCGGCCACGGCGAGCAGCACCGCCCGTGCCGTCCCCCGGCGGACCGCCGCGGCGGCCAGGCAACCGCCGACCAGCACGCCGAGCCCGACCCACGCCGGCAGCCACGGCCGCCAGCCGACCCGGTCGACGCCCGCCGTCGGCTCCCCCACCACGGCGAAGACCGCCAGCGCCAGCACCAGCAGCGCCGCCCAGACCCAGTCCGCCCGGCGCAGCCGACGGCCGCCCCAGCGGGCGCCCAGGGGCAGCGCGACCAGCAGCGTGGTGACCAGCAGCGGCTGCACCAGCAGCAGCGAGCCCAGGCCCAGCGCCGCCGCCTGTGCCGCGAACCCCGCGGTGTCGCACAGCGTCCCGGCCCACCACCGGGGGCTGCGCGCCAGGGCGAGCACCAGCCGGCCGCCGCGGGCGTCGGGGACGTCGGCGGCCGAGCGCTGCTGCACCGCCGAGGCCACGGCGAACAGGACGGCGGCGAGCAGCGCGAGCGCCGCGGCCAGGCCGTCCACCGCGCCATGCTCCCGGGCCGCGTCCGCCCCGGCTACCCCCCGCGGACCTCCTCGACCGGGTGGCCGGCCGCGGCCACCCGCCACCCGCCCCCGGGTGCGCGCGCCCAGCCCTGGCCCGGCCTGAGCAGCTCCACCGCGTGACCGCCGTCGACGGCCCGGTGGGCCACCCGGCGCTCCCAGCGCGGGCCGGGCGAGGTCCGCCCGGGCTCCCGCGACTCCAGCCCGACGGCCATCACGCCGTCGCCGGGCAGCGGTACCGCCGCCGGGTCGGTCGACGCCGCGCCGGGTGCGGCGACGGTCCAGGTCACCTCGTGCACCCGGCCGCGGGACGACGCCTCGTCCAGCGTCTGCTCGTACGTCCGGTCCCCCGCCCGGAGGTACGCGACGGCCACCGGGTGGTCGGTGGGGTTGGTCATCCGCAGGCGCAGCGTCACCGCTGGCCCGGCGTCCACCCCGAGCCGCTCGAGGGTCAGCGGTCCACCGGAGACCCGGCCCGGCGGCACGTCCTCCGACAGCCGGTGGAGGGTGCGGTCGGGGAAACGGGCCGCCACCGCCAGGTCGGCCGCGCCGCGCTGCTCGGCGTAGAGCACCGGCTGCTGCAGCGACGGGTCGTTCTCCAGGAAGGGCGTGCCACTCCGGAAACCGAGGTCGCCGCGCCGCGGGAGGAAGAGCACCGCGTCGTCGAGGTCCGCGGCCGTGACGGCCCGCTGCACCGTCCGGTAGTAGTCGGTGACGGCCCGGTTGCCGGCCACCGCGTCCGGCAGCGACAGTCCGGTGAGGGCGGTCATCGCCACGACGAGGACGGCGGTCAGCGGGCGTGACCACCCTGCCGCCCGCCGTCCCACCCAGGTCAGGCCGGCGGCCCCGAACACGGCGAGCGGCACCACCACCGGCAGGTGGTAGAAGGGCCCGAAGAGCGCCAGCCCGTCCCACAGCGTGCTCATCGCGTAGGGACCCCAGAACGGCAGGTAGCCCAGCGGCACCACCACCGCCAGCGCGGCGACCGCCCAGCGCCCCGCGCCGCGCGTCCGGACCAGCCCGAGGACGGCGAGGGTCACGAGGACCACGCCGCCGAACACCCACGCCGGCGTCCCGCGCGCGTTGGCCAGCAGCCCCGTGACCCCGTCGGCGGGCGTGAACGGCACGGTGGACCGCGGGAAGACGCCGCGGTCGCCGAAGCCGAAGGTGTCCTGCGGGCCGGTCACGGTGAACGGCAGCCGCAACGGCCCGCCCACGACGACGGCGTTGTAGACCAGCGTCAGGGCCAGCACCGGCACGGCGCCCGCGGCGACCCGCAGCACCAGACCCGGGCGGGACAGGCCGCCCCGGTCCCGCACCAGCAGGACGGCGAGCGCGAACGGCGCGACGGTGAGCAGCGCGTCGAAGGGCCGGGCGAAGGCCGCGACGCCGGCCACTGCGCCCGCGGCGACCAGCCGGGGTGTGGAGCCCAGCCGCGCTCCCGACAGCAGCAGGACGGCCGCACCCAGGCCCAAGGCCAGGGAGAACAGGTAGGGCAGGAAGGTGCCGCTCTGCACCACGACCACGGGCGACAGCGCGAACAGCGCACCGGCGGTCAGGGCGACGGCCCGGTCGCGCAGCACCTCGGCAGCCAGCAGCGCGACGAGCACCGCGGCCGCCGCGGCGCTGACCGCCAGCGCCGCCCGCGGCGAGCCGGTGAGCAGGTCGCCGGCAGCGATCACGCCCGGCCACGGCGGCGTGTACTTCAGCACGACCCGGTCGCCGACCACCGCCGAGGCCCAGGGTCGGAACGCGTCGGAGTCGGCGGGGAGGGTGACCGCGCCGGTCTGGAGCAGCCGGGCCATGGCGACGTAGACCGAGTCGTCGCGGTTGAGCGAGTAGAGCGGAAAAAGCGCGGCGTTGGTCAGCACGGCCAGGGCCCCGGCGACGACCGCCAGGACGGCGAGCGCCGCCCGCCACCTCCCCGTCGTCATCCCGCGCGAGTGTAGGGACGACCCGTCCCGAGGCTCACGCCGAGCGTTCGAGGCGTGAGGAGGACGGGGTGCTTCACCGGGACGCCGCCGCTCCGGCCAGCACCCCGAGCGAGTTGGTGGCCAGGTGCAGCAGGGCCGGCGCGAGCAGGCTGCCGCTGCGCAGCCGCAGCTCCGCGAACAGGACGCCGGCCGCCGCGGTGCCCAGACAGGCCAGCAGCACCGCACCGGTGCGCGCCAGCGGCCCCTCGGCCAGGTCGTTGGCCGACAACGCCGCGAGCGTGGGGCGGACGTGCCAGATGCCGAACAGGGCGGCGGAGGCCGCGGTCGCACCGCGCCGGGGTAGCAGTCGGCCCAGCGTCGCCAGCAGCACCCCGCGGAAGGCGACCTCCTCCCACAGGACGGTCCCGAGCGGGATCCGGACCAGCGCCTGCGCGGCGAGTTCCCCGCCGTCGAGGCCGGCCACGCGGGCGTCGCCGAGCAGCGGCCGGAGGGCCGGGACCGCCAGCGCCGTCCCGTAGCCGGCCGCCACCACCGCGGCGCACGAGCCGCCCCACCGCGCTCCCGCGGCGAGCCGCCGGCGGTCGAGCCCCAGCTCGCCCCAGGACAGCCCGCTCGCGCGGGCGGCGGCGAGCAGCACCGCCGTCGCCGCGACGTTGGCCACGACGTAGGAGGCGGGCCGGCCCGGGAGCCGGTGCACCACCAGGTTGTTCCAGGCGCCGAGCGCCGGCACCAGCACCGCGGCGAGGACCAGCACCCTCCCGCGGCCCGTTGCGCCACCATGCACGGATGCGGTGTTCCCGCTCCGCGCGCCGGCTCACCACCGTGGCGGCGGCCGCGGCCTGCGCCGCCGCGGTGGCCGTCTCCGGCGAGCTGTCCCCGGGCGCCCTGCTCGCCGTGGCCGCCGCCGGCGCCGTCGTCACGGCCGTCGGCCTGGCCCGGCGGGCGGGCGCGGCGGCGGCGCCGGTCGGCCGGCGTGGGCTGCCCTGGCTCGGCTGGCTGGCCGCGGCCCTCGCCTGGGAGGTGGTCACCCTGGCCGACGACGACCTGCCCACGCTCAGCGACCTCGCCGACCCGCTCCTCGCCGACCCCGTCCTGCGCGGCGCCGCGGTGCTCGGCTGGCTCGCGGTCGGCGGCTGGCTGGTCACCCGTCCCGGTCCCCGGCGGCAGGAGTGAGCGGCGCCGCCGGGTTCGCCGTCCTGCTGGCCGCCGCCCTCGCGCTGGAGGTCGCCGGCCGCCGCGGCACGGGACCGGCGACCGTCGCCGACGCGGTCGGGGCCGCCATGCGGACGACGCCGGGGCGGGTCGCGGTGCTGCTCGCCTGGGTGTGGCTCGGGGTGCACGTCCTCGCCCGCTGACCGGGTGCCCGCGGCGGTACCTCCCCCGCCACGACTCGGCGGCGGCCCGTACGGGTAGGGCGAGCCCGACCGTCGCCCCGTCCCCGGAGGTCGCCATGGCCGACCCGGCCCTCGCCCCCGAGGCGCACCCGTGAGCGAGTGGTGGCGGCGCGGCGCGGTCTACCAAGTCTACCCGCGCTCGTTCGCCGACTCCGACGGCGACGGCGTGGGTGACCTGCGCGGCCTGCGGGCCCACCTGGACCACCTCGTCGAGCTGTCGGTCGCGGCGGTCTGGCTCTCGCCGGTGTTCCCCTCCCCGATGGCCGACTTCGGCTACGACGTCGCCGACCACTGCGACGTCGACCCGCTGTTCGGCACGCTCGCCGACCTCGACGACCTGGTCGCCGACTGCCACGCGCGAGGCATCCGCGTGGTCCTGGACTGGGTGCCCAACCACACCTCCGACCAGCACCCGTGGTTCCGCGCCTCGCGGTCCTCGCGCGAGGACCCCAGGCGGGACTGGTACGTCTGGCGGGACGGCGCCCCCGACGGCGGGCCGCCCAACGACTGGCGCTCGGAGTTCGCCGCGGTCGGCCCGGCCTGGACGTACGACGAGCCGACCGGCCAGTGGTACCTGCACTCCTACACCCCGCAGCAGCCGGACCTGGACTGGGAGAACCCGGAGGTCGAGGCCGCGATGCACGACACGATCCGGTTCTGGCTGGCCCGCGGCGTCGACGGGCTGCGGATCGACGCGCTGCAGCGGCTGGCCAAGGACCCGCTGCTGCGCAGCAACGCCGGCTCCGACCGCCGGCACGACCAGGACTGGAGGACCGCGCACGAGCGGCTGCGCGGCATCCGCCGGGTGGTCGACGAGTTCCCCGACCGGATGGTCGTCGGCGAGGTGTACCTGCTCGACCTGCGCCGCGTGCTGGCCTACCTCGCCGGCGGCGACCAGCTGCACCTGGCGCACAACTTCGTCTTCGTCCACCTGCCGTGGGACGCCGGCGCCTTCCGCACCGCCATCGAGGAGTTCGAGGCGCAGGCCGAGCCCGAGGCCTGGCCGGCGTGGTTCCTCGGCAACCACGACCACCCCCGCATCGCCACCCGCTACGACGACGGCGGGCACGGCCCGGCGCGGGCACGGGCGGTCGCGCTGCTGCTGACCGCGCTGCGCGGCACGCCGTTCCTCTACCAGGGCGACGAGCTGGGGCTGCCCGACGCCGTCGTCCCGCCGGACCGGGTGGTCGACGTCGACGGCCGCGACCCCGAGCGGGCGCCGATCCCCTGGCGGCCGCCGTCCGTCGCCGGCCCCGGCGCCGGGTTCACCACGGGCGAGCCCTGGCTGCCGCTGGTCGCCGACGCCGAGCGGCTGTGCGTCGAGCGCCAGGCTGCCGACCCGGCCTCCACGCTGTCGCTGGTGCGCCGGCTCGCCGCGCTGCGCACGGCCTCCCCCGCCCTGCAGGCCGGCCGGCAGCGCATGCTCGACGCCGCGCCCGGCGTGCTGGCCTGGCTGCGGGAGGACGGCGACGAGCGGCTGCTGGCCGCCGTCAATCTCGGCCTCGAGCCGCGGACCCTCGCCCCGGACGAGGAGGCCACCCTGCTCGTCTCCACCGACCCCGCCCGGCCGTCCTCGGCGGTGCGCGACCTGGTGCTGCAGCCGGACGAGGCCGTCCTGCTGCGCCTGCACGGCGGCTGACCCGCTTGTCGGCGGACCGCCCGCGGCACCACCATCGGCGCCGGCCGAGGCCGCGGGCGCGGAGGGGGCGGGGTGGACGTCGATCTCGAGATCCTGCCCGGCCTGTCCGACCGCCGGGCCGTGGTCGGCTGGATGGTGCTGGCGTTCCTGGTGACCTTCCTGGTCACCCGGTTCATCACCCGGGCCATCCGCACCGGCCGAGGGCCGTTCCGCGACGCGAGCGTCGGCGGCGTGCACGTGCACCACGAGGTCTACGGCATCTTCCTGCTGCTCGGGACGGGCACCCTGGAGTTCACCTACCGGCCGGGGCCGCCGTGGGTGCAGCTGCTGGCCGTGCTGTTCGGCGCCGGTGCCGCCCTGACCCTCGACGAGTTCGCGCTGTGGCTGCACCTCGAGGACGTCTACTGGAGCCGGCAGGGTCGCAGCTCGATCGACGCCGTGCTCGTGGCGCTCGTCGTCGGTGGGCTGCTCCTGGTCGGCGCCAACCCGTTCGACGCGGACGACGCCGGCAGCGGCTTGGTGTTGTGGATAACGGTGGGGGTCAACCTGCTGTTCGCCCTGGCCGCGATCGCCAAGGGCCGGGTGGTGCTGGGCGTCATCGGCGTCTTCGTCCCGCTCGTCGCGCTCGTCGGTGCGGTGCGGCTGGCCCGGCCCGGGTCGTTCTGGGCGCACCGCTGGTACCGGTCGGGCTCGCACCGGCGGGCCCGCGCCGAGGCCCGCTTCCCCGCCGGCCGCCGGACCCGCTGGGACGCGCTGGTCGACCTGTTCACCGTGGTGCCGCCGCGGCACGCGCCCGCGGCGCCCGCCCCGCCGTCGTGAGCTACAGCTGCACCGCGACCGTGGCCGCGAGCTCGCGGGCGGCCTCGAGGTCGGCCAGGCCGGGGGCGCCGGTGAGGCTCAGCGGCGCGGCGACCTGCTTCCAGCGCAGCGCCCCGGTGATCCGCTCGATGCTGCGCAGCGCGCCCGCGGTGTCGTCGTTGCCGTGCACGTAGACGCCGTAGGGCAGCCCGCCGGTGGCGTCCAGGCACGGGTAGTAGACGGTGTCGAAGAAGTGCTTGAGGGCCCCGGACATGTAGCCGATGTTGGCCGGCGTCCCGAGCAGGACGCCGTCGGCAGCGAGCAGGTCCGCGGCCCCCGCCGACAGGGCCGGCCGCACCTCCAGCTCGACCTCCTCGACCATCGCCACGCCCTCGCGCACCGCCTCCAGCACCGCCTGGAGGGACGGCGAGGGCGTGTGGTGGACGACGAGCAGCCGGGGCACCCAGGCATCCTCCCCCGGCCGGCCACGGCCGCCGGGCCCCGTACACCTCCGCGGCGTGGTCGGAGACGACGAGGTGGCCCTCGCCGGCCAGCCAGTGCGCCGTGCGCCGTGCGCCGTGCGCCGTGCGCCGTGGCAGCATCGCGGCCAGCACCCGGCCCAGCCCGACGGACACCTGCCAGTCCCGCCGGTCGACCGGGCCGGGCCGGGCCTGCGGGGAGCGCGGGACCGCCGCCGGCCGCAGCGTCAGCGGGGTCACCCGCCGTCCCGGCTGCGGGTCCGACCGGCCGAAGCCCGGCCGGTCGGGGACGACGAACCGCACCCCCAGCGGCGGTGGTCCTCGGGGTCCTCGACGTGGCGCTCCAGCTGGGGCTCCGACCGCACCACCCCGGGGCGGTCACCCCTAGCCTGCGGCGGGTGCGCACCGACCGGGGACTGGACCGGCTGATCACGTTCCTCGACGCCGTCGTGGCGATCGCGATCACGCTGCTGGTGCTGCCGCTGGTCGACGTCATCCCGGACGAGGGCGCGACCGTCGACCTCGGTGACCTGCTCGCCGAGGAGGCCGGCCGGTTCGGCGCCTTCGCGCTGAGCTTCGCGGTCATCGCGCAGCAGTGGCTCGTGCACCACCGGATCGTCGAGCGGGTCGGCTCCTACGACATGCCGTTCGTGCTGGTGAACCTGCTCTGGACGCTGACGATCGTGCTGCTGCCCTTCGCCACCGAGGTGGCAGCGGTGTACGGCGACTCCCGGCTCGCGATCGGGATCTACATCGGGACCATGACGCTGAGCTCGGCCTGCCTGACCCTGCTCACCCTCTTCCTCGTCCGGCACCCGTCCCTGCGCCGTCACGGCGCCGACCCGGCGGAGGACGACCTGCCGGGTGCGCTCCTGGTCACGGGCACCTTCGTGCTGGCCCTCGTCGTGGGCGTCGCCGTCCCCGCGATCGGTTACCTGGCGCTGTTGCTGCTCTTCCTGCCCGACCGGGTGCGCCGGCTGCTCGCCCGCCGGGCGGGCTGAGCCGCCCGGCCTCAGACCTCCTCGACGGCCACCCGCCCGGTGGACCGTTCGACCAGCCCGACGACCACCACGGCCATGACGACCGCGGCCAGCCCGCCGACCACGACGGCCGCCGGCAGCTCCAGCGCGACGTCCACGGCGGCGACCGCGGCCGCGACCACCGGCCACCACAACCCGCGTCGCGCCCCCTTCTTGGACATCCCCGCCTCGGTGAAGGACACCGACAGCAGGTAGACGACCACCCCGCCGGCCAGCACCAGCCGGGTGCCGGTCGGCACCTCGCCCTCACCGCTCTGCACGACGGCCAGCTCCAGCCCCGCGCCGACGGTGGCCAGCGCCAGCGTCAGCGGCAGCTGCCCGAAGACGTACACGTCGTGGGCGTGGTCGCTGCGCTCCCCGCCCACCTCGCTGAGCAGCTGCTTGGCGCGGGCCCCGGCCAGGTCGAAGTAGCTCCACCACAGCGCCGCGGCCAGCACGAAGCCGAGCGCCGCGACCAGCAGTCCCGAGCCGGTCCAGTGGGCGTCGTGCAGCCCGTGGGCGATGCCGGCCACCGACTCACCGAGCACCAGGATCACGAAGAGCGCGAACCGCTCGGGCAGGTGCTCGACGTGGAGCGGGACGTCGGCCGACGACCGGGTGGCCAGCAGCGGCACCAGCACCTCGACCAGGACGGCGGCGGCCCACAGGGCGAAGCCGATCGGCCGCGGCACCGCGAGGGACACCGCCCACAGCAGCGCCCCGACGGCGGTGCCGGTCATGTACAGCCGGGCGATCGGCCGGGCACCGGGCACGTGCCGGTACGCGCGGAGGTACTGCAGCAGCAGCATGGCCCGCAACACCAGCTGGCAGCCCACGAAGATGCCGAAGTAGGCGCCGGTCGCCTCGGTGGCGGTGGCCGCCATCCCGACGACGGCCGCCATGCTGCCGAGCTTGAGCAGCCGGTAGACGACGTCGTCGTGGTCGAACCGGTTGGCGTAGAGGGTGGAACCGACCCACGCCCACCAGACGGTCGTGAACAGGCCGGCGAACACCAGCTCCCCGTGCCAGGTGACGTCGGCACGGAAGTCGATGGCCAGCTCCGCGACGACGAGGACGAACGCCAGGTCGAAGAAGAGCTCCAGGCGGGAGGCCGAGCGCTCGTCGTCGGTGCGCAGCTCCGGCGCGCGGACCAGGCCGCCCGTCAGGGCGCCGAGGACGGATCGGGGCGAGCTGCGGTCGGCCACGACGCTCCCGGGGTCGAGGGGGTGCGCGCTCCCGTACCCCGGCCGCGGAGTGGCCACGCCGGAGCGCCGTTCAGCGCCGGAAGTCGTGCGCCTCGTCGTAGCCGTAGTCCCCCGCGGCGTCGTCGCGGCGCTCCTCCGCTGGGGTCTGGCGGGTCTCGCCCACGGGCGGGGGCCCGCCCGTCACCTCGTGCGCCATGTCGTAGGAGAGGTCACCGGTCGGTTCGCGCGGGTCGGGCTCCATGTCGGCTCCTCCTCGCCGGGTGCGTCGGGGCCCATGCTCGCCCGGTCGCCGGGAGGGGCACAAGGGGACCGGGTGGTCCGCCGGTGCGGGCCGGGGGTCAGCCCGGCTCCCTGCTGGGCGCGCCTCCCGGGCTCCTCGCACCGGTGCCGATGACGGTGCAGACGGCGTAGGGCTCGGGGAAGGAGCTGAGGTCGAGGGCCCGGCGCAGGAAGTCCGCCCCCGAGGAGCCGCTGGTCCCGGTCCTCGCGCCGATGGTCCGCTGCACCGTGCGCAGGTGGCGGAACCGCCACCGCTGCCGGTTGTCCTCGACGTCGACCAGGCTCTCGCAGGCCTCGTAGACGCCCCACGGCGTGTCCTCGGACTCGTAGACCTCGCGGAGGACGGGCACGAGGTCCGGCTGGTGGGTCCACGGCTGGCGCACGTCCCGCTCCAGGACGGCGGCGGGCACCGCGAGGCCGAGCCGGGCGAGCAGCCGGAGGAATTCGTCGTAGACGGTCGGCGTCTCGAGCAGCCCGGCCAGCAGGTCGCGCACGGCGGGCTCCGGTCGAACACCGCGAGCATGCCGGGGTGCTTGTTGCCGAGGACGAACTCGACCGCGCGGTACTGGTGGGACTGGAAGCCCGACGCGTTGCCGAGGGCACCGCGGAACTGGGCGTACTCGCGCGGGGTCAGGGTGGCCAGCACCGACCACTGCTCGATCAGCGTCCGCTCCACGTTCTTGACCCGGGCCAGGCCTTGAGCGCGGGGGCCAGCTCGTCGCTCGCCAGGTGGTGGCAGGCGGCCCGCAGCTCGTGCAGCACGAGCTTGAGCCACAGCTCGCTGGTCTGGTGCTGGACGATGAACAGCAGCTCGTCGTGGTGCTCGGGGCGGCTGCGCGGGTGCTGGGCGGCCGGCAGGTGGTCCAGGTCCAGGTAGCCGGCGTAGGTCATCGCGCCGCCGAGGTCGGTGCGGATCGAGCCCTCCAGCGGCCGCACCGAGCTCGACGGATCCGGGTCCGACGGCGCCACGGCCGTCACCGTAGCCCTCAGCGGCTGCGGTAGAGGCGGGTCGTGACCGGGAGGAACACCGCGGTCAGCGCCGCGGCCACGGCCAGGGAGACGGCGATCGCGGTGCCGTCCGGAGTGCCGGCCATGAGCGAGCGCGACGCCGTGGCCAGCACCGAGATCGGGTTGACGTCGACGAACGCCTGCAGCGGGCCGGGCAGCGTGGCCGGGTCGACGAACACGTTGGACATGAAGGTCAGCGGGAACAGCACCATGAACCCGCCGTTCAGGACCGCGCTCGGGGAGCGCAGCACCAGGCCGAGCGCCGAGTACACCCACGACAGCCCGAACGAGAAGACGACCACGAGGCCGAGCGCCAGCAGCGCGCCGACCACTCCGCCCTCCGGCCGGTACCCGAGGACGACGCCCAGCACGAGGATCACCGTGCCGGCGACCACGTACCGGACGCTGTCGCCCAGCAGGGCCCCCAGCAGCGGCGCCGGCCGCCAGATGGGCAGTGACCGGAACCGGTCGACGACGCCCTTGGTGAGGTCGGTGTTGAGCGCGACGCCGGAGTAGACGGTGGTGAACACGACCGACATGACCAGGATGCCGGGCAGCACGTACTGCAGGTAGGCGCCGGTCGAGCCGGCGAGGGCACCACCGAACAGGTAGGTGAACATCAGCACGAACAGCACCGGCGTGATGGTGACGTCGATCAGCTGCTCGGGGACGTGCTTGACCTTGAGCATGCCGCGCCAGCCGAAGGTCAGCGCGGTCGACAGCGGCCGGGGCCTGGGCGGACGCGCCGTGGAGGCGATCGCCCGGCGGACCGCGGCGGTGTCGGTGGTGCCCGGGGTGGTGGTGGCGGTCATGACGCCTGCTCCTCGCGGGTCGCGTCGGGCGGCTCCTCGGCCGCGTGGCCGGTGAGGCCCAGGAACACCTCGTCCAGGCTGGGCTGGCCGAGGGAGAACTCGGCGATGCCGAGGCCGGCGCGGCCCAGCTCGCCCACCCCGAGCGCGGCGAGCCCGGCGTCGGGGCAGACCGCCGAGAGCGCGGCCGGGTCCGGCTCCAGCACCACGCTGCCGACCGCGGCCTCGAGGATGCGGGCGGCCGCCGCCCGCTGGGTCGGGTCGAGCAGCCGGACGTGCAGCGCGCCGGTGCCCACCGAGGCCTTGAGCTGGCCCGGGGTGCCCTCGGCGATGACCCGGCCGTGGTCGATGACCACGATCCCGTCGGCGAGCTGGTCGGCCTCCTCCAGGTACTGGGTGCAGAGCAGCACCGTCGTCCCCTCGGCCACCAGCGCCCGGACGATCTCCCAGACCTGACCGCGCGAGCGCGGGTCGAGCCCGGTCGTGGGCTCGTCGAGGAAGGCCAGCTGGGGAGTGACGACGATGCTCGCGGCGATGTCCAGCCGCCGGCGCATGCCGCCGGAGTAGTGCTTGACCAGCTTGCCGGCGGCGTCGGCGATGCCGAAGGCCTCGAGCAGCTCGTCGGCCCGGGCGCGGGCGGCGGCCCGGCGGTGGCCCAGCAACCGCCCGATCAGGACGAGGTTCTCCCGGCCGGTGAGCTCCTCGTCGACCGAGGCCAGCTGGCCGGTGAGGCTGACCAGGCCGCGCACGGCGTCGCCCTCGGCGACCACGTCGTGGCCGAGGACGCGGGCGCTGCCGGCGTCGGGCGGGACGATCGTGGCCAGCATCCGGATCGTCGTGGTCTTGCCCGCGCCGTTGGGCCCGAGCATGCCGTAGATCGTGCCGGCGGGGACGGCGAGGTCGATGCCGGCCACGGCCCGGGTGTCCCCGAACGACTTGGCCAACCCCGTCGCCTCGATGGCGAGCGTGCTCCCTGCGGTCATCCCGACCCCCTCGAGCGCTGTGCGGCGCAGCCTGCCCCGTCCCTACGACGAAATGTGCGCGCCGGAGTCATCGGACCGCCACCGGATTTCCTGCCGGCGATCGTTGGACCTCGAGTGCAGTCGAGGTCAAGCGTTGGCTTGGCTCCCCAGGGACGGTGCGGTACAGAACAGGGGTGGCGGTGGCGCCGGCCGGCCGGCCGGTGCAGGTCGACCCTCCTGCACCGGTTCGTGCCAGGCCGGATGCGCTCCCCCCGGAGGTGCAGGAGCTGCACCTGCGAGCTGGCGACGTCGGCGAGCAGGGCCTCGTTGACCGAATGCGGGAGCGCGGCCTGGAGATCCGCGCCGGTCTCGCTGTCGGCGCCGTCATCAGCGCGATCACGGAGACGCGGGGCACCGACGGCCGAACGGCTCGAGCAACAGTTCCCGGCAGAGCGATGGGGGGAGGAGGAACGCGTGGTCGGCGACCTCGGGAACGGACTGGCCTTCTTGGACGCCACCAGCGGGACACCACTGCACGAACTCTTCTGCAACGTCGACCTGCCGGACTGCCCCATACAGGAGACGGCTCACCAGGCGGGGCTGCAACTGCTGTGCGTCGCACGGACCCTGTCGTGCCTCTACCTCTCCAGTGAGCGACAGCCGGCGATGGCGGCGATGGCGGCGATGGACGTACTACACGACCAGGTGATGAGCACCGGGCTGTTGATCCCGCGGGGTATCCCCGATGTACAAGGCGGCTCCATCCCCGATGTACGAGGCGGCTCCGCCGAGCAGGCTCTCTGCAATCTGCGCATCCTGGTGAACGGCTGGGGCTACCGGCTCTTCTCGGTGACCGTCGAGCAGCGAGCCACGGCGGTAGCGGCGATCGGCATCCGCGACCGTGCCACGTGCGTGCCGGTCAACACACGGTTCTCCGAAGCCATGGAGCAGGTCGTCCGACTGCTGGCGACCCTCGCGACCAGTCGCGATGACCGAGCGCTGCGTTGGGTCCGTCCGGCCGTTCAGGTCGCCTCCCTGAGGGCCGCCGGAGCCCTCGAAGGAGCCGTGACGGGCGAGACGTTGTCGACCCTGGGCCTCTGGAAGCGGCAGTCCGAGTATGCGAACCGGGTACTGAGCAGGAGGAGCGGGCTGCACGTGCTTCTCGGCGTGGTCGATGCCGACCCGGGTCCGGCACCCGCCATCCGTCGGCTCCTCCCGGGCGTCCCGTTCGACCCTTCGGCACTGGGCGAGGAGTGGCGGGCGCTCGACACGGTGTTCTGCCTCGTCACATCGATCCTGGAGTCGGGCGACGCCACGGACGTAGTGTTCGATGACGCCGCCGGCGCCGCGGTGAGGCTGCTCGTCCTGAGGGGCCGCTTCCGCCCTCGCTCCATCGGCGTGGGGCCTCCGGAACGAGCCGGTGAGCAGGCGGGATCCTGGATCTGAGCGGGGTTGCCGGAGGACGGGTCCCTGACGACGGATCACGGCGGACGTGGTGATGCCGTCGGGGACCACCCGAGCCGGTCATGGCTCCGGTCGAGCCGCCTTCCCTAGGGCGAGGCGGCTCAGCTGGTGCGTCGAGCTGCGCCTGGCGTCCACCACGGCAGCTGGACCGGTCGAGCAGGTGGTCGACCTGACGGGCGGGTCAGCGCTCGAGGCAGCAGATGACGTCGATCTCGCAGTGCCCCTGATGCGATGAAGGAGCGGGGCCTCCGCTCCTTCATCGCATCAGGCGGTCGGACGGCGTGTGTGCTCAGCTCCCGGCGCGGCCGGTGGCGACGTCGTCCTGCTCGGTTCACCGCCATGCCCGGATCGGCGAGGACTCCGACGGCCTGCACGCGAACATGCGGGGCTCCCCCGTCATGAGCGCGGCACTCAGGGCAGCGTCACCGAGTAGAACAACGAGACCTCTTGCACGCCGATCAGCGAGCCCGCCGGCGCCGGGGAGCCGTCCACCGAGCTCAGGGTCACGGTCAGCTCATTGCCCTTCGGCCTGAGGAGTCCCTCGCGGATGGTCTCCGTCCACCCCCGCTTGCCGGTCTCGAAGAAGAAGTCGGCTCCGATCGGACTGTTGTTGAGTTTCAGGTCCACCCTGATGCTCTCGTCCTTCTTCATGAATGGCCTCAGCCGGCAGATCAGGACCGAGGGGAGGTTCTCGTCCTCGTCGAGAGCGTCGAAGCACGGAAAGGTCTGCTGCGGGGCTGCGGCCTCCACGAGGAGCTCGTTGTCCTGGACGACGACGTAGGCAGCGACTGTGGTCGGCATGAGGGTCTCCCGATTCCGGACCCCGCGCGGTGCGGAGCCTCTGCGACCCCTCGGGGGCCTACTCGACAGAGGCAGCGCGACTCCCGCTGATACCGCGCCGAACCCGGGTCCCCCCCCCGGTCGTCCGCGATGGCGCCCGTGGTGTCGACCCGCCCCCGAGGAGTGCCTCTCCCCTCGGGCTGAGCATTCGCGAGGGCCACGAACTCGGTCGTCTGAGGGGGATCGAGCGGCTACGCCTCTTCGCGCGGGCGCTGGGCCTCGCCTGCCGCTTCGGCGTCCTCCCCTGTCTCGGCGTCCGCCCCCCCACCGAAGTGGACGTCCACCTGTTGGTGCTTCACCGCCCGCTGGGCGCGCGCCGCATCGGCGAACACCCGCTCGTCGCCCTCGGTCAGGTCCTTGTGGTCGACGAAGGGGGTCAGCAGCGCCCGGGGGTACAGGTGGTCCACCCGGACGGCGTCGATCTCCACGCACAGCATCAGCGCGACCGCGGCCAGGTAGATGAACGCGAACAGACCGAGGACCAGGGCGAACACCGCGTCGACGGCGCTGGCGTTGGCCACCACGCGGGCGACGTAGACGCCGCCGAAGGACTGCAGCAGCTGCCACAGCACCGCTGCGGCCAGGGCACCGGGGAGCACCTGCCGGGTGGTCAGCCGGCGGACGGTGGTGATGCGGAAGCCGAGCACGAAGACCGCGGCGTTGGCCAGCACCGAGGCGACCGTCAGCAGCACGGTCAGCCACCCGCTGAAGCCGCCGTAGGCCGCCGCGCCGCTGCCGAGGGCGGAGAGGACGGTGCTGGCCAGCACGAGCAGGCCCAGGGTGCACAGCAGCAGCAGGCTGCGCCCGCGGGAGGTGATCGGGTCCGGCCGGCTGTGCCGCGGCACCGCCCACACCGTGTTCATCGCGTGCTGGATCGCCTGGCCCATGCCGAGGGCCCCGTAGAGGGCGACCAGCCCGCCGACGACGAGCCCGGTGACCCCGCCGCCGAGGCCCTCCGGCCGGGCCAGCTGCGGCCCGATCACCGGGAACTCCGCCAACGCCGAGTCCAGCAGCCGCTGCTGCAGCTCCGGGTCCCCGGCCAGCACCAGGCCCAGCACGGTGGCGAGCAGGAGCAGGGTCGGGAAGAGCGACAGGAAGCCGTAGTAGGTGATCAGCGCCGCGAGGAAGTGGCCGTCGTCGTCCATGAACTTGTAGAGCACCGCGATGGGGAAGCCGGCCGCCGGGTGCCGGCGCTGGAACCGGTCGACCCGCTGGGTCCACCTCATGGCCGACAGCCTGCCGCCTCAGGCGGTAGGAAGGGGACATGGCCGACTCCTCCCCGTCCCTCGCCGAGCTCGCCGCCGAGGAGGAGGAGCTGCAGTTCGGCAGCTTCACCAACGACGACGCCTGGGACCTCGGCGCGGCGCTGGTGGCGGCCGCCCGGCGGGACGGCGCCCCGGTGGCGGTCGACGTCAGCCGGCACGGCCACCAGCTCTTCCACGCCTCGCTCCCGGGGACCAGCCCGGACAACGACTCCTGGATCCAGCGCAAGACCCGCGTGGTGCAGCGCTTCGGGCACAGCAGCCTGCACGTCCGGCAGGCCTCGATCGAGCGGGGGACGACGTTCGAGGCGGAGTTCGGCCTCGACCCCGCCCTCTACGCGGCCCACGGCGGGGCGTTTCCCGTCGCCGTCCGCTCGGTGGGCCCGGTCGGCGCCGTCGTCGTCTCCGGGCTGCCGCAGCTCGAGGACCACCGCATGGTGGTCGCCGCCATCCGGGCGCACCTGGGCCGGTGACCCCCTCGGCTCGCCCCGACCGGCGGAGTCAGCCGCGTCCCAGCCGGGCCAGCACCCGGGTCGTGCGGTCGGCGTCCGCCGGCGGCTCGGTCCCGGGCCGGCAGATGCCCTCCGTGTAGAGCGCGTCCCCGAACGCGTCCGCCCCGGACTCCACGCGGTCCAGCTCGATGTCGGTGAGCGCGGGGTCCCCGCCGACCGACCGGGCGACGTCCCAGCGGTGCACCACCATGTCCCAGACGTAGAACTGCTCGAGGGTCGCGCCGACCGTCGTCGGCCCGAAGAAGCCCTCGTACGCCTGCTCCGCGACGGCCGGGTCGGCGACCGCCGCCGCGACCCGCGCGGCGTGCGCGCGCCAGGCCGCGGCCGGGCCGGCGTCGACGTCCGGCTCCTGACCGAGGTCGACGCCGCGGCCGGTGAGGAACTCGCGCTGGGTCTGCACGAGGTGCCGGACGACCTCGCGCACGGTCCACCCCTCGCAGGTCGAGGGCCGGTCCCACGCGTCGGTCGGGACGGCGTCGAGGACGGCGGTCAGCGGGCGGTCGGCCGTGGTGTAGGCGGCGGCGATGGGGGTCGTCATGGCCGGGACGATAGGAGCCGGGCAGGGTGGGGTCTTGATGGAACCCGACACCGCCCCGCGCCCCCTGGACTCCGTCGAACGCGCCCACCTGCGCGCCCCCGGCGACGCCTCGCACGTCATGTACCGCTACGAGGCGGCGCCGGGGTTCGCCGGCCTGCTGCAGCGGTTCTGGATCCCGGTCTGGTCCGTGCCGCCCAGCAGGGAGGCGCCGCAGCACGTGCTGCAGTACCCGGTCACCCTGCTCGTGGTCTCCGGCGACTACGCCCGCTTCTACGGCGTCGTGTCCGGCCTGTCGACCACCACGCTGACCGGCGACGGCTGGGCGGTCGGGGTCATGTGCGCCCCGGCCGCCGGCGCGCTCGTCGCCCGCGGGTCGGTCGCCCCGTACACCGACCGGCACGTCCCGCTGACCGAGGTGCTGGGCGACGACGGCGACCGGCTGACCGCACGCGTGCGGGCGGCGATGGCCGGCGACCCGACGTCCCCCGCTGCGCACCGGACGGCGATGGACGCCTTCGGTGACGCGCTGCGCCCGCTGCTGCCCGTCGACGCCGAGGGCGAGCTGGTCAACCGGGTGGTGGCCTTCGTGGAGGGCGACCGCGAGGTGACCCGGGTGGCCCGGGTCTGCGACGCCTTCGGCCTGTCCGAACGGGCGTTGCAGCGGCTCGTGCAGCGCCGGCTCGGGCTGACGCCGAAGTGGCTGATCCAGCGCCGCCGGCTGCAGGAGGCCGCCGAGCGGCTGCGCGTCGGGGGCACGACCCTCGCCGAGGTGTCGGCGCTGCTCGGCTACGCCGACCAGCCGCACTTCAGCCGCGACTTCTCCCGGGTCACCGGGATGACGCCGGGCGCCTTCGCCGCCCGCTACACCGGCTGACCCCGCCACCTCTCGTGCACACATGGTGGTCTGCGCGGCCCGGAGACCACGACGTGTGCACACGACGGCCGGTCAGGACGCCGGCGCGGGCTCCAGCTCGGGCCGCGGCTGCCGCGCGGGTCCCGGCCCCGCCGGCGGCACCCCGCGCACCCGCGCCACCAGCGCCGGCACGACCTCGGCCCCGGCGGTGCCCGCCGCCGCGCAGCCGAGCACGACCAGCCAGGCCAGCGGGTCCAGCGGCGTGCAGCCGAAGAAGCGGCTGAGACCCGGCGTCTGGACGACGGCGGCGAGGACGGCGAGCGAGCCCGCGGCGGTGACCAGCACCAGCGGGCTGCGCCGGCCGGCCCACGCGGTCTGCCCGAGTTGGGTCGTGATGAGCGCGGCCAGGCCCATCGTCCCGGCCCGGCCGCGGAACCCGGTGAGCCGCCCGACGGTCCAGGCCGCGGTCGCGCCGGCGGTGGTGGCCGCCCCGCGGACCAGCACCATCCGCCGCACCTCCTGGGCGAAGCCGCGCCGCGGCCCGGCCTCGAGCACCGCGGCCAGCGGGTGCCCGGCCAGCGGGCCGTCGTCGCCGCCCGGGGCGGTGCCCCGCGGCGCGGCCACGGCGACGGCCAGCGCAGGGAACATGTCGGTGAGCAGGTTGACCAGCAGCAGCTGCCGGGTGTTCAGCGGCGCCCGCCCGCCGAAGGCGGTGCCGAGCACGGTGAACGCCACCTCGCCGGCGTTGCCGCCGACGAGCACCGAGACGGCGTCCTGCACCCGTGCCCACATCGCCCGGCCCTCGGCGACGGCGTCGACCAGCCGGGTGAGGTCCAGGTCGGTGAGGACCAGGTCGGCGGCGGCGCGGGCAGCCGGCGACTCGGCACCGGAGACGCCCACGCCGACGTCGGCCAGCCGGATCGCGGCGGCGTCGTTCACCCCGTCGCCGGTCATCGCCAGGGTCGCCCCGGCACGGCGCAGCGCGGCGACCAGCGACACCTTCTGCTCCGGTGACAGCCGGGCGAACACCGCGGTCTCGCGCACCATGCGGGCCCGCTCGGCATCCGGGGCGCGGGCGAACTCCGCGCCGGTCACCACGCGGTCGGCGCCGGGGACGCCGGCCTGGGCGGCGATCGCGCGGGCAGTCCCGGGGTGGTCGCCGGTGGCGACGACCACCCGGACGCCGGCGGCCCGCAGCTGCTCGACGGCCGCGACCGAGGACTCCCGCACCGTGTCGGCCAGCCCGACCAGCCCGCGCAGTGTGAGGTCGGCGGCGGCCTCCTCGAGGTCGTCGGCGCCGTCGTGCGCGCGGTCGGCGACGGCCAGCACCCGCAGCCCCTCGGCGGCTAGCTCCTGCACCCGTCCGGTGAGGTCCCCGGCGTCCCGGCACCGGGCGGCGACCACCTCGGGCGCGCCCTTGACCACGAGCCGGCCGTCGCGCACGGCCGCGGAGAAGCCCCGGCCGGCGGCGAACGGCAGGCTCTCCCCCGCATCGCCGTCGGGGCACACGCCGCGCTCCTCGGCCGCCTCGACGACCGCCCGGTCGGTCTCGTGCGCCTGGTCGTCGCCGTTGCCGACACCGGCCGCGACCAGCTGCAGCAGCCCCTCCTCGTCGAGCTCCCCGTCCAGCGGGATGAGGCGGGCGACGCGCAGCCGGTTCTCCGTCAGCGTCCCGGTCTTGTCGAAGCAGACGGTGTCCACCCGGCCCAGCGCCTCGAGCACCCGCGCGCTGCGGACGACGGCACCCCGCCGGGACAGCCGCCGCGCCGCGGCCTGCTGCGCCACCGTCGCGACCAGCGGCAGCCCCTCGGGCACCGCGGCGACCGCGACGGCCACGCCGTCCCGCACCGCGTCGCGCAGCGGGCGGCGCCACAGGACGCCGAGGCCGGCGACCACGGCACCGCCGGCCAGCGTCATGGGGAGCACCTGGCGGGTCAGCTCGCCCAGCCGCGCCTGGACGCCGGCCGGGGGCGCCGCGCCGCCGGCCGCCCGCGCCGCACGCCCGGCCTGGGTGGCCTCCCCCACCGCCACGACCACGGCGCGCCCGCGACCGGCGACCACCGTGGTGCCGTCGAAGAGCATGCAGCTGCGGTCGGCGACCTCGGCCCCCGGCGTCGCCGGCACCGACTTGCCCACCGACAGCGACTCCCCGGTCAGGTTCGACTCGTCGACCTCCAGGTCGACCGCCTCCAGCAACCGGGCGTCGCAGGCCAGCACGTCGCCGGGCTCGACCTGCACCACGTCGCCGACGCGCAGCGCGCTGCCGGGCACGTCCTCCCGGCCGCCGTCGGTCTCCCGGTGGACGACGACGTCCTGCTCCAGCAGCAGCGACTCCAGCGCCGTCTCCGCCCGCAGCCGCTGCAGGCCGCTCACCAGCGAGTTGGCCACGGTGACGCTGCCGACCAGGACCGCGTCGGTCGCCTCGCCGAGCATCGCCGTGGCCGCGGCGCCCGTGCCGAGGACCGGGGTGAGCGGATCGGCCAGCTCGGCGGCGACGGTGCGGACGAACCGGGACGGCCCGCGCACCGTCGGGTGCGCCCGGAGCCGGCGGAACCTGACCGGCCGGGCGTCCTCCGGAGCGGGCAGCTCGGCCAGCCGGTGCACCACCTCGTCGGGGTCCAGCGCGTGCCAGGGGGTGTGCACCGTCGGCGGCGGCACCGGTCGGCCCGCGGCACGGACGGCGGCCCAGGTGCCACCCAGCATCGCGACGGTCGTGGCGGTCTTGCCGGGCGAGGTCGCCTTCTGCTGCCCGTACCGCTCGCTGCCGACGGCGGCCAGCAGCGCGCCCAGGACGTTGCCGGTGAGCGCCGCCTGCACCGAGCGCCGGCTGACCGTGCGGGCCGCCGCCGTCGCCGCGACCACCCGGCAGGCGTCGGTCAGTCCCGGGCCGGTCACCAGGTCGGCGCCCCACGCGGGCGAGCAGCCGGGCCGGACGGGCGCGACGGACACGTCGGCGGCCAGCAGCGCGGGGCCGTCGGTGTCGCTGACCACGAGGACGCCGCGCCCGTCGTCCTGGAGCCGCCGCACCGTGTCCACCAGCGGCTCGTCCGCGGGGGCCACCTCGTCGGCGGCCGCGGCCACCTCCCGCGTGCCGGCGTGCGCGGTCAGCACCAGCCGGGTGCCGGCCGCGGCGGCCACGGCGAGCAGCGCCTCGGCGTGCGGGTCCAGCTCGCGGGCGACGGTCGCCGTGCCGACCTGGCGGCGGCCCTGGTACAGCGCCCGGACCTCGGCCCCGGGTGCGTCGTCGGTGCAGGTGGCCGGTCCGAGCCGCAGGCCGTCCTCCGGCTCGTCACCCTCGAGAGCCCCGACCAGCCGCGCGGCGGCCGACCAGACGCGGGCGTCGTCCCACCCCTCGGCGTCTGCGATGGCCTCGAGCACCACCGGCGGTCCGGTGCACAGCGCGTCGCCGTCCACGACGACGGTGTCGACCCGGTCCAGCCGGCGGTAGGCCGAGCCGTCCATCGGCAGCACGTCGCGGCGGCACAGCAGCAGGTCCAGCGTCGTGGCGAACGCCGCCCGCCCGTGGAAGGCGGCCTTCGGGTTCAGCGCCTTGAGCAGGTCGGCCGAGCGGCCGGGGCGCCCGGTGAGCCCGAGCAGGCCGAGCGCGGCGGCCAGCTCGGTGGGGGCCAGCCGCTCGGTGTAGGTCTCGACCGGGCCGGGCGGCAGGGGGCGCGGCCGCGGTCCCGGAGGCGTCAGGGGCTCCCGCTCGCCGTCGTCCGGCTCGGGGCGGCACAGCTCCCACTCGCGGCGCCGCCACACCTGCCGGTGGGCGCGCATCTCCAGGACCTCCTGGAACGCGGCGGCGGCGTTGAGCGCGGGCACGGTGGGGCTCTGCGTGAGCGCGTGCAGCAGGGCGCTGACCCCGGAGAAGGTGAGTTCGGTGCCGGTCGGGCCCACCCGCCGGTACAGCGCCCGCTTGAGCCACGTCTGGGACTCCAGCAGCGCGACGGCGAGGGTCGCGTGCCGGGTGAGCGCCGGGACCGGCGTCAGCCTGGCCGCGTAGGCGACGCCGACGGCCGCGAGGTCGATCCCGGTCGCGGCGAGCGCCGCGAGCAGCGGCTCCAGGTCGGCGGGGTGGTCCTCCCGCGCCGGGAACTGCCCCGTCCCGCCGCGGGCCTTCTCGATGGCGGTCACCGTGCCGACGAGGTCCTCGACGGTGACCTGCCGCTCGTCGAAGGCGACCAGGACCCGGCCGACGACGTCGTTGACGGTCGCCCACTCCACGCCCTCGAGCCGCTCGAGGTGCCGGCGCAGCGCGGAACGGACCTCCGGGGTCTCCTGCGCATCCGGCGCCAGCAGCTCGACCTGCACCCGGCCCCGGTCGGCCCAGACCCGGCGGGTGTGCCGCGCCGGCGGCGGCTCGACCATCCCGCGCGCGGTGTCCAGCAGGTCGTGCAGATGACCGTCGGGCAGCGGGTCGGCGCCGGTGACGAGGGTGCCGACGGCGCGGGTGCCGGTGACCGCGGCGGCGTGGGCCAGGGACAGCGAGGCGCGGGCGCCCCGGCGGGCGACGGACGCGGTCTCCCCCACGAGCCCAGCAGTGCCGCCCACGAGCCCGGCGGTGACGCCGGCCCCGGCCACGACACCGGCAGCAGCCAGCCCGGCGGCCGCGCCGAGCGCGCTGCGGGCCGCACCGAACCGGCGCAGAAGGGCCATCGGCTCCCCCGGAACTCGAACCCCGGAAGCTGGGTGGTTGCGGACGCTACGCCCGTCGGGGCGCGAGCGCGCCCCGCGCCGTCGCCGTCACCCCGCGAGCCAGTCCACCGCCTCCCCCGCCACCTCGGGTGGGACGACGTGGCCGCCGGCGAACTCGCGGTAAGTGACGTCGTGGCCGTCCTCGCGCAGCGCCGGCACGATGCGCCGGCTGGTCCCCTCGACCGGCAGGACGTCGTCGGCGTCGCCGTGCGAGACGAACACCGCCGCCCGCCCCTCTCGCGCCGAGCCGGGGACGAAGCCCGGGGAGAACGCGACCACCCGGCCGAACAGGTCGCCGTTGGCGAGGCCCAGTCCCAGCGCGTAGGAGGCGCCGTCGGAGAACCCGGCCACCGCGACGCGCGCCGGGTCGACCGCGACGGTCGCGAACAGCCGCTCGAGGGCCCGGTCGAGCAGGGCGGCGTCCTCGCCGAACCGGCCGGTGACCGCGTCCCACGTCGACCCGCGGGAAGCCGGCGCCAGGACCAGCAGACCCCGCGCCGCGGCCGGCCCGCCGAGGACCCCGAGACCCGCCTCGGCGTCCCCGCCGGCGCCGTGCAGGGCGACGACGAGCGGCGCCGGGCCGACCGTCCCGATCCCGGGGGGCACCTGCAGCAGCGGCGGCCGCTCGACCCCCAGGTCCACCGGCTGCGTCCCCGCCGCCGGCGGCGCGGCGGGAGTCCCCGGCTGCGGGCGGGCGGTCAGGCGGGCGGCCGCGTCCGTGCTCCCGGGCGCCCCCGGCAGCGCCGGCCCGCAGCCGGCGAGGACGCCGGCACCGGCGAGCGCCCCGGCGGCGCGCAGCAGGCGACGGCGGGTCCACGGGGACCCCGGGGCGGCCACCGTCAGCCGCCGCCGTGCAGGGCCGCCCAGAAGGCCGCGCGGACGCCGTCGGCACCCCAGGCGTTGGGCTCGATGAGGGAGCAGAACCAGAGGTCGCGCTGCTCCGGCCGGGCGTCGGGTCGCCGCGGGTCCCCGGCCACCAGCCCGTGGCCGCGGAAGCGCTCGGCGATCTCGGCCACCGCGGCGCCGTGCCGGGCGGCGGCCTCGCGCAGGGCGTCGTTGAGCTCCCCGATCAGCGCCACGGCGTCCGGCCAGGGCGGCAGGCCGAGCCGCGCCGCGTTCCCGGTGCCGTCGCTGGGGTCGTACACGGTGCCCACGACGACCCGGCCGCCCGGGGCCAGGACGGCGCCGATCGCGGCCAGCGCCGGGTCGAGCGCGGCCGCGACCCGGGCGACGACCGCACGGGCCGCCGCGGTGTCCCCGTACGCGCCGAGCAGGTCGTTGCCGCCGATGGTGAGCGTGACCAGCCGGGGCCGCGTCGGGAGCGCGGCGAGCCGGGGCAGCTGCGCCTCCAGCAGCGTGCGGGTCGTCGCGCCGTCGGTGGCCAGCAGCGCGAACGCCGTCCCGGGCGCGGTGCTGCGCAGGTCGCGCCCGCGCCACTCCGGGAAGTCGTCGTCCCGGTTGGCGTACAGCAGACTGGCCCCGCCGCGGCCGGGGCCGCCGGAGTAGTCGTCGATCGAGATGGAGTCGCCGAGCGCGACGTACCCCCCGGAGCCGGTCACCTCGTCATCGTGCGCGCGGAGGCGGTCGGCCGCGCCCCGCGCGGCGCCACCGCGGCGGCGGGGACCTCGTCCGGGCCCGGGAGGGACACCGGCCGGGCACCCGCGGAACGGCCCGGCTTGGGCGACATTCCCCGCTCGGTGGGCGGCCACGCCGCTGCCCTGGCTACCGTGGTAGGGGGAACGGGGGCCGCGGCGAGGGGACGGACAGGTGGACACGGCGCTGCAGGACGGGGTCGTCCGCGCCCGCGGGCCGCGCTACCGGCACGACGCGCTGTTCTTCTCCTCCCCCGGCGAGCTGGCCGCAGCGACGGTTCCCTTCGTCCGGGACGGCCTGGCCGCCGGGGACGCCGTGGTCGTCGCCGCCTCCCCCGCCACCGCCGACCTCGTCCGGACGGCCGTCGACGGCGACGAGCGGGTCCGCATGCTCGAGCGGGGCGAGGCCTACGCCCGTCGCACCCCCGCGGCGGTGACCGCGTTCCGGCGGCTGACCGACGAGCTCACCGCGGCCGGCGCAGCCGGCGTGCGGGTGGTCGGCGAGACCGACTTCGGGCGCACCGAGCGCGAGTGGCTGGAGTGGCAGCGCTACGAGGCGGTGCTGAACCGCGTGCTCGCCCCCTGGCCGCTGTGGGGACTGTGCGTCTTCGACACCACGCGGCTGCCCGAGCCGGTGCTGGAGTCCGTCGCCCGCACCCACCCCGCCGTTGTCGTCGGCCGCTCCCGCACGGCCAACCCGCACTTCGTCGACCCCGCGGAGTACCTCCGCGGGCTGCCGGTGCCGCCGGAGCCGCTGCAGGGCTCCGCTCCCCGGCTGGCCGTGGACGACGTCGCCGACCCCATCGCACTGCGGCACGCCGTCGCCGCCGAGCTGGCTTCCGTCCGGGGCCCGCGCGAGGTGGTCGAGGACTTTCTGCTCGCCGTCGACGAGACGACCTCCAACGCCATCCGGCACGGGGCGCCGCCCGTGGGCCTGCGGCTGTGGACCTCGGCCGACCGGCTGGTGTGCACGGTGACCGACGCCGGTCCGGGCCCGGACGACCCGTTCGCCGGCTACGGCCCGGCCCACGGCACCGACCTCTCCCGCGGCGGCATGGGCGTGTGGCTGGCCCGCCAGCTGTGCGACCACGTCGACATCAGCCCCGGACCGGACGGCGTCACGGTGCGGCTGACGACCGCGCTGCGCTGAGCGCCCCTGCCAGACTGCCGGCGTGCACCTGGTCCTGGAGTACACGCTGGCCGACGACTACCTGGAGCGCCGGGCGGCGCTGCGGGACGACCACCTGGCGCTGGCCCGGGCGGCCCACGAGCGCGGCGAGCTGCTGATGGCCGGGGCCCTCCCCGACCCGTACGACCGCGCCCTGCTGGTGTGGACGGCGCCGCGCGAGGTGGTGGAGCGCTTCGTCGCGTCCGACCCCTACGTCGTGCAGGGGCTGGTGACCGGCTGGACCATCCGGCCGTGGGCGGTCGTCATCGGGGCTGCACCAGGATCTTGACGTTCTCCTCCTTGTTGTCGACCAGCTCCCGGAAGCCCTGATCGACGATCTCGTCCAGCCCGATCCGCCCGGTGATGAACTGGAAGGGGTCGACCCGGCCGGCGGCGACCATCTCGATCGTCGCCGGGTGGTCGTCGGCGTAGGCGAGGCTGCCGAGCACACTGACCTCGCGGAACACCAGGTCGTTCATCGCGACCCGGGCGTCGTGACCCCAGATCGCGACGTTGACGCAGGTGCCGCCGGCCCGGGTCGAGCGGATGGCCGTCGCCAGCACCTGGTCGACGCCGGCGCACTCGAAGGTGACGTCCGCGCCGCGGCCCGCCGTCAGCTCGTCGACCGCCTCGACGACGTCGACCTCGCGCGGGTCGAGCACGGTCGACGCACCGGCGACGGCCGCCTTCTGCTTGCGCGCCTCGGCCGGCTCCACCGAGACGACCTCCTCCACGCCGGCGGCGCGCAGGGCGGCCGTCGTCACCAGCCCGATCGGGCCCGCACCGAAGACCACCGCCGAGTGGCCCGGGCGGGCGCGGGAGAGCCGGACGGCGTGGTAGGCGACCGCGAGCGGCTCGATGAGCGCGCCGACGTCGGTGCCCAGGTCGCCGAGGGGGTGCACCCAGCGCCGCTCGACCAGGACGTAGCGCGAGAAGCCCCCGCCGCCGCCGGAGAGCCCCACGAAGCCGAGGGTGCGGCAGACGTTGTAGCGACCTTGCCGGCAGGCGTCGCAGCGGCCGCAGACGACGTAGGGCTCCACGGCCACCCGGTCGCCGACCCGGACGCCGTCCACGTCCGCGCCAACCTCCGCGACCACGCCGGCGAACTCGTGCCCGAGGGTGACCGGCACGGTCTCGCCGGTCAGCGGGTGCGGCGCGCCGGCGGGGGGCGCGAAGATCGGGCCGTCGAGGTACTCGTGCAGGTCGGTGCCGCAGATGCCGCACCACTCCACCTCGACCAGCACCGTGCCGGGCCGCACCGCGGGCTCGGGCACCTCCTCGACCCTGATGTCGCCGCGACCGTGGAACCGGGCTGCCTTCATGGCGTCGTCTCCGTCCGTCGGTGGACCCCCGCGCGGGAGGCTGCCGACAGGACACCGCGACCCGCCCGGTCCCCGGCAGCGTTGCAGCCGGTTGCACCCGGCCCCCTGCCGGGTCCCGTCGCGAGCTTGCGAGCGGCGGGGGCAGGGGGTCCTCAATCAGGCAGCAGCCGGCGCAGCACGCCCTTGGCCGTCGCCCCGACGCGGTAGGACTGCACCAGCCAGGAGTTGCAGACGATGTTCGCGCCGGCCAGCGTTGGGACGACGAACTGGGTCACCCGCTGCCGGCGCTGCCACTTCGCGACCTCCGGCGGGGTGCCGGCGATGGGCAGGGTGGCGTCCTTGACCTCCACCTGCTCGCCGCGGCGCGCGGCCTCCTCGGCGGCCTTGCCGATCTTGTTGCCGCTGTAGGCGGCGTAGGCGGTGGCGCCCGCACCGGCCACGGCCAGGCCGGCCTTGAGCGCGCCGACGGTGCCGAAGCCCTGCTGCAGGGCGATCCGCCGGCCGCCGACCTGGGTGAGCCGCAGCCCGGCGAGCAGCGTGGCGGCGATGCCGCCGAACTGAGCGGGCTGGAAACGGCTCCAGGCCGAGCCCGCCACGCGGATGCGGTCGAGGCCCTGCGACAGGTCCTGGCCGGACTTGTTCACCCCGGCGATCCCCATCACCGCTCCGCCGAACCACAGGGCCGAGCCCAGGTCGTGCACCGACTGCGCGACGAAATGATTGTCGGTGTTGGTGGTCATCTGTTCCTCCGTCGGTGGTGTGCCCGCGTGAGTGGCCGCCCCTACCCGCACCCGCGTCCGCATAACGGGACACGCCCGTCCGGTCCGAGACACGCCGCGGGACCACTCCGGCCTGCAGGGAGGCGGCCGTCGGGGGTGTCGGTGGGGGGTGCGCGGCCCGGCTCGACGTCCTCACCGACCGCACCGACGTGCCCACGTGACCGGTCTCCTGCGGGGTACCCGCCCGGACGCGCGTCGCGTGAGGGAGGCTGGAGGGTGCGGCCGCGCCTCCCTCCCGGGACGGCGGGGCCGGAGGACAGCCGGTGGGACGGGCCCGCCGGCGACGAGCAGTGCAGGAGCACGTGGATGCCGCAGGGCACGGTGAAGTGGTTCAACGGCGAGAAGGGGTTCGGGTTCATCGCACCCGACGACGGAGGGCGTGACGTGTTCGTCCACTTCTCCGCGATCGCCGACGACGGTGGGTTCCGCAGCCTCGACGAGGGGCAGCAGGTGGAGTTCGAGGCCAGCGAGGGTCAGCGCGGGCCGCAGGCCGACTCGGTGCGGCCGATCGGCGGCGCCCCGCGCCGCCCGGAGCGCGGTCGGGACGACCGGGGCCGCGGGCGGGAGGACGACCGGGGTCGCGGGCGGGAGGACGACCGGAGCCGCGGCGGCGACCGCGGACGGCCGTCGCGGGGCGGGCGCGCCACGGGCACCGTCTCCTGGTTCGACGACGGGAAGGGTTTCGGGTTCATCCAGCCCGACGACGGCAGCCCGGACGTCTTCGTGCACTTCTCGGCGATCGCCGACCGGGGCGGCTACCGCAGCCTCGAGGAGGGCCAGCGGGTCGAGTTCGACGTCACCCAGGGCCAGCGCGGCCCGCAGGCCGAGGACGTGCGGCCGGCCGAGCGCGGCGGCGGCTCGCGGGACGGCGGCGGGTACGGCTCGTCCGACCGCGGCGGCTACCAGGACCGGGACCGCGGCGGGTACCAGGACCGGGACCGTGGCGGCTACCGCGACTCCGGCGGGTTCCGCGACGGGGGCCGGGACGCCGGGCGCGGCGGCGCCGGCGGGGGTCGCCGTCCCTCGGGCGGCGGTCGGGCCAACGGCACGGTGAAGTGGTTCAACGCCGAGAAGGGCTTCGGGTTCATCGAGCCCGACGACGGCGGGCCCGACGTGTTCGTGCACTTTTCGGCGATCGCCGACCGCGGCGGCTACCGCAGCCTCGACGAGGGGCAGCGGGTCGAGTTCGAGGCCAGCGAGGGTCAGCGCGGCCGGCAGGCCGACCGGGTCGACCCGGCCTGAGAGAGGGCCACCCTTCCCCCACGCCTCGGAGAAGGGCCCCGTCCTCCTCACCGCTCGCGAGCTCGCGGCGAGCCTCTGGACGGGGCCGGCCCTGGACGGGGCCTCGCGCCGGCGCCGCGCCCTCCGGGTGCGGCGCCGGCGGGCCCGCCGGTCAGAGCGTCCGGACGTCGGCCTCCACGGCCTCGAAGGCCTTGCGCGCGGCGATGAGCACGGGGTCCCAGACGGGCGAGAACGGCGGGGCGTAGGAGAGGTCGAGCGAGAGGATCTCGTCGACGCCCATCTCGTTCCAGATGCAGATCGCGAGCGCGTCGACGCGCTTGGCCGCCGCCTCCTTGCCGACGATCTGCGCGCCCAGCAGCCGCCCGCTGCGCCGCTCGGCGATCATCTTGACCCGGATCGGCTGCGCGCCGGGGAAGTAGCCGGCCTTGGTGGTCGAGTCGACGACGGCGGTGACGAACTCGTACCCGGCCGTCGCGGCCTCCCGCTCCGACAACCCCGTGCGCGCCGCCTCGGTCTCGCAGATCCGCGTGATGGCGGTGCCGATGACCCCCGGGAAGGTGACGTACCCGCCGCCGATGTTGATCCCGGCCACCCGGCCCTGCTTGTTCGCGTGGGTGCCCAGTGCCACCACCACCCGCTGCCCGGAGAGCCGGTGCACGGACTCGACGCAGTCGCCGGCCGCCCAGATCCCTTCGAGGCAGGTGCGCATCCGCGCGTCGACCTCCACACCTCCCGATGTGCCGAGCGGGATCCCGGCCTCCTCGGCCAGCCGGACCGCCGGCCGCACCCCCAGGCCGAGCACGACCAGGTCGGCGGGCAGCTCACGACCGCTGGTGGTGACGACCGCCCGCGCCCGGCCACGGGCGTCGACCTCGATGGCCGCGACCGGGTCGGAGAGAACGAGGTCGATCCCCTCCTTGCGGACGGCGTCGGCGATGAACTCGCCCACGTCCGGGTCGAAGGTGCCGACCGGGGTGGCCGAGCGGTCGACGACGGTGACGTCGAGCCCGCGGATCCGGCACGCCTCCGCGATCTCCAGCCCGATGTAGCCCCCGCCGACGACGACCACCCGGCGCACGTCCCCGCTCTCGAGCGCGGCCCGCAGCGCCGCGCCGTCGTCCAGCGTCTGGACGCCGTGGACCCCGGCCGCGTCGATCCCGGGCACCGGCGGGCGCATGGGGACGCTGCCGGTGGCGTACACCAGCTGGTCGAACGGTTCGACGCCGCTGCCGCCGTCGGCGAGGTCCCGCCAGTGGACGACGCGCCGGTCGAGGTCGATACCGGTGACCTCGGTGCGGATCCGGACGTCGACGCCCATCGCACGGTGCTGCTCCGGCGTGCGGGCAATCAGGTCGGCCTCGGAGTCGACGGCGTCACTGATCCAGTACGGGATGCCGCACGCGGAGTACGACGTCGCACGCCCCCGCTCGAACATGACGACGTCGAGGTCGGGGCGCCGCTTCTTCGCCTGCGACGCGGCGCTGCCGCCCGCGGCGTCCCCACCGATCACCACCACGCGTTCAGCCACGTCCGGGACGGTAGGGCGTCGCGGGCCGGTCCGCCGGGCGTGACGGGTCGCGGTCGGCCTGCCGTCCCGGGGTGGCGCCGTCCGGGACTCGCCGGCCGCCGACGGCGTGCGGCGGGTCGCGGTCACGGCCGGCCGCCCCCAGGTGGCGCCCGTCCCGCGACTCGCCGGCCGCCGACGGCGTGCGGCGGGGCTAGCGTCGGTCCATGACCGTCCCGCCACCTCCCGGTCCGCAGCCACCGTCACCGACGCCGTCGCCCGTGGACCCCGTGCCCCCGCCCGAGCCGGCTCCCTTCCCCGTGCCCGGCCCTGCCGACCCGTCGGCCCCGCCGCCGTCCGGACCCCAGCCGGTCTGACGCTCGCAGGGCTGCCTGTACCGCCGTCCGTACCGCTTCCCGCCAGCCGCCTGGTGCTCCCACCCGCCCCTGCCGCGCCCGTCGGCTGGGCTGCTGGGCGGCCGACAGCACCACCGCCACCGCCACCGCCGCTGCTGTCGCCACCGCCACCGCCACCGCCACCGCCACCGCCGTTGATCATGGGGTTGTGGCTGCTTGCTGCGGCGCGTCCTCGCGTGTCGTCGGCATCAACCCCATGATCAACTCCCCGGGGTGGGCGCAGCGCGACACCGCCGGTCTGGGCCGGCCCCTCCGTCGGCGGCGCGCGGTGGTGCACCCGGCGTCTTGGCTGGTCAGGGCCCCGGAAGTGTCGTACCCCCGGCCTAGCGTGGCGGCATGTTTTTCCGCGGCGGCTTCGGGGTCGGTCTGACGGTGACCGACCTCGCGCCGCCGACCAGCCACCACCGGCACCCGACCCGACCGACGACCCGCCGCCCTTCTGACCCCACCCACCCGACCCCCGCGACGGGGCACCCCAGCCGGCGCCGCACGATCGGGCGAGATGCGGCTGTCGGTCAGCGACCGGTCGAGGGGGTGCGGAGGTCGTCACGCACGCCGTCCGGCGGACCGCTGCGGGCTTCACCACGAGGGCAGTGCCGCTCCCGTCGTACGGGTCGCCCGGCGGCCCGTCCTGGTCAGGCCGCCGCCCCTTCGGGGTGGTCATCTCGCCTGGACCCGGGGCTCGGCCTGGACCTCACGGGCCCCGGAGAGCTCGTGGCCGGCGTCGCACACCAGGGCCAGGTGCACCGGCTCGCCGCAGTCGCGGTGCCGGAGCTCGAGCGGGACGTCGCCGTCCTCGGCCAGGTACTGGTCCCCCCACCGCATGAGAGCCACGAGCACCGGGTGGAGGTCGATGCCCTTCTGCGTGAGCCGGTACTCGTGGCGCTGCCGCTCCCCCGGCGCCTGGTACGGGACCCGCCGCAGGATGCCCTGGTCCACCAGCGTGGTGAGCCGGTCGGTCAGCACCGCCTTGGGCGCTCCCAGGATGCGCTGGAAGTCCGCGAACCGGCGCACGCCGAGGAACGCCTCGCGCAGTACGAGCAGGCTCCACTTCTCCCCGACGACGGCCAGCGTGCCCGCGACCGAACACCGGGACCGGTCCCACACGGCTTCGCTCACAGCAGGAGCATACCGGGCTGGGTTCACTTGACGAACTCACTCGACAGGAGCAAGGTTCGTCTCACGAACCCAGGGAGGCCGAGGATGGATCTGCCCGTGACGACCAGGCCCGTACGGCCGGACGACGCGCCGCTGTTCTGCCGGTTGTGGGACCGGCTCTCCCCCGAGACGGTCTACCGCCGCTTCCACGCCCCGCTGCGCCGGCCACCGGCGGAGGCACACCGGCTCGTCGAGGTCGACCACGACCTGCGCGAGGCACTGGTGGCCGTCATCGGCGGCGAGGTCGTCGGGGTGGCCCGCTACGACCGCTCCCCCGCCGATCCCGGGACCGCCGACGTCGCCGTGGTCGTCGAGGACGCCTGGCAGGGCGTCGGCGTCGGCCGCCAGTTGCTCGGCGAGCTCACCGCGCTGGCCGCCCGTCGCGGCGTCCGCAGCTTCACCGCCGACGTCCAGGCCGACAACGACCGGATGGTCGGGCTGGTCCGGCGGCTGCTGCCCGGCGCCGTCCTCACCCCCGAGCACGGCGTCTACGCCGTGCAGAGCCCCGTGCCCGGTGCGGCGGCACCCGTCGCCGCCTGACCAGCGAGAGGAAGCACCATGTCCCTGCGCACCAGCTTCGCCGAGCACCGCCGCGCCCGCGCCCGCCGCCGCGAGGAGCGCGCCTTCGAGCGGTCGCTCGCCCGTGCCCCGACCGTCGAGTCCGCGCACGAGCTGCGGTCCCTCTCCACCCGCCGCTGACCGCGGCGGTCAGCCGGCCGGCGGCCGCAGCTGCCGGTAGATGCGGGCGAGGTCGGGCAGCTGGTGGTGGGCGTTCAGCCCGCTGGGGTTGGGCACCACCCAGGTCGCCGCGCCGCCGACCCGCTCCGGCTGCAGCCCGATCGCCGCGCGCGGCCGGCCGAACCCGAGCCGGTAGGCCGTGATGCCGAGGACGGCGAGCACCCGCGGCCGGTACCGCCCCACCAGCTCGTCGAGCGCCGCCGCACCGGCCCGCAGCTCCTCGGGGGACAGCTCTGCGGCCGTCCGGGTCGGGCGGTCCACGACGTTGGTCACCCCGAGGCCGTGGTCGAGCAGCGCCATGTCCTCCTCGGGCCCCATCAACCGCGGCGTGAGGCCCGCCCGGTGGATCGCCGGCCAGAACCGGTTTCCCGGCCGGGCGAAGTGGTGGCCGCGCGCGGCCGAGGTCAGCGACGGGTTGATCCCGCAGAAGAGGACGTCGAGGCCAGGGGCGATGACGTCGCGCAGCGGCTTCCCCGGCACGGCGCGAGGCTAACCGGGGACGGCGCGAGGCTGACCGCGGACGGCGCCGGGCCGCCGGGGACGGCACGGGCCCGCCCCGGCTCGGCGCGAGGCCGGCCCGGGACAGCGCACACTGGCCGGCATGACCGAGCGTGCCGACGCGGCCTTCCGCCGCTTCGTCGCCGCCGAGCGCGACGACCTGCTCGCCGAGGCACTCCGGCTGATCGGCGACCCCGACCGCGCCGAGGACGCCGTCCAGCGCGCGCTGGCCCGCACCCGCTGGGAATGGGGACGGCGCGGTGCCGACCCCGCCACCACCGTCGCCGACGCGCTGCACGCCGCCGCCACCGGCCGCGGGGACGGGCAGGTCCTCGAGTCGCTCGACGAGGGTCCCCCGCCGACCCCGCCCGCACGCTGGCGGCTCGACGCGGACGCGGCGGCCACCGACGCCCTCGCCCGCGCCCGCCGGCAGCGTCGGACCCGCACCGCCGGGCTCGCCGTCGCGGCGGCCGTCACCGTGGCGGCGGCCGCCCTCGTGGTCCCGCGACTCGGCACCGAGCCGCCCGACCCGCCGGGCGACGAGCAGCCGGCCGCCGACGTCCCCGTGCTCACCGAGCCCACCCGCGGCTCGCTCGCCGACGACGCCGGCTTCGTCGAGGCCGCGCGCCGCGCCGACTGGGGGCCGCTGACCGCGCCGCCGGTCGAGGAGCGCCGCGTCGTGCTCGCCACCGACACCCCCGACGGCCGGGCCGTGCTGCTCGCCGGCACGGTCGACGAGGACGTCCGCGGCGTCTGGCTCACCGGCCCGGTGGGCGCCCCGCCCGACCGGCTCTCCCCATACGTGCCGCAGGAGCTGGGCCCCTACCGGCCGGCGTCCCTGGTGGTCGGCGGCCCCGGCCCGGCGACCCTCGTCGTCGTCATCGCCCCCGGCGACGAGGTCGAGGTCTCCCCGCGGCTGCAGGTCGGCCCGCGCGGGACGGTCGGCCGCACCTACGAGCCGGTCCCGGCGGACGGCGGCCTCGCGGTCACCTCCGTGCCGACGACGACCGGCGGCGCGGGCACCAGCGTCCGGGTGCTGCGTGACGGGCAGCCGGTGCACCGCGCCGGCGCGCCCGCCCCCGACCTGCCGGCGGGCCCCGCCGACGTCCCGCCGCTGGACCCGCTGCGGCCGGCGTCCGCCGCGCCCGCCGACCGGCTGGTGGCCGAGGCGCTCGCCGACATCGCCGTCCCGCTGGGCGCCGAGCCGGCCGAGCTGCTGCCGCAGCTGCTCTGGTCGGGCACCCTGCCGATGCCCGAGGTCCCGGGCAGCGCCGTCGTCGTCGTGGGCCGCAGCCCCGGCGGCGGGCTCGTCGTCACCACCCGGGCGGGTCAGCTGGGCAGCACCGGCACCGGGCGCACCGTGCCCTGCGGCGTGCACACCCCGCCGGGCACGACCGACGTCGCCGGGCTCGTCGTGGCGCGCGTGTGCGACCTCTCCTCCCCCGAGGCCGAGCCCTCGGACGCCGGCCGCTGGCTGGTCGTCACCGCACCCGCCCCGGCCACGGCCGCCGCTGTCCTCGACGAGGGGGGCGGCGTGCTCGCCACCGTGCCGCTGCCCGACGGCGGCGGTGCCGCCCTCCTGCCGCTCGGGGCGCGCGACGTCCGCACGCTCGACGCGGCCGGCCGCGCGCTGGCGGAGGTGCCGATCAGCGCCGTCGCGACCGAGCCGTTCGGCGACTACGGCACCGGCGAGGTCCGCTAGGCCCGGCGCGGCACCGGCACGATCATCAGGTCCGCCGCCACCACCAGGTCGCCGTCGAACACCTCCGCCGCCTCGTCCCGGAAGCGGGACGGGTCGGGGTAGCGCTGCGAGAAGTGGGTGAGCACCAGCCGCCGCACCCCGCACTCGGCGGCCGCGGTCGCCGCCTGCCGGGCGGTCAGGTGTCCGTACGCGCGGGCCTGCGCGGCGTCCTCCTCGAGGAACGTCGACTCGACGACGAGCAGGTCCGCGCCGTCGGCCAGCGTGTGCACCGCGTCGCACAGCCGGGTGTCCATGACGAACGCGACGCGCTGCCCCACTGGGAGCTCATCGCCCAGCACGTGGCGCCGCACTTCCAGGGCGGCGAGATCTCGCACGCCCAGGCGACGCTGGACGTCAAGGAGCACGCGATGGGCAAGCGGGAGGACTACGCCGCCCAGCAGCTGCAGGCGGTCGCCACGATGACCGAGCGGTACGAGCAGGAGAAGGCCGGCGGCTGACCCGCGACCGGCTGCCGCCCCGGCGACCGGGGCGGCAGCCGGCTCCCGTCAGCGCAGCGCGAACGAGTGGTGCTCGTGCGCGACCCGCCAGCGGCCGCCCTCCCGGCGCAGCCCGAGGGTCAGCCGCAGCCGGCGCCCGGGGTGCTCGGCCAGCTCGGCCGCGGTGCCGCAGCGCAGCAGGGCGTAGGCCCAGGCGACGTCCGCGCCGGCGGTCACGGACAGCTCGACGACCTCGAACGACGCACCGGACCGCTGCCACGCGAAGAACTCCGGCCAGGTCGCGCGGTAAGCGTCCAGACCGCGGACGCCGTCCTCCGGCGGCGGCACGTCGAACATCACGACGTCCTCGGTGTGGTCGGCCAGCACGCCGGCCAGGTCGCCGGCGTGCACGGCGCGCGCCCACCGGTGGACCAGGGTCCGGACGGCGGCCTCGTCGTCCTTCGGCTCGGTATCGGTCATGACGGTCAGACCGGCGCAGGCACGACGACTCACCGCCCGCGGTGCGGCCCGACGGCCGGAGGGGTCACGATGGCCCGGTGACCGACGCGCCGGACGACCTGCAGGCCGTGCTCGCCGCGGAGGACCGCCGCTACCGGGCCATGGTCGACGGCGACCTGGACACCCTCGGGGACCTGCTCGCCGACGGGCTCTGCTACACCCACTCGAGCGGCAGCCGGGACACCAAGGAGGAGTACCTGGCCAAGCTGCGGTCGCGGTACTACGTGTACCGCCGGGCCGAGCACCCGGTGGACCGGGTCGAGGTCACCGGGGACACCGCCATCGTGGTGGGCCGGATGGCCGCCGTGGTGGACGTCGCCGGCGTCCCCAAGACGCTGGACAACCTGGCGCTCGCCGTCTGGACGCGCGCCGGCGGGTCGTGGCGGCTGCTGGCGTACGCCCCGACGGCGCTGCCCGCCTGACGCCGTGACGGATGCGACACCTCCTGCAGACTCCGCAAACTTGCAGACGGTGCAACGATGGCCGGGTGACCACCGGACTCCGTGAGCGCAAGAAGGCCGCCACCCGGCTCGCGCTGCACGAGGCCGCGCTGCGGCTGGTGGCCGAGCACGGCCTGGACGGCGTCTCGGTCGACGACATCGCCGCCCGGGCCGACGTCTCGCCGCGCACCTTCTTCAACTACTTCGCTACCAAGGACGACGCGGTTCTCGGCCTCGACCCCGCCGAGCTGCGGCGCACCGCGCAGGCCCTCGCCGGGCGGCCCGCGGACGAACCGGTCGTCGAGGCACTGCGCGCCGTCCAGCGCGAGCAGGCCGAGGAGATGGCGGGCGAGACCGAGCTATGGCCGCTCCGGCTGCAGGTCATCGAGGCCAACCCCGACCTCGTCGGCCGGCTGGTCACCCACTTCGGCGAGGCCGACCGCGCGCTGGCCGCCGCCGTCGCCGAGCGCACCGGCACCGACGTCGACGCCGACACGCTCCCCACGCTGCTGGCGCTGACCAGCGGCGCCGTCATGCGCACGGCGCTGCACCGCTGGCTCACCGGCGGCTTCACCGACTCCCTGCCCCGCCTCGTCGACGAGGCGTGGGACGTCCTCGCCCGCGGCCTGACCGCCCTCCCCCACTGACCCGAGGAGCCCCGTGCACGCCCCCACCCCGACCGCGCCGGACGACGCACCGCCGTTCGTCCTCACCCGGCGCCGGATCAACCTGATCTTCTCGGCGCTGATCGCCGGGATGCTGGTCTCCAGCCTCGACCAGACCATCGTCTCGACGGCGATGCCGACCATCGTCGGCGACCTCGGCGGCGTCTCGCACATGGCCTGGGTGACGACGGCCTACCTGCTGGCCAGCACGCTCGTCATGCCGATCTACGGCAAGTTCGGCGACCTGTGGGGACGCCGGAACCTGTTCCTCACCGCGATCGCGCTGTTCACCGTCGCCAGCGTGGGCGCGGCGCTGTCGACCGACTTCACCTGGTTCGTCGTCTGGCGCGGCGTGCAAGGCCTCGGCGGGGGCGGGCTGATGATCCTGTCGCAGGCGATCATCGCCGACGTCGTCCCGGCCCGGGAGCGCGGCAAGTACCTCGGCCCGCTGGGCGCGGTCTTCGGCCTGGCCGCGGTCGCCGGCCCCCTGGTCGGCGGCTACCTGACCGACTCCGCGAGCCTCGGCTGGCAGTGGTGCTTCTGGATCAACGTCCCGGTCGGCGTCGCCGCGCTGGTCATCGGCTGGTTCGCGCTGACCCTGCCGCGCAGGCGCAACACCGAGCCGGTCGACTTCGCCGGCATCGCCACCCTGTCGGCGGCCACCACGTCCCTGGTCTTCTTCACCGACTTCGGCGGGGACCGCGGCTGGACCGACGGCTGGACCCTGGCCCTGATGGCCGCCTTCGCCGTCTCGGTGCTCGCCTTCGTGCTGGTCGAGCAGCGGGCCGCGCAGCCGATCATCCCGCTGTCCCTGTTCCGCAACCCGACCTTCGTGGTCGCCACGGCGCTGGGCGCCGCCATCGGCCTGGGGATGTTCTCGGCGATCGCCTTCATGCCCACGTTCCTGCAGATGGCCTCGGGCACCTCGGCGGCCAACTCCGGCCTGCTGATGCTGCCGATGATGGCCGGCCTGTTCATCACCGCCATCGGCTCGGGCATCGCCATGACGCGGACCGGCCGGTACAAGGCCTTCCCGATCGCCGGCGTGCTGGTGATCGCCGCGGCGATGCTCTGGATGACCACGCTGTCGGGCGACACCTCGCTGGTCACCATCTGCGCGATGCTCTTCGTCATGGGCCTGGGCCTCGGCCTGGTCATGCAGGTCGTCGTCCTGGTGGCGCAGAACGCGGTCTCCCCGCGGGACCTGGGCACGGCCACCTCGACGAACAACTACTTCCGCGAGGTCGGCGCCACGCTGGGCGTCGCCGTCTTCGGCACGGTGTTCACCAACCGGCTGGCCGAGAACCTCACCGGTGCGCTGCAGGACAACGCGCAGCAGGCGGTCGCGGCCGGCATCACCTCGCCGGACAGCCTGGTCCCGCAGGCGGTCGAGGCAGCCGGCGAGCCGCTGCGGACGGCGATCGTCGACGCCTACGCCGGCGCGCTGGCCCCGGTGTTCGGCTACCTGCTGCCCGCCTTCGCCGTCGCGCTGCTGCTGGCGCTGTTCCTCCGGGAGATCCCGCTGTCCGACGTCGCCGGCCTGGTCGCCCGCGGCGAGGCGGTCACCGGGGACGGCGTCGACCGCCGGGACGACGACGCGCGCGCGGCCACCCCGGCGCGCTGACCCTGTCGTCATCGTGACGGCTGTGCGCTCTCGGTGGCCTCGGCGGGTGCTGGGACCACCAGGACCGCGCACCGGCGCGGGGACGCGGTTCCCAGCCGACGTCCAACCGGCTCGCCGGACCGTCTCCGGCCGGGCGGGCACGGTGGAGCCGTGGACGCCGACCGTCGCCGCGGACTGGACGCCGCCCTGGCGGTTGTGCTGCTGACGCCCACGCCGGCCGCGGGCTCCGGCTGGGACTGACGTGCGCCGCTGACCGCGTTGCGCATGTACGCGACCACGCTGGACACGCCACCGCGGCTGGCCGCGCTCGCCGTCACCGTCGGCGGCGGGATCGGGCTGCTGCAGTGGGTCGCCGCCGCTGGGACCGGGTGGTCTCCCCCGTCGATGCCGCGCTACGCGGGCACGTCCCCTCCGGTGTGGGCGAAGAGCTTGCTGACCACCTTCCAGGTCCCCTCGATGCGCACGAGCTGGAAGTAGTCGACGAGGGAGAGCGACCCCCAGTAGCCGTCCTCGGCCGCCTCTGCCACAGCCGCGTCTCCGGTCTGCTGCACCGAGAGGATGCGCGTCCGGTGGCTGCCCGTGTCGCCCGGCTTCCTCGCCGCCAGCCCGATGAACTCCGCCATCGGCATGTCGTAGCGGGCGCCCCCGACCGACCCGAACATCCGGGCATCCGGGTGCGAGGCCTCCTGGAGCTTCGCGGCGTCACCCTTCGACTCGCCGTCGAGGAAGAGTTGCACCACCCGGCGCACCTCGTCGTCCTCGCGGACCGCGTCCGCGGAGCTGGTCTGACCACCGAGTACCTGACTCATGACACCACCCCTTCGCCTCGCGTGTGCCGTGTCGAGAGCAGCTGAGGGTTCGGTCACAAGTCTACGAACAACCTCCCGTCTGCCGACGCTCGACGGCCGCCACTCGTCCTTCTCCGCTCAGCCTGCTGACGGCCCCGGCCGCCCGACAGCCGGAGCACCCAGCCCGCGCGACACCGCCCGCGCCGCGGCCCGCACCGCCGGCTCGATCGTCCGCGGGCTGGCGCCGCCGGCCGGGACCACGATCGACAGTGCCGCCGCCACGCGTCCCGCGGGGTCCCACACCGGCGCGGCCACCGACACCACCGGCGCGGGCCGGCGCCGGTTGATAACCCCCACGCCGCTGCGGCGGATCTCGGCCAGCTCCCGGCGCAGCGCGGCCGGCTGCGGCGGCGGGTCGTCGGACCGGCCGCCGACCTCGCCGCGGAGCACCCGCTCCTGCAGCTCGGCCGGCGCGTGGGCCAGCAGCAGCCGGCCGACCCCGGTCATGTGCAGCGGCAGCCGGTCGCCGACGCGGTACTGCACCGGGACGGCGGCCCGCGAGGACCGCCGCTCCACGAGCAGGGCGGCGTCCCCGTCGAGGACGGCGAGCAGCACGTGCTGGCGGGTGGCCTCGTACAGGTCGTCCATGAAGGGCATCGCGACCTCGCGCAGGCCCAGCGCGCGCGGCGCCAGCGACCCGACCTCCCACAGCCGCGGGCCCACCACGTAGCCGCCCGCCGCGGCCCGCTCCAGCGCGCCCCAGGCGACCAGCCGCTCGGCCAGCCGGCGGGTGGTGCTCAGCGGCGTGCCGGCCCGCCGCGGCGCGCCGCGGGATCCCGCTGACCGTCGTCCGGCTGCGGGACGGCGACGTGGCGCCCGGCGGCGCCCCGCTGCACGAGACATGGGGCGCGGCGTTCCTGCTGGTCCGCCCCGACCAGCACGTGGCCTGGCGCGGGGACGACCCCGCCGCCGCGGCCGGGGCCCTGGAGCGGGCCTGCGGCTGGGGCCGCACCGACGACGAGGGAGGACGACGGGCATGAGGATCGTGGGCACCCGCCGGGACGGCGGGTCGGTCGAGGTGGCGGCGCTGTCCGCCGACGGCGCGCAGGTCACCCTGATCGCGCCACTCGAGGAGTTCTGGGCCGCCGCGGCCGGGCACCTGTCGCGGGAGCCGGCCGGTGAGACGCTGCCGGCCGAGGGCGTGGAGCTCGTGCCGCCCGTGCTGCCCGGCGCCCGGGTGGTGTGCATCGGGCTGAACTACCTCAGGCACGTCGCCGAGGGCTCCTTCCGCGACCAGGACATCCCGGCGTACCCGACGCTGTTCGCCCGCTGGACCGCCTCGCTCACCGTGGGGGGTGCCGAGGTGCCGGTCCCGGCCGACGAGGACGGCCTGGACTGGGAGGGCGAGGTCGTCGCCTACGTCGGCCGCACCCTGGTCGACGCGACCCCGGACGAGGCGCTGGCCGCCGTCGTCGGCTACTCGACGTTCAACGACCTCACCTCGCGGCGGGCGCAGAAGCTCACCAGCCAGTGGATCCTCGGCAAGAACGGCGACCGCTCCGGCCCGCTCGGCCCGATGGTGCCGGCGGGTGAGGTCGGTGACCTGCGCGACGGCCTGCGGGTGCAGACTCGGGTCAACGGCGAGACCGTCCAGGACGGCCGCACCGACGAGATGGTCTACACCGTCGGCGACACGCTCTCCCTCATCTCCCGCACGTTCACCCTGCGCCCGGGCGATCTGCTGGCCACCGGCACGCCGTCCGGCGTCGGCTACGCCCGCACGCCGCCGTGGCTGCTCCAGCCCGGTGACGTCGTCGAGGTCGAGGTCGAGCGCCTCGGGGTCCTGCGCAACCCGGTCGTCGGCAACGACCTCCGGCTGAAGGAGGCCTGACCGTGTCCGGCGAGTTCCGCTCGTACCTGTTCCCGCACGACCACCCGCGGCTGGCCGAGGTCCGCGGCCTGGACCCGTACACCTACGGCGAGTTCGCGAAGAAGCCGGGTACCTTCACCGGCGGGCTGGTCGAGGGCTGGACGCCGCTGTACCGCCACGAGTTCCGTGGCGTCACCGAGGACGGCGCGCTCCGCGGGGGGCTGTACCCGCTCACCCCCGCCGAGCCCGGCGAGGCGGCGCCGGTGCCGGCGATGGTCGCCGCCGCGCGCGACCTGCTCGCCGCCTTGTCCCCCGACGACCGCGAGCGGATCGCCTTCGACGTGGACGCCGCGGAGTGGCAGACCTGGGCCAACCCGGAGTTCATGCAGTTCGACACCGGGCTGCGGCTGGAGTTCCAGCCGCCCGAGGTGCGCGAGGCGGTGCTCCGGCTGGTGCGCGCGTCGCTCTCATCCGAGGGCGCCGAGCTGGTGCACGCGGCGATGCTGGTCAACGGCTTCCTCGGCGACGTCGTCGACCTGCCCGCGGTGCTGGGCGAGTGAAGCTACAACGTCGCCCTCTACGGCGAGCCGCACCTGCACGCGCCCTGGGGCTGGCAGCTGTACGGCCACCACTGCGCGGTCAACTGCCTCGTCGTCGAGGGGCGCATGGTGATGTCCCCCCTGTTCGTGGGCGCCGAGCCCGACGAGATCGACGAGGGCCCGCACGCCGGGGTCCGCGACGTGTTCGCCGACCGGGTCGACGCGGGACTGGCCGTGATGGCCGCGCTGACCCCGGAGCAGCGTGCGCGGGCGACCGTGTACGAGCAGATGGTCGACCCGGCCATGCCGCCGGGCCGGGTGCACCCCGGCGACGAGCGGCACCTGGCCGGCGCGTTCCAGGACAACCGGGTCATCCCGGTCGAGGGCGTGCGGGTCGCCGAGTTGTCGGAGGAGGCCCGCCGGAGGGTGCTCGACGTCGTCGCGGCGTTCGTCCGGTTGCTGCCCGCGGGCCCGCGCGCCGCCCGCATGCGGGAGGTCGAGGCACACCTAGATGAGACCTGGTTCAGCTGGATCGGCGGGCACGAGCCGGGCGACGTCTTCTACTATCGGGTTCAGTCGCCGGTGGTGATCACCGAGCTGGACCACCACTGCGGCGTCTTCCTCGACTACGACACCCCGAAGCCGTTCCACGTGCACACCGTGCTGCGCACCCCGCACGGCAACGACTACGGCCGCGCCTGGGTCCGGCAGTGGCAGGAGCGCTCGGCTCCGCACGGCTGACCCGGCGCCCCGGGTCGCTGTGCGTTCCCGGTGGTCTCCGCGGGTGCGGACACCACCGGGAACGCACACCCGCGGCGCCGCTCCCAGCCGACGTCCAGGCGGCTCGCAGGACCGTTGCACCCGGGCCGGGCACCGTGGGCCCCGTGGACGCCGACCGTCGCCGCCGATCGGACGCCGCGCTGCTGCTCGCCGCCCTGGCGGTGGTGCTGCTCACGCTCACGCCGGCCGCGGGCTCCGGCTGGGACTGACGTGCGCCGCTGACCGAGCTGCGGGTGTACGCGACCACGCTCAACGCGGCCGGCGCGGTGGTCGCCGGGCTGCTGGTGGCGCTGTCCCGCGGGCGGTCAGGAGGCGTCGTCCGCCGCGGGCTCGGGTGAGGGGCCCAGCCGCCGCGGGAACTCGCCGGTGCGCACCAGCTCGGCCGCGACCGCCCTGACCTTGGTCTCGGCGTGCCTGGCCGCCCGGGCCAGCAGCTGGTACGCCTGGTCGGCGCCGATGCCGTAGCGCTCCATGAGCATGCCCCTGGCCTGCTCGACGACCGCGCGGGACTCCGCCCGGCGCTCGAGGTGATCGGCGAGGTCCCGGACCTCCTCGTAGGCGTACATGTTGGCGGCGACCGCGGCGGCGTGGGCGGCGAACCGGGTGACCACGCCGCGGCTGTGCTCATCGAAGGCGTCCGGCTCGCGGGCGTAGACGTTGACCGCCCCCACGATGCCCTCGCCGATCGGCAGCGGCACCGACAGCATGCTGAGGACGCCGAGCTGCACCGCGTACGCCAGGTGGTCCCGCCACCGCGGGTCGGTGCGGGCGTCGGCGACCTCGACCACCTCACCGGTCCCGGCGGCGTGCAGGCAGGGGCCGTAGCCGCGGCCGTACTGACTCTCGTCGCAGGCGCGGGCCAGCTCGCCGGTGAACACCGCGGTGCTGGGGCGGTCGTTGATCAGCAGGGACACCGAGGTCTCCGGGTGACCGGGCACGACCTCCCGGGCGAGGTCCGCCACCGCCTGCAGCAGGGATTTCATGCCGTTCTCGCGCAGGGTCAGGCGGCCCAGGCGCTCGAGGGCCTCGACCGGGTCGAGGGGGGTGGACGGGTCGGCGCTCGACATGGCCTCGACCTCCGGTCGCCCACCGGGACGGGCTGGACGACCTCCGCTCCAGGACCCCGGGAGCCGGGGCCGGTGCTCGGGTACGCCGCCGGGGGTGACGTACGAGGAGCGCGGGGCCGGCCCGCCGCCCACGGCCACGCTACCGCCCTCCGGGCGTCACGGTCAGCGCCAGCGGTACTCCAGCTCGGGCCGGCCGGCGCCGCCGTACCGCGGCGCCCGGTCGACCAGCCCGGTGTCGGCGAGGTACTCCAGGTACCGGCGGGCGGTGATCCGGGAGGCGCCGATGAGCTCGGCGGTCTCCGCGGCCGACAACCCCTCGCCGGCGGCGCGCACCGCGGCGACGACGGCGTCGAGGGTCTCCCGGCCCATCCCCTTGGGCAGCGGCGCCGGCCGGCTGGGGCGCACCCCGACGAGCACGCGGTCGACGTCGTCCTGCCCGACGGCGTCCCCGCCGGCGTGCAGCCGCTGGTGGTACTCGGCGTAGGCGGCCAGCCGGTCCCGCAGCGCCGGGTAGGTGAACGGCTTGAGCAGGTAGCCGACCACGCCGTGGGCGGCCGCGGCGCGCACGGTGGCCAGCTCCCGCGCCGAGGTGACGGCGAGGACGTCGACCTGGGCGCCGGCGCCGCGGATCCGCCGGCACAGGTCGATGCCGTGGCCGTCGGGCAGGTTCATGTCCAGCAGCACCAGGTCGACCGGCTGGCGGGCCAGCGCGTCGAGGGCGGCGGCGCCGGTGCCCGCGACCGCCGCGGTGGTGAAGCCCGGGGTCCGGTCGACGTAGGCGCGGTGCGCCTCGGCGGCGACCGGCTCGTCCTCCACGACCAGCACCTTGATGACGGGGACGCGGATCACCGGGACACCGCCGGCACCCCGACGGGCAGGACGACGGTGAACAGCGCGCCGGGGCCGGGCCGCACGGTGAGCGTGCCGCCGTGCCGGGCGACGGCCTGCGCGACCAGCGCCAGCCCCAGGCCGCGGCCGAGCCCCGAGGGCGCCGCGGTCGTCTCCTTGGTGCTCCAGCCGCGCTCGAACAGCCGCGGCAGGTCCTCCTCCCGGACGCCGGGGCCGGTGTCCTCGACCCGGATCTCCAGCCGCCCGCCGTCGACCTCGGCGGCGAACTGCACCTCCCGCGGCGGCTCGCCGGCCAGCGCGGCGTCGATCGCGTTGTCCAGCAGGTTGCCGACGATCGTCACCAGGTCGCCGCCGGGGATGCCGATCTCCCCCACCGCCGTCGCCGGGTCGACCTCGAGCAGCACGCCGCGCTCGTGCGCGGTCGCGGCCTTGCCCAGCAGCAGCGCCGCCAGCACCGGGTCGCCGACGGCGTCGACCACCCGGTCGGTGAGCTGCTGCGCCGAGGCCAGCTGGGCGGTCGCGAAGTCGATCGCCTCCTGCGTGCGACCGAGCTCCACCAGCGACACGGTGGTGTGCAGCCGGTTGGCCGCCTCGTGCGCCTGGGCGCGCAGAGACTCGGCGAAGGCGCGCACGCTGTCGAGCTCGCCGGTCAGCCCCTGCAGCTCGGTGTGGTCGCGCAGGGTGACCACGGTGCCGGCCGAGCGGCCCTCCGGCCGCGGCGGGGCCTGGTTGACCACCAGCACCCGGGTGCCGGTCACATGCACCTCGTCGACGGCGGTCCGCTGCTGGCCCAGCGCCGCGCTCAGCTCCGGCGGCAGGCCCAGCTCGCCGACGTGCCGGCCGGTGGGGTCCTCGGTCAGCCCGAGCAGCCGCCGCGCCTCGTCGTTGACCAGCTGCACCCGCTGCTGGTCGTCCACCAGCAGCAGGCCCTCGCGGACGGCGTGCAGCACGGCGTGGTGGTAGTCGACCATCCGGGCCAGCTGCGCCGGGGACAGCCCGTGGGTCTGCCGCCGCAACCGCCGGGACAGCGCCGCGCTGCCCAGCGCCCCGACGGCCAACGTGGCGGCCGCCGTCCCCAGGATGCCGGGGACGGCGACGGCGAGGTCCTCCCCGATCGCCTCGACGGTGACCCCGGCCGACACCACGGCCACCACCTCGCCGTCGTCGTCCAGCACCGGGCCGGTGGCGCGCACCGAGGGACCCAGCGTGCCGGTGTAGGTCTCGGTGAAGGTCTCCCCCGCCAGGGCGGGGTCGATCGTGCCGATGAACGGCTTGCCGATCTCCGCCGGGTCGGGGTGGGTGAACCGGGTGCGGTCGGGCGCGAGGACGGTGATGAACGACGTCCCGGTGTCGACGCGGACCTCCTCGACGTAGGGCTGCAGCGCCGCCGTCGGGTCCGGCCCGGTGACCGCCGAGCGCACCAGCGGGGAGTCGGCGAGACTGGCGACGATCGCGGTGGTCTCCTCCTCGGCCGCCTGGCGCACCGCCTGGCGGGCCTGGAGGTAGGCGACGGCGGTCATGGTCAGGACGACGACCACCACGACCAGCGCCTGGAGGAGGAGCAGACGCCGGGCCAGGCTCGCGTCGCCCCGGCGGTGCGAGAGGAAGGCGGGCACGCGCACGCCGCGAGTGTCCCGCGCGCGAGCCCCCGCGCCGCGACCGGCGTGTACGCAATGAACGAATGCGTGACGCCGGTCACCGCGGTCCGGACCGTCTGTGCTGTGGCCCACCTCCCGGGCCCGGCCCCCACCCCCAGACCCCCAGGAGCTGTCATGGCCTCAGGCACCGTGGCCGACGCGCCCCCGCCCGCGAAGCGGCGGGACCGGACCCACTGGCTCTATATCGCGGTCATCGGCGCGGTGCTCGCGGGCATCGCGGTCGGCTTCGCCTTCCCCGAGTTCGCCGTCTCGCTGAAGTGGCTCGGCACCGCGTTCGTCGGGCTGATCAAGATGCTGATCGCACCGGTCATCTTCTGCACCATCGTGCTGGGCATCGGCGCCATCCGGCAGGCGGCCAAGGTCGGCCGCATCGGCGGCCTGGCGCTCGGCTACTTCATCCTGATGTCGACGATCGCCCTGGCCATCGGCCTGGTCGTCGGCAACGTGCTCAGCCCCGGCGACGGGCTGCAACTGTCCGAGGAGCTGCGCGGCGAGGGCGCCGAGCTGGCCGGCACGGCGGAGGAGTCCGGCGGCACCACCGACTTCATCCTCGGCCTGATCCCGACCACGCTGGTGTCGGCGCTGACCGAGGGCTCGGTGCTGCAGGCGCTGCTGGTGGCCCTGCTGACCGGTTTCGCCATCCAGGCCATGGGCCGCGCGGGCGAGCCCGTGCTGCGCGGCATCGGGCACTTCCAGAAGCTGGTCTTCCGGATCCTCGCGATGATCATGTGGGTCGCCCCGCTCGGGGCGTTCGGCGCGATCGCCGCCGTCGTCGGCGAGACCGGCCTCGACGCGCTCAAGAGCCTCGCGGTGATCATGCTGGGCTTCTACGCCACCTGCGCGCTGTTCGTGTTCGTCGTCCTGGGCCTGCTGCTGCGGCTGGTCGCGAAGGTCAACGTCTTCTCGCTGCTCAGGTACCTGGGCCGCGAGTTCCTGCTGATCGTCTCCACCTCGTCGTCCGAGACGGCCCTGCCGCGGCTGATCGCGAAGATGGAGCACGCCGGTGTCAGCCAGCCGGTCGCCGGCATCGTCGTCCCGACCGGGTACTCCTTCAACCTCGACGGCACCGCCATCTACCTGACGATGGCCTCGCTTTTCATCGCCGAGGCGCTGGGCGACCCGCTGTCGATCGGCGAGCAGCTCGGCCTGCTGGCCTTCATGATCATCGCCTCCAAGGGCGCCGCCGGGGTCACCGGCGCGGGCCTGGCCACCCTGGCCGGCGGGCTCTCGGCGCACCGTCCGGACCTGCTCGACGGCGTCGGCCTGATCGTCGGCATCGACCGGTTCATGTCCGAGGCGCGCGCGGTGACCAACTTCGCCGGCAACGCGGTCGCCACCGTCCTGATCGCCACCTGGACCAAGGAGCTCGACCGCGAGCAGCTCGACGCCGTCCTCGCCGGTGACCGCCCCTTCGACGAGGAGACCATGCTCGACGACGACGGCCACGGCGGGGGCTCCAGCGACGACAACCTCCCCGCCGACGCCACCAACGCCGGCCCGGGCGAGCGGGATGCCGGCGACGCGCAGGCCGCGCTGGCGAGGTCCTCGGTGCGCTGACGCGGCACCCGGCACCAGGGGGTGTCCGGCCCGATCGCGGGCCGGGCACCCCCTGTGGCGTCTCAGGAGTGGGCGGCGTGCCCGTGGCCGTGCACGGCGTCGTGGTCGCCGTCCTCGTCGGCGTCGTCGCGGGCGGCCGCGTCGGCCGCGTCCTGCCGCCGGCCGCGGCGCAGGTCGACGACGGCGAGCCCGAGCGCGGCGGCGATCCCGGCGAGGGCGACGGCCAGGCCCGCGGCCGCGGCGGCCGGGTAGTCCTGCGCGGTCGCGCCGAGGACGACGTAGAACAGCCCGGGCAGCGCGGCCGTCCCGATGACCGCCCCGAAGCGCTGGGCGGTCTGCAGCCCGCCGCCGGCCGCGCCGGCCATCCGCACCGGGACCTCGCGCAGCGTCATCGTGATGTTCGGCGAGATGACACAGCCGCCGCCCAGGCCGCCGAGGAGCAGCGCGGGCGCCACCGCCCAGGGGACGGCGTCGGCCGGCACGAGCAGCAGGACGACGACCGTCGCGCCCAGGCCGGTCAGCACCCCGACCAGGCCGAGCACCGTCAGCACCCGGCCGAAGCGCTCGACCAGCCGCCCCGCCACTACCGCGGCCACCGCCGACCCGAGCGCGAACGGGGTCACCGCCAGGCCGGACTGCAGCGGGGTCAGCCCCAGGCCGGTCTGGAAGAACAGCGCGAAGACCAGCCAGATGCCGCTGAAGCCGACGAAGTACACGGTGCCCAGCGCCGCGCCCAGGCCGTAGCCGCGGGTCTCGGTGACCAGCCGCGGGTCGAACACCGGCTCCCCGCCGCGGCGTACCACCCGACGCTCCCACGCCACGAAAGCAGCCAGCACCAGCACGCCGCCCGGGAAGAGCCACCACAGCCGGGAGAGGCCGCCGGCCTCGGCCTGCACCAGCGGGAGCAGCAGGGCCAGCGCCCCGGCGCCGAGCAGCAGCACCCCGCCGACGTCGATGTGCCCGCGCCCGCCGGCACCGCCGCGGGGCAGCAGCCGCCAGGCGAGGACGAACGCGACCACGCCGATCGGCACGTTGACGTAGAAGATCCAGCGCCAGTCGGCCACCTGGAGCAGGAGCCCGCCGACGACCGGCCCGACGGCGGTGGACACCCCGACGACCGCGCCGAAGAGGCCGAAGGCCCGGCCCCGCTCCCCGCCGCGGAACAGCTGCTGGATCAGCCCGGAGTTCTGCGGGGCCAGGACCCCGGCGCACAGCCCCTGGGCCAGCCGGGCGGCGATGAGCAGCCCCACGGTGGGCGCCGCCCCGGCCGCCGCGCTGCACAGCACGAACCCGGCCAGCCCGATGAGGAACATCCGCCGCCGGCCGAGGGCGTCGCCCAGCCGGCCGGCGGGCACCAGCATGAGCGCGAAGGTGAGCGCGTAGCCGGAGACCACCCACTGCACCGCCGCCGCGGAGGCCCCGAGGTCGCGCTGCAGCGTCGGCAGCGCCACCGACACGATGCTGACGTCGAGCAGGCTCATGAAGCCCGCGACGAGGGTGACCGACAGCGCCCGCCAGCGGCGGGGATCGGGCTCGTACCGGTCGGCGTCGGCCTCGAGACGTGGGTCGCGGACGATCGGCCGAGCCGTCACGGCGTCTCCAGGGTGGTGCGGGAGGGACGCACCGGGGGCTACCCCGTGCCGTCCGTCCTGCACGCGGGAGCCCATGACCTCCGGCACTTCCCGGCCCGCGGGCCACGGCCGGACACTGCCGGGACCTGCGCCCCTGGGAGAGGCCATGTCGGGACTCCGCCGCACGCTCGTGACCGGCGCGCTGGCCGGTTACGCCGCCAGCCGCACGATGGACGCCGTCACCGGCGCCTTCCACGCCCGCCAGAGCGAGGCCTCGCGGCGGCGGGAGGAGGAGATCACGCCGGGCGGCATGCTGGTCCAGCTCGGTCGCCAGCTGGGCGCGGCCGGCGGGCGGGAGCTCGACGACGCGGCCGCCGGCCGGGTGGGGCTGGCCGCGCACCGGACGCTCGGCACCACCTACGGCGTCCTGGCGGCCCTGCTCGCCCGGCGCGGCGTGCACCCGGTCGCCGCCGGGCTGGCCGTCGGTGCGGCCGCCTGGCTCGTGGTCGACGAGGGCACCGCCCTGCCCACGGCCCGGCAGTACCCGCTGGTCAGTCACTCCCGCGGCGTGGTCGGCCACGCCACCGTCGGGCTGACCACCGGCGTCCTGCTCGCGCTGACCGGCGACTGAGCACGGACCCCCTGCCCCCTAGCCGGGGACGGCGGCGGCCTCGGTGAGCGGGAGGCGCACCTGGAAGCGGGTGTCGCCCGGCTCCGAGCGCACCCGCAGGTCACCGCCGTGCCGGGTGACGACGACCCGCCACGACACGTCGAGGCCCAGGCCGGTGCCCTGGCCGACCGGCTTGGTGGTGAAGAACGGCTCGAACACCCGCTGCCGCAGCTCCTCGGGGATGCCCGGACCGGTGTCGGCGACCTCGACCAGCGCGCACTCGCCCTCCCGGGCGGTGCGCAGGGTCAGCGTCCCCTCCCCCGCCATGCCCTCTCCGGTCATGGCGTCGAGGGCGTTGACGATCAGGTTGGTCCACACCTGGTTGAGCTCGCCGGGGTAGCCGGGCACTGGTGGCAGCGACCGGTCGTAGTCCTTGACCACGCGGACGCCCGGCGGGGTCTTGGCGCCGAGCATGACCAGCGTGGCGTCGAGCCCGGCGTGCAGGTCGGTGGGCTGGTACGGGGCGCGGTCGAGCTGGGAGTACTGGCGGGCGGCGTCCACCAGGCCGGAGATGCGGCCGGTGCTGTCGGCGATCTCGGCGAGCAGCGACTCGGTCTCCACGGCATAGGCCAGCCAGCGCAGCGCCGGCTCGAGGGCGGCGGGGTCGACGGAGTCGGCGACCCGCTGCAGGTCCGCGGGCCCGAGCCCGGCGCCGACGAAGACCCCGGCGAGCTCGTAGCCGCCGCCGATGTCGCGGTCGTCCAGCCAGTCGCCGAGCTCGTCCTCCCGGTCGGCGCGCTCGAGCGCGGTGAGCTCCGGGGCGCTGCCCACCCGGGCCACCAGCTCCTCCTGCAGCCCGGTCAGCGCCCGCAGCACCGCGCCGTCGAGCCGGCCCTCCGACAGCAGGGCCAGCTTGTGCCGCATGCCGGCGAACCGCTCGCGCAGCGCCGCCGCGGCCCGGGATGCGGCCGCGGCCGGGTTGTTGAGCTCGTGGGTGAGGCCCGCGGTCAGCTTGCCCAGCGCCAGCAGCCGCTCCCGCTGCGCGACCAGCTCCGCGGAGTTGCGCTGGCCGAGGAACAGGCCCTCCAGCAGGTGCACCGCCATCGGGTACCAGCGCCGGAACTCCGCGGCGAACCCCTCCGCGGGCACCTGCAGGAACCGGCAGTCGGTGACCGCGCGCACCGTCGCCGGGTAGCGCTGCGGCAGCCGGTCGCCGAAGTAGAACTGCACCGCGCCGGAGTAGACGCCGCGGTGCGACGTCCGGACCGTCTCGACCTCGCTGCCGCCCACCCGGCGGGACATGGCGAGCGTCCCGTCGAGCAGCACCGAGAAGCAGGTGGCCGGCTCCCCCTCGACCGACACGTCCGCGCCGGCCGGGAACGCGACGACCTCACCGTGCTCGGCGACCCAGGCCAGCTGTTCGTCGTCGAGGTCGGTGAACAGGAACAGCTCCCGCAGCTCAGCGGGGCCCAGCCGCTCCGGCGCGGTCGTCATCGTTCCTCCAGGTACCGGTGCACCAGCGTGACCGCCATGGCGCCCTCGCCGACGGCCGAGGCGACGCGCTTCACCGAGTCCGCGCGCACGTCGCCCGCGACGAAGACCCCCGGCAGGCTGGTCTCCAGCAGGTACGGGTCGCGGTCGAGGTCCCAGCCGGCCGGACGGCGTCCCTCGCGCAGCAGCGCCGGGCCGGTGGGGATGAACCCGCGCTCGTCGCGGACGACGGCGCCGTCGAGCCAGCCGGTGCGCGGCGCGCCGCCGATGAAGACGAACAGGTGGCTGGCCGGCAGCGTCTCCCGTTCGCCGGTCCGGGTGTCCTCGACCGTGAGCGCCTCCAGGTGCCCGTCGCCCTGCGCCTGCGCCACGATCGTGCAGGTGCGGACCCGGATCGCCTCGATCCCGGCGATCTGCTCGATCAGGTAGGCCGACATCGACGCCTCCAGCGAGGACCCGCGCACCAGCAGGCTCACCGAGCTCGCGTACCGGGAGAAGAAGACCGCCGCCTGGCCGGCCGAGTTCGCTCCGCCCACGATGTACACGTCGCTGTCGGCGCACTCGGCCGCCTCGGTCATCGCCGAGCCGTAGTAGACGCCGCGGCCGGTCAGGTCGTCGACCCCGTCCACGCCGAGGCTCCGGTAGGAGACGCCGGTGGCCAGGACGACGGCGTGCGCGGCGATCCGCCGGCCGTCGTCGAGGTGCAGCACTCGCTTGGGGCCGTGCGCCTCCAGGGCCACCACGTCGCGGGCCAGCAGCAGCTCGGCGCCGAACTTCACCGCCTGCCGGCGGGCGCGATCGGCGAGCTGCCCGCCCGACACGCCGTCGGGGAAGCCGAGGTAGTTCTCGATCCGGCTGCTCTGCCCGGCCTGCCCGCCAGTGGCCTCGCGCTCGACGAGCACGGTGCGCAGCCCCTCGGACGCGCCGTACACGGCCGCCCCCAGCCCGGCGGGTCCGCCCCCGACGACGACCAGGTCGTAGAACTCCTCGCGGGCCTCCACCGCCAGGCCGGCGACGGCGGCGAGCTCGGCCTCGGTCGGGCGCCGCAGCACCCGGGCGTCGGCGGTGACGATCACGGGGACGTCGTCCGGGCCGGCGCCCGCGGCGGCGAGGATCCGTCGCCCGTCCGGCTCGTCGACGTTGAACCACCGGTAGGGGACGGCGTTGCGGGCCAGCAGGTCGCGGGCGCGGAAGGACGGCGCCGACCAGCGGTGGCCGACCAGCTTGACGCCGCGCACCTCCGGGTCCGGGGTGTCCCGCCAGGCCTCGAGCATCGCGTCGACGACCGGGTAGAGCTTCTCCTCGGGCGGGTCCCACGGCTTGAGCAGGTAGGAGTCGACGTCGACCACGTTGATCGCCGCGATGGCGGCGTCGGTGTCGGCGTACGCGGTGAGCAGTGCCCGGCGGGCCCGCGGCACCAGGTCCATCGCCCGCTCGAGGAACTCCACGCCGTTCATCTCCGGCATCCGGTGGTCGGCCAGCAGCACCGCCACCGGGTCGCCGCGCAGCTTCAGCTCACGCAGCGCCTCCAGCGCCTCCGCGCCCGAGCCGGCGCGCAGCACGCGGTGGCCCTCGCCGTAGCGCCGGCGCAGGTCGCGGGCGACGGCGCGCGAGACGGCCGGATCGTCGTCGACGGTGAGCAGCACGGGGCGGGCCATGGCGGCCTCCTGTCCGGCCCGCCGGGGAGGGCGGGAGCCGGTCGGTGCGGACGGCGTCCTCGCCGGGTGGCCGCCACGCTAGCCCGGGAGGACCGCGCGGCGACAGCATCGCGGCGGCTCAGCCGCGGCGGACCGGCGGGGGGAACGTCTCGCGGACCGCGGCCATGTCCAGCTCGCGGATCGTGGCGATGAGCAGCTCGACGGAGTCCTCGGGCAGCCAGCCCGGCTCGGCGAACACCGGCACGCCGTCGCGGAACACCATGAGGCTCGGCGCCCGCTGCACCCCGACCGCGGCGGCCAGTGCCGGCTCGGCGGGCAGGTCGACGGCGCGGAAGCGCAGGTCCGGGTGGCGGTCGGCGGCGGCGTCGAAGACCTGGGCGAACGCGCGGCTGGAGCCCGACGCCGCGTCGCGGAAGTCGACCAGCACGATGCCCGCGGCCTGCGTCGCCGCCGCGAAGTCCTCGCCGGAGAGGCGCGTCGTCCCCATGCCGACCTCCCTCCCCCACCGAGTGTGCACCGCCGCCGGCCGGAGGGCTTCCGGACAGCGGTCCGGCGTCCCTACCGTGGGCGCCGTGGACGCCGCCGCTGCGATCGACCCGTCCGTGCCGCCGAGCGGCACGGGGTGCGTGGAGTGCTTGGCCCTCGGCGGGTGGTGGTTCCACCTGCGCCGCTGCGCCGCCTGCGGGCACGTCGGCTGCTGCGACTCCTCGCCCGCGCAGCACGCACAGGGGCACGCCGGCGCGACCGGGCACCCGGTGATCCGCAGCTTCGAGCCCGGTGAGAGCTGGTTCTGGGACTACACCCGGGAGCAGGCCGTCGCCGGGCCCGAGCTCGCCCCGCCGGCGCACCACCCGCTCGACCAGCCCGCCCCCGGGCCGCGCGGGCGGGTACCGGCCGACTGGCGGTCCCGGCTGCACTGAACGACGGCAGGACGGTCCCGACCGCGCTCCCCGTGCCACGGTGGTCCCGTGGACGAGCTGTTCGCCGGAATCGCGGTCGCCGACTTCCCGCGCGCGCTGGAGTGGTACCGGCGGCTGTTCGGGCGCGACCCCGACGTCGTCGCGCACGACCGGGAGGTGCTGTGGCAGGTGTCCGGCACCGGGTGGGTGTTCGTCGTCGAGGACGCCGTGCGCGCCGGCCGCGGCCTGGTCGCCGTCTCGGTGCCGGACCTGGACGGCCTGCTGCGCGACCTGGCGGCGCGGAGCATCCGCAGCGGCCCGGTCACGCGCGAGGGCGAGGACGCGCGCAAGGCGGTCGTCCCCGACCCCGAGGGGAACTCGATCGCGTTCATCGAGGTCGCCGGGGCGTAGGGGCACGGGGACCCCGCCTCCGGCGGCCCTCAGCGGGCGGTGAGGTAGGCGACGACGAGGTCGCCGAGCATCCGGCGCTGCTGGTCGCGCAGCGCGGGGTCGAGCATGTCCCGGCCGAAGAGGGCACGCCACGTGTACCGGTTCGCGGTGCGGTAGATGCAGAAGCCGCTGATCACCTGGTGCACGTCCAGCGCCTCGACGTCGTCCCGGAAGACGCCGGCCTCCCGTCCGCGGGCGAGGATCCGCCCGAGGACGTCCAGGGCGCGGGTGTTGAGGTTGGACAACCGCTCCGAGCGGGCGACGTGCTCGGCGCGGTGGATGTTCTCGATGCTCACCAGCCGGATGAAGTCCGGGTGCGCCTCGTGGTGGTCGAAGGTCAGCCCGGCCAGCGCGCGGATGGCCTCGACCGGGTCGAGGTGCTCGACGTCGAGCTTCTGCTCGAGATCGCGGATCCGGCTGTAGGACCGCTCCAGGACGGCGACGTAGAGCTGCTCCTTGCCGCCGAAGTAGTAGTAGATCATCCGCTTGGTCGTGCTGGTCTTGGCGGCGATCTCGTCGACCCGCGCCCCGGCGTACCCCCGGTCGGCGAACTCCGTGGTCGCCACGTCGAGGATCTCCGCACGGGTGCGCTCGGCGTCGCGCTGACGCGGCGGCTCGGACACGGACCCGAGGGAGGGGACGGACCCGTCGGGCAGCGGGTGGGCGGCGGACGACACGGCTGGGGACCTCTTCACGGCGGGGGACGGACCCCGAGCGTAGGACGGTTCGCCGCGGCGCCCGGCAGGTCCACCGGCCGCCCGGTGGCGGCGGACTCGACGACCGCGGCCAGCACCCGGAGGGTCGCCAGCCCGTCCCGGCCGCTGCACAGCGGCTCGGCCTCCCCCCGGACGACCGCGGCGAAGTGCTCGACCTGCGCGGCCAGCGGGTCCCGGCGCGGCACCTCGACGGTGGCCGTCTCGAACGGCTCCCGCCACGAGGGCGGACCGGTGGAGGTGCGCAGCCGCATCGTGGGGATCGACAACGACCCGGCCGTGCCGGCGAGGTGGTAGCAGTCCTCGTCCGGGTGGCTGGGGTAGCTCGTGTCCTCCCCCGAGGTCTGCTCCCACGAGCGCGGCGAGGCGGCCGCGTCGGAGAGCAGGAAGGTGCCCAGCGCCCCGTTCGCGAAGGTGAGCACCACGGCCGCCGTGTCCTCGACCGGGAGACCGCGGACGGCGTCCGACGTCGTGGCCTGCACCCGGACGACGTCCCCGACGAGCCACCGCAGGCCGTCCACCTCGTGCACCAGGTTGATCAGCACCGGCCCGCCGCCCGGCTGCCGCCGCCAGCCCCCGCCGACGTCGAAGTAGTCGTCGGGCTTGGCGAACAGGGCGGTGCCCACGACGGCGACGAGCCGGCCGAGCACGCCCCCGGCCACGATCTCCCGGGCCCGGGCCAGGAGCGGGCTGTGCCGGCGGTGGTGCCCCACGAGCAGCGGGACGCCGGCCGCCTCGGCCGCTTCCACCAGCCGGGTGGCGGCCGCGACGGTGTCGCCGACGGGCTTCTCGACGAGCGTCGGCACGCCCGCTGCGACGCACGCCAGGCCGCCGTCGACGTGCAGCCGGTTGGGCGTGGCGAGCACCACGCCGTCGGGCCGGTCGCGCTCGAGGAGCTCGGCCAGCGACCGGTACCGGGGGACGCCGTACCGGTCGGCGACGGCGTCCCCGGCGGGGCCGGGGTCGACCACCGCGACCAGTCGCGTCGCCGGGCAGGCGGCGACCTCCCCGGCGTGACGCCGGCCGATCAGGCCGGCGCCGACCACGGCGATCCGCACGCCGGCGGGTGTTGCGGTCACGTCGCCTCCCGGACGTCAGGGAGCCCGTGACCGGGCCGACGGGGGTCGGCCCGGTCACGGGGGGATGGCCCCCTGCAGGGTCCCGCCGCGAGCCTGCGAGTGGCGGGGGGCAGGGGGGCCTTTCTCAGAGCGAGGCGCGGATGCGCTCGTACTCCTCGCGCGGCACCACCGGGGCGTCGTCGCGGCCCAGGTCGTCCATGTGCACCCGGTGGGTCTCCCGGGCCGACCAGGCGGCCGTCGCCGCGATGATCCCGATGCCGAAGGTGATGCTCCCGACGATCAGCGGCACGTTCGACCCACCCGGGGCGACGATCGCGTACAGGGTGGGCAGGAACGCGGTGATCATGGTCCCCAGGTTCTGCGAGACCGCGAAGGCCGTGACGCGGGTCCGAGTCGGGAAGAGCTCCTGGTAGAAGGCCGGGAAGACCGCGTTGTAGCCCTGGTAGACGATGCCCCACATGAGGATGGCGAAGACGAAGGCCAGCGTCACGTTGGCCTGGCTGATCGCGTAGAGGTACGCGAAGGACAGCGCCGTCGAGCCCAGCGCGCCGACGATGATGCACGGCCGCCGGCCGATGCGGTCGGACAGGTTGCCGACGAACGGGATCAGCAGCACGGCCACCACATTGCCCACCACGGAGATCCACAGGTAGGTGGCGGTGTCGAAGCCGATGCCGTAGGCCTCCTCGTTGGTGGCGTAGGTGGCGCCGAACACGGTGGTCGCCACCGGGACGGCGTTCATCAGCGCCATGCAGATCACCCGCAGCATGTCCGGGCCACTCTCCCGGACCGCCTGGACGATCGGGGCCTTGGGCACCTCACCGTGCACGGCCTCCTCCTGGAAGGCCGGGGTCTCGTCGACCCGGCGCCGGATGACGTAGCCGGCGACCACCACGAAGGCGGACAGCAGGAACGGGATGCGCCAGCCCCACGACTCGAACTGGGCCTCCGGGAGCACGGCGGCCAGCGGCAGGAAGATCGCGGCGGCCAGGATCTGGCCGGCCTGCACACCCTGCAGGGTGTAGCTGGCGTAGTAGCCGCGCCGGCCGAAGGGGGCGTGCTCGACGATCATCGCGCTGGCGCCGGAGATCTCCCCGCCCACGGCGAAGCCCTGCACCAGCCGCAGCAGCACCAGCAGCGCCGGGGCGAGCAGGCCCACCTGCTGGTAGGTGGGCAGCAGCGCGACGAGGAACGTGGACACTCCCATCAGCAGCATGCAGAGCACCAGGACGTTCTTGCGTCCGCGGGTGTCACCCCAGTGGCCGAGGGCGAACGCGCCGATCGGCCGGGCGACGTAGCCCACCCCGAAGGTGGCCAGCGAGATGATGATGGCGATCTGCGGATCGGACTCCGGGAAGAAGATCGTCGGGAACACCAGGGCGGCGGCCTGGGCGTAGATGAAGAAGTCGTAGTACTCCAGTGCGCTGCCCATCCAGCCGCTGGCCGCGGCCTTCTTGGGTGTCTTCACGAACTCGTTCGGCTCGTGCGAGCCGGGGGGCTCGACCACTCGGTCGCGCATCGGGTCCTCCTGAGAGGGAAGGGGGTGCGCCGGTGGGCGCGGGACGGCGGTGCTCGGTGCGGAGAGCGAGCGCGGTGACCGGCACCACGACCGCAATGAACTACTTGGTACATTAACGTGGCGCAGAGCACAAGACCCGCCCGCGGACGGTTCGGTGTCGCCGCCGGAGGCTGGTGTCGAGCCGCCGAGTGTGGTCTGCTGCACAGCAACTCACCAATTGGTACATACAGGGGGAGGTGGTCCGGTGACGGACGACGCGCAGGGTTTCCTGGTCGGTCTGGTCGGCAGCGGCATCGGCCCGTCGCTGAGCCCGCCGCTGCACGAGCGGGAGGCCGACGAGCTCGGCCTGCGCTACCTCTACCGGCGGCTGGACCTCGACCGGCTGCAGCTCCCGGCGTCGGCGATCGGCGAGATCCTGGCCGCCGCCCGGCTGGCCGGCTACGACGGGCTCAACGTCACCCACCCCTGCAAGCAGCTGGTGCTCGAGCACCTCGACGAGCTCTCCCCCGACGCCGCCGCCCTGGGTGCGGTGAACACCGTCGTCCTCCGCGACGGCCGGGCGGTCGGGCACAACACCGACTGGTCCGGCTTCGCCCGGGCCTTCGACCGCGGCCTGACCGAGGCGCCGCTGGACCGGGTGGTACTCCTCGGCGCCGGTGGCGCGGGAGCCGCGGTCGCGCACGCGCTGCTCACCCTCGGGACCCGCCGGCTGACCGTCCTCGACGTGGACGGCGCGCGGGCCGGCGAGCTGGCCGCCGCGCTGGTCGGGCGCTTCGGCGACGACCGCGCCGAGGGCGGCGACCTGGGCGCGCTGCCCGCAGCACTCGCCCGCGCCGACGGGCTGGTGCACGCCACGCCCACCGGCATGGCCGCCCACCCCGGCCTGCCGCTGGACGCCGGCCTGCTGCGACCGCAGGTGTGGGTGGCCGACATCGTCTACCGGCCGCTGGAGACCGCGCTGGTCCGCACCGCGCGCGAGCTGGGCTGCCGAGTGCTCGACGGCGGCGGCATGGCGGTGTTCCAGGCCGTGGACGCCTTCCGGCTGTTCACCGGCGTCGAACCGGACGCCGAGCGGATGCTGGCCCACTTCACCACGCTGGTCGGCGACGTCCGTGTCGACTGAGGAAGGACCCCCTGCCCCCCGCCACTCGCACGCTCGCGGCGGGACCCTGCAGGGGGCCGCCCGCGCCCCTCACCGGGCGATCGCGACCGTCTGCCTGTCCGGCACGCTCGAGGACAAGATCACCGCGGCGGCCGCCGCCGGGTTCGACGGCATCGAGGTGTTCGAGCCGGACCTGGTCGCCTCCCCCTGGTCCCCTGCCGAGCTGGCCGCCCGCTGCGCGGACCTCGGCCTGTCGATCGACCTCTACCAGCCCTTCCGCGACCTGGACTCCACCGACCCCGACCGCTTCGCCCGGAACCTCCGCCGTGCCGAGCGCAAGTTCGACGTGATGGCCGCGCTCGGCGTCGACACCGTCCTGGTCTGCTCCTCCGTCTCGCCGGACGCCGTGGCCGACGCCGACCGGCTGGCCGGGCAGCTGGCCACCGCCGCCGCCCGCGCCGGCGAGCGCGGGCTGCGGATCGCCTACGAGGCGCTGGCCTGGGGCCGGCACGTCTCGACCTGGGAGCGGTCGTGGGACGCCGTCCGCCGCGCGGGCTCCCCCGCCCTCGGGCTGTGCCTGGACAGCTTCCACGTGCTCTCGCGCGGCGGGGACCCGGCCGGCTTCGCCGCCGTCCCCGGGGAGAAGCTGTTCTTCCTGCAGCTGGCCGACGCGCCGCGGCTGGCCATGGACGTGCTGCAGTGGAGCCGGCACCACCGCCTCTTCCCCGGGCAGGGCACCTTCGACCTGCCCGGCTTCGTCGCCGCCGTGCTGGCCACCGGCTACACCGGGCCGCTGTCGCTGGAGGTCTTCAACGACGTCTACCGGCAGGCCGACCCGACCCGGACGGCGGTGGACGCGATGCGCTCGCTGCAGTGGCTGGGGGAGGCGCTCGCGCTGCGCGACCCGGCGTCCGGCCCGACCCCGCCCCCGGCCGCGCCGGCGCTGTCGGGCTGGTCGTTCACCGAGCTCGGCGTCGACGGGGTCTCCGGGCCACGGGCTGCCGAGGTGCTCGCCGCGCTCGGCTTCACCCACACCGGCCAGCACCGCTCCAAGCCGGTGCAGCTGTGGGAGCAGGGTGGCGCGCGGGTGCTGCTCAACGCCTCGGTGGTCCGCCCGGCCGCGACCGGCGTCGCCTCGGTCGCCGCGCTCGGCCTCGAGAGCGCCGACCCCGGCCGCTCGGCCGCCCGGGCCGAGGCGATGAGCGCGCCGGTCCTCCCCCGCACCCGCGGCGCCGCGGAGGCGGAGCTCTCCGCCGTCGCCGCGCCCGACGGGACGCAGGTCTTCTTCACCCGCACCGTGCCCGACGGCTGGCCGGCCGACTTCCTGCCCACCGGGGAGCCGGCCCGGCCGGGGACGGGGATCACCGCCGTCGACCACGTGGGGCTGACCCAGCCGTTCGACTCCTTCGACGAGGCGGGGCTGTTCTACCGCGCGGTGCTGGGCCTGGAGCCGCAGGAGGTCACCGAGCTCGCCGCCCCCTTCGGGCTGGTGCGCACCCGCGCGGTCACCGACCCGGGCCGCGCCGTGCGACTGGCCCTGTCGGCCGCGACGCTGCGCCGCGGCGACTGGGCACCCGGCGTCCCCGAGCCGCAGTACGTCGCGCTGACCACCGCCGACCTGGTCGACACCGCGGCGCGGCTGCGCGCGGCCGGCGCCCCGCTGCTGCCGCTGCCGGCCAACTACGCCGACGACCTCGAGGCCCGCTTCGACCTGCCCGCCGACGTGCTGGCCGCGGTTCGGCAGCACGGCCTGATGTACGAGGAGGACGGCGCCGGCGGGTACCTGCACCTGGCGACCGAGGTGCTCGGCGACCGGGTGTTCTTCGAGGTCGTGCAGCGCCTGGGCGGCTACGACGGCTACGGCACCGCGGACGCGCCGGTGCGGATGTCCGCCCACCGCCGCCGGCGCCAGGCGGCCGTCGTCCCGACCGCCCTGGACTGACGGAGCACCCCCTCCTCCTCACCCCTCGCCAGCTCGGGGCGGTGCCCTGGAGGGGCCACGCCGCACGCCTGCACGTGGCCGGGTCAGGGGTCGCCGGCCGCCCGCAGGTGGGTGTCGAGGAAGCGCAGGATCCGCGCCCAGGCGTCCTCGGCCGACGGGTGGTGGTGGCTGAGACCGGCCACCTGCTCCAGGACGGCGAAGGGCCCGCTGTCGTGCCGGTTCATGAACGAGTGCCCGGCGTCGGGGTACTCCCGGACGTCATGCGGGACGCCGTGCTCGGTCAGCACCCGCTCCAGCCGCTGCGCCGCCCCGCGGAGGGCGCGGTCGCGGCGGCCGTAGCTGGCCACCACCGGGCAGGCGCCGGCCAGCACCCGCTCGGCGTCCCGCGGCAGCATGCCGTAGTTCGGCGCGGCCACGTCGAAGCCGCGGGTGGCCGCGAGCAGCGCGAACCCGCCGCCCATGCAGAAGCCGACGACCCCGACGCGGCCGGTGCAGTCCGCGCGCCCGGCCAGCCAGCCGCGGGCGGCCTCCAGGTCACCGAAGGCCGGGCCCTCCTGGCGGAACAGGTCGCCGAAGGTGCGCGTCAGGCAGCGGAGCGCACCGCCGGCGCTGAACAGGTCGGGGGCGAGCGCGAGGTAGCCGGCGACGGCGAGCCGGTCGGCCTGCGCGCGGGTGTCGTCGTTGAGCCCGAACGCCTCGTGCACCACCACCACGCCCGGCCACGGCCCCTCCCCCACCGGCGGGACGGCGAGGTGGGCGCGCAGGCCGGGCGCGCTGGCACCGCCGGGGACGGTCGTCTCGGGCACGGGCGGCTCCCGTCGTCGGCCGGGTCGGGTCCCCGGACGCTACCCAGCCCCACCGGACCCTGCAGGGGTCCTTCCCTCAGCCGACCAGCCCTCGTGCGCGGCGACGGGGCGTGCAGGCCGAAGCGGTTGACCAGCACCCGGTCGAAGGAGGTCGGGGTGCCGCCGCGCTGCACGTGGCCGAGCACGGTGGTGCGCACCTCCTTGCCGGTGCGCGCCTCCAGCTCCTGGCCGAGCTCGGTGCCACGCGGGCCGAGCCCAGCGTCGTCCCGCCGCGGGTGAGCAGGCCGTCGACGGCGGCGACGTCGAGCGGCGTCGTCCGGTCCTCGAGCAGGCCGCGCCAACCGTCGGACGCGGCGCGGGCCCCGGCGTCCGGGGCTACGCCGGGTCGCCCTCCTCGGCGGCGGTCCCCAACGTCCCGTCGTCGGCGGCGCCGGACGGGTCGGCGAGGGCGGCGAGCTGGTCCCGGGCGGCCTGCGCCACCCGCGGCGGCACCCCCAGGTCGCGCAGCTGCTCGGCCGCGGCGGCCATCTCCGCGGACCGGCGGCGGGCGTGCTGGCGGGAGCCGGCGAGGAACACCTCGACGTCGGCGGCCGCGAAGCGGTCCAGCTCCGCGGCGATGTCGGCGCGCAGCCAGTCGGCGACCCCGGCCGCCTCGGCACCCTCCACCGCCTCGACCACGGCGGCGGCCACGCCCTTCCAGAAGACGCTGCGCAGCAGCTTGCGCGAGATCGCCGCGCCCGGCGGTCCCTCGAGCAGGTCCACGGTCACGCCGAACCCGGCCAATACCTGTGCGTACGCGCGGGCGCCGTCGCCGGAGACGAGCATCGGCGTGCGCAAGCCCCGCCCGGGGACCAGGGCCAGCAGCGCCACGTCGGCCACCAGCACGCCCCGGCCGGCGACGGTCGCGGCCAAGGCGCGCTTGACGGCGGGGGCAGCGGTGTTGAGGTCGGCCCAGACGGTGCCCGGGCTCAGGCCGGGAAGTGCGTTGTGCAGCGCCACCGGGGCGTCGGCGGCGCTGTTCACGCTGAGCACCAGGTCGGCGTCGGCCACCGCAGCGGCCTCGTCGGCACGCGGCAGCACCCCGGGCGGCGCGGCCACCCGCGGGTCGTACCCACGGACGTCGGCGCCGGCGGCGACCAGGTCACGGGCGATCTCCGACCCGGCCTCCCCGAGTCCCAGCAGCGCGATCGCCGGCGGTCGGTCCACGCTCGTCCTCCCCCACCCGGCCCGCGACGGGCCGCCCACGGCACTGTAGGCGGGGCGCTCAGCCGCGGCCGTCGTCCTCGAGGGCGAAGAGCACCGAGATGCCGGCCAGGTCGAGCACCGTGCGAAACCGCGGGGACGCCGACCGGAGCACCGCCGGGCGCCCCTCGCGCGCCGCCGCCTGGGCCCAGCGCACCAGCATCGACAGCCCGGTCGAGTCGATGTAGCCGACCGAGGCGACCTGCACCGCCACGAGCTCGCGCTCGTCGAGGCCCGCCGCGCGCATCTGCTGCACCAGGGGCTCGTCGACGTCGCCGACCAGGTGCAGCACCGGCCCGGCGTCCTCGTGCGCCACCCGGAAGGACCCGCTGGGCGGCTCGGACCCGGGGCTCAGGCGGTGCACGTGCCCACTGTGGCGGCGGCCGCCCGGGGCGGCGACGAGCCGGTGCCGGAGGTCGTCACTGCACCGGTGCGTCCGGCGGGGGCAGCCGGACGCTGCGGGCCTCCTCCACCGCCGCCACGCCGGCCACCCGCAGCGCGGTCAGCGGCTGTCCGGCGGGCAGCTGCCCGGTGATCAGGCCGAGGCCGTCGAGCACCTGCTCCACCTGCAGGCCGCGCTCGCGCAGCGTGTCGGCGACCGCGCCGACGCCGGTGAGGTGCGCGTCGTCGACGGTCACGATCACGGCGGTCACGGGGGGACCGTAGCGCCGTCCGCCACGGACGGCTGCGGTCCTCACCGCGGCGCGAGCGGGATCCCCGCGCCCACGTCGGCCGACGGGGCGGTCAGCCGCCGGGCCGCCCGGGTCAGCGCCCACCACAGGTCGCGGCCGCGCGCGCCGCTCTCCTCGGCCCAGAGCGCGGCGAGGCCGGCGACGTGCGGGGTCGCCATGCTCGTCCCGCTGATCGTGTCGTACCGGTCCGGCAGCGGCCAGGAGGAGTACACGTCCACGCCGGGGGCGGCCAGGTCGACCTGTCCACCGGAGACGTCGGTGCTGCGCGCGGAGAAACCGGCGACCGCGAGGGACGGGTCGAGCGCGCCGACGGCCAGGATGTCGGGGCTGTTGGCCGGGACGCCGACGAAGCCGGGGTCGCCGTTCTCCCGGTCGGCGTTGTTGCCCGCGGCCGCGACGATGAGTGACCCCTGGTCGAGGGCCCGGCGGCCGGCCGCCGTGTAGGCCGGGCTGGGTTCGGCCACGTCGGCGCCCAGCGACATCGAGATCACCTGACACCCGTTGCGCACCGCCCACGCGATGCCGGCGAGGATCTCGGCGTCTGTGCCCGAGCCCTCGTCGCTGAGCACCTTGCCGACGAAGACCTCCGCGTCCGGGGCGACGCCGTAGCCGCGGGACCCCTCGGGGGCGCGCGGGCCGCAGGCGGTGCCGACGCAGTGCGTGCCGTGGCCGTGCCCGTCCCGCGGGGACTGGCCGGCGACGAACGAGGTGGCGGTGAGCGCCCGCTCGGCGAGGTCGGGGTGCGCGGTGTCGACGCCGGTGTCGAGGACCGCCACCCGGATCCCACGGCCGGTGCGCGGCGAGGCCGGGACGCCGGTGGCCTGCAGGCCCCAGGTGTACTGCGGGGTGTCGACGTAGGGCGGGGTGGCCGGCGCGGCGGTGTCCCCGGGCAGGGCGAGCAGCCGCCCGGTGAGGTCGGCGACGGCGTCCCGGTAGCCGGCGAGGTACCCCTCGGGGACCTCCGGCAGCACGTGGTGCACCAGCTCCGGCGTCACGGCCAGCACCGACCTGTCACCGGCGAGCCGCTGCGGGTCGACCGCCGCGACGGCCAGGCCCAGCCCGGGGAAGACGACCGCCTCGGCCTGCTGCAGCACCCGGGCGTCGGCGTCCCCCGGCTCGACGTCGCGGGAGTCGGCGACGTCGGACAGCCCGGTCAGCCGGCGCAGCGTGGCCGCGCCGTCCTGGTCCGGGTCGGCGAAGACCACCACCGAGCGGCCGGTCGTCGCGGTTCCCGGGGGGACGCCGATCCGCGCCCGTCGCGGGTCCCTCCCGGCCGTCGGTCGTCCGATCACGGCTGCCTCCTCGTCCGGTGATGGCCGCGCGGGACCTCCCCGTGCCGGGCGCCATCGTGACCCGCCGCCACCGTATCCGCACCCTCAGCAGCGACCGACCCCGAGGCCCCGGCCTCCCTGCAGGAACAAGGACCCGGTCCTCCTCACCGCCCGCAAGCCCGCGGCGAGCCTCTGGACGGAGCCTGGCGCGAGCTCGCGAGGGATGGGGGGATGCGGGGTCCTTCTTCAGTGGCCGCGGAACGCCTCCGCGAGCCACCACGACGGCTCGTCCGCGGCCACCTTGGCATCGACCAGCAGCGGCGCGTTCCGCGGCCCGGCCACCCACTCGGCCACCCCGGCCAGGTCCCCGGGCGCCCGCACGGTGACCGCCGCGAACCCGTGACCCCGGGCCAGCGCAGCGAAGTCGGTCTCCGGGAAGCGGACGGTGTCCAGCGGGTGCCCGTCCGGACCGAAGTGGTGCACCTCGGCCCCGTACGCCGCGTCGTCGTAGACCACGACCACCATGGGCAGCCGCAGCCGCACGACGGTCTCCAGTTCCGACGCCCCCATCAGCGCGCCGCCGTCGCCCACCGCGACCACCGGTAGCCGGTCCGGCCGGGCCAGTGCGGCGCCGATCCCCGTCGCCAGCCCGAGCCCGACGGACTGGAAGGCCTGGGTGAAGCAGAACCCGAACTCGTCGGGGACGTCGAGGAATGCGCTCGGCCAGCCCATGAAGTTGCCCGAGTCGACGGCGACCACCCGCTCGGCCGGCAGCAGGTCGTCGAGCGCGATGGTCAGCGTGCGCGGGTCGATCCGGTCCGGCCCGCCCGAGGGGGTGAACGGCACGTCGCGCCAGCGCACCCGCGCGGCGATCGCCGCCCGCAGGTCGGGGCTGCGGTACCCGGGGCCGACCCCCTCGCCCAGAACGGCCGCCGCGGCCTCCGCCGTCCGCCGGACGTCGCCGACCACCCCCACGGCGACGTCGCGGTGCAGGCCGATCGCGGACGGGTCGTCGTCGACCTGTGCGACCACCGCCCCCTCGGCGATCAGCCGGCCGTGCCGCGTCGTCCACATGTTCAACGCGCACCCCCAGCCGACCACCAGATCGGCGTCGCCGATGAGCTCGGCGGCCAACGGAGAGGCGAAGCCGCCGGAGACGTCCAGCGACCAGGGACTGCCGCGGAACAGACCCCGGGCCACCGCGGACGTGGCCAGCAGCGCGCCGCACCGGTCGGCCAGCGCCTCCAGCGCCGCGCGGGCACCGGGCCCCCGGGCGCCACGGCCGGCCACGAACACCGGGCGGCGGGCGGACCGGAGGGCGGTCACCAGGCGCTCGACCTCCGCGGGGCCGGGCACCACGGGGGGCGGCGCCGGGACCTCCGGCGGGCGCGCGGGCAGGGCCAGCTCCGCGGCCTGGACGTCCAGCGGGAGGTTGAGCAGCACCGTGCGCCGGCCGTGGACGGCGGTGGCGAGGGCGGCGGCCACCCGGTCCAGCGCCCCGGCCGCCGAGGCGACCCGCATCGGGACGGCGCCGACGGCGGTGGCCAGCGCCGCCTGGTCGACGGCGAAGTTCGACCGCGGCGACGTGGCCTCGGCGGCCAGCACGACGAGCGGCGTCCGGCTCTTCGCCGCCTCGGTGATGCCGGTGAGCGCGTTGGTCAGCCCGCAGCCCTGGTGGAGCGTGAGCGCGGTCGGACGGCCGCTCATCCGGGCGTGCGCGTCGGCGATCGTCGCCGCGCCGCCCTCGTGGCGGGCGGCGACGAACCGGGCTCCGGCGGCGACCATGGCGTTGGTGACGGCGAAGTTGCCCGAGCCGACGACGCCGACGACCGTGTCGACGCCGCAGCCGACCAGCGCGGTGCCGACCGCCTCCGCGACGGTGGTGCGGCCCGTCATCCCCGCTCGACCAGGGCCAGCACCCGGGCCGGGGACCCCGAACCGGAGACGATCGGCAGCGGCGCGGTCACCAGCACCGCCCCCGTCGGCGGCAGCAGCGCCAGGTTCTGCAGCTGGGTGAGCCCGTACTTGCCGCTGCCCATGAGCGCGGCGTGGCAGGGGAACGGCGGGTCGAAGGAGTGCGCGGTGCCGGCGTCGGTGCCGACCGTCTCGACGCCCAGCCCGACCACCGGCGCCTTCTCGGCCAGCCAGCGGGCGCACTCGGGCGAGATGCCGGGCGTGTGCGGGCCGGTGTCGTCGGCGTTGAGGAACTCCTCCTGCGATCCGCTGCGGCCGTCCCACCCGGTGCGGTAGAGCAGCCACCCGTCCTCGGGCAGGGGTCCGTGCTCGGCCTCCCACGCCCGCACGTGGTCGACCTCGAGCAGGAAGTCCGGGTCGGCCGCCGCCTCGGCGGAGCAGTCGAGGACGGCGGCCGGCGCCATCAGCCGGGAGGCCGGGACGGAGGCGACGTCATCGCCGTCCGCGCCGGTGACCCAGTGGTTGGGTGCGTCGAAGTGCGTGCCGGTGTGTTCACCGGTCCGGAAGTTGTTCCAGTACCAGGCCGGCCCGCGGTCGTCGTACCGGCTGAGCTCCTCCAGTTCGAAGCGCGCCGTCTGCGCGAATTGGGGCGGGAGTGCGATGACCGGCGTCTCCGCCGACAGCGGGGCGGTGAGGTCGACGACCTCGATGGTCCCGCCGGCCAGTGCGGCGGCGAACGCGGACAGGGTCGACATGGGCGTGGCCTCCACGGGCTCGGGGTACGGCCCGCCGAGCATGCCGCACGCTCCGGTCAGCCGCCGTCCTGCGCGGAGCAGCGGACGGCGACGATCGCGACGTCGTCCTCCGGCCGGTGCCCGACGATCCGCTCGATCAGCTCGTCGCAGAGCCCGTCGGCCGGGAGCCCGGCGAGCTCGCGGACGGCGGCGAGCAGCCGCTCGGTGCCCTCGTCGATGCCCGTGCGGCCCTGCTCGACCAGGCCGTCGGTGTAGAAGAGCAGCGTGTCGCCGGCCTGGACCTCGGCGACCGCGTCGGTGCGGGGCCGGGTCGACTCGGCGCCGAGCAGCGTCTGCGGGTGGGCCTGCAGCAGCTCCACCCGGCCCTCGCGGCGCAGCAGCAGCGGCGGCAGGTGCCCGGCCGAGGACCAGCGCAGCACCCGCCGCCCGCTGCCGGCGAGCTCCGGCGGCTGCTCGAGACGGGCGATCAGCGCGGTGGCCAAGGTGCCGATCCGCAGGCCGGTGAGCGCGGCGTCGACGCGGGTGAGCACCCCCGCCGGCTCCTCGTTCCGGTCGTAGGCGATGCCGCGCAGGATGCTGCGCACCTGCCCCATGGCCGCGGCCGCGTCGACGTTGTGGCCGACGACGTCGCCGATGACCAGCAGCGTCGCGCCGTCGGGTTGCTGGAAGGCGTCGTACCAGTCGCCGCCGACGTGCAGGGTGCTCGACGCCGGCAGGTAGCGGACGGCGATCTCGAGGTCGTCGGGCTGCGGCGGCGGGGTGAGCAGGCTGCGCTGCAGGGTCTCGGCGACGGCGAGCTGGCGGCCGTAGAGCCGGGCGTTGTCGATGGCCAGCGAGGCGCGGCGGGCCACCTCCACCGCCGTGGCGATCTCCATCTCGCTGTGCGGCGGCCGGGCCGATCCGTTGACCAGGCCGAGGACGCCGAAGGTCTCCGCCCGCGCCCGCAGCGGGACGACGGTGATCGACCCGACGTCCAGCCGCTCCCAGGCCGCGCGGACCTCCTCGCTGCCCCCGAACGCCGGCTCCACGATCGCCGGGTCGATGACCGGCAGGTGGATCGGCTCGCCGGTGGTCAACGCGGTCGCCATCGGGTTGTCGTCGGCGGCGGTGCGCACCCGCTCGCCGAAGTAGAGGTCCAGGTCCGCCGTCCGGGCCGGGTCGCGGTGCGCCCAGCGCTCGTCGGCGACTCCGCCGTCGTCCCGGGTCACGCTGACGACGGCCCAGTCGCACAGCCGGGGGACGACGAGGTCGATGAGCGTGGCCACCGACTCGCGCGGGTCCAGCGTGCTGACCATCGACTCGCTGACCTCGGCGAGGAAGCGCAGCCGGTCGTCCTCGCCCGAGCCGGTCGCGACGTCGGCCGGACCCTCGGGCGCCGGGCCGGTGCTGGGCCGCAGCGAGACGTGCAGCCGGTCGCCGGCCCGGTGCGCGGTCGCGTCGAGCCAGCTGCCGACGGGCGGGTAGTAGCCGCGCCAGGTCACCCGGCCGCCGACGCTGCGCGCGTGCAGCAGGAAGCTGTGGAAGATCGTGCCGGCCAGCTCGGGCAGCGCGATCCAGATGTTGCGGCCGGTCAGCTCCTCGCGCCGGCGGCCGAGCAGGTCGGCCGTGGCCTGGTCCACAGACACCAGCGTCCAGTGTCCGTCGAAGACCGCGACGCCGGGCGGCGCTCCGATACCCGACGGGGACCCCGGGACGACCGCCGCGGACGCTGCCGCATCGCTCACGTCGCCCCGGCCTCCGGTCGCCCCGCAACTGTCGTTGACGAACGGAATCTACGCCAGCCCCCACGGTCCTCCCCGGAGCGCCGCGGGGTCAGCCGAGGCGCTCGGCCAGGTGCACGGTGACCTCCTCGCCGGCCTCCTTGCCGATCCTCCGGCGGACGTCGGCGGCCACCGGCAGCTTGTGCGTGCCATCGCCGAGGGCCATGAAGGAGCTGCGGAACGGGTGGCCGTCGATGGTGCCGCGGACCCTGACCAGCCCGCGGGTCCCGAAGAACTCCGCGGAGCCGGGCATCTGCACGTAGGTCCAGCCGCCGGGGGCGGAGCTGCGGACCAGGGTGGCGGTGAACGCGGTGTCCAGCGGGCCGGTGCGCTGCGGCGGGCTGCCGGGGAGGCGTGGCGTGGTGGTCATGCCCCTCCGACCGTGCGGGCTGCCGCAACTCATCGGCGGCACGCCCGACCCGCCCCCGCGGCCGGGGCGCGGGGCCGGGAAGGATGCCGAGGTGCGCGGGGAGACTCTGTTGCTGCTGGTCCTGGGCGCGGTCGCGGTCATCGTGGCGGTGCGCTGGGTGGCCGACCGCACCGGCCTGCCGGCGGCCGCGCTGGTGACGCTGACCGGCATCGCCTACGCCTACCTGCCCGAGCCGCACGTCGTGCTCGACCCGAGCTGGTGCGCGCGCTGGGCCTGCGCGCCGACGAGGCCGACCAGGCCCGGCTGCGCAACGAGGCGCGGGCGGCGTCGGTGGAGGCCGGGCTGCGGCGGCGGGACGAGCTGGCCGCCGAGCAGCACGACGACGTCGACGACGACGCCATCGAGGGCATCCGGGCGCAGCTGCAGGGGCGGCTGGACCGCTACCGGCGCCGGCTGGACGTGCTGCAGGGCGCCGAGCGCGGCGAGGTGCCGATGTCACCGGAGTACGAGGCGGCCCTGCGGGTGCGCCGCGCGGTGCTCGACGCCCAGCGGGAGGAGCTGCTGCACCGGCGCGACGTGGGCCGGCTGCCCGACGAGGGGCTGCGCCGGCTCGAGCGCGAGCTCGATCACGAGGAGGGCCGGCTGCCGGCCCGCCGCTAACCGACCGGCAGCCCGGCGAGCCCCGCGACCAGGCCCAGCAGCGCGCAGACGCCGAGGGTCCGCAGCACCGACCAGCGCAGCCGGAACAGCAGCACCGCCGCGATGAGCGCGATCGCCAGCGGCACCGGCCGCAGCGTCGTCGGGTCGGGCAGCTCCAGGTGCAGCGGACCGCGGTCGACGTCGAGGGTGCCGGAGAACAGTGTGTGGACGGCGAAGTAGACGCCCAGGTTCGCGATCACGCCGACCACCGCCGCGGTGATGCCCGTCAGCGCCGACGACAGCAACCGGTTGCCTCGCAGCCGCTCCATGTAGGGCGCACCCAGCAGCACGAACAGGAAGCTCGGCACGAAGGTCACCCAGGTGACCAGCAGCGAGGCCAGGACGGCGGCGGACCACGGGTCGAGGGCGCCGGGGTCGCGGTAGGCGCCGAGGAAGGCGACGAACTGCACGACCATGATCAGCGGCCCGGGCGTGGTCTCGGCCAGCGCCAGGCCGCGCACCATCTCGCGCGGCTGCAACCAGCCGTAGACCTGCACCGCCTGCTGGGCCACGTAGGCCAGCACCGCGTAGGCGCCGCCGAAGGTGACCACCGCGGCGCCGGAGAAGAACAGCCCCTGCTGGGTGAACACGCTGTCGGCGCCGGTCAGCAGCGCGACCGCGGCCACCGGCACGCCCCACACCAGCAGCCCGACGAGCAGCACCCGCAGCGTCCGGCGCGCGGTCGGCGGCTCGGCGTGCAGGACGTCGTCGCTGATGACCGGCGGCGGGCCGTCGTCCCCCGCGGCGGCCGCCTTCTGCGGCAGCGCGGCGGGGCGCCAGCGGCCGAGAGCCCAGCCGGCGACGCCGGCCAGCGCCACCACCACCGGGAACGGGACGCCGAAGAGCGCCAGTGCCAGAAACGCCGCGACGGCGATCGCGACCAGCGCCCGGCTGTTCAGCGCCCGCTTCGCGACCCGCTGCACGGCCTGGGCGACGATCGCCAGCACCGCGGGGGCGAGCCCGGCGAACACCGCGAGGACGGCGGTGGTGGTCCCGAAGGCGACGTAGACCGCCGACAGCACGAGCAGCGCGACGACGCCCGGCAGCACGAACAGACCGCCGGCGACCAGCCCGCCGCGGGTCCCGTGCAGCAGCCAGCCGACGTAGGTGGCCAGCTGCTGGGCCTCGGGGCCGGGCAGCAGCATGCAGTAGTTCATGGCGTGCAGGAACCGGCGCTGGCCGATCCAGCGGTGCTCGTCGACGAGCGTGCGCTGCATGACCGCAATCTGCCCGGCCGGGCCGCCGAAGGTCTGCAGCGAGATGAGGAACCAGGCCCGCACCGCGGTGCGGAAGGGCACGACCGTCTGCTCGTGCGGCCGGGCGGGGGTGTCGGCGTCCACGGGTGTCCTCGCGGGGGTCAGGCCGGCTCGCGGCCGAGCAGCAGGCGGCGGCGGTGGTACTCGTACAGCGCGTCGAACAGCGGGCCGGAGACGGCGAGGGTGTGCTCGTCGGTGCCGGTCATCGACAGCCCGCGCAGCAGGACGTCGAGCCCCGGAGCCTCCGGCGCGTCGAAGCGGCCGTCGTCGAGGTCGGCCTCGTGCACGGCCTCGGCGACCCGCCAGAGCACCGGGTCGGTGAGCTCGTGGCGGCGCAGGATCGTCTCGAAGCTGCAGTCGCCGCCGACGTGGCCGAGCTCCACTCCGCGCATGTCGAACGGTGTGGCGTCGGCGGGCACGTCGGCCGGGTCGGCGACGAAGACGAACTCCGCCTCCGGGTCGAGGAAGCGGCGGATCAGCCAGGCGCAGGCGGCGCGGTCGATGTGCACGCCCGCGCGGGTTGCCCACCTCACCGCGCCACCTCCTCGGCCGCGGCGGTCCCACCCAGCGCGCGCAGCGCCCGGGCGGCGTCCTCCCGCTCCGCCGGCGGGAAGAAGTCACGCCGGCCGATCGCCCGGTGCTCGGTGCGCAGCCGGCGCAGCGCGCGCGACCGCTCGGCCGGCCCGGCGGCGACCGCGGCGGCGCACTCCTCGGCCAGCGCGCGGTACTCCGCGGCCCGCGCGGCGGCCATCCCGGCGGCCAGCTCGCGCTCCTGCGCCGTGGTCGCCGGCCGCGCCACCCACAGCCCCGCCGTGCCGCCGGCGGCGAGGACGTCGTCGGCCAGCCACTCCAGCGACTCGCGGGTGCGGGCGTCGGCCGGGAGCGCCACCAGCCCGTCGGCGAGCTGGGCCACGCCCAGCCGGCGCAGCCGCCGCCACAGCGTCGTCCGCGGGCCCGAGGGCTCGCGCGGCAACCGGTAGGACAGCAGCACCCACTCCCCGGTCGCACCCACGCGCAGATGCAACCACGGTTGCAGCGGTCCCGTCCAGGGCGCCGGTCAGGACGGCGTGCTGCGGGCCGCCCGCGAGCGGAAGTCGCCACGGCCGGTGTCGCCCTTCCAGTCCGCGAAGGACTCCCCCGTCAGCTCCTCGAGCAGCTCGATGTCGGGCAGCAGCGGCTCGAGCACCTCACGGCGGACCCCGACCGGCATCGGCGGCCGCGGGGCCCGCCCGGCGTGCAGGGACGCGAGCAGCGGGCGGCTCACCTGCCGCCACACCTGCGGCGGCGCGTACGCGCCCAGCGCCCCGCCGGCGCGGACGGCCCGCGACAGCGCGCGGTACCGCGCGGTGTCGGCGACGTACGGCTTCACGTTCTCCGGCGGGACGGCGTGCGCGACGCCGGGCGCTACGCCGAGGAAGGCGCTGACCCGGTCGAGGGTCTCCCGCGGGCTGTCGACCACCTGCCGGTAGCGCAGCAGCAGGACCCGCTCCCGGGGCACGTGCCGGTACAGGTCGCGCAGCTGCTCCCCGTAGCGGCCCAGCCCGCGGTAGTGCCAGAACGGCGCCCAGCCGTCGGCGACCCGCCGCTCCTCCTGCCGCACCGCGGTCGGGAAGTCCCCCTCGGGTTCCAGCCCGTCGGCGCGCAGGTGCACCCAGTTCGACCAGGCCCGGTCCACCGGGTCCCGGACGACCGCGACGACCCGGACGCCCGGGACGTCGGCGGCCAGCCGCGCCTGGGCGGCGCGGTCGTACAGGTAGAACGGCGTGCTCTCGCCGCGGACGGCCGCCTCCGGCGCGGCGGCGAACAGCGCGAGGTAGGCCTCCCGCCGCCAGATCCACTCGCGGGCGCTGTGCGCGTCGCCGGGGCCGCGCTGCCGCGACCGCGGCGGCCGGCCGTCGGTCAGGTAGAACTTCGGCTCCTTGACCGGCGACAGGTACAGGCCGGGGTGGGTGGCCAGGGCGGCGTGCAGCGCCGTCGTCCCGGCCTTGGGCGCGCCGGCGATGACGAACTGGGGCAGGCGTCCGGTCACGGGGCGGGTCCTCCTCGGTGGTGTGCAGACTGGACGGCGTCCCCTCCGGTCGACCGTGGAGCCGCCGCGTGCCCAGCCACCCCGCCCCGACGTCCCCGGTGCGCCCGCCGGCGCCCGACCGGTTCTGGGCCGGCGCCGAGGTGGTGCTGGAGCCGGAGGACCCGCGGCCCGGCTCCTGGGCCGGCGGCCCGTCGGTGCAGCTGGTCGACGGGACGTGGTGGCTGGCCGCCCGGCTGCGCCGGCCGGTCGGCGAGGGCCGCGGGTTCGCCAACGTGGTCTCGCGGTCGGACGACGGCGTGCGGTTCACCCCGGTGGTCGCCGTCGGCAAGGACCGGTTCGGTGCCGAGTCGCTCGAGCGCCCGGCCCTCGTGCACACGCCCGGAGGGCGCTGGCGGCTGTACGTCAGCTGCGCGACGCCGGGCACGAAGCACTGGCGGGTCGACCTGCTGGAGGCCGACGACGTCGAGGGGCTGGCGACGGCCGAGCCGCGGACCGTGCTGCCGGGCAGCGACCGCGTGGCGGTCAAGGACCCGGTCGTGCGCCACGACGGCCGGCAGTGGCACCTCTGGGCCTCGGTGCACCCGCTCGACGACCCGGGGGCCACCGACCGGATGACCACCGAGCACGCCACCAGCCCCGACGGGGTCGACTGGACCTGGCAGGGCACCGCGCTGGCCGGCACGCCCGGGAGCTGGGACGCCCGCGGGGTCCGGTTCGCGACCGTGGTCCTGAACGGCGACCGGATCTGGGCGCTCTACGACGGGCGCGCCACGGCCGGGGAGAACTGGGAGGAGCGCACCGGGCTGGCCGCGGCCGACGACGACGGCCGGTTCACCGCGGCGGCGGGCGGCCCGCTGCTGCAGAGCCCGCACCCACCCCACGGGCTGCGCTACGCCGACGTGGTGGCCCTGCCCGGGCGCGGTGCCCGCTGGTTCTACGAGGCCACCCGGGCCGACGGCGCGCACGAGCTGCGCACGGTGCTGCTCGACGGCTGACCGCGGCACGCAGCGCTCCTCCTGTCGGGGGCCCGGCGTGCGGGGCCCGCGCTTGCCGGTGCCGGTCGGCGCCCGCCAGGTCGTCACCCGGGGCACCCCGTCGCGGAGGAGGGTTGCCGGCCAGCGAGCCGGGGCTCGTCGCTGGCGCTCGTGACCCGGCGGGAGCGTGACACGCCGTCTCTATTCCCGTCAAATCCGATCGACGTGGTAAGGATTCGTCCGTGCCCGCAGCCCCGACCACTTCTGCCGCGCTGCCGCGGCTGGTCCGGCGCGCGCACGTCGACCTCGGCCGGGTCTGGTCCGCCGCCTGTCGCTGACGGCGTCCCCGTCCGCCCGGCTGCCGACCCGCGCGACCGGACCCCGACCTCCCGAGGAGACCCGTCGTATCCCGATCCCTGCTGTCCCCTGCCTGGCTGCGGCCGGCCCGCGCGGCCGACTCCCGCACCGGCTCGGCCGCGCTCGCCGCCGCCGGCGCCTTCGCCATCGTCCGGGGCACACTGTCCGAGGCCGTGGGTGCCCGGGAGGGTGCCACCGGGCTCACCGCCGGCCGAGTGCGCTACTTCGGCCCGCACCGCGTGCACCGGGTCACCAACCGCGGCGTCGAGCCGGCGGTGAGCGTGCACGTCTACACCCCGCGGCTCACGGTGATGCACACCTACCGCGTCGAAGGGCGGGTGCTGGTGCGCATCGGCACCGAGCGCGCCGGCGTCGACTGGTGAAGGACCCACAGACTAAGGGTGGGGCGGACGGGGTCCTTCTTCAGCTGACGCGGACGGCCGAGACGTCGAACTCGATCTGGATGCGGTCGCTGACCAGCACGCCGCCGGTGTCCAGCGGGGTGTTCCAGGTCAGGCCCCAGTCACTGCGCTTGATCGCCAGCGCGCCCTCGAAGCCGACCCGGGTGTTGCCGAACGGGTCCTTCGCCGAGCCGGTCAGCGTGAACTCGACCGACACCGGCCGGGTGGTGTCCCGGATGGTCAGGTCCCCGGTGACCTCGTAGGTCTCCGCGTCGACCTGCTCCACGTCGGTGGAGGTGAAGACGATCTCGGGGAAGGTCTCGACGTCGAGGAAGTCCGCCGAGCGCAGGTGCGCGTCGCGGTCGGCGGTGCCGGTGTCGATGCTCGCCGTCCGGATGCGCAGCGACACCGAGCTCGCCGCCGGGTCCGCGACGTCGAGGTGCGCGGTCCCGCTGAAGTCGGTGAACGACCCGCGGACGGTGGTCACCATGGCGTGCCGGGCCCGGATCCCGATGCGGGTGTGCGCGACGTCGACCTCGTAGTCCCCGGTGACGTCGACGAGCGCGCTGGTGGCGGCGTCGAAGTCGGTGGGGTCCGCGTCAGGTGCCCGGTGCTTGCCCACGGTGGCCCTCCTTCCCCCTGTGCGCGCTCCATCCTGGCTGATCGGGTCGGGCGCCAGCACGCCAGGGTCCGCACCGGGCGGTTGCGCAGGTCGGGCGGCCGAGCGGCCGCGCGGGCGGCGGGCCGGCTCAGCTGCGCCGCTGCAGCACGAAGTCGTAGCGCGCCTCCAACCACGGCCGGTCCAGCGTGCCGCCGTCGGGGGTCGGTCCGGGCGCCCGCTCCTCGAACTCGACCACCAGCTCGGCCTTGGTGCCGAAGACGACGTCGCTGTCGAGGTACTCGGCCCCCGCCTGGAACAGGTGAGTGATCAGCGGCTCGAAACCGGGGACGGCGAGCAGGAAGTGCACGTGCGCCGGGCGGAAGTGGCTGATCCCCGTCCGCGAGATCAACTCGCCGACCGGGCCGTCCATCGGGATCGTGTAGCCCAGCGGCGCGACGGTGCGCAGGCAGTAGCCGCCGTCGTCCCGGGTCGTGTACTTGCCGCGCAGCCGGGCCTCGTCGACGTCGGCGTACTGCGACTCGTACAGGCCCTCGTTGTCGGCCTGCCAGACGTCGAGCACGGCTCCGGGGACCGGCGCGCCGTCGAGGTCGCGCACCGTGCCGTGGACGTAGAGCGGGGTCCCGGGCAGGCCCTGGGACATCTCCGCGCCGTACCCGAGCTCCGGTGAGCCCTCGATGTGGAACGGCCCGAGCACGGTCGCCGGGGTCGCCCGCGGGTCGAGCCGGTGGTTCATCTGGACGACGAGCATCGACAGCCCGAGGACGTCGGAGGCCAGGATGAACTCCTCCCGCTTCTCGTCGCTGACCTGCCCGGTGCGGGTGAGCCACCGCACCGCCGCCATCCACTCCGCCTCGGTCAGCCGGACCTCCCGGGCGAAGTCGTGCAGGTGCCGCACCAGGGCGGTCATCAGCTCGGCCAGCCGCGGGTCCGCCGCGGTGGCCCAGCGGTCGACGGCGAGCGCGGTGATGTTGTCCTCGGTGACCAGCTGCACGGCTGCCTCCTCGCAGACGGTGCGGCCGGCGTGCGCCGGCCGCGGGAGAGGGTGGGTCAGGGTGTCAGGACGAGGCGCGCACCGACGTCCCCGGCCGCCTGGCGGGCCCAGGCGGCGGCGACGTCGGAGAGCGCGCACGTCTCGGCCGCGACGGCCAGTCGGCCGGCGGCGGCGTGCCCGGCCACGGCGGTCAGCGCCTGCGCCCGCTGCTCGGCGGTCAGCGCGTTGTTGGTGTAGCCGAGCACCTCGGCACTGCGGCTGCGCAGCACCGAGGAGGAGAAGGTGGCCTCGTCACCGGAGGCGCCACCCAGGTTGACCAGCCGGCCGGCGGGTGCCAGGACGCGCGACGCCGCGGTGGCCGCCGCGCCGAAGACGGGGTCGACGACCAGGTCGGCCGCGCCGCCGCACGCCTCGGCGAGCCGCGCGGCGAGCACGTCGACGTCCTCCGACAGGGGCACCACCTCGTCGGCCCCGGCGCGGCGCGCCCGCGCCTGCGCCTCCTCCGACCGGCAGACCGCCACCACCCGGCCGGCGCCGAGCAGCGTTGCCGCGCCGACCGCCGCCTGGCCGACCGCGCCGCCGCCGCCGAGGACGACGACCCGCTCGCCCGGCCGCAGCCGGCCGCGCCAGGAGAGTGCCATCCAGGCGGCGACGGCCGACAGGCCCAGCGCGGCGAGCGCCACGTCGGGCACCCCGGCCTCGAGCGGGACCACGTCGGCGTCGGCCACCGAGCACCGCTCGGCCAGGCTGCCGTCGCCGGGGGCCATGCCGGCCGTGGTCGCGAACCACACGCGGGAGCCGGGCGCGTGGACGGCCGAGTGCTGGACCACGCCCACCCCCTGCACGCCGGGCACGTACGGGGTCGCGGGGCGGCCGAGGTAGGACGTCCCGGAGGCGCAGAGCAGGTCCAGCGGCACCACCGGGGCGGCGGTCACCCGCACCAGCGTCCGGCCCGCCCCCGGCTGCGGGTCGGGGTGCGGGTCGAACACCGGCGGCTGCCCCGGGGTGTGCAGGACGGCGGCGCGCATGGGACGGGCTCCTCGGGTGGTGGGTCGGCCTCAGGGGGCGGGATCGGGGGCGGGCAGGGGGTCGGGCACGTAGGGGTCCGGCGCCACGGACCGGTTGTTCAGGTCCACCGACAGGAAGACCTCGTCGGCCACCGGGTGGCGGAGCTCCTCGGCGAGCTGGCCGATCAGCCCGGCGGTGCGTGCCAGCAGCGCGAACCCGCGCAGCAGCTCCAGCGGCAGCCCGAGGTCGGCCAGGGCCGCGCCGCAGACACCGGCGCCGTTGAGCGGCAGGGTCCTCCCCAGCACCTGCGGGTGGGCCCGGCCGATGGCGGCGAACAGCGACAGGTGCGGCCCGGACAGCCCCTCCTCCGCCGCGATCTGGAACAGCCGGGGCGTGCGCGGGTCGCCCTGCTTGTGCACGTGGTGACCCAGGCCCGGGACGAACCGGCGGGCCGCCCGTTGCGCGGTCACCGTCTCCAGCGCGAGCGCGTCCCAGCCGGCGTCGTCGGTCGGCAGCCCGCCCTCGACCGAGGTCAGGACGTCGTGCAGGAACCGGCCGCAGTCCTCGGTGACGCCCAGGAAACGGGAGCCGCCGCCGAGCAGGCCGGCCGCCAGCGCGCCCTGGACGGAGTCCGGCGCGGACAGCCAGGTGAGCCGGGTGACGATCGCGGTCGGGGTGAAGCCGTGGTCGGCGAGCGCGGCGAGCACCGCCTCGAAGACCCGCGTCTCCCCGCGGCTGGGCCGCCGCTGCGTGGCCAGCCAGAACGCCAGCTCGCCGAAGCCGACCTGCCCCATCACGTCCCGCGCCAGGTCGGTGCCGAGCAGGGTGATGCTCTCCAGGCTCGAGGCACCCAACGCGGTCGGGTACACAGGGCGGTCCTCGCCGGTCATGCGCTGCGCTCCTCCCCGGTCGGCTCGGCCAGCCAGCGGCGGATCTCGGCGCCGTGCTCGTCGACCGACGGCGGCGGCAGCCGGTAGCTGGGCTCGCTCTCGGAGAAGCGGATCGGGTTGCGGATCGACGGCAGGGCGGCCGCGCCCTCCCCCGCCGTCACCACCGGGTCGAGGCCGACCTCCTCGGCGAAGGCGACGCCCTGGTCGACGGTGTTGATCGGACCGCAGGGGACGCCGGCGGCGATGATCTCCCGGAACCACTCGAGCTTCCCGCGCGTGCGCAGCCGGTCGACCAGCAGCGGCCGCAGCTCCTCGCGGTGGGTGTTGCGGTCCTCGTTGCGCAGGAAGCGCCGGTCCTCGGCCAGCTCGGGGGCGCCGAGGACCTCGCACAGCCGGCGGAACTGCCCGTCGTTCCCGGCGGTGACGATCAGCTCGCCGTCGGCGCACGGCAGCGGCTCGTAGGGGAACAGGCTGGGGTGGCTGTTGCCCATCCGGAACGGCACCACACCGCCGGCGACGTACGCGCTGGTCTGGTTGACCAGCCCGGAGAGCGCCGACGAGAGCAGGTTGACCTCGACGAGCTGCCCCCGCCCGGTCTCGTGGCGGCGGTTCAGCGCGGAGAGGACGCCGATCGTGGCGTGCAGGCCGGCCATGACGTCGAAGACGGCGACGCCCGCCCGGTACGGCTCGCCGTCGGGGTCGCCGGTGAGGCTCATCAGGCCGGAGATGGCCTGCACGATGAGGTCGTAGCCGGGCAGCGCCGCGCCACCGGGGCCGCTGCCGAAGCCGCTGATCGAGGCGTAGACGATGCCCGGGTTGGTCGCCGAGACGGTGGCGTGGTCCAGGCCGAAGCGGGCCAGGCCGCTGGGCTTGAAGTTCTCCACCAGCACGTCGGCCCGGCGGGCCAGCTCGCGGGCGGCCGCCAGGTCGGCGGGGTCCCTGAGGTCCAGGGCCACCGACCGCTTGTTGCGGTTGACCCCGAGGTAGTACGTGGCCACGCCGTCGCGGACGGGCGGCTGCCAGGTCCGGGTGTCGTCGCCGCCGGGGCTCTCCACCTTGACCACCTCGGCCCCCAGGTCGGCCATGAGCATCGTGGCGTAGGGCCCGGCGAGGATCCGGGAGAAGTCGGCCACCAGCAGGCCGGCGAGCGGCCCCGTGGGGCCGGTCGTGCCGCTGGTCCCCGGTGGTCCGACGGTCATGGGTGCTGCGACCTCCTCGGGAGCGGGGACGCTGCTGCGGACGGACGTCCGCCGGCTCGCCGCAGTCTCGGCTCCGGCGTCCGGCCCTGTCAACCGCGCTAGGACGAGCGCCCGAGCCCTTGACACGTGACCGGGCCCACAGCCAGGGTGGCGCCATCCCGGGCGCTGTGACCGCTGTGCGGACGTTCGTCCGGACGATGTTGCCGCCGACGTCCAGGAGGAGACAATGACCCACTCCGAGCCCGCGGGTGCACCGCCGGTGGCCGGCCGCCCGGTCGTGCTGCGCGGCGGCACGGTCGTGACGATGGACGACGCGGGCACCGTGCTCCGCGACGCCGACGTCCTCGTCGTCGACGACCGGATCGCCGCTGTCGGCAGCGCCCTGGACGTGCCGGAGGGCACCCAGGAGGTCGACGCCCGCGGCGGCATCGTGATGCCGGGGATGATCGACACGCACCGGCACATGTGGCAGACGGCGATGCGCGGCTACGGCGCCGACTGGACGCTGACCCAGTACTTCGTCTGGTACTACCTCGAGCACGGCAAGCGCTTCCGCCCGCAGGACATCTCCGCGGGCAACCGGCTGGCGGCCATCGAGTCGATCGACGCCGGCGTCACGACGACGGTCGACTGGTCGCACGGCCTGCAGAGCGTCGACCACGCCGAGGCCGCCCTCGACGCGCTGCGCTCGGTGCCCGGCCGCTTCGTGCTGGCCTACGGCAACATCCACCAGGGCCCGTGGGAGTGGACGGCCGACCCCGCCGTCCGCGGCTTCCTGGAGCGGCTGCGCGACGCCCGCGACGACATGGCGGGCGTGCAGATCGCCTTTGACGTCACCGGCGACCCCGCCTTCCCGGAGCGGGCCGCCTTTGAGGCCGCCCGCGAGCTCGGCATCCCGGTGACCACCCACGCCGGCGTGTGGGGCGCCACGAGCGACACCGGCATCCAGCAGATGCACGACGCCGGGTTCATGACGCCGGAGACGACGTACGTCCACGCCTCCACGCTCACCCGCGACAGCTACCAGCGGATCGCCGCCACCGGCGGCTCGATCTCCGTCTCCACCGAGTCCGAGTGCAGCGCCGGTCAGGGGCACGCGCCCACCGAGCAGGTGCTGCAGTACGGCATCCCGGTGTCGCTGTCGCAGGACACCAGCGTCTGGTGGAGCGGGGACATGTTCGCCGCGATGCGCGCCACCCTCAACGCCGACCGCATGGCCGAGCACATGGACGCCCACCTGAAGGGCGAGACCATCACCCAACTGCGGCTGCGCGCCCAGCAGGTGGTCGAGTGGGCCACCCGCGGCGGCGCGCACACCATCGGCCGCGACGACCTCGGCAGCCTCCAGCCGGGCAAGAAGGCCGACGTCGTCCTGGTCAAGAACGACGCCTCACCCGTCTCCTTCCCGCTGCTCAACCCGTTCGGCCACGTCGTCTTCCAGGCCCAGCGAGGGGACGTGCACACGGTGATCGTCGACGGCCGGGTCGTGAAGCACGGCGGGCAGCTGGTCGGCATCGACCTCGCCGCGGTCCGCAGCGAGGTCGAGGACACCATCGAGCACCTGCGCGGCGAGTTGGGCGAGGAGGCCTGGCAGGCCGGGATGTTTCCCGAGATGCCCGACGCCGAGCAGGAGATCCTGGAGAACCCGTACCGGTACACGGACTTCAAGGACGAGTCGAAGCGGGCCGGCGGCGAGGAGCGCGTCCTCGGCCGCTGACAGAGGACCCCTGCCTCCCGCCACTCGTGGGAGGACCCCGTCCTGCCCGCCCTCTACGAGCTCAGGGCGGGACCCGGGACGGGCCGGGGCCCTGCAGCGGGCCGACCGGGGCAGGCAAGGGCTGGAGGCGAAGGGAGGCTGCCGGATGGCAGGGCGGGGAGCAGGTCCGGACTTCGTCGAGGCGCTCGCGCGCGGCCTCGACGTCCTGGCGTGCTTCGACGCCCACCACCCGACGATGTCCCTCACCGAGGTGGCCTCCGCGGCGGGACTCGCCCGGCCGACGGCCCGCCGGCTGCTGCTGACGCTGGAGGAGCTCGGGTTCGTCCGGTCGACGGCGACCGGGTTCGAGCTGACCCCCCGGGTGCTGCGGCTCGGCATGGCCTACGTCGGCGCCCTCGGGATGTGGGACATCGCCCGGCCGCACCTCGAGGCGCTGGTGGCCGCGACCGGCGAGTCGTCGTCCATGGCCCAGCTCGACGGCTCGGACATCGTCTACGTGGCCCGGGTGTCCGTGCCCAAGCTGATCGCGCTGCGGGTGGAGATCGGCACGCGGTTCCCGGCGGCCCAGACCTCGCAGGGCAAGGTGCTGCTGGCCGCCCTCTCCCCCGCCGAGCTCGAGGCGACGCTCGCCCAGCCCAGCCGGGCGGGGCTGCCGCCGTACATCGGCCGGACCGCCGAGCAGCTGCGTCAAGACCTCGTCGAGGTGCGGGCTCGTGGCTGGGCGCTGGCCGACGAGGAGCTGGCGCCGGGCGTCCGGTCGGTGGCCGTTCCCGTCCGGGACGGGACCGGCTCGGTGCGGGCGGCCATGAACGTCACGGTGCACGCCGCCGGGACGTCCGTCGAGCGGCTGCTGGCCGAGCACCTGCCCCGGCTGCTGCGCACCGCGGGGGACGTGAGCGCGGAGTGGGCGCTGTGGCAGTCGCGGCCGCACGCGGAGGTCCGCCCCGCCGGCGAGGGCACCGGGACGGCCTGACGGCGGCGACGTCAGCGGCCGCGCCAGACCGGACGGCGCTTCTCGGCGAAGGCCGCCGCCCCCTCCCGCGCGTCCTCGCTGGCGAAGACCGGCGCGACGAGCTCGGCCTGCCGGGCCCAGCCCTCCCCGGTCGTCCAGTCGGCGCCGCCGAGGACCACCGCCTTGGTGGCGGCCAGGGCGAGCGGGCCGTTCGCGGCGATCGTCGCGGCCAGCGCGAGAGCGCCCTCCAGGGCCCCGCCCTCGGCCGTGACCCGGTTGACCAGGCCGACCTCCGCGGCCCGCCGGGCGTCGATCGGGTCCCCCGTCAGCAGCATCTCCATCGCCACGTTGCGCGGCACCCGCGTCGGCAGCAGCAGCGCGCCGCCGCCGGCAGCGACCAGCGAGCGCTTGACCTCGGGCACCCCGAAGCGCGCCGTCTCGGCCGCCACCACCAGGTCGCAGGCGAGCACCAGCTCGAACCCGCCGGCCAGCGCCCAGCCCTCGACCGCGGCGACGAGCGGCTTGCGCGGCGGGGTCTGCGTGATGCCGCACAGCCCGCGGCCCTCGATCGCGGGGGTCTCGCCGCGCAGGAAGGCCCTGAGGTCCATGCCGGCGGAGAAGGTGCTCCCGGCGCCGGTGAGGACGCCGACCCGCAGCCCGTCGTCGGCGTCGAGCTCGTCGACCCCCGCGGCCACGCCCTCGGCGACGGCGCGGGTGAGCGCGTTGCGCGCCTCCGGCCGGTCGATCGTGACGACCAGGACGCCCTCGCGCCGCTCGACCCGCACCTCGTCGGTCACCGCTTCTCCCCCCCGTCGGCCTGCACCACGGCGCCGCTGTCGAGCAACCCGGCCACCTCGTCCTCGCCGAAGCCCCACGCGGCCAGCGCCGAGCGGGTGTCCTGACCGGGGGCGCGGGGCCCGCCGCGGACCTCGCCGGGGGTCCGCGAGAAGCGCGGCGCGGGCGCGGGCTCGGGGTGCCCGCCGCGATCGGCGAAGGTGCCGCGGGCGGCCAGGTGCGGGTGGGACGGCGCCTCGGTCAGCCCGAGCACCGGCGTCACGCAGGCGTCGGTGCCGGCGAACGCCCCGGCCCACTCGTCGCGGGTGCGGGTGGCGAAGGCGGCGGCAATCCGGGCGCGCTGCTCCGGCCAGCGGGCGAGGTCGAGCTGGCCGCCGTGCGCGCCGGGGTCGATCTCCAGGCCGGCGAGCAGCTGGGCGTGGAACTGCGGCTCGATGGCGCCGACCGCCACGTGCCGGCCGTCGGCGCAGGCGTAGGTGCCGTAGAAGGGCGCGGCGCCGTCGAGCAGGTTGGCCGCGCGGCGGTCCTGCCACGCCCCGGCGCCGAGCAGGCCGTAGACCATCGTGACCAGCGAGCTGGCGCCGTCCACCATGGCCGCGTCGACCACCTGGCCGCGTCCGCTCGTCTGCCGCTCGAGCAGCGCGGCGAGCACGCCGACGACCAGGAAGAGCGCGCCGCCGCCGAAGTCGGCCCCGATGTTCAGCGGGACCACCGGCGTCTCCGCCGTCCCGATGGCGTGCAGCGCGCCGGTGAGCCCCAGGTAGTTGATGTCGTGCCCGGCCCGGTCGGCGAGCGGCCCGTCCTGGCCCCAGCCGGTCATCCGCGCGTAGACCAGCCGCGGGTTGCGGGACCAGCAGTCCTCCGGCCCGACCCCGAGCCGCTCGGTCACGCCGGGGCGCAGCCCCTCGACCAGCACGTCGGCGGCCTCCGCCAGCCGCAGGACGACGTCCCGGCCGGCCGGGGTCTTGAGGTCGACGGCGACCGACGGGCGGCTGCGGTTCAGCGCGTCCTGCTCGGCCGGCACGAGCTGCGTGCCGCCGCCGGGACGGTCCACCCGGACGACGTCGGCGCCCAGCTCGGCCAGCAGCAGGCAGGCGTAGGGCGCGGGCCCGAGACCGGCGAGCTCGACGACGCGGATCCCCGCGAGGGGGCCGGTGGGCGGCAGCACGCGCGGACCCTAGCAACGCCCCGCGGCCGCCCGGCCCCGTCCGGGCAGGACGGGCGGCCTCCCTGCAGGGTCCCCGGCCCCGTCCAGAGGCTCGCCGCGAGCGTGCGAGCGGTGAGGAGGACGGGGTCCTTCTCCGAGCGGTGGGGGGCAGGGAGGTCCTCTTCAGTCGAAGAGCACGAGCCCGCGGATGTTCTGGCCGTCCCGCATGTCGGCGTACCCCTGGGCGACCTGGTCGAGGGTGTAGGTCCGGGTGACGAGCTCGTCGAGCCGCAACGTGCCCGCCGTGTACTGGGCGAGCAGGTGGGGGATGTCCCACCGCGGGTTGCACCCGCCGAAGAGGGCTCCCTGCAGCCGCTTCTGGAAGACCGTGAACATGGTGGGGTTGATCGGGATGCCCGCTTGGCGCATCCCCCCGGTCCCGGTGAGCACCACCGTGCCCGCCTTGCGGACGGAGGCCACCGCCTCGGCGATGTGCTCCCCGGTCACGACGCCGACGGTGACGACCGTCGCGTCGGCCCCCTGCCCCTCGGTCATGGACTGCGCGAGGGCGGTCGCCTCCTTCATCGTGTCGGTCACGTGCGTGGCGCCGAACTGCAGGGCGGTCTCCCGCTTGAACTCCACCGGGTCCACGGCGATCACCGCGCGGGCGCCGATCGCCCGGGCGGCCTGCACGCTGTTGATGCCGACCCCGCCGACCCCCATGACGATCAGCACGTCGCCGGGCCGGGCGTCGGACATGTTGGTGACCGACCCCCACCCGGTGGCGACGCCGCAGCTGACCAGGGCGGCCTTGTCGAGCGGCAGGGTCCGGTCGATCTTGACCGCCGACCGGGCGTCGATGACGGTGTACTCGCTCAGCGCCGAGACGCCGGAGTGCTGGACCACCGGCTGTCCCCGGTACGAGAGCCGGAAGCTGGTGGGGTCGTCGAGCCGCGCCCCCAGGAAGAGCCGGGCGCCGAGGTCGCAGAGGTTCTGCCGTCCGGTCGAGCACATCCGGCACTGCCCGCAGACCGCGATGAAGCTCAGCACCACGTGGTCGCCCTCGCTCCACCCCGGCGTGTCGGGGCCGACCCCGACGACGACGCCGGCACCCTCGTGGCCGCCCGCGATGGGCAGCCGGAAGGCCGGGGAGTCACCGACGGCGACGTGGTCGTCGGTGTGGCACAGCCCGGCGGCGGTCATCTTGACCAGCAGCTCACCGCGGCGGGGGCCGTCGAGGTCCAGCTCGGTCACCTCGTACTCGCCGGGCTGGGCGTGCAGGACTGCAGTCCGGGTCTTCACGTCGGCTCCTTCTCTCCCTCGTCGTCGAGGTGTCGCGGTCCCCGTGGTGGACGGCGCCCGTCCGGCTCGGCCGGTCGGGCGACGCGGTGCGGCGGTACTCGTACGGACCACGCCGTCCTGGCGGCCGGGGCCGGGGTACTCGGGGTCGCCGGGGCGGTGTGGGGGAAAGGAGGACGGGTGGGGTCCGCAGCGAACTCCCAGGGAGTTCCTAGCGGACTCACAGGCTTCGTGTCACCGCGCAACCCCCGGTGTCACGTCCGCGCGCCCGACGCCGACCGATCGCAGGTCAGCCGCGCGTCGCCGCCAGCAGCCGTGCGCGGGCCGGGCCGAGCGAGGGGCCGTACCAGGTGAGGTCGCGGCCGGACACCAGCGCGGTGCGGAACCCCGGGAAGGCCTCGGGTCCGTCGTCGGCGGTGAAGAGGTAGGGCTCGTCGGGGAGGACGACGAGGTCCGGCCCCGCGGCGGTGATGTCGGCGGCCGCCACCGTCGGGTACCGGTCCTCCGCGGCCGCGAAGACGTTGACCAGCCCCAGCCGGGTCAGCACGTCACCGGTGAAGGTGCGGGGTCCGACGACCATCCAGGGGTCGCGCCACACCGGGACGGCGACCCGGCGCGGCGGCGCGGGCACCGGCCGGGCCCACTCCGCGGCCGCCGCCGACAGCCAGCCCGGCTCCCCCACGTCGAGCACCGCGCCGAAGAGCCGGCGCAGCGACGCCAGCCCCTCGTCGACCGACTCCACGACGGTCACCCACACCGGGACGCCGGCCGCTCGCAACCGGTCGACGTCGAGGCGCCGGTTCTCCTCGCGGTTGCAGACGACGAGGTCGGGCTCGAGCGCCGCGATCGCCGCGCGGTCGGGGTTCTTGGTGCCCCGCACCCGGGGCACGTCGAGCCCGGCGGGGTGGCTGCACCAGTCGGTGGCGCCCACCAGCCGCTCGGGGACCGTCTCCGCCAGCGCCTCGGTGAGCGAGGGCACCAGCGACACCACCCGCCGCGGCGGGCGCGGGAACTCGACCGCTGTCCCCAGGTCATCCGTGGTGACGTGCTGGAACGGCCCCGCTGCAGGGTCCCGCCGCAGGCCCCGTCCCGGGGCTCGCGCCGAGCTTGCGAGGCGTGAGGAGGACGGGGTCCTTCGATGGCGGGGGGCAGCGGGGTCCTTCATCAGACGTTGCGCCGGTACTGGCCGCCCACCTCGAAGAAGGCGTCGCTGATCTGGCCGAGCGAGCAGGCCCGGACGGCGTCCATCAGCGCCGCGAAGACGTTGCCGCCCTCGGCGGCCGTCCGCTGCAGCTCGGCCAGCGCGGCCGGGGCCTCGTCGGCGTGCCGGGCGTGGAAGTCCGCGAGCCGCTGCAGCTGCGACTGCTTCTCGGCCTCGGTGGCCCGCGCGAGCTCCAGCGGCTTCGGCGGGGTCTCGTCGCGGTGCGGGTCGAGGAAGGTGTTGACGCCGACGATGGGCAGGCTGCCGTCGTGCTTGCGGTGCTCGTAGAGCATCGACTCGTCCTGGATCTTGCCGCGCTGGTAGCCGGTCTCCATCGCGCCCAGCACGCCGCCGCGCTCGGCGATCCGGTCGAACTCGGCGAGCACCGCCTCCTCGACCAGGTCGGTGAGCTCGTCGACGACGAACGAGCCCTGCAGCGGGTTCTCGTTGCCCGCCAGGCCCCACTCCTTGTCGATGATCATCTGGATGGCCAGCGCCCGCCGGACGGAGTGCTCGGACGGCGTCGTCACCGCTTCGTCGTAGGCGTTGGTGTGCAGGCTGTTGGCGTTGTCGTAGACGGCGCAGAGGGCCTGCAGCGTCGTGCGGATGTCGTTGAAGTCCATCTCCTGCGCGTGCAGCGACCGGCCCGAGGTCTGCACGTGGTATTTCAGCTGCTGCGATCGCGACCCGGCGCCGTAGCGCTCCCTCATCGCGACCGCCCAGATGCGGCGGGCCACGCGCCCGATCACCGAGTACTCGGCGTCCATGCCGTTGGAGAAGAAGAACGACAGGTTGGGGGCGAAGTCGTCGATCGCCATGCCGCGCGCCAGATAGGCCTCGACGTAGGTGATGCCGTTGGCGAGGGTGAAGGCCAGCTGGCTGATCGGGTTCGCCCCGGCCTCGGCGATGTGGTAGCCGGAGATCGAGACCGAGTAGAAGTTGCGCACCCGGTGCTCGATGAACCACTGCTGGATGTCGGCCATGCAGCGCAGCGCGAACTCGGTCGAGAAGATGCAGGTGTTCTGGCCCTGGTCCTCCTTGAGGATGTCCGCCTGCACCGTGCCGCGGACGGTGGCCAGCACGAACGCCCGGATCTCCTCGGTCTCGGCGGCGTCGGGCTCCCGGCCCTCCTCCTCGCGGAACCGGTCCAGCCGCTGGTCGATCGCGGTGTTGAGGAACATCGCGAGGATCGCCGGCGCCGGGCCGTTGATGGTCATCGAGACCGACGTGGTCGGGTCGCAGAGGTCGAACCCGGAGTAGAGGACCGCCATGTCGTCGAGCGTCGCGATGGAGACGCCGGAGGTGCCGACCTTGCCGTAGACGTCGGGGCGCGGGTCGGGGTCGCGGCCGTAGAGGGTGACCGAGTCGAATGCCGTCGACAGCCGGGTCGCCTCGTTGCCCGCCGACAGCATCTGGAAGCGCCGGTTGGTGCGGAAGGCGTCGCCCTCACCGGCGAACATCCGCGCCGGGGCCTCGCCGGACCGCTTGAACGGGAAGACGCCTGCGGTGAACGGGTAGCCGCCGGGCAGGTTCTCCCGGCGCAGGAAGCGCAGCAGCTCGGCGTCGTCGGTCGTGCGCGGCAGCGCGACCCGGCGCACCGGGCTCCCGGACAGCGTCTCGCGGGTCAGCGGCGTGCGGATCTCCTTCCCGCGCACCGTGTAGACGTACTCGTCGCCGGAGTAGGCCTCGACCCGCGCCGGCCACTCGTCGAGCAGCTCGCGCACCTCGGGCAGCAGCTCGCGGTCGGCGGCCTCGACCGCGGCGCAGGCGGCCTCGGCGGCCGCGCCGTCCAGCACCTCGGCGGCGGTGCGCAGGTGCTGCCGGCGGCGGACGAGCGCGGCCTGCTGGTCGGTCCGCGCGTGGTAGCCGCGGACGGCCTCGGTGATCTCGGCGAGGTACCGCGCGCGCTGCGCGGGGACGACGCTGGTGAGGCCGGACGACGCCGGAACGTCGACCCGCGGCAGGACGCCGGCGCCCGCGGGCAACCCCTTCTCGACGAGCAGGCCGAGCAGGTGCTGGTAGAGCGCGGTCACGCCGTCGTCGTTGAACCGGGCGGCGCTGGTGCCGAAGACCGGCATGGCCTGCCACGGCTGCCCGAACGCCTCGCGGTTGCGGACCATCTGCCGGGCGACGTCCCGCCGGGCGTCCTCCGCCCCGCGGCGCTCGTACTTGTTGATCGCGACGACGTCGGCGAAGTCGAGCATGTCGATCTTCTCCAGCTGCGAGGCGGCGCCGAACTCCGGCGTCATCACGTACAGCGCTACGTCGGAGAACGGCACGATGCCGGCGTCGCCCTGGCCGATGCCCGGCGTCTCCACGATCACCAGGTCGAAGCCGGCGGCCTTGACCGCGCACAGCACGTCGTCCAGGTGCTCGGGGGTCTCCGCACCGGCCGACCGGGTGGCCAGCGAGCGGAAGAAGGTGTGCGACCCCTCCCCGGTCTCCAGGGCGTTCATCCGGATCCGGTCGCCGAGCAGCGCCCCGCCGCCGCGGCGCCGGGTGGGGTCGATCGCCAGGACGGCGACCCGCAGCTTGTCCTCCTGGTCGGTGCGCAGCCGGCGCAGCAACTCGTCGGTGAGCGAGGACTTGCCCGACCCACCGGTCCCGGTGATGCCGAGGACCGGCACCGTCCGGCCGTCGGCCGCCTGCCGCATCCTGGTCGCGAGCAGGGCGTCGCGGCCGGACTCGAGCACGGTGATCGCGCGGGCCAGGCCGGCGGGGTCGCCGGTGAGGAGGGCCTCGACGTCCGGGCGCTGCTGGGTCAGGTCGACGTCGCACTCGCGGATCAGTTCGTTGATCATGCCGGGCAGACCGAGGCGCTGACCGTCCTCGGGGCTGAAGATGCGCACGCCGCGCTCGCGGAGCAGCGCGATCTCCTCGGGCACGATCACGCCCCCGCCGCCCCCGAACACCTTGACGTGCCCCGCGCCGGCCGCGGCCAGCCGCTCCACCAGGTAGCTGAAGTACTCGACGTGGCCGCCCTGGTAGGAGGAGATCGCCACGCCCTGCACGTCCTCCTCCAGCGCTGCCCGAACGACGCTGTCGACGCTGCGGTCGTGCCCGAGGTGCACCACCTCGGCGCCCTGGCTCTGCAGCAGCCGGCGCATCACGTTGATCGCGGCGTCGTGGCCGTCGAACAGGCTCGCCGCGGTGACGAAGCGGACCGGGTGGGTGGGGATGTGCAGGTCGGACGGCATGTCGCTCCCAGCGTCGGACGCGCGACAGACCCGCGCCGATTTAGTTGGACGTCCTAGTATCTCCCGGCGGCGCGGCCCTGTCCACGATCACTTCGGAGGGGCGGGCGGGGCGCCGTCCTGCACCGGGCCGTCGCCGAGCGGGCGCTGGAGCCAGGTGACGTCGTGCCAGCGGCCGAGCTTCCAGCCGACCCGGCGGTAGGTGCCCACCGGCTCGAAGCCCATCGCCGTGTGCAGGCCGATGCTGGCGTCGTTGGGGAGCGCGACCCCGGCCAGCGCGGTGCGGAGGCCACGGCCGGCCAGCCGGTCGAGCAGCGCGGCGTAGAGGGCGCGGCCGGCGCCGGTGCGGCGGCGTCCGGTCCCGGTGTAGACGCTGACCGACGCGGCCCAGTCGTAGGCCGCGCGCGGGTTGAACGTCGTCCCGTACGCGTAGCCGACCACGCGTCCGCCGTCCTCCAGGACGACCCAGGCGTGCCGGGCGAGCGCGGCCTCGATGCGGGCGGCCATCTCGCCGGCGGTCGGCGGCTCGAGCTCGAAGGAGACCACCGTGTCGCGGACGTAGGGCGCGTAGATGTCGGCGCACGCCACGGCGTCCTCGATCGTCGCGTCCCTGACCAGCCGGCTCTCTCCCACCGGGCCATCGTGCACGCGTCAGAGGTGGCTCGCGTGCACGCCGTCGATCGACCAGATCGCCTCGGCGCCGATGGTCGCACGCAGGTCGCGGTAGTACTCGGCGAGCGCCCGCTCGTGGGTCAGCTCGCCGGCCAGCAGCTCGCGGGCGCCGGCGACGAGGCGGTCGAGGTCCGCCCGCACCCGGTCGCGCGTCATGCTCGGCGTCCGCGGGCCGTCGTCCCCGTCGAGGACGACGGCCGCCGGGTCGAACTGGCTGAACGCCGGGTACCTGGCCGGGTCAGGCAGCACCGACCGGAACGGCACGCCGGCGTTCGCCCAGTACTCGAACCAGCGCCCGCCCGAGAGCGCCAGCCACGGTGTGCCGACGGCCAGCGCGGCCATCCCGAAGCCGGAGTGCGGGGCCAGCAGGACGTCGCAGGCCTCGACCACGGCCAGCTGCTCGGCGAGGGGGACGTCGACGCAGTCCACCGGGCGGGAGCGGTGGGCCAGCAGCGCGTCGACGTCGGCCCGCCCCCAGGAGGTGGAACTGCGCTCGTCCCGGGCCAGCCGGCCGAGCAGGACGAGTTGCAGGCCGGGGACGGCGTCGGCCAGCGCGTCGAGGACGAGCAGCCAGGAGGCGACCGAGGGGTACAGGGACGGCTCGCTGGACCCGGCGGGGAGGACGGCGATCCGCGGGCGGGCGTCGTCGCCGACCCGGCGGGGAGCCCCGGCCCGGGCGGCGGCGGGGAGGTCGAGGCGCACCGGCTGGTGCGGGAGGTACCCGACGCCGGCGGCGCCGACGACCGAGCGGCCGGTCCGGGGGCGCAGGTGCGCGTCGGAGGCCGTGTAGTGGTCGCGCATCCCCGGGAAGAGGTCGAGCTGGAAGGGCTGGTGGCGGCGGGTGTCGTCGACCACCCAGTCCCAGTCGCGCGGGACCGCGGCCAGCCGCTGCGCCGCGGCCGGGTCGGCCTGGAGGAACGGGCCGTCGACGGGGAATACGGCCGACAGCGCAGGGCACCAGGTGGCCAGCTCGGTGGGGGTGGCCGCGTTGAGCAGCACCGACACCTCCCGTCCGGGGACCGCGGCGGCGTGCCCGACGCAGTACTGCAGCGCCTCGACGGCGTGGCCCAACTGCTGGGCGTAGAAGAAGTCGACGAGCAGGCGGTCGGTCATCGCCGTCAGCGTCGCAGCGGCCGCAACCGGGTTCCCCGGCCGCGCCCGTAGCGTGGACGGCGTGCGTCCCGGGCCCGGCTCTCCCCCACCGGAGCCGGAGAGCCCGGCGACCCCCCGGCCATGGCTGCGGCTCGCCGTCCTGGCGGTGCTGCTGGCCGCCGCGACGGTGGCGGCGCTGACGATCGAGCGGCCCGGCGTCCCGGTGGTGCGGGGCTGGCTGGACGACGCGGGTCCCCTCGGCTGGACCGCCGTCGTCCTCGCGGTCTCCGGTGCGTTGATGACGCCGGTCCCGCGAACCGCCACGTCGGTCCTACTGGGCGCCGCGGCGGGCTTCCCGGCGGGGCTCGGGGTGGCCGTGCTGGCCGGCTGGATCGGCGGCATGGGCGGCTTCGCCCTCGGCCGGCACCTGGGGCGCGACGCCGTCGCCCGGCTCACCGGCCCGCGGCTGGCCCGCGCCGACCGGCTGTTCCGGGACCGCGGCCTGCTCGCCGTCGCGCTCGCGCGGGTGAGCCCCGTGCCGTTCTGGGTCGTCAGCTACGCCGCCGGCCTGTCGAGCATCCGCTGGCTGCCCGCCACGCTCGGGACCGTCGTCGGCGTGGTGCCGGGCGCGGTGCTGCACGTCGGCATCGGCGCCTCCGTCGTCAGCTGGCTGTAGCCGCGTTACTCGTTCGGGTCAGTACCGGATGTCGATCGTGCCCAATCAGGTCCTTGGTGCCAGAATGTGAACAACAGGTGAACGAGAGGTGGATCCAATGCGTACAAGTCCTTGCCCGCAGTGTCGCTGGGTGGCCGTGGTCGACACCTCCGGGCACCGGCACATGGAGATGCGCTGGGTCGTTCCGTCGAAGCCGACCGCCCAGCCGACCGCCACTCCGTCCACGCTGCGCGCCGCCTGAACCGTCTCCTCGCACAGGGCCGGGTGGGTCCGCCCACCGGGCCGCTCGCGGCGGTGAGGTGACTCGTCGACCGGCCGCCGTGCGCCGTTCGTCCGCGGGTCGCGCCGCTGTCTCGGCCGCCCTGGCGATGATCATGGGGTTGTTGCCATCCGGCGCGGCGCGTCTGCGCGTGTCGACGGCATCAACCCCATGATCAACTCGCCGGGATGGGTGCACCGCGCCCATCCCGCTGCGGCGGGCTCCTCCGTCGGTGGCGCGGGGGTGCTCGGTCGGTGTTCTCGCTGGTCAGGGCCCCGGAACTGTCGTACCCCCGGCCTAGTGGGGGGGCGTATTCCTCGGCGGGAGTTCGTGGTCGGGCTGACGGTGGCCGACCTGGCGCCGCCGTCGCCGGAGTTCGGCCCGCCGGTCACCGCGGTGCCGTCGCTGGGCGAGCTGCTGCCGGTGTGGTCGCGGACGGCGGCGGAGAAGGCCGCCGAGCTGCAGCGGGTGCAGCGGCTCAAAGCCGAGCTGGCCGCCCACGAGCTGGAGCTGGTGGCGCGTTCGCCGCCGACCGGCCGGCCGCGGCCGATCGGCAGCCGGGTGAGCCCGGCGCCGCCGCGTCCACGGACGAGACGGAGGCGGAGGGGCCGACCTGATCGGCGTCGTGACAACGTGGCTGCACGACGGGGGCCGGCCCGATTGGGCACAGCGGGCGGTCGCACGCGCCTGCTTGCAGGACCTCGACCGAACTGCTCCCCGAGCTCACCGGCGTCCACGAATGGCGCTGCGTCGGACGGCTCCGCGAGCTCGCCGGACTCCTCGCGGCGGCAGGCGGTCGACCGTCAGCCGAGCGCCAGCACCCGCACCAGCTGGCGGGCGGCATCTCCGCCGTCGCTGATGGCGACGTCCAGGGCGCCGGACACGTCGAGGTCGTCGAACAGCCGGTCGGCCACCGCCCGGCTCGCCGCGGGTGACCAGCCGGGACGGCCGGCGGCGGAGAACAGCGCGTCCAGCCGCCCGGACGCCGTCTCCAGCAGCTCCGGCCGGTACTCCCACGGCTGCGACCACGGCCGGTCCAGCACGAGCAGCCGCAGCGCCGGACCGGTGGTCACCCGCAGCAGGTCCGCGACCAGCGTCAGGTTGCCCGTCGACTTCGCCATCTTCGCGCCGTCCTGCGAGACCGCCCCGACCTGCACCCGGCTGCGCGCGAACGGCGCCACGCCCGAGGCCGCCTCGGCCATCGCCACCTGGTGCGCGTGGTGCGGGAACGCCAGGTCGGCGCCGCCGACCAGGACGTCGACGCCGTGGCCCAGCGTGGCCGTCGCCATCGCCGCGCACTCCGCGTGCCACCCCGGCCGCCCCCAGCCCCACGGCGAGGGCCACGCCGGGTCGCGCTCGCCGGAGGCCCGCCAGACCGGCACGTCGAACGGGTCCTCGCGCAGCGGGTCATCCGGCTCGTCACCGAACTCGGCGGCCAGCTCGCGCGCCCGGTCCGCGGACAGCCCGGACGACGCCGCCGCCCCGGCACCACGGAAGAAGACGTGGCCCTCCCGCTCGTACGCCTGCCCGGCCCGCAGCAGCGCCGCGGCCAGCTGCTGCACGTGCGCGATGTGGTGCCGGGCGCGCGGCGCGTGCGTGGGCGGCCGGACGCCGAGGGCCCGCATGTCCTGCTCGAAGGCGAACTCCTGGCCCAGCGCGAACTCGTCGTAGTGCCGGCCGCGGGCATCGGCGGCCCGGGTCAGCACGTCGTCGACGTCGGTCACGTTGCGGCTGGTCACCACCTCGGCCCCGGCCAGCCGCAGCACCGACCCGAGGACGTCGGCCCACACGAACGTCGCCGCGTGCCCGAGGTGCGTCACGTCGTAGGGCGTGATCCCGCAGACGTACACCCGCGCGGGGCTGAGCACCGGCAGCGGCCGCCCGCCCAGCCGCAGGTCGGCGCTGCGGACGTCGACCGGCTCGGCCACGCGGCCGGCGACGCCGACGATGCCGGGAGGGGTGGGAGGAAGCAGTGCCATGCCGCCATCCTGCCCGCCGCGCCGGGGCCCTCCGCAGCAGGCCGGGAGCCCCGCGGCGGCCCTGCTCCGGTCGGGCCCGTGGCCGTCGCCGCCGCGGAGGTGCTGTGCGACCGTTCCCCCATGGTCGCCGTCCTCTCGATCCAGTCGCACGTCGCCTACGGCCACGTCGGCAACTCCTCCGCCGTCTTCCCGCTGCAGCGACTCGGCATCGAGGTGTGGCCGGTGCACACCGTGCAGTTCTCCAACCACACCGGCTACGGCGAGTGGAAGGGCCGGGTCTTCGACGGTCAGGCGATCGAGGAGGTCGTCGACGGCATCGCCGAGCGCGGCGTGCTGGGCTCCTGCGACGCCGTCCTCTCGGGCTACCTCGGCTCGGCCGACATCGGGCACGCCGTCGTCCAGACCGTGCAGCGGGTGCGCCAGGCCAACCCGGCGGCCGTCTACTGCTGCGACCCGGTCATCGGCGACGTCGGCCGCGGCGTCTTCGTCCGCCCCGGCATCCCCGAGTTCATGCGCGACGTCGCCGTCCCCGCCGCCGACGTCGTCACCCCGAACCACTTCGAGCTCGACTTCCTCTCCGGGGCGGCGACGCGGACCCTCGACGAGGTGCAGGCCGCCGTGGCCACCGTCCACGCGCTCGGCCCGCGGGTCGTGCTCACCACCTCGCTGGAGACCGACGACACTCCCGGGGACGCCGTCGACCTGCTCGCCTCCGAGGGCGGGCGGCATTTCCGGGTGCGCACCCCGCGGCTGGACGTGTCGGTCAACGGCGCCGGTGACGCCATCGCCGCGCTGTTCCTCGCCCACTGGCTCGCTGGCCGGGACGCGGGCAGTGCGCTCGGCGCCGCCGCCGCCTCGGTGCACGGCCTGCTCGCCGCCACCGAGCAGGCGCGGTCGCGGGAGATCCTGCTGGTCGCCGCGCAGGAGGAGTTCGTGACGCCGAGCCGCACCTTCCCCGTCGAGGAAGTGTGAACGCCGGCGCGCGGAACACCTAAGGCACCAGCACCAGCTTGCCGTGGGTGTGGCCGGCCATCCCCTGCCGGTGGGCTGCGGCCACCTCCTCCAACGGGAAGGACGCGGCGACGACGACCTCCAGCCGGCCGGCACCGGCGGCCTCGGCCAGCTCCGGCCGGGCGGCGTCCCGCAGCTCGGTGCCGGGGTCGGCACCCGGCCCGCCGCCGAGCGCCCGGATGCCCTCGCTCCCGGCGCGGTCGAAGGCGGCGATGGTGGCGATCCGCTGCCGGTCGGCGACCAGCTCGAGGGAGACGTCGACGGCCTCGTCGGTGCCGACGAGGTCCAGGGCGGCGGCCACACCGTCCGGCGCGAGGTCGCGCACCCGGCCGGCGAGCCCGTCGCCGTAGCGCACCGGCTCGGCCCCGAACCGGCGCAGCAGGTCCGTGCCGCCGTCGCCGACCGTCCCGATGACGCGGGCGCCGCGCAGGGCCGCGAGCTGGACCGCCATCAGGCCCACCCCGCCTGCGGCGCCGTGCACCAGCACGGTGTCGCCCTCGCCGACGTCGGTCGCGGTCAGCGCGTGCACCGCGGTCGCCCCGGTCAACATCAGCCCGGCCGCCGGCGCCCAGCCCAGGGACGCCGGCTTGGGCACCAGCGCCGACGTGGGGACGACGAGCTCGGCGGCGTACCCGCCGGAGACCCGGAACCCGATGACCTCGTCACCGACGGCGAGGTCGACGTCCGGCCCGACCGCGGTGACCACCCCGGACACCTCGAAGCCGAGGCGGCGCGGCAGCGCGGCCGGGTCGGTGCCGAACGCCCCGGTGTAGCTCTTCCAGTCCGCCGGGTTGACCCCGGCGGCGCGGACCTCGACCCGCGCCTGCCGGGGGCCGGGGTCGCCGACCGGCCGGTCGACGACGGCGAGCACCTCGGGTCCTCCGTAGGCGGTCGCCAGGACGACGCGGCTCACTCGTTCGCGGCCGCGGCGGTGTCACCACCGCCCTGCTTGCTGCTGGGCGCGCCGATCCACACGGTCTTGGCGTTGGTGAACTCGTACATGCCGACCTCGGTCAGCTCGCGGCCGTAGCCGCTCTGCTTCACCCCGCCGAAGGGCAGCTCCGGGTAGCTGGTGGTCATCCCGTTGACGAACGCCATGCCCGACTGGATGTCGCGGATGAACCGCAGCCGCTCGCCCTGGTCCTCGCTCCACAGGTTGGAGCCCAGGCCGTACACGTGGTCGTTGGCCAGCCGGATCGCCTCGTCGAGGTCGGCGACGGTGTGCAGCGCGGCGACCGGGCCGAACACCTCCTCCGACCAGATCCCCATCTCCGGGGTCACGTCGGTCACCAGGGTCGGCTCGTAGAACCAGCCCGGCCGGTCGACCCGCTTGCCGCCGACCACGACGGTGGCGCCCTTCTCGACGGCGTCCTGCACGTACCGCTCGACGTCCTCGACACCGGACTCGGTGGCCAGCGGGCCGACCTGGGTGTCCTCGGCCATCGGGTCGCCGACGGTCAGCGCGGCCAGCCTCTCGGCGAACAGCCGGGTGAACTCCTCGGCGACGTCGGCGTGCACGAAGAACCGCTTGGCGGCGATGCAGCTCTGCCCGTTGTTCTGGCACCGGGCGGTGACCGCGACGTCCGCGGCCCGCTCCAGGTCGGCCGAGGGCATGACGATGTAGGGGTCGGACCCACCCAGCTCGAGCACCGTCTTCTTGATGACGTCACCCGCGATCCGGGCCACCGACTCCCCCGCGGCGTTGCTGCCGGTCAGCGTCGCGGCCACCACGCGGTCGTCGCGCAGCACCTGCTCCACCGCGCCGGACCCGATGAGCAGGGTCTGGAACACGTCGTCGGGGAAGCCGGCCTTGCGGAACAGCTCCTCCAGGTAGAGCGCCGTCTGCGGCACGTTGCTGGCGTGCTTGAGCAGGCCGACGTTGCCGGCCATGAGCGCCGGGGCGGCGAAGCGGATCGCCTGCCAGAGCGGGAAGTTCCAGGGCATGATCGCCAGGACCACGCCCAGCGGCTGGTGGACGACGTAGGCCTCGACCGCGCCCACCGCGGCCGCGTCCGCGGGCTTGGGCTGCAGCATCTGCTCGCCGTGCTCGGCGTAGTAGCGCAGACCCTTGGCGCACTTGGCCACCTCGGCCTGCGCCGAGGCCAGCGTCTTGCCCATCTCGGTGGTCATGAGCTCCGCGACGCTCTTGGCGTCGGCGTCCAGCACGTCGGCGGCGGCCCGCAGCCAGCCGGCCCGCTGCTGCGGGGTGGTCAGCCGGTAGCTGTCGAACGCGGCGGCCGCGCGGCCGACCCGCTCCTGGACGGCCTCGTCCGACAGCGGCTCGAAGGTCTGCAGCGTCTCGCCGGTGGCGGGGTTGATCGTGGCGATGGCCATGAGCGGCGTCCTCTCGGTGGTGCGGGGCTCGGCGGGCCCCGCGCGCGTCAACTCTCCCGCTGCTGGCCGTTCCCCGCTCCGGTCGCGGGCACACGCGCGGCCCGGGCCAGGACGTCGAACGTCCGGCGGGCCATCAGGCCGGCGTCGGACTCGGCGACCGCCCGGGCTCGCGCGCGCCGTCCCAGCTCCGCGCGGGCGGCCGGGTCGGCAAGCAGGCCGGCCAGCGCCGCGGCCAGCGCGCCGGGGTCCTCCGGCGGGACGACGACCGCGTCGGCGCCGACCGCGGGCGCGACGTCCCCCACGTCGGTGGCCACGCACGGCAGCCCCTCGGCCATGGCCTCCAGCAGCACCAGGGGCAGCGCCTCGCGCCGGGAGGACAGGCAGAACACGTCGAGGCCGGCGAGGAAGCCGCGGACGTCGTCGACGAAGCCGCAGAAGGTGACCGGCAGGCCGACGGCCGCGGCGCGCAGCCGGTCGCCGTCGCGCCCCTCGCCGCCCACCACCACCTCGACGGGCACGCCGCCCGCGGTCAGCTCGCGGACGGCGTCGATCAGCACGTCCAGGCCCTTCTGCGCGGTCAGCCGGCCCAGCGCGCCGACCCGCGGCACCGCGTTGCCCGCGGGGCCGGACGGGGCACCCGGCACGTCGACGCCGTTGGGGACGACGTGCACCCGGTCCGCGGACACCCGCAGGTCGGCGACGAGCTGGTCGCGGGCGCCGACGGCCGGGGTCAGGACGGCGGCCATCGCGCCGTAGAGCCCGGCCAGGTGTGCCCGCTCCTCCCCCGCGCCGGCGTCGCCGGGCAGGTGCAGCACGCCGACCGTGGGCGCCACCTCCAGCGCCGCCGCCACCGCCGCCGCGTTGGACCCGGGGTCGACGAGGTTGACCAGCACGACGTCCGGGCATTGGGCGGCCAGCGCGGCCCGCACCGCCGGCGCGGCAGCCGAGTGCCGGGCCAGCGGGACGGCGGCGATCCGGTCGGGCGGCAGCAGCGGCCCGAAGCGGGCGGCCAGCGGCCCGGCGCAGACCAGCGACGCCGTCCAGCCCTGGTCGCCGGCGCGGCGGAGCAGGTGGGTCAGGTAGACCTCGGCGCCGCCCCAGTTCTCCGAGTCGCAGACCAGCGAGACCCGGTTCACGCGACGGTCCCGCGGGCGAGGTCGCGGGCGGCGGCGAGCACGTCCGCGGGCCGCACCGAGTCGGCGCAGCGGAAGTCGATCGGGCAGACCAGGTGCGGGCACGGCGCGCACGGCACGTCGGCGACCAGCGCGCGGTGCCGCGGGCCGGGGTGCGCCCAGCGGACCGGGTCGCCGGGCAGGAAGACGGTGACGCTGCGGGCGCCCACCGCGGCGGCCAGGTGCGCCGAGCCGGTGTCGTTGCCGACCAGCACCGCGGCGTCGCGCAGCAGCGCGGCCAGCCCGCCGAGGCTCGTGGCGCCGGTGAGGTCGACCGCCGGGGCGCGCATCGCGGCGACCACCGCCGCGCCGACCGCCCGCTCCCCCGGCCCGCCGGTGACGACGACGGTCAGCCCATCGGCGGCCAGCGCGTCGCCGACCGCGGCGTACCGCTCGGCCGGCCACCTGCGGGTGGGCGAGGAGGCGCCCGGGTGCAGGACGGCGTAGCCGCCGGGCACCAGGCCGGTGCGGGCCAGCGTCGCCGCGTGCTCGGTCGCGTCGGCGGGCGTGAGCGGGAAGGCCATCGCGGGCGGGCCGGCCGGCGGCAGGCCAAGGTGCTCGAACAGCCGGGTGTGCCGCTCGGCCTCGTGCAGGGCTACCGGGTAGCGCAGGTGCAGGTGCTCCGTGCCCGGCGGCGGATCCCAGCCGGTCGGGGCGAATCCGCCGACCAGCCGGGCGCCCAGTGCCGCGGTGACCCGGTTGGCGGCGGGCCGGTCGCCGTACACCTGCAGCGCCAGGTCGAAGCGCCGCTCGGCCGCCGCCGCGGTGAACGCCGCCCAGGACGCCGGGTCCGGCTCCCGGCCGGGCGGGCGGTCGGGGACGTCGTCGGCCCCGGGGAAGGGCAGCAGCTCGTCGACGGCGTCCCCCATCCGCCCCACCACCGCGGCGGTCTCCGGCCAGGTGACGAGGCCGACGTGCAGGTCCGGCCGGGCGGCGCGCAGCCGCCGCAGCGCGGGCAGCGAGCAGAGCAGGTCGCCCAGACCGACGCGCAGCCGCACCAGGGCGACCCGGCGCACCGCCGGGTCGGTGAGGGGGGCGGTCACCTGCGGCATCCTCCCCGGCGGCGACGCCGCCGCAACTCTGCTTCACTGCGGGTCCTGCCGACGTCGGTGGAGTCGGTCCAACCCGGAGGTCCCGTGCGCCCCGTCCACGTACTGCGGCTGTGCAGCGTGTTCGAGCCGCTGCCCGCGGGCGGCCGGGCCGTCGACCCCCGCGCCACCCGCTTCGACCCGATCGGCGGCATGCAGAACCACACCGCCGCGCTGACCCGCTGCCTGGACGCCCAGGAGCACGTGCAGACGGTGGTCACCTCGCGGCTGGCCGGCCGGCGCGGGGCCGTGCCGATGGGCCGCGCCGCCGTCGTCCACCGCACCGGGCTGCCGCTCCCGCGGCTGCGCCAGCTCTGGGCGCTCGACGCGCTGCGCGTCGTCCTGCGGCGGCCGGCGCGGCCGGTGGACGTCGTGCACGCGCACCAGGGCGAGGACCTCGCCACCCTGCCGCTGGCCCGACTCGCCGCGCGGCGGCACCGCTGCCCGCTGGTGGTCACCGTCCACTGCAGCGTCGGGCACACGCTCACCGGCCGGGGCCTGCGCACCCGGCTGCTCCGGGGGCTCGGCGGGTGGGTCGAGCGGTCGGCGCTGCGCCGGGCCGACGCGGTCGTCGTCCTCACCGACCGGACCGCCGCCGCGCTGGCTGCCGACGGCCTGCCGGCCGGCCGGGTGCACACGATCCCGTCGGGCTTCGACCCGGCGCTGTTCCCCGGGAACTCCGCCGACGTCTTCCGCGGGGTCGGCCGGCCGCGGATCGGCTACGTCGGGCGGCTGGCCCCGCAGAAGCGGGCCGACCGGCTGGTCGAGGCGTTCCCGCGGATGCGCCAACCGGCGTCCCTCGTCGTCGTCGGCGACGGGCCCGACCGCGAGCGGGTGCAGGCGCTCGCGGCCGGCCTGCCGCGGACGCACCTCACCGGGTTCGTCGAGCACGCCGCCGTCCCGGCCGTGCTGGCCTCGCTCGACGTGCTGGTGCTGCCCTCGGCCTACGAGGAGATGGGCTCGGTGCTGACCGAGGCCATGGCCTCGGGGCTGCCGGTGGTGGCCAGCGACGTCGGCGGCATCCCCGAGGTGGTGCGGCACGGGGAGACCGGCCTGCTGGTGCCGCCCGGGGACGTCGACGCGCTGGCCGCGGCGCTGGACCTGCTGGCCGCCGACCCCGGCCTGCGGACCCGGCTGTCGGCGGGGGCGCGCGCCCGGGCCGCGAAGTACGCCTGGCCACGGCTGGCCGCCCGGGTGGCCGCCGTCTACGCGCGGGTGCGGGAGGGGGACGCGCTGGAGGCGGTGGCGTGACGGCGGTCGGCGTGCTCCTGCCGGTGTACGACCAGGCCGCCTTCCTGCCCCGCGCGCTCGAGGGCCTGCGCGCGCAGTCCCGCGCCGACTGGACGGCGCTGGTGCTCGACGACGGCTCACCGGACCCCTCGGCGGTGGCCGACGCGGTGCGCGGGCTGGGTGACCCGCGGGTCCGGCTGGTCCGGTGGCCGGACAACCGCGGGCTCGGCGCGACGCTGAACGCGGGGCTCGACGCACTGGACACCCCGCTGGTCGCCTACCTCCCGGCCGACGACGTCTGGTCCCCCGACCACCTCGCCGCGCTGCTCGACTGCCTGGCCGAGCCGGGTGTCGTCCTGGCGCGGTCGGGCCTCGCCGAGCCCCCGGACAGCCCCTACGAGCAGCTGGTGCAGGTGGCGCACCGGGTCACCGCCGACCGGTGGACCGAGCGGGCCGAGCTGGAGACCGACGACCTGGGCCGGCTGATGTGGGACCGGCTGCGGGCCCGGGGGCGGACGGCGGACACCGGCCGGGTCACCTGCGCGTGGACCCGTCACCCCGGCCAGCGCTCCGCGGCGCTGCGCGAGTCGCGGGACGGCGGGCTGAACGTCTTCCGCAGCCGCTACCGGGTGCGCGAGCCGCTGCGCTTCTCCTCCACCGACGGCGGGGACGTCGACGAGGTCGCCCGGTACGCGCGGTTCCGGTCGCGGGAGTACCCGGCCGACGGGCTGTCCGTGCTCCTGGTCGGGGAGCTCGCGCTCAACCCCGAGCGGGTGCTGGCCCTGGCCGAGCGCGGCACCCGGCTGACCGGGCTCTGGACGACCGACGGCCTGGGTGACGCCACCGTGGGCCCGCTGCCGTTCGGGCACGTGCCCGACCTCCCCCGCGACCGGTGGCACGACGCCGTGCGGGAGCTCGCGCCCGACGTGGTGTGGGCGCAGCTGAACTGGCGGGCGGTGCCGTTCGCGCACGGGGTGCAGTCGGCGTTCCCGGAGCTGCCGTTCGTGTGGACGTTCAAGGAGGCGCCGCAGCGCAGCACCGTCCGCGGCGAGTGGCCGCTGCTGGCCGACCTGGTGACGCGGGCCTCGGCGTCCCTGTTCGCCACCGAGGAGGAGCGCGACTGGTTCGCCCTCGCGCTGTCCGGCCGGGTCGACCCGACCCGGCTCGGCGTGCTGGACGGCGACCTGCCCAAGCGGGACTGGCTGGACGCGCCGCTGACCCCGAAGCTCTCGGACACCGACGGGCAGCCGCACACCGTCGTCGCCGGCCGGCCCTCGGGGCTGGACCTCGACCGGGTGCTCGCGCTGGCCGCGCGCGGCGTGCACACCCACCTCTACGGGCAGGTGCGGGCGCCGGGGCCGAAGGGCTCGTGGACCGGCTGGCTCGACGCCGCGCTCGCCGCCGCGCCGGGGTTCGTGCACGTGCACCCGCCGGTCGGGCCGGAGGGGTGGGTGTGCGAGCTGTCGCGCTACGACGCCGGGTGGCTGCACCGCTTCGACAGCGCCAACGGCGGCGACCTGCGGCGGGCGACCTGGGACGACCTCAACTCCCCCGCGCGGCTGCCGGTCCACCTCGCCGCCGGGCTGCCGCTGCTCCAGCAGGCCAACCCCGGGTCGGTGGTGTCGGTGGAGCGGGTGCTGCGCCGCGACGGGACCGGGCTGTTCTACCGGTCCGCCGACGACGTGGCCGACGTCCTCGCCGGGGAGCTGGCGACCCGGCGGGGTGCGGCGGCGGCACTGGCGGTGCGCGAGCGGCACACCTTCGACGCGCACGCCGACCGGGTGCTCGAGCTGTTCCGCTCGGTGGCGCGCTGATTCCTGTCGGACCCCGCACCTACCGTCGCGGCGTGGTGATCGAGCTGCGGTGGGCGGTGACCGATGGGCCGGCGGGTACGGCCGCCGTCGCGCTGCCCGAGGACGGGACAGCCGCCCGCGTGCTCGGCCTACGCCCCGGCAGCGACTTCTGGTGCTCCCGCGAGGCCGGCGGCTGCGGCGGCCGGCTCGTCCTGGAGGTGCGGGACGGCGCCCGGCCGCGCTTCCGCCACACCGGCGAGGTGCCCTGCGCCTTCGCCGCGTCCGACGCCGGGCCGGCGTACGAGTCGCTCCGCCACCGGCGGGCCCTGGGAGCGTGGCTCGCCGCGGAGGGTCTCCGCCCGCGGTTCGAGGAGGTCCCCGGGAGCGGCGGCCTGCTCGTCGTTGTGCCGGAGGTCGGGAGCGCGGTCGTGGTCCAGCTCGCGCCGGTCGGGGACACCGCCTGGCGCGAGCGCGACGACCGGTGCCGCCGACGGGTGCGGCACGTGACCTGGCTGTACGGGCCCGCGGCCGAGGCGGCCGGGGACACCGAGCTCGCCGTCCGGGGCGTCGCGTACGCGGTCCGGCGGCACGGCACCGGCCTCCTCGTCGGCGTCCGGGACGTCGGCGGCGGGACGCGCTGGGTGCGGCTGAGCGCCTGCCGTCTCACCGCCGACGGCTTGGAGGCGCCAGGCACGGCGGAGGCCCGGGCGCTGCACGCGCGGCGCGCGGCCGACCGGCACGAGGCGGCGCGCCGGGCCGCGCGGTGGGCGGAGCGGGGGGCGCAGCGGCCGCGGGTGCGCCCCGAGACCGCGGACCTGCCCCTTCCCTTCCCGGCGTAGCGGGCGGCCGGTTACTCGCCGGTGACGCCGTCGACGGCCTCGCGCAGCAGGTCGGCGTGGCCGTTGTGGCGCGCGTACTCCTCGACCAGGTGCAGCAGGATCCAGCGCAGCGAGAACTCGTCGTCCCGGCGCCACGGCCGGTCCGCGGTGTCGAGCGGGAGGCGGTCGACCACCGTGCCGACCGCCTCGGTGACGGCGTGCCAGGTCGCCCAGGCCGCGTCGACGTCGTCCTGCGTGACGGTGCCCGGGTCGACCCGGAACTGCTCGTCGCGGTCGCGGACCATGTCGGGCCAGAGGTCGTCCGGCAGCCCGCCGAAACCGACCAGCCAGCCGGTCTCGACCGCCGCGAGGTGGCGGACCAGACCGAGCAGGGTGAGCTCCGAGGTGGGGACGGCGCGGGTCGCCAGCTGCTGCGGCGTCAGGCCTGCGCACTTCCAGGCCAGCGTCTGCCGGTACAACCGCAGGAAGCCGGTCAGCAGCGTGCCCTTGTCCCCGGTGAGCGGCGGCTCGGTGCGGTCGTCCTCGGGCGTCACGCCCACCTCCTCGTCCGGCGTCTGCCGCGGCAGCCTGCCGCACCGGACGTGCGCGGCCCGGTCGTCGGCTGCCGGGGTCGGGCGCCGCGTGTGCACGCATCGCGAGCCCGAGCGCATCCGGACGGCGGTGCGTGCACACACCGCGGCCCGGACCGTGCGGCTACGGCGTGGGCTGCTCCTGCGACGACGTGCTCACGTCGTCCGGCCCGGCCGCCGGCGCCTCGGACACCTCCGTGCGACGCCAGGGCAGGTGCAGGTTCAGGTGCGGCAGGTGCAGGTGCGGGCGGTGCAGGGTGCCGCGGGTGTGCGCGAGCCGGTCGACCACGCGCGGCGGCAGGTGGACGTGCGGCAGGTGCACCAGGTGCGGGTGCGGCACGTGCTGCGCCACGAGTGCCGCCGCCCGCAGCCGCAGCCCCGCCTCCTCGCGCGCTCTGATCGCCGCCCGGGCGGCGCGGTGGTCGCGCTCCCACCGGGCGGTGTTGGCCCGCGCCAGCCAGATGACCGCCCCGACCTCCAGCACGAAACCGAGCACGACGATAGCCGCCCACTTCATGACGACCCACTCCCCGAGCCGCCGCGGCAGCCCGGTCCACCCGGCGTCAGCGACGATGGAGGCAGGGTCCCGCCTCCCCTGTTGCGGGACAAGGGAGTCCGGAACGACTCACCGGGCGACACGCCGGTAGACCTCCTGCACCGCCGCCACGTGCGCCGCGGGGTCGTGCCGGGAGCGGACCCGCGCCCACCCTGCACGACCCAGCCGGTCGGCCTCCGCGGGGTCCGACAGCAGCCGGGTGAGCGCGCCGGCCAGCGCGGCGGCGTGCCCGGGTGGCACCAGCAGCCCGGTGGTGCCGTCGTCCACCAGGTCGGGGACGCCGCCCACCGCGGCGGCCACCACCGGCACTCCCTGCGCCGCGGCCTCGAGCACCGCCATCGGGCAGTTCTCCCACCACAGCGCCGGCAGCACGGCGACCGCCGCGGCTCGGAGCTCGGCGGCGACCCGGTCGGGCGGCAGCGGGCCCAGGACGTCGACCGGCAACCCCTCCGCCACGACGCGGGCACGCACCGCGCGCTCCAGCCGCCCGGACCCGGCCAGCCGCACCCGCACGCCGGCCGGCAGCCGCGCGGCGGCGTCCAGCAGCGTGTGCACCCCCTTCTCCGCGACCAGCCGGGAGGCGTACAGGACGGCAGGCGGCTCGGCGCGCGCCGGCCGCGGGGACCCCGCCACCACCGGGTTGGGCAGCACCTCGACGCGGTCGGCCGGCAGGCCGCCCTCGATCACCCGGTCGCGGAGGAACGCGCTGGGCGCCACGAACCGGTCCACCCGGTCGTAGACGCCGCGGGCGCGGGCGGCGTAGGAGTCCACCGCCGCGGCGACCGACCGCCACGGCGAGCCCTCGAGGCAGCGGTGCCGCACCACCTGCCAGTAGCCGCCGGACAGGCAGCGGGTGCACGGCGCGCCCTCGGTGAACAGCCGGAAGTTCGGGCACACCGGCTTGTAGTCGTGCAGCGTCATCACCGTCGGGACGCCCCGGCCCTGCAGCGCGTCGAGCACCGAGAGCGTCAGCCGCTCGAAGACGTGGTGCACGTGCGCGACGTCCGGCCGCACCTCGTCGACCACCCGCGCCAGCGCCCGGTACGCCGACGGCGACCACACGCCCGCCCAGGCCTCGCCGAACCGGGTGCGCGCGCCGGCCCCCGCCGCCGGCGGCAGGGCCGAGCGCACCGGCGTGGGCAGGGTGCGCTCCTCGGCCACGGCGAAGGGCACCACCTCGTGCCCGGCCGCCCGCAGCAGGTCCGCGGTGAGGACCAGCATCGTCTCCGCACCGCCGGGCCCCTGGGTCCAGTGGTTGCCGACGAGCAGCACCCGCACGGTGTCAGAACCGCAGCACGGCCTGCAGCGGTGGCGCTGCCAGCCGCCGGCCGGCGAGGTCGGCCAGCAGCCGGGGGCCCTCCTCGAACGGCAGCACGTCGGTGACCACGTGGGTCCGGATGTCAGGCCCCCGCTCGCGCAGCAGGTCGAGGGTGACCTGCGCCAGCGCCGTCCGCGGCCAGGCGCCGGCCATGCCGGGCGGCACCCGGCTGATCTGCGCGCACACCACGGCCAGGCCGTTGTGGTGGAACTCCTCGCCGAGCCGCACCGCCTCGGCGCCGGCCTGGTAGAAGCCGAGGTCGACGACGGTGCCCTGCGGGCGGAGCGCCTTGAGCCCGGTGGCCAGCGCGGCGTCGTGTCCGCGGCACTGCAGGACGACGTCGGCGCCGGCGTCCCCCGGCCCGTGCCGCCAGCGCTCCTTGACCGCCCGCCACGCCGGGTGGGCGGGTTCGTCAGCGGCAGGGTCGGGCAGGGTGGTCAACCCCAGCGCCTCGGCGACCGCCCGCCGCTCGGCGGAGGGCTCGGCGACGACGACGTCCGCGGCGCCGTGCCGGACGGCGAGCATCGCGGTCAGCAGCCCGATGACGCCGGCGCCGGTGACCAGCACGTGCCGGTCGCGCACCCCGGCGTCGACGCCCGCGCGCGGTCCGGCGACGTCGGCGGCGGCGTGCAGCAGGCCGTTGACGCAGATGGGGCCCATCTGCGCGAGGTAGACGCCCAGCAGCGGGTCGAGGTCGTCGGGCACCGGGATGACCGGCTTGACCGACGGGTCGGCGCAGGTGCCGGTGCGGTGCCCGTAGGCCATCGCGACCAGCCGGCCCTCCTCGAGATCGGGGGTGCGGCTCTCGGTGACCCGGCCGACCTCCATGTAGCCCAGCCCGGTCACCGGGTAGGCGGCCGGCGGCCCGACATCGTCGAACGAGCGCAGTTCGGGGTCCCAGTGCAGCAGGTGGTGCGGGTCGGTGCCGCGGACCAGCGCGACCTCCGTGCCGGCGCTGATCCCGCTCCACTCGGTGTGCACCCAGGCCTGCCCGGGACCGGGGTCGGGCTCGTCGACGTCCAGGATCGCCGGCTGTCCGGGCGCGGCGACGCCGATGGTGCGGACCGCGCGGCTCACGATGTCCCCCGTTCGCTACCGCGAGGCGCTCCGCTCCTCGCTCGCTGGCGCTCGCTGCGATGCTCACTCCTCTGTCCGCTCACAGCCGCACCGTCCCGCCGTCGGCGGCCGCGGTGGCCACGGCAACCGCCAGCCGGTGGGTGCGCAGCGCCTCGCGGTACGGCGTCCGGACGTCGTCCCCCTCGCCGCGGACGGCTGCCACGAAGGCGCGGTCCTCGGCCTCGAAGGGGTCGACGTCGCGGTCGACCACCCGCTCGCCGTCGTCGTCGGTGACCACGAGCTGGTGCTCGGTGAGCCAGAGGCCCAGGCCCGGGGCGACCAGCTCGACGCCGATCCGGTGCGCGCGGGGCAGCAGGCAGCTGTTGGAGAAGGACCCGACCGCGCCGCTGTCGAAGCGCAGCGCGGCGGTGCAGACGTCGAGGATGTCGCCGGGCCCGTCGGGCGAGCGCGAGCCGGTGGCCCAGCCGGCCTCGACCTCCCCGACCAGCACCCGGGCGACGTCGAAGAGGTGGGTGGCCTGCTCGACGGTCTGCCCGCCCGAGCCGTCCTGCCGCGCCCACCAGTCGACCCGCGGCGCCCGGTCCAGCCACGTGCCGAGCACCAGGCGGGCCGGCGCCCCGGCGAGCAGCTCGCGGGCCAGCTCCAGGGTGTCGAGGTAGCGCCAGTGGTAGCCGACCGCGGTCAGCAGCCCGGCGGCGTCGATCCGGTCGGCCAGCGCCGCCGCGGTGCCGAGGTCGGTCGCGAGGGGCTTCTCCACGAACAGCGGCAATCCGCGCTCGACGGCCGCCGTCTCCACCTCGCCGTGCGCGTGCGGCGGGACGCAGACCCAGAGCGCGTCGAGCCGCTCCACGTCGAGCAGGTCCGCCCAGTGCGCGTAGGCCGCCGCCCCCGCGCGGGCGGCGAGCACCTCGGCCCGGTCGGCGCGCGGGTCGGCGATCCCGGCGACGGTCACGCCCTCGATGGAGGTGAGCACGTCGACGTGCCGCCCGGCGATGAACCCGGCCCCGACCAGGCCGATCCTCGTCGTCATGCCGGCCTCCTGCCCGGCCCGGCCGGGCGGCAACCCTCCAGCCCCCGGAGCGCCCGCGTCCGCCGGCCGGACGGGCGGGCGGGACGCCGACCTGCTCCGCTAGCTCGGCCTGGACCCGGACAGCCGCGCCCCGGGCGGGGGCTCGCGCTGCGCTGACGGTGCAGTGCGGACGTCGCCGCGAACCCCTGCGTGGCGGGCCGGTCAGCGCCCGGGGGTGAGACCGAGGACGGTCGCCGCCAGGTCCACCGCGGCCGGGTCGGGCACCCGCTCCGCCGCGGCCTCCACATGACACCGGGCCGGCAGTGGGGCAGGAGGGCAAGAACGGTCGGGCGCGGGAGCGCCGTCCCCAACCAGACTCGCTGACGTGGCCGACGACGACCCCCTCCCCGGACGGGACCGCCTCCGCGAACTGCTCGACGCCGTCCTCGACGAGGACAACCGCACGCTGCCCGACATGGCCGGCGACGCCTTCGCCAGCCCCTGGTACTTCGCCCGGCAGGTGAGCCGGGGTGCCGGGGAGCCGCCGGTGGCCCTGCGACGACGGGTGCTGCTGGAGCGGGCGGCGTGGCAGCTGCGCGAGGGGTCGAGCGTCACGGCGGCCGCCTTCGCCGCCGGCTACGAGTCGGTGGAGGGCTTCGCCCGCGCGTTCGCCCGCGCCTACGGCCGCTCCCCCGGCACGTCGGACGACGGCCACCCGCGCACCCGCGACGAGCACTGGCTGCCCGCACCCAACGGCATCCACTTCCACCCGCCGACCTCGCTGTGGGTCGCCGACGAGGGCCGGCGCGGCACACCGGACGAGGTGACCGCCCTGCTGGTGCACCACGACGTCGAGGACACCCGCGCCCTGCTCGAGGTCGCGAAGGCCCTTCCGGACGACGAGTACCGGCGGACCCGGCTGCCCGGGCTGTCGGTGCTGGCCTGGGACGGCCCGGAGGAGTCGGTGGCCGCCGTGCTGGGCGCGCTGGTGTGGGCCAAGGAGGTGTGGCTGGCCTCGATCGAGGGCGCCGGCTCCCCCGCCCGCGGCCCCGACGACCCGCCGTCCCTGCTGGCCCGGCACGACGCTGTGGCGCCCCGCTGGCTGGCCGCCGTCCGGGACGTCGCCCGCCGCGGCGCCTGGGGCGACCGGCTCGTCGACGCGCTGTGCGAGCCGCCGGAGACGTTCGTCCTCGGCAGCGTCGTGGCCCACGTCCTCACGTTCTCGGCGCACCGGCGGCTGCTGGTGCGCCACCTGCTCCGGGACGCCGGCTTGGCCGTCGACACCGGGGACCCCATCGAGTGGCTGACCAGGAGGGACCGATGACGCGCACCGTCTACTACACCGCGACCAGCCTCGACGGCTTCATCGCCGACGAGCACCACTCGCTGGACTGGCTGCTCTCCCGGCACTCCGACGAGCACGGCCCGATGGGGTACGCGGAGTTCGAGAAGCGGGTCGGCGCGCTGGTCATGGGCGCGACGACCTACCAGTGGGTGCAGGAGCACGACCCGGGGGCGTGGGCCTACACCGTCCCGGCCTGGGTCCTCACCCACCGGCAGTTCCCCGCTCCCCCGGGCGCCGACGTCCGGTTCACCGCCGCCGACGTCGCCGAGGTGCACGCGGAGATGGTCGCGGCCGCCGGGGACCGCGACGTGTGGGTCGTCGGCGGCGGCGACCTCGCCGGCCAGTTCGCCGACCGCGGCCTGCTCGACGAGGTGGTCGTGTCCATCGCCCCGGTGACCCTCGGCGGCGGCGCGCCGCTGCTGCCGCGCCGGTTGGAGCTGGTCCGCACCGAGGAGGCGGTCAACGGCGAGTTCGTCTGCATCCGCTACGACGTCGTCCGGACGTGACGTGGCCGAGGCGTCCCGCACCTGGTGGACCCGCCGACGCATGACCATTCACGGTCGTGCATACTTCTTCGGGTGTCCAAGGTGCTCACCTCCCTGCCTGTCGGCGAACGCGTCGGGATCGCCTTCTCCGGCGGCCTCGACACCTCCGTGGCGGTCGCGTGGATGCGCGACAAGGGCGCGGTGCCCTGCACCTACACCGCCGACATCGGCCAGTACGACGAGCCCGACATCGGCTCGGTGCCCGGGCGCGCCGCCGCCTACGGCGCGGAGGTCGCCCGGCTCGTCGACGCCCGTGCGGCGCTGGTCGAGGAGGGCCTGGCGGCCCTGACCTGCGGGGCGTTCCACATCCGCTCGGGCGGCCGCAGCTACTTCAACACCACCCCGCTGGGCCGCGCGGTCACCGGCACGCTGCTGGTCCGCGCCATGCTCGAGGACGACGTCCAGATCTGGGGCGACGGCTCGACCTTCAAGGGCAACGACATCGAGCGGTTCTACCGCTACGGCCTGCTGGCCAACCCCTCGCTGCGGGTCTACAAGCCGTGGCTGGACGCCGACTTCGTCACCGAGCTCGGCGGCCGCAAGGAGATGTCGGAGTGGCTGATCGCGCACGGCCTGCCCTACCGGGACAGCGCGGAGAAGGCCTACTCCACCGACGCCAACATCTGGGGTGCCACCCACGAGGCCAAGGCGCTCGAGCACCTCGACACCGGCGTGGAGATCGTGCAGCCGATCATGGGCGTGCGGTTCTGGGACCCGGACGTCGACATCGAGCCCGAGGACGTGACGATCGGCTTCGAGCAGGGCCGCCCGGTGATGGTGAACGGCAAGACGTTCGACAGCGCCGTCGACCTGGTGCTCGCGGCGAACGCGATCGGCGGCCGGCACGGGCTGGGCATGTCCGACCAGATCGAGAACCGGGTCATCGAGGCCAAGAGCCGCGGCATCTACGAGGCCCCCGGCATGGCCCTGCTGCACGCGGCCTACGAGCGGCTGGTCAACGCCATCCACAACGAGGACACCCTCGCCACCTACCACAGCGAGGGCCGCCGGCTCGGCCGGCTCATGTACGAGGGCCGCTGGCTGGACCCCCAGGCGCTGATGCTCCGGGAGGCGCTGCAGCGCTGGGTCGGGACGGCGGTCACCGGCGAGGTCACGCTCCGGCTGCGGCGCGGCGAGGACTACTCGATCCTCGACACCACCGGCCCGGCCTTCAGCTACCACCCGGACAAGCTGTCGATGGAGCGGACCGAGGACTCCGCCTTCGGCCCCTCGGACCGGATCGGCCAGCTCACCATGCGGAACCTCGACATCGCCGACTCCCGGGCCAAGCTCGAGCAGTACGCGGCCCTCGGCATGGTCGGCAGCGGGCACCCGCAGCTCATCGGCGCCGCGCAGGCCGCCTCCACCGGGCTGATCGGCGCGATGGACGCCGGGGGCGCGGAGACCATCGCCTCCCGCGGGACGGTCGCCGAGGACGAGCTGCTGCTCGACCGCGCCGCGATGGAGTCCGGCACGGATTAAGGACCCCCTGCCCCCCCACCGCTCGCAAGCTCGCGGCGGGGCCCTGCAGGGGGGCCACCGTCACGCGCCGAAGGGCCGGTCGTCACGTCGCGCGGTAGACCGCGTCGGGGACGTCGGTGACGAACATGTGCCCCGGCGCGTGGGTGATCGCGAACGGCGGCCGGGAGTCCATGAGCGCCGCCTGCGGCGTGACCCCGCAGGCCCAGAACACCGGGACGTCGCCCTCGGCGGGCTCGACCGGGTCGCCGAAGTCGGGCGCACCGAGGTCGGCGATGCCCAGGGCCTCGGGTGCCCCGACGTGCACCGGCGCGCCGTGCACCTGTGGCATCCGGGCGGTCACCAGCACCGCCGCGGCCACCAGCTCGCCGGGCACCGGTCGCATGGACACCACCAGCGGCCCGGACAGCCGGCCGGCGGGGCGGCACGCCCGGTTGGTGCGGTACATCGACACGTTGCGGCCCTGCTCGATGTTGCGCACCGGCACACCCGCGTCCAGCAGCGCCGTCTCGAAGCTGAAGCTGCACCCGATGAGGAAGGCGACCAGGTCGTCGCGCCACAGGTCGACCACGTCGGTCGGCTCGTCGACCAGCTCCCCGTCCCGCCACACCCGGTAGCGGGGCAGGTCGGTGCGCAGGTCGGCCCCCGGCGCCAGCGCGGTGGACGTCGACCCCGCGTCGGTCACGTCGAGCAGGGGCACCGGCTTCGGGTTGCGCTGCCCGAACAGCAGGACGTCGTAGGCCCAGTCCTGCGGGACGACGACGAGGTTGGCCTGGGTGTAGCCGGGCGCCCAGCCGGACGACGGGACGGCCAGGCCCGCGCGGTACTGCGCACGCGCCCCGACGGGATCGGCGGCTGGAAGCAGCATCGTCATGCCCCCATGGTCCTCCGCCCACTCCCGCCCGGCTCGGCCGCAGGTCCCCCTTCTGCTGTCCTGGCCCACTGCCCTGTCCGACCTCGCGGATGATCATGGAGCCACGGGGGTGACACGCGGACGAGCCCCACGTGTCGCCGCGCCGACTCCATGATCGTCCCCGAGCGGCCGGTCGCCGCCGCCAACGGAACGCCGTCCGGCCTCGCATTGCCGCTGCCTGCAGGGGCCCCTAGCGTCGGACCCCCGCCATCGTGGAGAAGCCCATGTCGCAGAGCCACGAACCTGCTCCCGCCACCACCGCTCCGTCCAGCAGCCGCATGGCCGCGGGCACGCGGTCGACCCTGCTCGGCGCGATGTTCCTCATGGCCACCTCGGCCATCGGCCCCGGCTTCATCACCCAGACGACGACCTTCACCGTCCAGCTGGGCGCGGCGTTCGCCTTCGCGATCGCCGTCTCGATCGTCATCGACATCGCGCTGCAGCTGAACGTGTGGCGGGTGATCGGCGTGAGCGGCCGGCGGGCCCAGGAGCTGGGCAACCTCGTCGCCCCGGGCCTCGGCTGGGTGATGGCCGCCTTCCTGCTGATCGGCGGGCTGGTGTTCAACATCGGCAACGTCGCCGGCGCGGGTCTCGGCACGGACGCGATGCTCGGGCTGGACCCGAGGATCGGCGGCGCCATCTCCGCCGTCATCGCCATCGGCATCTTCCTCAGCCGCCGGGCAGGCGTCGCCGTCGACCGGATCGTCGTCGTCCTCGGCCTGCTGATGATCGCGTTGACCGCCTACATCGCGATCACCTCGGGCCCGCCGGTGGGCCAGGCACTGCGCAACGTCGTCCTCCCGGAGGAGGTCTCCTTCCTGGCGATCACCACGCTGGTCGGCGGCACGATCGGCGGCTACATCGTCTACGCCGGCGCGCACCGGCTGCTCGACTCCGGGGTCACCGGCCGGGAGCACGTCCGCGACATCACCCGCGGCTCGGTCACCGGGATCGTGATCACCGGGATCATGCGGGTCGTCCTCTTCCTCGCCATCCTCGGCGTGGTGGCCGGTGGTGCCGACCTGGGCACCGAGAACCAGGCGGCCAACGCCTTCCAGGCGGCGGCGGGCGAGGTCGGGCTGCGGGTCTTCGGCGTCGTGCTGTGGGCCGCGGCCATCACCAGCGTCATCGGCGCCTCCTACACCACGATCTCCTTCGTCACCTCCCGCACCCGCACCAGCGACCGCACCCGCACGCTGCTGGTGGTCGGCTTCATCGCGGTCACCACGCTGGCCTTCCTCCTCCTCGGCGCCGCCCCGACCACGCTGCTGGTCTTCGCCGGCGCGTTCAACGGGCTGCTGCTGCCGATCGGGATCGCCGTCATCCTCTGGGTGGCCACCCGCCGGTCGGACCTGCTGCACGGGTACCGCTACCCGCGCTGGCTGCTCGTCGTCGGATGGGCGGCCTGGCTGCTGACGCTCTACCTGGCCATCAACTCGATCCGCCCGGTGATCGCGCTGTTCTCGTAGGGGAGGCTGTCGGGATGGACCTGAACTCCGACCTCGGCGAGGGCTTCGGCCAGTGGCGGCTGGGGGACGACGAGGCGCTGCTCGACGTCGTCACCAGCGCCAACGTGGCCTGCGGCTTCCACGCGAGCGACCCGTCGATCATGCAGCGGGTGTGCGCGCGGGCGGCGGAGACCGGCGTCGCGATCGGCGCGCAGGTGGGCTACCGCGACCTCGCCGGCTTCGGCCGCCGCTTCATCGACGTGGAGCCCGACGAGCTGACCGCCGACGTGCTCTACCAGATCGGCGCGCTCGAGGCGTTCGCCAAGGTCGCCGGCTCGCGGGTGCGCTACGTCAAGCCGCACGGCGCGCTCTACAACACGATCGTCACGCACGAGGAGCAGGCAGCGGCGGTGGTGCGGGCGGTGGTCGCCTACGACCGCGAGCTGCCGGTGCTGGGGCTGCCCGGGTCGACCTGGCTACGGCTGGCCGACGAGGCCGGCCTGACGACGGTGGCCGAGGCGTTCGCCGACCGCGAGTACACCCCCGAGGGCACGCTGGTCTCCCGGCGGCTGCCCGGCGCGGTGCTGCACGACGCCGAGGAGATCGCCCGCCGCTGCGTCGCGATGGCCACCGGCGAGCCGGTCACCGACGTCGAGGGCGGTCTGCTGCGGCTCGCGCCGGAGTCGATCTGCGTCCACGGCGACACCCCGGGCGCGGTCGCGATCGCCCGGCAGGTGCGCGAGGCCCTGACCGCGGCCGGGGTCGCGCTGGCGCCCTTCGCCGCCTGATGCGCGTCCTGCCCAGCGGGTCGACCGCGCTGCTGGTCGAGGTCGACGGCCTCGACGAGGTCCTCGGTCTGTACGCCGCCCTCACGGCCGAGCCGGTCGAGGGGGTGGTGGACGTGGTCCCCGCGGCGCGCACCGTGCTGCTCGTGACCGACCCGGCGGTGACGACCCTCGCCGCCGTGGAGCAGGCGGTCCGGCGCACTCCGCCCCGCACCGGACGGCGGGAGGGCGGTGAGCTGGTCGAGCTGCCGGTCGTCTACGACGGGGCCGACCTGGGCGACGTCGCCGCCCACCTGGGCGTGGACCCCGGCGAGGTGGTGCGCCGGCACACCGGCACCGAGTGGACCATCGCCTTCTGCGGCTTCGCCCCCGGCTTCGGCTACCTCACCCCCGACGGCGAGCCGTGGCACGTCCCGCGCCGGGACAGCCCGCGGACGAGGGTGCCGCCGGGCTCGGTGGCACTCGCCGGGGAGTTCAGCGGCGTCTACCCGCGGGAGTCTCCGGGCGGCTGGCAGCTCATCGGCCGCACCGACGTCGCCGTCTTCGACGTCGAGCGGGACCCCGCGGCACTGCTGCGCCCCGGCGTCCGCGTGCGGTTCACGGAGGTCACGTGAACCGGACGCTGACCGTGCTGGCGACCGGCCCGCTGACCACCGTGCAGGACGGCGGCCGGCCCGGGCAGGGCGCGCTCGGCGTGGGCCGGTCCGGGGCCTGCGATCGGGCCGCGATGCGGCTGGCCAACCGGCTCGTGGGCAACGACCCCGACGCCGCGGTGCTCGAGGTGACCCTCGGCGGGCTCGTCCTGCGGGCCGGCGCGGACCTCGTGGTGACGACGACCGGGGCCCCCTGCTCGGTCGCGCACAATGCCCCGGTGTCGCTGCCGGCGGGCGCCGAGCTGCGGCTGGGCCAGCCGCCGACGGGGCTGCGCACCTACGTCGCCGTCCGCGGCGGCGTCGCCGTCGAGCCGGTGCTCGGCAGCCGCTCGACCGACCTGCTCGCCGGTCTGGGCCCGCCGGTGCTCTCCCCCGACGACGTGCTGCCCGTCGGCGAGCCCACCGCGCCGATGCCGGGGGTCGACCTCGCGCCGGTGCCCGACCCGCCCGGCGGGGAGGTGACCGTGCGGGTGCTGCCGGGTCCGCGCACCGACTGGTTCGGCGCGGAGGCGCTGCGCGCGCTGACCGGGACCCCGTGGGAGGTCACCGGCGAGAGCAACCGGATCGGGCTGCGGCTCTCCGGGATCGCCCTGGAGCGGACCCGCTCCGGGGAGCTGGCCAGCGAGGGCATGGTGCGCGGGGCGCTGCAGGTGCCGCCGTCCGGGCAGCCGGTGCTCTTCCTCGCCGACCCGCCCGTCACCGGCGGCTACCCGGTCATCGGCTACGTCGAGGACGCCGACGTCGACCGCTGCGGCCAGCTGCGCCCGGGCCAGACCCTCCGGTTCCGCGGCGACGTCGTCCCCCGCTGACCGGCTGCCCCGGGCACCCCCAGCACCCGGCCCAGGCCCGGCTGCTGACCGCGGTCCCGCGCCGGTCGGGGACCGACACGACCAGGAGTACGTCGACGAGGCCGGCGCGCGCGGTCGTCGTCCCGTAGACCTCTCCCGGGGAGGGTTCGAGCGACCAGCGGGCGCTGCGCGACGATGAGCCGTCCCAGAACCCCTGGAGGAACGCGCGTGCAGACCGCCGACCCGGCGACCCGAACCGGCTCCCCCCGCCGGTGGTGGGCGGTGCTCGCACCCGCCGCCGCCCTCGTCCTGGCCGCCCTGTGCCTGCGCGGGCCCTTCTCCGCCGTCGGCCCGGTACTCAGCGAGCTCGGCACCGAGCTCTCCGTGCCGCAGGCCGCGCTGTCGGTGCTGCCTGCGCTCCCGCTGGTCTGCTTCGGCCTCGTTTCCCCCGTCGCACCCGCGCTGGCCGCCCGGCTCGGCGTCCAGCGCGCCGTCCTCGCCGGGCTGGCCGTGCTCGCCGCCGGCATCGCCTTGCGCACCGCGGGGACCTGGGGGCTCTACGCCGGCACCGTGCTGCTGTCGGCCGGCATCGCGGTGGGCAACGTGCTCGTCCCGGCGGCCGCCCGGGCCGCGTACGGCGACCGCGCCGCACCGGTGCTGGGCGCGGCGACCGCGTCGATGGGGTTGTCGGCGAGCCTGGGCGCCGGTTTGGCCCAGCCGCTGACGACGGCGACCGGCAGCGCGGTCGCCGGGCTGACCGTGTGGCTCGCACCGGTGCTGGTCGCGGCGGCCGCGATGACGTTGCTGGCCCGGCGCCGCGGGCCCGCGGCCGGCTCGCGGGCGGCCCGGCCGCCGGTGGTCGCCGTCCTGCGCGACCGGGTGGCGCTGGCGGTGACGGTGTTCTTCGGCCTCCAGTCGCTGGCCTTCTACGTGATGCTCACCTGGATGGCCGACGTCCTGGAGGACGACGCCGGCACGTCCGCGGTGCGCGCCGGGGCCCTCGTGGCCGTCGCGGCCGCGTTCGGCGCGCCCTGCGCGCTGGTCGTCCCGCCGCTGGCGGCGCGGGCACGGTCCCAGGTCGGCTGGGTAGTGGGCGCGACGCTGCTGTCGGCCGTCGGCATCGTCGGGCTGCTCCTCGCCCCCACGGCCGCCCCGGCGGTGTGGGCGGTGCTGTGGGGCCTGGGCACGGGGACGGCGTTCCCGCTGGCCCTGACCTTGGTGCTGGTGCGCACCCGGGACGTCGCCCAGACCGGCCGGCTGTCGGCGGCCGCGCAGAGCGTCGGGTACCTGCTCGCCGCGACCGGCCCGCTGGCCGTCGGCCTGCTGCACGACGCGACCGGCGGGTGGCGGACGGGGCTCACCGTGCTGGCAGTCCTGCAGGTGCTCCAACTGGCGGCCGGGCTGTACGCCGGCCGACCCCGACTCGTGACGGAGCCGACGACGGACGCCGACCGTCCTGCGGAGGCCCGCCATTGAGGACCAAGACTCCCGGTGGTGTCTCGGCCGGGTGGTGGCCCTGTGACGCTGCGCGACTCTGACGCCGCGTGACGCCGACCCGTGGCTGGCAGAGCGATTCGAGGAGAGCGACGCTGCAGGTCGGACGGCCGCTCCGCCTTCCGGCTTTCTCGCAAACGTGCTGGCCACGGACCCAGGACTGTCATGCCTCGTACGTATGTTCGGATCATGACGTCAGCCGGTTCGCTGCGCACGCCGATCGAGGCGGCGCTGGTCGGCCGGCTGCTGGAGCGCCCGCCGACCACTGCCCGGTTGCCGGTGGGCGCGCTGACCCGTGCGGAGAAGGCGGCGGAGCTGCAGCGGCTGCAGGCCCGCAAGACGATGGACGCCGCCTACGAGGCCGAGCTGGTGCTGGGGCTGGCCGACGACACCCCCGACACCCTCGACCCGCCGCCGGACCAGCCGGGTGCGAAGACGGGGTCGTGGGCGCCGGAGCCCGAGCTGCCCGGGGTGTCGCAGTTCTTCACCGCCGAGTTGGCGGTGGTGCTCAACTGCGGCCGCCGCACCGCCGCCCACCTGGCCCAGCGGGCCTGGACCTACCGCGCGCGGCTGCCCGCCACCTGGGCGGCGCTGGCCGAGGGGGCGCTGGACGAGCCGCGGGCCAGGGTGCTCGCCGACGTGCTCGGCCCGACGTCTCCGGCGGTCGCCCGTCAGGTGGAGGCCCGGCTGCTGCCCGAGGCCACGCAGCTGTCCACCGGGCGGCTGCGGGCACGGTCGCTGGCACTGCTGCTCGAGCTCGACAGCGAGGCGGTGGATCAGCGGCGGGAGGCGGCGCAGCGGTCCGCCGACGTGCGCAGCTACCCCTCACCCTTGGAGGGCATGTCGACGCTGGCCGCGGACCTGCCCACCCCGGTGTCCGCCGAGTGCCTCGATGTGGTCGATCGGCTGGCCGGGATGCTCAAGGCCGACGGCGATCCCCGCCCGATCGGGCAGCTGCGCGCCGCAGTGCTCGCCGACCTGATCCGCCGCCCCTGGCACACCGGCCTCCCCGGCGTCACCGCGCAGCTGACCATCGCCGCCGCGTTGGACGCACTGGCCGGCCGCACCGACCGGCCCGGCGAGGTGAACGGGCAGCCGATCACCGCCGCGGCGCTGCGCGAGCTGCTCACCCAGCTTGGCACGCTGGAGCTGCGCGCCCCCGAGGGCGGCACACTGACCTGCGCGCTCACCGACGCCGACGGCGCACTGCGCGCCACCGCCACCCTCGACCAGCTGCGCCGGCTGGCCCGCCGCGGCTGCCGGCAGCACCCCCACGGCGACTGTGGCTGCCCGCTGCTCGACCGGCCGCCGGCGACCGGCGCCTACACCCCCACCGCGGCCCAGCACGCCTTCGTCACCACCCGCGACCGGGCCTGCCGCTTTCCCCACTGCGGGCAGCGCGTCGGCTGGGCCGACCGCGACCACGTGATCCCGCACGCGCACGGCGGCGCGACCGACTGCGCCAACCTGTGCTGCCTGTGCCGCTCCCACCACCGGCTCAAGACCCTCGCCCGCGGCTGGCGGTTCGTCATGGACGACGACGGCACCCTGCACGTCACCACCCCCTCCGGCGTCACCCGCACCACCCGGCCACCCGGCATGCGACCACCGGCACCCGACCCGCCGGAGAGGAACGGCGCTCCACGATGGCCCCCTCCTCCACAGGACGCCGATCCCCCGCCCTTCTGACTGACTGGGACCACCGTGTCGGTTCGTCGCCGTGTCGGTTGGTCGCCATGTCGACGAACCGACACGGCGACCAGCCGACGGCGCCGCCCATGGGAGCACACCGGCTGGGGCCACGGTCGCGACACCTCGGGCCACGGGACGTGGTGCTCGCCACGTCGGACTGGTGGTGCCGAGTGCCGCCCCTTCCCCTCCGGGACCGGGGGGCGGTGCTGATGGACGACGTCAACGGCAGGATCGCTGCCATGGATCTGCTCGTCCCCCGCGTGGGGGTACGGACGGCGCTCACCACCGTGTGATCCGTCGGGCCGGTCACGCCGTCGCGGTTGGCAGCGCCGGGTCGGGGACGGGTGCTCCCGTGTCGGGCACGTGAGTGCTCGTGGGGATGACGGTCGTCCGACCGTTGGGAGGCCCGGACGGCCAAGAGGCAGGCGGGCTCTGCGCCGGCAGCGGTGGCCGACTCTGCTCGACGTCCTTGCTCGGCACCGAGTCGAGCAGACCGAGCGCCTGCCTGTCGATGAGCCCGGTGAGCAGCTGCTGCGCGTATCCGAAGATCAGCGCATAGGCGAGGATCTGCTCCTGCGAGTCCAGCGCACTCAGTCCCGGGACGAACTCACCGCGGATGGCGATCAGGGCGCCGATCGCGGTCAACGCACCCGCGGGGACCTTGAGCAGCGCCAGCGCGATCGGGATGTCGTAAGGCGTCGAAGTACCCCGCAGGTTGCGGATCGAGACCGCCGCAGCCAGCGAACCGCCCAGCAGGCCGAGCATCGCCACCACGACGACGTCCAGGCCGCCCGGCCGCTGATCCGGCCCGTCACCCGTCGGGCAGGCCACGGGGGAGTCCTGCGGCTGGAAGCACAGCGGAACGCTGGTCGGTTCCGCGGTGACGACGCCGGAGAAGACGAGCACGAGGACGGCGATGCAGCCCGTCGTCGACAGCAGGATGTTGCGGAAGTTGCGTATCCGCGTGTGCGCGCCGTCGGCCGCCTCGTGGCCGACCTGGATCACCTTGGCCAGCAGCAGTCTCCGGCCCGGGCCCGGAGGCATGTGGAGGAGATGGCAGGCCGCCTCCCGCATCGGGTCGTCCCGGTTCAAGGCCACCTGGGTCCGCGCCACGGCCGCCGGGACCTCGGCCTCGACCTCGACGTCGGCGTACAGCTTGGCCAACTCGGCCTCTGCCTGGTGGGACTTGCGGAAGGCGGCCTCGATGCTCGTTCCCCGCCACCAACTGCGGATGAGCCCGTACTGCGGTTCCTCGCCGCGAGCGGCGCGCTCCGCGCTCGCGATCAGGATTTCGACGCCGCTGCAGATGGCCGTGCGTTCGGCCTCGGATGCGCCGGGGGGCGGACGGCGATCGCGGATCGTCTCCAGTCGCATCCGCAGGGCCGCAGTCCTGGTCTCGATCTCCTGGGACCAGCTGCGTCCACCGCCGCGGCTGAAGCGCGTCCCACTGCGACGCCCCAGCGGCCAGGGGAGGTCCCGGGTCCGCTCCGGTGGACCGGGTGGCGCTGGTGAGCTCGACATCCGTGCCCCTCCCCGAGCGGCTGCACTGGGTGGCCGCTGCGGCGGTCCACGAGAACAGAGCGCGGGACGATCATGGGCAGTGTCCGTCACCGTTCCGTCACAAGGACGTCACCCTCAGCGTCGCTCCCGGCTCGGACCCTACGACCGCAGAGCTCGTCCAGCGTGCCGCTGAGCGGATGCGGCCGGAACCGCACCGACAGCAGGCTGCCCGACTCGTCCGGTGGCGCTCCGGACGACCTGGCGTGCGGCCCACGCTGCTGCGGCGCGACTGACGGCCACGCGGACCGGCACCGCCGGCTGTCCCTCGAACCGCCTCCAGGGCGGCGTCGCCTCACGTGTCCCTAGAAGGGATAGGCGGGCAGGTCGCCGCGCAGGGTCACCCACTGGGTCTCGGTGAACGCCTCGATGTTGGCCTGGGGACCGCCGTGCCGGGAGCCGGTGCCCGACGCCCCGACTCCGCCGAAGGGGGCCACGGCCTCGTCGTTGACGGTCTGGTCGTTGATGTGCACCAGGCCCGACGGGATCCGCTCGGCCAGCTGCAGGCCGGCGTAGACGTCGCGGGTGAGGATGCCCAGGGACAGCCCGTACTCGGTGCCGCGGGCCAGCTCCGCCACCTGGTCGAGGGTGGAGAACGCGGTCACCGGGGCGACCGGGCCGAAGATCTCCTCGCGGTACGCCGGCGCCTCGACCGGCACGTCGCCGAGCACGGTGGGCCGGTAGAACAGGCCGTTGTACTCCCCGCCGGTGCGCACGGTCGCGCCTGCGTCGACGCTGGCCAGCACCAGGCCGTGCACGCGGTCCCGCTGGCCGGCGTCGATCAGCGGGCCGAGGGCGACCTCATCACGGAACGGGTCCCCGACGGGCAGCTTCGCGACCTTCTCGGTGAGGACCTGCGTGTACTCCTCGGCGATCGACTCGTGCACGAGGTGCCGGCTGGTCGCCATGCAGATCTGGCCCTGGTGGGCGAAGGTGCCCCACGCCCCCACCGAGGCCGCCGCGGTCACGTCGACGTCGGGCAGCACGACGAGCGCGGAGTTGCCGCCGAGCTCCAGGTGCGCCCGCTTGAGGTGCTGCCCGGCCAGCGCGCCGACCGCGCGGCCGGCCCTGGTCGAGCCGGTGAAGGCGATGACCCGCACCGGCGGGGCGGTCACCAGCGCCTCGCCGACGTCCGCGCCCCCAGGGAGCACCTGCAGGACGCCGGCCGGCAGCCCGGCCTCCTCGAAGACGCGGGCGAAGAGGACGCCGCCGGAGACGGCGGTGCGCGGGTCGGGCTTGAGGACGACGGCGTTGCCCAGCGCCAGCGCCGGCGCGATCGCCCGGATCGCCAGGATGGTCGGCACGTTGAACGGCGCGATGACGCCGACCACGCCGGCCGGCACCCGGCGGGCGAAGGACAGCCGGGGCGCCCCGGTGCGCAGCAGCTCGCCGTACGGGTGGCTGGGCAGCGCCGAGGCCTCGTAGCACTCGGCTGCGGTGGTGTGGACCTGGAAGTCGCCGAACGGCTGGATGGCGCCGGTCTCGCGGGCCAGCCACCCCCTGATCTCGTCGGCGGAGGCCTCGAGCACCTCCCCGGCGCGGCGCAGCACCCGGGCGCGGTCCTCGAACGGCAGCGCCGCCCACGCCCGCTGTGCCTCGGCGGCGCGGTCCGCGGCGACGGCGACGTCCTCGGGGGTGGCCCGGCCGACCGCGCCGACGACGTCCCCGGTCGCGGGCTCGACGACGTCGTACGTGCCGCCCGACCCGTCGGTCCACGCGCCCGTCCAGACCTTCCCCTGCCACGCGCCGTCGTCCAGCAGTGCCATGCCTGTCCTCTCGTCGGGGCGGGCGGGACCTGGGGTCGCCCCGCGGCTCGCCTCCCGGCAGGGTAGGAGGCACGGCAGCCGATCCGTCGGCCGGGAGCAGGAGGGGTCCATGGGCACCAGCGACAGCGCGGAGTGGCAGGCGCTCGCCGAGCACCACCGCGAGGTGGGCGACCGCCACCTGCGCGACCTGTTCGCCGAGGACCCGCAGCGCGGCACCGACCTGGTGGTCACCGCGGGCGACCTGTACCTCGACTACTCCAAGAACCGGCTGACCCGCGAGACGGTCCGGCTGCTCGCCGCCCTGGCCGAGCGGGTGGGGCTGCGCGAGCGCACCGAGGCGATGTTCCGCGGCGAGCACATCAATCCGACCGAGGACCGCGCCGTCCTGCACGTCGCGCTGCGCGACCCGCGCACCGGCGGCCTCGACGTGGACGGGCACGACGTCAACGCCGAGGTGCACGAGGTGCTCGGCCGGATGGCCGACTTCGCCGACCGGGTGCGCGGCGGGGCCTGGACCGGACACACCGGCGAGCGGATCCGCGCCGTGGTCAACATCGGCATCGGCGGCTCGGACCTCGGCCCGGCCATGGCCTACCTGGCGCTGCGCGACTACTCCGACCGGTCGCTGACCTTCCGCTTCGTCTCCAACATCGACCCGACCGACCTGGCCGAGGCCACCCGGGACCTCGACCCGGCGACCACGCTGTTCGTCGTGGCGTCGAAGACCTTCACGACCCAGGAGACGCTGACCAACGCCAAGGAGGCCCGTCGCTGGCTGTTGGAGGGGCTGGGCGGCGACGAGAAGGCGGTGGCGAAGCACTTCGTCGCCGTCTCGACGAACGCCGAGAAGGTCAGCGAATTCGGCATCGACACCGCCAACATGTTCGGGTTCTGGGACTGGGTCGGCGGCCGCTACTCGTTCACCTCGGCGATCGGGCTCTCGCTCATGGTGGCGATCGGGCCGGAGCAGTACCGCGAGATGCTCGACGGCTTCCACGCGATCGACGAGCACTTCCGCACCGCGCCGTACGGGGAGAACCTGCCGGCCCTGCTCGGGCTGATCTCGGTCTGGTACGTCGACTTCTTCGGCGCGCAGAGCCAGGCGGTGCTCCCCTACTCGCAGTACCTGGCGCGCTTCCCGGCCTACCTGCAGCAGCTGTGCATGGAGTCCAACGGCAAGTCGGTCACCCTCGACGGCTCACCGGTCGACGTCGCCACCGGGGAGATCGTCTGGGGCGAGCCGGGCACCAACGGCCAGCACGCCTTCTACCAGCTGCTGCACCAGGGCACGCTGCTCGTCCCGGCCGACTTCATCGGGTTCGCGCAGCCCAACGATCTCACTCATGACAGGGACCTGGACTCGATGCACGACCTGTTCCTGGCCAACTTCCTCGCCCAGCCCCGCGCGCTGGCCTTCGGCCGCACGGCCGAGGAGGTCGCCGCGGACGGCACGGCGGGCGACGTCGTCCCGCACAAGGTCATGCCGGGCAATCACCCGTCCAACGCGATCGTGGCGCCCAAGCTGACGCCGTCGGTGCTGGGGCAGCTGGTCGCCGCCTACGAACACCGGGTCTTCACCCAGGGCGTCGTGTGGGGCATCAACTCGTTCGACCAGTGGGGCGTGGAGCTGGGCAAGGTCATGGCCAACCAGCTGGCGCCCAAGCTGCAGAGCGGGTCGGCGCCGGAGTACGACTCCGACTCCTCGACGAACGCGCTGGTCCGCTACCTGCGCGAGGGCCGCGGCCGCCCCGCCTGACGGCGGTCGCTCGCCGGCTCCTGCAGGCCGGCGAAGGCGAGCACGTCGCCGGCCACCCGCTTGTCCATGCCGACCCCGAGGTGCCCCTTGCCCTCGTAGCGGACGACCGTGCACTCCGGGATCAGGGCGGCGGTCTCCTCGATCACCGCCGGCGGGAAGAACCGGTCGCGACTCCCCGAGACCAGCAGGACGGGGATGCGGATCGTCGGGAGCACCTCCCGGGAGTCGAACTCCACCTCCGCCCGCAGCTCGGTGAGGACGTCGCCCGGCGGGCACTGCTCCTCGGCGAACAGGGCCCGCCCGATCAGCGGCGCCGCCAGCCGGCGCAGCCAGCGCAGGCGGCGCCCCGGCAGGACGTACTCGCCGAACGCCATGCCACAGCCGGTCGTGTCCCGCCGTGCGAGGGCCGTGGCCAGGCGGGAGTCCACGTCCTTGCCCCACGGGCTGACCTCGCAGCCGGCGACGACGAGGGCGACGCGCTCGAGGCGCTCGGGGTGCCGCGCGGCCAGGTACTGCGCGACGATCCCGCCGTAGGACTCCCCGACGACGAGGTCCACCCGGCCCCCGAACTCCGCCGCGATGAGGGCCGCGTAGTCGTCGGCCATGTCGGCCACGGTGTGCCCGGCCGGCATGTCCCGCCGGCGGGTGACGATCCAGACGGCAAAGCCCGCATCGACGTACGGCCGGTGCAGGCGCACCATGAGCCGGGCCATCGATCCCTCGGGAACGGAGCTGCCCGGCCCCTCCTGGATGGACAGCAGCTTCCTCGGCCCGTGCCCCCAGGTCAGGTACTCCATGCCGTTCGCGAAGGCGCCCCTGCGCGGGTCGTCGGCCGTCGTCCGGACGTCGGGCATGCCCATCCCCTCATCGGAGCTGTCGCGTCCGCCGTGGCGCGATCGGGCGATGGTGGCACGGGCGATGGGCCCGCAGGAGGTGCCGACGGCTCGCGGGGGGCGACTCAGTCGGACCTGCCTCGCAGTTCCTCGAGGATCGGCGCGGCCACCTTGAACGCGTGGTTGGCCGCGGGCACGCCGGCGTAGACGGCGGCGTGCTGGATGACCTCGGCGATCTCCTCGTCGGACAGGCCGTTGTTCTTCGCCGCCCGCACGTGCAGCGCGAACTCGTCCCAGTGGCGCAGCGCGACGGTGATCGACAGCGTCATGAGGCTGCGGTCGCGGCGGGACAGGCCCGGCCGCTGCCAGACGTCGCCCCAGGCCACCCGGGTGATGAAGTCCTGGAAGTCGGCGGTGAACGGCGTCGTGCCCGCCACCGCGCGGTCGACCCAGGCGTCGCCGAGCACCTCCCGGCGGGTGCGCATGCCGGCGGCGCGGCGCTCGTCGTCCGTGCCGGGCAGCTCGGTCACGCGTGCCCACCTACGGCGTCGAGGTGCCCCAGCAGCGCGCCGGTGACCTCCAGCGGCTGCTCGAGGTTGGGCAGGTGCGCGCCCGGGCTCACCGACACCAGCGAGGCGCCCGCGATGCCCTCGGCGATGGCCTGCTGGTGCGGCGGCGGCAGCGCGGGGTCCTCGGCGCCCGACACGACCAGCGTCGGGGCGGTGATCCGGCCCAGGTCCTCCCGCAGGTCGACCGCCGCCACGACCTCGCAGCACCGCGCGTAGCCCTCGTCGTCGGCCGCGACGATCATCGCCTCGAGCCGCGCCACCAGGTCCGGGTGCTCGGCGGCGTACCCCGGCGTCAGCCAGCGGCTCACCACCGTCGGCGCCAGCGGCGCGGTGCCGCCGGCGCGAGCCGCCACGGCCCGGTCGAGGAAGCCCTGCGGGTCCGGCTTGGCCGATGTGGCCAGGGCGACCAGCTGCTCCACCCGGGCGGGCTCGCGCGCGGCGAGCCGCAGCGCCGTCATCCCGCCCAGGGACAGCCCGGCCACGTGCGCCCGCTGCACGCCGAGCCGGTCGAGCAGCGCGACGACGTCGTCCACCAGGTCGTCGAGCGACCAGGGCCCCGCGGGGGACGGCGAGTCGCCGTGGCCGCGGGTGTCGTAGGTGACCACCCGGTACCGCTCGGCCAGCGCGGGCACCTGCGGGTCCCACATGCCGCGGGTGGCCCCGAGCGAGTTGGACAGGACGACGACCGGCGCGTCGGCCGGTCCCTCCAACGTGTACGAGACCTCGACGGCTGTCATGGACGTCCCTCCGTGAGTGCGGCGTGCTCGGCCAGCGCGGCGTCCACCTGGGCACCGGCCTCGCCGACGTCGGGTCTACCGGCGGCGAGCACGGCCCGCACGTCGAGGTCGGTGCGGGCGGCGACGACCTCGGCGAGCGGGCGGCCGGTGTCGCGGGCCTCGCGGACGGCGGCGGCCGCGGCGTCGTGCGCGGCCCCCGTGCCGAGGGTGGGCGTCAGCGCCTCGGCGAGCGCGCCGGCCAGCGGGCCCTCGGCGGCGGCCGCGGCGGTGGCAGCCATGCGGGCGGCGTCCGGCCGCAGCCCGCGCAGGCTCTCGGCCAGCCAGGACGCCGCCGAGCCGACGGTGGTGAGCAGCTCGGTGAGCGTCGGCCACTCGCTGTGCCAGGCGCCCGCGGCCCGCTCGTGCTCCTGCTCCATCGCCGACAGCAGCGTGGCCACCAGCCCCGGCGCGCGGCGGGCGCAGGCCCGGGCGGAGATGGCGGCGACCGGGTTGCGCTTGTGCGGCATCGCCGACGACCCGCCACGCCGTTGAGCAGCAGGCCCCTCGCCCACCTCCGCCACCTCGGCGACCTCGGTCTGGGCGAGCAGCACGACGTCGACCGCCACCGTGGCGACCACGCCCGCGGCGGCCCCCAGCGCGCCGGCCAGGTCGGCGACCGGCAGCCGGACGGTGAACCACGGGACGGCGGTGCTCGTCAGCTGCAGCTCCTCGGCCAGCGCCGCCCGCAGCGCGACCCCGGCCCCGCCGCTGGCGGCCAGCGTGCCGACCGCCCCGCCGTACTGCACCGGCAGCTCGGCGACCACCTCGGCCAGCCGCAGCCGGGCGCCGTCCAGGCCGGCCAGCCAGCCGGCGGCCTTGAGCCCGAAGGTCGTGGGCAGCGCCTGCTGCAGCAGCGTGCGCCCGGGCAGCACGTCGTCCCGGTGGGTACGAGCGAGCCCCGCGACGGTCTCCGCGGCGGCGGCCAGGTCGGCGTCGACCGCGGCGATCGCGTCCCGGGCCATCAGCAGCAGCGCGGTGTCGAGCACGTCCTGGCTGGTGGCGCCGACGTGGACGGCGACCGCGTCGCGCTCGCCGACCGCGTCCTGCAGCACCCGCACCAGCGGCGGCACCGGGTTGCCGGCGTCCGCGGCCCGGGCGACCACGGTGGCCAGGTCGAGCCGCTCGGGGTGCGCGCAGGCGGCGGTGACCGCGTCGGCCGCCGTGGTGGGCACCAGCCCGGTCCGGGCCGCTGCGCGGGCGAGCGCCGCCTCGACGGCGAGCAGCGCCCGGAACCAGGCGTCGTCGGAGACGGCGGTCGCGGCCCCGCCGCGGGCGAAGGTCCCGGAGAGCAGGCTCATACGGCGAAGAACACCGTCTCCCGGTCGCCCTGCAGGTGGATGTCGAGGCGGTAGCCGTCGTCGGTCGGGGTGGCGATCAGCGTCTCCCGGCGGTCCTCCGGCACGCTCCGCAGGACGGCGTCCTGCGCGTTGGCCTCGGCCTCGTCGGCGAAGTACACCCGGGTGACGACCCGGTCGAGCACGCCGCGGGCGAAGACGGAGACGTCGACGTGCGGCGCCTGCAGGCCGCCCTCGCCGTCGGGGACCCGGCCGGGCTTGAGCGTGAAGACGCCGAACTCGCCCGGCGGGTCGATCGTCTGCACCCGCGCGTAGCCGCGGAAGCCGGGGTACGACGCCGCACCGCGGGGGTCCTCGGGCGAGGAGAAGCCGCCGTCCGGGTCGGCCTGCCAGGTCTCGACCATCGCGTCGGGGACGAGGTCGCCCGCGCCGTCGAACACCCGGCCGCGGATCCAGATGCCGCCCTCGGTGCCCTCGGCCGCGGCCCAGGCGCCGTCCGGCCAGCTCAGGCCGATGGCCAGGTACGGGCCGACCGTGGCGCTCGGGGTGGTGCCCAGCCGGAGGGGCTCGGTGAGGAAGCCGGTGCCCCGCCGCCCCGACCGGGGCTGGAAGGGGGTGGCCGGGTCCGGCGGGACGTCCAGGGGATCCACGGTCATCAGGCCACGTCTCCGTCGTCGTCGGTCTCGAACGGGGTCTGGTCCGTGCCGCGCAGCACGATGTCCCACTCGAAGGCCAGCGCCCAGTTGTCCTGCGTGCGCTCGAGGGAGTACCGGCTGATCGCCCGGTGGCGGGCCGCCGCGGGGATGGCGTTGAAAATCGGGTCCTGGCCGAACAGCGGGTCGTCCGGGAAGTACATCTGCGTGACCAGCCGCTGGGTGAACGCCCGGCCGAAGAGGCTGAAGTGGATGTGCGCGGGGCGCCAGGCGTTGTGGTGGTTGCCCCACGGGTAGGCGCCGGGCCGGATCGTCATGAACTCGTAGCGGCCCAGGCCGTCGGTCACGACCCGGCCCAGCCCGTCGAAGTGCGGGTCCAGCGGAGCGGGCCAGTTGTCGACGACGTGCCGGTAGCGGCCGGCCGCGTTGGCCTGCCACACCTCCACCAGCGCGTCGGGCACCGGGCGGCCGTTGCTGTCGAGCACCCGGCCGTACACGAGGATCCGCTGGCCGATCGCCTCGCCGCCGTTGCGCAGCGTCAGGTCCGCGTCCCGGGCCTGCACCCGGTCCTCGCCGAGCACGGGGCCGGTGACCTCGGTGAGCCGGTGCGGCAGGTCGACCGGCGTCCGCAGCGGCGCGCGCAACGCCGTGCTCCGGTAGTCGGGGAAGCCGACGGGGGTGCGCAGGGGGGCGTCCTCACGCACGTAGGGCGGCAGGACCAGCCTGCCCTCCGATGTGGTCCCGGTCATGTCCTGGACCGTAGGGCCGTGGGGCTACCCTGCCCAAGCCTGGCCTCCCGGCCAGCGGAAGGAGGCTGCCGTGGCCGGCGGCGGGACGACGGCAGGACGGTCGGTCACCGCCCGCGCCCTGGCCGTGCTCGGCGCCTTCGACAGCACCGCTCCGCGGCTGACGCTGTCCGAGATCGCCGAGCGCTCCGGGACGCCGCTGTCGACGGCCCACCGGCTGCTCGGCGAGCTCACCGGCTGGGGCGCGCTGCACCGGCGACCCGACGGCCGCTACGAGATCGGCCGCCGGCTCTGGGACCTCGGCCTGCTCGCCCCCGTGCAGCTCGAGCTGCGGCAGGTCGCCGCCCCCTTCCTGCTCGACGTGCACACCGCCACCCGCGACACCGTGCACCTCGCCGTCCGCGAGGGCCGCAGCGCGCTCTACGTCGAGCGGGTCTCCGGCCGCGAGTCGGTGCCGGTGGTCAGCCAGGTGGGCAGCCGGCTGCCGCTGCACGCCACCGGCGTCGGCAAGGTGCTGCTGGCCGCCGCCCCGGACGACGTCGTCGAGGCGGTGCTGCGCGCCCCGACGCGCGAGACGCGGCACACCGTCGTCGAACCCGCGCGGCTGCGCCGGGAGGTCGCCGAGGTGCGCCGCCGCGGTTACGCGCGGACGGCAGAGGAGATGTCGCTCGGCACGCTGTCGGTCGCGGTCCCGGTGTGGGTGGAGCGGCCCGCCGGCCCGGCGGTCGCCGCCGCCCTCGGCATCGTCGTCCCCAGCCACCGGCGGGACCTGCTCCGGCTGGTGCCGGTCCTCGAGGTGGCCGCGCGCGGCATCGGCCGGGAGCTGGCGCGAGCCGATGCCTTCCGCTGAGCGGGAGTGCGCGGTTCCCCTCCCGGCGTAGCGGCGGTCACACTCAGCCCGTGCGCACCCAGGTGGCGATCATCGGCGCCGGCCCGGCCGGCCTCCTGCTGTCGCGGCTGCTGGCCCTGCAGGCCATCGACTCCGTCGTCCTGGAGAACCGGTCGCGGGACTACGTCGAGGCCCGCATCCGCGCCGGCATCCTCGAACAGCACACCGTCGACACGCTGACCGCAGCCGGCGTGGGGGCGCGGCTGCAGCGCGAGGGGCTGGAGCACTCCGGTATCCACCTGCAGTACCCGGGTGTGCGGCAGCCGCTCGACTTCCCGTCGCTGTGCGGGCGCACGGTGTGGGTCTACGGGCAGACCGAGGTCACCAAGGACCTCATCGCCGCGCAGCTGGACGGCGGCCCGCCCCTGCTGTTCGAGGTGTCCGACGTCCGGGTGGAGGACGTCGACGGCGACAGCCCGCGGGTCCGGTTCACCGACGCGGACGGCGTCGCGCAGGTGCTCGAGTGCGACGCCGTCGCCGGCACCGACGGCTTCCACGGGGTCTCGCGCCCGGTGGTGCAGGGGGCCGGCGGGCGGGTGTGGGAGCGCACCTACCCCTACGCCTGGCTGGGCATCCTGGCCGACGCCGCACCCGCCACCGACGAGCTGATCTACGCCTGGCACCCGGAGGGGTTCGCGCTGTACTCGATGCGCTCGCCGTCGGTGTCGCGGCTGTACCTGCAGGTCGACCCGACGGAGAAGATCGAGGACTGGTCCGACGAACGGATCTGGGACGCGCTCGACACCCGGATGGCGCTGGAGGGCTGGTCGGTCACCCGCGGGCCGGTGACGGAGAAGTCGATCCTGCCGATGCGCTCGTTCGTCAGCGCCCCCATGCGGCGCGGCCGGCTCTTCCTCGCCGGCGACGCCGCGCACATCGTGCCGCCGACCGGCGCGAAGGGCCTCAACCTCGCCGTCGCCGACGTCACCCTGCTCGCGCAGGCGCTGGTGCGGCTGCTGCAGGAGAAGCGGACCGACCTGGCCGACTCCTACTCCGACCGCGCGCTGGCCCGCGTCTGGCGGTGCACCCACTTCTCCTGGTGGATGACGTCGATGCTGCACCGCTCCGGCGACGACTTCGACGCCGAGCTGCAGCTCTCGCAGCTGCGCCGGGTCTGCTCCTCGGAGGCCGCCGCGCGCGAGCTGGCCGAGAACTACACCGGCCTCCCCCTCGACCTCTGACCCCTCGACCGTCCTCGCGGGGACGGCCGGTCGCCCCGCCCGAGGCTCAGGGGGTCCAGCGGACCTCGACCCGGGTCCAGGTGACCTCGAGCCGCCCGGGGAGCACCTGCTGCACCACCGCGGCACCCACGTGCTGGCGGGCCACCCGGCCGGCCAACTCGACCGCCTTGGCGGCCGCGGCCGCGGTGAGCGCGACCGCCGACGCCGTCAGCAGCGGCCCGGCCAGGGCCACCCGGGCGAGCGCGGGGACCAGCGAGGGGCGCGGCTGCAGCGCCGCGGCGTGACCTCGCGGGCCCGGGACCGCGGCCCCGTCCCTGCCGATGATCGCGTCGGGCTCGATCGGCTGCTGTTCTGTCATGACGTCCTCCGTCCACCGGGCACCCCGGTCCCGGGCTCCCGCCCCGCCATCGTGACGGACGGGGGCGCCTGGGCGCGAGGGCGGCGACAGCACCGCCGGTCAGCGGCCGGCGTCGAGCAGGCCGAGGGTGGCGCCACGGTGCCCGGCCCCAGCGACAGGACGGCGGCCGGCGCGTCGGGCCGGCGCGGGGCCGAACCCCTCCGAGGTCGGCCCGGGCGGTCTTCCCCCGGACGGGTGAACCGCCGGAGCGCGGTCCCTCCACCCGGACCGCCGCTCCGCCGATGGAAGCCCCGTGAGACCGCCACCGATCTTGCGTCCCCGTGACGAGGTGTTCGCCGCCCGCGCCCTGGCGGCGATGTTCCTCGGCTCCGCGCTGCTCCTGGTCACGTACGTCCTGGTGCAGCCCGAGCCGCTGCCCGAGGGCGGCCTGGCGATCGCGGGCGGGTTGCTCGCCGGGCTGGTCGTCTGCGGCGTCGCGCTCATCACCGTCCCGGGGGCGGTGCTGACGCGGCTGTGCGTGTGGGTGGTGCTGCCGGTCGCGGGGCTCGGCGTCATCAGCACCGTGGCGGTGTCCATGCCCGAGCGGCTCGATCTGGCCCACCCGCTCTTCGGGCTCGTCATCCTCTACACCGCCTCCCAGCTGCGTGCGCCGGTCGCCGCCGTGGTCACCGCCCTCACCATCGGGTGCGACGTCACGGTGCTGGCGCTGGTCGAGCCGCCGGCGGAGGCGCTGGTCGACGCCGTCTTCATCGGCATGGTGCACGCCGCGACCGCTGGACTCCTCGTCCTGGTCAAGAACCGGGTCGAACGGTTGGTGGGAGCCCTGGAGCGGCAGGCCGCCGTGGACGGGCTCACCGGCCTGGTGACCCGGCGGGTCCTCGACGACGCCCTGACCGGCGCCCTGTCCGCGTCCACCCCCGAGGGGACGGCGCTGCTGCTGGTCGACGTGGACACCTTCAAGACCATCAACGACGTGCACGGCCACCCCGTGGGCGACGACGCGCTGGTGCACCTGGCGGGCGTGCTGCGCCGTCACGTGCGCCCCGAGGACGCCGTGCTGGGGCGCCTCGGCGGCGACGAACTGGCGGTGCTGCTGCCCGGGTGCTCGCCTGCGACCGCCGCCGAGCGAGCGGAGCAGCTGGTCACCGCCGTCCGGGCCACCCCGCTGCAGTTGGCCGGCGGCACGCTGCTGACGTTGTCGGTCAGCGTGGGCATCGCACACGCCCCGCAGCACGCCACCGAGCTGCGCAGCCTCTACGCCGCCGCTGACGGCGCGCTCTACGAGGCCAAGCGCGCCGGCCGCGACCGCGCCGTCCTCGCCTCCTGACACTCCGGTCGACCTCGTCCGCACGTCACGTCGGGAAGACGGGCCCGGGCCGACCCCACCCGGGACGGCTCAGCCGCCGGCGTCGAGCAGGGTGAGGACGGCGTCGGCGGTGCCCGGCGCCAGCGGCAGGTGGGGCAGGACGGCGGGCAGCTCCTCGGGCTCGATGCCCTCGGCCAGCAGCGCGGTGAGCACCCGGTCGGCCGCCGTGGGCGGCACCGGCTCGTCGAGCTCCGCGAGCGCGGCCCGGGCCAGGAAGACCGCCCCCGACGCGGCCGGGTCCTCCCCCGGCGGCGCGGCCGGCAGCGGAGCCGCGGCCTCCCGGGTCAGCGCCTCGGCCGCGCGCACCAGCGACAGCGGCAGCCCCTCGGCCTCGACCGCCAGCAGCGGGACGTCGGCCAGTGCGGCCAGCACCAGGTGCTCGGCCTCGGTCCGCAGCGACGCCTCCCACTCACCCGCCCGGACGACGCCGACCAGGTCGCGGCCGTCCTCCCCGAGGTCGTCGAGCAGCTCGGCCCACTCCGCCCGCCGGGTGGCCCGCGCCCGCTCGGCGGCGAGCACGCAGGTGGCCAGCACGAACGGCTCGAGCACCTCGCGGTCGAACCGGTCGGCGTAGAGCACCCCGGTCGCGTCCACCGCGTTGAGCACGTCGCGGAAGCTGCCCGGCCGGGCGTCGCCGAGGTCGAGCCGGCCGTCCTCCTCCCCCGACAGCGGCTGCCCACGGGCGATCCGGTCGCCGATCGTCCCGCCGGTCCCGCCCAGCCGGCCGCGGCGCCGCTCGTGGTGCGGCCGGTCGGACATCCCGACGCTCCACGCGCACGCCTCGGCAATCAGCGCGGGCAGCCGCTCCCGCAGCACCTCGCGGCTGAGCTGGCCCATCCAGTCGACGTCGAACACGCCTCCCAGCGTGCCCCGCGGAGGTCCGGGACGCTCCCGCGCGGCCGGGTGGGCGGGGAGGGTGGTCCTCCTTCAGCCGAACAGCTCGCCCAGGAACGACTGCTTGCGCTTGTGCCCGTAGCCGGAGGAGTGCTGCTGCTTCTTCTGCACCTGGTTGAGCACCTCGCCGACCACCGCGCCGAGCCCGCCGGCGCCGTACCCGCCGGCGGCGCCGTGCCCGCCCGAACCGGAGCCGCCGGTGACGTGCCCCGACCCGCCGTACGCCGCGGACGACGAGGACGGCGCGGACGGCGCAGCCGACCGGCCACCCCCGTGCCACGCGGTCTCGGCGTCGACCAGCCGCTCCAGCTCACCGCGGTCGAGGAAGATGCCGCGGCACTCCGTGCACTGGTCGACGTGCACCCCGTTGCGCTCGTACGTGCGCATCGCGCCCTGGCACTTGGGACAGGTCAGCTCCATGGCCCGGCAACGGGCGGCGCGCGGTGCACGTTCCCCGCGCGCGTACCGGGGCCGGCCCGGTGTCCGAACCGGCGACGGGGTGCGCCGATGAGCAGGAACGGAGGCCAGGACCGCGCACCGCGCACACCGTGACAGGTGTGCGCCCGGCGCCGGCGACCAACACGCCACCGACCGCCACGGCCCCGGGGACTACCCGCGAGTAGCAAGTGTGGGATCGTCGGTCTCCCACCCTGCGAGACGGCACGGTCGCCGTCAGGAGAGAGGCCCGATGCGGTTGCAACTGTCCCCGGAGCTGGAGGCCTTCCGGGAGGAGATGCGCACGTTCTTCACCACCCAGGTGTCCCGGGAGATCCGCGACACCATCGCGGCCCGCCGGGACCTGTCCAAGGAGCAGTACGTCGAGGCCATGCGGACGCTCAACGCCGCCGGCCTGGCCGTGCCGCACTGGCCGGTGGAGTGGGGCGGCCGGGGCTGGACGCCGCTGCAGATGCACATCTGGCGCGAGGAGATGCAGTTGGCCTGCGTCCCCGAGCCGCTGCCCTTCAACGCGAGCATGATCGGCCCGGTCATCGCGGCCTTCGGCGACCAGGAGCAGAAGGAGCGCTTCCTGCCGCGGACGGCGAACATCGACATTTGGTGGTGCCAGGGCTTCTCCGAGCCCGACGCCGGCTCCGACCTCGCCAGCCTGCGCACCACCGCCGTCCGGGACGGCGACGACTGGGTCGTCAACGGCCAGAAGACGTGGACGACGCTCGGCCAGCACGCCGACTGGATCTTCTGCCTGGTCCGCACCGACCCCACCGCGGAGAAGAAGCAGCGCGGTATCTCGCTGCTGGTCTTCCCGATGGACAGCGCCGGTGTCACGCTGCGGCCGATCCAGCTGATCGACGGCGGCCACGAGGTCAACGAGGTCTTCTTCGAGGACGTCCGCGTGCCGGCCGAGAACCTCATCGGCGAGGAGAACCGCGGCTGGGACTACGCCAAGTTCCTGCTCGGCAACGAGCGCGTCGGCATCGCCCGCATCGGCTCCTCCAAGCGGCTGCTCGCGCAGGCCAAGGCGTACGCGCAGGAGGTCACCGTCGGCGGCCGCCCGCTGGCCGAGGAGCCGCGGATGGCCGACCGGATCGCGGAGCTTGAGAACGAGCTGCTCGCCCTCGAGCTGACCGCGCTGCGGGTGGTCGCGCACTCCGCCGACGGCAAGCCGCACCCGGCCTCGTCGGTGCTCAAGCTGCGCGGCTCGGAGCTGCAGCAGGACATCACCGAGCTCGTCGTCGACATCGCCGGTCCGCTGTCGCTGTCCTCGTTCGCCGACGGCGGCTCCGAGGTGCCGGACTGGGCCCGCGTGGCCACGCCGGAGTACCTCAACTATCGCAAGGTCTCCATCTACGGAGGCTCCAACGAGGTGCAGCGCACCATCATCGCCGGCACGATCCTGGGGCTCTGAGGCAACCGTGGACTTCACCTTCGACAGTGAGCAGAACGACCTCCGGGAGGCCGTGCGCGGTCTGCTGGACCGCGCCTACGGCGACAGCGAGCAACGCCGCCGGGTGACCGCCATCGACCCGGGCTTCGACGAGAAGACCTGGTCGCGGCTGGCCGAGATGGGCCTGCTGGGGCTGCCCTTCGCCGAGGAGCACGGCGGCATGGGCGCCGGGCCGTTCGAGGTGGCGATCGTCGCCGAGGAGATCGGCCGGGTGCTCGCGCCCGAGCCGTACGTCGAGGCGGTCGTGCTCGCCGGCGGGCTGGTCGCCGCCGCGGGCACCGACGCGCAGCGGGCCGAGGTCCTGGCCGGCATCGCCGAGGGGACGACGCTGGCCGCCGCCGCGCACGCCGAGCCCGGCACCCGCTGGAGCCCGTCGGCCGCGGCGGTCACCGCCACGCAGGACGGCGGCGCGTGGACCCTCACCGGCGTCAAGGAGCCGGTGCTGAACGGGGCGCGGGCCGACGTCCTCGTGGTCTCCGCCCGGCTGACCGGGGACGGGGGCCCCGGCGGGACGGCGCTCTTCCTCGTCCGCGGCGACGCGGCCGGCCTGAGCCGCACCGGCTACCGCACCCACGACGGCGGCCGCGCCGCCACCGTCCGGTTCGACGGCGCCCCGGCCGAGCTGCTCGGTGAGGACGCTGCGGATCGCACCGCGGAGATCGAGCGGGTGCTCGCCACGGCGCGCATCGCCTACGCCCACGAGGCCATCGGCTCCATGGACACGGCGCTGCGCACCACGGCCGAGTACCTCAAGACCCGAAAGCAGTTCGGGGTGACGCTCAACCGGTTCCAGGCGCTCACCTTCCGCGCCGCGGACATGTACGTCTCGCTCGAGCTGGCCCGCAGCACCGCGCTGTGGGCGTCGATGGTCGCCGACGCCGGTGGGGACGTCGTCTCCGCCGCCGACCGCGCCCGGCTGCAGACCAGCCGCGCCGGCCGGCACATCGGCAAGGAGGCCATCCAGCTGCACGGCGGGATCGGCGTGACCGCCGAGTACACCGTCGGTCACCACACCAGCCGGCTCACCGCCATCGACCACGTCCTCGGCGACGGCGACTGGGCGCTGTCCCGCCTCGCCGCGGACGTGATCGGGCACGAGACCGTCGACCCGCTGGGCGCGCCCTACACCGGGTGACGTCGGGCACCGACGCACCGCGGCCGGCGTCCCCCTCGTGGGGCGCCGGCCGCGGTGCGTGTCGCACCGGTCGTCAGCTGAGCATCGCCATCCGCAGCTCCTCGGCCTCGGCGCGGACCCGCTCCACCACCAGGTCCAGCGCGTCCTCGGTGAGCAAACCGCCGCAGAGCCGGCCGACGGGCACCGGGACGTGCGGCCGCCGGGACAGTCGCGCGGCCACCTCGAAGGCGACCCGCAGCAGCGCGCCGTCCGGGGCGGTCAGGTCGTCGAGGGAGTGCAGCGCGGCGACCATGCGGGGCGGGAAGCCCCAGTGCTCGAGCGCGACGGCGGTCAGGCGCAGGGCGTGGATGCCGTAGCGCCGCTCCTCCGCTAGCCGCCGGCTGGGCAGGTCCGGCTCATCGGCGACGAGCTGGGCGTAGCCCTCCGGGTCGTTGTGGTGCAGCAGCGCGCTGCCCAGCTGCGCCAGCATGCCGAGGCACAACGCGTCCGGGGGGCGCTCGCCGAACCGAGGCGCCAGCAGGGTGGCGGCCTGCGCCAGGTGGGTGCTGGTCGGCCAGAAGTCCTCCGGCAGCCGCGACTCGTCGTCGAGGTCGGTCAGTGCCACCGTGGCCATCGTCCGCACGGTCATGAAGCCGACGACGGCGATCGCGAACTGCAGGGAGCCGACCCGCCCGCTCATGCCGAAGTACGCGGAGTTGGCCAGCTTCGTGACCCGCCCGGCCAGGGCCAGGTCCCCGGCCAGGATCGCCGCCAGCTCCCTGGCGCTCGTGTCGTCGGCGCTGGCCCGGGCCACGATCTGCGCGGCCACCGCCTTCTGCGTGGCCATCGTGTCGATGCCGGCGAGGATGCGCTGCACGTCCAGCGGTGCGGGGACGGTCGCGGTGGTCACGGTGCGAGCTCCTGTCGGGAGGCGAACCAGGTGGTGCACTCGGCGCCGGTCATGGGCAGGCCGAGGCCGAAGCCCTGCAAGTAGGTCACGCCGAGCCCGGTGAGCTCGGCGGCCTGCTCCGGGGTCTCGACGCCCTCCGCGACCGTCGACAGGCCGAGGGTGCGGGCCAGCCCGATGACCGCGGAGGCGATCTCGTTGTGACCGGCCGTGAGCTCGGCGACGAACGACCGGTCCACCTTGAGGCTGTCGACCGGCAGGTGCCGCAGGTAGGCCAGGGAGGAGTAGCCGGTGCCGAAGTCGTCGATCGCGAGGTGCAGCCCGAGGTCCCGCAGGTCCTGCAGGATGTCGCGGGCGGCGGCGGGGTCGGTCATGAGCGCCGACTCCGTGAGCTCCATGGACAGCCGGGAAGGCGCCAACCCGTGCCGGTCCAGCGCGGCCTGCACCTGCGCGGGCAGCGACGGGTCCAGCTGCAGCGCCGAGACGTTGACCTGGGCGTGCGACGGGGCCCCGGCGCCCAGCTCCCGGGTCCACTCGGCCAGCTGCCGGCAGGTCTCGTCGAGCACCAGCAGGCCGAGCCCGTCGATGAGCCCGCTCTGCTCGGCCAGCGGGACGAACACCTCGGGGCTCACCGGCCCCCGCTCGGCGTGCCGCCACCGGGCCAGGGCCTCGACGCCGACCGCCACGCCGTCGCCGGCCCGGAAGATGGGCTGGTAGGCGACCGTAAGGGACCGCTGCTCGATCGCGTCGCGCAGGTCGGCGACCAGTCGGAGCCGGTCACGCGCGGCCTCGCGGCCGTTCTCGTCGAGCAGGGCGACCCGTCCCTTGCCGCCCGCCTTGGCCTGGTAGAGCGCGATGTCGCAGTCCCGGATCAGCTCATTGGCGTCGGCGTGCTCGGCGGTCTGGACGGTCACGCCGACGCTGACGTGCGGCCGGACGTCCACGCCGCCGAGCCGGACCGGCCGGCTCAGCGTCGTGACGACGCGCTGCGCGAGGGCCACGGCACCGTCCTCGGCCAGCCCTTCGCAGACCACCACGAACTCGTCCCCGCCGAACCGCGCGATGAGGTCCCCGGGGCGCACCGCGCGGCGCAGCCGGTCGGCGAGCTCGACGAGCAACGTGTCCCCGGCGGTGTGACCGAGGGAGTCGTTGACCAGCTTGAAGTCGTCGACGTCGAGGAACAGGCAGGCCAGTCCGCTGTCCCCGGCGGTGAAGCGTTCCGCCACCCAGTGCTGGAGCAGGGTCCGGTTGGGCAGCCCGGTCAGCGGGTCGTGGGTGGCCTGGTGGGCGAGGCGGGCCTCGAAGGCCAGCCGCTCGGTGATGTCCTCCAGGGTGCCCACGAACCCGGCGCCCACCCCGGGGGTGAGCAGCGGCGAGAGCCGCAGCACCGCCGTGCGCACCTCGTGCCCGGCGAGCACCAGCCGGACCTGCACCTGCCCCTCCTCGCCGTCGAGGACGGCGGTCACCCGGTCGACCACCGCGTCGACGTCGTCGGGGTGCAGCACGGTGAGCCAGCCGGTGCCGAGCAGCTGCTCGGCGCGCAGCCCGACGAGGTCGCACAGCGCCTCGTTGGCGTGCGCCAGCCGCATCCCCTGCTCGGAGAGCAGCATCGGCACCGGCGACCGCTCGGTGATCGTCGCGAAGCGCCGCTCGTGCGCGTCGGCCGTCGCCCGCAGCGCTCGCTCCAGCTCGTTCGCCGTGGCGATGATCCGGACCATCCACCGCCGGCCGCTCGGCTCGGGCATGGCGACCAGCACGCACTCGACCGCCGCGCCGGTCGCCGTCCGGACCGGGACGGTGACCTGGGCGGTGCGCTCCCGCAGGAGCAGGGCCAGTCCGCCGTCCCCCAGGTCGGGCAGCAGGACGGCCAGCGGCGACCGGCGCAGCTCGTCCGGCGGGTGGCCCAGCAGGTGCGCCGCGCTGTCGTTGCCCCAGCTGATGAGCGCCTCGCCGTCGACGCACTCGACCACCAGGAGGGCCGTCGCGTCGCCGACCGTGGCGCTGTAGAAGATCGACGGGCTCACCTCGGTCGGCAGACGGTCCACACGCGACTGCACCGTCTCGCTCACGTGCCCTCCCCCGGATGTCGTCCTGCGCTGCGCCGTCCGGCGCTCGTCCCGGTCGTCGGCCGGGAGGGCCGCGCCCTTGAGGGAGCGGTGCGCTCCCCTCCACCCTCTGGGTGAGGCGGGTGGCACCGCGGCCCCGCTGCTCCCCGAGCATCGCGAGCCGGAGCTCCTCGGCCTCGGCGCGCACCCGGTCGAGCACCGGTCCGACGGCGTCCTCCTGCAGCTGCCCGCCGGCAGCTCGGGCTCAGCGCGTCCGGCTCGGTGGTCGCTCCTACGGAGCGTGACGCAGCCCACTCACGGTGCTGGACCGGGAGACGGCAGAATCGCCCCCGGCTGCGCCACCGGTGCACGCCGTCCCGGCCACCCGCCCACCGGCGGGCGCCACCGCTTTACCGGACCGCACCGTCACCCACGGCGGGCGGCGACCGACCCCGTGCAGGAGGAACCCGGACGTGCTCATCGGAGTCCCTCGGGAGACCCGGCCCGGCGAGACGCGCGTGGCGGCGACGCCGGCCACCGTGCGCCAGCTGACCGCGCTGGGCTACGACGTCGTCGTCGAGGCGGGGGCGGGGACGGCGGCCAGCTCCCCCGACGACGGCTACCGCGAGGCCGGGGCACGGGTGGGGACGGCCGACGACGCGTGGGGCGCCGACGTCGTCCTGCACGTGGCCAAGCCGACCCCCGAGGAGGTCGGGCGGCTGCGCGCCGGCGCGGTGCTGGTCAGCGCCCTCGCTCCCGCGCTCGACCCCGACCTCCTGGCGACGTTGGCCGCCCGGCCGATCACCGCGCTGGCGATGGACGCCGTCCCCCGGATCAGCCGCGCGCAGTCGCTGGACGTGCTCAGCTCGATGGCCAACATCGCCGGCTACCGGGCGGTGATCGAGGCCGCGCACGCCTTCGGCCGCTCCTTCACCGGACAGGTCACCGCGGCCGGCAAGGTGCCCCCCGCAACGGTGCTCGTCGTCGGCGCGGGCGTCGCCGGGCTGGCCGCGATCGGCGCGGCCAGCAGCCTGGGCGCGATCGTGCGGGCCACCGACGTCCGACCCGAGGTCGCCGAGCAGATCGCCTCGATGGGCGGGCAGTACGTCGGGGTGCCCGCCGACGAGCCGCTGAGCGGCCGCGGCACCGGCTACGCGAGCGTGACCAGCGAGGACTACGACCGGCGGGCCGCGGAGATGTACGCCGAGCAGGCCCGCGAGGTCGACATCGTCATCACGACGGCGCTGATCCCGGGCCGTCCCGCGCCGCGGCTGATCACCGAGGAGATGGTGGCGAGCATGCGGCCGGGCAGCGTGCTGGTCGACATGGCCGCCGCGCAGGGCGGCAACGTGGCCGGCTCCGTGCCCGACGAGGTCGTGGTCACCCCCAACGGGGTCACGATCATCGGCTACACCGACCTGCCCGGCCGGCTGCCCGGCCAGGCCTCGCAGCTGTTCGGCACGAACCTGGTCAACCTGGTCAAGTTGCTCACCCCCGGCAAGGACGGGCGGCTGGTGCTCGACCTGGAGGACGTCGTCCAGCGCTCGATGACCGTGGTGCGCGACGGCGAGCTGCTGTGGCCACCGCCCCCGGTGCAGGTGTCGGCGGCGCCGGCTGCCGCACCGGCCCCGCGCCCGGCTCCGCCGGCGCCCGCGCCGAGGGCGCCGCGCTCCCCCGCCCGGACCGCCGCCGTCGTCGGGGTCGCCGCGGCGCTGCTGTTCCTGGCGGCCGCGTTCTCGCCCAACCAGCTGATCGGCAACCTGACCGTGTTCGCGCTCGCGGTCGTCGTCGGCTTCTACGTGATCGGCAACGTGCACCACGCGCTGCACACGCCGCTGATGAGCGTCACCAACGCGATCTCCGGGATCATCGTGGTCGGCGCCCTGGTGCAGATCGGCCACACCGGCGCCGTGGTCACCGTGCTCGCCACGGTCGCGGTGCTGGTCGCCAGCATCAACGTCTTCGGCGGCTTCGCCGTGACCCGCCGCATGCTCGGCATGTTCACGAGGAGCTGACCATGACCGCCGTCTCCGCCGCCGCCGCGGCCTACATCGTCTCCGGCCTGCTCTTCGTGCTCAGCCTCGCCGGGCTGTCGAGGCACGAGACCGCGAAGTCGGGCAACGCCTTCGGCATCGCCGGCATGGCCATCGCCCTCGCCGCCACCGTCGGGCTGGCCGCCCGCAGCATCGAGGCCGCCGCCGTCGGGCTGATCGTCGTCGCCATGGCCGGCGGCGCGGCGATCGGGCTGTGGCGGGCCCGCCGGGTCGCGATGACCGGCATGCCCGAGCTCATCGCGCTGCTGCACAGCTTCGTCGGCCTGGCCGCCGTCCTCGTCGGCTGGAACGGCTACCTGTCGGTCGAGGCGGACGCCGGGGAGCAGACCGAGGTGCCGGCCGGCCTGCTCGGCATCCACTCCGCCGAGGTGGGGATCGGCGTCTTCATCGGCGCGGTCACCCTCACCGGCTCGATCGTGGCCTTCCTCAAGCTCTCGGCGCGGATCAAGAGCAACCCGCTGATGCTGCCGGGCCGCAATTGGCTCAACCTCGGCGCGCTGGTCGCCTTCGCCGCGCTCACCGTGGCCTTCGTCGTGGCGCCGTCGCTCGGGGTGCTGGCCGCGATCACGGTGCTCGCGCTGGCACTGGGGTGGCACCTGGTCGCCTCCATCGGCGGCGGCGACATGCCGGTCGTCGTCTCGATGCTCAACAGCTACTCGGGCTGGGCGGCCGCGGCCTCGGGCTTCCTGCTGGACAACGACCTGCTGATCATCACCGGCGCGCTGGTCGGCTCCTCGGGTGCCTACCTCAGCTACATCATGTGCCGGGCGATGAACCGGTCGTTCCTGTCGGTCATCGCCGGCGGCTTCGGCAACGAGGGCAGCACCGCCTCCGGCACCGAGGACGGTGAGCACACCGAGATCACCGCCGAGGAGGTCGCCCAGCTGCTGCGCGACGCCGGGTCGGTGGTCATCACGCCCGGCTACGGCATGGCGGTGGCGCACGCGCAGTACCCGGTCGCCGAGCTCACCCGCACGCTCAGCGAGAAGGGCGTCGCGGTGCGGTTCGGCATCCACCCGGTCGCCGGCCGGCTGCCCGGGCACATGAACGTGCTGCTGGCCGAGGCGAAGGTGCCCTACGACATCGTCCTGGAGATGGACGAGATCAACGACGACCTCGCCAAGACCGACGTGGTCCTGGTCATCGGCGCCAACGACACGGTGAACCCGGCCGCGCTCGAGGACCCGGGCAGCCCGATCGCCGGCATGCCGGTGCTGCAGGTGTGGGAGGCCGAGCACGTCGTCGTCTTCAAGCGGTCGATGAGCACCGGCTACGCCGGCGTGCAGAACCCGCTGTTCTTCCGGGAGAACACCCGGATGCTCTTCGGCGACGCCCGCGAGCGGGTGGAGGACATCCTCAAGGCGCTCTGACGGTTTGCGGGGACGGCCGGGTCCGGCGACGGTGGGGGTCGTGGACCCCTTCCGCGGCCTCGGCCTCCCCCGCATCCCCGGGCTGTCCGAGCTGATCGACGTCCTGCAGAAGCAGACCGAGGCGCTCGCGCAGCTGCCGCGGACGCTCACCGACCTCAACACCGCCGTCCGGGAGCTGATCACGGCCACCCGGGTGGCCACCGAGACCATCGCCTCGGCGCAGCGGACCGCCGAGCGGCTCGAGGGCCTGGTCGACGATCTGGAGGAGCCGGTACGGGCGCTGCGCCCCGGGCTGGAGCGCGTCGGCCGGGTGCTCGACGACCCGGCCATCGAGACCGTGCCCGACACCCTGCGGACCGTCGCCGACGACCTGCTGCCGCTGGTGCACGGGCTGCGGCAGGCCACCGACCGGGTCGGCTCGCTGACCGGTTTCCTGCGCCGCCGTGCGCCCGGGCGGGACGGCGGGCCGGAGGACGACCTCTAGTCCCGCTCGAGCAGGAAGGCGAACGGGTCGGGCAGTCCCCGCATGTCCATGAGCCCGAGCAGCAGGTCCGGCGTCACCCGGCGGAAGACGTCGACCACCGGCAGCCGGTCGTAGACCAGCGCCGCGGTGGGCACCCCGCGGTGCACCACCGGGCGCAGCCGGGCGGTGGGCCGGCGGGTGGTCAGCAGCGGCCGGACGGCGGCGAACGCCAGCCGGGCCGGGGCGCTGCGGGCCAGGCCCGGCGCGCGGCGCAGCAGGGTCAGCGGGGCGGGCGCGGGGTCGACCGGGCGCGGCCGGCCGGAGCGGTCCGGGAACAGCAGCGGGTGCACCGTGTCGGCGTCGAGCACCTCCTTGCCCCACCAGCGGTGCGCCGGGAGCAGGCCGTCGAGCGGCGAGCCGGTGGGCAGCTCGGCGCCCCGCCAGCGGCCGGTCATCTCCGCGACCGCGACGCCGGGCAGCCGGTCGGCGAACGCCAGCACGTCGGCCGGCGCCGCCCCGACGCGGTGCCGCTCGACCCACCGCTCGGCGTCGCTCACGAGTCCTCCCAGTGCGCCGGGTGCTCGAGCCCGGCCGGCAGCCGGGTCGTGGCGTCGCCGCGGGCCCCGGCCACCTGGCGCCGGGTGAGGAACAGCGCGCCGGAGAGGTCGGTGCCGCCCACGTCCGCGCCTCGCAGGTCGGCGCCGAGCAGGTCGGTTCGGTGGAGGTCGGCGCCGCGCAGGTCCGCGCCGATCAGCAGGGCCCCGCGCAGGCTGACGCCGCGCAGCTCCGCACGCCGCAGGTCGGCGCCCACCAGGTCCGCGTTGCGCCGTTCGGCCCGGCGCCGACCCCCCGACCGCGGCCGGACGCCGGACCGCGCCAGCTCGCTGACCGACAGCAGCAGCGCGCCCACCTCCGCCTTGAGGGCGCCGGCGTCGACGGCCGCGAGCTCGTCGGGGCCGGCGGCGGTGAGGTGGGCGGTGCGCTCGTGCGCGGCGGCCAGCTCCCGGTGCAGCGGCGCGGCGGCGTCCAGGGCGCGGGCCTCGGCCAGGTACCAGAGCAGCTCGTGCAGCAGCCGCTGGACGCCGAAGGCCGCGAACACCGTCGCCGCCTGCTCCGGGGACTCACGCCAGTGTGAGGAGCCGGCGAACGTCACCTGCACCGTCTGCTGCCCGGCGCCGAAGCAGTCGAAGACCGTGCAGCCGGGGAAGCCGCGCTCGCGCAGTTGCGCGTGGATGCCGCAGCGGTCGTCGTCCTGGAGGTTCGGGCAGGCGGACCCGGCCGGCTTGTCGATGGCGAAGTCGGCCGAGGCGGCGAACGCCGGGGCGACGCAGCACAGTCCCGTGCACCGGGTGCAGTCGGCGCGCAGCCGGGCGCGGGCCGCGACGGCGTCGGGCACGGGCGCTCCTCGGCTCAGGTGGTCGGGCGCTCGAGGGTCACGAGCACGCCCTCGACGCCGCCCGGGCCGATCCGGCCCTTGACCTCGACGGACGTGATCGCTTTGAGCTGCCAGCCCTCGCGGGCGTGCTGGTTGAGCACCTTCTCCAGCTTGTCACCCGACATCTTCCCGCCGATGAGCCCCTCGCGGAGCTCGACCACCCGGTACTCGAAGCGCTGTGCCACGGCGTCCTCCTCGTCTCCGTCGTGCCCTGCCGCGATGATGCCTGAGTGGACGTGCTGAGCAGCCGGGTCCTCCTGCGGCCGGTCGACCCCGGGCGGTCGCAGGCCTTCTACCGCGACGTCCTGGGTCTGGCGGTGTACCGCGAGTTCGGCCCGCCCGAGCACCCCGGCCTGGTGTTCTTCCTCGGCAACGGCCTGCTCGAGGTCTCCGGGCCCGGGGACGAACCGCCGCGCGGCCTCGCGTTGTGGTTGCAGGTGCGCGACGTCGCCGCCGAGGTCGACCGGCTGCGCGCCGCAGGGACGACGGTGCTGCGCGACCCGCGCACCGAACCGTGGGGGCTGGTCGAGGCGTGGGTCGCCGCCCCCGAGGGCGTGCGGATCGTGCTCGTCCAGGTGCCCGCCGACCACCCGCTCCGGCGCGACCAGCGGTAGCTCAGGCGCGCGGCGTCGTCCCGTCGTCGGGGTCGGCCGGGTCGCCGGGACGGCGGACCAGGTCGGCCACCGACTCCTCCAACCGGGCCCAGGTCGAGCTCCACTCCACCAGCGGCTCGAGGATCCGCTCGAAGACGGCGAGCTGCTCGTCGAAGGCCTGCAGCTGGGCGGTCATCGCCGCGATCTGCTGCCGCTGACTGCGCACCGCCCGGTCGATGGCGCGCAGCTGGGCCGCCGACAACGCACCGGGCGGCGAGGGCAGCCGCGGCATGGAGAAGGGCACCGCGCCCCGCGCGCGGTCGGTGAAGGCGCGCAACTGGCCGACGAACTCCTCGACCGACCGGCTCACCCGGTTGCCCGACCCGCTCTCGCGGCCGCCCGCATCCTGCTCGCTCATGGCCCCATGATCCCGCCGACGGGTCCCCGGCGCGCTCCCGGCGTGCCACGCTGGGGTCGTGCTGTGGGCGCAGCTCGTCGCGGTGGTGCACGGGCTCGCCGTCGTCCTCATGCTGACCGGCGCGCTGGTCGCGCTGCGCCATCCCCGGCTGCTGTGGGTGCACGCACCGGTCGCGGCGGCGATCCTCGCGGTCCACCTGGCCGGGGCGCCGTGCCCGCTCACCGACCTGGAGCTGGCGCTGCGCGAGCGGGCCGGCGGTGAGCCGTACCCCGGCGGGTTCCTCGGCCACTACGCCCTGGCCCCGTTCGGGCTCGACGTCGCCGGCCCCGCCGTCCAGGCCGGCATCTACACCGTCGCGCTGGTGCCCAACGTGCTCGGCTACGGGCTGCTGGCCGCGCGGGCCGCTCGCGAGCCCCGTAGGTGTGCGAGAACGGTGGTCTCCGTCGGGGTCGAGGCCACACTTTCCGCACAGCCGCGCGTCCCCCTCCGGGGCGCAGGGCTCAGCCGCCGGTCAGCGCCTTCAGGGTCTCCGCGTTGCGGACCGCGTGCCCGTGCCCGTCGTTGTTGAAGTAGGCGTAGACGTCGCGGCCGGCGCCCGCCCACTCGCCGATCCGGTCGGCCCACCAGCGCAGGTCGGCGTCGGGGTAGGAGCCGGCGTAGAGGTGGGCGTCGTCCGGGCCGTGCAGCCGCACGTACACGAACGGCGCGGTCGCCCGCAGCACGCACGGCAGGCCGGCGCCGCTCATCACGCAGTACGCCGCGCCGTGCCGCTCGAGCAGCGCGTACACCGCCTCGTCGTGCCAACTGGGGTGGCGGAACTCCACCGCGACCCGCAGCCAGTCCGGCAGCAGGCCGAGGAAGAAGTCGAGCCGGGCGTCGTCGCGGGCCTGGGTCGGCGCCAGCTGTACCAGCAGGACGGCGCGCCTGTCGCCCAGCTCGTGCCAGCACTCGGTGAGCCGGCCGACCCACGTCTCGGGCGCGTACAGCCGCTTGGCGTGGGTCAGCCCGCGCGGGGCCTTGACGGAGAGCTGGAAGCCGGGGGGCAGCCGGCGGCGCCAGGAGGCGAAGGTCGCGGTGCGCGGCCAGCGGTAGAAGCTGGCGTTGAGCTCGACGGTGCCGAAGCGCCGGACGTAGTGCGCCAGCCGGTCGCGCGGCGGCGTGCCCGGCGGGTAGAGGACGCCGTCCCAGTGGTCGTAGCTCCAGCCCGACGTCCCCACGTGCACGCTCAGGGCAGCCGCCAGACCGTCGTCCGCCGCAGCCCCGGGCCCTCGGTCTCCGGGATCTCGTACACGGCGACGGCCTCGAGCCGGTCGTGCGGCAGGTAGGGGCGGCCGGGGTCGCCGACGTAGACCTCGAGGCCGCGGGCGCGGGCCCGGTCGAGGAAGGGCAGCACCCGCTCGGTCATCTCCCGGTCGTAGCAGACGTCACCGGCGAGGACGACGTCGGCGCCCACCGGATCGCGGCCCAGGACGTCACCGGTGACGCTGATCCCGCCGACGCCGTTGAGGCCGGCGTTGACGCCGACCGCCGTCCGGCTGAACGGGTCGACGTCGCTGGCCAGTACCGAGCGGGCGCCGGCGAGGCGCGCGGCCAGCGCCACCAGCCCGCTGCCGGAGCCGAGGTCGAGGACGACCCGCCCGGCCACCACCCCCGGGGTGTCGAGCACGTAGCGGGCCAGGGCCTGCCCGCCGGGCCAGGCCGCGGCCCAGAACGGTGGGCTCTCCCCCGCCCCGCCGTCGGCGGCCTCCATCGCCTCCCACAGGGCGACGACGTCGTCGGCCACGTGCAGCCGGACCTCCGGGACCGCGGAGGGCCGCCGCACCTGGGTGTGTGCGCGGACGAAGGCGGAGGGGACGGCGCGGGCGGTCACGTCCCGCAGTCCACCACGGGGCCGCACCCGGGCAGCGGGCCGCCTGGGAGCATCCGCCCGTGCTCGTCGCCCGGTCGATCGCCCTGTTCCTCGCCGCCGCGCTGCTCGAGATCGGCGGCGCCTGGCTGGTCTGGCAGGGCGTGCGAGAGCACCGCGGCTGGCTCTGGATCGGCCTGGGGGTGGTGGCCCTCGGCGCCTACGGCTTCGTCGCCACCCTGCAGCCGGACGCCTCGTTCGGCCGGGTCCTGGCGGCCTACGGCGGTGTCTTCGTCGCCGGGAGCCTCGCCTGGGGCATGGCGCGCTGGACGGCTACCGGCCGGACCGTTACGACGTGGCCGGCGCGCTGGTCTGCCTCGTCGGCGTGGCGATGATCATGTACGCGCCGCGGGGCGGCTGACCCCGGACACGGCCGAGGGCCGCTCCCGCGGTGCGGGAACGGCCCTCGACGGCCCGAGCGAGGCGTGGGGGAAGGGTGGTCCTTCTAGTACCAGCCGTTGGCCTGCGAGTGCGACCAGGCGCCGCAGGGGCTGCCGTAGCGGTTCTCGATGTAGATCAGGCCGGCGTCGATCTGCCGGTAGCCGTCCGACGTCTTGGCGATGCCGGTGCTCGCCCAGGTCGAGTTCAGGAACTGCGGGATGCCGTAGGCGGTGCTGGTGGGGTTCTGCGCGTTGGGGTTCCAGCCGCTCTCCTTGCCCCACAGCTTCTCCAGGCAGCTGAACTGCTCGGCGCTGCCGACCTTGGCCATCGCGTACTCCTTGTAGGAGCCGCGCGGCGCGGGCGACGACGACGAGCTGCCGGCGGCCGGCGCCGCAGCCGGGGCGGACGCGGCCGCCTCGCGCTGGGCGGCCTCGCGGGCGGCGGCCTCGGCCGCGGCCTTCTCGGCAGCAGCGCGCTCCGCGGCTTCCCGGGCGGCCTGCTCGGCGGCGGCCTTCTCGGCGGCCTGGCGGTCCAGCTCGGCCTGCTCGGCGGCGGCCTGCGCCTGCGCGGCCTGCGCCTCGGCGGCCTGGCGCTCGCTGCGCGAGGCGGCGAGGTCCTGCAGCGGGGCCAGCTCGGTGGCGGCCGGGGCGCTGAGCGGCTGCTGCGCGCCGTCGGCGGTGATGCCGAGCTGCTGGGCGACGCTCACGGAGGCGGGGACCGTCTCGGTCTCGGCCTCGGCGGCCGGCTGCGTGCCGACGACGGTGGTGACGACGATCGCGCCGGCGGCGGCCGTGGCCAGCAGGATCGCCGGGCGGCGGCCGTGGGAGGGCAGCCGCAGGCGGCGCCTGACGGTGCGGTCGGTGGAGGCGTCGGTGGCCGGGACGGCCGGGAACTGCTTGGTGTTCATCAGGCGGGGGTGCTCCGTGGCGAGAGGGCGCGCGGGGTCGGTCCTCCTGGCAGAGGACAGCCCGGTGCGGCGCGGTCTACGGGGGATGCCGGCGGATCAGGAAGAGCCGGCGGGCGCGATCGGGTGCCGGGTCAGCTGGCCGGGGAGGAGGCGCGAGGTGCGCATGGCCGGGCGAGCCGGCGAGCCGTGAGGGCCCGGGGGCGGGGCATGCGGAGTGCTCCGTTCTTCCGTGAGCCGCCTACCGAGTTAGCTGACGGGTTCGGGCGGGAAGCAGCCCTACCGGCCCGCGCATCGTGCTCGCGGGCGGGATTCACCCCAGTACTGCGGTGGGTCCCCGGCTCGCGCCCGCTGGCGGCGGACACGACTCGGCGGCGTCCGGTCAGGCTCCCCGAGCGGGGACGAGACGACCGACCGGACTCAGCCACCGTAGGCGCCGTTACCGTCCCGTGACAATGCCGCGAGGGGCAACTGTGACGCGAGTGACGTCGCGGTGCGGCGCGGGCCCTCCCTCCGGGGGAACCGGGCGAGGGGAATACCGCGGGCCGCGGTACGTTGCACCGGCCGGTAGTTGCACTCTCAACCAACGGAGACCGACATGCAGTTCGGCGTCTTCTCGGTCAGCGACATCACGACCGATCCCACGAACGGCCGCACGCCCAGCGAGGCCGAGCGGGTCCAGGCGATCGTCACCATCGCCAAGAAGGCCGAGGAGGTCGGGCTCGACGTCTTCGCCCTCGGCGAGCACCACAACCCGCCGTTCTTCTCCTCCTCGCCGACCACGACGCTGGCCTACATCGCCGCGCAGACGCGCACGCTGCAGCTGTCGACGGCGACCACGCTGATCACCACCAACGACCCGGTGAAGATCGCCGAGGACTACGCGATGCTGCAGCACCTGACCGGCGGCCGCGTGGACCTGATGATGGGCCGCGGCAACACCGGCCCGGTCTATCCGTGGTTCGGGCAGGACATCCGCAACGGCCTGCCGCTGGCGGTGGAGAACTACGCGCTGCTGCGCCGGCTGTGGGACACCGACGTCGTCGACTGGTCCGGGCAGTACCGCACCCCGCTGCAGGGCTTCACCTCGACCCCGCGGCCGCTGGACGGCGTCCCGCCGTTCGTCTGGCACGGCTCGATCCGCTCCCCGCAGATCGCCGAGCAGGCCGCCTACTACGGCGACGGCTTCTTCTCCAACCACATCTTCTGGCCGGCCGAGCACACCGCCCGGATGGTGGAGTTCTACCGCCGCCGCTTCGAGCACCACGGCCACGGCGCCGCCGATCAGGCGATCGTCGGCCTCGGTGGGCAGGTGTTCATGCGGAAGAACAGCCAGGACGCGATCGCTGAGTTCCGGCCGTACTTCGACAACGCCCCGGTCTACGGCCACGGCCCCTCGCTGGAGGACTTCTCCCGCGAGACGCCGCTGACCGTCGGCTCCCCGCAGCAGGTCATCGAGCGGACCCTCGGCTTCCGCGAGTACGTCGGGGACTACCAGCGGCAGCTGTTCCTCATCGACCACGCCGGCCTGCCGCTGAAGACCGTGCTCGAGCAGCTGGACATCCTCGGCGAGGAGGTCGTGCCGGTGCTGCGCCGCGAGTTCGCCGCCCTCAAGCCCGCGCACGTGCCCGACGCGCCGACCCACGCCTCCCGGGTGGCGGCCCGGCGGGCGTCCCTCGAGGAGGTCCCCGCATGACCACCCGCACCCTCGCCGTCGTGAGCGCCGGGCTGTCCACGCCGTCGTCCACCCGGCTGCTGGCCGACCGGCTCACCGCCGCCACCGTCGCCGCCCTGCGCGAGCGGGGCGACGACGCGACGGTGGAGCTCGTCGAGCTGCGCGCGCACGCCCGCGACCTGGCCGACAACCTCGTGACCGGGTTCGCCAACGAGCCGCTGCGGGCGGCGATCGACACGGTCACCGGCGCCGACGGACTGATCGCGGTGACGCCGGTGTTCTCGGCGTCCTACAGCGGGCTGTTCAAGACGTTCTTCGACGTCCTGGACAAGGACTCGCTGACCGGGACGCCGGTGCTGCTCGGCGCCACCGCCGGCACCGCCCGGCACTCGCTGGTGATCGAGCACGCCATGCGGCCGCTGTTCGCCTACCTGCGCGCCATCCCCGCGCCCACCGGCGTCTTCGCCGCGTCGGAGGACTGGGCCGGCGCCGGCGGCGTGGACGCCGAGCTGGCCCGCCGCATCGAGCGGGCGGCCGGCGAGCTGGCCGACCTGGTCGCCGGCCGGCCGTCCACCAAGCGGCCGGCCGATCCGTTCGCCGACGTCCCCTCCTTCGAGGAGCTGCTCCGCGGGGCCTGAGCTCCGTACTCCTCCGCGATCACGGCGCCGGGACCACCTGCCGAGCCTGGTGGGTGGTCCCGGCGCCATGGTCTCGAGGGACGACGCGCGTCCGTGCCGGGCCGCCATGGTGCTCACCGTGGGCGACGGAGCCGGGTCACCCGCTCCGCCGCCCGCCGGGTCAGCCCTGCCGGGGCGGCGCGCCCGATCCGGCGGGCCGGTCGGCGGCCTCGCCGGCGACGTTGTCCCGGACGGCGTACTGCCGTGCGGAGGGCACCTCCGCGGCTCCCGCTCCCCCGGGCGCCGGCGCGGACGGGGGGACGGCCGGCTCCGGGCGCCCGTGGAGCGGCCCGTACAGCAGGACGAGGCTGGCCGCGCAGACGACGGCGAGCACGACCGCCGAGAGCCCGATGTAGTCGTCCCACACGCCGGTGAGCAGCATGAACGCCGGGACGGCTGCGGTCAGCAGGCCCGCGATGAGCGCGATGGCCCCGGTGTACCGGGTCAACTCCTCCCGCTTGAGCCCCAGGACCAGGAAGAACAGCCCCCACAGCGCTGCCCAGTACAGCCAGATGACGCCGAAGGCCGCGTCGGTCGGCTGGACGTACCAGAAGTTGAGGCCGGAGAAGACGAGGGCGCACGCCGCGACGAAGGCGGAGAACCAGCCGAGCCCGGTGCCGTCGAGGCCGGCCAGCAGGTTGATCCCGACGTACAGGTAGGTGAACCCGAAGAGGTAGAGCCCCGAGGCGTTCAGCGTGATCGCCGCGTCACCGCCCGCGGTGAAGATCAGGTACGTCGGTGTGACGACCTGCAGCGCGCCGACGAACAGGTTGAGCGGGGCGGCGGCCCGCGGCTCCACCCGGCCCAGCAACATCAGGCCGTTGACGGCCAGGACAGCCCCGACGTACAGCAGTCCGACGCTTCCCATGTGCGTTCATCTCCTCGCGTCCCACCGGGTGGTGATCCCTCGTGGCGTCGGCGGAGGGTGCGGCCGGGTCGGCGTCGATCGATCCCGGCCGGGCTCCGCCGGGACTACGCGCGCCTGCGCGACCGGGGACGGGAGGAGGCGCCCGGGCCCGGTGCCGGGGACAGGGGCGCCCTGTGGTGACCGGTGGTCATCTCGACCTCCCAGCCGGTCGGAGGGCCGCGCCGGGAGGCACGGCGTCGTGCGTCGACCGCGTGCGGGATGACGATGTGCCGCTGCCGGGGACGCGTCAATGACCCCCCGGGTGACTGCTCCCGGCCGGTCCCGCGGCCCGCGCCGGGCCCGCGCGCCCTCACCCGCGGAGCACGCGGGGGAGCACAGCGGAGCTACCGGTGTGGGTGTGGCAGCCCGTCGTCCCGCCGGTCCCGATCAGGGGTCGCGGGGTGGTCGGCGTGGGGACCGTCGGGGCGTCGGTCGTCGGGAAGTCCCTCGTCGGCCAGTGCGGCATCGAGCAGCGCGGCCAGACCGTCGAGGCTGCGGTGCGGGCCGCCGGTCCGGTGCACGATCGGCTCCTCGCCCGCGCCGTCGTTCTCGGCCAGGGCCGCGGTGAGGCCGTGCACGGTCCGCAGGGTGGCCTTGCCGAAGCGGTCGACCGCCTCGTGCTGCGCAACCCGGGGCGGCGTGTCGTCGTCCATCCCCCCAGTGTGGCCGCCACAGCAGGTCACTGCCGACGGGCATGAGGCGACGGCGCGCTGGGTAGTGCGCGCCGGGCGCTCACGGCGCACGGGGGCCGCACGAGCACACAGAGGAGAACGGTCCGTGGAGAGCCGGATCGAGGTCAGCTGGACCTGCAGTCCCTGCGAGGTGGCCGGCCAGGACGCCGAGGCCGCCGGTGAGCGGCCGACGTGCTGGAACTGCGGCGGGCCGGTCGTGGTGACCGCTCGGCCCACGGTCCGGACGATCGGCGGCCCGGACACCCGGTAGGGCGCCCGGACCACCGCGCGTCACCCTCCCGCGCCGGACAGCGGCCGGGACACCGTCACGGAGCCGTCGTCACGAGGTCACCGCACACTGCCCCCTGTCCGCCTTCGCCGGGCCGGACGCCGACGGCCGGACGTCGAAGTCGAAGATCGCCGTCGGCAGGTACAGCGACGCGCAGGCGTTCGGGATGTCCACGACGCCGCTGATGCGGCCCTCGATCGGCGCCGCACCCAGCAGCAAGTAGGCCTGCTCGCCGGAGTACCCGAACTTCTCCAGGTACCGGACGGCGTTCAGGCACGCCCGCTTGTAGGCCAGCGTGGCGTCGAGGTACTTGTTCGTGTTGCTCTCGTGGTCGACCGAGATCCCGATGAAGGTCAGGAACTCGGAGTAGCGGGGCTCGACGTTGCCGGGCATGAACACCGGGTTCGTGGTCACCCCGTAGGTCTCCATGCCGCCCTTGATCAGGTCGATGTGGAAGTCGATGAACCCGCCCATCTCGATGGCGCCGCAGAAGGTGATCTCTCCGTCGCCCTGGCTGAAGTGCAGGTCCCCGCCGGAGAGCTTCGCGTCCCGCACGTGCACCGGGTAGAACACGCGGGAGCCACGGGTGAAGTTCTTGATGTCGTGGTTGCCGCCGTTCTCCCGGGCCGGCACGGTGCGCGCGCCGTCCCGGCCGATGCCGGTGAGCACGTCCCCGTCCGCCGTCCCACCGAGGGTCTGGTCCTCCAGTGGGAGCAGCGCCAGGGCGGGCACCCGGTCGGGGTCGGTGTCGGCCAGCGCCTTCTCCCGCTCGTTCCACCGGGCGAGCAGGTCGGCCGAGGGCGCGGTGCCGAACAGCCCCGGGTGGGTGATCCCCGTGAAGCGCACCCCCGGGATGTGCCGGGAGGTGCACGTCTGGCCCTGGAAGTCCCAGATCGCCTTGTAGGCGTCCGGGAAGTAGTCGGTCAGGAATCCGCCGCCGTTGGCCTTGGCGAAGATCCCCGTGTAGCCCCAGCCCTGGCCGGGGGCGTCGCCGTACTCCTGCGGCGCCTGCACCGGCCCGAGGTCGAGGATGTCGACGACGAGCAGGTCGCCGGGCTCGGCGCCCTCGACCCCGATCGGCCCGCTGAGCATGTGCGCCCGGTTCAGGTCGACGTCGCGGACGTCGTTGGCCGAGTCGTTGTTGCCGATCTGTCCGTCGGTCCACTCCCGGCACTCCACCCGGATGGTCTGCCCCGGCCGGACCATCGTGGCGACCGGCACGTCCGGGTGCCACCGGTTGTGCCCGGGTACGGCCTGGTCCCGCATCGACTTGGCCTGGTCGACGGTGAACACCACGTCTGGCATCTCGCCACTCTCCGATCTCGTGTCGTGCTGAGTGCAGCCCGCGGTCCACGGGCCGCGCGGGGCCGGCCGTGCTCAGCAGGAGCCGTTGTCGGCCGGCGGCGGGCCGGTGCACTGCCGGTCCGCCCGTCGTCCTGGTCGCCATCACCCCCTCCTCGGCCGGGGCGGACCCTCCGTCCCGGCCGGTCAGGGACGCGGCAGTGCGCCCCACCGCGGGTCGCGGGCGACCGGCCGGCCGGCCGCGGGCGGCACGGCGGTGGTCACCGCGGGGGCGTCCGCGCTGGCCTCCTCGCGCCGGCGGGCGGACGCCACGGCGGTGGGGATCCGGCTCAGCAGCGGTGGGGTGTACTGGCGGCGGCCGGCGGCTCCGCAGGACGGGCAGGTGCTCGTCGGCTCGGCGGTGCCGATCGGCCGGAGCACCTCCCAGGGGCCGCACGCCCCGCACCGGTACAGGTAGCTGGCCATCAGCGGCTCCGGACCTCGGACGGCTGGGCTCAGGGAGGGACCGTAGCCACCCCGCCGATCGGGTCGACCGCCCTCCGACACGGGGGCAGGAGCCGATCCCGTCGTCCCGCGCGTCCCTACTCCCGGCCCGTCGGGCGTGACCGTCGGTCGGAGGTCAGCGGATGGCGTCCTCCGAGGGGACGGCGGACCCGCCCTGGGGGGCCTCGGCCGTCATGATCCGCACGATCTCCTCGCGGTCGGCGGCCGACGGCAGCCCCCACCCCGGCTCGTAGCCGTAGACGTCGCCCAGCGGCGTGGAGGCCGTGCGCCCGGTGAGCACCTCGACGGAGGACGAGTCGATCAGCCCCGGGTGCTCGACGCCGCAGGCCTCGGCGACCTTGAGCAGGTCGCGGCGCAACGTCCCGATGTAGTTCGCCGCGCGGACCGACTTCAGCTGCGGGTCGAGGCCGTGCGCCAGCCAGGGGTTCTGGGTGGCCACGCCGGTCGGGCAGGTGTCGGTGTGGCACTTCTGCGCCTGGATGCAGCCGATCGCCAGCATCGCCTCGCGACCGACGTTGACCATGTCGCAGCCGAGCGCGAAGGCCACGATCGCGTTGTCGGGCAGGCCGAGCTTGCCGGCGCCGACGAAGGTGACCTGCTCGTGCAGCGCCGCGCGGGCGAACACCGCGTGCACCCGGGCGAAGCCCAGCTGGAACGGCAGGGACACCGAGTCGGTGAAGATGAGCGGCGCCGCGCCGGTGCCGCCCTCGCCGCCGTCCACCGTCACGAAGTCCACGCCGCGGCCGGTGCCCGCCATCAGGTCGGTCAGCTCCCGCCAGAAGCCCATGTCGCCGACCGCGGACTTGATCCCCACCGGCAGCCCGGTCTCGGCGGCGAGCAGCTCCACCCAGTCGAGCAGGCTGTCGGTGTCGGAGAACTCCGCGTGCCGCGACGGGCTGATGCAGTCGACGCCCTCGCGGACGCCGCGCGCGGCGGCGATCTCGGCCGACACCTTCGCGCCCGGCAGGACGCCGCCCAGGCTGGGCTTGGCGCCCTGGCTGAGCTTGACCTCCAGCGCCCGGACCGGCGCCGAGGCGACGAGGTCCTTGAGCCGCTGCAGGTCGAAGCGACCCTCCTCGTCCCGGCAGCCGAAGTAGGCGGTGCCGATCTGGAACACCAGTTCCCCGCCGTGCCGGTGGTGCACCGAGAGCCCACCCTCGCCGGTGTTCTGCAGGCACCCGGCGAGCGCCGCCCCGCGGTTGAGCGCCTCGATGGCCGCCCCGGACAGCGACCCGAAACTCATCGCCGAGATGTTCACGACCGAGGCCGGCCGGAACGCCCGCGCCCGGCCGCGCGGGCCACCGAGCACCTTGGCGCTCGGCAGTGCGACGTCGTGGCCCGCGTGGACGGAGGCGGGCGGCACGGCCCGGCCGAACGTGCGGTGGTTGATGACCGGGTAGCCGGCGGTGAACTCCAGGTCGTTGTCGGTGCCGAAACCGAAGTAGTTGTTGTCGTGCTTCGCCGACGCGTACACCCAGCGCCGCTGGTCGCGGGTGAACGGGCGCTCCTCGTTGTTGCCCGCCACGAGGTACTGGCGCAGCTCCGGGCCGATGAACTCCAGCAGGTACCGGGCATGGCCGATCACCGGGAAGTTGCGCAACAGGGTGTGCTCGCGCTGCAGCAGGTCGCGCGTGGCGACCGCGGCGAGACCGGCGAGGCCGGCACCGGCGAGACGGAGGGTGCGTCCCATCGCGCCACGATGTCACCGCGGGCCCGGTTGCGGCGGGTCCGCCGACGCGGGGCCTGTGCCCGGCGCCCCGCCCTCGGTCGCGATCATGGCGCCCTGACCACTCCTGGCGGCCCCCTGCAGGGTCCCGCCGTCGGCCCCGTCCAGAGGCTCGTCCCGAGCCTGCGAGGGATGAGGAGGACGGGGTCCTTGCACGGTGGGGGGCAGGGGGTCCTTCGTCAGAGGAAGAAGCTCAGCACCAGCGCGAAGAGGAAGCCGATGGTGCCGAGCAGGGTCTCCATGACCGTCCAGGTCTTCAGCGTCGTCTTCTCGTCCATCCGGAAGAAGCGGCTGACCAGCCAGAAGCCGGAGTCGTTGACGTGCGACAGCACCGTCGCCCCGCCGGCGATGGCCAGCACGATCAGCGCCAGGTCCACCGACGAGAGCCCGTCGGTGGCCTCCACGACGGGGGCCATCAGCCCGGCAGCGGTCGTCAGCGCGACGGTCGCGGAGCCCTGCGCCACCCGCAGCAGCACCGAGATGACGAACGCCGCCACGATGACCGGCAGGCCGATGTCGCCCAGGACGTCGGCCAGCGCCTGACCGATGCCGCTGGCCCGCAGCACGCCGCCGAACATGCCGCCGGCGCCGGTGATCAGGATGATCGCGCACACCGGGCCCAGGGCGCTGTTGACGATCGACTCGACCTGGGCGCCGCTCTCCCCGCGCCGGAGCCCGAGCACCACCATCGCGACGAGCACCGTGACGAGCAGGGCCACCGGGGTGGCGCCGAGCAACTGGCCGGCGCGGACCAGGAACGAGGTCTCGTCGAGCGCGCCCGCGGTGGACAGCGTGGAGAGCCCGGTGTTGAGGAAGATCAGCACCAGTGGCAGCAGCAGGATGCCGATGACGGTGCCGAAGCGGGGCGGCGCCGGCCGGGTCGCGGTCTCCGTGGCCCGGCTCCCCGACGACGCGATGCCCGGCGAGGTGCCCTCCACCGACGGGTCGGGCTCGTCGTCGGCCGTCCGCGGGACGTCGTCGTCGTCGAGGATGTGCGGCACCGCGACGTCGTAGCGGCGGCCGGCCCACAGCCCGAACAGGTAGCCGCCGAGATACCAGGTCGGCAGGCCCACGATCAGGCCGAACACCAGCACCAGGCCGATGTCGGCGCCGACCAGCTCGGCGGCGGCGACCGGCCCGGGATGCGGCGGCACGAAGGCGTGCATCACCGCGAAGGCCCCGGCGGTCGGTAGCCCGTAGGTCAGCAGCGAGCCGCCCAGCCGCCGCGCGACCGTGAAGACGATCGGCAGGAAGACGACCAGCCCGGCGTCGAAGAAGATCGGGAAGCCGAACAGCAGCGCCGCCACACCCAGTGCCATCGGCGCCCGCTTCTCGCCGAACCGGCCGATCAGGCTGTCGGCGAGCACCTGCGCGCCACCGCTGTGCTCCAGCAGCCGGCCGAGCATCGCGCCCAGCCCGACCAGCAGTGCCACGCTGGCGAGAGTCGTGCCGAACCCGCCGGTCAGCGTGGTCACGACGTCCTCGAGCGGGATCCGGGTGGCCAGCGCGGTGAGCAGGCTGACCAGCACCAGCGCGAGGAACGCGTGCAGCTTCAGCTTCATGATCAGGAACAGCAGGACGCCGACGGCGGCCGCCGCGATGAGCAGCAGCGGCCCGGCGCCCAGCGCCGGTTCGACCTCGGGCACGGGCTACTCCTCCTGGGATCGGACGGCGGGTCAGACGGGGTGGGGCGGGTCGTCCAGGGCGTCCAGCGCGGTGAGGACGTCGGTCAGCGCGTCGGTGGAGCGCTCGACCAGCGGCCGCAGCTCGCCATAGACCGCGGCGTCGGCGGGGTCGGGCTCCACCGGGTCGTGCACCGTGACCAGCGCGGTCGCGGCGTCCAGGTCCGGCAGCGCGCCGAGGGCGTGCAACCCGAGCAGGCAGGCGCCCAGGCCGGTGCCCTCCGGGGAGTCGGCGACCCGCACCGGCAGGTCCAGGGCGGCGGCGAGCGTGCGCACCCACAGCGGCGAGGCCACCGCACCCCCTGTGGCGCGCACCTCGCGCACCGGGACGCCGGTGGCGGCGAACGCGTCGCGCACCAGGGCCAGCTGCTGGCAGACGCCCTCGACCGCCGCGCGCACCAGGTGCGGACGGCGGTGCTCGCGGCGCAGCCCCAGGTAGGCCCCGCGCAGCCCCGAGCGCCACCACGGGGCGCGCTCGCCGAGCAGGTAGGGCAGGCACAGCAGCCCGGCGCTCCCGGCGGGGACCCCGGCCGCCTCGTCGAGCAGCCGGGCGTCGAGCGCGTCGGCCTCCTCGCCCTGCGGCTCGGGGGAGCCGGGCTCGACGGCCAGCGCGTGCGAGGCCCAGCGCACCACCGAGCCGCCGTTGTTGACCGCTCCCCCGACCACCCAGTGCTCGTCGGTCAGCGCGTAGCAGAACAACCGGCGCCCTGGGTCGACCGTGGGCGCCGGGACGACGACCCGCATCGCCCCGCTGGTGCCCAGGGAGACCGCGGCGACCTCCGGGCGCACCGCCCCGACGCCGAGGTTGGCCAGCACCCCGTCGGAGGCGCCGACGACGACCGGTGTGTCCGCCGGGAGCCCGGTGGCGGCCGCGACGTCGGCGCGCAGCCCCGGCAGCACCGCGGTCGTCGGCCGGACCTCGCCGAGCTGGTCGGCCCGTACGCCGGCGATGCCCAGCGCCTCGTCGTCCCACCGGCCCGCGCGGAGGTCGTACAGGCCGGTGGCCGAGGCGCACGAGCGGTCGACCACCTGCGGGCCGCCGCACAGCGCCGCGACCACCAGCTCCTTGACCCCGCCCCAGCGCGGTGTCCCGGCCACCCGGTCGGCGTCCTGCGCCCGTTCCCAGGAGAGCTTCACCAGCGGCGACATCGCGTGCACCGGGGTACCGGTCCGGCCGTGCAGGGCGGGCGCGCGCCCGTCGGCGTGCAGGGCCTGCGCCCACTCGGCGGCCCGGGCGTCGGCCCAGGTGACCAGGGGCCCCAGCGGCGCGCCGTCGCCGTCCATCGGCACCAGGCCGTGCATGGCCGCGCAGAGCGCGACCCCGACGACCCGGTCGCCGCGCTCGCGGGCCCGCTCGGCGACCGCGGCCAGCGCCTCGACGGCCGCCTGCCGCAGCCGGCCGGCGTCGAGCTCGGCGCGGCCGGGACCGGGCACCAGCAGCGGGTAGCCGACGCTGACTACGTCCCGGACCCGGGCGTCGACGCCCGCGGTCACCGCCTTCGTCGCCGTCGTCCCGGAGTCGAGCCCGACGACGACGTCCACGCCCACCTCCCGCTCGGTCCTGCGGTCGGCGCCGACGCTAGTGGCTCAGCCGGGCACCGGCGCGCGGGCCGGTTGCTCCCCTGCGACCAGCGTCTGCAGCGCCTCGTCCAGCCGCGCGGTCAGCCGGCGGACCTCGGCGTGGGCCCGCGCCAGCTCCTCCTCCGCCGCCGCCCGGGCGTCCTCGGCCTCCGCGCGCATGCGCTCGCAGTCGGCGACCGCGCCGTCCCTGACCTCCCGGGCCCGCCGCAGCAGCGCGTCGGCCTCGGCCCGCGCCACCGCGCGCAGCCGGTCGGCGTCGGCGGCGCCGGCCTCGGTCAGCCGCGCGGCCTCGTCGGCGGCCAGCCGCAGGATCTCCCCGACCCGCTCGGAGGTGCGCACCTGCTCGCGCCCGGCCGGGGAGCAGGCGAGCAGCCGGCGGGAGATCTCCAGCTCCGCCGAACAGCTGCCGTAGCGGGTCAGCAGGTCGTCGTTGGCCCGCCGCAGGGCGAGCAGCTCGGTCTCGGCCCAGGCGACGTAGTCGTCGACCTGCAGCCGGTCGTAGCCGCGCAGCGCCGCCCGGAACGCCGGCCGGGGTCCGAGGAGGGCGTCGGGCTCGCCGGCGGCTGCCCGGTCGGGGGACGGCGGCCGGCCCGACCCTGGCCCGCCACCGGCCCGGACCTCGTTGCGTCGCACCACCCGCGCCTCCCCTGCTCCGCGTCCTCCAGGGCCGGGACGCTGCCAGACCCCGGCGGCCGGGTGGGCGGGCGCCGTCCCGGCGCGGCGGGGGCTCCGGTGGTGTCCGCCGCCTGCGTGCGGGCCCGGCCACGGGGCGTGAGAGCGGACCGGCCAGCGGGCGAGTGACGGGGGCCTTCCTCAGTGGTAGGCCGAGCGCCCGCGCAGCCGGGCGCCGACGGCGGCGACCAGCGGCGCCAGCACCACGCCGTCCCGGGCCATCCGGGCGCGCAGCTGCCGCCGGTGCCGCAGCACGCCGGCGAACCCGATCGCCCAGAACAGGTACTGGGTGGCGAACGCGGCGCGGAAGGCGTCGAGCGAGTAGCCGGTCGAGCCGCCGGGGGTGAGCAGGTCGAGCACCGCGCCCACGGCCAGGACGGTGAGCAGCGAGGCGAGGAAGCCGCCGACGTTGACCACGCCGCTGGCGCTGCCCTGCCGCTCGGCCGGGTTCCAGGTGCGGGCGAAGTCGAAGCCGATCATCGAGCCGGGGCCGTTGGTGCCCAGGACGACGACCAGCAGCACGAGCAGCGGCAGCGGTGCCCGCCCCGGCCACAGCAGGACGACGGTCCACGTCACGACCGTCGCCACGAGGATGGCGAACACCAGCGTGGAGCGACGCAGCGGCCAGCGCCCGCACAGCCGGCCCAGCAGCGGTCCGACGCCGATGCCGACCAGCACCAGCAGGGTGAGCAGCCCGGCCGCCGTCGCCGGACTCAGGCCCTGGCCGAGCACCAGGAAGGGGTAGCCCCACAGCAGCGCGAAGACGGTCCCGGAGAACTGGGTGACCAGGTGGGTGTAGAGGCCGATGCGGGTGCCCGGCTCCCGCCAGGTCAGCGCCAGGCTGCGGCGCACCTCCGCCAGCCCTGCCGGCGGCGCCAGCTCGGTGCCCGGGGGCGCGTCGCGCAGCGCGACCAGCACCAGGACGGCGACCAGCACGCCGACCGCGGCGGCGCCGAGGAAGGTCGCCTGCCACGACGTCGAGTGCATCAGCGCCACGAGCGGGTAGGCCGCGACGATCTGCCCGAACTGGCCGAGGATGCCGGTGAGCTGGGTGACCAGCGGGACGGTCCGGCCGGGGAACCAGAACCCGACCACCCGCAGCACGCTGACGAAGGTCATGGCGTCACCGGCGCCGACGAGCACCCGCGCCGCGATCGCCGTCGGCACGTCGCCGGCCAGCGCCAGGGTCGCCTGCCCCGCGGCCATGGTCAGCGCGCCGGCCAGGATCAGCCGCCGCGAGCCGAAGCGGTCCAGGGCCACCCCCACCGGCACCTGCATCGCGGCGTAGACGACCAGCTGCAGCACGAGGAACAGCGAGACCGCCGAGGCGCCAGCCGAGAAGCGCTCCTGCGCCTCCACCCCGGCCACGCCGAGGGAGGCACGGTGGAAGACGGCGACGGTGTACGCGGCGAGCGCGACGAGCCACACCGCGTAGGCACGGACCGTGGGGCGGGAGGCGGTCGTGGTCGTCACCCCAAGGACGACGCCACGACCGTCGTCGTTGCTTCCCGGACCCCCGGTGAGATCGGTCACCGGACCGGTGTGCCCCCGAACACGCCGCAGACCCGGCAGGGGGAGTCTCGGGGCCTCGGCCGCGCGGTGCCGGTCGGGGGACACAGGAATGACCGGCGGGGACCGGGGGCAGGAGGGACGTCGTCCGCCGGGCCCCACCGGGTGCCGGCCGCACACCGTGCCCGACCGAGGAGAGGAGCCCCCGATGGCGTCCGTCATCCACTACACCATCGCGACCGAGGCGGAGAAGTACGCCGACTTCCGCCGCGTGCTGTGGACCGGCAAGAACACCCAGCTGGTGATCATGACCATCCCGCCGGGTGGCGAGATCGGCGAGGAGGTCCACGAGGACATCGACCAGATCCTCACCTTCGTCAGCGGCACCGGCGAGGCGCGGATCTCCGGGTCCACGAAGAAGGTGGCGCAGGGCGACCTGGTCGTCGTCCCGGCCGGCACCAAGCACAACTTCGTCAACACCGGTCCCAACCCGCTGGTCCTCTACACCGTCTACGGCCCGCCGGAGCACGCCGACGGCGCGGTGCACAAGACCAAGGAGGAGGCCGATGCGGCCGAGGAGGCCGGCGAGGACGAGCCACCGACCGAGTGAGCCGCCGGGGCGGGGGGCGCGGCCGATCCCCCGCCCTGCCGGCAGGGGTCGTACGACCCCTGTCCAGGTGCGGCACCGACCGGCGGGCTGGTGCAGTGGTCCCGGGTCCGACCGGGAGGGGTGTGCCATGGCGACGAGTGCCGTCGCACCGCGCCGGCTGCTGTGCGTGGCCCCCCTCGCCCCCGCCGGCGGCGTCGACACCCTGCTGACCGCGTTCGGCATGCTCGCCGACGACCACCCGGAGCTGTCCGCGGAGGTCGTCGGCACCGGGCCGCTGGCGCGCGTGCTCCGGTCCCACGCCGACTACCTCGGCCTGGCCGAACGGGTCGGCTTCCGCGGCCGGCTGGCTCCCCCGGCGGTCCGGTCCGCGGTGCGCGACTGCGCCGTCCTGGTGCTTCCCCACCGCCACGGCACCGCCGCCGTGCCGGCCGCCGGGACCGCCGTCCTCGAGGCGCTGGAGGCCGCCTGTCCGGTGGTGGCGACCCCGCTCGCGCCCTACCTCGACCTCCTCGACGCCGGCACGGTCGTGCCACCGGACGACCCGACGGCGATGGCGCAGGCGCTCGTGTCGGTGCTGACCGGCACCCGGGCCCGGGCGGCCGGCGCCGGTCCGGGAGCCGCCGGACCGGGAGGCGCATCGCGTCCGGAGGCCGACGGGCACCTGCTGCGCCGGGCCTGGCTGCGGGTCCTCGGGTGACACCGGCGGGACCGTCCGCCCTCCGCTCGTCCGGGTCATCCCACCCGCTCGTGCCTTGCGCACCGCCGCCCCGGGGTGGCACAACACCCCAGCAGGCCGGTGTCGCGCCTGCGCCGAGCGGGGGTGCGATGGACAGCGAGCCCGCGACGGTCGCCGTGCCCGCGGTGAACCCGGGCTGGGTCGTGCTGGGGGACGGCGCGACCGGCGCCCACCCGCGGCCGGCCTCCCCCTCGGTGGGGCGGGTCGTGCTGCGCTTCGTGCTGGCCAACCTGATCGCCGTCCTCCTGCTGCTGGCCGGCGGCCTCTGGGCCGGCGTGGAGGCCGCCGAGGACGAGGCCCTGGCCGACGCCCGCCGCACCACCGAGCTGCTGGCCGACGTCCTCGTGCAACCCCTCGTCGACGAGCAGCTGCTGGCCGGCGACCCCGCTACGGTCGCCGCCGTGGACGCGTCGCTTCGGGCGCGGCTGGCGGAGACCCCCGTCCTCCGGGTCAAGATCTGGACGGCCGAGGGCCGCGTCGTCTACTCCGACGAGGCGCGCCTGATCGGGCTGAGCTACCCCCTCGACGCCGGCGGCCGGCAGACCCTGCGCGACGGCGTCACGCGCGCCGCGGTCAGCGACCTGACCCGCCCGGAGAACCGGTTCGAGCGCCCGGAGGGCCGGCTGCTCGAGGTCTACGGATTGGTCGGGGGCCCGGACGGCCGGCCGCTGCTCCTGGAGACCTACTCGACGTACGAGGCGGCCACCGAGCGGCGCTTCGAGATCTGGGCCCGGTTCGCGCCGATCTCGATGGTCGTGCTGCTCACCCTGGTCGCCGTCCAGCTGCCGCTGGCCCGGCGGATGGTGACCCAGCTGCGCGCCACCCAGCAGGAGCGCGAGCTGCTGCAGGCCCGGGCGCTGGAGGTCTCCACCGAGGAGCGCCGGCTGATCGCCGGCAGCCTGCACGACGGGATCGTGCAGGACGTCTCGGCCTCGGCGCTGCTGGTCGCCCGGGCCGCCGACGACCTGCGGACCGGGCCCGACCGCGGCCAGCACCGGCAGGTCGCCGAGGTGCTCGGCCAGGCCGCCGGGGCGCTGCGGGAGGCAGTGCGCTCGCTGCGCTCCCTGCTGGTCGAGATCCACCCCCCGACCCTCGACCGCGCCGGGCTGCCCGGCGCCCTGGCCGACCTCACCGCGCGGCTGCGGCCCCGCGGCATCGACGTCCGGCTGATCGTCGCCGAGGACCTGGAGGTGGACCCGGTGACCGCCACGCTGCTGCTCAGCACCGTGCAGGAGGCGCTGCGCAACGTGGTCAAGCACTCCGGCTCGCGCAGCGTGGCCGTCACCGTCGAGCAGCGGCCGGGGCGGCTGGTCCTCGAGGTCGCCGACGACGGCGTGGGCTTCGACGTCGGCGCCTCGGTCGGCCGGGCGCACGCGGGCCACCTCGGCCTCCGCCTGCTGGCCGACCGGGCCGCGGCCGCGGGCGCCACGCTCGCCGTGCGCACCGCGCCCCGCGCCGGGTCGACCCTGCGACTGGAGGTCCCCCACCCGTGATCGACGTTCTCGTGGTCGACGACCACGCGCTCATGCGTACGGGGCTGTCCGGGCTCATCGCCGCCGCCGGCGACATGCGCGTGGTGGGGACGGCGGCCGACGGTGCCGAGGCGGTCGCCGAGGTGGCCCGGCTGGCGCCGCACGTCGTGCTGATGGACCTGTCCATGCCGGTGCTGGACGGCGTCTCGGCCACCCGCCGCATCGTCGAGGAGCACCCGGACGTCGAGGTGCTCGTGCTGACCTCCTTCTCCGACCGGCAGCGGGTGATGGAGGCCCTGGACGCCGGCGCCGGCGGCTACGTGCTCAAGGACACCGAGCCGGCCGACCTGCTCGCCGCCATCCGCTCCACCGCCCGCGGCCACTCCCCGCTCGACCCCCGGGTGGCCCGCACCGTGCTGCACGCGCGGCGGGGCCCGGCCCGGGCGGCAGAGCTCACCGACCGCGAGCAGGAGGTGCTCGGGCTGGTCGGCCGCGGGCTGGCCAACAAGCAGATCGCCCGCCGCCTCGGCATCCGCGAGAGCACCGTCAAGGCGCACCTGACCAGCGTCTTCCAGCGGATCGGCGTCCGGGACCGCACCTCCGCAGCGCTCTGGGCCCGCACCCACCTGCCCGAGAAGCCCGGCGCGCCGGCCCGGCCCCCTGCAGGGACCCGCCGCGAGCCCTGATGGCCTCCGGGCAGGTAGAAGGACCCCGTCCTCCTCACCGTGGAAGGACCCCGTCCTCCCCACCCTTCGCGAGCTCAGGGTGGGACCCGGGACGGGGCCTCGCGCGAGCCTGCGAGTGGCGGGGGGCAAGGGGGTCCTCCAAGGGGAGGACGGGGTCCTTCCCCTGGCGGGGACAGGGGTCCTCAGAGGGGGGTGGGGAGTCCTCCTTCACCCGCAACGGAGCCGCTGCACCAGCGGCGCGGTGGACGCCGGCAGCAGCCGGGCGGCCGGCGCCGGCAGCAGCACCTCGACGGCGACGTCCTCGTCGACCCGGTAGGGCTGCGTCAGCAGCACCGAGCCGAGGGTGCGGCGCAGCCGGGAGACCTCGGCGCGCACGGTGACCGTCCGCGTGGGGTCGCCGAAGAGGTCCGCGGCCAGGGCGGCCGCCGAGCGCCCCGCCGGGTGCCGGGCGAGGGCGAGCAGGATCTCGGCGTGCCGCAGGCTCAGCCCGGCGCGCCAGCTGCCGCTGGCCCCGGTCACCTGCACCTGCGGGCGGGGCCCGGCGAGGTCGAGCACCAGGCCCGCCGGCCGGTCGCCGTCCGCCGGGTCGCACGGGCGCAGCAGCCAGCCGCCGGGCAGCGGCTCGACGGTGCACCGGCCCAGCGCCGGGACCCACACCGCGCCGGAGTGCACCTCCTCGGGCAGCGCCACCCGGTCCGGCGCGGCCAGGCCGGTCGCGGCCGCCGTGCAGCCGTCGACGCCCACCACCAGCGCCGGGCCGGTCAGCCGGGCGAGGATCGGCGCGGCCAGGCTCCGCAGCCGCTCGACGTGCCCGGTGTGGGCCCGCTGGAGCGCCTGCCCGGCGAGCGCGGCGACGGCGTCGACGAGGGCGATCGTGCTCGGGTGCACCGTCGACGCCGGACCGGAGAGGTCGACCACCCCGAGCACCCGGCCGGTGACCGGGTCGCGCAGCGGGGCGGCCGCACAGGTCCAGGGCTGGTGGCCCTCCGCATAGTGCTCGGCGGCGTGCACCTGCAGCGACGCGCGGACCACCACGCTGGTGCCGATGGCGTTGGTGCCGACGACGTCCTCGTCCCAGCACGAGCCCTCGACGAAGCCCAGCCGGTCGGCCCGCCGGCGCACCTCGGCGCCGCCCTCCCGCCAGAGCACCCGGCAGGCGGCGTCCCCCACGACCAACACCTGCCCGGCGTCGCGGGCCACCGGCAGCAACCGCTCGCGCAGCACCGGCAGCAGCGGGGCCAGCCCGCTCTCCGCGCGGCGGCGCTCGAGCTCGGCGCCGTCCAACGGCGCGACGTCCGGGGTGCACGAGGGGTCCAGGCCGCTGCCGCGCAGCCGGCGCCACGACGCGCCGATGACCGGCCGGGGCGCCGCGGGCGGGGTGCCCCCGGCCAGGGCCGCGGCGCGCACCTGCGCGAGCAGCCGGGTATGCGCGCGGGGATCGGCTCCCGGCGGGAGGGCGCTCTGGACAGCGGTCATGGGCAGCTCCTCGACTGTGACCTGCGCCACGACCATATGCCGTGCAACCCCCTGCAACGCCTCCCGCCCGTGCGTCCGGGCCGGTCTGCTGGACGCCGACCCCGCCCGCGACGACGCAGGAGGCGCACTCTGTGACGCAGACAGTGGAACGACCGAGCACCGCCGGCTCCCCCGCCGAGCGCACCGACGCCTGGCTGGCCGCGTTCGAGGACGCGCTCACCGCCCGGGACGTGGACCGCGCGGCGGGCATGTTCGCCGCGACGAGCTTCTGGCGCGACCTCATCGCCCTCACCTGGAACATCACCACGGTGGAGAATCCGGCCGGGGTGGCCGAGCTGCTCACCGCGACCCTGGAGCACACCGAGCCGCGCTCCTTCGCGGTCGAGGAGCCGCCCGAGGAGGCCGACGGTGTCACCACCGTCTGGTTCACCTTCGAGACGGCGGTCGGCCGCGGGAGGGGGCTGGCGCGGCTGGTCGAGGAGGACGGCGGGACGAAAGCGTGGACCCTCCTCACCACTCTCTATGAGCTCACGGGCCACGAGGAGCCGAAGGGTTCCCGCCGGCCGATGGGTGCCGAGCACGGGGCGAACAAGCAGCGGCTGACCTGGCTGGAGCGCCGCCGGAAGGAGGAGGCCGAGCTCGGTACCTCCGTGCAGCCCTACGTCCTCGTCGTCGGCGGCGGCCAGGGCGGCATCGCGCTCGGTGCCCGGCTGCGCCAGCTCGGCGTGCCGGCGCTCGTCGTCGACAAGCACCCACGGCCGGGCGACCAGTGGCGCGGCCGCTACAAGTCGCTCTGCCTGCACGACCCCGTCTGGTACGACCACCTGCCGTACCTCAAGTTCCCCGACACCTGGCCGGTGTTCTCGCCCAAGGACAAGATCGGCGACTGGCTCGAGTCCTACGTCGAGGCCATGGAGGTCCCGTACTGGACCAGCACCGTGGCGACGAAGGCGACCTACTCGCCCGAGAAGGGGGAGTGGACCGTCGAGGTCGAGCGCGAGGGCGACGCCCTGACGCTGCGGCCGAAGCACCTGGTGCTGGCGACCGGGATGTCGGGCAAGCCCAACGTCCCCGACATCCCGGGTCGGGACGTCTTCCGCGGCGACCAGCACCACTCCTCGGCCCACCCGGGGCCGGACGCCTACGCCGGCAAGCGCTGCGTCGTCATCGGCAGCAACAACTCGGCGTTCGACATCTGCGGGGCGCTGTGGGAGAACGACGCCGACGTCACGATGGTGCAGCGCTCCTCGACGCACATCGTCAAGAGCGCCACCCTCATGGACATCGGCCTCGGCGCGCTCTACAGCGAGGAGGCGGTCGCGAACGGGGTCACCACCGAGAAGGCCGACCTGATCTTCGCGTCGATCCCGTACCGGATCATGCACGAGTTCCAGATCCCGCTGTACGAGCAGATGGCCGAGCGCGACGCCGACTTCTACGAGCGGCTGGAGAAGGCCGGCTTCCGGCACGACTGGGGCGACGACGGCTCCGGCCTGTTCATGAAGTACCTGCGCCGCGGCTCCGGCTACTACATCGACGTGGGCGCCGCCGACCTGGTGGCCGACCGTCAGGTGAAGCTGGTGCAGGGCCAGGTCGTCCGGCTCACCGAGGACGCCGTCGTCCTCGAGGACGGCACCGAGCTGCCCGCCGACCTCGTGGTCTACGCCACCGGCTACGGCTCGATGAACGGCTGGGCGGCCGACCTCATCTCGCCGGAGGTCGCCGACACGGTGGGCAAGGTATGGGGTCTGGGCTCGGACACCACCAAGGACCCGGGGCCGTGGGAGGGCGAGCAGCGCAACATGTGGAAGCCCACCCAGCAGCAGGCGATGTGGTTCCACGGCGGGAACCTGCACCAGTCACGGCACTACTCGCTGTACCTGGCACTGCAGCTCAAGGCCCGGTACGAGGGGATCCCGACGCCGGTCTACCGGCTGCAGGAGGTGCACCACACCTCCTGAGGCCCATTCTCCGCCCGAGTTGATCATAAGGTTGTTGCTGTGAGACACGCCTCCAGCGGCGTGTGCGCCTGCGACAACCCCATGATCAACGGCTGCAGACGGCGAGGACGGCGCCCCGCGGGGACACGCTCAGGCGGCGGCGCCGTCCCGGCGGGCGTGGGCGGCGGCGACGACGTGCGGTACCAGCGCCTGGGCGATGTGCGCGTACCCGGCCGACGAGGGGTGGAAGCGGTCGGCGGAGAACAGCGCCGGGTCGGTGCCGAAGGCCGCGGACACGGCGTCGGAAACGGCGGCGACCATCGCGCCGTTCGCGCGGGCGACGGCGGCCTGCGCGCGCTGCAGCTGCCTCGAGGCGACCTGCACCAGCGGCCGCAGCGCCGGCGGCACCCAGGGGACGGTCGACATGTCCGGCGCCGGGACGACGACCACGTCGGTACCGGCCTCGCGCAGCCCGGCCAGCGCACTGGCCAGGGCCGCGGCCGCCTGCGCCGGGGGCACCAGTCGCGCCAGGTCGTTGGCGCCGACCACCACCACCGAGAGGTCGACGTCCAGGGCTGCGGCCCGGCGGACCTGCGCGGCCAGGTCCCGGGACACCGCCCCGGGGACGGCGAGCACGGACAGGTCGACGTCGTAGCCGGCGTGGGTCAACGCGGCGGCGAGGCGCGGGCCGAGGGCGTCCCCGGGACCGGCGGCACCGGCGCCGTACGCGAGCGAGTCACCGAGGAGGGCGAGCCGGAGGGTCGTGCGGATCACGGTTCGTACAACGCCGGCGCACGCTCCGCCATGCCCGCCGCGCGGACGCGACAGGGTCCGGCCGGGAAGCCCGGCCGGACCCTGTCGCGTCGGCCTCGTCCCGGGTCCCGCCCTGAGCTGGGGAGGGACGAGGTCCTCTCTATGCCTTCGGGCCGCCGGCGGCGTAGACGACCTGGCCGGAGACGAAGCCCGCGCCCTCGCTGACGAAGAAGGACGCCAGGTGCGCGATGTCCTCGGGCTGACCGACGCGCTGCACCGGAATCTCCTTGGCGGCGTAGGCGATGAAGTCCTCGAACGCGACGCCCATCCGGTCCGCGGTCGCCTTGGTCATCTCGGTCTGGATGAAGCCGGGCGCGATCGCGTTGGCGGTGACGCCGAACTTGCCCAGCTCGATCGCCAGGGTCTTGGTGAAGCCCTGCAGGCCGGCCTTCGCCGTCGCGTAGTTGGCCTGGCCGCGGTTGCCCAGCGCCGAGGTGCTGGAGAGGTTGACGATCCGGCCCCACCGGGCGTCGATCATGTGCTTCTGCACCGCGCGGGTCATCAGGAAGGCGCCGCGCAGGTGCACGTTCATGACGACGTCCCAGTCGACCTCGGTCATCTTGAACAGCATGTTGTCGCGGATGACGCCGGCGTTGTTGACGAGCACGGTCGGGGCGCCCAGCTCGGCGGCGACGCGGGCGACCGCGGCCTCGACCTGCTCGGCGTCGCTGACGTCGGCGCCGAGCGCCAGCGCGCGGCCGCCGGCGGCCTCGATGGCCTCCACGGTCGCCTTGCCCGCGGCCTCCTCCAGGTCGAGCACGCCCACGGCGAACCCGTCCTGCGCCAGCCGCTTGGCGACGGCCGCACCGATGCCCCGCGCGGCTCCGGTGACGATCGCCACGCGGGTGGCGGTGCTGTTCGACTCGCTCATCTGTTCGTCCCTCTCGATGTCTGCGCCGTACGGTGCGCTGGACCACACCGTACGGACCGGCTCCCGCGAGGCTACCGGCCGGTAGCCGCGTGGTGTCGGAGGCGCGGGTCAGGGCCAGGTGCTGGCGACGACGATGCCGGCGACGGACAGCTGGACGGCGGCCAGCACCAGGCTCGCCGGGTGAAAGGCCACCTCGGTGACGTGCCGGCCCAGCTTGCCGGGGGTGAGCAGGTCGAGGACCACGAAGGCGACCGCCTGCAGCACCACGCCGAGCACGCCGAAGACGACGGTGTAGAGCAACGCCTGGCCGAACCCGCTGGTGGCGTTGGTCCAGATGGCGCTGAAGATGACCAGTCCCTGGGCCAGGAACCCGGCGGCGAGCACGATGCCGGCGTTGACCGACCGCTCCTCGTGGATCTGCCGGCCGAGGTGGCCGGGGGTGAGCAGGTCGAGCACGAGGAAGCCGAGGGTCAGCAGCACGATGCCGACCCCGGTATAGGCGACGGCGTAACCGATGCTGGCCAGCACGAGGGACCTCCGGGGGACGCGGGACGGGCGGACGCCGGACGTGTCTACCGCACCGGCGCCCCGTGGGCCCGCCCCGCCGTGCCGCGTGCCGCCGCCGGCTCGACCGGTGCGGATCACGTGAGCCGGCTTCCGCGCCACGGTCGGCTCCCCGCTCGCCGACGCTCGCTGCGGTGCTCCCGCGGCTGTCAGCCGGTGACGACGTCCACTCGGTCGAAGCCCTCGGCCGTGGTGGGCGGGACGAAGCGCGCCGCCGTCCCGTACAACCCGGCCGGTGGCACCCGCGCGCGGCCCTCGCGGGCGTCGTTGCGCGCCGCGCAGACCGGCACCGGGGTGTCCAGCCACACCGCCCGCACGCCGGCCCCGGCCGCCCGGGCCGCCGCGATGAGCGGGGCGCGGTCCGCGGGCGTGGGGTGGGTGTTGTCCACGACCACGCTGCGCCCCTCGGCCAGCAGCTCGGCCACGACCCGCTGCTGGCGGGCCTCCCGGCGGCGGGCGTTGGGCCAGTGGTCCTTGCTGACGACGACGTGCGTCCCGGCCAGGTGCTGCCGGACCCACGTCGACTTGCCGCCGCCCTGGAGCCCGGCCATGACGACCAGCTCAGGCGAGCTCAGCGTCGGCCTCCCTGCAGGGACCCGCCCCGAGCCTGCGAGGGGTGGGGGGCAGGGAGGTCCTCCTTCACGCGGTCTGGCGCAGCGGCCTCACGTCGGCGTCGTCGTCCAGCGCGGGCCGGGGCGCCGGGTGCTCGACGAGGGCCAGGACCCGGCCGGCCATGAACCGGGCGGTGCGGACCGGGGTGCCGCCCCGGGTACTCTCGGTGACCTCCACGAGCCCGCGGCCGTGGCTGACGTCCACGCGCCGCCCGACGCGGGTGGCCTCGATCTCGTAGGTGCGGGTGGTCCCACCCGCGTCGATCACGACCTCGACACGGTCGCCCTTCATCGCGTCCTCCAGACGTCGCGCCGGGCGGTGTGCCCGACATGGGAACAACGTCCTCCTGGGGTACGACATTCCGGGCTGACCTGCGGCTTCAGTCCTCCGAGGAGCGCCGGTGGGGCCGTGGCACGTGCAGCGCGCGAACCGAGGCGAGCGCCGCGCGGCGGGCGTGTGCACGCTGCCGGGCGCGGCTGGTCCGGGGCGCTCGGGGTTCCTCGCGGAGCAGCGCGTCGAGCCAGTGACCCCGCGGGTCGACGTCCACCAGCAGCGCCTTGAGCAGCAGGGTGAGCGGGATGGCCAGCAGCGCGCCCAGCGCGCCGAGCACCCAGCCCCAGAACAGCAGCGCGACGAAGGTGACCGTCATCGACAGGCCCACCGAGTCGCCGACGAACCGGGGCTGGATCAGCGTCTGGACGACGAAGTTGAGCAGCGCGTAGACCGCGACGACGACCCAGAACTCGGTCCAGCCGCCGTCGAGCAGGCCGAGGATCGCCGGCGGCACCAGGCCCAGGACGAACCCGATGTTGGGCACGTAGTTGGTGATGAACGACAGCAGCGCCCACACCACCGGGAGCGGGATGCCGATGATCGCCAGCGCGATGCCGTCCCCGATGGCCACGATGCCGCCGAACACGGTGCTGACCCACAGGTAGCTGCGGGTGCCGCGGGCGAACAGGCCCAGCGCGATCGGCAGGTGCGGGCGCTCGGCGGCGACCAGCGCCAGCCGCCGGCCGAAGCCGCCGGACTCGATGGCGAGGAACACCAGCGCGGCCAGCAGCAGCACCAGCGTCGAAGCGGCGTCGGTCGCGCGCGCCAGCACGCCTGTCGCCACGCCGACCAGCTGGCTGTAGTCGAACTGGGCGACCAGGTCGGAGAGCTGGCCGGAGACGATGCCGCGGTCGTTGAGGTCGGCGACCACCGAGGCGATCAGCGCCTCGGCCTCCCCGGAGTAATTCGGCAGCAGGGCGGCGAACTGGGCGATCGACACCACCAGCAGGGCGACGAAGCCGAGCAGCACGGTGCACACCAGCAGCAGCAGGACGCTCGTGCTGGCCCAGCGCGGCCAGCCGTGCCGCTGCAGGAAGCGCTGCACCGGCGTGAGCGCGATGACCACGACGAGGGCCAGCAGCACCGGGCCCACCAGCCAGGCGATCGACCGGACGCCGGCGATCGCGATCGTCGCGGTGGCGGCGCCGATGAGCAGCACCATCCAACGCGGCATGCCGCCGGTCGGTGGCCCGAGCACGTCCTCGGGCAGGGGCTCGGCCTCCGACCGGGCCACCGCGGCGGCCATCGAGGCAGCCTCCGCGGCGGCGGCCGGCGGCACGCCGGTGGCCCCGTTGGCCGGCGGGACACCGGTCTCCGGGACACCCCGCTGCGTGGTCACGGTCGGTCCCCTCAACCCTCGACGCCGGCGGGCGTGCCGGCGGTTCCGGTGCCCGACGGCCCCGGGTGGATCCCGACCATGTGCCCTCCTCCGCAGATTGTCGTGCTGCGCCGGCCGCCACCCTGGCACGCGCGGCCGGCCGGCCTAGGGACGCGCATCGTCGAGCAGCGCCGTCATCGCCGGCAGGTCGAAGAACGCCGCCGTCTCCCGGGCGGTCGGGCCGCCGGCGTCCGGGTCGGCGCCGGCGGCGAGCAGGGCGCGCACGGTCTCCTCCGACTGCTTGAACACCGCCGCGGCCAGCGCCGTCTGGCCCCGGTCGTTGACCCGGCCGGCGTCGGCACCGCGCTGCAGCAGCGCCGCGACCGTGTCCGGGTGGCCGTGGTAGGCGGCCAGGATCAGCAGCGTGTCGCCCTTGTCGTTGGTCAGGTTCGCCGGCACTCCGGCGTCGACGTAGGCGGCCAGCTCCTCGGTGGCCCCGCCCCGTGCCAGGTCGAAGACCCGCGCCGCCAGCTCGATGACCCCGGGGTCGATCCCGCCGCTCTGCTGCTCAGTCACGGGACGAGGGTAGGAGGTCGCTCCGCCGGCCGGAGCGCGGCGCTCAGCCCGCGGCCACGCGGTCGGTGAGCGCCAGCACGCGGCGCCAGACGTCGGAGCACGCCTCCGCCCAGTCCCCGTGCGCGCGGTCGAAGAAGGAGTGCGGGGCACCGTCGTAGACCGCCGTCTCCACCTCCGCGCCGCCGGCGCGCAGCCGCTCGGCCAGGGCCAGCTGGTCCTCGACCGGGGTGGCGGCGTCGGCGCCGGCGACGACCATGAGCGTCGGACGGAGAGCCGGCGCGTCGCCGGTCAGCTCGGGCCGGCCGTAGAGGCCGACGCTGCCGGCCAGGTCGAGGTCGCCGCCGGCCAGCCGCCACGCGTGGCTGCCGCCGAAGCAGAAGCCGACGGTGACCACGGGCAGGTCCGGACGGGTGCGCTGCCGCAGGTACGCGACCGCCGCCGTGACGTCGGCGTCCACGCCGGCCGCGGCGACCTGCGGGAGGTGCGCCCGCCAGTCGAAGTCCTGGCCGCGGGCGCCGCTCTCGGGCAGCCCCGCCGTCCGCCCGAACCAGTCGACCGCCACGGCGGGGAGCCCGGCCTCCGCGAAGCGCTCGGCCAGCGCCACGTAGTACGGGTGCAGCCCGCGGACGTCGGGCAGCAGGACGACGCCGACCCGCGCCTCGCCGGCCGGCGCGGCGTAGGCGGCGGCGACCGCGGTGCCGTCGGCCGAGGTGAGCGTCAGGGTGCCGCGCTCGACGACGTCCCCGCTCCGCGGCGGGGCGGGCGGGCGGCTGTCGGTGTCGTGGCACACGCCCCGGTTCTACCCCCCGGGGCGGGTGGGCTGCCCGCTCAGGTGTCGGCGGCCGCGTCGGCCGCGCCGGGGTGCCCACCGAAGACCTGCGCGGCGACCTCGCGGCGGACGTCGGCCAGCCAGTGGTGCTGCTTGTCGGCCTGCGCGATCAGCCGCTCGAACAGCGCGCTGTCGATGCGCGGGTCGGCCTCACCCGCCGCCCGCAGCGTCTCGAACCCGGCCCGCTTGGCCAGCACCGCGGTCGAGATGAACTCGAACTCGACCAGGTCCGACAGCGGCGAGCGGGTCAGCAGGTGCCCGTTGAGCTTGGCGCGGGAGACCTTCTCACCCAGCCAGACCGCGGCCTGCTTGTACTCCCGCACCGGCAGGCCGAGGGCCTCCATCGTGCCGCGCAGCCCCGACCGCTCCTCGAGCAACTCGTCGCGCAGCTCCTCGAGCCGCGGCTGGTAGGGGGTCCCGCGCCAGCGGCCGAGCATCCGGCTCACGAGCTCGATCCCGCCGGTGGCCGCGGCGAGGTGGTCGTTCGTGTACACGCCGAGCAGGTCGGCGTTGCGGATCCCACCTGGTGCGGTCGACTCGGACACGAGGACTCCCGGGGTGCGGACGGACGAGGATCAGGACCATTCTCGCCGTCCCGTGATCACCGCGCGCGGCGGCGGGTCACCCGGCCGCCCGGGTGAGCAGCCGCGCGGCGGTCGGCCGCAGCTCGCGCTCCAGCTCCCACAGGCCCGCGGCCAGCCGCTGGCCCACCGCCTGGCGGGACACCCCCAGCGCCGCGGCGGCGTCGGCCTGAGTCCGGCCCGCGCCGACCAGCTCGATCGCCTCCCACGCCGGCGCACTGCGCCGCTGGACGACGACGGCCAGCGCGCTCAGCACCGCCTGCGCGTCGCCGGCGTCGCGCGGGACGGCGCCGCGCACGGCCAGCCGGACGCTGCGCTGCCCGGCCGCGTCGACCGCCCGGCGGGCGCACAGGTAGGCGAGCCCGGCGCCGGCGCGGGTGCTGTCGGGCAGCGGCGTCTGCACCGGACCGGCTCCGACGCCGATGCGCCAGCCGCCCTCGCGCACCAGCCGGAGGACGACGTCGACGACGACCGCCGGGTCGCCGAGCACGCCCTGCAACTCGTCCCCCGCCGTGCGCTCGAAGGCCAGCACCGTGGGGACGTCGTCCGCGAGCCGCCGCAGGAGGCCGGCGACCCGGTCGGGTCCGCGGCGGCTGCCCTGCTGGTCGACGGTCAGCACGTACGGCACGCCGCAAGCCTGACAGCTCCCCCGGAGCCGGCAAGCCTCAGAGCTTGTCGACGACCTCCGGCGGGAAGCCACCGGTGGCGACCGGGCCCCAGCGCTCGATGGTCACGCGCAGCAGGGACTTGCCCTGCCGGGTCATCGCCGCCCGGTACTCGTCCCAGTCCGGGTGCTCCCCGCTGATCGCCCGGTAGTAATCGACCAGCGGCTCCAGCGCCTCGGGGAGGTCGAGCACCTCGGCGCGGCCGTCGACCTGCACCCAGGGGCCGTCGAAGTCGTCGGAGAGCACGCACATCGACACGGCGGGGTCGCGCCGGGCGTTGGCCGCCTTGGCCCGCTGCGGGTAGGTGGACACCACCACCCGCCCCTCCTGGTCCAGGCCGCAGGTCACCGGGGACAGCTGCACGCCCCCGCCGCTGCGCCGGGTGACCAGCACGGCCTTGTGCCGGGGACGGAGGAACTCCTCGAGAGCGGCACGGTCGACGCGGTCGGCGGTCGCGGTTCTCGGCATGGCGAGGACGTTACGACCGCCGCGTCATGATCGTCCCGGCGCGTTCCGGGGTACCGCCGTGCTGTGATCGACCGCATGAAGCTCCGCCTGCCCGGCCGCTCGGGCGCGTCGTCCGAGGAACCGACCGGCGACGAACCTACAGCCACCGGGCGGACACCCAGCTTCGCCGCGATGGCCTCGGCCGGGGTGACGGCCAGCCCGGCCCCCAGCGCGAACCGCGGGCCCCGGCTGCAGAAGGGCGTCCGGGCGCTCGCCATCGCCTCGGCGCAGCTGCTGCTCATCGCGGCCGCGCTGGTGGCGGTCGGCTGGGTGCTCGGGAAGCTCTGGCCGATCCTGCTGCCGGTCATCCTGGGCCTGCTGTTCGCGACCGTGCTGTGGCCGCCCACCCGGCTGCTGCGCCGGCTCCGCTTCCCGCCGGCGCTGGCCGCCCTGGTGGTGCTGGTGGCCTTCCTCGCGGTGATCGGAGGCCTGTTCTCGTGGATCGTGCCGCAGGTGGCCGACCAGGCCGATGAGCTGGCCGACGCCGCCACCGCGGGGCTCCAGGACGTGCAGGAGTGGGTGACCGGGCCGCCGCTGAATCTCGGCGAGGACCAGATCGGCCAGGCCGTCGACCAGGTGATCAACACCGTCCAGGGCAACGCTCAGAACATCGCCGGCTACGCGCTGACCGGCGTCTCCGCGGTCGGCAGCGGCCTGCTGAACCTGGTGCTCGCCCTGGTCCTGGCGTTCTTCTTCATCAAGGACGGCCCGCGCTGGATGCCGTGGCTCGCCGCGCAGACCGGCCCGAAGGTGGCCCCCCACGTCGCGGCCCTGTCGTACAAGACGTGGACCACCCTGTCGGAGTTCATCCGGCAGCAGGCGCTGGTCGGGTTCATCGACGCGTTCTTCATCGGCCTGGGCCTGTGGATCCTCGGCGTCCCGCTGGTGCTGCCCCTGGCGGTCCTGACCTTCTTCGGCGCGTTCATCCCGATCATCGGCGCCTTCGTCGCCGGCGCCTTCGCGGTGCTCATCGCCCTGGTCAGCAACGGCTGGCAGACGGCGCTCATCGTCCTGGTCATCGTGCTGGTCGTGCAGCAGCTGGAGGGCAACGTGCTGCAGCCGATCATCCAGGGCCGCGGGCTGAACCTGCACGCGGCCGTGGTGATCCTGGCGGTCACCGCGGGCGGCAGCCTGTACGGCATCCTCGGCACCTTCCTCGGCGTCCCCGTGGCCGCGCTGATCGCCGTTATCTACCGCTACGTCCGCGACGAGCTCGACGGCCGCACACCGGAGGTCGCCGACGACGGCACCCGCGTGCAGGTCACCGGGGACGAGACCGGTGCCACCGTCGTCCGGGAGCGGGTCGCGACGCCGGCCGCCGGCCGCGGGGACGCCGCAGCGGACGCCCCGGCCGAGGACGACCCCGAGCCACGGCCGCCGTCCTGACCCCTCCAGGGGACCCCCGGGAATGCGGCCGGCACGGGGGGAGCTGTAGAGAGCAGACCCGTACCGCGAGGAGGCACCACCGTGGCGCAGCGACCGGAGGAGCTCGTCGAGCTGCTCCCCGAGGCCGAGCCGTTACTGGCGCGTGAGGCCGCGGTCACCGAGGCCGGCCACCGCCGCGGGCTGGTGCTCGTGCACGACCTCGCCGGGGACTTCGACGCGGCCTCGGCCGGCGCGCTGGCCGGTGCGCACCTGCTCGCCGCGCTGCCGCACGAGGTCATCGCCCGGTTCGACGCCGACAGCCTGGTCGACTACCGCGCGCACCGGCCGCGGGTGACCTTCTCCGGCGACCGGTACGAGTCCTTCGCCGCGCCCGAGCTGCTGCTCTACGCGCTGGAGGACGACGCGGGCGAGCCGTTCCTGTTGCTGCACGGCACCGAGCCCGACTTCGCCTGGGAGCGGTTCGTGGCCGCGGTCGGCGTTCTCGTCGAGCGGCTCGGCGTCACCTCGGTCGTGGCGCTGCAGGCGATACCGATGCCGGTGCCGCACACCAGGCCGGTCACCGTCACCGCCCACGCGACGCGGCGCTCGCTGATCGCCGAGTACCCCGTCTACTGGGGGGAGATGCGGATCCCCGGCAGCGTCACCGCGCTGCTGGAGCTGCGGATGGGCGAGGCCGGCGTCGACGCCTACGGGGTGGCCGCGCACGTGCCGCACTACCTGGCGCAGACGACCTTCCCGGCGGCGTCGCTGACGCTGCTGGAGCACCTGTCCCGGCTGACCGGGCTGCACCTGCCGACCGAGGCGCTGCGGGAGGCCGCGGAGGCACACCGCAGCGAGGTCGACGCGCAGATCGCCCGCTCGCCGGAGAACACCGCGGTCGTGGCGGCGCTGGAGCAGCAGTTCGACCAGTTCACCGCCGCCCGCGAGGGCAGCGACCTGCTCAGCGAGATCGGTGAGGTGCCCAGCGGCGAGGAGATCGGCGCGGAGCTGGAGCGGTACCTCGCCGACCAGGACCGCAAGCGCCACCGGGACTGAACCCGCTCGCTCAGCCGACGACGGCGTCCCGGCGCCGGGCCAGGCTGAAGGCGACGGCCCCGAGCAGCCCGACGACGGCGAAGAGGTAGAAGCCTCCGGGGAAGGCGTTACCGGTGGCGAACAGGGCGCCGGTGATGGTCGGCCCGACGATGGCCCCGATCCGGCCCGCGCCGGCGGACCAGCCCAGCGCCGTCGCGCGGACCTGCGGCGGGTGGTTGGCGCTGACGAACGCGTAGACCAGCACCTGGGCGCTGAAGACGAAGCACCCGGTCAGGAACACCATGGCGTAGATGCCGACGATCGGGAGCCTGATCGACAGCAGCGCCAGGAAGACCGCAGCCCCGGTGAACCAGACCACGCCCGCGGCCCGGGCGCCGACCCGGTCCGCGACGGTCCCCGCGACCAGCAGTCCGACGATGGCGCCGACGTTGAGCACGAGGAGGAAGGCCAGCGCGGCACCGAGCTCGTACTCGGCCTCCCGCATGATCGTGGGCAGCCAGTTGTTCAGGCCGTAGACGAGCAGCAGACCCATGAACGACGTGATGCCGATGACGACGGTGTTGCGCACGTAGACCGAGGTGAACAGCGTCCGGACGGTGGCGGCGGCTCCCGCCGCACCGGCCTCTCCCGCGTGCTCGGCGACTGGCGCGGCCGGGGTCTCCAGCTCGAGGCCGTACCGCCGCGCGACCTCCTCGGCCTCGGCCCGCCGGCCGTGGGAGACGAGGTAGGACGCCGACTCGGGCAGGTGCCGCAGCATGAGCGGGATCAGGACCACCGCCGGCAGCGCGCCGATCACGAACATCCAACGCCACCCGATGTTCGGGATCACCACGATCGCCAGCGCGGCCGTCGTGACGGCTCCGACGTGGTAGCCCGTCATGATCGTCGTCGTCGCGCGGCCGCTGCGGCCGGAGCGGGTGAACTCGTTGACCATCGCGATGGCCGTGGGGAGGCAGCCTCCGAGGCCGATCCCGGCGAGGAAGCGCAGGACGCCGAACACGATCTCGTTGGGCGCGAAGGCGCAAGCGAGCGTGAGCAGCGAGAACGCCGCGACCGCCCCGATCAGCGCCTTGCGCCGGCCCACGAGGTCGGTCAAGGTCCCGACGGTCAGCGCGCCGATCATCATGCCGACGAGGCCGATGGTGATGACGAAGGTCGTCCCGGCGCCGGACAGCGCCCACTCCTCCGGCGACTGGAGGGTCGGGACGACGGTGCCCACCACCACCAGGTCGAAGCCGTCGAGCAGGACCGCGATCCAGCACAGCGGGGCGACCCAGCCGGCTGCGCGCCCCGCGGCTCCTGGACGTCTCGCCGTCCGGCCGGTGCTCGTCGGTGTGCTGCTCATGTCTCCTCCTGGCGCGACGCTGCGGACCCCGGGGAGACGGTAGGTGAGCCAGGCCACCAGACCCAGCCCGAACTCCCGGCCAGTGGAAGGTCGCCGATCGGGTCTGGAACCCACGGCGGGCCGCGACCGGAGGTCCGGTCGCGGCCCGCCGGCCGTGCTGCGGGGGTCAGCCCTGGGCGACGATGTCGCCGGTCGCCTTCCGCACCACGGTCCGCTCCTCGGTCGCTGGCGCTCCCTGCGATGCTCCCGTGGCTGTCAGGCGACGACCACGTGCTCGTTGGGCACGCAGTGCGTCATCTGGTGGCCGGTGACGTCACGCGGACCGTTCTTGCCGAGGTTGGCGGCGCGCTGCTGCTCCTCCTCGGAGAGGGTCTGCGTCTGCAGCGGCGGCAGGCCGCGGACGTCGTCCGCGGTGATGCCCAGGGCGTCGCCGACGCGCTGGCCGAGCTCGTCCTCGCACATGAAGAAGTGCCAGACCATCCGCTCCTGGATCTCCCGGCGGCACTGCGAGAGGGCGTCGACCAGGTTCTGCACCAGGTCGTCCTTCTCCCACTGCTCCGACAGCAGGTAGCGCTCGCCGGCCTGCGCGTAGTCGTTGGTGCGCGGGATCCGCTTGCGGGTGAGCCGGCCGGTGACGAGCGGGCCCTGCTCGTCGTGGGTCGGATACTGCGCCTCGCGCAGGCCGCCCAGGATCGAGGGCTCGTAGTTGACGTGCGGGTTGGTGCCCACGTCGTCCCGGCCGTAGGACATCTGGCCGCCCTGCTGGTTGGTGGCGACCCGCGCCCTGGGCCGGTTCACCGGCAGCTGCAGGTAGTTGGGGCCCACCCGGTAGCGCTGGGTGTCGGAGTAGGAGAACGTCCTGCCGACCAGCATCTTGTCGTCGGAGAAGTCCAGGCCGTCGACCAGGACGCCGGTACCGAAGGCGATCTGCTCGTTCTCGGCGAAGAAGTCCTCCGGCATGCGGTCGAGGGTCATCGTCCCGACCTTGCGCAGCGGGAAGGCCTCCTCCGGCCACACCTTGGTGTCGTCGAGCGGGTCGAAGTCGAGCTCGGGGTGCTCGTCGTCGCTCATGATCTGGACGTACAGGTCCCACGAGGGGAAGTCGCCGGCGGCGATCGAGTCGTAGAGGTCCTTGGTGTGGGCGCCTAGGGTCTGCGCCTGCACCGCCGCGGCGTCGGCGCCGGTCCAGGACCTCACGCCCTGCTTGGGCAGCCAGTGGTACTTGACCAGCACCGTCTCGCCGCGGTCGTTGACCCACTTGTAGGTGTTCACGCCAAAGCCCTGCATGAACCGGTAGCCGGCCGGCGTGCCGCGGGGGCTGAAGACCAACGTGACCATGTGCATGGCCTCGGGGGTCTGGCTGAAGAAGTCGAAGGCGCGCTCGGCGACGCTGGCCTCGAAGGTGACGGGGTCCGGCTTCTGCGAGTGGATGAAGTCCGGGAACTTGATGGCGTCACGGATGAAGAAGACGCCCAGGTTGTTGCCGACGAGGTCCCAGTTGCCGTCCTCGGTGTAGAACTTCACGGCGAAACCGCGCGGGTCGCGCGCGGACTCCGAGGAGTCCCGGCCACCGGCCACGGTCGAGAAGCGCAGCGCGACGTCGGTGCGCTTGCCCTTCTCCTGGAACAGCTTGGCGCGGGTGTACGTCGAGACGGGCTCGTCACCGACGGTGCCGTCGGCCTCGAAGTAGCCGAAGGCGGTCACGCCGCGGGCGTGCACCACGCGCTCCGGGATGCGCTCCCGGTCGAAGTGGCTGATCTTCTCGAGGAACTGGTAGTTCTCCAGCGTGGCCGGGCCGCGGGCCCCCACCGTGCGCTGGTTCTGGTTGTCGTAGACCGGGTGACCCTGACGGTTGGTCAGGACCGGACGGTCCGCCTCGCTCGGCGCCGGGCCCTGCGATGCGACGTCGGTCATGCGTTGACTCCTCCTCGATTGTCGTGCTGAAGGACCTGAGCGGTCACTCCCGGTGTCCGTACCCGGCACTCGCGGCACAGACCCCAGAAGACGACCTCCGCCTCGTCCACGACGAAACCCGCCGTGTCCGAGGGCGTCAGGCACGGAGCCGCCCCGACGGTGCAGTCGACGTCCGCGACCGCGCCGCACGAGCGGCAGACCAGATGGTGGTGGTTGTCCCCGACCCGCAGCTCGAACAGCGCGGGCGCGCCGGCCGGCTCGATCCGGCGGGCCAGGCCGCTGCTGACGAGCGCCTGGAGCACCCCGTAGACCGCCTGCGGCGACAACGTCGGGTGCAGCGCGCGGGCGGCACTGACGATGGTGTCGACGTCCGCGTGCGGACGCTCGGCGAGCACCTGCAGCACCGACAGGCGGGGCCGCGTGACGCGCAGCCCCGCGGTGCGGAGCTGCTCCTGCCAGGTCGTCGCCATCGGGGTCCACGAAACCCCGTTTCCTTGAATCAGTCAAATCACGGCGCGTCGAGGGTGCGCGCCGGCGAGCCCGGCGACCGGCTGGAACGGCCCCTCTGCAGGGGCCCGCCGCGAGCTTGCGAGTGGTGGGGGCAGAGGGGTCCTTTATCAGGCGAAGACGATGGTCTTCTCGCCGTCCACGATGACCCGGTCCTCGACGTGCCAGGTAACGGCCTGGGCCAGCACCTGGCGCTCGACGTAGCGGCCGATGCGGCGCATGTCCTCGACCGTCGCCCGGTGGTCCACGCGGGCGACCTCCTGCTCGATGATCGGGCCGGCGTCGAGCTCCGGCGTCACGTAGTGCGCGGTCGCCCCGATCAGCTTCACGCCGCGGTCGTGCGCTGCCCGGTAGGGGTTGGCGCCGACGAAGGCCGGCAGGAAGCTGTGGTGGATGTTGATCAGCCGCTCCGGGAACCGGCTGCAGAAGTCCGCCGACACGATCTGCATGTAGCGCGCGAGCACCACCAGGTCGACGTCCCCGATCAGCTCCAGCGCCCGCGCCTCGGCCTCGGCCTTGGTCCCCGGCGTCACCGGCACGTGGTGGAACGGGACGCCGGCCGCACGGGCGACCGGCTCGAGGTCGGGATGGTTGGAGACGACGGCGGCGATCTCGGCGCGCAGGTCGCCGGCGCGCACCCGGTAGAGCAGCTCCTGCAGCACGTGGTCGGTCCGGGACACGAACACCGCCAGCCGCGGCCGGTGCGCCGCCTCGGTCAGCCGCCAGGTGAACTGCCACTGCTGCGCGAGCAGCGCCAGAGCGCCCTCGAGCTGCTGGCGACGGGCGGTCAGGTCGGCGAGGAAGAACTCCAATCGCAGCGTGAACGTGCCGCCGACCGGGTCCGAGGAGTGCTGCTGCGAGTCGATGATGTTCGCCCCGACGTCGGCCATCAGCCCGCTGACGACGGCGACGATCCCCGGCCGGTCGGGGCAGCGGACGACCAGGCGGCCGACGTCCAGCCGGTCGTCGCGCGGGCCGGGCGAGGGCAGTTCGGCGGACACGGGAAGCGAGGATGCCAGGCCACCGGGACCCCGGTCCTGACGGGTGACGGCGCCGATGATCAGGGGCCTGCGGTGGCGACACGCTCACGTCCATCGGCGGGTCCCACCCGGGACTCCGTGATCGTCGCGGAGGGGACCGCGGCGGCTCAGGAGGGAGCGCGGCTCACGGGGCCGGGGGCAGGACGGCGCGCTGCGCCCCGGCGATGTCGAACAGGTCGCCGTAGTCCTCGACCCGGGCCAGCACGTCCTCGGTGCGGAAGCGCAGCAGGCCGGGGTCGGCGCCGTCGAGCACCGCCTCGACCTCGTCCCAGCCGATCGGCGTGGACACCGTCGCGTCGGGTCGGGCGCGCAGCGAGTACGGCGCGACCGTCGTCTTGGCCGGGTTGTTCTGGCTCCAGTCGATGAGCACCTTGCCCGGCCGCAGCACCTTCTCCATGCGCCACACGACCCGGTCGGGGGTCTCGCCGGCGAGCTCCTGGGCCAGCGCGCGGGCGTACCGGCTGGGGTGCTCGCGGTCGCGCACCCGGATCGGCGCGTACACCTGCACCCCCTTGGAGCCCGACGTCTTCACCACGGGGTCCAGGCCGTCGTCCACCAGCCGCTGGCGCAGCCGGTCGGCCACCTCGCAGCACTCCAGGATCCCGGCGTCCGGGCCGGGGTCGAGGTCGAGCACCAGCAGGTCCGGCAGGGCCGGCTGCAGGCGGCTGCCGACCTGCCACTGCGGCACGTGCAGCTCCAGCGCGGCCAGGTTGGCCGCCCAGGCGAGATCGGCGACCGTCTCCAGGATGACCATGTCGAGGGTCTCCCGACCGCGGGAGCTGCCGGGGCTGGGGACGGTCACCTTCCGCACCCAGTCGGGGGCGTGCCGGGCGCTGTTCTTCTCGAAGAACGCCTGCCCCTCGACCCCGTCCGGCCAGCGGGTGAAGGTGACCGGCCGGCCGGACAGGTGCGGCAGCAGCACCGGCGCGATCCGCACGTAGTAGTCGATGACCTGGGCCTTGGTGAACGAGACCTCGGGGAAGAGGACCTTCTCCAGGTTGGAGACGTGCAGCTGCCGCCCGTCGACGCGCACCAACTGCCGGGTCACCCGACGTCCCGTACCCGGTTCACCACTCCTCGACCACGTCCTCCGGGACCAGGTCGTCGCGCAGCCCGCGCCACGACGGGTGGCGCATCCGGCCGTCGGCGGTCCATGCGGCGAAGGCCACCTCCCCGACCAGCTCCGGCACCACCCAGTGCGCGTCGCGGGTGACCTCGCGGGGCAGCGCGTCGGCGAACGGCGGCCGGCCGGCCGGGGTGAACAGCGGCTGGAGCTCCTCCAGCGCCGCGGCGGTGAAGCCGGTGCCGACGTGCCCGGCGTAGACCAGCCGGCCGGCGTCGTCGTGCACGCCGACCAGCAGCGAGCCCACTCCCCCGGCACGCCGGCCCTGCCCGGGCCGCCAGCCGCCGACGACGACCGCCTGCGTCCGGACGTTCTTCACCTTGCGCCAGTCCGGCCCGCGCAGCCCCGGGCGGTAGGGCGAGTCCAGCCGCTTGGCGACGACGCCCTCGAGGCGGTTGTCCCGGCTGGCGGCCAGCACCGCGGGCCCGCCGCCGCGGAACCACGGCGTGGGGACCCATCGCTCGCCGGCGACGCCGAGGGCGTCCAGCCGCTCCCGGCGCTGCGCGTACGGCAGCTCGAGCAGGCTCTCGCCGTCCTCCGCCAGCAGGTCGAAGACCAGGTAGGTGACCGGTGTCGCGGCGGCCATCCGGCGCACCTCCGGGCCGGTGCGGTGCATCCGCCCCTGCAGCGCGCCGAAGTCGGGGCGGCCGCGGGCGTCCAGGGCGACGACCTCGCCGTCGACGACCGCGTCGTGGCCGACCAGCGCCGACGGCAGCCGGCTCAGTTCGGGATAACGGACGGTGATGTCGGTGCCGCTGCGGGCCCATAGCGCCAGCTGCCCGCCCTCGACGACGGCCACGGCCCGCACGCCGTCCCACTTGAACTCGTAGCCCCAGGCCTGGTCCTGAGCCGCCGGCGGCAGCTCACCGGGGGTGGCGAGCATCGGCACCAGCGGCGCGCCCTCCGCGGGGCCGTCGAGCGCACGGACCCGCCAGCCGCCGTCGGGCAGCCGGGCCAGCACGTGCCGGCCGCGCAGCCGCCGTCCGCCGAGAGCCACGACGACGCGGGCGTCGGTCCACTGCTCGACGGCGTAGCGGCCGGAGTCCCAGCTGGGGCCCGCCACGGCCCCCTGCCCGGTCGGGACGGCGGGCAGCGCGGGTCCCCGCGCGGCCGGCGGCCCCTCCGGCAGCAGCCAGCACCACGGGACGCCGTCCCGCTCGAGCCGCAGCCCGAGGCCCGACGCGCACTCGGTGACGGCGAACGGCTCCCCGGCCTCGGGGGGCGTCCGCCGGGTGCTCCGGGGGGCCGGCACCTCAGGCGGTGCGGCGGGCCCGCTTGGCCGGCGCCTTCTCGGCGGTCGCCTTCTTCGCCGGGGTCGCCCCGGTCGCGGTCGCCTTCTTCGCCGCGGTCGTCCTCTTCGCCGGGGTCGCCCCGGTCGCGGTCACCTTCTCGGCCGCGGTCGGCCTCGCGGCCGTCCTCTTCGCCGCGGTCGCCTTCTTGGCCGGCGCCCGGCGGGCCGGGGCCTCCTCGGCGGGCGTGCCGCCCCGCGCGGCCTCGACGCTGCGGCGCAGCGCGCTCATCAGGTCGACGACGGCGGCGCCGGAGTCGGCGGTCTCGGGCAGCGGCTGCACCTCGCCGCCGCTCTGCTTGGCCTCCAGCAGCTCGGCCATCGCCTCGCGGTAGTCGTCGGTGAACTCCGTCGGGTCGAACTCACCGGTCATCGACCCGATCAGCGCCTCGGCCATCTGCAGCTCCTGCGGCCGCACGGCGACGTCCTCGTCGAGGAAGCCGAAGTCGGGACGGCGGATCTCGTCGGGCCAGCGCATGGTGTGCAGCACCATCACGCCGTCCTTGACCCGCAGCGCCGCCAGCGACTCGCGCGACCGGATGGAAATCTTGGTGATGGCGACCCGGCCGGCGTTCTCCAGCGCGTTCCGCAGCAGCACGTACGGGCGGGTCGCCGAGGGGTCGGGCTCCAGGTAGTACGTCTTCTCGTACTGGATCGGGTCGATCTCGTCCTGGTCGACGAACTGCAGGACCTCGATCTCCCGCCGGCTGGCCAGCGGCAGTTCCTCGAAGTCCTCGTCGGTAAGCACGACCAGCTGGCCGTCGGGCAGCTCGTAGCCCTTGGCGATCTCGGAGTACTCGACCTCCTCGCCGTCGATCGAGCACACCCGCCGGTACTTGATGCGCCCGCCGTCGACGGCGTGCACCTGGTTGAACCGGATGTCGTGGTCCTCGGTGGCCGTGTACAGCTTGACGCCGATGCTGACCAGGCCGAAGGACACCGCCCCGCGCCAGATCGACCGCATGCCGTGCTCCTGTCGAGAGATCGGGTCCGCGACCGCGCGGGGAAGGCGGGCCGTCAAGATCGCAGGATAGGCGCGCCGGACGCCGGGTGGCAGGTCCGGGAACCCGCCCCTCCCCCGGAGGAGGGGTCAGCCGTCGCTGCCGCTGTCGTCCTCGCCACCACCGGTGGCCTTGCTCTGGATGGCGTCGTAGGCGAACTGCAGCACGTCGGACCCGGCAGCCGTGGTCATGACCAACGCCGCCAACCGCGTGGCGTTGGGCGCGGCGACGTAGCCGAACACGAACGCCGTCCCCACCCACTGCGCCAGGCAGAACGGGCAGGTGACCAACTCGCCGACGGCGTGCTTCCAGCCGCCGTGCACGCGGACGTCCTCGGAGAGCTCCGCCTCGCCCGACGCTCCGTTGAAGGTGGCGAACGGCGCCCGCAGCGGGCTGGTGACCGGGTCCTTGGCGATCCGGCGGGCCAGCCGGAACGTGCCGATGGTGATGAGGACGGCGTCGCCCAGCGGGATTCGCTCGGGCAGCTGCTTCCCCGAGGCGCGGACGACGGCGGCTCCGGTGGCCACCACGGTGGAGTAGACGCTCATCGCGCCGAGGAAGCCGCCCAGCGGCCGGTCCTCCCCGTTGTTGTAGGCGCGCTCCTGCGCCTTCGCCCACCGGCGGACGGGGGAACCGATGTCTGCGAGAGCCATGGCAGCCGGGCTACCCCGGCACCCCCACCGGCATGCGGGACGACGCCGGCGAGCGGGGTCACGCATGCCCGGCGGGTGACCGGGTAGGCGAGGGACCAGTCCGCGGCCGCACCCGGCCGCGCCCCGCGGGGACCAGCCCCCGCCGCAGCGTGCACCAGGAGGAACAGGCCATGACCCAGCCCGAGGGCCAGACCGCCCGCGACGTCTTCCCCGAGGACGAGGGCGTCCCCGAGATCTCGCAGGACGACTCCCCGACGATGGCCGGGGCCGAGGACCCGCAGTTCGCGCCCGTCCCCGGCGACGAGCCCGGCGCCAGCGTCGACTTCGGCACCACCGCGTTCGAGCAGTCCGAGGGCGAGTCCCTGACCGGCCGGCTCGAGCGCGAGATCCCCGACGACCAGCCCGACGTCCGCCCCTCCGAGGACCCCGCCCGCGGCATCGGCCAGCTCGAGCAGGACTACGACACCACGCCGGACACCGACTCGGGCACCAACCGCACCGCCGACGACGTCGAGGCCAGCCTCGACCCGGTGGTCGGCGGCGAGGGCCCGGAGGAGTCCGCCGTCCACGTCGTGGACTGACGAAGGACCCCTGACCCCCCGCCGCTCGCGAGCTCGCGGCGGGACCCTGCAGGGGACCGTGCCCTTCCCCCGCTCGGCTGGTAGATCGCGCGGGATCCCGCCGGTCACCAGGGGCGGGTTGGCGCGTTGGACCTCGGCTGTCTACGTTGAGGGTGCGGTTGAGCAGGCAGCCGCGGCCGTGCCGGGCGATCTCCCGGTGCGGACACGAACGACGACGTGCGTGTCCGGGGGCCACGACATCCGGAGGGCCGCACAGCGGTAGATTGACCGGCGGTCGTGCCGCCGGGTACTGCCGTTGAGAGGAGCTCAGCCCGTGACCACATCCGACCTGCCTGCCGAGGGGCAGCCCGACGTGTCGACCGAGGGCACGGAGGCACCCTTCGACGACGTGATCACGCTCTCGACCTCCACCGGCGAGGACGGCGTGGTCACGGTCACGGTCGTCGGCGAAGTGGACACGTTCACCGCCCCGGTGCTGCGCTCGTCCCTCGACACCCAGCTCGAGCAGCAGCCCCAGGGCCTGGTCATCGACCTGTCCGGCGTGCAGTTCCTGGGCTCCGCCGGCCTGGCCGTCCTCGTCGAGACGCAGAAGTCCGCTCGCGCCCGCGACGTCGACCTCCACCTCGTCGCCACCACCCGCGCGGTCACCCGTCCCCTCGAGGTCACCGGCCTGATCGACCTGTTCACCATCGTCGACGGCAGCGCCCGCTGACTTCCTGAGCAGGGAGCGGGGCACCGGGCCCTGCCCACATGACACGACGAGAGGCCCCGCTGCGGCGGGGCCTCTCGTCGTCATGGGGTGTCCCTCGGCCTGACTCCGCGCCCGGCCCCCTGCCGGGTCCCACCGCGAGCGTGCGAGGGGCGGGGGCGGGGGGTCCTCCCTCAGGCGCTGAGCAGCCGGCAGACCGCCTGCTCCAGGGTGCGCTGCACCTCGCGGTCCCCCTCGGCCTCCGCCGCCGCCGTCAGCGCGTCAGCGATGGTCTCCCCGTTCTCGTAGCGGTCCACCACCCGCGGGTCGACGTAGCTGGCCTTGCAGACCGCCGGGGTGTTCCCGAGCTGCTCGGAGACCTCCTTGTACGCGGCGTTGACCGTCCGCTTGCGCGCCGTCCTGCTCTTCGGTGGCGGAGCCGCCGCCAGCGTGGCGGCCATCTGCACCGTGGCGCTCCACGTGCGGAAGTCCTTGGCGGTGATCTCCGCGCCGCTGATCTCCTTGAGGTAGCCGTTCACCTCGGTGCTGGTCACGTCGTGCCAGGTCCGGCCGCCGCCGTCCGGGTCCGGCACCCAGTAGCCGAGCAGCTCCTCGCCGCCGTCGGGCCGCTTGAGCAGCTCGCGGACGACGTCCGCCGTCGGCTTGTCGGTGAGCTCCAGCTCCCGATCGATGCCGCCCTTGGCGGTGTAGGAGAAGAAGACCCGCTCGCCGCGCACCCGCACGTGCTCCTTGCGCAGCGTCGCCAGCCCGTAGGTGCCGTTGTCCTCGGCGTACTGCTCGCTGCCGACCCGGAAGGCGCCCAGGTCCAGCAGCCGGACGGCGGCGGCCAGCACCCGCTCCCGGGTCAGCCCCTGCCCGTGGATGGCGTCGACCACGGCGTCACGCACGTCGGGCAGCTGGTGGGCGATCTCCAGCACCCGCTCGTGCTTCTCGGCGTCCCGCCGGGCTCGCCACTGGTCGTGGTAGCGGTACTGCCGGCGCCCGGCGGCGTCCACCCCCGTGGCCTGGATGTGCCCGTTGGGCCAGGGGCAGATCCAGACGTCCTTCCAGGCCGGGGGGATGGCCAGCGAGCGCAGCCGGTCGAGGCGCTCGTCCCTGATCAGCGCCCCGGCCTCGTCGTAGTAGGCGAAGCCGCGGCCCGCCCGCCGGCGCCGCCACCCCGGGCCGTGCACGTCGCTGCGGCGGAGTCTCACGCCAGGGGGATGTGCACCGACGGCGTCCCGCAAACCCGGGACGGCGGCGGGTCGCCCGTCAGCGCAGCTCGACCAGCCCGCCGAGTCCGCTGATCTGGAGGATGTGCCGGGTGACCCCGCCCTCGGGCGCGTGCACGACCAGCCGCCAGCCCTCCGCCCCGGCGATCCGGGCCATGGCCAGGACGACGCGCACCGCCGCGCTGCTGAACAGGGTGACGGCCGTAAGGTCCAGCTCGACCCGGCCCGTGCCGCCGTGGCTGGCCTCCAGCAGCCGGATCCGCATCTGCTCGGCCCCGACCATGTCGACCGCGCCGGCGGCCCGCACCACCGGCCGCTCGCCGCTCCGGTCGACGACGACGTCCGCCGTGCTCGTGCCGCCGGGACGGTCCTCCTCGCCCTCCGGGCGGCGGCGCAGCCGCATGCTCAGCGTCACGGTCGTGCCGTGCTCGCCCTGCAGCACCACCCCGTCGACGAGCTGCCGCATGATCAGCAACCCGCGGCCGCGGTCCCCGGGGTCGCGGTCCGGCGGACGCCACCGGCCCTGGTCGCGCACGATCACGGTCAGCAGTCCGTCGACGTCGACCGCCGCGGTCACCTGCATCCGCCCCGGCTCCACGCCGCGGTAGGCGTGCTCCGCGGCGTTGGCGGTCGCCTCCCCCACCGCGACCATCACGCCGATCCGGTCCTGTTCCCCCATGCCCAGCCCGGCCAGCCAGCCGCCCAGGTGGCGACGGACCGTCGGCAGCGCGGCCGGGACGGCGGGCAGGTCCAGCTCCAGCGGCTGGGTAGTCTCCGCCCGGCGGTGCGCGACCAGGACGGCGATGTCGTCGGGGCGCTCCTCGGAGTCCATGAGGCCCTCGACGATCGAGGCGGCGAGCTCCCCCGGCGCGTCGCCGGCCAGGGCGCCCGGCGCGGCGACCGCGGCGCGCGAGACCTCCGCGAGCCGGTCCAGGCCCGCGGCCGACAGCGCGCCGGAGGTGGTGACCGCACCGTCGGAGAACAGCACGAGGGTGGCGCCCTGCGGCAGCTGCGTGGTCGCGGCCACGCTCGGCGCACCCGGCAGGGTGCCCAGCGGCGGCCGCGGCTCGAGCGGGAGGAAGTCCGAGCTGCCGTCGGCACGGACCACGAGCGGAGCAGGGTGCCCGGCCGCGGTGTAGGTCAGCCGCCCGGTGGCCGCCTCGAGCACCCCGTAGAAGACCGAGGCGCCCTCGACGTCGTCCATCTGCCCGGCGAACGCGTCGAGCGCGGCGAGGACCGCCGCGGGCGAGGGGTCGCGCAGCGCCACCGAGCGCATGGCGCCCCGCAGCCGGCTCATCGCCCCGGCCGCGGGCACCCCGTGCCCCACCGCGTCGCCGACCACGAGCGCCAGCCGGCCACGGCCGAGCGGCACGGCGTCGTACCAGTCGCCGCCGGCGGCATCGACCGACGTGGCCCGGTGGTAGCTGCCGGACAGCCGCACGTCCGGGAGCAGCGGCAGCGCCGGCGGCAGCAGCGAGTGCTGCACCTGGTCGACGACGTCCCCCTCGGCGAGCGCGGCCGCGGCCTGCGGGCAGCCGGTCCGGCCCGCCTCGACCAGCACGAGGACGCCGGGCTGCCCGTGCACCCGGAGCGGCTCGAGGACGACGGTGGCGGCCCGCCCGTCGGGGTCGGGGTCGCCGTGGACGGTCTCGGCCTGCCCGCTGCGGGCCACCTCCGCGGCCATCTCGGTGACGCGGCCGCCGACGGCCGCGGCGAGGTCACCGGCCCCCGTCCCGACGTCGCGGGCGCGGGCGTTGGCCCAGACCGGCTCCAGCCCAGGCCCCGCGAGACACCAGATGGCGGCCGAGGCGGTCTCCATCGCCCCGACGAGCGCGGCACCGCCTGCGTCGTCCACGGGTGCGGGCCCGGACGGCGGGCTCTCCTGGCTGGTGTTCATCTGCAGCCAGCGAACCGCAGCCCCGGAGCGCCTGCAACCGCGCCGACCCGCTGAGTGACCTGGGGTTTCCCTCTCTCCGCGACGGGGTAAGCCTCCCCGTCAGGCGCACCGCCCGGCGGCGCCGGGCAGGGCCCACTGCCGATCGGGCAGGATGGGTACGAACCGCGCAGGCCGGGGTCCCCCTGACCCCACCGGCCCGCGGTCGCCACGCGAGATTGAGGAGCAACGACGGATGGTGGACTCGAGGGGTGCCCTCGCGCAGGACGGGCGGCGCGCCGAGCGACTGGAACTGCGGGTGCCCACCACACCGACCCAGCTGCCCGCGGTGCGGGCCATGGCCGGTGACCTGGCGATGCGGATGGACTACGACCTCGACGCGGTGGAGGACCTCCGGCTGGCCGTCGACGAGGCCTGCGCGACGCTCTCGGCGATCGTCTCCGGCGACCGCCGGCTGACCGTGGTGTTCGAGACCACCCGCCGGGGCCTGCACATCGACGCCTGGGTGCCGACGGCCGAGGGCACCGACGTCCCCCGCGACGGCTTCGGCTGGGCGGTGCTGCACACCCTGGTCGACAAGGTCGAGGCCGGCCCGGCCACCCAGTCCACGGTCCCGGCCGGCGACGGCGGCGCCTCGCCGGTCGCGGTCATCTCCATGGACAAGTACCTCCCGGGACGGCACCCGGACCACCGGCTCGGGGGCACGGGCCAGAACGTCCCGGTCGCGCAGTGACCGGGGCGCCAGCCCCGGAGTCCCGAACCGTCGAGGAGGACACCCTGCGCGACGACGAGTCCCCGACCGGCCGCCGCGGCACGGAGGGCGAGGTCGCCTCGGAGCAGCAGCCCGTCGTGGTGCCCGACCCGCGCAGCGAGGCCGTCCCCGGCCCGGACGCCGGCGCCCCGGTCGAGGCCGACATGACCGACGAGGCGGAGACCGAGGCGGAGACCGAGGCGGAGACCGCCGACGACGACACGGCCGAGGACCCCGCCGCCGGTGCCGACGAGGACGAGACCGCGTCGGGCGACAGCGGCTCCTCCGGCTCCGCCCCCGTCTCGGAGAACCGGCGGCGGGCCGAGCGCACCGCACCGCTGTTCGCCGAGCTGGCGACGCTGGACAAGGACGACCCGCGCCGTGAGCGGCTGCGGGAGATCCTCGTCGAGGAGCACCTGCCGCTGGTCCGGCACTTCGCCCGCCGTTTCAGCAACCGCGGCGAGCCCTTCGACGACCTGCTGCAGGTCGGCACCCTCGGCCTGATCGCGGCCATCGACCGGTTCGACCCGAGCCGCGGCGTGGAGTTCCTCTCCTTCGCCGTCCCGACCATCACCGGTGAGATCAAGCGGCACTTCCGCGACCAAGGCTGGTCGGTGCGCGTCCCGCGGCGGCTGCAGGAGCTGCACCTGTCGCTGAACGCGGCGGTCGGCGAGCTGGCGCAGAAGAACGGCCGCGCGCCGACGCCGTCGGAGCTGGCCGAGCACCTGGGCATCCCGCGGGCGGAGGTGCTCGAGGGCCTCGCCGTCGCGAACGCCTACCGCAGCAGCTCCCTCGACGAGCGGCTCTCCGGTGAGGACGACTCCCCCACCCTCGCCGCCACCCTCGGCGAGGAGGATGCCGCGCTGGAGGGCGTGGAGTACCGCGAGTCGCTGCAGCCGCTGCTGGCCACCATCCCGGCGCGGGAGCGGCGGATCCTGATCCTGCGGTTCTTCGGCAACATGACCCAGTCGCAGATCGCCGCCGACATCGGCATCTCGCAGATGCACGTGTCCCGGCTGCTCAGCCAGACGCTGGCCAAGCTCCGCGAGGGCCTGCTCAAGGACTGACAAAGGACCCCGTCCTCCCTCCCCTCGAGGAAGGACCCCCTGCTCCCCGCCACTCGTGAGCTCGCGGCGGGACCCTGCAGGGGGCCGGCGGGCCCCGGGACGGGGCGGGGGCCGTCGGTCGTGGGCCCCGGCGGTCACGCGTTGGGTTGGCTGCCGTTCGCGGGCAGGTCGGGAGTCACCTCGGACAGCGGCGGCGGGCTCGGGACGGCGGGCGCGGTGTCGGCGATGCTCGACAGCTCGATCTTCGCCTCGGGCTGGTCGGCGGCGCGGGGCAGCGCCGACTCGAACCAGCCGGAGGTGTCCAGCTCGGCGGTCGGCCGGCCGGCGCCGTTCGCCGATCCGTCGACGTCCATCCAGGACCGCCCGTCGCCGTCCGCCCCGCCCAGCTTGGCCAGGCCCTCCAGCGCCTTGCTGAACTCGCTGGGGACGATCCACATCTTGTTGGCGTCGCCCTGGGCGATCTGCGGCAGCGTCTGCAGGTACTGGTAGGCCAGCAGCCCCTGGTCGGGCTTGCCGTCGTGGATGGCCTGGAAGACCGTCTCGATGGACTTGGCCTGGCCCTGCGCCTGCAGGAACAGCGCCGCCCGCTCACCCTCGGCCCGCAGGATCCGGCTCTGCCGCTCGGCCTCCGCCTCGAGGATCGCCGCCTGCTTCTTGCCCTCGGCCGACAGGATCGCCGAGGCCTTCTGCCCCTCGGCGGTGGTGATCGCCGACTGCCGGGCACCCTCGGCCTGCAGGATGATCGCGCGCTTGTCGCGGTCGGCCCGCATCTGCTTCTCCATCGAGTCGCGGATGGACGGCGGCGGGTCGATCGCCTTGATCTCCACCCGCGCCACGCGCAGACCCCACGGCCCGGTCGTGCCGTCGAGCACCTCGCGCAGCTGGCTGTTGATGCCGTCGCGGCCGGTCAGCGCGCCCTCGAGGTTGAGCCCGCCGACGACGTTGCGCAGCGTCGTCGTGGTCAGCTGCTCCATGCCGGTGATGTAGTTGGCGATGCCGTAGACGGCCAGCCGCGGGTCGGTCACCTGGAAGTAGACGACGGTGTCGATGCCGACCTGCAGGTTGTCCGAGGTGATCACCGGCTGCGGCGGGAAGGAGATCACCTGCTCGCGCAGGTCGATCGTGGCCCGCACGCGGTCGATGAAGGGCACCAGCAGCGACAGGCCCGGTGAGAGCGTGCGGCTGTAGCGACCGAGGCGCTCGACGACCTTGGCCTGGGCCTGCGGCACGATCGTCACGCTCTTGGCGACGACGACCACCACCAGCAGGGCGATCACGATGAGGGCGATCAGTGCGGGTGTCACGGGGACGCTCCCTCCTCCGGGTTCGGTCACCGATCCTGCCCGGTCCGGGTGACGATGCGGTCACGGCGCTGCGCGCGGTCACCCGCAGGAGGCGCTACTCCAGCTCGAGGGCGTCCCCGACGACGGCGGTGGCGCCGTCCACCTGAAGGATCCGCACGGTCGTGCCGACCGGGAAGTGCTCGCCGCCGTACTGGCTGCGGGCGGTCCACTCGTCGGCGCCGAGGCGGATGCGCCCCCCGTGCCCGTCGACGGCCCGGGTGACCCGCGCGGTGCGGCCGATCAGCGCGGCGACGCCGTCCGGTTGCCCGGGGGTGCCCTCGGTGAGGTGGCGCTTGGCCAGGGGCCGCACCACCGCCAGCAGCAGCGCCGAGACCACGACGAAGGCGGCCAGCTGCAGGACGACGGGACCGCCGAGCAGCGCGACCCCGACGCCGCCGAGCGCCCCGCCGGCCAGCATGAGCAGGAACAGGTCGCCGCTGGCCAGCTCACCGGCGGTGAACAGGCCCGACGCGATCAGCCAGAGCACCCAGGCGTCCACGTCCGCACTCTCCCACTTCCGGACCGCGATGGAATCGATCTCGACCGGATCGTCACCCCGGTCGGCGCCCGGCATAACCTCGCCCGGTGCACGACTTCCCCGCGGGCCGGTTCGCGGCCTGGGCGACCGCCTGGCTGACCGGCCGCGCCGCCTACGACCACGCCCTCGACGCCTTGGTCGGCGACATCGCGCACCGGGTCTCCGGGCTGCCCGGCACCGACGGGGCCGTCCCGCTCGGATGGGCGCTGAGCGCGCTGCGCGGCGCCGGCGAGCGCCGCATCCGACTGGTGCTGCCGGTCCCCGGCGACGTCCGGGGGCTGCCTCGCGTGCCCGGTCTCGCCGAGCTGGCGTTGGTGGCGGGGCAGGCCGCCGTCGGCGACCGGGTCGCGCTGGTGCCCGAGCCGCTGGGCCCGGAGGTCGTGCAGTGGACGGCGTTCGACCTGACCGGCGCCCCGCCGCTGCCGCCGCCGGTGGAGGGCTCGCTGCGCGCGGTGTCCGGCGCGCTCGACCTCGCCGTCGGCGACGCCGCCCGCACGCTGGCCGGACTCGACCTGGCGCGGTGGCACCCGGAGGTCCCGGCGCTGCTGGCCGGGCTGGCGGAGGCGGCCTCCCTGCCGGGGATGCCGCCGGGCACCGACCCGGTCGCGGTGTCGCTGCTGGCGCGGGCCCAGCGGCTGGCGAGGGTGCTCGACCTGGCGCTCACCGACGCCCCCGGCGGCGCGGTCACCCACCGCCAGGCCGCCGCCCGCGACGACGCGCTGCGGCCGCTGGGCGAGGCCGTCCGCGAGGCGGTCACCGCCGCCTTCAACGCCGTCCCGCGGTGAGACGCCGTGATCATCGGCGAGTGGTGGCCACCGCCGGCGTGTCGGGCAGCCGCCCGCCGATGATCACGGCGAGGGGTCAGGCGGCGGACCGGCTCGATACCGCACGATGACCGCGTGACGCCTCGGAGCCCCACGCGCCTCCCGGCCGTCGGCCGATGAGTGCCCCCGACGAGACCATGGCGGAGATCGTCGCCGCGGTCGAACTCGGCCGCGGCGGTGCGCCCGCCGAGGCGCGACAGCGGCTGACCGACCTGTGGGAGCGGGTGGGGCCCGACGGCGACCCGCTCCACCGGGTGACCATCGCCCACTTCCTCGCCGACCTGCAGGACGACGTCCGCGCGGAGCTGCGCTGGGACGAGCGGGCCCTGGCGGCAGCAGGGGACCTCACCGACGAGCGCGCACAGGAGTACGACACCGCACTCCGGGTGCGGGGCATGCTGCCGTCGCTGCACCTCAACCTCGCCGACTGCCTCCGCCGGCTCGGCGACGCGCCCGGCGCGCGGCAGCACCTGGCGCGGGCCGAGGCGTCGGTCGACGAGCTCGCGGACGACGGCTACGGGCGCCTGGTGCGCACCGGCCTGTGGCACGTCCAGGAAGCGCTCGAAGCGGGGTCGACGGAGCCGCTGCCCTCCGCGCCCTGAGCGACGTCGAAGACGGACTCCGCGAAGCGGGGACCGGTCGCGGGGGCCGGAGGCCGCCCGACCGGGACACGGGCAGCGGCTCGGCTCAGGCCGGGGACGCTTCTTGGCCGCGGTGGACCGGTCGCGGGGGCCGGAGGCCTCCCGACCGGGACACGGGCAGCGGCTCGGCTCAGGCCGGGGACGCTTCTTGGCCGCGGTGGACCGGTCGCGGGGGCCGGAGGCCTCCCGACCGGGACACGGGCAGCGGCTCGGCTCAGACCGGGGACGGCTCCTGGCCGCGGTGGAGGCCGGTAGGCCGACGTCGGACATGGCAGCAGGACGCCGGGCAGTTGGTGCCCAGCCGCGGCGGCGCCCCGGACCGGCGCTCCTCGACCAGCTCGCGCACCATCGCCACGAACGCCGGGTGGGTGCCCGCCGTCCCCGCCCGGACGAAGGCCATGCGGAGCTCCTCGGCGGTCTCCCTCGCCTCGTTGTCGAGGTCCCAGGCGACCTCGACGTGGTCGCTGACGAAGCCGATCGGGAAGACGACGACGGCCTTCTCCCCCGCCTCCGCCAGTGCCCGGAGGTGGTCGTTGACGTCGGGCTCGAGCCACGGCACCGACGGCGGCCCGCTGCGCGACTGCCACACCAGGTCGAACGCGCGGCCGGGCGCCACCGCGTCGACCACGAGCCGCGCCGAGCGCAGCAGCTCGGCCTGGTAGGCCCCGCCGTCCGGCCCGGCCACCGCGGCCATGCTGTCGGGGATGCTGTGCGCCGTCGCGACCAGCCGCGCGGTGTCCCGGACGTCGTCGGGCAGTGCGGCCAGCGCGGCCGCCAGCGCCTCGGCGTTGGCCTGCACGAAGCTGGGGTGGTCGCCGTAGTGCGGCAGCTTCTCCGCGGTCGGCCCGCCGCCGGGGGCCGCGCCGGTGAGCACCGAGCGGGCCCGGGCGACGTCCTCGTGGTACTGCCGGCAGCCCGACCAGGACGCGAAGCCCGACGTCGGGAAGACGTAGACGTGCTCGATGCCGTCGTCGGCCATCTGCCGCCAGACGTGCTCGACGTAGGGGGCCCAGTTGCGGTTGCCCCAGTAGACCGGCAGGTCGAGGCCGGCGGCGGCGAACTCCCGCTCGACGGCCGCGGTCAGCGCCCGGTTCTGCTGGTTGATCGGGCTGACCCCGCCGAAGTGCTGGTAGTGCTCGGCGACGTCGAGCAGCCGCTCGCGCGGGATGCCGCGGCCCCGGGTGACGTTCTCGAGGAACGGCATGACCTCGTCGGGACCCTCCGGGCCGCCGAAGCCGAGCACGAGCAACGCCTCCCGCCGGCCCGAGGGCGCGGGGTCCGCGGACGGCGGCGTCCCCCCGTTGTTGCGGGCGGCGAGCGACGGGTCCGCGTCGGGACGCTGGCCGGCGGGGGTGATGTCGACGTCGGTGGCGAGCGGCACGGTTCCTCTTCCTCCTCGCGGGCGCCCCTGGATGCGGCCCCGCGTCCTTCATACGCCCGCGGTGGCGGTCACACGCCCACGGCGTGGAAGCCCCCGTCGACGTGCACGATCTCGCCGGTGGTGGCCGGGAACCAGTCCGAGAGCAGGGCGACGACGGCCTTGCCGGCGGGCTCGGTGTCGGTGACCGACCAGCCCAGCGGCGCGCGGGTCTCCCAGGCGTCCTCGAACTGCTCGCTGCCCGGGATGGACTTCATCGCCATGCTGCGCAGCGGGCCGGCGGCGACCAGGTTGACCCGCACGCCCTCGGGCCCGAGCTCGCGGGCGAGGTAGCGGGAGGTGGACTCCAGCGCCGCCTTGGCCGCGCCCATCCAGCCGTAGACCGGCCAGGCGACGGTGGCGTCGAAGGTCAGCCCGACGACCGACGCCTTGTCCCCGAACAGCGGCCGGCAGGCCTGGGTGAGCGAGGCCATCGACCAGGTCGACACCTGGAACGCCGTCGCCGCGTGCTCCCAGGCGACCTCCGGGAAGCCCTCTCCCATCGCCTCCTGGGGCGCGAAGCCGATGGAGTGGACGACGCCGTCGAGGCTGTCGCCGACGTGCTCGCGCAGCCGGTCGGCCAGCGTCGCCAGGTGCTCGGGATTCGTCACGTCCAGCTCGACGACGGCCGCCTCCTGGGGCAGCCGCTTGGCGATCCGCTGGCACAGCGACAGCGCCCGGCCGAAGTTCGACAGGACGACGGTGGCGCCCTGCTCCTGCGCGATCCGCGCGGTGGCGTAGGCGATCGAGGCCTCGGTGAGGACCCCGGTCACCAGGACGGTCTTGCCCGCCAGGATCCCTCCACCAGCGATGCCGCTCATCAGTGCCCCATTCCCAGTCCGCCGTCGACCGGGACGACCGCCCCGGTGATGTAGCCGGCCGCGTCGCTCGCCAGGAAGCGCACCACGCCGGCGATCTCCTCCGCCGAGGCGTACCGCCCCAGCGGCACCTGCCCGAGGATCTCCTGCTGCCGCTCCTCCGGCAGCGCGGCGGTCATGTCGGTCTGCACGAAGCCGGGAGCCACGACGTTGGCGGTGATGCCGCGGCTGCCCAGCTCGCGGGCGATCGAGCGCGCGAGCCCGACGAGCCCGGCCTTGGAGGCGGCGTAGTTCGTCTGCCCCGCCGAGCCGAGCAGCCCGACGACGGAGGAGACGAAGACCATCCGCCCGCGGCGCGCGCGGACCATCCGGGCCGCGGCGCGCTTGGACACCCGGTAGGCGGCAGTGAGGTTGGCGTCGAGGACGTCGGTGAAGTCCGCCTCCTTCATCCGCATGAGCAGCCCGTCCCGGGTGATGCCGGCGTTGCTCACCAGCACCTCGACCGGCCCCTGGTGCTGCTCGACCTCGGTGAACGCCCGGTCGACCGCCGCGGCGTCGGTGACGTCGCACGGCACGGCGAACAGGCCCTCGGGGGCGCCGCTGCCCCGGTGGGTCACCGCCACCGCGTCACCCTGCTCGGCGAAAGCGCGGGCGATCGCCAGCCCGATCCCGCGGTTCCCACCGGTCACGAGCACCGATCTGGCCACGTGCCACACCCCCTGCGCCGGTCGCTGACGTCCGGGTCCAGAACCTAGTCGGTGGGTGCAGGTCACACCCGGTGACGGCGGCGGGCGGTGACGGCGGGGCCGGACGGCTGGTTGAGTAGCGGCGTACGGCTCGGGTAGTGCGCGACAGATGAGGGCGGCACGGAATGGGGAGCCGGCCCCGGCGAGGACTGGATCCCACAGATGAGCAGCAACAGCACACGCAGGTTCACGAACACCGCGGTCCTGTCCGTCCAGACGGAGGACGCCACGCGGGTGGTCGGCTCCGACGACCTCGACGACGCGCTCGAGGGGACCTACCAGCGGGTGGGGCTGCGGCGCGGGCTGCTCGAGCGCCTCGCCGGCATCCGCGAGCGCCGGTGGTGGGCCGACGGCGTCACCTTCGTCGACGGCGCCGCCATGGCCGGGGCCAAGGCGATCAGCGAGAGCGGCGTCGACCCGGCGTCCATCGGCCTGATGGTCAACACCTCGGTGAGCCGCCGGTACCTCGAGCCCTCGACGGCGGTCGCGGTGCACCACGCGCTGGGCCTGCCGCGGTCGTGCCAGAACTTCGACGTGACCAACGCCTGCCTGGGCTTCGTCAACGGCATGGAGCTGGCCGCCGCGATGATCGACTCCGGCATGGTCGAGCACGCCCTGATCGTCAACGGCGAGGACTCCCGGCCGGTGCAGGAGCGCACCATCGAGCGGTTGAACCACCCGGACACCGGGTCCAAGGACGTGCTGGCGCAGTTCGCGACCCTGACCCTGGGGTCGGGCGCGGTCGCCATGGTCCTCGGGCGCGCCGACCAGCACCCGGAGGGACACCGGCTGGTCGGGTCCGCGAGCCGGGCCGGCAGCGAGCACCACGAGCTCTGCATCGGCGACAACGACGAGATGCGGACCGACCTCAAGGGGCTCCTGGACGCCGGCCTCGAGCTCTCCGAGGAACTCTGGGTGGACGCCGCGGGGACCTTCGACTGGGGCCGTGGCATGGACCGATACGTCGTCCACCAGGTCTCCAAGGTGCACACGAAGGCGATGTGCGACCGGTTCTCCATCGACTCCTCCCTGGTGCCGACGACGTTCCCGACCCGGGGCAACCTCGGCCCGGCGTCGGTCCCCTTCACGCTGGCCGGCGAGCAGGACTCGCTCGTCGACGGCGACCGGGTGCTCCTGATGGGGATCGGCTCGGGCCTCAACGCCTCGTGCCTCGAGATCGCCTGGTGAGGGCGGCCGACACGACCCCGGCCCGGCCGGCACTGCCGGGGCTGGACCCGGCCTGGTCCCGGCTCGTCACCGTCGCCGACGTCGACGGCGTGGAGCACTGCTGGCACGTCCTCGACAACGGCGTCCACGAGCCGGTCGGCACGCTGCTGTGCGTCCACGGCAACCCCACCTGGTCCTACCTGTGGCGCCGGCTGCTGGCCGCCGCCCCACCCGGCTGGCGGGTGGTCGCCCCCGACCAGCTCGGCATGGGCTGGTCCGACCGGCTGACCGGACCGCGGCCGCTGCAGCAGCGGGTGGCCGACCTCGGCGACCTCACCGCGGCCCTGGGCGTAACCGGCCCCGTGGTCACCGTCGGCCACGACTGGGGCGGGGTGATCTCGCTGGGCTGGGCGCTCGGACACCGCGACCAGCTGCGGGGCGTCGTCCTGGCCAACACGGCCGTCGCCATGCCCGCGGGCGACCTCGGGCCGGTGCTGATCCGGCTGGCGCACGCCCCCGGGGTCCGCGCGGCGGTCACGGTGGGCACCCCGGTCTTCGTCCGGGCGACGACGGCGCTGTCCCGGCCGGCGCTGCCCGCCGACGTCCGGCGCGCCTTCGCCGAGCCCTACCGCTCCCCGGCGCGGCGGCGGTCGGTCGGGGACTTCGTCGCCGACATCCCGTTCTCCCCCGGGCACCCGTCCCGGCCGGTCCAGGAGGCGATCGCCGAGGGCATCCGCGGTCTCGACGTCCCGGCGCTGCTGCTGTGGGGGCCGCGTGACCCGGTCTTCGGCGAGCGGTACCTGACCGACCTGCGCAGCCGCCTGCCGCAGGCCCGGCTGCACCGCTACGAGGGCGCCTCGCACCTGCTGCCCGAGGACGCGCCGCAGTACGCGCAGGCCGTGGCGCAGTGGGTGACCGACCTCGAGACCGCGGACCGCACCCCTGCGCGCCCGGCTCCCTCGACGACCGGCCGGCGGTTGTGGTCGGCCCTGGACGAACGGGCGGACGACGGCTCCCCCGCGGTCGTCGAGGTCGGCGGCGCGACGGTCAGCTGGGCGGAGCTGTCCCGGCGGGTGACCCGGCTCGCCGCCGGGCTCGTGGCGGCGGGCGTCCGGCCGGGGGCCCGCGTCGCCCTGCTGGTGGAGCCCTCGGCCGACCTCACCGCGACCGTCTACGCCGTGTGGCGGGCCGGAGGCGTCGTCGTCGTCGCGGACAAGGGCCTGGGGCTGGCCGGGATGCGCCGGGCGCTGCGCAGCGCGGCGGTGCAGCACGTCGTCGGCAGCCGGGCCGGGCTGGCCGCGGCGCGCGTCATGGGGCTGCCCGGCTCGCGCTTCGCCGCGGGTCCCGTGCGACGGACGGCGCTGCGCGGTCTCGGGGCCCGGCACACGCTCGCCGACCTGGAGGAGCTCGGCCGGTCGGCACCGGTGCCCGACGAGCCGCCGCTGGACGCCGACTGCGCCGTGCTGTTCACCTCCGGGGCGACCGGCCCGGCCAAGGGCGTCGTCTACACGCACCGCCAGGCCGCCGCCCAGCTCGAGCTGGTGCGGTCCGCCTACGGCCTCGGCGCCGACGACCGGTTCGTGGCGGCGTTCGCGCCGTTCGCGATCCTCGGGCCGGCGCTGGGCATCGGGTCGGCGGTGCCCGACGTCGACGTGACCGCGCCCGGTTCGCTGACCGCGGCGGCGCTGGCCGACGCCGCGGCCGCCGTCGACGCGACGGTCGTCTTCGCCTCCCCCGCGGCGCTGCGGCGGGTGACCGCCACGGCGGCGGAGCTCGCGCCGCGGCAGCGTGCGGCCCTGGCCCGCGTCCGGCTGCTCATGTCCGCCGGCGCGCCCGTCCCGGCGGCCCTGCTGCGGTCGCTGCAGGTGGTGCTGCCCGCCGCCGACGCGCACACGCCGTACGGGATGACCGAGGTGCTGCCCGTCACGGACGTCTCGCTGGCCGGCATCGAGGCCGCCGGCGCCGGTGAGGGCGTGTGCGTGGGCCGGCCGCTGCCCGGCGTCGAGGTGCGGGTCAGCCCGCTGTCCGCCGACGGGCGGGCCGACGGCGGGCTCACCGACCGGCCGGGCGTCCCCGGTGAGGTCTGCGTGCGGGCGGCACACGTCAAGGACCGCTACGACGCGCTGTGGGCGCTGGAGCGGGCGACGTCCCGGGACCCGGGCTGGCACCGCACCGGCGACGTCGGGCATCTGGACGCGGACGGGCGGCTCTGGATCGAGGGCCGCCTCCAGCACGTGATCCCGACGGCGTCCGGTCCGGTGACCCCCGTGGGGATCGAGCAGCGGGTGGAGGGCCTGCCCGGCGTGGCGGCCGCCGCGGCCGTCGGCGTGGGACCCATCGGCGCGCAGGTCGTCGTCGTGGTGGTCGTGCCGTCCGGCCGCCGGACCCGGCCCGGCGGCCGACCGGCCCTGGCCGGGACCGACCTCGTCGACGCCGTCCGCGCGGCCGCGGGCGTCGAGGTCGCCGCGGTGCTGACCACCTCGCGCCTGCCGGTGGACGTCCGGCACCAGTCGAAGGTGGACCGGGCAGCGGTCGCCCGCCGGGCCGCGCGGGTGCTGGCCGGCGCGCGGACCGCCCGCCGGCCGTGAGGGTGCTGGTCACCGGGGCGAGCGGGATGCTCGGCCGGGCCACGGCCACCGGGCTGCTCGAGCGCGGGGACGAGGTGACGGTGCTGCAGCGCCGTCCCGCCGGCCTGCCGTGTCGCGAGGTGCTGGGGGACGTCGCCGACCCGGCCGCCGTCGCGCGGGCCGTCCGGGGTCAGGGCGCCGTGCTGCACCTGGCCGCGAAGGTCGACGTCACCGGTCCGTGGGCCGGGTACGCGCACGCCAACATCATGGGCACCCGGACCGTCCTCGACGCCTGCCGGGCCGCGGGCGTCGGCCGGCTGGTGCACGTCTCGTCCCCGTCGGTGGCGCACGCCGGGACGGCGCTGGCGGGGGTCGGTGCCGGGCCGGCCGACCCCGCCCGTGCCCGCGGCCGCTACTCCCGCTCCAAGGCCGTGGCCGAGCTCGACGCGCTGGCCGCCGACTCCCCCGCGCTGGCCGTGCTGGCCGTCCGCCCCCACCTGGTGTGGGGCCCCGGCGACACCCAGCTCGTCGGCCGCATCGTCGAGCGGGCGCGGACCGGGCGGCTGCCGGTGATCGGGTCGGGCGCGGCGCTCATCGACACGACCTACGTCGACAACGCGGCCGCGGCCCTGGTCGCCGCCGTCGACGCGTGCGGGCCGGTGCACGGCGAGGCGCTGGTCGTCTCCAACGGGGAGCCCCGCCCGGTCGCCGAGGTGCTCGGCCGGCTGTGCCGGGCGGCCGGGGTCCCGGGGCCGCGCGGCCGGGTGCCCTTCGGCGCGGCCTGGCTGGCCGGCGCCGCCGCGGAGGGGGTGTGGGCGGCGACGCGCCGCCGGTCGGTCCCGCCGCTCACCCGCTTCCTCGCCGAGCAGCTGGCGACCGCGCACTGGTTCGACCAGCGGCGGACGCGCGCGGCCCTGGGGTGGCGCCCGGCCGTGGGCCTGGACGAGGGGTTCGCCCGGCTGTGCGCCTGGTACCTCGGGCGTGACGCGTCCTGACCGACGAGTTTCCGGGGCAGCCGGAGTCGGGACCCCCATGAGCACCCCGCCTGCCCTGTCCCCGACCGACGTCGACGCGGCGGTGGCCGCCGAGCGGCACCGCGTCGCCGACCTCGTCGCCGACCTCACCGACGAGGAGTGGACGACGCCGTCGCTGTGCGCGGCCTGGACGGTGCGCGACGTCCTCGCCCACCTCACGGTGACGACGCGGCTGACCGTGCCGCGGCTGGTGCGGGCGGCGGTGCGGGCGCGGGGCAGCTTCGACCGGATGGAGATAGACCTCGCGGCCCAGCGGTCGGCGGTGTACTCCGCCGACGAGCTGGTCGCGCAGCTGCGCGAGAGCGCCGGTTCCACGCGGCGGTTCCCCGGCAGCACACCGAGAGACCCGCTGATGGACCTCGTCGTCCACGGCCAGGACATCGCGCGCCCCCTGGGCCGGCGCCACGGATCGCCTCCCGACGTGGTGGCCGACTGCCTGGCGTACGTCGCTGTCAACCGGTTCATGGGCGGGCCGCGCCGGCTGGCCGGGGTGCGACTCGTGTCGACCGACACCGGCTGGACCCTCGGCGAGGGCGCCGAGCTGCGCGGCCCCGACGTCGACCTGCTGCTGGTAGCGGCGGGCCGCCGCGCGGGCCTCGACGCGCTGGAGGGGCCCGGTGTCGCGGTGGTGAGTGCGCGGCTGGGCTGACGCGCGCTGCCCGGGCGGGACCCGGCCTGCCACGATCCCGGCATGCAGCAGCGCGCGCTGGTCCGCCGTCCCGGCCCCCGGCTGGCCGACGGGCTGCTCACCCACATCGACCGGACGCCTGTCGACGGCGAGCTGGCGCTCCGCCAGTGGCAGGGCTACGTCGACGCACTGCGCGCCGAGGGGTGGGAGACGATCGAGGTGCTCCCCGCCGACGACTGCCCCGACGCGGTCTTCGTGGAGGACACCGTCGTCGTCCACGGCGACCTCGCCGTCATCGCGCGACCGGGTGCGGACCGGCGCCGGCCCGAGACGACCGGGACCGAGGAGACCCTGACGGCCCTCGGCTACCGGATCGCCCGGATCGAGGCACCCGGCACGCTCGACGGCGGCGACGTGCTGAAGCACGGCGGCACCGTCTGGGTCGGGCTCGGCGGGCGCACGAACGAGGCCGGCCGGGAGCAGCTGGCCGCGCTGCTCGCTCCCCTGGGCGCGCGAGTGGTGGGCGTCCCGGTCACCCGGGTGCTGCACCTCAAGTCGGGCGTCACCGCACTGCCGGACGGCACGGTGATCGGCTACGAGCCGCTGGTCGACGACCCCGCCGTCTGGCCGGCGTTCCTGCCCGTCCCCGAGCCGGAGGGGTCGCACGTCGTCCTAGTCGACGGCGCCACGGTGCTGCTGTCGGCGAGCGCGCCGGCCACCCGGGCGCTGCTCGAGGCGCGCGGCCTGCGGGTCGTCGCGGTGGACCTGACCGAGTTCGAGGCGCTCGAGGGCTGCGTGACCTGCCTGTCCGTCCGCCTGCGCGGCTGACCTCGCCGGTCCCCCGGCGTCCCGGCCTCGTGCTCAGCGGGCTGCGGGCGCCGTCCTGCTGCCGGCCCCGCGCCGTGACCGGACCGCCTCGACCAGCTCGGCCAGCACCACCTCCGTCGTGTCGGGGTCCACGCAGGCGTCGGTGACGCTCACGCCGTACGCCAGTCGCTCGGGGTGCTCGCGGTCGAGGTCCTGCCGGCCGGCGACGAGGTTGCTCTCCACCATCACGCCGCGGATCGCCCGCTCGCCGGTGGCGACCTGCCCGGCCAGGTCCCGCACGACGACGACCTGCCGCCGGTGGTCCTTCTGGCTGTTGCCGTGCGAGGCGTCGACGACGACCACCTCCGGCAGCCCGCGCTGCGCCAGCTTCCGCTTGGTCTCCGCGACGTGGGCGGCGGAGTAGTTGGGGCCGTCCTTGTCGCCGCGCAGGATGACGTGGGCGGTGTCGTTGCCCGTCGTCGACAGCTGGGCGCTCACCCCGTGGTGGTCGACGCCGAGGAACTCGTGCGGGGCGCGCGCGGTCAGCACGGCCGAGACGGCGGCGTCGATGCTGCCCTCCGGCGAGTTCTTGAAGCCGACGACGGACGAGAAGCCCGACACCCGCTCCCGGGCGGTCTGGTCGGTGACGTTGCGGGCGCCGACGCCGTTGTAGGTGACCAGCCCGTTGACGTACTGCGGCGTGAGCGCGTTCAGCGGCTCGGCGGCCACCGGCACGCCGAGAGCCGTGATGCGGCACATGAGCATCCGGGTCGCGACCAGCCCGACGCTGATCCGGCTGGACCCGTCGAGGAAGGGGTCGTAGGCGAACCCCTTCCAGTCGACCTCGGTCCGCGGCTTCTCGGTGTAGGTGCGCATCAGGATCTCGAGGTCGTCGCCGTGCCGCTCCCGCATGCGGGCGAGGAAGGCGGCGTACTCGAGTGCGGCCTCCGGGTCGTGGATCGAGCAGGGTCCGGCGATGACGGCCAGCCGGTCGTCGGCGCCGGTGACGATGTCGGTCACGGCCCGCCGCCCGGCCCGGGTCGTGGCGGCGGACTCCGCCGACAGCGGGACGACGGTCGCGACCGCGGCGGGGGTCACCACGACGCTCAGCCCGGTGATGCGGGTGTTCACCAGGCCGGAGGGGTCGGCGGCGTCGGCTGACGAGACGCCCAGCCGCTGCTGCACTCGGGGCAGCAGGTCGGTCAGCGCGGCGTCGATCTGCCCGTTCACGCGCGTCTGGACGTCGAGCAGCAGGTCGGCGACCCGTGTCGCCGCGTCCAGGATCTGGTCAGCCGGGATGGGAGGCCTCCTCGTCGTTCCCGTCCGTCGGGACGGGACGGGGACGCCCGCCGCTCGGGCGGCTCGACACGCGTCGGTCAGCCAACCACAGCCGGGGAAGCCGGGGACGCCGCGGAGCGGTACCGGGCCGGTCCGCCATGCGCTGGTGGCCCGTGCGGCCGGCTCGACTGCGTTCCCCACGGGTCAATGGGGGGTGGGCCGGTAGACGAGCTCCTGGGTTCGAGCGTCGAGTGTCCGGCTCTCGACCAGCTCGAGGTCGAAGTCGGCCGCACTCCGGAAGATCGGGTCCAGCCCGGTCTGACCGGTGATGACGGGGAAGATCGTCACCTGCACGAGGTCGACCAGACCGGCGGCCATCAGTGCCCGGTTCATCGACAGGCTGCCGTGCGAGCGCAACGGCACCTCGGACTCCTCCTTGAGCCGGGCGACGACGTCGACGGCGTCGCCGCTCACGAGGGTCGCGTCCGGCCAGTCGAGGGGTTCTTCCAACGTCGTCGACACCACCGTTGCGGGCATGCTCGTCATGCGGGTGACCCACGGGTCGCGCACCTCGGACTCCTCGGAGCTCGAGGCCAACATCCGCACGAATGCCCGGTACGTGGTGGCCCCGAAGACCATCCGCTGCTCTTCGCGGTACAGGTCGAGGCGGTGGTCGAGCAACTCGGGGCCCTGCTTACCCCAGTAGCCGGTCCAGTTGGCGCTGGCGGCGCCGTAGCCGTCGAGGCTGGAGAAGACGTCGAAGGTGTAGGTCGCGGTCATCTCGTCCTCCTCGAGCGCGGTCGTTCGATGTGAGTGAAGACCAGGACCACGGCGGCAACTCATCGTCGTCGACCAGCCGTGGCGTCGTGGAGGCTCTCGGGTGCGGACAGGGTCGGACCGCTGGGTGTCCGGACGCACAGCCGTTCACACCCGCAGACCCCGACGTCGGCATCCACCGTGGCGAGGACCGAGCGGAGCCCAGAGCGCTCCTCCGGCACCTCGATCGCCCGCAGCAGCCATCGGAGTGCGCCCACCGGTGTCGAGAGCCGCACGCACGTTCCGGACCAGCGGGACCGCGGCCAGCCTCCGACCTGTGCGAGGAGGCCGACGTCGTCGCGGCAGGCCCAGTGCTCGACGATTGCCCCGTCCGCAACCCGCCAGATGTGGATGAAGTCCCACGCGACGCCTTCCCGGTCGGAGTCAGCTCGGCGAGCAGCGGCATCGGCGAAGCGACATGGCGCCCGTGCATCGTGAGGTGCACGACGACGAGATCGTCCTGGGCCACGACTCGGTGGATGGATCGTCACCGCCGGGCGGTCGAGGTCGTGGTCGAGCGTCGCGAGGGTCTGTCGCAGGCCTTCACGGCCCTGCGGCCCCGCGGCGTGCTGGACGAGGTCCCCGGGCGACGAGATCGAGTGCGGAGCCGTCTCGACGGTCCGCGGCCTGGTGGAAGGCCACCACGGTCTCCGTGGGCGTCCTCGCGTCATCACACACCCGGCCGGGTCGTCCGTGCCGGATCGGTGTCGTGCCGGGAAGGCACCCCACACGGTGGGCGCGACCCGGAGAGTCCCGGCTGCCGAGTCGACCGCCGGGTGGGGAGAGCCGACGAGCGCACTGCTCCCGCTCGCCCCGGGGCTCCAGCGCCCGGCGGCCGGCTCGACGTCCTCCGCGAGGCCATGGCCTCGGCGACATGCCCGCCGTGCAGATCACCCGCCTCGGCGGCCCCGACTGTCGGGCTCAGGCGAGCGTGGCGGTGTCGATGACGAAGCGGTAGCGCACGTCGGAGGCGAGGACCCGCTCGTAGGCCTCGTTGACCTGCTCCACGCCGATCGTCTCGATGACAGCGGCGATGCCGTGCTCGGCGCAGAAGTCGAGCATCTCTTGGGTCTCGCGGATGCCGCCGATCGTCGAGCCGGCGAAGGAGATACGCCGCATCAGCAGCGAGAAGGCACGCACCGACTGCGGGTGCTCCGGTGCGCCGACGTTGACCATCGTGCCGTCGACGTCCAGCAGCGACAGGTACGCGTCGACGTCGATCGACGCGCTGACCGTGTTGAGGATGAGGTCGAACGAGGCGGCCAGCCGGGTAAAGGTGTCCGGGTCGCTCGTCGCGAAGTAGGAGTCGGCCCCGAGCCGGAGACCCTCCTCCTGCTTCTTCAGCGACTGCGACAGCACGGTGACCTCCGCGCCCAGGGCGTGAGCCAGCTGCACGCCCATGTGGCCCAGCCCGCCGAGACCCACCACGGCGACCCGCGTGCCCGGCCCGGCGCCCCAGTGCCGCAGCGGGGAGTAGAGGGTGATGCCGGCACACAGCAGCGGGGCAGCGACGTCGAGCTCGAGGCCGTCCGGGATGCGCAGCACGAAGTCCTCGGTGACGACGATGGCCTGGGAGTACCCGCCCTGGGTCGGCACGCCGTCCTTGCCGACGCCGCCGTAGGTCTGGATGTTCCCCTTGACGCAGTACTGCTCGTCCCCGCGCCGGCAGTACTGGCACTCCCCGCACGAGTCGACCATGCAGCCGACGCCGACCCGGTCCCCCACGGCGAACCGCGTGACCTCCGAGCCGACCTCGGCCACGACGCCGGCGATCTCGTGGCCGACGACGATCGGGTAGTTCGTGGCACCCCATTCGCCGCGGGCGGTGTGGATGTCGGAGTGGCAGATGCCTGCGTACGTGATGTCGATGCGCACGTCGCGCGGGCCGACGTCGCGACGCTCGATGGTGGTCGGCGTCAGCGGCTCGGTCGCGGACGTGGCAGCGTAGGCCTTGACCGTGGTGGGCACGTGCTCCTCCTGGAGGCGGTGTCGGGGTGCGGGGCCGGCTCGGACGCCCGGTCAGTCCATGCAGGCGGCGAGGCGGACGGACACGACGCCGACGTTACGGGCGCCGGCAGGGCGCCGTGTCGGTACCCGGACCGGGTGGCGACGAGGGCAGGACACAGGCCGGAATCCCCCCATCCGTCGGGGCGTTGTCGACAGCGTGCTGAGCAGAGAAGGGCACGAGATGATGACCGAGACCGCGATCCTGGCCGGCGGCTGCTTCTGGGGTGCGCAGGACCTGCTGCGGAAGCGCCCGGGGGTGGTGTCCACCCGGGTCGGGTACTCGGGCGGCGACACCCCGAACGCCACCTACCGCAACCACGGCGACCACGCGGAGGCCGTCGAGATCGTCTTCGACCCCGAGGTGATCTCTTTCCGCGAGTTGCTGGAGTTCTTCTTCCAGATCCACGACCCGTCGACCCCGAACCGCCAGGGCAACGACAGCGGCCGGAGCTACCGCTCGGCGATCTTCTTCACCAGCGACGAGCAGAAGCGGGTCGCCGAGGACACGATCGCCGACGTCGACGCGTCGGACCTGTGGCCCGGCAAGGTCGTGACCGAGGTGGCGCCGGCCGGTCCGTTCTGGGAGGCCGAGGAGGAGCACCAGGACTACCTGCAGAAGTATCCGCACGGATACACCTGCCACTTCGTGCGGCCCGACTGGGTCCTCCCAGACCGCCAGGCGCAGTCCACTCGCTGAGTGGGCGAGACGGCGGGGGTCTCCTCGGCACCCGCCGCCCCCGGTGGCGGTCGCTCGGTCGGACGCAGACAGCACCGTCAGGGTCCGTTCCAGACGTCCCTCGGAACGACCCCTGACGTGTTCCATCGGGCAGACAGGGTCCTCGATCCGCCGGCACCTAGCCTGACGGGCATGCGAGCCGTGCAGATCACCCGCTTCGGCGGCCCCGAGGTCCTCGACGTCGTCGACCTGCCCGACCCGGTCCCCGGCGACGATGAGCTGCTCTACGACGTCTCCTCGGCCGGGGTCAACTTCGCCGACACGCACCACCGGCTGTCGACCAACTGACCTGACAGCCGCGCCCCTCCGCAGTTCCGTGTCTCGCCGACCCGCAGCGGACGCGTCAGAGGCGCAGGGCGGTCCGGGCGAGCCGGCTCCCGCGAGGGATCGACCCTACGGAGGCCACGCGCTGACGGTGGCGACCGCTGGCGCATCCACGACTGGCACCGACGGTCCTTCGCGCAGCAGGGGACCCATGAATTCGCCTTGGAAGCGCGGCTGGCATCAAGCGGTCACCGCGTAATCTACGGAACGCGCATCCCACCGAGCTCGACAGCTCGTGGCAGCGGCGGACCCGACCTCGCGATCACCGAGGACTGCCGAGGGACGGCGTGGTCACAGAGACGGGTCGCCCTCCGGGACCTCGGTCGCGACCACCTCGGCCACCTCCGCGTCCTCACCGGACAGCCCGTCAGCCTGCTCGTGCTCGTCGTGGAACGCCAGCCAGCGCATCCCGAGGGCCTCGCGCTGCTCGTCGTCGACGGCCTCCTTGAACGCAGGGAAGAAGTCCGTCTCCTCCTCGCCCATGTGGTCGGCGTTGACCTGCCGGACGGTGCGCACCGCCTCCCACCTCCTGCGCGAGCAGCGGATAGAACAGCTGCTCCTCGGCGACGGCGTGCACCTCCAGCTTGGCGTGCAGGGCTTCCCACGCGGCGGCGAGCTCTTGACCGGACAGGTCCTCGAGCGCTGAGAACTCCCGCCGGAAGACCTCGTGCTCGGCCAGGACCAGGGCGGTGATCTCGAAGTCGGACACGCAGACCGCCTACCCGTACTGAGGGGGAGGTAGGCGGATGGAGCAGGCGGCCCGGCGCTCGACCACTCGATGGCGATGGCGCGCGCTGCAGGTGGGCGGTGACCGGTACGACGCCGTCCAGGTCTCCGACGGCAGCACCGAGCTCGTCGTCGGCGACGTTTCCGGCCACGACCAAGAGGCCGCGGTCATGGCGCAGGTGCGGAACGTGCTGCGCGGGATCGCCCCGGAGCGACCGCACCGCGACCATGCGCAGACACTCGGGCCCGGGGCGATCGTCCTCTACACCGACGGCCTCGCGGCACGACGCGGCTCTTCCTCGACGGGGCGGAGCTGTTGCGGACCACTGCCACGAGGCGAGCCCGTGCCGGACTCATGCTGGGCCAGCTCTGCGACGCGCTGCTGGCCGAGCTCGGCCGGGCCCTCGACGACGACGTCGCCCTGCTCGCAGCACGGCCCGCCCCGAGGACCGCCCGCGGCCCCCGGAAGCCGGACCGCCGGTGCAACCGGCCGACCAGCAGGGCCGCTGACCGACGGTCACCCGCCTCGCGCTGGGGATCAGTCCTGGAAGTCGGTGCTGACGCTCAGCTCTTCCCACTCATCAGCCTCGGCGAGGGCCGTGCCGAGCACCCGCCGGTAGCTGGTCAGGGCGTCGCTGCCCAGCAGCAGCATCGCCGGCGGATCGGCGGACTCCACGGCGGTGAGGATGGCCCGGCCGGCGCGCGCCGGGTCGCCTAACTGGGTTCCGTGCGTCGTGTCGCGTTCCTTACGTCGCTTGCCCGCCGTCTCGGCATAGTCGTCGATCACGGTCCGGGACTGGGTCAGCGAGCGACCGGAGAAGTCCGTGCGGAATCCGCCGGGCTCGACGACCGTCACCGAGATGCCCAGCGGTTCCAGCTCGCCCCGCAGAGAGCCGGACATCCCCTCGAGTGCCGCTTTCGCCGCCGCGTAGTAGCCCGATCCCGGTGGGGTGACCTGCGCCCCGATCGACGAGACGTTGACGATCGCCCCCGCACGGCGCGCCCGCATCCCGGGCAACACCGCCTTGATCATGGTCACCGACCCGAAGAAATGGGTCTCGAACAACGCACGGACGTCGGCGTCCTCACCCTCTTCGACCGCGGCGCGGTACCCGTATCCGGCGTTGTTGACCAAGACGTCGACGGCGCCGAAGCGATCCTCGGCCTGTTGAGAGACAGCTGCCGCTCGCGCCGGGTCGGTGACGTCCAACGCCGCGCTCAGCACGCGATCCGGAGCCAGCTCCACGAGGTCGGCGACCTTGGCCTCGTCGCGCGCGGTGACCACGGCGTGATGGCCGGCCCCGATGACTGCTTCGGCAAGGGCTCGACCGAGCCCGCTCGAGCAGCCGGTGATGAGCCAGGTGGACATGCTTGTTCCTCTCCGAGGGTGGTCCTGTGCGGGCTGCCGAGGCCCAGACGGTCGACCGCGACCGCTCCCGGTCTGCAGGCAGGTTCCCCAGCCGAGCATGGTCCCAACCGCACGGGGCAGCCGCTGACGGGCGGCCCACTGCGCGCCGGTCGCCCCGTGCGCGGACGGCTTCCCCGGCCGCGTGGACGCCGGTCGCGGGGCTCGGGGAGGATGGCCGCGCCATGTTCACAGCCCCGCCGCCCCTGCGACCGGACCCATGGCCCGGAGGCAGCCGACCCCTGGCCGTCATCGTCCTCCGGGAGTACTGGTGATCGGCCGGTTGCTCCTGCTCGGTGCCACGGGCGACCTCGCCGGGCGGTTCCTGCTGCCCGCGCTCGCCCGGCTGTCGGCCGACGGCCGGATGCCGGACGGCCTGCAGGTCGTGGGCGGCGCCTTGCAGGACTGGGACGACCGGACCTTCCAATCGCACGTGGCCACCCGATTGCGCGAGCACGCCGGGGACGTACCGACCGCGGTACGAGACGCGCTGGTCGGTCGCCTGCGGTACCGCGCGGTCGACCCCGGAGCGGCCGGCACCGTCGCCGCCGCGGCGCGGGCCTTCGACGGTGGCAGCGATGCCGCTGACCGCGCGGCGGTAGCCGTCTACCTGGCCCTGCCCCCGGCGCTGTTCCCCGCGATGCTGGGCGCGCTCGGCGACGCGGACCTGCCGGCCGGCAGCCGCATCGCGGTGGAGAAGCCGTTCGGTACGGATCTGGCGAGCGCAGTGGCACTGAACGACCTGCTCACCCGGGTGACCGGCGGCATCGAGAAGGCTGCGTTCCGCGTCGACCACTTCCTCGGGATGCCCAGGGTGCAGGCGCTGCTGGACCTGCGCGCGCCCGGCCGCTCGCTGGCACCCGTCTGGGACAGTGCCTCCATCGCGGAGGTCGACGTGCTGTGGGAGGAGACGCTGGGGCTCGAGGGCCGAGCGGACTTCTACGACCGGACCGGTGCCGTCAGGGACGTGATGCAGAACCACATGCTCCAGGTCCTGACCCTCGTCGCGATGGAGCTGCCGGCTCGGCAGACCGAGGGCGACCTGCATGCGGCCAAGCTGGAGCTGCTGCGGTCGGTCCGCGTGCTCTCCGCCGCAGAGGTCCCCGTCCGGACCCGACGGGCGCGCTACACCGCCGGGACACTGGGCGGGACAGGCGCCACCGGCGGTCGGACCGTGCCCGGGTACACCGACGAGGACGGCGTCGACCCCGCTCGCGGCACCGAGACCTACGCCGAGGTGCTCCTGGAGCTGGACACCCCTCGGTGGACCGGCACCCGGTTCGTGCTGCGCACCGGAAAGGCACTCGGAACGCCCCGCAAGGGAGTCGCCCTCCACTTCCGGACCGCCGCGCCGGCGTGCGACCCGTCCGACGCCGAGCGGGTGGCGGCCGACCAGTTGTGGATCGAGCTGGACGCGCCGGAGGAAGGCTGGCAGCCTGGTGTGCAGGTGGCATCCCCGGGGGAGCGCACCGCGTACGGCCAGGTCCTGACCGACCTCCTGTCCGGCGGTGGCCGAGTCTCGGTGAGCGGCGAGGAGGCAGAGCAGGCCTGGCGGATCGTCGATCCGGTACTGCAGGCGTGGGCGCAGGACGCCGTGCCGATGCTGGAGTACCCCGCCGGCGCGGCCGGCCCTCCCCCGCTCGAGGAGACCGCCGGCTCGAGGCGGTGATAAGCGTTCCGAGGCGACCAGCACCATCTGGTCTCGGGGAGCCTGCCCGCACAGGACTGCCTCGTGCGCCGTCCGCTGTCGGCCCCTGAAGCCCTGTATGCCGGTGGAGCCCTAGCCTCAGGCGCATGCGAGCCGTGCAGATCACCCGCTTCGGCGGCCCTCAGGTCATGGACGTCGTCGAGCTGGCTGACCCGGTCCCCGCCGACGGCGAGGTCCTCTACGACATCTCCTCGGCTGGCGTCAATTTCGCGGATACACACCAGATCGAGGACAGCTACCTCGCCGCCCAGCAGCTGCCGCTGGTGCCCGGCGCGGAGTTCGTGGGGACGCCGGCCGGCGGCGGCCCGCGGGTGGTCGGCCTGCTCGACGGCGGCGGCTACGCGGAGAAGGTGGCCGCGCACCCGCGGCTGACCTGGCAGGTGACCGACGGCGTGACCGACGAGCAGGCGCTGGCCGTCGTCCTGCAAGGCAGCACCGCCTACCACCTGCTGCGCACGAGCGCGCACCTGGCCGCCGGGGAGACCGTCGTCGTCATCGCCGGCGCCGGCGGCGTCGGGTCGCTGGCCGTGCAGCTGGCCCGCCGCTGGGGGGCCGGCCGGGTCATCGCCACCGCCTCCAGCCCGCAGAAGCGCGCGCTCACCGAGGATCTCGGCGCCGACGCCGCGATCGACCCCGCCCTTGCCGACGACGACCCGAGGGCCTTCACCGCGGCACTGCGTGAGGCCAACGGCGGCCGGCCGGTCGACGTCGTCCTGGAGATGACCGGCGGCAACGTGTTCGCCGGGTCGCTGTCGGCGCTGGCCCCGTTCGGCCGGCTGGTCACCTACGGGATGGCCGCCCGCCAGGAGACCGCCGCCGTCCCGCCCGGAATGCTGCAGCAGAAGAGCCGCGCCGTCGTCGGCTTCTGGCTGGCGCACTGCATGGCGCGGCCTGCGATGCTGGACGACGCCATGGCCGAGCTGCTGCCCCTGGTGGCCGACGGCGCGCTCCGCCCGGTCGTCGGCGGCCGCTATCCGCTGTCCGCCGTCCGGGAGGCGCACCAGGACCTGCTGGCCCGCCGCACGACCGGCAAGCTCGTCCTCGACCCCTCCCGCTGACCGGAGTGCGGGCGCGGACCATCACATGTCGGCCGGCCCCAGGCCCCGACCAGTGATCTCCCGTCGGAGTCGGGACAGTCCTCGCGCCCGTGTCGGGCCGATGCTCCCGATCGGCATCGCGCACGTGGCCGCCACGACGTCGTAGGAGTCGAGCTCCTCACGGAACAGCGCCACGAGCAGCTTCTGCTGCCGGGGCGAGAGACGGTCCACCGAATCCCACAGCTCGCGCGCCACCTCGCGGTCCACGACGCTCCCCTCGAGGTCGACCGCCGAGTCGGGCGTCTCGTCGACCATTGCCCTCGGGGCCTCCCTCGAGGCCGTGCGCAGGACGGCCAGCGACTCACGCCGCGCGGTGACCGCGAGCCACCCGGCCAACCGTTCGGGGTCGTGGATGGTGTGAAGGTGCTGCACCAGGCGCAGCCAGGTCGTTTGTGTGACGTCGTGGACGTCCGCCGCCTGGAGACGGAACGAGCGAGCCACGGAGCGGACGAGACCGTCGTACTCCTCGAGCAGTCGTCCCCACGCCGCCTGGTCCCCCCGAGCTGCCAGCTCCAGGAGCTCCGCGTTGCTGCAACCGGTCGCGGTACCGAGATGGGTTCGTGGTGCCATGGCGACATCGATCCGATCCGTGTGATCAGGCGCTCCCCTGCGGAGACGGGGCCACCCCCGAGGGTGGCCAGGGGGTCTGGAGGAGCGCTGAACAGCCGCTGAAACACAGCCGCTGAGACGGCTTGAACGGGCGGCTGCAGCCGGGAACGCTCGGCGGTGGCGCTGCGTGCACGACGGGCAGACGTCCGGTCGCCGATGGCCAGGTGACCGGATCGACGCGGTCATCGGTCGGAGCGGAGGGATCCGCCATGGACATCCGGATCCTGGGCCCGCTGGAGGTCCGGGGGGCAGGAGCACCGCTCCCCCTCGGAGGTGTGAAGCAGCGGGCAGTGCTGGCCATGTTGGCGCTCCACCTCGACGAGGTGGTCCCGGTCGACGTACTCGTCGACGGTCTGTGGGGAGAGAAGCCGCCGGCGGGCGCCGTCAACACGCTCCAGGTCTACGTGTCGCGGCTACGGAAGGTCCTCCTCCAGGCCGAGGACGCCCCCGACCGCGCCGGCGTTGCCGTGCTGCAGCGCCGCGGGCCCGGCTACGTGCTCGGCCTGGTCCCCGAGCAGCTGGACCTGCACCGCTTCCAGCGTCTGGTGCGCGAGGGCACTGAGGTCCTGCGGATGGCGCCGGCACGGGCATCGGGCACGCTGCGGGAGGCTCTCGGGCTGTGGCGTGGGCAGCCGTTGGCCGAGTTCGTCGACGAACCGTTCGCACACACCGAGATCCCGCACCTGGCGCAGCTGCGACTGGGTGCGCTCGAGGCCTGTCTGGAGGCAGAGCTGGCCCTGGGCCGCCACGCTCAGCTCGTCAGCGAGTTGGAGTACCTGGTCGCTGAGCACCCCCTGCACGAGGGCCTGCACGGGATGCTCATGGTCGGCCTCTACCGCTCGGGCCGACAGGCCGAGGCGCTGGGTGCCTACCGACGAGCCCGCCGCATCCTCGCCGAGGCACTGGGGGTCGATCCCGGCCGCGGACTGCAGGAGCTCGAGGCCGCCATCCTCGCGCACGACCCCAGCCTCGACTGGACCCCACCGCGGGCGGAGGCCATGCCTGCGAGGACCGCCGAGGCGCCGCGCTCACCCACCACCGCGTCACGGCCGCAGGTGTGGCGGGCGCCGGCCCGCAACCCGCACTTCACCGGACGGGACGACGTGCTGGCCGAACTGCGGCGGAGGCTGCGCGCGGAGGGGACGACGCTGGCGGTCCAGACGCTGTACGGGCTGGGTGGGGTGGGCAAGACCCAGATGGCCATCGAGTACGCGCACCGCTTCGCCGCCGACTATGACGTCGTGTGGTGGATCGACGCCGAGCAGCCGGTGCTCATCCCCGATCAGCTCGCCGGGCTGGCCGCCCGGCTCGGTGTACCGGCCGCGGCCACGGTGACCGACACCGTCGACCGTCTGCTCACCGAACTCCGTCACCGGGACCGGTGGCTGCTGGTCTTCGACAACGCTGAACACCTCCAGGACGTCGCCTGCTATCGGCCGGACGGGGCCGGGCACCTGCTGATCACCTCCCGCTCCCCCGGCTGGGGAGCACTCGGCGGGCGGATAGAGGTGGACGTGCTCACGCGGGCGGAGACGATCGCCCTGCTACGGGCTCGTATCCCGGCACTCGACGCGGAGCTGGCCGACAAGATCGCCGCCTCGCTGGGCGACCTGCCGCTGGCCGCCGCCCAGGTCGCCGGATACCTGGAACAGACCGACCTGCCGGCGGCCGACTACTTGCGCCGCTTCAGCACTTGCCAGGCCGACCTGTTGGCCCGCGGCGACGTCCTGGGCTACCAGGGCCGGATCGACACCACGTGGGCGCTGTCCCTGGAGCGACTTCGCGGGGACGACCCCGCGGCGGTGCAACTGCTCGAACTGGCTGCCTTCCTCGCCCCCGAACCCATCCCGCTGTCACTCATCAGCGACCACGCACGAGTCCTCGACGAGCCGCTGCGCACCACCGCCGCCGACCTCGATGCCCTCGCCGACACTGTCGGAGCACTGGTCGGCTACTCGCTGGCCCGCCGGGACCCCGACAGCTTCCAGGTCCACCGCCTGGTGCAGGCGGTGATCCGCCGCCAACTGCCCCTCGACCGGCAGCACGCGACGGCCGCGCAGGTGGTGGCACTGTTGGCTGCCGCCTCCCCGGGCGACCCGGAGGATCCGGCCAGCTGGTCGGCCTACGTCGAGCTGGTCCCGCACGTGCTCGCCACCGGCCCGCTGAGTGATGACTCGCCGGTCAGTCGCCGACTCGTGCTGGACACCGTCCGCTACCTCCAAGCCCACGGTGACAGCCACGGCAGCCGGGCCGTCTGCGAACCGCTCGTCGACCGCTGGCGGTCGCTCCTGGGCCCCGATCACCTCGACACGCTGGCCGCGGCCGCCACTCTCACTCTCGACCTGTTCTACGTGAAGGAGGCGGCGCCGGCCCGTTCCCTGGGCGAGGACACGGTGCAGCGTTGCCGCCGGGTGCTCGGCCCCGACCACGCGACCACCCTGTCGGCGGCGGCCGCGCTCGCGCTCGTCCTGAACCAGGTGGGAGATGCAGAGTCGGCCCGCGTCCTGGGCCAGGACACCCTGCAACGTTGCCGCCGGGTGTTGCAGGGGGACCATGCGATCACCCTGCTGGCGGCGACGGCCCTGACCGTCGCACTGGTCGTGCTGGGTCAGGTCGGGGCAGCCCGTCGGCACGGCGAGGACACGCTGCAGCGTTGCCGCCGGGTGTTCGGCCCCGACCACGCGACCACGCTGCTGACCGCGGCCACCGTGGCCGTTGCCATGGTCCTACTGGGTGAGGACGAGCCGGCCCGTGAGCTCGGTGAGGACACGCTGGCGCGTTGCCGCAGGGTCTTCGGGCCCCAGCACGTGGTCAGCCTCTGGGCTGCGGGCGCCCTGACCCACGCTCGGGTCCAACTGGGTGAGACGGAGCCGGCTCGTGAGCTCGGGGAGGACACGTTGCAGTGCCGGGTGCTCGGCCGGAACCACCTGATCACCCTCCTGGTGGAGGGAGGTCTGAGCCTCGCACTGACCTCGCAGGGTGAGGCAGCGGGGGCACGCACGCTCGGTGAGGACACCGTGCAGCGCTCCCGCCGGACCCTCGGCCCAGACCACCCCATCACCTTGTGGGCGGCCGCCGCCCTGACCCACGCCCTGGACCGGCTGGGCGAGGCAGGACCGGCCCGCGCCCTGGGACAGGACACCCTGCAGCGCTGCCGGAGAGTGCTCGGTCCGGGGCACCCGCTCACAGTCTGTGTGGTGCAGACCGCGGGTGGCGGTCGCCTGCCGCCCGGTGACGGTGCGGCCGCCGACGCGCGCGTCGGCAGCGGGGAGCGCTGCTCCGCTCCGCCCCTATAGCAGGCGGTTGGTCCAGATCAGGCTGAGGACGACGCCGAGCAGCGCGAACAGCACCCCGCCGCGGACGAACCAGTAGCTGACGTCGCGCGGCTCGGTCGTGTAGCCGATCTGGCTGCCGAGGTCCTGGTAGACCTGCTCGAGTTCCGCGGCGCTGGCCGCCTCGCTGTAACTGCCGCCGGTGGCGTCGGCGATCTTCTCGAGCGTCGCGCGGTCCACCGGCACCGGCACCCGCTCGCCGTCGAGGTCGAGGGTGCCGTAGTCGGTGCCGAACGCGATGGTGGAGACCGGGATGCCGGCGCCCAGCGCGGCCTCGACGGCCTGGGTGTCCGGGCGGCCCACGGTGTTGTAGCCGTCGGACAGCAGCACGATCCGCGCCGGCGGCACCTCCTCGCCGTCGGCGTCCAGCGACGACTGGAAGTTCTCGACGGCGGTCAGCGAGGTGAACACCGCCTCGCCGATCGCGGTCGACTCGGCCAGCTCCAGGTTGTCGATCGCGGTGCGCACCTGGCCGCGGTCGGTCGTCGGGGTCACCACCGTGGTCGCGGTGCCGGCGAAGGACACCAGCCCGAGGTTGATCCGCTCGGGCAGCACGTCGACGAACTGCTTGGCCGCCACCTGCATCGCCTCGAAGCGGCTGGGCTCGATGTCGGTCGCCTGCATCGACAGCGAGACGTCGACGGCCATGATCACCGTCGCCCGCTCGCGCGGCACCCGCACCTCGGTGCTGGGCACCGCCAGCGACACGACCAGCGCCGCCAGCCCGAGCGCCACGAGCCCGAACGCCAGGTGCCGCCGCCAGCCGGGCCGCCGAGGCACCAGCGTGCCGAGCAGCGCGACGTTGGTGAACCGGGCGGCGTAGGCCTTGCGGCGCAGCTGGAGCACCACATACAGCGCCACCAGCGCGACGACGGCCAGCAGGCCGAGCAGCCACCACGGTGCCTGGAAGCTCATTGGGGGGCTCCTCCGCTGCCGGCGCGCCGGCGGTCGCCGCGAGTGGTCGGGGTCGGCACCGTCACCGGGACGCACCGCCCGAGCCGGCCCGCCGCCGATCGGCGACGAACCGGACGACGTCCATCAGCCAGTCGCGGTCGGTGCGCAGCTGCAGGTGCCCGGCGCCGGCGCGGCGCAGGGCCGCGGCGATCGCCCGCCGCTGGGCCGCCGCACCCTCGGCGAACCGGGCCCGGAAGGCCGCGTCGCCGGTGGGCACCTCCAGGGTCTGCCCGGTCTCCGGGTCCACGACGGTGAGCAGGCCGACGTCCGGCAGCTCGAGCTCGCGCGGGTCGACCACCTCGATGGCCAGCAGCTCGTGCCGGGCCGCGAGGCCGCGCAGCGGGCGCTCCCAGTCCGGGACGCCGAGCGCGTCGGAGCCCAGGAAGTCCGAGACGACGACGACCAGACCACGGCGGCGCGGCGGACGGCGCAGCGATTCCAGCGCGGCGGCGAGGTCGCCCCGGCGCCCGCCGGCGGCCCGCGGCGTCGCCACGACCGCGCGCAGCAGCCGGTCGGCGGCCAGCCGGCCGGCGGTGGCCGGCTGGCGGTCGACCCGCTCGCCGGTGGTGACGACGGCGCCGAGGCGGTTGCCGCCGCGGACGGTGAGGTGGCTGACCGCGGCCAGCCCGGCGATCGCCAGGTCGCGCTTGGTGCAGGCCGCCGTCCCGAAGTCCAGGCTGGCCGAGAGGTCGACCACCGCCCAGGTCTCCAGCTCGCGGTCGGCGATCGTCTCCCGCACGTGCGCCACCTGGGTGCGCGCGGTCACCGGCCAGTCCATCCGCCGGACGTCGTCCCCCGGGTGGTAGGTGCGCGAGTCGCCGGCCTCGGTGCCCGACCCCGGCACCAGGCCCAGGTGGTCGCCCTGCAGCAGCCCGTCGAGCCGGCGCCGGACGGTGAGCTCCAGTCGCTGCAGGAGCACGTCGGCCGGGCCCTCGCCGAAGTGCGGCGGGGCGCCGTCCCCGGCTCCCGGGTCGATGCCGGAACCCGGGGTGGGTGGGGAGCCGGTCTGCTCCGGGGCCGCGGCGCCGCCGGACCGGCGACGCAGGATCACGCCGGCGAGGAGTCGCGCTCGGCGCCGTTGACGGACGCGTCCGAACGGCCCTGCCCAGCGGGACCGGGCTGCCCCTGGACCGGCTGGACGGGGCCGCCGAACGGCCCGGACGGCGGCACGGGACCGGGCTGGCCGGGACCGGGGAAGGGCTGGCCCGGCTGGCCGTACTGCGGTCCGGGCGGGCCGAACTGCGGCGCTCCGAACGGCGGCGCGGCCGGCACCGAGGGGCCGCCGGGGCTGCCCGGGCCGAAGCCCCCGGACCGCTGCCGCGGGGCCACCTGGGGCAGCGGGACGGTCTGCAGGATCCGCCTGACCACGTGGTCGGCGGGCACGCCGTCGGCCAGCGCGTCGTAGGAGAGCACCAGCCGGTGCCGCAGCACGTCGGCGGTGACGTCGAGGACGTCCTGCGGCAGCACGTAGTCGCGCCCGCGGACCAGCGCGAGCGCCCGGCTGGCGGCGATCAGCCCGAGGGAGGCACGCGGGCTGGCGCCGTACGACACCCACGAGGCGACGTCCTCCATGCCGTGCTCCCGCGGCGCGCGGGTGGCGACCACCAGCCGGACGACGTAGTCGACCAGCGCGTGGTGGACGAACACCTGCGAGGCGGTGCGCTGCATGCGGACCAGGTCGGCCGGGCCCAGGACGGTGTCGGCGACGGGCGGCTCCGAGCCCATCCGGTAGATGATCTCGCGCTCCTCCTCCGGCGTCGGGTAGTCCACGAGCACCTTCATGAGGAAGCGGTCGCGCTGGGCCTCGGGCAGCGGGTACACGCCCTCGGACTCGATCGGGTTCTGGGTGGCCAGCACGAGGAACGGGTCCGGCAGCGGGTGGGTGACCCCGCCGATCGACACCTGGCGCTCGGCCATGACCTCCAGCAGCGCCGACTGGACCTTCGCCGGCGCGCGGTTGATCTCGTCGGTGAGGACGAAGTTGGCGAACACCGGGCCCAGCTCGGTGTCGAAGGCGTCCTGCCCGGCCTTGTAGATGCGGGTGCCGATGATGTCGGCCGGCACCAGGTCGGGGGTGAACTGCAGGCGGGCGAACCGGCCGCCGACGACGGTCGCGAGGGTCTCGACCGCGAGGGTCTTGGCCACGCCGGGGACGCCCTCGAGCAGCACGTGCCCGCGGGCCAGCAGCGAGACGAGCATCCGCTCGACCAGCCGGTCCTGGCCGACGATGACCCGCTTGATTTCGAACAGCACCCGCTCCAGGCGGGCCGCGTCGACCGACGGGGGGACCGGCTGCCCGGCGGACTGCTCGAGCGGGGTGCTGGCGGCGCTGCTCACGGAACTCCCTGGTCGTGCCGGGTCCACGGCCCCGCATCCGGAGGACGTCCCGGGGTCGGCGACGGGCGGCGTGCCCGTCGCAGCCAGTGTCCTACACGTTCCTGGACCACAGCTGGGCGCGCACGCGGGAGAGCCGACCGGACACCCGCGGTTAACGACGCGAGCCCCGCGCGCGCCGCGTGCAGACACGTGCCCGCAACCTGTGCTGACTGCTAGCCTCGGCGGTGCGTCGGGCAGCTCCCCCCGTGGCTGCCCGACGCCCCATGTCTCGGGCCCTGCAGGGCACCGCCGCGAGCCTGGCGACGTGCTGGAACGGCCACCCTTCAGGGTCCCGCCGGCCCCCTTGCAGGATCCCGCCGCGAGCCTGCGAGTGGTGGGGGGCAAGGGGGTCCTCTTTCGAGGCGTGGGGGAAAGGGTGGTCCTCCTTCAGGCCGTCGGCCGCACCGCGCCGTAGTAGTCGCTGCCGAACCACATGGCCGAGACGCGCACCACGTCCCCGCTCTGCGGCGCCTGCACGACCTGGCCGCCGCCGATGTAGAGCGCCACGTGGTAGATCGACGTGTAGTCCGCGGTCTCGCCCCAGAACACCAGGTCGCCGGGCCGCAGGTCGCCGGCGGCCACCGTCCGGTCGCGGAAGCGCCAGTACTGCTCGCGGCTGGTGCCGCCGATCCGGATCCCGGCCTGCGCGTAGGCGTACTCGGTCAGGCCGGAGCAGTCGAACCCGAAGACGTCGGTGTCCGGCGGGATGCCCCACGTCGGGCCGTGGGCGTTGCCGCCGCCCCAGCTGTAGGGCAGCCCGCGCTGGCTCTTCGCCGCCGCGATCGCCCGCTCCACGACCGAGCCCGTGGGCTCGCCGGCCGTGGTGCGGGTCCCGGTCGGCGAGCCGCCGCCGGAGGACGACGACCCGGACGAGGAGGACGACCCCGACGAGGCGGACGAGCCCGAGGACGACGTGCTCCGCGACGAGGACCCGGCCGACGGGGCCGCTGGCGGGGCGGGCGCTGGAGGGCGGGCCTGCGCCGCGGCCGCGGCGGCCTCGGCGGCCGCGGCCGCGGCGGCCGCTCCCCGGGCGCCGTGGAGGAACTCCTGGGCCTCGGCGAGCTCGGCCTCGAGATCCTCGCGCCGGTCGGCGAGCGCGGCGGCCTGGGCGCGCGCCGAGACCTCCAGCTCCTGCGCGTCGGCCAGGGCGCCGGCCGCCGCGGCCTCGGCCTCGTCGGCAACCTGCACGGCGACCTGGGCGGCGTCGTCGGCGGCGGTGGCCTGCTGCTCGAGGACGGTCAGCTCGGCGACGACGTCGACCCGGTGGTCGCCCGCGGCCTCCAGCAGCGCCGCCCGCTCCACCAGCTGGGCCGGACCGTCGGCGGTGACGAGAGCGGCCGCACCGGGGCTGGTGCTGCCCTGCATGTAGCTCGATCGCGCGAAGGCGACCACCTGGTCACGGCCGTGGTCCAGCGCGGCGGCGGCGCGCGCCGCGGCTACGGCAGCGGCCTCGGCCGCGACCTGCGCCTCTTGCTGCGCGGCCTGCCGGACCTCGTACTCCTGGAGCGCGATCTGGGCACCCCGGCGGGCGGCGTCCACCCGCTCCTGGGCCGACGCGAGCTGCGCGCCGATCTCGCCGACGCGGGCGGCCGCGGCATCGCGCTCGGCCTGCGCCTCGGCGACCTCGGCCTCCCCGGGGGCGGCGACCGCCGTCCCGGGAACCAGGCCGGCCAGGAGCAGGGCGGTGACCGCCGTCCCGGCGCCGCGCACCAGCCACCCGGTGCGCCTCGGATGGCTCTCCCGCTCGTCCGTCCTGCCCACGTCCGACCTTCCTCACGACCTCGTCGACCGGCGCCCGGAGGCGCACTCCGGTGCCGGAACGACAAGATCAGGAGGACGGTTGAGCAGGTACTCCCCACATGGGGGGAGGCCGCCGCCGCAACTGGGGTGTCAGGACGACGGCCCCGACTGGGCAGCAGCGGCCCGCCCCGGGTCCCGCCCCGAGCTCTGACGGCCCCCGTGCAGGGTTCCCGCCGCGAGCGTGCGAGTGGCGGGGGGCAGGGGGAGGACGGGGTCCTTCAACTAGTTGACCTGGCGGTCGGAGCCCGACCAGAAGCCCTCGCGCAGCTTGAACTTCTGGATCTTGCCGGTGGCCGTGCGGGCCAGCTCGTCGCGGAACTCGACCCGCTTGGGGATCTTGTACCCGGCGATCCGGCCCCGGCAGTGGGCGACGATCTCCTCGGCGGTGACCTGCTGGCCCTCGGCGACGACCACCACGGCGGTCACCATCTCGCCCCACTTGTCGTCCGGGACGCCGATGACCGCGACCTCCGCGACCGCCGGGTGGCTGAAGACGACGTCCTCGACCTCGATCGACGAGACGTTCTCACCGCCGGTGATGATGACGTCCTTCTTGCGGTCGGAGATGGTGAGGTAGCCGCCGTCGTCGATGGTGCCGCCGTCCCCGGTGTGGAACCAGCCGCCCTCGAGGGCCTCCGCCGTGGCATCCGGGTTGTTCCAGTAGCCGGCCAGCACCGTGTTGCTCTGCACCAGCACCTCGCCGGACTCGCTGGTCGCCATCCGGGTGCCGAGCGCCGGGACGCCGGCGCGGGACAGCTTCCTGGCCCGCTCCTCCGGCTCGAGGGCGTCGTACTCCTCACGCGGCCGGTTGACGGTGACCAGCGGGGCGGTCTCGGTGAGGCCGTAGATCTGGTTGAACTCCCAGCCCAGCTCCTCCTCGATGCGGGCGATGGTCCGCGACGGCGGCGGCGCGCCGGCGACCGCGATGCGCACCCGGTCGCGTCCGGGGATCTCCCCCTCCCAGGAGGCCGCGGCGTCGAGGACAGCGCTCCACACGGCCGGCGCCCCGCACATCAATGTCACGCCGTGCTGCTCCACGCGGCGCAGGATCTCCGCACCCTCCACCTTGCGCAAGGCCACCTGGCGGGCGCCGAGACCGGCCAGTGCGTACGGCATGCCCCAGCCGTTGCAGTGGAACAGGGGCAGCGTGTGCAGGTAGACGTCCCGGTCGCTGACCTGCATGTGCATGCCGAAGGTGACCGCGTTGACCCATTCGTTGCGGTGGGTCATCTGCACGCCCTTGGGCCGCGCCGTCGTGCCGCTCGTGTAGTTGATCGTGGCGGTCGCGTCCTCGTCGGGCTCCGACCACGGTCGTGGCTCGACGTCGAATCGCAGCAGCTGCTCGTACTCCTCGCCGATGCTGAACCGGTGCTCGGCCTCGACGGGCTTGAGCGAGGACTCCAGCTCCGGGTCGACGAAGAGGACACGAGCCCCGGAGTGGCCGACGACGTAGCTGACCTCCTCCTGGGAGAGCCGGAAGTTGATCGGCACGAGGATCCGGCCGGACGACGGGACGCCGAGCAGCAACTCGATGAGCCGCCCGGCGTTGTGACTGACGACCGCCACCCGGTCGCCCTCGCCGATGCCCAGCCCGTCGAGGGCGGCCTGCATGGCGCGGGCGCGGCGGGCGACCTCGCGGTAGGTGACGTCGCCCAGCGACGGCGCGGGCTGGTTTGGCTCGTCGACGATCCCGACGCGGTCGCCGTAGACCAGCTCGGCGCGGTCGAGGAAGTCTCGGGTGGTCAAGGGCACGCGCATGCTGGACTCCCGGGTCCTCGGGCCGGCCAGCCGGCCGGCCGCTCGACGTGGTGCCGGTCACGCTAGCGGGCCGGTCCCCGCCCGGTGTGGCCCCGGTTCAACCGAGCAGGGTGAGCAGCGCCGCCGCGGTCCCGGCCGTCGCCGCGACCGCCCGCACGGAGTCCACCCGCAGCAGCCACCGGAACGCCGCCTCGTCCCACGCCGCCCCCAGCCGGCGGTGCAGGGGGACGGCGCCCAGCGCGGTGGCCGCCAGGACGACGGCCAGGCAGCCGGCGCCGGCCAGCACGGCGGCCAGCGGCGTCGCCTCCGGCCGGTCGGCGAGCAGCCACAGCGTCGTGACGCCCTGCCCGGCGAACAGCGGGCCCACGACCCGGCCGACCCGCTGCTGGTGGCGGCGCTCGTAGGCCGGGAAGACCGCCGGCGGGACGAGCGCGAACTGCGGGTAGACCAGGGCCCGCACCGTCCACTGGAAGCCGGCGTAGGCCGCGGTCAGCGCCAGGTGGACGGCGAGCAGGGTCACCGCGCGGGCCGACCCGGTGGGCTGCGCTTCGGTGGCTGACCGCGCCAGGCCAGGCTCTGCGCGTCGAGCTCGCGCAGCAGCGGATCGCCCTCGGCCAGCACCCGCTCGGCCAGCGCGACGGCGGCGGCCAGCTGGTCGTCGTCCAGCTGGGCGGAGGCCGGCGAGCGGCGCCGGTCCAGGACGTCGTACCAGCGGCCGCCCACGGCGTGGTCGAGCAGGATCCGCCCGAAGCAGTGGTCGGCGGTCACCACCCACCGGCCCTCGCGCGCCCGCCGCGGCAGCTCGTCGTCCACCAGCTGCCGGTAGCGGGTGTACACCTCCTCCCGGGTCACGGCGCCAGCAGTCGCGGCAGCGACGTCCCGATCGGCTCGCGCACGACGTGGTCGGCCAGCCAGTCGTAGGGGGTCGGCTCGGCGTTGACGACGACGACCCGCGCGCCGGACTGCGCGGCGAGGTCGGTCAGCCCGGCCGCCGGGTGCACCGTCAGCGAGGTGCCGACGGCGAGGAAGACGTCGCAGTCGGTCGCCGCCTCAGCCGCGGCCTGGACGACCGCCGGGTCCAGCGCCTGGCCGAAGCTCACCGTGGCCGACTTGAGGATGCCGCCGCAGACGCGGCAGGCCGGGTCGGGCTCGCCGGCGGCCACGCGGGCCAGCGCCTCTGCCATCGTCGTCCGGTCGCCGCAGGCCAGGCACGCGACGGCGTGCACCGTGCCGTGCAGCTCCAGCACCAGCTCCGGGGACGACCCGGCCGCCTGGTGCAGCCCGTCGACGTTCTGGGTGACCAGCGTGCGCAGCCTGCCCTGCCGCTCGAGGTCCACCAGGGCGGAGTGCCCGGCGTTGGGTCGGGCGCCGGGTGCGGTGTCGCGGCGCATCAGCCAGGCCCGGCGCCGGATGTCGGGGTCGGCGACGTAGTAGGACAGCGTCACGAGCTTCTCGGCGTCGGGGTCGCGGGTCCACACGCCGTTGGGCCCGCGGTAGTCGGGGATGCCGCTGTCGGTCGAGATGCCCGCGCCGGTCAGCACGGTCAGCCGCCGGGCGCCGCTCAGCCAGCCGGGGACGGTCACGCCTCCACCGTAGGAGCGCGCGAGACCGTCCCCGGATGATCAGCTCAGCTCACCGTCGCGCGTCCTGGCTCAGCGTCGACGGTGAGCCAGGAGGCAGCACGATCAGCCCACCTGATCGTCGGACAAATGACCCGCCAGCACCCGGGCGCATGAGGGAAGGGTCGCCTGACCTCCGCGAGGTGGCGGGCTCCTGGGATGATGCAGGCTGGCAAGCAGCGCGACGGACCAGCTGAGGGGTAGGCGCAGAGACGTGGCAGCCAGCAAGGACAGCTTCGGAGCGCGGGCGACGCTGAGCGTCGACGGCACCGACTACGACATCTACCGACTCGACGCGGTGGAGGGCGCAGAGCGGCTGCCCTTCAGCCTCAAGGTGCTCCTCGAGAACCTGCTGCGGACGGAGGACGGCGCGGACATCACCGCTGACCACATCCGCGCGCTGGCGAACTGGGACCCGAACGCGGAGCCTGACCAGGAGATCCAGTTCACCCCGGCCCGCGTGGTCATGCAGGACTTCACCGGCGTCCCCTGCATCGTCGACCTGGCCACCATGCGCGAGGCCATGGCCGAGATCGGCGGCGACCCGCAGAAGATCAACCCGCTGGCCCCCGCCGAGCTGGTCATCGACCACTCCGTCATCGCCGACGTGTTCGGCACACCGGAGTCCTTCGACCGCAACGTCGAGATCGAGTACGAGCGCAACGGCGAGCGCTACCAGTTCCTCCGCTGGGGCCAGGGCGCCTTCAGCGACTTCAAGGTCGTCCCCCCGGGCACCGGCATCGTGCACCAGGTCAACATCGAGCACCTGGCCCGCGTGGTCTTCCCGCGCCAGGAGGGCGACCGCGTGATCGCCTACCCCGACACCTGTGTGGGCACCGACTCGCACACCACCATGGTCAACGGCCTGGGCGTGCTGGGCTGGGGCGTCGGCGGGATCGAGGCCGAGGCCGCGATGCTCGGCCAGCCGGTGTCGATGCTCATCCCGCGGGTGGTCGGGTTCAAGCTGACCGGGCAGCTGCCCGACGGCGCCACTGCCACCGACCTGGTCCTCACCATCACCGAGATGCTGCGCCAGCACGGCGTGGTCGGGAAGTTCGTCGAGTTCTACGGCGAGGGCGTCTCCGCGGTGCCGCTGGCCAACCGCGCCACGATCGGCAACATGAGCCCGGAGTTCGGCTCGACCGCGGCGATGTTCCCCATCGACGAGGAGACCATCGGCTACCTGCGGCTCACCGGCCGCTCCGACGAGCAGGTGGCGCTGGTCGAGTCCTACGCCCGGGAGCAGGGCCTCTGGCACGACGCGTCGCGCGAGCCGGCCTTCTCCGAGTACCTGGAGCTGGACCTCGCCACCGTCGTCCCGTCGATCGCCGGTCCGAAGCGGCCGCAGGACCGCGTGGCGATCACCGACGCGAAGGCGTCCTTCCGCGAGGCGCTGCCGACCTACGCGCCCGTCGACGAGATGCAGGCGGACGACGACGACGCCCCGCGCGACGCCGGGTCCAGCGTCGACGAGGCGGTCGAGGAGACCTTCCCGGCATCCGACCCCGCCAGCCCCTTCGCCCACGGCAACGGTGACTCCGGCAAACCGCACGGCGCCTCCCACGGCACGGTGGACGGCGACCGGGCCACCAGGCCCACGCGCGTGGTCATGGAGGACGGCACCGAGACGTTCGTCGACCACGGCCACGTCGTGATCGCCGCGATCACGTCCTGCACCAACACGTCCAACCCGCAGGTCATGATCGGCGCGGCCCTGCTGGCCAAGAACGCCGTCGAGCGCGGTCTCACCACGAAACCGTGGGTGAAGACGACGCTGGCCCCCGGGTCGAAGGTCGTCATGGACTACTACGAGAAGGCCGAGCTCACCCCGTACCTGGAGAAGCTCGGCTTCTACCTCGTCGGCTACGGCTGCACGACCTGCATCGGCAACTCCGGGCCGCTCCCCGAGCCGGTCAGCCAGGCCGTGAACGAGGCCGACCTCGCCGTCGTCTCGGTCCTCTCGGGCAACCGCAACTTCGAGGGCCGGATCAACCCCGACGTCAAGATGAACTACCTGGCCAGCCCGCCGCTGGTCATCGCCTACGCGCTGGCCGGGTCGATGGACGTCGACCTGAACAACGACCCGCTGGGCCAGGACCCCGACGGCAACGACGTCTTCCTGCGCGACATCTGGCCGTCGCCGCAGGAGGTCCAGCGGACCATCGACGAGGCCGTCTCGGCGGAGCAGTTCGGCCGCAGCTACGAGGACGTCTTCGCCGGCACCGAGCAGTGGCAGAACCTGCCCACGCCGACCGGTGACACTTTCGCGTGGGACGCCGGGAGCACCTACGTCCGCAAGCCCCCGTACTTCGAGGGCATGCCGGCCGAGCCCACCCCCGTGGAGGACATCACCGGTGCCCGCACCCTCGCCGTCCTCGGCGACTCGGTGACCACCGACCACATCTCCCCCGCGGGATCGATCAAGGCCGACAGTCCGGCCGGGCAGTACCTGCGCGAGCACGGCGTGGAGCGGCGGGACTTCAACTCCTACGGCTCCCGGCGCGGGAACCACGAGGTGATGATCCGCGGCACGTTCGCCAACATCCGGCTGCGCAACCTGCTCGTCCCCGGTACCGAGGGTGGCGTCACCAAGAACCACCTCACCGGCCAGACGACGTCGATCTACGACGCGTCGGTCGGCTACCAGGAGCAGGGCATTCCGCTGGTCGTGCTGGCCGGCAAGGAGTACGGCTCCGGCTCGTCGCGCGACTGGGCGGCCAAGGGGACGGCGCTGCTGGGCGTCAAGGCGGTCATCGCCGAGAGCTACGAGCGGATCCACCGCTCCAACCTCATCGGCATGGGCGTGCTGCCGCTGCAGTTCCCGGCCGGCCAGGACCGGGAGTCGCTCGGCCTGACCGGCGACGAGGAGTTCACGATCACCGGGATCACCGAGCTCAACGAGGGCCGGACCCCGCGGACGGTCAAGGTGCAGGCCGGCGACGTCGAGTTCGACGCCACCGTCCGGATCGACACCCCCGGTGAGGCGAACTACTACCGCAACGGCGGGATCATGCAGTACGTGCTGCGCTCGCTGCGCGGCTGACGACGCCGCATGGACCTAGGCCTGGGCGACCGCGGCTACCTGGTCACCGGCGCGAGCCGAGGGCTGGGGTTCGCGGCGGCCCAGGCCCTCGTCGTCGACGGGGCGCGCGTGCTGGTGAACGCGCGCTCCGCCGACGCCGTGGACGCCGCCGTCGCCGCCCTGGGCGGGCCGCCGTCGGCGCACGGCGTGGCCGCCGACCTCACCGACGCCGGCACGGCCGAGCGGCTGGTCGCCGCCGCCCGGGACCGGCTCGGCCGGGTGGACGGCGCCCTGATCAGCGTCGGCGGCCCGGAGCCCGGCACCGTGCTCGACACCCCCGAGAACGCCTGGCGGGACGGCGTCGAGGGCGTGCTGCTCGGCCCGCTGCGGCTGGTGCGCGCGCTGGTCCCCCACCTCGCCGAGGGCGCCGTCATCGGCTTCGTGCTCTCCACCTCCGCCCGGTCCCCGCTGCCGGACCTTGCTGTCTCCAACGGCCTGCGCCCGGGCCTGGCCATGACCGCCAAGCAGCTGGCCGACGAGCTCGCCCCCCGCGGGATCCGGGTGGTGGGGCTGCTCCCGGGCACCTTCGCCACCGAGCTGGTCGTCGGGCGCGAGGAGGCCTCCGGCGACCCGGCGCGCGTCCGGGCCCGTGCCGAGGCCGACATCCCCCTCGGCCGGGTCGGCGAGCCCGCCGAGTTCGGCCGGGTGGCCGCCTTCCTCCTCTCCCCCGCCGCCTCCTACGTCACCGGCACCAGCGTCGCGGTCGACGGCGGCCGGCTGAGGACGCCGTGAAGGAGGACCCCCTCGCCCCCCGGGAAGGACCCCCCTGCCCCCCGCCGCTCACGAGCTTGCGGCGGGACCCTGCAGGCGGGCCGATCGACGCCTGGGGCGGGTCCCTGCGAGGGGGCCCGGTGCTCGTCGCCTGCGCGCACGGCACCCGCAGCCCCACCGGACGCCGGCTGGTCGCCGAGCTGGCCCTGGCCGCCCGCACCCTGCGGCCCGGCCTGGTCACCACCGCCGCGTTCGTCGACGTGCAGCCGCCCACGGTGGCCGACGTGGTGGCGGGCCTGGCCGGGGGCGGCCGGCCCTCGGTCGTCGTCCCGCTGCTGCTGTCCGGCGGCTACCACGTGCACGTGGACATTGCCCGTGCCGTCCACGAGCACGCAGCGGCCCGCGCCGCCCGGCCGCTGGGCCCCGACCCGCGGCTGGTCGCCGTCCTGCACGACCGGCTGCTCGGCGCCGGCGCCGACCCGGACGACCCGGCCACCGCCGTGGTGCTCGCCGCCGCCGGCTCCAGCGACCCGCGGTCGGTCGCCGACGTCGAGGCCACCGCGGCCGCACTGCAGGAGCGCTGGACCGGACCGGTGACCACCGGCTACGGCTCGGCGGCCCGGCCCCCGGTGCCCGACGCGGTCGCCGCCGCCCGGACCACCGGCGCCCGGCGGGTCGTGCTCGCCGCCTACCTGCTGGCGCCCGGCCACTTCCATGACAAGCTCGGCGGGGCCGGCGCGGACACCGTCACCGCTCCCCTGCTGCCCGACGACCGGGTCGCCGCCGTGCTGCTCGACCGCTACGACGCCGCGGTCGCCGGCTGGTCCGCCTGACACCCCGCACCGCCCGTGGGACCATCGGGTTGGGCCGCAGCCCGGCCCCCGGACGAGCGGTGCCGTACCCGGACAGCGACAAGACGGCGCCTGCGGAGGCTGTCGTGTCCTGGCTCGTCCTCGTGCTGTCCGGTGTGCTGGAGGCCGTCTGGGCGACCGCGCTGGGTCGCTCCGAGGGGTTCAGCCGGCTGGGTCCGTCCGTGGTCTTCGGACTCGCCCTGGTACTGAGCATGGTCGGGCTGGCCTACGCGATGCGCGAGCTGCCCGTCGGGACGGCGTACGCGGTCTGGGTCGGCATCGGCGCGGTGCTGACCGTGGTGATCGCGATGGTCTCCGAGGAGGAGCCGGTGTCGGCCGTACGGCTGCTGCTGCTCGCCGGGATCGTCGGCTGCGTCATCGGGCTCAAGGTGCTGCACTGAAGCTCGGCGTGAGCCCCTGGAGGGTGGCCGTTCCAGCAGCTCGGCAGCCGCTTACAGGCGCTGTACCGGGATGACGTACCCGCAGGTCACTGCGGCGTCAGCAGCCCGCGTAGCTCCTGGGTGAGCGCCTCGCGGCCGCCGGGGTTCTGCTGCCAGGCCGCAGGGGTGGCCTGGAGCAGCGCGATCCGCCAGCGCCCGACGCCCTCGTCGGTGGCGATCACCGTGTGGACCGTGTGGTACCGCGGGTCGACGTCGTTGCCCCCGGGCGGGATCATCCCGGCGTTGGCCATGAGCACCGCGACGCCCGGCGCCACGGGCCGCACCGAGCGGACCACCGCGACGTAGGCGGCCGTCGGGTGGGTGCCGAAGATCTGCCGGAAGTCGGCCGCGATGGCCAGCCGCCCGTGGTGGTGGGTGCCGTCGTACCCGATGATGTCCCCGTCGTCGGCGAACGCAGCGGCGACCGCGGCGCCGCTGCGCCGGTTCCAGCCGTCGAGGAACTGGGCGTAGAGCGCACGGATCTGGGCGTCGTTCGGGTGCGCGGACGTCACGCTGGCTCCTCCTGCGTTGCTGGGACAGGAGTGACGGTAGTGGTCACGCCGCGCCGACCGTTCGCCCCTCGCCGACGGCGAACTGGGTGCGGTAGAGGTCGGCGTACCGGCCGCCGAGCGCCAACAACTCCGCGTGCGTGCCCGACTCCACGATGCGACCGTCGTCCACGACGAGGATCTGGTCGGCGCTGCGGATCGTGGACAGCCGGTGCGCGATGACCAGCGACGTCCGGCCCTCCAGCGCGGTGTCCAGCGCGTGCTGGACCGCCACCTCCGACTCGCTGTCGAGGTGCGCCGTGGCCTCGTCGAGGATCACGACGCCCGGCGCCTTGAGCAACACGCGGGCGATCGCCAGCCGCTGCTTCTCCCCGCCGGAGAGCCGGTAGCCGCGGTCGCCGACGACGGTGTCCAGGCCGTCCGGCAGCGACCGGATCAGCCCGCCGATGCGAGCGCCGCTCAGCGCGGCCCACAGCTCGTCGTCGGTCGCCTCCGGCCGGGCGTAGAGCAGGTTAGCGCGGATCGTGTCGTGGAACAGGTGCGCGTCCTGGCTGACGACGCCGATCGTGTCGCGCAGCGAGGCCAGCGTGGCGTGCCGGACGTCGACGCCGCCGACCCGCACGGTGCCGCTGGTTGCGTCGTACAGCCGCGGTACCAGGTTGGCGATCGTCGACTTGCCGGCGCCGGAGTGGCCCACCAGCGCGACGAGCCGGCCGGGCTCGACGCGGAAGGAGACGTCGTGCAGCACCGCCGTCGGCCCGCCGTGCTCGGGCAGCGACACGTCCTCCAGTGACGGTAGCGAGACGTCCGCGGCCGACGGGTAGCTGAACGAGACGTGCTCGAACTCGATCGACCGGTCGTCCGCGGGGACCGGGACGGCGTCGGGCTCCTCGCGGATCATCGGCTGCAGGTCGAGCACCTCGAAGACGCGGTCGAAGCTCACCATCGCGCTCATCACGTCGACCCGGACGTTGGACAGCGCGGTCAGCGGGCCGTAGAGCCGGGACAGCAGCAGTGCCAGCGCCACCACGTCGCCGGGGCTCAGCGACCCGGTGAAGGCCAGCCAGCCGCCGAGGCCGTAGACCAGCGCCGTGGCCAGGGCCGCAACGAGGGTGAGCGCGGTGAAGAAGGTGCGGCCGTACATGGCCGAGAGGACGCCGATGTCGCGGACCCGGGCCGCGCGACCGCGGAAGCCCTCGGCCTCCGCCTGGGGCCGGCCGAACAGCTTGACCAGCAGCGCGCCGGCGACGTTGAACCGCTCGGTCATCGTCGCGTTCATGGACGCGTTGAGCCCGTAGGACTCCCGGGTGATCTCCTGCAGCCGCCGGCCGATCCGGCGGGCGGGCAGCACGAACACCGGCACGAGGACCAGCGACAACGCGGTGATCTGCCAGGACAGCGAGAACATGACGCCGGCGGTGAGCACCAGGCCGATGGCGTTGGAGAGGACCCCGGACAGCGTCGAGGTGAAGGCCTGCTGGGCGCCGATGACGTCGTTGTTCAGCCGGCTGACCAGCGCCCCGGTCTGGGTGCGGGTGAAGAAGGCGACCGGCATCCGCTGCACGTGCTCGAACACCCGGCTGCGCAGGTCGTAGATGACGCCCTCGCCGATCCGCGCCGAGTACCAGCGGGTGGCCAGCGAGATGCCGGCGTCGACGACCGCGAGACCGGCGATGACCAGCGCGATGCGGACGACGTCGCCCGCCGTCCCCTCCAGGCTGGCGACGTGATTGACGATCCGCCCGGCCAGCAGCGGGGTCAGCACGCCGATGACCGACGAGCCGACCACCAGCAGCACGAACCAGGTCAGGTCGCGCCGGTAGGGCCGGGCGATGCCGAGGATGCGCCCGACGGTGCCCTTGGGCAGCTCCCGCGCGACGACCGACGGGTCGCGGCGGAAGGACCGCATCGCCGCCATGGAGGTCATGGGACCGCTCATGTCCATGCCACCTCCTCTCCCGTCCGCCCAACAGCCCGGCCGGGCGGGCTGTTCCGGAGGCAGTCTGGCAGCGCCCCCCGACGGTTCAGCGGCCGCCGACCAGCTCGGCCAGGCGGCGGGTCTGCGCGGCCCGCTCGGCGGCGTCCTGGGCCTCCGGGTCGTTGCGGACGGCGGAGCGGACCAGTGCCGCGGTCTCCCGGCTGGCCCCGACCGGCGCCGCCGTGAGCGCGGCGACGAGCGCGGCCACGGCCTTGTCGAGGCCGGCGGCGGGGACGACGGCGTTGGCCAGCCCGAGCGCGAGCGCCTCGGCCGCGGGCACCGGGCGGCCGGTCAGGCAGATCTCCATCGCCCGCGAGTAGCCCACCAGCTCGGTCAGCGTGCTCGTGCCGGTCAGGTCGGGCACCAGGCCGAGCGTGGCCTCGGGCAGCTGCAGGTCGGCGTCCTCGGTGAGCACGCGCAGGTCGCAGGCGAGGGCGAGTTGGGCGCCGGCGCCGATGGCGTGGCCCTGCACCGCGGCGATCGAGACGATCCCCGGCGAGCGCAGCCAGCGGAACCCGCTCTGGTAGCGGCGGATGCGCTCCTGGGTCTCCTCGGCGGGCAGCCGGCCCAGCTCACCGAGGCCGCCGGCGGTGCCGGGGTCGGCGCTGAACAGGCTGCGGTCCAGGCCCGCGGAGAAGGAGCGCCCCTCACCGCGGACGACGACGACCCGCACGTCGTCGTCCAGCGAGGCGCCCACGTCGGCGAGTGCGGTCCAGGTGGCCGGGGTCTGCGCGTTGAGCCGGTCGGGGCGGTCGAGGGTGACGGTGAGGACGGCGCCGTCGCGGGCCGTCCTCACCCACCCGTCCTGAGCGGGACCGCTCAACTCTTCTTGCTGTTCCGGTTGGCTCCCCCGCGGCTGCGCAGCGTGGCACCGGACTCCGACAGCAGCCGGTGCACGAAGCCGTAGGACCGGTTGGTCGACGACGCCAGCGAGCGGATGCTCTCGCCGCCGTCGTAGCGCTTGCGCAGCTCGTCGGCCAGCGACGTCCGGTCGCCTCCGGTGATGCGCTTGCCCTTGCTCAGATCCGCGGTGCTCGAGTCGGCCATGACTCCCCTCCGTCAGCAACCGGCGGCGGGCCCGTGGCCCGCCGAGGCTGCTCGTCCCGTCGGCGCCGGGCCCCGCTGACCTCGACGTCCCACCTCCTCATGATCACCCGACCGGGCGACCCCGGCCACGCGAAGGGGGCAGGAAGCTGGAAGGTCGCGGGTCGAGAGCTGTGCGGGCCCGTGTGCGCTTGGGACGCCGTCCACCGCGCGCCCCGCGACGACGGGCCGTCACAGGTGCCGGCGTCCCGGCCGGGAACGGCACGTGGCCGCGGTGCGGGGTCCCTGGGAGCGGGGGGCCGGAGGCTCCCCCGAGCAGGGACGGGCAGGGCTCCACGGCGGCCGGGGACGGCGCGTGGCCGCGGTGCGGCCCGGTAGGGCCGCAGTGACTAGGCCAGCTCGACGAGGTCGGCGAGGTCCTCGCTCCAGGCGTCCTCGGTGCCGTCGGGCAGCAGGATCACCTTGTCCGGGTCGAGCGCCCGCACCGCGCCCTCGTCGTGCGTGACGAGCACGATCGCCCCGGCGTAGGTGCGCAGCGCGTCGAGCACCTGCGCGCGGCTGGCCGGGTCGAGGTTGTTCGTCGGCTCGTCGAGCAGCAGCACGTTGGCACCGGACACGACCAGCGTGGCCATCGCCAGCCGGGTCTTCTCGCCGCCGGAGAGGGTGCCGGCACGCTGGTCGGCGGCGTCCCCGGAGAACAGGAAGGCGCCGAGGATCCGGCGCAGCTCGGTGTCGGTGCTCTGCGGCGCGGCCGCGCGCATGTTCTCCAGCAGCGAGCGGTCGTGGTCGAGGGTCTCGTGCTCCTGCGCGTAGTAGCCGATGCGCAGCCCGTGCCCGGGCTTGACCTCGCCGGTGTCGGGCGCCTCGGTGCCGGCCAGCATGCGCAGCAACGTCGTCTTCCCCGCGCCGTTGAGCCCGAGGACGACGACGCGCGCGCCCCGGTCGACGGCCAGGTCGACGTCGGTGAAGACCTCGAGCGACCCGTAGCTCTTCGACAGCGCCTCGGCGGTGAGCGGCGTCCGGCCGCAGGAGGCCGGCGTCGGGAACCGCAGCCTGGCCACCCGGTCGGCGACGTGGACCTCCTCGAGCCCCGCGGCCAGCCGCTGCGCGCGCTTGTCCATGCTCTGCGCGGCCTTGGCCTTGGTGGCCTTGGCACGCATCTTGTCGGCCTGCGCGGTGAGCGCGTCGATCTTGCGCTCGGTGTTGGCCCGCTCCTGCCGGCGCCGGCGCTCGTCGGTCTCCCGCTGCGCGAGGTAGGGCTTCCAGCCGAGGTTGTAGACGTCGACGGTCGCCCGGTTGGCGTCGAGGTGCCACACCTTGTTGACGACGGCGTCCAGCAGCTCGACGTCGTGGCTGATGACGATCAGGCCGCCCGTGTGCGAGGCGAGGAATGACTTGAGCCAGGTGATCGAGTCGGCGTCGAGGTGGTTGGTGGGCTCGTCGAGCAGCAGCGTCTCGGCGTCGGAGAACAGGATGCGGGCGAGCTCGACGCGGCGCCGCTGGCCGCCGGACAGGGTGCGCAGCGGCTGGGTCAGCACGCGGTCGGGCAGTCCGAGCGCGGTGCAGATGCGGGCTGCCTCGCTCTCCGCGGCGTACCCGCCGAGGGCGGCGAACTGGTCCTCGAGGCGGCCGTAGCGGCGCACCGCCCGGTCCCGCTCGGCGTCGTCGGCCGGCTCGGCCATCGCGATCTGCGCCTTGGTCATCTGTGCGCGGAGCACGTCGAGTCCGCGGCCGGACAGCACGCGGTCGCTGGCGGAGGTGTCGAGGTCGCCGCTGCGCGGGTCCTGCGGCAGGTAGCCGATCTCCCCGCTGACCTCCACCTTGCCGGCGTGCGGCAGCCGCTCGCCGGCGAGCGTGGTGAGGGTGGTGGTCTTGCCGGCGCCGTTGCGGCCGACGAGGCCGATGCGGTCGCCGGGCTGCACGCGGAGGTTCGCGTCACTGATGAGGACGCGAGCCCCGGCGCGCAGCTCGAGGCCGGTCGTCGTGATCACTGATCCCAGGATAGGCGCTCCGCCGAGCCCTCCTGCCCGGCTCCCGGGTGATATCGGCGGCATCCGTCGTCCACAGACGGGCGAACCGGCTCCCACAGGGGGCTCCGCAGCCGCCACCATCTCGGCCATGACCTCGACGTCCGGCCCCTCCTGGGGTCTGCCGTGCCCGGTGTGCGGCCGGCCGAGCGCCGGACCGGGACCGGCGCCCTGCCCGTCCTGCGGACTGCCCGCCGTGGGCGAGGCGGCCCGCGTCGTCGCCCGCATCGGGGCGACCATCGACGAGCTGGTCCGTGACCGCGACCGGCTGCTCGCCACCCTGCGGGCGGCGACGGCGACGGCGACGGCGACGGCACCGGCACGGGCACCGGCACCACCGCCCACCCCGGTGACCGTCCGGCCCACCGCACCCCCGCCGGCGCCCCCTCCCGCTCCGCCCGCGGCCACACCGTGGCCTTCCCCACCCTCGATCGACGAGCGCTCCCCCGTGCCGCCGCCCTCGCGCCGGGTCAGCCCGCAGCAGGTGCTCCTGGCCCTGGGCGCGCTGCTGGTGGTCGCCGCGGGCATCGCCTTCGTCGCGGTCGCCTGGACCCGGCTGGGCCTGGTCTTCCAGTCCGCCGTGATGGCGACCGTCACCGCCACCGCCTGCGGCGTCTCGGCGTGGACGGCGCGCCGCGGCCTGCGGGCCACCGAGGAGGCGCTGGCCGCCGCCGGGGCGGCGCTGCTCGCCGTCGACCTCGGCGCGGCGCACGCCCTGGGGCTGTGGGGCCTCGACGGCGTCCCGGTTCGGCTGTGGACCGCGGTCTCCTGCGCCGTCGTCGCGGCGGTCGCCCTCGGGCTGGGCCGGTGGACCCGCAGCACCGTCACCTGGCCGCTCACCGCCCTGCTCGCCGTCCAGCTCATCCCGATCCTGCTGGTGCCCGCCGACGCCGTCGCCGGGTCCGCCGGGGTGGCGGCCGCGCTGGGCACCGCGCTGCTCGACGTGGTCGTCCTGCTGCGTCTGCGTGCGGTCCTCGCGCCCCTGGCACAGGCGCTGGCCGGCCTGTGGGCGGTGGTCGCCGCGGCGGGTGGCGTGGCCCTCGCCTGGGTGGGGACGGCGGTCGACGCGTGGACGGCGACGGCGCTGCTGGCCGCCGCCGGCGCGGTCGGGGTGCTGCTCGGCCAGGACACGCGGCTGGCCGGCCGGCTGCCCGCCGCCCCGGTCCTCGCGGGCGCCGCTGCCGCGAGCACCGCCGTGGCGCTGACCGGCGCGCTGGCGCGGGCGGACCTCGCCGGGCAGGTCGCCGCCGCGGCGCTGGGACTCGTGCTGCTCACCGCGGCCGTGCCCGCCGCCCCGCGATGGACCCTGCTGGCCGCGCTCGTGCCCTCCGGCGGGCTGCTGATCGCCGGCGGTGCGGCGCTGCTGGCGGTGGAGGGCCGCCTCGGCGTCCTCGGCCTGGTGGTCCTGGCCGGAACGGTGCCCGCGGTGCTGGCGGCCGTCCGGCTGCCGGCGGGCAGGCCGGGCGCCACGGTCGCCGCGCTGCTGTGCCCGGCCACGGCGCTGCTGCTGATCCGGGAGGAGGGCTGGCTCGGCACGGCCGTCGCCGGCCTGCTCGCCGCGCTGGTCGCGGCCGCCGGGTTCGCCGTGGCCGCCGCCCGCGCCGATCGGCCCGAGGAGCCTGCGGCGGCCGGCGCGGCGGCCCTCGTCACCCTGCTGGCGGCGGTGGCTACGGCGGAGGCGGGCGCCTGGGGTCAGGTGGCCGTCCAGCTCGCGATCGCCGGTGCCGCGGGCGGCGGCTATGCCCTGGTCACGCACCGACGGGACGTGGCGGTGCTCGCGGTCGCGGACCTCGTGGTGGCCTGCTGGGTGGCCGCGGGTGGTGCGGCGGTGCAGACGGTGGAGGTCTACACGCTGCCGGCCGCCGTGGGGTTGCTCGTCGCGGCCCTGCCGCAGCCGCGCGCCGGCGCCCGGTCGTGGGCGGCGGAGGGCGCGGCGGTGGCCACCGCGGTGGTGCCCTCGGCGCTCGTCGTGGTCGCCGAGCCGTCGGCGCTGCGGCTGGTGCTCGTCGTGCTGGCCGCCGGCGCGCTGACCGTCGTCGGCACGCTGACCCACCGGCAGGCGCCGTTCGTGGTGGGCGCCGCGTCGCTGGCGTTCGTGGTGCTGGGCCGGCTGACGCCCTACGCGCCGCTGGTCCCGCGGTGGCTGACGCTGGCGGTGGTCGGGCTGCTGCTGCTGGCGCTGGGTGCGACCTACGAGCGTCGGCGGCAGCAGGCCCGCGAGGCGGTGGCCTGGGTGGCGCAGATGCGCTGACCGGCCGCAGCGCGCCGGGGGGCGCCCCGCCCTACCGTGGACCGGTCGCACGGACGCGGGAGGGGGAGGTCGTGGGCTCAGCTCCGGTGCCGCCGCTCCCCTACCGCGCCCGCCCGCCCCAGCTGCTGCTGGTCGTCGGCGCGGTGCTGGTCGTCAGCGCCGGCGGGACCGCGGCCGCGGTCTACGGCGGCGGGTCCGCCCGCGTGCTGCTGCTGGCGCTGGCCGCGGCGGCCGCCGGCGCCTCGGCCTGGGGCTCGTCCGCCCGGCTGCGCGCCACCGAGGAGACCCTGGCCGCCGCCGCGGTCGCGCTGGCCGTGCTGGGCACCGACGCCGGGACCCCGCTGCTGCGCGGCTCCGCCGTCCCGCCGCTGGTGCTGGGCGCCGTCTTCCTCGTCCTCACCCGGGTGCTGCGCCGCCCCGTCACCTGGCCCCTGGCCGCCTGGCTGGCCGGGCAGCTGGCCGCGCTGCGCGCCCTGGACGGCGCCGAGGCCGGCGTCGTCCGCACCGCCGGGGTGCTGTCCGTCGCCGTCGTCGGGCTGGGCGTGGCGATCGGCGCGCGCCGACTGGTCGCGCGGGTCGCGCTGGGGACCACCGCGCCGTGGTGGGTCGCCGGGGTGGCCGGCGCCCTGACAACGGCGTGGTCCGCCGACGCGCCCGCCCGGTGGACGTCGGCCGCGCTCACCGTGGTCGCCGCGCTCGCGCTCGTCGCCGCCCGGCTCGACCGTGCCCTGGAGCCGCTGCTCGGGCCCCCGGTCGCCGTCCCCGTCCTGGCGGGCGCGGTCTCGGGCGCGGCGCTCGGGGGCGCGCTGAGCGCCCCGGGGCCCGGCGCGGTGCTGCTGGCCGGCTACACGGGGGTGCTGCTCGCCGCGGCCGCCGCGGCCCTGCTCACCGGCTGGGTGCGCGGGCTGTTCCTGCCGGCGGCCCTCGCGGCGGGCGGCGCGCTGGTGGTGCTCAGCGTCGGCCAGCTGATGGCCGGGGCGCGGTGGCTGGAGCTGGTCCTCCTCCTGCTGCTCACGGCGCTCCCGTGCGTGCTGGTCGCGGTGCTGCGCAGCGAGGACCGGCCGGTCGCCGTGCCCGCGGCGGTCGGTTGCCTGGCGGGCGCCGCGCTGGTGGCGGCCGCCAGCGGGTTGATCGGCGCCGGCGCGGCCGCGGGGGGCCTGGGTCTGCTCTACGCGGTGTCCCTCGGCGCCGGCCTGGTGCTGGACCCGCAGACCCGGCGGGCCACCGTCGTCACCGGCGCGGTGTGCGCGGGCCTCGCCGTGGTGCTGTTGGTCGTCGCGCGGGACCGCGAGGCCCTGGCGGTGCAGCTGGCCGCGCAGGGGCTGGTCAGCTGCGCGTGGGGCTGGCACGTCTGGCACACGCGCGACCCGCGGGACGGCCCGGTGGAGGGCTCACCCGCCTGGCGGGCCGGCGCCGCGCAGCTGGTGGGAGCCGCGTGGACGGCCGCCGCGCTGGCGGACTCGCCGGTGGTCGAGGCCTACACGCTGCCGGCGGCGCTCGGGCTGCTGCTGGCCGCCGGACCGCGGTTGGCCGACGGACCGTCCTGGCCGGCGTGGGGTCCGGGGCTGCTGGTCGCGGCGGTCCCGTCGGTGGTGTGGGCGGTCGTGGCGCCCGGGAGCACCCGGCCGGTCCTGGTGCTGGTGACGGCCGCCGCGGTGATGGCCGGAGCCGGGAGGAAGGCGGTGCGTGCGCCGCTGCTCGTCGGCGCCTGGACCGCGGTGGCGGTGGGCCTGGGCCTGGCGGTCGTGGCGCTGCCGCTGCCGGTCACCGGCGCCCTCGTCGTCGGGGTGGTGCTGCTGGCGGTCGGCGCCCGACGCGAGCGGTACCCGGTGGCCGGCTTCGGCGTCCGCCTCGCCGCCATGCGCTGACGCCCGTCCACCCGGGCACGCGAGCAGCCGGGTCGGCGGTCTCGACCGACACGGACCGGAGACGATCATGGCGCCGTGACCACCACCCGGGCGGGCGGAGTGGTCGCGGCGCCATGATCGCCGGCCCGCTGCAGGGCCGGCGTGGCGTGCTGGGGGGTCGCTAGACGCGGAAGCCGAGGGCGCGCAGCTGCTCGCGGCCGTCGTCGGTGATCTTGTCCGGACCCCACGGCGGCATCCAGACCCAGTTGATCTTGATGTCGTCGACCAGCCCGGGGCCGGGGCCGCCGGTGAGGGCCTGGCGCGCCTGGTCCTCGATGACGTCGGTCAGCGGGCAGGCCGCCGAGGTCAGCGTCATGTCGATGACGGCGACCTCGTCGACGACGTCGATGCCGTAGACCAGGCCGAGGTCGACGACGTTGACGCCGAGCTCGGGGTCGACGACATCGCGCATGGCCTCCTCGACGTCCTCGAGCAGGGCTGACTTGTAGGCCGGCGGGTCGCCCGGCGCGCCGTCCGTCGCGGGGGTGGCGTTCTCGGTGGTCTCGCTCATGCCTCATCGCCTCCAGTCGGGGTGGTGGCCGCCAGCGCGCGGGCGGACGCGTCCTTGAGGGCCATCCAGCTCATCAGCGCGCACTTTATCCGCGCCGGGTACTTGGACACGCCGGCGAACGCGATGGCGTCCTCCAGCTCGTCCTCGAGCTTCTCGGCCACCGACGCGTCGCCCTTGCTCTGCATCAACGTCATGAAGTGCTCGCCGGTCTCCAGCGCCTCGGGCACCGACCGGCCGACGACGAGCTCGTACATCGCCGACACGGACGCCTGGCTGATGGAGCAGCCCATCCCCTCGTAGGAGACGTCGGCGAGGGTGTCGCCGTCCAGGTGCACCCGCAGGGTCACCTCGTCACCGCACGTCGGGTTGACGTGGTGCACCTCGGCCTCGAACGGCTCGCGCAGCCCGCGGCCGTGCGGGTTGCGGTAGTGGTCCAGGATGATCTCCTGATACATCGACTGCAGCTGCATCAGCTCACCTCACCCTGTCCAACACCGAAGAAGCGCTGGGCTTCCCGCACGGCGTCGGTCAGGGCGTCGATGTCGTCGTAGCCGGTGTGCACGTAGAACGTGGCCCGCGTCGTTGCCGGGACGCCGTAGCGGCGCACCACCGGCCAGGCGCAGTGGTGGCCGACCCGCACCTCGACGCCGAGGTCGTCGAGCACCTGACCCACGTCGTGCGGGTGGATGCCCTCGACGGTGAAGGAGACCGCCCCGCCGCGGGCCACGGTGTCGGGTGGGCCGATGACCGTGACGCCGGGGATCTCGGCCAGCTTCGCCAGCGCGTACGCGGTGAGCGCCTCCTCGTGCCCCTGCACCCGGTCCATGCCGAGCTGCTGCAGGTACTCGACGGCGGCGGCCAGCCCGATCACCTGGGCGGTCATCGGGACGCCGGCCTCGAAGCGCTGCGGCGGCGGCATGAAGGTGCTGCCCTCCATGCGCACGACCTCGATCATCGAGCCGCCGGTGAGGAAGGGCGGCAGCGCGTCGAGCACCTCGTAGCGGCCCCACAGGACGCCGACGCCCGTGGGCCCGAGCATCTTGTGGCCGGAGAACACCAGGAAGTCCGCGCCCAGCGTGGTGACGTCGACCGGCTGGTGCGGCACCGACTGGGCGCCGTCGACCAGCAGCAGGGCGCCGACCTCGCGGGCCCGCGCGGAGATCTCCCCGAGCGGGTTGATCGTGCCGAGGATGTTCGACTGCTGGGTGACGGCGACCAGCCTGGTCCGTTCGTTGACCACGGTGGCGAGGTCGGAGAGGTCGAGGCGGCCGTCGTCGGTGAGGCCGAGCCAGCGCAGCGTGGCGCCGGTGCGCTCGCACAGCTGCTGCCAGGGCACCAGGTTGGCGTGGTGCTCCATCTCGGTGACGACGATCTCGTCGCCCTGCCCGACGGCGTACCGCCGGAACTGCTCCTCCTTGGCCGTGGCCGCGTTCGACAGTGCGTAGGCGACCAGGTTGATCGCCTCGGTGCTGTTGCGGGTGAACACGACCTCCTCCGCCGGCGCACCGATGAACGCGCCGATGGTCGCGCGGGCCGCCTCGTAGCGGGCGGTCGCCTCCTCCGCGAGCTGGTGCGCGCCGCGGTGCGGTGCGGCGTTGCAGGTCAGGTAGAAGTCGCGCTCGGCGTCGAGCACGCTCAGCGGCTTCTGCGACGTGGCCCCGGAGTCGAGGTAGACCAGCCGCTTCCCGTCCCGGACGGTGCGGGACAGGATCGGGAAGTCCGCCCGGATCGCCTCGACGTCCAGGGGCAGGGGCACCTGCTGCGCCCCGGCACCGGGACGCGAGACGGTCTGGGTCACAACCCCTCCTCGCTGGCGCTCGTCGGGTCCGTGACCCGGGTCGCCGTGCTCATGGGTGACCTCGCGAGCTCGGTCACGCCTTCGCGGTCTCCCTCGAGTCCTTGACGTACGCGGCGTAGCCCTCGGTCTCCAGCTTCTCCGCCAGCTCCGGGCCGCCCTCCTCGGCGATCCGGCCGTTGACGAAGACGTGCACGAAGTCCGGCGTGATGTAGCGCAGGATCCGCGTGTAGTGGGTGATCAGGAGGACGCCGATCTCACTCTCCGAGCGGGCCCGGTTGACGCCCTCGGAGACGACTCGCAGCGCGTCGACGTCGAGGCCGGAGTCGGTCTCGTCGAGGATCGCGATGGCCGGCTTGAGCAGCCGCATCTGCAGGATCTCGTGGCGCTTCTTCTCACCGCCGGAGAAGCCCTCGTTGACGTTGCGCTCGGCGAAGGCGGAGTCCATCTCGAGGAGGTCCATCTCGCTCTTGACGTCCTTGACCCAGGTGCGCAGCTTGGGGGCCTCGCCCTTGATCGCGGTGGCGGCGGTGCGCAGGAAGTTCGACACCGAGACGCCGGGGACCTCGACCGGGTACTGCATCGCCAGGAACAGGCCGGCGCGGGCGCGCTCGTCGACGCTCATGGCGAGGACGTCCTCGCCGTCGAGGGTCACCGCGCCCCCGGTGATCGTGTACTTCGGGTGGCCGGCGATCGAGTACGCCAGGGTCGACTTGCCCGACCCGTTCGGCCCCATGATCGCGTGCGTCTCGCCCGAGCGGACGGTCAGGTCGACGCCCGTGAGGATCTCCTTGGCGTCGTTCCCCTCCCCCACGCTGACGTGCAGGTCGCGGATCTCCAGAACGGACACTTCTCTTCTCGCTCCTCAGTTGCCGGCTGCGCGGGGGAGGACGTCGTCGGACACGGCGCTCGCCTCCGTGTCGACGAGCACGTCCTCCCCCTCCACGCGGACCGGGTAGACGTCGACCGGCTCGGTCGCCGGCAGGTTGGTGGGCTCGCCGGTGCGCAGGTCGAAGCACGACCCGTGCAGCCAGCACTCGATGGTGGGGGCGCCGTCGAACTCCTCGACGTCGCCCTCGGACAGCGGGACCTCGGCGTGCGAGCAGACGTCCTGAACCGCGTACACGTCGTCCTCGTACCGGACGACGGCGACGTCGATGTCGGACAGCTCGACCCGCAGGGCGCCGTTCTCGGGCACCTCGGAGAGTGCGCAGACCCGCTCGAAGGCCATGGGTCAGGCCACCTCGACCGGCTGCTCGTCGAGGCCGGGCAGCGCACCGAGACGGGTCTCGATGGTGCGCATCAGCCGGTCCTGCAGCTCGTCGATGCCGATGCGCTGGACGACGTCGGCGAAGAAGCCACGGACGACGAGGCGGCGCGCGGTTTCGGCGTCGATGCCCCGCGAGCAGAGGTAGAACAGCTGCTCGTCGTCGAAGCGGCCGGTGGCGCTGGCGTGGCCGGCGCCGACGATCTCGCCGGTCTCGATCTCCAGGTTGGGCACCGAGTCGGCGCGGGCGCCGTCGGTGAGCACGAGGTTGCGGTTGAGCTCGTAGGTGTTGGTGCCGGTGGCCTCGGGGCGGATGCGGACGTCGCCGATCCACACCGTGCGCGCGCCCTCGCCCTGCAGCGCGCCCTTGTAGAGCACGTTGCTGGTGCAGTTGGGCACCGCGTGATCCACCCAGAGCCGGTGCTCCTGGTGCTGGGTCTCGTCGGAGAAGTAGACGCCGAACAGCTCCGCCGTCCCGCCCGGGCCGGCGTACTGCACGTTGCTGACCAGCCGGACGAGGTCGCCGCCGAGGGTCACCACGGTTTGCGTGAACGAGGCGTCCCGGCCGACGACGGCGTCGTACTGCGCGCCGTGGACGGCGCCGGGCGCCCAGTCCTGCACCGAGACGAGGTCGACGTGCGCGCCGTCACCGACGAGGACGGCGACGCCGCCGGCGTACCTTGCCAGGCCGCTGTGGTCGAGGACCACCGTCGCCCGCGCGAAGGCGCCGACCTCGATGACCAGCTGGCCCCAGACGACGTCCTCGGAACCGGTGCCCGACAGTCGCAGCGTGACCGGGCGGTCCAGCTGGGCCTCGGCCGGCACGCGGACGACGGCGGCGCCGCCGCTGCGCTGCCGGGCGAGGGCGGCCAGCCGGTCACCCGGCTCGGGCAGCCCCTTGAGCAGCGGGTCGTCGGCCTCGACGCTGGTGAGCTCGACGCCCTCGGGCAGGTCGGTGTCCCACTGCAGGTGGGCGTCCGACGGGGCGCCGTCCAGCAGCGGGCGGATCCGCTTCATCGGGGTGAATCGCCAGGTCTCCTCGCGGCCGGTGGGCGCGCCGAACGCGTCCGGGTCGGTCGAGGTGAACCGCTCGGCCGGCGAGCCGGTCGGGGCCGGCCCGCCGTGCGAGTGCGCGCCGGGGGCGGCCTGCCCCGCGGTGCCGGTGCCGGCGGCCGGGGTGCTGGGCGGGCCCGCCTGGGCGCCGACCCCCTCGCCGAACAGCTCGCCGGCGAGGGTGGCCGACTCCGTGGTCAGGCCCGTGGTGTTCGCGTTGTCGTTGGCCGACATCAGCCGACGGCACCTTCCATCTGCAGCTCGATCAGGCGGTTCAGCTCGAGGGCGTACTCCATCGGGAGCTCGCGGGCGATCGGCTCCACGAAGCCGCGGACCACCATCGCCATCGCCTCGTCCTCGGACAGCCCGCGGCTCATCAGGTAGAAGAGCTGGTCCTCGCTGACCCGGGAGACGGTCGCCTCGTGGCCCATCGCGACGTCGTCCTCGCGGACGTCGACGTAGGGGTACGTGTCCGACCGGCTGATCGTGTCGACCAGCAGCGCGTCGCACTTCACCGTCGACTTCGAGCCGTGCGCGCCCTCGTCGACCTGGACCAGGCCGCGGTAGGAGGTGCGGCCGCCGCCCCGGGCGACGGACTTCGACACGATGGTCGAGGAGGTGTTCGGCGCGGCGTGCACCATCTTGGCGCCGGCGTCCTGGTGCTGGCCCTCACCGGCGAAGGCGATGGAGAGCACCTCGCCCTTGGCGTGCTCACCGGTCATCCAGACCGCCGGGTACTTCATGGTGACCTTGGAGCCCAGGTTGCCGTCGACCCACTCCATGGTCGCGCCCTCGTGGGCGATCGCCCGCTTGGTGACCAGGTTGTAGACGTTGTTCGACCAGTTCTGGATGGTCGTGTACCGGCAGCGGGCGTTCTTCTTGACGATGATCTCGACGACCGCGGAGTGCAGCGAGTCCGACTTGTAGATCGGTGCGGTGCAGCCCTCGACGTAGTGCACGTAGGCGCCCTCGTCGACGATGATCAGCGTCCGCTCGAACTGGCCCATGTTCTCGGTGTTGATCCGGAAGTAGGCCTGCAGCGGGATCTCGACGTGCACGCCCTTCGGCACGTAGATGAACGAGCCGCCCGACCAGACCGCGGTGTTGAGCGCGGCGAACTTGTTGTCGCCCGAGGGGATCACCGAGCCGAAGTACTCCCGGAAGACGTCCTCGTGCTCCTTGAGGGCGGTGTCGGTGTCGAGGAAGACGACACCCTGCTCCTCGAGGTCCTCACGGATCTTGTGGTAGACGACCTCGGACTCGTACTGCGCCGCGACACCGGCGACCAGCCGCTGCTTCTCGGCCTCCGGGATGCCCAGCTTGTCGTAGGTGTTCTTGATGTCCTCGGGCAGCTCCTCCCACGAGGTCGCCTGGGCCTCGGTGGAGCGCACGAAGTACTTGATGTTCTGGAAGTCGATCCCGGACAGGTCCGACCCCCAGTCGGGCATCGGCTTGCGGCCGAACAGCTTGAGGGCCTTGAGCCGCCGCTCGAGCATCCACTCGGGCTCGTTCTTGCGGGCCGAGATGTCCCGGACGACGTCCTCGCTGAGCCCGCGCCTGGCGGTGGAACCGGCGGTGTCGGCGTCCGCCCAGCCGTACTGGTACCGGCCGAGCTGTTCGATCTGCTCGTCCTGGGTCAGCGTCACCGGCTGCTGGGTGCTGGTCATGCGGGCGTCCTCTCCCGGTCGTTCGTGGGGGTGCTGCTGGTGGACGGTGCGGGGCGCCCACCGGCTCGGAGCCGGTGCGCCGCGCGCTCGTCAGGTACAGGGCTCGCGGGGCCCGATCTGTTCCCCGCGCGCGTGTGACTGAGGACCCCGTCCCCCTCACCCCTCGCACGCTCGGGGTGAGCCTCCGGACGGGGCCGCAGGGCGTCATACCTGCGGCGGACCGGTCCCGGGATGTGCGTGGTGCACACCCCGTCGCCGTGGGCGATCGTGGCCAGCCGCTGCACGTGCGTGCCGACGAGCCGGCCGATCACCGCCGTCTCGGCCTCGCACAGCTGCGGGAACTCCGCGGCCACGTGCGCGACCGGGCAGTGGTGTTGGCACAGCTGGCCGCCGCCCGAGATCGCCGAGGCCGAGGCAGCGTAGCCCTCGGCCGTGAGCGCCCCGGCGAGGGCCTGGGCGCGGTCGACGGGTGCGCCGGTCACGGCCTCGACCGCGGCCGAGCAGCGCTGCTCGAGCCCGGCGAGCTGCGCCTCGGCCACCGCGCGGACGGCGTCCGGCCCGCCGTGCGCCGCGACGAACCGCAGCGCGGTCAGCGCCAGGTCGTCGTAGGCGTGCGGGAAGGCCGACCGGCCGGCGTCGGTCAGGTGGAACAGCCGGGCCGGGCGCCCTCGGCCGCGAGGAGTGCCCGGCGCGTGCCGCTCCTCGACGCGGCCGGTGGCCACCAGGGCGTCGAGGTGGCGGCGGACGGCGGTCGGAGAGACCCCGAGCTGCCCGGCGAGCTCGGTCGCGGTCTGCGGACCGTGCTCGAGCAGCAGGGCGCTGACGCGGTCCCGCGTGCGCCCGTCCTCGGGGGACGGCGAGGGGCGCGGCGGGGTGCCCACCCCGCCGCCGACCTGCACCGTGCCGCTTTCCACAACACGAGTCTCACCTAATTCTGGCGGCGTGCAAGCAAGGGGAACCTAACTCGAGGACCCCCCTGCCCCCCACCGTTCGCGAGCTCACGGCGGCCCCTGCAGGAGAGCCGTCCGGATGGGGCCGGCGCGTCCACACCGTTGCCGCCGACCGGCGCGGGCTGGTCGACGGCGGACCCCAGCCGGCCGTACCCGCCGCTCCGCGCTCCGCTCCGGGCGGACCGGGGGCGTCGGCCCGCGCGGCTAGCATCGGGCCGTGCCGGTCTCCCCCGCCGTCGTCTCGCGGCTCGCCCTGGCCAACGCCGTCGCCAACGGCGCGATCGTCGTCACCGGCGGGGCCGTCCGGCTCACCGGCTCGGGGCTGGGCTGCCCCACCTGGCCGCGCTGCACCAGCGAGAGCTTCGTCGCCACGCCCGAACTGGCCGGCCACGGCGTCATCGAGTTCGGCAACCGGCTGCTGACGTTCGTCCTCGCCGCGGTGGCCATCGCCACCGTCGTCGCGGTGTGGCGGTCCGGTCGGCGGGACCTGCGGCCGCTCGCCGTCCTCACGTTCCTCGGCATCCCGGCGCAGGCGCTGCTCGGCGGGGTCACCGTGCTCACCGGCCTGGACCCGTGGACGGTCGCGGCGCACTTCCTCCTCTCGATCGTGCTCATCGCGCTGGCCACCGTGCTGTGGCTGCGCTCCCGCGAGCCGGGGGTGGGCCGGCCGCTGCTGCGCCGTCCGCTCGCCCTGCTGGTGGCCGGCACCGCCGCCGTCACCGGTGTGGTCCTGGTGCTCGGCACGCTGGTGACCGGGAGCGGACCGCACAGCGGGGACGTCGACGCCGACGACGTCCCGACCGGCGACCGGATGGGCTTCGACGTCGAGCTGATCAGCCGGCTGCACGCCGACGCGGTGTTCCTGCTCGTCGGGCTAACCGTGGCGCTGCTCGTGGCCCTGTACGCGACCGACGCCCCCGGCCGGGTGAAGCGGGCCGCGCGCGACCTGCTGGTCGTCCAGCTGGCGCAGGGCGTCGTCGGCTACGTGCAGTACCTCACCGACTTGCCGGTCGCGCTGGTGCTCCTGCACATGCTCGGCGCGGTGCTGGTGACGGCGTTCACCGCGCGCCTGGTCTGGTCGGTCCGCGGGCCGGCGTCCGAGGCTCCGCTGGAGGCGACGTCGCACTCCGTCGCCGCCTCGCACTGAGGTCCGCCCGAGGGCGGTCACCCGGTCGGGGAGACCGCCCTCAGACGCATCTCGGCGTCGCCCGTGTCAGAGCCGACCCGAGAGCACGTTCCCGCGTCGAGTGGCGGGGCGCTGTGGTGTCCGAGGGGCTGTCACCACGCCGATCCACCACTCGATGTCGGACCGCCGCGGCTCAGACCAGGACGTCGACGATGATCGCGACCGAGAGCAGCGCCATGTAGGAGATCGAGATGTGGAACAGCTGCATCGGCCTGGCCTCCGCGCCCGCGCGGATCCGCCGCAGCAGCCGGTGCGCCTCGACGATGAACCACAGGCCCAGCACGGCGGCCGCGCCGGTGTAGACCCACCCGATGCCGAAGCCGTCGGCCACGGGCCACAGCAGCAGCGAGACGGCGACGGTCAGCCAGGTCCAGGCGACGGTCTGCCGGCCGACCGACAGCGGGCCGGCCACCACGGGCAGCATCGGGACGTCGGCACGCGCGTAGTCGGCGCGGAACCGCATCGCCAGCGCCCAGAAGTGGGGCATCTGCCAGCAGAAGACGACGCCGAAGAACACCACCGCGGGCCAGGCGAGGGTCCCGGTGACCGCTGCCCACCCGATGAGCACCGGCGCCGCGCCCGGCACACCACCGAACTCGGTGCTGCGGCGGGTGTACCGCTTGAACACCATCGTGTAGAGGACGGCGTAGTAGAGGATCGCGCCGGCGGCCAGCCAGGCCGCCAGAGGTGTCGTCGCCGCGTACAGCAGCGCGATCGACAGCACGGTGAGCACCAGGCCGAACACCAGCGCCGCGCGCGGGGTGACCTCGCCGGTGACCAGCGGTCGCCGCTCGGTGCGGTGCATGAGCCGGTCGATGTCGCGGTCGTACCAGCAGTTGAAGACGTTGGCCGCGGCAGCGGCGAGGGTGCCGCCGGCCATCGTGGCCAGCAGCAGCTCCCACGGCGGGAGCCCGCCCGAGGCCAGCATCATCGCCGGCAGGGTGGTGACCAGGAGCAGCTCGATGATCCGCGGCTTGGTCAGCGCCACGTAGCCGCGCACCCGGGCCGACAGGCGGCCCGCCTGCACGGCCGGTCGTTCGGAGAGCGTCGTCACCGGGCGGCCACCGACCGGGCGGCGGCACACGCGCAGGGCACCACCGGGCACCTGGACAGCACGGGGTCCCTTTCGACCGGGGACGGGAGAACGGCCCAACTGTAGCCCGCGGCCGCCCCCCTCCCCGGGCGGCATGACGAGGGTCTCGTCCGCTGCGCGGACCACTAGGGTCCATCACGTTGGTGCTGCGCACGCAGCGGGTAGGGCCCACGTCGACGACGACGGTGCGTCCTGGTCCAGGGCACCGGACCGGGACGGACGCGAGGCCGGTCGCTGGCGCCGGGCACCGTCGTCCGCCCGGGTCAGACGAGGTCGCCGCACGTCGCCCGGGTGGACCCGCACGGCCGACCCGAGGGAGCACGACACACATGGGAACCCAGAGCACCGAGTCCGAGGCCCCGGCCGAGGCCGCCACCGACGCCCCCACCGGCGACCCGCGCCAGCCCTCCCCGACGCTCCCGGACGGCTTCGGGGAGCTCGACCGCCGCGCGATCGACACCGCCCGCGTGCTGGCGATGGACGCCGTCCAGAGGGTGGGCAACGGCCACCCCGGGACGGCGATGAGCATGGCCCCCACCGCCTACCTGCTGTTCCACAAGTGGCTCCGGCACGACCCCAGCGACCCGAACTGGATGGGCCGCGACCGCTTCGTGCTGTCCATGGGCCACAGCAGCCTGACCCTCTACGTCCAGCTCTACCTCTCCGGCTACGGCCTCGAGCTCGAGGACCTGCAGGCCCTGCGCACCTGGGGCTCGAGGACCCCGGGTCACCCCGAGGTCAACCACACCCCCGGCGTGGAGACGACGACCGGTCCGCTGGGCCAGGGCGTCGGCAACGCCGTCGGGATGGCGATGGCCGCCCGCCGCGAGCGCGGCCTGTTCGACGCCGACGCCCCCGAGGGCGAGAGCCTCTTCGACCACACCATCTGGTGCTTCGCCTCCGACGGCGACATGGAGGAGGGCGTCAGCGGCGAGGCGTCGTCCCTGGCCGGGACGCAGCAGCTCGGCAACCTGGTCCTCGTCTACGACGACAACCACATCTCCATCGAGGACGACACGAACGTCGCCTTCACCGAGGACGTCGGCAAGCGCTACGAGGCCTACGGCTGGCACGTGCAGCACGTCGACGACGGCGAGGACCTCGCCGCGGTCGACGCCGCCTTCGCCGCGGCCGAGGCCGAGACCGGCCGACCCTCGCTCGTCGTGCTGCGCACGGTCATCGCCTGGCCGGCGCCGAACAAGCAGAACACCGGCGCCGCGCACGGCTCGGCGCTCGGCGAGGACGAGGTGCGCGCCACCAAGGAGGTCCTCGGCTTCGACCCGGAGAAGACCTTCGACGTCGACGAGGAGGTCCTGGCCCACGCCCGCTCGGTGGTCGAGAAGGGCCGCAAGGAGCACGCCGAGTGGGACGAGCGGTTCGCCGCCTGGCAGCGGGACAACGCCGACGCGGCCGCGTTGCTCGAGCGGATGCGCACCCGCACCCTGCCCGAGGGCTTCGCCGCGCGGCTGCCCAGCTGGGACGCCGACCCGAAGGGCGTGGCCACCCGCAAGGCCTCCGGCGAGGTGCTCGCCGCGCTGTACCCGGTGCTCCCCGAGCTGTGGGGCGGGTCGGCCGACCTCGCGGAGAGCAACAACACCGCGGTCAAGGGCGAGCCGTCGTTCCTGCCGGCCGACCGGCAGACCAAGATGTGGTCCGGCGGGCCGTACGGGCGCACGCTGCACTTCGGCGTCCGGGAGCACGGGATGGGCGCGATCATGAACGGCATCGCGTTGCACGGCGGCACCCGCATCTACGGCGGCACCTTCCTCACCTTCTCCGACTACATGCGCGGCGCGGTGCGGCTGGCCGCGCTCATGCAGCTGCCGGTCACCTACGTGTGGACCCACGACTCCATCGGCCTGGGCGAGGACGGCCCGACCCACCAGCCGATCGAGCACTTCGCCGCGCTGCGGGCGATCCCCGGGCTGGACGTCGTCCGCCCGGCCGACGCCAACGAGGTCGCCGTCGCCTGGCGCACCGTGCTGGAGAACAACGACCGCCCGGCCGGCCTGCTGCTCTCCCGGCAGAACCTACCGGTCTTCGACCGCTCGGAGTTCGGCTCGGCCGAGGGCGTGGCCCGCGGGGCCTACGTGCTGGCCGAGGCGTCGAACGGCAGCCCCGAGGTGATTCTGCTCGGGACCGGCTCGGAGGTGCAGATCGCCGTGGCGGCCCGCGAGCGCCTGGAGGCCGACGGCGTGCCCACCCGGGTGGTCTCGGTCCCGTGCGTCGAGTGGTTCGCCGATCAGGACCAGGCGTACAAGGACGAAGTGCTGCCGCCCACCGTCCGGGCCCGGGTGAGCGTCGAGGCCGGCGTGCCCATGGGGTGGCGCGAGTTCGTCGGCGACGCCGGCCGGATCGTCGGTCTCACCCACTACGGGGCCAGCGCCGCCTACTCGGTGCTGTACGAGCAGTTCGGCCTCACCGACGAGGCCGTCGTGGCCGCTGCCCGCGAGTCGATCGAGGCCGCCCGGGCGGGGAACGCCGTCCCCGCCGGCCCGGTTGCAGCCACCGGGGGCCTCCCCCACCCCACCGGCGACCGATAAGGACCCTGTCGCCCCGCGACCCTCGGAGAAGGACCCCGTCCTCCTCACCGCTCGCAAGCTCGCGGCGAGCCTCGGGACGGGGCCACACGATCACCCATCGAGAAGGGCAAGTGACCATGGCACAGAACGAGAAGCTGGCCGAGCTGTCGTCGGCCGGGGTCGCCGTCTGGCTCGACGACCTCTCCCGCGACATGATCCACGGCGGCAAGCTGCAGTCGCTGGTCGACGAGCGCTCCGTGGTCGGCGTCACCACCAACCCCACCATCTTCGCCGCGGCGATCAGCGGGTCGGAGTCCTACGACGACCAACTGCACGCGCTCGCCGTGCGCCAGGTGAGCGTGGAGGAGGCGCTGCGCACCATCACCGCCGCCGACGTCCGGGACGCCTGCGACCTGCTGGCACCCGTGGCGCAGCGGCAGCCCGGCGACGGCCGGGTGTCGCTGGAGGTCGCGCCCGGCCTCGCGCACGACACGGATGCCACGGCCGCGGAGGCCGCGCACTTGTGGTGGCTGGTCGACCGGCCGAACCTCTACATCAAGATCCCGGCCACCGAGGAGGGTCTGTCGGCGATCACGTCGTCCATCGCGCGGGGCATCAGCGTCAACGTCACCCTCATCTTCAGCCTCGAGCGGTACCGGGCGGTCATGGACGCCTACCTCTCCGGGCTGGAGCAGCGGCTGGCCGAGGACGCCGACGCCGACCTGTCGGGCATCGCCTCGGTGGCCTCGTTCTTCGTCTCCCGCGTCGACAGCGAGATCGACAAGCGGCTGGACAAGGCCGGCGCCGACCCCTCCCTCAAGGGCAAGGCCGCGCTGGCCAACGCCCAGCTGGCCTACCAGGCCTACGAAGAGGTCTTCTCCTCCGACCGCTGGAAGGCCCTCGAGGCGAAGGGCGCCCGCCCGCAGCGGCCGCTGTGGGCCTCCACCGGCGTGAAGAACCCCGACTACTCCGACACGATGTACGTCAGCGAGCTGGTCGCGCCGGGAACCGTCAACACCATGCCCGAGAAGACGCTCCAGGCCTTCGCCGACCACGGCAGCATCGGAACCCCGGTGCAGAAGAGCTACGACGAGGCCGCGTCGGTCATGACGTCGATCGCCGACGCCGGGGTCGACCTCGACGACGTCTTCCGCGTGCTCGAGGACGAGGGCGTGCAGAAGTTCGTCGACTCGTGGGACGAGCTCACCGAGTCGGTGCGCACCGAGCTGCAGGACAAGGCCTGACCCCTCGGGTCCCCGTGTGCCCGGCCGCGCCGCCGGGCACACGGGGACCCGCGCCGTCGCGGCCGGGCGCCGCCGCCGGTGCGCGGTGCGCCGCGGCGCGCCGGCCCGCCACCCGAGCGGGCGCCCAGCCGGGACGGACAATCGACGCAGTGCCGCACTCCCCCGCCGTCCGGTGCACCGCCGGGCCGGTCGACGGGTCCCCTCCAGACACCGAGGACAATCCATGATTCCCAACCCGCTGCGCGACCCGCGGGACCGGCGGCTGCCCCGCGTGCCCGAGCCCTGCGCCCTGGTCGTCTTCGGCATCACCGGGGACCTCGCCCGGAAGAAGCTCCTGCCGGCCGTCTACGACCTCGCCAACCGCGGGCTGCTGCCGACCAACTTCGCCCTCTTGGGCTTCGCCCGCCGGGACTGGGGCGACGAGGACTTCGCCGAGCTGGCCCGCTCCGCAGCGCAGAAGGCCGCCCGCACCCCGTGGCGCGAAGAGGTCTGGGAGCGGCTGGCCGGCAACGTGCGCTTCGTGCAGGGCTCCTTCGACGAGGACAACGCCTTCGACCAGCTGGCCGCCACCCTCGGCGAGCTCGAGGGCACCCACGGGATCGGCGGCAACGCCGCGTTCTACCTGTCCATCCCCCCGGCGATGTTCCCGGTGGTGCTCAAGCAGATGCAGCGCACCGGCATGGCCGACAGCACCCCCGACCGCTGGCGCCGGGTGGTCGTGGAGAAGCCGTTCGGCACGGACCTGGCCTCCAGCCGCACGCTCAACGGGCTGGTCGACTCGGTGTTCAGCGCCGAGGACGTCTTCCGCATCGACCACTACCTGGGCAAGGAGACCGTCCAGAACCTCATGGCGCTGCGGTTCGCCAACACGCTGTTCGAGCCGGTCTGGAACGGTCACCACGTCGACTCGGTGCAGATCACGATGGCCGAGGACGTCGGCATCGGCGGACGGGCCCAGTTCTACGAGCAGACCGGCGCCGCCCGCGACGTGCTGCAGAACCACCTGCTGCAGCTGCTCGCCCTCACCGCGATGGAGGAGCCGGTCGAGTTCTCCGCCGACGAGATCCGCACCGAGAAGCTCAAGGTGCTGCGCGCGGTCTCGCTGCCCGAGGACCTCGCCGCCTTCGCCGTCCGCGGCCAGTACGAGCAGGGCTGGCTGGCCGGCCAGCGGGCCACCGGCTACCGGCAGGAGGACGGCGTCGACGCGCACTCCACCACCGAGACCTACGCCGCCGTCCGGCTCGGCGTGGAGACCCGGCGGTGGGCGGGCGTGCCGTTCTACCTGCGCACCGGCAAGCGGCTGCCCCGCCGGGTCACCGAGATCGCGCTGGTGTTCAAGCGCGCGCCCCACCTGCCCTTCGCCGACACCGACACCGAGGAGCTGGGCAACAACCAGCTGGTGATCCGCGTGCAGCCCGACGAGGGGATGACCCTCAAGTTCGGGTCGAAGGTGCCCGGCAGCGTGATGGAGGTCCGCGACGTCGCGATGGACTTCCTCTACGGCGAGCAGTTCACCGAGGCGAGCCCCGAGGCCTACGAGCGGCTGCTGCTCGACGTGCTGCTCGGCGACGCCACTCTTTTCCCCCGCAACCACGAGGTCGAGGCCTCCTGGGCGGTGATCGACCCGCTCGAGGAGTTCTGGGCGGGGACGACGCCGCAGCCCTACCGGGCCGGCGAGTGGGGGCCGCGCGCGGCCGACGAGATGCTGGCCGCCGAGGGCCGCCGGTGGCGGCGACCGTGAGCCGGCTCAGCGAGGAGGACCGACCATGACGACGCTCTGGGACACCACTGGCTCCGCGGTGGTCAAGGAGCTGGCCGCGCAGCGGCGCACCGGCGGCGCCGTGCTCTCCGGCGTCGCGCTGACCCTGGTGGTCGTGGCCGACGAGAACCGGGTGGCCGAGGCCGAGGAGGCCGCCACCGCCGCCGCCGAGCAGCACCCCTGCCGGCTGCTGATCGTCGTCCGCCGGCAGATCGAGGCCCCGGCCCCGCGACTGGACGCCGAGGTGCTCATCGGCGGGCGGCTAGGCCCCGGCGAGGCCGTGGTCATGCGCATGTACGGCCGGCTCGCGCTGCACGCCGAGTCGGTCGTCCTGCCGCTGCTGGCCGCCGACGCGCCCGTGGTGACCTGGTGGCACGGCACGCCGCCGGACCAGCTGTGCACCGACGCGCTCGCGGTGATCGCCGACCGGAGGATCACCGACAGCTCGATGGCCGAGGACCAGTTCGCCGCGCTGCGGGCCCGTGCCGAGGACTACGCCCCGGGCGACACCGACCTGGCCTGGACCCGCAGCACCCCGTGGCGCTCCACGCTGACCTCGTCGGTCGACGCGGTGTCCGGGCGCCGTGGCGAGGCCGTCCGGGTGCTGGGCGGCCGGGTCGAGGGCGACCCCGGATCCGCCACCGCGCTGCTGCTGGCCGGCTGGCTGAGCGCGCGGTGCGGCTGCGAGATCCCGGTGGTGTCCGGCGAGAAGCGGCCCGGGCCCAGCGGTGTCTCGGCCGTGGCGCTCGACCTCGACCAGGACGAGCAGGTACGGGTGCAGGCCGACCGGCGCGGCGGGGCGGTCATCTCCCAGCCCTACCGGCCGGAGGCGATGGTGGCCCTGCCCGACCGGCAGCTCGGCGACCTCATCGGCGAGGAGCTGCGCCGGCTCGACCCGGACGAGCCGTTCGCCGAGGCGCTGGAGTCCACGACCGGCATCCCGGACCTGGCGTACCGCTCCCCCGTGCGCGAGTACGTGTGGTTCGACCCCGCCGAGGAGAACGCCGGCAGCGGCGGCGCGACGCTCCCGGCCGTCCCGCCGGACTCGGAGGGCACCGACGACGTAGCCCAGCAGGGTGTGGACGACCCCGACCAGGGGGCTCGTGACGCCGGGCAGACCGTCCCGTGACGCTGCCGCCCGGCGACCGGATCGCCGCCCGGCTGAGCGAGGACCCTCCTGCCTCCCACCGCTCGGACGCTGGCAGCGGGCCCCTGCAGGAGGGCCAGGTGCCGGACGTCGTGATCGAGCCGGACGCCGACCGGCTGGCCCGCGCGGTCGCCGCCGCGCTGGTCGCCCGGCTGGCCGCGGCGCAGGCGGTGCACGGGACGGCGTCGGTCGTCCTCACCGGCGGGGGCATCGGCACCGCCGTTCTCCAGCGGGTCGCCGACCTGGTCCGAGAGCCGGCGCGCGAGCGGGTGGACTGGACCGCCGTCGACGTCTGGTGGGGCGACGAGCGCTGGGTGCCGGCCGACGACGAGGACCGCAACGAGCTCGGGGCGCGGCGCGCGCTGCTGGACCCGGCCGGCGTCCCGGAGGAGCGCATCCACGCGATGCCGGCCTCCGACGCCGGTTTCGCCGAGCCCGAGGACGCCGCCGACTGGTACGCCGGGCAGCTGGCCGCCGCGGCGCCGGAGGGCGAGCCGCTGCCCCGCATCGATCTGCTGCTGCTCGGCATGGGCCCCGAGGGGCACGTGGCATCCATCTTCCCGGGGACGCCGGCGGTCTCCGACGAGCGCCCGGTGGTCGCCGTGCGCGACTGCCCCAAGCCGCCGCCGACCCGGGTGAGCCTGGGCTACCCCGCGATCAACGCCGCCGAGGAGGTGTGGCTGCTCGTCTCCGGCTCGGCGAAGTCACCGGCCGTGGCGCGCGCGCTGACCAGCGGCGCCACGCCGGACGAGCTGCCCGCGGCCGGGGTGCACGGGCGCCGGGCGACGCGCTGGCTGCTGGACGCCGAGGCCGCCGCGGAGCTCGACGCCCGCAGCTGAGCCCAGCCGGGTCCGGGGCCCTGGTGGGGCGGCCGGCCGGCGAGCACACTGCGGCCCACGATCGGCGGCAGCCCGGCCGCCGTCCTCCCCGTGGAGCCCGCGATGACGCACTCCGCCCCGGTCCTCCGCCGCACACCCCGTCCGATGCGGGACGTCGTCCGCGAGCTACCGCCCGGGCACCTGGGCTGCTACTGGAACTGGGAACGGGCGGCCTGGGTGGCGTACACCGCCCTGCCGCATCCGCGCCCGCCACACGAGTGAGGCCATCGGCCCCCTACAGGCCCCTCCGCAGGGGGCCGTCGCGCGGCCCCGTCCCGAGGCTCACCCCGAGCCTGCGAGGGGTGAGGAGGACGGGGTCCTCCTGCGGGGGTGGGCAGAAGGTCCTCTCAGGCGCCGCGGCGGGCCCGGAGCTTGGCCAGCGCCTCCTCGAGCAACGCGTCGCCGTCGGCGTCGCTGCGCCGCTCGCGGACGTAGGCCAGGTGGGTCTTGTACGGCTCGGTGCGCGGCGCGGGCGGCGGGGCCGCTTCGTCCTGACCGGCCGGCAGGCCGCACCGCGGGCAGTCCCACAACTCGGGCACCTCGGCGTCGGAGGCGAAGGAGACCTGCGTCTCGTGCCCCTGGGCGCACCAGAACGGCACCCGCCGGCGGGGCGCGGCCTCGCCGCGCTCGGCCTCGCCCATCGGGCCCGCGCCCACCCGCGTGCCGCGGATCGCGTTACCACCAGCCACCAGTGCCCCCTGTGCCTCTCAGCGGTCGGCGGCCGCGAGTGGCCGCCGGGGCAGTCTATGGCCTCGATCTTGGCGCGGAGAGGACTTTGGTCCCGATGACCTCGGCGTTCACCGCGGGCACGTGCTCGGACGGCCGCGCGTCAGGGCCCGGCCCCCTGCAGGGTCCCGCCGCGAGCGTGGTGACGTGCTGGCACGGCCCCCGTCCAGAGGCTCGCCGCGGCCCCGTCCCGAGCGCGTGCAGGGTGGGGAGGACGGGGTCCTTCTTCAGACCTTGAGCAGGATGCCCAGGGCGATGATGCAGACCGTCCAGACGAGCCCGATGAGAACCGTCAGCCGGTTGAGGTTCTTCTCCACCACCGAGGACCCGGACAGCTGCGAGGAGACCGCACCGCCGAACATCGAGGACAGGCCCCCGCCCTTGCCGCGGTGCAGCAGGATCAGCACCACGAGGAGCACGCTGGTGAGCACCAGCAGCACGTTGAGGACCAGCTCGACCATGCTCCGAGGGTAACCGACCCGTCGCGCCCGGCCGGTCAGCGGACGCCGGCGGTCGCCAGGTCGTAGCTCGTGTACGGCGCCATCACCACGCCGTTGCGCAGCCGCTGGCCGGCCAGCAGCTGCACGCGCGACTCGGCCAGCGGCACGTACGCACCGGTCGCGGTGGCCGCGGTCGCCACCTCCCGCCAGGCGGCGCGGGTGGCCTCGGGGTCCCCGGCGGCCGCCCGGGCGGCGTCGATCAGACCGTCGATCACGGGGTCGGCCAGCCGGGCGAAGTTGGTGTTCCCGACGGTGCTCACCGACCGGCCGTCGACCAGCGGCACGAGGAACGAGCCGGGGGTCGGGAAGTCGGCGGTCCAGGTGGCCAGCACGATGCCGATGCGGTTGTCGCGGACGCGGTCGGGGTTGCCCACCTCGGTCGCGTAGAAGCTCGGCGCGTCCAGGGGCCGGACCTCGGCGCGGATGCCGATGCGCGACAGCTGCCCGGCGACCTCCTCGGCGACGGCCACTCCGACGGGTGCGTCCGGGACGGCGAGCACGGTGTCGAAGCCCGCCGGCTGCCCGCAGGTGGCCAGCGCCTCCTCGGCCGCGGCCGGGTCGGCGGCCGGGTCGGGGTCCTCCGGCCCGCCCGCCACACCGCTCGGCCACAGCTGCGACGTGCGCTCCGCCTCCGCGGGCCCGCCCAGCACCTCCTGCACCGCGGCGCGGTCCACGACGGCGGCGACCGCGGCCCGGCACGCGGGGTCGGTGAACGGCGCCACGTCGGTCGGCAGCGCCAGCAGGCGGACGACGTTGTTGGGGACCTCGTCGATCCGGTCCCCCAGGGGGACCTCACCGCCGGTGTCCTCGCCCAGCCGGGCCGTCGTCGGCGCCTGGATGCCGGCACCGGAGACGTCGACGTCGGCCGAGCCGGCCAGCAGCGCCTGGTCCCGCTCCACCCCGGTCATCCCGGTGCGCACGACGACCCGGTCGGCCAGCGCGGTGCGGACCTCGTCCGTCGCCGGGTCCCACTGCGGGTTGCGCTCGAGCACGATGCCGGTGACGTCGTCCTGCGTGGCGACCGCGTAGGGGCCGGAGGACACCGGGTCGCGGCCGTAGTCGGCGCCGGTGTCGCTGTCGGCCGGCACCGGGCTGCTCGAGGGCAGCGCCATGACGTAGGGGAAGTCCGGCTGCGGCGAGCGCAGCCGGAAGGTGAGGGCGCGGTCGTCGGGCGTCTCGACCGAGGCCAGGCCCAGCCGGCCGGAGGTCTCGTCCTGGTACGGGCCGGCATAGGGGTTGGCCGGGTCGTCGAGCAGCTCGACGACGCGGGTGGGGCCGCCGACGACGACGTCCGAGGCGAAGGAGCGCTCGATGCCGTACTTCACGTCGCGCGAGGTGATCGGCGCGCCGGTTTCGAACCGGACGCCCTCGCGCAGGGTGAACGTCCAGGTCAGGCCGCCGTCCGGCGTGGTGCCGAGGTCCGTGGCCAGGTCGGGCACCAGCTCCCCGGTGCGGCCGGGCTCGGTGGAGTAGGTGACCAGGGTGCGGGTGTAGAGCCGCATGAGGTTCCACACACCGGGCAGGTACGACCGCTGCGGGTCGAGGTTGTCGACCTCGCCGGTCACCACCCGCAGCGTGCCCCCGGTGGCGTCGGACGGCGCCCGGACGCCGGTGACGCCGGCGTCGGGACCGCCGCCGAAGACGGGGAGCGAGGGGCCGTCCTCACCGGCGTTCGCGCAGCTGACCGCCACCCCGACCACCAGCAGGACGACGGCGGCGATGCCGGCCACCCGGCCGCGGGTGCCCCGCAGCCAGGCCGGGCCCCGCTCCAGCGTGCTGTCCACACCACCCGCTCCCCGCCTGTCCGGCGGCGGCGGTCAGCCGCCGTCGGCGGCTGTCCGACAGATCTGCGCGAACTCGTCGGCGTCCAGGCTGGCGCCACCGACGAGTGCACCGTCGACGTCCGGCCCGGCCAGGATCCCGGCCGTGTTGGCGGCCTTCACCGACCCGCCGTAGAGGATACGGACGATTCCTGCGGTCTCGCCGCCGAAACGCTCGGCGAGCCGTGACCGCAAGGCACCGCACACCTCCTGAGCGTCTTCGGGCGTGGCGACCTCGCCGGTGCCGATCGCCCACACCGGCTCGTAGGCGATGACGATCCCCGTGCCCTCACCGGGCGCGGTCAGCTGTTCGGCGGTCAGCCCCTCGAGCGCGGCGTCGAGCTGGGTGGTGCAGTGCGCGACGTGCTCGCCGGCGCGGCGGACCTCCAGCCCCTCCCCCACGCAGAGGATCGGCACCAGGCCGTGCCGGAGCGCCGCCTGCACCTTACCGGCCACCACGGCGTCGTCCTCAGCGTGCAGCGCGCGCCGTTCGGAGTGGCCGATGACGACGTAGCGGCAGGCCAGCGCGGCGAGCATGGCGCCGCTGACCTCGCCGGTGTACGCGCCGGAGTCCTGCACCGAGAGGTCCTGCGCGCCGTAGCCGACCTCGAGCTTGTCCCCGGCCACCAGCGTCTGCACGCTGCGCAGCGCCGTGAACGGCGGCAGGACGACGACCTCGGCCGCCTCCAGCTCGGGCTCCTTGAGGCTGAAGACCAGCTTCTGCACCAGGCCGATGGCCTCGAGGTGGGTGAGGTGCATCTTCCAGTTGCCGGCGATCAGCGGCCGGCGCCCCTCACGGCGGGCCGGGGTGCCCTTGCGTGCCATGTCCGTCCTCCTCGCTCAGTCGGCCAGCACCGCGAGGCCGGGCAGCTCCCGGCCCTCGAGGTACTCCAGCGACGCGCCGCCGCCGGTGCTGATGTGGCCGTAGGCGGCCTCGTCGAGCCCGAGCTGGCGCACCGCCGCCGCGGAGTCGCCACCGCCGACGACCGACAGGCCGTCGACCGCGCCGACCGCCTGGGCCACCCCGCGGGTGCCGGCCTGGAACGGCGCGAGCTCGAAGACCCCCATCGGGCCGTTCCAGAAGACGGTGCGGGCACCGCCCAGCTCGCGGCCGAAGGCTTCCACGGTGCGCGGGCCGACGTCCAGCCCTAACTGGTCGTCGGGGATCTGGTCGACCTGGACGGTCGTCGTCGCCGCCTCGGCACTGAACTCGGGTGCGCAGACGACGTCGACCGGCAGCACGATCCGGTCGCCGGCCTCGTCGAGCAGCCGACGGCAGGTGTCGACCTGGTCGGCCTCCAGCAACGACTTGCCCACGCCATGGCCCTGTGCGGCGAGGAAGGTGAAGCACATGCCGCCGCCCACCAGCAGCCGGTCGACCTTGGGCAGCAGCGCCTCGATGACGGCCAGCTTGTCGCTGACCTTCGAGCCGCCGAGCACCACGACGTAGGGCCGCTCGGGGTCCTGCGTCAGGCGGGTGAGCACGTCGAGCTCGGTGGCCACCAGTCGCCCCGCCACGTGCGGCAGCCGCAGCGCGACGTCGTACACCGAGGCGTGCTTGCGGTGCACGGCACCGAACGCGTCGTCGACGAAGACGTCGGCGAGGGCGGCGAACCGGTCGGCCAGCCCGCCCCGCTCGGCGTCGTCCTTCGACGTCTCCGCGGCCTCGAAGCGCACGTTCTCCAGGAGCAGCACGTCGCCGTCCCCCAGCCCGCCGGCCTTGGCCTGGGCGTCGTCCCCGGCGACGTCGGCGGCCAGCGGGACGTCGGTGCCGAGCAGCTCCCCGAGCCGCGCGGCGACCGACGCCAGCGAGTACTGCGGGTCCGGCGCACCCTTGGGCCGGCCCAGGTGGGCGGCGACCACGACGCGGGCGCCGGCGTCGCGCAGCGCCTGCAGCGTGGGCAGGCTGGCGCGGATCCGGCCGTCGTCGGTGATGGCCCGGGTGGTCTTGTCCAGCGGGACGTTCAGGTCGGCGCGCAGGAACACGCGCCGACCCGAGACGCCCTCGGCGAGCAGGTCGTCGAGGGAACGCATGGCGTCGGTCAGAGCGAGCGGCCGACGAGCTCGACCGAGTCGACGAGCCGGTTCGAGTAGCCCCATTCGTTGTCGTACCAGCCCAGGACCTTGACCATCGGGCCGAAGACCTTGGTCAGCTTGCTGTCGTAGATGCAGCTCGCCGGGTCGGTGACGATGTCGGAGGAGACGATCGGGGCGTCGGTGTACTTGAGGATCCCGGCCAGCGGGCCGGAGGCGGCTTCCCGGTAGGCGGCGTCGATCTCGTCGGCCGGCACCTCGCGGGAGAGCTGGACGGTGAGGTCGGTGGCCGAGCCGGTGGGCACCGGGACGCGCACGGCGTAGCCGTCGAGCTTGCCCTGCAGCTCGGGGAGGACCAGGCCGATCGCCTTGGCCGCGCCGGTGCTGGTGGGGACCATGTTGAGCGCGGCCGCGCGGGCGCGGCGCAGGTCCTTGTGCGGGCCGTCCTGCAGGTTCTGGTCCGCCGTGTAGGCGTGGATCGTGGTCATGAGCCCGCGCTCGATGCCGAAGCTGTCGTTGAGCACCTTGGCCAGCGGGGCCAGGCAGTTCGTCGTGCAGGACGCGTTGCTGATGATCGTCTGCGAGCCGTCGTACTTCTCGTGGTTGACGCCCATGACGATGGTCAGGTCGTCGCCGGTGGCCGGCGCCGAGATGACGACCTTCTTGGCCCCGCCGGCGTCGACGTGCTTGCGGGCGTCGTCGGCCTTGGTGAAGAACCCGGTGGACTCGACGACGACGTCGACGCCCAGGTCGCCCCACGGCAGGCTGGCCGGGTCGCGCTCCGAGAGCACCTTCATGGTGTTGCCGCTGATCTTGATGCCCTCGCCGTCGGCGGCGACGTCCTCGGACAGCACGCCCAGGATGCTGTCGTACTTGAGCAGGTGCGCCAGCACCTCGGGGCTGGTCAGGTCGTTCACCGCCACGATCTCGACGTCCTTGCCGCTGGCCGCGGCGGCCCGCCAGAAGTTGCGCCCGATGCGGCCGAACCCGTTGATCCCCACCCGTACGGTCACAGCTGACCTCCATCTGCTCGATCGGTCTGTCGCGTCGATCGACCGCGCGGGCGCGCGGCCGCGATCTGCGACGACCCTATCGGCCAGCGTCCCGGTCGTCCGGTCCAGGATCGAGGCCGGTTTCGTCCGCTTCCCGGAGCGGGCACCGGCACGCGGCGGGAGCCGCGGCCCGGCCGGGCGGCGCGGGGACCCGCCCGGGCTCCCACGTCGCCCACGACCCGCTGCTGGGTGGGCACGTCCCCCTGACGGCGACCCCCGCGGCCGTCGTCCCCGCGCCCGCTACTGGGTGAGCATGTCCTCGGTGACGACGGACTCGGTGTCCGGGATGCCGAGGTCCTTGGCGCGCTTGTCGGCCATGGCCAGCAGCCGGCGGATCCGGCCGGCGACGGCGTCCTTGGTCATCGGCGGTTCGGCGCGCTGGCCGAGCTCCTCCAGCGACGCCTGCCCGTGCTCCAGGCGCAGCCGGCCGGCGACCAGCAGGTGCTCGGGGGCGTCGCCGTTGAGGATCTCCAGTGCACGCTCCACCCGGGCGCTGGCGGCGACCGCGGCGCGGGCCGAGCGGCGCAGGTTGGCGTCGTCGAAGTTGGCCAGCCGGTTGGCGGTCGCCCGGACCTCGCGGCGCATCCGCCGCTCCTCCCAGGCCAGCACGGCGTCGTGGGCGCCCATCCGGGTCAGCAGCGCGCTGATCGCGTCGCCGTCCCGCACGACCACCCGGTCGGCGCCGCGGACCTCCCGGGCCTTGGCGGCGATGCCGAGCCGGCGGGCGGCGCCCACGAGCGCCATCGCGGCCTCGGGGCCCGGGCAGGTGACCTCCAGCGAGGAGGAGCGGCCGGGCTCGGTCAGCGAGCCGTGCGCCAGGAAGGCCCCGCGCCAGGCGGCCTCGGCGTCGTTGATGCCGCCGCTGACCACCGACGGCGGCAGCCCGCGCACGGGCCGGCCGCGCTGGTCGACCAGCCCGGTCTGCCGGGCCAGCCCCTCGCCGTGCTTGGCGATGCGGACCAGGTAGCGCACCCCGCGGCGGATGTTGCCGCCGGCCAGCACGCTGACGCCGCTGGTGTAGCCGTAGACCTCGCTGATGTCGCGACGCAGCCGGCGGGCCACCGACCCGGTGTCCAGCTCCGCCTCGATGACCACCCGGCCACCGACGATGTGCAGGCCACCACTGAACCGCAGCAGCGCGGTGACCTCCGCCTTGCGCTCGGAGGTCTTCGTGCACTCCACACGCGACAGCTCGTCCTTGACCATGGCCGTCATCGCCATGCCGTCCACCCCCACGTTCCCCCGGGCTCAACCAGCCCCATGTGCGGCGTTCCCTTCGTCTCCCCCGCGTACCGGTTCCGGTACGTGAGGTTGCGGCACGCGCCCGCTGACGTCCATGCCCTGCCGCGTCCCGAGCGCCTCCCGGAGTGCTCCGGCCAGGCGCGCCGGGTCGTGCCGCGGCACGCCGCCGTCCTCGGCGACCGGGGCCAGCACGAGCTCGGCTCCGCACTCACGTACCGCTGAAAGGAGACCACAGCGGTCAACAACCGATTCCTGGTCCGCGATCACCGTGTGCAACGCCACTCCGCCCAGGTGGCCCTGCAGCACGGTGAGGTGCTCCTCCGGCGAGAAGCCGTCCGTCTCCCCCGGCTGCGGCTCGAGGTTGAGGACGACGACCACGCGGGCGCTGCTCGCGGTGAGCGCGGCCCGCAGCCGCGGCACCAGCAGGTGCGGCAGCACCGACGTGTACCAGGAGCCCGGGCCGAGCGAGACGACGTCGGCCGTGGCGATGGCGTCGAGGACGGCGGGGGCCACCGGCGGGTCGGCCGGGGAGACCAGGATGTCGCGCACCCGGCCCGGTGTCGTGGCGATCGCCACCTGCCCGCGGATCCGGCGGGTGCGCCGGGGGTCGTCGGGGTCGGTGCTCTCGACCGTCGCGATCAGGTCCAGGGGGACGTCGGCCATCGGCAGCACCCGCCCGCAGGCGCCGAGCATCCGGCACAGGTCGTCGAGCGCCCGGACGGTGTCCCCGCCGTGCAGCTCGGTCAGCCCGGTGAGCACCAGGTTGCCCACGGGGTGGCCGGCGAGCACGCCGCTGCCGCCGAGGCGGTGCTGCAGCAGCGTCGCCATCTGCCGGGTGTCGGGGTCCTCCCCGGCCAGCGCGGTCAGTGCCATGCGCAGGTCGCCGGGGGGCAGCACGGGCATCTCGCGGCGGATCCGCCCGGAGGAGCCGCCGTCGTCGGCGACGGTGACGACCGCGGTGAGGTGCGGGGTGAGCCGGCGCCAGGCGGCGAGCGCGGCGGCCAGGCCGTGACCGCCGCCGAAGGCGACGACGCGGGGCGGCCGGGCGGCGGGCGGGGTGGGCTGCGCCGCCACTACTCGCGGCCCAGGTCGCGGTGCTGGACGGCGGTGTCGACGCCGTCGGCGCGCAGCCGGCGGGCGAACTCCTCGGCGATGGCGACGCTGCGGTGCTTGCCGCCGGTGCAGCCCACGGCGAGGGTCAGGTAGCGCTTGCCCTCGCGACGGTAGCCGGGGATGAGCAGCCGCAGCACGTCGGTGTAGCGGTCGAGGAACGGCCGGGCGTGGTCCTGGCCGAGGACGTAGTCGCGCACGTCCGGGTCCTGGCCGGTGTGCGGGCGCAGGTGGGGCAGCCAGTGCGGGTTGGGCAGGAAGCGGGCGTCGACGACGAGGTCGGCGTCCAGCGGCAGGCCGTACTTGAACCCGAAGCTGAGCACGGTCGCGGTCAGCGGCGGCGTCTTGCCCTCACGGGCGAAGGCGTTCTCCAGCGTGGCGCGGAGCTGGTGGACGTTGAGGTCGCTGGTGTCCACCCACAGGTCGGCCTCGCCGGCGATGCCGGTCAGCAGCGCCCGCTCGGCGGTGATGCCGTCGATGAGGGTGCCGCTGCCCTGGAGCGGGTGCTCGCGCCGGTTGGACTCGTAGCGGCGGACCAGCACCTCGTCGCGCGCGTGCACGTAGACCACCCGCGGGCGGTGCCCGGCCTCCGCGAGCACCCGGATCGCCTCCTGCAGGTCGCTGGAGAAGGCCCGGCTGCGCACGTCGACGACGGCGGCGAAGCGGCGGACGTCGCCGCGCGCGCCGAGCTCGACCATCGGCAGCAGCAGCGCCGGCGGCAGGTTGTCGACGACGAACCAGCCGAGGTCCTCCAGCACCCGCCCGGCGCTGTTCTTGCCGGCGCCGGAGAGTCCGGTGACCACGACGACGTCCAGCGGCGCGGTTTCGGTGGAGGACGCGTCGAGCGGCGGCGGGACGTCGGTGTGCGGGTGACCCGGGACGCCGTGGGGCACCGCGAGGTGCGGGGTGTCGCGGCGTGCGGTGTCCTGGGCGACGGTCTCGGCCCGTTCGCTCACGAGGCCACCAGTCCGACCTCGGCCGTGGCGCCGGAGCCGCTGCGGGGGGTGCCGCGCTCGGCCGGGTCGGCCGGGGCGGTCGTCGTCTCGACGGTCTCGGTCGTCGTCTCGACGATCTCCTCGGCGGGTGCGGCGGCGCCGTCCTCGGGCTGGGCGGCACCGTCCTCGGGCTGTGCCTCCGCCGCCTCCCCCACCTCCGGCTGCACCTCCGCCGCCTCCCCCACCTCCGGCTGTGCGACCGCGGCGAGCACCGCCTCCGCCGTCCGCCGGCCGATGCCGGGCACCGCCACCAGCTCCTCGACGGTGGCGGCCCGCAGCCGCTTGAGGGACCCGAACTGCTTCATCAGCGCCTTCCGCCGCGTCTCCCCGAGCCCGGGGACGTCGTCCAACAGCGAGACCAGCATGGTGGTCGACCGCTTCTGCCGGTGGTAGGTGATCGCGAACCGGTGCGCCTCGTCCCGCACCCGCTGCAGCAGGTAGAGCGCCTCGGACGTGCGCGGCAGGACGACGGGGTCGGACTCGCCGGGCAGCCACACCTCCTCCATCCGCTTGGCCAGCCCGCAGACGGCGACGTCGACGACGCCGAGCTCGTCGAGCGACCGGGCGGCCGCGGCGACCTGCGGCGCGCCGCCGTCGACGACCAGCAGGTTCGGCGGGTAGGCGAACCGGCGCGGCCGGCCCTCCTCGGCCGCGACCCCCTGCTCGTCCTTCCGGTCGGCCTCCTCCTTGAGGTGGCGGGCGAACCGGCGGCGGACCACCTCGGCCATCGCGGCGGTGTCGTCGGTGCCCTGCTGGACGGAGAACCGCCGGTAGTCCGACTTCTTCGCCAGCCCGTCCTCGAACACCACCATCGACGCCACGACGTTGGTCTGCTGGACGTGCGAGATGTCGATGCACTCGATCCGCAGCGGCGCCTCCGGCAGCTCGAGCGCCTCCTGCAGCTCCGACAGCGCCAGCGAGCGGGCGGTCAGGTCGCTGGCCCGCCTGACCCGGTGCCGGGCGAAGGCCTCCTTGGCGTTGCGCTCCACCGTCTCCAGCAGGGCGCGCTTGTCGCCCCGCTGCGGCACCCGCAGGCTGACCCGGCTGCCCCGGAGCTCGCTGAGCAGCTCCTCGTACACGTCCGCGTCGTCGGGCAGCTCGGGGACCAGCACCTCCTTGGGCACCGCCTCCCCCGCCTCGCCGACGCCGGTCGCCTCGTCGACGCCGCCGTAGACCTGCAGCAGGAACTGCTCGACCAGCTCGCCGGTGGTGACCGCCTCGACCTTGTCGACGATCCAGCCGCGCTGACCGCGGACCCGCCCGCCGCGGACGTGGAAGACCTGCACCGAGGCCTCGAGCTCGTCCTGGGCGAAGGCGACGACGTCGGCGTCGGTGCCGTCCCCGAGGACGACGGCCTGCTTCTCCATCGCCCGCTTGAGCGCGCCGAGGTCGTCGCGCAGCCGGGCGGCCCTCTCGTACTCCATCGCCTCGGCGGCCTCGGCCATCTCGCGCTCGAGGCGGCGGACCATCTGGTCGGTGCGGCCGGCCATGAAGTCGCAGAAGCCGTCGACGATCCGCCGGTGCTCCTCGGCGGAGACCCGGCCGACGCAGGGCGCGGCGCACTTGCCGATGTAGCCGAGCAGGCAGGGCCGGCCGATCTGCCCGGCGCGCTTGAAGACGCCGGTGGAGCAGGTGCGGGCCGGGAAGACCCGGGTGAGGGTGTCGAGCGTCTCCCGGATGGCCCAGGCGTGCGCGTAGGGGCCGAAGTAGCGCACGCCCTTCCTCTTCGGGCCGCGCATCACCTGCAGCCGCGGGTACTCCTCGTTGAGCGTCACGGCCAGGCTCGGGTAGCTCTTGTCGTCGCGGTACCGGACGTTGAACCGCGGGTCGAACTCCTTGATCCAGTTGTACTCGAGCTGGAGGGCCTCGACCTCGGTGCCGACGACGGTCCACTCGACGGCGGCCGCCGTCGTCACCATCTGCCGGGTGCGCGGGTGCAGGCCCGCGACGTCGGCGAAGTAGCTGTTCAGCCGCTGGCGGAGGTTCTTGGCCTTGCCGACGTAGACGACCCGGCCGTTGGGGTCGCGGAACTTGTAGACGCCGGGGGACTCCGGGACGCTCCCGACCGCCGGTCGGTACGTGGACGGGTCGGGCATGCACCCCAGGTTAGGTGGGCCGGACGACGGTCCGCCGTCCGCGGGTGTCCGCGAGATGACATCCGTGTGATCTCCCCCAGGCCCTCCGCCCCTTGCCCGTCCGCGGCGCCCGGAACGAGCCTCGACCGGGCACATCGCGCACGTCGATGGGCCACAGCGATCCCGGGGTTGCGGTGCTGCATATCCGTGTGCAGCACGTGCGTCGGCCGCGCCCGGGGAGGAGGACGGCATGGGCCGACACGTGCGGGCGGGTTCGCTCGACACCTGGGTGGAGCAGGTGGGCTCCGGTCCCGACGTCCTGCTGATCGGCGGAGCCGGGGACACCGTGGAGTCCTGGTCGTTCCAGCTGGACGGGCTGGCCGACCGCTACCGGTTGACCGCCTTCGACAACCGGGGGGCCGGCCGGACGGCGATGCCGGACGAGCCCCTGACCGTGGCAATGATGGCCGAGGACGCGGCCGCCGTCCTGGATGCGCTGGGGATCGCGTCGGCCCACGTGGCCGGCTTCTCCGGTGGCAGCATCGCTGCCCAGGAGCTGGCGCTGCGCCGTCCGGACCTGGTGCGGAGCCTGGTGCTGCAGGGGACCTGGGCCCGGCCGGACCGCTACCTGCGCACCTGGCTGCGGTTCGCCGGCCGGCTGGCGGCCGCGGCCCCCGGGGAGCGCGAGTTCCTCGAGGGGTTCTGGCTCGACGTCTACACGCCCCGGGCCCATGCCGACGGCACGGTGGAGGCCTTCGTCGAGGAGGTGATCGCCTTCCCGCACAAGCAGCCGGCGGAGGACCTGCAGCGCTACCTCGACGCGTTGGTCGACCACGACACCACCGACCGGCTGCGGCAGGTGACCGCGCCGACCCTCGTCCTCGTCGGCGGCGTCGATCTCGTCGGGCGTCCGGAGCTCGGCCGGGTGGTGGCCCGCGCGATCCCGGGTGCGCGGTTCGAGCTGTGGGACACCGAGGCCCACCAGCCGTTCCAGGAGGTGCCCGACCGCTGGAACGCCCGCGTCGACGCGTTCTGGCAGGAGGTCGAGGCCCGGTCAGGGACGCCGGCGCCCCGGACGGCCGCCGACGACCGCTCGTCGCCCGGCCGCCGGGCAGAGGCGCCCGGCGCGGGTGAGGGCTCAGCCGCCGAGCCGGGCACCCAGCCAACCGAGCAGATCGCCGGTCACCTCGTCGCGGTTGGTCTCGTTGAACACCTCGTGCCGGGCGTCGGGGTAGACCCGCAGCTCCACCGGCAGGCCGCCGTCGCGCAGCGGGTCGGCCGGCGCGGCGACCTGGGCGGCGTCCGTCCCGCCCACCGGGTCGCGCTGCCCGGCGAGCAGAAGCACCGGCAGCCCCGCGGGGCAGGCCGGCCACACCCTCGGGGCTCGCCGCGCGGGTGACCAGCGCGAACATGCCGGCGCCGTAGCGGTACGTGGGCGGGACGTGGTCGCCGCACAGCGGGTCGGCCAGGTAGGCGTCGGCCTCCCCCGGGTCGCGGCTGAGCCAGTCGTAGGGCGTGCGGGCCGGCTCGAAGGGGGCGTGAAGGCACCCAGGGCGTCCATCGGCTGCTCCCCCAGGCCGCCGGCGACGGCCGCCTCCAGCTGCGGCACCGCCGCGGCCAGCTGCGGTGCGACGCCGATGGGCCCGGACAGCACCAGGCCGGCCAGGTCCGCGCCGTCCCGCTCGGCGGAGGCCAGCGCGACCGCCGAGCCCAGCGAGTGGCCGAGCAGGAAGCGCGGGACGCGGGGGTGGCCGGCGGCCAGCCGCTCCCCCAGGTCCCGGACGTCGTCGAGGACGGCGTCGCTGGTGGCGCCCTCGCCGAAGCCGCCGGGGCCGGTGGACCCCGCCGTGAGCCCGTGCCCCCGGTGGTCGAGGGCGGCCACGGCGAACCCCTGGGTGGTGAGCGCCCGGGCCAGCCGCTCGTAGCGGCCGGCGTGCTCGGAGAGCCCGTGCACCCCCTGGACGGCGCCCCGCACCGGGCCGTCGGGCGTCCAGCGGCGCTCGGCGAGCCGGACGCCGTCGGCGGCCTCGGTCCAGGTGACGGGGGCTGGTCATCGGGCGGGCCTCCTCGGACGCGTCCTAGACGGGGAGCCTGCCCGCTCGCGCCCGCCCGCGCAGGGTGGCCCCGGCTCGCCGTGGTCAGCCGACCGGACGCGACCGGTGCACCGCCCCGGCCCGCGGCCGGTGCGCCGCGAGGGCGGCGCCGGCCCGCCCGGTGAGCCGCACCGCCCGTCGGGCCAGCACGAGGGCCGCGAGCGCGCCCACGCCACCGGCGAGGAAGGCCACCGCGCCCGGGACCTCCTCGCCGGTGACGGCGAGCGCCGCGACGGTCACCAGGGCCAGGAGGACGACCGTGGACCGCACGCCGCCACCGGGTGGGGACGTCGGCGAGCCGCAGTTCGACAGGTCCGGGTCACAGTCGGGCGTGAGCGCGGTCACCGGCTCCTCCTCGATCGGGGACCCGTCACGCCGGCAGCGCCGCGTGACGTCGGTCACACGGAGGGTAGGGCGCGGGTCGCCCCGCGCTCAAGTCCGCCGGCGTCACCCGTTCAGGTCTCCGTGACCTCGTAGGTGTGCCCGGCGGCGCGCAGCCGGTCCACCAGCACGGACCCGAGCGCGGTGGCCGGGGTGAGCGAGCCGGCGCGGCCGGGCAGCCGGTCGCCGTCCAGGGCCAGCCCGAGCGCGGTCTCGCCCAGCATGACGGCGGTGGCGGCGTAGCCGGGGTCGCCCCGGCCGGCGGCGGTGGCGCGGTACCGCCGCCCGCTCTCGGTGGTCGCGTCGACGACGCTGCGGAACCAGCCCCGGGCCCGGGTCTGCTCGCTGGGCCCGGTGCCCGGCTCGGGCAGCACCCGGTCGAGCACGGCGCGGGTCGGCGGCAGTGCCATCGCGGTGAAGAAGCCGGCCAGCCCCGCGGTGACCGCGGTGGCCGTCGCGGCACCGGGGAGACCCCGCCCGCAGCCCATCACCTCGCCGTAGCGCAGCCCGCGGCCGTGGGACCAGCCCTGCAGCGCGCTGCTGCGCCGGACGATGCGGGTGTTGAACGGGGCCATGACGAAGGGCGCCGTCCACCGGCCGTCCGGGGTGCGCGAGGGCGGACCGACGTCGCGCGGCTGGCGGGTGTCGGGCTCGGCGTCGCGGTCGGGGCTGAGCGCGAACGGGTCGCCGACCAGCCGGCGCGCCGCGGGGTCGCGGCGCATCTCCTCGAACTGGGCGCGGGCGGAGTCGAGGGTGCCGCCGCTGAAGCCGCCGCGCGCGGTGGCGACGAGCTGGACGTCGCGCAGGCCGCCGGCGCCGTCGGCCCGCGCCCGCTCGGCGAGCAGCAGCGCAGTGAGGTCGGAGGGGATGGAGTCGTAGCCGCAGGCGTGCACGATCCGGGCACCGGTGTCGCGGGCGACCGTGTCGGTGCGGTCGATCGCCCGGCGGACGAACAGCACCTCGCCGGTGAGGTCGGCGTAGTGCGTGCCGGCCCGGGCGCAGGCCTCGACGACGGGCAGCCCGTGGCGGATGTACGGGCCGACCGTGGTGGCCAGCACCCGCGTCGAGGCGGCCAGGGTGGCGAGCGAGGCGGCGTCGGTGGAGTCCGCCTCGACCAGCGGCCAGTCGCGGGCGGCCGCCGGCAGCCCGGCGCGCACCTGCTCGAGCCGGCTCCGGGACCGGCCGGCCAGCGCGATGCGCAGGCCGGCCGGCGCGGCCTCGGCCAGGTAGGCGGCGAGCAGCCGGCCGACGAAGCCGGTGGCGCCGTAGATGACCAGGTCGTGGGTGCGCGCGGGGTCGGACACCCGGCCATCCTCGCCCGGGGTGCCCGACCGCCGCTCAGCGGGCGACCGGCGGGCTCACCACTCGCCGTCCGGCGGGGTGAACTGGGCGATCGTGAACTGCGCTCCCTGGGGGTCGCGCACGAGTGCGTTCCGTGTCCACAGGTCGTCCGAGGAGGTCAGCACCGCCGCGCCGAGCCGCTCGGCGGTGGCGGCGCTGGCGTCGCGGTCGGCCACGGTGAAGGTGACGTGCCAGCGGGCCGGCTCTCCCGCCGGGACCACCACCACACCCCCGATGACGTCGGCGAACCCCGGCGGCGCCGACGCCTGCCGCTCGTGGATGCCCGGGTCCACGGTGGCCGCCAGGTGGTCGCCGTACCCCGGGACCTGGATCATCGTGCCGGCCCCCTGCTCCATGTCCACGGCGAGCCAGCCGAACAGCGGCCCGTAGAAGGCCATCGCGGCGTCGCGGTCGGGTGTGTGGAGGTCGCTGAAGTTCCAGGCGCCCGGCGTGTTGGCCAGCTGCGCCCCCGGGCGGCGCCGGGCCTGCCAGAGCCGGAACCCCGCACCGAGGGGGTCGGTGCACGTGGCCGCACGGCCGCCGGGCCCGGCGTCCTCGGGACCGGCGTGAACCGTGCCGCCGAGCCGGGTCACCGCGGCCGCCGTCGCGTCCGCGTCGTCGACGGCGACGTAGGTGTGCCACGCCGCGGTGCCCGACGTCGTGGGGCCGATCGCGGCGACGTCCTGCCCGCCGAGAGTGGCGATGAGGTAGGTCCCCGGCGCGTCCGGCGGCACCACGTCGGTGAGCGTCCAGCCGAAGAGGCCGGCGTAGAAGCGGGCCGCCTCGGCCGGATCGGGCTGTTCCGTGTCGATCCAGCAGGTCACACCGTGCGGGTAGGTCCGCTGCTCGGCCACCTCGCCACCTCCGTTCCCGTCCGCCGGTCGACGGTAGCGACGAGGGGTGACCGGAACGAGGGCCCGGGCCGGGCCGGGCGGGGCCGGGCTGGGCCGGACGGCTGGCGTCCGGACCGGCCCGGCCCGCGGTTCAGCTGGCCTTCTTGCGCGCCCGCTTCTTCGGCACCGCCGCGGCGGCCACGGCGTCGGGGTCGAGCATCGGGACCAGGTACCGGCCGGTGTGGCTCTCCGGGACCGTGGCGAGGAACTCCGGCGGCCCCTCGGCGACGACGGTGCCGCCGCGGAACCCGCCCTCGGGACCCATGTCGATCAGCCAGTCGGCGCTCTTGATGACGTCGAGGTTGTGCTCGATGACGATCACCGAGTTGCCCTTGTCGACCAGGCCCTGCAGCACGATCAGCAGCTTGCGGATGTCCTCGAAGTGCAGCCCGGTGGTGGGCTCGTCGAGGACGTAGATGCTGCGGCCGTTGGATCGCTTCTGCAGCTCGCTGGCCAGCTTGACCCGCTGCGCCTCACCGCCGGAGAGGGTGGTCGCCGGCTGGCCGAGCCGCACATAGCCCAGCCCGACCTCGGTGAGGGTGCGCAGGTACCGGGAGATGGCCGGGATGGCGGCGAAGAAGTCGGCCGCCTCCTCGATGGGCATGTCGAGGACCTCGGCGACCGTCTTGCCCTTGTAGTGCACCTCGAGGGTCTCCCGGTTGAACCGAGCGCCCTTGCACACCTCGCAGGGGACGTAGACGTCCGGCAGGAAGTTCATCTCGATCTTCAGCGTGCCGTCGCCGGAGCAGGCCTCGCAGCGGCCGCCCTTGACGTTGAACGAGAAGCGGCCGGGCTGGTAGCCGCGCATCTTCGCCTCCGACGTGCTGGCGAACAGCTTGCGCACCTGGTCCCACACGCCGGTGTAGGTGGCCGGGTTGGACCGCGGGGTCCGCCCGATCGGCGACTGGTCGACGTGCACGACCTTGTCCAGGTGCTCCAGGCCGGTGACCGTGCGGTGCCGCCCGGGCACCATCCGCGCCCGGTTCAGCTGGTTGGCCAGCACCGTGTAGAGGATGTCGTTGACCAGGCTGGACTTGCCCGACCCGGACACCCCGGTCACGCCGACCAGGCAGCCGAGCGGGAACGTGACGTCGACGCCCTTGAGGTTGTGCTCGCGGGCGCCCTTGACCACCAGCTCGCGGCCGGGGGTCGGCTGGCGGCGCACCTGCGGGACGGCGATCTCCTTGCGCCCGGACAGGTACTGGCCGGTCAGCGACCGCTCGCTGGCCAGCAGCTCGTCGACCGTGCCGCTGACGATCACCTCACCGCCGTGCTCGCCGGCGCCGGGGCCGATGTCGACCACCCAGTCGGCGGTCTTGATCGTGTCCTCGTCGTGCTCGACGACGATCAGCGTGTTGCCCATGTCGCGCAGCCGCACGAGGGTCTCGATCAGCCGGGTGTTGTCGCGCTGGTGCAGCCCGATGGAGGGCTCGTCGAGCACGTACAGCACGCCGACCAGGCCGGAGCCGATCTGGGTGGCCAGCCGGATCCGCTGCGCCTCGCCACCGGCCAGGGTCGCCGCCGGCCGGTCCATCGACAGGTAGTCCAGGCCGACGTCGACGAGGAAGGACAGCCGGGCCTGGATCTCCCGGAGCACGCGGTCGGCGATGGCCCGCTCCCGCTCGCCCAGCTCGAGGGCACCCAGCCACTCCGCGGCGTCGCCGATCGACAGCCCGGTGACCTCGGCGATCGAGCGGCCGTTGAGCTTGACGGCGAGGATCTCGGGCTTGAGCCGGGTGCCGTGGCAGACGGGACAGGGCACGTCGCGCATGTAGCCCTCGTACTTGTCCCGCATGTACTCGCTGTCGGTGTCCTCGTGCCGCCGCTCGAGGAAGGGCAGCACCCCCTCGAACGCGGCGTAGTAGCTGCGCTCGCGGCCGTAGCGGTTCTTGTAGCGGACGTGCACCTGGTCGGGCGAGCCGTGCAGCACGGCCTTCTGCACCCTCGCGGGCAGCCGCTCCCAGGGGTCGTCCATGGAGAAGCCGAGCTGCTGGGACAGGCCGGTGAGCAGCCGGGTGAAGTACTCGTTGCTCATCGACGTGGACCACGGGGCGATCGCGCCCTGCGCCAGGGTCTTCTCCGGGTCGGGCACGACGAGGTCGGGGTCGACCTCCTTGCGGGTGCCGATGCCGGTGCACTCGACGCAGGCGCCGAACGGCGAGTTGAAGGAGAACGACCGCGGCTCGAGCGCCTCGAAGGACAGCCCGTCGTCCACGCAGGCGAGGTGCTCGGAGAAGGTGCGCTCGCGCTGCGCGTCGTCCTCGGGCAGGTCGACGAAGTCGAGGACGACGAGGCCGCCGGCCAGGCCGAGCGCGGTCTCCACCGAGTCGGTGAGCCGCCGCTTCGCGCTCTCCTTGACGGTGAGCCGGTCGACGATCACCTCGATCGTGTGCTTCTCCTGCTTCTTCAGCTTCGGCGGGTCGGTGAGCTGGTGGACGACGCCGTCGACGCGGACGCGGGAGAAGCCCTGGGTCTGCAGCGAGCTGAACAGGTCGACGTACTCGCCCTTGCGGGCGCGGACGACGGGGGCGAGCACCTGGAAGCGGGTGCCCTCCTCCATGGCCAGCACCTGGTCGACGATCTGCTGCGGGGTCTGCCGGGAGATCGGCTTGCCGCAGTTGGGGCAGTGCGGCTGACCGGCGCGCGCGTAGAGCAGCCGGAGGTAGTCGTAGACCTCGGTGATCGTGCCGACGGTCGACCGCGGGTTGCGGTTGGTGGACTTCTGGTCGATCGAGACGGCCGGCGAGAGGCCCTCGATGAAGTCGACGTCGGGCTTGTCCATCTGCCCCAGGAACTGGCGGGCGTAGGCCGACAGCGACTCCACGTAGCGGCGCTGGCCCTCGGCGAAGATCGTGTCGAACGCCAGGCTGGACTTCCCCGAGCCGGACAGCCCCGTGAAGACGATCAGCGCGTCGCGGGGCAGGTCGATGTGGACGTCCTTGAGGTTGTGCTCACGGGCGCCGCGGACGACGAGACGGTCCAATGTGATCCCTGTCGGTCTGCCGGGCCGGCCGGTCGCGCCGGGGCCCGCGGTGGAGATGTCGAGATGTCGATACGGACAACGCCGTCACTGCCCGGGTGCAATCCGTGACGACGGCGACGTTGCCGCTCGCCATGGTGCTCAGACGGGAGCGGGGGACGGGTTCCCGGCGGGGTCGAAGACGGGCGCGTGACGGCGCCAGGGCTGCCGACGCTCCAGCTCTCCGGCCAGCCAGAGTAGTCGCCTCTCGGCCCCCGGGGGGCCGGCGAGCTGGACCGCCAGCGGGTGGCCGGTGGGGCGGGTGCCTGCGGGCAGCACGAGGGCCGGGAGGCCGGCCAGGTTCCAGGCCGCCGTCCACGGGGCCCAGCGGGCGTCGGCCGTCACGTTGACCAGGAACGAGCGCTCGTGCCAGGGCCGGGCCGGCAGCGGTGGACCGGTCACGACCGGCGTGAGGAGCACATCGACGTCCGAGAAGAAGCCCACCATCCGCTCGCGGAAGCGCTCGGCGGTCGCCGGGCGGACCAGGCCGGCGGCCCGGACGGCACGGCCGACGCGGGCGTGCGCGCGGCTGCGCGGCTGGAGGCCGGAGAGCGGGATGCCCAGGTGCGCGGCGTCGTCGGCGGCGCCGGCCATCCAGCGGGCCAGCGCACCGACCGCGGCGCCCGGGGTGATCGGCGGGTCCCGGCGGACGACGGTGTGGCCGGCCGCGGTGAGGGCGGCGACCGCCGAGTCGACGGCCGCCCGGGCGGGCCCGTCGGCGCGGGTCCCGGGCACCGGGGAGCGGGTGGAGACAGCGATCCGCAGCGGCCGGCCGGGCGCCTCCAGCGGGGTCGGCTCCTCCCCGGCCAGCACCGCGTGCGCCACCGCCAGGTCGGCGACGGTGGTCGCCAGCGCGCCGTTGACCGCCATGCCGGACCAGTCGTCGGCGCCGATGCCGCCGGGGACGACGCCCCGGCCGGGCTTGAGGGTGACCAGACCGCACGCGGCGGCGGGCAGCCGCAGCGACCCCAACCCGTCGTTGCCGTGCGCCAGCGGGACCACGCCGGCGGCGACCGCCGCCGCACTGCCGCCGGAGCTGCCGGCCGGCGAGCGCGCGGTGTCCCAGGGGTTGCGGGTGACCGTGCCGGGACCGTCGGTGGCGGCGTAGAGGCACAGCTCGGGCACCCGGGTGATGCCGACGACGACCGCGCCCGCCCGCCGGAGCCGGCTGACCACGGGGTGGTCGCGCTCCGCGGTCCGCGTGGGGCAGGCGGGGGACCCGTCGGTGCAGGCCTCCCCCGCCACGTCGACGTTGTCCTTGACCGCGACCGGCACCCCTGCGAGCGGCATGGCGAACCGGGTGAGCGCGGTGTCGACGGCGTGCGCCTCGGCCAGCGCGGCCTCCCGGCGGACAACCCGGAAGGCGCCGATGCGGGGCTCCACCGCGTCGAGGTGGGCCAGGTGCGCGCGGACGACCTCGACCGCGGTCAGCTCGCCCGACCGGACGCGGGCGGCCAGCTCGGTGGCCGGGAGCCCGACGATCCGACCGGCGGGGAGACCTCCGCTAGCGTCCATGCCTGGACCGTAACCGCGGCCACCGACACTGTCCGAACGGGAGGCTGGAGATGGGCTACACCGGCGACGTCGAGGTGGGCGGGCCGGCCGACGTCCGCGAGCTGCCCGGGCTGACGGTCAGCAAGCTGGCGGTCAGCGAGATGGCGAACAACGCCTACCTGCTCCGCGACCCGGCGACCGGTGAGGCGCTGCTCGTCGACGCCGCGGCCGAGCCCGAGGCGCTGCGCGCGCTCATCGGGGACGCCGACGTGCGCACCGTCGTCACCACGCACCGGCACTGGGACCACCACCGCGCCCTGCCGGAGGTCGTCGCGGCGACGGGCGCGGTCACCGTCGCGCACCCGGCGGACGCCGACGAGCTGCCCGTCCCCGTGCAGCGGCCGGTGGAGCACGGCGACACGATCCGGGTCGGCGGGCAGACCCTCGAGGTGATCCACCTGCGCGGGCACACGCCGGGCAGCATCGCGCTGCTCTGGCGCGGCCCGGCGGGCGCCGGCACGCACCTGTTCACCGGCGACAGCCTGTTCCCCGGCGGGGTCGGCAAGACCTGGTCGGCGGAGGACTTCACCAGCCTGGTCGACGACGTCGAGGCGCGGCTGTTCGGCGCGCTGCCCGACGACACCTGGGTCTACCCCGGCCACGGCAAGGACACCACGCTGGGCGCCGAGCGCCCGCACCTCGCGGAGTGGCGCGCCCGCGGCTGGTGAGCCCGGCTCACTCCTCGAAGAGCGCCACCAGCTCGTCGGGGGTCCCGGCCACGTGCAGGGGGACGACGGACACCGTCCACCCGGGACGGCGCTGGTCGATGCCGAGGGCGAGGTCCCAGGCGGCGCGGGCGGTCAGCGGGCCGAAGCACGCGTCGTCCCCGTCGTCGCTGAGGGCGATCTCGACCAGCCAGGTGTCGGACAGGTCCGCGGCCAGCTCGGCGAACTCGGGGTCGGTGCCGTCCTCGGGTTCCGGGGAGTCGGCCTGGACGGGGTAGATCAGGGCCATGCCGCAGCCTCTCAGAGCTGGATGCCGCGGGTGAGGGCGCCGTCCACCACGAGGTTGGTGCCGGTGGTGAAGCTCGACACCGGGCTGGAGAGGAAGACCACGGCGCGGGCCATCTCCTCCGCGGTCCCCATCCGGCCGGTGGGGTTCAGGCCGAGCGCCGAGGCGAACAGCTCGGGGTCGCCGCGCTCGATCCCCTGCCAGAAGCCGTCCGGGAAGTAAGTGTTGCCCGGCGACACGACGTTGGCGCGCACCCCTCGTCCCGCCAGCTGCATGGCCAGGCCGGAGACGTAGCCGACGATCGCGGTCTTCATCGTCCCGTACGGCCCCGAGACGGCGTCGGACTCGCGGCCCGAGACGCTGGAGACGGCGACGATCGAGCCGTTCGGGCTGGCCTCCAGGTGCGGGATCGCGGCGGTGGCGAGCCGCACCGTGTGCATCAGGTCGACCTCGAAGCTCGTGTACCAGTTCTCCTCGGTGTCCGGGATGGCCAGCGCGCTGACGTTGGCGACGACGGCGTCCAGCCCGCCGAGCCGGCCGGCGGCGGCCTCGACCCAGCCGGTCAGCGCCGGCCCGTCCCGGACGTCGAGCCGGACGCCGGTCGCCCGGCCGCCGCGGTCGGCGATCGCCTTCTCCGTCGCCTCGATCTCGGCGGCGTCGCGGGCGCAGAACTCCACGACCGCGCCCTCGTCGGCGAAGGTCTCGACGATCGCGCGGCCGATGCCGCGGGTGCCGCCGGTGACGAGCACGCGGGCGCCGGTCAGCTGCAGGTCCATGAGGGCCTCCGGGGAGGGGTCAGAGCAGGGTGGCCGCGCGGCGGCGGAGGGCGTCGTGCAGCCCGCCGTACGCGGTGGCCCGCGGCAGCAGCGACTTGCGCGCCTTCACCACGGTGCTGTAGTTCGCGTCGACCACGTTGGCGATCGGCACCTCGACGGTCTGCGACAGCAGCTGGTAGGCGTCCATCGGGTGCAGCCCGTAGAGGTCGCGGAACCAGCGCACCAGCTCCACCTGGGCGATCCGCCAGGCGTCCTCGAGCGGCCGGCTGGACCCGACGGTCATCCAGTGGGTGTCGTCCTCCAGGCGGGGCCAGGCCGGCGCGTCGCCCTTGATCAGCTCGACGATCAGCGTGGTCGTCATGGCGCCCTCGACCGCGGTGCCGCACGCCTCGCCCTCGCCCTGCCGGTAGTGCCCGTCGCCGATCGAGAACAGCGCGCCCTCGACGTTGACCCCGAGGAAGCAGGTCGTGCCGGGCCGCATCTGCGGGGTGTCCATGTTGCCGCCGAAGCGCTCGGGCACCAGCGAGCTGCGCACCTCGCCGCCCATCGGCGCGACGCCGACCGTGCCCAGCATCGGCTCCACCGGCAGGGCGATCTCCAGGTCGCTGTACCGGGCGGCGAAGGTCACCGTGTTGGCCGCGCGGTCGAGCTCGTAGATCCAGGTGGTGTCCGGCAGCGCCTCCTGCAGGGTCGCGGTCACCGCGGTGCTGGTCAGCCCGCCGAAGAAGGGGATGGCGGCCGAGGCGCCCCAGTCCCGCGCCGGCTCCATCGCCACGAAGTGCAGGGCCAGGGTGTCCCCCGGCTCGGCGCCCTCGACGTGGAACGGCCCGGTCTGCGGGTTGACGAACCGCAGGTCGACCTTCTCGCTGGAGAGGTCGGAGGTCTTGCGCAGCGCGCCGCCGAACGCGTCGTCGGACCACACCCGCAGCACCATCCCCGGCCGGATCCGCCGCAGCGGTGCGACGCCGCCGAAGGTGTAGGCGTACTGGTCGACCGTGGGCGTGACCTCGACGACGTCCATGCCGCACCCTAGGGACGCGCCGACACCGACGGCAAACGATCCCCCACCCACCCGGAGGGAGCGCCGCGCAGCCGGACCCGGTCGGGCGTCAGCTCCCCGACCGACGGGACGCCGAGCAGCCGCAGGGTCCGCGTCACCTCGCCGGCCAGGATGTCGGCGACCCGCTGCACGCCGCGCTCCCCGCCGGCCATCAACCCGTAGAGGTAGGCCCGGCCGACCAGGCAGGCCCGGGCGCCGCAGGCCACCGCGGCGACGACGTCGGCCCCGTCGAGGATGCCGCCGTCCAGGTAGACCTCGGCCCGCTCGCCCACCGCCGCGACGACCGCGGGCAGCTCTTCCAGCGGCGTCGGTGCCCGGTCCAGCTGGCGGCCGCCGTGGTTGGAGACGACGACCGCGTCCGCCCCGGCGTCGACCACCGCGCGGGCGTCGTCCGCCGTCTGCACGCCCTTCACCACCAGCGCGCCCCGCCAGGTCTCGCGCAGCGTCCGCAGGTCGGCCAGCGTCGCGGCCGGCTCGAACACGCGGTCGGCGAGCTCGGCGACCGTCCCGGTCCAGGAGCGCAGCGAGGCGAACTCCAGCGGCTCGGTGGTGAGCAGGTCGACCCACCAGCGCGGGTGGACGGCGGCGTCGGCCACGGTGCGGAGAGTCAGCGCCGGCGGGATGGTGAGCCCGTTGCGGACGTCGCGCAGCCGCGGCCCCGCGACCGGGGTGTCCACGGTGAGGACCAGCGCCTCGTACCCGGCCGCCGCGGCCCGGGCGACCAGCGCCGCGCTGGCCTCGCGGTCGCGCCACAGGTACAGCTGGAACCACCGGCGGGCGCCGGGGGCGGCCTCCGCGAGCGCCTCGATGGTCGTCGTCCCCATGGTCGAGAGGGCGTAGGGGACGCCGACCCGCTCGGCCACCCGGCCGACCGCGGACTCCCCCTCGGTGTGCATGAGCCGGGTGAAGCCGGTCGGCGCGAAGACCAGCGGCAGCGACGACCGCCGGCCCAGCACCGTCGTCGACGGGTCGACTGCGGAGACGTCGCGCAGCACGCTGGGGCGGAACTCGACGCGGGCGAACGCGTCGCGGGCGCGTCGCAGGCTGACCTCCGCGCCGGCGGCGCCGTCGGTGTAGTCGAAGACCGCGCGCGGCGCCCGCCGGCGGGCGACCTCGCGCAGGTCGGCCACCGAGGCGGCCGCGGCCAGCCGGCGGTCGGTCGCGTCCCCGGGCAGCCTGCGAACCCGGATCAGCTCGCGCAGCTCGGACCAGCGGGGCACGCGGCGCTCGACCACGGCGGACCTCCTCGAGTCGGGGTCGGCCCACCCTCGCAGGCCGGGCGTCATCCCGCAGGCGGCACCGCGTCCAGCACCTGGTCCGGGAGCCGCTGGAGCGGTGGGGTGCGGTCGTCGCACCGCCGGTCACGCCACCGCAGCGAGCAGCAGGACCCCGGCGCCGACGAGCGCTCGCTCCAGGAGCTGCCGCCCGACGGCCGGGTCGGCGCCCTCGGGCGACCGTCCCCGCCGCAGGGCCGCGTCGTGCTGCTCGACCCGTCCACGACCACCGGGCCGGCGGCGTCGCCACCAGGAAGCCAGGACCATCCCCGTGATCGGCCCGAGGAACGGACCCAGCCCCCCGGCCCGGTCCACGGGCTCGTCGGAGGGCAGGGCGAACAGCCACGAGATCAGCGCGTAGCAGGCTGCGCAGGTGGCCATGACGAGGACGGCCAGTGCCGTGCCCGGCCACCGACCGTGACGTGCCGACGGCACGGGCGGTGTCGGCTGCGGCACGGGGCTCCGCCACGACGACCGGTGACCGTCTGCTCAGTCCAGCCGGGTCGCCCGCACGGTCAGCGGCTCCCGGCCGCCGTCGTCGGGCGGCAGCGCCCCGGCATCGACGACCTCGACCGGCAGGTCGTCCTCGAGGGTGACCGGCAGCCACCGCGCCCACCAGCGCAGCAGGTGCTCGAGCCGCGCCTGCCGGTGCCGGGGCCGCCCGGTGCGGCCGAGCTCCGAGCCCTCACCGGGGAACAGCAGCAGCTCCGCGGAGACGCCGCGGCGCTTGAGCTCGACGTAGCGGCGGGTGCCCTGCCCGGCGGGGTACCGCCGGTCGTCCTCGCCGTGCACCACCAGGGTGGGAGTGGTGCTGTCCGCGGCCGGGGTGGGCGGGTCGGCGCCGAGGTACTGGTCGACGAACCACCAGCCGACGTCCGAGGTGCCGACCAGGCCGGCCGGGTCGGTGAGCGCCCCGTCGAGGACGGCCGCCGCGAACCGCGTCGTCCGCCCGGTGAGGAGGGTCGCCAGCCAGCCGCCGTAGCCGGTCCCCATGACCCCGACCCGCTCGGGGTCGAGCGCCGGGTCGGTCAGCACGGCGTCGAGGAAGGCGACGACGTCGTCGGCGTCCACCGTGCCGCCGGCCGCCCGCACCGCCCGGGCGTGGGCCTGCCCGTGGCCGGACGAGCCGCGGGGGGCGCAGCGGACGACGGCGTAGCCGGCCGACACCAGCACCTGGGCGTCCACCGACAGCGACCAGCCCTCCGGACGGCGCAGCGGGTCGGACAGGCAGAGCAGCACCGGGTGCGGGCCGGGGCCGGGCGGCAGCGTCACCCAGCCGTGCACCTCGGTGCCGTCCGGGGCGGTCGCGGTGCGCTCCTGCGAGCGGTGCAGCCGGCCGGTGGCGCCCAGGGCGCGGCCGAAGCCGGTGAGCAGCCGCCGCCGGCCCGGCGTGACGGCGATCAGCTCGCCCGCCGAGCGGTCGTGCCCGACCGTGGCGACGACGACCCCGCCGGCCGCGGCCAGCCCGTGCACGGTGAACGGCCCGTCGACGAGGGCCTCCGGCGACCCGCCCTCCAGCGGCACGCGGAGCAGCTCCACGGCGCCGTGCGACCGCACGCCCAGGTGGGCCGCTCCCCCGGCCAGCACGGTCGCCGGCGTCGCGTCGCCCCGGTCGGTGACGGCGGGGGCGAGCACCGGCTCGGGCGTCCCGCCGGTGGCCCGCACCCGGCACAGCGTGGCGCCGCGGCCGACGACGTCCACCCCGTCCCGGCCCAGCTCCAGCCGCGCGGTGAGCCAGATCCAGTCGCCGGAGGGGTCGTAGGTGGGCCGCGCGCACCGCGCCCGGCCGTCGGTGACCCGGCGCAGCGTCCCGCCCCCGGCCGGGACGGCGTAGACGTCGCGCACCAGGTCGCGGTCGGCGCGCGCGTGCCGGGCCGAGACGAAGGCCAGCTCGGCGCCGTCGGGGCTCCAGGTGACGTCGGCGTCGTCGGCCGCGCCGTCGGTGACCTGCCGCGGTCGCGGCAGCGGGCCGTCGTCCTCCCCGTCGGCGGGCAGGTCGAGGACGAACACGTGGCTGTACCGGTCGGTCACCACGCCGACGCCGTTGGCCTGCCAGCGCAGCGTGGTGACCAGCCACGGCGGCTGCGCGGCCCGGTCGACGCCGGAGCGGTCGACCTGCGGCACCCGGGCGGTGAAGGCCAGCCGGCGGGCGTCCGGCGACCAGACCGGCCGGCCGGTCCCCAGCGGGGTGTCGGTCAGCCGGCGCGGCGCCCCGCCGGCCGTGGGCAGCAGGTACAGCTGCGGCCGCCCGCCCGGCCCGGCCCCGCGGTAGGCCAGCCACCGGCCGTCCGGGGAGAAGACCGGGTCGGTGTCCCGGGGGCCAGGCGTCAGCGGCCGGGCCGGCGCCGAGCCGTCGGTGGGCACTGCCCACAGCCGGCTGCGCTCCGCGTCGTCCCCCGGGTCGGTTCGGGCGACCGCGACGACGGCCATGCGACCGTCCGGGGAGACCGTGGGGACGCCGGGGACGCGCAGCAGCGCGAGGTCGTCAGGGCGCACGCCGGTCGTGCCTCCGGGGCGCGGGGCTCAGCGGCGGGGGGTCTCCTCGTCGGATTCGGCAGCGAGCCGCGCCTCCGCCTTCGCCGCCGCAGCGGGCCCGCCCGTGGCGACCGACTCGGCGGTCTCCGGCGCGACGTCCGGAGCCCCCGGGCCCGACTCCTCGTCGGGCAGCTGGCCGCGGGTCTTCACCAGGCTGGCGACCGTGGCGATCAGCAGCACGCCGAGGATGATCGACAGCGAGAGCCAGATCGGGATCGTCGGGACGGCGTCCACGTGCTCGCCACCGTTGATGAACGGCAGGTTGTTCTCGTGCAGGGCCTCGAGGATCAGCTTGACGCCGATGAAGGCCAGGATGACCGCCAGGCCCAGCGACAGGTAGACCAGCCGCTTGAGCAGGCCGCCGAGCAGGAAGTACAGCTGCCGGAGCCCCATGAGCGCGAAGACGTTCGCGGTGAAGACGATGAACGGCTCGCGGGTGAGGCCGAAGATCGCGGGGATGCTGTCGAGCGCGAACAGCAGGTCCGTCGTCCCCAGGGCGATGAAGACGATGACCATCGGCGTCCAGAGCTTCTTGCCGTTCTCGGTGACGCGGACCTTGGCGCCCTGGAAGTCCTGCGTCATCGGCAGGACCCGGCGCATCCGCCGGATGAAGGCGTTCTCCTCGTAGTCCTCGTCCTCGCCGCGGTGCCGGACCAGGTTGATCGCGGTGTACACGAGGAAGGCGCCGAAGATGTAGAAGACCCAGATGAACCGCTCGATCACCGCGGCGCCGAGCAGGATGAAGATCCCGCGCAGGACCAGGGCGATGATGATCCCGACCATCAGGGCCTCCTGCTGCAGGTGCCGCGGCACCCGGAAGCGGGCCATGATGATCACGAAGACGAAGAGGTTGTCGACCGACAGCGAGTACTCCGTCAGCCAGCCGGCGTAGAACTCCGTCGCGTACGTGCCGTTGGTGAAGCTCAACAGCAGGAGCCCGAACAGCAGGGCGAGCGCCACGTAGAAGCTGACCCAGATGCTCGCCTCCTTCACGGAGGGCTCGTGCGGGCGGCGGGCAACGATGGCGAGGTCCGCGAGCAGCAGGGCCGTCAGCCCCACGAACGTCGCGACCTCGAACCAGACGGGCAGTTCCATGCGGTCAGTTCCTCCGGGGACATGCAGGTGTCAGCACCGGAGGTCTCTCCCACCGCCGGCCTGAGGGCCGGCGATCGGCAGCACCGGAGGCCATGGGGCCTCGTGATGACGACACTGCCGCGGGGGGATACTCCCCTCCACTGGACGGCCCCGGAGCGGCGCAGCCCTCATTGGCTGCGGCCTTCTGGAACCGCGGCGCCCACCGTACCTGCCGCCCGGTCGCCCTTCGACGTGACGTCCGAAGTGTTCGTAGTGTTCTCGGGGACGCCGCGTCGGCCGGCCGCGGACGGCACCCGGCCCGCCCTCGGGGAGGACGGGCCCGGTGTGGCGGGGCGGAGCGGGTCAGCCGCGGTGGCGGGTGGCGCCGCTGGCAGCGTGCTCGTCGGCGTCGGTGACCGGCGCGTCGTGCGGCGAGGGCGGGGCCTCGTCGGGACGACGTGCGTGCGGGTCGCGGTCGCCGGGCCCCTGCGCCAGGAGGCCCTCGGAGTCGGCCGCCGCATCCCCCGCGCCGGTGGGCGACTCCACGCCGCGGGCCGCATCCCGCCGGTTCTTCAGCAGGCTCGCCACCGTGGTCACCACCAGCGTGACCAGGATGACGCTCAGCGACAGCCAGGTCGGCACCTCGGGGATCACCGTGACGTGCTCACCACCGTTGATGAACGGCAGCTCGTTCTCGTGCAACGCGTGGATGAGCAGCTTCACGCCGATGAAGCCGAGGATGACGGCCAGGCCGTAGGAGAGGTAGACCAGCCGGTCGAGCAGGCCGTCGATGAGGAAGAACAGCTGCCGCAGGCCCAGCAGCGCGAAGGCGTTCGCGGTGAAGACCAGGTAGGTCTCCTGGGTCAGCCCGAAGATCGCCGGGATGGAGTCGACGGCGAAGAGGATGTCCGCGCTGGCGATGGCGACCAGGGCGATGGCCAGCGGGGTGATGTACCGCCGGCCCCTGATCGTGGTGACCATCTTGTCGGAGTGGTACTCGTCGGTGGTCGGGAGGACCTTGCGGGCCAGCCGCAGGGCCGCGTTCTCCTTGAACTCCTCGTCGTGCGAGTGGCCGCCGCTGCGTGCCTGCGCCCACGCGGTCCAGATGAGGAACCCGCCGAAGACGTAGAAGATCCAGCTGAACTGCTCGATGGCGGCCGCGCCGACGAAGATGAACGCCGTCCGCAGGACCAGGGCGAAGGCGATGCCGAACAGCAGCACCTTCTGCTGCAGCTCTCGTGGGACCGCGAAGCTGGCCATGATCAGGACGAACACGAAGAGGTTGTCGACCGACAGGCTCTTCTCGGTGATGTACCCCGCGAAGTACTCACCGGCGTACTGGCCACCGCTGAACCACAGAACCAGCAGTCCGAAGACCACGGCGATGCCGACGTAGACAGCCGACCAGACGGCCGACTCGCGCAGTGTCGGCGCGTGCGGAGTGCGCACGTGACCGACGAAATCGAAGACGAGCATCCCCACGATCGCGGCGATCGTGAGGGCCCACACCCAGAAGGGCACGTCCACGGTGGATACCTCCGGTGACCGAGCGGCGCGCGGCGCCGCTGCGTCTGACCTGAGGTCTCTCCCGCCGCCTCCGCCCTGAGGTGACCGGTGGTGCCGGGGGTCCATGGGGACCCCGTACTGACGACACCACCGCGCGGGGATACTCCCCTCCACGGAACCACTGACGACGGACACCTCTGCGGTGACGCCGTCGAGCGATCACTTCCCACACGACGCTACCGGGATGCACGGTGTTCCGAGCAGGAGAACACCCTCATCCCGGTGTGACAAGGGCCACGCCGTGGCCGGCACCGGCGGCTGGGGCCCCCTGTCCTGCCAGGGCGAGCTGTGACCCCGGCGGCGCCTCAGGCGTGTGCGGCGTCGAGCTGCCGCAGCTCCTTCTTGAGCTCGGTCAGCTCGTCGCGCAGCCGGGCGGCCACCTCGAACTGCAGCTCGCGGGCGGCGGCCAGCATCTGGTCGTTCATCTGCGTGATGAGGTCGGCCAGCTCGGCGCGCGGCAGCCCCTGCGCATCGATGCCGCCGGCCTTGCCCGCCCGCTTCGACGACAGCCCGGGCACCGGCGCCTTGCCGCGGGACTGCTGCCGGCCCGAGCCCCCGACCAGCTCGACGCTCCCGGCGTCCTCCGCGGCGCGGTAGATGCCGTCGAGGATGTCGACGATCTTCTTGCGGAGCGGCTGCGGGTCGATGCCGCGCTCGCGGTTGTAGGCGATCTGCTTCTCGCGGCGCCGGTTGGTCTCCTCGATCGCCAGGGCCATCGAGGGGGTCACCGTGTCGGCGTACATGTGCACCTGGCCCGACACGTTGCGCGCCGCGCGCCCGATCGTCTGGATCAGCGACCGGTTCGACCGGAGGAAGCCCTCCTTGTCGGCGTCCAGGATCGCCACCAGCGACACCTCGGGCAGGTCGAGGCCCTCGCGCAGCAGGTTGATGCCGACCAGGACGTCGTACTCGCCCTGCCGCAGCTCCCGCAGCAGCTCGACGCGGCGCAGCGTGTCGACCTCCGAGTGCAGGTACCGCACCTTGATGCCCAGCTCGAGCAGGTAGTCGGTGAGGTCCTCGGCCATCTTCTTGGTCAGCGTGGTGACCAGGATCCGCTCGTCCTTCTCGGTGCGCACCCGGATCTCGTGCACCAGGTCGTCGATCTGCCCCTTCGTGGGCTTGACGACCACCTCCGGGTCGACCAGCCCCGTCGGCCGGATGACCTGCTCGACGACGTCACCCTGGACCCGGCCGAGCTCGTAGTCACCGGGGGTGGCCGACAGGTAGACCGTCTGGCCGATGCGGTCGGTGAACTCCTCCCACTTCAGCGGGCGGTTGTCCATCGCCGAGGGCAGCCGGAAGCCGTGCTCGACCAGCGTGCGCTTGCGGCTCATGTCGCCCTCGTACATGCCGCCGATCTGCGGCACGGTCACGTGCGACTCGTCGATGACGAGCAGGAAGTCGTCGGGGAAGTAGTCGAGCAGGCAGGCACCGGCGCTGCCGGGCGCACGGCCGTCGATGTGCCGGGAGTAGTTCTCGATGCCGGAGCAGAAGCCGACCTGGCGCATCATCTCGATGTCGTAGGTGGTGCGCATCCGCAGCCGCTGCGCCTCCAGCAGCTTGCCCTGCCGCTCCAGCTCGGCCAGCCGCTGCTCGAGCTCGGCCTCGATGGTGGCGATCGCCCGCTCCATCCGCTCCGGGCCGGCGACGTAGTGGGTGGCCGGGAAGACGAACAGCTCGTCGACCTCCCGGACCACCTCACCGGTGAGCGGGTGCAGGTAGTACAGCCGCTCGACCTCGTCGCCGAACATCTCGATCCGGCAGGCCAGCTCCTCGTAGACGGGGAAGACCTCGATGGTGTCGCCGCGCACCCGGAAGGTGCCGCGGGTGAACGAGAGGTCGTTGCGGGTGTACTGCTCGGTGACCAGGGTGCGCAGCAGCTCGTCGCGGTCGCGCTCCTCCCCCACCTTGATCTTCAACGCGCGGTCGACGTACTCCTCCGGCGTCCCCAGGCCGTAGATGCAGGAGACGGTCGAGACGACGACGACATCGCGCCGGGTGAGCAGGCTGTTGGTCGCGGAGTGCCGCAGCCGCTCGACCTCCTCGTTGATCGAGGAGTCCTTCTCGATGTAGGTGTCCGTCTGCGGGACGTAGGCCTCGGGCTGGTAGTAGTCGTAGTACGAGACGAAGTACTCGACCGCGGCGTCGGGCAGCAGCTCGCGGAACTCGTTGGCCAGCTGCGCGGCCAGCGTCTTGTTCGGCGCCATGACCAGCGTCGGGCGCTGCACCTGCTCGATCAGCCAGGCCGTCGTCGCCGACTTGCCGGTCCCGGTCGCGCCGAGCAGGACGGTGTCCTGCTCGCCGGCGGTCACCCGCTCGGCCAGCGCCTGGATGGCGGCCGGCTGGTCGCCCGAGGGTTGGAACTCGCTGACGACGCGGAAACGCCCGCGGGTGGGCCGGATGTCGGTGGTCGCGCGCACGGGTCGACGGTACGACCCCCCAGTGACAGGACGACGTCGGTGAGCCGTGGGCGGACGGGAGGGGCGGACGGGACGGCGGGACTGGCGTCCGGTGCTTGCACGTGGTGGGGTCGCCGCCTAGCGTCCCCGGTCGCAGGAGCGGTCACCGCCGAGGACCAGTGCCACCCGGGGCCCTGCGCCCCGGACGAGGTCGGACCCGGCGTCGCTGCCCCGGCCGGACCTGCGCACGACGCCCCCCACGGAGACCTCCGCGGGGGGCGTCGTCGTCCCGCCGCACCGCGCTCCGGCGGCCGTGACCGAGGTCTCCGGACCGTGACCTGGGAGAGGGTTGGACGGCGGCACGCCCGGGCACGAGGGGTCGGAGGACCATGCACACCGACCTCCCCGACGACGCCCCGCGGCGGGGAGGCCCCCGGCCCCCGGCGCCCGGGGGCGCCAGCACAGGAGGACCCCGTCCATGACCCAGGTGTGGCCTGGAACCGCCTACCCCCTCGGCGCGACCTACGACGGCACCGGCACCAACTTCGCGATCTTCAGCGAGGTCGCCGAGAAGGTCGAGCTGTGCCTGTTCGACGACGACGGGACCGAGCAGCGCATCCGGCTCCCCGAGATGGACGGCTACGTGTGGCACGCCTTCCTGCCCGGCATCCAGCCCGGGCAGCGCTACGGCTACCGCGTGCACGGCCCCTACGACCCGTCCCAGGGCCTGCGCTGCAACCCCACCAAGCTGCTGCTGGACCCGTACGCCAAGGCGATCGACGGCCAGATCGACTGGGACCCGTCGGTGTTCGGCTACGACTTCGACAGCGGTGAGCGCAACGACGAGGACTCGGCGGTGCACATGCCGAAGTCCGTCGTCGTCAACCCCTACTTCGACTGGGGCGTCGACCGCCCGCCGAAGACGCCGTACCACAAGACGGTCATCTACGAGGCCCACGTCAAGGGCCTGACGATGACCCACCCCGACGTCCCGGAGGAGCTGCGCGGCACCTACGCGGCCATCGCGCACCCGGCCGTCATCTCCTACCTGCACGACCTCGGCGTCACCGCCATCGAGCTCATGCCGGTGCACCAGTTCGTGCAGGACGACACCCTCCAGCAGAAGGACCTGCGCAACTACTGGGGCTACAACACCATCGGGTTCTTCGCGCCGCACGACGAGTACGCGAGCAACACCGACAACGGCATGCAGGTGCAGGAGTTCAAGGGGATGGTCCGCACCCTGCACGAGGCGGGCATCGAGGTCATCCTCGACGTGGTCTACAACCACACCGCCGAGGGCAACCACCTCGGCCCCACGCTGTCGTTCAAGGGCATCGACAACCGGGCCTACTACCGGCTGGTCGAGGACGACCCGCAGTACTACATGGACTACACCGGCACCGGGAACTCGCTCAACGCCCGGACCCCGCAGGCGCTGCAGCTGATCATGGACTCGCTGCGCTACTGGGTCACCGAGATGCACGTCGACGGCTTCCGGTTCGACCTGGCCTCCACGCTGGCCCGCGAGCTGCACGCCGTCGACCGGCTGTCGGCCTTCTTCGACCTGGTGCACCAGGACCCGGTGGTCAGCCAGGTCAAGCTCATCGCCGAGCCGTGGGACGTCGGCGAGGGCGGCTACCAGGTCGGCAACTTCCCCGCGCTGTGGACCGAGTGGAACGGCAAGTACCGCGACACCGTCCGCGACTACTGGCGTGGCGAGGACGCCACGGTGGGCGAGTTCGCCAGCCGGCTGACCGGGTCCTCCGACCTCTACCAGCACTCCGGCCGTCGGCCGGTGGCCAGCATCAACTTCGTCACCGCCCACGACGGGTTCACCCTCAACGACCTGGTCTCCTACAACGAGAAGCACAACGAGGCCAACGGCGAGGGCAACAACGACGGCGAGAGCCACAACCGCAGCTGGAACTGCGGGGTCGAGGGGCCGACCACCGACAAGAAGGTCGTCACCCTGCGGGCCCGCCAGCGGCGCAACTTCCTGGCCACGCTGATGCTGAGCCAGGGCGTTCCCATGCTGCTGCACGGCGACGAACTCGGCCGCACCCAGCAGGGCAACAACAACGGCTACTGCCAGGACTCGCCGCTGACCTGGATCCACTGGGACGAGGTCGACCAGGGGCTGCTGCAGTTCACCAAGGCGGTGACCCGGCTGCGCAACGAGCACCCGACGTTCCGCCGCCGCCGCTTCTTCCACGGCCGGCCGGTGCGCCGCGAGGCGGGCCAGCCGGTGCCGGACATCGCCTGGTTCACCCACGCCGGCGAGCTGATGACCGAGGAGGACTGGGACGCCGCCTACGCCAAGTCCATCGGCGTCTACCTCAACGGGCACGGGATCCGGTCGACCGACGAGCGCGGCGAGAACGTCGTCGACGACCACTTCTACCTGGCGTTCAACGCCTGGCACGAGCCGATCGAGTTCACCCTGCCCCCGGAGGAGTACGCGCAGTCGTGGACCGTCGTCCTCGACACAGCGGAGATGGGCCAGGTCGAGCCGCGGGAGTTCAAGCCCGGCGAGACGCTGAGGCTGCAGGACCGCTCCATGGTCGTGCTCACCGCGCCCCGACGGTCGTGAGTGTGTCCGAGCCGCTCAGCGAGCAGCGTCGCCGCGACGTCCCGACCGGGACCTACCGGCTGCAGGTCACCGCCGACGCCACGTTGGACGACGCCGCCTCCCTGGCCGGCTACCTCGCCGACCTCGGGGTGAGCCACGCCTACGCCTCGCCGCTGCTGCGGTCGGCGTCGGGCAGCACGCACGGCTACGACACCGTCGACCACGCGCACATCGACGAGTCGCGCGGCGGACAGGCCGGGTTCGACCGGCTGGTCGCCGCGCTGCACGAGCACGGCCTCGGCCTGGTGCTCGACCTGGTGCCCAACCACATGGGGATCGCCGACCCCGCCGAGGCGCCCTGGTGGTGGGACGTGCTGCAGCACGGGCGCGACAGCGCCCACGCCGCCGCGTTCGACGTCGACTGGGACTTCGGTGGCGGCCGGGTGCGCATCCCGGTGCTGGGGTCGGCGGACGACGTCGAGAAGCTCGAGGTGGTCGCGACCCCGGACGGGCCTGAGCTGCGGTACTACGACAACCGCTTCCCCGTCGCGCCGGGCACCGGCGACGGCAGCCCGCAGGAGGTGCACGACCGGCAGCACTACGAGCTGGTCGACTGGCGGCGGGCGGACCGCGACCTCAACTACCGGCGGTTCTTCGCGATCAACACCCTCGCCGGGATGCGCGCGGAGGACCCGGCGGTCTTCGAGGCGACCCACCGGCTCGTGTTGCAGCTGGTCGCGGCCGGCGCGGTCGACGGGCTGCGGATCGACCACCCCGACGGCCTGGCCGACCCCAAGGGCTACCTCGACCGGCTCGCCGAGGCCTCCGGAGGCCGGTGGACCGTGGTGGAGAAGATCCTGGAGCCCGGCGAGGAGCTGCCGGAATCGTGGCGGACGGCCGGGACGACGGGCTACGACGCGCTCGCCGAGGTCGACGACGTGCTGGTCGACCCGGCCGGCGAGGCGGCGCTGTCCGCGCTGGACACCGAGCTCTCGGGGGCCCCGGTGGACTACGCGCGGCTGGTGCACGACTGCAAGCGCGAGGTGACCGACGGGATCCTGGGCTCGGAGGTGGCCCGGCTGGTGCGGGTCATCGGCGAGCTGCCCGGCATCCCCCCGGAGCAGCAGACCGAGGCGCTGGCCGAGCTGCTGGCGAGCTTCCCGGTCTACCGCACCTACCTGCCCGATGGCCGCGAGCACCTCGACGCCACCGTGGCCGCCGTGCGGGAGCGCCGTCCCGACCTCACCGCCGCGCTCGACGCGCTGCACCCGGTGCTCTCCCAGGCCGGGACCGAGGCGGCGACCCGGTTCGAGCAGACCAGCGGCCCGGTCATGGCCAAGGGCGTCGAGGACAGCGCGTACTACCGGTGGGCGCGGTTCGTGGTGCTCAACGAGGTCGGCGGCGACCCCGCCCGGTTCGGCAGCACGGTGCCGGAGTTCCACGAGGCGCAGCAGCGCCGCGCGGACCGCAAGCCCCGGTCGATGACCACGCTGTCGACCCACGACACCAAGCGCAGCGAGGACACCCGCGCCCGGCTGGCCGTGCTCGCCGAGCTGGGGGCCGAGTGGGCCGACCTGGTCCGCGGGCTGGTGACCCGGCACCCGCTGCCCGACCGGCCGCTGGCGCACCTGGTGTGGCAGAACCTGGTCGGCGCGTGGCCGCTGTCCCGGGAGCGGGCGCACGGCTACGCGGAGAAGGCCGCTCGCGAGGCGGGGACGTCGACGACGTGGACCGACGTCGACGAGGAGTTCGAGACCGCCCTGCACGCGATGGTCGACGCGGCGTACGACGACGAGCGGACGCACGCCGAGATCGAGCGGTTCGTCGCCCGCATCGCGCCGTTCGGCCGGTCGAACTCGCTGGCGCAGAAGCTGCTGCAGCTGACGATGCCCGGCGTCCCGGACGTCTACCAGGGCACCGAGCTGTGGGACCACTCGCTGGTCGACCCGGACAACCGCCGTCCGGTCGACTACGAGGCACGTCGCCGGCTGCTGGCGCGGCTGGACGAGGGCTGGGTGCCGCCGGTGGACGACGAGGGCGCGGCCAAGCTGCTCGTCGTCTCCCGCGTGCTGCGGGCCCGCCGGGAGCACCCGGAGTGGTTCGACGGGTATGCGCCGGTGACGGCGACCGGGGTCGCCGCCGACCACGTGGTCGCTTTCGACCGGGGCGGCGTCGTGCCGGTGGCCACCCGGCTGCCCGTGGGTCTGTCGATCGCCGGCTGGGCCGACACCGCGCTGCGGCTGCCGACCGGGGCGTGGCGGGACCTGCTGACCGGCGGCCGCTTCGTCTCCGACGCCGAGGGGCTGCCGGTGGCCGGGCTGCTCGAGCGGCTGCCCGTCGCGTTGCTCGTCCGCGACTGAGGAAGGACCCCCCTGCCCCCCACCGCTCGCAGGCTCGCGGCGGGACCCTGTAGGAGGGCCACCGTCTTCCCCACCCCTCGCAGGCTCAGGGCGGGACCGGGACGGGCCGGGACCGAGACGGAGCTCACGCCGCCGTGAGGCGCGGGGGCGTGACCAGGTGATCCGTCCGGCCCCGGTTCCGGCGGCCGGTGGTGTCACCCCCGTTGCCCCTGGGGCATGGGACGAGTCGCCGTGACCTGACCGTTACCTTGTCCCGGCACCCCCCATCAGGGACCGGGTGCCGGAGCCGATCCGCCGAACCCCGTCCGTCGGCTGCCGTACCTCCTGTACAGCCAGGACGGGGGTGGGGGACCCATCTCGGTGCCCGGCCGGTCCGGCCGGGCGCCTCGGGGTGAAGCCGTGCACGCACGGCCGGGGCACCGATCGCTCCGAACCCGACAGCTCACCTCGCAGGCGGCGGATCGGGAGTCCCCCATGCGTTCGTCCTCTTCTGCCCGCATGCCCGCACGCGCGCTGCGCCGCGGCGCCGTGGTGCTCGGCGGCGCCGCCGCCGTCTGCCTCGGCGTCCTCGCCGCACCGGCGTCGGCGGCCGCCCCCAACGACTGGGACGCCGTCGCCGCGTGCGAGTCCAGCGGCAACTGGGCCATCAACACGGGCAACGGCTACTACGGCGGCCTGCAGTTCAGCGCGAGCACGTGGGCCGCGTTCGGCGGCACCGAGTACGCGCCGCGCGCCGACCTGGCCACCAAGGCGCAGCAGATCGCCGTCGCCGAGCGCACGCTCGACGTGCAGGGCCCGGGTGCCTGGCCGAGCTGCGGCAAGGCGCTCGACCCGTCGGCCCCCGAGGCGGGCGCGGCTCCGGCCGCGCCGGCCCTGGCGGCCGCGCCCGCACCGGCGGCTGCCGGCGGGGGCACCTACACGGTGCATGCCGGTGACACGCTCGGCCGCATCGCCTCGGCGCAGGGCGTCGCGGGTGGGTGGCAGGCGCTGTTCGCCGCCAACGACGACCAGCTCAGCAGCCCGGACCGCATCGCGGTCGGCCAGGTGCTGCAGCTGCCGTGAGGCGGACCGGCGGCCGGGGGACGCGCTCCCCCGGCCGCCGGGAGCCCGGGCCGCTGATCCGCGAGATCTGCACTGCATGGGCAGAGAGGTCCGCCGGGTGCAGTACCTCCGGCAGCCGGACGGTGGGACCCGGTCGGCGTCCGGGGGTCCGCCCTGAGCCTGGCGACGACTGGGAACGGCCCCGCTGCAGGGTCCCGCCGCGAGCGTGCGAGCGGTGGGGCAGCGGGGTCCTCCTTCAGAAGCGGATGGCGTCGATGACCCGCGCCCGGACGGCGATCACCGCGGGCAGCAGGCCGGCCAGCGCGCCGACCGCGGTCGCCGCCACCAGGCCCTCCACCGCCGCGGCCACCGGGAACGCCGGGGTCTCGGCCAACGGGATGCCGCTGTTGAGCAGCTGGTCCAGCGGCAGGTTGCGCACCAGGACGACCGAGAGCGCCACCGCGGCGAGCCCGGCGAGGAACGTGGCGCAGACGCTCTCCAGCATGATCGCGGAGAAGACCCGCGACGAGGTGGCGCCGAAGCTGCGCCGGACGCCGATCTCCCGGATCCGCTGGCGGACCGTCACCAGCCCGATGTTGAGCACGCCCAGCCCGCCGAGCACCAGCACGACCACGCCGGCCCCCCGGATCGCCAGGCGCAGCATGCCGAGCGTCTCCTCCAGGCCCTGCGAGTCCGACCGGTAGGCGTCGACCTGGACGCCGCCGAGCGCCAGCCCGAGGTCGTGGGAGACCACCGCCATGACCTCGTCGGCCTGCTCGGGCCGCACCCAGAGCTCGAGCGTCGACGGGCCGAACGCCATCGCCGACGGGTCGGCCACGCCCGGCGCGTCCCAGGGGCCGGCCGACCGGTCCACGCGGTAGGCGAGCAGCTCCTCGCCGTAGCCCTCGCGGACGACGCCGACGACCACCGCCCGCACCGGGTCCCCACCGCCGATCACCACCGTGGGACGGGCCGAGAGGTCCGGGACGCCCAGCGCGGCGAGGAACGCCTCGTTGACGACGACGGCCGGGGCCAGGCTGTCCCGGTCACCCTCCCGCAGCCAGCGGCCCTCGATCGGCTCGACGCGGTGCAGCTGCCCGTAGGACGGCGAGACCCGCTTGGTCTGCACGGCCTGGGTGCCGCCGGGCAGCCGGAAGCGGGTCTCCTCGTACCCGATGCTGGCCGTGGTGGTGATCCCGTACCGCTCGGTGAGGTCCGCGACGGCGGCGTCCCACTCCTGCGGGTCCGGCGGCATCCCGGTCTGCGGGTCGTAGGCGGTGACGCCAATGGTGGCCGACCGGCCGCCCATGCGCTCCCCCTGCTCCTGCTGCACCTGCGCGACGAGCAGGCCGAGCGCGGTCACCGTCGTCATGGCGAAGACGGCGAGGAAGACGCCGACGAGGGACAGCACCACGCGCGCCCGGTGCACCCGCACCTCGCTCCACGCCTCGGCGAGGGTGGCCAGCACGGGGATCACGGCAGCGCCTCCTCGAGGGGCGCGGCCGCGGGCGCGGGGACGACGGCGGTCGGCGCCGGCTCGGCCAGTGGGGTCAGCCGGCCGGCGTCGAGCCGGTACCGGCGGTCGGCCAGCCGGGCGACGTTCAGGTCGTGGGTGATGGTGACCAGCGCCGCGCCGCCCTCCGCGGCGGCCTCGGCCAGCAGCGCCATCACCTGGGCGCCGGTCTCGACGTCGAGGGCGCCGGTCGGCTCGTCGGCGAGGACGACCCGCGGCGAGCGCACCAGCGCCCGCGCGATCGCGACCCGCTGCTGCTCACCACCGGAGAGCCGCTCGGGGACGATGTCGGCACGGGCCCCCAGGCCCACGCGGTCGAGCAGCTCGCGCGCCGTCCGGCGCCGGCGCAGGTAGTCCCGGCCGCGGGCGTAGAGCAGCGGCGCGGCGACGTTCTCCTCTGCGGTGCGCCGGGGCAGCAGGTTGAACTGCTGGAAGACGAAGCCGAACACCTCGCCGCGGAGCCGGGCGCGGCGGCGGGCCCGCAGCGCGCCGGTCGGCTCCCCGTCGAGCAGGTACTCCCCGCCGGTGGGGCTGTCGAGCAGGCCGAGGATGTTCAGCAGCGTCGACTTGCCCGACCCGGACCGGCCGACGATCGCCACGTGCTCGCCCGCGGCCACCTCGAGGTCGACCCTGGTGAGGATCGGCAGCACGCCGCCGTCCGGCAGCCCGACCTCGCGGCTGATGCCGCGCAGCGCCAGCAGTGTCATCCGAACGGCCCCGCCATCCCCGGGCTCTCCACCGTGTCGTCGGGCACCGGCACGAACGCCAGCACCGAGTCACCCTCGGCCAGGCCCTCGCGGACCTCGATCTGGTCGCCGTCGGTGAGGCCGAGCACCACCGCGCGCTGCTCCTGGGCGCCGTCGGCCCCGACGACCCACACGCTGCCCTGCTGCACCGAGCCCTGGACCGCGGTCACCGGGACGACGAGCACGTCCTCGGCGACGCCGGCGTCCACGACGACGGTCGCGGCCATGCCGGGGAACACCGTCGTCCCGGCCGGGACGCGGCAGCGGGCGGTCGTGCCGCCCTGCCCGGTCCCGCCGCCGGCGGCCGGGTCGACCGGGGCGCCGCCCTGGTCGTCGCCGGCGTCGTCGGTCGCGGCCGGCGCGCCGAGCGTCAGGTCGCTGCAGGTGAACGGGGCGGGGCCGCCCTGAACCTCCACCTGCGCGGTGGACGGCGGGGCCAGCAGCCGGAACTGGTCGTCCTGGCCCAGCGTCGCGGTCACCGACAGGGAGCCCGAGGAGATGCCGGCGACCCGGTCGCCGACCGCGACCACCTGGTCGACCAGCACGTCGACGGCGGTGACGGTGCCACCCGTGGGAGCGGGGACGGTCGCCGTCCGGACGAGCGGGGCGCGGGGCGTGCTGGTCGGGTTGCCGTCGGCATCGGTGCCGGCGACCGGCTCGCGCTCCTCCTCCCAGCGGACCTCCAGCACGCCGTCGCCCTGCGCCACGACGTCGCCGGGCTCGACCAGGACCCGGCGGACCGTCCCGGCCTTGGTCGCCTTGACCGGGACCGTGGCGTCGGCGACGACGGTGCCCTGGACGGTGACGGTGTTGGCGACCGTGCCGCGGGCGACCGGGACGACCGGGGAGGTGAGGTCCACCGGCGGCGCTCCGCCCGACACCGGCGCGGCCGCCCCGCTGCCGCCGCGGAAGGCGAGGACGAGCAGCGGGACGGCGATGACCGTCCACACCACCAACCGCAGGACCGGGAGGACGACGGTGCGGACCACGCTCATGGCGCTCCTCGGGGCGGGTGGCGCCCTCCGGCACCGGTGGGAGCGCACGGTAACGACACCAGGGCGCTCCGGAGGCGGAGTGGCGCGCGGCACGCCGTGATCACGTGGTTGGCGGCGTGCGGCGCGGGCATCACCCCCCGGAACGCCGCCGAACGACCCCGATCCCCCTGGAGGCCCCTGCATGTCCGCTGCCGTCGAGTTCGCCGTCTGGGCGCCGGTCCCGGAACGGGTCCGGCTGCAGGTCGACGGGTCGGTGTACGACATGCGCCGAGAGGACGGCGGCTGGTGGCGCGCCGAGGTCGAGGCCCGTCCGGAGGCCGACTACGGCTTCCTGCTCGGGGACGACGACACCCCCCGGCCGGACCCACGCTCGCGTCGCCAGCCCGAGGGCGTGCACGGGCTGTCCCGCCGCCACGACCCCGCGTCGTACGCGTGGGGGGACCGCGCCTGGACCGGCCGCCCGCTGGCCGGCGGCGTGGTCTACGAGATGCACGTCGGCACGTTCACCCCCGAGGGCACGCTCGACGCCGCCGTCGGGCGGCTCGACCACCTGGTGGACCTCGGCGTCGACTTCGTCGAGCTGCTGCCGGTGAACGGCTTCGACGGCACGCACAACTGGGGCTACGACGGCGTCCTCTGGTACACGGTGCAGGAGAGCTACGGCGGCCCCGCGGCGTACCAGCGCTTCGTCGACGCCTGCCACCAGCGCGGCCTCGGCGTCCTCCAGGACGTCGTCTACAACCACCTGGGCCCGTCGGGGAACTACCTGCCGTTGTTCATGCCGATCTTCAGCGAGGGCGGCGCGAACACCTGGGGCAGCTCGGTCAACCTCTCCGGTCCGGACTCCGACGAGGTCCGCCGCTACGTCATCGACAACGCGCTGATGTGGCTGCACGACATGCACGTCGACGGGCTGCGGCTGGACGCCGTCCACGCGCTGGTCGACGAGCGGGCCACCCACGTGCTCGAGGAGATGGCCCAGGAGGTCGACCGGCTGTCGGTCGCCGAGGGCCGGCCGCTGACGCTCATCGCCGAGAGCGACCTCAACGACCCGCGGATGGTCACCCCGCGGGTGGCGGGCGGCACCGGCATCCACGCCCAGTGGAGCGACGACTTCCACCACGCGCTGCACTCGGTGCTCACCGGTGAGGGCCAGGGCTACTACGGCGACTTCGCCGCGGCCGGCCTCGCCGGGCTGGCCAAGACGCTGACCGGCGCGTTCTTCCACGACGGCGCGTACTCCAGCTTCCGGCGCCGGCACCACGGCCGGCCGGTCGACACCGCGCTGCTGCCCGGCTGGAAGTTCCTCGGCTACCTCCAGGATCACGACCAGATCGGCAACCGCGCGGTGGGCGACCGCGTCTCAGCGTCCCTCTCCCCCGGCCTGCTCGCCGTCGGCGCGACGCTGGTGCTGACCAGCCCGTTCACCCCGATGCTGTTCATGGGCGAGGAGTGGGGCGCCTCGACGCCGTGGCAGTTCTTCACCAGCCACACCGACCCCGACATCGGCCGGGCGACGGCGGAGGGGCGCAAGGGCGAGTTTGCCGAGCACGGGTGGGACGCCGACGAGGTGCCTGACCCGCAGGACCCGGAGACCTTCGACCGCTCGAAGCTGGACTGGAGCGAGCCCGAGCGCGACCCGCACCGGAGGCTGCTCGCCGTCCACCGGGCGCTGCTGCGACTCCGGCACGAGCACCCCGACCTGGTCGACCCGGACCTGTCGCGGGTCCAGGTGTCCTGGGACGACGCCGACCGCTGGCTGGTCCTGCACCGCGGCTCCCTGCGGGTGGTGGCCAACCTCGCCGACGCCCCTCGCGAGATCGATCTGGACGTCCCCGTGACCGACGTGCTGTTCGCCACCGGGGAACTGCCGCTCCTCGACGGACGGACGGTGACCGTGCCGGCCGAGAGCGCGGCCCTCCTCACCACCGCCTGACGTGCGCCGGCTGCTGCCCGGGCCGCCGGCCGACCTGGACGACGACGCGCTTGTCGAGGCCTACCGGCTGCCGGCCGGGCGGTCGCTGCGGGTGGACTTCGTCGCCTCGCTGGACGGCTCGGTCACGGTCCGGGGCCGCAGCGGCGGCCTCGGCTCCCCGGGCGACAAGCGGGTGTTCCGCACGCTGCGGGCGCTGGCCGACGTCGTCCTGGTCGGGCACGGCACGGCGGCCGCCGAGGGCTACCGCCCGGTGGACGCCGACCCGCACGTCGCCGGGCTGCGGACGGCGCTCGGCCGGCCCGCGTCGCCGCCGATCGCGGTCGTCTCCCGGCGGGCCTCGCTGGCGCCCGGGGACCGGCTGGCCGTCCCCTCGACGATCCTGGTCACCTGCGCGGCCGCCGACGCCGACCGGCGCGCAGCCCTCGCCGCGGCCGGGGTGACGGTGTTGGTGTGCGGGGACGACGAGGTCGACCTGCCTGCGGCGCTGGACGCGCTCGCCGACCGGGGGCTGGCGCAGGTGCTGTGCGAGGGCGGCCCGGCGCTGCTGTCGGCGGCGCTGGCGGCCGGGGTGGTCGACGAGCTGGACCTGTCGATCGCGCCGGCGCTGGTCGGCAGCCCCGACCGGTTGGTGGCGGGCGTTCTGGCCGACGTCGTCCGCCCCCGGCTGGTGCAGCTGCTCGAGGAGGACGGCGTGCTGTTCACCCGCTACGCGGTCGACCGGTAGCGCGCCGGGCCACCGCCGCGGCCCAGCCGACGTAGCCGAGGTTGACGGCCACGCGCGCGGCGACGCCGGCCGGCCGGTCGGACGCCTGCTGCTCGGTGTGCCGGTGGCGGAGCGGCTCGAGGTGCGCGGGCAGGTAGGTGGTGATGAGCGCGGCGGTCGCCCGCGCGCCGGCCCGGCGGGTCGCCGGCACCGCGACGAGGGCGCCGACGGCGACGTCGGCCAGCCCGCTGAGCACGACCAGCGCCGAGCGCGCCGGCAGCCACGACGGCACCAGGCCCCGGTAGTAGCCGGGGTTCGTGAAGTGGGTGACCCCGCTGACCACCATGAGCGCGGCCAGCGGCCACGCCGCCAGGTCGTCCCTCCTCGGTCGCGGCACGTCAAGCGACCAGGCGGACGACGTCGCCGTACGCCGCGAGCCGCTCGTCCGCGGTGAGCAGCACGGCCCCCTCGGCGACGGCCTGGGCGACGAGGAGCCGGTCGAACGGGTCGCGGTGGACGTCGGGCAGGTGCTCGACCGCGGCAGCGTGCTCGACGGTGACCGGCAGGTGGTCGAGCACCAGCTCGCTCGTGACGCGTCGTGCCCAGGTCCGGACGTCGGGCCCGACGGAGAGCTTGCCGAGGCGCTGCTTGATCGCCAACTCCCAGATGCTCACCGCCGACACCAGACGCACGTCGGCGCCAGCGAGCAGATCGGCGCCCGATCCGAGCCGTTCAGGAGTGGTGGCGGCCCACACCAGCGCGTGGGTGTCGAGGAGGACCCTCACTCCTCACCCTCGAACGCCCGCTGCAGGTCCTCGGGCAGGTCGTCGAAGTCGTCGGCAATCCACACGTTGCCGCGGTCGAACCCCAGGTTCGGCGTCCGCCGGGCCGGCCCGACCAGCCGCGCCACGACCCGGCCACGGTTGGTGATCTCGACCTCCTCACCCGCCGCGACCTTCTCCAGGAGCCGGGACAGGTGCGTCTTGGCCTCGTGCACCCCGACCGACGTAGTCATGGAACTTAGTCTACTGACGCCTGATCCTGGGATCGAAGCGACGGTGACGGTCGGCGTTCGCCAGGTCCATGCGCCCGGCCGTGACCACCTCGGCCCTCCAGGCGGCCCTGTCGCCCGCCGCCCGCCCTGTGATGCCCGCACGGCGAGGCCGGCACGTTCCCGCGGTAACGCCGTCAAGCCCTCGGGCTGGCGCGGGTCTTTCGAGCATGTCGTCGCCGGCCCGGCGTCCGGAGACGCCGCGAGGGCGGTCCGGGGAGCTCCCGGACCGCCCTCGGGGGGACGAACGTCAGACGGCCTCCTGCGCCAGGGTCACGTCGACCTTGAACGACGCCGCGTCGCTCTGGACGACGTTGCCGGCCGTCGAGGGCAGCTTCACCTCGAGGACGATGCAGTTGCCCTGGTTGGCGGCGAGCGAGCCGACGGCGATCCCCGCCGGGGCCGCGGCGGCGTCCTCGAGGGTGACGGCCCCCATGCCCAGCACCGGGGTGCCGGTCGTGGACGACTTGCAGGCTGCGGCGTCGGCGGCGGACGAGTCCAGGAACTGGACGGTGGCGAACTGCGAGAACTCGCCACCCAACGCCCAGTCGGTGCAGCTCGAGTCGGCGGCCTGGTCCGTCGTCGCCTTGGTCTCGGCGTCCTGGCAGCCCCGCTCCTCGTCCGCGGTGACGGTGAGGTCCGCGGTCAGCGCGCCGTTGACCGTGCCCGCGTTGTTCACCCAGTACGAGAGGGTGCTCGTCTGGCCCGGGTTGAGGCCCAGCGGCGAGACCGAGCCGCTCTGTGTGGCGCCGCCGACGGTGAGGTCCATGGTCCCGCCGCTGGCGGTGGCGGTGGAGGTCTCGCTGTCCTGGAAGGCGGCGAAGGTGCCGCTGGCGCCGAAGGCGATGAGGGCGGTGCCGCCCATGGCGGCGGCGGCGATGGCGATCTTCTTCACGGGTGTCTCCTGTCGGTGTCCCCGTCGAACGACGGTTCTCGCCGGACATCTGCGCGGCGAACGACACGAGGTTCCGTTCCGGCACCGCGTCGCGGCATCGTCAGTTCTGTTGATTCGCTACGGGGCGTTGCACATCGGTCACATGGGACCCGTCCGACGCAACCGCCCCGACCTCCGCCGGGAGTCACCCGTCCGTGTGTTTCGCTGCGTGCGCGAGTACGGCGAGTACTGGAACGGATGTGCCACGGATGAGATCAACTACGGCCAGCGGGACCCTCGCCGCAGCGGTCCGGGAGACGGTGGCGCGACTTTCCACCGGCCGGCTGGCGGCGGCCCTGGCCGCGGTGGCGGTCCTCGTCCTCGCGGGCGAGCGTGCGCGGCACACCGTCCTGGTCGTGATCGGGACGCTCGCCCTCTTCGCCGCCGGCGCCGGCTTCCTGCTCCGCTGGCGGGTGACCGCCACGCGCACCTCCTGGCACGCCGGTACGGGCTTCGTCCTCCTCGGCCTGACCCAGCCGGTCGCCGTCGCGGTCGACGCCCTGCTCGACGGGCGCCGGCCGGCCGTCGCCACTGCCGCGGGGCTGTGCGTCGTGGCGTGGTCCGCGATCGTGACCCTGCGCGCCTTCACCGACCCGGTCACCCGGCCCCGCCTGCAGCGGGCGGTCGTGGTCGCGCTCACCGCACTGCTGCTCGCCGGCGCCGCGCTCGCGCTGGTCGCGGTCGTCGGCCACTGGCCTGGGCTGACGTGGGCCACGGTCCCGGCCTCCTACGCGCTGGCCGGAGCACCCTGGCTGGCCGTGGCCGTCGCCGCTTGGACCCTCGACCCGCTGAGCGCCGGGGACCGCTCCTCGACGCGGACGATGGCCGCGGTCGCCGCGGTCGTCGGCGGAGTCACCGCCCTGAGCGGGCTCCCGACGGCGACCACCGCGGTCCGGACAGTGCACGACCTGGGGATGGTCGCCGCCGCGCTCGGCCTGATCGTCATCGCCGCCCGTGGCCTCACCGACGCGCTGGCCGGCCAGGAGCGCTACGTCGCGGGGCTGCTGGAGCAGCTCGCCGGGCACGAGCGCCAGCTGCAGCAGGCCCGCGGCTGCCTGCACGACGCCCGCGCGACGGTGGCCGGCATCCGCGCCGGCTCCTCCGCCGTCCGCCACCTCACCGCGCCGACCGATGCCGACTCCCGCGCCGCCCTGGAGGAGTCCGTCGCCGTCGAGCTCACCCGGCTGGAGCGGATGCTGCGGCTGCCGGACCGGGCTCCGTCGGTCAGCGACGTCGACCTGGACGACCTGGTCCGCGCCCTCCTGATCAGCCACCGAGAGCGCGGGCTGCGCGTGCACTGGGCGCCGTCGGAGCAGCCGCCGGTCCGCGTGGACGGCGACGCGCTGGCCGTCATCCTCGGTAACCTGCTCGGCAACGCGCTGGTGCACGCCCCGGGAGCGCTGTGCCGGCTCGGCGTGGAGGTGACCGACCGGCTCACCGTCACCGTCGCCGACAACGGCCCTGGCCTGCCGCCTGCCCGCCGCGCGGCCGCCTTCGAGGCGGGCACCCGCCGCCCCGGCAGCCCCGGAGAGGGGATCGGCCTGGCCATCTCCCGCGACCTCGCCCGTCGGCACGGCGGCGACCTGGTCATCGAGGACGCGGCCGTCGGCACCGCGGTCCGCCTCACCCTGCCGGCGCACCGCACGACCGAGGCGCCCGCCGTCCGGGACCTCCCCCGCCCCCGCGACGCTGGCGGGTCCCGGACCGCCGCGCTGAGGCTGGCCGGATGACCGGACCCGTGCTGCTGGTCGACGACCACTCGCTGTTCGCGCAGTCGGTCGAGATCGGCCTGCGCTCCGTCGGCATCCCCGCCGTCCGGGTGCCCCCCCGCTCGGCCCCGGACATCGAGCAGTCCTGCGCCGGCGCAGCGCCGGCCACGGTGCTGCTCGATCTGCGGCTGGGCCCGGACACGGACGGCGTCCCCATCGACGGCCTCGACCTGGTAGCTCCGCTCACCGCCGCCGGCTGCCGCGTCGTCGTCGTCACCGGCGAGACCGGTGACGCCACGTGGGGCACCGCGCTGCAGCGAGGTGCGACGACCGTGCTGTCCAAGTCCACCGACCTGGACGACCTGCTGCGGGTGGTGACCGCGGTCCGGGCGGGCGAGCCGGTCCTCGACGAGGGGCGCCGTCAGGACCTGCTGGCCGCCGCCCGCCGCGCCCGCGCCGACGAGTCAGCCCGCCTGGCGCCGTTCCGTGCGCTGAGCGCCCGCGAGGCCGAGGTGCTGCGCTCCCTGGCGGCCGGCATGCCGGCCGCCACCATCGCGGCCACGGCGCACGTGAGCGAGGCGACGGTGAGGACGCAGATCCGCGCGGTGTTGACCAAGCTTGAGGTCACCTCGCAGCTGCAGGCCGTCGCGCTGGCCCGCCGGTCCGCTGGCTGGACCTGACGGACCCGCCTCCGGCGCGCTGAGCCCGTCAGCGGACGTCGAGCTCAGCCCGCCGGGGTGGCCTCGGCGGCTGCCGGGGCCTGCGGCGGTCCCGCCGCGGTGCCGCTGCCGGCAGCCGTCCTGTCCTTGGCGCCGTTCCCGTCGTTGCCGGGAGTTCCCCGCCCGACCTGTCCGGGCGGCACCACGACGTGGACCGGCACGTCCGCGGCGTCGCTGAACCCCCCGGTCGTCTGCACCAGGTCGAGTCGCAACACGCCGGTCCACTGGACGGACCCCTTCGGCCCGGCGGCGGGCGGGGGTGCCGTGACCGTGAGCGAGAGGTCGGCCGTGGCTGCTTCGGCGTCCAGGACGACCAGGGGCAGCGGAGTCGTGACGAGGCTGCACAGGTCCGACACCGCCGGCCTCGACCCGTCGTGCACGTCGATCGTCAGGTCCGCGGTGGGCAGCCCGGCGCAGGGGTCGGCGCCCTGCGCGCCGACGAGAGACACGCGCAGCGCCGCCCGGCTGCCCTCGCCGATCTCCGCACGGACGGCCAGGTCGGCGGCCCGGTCGAGGTGCAGCTGCACCGGCCCCGGCGGCTCCGCGACCGCCAGGCTCAGGGATCCCGCCCCGACCTCGGCCGACAGCGACGCGGTGTCGCTGAGCAGGGCGACGGTGCCGCCGGTGCCGAGGGCCAGGCTGCCGGCGAGCACGGCGCCCAGCCCCAGGGCCGTCCGGGGCCTCACGCGGCACGCTCCCGTGGGCGGCGGCGCGCGAGCACGAAGGCGAGCCCGCCGAGGACGATCGCGCCGAGGAACAGGCTGCCCCAGGCCAGCGCCTGACCTGCGAGGGACGTCGATCCGGACTCCGTCGACAGCCCGTCGCCATCGACGGTCACGGGCGTGGCCATGCTGCCGACGACCCCCTCGCCCGCCGGCCCACCGGCTTCCTCGGCGGTGGGCCCGCCGACCCGCCTTCCGGATTCGGTCCCGGCCGCGGCAGCGGTCCCGCCGCCGGCGGCTCCGGCGCCGTCCGCCGGGTCCGCACCGCCACCTGCGGCCGCCGCGGCGCCTTCGCCCAGGGTGCCGTCCGCAGCCGTCCTGCCGGACGTGGTCGCACCGCCGGGGATCGTGCCGTCGGACGCCGGGTCGGCACGGAGGACGGCGCCCGGGGAGCCGTCCTCGTCGCCGACCGCCGACCGGTCCCCGAGCTGCTCCTCACCGACGACGTCGAGGATGAAGGTGAGGGTGTCCGACTGGGCACGGTTGTCGTCCGAGCCCCCGTTCGGGAACTCCAGTGCCAGGACCAGGCAGGTCACTCCCACGGCGTCGAAGACGCTGTCGCCGCCACCGGACAGGTCGAGTCCGACCGGCTCGGAGGTGGCTCGGCAGCCTCCGCCGTCGTCCGTGCCGCCCGCGACGGTGGCGTCCAGGAAGTCGGCCAGCTCACCGTCTTCCGCGCCGCAGCTCTCGTCCCCGGCCTCGGACTCCGGCTCGACGCAGTCGTTCTCGAACTGGACCAGCGAGTCGACGGAGACGCCGAGCTCGTCCGCCCGGGAAGCCCAGTCCGGCAGGGCGACGTCGAGTGTCTGGCTGCCACCGGGGGCGAGTGTCTCGCCCGCCGCCGCCGGCCCGGCTGGCAGGAGCACGGCTCCAGCGGTCAGCAGGGCGCCGAGGACGGCGGCGGGTCGGCGCACGCACCCATGCTCCGGGGCGGGGAGAGAGGCGCGCATCGACAAAATCGATGATGCCGGGGCCCGGAGCACCCGGGAGTATCGGAGCGTGCCCTCCCCTGCCTCCGCCCCGGACGCGCCCACCTGCAGCCTGGCGGTCCACACCGTGCGCCGGGTGGTCTCGTGGGTGCTCGGCCTGGTCCTGCTCGCCGGAACAGGAGCTGCTCTGGGCGTGGTCGTCTACCCGGTGGTGACCGGCGGCGCCGCGCTCGCCGTGCTCACCGGCAGCATGACGCCGGGGCTGCCGGTCGGCGCCATGGTCTTTACGAAGCCGGTCACGGACCCCGCGGCGCTACGGGTGGGCGACGTCATCACCTTTGTGCGAGAGCCGGGCTCCCCTGAGCTCGTCACCCACCGCATTATCGCCGTGGACGACTCGGGGGACATGCCCGTGTTCGCCACCCAGGGTGACGCGAACAACGCCCCGGACCTCGACCCTGTCCCCGCCTCCTCGGTCCGCGGCGAGCTGTGGTTCAGCGTGGCGGAGCTCGGCCGCGCGGCCGCGGTCCTGCACTCACCGAAGGGGCTGGGCTTCCTGGTCGTCCTCGTGTGCGCTGTCCTGGCCGTGGCTCCGGGACCTGAGCCGGAGCGGAAGCGCCCCGAGGACACGGCGGCCGGCCCCACCGGCGAGCCGCCGGCTACAGCCCGGGCGGACGTCGACACGGTGCACGTCCAGCTGGTCCGCCCGGCCGTCCCCCCGTCGCCTGCCCGCATCGGACTGCTTGACTGACCGGCATGGACCTGCCCCTGCTGCCGCCGGTGAAGCCGATGCTGGCCAAGGCCGTGACCAAGGTGCCCACGGCCGAGCACATGTACTACGAGCCGAAGTGGGACGGCTTCCGGTGCATCGTCTTCCGGGACGGCGACGAGGTGGAGCTGGGCAGCCGCAACGAGCGCCCGCTGACCCGCTACTTCCCCGAGGTGGTCGAGGCGGTGAAGGCGGCGCTGCCCGAGCGGTGCGTGGTCGACGGCGAGATCGTCGTCCCCCGCGGGGACCGGCTGCACTTCGAGGCGCTGCTGCAGCGCATCCACCCGGCGAAGTCGCGGGTCGACCTGCTGGCCGAGCAGACGCCGGCGTCGTTCGTCGCCTTCGACCTGCTGGCCGTCGGGGACGAGTCGCTCATGGAGACCCCGTTCGCGCAGCGGCGGGCCCGGCTGCAGGAGGTCGTCACCGTCACGGAGTCGGTGCACCTCACGGCGATCACCCAGGACCCGGACACCGCGCAGCGCTGGTTCGAGGAGTTCGAGGGTGCCGGGCTCGACGGCGTCGTCGCCAAGGCCGCCGACCTCCCCTACGGCCCCGACCAGCGGCTGATGACCAAGGTCAAGCACGTGCGGACGGCGGACTGCGTGGTCGCCGGCTTCCGCTGGCACAAGAGCGGGCCCATCGTCGGGTCGCTGCTGCTGGGCCTCTACGACGACTCCGGCGACCTGCAGCACATCGGCGTCGCGGCGTCCTTCCCGATGGCCCGGCGGGCGGAGCTGGTCGAGGAGCTGGCGCCGTACCGGGCCGAGGCGCTCGACGGGCACCCGTGGCAGGACTGGGCCAACGCGGAGGTCGTGAACGGGGCGAACGGCGAGGAGCACCGGATGCCCGGCGCGCAGAGCCGCTGGAACGCCGGCAAGGACCTCTCCTGGGTGCCGCTGCGCCCGGAGCTGGTGGTGGAGGTCAAGTACGACCAGCTGGAGGGGCGGCGGCTGCGGCACACCGGCCAGTTCCTGCGCTGGCGCCCCGACCGGGAGCCGCGCAGCTGCACCTACGACCAGCTCGAGGTGCCGGTCCGCTACGACCTGGCGGAGGTCTTCGCCGGTTGAGGGACCCCCCTGCCCGCCACCCCTCGCGAGCTCGCGGCGGGGCCCTGCAGGGAGGCCACCTCGGCTGAGCGGTCCGTCACCCGGTCGGGGGCGTGCCTGCGCCGCGCGGCCGGGCCTCATACCCTCGGGACCCATGCGCCTGTCCCGCGGCCTGGTCGCCGCTGCCTCCGGCCTGCTCCTGGCGGTCCCCGGCTGCACCTCCTCCGCCGAGGACACCGCGGCGGACGCGTCGGCGTCGGCGTCCTCGGCACCGGCCGAGCCGGAGGCCGCGGAGATCGCCTGGAGCGACTGCGACGCCCAGATCTCCGAGCTGGTGGCCGGCGCCCCGGGCAGCGAGCGCGACCTGCTCTTCGAGTGCGGCCGCACCGAGGTGCCGATCAGCTACGACGAACCGCAGGGCGAGACGCTGCCGCTGTTCCTCGTCCGCGCCCGCTGGGCCCAGCAGGCCGACCGGATCGGCTCGCTGGTGATCAACCCCGGCGGCCCCGGCGGCTCGGGCGCCGACGCCGCGATCGGCCAGGCGCTCACCCTCCCCGAGGACGTGCTGCGCCGCTTCGACGTCGTCGGCTTCGACCCTCGCGGCGTCGGGCTGTCGACACCGGTCGAGTGCATCCCGGCCGAGCTCAAGGACCGGGCGACCGCCGCCGAGCCGCGACCGACGACCCCCGAGCAGGTCGACGAGGCGTTCGCGCTGCAGCAGGAGGTCGCCGACGGCTGCGCCGAGGAGTACGGCGACGCGCTGGGCACCTTCAACACCGTCGACACCGCGCGGGACATGGACCTGCTGCGGCAGTCGCTGGGTGACGAGCAGCTGACGTACCTCGGCTACTCGTACGGCACCACCCTCGGCTCGACCTACGCCGAGCTGTTCCCGGACCGGGTGCGGGCGCTGGCGCTCGACGCCGCCGTCGACCCGGACGACGACCCGCGGGCGGAGGCCGAGCAGCAGTCCACCTCGCTGGAGGGCAGCTTCGACGCCTTCGCGGCCAACTGCACCGGCCTGGTCGCCGGCTGCCCGCTCGGGCCGGACCCGCGCCGCTTCGTGGAGGAGCTGCTGGACCAGGCCGGGGCGGCGCCGATCCCCAGCGCGCTGGCCGGTGAGACCCGCCAGGCGACGCCGGGCGTGATCATGACCGCCGTCCTCTCGGCGCTGTACAGCACCGAGTCGTGGCCGCAGCTGGCGCAGGGGCTGGCCGCAGCCCGCAACGGCGACGCCCAGCAGCTGTTCTCCCTCGCCGACGCCTACGCCGGCCGGCTGCAGGACGGCACCTACACCAACCGGTTCGACGCCAACGTGGCGATCAACTGCGCCGACACCGACCCGGAGACGGCGGTGTCCGAGGAGGAGGTCCGCACCCTGGCCACCGAGTGGGGCCAGCGCTTCCCGCTGTTCGGCGCGGGGTCGGCCGTGGGGCTGCGCAACTGCGCCGTGTGGGAGGCCGAACGCACCCCGATCCCCGAGCGGGACGCCGAGGGCGCCGCGCCCATCCTGGTGATCGGCAACTCGGGCGACCCGGTCACCCCGCTGCCCGGCGCGGTCGACATGGCCGAGGACCTCACCTCCGGCGTCCTGCTGACGTGGCAGGGGCAGGGGCACACCGCCTACCCGAAGACCGCCTGCGTCACCGGGGCGGTCAACGCCTACCTGATCGACCTGGTGGTGCCGCAGGACGGGTTGACCTGCCCCGCCTGAGTGGTGCGGACGCCGGGGCGGGCGACGCCCCGGCTCCGCTCGCCTAAGGTGCGCCGGGTGAGCTCACGATCCGGGTCGAGTCGGTGATGGCGTCGTCGTCGAAGGACGCCGTCCTGCTGCAGGTCGACGGGCACGAGGTGCGCGTCTCCAACCCGGAGAAGCCGTACTTCGCCGACCTCGGCATCCGCAAGATCGACGTCGTCGAGTACTTCGTCGCGGTCGGCGGCGGGATCCTGCACGCACTGCGGGACCGGCCGACGACGCTGGAGCGCTGGCCCGGCGGGGTGTTCGAGGGCGCGCGGCTGTCCACCCGCATGGACAACACCGGTGACGCCTTCTACCAGAAGCGGGTGCCCAAGAACGCCCCCGAGTGGGTGCCGACGGCGCACATCACCTTCCCCAGCGGACGGACGGCGGACGAGATCGCGCCCGACTCGGTGGCCGTCGTGGCCTGGTGCGCGAACCTCGGCACGCTGACGTTCCACCCGTGGCCGGTGTCCAAGGGCGACGTCGAGTCGCCGGACCAGATCCGCATCGACCTGGACCCGCAGCCGGGCACCGACTTCTCCGACGCGGTGTGGGTGGCGCCGCACGTGCGGGAGCTGCTGGCGGAGTTCGGCATGCAGGGCTGGCCGAAGACCTCCGGCGGCCGCGGCGTGCACGTCTATGTGCCCATCCAGCCGCGCTGGACGTTCCCCGAGGTCCGCGGCGCGGTCATCGCCTTCGGCCGCGAGCTGGAACGGCGGATCCCCGACCGCGTGACGATGTCGTGGTGGAAGGAGGAGCGCGGCGAGAAGATCTTCATCGACTACAACCAGATGGCCCGGGATCGCACGATCGCCTCGGCATACTCCATCCGGCCCAAGCCGCACGCGCCGGTCTCGGCCCCGGTCGACTGGGACGAGCTGCCCGACGTCCACCCCACCGACTTCGACGTGCTGACCATGCCGGCGCGCTTCCGCGAGGTCGGCGACAAGCACGCCGGGCTGTCCGACCACGCCTTCGGCATCGAGCCGCTGCTGGAGCTCGCCGAGCGCCAGGCGAAGGACGACGGCCTCGGCGACCTGCCCTATCCCCCGGACTACCCGAAGGTGCCGGGAGAACCCATGAGGGTGCAGCCAAGCCGTGCCAGGAAGCGGACCAGCGAAGATGCCTAATCGCTTGACTGACGGCTGCACTCGCGAGGGCTGGGAGACGGGCGCACACCGCTCGTTCACCTGATATCCCGCCCGCGACCGAGCAACCGAGGCGACCGATCACTGCATTTCGTCACCCAGCGGCGGTCGCGGTGACGTCCCGGCTGGTGGCAGAGCAAGTACCGCGCTCCTGCTCCGGCCTTGCCCTGTCCCTTGCCCACTGAGTGACGTCTCTCAGTGGGCTCCTATGAGCCACGCACTGCACGGCCGAGCGACAGACGACCCGCAGCCCTGTCCCGCAAGGCCCACGCGCTGCGGCGACGTTCGGACGCGACGGTCAAGTCCCCGGGCGTGGTGTTTGGCGGCTACCGCGTGATCTTCGATGTCTGGTCAGGCGCTGAGCGCCGGAATGCTCACCTCCTCCTCGGTGGTCTCGTCGGTGTCGTCGGCCGGCCGCAGCCGGCAGCGGGCGAGGACGTCGAGGCCGAGGTAACGGCGGCCTTCGGTCCATTCATCGTGTTGCTCGGCCAGGACGGCGCCGACCAGGCGGACCAGTGCGTCACGGTCGGGAAAGATGCCGACGACGTCGGTGCGCCGGCGGATCTCGCGGTTGAGCCGCTCGTTCGGATTGTTCGACCAGATCTGCCGCCACACCTCCTTCGGGAAGGCGGTGAAGGCCAGCACGTCGGCCCGCGCGGCCTCGAGGTGGGCGGCCACCTTCGGCAGCTTGTCGGCCAGCGCGGCCAGGACGTGGTCGAACTGGGCGTGCACGGAGTCGGCGTCGGGCTGCTCGTAGACCGAGTGCAGCAGCGCCCGCACCCAGGTCCAGGCGTTCTTCGGACAGACCGCCATCAGGTTGGCCGCGTAGTGGGCCTGTAAAGAATCAACTTGTCGGCGTGTCAATGTCGTCGGCGCTCGGGGTCGGCAGCGAGGCGAGGAGCTCGGCCGCGGTGGTGAATCGGGTGGCGGCCGGTGTGGCGGCGTAGCCGGTCTGGTCCAGGAGCGGGCCGACTTCGCGCAGCGCGCCTCCGATGGTGCGGCGGCTGACTTCGAACAGCTCGGCGAGGGTGTCGTGGGTTCCCAGGCCGCGCCGGTGGAGCACGGTGGCCAGCACCCGCTCGGCGTCGGTGATCTTCTGCATGAAGACGCCGCCGCGGG
>NZ_FNOT01000009.1 GCF_900107105.1 Geodermatophilus africanus
GATCGCGATGGCCGACGGCGAGATCGCGGGCCACGTCTGCTGTACACGCGCGCGGCTGCTGCCAGGTGAGCAGCCGGTCCTCTGCCTGGGTCCACTCGGCGTGCGGCAGAGTCATCAGCAACGGGGTGTCGGGGCCGCCCTGATGCACGCCATCCTCGGCGCCGCCGACGCGCTCGACGAACCCCTGGTCGTCCTGCTCGGGCACCCGGACTACTACCCCCGCTTCGGCTTCCGGCCGGCGGCCCGAGATCGGCGTGGAGCCCGAGAACCCCGAGTGGGCTCCGTTCTTCCAGGCCCGCACCTTGACCGGCTACCGCCCGGAGCTCAGAGGTCGGTTCCGCTACCCGCAGCCCTTCAACGACCTCTGAGCCAGTCGACGGTCCGGGGCGAGAGCGACATCTCCTTCCGGTGGGCTCGACGATCGGTCCGAAGAGGATCGCGTGCGATGCGAACAGCGGTGGTTGGCGCCACGGCCTGGTTGGACGGCCGACCCTCGGCGCCCTGCAGCAGCGTGGCCACGCCGTGGTCCCGGTGTCCGCTCGACGGGCGTGGAACTCGTCACCGGAGCGGGCTTGGACGAAGCGCTGGACGGCGTCGACGCCGTGGTCGACGTGACGAACACCGTGGCCGCGGACCCGGCGAAGGCTGAGCGGTTCTCCGAATCCGCTACCGGCAACCTCCTGGCGGCCGAGCATCGTGTCGGTGTCCGCCACCACGTGGTGGTGTCGATCTGGGGTTCCCCCGAGACCGCGGAGGCATCAGCTATGAGGGGTAGCGATGCTAGAGATCCGCAAGAAGTACGACCGGGAGTTCCGCGACGGGGCGGTCCAGATCGTCGAGGAGACCCGGGAAGCCGATCGCCCAGGTCGCCCGTGACAGCGGCGTCGCCGGGCTGACGAAGCCTGTGGAGAGCCATCGCGGCGGCCTCAGCCGGTCCGGTTGGCTGAGTGGGGCTGGTCGGGTGTCATCCACCCCCCGGCGGGCGCGCTCCTCATGGCGTAGGGGACCACGCCGCCAAGGCGTCGCGGCGTCCGGCCCCGCTGACCCGGCGCAGCGGCACGCCGTGCGCGCGAGCCGCCGCCTGCGGACGACCCGGTCCCGAATCGGCAACGGTCCACCATCCGACCGTGCCTGCAGCCCGCGTACTAGGAGTCGTCGGGCCCCGCGCCCGCACCGGAGCCGCCGTTGGGGGGGTGCTGGTCCTGCTACTCACCGCCTGCGGCGCCGACGACGGCGGGTCGGCCTCGGGCGGGACGGCTGGCACCAGCACGGCGCCTCCCGCCGAGCTCCCTGAGGCCGAGGACATCAGCGGCCTCCCCGGAGCGATCCCGGGCGAGCCCTTCCCGGACTTCGCCCTCGCCCGCGACGGGGTCGTGTGGATCAGCGGGGTGCAGCCGGGGATCGTCGGCTACGACGGCGCGACCGGCGAGCAGCGGGCCGCCGTCGAGACGTCGGACGTCATGCTCGCCATGGACGCCGGCTTCGGCGCGCTGTGGGCAGTCGAGGCCTCCGACGGCCAGTACCCGGACACCGTCCTGCGTATCGACCCGGCCACCGGCCAGGTGACCGCGCGGATCCCGGCACCCGAGCCCGGGGTGCTGCCGGAGTCCTCCCTCGCCGTCACGGACGACGCGGTCTGGGCCCTGACCGGCCAGTTCGAGGACCCCGAGGACCGCAGCCTGGCCGCCGTGGACCCGACAGCCGGCACGGTCCGCGACGTCTTCCCCGCACCGCCGGGCGCAGCCGCCGTCCGGGGCGGCTTCGGATCCCTGTGGATCTCGGTGGCCGACGGCTCGGTCGTCCGGGTGGACCCCGCCGACGGGAGCACCCAGGCCACCATCGACACCGGCCGCGGCTCCCGGTTCCTGACGGTCACCGACGACGCGGTGTGGGTCCTCAACAACCTCGACGGCACGGTGTCCCGCATCGACCCCGACACCGACGATGTCGTGGCCACGGTGACCGTCTCCGCCGGGAGCGTCCAGGGCGGGGACATCGCCGCCGGCGACGGGAGCGTGTGGGCGCGCACCACCGAGGAGCTTGCGACCGAGGTCGACGCGCAGACCAACGAGGTGCTCCGGGTGCTCGGTCCCCCGGCCGGCAGCGGCAGCGTGGCGGTGGCCGGCGGCATGGTGTGGCTCACCGCGCACGACGTCCGAACCACCTACCGGGTGCCGCTGTCCTGACCGCGGTCAGGCCCGCGTCGCGTCAACCAGTTGCGGGAGGTCGTGGGCAGCGAGGTCGACGTCCTTGTAGCCAATTCCGCCAACTTGGCGCGTTCCTGCAGGTCAGGGTTCGTGGGCGCCTGGCGGGTGGCCATCCGGTGATCGGCATGGCCGTGCGGTGAGGCGCGAAGCTCCCCGGTAGGACCAAGATCAACGTCCTCCGGGAGCTCCGATGCTGATGTTTGCCACCCTCGCTTTCCCGCGGTCGCCTCGCCAGCCCCCGAACCCGGCACCGTTTCGGCAGCGTCGGGGGGAAGGGACTGCCGCTGCGTCTGGGCATGCTGACCAAGCAGATTCCGCCGGCGCTGGTCGATGAGGCGGTGGCCGACGCCGGTGGCCTCCAGCGGCGCTGCCGGCTGCTGCCGGCCCGTGCGGTGATGTACTTCGTGCTCGGCCTGTGCCTAGCGGCGCCGACCGTCGACTTCCTCGTGCCCAACATGGTCGGCATGAACGTGCAGGTCGCACAGAACACCATGCAGGCGAACGGCGTTATGTACTCCATCTCGCACGACCTGCTGGCATGCATAATCAGGTGCTGGACGGCAACTGGCAGGTCTGCACCCAGAACATTACCGCTGGCCAACAGGTTGTTGGGCGACGTCGAAGGCCAGATCGACTTCGGGGGGGGTCCAGCTTTGAGGAGCGGTGCCCGTGACCGCGGATCCCCGAAGCGAGGACAAGAAGGTAGCCAGGGACTCCCGAAGGCCCGTCCTTCCCTCCCGTGCAGGGAAGGGTGGGCAGCGGAGGCTCGCCCTCAACAAGGAGGCATCAGATATCCGCCGCGAGCAAGCGCCCACACGATGACTCGTAGGCCGCTGCGGTAGGCGACACCGGGTGAAGTGACTCCGTCGGCTGAACACCTCCAGACTCGGCCCATGTGGGGTCGTGTGGCTGCGTCGGTGGCGGCGGTGTTCGTGGTGGCGGCGGCGATGACTCCCGCCCCGGACGGGGCCGCCGTGCGGGCCGTGCCGGTGGACGTGCACTGGATCGTGGAGTGCGACCAGGTGGGCACGGCGCACATCGACCCGATCCTGAACCCGGGCGGGTCGTGGCCTCATCTGCACACGTTCGGGGGGAACCCGGCGGTGCACGCGTCGTCGACGGCCGGCCAGTTGTTCGAGGAAGGCTCGGGGTGCAAGGACTCGGCGGACCGGTCGGCGTACTGGCAGCCGACGTTGGTGAATGAGGCCGGTCAGCCGGTGGTGCCCGAGTCGTTCCGCGCCTACTACCGGGCAGGTGAGGTGAACCCACAGCTGATCGAGCCGGCGCCGTTCGGTCTCCGTCTGGTGGTGGGGAATCCGATGGCGACATCGCGGCAACCGCTTGACATCAACTACCTGTGCTTGGGGACGTCGTATGCGCTGGTGAACTCCGTCCACGACACCGCGGTGGACTGTGGGCGGGGGAAGTTCCTGCGGTCGGACGTTGAGTTCCCGCAGTGCTGGGACGGGGTGAACCTGTGGCTGCAGGGGGTGGCGCATATGGCGTATCCGCGGGGCGGTGACTGCCCGGGATCGCACCCGGTGGCGATTCCGCAGCTGTCGCTGGAGTCCTCCTACGCGGAGGGGTCGACGTACGAGGGGATGCGGTTCGAGGGCGGGCTGTCGCCGTACGGGCTGCACGCGGACGCGATCCTGGCGTGGGACCCGGGCAAGATGACGACGTTGGTGGAGGGGTGTCTGAACGCGGGCCGGGTGTGCGGGGACGTGACCGACGAGGTGCGGCCGTTCTCGGGGACGGATCGGCGGGGGACGTTACCGCTGCCGACGGTGCCCGACGTGTCGGCGGCCGAGTCGGCATCGACCGGGCACGAGTAGCACGCGACCACCCCGAGTGGGTCGGCGCCGACGGGTGCGGCTGGGACTGCGGCCCGACGTGCTGCCGCCGAGAAGTCGACGGTGGGGCTCGGGACGCCGTGGTCTGCGGTGGCGACTGGCTGGGGTGGGACTGCGCCATGACAGGTAAGTCGGAGTTGCCGAGGCGGCGGCGTCAGAACGTGCCCGGTGGTCGTTCAACCACATCCCACCAGGTGTACGCGACGAAACGCGTCGTCCTCAAGCGTGGCTTCGAGGCCCGGAAGGACGCCGCAGCGGCTCTGCGCGCGCAGATCCGCAAGATCGAATTGGAAGGGCGAGCCGTCCAAGCAGCGCCTCTACGCCTACCTCGCCGAATGGGTCCAGGGGCAAAGGTTGCGCCCCCGAGCGGGTCAATCAACGGCGGCCCACTGCTACCGGCGTTCATCGCCATTTCCACGACTCCGAGCGCAGGTGCTGGCGACGCCGCTGAGCAGGACCCGCAACGGGTCGTTCGCCGGGCTGTTGGGGACCACCCCGGGCAGCTGGGTCACGGTCGGACCCCTTCCCTCGGCACTGGCGGCGCCGTCCCGCGGTAAGACCGGTGCCGGAACCAGCATTCATCGGCCATGGACGGCCTCCGCTGGCGTGTCCGCCCTCTCGCCTGATACGGGCGGACAGCGGCGCAGGCTCGGGTCGCCGTCACGCGAGATCCCGGCGCCGGATGAGGAGCAGGGTCGCCGCGGTGAACGCGACGAAGTACGTGGCCAGGGCTGCCAGCGCGGTCGTGCCGGGAAGGATGGTCAGCACACCCGGCGCGCCACCGGACTGCCCGCTCGCGCCCAGTGCTCCGACCAGCGAGCCTGCGGCGGTGCCGGGCAAGTGGTCCGTCACCACGGCCAGCCCGCCGAGCAGCCCGGACACGCCGCGGAGAAGGTTCTCCACCACCAGCGCCCACACCAGGCCGAGGCCGACGGCGAGCGCGGGACTCCGCGCCAGGCTGCCGAGCAGCATTCCGGCGGTGGTCCACATGCCCAGCACCAGCAGGCCGACGCTGACCGCTTCGAGCAGCTCGCCGGCCGGTGGTAGGTCGACCGGTCGTGACTCCGCGAGCGCCAGGGCGTTGGACACGCCCAGATCGACGGCGGCGGTGCCGAGCACGACGCCGAGGACCACGGTCGCCAGCGCCATCACGGTCCCGCCGACCGCGGCCGGACGACTCGGACCCTGCGTGAGCACGGTCTTCCAGGTACCCCAGCCGTAGCCGCTCCCGGCGGCGAGCGCTCCGAGGATCATCAGGATGGCCCCGCCGAACATCGGCATGCCCTGCACCAGCACAGCAGGGACAGCATCCGGGAGGACGCCGGCGAGCAGCTCCTCGCCGGGCACTCCGGTGTTCGGCCCGGCGCTGTCGCCGGTGCGGTAGGCGATGTAGTCGAACACGTACCCGAACACGACGTTGAGGGTCAACCAGGTTGCGGCGAGCACCCACAGGGCCGGCCACCGATACAGCCGGAGCAGTTCGCCTCGGGTGCTGCGGATGAGCGCGGTCATCAGGAGACCTCCTGCGCGGTCGGGGCGGACGGCGGCCCGCCAGGGTCGGGGCCGGTCATCTGGAAGAAGACCTCCTCGAGCGAGCGCTCGGCGGCCCGGACTTCGAGCACGTCGACGCCGTCGGCGACCAGCTCGCGGACGAGGCGGGGGACCAGCGAGGCCTCGGCGTCCAGGCGCAGTCCGGCGTCGGCGACCTCGACGGCGTCGTCCCCGGCCAGCTGCATCGCCACGGCGAGAGCCCGGTCCAGCGGATGGGCTCGCAGCAGCAGGGCGTCGGCCCCGCGGAGGTCGGCAACCGTGCCCTCGGCCACCAGCCGGCCCTCGGCGATGACCCCGACCCGGTTGCAGATCTCCTGCACCTCGGCGAGCAGGTGGCTGGACAGCAGAACGGTCTGCCCCCCGGCAGCCACATCGACGAGCAGACGGCGCATGTCGGCCATCCCGGCCGGGTCCAGGCCGTTGGTGGGCTCGTCGAGGACCAACAGGTCCGGGTCGCCGAGCAGGGCGGCAGCCACCCCCAGACGCTGTTTCATGCCCAGGGAGTAGGAGCGGAACCGGTCCCCGCCGCGCGGCCCGAGGCCGACCCGGTCCAGGGCAGCGTCGGCGGCGCGGTCACTCAACCCCCGGTAGCGGGACAGCACTCGCAGGTTGTCACGTCCCGACAGGTAGGGGTAGAAGCCCGGGCCTTCGACCAGCGCGCCGACGCGGGCGAGGACCGCGGGGCTGCCCGGACGTGCCCCGAGCACGCTCGCCCGGCCACCGCTGGGCCGGATGAGGCCCAGCAGCATCCGCAGAGTCGTGGTCTTGCCGGCGCCGTTGGGCCCCAGGAAGCCGAACACCTCGCCAGGCCGGACGGTCAGGCTCACGGAGTCGACCGCGAGCCGGTCCGCGTAGCGCTTGGTCAGCCGCTCGGCGCGTACGACGGTCCCGTCCATGCCCACCAGGCTGCCGCCGGCTGTGGCCCCGCGCGTCGGTCACCGGGCGGTTCTGGGGCTACGCCCTGCGACGTACTGCGCCGGGTTCCCGCCCTCGCCGGTCGCCAAGGTGAGCGCCGCCCGGCAGTGACTACCGGCCCCGGCCGGCTACGATCAGCGCTCCGCGCTTGGTGACGACCAGGGGCGCGCGCAGCCCGTCGGCTGCCGCACGGGCGACCGCGATCGGCACCTGTCGGACCACCAGGTAGTCGCGGATCGCGGTGGCGTCGGGCAGCGTCACGAGTGGTGCGTCCCAGCGGAACACGGTCACCGATTCGAAGACCTGCGCGATCAGTCGGGGCGCGTCCTCGGCGTCGAAGCTCGTGGCCGGCCGGGTCCAGTACGCCGCCAGTTCCGGTGAGTCCGTCCGTGCGACCGTGGCCGCCAGCAGGTGCCCCCCGACGCGAAGCACCCGGCGCGCCTCGCGCACCGCGGGCAACGGATCCGGCAGGTGGTAGAGCACGTTCAACGCGGTGATGGCGTCGACGGCGCGGTCCCGTACGGGCAGCCGGGCGGCGTCGGCCTGCACCGCCGGGGACGGATGGTCGCGCAGCAGCGTGTGGGACGTGTCGAGGCCGACCAGCCACGGGGCAGGAGCGGCGAGCGCCGCCCGCAGCGCGCCGTCCGCGCAGCCGACGTCGAGGACCGTGCCCGCGCCCAGCTCGGCGAGCAGCTGCGCGACCCGGTTGTACAGGTCGACGGTTGTGTGCACCCTCGCGAGCTGCCTCCCCAGCCGGTAGCGGCCCGGGTCGGAGTCGTAGTCGCGCGGCACGCCCGCCGGGGGAGGCGGTCCGTCCGCCGCTGTCACGTCCGGCTCAACGGTCCACCGGCGGTGTGGCTGCCGAGCGACGGATCTTCCCCCATGGCTTGAATACCGACAGGGCCATGGCGATCAGCACCAGGGTGCTCGACACCACGGGCGGGAAGACCAGGTCCCCGACCGCCGGGGGAGCGGTGCCCTCCAGCAGTGCTTCACGGGCCGCCTCGGACACGTCACCGACGCCGGGGCGCAGGAGGAACAGGACGAGGGTGACCAGCGTGACGTTGAGCACCAGCTTGATCGCCACCCACCAGTAGCGCACCAACCCGTACTTGGAGCCGAGGCCGAGCAGGAGGCCGCTGACCAGGCACGTCGATCCGACGACCACCAGCGGCCAGACGGTGAACAGAGCCAGGGACTGCAGGGCCACCGCAGCCCGCTGCCCGTCACCGGTCAGCAGCGCGATGCCGACCATGACGCCGAGGACGACGTCGATACCCAACCAGGCGCCGGCCGCGGCGATGTGGGTGAGGAGCGTGATCTTGCGGGCACGCGGGCTCAGCCGGAACCGCGGTCGGCCCTCCGGCCGGCTCACCGGCCTCGTCGCCACGTCGATCATTCCGGTCACCTCGCCGACTCGTCCACCGCTTGACCGCACCCACGATGGTTGCCGGGCGGGTCGGTGTCGTCGGTCACCGGACGACATCCTCACTACGTCCCCCGGCGTAGATCTGCGCCCCTCCGCTCATGGGCGAGGGGCCGGCGGCGGCGGGCGACCGCCGTCGTGCGCCGCGTCGATGCGGACCTCGGTCAGCCGGCGAGGCCGGACTGGAAGGCGAAGACCACCAGCTGTGCGCGGTCGCGGGCACCGAGCTTGAGCATCGCCCGACTGACGTGGGTTCGTGCGGTGGCAGGACTGACGACCAGGCGCTCGGCGATCTCGGAATTGCTGAGCCCCTCGGCGGCCAGGGACACGACCTCACGCTCTCGGTCGGTGAGCTGGTCGAGGTGAGGGTGTGGCGCGGTGCGCCGTGGGCCCCTCTCGACGAACTCCCGGATCAGCTTCCGCGTCGCCCGGGGGTCGAGCAGTGCACCGCCGTCGGCGACCGTGGTGATGGCGCGGAGGAGCTCCGCCGGCGGGGTGTCCTTCAGCAGGAAGCCGCTGGCGCCCATCCGCAGCGCGTCGAAGACGTACTCGTCGCGTTCGAACGTGGTCAGCACGATGATCCGGATGTCGTCCAGGCCGTCGGTGGAGGTGATCCGCCGGGTCGCCTCCAGCCCGTCGATGCCTGGCATCCGGATGTCCATGAGAATCACGTCCGGATGGAGCTCGCGGGCGAGGTCGACCGCGCCGAGGCCGTCGCCGGCCTCCCCGGCGACGGTGAAGCCGTTCTCGTTCTCCAGCAGCGTCCTGAGCCCCAGCCTGATCAGATCCTGGTCGTCGACCAGCATCACCGAGATCACCGGTCACCCCTCGGCAGCCAGGCGCGCACCACGAACCGGCCGTCCGGTTCGGGGCCGGCCTCGAACCGTCCTCGCTGGGCGAGCACCCGGTCGCGCATCCCGGTCAGCCCCATGCCGGTGCTGCGGGCGGGGATCGGCGTCGGCACGCGATCTGAGTGCGGGCTGGCGATCTCGAGGTGTGCACCGTCGTCCCGGTGATCGACCACGATGACGGCATCCTTCCGATCGGCGTGCTTGAGCACGTTGGTCATCGCCTCCTGCACGACCCGGTAGGCGGCCAGCTCCGCCGACCGTGCCAGGGGTGCAGGAGTGCCGCGGACGTCGACAGACACGCGCAGGCCGGCCTCCCGCATCCGCTGGTAGAGCGCGTCGAGGTCGGCGATGCCGGGGCCGGCCGACGCTTGCGGTGTCCCGCGGACCATGCCGAGCGTCGAACGCAGTTCCTCGAGAGCCTGGGTGCTGGTCCGACTCACGGCCTCCAGGGCAGGTCTGGCCTGCTCGGGCCGCTTGTCCAGCAGGTGGAGCGCGACATCGGCCTGCATCTTGATCGCCGCCAGGCCGTGGCCCACGACGTCGTGCACCTCCTGGGCGACTCGTAGCCGCTCGTCGGCGATGCCACGTTCGACGGCCGCCCGCCGTCCGGCGTCGATCGAGGCGACGGTGCTCCCGATGGCGAAGGGCACGGCGACCCAGGCCGACGCCGGGATCAGGCCGAGCGCTCCCGGAAGGGCCTCGTCGTTGAACAAGAGGTGCAGCAGCAGGACGCCCAGCGCGAGAAGGGCAGCGGGAACGGCGGTGCGCCACGGCATGTGGCGGGCGACGGTGTAGACGGCGATCGCCATCAGCACCAGCATCGGTCCGTAGGGGTAGCCGACCGACAGGTAACCGGTGGTGCAGACCGTGGTCGCGGCCAGTACGGGCAGGGGCGCGGCCCGGCGCCACATCAGGGCCGCCGCGCACGCCGTGACGAGGACGTAGCCGCCGGCATCGAGCTCACGGTCCGCCGGCGAGACTCGGCCCACCGCCCACGTCCAGGCCAGCACGAGGACGCCGATACCGACGGTGAACACCAGGTCGCGCCTCCCGTGCGAACCCACCGGCTCATGATCGCCCATGGACAGCGGCGTGGCGTCAGCCGAGGCGCGACTCGTGGCGTACGTCGGCGGGCGTAGCGGCCACGGCGCGTCCGCCACCTTCGCCGCGCGATCCGCTCCCGGTCTTGTCGAAGACCGCCTTCAGGTGGTCCTCCCCGGTGCAGGCCGTGAGTCGCAGGCGGTCGGCGTTCTTGTCACCGGAGAAGCCCAGAGCATCGCAAGGGCAGACGGAAAGACGCCCGGTCCCTGACGTGATGAGACACCCGAGCGATGTGGTGTCCGAGGGGCGACTCGCTACATACGCACACGCCTTCGGCGGTGATCGGTGAACGTCCGGCGCAACCACGCGTCCACGGTGAGTGGGTCCGCGGTGATGCTTCCCGTCTCCGCGGGGTCGACGTCCAGTCGGGCCGTGCGGGCCCTCGTCGTCCCGGGCGAGCCAAGTCCGGCCGTCGTCGGTAATGAGTCGTCGGTAATGACGAGTGGGCACGAGACGATCTCGGGGTGCTCGGCCGGGCCCGAAATGCATCCGGGACGTGACCCTCGGCACCAGCCGGGGCAACGAACCACAGGCCCCGAAAATCAACGATGTCCCGAGACACCTGTGAAGGGGTGCTCGGGACATCCCAGTGGTGTCCGAGTGGCGACTCGGTACATGGCCCAAGGCGTATACCCCGGCGGAACTGGACGACCGTTCATCGAAGGGCCAGGTCAGGCGCCGGAAGCGTCGGTCGACCAGATGTCGAAGAGGGGACTTGGAGGCCTGGGGGTGGTCGATTGCCCACGCGGCGCACAGGCAGCGGCATGCACCGAAGCGAAGCCGGTGCATCCGCGCCCACCGGCGGAGACGAAGACAGGCCATGAGCGTGATCACCGCAGACGGCGCCCCGGATGTCCTCGTGGAGTTCGAGTTGGTTCGCCTGGACCTGGCGGCGGCCACCGCGGCCCTGCGTCACAAGGACACGCCTGCCGCGCGTGGGGAGGTCGCGAACTGCAGGGCGCGGATCGACAGGATCCTCGACTCATGGAACGCCGGCGTCCGAGTCCCGCTGTGACTCGGCCGTCGTCACCTCGAACTCGGACGGCCTTGCTGAGGGCTTGTGGACGAGCCGTCGGCGCTCACGGCGGTCGCCAGATTAGCGTCCGGGCGTCCGCCCCTCTGACACCGTCACCAGTAGCCGGTATTCGGCTCGGCCACCGTTACAGAGGCGGCGACGGGAGCCTCTCGACGCTGCTGCAGGCGGCGCACGGCGGGGGACCGACGAGCCGGCCAGTGCCTCCGTGGAGGCTGACGTCAGCCCCTCACACACGAGATTCTGAGGAGAACCAGTGTCCGCGGGGGGACACGGCACTTCCTGCACACGCCTCCACTGGCGTGGACGGATCCACGGCTGACATGGGTCCGCTGCCGGCGCCGGACGAGTCGCGCCCACCGCCCACCCGGGTCACCCTGGGCCGGTGAGGATCCTGGTCACCGGCGCGTCGGGGTTCGTGGGCAGCCGGCTGGCCACCGCGCTCGACGGGGAAGGCCACGAGGTCCGGGCGATGACCCGACGCCCGGAGCGCTACGAGGGGGCCGGCAGCCCGGTCGCCGGAGACGTCGGGGAGGAGCGATCGCTGCGGGAGGCACTCGAGGGCTGCGGGGTGGCCTACTACCTGGTGCACTCCCTCGACGACCCGGACTTCGAGCGCAAGGACGCCGACGCGGCGCGCGCCTTCGCCCGAGCCGCGGCCGCGACCGGGATCGACCGGATCGTCTACCTCGGCGGACTGGGCCAGGACAGTGACCAGTTGTCCCGGCACCTGCGCAGCCGCCGCGAGGTCGAGCGGCTCCTGGGCGGCACCGGTGTGCCGGTGACGGTGCTGCGCGCGGGCATCGTGGTCGGACACGGCGGGGTGTCCTGGGAGCTGACCCGCCAGCTCGTGGCGCACCTGCCCGCCATGGTCACTCCCCGGTGGGTCAGCACGCGCACGCAGCCGATCGCGGTCGCCGACGTCGTCCGGTATTTGGTCGGTGTCCTCGACGCACAGGAGGCCGCCGGGCGGGTGTTCGAGGTGGGGGGCCCGGAGGTGCTCACCTACCTGCAGATGATGACCCGGGTCGCCGAGATCCAGAACCGGCACCTGTTCGTCGTCCCCGTCCCGCTGCTCAGCCCGCAGCTGTCCTCGCGCTGGCTGGCCCTGGTCACCGACGTCGACGTGGCCACCGGCCGCTCGCTCATCGATTCCATGACCAACGAGGTGGTCGTCACCGACGACGCCATCCGCTCGGTCGTGCCCTTCGACCCGATGGACTACGACGAGATGGTCATGGCCGCCCTGGTCGAACGGGCACAGCAACGCCGGCGGCAGGTCGGTGAGCGGCGCGGCGGATGGCTGAGCCGCGGAGCGCGGCGGTGACCCGCCTCCGTGCGGTCCGGGTGCTGCGGGCCCGGGTGTGGCGGGCGGCCGCGCCGCTGCTGCGGCGCGTGCCCCGGGACCACTGGGAGAGCGACGAGGCCTTCCGGCGCCGCCGGCGGGTCACCGGCGCCACCGCGGTCACCGGCGCGTCGCTGCTGGGAGTGTCGCTGTCGACGCCGCCGGGCTCACCACGGTTCTACTGGCTGACCCTCGGGGTCGCCGGCACCTGGGCGGTCGGCGGGCTGGCGTCCGGGCCGCTGCACCTGGGACGGATGTTCGGGCCCGGAGAACGGTTGCGCCGGCCGGTGCTCACGCCGGTCGTCTCGGGAGTCGGCGCCTTCGGGGCCTTCTACGCCGCGGCGCTGGTCGCCCGGCGGATCCCTGTCCTGGAACGGGCGATCGGCTCGGTGCTCCGCTACGCCGACCAGGGGACGACCCCGCTCGTGCTCACCACCACGCTGGTCAACGGCGTGGCAGAGGAGGTGTTCTTCCGCGGCTCGGTCTACGCGGCGGCGGGCGCGGCCCGGCCGGTGCTTGCCTCGACCGCGGTCTACGGGCTGGCCACCACGGCCACCCGCAACCCGGCGCTCGTGCTGGCGAGCGTGCCGATGGGTCTGCTCTTCGCGCAACAGCGCAGGATCACCGGAGGGATCCAGGCGCCCATGCTCACGCACGTCGTGTGGTCGACCCTGATGCTCCGCTACCTGCCGCCGCTGTTCGCCCGCCGACTCGCAGAGGAGCGGTCGTCGTCACCGCAGTGAGGGCGGATGCCGGCCAGTGACGGGCCCGACGGGCGCGACCGGTTCGATGACCGGCCGCGCCGGTCAGCGGCGTCGGCGGGCGAGGACGGTCGCCAGCACCACCGCGACTGCGCTCGCGGCGAGCAGCCGGCGGCCGCGGCCGCCGGCGATCACCACCACGGCCGCGCGGGGCCGTACCCGCCGGGTGCCCAGCAGCAGCGCCCCGGCCGGCGAGTCGACGCCGGCACCGGCGACGGCCACCGGACGCGTGGGGGACTCCAGGTGCGCGGTGATCCCGGAGGCGGCCAGTGCCTCGGCCAGCTGGTCCAGGTCGCGCCGGCCCGGTGCGACCCCCGTGCGTGCAGTCGCCGCCTCACGGACCCGCGCCACGAAGGCGCCGACGTCCTCGGCGACGATCCGCACGTCCGCGCCGTCGGCGTGCACCTGCACGCCCGCCCCGTCCACCTCCAGCGACAGCTCACCGGACAGGTGCACGGGGCCGCGCGGGTCCGTCATCCCCGGCTGGCGTTCTCGGCGGTCGTGATGCGCAGGGTGCCGTTGAGCCGCCAGACGGCGCGCGGGGCATCCGGTCCGGTCTCGCGAGGCACCTCGACGACCATGTCGACGAACTCGTAGTTGATCGCGGCGCCCTTGCCGGTCAGGTAGGCCCACATCTCCTTGCCGAGGTCGGCGAAGCTGGTGGTCTCGTGGTTCTTGATGTCCCGGGAGCCGGTTGCGGCGTCGGTGCTGATCACGCTCATGGCTTCGATCTCCTCGCGCGTCGGGACGGCCGCCGACGTCCCCGACGACTCCGGTTGGGCGCTACCCGATTGCTCGTCCGCCGAACCCGTGGCGGCACGTGATGAGGACATCCGGTCGGTCCTCTGCGCCGGCGCGGTGAAGGACAGTGGGCGCGCCGCCGTCGAGACGCTGGCAGTGTGGGCGGCATGGCCGATGCCGCTTCCGTCGTCGCGGTGACCGGCGCGAACGGGTTGGTGGGCACCGCGGTGTGCCGGGCGCTCGTCGAGCGGTCGGTGCAGGTGCGCGCCGTCGTCCGCCGCGCCGGCAGCGTGCCCGCGATGGACGGAGTCACCGAGCACGTCGGCAATTTCGCCGACGAGCGCTTCGCCCGCTCCGTGGTCCAGGGCGCCGCTGCAGTCGTCACGACGGTCCATCCGATGGGCTCGTCCCGAGAGATGCAGCACCGGGTGGGGGTCGAGGGGACGGCGTTCCTCGCTCGGGCTGCTCGGGACGCCGGCGTGGCCCTGCTCGTGCACGTGTCCACGGCCGGGGTCTACGACCGCTCGGCCGGCGTCGGGGACGTCGCCGAGGACGGCGCTCTCCTGCCCGAGGGCAGCGGCGACTACCCCGACACCAAGAACGCCACCGACGGCGCGCTGGCGCAGGTCGGCGGGCTGACGACCGTGCTCGTCCGCCCGCCGGCGATCATGGGCGCTGGCGACACGTCGGTCTGGAACACGCTGCGACCACAGGCGATCAGCGACGGCGAGCGCCGGGCGAACCCGGCGAAGACCTGGGCGTGGGTACACGTCGACGACCTGGCGGCCTTCATCGCGGACGGCGCCACGGGGGCCGTCGCGACAGCCGATGACCCGGAACGAGGCCCCGTGGCCGGTGGCACGACGCCGGTGATCGTCGCGGGGGAGCGTGCGACGTGGCGGGACTACCTCGGCACGGTGACCGACGCACTGGGCGTCGAACCGCAGTGGACCGACGAGCCGGTCTGGACCGGGCAGTTGCTCACCGACCGCGCGCGCCGGTGGGGCTGGGTGCCGCGCGTGAGCCTCGCGCAAGCCATGGACGAGCTGCGGTCGGGCTTGACTACGCGCGCGTGACAGTGTCGACGTCATCGTGAGGCTGCCGCGAGGGGATGCGCTGTCGTCGGTTGAATACGAGCAGGCCGTGGCAGCGAACGCTACCGCCTACCTACCGAGGACGGTCAGTGCAGCTACTCGCGACGGCGGCTTCGAAGGCGCTGCCGAGGTGGTCGAGCCCGAGCAACGCTGGATCTTGCCGCGGGAACCGTGCATGCCGAGCGATGCGCCTCGACTGGTGTCCGAGGGGCGACACGCTACATGCGCACACGCTTCCCTCGGCGCTGAGCCGGGATCGACTCCCGTGGACCTGCTCGCGTCCTTCGGTGGTGACACGATGCAGCCATGGCGTCGCCACGGGTGCCTGCCGAGCGGGGCGGTAGGGCATTCGTCCTCGGTGGTGGGGGAGTGCTCGGTGCGGCCGAGGTGGGGATGCTGCAGGCGTTGTTCGAACACGATGTCCGGCCCGACCTGGTCGTGGGGACGTCGGTGGGCGCGATCAACGGCGCGCTCATCGCCGCCGACCCGACCCCGAGAGCGGTGGATCATCTGCGGGCCGTGTGGGAGGAGCTGGCTTCTCAGCGGATCTTTGCCGGGTCGGTGCTGGCTCGTGTGGGCACGCTGATGCGGACCCGAACTCATCTCCACCCGCGCGAGCCGCTGCGGGACCTGCTCATGGCCCACCTGCCGGTGCAGACCTTCGCCGAGCTGCGTGTCCCCTTCCAGTGCGTCGCAGCGAGCATCGAACGGGCCGCCGAACGCTGGTTCACCGACGGCGCGCTCGTGGACGCAGTGCTCGCCTCGTGCGCCGTCCCTGGGCTGCTGCCGGCGGTCGAGATCGGCGGCGAGCACTACGTGGACGGAGGGTTGGTGCACAGCATCCCGGTCGGCCGGGCGGTCGCACTCGGTGCCGGCACGATCTACGTGCTGCACGTCGGGCGGATCGACCGTCCGCTGCGCCCGCCGACTCGGCCGTGGGAGGTCGCGCTGGTCGCCTTCGAGATCGCACGCCGGCATCGGTTCGCCGCGGACCTGGCCGCGCTGCCGCCGGGAGTCACGGTGCACGTCCTGCCGTCAGGGAACCCGTCCCCGCCGGGGGCGGGCAATCTGCGCTACCGCGACTTCTCCGGCGTCGCCGACCGGATCGACCGGGCCCACGCGGCCGCCGGCGCCTACTTGGACCGGTCCGGAGCCGCCTCGGACGGGGCGACCTGACGTGCTGCCGTCCCGCGGGGTTCGCCGGATCACCGGTCCGATGCTGGTCGCCGCCCTGGCGGCCGGGGTCCTCCTGCTGCCCTTGTTGATCGTCGTCGCGGTGGTCGTCTCGGTGTGGCTGCCGGGTCGCTGGCGCGGGCTGCGGTTGCTGGCCTTTGCGCTGGCGTATCTCGCCGCCCAGGTCGTCGGACTCGCGGTCGCGGGGCTGCTCTGGATGGTCTTCGGCTTCGGCCGCCGGCTCGACGGCCCGGCGTCCCGGGCGGCCCACTACACGGCGCTGCGCCTGTTGCTCGACGCACTGATGCGGGTGACGCAGCGGCTGTTCGCCTTGCGGCTGGTCACCGACGGCGCGTCCTGGTCCCCGCTGGACGACGGGATGCCGGGCTCGACCAACGCCATGCTGGTGCTCTCCCGGCACGCCGGTCCGGGCGACTCGTTCCTGCTGGTGCACACGCTCATGAACCGGGACCACCTGCGCCAGCCGCGGATCGTGCTGAAGGACGTGCTCCAGCTCGATCCGCTGCTCGACGTCTACCTCAACCGGCTGCCCAACCACTTCGTGGCCTCTGACCCGGCGGTGGGACCCAGCTCCGAGGAGGCGATCGCGGAGCTGGCTCGTGACCTGGGCGAGGAGGACGCCCTGCTGATCTTTCCGGAGGGCGCGAACTTCACGCCGAAGCGCCGGTTCCGCGCCATCCAGCGACTGCGGAACCGAGGGCTGGCCTCCGCCGTCCGCCGGGCGGAGGCGATGCGGCACGTGCTGCCGCCGCGTCCAGGAGGGGTCACCGCCGCGCTCGCGGCAGCTCCGCACGCCGACGTCGTCTTCGTCGCGCACACCGGGCTCGAACACCTCAGCACCGTGCGGGACATCTGGCGGAGCCTGCCCATGGATAAGACGCTCCACCTGCGCTGGTGGTTCATCCCGGCAGCGGAGGTGCCCCCCGAGGAGACGCAACAGACCGAATGGCTCTACCAGTGGTGGGAGACGATCGACGCCTGGATCACCACCACCTCGGCTGCAGCACAGCCGCCTCACGGGGTGGCCCGCCGCCGTGTTCACAGTCGACGGCGTCGCTGACGGGAAAGTCCTCGACACGACATGTCACCGGGGCGCGGGGCCCGACGGAGGACCGCCGGGCCGGTGACCGGCAGGGTCCCCGGGTCGAGCGAGTGTCCGAGGAGGCCTCGCCCAGGCACTGGCCGAGCTGCGGGGCGGACTCACCGCCGAGCCATGACCTCCTCGTGCTGGCCGTCGCGCTCGCCATGGTCGTCGTACGAGGGCCCAGATCGAGCCGGTGGTCAGCGGGACCGCGTGGGTGCACGCCGCCCGCATCGACCACATGCTGGCCGAGATCGTCCGGTCAGGACGAGAGCAGCCTGCACCGGGAACTCCCCACCGTCAGGCGGCAATCGGGTCCACGGTCCACGATGCAGGAGCAGGCCGTCCCGCTCGGGACCGGGACCACCCCCGCGAGGGCTCGGGTCCGCCGGCCGGGCACCGAACGGGAGGGGACCCGATGGACCTGGTGGAGTTCGAGCGCCCGCTCGAACTGCTGGTGTGGGGGCGCAACACCTACACGGTGCTGTACCTCGACCACTTCCTGGAGGACGCGGTCCGGGCGGCGGGTACCCGCCGCGTCGAGGGACGCATCGAGGGGGTCGACGTCAACCTGGGCGTCAACCGCGCCGACGTCGTGCCCCGACCGTTCTGCTACGTCGGCGCAGCGCTGCAACGGCGCCTGGAGGCCCAGGCCGGCGATGTCGTCACCTGCCGTCTGCGGCCCGCCGACCCCGACCACGTGCCGCTGGCCGACGACGTCCGGGCTGCTCTCGCGGACGCCGGTCGCCTCGGTGCGTTCCAGAGCCGCCGACCGGCCCAGCGCCGCCGCGATCTTCAACCCATCGACGATGCAGCCCGCGAGACCACCAGGCGGGCGCGCATCGAGTCGCTCGTGCGGTCGCTGCCACCGCCGTGACCGCCACCGGCACCTCTCGCCGGCGAGCTCCGGCTGCGATGGAGGGCCGGGAGCCCGGCTTGCGACGTCCGGGAACACCGGGGTGCAGCTGTGTCCGAGGGGGGAGTTGGACACCCGTTGCTGGGCGATTGCCCGGAGATGGGTGTCGAAGCGGAGTTCCGGGGCACCGGCGGCGTGCTCGTCACTGGAGGCCGTCCTGGGTGGTTGCGGGGTGCGGCGCCAAGAACAGCAACGTCTGCACGGCGGCGGTCGCTCCCGGGGCTGACGGCACCGAACGCCGTACCTGATGCCGCCAGGCCGACCGCTGCAACCCCTCGTGGCGGACGATGCGCAGGGCCGCCGTGTTCTTGATCCCAAGTTCGGCGGCAAGCCCCCGGGCCAGCCGCTGTTGGTTGCGGTTGTCAGTCATTGGTTTCCTCCGGCTTGGGGATGTGGGGCGGGGGTTGGGGTCGGATCGTGTGCGGTGAAGCCGCCGTCTGCACGGCGATTCACGGCTCGGGTCCGGTGACCTCGAGGCGGGGACCGGGCACAGGAGCTGCGTCCGGGGCCCGGGTGCGCCCGGGTTCACGCCCGCAGCTCCGCGAGCAGATCCGGGTGGATGGGCAGGTCTCGTCGCTGACCGGAGGGCACGGACGCCCGCCGGGCCGGTCGGCTAGTCATGCCTGGTCTCCGTCCGTGAACAGCGGCCGGCCGGGCGCCGAGCCGGGTCCGGGCTCGCCGGTGCCCGATAAGGCGGCCGGCTCGTCGCGGCCGAACAAGGGGGCGTCGGCGGAGGTCACGCCCGGGGCGTGCTCGACGCTTCGGGCGCTGGGCCGGCCGGTCGGCTCCACCGAGGCGGCGGGCACCGGCGGCCGCTGTAGCGTCGATCCGGTGGCCGGCATCCCGCCGCTTACCCGCGACCGCGGCGCGATGCCATACGGCGCCGCGAACACTCCGGCGGCGGCGGAGCTCGGCGGCAGCGGTGCGTCCAGCGGTCCGAACAGGTCCTCGGCGACCTCCCGTAGGCGGGCGAAGCCGGGCTTCTTGACGTACCGGTAGGACACCGGCAGGGCCTTCCAGCTGTGCCCGGCCCACACGGTGAGTTCGGCCAGGCCGAACCGGGCCTCCACCTCGTCCTCGGTGAGCCGTCGGATCGCATGCGGGCCGATGCTCAGCGGCGCTGCCCACGCGTGCCGGGCCTTGAGTCGCTTGCTGAGGGTGTCGAACCGGCGGCCGGTGAGCGGTCGTCCGTTGCGATAGCGGAAGGCGGGGTCGGACCCAGCACGTGATCCGCGCACCTGCGCCAGGGTGACGATCTCCTGCAGCAGCTGGCGGTTGACCGGAAGGGGCTGGGTGTAGCCGAACTTGGCCGACGCCCGCAGCTGGCAGGCCGCGGTGTCGATGGCGTCGAGCGTGAGGTTGAGCAGCGCCTCCTGCCGCAGCCCGGTGTGCCGGAGGAGGAGCAGCAGCAGTCGATCCAGCTCAGGGTCGTCACCGGTCGTGCAGGCGACCGCCAACCAGTGGGCGAACTGCCCGACGGTGAGGTGATGGGCGAAGTCCGCACCGCCCTGCTTGCGCTTCAGCCCGTCTGTCGGATCCTCGTGGATCCACTTCCGCACCTCGCTGCGGCGGAAGAGCTTCCGCACGGCGAGCCGGAAGCGCTCCTCCGCGCCGTGGCCATGCGCGTCCGGGTCGTAGGACATCCGCGGGTGTCCGTGCGCCGCGGCGTCGCGCAGGGTTCGGGCGGCCGACTCACGGCCGACCGCGTACAGCAGATCCTGCAGTCGGCTGGCCTCAACCTCGCTGGGCCGCTTATCACCGAAGCCGGGGAAGGCGGGCACCAACCGATCGGCCGCGTCGGCGTAGCTGGGGAGCCCGTCGAGCAGGAGGGTCATCTGGCGCGCGTAGTAGCCGCGGAGCTGATCGTCGTGTCGGAGGGCCTCGGCGACGAGCGTCCGCAGCGCCGGCTCCGGGCGATCCTCCGCGAGCACGTCGGCGGCCGCCCGCACCTGCGCCGGCGACATGTTCATGCTGCGGGCGTAGTTCATCAGTGAGAGCACCGCGGGCGAGGTGCCGCCGCCGGTCATGTCCCGCTACTCCTTCCACGGCGCTGCTCAAGCAGCTCCGCTGCCACGAACGAGGTCTTGACCAGCCACAGCTCCCGGCCGTCGCAAGCGACGAGGACCGGCTGGCGCGCGGTGTCCAGGTGGGCGCACAGGTCGGCGGGCAACTGCAGCCGCGCCTGCGGGGTTAGGACTGCCGGTGCCGTCGGCACCTCGGTCGGGTGACGGTCCGGGCCGAGGACGATGAGGTCGTGGTTCCACCGGAGCGGCCACAGGGCGCGACCTGCGGTGTCGTCGGCCGGCTCGAGGGCCAGTCCCAGCCGGCCGACGCGCAGCCGGCCGTGGGCGTCGGCGCGCGCGACCGTGAGGCGCCAGGTCACCGTCGGCTCCGCGCGGATCCATGGGCAACGGCCTCCGCCGGGGATGAGATCGCGGTTATCCGGAGGGTGACGAGATCCCGCCACAGCGGCGAGGACTGCGGAAGGTAGGGAAGCACCTTGTTGCCGACGTGCAGGCATGCCCAGCGACCTTCGACAGCCCAGGTCAACCCACGTCCTGTCGCGCTGACCGCGCCGCGCTGGCTGCCGACGCCGAAGCCGTCGCGTAGCCGCTGAACCTGATCAGCGCGGAGGTTTCCGACGGTGAGACGGACAACTTCCTGTCCGTTGCCCCGGACGAATGTCCGCAGGGCGCCCAGGCCGTCGAGCAATCCGGCGACGTAGCGAAGCTCGTCCTCGGCCAACGTGACCGGAGGGAGCTCCCGAGAGCGGCGGATCTGCGGCATGGTCCGACCGTACACACTCAGCTGTGAGTGTGTTGTCGATCGAAAGGAGTACATGCGTCATCGCCGGCGGTCGCCCGGGCGCAGGCGGTCTCCGGTGCCGGGAGGGGTGTCGGTGTCAGGCCGGGTTGCGGCGGCGCCCGTCCGCGGGCGGCTTGATGGCGGCGGTGCGGGGGCGGCCCACAGCCCCGAAGGGGTAGACGGTGAGCAGGTCGGTGACCAGGACGTCGTAGTGGTCGGCCAGGGCGAGGAGCGCCGGCAGCGAGGGCAGCTTGGTGCCACGCTCGATGTCCGACAGGTGCGCCACGGTCAGCCCGGCGCTGGCCGAGACGTCCTCGAGTCGTTGCTCGCGCTCTTTGCGGATCTCGCGCAGGCGCACGCCGAGCAGCACCATTCCGTCGGTGAGGCGGGTGGGCCGCTCGGTCGGCATGACCGCAGGCTAGCGACCGCCGACCGGGCCGTCGGGAGGCGCGGGAAGGAGTCGTCCCACGCCGGTCGTCCGCCGGAGTGCTATCCGGCCGCGCCGGCACCGGCGGACACCTCCCGCAGCAGGACGACGGTGCGCCAGGGCTCGGTCAGCACGTCGACCACGACGGCGGGCCGGACATCGCCGGGCGGACCGGCGTCCACGCGCACGCCGGGGCGCAGGCGCTGCGGCTGGTCGCTGTCCGCGGCGAAGGTCCACACTCGACCGGCGGCATCGCGCTGGTCCCAGTCGGCCCAAATCCGCGGCACCTCGGCCGCCGCAAGGTTCTCGCTCACCGCGGGCCGAACACCTGCTCGTAGGCGGCGACCAGGTCGTCGAACTCCACCTGTGTGTAGATCTCGATGGCGCTCCGCCGGCCGGACTTGTGGCCGGCGTAGGCCTGCGCCACCCGCAGTCCGCTGACCGCGGCGATGTCGCTGAGCGTCGTGTGCCGCAGCCAGTGCGCGCCGACGTCGAGTTGCTCGGACCAGTCGCAGTGCCGGTCCAGCCGGTCGAACAACGAGTTGAACCGGCGCCGGGTCAGCGGTTCGCCGTTGCGATAGCGGAGGACGTGGTCCTGTGGACGGTGGCCTCCGCGGTCGCGGGAGAAGTCGTCGAGCCTCCGCAGCATGTCGCCGCTCAACGGCAGCGTGCGGACCGAACCCCGCTTCTCGCTCAGCGTGACCGCTCGCTGGGCGTGGTGGAGATGGGCGCGGCGCAGGTTCAGCGCCCCTTCCCGCCGGGCCGCAGTCATCCGGAGGAAGTCGAGCAGCATGACGTCCAGGTCGGGGTCTTTCCCGGTCCCTGCCGCGATTCGCCGGAGTTCGCTGAGCTCATCTTCGGTCAAAGGGCGTTCCGGTGCGGGTGGGCGTGGCGGCGCCTCGAGATCCGCCGCGGGCGAGCCGTCGAGCAGGCCGTCCTTGACGGCGGCGCGGAAGAAGAACCGCGCCGACCGCACGTAGTTCTCGGCCGCTCCGTGCCCATGGGCGTCGGGGTCGTAGCTGCGCAGTTCGCGCCCGCGTGCTTCGGCGCGGCGCACCTGGGTGGCGCCGACCTCGCGCCGCACGGAGTCGCGGTGCTGCTCGAGGTCGATGAGTCGCACGGAGGCCAGGGGAGCGGGCCCGAACTGCGTGACGAGTCGGTCGAAGCCGGCTGCGTAGGTGGCCAGCGATTTCGGCGGGCACAGCTCCCGCACTCGTGGCGCGTATCCCTCCACTGTCGTCTCGAAGGCCTCCGCCCGCACGGGCAAGCCGGTTCGGTTCCACGTACTCATGGGCGGTTTCTACTACGCTGAGAGCGTAGTAGACAAGATCGCGGTGCGTTCGAAGCGGATCAGCGGGTGCTCGGCCAGGACTGCGAGCTCCGCCGGCAGGACGGCGCGGCTCGATCGATTGCCGCCGTGGTCGCTGCCGAGCTTCGGCATTTGCCCGGCGATCGAGGCGTCGCAGCGGCTCGAGTTGTAGCCGCTACTCACCCCGCCGGATGAGCCGGACCGGTCGCGGGCCCTGGTCGCGGCGGACGGCAGCGACCATAACGACGTGCCCACCTACGGCGCCGAGACCGCCCTGCCCTACCCGCACCGCGAACGCGCGGCCGCGGGACTCCGGGCGCAGCTGCGGTACCTGCTGCCAGCCGGGGTGGCGGCCGACTGGTCGACGTTCACCGTCACCGGCCCGATAGAGGTCCCGACGCCCGGGGCAACACCTGGTTCGAGTACGCGGCCCAGGTGGACACGGGCACCGACTGACACCCTGTGATCGGCCGGGCATGCACATCGAGGTTGGTATCACGGATGTGACTATCACCAGTGATACCAACCAGCCTGACCAGCCTGGTGCGCACCGAGTTCGGGCGGCCCCTTGCCGGCGTGCGGTACCCGTTGGGCGCCCCCCTGCTGCTGCTCACCTCCGCAGGGGACGCGACGGACCGGGCCACGTGACTACCGTGCGCCCGTGCCGTACCCGCCCCGCCCGCAGCTGCGGCCGCTGCCGGAGTTTGCCGGCACCGCAAGCCCTCGACCGGACCCAGCGGTCCAAGCTCGGGTGGAGGCGTTCATCGTCGAGAACTACCTTGCGGGACGCAGCCTGCGGGAACTGTCGGATCTCACCGACAGGTCCTTCTCCGCCGTCCGCAACATCCTCGCCAAGCACCACGTCCACCGCCGAGGTACTGGTGCCGCGGTGCTGGACGAATCCCGTTCGCAGACTCGTCGTCACATTGCGGGCAGGGAGGCGGAACGAAACGGCGGCGAACTGTCGTAGGTGAGGTGTGACGATGACACGAGAAGGCTCTGACGAGGCTCCGAGCGAGGACCGCCCGCCGACGGCGGCGGAGATCGAGGCCTGGCATCGCGAGGACTTGTTCCTGCCCCCCGGCGACGCGGACGAGGCGACGTATCCGTCGCTCTACAACATCTCCGCCGGGATGATCTTCACGGGCGTGATCCGACCGCTGCAGCCGCAGCTGCCGGACTACGTTGCCATCCCCCTCGACCGCCCCACCGACGAGTTGGCGGTCAAAGTGGCCAACTGGAACATGCTGTGGGAGGCCGGGCAGTTCCGACGCCGGTTCTTCGACGCCGACGAGCTGCCCGAGCCGATGGCGAAGGTCGCCGACCTCGGCGACGTGAACGTGATCCTCGTGCCGCGCACCCGGTCGCGGTACTACGAGTACGCGCCGTTGTTCCACCTGCTGCCGAAGGACGTTCTCGACCGGTTCGACCTGCCGTTGATGCGGCGCGGACAGTGGCCGTTCCTGGCCGATTGGCGCAGCGTGGACCGTTTCCTCCCGGCCGACTTCGCGCAGTCGCTGTCGCGCGCGTGGGCGGCGACTGTGTGGCCGCTGTTGAACTCCGGGTCCCGGCTCTCGGCCTTCTCCGCCGACGATCCGATCCGCCTCCTGGCGCACAACCTGGACTTCTGGCTGCCGCCGGTCACCACGGTCATCCAGGAGCTTCTCGGCGAGTTCCCGCTGGTCGACAAGGGCAAGCCGGTCGGCCCGGTGCCACTGGCCGATGGTGGCGTGCTCCCCGACGCGGTGACCGGCAACCCGCGCATGGGCGGCACCGTGTGGGCCGGTGTCCAGGGCGCCGGGGAGGTGGTGGCCGCCACCGTCGAGGCCGCCGACGCGACCGGCCGGCTGCGCGACATTCTGGACGCGGTCCGTGCCCACCGCGTGGCCGACGACTTTTCGCCGAGCTGGTCGTTCGCCAGGGAGGACTTCGAGCGGAAGCTCTACCGCAAGCGCAACAAGGTGGCGGTGCGCTTCGTTGAGCTGACCGACAGCATTCCGGTGCAGAGCCCCGACAGCGATGTCCTGGGCAACCTGGTCACCCGCGACTTCCTGGCCTTGCTGGACGAGAAGAAGCGGCAGATCGTGATCCTGCTGGCCAGCGGGTTCCGGCAGCACGAGATCGCCGAGCAGTTGGGCTACGCCAACCACAGCCCCGTCTCCAAGCGGCTGGAGCAGATCCGACGGCAGGCAGAGGCCTTCTTCGGATTGGACGGGTAGTGAAGCCAGCGGTCCGCCTCGCCGGCGCCGGCGCGCTCGTGCATCGGATGATGCGGGTGCCGTCTCAACGTGCGGGTGAGCCCCAACGCTGGGCGGCGGCCTGCCGGGTGGTGCCGGCGACCGCGGCAATGTCGGTCCACGACCAGCCGTTCACGGTGCGAAGCCGGTGCACGGTGTCGGCTAAGAGTCGCGGGGCCGCCGCTGTCAGCGCGAGCGCGACTACAAGGTCTCGGCGTTCCGACTCCGCATCCGCGACCGGGTCCAGGTGGTCGAGCCGGCCGAGGTAGTCGGCGTAGAAGTGACGCAAGGCGGTGTCCGCGTCGAGAACGTCCTTGGCTTCGTCGTCGTCATCCACAACCCGGTCATCGCGTTGGGTGTGGACAGCTTCCTCGGCGGCACGCCGTGCCACCACGATCACCAACCGCTCCAGCCAGTCGGGCATTTGCCCATCGCGAACTGGGGAATCGTCGGGGACCGAGGTGGGGATCAAGGCTGCCAGAGCACGGCCTAGGCCACTCCGGCGCGGTTCGGTCATGTACCCATCGTCAAGGCCACCTTGACGGTCGTCAACTTCTGCTTACGGGGGCCTCCGCTACCGTCCGCTCGAGCACCGAAACCGTCCTCCGGGACTGCTCGCCGCACAGGCGAACGGCCCCACCTGTTGGCGCAGGCGAGGCCGTTCTCGGTGCCCGCGAAAGCCCATCCCAGAACCATTCGACGAGGAGCACCACCCGTGACAGTAGTTCCTGCCCGCATGCCCGCGGCCGGTCAGCGGCCGCCGACCTCCTCCCGGGCGACCCGCCCTGTCACTGGAGCACGCCGGTGACCGCCGGTGACGTCCGCCGGTTCACCGGCCGGCAGCGGGCCGCGCTCTACCTCGCCGGCGGCGGTGCCTGCACCCGGTGCGGTGCGGCGCTGACGCCCGGCTGGCACGGCGACCATCAGCTGGCCTTCACCGCCGGCGGAGCCACCGACGTGGTCAACGGCCTCGCGCTGTGTCCGGGCTGCAATACCGCTCTCGGCGCGCATGACGTGACCGGCGCGGCCATCACCGGCCTGCGGGACTGGCAGCGCACCGCGCTGGCCGAGTACGAGACCACCCATCCGGTCGACTTCCTCGCCGTCGCCACGCCCGGGGCCGGCAAGACCCGCTTCGCTGCCACCGTCGTTCACCGGCTCCTGGCCGCGGGCGAGATCAGCCGGGTGATCGTCGTGGTGCCCACGCAGCGGCTGAAGACCCAGTGGGCCGACGCGGTCGCCGGCTACGGCATCGCCCTGGAGCCCGAGTGGGCCAACAGCGAGGGTGCGTTGCCGCCCGGCTTCCACGGCGTCGTGGTCACCTACGCCCAGGTCGCCGCCTTGCCCGACCTCTTCCGTCGGCACACCTCCGCCGCACCGGCCATGGTCGTGCTCGACGAAATCCACCACTGCGGTGAGGAACGCAACTGGGGCGACGCCATCCGGCACGCCTTCATCCCAGCCCGCCGTCGGCTGGCGCTGTCGGGCACCCCGTTCCGCACCGACAACAACCAGATCCCGTTCGTCAGCTACGTCGATGGTGTGGGCACCCCCGACCACACCTACGACTACGGGCAGGCGGTCACCGACGGCGTCTGCCGGCCGGTGTTCTTCCCCCGCCGCGGCGGCCGCATGGAATGGGCCACCACCGGCGGGCAAATCATCCGCGCGACGTTCGACGACGTCGTCGACCAGAAGCTGCGCAACCAGCGGCTCAACACCGCCCTGTCGCTGACCGGCGACTGGATCGCCTCCGTGCTCGACGACGCGCACACCGAGCTGACCGAACTGCGCGCCACCGACCCCACCGCTGGCGGCCTGGTGCTGGCCAAGGACGTCGAACACGCCCGCGGCATCGCCGATCTGCTGCGCCGCCGGCACGGCGTGGCGCCCGTTCTGGCGGTCAGCGACGAGCCGGGGTCCAACGCCGCGATCGAGCACTTCGCCGCCGGTGACGCACCGTGGATCGTGTCGGTCCGCATGGTCAGCGAGGGCGTGGACGTCCCACGGCTGCGCATCGCGGTGTTCGCCACCAACACCATCACCGAGCTGTTCTTCCGGCAGGCGGTCGGCCGCGTCGTCCGGGTCCGCGACGGCGGCGAAGACGAGACCGCGAGCTTCTACATCCCCGACGACGCTCGGCTGCGGCAGTTCGCCGAGACCATCCGTCAGCAGCGCGAACACGTCATCGGCGCCGATCCCATCGACGCCGTCGAGCCGCCCGCCGCCCTCGGCAGCCGGGACGGCGCGCCGTCGGCCGGAGCGTTCCAGCCGATCGCCGCCGAAGCCATCGACGCCGGCGTCATCGCCCACGGCACCGTGGTCACGCCGGTCGAGCTCGCGCACGCCGCCGCGCTCAAGGCTCGCACTCCGGAGACCGCGGCGCTGCCCACCGTCGCCGTGGCGCTGCTTCTGCGCGCCCACGACGCCGGGCGCCCGTCTGCCACAGCACCAGCCACCGGTCAGCCGTCGGTGCCGGCGCAGGAGCCGGCCTTCCGCCGGAGAGCTCGGCTGCGGCAGGCCAACAACACCGCAGCCAGGCGGCTGGCCTACCGGCTGGGAATGGAGTTCGCCGAGGTCAACCGACGCCTGAACGCCGCCATCGGGGTCCGCGGGATCAAGGACGCCAGCCTTGAGCAGCTGGAGCGGCGGCTGTCGGCGGCCCAGGCGTGGGGTGAGGCCGGCTCCGCCGACGACGTACCCGGCGCCAGGTGACCAGCGCCAGGCGCCGGTGTCGTCGCCCATGCGGGTGGCAGACGACTGACATGCCAAGCTCCGCCGGGCACTGTCGACCCCGTGTCGCCGGCCGATGCGCAGTACTCGCTGCCCCCGCAAGATCCGAAACTGTCCGACCCCGCCCCTACGCTGCGGGCCGGGCAGTCGCCGCGCGCCGATCGCCCGGCCGGCGACAGCGCACAGGCGGGGACCATGGCTGAGAACGAGGACGGTGGCGGCGCCGGCCTCCCGCCGCTGGTGTCCCCGGCCGCGGACGCCACGGCCCGCGGCCGGTGGCGGGCGCTGGTCCTCACCGACCCGATCCACAAGCTCGTCCGCAACGCCGCTCACGCTGGGGTCGACGACGACGTCTACGACCTGCGGCAGTTGGCGATGGCCGCGGTGGACCTGGCGGTGGCGTCGATGGGCTTCGCCCGGGAAGCACTGCTTGAGGAGGTCGTCGACGCCCTCGCCGTCCTCGCCGCCCGGATGCAGTCGGGCGAGGAGCACGCGCCGCGGTGGCGAGACGTGGCCCAGCTGGTGATCAAGGGGCTGCTCAACGACGCTCACGAGCAGCGCCGGTTCTCCTACACCTTCGCCGACCTCACCGACCCGGGCGCCACCCGCTTCGACACCTACAGCTTTCGGCTGCTGTCGCTGCGCGACACCGAGTACGGCCCGGTGCTGATCGCCAGCGACCAGGCGGTGATGCTGTTCCTCGACGGCCTCGACGTCGACATCGAGGACGCCGAGGCGGCGCTGGCCCACGTCCTGCAACGGCAGCTGGACGACGAGCGCTTCGACGCCGCGGTCCGCACCGCGACCATGGCGGAGCGGACCAGCCTCGGCATGTCCGCGATGCTCACCGACCTGCTAGACGCCACCAGCCGCGATGTGCGCTCCCACGACTGGCTGGTCGACGTGCCCGACCGGCTCGGCCGCGCCCGCAAGCACGTCGCCGGCCGCATCGCCGAGGAGGACAAGACCCTCGAGCACGTGCAGAACGGCCTCGACGGCGACGTCTCGCCCGCGGTCCGCGTTGCGTCGGGGCAGATCGTGGACCTGCTCCGCCGGGCCAAGCGGATCCACCTGGACCTGCACGACCGTCTCGTCGGTGCCCGGGACGTGTTCCTCACCGCTCAGGTCCGGCAGCGGCTGGCCCGCCGCCGCCGACTGCGACTGCTCGCCATCGGCGAGGAGCTGTTCACCCCGATCCTCGCCCTGCCCGCGGAGCCCGCGACCGCGGTGGTGGAGACCTTCGCCGATCGGTCGCTGGGCGTGCGCGTACCGCGGCTGGCCCGCTTCGACGACATTGTGGACCTGCTCTGGGCTCCGCCCCGGCAGCGAGAGGTGGCCGAGCCTGACGTGGAGGACCCCGGCGACGAGGACCCCACCGAGGACATCCAGCGCTACCCGGAGGCGGTGCTGCGCACGGCGCGGGACGTGCTGGCGCTGACCCGGACCGCCCCGCTCCGGCTGTCGGCGCTGCTGGACGCCGCCGCCGCGGTCGACCCGTCCGTGGTCGACGGCGCCGTCGACGACGTCGTCGAACTGGTGCTGCTGTCGGCCCTGTGGGCGTTCGCCCCCGACATCTCCGGCGACGACGAGGAGCAGGCCGGCGAGGTCGACCTGCTGGCCAGCGGCCTGGCCGCCGGCGACGACGGCACCGCACTCAATCACCCGCTCGCCAGCGGCGCCGACCTGCTGGTCACCGCCGACAGCCCCGCTTCGCCCGCCGGGGAACTCGCTGCGGCCCTCTCCTCGGAAGGAGGCCGGCGATGACGCTGGCCGCACTCGACCTCACCGACGCCAGCGCCGCTGGACAGCTGATCGGGTTCGGGCTGACCCGCGGCGCCCGGCCTGTGGAGGGCAGCGACTACCGCAACCTGCTCGACCGCTACCGCACCGACCTGCGGTTCAAGGACACCGTGGACACCTTCGCCGAGGGGCTCGGCCTGGAGGTGCTCGGCACTCCTCGCACCGGGCTGGTGCTGGCACCGGAGCCCACCGGCCCGTTCGCCACCCGACTGGCCGACCTGAAGACGGCGATGGACGCCGAGGAGAAGCTCGTCTTCGGCCTGATACTGGTCGCAGTGGCCGCCTACGCCTACCCGAACGAGGTCGACCTCGACGACCCCGACACCAAGCTCGTCGACGTGGTCAAGCTCGACGACTTCATCCGCGGCGCCATCAGCGGCCTACGCGCCATCGACGCCCCCGACGTTTCCAACGGCGAACGGGCCCGCACCGCCGCCGACGTCTACGCCGACATGCCGTCGCTCATCCCGACCCCGCACGGCCGCCGGAAGCAGGGCTGCACGCTGCGGGCGATCGAGATCGTCTGCGGCTGGCTGGTGGACCAGGGCGCCGCGCGGGAGGCGAAGACCCTCGGCCCGGACACCTTCCAGCTCACAGACCGGTTCCGGCTCCTGGTCGCCGACAGCGCCGGCAGCGAGGCCCTCGAGGTGCTGCGCACCGCGCGGCGGACCGAGGTGACGGCGTGAGCGGCGTGATGTGGCAAATGCGCCGGGTCCGGCTCGACCGGATCGGAGCGCCGGCCGCCCGGTTCCTGAGCGTGACCCTGGACCTCACCGACGCTGACGGGCACCCGCTGGACAGCATCCTGTGGCTACGCAACGGCGGCGGGAAGTCCACCGTCCTGTCCCTGATCTGCGCGCTCATCCGGCCCAACCGCCGAGACTTCCTGGCCACGTCGACCACCGACAAGCACCTGGAGGACTACGTCCTGGGCGCGGACACCGCGCACGTCACCATCGAGTGGTCCGGCCCCGGCGGTAGCCGGCTGGTCACCGGCGCGGTCTACGAGTGGACCGACCGCGTGCAGCCGGCCGACCCGAACCGCGACCACGACAAGCTGATCAGCCGCTGGTACGCCTTCACGCCGGTGCCCGGCCGCGCCGAGATGGACCTGCTGCCGTTCACCGACGCCACCGGCGACCCGACACCGTTGAAGGACTTCGTCGCCGCCGTCCGCGCCTGGAACCCGATCGCCGGCTGCGGCGCGGTCGTGACCGAGGTGCAGGACACCTGGGCCACCACCCTCGACGACCACGGCCTGGACCCCGACCTGTTCACCGCCATTCTGCAGATGAACGCCACCGAGGGCGGCATCGAGAGCCAGTTCCAGTTCCGCAACGCCGACCAGTTCGTCCGCTACCTGCTGGAGCTGATCGTCGACCCCGACACTCCCCGCAAGGTCGCGAAGATCCTCAAGCAGGTCCGCGCCGGGCTCGCGGAACGGCCCGCGCTGATCGCCGACCTCACCTTCGCCGACGAGGCGGTTCCGCTGCTGCATCGGCTCGCCGACGCCCGCAGCGAGCACCTCACCGCCGTCGCGGAGCACGCCGACGCCCGCCGCGCTGCCGCAGCGCTGCGCGCCGCGCTGCTGGCCGCGGCGTCCGCCGCGACCGCCGACGCGGAGCAGGCCAGCAAGCTCGCCGAGGAGGAGACCGAGCGGGCGCTGGCCGAACGGCGCGCCGGGGACGCCGCGTATACCCGCAGCGCCGAGTTCAGCCGCCTCGCCGCCGTCCACGCCCGCAACGCCGCGATCGGCCACCGGAACGAGCTCTCCGAGCAGTGGGCAGCGGCCGAACAGGTCCTGGACGCCTGGCAGGCCGTGCCGCGGCTGGCCGCATTGGCCGCCGTACAGCACCGCGTGCGCACGCTGCAGGCGCAGCTGGACGCCGCGACCACCGACGCGGAGCCGCTACGGCTGGTCCGGGACGCAGCCGCCGCCGAGTTCGCCGCCGCCCTCGACGGGGCCATCACCTCCCTCACCGGCCAGCTGCATGCCGCCAAGGTTCGACGCGACGAGCAGCTGGCCGCCGCCAAGACGGCGAAAAAGCGGCTCGGTGAGCTCGCCGACGAGCGCGGCCGCCGGCGGGCCCGCCTGGAATCGCTCACCGATCTGCTCGCCGCACTCGACCGGGATCTCGTGTCCGCGGCCACCGCCAGCCACCTGGCGGCCGGTGAGGAGCTCAGCGCCGCTGCCGACCGGCACGGCGCCGCCGATGCCACCGCCCGGCAGGAGTTGGAGGAGGTCCTCGTCGGCAAGCGAACCGACCTGCGCGGTCGCCGGAACCGGATGACCGCGCACAGCGGCCAGCTGCGGGAGACCCAGCAGCAGCTGCGTCACGCCCGCGACGCCGCCCGTACCCGGCGCACCGACCTGACCGAGCGCATCGACGAGCTGGCCGCCGACGAACGGCTGCGGCTGCTGGCCGCGACCGATGACGTCGACGTCCTCGCCGAGGGCAGCGACCTGATGACGCAGCTTGCCGAGCAGATCACCCGGGCAGACAGACGGCGCGTCGAACTCGGCGTCGAGGGTGCCGAGGACGACCGCGCCGTCGCCGCGCTAGCGAGCGCCGGGCTGCTGCCGCCGGTGCTGGACGTGGTACATGCCCTCGACGTGCTCGAGGCCGAGCAGATCGCCGCCACCAGCGGCTGGGCCTATCTGGCCGACTCCGTGCCCGGCCCGCTGCGCGGCCGGGTGCTGGCCGCCGCGCCCGCCTTCACCGGCGGTGTGCTCGTGCACAACGCCGACGACCTTGCGGACGCCCAGCGGCTGCTGTCGACGGCCGCGCTGCGGCCCACCTCGGCGGTCACCGTGGCCACCACCGGCGACCTGCACGCAGTGGTGGAAGCCGTCCGGGCCGGCGCCGCGGACACCTCCTTCGTCGTTCCGCCGGCCCCCGCCCTGTTCGACAAGGCCGCCGCCGGGGAGGAGATGCGGGTGCGCGAGCTCGCCCGCGACGACCGAGCCGCGGAAGAGGACAACCTGACCCGGCGCCGGGCCGCAGACGACGAACTGCGCCGCCGCGTCGGCGCCCTGCTCGCCGACTGCCCGCCGGGCACCCTGGACACCCTGAACCGGGAGCTGACCGAGCTCGACGAGCAGCTCGAGGACGTGTCCGAGCAGCTCGCCGCCGTTCCTACGCAGGTCGCCGAACTGGACGCCGAGGAGAAGGGGCTGGAGCAGCAGACCGCCGCCGCCGAGCGGGCCCGCCGGCAGGCGGCCGCCGCTCTGGCGGTCCTGGGAAGTCTGGCCGACCGAATGGCGGCCGCGGAGCCACAGCGGGCCGAGATCGCCGCACTGCCCGCGGAGGTCCAACGGCTGAGCGCAGACCTGAGCGCCGTCGAGGAGGCCGAGCAGCGGGCCCGCACGGCCTTTGACGAGGCACGCGAAGAAATCACCGCGCGGTCGGCCACGCTCACCGCCCGCCGCGCCGAACGCACCCAGCTCGGCGACACCGCCGCCGCGACCGTCTCCGCGCCGCTGGACACTGCCCGGGAACGCTTCGAGACCGCCGAGGCCGCGTACAAGAAGGAGACGTCGGACAGCGTCCTGGCCGCTCAGCTAGCGGAGGCCAAGCTCGCCGTCCGCACGCCCGCCGCCGAGGTCGCCGCGCTGCCGGCAGACCGCCGGCGGCAGGCCGAGGACCTGTTCGCCACCGACGACGGCCGCGACCCGGAGCTGCGGGCCGCCGCAACCCGGCTGGCCGAGGCGGCCGAGGGCCGGCTCCGGGACGAGGTGTCCGGGGCTGAGGTCGCGGTGCAGCTCGCGCAGAGGGAAGTCGACGAGCACACCCCGGCCGACCGGCCACGGCACGTCATCCTCGACGAAGCGGACGTCCCGCTGACCCGGGACGCCGCGCTGGCCGCTGCCCTGACCGCCGAGGCCGAGCAGCAGACCCGACTGCGCGCGGAGAACGACGCCCGCGCCAAGGCCACCGAGGCGAGCACCCGGCGGGCCGAGTCCGCCGCCCGCGCGGAGTCCCTGGCCACCCTGATCCTGCTCGTTGGCGACCGCGACGAGCCCACCGACGGCGCCGCCGCACCCTTCGCCGGCACCGTCGCCGAGGCCCAGCAGGCCGCCGACGAGCTGCGCGCCCGGCTACGCGACACCGGCGAGACCGAGGCCAACCGCGCTCGCGCCCTGCAGGGCATCTCCACGGAACTGGTCGTCTGGGCCAACGACGACCGCTTCCTCAGCGTGAAGCCCGACGTGCGCGGCCGGTTCCGGGTCACCGACGCCGCCGCCGAGCTCGGCCCCGGCGCCGCCATCCTCGCCGAGGACCTGCGCGTCTACGCCACCAACCTCCGTGGCCGCCTCGACGACCTCGAAGAGGACAAGAAGGTGGTCGTCACCGCGATGACGGGCATGGTCCGGCAGGCGCTGAAGGCGCTGAGCCGCGCCCAGTCGATGTCACAGCTGCCCGACACCATCGAGCAGTGGAAGGGGCAGAAGTTCCTCGAGGTCGGGCCGCGGTCCAGCGTCGACACCGCCGAGGCGATCGTCGCCGACCGCTGCTCCCGCCTGGTCGACGTGATCACCTCCCGCGGGGCGGAAGTGCCTGGTGGGCTGGAGCTGCTGTGGCAGGCGACCAGCGCGGTCGTCGGCGAGGGCAACTGGCGAGCCCGCGTGCTCAAGCCGTGCACGACCTTCGCGACCGACCGGGTGTCGGTGGAGAAGATGCGGAAGTGGTCCGGCGGGGAGAAGGTCACCATCTCGCTGCTGCTGTTCTGCATGGTGGTGAAGCTGCGGGCGGCCAACCGCGGCCGGGAACTGCCCGGCTTCGGAACGTTGCCGCTGGACAACCCGCTGGGCAAGGCGAACTACGTCACCTTCCTTGACCTGCAGCGCAAGGTCGCCACGGCCAACGGCGTGCAGCTGCTGTTCCTCACCGGCGTCGGGGACATGAAAGCCGTCGGCCGGTTCCCCAACATCATCCGGCTGCGAAACACCCCCAACCGCGGGCGCGAGTACGTGCGCATCGCCGAGCGCCACCTGGCCGACGACGACCCGGCCGGCGTGGTCGACAGCACCCGCGTCTGGCGCGACGACCCGGTACTGAAGCTGCTGTGACACCCACGCTGTCGCCGCTGGCGGCCGCGCTGGCCCGCACGGTCGCCGCCGCCGATCGGGTGCGTGTGCCCGTGGAGACGCTGCGGCAGTCCGCGCTGGCCGCGGACCTGTCGCTGCACGGCGCACCTGATGCCCGCCGGCGGTTGCTTGCTGCGATCACCGAGCTCGTCGACGCCGGCCACGTCACTCTGCCGGCCGCCGGGAGGACCGGCTGGGAGCCGGCGCCACGGCCTCCGCTGCCGCGCTGGGTCTCTCGGCCGGCGCCGCCCAAGGCCGCCGCGCCCACGGAGCAGCCGGTGAGCTGGCATGCGGGGCTGTCCTGGGTCCCGGCGTTCACCGCCACGGACCGGCCCAGCGCCAAGGAACGGGCGCTGCTCCGCGCGGTGAACGCGTTTCTCGGCGCCGGCGGCTCGAAGCTGGTCGTTCCGCTGCGTGAGCGGTCGCTTCAGCTGACCGGTGACGAGAAGTCCCTCGACGCCCTCAGCCGGGGCCGGCTGTTCTCCTCCGGCCGGCTCACCCTCGAGCTGATCTTGGCGCGGCGCACCAGCCCGCCTGTCGCCCGGCACCGGATCGGCTGCGGGCCGGTCACGCTGCTGGTCGAGAACTGGTCGACCTACGAGTCGCTGACCGCGACGCTGCCGGCCGACGGCGAGATCGGGACGGTGGCCTACAGCGCCGGGAACTCCCTGGGCGCGGTCCTCACCGTGCTGGCCGACGATCCGCCGGCCGCGTTGGCGTACTTCGGCGACCTCGACGTCCGCGGGCTGGAGATCGCCGCGGCCGGCGCCCGGCTCGTCGACGACCTCGGGTTGCCTCCGCTGCTCCCGGCGGCGGGCCTGTACCGGCTGCTCATGGACCACGGCCTTCCGGCCGACACCGACGCCGACGTCACCCCCGCGAAGGTGCGCAAAGCCGTCGTCTGGCTGCCGGCCGAGCTGCGCCCTCCGGCGGAGGCCGTTCTGATGGAGGGCAAGCGGGTCGCTCAGGAGGCGGTCGGCCTGGAGCTGTTGACCGGGACACCAGCCACCGACCTGGCGGCGGTCACCACGCAACGCCGCTGACCGGCAACGCCCGCAGCGGGGTGCACGGCGTGGAGGGAGCCAGCCGACGCCCGGCGGATCAGTGCGTGCTCAGCCGCGGCAAACGTCCCCCGTCCACGTAGCGCCATTCCACCAGCGCCACTGACCGGGAGTCCCGGGATCGGCGTACCAGCCCGCCGGTGGCAGCGTCGCTGCCGGGAGCGACTGCGGCGTCTCGGCGGTGTCCGCATGCTGACGGCCGAACAGCCGGCCGAGCAGACCCGCCGGTCGCGGTGCGTCTGCAGCGGCGGCCGCGCGAGGCCTGTTGGTCTCGGCGCTGTGGCCAGGTTCTGGCGGCGTGGACCGTGCCGCCGGCGGCGCCGGCGCCGGTGCGTGCGAACGCTACTCATGCTGTCGAGATCGGTCCGCGATGCCGACAGAAGCTCGGGACCCTCTCTGGACGCCGCGGTGGTGCCGCCGCGCTTCCGCGCCGTCTGAGGCCTCTGCGGGGCCGCGACACACCTCGTACGGCGCGCACGCCGTGACGTGATCAGCTGGGCTCGGACGCCGCGGCCGCGTCCATGGCGACCAAGAGGCGCGTGACGGCCGGCTGCAGCTCAGCGCTGAGGCGCCTCCGCTCACGCTCGAGCGCCGCCATCGTGGCCGCGGGGTCGAACGGGCCGTTGCGCCACCGCGTGATCCACGAGGCTGAGTCCGCCTTCTCTGCGAGGTCGTTCACCGCCGCGGCCGCGCGCGTGCTCGGCACGGGCGTGAGTACGTCGACCAGCCTCGGCACGTAGGCGTCGAGGAGGCCGAGCTGACCGCCGTAGGTGATGACCATGCCTTCCACGAGGCCGAGGCGGTAGTCGACGGGGAACGCGTCGAGGTCGGACGAGACAGTCGCCGGGTTCAGCCCGACGTCCCAGGCGTTGCCGAACCCGCCGGCTGCCTCGTGGCCGAAGGCGACTCCGATCGCATGCTGGACGTCCTTCGGCTGTTCCGGAAGCAGCACCTCCTCGAAGACCGTCCGCAGGCGCTCACGTTGCGCGCCTCCGGCCAGCTCCGTCAGCAGCCGGGTGGGGTACTTCGCCATTAGATGTCCCAGTCGGCGCAGCGCCCACCGGCTCCAGAGCATCGCCGCGTCGCCGGCGATCTCTGCCATCTCGTCGTCGATGTCCGAGATGCGAGCCCGACCATGACCGGTCCCGACCCGGTTTGCGCATGACGTTGGCCCTGGTGGCGATGTTCTGCGCGGCTCCGGCGATGACCTTGACCTCCGGGGAGGAGCTGATGTTCTTCCCCGCGGCCCGCTCCAGCGCCTTCTGAGCCGCGAAGATCACGCCGTTGAAGTCCTCCTTGTCGCCTACCGGTCGCTCGGTCGCGTCGAGGACACAGCGGGCCACGCACTCGACGAGCTCCTTCGCCGCACCCACGACTGCCGGCCGGTCCTCGGCCAGCACGGCATCGGCAAGCCGCCTGCGGTAATACTCGACCGCGTCCCACGCCTCCGACGTCAGACCGTCCGGCCGCACCAGCTCGAACCTCACGGGCACCCAGCCCGGAGCCCGGCGCTCATGCCGTTGCCGTCACGGCGGTGATCGGACGTACCAGCGGTTGCGCTCTGGGCAGGTCGGCCGGCGTGAACAGCGCCAGATCGGCCGGGTTCTTGCGGTCCCGCACGAGCAGCACGGGCACGACCCCGGCCTCCTGGTTGCCGAGAGCGGCGACGAGCTGATCGACGGCCGCCTGCGTCGACGTGGTCGGCTTCACCTCTGCAGCTGGTGCCGTCGGCCCGAACTCGGCCAGATCGGCGACGGTCGTGCCGGTGAAGGTCACGGGGCCGTCGTCGTGCAACGCCAGCCAGCGCGCGACCTGCTCGGCCGTGAACAGCTGCCAGTCCCCGCTGGCTGCCTTGTAGGGCGCCTGGCTGAAGTCGCGGGCGATGAGGTCCTGCAGCGCGGCGTGGACCGGCATGTCCGCCCTGACCTGATGAGCCGGGACGGCAAGGTCACCGATCCGCGGCGGCTGGTTGCTGAGCCGGCTGGTGACGATGCGCAGCAGCTCGACCAGTGCGCCGGTGGGGACAGCGAGCGGCACGTTGCCCGGCAGCAGGGTGCTGTGGGTCAGAGCGTTGCGGATCTTGCGCGCGCCGTCGAGTTGACTGTGCTCGCCGGGGCCGATCTCGCCGCGGCGGCGCAGTTCGGCGAGGGCGGCGTCGGTGTCCCGGGCGCCGGTGCTCTGGCGGGCGAGGGTCTCGAGGTAGCGCCAGGCGGCGTCGAAGGCGTCGAGGTCGCTGCTGGCCATGCTCGGACTGTAGGTCGACGGCTGCGGCCCCGGTGCCGTCGTGCGGGGCGGACTGTCGGCCCCGGCCGGTAGGTAGAGGAACATGTCCGCTGACGAGCGCCGTCGCGGCCGGAGTCTCCCACTGACCGGCCGGCGCGGCTGGAAGCACGGCACCGTCGCCGATCACCCGCATCTGGCGGCGCAGTTCGACGTCGCGGCCAACGGTGGCCGCACTCCCGATCAGGTCAACGCTGGCACCCCGGAGAAGCTGTCGTGGGCGTGCCCGGCCGCCCCGGATCACCGCTGGCAGGCCTCGGGCGCCAACCGTGTCCGTGGCACCGGCTGCCCGGCCTGCACCGGCCAGCAGGTCTCAGTGACCAACAACCTGGCCCGCCATCGGGAGGTGGCCGCTCAGTTCGACATCGAGGCCAACGACGGCGTCACCCCCGACCAGGTGCTGGCCGGTACGCACAGGAGGTACTGGTGGGTCTGCCCGGCCGCCGACGACCACCGCTGGCAGGCGCCGGTCGCGGAACGGGTCGCCGGCGCCGGGTGTCCGGCCTGCATCGGCCGGCAGGTGACGCTGAGCAACAGCCTGGCGGCCCATCCGGGAGTGGTCGCGCAGTACGACGTGGAGGCGAACGGCGGCCGCCCCACGACCGCGGTGCTGGCCACCACGCAGGTGAAGCTGTGGTGGGCCTGCTCGGTCGCACCCGACCACCGGTGGCAGGCCACCGGCCTCAACCGGGTCCGTGGCGGCACCGGCTGCCCCGCGTGCGCCGGCCTGCAGCCGTCGGTCACCAACAACCTGGCCCGGTTTCCGAAGGTCGCTGCGCAGCTCGACGTCGCGCGGAACGGCGGCCGCACCCCGGAGGAGATCGTCGCCGCCACCGACGAGAAGCTGTGGTGGATGTGCCCGGTCGCCGACGATCACCGGTGGCGGACGAAGGGCTACGACCGCGTGCGGAAGAACAGCGGCTGCCCGGCCTGCGCCGGGCGGCAGGCGTCGATCACCAACAGCCTGGCCGCCCGGTTCCCCGAGCTGGCCGAGCAGTTCGACGTCACCGCCAACGGCACGACTTCCGACCTGGTCGTCGCCACGACGAGCGAGCTGCTGTGGTGGGCCTGCCCCGTCGCGCCCGACCACCGCTGGCGGGCCCGGGGTGCGGCACGGGTCGCCGGGACGGGGTGCCCGGCGTGCTTCGGCCGGCAGGTGTCGATCACCAACAGTCTGGCCAACCACCCTCACCTCGCCGCGCAGTTCGACGTCGTCGCGAACGGAGGCCGCACCCCCGACCGGATCGTGGCCGGTACTCCCGAGAAGCTGTGGTGGATGTGCCCGGTCGCGCCCGACCACCGCTGGGCCGCCTCCGGCGACAGCCGAGTGCGCTCGCGGTCGGGCTGCCCGGCTTGCGCCGGCCTTCAGGCCTCGACCACCAACAGCCTGGCCAACCACCCCGAGCTCGCCGCCCAGTTCGACGTCGTCGCGAACGGCTTCACCCCCGAGCAGGTCGTCGCCGGGACCAACCGCAAGCTGTGGTGGATCTGTCGCGACAACCCCGACCATCGGTGGGCGGCCACCGGCGTCAACCGGGTCAAGGGGCGCGGCTGCCCGTCGTGCGCGGTGGTCGCGGTGTCCATCCGGGAGGTCCGCCTCGCCGCGGAGCTCGCCGCGGTGTTCCTCGGTCTCGACGTCGAGGACCGCCGCGTCGTGCTGCCCGGGCGGCGGGCGGTGGAGGCCGACGTCCTCGACCGGCAGCGCCGGCTGATCGTGGAGTACGACGGCGAGTACTGGCACGCCGGGGAGGCGAAGGAGCAGCGGGACCGCGAGAAGACCACTGTGCTGACCGAGGCGGGGTACACGGTCATCCGGGTCCGGGAGGCCGCGCTGAGCGCACTCACTGCCGCCGACATCGTGATCCGCGAGGACGACCCGATCCACGTCGTCACCGCCGCCGTCCTCGACCGGGTCGCCGAGCTCCGCCCGGACCTGCTGACCGCCGCGCAGGCGGACGCCTACCGGCGCCACGGCCGTCCGCTGGCGAGCGCCGAAGCCGAGGCCCGGTTGGCGGAGCTGCGCTCCCGGTGACCGCTGCGGTCAGGCCGCCGAGCGGGCGGGCCCGCGGAACACCTGGGCCGTGTGCCATCCACGGTGGTGGCCGGCCACCGGAGCCGTTCCCGGCTGGGGCGGTAGCAGCGGCGCCCCAGCCAGCTGGAGGACCTGGGTCCGCGCCGACGTCGTCCGCCCGACGAAGTGCTGCGACACCATGACCGTGCCGTCCTCGCCGAGGCCCAGCACGCCCCGGTCGAGCAGCCGGTGGTGCAGCGCGCACAGCGCGAGCCCATTGTCGACGGTGCTCGGGCCGCCGATGTTCCACCAGCGCACGTGCGCGGCCTCCAGCCCCACGGCCTCCCCACCGAGCCAGCCGTCGAAGCCGCACATGGCACAGCGGTACTCGTAGGCCACCAGCACCGCGCTGCGGAACGCCGGATCGCGGCGTGCACGGCCGTGATCGCGGCCCGCGATCGGGATCGGGGTGTCGGACTCGAGGGCCAAGCCGGTGCGGGCGGCGAGGTCGTCGTGCAGGGACGCGGGGAAGTTGGCGTCCAGCAGGGTGTGCGCGACGGTGACGAGCAGGTCGGGGTCGGCGACCAGCGCGTCCTCGAAGGTCGGCTCCAGCCGGCCCATCGCCCCGGCGGCGCGCAGCTTGGCCACGGAGGTGTCCAGCGGGCGCGCGTCGGCGCCGGTGGCGTCGGTGATGGTCCATAGCCCGTCGCTGGTCAGGTGGTGGAACGGGAACTCCGGGTGGTAGCTGGTCCGCGGTGGGCCGAAGTCCCGCAAGAGCCCCCGGACCGGCACCTCCAGATCGGCGAAGGTCACCGGGCCGGTCCGTCCGGCCTGTACGCGCCCGAGCATCCACAGGAGCAGCAGCGGCTTGTGCGGCGCACGCTGCCCGTCCCGGACCCAGGTGCGGATACCGCGGACCTGCTCGACCCACCGCTCCGTCACCGGTCCATCGTGCCCGCTCACGACCGCCGATTCGTGGAGGCGGCGAGTCCGAAGCCGGGCGCCGAATGTCACCTGTCACCTATCCGGGTCCATGGCGTTCCTATTGCGGCCAGCCGGCAACGGCGTGTGGCGCGCTGCTCACGGCTCACGAGCGCGGCCATCCGCGCCTAGGAGAGGATGATCCGCGTGGGGTTCTTCGAAAGCTTGTTCAGCCGTGGCAGCTCATCACCTAGGCCCGGGTCGGGGCGCGAACCGTGCCCTGCGTGCGGGTCGCCGTTGAACGAAGACGTTGGTCTGGACGGGCGGGGTGAGGGGCGTTTCGAGTGCTCGAACCGCCAGTGCAACGAGGGCGTCTTCTACCGCGTAGACGATGGAACGATCGTCAGTACCTGGGAGATACGAAGCTCTGGCGGGGGGAGCTGCGAGAGCTGCCAGTCGTCCCTCAGCGGGGCGGTCATGACCGATGCCTGGGAAGACGGCGGCAACTCAGACGCCTACGTGACCTGTCCGCGGTGCGGCCACCACAACATCAAGTACGGGTACGGCGGAGACGACTAGGCGGCGCTAGCTCGCCGCACTGCTCAAGCCGGACCGCCTGAGTCCTCGTCGGCCAGCTCCGCATCCGCCATCCCGTCAAGCACCTCTGTACTGGCGTCGTTCGTGACCAAGCCCGGCAGCAGTGCGGTCACCCGTTCGATCTGCCGCGCGATGTGGTCGATGACCGCATCCTCCTCGGCACCCGGCAACAGATCGATGGCGACGTCGACGAACAGCCTGCGCCGGAACACCCGGCTGCGTTCGGCTTGGAGGGGAGCGAGGGCAGCGTGCACCACCGCCGGCGGCGGGCTGCCGTTGTAGCCCACCTGCAGCCACAACGGGGTCGCACGGTCCTCCGCCCAGCGGATCGCGGACATACGCAGCAGGCAGGAGACGTCGGAAAGGCCGAAGAAGCGGCCCCACCACTCGACGCCGGCGCGGGCGCCGCCGCGGCCGAAGCGCGTAGTGCCCGGCGTCGCCGTCCCGGAGGCGATCAGCCGGTCGACGGCCTTGTTGATCAGGCCGGTGTACTGGCGCAGCCGCACGGCGACCGATCCGCTGAGCTCCTCGGGTGCAAGCGGATGGAAAGCCTGACTGTCCATGCGATCACATAGCCCGCGCAGCTGGTCGAGGTTGGCGACCGCGGCGCGATCGCCGGCTGTCACGGCGGCCTCGGCGAGCACCGCCAACAGGGACCGCCAGCTGGTCATCGCCAGAACGTGCCCGTCCGCAGCGGTCACAGCGCGGAACTCACCGGCCGGTGCAGCGGGGTCGGTGAGTTTGGCCCGGCTGAGCACCTCGGTCCAGAGCAGCTCCAGCCGCATGGCCGGGACGACGAACAGGAGTAGCCCCGGCCGGTCGGCCGGCAGCCGCCGGAGGTAGCTGACCGGCTGGTTCGCGGTGAGGCCTGCGTGGAACTTCGCCTCCACCAGCAGCGGAGTGCTGCCGTCTTCGGCGACACCGGCCAGGTCGGGGATCGAGCCATCTTCCCCGGTCGACTGGACGTCGTAGTGAAGGCCGACGGGCAGTTCCGCGGCACGACGTAGGTGAAGCTCTAGCGCCCGGGCGGTCGCCGGCGAGCTGCTCAACACGTAGTGCAGAGCGTCGGTGGCCACGTTCTCCGGGTGCGCGGCCAGCCGGGTCACCAGGTAGCCGAACATGCCGGGAGCGTCGGGCGGCATCGTCACAGGAGTCTCCAGGAGCGGTCGTGCCGCTCTGCGGCGGCGAGAGTCGCAGCAGTCTGCCTGGGTCGGACGGTCGCCACCGGCACCCACGCCGAGGTCAGCGGGGGGCGACTGAGTCCGCGCTGCCACCCAGCCCACCGCGGCGGCGGTATGCCAATCGCTGTTCCCTGGTACCGGCCGGGTGTAGGTCGTGGCCGGGCAGTCGTGTACCGCAGCCTCGCCAAAGACGGCCAGCGCCCCCACCGGCTGGGCGGTGGGGGCGCTGCATCCCCAGGCGGTGTCGTCAGAACGTCGGGTGATTGCTGATCCGCTCCCCACAGAGCGTGACCTCGTCGGAGTAGTACGGGTGCAGGGTGTACTCCTCCTCGGTGCTGACCGGCTGGGAGACCGTCACGCCACCGCGGCTGGCGGAGACCGAGCCGCTGTCCACGCGCTCGAGCACGTAGTCCTCAACGACGGCGCGGTAGGTGCCGCATTCCTCCGGCAGTACTCCGCTGACGCTCACCCAGCCGTCCTGCCGCGAGATCCAACCGCCGGCGACGTCCTCCCATCCGTCGCCGAAGAAGCCGCCGACGTACCGCTCGATCTTGAAGTAGGTGTCACACCGGGCAGTGGGGCAGGAGTCGTCCATGAGGGCCCATGCCTCGACGGTTTGCCCACCCTCGGCGCTTACCGGAGCGTAGGGCCCTCCCTCGGGCTGGCTTGCCTGGGCCGCGGTGGTCCCTGTCGTGACGGCGAAGGCCGCCGGCAGGGCGACAGCACCCGCCAGCCACTTGGTCCGGCGGCGCCCCGGCATCCCGTGCGCACGGTGCTTGGGGGAGTGGGTCAGTGATCGGTCGCTCATGGGTGCGCTCCTGTCGTCAGGCTTGCTGTCCCTGCGACTGCAGCACGTCGTCGACCTTGCCTTCTACGCTAACCAGACGACATCAGACGGAATCAGACGGAACCGACAGGCCCACCGCGCAGACCAACCCGTGACCCCTGCGAGCCGACGTGACGCCACCACCGAGCGAGACGCCTGCGGACTTCAAACGCGCCCTTCAGGCGGCGGTTCACCGGCGCGGACTCAATCAGGCCGACATCAAGCGTCTGACCAAGCTGTCGAACGACACAGTCCACAAGGCCTTCAACGTCGCCTGGAAGCCGCTGCCCTCGAAGAGGACGGTGACCAAGATCGTTGCGGCGTTCGGCGGCGACCCGGCAGCGTGGCTGCGCCGCCTGGATGAGGTGGTCGCCGAGCCGCAGGTGCCCAACCCCGATAAGGCCGCGGAGGTGGCCGCATTCGCTCCTTCAGTGCCGCCACCGGATGTCGAGCGCCCGCCGCAGCGGAAGGCGCTCGACGTCGCCGGCGAAGCTCTCAGCGGCGCGGCAGCGCCGCGGCTGATCCACCCACATGCAGAACCGGCGCCGGATGTCGCACGCCCGTCGGTTGGAGAGCCGCTCATCGCTCCTGACCCGGTGACCGCCAGCGGCGAGATGCCTCCGCTGCGGCCCGACGCCTCGGCCTTGGGAGACCCGACTCCGGGCAGCGGCTCAACGACGGAGTCCCGCCGTCGACCCTGGGTCCTGCCTCTGGCCATCGGGGCCGGTCTAGGCGTCGTCGCTGCTGGTGCGGTCATCCTCGGCAACGGCCCCGACGACGACTTGTTCGAGCAGACGGTGATCTCGTCGAACGCCGCGAGGACTTTCGCCGACCCGCTCAACGGCACCGGGGAGGGCCCGAGCATCGACGCGAACACGACGGTGCTGGTGTCCTGCCGGATGTTCTCGGATGTCTTCGCCTCCGTTCCTGATGGTTGGTACTACCGGATCGAGTCGTCGCCGTGGAACAGCCGCTACTACGCGCCGGCCAACTCTTTTCTCAACGGCGACCCGCCGGACGACCGGTCCCAATGGGTGACCCCGACAGACCTCAACGTCCCGGTCTGCTGAGGGCTCAACGGCGGTGACCGCGAAGGCAGTCACGGCGATGGTTCAGCGCTGCGGGAGCCCGCGTCCACTGCGCATGCAGCTGCCCAAGTGATCCGGGCCGTGGCTCTGGTCGAGGCAAGCAGGCTCCCGACGCAGCGTCTCAGCGCGCGGCCCGCCTTGATGAGCCCGGGGGAGCAGGGCCGCGCTCCGTGGCTCTTGTCGAGTCCATGCAGGCGTTGAGTTGTCACCTCGTTGGCAAGGAGAAGGTGACGACTCAACCGCGGCCCCACAGCTCCATGTGTGTCTCGGGCGCAGACGACCGACTGGTGCGCGCGCCTCGGAGACGTACCGCTACCGTGTCGAGCTGCTCATTCGCCGACGGTGGCGTCACAGGCGGCTGGCAGACTTCCCACTGTGACCAATCCGCCGCTCACCGAGGCGTTTCCGTGGTCACGGTTCTGGTTGCCACGCGACGTCGGCGCCATCCTCGAGGACGATGCGTTCCTCGCCGACCCGCAGGGACCGCTGGGGCCCGTCGCCAACCCCGCGGCCCGTCCGCTCGACGCCGTAGACGCACGGCTGGCCGTGCTGCTCGGCGAGCCCGGAGCGGGCAAAAGCCGAACGGTCCAGGACTACGCCGCGACCACAACCGGGGTCGAGGTGATCGCGCTGCCTGACGCGGTGAGTGCGGAGGAGCTGCGGGAATCCGTCGATGCAGCCCTCACGTCTCATCCCGGGCCGCTGGTCATCGTGTTCGACGGCCTGGACGAAGCGATGATCCGCTTCGGCTCGAGCGCGAAGTGGTTGCCCGCCGCATTGCGCCGGCGCTCCGCGGAGGATCTGGAGCGGCTGCGGGTACGAGTCACCTGCCGACCTGCAGTCTGGCCGGAGACCCTCGCCGACGAGCTCGCGCGGCCGTGGCCGGGCGTGACCGCCGAGATCCTGTCGCTAGGCCCGCTGCGCCGGTCCGACGTTCTCCTAGCGGCAGCGCGCCTGGGGGTCGACGGCGACGAGTTTCTGTCGGAGCTGGTGAGGCACGATCTGTTGCCCTTCGCGGCGCGCCCGCTGACCTTGCGACCGTTGCTGGCGGACGTCGCCGAGGGCAACGTGCCTCACGGCAAGGTTGCGGTCTACCGCTCGCTCTGCGAGCGGCTCTCGCACGAGCTCAATCCCGGGGTGCACGATGCGGTGCTGGTCTCGCCGCCTGCCGGGCCATCGGCCCTGGACGTCGCGGGGCGGCTCGCCGCAATGTCCCTGTTCACCGGGCGCCCGGTGCTGTGGCGAGCCGCGGATCCTCGCGAGCGGGGCCCGCAGGAACTCGACGTCGACGATGCTCTGAGTCAGGCCGGCGGGATCGACCGGTCGGCGTTGCGTCGCGCTCTGAACACCGGCCTGTTCGACAGTGCGGGTCCGCACCGGTTCCGCTTCGCCCACCGGACCTACGGCGAGTTCCTCGCGGCCGCCCACGCCGACCAGCGGGGGGTCACCACCGACGATCTGCTCGGTCTCGTGCTCGACCAGGACGGTCGCCGGGTGCAGCCGCAGCTGGGTGAGGTCGCGGCGTGGCTCGCCGCGCTGCGGCCCGATGTCTTCGATGCCCTGACCGAACGCGACCCCGAGCTCCTGCTCACCAGTGACGTCGCCATCCGGGACGACGAGGACCGCGCCCGGCTGGCCGAAGCTCTGCTAGCCCGGCAGGACCAGGAGCCCGCCCCGCCGCTCGACCGGTCCATGCTGCGACGCCTGGCGTCGTCTGCCGTCGTACCGCGGCTCACCGCGGTCCTCACCGAACCAGGGCACACCTTCGCAGCGCGGTACGCCGCCCTCGACATCGCCACCGCCGTCCCGGGCATGGACTCCACCATCGTCGACCTCGCCGCAGACGCGAGCGCGGACGGTGCGCTGCGTGCGGTCGCCGCCCGGCGTCTGACCCGCCCGCTGACCGCCGCACAACTGGCACGGCTGCGGCTCGTGCTCGACGAACCCGGCCTAGACGACGACCTGCGCGGCACCCTCCTCGGGCTTCTGTGGCCCGCCGAACTAGGTATCGACGAGGTCCTCGCGGCTGCTTCGGCCACGCCGATCTCCGTCGGGGGAGCGTCAGTGAACTCCGCGTACACGCACTTCCTGACCCGCGCGCTGCCACACCGTGTGCCTGGTACGGATCTTCCCCGAGCCCTGGACTGGGCCAGCGGTCACGCCGCCACGTCGCAGACCCATGGGGACGCCGCTGATGCCCTCCTCGCGCGGGCGCTCACCGAGCTCACCGAGACCACCGTGGCGGCCGTCGCGCGCGTCTGGGCGGCCCGGCTCCGCGCCCACGGAGCGCATCGCCGGGATGTGGAGGCGGCCCTCGCCGGCGCAGCCGCCGACAGGGACAGGCGCCGGCTCCTGCTCCGCACGGCCATCGAGCAGGCTGCGGCGCGGGGCGGGTCGGCCAGAACCCATCTTCTTCTCGCCGTTCGCATCGGCCACCCCGAGGATTTCAGTTGGGCGATCGCCGAAGCCGGGAATCCGTCCCTAGGCCCGAGCGAGACGCAGGCTTGGGCGGACGTGGCCGACCGTCTGTTCCGTCCCCTCGAGCACCCGGACCACCTCGACGCCCTGTTCGCCGCCGCGGACGCCGACGTCGTCTCGTCGCGCTTCTCGACGGTGCTCGGCGGGATGCGGGTCGACGGCCCGGAGGCCACCCAGGCCCGCGAACTGTTCGCGGCGGAGCAGGACTGGGCCGCCGAGGAGGCCGGCTGGGAGCAGGCGGATCGACCCGATCGCGACGTCGTCCGCGGCGCACTCGCGCTGGATCGCGACGACGCATGGATGGCGCTGATGGCCGCCCTGGACCCCCACTTGTCGGGCGGCGCGGAGTTCGATGTCGAGGTGCTGACTGCGTGGCAGCAGCTCACGCCCGACCAGCAAGCCACCGCCACCGCGCTGGCCCGCCGGTGGCTGGAGCACAGCGACCCCACGCCGCCGTCATCCAGCGGCTCCTGGCCCGCCTCGGTCATCTACGAGCTGCGAGCCCTGTGGCTATTCGCCGAGGACACCACGGTCCACGACGAAATGACCGACGAGCAGTGGGCCGCGTGGTCGCACGTGCTGCTCGGAATCGCCGCGGCCGGCGAGAACGACAGCCAGCGCCGTGCGGCACTCCTGGCCGTCGCCTACGACCGAACGCCGGACCCAGTGTGCGCGGCCGTGCAGCACGCGCTGGACCGGGAGGCTGCCCGCCGCCAGGCAGAACGCACGAAGACCGCCGAACACGGGGAGCCCGACCCCTTGCAGCCGGTGACCGGCCTGCTCACGCACTTGCTGGTGGAGCATCTCTGGGACGAACGGCTGGGCGATGCGCTCCTGGCATGGCAGCGCGCGCGCACCGACGACCTCGGGCTCGTCGACGTCGTGCCCCGGCTGGTCCGCCACGGCCACCCGGAGGCCGTCTCCCTGGCGCGCGACGCGCTGAGCGACTCCGGCACGGACCTCACCGCCACCCGGCGTCGGATCGCCGGTGCCGTCGCTCTGCTGCGCTGCCCGGACGCGGCGGCGTACTGGCCCGCGATCTGGCAGCGCTGGCAGGCCGATCCGTCCCTCGGGGAGGCGGTCGTCGGGCTCCTGGAGCGATCGGCGGGGTGGGGCCTGCCGGCCGAGCTGGCTGGCCTCGACGAGAACGCCCTCGCAGAGCTGTACGGGTGGCTACACCCGCGGCGACGCCCAGCGCCGAAGTTCAGAATCGATCCCTACGGCTCCATGGCGGATGGCGTCCTGCGGCACCTGGTCGAGAGCGGCACGGCCGAGGCCGTCGCGGCCCTCTCCGGCTTCGGCAGCGTCGGGCCGGAGAAGCAGATCGCCACGCAGCTGGCCGAGGCGCGCGACAGCTACCGCAGGAAGTCCTGGCAGCCCCCTGCCCCGGCGGACATCCGGGCGGTGCTCGACGATCCGGGCCGACGCCTGGTCCGCAGCGAGCAGGACCTCGCGAACGCCGTGATGGCATCGCTGGTGCGAGCCCAGCAGCGCATCAGCGGCGAGACGCCAGCCGTCACGGACCTGTGGGACCACCCGCACGACCCACAACGCCGCGAACCCAAGCTGGAGAACGATCTCAGCGACTGGCTCAAGCGGCACCTGATGGAGGACCTGACCGAGGTGCTGGTCAACCGCGAGGTGCAGATCACGGCGGGCTTCAAAGACGTACGCAAGATGCGGGAAGTCGACCTGCACGTGACGGCGCTGGCGGCGGGCGGCGACACGGCGGCCCCGCCGCGACTACTGCGGGTGATCGTGGAGGACAAGGGCTGCTGGAACGCCCATGTGCTCACCGACATCGAGACCCAGCTCGCCGGCACCTACCTGCCGCAGGTGCAGGGCCACGCCGGGCTGTACGTGGTGTTCCGCTTCGACTGCATCACGTCGGGATCCCAGCGACGCTGCACCACGTGCCGTGATCTCACTCACGAGCAGCTGCTCAGCGACCTTCGGCAGCGCGCCGAACAGCTGAGCAGCGAGGATCGGAGCTTGCAGACGATGGTGCTAGACGCGCGGCTGACCCAGCCTTGATGCAGACGCGGCGCCCCCCGGCGCCCCGCGACGCTGCTTGAGGATCATGGGCGGGACACCGCGCGCAGCTGCCCGAGCGAACCCAGTCCTGCGAGCGGCGCGCACGGTATACAGCCGTAGGCCATCAGAGGCCGGTGGTGAAGTAGGGCACCGACCCGGTCTCGGGGGGTGTGCAGGTGTCCATCACGGAAAACGGGGGTCTTCACCGATGAACGCGCTCGACCCGCTGGTGATGCTCGCGGCCGGCATGCACGCCCAGCCGGGCGTCTACGCCCTGCTGCTCGGCTCGGGCGTCTCCACCGGGGCGGGCATGCCGACAGGCTGGGGCGTCGTCAGCGACCTCGTTCGCCGGGCCGCCGCGGCGGCCGCACCCGACGACCCAGACGCGGCGGCTCGCGCTGCCGCCGACCCCGAGGCCTGGTGGGCCGAGCACGGCGACGGGCAACCGCTGGGCTACTCGAACCTGCTGGCGGCCCTCGCGCCGACGCAGGCCGCACGCCGCGACCTGCTCGCCGGGTTCTTCGAGCCCAGCGAGGACGACGCCGAACAGGGGCTGAAGGTTCCCGGACGAGCTCACCGGGCCATCGCCGAAATGGTCAAGCGCGGCCTGGTCAGGGTCATCCTGACGACGAACTTCGACCGGCTCGTCGAGCGCGCCCTGGAGGACGCCGGTGTGCCTCCGCAGGTGGTGTCCCGGCCGGAGGCCGTCGCCGGTATGACGCCGCTGCCGCATGCCCGCACGACCGTCGTGAAGCTGCACGGCGACTACGCCGACCTGCAGTCCCGCAACACCGTCGAAGAGCTGAGCGAGTATCCGCGGGAGTGGCAGACGTTGTTGGCGCGAGTGGCCGACGAGTACGGCCTCGTCGTCAGCGGGTGGTCCGCGGACTGGGACGTCGCGCTGGTCCGCGCACTCGAGGAGGCCCCGTCACGGCGCTACCCGCTGTACTGGGACTCCCGCAGCAGCAAGGGGGAGGCGGCGCGGCGGCTCGTTGCTCAACACGGGGGCAAGGTGGTCGCCGCCGAGTCCGCCGACGACCTGTTTGGCCGCCTGACCGCCAGCGTCCACGCGCTCGACCGGCTCACCGACCCGCCGTTGACCACCGCGATGGCTGTGACCCGGCTCAAGCGCTATCTGCCGGACCCGGTGCGGCGGATCGACCTGTACGACCTGGTCATGGACCACGTGGGCCGGGTCGCCGAGCGGGCGGCGGCACAGGACCTCAGCATCCCGGGGCTGGGCCATCCGCGGATGCAGGAGATGGTCGAAGACCGGCGGACCGACACCGAACCGCTGATCCGGCTCCTGATCACCGGCGTTGCGCACGACCGGCGCGGTGAACACGCCGACCTCTGGGTGGCCGCGCTACAGCGGCTCATCCAGGCCCGCACTACGCCGACGACGGCGGTCATGAACCACCTGGATGCCGCCCGCCACTACCCGGCGCTCCTCGCGCTGCGGGCCATGGGTGTCATCGCCGTGCACACCGGCAACGACGCGCTGCTGCTGCGGCTGTTCACCGAACCGCAGTACCGGGACCGGTTGGGCAGCAACACCTCCGTGCCCGCGGTTCACGCACTGCACGAGTGGAAGGTCGTGCAGTCTGAGATCATCAACGGCTTCCCGCGGTGGGAGGGAAGGAGGTGGCTCTACCCGATGAGCCACCTCATTCGGGAGGACCTCCGTGAGCCGCTACGCGTCTGGTTCCCGGACGACGACGACTACCAGCGCATCTTCGACGCCTACGAGTACCGCTCGGCACTAGCCATCCAGGTCACCCGGAACGCGCCGGGCGCCGCCAAGGTGCCGGACGGGGAGTACGTGTACGAGGGGCGCTGGACGGACACCGGCCTGATGGCCGAGCGCGACTTCCTCGCGGCGCTCGACCGCGCCGACGACGACTGGCCCTGGTGGCCCCTGCTCGGCGACCGGGACGGCTACCAGCTGGTTCTCGACAACCTCCGCCAAGTACTGCTCCAGCTGCAGCGGTACGGCTGACCCGCGGGGACGGCGGTCGCGCTGGCGAGCCGACTGTGGGGCACCGACGCCCGGTCGCCTGGGCCGGCGGCGAGCGCACGTGACGCGGCAGCAGATCCCGGTGGGGCCGGCGCCCCAGCCGAGGCCTGAAGAGTGTCCCGTCTCCGGCCTAACCGGTCAGCCGGGGATCGGGGGCATGCCTGGCTGCGCTTCGGGGACGCGCCCCCGCGTCGGACGGTGGGTCGTCGACCTCACCGGCGGAGCCGCGGCACGTGGCCCGGCCGGGCACTTCGCCAGCCTCGCACGGCAGCGCGTCCGCCCGGGTTGCGCTGTCCACAGCCTGGGGCGCCTTGTGGTCTGCTTCCAGGGACGGGTCGGCGGTCGGCATTTGGGTGGGCGCGGGCCGCTGCCGACACCGGCCGGCAGCGGCGCTGATCGGCGCCCTGGCCGAGCTGAGATCCACCGGGGCTACCGGAACTCGCGGGCGCCGCTGACCCGGCGGTGCGAGGATGACGACGGTTCCGGAGCAAGGAGGAAGTCAACCGTGCCGCTCGACCTGAAGCGGATCAGCGCTGGTCAGGGCGACAAGCTGATCGACCCGCGGGACATCTTCAACGCCCTCCCCAACAAGCCGTGGCCTCGACTGCGCCTGGAGCAGGGCGAGGTGCTCAAGGCATGGTTCGACCGGCGGCCCGAGCGCGACTTGGTGATCAAGCAGAACACCGGCGGAGGCAAGACCGCAGTCGGTCTCCTCGCCGCACAGTCAAGCCTGAACGAGGGCGTCGGCCCCGCCGCGTACCTGGTGCCCGACACCTATCTGGTGCAGCAGGTGCTCGACGAGGCCGCCCGGCTCGGCCTGGCCACCACCACCGACCCCCGGAGCGCCGAGTACCGGTCCGGCGCCGCGATCCTGGTCGCGACGTTCCACAAGGTGGTCAACGGCCGCAGCAGCTTCGGGCTGGTCGGTCAGGCGCGGTCCATCCCGCTGAACACCGTCGTCGTCGACGACGCGCACGCGGCGCTCGCGGCCGCGACGCACCAGTTCACCGCGACCATCCCGGCCGGGCACGTGGCCTACACGCGGCTGCTCGCGCTGTTCCGGGACGACCTGACCGCCCAGAACTACCGGAACGCCATGGCGCTGCTTGAGGGCGACCGGTCTACGCCGATGCGGATCCCGTTCTGGGCCTGGTCGATGAGGCACCAGGAGGTCACCGACATCCTGCGGCAGTACGGCGACGACGACAGCCTGCTCTCGCTGTTCTTCCCCTGGCCCCTCATCGCCGACCACGTGCGTCTGGCCATGGCCACCATCTCGCACCGGAACATCGAGATCCGGACGCCGTGCCCGCCGATCGACATGATCCCCGCCTTCGCGCAGGCCCGGCGCAGGATCTACCTGACCGCCACCCTCGCCGACGACGGCATCCTCGTGACCGAGCTCGGTGCCGACCCCGCGTCGGTGCGCCGGCCCATCACCCCGGGCCGGGCGGCCGACCTCGGCGACCGGCTCATCCTCGCCCCGCTCGCGCTCAACCCGAGCTTGCACGAGGACGCCGTGCGCGAACTCGCGCGGTCCTTTGCGGACGGTGACCCTGACGGCGACGGACGCGCCGAGGCGGAGCCCGTCAACGTGGTGGTGCTCGTCCCCAGCGATCGCGCCGCCGGGGCCTGGTCCTCCTACGCCGACCACACCCTGCACGTGACCGACATGAAGCCGGTCATCGACAGGCTCGTCGCGGGCGAGCACGTCGGCGTCGTCGTCCTGGTGAACAAGTACGACGGCGTCGACCTGCCCAAGTCGGCGTGCGAGCTGCTCGTCATCGACGGCGTCCCCACCCCGCTGGACACCTATGAGCAGCGGGAGGCCGGCGCGCTCGCTGGCAGCAGGACCTACCGGGCGCGGACGGTCCAACGGCTGGAGCAGGGCATGGGGCGCGGCATCCGCGACGCCGAGGACCACTGCGCCGTCCTCCTGCTCGGCCACGACCTTGCGCTCTCACTCGTCGATCCGGCCGACCGCGACCTGTTCTCGCCGGCGACCCGGGCGCAGATCGACCTCAGCCAGGAGATCGCCGAGCAGATCACGGGCGAGGGTCTCGACGCGGTGCGCCAGGCGCTTCAGGTGTTTCTCGGCCGGGACGCCGAGTGGAAGGCGCTGAGCTCACGTGCCACGGCAAGCGTGGAGTACGACCGCGACGGGCACGTCTCGGCGGTAGCGGTCGCTCGCCGCAAGGCGTGGGACCTGGCGGCGGCCGGGGATCCCGCCGGCGCGTTCACCTTGTTGCGCAACGCGGTGGACGGCGTCGATGCAGTGGAACGGGGGTGGCGCCTCGAGGAGGTGGCGGCCTACCAGCACGAGATCTCGCCGGACGGGGCGCAGGCGACGCTGCGCGCCGCGCGGGGGATGAACCGCAGCGTCCTGATGCCCGCCGCGCCCCTGCAGCCCAAGGCGGTCAAGGGGCCCGCCGCGCAGGGCGAGATGGCCTCCGCCTTCCTCACCGAGCAGTTCGAGAACGCCACCGCGCTGCAGCTGTCCGTCGGCGCCACCCTGAACGACATCGCCTGGGACCCGGACCGGACCGAGGCGGCCGAGGAGGGGTTCCGTCGGCTCGGCGAGCTGCTCGGGTTCGTGTCCACCCGGCCGGAGAAGGAGTTCGGCACCGGCCCGGACAACCACTGGGCGATGTCGCCCACCACCCATGCCGTCATCGAGCTGAAGACCGGCGTCACCAGGCCCGACCCCGAACTGATCAAGGACGAGGTCAATCAGCTGTCCGGCTCGCTGAACTGGGACATCGAGCACAACCCGGATGCCACCGTGCGGGTGCCTGTGCTCGTCCATCCCGGTGTCCACGAGCACCGTGAGGCCTCCCCTCCGCCCAACACCCGCGTGATCACGCCGGAGGATCTGGACCGCTTGAAGGGGTCCGTCCGCGCCTTTGCGCAGGAGATCTCGTTGGAGCAGGGGTGGGCGCGCCCGGCGACGGTCACGGCCGCCCTGACCAAGCACAACCTCATCGGGAGCACGATCATCCAGCGGCACAGTCGGCCACCGGAGCCGCCGCTCCTCAAGGACTCGATACGGGAGCTGACGCCCGGGACCGAATCGGGTCAGCAGGCGTCCCAGCTCATCGAGGCCGCGAACTCGTCGGGCTCCTCCCGCCCCAGTGCGGTGCGCGGCCGAGCCGACCCCACCACGACCGCGTGGCCGCCGAGCGGCTCTCATCCGTCCTCGTCCGGTGGCGCCGACGGCTGATCGATGAAGCGATCGAAGCTGGTGTCTCAGATGCCACCGGCCCGGTCGGTGCGGCAGTCGTGGCCCGCAGTCTGCCGACGTCCGTCAGGCCCTCGCTGGCGTTGGGCGGCCCAGGTCGCAGTTCTGACAAGTCTCCGCCGTCACATCGTTGCGTTCACCGCACCACGTGCACGACCAGTACGTCGGCGGAGGTTGCCCGGGCTCGTGCAGGGAGGCGGCTCCGGCGGCGATCCGCACGGCGACGTCCTCATCGGCCAAGGCTCGCTCCCGCCCGTCCTCCGCCCACCCCTCCTCGCCGGCATCACGGAACAACCTTGCCGCCGCCCGCCGCAGAGCCGGATCCGGGTCATCGAGCAGCCGTGCCGCCGACGCGGCCGGATCCGGGCTGAGGACGCAGGACAGCATCGCCACCTGCACCCGGCGTCCCACCGACAGCTCTTGATCCAGGATGGCGGCCACCTGCTCGTTCAGCCTGGGCACGCCGGTGGCTTCCCAAAGCAGTCCGACGGCCGAATCGGCGATCCAGTCAGACTCCGCGCCTAGCAGGCTCACGGCGATGGCGAGCTCCTCCTCGTCGGCCCCTTGCAGGGTGGCGGCTCGCCGGTCAGCCGCGGGCCACACCCAAGCGAGGCTGAAGGGTACGGGTGGCCGGTCATCGCCGGCGGCCGCATCCTCCGAAATCGCAGCACGGGCCTCGGCGGCCAGCCCGGCAAGGTCGATGCCGGAGCCGAGAGCCATAAGGCGCAGCCACTGCTGCCGCTCTGGATCAGGATCCAGGCGTACGTCGCGGAGGTCCGACACGCTCACCTTGTCGACGCTGAGGGACACGAGGAGGCTGGTCAGCAGAGGCAGTCGCCATCGCTGGGCCGCGGTCAGCTCAACATCTTGGGCGGACAACGCGGCTACCGTGGTAAGCAGCTTCCGGGAGGCCTCCCGGAAGTCTTCGCCGATCTGGGCGAAGAACCTCCAGGTATCAGCGGCGACCCCCATCACGTCGATGTGGTGGCCGTGCACTTCCATCGCGGCAGCGATCTGGCCCGCGGTCCGGTACCACGCCCGTGGCGCGATGGTGGCGATCGGCTCGATCGCGTCTTCGCCCAACTCCGGTAGTCGCACCGCGGCGCGGGCGGTCCCCTCATCGAGTCCGGCGAGCAGCCCGGGGGAGGTGCCGAACACCATGTGATTGCGGGCCACCCGGCGAACCTCCTCCTTCGGCGGTAGCGGGACGGTGAGCATGCTGAGCACGTCCGTGCGCTCTCTGGGCGTGAGGGCGCGGCTGGCGGCATCGGCCGCCGCCAGCGCGGCGATCCCGCGGCCGACGCGGTGCTGATCCTCGGTCAGTGGAAGCCCGGCAAGCACTTCGAGGCGGCGGCGGTTCAGCGGTGAGGGCACGGGGAGCCGGGCGATCTCCAGAGCCCACGGCCACACCGGACCATCGCGTCGCAGGCGCTGCTCCGTCACCGCATCGCCGAGGCCACGGTCGGTCTGCCGGCCGCCGGACGAGGTCCCGGAAGGGGCAGGGGTGCCAGGCTCAGTTGCGGCGGCCCGTGCGGCTGCCGCGGTCAGGAGGTTCAGCAGTCGGCCGGCGCGATCGATGTCGCGCCCGGCGCGTCCGCGCATGCCAGTAGCGGCCAGCCGGCTCCGGACGTCGGCGTGGTCGCCGGGCCGGAGGAGTTCGTCGACGACCCGGCTGTCGAGCTGGGCGGCCAGCAGCAAGGCATTGTGCCGATCGGGATCGTCCACGGCCGCCGCCACCCACCTGCTGAGGTCCTCGGCAGGCAGGCGCTCCGAGTGCATCGCTGCGCCGATCTCGGCGAACACGCGGCTGCGCGCGACGACGCGGTTGTCGCGGCCGGCGACGAAGACACCGACGTGGTCGTCCCAGAAGCGCCGGATAGCCTCGGAAGCCTCGGCGGCCGGCCCGGCTGCTTGCCCCCACCGTGCGGTCAACATGGCGGCCACGGCCGCGTCGACGTCGGTGACCGTGGGCGCTGCTCGTTCGCTCAGCAGGTGACCGATCGCCGCGAACCCCTCCAGCAGCTGACCTTCGGTGGGGCCCGGACGGGCGCCGGGCAGCTGGGCGCGGTGCTGTTCCCAGCGACTGGCTGTCAGTTGCACCGCACGGTGCAGGACGGCTGCGGTGTCCTCGGGAGCCGGGGGATTGCTGCCGTCGGCGATGACCAGCGTGGTGAGGACCGCAAGCAGCGGTACGGAGCCCATGTCCTCGTGCGCGCGGGTGATCTCGCGGACTCGGTGCCCCCGATCGGTGACCCACGAAGTGCGGTCGGCGGCCGGCACGCGCACGTCGGCGATGTGGCGCAGCAGCTGCTCAAGCACGACCTCGAGGCCGGTCGGTGTCGTCAGAGCCACCTCGTCGAGGGCGAGGCGACCGGCGGCGGTCACGCCGCTGGGGCGGGTGGTGAGCACAACGCCGGTGTCGGCGGGGAGGGTGGCCACCGCCTGCGCGAGACCCTGGGCGATGACCGCGCGGCGGTCGAGGCATTCGTCGAGCCCGTCGAGCAGCAGCACCGCCTCACCTCGCAGCACGTGCTCGAGCAGCCCGTCGACCAGGGCGTGTCGATGCCGGGCCGGCACCGAGGCCGCGGCGGTCTCACACAAGCGGTCCACGGTCACGTCCGAGGCGGCGGTGCAGGTGGGAAGCAGGTCCCGCAGCCGGACTAGCACCGGCAGCGGTGCGATCGGCTGACCTGCCCAGCGGGCCGCGAGCTGCGTCATCGCGGCACTCTTTCCCGCGCCGGGCAGGCCGTTGATCATCAGCCGCGTGCGTCGGCGGGCGACGGTCAGCAGGGGCACCGAGTCCTTGTCCTTGCCTCTGCCCTTCACGGTGACCTGCAGCTGGTCGGCGAGATCATCGACGATGAGCGGCTCAACGTCGTCAGCAAGCATGGTGAGGTCCACCCGACCGGCATCAGCAGTCAGGATGCCCCGGTACTGCTCGACGGCAACGGCGCGTGCGCGCGCCGCAGCCGCGGCGGGACCGGCGAGGTCGGCGTACACCGTGACACCTCGGTCGACGAGCTCACGCACCCACTGATCGACGTCGCCGCTGTAGGCAGTACCGGCCTGGGTGTGGAATGCCCGCTCAAGGTGAGACAGAGCCGTGACCCCATCGCCGGCGGGCACCACCGGCCCCTCGAGCAGCGCGGAGGCGACATCGTGGTGCGGATCGCCGGGCTCGACGGCGTCGATAACCAGAATGACGGCAGCGTCGAGGATTCGGTCCCGCTTACACGGCGTCAGCTGCTGGCTCAGTTCCCGCAGGGCCGCCTCCTCCAGGACCGAAGGGACGCTGGTAGGGGCCTTGCGCCGCCGGCGGAGCGCGGCCCCGAGGTGGCGGACGATGCTCTTGGGCTCGGCCGTCGCGAGCACCAGCCGGTCGCCGGGCTGTAGATGGTCGACCTGCTGCTCCCACTGAGCGATGGTGTCGCGGAGCTCGGCGTCGTTGCCGCAGGTGCGCTTGGCGGAGATGAACAGCCGGGTCTGGTCGGACAGGGTGCACAGCAGGTCATCGGTGGCGTGGGCGGTCTCGAACTGCAGAGCCACCGGCGTGGGCGCGCCGGGCCCGGGATCGGCGCCGGCGACAGGCCTTCCGGCCAGGCCGTGAGCGGCGAGGTAGACCGCTACGCCGCGGCGGTGCACGCTGCCGGCCTCGTTGGCCTGGCCCGACCGGCTGTGCATGCCCGCTGTGCCGTCCCCTCCGCCGGGGGCCCGCGCCCGCCGGCCCACCACATTAGGACTCCGCCGACCGCACTCCGGCGGCAGCGTGAGCCCATGCCGCGTCCCCGGCTCCGGCGAGCCGGCCGGATGGGCCGAGCTCGACGGCCCGGCGCCCGACACCTGGTCCCCGCGCGCGGCCGCCCGACGTAGGGGCAGCGGCCGGTGCCGGGGCCCCGGCGCGAGCGACCCGAGGGCGACGCCGCCGGTCTGTCCCACGGCCTTCCGCCGCCGCTCAGGGGGCGACCGGGTCGACCGGGTCGATGAACCGGTCGTAGGACGGGTCCCACAACACTCCGGCCCGGTCGGTGCGGCAGTCCAGGCACAGCGAGCCGGTCACCTCCCGCAGCAGCGTCACCGCGCGCCGGAGGCCACCGCATTGCTGGCAGGGCTGCAGGGTCGCCAGCCGGTCGGTGACCCGCGTCCACTCACCGGCGAGCCGGTGGATGCCGGGGGCACCGTCCGCTCGTGGTCGGAGCACGGCGGGCAGCTGCCGGTAGGCCACCACCCCGTGGCTGCCCGCCGCGGCGGCGTAGACGGCGGCTACGGCGGGGGAGGCGTTGCGGATCCAGCGGGCCTGCCGGCCGGGCACGGTGTAGGTGTCGTGGATCGCGCGCAGCAGCGCGACCGGTTCACCCAGCGCGCGGGCCAGCGCCGGCAGGTCGGCCCGGTCGACGGGCGGGTCGGCGTACCGGACGATCTGCTCGGGATGCTCCGGCACGGCGATGACCGTCCGGCGCGGATGGACCACGGTCATCCCCAGGCGCAGCAGCCGGGCGTCGCGGGCGTAGGCGAACTGGAAGGCGCCGGTGCAGCCCAGCGCGGTCCGCACCGCCGGCAGCCAGTCCAGCCAGTCGGTGCCCAGACTGCGCGGCAGCCCGACGCCGGCGTAGAGCCCGTCGATCGCGGCGGCGAGGCGACCGGGGGTGCGCCGGACGGCTCCGCCGGTCCAGCGGTGGCGGCTGACCGCACGCCAGGTCTGCGTGTCGTCGTTGACCAGGACGGTCAGCCCGGCGGTGAGGTCGTAGGCCGGCCGCCGGCCGGTCGAGGACCGCTTGGCCGTGGTGACCACGAGTTCCTCGGTGAGGTCACGCAGCAGCAGCCGGTGTCCGCCGTCGTCGTAGGCCTTGGGCAGGGCGGCGGCCAGTGACACCAGCCGCGACAGCGGAGCACCGGCCAGCGGGCCGGCGCCGCGGTGCAGGCGCCGCTGCGTCTTGGCGTCGGCCAGCTCCTCGCGCAGCTGGAGGAGAGTCTTCCTCGTCGACTCGTACCGGTCCCACAGGAAACCGGTGTCCCGGTCGCCGCGTCGGGTGACCGGGTCGAGCTCGTTCTCCCGCAGGCGCTGATCGCCTTCGAGCTTTTCGATCTCTGCGCTGAGCACCCGGATGCGGGTCTCCCACGGATCGGCGGCGGTGGGCGTCTCGGCCAGCCGCAGGCTCAGCGGCAGCGCCAGCTCGGCCAGGGCCTCGGCGTACCACTGCCCGAGCACGCCCGCCGGGACCGGCGGAACGGCTCTCGCGCGTGGGCTGGACACCGGCCGCCGGGGGTCCTCGGCCCGACGGAAGTAGTACACGAGCTCGCCGTCGGGCCGGGTGCGCGGATGCAGGACCGCCGCCTGGCCGTCGACGGAGGCCGGCAGTCCGGCGAACAGGTGCTTGCGCTTGGGGCCGGTGTGCCGGCGGGCCTCGGCGGTGCGGATCCGCCGGGCCTGGGACGCGCTGATCCACGGGCGACCGTCCAGCGGCAGGACCCCGGAGATCCGGACCGGGTCGCCGCCGTCGGGCAGGTTCACCACCAGCTCGCCGGTCTCGTAGAACGTCAGGTTGAGCAGGAAGGCCCGCAGCGCGTCGCGGCCCTTGTTGCGCCCGGCGTGCCCGGCGCGCAGCGGCAGCACGGGTGACCAGCCGGCCTGCCAGACGCCGGGGTCGTGCTGGTGCGCGACGGAGAGGTCGGGATCGCCGTCGCCATCGGGGCGTGGATCGGCGTCGACGGAGCGGAGCCGGTGACCCTCGCGGTGCTGGACCATGCCAGGCGGCGCCCACCCGTGCTGGGCCAGGTGGACCGCGCACTCGCTGGGTCCCCATCCGTCGGTGTACAAGTGCTTGCCGATCCAGCGGACCAGCGCGACCTGGTCGGCGATCTCGCCGCTCGCGGTCCGGGCCGGCGGGCGGCCGCCGGCGATGAGCTCCTCCGGCGGGCGGGCCGCGGGGCAGTCCAGCACCAGCGCCATCCGCGGGAGCGAGTTGTCGTAGGACCGCAGCCGCATCTTGGTCAGCCCTGGCGGGGCGACGCGGTTGGTGCCGAACCACCACACCCCGGGCAGCTTCTCGTGCTTGCCGCCGGTGCGGGCCCGCATGCCGACGCGGTTGCCCTGGACGATGTCGTTGGCATGGTGCTTGGCCGCGATGCCCTGGATGGTGACGTTCATCTCCATGCCCAGGTCCAGCACCCCGAGCCGGGTCTTGTCATCGCCCAGGAACGGCCCGTGCTCGCGGTGGGCAGCCAGCATCTGCATCACCTCCACCAACGGTCCCAGGTAGCCCCGGCCCAGCCGGGTGAGCGAGCGGGCGAACACCACCGAGGGCCGGTAATGGTGGGTCAGCCGCGCCACCCGGTGCAGGGCCGGCTGGTCGAAGTCGACCGACACCTTCGTCCCGGTGCCCGTGGTGAGCAGGACCAGGACGCCGAGGGCGCGGCTGCCGTACAGCGACCAGCGGTGGATAATCTCGCTGCCGTCCAGTGCCTCGGCCCGCTCCACGGTGGCGGCGGTCCGGTGGTGGGCCCGCAGCTCGGCGGCGGTGGGCAGCAGGTGCCGGATGTCGACGCCCTCGGTCTGGGCCAGCGCGACCGCGCCGTTGAGCACGCTGTGCACGGCCAGGTCGGTGGCCTGGTCGCCGCCTTGGGCGCTGGCCCGGCCGACCGCCAGGATCAGCGGGTCCACGGCGATCGCCTGCCGGACGTCCGGCCGGCACGCGGCGGCGAGCAGGATCCGGGCCGGTCGTAGCGCCGCGGGGCTCCCGGCAGGCTCCAGGTCAGCCAGTCCGTCGGTCATGACGCACCTCCACTACTACGCTGACAGCGTAGTGCGGTCGGCTCGGCGGGCACCGTGTCCCGACGGCACGGGAAGGGGTCAGACGTGGACGAGGACGGGACGGCCGAACCTGAGCCCGCTGGGCCGTGGGTCGCCGTCTCCCGAGCCGCGGTGCCCGACGCCGGCTGGGAACGCGAGGTCGCCGGCGTCCGCGTCAGTGGGGGAGCGGCACTGTCGCCGGAGCCGGCCACAGCGCGTCGCTCGACCGGCACCAGCGCCGGGGCGTCCGCGGTCGCAGAGCTGTCCGCCTGGATCAGGGCCGGGGACCCGGCGGTGCTGCGGCTGGTCGCGGTCGACGAGCTGGCCGTCGGGGTGCTGGTGGGTGCGCTGGAGGTCCTGCCGGTGTCGGTCCGCGTGGTTGTCGTCGACGGGACGCGGTTCGCCGTCGACGATCCGACCGGACGGGCCTGCTGGCGGCTGGTGCTGGCGGGTCTGGCCGCGCACGTGCAATCCCGGATGAGTGCCAGGGCTCCGGACGGGAGCTCCCCGGCCCGCGCCGAGGCGAACACGTCGGCGACCTCGATCGCCACGCCGGCCGGGTCGGCGGGGAGCCAGGTCAGGTGGCCCGGGCACCGGCAGCTCTCCGACCGCGACCTGGAGGAAGGGCGCCGGGACCGCGCAGCGGGCATGGCGTCAGCGGCCATCGTCGCCACCGCCCCTGGCCTCGGCTCCGCTGGCGCCGGCGATCCCGGTGCCGGTGCGCCCGCCACCGGTGTCCCCGGTACCGCGGCCCTGGGCGCCGGTGACGGCGGCCATCAGGGCGGCCAGCACCCGGACCAGATCGCTCAGGAGGGCGACGTCGAGCGGGATGCCGCTGGTGCCGCCCGCGGCGCCGCAGTGCGGGCAGACGTGGCCGGAGTCGATGAGGGCATTCGCCCGGGGATCGGGGGGCGTTTGCCCGCCGTCGGCGCCGCCGACGGGGGTCGAAGTGCCGTCGCGGTACCGGTGTCGCCGGGCAAAGGCCCCGGCAAGGGTGTCCGAGGGGGGACTTGAACCCCCACGCCCGATAAAGGGCACTAGCACCTCAAGCTAGCGCGTCTGCCATTCCGCCACCCGGACAGGTGAGCCGCTCTCGCGAGCGCCGGGAGCCAGCATAACCGAGCCTCGGCCGGGGTCTGCAGACCCCCGGTGGCACGATCGTCGGCATGTCCGAGCCCACTCCCGCCCTCCTCGCCCGAGCCCAAGACGAGGTCGCGGAGCTGCTGTCCGACCTCATCCGCATCGACACCACCAACACCGGGGACACCGCGAGCGGCAAGGGCGAGCGGGCGGCGGCCGAGTGGGTGGCCGGCAAGCTCGACGAGGTCGGGATCAGCAGCGTCGTCCACGAGTCCGAGCGGGGGAGAGCGAGCCTGGTCGCCCGCATCGAGGGCAGGGACCGGTCGAGGCCCGCCCTGCTCGTCCACGGCCACCTGGACGTCGTTCCCGCCGACCCGGCCGAGTGGAGCGTGCACCCGTTCTCGGGCGAGGAGCGCGACGGCTACGTCTGGGGCCGCGGTGCGGTCGACATGAAGGACATGGACGCGATGACCCTCGCGCTCGTCCGCGACTGGGCGCGCACCGGCGTGCAGCCGCCGCGGGACGTCGTCCTGGCCTTCGTCGCCGACGAGGAGGCCGGCGGGAAGCTCGGCGCCCGCTACCTCGTCGAGGAGCACCCCGACCTGTTCGAGGGCTGCACGGAGGCGATCAGCGAGGTCGGCGGCTTCTCCATCACCGTCCGCGACGACCTGCGCCTCTACCTCGTCCAGACCGCCGAGAAGGGCCTGGCCTGGATGCGGCTGACCGCCGGCGGCAAGCCCGGGCACGGCTCCTTCGTGCACGACGACAACGCCGTCACCCGGCTCTGTCAGGCCGTCGCCCGCCTCGGCTCGGCCCGGCTGCCCACCACGCTCACCCCGCCGATGCGCGCGTTCCTCGCCGCCGTCGAGGACGCCTACGGCATCGAGATCGACCCCGACGAGCCCGAGCAGGCCCTGGCCCGGCTGGGCAGCATCAGCCGGATGATCGGCGCGGCCCTGCGCAACACGGTCAACCCGACCATGCTCGAGGCCGGCTACAAGGCCAACGTCATCCCCGGCACCGCCGGCGCGACCGTCGACGGCCGCTTCCTCTTCGGGCAGGAGGAGGAGTTCGAGCGGCAGCTGGCGGGCCTGATCGGCGAGGGCGTGCAACGCGAGTGGCTGGTGCACGACCAGGCCGTGGAGACGACGTTCGACGGCCCGCTGGTCGACGCGATGGTCGCCGCGCTCAAGGCCGAGGACGACGGCGCCCGGCCGGTGCCGTTCACCATGAGCGGCGGCACCGACGCCAAGAGCTTCGAGCGGCTGGGCATGCGCTGCTTCGGTTTCTCCCCGCTGCGGCTGCCGCCGGACCTGGACTTCGCCTCGCTGTTCCACGGCATCGACGAGCGGGTGCCGGTCGAGTCGCTGCGCTTCGGCGTCCGGGTGCTCGACCGGTTCCTGCGCGCCTGCTGAGCGCCTCCCCCCGACGATCACGATGCTGCGGTGGCGACGCTCCGAGGGGCGGCGGCGTGTCGCCACCGCGGGTCCATGATCGTCCGGGGGGCCGGGACGGGGCCTCGAAGGACCCGCACCCGCGTGGTGTGATGCCACAGTGACCGCTCCCACACCCCGTCCCGGTTCCGTCGCACTCGTCACCGGGGGGACCGGCGGCTTCGGCCGGGCCCTCGCCGCGAAGCTGGGGGAGCGCGGGGTGACCGTCGTCCTCGCCGACCTCGACAGCGAGCGGGCGCGGGCCACGGCCGCCGACCTGGGCGCGGAGTTCGAGGTCCTCGACGTCACCGACCGGGCGGCCAACGTCGCCGTCGTCGAGCGCATCGAGGCCCGGCACGGCCGGCTCGACGCCGCCTACCTCAACGCCGGCATTTCCGCGGCGGAGTCCGACGACGAGGTCGACCTCGACGAGTTCCTGCACGTGGTGGACGTCGACCTGTTCGGCGTGGTCTACGGCACCCTCGCCGCCCGCCCGGCCATCAGGCGGGCCGGCGGCGGCGCGCTCGTCGTCACGGCGTCCCTGGCCGGGCTCTCGCCGATGGCCACCGACCCCGGCTACAGCGTCGCCAAGGCCGGCGCCGTCGCCTTCGTCCGCTCGATGGCCCCCCGGCTGGCCCGAGAGGGGACGACGATCAGCGCGATCTGCCCCGGCTTCGCCGACACCGCGATCATCGACCCGATCCGCGACCAGTTCACCCAGGCCGGCTTCCCGGTGCTCTCCGCCGGGGAGGTGGCCGACGCGATGGTCCTGGCCTGGACGTCGGGCGAGCCGGGCGCGGCCTACGTCGTCCAGCCGGGCGTCGGCACCGTGCCCTACCGCTTCAAGGGCGTGCCCAGCGCGAAGACGACGAGCGGCGAGACCGCCGTCGTCCCGGAGGCGCTGCGCCCGCCGTCGATGCGCTGAAGCTCTAGGACGTGCCGGCGCGGCAGGCGTACAGGAACGCCGGCGGCACGTTCCACGGCGTGATCTTCTGCTGCACCGACGGGAAGCGGCGGCGCAGCTCGCGCCGGATCAGCGGCGAGTACTGGATCACCAGGAGCACCCCCTGGGGGGCCAGCGCGACCGGGAGTAGGTCCAGCACCCGGCGACGCAGCCCGGCATCGAAGGACGTGTAGGGCAGCGCGGAGACCAGCACGTCGGCCCGCTTGCCGCCCAGGTGCGCGTCCAGGTTCTCCGCCGAGTCGCACACCACCTGCAGCCGGGGGTCGTCGTAGCGCTCGTCGAGCAGCTTGGCCAGGTCCGGGTCGATCTCCAGCGACACCAGCCGCGCGTTCGGTCCCAGCCGGGCGAGGATCTCGCCGGTCTGCACCCCGGTGCCCGCGCCGAGCTCCACGACCAGGTCGGCGCGGGGGACGTCGGCCAGGTCCAGCATGTCCCGGACCGCCCACCGCGAGGTCGGGAGGATGGCGCCCACCTGGCGCGGGTTCGCGACGAAGGCGCGCAGGAAGCGGAACCGATCGGTCAGGGTCTCTCGCATGCCGTCCTCCCCGGCCGCCCGGGGCCGGCGGCGGTCCTCCGAACCCTGACACGCCCACGGCCGGTCAGCGACCGCAGGGGGCAGCGCACCGGCGGAGGCCGGTCGGCGCTTCAGATGTGCGGCTTGGGCAGGTAGGACAGCCTGGCCCGGCGGCGCAGGATCACCTTGCACGTGCCGTCGGCGTGCAGCTGCAGCCGGGCCAGTTCCCAGCCGCCGGTGTCCGCCTGCAGACTCAGCATGGTCGCCGCTGCGGACCGGGACGTACCCGGCGGGATCCGCAGCGGCGCGAACTCGTAATCCCCGGCGACCGCCTCCACCCGGCCGATTGTGCCCTCCGGACGCCCGCCGGTCACGTGACCGTCACCTCCCCGACCGCGCCGCGCCACCCGCCGGCCGTCGTCCCCGGTCCTGTCCGGCGGAGCCGCGGGCGGCAGGATGGGGCCCACCCACCCCCGCGACGCACGGAGGACGACGTGACCGCACCCGGCAACGACGTGCCCGACGCCGACCGCGCCGAGCAGGAGGCCCCGCTCGACGCGCCGGCCGTCGCCCTCGCCGGCGAGGCGACCCCGCCAGGAGCGGACGTGCCCGAAGCCGACGCCCTGGAGCAGCAGCTCGCCGCCCGCCCGGGGGAGGCCGGCAGCCCGCAGCGCGCGGTCGGCGACCGGGAGGCCGACGTCGCCGACGTCCTCGAGCAGCAGGCCGACGTCCCCGTCGACGACGACGACGCCCCGCTGTAGCCCCCGCGGGCAGGCCCGGGCTTCAGGGGAGCAGCAGGGCGCTGAGCACCTGGGTGGCAGCGGCCGCGCCTGTCGGCGCCGGCACGGGGGCCGCGAAGACCGTCTCCTGACGGCAGACGGTGCCCGCGGCGGGCAGGTTGCCGTCGACCAGGTAGGCCTCGGTGCTGCGGTCGATGCAGGCTGATGCGCCGCCGTACGCGGCGTGCCCGTCGCCCTCCATCGTCAGCAGCCGGGCCGTCCCGAGGTCGTCGGCCAGCCGCTCGGCCCAGGCGTACGGCGTCGCCGGGTCGTAGGTCGTGCCGATCACCAGCGGCGCCGGGGCGGACCCCGACGCCTCGAAGGGCCCGGCGAAGGCGTCCTCGTCGCGCACGGGCCACAGCGCGTAGTGGATCTCGGTGTACCCGCTGTTGCCGCCGAAGTGCGGGAAGGACGCCCAGGCCTCCGCGCCGCGGTCCAGGTAGACCTGCAGGTCGTCCTGCGGGTAGTGCTGCTCGGACGCGCTGATGGCGAACTGCCGGTCGCCAGGGGTGCTGTCGGCCAGGAACACCTGGTCTATCAGCGCCCGGATGAACGAGGCGTCCCCGTTGGCGGCCTCGGACAGCACTAGACCCAGCAGGCCCCACAGCTGCTTGGCGTAGAGCAACCGAGCGGTGACCAGCCGGATGTCGTCCGCGGTGACCGGCCGGGGGTCGGCGGGATAGGCGTCGGCCGGGACGGGCCTGGCCTCGGCCCCGGCCAGCAGCTGGTCGTAGGCCAGGTAGGGGTCAGTGCCACCGAAGCCGGAGCAGGCGACCTGGTCCACGGCGCAGGCCTCGGTGAAGCGGGCCAGCGCGATCTCGAAGCCGCCGGCTTGTTCCGCGGTGAAGCTCAACGGGTCGTTGACATACCCCTCGGCATCGACGGCGGCGTCCAGCACCAGCGCGCGATATCCGTCCGGGAACAGGCTGGCGTAGGTGGCGCCGATGGCGGTGCCGTAGGAGAACCCCAGGTAGCTGAGTTGCTCGTCGCCGACCGCCGCGCGCAGCAGGTCCAGGTCGCGGGCAACGTTGGCGGTCGAGAGGTGCTCGAGGATCGGGCCGTTGGTCGCGAGGCAGGCGTCGACGTAGCGCTCCGCCCGGGCCACGAGGGCGTCCAGGTCGACGTCGAGCGGGGTCGGCGTCGGGGTCACGACGGGGCCTCCGGTTTCCGGGTCGACCTGGCAGTCGATCGCCGGCGTGCTCGGCGCGACCCCTCGCGGCGCGAAGGCGACGATGTCGAAGCGCGGGTTGAGGCCGGCGAAGCGGTCGGCGCCGGCCTGCTGCAGGCGCGTCACGTACTCCCCGCCGGGGCCGCCGGGGTTGACGAACAACGACCCGATCCGGTTGGCCTGGTCGGTGGCCGGGACGCGCGCGAGGGCGATCTGCACCCGCGCGCCTTCGGGCTGGTCGTGGTCCATCGGCAGGTCGGCGGTCGCGCACTGCACACCGGCCGCGGTGGCCGGCTCCGTCATCCCGCAGGCTGCCCACGTCAGCTGCGGGACGGCGCCGGGCAGCGGCTCCGTCGCCGCAGCAGCGCCGGCGACTGTGGTCCCGCCGCCGGAGACCAAGGCGGCCACCGCCACCACGACGAGCGTTCGCGTGCACCTGACCACGGACCCCAGCTCCTCAGAGGACGCCGGGGCGCCGGGGAGCCAGCGCCCCGTGAACGGCGGCCATGAGACACCCGGGACGATCCCGCGGGCAAGGCCGCGGCCTGGCACCCCGGCGCGTCGCCCGCGGCGCGCCGGGAGGCTCCACCGTCCGCAGGTCAGGTTAGGCTCACCTAACTCGTTGCCGACCCGAGGGAGCCCCGTGACGTCGAGCCCCGCAGCGCCCGCCCTCCGTGCCGACGCTCCCGAGCGCGCCCGCACCGTCGCCGGCCGGACGCCGGCCGCGCTGTGCGTGCGCGGCCTGGCCGCCGGCCGTCCGCTGGCGCACGCGACGACCGCCTCGGGCGTGACGTACGTGCTGGTGCCGACCGGCGGGGAGGTCGACACCGTGCTCGCCGGTCACGACGACCTGACCGCCGTCCTCATGGTCAGCGACCGGGCGCCGCTGCCGCTGCGGGACCGGCTGCGCGCCCAGGTGTGGCTCTCCGGGTGGCTCGCGCCCGTGCACCCGGCCACGCGGCGTGCCGCGGCGCTCGCCTTCGCCGAGGCCCGGCCGGTGAGCCCGCTGCTCGACGTGGGGCGGGGGGTCACACTGCTGCGGCTCGACGTGGCCGAGGTGGTGCTGCGGGAGGGCGGGCACTGCACGGAGGTCGGCCCGCAGGCCCACGCGCAGGCCCGGCCGGACCCGCTGGCCGCCGTCGAGGCGCAGGTGCTGCAGCACCTCGACCGGGACCACCCCGAGGTGCTCGACCTGCTGCGACGCCGCATCCCGGCCGGCGACCTCGGACCGCGGGACGTCGTCCGCCCCCTGGGGCTGGACCGCTTCGGCTTCCGGCTGCGCATCGAGCGGCCCGTCGGGCACCGTGACCTGCGGGTGCCCTTCGCCCGGCCGCTGACCTGCCCCGGGCAGCTGCAGGCCGCCACCCGTCAGCTCGTCTGCGCCGCCCGGGCGGCCCGGGCGGCCCGGGCATAGAGGCGGTGCACACGTCCCGGCCCTGCAGACGTGGGTGTCGGTTCTATGCCTCGGCGTTCTCCGCCAGCAGCTGGGCCAGCCGGGTGCGCCGCGGCCGGACGTCGACCTGGCTCACCGCGCGGGCCAGCGCGGCCCCGGAGGCGTGCACGACCGACAGGTGCCGCTGGGCGCGGGTCAGCGCGGTGTAGACCAGCGGCCGCGAGAGCATCCCGCCGGCCTCCGGCGGCAGGACGACGACCACGCCGGGCCACTCCGAGCCCTGCGCGCGGTGCACGGTGATCGCCCAGCCGTGCCGCAGGTCGCTCATCGCCTTCCCGGTCACCGTCACCGGCCCGGAGGCGAAGTCGACGTCGAGCGTGCCGTCGCCGGTGCCGGTGACCACGCCGACCTCGCCGTTGGCGAACCCGATCGGCTCGAGGTCCAGGTGGTTGGCCGTGGCCACCACCCGGTCGCCGACGTCGAAGCCCCAGACCGTGCCGTCGCCCGGGTTGAGCTGCGCCTTCAGGGCCCTGTTCAGCTCGATCGTCCCCGCCGGACCGCGATGCACCGGCGTGACCACCTGCACGGTCGCCGGGTCGATCTTCAGCGCCCGCGGGATCGAGTCGGTGACCAGCTGCACCACCCGCCTGGCCGCCTCCGCGCTGCCCGACGCCGGGACGACGACCACCTCGCGGTCGGGGGAGTCCACCGGCGGCAGCTCCCCGGCCCGGACGGCGTTGGCCAGCCGCGCGATCGCGCCGCCCTCGGCCTGCCGGTACAGCGTGGTCAGCTCGGTGACCGGGACGACGCCCGAGTCGATGAGGTCGCCCAGCACGTGCCCCGGGCCGATCGAGGGCAGCTGCGCGGGGTCCCCGACGAGCAGCAGGTGGGTGCCGTCCTGGCAGGCCTCCAGCAGCGCGGCGGTGAGCTCGACGTCGAGCATGGAGGCCTCGTCGACGACCACCACGTCGGCGTCCAGCGGCCACTCCTCGTTGCGGGCGAACCCGCCCGAGGTGCCCTGCGCGCCCAGCAGCCGGTGCACCGTGACCGCCGGGTGGTCGGTCAGCTCCTCCAGCCGCTTGGCCGCCCGCCCGGTCGGGGCCGCGAGCGCGACCTCGGTGCCCTTGGACTGCAGCAGCCGCACCACCGCGGCGACCGTGCGGCTCTTGCCCGTCCCGGGCCCGCCGGTCAGCAGGCTGACGCCGGCGCCCAGCACCTGCGCCACGGCCTGCTTCTGCGCGTCGTCGAGGCCCTTGGCCACCGACCGGACGGCGGCGGGGTCGGCGATCCGCTCCGCGGTGGCCGCCAGCCTGGCCACGTTCTCCGCGACGGCCTCCTCGGCCATCCCGTAGCGGGCCAGCGACAGCATCCGTACGGCCTCGGTCCGGGTTCCCTCGCGAGCTTGCGAGCGGAGGGCAGACCGAGGTCCTTCTCCCGGCTCGGGCAGCTCGTCGAGATCGGCGTCCTCGTCGAGATCCGGCTCCGGGGGCTCGTGCTCGAGCACCTCGCCGGACTCGACCGCCGCGACGATCGCCGTGGCCGGGTCGGCCACTCCCTCGGCGCGCAGCGCGGCGACCACCAGATCGGCGGGGAGGACGGTGTGCCCGTCGCGGGTCGCCGTCCGCAGGGTCTGGGCCACGATCGCCCGGCCGCGGCGACCGTCCTGCTTGTCGGCCCCGGGCAGGACGGCGATGGCCAGCCGGTCGGCGTCGCCGAGGGTGACCCCGGTCAGGCCGAGCAGCGCCCACGGGTCGTCACGCAGCCGGCGGGCGGCGTCGTTGCCGAGGGCGTCGGCGGCGGACGAGGCGAGCTTGGCGTCCAGCCCCGCCCCGACCAGCAGCGCCACGACCTCGTAGGTGGGCTGCGCGGACAGGAAGCCGGAGAACAGCCGCTCGGCGCGCTGCCGGCCCACGCGGGGCAGCTTCAGCAGCCGGTCGGCGGTGACGTCGTCGGGGGAGGTGATCCCGGCGGCCGGCAGCTCGGCGGCCGCCCGCTTGCCCAGGCCCGGCCACAGGCCGGCCGCGCAGAAGGCGGCGAACACCGGCTCGGCGCCCGGCGTGGTCGGAGCCGCGGTCACGACACCTCCTCGCTGACGCTCGTCGGCGCCGGAACCGGCGCCGCTGTGCTCCTGGGTGGGCTCGCGAGCTCGCTCACCTGTCGTACCGCCGCTCGGGATAGCCGAAGTAGGGGGCCGAGACGTCCTCCAACGCGGTGCGGATCGCCGCGGGCAGCCGCACGGCATCGGCGTCCAGCGAGGACTGCAGCTGCTGCGCGGTGCGCGCGCCGACGACCGGGGCGGCGACGCCGGGCCGGTCGCGCACCCACGCCAGCGCCACGGCCAGCGGCGTGGTGCCCAGCCCGTCGGCGGCGGTGACCACCGCCTCCACGATCCGGTCGGCCGTCGCCGAGCGCAGCCCGTCGATGAAGCCCTGCCACTGCGGCGACGCGCCGCGGGACTCCGCCGGCGGGCCCTGCCGGTACTTGCCAGTGAGCAGCCCGCGGCCCAGCGGCGACCAGGCCAGCACGCCCAGTCCGAGCGCCTCGGCGGCGGGCACCACCTCGCGCTCGACGCCGCGCTGCAGCAGCGAGTACTCCACCTGGGTGCTGACGACCGGCACGCGGCCGGGCCAGGCCCGCTGCCAGGTGACCGCCTGCGCGGTCTGCCAGCCGGTGAAGTTGCTGACGCCGACGTAGCGGACCCGGCCCGAGGAGACGGCGGTGTCGCAGGCGGCGAGGGTCTCCTCGAGCGGGGTGGTGTCGTCCCAGGAGTGCAGCTGCCACAGGTCGACGTGGTCGGTGCCCAGGCGCTCCAGCGAGGCGTCGAGGGCGGCGAGAAGGTGCCCGCGGGAGGCGCCGCGGCCCATCGGCCCCGCCGCGGTCCGCCCGACGGCCTTGGTGGCGACCAGCACGTCCGAGCGCGGGACAACGTCGGCCAGCAGCCTGCCCAGCAGCCGCTCGCTGTCCCCGTCGCAGTACACGTCGGCGGTGTCGACCAGCGTGCCGCCGGCGTCGACGAACGCGGTCAGCTGCATCGCGGCCTCGTCCTCGTCGGTGTCCCGGCCCCAGGTCATGGTGCCCAGTGCCAGGCGCGAGACGACCAGTCCGCTGCGGCCGAGTGCGCGTTGCTCCACGGGAGGCCAACCTACCGGCGGGTCCGGACGGGAGCCGGGGAGCGCGGCGGTCCCTGCGTGCCGCGCCCGGCCGGTGCGCGCCGCCGCTTAGGGTGGCCTCCCGTGCTCCCGCTGACCGGCCCGCCCCACCGCCCCGCTGCCCGCCGCCCCCGCTCCGCCCGACCGGAGCGGAGCGCGCGATGAGCTGGCTCGAGGCCGTCGTCCTGGGGCTGGTGCAGGGGCTCACGGAGTTCCTGCCCATCTCCTCCAGCGCGCACCTGCGGGTGGTGGGGGAGGCCTTCGGCTGGGGTGACCCGGGCGCGGCGTTCACCGCCATCACCCAGATCGGCACCGAGGCCGCGGTGCTGCTCTACTTCCGCCGCGACATCGGCCGGATCATCAGTGCCTGGGTCCGCTCGCTGGGCGACCGCGCGGTGCGCCGCGACCCCGACGCCCGGATGGGCTGGCTGATCATCGTCGGCACGCTACCCATCGGCATCCTGGGCCTGCTGTTCCAGGACCGCATCGAGACGACCTTCCGGGACCTGCGCATCGTCGCGATCGCGCTGGTCGCCTTCTCGCTGGTCCTCTACTGGGCCGACCGGGTGGGCGGCAAGAAGCGCGAGCTCGACCAGCTGACCGTCGGGCACGGCATCGCCTTCGGGTTCGCCCAGGCCATGGCGCTGGTGCCCGGCGTCTCCCGCTCCGGCGGCACGATCACCATGGGCCTGTTCCTCGGCTACTCGCGGGCCGCCGCGGCGCGGTACTCCTTCCTGCTCGCCGTCCCCGCCGTCCTGGCCTCGGGCTTCTTCCAGGTCTACGAGGCGCTCACCGGCGGCGTGGCGGGGGAGTCGGTCGCCTGGGGGCCGACGATCGTGGCCACGGTGCTGGCCTTCGGCGTCGGCCTGGTCGTCATCGCCTGGCTGCTGCGCTACCTCGACCGCGGCAGCTTCACGCCGTTCGTCGTCTACCGGGTGGTGCTGGGCCTGCTGATCCTCGCCCTCGTCGGCGCCGGGGTGCTCGCGCCGCAGTGACGCGGGGCACCAGCCACCCGCCCGCCCGCCGCGTTGATCATGGGGTCGTTGCAGCAGGACACGCTCGACACGGCGCGTCCGCGAGCGACAAGCCCATGATCAACACGAGTCGGGCCGGCTGGGCACCGGGCTCGTCCTTCTAGGCTCGGGCGTCGTGACCACCGTGATCCTGCTGCGGCACGGCCGCACGACCGCCAACGCCGGCGGCGTGCTCGCCGGCTGGACCCCGGGCGTGCAGCTCGACGAGACCGGCGAGCGGCAGGCGAGGGCGGTGGGGGAGCGGCTGACGCCGGTGCCGCTGGCCGCCGTCGTGAGCAGCCCGCTGGACCGCTGCCGGCAGACCGCCGGCGCCGTCCTCCCCGGGCGCGACCTCGAGCTGGCCACCGACGACCGGCTCGGGGAGGCCCGCTACGGCGACTGGACCGGCCGCCCGCTCAAGGAGCTGGTCAAGGAGCCGCTGTGGAAGGTCGTGCAGCAGCACCCGTCGGCCGCGGTCTTCCCCGGCCCGGAGGGCGAGGGCCTGGCGCAGACCCAGGCCCGCGCGGTGGCCGCCGTCCGGGAGTGGAACGCCCGCCTCGGGCCCGACGCCGTCTGGCTGGCCTGCAGCCACGGCGACGTCATCAAGGCCGTGCTCGCCGACGCCCTGGGGCTGCACCTCGACCAGTTCCAGCGGATCGTGGTCGACCCGGCCTCGGTCTCGGTGGTCACCTACACCGAGACCCGCCCGTTCGTGGTGCGGGTCAACGACACCGGCGGGGACGTCGCCGCCCTGGTCCCGCCCAAGAAGCAGGGACGGCGCCGTCGCAAGGCCGACTCGGACGCGGTCGTCGGCGGCGGCGCGGGCGCGGCCGTCTGACCTCGCGTCTCGGCGTGCCCGCCGCGTCCGCCCGCGTAACCTGGGGCCCGTGCCGCGCCAGCTGTATCTCTTCGACCGCCCGTCCCGGTTCGTCGCCGGCACGGTGGGCCAGCCCGGCGACCGCACCTTCTACCTGCAGGCCGTCGACAGCGCCGGCCGCGTGGTCAGCGTGGCGCTGGAGAAGGCGCAGGTGCAGGTGCTCGCCGACCGGATGAACGAGCTGCTCGACGAGGTCGCGACCCGTCCGGGCACCGTCGTCCCGCCGGACGCCGAGGTCGACGACCTGGAGCCGCTCACCGCGCCGGTCGACGAGGAGTTCCGGGTCGCGGCCATGGGCCTGGCGTGGGACGGCGAGTCGCAGGCCGTCGTCGTCGAGGCCGTGGCCGCCGGCGACGAGCCGGTCGAGGAGGACGTGATCCTCTCCGACAGCGAGGAGGGGCCCGACGCGCTGCGGGTGACGATCACCCCCGCCGCCGCCCGCGCCTTCGTCGTCCGGGCCCGCCGGGTCGTGGCCGCCGGCCGCCCGGCCTGCCCGCTGTGCTCGCTCCCGCTGGACCCCGCCGGGCACGTGTGCCCGCGGCAGAACGGCTACCGCCGCTGAGCGCGATCCGGCCGCCCCGATGACCGAGCGTCCCGCCGACCCCGCCACGGGTCTGCGCCCCCCGGCCGACGACGCGGAGGCGCGCGCCCTGCTGCTCGACGGCGAGATCGACCTCGAGGGCCGGATGCTCGACGCCAGCAACGTCACGCTGGTCGGCTACGTCCGCACCGACGAGCTCGAGGCCGAGTGCGTCTACAAGCCGGTCGCCGGCGAGCGGCCCCTCTGGGACTTCCCCGACGGCACGCTCGCCGGCCGCGAGGTGTCCGCGGCGCTGATCAGCGAGGCGACCGGCTGGCGGGTCGTGCCGCCGACCGTGCTGCGCGACGGCCCGTTCGGCCCCGGCATGGTGCAGCTGTGGGTGGACGGCGACCCCGACGTCGACCTGACCGCGTTCGTGCGGTCGGACCACCCCGGGCTGCGGCGCATGGCGGTCTTCGACGCCGTCGTCAACAACGCCGACCGCAAGGGCGGGCACATCATCCCGACCTCCGCCGGGCACGTGTACGGCGTCGACCACGGCATCTGCTTCTCGGTCGACCCGAAGCTGCGCACGCTGCTGTGGCGATGGGCGGGCAAGCCGCTGCCGACCGAGGCGCTCGAGGTGCTGGAGAAGCTCACCGGTGACCTGCTCGGCGACCTCGGCGAGCAGCTGCACGAGCACCTCACCCGGCGCGAGGTGCGGCGCACCCAGCAGCGGGTCGCCGAGCTGCTGCGCACCGGCCGGCACCCGCAGCCCAGCGGCGACTGGCCCGCGCTGCCCTGGCCCCCCTTCTGACCGGCGACACCGGCGATCTCGCACGGACCGGTGCCCGCTCCGTGCGAGGTCGGCGATCTCGCCGGATCAGGGAGCCGGCAGGCGCCAGAGCATGGCGCTCAAGCCGACCGCGCCGAGCGCCCGGCCGTAGAGCTGCCGCATCTGCCCGAGGACGTCGGCCTGCTGCACCCGCTCGACGATGAGCCCGTCGACGACCCGGACGCGGTCGAAGTAGCTCGCGCGGTACCGCCGGTGGGTCGCCGGCGCGCCGTAGAGCCGGCCGTCGGCGGTGCCGCGGGCCTCGCCGTGCGCGAGCACCACGGCAGCGCCGTCCGCGGTGGCGGTGACGGCGACCTCCGCCAGCTCGACCCGCAGGTCGGGGATGCCTGCCAGACCCGCTCCAGCGACGCGGTGGCGTCGGTCCACCCGACCCAGCCGCCGGTGAAGCCCACGCAGTCCTCGCGGTAGCGGACGCGGTCCACGCAGCCGGCCGCGGCCGCGACGTCCCGGTCGTTCAACGCGCTCAGGAAGGTGCGATACACGACCTCGGGGCTGCGCTCCATGCGCGCCGACGGTAGGGCGGACGCCGCTCCCGCAGGCCGCGCGCCGCGACTAGGTTCCGGCACCGTGCCCCACCGCAGCCGCCTGGCCGTCCTCATGCTCGACCTGCCCCCCGACCTGCACGACGCCGGGCGGGCCTTCTGGTCCGGCGCCACCGGTCACCAGGTGTCCCCGGACCCCTCGGACGACAACTGGTCGTCGCTGGGCGCCTTCGCCGGCGGCTTCCACCTGGAGGTCCAGCGCACCGGGCACGGGACGCCGCCGCGCTGGCACGTCGACGTCGAGACCGACGACGTCGACGCGGAGGTGGCCCGGCTGGAGGCCCTGGGCGCGCGGCGGATCGCGGACATGGGCGGCTTCTGGCAGATGAAGGACCCCGCCGGGATGGTCTTCGACGTCGTCGGCGTCCAGACCGGGGACGACTTCGAGCGGAACGCCACCACCTGGCCCTGACGAAGGACCATCCTCCTCCCCACACCTCGCAGGCTCAGGCGGAGGGCCCCTGGAGGACGGCCGTTCCAGCACCGCGCCGCCCGTCAATCCAGCCGGACGAGGTCGAGCATCGCGGCGGCCTGCAGCCCGTCGCCGTCCACCGTGAGCACCTCCAGCGGCACCCGCCGCCAGACGGCGAGGAGCAGGTCGCCCGCCGTGCCGGTGAGCCGGGCGATGGGCACCGGCCGGGAGCCGGGGAACAGCACCCGCTCGACGCCGACGTCGACGGCGTGCAGGACGACGGGGTGCGCGTCCGCCGGCGGGCCCTGCGGCAGCGCGCCGGGGACCATCACCTCCAGCCACTCGTCGAGGCCGTCCAGGCCGACGTCGGCACGGACCGGGTGCACGTCGCCGAGCACCTGCTCGACGTCGGCGGTGTGCACGACCGCCTCCACCACCTGCCGGCGCAGCACGAAGCCGACGTCCTGCCGCGGCGCCCAGGTCCACACCCGCTCGGCCGGGTCGGCGCCGTCGAGCACCGTCTCCAGCTCCGCCGACTGGGCGAGGCCGAAGCCGAGCAGCTCGTCGTCCGGGTGCCGGACCGGCTCGGGATAGGCCCCCGGATCGGTCGCGCGGGTGCGCACCACCCACGCCCAGAAGTGCTGCACCTCGGCCAGGTGCCAGACCAGGTCGGCCAGCGTCCACCCGGGGCAGCCGGGCACCGGCGCCTGCCACCCCCGGGCCAGCACCGCCTCGGCGGCGGCGTCGGCGAAGCGGGCGTCGGTCTTCTGCAGGACCGGCAGGTACTCGTCGGGTGTCATCGCGCCCCTCTCCCCGCGGGCGGCGCCGCGGTCCTCCGACAGGATGAGGGCCGACCGGGCGCGTGGATAGCCGCCTCTAGGCTCGGTACGTGCTCGCCTGGCCCGCTCCGCTCCTCCCGACCCTCCCGGGCACCGGTCCGGTCCTCAAGCTGCACGACACCGCGCGCGGGGAGGTGGTCGACACCTCCCCGGACACGACGGCGCGGATGTATGTCTGCGGCATCACCCCCTACGACGCCACGCACCTCGGCCACGCCGCCACCTACCTGGCGTTCGACCTGGTCAACCGGGTGTGGCGGGACGCCGGCCACGCCGTCCACTACGTGCAGAACGTCACCGACATCGACGACCCGCTGCTCGAGCGGGCCGAGCGCGACGGCGAGGACTGGGTCGTACTCGGCATGCGGGAGACCGCGCTGTTCCGCGAGGACATGACCGCGCTGCGGGTGCTGCCGCCCGACGACTACGTCGGCGCGGTGGAGTCGGTGCCGCACATCGTGGCCCACGTGGAGACCCTGCTCGACGAGGGGCTGGCGTACGTGCTCGACGACGGCACCGGCGACGTCTACCACGACGTCGCACAGGCGCCGGGCTTCGGCAGCGAGTCCGGCTACGACGAGGCGACCATGCTGCGGTACTCCGCCGAGCGCGGCGGCGACCCCGACCGCCCGGGCAAGCGCAACCGGCTGGACCCGATGCTGTGGCAGGGGCAGCGGCCGGGGGAGCCGTCGTGGCCCGGCCCCCGCGGCACCGCCGGCCGCCCCGGCTGGCACATCGAGTGCGCCACCATCGCGCTGGAGACCATCGGCATGGGCTTCGACGTCCAGGGCGGCGGCAGCGACCTGGTCTTCCCGCACCACGAGTTCTCCGCCGTCCACGCGGAGGCGCTCTCGGGGACCAAGCCCTTCGCCCGGGCCTACGTGCACGCGGCGATGATCGGCCTGGACGGCGAGAAGATGAGCAAGAGCCGCGGCAACCTGGTCTTCGTCTCCAAGCTGCGCGGTGAGGGCGTCGACCCGATGGCGATCCGGCTGGCGCTGCTGGACGGTCACTACCGCACCGACCGCGCCTGGACGCCGGACCTGCTGGCCACCGCCGAGCGGCGGCTGGACACCTGGCGGCGCGCCGTGGCCCGGGACGCCGGCGCCCCGGCCGCCCCGGTGCTGCACGGGCTGCGCGAGCGGCTCGGCGACGACCTTGACAGCCCCGGGGCGATCGCGCTGGTCGACGACTGGGCCGCGCGCACGCTGGCTGCCGGGCCGGACGTCGACCGCGACGACGGCGCCCCGCGGGTCGTCGCCGACGCGGTCGACGCACTGCTGGGCATCGCCCTGGACCCCGCGCTGGACGGCCCGGCGCCCCGGTCGCGCTGATGGGCGGGGGGTCCTTCCGCCTGGTCGACCGGGCGGCACGGGAGCGCGAGGAGGCGACCCTCGCGCCGGCCGCCACCCGGTCGACGGCCACCCGCGGCCGCGCCGTCCCCGAGGCCGAGGACCCCCTGCGCACCGCCTTCGAGCGCGACCGCGACCGGATCCTGCACGCCAAGGCCTTCCGCCGGCTCAAGCACAAGACGCAGGTCTTCCTCAACCCCGACGGCGACCACTTCGTCACCCGGCTGACGCACACGCTGCAGGTCACCCAGGTCGCCCGCTCGCTGGCCCGCGCGCTCGGCCTCAACGAGGACCTCGCCGAGGCGATCGCGCTGGGCCACGACCTGGGTCACTCGCCGTTCGGGCACATCGGCGAGGACGCGCTGGAGCCCTACGTCCCCGGCGGCTGGCACCACGCCGCCCAGGGGGTGCGGATCGTCGAGGTGCTCGAGCACCTCAACCTCACCTGGGAGGTCCGCGACGGCATCCGGGCGCACAGCTGGAAGATCACGCCGCCGCCGACCACCCGCGAGGCCGAGTGCGTCCGCTACGCCGACCGCATCGGCTACCTGTCCCACGACGCGCTGGACGCCGTCCGGGCGGGGGTGCTGCAGGTGGCCGGCCTGCCGGCCCGGGCGCGTGCCGTGTTCGGCGAGCCGGGCAGCCGGATGGTCGGCGCGATGATCGACGCCGTCGTCGCGGGGTCGCTGGCCGACGGGGGAGCGGTGGTCATGGCGCCCGAGCCGCTGGAGGCCATGCACGAGCTGCGGGCCTTCATGTTCGAGCGGGTGTACGCCTCGGAGACCGCGGCCGGCCAGAAGCAGCTGGCCATCGACGTCACCCGGCGGCTGGTCGACCACCACCTGGCCCACCCCGGGCTCATCCCGGCGACCTACCGCGACACCTCCGCCGACCCGGTGACCCAGGTCGTCGACTACGTGTCCGGGATGACCGACCGGTACGCGCTGTCCACGCACGACCGGCTCTTCGACGCCGACGCGACCTCGGCGATGCGCCCGCTGCTCCGCACCCGCTGAACCCCGCCGTCCCGACACGCGGCACGGTCGTCCGCCCTGGACGACCGTTATCCCCAACTTGCGCTCTGCTCACGCGTTGTGCTGCCGCGCGAGATCTGCACACAGGCTGCGATCGAGGCCCCGAACGCGACCAGTGTGCAGATCTCGCAGCAGCGTGGGTGGCAGCCTTCAGTTGGGGGACGAGCCCCGGCGGCGCAGATACCTCTCGAACTCGCGGGCGATCTCGTCGCCGTTGGCCTGGGAGAGGTCGCTCTCGGTGGCCCGCTCCTCGAGCGAGCGCACGTACTCCACGACCTCGGCGTCCTCGTTGGCCATCTCGTCGACGGTCCTCACCCACTCGTCGGCCTGCTTGGGCAGCGCGCCCAGCGGGACGGTGATCTCCAGGACCTCTTCGACCCGCTGCAACAGCGCGACCGTGGCCCGGGGGGACGGCGGCTGAGAGACGTAGTGCGGAACGGAGGCCCAGAAGCTGATCGCCGGCAGCCCGGCCTGCACGCAGGCGTCCTGGAAGACGCCGAGGATGCCGGTGGGCCCCTCGTAGGTGGAGGCGCCCAGGCCCCATTTCTCGGCGGACTCGGCGTCGTAGGCCGAGCCGAACACCGGGGTGGGCCGGGTGTGCGGGGTGTCGGCCAGCAGGGCGCCGAGCCCGACGACGGTGTGGGCGTCGAGCTCCTGGCACAGCTCGATGAGCTCCTCGCAGAAGGTGCGCCACCGCATGTTGGGCTCGATGCCGCGGATCAGGACGACGTCGCGGCCGGCGTCCGGCGGGTGGGCGACGGAGATGCGCGTGGTGGGCCACTCGATCCGGCGGCTGACCCCGCCGATGAGCGAGACGCTGGGCCGGTTGACCTGGAAGTCGTAGTAGTCCTCGGGGTCGAGCGCGGCGAGCGGGGTGGCGTCCCAGATGAGCTCGAGGTGCTCCAGCGCCCCGGTGGCGGCGTCCCCGGCGTCGTTCCAGCCCTCGAAGGCGACGACCACCACCGGGTCGTCGAGCCGGGGCAGGTCCTCAGGGGTGGACTTCGGGTCGATCACCCCTGGGAGCCTACGTCGATCGCGCTCCCCGGCCGCGGGTCGCGACCCGCTCGACGCCACCGGCGTCCCCCGCGAGGGCGACCGGGGTCCCCCCGAGGCGGCTACCCTGGCTCGGTGCAGTCCCGCATCGAGTCGCCCGCCCTCCGCCCGGACGCGACCGCGGAACTGACGGCCGTGATGGGGCAGCGGATCCTGGTGCTCGACGGGGCCATGGGGACGGCGATCCAGCGCGACCGGCCCGACGAGGCCGGCTACCGCGGCGAGCGGTTCGCCGACTGGCCCACCGACGTGCAGGGCAACAACGACCTGCTGAGCATCACCCGGCCGCGGATCATCGCGGGCATCCACCGCGAGTACCTCGAGGCCGGCGCGGACCTGATCGAGACCAACACCTTCAACGCCACGGCGATCTCGCTGCGCGACTACGGCATGTCCGAGCTGGCCTACGAGATCAACGTGGCGTCGGCCCGGCTGGCCCGGGCCGAGGCCGACGCGATGACCGCCCGCACGCCGGAGAGGCCGCGCTACGTCGCCGGGGCGCTCGGCCCGACCAGCCGGACGGCGTCCATCTCGCCGGACGTCAACGACCCCGGCGCCCGCAACGTCACCTTCGACGAGCTGGTCGAGGCCTACCTGGAGCAGGCCGACGGCCTGGTCGACGGCGGGGTCGACGTCCTGCTCGTCGAGACGATCTTCGACACGCTCAACGCCAAGGCGGCGATCTTCGCGCTGGAGACGCTGTTCGAGCAGCGCGGCCGGCGCTGGCCGGTCATGGTTTCCGGCACGATCACCGACGCCTCCGGGCGGACGCTGTCCGGCCAGGTCACCCAGGCCTTCTGGCACTCGATCCGGCACGTGCGCCCGCTGCTGGTGGGGCTGAACTGCGCGCTGGGCGCCGCGGAGATGCGGCCCTACCTGGCCGAGCTCTCGCGCGTGGCCGACACCTTCGTCTCCTGCTACCCGAACGCCGGCCTGCCCAACGCGTTCGGCGAGTACGACGAGTCGCCGGAGGAGACCGCGGCGGTCCTCGCCGAGTTCGCCGGGTCCGGCTTCGTCAACATGGTCGGCGGCTGCTGCGGGACGACGCCGGCGCACGTCGCCGCGATCGCCGCCACCGTCGAGGGCCGGCCCCCGCGGACGCCCCCGCAGGTGCGCCCGGCGCTGCGGCTCTCCGGCCTGGAGCCGCTGACCGTCGACGCGGACTCGCTGTTCGTCAACGTCGGCGAGCGCACCAACATCACCGGCTCGGCCCGGTTCCGCCGGCTGATCCGCGAGGGCGACTACCCGACCGCGCTCGCCGTCGCCCGGCAGCAGGTGGAGGCCGGCGCGCAGGTCATCGACGTCAACATGGACGAGGGGATGATCGACGGCGTCGCGGCCATGGACCGGTTCCTCAAGCTGGTCGCCGCCGAGCCCGACATCTGCCGCGTGCCGGTGATGGTCGACTCCTCCAAGTGGGAGGTCATCGAGGCCGGCCTCAAGTGCGTGCAGGGCAAGTCGATCGTCAACTCCATCTCCCTCAAGGCGGGGGAGGAGGAGTTCGTCCGGCACGCGCGGCTGTGCCGCAAGCACGGCGCCGCCGTCGTCGTCATGGCCTTCGACCAGCAGGGCCAGGCCGACTCGCTGGAGCGCCGCCAGCAGATCTGCCGGCGGGCCTACGACCTCCTCGTCGACCAGGTCGGCTTCCCGGCCGAGGACGTCATCTTCGACCCCAACGTCTTCGCCGTCGCCACGGGCATCGAGGAGCACGCCCGCTACGGGCTGGACTTCATCGAGGCCACCCGCTGGATCAAGCAGCACCTGCCCGGCGCGCTGGTCTCCGGCGGCGTCTCGAACGTGTCGTTCTCCTTCCGCGGCAACAACCCCGTCCGCGAGGCCATCCACGCGGTGTTCCTGTACCACGCGATCGCCGCCGGCATGGACATGGGCATCGTCAACGCCGGGGCCCTCGAGGTCTACGACGAGGTGCCCGCCCGGCTGCGCGAGCGCATCGAGGACGTCGTCCTGGCCCGCCGCCCCGACGCCACCGAGCGGCTGCTGGAGGTCGCCGGCGAGTACGCCGGGGACGGCGCCGTGAAAGAGGTGGCCTCCGAGGAGTGGCGGTCGCTGCCGGTCGAGGAGCGCATCACGCACGCCCTGGTCAAGGGCATCGACGGGTTCGTCGAGGCCGACACCGAGGAGCTGCGGGCGCAGATCGCCGCGCGCGGCGGCCGGCCGATCGAGGTCATCGAGGGCCCGCTCATGGGCGGGATGAACGTCGTCGGCGACCTGTTCGGCGCCGGCAAGATGTTCCTGCCGCAGGTGGTCAAGTCGGCCCGGGTGATGAAGAAGGCCGTCGCCCACCTGGTGCCCTACATCGAGGCCGAGAAGCAGCCCGGCGACGCCGAGCGCAGCAACGGCACGGTCGTCATGGCCACCGTGAAGGGCGACGTCCACGACATCGGCAAGAACATCGTCGGCGTCGTCCTGCAGTGCAACAACTACGACGTCGTCGACCTGGGCGTCATGGTGCCGGCGCAGCAGGTGCTCGACACCGCCAAGGCCGAGGGCGCCGACGTCATCGGCCTGTCCGGGCTGATCACGCCGTCCCTCGACGAGATGAGCAACCTGGCCGCCGAGATGGAGCGGCAGGGCTTCGACATCCCGCTGCTCATCGGCGGGGCGACCACCTCGCGCGCGCATACCGCGGTCAAGGTGGCCCCGCGCTACCACGGCCCGGTCATCTGGGTGAAGGACGCGTCCCGGTCGGTGCCGGTCGTGGCCGCGCTGCTGTCCAACGAGCAGCGGCCCAGCCTGCTGGCCGGCGTCGAGGCGGAGTACGCGGGGCTGCGGGAGCGGCACGCCGCCCGGCAGGACACCCGCACGCTGCTGCCGCTGGCAGCCGCGCGCGCCGCCGCGCCGCCGCTGGACTGGTCCTCCTACGTCCCGCCGCGGCCGCGGATGCTGCTGCAGCAGGCCCGCGACGTCTGCGCCGGCCCGGCCTGCGACCACCGGCACTCGGTGACGCAGTTCACGCGGGTCCTCGACGACTACCCGCTCGAGGAGCTGCGCGGCTACATCGACTGGCAGCCGTTCTTCAGCGCCTGGGAGATGCGCGGCCGGTTCCCCGACATCCTGCACAACCCGGCGACCGGCGAGGCCGCCCGGCGGCTGTACGCGGACGCCCAGGAGATGCTCGACCGGGTCGTCGAGGAGCGCTGGCTGCGGGCCAGGGGCGTGTTCGGGCTCTTCCCCGCCAACCGGGTGGACGGCGAGGACATCGAGGTCTACACCGACGAGTCGCGCACCGCCGTCCGGACGACGCTGCACCAGCTGCGCCAGCAGACCGAGGGCCACGACGGCTCGCCCCGGAAGTCGCTGGCGGACTTCGTGGCGCCCAGGGAGAGCGGGTTGCGCGACTACGTCGGCGCGTTCGCCGTCACCGCGGGCCTCGGCTCGGCCGAGCGGGTGGCCGCGTTCAAGGCCGCGAACGACGACTACAGCGCGATCCTGCTGGAGGCGCTCGCCGACCGGCTGGCGGAGGCGTTCGCCGAGCGGCTGCACGAGCGGGTGCGCCGGGAGTTCTGGGGCTACGCCGCCGATGAGCACCTCGACAACGACGCGCTGATCGCCGAGCGCTACCGCGGCATCCGCCCCGCGCCCGGCTACCCGGCCTGCCCCGAGCACACCGAGAAGCGCACCATCTGGGAGCTGCTCGACGTCGAGGCGACCACCGGCATCACGCTCACCGAGAGCATGGCCATGTGGCCCGGCGCCGCGGTCAGCGGCCTGTACTTCGCCCACCCGAAGTCGCGCTACTTCCTGCTGGGGCGGCTGGGCCGAGACCAGGTCGAGGACTACGCGCGGCGCAAGGGCTGGACGCTCGCGGAGGCCGAGCGCTGGCTCTCGCCGAACCTCGGGTACCGCACCGACGACGAATAGAAGGACCTCCCCGCCCCCCACCACTCGTAGAAGGACCCCGTCCCTCCCACCGCTCGCCAGCTCGCGGCGAGCCTCCGGACGGAGCCATACGCCCTCGCGAGCTCGGGGCGGGACCCGGGACGGGCCCGGGGACTCCGCCGGGAGGCCGTTCCAGCACGTCGCCAGGTGCGGTGACCGTCACGTCGGGAGCCTGCGCGGGGACGGGCCCGGCCCGCGACCGCGCCGTACCGTGGACGCAATGGGCACCCCGGAGACCAGCGGACCGAACGCCGAGCGGCTGCAGGCAGTGCTGTTCGACATGGACGGCACCCTCGTCGAGACCGAGCAGTACTGGGGCGAGGCGATGTTCGCCCTGGCGCGCGAGTTCGGCGGGGAGCTCTCGGAGGCCGCCCGGGAGCAGACCGTGGGCACGAGCATGCGCACCTCGCTCGGCATCCTCTACGCCGACATCGGGGTGGACCGCGGCGAGGAGCAGCTCCTGGCCGACACCCGCTGGGTCGAGGACCGCACCGCGGAGCTGCTGGCGGGGGAGATCCGCTGGCGGCCCGGTGCCCGGGAGCTGCTCAGTGAGCTGCGGCACGCCGCCGTCCCGACCGCGCTGGTGACCACCACGCCGCGCCGGCTGGCCGACATCGTGCTGGCTGCCATCGGCCGCGCGTTCCCCGACGTCCCGCCGTTCGACACCACTGTCTGTGGCGACGAGGTCCCCGCCCGCAAGCCGGACCCCGCGCCCTACCTGCAGGCGATGGCCGAGCTGGGCGTCGAGGCGTCCGGCTGCGTGGTGGTGGAGGACTCGGTGGTCGGCTCGACCGCCGGCCTGGCGGCAGGAGCGGCCGTGCTCGGCGTGCCGTCCCTCCAGCCGCTCCCACCGGCGCCCGGACTGGTGCTGCGCGACACGCTCGTCGGGGTGGACCCGGCCGGCCTGCGCGAGGTGCTCGCCGCCCGCGACGCGGTGGACGTCCGGGGCTAGCGCGGCACCTCCCGGCCGCGCGAGACGACGACGCGTGGCCGCTGCAGGGCCGTGACGTCGGTGGTCACGTCGCCGTCGACCAGCAACAGGTCGGCGTCGTAGCCGGCCGCCAGCCGCCCGGTGCGGTCGCCCAGGCCGCACGCCCGGGCCGCCCGGGCCGTGGCCGCGGTGAGCGCCTCGGCGAGCGGCACGCCGCAGGGGCCGGCCAGGTCGGCCACCGCGTACGCCACTTGGCCGTGCCGCTTGGGGGGTCCGATCCCGCCGTCGGTGCCCGCCAGGAGGCTGACGCCCGCCCGGTGCAGGGCCGCCACGTGCGGCAGGTGGTCCTCGATGGTGGCGCCGACCGCCGCCAGCCGGGCCTGCACGTGCGGCGGCGGGTCGACGCCGGGCAGGAACCCCACGGTGGGGCAGACGTCGATGCGATCGGCGGCCAGCGCGGCGGCCAGGTCAGCGGGCAGGTGGACGCCAGAGCCGGTCAGGCAGCTGCCGTGCTCGATGCCGTCGACGCCGGCCGCGACGCTCTGCTCGACCGCGGGCAGGCCGTGCGCGTGCGCGGTCACCGGCAGGCCGAGCCGGTGCGCCTCGTCGACCACCGTGCGCAGCTCCTCGAGGGTGAACTGGCATGCGGTGAGGTCGGTCCCGGGGGTCAGCACGCCGCCGCTGGCCATGACCTTGACGACGCCGGCGCCGCGTTCGGCCCGCTCGCGCACCGCCCGGCGCAGCGCCTCGACCCCGGCGGTCTCCCCGCCCATCGACCAGCAGTGCCCGCCCGGTGAGGTGATCGGCGGCCCGGCGGCGACGACGGTCGGCCCGACCCCGTCGCGCCCGGCGCGCTCGAGGACGGTCCAGTGGTGGTCGCCGAGGTCCCGGACGGCGGTGACGCCCGCCCGCAGCGTCGCCTGCTCGGCGGCGGTGACGACGGCGTCGATCTCCGCCGGGTCCAGCTCGGGGATCTGGTCCAGCGCCCGCGGGCCGCCGTCGCCGCAGAGGTGGACGTGCGCGTCGATCAGCCCGGGCAGCAGGGTGCCGCCGGGGGCGTCGGTGACCGGGCAGCCCTCCGGCGCGGCCGCGGTGGCGGGCTCGACCCCCACGATGACCCCGTCCTCGACGAGCACCAGCGCCGCGCCGTCGAGGAACCGTTCGCCGTCGAAGGCCCGCGGTGCCCGGTATCCGCGCATGGGCGATGGTCCCGCGGCGCCTCGTACTCCGTACAGGGCCGTCGGCCCCCTGCAGGATCCCGCCGCGAGCTCGCGGGTGCCGGGGGAGAGGCCCTTCTCTCAGTCGCGCTCGACGACCGGCAGCGTCGTCCACCCAGCGGCGGCCGCCGCTTCCGCGGGGAACGGCGGAGGCGTGCCCCCGAACGCGGGGCACAGCGCCTGGTGGTCGCACCAGTCGCACAGCCGGGTTCGGTTGGGCCGGAAGTCGCCGGTCGCCACGGCGCGCTCGATCGCCGCCCAGATCGCGTGCAGCGTGCGCTCGAAGCGGACCAGCTCGGCCTCGTCCGGTGCGTAGGTCAGCGCGTCGCCGTTGCCGAGGTAGAGCAGCTTGAGCTGGCTGGCCACCACGCCGCGGGTGCGCCACAGCACCAGCGCGTAGAACTTCATCTGGAACAGCGCCTTGCCCTCGAACGCCTCGCGGGGCACCGACCCGGTCTTGTAGTCGACCACCCGGAGGGCGCCGTTCGGTGCCACGTCCAGCCGGTCGACGTAGCCGCGCAGCAGCAGGCCGTCGGGCAGCGTGACCTCGACCAGCTCCTCGCGGCCGTCGGGCTCGATCCGCGACGGGTCCTCGAGAGTGAAGTAGGTGTCCACCAACTTGCCGGCCGAGGCCAGCCACGCCTCCAGCGACGGGGGCTCGGGGTCGCCGTCCGCGGCACCGCCCTCCGCGAACAGCTCGGCGACCTCCGGGTCGGCCCGCAGCTCCTCCCACGCCGGGGCGACCAGCTCGCGGGCCGCCTGGGGGGTGCGCTGGCGGGCGGGCAGGTCGTAGAGCCGCTCGAGCACCGCGTGCACCAGCGTGCCGCGGACCGCGGCCAGGCTCTTGCGCTCCGGCAGCCGGTCGATCGTGCGGAACCGGTACAGCAGGGGACAGGTCTTGAAGTCGGCCGCCCGGCTCGGGGACAGCGAGGGGCGGCGCGGCGACCGCCCCTCGACCGTCCCCGTGTCGGCGACGGGGGCGTCCGGGGAAGAGGCAGCCGCGTCCGCGGGCTGCCCGGTCTGCACCATCGTCGTCACCCCTCCGAGGCTAGGCGCGGGCACCGACACTTCCGAGAGCGCGCGCCGGGCGGCGGGTGGGCGGCGGCTGCGGCCTCCGTAGGCTGGCCGCCCGTGGACGAGCAGCAGCAGACCGCGGAGACGACCGACGACGCGCCCGAGGCGCCGCGCGGGGAGCCGGTCGCGGGGGCCTTCCTCGCCGGCGACCGGGTGCAGCTGACCGACCCCAAGGGCCGGCTGCACACCGTCGTCCTGGAGCCCGGCAAGCTCTTCCACACCCACCGCGGCGCGATCGCCCACGACGACCTCATCGGCGCGCCCGAGGGCTCCGTCGTCCACTCGACGGCGAACACCGGCTACCTGGCGTTCCGGCCGCTGCTGGCCGACTTCGTGCTCTCCATGCCGCGGGGCGCGCAGGTCATCTACCCCAAGGACGCCGCGCAGATCGTCGGCTTCGGCGACATCGGGCCCGGCATGCGGGTGCTCGAGGCGGGCGCCGGCTCGGGGGCGCTGAGCTGCTCGCTGCTGCGCGCGGTGGGCGAGCACGGCCGTGTCACCAGCTACGAGCGCCGGGAGGACTTCGCCGACGTCGCGCGCGCCAACGTGGGCGCCTTCTTCGGCGCGGTCCCGGTCACCTGGTCGCTGCGGCTCGGGGACCTCGACCAGCACCCGGCCGAGGAGGTCGTGGACCGCGTGGTGCTCGACATGCTGGAGCCGTGGGCGGTGCTGCCCACCGTGGCGGCCGCGCTGCGCCCCGGCGGCGTCCTGGTGGGCTACGTGGCCACGACGACCCAGCTGTCGACCTACGTCGAGGCGCTGCGCGCGCAGGGCGTGTGGACCGAGCCGCACGCCTGGGAGTCCCTGCTGCGGCCCTGGCACGCCGTCGGCCTCGCCGTCCGCCCCGAGCACCGGATGGTCGCGCACACCGCCTTCCTGGTCACCGCGCGGCGGCTGGCCGAGGGCGTCGTCGCCCCGCTGCGGCAGCGCCGGGCGCAGAAGCACTGAACGGCCCGGTCCGGTTCCGCTGCAGGGACCCACTGCCTGAGCCTGCGAGGCGGGGGGCAGCGGGGTCCTCCCACCGCGAGCCCCGGGCACGCTGTCGCCGCGCGTGTATAGATTTGCGTCCTGGCTCTCCCGATGTGTCGGAGGTGCGCGATGGGCCCCGGTCTTGGCAATGGTCCCGACGAGTTCAGAGCGCGGCGCGAGCGTGACGTGACGGCGCTGCTCAGCCAGATCTCCTACCTGGAAGAGGAGATCGGCCTGCTGCGCCGCAAGGTGGCGGAGAGCCCGCGCCAGCTGCGGCTGCTCGAGGAGCGGCTGGCGGAGGCGGAGGGGCGGGCGGCGTTCCTGTCCGAGCGCAACGACAAGCTCGCCGGCACGCTGCGGGACGCGCGTGACCAGCTGGTCACGCTCAAGGAGGAGGTCGACCGGCTCGGCCAGCCGCCGTCGGGCTACGGCGTCTTCCTCACCCGGCACGACGACGGCACGGTCGACGTCTTCACCGGCGGCCGCAAGCTGCGCGTGTCGGTCTCCCCGGCGGTGGAGCTCGACGGGCTGAAGCACGGCCAGGAGGTCATGCTCAACGAGGCGATGAACGTCGTCGAGGCGTGCGGCTTCGAGCGCGCCGGCGACGTCGTCATGCTCAAGGAGCTGCTGGAGCCGGTCGAGGGCGAGGCCCCCCGCGCGCTGGTCATCGGGCACACCGACGAGGAGCGCGTCGTGCACCTCGCCGAGTCCCTGGCCGACCAGCCGCTGCGCAGCGGCGACTCGCTGCTGCTGGAGACCCGCTCGGGCTACGTCTACGAGCGGATCCCCAAGAGCGAGGTCGAGGAGCTCGTGCTGGAGGAGGTCCCCGACATCGACTACGGCGACATCGGTGGGCTGTCCCGGCAGATCGAGCAGATCCGCGACGCCGTCGAGCTGCCGTTCCTGCACGCCGACCTGTTCCGCGAGTACGAGCTGCGCCCGCCCAAGGGCATCCTGCTCTACGGCCCGCCCGGCTGCGGCAAGACGCTCATCGCCAAGGCGGTCGCGAACTCGCTGGCCAAGAAGGTCTCCGCGGTGAAGGGGGAGGGGCAGGCGAAGTCCTACTTCCTCAACATCAAGGGCCCCGAGCTGCTCAACAAGTACGTCGGCGAGACCGAGCGGCACATCCGGCTGGTGTTCCAGCGGGCCCGCGAGAAGGCCGGCGAGGGGACGCCGGTCATCGTCTTCTTCGACGAGATGGACTCGATCTTTCGCACCCGCGGCTCCGGGGTCTCCTCGGACGTCGAGTCGACGATCGTGCCCCAGCTGCTCAGCGAGATCGACGGCGTGGAGGGGCTGGAGAACGTCATCGTGATCGGCGCCTCCAACCGCGAGGACATGATCGACCCGGCGATCCTGCGGCCCGGCCGCCTGGACGTGAAGATCAAGATCGAGCGGCCGGACGCGGAGGCCGCCCGCGACATCTTCAGCAAGTACCTGACGACGACGCTGCCGCTGCACCCCGACGACCTCGCCGAGCACGGCAACAGCCGCGAGGCCACGGTGGCCGGGATGATCCAGCGCACCGTCGAGCGGATGTACACCGAGAGCGAGGAGAACCGCTTCCTCGAGGTGACCTACGCCAACGGTGACAAGGAGGTCCTGTACTTCCGGGACTTCAACTCCGGGGCGATGCTGCAGAACATCGTCGACCGCGCCAAGAAGATGGCGATCAAGGAGCGGCTGGAGACCGGCGCCGCCGGCCTGCGGGTGGGCCACCTGATGCAGGCCTGCGTCGACGAGTTCAAGGAGAACGAGGACCTGCCCAACACCACCAACCCCGACGACTGGGCGCGGATCTCGGGCAAGAAGGGCGAGCGGATCGTCTACATCCGCACGCTCATCAGCGGCAAGGGCACGGAGAGCGGCCGCGCCATCGACACCGCGACCAATACCGGCCAGTACCTGTAATAGAAGGACCCTGCTGCCCCCTACGCCTCGTACGCTCGGCGCGGGACCCTGCACCAGGGCCGCTCCAGCACGTCACCCGACGGCCCGGCTCCCGCACCGCGGGGCCGGGCCGTCCGCCGTCCCGGGACCGGTCCCGCTGCTGGTGGCAGGCCCCGGCGGCGGCCGACCGCCGGTCCCGGACGGTGTCGCCGGGGACGCCTAGGGTGGCGGTATGAGCGTGCGGCGGGTCATGGGCACCGAGGTCGAGTACGGCATCTCGGTGCCCGGGCAGCCGACGGCGAACCCGACGACGCTGTCGAGCCAGGTCGTCAACGCCTGGGCGGTGGCCGAGGCGCCGACCCCGCGCCGGCCGCGGTGGGACTTCGAGGAGGAGTCGCCGTTGCGCGACGCCCGGGGCTTCGACCTGTCCCCGGCCCAGGCGCTGGACCACAACGACCTGGAGGAGGACTCGGGGATGGCCAACGTCATCCTCACCAACGGGGCCCGCCTCTACGTCGACCACGCACACCCGGAGTACTCGACGCCGGAGGTCACCAACCCGCGCGACGTCGTCCTGTGGGACAAGGCGGGGGAGCAGGTGATGGCCGAGGCCGCTCGCCGCGCCGCGCGCGTCCCGGGCACCCAGCCGATCCAGCTCTACAAGAACAACACCGACGGCAAGGGCGCGTCCTACGGCGCCCACGAGAACTACCTGATGGACCGGCGGACGCCGTTCCTGGACATCATCCGCGGGCTCATCCCGTTCTTCGTGACCCGCCAGGTGGTGGCCGGCTCCGGGCGCGTGGGCATCGGCACCGAGAGCCGCACGCAGGGCTTCCAGCTCTCCCAGCGCGCCGACTTCTTCGAGGTCGAGGTGGGGCTGGAGACCACGCTCAAGCGGCCGATCATCAACACCCGCGACGAGCCGCACGCCGACGCCGACAAGTACCGCCGGCTGCACGTGATCATCGGCGACGCGAACCTCGCCGAGCTCTCGACGTACCTCAAGGTCGGGACGACGGCGCTGGTGCTCGACATGATCGAGGCGCGCACCCTCACCCAGGAGCTGTCCATCGAGGAGCCGGTGGCGGCGCTGCAGGCGATCAGCCACGACCCGACGCTGACCCACCGGGTGCGGCTGCGCGACGGCCGCCGCATGACGGCGCTGGAGGTGCAGCAGGCTTACCTGGAGATGGCGCAGCGGCACGTCGACCGGCGCGGGGAGGACGACGGCCAGACCGCCGAGGTGCTGCGCCGCTGGGCCGAGGTGCTCGAGGACCTCGCGGTCGACCCGATGCGCTGCGCCGACCGGCTCGACTGGCCGGCGAAGCTGCGGCTGCTCGAGGGCTACCGCTCCCGCGACGGGCTGTCCTGGGGCGACTCGCGGCTGCACCTGGTCGACCTGCAGTACTCCGACGTCCGGCCCGAGAAGGGGCTGTACCACCGGCTGGTGTCGCGCGGCTCGATGCAGCGGCTGCTCACCGACGACGAGGTGACCCGGGCGATGGTGCGGCCGCCGGCGGACACCCGGGCCTTCTTCCGCGGCGAGTGCCTGCGCCGCTACCCGGCCCAGGTCGCCGCCGCGTCGTGGGACTCGGTCGTGTTCGACCTCGGCCGGGAGAACCTGGTGCGCATCCCGACCATGGAGCCGCTGCGCGGCACGCGCGATCACGTCGGCGAGCTGTTCGAGTCGACGTCCTCGGCGCAGGAGCTGGTCGACACCATCACCGGCGGGTGACCACGCCGGTCGCCCGACCTCCGAACGTCGCACCCCGCGGGTAGCTTCTGCAGCAGGCACCAGCCACGACCTGCACGGGAGGGACCCATGGCCACGAGGGACAGCGGCGGTCAGCAGCGCTCGACGCGCAGCCGGGAGGAGACCGAGGAGGTCGAGGCGTCGGTCGACGCCGAAGTCGCCGAGCGGCACAAGGAGGTCTCGGAGGACCTCGACTCCATCCTCGACGAGATCGACGAGGTCCTCGAGGAGAATTCCGAGGAGTTCGTTCGCTCGTACGTACAGAAGGGAGGCGAGTGATTACATTGAGTAGCCGCCGTGAGCGGCGGTGATCATCGAGAAGCGCTGTCCGTCGTGCGGGGTCGTCAAGTCCGTCACCGATTTCGGTCGGAATCGCTCGCTCGGTGACGGCCTGTCCTTCTACTGCCTGGCCTGCAACCGCGAACGGAACCGCGAGCACCGCCGCTCGCTGGGCAAGGAGGTCCGGGACCACTCGTGGATCCCGGAGGGGTTCCGCTGGTGTCCGTCGTGCGAGCAACCAGTCGCTCACGAGGACTACACGCGGAACACCAGGACGGCGTCGGGGTTCGGTTCACGCTGCCGCGCCTGCGATCGGGCCGCCAACTCGGCTGGCTACTTCCACCGCACGGACAAGCTGCGCAAGAGCCAGGTGGCCGAGAGGCGAGCGGCCCAGGACGGCCGCTGTGCCATCTGTGGCGATCCGGCGCAGCACCTCGATCACGATCATGCGAGCGGCGCGATGCGCCAGATGCTGTGTCAGCGGTGCAACCACGGCCTGGGGCTCTTCCGGGACGACCCGGGTCTGCTGCACGCGGCCGCCTGCTACGTCGACGCTCACCGCGAGCGCCAGGTCCTCGCCCGGCTCCAGGAGACGTCCGTCGGCCGGCCTGGCACCGGGAGCCCGTCCGGGGAGCCGCCGGTAGGGTCGTGACGGCGTCCTGAGGGCCCAGCGGGGCCTCGACGAGGCGCCGGACGAGTGAGGCCGCTGGTCCCCGGCGGCGAGAGAGGCGGATGGGTGAGCGAGTATTCGGCTGGCCGGAGCGGGTTCTCACCCGCCTACCTGGACCGGGTGGGTTCCTCGTTCACCGACTTCCTCGCGGCGGCCGCCCCTGACCTGCTCCCGGGCCGGCGCCCGGTGCCGCAGCTGCCCGTCGGTGACGTCACACCGCACGGCACGACCATCGTCTCGGTGACCTACGACGGCGGCGTCCTCATGGGCGGCGACCGGCGGGCGACCATGGGCAACCTGATCTCCAGCCGGGACATCGAGAAGGTCTACCCGGCCGACGCCTGGTCGGTCATCGGCATCGCCGGTGCGGCCGGCATCGCCATCGAGATGGTCCGGCTGTACCAGGTGGAGCTCGAGCACTACGAGAAGATCGAGGGGCTCACGCTCTCCCTCGACGGCAAGGCCAACCGGCTGGCCCAGATGATCCGGGGCAACCTCGGCGCCGCGCTGCAGGGCCTGGCCGTCGTCCCGCTGTTCGCCGGTTTCGACCTCGACGCCGCGCCCGGCACCACGCCCGGGCGGATCTTCAGCTACGACGTCACCGGCGGGAACTACGAGGAGCGCGGCTACTCCGCCGTCGGCTCCGGCTCGCTGTTCGCCCGCAACTCGCTGAAGAAGACCTGGCGGCCCAAGCTGGACGGCGACGCCGCCACGCGCAGCCTGGTCGAGGCGCTCTACGACGCCGCCGACGACGACTCGGCCACCGGCGGCCCGGACCCGGTCCGCCGGCTGTACCCGATCGTCTACCGGGTCGACGCCGAGGGCGCCGTGCGGCTGACCGACGACGAGGTCGCCGCCGTCGCGAGGACCATCACCGACGAGCGGGCCGCCGCCGAGGGGCAGGGCTGATCGCCATGACCATGCCGTACTACGCCTCGCCCGAGCAGCTTATGCGCGACCGCTCGGAGTACGCCCGCAAGGGCATCTCCCGCGGCCGCAGCGTCGCCGTCCTCACCTACGCCGACGGCGTGCTGTTCATCGCCGAGAACCCCAGCTCCACGCTGCACAAGGTCGGTGAGCTCTACGACCGGATCGGCTTCGCCGCCGTCGGCCGCTACAGCGAGTTCGAGAGCCTGCGGGTGGCCGGCGTGCGGCTGGCCGACGTCCGCGGCTACAGCTACAACCGCCGTGACGTCACCGGCCGGGTCATCGCGAACGCCTACGCGCAGACCCTCGGCGAGATCTTCACCCAGCAGACCAAGCCGTTCGAGGTCGAGCTCTGCGTGGCCGAGGTGGGCGACACCACCGAGTCCGACCAGCTGTACCGGCTGACCTTCGACGGCTCGGTGGTCGACGAGCCGGACTTCATCGTCATGGGCGGCCAGGCCGAGGCCGTCAGCGCCAACCTGCGCGAGCACTTCCTACCCGGCATGGACCTGGCCGAGGCGCTGCGGGTCGGCGTGCAGGCGCTCTCGGCGGTCAGCCCCGCCACCAGCGCCGGCAACGGCGGCCCCGGCGGCCTGCTGTCGGCCGAGCAACTGGAGGTGGCGGTCCTCGACCGGCGGCGGCCGAAGCGGGCTTTCCGGCGGATCGTCGGCGCCGCGCTGCGCCCACTGCTCGACCGCTCCGAGGAGCCCGCGGCCGTCGGCGGCGAGGAGCCGCACACCGCCGCGCACTCGCCGAGCGTGCCCCAGCCGGGCACCCCGGCCGGCCTCGGCGAGCCGTCGGCCCCCGACAGCGGCGGGACGGCGGGCAGCGGGGGAGAGGCGCCCACCACCTGACCGGACCCACTTGACGCCTGCCGGACCCGCGAGTGGCATGGGCCCGTGCGCAGCGCAGCCGTCGACGTCGTGACCATGGACGGGCTCGGGCTCATCGGCACCCTCGGCTTCGTCGTGCCCGCGGCGCTGCTCGTCGGGCTGGTCTTGGGCGCCGTCGTGCGCGACCGCCGGCTGCACGCCCGCGAGGAGCGGCTCGCGCAGGACGTCGCCGCCGACGAGCCGACCGGCACCACCGGGGCTCCGCGGGCCGACTGAGCAAGCCCTCGACCGCCTCCGGCACCGCGGCGGCTGCGAACCCGACCCGCCGTCGTGGGGGCCGGTTCCGGAGCGCGCGGATCGGTATCCGGCTCGACCTCGCTGCGTCGTTGGACGACCCTTCGGAGGTGCTGATCACCGCCCGGCCGGGCGACCGACTCGTCGTTCCGTCGCTCGATCGCACCGGCGAGGGCGAGCACCGGACGGAGGTGCCTCCCCACGGCCTCGGGAAGACCCTGCTGCGCGGCCACGACGGCCGGACGCCCACCGTCGTGCCCGTCCCACCCGCCCGGGGACGCCGGCGGGCGCCCCGGGACCACCGGGCGGCCCGGGTGACCCGCCGCGCCGCGGCCGGCGCCGCGGTCGCCGTCGTCCTGCTCACCGGCTGTGCGGGGACGGCGCCGCCGGAGGTTGAGGGCGGCGCCCCCGCCGGCAGCCCGCCCGCCGGCAGCGCGCCGGCCACGCACGACGCCGGGCAGCGCATCGACGTGACCGTCGCCGCGGGGCGGGTCGGCGGCGACACCGGCCGCGTGCCGGTGTCCCTGGGGGAGACCGTGACGCTGACGGTCACCGGGGACGCCGCCGACGAGGTGCACCTGCACGGCTACGACCTCACCGCGCCGCTCGCCCCCGGGAGGCCGGCCACGCTGACCTTCGTCGCCGACGTCCCCGGGGTCTTCGAGGCCGAGCTGCACGGCGCCGGCACCGTGCTGCTCACCCTCCAGGTCGGGTGACCCCGCTCGCGCACGGCGTCGGCTCGCGCACCGACCTGCCGATCCCCCTCGGCCTGGCGCTCTACGGCGCGGGCGCGGTGGTGCTGTTCGGCTTCGCCGTCCTGCTGCTGTTCTGGCGGCGGCCGCACCTGGGCGGCCCGGGGTCCGGGCGGCCGCTGCCCGCCGGCGTGCAGCGGCTGGCCGACGCGACCTCGGTGCGCCGGGCGGCGCAGGCGGTCGCCCTGCTGCTCGCCGTCGTCGTTCCCGTCGCGGCGTTCGCCGGACCCGCCGACCCCGACCGCAACCTCGCCCCCTGGGCGCTCTACGTGACGTTCTGGGTGGGCCTGGTGCCGGCCAGCCTGCTGCTGGGACCCGTGTGGCGGGTGGCCAACCCGCTGCGGCTGCTGCACGCCGGGCTGCGCCGGGTGCTGCCCCCGCCTCCCGCTGTCGCGCTGCTGCCGCGGCTGGGGCTGTGGCCGGCCGCGGTATCGCTGCTGGTCTTCCTGTTCTTCGAGCTGGTGCTGCCCACGCGCGCCGAGCCGGCGGTGGTGGGCGGGTTCCTCGTCGGCTGGGCGGCCGCCCACCTCGCGCTGGCCGCGGTCTTCGGCGAGGACTGGTTCGCCCGCGGCGACGGCTTCGAGGTGTACAGCACGCTGGTCGCCCGGCTCTCCCCGTGGGGACGGCGCGACGACGGCCGGCTCGTGCTGCGCGACCCGCTGAGCAACGCGAACGCGGTGCCGGAGACGCCGGGGCTGGCCGCGGTGGTCGTGGTGCTGCTGGGCTCGACCGGCTTCGACGGCCTCTCGCGAACCGAGTCCTGGCAGACCGGGCCGGGGGCGGCCGACGACGCGCTCTCCGGCACGCTCGGGCTGCTGGCGGTCGTCGCGCTGGTCGCCGTCCTCTACCTGGCCGGCACCCGGCTCTCGGGCCGCATGGCCGGTCGACCGCCCGGTCCGCAGCCACGCCGGTACGCCGCCACCGTGCTGCCCATCGCGCTGGGGTACACGGTCGCGCACTACGCCAGCCTGCTGCTCCTCGACGGCCAGCGGACCTGGATCCTGGCCAGCAACCCCCTCGGGCGCGACGGCGTCGACCTGTTCGGCACCGCCGCCAACGTCGTCGACCTCACCGCGATCCCGCCCGACGCCATCGCCTACGTGCAGGTCGGCGCCGTCGTCCTGGGCCACGTCCTGGGTGTGGTGCTGGCCCACGAGCGGGCGCTGCGGTCGGCCCCGCGGGCGCGGGCGTCGGACCAGCTGCCGCTGGTCACGGTGATGACGCTGCTCACCGTCGGCGGGCTGGGCCTGCTGTTCGGCTTCTGAGCCGCCCGCCGGGCCCCGGGCGTGCGCGCCGGGCGCCCTCTGTCGCCATCGGCGCCTAGGCTCGGTGCGTGGAGCGACGGATCTTCGGCATCGAGACCGAGTACGGCGTGACGTGCACCTTCCGCGGGCAGCGGCGGCTGTCCCCGGACGAGGTGGCGCGCTACCTGTTCCGCCGCGTGGTGTCGTGGGGGCGCAGCTCCAACGTCTTCCTGCGCAACGGCTCGCGCCTCTACCTCGACGTGGGCAGCCACCCCGAGTACGCCACCGCCGAGTGCGACGACCTGACCGAGCTCGTGGTGCACGACAAGGCCGGCGAGCGGATCCTCGAGGGCCTGCTGGTCGACGCCGAGCAGCGGCTGGCCGAGGAGGGCGTCACCGGCGACATCTACCTGTTCAAGAACAACACCGACTCGGCCGGCAACAGCTACGGCTGCCACGAGAACTACCTGGTGGGCCGGCACGGGGAGTTCAGCCGGCTGGCCGACGTGCTCATCCCGTTCCTGGTCAGCCGGCAGATCGTCGTCGGCGCGGGCAAGGTGCTGCAGACCCCGCGCGGGGCGATCTACTGCATCAGCCAGCGCGCCGAGCACATCTGGGAGGGCGTCTCCTCGGCGACCACCCGGTCGCGGCCGATCATCAACACCCGCGACGAGCCGCACGCCGACGCCGAGCGCTACCGGCGGCTGCACGTGATCGTCGGGGACTCGAACATGAACGAGACGACGACGCTGCTCAAGGTGGCCGTCACCGACCTGGTGCTGCGGATGATCGAGGCCGGCGTGCCGATCCGGGACATGACGCTGGAGAACCCGATCCGCGCCATCCGCGAGATCAGCCACGACATGACCGGGCGGCGCAGGGTGCGGCTGGCCAACGGCAAGGAGATGTCGGCGCTGGAGATCCAGTCGGAGTACCACTCCCGGGCCGCGGAGTTCGTCGACCGGGAGGGCTTCGGCCCGGTGCATCGGCAGATGCTCGAGCTGTGGGGGCGGGTGCTCAAGGCCGTCGACACCGGCGACCTGTCGCTGATCGAGCGGGAGATCGACTGGGCCACCAAGTACCAGCTCATCGAGCGCTACCGGGCCAAGCGGGACCTGCCGATGAGCTCGCCCCGGGTGGCCCAGATGGACCTCGCCTACCACGACATCAGCCGCACCCGGGGGCTGTACTACCTGCTCGAGCGGAACAACGCCGTCGACCGGGTGGCCCACGAGCCCCGGGTGTTCGAGGCCAAGAACGTGCCCCCGCAGACCACCCGGGCGCGGCTGCGCGGGGAGTTCATCCGCCGGGCCCAGGAGAAGCGCCGCGACTTCACCGTCGACTGGGTGCACCTCAAGCTCAACGACCAGGCCCAGCGCACCGTGCTGTGCAAGGACCCCTTCAAGGCCGTCGACGAGCGCGTCGACAAGCTGATCGCCAGCATGTGACGCCCGGGGGCAGACTGCCCCGTGGACGACGACCGCGCCGGACGGCTGCTCGCCGCGCCGCGCGGCCGACGGACTCTCGCCGAGCTGCTGGACGAGCCGCTGTCCGTCCACGCGTCCGGCGGCGAGGAGGTCCGCTGGCGCGACGAGGTGCGCCGGCGGGTGGCGGCCACCGATCCGGCGGCGATCGTCGAGCAGGGTCGGCTGCTGGCTGCGCTGACCGCGTCGGTCGACTGGGCCGTGTACTGGCAGGAGCCGCACGGCGAGGACCGGGTGCTCGCCGATGACTCGGTCGCCGCGGAGCTGGCCCCGATCGTGGCGGCGGTCGCCCGGGCCCCGGCATCGCAGTGGTGGACCGAACCGCTCACCGTCGAGGCCCAGCACGCCGTCTCCTGGCCGGACTCCGATGGCCTGATCAGCACGCCACGCACCTCCGGGGCACGGGTCGGGCTCGCGGCCTGGAGGGACGAGACGCTCGCCGACGAGGTGCGCGCCCGCCGCGAGCGGCCGGCCGATCCCCGGGCGAACTGGTCGGGGGTGTGGTGATCCGTGCCGAACCTGGCCGGGCTGGTCGTCACGAGGCGGTTGCCGGCGGGGTTGCAGCTGGTCGAGGACTCCCTCGGATGGGAGAGCGCCCGCAGCTGGCCGGTGTCCCCGCCGGCGCAGACCGCCCGGGTCCTCGAGGTGACCGGACCGGTGGCCTGGGTGACGCTGGTCGAGCGGTTCCCGCTCGACGTGACGGCGTCCCGGCGGCACGACTGGTGGCGGGCCACCGGCCGGGACAGCGCCTGGGCGATCCCGGACTGGGCGGCGGTCGCCGAGGAGTTCGACGCGGTGCACCTGACGGTGGATGGCTACCTCGCCACGGCCGGGCGAGCCCTGCCGGTGCGGACGCCCGACGGTCCGGCGGGCACCGTGCTCGCCGGGTGGGACCCGGGCGCGACGTGGTGGCTGACCGACGTGCTGCCCGGGTTGGGCGAGCCGACCGACTGGCGCGGTGACCGCGACGCCCCGGGCGGCTGGGTGCCCGTCGGCTGAGCGGAGGGGCCAGGGGCGCGCCTCGCCGTCCCGGCGCTCCGCTCACTCCTCGGGCAGTGGCACCTGGAGGGCGGCGTAGCGACCGGCGGCCGCGGCGGCCAAAAAGTAGGCGCGCTCCTCGGGCCAGCCGCGGCCCATCGTCGACAGCGGCACCGGCGACAGGCCGAGGGCCTCCTCCAGCCCGTCGACGTCCATCCACACCACCCGGTTGCGCTCCGGCTGACCGGCGAGGTCCTCCTCGACCTGGCTGCCCAGCTCCGAGCCCAGCCCGCGCGGCGCCACCAGGGTCACCCCGCCCAGCGCCACCCGGCCGAACGCGGTCAGCGAGTGGTGCGAGACACCGCGGTGCCGCGGCCGCGGGTCGGCGTCGGAGATCCGCAGCGCCCCGACCGGCTCCCCGCCCAGCACGGTGACCGCGTTGCACGCCTCCCCGGCGGCGACCCCCGAGAAGCCCCACGGCGTCCCGGTGCCGAGGTTGCCCGGCCCCTGGCTGACGATCGCCACGTCGGCGCCGAGCACGTGCCTGGCGGCGAGCAGCCCGGTGTGCAGCGTGACCGCCTCCAGGTCGCCGCCGAACGCCTGGCCCACGGTGACCACGCCGGCCAGCGAGGGCGCCAGCGCCGACAGCGTGCGGGAGAACCCGGCGACCAGCGCGCCGCCGTCGGTCATCACGTACGCGACTCGCAGGTCCGGGTCGGTGGCCACGACGCCGATCAGCGCGGCCGGCAGCGCCGAGTGCAGGTCGGCGACGACGACCGGCATCCCGGCGAGGTCCTCGGCGTCGGCGATCGTGCGGTGGTGCTCGGTGTCCTGCTCGTCGACGCCCTGCACGGTCACCTGCAGCGGCGTGTACCGGGCCTTGACCAGGTGCCCGGGGCCGGTGGGGTCCGGCGGCAGCCGGTCGGGGACGGCGACGACGAGCGCGTACCCGCCGGTGCCCAGGCCCTGCGCCCACGCCGTGGTGTTGAGCAGCACCGTGTCGCCGACCTCGGGGACGCCGACCAGCGAGGGGTGCGCCAGCGCCCGCACCTCGCCGTCTCCGGCCACCTCGGTGGTGAGCTCCTGGGCGTCGCGCCAGGCCCGCCCGAGGGCGGTCACCGTGCCCCGGCGCCACCGGATCCGCTGCGTCGTCCCGCGTTCCCCCACCCGGGCAGGCTAGCCAGCGCGCTGGGCCCCGGCCCCCTGCAGGGCCCCACCGCCGGCCCCGTCCAGGGCACCGCCCCGAGCCTGCGATGGGTGGGGAGGACGGGGTCCTTCCACGGTGGGGGGCAGGGGGTCCTTCATCTAGCCTGGGCGCGTGGCGGCGAAGCGGGCGGAACGGCTGGTGAACCTGGTCATCGCCCTGCTCGGCACCCGGCAGTACGTGACCGCCGCCCGGATCCGGGCGACCGTGCCCGGCTACGAGCCCGACGACGGCACCGCCCGCGCCGACGAGGCCTTCAAGCGCATGTTCGAGCGGGACAAGGCCGAGCTGCGCGAGATGGGCGTGCCGCTGGAGACCGGCCGGACCAGCGTCTTCGACACCGAGGACGGCTATCGCATCGCGCGCGCCGACTACGAGCTCCCCGAGATCACCCTCACCGGCGAGGAGGCCGCCGCCGTCGGCCTGGCGCTGCGGCTGTGGGAGTCCGCGCAGCTGGCCGGCGCCGCGCAGAGCGCGCTGGTCAAGCTCAAGGCCGCCGGGGTGGACGTCGACACCACCCGCGCCATCCCGCTGCGGCCGCGGCTGGACTCCGACGAGCCCGCCTTCGAGCCCTGCTACGCCGCGGCCCGCGACCGCCGGGAGCTGACCTTCGACTACCGCCGTCCCGACGAGGACGCCCCCACCCGCCGGCGCGTGCAGCCGTGGGGCGTCGTCGCCTGGCACGGCCGCTGGTACCTCGGCGGGCTGGACCTCGACCGGCGGGCACCCCGCGTCTTCCGGCTCTCCCGAGTCGTCGGCACACCCAAGGCCGTCGGCCCGGCGGGCGCCTTCGAGCCCCCGGAGGACGTCGACCTGGCGGCGATGGTCGCCGGGCAGTCGCGGGGGGAGGAGCAGCTGGTGGTGGTGCGGGCCCGCCCCGGCGCCGCGGTGGGGCTGCGCCGGCACGCCGTCCCCCTCGGCCCCGCCGAGGACGGGGACGACCGGCTGGAGCTGCGCACCACCGAGCCGATGCGGCTGGCCGCCCAGCTGGCCGCCTACGGCCCGGACGTCGTCGTCGAGGCCCCGGCCGCGGTGCGCGCGGCCGTCGTCGAGCGGCTGCGGCGGCTGGCCGCGATGGCGCCGGAGGGAGCGGCGTGAGCGCGCCCACGACCACCGAGCGGATGACCCGGCTGCTCTCGCTGGTCCCGTACCTCACCGCCCGCCCCGAGGGAGTGCCGCTGGCCGAGGTGGCCCGCGACTTCGGCGTCCCCGAGCGGCAGCTGCGCCGCGACATGGAGCTGCTGTGGATGTGCGGCCTGCCCGGCTACGGGCCCGGCGACCTCATCGACCTGGCCTTCGAGGGCGACCGGGTGCGGGTCACCTTCACCGCCGGCATGGTCCGTCCGCTGCGGCTGACCACCGACGAGGCCGTTGCCCTGGTCGTCGCGCTGCGCACCCTGCTCGAGCTGCCCGGGCTGGCCGAGCGGGAGGCGGTCAGCCGTGCGCTGGCCAAGGTCTCCGCGGCCGCCGGGCACGCCGGTGAGCGGGTCACTCCGGTGGCGCTGTCGGTCGACGCGCAGGAGCAGGCGCTGGCCGTCGTCCGGGAGGGCCTGGAGCGCAAGCGGGCGCTGCACCTGCATTACTACGTGCCCACCCGGGACGAGCGCACCGACCGCACCGTCGACCCGCTGCGGCTGCTGCTGGTGGACGGGCGCTGGTACCTGGAGGCCTGGTCCCGCGAGGTCGGCGGCGTGCGGCTGTTCCGGCTGGACCGGATCGACGACGTCGAGGTGCTCGACGAGCCGTCCGCGCCGCCGCCCGGCGTGCCGCTGCGCGACGTGGACGCCGGGCTCTACCAGCCCGAGCCGGGCTCGCCGGTGGTGCGGCTGCGGCTGGCCCGCACCGCCCGCTGGGTGGCCGAGTACTACCCGGTCGAGGACGTCCGCGAGGTCGACGACCCGCCCGGCGGTCTCGCCGTCGCCCTGCGCACCGCCGACCTGGCGTGGGCACGGCGGCTGGTCGCCTCCCTCGGTGGCGCCGCCACCGTCGACGAGCCGGCCGAGCTGGCCGCGGCCGTCGCCGCCGACGCGCGCGCCACGCTCACCCGGTATCCAGCCGGCGGACAGCTCCCGTCCACCTCCGGCGACTAGGGTCCCGACCCGTGCTGCTGACCGTCGTGTGGATCGCCGTCGCCGTCCTGGCCGTCGTCGTGCTCGGCGCCCTGGCCTACGGCGTCCTCGGCGCCGCCGGCCGGCTGCGCCGGGAGCTCGCGGCCCTCGACCGGGAGGTGCGGCCGCTGCTCACCGAGGCGCAGGCCACCGCCGCCCGCGCCGGCCAGGTGCAGCGCCCCTCCTGACCGGGGCGGCGCACACCCCCCTCGTTTCGGGGACGGCAGGCCGCCCGCGGGCACGTAGCATCGACGACGCCACCCACCCACGGAGGACCCACCATGCCCAACCTCGGACCGCTGGAGATCGGCCTCATCATCCTGGCCGTCCTGCTGCTCTTCGGTTACAAGAAGCTGCCGGACGCCTCGCGCTCGCTGGGCCGCTCGCTGCGCATCTTCAAGGGCGAGATGAAGGGCATGAAGGACGACGACGTCCGCACCAAGGACGCCGCCCGGACCGCCCCGGTGCGCGGTGAGGTCCTCCCGGCGGCCACGGCGGCCGACCGCGAGCGCGAGGCCCTCGAGGCCGAGGCGCGTGCGGCGGAGGCCCGGGCCGCCGAGCTGCGGGCCCGCGCGGCCCAGGCCGGCCCGGCCGACAGCGCCCGCTGACCCCACCCCCCGGCACCACCATGAGCGAGCCCGCCCGCCGGTCCGGCCTGCGCCGGCGCCGCCCACCGCGCGACCCCGCGGGGACGATGACGCTGGTCGCGCACCTCACCGAGCTGCGCAACCGGATCGCCAAGGCGCTGCTCGCGCTGCTGGTGGCCACCGCCGTCGCGTTCTGGTGGTACGAGCACGGCCTCGGCGACTTCATCCGCGCGCCCTACTGCGACCTGCCGGCGAACCTCCGCTTCACGCAGGGCAGCGAGCAGGAGTGCGGCCTGCTCATCACCGACGTCTTCGGCGGCGTCTTCATCCGGCTCAAGGTCAGCCTGCTGGCCGGGGCGGTGCTCTCCGCGCCGGTGTGGCTGTATCAGCTGTGGGCGTTCATCACCCCGGGGCTGAAGCGGAACGAGAAGCGCTACGGCTTCGGCTTCGTCGCCGTCTCCACGACCCTGTTCCTCCTGGGCGCGGTGCTGGCCTACGTGTCGCTGTCGGCGGGCCTGGAGCTGCTGCTCGGCCTGGCCGGCGAGGGCACGGTCATCGCGCTGACCGCCCCGGACTACATCGGCTTCATGCTCTCCCTGCTGGTGGCGTTCGGGGTGAGCTTCGAGGTGCCGCTGATCGCGGTGGCGCTCAACCTGGCCGGCGTCCTCACCTACGAGGCGCTGCGCGGGGCCCGGCGGTGGATCTTCTTCCTCACGGTCGTCTTCGCCGCCTTCGTCACGCCGACGCAGGACCCGTTCACCATGCTGCTCATGGCCGGGCCGATGATCGTGCTCTTCGAGCTGGCCATCCAGGTGGCCCGGTTCGTCGACCGGCGCCGCGCCAAGCGGGACGCCGTCGAGCACTTCCACGCCCTGTCCGACGACGAGGCCTCGCCGCTGGACGCCGCGCCGTCGGAGCTCGACGCCGCCCCCGCCCCGTACGACGACCTGCGCCGGGAGGACCCCACCACGGAGGCCCAGGCCGCGCCGCTGGACGGCTCCGCGCGGTTCCGCGGCTGAAGAAGGACCCCCCTGCCCCCCGCCCCTCGCAGGCTCGCGGCGGGCCCCTGCAGGGGGGCCGACTCGAAGGTCGCCGTGCTGGTCAGTCCGGCGGCCGGCCGCGGGCGGGCTCTCGCCGCCACCGGGACCGTGCTCGACGTGCTGCGCGCCGCCGGCCTGACCCCACGAGTGCTGGCCGCGACCACTCGCGCCGCCGCCGAGGCGCAGGCCGCCGCGGCGGTCGGCGCGGGCACCGCCGCCGTGGTCGCCATCGGTGGGGACGGCGCCGCGCACGCCGCACTGCAGGCGGTCGCCGGGACCGGCACCCCGCTGGCCGTCGTCCCCGCCGGGACCGGCAACGACCTGGCCCTCGCCCTCGGCGTGCCCGTGGACCCGCGCGCCGCGGCGGAGGCGGCGGCGGCCGACCTGCGGGCGGGGGAGGTCCGCACCGTCGACGCCGGCCGCACCGGGCAGCGGTGGTGGGCCACCGTGCTCTGCTGCGGCTTCGACTCCGCCGTCACCGACCGGGCCAACCGGCTGCGCTGGCCGCGCGGGTCCCGCCGCTACGACGTCGCGATCCTCGCCGAGCTGGCCCGGCTGCGGCCGCGGGAGCTCACCCTCGTGCTGGACGGCGAGCTGCGGACCGTCGCCGTCACGCTGGTCGCCGTCGGCAACACCGCCTGGTACGGCGGCGGCATGCGCGTGTGCCCCGCTGCGGACCCGGCCGACGGCGTCTTCGACGTCACGGTCGTGGGGCCGGTGAGCCGCCGGGAGCTGGTGCGCACCCGGCCGCGGTTGACCGCCGGCACGCACGTCGAGCACCCCGCGGTGACCGTGCACCGCGCCCGCCGGGTGGAGCTGGTGGGGGAGGGGTTGACCACCTACGCCGACGGCGAGCCGGTCGCGCCGCTGCCGGCCGTGAGCGTGTGCATGCCGGGCGCGCTGTCGGTGGTGGGCACCGGCCGCTGAGCCGGGTCCCCGACGATCGGCCGAGATCAGCGTCGCGGGTCCGGGCTCACCCCCGGCCGTGAGCCCGGACCCGCGACGACCAGCTGGGCTGATCATCCGGCGCCGACCGCGAGTCCCCCGTTATCCCTAACACTGGCCCCAACAGGGTCGGCCGCGCCGCGGAACGGCAACGCGCCTAACGTGGAGACATGTCCAGCCCCGCTGAGCGGTACGCGGCTGCCCGGCGGCGCGGCGCCCACCCTGCTCTGGCCGACTTCACCGTGGAGCTCGGCTTCTCCCTCGACCCGTTCCAGGTGGAGGCCTGCGAGGCCCTCGACGAGGGCGCCGGCGTCCTCGTGTGCGCGCCCACCGGCGCCGGCAAGACGGTCGTGGGGGAGTTCGCCGTCCACAAGGCGCTGGCCGAGGGGCGCAAGGCCTTCTACACGACGCCGATCAAGGCGCTGTCCAACCAGAAGTACAACGACCTGGTCGACCGCTACGGCGCCGACCGGGTCGGCCTGCTGACCGGTGACAACGCGGTCAACGGCGACGCGCCCGTGGTCGTGATGACCACCGAGGTGCTGCGCAACATGCTGTACGCCGAGTCGCCGGCGATCGACGGCCTGGGCTACGTGGTCATGGACGAGGTGCACTACCTCGCCGACCGCTTCCGCGGCGCGGTGTGGGAGGAGGTGATCATCCACCTCCCGCAGTCGGTGACCCTGGTGTCGCTGTCGGCGACGGTGAGCAACGCCGAGGAGTTCGCCGACTGGCTGGTCACCGTGCGCGGCCACACGAGGGTCGTGGTCAGCGAGGTGCGGCCGATCCCGCTGTGGCAGCACATGCTGGTCGGCAACCGGGTGTTCGACCTGTTCAGCCTGCGCCCGGCCGCGCACGCCGCCGAGCAGGGCGACGACCCGCGGGGGCTGTCCACCCGGGAGCGCGGCGCCAGCGTCGTCGACCCGGAGCTCGTCCGCTACGTCCGCGAGCACGAGCGGCGGCTCGACACCTGGGGCGGCGGCAACGGCGGCTCGCGCCGCGAGCGGGACTGGCACAAGCCGCGCTACCGCCCGCCGGCCCGGCCCGACGTCGTCGAGCGGCTGGACCGCAACGGGCTGCTGCCGGCGATCACCTTCGTGTTCAGCCGCAACGGCTGCGACGCCGCGGTCGACCAGTGCCTGCGGTCGGGGCTGCGGCTCACCGACGAGCACGAGCGCGCGGAGATCGCCGCGATCATCGACGAGCGCACCGGCTCGCTGCCGGAGGAGGACCTGCACGTCCTCGGTTTCTGGGAGTGGCGGGAGGGGCTGCTGGCCGGGCTGGCCGCGCACCACGCCGGGCTGGTCCCGGCGTTCAAGGAGACCGTCGAGGAGTGTTTCGTCCGCGGCCTGGTCAAGGCCGTGTTCGCCACCGAGACCCTCGCCCTGGGCATCAACATGCCGGCGCGGACCGTCGTCCTCGAGCGGCTGGTCAAGTGGAACGGCGAGGCGCACGTCGACGTCACGCCGGGGGAGTACACCCAGCTCACCGGCCGGGCCGGCCGCCGCGGCATCGACGTCGAGGGGCACGCCGTCGTCGTCTGGGCACCGGGCATGGACCCCTCGGTCGTCGCCGGGCTGGCCAGCACCCGCACCTACCCGCTGCGCTCCAGCTTCCGGCCCAGCTACAACATGGCCGTCAACCTGGTCAGCTCCTTCGGCCGGGCCCGCGCCCGCGAGCTGCTGGCCTCCTCGTTCGCCCAGTTCCAGGCCGACCGGTCGGTCGTGGGGCTGGCCCGCGCCGCGGCCCGCCACGAGCGGGACGCCGAGCGCTGGGCCGCCGAGATGCACTCCGAGGGCGGCGACGTCGCCGGGTACGCGCGGCTGCGCCAGGAGATCGCCGAGCGGGAGAAGGAGCTGTCCCGCGACTCGGCGGCCAAGCGCCGGCTGGAGGCCTCCGACGCCCTGGCCGCGCTGCGCCCCGGTGACGTCATCCGGGTGCCGTCGGGACGGCGGCAGGGGCTGGCCGTCGTCCTCGACCCCGGGGTGACCGACCTGGCCGAGCCGCGCCCGCTGGTGCTCACCGAGGACAAGTGGGCCGGGCGCCTGGGCGCGGTGGACTTCCCGACCCCGGTGACCGCCCTGGCCCGCGTCCGGGTGCCCAAGAACTTCAACCACCGCAGCCCGCACGCCCGCCGGGACCTCGCCGCCACCCTGCGCAACGCCCGGGTAGAGCACGACCTCGGCGCGCGGCGGGTCCGGCAGCGCTCGGCGGCCGCCGACGACCCGGTGCTGCACGACCTGCGCCGGGCGCTGCGGGCCCACCCGGTGCACGCGCTCCCCGACCGCGAGGAGCGGGTCCGGGCGGCCGAGCGCTGGCTGCGGGCGACCCGCGAGGCCGAGGCCACCCACCGGCGGATGGCCGAGCGCACCGGCTCGCTCACCCGCCAGTTCGACCGCACCTGCGACGTCCTGGAGGAGCTGGGCTACCTGGTGCCCGACCCGGCGGCCCCGCCCGTGGCCGAGGGGGAGGACCCGGTCGACCACGAGGTCGCCGACGTCAGCCCGGTGGCCACCGAGGACGGCCGGCGGCTGGCGCGCGTCTGGTCGGAAGCCGACCTGCTCGTCGCCGAGTGCCTGCGCTCGGGGGTGTGGCGCGGCCTCACCCCGGCCGAGCTGGCCGCCGCGGTGTCGACGCTGGTGTTCGAGGCGCGCCGGGAGATGCCCGGTCAGCCGGCGGTCCCGGCCGGGAAGGTGGCCGCGGCGATCGCGGAGATGCGGCGGATCCGCTCGCGGCTGCAGGACGTCGAGCTCGACCACGGCGTCCCGGCGAGCCGCGACCTGGACCTCGGCTTCGCCTGGGCGGCGTACCGCTGGGCCGACGGGCAGAGCCTCGACCGCGTCCTGGCCGGCGCCGAGCAGGCCGGCACGGAGCTCTCCGGCGGGGACTTCGTGCGCTGGGCCCGCCAGCTGCTCGACCTGCTCGACCAGCTGGCCAAGGTCGCGGACGGCGGCCTCGCCACGACCGCCCGGGCGGCGGTGGAGCGGGTGCGGCGAGGCGTGGTGGCGGTCGCGGTCGGCGGCTGACCCGGTCCCCGTGGCACGATCTGTCGACGATGACCAACCCCCCGCAGGGCGGCCCACCGCCGGGTGAGCCCGGCCGGTCGCAGCCGCAGCAGCCGTGGTCCCCGCAGCCGGGCCCGCCGCCGCCCGGTGGGTACCCGCCGCCGTGGCCGCAGCAGCCCGGGCCCTGGGGTCCGCCGCCCGGCCCCTACGGCCAGCCGCCGCAGGGCCAGCCCCCGTACGGGCAGCCCTACGGGCCGCCGGCACCGCAGCACGGCCAGCCCTGGGGTCCGCAGCCTCCCGGCCAGCCGCCGTACTGGGGAGGTCAGCCGCAGTACGGGACCCCGCAGCCCGGCCAGCCGTGGGGACCCCCGCCGTACGGGCCGCCGCCCCGCCGGTCGCGCAGGGGGCTGGTGGCGGGCATCGTCGTCCCCGCGGTGCTCCTGCTGCTCGCCGTCGTGCTCGCCCGCGTCTTCGCCGACACCGTGCTCGACACCGGGCGGGTCGAGGACGACGTCGCCGCGCAGTTCGAGGAGGTCGAGGGCGTGGCGGTCGACCTGTCCTGCGACGACGAGATGCAGGTCGAGCAGGGCGCGGAGTACGAGTGCACCGGCACGACGGCCTACGGCGAGGAGGTCAGCCTGCGCATCCTCATCACCGATGAGACCACCGCCGCCTACACCTGGGAAGAGGTCTGAGGCTCAGCTCAGCGCGTCCTCCGGCCAGCCCAGCGCGGCGCCCAGCCGCTTGAGCGAGGACCCGATGCCGTGGGCGGCGGCCAGGGCCGCCAGCGCGTCGGGGTCGGCCGGACGGCGGGGGAGCGTGCCCTCCACGGGCGGCAGGTCGATGTCCCGGGCGACGGCCACGACCACCGGGGCGGCGTCGAGGTAGTCCGCCCCGGCGTGCAGCCGCTTGAGGACGGCGGCGGTGAGCGGCGGCTTCGGGACGACGGTGCGCGCGGCGGCCGCCCGGATGCCGGCCAGGTCGCCGAACTCGGTGATCAGCGCCGCGGCGGTCTTGGCGCCGACGCCGGTCACCCCGGGCAGCCCGTCGCTCGGGTCGCCGCGGAGCACCGCGAAGTCGGCGTAGGCACGGCCCGGGATGCCGTACTTCGCGGTCACCGCCGCCTCGTCGACCAGCTCGAGGTCGGTGATGCCGCGGGCGGTGTAGAGGACGCGCACGCCGCGCTCGTCGTCCACCAGCTGGAAGAGGTCGCGGTCGCCGGTCACGACGTCGACCGGGCCGCGGGCGCGGGTGGCCAGCGTGCCGATGACGTCGTCGGCCTCGTAGCCGGGGGCGCCGACCCGCGCCAGCCCTGCGGCGGCGAGCACCTCCACCAGCACGGGCACCTGCGGGCCGAGCTCCTCGGGGGTCTCCTCGCCGCCGTCGGGGGAGAGCCGGTGGGCCTTGTAGGAGGGCAGCGCCGCGACGCGGAAGGCCGGCCGCCAGTCGTCGTCCCAGCAGGCGACCAGCCGGTCGGGGGCGTGGGCGGTGACCAGCCGGGCGGTCATGTCCAGGAAGCCGCGGACCGCGTTGACCGGGCGCCCGTCCGGCGAGGTGACGCTGGTGGGCACCCCGTAGAACGCCCGGAAGTAGAGGCTGGCCGCGTCGAGCAGCATCGTCGTCACGACTCGGGACGGTAACGGCCAGAGGTGACCGTCGTATCCGCTGGTTAGGCTGCGATTCGTGCCTCCCCCGACCGCCGCTCCGACCGCCGATGGGCCGCTGGTGACGCTCGACCGCGTGCACGCCGCGCGGGAGGTCGCCGCGGAGAGCGGGGTCGACCTGCTCGTCGTCACGCCGGGCTCGGACCTGCGCTACCTCTGCGGCTACGACGCCCACGCGATGGAGCGGCTGACCGCGCTGGCGGTGCCGCGGCGCGGTGAGCCGTTCCTCGTCGTCCCCCGGCTGGAGGCGCCGATGGTCGACGCCGGCCCGGCCGGTGCGCTGGGCCTGGAGGTGCTGGCCTGGGACGAGACCGACGACCCGTTCGCGCTGCTGGCCCGCACCGCGGCGGCCCGGCTGGGCGCCGCGCCGGCGCGGGTGGCCGTGGGCGACCGCACCTGGGCGCTGCACGCGCTCGGCGTCGCCGGTGCGCTGTCCGGGGCGGCGCTGGAGCTGGCGGGCCCCGTCATCGACCGGCTGCGGAGGGTCAAGACGCCGGCCGAGGTCGCCGAGCTCGCCGCGGCCGGCGCGGCGATCGACCGGGTGCACGCCCGCATGGGGGAGTGGCTGCGGGTCGGGCGCACCGAGGCCGCGGTGGGCGCCGACATCGCCGCGGCGATCCTGGCCGAGGGCCACGTGTCGGTGGACTTCACCATCGTCGGGTCCGGGCCCAACGGGGCCAGCCCGCACCACGAGCTCTCCGACCGCGTGGTGGCCGACGGCGACGTCGTCGTGGTCGACATCGGCGGGGAGACGGCCACCGGCTACCGGTCGGACTGCACCCGCACCTACGCCGTCGGCCGCGCCCCCGGCGCCGACGTCGCCGAGTGGTACGCGGTCCTGCAGGAGGCGCAGCGCGCCTCGACGGCCGCGGTCCGGCCCGGGGTCACGTGCGAGCAGGTGGACGCCGCCGCCCGCGACGTCATCGCCGCCGCCGGGTGGGGCGAGTACTTCATCCACCGCACCGGGCACGGCATCGGCCTGGACACCCACGAGGCGCCCTACATCGTCGCGGGCAACGACCTGCCGCTGGAGCCGGGGATGGCGTTCTCCGTCGAGCCGGGGATCTACCTGCCCGGCCGCTGCGGCGCCCGCATCGAGGACATCGTCGTCTGCACCGACGACGGCGTCACCGCGCTCAACGAGGGCCCGCGTGAGCTCGTCGTCCTCCCCGGCTGACCACGGCGGCGGGCCGCTCACCTCCGGCGACGTCGACCGCGCGCTGCTGGCCGCGCTGGCCCGGGACGGGCGCGCCAGCTACACCGAGCTGGCCGAGCGGGTGGGCCTGTCGGTGTCGGCGGTGCACCAGCGGGTGCGCCGGCTCGAGCAGCGCGGGCTGATCACCGGCTACCACGCCAAGCTCGACGCCGGGTCGCTCGGCCTGGGGCTGACGGCGTTCGTCGCGATCACCCCGACCGACGCCGCCTCGCCGGACGAGGCGCCCTCCCTGCTCGCGCACCTGCCCGAGATCGAGGCCTGCCACTCGGTGGCGGGGGTGGAGAGCTACCTGCTGAAGGTGCGGACGTCGTCCCCCGACGCACTCGAGGCGCTGCTGCGGACGATCCGGCAGACCGCCAAGGTCACCACCCGGACGACGGTGGTGCTCTCCACCTTCTACGAGGACCGCCCGCCGCTCTAGCCTGCCGTCGTGTCCACCGGGTCGGCGCTGACCAACCGGCTGGCCGACCCGGTGCTGCGCCGCCTGCTGCGTTCCCGGCTCGGCCGCCGACCGGGGGGACGGCTGGGCGTGGTGCGGTACCACGGCCGGCGCACCGGCCGGCCGCACGAAGTGGTAACGCAGTACGTCCGGGACGGTGCCACGGTGTGGGTGCTGGTCGGGGCCGCGGACCGCACGACGTGGTGGTGGAACCTGCGCACCCCCGCCGAGGTGGACCTGTGGCTGGCCGGCGAGCGGGTGCGGGCCCGGGCGGTCGCGATCGAGGGCGCGCAGCAAGCCGCCGCGGCGGCCGCGGGGTTGGGCGTCTACCTGGCGGCCGTGCCGCGGGCCGCGTCGGCGGTGGGCGTACCACCCGGCGCCGGGCCCGCCGCGCTCGCGCAGGCCGCCCGGCGGGCGGTGCTCGTCCGGGCCGACGTCGTCGACCCGCCGCGGGGCCCGGCCGCCTGACGCGCCGGCTCGACACGTGGTCGAACGTGTGTTCGGATGGCGGTCATGCGGTGGGACGCGCAGCGGCTGGATGCCGAGGACCCGGCGGCGCTGCCGGGCATGCCGACAGTGCGCGGCCTGCTGCGCAGCGTCCAGGTGCCGGAGTTCCCCGGGCTGACCTTCCACGAGGTGCGCAGCAAGAGCGCGCTCAACGAGGTGCCTGCCGACTCGGCGGTGCCGTTCCGCTGGACGATCAACCCCTACCGGGGCTGCTCGCATGCCTGCGTTTACTGCCTACGGGGCGACACGCTCGTCCTGATGGCCGACGGCCGTCGGAAGGCGATCGTGGACCTGCGGGTGGGCGACCGGATCGTCGGGACCGAGCGCCGTGGCACCTACCGGCACTACGTGACGACCGAGGTGCTGGCGCAGTGGTCGACGGTCAAGCGCGCGTACCGTGTGCGTCTCGCCGACGGCACGGAGTTGGTCGCCAGCGGCGACCACCGCTTCCTCACTGGCCGTGGCTGGAAGCACATCACCGGGGCGATGGCAGGGCGGGAACGCCGACCACACCTGACGACCAACGACGAACTGCTCGGGCTCGGCCAGTCGGCGGAGTCGCTCGAGCCCTGTGCGGACTACCGCCGCGGCTACCTGAGCGGCATGGTCCGCGGGGACGCGCATCTGAAGGCGTACCGCTACCAGCGGGTCGGCCGACGTCACGGCGACGTGCACCGTTTCCGCCTCGCTCTGGCCGACGTCGAGGCGCTGGACCGGGCCCAGGACTACCTCGCCGCCGAGGGAGTGCACACGGACCGCTTCCTCTTCGCGCCGGCGTCCGAGGAACGACGGGCCATGACGGCGATCCGGACCTCCGCCGCCACGTCGGTCGCCCGGATCGAGCAGCTCGTGGCGTGGCCGGCGGTCAGCTCGGATGCCTGGCGGCGGGGTTTCCTCGCTGGCGTGTTCGACGCCGAGGGCAGCCGGAGCCAGCACGTCCTCCGCGTGAGCAACGCCGACGACGACATGCTCGACCGGACGAGAGCAGCGTTCACCATCCTCGGTTTCGACGCCGTGATCGAGGACCGAGGCCTGGCCAACCGTGTCGGGACGGTCAGACTGCGCGGTGGTCTGCGGGAGCACCTCCGGTTCATCCACCTCGTCGACCCGGCGATCCGTCGCAAGTGCTCGCTCAACGGCATCGCGGTCAAGAGCGACGCCGACCTCCGCGTGGTGGAGGTGCAGGACCTGGGGCTCGAGGTGCCGATGTACGACATCACCACCGGCACCGGGGACTTCGTCGCGAATGGCGTGGTCAGCCACAACTGCTTCGCCCGCGGCACGCACCAGTGGCTGGAGCTGGACACCGGTCAGGACTTCGACAGCCAGGTCGTCGTCAAGACGAACCTGGTCGACGTGCTCCGCCGCGAGCTGTCCCGGCGATCGTGGCAGCGCGAGCACGTGGCGCTGGGCACCAACACCGACCCCTACCAGCGGGCCGAGGGCCGCTATCGGTTGATGCCCGGGGTCATCTCGGCGCTGGCCGGCTCCGGCACGCCCTTCTCCATCCTGACGAAAGGCACGCTGCTGCGGCGGGACCTGCCGCTGCTGGCGGCCGCGGCCCGTGACGTCCCGATCGGGCTGGGCGTCTCGCTGGCCATCTGGGACGACGAGCTGCACGCCTCGCTCGAGCCCGGCGTGCCGAGCCCGCGGGCGCGGCTGGACCTGGTGCGGGCGATCGCCGACGCCGGACTGTCCTGCGGTGTCTTCCTCGCCCCGGTGCTGCCCGGCCTCACCGACCGGGTGGCCGACCTCGACGCCGCGGTGGAGGCGATCGCCGAGGCCGGCGCGACCGGCGTCACCGTCGTCCCGCTGCACCTGCGCCCCGGCGCCCGGGAGTGGTTCTCCGCTTGGCTCGCCCGCGAGCACCCGGCACTGGTGCCGCGCTACCAGCAGCTCTACCGCCGCGGGGCGGTGGCGGCGCCGGAGTACCGCAGCTGGCTCGAGCAGCGGGTCGCGCCGCTGCTGGCCCGCCACGGGCTCGACCGGCCGGCCGGGGAAGGGGCTCGCGGGGCCGGCGGCCCGGCCGGCACCTCCGGCGACGGGGACAAGGACTTCCCGGCAGGGAGCCTGCCGGCGACCCGGGTGGGGGCCGGCCCGACGTGCACTCGCACCGAGCCGGTGGCCGAGCAGCTGCCGCTGCTCTGACGCGGCCCCGTCGCGGAGCGCGGGCCGACCTGCGCCACGCACTACCGTTATCCCCAACAATGCAATCAACTTCGACAACAGAAAGACAAACAACAACGGGGGAGAGGGGTCCGGTCCCTTCAGGACCGGTGGCCTTCGGCCTCCCGCGCCGCCCGGGCGGCACTGCGCTTGGCGCGCACCGCGCCGCGTGGGGCCACCGGCTCGGCGCCGCCGGCCAGGGCGAGCCGGCGGTAGGAGTCGTAGGACAGGGTCAGGTACTGCACCGCGAGCGCCTCGGCCCACTCGCGCCGCGACGGGGGAGCGGTCATCCGCAGCTGCTGCGCGGTCCGGACGGCGTGCTTGGCGAAGGTCACCTGCAGCGCCTGCGTCGACAGCTGGGCGCCCACGGCGGAGGCGAGGCCCGGCCCGCGACGCAGGGCGGGGAGCACCCAGGGGCTGTCGGCCAGTGCGGGGAACCGGGCGCGGCAGGACTCCCAGGCGTGCCACGCGGTCAGCGCGCCGGGCACGGACCACTCGCCGTCCTCGGTGCGGACGACGACGCGTCGCGCCGTCGGGTGCACCTGGTCGCGGCGCAGCGAGCGGAACTGGCCGACGGTCCCGGGCCAGCCGAGGGCCAGCGCGCACCACGCCACGGTGCGCAGGTGTTCGGGGTCCTCGCTCCTGATCTGCGAGAGCGGCCGGAGTTCCAGGGTCTGCGGGTCGGGCTCCGGCGTCCGCACCGTCGGCAGCGCGATCCCGCCGTAGCGGGCCACCTTGCTGTAGAGGGCGACGGTGGCCGGCTTCCAGTCGCGGGCCGCGACGATGGGGTCCATGCCCTCTTCGACGAGGGAGTCCGGCCCCATGCCGACCTCGAGCGCGGCGTCGATCAGCCGGCGCCACTGGGCCTCGTAGCCGGGTGGGACGGGCAGCCGCCGCCACGCCCGCTCGGGTGGCGGTGCCGGCATCGCCGGGAGTGGTGGTGCCCACCGGTCGGTCATGTGTTCAGTCTACCGTTATGCCCAACAAAAGCAACACAATTGCATATTCATCGGCGCCTGCGGCGCCAGGGCACCAACGCAACACCCCCTCGCCGTTCGCCGCGCGGCACCGCAGCAGGCTGGCGATGCTGGTCGGCGTGCGGACGGTGGGTGTCGAGGAGGAGCTGCTGGTCGTCGACCCCTCGGGGCGACCGGTCCCGCTCGGCCCCGCCGCGCTCGAGGTGGCGGCCCGCCGCGGCGAGGGCGAGACGGTCGACGAGCACGACCGCGCCGAGCGGGAGGACGGCGACACCGCTGCGGTCGACGACCCCGCCGCCCGGCTGGTGCCCGAGCTCAAAACCCAGCAGCTGGAGTTCGGCACGCGCGTCTGCACCGCCCTGGACGACGTCGCCGCCGACCTGGAGCACTGGCGGGAGCGGGCGGACGCCGCGGCCCGCGGGGTCGGCGCCCGGGTGGCCGCGCTGGCCAGCTCGCCGGTCCGGGTCGAGCCGCAATCCACGCCGGGGGAGCGGTACACGCAGATGGCCGAGACCTTCGGCCTGACCGCGGCCGAGCAGCTGACCTGCGGCTGCCACGTGCACGTCGCCGTGGAAGACGACGAGGAGGGCGTCGGGGTCCTCAACCGGATCCGCGTGTGGCTCCCGGTGCTGACCGCGCTGACCGCCAACTCGCCGTTCTGGTTGGGCCGGGACAGCGGGCACGCCAGCTACCGCGCCCAGGCGTGGAACCGCTGGCCGTCGTCCGGGCCCAACGAGCTGTTCGCCGACGCCGCCGCCTACCACCGGCTGATCGCGGAGCTGATCGCGACGGAGACGATCGTCGACAGCGGGATGGTGTACTTCGACGCCCGGCTGTCCGAGCGGTGGCCCACCGTCGAGGTGCGCGTCGCCGACGTCGCGCTGCGCGCCGCAGACGCCGTCACGCTGGCCGGGCTGGTGCGCGGCCTGGTCGACACCGCCGCGGGGGAGTGGCGGGCCGGGGTGGCCGCGCCTGCCGTCCGCACCGAGGTGGTGCGCCTGGCCGCCTGGCGGGCCAGCCGCTCGGGGCTGACCGGGGACCTCGTGCACCCCGCCACCGGCCGTCCCGCGCCGGCCGCGGAGGTCGTGGCCGCGCTGCTCAAGCACGTGCGCCCGGCGCTGGCGGCCGCCGGTGACGAGTGGCGCGTGGCCGACGGGGTGGCCGCGGTGCTCGACCGGGGCACGGGAGCCGACCTGCAGCGCCGCGTGTTCGCGGAGACCGGCGACCTGACCGCGGTGGTGCGCGCCGCCGTCGAGGTGACGCACGCCCGACCCGGCGGCGGGTGAGGTCGGCGGTTATCGTCCCGCCATGTACACCGCCAGCTGGCGCGACGTCGTCCGCCGGGACCTCTTCGGTCCCCGCCCGGACCGCCGTGATCGCCCCTACCGGCTCGTCATCCGGTTCGCGCTGCTGGTGTTCCGGCTGCTGCGCTTCCGCTTCGACGTCCGCGGCGCCGAGCACGTGCCGGCGTCGGGCGGCGCGGTGATCTGCAGCAACCACGTCAGCTACCTCGACTTCACCTTCCTCGGCCTGGCGGCGCTGCAGCAGCACCGGCTGGTGCGCTTCATGGCCAAGATCTCGGTGTTCGCCAACCGCGTCTCCGGGCCGTTCATGCGGGCGATGCACCACATCCCGGTCGACCGGAAGGCGGGTGCCGCCGCGTTCGACCGCGCCGTCCGGGCGCTCAAGGACGGCGAGGTGGTCGGCGTCTTCCCCGAGGCGACGATCAGCAGCAGCTTCCGGCTCAAGGAGCTCAAGGCCGGCGCCGCGCGCATGGCGATCGACGCCGCCGTCCCGGTCCTCCCCGCGGCGGTCTGGGGCGGCCAGCGGTCGTTCACCAAGCACCACCCGATCGACCTCCGGCGGGGCGTGGCGGTGACCGTCGTCCTCGGGGAGCCGATCCGCCCGGAGCCGGGGGAGGCGCCCCGCGAGCTGCTGCAGCGCATCCGCGCTGCGATGGAGACGCTGCTGGACGACGCACAGCGGACCTACCCCCAGCCGCCGGCCGGGCCCGAGGACCTGTGGTGGCAGCCGGCCCACCTGGGCGGCACCGCACCGACGCTGGAGGAGGCCGCGCGGCTGGACCACAGCGACGTCCGGGGCACCCGCCCCCAGGGCAACCGCCTGGCGCGGGCCCGGAGGATGCTGCGCCGCCGCGCGCGCTGAAGGGCGGACTCCTGCCGGGTCCCGCAGGCCCCGTCCAGAGGCTCGTTCCGAGCCTGCGAGGGGCGAGGGGGACGGGGCCCCTTCTCCGAACGGAGGGGGGCAGGGGGTCCTTCAGGGGTCCCCCTTCAGTCGACGACGACCGGCGCCATGAGCCGGAAGGCGTCGAGCTCGACGTCGTACCAGCGGCGCATCCGGCCCAGCGGGGTCATCCCCAGCCGGGTGCACACCGCCACCGACGCGGTGTTGCCCGGCCGGACGACGGCGTAGACCTCCGGCAGCCCCGCCTCGAACCCCCGGTCGACCACCGCCCGGGCGGCCTCGGTGGCGTAGCCGTGCCCCCAGCTGTCCGGGTGCAGGTGCCAGCCGACCTCCACCTCGCCCACGCCGTGGGGCAGCGGCTTGAGCAGCACCGTGCCGGCCACCGTGGCGGTGCCGGCGAGCTCGACCGCCCAGACCCCGAAACGGTCGTCGGACCGGGCCACCGCGCGCCACCGGGCCACCAGCTCGACCGGCGGGACCGACGGCGTGCCGCCGAGCCAGCGGGTGACTTCCGGCCGGCCGTAGAGGTCCACCAGGCGGGCCAGGTCGTCGCGGCGGGTGGTCCAGGCGCGCAGCCGCAGCCGGGCGGTGCGCAGGTCCCCGCCGGCGGCCGTCACGCCGTCCTGCCTACCGCTGGAGCGGGTGCGCGGCCACCGGACGGGACCCCCCGCGGGGACGGCGCGCGGGCGCCGTGGTGTCCTTCCCCGGGCGCGGCCGGCGCCCCCCGCGACGAAGGGACGGGACGTGACCGAACGCCTGCTGGTCACCGACGTGACGGTCGGCGACCGCGCCGGCCGGGCGGTGCTGGTGGAGGACGGCCGGATCGTCTGGCTGGGAGGCGCGGCCGACGCGCCGGCCGGCGCCCGGACGGTCGCGGGGGAGGGGGCGCTGCTCACCCCGGCGTTCGTCGACGCCCACGTGCACGCGACGGCGACCGGTCTGGCGCTCACCGGTCTCGACCTCCACTCGAGCTCGAGCCTCGCCGAGGCCGTCGCGTCGCTGCGGGCGTACGCCGCGGTCGCGGCCGCCGGTGTCCTGCTCGGCACCGGCTGGGACGAGACGGGCTGGCCGGAGGGGCGTGCGCCGACCCGGGCGGACGTCGACGCCGTCGTCGGCGACCGGCCGGCCTACCTGGCCCGGGTCGACGTGCACTCCGCCACCGTCTCCACCGCGCTGCTGGACCGGGTCCCGGGGATCGCCGACCTGCCCGGCTTCTCCCCGGACGGGCAGCTGCGCCTGGACGCCCACCACGCGGCCCGGCGGGCGGCCTACGGCGCGGTGGACCGCGGCCAGCGCGGTGCCGCGCAGCGCGCCACCCGCGCGGCCGCGGCGGCCCTGGGCGTCGGCAGCCTGCACGAGATGGCCGGCCCCGAGGTCTCCGGCGCCGAGGACCTGGCCGGGCTGCTGGCGATCGCCGCCGCCGAACCCGGCCCCCGCGTGGTGGGCTACTGGGGGGAGCTCGCCGAACGGGGCGGTCTGGACCTGGTGCGCGAGCTGGGCCTGGCCGGCGCCGGGGGCGACCTGTTCTGCGACGGCGCCCTGGGCTCGCACACCGCCGCGCTGCACCGGCCCTACAGCGACCGACCCGGGACCGCCGGGCACCTGCGCTTCGAGACGGCGTCCCTGGTCGACCACCTCCGCGCCTGCACCCGCGCGGGCGTGCAGGCCGGCTTCCACGTCATCGGGGACGCCGCCGTCGACCAGGTCCTCGACGCGGTCGGCGCGGTGGTCGACGAGCTGGGACCGGCGGCGGTCCGGGCCTGCCGGCACCGCCTCGAGCACGTCGAGATGGTGTCCCCGGCGGCGGTGGGGCGGCTGCGCGACTGGGGGCTGGTCGCCAGCGTGCAGCCGGCCTTCGACGCGGCCTGGGGTGGGGACGCCGGCATGTACGCCGAGCGCCTGGGGGTGGACCGGGCCCGGGGCACCAACCCGTTCGCCGACCTCGCGGACGCCGGGGTGGCGCTCGCCCTGGGCAGCGACGCCCCGGTGACCCCGCTGGACCCGTGGGGCGGGGTGCACGCGGCGGTCGACCACCGCACGCCGGGGTCGGGGCTGCGGCCCTTCGACGCGTTCGACGCGGCCACGCACGGCGGCTGGCACGCGGTCCGCGCGGAGCACCCGCAGGGGCCGCTGGCGGTGGGCGCGCCCGCCGACCTGGCGCTGTGGGCGACGACGGAGACGCTGTCGGGGGTGCTCGCCGGGCGGGCTCGGCCGGCCTGCCGCCAGCTGCTGGTGGCCGGCGTCCCGGTCGGGGGCTCCGCCGGGTAGGTCACCAACGGGTCCCGGTCCGTTCCACCGCCCGCGCAGTCGGCGGACTACCGCGCCCCGGTCCTTACAGTGGCTGTAGTTGGACCTCGGGGGCTCCCGACGGAGGTCCGCCCGGCCCCGCACGCCCGGACGACGACCCGCCGCTCGCCGCCAGTGACCGGCCGGACGGCCCCGGGTGCGCCGTCCGGGCCGCGGACCGCCGCCGGCGCGCCCCAGGGCCGACACGGACGGAGGACCCCGGACGCGGGCATCGGCGGGTCCGTGTCGGGATGGGATGCTGGGTCGCGGACCGCCGGCGCCCACGCCGGTGGGCGCGACCCCGTCCGACCGGCTCGGGGCAGGCCAGCGACCGGGGCTCCCGGCCGCACGGTGCACGGGAGGCGCGGGTGCCGTCAGCGACGCCGACCGGCACCGTGGAGCGGCCCGCCGGGCCGCCGGGGCCGGCTGCCGCGCGCGCGTCCCGGTGGCGCCGGGTGGGTGGGCAGGTGGCATGGCGCACGCTGCTCGCGGTCGTCGCCGGGGTCCTGCTGCTGCTCGCCTTCCCCGGCGCCTCGCTGCCGCTGCTGGCGCCACTGGGCCCGGCCGTCCTGGCGCTGGCGGTCCACGGGCAGCGGGCGCGCTCGGGCGCCTGGCTGGGCCTGGTGGCCGGCCTGACGTTCTTCGTGCCGCTGCTGTCGTGGAGCGGCATCTTCGTCGGCGCGCTGCCGTGGCTGGCCCTCGCCGGCTCGCAGGCGGTCTTCCTCGCCCTGCTCGGCGCGGCGACGGCCGCCACGTCGCGGCTGCCGCTGTGGCCGCTGTGGGCGGCGGCCCTGTGGGTGGGCCAGGAGGCGCTGCGCGGCCGGTTCCCGTTCGGCGGGTTCCCGTGGGGCCGGCTCGGGCTGAGCCAGACGGAGGGCCCGTTCCTGGCGTTCGCCGCCTACGGCGGGGTGCCGATGGTCGGGTTCGCCCTCGCGCTCACCGGCACCCTGCTGGCCGCCGCCGTGCTGGCCCTGCGCCGGGGCGGACGGCGGGCCGCGGCGCTCACCGCGGTCGGCGCGCTGGCGGTGCCGGCCCTGGGTGGGCTGGCCTGGCTGCCGCTGCCCGGCTCCTCGCTGACCGCGGGCGGGCCGACCCGCACGGTCGCGGTCGTGCAGGGCGACGTCCCGCAGCCGGGCCTGGCGTTCAACGAGCGGCGCCGCGCGGTGCTGGACAACCACGTGCAGCAGACGATCGGCCTCGCAGAGGCCGTGGCGGCGGGGGAGCAGCCGCAGCCCGACCTCGTCGTCTGGCCGGAGAACAGCTCCGACATCGACCCGTACCGCAACGACGACGCCGCCCGGGAGATCAGCCGGGCCGCCGACGCGATCGGCGCACCGATCCTGGTGGGCGCCGTCGTCAGCGGGCCCGGGGAGTTCGTCAGCAACACCGCGATCGTCTGGGAGCCCGGGAGCGGGCCCGGCGACACCTACGTCAAGCGGCACCCGGTGCCGTTCGGCGAGTACATCCCGGCCCGCGACTTCTTCCGCCTGTTCAGCGACAAGGTCGACCTGGTGCGCCGCGACTTCGCCGCGGGGGACGAAGTGGGCGTGCTGGAGCTGGGCGGGGCGCGGGTCGCCGACGTCATCTGCTTCGAGGTGGTCTACGACGGCCTGGTGCTCGACGCCGTCCGCGCGGGTGCGGGGATGCTCGTCGTCCAGACCAACAACGCCACCTTCGGCTACAGCGCCGAGAGCGAGCAGCAGGTCGCCGCGGCGCAGGTGCGGGCGGTGGAGTTCGGCCGGTCGGTGGCCCTGGCCTCCACCAGCGGCATCTCGGCGGTCATCGCCCCGGACGGCTCGGTGGCCGCGGCGTCGGGGCTGTTCGAGCCGGCCGTGTTCGTCGAGGAGATCGCGCAGCGCGACTCCCGCACGCTCGCCGAGCGGCTCGGTGCCGGGCCGGAGTGGCTGCTGAGTGCCCTGGGCGCCGGCGCGCTGCTGGCGGTGGCCGTGCCCGCGCTGCGCCGTCGCCGGACCCGCGGGGGAGCGGCGTGAGCCGGGGCCGGGTGCTGGTCGTCGTCCCGACCTACGACGAGGTGGAGAACCTCGAGCCGATCCTCGAGCGGTTGCACGCCAGCCTCCCCGAGGCGCATGCCCTCGTGGTGGACGACGGCTCGCCGGACGGCACGGGGGAGCTGGCCGAGAAGCTGGCGGCCCTCGACCCGCGGGTGCACGTGCTGCGGCGGACCACCAAGTCCGGCCTGGGCCCGGCCTACGTGGCCGGCTTCCGCTGGGGCCGGGACCGCGGCTACGACGTGCTCGTCGAGATGGACGCCGACGGCTCGCACCACCCAGAGCAGCTGCCGGGGCTGTTGGCCGCGCTGGACGACGCCGACCTGGTGCTCGGGTCGCGCTACGTGCCCGGCGGCCGGGTGGAGGACTGGCCACTGCACCGGCTGCTGCTCTCCCGCGGGGGCAACCTGTGGACCCGCTGGTCGCTGCGGCTGCCGCTGGCCGACGCCACCGGCGGCTTCCGGGCGGTGCGCGGCGAGCTGGTCGACCGGCTGCCCTTCGACGACGTGGCCAGCCAGGGCTACTGCTTCCAGGTCGACTGGGCGTGGCGGGCGGTCCGCGCCGGCGCCCGGGTGGTCGAGGTGCCGATCACCTTCACCGAGCGCACCTTCGGGCGGAGCAAGATGAGCCGCTCGATCGTTCAGGAGGCGTTGGTACGGGTCACCTGGTGGGGCCTGCAGGACCGGCTGCCGGTCCGGGCCCGCCGTCCCGTACCCGGACGAGCTCGCGATGGCAGGCGGTCGACCGGGGTCCGGTAGGCGGACCCGGACCGCCGCCGCGTGCGGGCAGAGGGAGAACCGTGGGACACCGCGTGCGCGTGCTGGTCGGGCTGTGGGCGCTGGCCGAGGTCGTCGTCCTCGTCCTGGTCGCGTCGTGGATCGGCGTGGGCTGGACGGTGCTGGCCACGCTGGCCACCACCGCCCTGGGGTGGGTGCTGCTGGCAAGGCAGGGCGCGAGGGCGCTGACCGAGCTGCGGGAGCGCGCCCGCGAGCGCCGGGCGCCGGGACGGGCCCTGGGCGACGCCGGGCTGATCGCCGTCGGCGGCCTGCTGGTGGTGCTGCCCGGCTTCCTGGGGGACGTCGTCGGGCTGCTGTGCCTGCTGCCGCCGACGCGCTTCCTCGTGCGCGGGCTGCTGGGCCGCGTGGTGGCCTCCCGGCTGCCGGTGCAGCTGCGCGGGCCGGTGCGGGTGCGCAGTGCCCGCGCGGAGGGGCCCCTGGGCGGGCCGTCCGGCTCCGGCGCGCACGCGTCGCACTACGGGCGGCCGCTGGTCATCGAGGGCGAGGTCGTGCGGGACGAGCCGGTCCGCGACGACCGCCCCTGACCGGGCCCGCGCGTCCCGGTCGCGCGCCGGGCGGCTGGGGCCGGTCGGGTGACGGGCTCCCGGCCCTGGACGTGGAACGGCCCCGGTGGGGATCCCACCGGGGCCGTCCGCTGTCGTGCGGGTCCTTTGTCAGCTGGCGCGGGTCCGCCGGCCGCGGAGCACCTCGAGGCGCTCGGCCAGGACCTCCTCCAGGTCCTCCACCGAGCGGCGCTCCAGGAGCATGTCCCAGTGGGTCCGCGGTGGCTTGACCTTCTTCGGCGCGGGCTCGGTGCCACCGACCAGCTTGGCGGCCGCCCCGTCGAACTTGCACTCCCAGGTGTCGGGGAGCTCCGCGTCGTCCGCGAAGGGCACGGTGAACAGGTGACCCGACGGGCACCGGTACTCCGCGTACTGCCGCTCGATCGGTGCGGTGTTCCGCTCGGTCTCGTAGCTCACGCTGCCCAGTCGGCTGCCCCGCAGGGAACGCTCGCCCATGGCACACCGTCCTCTCGTGCTGGTGGTGTCGGTCCGGACTCACCGTCGCAGCAGGGATCTACCCACTGCACGGCGGGATCACATGGACCAACGACAGAGTTCGCGGAGAGATTCCGCGGAATCGGTGCCACATCATCGCATGGGGTGGTAATGGGGGTGTCGACCACCCCCTCCGGGGGACATGCAGATTGTCACCGGGCACCCTGGCGGCCGTGACGACACCGGGGGAGTGGGACGCCGAGGCCGAGCGGTTCGACGCCGAGCCGGACCAGGGGCTGACCGACCCGGCGGTCCGCGGAGCGTGGCGGGCGCTCCTGGTCCCGCTGCTGCCGGCCGCGCCGGCGCGGGTGCTCGACGTCGGCTGCGGCACGGGCAGCCTCGCCGTCCTGCTGGCCGAGGACGGGCACGACGTCGTCGGGGTCGACTTCGCGCCGGCGATGGTGGCGCGCGCACGGGCCAAGGCCGCAGCCGCCGGCGTGGCGGTCGAGTTCCGGGTGGACGACGCCGCCGTCCCGGCGGTGCCGCCCGGGTCGGTCGACGTCGTGCTCTGCCGGCACGTGCTGTGGGCGCTGCCCGACCCCGCCGCGGCGCTGGCGCGCTGGACCGGGCTGCTGGCGCCGGGCGGGCGACTGCTCCTGGTCGAGGGGCGGTGGTCCACCGGCGGGGGACTGGCCGCGGCGGAGGTCGCCCGGCTGCTGGGGCACCGTCCGGCAGGAGGCCGACGTCGTCCCCCTGACCGACCCGGCGCTGTGGGGCGGTCCGGTGGACGACGAGCGCTTCCCGGTCCTCAGCCGCCGGTTGGGCCCGGGTCAGCGCAGCGCCAGCTGTCCCGGGCCGGCCGCGGTCGGCCCCAGCTGGCCCAGCACGTGGTGGCGCCGGCAGAGCACCTGGTAGTGCACCTCGGCGTCCCGCGCGTCGGGCGCGGGCGTGGGCGCGGTGTCGGCGACGACGACGGTCTCGCCCTCGCGCACCATCTCGCCGTCCACCACCCGGGCGTTGAGCAGCCCCGGCAGGCCGCACCAGCAGAGCACCTCGACCTGGATGCGCTGCACGTCGTCGGCGACCTCGAGCAGCCGCTGGGTGCCGGGGAACAGCCGCGCGCGGAAGTCGGTGGTCAGCCCGAACGCGTACACGTCGACGTGGGACTCGTCGACGAGCTCGGCGAGCTGGTCGACCTGCCCCGAGGTGAGGAACTGCGCCTCGTCGACGATCAGGTAGTCCACCCGGTGCCCGGCGGCCCAGTGGTCGCGCACCAGCAACCGCAGGTCGGTGCCGGCCGCCACCTCGAGCGCCTCGCGGCACAGCCCCACCCGGGAGCTGATCTGCGGCTGCGCCGACCGGTCGCCCTGGGTCAGCAGCAGGCCCCGGCGTCCCTGCCGGCTCTGGTTGTGGTCGACCTGCAGGGCCAGCGTGGACTTGCCGCAGTCCATCGGCCCGTGGAAGAACCGCAGGTGCGCCGGTGCCGGGTGGCGGCGGCGGTCGCCGGCGGCGGGGACGGCGGACAGCAGCGGGGCGCCGTCCGGGTCGGTCAGGGGGGTCACCAGACCTCCTCGCTGGCGCTCGTCGCCCCTGCGCCACCGGGTGCTCCGCTCATCGGTGACCTCGCCGGCTCGGTCACAGACGCTCCGGGGGGGTGTTGCCCGCCGCGACCACCGCGCGGCGGATGGGCAGCGCGGCCAGCGCGACGAAGCCGGCCACGAAGAAGACCACGAGGCTGACGATGGCCAGCCGGTAGGACCCGGTCAGCTGGTAGGTCAGCCCGAACGCCAGCGGGCCGAGCCAGCTGGTGCCGCGGTCGCTGATCTCGTAGAAGCCGTAGTACTCGGCCTCCTTGCCCGCCGGGATGAGCTGGCTGAACAGTGACCGGGACAGCGCCTGGGTGCCGCCCTGCACCAGCCCGATGACGGCGGCCAGCGCGTAGAACTGCCCGACCGCCCCCGCCTGGAGGGAGAAGGCGGCCAGCAGGACGCCGATCCAGGCGATCAGCGCGCCCAGGACGACCCGCTTGGCTCCGTAGCGGCCGGCCAGCCGCCCCAGGCCCAGCGCGCCGGCGATGGCCACCACCTGGACCATGAGGATCGCGCCGGTCAGCACCGACTGCTCCAGGCCCAGCTCCTCCGTGGCGTAGGTGGCCGACAGCGAGATGACGGTCTGCACGCCGTCGTTGAACAGCAGGTACGCGCCGAGGAACCACAGCGTCAGCGGGAAGGCCCGCATCTCGCGCATCGTCGTCGCCAGCTGGCGGAAGCCGCTGCGCGGCCGGTCCGGTGTGTCCCGCACCGGCCGGTTGCGCAGCCGGGAGACGGTGAAGACGGTGAACGCGCCCCACCACAGGCCCGCCGTGGCCAGGCAGATCCGCACCGCCTCGCCGGTGGTCAGCCCCAGGGACGGCGCCCCGAGCACCAGCCCCAGGTGGACGGCGAGCAGCAGCGCCCCGCCGACGTAGCCGAACGCCCAGCCGCGGCTGGAGACGGCGTCCCGCTCGTCCGGCCCGGCCAGGTCCGGGAGCCACGAGTAGTAGACGACGGTCGCCGCGCCGAAGCTGATGTTGGCGACGACGAACAGCGCCGCGCCGAGCAGGTAGCGGCCGTCGGCGACGAAGTACAGCCCGGTGGTGGCCAGCGCGCCGAGCGCAGCGAACCCGGCCAGCATCTCCCGCTTGCGCCCCGTCCGGTCGGCGACGGCGCCGGTCAGCGGCAGGACGAGGACCTGCAGCAGCACCGACGCCGACAGCACGTAGGAGAACCAGCTGCCCGGCGGGATGGACAGCCCGAGGAAGCCCAGCCGGCCGTCGGGCCCGGCCGCCTCCTCCGCGACCGACGTCAGGTACGGCCCCAGGAAGACGGTGGTGATGCTGGTGTTGAACACCGACATCGCCCAGTCGTAGGAGTACCAGCCGAACCGCTCGCGGCGCAGCGCGCGGTCGGCGGGGGGACTGGTCGGCCCGGTCGTGGCGGCGGTCGTCACGGCGGCAGGGTGTCAGCCGCGATGGGGGGCGTCCAGCAGGGGCAGGTCATGCCGGGATGTCGCCGGGGACGACGCCGCCAGGGAAGGCCGCGGTCGCCGTCGTCGGGCGGGTCGGGTCGACGTGCGCCGACCGGGAGGCGGGCTCGCCGGCGCGCAGCGGCGCCAGCCCGCGGGTGAGCGCGGCGGCGACGGCCAGCTCCCGCGAGTCACTCCGGGTCGTCCGGGCGCACGAGCGCCGCGGGGTCGCCGGGCCGGGGCGGCGTGCGCGGCCGCCACGAACGGACCATCCCGCTCACCGCGGCACCCACTGCCCACGCGCGATCAGGATGTCCCGCAGCATCGCGGGCCGGTCGGTCATGACGCCGTCCACCCCGAGGTCGAGCATCGCCTCCGTCTCGGCCCGGGTGTTGACCGTCCAGACGTGCACCTGCAGACCCCGGGCGTGCGCCGCGGCGACGAACCGCTCGTCGACCAGCGCCCGGCCGCCCAGCTGCAGCGGCACCTGCGCGCAGCCGGCGGGGATGCCCACCAGCCCGGCGGCACGGGGGGAGTAGGAGGACAGCCGCAGCGCCGCCACCCCGCGCGGGCCCAGCGAGGTGCACACCCCCGGCCCGAACACCCGGCGGGCCGCGGCGACCCGGGCGTCGGAGAACGAGCCCAGGCAGATGCGGCCCTCGGCGCCCAGCCGGCGGACCGTCCGGGCCAGCGGGCCGACCACGCCCGGTGCCTTGATGTCGAGGTTGAACCGCACGTCGGGCCAGGCGCCGAGCAGCTCCTCGAGCCGCAGGACCGGCTCCCGCCCCCCGATCCGCGCGCCGGAGATCTCGGCCCAGGTCAGCCGGTCGACCCGCCCGCTGTGGTCGGTGACCCGGTCGAGGGCGGGGTCGTGGAAGACGACCGGCACCCCGTCGGCGCTCACCCGGACGTCGGTCTCCAGGTACCGGTAGCCCATCGCCACGCACGCCTCGAAGGCCGGCATGGTGTTCTCCAGGTGCTCGATCGCCCCGCCCCGGTGGGCCATCGCGATGGGGGTCGGCGCGTCGAGGAACGCGTACCGGACCGGACCCACGGCGACACGCTAACGCTGCTGGTCGACGCGCCGTCCGCGACCTCGGCCGGCCCGGCGGGCGGGACCCGTCCGTCCGGCGAGGGGGACGCGTCCGTCCCGCCCGGTGGGTCGACTGCCCGTGCCGGCGGTCGGGCGTGTTCTGCGGTTCCTGTCGGTGCCTGCGTCTACGGTGCGCAGCGTGGGAGAGCGAGACACGATCCGGACGATCCACGAGGAGGCGACGACCGGGACCGGGCTGCCCAGCCCCCGGGAGGGGAGTGGCGGCGAGCGGCGCTGCGGCTGGTGCCGCCGGGTGCTGCCCCAGCAGGGGTCGGTCGGGCGGCCGCGCCAGTACTGCGGTCAGGCCTGCCGGCAGCGGGCCTACGAACAGCGGTCCGCGACGGCCAAGGCCGGCCTGTCCGGTGACGTCGTGCTGGTCACCCGCGCGGAGCTCGACGGGCTGCAGGACCGGCTGTACCAGCTGCGCTGTGCGATCGAGGACGTGCAGACCCTGCTGGGCGAGCGGCACACCAAGGCCGAGCTCGAGCGCTCCCTGCAGGACCTGGTGCGGTCGACCGGGCGGCTCGACAGGCTCTGGGTTTCCGAGCGCGCCGCCGGCTGACCGCACCGGCCCGGCGGGTCAGCCGTCGTCGGCGTCGTCGTTGCTGTTGCCCTGCTCGACACCGCCCTCGGGGTCGGACAGGTCGGGCACGTTGTCCTGCGACGGATCCGACTCGTCGTCGGTCTCGACGTTCGGCGGCACGTTCTCGTCGGTGCTGCCGTCGTTCTGGTCCTGCCCGGCTGCCTGACAGGCGGTCATCGTCGCCCCGCCTCCGAAGAGCGCCAAGGCGGTCACGAGTGCGGCGATCGGGCGTCGGAGTTGCATGTCTCCGACCCTAGGCAGCACCCGTGGCGCGCGCCCGTCGAGTCACCTCCTTTCCGGCTCAGCGTCACAGTGACGGAAGGGGAGGTGGGTCACAGGTGGCCGGACCGCCCGGGGAGGAGGCGCCCGGGAGTGTCCGGCAAGCCCTGGGTGGCCCGAACGGTCCTCCTCGCAGTCCCCGTGCTGTGGACGCAGTGGCTGGCGATCGCCGAGGGCGCGGTGCCCCCGTCCACGGACGTCGCTCTGCTCGCCGGCGTGGTGGTCGCGCACGAGGACGTGGGATGCGGGTCCGGCGGCTGTTGGCGCGAGCTGACGCTCCGAGGGCCCGGCGGCCCCCACCTATCCGTCATAACGTCACGGTGACGAAACATCGAGGTGAGGCTCGGTCGGGGAAGTGGCGGGAGCGCGAGGAGGTCTCATGGCGCGAGGTCGACCTGGCCGTCCCAACCGCCCGATGCGCACGGTGGGGCGGGCCGGTCCGGAGGAGAGCCGTCCGGCGCGCGGGGCCCGGGATGGCGAGGTCACCGGCGTCACGAGGCCGAGCGTCAGGCGCTCGCCGACCGTGACGCGCGTCGGCGACTGACGTCCGCAGCTGCCGATGCACGGACGGACATCGGCGTCGACGTCCGTCGGGTCGGTCGGCCGATGCCGAGTCGCCACCTCGGTGAGCCGCTGGCACGGCGACTCGTCGAAGCACCGGCATGCTCGTCGCGCGAGGCCCGGGACCCCCTCTGAACTCTTCCCGAACTCACCGCCGATAATGAACATTATGTCAACTAACGGGGAGGCAGCCCTCCCCGGCTGTCGACAAGTCCGCCGCAGAGCCTCACCGGGCCGCGGTGAGGCGGATCCGCGGGTCCAGCGCGGCCACGAGGACGTCGGCGACCGCGTTGGCGACGATGACCACCGCCATCACGACCGCCACGAGCCCGAGCAGCAGAGCCCGGTCGCGGTCGGCGATCGCGCCGATGAGCGCCCCGCCCAGCCCGGGCATGCCGAAGATGCCCTCCACCACCGTGAGCCCGACGACCAACTGCCCCACGTTGGCCGCGAGGAAGGTGACCACCGAGGTCAGCGACGGCCGCAGCGCGTGCACCGCCACCACCCGCCGGTCGCGGAGCCCGCGACCGCGGGCCGCCTGCACGTACGGCGCCCGCAGCGTCTCGACGAGCTCGGCACGGGTGATCAGCGCGACGTAACCGGTCGACAGCGCCGCGAGGGCGAGCACCGGGAGGACGTACGTGTCCGGCTCCCCCGACGCGCCGGTCATCGGCAGCCACTCCCACTGCCAGCCGACCACCAGCCGCAGCGCCGCGGCGGCCACGATGACCGGGGTCCCGACCAGCAGCAGCGCGGTGGCGTAGACCCCGGCGCCCGCGCGCGGCCGGCCCACGCTCAGCACCCCGGCGACCACGCCCACGAGCGTCTGGACGAGCAGGGCCCCGACCAGGATGACCGCACTCACCGGGAGCGTGGCCGCCACCAGATCCATCACCAGGGGGCCACCGCCCGGGTCGCCACGCGCGTCGACCGGGAAGCCGCGTCCGAGGTCGCCGGTGAGGACGTCGCCCAGCCACAGCACGTACTGGGTCGGCAGCGGCTCGTCGAGGTGGTATTGGGCCGTCAGCGCGGCGTACAGCTCCGGGGGCGGCGGCCGGTCCGGGAACAGCCCACGCACCGGGTCACCGGGCAGCACGGTGATCGTGACGAAGACCAGCGTCAGCGCCGCCCACAGGCTCAGCACCATCTGCACGGCGCGGCGGGCGACGAAGTCGATCACCGGCACATGGTGTCAGCCACCGTGCGTGGGGGTGCGTCGACGCGGACCAGTGGGTCCGGCACACTCCCCGGGTGCCGCCGGCCCGTGCCCTCTCCCCCAGGTCCCGACGGCGGCCGTCCACCGTGCTCCTGGTCCTCGGCGGCGGACTGCTGGCCCTCCTCGCCGCCATGGCCGTCGCGCCCGGGCTCTTCACCGACGCCGACCCGAGGGACTGCGACCTCTCCCGCTCGGTCGGACCGCCGAGCTGGGCGCACCCGTTCGGTTTCGACCTGTTCGGCTGCGACTACCTCGCGCGGACCGTCCACGGCGCGCGGGCGTCCCTGCTGCTGGCGGTCGCCGTCGTCCTCGGGGCCGGGCTGCTGGCCGTCGTCCTCGGGACCGTCGCCGGCTACGCGGGCGGCCTGCTCGACACCGTGGTCTCGCGGATCACCGATGTCTGGTCGGGCATCCCGATCGTCCTCGGCGGCCTCGTGCTGCTGAGCGCCACCCGCGAGCGCGGCCTGCTGCAGGTGATCGTCGTCCTGACCCTGTTCAGCTGGCCACCGATGGTGCGGCTCGTGCGGACCAGCACCCAGCAGACCAGGGAGCTGGATTTCGTCACTGCTGCCCGTGCTCTGGGTGCCGGGCCGCTGCGGGTGGTGCGGCGGCACGTCCTCCCGCACGCCGTGCGGCCGCTGGTCGTCTTCGCCAGCGGCTACGCGGGCGTGCTGATCTCGAGCGAGGCGATCCTGACCTACGCCGGGGTGGGGCTGCAGCGCCCGGTCGAGTCGTGGGGCATCCAGCTCCAGCAGGCGCAGGAACGGGTCACCCTGGCGCCGCACCTGCTGGTCTTCCCGTCGCTGTTCCTCGTCGCCGCCGTCCTGGCGTTCGTGCTCCTCGGCGAGGGGCTGCGCCGCCGACCCGTCGAGCGATGAGTCCACCGGCGGCGGTCGGTCTCCCCCGCGAGCCCACGCCGAGGAGCCCGTGCCCAACAGCGTCACCCCGATGATGGTCACCCACGACCTCGAGCGCCTGGCCCGCTTCTACACGGCCTGACCGGCGTCCTACCTCGGCCTGCAGCTGGGCGACTCCAAGCTCGGCATCGTGGCTGACGGATCGGTCGAGTCCGCCCCCCGGGGCCGCGTGCTGCTGAGCATCGAGGTCGTCGATGTGGACGCCGTCCCGGCGCGGGTCGAGTTCCTCGGTGGCCGGGCGCCGGCCCCGGCAACCGACATGCCGTGGGCTCAGCGGGTCGCGCCCGTGCAGGAACGCCGTCGACCTGACCACGACGACCGGCTGACCCCGCTCAGCGAGTGGAGACGGCCACCCGGACGCCGAGGGCCACGAGCACCGTGCCGCTGACGGCCTCCAGCCGACGGCGGATCCGCGGCCGGCGGAACCAGTCGCCCGCCCTGGCGACGCCGGCGGCCAGGGCCAGGTAGAGCCCCGTCTCCAGCATGATCTGCAGGAGACCGAGCAGCGCGGTCGTCGCGAACACCGGGCCCTCGGCCGGCACGAACTGCGGGTAGAAGGCGATCATGAAGACGGCGGCCTTGGGGTTCGCCAGCTGCACGAGCAGGCCCTCGCCGAAGCCCCTCCACCAGCCGCGCGCCGTCGGCCGGACCGGCACCGCGATCTCCTCCCCCGTGTCGCGCCACGCGGCGCGCCAGGCCCGCACGCCGAGCACGAGCAGCACCACGGCACCGACCACCCGCAGCACCAGGTAGGCCACCTCCGAGGCCGCGACGAGGGCGGCGAACCCCGCGCCCGCGACCAGCGCCCACACGTACAGCCCCAGCTCCAGGCCCAGCACCGTGGGGACGGCGGCGGGCAGTCCGCGCAGCGCCGCGCGGCGGACGATCAGCGCCATCGCCGGCCCCGGCGAGGCCGAGATCAGCAGCACCGCCAGCACGAAGGCCGGCAGCGTCGAGACGACGTCCACGGCCCGATCCTCGCGGTCGTCTCCGGCATGGTCGATGCGCTTCGTCCAGCTCGTGTTCATCTGATTTGAGTTGTCGTTAAGGATAACGGACGCAAGACGTCAGGGGGAGAGACGCGTCTTTCCTGCACATCGGCGGGTCAGCGGTCCGACGGGACCACCGAGCACTCACAGCTGCGTGCGGTTGACTCCCCGGTGTGGACGTCGTCGAGGGGTTCTGGACCCGCGTGACCACTCCCCTGCCCCAGCTGCCGACGGCGGTCCTGGTGAGTGCGCTCGTCGCGGCCGCCGTCGTCGTCGGGGCCCCTGCCCTGTGGCGGCCGGCCCGCACGGTCGTGACCATCGCCCACGAGGGCGCGCACGGGCTGGTGGCGCTGGCCGCGGGGCGGCGGCTGGCCGGCATCCGGCTGCACTCGGACACCTCGGGTCTGACCGTGTCGGCGGGGCGGCCGACCGGCCTGGGCATGGTGCTGACCTGCGCCGCCGGCTACACCGGGCCGGCGCTGTTCGGGCTGGGCGCCGCGGCGCTGCTGGCCGCCGGGCACGCCGTCGGGCTGCTGTGGGCGCTGCTGAGCCTGCTGGCGCTGCTGCTGGTGCAGATCCGCAACTGGTACGGGCTCTGGGCGGTGCTGGCCACCGGCGCCGTCGTCGTGGCCGTGACACGCTGGCTGCCGCCGTCCGGACAGGCCGCCTTCGCCGCTGCCGGCACCTGGTTCCTGCTGCTGGCCGCACCGAAGACGGTGCTCGAGCTGCAGCGGGCCCGGCGGCGCCGGGCCGCACCGGACTCCGACGCCGACCAGCTGGCCCGCCTCACCCGCCTGCCGGCACTGCTGTGGGTCGGGCTGTTCCTGCTGGTCGACGTCGGCGCGCTGCTGCTCGGCGGCTGGTGGCTGCTCGGCTAGTCCTCCCCGACCCGGCAGTGTCCGCCGGCCCTGGCCGGGTCGGCGCCGTCCGGAGGCGAGCCTGCGAGCCTGCGAGCGGTGAGGGGGACGGGGTCCTTCTCCGAGGCGTGGGGGAGGGTGGTCCTTGCTCAGCGGCGGCCGCGCCGCCTCGGCGCCACGCCGTGCGGTTGGTGCACGGGCGCCACCTCGGGTGCGGGCGGGATCGCGGCGGTCACCTCGTCCTCGGTCACCGTGAGCCGCCGGCCGTGGTGTTGCACGTCCAGCGGGTCGCCCTCGATCACCCGGTAGGTCGCCTCGGTGGGCGTGACGGTCACGACGAGCAGCCGGCCCTGGTAGTTCAGCCGGAACCGCAGCCGGGTGATCCGGTCGGGCAGCCGGGGCGCGAAGGCCAGCTGCCCGCCGTGGTCGCGCATCCCGCCGAGCCCTGCGACGGCGACCGTCCAGCCCCCGGCCAGCGAGGCGATGTGCAGGCCGTGCCCGGAGTTGCCGTGCAGGTTCTGCAGGTCGGTCAGCGTGGCCTCGCCCCAGTAGTCGTAGGCCAGCGCCAGGTGGCCGGTCTCGGCGGCGACCACGGCCTGCTGGGTGGCCGAGAGGGAGGAGTCGCGCACCGTCCGGGCCTCGTAGTAGGCGAAGTCGGCGACCTTCTCCTCGTGGGTGAAGGCGTCGCCGCGCAGGTGCAGCGCCATCACCAGGTCGGCCTGCTTGACCACCTGCTTGCGGTAGATGTCGAAGTACGGGTAGTGCAGGAGCAGCGGGTAGCAGTCCGGCGGGGTCGCCTCGAAGTCCCACTCCTCGTGGTGGGTGAAGGCGTCGGACTGCATGTGCACGCCGCGCCGGGTGTCGTAGGGCACCGCCATGAGCGCGGCCGCCCGGTCCCAGCGGGTGGTCTCGTCCCCGGTGACGCCGAGCCGGCCGGCCACGTCGGGCTGGCGCTTCACAGCCGCGATCGCCTCGCGCAGGTTCCGCTGCGCCATGAGGTTCGTGTAGACGTTGTTGTCCACCACGGCGGTGTACTCGTCAGGACCGGTGACGCCGTCGATCCGGAAGCCGTGCTCGTCGTCGAAGTGACCCAGCGAGGCCCACAGCCGGGCGGTCTCGATCAGCAGCTCGGCGCCGTGGTCCCGGTCGAACTCCTCGTCCTCGGTGGCGTTGTGGTACCGGACGACGGCGTCGGCGATGTCGGCGTTGATGTGGAAGGCCGCCGTGCCCGCAGGCCAGTAGCCCGACGTCTCCTCGCCTCGGATCGTCCGCCAGGGGAAGGCCGCCCCCTCCAGGCCGAGCACCCGGGCCCGCTCGCGGGCCAACTCGAGGGTGGAGTGCCGCCAGCGCAGCGCGTCACGGGCGGCGTGAGGCGCGATGTAGGTGAGCACCGGCAGCACGTAGGTCTCGGTGTCCCAGAAGGTGTGCCCGTCGTAGCCAGGACCGGTCAGGCCCTTGGCGGGGATGGGCTGGCGCTCGGCGCGCAGGCCGGCCTGGAGCAGGTGGAAGACGCCGACCCGCACGGCCTGCTGCAGCTCGTCGTCCCCTTCGATCTCGACGTCGGCGTGCTGCCAGTGCTCGTCGAGCACCTCGCGCTGCTCGCGCAGCAGCCGCTCGAAGCCGGCCAACTTGGCGGTGGCCAGCGCACCCTCGACCTGGTCGCGCAGCGCCGCCGCCGAGCGCCGGGAGGACCAGCCGTAGGAGAGGTACTTGATCAGCCGCACCGACGAGCCCTGCGGCAGCCGGGCGGCGAGGGTGAAGCGGGCGAGGTCGTCGGTGGCCTCGATGTCGGTCGTGGAGGTGTCGGGCACCTCGACGACGTGGTCCATGCCGGCGGCCATCCTCAGCCGGCTGCGCTGGGTGCGGTGCACCAGCACCGCGCGCTGCCCCCGGGCCACCGCCATCTCGTTCAGCAGCGGGCGGGCCAGGGCAGCAGCCGCCCGGGGGTCGTCGGCCTCGGAGCCGCTGTCGACCGGCTCGTTGGCCAGCAGGTCCGACTGGAGCGCGATGTAGAGGTCGCCCTGCCCGTCGGTGCACTCGACGCTGTACTCGATGGCGGCGATCGACCGGCGGCGCAGCGAGACCAGCCGGGTGCTCGTCACCGTCACGACGCGGCCGTTCGGCGAGCGCCACTCGGTGCAGCGGCGCAGCAGGCCGCGACGCAGGTCCAGGGTCCGCCGGTGCTCGACGATCTCGCCGTAGTCCAGGTCCAGCGGGGTGTCGCCGACCAGCAGCCGGATCAGCTTGCCGTCGGTCACGTTGACGACCGTCTGGCCCTGCTCGGGGAAGCCGTACCCGGCCTCGGCGTAGGGCAGCGGCCGCTCCTCGAAGAAGCCGTTGAGGTACGTCCCCGGGACGACGACCGGCTCCCCCTCCTCGAACGACCCCCGCATGCCGATGTGCCCGTTGGACAGTGCGAAGACCGACTCGTGGACGGCGAGCGCGGAGTGGTCGAGCCCCGTCTCGGTGAGCGCCCACGGCTCGATGGGGAAGGTGGGCCGGCCCTCGGTCACGACCCCTCCAGCAGCTGGTCGAGGTCGGTGACGACGACGTCGGCACCGGAGGCGGCCAGCGCCTGGGCCTGCCCGACCCGGTCGACGCCCACCACGTAGCCGAAGGAACCCGCCCGGCCGGCGGCCACGCCCGCCAGCGCGTCCTCGAAGACGACGGCCTCGGCCGGCGGCACGCCCAGCGCCCGGGCGCCGGCCAGGAAGGTGTCGGGTGCGGGCTTCCCGCGCAGCGCCTGCGCCGCCGCGACCTCGCCGTCCACCCGGGTGTCGATCAGGTCGGCGAAGCCGCCGGCCTCGATCACCTCGGCGCCGTTGCGCGACGCGGTGACCACCGCGGTGGCCAGGCCGGCCTGCTTGGCCGCGCGCAGGTAGCGCATCGAGCCGGGGTAGACCTCGACCCCGTGCTCGGCGAGCTCGGCGTGGACCAGCTGGTTCTTGCGCAGCCCCACCCCGTGCACGGTCGCGGCGTCCGGCGGGTCGTCCGGCGTGCCCTCGGGCAGCGTGATGCCGCGGCTGGCGAGGAAGTCCCGCACGCCGTCGAGCCGCGGCTTGCCGTCCACGTAGCGGTTGTAGTCCTGCTGCGAGAACTCGGGCACCCCGGGGTCGCGCGAACGCAGGAACTCGTCGAAGGTGCGCTTCCAGGCAGCCATGTGGACCGTCGCGGTCCGGGTGAGGACGCCGTCGAGGTCGAACAGGCAGGCACGGATCGAGCCGGGGAGACCGAGCACGGCCCGACGCTACCGGCGTCCGCGGGCGCGTGCCCGGCCGGGAAACGGGCTGTTCACCGGCCCGAGAGCGGCCCCGTCCCGAACCTGCGACGGGCGGGGAGGGCGGCGTCCTCCTAGGGTCGGCGCGGGAGCACCCGTCCCCGCCCCGGTCCCACGACACCCGAGGAGCCCGTCCATGGCCGACCGCCCGACGCCGCCCAGCCCCTACGACCTGCTGCCGCAGGTGCCGGGCTTCCAGCTGACCAGCGCCGACGTCACCGACGGCGCGCCGCTGGAGAAGCCGCAGGTCAGCGGGGTCATGGGCGCCGGCGGTGAGGACCGCTCGCCGCAGCTGTCCTGGTCGGGCTTCCCGGAGGGGACGAGGAGCTTCGCGGTCACCGTCTTCGACCCGGACGCGCCCACCCACAGCGGCTTCTGGCACTGGGCGGTGGCCGACATCCCGGTCTCGGTCACCGAGCTGCCCAGCGGCGCCGGCGACCGGTCGGGATCAGGGCTGCCGGAGGGCGCGGTCCAGCTGCGCAACGACGCCGGGTTCCCTGGTTTCGTCGGTGCCGCTCCCCCGGCCGGCCACGGACCGCACCGCTACTTCGTCACGGTGCACGCCGTGGACGTCGACCGGCTCGAGGTGCCGCCGGACGCCTCCCCCGCCTTCCTCGGCTTCAACCTGTTCAGCCACACCCTGGCCCGCGCCGTCCTCGTCGGCACCTACGAACAGGGCTGAACGGCTACGTTTCGTACCGCGGTGCGACCGGCCGGATGCGCTGTGCGGCGACACCCGGCGGGGTCGTTGAAGGTTGTCGTACTTGCTCGCTGAGCTGGGCAGCATGGTGCCATGGGGGCGACCGCGGCACACGGAGGCGCGCCCCGGCGTGCCCGTCGCAGCGCGCCGGCGGCCGTGGTGTCCCTGGTCCTGCTCGCGCTGCTGGTCGCCGGGCTCGGCGTCCCCGGGTGGGCGACCGCGCAGGAGGACCCCGGACCCGCCGCGCCGGCACCCGCTGCGCCCGCCGTGCAGGAGCAGCCCGCGCCCGAGCCCCCAGCACCCGAGCCCCCTGCGCCCGAGCCCCCTGCGCCCGCCGTGCCGGAGCTCCCCGCGCCCGCCGACGTCGTCCCCGCGGTGACCGCCGCGCAGGGTGGCGTGGGCGCGTTCGCCGTCGTCGTCGCCGAGCAGGAGCAGCGGCAGGCGGGCGTCTCCATCCGCGCGGCCGAGGCCGTGACCGCGCAGGTGCTGGCGCGGACGGCGGGCAACGAGCTGGCCGACCGCCCGTTTCCGACCGCCTCGCTGGTGAAGCTCTTCATCGCCGAGGACGTGCTGCACCGCGCCCGCACCGGCGCGATCGTCCTGACGCCCGGTGACCGGGCGCAGCTCGAGGTCATGATCCGCGGCTCGAACGACCCCGCCGCGTCCGACCTCTGGGTGCGCTTCGGCGGTGCTCGGGCCGTCAGCGACGTCGCCGTCCGCTACGGGCTGACCGGCACCGCGCCGCCGCGCCGGTGGGGCCAGTGGGGCGAGACGACGACGACCGCCAACGACCTGGCCCGCTTCCTCGCCCGGCTGCCCGTGGTGGCACACCCGGACGACGCCGAGACGCTGTTGGGCTGGATGCGCGCGGCCACCCCCATCGCCTCGGACGGGTTCGACCAGGAGTTCGGCGTCTTCGGGACGCTGCCCGGCGCCGGGGTCAAGCAGGGCTGGATGTGCTGCCTCGGCGGCCAGCGCCACCTGCACTCGGTGGGCGTCGTCGGCGGGCGGGTGGTCGTGCTGCTCAGCGAGGTGCCCCGGTCGGTCGGGTGGGACGCGGCGAGCGGCGCGCTGGACGCCGCCGCGGCGGCGGTCCCGCTCGCCCCGGCGCCCTAACGGCGGCTCAGCAGGCGTCGGCGAGGTCGGCGACGCCCACGGTGGCCAACCGGGCGAAGCCGGTGCGCTCGTAGACCCGCGCGACGTCGTCGTCCCCGGCGACCAGGAACACCAGCTCGGCGGTCTCCCGTGCGTGGGCGGTCAGCGCCGAGGCCAGTCCCGCACCGAGGCCCCGCCCGCGCAACCGGGGCAGGGTGGCCACACCGGCGATCTCGGTGATCTCGGTGCCGTCGACGTCCACCGGGTGGTGGGTGCCCACCGCGACCGGCTCGCCTCCCTCCACCGCCACCATCATGACGGTGCGGCCGGTGGCGATGCGCTCGCGCAGCACCGCGGTGCGGGGCGACCCGACGGCCACGCCGACCGCGGCCCCACCGGCCTCCGAGCGCGGCCCCGGGTTGGCGAAGGCGATCGAGGCCAGCCGCTCGTAGCGCGGCAGGTCGGGGTCGTCGGCGCCGACGAGGTAGAGCCGCACGCCCCAGGGCAGCAGCAGCTCGACCGGGTCGGCCGCGACCAGCAGCGGCGACGAGCCGACGGTCAGCCCCGCGGTGCGGACGGCGGCCTCCACCGTGGGCGCGTCCTCGCAGACCCACTCGACGGCCACCGGGAGCCCGGCGGCCTCCTGCAGCGCCACGGCGGCTCGCACGTCGTCGGCGCCGACCGGCTCCCCCGGCCGCGGCCGCGCCGGATAGGGCCACGTGGGGCTCCCGACCGGCACGTCGAGGCCACCGGCGGACTCGATGCGTGCGTCCGGCAGCGGCGCGGCGGCGAAGTACCGCTCGACGCGCTCGAGCAGGCCGGCGGGCACGGACACACCGGCACCCTAGACGGGCTGGGGGACGACGTCCGCTCCACCGCCGATCCGGCGCCCCTGCCCCACCCGGGCGGGTGAGCCGCCGGGGCGGGACGGCACGATGGAGTCCGTGACAGGAGTGGGATGGGCGGCGTGACGGCCGCGGAACGGCCCCAGGTGTCGCCCTACGCGGTGTTCGACCGCGACTCGTGGCGGGCGCTCGCGGCGGGCGGCTCCCTGCCCCTCGACGCGGCCCAGCTGGAGTCGCTGGCCAGCCTCGGCGACCGGATCGACCTCGACGAGGTGGCGACGGTCTACCTGCCCCTCGCCGGGCTGCTGCGGCTGCACGTGGAGGCCAGCCGGAGGCTGTGGGCGGCCCGCAGCGAGTTCCTGGGCGACTCGACGGCCAAGGTGCCCTACGTCATCGCGGTGGCCGGCAGCGTCGCCGTCGGCAAGAGCACCACCTCCCGGCTGCTGCAGACCCTGCTGACCGCCGGCCCGGGCAGCCCGCGCGTCGACCTGGTCACCACGGACGGCTTCCTCCTGCCCAACGCCGAGCTCGAGGCCCGCGGGCTGCTCGGCCGCAAGGGCTTCCCGGAGAGCTACGACCGGCGGGCGCTGCTGCGCTTCCTCGCCGACGTGAAGTCCGGCCGCGGCCAGGTCAGCGCCCCGCTGTACGACCACCAGTCCTACGACGTCGTCCCGGGTCGCCGGCAGGTCGTCGACCGGCCCGACATCCTCGTGCTCGAGGGGCTCAACGTGCTGCAGGCCGGCCGCCGGGCCGACGGCCGGGCGCCCGAGGTCTTCCTCTCGGACTTCCTCGACTTCTCGGTCTACGTCGACGCCGCCGAGACCGACCTCCAGCGCTGGTACGTCGAGCGCTTCCTCGCCCTGCGGCGCACGGCCTTCGCCGACACCAGCGCCTACTTCCACCGCTTCGCGGGCCTGACCGACGAGCAGGCCCGCGAGACCGCGCTGGGCATCTGGGCGGCGGTCAACGGCCCCAACCTCCGCGACAACATCGCCCCGACCCGCTCGCGGGCCCGGCTGGTGCTGCAGAAGGCCGCCGACCACGAGGTGCGCCGGGTCCTGCTGCGCAAGATCTGACTTCGGTCTTTTGTCTACATGTGCGGTTGGAGCTGGCCGGGTTCGCTTGCCAGATGTTGGGGATAACGGTTGAGGGCGGGTACCGGGCCGGCTGCCTATCATGATCATGGGATTGTCGTCGCCCGCCGCGGCGCGTTCCCGCGTGTCGCCTGCGCCGGGCCCATGATCAACTCCGGCGCGGCCGGTGCCCACCCGCGGTTGATCACCGTCCCGCCGCCGACCACGGCCCCCATGCGCCCGGGGCCCGCGCCACGGGTGTCGGCCCGTCGTCGCCTGTGACGGGTGCTGCCGCGTCAGAGGCGACCACCGGAGCTCCCTGGACAGCTGTCCTTCCTCGCCCCCTCGCGCGGGCACCGCTCTAGAAGCAACCCTTTGTTGGGCATAACGGTAGAAGGTGAGACGCGCAGGAGCGGCGGCCCCGGTCCTCGACCGGCGCCGCTCGTCGGCACCGTCCGTGCCCCGGGCGGGTGCAGGCGCCGCGTCCCGCCCCGCCCGGCTCGCCGGGTGCCGCCCGCAGGCGGCGGTCGTCAGGCCTGCGCGCCCGCAGGGACGGCGTCGGCCGCCGTCCCGAGGTCGTCGGGGGCACCCTCCGCACGGTCCGGGACGTGCGCCGCCGGCCCCGGGGCCGACACGGGCTCGGCGAAGGCCTCCGGCGACGGGCACGAGCAGACCAGGTTGCGGTCGCCGTAGGCCTGGTCGACCCGGCGCACCGGTGAGAGGTAGCCGCGGCCCCGCAGCGCCGGCACCGGGTAGACGGCGGTCTCGCGCGGATAGGGCCGGTCCCACTCCCCCGCCACCATCGCGAGGGTGTGCGGGGCGTTGCGCAGCGGGTTGTCGGTGCGGTCGTACTCCCCCGTGGCGACCTTCTCGATCTCGGCGCGGATGGCGACCATCGCGTCGACGAAGCGGTCGAGCTGGCCCGTGTCCTCGCTCTCGGTCGGCTCGACCATCAGCGTGCCGGCGACCGGGAAGCTCATCGTCGGGGCGTGGAAGCCGAAGTCGACCAGCCGCTTGGCGATGTCGTCGTTGGTGACGCCGGTGGCCTTGGTCAGCGGCCGGATGTCGAGGATGCACTCGTGCGCGACGAGCCCCTCGGCGCCGGTGTAGAGCACGGGATAGTGCTCGCCCAGCCGGGCGGCGACGTAGTTGGCCGCCAGGATGGCGTGCTCGGTGGCCCGCAGCAGCCCGTCGGGGCCCATCAGCCGCAGGTAGGCCCACGAGATCGGCAGGATGCCCGCCGACCCCCACGGCGCGGCCGAGACCGCCGGGCCCTGGGTGCCGGTGTCCACCAGCGGGTGGCCGGGCAGGAACGGCACCAGGTGCTCCCGGACGCCGATCGGGCCGACGCCGGGGCCGCCGCCGCCGTGCGGGATGCAGAAGGTCTTGTGCAGGTTGAGGTGGCTGACGTCGGAGCCGAAGCGGCCGGGCTTGGCCAGGCCGACCATCGCGTTGAGGTTGGCGCCGTCGACGTAGACCTGCCCGCCGGCGTCGTGCACCGCCCCGCAGATCTCCTGGATGTCGGCCTCGAACACCCCGTGCGTCGACGGATAGGTGATCATGATCGCCGCCAGCCGGTCGGCGTGCTGGTCGACCTTCGCCCGCAGGTCGGCGACGTCGACGTTGCCCGCCTCGTCGCAGGCCACGACGACGACCCGCATGCCGGCCATGACCGCGCTGGCGGCGTTGGTGCCGTGCGCCGAGGACGGGATGAGGCACACGTCGCGGTGCGCCTCGCCGCGGGAGCGGTGGTAGCCGCGGATGGCCAGCAGCCCGGCGAACTCGCCCTGCGAGCCGGCGTTGGGCTGCACGCTGACCGCCGCGTAGCCGGTGACCTCGGCCAGCGCGGTGCACAGCTCGTCGATGAGCTGCCGGTAGCCGCGGGCCTGCTCGGTGGGGGCGAACGGGTGCAGCTGGGCGAACTCCGGCCAGGTGATCGCGGCCATCTCGACCGCCGAGTTCAGCTTCATCGTGCACGACCCCAGCGGGATCATCGTGCGGTCCAGCGCCAGGTCCTTGTCCGCCAGCGAGCGCAGGTAGCGCAGCAGCGCGGTCTCCGAGCGGTGCGCGGAGAAGACCGGGTGGGTCAGGAACGGGCTGCGGCGGCGCAGCTCGGCCGGCAGCGCGTCCGCACCGCCGTCGGCGAGCGACGCCCTGCCCTCGTCGGTCCTGTCCGCCGGGACGCCGAAGGCCTCCGCGACGGTGCGCAGGACCGCCACCGTCGTCGTCTCGTCGCAGGCCACGCCGACGGTGTCGGCGTCCACCAGCCGCAGGTTGACCCGCCGGTCGGCCGCGGCGGCGACCACCTCGGCGGCCCGCCCGGGCACCCGGGCGTGCACGGTGTCGAAGAAGCGGTCGTGGACGACGTCCAGTCCTCCGGCGCGCAGCCAGCCGGCCAGGGTCTGCGCGCTGCGGTGCACGCGTGCGGCGATCGTGGTCAGCCCCTCCGCGCCGTGGTAGACGGCGTAGGTGCCGGCCATGACGGCGAGCAGCACCTGGGCGGTGCAGATGTTGCTGGTCGCCTTCTCCCGGCGGATGTGCTGCTCGCGGGTCTGCAGGGCCAGGCGGTAGGCGACGTCGCCGTCGGCGTCGACCGAGACCCCGACGAGCCGGCCGGGCAGCTGCCGGGCCAGGCCCTCGCGCACCGAGAGGTAGCCGGCGTGCGGCCCGCCGTACCCCATGGGGACGCCGAAGCGCTGCGAGCTGCCGCAGGCGACGTCGGCGCCCCACTCCCCCGGCGCCTCCAGCAACGTCAGCGCCAGCAGGTCGGCGGCGACGACGACCGCGGCGCCGGCCTCGTGCGCGGCGGCGACCAGGGTCCGGTGGTCGCGGACGGCGCCGCTGGCCCCCGGATAGGACAGCAGCACGCCGAACGCGCCGGCGTCGGGCAGGTCGGTCGGCCAGCCGGCGGAGAGGTCGGCGACGTGCAGCCCGATGCCGAGCGGCTCGGCACGGGTGCGCAGGACGGCGAGGGTCTGCGGCAGCGTGTCCTCGTCGACGACGAACACCGCGTCGGCCGTGGCCCGTCCCGCGCGGCGCACCAGGGTCATCGCCTCGGCGGCGGCGGTGGCCTCGTCGAGCATGGAGGCGCCGGCGACCGGCAGGCCGGTCAGGTCGGCGACCATCGTCTGGAAGTTGATCAGCGCCTCGAGCCGGCCCTGGCTGATCTCGGGCTGGTACGGCGTGTAGGCGGTGTACCAGGCGGGGTTCTCCAGGATGGTCCGCTGGATGACCGCGGGCGTGACCGTGCCGGAGTAGCCCAGGCCGATCATGGAGGTGTAGACCTCGTTGGCCTCGGCGCGCTCGCGCAGCAGCCGCAGCACGGTGGACTCGTCGGCGGCCGGCGGCAGGTCCAGCGGCGTCCGGTCGCGCACCCCCTCGGGCACGCAGGCGTCGACGAGGGACTCCAGCGTCGGGTGGCCGACGGCGGCGAGCATCGCCTGCGTCTCGTCCGGTCGCGGGCCGATGTGCCGGTCGGCGAAGGACCCCGCGGGGTCCAGCGCGGCGAGTGCGGGCAGGGGCTCTGGGGCACGGTCCGCCATTACATCGACGCTACCAGCGGCTGAGCGGGCGGTGAGATCGGCGATCTCGTTCGGCTGCCGAGCTCCACACGTGCGAGATCGCCGAGGTCACCGACGGACGAACGAGGGCACCCGCGGCGCCGGTGCCCTCGTGTCGGGGGTCTCCCCTAAACGGCGGCGCGGCGGCGACGACGCGCGGCGAGCTCGTCGTCCGCGGTGTGCACCGGGGCGCCGTCGATGCGCTCGGCGGGCAGCTCGGCGAGCTCACCGGAGAGCTCGCGCAGCGCACCGGAGACGGCGATGCCGAAGACGCCCTGCCCGCCGGCGAGCAGGTCGACGACCTCCTCGGCGGAGGTGCACTCGTAGACGGTGGCGCCGTCGGAGAAGAGGGTGACGTTGGCGAGGTCCTTGATACCGCGGTTGCGCAGGTGGTCGACGGCCTTGCGGATGTTCTGCAGCGAGACGCCGGTGTCGAGCAGCCGCTTGACGACCTTGAGGACCAGGATGTCGCGGAACGAGTACAGCCGCTGGGTGCCCGAGCCGGTGGCGCTGCGCACCGACGGGGCGACCAGACCGGTACGGGCCCAGTAGTCGAGCTGCCTGTAGGTGATGCCGGCAGCGGCACACGCCGTCGGGCCGCGGTACCCGACGAGGTCGCTGTCGACCTCGTCGTAGGACGGCGCGCCCACGGCAGCGTCGCTGAAGAGCTGACCCTGGGAGCCGTTGCTCTGGTCGCTCACGTCAGCGTCCTCCTCTGCTCCCGCAGCTGCTGCCGCGGTCCCCCGCGGTGCGGACCGGGACTCGGGTCGCTGCAGGTCGGCTGCCGCGTCGGGTCGCAGGTGTCACACCGCTGTTGTTCGCCGACCGTAAGCCGGGCCCTGGGGTGGGTCAACTGAGGAGGGCGGCGTGTCGCAGCACTCACCCATCAGAGGGGTATCGGCGCACCGCGGCCGCCGCTTGAGCCGGAGGGCCATCGAACCCGCGTTCCCGTCACACCAGTCACACCCGCCCCGGCCGCCCCGGCCCTGGCCCCGTCCCGGGGTCGGCGCCGTCCGGAGGCGCACCCCGGGCCTGCGAGGGTGAGGGGACGTGGTCCGTCACGGAGGCGGTGGGACGAGGGGGTCCGCTCTCAGGCGGAGCCGCCGCCCGAGCCGGAGCCGGCGCCGAAGTCCTCCGGGGAGATCTGGTCGAGGAACTCGCGGAACTTCTCGACCTCGTCCTCCTGCTCGTCAGGGATCTCGATGCCGACCTCGTCGAGCAGCTCCTCGGCGCCGTAGATCGGGGCGCCGGTGCGGACGGCGAGCGCGACGGCGTCCGACGGGCGGGCGCTGACCACCCGGTCGTCGCCGAAGACCAGCTCGGCGATGTAGATGCCGTCGCGCATCTCGGTGATGTTGACCGCCTCCAGCGTCGCGCCGAGCACGCGCACGACCTCGCGCAGCAGGTCGTGGGTCATCGGCCGGGCCGGGCGCACGCCCTGCTGCTCGAAGGCGATCGCCGCCGCCTCGACCGCGCCGATCCAGATGGGGAGGTATCGCTCGCCCTGCGTCTCCTTGAGCAGCAGGATGGGCTGGTTCCCGGGCAACTCGACTCGGACGCCGACGACTCTGAGTTCCTGCACGGTGGGACTCCCTCAGCTGCGGCCCGGGAACGGGCGGTGGATCGGGACGGGCGGCTGGTGGACGGCGGGTCGGCGCCGGGGCCGTGGACTCAGTGCCCGGCCCCGACCACGGTACGCCCGAGTCAGGGGCGCAGGAGATCCCGCAGGCGTGCCTCCAGCAGCGCACCGTGCAGCTGGGCGGAGAGGGCGGCGAGCTCGCGGAGCTTCTCGGTGGCCCGGTTGCGGGCCTCCTCCGAGCGGGCCCGCAGCACCGGGGCGACCAGCTGCTCGACCAGCCCGGCCTCCCGCTCGGCGCCGTTCTGGTAGACCCGCAGGTGCCGCGGCTCGATGCCGTGGCGGGCCAGCCCCGCCGCCGCCCGCGCGATCGGCAGGTCGGCGGCCGGGTGCCGGCCGTCGGCGTCGGGGGTGAGCAGCCCGAACTGCACGCAGGCGGCCAGCTGCCCGGCCTCCAGCCCGGAGGCCCGCGCGAACTGCTCGCCGGTCAGGCTGCCGGTGTCGGTGTCCTCCTCGGGCGGCGGCGCGGCCGGGGGCGTGCTGCCGGGCAGCGGCTCGCCCCGGTCGAGCGCCTCGAGGTGCTCCTTGATGACCCGCAGCGGCAGGTACCGGTCGCGCTGGGCGGCCAGCACGTACCGCAGCCGGGCCACGTCGGCCGAGGAGAACTTCCGGTACCCCGACGGCGTGCGCTGGGGGTGCACCAGGTCCTCGGACTCGAGGTACCGGATCTTGCTGATCGAGACGTCGGGGAAGTCCTCGCGCAGCACGTTGAGCACCTCGCCGATGGTCAGGCGTGGCGCGTGCCGGCCGTCGGGCTCCCCGGCCGCGTCGGCGCGCGAGGGCACCGCGTTCACGCCGCCGTCCGTGCCGTCGGCACCGTCCCCGTCCCCGTGGCCGCGCGCCGGATCACACGCCGGCGGGCTCGCCCGTGCGCGGACCGGTCAGGTAGACGAGGCGGAACTTGCCGATCTGGACCTCGTCGCCCCCGGCCAGCGTCGCGACGTCGACCGGCTCGCGGTTGACGTAGGTGCCGTTGAGGCTGCCGACGTCGTGCACGGAGAAGCCGCCACCCTCGCGGTGGAACTCCACGTGCCGGCGGCTGACGGTCACGTCGTCGAGGAAGATGTCGCTGTCGGGGTGCCGGCCGGCGGTGGTGACGTCCTGGTCGAGCAGGAAGCGGCTGCCGGCGTTCGGGCCGCGCTTGACGACGAGCAGGGCCGAGCCCGCAGGCAGCGACTCAACCGCGCCGGCGTGGGCGTCTGCCTCGGTGACCTCGGGCGTCTCCGCGGAGTCCTCGCCACCCACCTTGGGGATGACGCTGGTGGACTCGCCGATCCGCTCCTGGGACAGCGCCGCACCGCACTGCGCGCAGAAGCGACTGCCCTCGGGGTTGTTGTGGCCACAGCGAGTGCAGTGCACGTCTGTCTCCTCCGGTGCAGGGGGTGGCACCGCCGCGGACCTGGGATGTGGCCGCGGGCGGCCGGCGGACGGCGGGCCGGACGGCCCGTCGCGGGTCGGTCGCCGCGTCGAGCGCGGCGGGCCGTGGGTCATGGAACCAGCGGCCGACCCGAGGGTCAACCGAACGTACAGGGTGAGGCTCAGCGGTCACTCGGCGGGCTCCGCGGCGCCCCGGACGGCAGCATAGTGACCGGTGCCGGGGCCTGGGGGGCGGCTGGTGCGGACCCGCCGCGCGGGTCAGCTCGCGTCCACCAGGGCCTGGTAGGCGGCCGCGTCCATCAGCTCCGCGGTCGGGTCGCTGCCCTCCCCCGCGACGGTGATCTCGACCAGCCACCCGGCCCCGTAGGGGTCGGCGTTGATGGTGTCGGGCGCGTCGGTGAGGGCCTCGTTGACCGCGGCGACGACGCCGGCGACGGGCGCGTAGACGTCGGAGACCGACTTGGTCGACTCGACCTCGCCGATCGCGTTGCCGGGCGTGACCTCGGTGCCGACCTCGGGCAGCTGGACGAAGACGATGTCCCCCAGCGCGTCCTGGGCGTGGTCGGTGATGCCGACCCGCACGACGGCGCCCTCGCCCCCACCCGGCTGCAGCAGGGCCCACTCGTGCTGCTCGGTGTAGCGGCGGTCGTCGGGCGTGGTCATGCGGCGGCTCCTCGTCGGGGACGGAGGCGGGGGTCCGGCACGGCGTCAGTCGCCGGCGTCGGTGTCGGGCTGAGCGTATTGAGGCCGGTCCAACTGCCGCAACGCGTCGACGACGACGGTCTCGGACTGCTCGATGTCGACGGTGCCGCCCTGGCGGCCGACCCGGTCGACGACGCCGCCGGGGATGTTCATCGCCGTCTCCAGGTCCTGCGGCGAGCCGATGACCCGGATCTCGTAGGGGCTGTCGACCTCGCTGCCCTCGACCCGCAGTTGCCCGGGCTCGCCGGTGACCGCCGTCGACACCCCGACACGGACCCCGTCGATCTGCATCGTCTCCGCGCCGGCGCCGCGCAGCTCCTGGACGGCGTCGAGCAGGTCGGCGACGCGCACCCGGCCCTCCGGGTCGCGGATGATCATGAGCAGCCCCGGGCCCTGGGCGGCGACGGTGCCGTTGAGGATGCCCAGGGCCTCGGCGCGCTCCTGGGTCTCCTGCAGCGCGGCCGCGGACTGGCTGTCGTCGCTGTTGAGCTGGCGCAGCGCGGTCCGCTGGTCGGCGATCTGCGCGCGCAGCCGGTCCTCGCGGGCGTCGAGGTCGTCGAGGATGCGGACGAGGTCCTCCTCGCGGAGGGCCGAGTAGTCCTCCCCCGTCCCGGTGGTGCGCACCTGGACGGCGAAGGCGAACCCGAGCAGCAGGGTGAGGACGCCGATCAGCGCGGCGGCCAGCGGGTCGCGCCGGCGGCGGAGCCGCGCCAGCGGCCCGAGGGCGGCGGGTTGCTCGGGCGGGGACGCCGGGGGTGCGGCCTCCGCGGCGGGCGGCCCGGGGTCGGCGACGGGCGCCTCCTCCGGCGGCGGGGCCGGCCGGGCGCCGGCGCCGTCGTCGGGCGCCTCGTCGGGCCCGGGACCCGGGCGTGGCTGCTCGCTCATGCCCGGAACACGTGCCGGCGGATGGCCGCGGCGTTGCCGAAGATGCGGATGCCGAGGACAACGACCACCGCGGTGGACAGCTGCGCGCCGACGCCGAGCTGGTCGCCGAGGAACACCACGAGCGCGGCGACCACGACGTTGGACACGAACGAGATGACGAACACCTTCGCGTCGAAGATCCCGTCGAGGCGGGCACGGAAGCCGCCGAAGACCGCGTCGAGGGCGGCGACCACGGCGATCGGCAGGTAGGGCTGCAGCCACAGCGGCACGGTGGGGTCGAACAGCAGGCCGAGCGCGATGCCGATGGCCAGGCCGAGGATGGGGATCACGGTCAGCCCCCCGGCGCGGGCTCGGGGGCCGGGGCGGGCGGCACCTCGGACACCGGGACGGCCGAGCGGAGCTCGGGTGGGCTCCCGACGGGCAGGGACAGCTCGTCCTCCTGGGCGAACTCGAAGCGCAGTCCGTAGGTCTCGGAGATGACGGCGAGCGCGCCGACCTCGGGGCTGGCGAGGAACCGGCCGCGCAGCGTGGCGGGGTCGCCGACCGCGCTCACCAGGTAGGGGTTGGTGACCGGCCGGAAGTCGACGAGGACCGCCTCGCCGGCGAAGCGGATCGCCGTCGTCGGCCCGAGCCGCTGGCCGTTGATGCTGACCGCCTCGGCGCCGGCCGCCCAGAGCGCGTTGACCACCAGCTGCAGGTCGCCGTCGCGCACCTGCCCCCGGGGGTCGGCCTCCGCCGTCCCGCCGACCGGGTCCTCGTCGGCGTCGGGCTCGGCGTCGGCGAGGGTGACCAGCAGGCCCGGGCCGCTCACCGGGAGCGCCCCGGCGGCGAGCTCGGCGTCCTCGAGCCGGTCGAGGGCGCGCTGCCCGACGACGGTGGCGGCGAGCGCGGCGTCGCGGGCGGCGGTGACGTCGGCGCGCAGCGCCTCGAGGTCGGCGGCGAGCCCGTCGGTGGTCTCCGACTCCCCCTCGACCTCGGCGACCAGCGTCGCGCGCACCTGCTCGCGGCCCTGGGCGCCGGCCGCGGCCTGGTCGTAGGTGACCGCGAGCAGGACGCCGGCGACGGCCATCACCGCGGCGACGGCCGGTGCCCCCCGGCTCCACCGCCGGGGCGGCGGGGCCGGTTCCCCCGCGGCGCGCGCCTCCCTGGCCCGGGCGGCCTGGGCGTAGGCGGGGTCGAGGGTCTCGGCCAGCACCTGGTCGAGCAGCGAGGCGCCCAGCGAGCGTGGTCCCCCGCCGCGCTGCACCGTGGTCACGGCGCGGCCCCGGCCGACCGGTCGGCCCGGACCAGCCCGGCGACCTGGACGACGTAGAAGACGCCGGCGAGGAGGTAGAGGGCGCTGCCCCACACGGTCAGCGCCCATGCCACGGGCGCCGTGACGGCCGCGACCGGGCCGTCGCCGTCGGCGAGCAGCAGCAGCGGGAAGGCGTAGAGCAGGATGAACGTGGCCGCCTTGCCCAGGTAGTGCACCTGCAGCGGCGGGTAGCCGTGGGCGCGCAGCACCATGAGCGCCAGGCCCAGCACCAGCTCGCGGCCGACCAGGACGGCGACCAGCCACAGCGGGACGACGTCGCGCAGCACGAAGGCGATCAGCGTGGCGACGATGTAGAGCCGGTCGGCGGCCGGGTCGAGCAGCGCCCCCAGCCGGCTGGACTGCCCCAGCGCCCGGGCCAGCTTGCCGTCGGCCCAGTCGGTGGCGCCGGAGACCATGAGCACGACCACGGCCCAGCCGTCGGCCTGCGGCCCGAGCAGCAGCCACAGGAACAGGGGCACGCCGAGCAGCCGCAGCACCGAGAGCGCGTTGGGCAGCGTCCAGACCCGGTCGGGCAGCACGTTGCGGTCGGACACCACCGACGCCCGCCGGGCCGAGGCTGCGGCCGACGGCCCGTTGGACGACGTCACGACACCTCCGCACCCGCTGGACACCGGCTCCCGAGGCTAGTGTCCCGCGCCGACACTCCCCGGGGGGGCGCACCGGCAGCCCACGGCCACCCCCCGCCGCTCGCAGGCTCGCGGGGGGCAGGGGGGTCCTTTCGTCAGGCCGGGACGGCGGTGAGCGACGCGGGCGCCGGTTCGTACCCCAGCGGGCGGCGGGTGAAGCTGCCGGTGCCGTGGGAGACCGAGCGCAGCGCCCCGGCGTAGCCGAGCAGCTCGACCTCGGGCACCTCGGCGCGCACCGTCGTCCGGTCGCGCTCGGGGTCGGCGTCGCTGCCGGTGACCCGCGCCCGCCGTCCGGACAGGTCGCTCATCACGGCACCGACGTACTCCCCCGGCACCGCCACCTGCACCTCGCACCACGGCTCGAGCACCCGGGTGCCGGCCGCCCCGGCCGCTTCGCGCAGCGCCAGCGCGCCGGCGGCCTGGAACGCCGCGTCGGAGGAGTCGACCGAGTGCGCCTTGCCGTCGACGAGGGTGACGTGGACGTCGACGATCGGGCGGTCGCCGCTGACGCCGCGCTCGGCCTGGGTCCGGATGCCCTTCTCCACGCTGCCGTGGAACTGGCTGGGCACGGTGCCGCCGACGATGCGCTGCTCGAAGACGACGCCGGAGCCGGGCGGCCCGGGCTCGGCCTCGACCACCACGACCGCGTACTGGCCGTGCCCGCCGGACTGCTTGACGTGCCGGCCGGTGACCCGCGCCGACCCGGCGAGGGTCTCCACCATGGGCACCCGCACCGGGACGGTGTTGACCGCGACGCCGTGCCGGGTGCGCAGCCGTTCCAGCAGCACCTCGGTGTGCGCCTCCCCGACGCACCAGAGCAGCAGCTGCCCGGTGTCGGGACGGCGCTCGAGCCGCACCGTCGGGTCCTCGGCGACCAGCCGGGACAGGGCCGTGGCGAGCCGGTCCTCGTCGGCCCGGGACGCGGCCTCCACCGCGACCGGCAGCTGCGGTGTGGGCAGGTCCCACGGCGGGACCAGCCGCGGGTCGTCGGTCGAGGAGAGCGTGTCGCCGGTCTCGGCCGCGGTGAGCCGGGCGACGGCGCAGATGTCGCCCGCCGGGCAGGCCCCGACCGGGCGGAGGGTCGCGCCCAGCGGCGAGCTCACCGCGCCGATCCGCTCGTCGACGTCGTGGTCGGGGTGCCCGCGGTCGGCCATGCCGTGCCCGGAGACGTGCACCGGGGTGTCCGGCCGCAGCGTGCCGGAGAAGACACGGACCAGGGAGACGCGGCCGAGGTAGGGGTCGGTCGTCGTCTTGACCACCTCGGCGACCAGCGGGCCGTCCGGGTCGCAGGACAGCGGCGGCGCCGGCCTGCCGTCGGGGCGGGTGACCGGCGGGCAGCCGTGCTCCATCGGGCACGGGAAGCCGTTCACCAGCAGGTAGAGCAGCGAGTCGAGGCCGACGCCCTGGAGCGGGGCGGCGCAGAGCACGGGGTGGAAGTGGCCGCGCGCGACCGCGGTCTCCAGGTCGCTCATCAGGTCGCCCTGGACCAGCTCGTCGCCGGCGAGGTAGCGCTCCATGAGCGCCTCGTCCTCGCTCTCGCCGATGATGCCCTCGATCAGCTCGCTGCGGAGCCGGTCGGCGTCCGGGGCCTCGGCGCCGGGCTGCAGCAGGTTGACCACCCCGGAGACGCTGCCGTCCGGGCCGCGGTCGACGAGGTGGACGGGGTAGACGCCCGTGCCGAGCATCGTCTGGCACAGCCGGACGGTCTCCTCGACGTCGGCCCGGGCGCGGTCGAGCTGGGTGATGACCACCGCGCGCGGCATGCCGACCGCCGCGCACTCCTCCCACAGCTGCACGGTGCCCGCGTCGACGCCGTTGACCGCGGAGACGACGAAGAGCGCGGCGTCGGCCGCGCGCAGCCCGGCCCGCAGCTCGCCGACGAAGTCCGGGGAGCCCGGGGTGTCGAGCAGGGTGATGCGGTGCCCGTCGTGCTCGACGGTGGCCACGCCGAGCGAGACCGAGCGCTGCTGGCGGACCTCCACCTCCTCGCTGTCGAGGCAGGTGGTGCCGTCCTCGACCCGGCCGGCGCGGGTCAGCGTGCCGGTGGCGACCAGCAGCGCCTCGGCGAGGGTGGTCTTGCCCGCGGCCGCGTGGCCCACCAGGGCCACGTTCCGGACCTTGTCCGCCGGCCGCGGGCCGGGTGCGGCGACGGTCTCCTTGGCCACGCCGCTCAGCCGTTCGCCGGCTCGGGGACGACGGCGCAGGTCCCAGCGGCCGGGTGGAAGACGCCGGTGTGCCCGTCGGGGTCCCACCGGACGACGTAGGGCGGCCCCCCGCCCTCTCCCCTCACCTCGAGCACCCTGCCGGTGCGCTCGGGCTCTCCCTGGTGTGTCGACCGGACGACGATCCGGTCACCGACGCGTGCTTCCACGACGACCTCCTGGCGGCTGGCCCCGTTGTGTGCTGTGGGTCACAGCCTGCTCCCGGCGGCGGGGCCGATCAAGGGACCGCGCCCCGTCGGCCGCGATCGGTCCGCGACGCCCATGCTGAGGGCATGACGGGCCCCGCCCACGCCGCCGGCCGTGACCAGGAGAGCGGGCTGGCCCACGCCGTCCCGAGGGAGGCCGCCGACGGCCCGCCGCCGTGGGTGGCGGTCTGCGGCACGCCGGTCGCCGTCGTGCAGGGCAGCTGGGCCGGGCGGCGCGGCCTGGGCTCGGCGGCGGTCTGCCGGGAGTGCGCCCGGCGGGCCACCGCCTGACGGCGGCGGGCCCCGGGTCGTCGCGGCCGGTTCTCCCTCGACCGCGTCGTTGTCGCGCCAGTTGGGGATAACGGTCGACTGGCGGACGTGCGGCGGCACGGCACCGAGGGGCGGGCAGGTCAGCCGGTCGGTGCCGCGACGGCGGCGCGCACCGGTCCCGGTCGCGGGGCGGGCGGCGCGCCGGCGGGCGGTGCCGGCACAAGCAGGGCGACCACCCGCCAGCACCCGTCGAGGCCGGCCGTCGAGTGGGTGACGAGGACGACCGTGCGGTCCTGGGCGGCCAGCAGGTCGAGCAGCGCGCCGGCGGCCGCGGCGTCGAGGTGGGCGGTGGGCTCGTCGAGCAGCAGCACGCGCGCCGGACTGAGCAGGGCGCGCGCGACGCCGACGCGGGCCCGCTCCACCGCCGAGAGGCGCTCGCCGGACTCCCCCACCCAGCCGTGCAGCCCGACGGTCCCCAGCAGGCCGGCCAGGCCGACGTCGCGCAGGACGGCCTGCAGGTCCGCCTCGCTCGCGTCGTCCCGGGCGAGACGGAGGTTGCCGGCCAGCGTGCGGCCCAGCACCTGCGGGCTCTGGGCCGCCCAGGGCGACCGCGCGCGGACATCGGCGAGGGCCAGGGCGCGCAGGTCGGCGCCGCCGAGCGTGACCCGGCCCCGGTCGGGGTCGAGGGCGCGCAGCAGCAGCGCGAGGACGCTGCTCTTGCCGGCTCCGCTCGGGCCGGTCAGGCACACCCTCTCCCCCTCGGCCACCGCCAGGTCGACGTCGGTCAGCGCCAGCCGCCGGGCCCCGCGGTGGGTCAGGGTGACCGACTCCAGCCGCAGCGCCGAGCCCGACGGCGGGGGCAGCGGGGCCGCCGGGTCGGTGACCGCCGGCGGCTGCTCCCCGAGGGCCCGGACCCGATCGGCCGCCGCCCGGATGCCGCCGGCGGCGCTCCAGGCCGCACCGAGCCCACCCACCGCCTCGAAGGCGCCGAGCACCCCGAGGGCGCTCGCGGCCAGCAGCACCGGGTCGGTCGCGCCGGTGGCGACGTCCCACCCGACGAGCCACAGCGCCGCCCCGACGCCGAGCGCGGGGACCGCCTCGCGCAGCACGGTGGTGACGGCGAGCAGCCCCGCGGTGGCCCGCTCGGCCGCCTCCTGCCGCCGCAGCGAGTCCTCCAGGACGCCGAGGGCGCGGGCGCCGCCGTCCCCGCCGGCGTGGTCGGCCAGTCCGCGCAGCAGGTCCAGGGTGTCGCTGCGCAGGCGGCGCCGGCCTCCCCCGCGGCGACCGCGGCGCGCCGTCCCGCCACAGCAGCCCCGCCACCGGGACGAGGACGCCGAGCAGCAGGAGGGCGGCCGCGAGGACGGCGGCCAGCGGCGCCGAGACGAGCGCGGTCAGGGTCACCGCGACGCCGCCGGCGACCACGGCCACGGCGGTGGGCGCCACGAGGCGGAGGAACACCCCCTGCAGTTCGTCGACGTCCGCGCGGACCCGGGCCAGCAGGTCCCCGCCCCGCGCGCCGATGAGCGCGGCGGGCGCCAGCGGCACCGGCCGGGCCAGCAGGTCGGCGCGCACCCGCACCACCAGGCGCAGCGTGAGGTCGTGCGAGACCAGCCGCTCGGCGTAGCGCAGCGCGGCGCGGGAGACGCCGAACAGCCGCACGCCCGTGATGAGCGGCATCAGCACCAGCAGCGTGGCCGGCCGCTGCGCGGCGCCGCTGATCAGCGCGCCGGAGGTCGCCAGCAGGGCCGCGCCGCTGAGCACGGTGAGGGCGCCGAGCGCGACGGCGAGCGCCGTCCGGGCCGGCGGCAGCCGCCGCAGGACCTCCCTCACCGGAGGGCGGCCGCGCCGCGGACGGCGCCGTCCTCGATCGTCACGACCCGGTCGTGCAGGGCCAGCAGCGCCGCCCGGTGGGTGACGGTCAGGACGGTCCGCCCGGCGGCCAGGGCGTCGAGCGCGGCGAGAACCTCGGCCTCGCTGTCCGGGTCGAGCTGCCCGGACCCGGGGTGGCGCGTGGCTTGCGCGACGGTCACGGGCGCGAGGGGCGCCAGCCTGGCACGCAGCGGCCCGCCCGGCAGGAGGACCGGCCCCATCACTGCGACGCGGCGCCCGCGTGCTGGACTGCGTTGGGGATAACGGTAGCTCGGGTCGACGTCCTCCCGGCCGGGCGTTGGTACTGGGCCGTCCTGGACGAGGCCTCGGCGACCGGCGAGCGCGGGGTTGCCCGGCCGGGACCGGCGGTGTCCACTGGCGGCAGCCCGTCACCAGGCGTCCTCCGGGAGCGCCCCGGCGGGCTCCCCGCGGGCCGAGGAGACCGGAGATGGCGCACCGACCGAAGGGCGGACTCCAGGAGGAGCTGCTCCGCTACCTGCAGCCGCCGGTGCCCCGGCGGGCCGCGCTCGTCAGCGAGCGGGTAGCCCCCACTCTGGCCGGCATCGGCGAGGCGATGGCCGGCCGCCCGGCAGACGAGGTCCTGGCAGCGCTGGACGCCGCCGTCCGGCAGGCGGGTGCGACACCGGACCGGACGGCGCTGCGGGAGTTCGCCGCGCAGATCGAGGCGGGCGAGAACCCGTTCGAGGCCTGACGCCCCGGCGGTCGGTCGGCGGGGTTCGGCGCGCGACCGTCAGGCCCCATCCCGGGGCCCACCCTGCGCCTGCGAAGGGTGGGCAGGACGGGCGGCCCTCCTGCAGGGCCCCGCCGCGAGCCTGGTGACGTGCTGGAACGGCCCCGTCCCGGGCCCCGCCCTGAGCTCGCGAAGGGTGGGCAGGACGGGCGGCCCTCCTGCAGGGCCCCGCCGCGAGCCTGCGAGGGGCGGGGGGCAGGGGGTCCTTGTATCAGTGGGCGCGGAAGAGGTCCCGGCGCGCCTGGTGGACGAGGACGTCGGCGGTCTCGCTGTCGGCGACCCCGCGGCCGGCGATCAGCGCGGCGAGGTCGTCGCGGTCGCTGACCGTGGCGTAGTCGGCGAGCTCACGGGCGAGGGCGCGGGCGGCGCGGCGCTCGGCCCGGCGGCGGCGCAGCCAGTTCCCCGAGCCCAGGTCGGGAGTGGTGTTGGCGTAGGCGAATGCGGTGCCCTGCATGGCGGTCTCCGTGGTGTCGGACGAATGTCTGCACACCCATGATCGGCCGATTCGCTTGGCAATTCTCGCCCCGACGCTGTGAGTGTCCCCACGACGAGTCAGCAGAAGTGGCCGACGCCACCACCCGCGGGGCCGCCGACGTGGCACAGGTCATGCCGAGACCTCGTGGGGCCTGGCACGCCCGGCTCAGCGGCCGACGAGCGTCGTCTCGAAGTCGTAGCGCGAGGCGCGGTAGACGTGCCGGCCGTACTCGACGGCCACGCCCTGGTCGTCGAAGGCCGTCCGCTGCATCGTCAGCAGGGCCGACCGCGGCGGCTCGTCGAGCAGCCGGGCCTCGTCGGCCCGGGCCAGCCGCGCGCCGATGCGCTGGTGGGCGACCCGCAGGTGCACGCCGTGGGCCCGCAGGTACTGGTAGAGCCCGTGTTCGGTCAGGTCCTCGGTGGTCGGCTCGAACCGACCGGGCAGGTGGTTGGTAAGCAGCGCGAGCGGCTCCCCCCGTGAGCGGCGCAGCCGCCGCACCACGACGATCTCGTCCCCCTCGGCCACGTCCAGCTCCTCGGCCACGTCGGGTGGGGCCGGGAGCCGCTCCAGGGAGAGGACCTCGGTCGTCGGTGCCTCCCCGGACCGGGAGAGGTCGTCGTACAGGCTGGTCAGCTCGACCGAGCGGCGCACGTGCGGCTGGATGACCTGGGTGCCCACGCCGCGCTTGCGGACCAGCAGCCCCTTGTCGACCAGCTCCTGCACCGCCCGGCGCACCGTCGGGCGCGAGAGCCCGTAGCGCTGGGCCAGCAGGATCTCGTTCTCCAGCCGGGAGCCGGCCGGCAGGGCCCCACCTGTGATCGCACTCTCGATGGCCTGGGCCAGCTGGAAGTACAGCGGCGTGGGGCTGGAGCGGTCGATGTCGAACATCAGCACAGGGGCCTCCTCGGCTGCGGGGCCACGTGGGCTCGGCCGGTGACGGGCGTCCGCGCAGACATGATCGCACCTCAGGACGTCCTGTCGTCCTCACCTCTTCGGGGGGCAGCCGACATCCGGGAATCCGTTTGCCTTTATGTCCTGACAAAGTCTTGACACGTCGTTGTGTCCCGGAGCACAGTCCCAGAGGACAGCCGGACGACGAGCAGGGGGACGGAGCACCGTGGCAGACACCCTCGAGATGGTGGTGATGGGCCGCAGCGGGGTCGACGTCTACCCGCTGCAGGTGGGCGTCGGACTGGAGGACGTCGAGACGTTCGGGAAGTTCCTCGGCGGCAGTGCGGCCAACGTCGCGGTCGCTGCGGCGCGCCTGGGCCACACCAGCGCCCTGGTGACCGGGGTGGGCGACGACCCCTTCGGCCGCTTCGTCCGCCGGGCGCTGCGCGACCTCGGCGTCGAGGACCGGTTCGTGGTGGTCGACCCGGCCCACCCCACGCCGGTCACCTTCTGCGAGATCTTCCCGCCCGACGACTTCCCGCTGTACTTCTACCGCCGGCCGGCCGCCCCGGACCTGCAGATCCGCCCCGAGGACCTCGACACCTCGGCCATCCGGGACGCCGAGCTGTTCTGGGCGACGGTGACCGGGCTGTCCGAGGAGCCCAGCCGGTCGGCCCACCACGCCGCGTGGGAGGCCCGGGGACGGCACCGGCACACCGTGCTCGACCTGGACTACCGGCCGGTGTTCTGGACGTCGCGGGAGGAGGCGAGCGAGCAGGTGCGGGCCGCGCTGCCGCACGTGACCGTCGCCGTCGGCAACCGCGAGGAGTGCGAGGTCGCCGTCGGGGAGACCGAGCCAGACCGGGCGGCCGACGCGCTGCTCGACGCCGGTGTGGAACTGGCGATCGTCAAGCAGGGCCCGCGTGGCGTCCTCGGCAAGACCCGCACCGAGCGGGTCGTCGTCCCGCCCACGCCTGTCGAGGTCGTCAACGGCCTCGGCGCGGGTGACGCGTTCGGCGGCTCCCTGTGCCACGGCCTCCTGACCGGGCTGCCGCTCGAGCGGATCCTGCGCAACGCCAACGCCGCCGGCGCGATCGTCGCCTCCCGGCTGGAGTGCTCCACCGCCATGCCGACCGCCGCCGAGATCGACCAGCACGTCACCGCCTCCCTGGAGAACACTCGTGTCTGACACCGCCCTGTCTCCCGCCGAGGTCATCGGCGCCCCGCCGGTGTGCACCTCCTATGCCGAGGTCACCGAGATCCGCAGCCGCGACCCGCAGGCCATCCGCCGGGCGCTGGCCGCCCGCCGCCGGCGGCCGACCTTCCTGCCCGAGGACGGGCGGCTGATGCTCGTCGCCGCCGACCACCCCGCCCGCGGCGCGCTCGCGGCGCAGGGGCGGCCCGCGGCGATGAACAGCCGCACCGACATGCTCGACCGGCTCCGGACCGCACTGGCCCGCCCCGGCGTGGACGGCCTGCTGGCCACCGCCGACGTCGCCGAGGACCTGCTGCTGCTCGGCGCGCTCGAGGACAAGGTCGTCGTGGCCTCGATGAACCGCGGCGGCCTGGCCGGCGCCAGCTTCGAGCTCGACGACCGGATGACCGGCTACGACGTCGCGGGCGTCGTCGAGGCCCGCTTCGACGCGGCCAAGATGCTCAACCGGATCGACCTGGACGACCCCGGCACGGTGCAGATGCTCGAGACCTCCGGCCGGGCGGTCACCGAGCTGGCCCGGGCGGGCATCGTGGCGATGCTCGAGCCGTTCATGTCCAGGCGGGTCGACGGCCGGGTCACCAACGACCTCAGCCCCGACGCGGTCATCAAGTCGGTGCACATCACGCAGGGCCTCGGCGCGACCTCGGCCTACACCTGGATGAAGCTCCCGGTGGTCGCCGAGATGGAGCGGGTCATGGACGCCACGACCCTGCCCACGCTGCTGCTCGGCGGCGACCCCTCCCGCCGGCCCGAGGAGACCTTCGCGCAGTGGCGCGACGCCCTCGCGCTGCCGGCGGTGCGCGGCCTGGTCGTCGGCCGGACCCTGCTGTACCCGCCGGACGACGACGTCGCTGCCGCGGTGGACACCGCGGTCGGCCTCGTGCACTGAAGAGGGACCCTGTCCTCCCCGTCCTTCGCACGCTGAGGGCCGGGTCCCGGGACGGGGCCACGGCCGGGCCCTCGTGAGGGCCGCCCTCCCCCTACCCCTGAGGAGCAGCCGATGACCGCGACCACCGAGTCGCTCTACCTGCCCGCCGGCAGTGCCGCCGCCGGCCCGTACGCCCTCGAGGTGACCCCGGAGTCCGCCGGGTGGGGGCACTCGAGCCTGCGGGTGCTCGAACTCCCTGCGGGCGGGAGCGCCACCCTGGAGACCGGTCCCGACGAGGTCCTCGTCGTCCCGCTCGAGGGTGGCGTCGCCGTCGAGTGCGACGGGGAGGTGCTGACCCTCACCGGTCGCAGCGGGGTGTTCGCCGGCCCGACCGACTTCGCCTACCTCCCGCCCGGGGCCACCGCGGAGCTGACCAGCCGCGGTGGGGGCCGCTTCGCCCTCTGCGGTGCCCGTGCCCGCCGGCGGCTGCCGATCCGCTACGTCCCGGCGGCCGACGTGCCGGTGGAGCTGCGCGGCGCCGGCCGGTGCAGCCGCCAGGTGAACAATTTCGCGTCCGCCGACGTCTTCGAGGCCGACGCGGTCATCGCCGTCGAGGTGATCACCCCGGGCGGCAACTGGTCGTCGTACCCGCCGCACAAGCACGACGAGAGCTCGGAGGTGGAGACCGAGCTCGAGGAGATCTACTACTTCGAGGTCGCGCCCGGGCCGGAGGGTCAGCCGGGCCTGGCCTACCAACGGGTCTACGGCACACCGGAGCGGCCCATCGACGTGCTGGCCGAGGTCCGCGACCGCGACGTGGTGCTCGTCCCCCACGGCTGGCACGGGCCGACGATCGCCGCCCCGGGCCACGACCTCTACTACCTCAACGTCATGGCCGGTCCCGGGGCCGAGCGGCTCTGGCGGATCGTCGACGACCCCGCGCACACCTGGATCCGCGGTACCTGGGCGGACGAGCCGGTCGACCCCCGCCTTCCTCTGCACTCCCCCGCCGGCACGGAGCAGGACGGAGCCCCCCGACCGTGAGCGAGCACCCCGCGTCGGCGCGGACCGAGACCGTGCGGCTCACCGTGTCCCAGGCCGTCGTCCGTTTCCTGGCGCAGCAGTACACCGAGCGCGACGGGCAGCGCCAGCGGCTGTTCGCCGGCTGCTTCGGCATCTTCGGGCACGGCAACGTCGCCGGCCTCGGCCAGGCGCTGCTGCAGGCCGAGATCGACGAGCCCGGCGCGCTGCCGTACGTGCTGGGCCGCAACGAGCAGGCCGTCGTGCACACCGCCGTCGCCTACGCCCGGGCGAAGGACCGGCTGCAGACCTGGGCGGTCTCCACCAGCGTCGGCCCCGGCTCGACCAACATGCTGACCGGCGCCGCGCTGGCGACCATCAACCGGCTGCCGGTGCTGCTGCTGCCCGCCGACACCTTCGCGACCCGCTCGGCCGGCCCGCTGCTCCAGGAGCTGGAGCGGCCCGAGAGCGGTGACGTGACCGTCAACGACGCCTTCCGCCCGCTGTCGCGCTACTTCGACCGGATCTGGCGGCCCGAGCAGCTGCCCGGCGCCCTGCTCGGTGCGATGCGGGTGCTCACCGACCCGGCCGAGACCGGCGCGGTCACCCTCTGCTTCCCGCAGGACGTGCAGGCCGAGGCGTTCGACTGGCCGGTGGAGCTGTTCGCCGAGCGCACCTGGCACGTGGGCCGGCCGCTGCCGGAGCCGGCCGCGCTGGCCCGCGCCGCCGAGGCGATCCGCTCGGCCCGCCGGCCGCTGGTCGTCGCCGGCGGCGGCGTCATCTACTCGCGGGCCACCGAGCAGCTGGACGCCTTCGTCTCGGCCACCGGCATCCCGGTCGGGCAGACCCAGGCCGGCAAGGGCGCCCTCCCCTACGACCACCCGCAGTCGGTCGGCGCCATAGGGTCCACCGGGACCACGGCGGCCAACGCGCTGGCCCGCGAGGCCGACCTCGTCATCGGGATCGGCACCCGGTACCAAGACTTCACCACCGCCTCGCACACCGCCTTCAACGACCCCGGCGTGCGGTTCGTCAACGTCAACATCGGCTCGATGGACGCCGTCAAGCACGCCGGGGTGGGCGTGCAGGCCGACGCCCGCGAGACGCTGACCGCGCTGACCGACGCCCTGGCGGGCTGGTCGGTCGACGACGCCTACCGGGCGCGCACCGCGGAGCTCGCCGCCGCGTGGGAGGCCACCGTCGAGGCCGCCTACCACCCGGAGGTGCCCAGCGCGGGCGAGGGTGGCCGGCTCACGCAGAACGAGGTCATCGGCATCGTCAACGAGGTCTCCGCCCCGCGGGACGTCGTGGTCTGCGCCGCGGGCTCCATGCCCGGCGACCTGCACAAGATGTGGCGGGTTCGCGACCGCAAGGGCTACCACGTGGAGTACGGGTACTCCTGCATGGGCTACGAGATCCCCGGCGGCATCGGCATCCGGATGGCCAGCTCCGACCGCGACGTCTTCGTGATGGTCGGCGACGGCGGCTACCTGATGATGCCGACCGAGCTGGTCACCGCCGTCCAGGAGGGCGTCAAGATCGTCGTCGTCCTGGTGCAGAACCACGGCTTCGCCTCGATCGGCGCGCTGTCGGAGTCCCTCGGGTCCCAGCGCTTCGGCACCCGCTACCGCTACCGGTCGGACTCCGGCCGGCTCGACGGCGACGTGCTGCCGGTCGACCTCGCCGCCAACGCCGCCAGCCTGGGCGTCGACGTCCTCGTCGCCCAGGACGGTCCGAGCTTCGAGGCGGCGCTGCGCAAGGCCAAGGCCAGCGACCGGACGACGGTCGTGCACGTCGAGACCGACCCGCTCGTCGACGCGCCGTCCAGCGAGTCGTGGTGGGACGTGCCGGTCAGCGAGGTCGCCACCCTGCGGAGCACCCGGGAGGCGCGCGCGGTCTACGACCGCTGGAAGGCCGCCCAGCGGCCCGCCTACCTCGCGCCGTCCGAGACCGGCACCACCCCGTCCTGATCCGTCCCTCCCTCCGGAAGAGAGAAGAGATGACCGTGCAGAACGCCGCGGCGCCCGACCAGTCCACCCCGGAGCCGGGCCGGGCCCGGATCCGGGTCGGGTCGGCGCCCGACTCGTGGGGCGTCTGGTTCCCCGACGACCCCGAACAGGTGCCGTGGCAGCGGTTCCTCGACGAGGTGAGCGCCTGCGGCTTCGAGTGGATCGAGCTGGGCCCCTACGGCTACCTGCCCACCGACCCGGCGCAGCTGTCCGACGAGCTGGCCGCGCGGGGCCTGCAGGTGTCCGCCGGCACCGTGTTCGAGCACCTGCACCGACCCGACTCGTGGGACGCGGTGTGGGGTCAGGTGAAGGACGTCGCCGCGCTGACCCAGGCCATGGGCGGCACCCACATCGTGGTCATCCCCGACACCTTCCGCGACCAGAAGACCGGCGCGGACGTCGAGTCCCGCGAACTCACGGCCGAGCAGTGGCAGGCGAAGACCAGCGGTGTGGACCGGCTGGCTCGTGCGATCCGGGACGAGTACGGGCTCACCATCGCCTACCACCCGCACGCCGAGAGCCACGTCGGCTGGCAGCGCGACATCGAGCGGTTCCTCGCCGACACCGACCCGCAGTACGTGCCGCTGTGCCTGGACACCGGGCACGTCAGCTACTACCGCGGCGACAACCTGGAGCTGATCGACAAGTACCCCGAGCGGATCGGCTACCTGCACCTCAAGCAGGTCGACCCGGTCCTCATCGACCGCATCCTCGCCGAGGACATCGTCTGGCCCGAGGCGGTGCGGATGGGCGCGATGGTGGAGCCGCCGACCGGGGTCCCGGCCTACCCGCCGCTGTTCGACGCGATCGAGCGGCACGGGCTGGACGTCTTCGCGATCGTCGAGCAGGACATGTACCCGTGTCCGCCGGACCAGCCGCTGCCCATCGCCCAGCGCACCCACCGGCACATCGCCAGCTGTCAGCTGCCGTCGCTGCAGATCGGCACCCCCAAGACCGCCACCCTCGAGGAGGACCGGGCGTGACCACCGCAGAGACCCGCGCCGGGGCGCTCCCGGACCTCGCCGACGTCCCGGCCCGCGACCTGCGGGTCGCCGTGCTGGGCGTCGGGATGATGGGCGCCGACCACGTCGCCCGGCTCTACAGCCGCATCTCCGGCGCGCAGGTGGTCGCGGTCAGCGACGCCTTCACGGAGAAGGCCGAGCAGGTAGCCGCCACCGTGCCCGGCTGCCGGGTCATCGGCGACCCGCTGGCGGCGATCGCCGACGACGACGTCGACGCCGTCCTGATCGCCACCCCCGGCCAGTTCCACGAGGAGCAGGTGCTCGCCTGCATCGAGCGGGGCAAGCCGGTGCTGTGCGAGAAGCCGCTGACCATGGAGGCCGACAGCTCGCTGGCCCTCGTGCGCGCCGAGGACGAGTACGCCGCGCGCACCGGCCGGCGATTGGTGCAGGTCGGCTTCATGCGCCGCTTCGACCCCGAGTACGCCGAGCTCAAGGCGCTGATCGACGCCGGCGTGCTCGGCGAGCCGCTGCTGGTGCACTGCGCGCACCGCAACGCCGCCGTCCCGCCGCACTTCACCAGCGAGATGATGGTCAACGACTCGGTGGTGCACGAGGTCGACGTCGCCCGGTTCCTCCTCGACGAGGAGATCGCCGCGGTGACCGTGCTGCGGCCCAGGGCGACCCGCCGCGCCGTCGCCGGCCAGTCCGACCCGCTGCTGGTGCTGTTCGAGACGACCGGCGGCCGGATGGTCGACGTCGAGTGCTTCGTCAGCACCGGGGTCGGCTACGAGGTGCGCACCGAGGTGGTCGGCGAGGACGGCAGCGCGATGATCGGCCTCGACGCCGGCCTGGTCCGCACGTCCGGCGGGGACCCCGCCGCGACCCGGTCGACCGGCATCGCGCCGGATTTCCGGCAGCGGTTCGGCCGCGCCTACGACATCGAACTGCAGCGGTGGGTCGACGCCGCCCGCCGCGGCGAGGTCGACGGGCCCGGCGCGTGGGACGGCTACGCCGCCCAGGCGGTGTGCGCGGCCGGCGTCGAGGCGCTGCGCTCCGGTCAGCGCACCGAGGTCCGGCTCCAGCCGCGGGAGGGCACGCCGTCATGAGGATCGCCCTGGACCCGCAGATGCTGCGGACCACGCCGCTGCTGGAGCTGCCCGACGTGGTGGCCGGCATGGGCTACGAGTGGATCGAGCTCTCCCCCCGCGAGGACTTCATCCCGTTCTTCAAGCACCCGCGGGTCGACACCGCCACGGTGCGCGCCTTCCGGTCGAAGCTGGCCGACGCCGGCGTGGGCGTCACCTCGCTGCTGCCGGTGATGCGCTGGTCGGGCCCGGGTGAGGTGGAGCGGCAGGCCGCCGTCCGCTACTGGAAGCGGGCCATCGAGATCTGCGTCGAGCTCGGCGTGGACACGATGAACTCGGAGTTCAACGGCCGGCCGGAGGCCCCGGAGCTCGCCGAGGCGATGTTCTGGCGGTCGATGGAGGACCTGCTCCCGGTCTTCGAGCGGGAGGGCGTCAAGCTGGCGCTGGAGCCGCACCCGGACGACTTCATCGAGCTCGGCCTCCCGGCGCTCGACATGATCCGCGGCATCGACTCACCCTGCGTCTCCTTCCTGTACTGCCTGCCGCACACGTTCCACCAGGGCGACGACGCCCCGGGGATCATCGCGGACGCCGGCGAGCTGCTCACGCACGTGCACGTCGCCGACTCGATGGACCACCGGGCCTCCGACGGGCTGCGCTACATCACCAACCCGCCGGGCAACACCACCCGCGTCCACCAGCACATGGAGATCGGCCGCGGGGACGTCGAGTTCGACGAGGCCTTCGCCGCCCTGGCGGGGATCGGCTTCGACGGCGTCCTCACCACCTGCGTCTTCGGCTGGGACGAGCAGGCCCGCGAGTCCGGCACCCGCATGCTCGACGCGATCCGCCAGCTGGTCGGCAAGCACTTCCCCGCCGGGACGCTCCCCGACGCCGACGCGGCCGGGCCCGATGCCGGCACCTCCCGTCCGAACTTCCCGCAGACCCCGCTCCCCGACGACACTGCTCCCTGAAGTCGGACCGACCCCTGAGAGAGGCACCATGCCCACGCACATCCCGCACTGGATCGAGGGCGCCCGCCGCGAGGGCGCCAGTGGCCGCACCGGAGAGGTGACCGACTCGGCGACCGGCGAGGTCACCGGCGAGGTCGCGCTGGCCAGCCTCGAGGAGGTCGACGCCGCGGTCGCCGCCGCCTCGGCCGCCTTCCCAGGCTGGCGCGACACCTCGCTGGCCAAGCGCACCGCGGTGCTGTTCCGCTTCCGCGAGCTGCTCAACGCCCGCAAGCCCGAGCTGGCCGCGATCATCACCGCCGAGCACGGCAAGGTCCTCGACGACGCCCTGGGCGAGGTCTCCCGCGGCCAGGAGGTCGTGGAGTACGCCTGCGGCGTGCCCTCGCTGGTCCGCGGCGGCTTCACCGAGAACGCCTCGACCAACGTCGACGTGCACTCGGTGCGCCAGCCGCTCGGACCGGTGGCGATCATCAGCCCGTTCAACTTCCCGGCGATGGTGCCGATGTGGTTCTTCCCCATCGCGATCGCCACCGGCAACACCGTCGTCCTCAAGCCCAGCGAGCAGGACCCGTCGGCGGCGCTGTGGATGGCGGAGCTGTGGAAGGAGGCCGGGCTGCCCGACGGCGTGTTCAACGTCCTCCAGGGCGACAAGGTCGCTGTCGACCGGCTGCTCGAGCACCCCGACATCCGGTCGGTGTCCTTCGTCGGGTCCACCGCGATCGCCCAGTACGTCTACGAGACCGGCACCCGGCACGGCAAGCGGGTGCAGGCCCTGGGCGGCGCGAAGAACCACATGGTCGTGCTGCCCGACGCCGACCTGGACCTCGCCGCGGACGCCGCGGTGAACTCCGGGTTCGGCTCGGCCGGCGAACGGTGCATGGCGATCAGCGCCGTGGTCGCCGTCGGCGGGGTGGGTGACGACCTGGTCGCCCGCATCGCCGAGCGCACCCACACCCTGCGTACCGGTGACGGCCGCAAGGGCTGCGACATGGGCCCGCTGATCAGCAAGCGGCACCGGGACCGGGTCGAGTCCTACGTGGAGGCCGGCGAGAAGGAGGGCGCCAAGCTCGTCATCGACGGCCGCCAGGTGCAGCCTGAGGGCGGGGAGGACGGGTTCTGGCTCGGCCCGACCCTGGTCGACCACGTCGAGCCGGCGATGAGCGTCTACACCGACGAGATCTTCGGCCCCGTGCTGTCGGTGCTGAGAGTGGACACCTACGAGCACGCCGTCGAGCTGATCAACCGCAACGAGTACGGCAACGGCACCGCGATCTTCACCAACGACGGCGGCGCCGCCCGGCGCTTCCAGCACGAGGTGCAGGTCGGGATGATCGGCATCAACGTGCCGATCCCGGTGCCGATGGCCTACTACTCCTTCGGCGGGTGGAAGAACAGCCTCTTCGGCGACACCCACGCGCACGGCGCCGAGGGCGTGCACTTCTTCACCCGGGGCAAGGTCATCACCAGCCGCTGGCTCGACCCGAGCCACGGCGGCCTGAACCTGGGCTTCCCGCAGAACGCCTGAGGGAGGACCCCGGGCGTCGGTTGGTCATCGGCGAGTGGCTGCCCCGACGGCGTGTCGGCCAGCCACCTGCCGATGATCGACCGCCGATCCGGCCGCGGTGACGCGGTTCGAGCCCGCGCGAGCACCTGGAGTCGCCGGCGCTCGGCCCACCGCCGCGGCGCCCCCTGGGACCGGCCGGCGCCGGCGAGACGCGTCTCCGCCGGCGCCGGCTGCCCTGCCCTGGGGGAGCGACTCGATTGCTGTCGCGAGCGGAAGGGTCCCCCTCGTTCCCACAACCAGGGCCACGTCCTCCCATCTGGACGCATCGCGCACCTCGGTCGCCCGTCATCCAAGGCCCGTTCCCAGCGGCTTGAACGGAATGCCGAAAGCGGCAGTGATGGCCTGACAGCCCCACGGCTCGAGCCCTGCTCGCAAGCGAGCAACCAGGCGCACCATCCGATCCTCGAGCAGTGCAGGAAGCCCGAGCACTCTGGGCCAAGCTCGCGACCGGGCACCACGACTGGCTGGCTGTCCGGCGGAACGGGAAGTACGTCCTCGGACGGCCGCGCTCGTCCACCGTCATGCAGGAGGAGCCGGCCGCCTCACCGGACCCGAGAGGGGATGTCCACCGCATCGAGTTCCTCAGCCCCCTGCAGCGCACCCCGCGATGGGAGGCCTGCCGGAGCCCCGAGGATGGTGGCGCGCTGCTGGACCTGGGCTATCACGCGGTCGACCAGGCCCGGCACCTGTCGGGCCCGGTCCGGTCGGTCTACGCCGAGCTGTACCTGGCGCCGGGTGAGGTCGGGTTCGACAAGGGGTTCTTCGTGGCTCTCCACCAGAGGGCGGGATGATCTCGCACGTCACCGGCAACTGGGCGCGGCAGGGCGACGTCGGCTCGCGGTTCCGGGTCGACGGCGCTGCTGCCACCCTGGTCGTCCCCGGCGACGACGGCCAGACCGCGCGGCTGACGGCCGGCCGGACACCCGAGGCGGAGGGAGCCGCGTGGGGCACGGTCCCCGAGAGCCGGTGGGGCAGCATCCACCGCGGCGGCGTGGCGGCCCCCGTGCCCTCGCAGCCGGGCGACTGGAGCGCCTTCTACACCGGCTTCGCCCGCGCCGTCCGGGGGACGGACCGCCCCCGGTCGACCCGTGGGACGCCGTCACCAGCCTCGAGGTGCTCGATGCCGCACGGACCAGCGCGGCGACAGGGCAGGTGGTCGAGCTCCCGACACTGCTCGAGGATCGGACAGAGCTGGTGAGCCAGCTCCATCCGATCGACGCTGCGGCTGCACACCGGATCGTTGAAGTCAGTGATCGATGCGGTGGCCTTCTTCGCTTTCTGCGCAGAGTGGGTCGGGTAAGGCGCCGCGTGTGGACGCCAGAGCCTCACGCGGCCGCCCTCCGGAAGCGCCCCGGCTCGCTACGGCGGGCCGCGCCGCTACTTGACTGTGACTGTAAACGCTTGCAGACTGTGTTACACCCAAGAGGAGGCGCCATGTCCATCCGCAAGGTCGCGGCCCGGGCCGGTGTGTCAACTGCGACGGTGTCCCGGGTGTTCACCCAGCCCCAGGCGGTGGCTGACGAGACTCGGCGCCGCGTCATGACGGCGGCCGAGGAGCTCCACTACGCCCCCCATCCGGCAGCGAGTGCGCTCGCGCGGGGGCGGACCTGCAACCTGGGCATCGTCGTCCCGGACGTCTCGAACTCCTTCTCCGCCGTCGTCACCAAGGCGGTCGACCGGCAGGCACGCCGGGAGGGTTACGCCCTCTTCGTCGCCGGGTCCGACGAAGTCGTGCACGACGAGGAGACGTCGGCACGAGCCCTGGCGCAGCAGGTGGACGGGCTGCTGCTCGTGTCGCCGCGGATGCCGGACGATGCCCTGCTGGCACTCGCCGACATGACGCCGATCGTCATGCTCAACCGCCTCCTCGACGGCATCCCGGCCGTGCTCACGAACCTCTACGAAGCGACCGGTCACGCCGTCGAGCACCTGCACGCACTCGGACACCGCACCGTTGTCTACCTGGCCGGCCCCGACGGCTACGCCAACGACGTCCGACTGCGCGGGTTCCGTGACGCCTGCAGCCGGTTGGGCATGGAGGCGTCGGAACTCGGTCCCTTCGCGGCGCGGTTCCAGGCCGGTGTGCGCGCTGCGGACCTGGTCCTCGCAGCGTCGGTGACGGCTGTCGTCGCGTACAACGACGAGATTGCGGTGGGAGTGGTCAACCGGCTTTCCGACCGCGGGATCGGTGTGCCCGCAGACATCAGCGTCGTCGGCTTCGACGACACCGAGCTCGCCGAGATGGTGACGCCCCGGTTGACCACCGTGCGGATCCCGGCCGCCATGGCCGGGACCGCTGCCGTCGAGCTGTTGCTGGACCTCGTGCGGGGCCGCGACGCGGGCCTGGGCAGTCCGCGGGAGCTCTCGGCCGAGCTCGTCGTCCGGTCCAGTACCGGTCCGGCCCGCGTGGCCCGGGACACCGGGCAGGACCCGGCGCCGTGACCGCTGCGAGCCTGCGCTACGAGGCTGCTACCGAGCGTCGGACCTGGATGCTCTCAACGCTGCGATCGGTGGGCTTCCTCTCCGTCACCGACCTCGCCCGCCAGCTCGGTGTCTCGCAGATGACCATCCGCCGCGACCTGCACGCCCTCGAGAACGACGGTCACGTCCGGTTGGTGCACGGCGGGGCCAGCCTCACGCCCGGCGCTCCGCTGGGTTCCGGCTCTCCCGAGGACGATGACGCTGAGGCGCGAGAGCGGGTGGCCGCGCATGCCGTCGAATTCGTGAGCGACACGGACACGATCGCCATCGATGCCGGGGCGACGGGTCACGCGGTGGCCCGCGCGCTTCCGGAGACCTTCAGCGGGTGTGTCATCAGCCACTCCCTGCCCGTGCTGCAGTGCCTCTCCACTCGCAGACTCGAGCGGGTGGTCGCTCTGGGAGGCGAACTCCTGGCCGGCCGACACGCGTTCGTCGGCCCCACGACGGAAGCTGCGACCGCCCAGCTGCGGGTCCGGACGTTCTTCCTCACCCCGTGCGGGATCGACGCCCGTGGCCTGTACGCCGCGTCTCCCGCTGAGGCGAGTGTCCAGCGGCAGCTCATGGACATCGCCGACGAAGTGGTTCTGGTGGTGACACGGGAGGCGTTCCGTACCTCGGCGCCCGCACGGATCGCGCCGCTCGGCCGACTGGCGAGACTGGTCACGGACCAGCGGCCACCCTCGGAATTGTCCTGCGCCCTGCGACGGGTGGGAGTCGTCCCCCACGTCGTAGACGGGTGAGCCATCCGGGGTGCGACTCCTACTCGGCGAGGTCCCGATCCTCGTGCCGACCGCTTGCTTCGGTGTTCTGGACCGAACATCGGATGTGCAATGTCGAACACAAGCGCCCGTTGTGACGCTCACCACCCGCGCTTAGCGTCCTCGACACCACCTGGGTGAGGGGCCGGCGTCACGACGTCCGCTCTGCTCGCCCTCGAGGCCCAGGGTCCAATGAGAGGCCAAATGTCGAAGAAAGGCGCGATGGTGGCGAGTCACGGTCATGGAAGCGGCCATTCCGTGAAGGCAACGGGTGGAGCCGGGCGGTCGAAAGCGAACAACCGGTTCCTCGTCAAGCTGACCGTGATCTCCACGCTCGGAGGTCTCCTCTTCGGCTACGACACCGGGGTCATCTCAGGTGCCCTGCTCTACATGGGCGAGGACCTGAACCTCACGCCGCTCAGCGAGGCGGTCGTGGTCAGCTCGCTGCTCTTCCCCGGGGCGGCCTTCGGTGCGCTCCTGGGGGGCAAACTGGCCGATGCACTGGGCCGGCGCGGTGCACTCTTCGTCTGCGCCGTCCTCTTCCTCGTCGGAGCCGCGATCACGGCCGTCGCCCCGAACGTCCCGATCATGGTGGCTGGCCGGATCCTCCTCGGCTTCGGCGTGGGAGCCGCGGCGGCGGTCGTCCCGCTCTACCTCGCCGAGATGGCGCCCGTGGACGCGCGGGGCCGCATGGTCACGATCAACGAGCTCATGATCGTGACCGGGCAGTTCCTCGCCTTCGCGACCAACGCCATCCTCGACGCGATCATCGATGACCCGAACGTCTGGCGATGGATGCTCGGCATCGCCACCATCCCCGCGGTCGCTCTGTTCATCGGCCTGTTCTTCCTGCCCGACTCGCCACGTTGGTACGCGGTCCGGAACCGGCTCGACGACACCCGGCGCGTCCTGAACCTGAGCCGGCCCCCGGCAGAGGCCGGCGAGGAGTACAACATCGTCGCCGAGCACGCCCGGCGCGACGTCGACGAGGACAAAGGCGCGGCGATGCGTGACCTGCGCGCCTACCCGTGGATGCGCCGGATCCTCTGGATCGGCTGCGGCCTCGCCACCGTGCAGCAGGCGACCGGCATCAACACCGTCAACTACTACGCACCAACCATCCTGGAGTCCACCGGCCTCGGAGCGAGCGCCAGCCTGATCCTCACCGTCACCGTCGGCGTCATCGCGATCATCGGAACGGTCATCGGCATCATCCTGCTCGGCTTCATCAACCGCAGGCCGCTCATCATCACCGGCTTCATCGGAGTAGCGGCCGGGCACGCGGTCCTCGCCGTCTCGTTCCTGCTCCCCGAGTCCAATTTCCGCAGCTACCTCATCCTGGCCGCGATGCTCCTGGTCGTCTTCTTCGTGCAGACGTTCATCGGCACGTTGGTCTGGTTGCTGCTCTCGGAGATCTTCCCGATGACCATCCGGGGCTTCGCCATGGGTATCGCGGTCTTCGTGCTGTGGACCGTCAATGCGGCGATCTCTTTCGCCTTCCCGCCGTTGGTGGCCACGCTCGGAGCGACGCTGACCTTCGGTCTGTTCGCGCTCATCAACACCGGTTCGATTTTCTTCGTGGCCAAATTCGCCCCCGAGACCCGCGGCCGCTCCCTGGAAGAACTCGAGGACAATTTCCGGACGCACGACGCAGGGCACTTCGTGCACGAAGCCCCGGCCGGTGTCCGCGGCGGGTGAGCGTTCGGACCGCTACCGCTCGCGCCACCCCAGGTCGGTACCCGGGGTGGCGCGGGCTACCTGAGGCCCCGGGCGCGGAACGACAGCGGGGGTCGGGTCCCCTTCCATCAGCGCGGGACCGAGGGGCGGAGAAGACCATGGTGGAGGCCGTAGGCGTCCCGGCCCTGGCGCGCTGTGGGGTCGACACTTGTCCCCACCAGATCGGCGCGGGGCTGTAGGACGTCGAGACGTTCGGGGAGTTCCTCGCCGGCAGCGCGGCCAACGTGGCGGTCGCCGCGGCCCGGCTGAGGCATTCAGCGGCCCTGATCAGCGGAGTCGGTGACGATGATTCGGCCGGTTCGTGCGGCGGGCCCTCGGCGAGCTGGGCCTCGACGACCGCTACGTCGTCGTCGATCCCGAGCATCTGACACCGGTGACGTTCTGCGAGGTCTTGCCGCACGACGACTTCCCGCTGTACTTCCACCGCCGGCCCAAGGCACCAGACCTCCAGGTCCGTCGGGAAGCCTGGACTTGGACGCGGTCTACAAGGCGCGGCTGTTCTGGGCGACGGTCAACGGGCCATCGGAGCAGCCGAGCCGGTCGGCGCACCACGCCGCATGGGAGGCCCGCGGCCGGCGGGCGCACACCGTGCTCGTTCTCGACTCTCGGCCGATGTTCTGGTCCTCGTGGCAGGAAGCCGACCGCGCGCAGCGTGGACAGCATCCAGGCCTGACGGCCCGCCGCTCCGCGAGCCGGTCCCAGGGCGGTCACGGCCCGGCCCCCCGGCGCGGGTGCGCTGCGGCCGGCCTCGCGCGGCGAGCCGGACGCCGATGACCCCGAGGACCGCCGAGGATGGCGGGGTGACTGGATGGCGCCGGTGGGTCAGGGGCCACGCCGAGGCACTGGTGCTGCTGGTGCGGGGTCGGGGCCGCTCGGCCGCCTTCCGCGCGGCCCGGATGACGGGGGCGACCGTCGCGGCGTTCCTCGTCGCCCAGGCCGTGGGGCTGCACACGCCGCCGCCGCTGATCGCCGCGCTCACCGCGCTGCTCGTGGTGCAGGCGACGCTGAGCAGCACCCTCCTCAACGGCGTCCAGCGGGTGCTGAGCGTCGTCTCGGGGGTCGCCCTCGCGGTGCTGTTCGCGGCCGTCGTCGGGCTGACCTGGTGGAGCCTCGCGGCGCTGGTCGCGGCGTCGATCCTGGCCGGTCAGCTGCTCCGGCTGGGTCCGCACCTGGTCGAGGTCCCCATCAGCGCCATGCTCGTGCTGGGCGCGTCGGGCGCGGAGACCGTCGGCGCCGGTCGCGTCGTCGAGACGCTCATCGGGGCGGCCGTTGGCGTACTGGTCAACGTGGTCTTCCCGCCGGCGGTGCAGACCCGGTACGCGACGCAGGCGCTGGAGCGGTTCGCCGACGAGATCGCCTGCCTGCTGCACGACTCGGCGTCGGCCCTGCGCGCCGGTCCGGTGACCCCGGAGCAGTCGACCCGCTGGCTGGAGGACGCCCGCCGGCTGAACCGGCACGCCCCGCGGGTCGACCGCGCTCTGGCCCACGCCGAGGAGAGCCGCCGGCTCAACGTCCGCGCGCTGCGGGTGCCACCGGTCGGCAGGGGGACGCGGACGGCGCTGGACGCCCTGGAGCACGCCTCGGTCTCCCTGCGCACCCTGTTCCGGGCCTTGGACGACGCCACCAGGGAGCGGACCGGCATCCGCGAGGACCCCGCGTACGCCGACATCGTCCGACGGACCGTCGCGAGTCTCCTCGAGCGCGTGGGCAACGTCGTCCACGAGTTCGGTGGGGTGGCGGTCGCCGAGGCCGGGGACGCCGAGGGCGTCGGCCGGGACCGGCTCACCGGGACACTCGAGGCGCTCCGCAGCGGCCGGGTGCTCATGCAGGACCTGCTGATCGGCGACCCGCGCAGCCACTCCGGCCTCTGGGAGCTCAACTCGACCCTGCTGGCCACCATCGACCGGGTGCTCGACGAGTTCGGCGTGGTCGACGACGGGGACGACGGGCCGGCGGGGCCACCTGCTCCCGACTCCTCGCGGGCCCGGCGCGCCGCCGTCACGGCGGGTCGGCGGCTGCGGATCGCCCGCCGGTCGCCGGCCGGGCACGGCGGCGAGCACGTCCCCGGGAGCCCGTCCAGGGAGGGCGCCTGACGTCGGGCCGGCTCGGTGGCGCGGGTGCGGACACGTGCTCCCTCCTGGGACGGGACAGCGGCAACAGCCGAGACCGGCCCCCTCCAGGGCCGGCGCGGCCCCGTCCCGGGCCCCGCCCTGAGCTTGCGAAGGGTGCGGAGGACGGGGTCCTTCCTCAGAGGTCGCCCTCGAGGAACTGGGCGCGCCCCAGGCCGAAGGACCAGTCCTCGCGGGTGTTCGAGGCGACGGAGACGATGAGGTCGGTGGAGCGCAGGCCGGCGGCCTCCTCCAGCCGTCGCGCCAGCCCGGCGTAGAGCGCCCGCTTCTGCTCCTCCGAGCGCCCCTGCTGGAAGACCTGCAGGACGACGAGGTCGTCGGTGCGCTGGATGCCCAGGCCGGTGTCCTCGCAGATCAGCTGCCCCGGGCGGTGCTCGGTGATCACCTGGTACCGGTCGCCGGGGGGTGCGGCGAACACGTCGAGCATCACCTCCTGGACGGTGTCGGCCAGACGGCGGAGCTCGTCGGGGGTGCGCCGACCCTCGACGACGTCGATGCGGACGAGCGGCATGGCGGACCCTCCGGTGGCGTGTTGCGGATCACGCTATTATGTCAGGACAATAAGACTTAGTCGAGGCGAGAACCGAGCACCGGACGACGACCGGGAGCTGCCCGGCAGCCGCGTCGCCCCGCCGCCCGGCTCGACCGGCCTCCGGCCACCCGGACGCGCACCGCACGGGCCCGGTCGCGGCACAGGTGCTCCCGGGGTGACCGACGCCCTAGACTCCGGGCCGGTCCGCCGTTGCGGGGAGCTCCCGCCGGGCGGGGGTCCACCGCGGGACACGAGGAGCTGCGACCGAGAGGGGTCACGACGACCCCCGGGCGGCTCCGTACGAGGGGGTGGCGCCATGGGTGCACACACGACCGGGAGACACCGGGTCGTCGTCGTGGGAGGCGGCTTCGCCGGGCTGAACGTCACGCGCGCCCTCGACCGCGCCGACGTCGAGGTGACGCTGGTCGACCGGGCCAACCACCACCTCTTCCAGCCGCTCCTGTACCAGGTGGCGACGGGCATCCTGCCCCCCGGGCTCATCGCCCCGGCGCTGCGCAGCATCACGAAAAAGGAGCGGAACGCCCGCGTGCTGCTCGCGGACGTGCAGGACATCGACCTGGACCGCCGGGTGATCGGCGCCCGGGCACCGGACGGGCGGCGGCTCGAACTGCCCTACGACACCCTCGTCGTCGCCGCGGGGGCGACGCACTCCTACTTCGGCAAGGACCAGCTGGCCGAGTACGCCCCCGGCATGAAGACGATCGAGGACGCCCGGTACCTGCGCGACGGGATCCTGGCCAAGTTCGAGATGGCCGAGATCGCCACCGACCCGGCCGAGCGGGTGGAGTGGCTGACCTTCGTGGTGGTCGGCGCCGGGCCGACGGGCGTCGAGCTCGTCGGGCAGATCGCGGAGCTGGCGCACACGGTCCTCCCGCGGGACTACCGCTCCGCGGACACCCGGCAGGCGCGGATCATCCTGCTGGAGGGAGCCGGGGCCGTCCTGCCCCCCTTCGCGCCCAAGCTGCAGGTGTATACCAAGAAGCGCCTGGAGGAGATGGGCGTCGAGATCCGGCTCAACACCCTGGCCGTCGACATGGACCACGAGTCCATCACGGTCAAGGGACCGGACGGACTCGAGACGATCAGGGCGCGCACCCGCATCTGGGCCGCAGGGGTCCAGGCCTCCCCGTTGGCCCGGATGCTGGCCGAGAAAGCCGGCGTCGAGACCGACCGGGCCGGCCGGATCCCGGTGGGTCCCGACTGCACCGTGCCGGGCCATCCCGAGGTCTTTGCGATCGGCGACATGGCGTCGTTCGACAAGCTGCCGGGGGTGGCCCAGCCGGCCATCCAGGAGGGCAAGTACGTCGGCCGGGTCATCAAGGACCGGCTCGTCGGCCGGCAGACGTCACCATTCACGTACTTCGACAAGGGCACCATGGCCACCATCGGCTACCGCTCGGCCGTCGCTGACGCCTTCGGGGTGAAGGTGACCGGCTTCCTGGCCTACGTCATGTGGATCTTCATCCACGTGATGTACCTGGTGGGCTGGGGCAACCGGCTCGGCGCCATATACACGTGGACCCGTGCGCTCTGGCTGTCCCACAACCGCGGCAACCGGATCATCGCCCTGGACACGGCCCGGAAGGAGGTGGACGCCGGCCGCACTCCCGCGACGCGACCTCCGGCCATCGTGCCCAGGAGCACGCAGGCTCCCGTCCCCGATGTCCCCGATGCGGAGGGGACCATCCCCAGCACCCCGCGAGAGGCCGACAGCGCCTGACCCGGAGCTGCGGGACCGCGGACGTGCGGATCAGCCGTAGGCGGTGCGGAACCGCTCGAGGGCCACGGTCGCATCACCCGAGGCCCAGCCCTCGAGGGCCACGACGCCGTCGTACCCGAGCCGGTCGAGCGCGGCCGCGATCGCCGGGTGGGAGATCTCCCCCGTGCCCGGCTCGCACCGGCCGGGGACGTCGGCGACCTGGATCTCGCCGACCAGCGGCAGCGCCCGCTCCACCAGCGAGACGAGGTTCCCCTCGCCGATCTGGGCGTGGTAGAGGTCCAGGTTGAGCCGCAGGTGCGGGCTGCCGACGGCCTCCACCAGCGCGATGGTGTCGGCGGCGCGGGCGAAGGGCGTGCCCGGGTGGTCGACGGCGGTGTTGAGGTTCTCCAGGGTGAAGACCCGCCCCGCCCGCTCCCCCAGCGCGGCCAGCCGCTCCAACGTGCGCGCGGCGGTCAGCCACATCGCCGGGGTCACCACCTCGGTGGGGACGACGGGCAGCCCACGGCCGTCCAGCCCGGTCCCGTGCACGTTCAGCCGCGGGCAGTCCAGCCGCTCGGCGACGCCCAGGGACCGCTCGGCAGTGCGCAGCAGCTCCGCGGCTCCGGCGGGGTCGGCCAGGGTGCCGGTGACGTAGCCGGTCATCGACGAGAAGGTCGCGCCGGTCGCGGCCAGCGCGTCGACGTCCTTCGCCGTCCAGTCCCAGATCTCGACCTCGAAGCCCAGGTCGTGCAGCCGGCGCACCCGCTCCTCGAACGGCAGGTCGAGGAAGAGCATCTCCGCCGAGGCCCCGAGCCGGTACGCGGTCACCGCTGCACCTGCACGGGCTGCCCGGTGCGGACCGACTCCGCCGCGGCCAGCGCGATCGCCAGCGCCGCGCGGGCGTCCGCCCCGGTCACCGGGGCCGGAGTGCCGGTGCGGACGGCCTCGACGAAGGCGGCCAGCTCGGCGGTGTACGCGCCGGGGAACAGCTCCTGGTCGCCCCGCACCGTCTCGACCAGCCGGCCGGCGGGCCCGGAGAACGCCAGGCCGCTGCGCCGGCCGTCGCCCATGGTGACCATCCCGCCCGAGCCGAGCACCTCACCGCGGACGTCGTAGCCGTAGGACGCCTCAAAGCACGCCTCGGCCACGGCCACGGCGCCGTTGTCGAACCGCACGGTGACCACCGCGGTGTCGAGCAGTCCGCGGTCGCGCCAGGCCGGCTCGACCAGCGCGTCGGCGACCGCGTGCACCGCCACGGCCTCGGCGCCCGGGTTGAGGAAGCGCAGCGTGTCGAAGTCGTGGATCAGCGTCTCGAGGAAGATCGTGTCCGGCAGGACGCGGGCGGGGTCGAACCCGCCCGGGTCGCGGGTGAGCGAGCGCAGCAGCCGCGGCGTGCCCAGGGTCCCGGCGTCGAGCAGGGCCCGGGCGGCCCGCCAGTCCGCGGCGAACCGGCGGTTGAACCCGACCTGCAGGACGACGCCGGCGCCGCGGGCCGCGTCGATGGCCCGGTCGGCGTCCGGCAGCGTGACCGCCATCGGCTTCTCGCAGAACACGTGCCGCCCGGCCGCGGCCCCGGCCACCACCAGGTCGGCGTGCGACCGGGCCGGCGACGCGATCACGACCGCGTCGACCGCCGGGTCGTCCCACAGCTGCGCTGCGTCGGTGTACGCGCGGTCCGCACCCAGCGCCCCGGCCAGCCGCTCGGCCGCGCCCGGTGCCGCGTCGGCCACCGCGGCCAGCCGCGCGCCGGGGAGCCGCCGCGCCAGCGTCTCGGCGTGGAAGGCGCCCATCCGCCCCGCCCCGACCAGGGCCACGCCCACGGTTCCGTCCGCCACGTCGCGCCTCCTTCTAGAACGTTCTAGGCCAGGGATAGCGTGACCGGGGGTACCCTCCCTCGTCAAGGGGATGTGCCTAGAACGTTCTAGACGCGGCGGTTACGCTCGCCGGGTGACACCGGCAGGTCCCGACCGGCGGCCGACCCTGGCCGACGTCGCGGCTCGCGCCGGGGTGTCGACCGCCCTCGCCTCGATCGTCATGCGCGAGGCCCCGGGCGCGAGTGCCACGACGCGGGAGCGGGTGCGCCGCGCCGCCGAGGAGATCGGCTACCGGCCCGACAGCCGGGCGCGGCTGCTGCGCAGCTCCCGCAGCCGGCTGCTCGGCGTGGTGTTCGGGGTGCAGCACGCCTTCCACGGCGACCTCGTCAGCGGGCTGTACGCCGCCGCCGAGCGGGTGGGCTACGAGCTGGCGCTGAGCGCCGTGACACCGGGGCGGGACGAACGGCGGGCCGTGGCGGGCCTGCTCTCCGACCGCTGCGAGGCCCTCGTCCTGCTCGGCCCCCACTCCCCCACCGCGGCCCTCGCCGACCTGGCGGCCCGCCTGCCGGTCGTGGTCGTCGCCCGCTCGGTCCGGTCGGCCGCGGTGGACGTCGTCCGGACCGCTGACGCCGAGGGGATGCACCTGGCGGTCGACCACCTGGTGGCCCTCGGCCGCCGCGACGTCGTCCACGTCGACGGCGGCCGGGCGCCCGGCGCGGCGGAGCGGCGGCGGGGCTTCCGGGAGGCGGCGCGTCGCCACGGCCTCGAGGCGAGGGTCGTGGCCGGCGGCCTCACGGAGGACGACGGCGCCGCGGCCGCCCGCGCCCTGCTCGCCGGACCGCTGCCCACCGCGGTCACCGTCTTCAACGACCGCTGCGCGCTCGGCGTGCTCGACGAGCTGCGCCGTGCCGGGCGGGCCGTGCCCGGGGAGGTCGCCGTGGTCGGCTACGACGACAGCCGCATCGCGCGGCTGGCCACGGTCGACCTCACGTCCGTCGCGCAGGACGTCGCGCAGCTGACCACGCTCGCCGTCGGGCGGGCTGTCGCGAGGCTCGACGGCACGCCCGTCGAGCGGCGCGAGCTGGTGGTGCCACCGCGCCTGGTCGTCCGGAGCACCACCGCCTCGCCGCGCTGAGGCGACGATCCCCGCGGGGTACCGCTCCGGATGACCGGGCGGCTCCGGCGGCTCGCCGAGCTGCCCATCCCGCCCCCTCGGCCCCGTACGTCCGGTAACGCCGTTCGGACCTGTGCGTGGCGGCCGCCCGGGAGTCGGCCCGCTGGACCGACACGGGGCCATGGGCGTGGTCGACCGCCGGCGGGTGTGGGCAGAGTGTGCAGCGCGGGTGCGCGGTGCCCGGTCCCCCGAGGGCCCTGACGGGGACCTCTCCGAGCACCCGGTCCCCGACGAGATGGAGGAGGTGCCTCGTGGCGGACCGTGACCCCGGCGTGCCGAACGAGTTCGACCTCGACCCGCAGATGGCGCTCGACGACGCCGAGGTGAGCGCCGAACCCCCTGCACCGGTCGTGGACCCGGAGGACCCGGACCACGTCGAGCCGGCGCCGCACGCGGTGCCCGCTCCGGAAGACGCCGGTCGGTGACCATCCAGATCGGCGGCTACCAGGGCGCACGGAGTTGCACGGGAGGTCCCACGCAAGGCGCACGGAACCTGGTGTCGTGGTGGCTCGGCGCCTACGGGGATCGAGGCGCGACGAACCTCGGCATCTACAACTGCCGTCCGGTGAGCGGCGGGTCCGTCCTCAGCCTCCACGCCGAGGGGCGGGCCGCCGACCTGGGGACCCCGGTCGGGAACACCTGGTCCTGGGGGGTGATGGACACCTTCCGGCTCAACTCCCAGGAACTCGGCCTCCAGTGCGTCATCCACAACCGCAGGATCTGGTCGTCGATCGCGGCGGACTGGCGCCCGTACTCCGGGTCCTCACCGCACACCGACCACGGGCACGTCGAGCTGATGTGGTGGGCCGCGAACGGCGGGCTGACCGTGGACCGGATCAACCAGGTCATGCAGGGCGGCACGCCGCTGCCTCCGCCTCCGCCTGCCATGCCGGTGCTGCGGCTGGGGAGCACGGGCGATGCGGTGAGGACGCTGCAGGAGACGCTGAACCGCTGGTACCCGAGCCTCCCGCCGCTCGACGTCGACGGGGACTTCGGTCCGAGGACGGACGCTCGGGTGCGGTACTTCCAGGGACGTTCCGGGCTGGTGGCCGACGGGATCGTCGGGCCTGCCACCTGGCGGGCCCTGGGGTTCTAGTCCTGCGACGACGGTGGGGACGGCGACCAGCCGTCGTCCACTCCCGGCACCGCCCCCACGAGTGCCGTCGCGGTGTCAGAGGTCGAGGACCAGCCGGTCGCCCCGGGCGCGCGAGACGCAGATCATCATGCAGTCACCCGCCTGCCGCTCGTCCTCGCTGAGGACGGAGTCGCGGTGGTCGGGCTCGCCCGCGAGGACGGCGGTCTCGCAGGTGCCGCAGGTGCCCTCCGCGCACGAGGACAGGACGCCGACCCCCGCCGCCTCGACGACCGACAGGATCGACCGGTCCGGGGGCACGGTGAGGGTGAGCCCGCTCTGCTCCAGCACGACCTCGAACGCCTCGGTGCGCGCCGGCTCGCCCTGGGGCCGGGGCGCGAACCGCTCCACGTGCAGCGACCCGCGCGGCCAGCCGGCGCAGCGCTGCTCCACCGCGGCGAGCAGCGGCTCGGGGCCGCAGCAGTAGACGAGGGTGTCGGGCTCGGGCGTGCCGAGCAGGCCGTCGAGGTCGAGCAGCCCGGTCTCGTCCTGCGGGCGCACCGAGACCCGGTCGCCGTACTGCGCGAGCTCGTCGAGGAAGGCCATCGACGCCCGCCGACGCCCGCCGTAGACCAGCCGCCAGTCGGCGCCCGCGGCCTCCGCCGCCCGGATCATCGGCAGGACCGGCGTGATGCCGATGCCCCCGGCGATGAACAGGTACCGCGGCGAGCCGACCAGCGGGAAGTTGTTGCGCGGACCGCGGACCCGCACCGGATGGCCGACGGCCAGCCGGTCGTGGACGTACCGCGAGCTGCCACGGCCGTCCGGGTCGCGCAGCACGCCCAGCCGGTACCCGGCGGAGTCGGCGGGGTCGCCGCACAGCGAGTACTGCCGGGTGGGTGCCCCGTCGAGGACCAGGTCGACGTGCGCCCCCGGCTCCCAGGCCGGCAGCGGGCGGTCGTCGGCCCCGCGCAGCGTGAGGGCGACGACGCCGTCGGCCGCCTCCTGCTTCGCGACCACCCGGGCCGTGGTCTCGAGCTCCGCGGTGGCGAGCGTGACGGTCGTCGTCCGGTGGTGGACGGCCTCCACGTGCGGACGGCGCCCCGACCGGCCGAAGGCGACCGGCAGGTTCTTCCAGACGTACATGTTCGGGGAGCTCGGGTAGAAGGTCGGCGGGCCGGCGAGCTCGTAGTCGCCCAGCACCGGCAGCGCCTCCTCCAGGGCGATCCGCGCCTCCAGCCGGGCCAGCGGGGCGCCCAGGCAGCCGTGCACGCCCTCGCCGAAGCCGAGGTGGCGGCCCCGCGGCCGGGTGACGTCGAACCGGTCGGGGTCGGGGAACTGCCGGTCGTCGCGGTTGGCCGCGCCGGGGATGAGGACGACGCGGCTCCCGGCGGGCATCGTGACCCCGTGCACGGTGACGTCGCGCGACGTCGTCCGGGCGGTGAGCTGCAGCGGCGTGATCAGGCGCATCGCCTCCTCGACCGCGGCCGGGACCAGCGACGGGTCGGCCTGCAGCAGCGCCCGCTGGTCGGGGTTCTCCGCCAGCAGCTCGAACAGCGTGCCGGTCAGCCCGGCGGTGGACTCCACCCCGCCCAGGAAGAGGATCATCATCAGGCCGCTGACCTCGGACTCCGTCGTGACGCGGTCGCCCACGAAGGGCACGCCGTCGATGTCGGCGTTGACGAACTCGGTGACGAGGTCGTCCCGCCCGGAGCGGCGGCGCTCCTCAAGCAGGTCGATGAAGAACCGCTGCACACCGGCGGTGGCCGCCCGCGCCACCTCGGTCAGGTGCGGGGTGCCGGGCACCCGGTCCTTGAGCTCGTGGGTCCAGTGCTCCAGCTGGTCGCGCCGCGCCTGCTCGAGCGGGTCCGGGTCGTGGCGGCTCGGCAGCCCCATCAGGTGGAAGAACACGTCGAAGGGCATCGGCCAGGCCAGCTCCTGCGCCACGTCCACCGTCCCACCGCCGCCCGCGCCCCGGTCGCGCCAGGAGGCCACCAGCTCGCGCACCACCGTGCGGATGCCGTCCTCGAGTCCGGCGATCCGGCGCGGCAGGAAGTACGGCTGCACCACCGAGCGCACCTGGTCGTGGCGGGGGTTGTCCATGCTCCCGATGGAGCCGGGAGGGACCTGCTCCAGCCGGCTGTCGTCGATGTCCATGCCCTCGAAGCTGCGGAAGGTGTCGGCGTCGAGCGCGGCCGCCCGCACGTCCTCGAAGCGGGTCAGGGCGTACCAGCCCCAGCGCTCGCTCCAGTAGACCGGCGCCTCGTCGCGCATCCGGCGGTAGGTCCCGAACGGGTCGGACGTGTAGAAGTCCGGCCGGAACGGGTCGTAGTCGAGGGTGCCGGCGGGCGCGGCGGCGGTGGCGGGCTGGGCCATGGGGGTCTCCACGGTTGGGAGCGACTCGGTTTGAAGCGCTTCAAGGCTTGCCCGTGACCCAGGCCACTGTCAACCGGTTGTCCGGACAAAGCCCCGGCCCTCCCCCGGCGAGATCGCCGGTCTCGCACGGATCCGGCGCCGGAAGCGTGCGAGATCGCCGAGCTCGCCGCGGGGCGGGTCAGTCCGGCCCCGGCGGCGGGCCCGTCGTCCCCCGCACCACCAGCCGCGGGGGGACGACGACCTCGCGGTGCTCGGTGCGGCCGCCGTCGAGCCGCTCGACCACCGCCACGACGGCGTGCCGCATCTGCTCCCGGGACTCCTGGCTCACCGTCGTCAGGTCGACGTGCGCCAGCCGCGAGAGCGGGCTGTCGTCGTAGCCGACGACCGAGACCCGGCCGGGCACGTCGACGCCGGTGCGCAGCAGCACGTCCAGCAGCCCCACGGCGGAGGCGTCGTTGTACGTGATGATCGCGGTCGGGGGCGTGTCGGACGCGAACAGCGTCCGCGCCGCCCGCGCCCCGGACGCCTCGCCGTGGTCACCCGCCACGACCTGGACGTGCGATCCGAGCCGGTGCCGGCGCATGGCGCGCTGGTAGCCGCGTCGCCGGCCGGCGGCGATGACCCCGGGCCCGCCGTCGACGTGGGCGATGCGGCGGTGCCCGAGGCCCAGGAGGTGGTCGACGGCCTGCGCGACGCCCTCCTCGTCGGCGACCCGGACGACGTCGACACCGGCCGAGGGCACGGCGCGGCCGACGGCCACCACGGGCAGCTGCCGGTCCAGTGCGCTCAGCCGGGAGGCGGGAGCCTCCGGGCCGAGCAGGATCAGCGCCTCACAGCGGGAGTCCAGCAGCGTCTCGGTCGCCCGCCCCTCGTCGCGGGTGCGGGTCACCGTGCTGAGCACCAGGTCGTACCCGTGCTCCTCGGCCGCCTCGTGGACGTCCTCGACGAGCTGGGCGTGGAAGGTGCTGCGGACGTCCATCAGGACGCCGATCAGCCTGCTGCGACGGCGGGCCAGCAGGCTGGCGGCACGGTCGGGCCGGTAGCCCAGGCGGCCGGCGGTGTCGAGGACGCGCTCCCGCGTGGCGCCGCTCGGGCCGGCCGCACCGCGCAGCACCAGGGACACCGTCGCCGTCGAGACCCCGGCCTCGGCCGCCACGTCCTGCAGCCGCGGCCGGCGCGCCGGTTCCTGTGCGGTCAGGATCGCCACCCCGCTCCCTTGACACCGCCGCTCACGCCTGGTGCGATCGGCCGCACATCATTAAAGCGCTTTAAGCGCCCAGCCCGCCACCCGCGCCCCGAGCATGCCTCGTCCGGAGCAGGCACCCGTACCGCCGTCCACCCTCAGGAGGGAGACCCACGATGTCGCACCAGCCCCTATCGGTCGCCGTGATCGGCGCCGGGATGGCCGGCCGCAGCCACGCCGCCGGGTACCGCCAGGTCAACACCGTCTTCGGGGAGGGGCTGCCGCCGGTGCGGCTAGCCGCGATCGCCGACGCCAACGAGCCGCTGGCCCGCGACGCCGCGCGCCGCTACGGCTTCGAGAGGGCCGTGCTCAGCTGGGAGGAGGTCGTCGAGGACTCCTCGATCGACGCGATCAGCATCGTCGTCGGCAACTCCCTGCACCGGCCGATCGCCGAGGCCGCCATCGCCGCCGGCAAGCACGTGCTCTGCGAGAAGCCGCTGGCCGGCTCCATGGACGACGCCCGCGCGATGGTCGCCCTCGAGGCGGACGCCGACGTCGTCACCGCGGTCGGCTACACCTACCGCCGGTCCCCCGCCGTCGCGGCGATCCGCGACCACGTGCAGAGCCGCGAGCTGGGTGAGCTGACCCTGTTCGACGGCCGCTACTGGTGCGACTACGCCTGCGACCCCCGCGGCCCGCTCAGCTGGCGGTTCCGGGGCGGGCCCGGGTCCGGCGCACTCGCCGACATCGGGGCGCACGTCATCGACGCCGGCCAGTTCGTCTGCGGGCCGGTCGTGTCGGTGTCCGGGGCGGTGCTGTCCACCCAGATCGCGAAGCGGCCGCTGCCGCTCGGCGCCGTGGTCGGTCACAACGCCGCGCCGGTGAGCGAGGAGACGGGCGAGGTGGAGAACGAGGACACCGCGGTGTTCTCGGCCCGCTTCGAGTCGGGCCTGTCGGCGACCTTCTCGGTGTCGCGGACCGCGTTCGGCATGCCCAACGGGCTGGCCTTCGACGTGTACGGCCTGGGCGGCCGCGCCTCCTTCGACTGGCACCGCCCCTCGGAGTACCTCTTCGACGACCCGCAGCCCGAGGCCCGCACCCGCGGCGCGCGGCAGGTCATCGTCGGCCCGCAGATGCCCTACTTCGCCGGCGGCTACCCGATGGAGGCCCCGGGCGTGGGCGGCGGCAACGCCGAGATGTTCGTCTACCAGTGCCGCGCGTTCCTCGACCAGATCGTCGGCACGCCCGACCCGCTGCCGCCGAACGCCACCTTCGCCGACGGGCTGCACACGATGCAGATCATCCAGGCCGTCGTGCAGTCCGCGCAGTCCGACGGCGCCGCCGTCGAGATCCCCACCCACTGACCGGAGGCCGATCCCCGATGCCGCTCAAGCTCGGTGCCTACACCGCCTGCCTGCACGACCGCCCGCTGGCCGAGGCCCTCGACGTGCTGCAGGCCGACGGCCTGACCTCCGTCGAGGTCAACACCGGCGGGTTCATCCCCTCGCCGCACTGCCACGTCGACCTGCTGCTCTCCTCCGAGCAGGCCCGCCGGGACTACCTGGAGACGTTCGCCTCCCGCGGGATGGAGCTGACCGGGCTCAACTGCAACGGCAACCCGCTCAACCCGCTGCCCGGCGTCGGTCCCAAGCACGCCGACGACCTGCGCCGCACCATCGAGCTGGCCGGCCTGCTCGGCGTGAAGCACGTCGTCACCATGTCCGGCACGCCCGGCTCCGACCCCGACGCGAAGTACCCGTCGTGGGTGGTCAACCCGTGGGACGGCGTCTACCTGGACGTCCTGGACTACCAGTGGGGCGTCGCGGCCGAGTTCTGGACCGAGATCGACGCCCTCGCCCGCGCCCACGACGTCCGGGTGGCCATCGAGATGCACCCGCACAACCTGGTGTTCTCGCCGGTGACCCTGCGCCGGCTGGTCGACACCATCGGCGCCACCAACATCGGCGCCGAGATGGACCCCTCGCACCTGATGTGGCAGGGCATGGACGTCGTCGCCTGCATCCGCGACCTCGGCCCGCTGGTGTTCCACGCCGCGGCCAAGGACGCGATGATCACCCCCGGGGTGGACATCCGCGGGGTGCTCGACACCTCCTTCGAGCGCGTCCCGGCCGACGCCCCGGGCAAGGTGCCCACCGGCTACGGCTTCTGGTGCACCGCCTGGCCGGAGAACCCCGGCTGGCGGTTCGTGGCCGTGGGCGTCGGGCACGACGTGGCCTACTGGACGGAGTTCCTGCGGGCGCTGGCCGAGGTCGACCCGGACATGGCGGTCAACATCGAGCACGAGGACGCCGCGTACGACCGCCTCGAGGGCCTGGCTCTCGCCGCCGACAACCTGCGCGCGGCCGCCGAGAAGCTGTAGCGGCCGGTCAGACCCCGGCCCGGTGCGGCTCCGCCGCCGCGCGGGGCCGGCGCGGCAGCCCGGCGAGCCGGTAGCACCGGTCGACCAGCGTCATGGTCGCGACCGCGTCGTCCGGACCGGTCGGGACCGGTGGCCCGCCCCGCAGCGCGGCCGCGAACGCCTCCAACTGGTAGGTGTACGACGGGCAGTCTGACGGGTCGCTGATGGATGGCCGTTGCCCGGCTGCAGGACGTTCATCAGGCTGGGCGGATGACCGCTGTCCCCACCGTGCCCCTGAACAACGGCATCGCGATCCCGCAGCTCGGCCTCGGTACCGCCCGGCTCCCCGACGAGGAGACCCGGCGCATCGTCCGGGAGGCCCTCGAGGTCGGGTACCGCTTCATCGACACCGCCGCCAGCTACGACAACGAGCGCGGCGTCAGGCAGGGCATCGCCGACTCGGGACTGCCGCGCGAGGAGGTGTTCGTCTCCACCAAGCTGCGCGGGCGCGACCAGGGGTACGGCTCGGCCAAGCAGGCGCTGCGCGCGAGCCTGGACCGGCTGGGCCTCGACTTCGTCGACCTGTACCTGATCCACTGGCCGCTCCCCCGGCTCGACCGGTACGCCGGGTCCTGGCGGGCGATGGAGGAGCTGCTCGCCGAGGGGCTCACCCGGGCCATCGGCGTCTCCAACTTCCTGCCCGAGCACCTCGACCGGCTGGCGGCCGAGAGCTCGACCGTGCCGGCGGTCAACCAGATCGAGTGCCACCCCCGGGACCCGCAGCCGGCGCAGCGGGCCGACGACGCCCGGCGCGGCATCGTCACCGAGTCCTGGTCGCCGCTGGCCAACGGCGGCGAGCTGCTGGCGCAGCCGGTGCTCGCCGAGATCGCTGCGCGGCACGGCCGGACACCGGCGCAGGTGGTCCTGCGCTGGCACGTGCAGCAGGCTCTGGTGACCTTCCCCAAGGCGTCGTCCCGCGGCCGGCTGGTCGAGAACCTCGACGTCTTCGACTTCGCGCTCAGCGACGAGGACCTGGCCGGCATCGCCACGCTCGCCGACGGCACCCGGGTGAACGGCCAGTACCCGGACGTCTGGGAGGAGTTCTGAGACCCCTCGGCTGATGGATTGTTGACGGGTTCACGTCCTTGTTGGCCCGGCACCGGGCCCGTCAGGCTCGATGGCACCGGAGGAGGGCCGTTCCAGCACGTCACCAGGCTCGGCGTGGGCCCCTGAGGGGCGGCCGTCCGGCCTCGGGGGACCCGGGGGTGCCGGACCGGCGGTCCGGGCAGGATGTCCCGGTGCCCCCCGAGCGCCCCGACGCCGCCACCGACGTGCTCCTGGTCCGGCACGGCGAGGTCGTCCCCGCCGAGCCCGAGCACCCGCACCCCCAGCTCGACGGGCAGGGCGATCCGCCGCTGTCGCCGCTCGGGCGCGCGCAGGCGGAGGCGGTGGGACGGCGGCTGCGCGACGTCGGCCTCGACGCCGTCTACGTGACGACGTTGCGCCGCACGGTCGAGACCGCGCAGCCGCTGCTCGACGCCCTCGGCATCCGGCCGAGGGTCGAGCCCGACCTGCGCGAGCTGCACCTCGGCGAGTGGGAGGACGGGCTGATCCTGCAGCGCCTGGCCGAGGGGGACCCGGTGGCCGCGCGGGTCGTGGCGGAGCAGCGGTGGGACCTCATCCCCGGCGCGGAGTCCGCTGCGGCCCTCGCCGCCCGGGTCCGCGCCGCGCTGCAGCGGATCGCGGCGGCGCACCCGGGCGGGCGGGTCGCCGTCTTCACGCACGGCGGGGTCGTCGCCCAGGCGCTCGCCCTCGCCACGGAGGCGCCGCCGTTCGCCTTCCTGAGCGGACGCAACGCCTCGCTGTCCCAGGTGCTCCTCGCCGGGGAGCGCTGGACCGTCCGCCGCTTCAACGACACCGCGCACCTCGCCGACGACCTCTCCCGGGCCGGGGTCCCGCTCACCTGAGGGAGGACCCCGGCCCGGGCCCCACCCTCCGCAGGCGAGCGGGGCCCGGGACCGGGCCGGCGGGATCCTGCAGCGGCCGACGCTGCGCCCGCCGTCCCCGGACCGCGTGGTCGGGGGACGGCGGGCGCAACACCGCGGCCCCGTTCAGAGGCACGCCACGAGCTCGCGAGCGGTGAGGAGGACGGGGTCTTCCCTCAGCGCTTGAGCTCGTGGGAGAGCTCGGCGAGTTCCTGGCCGCCGGCCATCTCGGTGGTGAGCTCCTCCAGGGAGACCTCGGAGCGCTTCTTGTCCAGCACCCGGCGGCCCAGCTTGAGGATGATGAAGTGGTCGCCGACCAGGTAGGCGTGGTGCGGGTTGTGGGTGATGAAGACGACCCCCAGGCCGGCGTCGCGGGCCGCGGCGGTGTACTTGAGCACCACGCCGGACTGCTTGACGCCCAGCGCCGCGGTCGGCTCGTCGAGGATCAGCACCCGCGCGCCGAAGTAGACCGCCCGGGCGATGGCGACGCACTGCCGCTGCCCGCCCGACAGCGTGCCGATCGGCTGGTTGATGTCCTTGACGACGATGCCCATCTTCTGCAGCTCGGCGTCGGCGACCTCCCGCATGGCCTTGATGTCCAGCGGCGCCATCGGGTACTTGCCCTTGCGGATCTCCGAGCCGAGGAAGAAGTTCCGCCACACCTCCATCAGCCCCACCACGGCCAGGTCCTGGTAGACGGTGGCGATCCCGGCGTCCAGCGACTCCCGCGGGGAGGAGA
>NZ_FNOT01000005.1:0-42244 GCF_900107105.1 Geodermatophilus africanus
CGGTGCCCGGCGCCAGATCGCGCGGTCCAGCCCCACCACGGCTCCCACGGCGACCACGAGGACGGCGAAGTACACGTAGCCGGCGCGGTCCGCGTAGGCGCCGGTGGAGCCGAGCATGCCGAAGGTCAGGGCGCCCTGGCTGGCGTGGAAGAGCATGGCCATCAGCAGGCTGCCGCCGGTGCGGTTGAACAGCCAGACGTAGAGGAAGGTGATCACGACGGTCGAGGGCACCCCGATCCAGCCGAGGTTCCCGAGCGCGACCAACGGGATGTGCCAGCCGGCGGTCAGGACACCCAGCACTCCGGCCGACGCCAGCGGCGACAGCCGGTCCTGCAGGAGCGGCAGGGCGTAGCCGCGGAAGCCGGGCTCCTCACCCAGCGCACTGTCGGTCGGGTTGACCATGCGGAACGCCAGCACCAGGGCCACGTCCGTCCAGACGATCGCCGACAGATCGGGTGCAGGAGCGCCGAGCGCCGACATGACGACACCGGTCGCGAGCACCAGCAGGACGGGCAGGCCGAGCGCGACGGCGTACCAGACCCAGCCGACCCGCCACCGGACCAGCCGCGAGCCGAGCTGCCGGAACCCCCGGCGACCGTCGGCGACCGCGATGACGACGAGCGCCGCGACGAGCGGACCGCCCGGGGAAGAAGGGCGTGCCCAGTGACATCCCGGCCGCGTCGAACGCCCAGGGCGTCCACGACACCGCGTAGGCGAGGGAGAAGAAGCTGATCAGCCGGTGCTGCCGCACCCAGGACACGGTGCTGGACATGGGGGCCTCCGTCGGGTGGAGAGGAACACGACCGAGGGTTCGCCGGAAGGCCCCGCCCGGACCAGCAGGCAGGCCCTGGACCGTCCTCAGGGCTGACCCTGCACCCGTCGGCCGCGGCCGCTGTCCCGCTTCCCCGCCGGTGGACGTCGGAGGACGTCCCCTGGATCCGCTCCCGCGGTGTGGGCGACCCCCATCCCCGTGCCGCCACACCTCCCGTCAGGGCACGGGCGGCCGCCGGCCGTGAGAGGCCACTAGGAGACGCCTCGTACCAGCCCGTCGACCGGCGGTCGTCCACGCCTGGCGGCGAGGGCGTGGACCTGCTCCGCGCTGAGGCGGCAGCCGCGCGGACAGTCGAACTCGGTGGGCCGCGCGCCCATCCAGCCGACGGCCGCCGGCCGCCGGCAGTGCGGACAGTCCTCCCAGGTCACCCACTCGCTCGGTTCCATCTGATGCCTCCATGCCACTCGGTTGACGCCCCGTGCCGCGACGAGGGTCAGGACGGCGCCCGGCCCGCCGACTCCCGGCGCCACGCCGGGCGACGCGGGCCCGCGGCGGCGTCCGGGAGCCCGGCGCACCGACGGATCTGGTGGGCCAGGACCCGGGCGACGCCGGCGCCGTGCCAGCGCACGCCGGTCGGGGTGCAGAGCCGCTCGGCGTTCAGCGTGGCCGCGATGGTCGTCGCGGACGCGCCGTTCCGGTGCAGCTCGAGCAACCGCTGGACGCTGGACGAGACGCCGGCGTCGCGCCCCGTCGTCCTCGTGGCGGCGACCGGGGCCGCCCTCGTCGTGAGCGGGCGGGTCCACGTCCGCCGGCCCAGCAGCGTGGACACCGGAACGGCGGGACCCCAGAGCCAGCCCTGTGCTGTGACGCAGCCGAGCCCCTGGAGCAGGGCCACCTGCTCGGTGGTCTCGACGCCCTCGGCGACGACGGCGACCCCCACGGCCCGGGCGAGGTCGACGATCCACGCGACGATGGCCAGGGCGTCCCGCTGCCCTGCGATGTCCGCGACGAAGCTCCGGTCGATCTTCAGCGCGGAGATGGGCAGGTCGCGGAGGTAGGCCAGCGAGCTGTAGCCGGTGCCGAAGTCGTCCATGGCGACCCGGACCCCGTGGTCCCGCAGGCCGCGGAGCAGGGCCACCGCGACGTCGGTGTTCTGCATGATCGCCGTCTCGGTGATCTCGAGGACCAGCCGGGTGGGGGGCAGGCCGGTCTCCTCGGTCCAGCGGACGAGGTCGTCGAGGAGGGTGGCGTCGGTCAGGCTGGCGGCCGACAGGTTGACGGCGACGTAGGCGTCCTCGGGCACGACCTGCTCCCGGCGCAGCCGGGCCGCGTCGACCAGGGCCCGCCGGAGAACCCGCCGGTCGAGCTCGGGCGCCAGGCCGCTGAGCTCCGCGACGGTCACGAAGCTGCTGGGTGCCACCGGGCCGTGCGCGGGGTGCGTCCAACGGGCCAGCGCCTCCAGGCCGACGACGGCCCCCGACCGCAGGTCCACGATGGGCTGGTACTCCAGGTGCACCGCCTCGTCGGCCAGCGCTGCCCGGAGGTCGGTGGCCAGCTCGTACCGGTGCTCCAGGTCCTCGTCCGGCGTCCGCTCGAACACGTGCACCCGGCCGCGGCCGGCGCTCTTCCCGGCGTGCAGGGCCGTGTCCGCGTGGCGCAGCAGCTCCAGCGCCGGCACCCCCGGCTCGGCAGGCGCGACGGCGACCCCGATGGACGCCGTGACGGTCACGGCGGCGTCGCCGACGGGGAAGGGCTCGGCCACCACGTCGAGCAGCCGGTGCGCCAGGGCGTGCGCCTGGTCCTCGGCGGTGTCCTCGCAGACCACCAGGAACTCGTCGTCGCCGCAGCGGGCGACGGTGGCGTCGGGCGACACCCCAGCCCGCAGCCGCGCGCCGACCCCGGCCAGCAGCTGGTCGCCGACGTCGTGCCCGCGCGAGGCGTTGACCATCCGGAAGCCGTCCAGGTCGACGACCAGGACGGCGGTCGAGTGCTCGGCCCGGTCCAGGGCGCACGTCAGCCCGGCGAGGAGCCGGCCGCGGTCGGGCAGGTGCACCGCCCCGTCCGGCAGCGCGCCGGCCCGCGACCGGGCCCGCGGGCCGTAGGTCAGGTCCGCGACCGCCCCGTCGGCGCGGACGAACACCAGCTGGGTGGCGTCCGGGCTCGCGCCCGCCAGCACCGACCAGCACGTGGGCAGGTCGGTGGACGACCCGTCGGCGTGCCGGAGCCGGAAGGTCGCGGCCCCGGACGCGGCGCCACCCCGCGCCGTCCGCAGGACGTACCGCAGCAGGTCGGAGGAGGACGGGTGGAAGAGCTCGTGCGCCGGGACGCCGGACAGCGCACCGAGCGGCCGGCCGGTCAGCCGGGCGAGCTCCGTCCCGGCGGTCAGCACCGTCCCGGACGGCGAGCACGAGAACAGCGCCGCCCGAGCCCGGCCGGGGCCGGGGGCGGTGGTGGCCGTGCCCGGTGGTGCGGCGTCCTCGTCGGCAGCGGCCGGCGCATCCGCCGGGTGCTGGGCCCTGGCCACGTGGTTGCTCCTGTGCTCGGGGCGACCCGGCGCGGCTGCGGACCGGGTACTCCCCACCCTGAGCGAGGGCGCGGTACGGCCACCAGGTGCAGCCGTGCCAACCGCATGGTGCCCATGCACTAAGCGCCCGCCCGCTTGCCCGCCCGAGCGGTGCGGGCCGATCGCGGGGAGGCGGTCAGCCGCCGCCGACCAGGCCCTCCCGGACGGCGATCGAGAGCGCCTCGAGCTTCGAGTGCGCGCCGAGTTTGGCAGACAGGTTGGCGACGTGGTTGCGGACGGTGTGCACGCTGATCGTCAGGTGCTGGGCGATGTCGGCGTTGGACAGCCCCCTCGCCAGCAGGTCGAGGATCTCGCGCTCCCGCTCGGTCAGTTCGGCGCGGCTGCCGCCGCCCTGCCGGCGCAGGCGTGGCAGGAGCCGGGTGAGCAGCTTGGCGCTGACCACGGACTCGCCCTGGGCCGCGGCCCGCACGCCGTCGATCACGTCGTCGAGCCGCTGTGTCTTGGCGATGAAGCCGGCGGCGCCGGCCTCCATCGCGGCGACGAGGAGCCGGTCGGAGGTCGTGGCGGTCAGGACGACGATCTTCGCGGAGGGCCGGATGCCGTGGAGCTCCGCGATCGCGCCCACGCCGTCGCCGTCGGGCAGCCGGTGGTCCAGGAGGACGACGTCCGGGGTGGTCGACGCCATCAGGGCCCGCGCCTCGCTGATCGACGTCCCCTGTCCGACGACGAGCAGGTCGGACTCGGACTGCAGGGCCTGCGCCAGACTCGCCGCGAACATCTGGTGGTCGTCCACGACCAGGACCCGGACCGTGTCCGGCGGGGGCCCGTCCTGCGTGCCCGACCCCGTCACGTTCGGAGTCTGACACGCGCCGCGGAGGGTGGCGCCTGGTACGGCTGCACTAGACGAGTGGTGCACAGGCATCGCGACATCCGTCGAGGCGTGGGCCAGCGTGCTCCTGTGGCGACCCCAGCGCGCGGCGAGATCACCGTCGTCATCGCCGACGACGACCGGCGGGTCGGGTCCGCCGTCGCGGGGCTGCTCGACCAGGAGCCGGACTTCCGCGTCGTCGGCGAGGCGGCCAACGGCGACGACGCGGTGACGGTCGCCCGGGACTCCCGCGCGACTCTCGTGGTGACCGACGTGCGGATGCCCGGCGGCGGACCCGTCCTGGTCCGGCGGCTGGTCGCGCTGCCGCACCGGCCGGTCGTCGCCGGCCTGTCAGCGCAGGCGGACCCGGCGACGTGGACGCGGGTGCTGGCCGCCGGCGGGTCCGCCTACCTGCTCAAGGGCACCGTCGCCGGCGACCTCCCCGTGCTGCTGCGCAGCTGCGTGCAGGGCCACCTCGTCGTGGGCGTGCCCGGCGCGGCCGACGTGCTCCGGCGGCTGCTCCCCGGCTGAGGGGCCGCCGCCGGCGGGGACGGGGAGCGAGAACGACACGGCGGTGCCGACGCCGCCCGGACCGGGCCGGGAGCGCCACCACCCGCCCGACGCCAGCGCTCGGTCGCGCATCGCCACCACGCCGGAGTGACGGCGACCCGAGTGCGCCGACGCCGTGGCGTCCACCCCGATACCGTCGTCCACGACGTGCACCTCCACGCCGCGCCCGGTCGCGTCGACGGTCACGGTCACGTGGCGGGCTCGGGCGTGCTTGCGGGCGTTGGCCAGCGCCTCGCGGGCGATCCGGTACGCGGACACCCGCACCTGCTGGGGGAGGGGGGCCTGCCCGTGCTCCTCGACCGACCACACGACGTCGCTGTCCTCGAAGAGCTGGGCGGCGGCGTCCTGCAGCCCGTCGGCCAGGGACGCGTCGAGGACAGGCGTCTCCAGCTCGAACAGCAGGTGGCGCAGCCGGACGCTCGCCCCGTGGACGGCCTCCATCACGGTCTCGACCCCGGCGGCCTCCTCGGGGGCGCGGTCGCGCAACCGGTTGCGGAGCGCACCCAGGCGCAGGTCGACGGCTGCCAGCGCCTGGATGGAGTCGTCGTGGACGTCGGCGGCGATGCGGGCCCGCTCGTCGTCCTGGGCCTCGACCAGGCGTTCGGCCAGCGCCCGCTGGCGGGCCTCGGTCAGCACCCGCAGCTCCCGGAAGGTGAGGGCCGTGCGCCCGACCATGAGCACGCCGGCAGTCAGCGCCATGATCGAGGCGAAGGCGCTGATGTCGGAATGGCTGCCGTGGAACAACAGCCCGAGGACGGCGAGACCGCAGACACCGGGCAGGGCCAGGACGCTGACCCCCTCCAAGTCCACGGGCCGCGACTCCGTCCGGCGCAGGGAGGCCAGCGCCGCCCCGGCCAGCAGCAGGCGGGCCAGGAGCCAGCCCAGGTCGACCGGCTCGCCTCCGACGTAGGCATCCCTCGCCACCAGGTCCGCGTAGATCGCGTCGGTCACGAAGAAGGTCACGAACGACGCGCACAGCAGCCACCACGACCAGCCGGCGCCGGTCCGGAGTATCGCGAGCGCGGCGACGGCCAGGGCGAGGAGGAGCAGGTCGGTGATCGGGTAGGCGGCTGTCAGCGGCTCGAGGCTGTCGGCCCCGAAGGGCACGGCCGCTCCGGGGACGTAGGTCTCGGCCAGCGCGGCAACGGTCAGGCCGGCGATAAGCCCGTCGAGCGAGAGGCTGAACGGCAACCTGCGCGCCCGGGCGCGCAGCCTCAGGACCAGGCCGACGGCGAGCAGGGTGTAGAAGAGCACCCAGCCCGCATCCGCCCAGGAGGGGCTCGGGATCGGGTCGAGGTGCTGGTAATAGGCGAAGTACGTGATGCTCGCGGCGAAGGCCGCCACCAACCCAACGGTCATGAACAGCCAGGAGGCCCGGTCCTGGCGGTCGGCCGCGACGCGCAGCGCGAGCACGAGGACCACCAGGGCGTCGACGGTCATGTTCAGCCACCAGTCGAGCGCCGCCCGGTAGCCCGGCGCCGACCGCACCCCGGGGACGAGGGTGACCCCGTAGACCGCGCCGAGCGCCAGCATCAGCCAGGTGGTGACCCGCAGCAGCGCGATGGTGGAGTGCGGCACGTCACCTCCCGCGTCGTCCGCCGGCCGAGCCGCGCGGGGGTGTCCCCGGCGTCGTCCCGCGGAGTAGGCGGGCTGGACTATAGGCGGTGCGGCTGGGTGGGCGTCCGGCCCGAGAGTGGGTGCCCTGAGGCAGCCGCGGTCGGTCGATCGGGGCCTGGACCCGCGGGCCGGTCCAGCCTCCGGCCGGCGGCCGCGCGGTCCGGCGCCGGGCGCGGCCGGCCAGGTCCTCGACTCCGCCGGGACCGGCGCCGTGCCCGACAGCGCGCAGCCGTTCGCCGGCCTTTCAGACCTGTCCGCCCGGTGCCGACTCGCCCGACGCTCGATCCCGACTGCGACTCACGCGCGGATCGCGAAAAGCTTGCGGCGCTTGGGTCCCAGTTCGAGGGACTGCTCGATGTCGCGGAACAGGATCTCCGGGGTCCGGGCGACCTTGATCTTCCCATTGCGAATCCCGGTGGAGCCCACCGTGAGGTATGCCTTGACGCTGCCGCCCTCGAAGGCCTTGCGCACGTCCTCCTCGCGCTCGATCCGGACGGCGGGCTCGTGTGCGACGGCGGTGAACCTTATCGCTGCACCGGCTTCGACGAGGACCGGGGAGTCGCGATTCGCGGCGTCCCCCTCGACATCAGGCAGCTCGATCCTCATCCGCAGATCGAGGTCGTTGGGCGTCGGTCCGTGTGCGGTCGCGTGCCCGCGCATGCGCACGAACAGATTGGCTTTTCGGTGCAGCGAGTAGGAGCTGCGTCCGCTGTTCGTCATGACACCCTTGGCGACGAAGCGCATGAACGGTCTCAGGGCTTCGTCCACCACGGTCGCGAACTCCTTGGCGACCCTTTCCCTGTAGCGGGCTGAGTCCGCCAAGTGTTCGGTGATGCGCAGGATGACCTTCTGGTCCTTCCGTGCGATCGCCACAGCGATCCCTGTGGCGAAGCGCCGGAGGGCCGGGCGCTGTACGGACGACGCCCGCCACAGCGGGAAACCGATGTCCCGGTTGAAGTTCTCAGTGAGCAGGATCAGGCTCTCCTTCTCGCCGGCTGGACAGGACAGCCGACGACCGTTGGGGAGTGTCGGCTTCTCCTGTGGGTCATCCGTCTCCTTCTGTGGGCCCTCCGGCTCGAGGACGGGCACGTCCGTGATCATGCCCTTCATGAAGGGGACAGCCAGTGCTTCGAAGATGAGGTCGTCGTGTCTCGTCCATATCGCCTCGACCTCGCGGAAGTCCTGCAGAGCCACCGCGGACCTGATGGCAGCAGCGGTCTGCCGCAGCGTCGGCACCTTGATGTCCAACTCCGTCGTGAGGAAGCGCTGAGTGCCTTGGAGGGCCTCGACGTACTCACGCTCGGTCGTGATCTCGCTGATCCCTGACAGCGGGATCGTGCCCTTCCAGTACGTCTTGGCCCACTTCTCCACGGCGTCATCCGGCCTGACGGTCGCATTGGAGGGGAACGAGGCGGTCATCTCTATGGCGTCGAGAGCGAAGGACGGCCGAGCGCGCCCCAGGAGATATGCGCCGAGCGCTCCCATGGACGCACCGATCACGGCAGCGAGGACTGGCAACCACATGACTTTCCCTGTCGCTGATCTGAGGGTGGGCCCAGGGGCGGAAGAGCTTGATGGCCTCACCCGCGTCTCGACCGCGCCCCCATAGCGCGCTCGTCACGCATGCCGCTGGTCCCGGGGGCTGACTGACCGGTCGCTGGTGCGTCGAATGCTAATGGCACGCCCTGGTTCCTCCAGCCGTGCACGGGGCGGTGGGGTCCGGTGGTGCACGTGGGGTCGGAGTGCCGTTCGTCTGGAGCAGCCCGGACGTGAGGCAGAGCCCGTCGCCTGGTCAGCCTGAGATCGCCATCTCCGTGACGGGCGCCTCGTCGTGCACGGCCCCGGATGAGGGTTGCCCTACAGGGACGTTCGCCGCCATCGGGCCGACAGGTCCGCCGCCCGCACGAGGTGAGCGGGAACAGCTGCGGACCCCGGCGTGCTGTGCTCCCTGTGACCGCCGCGCCCGCGACCACCGTTTCGTTCGACGACCGCTTCGCCCGCGAGCTGCCGGAGATGGCGGTCCCGTGGCAGGCCGCCGAGGTCCCGGACCCGCGGCTGCTCGTGCTGAACGACGCGCTGGCCGCCGAGCTGGGCCTCGACCCCGACGCGCTGCGCAGCCCCGAGGGCGTGCGCCTGCTGGTCGGGAACGCCGTGCCCGACGGCGCGCGGCCGGTCGCGCAGGCCTACGCCGGGCACCAGTTCGGCGGGTTCGTGCCGCGCCTGGGCGACGGCCGCGCGCTGCTGCTCGGGGAGCTGACCGACGTCGAGGGCCGGTTGCGCGACCTGCACCTCAAGGGGTCGGGCCGCACCCCCTTCTCCCGGGGCGGCGACGGGCTGGCCGCCGTCGGCCCGATGCTGCGCGAGTACGTGGTCAGCGAGGCGCTGCACGCCCTCGGCATCCCCACCACACGCTCGCTGGCCGTGGTGGCGACCGGCCGCCCGGTGCGCCGCGAGACCCTGCTGCCCGGCGCCGTCCTGGCGCGGGTGGCGAGCAGCCACCTGCGGGTGGGCAGCTTCCAGTACGCCCGCGCCACCGGGGACGTCGACCTGCTGCGCCGCCTCGCCGACCACGCGATCGCCCGTCACCACCCAGCCTCGGCCGATGCTGAGAACCCCCACCTGGCGCTGTTCGAGGCCGTCGTCGCCGTCCAGGCCTCGCTGGTGACGAGGTGGATGCTGGTCGGCTTCGTGCACGGGGTCATGAACACCGACAACACGACGATCTCCGGCGAGACCATCGACTACGGTCCCTGCGCGTTCCTGGACGCCTTCGACCCCGCCACCGTCTTCAGCTCGATCGACACCGGCGGCCGCTACGCCTACGGCAACCAGCCGATCGTGGCCGAGTGGAACCTCGCCCGGTTCGCCGAGGCGCTGCTGCCGCTGGTCTCCGACGACCAGGAGCAGGCGGTCGCCCTCGCCGTGTCGGCGCTCGAGCGCTTCCGCCCGCAGTACAACGCCGCGTGGACGGCGGGGATGCGCGCCAAGCTCGGTCTGCCCGAGGGGCTGGACGACGAGGTGACCACCGCGCTGGTCGAGGAGCTGCTCGCCCTCATGCAGGAGAGCCGGGTCGACCTCACGTCGTTCCTCCGGGCTCTCGGCACCGCGGCCCGCGGCGACGCCGAGCCCGCACGACGCGTCGTCCTGGACCTCGCCCGGTTCGACGCCTGGCTCGAGCGGTGGCGCGCCCTCGGGCCGGACTCCGAGGCGATGGACCGGGCCAACCCCGTGTACACCCCGCGCAACCACCTGGTCGAGGAGGCGCTGGATGCGGCCACCGCCGGCGACCTGACCCCGCTACAGCGGCTGCTCGAGGTGCTGGCCCGTCCCTACGACGAGCGTCCGGGGCTCGAGCGCTACGCGGCCCCGGCGCCGGGTGGCACTGGCCCCTATCGCACCTTCTGCGGCACCTGACGCGCCGGCTCGGAGGCTTTGCCGGACCGGCAACGATCCTTGCCGGACGAGCACCGGCCGTCGCACCGTGGGCGCGGAGGTGGTCACGGTGACCGGTGAGCTGAGGGACGGGTACGACGTCGTGGTGGTCGGCGGGGGCGCCGCGGGGCTGAACGGGGCGCTGCTGCTGGCCCGCTCGCGGCGGTCCGTGGTCGTGGTCGACGCGGGGGCGCCCCGCAACGCGCCGGCGGCGGGCGTGCACGGCCTGCTGGCCCGCGAGGGCATGCCACCCGGTGAGGTGCTCGAGCGCGGGCGCGCCGAGGTCCGCTCCTACGGCGGCTCCGTCATCGAGGGCGAGGTCGTCGGCGCCGAGCGGGACGGCGACGGCTTCACGGTGGGGCTGGCCGACGGGCGGACGGTGCGAGCCCGCCGGCTGCTGGTCACCACCGGGCTGGTCGACGAGCTGCCCGACGTCCCCGGGCTGCGCGAGCGCTGGGGCCGCGACGTGCTGCACTGCCCGTACTGCCACGGCTGGGAGGTCCGCGACCAGGCCATCGGCGTGCTGGCCTGCGGGCCGATGGCGGTGCACCAGGCGCTGCTGTTCCGCCAGCTGAGCGCCGACGTCGTGCTGTTCGCGCACACCCAGCCGGCGCCCGACGGCGAGCAGGCCGAGCAGCTGGTCGCCCTGGGCATCCCCGTCGTGACCGGCGAGGTGGCGGCGATCGGGGCCGCCGGCGACCGCGTCGTCGGGGTCCGGCTGGCCGACGGCACCGTGGTCGAGCGCGCGGCGGTCACCGTCCAGTCGCGGATGGTGGCCCGCGCCGGGTTCCTCGCCGGGCTCGGCCTGACGCCGGCGCCGCACCCGTCGGGGATGGGGGAGCACCTGGTCGCCGATGCGGCCGGGCGCAGCGCCGTCCCCGGGGTGTGGCTGGCCGGGAACGTCACCGACCTGGCCGCGCAGGTCGGCGCCGCCGCGGCCGCGGGCGCGTTCGCCGGCGCGCAGGTCAACGCCGACCTGGTGGCCGAGGACGCCCGCCGGGCCGTCGCCGCCGCCCGGGAGCCGCTGGGGGTCTGAGCGGCGTGCGCCACGTCGCGGAATGGACGGCGGCGGTGCCGCCTTGGCCCCTGAGGTGGCCGGGCCGCACCGCCGACCGCCCGGACGACGACGGGGAGAGACGTGACAGACCTGCAGGACCGCGCCGCGACCGCGACGCTCGCACCGACGCCCGAGGCGGCCGTGCCGCCCAACCGGGCGCTGCTCGCCCTCCTCCTCGGCGCGTTCGTCGCCGTCGGGCCGCTGACGATCGACATGTATCTGCCGGCGCTGCCCACCATCGCCGCCGAGCTGGGGACGACGTCGGCGATGGTCCAGCTGACCCTCACCGGCACGCTCATCGGCCTGGCGATCGGCCAGCTCGTCCTCGGCCCGCTCTCCGACGCGTTCGGCCGGCGCGGACCGCTGCTGGCCGGCACGGCGCTGTACGTGGTGGCCTCGCTGCTGGTGCTGGTCGCCCCGAGCATCGAGGTGCTCGGCGTGCTGCGCCTGCTGCAGGGGGTGGGGACGGCGGCCGGCGCGGTGGTCGCGATGGCGGTCGTCCGCGACCTGTTCACCGGCCGGGCGGCGGCCACGATGCTGTCCCGGCTGTTCCTCGTGCTCGGCGCGGCGCCGGTGCTGGCCCCCACGCTCGGCGGGGAGCTGCTGCGGTTCACGAGCTGGCGGGGCATCTTCGCCGTCCTCGCGGTCTACGGCCTGCTGCTGCTCGCCGTCGGCTGGTTCGCGCTGCGCGAGACGCTGCCGCCGTCCCGGCGCAGCGCCCGCGGCGTCTCCGGCACGCTGCGCACCTACCGCGGGCTGCTGCGCGACCGCACGTTCGTCGGCCTGGTGCTCGTCGCCGGGCTGACGATGGCCGGGCTGTTCAGCTACGTCTCCGGATCGTCGTTCGTGTTCCAGCGGCAGTTCGGCCTCGACGAGCAGCAGTTCGGCCTGCTGTTCGGCGCTGGCGCGTTCTGGCTCATCGCGGCCACCCAGCTCAACCCGGTGGTGCTGCGCCGCTGGTCGCCCGCGCAGGTGCTGGTCACCGGCACCGTCGTCGGCGCGCTCGCCGGCGCGGCGCTGCTCGTCCTCGCCGCCACCGGCACCGGCGGGCTGGTCGCGGTCGTCGTCCCGCTGTGGGCGATGTTGTTCGCCTCCGGCCTCGCGCTGCCCAACGCCCCCGCGCTCGCGCTGTCCCGGCACGGGGAGTCGGCCGGCTCGGCCGCTGCGATGCTGGGCGCCGTGCAGTTCGGCGTGGGCGCCGCGGTCTCCCCGGTCGTGGGCCTGCTCGGCAACGACGCCGCGGCGATGGGCACCGTCATCGTGGTCGCACTGCTGCTCGCCATTGTGGTGCTCGTGGCCGTCGTCCGGCCGTGGGAGCTGACCGACGTGCCGGAGGAGCCCGCCCCCGCCGGCGTGCACTGATCCGGGCCGGTTGACGGCTGGCGGCGGCGCGGCCACGGTCGCCTGGTGCGGAGCGAGCAGCGAGGCGACCGACCGGCTCCGGACGGGCGGGTACCCGACCGCCGCGCGCTCGCCCTGCTGACCGGCAGCCACGTCGTGGACGACCTGTACCAGGGGGCGGTGCCCGCGCTGCTGCCGTTCCTGGTGCTGGAGCGGGGGTACTCCTACGCCGCCGTCACCGGCGTCACCCTCGCCGCCACCGTGCTCTCGTCGGTGGTGCAGCCGGCCTTCGGCGTCCTGGCCGACCGCCGGCCCCTGTCCTGGCTGCCCGCGGTGGGCCTGCTGGTCGCCGGGGTGGGCATCGGACTGGCGGGCCTCGGCGACACCTACTGGGAGACGTGGGCGGCGGTCGCCCTCTCCGGCCTCGGCGTGGCCGCCTACCACCCGGCCGCGGCCCGGGCGGCCCGTGCCGCGGCCGGTGCGTCGGCGCAGGGGATGAGCTGGTTCGCCGTCGGCGGCAACGCCGGTCTCGCCCTCGGCCCGGTCGTGGTGACGCCGGTGCTGCTGGCGTACGGCGTGGCGGGGACGCCGCTGCTGGCGCTGCCGGCCCTCGCGATGGCCGCGCTCCTGCTGGCCCTCGGCCGCCGGGCCCGCGCCCGCCCGCGTCCCGCCGTCGCGGCCGGGGAGGCGCCGCGGCGGGACGACGACTGGCGGTCGTTCGGCTGGCTGACCGGGCTGGTGGTGATCCGCTCGGTCCTGTACTTCGGGGTCTCGTCGCTGGTCGCGCTGTACGTCATCGACCGCTTCGGCGTCCCCGCCTCTGCCGGCTCCGCGGCGCTGGCGACGTTCCTCGCCGTCGGGGCGGTCGGCACCCTCGCCGGCGGCTGGCTGGCCGACCGGCGGGGCCGTGTGCCGGCCATCCGGCTGGGCTATGCGCTCGCCGTCCCCGGCCTGGTCCTGCTCGTGGCCGCGCCGTCCTGGCCCTGGGCCCTCGCCGCCGCCGTCGTGCTCGGGGTGGGGCTGTACCTGCCCTTCTCCGTGCAGACCACCCTCGGGCAGGAACTGCTGCCCAACCGGGTCGGCACGGCCTCCGGCGTCACCCTCGGCCTGGCCGTCTCGGCCGGCGGCGCCGTGACACCGCTGTTCGGGGTGCTGGCCGACGCGCACGGCCTCTCGTGGTCGGTGGCCGCCCTCCTCCCGCTGCCGCTGCTCGCGCTGTTGGTCAGCCTGCGGCTGCCCGGGCCGACCGGGTCGGCGCACGGGGCGCCGTCCCGCGCGGAGGGGGCGCCACCGGAGCGGGCCGCCCCGCACCGCTGACACCGCGACCGGGATGTGCGAGTACTGGCCGGCGCGCTGCTGGCTCTGGCCCTGCTCGACGTCCTCGAGGTCGCGCTCGTCGTCACCCTGAGAGCGACGGGTGTGCCGCTGAGCGCCGTGCCCACGTCCCGGACGGCGACCTCCCAGGTGCCAACGCCGTTCGGTTGGCGCTCTTCTGATACCAGAGCGCCGGTGTCCTCCATCGGTACGTTGTCAGCTTCCTGACCTGCGCTTTCCCCTTGCGTTGTCGGCCACTCGAACTTGAGAGCGCCGCGGCCAACCTGGCCGGCTTCTGCACGGCCGACCACCGCGGCAAGCACCAGGCGCCGGGCTGGACCTACGCCATGGCCCCGGACGGCACCCTGACCGTCTCCACCCCCAGCGGGCTGACCGCGGTCACCGAACCCCCGCCCTACTGACCCGTCGCCGGTCGATCCGACAGAAGCCGGGCCGTCGCCGGCCGATGGGAGCCGGGCGCGTACTCGTGGCTGGTGACGCCCTCGATCTCGTCCAGCCCCCACGGCCGCCGCGGCGCGCTGACGGGGGCGCGGCCGACCCTCGCGTGCACACGATCAGGTGGACCACGGCTCCTGTGCGTGTGGACGCCTTGACCCGTGATCACGCTGCGTGGTCGGTTACACCCGCCAGTCACCGGTCGGGGGATCTAGCTCGTGCGAGACACCTACGGGACGGCCGTCCGTGCCCACGAGCTCCCGGAGACCCCGCATGTCCTCAGTTCCCGTGCCGCCGCACGACCGGCGCCGACGCCGGCGGAAGGCAGGGTCGACGGCCGTCGCCGGCCTGCTGACCGCCGGCCTCGCGCTGCTCGGTCTCGCCGTCCCCGGCACCGCGGCCGCCGACACCCGCCCGGTCCCTCCCGGTGAGCCGGCCACCGTCGCCGCCGACGCGCTGCCCACGGTGCAGGTGAACGGCGTCGTCTGGTCTCAGGTCGTCGTCGGCAACACCGTCTACGCAGCCGGGCGGTTCACCACCGCCCGCCCGGCGGGCGCCGCGGCCGGCACCCAGGAGACGGTGCGCAACAACCTGCTCGCCTACGACGTCCGCACCGGTGCGCTCATCACGTCCTTCGCCCCCGACCTCAACGCCCAGGCGCTGACCCTCGCGGCGTCCCCGGACGGCCGGCGGCTCTACGTCGGCGGCGACTTCACCCGCGCCAACGGCCAGGTCCGCAACCGCGTGGCCGCGTACGACACCGCGACCGGGGCGCTCGTGTCGTCCTTCGCGCCCAGCGTCAGCTCGCAGGTGCGGGCGCTGGCCGCCACGAACGACACCGTCTACCTCGGCGGCAACTTCTCCGCCCTCGGTGGCGTCAGCCGCAGCCAGCTGGCCGCGGTCCGGGCCTCCGACGGTGGCCTGCTGCCCTGGGCACCCGTGCCCGGCCCCGGCTCGGCGGCCGGCAACCGCGACGGCAACACGGCCACCAGCAGCGAGGTGATGGCCCTGGTCGTCACCGGCGGCGGCAGCCAGGTGGTGGCCTCCGGCCGGTTCGACACCCTCAACGGCGCCAAGGCCACCGGTGTCGGCGCCCTCGACGCGGCCACCGGCGCGACCCGGCCCTTCGCGATCAACCAGCTGATCACCAACCAGGGCGTCAACTCCGCGGTGTACAGCCTCTCCACCGACGGCACCGCGGTGTACGGCACCGGCTACGACTACTTCGGGCCGGGCAACTTCGAGGGCTCCTTCGCCGCGCGGGCCGACGGCGGCGCGGTCATCGCCGTCAACGGCTGCCACGGCGACTCCTACTCGAGCTTCCCGGTGGGCGGCGTCCTGTACATCGCCACCCACGCCCACCAGTGCGCGCCCATCGCCGGCTTCCCGGAGCAGAACCCCCGGGTGAACAAGTTCGCGACCGCGGTTACCACCACTGCCACCGGCACCACCACGGACCCGTCGCTGCGCAACACCAACCTGCGCGGTCAGCCCGCCCCGACGCTGCTGCCGTGGTTCCCGACCATGTCCGCCGGCCAGGTGACCGGCCAGCTGCAGGCCGGCTGGTCGGTGAGCGGCAACAGCCAGTACGTCGTCTTCGGCGGCGAGTTCCCGCGGGTCAACGGCGTCGCCCAGCAGGGCCTGGTCCGCTACGCCGTCTCCGCGCTGGCGCCCAACGACCGGGGTCCCGAGGCGTCGGCGGCCGCGCTGCGGCCCAACGCCACCTCGACCACGGCCGGCCAGGTCACCGTCACCTGGCCCGCCACGTGGGACATGGACAACGCCGAGCTGACCTACCAGGTCCTCCGCGACGGCGGGACGACGCCCGTCCACACCGTCACCGCCACCTCCTCCTGGTGGGACCTGCCGGAGCTGACCTTCACCGACCCCCGGCCCGCCGGCTCCACGGCGTCCTACCGGGTCGTCGTCATCGACCCGTTCGGCAACACGGTTACCAGCTCGCCGTCGAACACGGTCACGGTCGCGTCGGCTCCCAGCGCCTACGCCAACCGGGTCCTGGCCGACGCCCCTGACCAGTACTGGCGGCTCGGTGAGCCGTCGGGCACCACGGCCCTCGACCACGCCGGCACCACGAACCTGACGACGGGCGCCGGGGTCACCCGGGGCACCGCGGGTGCCGTCGGCGGCGACGCCGCGGTGACCACGAACGGGACGGCGACGGGCATCGCGTCGACCCGCGCCGCGACCGTCCCGACCCCCGCCAACGCGTTCAGCGTCGAGGCGTGGGTGCGCACCACGTCCGGCGGCCTCGTCGCCCAGTACAGCGACTCGCCCACGGCAGCGGCGACGAACCCCGCGGGCGCGGCCACCACGGTCGACCGCTCGCTCTACGTCGACGCCGACGGGCGGCTCACCTTCGGCACCAAGCGGGGGACGACCTACCGGACCGTCCGCAGCCCGGGTGCGGTGACCGACGGCGCGTGGCACCACGTGGTCGCCACCGTGGGCACCGGCGGCGCGACGCTGTACGTCGACGGCGCCCGCGTGGCGAGCGAGCCGACGTTCACCACGGCCAACGCCGGGCTGGCCGGGTACTGGCACCTCGGCAGCGGCTCGCTGACCGGCTGGCCCAGCGCCCCGGCAAACGCGTCGCTGGCCGGCTCGCTCGACGAGGTCGCGGTCTACCCGGCGCCGCTCACCCCCGAGCAGGTGACGGCCCACCACGCGACCGCCACCGGCGCCCCGGCGCCCAACGCCGCGCCGACCGCGCGCTTCACCGCCACCCCCGACGACCTGACGGTCGCGGTCGACGCCGCGGCGTCGACCGACCCCGACGGCACGGTCCGCTCGGTGGCGTGGGACTTCGGCGACGGGGCCACCGGCACCGGGACGACGGCGTCGCACACCTACGCGACCGCCGGCACCTACCGGGTCACGGTTACGGTCACCGACGACGACGGCGCCACCGCGAGCACCTCGCAGCAGGTGACCCTCACCGCGCCGCCGCCGCCGGCCGGCTCCGCGGCGATCGCCTCGGACGCCTTCGGCCGCACGGTCTCCGGCGGCCTGGGCACCGCCGACGTCGGCGGCGCGTGGACGGCCTCGGCCGGCGCCACGCGGCTGTCGGTCACCCCGGGGACGGCGACCCTGTCGCTGCCGGCCGCCGGCAACAACACCGGCGCGTACCTCGGCCAGGTCGCCCAGACCGGCGCCGACGTGCGCACCTCGTTCACGCTCAGCTCGATGCCGACCGGCGGGGGGACGTACGTGTACGTCTCCGGCCGGCGGGTGTCCGCGGGCAACGAGTACCGGGTGCTGGTGAAGGTGCTGGCCGACGGGCGGGTGTCGCTGACGCTGTCCCGGGTGGCCGGGGGCGTGGAGGGCTGGCCGGGCGGCGAGGTCGTCGTCCCCGGGCTGACCTACCGCGCCGGCACGACGCTGCACACCCGCGTGCAGGTGACCGGCACCGGCCCGACGGAGGTCACCGCGGCCGTGTGGGCCGACGGCACCGCCGAGCCGGCCACGCCGCAGCTGGTCCGCACCGACACCACCGCGGCGCTGCAGGCGTCCGGCTCGGTCGGGCTGGCCGTCTACAGGCCGAGCAGCGCGACCGCGGCGACCGCCGTCCGCGTCACCGGGTTCACGGTCACCGCGCCGGGCAGCGGCGGCACGGAGCCGCCGGCGCCGAACCGGGCGCCGACCGCCGCCGCCACCGCCACGGCCGGCGGGCTGTCGGTGAGCGTGGACGGGTCGGGCTCCGCCGACCCCGACGGCACGGTGACCACGTACGCCTGGACCTTCGGGGACGGCGGGACGGCGACCGGCGTGACCGCGACGCACACCTACGCGGCGGCCGGCACCTACCCGGTGACGCTCACCGTGACCGACGACGACGGCGCCACGGCGACGACGAGCCGCACGGTCACCGTCGCCGCCGACACCCCGCCGCCGGGCCCGGTGGACCCGGCGGTGATCGCGGCCGACGCCTTCGGGCGCACGGTCTCGGGCGGGCTGGGCACCGCCGACGTCGGCGGCGCGTGGACGGCCTCGGCCGGCGCGACCCGCCAGTCGGTCACCCCGGGGACGGCGACGCTCACCGTGGGACCGGGGAACAACACCGGCTCCCACCTGGGGTCGGTGTCGCAGACCTCGGCCGACGTGCGGACGTCGTTCTCGCTCGGCTCGGTGCCGACCGGCGGGGGCACGTACGTGTACGTCACCGGCCGGCGGGTCTCGGCGGGCAACGAGTACCGCGTGGCGGTCAAGGTCGGCTCGGCCGGCCAGGTGTCGCTGGTGCTCTCGCGGCTGGCCGGCGGCACGGAGGCCTGGCCCGGTGGCGAGGTCGCCGTTCCCGGGCTGACGTACACGGCCGGGACGAAGCTCCACGTGCGGGTCCGCGTCTCGGGGACCGGCACGACCAGCGTGACGGGGTCGGTCTGGGCCGACGGCGCGGGCGAGCCGGCCACGCCGCAGCTGGTCCGCACCGACACCACCGCGGCGCTGCAGGCGCCCGGCTCGGTCGGGCTGGCCGCCTACAGCTCGGGCACCGCGACCGCGCCGGTCGCCGTCCGGGTGGCCGCACTGGAGGTGCGCCCGGCCGGCTGAGCCGGCCCACCCCTCGGGGCCCCCGCCGGACCGCAGTGCGCGGCCGGCGGGGGCCCTCGCGCGTGCCGGGCCGGGCCCGCGCCGCCACCCGGTCGGGTGTCCCGATGAGCCGCGCAACCTCACAAAGAGTTACGAAGAGGCTGGATCTCTCGGGAGAACAGGCTGCTCACCACCGGATCGTGTGGGGTGAGACCCTCTGGGCACCCCCTCGTCGTCACGCTTAGTGTTCGCCCACCGGCCGGGGGAGGCCGGCTCACGGGGAACGACGGGGGAACAACCATGCACGCGAGAAGGCTCCTGGCCGGGTTCGTCAGCACGCTCCTGCTCGGCGCCGGAGTGGCGGTGCTGCCGGCGACCGGCGCGCTCGCGGACTCCGCGCCCATCGACCCGGCCGACCCGGCCACGCCGGTCACGGTCACCGCCGACCCGTTGCCCACCGTGCAGATCAACGGCGTGGCGTGGTCGCAGGTCGTCGTCGGCGACGTCGTCTACGTCGCGGGCCGGTTCACCTCTGCGCGTCCCGCGGGCGCGGCGCCCGGCGTCGGCGAGGTGCCCCGCAACAACGTCCTGGCCTACGACATCCGCACCGGCGCGCTGATCACCTCCTTCGCGCCGTCGCTCAACGGGCAGGCGCTCACCGTCACCGCCTCGCCGGACGGCTCCCGCATCTACGTCGGTGGCGACTTCACCCAGGTCAACGGGCAGCCCCGCAGCCGCATCGCCGCCCTCACCCCGGCCGGTGAGCTGGTCGCCACCTGGCGGCCCGCCGTGCAGGGCCAGGTGCGCGCCATCGCCGCGACCAACGACTTCGTCTACTTCGGCGGCAACGTCACCGCCGTCGGTGCCGTGAGCCGCACCCGGCTGGCCGTCGTCACCGCCGCCGACGGCTCGCTGACCAACTGGGCGCCGGTGCCCGGCTACGGCAGCACCGCCGGCAACACCGACGGCAACCGGACGCTGACCAACGAGGTCCTCTCGATGGTCCTCACCAACGGCAACACCCAGCTCGTCGTCTCCGGCCGCTTCGACACCATGAACGGCGTCCGGGCGACCGGCGTCGCGGCGATCGACGCGTTCACCAGCGTCACCCGGCCCTTCGCGATCAACCAGCAGATCACCAACCAGGGCGTGAACTCGGCGATCTGGAGCGTGTCCACCGACGGGACGACGGTCTACGGCACCGCCTACAACTTCTTCGGCCCGGGCAACCTCGAGGGCTCCTTCGCGGCCGAGGTCAACGGCGGCCGGGTGCGGTGGATCAACGACTGCTGGGGCGACTCCTACGCCAGCCACCCGATGGGGGGCGCGCTCTACCAGGCCCACCACGCGCACGACTGCGACAACATCGGCAGCTTCCCCGAGCAGACGCAGCGGGTCTGGAAGCGGGCGACGGCGGTCAGCACGGCGGTCACCGGCACGGTCGGCAACCTGCACCACCCGACCTGGCAGCGGCAGCCGGCACCGTCCGTGCTGCCCTGGTTCCCCACCATGGCCGCCGGCACCGCCACCGGGCAGGCGCAGGCCGGCTGGAGCGTGAGCGGCAACGGCCGCTACGTCGTCTACGGCGGCGAGTTCCCCACGGTCAACGGCGTCGCGCAGCAGGGCCTGGTCCGCTACGCGTTGCCGTCGATCGCACCGAACCGGGTGGGGCCGGACGCCGCCGGGTCCACGCCGACCGCCGCCGTCCTCGGTGCCGGCACGGTGCGCGTGGCCTGGCGGGCCGCGAGCGACCTGGACAACGAGCACCTGACCTACCGGGTGTACCGGGACGGCGGCACCACGCCGGCCGCCACGCTCACCCGCCCGTCGCAGTGGTGGGACCGGCCCATGCTCGGCTGGACCGACACCGGCCTGACCGCCGGCGCGCACTCCTACCGGGTCACCGCCACCGACCCGGCCGGGAACACCGCCACGATGCCCACGGTGTCGGTGCAGGTGCCGACCACCGGCAGCACCGCCCGGGCCTACTCGAGCGCGGTCGTGGCCGACGGCGCGACGTCCTACTGGCCGCTGGGCGAGGGCTCCAGCGCGACCGGCTTCGACCGGTCCGGCGGCAACGACCTGCAGGCCTTCGCCGGAGTGACCCGGGCGCCCGGCGCGGTCGCCGGTGACCCCGACGGCGCCGTCCGGCTCAACGGCACGACCACCGGCTACCTGGCCACCACCACGCCCACCGCGGCGCCGCAGACCTTCAGCGCCGAGTTCTGGTTCAACACCACGACGAGGCTCGGCGGCCGCTTCCTCGGCTTCGGCAACCTGCGGACCGGCAGCAGCGTCCACCACGACCGGCTGGTCTACATGGACACCGCCGGGCGGGTGAACTTCGGCGCCTGGCCGCTGGAGACCCGGCTGCTCACCTCGCCCGCGGCGTACAACGACGGCCGCTGGCACCACGTCGTGGCCACCATGGGCCGCACCGGCATGCAGCTGTACGTGGACGGCACGCTGGTCGGGTCCCGCGCCGACGGCACCCGTGGCCAGCACAACTTCGGCTACTGGCGGGTCGGCGGCGACCGCACCTGGGCCGGCGCCGAGTACGTCTCCGGGCTGGTCGACGAGGTGGCCCTCTACCCGACCGTCCTCGCCGCGGACCGGGTCGCCAGCCACCACAGCCTGGGCACGACCGGCCGGCCGACCGACACCGCGCCGACCGCCTCGTTCACCGCAGCCCCGATCGACCTGACCGTGTCGGTCGACGGCAGCGGCTCGACCGACCCCGGTGGCCGGGTCGCCGCGCACTCCTGGAACTGGGGCGACGGCACCGCCGCCGGCTCCGGCGCCACCGCCTCGCACACCTACGCGGCGGCCGGCACCTACACCGTCACGCTGACCGTCACCGACGACGGCGGCCGCACCGGCACCACCTCGCGCCAGGTCACCGTGACCGCGCCCGCGGCCAACCGGCCGCCGGCGGCGGCGTTCACCGTGGCCACCAGCGGGACGACCGTGGCGGTCGACGGCCGCGGCTCGGTGGACACCGACGGCTCCGTCACCTCCCACGCCTGGACCTTCGGCGACGGCGGGACGGCGACCGGTGCCACCGCGCCGCACACCTACGCGGCACCGGGCACGTACACGGTGACCCTGACGGTGACCGACGACGACGGCGCCTCCGGCAGCTCCTCGCAGCAGGTGACCGTCAGCGCGCCGCCGGCGGGTGCGCTGGCCCGCGACGCCTTCAACCGGACGACGACCGGCGGCTGGGGCACCGCGGACCTCGGCGGCGCGTGGACCGCCTCGGCCGGCGCGACGCGGCTGTCTGTGCGGCCCGGGACGGCGGAGCTCGCGCTGCCGGCCGCCGGCAACAACACCGGCGCCTACCTGGGAGCGGTGTCGTCGACCTCTGCCGACCTGCGCACCTCGTTCGCGCTCAGCTCGATGCCCACCGGTACCGGCACCTACGTGTACGTCACCGGGCGGCGAATCTCGGCGGGCAACGAGTACCGGGTGCTGGTGAAGGTGCTGGCCGACGGGCGGGTGTCGCTGACGCTGTCCCGGCTGGCCGCGGGCGTGGAGAGCTGGCCGGGCGGCGAGGTCGTCGTCCCGGGCCTGACCTACACGCCCGGGATGCGCCTGGAGGTGCGGGTGCGGACCTCCGGCGCCGGCACCACCGACGTCGCCGCCACGGTGTGGGCGTCCGGCACCGCGGAGCCCGCGGCTCCGCAGCTGGTGCGCACCGACGCCACCGCGGCGCTGCAGGCACCCGGTGCGGTCGGGATCGCGGCCTACCGACCCGGCAGCGCGACGGCGGCGACGGCGGTCCGGGTCAGCTCGTTCGAATTGACCACGGGGCGCTGAGCCCGCTGTCACCCACGGCGCCGGGACGGGGAGGAGCTCCTGTCCCGGCGCCGCGGCGGCTCGCGCCGTCCCCCGAACCGGTGGCGGTCCCGCGTGCGGGGGCCCGGCCGTGTCATCGTCGCCCCGTGCTCGCCGCCCTCGCCGTTGCCGCCCTGCTCTCCGGAGCGGCCGCGGGGCGGCTGGTGAACCGCGCCGCCGGCCGGTTCCCGTGGCCGCCGGGCGCCGGTGTCCGGGAGCTCCTCGGGCCCGGCCCCGTCGCCGTCCGGCCACCGGTGGTCGAGGTCGGCACCGGGCTGCTCACGGCGCTCACCGTGCTGGGCGCCGGGCTCTCCTGGGCGCTGCCGGCCTTCCTGCTCCTCGCCGTCGCGGGCGTGCTGCTCACCGTGGTCGACCTGCAGCACCGGCTGCTGCCCAACCGCGTGGTGCTGCCCGCGCTCACCGGCGGGGTCGTGCTGCTGCTCCTCCCGGCCCTCGTCGACAGCGCCTGGGACCAGCTGCTGCGGGCGGCGCTGGGCGCCGCGGCCCTGTTCGCCGCCTACCTCGCGCTCGCCCTGGTCTCACCCGGGGGCCTGGGGATGGGGGACGTGAAGCTGGCCGCGCTGCTCGGCCTCTACCTGGGCTGGCTCGGCTGGGCGGCGGTCGTCCTGGGCGCGCTCGCCGGCTTCGTCGTGCAGGCGGCCGTCGCCCTGTCCCTGCTGGCGACGCGGCGGATCGGGCTGCGCGGTGAGCTGCCCTTCGGCCCGGCCATGCTCGCCGGCGCCGCGCTCGTCATCGGCGGGACCGCGCTGCTGCCCTGACCCGTCGCCCCGCGTGGACAGGCGTGGGCGGTCACGGAGGGTGACGTCAGCGGGCGCCCGGTCACCCGGGCGGGTGGACGGTGTCCGCCGACGGAGTGGCCGGACCTCAAGCCGGCGAGCCGCCGGCACGACATCCCCTGGCAAGTGCCGCGACGTCGGGTCGCCCGACCCGGACCGGCCGGCACCGTCCCCCAGGGAGTCCCCGTGCTGAACCTCGTGACCAACCCGCTGGCCACCATCGTCACCCTCTACTCGTTCGTCGAGGAGCGCCTCAAGCGCGAGGAGAAGGGTGCGACCGCCGTCGAGTACGGCCTCATGGTCGGCCTGATCGCCGTCGTCATCATCGCCGCCGTGATCGCCCTCGGCGGTCGCCTCGACGAGCTCTTCCGGTCGATCGTCACCAGCCTCGGCGGCACCGTCACCGAATAAGCCCGCACACCTCCACGGCGCAGCGGCCCCGTCCCCCGGGGCCGCTGCGCCGCGCCGCACAACGGCCACGACGACGGGAGAGGAGGTGGGGGACCGGTGCGCACCCGACTGCGCGACGAGCACGGCGCCAGTGCCGTGGAGTTCGCGATGATCGTGCCGCTGCTGCTCGTGCTGGTGCTCGGCATCGCCGAGTTCGGGCACGCGTTCCAGGTGCAGGGCACGCTGTCCGCCGCCGCCCGCGAGGGTGCCCGCGTCATGGCGCTGCAGAACGACCCGGCCGCGGCGCGCACCGCCGTCCGCGACGCCGCCCCCACGCTCGACCCGGCGATCACGAACGCGCAGATCACCGTCACGCCGGCCGCCTGTCCGGCGACGAGCACGCCTCCCGCGAACGTGCGGGTGACCATCGCCTACCCGATGCCGTTCCTCACCGGCTTCTTCGGCGCGGACATCGACCTGACCGGGACGGGGGTCATGCGGTGCAACGGCTGAAGCAGGACCCGGCTACCGAACGCCGCCGGCTGGCCGGCGAGCACGGCGCCTCGGCGGTGCTGCTCGCGCTGCTGCTCGTGCCGGTCCTCGGGTTCACCGCGATCGCCGTCGACGTCGGCGCCCTGTACGCGGAGCGGGCCCGGCTGCAGGTCGCGGCCGACGCGGCGGCGCTCGCGGTCGCCGCCGACTGCGCCAAGGGCGCCTGCGGCGACATGCGGGCGACCGCGCAGGGCATGGTCGACGCCAACCTCGGCGACGCCAGCGCCGCCCCGCCGGTCCTGGCCTCGAACCCGCACCGCGTCACCGTCTCCGGGCGGACCCCGCAGGAGCACTGGTTCGCCCCGGTGATCGGGCACGACGCGACCGTCGTCTCGGCCACCGCCACGGTGGCCTGGGGCGGCCCCAGCGGAGGCACCGCCGTCCTGCCACTGACCTTCTCGTGGTGCGAGTTCTCCCAGCAGACCGGGGGCGGACTGCCCTCGGGCACCACCGAGCGGACCGTCTTCCTGACCAAGTCCTCGGCCACGATCCAGGACTGCACCGGGCCGTCGGACAACTTCGTGCCGGGCGGCTTCGGGTACCTGGTCAGCGACCCCGGCGAGTGCCGCGCCACGAGCGCCCGCGACGAGCGCTCGTACTCCTCGACCGGCAACACCCCGCCCGCGCAGTGCTCGGCCGCCGACTTCGCCTCCTGGGTGGGCCGCACGGTGCTGCTGCCGATCTTCGACCAGTACGGCGGCACCGGCAGCAACGCCTGGTACCGGGTCTACGGCTACGCCGCCTTCCGGTTGACCGGCTACCACCTCGGCGGCCAGTTCAGCACCGACAAGGACGCCTGTGGCAAGGGCAACGGCAGCGCCCGGTGCGTCACCGGCTACTTCACCCGCTTCGTCGACCTCGGCGAGGCCTTCGACTACGACCCGACCGCGCCGCAGCTGGGCGCCTGGGTCCTCCGACTCGTCCGATAGGGGCCCCTCGTGAGACGCCGACTGCTCGCCGCCCTCGCGGCGCTGCTCCTCGCCGCCACCGGCGCCGTGGTCCTGCTGGCCTACGTGCGCGGTGCCGACGCCCGTGCCCTCGCCGGGGTGGAGACCGTGGACGTCCTCGTGGTCGACCAGCCGGTCGCCGAGGGGACGCCGGGGGAGGACCTGGCCGGCCTGGTCCGCACCGAGCGGCTGCCGGTCAAGGCCGTCGTCCCGGGTGGGGTTCCCGACCTCGACGCGCTCGCCGGGCAGGTCGCCACTAGCGACCTGCAGCCGGGCGAGCAGCTGCTGGCCGCCCGCTTCGCCGCCCCGGCGGACCTCACCGTGCCCGGCACGGTGGCCCCGCCGGACGGCGCGTCCGAGGTGAGCATCCTGCTCGAACCGCAGCGCGCGGTCGGCGGCCGGCTGGCGGCCGGGGACACCGTCGGCGTCCACGTCTCCCTCGAGGGCAGGACGCACGTCCTGCTGAGCAGGGTCCTCGTCACCCAGGTGCAGGGCGCCCCGTCCCCCGTCCCCGACGGCCAGACGACCGACACCGCCGCCGGCGGTGCGGCGCCGTCGGCCAGCCTGATGGTGACCCTCGGGCTGCGGCCCGAGGCGGCCGAGGCGGTCGTCTTCGCGATGGAACACGGCACCGTCTGGCTCTCCCTCGAGCCGGAGGGCGTCGATCCCACCGGCACCGAGATCGTCACCCCCGAGAACGTCTACGAGAAGGACTGGTCATGAGTCGCGTGGTTCTCGGCGCAGCCGACGAGGAGCTCGTCCTGCGCGTCAAGGAGGCGACTGACGGCGACGTGCACGTGCTGCCGCCCGGCCGGCTGCCCGCCGACCCGGCGCGGCTGTTCGAGCAGCTGGTCGACGGCGAGCTGCCCGACGTCCTGCTGATCGGGCCGGCCGCGGCGCCGGACGCGGTGCTCGCGCTGGCCTCCCGGCTCGACGTGCAGAGCCCCGGGATCACCGTGGTGCTCATGGCCGAGGCCTCGCCGCAGATGTGGCAGGCGGCGATGCGCTCCGGCATCCGCGACCTGCTCTCGCCGTCCGCCGACGTCCTCACCATCCGGGAGGCCGTCGAGCGCGCCGGCGCCGCCGCGGCCGGACGGCGGCGGGTGCTGCGCCCGGTCGAGGAGACCGCCCGCTACACCGGCCGGGTCATCACCGTGGCCTCGCCGAAGGGCGGGGTGGGCAAGACGACGGTGGCCTCGAACCTGGCGATCGGGCTCACCGCGTCCGCGCCGCAGTCGACGGTGCTGGTCGACCTCGACGTCCAGTTCGGCGACGTGGCCTCCGCGCTCGGCCTGGTGCCCGAGTACGCGCTGCCCGACGTGGTCCACGGCGCGGCCGTGGAGGACACGATGGTCCTCAAGACCTTCCTCACCCAGCACCCCAGCGGCCTGTACGCGGTGTGCGGGGCGGACTCCCCGGCGGCCGGCGACACCGTCAGCGCCGCCGACGTCAGCCGGCTGCTGACCTCGTTGTCCCGGGAGTTCCGCTACGTCGTCGTCGACACCGCGCCCGGGTTGTCGGAGCAGACCCTCGCCGCGCTCGACCGCGCCACCGACGTGGTGATGCTCAGCAGCATGGACGTCCCCGGCGTCCGCGGGCTGCGCAAGGAGCTCGACGTGCTGCGCGAGCTGTGCATGATCCCGGCCGGCCGGCACGTGGTGATGAACTTCGCCGACGTCAAGGGCGGGCTGTCGGTCCGCGACGTGGAGACGGCGATCGGCACCGGGGTGGACGTCGTCGTGCCGCGCTCGGCCGCGGTGCCGCCGACGACCAACCAGGGCGTGCCGATCCTGGCCTCCGGCCGGCGAGACCCGGCGGTCAAGGAGCTGCGCCGGCTGGTGGCCCGCTTCGCCGCCACCCCGATCGTGCGGCCCGGTCGCTACCGCGCCAGGCACCGGGCGGCGTCGTGACCTCCGCCTCTGCGCTCCGGGCGGCGTCGTGAACCTCGCCTCCCGGCTCGCCGCGGCCCAGGGGCGGACCCCCGCGCCCGAGGTCCCCGCCGCGCCGTCCGTCGTGCCCCAGCCCCGGCCGGTGACCCCGGCCCTGGCCTCGACCCCACCCGTCCCGCCGACCGACGCGCTCACCCGGCTCAAGGACCGGGTCGCCAAGGCGCTGTTCGAGCGCATGGGCAACCGGATGAACGACCCGTCGCTGTCCGAGGAGCAGCTGCGCGCCGTCGTCCTCGGGGAGCTCGACGAGGTGGTCGAGGAGGAGCGGGTCCCGCTGTCGGCCGACGAGCGGGCGCGGCTGACCGCCGAGCTCGCCGACGACGTGCTCGGCTACGGCCCGCTGCAGCGGCTGCTCGACGACCCGACCGTCACCGAGATCATGTGCAACGGCCCGGACGCGGTGTACGTCGAGCAGGGCGGCCGGCTGGTCCGCACCGCCGCCCGGTTCACCTCCGAGGAGCACCTGCGCCGGGTGATCGACCGGATCGTCTCGCGGGTGGGACGGCGGATCGACGAGTCCTCGCCGCTGGTCGACGCCCGCCTCGCCGACGGCTCCCGCGTCAACGCGATCATCCCGCCGCTCGCGTTCAGCGGCTCGACGCTGACCATCCGGAAGTTCTCCAAGGACCCGTTCACCGTCGACGACCTCATCGCGTTCGGCTCGCTGTCGCCGGAGATGGCCGAGCTGCTGCGCGCCTGCGTGGAGGCCCGGCTCAACGTCATCGTCTCCGGCGGCACCGGCACCGGGAAGACGACGCTGCTCAACGTGCTGTCCTCGTTCATCCCCGAGGGCGAGCGGATCGTCACCATCGAGGACGCCGTCGAGCTGCAGCTGCAGCAGGACCACGTGGTCCGGCTGGAGTCCCGCCCGCCCAACATCGAGGGCCGGGGCGCGATCACCATCCGCGACCTGGTGCGCAACTCGCTGCGGATGCGCCCCGACCGGATCGTGGTCGGGGAGTGCCGCGGCGGGGAGTCCCTCGACATGCTCCAGGCGATGAACACCGGCCACGACGGGTCGCTGTCGACGGTGCACGCCAACTCCCCGCGTGACGCGATCGCCCGGCTGGAGACCCTCGTGCTGATGGCCGGCATGGACCTGCCGCTGCGCGCCATCCGCGAGCAGATCGCCTCGGCCGTCGACGTCGTCGTCCAGCTGTCCCGGCTGCGCGACGGCACCCGCCGGGTCACCCACGTGACCGAGGTGCAGGGCATGGAGGGGGAGACGGTCACGCTGCAGGACGCGTTCCTCTTCGACTACTCCGCGGGCGTCGACGCCGCGGGCCGCTTCCTCGGCAAGCCGGTGCCCACCGGGGTGCGGCCGCGGTTCACCGACCGCTTCGACGAGCTGGGCATCCGGGTCTCGCCGCGGGTGTTCGGCACCGTCGAGCCGCGGCGGGGGTGGTCCTGATGCTGCTGGCCGCCGGGCTGCTCGCGGTCACCGGCGGGCTGCTGCTGCTCGCCCTCGTCGTCCTCCCGGCCGGGCCGCGACGGGTGCCGCTGTCCCGCCTGGACCCCACGGGGGCGCCGCCGGCGTCCGCGCTGGCCGGCGCGTCGGCCGTCGCGGGCGCAGCGGTGGAGCGGGCACTGGCCCGGCGGGGCTGGGTGGCCCGCGGCACGGCCGCGCTGGAGCGGGCGGGGGTGGCGACGGCGCTGCCCGACGTCGTCCTGCTGGTGGGCCTGGCCACCGTCGTCCTCGGGGCGCTGGGGCTGCTGGTCGGCGGCGTGCTGCTCGCGCTGGGGCTGGCGACGCTGGCGCCGCTGGGCACCAAGGTGGTGCTGGGACTGCGGCGGGGACGACGGCAGGCGGCCTTCGCCGACCAGCTCGACGACTCGCTGCAGCTGATGGCGTCGAGCCTGCGCGCCGGGCACAGCCTGCTGCGCGCGGTGGACTCGGTGTCGCAGGAGGCCGCAGCGCCGACGGCGGAGGAGTTCGCCCGCATCGTCAACGAGACCCGGGTGGGCCGCGACCTCGGCGACGCCCTCGACGAGGTGGCCGAGCGGATGGGCAGCGACGACTTCCGGTGGGTCGCCCAGGCCATCGGCATCCACCGGGAGGTCGGCGGCAACCTGGCCGAGGTCCTCGACACCGTCGGGCACACCATCCGGGAGCGCAACGCCATCCGCCGTCAGGTCAAGGCGCTGTCGGCCGAGGGCAAGCTGTCGGCGGTCGTGCTGATGACGCTGCCCTTCGGCATCGTCGGCTTCCTGTCGGTGACCAACCCCGCCTACCTGGCCGGCTTCACCGAGGGCCTGGCCGGCTACCTGATGATCGCGGCCGTCGTCGTGCTGCTGACCGTCGGCGGGCTGTGGCTCAAGAAGACCGTGGCGATCCGGTTCTGATGCTGCCGACTCCCGTGCTCGCGGCCGCGCTGGCGGTCGCCCTCGCCGTCCCGCTGCTGGGCTGGGCGCTGCTGGCCCGCCCGCAGGACGCCGCCGCCCGTGCCCGCGCCAACCTGACCCGCGGCCTGGAGCTGCCCGGCGTGGCTCGCGGCCGGCCGCGAGCCCGGCTGCTGGCGCGGCTGGCCGCGGCGCTGACCCCGGCCGGCACGGTGGCCCGGCTCAACCGGCTGGCCGGCGCCGCGGGGCGCCCGGCCGAGTGGCCGGTGCCCCGGCTGGTCGCGGCCAAGCTGGTGCTCGCCCTCGTCGCCGGGGCGCTCGGGCTGCTGGTGGTCACGGCCGACCCCGGGCTGCTGACGGGGGCGCTGGCCCTGGTCGTGACCGGCGTGGCCTACGTCGTCCCCGAGCTGCTGCTGTACAGCCGCGGGCAGGAGCGCCAGCAGGCGATCGCGCTCGAGCTCGCCGACACGCTCGACCAGATGACCATCGCGGTGGAGGCCGGGCTCGGCTTCGAGGCGGCGATGGCGCGGGCCGGGCGCAACGGCCGCGGCGCGCTCGCCGAGGAGCTGGTGCGCACACTGCAGGACATCGCCGTCGGCCAGCCCCGCCGCGAGGCCTACCTGGCGCTGGCCGAGCGGACGGCGGTGCCGGACCTGCGCCGCTTCATCCGCGCGGTGGTGCAGGCCGACGCGTACGGCGTCTCGATCGCCGACGTGCTGCGCACCCAGGCGGCGGAGATGCGGCTCAAGCGCCGGCAGCGGGCCGAGGAGAAGGCCATGCAGATCCCGGTGAAGGTCATCTTCCCGCTGATCCTGTGCATCCTGCCGACGCTGTTCATCGTGCTGCTCGGCCCCGCGGTCCTCGACATCGCGGCGGCGTTCGGCGGGGGGTGACCCGCCGCGCGAGATCTGCACACTGGTGGCCATCAGGGCTCCGATGGCCACCAGTGTGCAGATCTCGCGGAGGCGTCAGCCGGTGCTGCGCGGCTGCGCCGGGTTGGTCGGGTCGCCCTGGGACGGCGGGTTGATCACCGGGCCGGTCGTCGCCTCGGACACCTTCGACCCGCCCGCGGCGTGGACCGGGTCGTCGGCGGCCGCGGCTGCGGGGTCGCCGCCGGAGGGCTGGGCGCCCTCGCGCAGCGCGGTGAGGCGGTTCTCCATGATCGTCACCACCTGCAGCCGGTCGGCGTGCGCGCGCTCGTACTCCAGCAGCGTCTGCAGGCCGGTGGCGTCGAGCGTGCGGATCCGCGACGCCAGCCCCTCCACGGGGAGGTGGTCGTAGTCGGGCAGCGGCAGTCGGTCGTGCTCGGTCATGGCCGACCGCCTACCCCCGCCCCGGCCCATCGACACCGGGTGTGAGGGCACGGCCGGTGGGTAGGCGGCGGAGGCGGGACGGCCCGGGTTGCGGGCCCCGCCAGCCCTGAGCCGCACAGCGATCGAGGAGTGGTCCCACACCCATGGACGTGTCCTTCCTGGCGCCGGTCTTCACCGCCTCCGGGCCCTACGCCACGGTGTGCGCCGACGTCACGCACACCACCGAGAACGCCGACACCGAGCTGGAGCTGCGGGTCCGGGGCATCGCCGAGGAGCTCACCGGGCAGGGCGCGCCGGAGGCGGTCGTCGAGGCGGTCCGCGGCCGGCTGCTCGAGGCCAACCAGGGTAGGGAGATCGCGAGGCTGCGGGGCCGGGCCCTCGTCGTCGCCGCCGACGGCTCCGTCGTCCTGGACCAGCCGCTGGTCGACTCGCCGCGGCAGGAGGTCGCCAGCTGGTCGCCGACCCCGGACCTGCTCCCGATCCTGCGGCAGCTGCCCGGGCGCGTGCCGCACGTCGTCGTCGTCACCGACCGGGTGGGCGCCGACATCTCGGTGGCCACCCTCGCCGGGCGACCCGAGATCGAGGACGAGGTCGAGGGCGACAGCTTCCAGATCCACAAGTTCCAGGGCGGCGGCTGGGCGCACCACCGGTACCAGCACAACGCCGAGAACAAGTGGGTCCACAACGCCGACAACGTCGCCGAGCGCATCGCCTCGCTGGTGCGCCGGCTGCACCCGGCCTTCGTCCTCGTCGCCGGCGACATCCGGGCCCGGCAGATCCTGACTGACCGCGCCAGTGGTCTCTGGTCGGACCTGGTCGTCTCCATGGACGAGGGCGGCCGCGCTGCCGGGGCCGACCGCGAGCCGGTCGACCAGCGGGCCGCCGCGCTCGTCGCGGAGCACGAGGCCCGCGAGGAGGCCGACGCGGTCGAGAAGCTGGCCTCGGCCGGCGCCCACGGCCTGGCCGTGACGGGCAAGGCCGCGGTGGTCGAGGCGCTGCGCAAGGGACAGGTCGAGACCCTGGTCCTCGCCGACCAGCAGGACCCCGACGACACGCTGCTCGTCGGGAGCTCGCCGCTCGAGCTCGGCGTCGACCAGCACGACATGGACGCGCTGGGCACCCACGGCACCGTCGTCCCCGGCGAGGGAGCGCTGCTCGCCGCCGCGGTGGCGAGCGCGGCCGGCGTCGTCGTCGTCCCCCGGGCGGCGATGCCCGGCGACATCCCGGTCGCCGCGATCCTTCGTTACACCGACGACTCCACGCCCACGGCTCAGTGACCAGGGAGACCGACATGACCGACCCGCATCAGCCCGCGACCTCTCCCGGCACCTCCACCGGCGACGTCGAGCGCCGCGCCGCGCTCGCCGAGGCCCTTGGCAAGGAGGTGTGGCCGGCCGACAAGGACGCGCTCGTGGCCAAGGCCCAGGAGGGCAACGCCGCCGACCGCGTGCTGTCCGACCTGCGACGGCTGCCGTCCGGCGAGCAGTTCGCCAACGTGCAGGACGTCGCCCGCGCCCTCGGCATCGGCACCGAGCAGCAGCGGTTCTGAGATGACCACGCAGAAGGAGCCCAGCCCCGAGGCGCTGGCCAACGTCACTGAGCACAACGTGCAGACGCGAGCCGAGCTGCTGCCCGAGGAGGAGGAGATCCACGGCAGCGGCATGGAGGAGGTCGCCGCCGAGGTGATCCTGGCCGAGTCCGAGGAGCGGACCATCCACCCGGACCCGGACGACGCCCAGGGCGGCCACCGGCAGTCCGCCGACACCGCGGACCTGCCCTGAGCACCGCGCACGAGCACACCGTCCAGCTGCGCTGGTCGGATCCGGACTCCCTCGGCCACGTCAACCACGCGCGGGCGCTCAGTCTGCTCGAGTTCGCGCGGCTGGCCATGGCCGAGGGGGCCGGGGGCGACCGCGGGATCATCCTGGCCCGGCTGGAGGTCGACTACCTGCGCCAGCTGTACCACCGGACCGGTGAGCGGCTGTGCGTGCGCAGCACGGTGACGCGGCTGGGCACGAAGTCGCTCACCGTCCGGCAGGAGCTGCTCCAGGACGACGCGGTCGCCATCCGCGCCGACGTCGTGATGGTGGCCTTCGACTTCGCCGCCGACGCCAGCCGGCCGCTGACCGACGCCGAGCGCGCCCACTGGGCCCGCTTCGCCCAGGCCTGACGAAGAGGACCGGGAACACCTCGGCGAGCGCGCCAGCGAGCGACCAGGACGGGCTGGGGGCGCTCTCCAGGTGCCGCGCCGCCGCGCGCTGACGAGGGGGGCAACCCGGCGTAGCGTCCCGGCATGGCCGCTCCCTTCGCGCAGCACCACGGCGGCGGCGAGCGCCTGGAGTTCTGGGGGACGACGATCGTCGTCCGGGCGTCCGCGGACACCACCGGCGGTGCGTTCACCCTCTTCGAGGAGGAGACGCCGATCCTGGACACCTCCCGCCACGTCCACCGGGAGACCGACGAGCTCTACCACGTCCTCGACGGCGAGCACGTGTTCGTGTGCGGGGACGAGGAGTTCACGGTGGGTCCGGGCGGGACGGTGTTCCTGCCGCACGGCGTGCCGCACGCCCACCGGCGCGTGGTCCCGCGGACCGGCCGGCTGCTGTGCGTGACCTCCCCGGCCGGGTTCGAGGGGTTCTTCCGCCTGCTGGCCGAGACCAGCCGCACCGGGGCGTCCCCCGGCGAGGCCTACGAGCGGGCCTCCCAGGAGCACGGTGTCACCTGGCTGGGGGACGGCGACTGACGCCCGCGGGCGGCGGGTACCGGCCCGGCATGCCGAAGACCACGAAGAGCGGAGACGCCAGGCAGGACGAGATCCCCAGCACCCTGCAGCGGTCGGACGAGAAGGCGCAGCGCACCTTCGCCAAGACGCACGACTCGGCGATGGACTCCTACGACGACGAGCGGCGCGCCAACCAGGTCGCGTGGGCCGCGGTCAAGCACACCCACGAGAAGGTCGGCGACCACTGGGAGCCCAAGGACCACAAGGGCCCGAGCGACGCGCAGGCCGAGGGCGGGCGGGACACGAACCGCGAGACGAAGGGTGGCGTCGACGCCAACGCCACCAAGGCGCACCTGCTGGACGTCGCCAGGCGGCTCGACGTCTCCGGTCGCTCGACGATGAGCAAGGCCGAGCTGGTCGACGCCATCCAAAAGGCCAACGACAGGAAGACGGCCGAGGCTCGGGAGAAGTAGCCTTCACCCTCGCGGCCCGAGCTGCTTCAAGGAGGCGTTTCCGGCTCTGGTTCTCACCGTCGGCGCCTACGCGCGCATCTCGGTCGACAAAGGAAGAACGAGCTCGCGACGTCGCCCGCCAGGCCGCCGATGACGAGGCCCTCGCCGAGCTGCGGGGCTGGAAGATCGCCGAGCACTACCAGGACAACGACGTCTCGGCGTTCAAGGAGAACATCGTCCGACCCCCGTTCGAGCAGCTCCTGGCCGACCTGGGGCCGGGTGGTCCGGCGGGAACCGATGTCCCGCGGTGTGCGAGGGCCCCGGCCATGCTCCTGGGGTCGGTCAGCGAGCCGGGTCGAGGATGACCCCGCCCCCGGCGGCGAGCCGTCGGGCCGCCGCCACGTCGGCAGGCTCGAAGGGGCTTTCAGCCCGTGCCGCTCCTGAGGGCGGCAGTAGCTACGGCAGCATCGGGCTAATCCCGCTGGCGCATCTGCTCATGGGTCGGCACCCACGGCGCCGCGGTCTCGCCGTTCGGGACGAGGAAAGCGAAAATCGCCATCAACGAGATGCCCCTGCGGCCGACGGGGCAGGGGCCACCAACTGCATGATCCCGTGCTGGGTCTCCTCGGTGACCGCGTGGCGCCAGTCCGGCCAGACCACCGCGGCGCCCTGCATGACGCGGTGAAGGGCGTGGTCGTCATGGAGGCTTCTTCTCAGCTGGGTGGAGGTGTTGGTGTTCGACCGGCGCGGTGACACTTCAGTGACGCCGGCGTGACGGGAGCACTCCTAGCGTCGCCGCGCCGGCCAGCCCGGTGGAGCCTGGACGGTGCAAGGAGGTCAGGAGGATGCATGTCAAGGTCGACACCATCAACCTGATGGATCTCGCCCGACCCGCGAGCGCTTCTACTCGCCCGAGGAGTCGTACTCCGAGGCCGAGTACGACGAGGAGGCTGGCTGGACCGCGGACCAGTTGCGCCGCATGGACGCTGACGTCCTCGGCTTCCAGGAGGTCCTCCACGAGGAGGTGCTCCACGACGTCTGCACCCGGTCGGGCCGGTTCGAGGACGCCACGGTCGTGGCGCCGCGCGCGGACGGGAGCAGCGGCCTACGGGTCGATCTGGCCACTCGGCTGCCGCTCGCCGAGCCGGTGGGGAGCGTCGTCGACCTCCCCGCCGGGTTGGACGCGGAGGTCGAGGAGCCCGCCCCGCCGGTCGGGACGTCCAGCCGCCCGGCCCTGCGCGCCCGAGTCGCTCTCGGCGCGGCGGAGGGGACGACGGCGACGGTGTGCGTCGTCCACGTGGAGTCCGAACGGCCGATCCGTGGTGTTCAGGGGCCGAGCATGACCCGCGCGAGGCCTCCAGCGGGCACGGTCCCGCCTGCCACGCATCGCCCGGGCGACGGCCCTACGCTTCCTGGTGGTCAGCCAGGAGCTTCGCGACCACGACCGCAACCCGCCGCACATCGGGGAGGTCGTCGACCTCCGGTGATCCAACGATCCCCTGGTGGACAGCCAGCTCAGCGAGGACCGTCTCGATCGGGTCGCGTCCGACCACGGCCAGCTCGTAGCCAGATCCGCTTGCGCTGATGCGCGGGGGAGTCGTGGCACCGCGACGCTTTTCGTAACGTCCGCCCCTTTCCACCGTATCTAGTCGAGGACCACGCGCTCCTGTCCTCAGGACCAACGCCTCTAGGTCGCAGCAGTGGGGCCGTCATCACATTGATGTCACACCTGCCGATCCGTTGCTCCCTCGTCACTCACCGGTGACCTCGTCACCGTCGGCACACATAGGAGGTCGTCGAGGTGTCCCCTCCCCGGGTCAGGTGGTGGGAGAGGCCGGAGTCGCCCACGGCCTTCATCTCACACGCCAGTGCCGATGCGACCCAGGCAGCGGAGATCGTCCGGGTGCTCGAGGCGGCGCGATTGCGGTGCTGGCTCGCGCCCCGGGACATCCCGGTCGGCAGCGAGTGGGCCACTGCGATCGTCGACGGAATCCGGCGGAGCCGCCTCCTCGTCGTCGTCTTCTCTGTCCGCTCCTGCGCGTCGCCGGAGGTGTACCGCGAGGTCGAGCTCGCGTCGCGGGAGCGCAAGCCGATGCTGACCGTGCGCATCGACCGGACTGCGGAGCTGACCGGGCCGCTCGCGTTCTTCCTCTCCTCGATCCAGTGGTTCGAGGCCACGGCGCGCCCGCTGCGACCCCAGCTCGGTCGGCTTCCGAGCACGGTGGCGGGATTGCTCGACGTCCCGGTGACCCCGCCCCCGCCCCCGACCGCGGCTCCCGTCTCCGGCGCCCAACCGGAAGAGTCGATCCGGTCCGTGTCCCTGGACGACCTGACCAGGAGCGGTCCGATCTTCCGTCCCTGGGCGCACTGACCTCACCCCAGAACGCCCGGCAACCTGCGGAGCAGCTCATGACCGATCACCGACCAGGCGCGGAGTTCTTCGGCCGTGCCGCGCGCTCGCACTCCTCTTCGCAGAGCAGCACACCCCCCGGGGGAATGGGGCCGCAGTTCGGGTCACCGTCGGGCGGCCAGACGCCCGGCGCAACCACCCCGCCACCTCGCAGCGCGGCGCCTCCCTCCACGGCAGGCGGGTACACGGCTGCCTCGGTCGCCACCTCGGGGGCGGGTGGTGGCAGCCCGGGGCGACCGCCGTCCCCTGCGACCGCGTCGCCGTCCCTCGCGGAGGGCGTGATGGCCCGTGCCAAGGCGGACGACCCGCGGGCGTTGGAGATCCTCTTCGCGCAGTTCGTCCCGCCCCAGGAGCAGATCGTCGAGACGCGCTACATGGGCGTCATGGGTATGTGGGGGATCGGTACCCACAGCTTCGCCGCGGTCACGACCGAGCGCGTCGCATCGCTGAGGATCGGGCTCTTCGGTGCCGTGACCTACCAGGACGGCTCACTGGAGTACGTCAACAGTTCTGTGATCTTCCAGCCGTCGCGGCTGAAGCTGTACCTGCCTGCCACGGTGTGGATCCTGGTCACCTTCGCCGCCGCGCTCACCTACACGATCGGACTGGGCGGGTCGCTGCTCGTCCCCTTGCTGGTCCTCCCGATCGCGTTGCTCCTCGTGCCGCTCGTGGTGAGGCTGACCTACCGGTTCGTGAAGAGCGGCCTGGCCATCTGGATCCGGGAAGGGCTGCTCGTGTCGGTCTTCATCGACCGCAGGCGCATCACCCTCGCCAACCGCCTGTACCGCCTCTGCAGCGAGCTGAGAGATGAGCGCATCCGCGAGATCGGCCACCCGTGACGGTGGCCGGGCACTCGCCCGGGCTGTGACGAACCCCTACCTGGTGCCGCTGTATGCCCTGGTCCTGGCCTTCCTGCTCGGCGCGGGCACCAGCTCGCTGGTTGACCGGCCCCCGAGGCTGGCGGTGACCGGGCCGTCCCCGGGTGCGGCGCCGACCTCCGCAGCCACGCCGCCGTCGTTCACGGCGGCCACTGACGGCAGACCCACCTTCTCGGTCACGGCGACGGACCCGGCCGTGAGGGATCACGTCCTCTGGACGGTACTGGCGACGGTCGCGGAGGACCCGCGCACGTTCGCGCCGGTGCGCCCGCCAGCGTCCCTCTCGCCGGCCCCCGTGCAGTCGGTCGACGAGCCGCTCGTCGACCGGTTGCTCTGCATCACCGTCCCGGACGGGTGGGAGGTGGCGGTCCCCCCGGGCGCGCCGGATCTGGTGGCTGCCGCCACGGGAGTGGCTGCCGAACGAACAGCCTGCCAAGGCGGTTGGTCCGATCCCCGTGCAGTGCCGGCGACGTTGACCTTCCTCACGGGGAGGAGCCGATGACCTCTTCTCCGGGCCGTCCGCTGGCCACTGTCGCACTGCCCGCTGCCACCGTCGTCGCGACCGTGGTCGGCGGAGCCGCAGGTGTCACCGTCGGCCACCCGGAGTGGCTGCCCACGGCGCCGATCCTGCTCGGTGGACTGGGGCTCATCGCGCTGGCGGGCATCATCCTGGTCCACGCGGAACTGGTGCACCAATCCGCGGCCGTGGTCCACGGGCGCTCGGTGGACGGCGACGAGCAGCAGATGGGCCGCTCCGCTCCTGCATATTCGGCAGAGGAGCCGCCGGCCAGCCGACACCCGGCCGCCGAGCACCCGGCTGCGAGTCCCCTCGACGCGGAGCCTCGTGCGCCGAACGGCGAGCAGGCGCAACTGGCGCTCCCGGTTCCCAGCGGCCAGTGGTGGGGCCGGGGCAACCCCTCCGCGCACGCACCCGGCGCCGCTCCGGCCTCCGGGCACGCCCCGCCGCCGGATCTGGAGACATACCTGCAGTCGTCGATCATCGCGCAGTGCCCGCGCTGCGGAAGCTTCCAGCTCGACGCGGAGGCCGTTCCGCCCGGATACGGATTCGAGTGCCGGACCTGCGGGCTCGGCTGGCACTGGCACCCGGATCAGCCGTGGCCGGCAGTGCGCGTGAACCCTCGTCTATCCCCGACCGGGGCGCGGACCGAAGCACCCGGCGTCGCCGGAAGATGACCGGAGGACTCCGATGTACGACCAGACGTTCTCGCGTCAGAACCCGGGCTGCATCGTCGTGCTGCTCGACCGGTCCGAGTCAATGGGGGCGCAGTGGCGGAACTCGGGCATGACGCTCGCCGATGGTGCGGCCAGGGCGATCAACCGCCTGCTGCTCGACCTGTGCATCAAGTCCACCAAGGAGGTCGGCGGGGCGGTTCGTGACTACTTCCACGTTCTCGTGCTCGGTTACGGGGCATCGCCGGTGGCCGGCGGGGAGGGGGTCGAGTCCGCGTTCGGCGGCAGGCTGACCGGCCGAGGCATCATCCCGCTGTCCGATCTCGCGAGCGCGCCGCTGGCGATCCTCGAGGAGCCGTCGGTGGACGCCATGGCCGCGGTCACCAGAGTGCCGATCTGGGTGGAGCCGGTGTTCGGCTACCGGACTCCGATGTGCGAGGCGATCGCGGTCGCCGGGGCGCACGTCTTCGAGTGGGTCGAGGCCCACCCGGACTCGTTCCCACCCATCGTCATCAACATTACCGACGGCCTGGTCACCGACAGCCCCTACGACGGAGCTGACCTCACCGAGTGGGCCAAGCGGCTGACCACGGTCGAGACGGTCGACGGACCCACCCTGCTGTTTAACGTGTTCCTGTCCTCCGAGGGGGACCCGGCCTTCTTCCCGACGAGCGGGCACGCCTTCCCCGAGCCGGGGCCGCAACTGTTCGACATGAGCAGCGTCCTGCCGGCGCCAATGGTGCGTCACGCCCAGGCAGCCGGAGTCCCGGTTCAGCCGGGTGCCCGGGCGATGTGCTTCAACGCCGACCTGGAGGCACTGGTGAAGTTCCTCGAGATCGGGACCCGTGTCGCCGAGATCCCGGGACGCTGAGGGTCGACCCATGCTCCGCGCCCGGATGGTGACTTATTGGGTGGAGAAGGACGGCAGCGCTCCCCATGAGTGGGAGGACGGCGCCGCGGGGGACCCCGGCGACGAACGGTCCGGCCGCAACCCCCGATTCGTGGTCGCCGACGGTGCCACCGAGGCCTACGACTCCATCCGGTGGGTCGAGCATCTCGTCACCTCGTTCATCGACCACGACGGGGCCGCTCCGGAGCTGGTCCCCGCATCGATGCTGCGCTGGTTCGCGACCGTGCAGCAGGCCTGGGTCGCGGCCGCCCCGCCCGCGTTTGCCAGCATCTTCGAGGAACGCAAGTTCGCTCAGGGGTCGTTCGCCACCCTGCTCGGCTGCGAGCTGGAGGACCTCGACGGGCCCGCCCCCTCGTGGAGGGCCGTCGCGCTCGGCGATGTCGTCCTCTTCCACGTCCGACAGCGCCGCCTTCTTGTCCAGTTCCCGCCGCTCGGCGCCGGTGACTTCGGGCTCGATCCCGATGGTGTCCACACCGGGGCGGCCGCCCTCCCGGTGATGATGGAGCGGATCAGGTTCGCCGAGTACGGGCTCCAGGCGGGCGACCACCTGTTCCTGGTCACGGACGCGCTCGCCGAGTGGATCGTCCGCGCCCGGGAACACCAGGGGGACGACCGCGTCTGGGGCTTCCTGTCCAGCGTCTGGCACCCCGACACCTTCGCCCGGTTCATCGCCGACAGCAGGGCTGCCCGCTGCATGAGGAACGACGACGTGACCCTGATGAGGGTGCTCGTCTCCGAGTCCGCCCCGGATCGCACGGTGGTGTGCCTGTGATGGACTACCCCAGCGCCGACGACTACGTGAGGGCCGTCCAGCGCCCCGCGTACGCCTTCGCCGACGAGGACCTGCGGGACGCCCGGTTCTACGTGCACCCGCTACTCGGCGTGCCGATGCCCGCATCGGGGAGCACTGCGGTCGTCTTCAAGGCCCAGGTGTCCGGCGAGGACCAGGCGTTGCGCTTCTTCATCCGGGAGGACGCATCGACCAGGGAGCGGTACACGGCGCTCGGGCGGCACCTCCAGAACGCCGGACTCGGCCCCGACGTCGCGACGGCGCAGTGGCTGGACCGGGCGATCCGGATCGGGGAGCAGTGGTACCCGACGATCCGGATGCAGTGGGTGGAGGGCCGCACCCTCGACCGGTACGCCGACCACCTCGTGCAGACAGGGAACCTCGGGGCCATCGCAGCGCTCGCCGCGTTGTGGCGCGACCTCATCGGGCGGATGCAGACGGCTTGGTTCGCGCACGGCGACCTCCAGCACGGCAACGTTCTCGTCGACGAGCGCGGGACCCTGCGGCTGGTCGACTTCGACTGCGCCTGGATCCCCTCGTTCGAGGGCAAGAAGCCGCCCCAGGAGAGTGGTCACCGCAACTACCAGCGGACACGAGATCAGTGGGGACCATGGATGGACACGTTCCCCGCCCTGGTCATCTACCTGTCGCTTCTCGCGCTGTCGCGTAGCCCACGGCCCTGGGAGCTCTACAACGAGGACAACCTGATCTTCAGCCGGGAGGACTTCGCCGCCCCGTTCGACACCGCCGCCTGGAGGCAGCTCGCCGCGCTCGAGGACCCCGAGGTGGACCGGGTCGCGGAACGGCTGCGCGCCTGCTGTGACCCTGCCTGGAGATCCGAGACGGATCTCGAGGCCGTCCTGGCTGGCCGCCGGCGGATCGTGGTCGCCGAGCATGACTGGGTGGCGAAGGCCGAGGCGCGGCGCGCCCAGCGCAACGGCTCACCGTCGGCTCCACCTGGCGCCGAGCCAGTGAGCACCCGCCCGTCCCCCGGCGTGCTGCCACCCCCTCCACCGAAGGATGTGCCATACGCCGCCCAGCCCCGCCCCGCGAACGCCACCGAGCCCGATCCGTCGGTCCCGGCCGCTCGCGAGGCTGAGCCTGCAGCGGTACCGCTCCTCGACTCCGGTGGGCAGCCAGGAGACCGCACTGGACGTGGTGCTCGCGGTGCCAGGACCTGGCGCGAGGCTCCACCGCCACGCCGGCTCGTGAGCACCGGGGGAGCGCTCGGCCTGCTGGTCGGCGCGGTCGTCCTCGTGTTCGCTCTGACGGCCGTGGTGACGGCCGTGTTCCTCATCGGCTCGTCCGGCACCACCGTTGTCCGGGCCGAGCCTGCTCCCTCACCCGGTCCAGATCCCTTCACGCCGCCTTCCGGCAGCACAGACCCAGGGCAGCTCCCGGTGCAGCCGTCACACGGAACCGTGACCGGGGACACCCCCGGTATCTACGGCGGTACCGGGAACAACGTCTGCGATCCCGTGGCGATGGCGACGTACCTGGAGACCCACCCCGGGCCGGGGCGCGCCTGGGCGGACGCCCAGGGGATTCAGCCCAACGACATCCGTTCCTACCTCGGAAGGCTCACGCCCGTGACCCTCCGCACTGACACGGCCGTCACCAACCACGACTATCGGGGCGGCCGTGCCGTTCCCGTCCAGTCGATCCTGCAGGCCGGAACGGCGGTACTCATCGACGAGCGGGGGGCACCGCAAGTGAGGTGCGCCTGCGGCAACCCCTTGGGACCGCCGGATGGCCAGCCCGCATCCAGCTACGAGGCGGAGTCGGCACCGTGGCCGGGTTTCTCGCCCGAGCGGGTGACGGTGATCGAACCGGCACCGGCGCCCGTGGTGGAGTTCGTCCTCGTGGTGCAGGACGGCAACCAGGTCCCGGACGACGACGCAGTGGTCGTCCGGCCCCGGGCGACGATGGGCGAGCAGGACCATCCCGCCCCACCGGCTCAGGCGGCGGCGGCCCGGGAGCAGTCGGTCGACCGGACGTCCGGTCCGTCGGCCCCCTCGGCGGGGGAATCGACCACCGGGACAACGGCCCCGGTCACGACCGCCCCAGGTCACCCGACCGGCACGGGCCCTGCCTCCGGTAGCACTCAGAGTGCCCCTCCCTCGGCGCAGACCCCGGGATCGTCGGTCACCACCCCGCCCGGTCCCTCCTCGACCACAACGACGCCGCCGCCGACCACCCGGGCGCCGGAGACGCCGGAGACCACCCAGGCGCCGGAGACGCCGACCACCCGGGCGCCGGAGACGCCGACC
>NZ_FNOT01000005.1:42319-455821 GCF_900107105.1 Geodermatophilus africanus
CCCGGGCGCCGGAGACGCCGACCACCCGGGCGCCGGAGACGGCCCAGGCGCCGGAGACGGCCCAGGCGCCGGAGACGCCGGAGACCACGGCGACCGAGACGACGCAGGAGGACGAGGCGTCCACCTCACCGACGGGGTGACGTGCAGACCTGTCCGGGGATCGACGGAGTCGCCATGAGCGGGGCCACCATCCAGAGCACGGCTCGATCCCTGTCCCGACCCCTTCTCAGAACGGGGACCAGTCGGTCGAGGCCACCGACGTCGTCGTCGCCTACGCCCCGAGCCGGTGCCGGCTGTGACGCCGGAGGCGGCTACGCCCCGACGTTGACGCGTGGGGAGGAGTTCCCCGTGTGCGTGACGGTGACGGTGCGCCTCCCGTAGCTGTTGGAGTTCGACGACGCGGACCGGACCCGGCGGCCTGCCGATCCTCGAGTTCGTGGAGCGCGACCTCACCGCGGCCGACCGCGCGACGACCGAGGCCAGCCTGGCGCTGCAGCCGCAGATGATCGACTTCTTCGTCGCCCTGTACGGCCCGTACCCGTTCAGCTCGTTCGGCGCGATCGTCGACGACGACTCCGTCGAGTACGCGCTGGAGACGCAGACGCGGCCGGTCTACTCAGGGGTCGCCAGTGAGTCGACCGTCGCCCACGAGCTCGCCCACCAGTGGGTTGGCAACAGCGTCTCGCCGGAGACCTGGCGCGACATCTGGCTCAACGAGGGCTTCGCGACCTACTCGGAGTGGATGTGGGCCGAGTCCCGCGGCGGCCCGACCGCGCAGCAGCGGTTCGAGGAGGTCCACGCGACGCCGGCCGAGGACCCGTTCTGGGCCGTCCCGCCCGGCGACCCGGGCCCGGCCGACCTGTTCGCCCCGGCGGTCTACGACCGCAGCGCGGCGGCCCTGCACGCGTTGCGGGGGGAGGTCGGGGAGGAGCCGTTCCGCACCCTGCTGCGCCGGTGGGTGACGGAGAACGCCGGCGGCAACGTCAGCGGCGCCGACCTGGTCGCCCTGGCCGAGGAGGTCAGCGGTCAGGACCTCGGCGCCTTCGTCACCACCTGGATCGACACGCCAGGGAAGCCGGTCAGCTGGTGAGCCGGGCGGTGCGCCCACCTGCGACCGGGTGGGCGCACCGTCGGCGTCAGGAGCCGGGGATGAGCAGCAGCTCGGTCTGCCGGTCGCCGAGGTAGACCACGCCGTCCCGGGTCAGGGCCACGCCCTCCTCGAGCGCCATCCGCACCGGCTGGCCGCCCCACTCGGGCACGGACACGTGTGCGCACAGCTCGAGGGCGTAGACGGTGTCGGGGTGCAGCACCCGGTCGCCGGCGCCCGGGACGCCGCGCTGGTCGTCCCAGCGCCCGATCGCCGGCCCCGCCCCGTGGCCGTGCACCCCGACCGGGTGCGAGTAGATGACGCCGTCGATGCCCTCGGACGCGGCGGCGTACCGGGCCGCGGCCAGCACCTCGTTGCCGGTGCGGCCGGGCACCAGTTCGGCCGTCGTGAGGTCCTGCAGGCGGTTGCCCACGGCCAGCGCCTGCCGCAGCCCGGCCGGCGCCTCGGTCTCGCCGCGGCGCAGCACGTAGCCGGTGCGCTGGCTGTCGGTCTTCAGCCCCAGGCTGGACAGCCCGACGTCGCAGTGCACCAGGTCGCCGGGCTCCACCGGCACGTCGTAGGGGACGGCGGGCAGCAGGGCCCCTTGCTGCCGGAGCGGTGGCACGCCGGCGCGCTGCACGTCGACCACCGGGTGGAACCACGGCTCGACGCCCAGGTCGGCCAGCCGCTGGCGGATCCACCAGGCCAGGTCGGTGGCGGTGGAGACACCGGCGGTCAGGACGGCGGGGGAGAAGGCCTCCTCCACCACCTCGCGCACCCGGTGGTTGAGCCGGTCGAGCGCGGCGATCTCCTCGGGCAGCCGCGTCTCCAGCCAGCCGACGGCCAGCTCCTCGGCCGACACCAGCCGGTCGGCCCACGTCCCCAGCGCCTCGGTGAGCTGCTGGTGCTCGGTGTGCGAGAGCCCGTCGGCGAGGGCGAAGTCGGCGGAGACGTCGATGCCGATCCGCCGGGGCGCGGCCTGCTCGACGATCCGGCGCACCTCGGCCCACTGGGTGTCCTCGGCGGGGGGCCGGTCGCCGTCCCCGGGGGACCAGGCCGGCAGGAACTGGCCGACCGGGTAGCGGGAGACCGCGGCCGCGGTGACGCCGTCGTCGCTGCGGTGCAGCACGAGGATGGTGCGGCGGCGGGCCGACAGCCAGGTCGCCGGCAGCAGCGTGGCCAGCACCGGATCCTCGTTGTACTCGCGGCCGACGACCAGCCACAGGTCGATGCCGGCGCGGTCCATGAGGCCGGGGAGCAGGTCCAGCAGCCGCTGGGTCAGCCACCGGTCGCGGACGTCGGCCTGCTCGCGGAGCGGCAACGGCACCGTCCGGGTCGGGTCCGGCGCGACGAGCGTCATGGGAAGAGTGGAGCAGAGAACCGGCGTCCCCACCGCTCGAACGAGGCGGCCCCGTCCGACGGCTCGCCGCAGGTCTGCGAGCGGTGCGGAGGACGTGGTCCTCCGTCAGGCGCCCAGCCGGCCGCCCGGCGGGATGCTGTCGGCGAACCGCCCGGCACGCTGCCGCGGCAGCACCGCGGCCACCTGGTCGCGGCCGGCCTGCTTGGCCTCGTACATGGCGCCGTCGGCGTGGTCGACCAGCCGCCACATCGCGTCGGCGGGGTCCTCGCCGTCCGTCGGGCGGGTCAGGGCGATGCCGATCGAGGCGGTCACCGAGTGGCCGTCGTCCGTGCGGCTGGTCCGCACCGCCGCGCGCAGCCGCTCGGCCAGCCGGTGGGCCTCCGCCGGGTCGCTCACCAGGCCGAGCACGATCAGCTCCTCGCCGCCGGCCCGCGCCAGCACGTCGCTGGGCCGCACCGTGGCCGCCAGCGACGACGCGACCGCCCGCAGCACCGCGTCACCGGCGGCGTGCCCGTGCGCGTCGTTGAGCTGCTTGAAGTGGTCCAGGTCGAGGACCATCGCGGCCACCCTCGACCCCTCGCGGCGGGCCTGCCGCCAGACCCGCGGCGCCTGCTCGACGAGGACGCGCCGGTTGGCCAGCCCGGTGAGCGGGTCCTGGTGGGACAGCGCCTCGGTGGCCTCGAGCAGTCGCTGCACCCGGCGGCGCAGCACGTAGACGCCGACCGCGGCGGTGTTCAGCGCGCCGGCGCTGATCGCGACCTGCACCGCGATCGACAGGGCGCCGTCGTAGGTGTGGCCCAGGGCGATGGAGCAGGCGGCCCCGGTCGCCACCATGGTCGCACCCAGCATCCAGGGACCCAGGAACCAGGCCGCGACGAAGGTCGGGAACAGCAGCATCAGCGGGGTCGCCTGCGCCGGCACCGAGACGCTCAGGACGACGATCACGTAGACCACCTCGGCCAGCATCACCAGCCCGAAGGTCTGCCAGCGCCCGGCCCGCTGGCGGACCGCCAGTGCGGCGGCGGCCACCAGGCACGCCGCCATCGCGACCGTGTAGGTGATGCGGGTGGCGCCCTGGTGCAGCGTCCCGTCGACGAACAGGTTCGCCGTCCCGATGAGGCCGGCGACGAGGGTGAGTGCGGCGAGCGTGAGCGCCGCCACCCGGTGCTCCGGCCCGCGGCTCACCGAGGTGCCGTACCCCCGCAGCAGTGTGGCGGTGTCCTTGCGTCGCGGGATCCTCACGGGATGCAGCATCCCGCACGAGGCGGTTCCGCCGGAATACCCGGTTGCCGTCTCGTCACCACGCGTCCCGGTGGCAGGGACGCGCCACAGCCGCACACGGGGCCCAGGTGGCGGCCGCGTACCGCCCGACACGCCGGACCCACATCCTCCCGGCCGCTCCCTCGTTGACCCCGCCGGGACCGGCTGGTCCCGGGCGGCACCGCCCGGGCCGTGCGCAGCGAGGAGCGGCGTGCGCGACGAACGCATCACCTGGATCGACTGCCCCACCTGCGGTGACCGCGCGGCGATCGGCAGGCACCTCTACCGGGGACCCGACGGCGGGGTCCGCGAGGCGCCCTCGACGTTCGACTGCACCAGCGGCTGCACGATGACCGACCTGCAGGTCGTCTACTGGTTCGGCGGCGGACGCGCGGGGGATCGGTCCCGGCCGGGGTAGGACCCGGTCGTCTCCCGACGCCGGGCCGGGACCGGGGGCCGGGCGTAGCGTCCAGCGTGACCTCGGGAGGACGGCGCACCAGGAGGACGAGATGGCGCAGGGGCCGTGGTTCTACTGCCTCAAGCACCACACCGTGGAGGACCGGGACGGCTGCGCCGAGCGGCACCGGCTGGGCCCGTACGCGACCCGCGAGGAGGCCGAGCACGCGCTGCAGTCGGTGGCCGAGCGCGAGGAGCGGCTGACCTCCGAGGACCGCGCCTGGCGGGACGGCGACTGAGGAAGGACCCCGCTGCCCCCACCGTGGAAGGACCCCGTCCTCCCCACCCTTCGCGAGCTCAGGGTGGGACCCGGGACGGGGCCGGCGGCGGAACCCTGCAGCAGGGCCGTTCCAGCACGTCACCAGGCTCGTGGCGAGCCTCCGGACGGGGCCGCCTGCGTGCCGGGGCATGATCCCCGGGGAACGCCGGGGGGTCCGGCGGACGCGGGAGGTGGGACGTGAGCGACGGACGCTCGGTGGAGGGCCTGGTCGTCGGCGTGCTGGGTGGCACCGGTCCGCAGGGCCGCGGCCTCGCGGTCCGGCTGGCGGCGGCCGGGCAGCGCGTGCTGCTGGGGTCGCGGGACGCCGAGCGCGCCGGTGAGGTCGCCGCGCAGGTCGCCGAGCGCGCCACGGCCGCGGGTGGAGGCGTCGAGGTCTCGGTGACCGGCGGCGCCAACGTTGACGTCGCCGGTGCGGCCGACCTGGTGATCGTGGCCGTCCCCTACGCCGGGCACGCCGACACCCTCGCGGAGCTGGCCACTCCGCTGGCGGGGAAGGTCGTCGTCGACTGCGTCGTCCCCATGGCCTTCGACGAGCTCGGCGCCTACGTGCTCGACGTCCCCGAGGGCTCGGCGACCCAGCAGGCCGCCGCGCTGCTGCCCGACTCACACGTGGTCGGCGCCTTCCACCACCTGTCGGCGCGGCTGCTCGAGGACCTCTCCCGCCCCACGCTGGACGGCGACGTGATGGTCGTCGGCGACGTCCGCGAGGCGACCGACACCGTCCAGGCGCTGGCCGGCCGGCTGCCCGGCATGCGCGGGATCTACGCCGGCCGGCTGCGCAACGCCCGCCAGGTCGAGGCCCTGACCATCAACCTCGTGTCGGTCAACCGCCGCTACAAGGCGCACGCCGGCATCCGCGTGACCGACGTCTGACGAAGGACCCCCTGCCCCCCGTCACTCGCAGGCTCGCGGCGGGACCCTGCAGGGGGCCATCTCCCGGGTGGTCGGCGACCGGTGACGGTCCGGTGACGGACGCCTCCTAGCGTCGCGCGGACGGGTCATGCCCTGACACCGACGACGAGGAGACGAACCGCTCCGAGCGCTCCCCACCGCCGACGGCCCGGCCGACGGTGGGTCCGTGCGAGGCGGCCACCGGTGGCCCCGGCGCCTCCCACGGCCCGGAGCGGTGCTGCTGGGGGTGAGCGATGGCGCAGCCTGCCGGGGACGACGTCGCCGACTCCGGCCGGAGAGCGGGCGAGCCCGTCGGCGAGATCCGCACCAGCGTGACCGTGGGCGGGGACGTCACCGGGCAGCTCGCCGTCGGCTCGCACATCGTGCAGATGCGCGTGGACACGGTGCTCGGCAACCTGGTGACCGTCCTCCCGCCGGACGCCCGGGCCAACGTCACCCCCCGGCCGGTGCCGATCAGCCTGGTGCCCCGCCGGCCCGCCTTCGTCGTCGGCCGCCAGCACGAGACGGCGCTCGCGGTCGAGGCCCTCTCGACCCGGCGGCCGGTCGAGCTGAACGGGCCGGCGGGCATGGGCAAGTCCACGCTGCTGCGCTCCCTCGCCCACCACCTGCCGGTCACCGAGGCGTGTGGCGGGATGGCGCACCTGTCCGCCCGCGGGCTCTCGCACGACGACCTGCTGCAGGTCCTGTTCGACGTCTTCTACTCATCCGACATCCCGGTGCGGCCGACGCCGGGCGAGCTCCGGCACTACCTGCAGCACGCCCGTGCGGCGCTGCTGCTCGACGACGTCACACTGGTGGAGGACGACGTCGCCGACGTCGAGGACCACGCGCCCGAGTGCGGGTTCGTCCTCACGACCACGTCCGGCACCGACGCCGGCGACGCACTGTCCATCGAGCTCACCGGCCTGCAGGGTGCCGCCGCCCGGGCGCTGGTCGCCCGCGCCCTGGGCCGTCCGGTCGGTCCCGACGAGCAGCCGGCGGTCGACGTGCTCTGCGGCCTGGTCCGTGGTGCCCCTGCCGGCCTGCTGCGGCTCGCTGCCGCGGCCCGGACCTCCGACGGCACGCTGGCCGAGTTCGCGGAGAGCGCCGCGGCGTCCGGAGCCCCGCCGATCCCCGTCGACTCCGCCGAGGACGTGCGGCTGCTCGGGCTGCTGGCCGCGATCCCCGGCGTCGCGCTCGACGTCGAGGAGCTGTCGGCGATCACCGGCGCCGGCGACGTGCAGGAGCGGCTCGACCGGCTGGTGGCCCGGGGGCTCGTGCTCACGTCCGCGCCCCCGGTGTCCACCCGCGCCCGCATCGCCTACAGCCTCGCCGACGGGGTGGAGCTCGGCCCACCCCCCGGGTGGCAGATGGAACAGCGGCGGGCGGAGGTGCGGCAGTACTTCCTGGACCTGGCGGAGCAGCGCAGCGAGACGCTGCTGGCGCCCGGGGCCCCCGCGGAGACCCTGCGCGCCGTCCACGCCGATGCCGCCCGGCACCGCGAGTGGCGGTACGTGCTCCTCCTGGGTGTCCTGCTCGGCGCGGCCTACGCACTAAGCGGACGGTGGGACGCCTGGCGCCAGGTCGCGCAGCACGAGCTGACGGCCGCCCGGGCACTGGAGGACCGGGCCGCCGAGGCCAGGGCCCTGCACCAGCTCGGGACACGGGCGCTGTGCGTCGGCGACACGTCCACCGCGAGGGAGTTGCTGCAGGCCGCCCTCCGGCTGCGGACGGCCATCGGCGCCTCCGCGGCGGCCGCGGTCACGCAGCACAACCTGTCCCTCCTCCTGGCGCCCCCGCCGCCGCCGGACGAACCGGACGACACCGCGGGGTCCGAGGACGACGGCGGCTCCACGGCGCTCGATGACGACCACGGGGTCCTGGGCTCCTGGCAGGACGGCGCCCCGATCGGCTCGCAGGGGCACGCGGGCGCGACCGCCGTGCGCTCGTCGTCGGGCTCCGGGGTGGGGGCCGGTACGACCACCATCTCGGGGAAGGTGCTGGCCATCGGGGCGTCGCTGGTCGTCGTCCCGGCGCTCGTGGCCGGGCTGGTGATCCTCCGGTCGGGAGACCCCGCGGGCGCGGCCGTGGCGCTCGACCAGCAGGACCTGTCGTTCGGCGCCGCGGCGGTCAACCAGGCCGGCGAATCCCGCACCCTGACCGCGCGCAACCTGGGCGGGACCGCGATCCACCTGGACGGCTTCCGGACGTCGGGGGCCAACTCCTCGGACTTCGTCGTCACCACCAGCACGTGCCGCGACCGGGAGATCGCGGCCGGCGCGACCTGCACCGCGGACGTCGTCTTCAGCCCGACCGGTGCCGGACCACGCGAGGCGTCGCTGATGGTCGACGTCCGCGAGGTGGACGAGGACCCGACCGCGACGCTGTCCGGCACAAGCACGGAACCGGACGGGTCGTCGCCGACCGCCGTGCCGAGCGCGCTCTCCTTCGGCGACCAACCACTCAACGCGTCCAGTGGACGGCGGCAGGTCGTCGTCACCGGGGCGCCCGGTGTCCCCGTGGTCCTCGGGTCGTCCGGGCTGTCGGGACTCGACGCCGCGGACTTCGTCGTCGAGAGCGACGGCTGCTCGGGCGCCCAGCTGGTGCCCGGGGCGACGTGCTCGGTCGGCGTCCGGTTCACGCCGTCCGGTGCGGGCACGCGGCAGGGCCTGCTCACCCTGCCCGGACCCGAGGGCGTCCCCGCGGTCACCGTGCCGCTCAACGGCAGCGGCGTCCCCCCACCGTCGGACCCGGCGTTCCGGGTGGACCCCCGGGCGTTGTCCTTCGGTGTCCGGCCGGTCGGCAGCCCCTCCTCGCCCGAGCAGGTCGTGCTGACCAACTCCGGTCAGGCGCCCCTGGACGTCGCGACCGTGTCCGTCGTCGGCTCGCCCGACTTCGCCGTCACCCAGGCGACGTGCCCGGTCTCCCTGTCGCCGGGCCAGGACTGCGTCGTCACCGTGGTGTTCGCCCCGGTGACGGAAGGTCACCGGACGGCGCAGCTGTCTATCGGCGGTGACGGGCCCGCCGTGCCGCTGAGCGGGTCCGGGACGGCGCCACCGGCCGCCGCGCCCGACATCTCGCCGAGGGCCCTGGACTTCTCCGAGGTCCTCGTCGGTGACCTCAGCCCGCCGCAGGACGTCGTCGTGACCAACCGGGCGGACCGGCCCCTGCAGCTCGCCACGGGTGCCGCCATGAGCGCCGCGGGGGCGTTCCGGCTGGACGGGGCCGCCTGCGCCGGTGCGGCCGTCACGCCGGGCGGGTCCTGCGTGCTGACCGTGCGCTTCGCGCCGACGACCGCGGGGTCGCACTCCGGGGTCCTGCTGCTCACCGCCGAGGGCTTCCCCGACGCGGCGGTCGTGCTGTCGGGCGTCGGTCGCGACGGCCGGACGCCGCTGGTGCCGGACGTCATCGGGCTGCCCCTCACGCAGGCCCAACAGCGGCTCACCGGAGCCGGTCTCGCGACCGGCGGGATCGAGCAGGTGCCGCACCCCGACATCCCGCAGGGTGCCGTCGCCGACCAGTCGCCGCGTGCGGGCGTCCCCCTTCCCGCGGGCGGGGCGGTCGACCTCCTCGTCTCCAGCGGCCCGCCCCTCGTGCCGGTGCCCGACGTGGTGGGCCTGAGCCGCTCGGAAGCGGCCCAGGTGCTCCTGGACGCCGGCCTGCGGGTCGGCTCGGTGTCCGAACGCCCCGACCCGAGTGCCGAGGCCGGTGTCGTGCTCGAGAGCTCGCCACCCGGGAAGACGCAGGTGGCGGCCGGCAGCGACGTCGACCTCGTGGTCTCCGCCGTACCCCCGTGCGCGGTGCCCGAGCTGTCCGGGCTGTCCCAGGACGACGCTGCCGCGGCGCTGGGTGCGGCCGATCTGTCGGTCGGGCGGGTCACCCAGGGCTCGGACCCCAGCCTCGAGGCGGGCACCGTGCTGGAGAGCGACCCGGCTGCCGGTTCGTCGCTGCCGTGCGGCAGCCCCGTCGACCTGGTCGTCGCCACCACTGCGCCCGTCGTCGACTGCGTCGCACCGGACGTGGTGGGCATGACGCGCGATCGAGCGGCCGCGGCGATCGAGGACGCCCGGCTGGAGATGGGAGGCGTGTCCGAGGAGTCGAGCGTGTCTGCCGACCCGGGCACCGTGATCAGGACCGCGCCGGCGGTGGGTTCGGAGGCATCGTGCGGCAGTGCCGTGGCCCTGGTCATCGCCGTCGAACCGCCCTGCACCGTGCCGCAGGTGGTGGGCCTGACCGAGCAGGAGGCCCGGACCGCGATCTCGGACGCCCGGCTGGCGGTGGGCGACGGGGGCACCGAGGCCAGTCCCTCGGCCGCCAGGGGTGAGGTGTTGCGCTCCACTCCGGCCGCGGGAGCGACGCCGGAGTGCGGCAGCACCGTGACCATCGTCGTCTCCTCCGGCCCGCCGCCGTGCACCGTCCCCGACGTGGTCGGCCAGCCGCGGGACCAGGCGGCCGCGGAAATCCGGGAGGCCGGACTGGCGGCAGCCGACGGGGGCACCGAGGCCAGTCCCTCCGCCGCCGAGGGTGAGGTGTTGCGCTCCACTCCGGCCGCGGGAGCGACGCCGGAGTGCGGCAGCACCGTGACCATCGTCGTCTCCTCCGGCCCGCCGCCGTGCACCGTCCCGGACGTGGAAGGCGCGCAGCGGGACGCCGCGGTGGCGGCGGTCAGGGATGCCGGCCTCGCGGCGGCCGAGCGATCCGGGTCCTCGAGCGACGAGGCCGGAACCGTGCTCGATATCCAGCCGGCGGCGGGCTCGACGGTGGAGTGCGGCAGCACCGTGACCATCGTCGTCTCCTCCGGCCCGCCGCCGTGCACCGTGCCGAAGGTCGTGGGGCTCTCGCGGACCGACGCGGAGCAGGCGATCCAGGACGCGGGCCTGGAGGTGGGCACGGTGACCCCCGACTACGAGGTCAGCACGGTGGTGTCGAGCAGCCCTGGTGCTGGCGAGGAAGCAGAGTGCGGCAGCAGCGTCGCTCTCGGGGTCGTCGCCGAGAACATCGTTGAGTAGGGCCGCGCCGTCAGCCTGGGAATGGGAGGTACCTGTCGTGATCGATGACTCAGGAATGGTCAGTGGCCACCAGGTCAACGTCGGTGGTTCGGTGGAGGGTCAATTCGCTGTCGGCGAGCACATCCACCAGCAGCACGTCTCGGGCTCGCAGCAGGCGCCGACCGTCACCGAGGCGGACCTCGCCGAGCTCCGCAACGCCGTGGACGAGGTCAGGGCCCGGATCCGCGCCGAGGCGCCACCGGAGCAGCAGGCCGCGGCCCTCGAGAGGGTCGACGAGGTCGAGCAGGCGGTCGTCGCGGAGGAACCCGACCTCACCACCCTCCAGTACGTCCGGAACTGGTTCGTGAAGAACCTGCCGAAGCTGGCCGGCACGGTCACGGGGCTGGTGGTCCACCCCGTGGTGGGCAAGATCGTCGAGGCTGCGGGAGACGTCGCCGCCTCGCAGTTCCGCAAGCTCTTCGGCGACGTGTCCGAGCGCTGACCCGGCTCACCGCCGGCGCGCACCGGGTCAGCCCGGTCGCCGGACCCGTCCCGCGGGAGGCCTGCCGGCGCGACCTGCGGGTCGGCCGGTGAGCAGGTGCGGTCGCCCACGGCGGCGTGTCCGCGCGTGTCGACGACCGCACCTGCCCACTCGGCCGGACCGGGGGCCGGGCGGCTACTCGAAGGAGTGCTCGGGCCCCGGGAAGACGCCGTCGCGCACCTCGTCGGCGTACTCGCGGGCGGCCCGCAGCAGCTCGCCGCGCAGGTCGGCGTACTTCTTGACGAAGCGCGGCACCCGACCGCCGGTCAGCCCGGCCATGTCCGGCCACACCAGCACCTGGGCGTCGCAGTCGGCGCCCGCGCCGATGCCGATGGTGGGGATGGTCAGCTCCTTGGTCACCTGGGCGGCGAGCGGGGCGGGCACCATCTCCAGGACGACGGCGAACGCCCCGGCCTCCTGCGCGGCGTGCGCGTCGGCCAGCAGCTGCTCGGCCCCGGCCCCGCGACCCTGCACCCGGAAGCCGCCGAGGGCGTGCTCGCTCTGCGGCGTGAACCCGACGTGCGCCATGACCGGGACGCCGTTCTCCGTCAACACCCGGGTCTGCGGTGCGACCCGCACCCCGCCCTCGAGCTTGACCGCCTGCGCGCCGCCCTCCTTCATCATCCGGACGGCGGTGGTGAACGCCTGCTGCGGCGAGGCCTCGTAGCTGCCGAAGGGCAGGTCGGCCACGATGAGCGACCGCTTCGTCGACCGGGTCACCGCCTTGGTCAGCACCAGGATGTCCTCGACGGTCACCGGCACGGTCGAGGTGTGCCCGAGGACGACGTTGCCGGCCGAGTCGCCGACCAGCATCACCGGGATGCCGGCCTCCTCGAACACGGCCGCGCTGAACGTGTCGTAGGCGGTGAGCATCGCCCACTTCTCACCGCGCTCCTTGGCCTGCTGCAGGTGGTGCACCCGCACCCGGGCGGTGGACGTCCCGCCGTAGAGCACTGATTCGCTCATGAGTGTGATGCCGCTCCTTCGCGGACGGTGGGCAGCGTCTCCCGCCACCTGTTGGTGACGGGCAGCCGCCTGTCGCGTCCGAACGCCTTGAGGCTGATCTTCGTTCCGGGCGCGGACTGCCGGCGCTTGAACTCCGCGGCGTCCACCAGCCGCAGCACCCGCGCCACCACCTCCGGGTCGTGGCCGCGCTCGAGCAAGTCGGCCATCCCGAGGTCGCGGTCGACGTAGTCGGCGACGACCGCGTCGAGCTCCTCGTAGGAGGGCAGCGAGTCGGTGTCGACCTGGCCGGGCGCGAGCTCGGCCGACGGCGGCTTGTCGATCGAGTTCTGCGGGATCGGCTCGGTCTCCCCGCGGCCCCGCGCGTGCTCGTTGCGCCACCGGGCAAGAGCCCAGACGAGCGTCTTGGGCACGTCCTTGATCGGCGCGAACCCGCCGGCCGAGTCGCCGTAGAGGGTCGAGTAGCCGACCGCGACCTCGCTCTTGTTGCCGGTGGTCAGCAGCAGGTGGCCGTGCTGGTTGGACAGCCCCATCAGCAGCGTGCCGCGCACCCGGGCCTGCAGGTTCTCCGCGGCGACGCCGCTGAGCTCCACCGACGCGTGGTAGGCGTCGACCATCGGCGCGATCGGGACGACGGAGTAGTGCAGCCCGGTCCGCCGCGCGAGGTCCTCGGCGTCGGCCAGGGAGTGCTCGCTGGAGTACGTCGAGGGCAGGCCGACGCCGTACACCCGGTCGGCGCCCAGCGCGTCGACGGCGAGGGCGGCGCACACGGCGGAGTCGATGCCGCCGGAGAGGCCGAGCACCACCGAGGGCATGCCGTTCTTGTCGATGAAGTCCCGCAGGCCCAGCACCAGCGCCCGCCAGACCTCCTCGGGGTCCGACAGCGGCGCGGCGACCGACGCCGGCCGGGGGTCGAACGCCGGCACCGGGTCCTCGGAGAGCACGTGCCGGGTCACCGTCATCGAGCCGATCCGGCCCTCCCGGCGCTCGGGCACGGACGACGGGTCGATCGCCAGGTCCACGCACATCAGGTGCTCGACGAACTGCGGCGCCCGGCCCAGCAGCTCGCCGTCCGCGGACACGGCCATCGAGTCGCCGTCGAAGACCAGCTCGTCCTGGCCGCCGACCTGGTTGCAGTACACGACGGGAGCCCGTGCCTCGGCCGCCCGGCGGCGGACCAGCGGCAGCCGCAGGTCGTCCTTGGCGCGCTCGTAGGGCGAGGCGTTGGGGGAGAGCACCAGGTCCACCCCGGCCTGGCCGGCGACGCCGCACGGCCCGCCCTCCACCCAGAGGTCCTCGCAGACGGTCAGCGCCAGGTCCACGCCGTGCAGCCGGACGACCGGCAGCTCGGTGCCGGGCACGAAGTACCGCGCCTCGTCGAAGACGCCGTAGTTGGGCAGGTGCCGCTTGTAGTAGCGGACGACGACCTCGCCGCCGTGCAGCAGCGCGGCGGCGTTGCGGGGCGCGCCGCGGCGCGGGTTGGCGTCGGCCGGGCGGTCGTCGTCCCCCGGCATGGACTCCGCCGGCGCCGGGCCGCTGCCCTCGGTGTGCGCGAGGTAGCCGACCACGACCGCGGTGTCGCCGAGTCCCCGGTCGGCGAGATCGCCGGCGAGCTCGACCAGCGCCTTCTCGCTGGCCTGCGCGAAGGACTCGCGGAGGACGAGGTCCTCGGGCGGGTACCCGGTCAGGGTCATCTCCGGGAAGACGACGACGTGCGCGCCGGCGGCCGCTGCGTCCGCCGTCCAGCGGGTCACCAGCTCGGCGTTGCCGGCGAGGTCGCCGACCCGGGTGTCGACCTGGGCGAGGGCCACTCTGAGCTGCACGGGTTCGCTCACGGACCCATCCTGGTCCGCGGCCCCGGGCCTGAGCCAGACGGGGGGGCTGTCCGGGTGATCACGTACGGCCTAGCCTCCGCCGGATGACCCTCCGCTCGAACCTGCGCCGGTCGGTAGCGGCCGCCTACGCCGCGATCGGCGTCGTCGCCGCCCTGGCGCCCGCGCGGGTCCCGGAGCTCTTCGGCGGCACGGCCGGCACACCGGAGGCCCGGACCGAGATCCGGGCGGTGTACGCGGGCATCCCCCTGGCCCTCGCGGCGTCCCTGACGGGGGCGCGCGGGTCGACACCCGCCGACGACGCCGTCCTGCACACGGTGGCCGCTGCCAGCGCGGGCATGGCCGCGGCGCGGCTCGCCGGCTGCCTGGTCGAGCGCCGACTCACCGCCTGGCCGACCGGGGCGTTCCTGGCCCTGGAGGCCGCGCTGGCCCTGGCGTCGAGGGTGGCGACGCGGACCCCGGAGGGCCTCCGTACCCCCTGAGCGGACGGGTCAGCCGGCGGCCACCGGCGGCGTCGTCGGCCGCGGGACGGGGACGCCGTTCACCGCGGGAGCGGGATCGACGGCCTCCGCACCCGGGGGAGTGGCGCGCTCCAGGAAACGGAGCAGCTCGACCGGGAACGGCAGGACGACCGTCGAGTTCTTCTCCGCGGCCACCTCCACCATGGTCTGCAGCAGACGCAGCTGCAGCGCGGCCGGTTGGGTCGCCATCACCTGCGCGGCCTGGGAGAGCGTCTCCGAGGCCTGCAGCTCGCCCTCGGCGGTGATCACGCGCGAGCGGCGCTCCCGCTCGGCCTCGGCCTGCCGGGCGATCGACCGCTTCATCGACTCGGGCAGCGCGACGTCCTTGATGTCGACGCGGTCGATGTGGACCCCCCAGTCGACGGCCGGGTTGTCGAGCATCAGCTCCAGGCCCTGGTTCAGCCTCTCCCTGTTCGACAGCAGGTCGTCGAGGTCGCTCTTGCCGATGATCGACCGCAGCGAGGCCTGCGCCACCTGGGCGATCGCGGCCTGGTAGTTCTGCACGTCGACGACGACCCGCACCGGGTCGAACACCCGGTAGTAGACGACCGCGTCGACCTTGACGGTGACGTTGTCCCGGGTGATCCCCTCCTGCGCCGGCACCGGCATGGTGACGATCTGCATGTTGACCTTGTGCAGCCGGTCGACGCCCGGGGCGATGACGGTCAGACCCGGCGGTCGGACGTCGCCGAGCAGCCGGCCGAACCGCAGGACCACTCCGCGCTGGTACTGGGTCACCACCCGGACGCTCGCGCCCACGAGCAGCAGCAGCCCGAGGACGGCGACGGCGAGCAGTGCGAGGACGACGTCCATCTCGCGCCTCCGGCGTCGCTCCGACGCCTCACCCGGGCGTCCCGGAACGGCGGGGAGATCGTACGTCCGGAACGCCCGCCCGGCGGTCCCGCGAGTCGCCGGACGGGGGATCTCGGGTGCGGAGGTCAGGCGCCGACCGTGTCCTCGCCGCGAGCCGCGGCGATGTGCTTAGCGGTGTCGAGGTAGTGCCGGGAGCGGACGACCCGGCCGGTGTGGCCGAAGGTCCACAGGTGGACTTCCTCGTCGGCGAAGCGTCCGCCGTCCGGCAGCGCGAACGACGCCCGGACCTCGGCGGCGACCTGCCGTCCCGAGCCGATGACGTCGAGGACGGCGAACTCCAGCAGCTGCCACTGCGCGACGAGCTCGCCGGTCCCGGCGACACGGTCGTCTGCCGCGGCGAGCCGGACGGCGGGGCGTTCATCGCCTGCTGGATGGCCGACGGCCGGGTGACCGCCGGGATGAACGTGGACGTCTGGGACGTCACGGCGCCGATCCAGCAGCTGATCCGGTCGCGGCGACAGGTGCAGCCAGCGAGGCTGACCGACCCCGACACGCCGCTGGAGCTGCTCGCGGGGTAGGACCCCGGGCCGGCGGGCGTGCCGGGGTGCCGTCGCTCCCGGCCAGGAGGCAGGCTGGGTGGCGACGTCACACCCCGGAAACGACTGGACGCGATCATGCCGAGCATGGACCGACAGCAGGAGTTCGTCCTGCGCACCCTTGAGGAACGCGACATCCGCTTCGTGCGGCTGTGGTTCACCGACGTCTCCGGCTACCTCAAGGCCGTGGCCGTGGCGCCGGCCGAGATCGAGGCGGCCTTCGCCGAGGGCATCGGCTTCGACGGCTCGGCGATCGAGGGCTTCGCCCGCGTCTACGAGTCGGACATGCTGGCCAAGCCCGACCCGGGGACCTTCCAGGTGATGCCGGCGGCCAAGGGGCAGCCCAGCGACACCGCGCGGATGTTCTGCGACCTCACGCTGCCCGACGGGTCGCCGTCCTGGGCCGACCCCCGGCACGTGCTGCGGCGGGCGCTGTCGAAGGCCGCGGACATGGGCTTCACCTTCTACACCCACCCCGAGGTGGAGTTCTTCCTGCTCAAGGACCTCCCGACCGACGGCAGCGCCCCCGAGCCGGCCGACACCGGCGGCTACTTCGACCTCTCCACGCACAACGTCGCGCACGACTTCCGGCGCCAGGCGGTCTTCGCGCTGGAGGCGATGGGCATCTCGGTGGAGTTCAGCCACCACGAGGTCGCGCCCGGCCAGCAGGAGATCGACCTGCGCTACGCCGACGCCCTGTCGATGGCCGACAACATCATGACGCTGCGGCACGTCGTCCGGGAGGTCGCGCTCGCCCAGGACGTGCACGCCACCTTCATGCCCAAGCCGTTCACCGACCTGGCCGGCTCGGCGATGCACACCCACCTGTCGCTGTTCGAGGGCGACCGCAACGCCTTCCACGACCCGGCCGACCCGATGAAGCTGTCGACCACCGGCAAGCAGTTCATCGCCGGGCTGCTCACCCACGCCAAGGAGTACACGGCCGTCACCAACCAGACGGTGAACTCCTACCGGCGACTGCTGGCCGGCACCGAGGCGCCGACGGCGGCCACCTGGGGCCGGGCCAACCGCTCGGCGCTGGTGCGGCTGCCCTCCTACAAGCCGAACAAGGGCCAGTCGGCGCGGGTGGAGGTCCGCTCGCCGGACTCCGCGTGCAACCCCTACCTGACCTTCGCCGTCCTGCTGGCCGCCGGGCTGCGCGGCATCGAGAAGGGCTACGAGCTGCCGCCGGAGGCCGAGGACGACGTCTGGTCGCTCACCGACACCGAGCGCCGCGCCGCCGGCTACGAGGACCTGCCGGTGTCCCTGGGGGAGGCGCTCACCGCGATGCAGGGCAGCGAGCTGGTCGCCGAGGCCCTCGGCGAGCACGTCTTCGAGTTCTTCCTGCGCAACAAGTGGGCCGAGTTCAACGCCTACCGGCAGAACGTGACCCCGTGGGAGCTGACCCGGTACCTGCCCGGCCTCTGAGGAGGGACCACCCTTCCCCCCACCGCCGGGGCTTCGTCCCGGGCAGGGCCCGAGCTCTGACGGCCCCCTTGCAGGGTCCCGCCGCGAGCCTGCGAGTGGCGGGGGGCAAGGGGGTCCTTCAAGAGGAGGACGGGGTCCTTCGACTGCAGGGGGCCGCTCCGGCGGTTTCCGCGGAAACCGCCGGAGGGACGGCTGACTACCCTCGGCGGCGTGGCCCGCCTGCTCGTCGTCGTCCCGCACCCGACCGATCCGCCCGCCCGGCTCGGGCAGTGGCTCGGGGAGGCCGGGCTCGAGCTCGACGAGCGCCGGCCGGGCACCGAGGACGACCTGCCGGAGAGCCTCGACGGGTACGACGGGTTGCTCGTCCTCGGCGGCCCGCAGTCGGCGATGGACGACGAGCGGACCAGCCCGGAGCTGGTCGGGGTGCGCCGCCTGCTGGCCGAGGCGCTGGCCGGCGACGTCCCCACGCTGGCGGTCTGCCTGGGCGCCCAGCTGCTCGCCGAGGTCGGCGGTGGTCGCGTCCGCCAGGGGGTCGACGGGCCCGAGGTCGGCGCCCTGCTGGTGGCCAAGCGGGACGCCGCCGACGCCGACCCGCTGTTCCGGCCCCTGCCGCTGAGCCCGGACGTGATCCAGTTCCACCACGACGAGATCGCCGAGCTGCCCCGCGGGGCCACCCTGCTGGCGAGCAGCCCCGGGTACGCGCACCAGGCCTTCCGCGTGGGCCGGCACGTCTACGGCCTGCAGTTCCACATCGAGACGACCCCCGAGATCGTCGCCGAGTGGGCCGAGCGGGACGTCGTCGGCGTGGCCGCCAGCGGGCTGGACCGGGAGACGATCTGCGCCCGCGCCGCCGCGGTGCACCCCGACCTCGAGGAGGTGTGGGCGCCGTTCGCCGGCCGCTTCGCCGACCTGGTCGCCAGCCGCGCCCGCGCCGGGGCGGGGACGGCGTGACCACCAGCGACGCACCGGAGATCCCGCGCCGGGCCGTCGTCCGGCTGGTCCGGTTCGGGTTCCTCGACGGCGAGCGGGCCGCCCGACTGCTGTCCGAGCCCGAGATGGGGCTGTGGGACCTCGCGCGCAACGAGCCCGCCGACCCCGAGGCCGCTCCGGTCGTCTCGGCGCTGGCCCGCACCGGCGACCCCGACCTCGCCGTCCGCGCGCTGCGCCGGCTGATCGAGGCCCTGGACGCCGCCGACCCCACCGGCGGCTCGGCCGCCTCGTTGCTCGCCCGGCTGCGCGGGTCGGCCCTGCTGCGGTCCCGGCTGCTCGGCGTGCTGGGCGCCAGCTCCGGCCTCGCCGACCACCTGGCCGCCCACCCCGGCGACTGGACCGTCCTCGACGGGGACGGTGACTCCTCCCGGGGCCCGACCCGGCCCACGCCGCAGGCGCTGGAGCGGCAGATGCTCGTCGCCGTCGGCGCCGACCCCGACGACCCGCCGTGGGGCCTGCGGCTGGGGAAGGCTGCGCCGGACGCGAGCCCGCAGCGGGTCGCCGACCTGCGGCTGGCCTACCGGCGGGCGGTGCTGTCGCTGGCCGGCCGCGACCTGGGCGAGGGTCTGGCCGCCGAGGACGTCGCCGCCGAGCTCGCCGACATCGCCGCCGCGGTGCTGACCGCCGGGCTGGCCGTCGCCGTCGCCGAGCAGCCCGCCGACGCGCCCGCCTGCCGGCTGGCGGTCATCGCGCTGGGCAAGACCGGTGGCCGGGAGCTCAACTACGTCAGCGACGTCGACGTCGTCTTCGTCGCCGAGCCGGTCGGCCCGTCGGGCCAGGCCGGCGAGGAGGTCGACGCCGGCCCCGCGGTGAGGAGCGCGACCCGCGTGGCCGCGGCCCTCATGCGGATCTGCCGGGAGGCGGCCTGGGAGGTCGACGCGGCGCTGCGCCCCGAGGGCAAGGCCGGTGCCCTGGTGCGCACGCTGCACGGGCATGCGGCCTACTACCGCAGCTGGGCCAGCACCTGGGAGTTCCAGGCGCTGCTGAAGATGCGCCCGGTCGCCGGCGACCCCGACCTGGGCCGGGCCTACGTCGAGGAGCTGTTCCCGCTCGTCTGGCAGGCCGGTGAGCGCCCCGGCTTCGTCGGCGAGGTGCAGGCCATGCGCCGGCGGGTGCTCGACAACATCCCGCCGGCGCAGGCCGAGCGCGAGCTCAAGCTCGGCCGCGGCGGGCTGCGCGACGTCGAGTTCGCCGTCCAGCTGCTGCAGCTGGTGCACGGCCGGGTGGACGTGCGGCTGCGGGTCGGCGGCACGCTGCCGGCACTGCACGCGCTGCGCGCCGGCGGCTACGTCGGCCGCGACGACGCCGACACCCTCATCGCCTCCTACCGGTTCCTGCGCACCGTCGAGCACCGGCTGCAGCTGCTCCGGCTGCGCCGCACCCACCTGCTGCCCACCGACGAGCAGCAGCTGCGCTGGCTGGCCCGATCGCTGGGGTACAAGCCCGACCAGCGCGGCGACGCCGTCGCCGTGCTCGACGCCGAGCTGTCGCTGCACACCCGCGAGGTCCGCCGGCTGCACGAGAAGCTCTTCTACCGCCCGCTGCTGTCGGCCGTGGCGAAGGTGCCGCCGGAGGCCGCGCAGCTGGGGTCCCAGGCGGCCGGCGACTGGCTGCGCGCGCTGGGCTTCGCCGACCCCGACGGCGCGCTGCGGCACATGGCCGCCCTCACCGGCGGGGTGTCGCGGTCGGCGTCGATGCAGAAGTACCTGCTGCCCGTGGTGCTGCAGACCCTCGCCGACTGCGCCGACCCCGACGCCGGGCTGCTGGCCTACCGCACGGTGAGCGAGGCCCTCGGCGGCAACCAGTGGTACCTGCGGCTGCTGCGCGACGAGGGCCAGGTCGCCGAGCGGCTCGCCGCGCTGCTCGGCTCCAGCCAGTACGTGGCCGCGCTGCTCACCCGCACCCCCGAGGCGCTGCGGATCCTCGCGACCGACGACGAGCTGCGCCCCCGCACCGCGGCCGCGCTCGCGGCGGCGTGGCGGCAGGCCGCTGGCCGGGCCGCGGACCCGGCCAGCGGGGTCCGGGTGCTGCGCGGGCTGCGCCGCTCCGAGCTGCTGCGGGTCGCCGCCGCGGACCTGCTGGGCATGCTCGACGTCGCGCAGGTCGGCCGGGCGCTGACCGACATCGCCGTCGCCACGCTGCAGGTCGGTCTGGACGTCGCGGTGCGCGCGCACGCCGCCGAGTCCGGCGCCGCGCCCGGGGACCTGCCGACCGACCTCGCCGTCGTCGGCATGGGCCGGCTCGGCGGCGGCGAGATGGGCTACGGCTCGGACGCCGACGTGCTGTTCGTGCACCGGCCGCGGCCGGGCGCCGACGAGGGCCGGGCCACGGCGGCGGCCAACGCCGTCGCCCACACGCTGCGCCGGCTGCTCGGCGAGCCGGCGCCCGACCCGGCCTTCGAGGTCGACGCCGACCTGCGCCCCGAGGGTCGCCAGGGTGCGCTGGTGCGCAGCCTGGACTCCTACCGCGAGTACTACGACCGCTGGATGTCGGTGTGGGAGGTGCAGGCGCTGCTGCGTGCCGTGCCGGTGGCCGGCGACGAGGCCCTCGGCGCGGCGTTCGTCGAGCTGGTCGACCCGATCCGCTACCCGGCCGAGGGGATCTCGGCCGAGCAGGTCGCCGAGATCCGCCGGATCAAGGCCCGCGTCGAGCGCGAGCGGCTGCCGCGCGGTGCGGACCCGACGACGCACACCAAGCTCGGCCGCGGCGGGCTCGCCGACGTCGAGTGGACCATCCAGCTGTTGCAGCTCCAGCACGCCGGCGAGCACCCGGGGCTGCGGGTGACCGCGACGGTCGGCGCGCTGACCGCGCTCCGCGAGGACGGGCTGCTCGACGGCGACCGGGCCGAGGCGCTGCAGCGGGCCTGGGAGCTGGCCACCCGGGCGCGCAACGCGGTCTTCCTGGTGCGCGGCCGGCCCAGCGACCAGCTGCCCCGGCCGGGTGTGGAGCTGGCCGGCGTCGCCCGGGCCAGCGGGTACGGCCCGGACGCCGACCCCGGTCAGTTCCTCGACGACTACCGGCGGGCGACCCGGCACGCCCGCATCGTCGTCGAGCAGGTCTTCTACGGGCAGCCCGCCGCCGGCCCCTGACGCCCGGCCCGGCGCGGCATCCCCGCGGTGGCCGGGGGTCTGGAACCTCGGCCAGGCGAGGAGGACGATCGGGGCAGGACCTCACCGTCCGGGAGGAGAGCGCGATGTCGGACCCCGTCCACCGCTCGCCGGAGCGCTCGTCGAGCGCGGACACCATGTCGGTCGCCGAGAAGCTGGCCGCTGAGTGGGAGGCCCGCCACGACGTGGCCGCCCGCGGCCGGCGGGTCGACCCAGCCGCGGCGCTCCAGCACTACCTGAGCCACAGCAAGTGCGAGGAGCAGCTGCACCACCGCGACCACCCGCACCCGCGACGCACGGCGCGGCAGCGCAGCGCGGCGGAGGAGTTCGCGGCGGAGCACCCGCTGCTGGCGTCGTGGGTGCGCTGGGGCGAGGACCGCCGCTGACGGCCCGGCAGGCGCCGCGGGTGTGCGCGGGGCCCGGCGGGGGCAGGGGAGGGGCGTGTCGCAGCCCCAGCCCGTGGCCCCCGAGGACCCCACCCCGACGTCCGGTGGCGGCGCCACCATCACGCCCTACCGGGACGGCCCGCTGATCGTCCGCGGCGACTTCCGGTTGCTCGACCAGGACGGCAACGCGATCGACCCGGGCCGCGGGACGATCGCGCTGTGCCGGTGCGGCAAGTCCGGCATCAAGCCGTTCTGCGACGGCTCGCACAAGCGCGCCGGGTTCTCCGCCCCGAGCGCGCCCAGCCGCCCGCGGCCGGCCGACCGCATCCTGCAGGAGGCCCGGGGGGACGACGCGTCGCGCGCCGACACGCCCTTCGGCATGGATCCGTCAGACACGCCCTAGCTGTACCGGGCCAGGACGTTGGTGCCAGCGGTCCGGCTTGATCGAAGGAGAACCTCCGAGTGGGGTGTGGCTTGTCGAAGGCCCAGATCCGCTCGGAGATTCTCGTGTCCCACGGTAACGCCCGACTGACCGTGCACGGCCGGAAGTTGATCGTCGCCCGCTACCAGGCCGGCTGGGCGCAGGCCCACATCGCCGCGGCGATGGGGATCTCGCGCAAGTGCGTACGGACCTGGATCACCCGCTACGACACCGAGGGCGAGGCCGGACTGGCCGACCGGTCCAGCCGCCCGCACACCAGCCCGACCCGGACCTCGGTCGAGACCGAGGACCGCATCATCGAGCTGCGGCACCGGCAGCGCCGGGGCCCGGCCTGGCTGGGCGCCGAGCTGGGGGTGCCGGCCCGCACGGTCTCTCGCGTCCTGGTCCGCCGCGGGCAGCCCCGCTTGTGTGTCCTGGACCCGATGACCGGCGAGGTGATCCGGTCCTCGAAGACGACCGCGGTCCGCTACGAGCGGTCCCGGCCCGGCGAGCTGGTGCACATGGACGTGAAGAAGCTGGCCCGCATCCCCGACGGCGGTGGCTGGCGCGCGCACGGCCGCGGCGCCGGCAGCATCAGCCGTGACCGGGCCACCAAGGTCGGCTACGACTACGTGCACTCCCTGGTCGATGACCACTCCCGCTGGCCTACTCCGAGGTATTGCCCGACGAGAAGGGCCTCACCTGCGCCGGCTTCCTCACCCGCGCCGCGGCCTCCTTCGCCGGCCACGGCATCGACCAGATCCAGCGGGTGATGACCGACAACGCCTGGGCCTACCAGCACTCCATCAAGGGCGTGTGCGCCGCGCTCGGAGCGCGGCAGAAGTTCATCAAGCCGCACTGCCCCTGGCAGAACGGCAAGGTCGAACGACTCAACCGCACCCTGGTCACCGAGTGGGCCTACCGGCAGGCGTTCACCAGCAACGACGAGCGCACCGCCGCCCTTGCCCCCTGGCTCGAGCACTACAACACTCGACGCCGCCACAGCGCGCTCGGCGGTCGGCCACCGATCAGCCGCCTGGCACCAACCTGATGGCCGGGTACACCTAGCGGCTCAGCGACCCTCGAAGGTCTGCGCCATCCGCTCCTGCGCCTCGAGCGCCGCGCCCATCCGGGCCTGGACGGCGTCGAGCTGACCGATCACCTCGCTGGTCGCGTGGATGCCGGCCGCCACCGACCCGGTGCTGGTCTGGATACCGGTGATCTGGGTGGAGACGCGCTGCGTGGCCGCGGCCGTCTCCCGCGCGAGGTCCTTGACCTCACCGGCGACGACGGCGAAGCCACGGCCGAGCTCCCCGGCGCGGGCGGCCTCGATCGTGGCGTTGAGCGCCAGCAGGTTCGTCTGGTCGGCGATCGCGGAGATGATCCGGATGACGTCGCTGACGGAGGCCGACGCCTGGCTCAGCGCCTCGACCTCGCTGGTCATCGCCGAGGCCCGGGCGACGGCCTCCTCGGCGACCCGGCCGGCGTCCGCGGCGGCCTCCCGCAGCTGGGCGACCGTGTCGAGCAGGGCCCGCGCGTTCTCCCCATCCAGCTCGGTGCGCCGCAGCACCTCGATGCGCTGGGAGACCAGCTGCTGGACGTTGCGCAGCGCCGAGGCCCGGGACTCGGACAGGTCCACGGTCTCGGTGACGAAGAAGTCCATCGTCCCCACGACGCGCCCGTCCACCTCGACGGGGAAGCACACGCCGGAGCGGACGCCGGCCCGCTGGGCGGCCGGTGCGCGGACGCAGTCGGAGACCTCGGCGAGGTCGCGGACGAAGACCAGGTCACGGGCCCGCCAGGCGCGGCCGGAGAGCCCGACGCCCTCGGCGAAGCTCGCCGCCAGGGTGACCCGCCGGAACTCCTCGCCGGCCGAGCCGGACTCGACGGCGAAGCGCAGCACGCGCTCCTCCTCATCGAGCTCCCAGTAGGAGCCGTAGGCCCAGCCGAACGCGGCGCGGACCGTGTCGAGCGCCGTCCGCAGCGCCGCGTCCGCGCTGTGAGCCTGGCCGAGGCGCTTGGCCACCTCGGCGACGGCCACGCGGTCGTCGACGGCCTCGCGCAGGGCGACCGTGGCCACGGCACCCTGCCGGGCGTGCGCGGCCACCCGGCTCAGCGACGTCCACTTCTGGCCGCGAGCGCCCAGGAACGGCAGCGGGAAGTCGGCGTAGAACTCCTGCAGCGCGACGAGCCGGTCGCCGGAGAGCACCGGCAGCCACGCCCCCTCCGGGGTGCCGAGGGCGGCGGCGGCCTCCCGGCGCCGGGCGGCGTCCGGCCCGCCGTCACCGCTGGCGACGGCCACCCGCGTGCGGGTCGCCCGCTGCACGAGGGCCGACGCCGCCGGCAGGGTCGCACCGTGCTGCGGGTCCCGCGGCAGCTCCCCGGCCAGCCGGCCGAACTCGGCGTCGAGGCGGAACCCGCCGGAGGGCTCGGCCAGCCAGACCGCGGCGTAGGGCAGCTCCAGCGCCTCGGCGAGGGCCCGCACGACGCGCCGGTGGGCGTCGGCCTCGCCGGTCACGCCGGCGTCGAGCGCCTCGAGCACGTGCTCGAGGGCCTCGCTGTCCCGGGGCGGCGGCCCCGTCGGTGCGGCGACCTGGGGCGCGCGGGTACTGCGGATCCTCATCGGCGTCCTCTCCTGGGCTCCCGCTCTGTCATCGGCAGCCGGACCGGAGAGTCCACCCGGAACGCGGGTTCAGGCCGCCAGCGCGCGCTCCCGGCGCAGGGCCGACCGGCCGGCCTCCCAGGCGCCGAGCAGGTGGCGGGCCGCCAGGCCGTCCATCGCCAGCGAGCACGCCGCCCCGAAGAGGACGTCGGCGGTGAGCGCGGGCTCGTCGGCCACCAGCGAGCCGCACATGTCCACCGAGGCGATCTGCTCGTGGACGGCGTCGGCCTCGACGTGCTCGTCGTAGAACACGGTCGTCGCCCCGTCGAAGCCCAGCCGGCGCAGCCCCGCCGCATAACGGCGGGAGGGCTCGGAGGAGGTCATCTCCACGCACGCCAGGTGCCCCAGCGCCGCGCCGCGCCAGCGCCGGTGCAGGCCGAACAGCGACATGGTGTTGACCGAGGCGAACGCGGCGGCCGGGGCGTCGTCCCACAGCGCGCCGTAGCCGGCGTCGAGACCGAGGTCGCACATCATGCCGGCGAACAGCTGGCTGTGCATGCGCTCGGCCGACCCGCCGCCGTACTCGTCGGCCTGGATCTCCACCATCGCCGCCTTCGCCCGCCCGGACAGCCGGGGGACGGCGAAGGTGTGCGGGTCGGCCTCCTTGAGGTGGTACACCGAGCGGAGCGTGAGGTACTCGTGCCACTGCTCCAGCGAGCCGCTGCGCGACATGTACGTCGACAGCGAGGGGCCGTCGTCGGCCGCGATGAGCGCGGTGAGCTGCCGGTCGACCGGCTCGTCGGTGACCTCGGGCTCCCCGACCAGCGCGCGCAGCGCCGCGGTGTGCGCCCGCTCCAGGTGGGCGCGCAACCGCAGCAGGTCCGGGTCCCACTCCCAGTCCTCGCCGACGTCGTCGAACCCGCGGTAGTGCAGCTCGTAGCAGATGGCGAGCGCCAGCTGGAGGTCCTCGTCGGCGAGCGGGTCGGTCGCGGCGGACGCCGTCCGCTCGGCGAGCTCGACGGTCGCGGGGGCCAGCGTGCCGCTGGTCAGGTCGGTGCAGAGGGCGGAGGTCAGGGGTCCCCGGGGCTCGGGCAGGCGCATGGTTCCTCCCATGCCCACCGCCGGGCCCGTCGATGCACCTCGGGGGTGTGGTGTCCGTCCACGGGTAGAGGGGGTCCATGGATGCCAGCTCCCCGGCCCGCGTTGTCCTCGTCACCGGTGGCAGTGCCGGCATCGGCCGCAGCACCGTGAACCGGCTGGCCCGCGACGGCGCCCGGGTGGTGACCTGCGCCCGGGGAGGCGACCGGCTGGAGCAGGCCGCCGGCGGGCTGCCCGGGGTGAGCACGGTCGTGGCCGACGTCGCGGACGCCGCCGACCGCGACCGGCTGCTCGACCGCGTCCTCGACGAGCACGGGCGGCTCGACGCCGTCGTCCTCAACGCCGGGCTCGGGTGGGCCGGGCTGGTGGAGGACATGCCCGGGGACGCCGTCGAGCGGCTGATCGGGCTGAACCTGACCGGCGTCGTACAGCTGACCCGCAGCGCCCTCCCGCACCTGCTGAGCGCGGCGGCGCAGCGGGGGAGGGCCGACGTCGTCACCGTCGCCTCCGCGGCGGCGTGGTCGCAGGTGCCCCCGCTGACCGTCTACTCGGCGACCAAGGCCGGGGTGCGGGGGTTCGTCAAGGGGCTGCGCCGGGAGGTGACCGCCCGGGGCGTGCGGGTGCACACGGTCAACCCGGGTCCGGTGCGGACCGAGTGGCTGGCCCGCGGGCACGGCTCGCCACCGGTGTCGGACGACGACGCCCGCGGCCGGCTCTCGCCCGGCGTGCACCCCGACCGGGTGGCCGACCAGGTGGCGGGCTGCCTGACCTCGCCCTGGTCGCGCACGGTCGCCGTCCCGCGGTGGATGGGGCTGGCCCGGCTGGGCGAGGTGCCGCCGGTGGACCGGGTGCTGGACCTGGTGCTCTCCCGGCAGGCCGACCGGATCCGCCGGATCGCGGCGCGGATGGTGGCGGAGCGCACCGGCTGACCCGGCGGCGCCTGGACGGGCCGGTCGCGGGGCAGCAGGCTGTTGTCCCGCCGGATCCACGGCCGACACGCGACGTCCACCTCCCACTACCTAGAGTCGGGTGTCGGACCGGAACGGTTCGGCCTGCCTCCCTGGGAGAACCGATGCGACCGACCGTCCGCCGCGCCACTGTCGCGGCCGCCGTGACGACCACCCTGGCCGGGCTCACCGTGGCCGCGGCCGTGCCCGCCGGCGCCGAGCCGGGCGCCGCGCCCGCCGGACCCGAGCCGGTCGAGCTGCAGCTGCTGGCTTTGAACGACTTCCACGGCGCCCTCGAGCCGCCGACCGGTTCCGGCGGCCGGGTGCAGACCGGGCCGGACCCCGACGGCTCCGGGTCCGCGACCGCGCCCACGGTGGACGCCGGCGGTGTGGAATACCTGAGCACCCAGCTGGCCGCTCTGGCCGAGGAGCAGCCCAGGAAGAACACCGTCACTGTCGCCGCCGGCGACCTGATCGGTGCCACGCCGCTGCTGTCGGCCGCGTTCCACGACGAGCCGACCATCGAGGCCCTCGGCCTGGCCGGCCTGGACTACGCCAGCGTCGGCAACCACGAGTTCGACGAGGGCGCGACCGAGCTGCTGCGCATCCAGAACGGCGGCTGCCACCCGGTCGACGGCTGCACCGACGGCACCCCCTACGAGGGTGCGGACTTCCGGTACCTGTCGGCCAACGCCTTCGTCACCGAGACGGGGGAGCCGCTACTGGCGCCCTACGCGATCGAGAACGTCCAAGGCGTGAAGGTGGGCTTCATCGGCATGACGCTGGAGGGCACCGGCGCCATCGTCAGTCAGGAGGGCGTGGCCGGGCTGGAGTTCGTCGACGAGGTCGAGACGGCCAACCGGTACGCCGCCGAGCTGCAGGAGCAGGGGGTCGAGGCGATCGTCGTCCTGCTGCACGAGGGCGGCTCGCAGACCGGGGAGGGCGCCTGGGACGTCGACGGGTGCAACGGCCTCACCGGTCCGATCGTCGACATCGCCAACGGCATGTCCGACGCCATCGACGTCGTGGTGAGCGGGCACACCCACCAGGCCTACACCTGCCAGGCCGACGGCAAGGTCGTCACCAGTGCCGGCAGCAACGGGCGCCTCGTGACCGACATCGACCTCCAGCTGGACCGGCGCACCGGGGACGTCGTCGACGGCAGCCAGCGGGTGGACAACGTCGTCGTCGAGCGCGCCGTCGCCGCGGACCAGCAGCAGACCGCGCTGATCGCCCGCTACCGCGAGGCGCTCGGCCCGATCGCCACCGAGGTCGTCGGCCAGGCCACGGCCGACATCACCCGGACCGCGGCACCCTCCGGCGAGTTCCCCCTGGGCAACCTCATCGCCGACGCCCAGCTCGCCGACACGCGGGACGAGGGCGCCGTCGCCGCCTTCATGAACCCCGGCGGGGTGCGCGCCGACCTCGGCGCCGGCGACGTCACCTACGAGGAGGCCTTCACCGTCCAGCCGTTCGCCAACAACCTGGTGACGCTGGGGCTGACCGGGGCCCAGCTGGACTGCCTGCTCGAGCAGCAGTACGTCGTCAACCGGGTGCTGCAGCCCTCGGCGACCGTCGGATACACCGTCACCCCCACCGCCCCGGCCGGCACCGCCGCCGACCCCTGCTCCGGGCAGCGGGTCGACGGTCTGACGATCGACGGCGTCGCCGTCGACCCGGCCGCCACGTACCAGGTCACGGTGAACAGCTTCCTCGCCGGCGGCGGGGACGGCTTCACCGTGCTGACCGAGGGGACCGGACCGGTCACCAGCTCGATCGACCTGGACGCCTTCGTGGCCTACCTGCAGGCCACCCGGCCGGTCAGCCCGCCCGCGACGGACCGGATCACCGTGGGTTGATCCCGGTACTCCCAGCACGCCACGGCGGCGGATCCCTCGCGGGGGTCGCCGCCGTGGCGTTTCGGCACCCGCGCCTCCTGGGCACGGGAGAGGTGACCGCCGACCCCGACCGGGAGGACGCCGAGACCGTGCGCCACCTCCGAGCCACCGCTGCCGCCGCCCCGCTGATCGCCTTCGCCGCCTGCGCGTCCCTGGCCACCGGCCCGGCTCCCACGGCGGTCGACGTCTCGCCCGCCGCGCAGGCGGTTCCCGCGACCCGGCAGGGCGGCGACGGGAACGGCTGCGCCAGCCCCGCCGGCTACCGGGTGCGGTACCCCGCCGACTGGTCGACCAACGAGGCCGGCGTGCTGCCGCCCTGCAGCTGGTTCGGGCCCGGCGAGGTCGTCGTCCCCGAGGCCTCCGACGTCCGCACCGCACCGGTCACGCTGCAGGTCGTCGACGCGCCCCTCGCGCAGGTCGCCGGGCCGTTGCCGGACGAGGTGTCGCGCACCGAGGTCGAGGTCGGCGGCCGGCCGGCGGTGCGCACCGAGCAGGTGACGACGCTGGGCCTGTACCCCGAGGGCACGCACATCACGACGTGGGCCCTCGACCTGGACGGCCGCACCCTGGTCGCCGACGCCGTCGAGCTGCCCGGCGGCGACCACGAGCGCGCGGTCGCCGTCCTCGACGAGATGGTGTGCACCCTGGAGCCGACCGTCCGCTGACCCGCCGCGTCGGCCCGGCGCGACGCACCGTCCCCTGTTCGTAACGTCCCTCGTGCACAGTGCTCGCAGACCGAGCGGGGGGACGAGGAGAGGCGATGGACTTCCTGCAGCCGTCGTCGTGGCACGAGGCACTGGCGATCCGGGCCGAGCGGCCCGACGCGCTGCCGATTGCCGGCGGTACCGACGTCATGGTCGAGCTCAACTTCGACCGCCGCCGTCCCGGCGCCCTCCTGGACCTGACCCGCGTCGGCGAGCTGCGCGAGTGGTCGGTCGAGGACGGCGGCAGGGTGCGGCTCGGGGCCGGCGTCCCCTACGCCCGGGTGATCGGCGAGCTCGGCGACCGGCTGCCCGGCCTGGCGATGGCCGCGCGCACCGTGGGCTCGCCGCAGATCCGGGTGCGCGGCACGGTCGGCGGCAACCTGGGGTCGGCGTCCCCGGCCGGCGACGCGCACCCGCCGCTGCTCGCCGCGGGCGCGGAGGTCGAGGTGGCCTCCGCCGCCCGCGGCACCCGGCGGGTCCCCGTGGCGGACTACTTCACCGGCGTCAAGCGCAACGTCCTGGAGCCCGACGAGCTCATCGCCGCCGTCCTGGTGCCGACGGCCGCCGGGCCGCAGCAGTTCTGCAAGGTCGGCACCCGCAACGCCATGGTCATCTCGGTGTCGGCGTTCGCCCTCGCCCTGCACCCCGACCGGCAGGCCGTCGGCACCGGCATCGGGTCGGCCGCGCCCACCCCGCGGTGCGCCCCCGAGGCCGAGGAGTTCCTCGCCGGCGAGCTGGACTGGGCCGCCCGCCGGCCGCTGCCCGAGGGCCTGGCGCGGGCCTTCGGCGAGCGGGTGGCCGCCGCGGCCGCACCCATCGACGACGTCCGGGGGACGGCGGCCTACCGGCGGCACTCGCTCGCCGTGCTGGCCCGCCGCGCCGTCACCTGGGCCTGGGACGACCTGAGGAGGGCCGCCTGATGCGCGTCACCACGACCGTCAACGGCACCGAGCGCACCGCGGACGACGTCTGGCCGGGGGAGAGCCTGCTGTACCTGCTGCGCGAGCGGCTGGGCCTGCCCGGCGCCAAGAACGCCTGCGAGCAGGGGGAGTGCGGCTCCTGCACCGTCTACCTCGACGGCGAGCCGGTGTGCGCCTGCCTGGTCGCGGCGGGGCAGGCGATCGGCCGCGAGGTCACCACCGTCGAGGGGCTGGCCGACGGGCAGTCGCTGCACCCGGTACAGGAGGCCTTCGTCGAGGCCGGGGCCGTCCAGTGCGGCTTCTGCACGCCCGGCCTCGTCGTGGCCGCGCACGACCTGCTGGCCCGGGTGCCCGAGCCGTCGGACCCGGAGATCCGCGAGGCGCTGGCCGGCAACCTGTGCCGCTGCACCGGCTACGAGAAGATCCTCGACGCCGTCCGGCTGGCCGCCCGGCGGCAGGCGACCCGATGACCACCACGCAGACCGGCGCCCGCACCGCCGGCCGGATCGGCGACAACGCGCAGCGCCCCGACGGCACCCTTAAGGTCACCGGCGAGTTCGCCTACGCCAGCGACCTCTGGCACGACGACATGGTCTGGGGCGTCACGCTGCGCAGCCCGCACCCGCACGCCCGCATCCGCCGCATCGACGTCGCCGAGGCGCTTGCCGTACCGGGCGTCAGCGCCGTCCTCACCGCCGACGACGTCCCCGGCGAGAACGCCTACGGCCTCGAGCACGCCGACCAGCCGGTGCTCGCCGCCGACGTCGTGCGCTACGAGGGCGAGCCGGTGGCGCTGGTCGCCGCCGACCACCCCGAGACCGCGCGCCGGGCGGCGGCGCGCATCCGCGTCGACTACGAGGTGCTGCCCGCCCTCACCGACCCGCGCCGGGCCCTGGACGACGACGCGCCGGAGGTGCACCCCGGCGGCAACCTGGTCCGCCACCTGCGGGTGCGCCGCGGCGACCCCGCGCCCACGGCGCCGGTCGTGGTGAGCCTCGACTTCGAGGTCGGCATGCAGGACCAGGCCTTCCTCGGGCCGGAGTCCGGGCTCGCCGTCCCGGCCGAGGACGGCGGCGTCGACCTCTACGTCGCCACCCAGTGGCTGCACGTCGACCAGCGGCAGGTGTGCCTGGCCCTCGGCATGCCGCCCGGGAAGGTGCGGCTGACGCTGGCCGGCGTCGGCGGCGCGTTCGGCGGCCGGGAGGACCTCTCGGTGCACGTGCACGCCTGCCTGCTGGCGCTGCGGACCGGCCGGCCGGTGAAGATGAGCTACGGCCGCGAGGAGTCCTTCCACGGCCACGTGCACCGGCACCCGGCGACGATGACCTACGAGTTCGGCGCCGAGCGCGACGGCACCCTGGTCTACGCCAGGGCCGACGTGCTGCTCGACGGCGGCGCGTACGCCTCCTCGACCGCCGCCGTGGTCGGCAACGCCGGGCTGCTGGGCCTGGGCCCCTACCGCATCCCGTCGGTGGCCGTAGACGCGTACGGGGTGTTCACCCACAACCCGCCGTGCGGTGCGATGCGCGGCTTCGGCTGCGTGCAGGCGGCGTTCGCGCACGAGGCGCTGATGGACGAGCTCGCCGCCGCCGTCGGCGTCTCACCGGTGGAGATCCGGCAGCGCAACGGCATGCGCGAGGGCGACCGCACCACCACCGGCCAGGTCATCGACTCCGCCGCCCCGGTCGCCGAGCTGCTGGAGCGAGTCGCCGCGATGCCACTGCCGCCGCCGCTGGAGACCTCCGACCTGCGGAACCTGCCCGGCGCGGTCGGCAACACCACGCACGGCGAGGGCGTCCGCCGCGGCGTCGGCTACGCGGTGACCTACAAGAACGTCGGCTTCTCCGAGGGCTTCGACGACTACTCGACCGCACGGGTGCGGCTGCAGGTGGTCGCCGGCGAGGCGGTGGCCACCGTGCACACCGCGGCTGCCGAGGTCGGCCAGGGCCTGGTCACCGTGCAGCAGCAGATCGCCCGCACCGAGCTGGGCGTGGAACGGGTGGTCGTCGTCCCGGCCGACACCACGGTGGGCTCGGCGGGGTCGACGTCGGCGTCCCGGCAGACCTACGTCACGGGCGGGGCGGTGAAGGCCGCCTGCGAGGCGGTGCGGACGGCGGTGCTGCAGCGGGCCGCCGTCGCGCTGGGCGGGCCGGTGGCCGGGCTGGCGCTGGACGGCGACAAGGTCGTCGGTGCCGGCGGCGAGGTGCTCGCCGGGCTGGCCGACCTCCTGGGGGACGACGCGGTCGAGGAGACCGTCGAGTGGCGGCACCGGCCCACCCACGCCGTCGACCCGGAGACCGGCCAGGGCGACGCGCACGTGCAGTTCGCCTTCTCGGCGCACCGTGCGGTGGTCGACGTCGACGTCGAGCTCGGCCTGGTGAAGGTGGTCGCGCTCGACACCGCCCAGGACGTCGGCCGGGCGCTCAATCCCGACGCCGTCGTCGGCCAGATCCAGGGCGGATCCGCGCAGGGCATGGGGCTGGCGCTCATGGAGGAGGTGGTGGTGGCCGACGGCCACGTGCGCAACCCGTCGTTCACCGACTACCTGCTGCCGACGATCCTCGACATGCCGCCGATGCGGGTGGAGGTGCTCGAGTACGCCGACCCGCACGCGCCCTACGGCGTCCGCGGGGTGGGAGAGCCGCCGACCATCTCGTCGGGCCCGGCGGTCGCCGCCGCGGTGCGCGTCGCCTGCGGGAGGCCGCTGCGCCGGGTGCCGATCCGGCCGGAGCATGTCACGGGGACCTAGCCGAGGCCCGCTCCAGCCACGATCATCGTCGGGTGGCTGTCCCCGCCGGCGTGTCGGCCGACCACCTGACGACGATCACGACGGACGTCCCGGTCCCGACCCTGGTCGGGCAGAGCGTCGTCGTCGAGCCGGACACCGTCCGGATCCTGGACCGCCGCGTCTTCCCGCTCGAGCGGACCTGGGTGACCTGCCGCAGCCACGAGGACGTGGCCCGGGCGATCGAGGAGATGGTCACCCAGAGCCTCGGCCCGCTGTTCGCGGCCGCCGGCGGGATGACGCTCGCGGCCCGGGAGGCCGACCGGCTCCCGACGGCACGCGCGCGGCGGGAGTTCCTGACCGGTGCCGGCCGCCGGCTGGTCGCCACCCGGCCGACCAACAACGCCATCCGGGACGTCGTGGCCGAGCTGCTGACGGTCGCGTCCGCCACCGTGGACGCCGGGGAGCTGCCGGGGCCCGCCGTCGAGCGCGCCGCCCGGGTGGTCGCGGAACGGCACCGGGCCGGCCACCGGCGGCTCGGGGAGCACGCTGCCGCGCTGATCCCGGACGGCGCCACGGTCCTCACCCACTGCTGGGCGGAGTCCTACCTCACCGAGACCGTCGCGGCGGTGCTGCGCTCGGGCAAGCGCATCGACGCCGTGTGCACCGAGACGCGGCCCTACCTGCAGGGCGCCCGCCTGACGGCGGAGAGCCTCGCGGAGATGGGCGTCCCCACGCGGCTGGTCACCGACGGCATGCCTGCACACCTCATGAGCCGCGGCGACGTCACCACCTTCGTGACCGGCGCCGACCGCGTCACCATGGACGGCTCGGTCGTGAACAAGATCGGCACCCTGCAGATCGCGATCGCCGCGCACACCTTCGGCGTGCCGTACCTGGCGCTCGTCCAGGCCCCGGACCGGCACGCGCCGGACGCGGCCGCCGTCGAGCTCGAGGACCGGGACGGGCGGGAGGTGCTGCACTGCCTCGGCCACCGCACGGCGTCGGGATCCGTCACCGGTGTCTACCCGGCCTTCGACGTGACCCCGCCGCGGTTCGTCGGCGTCGTGGTCACCGACCGCGGGCGGTTCGCGCCGTCCGACGTGGCCTCCTACTTCGCCGCATGAGGGCACCCGCGACCCGCGACGAGGCGGTCGGCCAGCTCGTCGAGGTCGGCCGCCTGGCGGTGGAGCGCGGGCTGGTGCTGGCCAGCGGCGGCAACCTCTCCGCCCGGCTGCCGGGGGAGACCGAGTTCGTGGTGACCGCGGCCGGCACGTGGCTCGACCGGCTGACCTCCGCGGACTTCAGCGTGGTGACCCTGGACGGCGCGGTCACCCCCGGTGCCCCGAAGCCGTCGAGCGAGTGGAAGCTGCACCAGCGCACGTACCGGGCCCGCCCGGACGTGAACGCCGTCGTCCACCTGCACCCGCAGCACGCCGTCCTGGTCGACGCCCTCGGCCACCGGATCCGGCTGATCACCCTCGACCACGCCTGGTACGTCCGGTCGGTCGGCACGGTCCCGTACTCCCCGAACGGCTCCGATGAGCTCGCCGACGGGGCTGCCGAGCAGGCGCGGCAGCACGACTGCATCGTCCTGTCCCACCACGGCTGCTCGGCGCTGGGACCGGACGTCGGCATGGCCTTCCGACGGGCGCTCAACCTGGAGGAGGCGGCCACGGCCACCTACCGCGCCCTGCTGCTCGGCGACACGGGCTGCACCTTCCCGCCGGAGGGCCTCGCCGGCCTCCGTCACGACCCGCCGTGACCCGGACCACCGGCTGACCGCCTCCTCGAGGTGGTCGGGCGCGCAGAGGAGGACGTCGCGATCGTCGGCCACGACGACGTGCCGATCGCTCGTGAGGTCCCGATCCCGCTCGGCACCGTGCGCAGCCCGCTGCGGGAGGGGTGAGCAGACCGTGACCGCGCTCTGCGCCCGGCTGGAAGGAGGACATCGGAGTGGTCCGGCTGGCGCCCGAGAGGATCCGTCGGGCCTCCAGCGTCCGGGTCCGACGTGAGTAGGCGCACCTGAGGCGTGACAAGCCGCTGCGCCCATCGCGCCGAGTGCACCGATCGGTACGCGACCGATGGGGGCCGGCGGCCATCGGCGGTGACCCCGGACACAGAAAGGTCGTGCGGATCTCCAACGGATCGCAGTGATGCCCCGTACGTACAGGTGACCCGCGCCTGCCGGGTCGGGACGATGGGCCACACCGAAGGAGCTCCTCATGCGACTGGCAATCCGGACCGCAGTGATCACGACCATGGGCGTTGCCGCGCTGGGACTGGGCGCCTCCCCTGCGCTGGCCCACGGTGGCTACGGCGGTGGCGACGGCGGCAGCTACGGCGGCGTGCGCGCCACCTCCTACATCAACCCCGACAACGGCATGCCGACGGAGAACCCGGACGTCGAGGACGACTCGTCCTGCGCCCGGCCCGACCAGAAGGACCGGCAGCAGCTCAGCGACCGGGGTGCGACGAACCGCAACGTGCACAACGACGCCTGCTTCCTCGACCGCAAGGGCCAGAAGAAGAACGGCCCGGCCTCCTTCCAGAGCTCCGGGGTCGGCTACATCAGCGCCTGCCCCGACCCGGACGGTGCCGGCCCCGAGTACGCGAAACTGTCGGACACCGACCGCGACGGCCGGATGGACCTGTGCTTCCAGTCCAGCTACCAGCAGACCGGCAAGCCCGGTGACCTCGAGTTCCACGCCCGGCTGAACAACGACAGCAAGCCCGGCACCCAGTACGTGGTGTGGTGCGCGGATGCGGATCGCGACGGCTGCCGTGACGAGCGGGTGAAGGACGACATCCGCATCGAGTGGACCAAGAAGGGTTGATCTCGTCCGGGTGCGCTCCTCGTCGGGCCCCTGATCCGGCCCGACGGGGAGCCGGGGTCCCGCGCGGCCACAGCCGGTCGCCGAGGAACGGCCCCGGGGACGCCGGGAGTTCACGGACCTGCACGATCCGCGGAGCGCCCGCAGTGATCAGCCGCGGACGGCGTCGAGGTAGTCGGGGTAGGCCGCGGCGACGTCCTCGACCTCGACGATGTCGGGGAAGTCGGCCGCGTCCTGGTGACCGAGGAGGAAGCGGACGGTCCGCCGGACCAGCTCCTCGTCGTCCACGTCCAGGCCGAGCTCCTCGCGGAGCCCGGGCTGAGCCGGAACCAGGACTCCGTCTCCGCGCCGTCGTCGCGCAGCCGCACGAGGAACTCGGACTCGCCCTGCGTCTCGATCTCGAAGGGGTCGGTCATGTCCCCTCGCCTACCCAGCGGGCGGCCCGGGCACCGCCCGAGGCGCCGGGTGGCCGGCCTCCCCGCATGGCGGGCCGCCCGGAGCGGTCGGCGTCCGGCCGGCGGCGGGGACGGCTCCTTGTGGACGGCGACAAGCCCGGCGCCTGCGAGTGGTGACCTTACCGGTCGACGGACGCGGAGTCGCTGGTTAGCGTCCCGGCGAGCCCGTCCGCGACGGAGCGGACGGCCGTGACGTGGGGAGACGCACGCATGGCGATCACAGTGGCGAAGTTCCGGGACGTCGCCGACGGTACGCAGCCCGGCCAGTTCCAGGTGGGGGACCACGAGGCGGTCGACAGCCTCGAGGACCTGGATCCCGTCTACAAGCAGCTCATCGACGAGCCGGTCACGGCGGTCGTCGCGGTCATGGGCTCGACCGGGCGACCCAACCTCACCCCCGTCTGGTTCGACTACGAGGGCAACACGGTCCTGCTGAACCTCGCCACCCACCGCAAGAAGGTCGACTGGCTGCGCGCCGACCCCCAGGCGACCTTCCTGCTCATGAACCCGGCCAACCCCTACCACTGGCTCAGCATCAAGGCCACGGTCACCCGGGAGATCTCCGAGGACGACCCGGAGGAGGGCCCGCGGGTGACCGCGCAGCTCGACCGCATCTGGCGGAAGTACACGGGCGACGAGGGGTCCTACGGGTTGCGCGACCCCGGTCGCGACGAGCGGCGGGTGCTGTTCGAGCTGCGCGTCGACACGATCGCCACCTTCGGTCGCCCCTGAGACGGCCCGGCCGCCGGGCCCACGGTCGCCGGGCTCGGAACCGGTTCGCCGGAGCCCGGCCTCGGCCAGGCTCGGAGGCATGACCGACGCCTCCGGACCGCCCTTCCGCGCCGACCACGTCGGCAGCGTCCCGCGCCCGCAGCGCCTGCTCGACGCCCGCGCCCGCTACGCCGCCGGCGAGATCGACGCGGCCGAGCTGCGCGGCATCGAGGACGAGGCGATCACCGACGTCGTCCGGCTGCAGGGGGACGTCGGCCTGCGGAGCAGCTGGCGCTGTCTCCGCAGTGCGGGTTCTCCTCGACCTTGGAGGGCAACGCGCTGACCCGCGACGAGCAGGTCGCCGAGCTGGCGCTCGTCGTCGAGACGCCCAGGAGGTCTGGGGCCACGCCTGATGGGTCACGGGCCGGTCACGACCCGGCCGCGACCAGGTTCCTGGCTGGTGGGACGGGCCGCGCCCTTGGCATGCTCGCTGGGTCCACGGAGACGGCGTCGTCCGGGCGCCGTCCGCGCATGCAGGGAGGACGAACGTGTCCACCACCGTCAGCAGGTCCGACACCGACGGAGGACCCCCGGGAGGGGCCGGCCGTCGCCGTCCGACGTTGAAGAGCGTCCTGGTGTGGACGGCGGTGGCGATCGTCGGCGCCGTCGCCTGGACGGTGCTCGCGCTGGCACGCGGGGAGACCGTCTCGGCCCTCTGGATCCTCTTCGCCGCGCTCTGCTCCTACGCGATCGCCTACCGCTTCTACGCCCGGTTCATCGCCTACCGGGTCCTCAGGGTCGATGACCGGCGGGCCACCCCGGCCGAGCGGCTGCACAACGGCATCGACTTCGACGTGACCGACCGGCGGGTGCTGTTCGGCCACCACTTCGCCGCGATCGCCGGCGCCGGCCCGCTGGTCGGGCCCGTGCTCGCCGCGCAGATGGGTTACCTACCGGGCACCATCTGGATCGTCGTCGGCGTCATCTTCGCTGGCGCGGTGCAGGACATGACGGTGCTGTTCTTCTCGATGCGCCGCAACGGCAAGAGCCTGGGCCAGATGGTGCGCGAGGAGATCGGCATCGTCGGCGGCATCGCGGCGCTCATCGCCGTCTTCGCCATCATGATCATCATCCTGGCCGTCCTCGCGCTGATCGTCGTCAACGCGCTCGCCGAGTCCCCGTGGGGCGTGTTCTCCATCGCCCTGACCATCCCGATCGCCCTGTTCATGGGCGTCTACCTGCGGATCATCCGGCCAGGCCGCGTCCTCGAGGCCACCGCCATCGGCGTCGTCCTGCTGCTGGCCGCGGTCATCGGCGGCGGCCTGATCGACGACACCGGGCTCGGTGAGGCGCTGACCCTCTCCAAGGAGTGGCTGGTCCTCGCCCTGGTGGTCTACGGGTTCGTGGCCTCGGTGCTGCCGGTGTGGCTGCTGCTCACCCCGCGCGACTACCTGTCGACGTTCATGAAGATCGGTGTCATCGTCCTGCTCGCCATCGGCCTGCTCCTGGCCCGGCCGGTGCTGCAGGCCGACGCGGTCAGCGAGTTCGCCCGGGAGGGCACCGGCCCGGTCTTCGCCGGGTCGCTGTTCCCGTTCGTCTTCATCACCATCGCCTGCGGCGCGCTGTCGGGCTTCCACGCCCTGATCTCGTCCGGGACGACGCCGAAGATGGTCGCCAAGGAGAGCCAGGTCCGCCTCATCGGCTACGGCGGCATGCTCATGGAGTCCTTCGTCGCCATCAGCGCCCTGATCGCGGCGGTGGTCATCGACCAGGGGCTCTACTTCGCGATGAACGCGCCGGCCGGCGTCACCGGCGGCACGGCGGAGAGCGCCGCCTCCTACGTCAACGGGCTGGGTTTCGACACCACGGCGCAGGACCTGGCAGCGGCCTCCGCGGCGATCCAGGAGCCGAGCCTGGTCTCCCGCACCGGCGGCGCGCCGACCCTGGCCGTCGGCATCGCCAACATCCTGTCGCAGGCGTTCGGCGCCGGGATGGCGGCCTTCTGGTACCACTTCGCGATCATGTTCGAGGCGCTGTTCATCCTCACCGCCGTCGACGCCGGCACCCGCGTGGGCCGGTTCATGCTCCAGGACACGATCGGCAACGTCTGGAAGCGCTTCGGCGACCTGTCCTGGCGGCCCGGCAACATCATGGCCAGCGCCGTGGTGGTCGCGCTGTGGGGCTACATCCTCTACGTCGGGGTCACCGACCCCCTCGGTGGCGTCAACCAGCTCTTCCCGCTGTTCGGCATCGCCAACCAGCTGCTGGCCGGCATCGCCCTGACCCTCGTCACCGTGCTGCTGATCAAGCACGGCAAGGCGAAGTACGCCTGGGTCACCGGGATCCCGCTGGCCTGGGACCTCATCATCACGATGACGGCGAGCTGGCAGAAGGTGTTCTCGGCCGACCCGAGGGTCGGCTACTTCGCGCAGCGGCAGCGGTACGCCGACGCCCAAGCGGCGGGGGAGCTCCTGGCACCGGCGCAGGACGCCGACCAGATGGACCGGATCATCTACAACTCGACGCTGAACGGCGTGCTGCAGGCCGTCTTCGCGCTGTTGGTCCTCGTGGTGGTGGTGAACGCCGTCGTCGTGATCGCCCGGGCGCTCCGGGCCCGCGGCGCGGTGCCGACCACCGAGGAGCCGGCAGTGCCGTCGTCGATCGTCGAGCCCGCCGGCCTGTTCGCGACCGCGGAGGAGAAGCGCGCCATGGCCGAGCAGGAGCGGCTGGTCGGCGCGGGCGCGCGGGGCCACGGCACCTTCACGCAGGAGGGTCCGTCGCGGTGACCGGGGGGAACGCCACCGCCGTCCGGTCAGCTGTCACCCGGGCTCTGAGAGGGGTGCACTGGTACCTCAAGGAGCTCACCGGAGAGGCGCGGTGGGACGACTACCTGCGGCACTGCTCCGAGCACGGGCACCAGCCGATGAGCCGGCGGGAATTCGAGCGGCGCCGCGCCGACGAGCGGGAGCGCAACCCGGTCAGCCGCTGCTGCTGAGCCGCTGACGACCGCGGCCCCGGCCCCCTGCCGAGGGGACCGGGGCCGCGGTGCGTCCCGGGCCGGCTCGCCCGTCACGGGAAACCCGCGGCGTCACACCCATGTGCGGAGCCCGTCCACCCGGCGCGCGGGGCTGCCGAGATCGGGGGCACGTTGCCGTGGCCCCACGGGCCCGTCCGAGAGGTGGCACCCGTGTCCGTGCCGTCGTCGCCCGACCGTCGCCGCACCGAGCTGTCCACCGGCATGTCCCTGCTCGCCAGCGCGGCTGCCGATCTCGGGGTGGGCGCCCAGCCCGAGGTCCGCGTGCTGCGGGACGGCCGGCTCTGGCTCGCCGAGCTGGGGAGGGCGGTGACCGCGGCGGACGTCTACCAGGCCGCCCGCGGCCTGGTCGCCGCCCAGCTCGAGGCGATCGCCGACGTCTCGGGCCGGCCGGTGGAGGACCACGCACTCGCCTGGCTGGTGACCCTGCAGGCCAACGAGGTCATGGTCGGTCTCGACGACCTCGACCTGGAGGGTGACGCGGCCTGAAGAAGGACCTCCCTGCCCCCCGCCACTCGCCAGCTCGCGGCGGGACCCTGCAGGGAGGCCGTTCCAGCACCTCACGAGGCTCGCGGCGAGCCTCTGGACGGGGCCGGGCCAGCGACGGGGCTGCAGGGGTTCGGTCCCTCAGCCGGCCGCGGGCGCGGGCTCGGGACGGGGCTCCTCCGCGGGGCCCGGCTCCTCCCGCCGTCGTCGCAGCGTGACCCCGCGCAGCGCCAGCGCGGCGGCCGGCGGCAGGACGGCCAGCGTGGGCAGCACGTAGCGGAAGTCGAACGAGGCGGTCGCCGCGGGCCCCACCATGAGGGTGAGCCCGATCAGCGCCAGCAGCGCCGGGTCCAGCCGGTCCCGCCACCCACGCCGGCGCAGGAAGAGGGCACCGAGGCCGACCAGCATGCACACGCCGAGCAGCGGGCCGGGTGTGTAGAAGTAGCGCTGGTAGGAGCGCAGGTCGCCGACCATCTCCTCGTCGTAGCCAAAGGGGCCGGGGGCGAGCACCGGCGTGCAGTCGTACTGCTCCACCGGCTCGGGCCGGGGGAACGCCCACCACGTCGGGCAGGTGTCCTGCGGGCCCGAGACCCGGCCGGGCTCGACGTAGTGCACGGTCTCGGAGAGCAGCTGGCGGAGGTAGTCCCACGGCTGCCCAGCGATCGCGATCGTGGCGAACTCCGCGAGCTCCTCCTCCGACCACACCCGCTCGCCGTCGACCACGGCGTTGGCCGGGCTGTCGGCGAACCAGACGAACTGGTCGCCGGGGCGGCGCTCCTCGGGCGGCAGGTCTGGGCACAGCGGCTGCAGCCGCTCGGGCACGTCCAGCTCCTCGCACTGGACGAAGGTGGCGACCCGCCCGTAGAGGAAGTGGCCGGTGTAGTCGGTGAGCCCGAACGAGCCGTGCACGCTGCCGAACCAGGCGGCGTAGGGCACCAGCACCGCCGCGACGCCGCCGAGGAACGCCACGACCGCCGGCCAGCGCAGCGTCCGGACCAGCAGCCGGACGACGAGGTAGACGAACACCACGCCGACGAGAAACAGCCCCACCGTGCGGGTGAGCGTCAGCAGGCCCAGGACGGCGCCGACCGCCGCGACCAGCGGGGGTCCCGGCCGCTCACGGACCAGCAGGAGCACCAGCGCGACGGCCATGAGGAACACGAAGAGCGTCTCGGCCAGGATGAAGTGCTCGACGTTAAGCAGGTAGGCGTCGAACCCCAGCGGCAGGACGGCGAGCAGGCTCAGCCAGCGGGGGACGCCGCGGCGCTGCAGCAGCGCGTAGACCAGCACCACGACCGCCAGGCCGAGCACGTGCTGGACGATCGCCACCTCGCGGAACGTGGTGACCGGGTTCAGCAGGGCCAGGAAGGCCGAGTAGCCCCACGGCCGGTCGACGGCGGGCTCGACCCACTCGGCCCGGTCGACGTAGGTGCCCGAGTCGGGGAACCACAGCGCCGTCGAGTACGCCGCGGTCACGTAGCCGCGCGCGACCGCGGCGAGGGCGAGCACGACGAGGAAGACGGCGTGCCGGCGGACCAGCCGCAGCGCGCGGGCCACCGGTCCGGGACGCGGGGCGTCAGCCACCCCGGACGCGGACGCGCCCGCCGCCGGCGCGGGGTCCTCGAGGGACTCCGGCCGGCGGCGGGCGCCGGGTGCCTGCGTCACGCCGCGGTGGGGCGGGGACTCCCGTGGTCGTCCGCCGTGGCGTCCGAGCGCTTCGACGAGACCTCCTCGTGGTAGTCCTCCTCCACGTTGACGTCCCAGATGTCGTGCTTGGTGCCGTCGGCGATGTTCTGGACGGTCAGCATCGCCGTCATCATCGAGTGGTCCTGGTTGTTGTAGCGGAACATGCCGTTGCGCCCGACCGGGTGCAGGTTCGGCGTGTTCGTCTCCATCCAGCGCCGGATGACCTCGACGTTGTCCTTGTACCCGGCGTCGTAGAAGGGGTAGGCCTTCGGCATCCGGACGACGAAGCCGCGCTCGACGTCAGCGGCCTCGGCCAGCCCCAGCTGCTCGAGCTCGCGGGCGCCCTGGGCGATGAGCTCCTCGTCGGACCGGTTCCAGGTGTCGTCGCCGACGTTGACGAAGAACTCCAGGCCCAGGCAGGTGCGCCCGTCCTTGACCAGGTACGGCGACCACGAGCCGAAGTTCTGGATGCGGCCGACCTGGACGTCGGGGGAGTGGATGTAGATCCAGTTGTCCGGGAAGCCCGCCTCGACCGGGAGCACGAGCGCCACGGTGAGGAAGTCCCGGTACTTCAGGCCGTCGGCCGCCGCCAGCACCTCCGCCGGGGGCTTGGGGTCGAGGGCGTGCACCAACGAGGAGAACGGCATCGAGCTGATGACCTGGTCGGCCTCGTAGTGCTTCTCGGCGCCGATGTCGGTGCGGCTGGCGTCGGGTGCGCCCGCGCCGGAGCCGTAGCCGCCGGTGACCTCCGTGGTCAGGCCGGTGACCCCGCGACCGGGCTCCCAGTGCACGGTGCGGACCTTCTCCTCCATGACCACCGTGCCGCCGCGCTCCTGCACCTTGCGCGCCGCGGTCTCCCACATCATCCCGGGCCCGTACTTGGGGTACTGGAACTCCTCGATGAGAGAGGTGATCTCCTTCTGGTTGCGCTTGGGGGTCAGCGCGTTGATCACCGCGCCGGTCAGCGAAAGGTTCTTGATCCGCTGGGCGGCGAAGTCGGCCGGCAGCTGGTCGACCGGGACGCCCCAGAGCTTCTCGTTGTAGGTCTTGAAGAAGTGCTCGTAGAGGCGCTTGCCGAAGCGGGCGACGATCCAGCCCTCGAGGGTGTCCTGGTTCTTCGGCGGGCGGATCCGCGCCCACAGGTAGGACGCCACGCACCGCACCGCCTCGACCGGGCCGAGGTTGCCGAGGGCGTTGCCGGCCTTGAGCGGGTAGTCGTAGAGCTTGCCGTCGTAGAAGATGCGGCTCATCCGCGGCCGGAGCAGGAAGTCCTCGTCGGGGAGGATCTCGTGCCAGAGGGCCTCCACCTCGGGGACCTTGGTGAAGAACCGGTGACCGCCGATGTCGAAGCGCCAGCCCTCCCGCTCGGCGGTGCGGCTGATCCCGCCCACCATCGAGTCACCCTCCAGCACGGTGACCGGCACCTGGCGACGGACCAGCTCGTAGGCAGCGGTCAGCCCGGCGGGGCCGGCGCCGATCACGGCCACGCTGCTGCGGTTGCCGTCGGTGGTCATGAACTCTCGCCTTCTCGCTGTTGGACCCGCGGCGACGAGGTCCGGACGACTCGGATCGTCCCGGACGACCTCGTCCCCGGGAAATGACACATCGACCTGCACGGTACCGGGGGTCGCTGCCGGGCGGCCGGGCCGCCTGGTGCCGCGGACGCACCGCGGCCCCCGTCCTCGCGGGGAGGACGGGGGCCGCGACGAGGACCGCGCAGGTCAAATGTCGTAGTACATCGCGAACTCGTGCGGGTGCGGGCGCAGCCGGATCGGGTCGATCTCGTTCTCCCGCTTGTACTCGATCCACGTCTCGATCAGGTCGGGGGTGAACACCCCGCCGTCGACCAGGTACTCGTGGTCGACCTCGAGCCGGTCGAGGACGGCGTCCAGCGAGGCCGGCACCTTCTCGATGCCGAGGGCCTCCTCGGGCGGCAGCTCGTAGAGGTCCTTGTCGACCGGCGCCGGCGGCTCGATCTTGTTCTTGATGCCGTCGAGGCCGGCCATCAGCATCGCCGAGAAGGCGAGGTAGGGGTTGGCCGACGGGTCGGGCACGCGGAACTCGATGCGCTTGGCCTTGGGGCTGTCGCCGGAGATCGGGATGCGGCAGCAGGCCGAGCGGTTGCGGGCCGAGTAGACCAGGTTGATCGGGGCCTCGTAGCCGGGCACCAGGCGGTGGTAGCTGTTCACCGTCGGGTTGGTGAAGGCCAGCAGCGACGGAGCGTGGGCCAGCAGGCCGCCGATGTAGTGGCGGGCGGTGTCGGACAGGCCCGCGTAGCCGGTCTCGGCGTGGAAGAGCGGCTCGCCGTCCTTCCAGAGCGACTGGTGGCAGTGCATGCCCGAGCCGTTGTCGCCGTAGAGGGGCTTGGGCATGAAGGTGGCGGTCTTGCCGGCGGCCCAGGCGGTGTTCTTAACGATGTACTTGAACAGCATCAGGCTGTCGGCCGAGCGCAGCAGCGTGTCGAACTTGTAGTTGATCTCGGCCTGGCCGCCGGTGCCCACCTCGTGGTGGCCGCGTTCGAGCTCGAGGCCCGCGCGGGTCAGGTTGAGCATCATGTCGGCGCGCAGGTCGCTCTGGTGGTCGTAGGGCTCGACCGGGAAGTAGCCGCCCTTGGGGCGGGTCTTGTAGCCCAGGTTCGGGCCGCCGTTCTCGCCGGTCAGCGAGCCGGAGTTCCAGGAGCCCTCGACCGCGTCGATGTGGTAGTAGCCCTCGTTGATGCCGGTCGAGTGCCGGACCGAGTCGAAGACGTAGAACTCCGCCTCCGGGCCGAAGTAGGCGGCGTCGGCGATGCCGCTGCTGGCGAGATACGCCTCGGCCTTCTTCGCCACGTTCCGCGGGTCACGGCTGTAGGCCTCGCGGGTGATCGGGTCGTGGATGAAGAAGTTGATGTTGAGCGTGCGGTGCTTGCGGAACGGGTCCACGAAGGCGCTGTTGGCGTCGGGGAGCAGGAGCATGTCCGACTCGTTGATCGCCTGGAAGCCGCGGATCGAGGAGCCGTCGAACCCGAGACCCTCGGAGAACGTGTCCTCGCCGAACGTCGACGCGGGGATCGTGAAGTGCTGCATGACGCCGGGCAGGTCGCAGAAGCGGACGTCGACGAACTCGACGTCGTTGTCGCGGATGTAGGTGGCGACCTCGTCGGGACTGGTGAACATCGATCCTCCGGGTTGGGGCGGACAGCCGGTGACGAACCTACGAGCGGGCGGTTGCCCTCGGGTGTCTCGAGTGTTTCGGGCCGGTAACAACGCCCCACGGCGTGTCGCCGTCGACGTTCCCGCCGGTCGGGCAGGCGTCCTGCAGGCGCCTCCTACGCTGAAGGCCATGGTCGGGGACGCGCAGCCACCCTCTCAGCAACGCCCGCGCGGCGCCGCACTGGGTCTGCCCGCCGCCGGGCCCGGCTCGCTGGCCTCCTTCAGCTCCCGGATCGGCGCCTTCCTCGTCGACGCCGTGGCCGCGGCACTGGTCGCGGGCCTGGTCACCGCGCCCTCGTTGCCCGGCAACTGGAGCCTTCTGCCGTTCGGGGTGATCACCGTGGGCACGCTCGTGGCCTTCGGCCAGACCCCGGGGATGCGGCTCCTGGGGCTGCGGCTGGCGCACCCGCGGGCGGGCGAGCGGCTGGCGCTGTGGCGGGCCGTCGTCCGGACGGGGTTGCTCATGCTGCTCGTGCCCGCGCTCGTGGTGGACGCCGACGGCCGCGGGCTGCACGACCGGCTGACCGACACCGCCGTCGTCCGGGACTGAGTTCTTGGCGATCCTCCGGATCGCACGGCGGCCAGGAGCCGTCCCCGGCCACCGCTGAGCCCAGCCCGGCGCTCGCTCGCGGGAGCCTCCGGCCCCCACTCCTCGCACCGCCTCGCGGGGGGCCGCCGGTGGCCGCCGCGGCCAGGAGCCGTCCCCGGCCACCGCTGAGCCCAGCCCGGCGCTCGCTCGCTCGCTCGCTCGCTCGCGGGAGCCTCCGGCCTACCTGCGGCGGACCTGGCGCTGGCTGACGGTCATCTGCCGGCCGCCGGGGAGGGGGCCGCCGGGCACCGGCATCCGCGCGCCGCCGAGCGCGGCGACCCGCTTGCGCAGCGCGTTGAGCTCTCCGCCGGAGAGGTTGCGCGGCAGCTTCATCACGTGGGCGCTGAGCTTGCGCAGCGGCACCTGGCCCTCCTCGTCGCCGACCAGGACGTCGTAGATGGGGGCGTCACCGGCGATCCGGGCGATGCGCTTCTTCTCCTGGGCCAGCAGCGGGCGCACCCGCGACGGCGACCCCTCGCCGACCAGGATCACGCCCGGGCGGCCCAGCACCCGGTGGATGGCGTCGAGCTGCGTGGTGCCCGCGACGCCGGCGTTGACCTGCCAGTCGCCGCGCATGCCCTCGAGGACCCACGCCGCGGCACCGGCCTGGCCCTCGACCTGGCGGTAGGCCGAGCCCTGCGCGCGGCGGCCGAAGACGATCATCGCGGCCAGCGCGCCGAAGAGGATCGCGATGGGCAGGAAGAGGAACGGCGCCCCGAAGAGGATGGCGATCAGCTCGATGACCGCGGCCACCGCCACGAAGGCGATGAGCATGACCCAGGGCAGCTTGGGGTCGTTCTTCCGGGTCAGGGAGTAGGCCTGCTTGATCATGCGGACCTGGTTGCCGACCCTCTTGAGCCGGCCGACCTTGGGCCGGCCGTCCCCGCCGGCCTTGGTGGCGCCCCGGCCGCGGCCCCGGGGACCGGGCCCGGTGGCGGCCTTGCCGGTGCCGGGCGGCGCGGAGGGGTCGGTGGGCCTGCTGCGTGCCATGTCCCCAGGATAGGGCCGCCAGCGGCCGGTCCCCGCGGACCGGCCGCGACGTCCTCAGATCGAGCGGGTCAGCCCGCGGGCCTCGACGGCCTGCTGGTACAGCCGGCCGGCCCGGTAGGAGCTGCGCACCAGCGGCCCGGCGAGCACGCCGGGGAAGCCGATCTCCTCGGCCGCCTGCTGGAAGCCGACGAACTCGTCGGGCTTGACCCAGCGGACGACGGGGTGGTGCCGCGGTGAGGGGCGCAGGTACTGGGTGATCGTCAGCAGGTCGCAGCCCGCCTCGTGCAGCGCCCGCATCGTCTCGACGACCTCGTCGGGCTCCTCGCCCATGCCGAGGATGAGGTTGGACTTGGTGACCAGGCCGGCCTCGCGGGCGGCGGTGAGGACCTCCAGCGACCGCTCGAACCGGAAGCCGGGGCGGATCCGCTTGAAGATGCGCGGCACGGTCTCGACGTTGTGCGCGAGCACCTCGGGCCGGGAGGAGAAGACCTCCGCCAGCTGGTCCGGGTCGGCGTTGAAGTCGGGGATGAGCAGCTCGACGCCACAGCCGGGGACGGCGGCGTGGATCTGCCGCACCGTCTCGGCGTAGAGCCAAGCGCCGCCGTCGGGCAGGTCGTCGCGGGCGACGCCGGTGACCGTGGCGTAGCGCAGCTGCATGGTGGCCACGCTCTCGGCGACCCGCCGCGGCTCGTCGGCGTCGAAGTCGGCGGGCTTGCCGGTGTCGATCTGGCAGAAGTCGCACCGCCGGGTGCACTGGTCCCCACCGATGAGGAAGGTCGCCTCGCGGTCCTCCCAGCACTCGTAGATGTTGGGACAGCCGGCCTCTTCGCAGACGGTGTGCAGGCCCTCACGGCGGACCAGCGACTTCAGCTCGGTGTACTCCGGGCCGGTCTTGAGCCGGGTCTTGATCCACTCGGGCTTGCGCTCGATCGGGACCTGGCTGTTGCGGACCTCGAGGCGCAGCAGCTTGCGCCCGGAGGGCGCCGCGGGGGTGTCGGTGGAGGGGGTCGGGGCCACCGTCTCGCTCATGATCGGCCACGGTACCCCCGGGAACGGCAACGCCCGCCTCGACCGAGGCGGGCGTTGCTGCTCAGGGGCGGGTCGCGGTCAGCTCGACGGGTTGCGCTCGTCGTCCGCGTCGGAGCCCAGACCGGCGGTACCGGTCTGCGGCTGGTCGTCCGGCGAGGCCGTGGCGGTGTCCAGGGCCGGGTCGTTCGAACTCGTCGTCGCGGTGTCGGGAGTGCTGGAGCCGGGGCTCTCGGAGGGGACCGACTGCTGCGCCCACGACCCGGCGTCGGTGTCCGGTGGGGTGGCGTCGCCCGGCGTCATCTGGGCGGACGAGACGGTCTTGCCGGAGTTGCTCGGGGAACTGGGCACGGGGTCCTCTCGGTAGCTCGGCACGGGCCCGTCGCCGGTGGGGGCGGGGGTCCACAGGTCGTCGGAGCCGCTGCGGCGGCGCAGCACCACCGCCACGGCGGCGGCGATGCCGAGGACGGCGAGCAGCCACGGCCAGCGCCGTGGCCGGGGCTCGATCCCGACCTTCCGCCCCACTCCCTTACCCGCCTTCGCGGCCTTCCTCTCCAGTTCTCGGCGCTTCTTCGCCGCCGCCTTCTCCAGCTGACCGCGCTTCTTCGCGGCATTGGCCGTGAGGGCGGCGAGCTCGAGACGACGCAGGTCAAACTCATCGCGGGCGCTGCCCAGCCCCGAGGAGAGCGACTCGCGGGTGCTCTCCAGGACCGGCGTCACCGCCTCGCGGGCGGCGATCACCCGGGGTGCCGCGTAGGCCAGCGTGGCGGCCTGCGCGGCGGTCAGCCGGGGGACGACGTCCGTCGCCAGCGTCTTCTGCGCCGCACCGCGGGCTGCCTCGACGCGGGGGGTGAGGTCGGCGACGGCCCTGGTGGCGGCGGCCTGGGCGGCGGCCACCGCGGCGGTCAGGTGGGGCACCGCGGCGTCACGGGCGGCCTCGACCCGAGGGGACAGCGCCTCACGGGCGGCCTCCACCCGGGGGGCGAGGTCCGCGGCGGCCCTGGTGGCCGCGTCGCGGGCGACCTCCACGCGTGGGCCGAGCGCCTCGCGGGCCGCCTCGACCGCGGGCGCGGCGACGGCCACCGCGGCGGCGACCCTGGGCGCGACCGCGGCCATGGCGGCGTCCAGCGCCGGGCCGCTCGCCTCGCGGGCGGCCTCCACCCGCGGTGCGAGCTGTTCCGCCGCTGCCTGCCGGGCCTCCGCCACCGCCGTGCCGATGTGGGCGAGGCCCTCCTGCAGCTCCTCGCCGATGATCTGGCCGTGCGTCTTCTTGCGGAACACGGGATGCACCTCCGGTTGATCGTGTCGGCGGCCATCCTGCCCGGTCACCGCGGACGGCACACCCCCGAGTGCGATCTCCGGGGAGCGGCCGCACGGTGTCGCGGTGACGGCGACACACCTGCGCGGGACGGGGGTGCGGAGCCGTTACAGCGGCTGTACCGGCACGTGCGCCCGGTCCGCCAACCAGCGGACGAACGCGTCGACCGGCATCGGGCGGGCGATCGCGTAGCCCTGGGCGACATCGCAGCCGAGCGCCGCCAGCGCCCGGCCGGTCGCCTCGTCCTCCACGCCCTCGGCGACGAGGCTGAGCCCCAGGTCGTGGGCCAGCGCCACCGTGTGCCGCACGATCGCGGCCGCTCGGTGGTCCCGGCCGACGTCCAGGGTCAGGCTCCGGTCGAGCTTGAGCTCGTCGGCCGGCAGGTGCCGCAGGTAGGCCAGCGAGCTGTAGCCGGTGCCGTAGTCGTCGATCGACGTCCGGATGCCCAGGCGGCGCAGCTCGCCGAGCACGGTCCGGCCCCGCTCGGGGTCGGCCATCAGGGTGTCCTCCACCAGCTCCAGGGTCAGCGCCTGGGTGGGCAGTCCGTGCCGCAGCAGGGCGACCGCCACCTTGCTGGGCAGGTCGAGATCGGAGACGTTCGCCGCCGACAGGTTCACCGAGACCGGCACGCGCGTGGACTCCCACCAGCCGGCGACCGCCTGCAGGGAGAGCTCCAGGACGGTGTCGGTCAGCGGGCGGAGCAGACCGGCCTGCTCCGCGGCAGGGAGCAGGTGCGCGGGGGAGAGCAGTCCCCGCGTCGGGTGCTGCCAGCGGACGAGGGCCTCGACGCCCGCGACCCGTCCGTCGGAGAGATCGACCTGCGGCTGGAGGTGGACCAGCAGCTGGCCGCCCTCGTCCAGCGCCGTCCGCAACTCCTCCATGGTGTGCAGCCGGTCACCCGTGCCGCCGTTCGGGTCGGGGACGTAGGCGCGCACGCCGTCCCGACTGCTCTTGGCGGCGTACATCGCGACGTCGGCGCAGCGGAGCAGCTCCTGCACCGTCGCGGCGGGGACCGGGGCGGTCGCGACCCCGATGCTCACGCCCACGTGCAGGCGGGTCCCCTCGACGGTGAACGGCTGCAGCAGCAGCTCGCGGAGTCCCACGGCCCGCTCCTGCGCCTCGTCGAGGGTGACGTCGGGCAGCAGGACGGCGAACTCGTCACCGCCGAGCCGGGCCAGCGTGTCCGAGCCGCGCAGCGCGCCGTGCAGCCGGGGCCCGACCAGGCGCAGCAGGCTGTCGCCGGCGTGGTGCCCCAGGCTGTCGTTGACCTCCTTGAAGCCGTCCAGGTCGAGCAGCAGCAGGGCGGCGGGGCGGCGGGCGCTGGCGGTGGTCAGCATCCGGCGGGCCTCGTCCATCAGCGCCCGCCGGTTGGGCAGGCCGGTCAGCTCGTCGGTCAGGGCCTGCTCGCGGACCTCGTTGAAGGCGCGGACCTCGCGAAAGGTGATCGCGGTGCGGGCCAGCGCGGCGACCACGCAGCCCACGGCGAGCCAGGCGGCCGCGGAGGAGAACCGGTCGCCGTAGCCGGCGGCGAGGATCACCAGGCTGGCCAGGTTGCAGGCCAGGGGCAGAGCCAGGACGCGCCAGCCCACCCGTGTGCCCGCCCGTGCGCCGGCCTGAGCCGATGCCCGGACGGCGTCCGGGTCGCTGCTGTGCGCGGCCAGCGCGAACAGCGCCATCGCGGAGAGCCAGGCGAGGTCGAGCGGCCCGCCCTCGACGTAGACGCCCGCGGTGGCGAGGTCCAGGTAGACGATGTCACCGACCAGGTTGGCCGCGATCGCGGCGCCGACGAGCAGCAGCGTGCGCTCGCGCCGGACACCCAGCATCGCGCTCACGCCGACCAGCAGGGCCAGCAGGACGACGTCCGCCACCGGGTAGGCGAGGCTGGTGAGCACGGCGGCGACATCGCCCTCGGTGACCTCGAGGGCCGGACCCAGCAGGACGGCGACCGCGACGGCGCCCGCCCCGAGGGCGCCGACGACGCCGTCGAGCCACATGCTGGCGTGGAACCGCGCGACGCGGGCGCGGATCAACCCGATCAGCGCGACGTAGAGCGGGACGTAGTAGACGAGGAAGCAGGCGTCGGCGACCGACGGGAACGGCTCCTCGGCCATCGGCGCGACCACCAGGCTGTAGACCAGGTTGCCCACGAGGCCCCAGACGAGGGAGGCCGTCATCGCCCGCCAGGCCATCCGGTCGGCCTGCGCGCGGCGGGCCGCGGCGGCGCAGACCAGGGCGGCCCCGACGTACACGAGGTTGTAGAGGACGAGGTCGTAGGCGACCGCCCACGCCTCGCCGTCCGGACGGCTCCACACCCCGGTGCTGAACAGGGCCAGGGCCGCCAGCGTCAGCGTGAGGGCGCGGCGGGACGGGGCGGCGGTGTGCCGGGTGGGTCGCACGTGACCGACATCGGCCGGAGCGCAGCCGGGCTCCACCCGACCCGCGCGTTCTCCCCACTGCGGGTGAGCCCGGGCCGGGTGGCCGCGCGCGGTACGATCGAGGCGTGACCAGGCGGCTCCTGCTTGCGCGGCCGTGCTGACCTGAGACCCCCAGTCAGCACGGCGACCCCTCCTGCGTGAGGGGTCTTTTGCTGTTCGCCGCCGGTACGAGCCTCGAGGACCAGGAGCACGACGATGAGCCAGACGGCCGACCAGCCGAGTGTCGAGCCGGTGGGGGACGTCCCGCCGTACCGCTACACGCCCGCCCTGGCGCAGCGGATCGAGCTCGCCTGGCAGGACCGCTGGGAGGCCGAGGGGACGTTCCACACCCCGAACCCGACCGGCCGGCTGTCCGAGGGCTTCGAGAAGGTCGCCGACCGGCCCAAGTACTTCGCGATGGACATGTTCCCGTATCCCTCGGGCGCCGGGCTGCACGTCGGTCACCCGCTGGGGTACCTGGGCACCGACGTCACCAGCCGGTTCCGCCGCATGGACGGCGACAACGTGCTGCACCCGATGGGGTACGACGCCTTCGGCCTGCCCGCCGAGCAGTACGCCGTCCAGACCGGGCAGCACCCGCGGGTCACCACCGAGGCCAACATCGCGGCGATCAGGGCGCAGCTGCGCCGGCTGGGCGTCGACCACGACGACCGCCGCAGCTTCGCCACGATCGACCCGGGCTACTACAAGTGGACCCAGTGGATCTTCCTGCAGATCTTCGGCTCCTGGTTCGACGAGGCCGGCGGCAAGGCCCGCCGCATCGAGGAGCTGGTGGCCGAGCTGGACGCGGGCACCCGTGCGCCCGCCATCGGCACCAACCCGTCCGGCCGTCCCTGGGGTGAGCTGGACGAGGTCGAGCAGCGCAAGGTCGTCGACGCGCACCGGCTGGCCTACCTGCACCAGGCGCCGGTGAACTGGTGCCCCGGTCTGGGGACGGTGCTGTCCAACGAGGAGGTCACCGCCGACGGGCGCTCCGAGCGGGGCAACTTCCCGGTGTTCCGGCGTCCGCTGACCCAGTGGATGATGCGGATCACCGCCTACGCCGACCGGCTGCTGGACGACCTGGACCGGCTGGACTGGTCGGACTCCCTGAAGCTGATGCAGCGCAACTGGATCGGCCGCTCGACCGGTGCGCGGATCGGGTTCTCCTGCGGCAGCGAGACGATCGAGGTCTTCACCACGCGGCCGGACACGCTGTTCGGCGCGACGTACATGGTGGTGGCGCCGGAGCACCCGCTGGTCGATGCGCTGACCGCGTCCGCCTGGCCGGCGGACGTCGATCCGCGGTGGACCGGTGGGGCGGCCAGCCCGGCGGAGGCCGTGAACGCCTACCGGCGCGAGGCGTCCCGGCGGTCGGAGCTGGAGCGGCAGACCGAGGGCCGGGACAAGACCGGCGTCTGGCTGGGCGTCACCGCCGTCAACCCCGTCAACGGCCGTGACCTGCCGGTGTTCGTCGCCGACTACGTGCTGATGGGCTACGGCACCGGCGCGATCATGGCCGTGCCCGGTGAGGACATCCGCGACTTCGAGTTCGCGGAGAGGTTCGGGCTGCCGGTGATCCGGACGGTGCAGCCGCCGGAAGGCTTCGACGGCGGTGCGTACACGGGCGCCGGCCCGATGATCAACTCGGCCAACGACGAGATCTCGCTGAACGGCCTGGACAAGGCCACCGCGATCGCCGCCATCACCGACTGGCTGGTCGAGCACGGCCACGGCGAGGCGACGACGACCTACAAGCTGCGCGACTGGCTGTTCAGCCGGCAGCGCTACTGGGGCGAGCCCTTCCCGATCGTCTACGACGAGAACGACCTGCCGGTCGCCGTCCCGCAGTCGATGCTGCCGGTGCTCCTGCCCGAGGTCGACGACTACTCGCCCAAGACCTTCGCCGACGACGACGCCGACTCCTCGCCCGAGCCGCCGCTGTCACGGGCCACGGAGTGGACGACGGTCGAGCTGGACCTGGGCGACGGGCCGCGCAAGTACCGGCGCGAGACCAACACGATGCCCAACTGGGCGGGGTCGTGCTGGTACTACCTGCGCTACCTGGACCCCGCCGACGACGAGCGGATGGTCGACCCGGAGCTGGAGCGGTACTGGCTGGGCCCGCGCGGCGACGGGGACGTCGGCGGCGTGGACCTCTACGTCGGCGGGGTCGAGCACGCCGTCCTGCACCTGCTGTACGCGCGGTTCTGGCACAAGGTGCTGCACGACCTGGGCCACGTCTCCAGCGAGGAGCCGTTCCGCCGGCTGGTCAACCAGGGCTACATCTCCGCCTTCGCCTACACCGACGAGCGCGGCTTCTACGTGCCCGCGGCCGATGTGGAGGAGAAGGACGGCCGGTTCTTCTACGAGGGCGAGCCGGTCAACCGCGAGTACGGGAAGATCGGCAAGAGCCTGAAGAACATGGTGACGCCGGACGAGATGATCGGCGCCTACGGCGCCGACACCTTCCGCGTCTACGAGATGTCGACCGGGCCGCTGGACCAGTCGCGGCCGTGGGAGACCAAGGCGGTCGTGGGGTCACAGCGCCTGCTGCAGCGGATCTGGCGGGTGGTCGTCGACGAGCGGACCGGAGCGGTGCGCGCGGCCGACGACGTCGAGCCGGCCGAAGAGACGCTGCGCGCGCTGCACCGCGCGATCGCAGGCGTCCGCGACGGGTTCTCGACGCTGCGGTTCAACATCGCCATCGCCCGGATCACCGAGCTGACCAATCACCTGACGCAGGCGTACGGCGCCGAGTCCCCGGTGCCGCGCTCCGTCGTCGGGCCCCTGGTGCTGCTGGTCGCGCCCCTGGCCCCGCACATGGCCGACGAGCTCTGGACGCGGCTGGGACACGACGGCTCCTGCGCATGGGAGCCGTTCCCGGTCGCTGACGAGCGGTGGCTGGTCGAGGACACCGTGCAGGTCGCCGTCCAGGTCAACGGAAAGGTTCGGGCCCAGGTGACCGTGCCGGCGGACGCTGACGCCGCCGCGCTGGAGGCCGCTGCCCGCGCCGACGAGAAGGTGGCAGCGCACCTGGACGGGAAGACGGTGCGCCGCGTCGTCGCCGTCCCCGGCCGGCTGGTCAACTTCGTCGTGGGCTGAAGGACCCCGTCCCCCTCGTGAAGGACCCCCTTGCCCCCCGCCACTCGCCACTCGCAGGCTCGCGACGGGACCCTGCAAGGGGGCCGTCGGGGCTCGGGGCGAGCCTCTGGACGGGGCCGGCGGCTCAGCCGGGCAGGGGAACGGCTCCTGGCCGCGGTGTCGCCCGGTAGGGCGACGCTGTCGTCAGCACCTCGCGCACCGCCTGCTCGACCGGGTCGATGACCTCGGCGACGGTCACGTCGCGGCCGAGCTCGGTCGTGAGCGAGGTGGCGCCGGCGTCCACGATCCCGCAGGGGATCATGTTGCCGAACGCCGACATGTCGGGGTCGCAGTTGAGCGCGAACCCGTGCATGGTCACGCCCCTGGCCACCCGGACCCCGATGGCGGCGACCTTGCGGTCCGGGCGGTGTCTCTGCCCGCCCGCCCGGTCGGCGCGCACCCACACGCCGCTGCGCCCCTCGATCCGCTCGGTGGCCAGGCCGAGACCGTCGCAGACCTCGATGAGCGCCGCCTCCAGGCGCCGCACGTGGGCGACGACGTCGACCGGGTCGGCCAACCGGACGATCGGGTAGCCGACGAGCTGGCCGGGGCCGTGCCAGGTGATCTTGCCGCCACGGTCCACGTCGATGACCGGGGTGCCGTCGAACGGACGCTCGTGCGGCTCGGTGCGCTTGCCCGCGGTGTAGACCGGCGGGTGCTCCAGCAGCAACAGCGTGTCGGGGCCCTCGTCGGCGACCCGGGCCGCGTGCAGCTCGCGCTGCAGTGCCCACGCCTCCTCGTAGGGGACCGTGCCCGCCCGGACCACCCGCAGTTCGCTCACGTCCCCAGCCTAGTGAAGGCCCGCCGCCCCCCCGCGGGCTCGCGGCGGGACCCTGCAGGGGCCACCTGCCCTCACCGGGGGAGGACCCCGGTCCTCCCCGACCTCCGCGAGCCCCGGGGCGCCCGGGCGGGGCCGGTCAGCGCAGCCGGCGGGGCTCGATGCGGGTCTCCACCGCGGTGCCGTCGGGGCCGCGCGCCACCCGGTAGGCGGCCTTGTCGGGCCGGTCGGCGACCGCCTCGACGAGTCCGGTGCCGCGGTAGACCAGGCCCACGCCGTCGTCGGTGGCGTGCCCGCCGGGCAGCGTGCCGTCGGCGACCAGGCGGTGGTAGAGCGGACGGCGCTGCTCCTCGGAGTCGTAGTGGACGCCGTTGGACGTGGGGATCAGCCCGAGGCCGTTCGTGACCGGGCGCAGGTCGGGGCCGTAGGAGTCCGTGGTGCCGCCGACGTGCCAGCACAGCGACCCAGCCGACACCCCGCCCAGCACGACGCCGGCCTCCCACACCTCCCGGAACACCTCGTCGAGCCCGTGCACCCGCCACACCGCGAGCAGGTTCGCCACGCTGCCGCCGCCGACCCAGACGACGTCCTGGGCGAGCAGGTGCGCGCGGACGTCGGGGACGGTGGGCATGGGGAAGAGGCTCAGGTGGCTGACCTGCACCCCGCTGCCGGCGAAGGCGCCGTACACGCCGGCGACCCGCACCGGGTCGTCGCCGGTGGCGGTGCCGAGGTAGCACAGCCGCGGACGCTCGGCCGCGCCCGCCAGCTGGAAGGCGAAGTCGAAGACCGGCCCCGGTGCCCAGTCGTAGGGGCCACGGCGCCGGGAGTCGAAGCCGATGCTCGTGGCGAGGATGGTCGGGGCGGTGGCCGGCACGGTCAGGCAGCTCCTCGCTGACGGGTCTGCAGGCCACGCAGGACGGCGCGGGCGGCCCGCGCCCCGCTGGCCATGGCGCCCTGGATGGACGGGGTGTCGCGGTGGTCGCCGGCCACGTACAGCCCGCCGCCCAGGTCGACCGGCTGGCGCAGGTGCAGCGGCGGGACGGCGGCCGGCTGGGCCTGCGGCACGGTCACCGAGGTGAGGTGTGCCAGGTCGCCCGTCCCGATGCCGTGCAGGGCGGCGATCTCGGCTCGCACGTCGGCCTCGCGGGTGGGGGCGAGGCTGGAGCTGGCGACCAGTGCCCGGCCGTCGGGGCTGTAGGCGGGCTGGGCGTCGGTGAGCACGACGCTGTTGACGAGCTGCCCGCTCGGCGTGCCCAGGACCAGCAGCGGCTCGCCGGACGGGGAGGCGGGGAGCACGTGCAGGTGGGTGGTCACCCGGCGCGGCGCGGACGCCGTCACCCCCGGCACCAGCGCCGCGGCGGTGGCGGGGTCGGTGGCGACGACGACGGCGTCGGCGCGGGTGCGCCCGGCGTCCGTGGTGACCGCGTCCCCGCCCACGGCCGTGACCCGGACGCCCAGGTGCAGGCGCTCGGCGCCGACCCGGTCGGCCAGCTGCTCGCCGACCGACTGCATGCCCCGGGCCGGCAGGCCGATGGCGCCGCGGGCGAAGCTGCGCCACAGCAGGTCCAGGTACCGGCTCGACGTCTCCAGGCGGTCCTCCAGCAGCACCCCGGCGAGGAAGGGGCGGAAGAAGCGCTCGAGAGCCGTGTCGCCCACGCCGGCCCGCCGCAGCCGCTCCTCGGCGGTCGTCTCCGGCTCCCGCAGCAGCCGGGGGACCGGTGTGTAGCCGGCCCGCGCCGAGTAGGCGACGATCGCGGCCTTGCGCAGCGGGGACCCGAGTGGCGCGTACAGCGTGTCGAGCGCCGCCGCGGGCCGCCGGCGCGGGTCGACCACCCGCGACGCCCGGCCGTCGACCCGCACGACCGCCCCCGGCCAGAACCAGCCGAGGTCGAGGGCCGCCAGGTCGAGGTCGGCGGCGCGCGGGTAGCCGGTGTTGAGCACCTGGAAGCCGCGGTCGACGACGAACCCGTCGATCCGCTCGGTGGCCAGTCGGCCACCGGTGTGGCGGGCTGCCTCGGCGACGTGCACGTCGACGCCCGCGGCGCGCAGCCGGACCGCCGCCGACAGGCCGGCGAGCCCGGCCCCGACGACGACGACCTGGGCGCGGGCGGGCAGTGGCATGGCCCGAACCTAGGACGCCCGCTGTCGTGCCACCCGTCCGGGGCCGGGTCCGTGGACGCGGCCGGTGCCTGTGGACGACGTCGGCGGAGTGGCCGCCCGTCCGCCTACGGTGCCCGCCATGCCCGCGTCCCCTCCCGCGCCCGTCGTCCCCGGCTACCGGCTCGAGGAGCTGCTCGGCCGTGGCGGCTCCGGGGAGGTGTGGCGCGCGGTGCCGCGGTCCGGTGGGCCGCCGGTCGCCGTCAAGCTGTTGGTCGCCGGGGACGCCGAGCGACAGGCGCGCGAGGCGGCGTTGCTGGGGGAGCTCGACCACCCGCACCTGGTCCGGCTGCACGAGGTGGTGCACGAGCCCCGTCGCGGCGGCCGGCCGCGCGTGGCCCTGGTGCTCGACCTGCTGGCCGGCGGCAGCCTCGCCGCGCTGTTGGCCCGCCGCGGCCGGCTGCGGCCTGGCGAGGTGGTCACGGCCCTCGCTCCGGTGGCCGCGGCGCTGGCTCACGCGCACGAGCGCGGGGTGGTGCACGGTGACCTCTCGCCCGGCAACGTCGTGTTCACGGCCGAGGGGCGACCGGTGCTCACCGACCTCGGTGTGGCGCGGGTGCTGGGTGAGGAGGCCGCCCGCGAGCTCACGCCGGCCTACGTCGACCCCACCGTGGCCCGCGGTGGCGCACCCGGACCGGCCTCCGACGTCTTCGGTGTCGCCGCCGCGGCCTTCCACGCGCTGACCGGGGTCGCACCGTGGAACGCCGCGACGCCGGCGGACAGGCTGCGGGTGGCCGCGGACGGGACGCCGCCGGACCTCGCCGAGCTGGCCCCCGACGCGCCACCGGACCTGCTCGCCGTCATCGCCCGCGGGCTCTCGGCCGATCCGCACGACCGCGGGTCGGCCGCCGCCCTGGCGCTGGACCTGCGACACGCCTGCCGTCCGGAGCCGGTGCGGCTGCCGCGCGCCGGCGTGTCCGACGAGGAGCCCGACGGCACCGGCCGCGGCCTGCGCACCGAGCTCACCCACCAGGTCCCGGGGCGGCACCGGCGGGTCCCCGAGGAGGTGCCGGCCGACCGCGCCGGGCTGCGAGCCCGGCTGGCGACGTCCGGTCCGCTGCTGCGCCGTGCCGCGGTGCTGGCCGCCGTGGCCGCCGCCGTGGCCGCCGCCGTGGCCATCGTGGCGCTGCTGGGCGGCTGGTGGGGCGGTGCGCCGGCACCCGAGCCGGCGGCCGTGGCCGACCGCGCCGCCGGCACGCCACGCGCGCCGCGGCCGGCGCCGGGCCCGTCCGCAGTCGCGCCGTCGCCGGCCGGGCCGTCCGTCGCCGGTCCGTCGGCCACGGGTCCGTCGGCCGCCGGTCCGTCGGTCGGCCCCGCGCCGGAGACCACCCCCGCGCCGGAGGCCACCGCCGTGCAGACGCCTGGGGTCACCGCCGCGCCGACGCCCGCGCCGCAGGCCGCCGCGGAGCCGCAGGGGGAGTGGCAGGTCCGGCTCGCCGAGCTCTACCAGCGGCGGGTGGAGGCCCTGACCACCGGATCCGTGCCCCTGCTCGACGAGGTGTACGTCCCCGGCAGCACCCTCCTCGCCGCCGACCGGGACACCGTCGAGGGCCTCGAGACCGCCGGCCAGGTGCTCCGCGGCTTCGCCCCCGAGGTGGTCAGCGCGGCCGTCCTCGACGGCTCGGCCGCCGATGGCCGGGTGACCCTGCGCGTGGTCGACCGATGGCCGCCCTACGCGGTCGTGCCGGCCGCGGACGTCGACGGGCCGGCGCTGCGGTCGCTGCTGGGCCGCGGCGACGCGGAGGTGCGGATGACCCTGGAGGCGGGCCCCGCGGGATGGCGGATCGCGACGGCGGAGCGGGTGACCTGAACCCGGCTCAGCCGCGCCGGAGGGCCGTCCGGAGCGCGTCGTCGAGGTCGGGGTGGGTCCACCGGTAGCCGGCCTGCTGCAGCGCCGCCGGGACCGCGCGCTGGCCGGCCAGCACGCTGGACCGGCCGAACTCGCCGAGCGCCAGCGACAGCACCAAGCCGGGAACCGGCAGGACGGCGGGCCGGTGCACCGCCGCGGCGAGGCGACGGACGAACTCGGCGTTGGGGACCGGTTCGGGACCGGTGAGGTTGACCGGACCCGAGACATCGGCGGTCAGCAGGAACCGGATCGCGTCGACCTCGTCGTCCAGGCTGATCCACGGCCAGTACTGGCGCCCCGATCCCATGCGCCCGCCCAGGCCGGCTCGGAAGACCAGGCCCAGGATGCGTACCAGCATGGCGTCGCGGCCGACCACCAGCCCGGTGCGCAGGTGCACCACCCGCACGCCGGCGTCCGCCGCTGCGCTGGTCGCGGCCTCCCAGTCGACGCACAGCCGGGAGATGAAGTCACTGCCGGGCGGCGCATCCTCCTGGACCGGCCGGTCACCGGTGTCGCCGTAGTAGCCCACGGCCGACGCCGACAGGAGCACCCGGCGACGTCCCGGGTCGGCCGCGACCGCCGCGGCCAGCGCCTCGCTCACCGTGAGCGTGCTGTCGAGCCGGCTGGAGCGCAGCTGCTCCTTGTAGCCGGCGGTGAAGGGGCGCGGTCGGATGGGGGTGCCGGCCAGGTTCACCACGGCGTCGACGTCGGAGAACAGGGCGGGGTCGATCCGCCGGTGGTGGGGGTCCCAGCGGTGCTCGTCGGCCGTCCGCGGCGTCCGGCGCACCAGCCGCAGCACGTCGTGCCCGCCGGTGCGCAGTGCCGCGACCAGGCGCGTCCCGATCAGCCCGGAGGAGCCGGTGACCGCGACCTTCATGTGTCTCCTTCAGGCGGGGGCGGACGCGATCGGGGCCCCGGCTGCTGCCGGGGCCCCGATTGGCCCCTGCAGGGTCCCGTCGTGAGCTCGCGAACGATGGGGGCAGGGGGTCCTCGTTCAGGCGAGGCCGACCTCGCCGTGGAACTGACCGGCCTCCAGCCGCTCCTTCACCGTGCCCAGGAAGCGGGCCGCGTCGGCGCCGTCGACGATCCGGTGGTCGTAGGTGAGCGCCAGGTAGACCATCGACCGGACCGCGATCACCTCGCCGAGGCCGGGGTCCTGGACGACGACCGGGCGCTTGACCACGGTGCCGACGCCCAGGATCGCCACCTGCGGCTGGTTGATGATCGGGGTGTCGAACAGCGCGCCCCGGCTGCCGGTGTTGGTCAGCGTGAAGGTGCCGCCGCCGAGCTCGTCCGGCGTGACCTTGTTGGTGCGGGTCCGCTCGGCCAGGTCTGCGATCTTGCGGGCCAGCCCGCCGATGCTCAGGTCACCGGCGTCCCTGATGACCGGGACCAGGAGGCCGCGCTCGGTGTCGACCGCGACGCCCAGGTTCTCGGCGTCGTGGTAGGTCACCGTATTGGCCTCGAGGTCGATCGAGGAGTTCACGGCCGGGTGGGCCTTGAGTGCCTCGACCGCCGCCTTGGCGAAGAACGGCAGGAACGAGAGCTTCACGCCCTCGCGCGCCTCGAAGTCCCGCTTGGCGCGGTCCCGCAAGCGCGCGATGGCGGTGACGTCGGCCTCCACGACCGTCGTCAGCTGGGCGCTGACCTGCAGCGACTCCACCATCCGGCGGGCGATGACGGTGCGCAGCCGGGAGAGCTTCTCGGTGCGCCCGCGCAGCGAGGTGTCGGGCTGGGCGGCCGGCGACGGGCTCGGGGCCGGCCGGCCGGAGGCGGCGGCGGGGGCCGGCGCCTCCGCCGGGGCGGCCGCCTGCTCGGCGGCGGCGATGACGTCCTGCTTGCGGATCCGCCCGCCGACGCCGGTGCCGGACACCGAGGAGAGGTCGACGCCGCGCTCGGCGGCCAGCCGGCGCACCAGCGGGGTGACGTACTGACCGCCGCCGTCACCCGCGGGCGCGGGAGCCGGGGTCTTCGGCTGGGCGGGCGCCTGCGGAGCCACCGCCTGCGCGGGCGAGGGCGCGTCGGTGGGGGAGGTGCTCGGCAGTACACCGCCGGAGCCGTAGTCCGCACCGGGCTGCTCCGAGGCCGGCTGCGCCCGCTGCGGGGTCGGGTCGGCCTGCGGGGTCGGGGCCTTCGCCTGCGCCGGCGGCGCCGGCTCCCGCGGCTCCTCCTGCGACTGCGGCTCCTGCTGGGCCGGGGCGGAAGGGGCCTGCGCCGGGGCGCCCCCGCCGGCGGAGCCGGAGCCGATGACGGCCAGCTCCGCGCCGACCTCGACCGTCTCGTCCTCGTTCACCGAGATCGACAGCAGGGTCCCCGACGCCGGTGCGGGGATCTCGGTATCGACCTTGTCGGTGGAGACCTCGAGGAGCGGCTCGTCGGCGGTCACCTCGTCACCGACGGACTTCAGCCAGCGGGTGACGGTCCCCTCGGTGACGCTCTCCCCGAGCGCCGGCATGGTCACCGGCGTCCCCTGGCCGCCACCGCCACCGCCACCGCCACCGCCATCGCCACCGCCGTCGGCCGAGGCCGACGCGGGCTGCGGTTCCTGCTGCTGCTCCTCCGGCGGCGCCGCGTCGGCGTCCTCGACCTGCTGGGCCGGGGTCTGCGGGGTGGTGTCGGCGTCCTCGGCCGATGCGGGGCCGCCGGAGCCGCCGCCGTCGCCCTCTCCACCGATGACGGCGAGCTCGGCTCCCACCTCGACCGTCTCGTCCTCGGCGACCAGGATCCTGCTGAGGACGCCGGCGGCCGGGGAGGGGATCTCGGTGTCGACCTTGTCGGTCGAGACCTCGAGGAGGGGCTCGTCGACCTCGACCTGCTCACCCTCCTGCTTGAGCCATCGGGTGACCGTGCCCTCGGTGACGCTCTCGCCCAGGGCGGGCATGGTGACGGAGGTCGGCATCGGGGCGGGGCTCCTTCTGGCGCGGGTGGGGTGGGGGGAAGTGGTGCGGTGGCTCAGCCGTGCACGTGCAGCGGCTTGCCGGCGAGCGCGAGGTGGGCCTCGCCCAGGGCCTCGCTCTGCGTCGGGTGCGGGTGGATGAGGGCGGCGACGTCGTCGGCCTCGGCCTCCCAGTTGTAGATCAACTGCGCCTCGGCGATCAGCTCGCCGACCCGGCTACCGACCATGTGGACGCCGACGACGGGGCCGTCGACGGCCTGCACCAGCTTGACCGCGCCGGCGGTCTTGAGGATCTGGCTCCGGCCGTTGCCGCCGAGGTCGTAGTTCAGCGTCTTGATCTCGCCGAAGCGCTCCTTGGCCTGCGCCTCGGTGAGACCGACCGAGGCGACCTCGGGGTCGGAGTAGGTGATCCGCGGGACGCCGGCGTAATCGATCGGGGCGGGCTCGAGGCCGGCCAGCCGCTCGGCGACGAGGATGCCCTCGGCGAAGCCGACGTGGGCCAGCTGCAGCGTCGGGATCAGGTCGCCGACGGCGGAGATGGTGGGCACGTTGGTCCGGAGGTACTCGTCGACGAGGACGTAGCCGCGCTCCATGGCGACGCCGGCCTCCTCGTAGCCCAGGCCCTGGCTGACCGGGCCGCGGCCCACGGCCACCAGCAGCAGCTCGGCCTCGAACTCCTTGCCGTTCTCCAGCGACACCTTGACGCCGTTCTCGGTGTGCTGCACGCCCGAGAAGCGACTGCCGAGCTCGAAGCCGATCTTGCGGCGGCGGAACGCGCGCTCCAGGAGCTTGGAGGACGACTCGTCCTCCAGCGGCACCAGGTGGGGCAGGGCCTCGATGATGGTGACGTCGACGCCGAAGGACTTCCAGGCGCTGGCGAACTCGCAGCCGATGACGCCGCCGCCCAGGATGATCGCCGAGGCGGGTACCCGGTCCATGTCCAGCGCGTGGTCGCTGGTGATGACCCGGGTGCCGTCGATGTCGAGGCCGGGCAGCGAACGGGCGTAGGAGCCGGTGGCCAGCAGCACGTGCTTGCCCTCGTAGCGCTGCCCGCCGACCTCGACCGCGGTGGGGGAGACCAGCCGGCCCTCGCCCTCGACGTACTGGATCTTGCGGCTCTTGATCAGGCCCTGCAGGCCCTTGTAGAGCCGGGAGACGACGCCGTCCTTGTAGCTGTTGACGCCGTCCATGTCGATGCCGGCCAGTGACGTCTTGACGCCGAACTGCTCACCCTCGCGGGCCAGGTCGGCGACCTCGCCGGCGTGCAGTAAGGCCTTGGTGGGGATGCAGCCGCGGTGCAGGCAGGTGCCACCGACCTTGTCCCGCTCGACGAGGACGACGGACATGCCCAGCTCGGCGGCGCGCAGCGCGGCGGCGTAGCCACCCGAGCCACCACCGAGGATGACCAGGTCGGCGGGGGAGGTGGGTGCGCTCACGAGTACTCCTCGGGTGCCGGGGCCCGCCTGCGTTCACACGGGCGGGGGATGGTCCGCGTCCATCCTGCCACTCCGGGAACGCGGCCGTGGGCAGCACCGTTGCCACCGCGGACGTCGCGCTCCGAGCGCGGCCCGGGTGGGACGGGAGCGGACATGGGGCTGTGGGGTCGACTGCGGGGCCGGACGCCGGGCCGGGGCACGCTCGACCGGGGCTCGGGGCGGGCCGACGTCGCCCACCTCGAGCAGTTCGTCGCCACGCGGCGCGGCGTCGAGGGGTACGTCGAGCCCCGGACGGCGGTCACCGAGACCACGATCGTCCTGGTCGCCGCCGACGGCGAGTGGACGCGGCGCCGGATCGACGGACCGGAGACCGCCCGGCGGCTCTCCCGTGAGCTCGGCATCCCCGTCTACGACGCACAGGTGACCGGCTACCCGCAGCGGATGCGGGACTGGCGGAAGTAGAAGGACCCCGCTGCCCCCCACCCCTCGCTCCGCTCGCGGTGGGCCCCTGCAGCGGGGCCGTTCCAACGCGTCACCGGGGGCCGTTCCAGCACGTCACCTGGCGGCGATGAGGTCCTCGATGGTGGCCAGCAGCGTGCGCACCGGGACGCCCGTCCCGCCCTTGGGCGTGTACCCCCACGGGGCGCCGGTGTTGTAACTCGGGCCGGCGATGTCGATGTGCGCCCACGGCAACCCGTCCGGCACGAACTCGGCGAGGAAGTGCGCCCCGACCAGCATGCCGCCCATCCGGTCGGCGTTGGCGTTGACGAAGTCCGCGACCGGCGAGTCCAGCCCGCGGCGCAGCTCGGCCGGCATCGGCATCGCCCACATCGCCTCGCCGCAGCGGGCCGACGCGGCCACGACCGCGTCGCGCATGTCGTCGCTGCCCATCACGCCCGCGGTGCGCGACCCCAGGGCGACCAGCTGGGCGCCGGTCAGCGTGGAGGTCTCCAGGATGGCGTCGGGGGAGTCCTCGGCGGCCCGGGCCAGGGCGTCGGCCAGGATCACCCGGCCCTCGGCGTCGGTGTTGGTGATCTCGGCCTTCTTGCCGTTGCGGAACGTGACCACGTCGGCGGGGCGGTAGGCCGTGCCGCTGGGCAGGTTCTCGGCGATCGGCACGGTGGCGGTGACCTCGACGGGCAGGCCGAGCTCGGCGACCAGGCAGACGGTGGCGATCACGGCGGCGGCCCCGGCCATGTCGCTGGTCATGTGGTGCATGTTGGCGGCCGGCTTGATGGACAGGCCGCCGCTGTCGAAGGTGATGCCCTTGCCGACCAGCGCGACCTTCTTGCGCGCCCGCTTCCCCCGGTAGGTCAGCCGGAGCAGCCGGGGCCCGCGGGCGGAACCGCCGCCCACCGCCAGCACGCCACCGTAGCCGCCGGCGACCAGGGCCTGCTCGTCGAGCACCTCGACGTCCAGCCCGGCGCGCTTGCCCGCCGCGGCGCCGCGGGCGGCCAGCTCGGCCGGGAAGAGGTCGTTGGGCGGGGTGTTGACCAGGTCGCGCACCAGCGTGACCGCGTGAGCGACGACGCGGACCCGCTCCAGCGGTCCCTTCGCGGCACCGGCGTCGGGGACGACGACGGTGAACTCCCGCGGCGGGACGGGCCGGCCGGCGGAGTCGGACTTGTAGGCGGTGAACTCGTAGGCGCCGAGCAGGCTGCCCTCGCCGACGGCGTGCAGGCGCGGCTCGTCGGGCGTCCCGCCGACGGCGGCCAGCAGGGTGACGACCGACCCGCGGCCCGACAGTGCCCGGCTGGCGGCGCCGGCGGCCCGGCGGACCGCCTCGTCGGCGTACCCGCCCCCGGTCCGGGGCGTGCCCAGGCCGACCGCGGCGACGACCGGGAACGGGCCCTGTCCCAGCGCGGCCACCCGGGTGACCTCGTCCTCCGCGCCGCGCGCGCCCAGGTCCGCCAGGGCGGGCAGCAGCCGGCCGCCGAGCAGCCGGTCGACGGCCTCCGCGCCGGGCGTCGGGAGGAGGCCGTCGGGCCCCTTGCCGATGCCGACGACGAGGGCGTCGGCGGAGAGCTTCTCGAGCGGGCGGTCGGTGGCGGAGATCGTCGGCGGCACCGCTCGATCCTAAGAGGACCCCCTGCCCCCCGACGCTCGCAGGCCACATCGGGCCCCCGCAGGGGCCGCCCTCCCCCTCACCGTTCACCGGCTCACGGCGGGCCCCTGCTGGGGACTCCCAGCGTTCGCAGGCAGGCCTCACCCGGAGGGTCCGGCCCGATCGTGCGCGGGCCGAGCGGGGGGAGGTCTCCGCCTGCACGCGGTCACCCGGCCGCCACCGGCACCGATAGCGTGCGGGAGTGGCCCCGCTGACCTCCCCCCTGCACGATCGGCACGTCGCGGCCGGCGCCAAGCTGGCCGACTTCGGCGGCTGGTCCATGCCGATCGAGTACGCCGGTGGCGGGGTGCTGGCCGAGCACGAGGCGGTCCGCACCGGTGTCGGGCTGTTCGACGTCTCGCACCTGGGCACCGCCACGGTGCGCGGCCCGGGGGCGGCGGCCTTCGTCGACAGCTGCCTGACCAACGACCTGTCGCGCATCGGGCCCGGCCAGGCGCAGTACACGATGTGCTGCCTGCCCGACGGTGACCCGCGGGCCGGGGGAGTGGTCGACGACCTCATCGTCTACCTGCACGGCCCGGACGACGTCCTGCTCGTGCCCAACGCGGCCAACGCCCCCGAGGTCGTGGCCCGGCTGACCGACGCGGCACCGGCCGGGGTGACGGTCACCGACCGGCACACCGAGGTCGCCGTCCTCGCCGTGCAGGGGCCCCGGTCCGCCCAGCTGCTGGCCTTCCTCGGGTTGCCGGGTGAGCTGGCCTACATGTCCTTCGTGACCGGCGTCGGCGGCGGCTCCGCCGAGGTGACCGTGTGCCGCACCGGCTACACCGGCGAGCACGGCTACGAGTTGCTGGTGGGGGCCGACCGGGCCGGTGAGCTGTGGGACGTGCTGGTCGAGACGGGGCAGGACGAGGGGCTGCGGCTGTGCGGGCTGGGCGCCCGCGACACGCTCCGCACCGAGATGGGCTATCCCCTGCACGGTCACGAGCTCTCTCCCGACATCACGCCGGTGCAGGCCCGCGCCGGCTGGGCCGTGGGCTGGCGCAAGTCGGCGTTCTGGGGCCGCGGGGCGCTGCTGGCCGAGAAGGAGGCCGGGCCGGCCCGGCTGCTGTGGGGGCTGCGCGCGCCCGGGCGGGGCATCCCGCGCCCGGGCATGGCGGTGCTCGACGCCGACGGTGCCCGGGTCGGCGAGGTGACCAGCGGGACGTTCTCGCCGTCCCTGCGCACCGGCATCGCCCTGGCCCTCCTGGACACGGCGTCCGGGGCGGCGGAGGGCAGTGAGCTGGCGGTGGACGTGCGCGGGCGGCCGCAGCCCGTGGAGGTCGTGCGGCCGCCCTTCGTCCCCTCGCACGTGCGCTGAGCGGCCCCGTCCCGGGGCTCACCCGAGCATGCGAGGGGCGAGGAGGACGGGGCCGTCGTTCAGCTGCGCTGGTGTGACTCCTTGGTCGGCACCGGCGGGTCGGGCAGCTCGTCGGCCATCGTGGCGTCGCGCTGGCCCATCGGCTGGGGCGGTCCCTCGGTGGTGTCCTCCGCCGTCTGGTGCTCGGCCTCGGAGTTGATCTCCGCGCCCAGCAGGATCAGGTAGCAGGTCAGGTACAGCCACAGCATCAGCACGATGACGCCGGCGATGGCCCCGTAGGTCTTGTCGTAGGACCCGAAGTTGTCGACGTAGACGCTGAAGCCGAGGCTGACCAGGGCCCAGATCACGGTGACGAAGACCGCCCCGAGACTGACCCAGCGCAGCCGTGGTGCGTCCCGGTCCGGGGCGACGCGGTACAACACCGCCAGCGACCCGGCGAAGATGCCGAGCAGCAGGACCCATCGGACCACCTGCGCGAGCACGGTGGCGAACGGGCCGAGCGGCAGCGCGTCCAGGAGGTTCGGGACCACCGCGACGAGACCGAACGTGATCAGCACGAAGAGGATCGCGCCGAGCGTGAGCCCCAGGGAGATCGCCTTGCGCTTGACGAAGCCGCGCGTCTCCACCTCGTCGTAGGCGAGGTTCACCGCGGTCACCACGTTGCCGACGCCGCCGGAGGCGCTCCACAGCGCGCCGAGCACGGAGGCGGCCAGCCCGAAGCTGAGCGCCCCGCCGCTGTTGGTGACGATGCTGTTGAGCTGGTCCCCGATCAGGTCCGCGGCGCTCTCCGGCAGCTGCGCCGAGAGGTCCTCGACCTGCCGCGCGACGGTCTCCGGGGAGGCGACCAACCCGTAGATGTTCATCATCGCGATCAGCGCCGGGAAGATCGCCAGGAAGCCGAAGAACGCCACGCCGCCGCCGATGATCGGCATGTTGTCGGCGTTGTTCTCCGCCCAGGCGCGCCGGACGATCTGCTTCCAGCCCCGCCAGGGGATCTCGGTCGGCTTGTCCGCGGTGACGCCGGGCAGCTGTTCCTCGCTCGGTGCGCCCGGCGGCAGCCGGTCGGCCTGCGGGTGCGGGCCGCGGGCCTCCGCCGCCTTGGCCGCCGCCCGCCGCGCCGCCTTCTCCTCGACCCGCTCGCGGATGCGGTCGACGGCGCTCTCGCGGTTCTGGGTGCCGGCCACGTCAGTCGCCCGGCCAGCTGCCGGTCAGCTTGGTGAACCCGCGGGCCCCGGCGCGGTCGATGGCCGCCTTGGTCGCCGCGAAGATGGCGCCCTGCAGGGCCGCGGCGAGCACGACCTCCCGCATCCGGTACTCGCTCTGCAGCGCGTCGGGCGCGTCCTCCTCGTGCGACACCCGCTTCCAGACCTGCTTGAAGACGGCACCGGAGATCACGCCGGCCAGGACGCCGCCGAGCAGGCCGATCGGCCGGTAGACGAGCTTGGCTCCCTTGCTGCTGGTCACTTCGTCCTCCTCACGGCCCGGCGGGCCTTCGCGGCCTTCTTCCCCGCCTGCTTCGTCCTCTTCCGTGCCGCCTTCGCCGTCGCGGCGCGGCGGGCGGCGGCCACCTTGGCCGCCCGCTTCGCCTCACGCCTCGCCGCGCGCTTGGCGACCCGGCGGTCCTTCGTGCTGCGGCGCCAGACCAGCAGGCCCAGCAGTGCGGCGACGCCGGCGCCGGTGCCGATGACCGCGGGCGGGCTCTCCCGGTAGGTCTCCACGGCGGTGTCGCGCGCCCGGTAGGCCCGCTCGCGGGCACGCTCGGGGACGTCGAGCCGGTGCGACAGCTCGTCGACGGTGCGGCTGAGCTGCTCGCGGGTGGCCTCGATGTCGGCCTTGATGGCGTCGGGGTCGGCGGGGGTCGTGTTGCCGGACGTCGTCCGGCCGTCGCCGTTCTGGTCCGAGCTGGCTGGCGTGCTCACCGGCGTGCACTCTCCTTCACCGTCGCGATGTCCTCCTTGGTGCTGGCGATGGCCTCGGTGGGCACCGGGGGAGCGCCCTTCTCGACGTCCTTCTTGCCGACCAGGGCCAGTACGCCGGCGACGGCGAAGAGGACGACGGCGACGATGAGCGCGGCCAGCCAGCCGGGCACCACCAGGGCGAGGGCCAGGACGACGGCCGCGATGAGCACGGCCAGGCCGAGGAAGGCGAACAGGCCCGCGCCGCCGAACAGGCCGGCGCCGACGCCCAGGCGCTTGGCCTTCTGGGTGACCTCCGCCTGCGCGAGCCGGGCCTCGTCGCGGACGAGCCGGCTGATCTGCTCGGTCAGCTGGCCGATGAGCTGGCCGGTCGAGGCGTCCTCGGGGGTGGGGGGTGGGGCGCTCACGCGAGTGGCGCCCGTGGTCGGGTCGGTCATCGGTCCTCCGGGACGGGCGAGACTGTCGATGTCCTCACATGCCCCCGATGATCGCCCGGGTAACCAGGTGCGGGTCACACTCCGGGTGCGGTCGCCGGGCTCACTAACCTCAGCGCGCATGAGCTGGTACTGGCGGCTGGAGGACCCCTCGGAGGCGGAGCTCGACCCCGCCGCGGTCGGGGTGGAGGTCCCGCGGGCGGACAACCAGGGCGACGCTGAGTCCTGGCTGGGGGAGAACTGGCGGGACCTGCTGGAGCGCGGGGTGGCCACCGTGACCCTCTTCGACGGCGAACGGGAGGTCTACGGCCCGATGGGCCTCGCCCCCACCTGAGGAAGGACCCCGTCCTCCCCACCCCTCGCGAGCTCGGGACGGGCCCCTGGACGGGGTCGTCGTCCCAGGTCCCGACCCGAGCTCGCGAGCGGGCCCCTCCGTCAGCCGCGGGCGGTCCTGGTGGGGTCGCGCTCGACGACGTCTCCCAGGACCTCGTCGATGCGGGTCATGACGTCGCCGTCGAGGGTCACCCCGGCCGCCGCCACGTTGTCCTGCACCTGCTCCGGCCGCGTGGCGCCGATGATCGCCGCCGCCACGTTGGGGTTCTGCAGCACCCACGCGATGGCGAGCTGGGCCATGGACAGGCCGAGGTCCTCGGCGACCGGCCGCAGCTCCTGCACCCGGGTCAGGACGTCGTCCCGCAGGAACCGCCGCATCGACCCGCCGGCCTCCGCGTGCCCGCCGCGGCTGTCGGCCGGCGGCTGCTGGCCGGGCAGGTACTTGCCGGTGAGCACGCCCTGCGCCAGCGGGGACCACACGATCTGCGACAGCCCCTCCTTCTCGGAGGTGGGCACGACCTCGTCCTCGATGACCCGCCACAGCATCGAGTACTGCGGCTGGTTGCTGATCAGCTGGACGCCGAGGTCGCGGGCCAGCGCGGCGCCGGCGGCGATCTCCTCGGCGTTCCACTCCGAGACGCCGACGTAGAGCACCTTGCCGGCGCGGACGAGGTCGGCGAACGCGGTCATCGTCTCCTCGAGCGGCACCGTCGGGTCGTAGCGGTGCGCCTGGTAGAGGTCGACGTAGTCGGTCTGCAGCCGGCGCAGCGAGGCGTGGCAGCTCTCGGTGACGTGCTTGCGGGACAGGCCGCGGTCGTTGTGGCCCGGGCCGGTCGGCCAGTAGACCTTGGTGAAGACCTCGAGCCCCTCGCGGCGCTGGCCGGCCAGGGCGCGGCCGAGCACCGCCTCGGCGCGGGTGCCGGCGTAGACGTCGGCGGTGTCGAAGGTGGTGATGCCGGCGTCGAGCGCGGCGCGGACGCAGGCCTGCGCGGCGTCCTCCTCGACCTGGCCGCCGTGCGTCAGCCAGTTGCCGTAGGCGATCGCGGAGATGTTCAGGCCGGAGCGGCCCAGTCGTCGGGATTCCACGGTCGCCGACGCTAGCCCCGCGGGCCGGCCCAGCGTCCCGAGCGTGGTGACGGGCCGGACCGGTCCCGCCTCAGGCCCCCCGGCCCCGGCAGGGTCCCGCCGCGAGCCTGCGGGTGGCGGGGGGCAGGGGGTCCTTCTCCGAAGGGTGGGGAGGGACGGGCCCCTTCCTCAGACCTGCGCGCCCAGCCGGACCTCGGGCTTCGGGAAGCGCCAGCGGCGGATCATGGTCGCCCGGCTGATCCCGTACCAGACCAGGCCCTTCATCTTGTGGTCCCCGTTCGGGAAGCGCTCGAGCACCTTCTTCTTGATGCGCCGGCCCAGGACGATCGAGTCGGCGATCATGAGCAGGAAGAAGACCAGCCAGATGGAGACGGTGTAGCTGCGCACCTGCTCGTCGGGCACGAAGTTGCCGATGAGCACCAGCGCGGCCACCACGAGGAAGAAGCTGCCGGCGTTGCGGCGGGCGTCGACGACGTCTCGGACCAGCTTGCGGACCGGGCCGCGGTCGCGGGCCGGGAGGTGAGCCTCGTCGCCGCGCGCCGCGCCGGCGCGGGCGGTCCCGCGGTTGGCCGCCTGCTGCCCGCGCATCCGCTTGTAGGCCTCCTTGCGGGTCTGCGGAGGCGGCGGGGGAGGCCCCGGACGTCGTCCCTGGGCCTCGTGGCGCTTGGGCGTGGGCCGGCCCTTGCCGCCCGTCTTCACCAACTGCGCGGTCGGGTCGGCGGCGGGGTCGGGCGCGGCCTCGGTGCGGTCGCGGCGCCCGGGCAGGCGGAGCTTCACGACCGCGAGTCTACGTGTGACCTCGGCCGATCCCGGTCCGCCCGGCACTTCACGCCGTACAGTGGGAAGAGGCTCCGCCTCGGCGGCGTTCGCCTGCTGCAGGACGTGCCGCAGCAGGCACCCTCGAACGTGGGAGGACTTCAAACATGACGGTGCAGGACACCACGGCCACCGGGGTCATCCTCAGCGACCCCGCTGCCGCCAAGGTCAAGGCGCTGCTGGACCAGGAGGGTCGCGACGACCTCCGCCTGCGCATCGCCGTCCAGCCCGGCGGCTGCTCGGGCCTGCGCTACCAGCTGTTCTTCGACGAGCGGTTCCTCGACGGCGACCAGACCTACGAGTTCGGCGGGGTCGAGGTCATCGTCGACCGGATGAGCGGCCCGTACCTCGGCGGCGCCGTGATCGACTTCGTGGACACGATCGAGAAGCAGGGCTTCACGATCGACAACCCGAACGCCACCGGCTCCTGCGCCTGCGGCGACTCCTTCAGCTGAGCGACGTCACGGCGGTCCCCGGACCGCACGGCTGACACGACGAGGGCCCGGTGCCTCCCGCGGGAGGCACCGGGCCCTCGTCGTGTCCGGCTACAGCCGGACGGGGTAGACGGTCTCCGGGACGTCGACCTTGACGCGCTGCTCGACGAAGACGCCGTGCCAGACCATGAACACCAGCAGCGTCCACAGCTTGCGGGAGAGGTCGACCGGCGAGCCGGCTCGGTGGTTGTCCCGGTGCTCGTCGAGCATCCAGAGGATCTGCCGCCGGTCGAGCCACTCGTCGGTCTGGCTCTCCTCGACGACCTGCCGCGCCCAGTCGTGCAGGTCCTCGGCCAGCCAGTGCCGGGTCGGGACCGGGAAACCGAGCTTGCGGCGGTTGAGCACGTGCGGCGGCACGATCTGCTCGAGCGCCCTGCGCAGCGCGTACTTCGTCGTCTCCTTCGTCACCCGCTGCCCGACCGGCAGCGCGCCGGCGACCGCGAAGACCTCCGGGTCCAGGAAGGGCACCCGCAGCTCGAGCGAGTTGGCCATGGTCATCTTGTCGGCCTTGACCAGGATGTCCCCGCGCAGCCAGGTGAACAGGTCCACGTACTGCATGGCGGTCACGTCGTCGTAGCCCGCCGCCCGGGTGCGCTCGTAGAGCTCGCGGGTGACGGCGACGTGCGACAGATCCGGGTCGCGCCGCTCGAGAAAGCCCAGCTCGTCGTCCCGGAAGATCCGCGCGTTGCCGTAGTAGCGCTGCTCGAGCGGGATGGAGCCGCGGCGCAGCAGGTCCTTGCCGCGCATGCCGTCGGGCAGCCGAGACGAGAGGGCACCCAGTGCCCGCCGGATCCCCCCGGGCAGCTTGTCGAACGCCGCCAGCGACAGCGGCTCGCGGTAGATGTTGTAGCCGCCGAACAGCTCGTCGGCGCCCTCGCCGGAGAGCACCACCTTCACGTGTTCGCGGGCCTCGCGGGCGACGAAGTACAGCGGCACGAGCGCGGGATCGGCGACCGGGTCGTCGAGGTACCAGACGACCAGCGGGATCGACTCGGCGAACTCCTGGGGCGTGACCACCTTGGTCACATGCTCGACGCCGATCGCGGCCGCGGACTCGGCCGCGACGTCGATCTCGGAGTAGCCCTCGCGCTCGAAGCCGACCGTGAAGGTCATGAGGTCGGGGTTGTACCGCTTGGCCAGCGCGGCGATCGCGGTCGAGTCGATGCCGCCGGAGAGGAACGACCCGACGGTGACGTCGGCGCGCATGTGCACCCGCACCGAGTCGTCGAGCACCTCGGCGATCCGGTCGTAGACGCCCTGCTGCTCGTCGGCGGGCACCGGCCGGACGGGGAACGTCGGGTGGAAGTAGCGGCTGGTGTGCAGCTCGCCGTCCGCCACGATGAAGCTGGTGCCGCTCTCGATCCGCCGGATGCCGCGGTGCAGCGTGGCCGGCTCGGGCACGTACTGCAGCGTCAGGTAGTGCTGCAGCGAGGCGGAGTCCACACCACCGGCCGCGTCGCTGCCGCCGAGCAGCTCGAACACCGCCTTCTTCTCGGAGCTGAAGACCAGCGCGCCGTCGGCCAGGCGGGCGGTGAACAGCGGCTTGATGCCGAAGGGGTCGCGCGCGCCGAACGCCGTCCCGGTGTGGGTGTCCCAGATGACGAACGCGAACATGCCGCGCAGTCGCCGGACGACGTCCTGGCCCCAGTAGTGGTAACCCGCGACGATGGCCTCGGTGTCGCCCTCGGTGGCGAACCGGGCGCCCAGCGCCGCCAGCTCCTCGCGCAGCTCCACGTAGTTGTAGATCTCGCCGTTGAAGACGATCCGGTACCGGCCGTCGGCGTAGGGCATCGGCTGGTGGCTGTGCTCGATGTCGATGAAGGACAGCCGGTTGAAGCCGAAGGCGACCCGGGCGTCGTGCCAGACCTGGGTCTCGTCGGGACCGCGGTGGCGCAGGCAGTGCAGCGCCTCGTGCACCTCCTTGACGCGGGTGTCGTCGACGCGGTCGGCGTCGGTGGACAGGTAGGCGAGCAGGCCGCACATGGGCGTGGTTCTCCGAGGGTCGTGGTGTGCCGGCGGAGTGGCCGCGGCAGGGTCAGACGCGAGCGCCGGCGCGGGTCTTGCGCGTGGCGTTGCGCTCGGCCACGAAGGACAGGATCGGAACGGTGCCGGCCACCAGGGTGAGAACCGTGCCGCGCAACGTCCAGGAGGCGCGCAGGGCGAGGTCGCAGGCGGTCAGGAAGAAGACGAAGTACAGCCAGCCGTGCAGGGTGCCGAGGACGGTGACCGGCTCCTCGATGTCGGCGAGGTACTTCAGGGGGACGGCGACCAGGACCAGCGCGATGAGCAGGACGCCCACGATCCAGGCCATCACCCGGTAGCGGGTGAGCGCCGCGGGGACGTCGCGGCCGACCCGGCGGGCGAGCGCGCGGGGCAGTCGCGACGCCGTCGTCGGTTCAGCCGCCATGCTCGGCCCGCTGCCGCAGTGCCTGCTCGTTGAGGTCGGCGAGGTAGGCGTTGTAGGCGGCCAGCTCGGGGTCTCCGGTGGTGTCGATGCGCGGCCGCTGGTACAGGACCAGGTCGCTGCCCGGCTCGTCCTCGTCGGGGTGGCGACGGACCTCGTCGAGGCACATCTTCACGTAGAAGCCGAGGCCCATGAACCCGTACAGCGGCCACTGGAGGGCGTAGCTCCAGTTGACCGCGCCGCCGCCGGCCTCGGCCTTGGACAGCTGCCAGTACCCGAGGAAGAAGGTGGCCACGAAGAGGGCGGCCACCACCAGGTGCCCGAGCACCCACTTGGGGGTCAGCAGCCGGGAGAACACGGCCTCGACTGTAACCGGCGGTGCCCTCCGGGAGGGGGCTCCGGTGAGAGGGCTCACCGTGCGCCGTGGGGGCCGGCCGCCGTCCGCCCGGGCTCCGGGGCCGCCGCCCGCCCGACCCGCCGTTCCGGTGTCTCCGGTGGTCGGCCGCCGTGCGGGGTCGGCTAGTCTCGCCGCAGACTGTGGTCGGCACAGGCGCCGTTCGCCGGGGACCGGCTGACGGCCCGCCGGGACGACCGTCCGGGGGTACCGGACGAGGACGAGGAGGCAGCGAGCAGTGGCTCGAGGCAGCAGGCTCGCGCGGGTCGCCGCGCTCGGTCTCCTGGCGGTGCTCGCCCTGACCGGGTGCACCCCGAACAACGAGTTCTGGCGCTGGGGCTGGCCTGACGGCGTCACCGACGAGTCGGCAGTCACACGGGACCTGTGGATCTGGTCGGTCATCGCGGCCCTGATCGTCGGCATCGCGGTGTGGGCCCTCATCGGCTGGTCGGTCGTGATGCACCGCAAGCGCGGTGACGAGCTGCCCAAGCAGACGGCGTACAACCTGCCGCTGGAGATCGTCTACACGATCATCCCGTTCCTCATCATCGCCGGGCTGTTCTTCTTCACGGTGGTCGTGCAGAACCGGGTGCAGGAGCGCAGTGCCGACCCCGACGTCACCATCGCGGTCAACGCGTTCAAGTGGAACTGGCAGTTCGTCTACCCGGAGACCACCGGTGAGGACGGCGAGCCGATCAACACGGTCGGCAACAGCGACGAGATCCCGATCCTCGTCCTGCCCACCGATCAGGACATCCGCTTCGAGGTGGCCTCGGCCGACGTCATCCACTCGTTCTGGGTGCCGGAGTTCCTCTTCAAGCTCGACGTCATCCCGGGCAACGAGAACGGCCGCGACAACGTCTTCGAGGTGACCATCCGCGAGGAGGGCGCCTTCGTCGGCCGCTGCGCCGAACTCTGCGGCACCTACCACGCCTACATGAACTTCGAGGTGCGGGCGGTGTCGGCGGAGGACTACGAGGCCTACCTGGCCGCGCGCGAGTCGGGCCTGAGCACGTTCGACGCGCTGGAGAGCATCGGCCAGCCGGGCGCGGCGACGAGCACCTCGCCGTTCGACCTGGTCGACGACGCGCAGCGGGCCGACGGCTGACGTGCCCGCCACCCGCGCACCGCACACCACGCAGCAGGAGGGACGACCGTGAAGGTCGAAGCGCTCATCTTCAACGGCATCGGGGTCTTCTGCATCATCGCGGCCGTCGTCTACGGCGTCTGGTCGCGTGAGCCGATCGGCACCACGGCCCTCGTCCTCTCCGGCGGGCTGACGTTCCTCGTCGGTGGGTTCTTCTGGTTCATCTCGCGGCGCATCGACCCCCGCCCCGAGGACAGCAAGGACGCCGACATCGCCGACGGCGCCGGCGAGCTGGGCTTCTTCAGCCCGGGCAGCTACTGGCCGTTCGCCATCGCCCTCTCGGCCGGCCTGATGGGTCTGGCGCTGGCGTTCTTCTACCCCTGGCTGATCATCCTCGCCGGCGCGGCGCTGCTGATCACCATCGGCGGCCTGCTGTTCGAGTACTACGTGGGGCAGAACGCGCAGGGCTGAGCGCACCACCCGCCTCGAGGGCCCCTCGCGCTACTGCGGGAAGGGGCCCTCGTCCGTCTCCGAGGGACCGGTGCGCGGACGGCGCCCCACGGGCCGCGCTGGGGCCGAGGCCGCCCCGATGCCCCCGGCGGGACCCGCCCCCGGGAGCCGGCGCACGGGAGCGCCGGAGCAGGTCGGGCCCGGTGTGCGGTCCGTGTGCGGCAGGCGGTGGGTGGCGGTCCTGCCGGGGGGGGCTCGCTGCCGAGGGCGTCCGGACGACGGGCCGCGGCGCTCCCGTCGGGCGGAGAGCGATCGGGGACCCGTCCGGACCGTCGCCGTGGGCGGTCCTGCACGGTGCGGACGGCGGCTGGCCGACGGGGACGCCGGTGGCGCGCCGCGAGCGGCCTCCCAGGGCCCGCCGGACGCCCGTGGGCGACGCCAGCCGGGGCGGAGCCAAGGCGGAGCCCTGGGCGGCGCCGGGGGCCCCAGGGGCGGGACGGCGCCGGCGCGGGCCCCAGGGGCGCCTGAGCGGGCTGGGTGGTGTGACCGGCTACCTCACCTGCACCTCGCGGCTCCGGGCGCCCTGAGGGCCGTGGGGCACCGCCGTCCGCGGTCCGGGCCATCGGCTGGCTGCGCCCGACGCCCACCGCCGGCGAGGGAGGTGGACGGAGCGGTGTCGGGGACGGGCCGGGGATGCAGCAGGGCCCCGACGGAGATCCCGTCGGGGCCCTGCGTGGTGCGTGGCCCCCCTGCAGGGTCCCGCCGCGAGCTCGCGAGTGGCGGGGGCAGGGGGTCCTTCGTCAGTCGCGCGGCTCCTGCGGCCGGCCACCGTCGGAGGGGCGCCCGGAGGTGGTGAGCTCCCGGGACTCCGCGGCGGCGAGACCGTGCTCGTCGCGACGCTGCTCGAGCTCGACCTGCGCCGGCTCCTCGATCGGCTTGAAGAACCCGCGGATGGCACGCCGCGCGCCACCGACCTGGTTCATCCGCTTGGGCACCGGAGCACCGCCGTAGGCCAGCTCGCCGTGGCCGTGCTCGTCGACCGGGCCGAGGGGCTGGTGCACCTCGATGAACTCGCCGTGCGGCAGCCGCCGGATGACACCGGTCTCCAGGCCGTGCTCCAGGACCTCCCGGTCGTGCTTCTGCAGGCCGAGGCAGATCCGGTACGTGAGCACGTAGACGATCGGGGGCAGGATCACCAGCCCGATGCGGCCGACCCAGGTCATCGCGTTGAGGCTGATGTCGAACTTCTCGGAGATGACGTCGTTGCCACCCGAGATCATCAGGACCACGTAGAAGGTGACGGCCATCATGCCCAGCGACGTCCGCACCGGGACGTCACGCGGACGCTGCAGCAGGTGGTGCGAGGCCGTGTCCCGCGTCAGCTTCCGCTCGATCATCGGGTACAGCGCCAGGAGCGTGAAGAGGATGCCCGGGAGCACCAGGGTCGGCCAGAACAGCGCCGGGATCGTGTAGTTGCCGGGCAGGTTGATGTCCCACGCCGGGAACAGACGCGTCGAGCCGTCGAGGAACATGACGTACCAGTCGGGCTGGGACGCCGCCGAGACCTGCGCCGGGTTGTACGGGCCCCACAGCCACACCGGGTTGATCTGCACCAGGCCACCGAGCGCGGCGCAGACGCCGAACACGATGAAGAACAGACCACCGGCCTTGCCGGCGAAGGCCGGGAACAGCCGGTTGCCGACCACGTTGTGCTCGGTCCGCCCCGGGCCGGGGAACTGGGTGTGCTTCTGCTTGACCAGGATCAGCAGGTGCAGGGCGATCAGCGCGAGGATGATCGCCGGGACGATCAGCACGTGCACGATGTACATCCGGCCGACGATGAACTCGCCGACGTAGTCGCCGTTGAAGACCGCCCAGTGCACCCAGGTGCCGACCACCGGGATCGCCAGGATGATCGCCGAGACGATCCGCAGCCCGGTGCCGGAGAGCAGGTCGTCGGGCATCGAGTAGCCGGTGAAGCCCATGGCGAACGACAGGACGAGCAGGGCGACGCCGATCAGCCAGTTCGTCTCGCGCGGACGCCGGAAGGCGCCGGTGAAGAAGATGCGCGTCAGGTGGACGACGATCGACGCGACGAACAGCAGCGCCGCCCAGTGGTGCAGCTGGCGCATGAACAGGCCGCCGCGGACGTCGAACGAGATGTACAGCGTCGACTCGTAGGCAGCCGACATCTCGGCGCCCCGCAGCGGCGCGTACGTGCCCTCGTAGACGACCTCCCGCATGGAGGCGTCGAAGAAGAAGGTCAGGTACGTGCCGGACAGCAGCAGGACGACGAACGAGTAGAGCGCGATCTCGCCGAGCAGGAACGACCAGTGGTCGGGGAAGACCTTGTTCAGCGTGCGCCGCAGCGGACCGGCGACGATCAGGCGGTCGTCGACCTCCAGCGCAGCCTTGCCCAGTGGCGTGGTCGGGACACCCGGCGCTGTGGCGGTGCGAGCCATCAGATGCGCTCCCGGTTCCAGTAGGTGGGGCCAACAGCTTCAATGTAGTCACTACGCGCAACGAAGAAGCCCTCGTCGTCGACGGTGATCGGCAGCTGCGGGAGGGGGCGGGTAGCCGGGCCGAAGACCGGCTTGGCGCCCTGGGTCACGTCGAACTGCGACTGGTGACACGGGCAGAGGATGCGGCTGGTCTCCTGCTCGTACAGCGAGACCGGGCAGCCGGCGTGCGTGCAGATCTTGGAGTAGGCCACGTAGTCGCCGTAGCCGAACTCCTCCTGGCCGGTGCGGGGCCGGTCGACCTGCACCTGCTCCGGGCGCAGCCGGATGAGCATCGTGGCGGCGTCGGACTCCCGGTTGCCCCCGGGGACCTCCGGGAAGACCGTCTCCAGCGAGCCGGGCTGCTGGTCGCCGGGACGGATCGGGCTGCCGTCGTCGCGGAGGAGGCGGACGCCCTCCCCCCAGCTCGTGGTGCCGAGCGGGTTGCCGGTGTTGGGGTTGCGGATCAGGCCGCCCAGCGGCATGAGCAGCATGAGCCCGACTCCGCCGCCCATGAACACCAGCGAGCGGGTGATGAGCTTGCGGCGGGCCAGGCCGCTGTTGTGCAGACCGCCGACGAGGGTCGCGCCGGTGGTGACCCGGTCGAAGTGCGACCCGTCGTGCTTGTCCTGGACGGCGGTCTCGTGCGGCAGCAGCTTCTTCGTGTACACCACCATGCCGACGCCGACCAGGATCAGGGCCAGCCCGCCGAGCGCCCCGATCATCGGGGTGAAGATGGCGCTCCAGCCGCCCTCGGTGATGGTCCACTGCCAGTCGGGCAGGAACCAGCCGGAGCCGACGTAGATGACGAACGCCGCGAACGCGGCCAGCCCCGCGAGGCCGAAGGTCAGGGCGACCTGGCGGACGGCCTGCCGCTCCACCGAGGAGCCCGGCTCGGGGCCCGGGTCGACGTGCAGCACCTGCACGTCGTCGTACCGGGCGCCCAGCAGGTCGAGCTCCTCGCGCGACAGGGTCGCGAGCTGCTCGGGGGTGTAGTCGTCGTCCGGACCGCCGTGCAGGGGGCCGGGGACGTCCGCGCCGCCGGTGCTCCCGGGGGCCGATTCGCGCGTGCTCACGCTTCCTCCTCGCCGACAGCCGTGGTCAGCGCTCGTGGTGCCGTGGTGGAGATGGTGCGCGTGCTCACGCCTTGCTGCCCATCCAGAAGATGCCGAACAGCAGCGCGGCGACGCCGACGACCCAGATGACGACGCCCTCGGCGACCGGGCCGATGCGGCCGATGCCGGCACCGCCGGGGTCGGCCTGCGCCTTGATCGTCTGCACGTAGTTGACGATGGCGCGCTTCTCCTCGGGGGTCAGCTGGTTGTCCCCGAAGACCGGCATGTTCTCCGGGCCGGACAGCATCGCCGTGTAGATCTCGAGGTCGTTGGCGTCCTCGAGGCTGGGCGCCCGCTTGCCGGAGGAGAGCGCGCCGCCCTCGCCGACGAAGTTGTGGCAGGACGCGCAGTTGAGGCGGAACAGCTCGCCGCCCTCGGTGAGGTCGCCTTCACGCAGGTCGCCGGAGGGGAGCGTGGGACCGCCGCCGTTGGCCTGGACGTAGGCCATGAGCTGGTCGATCTCCTCGTCGGAGAAGACCGCCGGCTTATCGGGGGCCTGGGCCTCCTGGCGGACCAGTGGCATGCGGCCAGTGTGCACCTGGAAGTACACGGCGGCCTCGCCGACGCCGATGAGCGAGGGGCCGCGGGTGGGCACGCCCTCGAGGTTCTCGCCGTGGCAGGTGATGCAGCTGCGCTCGTACAGCTCGCGGCCGGCGGCCTCGGCCGAGGACTCGGTGGCGCCGCTCTCCTCGGTCGCCTGCGCGGGGGAGAGCGCCGAGTACAGCGTGCCGGTGAGCACCAGCGCGGCCATCAGGCCGGCCACGTTGGCGACGCGGCGACGGTGCTTGGAACGGCGACGGGCGCGCGCCGCGGCGGCGGGGGACCCGTCGGCGGGACGGCGGGACCAGCGGCGGAGGCCGCGGGGCGCCCCCTCGTCGGACGGGGCGTCGGACTGCGGGTTCGTGGTGGACACCGGTTCCCTAGCGGATCAGGTAGATCGTGGCGAAGAGCCCGATCCACACGACGTCGACGAAGTGCCAGTAGTAGGAGACCACGATCGCTGAGGTCGCCTGTGCCGGCGTGAAGCGGCCCATGGTGGACCGGATGAGCAGGTACACGAAGGCGACGAGGCCCCCGATGACGTGCAGGCCGTGGAAGCCGGTCGTCAGGTAGAAGACGGATCCGTAGGTGCTGGAGGAGATCGTGGTGCCCTCCTCGACGAGCTGGATGTACTCGAAGCCCTGCCCGAGGACGAAGGTCAGGCCCATCAGGAAGGTGATCGTGAACCAGCGCCGCAGGCCGTAGACGTTGCCCTGCTCGGCCGCGAAGACGCCGAGCTGGCAGGTGACGGAGGAGGCCACCAGGATGATCGTGAACGTCAGCGCGTAGGGCAGGTTCAGCTCGGTCGGCTCCGGTGGCCACCCCTCGAGGGCCCGGGCGCGCGCCGTGAAGTACATGGCGAACAGACCGGCGAAGAACATCAGCTCGCTGGAGAGCCAGATGATCGTGCCGACGCTCACCAGGTTCGGTCGGGTCAGCGAGTGCACCCGGGAGGTGTCGAAGGTGCCGCTCGCCAGGGGAGCCGTTGTCACGAGGCCCATCATGGCATCGCTCCAGGCAAGGCCACGACCGCGGGTGCGATCTCGGCGGCGCCGTGACCTCCTCGATACCGAGTCCCCGCGCTGCCTGGTCGGCGGCCCCGCTGCCACTACGCTCGGCGCCGTGAGCAACGCCGCCCCGGCCACCGTCCTGGTCTACAGCTCCCGGCCCGACGTACGGGCCGCCGTGCGCACCGCCGTGGGCCGCCGCCCGGCCGCCGACGTGGGGCCGCTGACCTGGGTCGAGTGCGCCACGGGCGAGGACGTCGTCGACACCGTGGACGCCGGCGGGGTGGACCTGTGCATCCTCGACGGCGAGGCGCAGCCGACCGGCGGCCTGGCGCTGGCCCGCCAGCTGACCGTGGAGGTGGCCGACCGCCCGGCGCTGTGCGTGCTCGTCGCGCGCCAGCCCGACCGCTGGCTGGCGCACTGGTCGCAGGCGGACGCCACCCTGCCGCTCCCGGTCGACCCGCTGACCGCCCCCGCCGTCGTCGCCGGCCTGCTGCGGGACCGGGTGGGACGGCGCCCGGTCGCCCGGTGAGCGCCGGCCGGACCTGGGCGGCGCTGCTCAACCGCCTGCTCGCCCGCGAGGATCTCGCCGCCGAGGACACGACGTGGGCCATGCGCGAGGTGATGACCGGTGAGGCCACGCCCGCGCAGATCGCCGCCTTCGCCGTCGCGCTGCGGGCCAAGGGCGTGGCGCCGCAGGAGCTCGGCGGGCTGGCCGCCGAGATGCTCGCCCAGGCGACGCCGGTGGAGCTGCCGCTGACCTCCGTCGACATCGTCGGCACCGGGGGCGACGGTGCGCACACGGTCAACATCTCCACGATGGCCGCGGTCGTCACGGCGGCCGCCGGGGTGCCGGTCGCCAAGCACGGCGGCCGCGCGGCGTCGTCGTCCTCCGGGGCCGCCGACGTGCTCGAGGCCCTCGGCGTGGTGATCGACCTGCCCGCGCCGGCGGTGGCGCGCTGCGTCGAGGAGGCCGGCATCGGGTTCTTCTTCGCGCCGGTGTTCCACCCGGGCATGCGGCACGCGGCCGTCCCCCGGCGGGAGATGGGCATCGCGACGGTCTTCAACTTTCTCGGGCCGCTGACCAACCCCGCGCGCCCGGCGGCGGCCGCCATCGGGGTCGCCGACGCCCGCATGGCGCCCGTCGTCGCCGAGGTGCTCGCCGCGCGCGACGTGCGGGCGCTCGTCTTCCGGGGGGACGACGGCCTCGACGAGCTGACGACGGCGACGACGTCCTCGGTGTGGGTGGTGCGCGGCGGTGAGGTGGAGCCCGACCGGGTCGACCCCTCGGCGCTGGGCATCGCACAGCCGCCGGCGGACGCGTTGCGGGGCGGCGACCCGGCGTTCAACGCCGACGTGTTCCGGCGGGTGCTGGCCGGCGAGCCCGGCCCGGTGCGCGACGCTGTGCTGCTCAACGCCGCCGCCGCGCTGGCCGCCTTCGCGGAGCGGCCCAGCCGGCTGCACGACGCGCTGGCCGCGGGACTGGAGCAGGCGGCGGCGGCGGTCGACGACGGGGGGGCGGAGGCCCGGCTGGCGCGCTGGGTGGAGACCAGCCGGGCGCTGCGGAGTTGAGAGAGGACCCTCTGCCCGCCACCGTGGAAGGACCCCGTCCTCCCCACCCTCGCAGGCTCGGGGCGGGCCCGGGACGGGGCCAGCGGCGGGACCCTGCAGGGGCCGGGATGGGCCGCTATTCGAGGCCGATGGAGAACGCGGCCTCGAGGTCGTGCCGCGAGTAGGCGCGGAACGCGATGTGGGTCTCGGTCTCGAGCACCCCGGGCACCTTGTTGATGCGCCCGGCGATCACCTCGGCCACCTGCTCGAACTCGCGGACCCGGACGATCGCGATGAGGTCGACCTCGCCGGCGGTGGAGTAGACCTCGCTGACCCCGTCGAGCTCGGCGACGGCCTCGGCCACCTCGGGGATCGCGTCGGTGGCCGCGTCGATCATGACGATGGCGGTGATCACGCCGGGGATGCTAGAAGGACCCCGCTGCCCCCCACCACTCGCTCCGCTCGCGGCGGGTCCCTGCAGCGGGGGCGTTCCGGCACGTCACCGGCTCGGCGCGGGCCCCTGCAGGAGAGCCGTTCCAGCAGGTCACCGGCTCATGGCGGCCCCGGGGGAGACCCGCTCGGGCCGGGCCCGGGTGCCCAGCGAGCGGCCGTCGGCGAACGGGTCGCGCCCGGCGCGGCCGGCCTCCACCCGGTCGAGGAAGCCGGTGTAGCCGCCCGTGCCGGGGACCGGGCAGGCCAGCGTGCCGTCGACCTGCACCAGTCGGGTGCCGGGCTTCTCCATCCAGCGCAGCACCAGCTCGGTCTCGTCGACCGAGGCGGCCAGCTCGCCGTCAGGGCCGACCGGCGTCTCCGCCGTCGCCAGCAGCCCCTCGAGGGTGGCCCGCACCGAGACGCCGCGGGCCGCGCACCCGGCGGCCACCAGCCGCCCCCGGCGCACGACGGACAGTTGCCAGCCGCCCTCGCCGTCCGGGCGGGCCAGCACCAGCTCGGTCACCGCGGCGAGGGACTCCAGCCGCTGCCGCCGCCGCACCGCGCGCACGAGGGTGGCGACGCGGTCGCGCAGCACGGCGGCGTCCTCGTAGCGCTCCTCGCCGGCCAGCCGCTCCACCCGCCCCAGCAGCGGAGCCAGGAGCCCGTGCGGGTCGGCGGCCACCGCGGTGCGGAGGACGGCGGCGACCGCCCCGTACTCCTCGACCGACTGGGCGCCGGTGCACGGCGCTCCGCAGCGGCCCATGCCGGCCAGCGCGCAGGCGGTGCCGAGCACCCGCACCGACAGCCGGCCGGTGCACTGGCGCAGCGGCAGCGACTCGTGGACGGCGGCCACGGCGGCGTCGGCCGCGCGCCGGTCGGGGAAGGGCCCGAGGAAGACCCCGGCGCCCGGCCGCACGCGGCGCACCACCGACAGCCGCGGGAAGGGCTCCTCGGTCAGCCGCACCCACAGCGCGCGCTCGGGGAAGCGGGAGCGCCGGTTGTAGCGCGGTTTGTGCTCGGCGATCAGCCGCAGCTCGCGGACCGCGGCCTCGAGGTCGTGCGCGCACGGGATCGCGTCCACGCGCTGGGCGAGCGCCACCATCTCGGTCATCCGGCTGCGCTGCTCGCCCGCGGTGAAGTAGCTGCGCACCCGGCTGCGCAGGTCGGTCGACGTCCCGACGTAGAGGGGCTCGTCGCGGGGGCCGCGGAACAGGTAGACGCCCGGGCCGTGCGGGACGTCGTCGGCCAGGTGCCGCTTGCGCAGCCGCTCGGGGTCGACCTGCCGGGTGAGGCCGGTCAGCTCCTCGAGGGTGGTGATGCCCAGCGGGCCCAGCCGCTCGAACAGCCCGTGCAGCACGTCGACGGTGGCGCGGGCGTCGGCCAGCGCGCGGTGGCAGGGCTCGGTGCTGGTGCGGAAGTACGGCGCGAGGGTGGCCAGCTTGCAGTTGGGCACCTCGTCGCGGGTGAGCAGCCGGCGGGCGAGGACGGCGGTGTCGACCGAGGCCGTGGCCGGCCAGGGGATGCCGTTCTCCGCGCAGGCGGCCCGCAGGAAGCCGAGGTCGAAGGGGGCGTTGTGGGCGACCAACACCGCGCCGCGGGCGAACTCGAAGAAGTGCGGCAGGACGGCGCCGATCCGCGGGGCCGCGGCGACCATCGTCGAGGTGATCCCGGTGAGCACGCTGATGTAGGGCGGGATCTCGCAGCCGGGGTCGACGAGGGTCTGGAACTCGCCGAGCACCTCCCCGCCGCGCACCTTGACCGCCCCGATCTCGGTGATCGCGCAGTCCTTCGGCGAGCCGCCGGTGGTCTCCAGGTCGACCACGACGAAGGTGACCTCCGCCAGCGGGGTGCCGAGCTCGTCGATGGTGGCCTGCTCGTAGCGGGGCAGCCCGGCGGCGGCGCGGGCCGCCGTCCCGGCCAGGCGAGCGGGGGAGAGCGGCACCGGCCGGGCGGGGGAAGGGCGCACGGGCGGACGGTAGGTCGCGGTGCTGACAGTCCCGGGGACGCGCGCCGGGTCCGGGGCGGGCGGGGGAGACCTCGCTCGTCCGGGGGGAACGGTCCGACGTGCCCTGGTGGGGGGCGCCTGACCCCCGACACCATCTCGTCGTCGGACCGCTGCGGTCCCGAGCCGCAGAGGTGGTCGATGCACTCGCTCCCCCGGTCCCGCGTGGTGGCGGCCCTGTCGCTGGGCGTCGTCGCGCTCGCCGTCGTCCTGCTGCCGACCGCGCACGCGGGAGCCGACCCGACGGGCTCGGGCGTCGCGACCGCCAGCCTGCTGGACAGCCCCGAGCTCGACGAGTTGCAGCGGCGCGCCGCCGGTGTGCAGGCCGAGCTGCAGGAGCGGCAGTCCCGGGTCCTCGCGGCCCGGGAGGCCCTCGCCGCTGCCGAGGCCGCCGCGGCGCAGGCGGAGGCCGACATCGTCGCGGCGGACGCCGACCTCGCGCGGGCGCGGGCCGAGGTGGCCCGGCACGCCTCGGCGGTGTACCGGGACGCGGGCGAGGTCACGCCGCTGTCGGTGCTGCTGTCCGGTGGTGGTCCCGGGGACGTCGTCGCCGCGGCGGGCCTGCTCGACGCGGCCGAGCAGCACGCGGCCGCGGTGGTCGGCGCGGCGGAGCGTCGACGGCAGGAGGCGGCGGCGCGGCGGGCGGAGGCGGAGCGGACGCGGGAGACCGCCCGTGCGCGAGCGGGAGAGCTCACGACCGAGACCGCCGAGCTGGAGGCGGCCGCGGCCGCGGCGAGCCGGGACCTGGAGGCCGCCGTCGCCGCCGTCGACCGGCAGCTGGGCCGGCAGCGGGAGGAGCAGCGGGCGGCCGGCCGGCAGGCGGCTGCCGACTGGCACGGGTACCTCGCCGAGCTGGCCGCGGCCGGCGTCGCGCCGCCGCCCGCCGCGGCGCTGCGCGACCCGGCGGCGGGCCTGCCCGACGGGCTGGTGCCGGTGCCGGCGTCCGGCGGCGGCGTGCAGGCCGGGGCGGCCCAGCTGCCCGGCGGACCGGGTCCCCTGGTCGTCCCCTCCGCCGAGGCGGTCGCCGCGGTCAGCGCCGCGGTTGACGCCCTGGAGCTGCCCTACGCCTCCGGAGCGGCGGGGCCGGACGCGTGGTCCTGCGGATCGCTGGTGCACGCCGTCTACGCCTCGGTGGGGATCGACCTCCCGGACGACCAGGCGGGGCTCCACGCGAGGACCACGCCGGTCGACCCGGCCGACGTCCTCCCGGGGGACCTGGTCTTCCTCGGCGCCGGGCGGTCCGGTCCCGGCAACGTGGGCATCGCCCTCGACGGGCGGACGGTGCTGGCGGCCGACGCCCGCGCCGGTGCCGTGGTGGTCGGCCGTCCAGGGGCCGACCGGGTGCTCGGTGCCGGGCGGCCCAGCCTCGGGCTCCGCGCGGCCGCCCCCGCGACCGAACCGTCCGGCGGGCCGCTGCCCGTGGAGTGCGGCGACGTGCGGTACCCGCCCGAGACGTCCGGCGGGCGGGCGTGGGGCGGCTTCCCGAACGGGCTGGTCCCGCCGAGCGCGATGTGCCCGCCGGGGGTCGCCGGCCACCTGCTGCGCTGCGACGCGGCGGCGGCCTACCGGGCGATGAGCAGCGCCTACGCCGGCGTCTTCGGGACACCGCTGTGCCTCACCGACTCCTACCGGAGCTACGCCGGACAGGTGCAGCTGTACGGCGAGAAGCCGGCGCTCGCGGCGGTGCCGGGCACCAGCGACCACGGCTGGGGCCTGGCGGTCGACCTGTGCGGTGGCGTCGAGCGGTTCGGGACGGCGCAGTACGCGTGGATGGTCGCCAACGCCGGCCGCTTCGGCTTCCGCCACCCGCGGTGGGCCGACCCCGGCAACGGCCGCGAGGAACCCTGGCACTGGGAGTACGCCGGCGCCTGACCCGGAACTGTCGGTGCCCGCTCCTAGCGTCCTGCCCGGATCGACCGGAGCCACGGACGGCTTCCCCGACGAGGGTCGGCCAGCAGAGGAGTGGACGTGTACATCGACTGCGACACCTGCAGCGCCCGCGGCACCGGCTGCGGCGACTGCGTCGTCACCGTGCTCCTCGGGGCGCCGCCGGGCTGGCAGGGGAGCGACCCGACGGTGGTGCCGATGACCGGCCGGCAGGAGGACCGGCTGTCCGCCGAGGACGTCGTCGTGCTGCCGCCCGGGGTGGTCGTGGAGTTCGACGAGGTCGAGCGCCGCGCCGTGCAGGTGCTGGCGGACGCCGGTCTGGTGCCGCCGCTGCGCCACCGGCCCGCCACGCGGCCGGCTCCGGTCCGGCGGGCGGCACCGCAGCGTCGGGCCGGCGGCCCGGCCGTGGGACGGCGCACCGGGTGAGCGGGGTGCGACGGCGGTCCGTGCGCGTCGTGCGGGCGGCAGTCGACGTGGCGCCGACCAGAAGGGACCCCGAACCCACGGTCCGTGGTCACCGTCGGCCCACCGGCCGACACCGCGGCCAGGAGCCGTACCCGACGGGCGTGGAGCTCCTCCCGGGCCTCGTCGCGGAGGCCTCCGGCCCCCATTCCTCGACCCGACACCCGAGGGCCCTGCCCGGTCGCCGCTGAGCCGCTGTCCGTGTCCCGGTGGGGAGGTCCTCCCGACCCCCCGCGACCGGTCGACTCCGGCCAGGTGCCGTCCCGGCCGCCGTTCGGCCCGACCTAGGATCGGCCGCGTGAGCGAGGCGGGCGGGGTGGGCTCCCGCCGGGCCGCGCTGGTGGCCGCGGTCGTGCTCGGCGCCGCGCTCGTCGTCGTCCTGGTGGTCGTCACGCCGTGGGCCCTGCTGCCCGACCCGGCCGGCGGCCGCACTCCGGCGGACCCGTCGTCGGTCCTGCCGCCGGAGCTCCTGGCCCGGGCCGAGGCCTACGCCGGCGCGCTGCGCCCGGCCTCGCTGACCTCGCTGCTGCTGGGCCTGGCGGTCTCCGCCGCGCTGGGGCTGACCCCGCTCGGGGCACGGCTGGTGCGGACGGTGGCGGGACCGTTCGGCGGCGGGCGGGTCGCCCAGGTGCTTCTCGGCACGGCGGCGGTGGTGGTCCTCGGCCGGCTGGCCACCCTGCCGGTGTCGGCGTACGCGGAGGTGGTCCGCCACCGGTACGGCATCTCGACCCGGAGCTGGGGGCTGTGGCTGCGCGACGTCGCGGTCTCGACCGCCATCGGCGCCGCGGTCACCGCTCTGGCGCTGCTGTCCCTCCTCTGGCTGGTGCGGCGGGCGCCGCGCACCTGGTGGGCGTGGGGTGCGGCGGTGGCGGCCGGCTTCGTCGTCGTCGGGTCGTTCCTCTACCCGGTGGTCATCGAGCCGGCGTTCAACCGCTTCGCGCCGCTGCCCGCCGGTGAGCTGCGCACCGAGCTGCTCGCCCTGGCGCAGGAGAACGGCACGCCGGTGCAGGACGTGCTGGTCTCCGACGCCTCCCGGCGCACGACGGCGCTCAACGCCTACGTCTCCGGCTTCGGCTCGACCCGCCGCATCGTCCTCTACGACACGACCCTCGAACGCCTGCCCGACGAGGGCGTCGAGTCGATCGTCGCGCACGAGCTCGGCCACGTCGTCCACCGCGACGTGCTCACCGGCACGCTGGTCGGGGCACTCGGGGCCGGGGCCGCCGTGGCGCTGTCGGGCTGGCTGCTCTCCTGGACGCCGCTGCTGCGCCGCGTGGGCGCGCGGTCGCCCGCCGACCCGGCCGTCGTCCCGCTGCTGCTGCTCCTGCTGTCGGTGGGCGGGCTGCTGAGCACACCGGTGCAGAACCTGGTCTCCCGGCAGGTGGAGACGCGGGCGGACCTGCGCGCGCTCGACCTCACCGGGGACGCCGGGGCGTTCGCCTCGATGCAGCGCGGGCTGGCCGCCACCAACCTCAGCGACCCGGACCCGCCCGCGGCCTGGCAGTGGTTCTTCGGCTCGCACCCGACCGGCGCGCAGCGGATCGCCTTCGCGGAGGACTGGCGGCGGCTGGCGGACGCCGGGTGAGGACGCTGGTCGTCACCAACGACTTCCCGCCGCGCCAGGGCGGCATCCAGACCTTCGTCGCCGCGCTGCTGGCCCGCCGCCCGCCCGAGTCTCTGGCGGTGCTCGCCTCCCGCTCGCCCGGCTGGGAGGCCCACGACGCCGCCCTGCCCTACGAGGTGGTCCGGCACCCGACGGGCGTGCTGCTGCCCACGCCCGGGGTGGCCCGCGCCGCGGCCGGGCTGGCCCGCCGGCACGGCTGCGGCACCGCCTTCTTCGGCGCCGCGGCTCCGCTGGGCCTGCTCGCGCCGGCGCTCCGGGACGCCGGGGTGCGGCACCTGGTCGGCGCCACCCACGGCCACGAGACCGGCTGGGTGGCGCTGCCCGGCGCGCGGCAGCTGATGCGGCGGATCGCCGCCGGCCTCGACGTGCTGACCTACATCAGCGACTACACCCGCGACCGGCTGGCGCCGGCAGTGGGCGGGGTCACCCGCATGGCGCAGCTGTCGCCCGGCGTGGACGTCGACCGCTTCACCCCGGACGTCGACGGGGCGGCCGTCCGGGCGCGGTACGGGCTGGGCGATGCGCCCGTCGTCGCCTGCGTGTCGCGGCTGGTGCCCCGCAAGGGCCAGGACGTGCTGGTCGCGGCCTGGCCGCGGGTGCTGGCCCGGCACCCCGGGGCGCGGCTGCTGCTGGTCGGCGGCGGCCCGCTGGAGGACCGGCTGCGCCGGGAGGTGGCCGCGCGCGGGCTGACGGGCTCCGTCGTCCTCACCGGGCCGGTGCCGCTGGAGGAGCTGCCCGACCACTACGCCGCCGGCGACGTCTTCGCCATGCCCTGCCGCACCCGCCGCGGTGGGCTGGACGTGGAGGGGCTGGGCATGGTCTACCTCGAGGCGGCGGCGTGCGGCCGGCCGGTGGTGGCCGGCACCTCCGGCGGCGCCCCCGAGACGGTGCAGGAGGGCGTCACCGGGCACGTGGTGGGCGACCCGCGGTCACCCGACGCGGTGGCCGCCGTGCTCACCGGGCTGCTCGACGACCCGGGGCGCGCGCGGCGGATGGGCGCGGCCGGCCGGGCGTGGGTCGAGCAGCGCTGGTCCTGGACGTCGATCGCCGACACCTTCGCCGGCCTCCTGCAGCCTTAGGCCCTCTGCAGGACCCGCGGCCCCGTCCTGGGCCCCGCCCCGAGCGTGCGAGGGGTGGAGAGGACGGTCCTCTGTCAGCGGTTGTAGAGGGCCTCCACCTCGGCGTCGAACTCCTTGAGCACCACGGACCGCTTGAGCTTCAGGCTCGGGGTCAGCATCCCGTTGTCCTCGGTGAAGTCGGTGCCCAGCACCTGGAACCTCTTGATCGCCTCGGCCTGGGAGACTGCCCTGTTCGCGTCGGCCACCGCGGCCTCGATCTCGGCGCGCACGTCGGGGTCCTCGGCCAGCTGGGCCGCGGTGAGGCCCTCGTCCTTGCCCCTGGATTGCAGCCACAGCGGCAGGGCCTCCTCGTCGAGGGTGACCAGCGCGGCGATGAAGGGGCGCTGGTCACCGACGACGATGCACTGGCTGACCAGGCGGTGGGCGCGCAGCCGGTCCTCGAGCACGGCCGGGGCGACGTTCTTGCCGCCGGCGGTCACCAGGATCTCCTTCTTGCGCCCGGTGATCTTCACGAAGCCGTCGGCGTCGATCTCGCCGAGGTCGCCGCTGTGGAACCAGCCGTCGGCGTCGATGGCCTCGCCAGTGGCGGCCTCGTTCTTCCAGTAGCCGCGCATCACGATGCCGCCGCGGATGAGGATCTCGCCGTCCTCGGCGATCGCGAAGCCGACGCCGGGCAGCGGGCGGCCGACGGTGCCGACGCGCAGCGCGTCGTCGTGGTTGACCGACGCGGCGGCGGTCGTCTCGGTCAGGCCGTAGCCCTCGAAGACGGGAACGCCGATGCCGCGGAAGAAGTGGCCCAGCCGCTCGCCCAGCGGGGCGCCGCCGGAGATGGCGCCCTGGCATCGGCCGCCGAGCGCGGCGCGCAGCCTGCCGTAGACGAGCCGGTCGAATAGCGCGTGCTGCGCACGCAGCGCCAGGCCGGGGCCGCCGGTGTCCTGGGCGCGCGACCAGTCGATCGCCACCTGGGCGGCCTTGTCGAAGATCTTGCCCTTGCCGTCGCCCTCCGCCTTGGCCTTGGCGCCGTTGTAGACCTTCTCGAAGACCCGGGGGACGGCGAGCACGAAGGTCGGCCGGAACTCGCCGAGGTCCTCGACCAGGTTCTTCACGTCCGGCGTGTGACCGATGACGGTGCGGGTCTTGACCGCGCCGACCTGCAGGACGCGGGCCAGCACGTGTGCCAGCGGGATGAAGAGCAGCAGCGAGCCCTCCGGGTTCATGAAGCGGCCCAGCAGGCTCATCCCGTTGCCGACCTCGAAGAGGAAGTTGCGGTGGGTGAGCTCGCAGCCCTTGGGCCGGCCGGTCGTGCCGCTGGTGTAGATCAGCGTCGCCAGGCTGTCGGCGGTCAGGGTCGCGCGGCGGGCGTCGAGCTCGCTGTCGGGGACGTCCTGGCCGGCGACGGTGAGGGTCCCGACGGCGTCGTCGTCGATGACGAAGACGGACGCGAGGTCCGGCGCCTGGTCGCGGACGGACTCGACGGCCGCGGCATGCTCGTCACGCTCCACCACGATGGCGGTGGCGCCGGAGTCGGACAGGATCCAGGCGACCTGGTCGGGGCTGGAGGTCTCGTAGATCGGGACGACGGCGCCGCCGGCGGTCCAGATCGCGAAGTCGAACACCGTCCACTCGTACCGGGTCTTGGCCTGCAGAGCGACGCGGTCCCCGGCGGCCACGCCGGCGGCGATCAGGCCCTTGGCGACGCCGCGGACCTCCTCGCCGAACTGCCGCCACGTCACGTCGACCCACCGGCCGTCGACCCGGCGCCGCAGGCCGGTGTCGTCGCCGTGTCGGGTGACGTTCTCGACCAGCATGTCGGTCAGGGCCTCGTCCGAGCCGACCTCGGTGGTCGCGGGGACGCTGAACTCGCGCACGCCTCGTCCTCTCCTGCCCGCCCGGTCCGGGCGCCGTCGCCCGGACCCCGACGCGGGGCCGTCCCGGAGAAATCTAGCCGCTGCTCACTACCCGTGAGTAGGGACAGCGGCCGTCGCAGCCCGCTCGGGTGAGGCCGAGCGGTTAGCCTGCTCCGCATGGCCGACCAGTCCACCCAGTCGATCACGGTGGCCGCACCACCGGCCGACGTCATGGCGGTGATCGCCGACTTCCCGTCCTACCCGGAGTGGGTGGCTGCGGCCAAGCGGGTCGATGTCCTCGAGGCCGGATCGGAGGGCCGGGCCCGCCGCGTGCACTTCGTGCTCGACGCCGGTGCGGTCAAGGACGACTACGTCCTCGAGTACACCTGGGAGGGCGACCGGCGGGTGTCCTGGCACCTGGTGCAGGGGCAGATGCAGAAGCGGCAGGAGGGTTCCTACGCCCTCGCCGAGACCGCGCCGGGCAGCACCGAGGTGACGTACACGATCGCGATCGACCTCTCCATCCCGATGCTCGGGATGATCAAGCGCAAGGCCGAGAAGGTCATCCTCGACACGGCCCTCAAGGAGCTCAAGAAGCGCGTGGAGGGCTAGGCGGCAGGTGCGCACGCTCCTCCTCACCGGCCCGGGTGGGGCCGGTACCTCGACCCTCGCGGCGGCCACCGCCGTCCGAGCGGCGGCCGCCGGCACCCGCACGCTGCTGCTCACCCGTCCCGGCCCGCGCCCCGCCGGGCTGGACGGCGTCCCCGGGCTGGCCGTGGCGTCGGTCTCGCCGCTGGCCGCGGCCGAGTCGCTGTGGACGTCGGCCGGTGACGCGCTGGGCGCCGTCCCCGGGCTCACGCCACCTCCGCCCACCTCGGTGGTGCCGCTGCCGGGGTCCGCGGAGCTGGCCCTGCTCGCCCGGCTGGCCCGCGCGGCCGCCGACGACGAGGCCGACACGGTGGTCGTCGACGCCGGCCCGCTGGAGGCGGGCACCGCGCTGGTCGGCCTGCCCGGGGCGCTGCGGTGGTGGCTGGACCAGGCACTGCCCACGCGGGTCCGGGTGCTCGGCGCCGTCCGGACCGCCGCGGTGCGCTCCGGTGCGGCGTCGCGCGGACCCGTCGACGCCGTCCTCGACGCCCTCCCGCCCCTGGAGGCGGCGCTGGACCGGCTGCCGCTGGACGACCCGGCCGCCACCGAGGTGCGGCTGGTCGCCGTGCCGCGGGCCGGCGCCGTCCCGGCGCTGCGCCGCGCGGTGACCGCGCTGGCGTTGCACGGCCAGCAGCCGGTCGCCGTCCTCGCCCGGGTGCTGCCGGACGGCGGCCGGGGGGAGTGGTGGGCGGTGCGCGCCGCCGAGCAGGACGCCGCCCTCGCCGCCCTCGCCGAGCTGGCCCCGCTGCGCCGCGTGACGGAGTCCGCGCGCGAGCCGGCGGAGGCCGCGGCGCTGGCCGCACTCCTGTCCAGCGGGGACGGCGTCGCGCCGGCCGCAGCCCTGGCCCCGTCGGTCGACCGGGCCGAGGGCGTCCGCCGGCTGGTGCTGCCGCTGCCCTGGGCAGAGCGCGCCGGCCTGGACCTGACCCGCTGGCAGGACGACCTGGTCGTGACCGTCGCCGGGACGCGCCGGTCCGTCCGGCTGGACTCACTGCTGCGCCGCTGCGTGGTCACCGGCGGCGCGCTCGCCGACGCGGGCACCGCACGGGCGCAGCTGGAGGTCTCCTTCACACCCGATCCGCAGCTGTGGCCGGCCGACCTGCTGGCCGCCGAGGGGAGCACACCATGAACGACGCACCGGACTGGGTCGAGCAGGCCCGCCGGCTGGTGACCGGGCTGGGCGAGACCCTCGGCTCGGCCCTGCGCGAACCCGACGCCGCCGGGGCCCATCCGACCGACTGCCGCTGGTGCCCGGTGTGCCAGGTGGCGGCCGTGGTGCGCGGCGAGCGCCCCGAGGTGACGAACGCGCTGGCCGACGTCCTCACCGCCGCTGCAGCGGCGCTGCGCACCGTCGCCGAGCGGGCCTCGGCTCCCGCGCCGGAGGCCGAGGCGGAGGAGCCCGTGGCGCCGGCCGCGCCGGTCCAGCACATCGAGATCGCCTGAGTGGCCGTGCAGACCCCCGCGGGCGACGCCGCCACGCTGCCCGCCCTGGGCATCGACATCGGCGGCACGAAGGTGGCCGGCGGCGTCGTCGCCCCGGACGGCACGGTCCTGGCGACCGCGCGGCGGGCCACCCCCGGCTCGTCGGTGGTGGAGACCGAGGACGCCATCGCCGCGGTGGTCGAGGTCCTCGCCCGCGGGCACGACGGGCCGCTGGTCGGCGTCGGCGTCGGCGCGGCCGGCTGGTTCGACCGCACCGGCGACACCGTGCTGTTCAGCCCGCACCTGGCCTGGCGGCACTCGACGCTGCGCAAGGACCTCGCCGCCCGGCTGCAGCGGCCGATGTGGGTGGGCAACGACGCCGACGCCGCGGCCTGGGCCGAGTACCGCTACGGCGCCGCCCGCGGGGCCGACCTCGCGCTCATGATCACCCTCGGCACCGGCATCGGCGGCGGCATCGTCATGGGCGGCCGGCTGCACCGCGGCTCGCACGGCGTCGCGGGGGAGTGGGGCCACATGCGCGTCGTCCCCGACGGGCGGCTGTGCGCGTGCGGCAACCGCGGCTGCTGGGAGCAGTACGCCAGCGGCACGGCGCTGGGGCAGACCGCGCGCGAGGTCGCCCGCAGCTCCCCGGCCGCGGCGGCGCTGCTCCTCGAACGGGTGGACGACGACCCCGACCGGCTCACCGGCGAGCACGTCGCGACCGCCGCCGCCGAGGGCGACCCGCTCGCGCTGGAGTTGCTCGCCGAGGTCGGCTCGTGGCTGGGGCAGGGGATCGCCGACCTCGCCGCCGTCCTCGACCCCGAGGTCGTCGTCATCGGCGGCGGGGTCAGCGTGCTCGGCGAGATGCTGCTCGGCCCGGCGCGCGAGCGGCTGGAGCGGGCGCTGCCGGGCCGCGGCTTCCGTCCCGGCCCGCGGGTCGTGGGCGCCCGGCTGGGCGCCCAGGCCGGGATCGTGGGCGCGGCCGACCTGGTCCGCCGCGCCGTCGCCGAGGGTCAGGCGTAGCAACCCTCGGCCTACCGGGCGACCTCGCGATCACACCGTCGCCCTACCGGGCGACACCGCGATCAGGTGCCGTCCCCCCGTGGGGCTGAGCTGCTGCGTCGTTCCTCGCGGGGACCCTCCGGGCCCCCACTCGTCACGACCTCGCGGCCAGGTGCCGTCCCCCCGTGGGGCTGAGCTGCTGCGTCGTTCCTCGCGGGGACCCTCCGGGCCCCCACTCGTCACGACCTCGCGGCCAGGTGCCGTCCCCCCGTGGGGCTGAGCTGCTGCGTCGTTCCTCGCGGGGACCCTCCGGGCCCCCACTCGTCACGACCTCGCGGCCAGGTGCCGTCCCCCCGTGGGGCTGAGCTGCTGCGTCGTTCCTCGCGGGGACCCTCCGGGCCCCCACTCCTCACGACAGTGCTCGTCCTCAGACGACGGCGCCGTCGTCGCCGTCGTCGGTGCTGCGCTCGCGCATCCGCGACAGCAGCACCCCGACCCCGCCGGCGACGGCGGCCACGCCCAGCACCAGCCCGAGGTCGGCGGACAGGCCGACCACCCGGGGCGCCACGACGAGGACCGCGCCGGCGGCGATGAGCAGCACCGCGTACAGCGAGGCCGGCGCCGGGGCCGGCACCGGCGGGGGCGGCGGCGGCTCGTAGTGCTCCTCCGGCCGGTCGAGCACCGACGGCTCGGCCGGCGCCGGGGGCGGGGCGTCGGCCGGGGCCTCGTCGACGGCGGTGCGCCCGTGCTCGGCCTCGAAGGCGGCCACGATGCGCGCCCACTCGGCGTCCTCGTCGACGTCGCGCCGCGCGGACTGCCGGGCGCGGGTGCGCTCGGCGACGTGGTCGTCGGCGTGCTCGTCGACCAGGGCGCGGGCCTCGCCGGTGCGGGCCCGGTCGACGAACAGCCGGTCGCTGGGCGGGCTGGGCAGCGAGACGGTCCGGGTGTAGGGCTCGACGTCGGCCGACGGCTCCAGGTAGGCGGCCACCCCGGCCTCCCGGAGCACGTCGAGCAGGTGTTCCCCGACCCGCGGGTCGACGTCGCGCAGCGGGGTCCACAGGGCGGCGTCGAGGCCGTTGTCCCGGCGGCCCCGCCCGCGGGCGCTCACGCCTCCGCCCGGCGGGGGAGGGCGGCCGCGGGGGCGCCGGTCATCGGGGCGGGCTGGGGCACGGGACCTCCTCGACGGCCGGCGGGCGAGCCGGTGGGAAAGGGTGCTGCGGGGGTGGCATTGTCCTTCCGCCTCCGGGATCAATAGTCTGGCAGCCCCCGAGGGAGGCGTGTTGTTCTACTGGTTCCTCAAGTTCGTGGCGCTCGGCCCGGTCGTGAAGCTGGTGATCCGCCCACGGGCGGAGGGCGTGGAGCACGTGCCGCCCCGCGGTGCGGCGATCCTGGCCAGCAACCACCTGTCCGCGGCCGACTGGGTCTTCATGCCGATGTCGGTGCGCCGGCGGGTGACCTTCCTGGCCAAGCGCGAGTACTTCACCGGCCACGGCGTGAAGGGCTTCCTGCAGCGGGCCTTCTTCACCGGCGCCGGCCAGGTGCCGATCGACCGGTCCAGCGCCTCGGCCGCCGAGGCCGCCATCCAGACCGGGCTGCGCCTCCTGCGGCAGGGCCGGCTGCTCGGCATCTACCCCGAGGGCACCCGGTCGCCGGACGGCCGGCTCTACCGCGGCAAGACCGGCGTGGCGCGGATGACGCTGGAGACCGGGGTGCTCGTCGTTCCCGTCGCGATGACCTACCGGCCGCGCCGCCTGCCGCTGGTCGGCTGGAACGTCCCGGCGGTGACCGTCCGGTTCGGCGAGCCGCTGGACTTCTCGCGCTACGAGGGCCTGGCCGGCGACCGCTTCGTCGAGCGCTCGGTCACCGACGAGATCATGTACGAGATCATGACCCTGTCGGAGCAGGAGTACGTCGATGTCTACGGCGCCCGCGTGAAGAAGTCGATGGACGCCAGCGGTGCCAGCGCGTCGGAGGTCGTCAGCCGGCTGCAGCCGCTCGCCGACGAGGCCGCCGACCGGGCCCCGGAGTCCCTGGCCGGCTGACGGAGGACCGCTTGCCCCACCACTCGCGAGCCCGCGGCGGGACCCTGCAGGGGGGCGGCGGCCTCCGGGACGCGGGCGAGCGGACGCAGGGAGTCCGCTCTCACGGCCGCCAGTGCTCGTGATAGTGCGGGTGGTCGGCGTAGGCCTGGGCGATCAACCGCAGCGCGTGCTCCATGGTGGCCCCGCGCGGCCCCCGCTGCTCCAGGTCGCGGAAGTAGTGGACCAGGTCGCGCTTGGCCCGCACGTCGCGCAGCACGTGGGCGACCAGTGACGCCTTGGACCGCGACGCGCGCAGCGCGGCGAACCGCGCGGCCTCCTCGTCCTCGTTGAACCGGGTGAGCAGGAAGTCGACCAGGTCCTCGTTGCGGATGCTGGTCGGCAGGTCCGGGTGCGGCGGGCTCACCGGGGCACGCTAGCCCGGCGTCCCCCGCGAGGCGCCGCGGCGCGAAGGGCGCCCGCCCCCCGGCCACCTACCGTGAGGCGGTGCGGCGCTTCTTCTACGACACCGAGTTCATCGAGGACGGCACCACCATCGATCTCGTCTCCGTCGGCGTCGTGGACGAGACCGGCCGGGAGTTCTACGCGGTCAGCACCGAGTTCGACGAGCGCCGGGCAATCCCGTGGGTGCGACGCAACGTGCTCGACCAGCTGCCGCCGCCGTCGGACCGGGCCTGGCGCAGCCGGCAGCGCATCCGCGACGACCTGCTGGCCTTCCTCACCGGCCCCGGCGAGGAGGTCGAGCTGTGGGCCTGGTTCGCTGCCTACGACCACGTCGCGCTCTGCCAGCTGTGGGGGGCGATGCCGGCGCTACCGCGGCCGATCCCGCGGTTCACCCGCGAGCTGCGCCAGCGCTGGGACGACCTCGGGCAGCCGCCGCTGCCGCCCCGGCCGAGCGGCACCCACGACGCGCTGGTCGACGCCCGGTACAACCTGGCCCGGTGGCAGGCGATGGAGGGCGCCCGGCGCTGACCGGTCAGGCGTCCGAGCCGCGCGGGATGCCGAGGGTGGCCAGCAGGTCCTCGTGGAACTGGATCCACAGCAGGGAGCAGGAGTCGCGGTCCGGGGCGTCGAGCCAGGCACGCCGTCCCGCCTGCACCTCGCGCACCGCCGATGCGAAGCGGTCGCCGTAGCCGTCGAACCGGGTCAGCAGCGCGGCGAGCTCGTCGCAGAGGTCGCGGAACGCCCGCTCGAGGGACGCCAGCGTCCGCAGCACGCGCTCGTCCCACCGCCAGTCGGTGTGGTCGTTGAGCGCCATCGGGTCCAGCCGCGTGGGGCGCACCTGCCAGTCGGTGCAGGCGACGCCGAAGCGCCGGTTGAGCGGCAAGAAACGCGCGTGCACCGACGTGACCGCCGCCCTGGACCCGGTTAGGGCCAGCTCGGCGGCGAGCCGGCGCTCGCCCTCGGTTCGCCCGGCGTCGGTCAGCGACCAGCCCGAGGTGGCGCCGAAGGTCAGCGTGCGCACCCAGCCGCGGGCCTCGGCGTCGAGGAGGTCCTCCTCGACGGCGTCCCGGTCCAGGCCGAAGCGGGCGGCGATGCGCGCGGTCGTCGGGAAGCCGAGGACGCGCACACCGTGCAGGGCCAGGTCCGCCGGGTCGGAGGCGTGGCCCACCTCAGTCGCCGCCGCGGGAGTCCACGCGGCCGGTGACCCGGTCGAACCGCTGCTGCGCGGCCTGCGGGGACGCCAGTCCCATCGCCTCCGACACCCGCCGCCACGACAGTCCGGCGGACCGGGCGGTGAACAGCAGTGCGGCCTCGAGCTGGTCAAGCTCGGCGCGGGCGGCCGGCAGCAGCCGCAGCGCCGCGAGGAGGTCCGCGTCGTCCTCGGCGCCGCGCCGGGCCCGCCACAGTGCGAGGTGCACGAGGTCCACCGCGGACGGCGGCTGGCTCCCGTGCAGCCACGGGGGCCGCGGCAGGTCCGCGCCGCCGGCGCCGAGCAGCCGGCTGCGGGCGTCGGCCTCGGCCGCCGCCTGATCGGCGTCGCCGGGGGAGGTCACGCCCGTGAGGATCATCTCTCAACACGGCGTTGTCAACGGAATGTTGATGGACGACGGGCCCGTCCGGGCCCGCGAGGGGCTCGGGGGGACCCAAAGCGGTCCTCTCAGACGGTGAAGGCCCCCAGCAGGCGGGTCAGCTCCTGCGAGAGCCGGTCGAGCTCGCGGGCCGCGGTGCGGGCGTTGTCCACGTCCTCGGCGCAGCGATCGGCGTCCTCGCTGACCGCGGTGAGCGTGCTGGTGAACGCCGTGGCCGCGTCGGCGGCCGCGCCGACGCTGCGGGTGAGCTCGTTGGTGACCGCCGTCTGCTCCTCGACCGCGCTGGCGATCGTGGTCTGGTGGTCGTTCATGTCACGCACGACCTCGGCGATGCGCCCGATGGAGCCCACCGCCGCCGAGGTGTCCGCCTGGATGCCCTGCACCCGCTGGGCGATCTCCTCGCTGGCCCGGGAGGCCTCCTGCGCCAGTTCCTTGACCTCGTTGGCGACGACGGCGAAGCCCTTGCCCGCCTCGCCCGCCCGGGCGGCCTCGATGGTCGCGTTGAGGGCCAGGAGGTTGGTCTGCTCGGCCACCGCGGCGATCACCTTGACGACGTCGCCGATCTCGGCCGAGCTCGCGCCCAGGGTGGCCACCGTGGACTCGGTCTGCCGGGCGAGGTCGGCGGCGCTCCGGCCCACCCGGGCCGCCTCGCTGGCGCTGCGCGCAATCTCGGCGATCGAGGCGCCCATCTGCTCGGCGCCGGCCGCGGCGGAGGTCACGCCCGCGCTGATGTCGCCGGCGGCCTCCTGGGCGGTGCGGGCCTGGTCGCGGCTGCGGTCGGCCCGGTCGCCGAGGCCCTCGGCGACCGTCGCGACCGTGCCGGCCGAGGCGGCCAGCGTGCGGGCGCACGCGCCGACGTCGCGGATGGTCCCCGAGACCTTCTCGACGAAGCGGTTGAACGCCCGCGACAGGTCGCCGACCTCGTCGCGGCCGGACTCGTCCATCCGCTGGGTCAGGTCACCCTCGCCGTCGGCGATCTCGGCCATGCGCGCCCGCAGCCGCTCCTGCGGCGCGGTCAGCCGGCGGCCGACCAGCCAGGCGAGTGCGCCACCGGCAGCAGCGACCAGCAGGGCGGCGACGGCGACCCCGGTGAGCATCGCCGAGCGGCCGGCGTCGAGGTGCTCGACCGGGCCGGCGAAGTCGCTGTCCCGGGCGATCGTCGTGATCACCCAGTTCCACGGCTGGTAGTACGCCACCCGCACGGTGTGCGGGCCGGTCTCGGCGTCGACGTAGCGGACGGTGGCCTGCTCGCCCGGCTGCAGCGCGACCGCGGCGTCGACCACCTGCTCGACCCAGCGGGTGCCCTCGGCGTCGGTCGCGTCCAACAGGGACTCCCCGTCGCGGACCCCGCCCTGGCTCACGAGCACCTGGCCGCGCAGGTCGCCGGTGCCGCCGAAGACCTCGACCCCGCCGTGCTCGCCGACGGTGGTCCCCTCGAGGCTCTCGCGCAGGCCGGGAGGTTCTGCTGCTTCTGGCCGACGTAGACCATGCCGACCACCTGGCCGGCGCCGTCGAACAGCGGCGCGTAGGCCGAGACGTAGCAGGAGTCGACGACGAAGGCATTGCCGCGGTAGGTCTGCCCGGCGAGGACGGCGGCCAGCACCGGGTTCGGCGCGCCGTCGGGGTTGGTTGCGGGGATGTAGGTGCCGATCGCCCGCGAGCCCGTCGCCCCCACGACGTTCGTGGCCACGCGCAGCATGTCGCCGGCCGGGCCGGTCCGCTGGAAGACCGTCGCCGTGCCGCCCACGAGGTCCCGGACCTGGTCGACGACCGGCGTCGGCACGCCGGGGTCGGTGTTCTGGCCCAGCCACGTGCCGCCGGCCGCGGCACGGGGCAGCTCGACCGGCGTCACCTCGCCGCTGAACTAGTTCTTGGCCTGCCAGGTGACCGTGCCGCGGTCGAGCCGGAACCCGCCGGCCTGCGCCAGCACGTGCTGGGCGACGGCGAGGTCGGAGTCCACCTTGGCCGCGGTCGAGGCGCCCTGCGTGGCCACCACGTCGTAGACGCCGCCCGCGGTCTGCGTCAGGTCGTCGGCGACGAGCTCCTCGACGTCGGCGCGGGCCTCGTCGGCGAACTCGCTGCTCTGCCAAGCGCTCACCCCGCCCACCGTGATCCCCGTGGCCACGACGCACCCGGTCGCGAGTGCCACCACCTTGGTCCTGATGTCCCAGCGCAACGGTCCAACCCCTGTTCGTCCCGAGCGGCCTGTCCCGGTCGCCCGGTTGCGGCCGGTTGTGAACCGGAACTGCGCAACTGGGGGTTACGGGCCCCACGGTTCCGGTCGTAGGGCTCAGGAGCGCAGGTGGGCCCAGTCCTCCGGGTGTGCCCGCAGGTGCTCGGCGACGGTGCGCGCCGGGTGGCCCGCCAGGGTGGCCACGGCGTCGGTCACGCGGGCCAGCTCGCCCGCGGCGATCGCGAGGTAGCTGGTGACCCAGCCCTCGATCTCCCAGTCCGGGTGCCCGGACGGGCGCCGGGTGACCCACGCCTCCTCGACCGTCTGGCGGCGGTAGACGGCGGGCAGTCCGGTGACCTCGGTCAGGACGGCGGCCGCCTCGTCCAGCGACAGCGCGGCGGGCCCGGTCACGTCGACCACGGAGCCGTCGAGGGCGGGGGAGTCGTCGAGCAGGGCGGCGGCGGCGACGTCGGCCAGGTCGTCGCGCGAGACGAAGGACGCCCGCCCGTCACCGGCCGGTGCCGCGATCACCGCCTGCCCGTCCTCGCGCACCGCGAAGAACGGCACGAAGTCGGCGTACATGGCGTGCCGCAGCACGGTGGTGCGCACCCCGGTGGCGGCCAGGGCCGCCTCGGTGGCGGCGTGCTGGCGGGCGAGGGTGAAGACTGCGTCCGGCGCGGCGCCCAGGAAGGAGGTGTAGACGACCCGCTGCACCCCGGCCGCGGCCGCCGCGGAGACAGCGGTGAGGTGCTGCTGCAACCGGTCCTCGGCCTCGGCGGCCGACACCAGGTACAGGGTGTGCACCCCGGCGAGTGCGGCGGCCAGGCCCGGCCCGTCGGTGTACCCGGCGGGGACGGCGACCACCTCCGCGCCGGGCACGCGGGGGGCGCGCGCGGCGTCACGCACGACCAGCCGCAGCCGGGCGTCGGCCCGGCCGGCGAGCCGATCGACGACACGTCGGCCGAGCGCGCCGGTCGCCCCTGTGACAGCGATCACGTGGGGCATACGATCCGGCCTCTGACCTGCACCACCATGACTCCGCCAACGACCGTCGGCCCACGACCCTTCCCGGAGGACGGCCCCATGCGCATCGGCATCCTGACCGGGGGCGGCGACTGCCCGGGCCTGAACGCGGTCATCCGCGCCATCGTCCGCAAGAGCGTCCAGTGCGGCGACGAGGTGATCGGCTTCCGCGACGGCTGGCGCGGTGTGCTCGAGGCCGACACCGTGCCGATGGACCTCGCCGCCGTGCGCGGCATCCTGCCCCGCGGCGGCACCGTGCTGGGCACGTCGCGCACCAACCCCTACGCGCTGCAGGGCGGCGGCGACCGGGTGCTCGCCACGCTCGAGCGGCTGGGCATCGACGCGCTCGTCCCGATCGGCGGCGAGGACACCCTGGGCGTGGCCAGGAAGCTCGCGGAGGCCGGCGTCCGGGTGGTCGGTGTGCCCAAGACCATCGACAACGACCTCGATGCCACCGACTACACCTTCGGCTTCGACACCGCCCTCGGCGTGGCCACCGAGGCCATCGACCGGCTGCACACCACCGGTGACAGCCACCACCGCACGCTCGTCGTCGAGGTGATGGGCCGACACGCCGGGTGGATCGCGCTGCACGCCGGGATGGCCGGCGGGGCCACCGTCGTCCTCATCCCCGAGCAGCCCTTCGACGTCGACGCCGTCGTCGAGCACTGCCAGCACCGCTTCGACTCCGGCTACTCGCCGATCGTGGTGGTCTCCGAGGGCGCCTCGTCGAAGGACGGCGACCTGGTGCTCGCGACGGGGGAGCGCGACGCGTTCGGCCACGTCCGCCTCGGGGGCATCGGCACGGCGCTGGCGTCGCTGATCGAGCAGCGCACCGGCCGGGAGGCGCGGGCCGTCGTCCTCGGGCACATCCAGCGCGGCGGCACCCCCTCGCCGTTCGACCGGGTGCTGGCCACCCGCTTCGGGCTGGCCGCGCTCGACGCGGTGCACGACGGCGCGAGCGGGGTCATGGTGGCGCTGCGGGGCACCGACATCGTGCGGGTGCCGCTGGCCGAGGCGACCGCGCAGCTGAAGCTCGTGCCCGTCGACCGCTACGCCGAGGTCGAGGTCTTCTTCGGCTGAAAGAGGATCGTCCTGCCCCCTCGCAGGCTCGCGGCGGGACCCCGCAGGGGAGCCGCTTCGGAGGGTGGTGGGAGGGCCGCCGGTACCCTCTGAGGGCGTGACCCTCTCCGAGCCGGCTGCCGCGCTGCCCGACCTGGACCGCTGGCGGGAGCTGCCCGCCGCCCAGCAGCCGGAGTGGCCCGACCGCGCCGCCCTGGACACCGTGCTGTCCACCCTCTCTTCGGTGCCCCCGATCGTGGCGCCCAGCGAGGTCGACGAGCTGCGCACGCGGCTGGCCGAGGTGGCGCAGGGCCGGGCGTTCCTGCTCCAGGGCGGCGACTGCGCCGAGACCTTCGACCTCAACACCGACGCCCACCTGCAGAGCACCACGCGCACGCTGCTGCAGATGGCCGTCGTCCTGACCTACGGCGCGAGCGTGCCCGTCGTCAAGGTGGGCCGGGTGGCCGGGCAGTACGCCAAGCCGCGCTCGTCGAACACCGACGCCCTCGGCCTGCCCTCCTACCGCGGCGACATGGTCAACTCGCTGGAGCCGGTGCTCGAGAAGCGCATCCCCGACCCGAACCGGCTGGTGCGCGCCTACGCCAACTCCGCGGCCGCGATGAACATGATCCGCGCCTACGCCCGTGGCGGGCTGGCCGACCTGCACGCCGTCCACGACTGGAACAAGGACTTCGTGGCCAGGTCGCCGGCGGGCGTGCGCTACGAGGTCATCGCCCGGGAGATCGACCGCGCGCTGGCCTTCATGAAGGCGTGCGGGGTCGACGACACCGCGCTGCGCGGCGTGGAGCTCTACAACAGCCACGAGGGGCTGATCCTCGACTACGAGCGGGCGCTGCTGCGGGTGCACGAGGGCCGGGCCTACGCCGCCTCGGCGCACTTCGTCTGGATCGGCGAGCGCACCCGCCAGCTCGACGGCGCGCACGTGGAGTTCATGTCGCGGATCGCCAACCCGATCGGCGTCAAGGTCGGGCCCTCCACCACGCCGGAGCAGGCCGTGGAGCTGGTCGAGCGGCTCGACCCGGACGGCGTCCCCGGCCGGCTCACCCTGATCAGCCGGATGGGCAACGGGAAGATCCGCGACGTCCTGCCGCCGATCGTCGAGAAGGTCACCGCCAGCGGCCACCAGGTCGTGTGGCAGTGCGACCCGATGCACGGCAACACCCACGAGTCGTCCACCGGCTACAAGACCCGGCACTTCGACCGGGTCGTCGACGAGGTGCTCGGCTTCTTCGACGTCCACCGGGCGCTGGGCACCTGGCCCGGCGGCATCCACGTCGAGCTGACCGGCGAGGACGTCACCGAGTGCCTCGGCGGGGCCATGGAGATCAGCGACGAGGACCTCAACAGCCGGTACGAGACCGCCTGCGACCCGCGGCTGAACACCGGGCAGTCGCTCGAGCTGGCCTTCCTCGTCGCGGAGATGCTGCGTGGGTAAGGACCCCGTCCTCCTCATCCCTCGCAGGCTCGGGACGAGCCTCTGGACGGGGCCGCAGTGACCGAGCAGGTGGACCTGCGCTCCGACACCGTCACCAAGCCCACCCCCGGCATGCGCCGGGCCATGGCCGAGGCCGAGGTCGGGGACGACGTCTACGGCGAGGACCCGACGGTCACCGCCCTCGAGGAGCACGTGGCCGGGCTGTTCGGCCACGAGGCCGGCCTGTTCGTGCCGTCGGGGACGATGGGCAACCAGATCGGCCTGCGCCTGGTCTGCGAGCCGGGCCAGGAGGTGCTCTGCGACGCCGACGCGCACATCGTCACCTACGAGATGGGCGCCGCGGCGGTGCTCTTCGGCATCTCCACCCGCACCGTGGTCTCCGACGGCGGCCGGCTGGACACCGCCGCGCTCGTCGAGCAGGTGCGTCCGCACGGCGACTGGCACCTCACCGCGACGGCGGCCGTGGCCGTCGAGAACAGCCACAACCGCGGCGGCGGCCTCGTGCAGCCGCTGGAGCAGCTGCAGGCGCTGTGGGACTGGTCGCGGCAGGCCGGGGTCGACGTGCACCTCGACGGCGCGCGCATCTGGAACGCCTCCGTGTCCTCCGGCGTCGACCTGGCCACCTACGGCGGGCTGGCCGACACCGCCTCGGTGTGCCTGTCCAAGGGGTTGGGTGCGCCGATCGGCTCGGTGCTCGTCGCCTCCGCCGAGCGGATCGCCGCCGCCCGGTTGTGGCGCAAGCGGCTCGGTGGCGGGATGCGGCAGGTCGGGGTGCTGGCCGCGGCCGGACGGTACGCGCTCGACCACCACCTCGACCGGCTGGCCGAGGACCACGAGCACGCCCAGCTGCTGGCGAAGCGGCTCGGCGCGGACCCCGCCGCCGTGCACACCAACATCGTGCGGCTGGACGACGTCCCGGCGCCGGTCGTGGCCGAGGCGGCGAAGGCGCAGGGGGTCCTGGTCTCCCAGGTCAGCCCGCAGCGGCTGCGGCTGGTGACCAACCTCGGTGTCGACCGCGCCGGCGTCGAGCGCGCCGCCGACGTCCTCGCGGAGCTCCTGGGCTGCTGAGGCCTGCCGTGCGGGCCGACGCTGTGCGCTGACGCGCGGGTCCTGACCACGAGCGGCGCGCCGACGCCCACCATCGGGTACAGCAGGCCGGGCCGCCCGGCGCGGAGGTCGCTTCGAGAGCGTCGAGGGTGGCGGTCACACCGCCGGGCACCAACACGTCGCGCCTGGCAGCCCGGGCGTGGCAAGTGTCGGAACAGACGTCGGCAACGGGGGTCCAGCGCCGCCGGGGTGCGGGCGCAGGTCCTCGACCATGGCTCCCAGAGCCGGCAGGAGCCGCTGGTGCAACTGCCGGAGGACGTCCTCGCCGCGCCCGGCGCCGGCGGCGGAGCCGGCGCGGACGATGACGCCGGCGCAGCCGAGCGGGAGGGTTTCGACCGCTGGACCACCGCGGGCCGCTAGCCTGCCCCGGAGCCTGGCTCATCACCGGAGAGCGGAGACGACGGTGCGCAGGTCAGCGCCGCGATGCGGCAGGCGAGCCGACGGTCCTCGTCCGCGACCTGCACACGGTGGTCCGCGTCCTGCGGCACGGGACCTCGCCGCACCACCGGGATCAACCGTGCAGGCAGGTCGACCGGATCGGGGCCCGGGACGTCACGCACAGCGGGCGTGGTGGCCGTGCAGCACCGCGTGACGGCCATCTGGCGGGCCGAGACCGGTCACGTCCGGCAGGTGCACGCCCCCGGCATCGTGGTCGAGGGGCCCGGCACCCCTCCGGTCCACCTCCTTCTCGTGACCGAGTGGCTGGACAGCGTCAGCCTCCACCTGTCCTGGCCGTGGCTGCACGGCGACGTCCACTGCAGCCTCCGGCAGGCCTACCGGCTGGCCGACGCCGACGGTCGCTCGTGTCCACTCATCGACTCCCGCGTCCTGCCGCTGGCCGGCCGGATGAACGAGGTGACCTTCTTCGACACCCACTCGCTCGCCGGCCCCCAGACGCTGGCACTCCGACTGCGTTCTCGGCTGGCCGTGCCGATCGGCATCCCCTTCCAGGGCTGATCCAGCCCGCGTCACGCCGTCCTCCGCAGGCGGCTGTGGTGCAGGGACACGAATGCCGGCTCTCCGTGGCGGACCCGCAGCCACGCCCAGAACGCCGTCCCCCCGACGGCCGCCGCCCCGCCGATCACCAGGACCACAGCGGTCGGGGCGCCGAGCAACTTGACCCCGGACGCGAGCAGGACCACCGGCACCGCGCGGCGGGCGAGGCTGCCCGTCGACCGGGACGAGATCCGCGCTCCGAGCCAGACCCCGGGGATCGCACCGACGAGGATGCTGGCGGTCAGGACCAGGGTGAAGTCCCCGAACAGCAGGTGCCCCAGGGAGGCCGAGGCCACCAGTGGTACGGCCTGCACCAGGTCGGTGCCGACCAACTGGCGGGCCTGCAGGGCGGGGTAGAGCAGCAGCAGGCAGACGATCATCAGCGAGCCGGCGCCGACGGACGTCATCCCCACGACCAGTCCGGCGCCGACACCCACGAGCGCGGTGGCGAGCGGCCGTGGCCGGATCGTCGACAGCCGGGCTGTGGTGTCGCCCCCCGAGTTCGTGCGGGCCCGTTCCCGTGCGAGGAGTGCCAGGTAGGCCCGTGCCGCCATGCCCAGGGAGGCGAGCACCAGGACGGCGCCGAGCGCGAACAGGATGACGTCCTGCACGTCGGCGCCGTCCCCGATCAGCCGCAACAGCAGCACCCCGCAGAAGCCACCCGGCACCGAGCCGAGGCACAGCCACCGCACCAGGCCGAGGTGCACGGTGCCGCGGCGCAGGTGCACCAACCCGCCGACCGGCTTCATGAAGAAGCTGGCGACGACGTCGCTGGAGACCGCGGCCAGCGGTGCGACGCCGAAGAAGAAGACGAGGATCGGGGTCATCAGGGCACCGGCCCCCATGCCGGTCAGCCCGACGACGACACCGACCAGCAAGCCGGCCGCGGCGATCGCCGGATCCCACCAACCCATCGGACCTCCAGCCTGCCGCCCGAGTCGTGGGCCGAGGGGCCCGCGGTGCGCCGTACGGCCATCCGATCTGGAAGAGCCCACCCGTGGGGATCGCCGACCTCAGGACGCCGAGGCCTCTCGTTGGAGCGATCGCCCACGTCAGGACCGCACCTCCGGACCGATGCGGGACGACGCACCGCCATCCGCCGACCAGAGGACCGATCCGTCACAGGAGGCTGCGCGGGGCCGGGCCCGTGGCTGACGAGCCACCGACCGGGGGAGGAGGGACGCGGTTCCCGACCGCGTCACCGGCGGGGTCGCCATCACTGTCTGCGCTCGGTGCTCCTCTCGGCGCCGGGAGCGGTGCCGGTCGGAGCCCGACCCGGCCACGCGACCGCCGACCCGGCCACGCAACCGCCGACCCGGCCGCGGTCGCTGACCAGGCCGCGGTGGTGCGCGGGCTGCCGCGGCACGTGAGCACGGCCCGGCGGCTGCCGGGCCGCCCGGACGCCGCGGCGTCGGAGGCGTCGCTGCGCCAGGTGCTCTGCCGCCGCCGGGCCGGGCAGCAGGTCCACCGGCCCGGTCGCCGAGCATTCGTCCGGTGCCGGCCGTCGCCGGCAACCGGGTCGGGGAGCCGTCGACCACCCTGCCCCGGCCTGGTCGGCCCCGCCGTGCTGGCCGATGACTGCGGGTGCTCGCGTGCCGGCCCGAGTTCTGCTCCGTCGTCCTGCCCACCGCGTCAACCAATGGCGTATCCCCACTCCTCGAAGTTCCGCCGCCAGGCGCGCCCGACATCGCGGCGCAGTGACGACGACAGCTCCGGATACGTGTTCTTCCGATAGCTGGTGATGGAGTCGACGTAGCGCCGCAAGGGCGACTGCACGGCGTCGAAGCCGGATAGGCCGAGGTTGTCGTAGATCCGCTCCACCTGTCCTACCGGGTCCTTCTCGAGGTCCTCGAAGCACACCTCGTGGAACCGACCCTCAGGGATCAGCGAACGCTCCTCGAAGAACGCATCGTACATGATCTTGAAACGCTCGATGACCACATCTGCGATACGCCCGACGTCGAAGTGCTGGAGACCCATGGTGCGGAGGCTCACCTGGTTCTGTCGCTGCGTGGACTGGAATATCACGTAGGGATTGCGGTGGATGTGCACGAAGCGCGCGTCGGGGAACGTGTCGAGGAGCAACTTGATGCGGGCGGTGTGCGGCGGCGACTTGAGCAGGAGCGGGCGACCGTACTTCCACGTCAACTTGCTGTAGAAGAGCGTCAGTGCCGTCATCCACTCGGCGACTTCCGACTCGGGGACCTCTCGAAATGTCAAGTACCTGTGGTACTGCTCGGCATCGCGCGGGAACGCCCAGGTCAGAAACGGGGAGTGCAGTGTTCCGCAGGTCGCGAACTCGTCCTCGAAGGGCACCTCGGCATTGAGGGGTACATCGTCCATGATGCGCGTCCTCGGAGACGCGAAGAGGACCTTGGAATACCGTTCGGTGGTGAGGAACGTGTGGGGGTTGAGCACCTGGTAGACGTTCGGATAGGCGAACTGGGGATCGGTGGCCAGCAGGTTGTGCAGGTGCGTCGTCCCGCTGCGCCAGTGCCCGAGGATGAAGAGAGGGGGCCCGATCTGGACGTCGGCCAGTCCAGGCCCGTAGACCCTCGTCTCGTGTCCACCGACGACTGAGTTCACGACTCCCGCGCCGGCCATGAACGCCGCCCGCGGCCAGTACGCCGGAGCGACCGCGAAGTGGTGTTTCCGCAGCAGGCGCACGTACTCACCGAGCGTCATGCCGTACAGGCTGGTGAAGAACCAGCTGGCCAGGAAGACCCGAAGTGTCTCGGCCGGACCCGACCGGCCGCCACCAGAAGCCACCGTCATGTCAGCTCTCCGCATCGTCCGTGGGCTAGAACCACTCCGGCCACTGCATGCAGGTCATCGGGAGTACCTGGTCCCCCTCGTTGGCGAGCGCAGCCACGTAGCCGGGGGCCGGCGCGAGGTCCCGGAGCCACCAACGGGAGGAGGCTCCGGGATCGCCGTCGACGGTCAGCCTGCGCGCCGGTTCGAACGGTGGCAGCGAGACGTCGACGCGGTCCAGCGATCGCGACAGGCCCTCCCCGCAGGCCTTCAGGTAGGCCTCCTTGCGGGTCCAACCACGGAAGAGCGCTGTCTGCCGCTGCTCACGAGCGAGAGCCTGGAAGACCGTGTGCTCGCGGGGCGAGAGAACCCGCCCGGCCGTGCACCCCGTGCTCGAGAGGGTGCGGATCCGCTCGAGGTCGATGCCGATCCGCTGGTCGCACGTCACCGCGCAGAGGATCAGCCCGCGGGAGTGCGACACGCTGAACTCCATGCCGCCACCCTGAGGCGCTGACAGCGCCGGTTTCCCCGTTCCGCCGGGGCGGAACTGCAGACGGTCGGGGGGGATCGTCAGGTACGAGCCCAGGATCATGCGGACGACGCCGCGTCCGGTGATGAACCACCGGCGATCTCGCTCGAAGCAGAACCGCGCCGCTCGGCTGCGTTCTGCATCCGACAGGATGCGCAGCAAGCTCTCGAGTCGGCGTGCGGGCGGATCCAACGACGCGCGCCAGACGTGGATCGCACCCCGGGGGGTCCGGAGACGTGGGGCCGGGAAGTCCCACGCCTCCTCACGCGGTGCCATGACCGACTGCTCGTGGCTCGACGATGCTGGCCGTACCGTCCGAGTGGACCCGGAACCTCCTGCCCCGCCACACGATCTCGTCGGTGACGAGGCTGTGCAGGACCAGCGGCAGGCGGAACAGTTCCTGGACCAGGACGACCCACGGGAACCGCCAGAGCTTCTCGTTGCGAGCCAGGACCGTGTTGACGGCCGCAGTCGAGAGCAGTGCTGTCGTCAGGGCCACGAGCAGCGGACCCAGCGCCACAGGGACCTCGCTGCCCTGGAACAGTGCGATCCCCAGGTACACGATGCCCCAGGTCAGGGCGAGGTCCACCAGGTTCATGAGCGCGTAGTTGACCGGCCAGTAGTGACGGATGATGACCAGCCAGCGGTGCCGGTGTGACCACCAGCCCGCGAAGCTGTCGTGGTGGTGGATGACTCGTGCGGGTTGCCTCAGCAGGTGGATCCGGTATCCGCGTTGCCGGATGACCCTGGCGAGCTGGATGTCGTCGGCGATGTGCCAGCCCAGTTGCTCGATCCCGCCGACTTCACGGATGACCCCTCTGCGGACCACCATCGTGGTCCCGATCGCGCCGTCGAAGAGCCCGAAGAGGTGCAGCGTCGCGATCCTGAGTGCGAGCTCGTTGACGGAGATGCTGGTCAGGGCTGCCGGCCAGTCGTCGGAGCCCGTGTACGCCGGGGCGCCGAAGGCGATCCCGATCGAGGGATCACGGGTGCAGGCGACGGTGTCGCGGAGGAACGTCGGTGGGACGCGGGCGTCGGAATCGCTGAAGACGATGACGTCGTGGGAACTCGCCGCGACACCGGCGGCCATGTTCTTCAGCTTGCCGAAGGACCGTGAGTCCGCCGACTCGCTGAAGACCAACCTGATCCGGGTGTCGGGGTGCTCCGCCATGACCCGACGGATGACCGGCACGGCCGGATCGGATGACTCCTCGACGCAGAACAGGAGCTCGTACCGGCCGCCATAGTCCTGGGAACAGAAGCTGCCGAAGTTCTCGAGGGCCGATTGGTCGACGCCCTTGGTGGGCTTGACGACCGACACGTCCGGCTCGTACGTCCTCGACGAGTGGGCTGAACCGTGGCCGGTGAGGTAGGTCCAGGTGCACAGGTGCATGAAGGCGGTCCACAGCACGTTGCTCGCGATGAGGACGAGCAACGTCCCCTGGAGCACGTCCAGGACGGAGCCCCACACGACGACCTCCTCCTGGACGAAGGTCAATACGGGGGACCGACGAGCACCCGTCGATCAGCGTGCACCGGTGGGCGGAGGAAGCCGGTCCGTACGAAGTGCGACACGTGACGGGCGAAGACGTCCTCGTCCATCCGCGGGCAGACGATCGAGGTGCCGGCGAGTCCGTCGCGTGCCTGCTGATCGTCGAACCGCACCGACTGAGCCGCGTACTGGGTGGCCATGATGCTGCCGATCCGGTCCACCGTGTCCTGATCCGCCGACCCTGGCCGGTCCCGTTCTCGTGAGGGTGCCGTCGGGGCCGCTGAGAAGAGCGGCGTCAGCGGGGACACCGCCCGCCCGTCGGCACGCCCGGCACGGCTGAGCAGCTCGGTCCTCCACCGGTCGTACGAGCGGAGCTCGAGCGGATAGCCGGACGAGCGGATCCAGTCGACCAGCTCCCGCAGGTGGACCGGCCGGGGATTGACGAGGTGGAAGACGTTACCGAGCGCCTGTTCGGACAGCGACAGGTGGACCATCGCTCTGCTGACGTAGTCGACAGGCGTCATGTCGATCGCGCCATCCAGGTCCGGAGCGACGCCCAGCTCGACCCAGCTCTTCAGGAGCTGGGCGACGAAGTCATCGGTGTTCCATGCCCCTGTTCCGCTGTGCCCGGTGATGATGCCGGGTCGATAGACGACCACAGGGAGGCCTCGGGACCGTGCGACGGTCACCACCTTCTCGGCGACCCACTTGCTCTGCGTGTACCCGCCGAAGAGGATCCCGCCGTGATCGAGGTTGTCCTGCTCCCGGACGACCGTGTCCCCGGGGCCACCGGCCAGGGGGAAGACCGAGAGCGAGGAGACGACGTGCACCGGCTTGGCCCGTCCACGACTGGCCAGACGTAGCACCTCCTGCGTACCCGCTACGTTCACGGGCCTCAGCCGACTGTAGGAGGAGATCCAGTTGACGGCGGCGCCGTTGTGGTAGATGGCGTCGACGCGCGCCGCGAGGTCGTCGAACTGCTCTTGGGTCAGGCCGAGCAGCGGTTTCGACAGGTCGCCCACGACGGGGACGACGCGTGATCGGCGATCCTCCCGATCCGGCACGTAGTACGCGAGGTTCCGCTCGATCCGCCGTCGGGCCTCGTCCACGTCAGCGGCCCGCACCAGGCAGGAGACGACTGCTCCGGTCTGCTCGAGCAGCTCGTGCAGCAGGAAGGCTCCCAGGAAGCCCGTGGCGCCGGTCAGGAGCACGTGTGCCCGCTCGGCCGGCCGTCCGCCGGGCGGCCCGTCCGGTCGGATGGCCGGATCCAGCTCCACCTCGGCGGCCAGATCGGAGACACGGGCCGCGAACTGGTCGCGCGCGCTCCTGGGCGGCTGTGGCGCGGACGCAGCAGTCGGAACGCCCCGTGCCCTCCGCTCGAGCAGTTCCGTCAGCAGCGCCCGCTTCTCCGCCGGGGACAGCAGAGACAGGTCGGGAGGCGGCTGGCTCACGGGTTCGCCTCCTCGCTGATCTCGCCGGCCACCATCTCCTGCAGCATCGCTGACACTTCCTCGTCGGAGAGCTGCGCCACCTGTTCCAACACCTGCTCCGCCGTCGGCTGCCCCGACGGTGCCGTCGCTGGAGGCGCGACCTCTCCGCCCAACTGCTCGATCACGTACGCCGACAGGCCTGCGATGCTCAGACCCTCCATGAACTTCATGGTCGGCACCTCGACGCCGACCATGGCCTCGATCTGGTTGCCGATCTCCACGGCCATGAGGGAGTCGAGTCCCAGGTTGAGCAACGGCTGCTCGACGTCGAGCTTCTCCGGTGACATCCCGAGCACGCGTGCCAGCTGGTCCCGGATCTGGACCGACAAGAACGGTCGACGCTCCGACGGGTCCACGGCCAGGAGCGCGTCGACCAGTGAGGCAGCGACCCCGTCCCCGTCGTCCCCCGGCGTGGCCTCGGTCAGGTGAGCGAAGCGCGGCGTCGCCCGGATCAGGTGCACCTTCGCCAGCCGAGGCCAGTCGATGTGCCCCACGCCGAGCTGCACGGCGTCGTGCCGGAGGAGTTCTCCCAGGATCCTCAGCAGCTGGTGCGCGGGCAGCGACTTCACGCCCACGTGGTCGAGCTTCTCGCCGATCTCCGGGTTCTGCGCGACGTACCCGACCCCGGAGACCGCCCCCCAGTTCACGGTCAGCGCCGGCAGCCCCTGGAGCCTCCGGTGGTGTGCGAGAGCGTCCAGGAACGCGTTCGCCGCCACGTAGTTGCCCTGTCCCGGATTGCCGATCATCGACGTCAACGAGGAGAAGGAGACGAAGAAGTCGAGGGGATCGGTGCGGGTCTGGGTGTGGAGGTTCCAGGCGCCGAGCACCTTGGGGGCCATCACCGCGCGCATGCGCGCCCCGTCGAGCTGCTGTAACAGCGCGTCGTCCAGCACCATGGCTGCGTGGACGAGACCACGCAACGGCGGCATCGACCGGCGGATCTCGGCCAGTAGCGCGGCGACCTGGGACTCCGCCGTCACGTCTGCCGCTGCGACGACCACCTCGACCCCGGACTGGCGCAGAGCTGTCACGGCTGCCTCGGCAGCGGCCGACGAGAGACCGCTGCGGCCCATCAGGACGAGATGGCGCGCTCCGTGGTCCGCGAGCCACCGTGCGACGGCCAGACCGAATCCGCCCAAGCCGCCGGTGACCAGGTACGTGCCGTCGTCCCGCAGCGCCAGCGCGGCCTTCGGCCGAGGAGTCACCGCGACGTCCTCGAGCATGGACACCACGACCTTGCCGGTGTGTTTGGCCTGCGCCATGTAGCGGAAGGCGCTCACGGTGTCCGGGACGGAGAAGACGCGGTGCGGCAGCGGATGGAGGGAGCCGTCGGCGAAGCCCTGCATGATGTCGTGCAGGAACGATCGGACGAGGTCGGGACGCTGAGCGCACAACTTGTCCAGGTCGACGGCGAACAGTGACAGGTTGTTCCGGAACGGGCGCAGCCCGAGTTTGCTGTCCTCGTAGATGTCGCGCTTGCCGATCTCGATGAACCGCCCGTAGGCGCCCAGGATCGACAGGCTCTTGGGGATCGCCTCACCGGCCAACGAGTTCAGGACGATGTCCACGCCTCGGCCACCGGTGGACTGCATGACCTCGTCGGCGAAGGCCAGGGACCGGGAGTCCATCACGTGCTCCACACCCATCGCCCGGAGCAGGTCGCGCTTTCCCGGGGTGCCGGCGGTGGCGAAGATCTCGGCCCCGGCCCGCTGGGCCAGTTGGATCGCCGCCAGCCCCACTCCGCCGGCGGCGGCGTGGACGAGCACCCGGTCACCGGCCTGCATGCGGCCCAGGTGGTGCAGGGAGTAGTACGCCGTGAGGAAGGTGATCGGGATCGTGGCAGCTTCCTCGAAGCCGATGTGAGCCGGTCTGGGGACCACGAACCGTGCATCGATGGTCACGTGGGTCCGCAACGCCCCGGGGGCGGACGTCATCACCGCGTCGCCCGCCTCGAGCCCGTCCACGCCCGGGCCCACTGCGCTGATCGTCCCGGAACACTCCATCCCGAGCGCCTTGCCGGTGTACCCGCCTTCCAGGGCGTCATCCGGCAACAACCCCAAGGCGATCATGACGTCCTTGAAGTTGAGGCCGACCGCCTGCACCTCGATCTCCACCTCGCCGGGGCCGGGTGCGGTGCGCGGGGCCTCCACGAACGTCAGGTTGTCGAGGACGCCTGGTCTGGGGATCTCGACCTGGAAGGACGGTTGCGCTCCGTGCGGGACGACGTCCTGGTGCCGACGGGCCACCGGGGCGAGCGAGACGTTCCGCAGCCGGTGGACGTACCGGGCTTCGCCACGAAGCGCGACCTCGTCCTCCCCGTCCTGTGCCCGCAGTTCCTCGACGAACGACCCGATCTCCACGGAGGAGGCGTTCGGGCCGAGGTCGACCAGGGTGCAGTGGAGCTGCGGGTGCTCGTTGACGATGACCCTGCCCAAGCCCCACAGGGGGGCCTGGGCGACCGAGACCGCTCGAGCCGACGGGCCCGCGACCTCTGCACCCTGGGTGACCAGCCAGAGCCGTGGGCTCTCGTCCCCGTCCGCTCCGGCGAGGACCTGTGCCAAGTGGAGCGCGCTGGTGCTGCTCAGGCGCTGCGCCGCCTCGAGTGCGGCTGTCGTGGTCTGCTCCGGTGGTGGGGTGTCGAGGCTCCACAGGTGGATCACGCCCCGGCACGGTTGCCCACCACCGCAGGCGTCCTCGACCAGCTGCCGCATGTCGTCGATCCGTGCCGGCCGGACCTCGAAGCGGTCAGCGGAGAGGCGCCGGTAGGTCTCGCCGGCGGATGCCAGGATCGGCGTCGCGCCGCAGCTGCGGAGTCGATCGGCCACCTGACGCCCGACGCCGTTGCTGTCGGCGAGGATCAACCAGCGACCCGGCTCCTGCGCGGGGGGAGCGGCTGCCTCGCCGTCCTGGGGCGCCTGCTGGACGGCGGGGCCGCGCGCCAGCAGGACCGAGTGCACGGCTCGGTCGACGGGTTCGGTATCGGTCACCCAGGCGACGTCGGTGAACCCGACGTCCTGGAGGACCTGTTGCCACGCCGTCTGCGGGATCCAGGGGTCCGATCCGCGGAGACCGACGTCCTCGAAGCGCCACCAGCCCTCGAGCAGGCCGAACATCAGGGTGGCCGAGCGGGGGGTCCTGGTCCCTTCCAGGAGCAGCAGCAGTCCCTCGGAAGCCAGCAGGGCCTTGACGTTCGTCAACGTGCGGCGCAGATCGCGGGTCGCGTGCAGGACGTCCGATGCGACCACCAGGTCGAAGGAGTGCGGCTCGAATCCCTGGGCGATCGGATCCGCCTCGATGTCGAGGACCTGGTACTGGACGAAGGGGTGCGCGTGGAACTTCTGCTCGGCGTGCGCCAGGAGGAAGTGCGTCATGTCCGTGAAGACGTACGTCGTCCGATCGGCCGGCAGCTTGCGGAGGACGTAGGAGGTCATCCCGCCGGTGCCACCGCCGATCTCCAGGATGCGCACGGTGCGGCCTTCCGGCAGCCGTCCCAGCGCCTCCGCGACCGCCTCCTGCGACAGCAGGTTGTAGATCCGGTACGTCGGTGCGTCCTGGTACAGGTGTTCCGACGTCGTCAGCGACCCCTGGGGGAAGATGAGCTGGAGCGGGTCGATGTCACCGTGGAGCACCTCGGCCAGCTTGTCGCCGCACTGGCGGATGAGCGTGAGTTCCGCCTGGTAGGCCGGGAACCGCGTCCACAGCTCCCTCCAGATGAGCTCCGGATCGGCTGCGTCGGGGATGCCGACGACGCGCCAGTGGCGGTCGGTGTGCTCGAGCAGCCCGTCCTCCGCCAGGATGCCGAGCAACCGCTCGAACAGCCGCCGGTGCTGCGGCACGACGCCGAGCCGGTCGGCGAGCGCGTCCGCCGTGGAGCGCACGTCCGCATCCGGTCGCCAACCGAGTCGCTGCAGTGCCCGCAGGATGTAGGCCCGGGCCAGGACGCTGTCCTGCGGCTCCAGCTCCTCGTAGTACCGCCTCCGGTCGAGCTGCTCCGCCAGACGAGCCGCTACCGGCCGCAGCCGATCGACGATCTCGGAGGGGGAGGGGAGGTGGTCGGGCGGGCGGCGCACCTCTCCGGAACCGGAGCGCGCCTTCAGCTTCCACTGGTACTCGTACAGGTAGTCGTCCCACCGCTCGGTACCGCGTCCGACCCGCCGGCACACGAATCCCCGGACTTCCGCCCGGACGGTTCCGGCCTCGTCCAGCAGTCGTATGTCGCCCTTGATCCGCGACGGGCCGTGCTCGACCAGCCGCGCGTGGACGTGGACCCGGCGACCGGGGCGGTCGAAGAGACGGACCTGGTCGATCTGGACCGGCAGGTAGGCACCTTCCGCGTCGGCCTGGCCCGTGCCCTTCGACGCGAGCGCACCCAGCAACACCTGGAATGCGGCGTCCAGGATCGTCGGGTGCACCTCGTAGTCGTCGAAGTCGTCCTCCGGTGCACCCTGCAGCTCGATCTGTCCCAGTGCCTCGTCCTCGCCGATCCAGAGTCGCTCGATGCCCTGGAAGCGGGGGCCGTACTGCATGCCCGCCGCGTGGAAGAGCCGGTAGACGTGGTCCTTGGCGATCTCACGACCGCAGCGGCCGCGGATCAGCTCCAGGGGCGTGTTCCCGGGAGCCTCGCCGTCGTCGGCGCGGCCCAGCTTGCCGGTCGCGTGCCGCACCCACTCCTGGTCCGCGCCGTCGGCGCGGCTGTAGATGTCGAAGGACGCCTGGCCCGGACTGCGGACCAGTTGCACCGCGAGCGGGTGCCCGTCGGACAGGAACATGGCGCGCTGGAGCGCGATGTCCTCCGCGACGTACGGCTGCTGGCCGGAGCTCTCCCGCGCGGCCGCGAGGGCCATCTCCACGTAGCCCGCAGCGGGGTAGACCACCGTGTCCTGGATGCGGTGGTCCGCCAGGTAGGGGAGCGTCTCCGTGTCGAGATCGGTGTGCCAGACGGGGTACGCCGCCTCCAACTGGTTGCCCAGCAAGGGGTGCCGCTTCGTGCCGAGCCGCTCGCGCCGGCCCCGGTCCGACTCGTGCCAGCAGCGCTCTCGCTGCCAGGGGTAGGACGGGAGCCGGACCAGACGGCCCCCCTCGGGGTACTGCCGCTGCCAGTCGATCGGGTACCCGGAGGTGTAGAGCCTGCCCAGGGTGCCGAGCAGCTGCGCCCGTTCCGGTTCCTCGCGCCGGAGCGACGGCAGCGCGGTTGCCTCCCTCTTCGCCCCCGCGATGCACTTCGCGATCGACGGCACCAGCACCGGGTGTGCGCTGATCTCCAGGAAGAGATCGTGGTCCCCCTCCAGGAGTGCTTCCATCGCCGCCGCGAAGCGCACCGGCTCCCGCATGTTGCTCCACCAGTAGGCGGCCCCGAGTTCGGGACCCTCGACCGATCCGCCCGTGACGGTGGAGAACAACGGGATCGTGGCCGGCCGAGGACGCAGGTCGTGCAGCGAGCGGTGCAGTTCGGACCTGAGCGGGTCCATGCGCGGGCTGTGGTACGGCACGTCCACCTGGAGGAAGCTGCAGAAGGTCGACCTCGGTTGCAGGGACGCTGCGATGTCCTCGAGGAGTGCGGCGTCACCGGACAGCGTGACGTCAGCGGGACTGTTGACCGCCGCGATCGAGACGCGATCCTCACGGCCGGCCAGCAGGTGTTCGGCTTCCTCGACCGGCAGTCCGACGGCCAGCATCTTCCCCTGACCAGCGGTCTGCTGCTGCAGGCGGCTGCGGTGGAAGACCAGCCGGACGGCGTCCCCCAGGTCCAGCACACCCGCGACGTGTGCGGCGGCGACCTCGCCGACACTGTGCCCGACGATCGCCGCCGGCTCGATGCCCCAGGATCGCCAGAGCGCCGCCAGTGCGACCTGGAGGGCGAACGTGGCGGGTTGGGCGACGGCGGGCTCCCGCATGCGCGAGCGCGTCTCCTCAGCGGTCAGCTCGTCCCACAGCGACCACTCGGCATGCTGTCGCAGCAGGTCATCACACTGCTCGATCACCTGGCGGAAGATCGGTTCGTCGCTGAGCAGTTGCCGTCCCATGGCCCACCACTGCGGGCCCATGCCGGAGAACACGAAGGCCGGCTTCTGCGCGCGCCTGGCGACACCACGCCCGGACGACATCTGCGGTCGTGTCTGTCCCGCCACGAAGGCTTCCAGCCGCTCGACCAGTTCCTCCGGGGATCGGGCCACGACCGCCAGGCGGTGGTCGTGGTGTCCTCGCCGCAGGCTGGTGGTGTAGCCGATGTCGTGGAGTGACACCTCGCTACTCGAGGTCGGGTCCGTCAAGAACGACACGAGGGACCGTGCACGGGCCTCCAACGCCTCGGGGCCGCGAGCGGACAACGGCACGAGCAGCGCGCGGTCACGGCGCGTGCCGTCGTCCGGCCTGTCGTCGAGTCGTGGGGGAGCCGCTCCCAGGATGACGTGGGCGTTCGTGCCGCCGAACCCGAACGAGTTCACACCGGCCAGACGTGGTCCCGCGCCGGTGTCCGGCCACTGCTCGACGGTCCGGGGGACGCGCAGGTGCAAGGCGTCGAAGGGGATGTCGGGATTCGGTGCCGTGAAGTGGAGGTTCGGCGGTATCTGTCCGTGCTCGAGACTCAGCGCCGTCTTGATGAGCCCGGCGACACCCGATGCCGCTTCGAGATGACCGACGTTGGTCTTCACCGAGCCGACGATGCACGTGTCCTGCGCCGGGCGATCACGGCCGAGGACGGCGCCGATCGCCTTCAGCTCGATCGGGTCACCCACCGGTGTGCCGGTGCCATGGGCTTCGACGTACTGGACCTGCTCCGGTGAGATCCCGGCCTGCCGGTAGGCGTCGCGGAGCATCGCCTCCTGGGCGGCGCGGTTGGGCAGCGAGATGCCAGCGGTCCGGCCGTCCTGGTTGACGGCGGTGCCGTGTACGACGGCATGGATCGGATCACCGTCGGCCAGAGCTCGGGACACCGGCTTCAGGACGAGCACACCGGCGCCCTCTGAACGGACGTACCCGTTGGCACTCGCATCGAAGCTCTTGCAGCGGCCGTCGGGGGCCAGCATGGACGCCTTGCTGAACCCGATGGTCCCTTCGGGCCTGAGGATCAGGTTGACGCCACCGGTCAGCGCCACGTCGCACTCGCCGGTCCAGATGCTCTGACAGGCCATGTGGGTGGCGACGAGTGACGAGGAGCAGGCGGTGTCGATCGCCAAGCTCGGCCCGTGGAGGTCGAAGAGATAGGAGAGGCGGTTGGCGGCGATGCAGAGCGCCAGTCCGAGATTCGTGTAGGCGTTGATCGAACGACGCTCGATCGTGCTGGTCTGGATGCCGCCGTAATCGAGGGTCGCGATGCCGATGAACACGCCGGTGTTCGTCCCGGCGAGTCGCTCCGGTGCCATCCCGGCGTCCTCGATCGCCTCGTAGGCGACCTCCATGAGCAAGCGTTGCTGGGGATCCGCTCGCGTCGCCTCACGTGGGGACATGCCGAAGAACGAGGCGTCGAACTGATCGACACCGCGGATGAACCCGCCCCTGGCGGCATACGTCTTGCCCGGAGTGGCCGGGTCCGGATCGTAGAAGGCGCGGACGTGCCAACGGTCCTCGGGCACCTCGGTGATGGCATCGACGCCGTTGGTCAACAGGCGCCAGAACTGTGCCGGATCGTTCGCTCCACCCGGGAGACGACAACCCATCCCGACGATCGCGATCGGTTCTGTCCGGTGACCGGGGCGGACCCCATGACCGGGGAGAGGTGCCGTGTCGTGCTCGGGCTGGCTCATCCGTCATTCCCTCGATTCGAGCCGGCGTGTTGCACCGCCGACGGGAACGGGCTGTTCGGCTGGGGGATCTACGGGCGCGCTGACGCCCAGGTCCTGCGCTGCTGGGTGAGGATCCCGCCCCGTTCCGCACCGCGGCGTGACCGAGCAGGTCGGGCCGCCAGGGATGTGACAGGAGGCCTGGGTCTTCTCGGCCGTGCCGTGGTCACGCGTGGCGGGGATGTGGAAAATCGACGGCGAGGGCCGGGATCTCGGAAAAATGTCGAGAAACTGCGAAGCGAAATGGGCCGATGTTGTGGCGACGGGTCGCCGCCGTACCCGCAACGTGCGCCGGGATCACGCTGCGGAAGCCGTTCGACCGAGCGGAATCGGTGAGCCAGGTGCCCTGGCGGACCCACCTGGCAGCGGTTGGCTGGATCGACGTCCTCAGGTTCGTTTCATCGTCCACATCCCATCAAGGGAGGTCCCGCCGACGTCCGCATACCGTCCCGTCGTGGCGCGCTGCTGTCAATGGAGAACCGCGCCGGAAAGGAACCGGAACGCCACCGTGTCCGCGCGTCGACGGAGCGCCCGGCCGGCCAGCCGCTGACCTCCCGCCAGGTCATGCGAGCCTCGGGAGTACCGCAGGTGCCGATCCCCGTCCTGCACATGGGCCGGTCGCCGGCGGGGCGGGCGCCACGGCGCGTCGACGGTCGCCGCGTCGGCGGGGGAGGAGCCGCGGGTCCGGTGCAGCGGGATCCCACGGTCTGGAGGCCCGTCGGCCGGCACACCGTGCGGCATGGGTCGCGTGCCCGGTCCTGCGCACCGGCTCCTGCGCTGTCGGGATGCGAGCTGCTGCGGGTGGCTGACTCGGACGCGTGCGAGGTGGCCGGTGGTGACGAGGGCTCGTCGCCGGGTCACGGCCGCGAGCGACCGCTGCCGCCTCCTGGCCGCGTCGCAGTCACTCGTAGCCGAGTACCTGCCGGACGCTCAGGCGTGCGGCATGCCACGCGGGTAGGAGGCTGGCCAGCGCGGCGAGGATGCCGACCAGCGCGACCCAGAACAGGGCGCCACCCAGCGAGAAGGTGTAGCTCAGTGGCGCGCGGGTGAACTCTTCTCCGACGACGTCGCTCAGCACCGTGCTGATCGGCACCGCGAGCGCAGCGCCGACGGGAGCGCTGAGCAGGCCGATGAGGATGCCCTCGACCACGAAGATCTGCAGCACTCCGCCGTCCGATGCGCCGATGGCGCGCATGACGCCGATCTCTCGCGCGCGCTCGTGGACGTTCATGCTCATCGTGCCCATCAGGCTCAGCGCACCGACGATGGCCAGCAGCGTCGCCAGGATCGACAGGAACACGGTCAACACGTCGAACTGGGACTGGATCGCTTCGTTGTTCGCTGCTGTCGTCCTGATCGATGTCGTCCTCGAGTCGGCGTCGTCGTACCGGTCCTGCAGAGCGGCGGCGACGGACGTCTGGAACGCGGCGTCGTGCTGCGTCGTCCCGACGCGCAGACTGCTGTCGAGCTCCGACGGCGGAACGACACTCGAGAGGTCGTCGAGGTCGACGTAGCCCGTGCCGATCCGGATGAACGTCGCGGACAGCGTCGTCTGGGCGATGCCGACCACCTCCCAGGTCGTCTCGCGCCGCTCGATCCTGAGTGTGATCTCGTCGCCCACACCGACGTCCGGTGCGTTCCCCAGCGCGTCGGTGTCCAGCACGATCGCGCGGTCGTCCTCCGGACGCAGCCAACGTCCTTCCAGGATGACCGGACGGAGCAGATCGGTGTCGGCCGGTAGCGCATCCAGCTCGAAGCTGGAGCCCTCGCTCCCGCCCGGACCTACCTGGCGCGCGGTGCTGCTGCCCCAGCTCTCCGCTGCCGCGACGCCCGGTAGCTGCATCGCCGTGTGCTCGATCGTCCCGGCGTCGTAAGCCGCGTCGAAGTCCACGCTGATGTCGTAGTTCAGATAGGAGGTCGACTCGTCGAGTGTGGTGAGCAGGGATGCGCGGACGCTGAAGACGGCGATGAAGATCGCTCCACCGAGCGTGAGCGTCGCGATCGTGAGGAGCAGTCGCGTCTTGCGCCGAAGCGTGTTGCGCAACGAGAGCAGCAGTGGACGGGAGAGGCCGCGTATCCGCTGGATCATCCGATCGACGCGGTTCCGTCCGAAGTGGCCGCCGCCGACGCCATGGAAGCCCAGTGCTTCCCGGACGGTGATGCGGACGCCGGAGACGACCGGGTACAGCGCGGCTGCCAGTGGAACCAGCAGACCGACGGCGATCTCCAGTGCGAGCACCTGCACGGGGATGCGGAAGCCGGTGGAATCGAAGTTGATCAGGCTCGCGAGGTACCGGGAGATCCCGTACGCCGCGATCGAGGCCAGGGGGATCGCGATGCACAGTGCGATCAGACCGAGGATCAGCACGAGACCGAGGTAGAGCCGCACGAGCTGACCGTTGCGCGCCCCGATCGACTTCATCATGCCGATCTGGCGTACCTGTTGCATCAGCAGTGCCGAGATCGTGTTGACGACCAGGAAGCCGCTGAGCAGCAGCGAGAGCAGGGCGATCGCACCGAGGACCACGACCATCGGTTGCAGGACGTCGTCGGCGGCGAACGTGCCCGGCTCGGGGATCCACATCCAGTCGACGGTCCGCCCGCTCAGCTCCACCTCGTCCCTGACGTCGTCGATCACTGCCTGGACGTGGTGCTCGTCGGCGGTGTTCCCGTCGACGAGGAGGTGCAGTGTGTTGAAGGCGCGGGGGTAGCCGAGCCGTTCGAGGGTGTCGAAGGTGATGTACCCGTAAGGCGTTCCCGAGAACGAGGCCGGGACCTTGTTCAGGTCATGGGCGAGACCGGCGATGCGCAGCTCGCGCTCGGTGCCGTCGGACGGCCTGACCACCAGGGAGTCGCCGACGTCCGCATCGGTCAGTCCGAGCGCGGCGCGCTCGATGAGCACTTCCTCTTCGGGCGGCGGCCACGCTCCGCGTTCCGGTCTGACCCTGTTGAGCCGGATGTCATCGAAGTCGTCGATCGCCTCGAGCCGCAGATTGCGCCACTCGTCCGGCCCGGTCCTCAGGCGCACGACGAAGCTGAAGCGGCCTTCGGCCTCACGCACATCCGCCATGCTCCGTGTCGAGCGGATGAGCTCCTCGTCGAAGGGTGCCGTGAAGAGGATCGCACTGCTGGGGTCGATCGCGGCGTAGTCGGCGGACAGATCGCGCGACATCATGACCCATGTGCCGGCCGTCGTGCCGACGGCGAAGACGCCGACGGCGATCGACAGCGCGACCAGGAACGTACGCGTCTTGTTGCCCCGGACGTCGCGCAACACCTTGCGCCAGCGGGGGCGGGTCATCAGTCACTTCCGACGAGGGATGGGCGATGGTTCGTGACCTCGTCGACCACCTCCCCGTCGCGGAGGACGACGGCCCGGGTGACCTGTCGCGCCAGATCGGCGTCGTGCGTCACCATCAGAATCGTCTTCCCCGCGTCCACCAGATCCGTGAACAGCCGGAAGACTGCTCCGGCGGTCTGCGAATCGAGGTTCCCGGTGGGCTCGTCGGCGAGGAGGATCGGTGGGTCGTTGGCCAGCGCCCGGGCGATCGCCACGCGCTGCTGTTGGCCGCCGGACAGTGCCGTGGGGAGCTTGTCGGCATGGTCCGCCAACTCGACCTGGACCAGCAGGTCCATCGCCCGTTCTCGCCGCTCCCGCGGGGGGAACGTGGAACAGAAGTCCATCGGCAGCATGACGTTCTCGATCACCGTGAGCGTGGGCAGCAGTTGGAAGAACTGGAAGATGACACCGAGGGTCCGCCCACGCCAGGGGGCGATCCGCCGCTCGCGGAGGGAATGCACGGCCGTGCCGTCGACGAACACCTCTCCTGACGTCGGGCGGTCGATACCGGCGATGATGTTGAGGAGTGTCGATTTGCCGCTACCGGATTTGCCGATCACGGCCACGAACTCGCCGGGATCGATCCCGAGGCTCACGCCGTTGAGCGCGGTGAACACCCCGGCCGCACTCTCGTAGTGTTTCACGGCCTGCCGGACTTCGATCAGACGCGCGAGTTCCGGGGACCGGTGACGCCCCTCCGACAAGCCCATGTCTGCCACCCAACACAATTCTGCTCACAAGGTGCTGCGAGTTGGATGAACCGACGTCATCGAGCGGGACATCCGCGGTCAGGATCACGTGAATGGTTCTGCGAGAGCATCAATACACTAGCACGGTCGAATTCATCAACCGTGTCCGTCGTTCACGGTGAGTGAGGGAGAGCGTCGCTGGGGCTGGCCCCTGGGCCGGTGGAGGGTCGTGAACCCGCCTGCAGGAGTCCGCCCCGGGAGGTCGCCGGTCACCACCGACGTCGTCCGGCGGACGCTGTGGTGATCCTGGCGTGACGGGTCGGCGTGGCGAACCGGGAGACCGTCAGCGTCGAGCCGCACGAGGGATCTCCTCCGCCGACGAGCGCCTGACCGAGGACGAGGTCGAGCCGCTGCGGCTCCACGGCCCGGTGGACGAGAGGTCGGGGGCGGGTGGTCTGCACCTACCGGATCACGCTGCTGTGGGGACCTCGCCCACTCGGCCAGGACCCACCTGGCGACCTCTCGGAGCGTTCGGGCTCAGGCGGCGGAGGCCTCGCCGGCCGCGGCGTCGCCGTCGCGCAGGGAACACAGCAGCGCGATGTCGGCCGCGTGCCCGGCCGAGGCGACGCCGTCCCGCTCGCTGGGTGTCTCCACCACGACCGGGACGCCGGCCAGCGACGGGTGGGCCAGTAGCTCCGCGAACGGCGCCACCCCGATCGAGCCCTCCCCGATGGTCGTGTGCCGGTCCCGCTTGGAGCCGCACTCGTCGAGCGAGTCGTTGGCGTGCACCAGACCCAGCCGGCCGGGACCGACGGTGGCCTCGAGGGCGTCCAGGGTCGCCGCCATCCCGCCGGGCGCGGTCAGCTCGTGGCCGGCCGCCCAGGCGTGGCAGGTGTCGAAGCAGACGCCGAGCAGCGGGTGGTGCTCGAGGGCGGCGAAGTACGGGCCGAGGTCCTCGACCGTCGCCGCCAGCGACCTCCCGCCACCGGCCGTCGGCTCGACCAGCAGCCGAGGGCCGTCGTCCGGCGCGGCCTCGAGCACGGGCAGCAGCCGCTCGTGCAGCTGGCGCAGCGCGTCCTCGTAGCGGTCCTCGCCGACGGCGGACCCGGCGTGGACGACGACGCCCTGGCAGCCGAGCCGGGCGCCGCGGGCGAGGTTGTGCGCGATGGTCGCGATCGACTGCTCGATGGTCGCCTCGGTGGGGGAGCCGACGTTGACCAGGAACGGCGTGTGGACGAAGGAGGGCACCCCGCGCTCGGCGCAACCGGCCGTGAACAGCGCGTCCTGCCTCGGGTCGCCCGCCGTCAGCCTCCAGCCGCGCGGGTTGCCGACGAAGACCTGCACGGCCCGCGCGGCCACGGCGTCGGTGTAGGCCAGGCCGCCCGAGGCCAGCCCGCCCTTGATCTGGACGTGCGCCCCGATCGGCGGCACACCTGGTGCTGTGCGCAGTGTCCTCAGTCCTGTCCGAACGACAGCAGGATGGTCACCGACGTGCCGATGTCGACCGTCTGCCCGGCGGCCGGGCTCTGGCGGATCACCCGGTCGCCGAAGAACTGGCTGACCTGCACCTGCAGACCGGCCTGCTGGAGCAGCGCGGTCGCCTCCTGCTGGCTGCGGCCGACCACGTCGGGCACCTGCACCTGCGGCAGCCCGATCGACACCTGCAGGGTGACGGTGCTCTTGTAGGCGGCCTGCTGGCCGGTGGCCGGGGTGACCGCCATGACCTCGCCGGGGTCGACGTCGGCGCTGCGGCCCTCGGTGCGCTCGACGGTGAAGCCGAGCGCCGTCAGGTTGGCCGTCGCCTCCTCGGGCGAGAGCCCGACGACGGCGGGCACGGCCACCGGCTCGTGTCCGCGGCTGACGTAGATGACCAGTTCCTGGTCGCGCATGAGCTCGGTGCCGGCCTCCGGCTTGAAGCCGGTCACGTGGCCGACCGGCACGTCGTTGTCGTAGTCCTGCACCTCGCTGGTGACCACCGGGACGTTCCGCAGCTCGGCGCGGACCTCGTCCAGCGGGCGGCCGACGAGGGACGGAGAGGCCTCGAACCGCTCCGGGCCCTGGGAGACGACCAGCCGGACGTCGCTGCCGCGGATGGCCTCGCCGCCGTCGGGCAGGGCGGAGATGACCACGCCCTCGGCGACGTCCTCGCTGAACTGCTCCTCGCAGCAGTCAGGCGTCAGCCCGGCCTCCTGAAGCAGGTCGATGGCGGCCGCCTGCTCCTTGCCGGCCAGCTGCGGCACCGTCGTCCACCGCCCGGACCCCAGCCACCAGCCGACGGCGCCGATGGTGATCGCGGTGAGCAGCACCAGGGCGAGGGCGAAGCGGGCCCGGCGGCGGCGGATGTGCGCCGGCACGCCGGGGCGGACGCGCTCGGACGCGGGCCGTCGAACACCGGGGTCGGTGCCGGACCCGGGGCCGGGCAGCATCGAGGTGCGGCTGCTGCCGCGGCCGGGGCGGGTGCCGCCGGGGCCGAGCACCTCGGTGCGCGGGGCGCCCGGCTCGCCGGTGTGCCGCGTCGGCCGGCTGGGCCGGTTGGTCGGCCGCAGCGTCTCGGCGGTCGCGGTGCTGCGCCCGGTGGGCACCGGCACGCGCTCGATGCCGAGGTCGGTGCGCACGTCCTCGAGGTCGGCGAGGAACGCGCCCGCGTCCAGCGGGCGGATCGCGGGCTCGCGGCGGGTGGTGCGCGCGACCAGCTCGTCGACCTCCCAGGGCAGGCCGGGCACCTCGTCCGAGGGAGTGGGCATGTCGTGGTGCACGTGCTGGTAGGCCACGGCCAGCGGGGTGTCGCCGCCGTAGGGCGGGTGACCGGTGAGCATCTCGTAGAGGACGACGCCGGCGGCGTAGACGTCGCTGCGGGCGTCGGCCTTGCCCCGCTCCAGCTGCTCGGGGGAGAGGTAGGCGACGGTGCCGATGAGCACGCCGCCGGTGTGGCTGGTCTGCCCGGTGCCGGTGAGCGCGCGGGCCAGGCCGAAGTCGGCGACCTTGACCACGCCGTCGGCGCCGATGAGCACGTTCTCGGGCTTGATGTCGCGGTGCACGATTCCGGCGCGGTGCGCGGCGGTCAGCCCGGCGAGCACCGGCTCCAGGACGGCGAAGGCCTCGGCGACGGTGAGCCGGCCGCGGGCCTGCAGCAGGTCGCGCAGCGTGCGGCCGCGGACCAGCTCCATCACCAGGAACACCAGGCCCTGGTCGCTGCCCTGGTCGCTGACGGAGACGACGTTGGGGTGGCTGAGCATCGCCGCGGCCCGCGCCTCGCGGGTGAACCGGTCGACGAACGTCGGGTCGTGCGCCAGGTGCTCGGCCATCACCTTGACCGCGACGGTGCGGTGCAGCCGCAGGTCGGTGGCGGCGTAGACGGTGGACATGCCGCCCCGGGCGAGGCGCTCCTCGAGCAGGTACCTCCCCTCGAGGACGAGGCCGACCACGGGGTCGGTCACGGCGGTGTCCACCCGGCCGAGTGTAGGAGCGGGTCGGCGCTGCGCCGTCCGTACACGCGGAGCGCCGGTGGGTGTGACGGGTTCACCCGTCACACCCACCTCGGCGTCCTCCGGACGCCACCGCGGCCACGTGCCGTCCCCGGCCGGCGCGGAGCCCTACCCGTCCCGCCTCGGGGGAGCCTCCGGCCCCCCGCTCGGCGGAACCCGCGGCCACGTGCCGTGTCGGCCCCCTGCAGGGTCCCGCTGCGAGCCTGCGAGCGGTGGGGGGCAGGGGGTCCTTCGACCGTCCCGCCTCGGGGGAGCCTCCGGCCCCCCGCTCGGCGAGACCCTCGGCCGCGCTCCTTCCCTCAGAGCTCCAGGCCGGGGTAGAGCGGGTGGCGGTCGAGCACCTCGGCGGCCGCGTCGCGGGTCCGGTCGGCCAGGCCGTCGGCCGTGGCGTACTTCGCCTTGGACGGCGACCCGTCGCGGGTGGCGGTCGGCGTGGTGCTCGACAGGACGTCGACGATCAGCTCGGCGGTGCGGTCGAACTCGTCCGCCCCGAAGCCGCGGGTGGTGAGCGCCGGGGTGCCCAGCCGGATGCCGGAGGTGTACCAGGCGCCGTTCGGGTCGGCCGGGACGGCGTTGCGGTTGGTCACGATGCCGGCGTCCAGCAGCGCGGACTCCGCCTGGCGGCCGGTGAGGCCGAACCCGGAGACGTCGACGAGCACGATGTGGTTGTCGGTGCCGCCGGTGACCAGCGTCGCGCCGCGGCGGGTCAGCCCCTCGGCGAGGGAGACGGCGTTGTCGACGATGCGCTGCGCGTAGCCGGCGAAGGCGGGCTGGCGGGCCTCGGCGAAGGCGACTGCCTTGGCGGCCATGACGTGCGGCAGCGGGCCGCCGAGCACCATCGGGCAGCCGCGGTCGACGGCGTCGGCGAACTCGGGCTGGGCCAGCACCATGCCGCCGCGCGGGCCGCGCAGCGACTTGTGCGTGGTCGTGGTGACGACGTGCGCGTGCGGCACCGGGTCGAAGTCGCCGGCGAACACCTTCCCCGCGACCAGGCCGGCGAAGTGCGCCATGTCGACGACGAGGGTGGCGCCCACCTCGTCGGCGATCTCGCGCATCCTCGCGAAGTCGACGCGCCGCGGGTAGGCCGAGTAGCCGGCCATGAGGATCAGCGGCCGGAACTCCCGGGCCCGCTCGCGGACGGCGTCGTAGTCGAGCAGCCCGCTCCCGGGGTCGGTGCCGTAGGAGGACTGCTCGAACATCTTGCCGCTGATGTTGGGCCGGAAGCCGTGGGTCAGGTGGCCGCCGGCGTCCAGGGACATGCCCAGCATCCGCTGGTCGCCGAGTTGGCGGCGCAGCGCCGCCCAGTCGGCGTCGGTCAGCTCGTTGACGTGCCGGACGCCGGCCTTCTCCAGCGCCGGGGCCTCCACGCGGGAGGCCAGCACCGCCCAGAAGGCGACCAGGTTGGCGTCGATGCCCGAGTGCGGCTGCACGTAGGCGTGCGGGGCGCCGAACAGCTCGCGGGCGTGCTCGGCGGCCAGCGCCTCGACGGTGTCGACGTTCTGGCAGCCGGCGTAGAAGCGGTGCCCGACGGTGCCCTCGGCGTACTTGTCCGACAGCCAGTTGCCCATGGTCAGCAGCACGGCGGGGCTGGCGTAGTTCTCGCTGGCGATCAGCTTCAGCGAGGCCCGCTGGTCGGCGAGCTCGGCGCCGATCGCGTCGGCCACGCGGGGTTCGACCGCACCGATCACCTGCAGCGCGCTGCGGTAGGCGGCCGAGGCGGTGGCGGCGACGGAGGAGGCGGTGGCGTCGGTCGGAGTGACGTCGGTCATGGAGGGCTCCAGCGCGAGGGGACGACGGGTGGGTGCCCAGGCGCCCGGCGGGGTGGTGCGGGCCGCTCCCCGGTGGTGGTCCACCTCAGCAGCGCCAGTCACGGCCCCGGACCATCGTATCGGGGAGCCGGAGGGCAGGTCGGCGTCCCGGGGACGGCGGAGCGCGGGGGTCATAGGCTCGGACGTCATGGAGACGCTCACCCCCGCTGAGGTCGCCGGCGTACTGGGGGTCTCGCCGAACCGGGTCCGCCAGCTGCTGCGCGAGCACAAGCTCATGGCCGTCCCCGGCAGCGGCAACAGCCGGATCCCGGCCGACTTCCTGCAGGACGGCACCGTCCTCAAGCACTTGCCCGGGCTGATCACCGTGCTCAAGGACGGCGGCTTCAGCGACGAGGAGACCTTCGAGTGGCTCTTCCGCGCCGACGACACGCTGCCGGGCACCCCGGTGGCGGCGCTGCGCGGCGACCGGCACACCGAGGTCACCCGGCGCGCCCAGGCCCTGGCGTTCTGAGCGTCGGAGCATGGGGCAGCTGACCTACCTCGCGCTGCTGGCCGGCTGCCTGGTCGTCACCGCGCCGCTGGAGCTGCTGCTGCGGGTGCGGGTGTACGCCCGCTGGCGGCGGCTGCTGGTCGCGGTGGCGCCGGAGTTCGCCGTCTTCGTCGTCTGGGTGCTGTACGCGATCGCGCAGGGACACTGGGACTACTCCGACGTGCTGACCCTCGGCGTCCGGCTGCCCGGGGGGATCCCGGTGGAGGAGGTGCTGTTCTTCCTCGTCGTCCCGCTGTGCTCGGTGCTGGCGCTGGAGGCGGTGCGCAAGGTCACCGGCTGGGACGCCGGCTACCCGGCCGCCGACAGCCTCGGGCAGATGAACACCGCCGAGGAGGCCGACGCATGAGCTACTCGGCTCTCGCGGTGATCGCCGTGGTCGCCGTCCTCGTGCTGGACCTCGCCGTCTACCGCACCCGGATGGTCACCCGGCCGGTGTTCTGGGTGGCCTACGCGATCATCATCACCTTCCAGCTGCTGATGAACGGCGTGCTGACCGGCCTCGAGGTCGTCACCTACGACCCCGACGCGATCTGGGGCCCGCGGATCGCCTATGCGCCGGTCGAGGACCTGCTGTTCGGCTTCGCCATGGTCACCCTGACCCTGGCCAGCTGGGCGGCGGTCAACCGGCGGGCGAACACCGCCAGGCGCCGCGGCTTCGACACCCGCACCCGGCGGTCGAGCACCCGGTAGTCGGCCCGCTCGATCTCGGTGAGGATGCCGCCGTAGAGGTCGGTCGCCGCGCGCACGCAGTCGCGGGACTCCGGCGCGAGCATCGGCGTACCCGGCGCGGCGTCGTCGTAGCGGCGGCGCACGATCGCGACCATCTCCCGCATCAGCGCCGCGAACCGGGCGTCGTGGCGCTTCTCGGCGAGCTGCTCGCGGGTGACGCCGTGCGCGGCCATGAGGTCGGCGGGCAGGTAGACGCGGCCGCGGTCGACGTCCTCGGCGACGTCGCGCAGGAAGTTGGTCAGCTGGAACGCCTCGCCCAGGGCGATCGCGTGCGGGGCGGCCTCCTCGCGGGCCACGCCCGGCGCGGTGCCCAGCACCGGCAGCACCTGGAGGCCGATGACCGACGCCGAGCCCCACATGTAGCGGTCGAGGGCGTCCATGTCGGCGTACCCGGTGACGTCGAGGTCGCTGGTCATGGCGGCCAGGAAGTCGACGAGGTGCTCGACGGGGATGCCGTACCGGCGGTAGGTGTGCACCAGCGCCAGCCGCACCGGGTCGTCGGACCAACCGGCCGCCAGCTCGGCGAGCACCGCCCGGGACCACTCGGCGAGGTCGCCGGCCGGGTCGGGGCCGGGGTGGTCGACGAGGTCGTCGGCGGTGCGCGCGGCGGCGTAGAGGGCGTGGATGGCCGGGCGCCGGTCGGCGGTGAGCAGCCGGGTGGCCAGGTGGTAGCTCTTGCCGTGCTCGGCGTTGATCGCGGCGCAGTGCCGGTAGGCGGCGTCGAGCAGCGCCTGCTGCTCGGCCCGGGTGCGTGGCGGGTCGGCGAGTGTCACCCGGTGATCCGTTCCGCCGCCAGCCGGCCGCTGATGACGACCATCGGGACGCCGACGCCGGGCTGCACCGAGGAGCCGGCGAGGACCACGTTCTCCGGGCCGCGCCGGGGCAGCGTCGGCGTCCGGAACGGGCCGGTCTGGCCGAAGGTGTGCGCCAGCGCGAACGGCGTCCCGGCGGCCATGCCCTGCGCCGCCCAGGTCAGCGGGGTGTCGACGTGCTCGACCTCGATGGCGCCGGTCAGCCCCGTCCAGCCGCGTTGCTCCATCACGGCCAGCACCTCGTCGCGGTGGCGGGGGCCCAGCGTCGTCCAGTCCAGGTCGGGGTTGCCGCCGCTGCGCGGGTCGAGGTTCGGCGTGGGCGCGACGATGCTGAGCACCTGGCCGCCCTCCGGGGCGAGGCTGCGGTCGGTGTGCGAGGGCATGCTCACCAGCAGGCTCGGGTCGGTCATCGGGCGGCCGTCCCGGGTGAGCTCGTCGAACACCTCCCGCCAGGCGGCGCCGAAGCTGATGGTGTGGTGCGCCTGGCCGGGCAGCTCGCTGTGGACGCCGACGTGCACCGCCACGCAGGACGGCGAGTACACCGGCCGCCGCACCCGCCGGAACCCCGGCACCAGCGCCTCCGGTCGGTCGACGGTGACGACGACGGCGTCGGCGGGCAGCCGCTCGCCGTCGTCGAGCAGCACGCCGGTGACCCGGGAACCGTCGAGCTCGAGCTCGCGGACCCCGGCGTCGTAGCGGAGCGCCACCCCCGCGTCGGCGGCCGCGGCGGCCATCGCCCGCGGGACGGCGGCGATCCCGCCCACCGGGTGCCAGACGCCGGCGCCGATGTCGAGCTGGGCGATGACGGCGTAGGCGGCGATCGCGCGGTAGGGCGAGACCCCGGCGTAGAGCGCCTGGAAGCTGAACAGCCGGCGCAGCCGGTCGTCGGTGAAGAACCGCTCGACGTGCCGGGACAGCCGGCCGAAGCCGCCGCGCCGGACCAGCTGCACGAGCTCGGGGCCGAGCAGGTCCAGCGGGGTGTCGAGGTTGCGGTCGATGAAGGTGGACAGCTGCAGCCGGTAGAGCGCGGCGAGGTCGGCGAGGTAGCGGCGCAGCGCCGCGGCCTCGCCCGGCCCGCACAGCGCCTCGACCTCGGCGGCGAAGGCGTCGACGTCGGCGTGCACGTCCAGGTGCGAGCCGTCGGCGAACTGCGCGCGGTAGGTGGTCGCCAGGGGGACCATCTCCAGCCGGTCCTCGAGCTTCTCGCCGACCGCGGCGAGGGTGTCGGCGACCAGCTCGGGGGCGGTGAACACCGACGGGCCCGTGTCGAGGGCGTAGCCGCGCTCCTCGATCCGGCCGGCGCGTCCGCCCGGGCCGGAGGCCCGCTCGACGACGGTGACCTCGCGGCCGGCGCCGCGCAGCCGCAGCGCCGCGGACAGCCCGGCGAGGCCCGCGCCGACGACGACGACGCGGTCGGTGCGCCCGGGGACGGTGCGGACCATCAGGCGGTGCGGGTGGTCGCGGCGACGGCCAGCGCGTCGAGCGCGGCCCGGGCGTCAGCGGCCAGCGGGGCCTCGGCGATCGCGGTGCGGGCCAGCGCGGTGCGCTCGGCGATCCGCTCCTCGACCTGCGCGCGGGCGCCGGTGCACTCGATCAGCGCGCGCAGCGCGTCGAACTCGGCCGGTCCCGCCGCCGGGTTGCCCAGGGCCTCGGCCAGCAGCCGCCGGCCGGCGTCGTCCGCGGCCTCCTCGGCCAGCGCCACCAGCAGCGTCTGCTTGCCCTCGCGCAGGTCGTCGTCGGCGGACTTGCCGGTGACCGACGGGTCGCCGAACACCCCGAGGACGTCGTCGCGCAGCTGGAACGCCTCGCCCAGCGGCAGCCCGATCGCGGTGTAGGTCTCGGCGGCGCGCTCGCCGGCGCCGGCGATGGCGGCCCCCAGCTGCAGCGGGCGCTGCACGGTGTAGCCGGCGCTCTTGTAGCGGGCCACGGTGAGCGCGCCCTGGGCGCCGGGCAGGCCGCCGGCGGCGCGCAGCAGGTCCAGGTACTGCCCGGCGGTCACCTCGGTGCGCATGGTGTCCCAGACCGCGCGGGCCCGGGCGAGCGCGGCGGGGGAGATGCCCGAGCAGCGCAGCAGCTCGTCGGACCACACCAGCGCGAGGTCGCCGACGAGGATCGCCGCGGCCACGCCGAAGGCGTCGCCGTCTCCGGCCAGCGCGCCGTCCCCGTGCCGGGAGGCGAAGCCGACGTGGGTGGCCGGGCGGCCGCGGCGGGTCAGCGCGCCGTCCATCACGTCGTCGTGCACGAGGGCGCTGGCGTGCACGAACTCCAGTGCGGCGACCGCCCGCAGCACGGCCTCGTCGGACTCCCCAGGTCCCTCGCCTCGGACGCCGCGCCACCCCCAGTAGGCGAACAGCGGGCGCAGCCGCTTGCCGCCGTCGGCCACGGCGCAGACCTCGTCGATCACCGGGAGCAGCGACTCGTCCATCGCCGCGAGCGTCTCCCGTTGCACCTCGAGGAAGTCCGAGAGGGCGGCCCACACCGCCGCGCGGACGCGGTCTATCTCGGCGGCGGCCGGCGGGGGCGCCGGGGGGAGGAGGGGTGTCTCGCGCTGCTGCGCCCCGGCGGTCACGGTCCGAGTATCGCGCGCGACCCGATCGGGTGCGGCCGGGATCCGGGCGGAGTCGGTCAGGGCCACGGGGTCTGCCTCCTGGGGCCGGGGTTGCGGCGGTGCCGGAGGACCTTCTGCGGCGGCGTGCCGGGCGGATGCAGCCCCGGCCGGACACCGGCGGGTCCGTATCCTCGCTGTCCATGACCCGGACCGTGCGCGAGCTGCTTGCCGAGGGCCGGCCGACGTGGTCCTTCGAGTTCTTCCCGCCCAAGACTCCCGAGGGAGCCACCCAGCTGTGGACGGCGCTGCGGGAGCTCGAGCGGCTGCACCCGTCGTTCGTGTCGGTCACCTACGGCGCCGGCGGGTCGACCCGCGAGGGCACCGTGTCGGTCACCGAGCGCATCGCCACCGAGACCACGATGACCCCGCTGGCCCACCTGACCGCCGTCGACCACAGCGTCGCCGAGCTCCGGCACGTGGTGAGCCGGCTGGCCGCTGCGGGGGTGCGCAACCTGCTGGCGCTGCGCGGCGACCCGCCGGGGGCGGACCCGCAGGCGGAGTGGGTGGCCCACCCCGAGGGGCTGACGTACGCCGCCGAGCTGGTGGAGCTGATCCGCTCGATGGGGGAGTTCTCCGTCGGCGTGGCCGCGTTCCCCGAGCGGCACCCGCGCTCGCCGGACTTCGAGACCGACGTCGAGATGTTCGTGCGCAAGTGCCGGGCCGGGGCCGACTTCGCGATCACGCAGATGTTCTTCCGCCCCGAGGACTACCTGCGGCTGCGCGACCGGGTGGCCGCCACCGGCTGCGAGGTGCCGATCATCGCCGGGGTGATGCCGGTGACCAACGCCCGGCAGATCACCCGCATCGTGCAGCTGTCCGGGCAGGCCTTCCCCGAGCACCTCGCGGCCCGCTTCGCGGAGCTCGACGGCGACACCCCCGAGGCGCGGGCGGCGGTGCGGGCCTACGGCGTCGAGGTGGCCACCGAGCTGTGCCGGACGCTGCTCGACGAGGGCGTGCCGGGCATCCACTTCATCACCATGAACCGGTCGACGGCGACCCGCGAGGTCCACGCCAACCTGGCCGCGGTCGGTTCGCCTCACTGAGCCGGGTCGGCCGGGAGGCTCCCGACCCGGGGCGGGGCAGCGTCCCCGGCCAGCAGCGCCGCGGTCTGCGCCGCCGCCCGGCGCAGGCCCTCCCGCTCCGCCGCGTAGCCGCCGACCGTGCCGACCACCGGCAGGTTCGACAGGGCGCGGTGCACCGGCCTGCCCTTGGGGCGGGCGTCGAGGGTGTCGTCGATGCGGCCGAGCAGCCGGGCGACCCGCCACAGCGTGCGGACGGCGCTGCGGTCCTCGCGCTCGCCGAGGACCTCGTCGGCGTACGCGCCCGGCGCCCGCGCCAGCAGCGGCCGCACCCGCTCGGCGGGCAGGTCGCGGTCGAGCAGCACCCGCGCCAGCAGCGACACCCGCTCGGCCTCGTCCTCGACGCCGTGCTCGGCCGCCACGCCGCCGACCACCACGGCCTGGACCGCCGAGCCCAGCGTGTTCTGCAGCGGCAGTAGATCGGCGAGCTTGCCGGCGAGGCGGGGGACGGCGCTGACGCCGGCAGCGACGCCGCCGACCCGCTCGGCCCACCACTGCTCGCGCTCGGCCTGGGGCAGCTCCGGAGGCCGGCCGAGCCGGCGGACCAGCGGGGTCGTCAGCAGGTGCACCCGGCGGAGGACGTCGACGACGACCGCGTCACTGATCTGAGGCGCCATGGCGTCGCTCTACCCGCGGGCGCGGCCGGGCCATGCATGAACGCGTTCCCGCGGGACCGTCGTCCATCGCGTCCGCCGGAACCCGAGCAGGTTCCGACCGAACGGTGCCACGTGATCGCGGCCGAGGACGCCGCCATCGGGTGGGGAAGTCTCGGCGCCTGTGACGCAGGGGAGCCGATGGGCGTTCCCGCGGAGACGCCGGATGCGGGAGCACCGTGCGGCTGCGGCGCGGTCCCGCTCCGGACCACGCCACGGGTGCACATCGCCGCGGCACCAGGACAGCTCAGCCCGGCGGCTCGGCCAGCGGGGCACGGGTGCGGGTCATCAGCTCGACCAGCTCGGTGACCGCCGCCCGCACCGCGGCGATCTGGTCGGCCACCGCGCCCAGGTCGCCGTCCCCCCGGCCAGGCAGCGCCGACGTCGCGGCCGTGATGCCGTCGACCTCCGCCGCGCTGCGCTCCAGCCGCTCCAGGTCGGCCAGCTGGCGCAGCTCGGCCGAGAGCAGCGCAGCTTGGTCGCGGTGGCGGATCAGCGCGTCGGCGCGGTGCCCGAGCCGGCGCGCGGCGGCCTCCAGCGCGGCGGACTGCCGGTCCCAGTACTCCGCCGCCGTTCCGGCCGGGCGCACCCCGAGGGACACGCGGGCCGACCGGATCCGCAGCGCGAGGTCGACGATGCGGTCGACCTCGGCCCGGCCGTCGAAGCGGCTCGCCGCCAGCAGCGGCGAGGACCAGGACGGCTCGCGCACCGTCTCCGCCCACGCCCGCCCGGCGGCCGCGGCGACCCGGGCCTCGGTGGTGTCCCACGCCGCGAAGGCCGCCTCGGGTGCCGGGGACGGCGGCTCGGGAGCGGGCGACGGCCGGCCCAGCCGGGCGCGGGCGGCCCGGTCCAGCCGGACGGCGGCCGCGCGCAGCCGCGCCCACCGCGACGTGGGCTCCCGCGGCGGCGAGCGGACGACGACCAGCCGGCCCTCGGTCAGGTACCGGTCGGGCCACAGCGCCGCGCCCTCGTCGTCCGCCGTCCCCATGGTCCTGCCCTCCTGCTGCGCTCGGTGAGCAACCCGTCGCTCCAGGGTGCCGGTCCTGGCCGCCGGAGGACGCACCCCCACCGGGCGTTCGGCGTGTCCCCAGCCGGGTAGTCCTGCGCAGGACGCCGGACGGGCAGTAGCCCGGTGCGGCCGGACGGACCACGATCACCGAGACTGCACACGAGTGCTGACCAACTGGGAGGACGTTCCGTGGCCGGTGGACTGGTAGCCCTGTTCGACGACGTGGCGGTCTTGGCGCGCGCCGCTGCCGCCTCCGTCGACGACATCGGGGCGGCTGCAGGACGAGCCAGCGTCAAGGCCGCGGGTGTCGTCGTCGACGACACCGCCGTCACACCGCAGTACGTGCACGGCCTGGCCGCCGAGCGGGAGATCCCGATCATCAGGCGCATCGCCCTGGGCTCGCTGCGCAACAAGCTGCTGATCATCCTGCCCGCCATCCTGCTGCTCAGCCAGTTCCTGCCGTGGCTGCTCACCCCGATCCTCATGATCGGCGGTGCCTACCTCTGCTACGAGGGCGCGGAGAAGGTCTGGCACAAGCTCAGCGGCCACCACGAGGCCCACGCATCGGAGGAGCAGGCGCTCCCGGACGAGAAGACGATCGTGTCCGGGGCCGTGCGCACCGACTTCATCCTCTCGGCGGAGATCATGGTGATCTCGCTGAACGAGGTGGCCGACGAGGGCTTCTGGTCCCGCACGGTGATCCTCGCGATCGTCGCGGTCGGCATCACGATCCTCGTCTACGGCGTCGTCGGCCTGATCGTGAAGATGGACGACGTCGGGCTGTCCCTGTCCCAGCGCCCGGGGAAGGGGATCTCCCGCTTCGGCCACGGACTGGTGAAGGCGATGCCGCGGCTGCTCACCGCCCTGACCGTGATCGGGACCGCCGCGATGCTGTGGGTCGGCGGGCACATCCTGCTGGTGGGCTCCGACGAGCTGGGGCTGCACGCCGTCTACGGCGCCGTGCACCACCTGGAGGAGTTGGCGCACGAGGCCACCGGGGCACTCGGCGGGGTCGTGGGATGGCTCGTCAACACTCTGGCCAGCGCACTCGTCGGGCTCGTCGTCGGGGCGCTGATCGTGCTGGTCATGAACCTCACGGTGCACCGGCGCAAGGCGCACACCGGCTCCCACTGACGCGAGCGGCCCCGTCCCGAGGCTCGCGCCGAGCTTGCGAGGCGTGAGGACGGGGTCCTTCCGCCTGCAGGGGGCCGCTGACGTCGTCCTCTCGGCAGCCGCTCGTACCGTGGGGCGCATGGCCGCACGGGGGTACGGAGCGACCCCGCGCTGGGCGGCGGTCGGCCTGCTCGTCGCGCTGCTCGTGGCCCTCCCCTCGGTGGTCGCGGCGCTGCCGGCGGACGACGCCGACGTCCCCGCGGCCGACCTGCGCGCCGCCGTCCTGGCGAGCGCGGACGTCGGCTTCTCCGGTTACGCGGTCTCGGCCGGCGGGCTCGCCCTCCCGGTGTCCGACCGGCTCACCGCGGTCGCCGACCTGTTCAGCGACCGCACGCTCGTCCGGGTGTGGTGGCGCGGCCCGGAGGAGCACCGGGTCGACGTGGTGACCGCGGCGGGCGAGACCGGCGTGCACCGTGACCCCGGCGGCACCTGGACCTGGGACTTCGAGGCCGCCACCGCCACCCGCGGCAGTCCGGCGTCCCTGGCGCTGCCCAGCCCGCCGGACCTGCTGCCCGCCGCACTCGGCCGCCGGCTGCTGTCCGAGGCCGCCGAGGACGAGCTCTCCCGGGCCGGCGCCCGCCGGGTGGCCGGCCGCGACGCCCTCGGCCTGCGGGTGGTCCCGGCCGATGCCGCCTCGTCGGTCGGCCGGGTCGACGTGTGGGTCGACCCGGCCAGCGGGCTGCCGCTGCAGGTCGAGGTGTTCGCCGAGGACGCCGACCTGCCGGCGCTGGACACCCGCTTCCTCGACCTCGACCTCGCCGTCCCCCCGGCCGACGTGGTCGCCTTCACCCCGCCGCCGGACGCCACCGTGCTCCCCGCACCCGACACCGAGGAGCTCATCGCGCAGGCCGAGGAGCGGGCGCCGGACGTCTCCCTGCCCGACGAACTCGCCGGCCTGCCGCGCCGGACCTTCGCGGGCGTGCCCGACGCGGTCGGCGTGTACGGCCGCGGGGTGACCCTGCTGGCGGCCGCGCCGTTGCCGGGCCGGCTGGCCGGGGGGCTGCGCGAGGCGCTCACCGCCAGCCCGGACGCCGTGACCGACGAGCTCGGCACCCGGGTCGCCGCGGGCCCGCTCGGCCTGATGCTGGTCACCCCGCCCGACGGCCCGGCCTACGTGCTCACCGGCACGGTCACCCTCGACGCGCTCGCCGACGCCGCCCGCCGGCTGCCCGGGGCCGCGTCGTGACCGCGGTGATCCGCACTCGAGGCCTGGTCAAGCGCTACGGCCGGCTGCGCGCGGTCGACGGCATCGACCTCGACGTCCGGGCCGGCGACGTCTACGGCTTCCTTGGCGCCAACGGCTCGGGCAAGACGACGACCGTGCGGGTGCTGCTCGGCCTGGTGCTGCCGACCGCCGGCGAGGTCGAGCTGCTGGGCGAGCGGATGCCGCGGGCCGGCCGCCGGGTGCTGCCCCGGGTCGGCGCGGTGGTGGAGGGGCCGGCGCACCACGGGCACCTGTCCGGCCGGGCCAACCTCGCGCTCATCGACGCCGCCGGGCCGGGCGGCTCCCGGCGCACCCGCCGCGCCCGGATCGGGGAGGTGCTCGACCAGGTGGGCCTGGGCGGCATCGACCGCCGGCCGGTGCGCGCCTACTCCCTCGGCATGCGGCAGCGGCTCGGGCTGGCCGCCGCGCTGCTGCGCCGTCCCGAGCTGCTGGTACTCGACGAGCCGACCAACGGCCTGGACCCCCAGGGCATCACCGAGATCCGCGAGCTGCTGCTCGAGCTGCACCGCGGCGGGACGACGGTCTTCCTCTCCAGCCACCTGCTGGCCGAGGTCGAGCAGCTGTGCACCCGCGTCGGCGTGCTCGACCGCGGCCGGCTGGTGCTGCAGGACGAGCTGGCCCGCCTCATCGCGCCCACCGGCGCGACGGTGGTGGACACCCCCGCCGCCGACCGGGTGCGGGCGGTGCTCGACGGCCGGGTGCTCGCCGTCGAGGGCTCGCGGGTGGTGATCCGCGGCGACGACCCGGCCGAGGTGAACGCCCTGCTGGTGGGGGCAGGAGTGCCGGTCACCGGGCTGGCGCTGCAGCGGCCCACGCTCGAGCAGGTCGTGCTCGCCGCGGCCGGCAGCAGCGCCGACCGGGTGGCGGCGGCCCCGTGATCGGCGTCGAGCTGCGCAAGCTGTTCCGCCGTCCGCGCACCTGGGTGACGATCGCCGTCCTCAACGCGCTGCCGGTGCTGGTCGCCGTCCTGGTGCAGCTGACCGACCTGGCGCCGCGGCCGGGGGAGGGGCCGCCGTTCCTCTCCGCCGTCCTCACCAACGGCGCGCTGTTCCCGCTGGCCGCGCTGGCCATCGTGCTGCCGCTGTTCCTGCCGATCGCGGTCGCGGTCGTCGCCGGGGACGCGGTCGCCGGCGAGGCGCAGGCCGGCACGCTGCGCTACCTGCTCGTCCGGCCGGCCGGGCGCACCCGGCTGCTGGTCGCCAAGCTGGTCGCGGTCATCGCGTTCGTGCTGGCCACCGTGCTGGTGGTCGCCGGCGTGGGCTACGTCGTCGGGACGACGCTGTTCGACGCGCAGCCCGTCGGCGGCGGGACGTCGGTGTCGGGCACCTCGCTGACGCAGCAGGAGCTGGCCGGCCGCAGCCTCATGGCCATCGGCTACGTGACGGTGTCGATGCTCGGCGTCGCCGCCTTCGGGCTGTTCTTCTCCACGCTGACCGACTCGCCGCTGGCCGCCGCGCTCGGCGCGCTGGCCGTGCTCGTCACCTCGTCGCTGCTGTTCACCCTGGACGCCGCCTCGCCGATCGCGCCGTACCTGCCGACCCGGTACTGGCTGGCGTTCGTCGACCTGTTCCGCGACCCCATCCTGTGGCGGGACGTCGTCCGCGGGCTGGCGCTGCAGGGCGTCTACGTCGGCGTGCTGCTGGCCGCGGCCTGGGCCAACTTCACCACCAAGGACGTCACCAGTTGACGGACCCCGTCCTCCCCACCCCTCGCAGGCTCGGGGCGGGACCCGGGACGGGGCCGCCCTCCTGACTCCCTCGCAGGCTCGGGATGCCTAGGAGCGGGCCAGGCGGATGTGCGCCGCGGTCGGTGAGCAGAGCACCTCGGCGCACTCCAGCGGCGGTGCCCCCTCGAGGTGGGCGAACAGCCGCTCGCCCCCGCCGAGCAGCAGCGGGACGACCGCGACGTGCAGCTCGTCGACCAGGCCCGCGCGCAGGTACTGCTGCACGGTGGCCGCCCCGCCGCCCAGCCGGACGTCCCGGCCGCCGGCCGCGGCGAACGCCTGCTCGAGTGCGGACTCGATGCCGTCGGTCACGAAGGTGAAGGTCGTCCCACCGGCCATCTCCACCGGGTCGCGGGCGTGGTGGGTGAGCACGAGGACGGGGTGGTGGTCCGGCGGCTCGGGGCCCCACCAGCCGGTCCAGTCGCTGCCGTCCCAGGGCCCGCGCACCGGGCCGAACATGTTGCGCCCCATGATCGTCGCGCCGATGCCCTCCTCGCCGCGGCGCACCAGCTCGTCGTCCACGCCCGTGGTGCCGCCGGGCCGCCCCTGCATGCGGGAGAAGGTGGCGGTGGCGACCGCCCAGTCGTGCAGGGCCTCACCGCCGACGCCCAGCGGGGCGTCGAGGCCCTGGTCGGGTCCGGCGGCGTAACCGTCGAGGGACACCGACATCATGTGCACGCGCAGCTTCGGCGCGGGGCGCCTCCTCGGGTCCTCGGGGTGCAGACCCCCGCCGGCCCGCGGACTCATCGGCGGAGCGTCAGCTCCCGCGGTGGCGACCTGCCGCGGGCCGACGGCCGAGGAAGGCGATCAGGCGGGCCTCCGGGTCCGCGTCCGGCGGCGGGGCCACGGGTGCAGCGAACAGCCCAGGCCGGGCGTCGTCCTCCACCAGCGACACCGCCGCCTGCAGGAGCGAGGTGGCGAGCCGGGGTGCCATGACGCGGGGCGAACCGCAGGCCGTGGCGACGTCCCAGCCGTGGACGGCGAGTTCGATGGCGCCGCCGCGGGCGGCCGCGGGAGCGTGCGCGGCGCGGTCCCCGGTGTCCGGCCGGTCGTCCGCGGTGGCCGACGTGAGGGTGTCGAGCAGGTGCAGCACCCGGTCCCGGGCGACGGCCGCGGGGTCGGCGCCGTCCGGGCGCAGCGGTGTCGGCAGGGTGAGCTCCCCGGTGAGCGCCAGGCCGGTGAGGGCGTCGGCGGTGTCGGCGAGGTGCAGCAGGAGCGTCCGCAGGTCCCAGTCCCCGCACGGCGTCGGCCGCCCGAGGTCGGCGTCGGGGACCTCCGCCAGGCTCTCCAGCGCGTAACCGGCGGCACGCGCGAAGAGGGCGACCTCCGCGGGGACCTCGAGCCGGACCGTGCCCGTCACGACGACCGTCCGGCGGGTGCCATCTCCCACGGCGCCTCCGGCAGCACCTCGCCGGTCTCCAGCAGCGACTTGAGGTTGGCCAGCACCGCGGGCCAGCCGTGCGAGATCTCGCCGAGCGCGGTCTCGTCGGCCAGGTTCTCGTGGGTCACCGTGAGCCGGACGATCCCGCCCTGCTCCTCGAGGAGGAAGGTCACGACCGAGTCGCCGCCCGGCGCCCGCTCGCCGTCGGGGGAGCCGAACGTGATCACCAGGCGCCGTGGGCGGTCGGCCTCGAGCACGCGGCCGGCCACGTCGGCGACCCCCGGGTCGTCGGTGCGCCGGTGCTCCCACCGGGAGCCGGGCTGCCAGTCGGAGACGTTGGCGTGGCCCCAGTAGCGGGCGGTGAGGTCGGCGTCGGTGAGCGCGTGCCACACCTGCTCGGCGCGGGCGCGGACGTAGGTGACGTACACGTAGGTCGGGACGGAGTCGGACACGACGAGCTCCTCTGCTCGGGACCGGATGGCGGACAGCGCCACCAGGCGGGGTCGGTCGAAGGACGAGATCCAGCGCTCCCCGATGTCGTGCAGGGGCGCCGGGTTGAGGAAGTGCAGCCGTTCCCGTCCGCGGCGGACGACGGTCACCAGGCCCGCGTGGACGAGGACGTCGAGGTGCTGCGTGGCCGACTGGCGGGCCATGCCGAGCCGGGCGCAGAGCTCACCCAGCGTCTGCCCGTCGACTTCGCGCAGCCGGTCGAGGAACAGCCGCCTGGTGGGGTCGGCCAGGGCCTTGAAGACCCTGTCCACGTCCCGGGTACCGGCGGCCACGACCGCATCATGCAGGTGAATGCCTGCATGTGTCAACGACGCCGTGCTGACCCGTGGTGGGAGCGGGGAGCCCTCGCTCAGCCGCCGAGGCGAGCGCAGTCGTCGGGACCCAGCGCGGCCGGTGCCGCCGCGCCCAGCTGCTCGAGCACCATGGCCTGGACCAGCGGGTCGCGGGGCAGCTCGCCGTGGCCCACGCGGGCGCCGGGGCACACCGACTGCACCGGCAGCTCCAGCGCGCCCTCCAGCCGGGCGGACTCCGGCGGGGTCACCGTCTCGTCCTGGTCGGTCCAGATCGACACCCAGGCCGGCCCCTCGGGCGTCTCGTCGTCCGCGTTGAGCGTGGCCAGCAGCGGGCTGCCGGGGGCCAGCTGGCGACAGGCCTCCGGGCACTGCTCCGGCGCCACCTGCCCGGCCAGGTCGGCCAGCGCGGTGCCGTGGTGCGGCGAGCCCAGCGTCACGATCCGCCGGGCGAGGCCCGCGCCGCCGTCGGCCGCCCACAGCCGGGCGACCACGCCGCCCGCGGAGTAGCCGACGACGTCCACGCTCGCCGCGCCGGTGCGCTCCAGGGCCGCGCCGGCCGCCTCGTCCAGCGCCTCGGCGGCGGCGGCCAGGTCACCGGTGCCCGCGTCGGGCAGCGCCACCACCGTCGCGTCCCGGCCCGCGGCGGCCAGCCGGTCGGCCAGCGGCTGCAGCCCCGCGGTCGACCCGCCGTAGCCGGGCACGAGCAGCACCGGGCCGGGCGTGCCCTGGGACACCGGCTCGCGACCGGCGGCACCCGACGGCCGGCCGAGCAGCAGCGCCGCCCCGGTGACCAGGACCGCGACGACCACGAGGGCCAGGACGGCGACGACCAGGCGGCGTCGGGCGGGGGCGAGACCGGCGAGCACCCCACCACTGTCCCCGCCCCGCCGGGCCTGGTGGACTGCCGACATGGAGCGGGCGCCGTGCTGAGCCGCGAGGAGTACCTCGCCGCCTGGTCGACGTGGCACGGCGGGGCCGACCCGGCCGCCAGCCGGCTGGTGCACGGCTGGCTGTCCGGGGTCTACGCGCTGGCCCGCCGGGTCGCCGGCCTGCCGCCGGTCGCGGTCACCGTCGCCGGGCTGCTCGTCGCGGCGGCCGCGGTCGTCCCCGCCTGGGTCGGCGGTCGGTGGCTGGTGCTCGCCGGGGTGCTGGTCGGGCTCTCGGCCGTCCTCGACGGGCTCGACGGCGCGCTGGCGATCGCCACCGGCCGGGCCTCGCGCCGCGGCTTCGTCCTCGACTCGGCCGTCGACCGGCTCAGCGAGGGGGCGTTCGCCGCCGCTCTCTGGGTGGCCGGCGCCCCCGGCTGGCTGGCCGCGGGCTTCGGCGCCCTGTGCTGGCTGCCGGACTACCTGCGCGCCCGGGCCGGGCAGGCCGGCGTCGCCGAGACCGGGCAGCTGTCGGTCTGGGAGCGCCCGACCCGGGTGGCGATGACCGGCTTCACCCTCGGCGGGGCCGGTGTGGTGGCCGGCCTCGGCTGGGACGCGGCGGTGGTCACCTCCGGGACGGCGGTCGGCTGTCTGCTCGGCGTCGTCGGCGTCGCCCAGCTCGGGACGTCGCTGCGGCGGGCGCTGGCCGACTGAAGGAAGGACCACCCTTCCCCCCGCGCCTCGAAGGCTCGGCACGGGACCCTGGGAGTGGTCGCCGTCCACTGTTCGCCGGCACGCGGTGGGCCCTGGACGGAGTCGGCGGGACTCTGGAGGATGGCCGCCCGGCGCGCGACCCGGGCGGCTCCTAGGGTGTTGGGGTCGTCCTCCGACGTCCACCGGGCGTCCCGCCGAACGCCGTCCCGAGGGAGCGTCCCCGTGCCCGTCGCCGTCACCGGCTCCATCGCCACCGACCACCTGATGACGTTCCCGGGGAAGTTCACCGAGCAGTTCATCGAGGGCCAGCTGGAGAACGTGTCGCTGTCGTTCCTGGTCGACGACCTGGTCCAGCACCGCGGCGGCGCCGGGGCCAACATGGCCTACGGGCTGGGCCTGCTCGGCCTCGCGCCGGTGCTCGTCGGCGCCGTCGGCAGCGACTTCGCCGACTACGACGCCTGGCTCACCCGACACGGTGTGGACACCGCGAGCGTGCACTGGTCGGAGCTGAAGCACACCGCCCGCTTCGTCTGCACCACCGACGCGGTGAACAACCAGATCGCGTCGTTCTACTCGGGTGCGATGTCCGAGGCGGCGTGTATCGAGCTGGCCCCCGTCGCCGACCGCGTGGGCGCGCTGGACCTGGTCGTGGTGGGGCCCAACGACCCGACGGCGATGGTGCGGCACACCCGGGAGTGCCGGGACCGCGGCTACCCCTTCGCCGCCGACCCCAGCCAGCAGCTGGCCTGGGCCGACGGCGAGATGATCCGCGACCTCGTCGACGGCGCCGACCTGCTGTTCACCAACGAGTACGAGGCCGCGCTGCTGCTGCAGAAGACCGGCTGGAGCGACGCCGAGGTGCTCGACCGGGTCGGCACGTGGGTGACCACCCGCGCGGCCGACGGCGTGCTCGTCCGGCAGGCCGGCGCCGAGCCGATCGAGGTCATCGCCGTGCCGGAGACCAAGCCGGTCGAGCCCACCGGCGGCGGGGACGCGCTGCGCGCCGGGTTCATCGCCGGCCGGGTGTGGGGGCTGGGTCTGGAGCGGGCCACCCAGCTGGGGTCGGCCGTCGCCACTGAGGCGGTCGAGGTCGTCGGCACCCAGGAGTACGAGCTGCGGCGCGAGCCCTTCCTCGAGCGCTTCACCGACGCCTTCGGTCCCGACGCCGCCGAGGAGATCGCCGCGCACCTTCCCGGCTGAGCCGGCTCGGCCCACGATCCTCCCGCGAGTCGGGGGAGGTGCGCCCCGGTCGGGCACCGGAACAGCGACTTCCCGGAAGTGGCGCACGGGCGAACACACGTCAGGCGCCCTGTCCCGGGTCGGGAGGGGGCGCCTGAGGTGTGCTCGCTACGGCTCGCGCAGCTGCGCGCCGATGGTCGGGTCCTCGGACCAGCGGCGGTAGGGGATCCGCTTGATCTCGCGGACCTCCCCGAGCGCGGTCCACTCGTTGCCGCCCAACCGGGCCAGGGGCCGCAGGTGCTCGATGCGCGGCCGTCCGCTCTCGACCGCGCTCTCCCACACGCTGATCAGCTCCACCCGGCCGAACACCACCGTGCTGTCGCCCAGCCGGACCGTCGAGTGCAGCGTGCACTCCACCGCCACCGGCGACTCCGCGACCCGCGGGACCCCGACCCGCTCGCTCGGCTCCAGCGCGATGCCCACCTCCTCGGCCTCGCTGACCCCGTGCGGGAAGTCCGTGCCCGTCGCGTTGACCTGCTCGAACAGCCACTCCGGGGTGAGGCTGACGGTGAACTCGCCGGTCGCCTCCACGTTGTCGAGGGTGTCCTTGCGGCCGACGGAGGTGAACTGCACGACCGGCGGCGACACGCACGCCACCGTGTAGAAGGAGTGCGGCGCCAGGTTCACCACACCCCCGGTCGAGCGGCTGGCCACCCAGGCGATCGGGCGGGGGACCACGATCGAGTTGAGCACCCGGTAGAAGGCGCCGCCGTCCATGGCCGCCGGGTCGAAGTGCACGCGCGCGTTCGGGCTGGTCACCCGGCCATGGTCTCCCGCGCCGCCGGGACGCCGCCGACCGGGCGGCCGCGCCACGACAGCGTGCCGCGCCGCCGCCCGGTCAGCGACCCGGCCAGCAGGACGTCGAACAGCAGCACCGACGCGGGGTGCGCCAGCGAGTCCGGCCAGACCCGGCTGCCCGTCGCCGCGGCCGACGCCGCCCGCCCGGCCACCCCCGCCGCGTAGCCGACGAGCCCGGCCCGCGACCCGCGCAGCGCGGCCAGCGCGGGCAGCACCCAGACGGCGGTCAGCCCTGCGGCCACCGCGGCACTCGCACCGGGCGACCCGCCGACCGAGGCCCACAGCGACTTGGCGTAGCCGGCCCGCAGCGCCGGCCAGCCGTCGTACATCCGGCAGGCGGCCAGCCGCGACCCGTCGACCGGCACCGCCCGGCCGCCGGCCCGCTTCACCGCCCGGGCCAGTGCGACGTCCTCGATCACCTCGCCGCGCACCGCGGCGTGCCCGCCGGCCCGCGCGTACGCCGACCGCCGGACGGCGAGGAACTGGCCGTTGGCCGCGGTCAGCGACGGCCGCGGCGAGCGCTCGGCCAGCCGCACCGGCAGCGTGGTCACCCACAGCCACGGGCCGAGCGGCTGCACCAGGCGCTCGGCCACGGTCGCGGTCACCGGACGCGGCCACGGCGAGACCAGGTCGAGGTCGTGCGCCTCGAGGACGGCGACCGCTGCGGCCACCGCGTCGGGGAAGAGCCGGACGTCGGCGTCCAGGAAGACCAGCACCCCGTCGTCGTCCGGGTCGAGGTCGGCCCCCGTGGCGCAGGCGTGCGGCTTGCCCAGCCAGCCCGGCGGCGGTTCGGCGGCGGCGACCAGCCGGACCCGCGGGTCGGCGACCGCGCGCACCACGTCGGCGGTGCCGTCGGTGGAGCCGTCGTCCACCACGACCACGCGCAGGTCCGGGACGCCGTGCTGGGCGAGCACCGCGGCCAGGCAGCCCCCGACCTGCGCCTCCTCGTCCCGCACCGGCAGGACGACGGTGACCGGCCGGCGCACCGGCGGCGGGCCCGTCGGGGGACGGCGCAGCAGCGCCACGTTGACCGCCGCGTGCAGCGCCCCGGCGACCGCCGCGCCGGACAGGACCCGCAGCAGCCGCCCGCTCACCGGCGCGCCCGCACCGCCAGGGCGACCAGCACCGGGACGGCGAGCAGCACGCCCCACGCCGCCGACCCGGGCAGCCCCAGCCAGCCGGCGTGCGCGACCGCGCCGCCGAGGGTCATCCAGCCCAGCACCAGCAGCGGGGCGCCGTCACCGGTGTCCGGCCCGGACGCCGTGCGGGCCACCAGCAGGTCGAGCAGCGTCATCAGGACCAGCCCGGCCAGCAGCCAGCCGGCCAGGTTGGTCAGCGGGACGGTGTCGATGCCGGGCAGCGAGGGCCGCGGGTGCGCCCAGGTCCAGTAGCCGGCCTGCACCATCTGCGGGTCGAGGACGACATCCCACGCGGCGAACACCGCCGCGGCCACCCCCACGCGGGCCGCGCGTCCGTGGGTGAGCCGGTGGGCCAGCAGCCAGCTCGGCCAGGCCATCATCAGCCAGGCCAGCGGCACGAGGAACGGGACGCCGAACAGCGTGGGCCCGAGGTCGTCGCTGTAGGAGTACTCGCCGTAGGGGAACCCGGTGGCCAGGCCGACCGACTCGAACACCACGGCGGTGGCCGCGGTGACCAGCAGGACCCCGCCCCCGGTGCGGGCGCCCCGGCTGACCGTCGCGTGCACCACGGACACCGTCGAGCCGAGCAGCACGATCGTCCAGCTGACCGCGTCCCGGACCGCGCCGCCGGCGTCGGTCAGCGGGTAGGCGATCGCGGTGAGCACCAGCAGCACCGCGGGCACCCACGGAAGCGCGGCGGGCCGGCTGACCTGCCGCGCGGAGGCCAGACCGCTCACCGGCGCACCCGGGCCAGGCCGCGCCGGAGGGCCTCGCGGGCGCGGGCCGGGACGCCGCGGTCGCCGAGCACGACGCGCGCCGCCGTCCGCCCGGAGTTGCCCGACACCCCGCCGCCGGGGTGGGTGGAGGCGCCGGCGAGGTAGAGGCCGGCCAGGCCGGGCACCCGGTAGCCGGACAGCGCCGGCGTCGGCCGGAACGCGAACATGCTGGCCAGCCCCATCTCCACGTGCATGACGTTGCCACGCAGCAGTGACAGTTCCCGTTCCAGCAGCAGCGGGGTCTGCACGTACGTCCGCCGCACCGAGGCGGCGAAGCCGGGGGCGAAGCGGTCGACGGCGGCGACCAGCCGGTCGGCCTCGGCCTGCGCGAGCGCGTCCCAGTCGGCGCCGTCGGCCAACGCGTAGGGGTACCACTGGCCCCACACGGTGACCACGTGCTGACCGGGCGGGGCGAGGGTGTCGTCGGTGGCCGAGAAGCACATCGCCAGGGGCACCGGCTCGCGGGGCAGCCGGCCGGCCAGCCAGTCGCCGTGCGCGGCGGCCAGCTGCGCGCGGTCGGTGCACAGCAGCTGCAGCCCGCCCAGCGCCTGCTCGGGCGCGACCCCGGGGTAGGCCGGCGGGCCGTCGGTCAGCGCCCGGACCACCAGGCCGAAGCCGTTGCCCACCGGCGGGGCGGCGTCGGCCAGCGCCGGCGGGGCGTGCTCCCCGGCCAGGTCGCGGGTGGCCACCACGTGGCACGCGGCGACGACGACCGGGGCCGCGACCCGCCGTCCCGACACCGTCTCGACACCGGCCACCCGGCCGTCCTCCACCAGCAGCCGAGCGGCGCCGTCCCCCAGGACGACCCGCCCGCCGTCGGCCTCGAGCCGGCGGCGCAGCGCCTGGGTCAGCCCGCCGGAGCCGCCCACCGGGTGACCGGGCGGGACGTCGTGCAGCAGCGTCGCCCAGGCGACCATCGCGGCGGTGCCCGGTTCCGACACCGGCGGGCCGGACTGCGCGCCGAACCAGGCCAGCGCGGCCTTGAGCCGCTCGCTGGTGAACCAGCGGTCGAGCAGCGCGTCGCCGGAGCCGAGGAAGTCGACGGCGAGGTCGCCGCCGGGGGTCCGGGGCCGGCCGTCGGCGGGGGCACCGAGCGGCCAGAACGAGCGGGCCAGCCCGCCCACCGTGGGCCGCCGCCCGAAGGAGCCGACGACGGCCCGGCTGCGCGGGGCCCACACCTCGACGAAGCGGCGGTAGGCGGCGGCGTCCTCCGGTCCGCAGGCGGCGGCGACGGAGGCGCAGGTGGCGTCGAGGTCGACGGAGAACACCAGCGGCCGGCCGTCGGGGCCGGGGGCGCCGGGGGAGGGGGCGGGCGCGAAGCCCCACGGGTCGCAGTCGACGTAGCGCAGGCCGTGTGCGGCGAGGTCGAGCTCCTCGACGATGCCGCTCTGCCGGATGATGACGTGCGCGCTCGAGCCGCGGTCGACCCGCACGCCCGGCCAGCGCTCCACGGTCGAGACCGCGCCGCCGAGCACCTCGTCGCGCTCGACCACCTCCACCCGCAGCCCGGCCCGGGCCAGGTAGCAGGCGGCGACCAGCCCGTTGTGCCCGGCGCCGACGACGACGGCGTCGACGGTGGTGTCGCCGTCCGCGGCCGGCTCGCCGGCGCTCGCCGGCCGCGGCGGCCCTGCTGCGTCCCTGGGGGAGCTCGCCGGCTCGCTCACGTGCGGTCGGGCCGGGGCGCCGGTGCCGGGAGCGGCAGGCGGGCGCCGAGGATGGCGAAGGGACGCGAGTCGCCGGGAAAGCGGTGGTTGCGGGCCAGGTCGACGAAGCCGTCGGCGTGGTACAGCCGGAAGGCCTTGGTGTCGTTGTCGGGGGTCGACAGCAGCGCCGTCGGGTAGGGCAGCCCGGCCAGCAAGGCGTGCAGCAGCTGGCGGCCCAGCCCGCGGCTCTGGTGGTCGGGGTGCACGTGCAGCTCGCAGACCTCGAAGGCGCCGGGCAGCCAGCGCTTCGCCGTCCGCCGGTCGAGGGCGGCGCGCACCTGGTCGTGCCACCACTGCCCGGGCGCGATCAGGTAGCCGTAGCCGAACCCGGCGAGGACCTCCCCGTCGCGGGTCGCCACGAAGGCGCCGACCGCGCGGAACCCGGGGCGCTCGGTGTGCTGGATGGCGTAGCCGTACCGGCCGGCGACCACCGAGGGGCTGTAGCCCATCGCCTCGCCGTAGATGGCCAGCGCCTCGTGCATGTGGTCGCGCAGCCAGCCGGTGGGCAGCTCGGTGACCCGCGCCGCGGGCGTCGTCCCCGTCACGCGCGCACCGTCTCGGGCAGGACCACCGGGCCGTCCCCGACCTCGGCGGCGGTCCCGCCGGTCAGCCGGAGCAGCTCCTCGTAGCTCGTCGGGAACACCGCGTGCGGGTGGCCGGCCGCGGCCCAGACCTGGTCGTGCCGGGCCAGCTCGATGTCGACCAGCGTGCCGATCGGCTCCGGGTGGCCGATCGGCGCGACGCCGCCGATGGGCTGGCCGGTGTGCCGGCGCACGAAGTCCGCCGACGCCGGGCGCACGTCGCGGACGCCGAGCAGCGCGGCCACTCTCGCCACGTCGACCCGGTGGGAGCCGCTGGTGAGGACCAGCAGCGGTGCGCCGTCGACGTCGAACAGCAGGCTGTTGGCGATGGCCCCGAGCGGGACGCCGAGCTCTCCGGCCGCCTCGGCGGCGGTGCGGGCGCTGCCGGTGAGCTCGAGCACCCGGCCGGTCGCACCGGACGCGGCCAGCAGCGAGGAGATGGCGGCCACCCGTGGGTGCTCGGGTCGGCTCATGCGTCGATCCTGCCATCGGCCGGGGCGGTCCGCTCCGGGCCCGGGCGACGACGTCCCAGGTCCTGTCGTACGTCGGCTTGACGATGTCGGTGCCGTCGGGTGTACTCGACGTCGTTCGAACACGCGTTCGAACGACGTCGGCCCCCCGCCGTACCGGGTCCTTCCCCACCCGGTGCGGCGGGCCGGGGCCGGTGGGGCGGCGGAGCGGTGGGGAGTCTGTCATGAGCCGGGTGCCGGGCGGGGTCGGCGAGCGGGTCGGCGAGGAGGTGCAGGTGGAGCGTGGGCCGCTCGGGCCGGCGCAGTTCTGGCGCGGGCAGTCGCGGTACGTCGTCGGCGAGCTGCTCGACTCGTGGGTGGAGACCGCCCCGTGGTGGCAGCCCGGTGCCGCGGGATCCGGTGGCGCCTCCGCCGAGCTGGTCGCCAGCCGCCAGGTGTGGCGGGTCGAGGCGGTCCGGGCCGGCCGGTCGCGGATGAGCTTCGCCGGCGTCTTCGACCTCAGCTGGCAGTCGGCGGACAACCGCTGGTCGCTCGTGCGGGTGCACGACTGATGGGAGCCGTCCGCGCCATGGCCGACCAGCTGCCCCTGCCGCCGCCGCTGCCCCCGGCCGCCCGCCAGCTGCTCGGCCAGGCCTCCCGGGCGCTGGCCGAGGCGGCGGCGAGCGCCGACGCCCGGCAGCGCTACGCCACCGCCCACCTGGGCGCGCTGCGCGCCGCCGCCGCGGTGCTGGCCGCCCGCACCCGGCCGGAGGCCGGGCGGCGCCGCCCGCGCAGCGCCTGGGTGCTGCTCGGCCAGGTCGCGCCCGAGCTGGGGGAGTGGGCCACCTTCTTCGCCGCCGGCGCGGCCAAGCGGGCCGCCGCCGAGGCCGGGCTGTCCCACGCGGTCACCGACCGTGAGGCCGATGACCTGGTCCGCGACGTGCGCGCCTTCCTCGCCGTCGTCGACAACGCGCTGGGCGGCACGCCGCCGCTGGAGTCGCCCCGGCGCGCGCGCCCGCGGGTGGTCGGCGGGTCCGAGCACCGGAACGGGAGGTGAGGGCCGACCCCTTCGTCCACCTCCACGTCGCCTCGGGCTACTCCATGCAGTACGGGGCCAACCACCCGGCCGACCTGGTCGAGCGGGCGGTCGAGCACGGCATGCGGGCCCTGGCGCTCACCGACCGTGACGGGCTCTACGGCGCGGTGAAGTTCGCGCTGGCCTGCCGGGCGGCCGACGTGCGGCCGCTGTTCGGGGTGGACCTGGCGGTGATGCCCTCGGTGGACTCGACCGTCCCGCCGGCTCTGGCGCCGGTGATCGGCGGGGCGCACTCGGCGCAGCGGGCACGGGCCCGCCGGCCGGGTGTGCCGGACGACGCCCCCGGCCGCGCCGGCCGCCGCTCGCCGGCCCGCGGCGGGGCCAGCGTCGACCCGCGGCTGCCGCGGGTCACCTTCCTCGCCCGCGACGGCGCGGGCTGGCGCTCGCTGTGCCGGCTGACCAGCGCGACCCACCTGCGCGGCACGCGCGGGGAGCCGGTGAGCTCGCTCGCGCTGGCCGCCGAGCACGCGCCCGGGCTGGTGGCCCTGCTGGGCCCGGACTCCCCGGTGGGCCGGGCCCTGGCCGCCGGGCGGGCCGACGTGGCCTCCGCCCGGTTGGCCGCCTGGCGCGCGGTCTTCGGCCCCGGCTCGCTGGTGCTCGAGGTCGTGCACCACCGCGGCCGGGGCGACCGCTCCCGAGCCCAGGCGCTGCTGCGCTTCGCCGCCGCGGAGGGAGTGCCGGCGGTGCTGACCAACGCGGTCCGCTACGTCGACGCCTTAGACGCGCCCACCGCCGACGTCCTGGACGCGGCGCGCCGGCTGGTCCCCCTGGACGCCCGGCACGTCGACCGGCGCACCGCCGAGGGGTACCTGAAGTCGGGCAAGGAGATGGCCGAGGTCGCCGACGACCTCGTCGGCCCCGACCGGGACGCCGCGCTGCGGCTGCTGGAGCGCACCGCCCGGCTGGCCGAGCAGTGCGCGGTCGACATCCGGGCCGACCTCGGCGTCGGCACCGTCCGCTACCCCGAGCTCGACGTGGTCACCATCCCGGCCGAGCAGGGGATGAGCCCCCCGGCGGTGCTGCGCGCCCGCTGCGAGGCCGGGCTGGGCCGGCGGGGCATGGCCCGCACGGCGGAGGTGGCCCGGCGACTGGACGACGAGCTGGCGGTCATCGACACCCTCGGCTACCCGTCCTACTTCCTCACCGTCGCCGACGTGGTCGACCTCATCACGAGCCTGAGGGTCCGGGCCGCGGCGCGGGGGTCGGGCGCCGGCAGCCTGGTCACCTACCTGCTGGGCATCTCCGACGTCGACCCGATCCGGTACGGCCTGCTGATGGAGCGCTTCCTCTCCCCGCTGCGCCACCAGCTGCCCGACGTCGACATCGACGTGGAGTCCGCCCGCCGGATGGAGGTGTACGACGCGGTCCTCGACCGCTTCGGCGCCCACCGGGTCAGCTGCATCTCGATGATGGACACCTACCGGGTGCGGCACGCCATCCGGGACGTCGGGGCCGCGCTCGGGCTGCCGCCGGCCGAGGTCGACGCGGTCGCCAAGGCGTTCCCGCACATCCGCGCCAACCAGGTGCACGCCGCGCTCAAGGACCTCCCCGAGCTGCGGGCCAGCCGGCTGGGCTCGCGGCGCGGTGGTGGCACCGGCGACCTCGACCTGCTGTTCGACCTGGTCGCCCGGCTCGACGGGCTGCCCCGGCACATCGCGCTGCACCCGTGCGGCGTGCTGATCTCCGACGCCACGCTGCTCGACCGCACCCCGGTGGAGAACAGCTACCTGGGCTATCCGATGAGCCAGTTCGACAAGGACGACGTCGAGGAGCTCGGGCTGCTCAAGCTGGACCTGCTCGGCATCCGGATGCAGTCGGCGATCGCGCACGCCCTCGACGAGGTGGCCCGGGTCGACGGCGAGACCGTCGACATCGACGCCGTCCCGCGCGACGACCCGACGACGTTCGAGCTGATCCGCAGCACCCGGACCCTCGGCATGTTCCAGATCGAGTCGCCGGGGCAGCGGGAGCTGGTCGGCAAGTTCGGGCCGGAGACGTTCGAGGACATCGTCATCGACATCTCGCTGTTCCGGCCCGGCCCGGTGAAGAGCGACATGGTCACCCCGTTCCTGCTGGCCCGGAACGGCTGGCGGGAGCCGGTCTACCCGCACCCCGACCTCGCGCCGTTCCTGGAGCAGACCGCCGGCGTCGTGGTCTTCCACGAGCAGGTGCTGCAGATCGTGGCCCGGATGACCGGCTGCGACCTGGCCCAGGCCGACGAGGCCCGCCGGGCGCTGGGGGACCGCGAGCTGCACGCCGAGGTGCGCGCCTGGTTCATGCCCGAGGCGCTGCAGCACTACCCGGTGGAGGTGGTCGAGCAGGTGTGGGAGGTGCTGGTCGCCTTCGGCTCGTTCGGCTTCTGCAAGGCCCACGCCGCGGCGTTCGCCCTACCCACCTACCAGTCGGCCTGGCTGAAGACCCACCACCCGGCGGCGTTCCTCGCCGGCGTGCTCACCCACGACCCGGGGATGTACCCGAAGCGGCTGATCCTCGACGACGCCCGCAACTTCGGCGTCCGGGTGATGGGCCTGGACGTCAACGCCTCGGCCGGCACCTACCGGGTCGAGCGGCTCGGGTCCACCACCGACCCTGAGGGTGCACCTGAGGTCGAGGGCAGCTGGACGCGCCCGGAGTGGATGCCGGCGGCGATGCCCGACCCGTCCCGCTACGGCATCCGGCTGTCCCTGGCCGACGTGAAGGGCATCTCCGACGACGAGGTGGCGCGGGTCGTCGCCGGGCAGCCCTACCGCTCGCTCACCGACTTCTGGCACCGGGCGTCGGTGTCCCGGCCGGTGGTGGAGCGGCTGGTGCTGGCCGGCGGCTTCGACTCCCTCTACGGCTTCGGGGTCCGCGACCGCGAGGCCGGCCGGCCCACCCGCAGCCGCCGGCAGGTCACCCGCCGCGACCTGCTGCTGCAGATCGGCGAGCTGGACCGGTGGAGCCGCAGCGGCGCGAAGGCCGCCACGACCGGGCAGCTCAGCCTCGACCTGATGGGCCTCGACATGGGGGGCACGGAGCTGCCCGTCGAGGAGGCCGAGCCGGGGCTGGACTGGGCCGAGGGCAGCGGGCTGCCGGAGTTCACCGACGCCGAGCTGGTGCGCGCCGAGCTGGAGGTGCTCGGCCTGGACGCCAGCCGGCACGTCGTCGACTTCTACCGGCCGTTCCTCGCCGCGATCGGCGCGGTGCCGGCGGGCGAGCTGCTCGGCAGCCGCAGCGGGGCCGAGGTGCTGGTCGCCGGGGTCAAGGTGGCCACCCAGACGCCGCCGATCCGCTCCGGTCGCCGGGTGGTCTTCGTGACCCTCGACGACGGCACCGGCTGCACCGACTCCACCTTCTTCGAGGACGCCCAGGGCCCCTACGCCTCGACGGTCTTCCACTCGTGGCTGCTGGTCATCCGCGGGGTGCTGCGGCGCACCGGGCCGCGCGGGGTCTCGCTGCGGGCCACCGGCGCGTGGGAGCTGCCGGCGCTGCACGAGGCCTGGGAGACCGGCGGGCTGGAGGCGGTGGCCGAGCAGATGGCGGCCCCTGGGGAGTACACCGAGCAGTCGATCGCCGGCGCGGCCGCCTCCCGCGGCTCCCGGCCGGTGGTGGTCAAGCCGGTGCTGGTGCACCCCACGGGCTTCCGGATGTCGCCCTACGCCGACATCAAGCCGGCGGGGGAGGACGCCATGACCGTGGCGCGCCGCGACGCCACCCGCCGGGGGACGTCGTCGGCGCCGCGCAAGCTGTGGCACTCCAGCCCTGGCAGCTCCGGCCACTGAGGGAGGACCCCGGCCTCCTCGCAGGCTCGGGCGGACCCGGGACGAGGCCCCAGCCGCCCCCACGCCCGCGGTCCACGCGGTCGGACCGCCGCGCCGGCGACCGATGACCTCCGGGCGGGACGGCGGTCTACTCCTCGACGCCGGAGTGACCCGCTCCACCCACCCGAGAGGACGCCCCCCATGCCCAAGCAGATCCCGTGCCTGTGGTTCGACGGCCAGGCCGAGCAGGCCGCCCAGCACTACACCTCGATCTTCCCCAACTCCTCGATCGCCGAGGTCACCCGCTACGGGCCCGACATGCCTCCGCCGATGAAGGAGGGGCACGTCCTCACCGTCAGCTTCACCCTCGACGGCCAGGAGTACGTCGGCCTCAACGGCGGCCCCCAGTTCTCGTTCAGCGAGGCGATCTCCTTCCAGATCATGTGCGCCGACCAGGAGGAGGCCGACCACTACTGGGACCGGCTGACCGACGGCGGCGAGGAGAGCATGTGCGGCTGGCTCAAGGACCGCTTCGGCGTCTCCTGGCAGGTGGTACCGGTCGAGCTCCTGTCCTTGACCAACGACCCCGACCCCGGTCGGGCGCAGCGGGCGACCCAGGCGATGCTGCAGATGCGCCGCATCGACATCGAGGAGATCAAGCGGGCCGCCGACGGGGTCACCGCCTGAGAGGACGCGTCCGCCGTGGGCGGTGTGCGCGGACGGCGCGTCCCCGGCCCGGGATGCGCCCCGAACGCACACCGCCGCCGGGCGCACCCCGCGAGCGGACCGGTGGCCGGCACCGACCGCGGCTAGGCTCCGACGGGTGCCGCCGTCTGCTCCCGCCTCGTCCGCCGCGGACCAGCTGCCCGCCCGCGCGGCCGCCCTCTGGGCCGCCCTCGACCCGATCGTCGCGGCAGGCCACCCGCTGCGGGTCCTCGACGTCGGCGGCGGCAGTGGCAACTCCGCCGTCCGCCTGGCGCAGATGGGCCACGACGTCACCGTGGTCGACCCCAGCGCCGACGCCCTCGCCACGCTGAACAAGCGGGCCGCGACCGCCGGCGTCGGACCGCGGGTGCACGGCGTGCAGGGCGACGGCGACCGGCTGCACGAGGTCGTGCCCGCCGGCGCGGACGACGGCTACGACCTGGCCCTGTGCCACTCGGTGCTCGAGGTGGTCGACGACCCGGCCGCCACGCTGCGCGAGCTCGCCCGCGCGCTGCGCCCCGGCGGCACCGCCAGCGTCGCCTCGGCCAACCGGGCCGGCGCGGTGCTGGCCCGGGCCGTCGCCGGGCACCCCGTCGAGGCACTGGCCCTGCTCGAGGACCGCGATCCCGCCCCGCGGCGCGCCAGCCGCCCGGCCCGCCGGCGCTTCGCCCCCCAGGACCTGCTCGCCCTCGTCGAGGCCGCCGGACTGCAGCCGGGCACCTGGCGCGGCGTCTCGGTCGTCGCCGACCTGCTCGACGTCGCCTCCGGCGCCGATCCCGAGGCGGTCCGCGGGCTCGAGCTGGCGCTGGCGGGCAGCTCGCCCTACCGCGACGTCGCCGCCGGGTTGCACGTGCTCGCGACCCGCCCGTGACAGCTCCGCCCGCGCGGCCCCGTCCCGGCGGCCCTCCTGCAGGGTCCCGCCGCGAGCCTGCGAGTGGCGGGGGGCAGGGGGGTCCTTCTGATGAGCCTGCGAAGGGTGGGGAGGACGGGGCCCTTCCACTGCCCGTCGACCTGGTCCGGCCCGACTACGGCAGGTCCACCCTCGCCGACGTCCTCCCCGGCGTGGCCACCGCGCTCGGCGTCCCCGTCGAGCGCGGGGACCTGCCGGCCGACCCGCTCGGACTCGCCGCCGCGCTGGCCGGGGCCCGCCGGGTCGCCGTCCTGCTCGTCGACGGGCTCGGCGCCGACCTGGTCCGCGCGCACCGCGACGTCGCGCCCACGCTGGCCGCGCTGGCCACCCCCGCCGGGGACCTCGCCGCGCCCTGCCCGAGCACCACCCCGGTCAGCCTCACCACCCTGGGCACCGGCCTGCCGCCGGGCAGCCACGGCGTCCTCGGTTTCGTCACGGCCGTGCCCGGCGAGGAGCGCACCCTCAACCACGTCCAGTGGACCGACGACCCCGACCCCGCCGTCTGGATGTCGCGGCGCAGCGTCTTCGAGCAGGCCGCCGACGCGGGCGTCGAGGTCGCCGCCGTGGCGCCCTACGCGTTCCGCGGGTCGGGCCTGTCGGACGTCGCCTACCGCGGCGCCCGCTACACCGGCACCGTGGGCCCCGGGGACCTGGCCGCCGTCCTGCTGGAGTCGCTGGCCGCCGCACCGCGCACCCTCGTCTACGGCTACACCGCCGAGCTCGACCTCACCGGTCACGTCCGCGGCGTCGACTCGGCCAGCTGGCGCGCCCAGCTGGCGCTGGTCGACCGGCTCGTCGAGCAGGTCGTCGACGGTCTCCCGGACGACGCCGCGCTGCTGGTCACCGCCGACCACGGCATGCTCGACGTGCCGCCCGACACCCGGCTCGACCTCGACGCGGCCCCCGAGCTCGCCGAGGGCGTCCGGCTGCTGGCCGGCGAGCCGCGGGCGCGCTACCTGCACGCCGTCCGGGGGGCCGAGGCCGACCTGCTGGCGCGGTGGCGGGAGGTCCTCGGGGACCGCGCCTGGGTCGCCGGCCGGGACGAGGCCGTCGCCAGCGGCGTCTTCGGCCCGGTGGACGACCACCTGGCCGCCCGCATCGGCGACGTCGTGGCGCTCGCCCGCGGCACCTGGGCGCTGACCGCCACGGAGCGGGAACCCGGCCCGAGCCGGCTGGTCGGCTACCACGGCTCACTCACCGCGACCGAGCTGGCCATCCCGCTGCTCGCCGCGCGGGGCCGCGCCCTGGTCTGACCACGGGACGTCCGCGCTCGTTGACCCCTCGGGCGGCGGGGACGACAGTGCCCGGCGACCGGCGCTCGACGTGCCGATCCCGGCAGGGCGGAGCCCCCATGACCGTCAGACCAGCTCGATCCGTCCCCACGGCCCTCGCGGCGGCGGTCCTGACGACCATCCTGCTCGCCCCTGGTACCGCAGCAGCGACCCCGGCCGCTCCGCCGCTGACCGCACCGGCGGGAGCGGACGTCGGCGCCGACCCCGCTCTGGTGGCGGACCTGCGGGGGGACCTCGAGGAGTACCTCCTGGCGCGCGGGGAGGCCGAGCACGCCTCGGCCGCCGGGTTGAGCGTCAGCCTCCCGGACCAGCTGGAGACGATCGACGTCAGCGCCGGGACCACCGAGTTCGGCGGGTCGGTGCCGGTGCAGCCGGACGCCCTCTGGCAGGTCGGCAGCAACACCAAGGCGTTCACGTCGGTGCTGCTGCTGCAGCTCGAGGCGGAGGGCCGCCTCTCGATCGACGACCCCGTCAGCCGGTGGTTGCCGCAGTACCCGCAGTGGCACGACGTCCCCATCCGCCGGCTGCTGGACATGACCAGCGGCATCCCCACCTACGACGACCAGCCGGCCTTCCTCACCGACCAGGCCGCCGACCCGCTCCGGGAGTTCACCCCGGAGGAGCTGGTCGGCTACGCGGTCGAGGCCCCGGCCACGTCCGGGTACAGCTACTCGAACACCAACTACGTCCTGGCCGAGATGGTCATCGAGCGGGTGACCGGGACCGGTTACGCCAACCAGCTCTCCGCCCGGCTCCTCGTACCGCTGGGACTCCGGGACACGTACTACCGCTCGCACCTCTACCCCCCGGGGATCGCCGACCGCATGCCGGCCGGCTACTACACCCGGACCGACGAGCCCGAGCTGTCCCCGCTGGTGGGACAGGACGTCAGCCGGACCTCGTTGTCCTGGGCGCGCGGCGCAGGCGCCATCCTGAGCACGACGGCGGACATGACTCGGTGGGAGCGCGCCCTGTACGACGGGTGGCTGCTGCCGCCGCAGCAGCAGGCCGAGCTGCTGAGCCTGGTCTCGACGGCGACGGGGGAGCCCATCGAGGCGACGGGCCCCGGCGACCCCAGGGGTTTCGGCCTGGGGGTCGCTCAGATGACCGACGCCCTGGGCACCTTCTGGTTCTACGAGGGTGAGACGCTCGGCTTCCGCCTCCTGCACGCCTACTTCCCCGAGTCCGGGCTGATCGTCGCCATGGCCCTGAACAGCAGACCCGACGAGGACCAGCTCGGGGCTCTGGCGACGCGGGTGTACGAGACGGTGGACGCGCACGGGGCCCTCGGGCCCGCCTCGACCGGCGCCGGGGCCTGACCCCGGGGACTCAGACGCCGGAGAGCAGCCGCACGTGCCAGGTGCGGCCGTGCGCGGGGTGCACGGCCCGACAGGTCAGCGGCGCCGACTCCTCCGACGGGCGGCTCTCGACCTCGGTCACGATGTCGCCGTCCGGCCCGGCGAGGGTGACCACCCACCGCTCGACCTCGACCCCGGCGGGGGTCAGCCGGCGCACGTCGCGGGGCAGCAGGTCGTCGACCCCCAGCAGGAACAGCTCCCCGCGGGCGGTGTGCTGCGCGGCCTGCACCGGCGCGGGCAGCCCGGAGCGGCCGCGCAGCCAGGGCAGCGCCACCCGGCCGCCGGCGTGCGCCTCGACCAGCTCGGCGCCGTCGCCGGGCACCTGCCCGTAGTAGAAGCCGTGCGGGAGCACGAGCACGTTGCTGGCGAACCGGCAGCCGCCCAGGTGGCTGCTCTCCCACACGTCGTCGGCGGGCATCGTCCGGGCCAGCGGCCGCCCGCGCAACGCGCAGCACGCGTCGTGCCCGCCGTGCGCGCACACCAGGTAGAGCGGCCGGTCGGCCCGCTCGCCGACCGAGCCGTCCCACGGCGCGTCGACCAGCTCGGCGTCGCTGTCGCGCACCGACCACCACACGCCCTCGACGCCGGGCCGGCCGTCGACGATGGCCCAGCGGTGCTGCGAGTCCGTGAGCCGGTCGCCGGGACGGCGGACCAGGAGCACCCGCACGCCCTCGACCCGCGCCCGGTGCGCCAGCCGTGGCGCGACGGCGGGGTCGAAGCGGGACTGGGTGAGCGCGTCGACGCCCCACGGCCCTGGCTGCTCGACGAGCAGCCAGCGCTGCGCCGGCGAGGCGGTGGCGATCTCCGAGTCGCCGCGGACCAGCGCCTGTACCGAGCAGCGGCCCGGCTCGAGGCGCCCCGCGGGCAGTCCCGGCGCTGCCGCGACCTGGCAGAAGTCGGCCGGCGCGGTCACGTGCCCTCCTCGCCCGCGTTCGATTGGGCCGTGACTGGCGGTATTGCGGACGCGGCCGACCTCGCCGGCTCGGTCACGGGACGGCGTCCGGCCGGCTCACGATCCGTTCCCGGGCGCGCGCTCACGCCCCCCATCGTCCTCCGCGGTCGCACCGGGCACGGTGGCGATCGACTCGGTCACCAGCCGGCGGGCCAGGGTGAGCTGGTCGGCGGCGTCGAGCCCCGGCAGGTCGGCGACCTTCAGCTCGCCGGCGGCCAGCAGCCCGGCCACGGCCGGCCGGGTCTCCGCGGGCAGCTCGAGGGAGCGCCGTCCGGCCACCAGCGTCACCCGGCCCTCGACGGCCTCGCGCAGCCGGCAGCGCAGCCGGCGGCGCAGCCGCAGCACGGTGTCGGGGGAGAGGGCCGCGGCGGCGGTCGCCTGGGCCAGCGGGGCCACCGGTTCCGGGCGGACCTGCGCCCAGGTGCGGGACCGCAGCCGGTCGGCGACCTCGGCGGGGTCGACGTGGTCCAGCCAGCCCTTCAGCGCGGTCACGACCGCCGCGACGTCGTCGGCCACCGCGGCCGGGTCGGCGAGGTCCACGCCCAGCGGCAGCGAGCGGCGCAGCTCCGGGTCCTCGGCGGCCAGCACGCGGACCAGGTCCAGCGCGCTCTCCGCGGCCGCCCAGCGGGTCACCGAGTGGATCCCGACGGTCAGGTGCGCGCTGATCGCGCCCAGCGCGGTCGCCGAGTGCAGGTAGCCGCGGGGCAGGTAGAGGGCGTCACCGGGGCGCAGCACCGCGTCGATCACCGGCGCGTGCTCGGCGGCGGCGGCCACGGCGGCGGCCCGGTCGGTCCACGGCTGGGTGCGCAGCGGGTCGGTCAGCACCGGCTCGTGGATCGTCCAGTGCTTCTCGCCGGCCACCTGCAGGACGAACACGTCGTGGACGTCGTAGTGGGGGGAGAACCCGCGCGAGGACGGCGGGGTGACGTACGCGTTGACCTGCGTCGGGTGGCCCAGGTCGGCGGCCAGCTGGTCGGCGAACTCGATCAGCGGCGGCCAGAGCCGGTGCAGCCCCTGCAGGACGACGGTGCTGCCGTCGGCGAACAGCCGCAGCACCGCGTCGGAGGAGACCTGGTCGGCCACCTCGGCGCCGGCGCCGCCCGAGGTCGTGAAGCGCTTGGCGTCGACGACCGCGCCGTCCTTGGCGATCCGCAGGAACGGGGTGCGCAGCCCGCGGCGGGACAGCAGCTCGTCGACCGCCGCGAGGTCGAGCAGGTCGTCGAAGGAGCCGCCCGTCTCCTCGGCGCGGGTCAGCAGCGGCCGGCGGGCCCAGTACTCCTCGGCGAAGACCCGCGGGTCCAGAGCGGTGCACCGGCGCAGGGCCGGCCGGGTGTCCGGCCGGCCCTGCGCGGTGTGGTCCTCGGTCAGGCGGAGCCGTCCGCGCCGCCGTCGGCCCCGCCGTCCGACCCACCGCCCACGGCACCGCCGTCGGCCGGACCGTGACCGGCACCGCCGTCCGCGCCGCCGTCGGCACCGCCGTCCGCACCGCCGTCAGCACCGCCGTCGGCACCGCCGTCCGAGCCGCCACCGGCGGCCCCGCCGTCGGCCGGGCCGTGACCCGCGCCGCTGTCGGCCCCGCCGTCGGCACCGCCGTCCGAACCGCCACCGGCGGCCCCGCCGTCGGCCGGGCCGTGGCCCTCGGTGCTGGTCATGTCGTCGTCGTCGAGAGCCATGGGTCTCCCATCACGTCGGGTCCGGGCCGCCGGCCGGCGACCCTCCGGGCGTTGCTGTACCTCCTCCATCCTGCTCTCACACCCCCGCCTCGACCAGCGGTGACGGGGCGGGCGACGACGCGGTCCCGGGTCCCTGCCGACCGGCGACCCGCGCCCGGGTGGTGCCGTGTCCGACCCGTGACCTCGCGACCTCGATCCCCCGCCGCGTCGAGGTGTCGCCCGGGTGCCGCGGGGGTTAGCGTCCCCCCGGCGGTCGAACGCGCGTTCGACCAGCGGGGAGGGGTCCGGTGTCGTCGGGGTCGTCGCGTGCCGCGGGGTGCACGGTGCTGCACGTCGACATGGACGCGTTCTTCGCCAGCGTCGAGGTGCGCCGCCGGCCCGAGCTGGCCGGGACGCCGGTGATCGTCGGCGGGGCGGGCAACCGCGGCGTGGTCACCTCGGCGACGTACGAGGCGCGCCGCTACGGGGTGCACGCGGCGATGCCGACGTCCCGCGCGCTGCGGCTGTGCCCGACGGCGACGGTGCTGCCGGGGGACCTGGCGCTCTACGCCGAGGTGTCCCGCGCGGTCATGGCGCTGTTCCGCTCGATCACCCCGCTGGTCGAGCCGCTCAGCATGGACGAGGCCTTCCTCGACGTGTCCGGCGCCGGGCGGCGGCTCGGCGACGCGGCGGAGATCGGGGAGTACCTGCGCGCCCGCGTCTTCGACGAGCAGGGCATCACCTGCTCGGTCGGCGTGGCCGGCACCAAGTTCGTCGCCAAGCTCGCCTCCACCGCCGCCAAGCCCGACGGGCTGCTGGTCGTCCGGCCGGCCGAGGTCATGGGGTTCCTGCACCCGCTGCCGGTCGGCGCGCTGTGGGGGGTGGGCGCCAAGACCGAGGAGGTGCTGCTGCGGCTGGGGCTGCGCACCGTCGGCGACCTGGCGCACGTGCCGGTGCGCACGCTGCAGCGGGCGGTGGGCCCGGCGGCCGGCGCGCACCTGCACGAGCTGTCCTGGGGGCGCGACCCGCGCCGGGTGGTGCCCGACGAGCCGGAGAAGTCCACCGGGCACGAGGAGACCTTCGGCACCGACGTCGACGACCCTGCCGTCATCCACCGGGAGCTGCTGCGGCTGTCCGAGCGGACGGCGGGCCGGCTGCGCTCGGGCGGCTGGCTGGCCCGCACGGTGACGATCAAGGTCCGCTTCGCCGACTTCGCCACGATCACCCGCAGCCGCACCCTCGACGTCCCCACCGACCTCGGGCAGGAGCTCTACGACACCGCCCGCGCCCTCTTCGACGCCCTCGGCCTGGACCGGGCCCGCATCCGGCTGGTCGGCGTCCGCGCCGAGCGCCTCGTGCCGGCCGGCGAGACGCCGCGCCAACTGGAGCTGGGCGCCCGGGAGCGCGGCCGCCGCGAGGCCGAGCTGGCCGCCGACCGCGCCGCCCGCCGGTTCGGCGCCGGCGCGGTCCGCCCGGCGACGCTGCTGCACCGCGGCGGGCCGCGCACCCGGTGACCCGCGCGCCGCAGGCACCCCGGGGACGACGGCCGGGGAGGCACCCGACGGATCGCACCCGACCGGGTGGCGGGAACTCCGGCCGCGCTCCGTTCGTCTCCCCGCCGAGGCCGTGGGCCACCCGCCGGGGTGATCGCGGCGAGCCCGGCGCGGCTCGCCTTTCGCACCCCGCGGAGGGCTCGTATCCTCGGTGTCACCGACGGCGGGCACCGCCGCCGGGTCCTGGCTTTGGCCCATGTGGAGGTCGACGTGCCGCTCTCCGAGCACGAGCAGCGACTGCTGGAGCAGATCGAGCGCGCCCTCGTCGATGACGATCCCAAGTTCGCCTCGTCGGTCCGCTCCGGTGACCGACGCGGCAAGGCGCGCCGCATGCTGCAGGTGGGCGTCGCGCTGTTCGTGGTGGGCATGGCGGCGCTCGTCGGTGGCGCGGTGATCCCCTCGGTGCCGCTGGGTGCCCTCGGCTTCCTGGTCGCGTTCGGCGGGCTGGCCCTCACCGTCCTGAACTACCGCTCGGCCACCGGGGTGGTCGAGGCCGGTCCCGGTGTCCCGTCCGGCGGCGCGACCGCCAGCAGGGGCGGTCGCGGGCGCGGCGGCGGCGGCAAGGTCCGCCGGCAGCCGCTGAAGAACCGGCTCGAGGAGCGCTTCCGCCGCCGCTACGACCAGTAGCCCGCAGGCTCCCCACGACAGCCGCCGTCCTCGCCGGACGGCGGCTGTCGTCGTCCCCGGCCCCGACCACCCCGCAGGAGGCACCGTGACCGATCCCGACACGACAGCCGTCTGGCACGACCTCGCCACTGCCGGTGGCCTGTGGGCCTGGGGCGACGAGGACGGCGTGGCCCCGTGGACCGACGGCGACGGGCACGACGTCGTCCCGCTGTGGACGGCGGCGGAGCAGGCCGAGCTCGAGTCGCTGCCCGACGCCGAGCCCGGTGAGGGGCCGGTGTTCCTGGACGTCGAGGCGCTGCTCGACGCCATCCCGAACTGGGCGGCCGCGGGGGTCGGCGCGGCCGGCCTGCAGTCGGAGGGCGGCCGGTTCACCCTCACCGTGCCGCTGACCGAGCTGACCGAGCGGCTGCTGCGCCTGCAGGTCGACCGGCCGGCCTGAAACTGGCCCCCTTGCAGGGGCCCGCCGCGAGCCTGCGAGTGGCGGGGGGCAAGGGGGCCTTCCTCTTCAGCTGCGCCGCGCCGTCCCGCGGCCCCACCGCGGCCGGGGCAGCGCCGCGGCCAGCCCGGCCAGCAGCGACGGCGGCCAGAGCAGCGCGCGCAGCCGGGCTCCCCGCGGCGCCGCGGCCAGCAGCCCGCGGCGGGCGGTGGCCAGGTCGGCGCGCAGCTCCGGGCCGACGACGGGGGCGCTGCCGGGGCGGGCGTAGCTGGCCGCCTCCTCGGCCCGGGCCAGCCGGGCGACCGCCGCGGCCACCCGGGACCTCGTGTGCGGGCGCCGGCCGGACCGGTGCGCGCCGCCGCCGGGCTCGGCCGCCTCGGCGAGCGCCTCGGCCACCTGCCGCGGCGTCCGGGCCGGGTCGGCGGTCCGGCCGAGGTCCAGCGCGGTGGCGGCGAGTTCGTCCCACAGCGCCGCCGGGCTACCGGTGGCCAGCCGGCGTCGGCGCTGCAGCGCCCGCAGCCCCGCCGGGACCGCTGCCACCGCCAGTACGGCGAGGGCGACGCCGGCGGTGCGCAGCGCGGTCGGCACCCAGGAGGCGGCCTCCTGCGGCGCGGCCTGGGGCGCCGGCACGTCCTGCGGGGTCGGCTGGTCCCGCGGCGCCGGGGCGCTCGGCACGGGCAGCGGAGCGGTGGTCAGGTCGGTGCGCGGGTCCACCTCGAGGTCCTGCGGCCGGGGTGCCCACGGCAGCTCGACGGCGCGGTCGGTGTCGATCGGGGTCGGGTCGTAGGGGATCCAGCCCAGGTCGTCGAAGTAGACCTCGACCCAGGCGTGCGCGTCGTCGCTGGTCACCACCCGGCTGCCGTCGGGCTGCGCCGTCCCGGGGGTGTAGCCGAGGACCACCCGCGCCGGGACGCCGGCGGCCCGGACCAGCGCCGCCATCGCCCCCGCGTACTGCTCGCAGTAGCCCTGTCGCAGCCGGAGGAAGTCGGCCAGGTCGTCATCGGTGGTGCCCGGCTCGGTGGTCAGCGAGTACTCGTAGCCGTTGGCCGGGTCGGTGAAGTGCCCGTAGATCGCCTGCACCCGCTCGTAGGGGGTCTGCGCCTCGGCGGTCAGCGAGGCCACCAGTTCGTCGACACCGGGGTCGAGGTCGGGCAGGGCGGTGTAGCGCTGCACCAGGGGCAGCTCCGGTTCCAGCGGCGCGGCCGCGACGAGCTCCTCGGGGGCGGGGCGCGGCTCGACCGCCGCGACCGACCAGGTCTGCCCGGCCGTGGACACGTCGCGACCGAACACCGTGCCGGTGCCCGGGTCGAAGCGCCAGCGGTCGGGCTCGGCCACGTCGACCGCCTGGGGGGCGTACAGCACCGGCAGGAAGCGGTCCTCGTGGCCGAGGGCGGTCAGCAGCGCGTCCACCGGCCGGCCCCCGCGCTGCCCGGGGAGGGGAGCGAGCTCGGGCTGGTCGGCGACGCCGGTCTCCCCGTCGAGGTTGCCGATCGTCCACCCCTCCGCGGCGTCGTAGACCTCCAGCGCGACGACCCGCAGGTACCCGGGGTCGGGCACCGAGGCGTTCAGCCGCAGCAGGTCGACCGGCTCGTCGAGGGTCAGCTGGCCCTGCAGCGCCGCGGCCGGGTCGAGGGCGGTCCCGGTCGAGCTCCCGCCCCCGCCGCCACCGAAGCCGCCGGAGAAGGTGCCCTCGGTCAGCGTGGGGACGACGGCGCCGACCACCAGCCCGAGCACCACGGCCACCGCCCCGGTCCGGACGGCGGTCAGCGTCCCGGCCCCCAGCAGCGGACGCCGTCCCTCCGGCGAGCGCCGCCCCAGCCGCCGGTGCTGGTCGGCGAAGAGCAGCAGCGCCAACCCGGCGGCCGGCGCGGCCACCGGCAGCACACCGATCGTCCCGGTCACCGTGCTCACCGGCACGCAGAACAGGACCAGCAGCCCCAGTCCGGCCAGCGCCGGCTGCCGGGCGCCGACGGCCACGAGGTCGACGGCGACGGCGACCAGCCCGGCCAGCAGCGTGGTCAGCGTGACCAGTCCGGTCAGGGGCAGGGCGGGGGTACTCTGCTCGGCCATCTCCACCGTGCCGTCGGCCATCACCGCGCCCAGGTCGCCGAGGCTCTCGCTGGTCGGCAGCCAGCCGCCCCAGGCCTGCTCCGGGGCGAACAGCGCGGTCAGCACACTGGTCAGCACGACCAGCTGGCCGAACGGGACGGCGAGGATCACCAGCGTCGTCCACCAGCCCGGCGCCGTCCCGCCCGGGCCCAGCCGGTCGGCGAGCGCGGCGCCGGCCACGCGCAGCAGCAGGCCGCTCGCGGCGACAGCGACGACGGCCGCGAGCACCGGTGGCCGCCAGTCGCCGTCGGTGAACACCGGCACCAGCGCCAGCGTGCCCAGGGCGGTGGCGACCGCCGCGGCCAGCGTCGTCCCGGCGTCGCGCAGCAGGGCGCGCGCGGTGTCGCCGGTCACCGGGCACCGCCCTGCAGGACGCCGGGACGCACCAGCTCGGCCCACACGTCGGCCACCGTGTCGCCGGCGCCCGCCACGGCCACCTGCCAGCCGCCGGCGCGCAACAGGTCCGCCGCCGCCTCCTGCTGCCGGGCCAGCTCCGCACGCGCCGCGGCGCCGACCGGCCGGCGGCGGCGCGCACCCTCGGCCTCGACCCAGCTGCCGATGTCGGTGAGCACGGCGAGGTCGGCGGCCGGTCCCGAGCGCACCCGCACCAGCTCGGCGGCCTCGTCCGGCCCGATCGCCCCGAGCAGCGCCACCACCGGGCCCTCCCCGGCCGCGCGGGTCAGCAGTGCCAGGCCCGGACCCAGGCCCGCCAGCCGGGACGGCGAGACCCCGGCGAGCCGGTCGAGCAGCTCGTCGGCACCGAGCCCGGCGGCGGGGGAGGCGCCCGCCAGCTCGACGCCCTCGGTGACCAGCCGCAGAGTGGCGCCGCGAGCGATCAGCTCGGTGCCGATGCTGGCGGCCGCCTCGACCAGCCACTCGAGGCTGTCCGGCGGGGCCGTACCGGAGCCGGTGGCGGCGGGCCGGCGGTCGGCCGGCTGGGGACGGGCGATCAGGTGGGCACGGGCCCGGGTGTCGAGCAGCAGGGTGGCCTGCGCGCGCCAGGGCCGTTCCTCCAGCCGCACCATCAGCTCGCCGGTGCGCGCGGTCGCCCGCCAGTGCACCTTCCGCAGGTCGTCGCCGTGCCGGTAGGGCCGGGTGCTGACGTCGTCCTCCCCGTGGACGGCGAGCGAGCGGCGCGCGCCTGCGCCGCCGCCGTGCCCGCTGCCCGGGCCGCCGGGGCCCAGCGGCACCACCCGCGGCACCACGACCAGCGTGGCGGTGTCGGCGCCGACGACGCTGCGCAGCACCAGGCCGAAGGGGTCCACCAGCCGCAGCCTGAGCGGCCCGAGCCGGTAGCGGCCGCGCCGTCCGCCGTGGACGCGGTAGTGCAGCGTCGCCGTCCGGCCGCCGGGCAGCCGGTCCACCACGAACTCCGGGGTGGGCCCCAGCTCGCGCGGCAGCGTCTCGGCGAGCAGCCAGAGCCCGCCGGTGCCGCGCCCGGCGTTGCCCAGCTCGAGCAGGACCTCGGCGTCCTGCCCGCGCGGCACGCGGGCGGGGGTGACGGTCCGGCGGGAGGCGACGCGGAAGCGGTGCCGGGCGACGGCGACGGCCGACAGCAGCGGCAGCGCCAGCACGAAGACCGCCACCTGCACCAGCGGCGTCTCGCCCAGCAGCACCCCGAGCAGCAGCAGGGTGAGCCCGGCGGCGACCAGGCAGCGGCCGCTGAGCGTCAGGCTCGCCAGGGCGGCGGCGACCGGGCCGGCCACCTCAGCGTCCGCGGGGGATGGGCACGGTCCTCAGCAGGTCGGCCACCAACTGCTCGGCGGTGCGGCGCGCGGCGGCGGCGTCCGGGGTGAGCAGCAGGCGGTGGGCGAGCACCGGCACGGCGACGGTCTGCACGTCGTCGGGCAGCACGTGGTCGCGCCCGGCCAGCGCGGCCGCGGCGCGGGCGGTGCGCAGCAGCTGCAGGCCCGCGCGCGGCGAGGCGCCCAGCCGCAGGTCGGGGGAGCGCCGGGTGGCCTCGACCAGCGCGACGACGTAGCGGCGCACCGCCTCGGAGACGTGCAGCCGGCCGACGGCGTCGACCAGCGCGCGCACCCCTGCCGCGTCGGTGGCCGGGGCCAGCGTGGTCAGCGGGTCGGCGGTCACGAGATCGTCGAGCATCGCGAGCTCGGCCTCGCGGTCGGGGTAACCCATGGAGACCCGGGCGGTGAACCGGTCGCGCTGCGCCTCCGGGAGGGGATAGGTGCCCTCCATCTCGATCGGGTTCTGGGTGGCCATGACCAGGAAGGGCCTGGCCAGCTCGTAGCTGACGCCGTCCACCGTGACCTGCCGCTCTGCCATGCACTCCAGCAGCGCCGACTGGGTCTTGGGGGAGGCCCGGTTGATCTCGTCGGCCACCACGATGTTGGCGAAGACCGCGCCGGGCTTGAACTCGAACTCGCGGCTCTCCTGGTCGTAGACCGACACCCCGGTCACGTCGCTGGGGAGCAGGTCGGGCGTGAACTGGATGCGCCGCACGCTCGCGTCGACCGAGGCGGCCAGCGCCTTGGCCAGCGTGGTCTTGCCCACCCCGGGCACGTCCTCGACCAGCAGGTGCCCCTCGGCCAGCAGCACGACCAGCGCCAGGTGGACGACGTCGGGCTTGCCGTGGACGACGCGCGCCATGTTGGCCGCGATGCGGGCGCCCTCCGCCGCGACGTCCACCGGCACCTCCGTGCCGGCCCTGGTCGGGGTCACCTCGGTCACGCAGCCCTCCTCGCCGGCGCTCGTCGGCGGCGTGTCCGACGGTTCGCTCCCCATGCGTGACCACGCGAGTCGGTCACGTCCTCAACCGTACGTGCCTGCGCGCCTCCCGGGCGTGGCGTCGCACACGGCGACCCGTCCCTCCCACGCCGCGTCCGGGGTCCCCACCAGCCCACCCCGGAGACCTGGCGACCGCCGCCACCAGCAGGCCACGGGGTGGGGCGCGGTGGGACGACACCCCACCGTGCCCCACCCGCCGGCGGCACCCGGCGTCCGGGCCGCTGACCTGCGGGAGCAGGCGTGGGGAGGACCGGTTACGACATGGTGTCGAGTGGTGTTCGGTGGGGCGTAGTGGGTTACTGTGTGGCCCGGTGGGGAGGCACGGCCCGTCCCGGGGGCGCCCCGGAGCACGAGGAGGAGCGATGGGGGAGGTGTTCCGGTGTTCGTCGGCAGCTACCCGTTGCGCCTCGACGAGAAGGGCCGGCTCGCACTCCCCGTCCGCTTCCGCGAGCAGGTGGCCGGCGGCATGGTGATCAAGAAGGGCCAGGAGCGCTGCGTCTACGGACTCACCATGGCCCGGGTCGCCGAGCAGAGCGCCGCGGCCGCCGCCATGGCCCCGTCGGACACCGCCGCCGCCCGCATGCGCGCGCGCATGAGCTTCGGCTCGATGGTCGAGGTCGAGCCGGACAAGACCGGCCGCATCACCATCCCGGCCAACCTGCGTGAGTACGCCGGCCTGGACCGCGACGTGGTCGTCGTCGGCGTCGACACCCGGTTCGAGATCTGGGACGCCCCCACCTGGGACGCCTACGTGGCCGAGCAGGAGGCGACCTACGCCGACATGGAGAGCGAGGGGATGCCCACCCTCTCCTGACCCCGCCGTCCCGCCCCTCCGACCCTCCGCGCCCCACCCCGACCGAGCCGACTTCCCCGCGGCTCGACCGGCCGGCCCGAGCCGTCTTCCCCGCGGCTCGGACCCCACGGCACCGGAGGAGACGCACCGCCCACCGGGCGCACCGCCGGTCCCCACCGGCTGCCGCGCCCGCCCGTCCCCGCGGGGCTCCACCTGACGTACTTCCCCGGCGCCAGGCGGACCCCGCGGGGGGCGGGCCGGGCGCCTGCCGTGGGTCGGGACCCCACCGGGCGGTCGCGCGGCCACCCGGTCCCCACCGCGCCCCACCCGCCTCGGATCCGCCGGCGAAACGCCGCAGCGCTCCGCCCGCAGACCGCCGCCCAGCCCCACCATGGACGGGCCCCCGCGCCCCCGGGCGCCCCGACCCGTTCAGGAGCCGCCGACGATGAGCAGCACCGAGCCGGCGCCGCTCGCGGTGCACGTGCCCGTCCTGCTCGACCGCGTCACCGAGCTGCTCGCCCCGGCCTGCGCCGCCGACGGCGCCGTCCTCGTCGACGCCACCCTCGGCCTGGCCGGGCACTCGCTGGCCCTGCTGCACGCCCACCCCGGGCTGCGGCTGGTGGGCCTCGACCGCGACCCCGACGCCCGCGCCGAGGCCACCCGCCGGCTCGCCGACGCCGGTGTCGCCGACCGGGCCACCGTCGTCCCCGCCGTCTTCGACGAGCTGCCGGAGGTGCTCGACCGGCTCGGCCTCGACGAGGTGCAGGCGGTCCTGTTCGACCTCGGCGTCTCCTCGCTGCAGCTCGACCGCCCCGACCGCGGCTTCAGCTACGCCGCCGACGCCCCGCTGGACATGCGCATGGACCCGTCGGCCCCGCGGACCGCCGCGGACGTCGTCAACACCTATCCCGCCGCCGACCTCGCGCGGGTGCTGCGCGTCCACGGCGAGGAGCGCTTCGCCACCCGCATCGCCCAGGCCATCGTCCGGGAGCGGCAGCGCGCCCCCTTCACGCACACCGAGCGGCTGGCGCACCTGGTGCGCGACGCCATCCCCGCCGCCACCCGCCGCACCGGCGGCCACCCGGCCAAGCGGACCTTCCAGGCGCTGCGTATCGAGGTCAACGACGAGCTCGGCGTCCTCGAGCGGGCGCTGCCGGCGGCGCTCGACGCGCTCTCCGTCGGCGGCCGCATCGCCGTGATCACCTTCCACTCCCTCGAGGACCGCATCGTCAAGCAGACCCTCGCCGCCGGCGCGGTGGACCGCACGCCGCCCGGCCTGCCGGTGCCGCTGCCCGAGATGAGCCCGACGCTGCGGCTGCTGACCCGCGGCGGCGAGCCGCCGTCGGAGGCCGAGGTCGCGGCCAACCCGCGGGCCGCGTCGGCCCGCGTCCGGGCCGCCGAGCGCACCCGGCGGGCCGCGTGAGCGCCGCGGCGGCGGCTCTGCCGCACAGGGGCACACGGACGACGCACGAGCCGCGGACGCGGCCGACCCACGACGGGGAGGTCACATGAGCGCCACCGCCCGCGCGGCGGGCACCCCGGGTGAGGACCGGCCCGGCCGCCGCACCCCGCCGCCCCCGAGGGAGGACCCCGCCCCCCACGCCGTGGGAGGACCCCGAGGAGGACCCCGTCCTCACCACTCGCAGGCTCGCGGCGAGCCTCTGGACGGGGCCGGCCCGGGACGGGGCCGCGGCGGGACCCTGCAGGGAGGCCGCCGGGGCGGGGCCGTGGCGAGCCTCCGGACGGGAACGCCGACGCACGCCACGGGCAGCACCGTGCGGACCGCCGTCCCGGCGCCCGCCCGTGCGCACACCGCGCCGGTGCGCGCGGGCTCGCTGCGCAGCCGCACCGCCGCGAAGCCCACGCCGGCCGCTCCGCCAGCGCCGCGACCCGCGTCCGGCTCGCCGGCGTCCCGCCTGCGCAGCGCGGTCGGCGCCCACCGCGCGCCCTTCGTCCTGTTCGTGGTGACCCTGCTGGTCGCCACCACGCTGGGGCTGCTCGTCCTCAACACCGCCATCGCGGTCAACTCGCTCAAGGCCACCCAGCTCGCGGCGGCCAACGAGGACCGCGCGCAGGAGGTGCAGCGCCTGGAGCAGGAGGTGATCGCCGGCGGCACGCCTGCCGAGCTGGCCCGCGAGGCGCGCGACGCCGGCCTGGTGCCCGCCGGCCCGGCGGCCTACCTCGTCGTCGGGGAGGACGGCAGCGTCACCCTGCGCGGCGAGGCGGTGCCGGCCGAGCAGCCGGAGCCCAGCGAGGTCCCGGCGCTCCCCGCGCCGCCCGTGGCCGGTGGCGGGGACTGATTGTGGCCACCCCACCCCGCCCGCCCGCACCCCGCCGGCGTCCCGCCGACCGCGCCCCCCTGCGCGGCGCGGGAACCGGTGCCTTCACCTCCCGCCGCGCCCCCGGCAGCCGGCGGGTGCCCGGCGCGCTGAAGACCAGCTCCCGTCGGCTGAGCGTCGGCTTCGTCCTCGTCGTCGTCCCGCTGCTGGTGATCACCGGCAAGCTGTGGCTGCTGCAGGGCGTCGACAGCGGCGAGTACGCGCTCGCCGCCACCCAGGACCGCATCCGCGTGCAGGACATCGCGCCGCTGCGCGGCGCGGTCGTGGACCGCGACGGCAACCCGCTGGCCTACACGGTCGAGGCCTCCCGGATCACCGCCGACCCGACGCTGGTGGCCGACCCGGCCCGCACCGCGCTGGCGCTGACCACGCTGGTCGACGTCCCGGTGTCCGAGCTGACCGACCTGCTCTCCGAGGACGGCCGCTACGTCGTCCTGGCCTCGCAGGTGCCGCCGGAGACCGTCGACGCCATCGACGAGCTCGGGCTGGCCGGCATCTTCTCCGAGGACGACCCGGTGCGGCTCTACCCCGCCGGGTCGGTCGCCGGGCAGGTCGTCGGCTTCACCGGCCGGGAGGGCCGGGGGCTGGCCGGCATCGAGCAGACCTTCGACGAGGAGCTGGCCGGCACGCCGGGGGAGCGGCGGGTCGAGGTGGGCAGCGGCGGGCACCCCATCCCCTCGGGCATCGACGAGTCCACCCCCGCCGTCGACGGCCGCACCGTCGAGCTGACCATCGACTCCGACCTGCAGTACGTCACCGAGCAGCGGCTGCAGGAGGCCTGCCAGGACGGCGCGACCACCCGGGCCTCCGCCGTCGTCCTGGACGTGCGCACCGGCCAGGTCGCCGCGATGGGCTCGTGCCCGGGCTACGACCCCGGCGACTACGCGCGGACCGACCCGGAGCTGCTGGGCAACCCGATCGTCTCCAGCGTGTTCGAGCCCGGCTCGGTGCTCAAGGCGGTCACCCTCGCCGCGGCGGTCGAGGAGGGCAGGGCGACGGCGGACACCGTGCTGAGCGTCGACGGCCACATCGAGGCGGGGGACGTCGTGGTGCGCGACGCCCACGACCACGCGCCGATCGACTGGACGGTCACCGGGATCCTCGCCAAGTCCAGCAACGTCGGCACGATCATGCTGGCCCGCCTGGTGGGCGACGAGAAGCTCGAGGATTACCTGCGGGCCTTCGGGCTGGGCAGCCCCACCGGCATCGAGCTGCCCGGCGAGAGCGCCGGCATCCTGCAGGACTCCGCGGACTGGACCGAGAGCCGCTCGGCCAACGTGCCGATCGGGCAGGGCGTCTCGGTGACCACGCTGCAGATGGCGTCGGTCTACCAGGCGATCGCCAACGGCGGGGTGCGCGTCGAGCCGCGCGTCGTCTCCGCGGTCGGCGGCGAGCCGGCCGAGGCGCCGGAGAGCACCCGGGTGCTCAGCGAGTCCACCGCCGAGGACGTGGCGGGCATGCTCGAGGCCGTCGTGGGGCCCGGCGGCACCGCTCCGCTGGCCCAGGTGGAAGGCTTCCGGGTGGCCGGCAAGACCGGCACCGCGCAGCGGGCCAACCCCGAGTGCAACTGCTATGCCGGCGGCGGCTACGTGACGACCTTCGTCGGGTTCGCGCCGGCCGACGACCCGCAGTACGTGGTCGCCGTCGACCTCGAGCGGCCGACCAGCGACGCCGAGGGCGGCCAGGTGGCCGCGCCGGTGTTCGCCGACGTCATGCGCCAGGCGCTGACCGCTGACGGCATCGTGCCGTCGGGCACGCCGCGCCCCGACTTCGTGCTGACCGGCCCGGAGGACGGCCAGGACGACTGACGGGGACCCGGCGCTCCGCTCGCGCCCCGGGAGCGGGTGACGAGCAGCAGGAACCCGGGCCGGGACGGGGCCGCTGTCGGGCGGCGGCGCGCCCGCCGCGTGTGGGCGGCGGGCCGCTGCCGGCCCGCCGGTAGATTGGAGTCCCGTGAGCGAGAGCGGGAGGGGGACGAGGTCCCGGCCGACGGGGGCCGGACCGCTGACCCTCGCCGACCTCGCCGACCTGCTCGGCGCGCCCGTCCAGGGGGACGCCGCCACTGCGGTCACCGGCGTGACGCTGGCGTCGGCCGACGTGGGCCCGGGCGACCTCTACGCCGCCCTCCCCGGCGCCCGCACCCACGGGGCGCGCTACGCCGCCGACGCCGCGGCGCGGGGCGCGGTCGCCGTCCTCACCGACCCCACCGGCCGCGAGCAGGCCGCCGCCACCGGCCTCCCGGTCTGCGTCGTCGACGATCCGCGTGCGCTGCTCGGCGCGGTCGCCGCGCGCGTGTACGGCGAGCCGGCCCGGCGGCTGCAGGTCGTCGGGATCACCGGCACCAACGGCAAGACGACGACCAGTTACCTGGTCGAGGCCGGCCTGGCCGCCGCCGGTCGCCGCACCGGCCTGGTCGGCACCGTCGAGACCCGCACCCGCGGTCGGGCCGCCGACGGCGCGCCGACGGTCACCACCCTGCCCAGCGTGCGGACCACGCCGGAGGCCCCCGCCCTGCACGCGCTGCTGGCCCGGATGGCCGACTCCGGCGTGCAGACGGTGGTCATGGAGGTCTCCAGCCACGCGCTGGTGCTCGGCCGCGTGGGCGGCATCCCCTTCGCCGCGGCCGGCTTCACCAACCTCGGCCGCGACCACCTGGACTTCCACACCGACTTCGAGGACTACTTCCAGGCCAAGGCGCGCCTCTTCGACGGCCGCGCCGCCGTCGAGGTGGTCGACGTCGACGACCCGCACGGGCGACGGCTGGCCGGCATGCTCGGCGACCGCCGCGCGGTCACCGTCTCGAGCCAGGGCGCCGACGCCGACTGGGCGGCGAGCGGCCTGACCCCCGCACCCGACGGCGGGACGGCGTTCACCCTCACCGGTCCCGGCGGGCGCACGTGGCCGGCGCGGGTGCGGCTGCCCGGCCGGTTCAACGTCGCCAACGCGGTCCTCGCCGTGGCGCTGCTCGACGCGGTCGGCGTCCCGGTGGGGACAGCGCTGGCCGGCGTCGCCGAGACCGTGGTGCCCGGCCGGATGGAGCCGGTGGACGCCGGCCAGCCGTTCGTCGCCGTCGTCGACTACGCGCACACCCCCGACGCCGTCACCACCGCGCTCGCCGCGCTGCGCGCCTCGACACCCGGCAGGGTGATCACCGTGCTCGGCTGCGGAGGCGACCGCGACCCTGGCAAGCGGGCGGCGATGGGGGAGGCCGCGGCGGGCGGCAGCGACCTGCTCGTCGTCACCGACGACAACCCGCGCTCGGAGGACCCCGCCGCCATCCGCGCGGCGATGCTGGCCGGCGTCCCCGCCGACCGGCGCGGGGACGTGCTCGAGATCGGCGACCGCCGCGCCGCCATCGCCGCCGCCGTCGACCGCGCCCGGCCCGGCGACGCCGTTCTCGTGGCGGGCAAGGGCCACGAGACCGGCCAGGAGGTGGCCGGCACCCTGCACCCGTTCGACGACCGCGCCGTGCTGCGCGAGGCCCTGGCGCAGCGCGCGCCGGCCGGGGCGGAGCCATCCTCATGACCGAGCTCGCCAGGTCGCGCGAGCACACAGCATCCCGGAGCACGGGGCTGACGAGCGCCAGCGAGGAGACCCCGTGATCCAGTTGAGCCTCGCCGACGTGGCCGAGGCGGTGGGTGGCGAGCTGACCGCCGGCGGCGGCGCCATCACGGGGAAGGTCACCGTCGACTCCCGCACCGTCGCACCGGGCGACCTGTTCGTCGCCGTGCCCGGCGAGCGGGTCGACGGCTCCGACTTCCTGCGCGCCGCCGCCGACGCCGGCGCGGTCGCCGCGCTGACCACCCGCCCGGACCCCGCGCTGCCCTGCGTGGTCGTCGACGAGCCGGTCGCCGCGCTCGGCCGGCTGGCCGCCGCGGTGCACACCCGGCTGGCGGGCGCGGGCGGAGCGCGAGGACACCGCCTGGTCACGATCGGCATCACCGGCTCCTCGGGCAAGACCAGCACCAAGGACCTGCTCGGCCAGGTGCTCGCCACGGCCGGCGCCACCGTCAGCCCGCCCGGCTCGTACAACAACGACATCGGGCTGCCGCTCACCGTGCTCGACGCCGACGGCGACACCCGCTTCCTGGTGCTGGAGATGGGCTCGCGCGGGCCCGGGCACATCGCCCGCCTGTGCCGGGTGGCCCGTCCCGACGTCGGCGTCGTCCTCAACGTCGGCTCGGCGCACCTGGGCGAGTTCGGCTCGGCCGACGGGATCGCCGTCGCCAAGGGCGAGCTGGTGGCGGCGCTGCCCGCCGAGGGCACCGCCGTCCTCAACGCCGACGACCCGCGGGTGGTCGGCATGGCGCCGCGCACCCGCGCCCGCGTGGTCACCACCGGCCGGTCGGTGGGCGCCGAGGTGCGCGCGGAGGACGTCGTCCTCGACGAGGCCGGCCGCGCCGGCTTCACGCTGGTCACCGGGGGTGCGCGCGCGGCGGTCGGGTTGCAGGTCGTCGGCGAGCACCAGGTCGCCAACGCGCTGTCGGCCGCCGGCGCCGCGCTGGCGGCCGGGATGACGCCCGAGGACGTCGCGACCGCGCTGTCGGCCGCCGTGCCGCGCAGCCGCTGGCGGATGGAGGTCACCCGCCGGGAGGACGGCGTGACCGTGGTCAACGACGCCTACAACGCCAACCCCGAGTCGATGCGCGCCGCGCTCGCCGCGCTGGCCGGGCTGCCCGCGCGGCGCCGGGTCGCCGTCCTGGGTGGCATGGCCGAGCTGGGCCCCGGCGCCGCCGACGAGCACGAGCGGCTGGGCCGGGACGCCGTGGCCGCGGGGGTCGACCTGGTCGTGGCCGTCGGACCGGATGCGGTAGGGATAGCCGACGGCGCGCTCGCCGCGGGGGCGGGTCGGGGCGAGGGCGGAGACCAGGGCGCCGTGCGCGTGCCCGACCGGGCGGCTGCCCGGGAACTGCTGACGGAGGTGCTGGTGCCCGGTGACGTCGTGCTGGTGAAGGCCAGCCGGTCCTACGGGCTCGAGGTGCTCGCGGCCGACCTCCTCGCCGCCGGGGCAGGCACGTGAGATCGATCCTGATCGCGGCCGCGTTTGGGCTGATCATCTCGATTCTGGCCACGCCGGTCGCCGTCCACCTGTTCCGCCGCAAGGGCTTCGGCCAGGAGATCCGGGACGACGGCCCGGAGAGCCACCTGTCGAAGAAGGGCACGCCCACGATGGGCGGCACCGTCATCGTCGGAGCCACCGTCGGCGGCTACTTCATCGCCCACCTCTTCCTGATCGACCAGCCCGGCCGCGGGCCGTCGGCCAGCGGGCTGCTGGTGCTGTTCCTCATGGTGGGCCTGGGCACCGTCGGCTTCCTCGACGACTACCTCAAGATCCGCTTCCGGCGCAGCCTCGGACTGAACAAGACCTCCAAGCTGGTCGGCCAGCTGGTCATCGGGGTCGCCTTCGCCGTCCTGGCGCTGAACTTCCCCGACGAGGCCGGCATCACCCCGGCCTCGGAGTTCGTCTCCTACGTCCGCGACATCGACCCGCTGTTCCTGGGCTCGGTCGGCTTCGTCGTCCTCGCGTACCTGTTCATCGCCGGGTTCTCCAACGCGGTCAACCTCACCGACGGCCTCGACGGGCTGGCGGCCGGCTGCTCGGCGATGGTCTGCGGCGCCTACACGATCATCTCGTTCTGGCAGTTCACCCACGACTGCACCAGCGAGCTGATCGAGGGCTGCTACATCGTCCGCGACCCGCTGGACGTCACGCTGGTGGCGGCCGCCGGGCTGGGCGCCTGCCTGGGCTTCCTGTGGTGGAACACCAGCCCCGCGCGGATCTTCATGGGCGACACCGGCTCGCTGGCCCTGGGCGGGCTGCTCGCGGGCCTCGCCGTCGTCACCCGCACCCAGCTGCTGCTGGTCGTGCTGGGCGGGCTGTTCGTCGCGGTCACGCTGTCGGTGGTCATCCAGGTGGCCTTCTTCCGCGCCACCCGGCGCCGGGTCTTCCGCATGGCCCCGCTGCACCACCACTTCGAGCTGGCCGGCTGGACCGAGAACACGGTGATCGTCCGCTTCTGGCTGGTGACCGGGATGTCGGTCGCCTTCGGGCTGGGCCTGTTCTACGCCGACTGGCTCGCCGTCACGGGCCTGTGAAGAAGGGCCACCCTTCCCCCACGCCGCGTCGGCCCCCTGCAGGGTCCCCGGCCCCGTCCCGAGCTTGCGAGGGTTGGGGAGGACGGGGTCCTTCTCCGAGTGTCGGGGGGGAGGACTCCTCCTGCTGAAGGGTGGCCGTTCCAGCGCCTCACCGCTGCGACACGCCCGCACGGTGCGCCGGGGAACCGGCCCCAGCGGCGACGATGGCCGGATGGAGTCCTCCGGCGTCCCGACCGCTCCCGCGCGGCGCCGGACCGGTGGGGCCGGGCGCAGGACGCCGGTCCGCCGGTTCGCGCCCCCGGCCTGGCTCGACGGCCCCCTGACGAGCTTCCAGCTCGTCGTCGGCGCGGCGGGCATGCTGCTGGCCATCGGCCTGGTCATGGTCTTCTCCGCCTCGGCCATCGAGGCCGCGCTCGACGACCAGCCCGCCTGGCGACCGGGCGTGGACCAGGTCGTCTTCGCCGTCATCGGCCTGGTCGCGCTGCTGGTGGCGGTGCGGCTGCCGGTCGGGCTGGTCCGCCGCTGGGCGCCGGTCGGACTCGTCGTCGCCGCGGTCCTGCTGGTCGCGGTGCTGGTGCCCGGCATCGGGATGGAGCTCAACGGCTCCCGCGCCTGGATCGACCTCGGCTTCACCAACTTCCAGCCCTCCGAGCTGGCCAAGCTGGTGTTCGCGCTGTGGGGCGCGCACGTCCTGGCGCTGCGGGACCGCTTCCTCACGGTCCGGACGCTGCTGGTCCCGCTGCTGCCGGTGTTCGGCGTCCTGTCGCTGCTGCTCATCCTCGAGCCGGACTTCGGCGGGGTGGTGAGCCTCGGCCTGGTGCTGGTGGGCCTGCTCTGGGCCGGCGGGCTGCCGCGCCGCTGGTTCGCCGCGTTCACCGCGGCCGGGGTCGCGATGGTCGCGCTGATGGTCGTCGTCGCGCCCTACCGCATGGAGCGGATCACCTCGTTCCTCGACCCGTTCGCCGATCCCTCCGACACCGGTTTCCAGGCCATCCGCGGCTTCTACGCGCTGGCGACCGGCGGGCTGTGGGGTGTGGGCCTGGGCAACAGCGCGATGAAGTGGAACCTGCTGCCCGAGGCGGAGTCGGACTACATCTTCGCGATCATCGGCGAGGAGCTCGGCTTCCTCGGCTGCCTGGCCGTGATCGCCCTCTACGGCGTGCTCGCCCACGCCGGCTTCCGGATCGCCCGCCGCTCGACCGACCGGTTCGTGCAGCTGGCCTGCGTGGCGATCACCGTGTGGCTGGTCGGCCAGGCGGCGCTGAATATGGGCTATGTGGTGGGTCTGCTGCCGGTCACCGGCCTGACGCTGCCGCTGGTCTCCGCCGGCGGTACCTCGTTGGTGCTGACCCTGTTCATCGTGGGCCTGCTCATCCGCTTCGCCCGCTCCGAGCCCGAGGCCGTCGAGCACCTGCGACGGGCCGACCGCGGCCGGCTGTCCCGCTGGCTGCTGCCGGTGTCCGAGCGGGTCGTCGACCCGGTGCGCCCGCGCCGCGCCCGCCGTCCCGAGCGGCCCGACGAGGGGTCCGACGGCACCCCCGAGCGGCTCGCCCGCCGCGCCCCGGGCCCCGGCGCGCGCACCGTCGCCCGGGTCGTCCCGGCCCCGCCCGGGGAGCGTGCCCCGCGCGAGCGGGCGCCCGCCCGCGAGCGGCGGACGACGGAGGCCCGCGGCCGGGTGCCCGAGGCCCGCCGGCAGCCGCCGCCGCGGGCCCGAGCCACCGAGTCGCCGCGGCGGCCGCGGTGAGCGGACGGGGGCGGGCGCCCGTCGGCGAGGAACGAGCGAAGAGCGGAGCGCCCCGCGGGAGCGCAGCAGGGAGCACGGGATGAGCGCACGCACGAGCGTCGTCCTCGCCGGGGGCGGCACCGGCGGGCACATCGAGCCGATGCTCGCCCTGGCCGACGCGCTTCTGCGTCGCGGCGCGGTGATGGGCGGGCTGCGGATCACCTGCCTGGGCACCGCCCGCGGCATGGAGACCCGGCTGGTGCCCGCCCGCGGCTTCGACCTGCGGCTGATCCCGCCGGTGCCGCTGCCGCGCCGGCCCACCGTCGACCTGCTGCGGGTGCCCGGCCGGGTGGTGCGCTCGGTGTCCGAGACGCGGGCGCTGCTGCGGGAGCTGTCCGCGGACGTCGTCGTCGGCTTCGGCGGCTACGTGGCGCTGCCGGCCTACCTGGCCGCCCGCCGGGCGCGGGTGCCGGTCGTCGTGCACGAGCAGAACGCGCTGCCGGGCCTGGCCAACCGCATCGGCGCGCGGGTGGCCGCGCGGGTGGCGGTCACCGCGCCCGGCACGCCGCTGCACGGCGCCGAGCACGTCGGCATGCCGCTGCGGACGGCGATCAGCACGCTGGACCGCCCCGCCCGCCGCGCCGAGGCCCGGGCCGCCTTCGGTCTGGACGCCGACCGGCCCACGCTGCTCGTCTTCGGCGGGTCGCAGGGCGCGGCCTCGCTCAACCGGGCCGCCGTGGGCGCCGCCGACGCGCTCGCCGCCGCCGGTGTGCAGGTGCTGCACGCCCGCGGGCCCAAGAACACCGACGTGACCGTGCCGCCGCGCGCGGCCGGGCACGCCCCCTACGTCGTCGTCGACTACCTCGAGCGCATGGACCTCGCCTACGCCGCCGCCGACCTGGCCCTGTGCCGGTCCGGGGCGGTGACGGTTGCCGAGCTGTCCGCGGTCGGCCTGCCTGCGGTGTTCGTGCCGCTGCCCATCGGCAACGGGGAGCAGCGGCTCAACGCGCTGCCCGTCGTCGAGGCCGGGGGAGGACTGCTCGTGGACGACGCCGACCTGTCGCCGTCCTGGATCGAGGAGCACGTCATCCCGATGGTCACGGACCCGGCCACGCTGGTCCGGTACGCCGAGCACGCCGCGGCCGCCGGCGCCCGCGACGCCGACGACCGTCTCGCCGACATCGTGCTGGAGGTGGCCGGCACGTGAGCGCCGCAGCCGTGGCGGCCTGGACCGATCCGGTGCCGAGCCTCGAGGAGCTCGGCGCGGTGCACTTCGTCGGCATCGGCGGGGCCGGGATGAGCGGCATCGCGCGCATCCTGCTGGCTCGCGGCGTGCCCGTCTCGGGCAGCGACCGCCGCGACACCCCGACGCTGCTGGCGCTGCGGGCGCTGGGTGCCCGGGTGGAGCTGGGGCACGACCCGGCGCACCTGGGGGACGCCGACACCGTCGTCGTCTCCACCGCCATCCGCGACGACAACCCCGAGCTGGCCGCCGCCCGCGAGCGGTCCCTGAGGGTGCTGCCCCGCGCGGTGGCGCTGGCCGCGGTGATGGCCGGCAAGCGCAGCGTCGCCGTCGCCGGCACGCACGGGAAGACCTCGACGACCTCGATGCTCACCGTCGCGGTGCAGGCCTGCGGCGTGGACCCCTCCTTCGCCATCGGCGGTGACCTCAACGAGTCGGGCAGCAACGCGCACGCCGGCAAGGGCGACGTCTTCGTCGCCGAGGCCGACGAGAGCGACCGCTCCTTCCTGCTGCTGGCCCCGCACGGCGCGATCGTCACCAACGTCGAGGCCGACCACCTGGACAACTACGGCGACCTCGCCGCCGTCGAGGCCGCGTTCGACCGGTTCCTGCAGACGCTGGACCCCGCGGGCTTCGTCGTGCTGTGCGCCGACGACCCGGGCTCGGCGCGGCTGCGCACCGTGCCCATCCCCGCCCGCGTGCGCACCTACGGCGCCGCCGAGGACAGCGACCTGCGCCTGGTCGACGTCGAGGTCGGCCCGGAGACCACCGCCTGGACCGCGGTCCTCGACGGCGCGGTGCTCGGCCGGGTCTCGATCCGGGTGCCCGGCGAGCACATGGCCCGCAACAGCGCGGCCGCGCTGCTGGCCGGGCTGGAGCTGGGCCTTCCGGCGGAGCAGCTGATCACCGGTCTCGGCCGCTTCGGCGGGGTGCACCGGCGCTTCGAGCTCAAGGGCAGCGTCGGCGGGGTGCGGGTCTACGACGACTACGCCCACCACCCCACCGAGGTCGAGGCCCAGCTGCGCGCCGCACGGGCGGTGGCCGGCAGCGGCCGGGTGGTGGTGGCGTTCCAGCCCCACCTGTACAGCCGCACCCGCGAGTTCGCCGCCGCGTTCGGCGCGGCGCTCGGCCTCGCCGACGAGGTCGTGGTCATGGACGTCTACGGCGCCCGCGAGGACCCCGTCCCCGGCGTGACCGGTGCGATGGTCGCCGACGCGGTCGCCCTGCCGGCCGGGCAGGTGCACTTCGAGCCGTCCTGGTCGGCGGCGGCGCCGGCACTGGCCGAGCGCGCGCAGCCCGGCGACCTGGTGATCACCATGGGGGCGGGCAACGTGTCGATGGTCGGCCCGGAGGTGCTCGAGGCCCTGCGCGCCCGGTCCGCGCCGGGGACCGGCGACCCGGGAGGCACCGCGCGGTGAGCCGCTCGGGGACGACCACCAGCGACCGCGCCGGCGGCGGGGGGTCCTCCCGGGCCGGAGCCGAGGCGCGTCCCCGCCGCCGGCCGACCGCCCGGCGGCGGCCGCGGCGGGACACCCCGGCCGCCCGCCGGCGGCGGCTGCTCGTGCGCGGCGGCGTGCTCGCCGCCGTCCTGGGCCTGTCGGCCTGGCTGCTGTGGGGCAGCCCCGTGCTCGCCGTCGCCACCGTCCGGGTGGACGGCGCCGGCACGCTGACCGCCGCCGAGGTCGTCGACGTCGCCGGCATCGACGAGGGGACGCCGCTGCTGCGGGTCGACGTCGACGCCGCCGAGGCCCGGGTCGCCCGGCTGCCGCAGGTGGCCGACGTCGAGGTGACCCGCGGCTGGCCGCGCAGCGTCGTCGTCACCGTGGTGGAGCGGGTACCGGTCGCGGTGGTGGAGGAGTCCGGGGCCCGCTCCCTGGTCGATGCCGACGGCGTCCTCTTCGACACGGTCACCGGGTACCCGCCGGTCGGCGTGGTGCCGCTCGAGGTGGCCGACCCCGGTCCCGAGGACCCCGCCACCCGCGCCGCGCTGGCCGCCCTGGTCGCGCTGCCGGAGGACGTCCGCGTCGACCTGGCCGACGCCCGGGCGACCAGCGCCGAGGACGTCACGCTCACCCTCGAGGACGGCACCACCGTGCTGTGGGGGAGCGCCGAGCGGGCCGGCGACAAGGCCGACGCGCTGGTCGCACTGCTCGTGCAGCTGGAGAGCGGGGCACTCGAACCGGCCGGGACCATCGACGTCAGCACGCCGGCGGCGGTCGTCCTGCGGTGATCGGAGGACCCCGTCCTCCCCACCCCTCGCCAGGAGGAGGACCCCGTCCTCCTCAGCACTCGCAGGCTCGCGGCGAGCCCCTCGACGGGGCCGGCGGGGCCGCCGTGGCGGTGGCCGAGCCGCATCCGGCGGGTGCAGGTGGGCCGGTGAGCACCGGGCCGGCCAGCCGCTTCCCCGTCCCCCGCGCGACGAGCTGCCCGAGCAGCTGCGCGAGCGCTAGGCGGCCGTCGAGGAGCGCGCGGGCTTCCTGCCCGACGTCTTCGCCGCGCTGGCCTGGCGGCCGGCCGAGGCGGCGGCGTTCTTCGCGCTGCACGACGCGCTCATGGACCAGGACACCCCGGGACTGTCCACCGCCGACCGGGAGCTGGTCGTCGTCGCCACCAGCGCGGCCAACGACTGCCTGCACTGCGTGGTCGCCCACGGGGCCATCGCGCGGATCCGCGCCCGCGACCCGTACCTCGCCGACCAGGTCGCGGTCGACTGGCGCAAGGCGCCGGTGTCCGCGCGGCTGCACGCCGTGCTCGAGATCGCCGTCCGGCTGGCGGCGCAGCCGGCGACGGTCACCGCCGCCGACCTCGACCGGCTGCGTGGCCACGGCCTGACCGAGGACGACGTGTGGGACGTCGGGGCGATCGCGTCGTTGTTCGCGCTGTCCAACCGGCTGCCGCACTGGGCGGCGATCCCGCCGAACGAGGAGTTCTTCCTGATGGGACGGGTGCCCCGGCAGTAGCGGGGACTGCGCTGGGTCGCCGTCCGGTGCCAGGGCGTGTCCGGGGAGAGACGCCGCCGACACGCGCGACGCGCCGACACGCCCGACGCCGCAGATCACTTCACCGGTTCCCGGTGCCGGGCATGTTCCGGCCCTCGACCCCCACCTGAGGTCGCGGCCAGGCGGGTCGTCACGCATGGTGGTGCAGATGTGGCCAGTGCGTTGTCCGGGATGCGTGTGCACACGCCATCCCGACACGCCGGTCCCAGGAGGGTGCTTGTAGCGCCGGTGAACGCCCACCTAACTTCGTGCGCGTCGACCTAGTTGACATAACTATAAGGCTTTACTTGAGGATGAGGGTCGAGGTCGGGAGCCCCACATGACACCTCCGCACAACTACCTCGCGGTCATCAAGGTCGTCGGCATCGGCGGCGGCGGGGTGAACGCGGTTAACCGGATGATCGAGGTCGGCCTCAAGGGGGTCGAGTTCATCGCCATCAACACCGACGCGCAGGCGCTGCTGATGAGCGACGCGGACGTCAAGCTCGACGTCGGCCGTGAGCTCACCCGCGGGCTCGGCGCGGGCGCGCAGCCCGACGTCGGCCGGCAGGCCGCCGAGGACCACCGCGAGGAGATCGAGGAGGTGCTCAAGGGCGCCGACATGGTCTTCGTGACCGCCGGCGAGGGCGGTGGCACCGGCACCGGCGGCGCGCCGGTCGTCGCCTCGATCGCGCGCAAGCTCGGCGCGCTCACCATCGGCGTGGTCACCCGCCCGTTCTCCTTCGAGGGCAAGCGGCGGGCCGTGCAGGCCGAGTCGGGCATCGAGGAGCTGCGCAACGAGTGCGACACGCTCATCGTCATCCCCAACGATCGGCTGCTGCAGCTCGGCGACCGGAACGTCAGCGTCATGGACGCCTTCCGGACCGCCGACCAGGTGCTGCTCTCCGGTGTCCAGGGCATCACCGACCTGATCACCACGCCGGGTCTGATCAACCTGGACTTCGCCGACGTCAAGTCGGTCATGTCCGGCGCCGGGTCGGCCCTCATGGGCATCGGCAGCGCGCGCGGTGACAACCGCGCGCTGCTGGCCGCCGAGCAGGCGATCGCCAGCCCGCTGCTGGAGGCCTCGATGGAGGGCGCCCACGGCGTGCTGCTGTCGATCTCCGGTGGTTCGGACCTCGGCCTGTTCGAGATCAACGAGGCCGCCTCGCTGGTCTCCGACGCGGCGCACGCCGACGCCAACATCATCTTCGGCGCGGTCATCGACGACGCCCTCGGCGACGAGGTGCGGGTCACCGTCATCGCCGCCGGCTTCGACGGTGGCAAGCCGCAGGGTCGCAAGGAGGCCGGGATGGCGTCGGTGTCGGCCGCCGCGCCGGTGGCCCCGCCGACCGCCCCGCGGATGCCGGTCGTGCAGCCGCAGCCGGTCGCGGGCCTCCCGACGGGGGAGCGGCTGGTCGGCTCGGCCCAGCCGCCGCAGGCGCAGCCCCACCCGCCGTCGACCTCGCAGCTGCCCGGCCGCCCGGCTGCCGGCGGCGGCATCACCGTGCCGCCGCTGCCGCCCGTGCCGGGTGCCAACGCCAACGGCAACGCCGCGGGCCGTCGGCCGCTGTCCAACGAGGACTTCGAGGAGGAGCTCGACATCCCGGAGTTCCTCCGTCAGTGAAAGGACCACCCTTCCCCCCACGCCTCGCAGGCTCGGCGCGGGCCCCTGAACGGTGGCCGTTTCAGGCGCTCAGCACGCTCGTGGCGGGCCCCTGCACGGGGGCCGCACCCTTCCCCCCACGCCTCGCAGGCTCGGCGCGGGCCCCTGAACGGTGGCCGCTCCAGGCGCTCACCACGCTCGTGGCGGGCCCCTGCACGGGGGCCGCGCGCGTGACCCCCTGCGCTCGGCGCGCGCCGTGAGCTCCGTTCCGGCCGCCTCGCCGGCGGTGCGACCCCGACGGGTCGTCACCGACCGGCGGGGCGGCCGGTCCGCGTCTCCGTACGACTCCTTCAACCTCGGCGGGCACGTCGGCGACGACCCGGCCGCCGTCGCGGCCAACCGCGGGCGACTCGCTCGCGAGCTCGGCGTCCCCCTCGACCGGCTGGTGTGGATGGACCAGGTCCACGGCACGCGGGTCGCCGTCGTCGACGGTCCGGTCGAGGGCCCGCTGGAGGGCACCGACGCCGTCGTCACCCGCACCCCGGGGCTGGTGCTGTGCGTGCTGGTCGCCGACTGCGTCCCGGTGCTGCTCGCCGATCCCGTCGAAGGCGTCGTGGCCGGGGTGCACGCCGGGCGGGCGGGCGTGCGCGCCGGCGTCGTCCCCGCCACGCTGGCCGTCATGGCGGGTCTGGGCAGCCGCCCCGCCGACGTGACCGCGCTGCTCGGCCCGGCCGTCTGCGGCGCCTGCTACGAGGTGCCGCGGGCGATGCAGGTCGAGGTGGCCCGCGTCGCGCCCGCCGCGGCGGTGCGCACCCGCCGCGGGACGCCGGGGCTGGACCTGCGGGCCGGGTTGGCCGAGCTGCTGCGCGGCGCGGGCGTCGGGCAGGTCGTGCACGACCCGCGGTGCACCGTCGAGGACCGCTTCCTCTTCTCCCACCGCCGCGACGGCGTCACCGGGCGCCAGGCCGGGGTCGTCTGGCTCGGTTGACGGACCTCCGCGGACGCGAGCGACCGGGGGCCGTGGGTGGGCACGGAGCGGGGGAGGATCCGGCCATGACCTCTCCGGCCGAGCGCCTGCAGGCCGTCCGCGACCGCATCGCCGCCGCGGCACGCGCGGCGGGCCGGGACCCCGCCGAGGTGGGGCTGGTGGCGGTGAGCAAGACCTGGCCCGCGGCCGCCGTCCGGGAGCTCGCCGCGCTCGGCCACGCCGACTTCGGGGAGAACCGCGCCCAGGAGCTGACCAGCAAGGCCGCCGAGCTGGCCGACCTGGCGTTGCGCTGGCACATGGTGGGGCAGCTGCAGCGGAACAAGGCCGCCGCGGTCGCCCGGCTCGGCGTCGTCGTCCACTCCGTCGACCGCCTCCCGCTGGCCCGGACCCTGGCCCGGGCCGGCGCCGAGACCGGGCGGCCGGTCGAGGTGTTCCTGCAGGTCGACCTCGGCGGCCCCGAGGGGGAGCTGGCCGCCCGCGGCGGGGCCGACCCGGCCGAGGTGCCGGCGCTGGCCGACGCCGTCGCCGCCGAGGAGGGACTGGTGCTGCGCGGCCTCATGGCGGTCGCCCCGCGCGGGGTCGCGCCGGGCCCCGCCTTCGCGCGGCTGGCCGCCCTCGCCGAGCGGGTCCGCGCCGACCACCCCGGGGCGCGCGACCTCTCCGCGGGCATGACCGCCGACCTCGAGGAGGCGGTCGCCGCGGGCAGCACGCTCCTGCGTGTCGGAACCGCGCTGTTCGGGACGCGGCCCCTACCCTCCCCGGGAGACGAGTCACACCAGTCACACGGGTCGCAGCAGCCCGGGTGACCACGCGCGCGGACGAAGAGGGGCAGGGCTGATGGCCGGAGCCATGCGCAAGATGGGCATCTACCTCGGGCTCGTGGAGGACGACGACGCCCGGGCCTACGGCCGGTACGACACCCGCGAGGCGGAGGCCGACCACTACGACCGCCTCGAGGAGCGTCGGTACTCCCGGTACGCCGCCGAGGACGGCTACGCCGCCGACGCCCGGTACGACGACCGCTACGACGTGGCCGACCGCTACGAGCCGGACTACCGCGACGACGGCTACCGGGGCGACGACCGCTTCGCCGACCTCGACGCCGACCTGCCCCCGGCGCCGGACCCCGAGCCGCTCGCCCTGCCGCGTCGTCCCGCGGCCAACCGCAACCTCGGCCTGGCGCCCACCCCGAACGGCGCCAGCGCCGCCCGGCTCGGCGGACTGTCCGGCGCCGCGTCGGTGCCCGGCCCCGCGACCGCCGTGTCCGGCCCGGTGGGTGCCGCGGGCCTCGCCGTCCGCGAGCCGGTCGCCGCCACCCCCGAGCGGGCCCCCGCGCCCGCCCCGGCGCCGCAGCCCTACCGGATCACCACGCTGCACCCGCGGACGTACAACGAGGCCCGCCAGATCGGCGAGAGCTTCCGCGACGGCAAGCCGGTGATCATGAACCTGACCGAGATGGACGACGCCGACGCGAAGCGGCTCGTGGACTTCGCTGCGGGTCTGTCGTTCGGGCTGCGCGGTAGCATCGAGCGCGTCACGAACAAGGTGTTCCTCCTCAGCCCGCGGGACGTCGACGTGACGGCCGAGGACAAGGCGCGGATCCGCGAGGGTGGTTTCGCCGCCGAGTCCTAGGTCTGGCAGCAGGACCGGACCGGCACCCCGGGTGCCTTTGAACGAGCGAGGACCGTGGCACTCTTCTGGAACATCCTCTCGTCGGTCCTGCTCGTCTTCCTCGTGCTGCTGTTCGCACGGTTCGTCGTCGACTGGGTGATGGTGCTGGCCCGCAGCTGGCGTCCGTCCGGGCTGGTGGCGGCGGGTCTCGAGGTCGTCTACGCCACGACCGACCCACCGCTCAAGGCGATCCGGAAGGTGATCCCGCCGCTGAACCTGGGGTCGATCCGCCTGGACCTCGCGTTTATGGTGCTCCTGATCGCCGTGTACATCCTGCGTGGCATCGTGGACAACCTCGCGCTCGCCGCCGCGTGACCGTCGCTCCCGGCCGGGGCCGCGGCCGCGGCGGCCGATCCGAGTCGTCCGCCGCTCGTCCGACGTCGTCCCTGTTCCCGTTGTCCGACCCGAGGTGAAGTCGATGCCACTCACGCCTGCCGACGTGCACAACGTCGTCTTCAAGAAGCCCCCGATCGGCAAGCGCGGCTACGACGAGGACGAGGTGGACGCCTTCCTCGACGTGGTGGAGGCGGAGCTGGCCCGGCTGATCGAGGAGAACAACGAGCTGCGTTCCGGATCGGCGACCGGCCGCACCCCCCGCGCGGCCGACGTGCCCGAGCCGACCCCGGCGCCCGTCGTCGCCGCCCCGCCGCCCCCGCCGGCGCCCGTGCGCGAGGACGACAGCGCCCGCGCGTCGCGGATGCTGGCCCTGGCCACCGAGACCGCCGACAAGTACGTCAACGAGGCCAAGGCCCAGGCCGACCAGATGGTCGTCGCGGCCAAGACCAACAGCGAGCGGACGGTCAGCGAGGCGCGGGCCAAGAGCGAGCAGATGGTCAGCGAGGCCAAGATGCGCGCCGACTCGATGATCGGCGACGCCCGTACCCGCGCCGACACGATGGAGCGCGAGGCCCGCGCCAAGGCCGCCGCCCTCGACCAGGACGCCGAGCGCCGCCACAACGAGGTCATGGGCTCGCTCGAGGAGAAGCGCAGCAGCCTGGAGCGCAAGATCGAGGAGCTGCGCACCTTCGAGCGGGAGTACCGCACCCGGCTGCGCTCCTACCTCGAGTCGCACCTGCGCGACCTGGACAGCCGCGGCTCGGCCGAGCCGGCGTCCAACAGCCGGCAGAACCAGCACGCCAGCGCCTGAAGAAGGACCACCCTCCTCCCCACGCCTCGCAGGCTCAGGCGGGGGGCCCCTGGAGGGCGGCCGTTCCAGCACCTCACGGAGAGGCCCCCGGACACCGTCCGGGGGCCCTGTGCCCTTCCCGGGAGCGGTGAGGCGGCCGTGGCCCCGGTTACAGTCAGCGGGTGATCTTGGCTGCAGGGCTGCTGGTCCTCCTGGGCCTCGGCTCGTTCGTCGGCGGGGTCGTCACTGGCACGACGGGCCTCTACTGGGCCTGCGTGGCGGCGTGCGGGGTGGCCGCCGTGGTGCTGGTCGTGGCCCGGCTGCGGATGAGGCGTGAGGCCGGCGACTCCGACCGCAGGACCTCGGGGGCCGGGGTTCGGGCGCACCCGGCGGGCAGCCGGGCGCCCGGCGCGGGCCGCACGGCGCCGCCACCGGCAACGGTGCCCGGACCGGAGACCGCGGCGCCCCGGACGCCGGGACCGCCGCGCGAGCCGGCCGGCGCGACGGCCGTCCGCGGGACCGGGCCCGCAGCGCAGCCGCAGCCGGAACCGGACTCGGAGCCGGCTCCCGTGGCGTCGCGCCCCGACGAGCCCGCCGCCGCACCCGCCGAGGAGCCGCTCCCCGCCGCCGAGCCGGCGCCCGCCGTGCCGCTGGGGTCGGCTGCGGGCAACGGCCGCCCCGGGGAGGACACGCCGGGCCGTCGCGGCGCCCACGAGCCCCGCGAGGTCCTGGCCGACCCGGCGACGGGGGAGCCCGGCGAGGAGGACGTCGAGGTCACCGACCTGCTGCTCGTCGTCGACCTGGCCGACGAGGTGCTCGTCGTCGACGAGCACCCGCGCTACCACCTGCCCGGTTGCCCGTACCTCGAGGGCCAGGAGGGCATCGGCCTGCCGATGGTCGAGGCCCGCGCCGACGGCTTCACGCCGTGCGCCACCTGTCGCCCCGTGCGGCACCTCGCCGACACCGAGCGCTCCCGCCGCCAGGCCGCGCGCGGCAACTGAAGGAGGACCCTCCTGGGCGTCTCGGTCCCGGAGCGGCCCCGTCCCGAGGACCGCCCGCTCACCCGCCCGCGCGGGCCACCCAGAACCGCGAGCCGGCCGGGCCCTCGACGCCCTCGCCGTCCCCGGGCTGCTGCGCGTGCACCCGGACGGCGAGCACCTCGTCGGCCACCTGCTCGCCGTGCTCGGTGAGCGCCTGCGCCATCTGCTCCCCCCCGGCCCCGTCCGCGGTCCACCACAGCTCGATGCGGTCGCTGACGGCCAGCCCGCCGTTCTTGCGGGCCTCCTGCACGAGTCGCACGGCCTCGCGGACCAAACCGGCCCGCTCGAGCTCCGGGGTCAGCGCCAGGTCCAGCGCGACGGTCAGCCCGCCGCCGCTGGCCACGGTCCAGCCCTCGCGCGGGGTCTCGGTGACGACCAGGTCGCCCTCCTGCAGCGGCACGGCCGCCCCGTCGACATCGATCGACGCCGTCCCGGCGCGGTAGGCGGCCACCAGGGCCGGCGCGTCGGCGGCGGCGACCGCCCTGGCCACCGCCTGCACCTGCCCGCCGAGCCGACGGCCGACCGCGCGGAAGTCGACCTTGACGCTGACGTCGACCAGGTCGCCGCCGACGGAGGACAGGTCGGCGAGCTCCTGCACGTTGAGCTCGTCGGCCACCTCGGCGACCAGGTCGCGGGGCAGGTCCGCCCAGCCCGGCGCCGCCACGACCGCGCGCGCCAGCGGCTGGCGGGTGCGCACCCTGGCCGACGTGCGCGCCGAGCGGCCCAGCTCGACCAGCCGGCGTACCAGCGCCACCTGCTCGACCAGCGCGGCGTCCCGGGCGTATTCGTCGACCGCCGGCCAGGAGGCCAGGTGCACGCTGTCGACGGCATCCGCCAGACCAGGGGTAACTGCGCGGGACCAGACCTCCTCGGTGACGAACGGGGTGAATGGCGCCATCAGCCGGGTCAGCACGTCGAGCACCTCGTGCAGCGTGGCCAGCGCCGCCGGGTCGCCGTCCCAGAAGCGGCGCCGCGACCGGCGCACGTACCAGTTGGACAGGTCGTCGACGAACTGCGCGATCAGCCGGCCGGCGCCCTGCGTGTCGAAGTCCTCCATGGCCGCGGTGACGCCCTCGGTGACCTGCGCCAGGGTGGCCAGCGCCCAGCGGTCCAGCAGCGGCCGCTCGGCCGGCGCCGGGGCGGGACTCGCGGTCGGGTCCCAGCCGTTGGTCTCGGCGTACAGCGTGAAGAAGCTGGCGGTGTTCCAGTAGGTGAGCAGCACCTTGCGGACCACCTCGGACAGCGTCTCGTGCCCGACCCGGCGGGCGGACCACGGCGAGCCGCCGGCCAGCATGAACCAGCGGACGGCGTCGGCGCCGTGCCGGTCCATCAGCGGGATCGGCTCCAGGATGTTGCCCAGGTGCTTGCTCATTTTCCGGCCGTCCTCGGCCAGGATGTGGCCCAGGCACAGCACGTTCTCGTACGAGTTCTCCTCGAACACCAGCGTGCCGACGGCCATCAGCGAGTAGAACCAGCCGCGGGTCTGGTCGATCGCCTCGCAGATGAACTGCGCCGGGTAGGCCGCCTCGAACTCCGCCCGGTTGCGGTACGGCGCGCCCCACTGGGCGAACGGCATCGAGCCGGAGTCGTACCAGGCGTCGATGACCTGCGGCACCCGCCGGTAGGTGCCCTCCTCGCCGGGCCGCGTGAAGGTCACCTCGTCGATGAACGGCCGGTGGGGGTCCAGGTCGGACAGGTCGCGGCCGGTCAGCTGCGACAGCTCCGCCAGCGAGCCGACCACGACCATCTGTGACGGATCCGCGTCGTTGCGCCAGACCGGCAGCGGCGTCCCCCAGTACCGGTCGCGCGACAGCGCCCAGTCGACGTTGTTGCGCAGCCAGTCGCCGTAGCGGCCCCACTGGATGTGCTCGGGGTGCCAGTGCGTCTTCTCGTTCTCGGCGAGCAGCTGGTCCTTCACCGCCGAGGTGCGGATGTACCAGGACGGCTGCGCGTAGTACATGAGCGGCGTGTGGCAGCGCCAGCAGTGCGGGTAGCTGTGCTCGTACCGCTGCTCGCGCCACAGCACGCCACGGGCCTGCAGGTCCTCGACGAGGGCGGGGTCGGCGGCCTTGAAGAAGTGCCCGCCCACCAGGGGGACGTCGGCCAGGAAGTGCCCGGTCGCGTCGATCGGGTTCACCACCGGCAGCCCGTAGCCCCGGCAGACGACGAGGTCGTCGGCGCCGAACGCGGGGGACTGGTGCACCAGCCCGGTGCCGTCGTCGGTGGTCACGTAGTCGGCCAGGACGACGAAGTGCGCGTCGACCGGCCGACCGTCGGGGCCCTCGGGGAACCCCACCAGGTCGAAGGGACGGCGGTAGTGCGTCCGCTCCCAGTCGCGGCCGGTGGTGCGGGCCAGCACCTCGACGTCGTCGGTGTCGCCGAACACCGAGGCGAGCAGGGGCTCGGCGACCACCAGCGTGTCCGCGCCGCGCCGGGCCACGAGGTAGGTGACGTCGGGGTTGACCGCGACCGCGGTGTTGCTGGGCAGCGTCCACGGCGTCGTCGTCCAGACGAGCAGGTCGGCCCTGCCGGCCCACTCGCCGTCGGTGACCGGCAGCCGCACGTAGACCGAGGGGTCGGTGATCGACTCGTAGCCCTGGGCGACCTCGTGGTCGGACAGGCCGGTGCCGCAGCGCGGGCAGTAGGGCGCGACCCGGTGGTCCTCGACGAGCAGGCCCTTGCCGTGCACCTGCTTGAGCGACCACCAGACGCTCTCGATGTAGGCCGGGTCCATCGTCCAGTAGGCCGTGGACATGTCGACCCAGTAGCCCATCCGGCGGGTCAGGTCGCTGAAGGCGTCGACGTGCCGCATGACCGACTCGCGGCAGCGGGCGTTGAACTCGGCGATGCCGTAGCGCTCGATGTCGGGCTTGCCGGCGAAAGCGAGCTCCTGCTCGACGGCGATCTCCACGGGCAGGCCGTGGCAGTCCCAGCCGGCGCGGCGGGGCACGTGCCAGCCCCGCATGGTCTTGAACCGGGGGAAGACGTCCTTGAACGCGCGCGCCTCGATGTGGTGCGTGCCCGGGCGGCCGTTGGCGGTCGGCGGGCCCTCGTAGAAGTTCCACTGCGGCCGGCCGGCAGAGGCCTCGAGCGTGCGGGCGAAGACCTTGTCGGCCTCCCAGCGGCCCAGGACCTCCTGCTCCAGGGCGGGCAGGTCGACCTGAGGGGGCAGCGCGCGGAAGGGGCCGGGTGAGCTCACGGGCCGATTCTCCCACCCCGCGCGACCCGGTTCGGGGGCCGCCGCCGGTGCACCCCCGGGTCGCACGGCGGTGCTGGCCTCGGGGTACGGGAGACTGCGGAGGTGGGCAGGGGCGCGCGGTGAACACGACGGTCACCGTCGCGCTCGCCGCGGGCGCGGTCGTCGTCCTCGTGGCGGCCGTGGCGCTCCGCCTGGCCGATCGCCTGGGTCTGCCCAGCCTGCTGCTGTACCTCGCGCTCGGGATCGCCCTCGGCGAGAGCGGACTCGGCGTCCAGTTCGAGGACTACCGCCTCACCCACACGCTGGCGTACGCCGCCCTCGTCGTCATCCTGGCGGAGGGCGGCCTCACGACCCGGTGGGGCGACGTGCGTCGGGCGATCGGGCCCGGGGTCGCGCTGTCCACCGTCGGCGTCGTGGTCAGCGTGGTGGTGACCGGGGCCGTCGGCGTCCTGGTCCTCGGCTACGACTGGGGCTTCGCGCTCCTGCTGGCCGCGGTCATCAGTTCCACCGACGCCGCCGCCGTCTTCGCGACCCTGCGGCGACTGCCCCTCCCGCGGCGGCTGGCCGCCTCCCTGGAGGCCGAGAGCGGCCTCAACGACGCCCCGGTCATCCTGCTCGTGACCGCGCTGGCCGAGGTGCTCACCGGGGAGGCGACGCAACCGTGGTGGCTGATCGGCCTGGTGGTGGCCGCCGAGCTCGCCGGGGGCGCCGTCATCGGGGTCGGCATCGGCTTCGGGGGCGCCGCGCTGCTGCGCCGGGTGGCGCTCCCCGTGGCCGGCTTCTACCCCCTGGCGACCCTCGCGCTCTGCGTGCTCGCGTACTCGTCGGCGACGCTCGCGCACACCTCGGGCTTCGTCGCGGTCTACCTCTGCGGCCTGGTGCTCGGCAACGCCGCGCTGCCGCACCGGGCGGCGAGCATCGGGTTCGCCGAGGGCATGGCCTCGCTGTCGCAGATCGGCCTGTTCGTCCTGCTGGGTCTGCTCGTGTCGCCGGGCCGGCTGTCCGACGCCGTGGGGCCGGCGCTCGTGGTGGGTGGCGCGCTGCTGCTGCTCGCCCGGCCGCTGTCGGTGGTGGCCAGCCTGGTGTGGTTCCGCTTCCCGTGGGCGCAGCAGGTGTTCATCTCCTGGGCGGGCCTGCGCGGGGCGGTGCCGATCGTCGCGGCCATCATCCCGTTGACCGAGCAGGTCCCGGGGGCGGCGACCGTGTTCGACACGGTGTTCGTGCTGGTCGTCGTCTTCACGATCGTCCAGGGGTGGTCGCTGCCGTGGCTCGCGCGGCGGCTGCGGATCGCCACCCCTGTCACGCCCCGCGACGTGCAGGTCGAGTCCGCGCCGCTGGAGGAGTTGGACGCCGAGCTGATGCAGCTGACCGTCCCGGAGGGGTCCCGGCTGCACGGTGTCTACCTGCCGGAGCTGCGGCTGCCCGAGGACGCGGCGGTGGTCCTCATCGTGCGGGACGGCCGGTCGTTCGTGCCGGGCCCCACGACCCGCCTCATGCGCGGCGACCAGGCCCTGCTGGTGTCCGCGCGCGGGTCGCGGGCGGAGGCCGAGCGGCGGCTGCGCGCGGTCAGCCGGGCCGGCCGGCTGGCCAGCTGGCGCGGCGAGACCGGCGCCGCCACCCAAGTGGACTGAGTCACCGTCGGCCGGTACGACCGATCACTCAGCCGTTGAGCTCCAGGGTCTGCATCGTGTCGGCGCGGACCTCGGCCAGCAGCGCCCGGTCCTCGTTGAGCCGGTGGCCGTAGGAGGGGATGACCTCCTGCAGCCTCGGGCGCCAGGCGGCGATCCGGTCCGGGAAGCAGCGCTCCAGCACGGTGAGCATCGCCGAGACGGCGGTCGAGGCGCCGGGGGAGGCGCCGAGCAGGCCGGCGATCGTCCCCTCGCCGCCGACGACGAGCTCGGTGCCGAACTGCAGGACGCCGCGGCCGGTCGCCCGGTCGCGCTTGATGACCTGCACCCGCTGACCGGCGGTGACCATGTCCCAGTCCTGCTGCTCGGCCAGCGGCACGAACGCGGTGAGGGTCGTGTGCCGGGCGCTGCGCGACTGGAGCAGCTCACCGATCAGGTAGCGGGTCAGCGCCAGCTCGGCGCGGGCGACGCCGAGCATCGAGCCGAAGTTGTCCGGCTTGACGCTCAGCGGCAGGTCGAAGACCGACCCGGCCTTGAGGAACCTCGGGGAGAAGCCGGCGTAGGGCCCGAACAGCAGCGAGTGGTCGCCGTCGATGAGCCGCAGGTCCAGGTGCGGCACCGACATCGGCGGGGCGCCGACGGCGGCCTGGCCGTAGACCTTGGCCTGGTGCGCGGAGACCAGCTCGGGGGAGCCGGTGCGCAGGAACATGCCGCTGACCGGGAAGCCGCCGAAGCCGCGGATCTCGGGGATGGCGGCCTTCTGCAGCAGCGGCAGCGCGCCACCGCCGGCCCCGACGAACAGGAACCGGGTGCGGACGGTGCGCTCCTCGCCGCTCGCGGTGTCGCGCACGGTCACGGTCCAGCGACCGTCGTCCCGCCGCTCGAGGTCGGTGACCCGCTGGTTGACGTGCACGTGCACGCCCCGCTCCTCGGCCGCGTCGAACAGCAGCCGGGTCAGCGACCCGAAGTCGACGTCGGTGCCCGCGGCCGACCGGGTCGCGGCCACCACCTGGTCGGCGGGGCGCCCGGCCATCACCAGCGGCAGCCACCGGGCCATGACGGCGGCGTCGTCGGTGTACTCCAGGCCCTCGAACACCGGCTGCGCGGACATCGCCCGGTGGCGGGTGCGCATGTAGGTGCGGCCGGCCTCGCCGGTCACGAAGCTGACGTGCGGCACCGGGGTGATGAAGTCCTTGGGTGAGCCGGTCAGCCCCGCGCGGACCAGGTGCGACCAGAACTGCCGCGACACCTGGAACTGCTCGTTGATCGTCACGGCCTTGGTGACGTCGACCGACCCGTCCCCGGCGGCCGGCGTGTAGTTGAGCTCGCACAGCGCCGCGTGGCCGGTCCCCGCGTTGTTCCACGGGCCGGAGCTCTCGCCGGCCACCGCGGGCCCGGACTCGAAGACGGTGACGCTCCAGTCCGGGGCGACGACACCGAGCAGCGACGCCAGGGTCGCGCTCATGACGCCACCGCCCACGAGGACTACGTCGGGGTCGGTGGCGGGGGCGAGATCGGTGGACACGACGGCCTTCCGGCTCAGGGAGAGGGTGCTTCTCCGACATCGACCAGCGGACCTACGAACATGTCACTCCCCGTGGTGGGATGCCCCGCACACCGCGATGAGATGGATCACACCGGAGCCGAGGTGCGGTCCGGCGCGATGGGCGGCCGGGGCGCTCGACGCGCGCCGCTATGGTCGGTCGGGACGGCCCCACCGGCCGGCGCCGGCCCCCGCCAGGCCATCGACCGAGGAGCCCTGCTGCCCAGACCGAGCGACGCCCCGGACGGACCGCGCGATCCCCAGGACGGCGCCGTCGCGTCGTCCGGCGCGCCCGGACGGCGTCCCCGCACCCGGCTGCTCCTCCTGCTCGCGCTGGCGGTGCTGGCCCTGGACCTGGGCACCAAGCTGCTCGTCGTCGCCACGATCGGGCGCGGGGCCGACATCCGGCTGCTCGGCGGGGCGCTGTACCTGACGCACACCCGCAACACCGGCGCGGCGTTCTCCTTCGCCGAGGGCTTCACCGTGGTCTTCACGCTCATCGCCGTCGTGGTCGCGGTGGTCATCGTGCGCACGGCACGGCGGCTGTTCTCCACCGGCTGGGCCGTCGCGCTCGGCCTGGTGCTCGGCGGCGCGGTGGGCAACCTCGTCGACCGGGTCTTCCGCGAGCCGGGCTTCCTGCGCGGTGGCGTCGTCGACTTCATCTCGGTGTTCGCGCCGGACGGCGAGTTCTACCCGGTCTTCAACATCGCCGACTCCGCCATCGTCTGCGGGGGCCTGCTGGGCGTGGTCCTCGCGCTGCGCGGCATCGAGTTCGACGGCACCCGCAGCACCGGCGGCCGCGCCGGGGGCGACGCCCCGGCGCGCGACTGAAGGAGGACGCCGCGTCCCCCATCCCTCGCACGCTCGGGACGGGCCCTTGACGCGGGGCCGTTCCAGCACCTCACCACGCCCGGGCGGTGCTGCGCGGGCCGTGTCGCCGCGACGGTCAGAATGGACGCCGTGAGCACCCCCGCCGGCCAGCACCGTGCACTCCCGGTGCCCGACGGGCTCGAGGGGCAGCGCGTCGACCAGGCGCTGTCCCGGCTCTTCGGCCTCTCCCGCGGTGCGGCCGCCGACCTCGCCGACGAGGGCCGGGTCGTCCTCGACGGGCGGGTCCGCGGCAAGGGCGACCGGGTGAGCGGCGGCAGCTGGCTGGAGGTCGAGCTGCCCCCGCCATCACATGCCCACCCATCCCGGCTCCTCCCGCCCGAGCCGGTCCCGGGCCTGACCGTCGTCCACGACGACGACGACATCGTCGTGGTCGACAAGCCCGTCGGCGTCGCCGCGCACCCCAGCCCCGGCTGGGAGGGACCCACCGTGGTCGGCGGGCTGGCCGCCGCGGGGTACCGCATCGCCACGTCCGGCGCGGCCGAGCGGCAGGGCGTCGTCCACCGGCTCGACGCCGGGACGACGGGGCTGATGGTGGTGGCCAAGAGCGAGCGGGCTTACACCGCGCTCAAGGCGGCGTTCAAGCAGCGCACCGTCGAGAAGGGCTACGCCGCCCTCGTCCAGGGCCACCCGGACCCCTCCCGCGGCACGATCGACGCGCCCATCGACCGGCACCCGAAACACGACTGGAGGTTCGCCGTCGTCCAGGGTGGTCGCCCGTCGGTGACCCACTACGAGGTGGTCGAGGCCTTCCCGGCCGCCAGCCTGGTCGACATCCGGCTGGAGACCGGCCGCACCCACCAGATCCGGGTGCACTTCTCCGCGCTGCGCCACCCCTGCGTCGGCGACACCACGTACGGCGCCGACCCGACGCTGGCCGCCCGGCTCGGCGTCTCCCGGCAGTGGCTGCACGCCGCCCGGCTGGGCATCCCGCACCCGGCCGACGGCTCCTGGACGAAGTTCACCAGCCCCTTCCCGCCCGACCTGGCCGGCGCGCTCGACATCCTGCGCGCCGAGTCCTGACGCCGGTGCCAGCGAGCCCGCGAGCCCGGCCGTGACCGCGGTCGGCCTGCCCGACTCGCTCGCCGACCTCGGCCCGGCCGCGCTGTCCGCGGTCGTCGTCGCCGGCTACCTGGTGGTCGGCGAGCCGGTGGTCGGGCACGTGCTGCACCGGCGCTTCGAGGGCCGGCTGCGCACCGACGCGGGCGCCCGGCGGTCCTTCTACGCCCGGCTGCTGGTGCTCGAGTGGGGACTCGCGCTGCTGGCCCTGGTCGTGTGGCTGTCCGCGCCCGGGGTGGACGCCGCGGCCGTGGGCCTGCGCTGGCCGCAGGCCTGGCCCGGGCCGGTCGCCGTCGCGGCCACCGTGCTGGTCCTCGGCTTCGTCGTCGTCTCCACCCGCGCGCTGCGCTCGGGCGCCCTGGCGCAGGTGGCGGCCGAGCTGCGCCGGCCGGGGGAGGGGCGGCACGCCGAGCCCGCCGTGCACGCCACGCTGGCGCTGCTGCCGCGGACGACGGCGGAGCGGCGGCTGTTCACGCTGGTGGGGGTCACCGCCGGCGTCTGCGAGGAGTGGCTCTACCGCGGCTTCCTGCTCGCCGTCGTCGCCGCGGTCGGCGGGGGCGGGCTGCCGGAGCCGGCGCTGGTCGCGATCGGTGCGCTGACGTTCGGGCTGGCGCACGCCTACCAGGGGCTCGCGGGCATCGTGAGCACCGGCGTCCTCGGCGGGGTCATGGCCGGGCTGTACCTCGGCACCGGGTCGCTGCTGCTGCCCGTCGTCCTGCACGCGCTGGTCGACCTGCGCTTCCTGCTGGTGCCGACCTCGGCGATCCCCGACGTCGCCCGGCGGCCCGCGTGAACGCCCGGCTCGCCACGGCCGCGGACTGGCCGGTGGTGGCGGCGCTGCGCACCCGCGTCTTCGTCGAGGAGCAGGGCGTGCCCGCCGAGATGGAGCAGGACGTGCACGACGCCACCGCCGTGCACGCCCTGGCCGAGGACGACGAGGGCCGCGTGGTGGCCACCGGGCGGCTGCTGGTCCGCGACGGCCGGGCGGTCATCGGCCGGATGGCGGTCGACGCCGCGGCGCGCGGGCACGGGTACGGCGCCGCCGTCCTCGCCGAGTTGCAGCGGCAGGCCGCCGCGCTGGGCCTGGCCGAGGTGGAGCTGCACGCGCAGCTCACCGCCCGGGGCTTCTACGAGCGGGCCGGCTACACCGCGGTCGGGGACGTGTACGAGGAGGCCGGCATCTCGCACCTCACCATGCGCAAGCGATTGTGAGCGGCCCCCTGCAGGGGCCCGCCGCGAGCCTGCGAGGGTGGGGGCAGGGGGTCCTTCCCGGAGCCGTCCCGGCCCGCCGAGACACGTCCTGTCAGACCCTCGGCGTAGACAGTTTCCAGTGCGAGGATCGGGGGCACCGGCCCGGGCCCGCGTCCGACGTCCTCCGCGACTCGCACCGCACCACCCGGTCTTCCCCGCCGGTCGCCCGCCGGAGCACCCGACGGCTGGGCCAGCACGACCCGTGAGGAGCGCCGCAGCACCGTGAGCAACGACTCGTTCGTGCACCTGCACGTACACACCGAGTACTCGATGCTCGACGGGGCGGCGAAGCTGCCCGAGGTCACCAGGGCCGCCGCCGAGCAGGGGATGCCGGCGCTGGCGATGACCGACCACGGCAACGTCTTCGGCGCCTACGACTTCTACAAGCAGGCCAAGGCCGCCGGCGTGAAGCCGATCATCGGCATGGAGGGCTACTACACGCCCGGCTCGCGCTTCGACCGCGCGCCGTTCGACTTCGGCGACAACCTCATCGACGAGGACGGCGAGGGCGGCTCCTCGCGCGGCAAGGCCGCCTACACGCACATGACGTTGCTGGCGCGCACCACCGAGGGGATGCACAACCTCTTCCGCATCTCCTCGATGGCCAGCCTGGAGGGCCAGTACCGCAAGCCGCGCTTCGACCGCGACCTGCTCGAGCGGTACGGCACGGGGCTCATCGCCACCACCGGCTGCCCGTCGGGCGAGGTGAACATGTGGCTGCGGGCCGGCAAGCACGACAAGGCCCGGCAGGCCGCCGCCGACTTCCAGGACATCTTCGGCAAGGAGAACTTCTACGCCGAGGTGATGGACCACGGGCTGGCCATCGAGAAGAAGACCCGCCCGGCGCTGCTGGAGATCGCGAAGGAGCTCGGCATCCCGCTGCTGGGCACCAACGACCTGCACTACACCCACCGCGAGGACGCCGAGGCGCACGACGCGCTGCTGTGCATCCAGACCGGGTCGCGGCTCAACGAGACCAACCGCTTCAAGTTCAACGGCGACGGCTACTACCTGAAGAGCGCCGCGGAGATGCGTGCGCTGTTCAGCGAGTTGCCCGAGGCCTGCGACAACACGCTGCTGGTGGCCGAGCAGTGCGAGGTGGAGTTCACCGAGGGCGCGGACCTGATGCCCCGGTTCCCGCTGCCGCCGGGGGAGGACGAGACCTCCTGGTTCGTCAAGGAGGTCGAGCGGGGGCTGCACAAGCGCTGGCCGGGCGGCATCCCCGACCACGTGCGCAAGCAGGCCGACTACGAGGTCGGGATCATCACGCAGATGGGCTTCCCGGGGTACTTCCTCGTGGTCGCCGACTTCATCAACTGGGCCAAGGACAACGGCATCCGCGTCGGACCGGGCCGTGGCTCGGCCGCGGGCTCGCTGGCCGCCTACGCCATGGGCATCACCGACCTCGACCCGCTGGCGCACGGGCTGATCTTCGAGCGGTTCCTCAACCCCGAGCGCGTCTCGATGCCCGACGTCGACATCGACTTCGACGACCGCCGCCGCGGTGAGGTCATCCAGTACGTCTCGCAGAAGTACGGCGAGGAGCGGGTCAGCCAGATCGTCACCTACGGCACCATCAAGGCCAAGGCCGCGATCAAGGACGCCGCCCGCGTGCTCGACCGGCCGTTCTCGGTCGGCGACGAGCTGACCAAGCTGATGCCGCCCGCGGTGATGGGCAAGGACATCCCGCTGTCGGGAATCTTCGACCCGGCCCACCCCCGCTACAAGGAGGCCGCGGAGTTCCGCGCCCGCTACGAGTCCGACCCCGGCGCGGCCGAGGTCGTCGACCAGGCCCGCAAGCTCGAGGGGCTGAAGCGCCAGTGGGGCGTGCACGCCGCCGGCGTCATCATCGGCCGCTACCCGTTGATCGACAGCATCCCGATCATGCGGCGCGAGGCCGACGGCGCCGTCATCACGCAGTTCGACTACCCGACCTGCGAGACGCTCGGCCTGCTGAAGATGGACTTCCTGGGCCTGCGCAACCTCACCGTCATCGACGACACGCTGCGCAACATCGTCGCGAACGGCAAGGAGCCGATCGACCTCGACGAGATCAGCAAGGACCTCACCGACCCGGCCACCTACGCGCTGCTCTCCCGCGGCGACACCCTCGGCGTCTTCCAGTTCGACGGCGGCCCGATGCGCTCGCTGCTGCGGCTCATGCGGCCGGACAACTTCGAGGACATCTCGGCCGTCGGCGCCCTCTACCGGCCTGGTCCGATGGGTGCGAACTCGCACACCAACTACGCGCTGCGCAAGAACGGCCAGCAGGAGATCACGCCGATCCACCCGGAGCTGGCCGAGCCGCTGGAGGACATCCTCGGCACGACCTACGGCCTGATCGTGTACCAGGAGCAGGTCATGGCGATCGCGCAGAAGGTCGCCGGGTACTCGCTCGGCAAGGCCGACCTGCTGCGCCGCGCGATGGGCAAGAAGAAGAAGTCGGTCCTGGACGCCGAGTTCGTCGGCTTCGAGGCCGGCATGAAGGAGCGCGGCTACTCCGGTGCGGCGGTCAAGACGCTGTGGGACATCCTCGTCCCGTTCGCCGACTACGCGTTCAACAAGGCCCACTCGGCCGCCTACGGCCTGGTGTCCTACTGGACGGCGTTCCTCAAGGCCAACTACCCGGCCGAGTACATGGCCGGGCTGCTCACCAGCGTCGGTGACGACAAGGACCGCCGGCCGATCTACCTGGCCGAGTGCCGGCGGATGGGCATCAAGGTGCTCCCCCCGGACGTCAACGAGTCGTCCTGGGACTTCACCGCCGTCGGCACCGACATCCGCTTCGGTCTCGCGTCGGTGCGCAACGTCGGGCACAACGTCGTCGACTCGATCCGTCGGGCCCGCGAGGAGAAGGGCGCCTTCAAGGACTTCCCCGACTTCATGCGCAAGATCGACACGGTCGCCTGCAACAAGAAGGTCATCGAGTCCCTGGCCAAGGCCGGGGCGTTCGACTCCCTGGGCCACTCCCGGCAGGGCGTCGTCGCCGTCCACGCCCAGGCCGTCGACTCCGCCATGGCGCTCAAGCGCAAGGAGGCCGAGGGGCAGTTCGACCTCTTCGGCAGCTTCGGGGACGAGGACGGCGACGACCCGTTCAGCGGGGCGCTGGACATCGCGATCCCCACGGCGGACTGGTCGAAGTCCGAGCGCCTGGTGTTCGAGCGCGACATGCTCGGCCTCTACGTCTCCGACCACCCCCTGCACGGCGTGGAGCACGTGCTCGCGGCCAACGCGGACACGCCGATCGTCGAGATCAACGCCGGCGGCGTCGAGGACGGCGCCAACGTCACCATCGCCGGGATCCTCACCTCGGTCGCCCCCCGCACCAACAAGCAGGGCGCCCCGTGGGCGATCGCCACCCTCGAGGACCTCGAGTCCGGCATCGAGGTGCTCTTCTTCCCGAAGACCTGGGCGGAGGTGTCCGAGAAGGTCGTCCGCGACCAGATCGTCGTGGTCAAGGGCCGGATCAGCCGCCGGGACGACCAGCCCTCGCTGTTCGGTTCCGAGGTGACCATCCCCGAGCTGACCGAGGGGGCGCGCGGCCCGGTCCTGGTCTCGATGGCGGCGGCCCGCTGCACCCCTCCGGTCGTCGAGCGGCTCCGCGAGGTGCTGGGCAGCCACCCGGGCACGACCGAGGTGCAGCTGAAGCTGGTCAACGGCAGCCGGGAGACTGTGCTCCGGCTGGACCAGGGCCTGCGGGTACGCCCCAGCACGGCGCTCATGGGCGACATCAAGGCGCTGCTGGGCCCGACCAGCGTCGCGCTGCTGTGAAGGAGAGGGCCACCCTTCCTCCCACGCCTCGTGGAAGGACCCCGTCCTCATCCCTCGGGGGCTCGGGACGAGCTTCTGGACGGGGCCGGCGGGCCGCCGGAGGGTGGCCGTTCCAGTACGTCGCGGGCTCGCGGTGAGCCTCTGGACGGGGCCGACGCGGGACGGGCCGGGGCGGCGCGCTGAGCGGCCACCCCGCCGCCGGGATGAGACGGGCGGGTGGGCGCGGTTGACTGGGGTCGTGGACACCAGACCCGCAGCCGCTCCCGCCGGGCCGCCGCCGGTCCGCCCCGCCCGCTGGGGCGCCGGAGCGCCGTGGTCCGGCCGCGCCGAGCTGCGCGCGGACCTGCGCGCGTCGCTGGTGCTGACCGGCGTGCTCGCTCTGGCCGGGGTCGCGGCCGGGCTGCTGTGGTGGGTGCTGGCGCCGCGGGCGACCTTCGAGGTCACCGCGGATGGCCCGGTCCCCGTCGGGCGGCCCTCGCCCGAGCTGTCCATCGCCGACGACGGCGTGTTCACCCTCCTGCTCGCCGCTCTCGGGCTGGTCGCCGGACTGGTGGCCTGGCGGCTGCGCCGCCGTCGCGGCGTGGCGACCGTGCTCGCGCTCGCCGTCGGCACGGTGCTGGCCTCGCTGGCCGCCTGGCAGCTCGGCGAGTTGCTGGGTGCCGGGCCCTCGCCGGCCGAGCTGGCCGCTGTCGGCACCCGGGTGATCACGCCGCTGAGGCTGGGCTCACCGGCGGCGCTGGCGGTGGCGCCCTTCCTCGCCGTCCTGGGCTATGTGGCGGCCACCCTGCTCACCGCCGCCGAGGACCTCGACCGGCCCGACCCGGCGGGGTACGTCCCGCTCGCCGGCGGCCCGCGGCCCGCCGTCCCGGCCATCGAGGGCGCGCTCCGCTCCTGACGCGGGGAGCTCTGAGGGCCGTCGCGACGCCGGCCCTGCGAGACCCTTCAGCCGGACGCGGTCTGCCGGAGCCGTGCGGCCCGGCGGGTGAGGTGGTCGCGCTCGGCCGTGTTCGACGCGGCCCGGGCCGCCGCGGCGTACAGGTCGGCCGCGTCCGCGAGCCGTCCGGCCTTCTCGTGGAGGTAGGCCGAGGCGGCGGTGTGGCGGGGGAGACCCGGGTCGACCTCGGCCAGCGCGGCCAGCCCTGCCGGTGCGCCGTCGGCCTCCCCGACCGCCACGGCGCGGTTGAGCCGGGCCACCTCCGAGCCGGTGAGGGCCACGAGCTCGTCGTACCACTCGACGATCTGCACCCAGTCGGTCTCCTCGAACCGCCGTGCGTCGGCGTGCAGGGCGGCGATCGCCGCCTGGGCCTGGTACTCGCCGAGCCGGTCCCGGGCGAGGGCGGCCTGCAGGACGGCCACCCCCTCGGCGATCAGCGCGGGATCCCACCGGGACCGGTCCTGCCCGGCGAGCGGGACCAGCCGGCCGGCGGGGTCGGTGCGCGCGGCCCGGCGTGCGTGGTGCAGCAGCACCAGCGCGAGCAGGCCGGCGACCTCGGGGTCGTCGACGGCCGCCGCCAGCTGCCGGGTCACCCTGATCGCCTCGGTGGCGAGGTCGACCTCGCCGGAGTGGCCCTCGTTGTAGATCAGGTACAGCACCCGCAGCACCGTGGCGAGGTCGCCCGGCTGGTCCAGCGGCACGTCCGCGATGCGCCGCTTGGCCCGGCTGATCCGCTGGGCGATCGTGGACTCCGGCACGAGGTAGGCCTCGGCGATCTGCCGGGTGGTGAGCCCGCCGACGGCGCGCAGCGTGAGCGCCACCGCCGAGCCGGGCGTCAGCGACGGGTGGGCGCACAGGAAGTACAGCCGCAGGGTGTCGTCGACCGCGGACACCGGGCCCTGCGGCGGCTCCAGGTCGACGGCGACCTCGCGGGCGGAGCGGGCGCGCTCGGACCGGTACAGGTCCAGGTACCGGCGCCACGACACCGTGACCAGCCACCCCCTGGGGTCCCGCGGCGGGTCCGCCGGCCACGTCCGGAGCGCCTCGACCAGCGCCTCCTGGACGGCGTCCTCGGCCGACGCGAAGTCCGCTCCGCGCCGGACGAGGACGCCGATCACCTCGGGGATCAGCTCCCGCAGCCTCGACTCGTCCACGCCGGTGCCCGCGTGCCGCCGTCCGGTCACTCGGTGACGGTGGGCGGCACGCCGAGGAAGGGCCGCACCTCCAGCCACTCGTGGATCGGCCGCCCGCCGGCTCCCGGCGCCGCTGACAGCTCCCCGGCCAGCGCGACGGCGCGGTCCCAGGAGTCGACGTCGACGACCATCCAGCCGGCGATCAGGTCCTTGGTCTCCGGGAACGGGCCGTCGGTGACCGGCGGCCGCCCCTCGCCGTCGTACCGGACCCACGCACCATCGGGCGCCAGCGCCTGTCCGTCGACGTACTCACCCGACTCCCCGAGCCGCGTCGCGAAGTCCTCCATGTATGCCACGTGGGCGTCGATCTCCGCGGGCGTCCACCGGTCCATCGGGACGTCGTTCACCGCTGCGGGCGCGCCCCGGTAATGCTTGAGCAGCAGGTACTTGGCCATCGGATCTCCCTCGTGCGGTGCGGCCCATCCTGGCCGCCTCACCCCAGGGACGGAGCGGCCGTGGCTTTCTCGACACCCGCGGGCGCCTCCTGGCCACGCTGGGGGAGCCGGCTCCTAGTTGACGCTGCGCGGGCCGACGAAGCGCTGCAGCGGCGCGGGCACCGCGCCGACCGTCTCCAGCAGGGTCAGCTCGCGGCGCAGCAGCCGCGACTCGGTCCGCAGTCGCCGGCGCGTGGCGGACTCGGCCAGCAGCTCCTGGCGGTCCTCGCTGGTCAGCAGCGCCGACGAGGCCACCAGGTAGGACAGCGCCCGCGGGTCGCCGGAGACCGACGAGAGCAGGTCGGCGATCTCGGCCTCCTCGCCGTCGACGTCGCCGGTCAGCGTGGCCACGGCGGTGACGTAGCGGGTGAACAGGTCGGCCACCCCGCGGACGAGCACCCCCATCGAGCCGCGTGCCACCTCCGACACGAGGTCCTCGTGCTGCGGGTCGGCGGGCCACCCGCCGGGCGCGGTCAGCCCCTCGTGGTCGCCGGCGGCCTCCTCGGCGGCCTCCTCCTCGGCCAGCCACTCGACCTCGGCCTGCAGGTAGGGCGGGTCCTCGCCGACGATGAGGTCGAGCAGGCGGAACCGGTCCGCGCCGACCGCGACGATGCGGAACCCGCCGTCGGACTGCGGGCTCACCGTCTGCAGCCGGGCGGTGCAGCCGACGTCGTAGAGGGCCTCGGCCGGGGCGACGTGCTCGACCTCCCAGCCCTGCCGGATGGCGACCACGCCGAAGGACCGGGCAGCGCCCTCCGGCAGCTCCAGCAGGTCGCGCACCAGCCGCCGGTAGCGCGGCTCGAAGACCTGCAGCGGCAGGACGACCCCGGGGAACAGCGGCGTCCCCAGCGGGAAGAGCGGGATGACGTCCACGGCAGGCGAGCCTACGGGTGCGCCGGTCCCTGGCCCGGGCAGGACGCCGGGCCGCCCCGCCCCGGCGGCTACCCTGGGGTGTTCCGTCCCCGCCCCGGAGGTCCGCCCGTGCTCACCCGCATCGACCTGCGTGGATCCGCCCTGCCGGGGGTGCGCGAGCTCGCCGGCCTGCTGCCTCGCGCCGCCACCGACATCGACTCGGTGCTCGCCACGGTGCGGCCGCTGTGCGAGGACGTGCGGGTCCGCGGCGCCCAGGCCGTCCGTGAGATCACCGCCCGCCTCGACGGCGTCGACCTGGCGGACTTCGCCGTCCCGCAGCAGGCGATCGACGCCGCGCTCGCCGGCGTCGACCCCGCCGTCCGCGCCGCCCTCGAGGAGGCCATCGCCCGCGTCCGGAAGGTGCACGCCGACCAGCGCCGCACCGACGTCACCACCGACGTCGTCCCCGGCGGCACGGTCACCGAGCGCTGGCTGCCGGTGCGCCGCGTCGGTCTCTACGTGCCCGGCGGGCTGGCGCCGCTGCTGTCCAGCGTCGTGATGAACGTCGTCCCCGCGCAGATCGCGGGGGTGGCGTCCATCGCGGTCGCCTCGCCGCCGCAGCGCGACCACGGCGGCCTGCCCGACCCCGGCGTGCTCGCCGCGTGCGCGCTGCTCGGCGTCAGCGAGGTCTACGCCGTCGGCGGGGCGCAGGCCATCGCCGTCTTCGGGTACGGCGCGGGCTCGTGCGAGCCGGTCGACATGGTCACCGGCCCGGGCAACGTCTACGTGACGGCGGCCAAGCGGCTGCTGCGCGGCCTGATCGGCATCGACTCCGAGGCGGGCCCCACCGAGGTGGCGATCCTCGCCGACGACACCGCCGACCCGGTGCACGTCGCCGCCGACCTGATCAGCCAGGCCGAGCACGACCCGCTGGCCGGCGCGGTGCTGGTGACCACCAGCGAGGGGCTGGCCGACGCCGTCCTCGACCTGGTGCCGGGCCAGGTCGCCGCCACCAAGCACTCCGACCGGATCACCACCGCCCTGGAGGGCAGCCAGTCGGGCATCGTGCTGGTGGACGACGTCGACGCGGGCCTGCGGGTGGTCGACGCCTACGCCGCCGAGCACCTGGAGATCCAGACGCGGGACGCCCGCGAGGTGGCGATGCGGGTGCGCAACGCCGGGGCGGTGTTCGTCGGCGCCTGGTCGCCGGTCTCCCTCGGCGACTACATCGCCGGCTCCAACCACGTGCTGCCCACCGGCGGGTGCGCGCGGCACTCCAGCGGCCTGTCGGTGCAGTCGTTCCTGCGCGGCATCCACGTCGTCGAGTACGACGAGCGGGCCCTCGCCGACGTCGCCGGGCACATCGACGCCCTGGCCGGCGCCGAGGACCTGCCCGCGCACGCCGCCGCCGTCCGGGCCCGGCAGCGCGCATGACCTCGCTCGACGAGCTCCCGCTGCGGCCGGAGCTGCGCGGCCGCATGCCCTACGGCGCCCCGCAGCTGCAGGTCAAGCACCGGCTCAACACCAACGAGAACCCGCACCCGTTGCCGCCCGAGCTGCTCGCCGACCTCGGCGAGGCGCTCGGGCACGCGGCGCTGGAGCTCAACCGCTATCCCGACCGGGACGCGCTCGCGCTGCGCCGTGACCTCGCCGCCTACCTGACGCGCACCAGCGGGGAGCCGGTCGAGCCGGCGCAGGTGTGGGCGGCCAACGGCTCGAACGAGGTGCTGCAGCAGGTGCTGCAGGCGTTCGGCGGTGCGGGGCGGACGGCTATGGGCTTCACGCCGTCCTACTCCATGCACCCGATCATCTCGGCGGGCACCGGGACCGCCTGGGTCGACGGGCACCGCCGGGAGGACTTCACCATCGACGCGGCGCAGGCCGCCGCGGAGGTGCGCGAGGTCCGCCCGGACGTCGTCTTCGTGACCAGCCCGAACAACCCGACCGGCACCGCGGTCGCGCTCGAGACGATCACCACCGTCTACGACGCCACCGACGGCGTGGTCGTCGTCGACGAGGCCTACACCGAGTTCGCGCGCACCGGGACCCGCTCGGCGCTCACCCTGCTGCCCGGCCGCCCGCGGCTGCTGGTGAGCCGCACGATGAGCAAGGCGTTCGGAATGGCCGGTCTGCGGCTGGGTTACCTGGCCGCCGACCCCGCCGTCGTCGACGCGCTGCAGCTGGTCCGGCTGCCGTACCACCTGTCGTCGCTGACCCAGGCGGCCGCGCGGACGGCGCTGGCGCACACCGACGCGCTGCTGGCGACCGTGGACGCGGTCAAGGCCGAGCGCGACCGGATCGTCGCCACCCTGCCGGGTCTGGGGCTGACCAGCGTCCCGAGCGACGCCAACTTCGTCCTCTTCGGGCACTTCGCCGACGCCCCTGCGGTCTGGAAGGCGCTGCTGGCGCACGACGTCCTCGTGCGCGACGTCGGGCTGCCCGGCTGGCTGCGCGTGACGGCCGGCACCACGGAGGAGACCGATGTCTTCCTCACCGCGCTGGGCGAGGTCGTCCGCGAGCAGGGTGCCGCCTGATGGGCGCCGGCTGGCAGACGTCTCGCACCACCCTGGGTGAGGTGGTCGCCGGCCTGCACCTGGGAGACTCGTCCTCATGACCCGCACCGCACGCGTCGAGCGCGAGACCAGCGAGACCAAGCTCGTCGTCGAGCTCGACCTCGACGGCACCGGCACGAGCTCGATCAGCACCGGGGTCGGCTTCTACGACCACATGCTGACCTCGCTGTCCAAGCACAGCGGCATCGACCTCACCGTGCGGGCGGACGGCGACCTGCACATCGACGCCCACCACACGGTGGAGGACGTCGCCATCGCCCTCGGCCAGGCGTTCGCGCAGGCGCTGGGGGACAAGAAGGGCATCACCCGCTACGGCGACGCGACGATCCCGATGGACGAGGTGCTCGCGCAGGCCGCCGTCGACCTCTCGGGTCGGCCGTACTTCGTGCACTCGGAGCCGGAGGACATGACGCCGATGATCGGGCCGGACTACCCGACGTCGCTCACCAAGCACGTGCTCGAGTCCTTCGCGTTCAACGCACGGATCAGCCTGCACGTGCGCGTGCTGTACGCCGGCCGGGACGCCCACCACATCGTCGAGGGGCAGTTCAAGGCGCTGGCGCGGGCGCTGCGGGCCGCGGTCGCGATCGACCCGCGGGTGACCGACGTCCCCTCCACGAAGGGCGCTCTGTAACAGGGATGACCTTCGCGGTCCTGTTGATCGTCCTCGGCGGCTTCCTGCTCGGCGGCGCGTGGAGCATCTGGCGGGCCGACCACGACACGAAGGGGCGTACGGGCCCGCAGGTCGCCTTCGCCGTCGTGCTGCTGGTCGCCGCGCTGCTGGCCACGGCGTCGGGCGTCCTCCGGCTGGTGTGAGTGCCGAGAGTCGGTTCCGGCCCCGCGGCTACGCCCCGTACGGCTACGGCGGCCTGTTCTCCCTGGTCGTGCGCCCCAACCCGCACAGCCCGGCGCCGCGACACCTCTACGAGGCCAAGGCGCGGCGGTGGACCAGCGTGTGGCCGGAGCTGGCCGTGCTGCCCTGGGACGACGGCATCCCGCACCGGTGAGGGTCCCTGCGCTCGGGCAGCCGGCAGCCGACCGTGGCCCCGAGGGGTGGGCGGCGGTCGGTCGCCGGCTCACGGCTGGGCCAGGTGATTCGGTCAGGCGGCGGTGACCAGGGGTGGTCCGGTGCGGTGGGGTCCGGTGTGGATCTCGGTGCCGTCGGGGCGCCAGGTGCGCCAGCGGCCGTCGGGTTGTCGTTCGACCCGGAAGCCGTGGTGGACCTTGGTGTGGTGCCGTTCGCACAGCAGCGCGGCGTTGGCCAGGTCGGTGGCGCCGCCGTCGATCCAGGCCAGCAGGTGGTGCACGTCGCACCACCAGGTGGGCGCGGCGCAGCCGGCGAACACGCAGCCGCTGTCGCGGACCTCGGCGGCGCGGCGGACGTGCGGCGGGAACAGCCGTAGCGTGCGGCCGTGCTCCAGCGGCAGCCCGTCGGGGCCCAGCACGATGCGGGTGATCTGCCCGTCGCAGGCCAGCCAGCGGGCCCGGGCGGCGGAGATGGTGGCGCCGAAGCCCAGCTGCGCGGTACCGCGGCCGACCGCGGGGTCGGCCAGGTCGTCGAGGGCGACTTTGACGAGGAGCTGGGGCTTGTGGCCGCGCAGGATGGGCAGGCTCCCCGAGGCGAGGGCGTTGTCGGCCAACTGCACGAGCGCGTCGGCCTGCTGCTGGGCGCGGGTGCGCTCGTCCCCGGCGCCCCGGCCGGCCTGCACCACCGACTCCAGGGCGGTCTGCAGCCTCTCCCCGCCCACGGCGTCCAGATCGAACCGGCCCGTGATGCTGCCGTCGGCATGCTTGGTCATGGCGAGCCGACGGTCCTCCGTCGGATCGGGCTCCGGCCCGTCCTCGTCGAGCTGGTCGAGGTAGTGGTGCACCGCCTTCGCCACATCGGCGTGCGGCCGCTCGCAGGCCACGCCGGTCAGCAGCCGGTCCACCACCTCGAGGTCGACGCCCTGCTCGGCGGCGGCCGTCAGGTGCTCGGGTTCGGCCACCCGGGCGATCACCCCGGCCTGCTCGCCGGTCACCGCCCCGGCGGCGAACGCAGCGGCCAGGGCCGGCAGGTGCGGCAGCGCCCGGCCGGTGCGCACCACCCGCGCCGCCTCGGTCTCCGACAAGTGCCCGTGCCCCCGCAGCCAGGAGGACATGGTCGTCAGCCCGTCGACCTCCGCCGCGCCGGACACCTCGGCCTCCCGCACCGTGCGGGCGATCTCGGCGGCCAGCCGGTTCTGCGCGGCCAGCAGCGGCCGCAGCCGCTCCAGCAGCGCCGGGCCGAACGGCGGGGTCAGGTCCTCGGCGGCGAGCGCATCCAGACCGGCCAACAGTTCGTCCACGACACCTCCCACCGGATCGATCAGATGTTCGAAGCCTAACCGATCCGCAGGGGCACGGCCATGCGAATCCGCAGCTCAGACGGCTGTCCACAGATCGAGCCAGGCGCTTGATGTGAGCGCAGATGTCGCTCGTGCACGAGCGGCGGGAGAGCCCGGTGGTCGCCGCTCGAGGTCCCGCGCCCCGCCGAGGAGTCGCGGGGTCCACGAGAGCAGGGCCACCGGACCGGTGGCGACGAGCGAGACAACGACCAGCGCGAGCAGCACCCGGAGAACCCGGTCCCTGCCCGCCCGGTCGTAGCAGAGCCCCGCCGCCGGGTCGCCCTCGAGTCCACCTCCCTGGCCGGAGACGGCGAGCGGCGCCCCCAGAGCCACCTCGACCGAACATGCGTCGCCGCTCCCGCACTGCGACGCCCGCCACCCCACCTGCGGGAATCCCCTCCGGACCGGCACCGCTGGCACGTACCGTGGCAAGCGTGAAGAAGGTCGTCGTCCTGGACTACGGCTCGGGCAACCTCCGCTCGGCCGAACGCGCGCTGACCCGGGTCGGTGCCGACGTCACGGTGACCGGCGACCCGCACGCCGCCCTGGAGGCCGACGGTCTCGTCGTCCCCGGGGTCGGTGCCTTCGCGGCGTGCATGGCGGGCCTCAAGGCCGTCGACGGTCCCCGGGTGATCGGCCGCCGGCTGGCCGGAAGCCGGCCGGTCCTGGGTGTGTGCGTGGGCATGCAGGTGCTCTTCGAGCGGGGCGTCGAGCACGGCCAGGACGCGGAGGGGTGCGGCGAGTGGCCCGGCGTGGTCGAGCAGCTGCAGGCGCCGGTGCTGCCGCACATGGGCTGGAACACCGTGCAGGCGCCGCAGAAGACGGTGCTGTTCGACGGGCTCGAGTACCAGCGCTTCTACTTCGTGCACTCCTACGGCGTGCGCAACTTCCCGCTGGGCTCGGAGGGGGCGCCGTCCCCGCTGGCCCCGCCGCTGGTGACCTGGGCCGAGCACGGCGACCGGTTCGTCGCCGGGGTGGAGAACGGCGCGCTGTCGGCCACCCAGTTCCACCCGGAGAAGTCCGGGGACGCCGGCGCCCAGCTGCTGACCAACTGGCTGCAGACGCTGAGCTGACTCACTGCAGCGGGAACGGCGACTGCAGCCACCACGGCGCGTCGACGACCTCGACCCGCGCGACCCACTTCACCCACCAGAAGCCCCGCCGTCCCGGGGCGACCAGTCGCACCGGTGCGCCGTGTCCCGGCGACAGCGGCCGGCCCGCGGCGTGGGTGGCCAGCAGCAGCCCGCCCGCCTCGGACAGCGGCAACCGGCGCCGGAAGCCGGTCACCGAGACGACGTCGACCGCCCCGTCGGCCGGCAGGTCGCGGCCCACGGAGGCGAGCAGCCGGTCCAGCCGGACGCCGCGCCAGTCCTGGACGGCGTACCAGCCGCCCGTGCAGTCCAGCACCGCGCGGAAGACGTCCCCCTGGTCGAGGTCGCCGACCGGCACCCGCACCCGCCGACCGGGAGTGGTCACCACCAGCTCGGCAGCGGGAGAGTCCGGCACCGCGTCGGAGATCCACTGGGTGACCGGCATGGCCGCCGGGTCGTCGGTGCCGCGCTCGAACGAGCCCGTGGCCCGGCGCGCGGCGCCCGCTGCGCCGGTCAGCCGCCACAGCGCCTCGCCCGCACCCCACAGCGCCACCGTCCCCGCGCCCAGCGCGCCCGCCCGCAGCAGCCCCCGGCGGTCGAGGTCGGTGGCCCGCGGCCGCTGCCGCCGTCCCCACGCGTGGACGACGAGCAGCGCGCCGGTGGCCGCGCCGAGGGCGACGTGCACGTGCAGCACCGGGACGCCGGCCGACCAGGACCACGGCCCGGTTCCCCCTCCCGCGTGCAGGACGCCGGTGAGCAGCGTCAGCACGGTCGCCACCCCCAGCGAGACGCCACCGCCGCCGGCCGGTCGACGCTGCCACGCCCGCCGCACCACGACGGACTTCCACGGGACGAGCAGCAGCAGGCCGAGCCCGGCCGCCCCGTGTGCCGCGACCACCAGCCGCGCGGGGACCGGCGACCCGACTGCGAAGGCCAGCACGCCGGTGCCCAAGGCCAGCAGGAACAGCGCGAGCAGGCCCACATTGGTGCGCCGGCCGGCACGGCGGGGCAACGGCAGGGCCATGACCCCAGTGTGTGTCAGCTGCGCAGGTAGGAGGCCCCGTTGACGTCGATAATCGTGCCGGTGCTGAACCGCGCCCCGGGCGAGGCCAGCCACAGCACCGCCGAGGCGACCTCCTCGGGGCGGGCCACCCGGCCGTAGGGCGACTGCGCGCGGACGGCGTCCCCGCTCGGTCCGTCGAGCACCTCGCGGGCCATCTCGGTCTGCACGAACCCCGGCGCCACCGTGCCCACCGAGATGCCGTGCGGGGCCAGCGCGATCGCCATCGACTGCCCGAAGGCGTTGAGGCCGGCCTTGGACGCGCCGTAGGCCGGGGTGTCCGGCTCGCCGCGGAACGCGCCGCGGCTGGAGACGTTGACGACCGCGCCGCCGCCCGCGGCCACCAGGTGCGGCACCGACCGGAAGGTCGCGTTGGCCGCGCCGAGCAGGTTGACCGCCAGCGTCCGCGACCACGCCGCCTGCCACTCCTCGTAGGAGACCGACATCGGCGGGTGGGCGGTGAACACGCCGGCGTTGTTGACCAGCACGTGCAGTCCGCCGAGCGCCGTGGCGGCCTCGTCGACCATCCGGCCCACCGCGTCGGCGTCGCCCAGGTCGGCCTGCACCAGCACGTGACCGTCCCCGGGCAGCTCGGCGAGCACCGCCTCGGCCCGCTCCTGGGAGGCGCCCCAGTGCACCGCGACGCGGTCGCCCGCGGCAGCGAAGGCGTGGGCGATCGCGCGGCCGATGCCACGCGAACCACCGGTGACCAGGACGGCGCGGGACTCGCTCACGCCGGGCAGTCAACCAGGGCCCCGGTCACCAACGCCCGCGGTGCACGACCTCCTCCACGCCGCGCCGGCCGCGCCGCAGGGACGGCGAGCGGCGGTCCGCCCTCCCCGGGTAGCCGACCGACACCACGCCGACCGGCCGGTGGGTGTCCGGGACGCCGAACGCCGTCCGCAGCGCGTCCACGCGCTCGGCGGGGACCCCGAAGAAGCACGCGCCCAGGCCCTCGTCGACGGCGGTGAGCAGCATCAGCAGCGCGGCCATGCCGGCGTCGACGTCCCAGTAGGGGACCGACCAGCGGGCCTCGTCGCGGTCGGTCCAGCCCTTGTCCGGCTCGGCGTACCGCTCGAGGTAGGCGGCCTTCGACGACAGCGGCACGACCAGCAGCGGCGCCCGCCGCATCCGGGTCAGCCAGCCGTCCGGGGCGCCGGCCGTGGTGGTCGCCGACCAGAAGAGCTCGCGGTCGGCGGCGTCCTCCAGCACCAGGAACGCCCACCCCTGGGTGAAGCCGGCCGACGGCGCCCGCAGCGCGTGCTCGAGCAGCCGCTCGCGCACCTCGGGCGGCACCGGCCGGTCGGGGTCGTAGTCGCGCACCATGCGCCGCCGGCGGACGACGTCAGCGAACTCCACCGCGCCACCCTGCCACCCCCCAGGGACCCGGGCGCCGCGGCCGCGGGACGGCGCCGGCGTCCGGCCGGTGACGCGGGCCACCGGCACGGGGTCCCTAGGCTGGGGAGCGTGCCGAAGCTGCAGCTGCTCCCCGCCGTCGACGTCGCCGACGGCCAGGCCGTCCGGCTGGTGCAGGGGGAGGCCGGCAGCGAGACCTCCTACGGCGACCCGCTCGACGCCGCGCTGCAGTGGCAGCGGGACGGCGCCGAGTGGGTGCACCTGGTCGACCTCGACGCCGCCTTCGGCCGGGGCAGCAACCGGGAGCTGCTGGCCCGCGTGGTCGGCGAGCTCGACGTCGACGTCGAGCTGTCCGGCGGCATCCGGGACGACGAGTCGCTGGCCGCGGCGCTGGCCACCGGCTGCCGCCGGGTCAACCTCGGCACCGCCGCGCTGGAGTCGCCCGAGTGGTGCGCCCGCGCCATCGCCGAGCACGGCGACCGGATCGCCGTGGGCCTCGACGTCCGCGGCACCCGGCTGGCCGCCCGCGGCTGGACCCGCGAGGGCGGTGAGCTCTACGAGACCCTTGCCCGCCTCGACGCCGAGGGCTGCGCCCGCTACGTGGTCACCGACATCACCAAGGACGGCACGCTGCGCGGCCCCAACCTCGATCTGCTGCGCGAGGTGTGCGCCGCGACGTCGCGCCCGGTGGTCGCCTCGGGCGGCGTCAGCTCGCTCGACGACCTCCGCGCGCTGACCGGCCTGACCCCGGTCGGCGTCGAGGGTGCCATCGTCGGCAAGGCCCTGTACGCCGGGGCGTTCACGCTGCCGGAGGCGCTGCGGGTGACCGAGGAGCTGGCGTGACCGTCGTCCGGTTCGGCTCCGACGCGCCCTGGGAGGCGGTCGTCGGCTACAGCCGCGTCGTCGTCCACGGCGACATGGCCTGGGTCAGCGGCACCACCGCCACCGTCGACGGGGCCGTCGTCCACCCGGGGGACGCCGGCGCGCAGACCCGCCAGGCGTTGCTCACCATCGCCGAGGCGCTGGAGCGGGCCGGGTTCACCGTCGCCGACGTCGTCCGCACCCGGCTGTTCGTCACCGACATCTCCCGCTGGGAAGAAGTCGGCCGGGCGCACGGCGAGGTCTTCGGCGACATCCGGCCGGCCACCTCGATGGTGCAGGTCGCCGCGCTGATCGACCCGGCGATGCTGGTCGAGGTCGAGGCCGACGCGGTCCGGGGGACGCCGGCATGAGTCTCGCGATCCGCGTGATCCCGTGCCTGGACGTCGACGCCGGCCGGGTGGTCAAGGGCGTCAACTTCGTCGACCTGCGGGACGCCGGGGACCCGGTGGAGATGGCCCGCGTCTACGACGCCGAGGGCGCCGACGAGCTGACCTTCCTCGACATCACCGCCAGCTCCGGGGACCGGGAGACCACCTACGACGTCGTCCGTCGGACCGCGGAGAGCGTGTTCATCCCGCTCACCGTCGGCGGCGGGGTGCGCTCGGTGACCGACGTCGACCGGCTGCTCCGCGCCGGCGCGGACAAGGTCGCCGTCAACACCGCCGCCGTCGCCCGGCCGGAGCTGATCAGCGAGATCAGCGACCGCTTCGGCAACCAGGTGCTCGTGCTCTCCCTCGACGCCCGCCGCTGCCGCGACGGGGCGGTCACCGACTCCGGCTTCGAGATCACCACGCACGGCGGGCGGCGCGGCACCGGCCGGGACGCCGTGGAGTGGGTCGTGCAGGCCGCCGAGCTCGGCGTCGGCGAGGTGCTGCTCAACTCGATGGACGCCGACGGTACGGAAGCCGGCTTCGACCTCGAGCTGATCCGCGCGGTGCGCCGCGAGGTCACCGTGCCGGTCATCGCCAGCGGCGGCGCAGGGGAGCCCGCACACTTCCCGCCCGCGGTGGAGGCCGGCGCCGACGCGGTGCTCGCCGCGACCGTCTTCCACTTCGGCAAGCTGCGCATCGGCGACGTCAAGGCCGCCCTCGGCGACGCCGGGGTGCCCGTCCGCCGAGAGGCCGACCACCCGCTGTGACACCGTCGTCCTACCGGACGACACCGCTGCCACCCCGTCAGCCGGTGGTCACCCGGGCGACGTCGCGCCGCCCGCTGGCCCACAGCAGCAGCTCCAGTGGCTCGCCCGACACCGCCGTCTCCGGCGTCCCGCTGCCGTAGCGCCGCTCCACCCCCGGCACGTCGCTGCGCCGCAGCACCAGCGTGCCCGGCACCCGGCCGGCGGCGACCCGGCCGAAGAAGACGACGTTGCCCCACAGGCGGTCCTGGTCGGCGCGGTGGAGCTCGCGGGGGGACCAGCCCGGCTGGGCCCGGCGGACGTCCTCGTGGTGGATGGCGTACTCCGCGGTGTCGACCACCGCGGCCACCGGTGGCCACGCGGCGGGCAACCACCGCGGCGGCCCGGAGCGCACCCGGGCGACCAGGTCGGCGTAGGGGGTGCCGGCGCGGAGCCGGTCCTCCACCCGGTGGGACCAGGTGGCCAGTGGCCGGCCGATCGGCGTCGCCTCCAGGGCGAACCCGGGCGTGGTGTCCGGACGGCGGTCCCGGGTGACGAGGTGCGCGGCCAGGTGGGCCGTCGTCCAGCCCTCGCAGCGGGTCGGGGCGTCGGGTCCCAGCTCGTCGAGCAGGTCGGCGAGCGCGGCCCGCTCGCGCGCGGCCAGCGGCCGGGAAGAGGTGGTCACCGGGCGGGGTTACCGACGGGGCGGGTCCGGGAAACCGCGCGCTTCCCTTAGCGCGTCTAAGTACAGTCGCAGACGCCGCCCCGCACGACCCCGAGGAGACCTGTGCCCCGCCGCCGAGACGCCGTCGTCCGGCGAGGGATGCGCCACGTCGGGCGCGCGATCGTCGAGCAGCCGGGCATGTTCACGCTGGCCTTCCTCGCCAGCACCCTCTACGGCGCGATGTCCGTCGCCAGCGCCTACGTGCTCGGCGAGGTCGTCGACCGCGTCGTCCTCCCGGCCCTGGACGACGGCGTCACCTCGGCCGGCGCGCTGACCCTCGCGGGAGCCGCCATCCTCGGGGTCGCCGTCCTGAAGATCCTCGGCATCCTCGGCCGGCGGCTGTTCGCGGGCGTCATGGGCTACCGGCTGCAGGCCGACTACCGCCGCCGGGTCACCGGCCAGTACCTGCGGCTGCCGCTCTCCTGGCACCAGCGCCACCCGACCGGGCAGCTGCTGTCCAACGCCAACTCCGACGTCGAGGCGGCCTGGTTCTTCGTCGCGCCGCTGCCGTTCGCCTGCGGCGCGGTGGTGATGATCGGCATCACCGTGGTCGCCCTGGTCGCCACCGACCCGTGGATGGCGCTGGTGGGCCTGGTGGTGTTCCCGCTGGTGTTCGTGCTCAACGCCGTCTACTCGCAGGCGATGAGCCCGCGGATGCGCCGGGCCCAGCAGCTGCGCGCCGAGGTCAGCGAGATCGCCCACGAGAGCTTCGACGCCGCCCTGGTCGTCAAGACCCTCGGCCGGGAGGACGTCGAGACCCGCCGCTTCACCGAGCGCGCCGAGGAGTTGCGCGACGGGCTGGTCGCCGTCGGCCGGGTGCGCGGGCTGTTCGACCCGCTGATGGAGGCGCTGCCCAACCTCGGCACGCTGGCCGTGCTGCTGATCGGCGCCTCCCGGGTCGCCGACGGCGCCACCGACGCCGGCGACCTGGTCTCCATCGCCTACCTGTTCACCCTGCTCGCGCTGCCCATCCGCGCCATCGGCTGGGTGCTGGCCGATCTGCCGCGCGCCCTCGCCGGCTTCGACCGGGTGACGCCGGTGCTCGACGCGACCGGCGAGACGCCGCACGGCGCCGAGCTCGCCGCTGCCGGCACCGGCGGGGCGGGGCTGGGCGTGCGTGCGGTCGACTACGGCTTCGAGGGCGCGGCCCGCCCCACGTTGTCGGGCGTCACCTTCGACGTCGCGCCGGGCAGCACGGTCGCCGTCGTGGGGCCGACCGGCTCGGGCAAGTCGACGCTGGCCGGGCTGCTGGTCCGGCTGGTCGACCCGGGCACCGGCGAGGTGCTGCTCGACGGGGTCGACGTGCGCGCGCTGCGCGAGGGCGAGGTCAGCGCCCAGGCGGCGTTCGTCCCGCAGGGCACCTTCCTCTTCGACGACACCGTGCGCGGCAACGTCACCCTGGGCGCCGACCTCCCAGACGAGGAGGTCTGGGCCGCGCTGCGGGTCGCCGCCGTCGACGACGTCGTCCGCCGGCTGCCCGAGGGCCTCGACACCCGGGTGGGCGAGCGCGGCGCGACCCTGTCGGGCGGCCAGCGGCAGCGGATCGCGCTGGCCCGCGCGGTGGTCCGCCGCCCCCGCCTGCTGGTGCTCGACGACGCCACCAGCGCCGTCGACCCCGCCGTCGAGGCCCGCATCCTCGACTCGCTGCGCGACGCCGAGCGGCCCTCCACGGTCGTCGTGGTCGCCTACCGGCAGGCCACCATCGCGCTGGCCGACGAGGTCGTCTGGCTCGAGGGCGGCCGGGTGCTCGCCCGCGGCAGCCACGAGCAGCTGCTGGCCGAGGTCCCCGGGTACGCGGCGCTGGTGCGGGCCTACGCGCAGACGGAGGTGGCGGCGTGAGCGCCCTCGCCGAGCACCGCGGGGAGGGGGCGTTCGCCACCCTGCGCCGCGGGCTGCGGATGATGCCGGAGTTCCGCCGCGGCCTGCCGGCCACCTTCGCCCTGGCGCTGGTCGCCACCGCCGGGCGGGTGGTCGTGCCGATCGCCGTCCAGCAGGTCATCGACCGCGGCCTGGCCGGCCCCGGCGGCCCGGACCTCGACCTGGTCCGCAACGTCGTGCTCGCCTGCGCCGTCGTCGTGCTGCTGACCGTGGTGGCGGTCTACCGGATGAACGTCCGGCTGTTCCGGACGACGGAGACCGCGCTGGCCGGGCTGCGTGCGCGGGCCTTCCGCCACGTGCACGACCTCTCGGTGCTGCACCAGCAGGGGCAGCGCCGCGGCTCGCTGGTCTCCCGGGTCACCAGCGACGTCGACCAGCTGTCGACCTTCATGCAGTGGGGCGGCGTCCTGGGCGTGGTCAGCCTCGGGCAGCTGCTCGTGGCCACCGTCGTCATGGCGGTCTACTCCTGGCAGCTGACCCTCGTGGTGCTGCTGTGCTTCGTCCCGCTGGCCATCGCCGTCCGATTCTTCGCCGCGCGGCTGGCCGTCGTGTACGGCGTGGTGCGCGAACGGGTCGGCGACGTGCTGGCCGCGGTGTCGGAGTCCGTCGTCGGCGCCCCCACGGTGCGGGCCTACGGCATCCGCGAGCGCACCGCCGCCCGCCTCGACGGCGCCATCCACCGGCACTACCGGGCGCAGGTGCGGGCGCAGCGGACCACCGCGGCGGTGTTCGTCAGCGGCGAGTTCGTGGCCGCGGTCGCCAACGTCGCGGTGGTCGTCGTCGGCGTGCTGCTCGGCCTGGGCGGCGGCCTCACGCCCGGCACCCTGGTCGCGTTCCTCTTCCTCGTCACGCTGTTCGTCGCGCCGGTGCAGACCGCCAGCGAGGTGCTCAACGAGGCGCAGAACGCCATCGCCGGGTTCCGCCGGGTGCTCGACGTGCTGGAGACCGAGCCCGACGTGCGCGACCCCGCCGTCGCCGACCCGGGCAGCGCGCGGGAGCTGCCGCACACGCCGCTGGGCGTCCGCTTCGAGCACGTGACCTTCCGGTACGCGCCCGGGGCGCGGGCGGCGCTGCAGGACGTCGACCTGGAGATCGCGCCGCGCCAGCGCGTCGCCATCGTGGGCGAGACCGGCTCGGGCAAGACGACGTTCGCCAAGCTGGTCACCCGGCTGATGGACCCGTCCGAGGGGCGGGTGCTGCTCGCCGGGATCCCCCTGGAGCAGGTCGCCTTCGCCTCGCTGCGCCAGCGGGTGGTCATGGTGCCGCAGGACGGTTTCCTCTTCGACGCCACCGTCGCCGACAACGTGCGCTACGGCCGGCCGGGCCTGACCGACGAGGACGTGCGCACCGCCCTCGAGGAGCTGGGCCTGGGCGACTGGGTGGCCGGGCTGGCCGCGGGCGTCGCCACGCGGGTCGGCCAGCGGGGGGAGTCGCTGTCGGCGGGGGAGCGGCAGCTGGTCGCCGTCGCGCGCGCCTACGTCGCCGACCCCGACCTGCTGGTCCTCGACGAGGCGACCAGCGCCGTCGACCCGGCCACCGAGCGCCGCCTCACGCACGCCCTCGACCGGCTCACCGACGGCCGGACGACGCTCACCATCGCCCACCGGCTCTCCACCGCCGAACGGGCCGACGAGGTGCTGGTCGTCGACGCCGGCCGGGTGGTGCAGCGCGGGTCGCACGCCGAGCTGGTGGACGCCTTGGGCCCCTACGCACGGCTGCACGCCTCCTGGCGCCGGTCCTCGGCGGGCGAGCCCCAGCCCGCGGCCTGACCTGCGCCGTCTCCGCCTGAGACACGCCGTGCGGCGTCACAGGCGACGAGGGCGCGGGTCAGGCCGCGGCCCGACGGGCACCAGCCGTCCACAGTCCTGTTGCTCGTCCACAGTCCTGCCGCGGCGGGCACGCACCGGTGCAGCCGGCTCCAGGATCCGTCGGTATGCCGCCCCTCTCACCTCACCCGTCGGCGTCCGTCCCGTCACGGCTCCCGACCTCCTCACACAGCGGACCACCGACCACGGCACGGATCGCAGGCGTCCTGGGAGTCCTTGGCGCCCTGGTCCTGGCCGCGCTCGCCCTCCTCGGACACGCCCTGGATGGCGACGATGGCGACTTCGGCGACCCGTTCGTGACCGCGCTCGCCCTGGCCGCGGTGCTGCACGTGGTCAGCGCGGTGTGGTTGCTGCGCCGCCGCAGGCGGTGGCCGCTCGTGCTGTGCGCGCTGCCCCCCGTGCTGGTCCTCGGATGGCTCGTCGCCCTCGCGGCGCTCGGGTTCCTCTCTGGCCACGGCGCGGACGGGCTGGACCTGCTGCTGTCCCTGGGACCCTAGCTGGCGATCTCGCCGGCTGCCGCCGCTCTGGCCCTGACGCCGACCTCCAGGCGGTGGGTGGCGGAGCGGCGGGCGGAGTACGTGAGCCAACCTCCACCGCACCAGCCGGGGGCCTAGCCTGCGGTCGTGGCCACCCCCCGCGACCGAGGCCGTCCGGCCGCCGACCTCCCGCCGCCGGACGCGCGCATGCCGCCGCTCGCGCTGATCGCCGGCGTCCTCGGGCTCATCGGGGCGCTGCCCACGCTGTTCCTCGCCGTGATCGCCGTGGCGCTCGGCGGGCTCTCCGTCGATGCCGGTCCCGACCCCTTCGCCTACCTGACGCTCGCCGCACCGCTGCTGCAGATCCTCGGCGCGACGTGGCTGCTGGCCCGCCGCAGTTGGCTGCTCCTGGTCCTGGCCGTCGTCCCGGTCGCGCTGCTGGCCGGTGCGGTTGTCTGGGCGGCCACCGGCACCGAGGACGCCGGGAACCCGGCCCTGCCGCTGCTGCTCCTGGTCGCCCCGGTGCTCGCCGGGGTGCTGGCGGCGACCCCGCGGGTGCGTCGCTGGGTGGCCGGGCGGCCCCGCCGCGGCCGCTGACCGCGGTCCGGTCCCGCCGCGGCCGCTGACGACGTCCAGCGACCCCGCAGCCGGCCGACCTACGCTGCCGGCCATGGCGTCGTCCTCCTCCCGTGGCCGGGCGGCGGCGCGGCGCTCGCCGCGGGCCGCGCCCCAGCAGCCACCCGCGCCCCCGGCGGCCGGGCGCCCGGTGCTGGTGCCGTTCGCCGCCGCCTTCGGCGTCCTGGTCGCTGCCGAGTACCTGTGGCTGGCCTGGCTGCTGCGCGACCCGGAGGTGGCGGTCCCGTGGTCCGTCGCCGTCCCCGCGGTGCTCGCCGTGCTCGCCCTGGCCGGCGCGGCGCTCGTGCTGCTGGGGCGGGCGCGGGCGCGGGCGTGGCTGCTGCTGGCCGTCGTCAGCGTCGTCCTGGCGCTCGGCCTGCTCGGGACCGCAGTCCTCTTCGGCGCCCTCGGCCTGGGCGCGGTGGTGGGCCAGGCGCTGCTGCTGCTCGTCGCACCGGTCGGCTGCCTGGTGCTCGCCGCACGCCGCCCGGTCCGGGAGTGGACCCGCCCCGCACGGGCGACGCGACCGGCCGACCCGGGCCGCCGGACACAGCGCACCGGCTAGCGTGCAGACCGTGACCGAGCTCGCGAGGTCACGCGGAGACACGGCATCGCCGATCACGTCGGCGACGAGCCCCAGCGAGGAGGAACGTGATCGACACCGACGTCGTGGTGGTGGGGGCGGGGCTGGCCGGGCTGGTCGCCGCCGCGGAGCTGGCGGATGCGGGCAGGCGGGTGGTGCTGCTCGACCAGGAGCCCGAGCAGTCCCTCGGCGGGCAGGCCTGGTGGTCCTTCGGCGGACTGTTCCTCGTCGACTCGCCCGAGCAGCGGCGGCTGCGGGTGCACGACTCGCTCGAGCTGGCCCGGCAGGACTGGTTCGGCACCGCCTCCTTCGACCGTGGCGAGGACCACTGGCCGCGCCGGTGGGCCGAGGCCTACCTGCAGTTCGCTGCGGGGGAGAAGCGGGCGTGGCTGCGCGAGCAGGGCATCGGCTTCTTCCCGGTGGTCGGCTGGGCCGAGCGCGGCGGGTACACCGCCACCGGCCACGGCAACTCCGTGCCGCGCTTCCACATCGTCTGGGGCACCGGCCCGGGCATCGTCGAGCCGTTTGCCCGCCGGGTCCGGGCCGCCGCCGACCGCGGCCTGCTGCAGCTGCTCTTCCGGCACCGCGTCGACGAGCTGGTCGTCAGCGGCGGCGCGGTCACCGGCGTCCGCGGGGCCGTCCTGGCGCCCAGCGACGTCCCGCGCGGGGAGGCCAGCTCCCGCGAGGCGGTCGGGGACTTCGAGATCCGCGGGCAGGCCGTCGTCGTCACCTCCGGCGGGATCGGCGGCAACCACGACCTGGTGCGGCAGAACTGGCCCGCCCGCCTGGGCCCGGCACCCCAGCGGCTGCTCTCCGGCGTCCCGGCGCACGTCGACGGGCGGATGCTGCAGGCCACCGAGGCCGCCGGAGGGAACCTGATCAACCGCGACCGCATGTGGCACTACACCGAGGGGATCGCCAACCATTCGCCGGTCTGGCAGCGGCACGGCATCCGGATCCTGCCGGGGCCCTCGTCGCTGTGGCTCGACGCGACCGGCAAGCGGCTGCCGGTGCCGCTGTTCCCCGGCTTCGACACCCTCGGCACGCTCGCGCACATCGGGCAGACCGGCCACGAGCACACCTGGTTCGTCGCCACGCACAAGATCGTGGAGAAGGAGTTCGCGCTGTCGGGGTCCGAGCAGAACCCCGACCTCACCGGCCGCGACGTCAAGCTGCTGCTCAACCGGGTTCGGTCCGGCGTCGCCCCGCCGGTGCAGGCCTTCCTGGACAGGGGGGAGGACTTCGTCGTCGCCCGCACCCTGCCCGAGCTGGTCGCGGGCATGAACCGGGTCACCGGCGGCACTCCCGAGCTGCGGCTGGCCGACGTCGAGCGCGAGGTCGTCGCCCGCGACCGCGAAGTCGCCCACCCCTTCACCAAGGACCTGCAGGTGACCGCCATCCGGGGCGCGCGCAGCTACCTCGGCGACAAGCTCATCCGGGTGGCCCCGCCGCACCGGCTGCTCGACCCCGAGGCCGGCCCGCTGGTCGCCGTCCGGCTCAACCTGATCACCCGCAAGACCCTCGGCGGGCTGGAGACCGACCTCTCCGGCCGCGTGCTGAGGCCCGGCGGCGCGGTCTTCCCCGGGCTCTACGCCGCGGGCGAGGTGGCGGGCTTCGGCGGTGGGGGCATGCACGGCTACCGCTCGCTGGAGGGCACCTTCCTCGGCGGCTGCCTGTTCTCCGGCCGGGTGGCGGGCCGTGCGCTCGCGGCCGCGCTGTGAGCGGACAGGGGCGGAAGCCCCTTGGCGAGGGCCGGAGCGCAGCGCCCCGCGGGAGCGAACGGATGACGCCGTGACGCCGTACCCGAGCCCCTGGTCGGACCCGGCCACGGAGACCGAGCCCGGCGCCCCCTACTCCGGGCCGCCGCCGACAATGCCGCACCGGCCCGCCCCCGGCTGGCCGCCCCCGACGCCGTACGGGACGGCGTGGCCGCAGCCCTGGCCGCCGGCGCCCGCGCGGCCGCAGCGGCCGGCGCAGGTGATCGCCGCCGCGGTGCTCGCCCTCGTCCAGGCCGCGGGGGTCGCCCTGGCCAGTGCCTACCTCCGGCTGCTCGGGGCGGTGTTCTCGACGGCCGCCGACGAGCCCGGGTTCCCGGCCGACGCCGCCGCCCTGGCAGCCGAGGCCGGCGTGCTCGCCGTCGTCCAGCTGCTCTCGGTGGTCGTGCTGGTGGTCGCCGGGGTCCTGGCGCTCACCAGCCGCCGCCCCCTCGCCCGCTGGGCGCTGGGCGCCGCGTGCGCGCTGCAGCTGGCGCTCGCCGGCTACTGGATGGCGCGCCTGCTGGGCGCGTTCGGCTCCGCGTCGGGGCTGCTGCCGTTCGTCGTCCTCTGCGCCGCCGCGGCGCCAGCGGTCGCCCTGGGGCTGTCGGTGGGCCGCCCCGCCCGGGCGTGGTTCGGCGGGGACCCCGCCAGGGGGACGTCCCCGCACCGGTGAGCCGGCCGGGGGTGCGCGGGTGGGACGATCGGGCGCATGTCCGCCGCCCCCGCCGCCGAGTCGGCCCTGGACCCCGCGGTCGCCGCCATGCTGCGCCGCGATCCCGCCGGGCTGGTCGCCGCCGTCGTCCAGCAGCACGACACCGGTGAGGTGCTCATGGTCGCCTGGATGGACGACGAGGCGCTGCGCCGCACCCTCACCACCGGCCGGGCCACCTACTGGTCGCGCAGCCGGCGCGAGTACTGGGTGAAGGGGGAGACCTCCGGCCACCGCCAGTGGGTCCGTGACGTCCGGCTGGACTGCGACGGCGACGCGCTGCTGGTCCTGGTCGACCAGGAGGGACCGGCCTGCCACACCGGCGAGCGCTCGTGCTTCCACCGCCCGCTGGAGGTCACCGGTGCGGCTCGGTGAGACCTCTCCGTCGCGGGAGGCGTTCGCGGCCCTCGACCAGCCGATGGTCCCGGTCACCCGGCGGCTGCTCGCCGACGGCGAGACCGCGGTCGGCATCTACCGCAAGCTCGCCGGCAACCGCCTGGGCACGGTGCTGCTGGAGTCCGCCGAGCAGGGCAAGCAGTGGAGCCGGTACAGCTTCGTCGGCGTCCGCAGCGCCGGCGTGCTCTCCGAGCGGGACGGCGCCGCGCTGTGGCTGGGCGAGCAGCTGCCCGGCTTCACCGACGACCTGCCGGCCGACCCGCTGGCCGCCGTCCGCACGCTGGCCCGCCGGCTCCGCTCGCCGCGCCGGCCCGACCTGCCCCGGCTGACCGGCGGCCTGGTCGGTTACCTCGGCTACGACGTGGTCCGGCGGCTGGAGCGGCTGCCGGTCACCGCCACCGACGACCTCGGCATGCCCGAGCTCTCGCTGATGCTGGTCACCGACCTCGCGGTGCTCGACCACCACGACGGCACCGTGCTGCTGATCGCCAACGCGTTCGCGGGGGCGGCTCGGGGCGGGGAAGAGGGGCACGGGTCGGAGCGCTACGACGACGCGGTCACCCGGCTCGACGCGATGGCCGCCGACCTGGCCAAGGCCGCGCCGCCGGGGGTGGCCACCTTCGCCACGGCCGCGCCGCCGGCGGTGCAGAGCAACATGGCGCCGGGGGTCTTCGAGGACGGCGTGGAGCGGGTCCGCGAGCACATCCGGGCCGGGGACGCCTTCCAGGTGGTGCTCTCACAGCGCTTCGAGGTGCCCACCGAGGTCGAGGCGCTGGACCTCTACCGGGTGCTGCGGGCGACCAACCCCTCGCCGTACATGTACCTGCTGCGGTTCGCCGGTCGGGAGTCGCCGTTCGACGTCGTCGGCTCCTCGCCGGAGGCGCTGGTCACCGTGACCGGCACCTCGGCCGTCGTCCACCCGCCGGCCGGCACCCGGCCCCGCGGCGCGACCCCCGAGGAGGACGTGCGGCTGGCCGAGGGCCTGCTCGCCGACCCCAAGGAGCGCGCCGAGCACGTGATGCTGGTCGACCTGGCCCGCAACGACCTGGGCCGGGTCTGCGTGCCGGGGACGGTCGAGGTGCCCGACTTCATGCGCATCGAGCACTACAGCCACGTCATGCACCTGGTGTCGACGGTGACCGGTGAGGTCGCGCTGCAGTGGGACGCCCTCGACGTCTTCGACGCGACGTTCCCCGCGGGCACCGTCTCCGGGGCGCCCAAGCCCCGCGCGATGGAGATCATCGAGTCGCTGGAACCCACCCGGCGGGCGCTGTACGCAGGCACCGTCGGCTACGTCGACGCCAGCGGCGACATGGACGTCGCCATCGCCATCCGGACGGCGGTGCTGCACCAGGGCCGCGCCTACGTGCAGGCCGGCGCGGGCGTGGTCGCCGACAGCGACCCGGCCACCGAGGAGGCCGAGACCCGGCACAAGGCCCGGGCGGTGCTGTCGGCGATCGCGACGGCGGAGGGGATGCGGGAGCTGCCGTGACCCGCCCCGCTGTGTGGCCGGCTCCGCCGGGCGGAGGCGGACCGTGAGCGACCGCCGCGAGATGGCCGCGGCCGTCGTCGGGCTGGCCGCGGCCGGTGGCCTGGCGCTGTCCACCGGCGGCCAGACCTGGCTGACCGCCACCGTCGCGCGCCCCGAGCCCCTGCCGCCGGTCACCGAGCAGCTCACCGGGTCGGCGCTCGCGCCACTGGTCCCGGCCGGCGGGCTGGTCCTGCTGGCCGCGGCGGTCGCGCTGGTCGCGGTCCGGGGCGGCGGCCGGGTGCTGGTCGGGTTGCTGGCCGCCGTCGCCGGGGGAGTGCTCGGCTGGTCGGGCCTGCGCACGGTCGGCACCGACGGGGGCGCCGCGGCGGCGGGGGTGGTCGGCAGCGGGACCCCGGCAGGCACGGTCACGGCCGAGGTCTCCGCCGGCTGGCCGCTACTCGCCCTCCTGGCCGGTCTGCTCGCGGTCGCGGCCGGCCTGCTCACCGTGCTGCGCGGCCGCAGCTGGCCGGGCATGGGACGCCGCTACGAGCGCACCGCCGCCGCTCCGGCCGCCCCCCGCCCGCGGACCGACGAGGACCGCGCGCTGGACGCCTGGCGGGCTCTCGATCGCGGCGAGGACCCCACCGAGGGGACGACCGAACCCCGCTGAGTACCCGGGGTCCCCTGGTCCACACCCCCGTCCGGGGTGTGCGCGCGCCCCCGCGGGCAGCGTGTCGGGTCCCCGCCTCTAGAGTGGGTCCACGGATCGCAGGCCCGTGCCGGGCCGCGCCCGGTGGGTGTCCCTGGAACCCGGTGGGCGGTTGACGAGCAGCAGCGGGGAGGACTCGTGTCCGTGCTCGACGAGATCGTCGCCGGGGTCCGTGAGGACCTGGCGGCACGCGAGGCGACCACCCCGCTGGCGGAGGTGAAGGCCGCCGCGGAGGACGCGCGCCCGCCCCTCGACGCCCTCGCGGCGCTGCGCGCGGCCGGTGTCGGCGTCATCGCCGAGGTGAAGCGGCAGAGCCCCTCCAAGGGCGCGCTCGCCGACATCCCCGACCCCGCGGTGCTGGCCCGGCAGTACGCCGACGGCGGCGCCCGGGTGATCAGCGTGCTCACCGAGCGGCGCCGCTTCGGAGGCGGCCAGGCCGACCTCGCCGCCGTCCGCGCGGCCGTCGACGTCCCGGTGCTGTGCAAGGACTTCGTCGTCACCAGCTACCAGGTGCACGAGGCGCGGGCCCACGGCGCGGACGTCGTCCTGCTGATCGTCGCCGCGCTGGAGCAGAACGCCCTCGTCGGCCTGCTGGAGCGGGTCGAGTCGCTGGGGATGACCGCGCTGGTCGAGGTGCACACCGAGGCCGAGGCCGACCGGGCGCTGTCCGCCGGCGCCGCGGTGATCGGCGTGAACGCCCGCGACCTGACCACGCTGCAGGTCGACCGCTCCACCTTCGAGCGGATCGCGCCCGGGCTGCCGTCGGAGGTCGTCAAGGTCGCCGAGTCCGGCGTCCGCGGGCCGCACGACCTCATCTCCTACGCCGCGGCCGGCGCCGACGCCGTCCTCGTCGGCGAGGGCCTGGTCACCGCCGGCGACGCCCGCCAGGCGGTCGCCGACCTCGTCACGGCCGGCGCGCACCCGGCCACCCCGCACACCCCCCGCTGAAAGAGGACCCCGTCCTCACGCCTCGCAGGCTCGGCGCGAGCCTCTGGACGGGGCCGCCCCGGCCCAGCCGCGTCCGGACGGCGTCGGGCAGCTCGTCCACGACCAGCGCCAGCCCGAGCAGCTCGGCGCCCTGCCGCCGCACCGGCTCCGCGCCGCCTCGGCCTGGCTGCCGCTCGGCCCGGTCGTCGACCAGCAGCACCCGGTCCCCGGACCCCGGGACGGCCGGCAGCCGCAGCTCGTGACGGCGGCCGCGGTAGTCGGGAGCCGTGGCGGCGGACAGCACCGGTCCCGGGAGGTGACCGCCCTTGCGGAGCGGAGGAAGCCGGCGCCCAGCGCGACGGCGGTGGGAGCCATGACGGCGAAGCCCCGCGCCTCGAGACCGGCCACGTGCGTCACGCCCGCGTCGGCCCACGCGGCGGCCAGCCCGGCGACCACCGCGGCGAGGGCGCGCGGGGAGGCGAGGACCGCCCAGACGTCGGCGTGGCCGTCCACCCACCGGAAGAGCTCCAGCACCGCCCGCCGTCCGTCGTCCGTCACGCCGCGAGGCCAGGGCCGGGCGACTCTCGCGCCGTTGCCCCCGCTCCCGCGCCGGTGCAGCGGCGCGAGTACGCGCGCAACGGCGTGGGAGTGGTCGGCAGCCCGGCCCGCAGCCGCGCCGACGCCCTCCACCAGCGTGTTGCCCACCCTCCCCGCCACCCCGGCGCCCGGACGCGGGACACTGGGGCCATGACCACGAGCGCCGTCTCCCCGCCGGAAGCGCGACTCGAGCAGGCGCGCCCGAGCTGGCCCGACGCCACCGGCCACTTCGGGGTCTTCGGCGGCCGGTTCGTCCCCGAGGCGCTGATCGCCGCCCTCGACGAGCTGACCGAGGCCTACCGCGCGATGCGCGTCGACCCGGCCTTCATCGAGGAGTTCGCCGCGCTGCAGCGGGACTACACCGGCCGGCCGAGCCCGATCACCGAGGTGCCGAGGTTCGCCGAGCACGCCGGCGGGGCGCGCGTCTGGCTCAAGCGCGAGGACCTCAACCACACCGGCTCGCACAAGATCAACAACGTGCTGGGCCAGGCGCTGCTCACGAAGCGGATCGGCAAGCAGCGGGTCATCGCCGAGACCGGGGCCGGCCAGCACGGCGTCGCGACCGCGACCGCGGCGGCGCTCATGGGGCTGTCCTGCACCATCTACATGGGCGAGGAGGACACCCGGCGCCAGGCGCTCAACGTCGCCCGGATGCGGCTGCTCGGCGCCGAGGTCGTCCCGGTCACCACCGGCTCGCGCACCCTCAAGGACGCGATCAACGAGGCCTTCCGCGACTGGGTCACCAACGTCGAGACGACGAACTACGTCTTCGGGACCGTGGCCGGTCCGCACCCGTTCCCGGAGATGGTCCGCGACTTCCAGCGGGTCATCGGCGACGAGGCGCGCGCCCAGCTGCTCGAGCGGGTCGGCCGGCTGCCCGACGCCGTCCTGGCCTGCGTGGGCGGCGGCTCCAACGCCATCGGCATCTTCACCGCCTTCGTCCCCGACGAGGGGGTCCGGCTGGTCGGCCTGGAGGCCGGCGGGGACGGCGTGGACACCGGCCGGCACGCGGCGACCATCACCGGCGGGACGCCGGGGGTGCTGCACGGCGCCCGCTCGTACCTGCTGCAGGACGAGAACGGGCAGACGGTCGAGTCGCACTCGATCAGTGCCGGCCTGGACTACCCGGGTGTGGGCCCGGAGCACTCCCACCTGCACGACATCGGCCGGGCGGAGTACCGGGCGGTCACCGACGCCGAGGCCATGGAGGCCTTCGCGCTGCTGTGCCGCACGGAGGGCATCATCCCGGCGATCGAGTCGGCGCACGCGCTGGCCGGGACGCTCCGGCTGGGCCGGGAGCTGGGCCCGGACGCACTGCTGCTGGTCAACCTCTCCGGCCGCGGCGACAAGGACGTCGAGACGGCGTCGCGCTGGTTCGGCCTCGGCGACCGCGAGCACGTCGAGTCCGGCGCCGGCATGGACACCGACCAGCAGCCCACCGAGGGCGCGGTCACCTCCGGCGACGCGGTCGCCGGGCAGGACGCGGGGGAGTCGGCGTGAGCCTGCTGGAGCAGCGGATCGGCGCCGCCCGGGCCGAGGGGCGGGCGGCGCTGGTCGCCTACCTGCCGGTCGGGTACCCCGACGTCGACGGCTCGATCGCGGCCATGGTGGCGGCGGTCGAGGGCGGGGCCGACGTCATCGAGGTCGGCGTCCCCTACAGCGACCCGGGCATGGACGGCCCGGTCATCCAGCAGGCCGTCGACCCGGCGGTGCGCGCCGGCGTCGGCATGCGCGACGTGCTGCGCGCCGTCGGGGCGGTGGCCGCGGCCGGTGCGGTGCCGGTGGTGATGAGCTACTGGAACCCGATCGAGCGCTACGGCGTCGAGCGGTTCGCCGCCGACCTCGCCGCCGCCGGGGGAGCGGGGGCCATCACCCCCGACCTCATCCCCGACGAGGCCGGGCCGTGGCTGGCCGCGTCGGAGGCCGCCGACCTCGACCGGGTGTTCCTGGTCGCGCCGTCCTCGACCGACGCGCGGCTGGCTGCGACCACCGCCGCCTGCCGCGGGTTCGTCTACGCCGCCTCCACCATGGGCGTCACCGGCACCCGGGCCACCGTCGGCGAGGCCGCCGAGCGGCTGGTCGCCCGCACCCGGGCGGTCACCGGCCTGCCGGTGTGCGTGGGCCTGGGCGTCTCGAACGGCGACCAGGCCGCCGAGGTCGCGTCCTTCGCCGACGGCGTCATCGTCGGGTCGGCCTACGTGCGCGAGCTGCTCGAGGGCCGGGGCGCCGAGGGCGTGCGCCGGCTCTCGGCGGACCTCGCCGCCGGCGTGCGCCGCCCGGTGGCCGTCCCGTGAGGGTCCTGAGCGCCATCCCCAGCCCCACGCAGGGCGTCTGGGAGCTGGGCCCGCTGCCCATCCGCGCCTACGCGCTGTGCATCCTCGCCGGCATCGCCGCGGCGGTCGTGCTCACCGAGCGCCGCTGGGTCGCCCGGGGCGGGGCCAAGGGCGAGGTCCTCGACATCGCCGTCTGGGCGGTGCCGTTCGGCATCGTCGGCGGCCGGCTCTACCACGTCGTCAGCAGCCCCCGGCCCTACTTCGGCGAGGGCGGCGACCCGCTGCGCGCCTTCGCCATCTGGGAGGGCGGCCTCGGCATCTGGGGCGCGATCGCCCTCGGCGGGGTCGGCGCCTGGATCGCCTGCCGCCGCCGCGGCATCCCGCTGCCGGCGTTCGCCGACGCCCTGGCCCCCGGGCTGCTCGTGGCCCAGGCCATCGGCCGGCTGGGAAACTGGTTCAACAACGAGCTCTACGGCCGCGCCACCGACCTGCCCTGGGCGCTGACCATCTACGACTGGACCGGCACCGAGGCGGTCGTCGGCCCCGACGGCCAACCGGTCGTGCTCGGCACCTTCCACCCGGCCTTCCTCTACGAGCTGCTGTGGAACCTGGCCGCGGCGGCGGTCGTCATCTGGGCCGACCGGCGCTTCCGGCTCGGCCACGGGCGGGCCTTCGCGCTCTACGTCGCCCTCTACTGCGCCGGCCGGCTCTGGATCGAGCTGCTGCGCACCGACCCGGCGGAGACCTTCTTCGGCATCCGGCTCAACGTCTTCACCGCCGTCGTCGTCGGCCTGCTGGCGGTGGCCTACCTCGTCTGGCAGCGCGGCCGGCCCCGCGAGGTGATCACCCGCGGACGTGACGCTGGTGACACCGCGCCGGCCCGCCGCCCCCGTCCGGAGTCCGCGCCGACGGCCACCCCGAGCCCCGCACCGGCCACCGCGGAGACCCGAAACGGCGAAGACGCTGGTGGCGACGGCGACCGGCAACACACCGACGCCTGAGGACGACGCGCCGTCCCCCGGGTTTGGGCGTACGAGATCGGTGTTAGGTCTGTGTACCCTTCTGCCAAGACCCCACAGCGATCCTGCGGGGTCGCACGCGTCGGAACCGGGCCAGCGCCGCCCCGCGGACGACAGCTCCCCGGGCACCACCCCTGGAGCTCGCCCGGCCGTGTCGGCCCGGCGGTCAGCCGACCGCTCGCCGACCGGCCTCCCGCAGTGCCCCGCTCCTCCGACCTCTGACCACCGGCCGGGCCCCGCCCCCCGCTCCGCTGCCGTCACCGCCGACGGCGACCGAGCGGCGTGCCGACGACGGGAGTGACATGTCCGAGTCCACCGCCCCCGCCGCGCCCCCCGCCTCCGGCGGCACCGCCGTGCCCTTCTCCGCGGTCCCGGCCGCGAGCGGGTTGTACGACCCGGCCAACGACAAGGACGCCTGCGGCGTCGCCTTCGTGGCGGACGTGCAGGGTCGCGCCTCCCGGAAGATCGTGGCCGCGGGGCTCACCGCCCTGCACAACCTCGACCACCGCGGCGCGGCGGGCTCCGAGCCGAACTCCGGCGACGGCGCCGGCGTCCTCACGCAGGTCCCCGACGGCCTGCTGCGCGCCGAGGTCGACTTCGACCTGCCACCGGTGGGCGAGTACGCCGTCGGCATCGCCTTCCTGCCCGTCGACGAGGCGGAGCGTGCCGCGCGCGTCGAGGACGTCGCCCGCCTGGCCGCCGAGGAGGGCCTGACCGTCCTCGGCTGGCGCGAACTGCCGGTCGACCCGGACGGCGCCGACGTCGGCCCGACCGCCCGCGCGGTCATGCCGCACTTCGCCCAGGTGTTCGTCGCCGAGACCATCGGCGCCCGCGCCGACGCCACCGCGTTCGGCGGCGCCCAGGCCGTCAACGGGGTGACCCGGCTGGAGCGGCGCGCCTTCGTCCTGCGCAAGCGCGCCGAGCGGGCCGCGACCGAGGCCGGCAGCTCGCTCTATGTCGCCTCGCTGTCGAGCCGCACCATCACCTACAAGGGCATGCTGACCACCGACCAGCTGCCCGCCTTCTTCCCCGACCTGCGCGACGAGCGGTACGCGTCGGCGATCGCGCTGGTGCACAGCCGGTTCTCCACCAACACCTTCCCGAGCTGGCCGCTGGCCCACCCGTTCCGGGTGATCGCGCACAACGGCGAGATCAACACCATCAAGGGCAACCGGAACCGGATGCGGGCCCGCGAGGCGAAGCTCGAGACCGAGCTGTTCGACGGCCCCGCCGGCCCGGCCTCCGAGCTCGGGTTGGAGCGGGTCTTCCCGGTCACCGCCAGCGACTTCAGCGACTCGGCCACCTTCGACGAGGTGCTCGAGCTGCTGCACCTGTCCGGGCGGTCGCTGCCGCACGCGGTGCTCATGATGATCCCGGAGGCGTGGGAGAACCACGACGAGATGGACCCGGCCCGCCGGGCCTTCTACCGGTTCCACGCCTCGATCATGGAGCCGTGGGACGGACCCGCCGCGGTCGCGTTCACCGACGGCACGCTCATCGGCGCCGTCCTCGACCGCAACGGGCTGCGCCCGGGCCGCTGGTGGCACACCAAGGACGACCTGGTGGTGCTCGCCAGCGAGGTCGGCGTCCTGGAGATCCCCGACGCCGAGGTCCGCGCCAAGGGCCGGCTGCAGCCGGGCCGGATGTTCCTCGTCGACACCAGGGCCGGAAAGATCGTCTCCGACGAGGAGGTCAAGGGCGCGCTGGCGGCCGAGCACCCCTACGAGGACTGGCTGCACGCCGGCCTGGTGCACCTGCCGCAGCTGCCCGAACGCCGTCGCGCCCGGCCCAGCCACGAGTCCGTCGTCCGCCGGCAGCAGCTGTTCGGCTACACCGAGGAGGACCTGCGCGTCCTGCTCACCCCGATGGCCTCCTCGGGCGCCGAGCCGATCGGCTCGATGGGCACCGACACCCCCGTCGCGGCGCTGTCGGACCGCTCGCGGCTGCTCTACGACTACTTCGGGCAGCTGTTCGCCCAGGTGACGAACCCGCCGCTGGACGCCATCCGCGAGGAGCTGGTGACCAGCCTGGGCCGCACCTTCGGCCCCGAGCAGAACCTGCTGCACGCCACCCCGGCGTCCTGCCGGCAGCTCTTCCTGCCCTACCCGGTCATCGACAACGACGAGCTGGCCAAGATCCTGCACATCGACGACGACGGCGACCTGCCCGGGTACGCCGCCGTCCGGATCACCGGCCACTACGACGTCAACGGCGGCGGGACGGCGCTGGCCCAGGCGGTCGAGCAGCTGCGCACCAAGGTGAGCAAGGCGATCGCCGCCGGCGCCCGGATCATCGTGCTCTCCGACCGGGACTGCGACGAGCAGCGCGCCCCGATCCCGTCGCTGCTGATGACCGCCGCCGTCCACCACCACCTCGTGCGGCAGAAGACCCGCATGGAGGTCGGCCTGGTCGTCGAGTCCGGCGACTGCCGCGAGGTGCACCACGTCGCGCTGCTGCTCGGCTACGGCGCCGCCGCGGTCAACCCGTACCTGGCCTTCGAGTCCATCGAGGACCTGATCCGGGACGGCGTCCTCACCGGCATCCAGCCCCCGCAGGCCGTGCGCAACGTGGCCAAGGCGCTGGGCAAGGGCGTCCTGAAGGTCATGAGCAAGATGGGCATCAGCACCGTCGGCTCGTACACGATGGCGCAGATCTTCGAGGCGGTCGGCCTCTCCCAGGAGGTCGTCGACGAGTACTTCACCGGCACCTCCTGCCCGCTCGGCGGCGTCGGCATCGACGTGCTCGCCGAGGAGGTGGCCATGCGCCACCGCCGCGCCTACCCGGAGAACCCGCCCGAGCGCGCGCACCGGCGGCTGGAGACCGGCGGCGAGTACCAGTGGCGCCGCGAGGGCGAGGTGCACCTGTTCAACCCCGAGACGGTGTTCCTGCTCCAGCACGCCACCCGCTCGCGGCAGTACGAGGTGTTCCAGCGCTACACCGAGACCGTCGACCAGCTGTCGGAGGAGGCCGCCACGCTGCGCGGCCTGTTCACGATCCGGACCGGCGTGCGCCCGCCCGTGCCGATCGACGAGGTCGAGCCGGCCAGCGAGATCGTCAGGCGCTTCCAGACCGGCGCGATGAGCTACGGCTCCATCTCGCAGGAGGCGCACGAGACCCTGGCGATCGCCATGAACCGGCTGGGCGGCAAGTCCAATACCGGTGAGGGCGGCGAGGACCCCGACCGCTTCCAGCCCGACCCGAACGGCGACCTGCGCCGCTCGGCGATCAAGCAGGTGGCCAGCGGCCGGTTCGGCGTCACCAGCGAGTACCTGGTCAACGCCGACGACATCCAGATCAAGATGGCCCAGGGCGCCAAGCCCGGCGAGGGCGGCCAGCTGCCCGGCGCCAAGGTCTACCCGTGGGTGGCGCGCACCCGGCACTCCACGCCGGGCGTCGGCCTGATCAGCCCGCCGCCGCACCACGACATCTACTCGATCGAGGACCTCAAGCAGCTGATCCACGACCTGAAGAACGCCAACAACGAGGCGCGGGTCCACGTCAAGCTGGTCAGCGAGGTCGGGGTCGGGACGGTCGCGGCCGGCGTCAGCAAGGCGCACGCCGACGTCGTCCTCATCTCCGGGCACGACGGCGGGACGGGCGCGGCGCCGCTGACCTCGCTCAAGCACGCCGGCTCGCCGTGGGAGCTGGGCCTGGCCGAGACGCAGCAGACGCTGCTGGCCAACGGCCTGCGCGACCGCATCGTCGTCCAGGCCGACGGGCAGATGAAGACCGGCCGCGACGTGCTCATCGCCGCCCTGCTGGGCGCCGAGGAGTACGGCTTCGCCACCGCTCCGCTGGTCGTCTCCGGCTGCGTGATGATGCGCGTCTGCCACCTCGACACCTGCCCGGTCGGCGTCGCGACGCAGAACCCGGAGCTGCGCAAGCGGTTCACCGGGCGGCCGGAGTTCGTGGAGACCTTCTTCGAGTTCCTCGCCGAGCAGGTGCGCCAGTACCTCGCCGAGCTGGGCTTCCGCTCGCTGGACGAGGCGATCGGCCACGCCGAGCTGCTCGACACCCGCAAGGCGGTCGACCACTGGAAGGCCGCCGGGCTGGACCTCTCCCGCATGCTCGCCGTGCCGGAGCTGGCCGAAGGCGCTGCCCGGCACCGGGTGCGCAGCCAGGACCACGGCCTGGACGTGGCGCTGGACCAGACGCTGATCCAGCTCTGCGAGGGCGCGCTGCTCGACGCGCGGCCGGTGAGCCTCGAGCTGCCGGTGCGCAACGTCAACCGCACCGTCGGCACGATGCTCGGCTCGATGGTCACCCGGCGCTTCGGCGGCGAGGGGCTGCCCGACGGCACGATCGACCTGACCTTCACCGGGTCGGCCGGCCAGTCCTTCGGCGCCTTCGTGCCGCGGGGCATCACGATGCGGCTGTTCGGCGACGCCAACGACTACGTCGGCAAGGGCCTGTCCGGCGGGCGGATCGTCGTCCGCCCGGCGCGGGAGGCCACCTTCGCCGCCGAGGACAACGTCCTCGCCGGCAACGTCATCGCCTACGGGGCCACCGCGGGCGAGGTCTTCCTCCGCGGCCGCGTCGGTGAGCGGTTCTGCGTGCGCAACTCCGGTGCGCTGGCCGTCGTCGAGGGCGTGGGCGACCACGCGCTGGAGTACATGACCGGCGGCGCCGCGGTGATCCTCGGCCCGACCGGCCGCAACATCGCGGCCGGCATGTCCGGCGGCATCGGCTACGTGCTGGACCTGGCCCGGCACCGGGTCAACGCCGAGATGGTGGACGTCGAGCCGCTGGACGGCGAGTCCGCGCAGTGGCTGCGCGACGTGCTGGTCCGCTACGCGGCGGACACCGCGTCCCCGGTGGCCGCCGCGCTGCTGGCCGACTGGGGCCGCTGGTCCGAGCGGTTCAGCGTGATCATGCCGCGCGACTACCGCCGCGCACTCGAGGCCCGGCGTGCCGCCGAGGCCGCTGGAACGGATGTCGACAGGGCTGTGATGGAGGCCGCACGTGGCTGACTCGACCGGATTCCTCAAGCACGAGCGGGCGCTGCCGCCGCGGCGTCCCGTCGACGTGCGGATCCTGGACTGGAAGGACGTCTACCTCTCCCGCCAGAACGGGGAGGACGCCGTCTTCCCGGTCACCGCGGTGCGCCAGCAGGCCGCCCGCTGCATGGACTGCGGCATCCCGTTCTGCCACCACGGCTGCCCGCTGGGCAACCTGATCCCGGAGTGGAACGACCTCGCCCGCCGCGACGACTGGACCGAGGCCATCGAGCGGCTGCACGCGACCAACAACTTCCCGGAGTTCACCGGGAAGCTGTGTCCCGCGCCGTGCGAGGGCTCCTGCGTGCTGAACCTGCAGGAGTCGCCGGTCACCATCAAGCAGATCGAGTGGGAGATCATCGACCAGGCGTTCCAGCGCGACCTGGTCAAGCCCGTCCCCCCGCAGGAGCACACCGGCAAGCGGGTCGCCGTCATCGGCTCCGGGCCCGCCGGGCTGGCCGCCGCCCAGCAGCTCACCCGCGCCGGGCACGACGTCACCGTCTTCGAACGGGCCGACCGCGTCGGCGGACTGCTGCGCTACGGCATCCCCGAGTTCAAGATGGAGAAGGCCGTGCTCGACCGGCGGCTGGACCAGATGCGCGCCGAGGGCACCCGGTTCGTCACCGGGGTCGAGGTCGGCAGCGGCCGGGACGGCGCCCCGACCGTCGAGCAGCTGCGCGAGGACTTCGACGCCGTCGTCCTGGCCGGGGGCGCCACCCTGGGCCGGGACCTGCCGGCGCCGGGCCGGGAGCTCGCCGGCATCCACCTGGCCATGGAGTACCTGCCCTTCGGCAACCGGCAGGCGCTCGGCGAGCTCGACCAGCCGCCGATCGACGCCCACGGCAAGCACGTCGTGATCATCGGCGGCGGTGACACCGGCGCGGACTGCCTGGGCACCGCCCACCGGCAGGGTGCGCTCTCGGTGACCCAGCTGGAGATCATGCCGGCGCCGCCGGACCGCCGGGCGGAGGCCAACCCGTGGCCGACCTACCCGATGGTCATGCGGGTCTCCAGCGCCCACGAGGAGGGCGGGGAGCGGCTCTACTCGGTCAACACCGAGCGCTTCGTCGGCGACGAGGACGGCAACCTGCGCGCGCTGCTCATCCACGACGTGGAGCGGGTCGACGGGCGGTTCCAGAAGGTCGAGGGCACCGAGCGGGAGCTGCCCGCCGACCTGGTGTTCCTCGCCATGGGCTTCACCGGCGCGCAGCGCGAGGGCCTCGTCGAGGGGCTCGGGGTCGAGCTCGACCAGCGCGGCAACATCGCCCGTGACGGCGAGTTCATGTCGACCGTCCCCGGCGTCTTCGTCGCCGGGGACATGGGCCGCGGCCAGTCGCTCATCGTGTGGGCGATCGCCGAGGGCCGGGCCGCCGCCGGCGCCGTCGACGCCTGGCTGACCGGCTCGACGACGCTGCCGCGCCCGGTGACGCCCACCGCGGTGGCCCTCCGGTAGGGATCCCCTGCCCCGCCGTAGGAGGACCCCGTCCTGGCCCCGTCCCGAGGCTCGCCCCGAGCCTGCGAGGGGTGAGGAGGACGGGGTCCTTCTACCGGCCCCGTTGCCGTGTGGGGCAACGTCACAGGGCACCCTCCCCACGCTCGCCGGGCCGCGCCACTAGCGTCTGACCCATGTCCCGTCGCGCGAAGATCGTCTGCACGCTCGGTCCGGCGACCGGCTCCCTCGAGCAGGTCACCGCCCTCGTCGAGTCGGGGATGGACGTCGCCCGGCTGAACTTCAGCCACGGCGCGCACGCCGACCACCAGCGGGCCTACCGCCTGGTGCGCGAGGCCTCCGACCGCACCGGTCGCGCCGTCGCCGTCCTGGCCGACCTGCAGGGCCCCAAGATCCGTCTCGGCACGTTCGCCGACGGCCCGGTCCAGTGGGAGACCGGCAGCCGGGTGTGCATCACCGTCGACGACGTCGAGGGCACCGCCGAGCGCGTCTCCACCACCTACAAGGGCCTGGCTGCCGACGCCAAGGTCGGCGACCGGCTCCTGGTGGACGACGGCAAGCTGGCGCTCTCGGTCGTCGCCATCGAGGGCCCGGACGTGTGCTGCCTGGTCGTCGAGGGCGGCGAGGTGTCGAACAACAAGGGCCTGTCCCTGCCGGGCGTCGCGGTGAGCGTGCCGGCGATGTCGGACAAGGACGAGGAGGACCTCCGCTTCGCCCTGCACATGGGCGTCGACTTCGTCGCGCTGTCCTTCGTGCGGTCCCCGCGCGACATGGACCTGGTGCGCGACGTCATGCGCCGGGAGGACGTCTCCGTCCCCGTGATCGCCAAGCTGGAGAAGCCCGAGGCGGTGGAGAACCTCGAGGCGATCGTCGAGGCGTTCGACGGCGTCATGGTCGCCCGCGGCGACCTGGGTGTGGAGCTGGCGCTGGAGCAGGTGCCGCTCGTCCAGAAACGCGCGGTGCAGGCCGCCCGCGAGCGCAACAAGCCGGTCATCGTGGCCACCCAGATGCTCGAGTCGATGATCACCAACTCGCGTCCCACGCGCGCGGAGGCCTCCGACGTCGCCAACGCCGTCCTGGACGGCGCGGACGCGGTGATGCTCTCGGGGGAGACCTCGGTGGGGCGTTACCCGATCGCCGCGGTGCGGACGATGGAGCGGATCATCGACGCCGTCGAGAGCGACCCCGTGCGCGTCCCCGAGCTGGTCCGGCGGTCGCGGTCCCGGTCCGGGGCCATCGTCCGGGCCGCCCGGGACATCGCCGAGTCCCTCGACGTCAAGGCCCTGGCCACCTTCACCCAGACCGGCGGCAGCGCCCGCCGGCTGGCCGCGCTGCACCCCCGGATGCCGCTGCTGGCCTTCACCATCGACGGGCGGGTGCGCAGCCAGCTGGCGCTGTCGTGGGGGGTGGAGACCTTCCTCGTCCCCGCGGTCCAGCACACCGACGACATGGTCGAGCAGGTCGACTTCTCGCTGCTGTCGATCGGCCGGCTCAAGGAGGGCGACCGGGTCGTCGTCGTGGCCGGCAGCCCGCCGAACACGCCCGGGTCCACCAACCTCATCCGGGTGCACGAGGTGGGTACCGACTCGTGACCGGGCTCGCGAGGTCACGCGGAGGCGCGGCGCCGTCGGGCACGGGAGCGACGCGCGCCGGCGAGGGGACCCCGTGACGGGCCTGCGGGACGGCAGCCAGGCCGCGTCCCTGATGGCGGTCCTCGACCTCGAGGAGCGCGAGCCCGGCCTGTACGTCGGTCAGACACCGCGCACGCCGCTGCAGCGCATCTTCGGCGGGCAGGTGGCGGGGCAGGCGCTCATGGCCGCGGCGCGGACGCTGCCGGGGGAGCGCAGCGTGCACTCGCTGCACTCGTACTTCCTGCGGCCCGGCGACCCGCACGAGGAGATCCGCTACGCCGTCGAGCGGATCCGGGACGGTCGCACGTTCAGCACCCGGCGGGTGATCGCCTGGCAGCGGCGCCGCGGTGAGGACGTCGCGATCTTCGCCCTCACCGCCGACGCCGCGGTCCCGGAGACCCCGGTCGTCGAGCACGCGCTGCCGATGCCCGAGGTGCCCGCGCCGGAGACCCTGCCGACCCTGCCCGAGGTCGTCGCCCCGTACGGCCAGCGCGCCGCCGCCGCGCTGGCCATCAGCCAGGCGGTGGAGCAGCGGCTGCTCGAGGACCCCTTCGACCGGACGCCGAAGTCACCGCCGGACACCCGCACCTGCGTGTGGATGCGGGTCGCCGGCCGGCTGCCCGAGGACGGCAGCGTGCACCGCGCCGCCCTGACCTTCGTCAGCGACCTGACCCTGCTCTCGGCCGGCCTGGCCCGTATCGGCGGCGGCTGGGGCGGGGAGCACGTCGGGGCGAGCCTCGACCACGCGGTGTGGTTCCACGCGCCGGTGCGGGCCGACGAGTGGTTCCTCTACGAGACCGACAGTCCCGCGGCCTCCGGTGGCCGCGCGCTGTGCTTCGGCCAGGTGTGGGCCGCTGACGGCACCCACGTCGCGACGGTCGCGCAGCAGGGCCTCATCCGGTCGCTGCGCGCCTGAGTCAGGAGCCGGTGCCCCGGCCGGCGCCGGTGTCGGCCGCTGCCTCCGCCGCGGCGTCCCCGGGGACCCCGCCGTCGGCCTCCGGACGGCCGGCGTCCCCCTCGGGAGCGGCCTGCGGCGGCGCGAGCTCCCCACGGTCGGCGTGCCCGTCCGGCGCGGCCTGCGGCGGCGCGAGCTCCTCCTGGGCCCGGGCCTGGGTGGCCGTCTCGTCCTGCGCGGCAGGGGTCTCGACGGGCACCGCCGGCGTCCCGGCCGCGGCGTCCTGCCGTGCCCGCTCAGCCGCGTCGCGGCGCTCGGCCTCCGCCCGCCCGCGCTCGGCAGCGGACTCCGCGAAGTCGGCGGCCAGCCAGTCGTGGCCCTCGCTCAGCAGCGCCCAGGCCCGCTCGACGTGCGCCCGCGTCGTCGCCGGCGCGCCGATCGCCACCCGTAGCACCACCTGGCCGCGCACGGTGGTGTGGGTCAGGAACACCTCGCCGCCGTCGTTGAGCCGCTCCAGCAGCGTCATGGTCGCGACGTCGGCGTCCACCTCGGCGCTCCAGCGCGGGCGCAGGCACACCAGCGACAGCGGGTGCGGGGCGACGACCTCGAAGCGGTCGTCGCCAGCCGCCCAGCCGGCCAGCTCCTGCGCCAGCGCGACACCCGACCGGATGTGCGCCCGCAGGCCCTCCGCGCCGTACCAGCGCAGCACGAACCACAGCTTGAGCGCGCGGAAGCGGCGGCCGAGCTCGATCTGCCAGTCGCGGTAGTCGACGACCGCGCCGGCGTCGGTGGCGCCGTTGCGCAGGTACTCCGGCAGGATCGCCAGCGCGCCGGTGAGCGCGGCCCGGTCGGCCACCCAGAACAGCGTCGCGTCGAAGCCGGTGAGCAGCCACTTGTGTGCGTCGGTGGTGTAGCTGTCGGCCCACTCGACGCCGGCCTGCAGCTCCCGGAGTTCGGGGACGACGGCGCTCACGCCCGCGTAGGCGGCGTCCACGTGCAGCCACACGCCGGCGTCGCGGCAGATCGGCCCCAGCTCGGCGAGCGGGTCGACCGCAGTCGTCGACGTCGTCCCCACGGTGGCGCAGACCAGCACCGGGCGGTACCCGCGGGCGACGTCCCGTTCCAGCCGCGCCCGGAGCGACTGCGGGCGCATCGCCAGGTCGGCGTCGACCTCCACGATCCGGACGGCGTCGGTGCCGAGGCCGGCGATGCGCACGGCCTTCTCCATCGAGGAGTGCGTCTCCGCGGAGACGTAGACGGTGTACTCGTCGGGCCGGACGCCGGAGCGCACCGTCGCGCCGCCGTCGGCCCGGTGCAGGGCCGCCAGCAGCGCGACGAGGTTGGCGCCGGAGCTGGAGTCCTGCACCACGCCGCCCCCGGGCCCGGTCGACAGGAAGGTCTCCGGCAGGCCGAGCAGGCCGGCGAACCAGTCGAGGACGTGCTGCTCGAGTTCCGTGGCGGCGGGGCTGGTCACCCACGACATGCCCTGCACGCCCAGGCCGGCCGACACGAGGTCGCCGAGCACCGAGGGCCCGGACGTGTTGGCCGGGAAGTAGCCGAGGAAGCCGGGGTGCTGCCAGTGGGTGAGCCCGGGGACGACGACGCGGTCGAGATCGGCCAGGACGGCGTCGAACGGCTCGCCCCGCTCGGGCGGGGCGTCGGGCAGCGCGGCGCGTACGTCGCCGGGGGCGGCGGGGCAGCGGACGGGGAGCGAGCCGACGCGCGTCCAGTAGTCGGCGATCCAGTCGACGACCTCGTGGCCGTGCCGACGGAACTGCTCCGGGCTCATGTGCGGGGCGGACGGCGTCGGCTCGGGCTCGCTCACGGCCCCACCGTAATCGGACGTTGCCGTGCCCCGTCGTGGCGACCGGGGACACGGGCAGCGGCTCGACGGCGGCCGGGGGACGGCACGTGGTCGCGGTGCGGTTCCCGGGAGTGGGGGCCGGAGGTCCCCCGAGCGGGGACGGGGGTCTGGCGCTCCAGGCGGGCTGGGGGACGGCACGTGGTCGCGGTGCGGTCCGGAGGACCGCGTTGTCAGAGTGCCCCCGGTCCGACTCGAACGGACACTGTGCGGGTTTTGAATCCGCTCCCTCTGCCGATTGGGGTACGGGGGCGTACCGGCCGGTGGCCGGGGTGCAGCCTAACGGGCCCTCGCGTTCCGTCCGGCATCGCTAGGCTCCGGCCCGTGAGCAGCGAGCCGATCCGGGTCCTCATCGCCGAAGACGAGGCGCTCATCCGCCTCGACCTCAAGGAGATGCTCGAGGAGGAGGGGTACACCGTCGTCGCCGAGGTCGGCGACGGACAGCTGGCCGTCGACCGGGCGACCGAGCTGCGGCCGGACCTGGTCATCCTCGACATCCAGATGCCGGTGCTCGACGGGCTCTCGGCGGCCGAGCAGATCGCCTCGGCGCGCATCGCCCCGGTCATCGTGCTGACCGCCTTCAGCCAACGCGAGCTGGTCGAGCGGGCCCGCGACGCCGGCGCGATGGCCTACCTGGTCAAGCCGTTCTCCAAGAACGACCTCGTGCCGGCGATCGAGGTGGCCCGCGGCCGGTTCGCGGAGATGACCGCCCTGGACGGCGAGGTGCGCACGCTCGAGGAGCGCCTGGAGACCCGCAAGGTGGTCGAGCAGGCCAAGGGCAAGCTGATGGCCGACCAGGGGCTCACCGAGGCCGAGGCGTTCCGGTGGATCCAACGGACGGCCATGAACGAGCGCACGTCGATGAGGGCGCTCGCCCAGCGCATCCTGCAGCCGCAGGCCACCGCGGACCCGGCGACGGGCGCCTGACGCCCGCGGTGTGACGGTGGTGGCGTGGCCGACACGCCGTGTGACGAGTCGGGAGCGAGCAGGTCACGACCTGATCACGGTCCGGGCGACCCCCGCTCCACCCCCGTATCCGGCAGTTACCTTCCCCCCACTGACCGGTCGCCCGCCCGGGCGGACTGGTGCACGACCGACACCACAGTGGGAGTTGTTTGATGCGCACAGGCATCCTCGCGCGCAACGCCGCCGTCGCGGCTGCGGCCCTCCTCGTCCTCACCGCCTGCGGCGGCGGTGGCGACGACGGCGGCGGTGGCGGTGGCGGTGGCGACGCGGCCGGCGACGGCGGCGAGCGGCAGGTCAACGTCTACGGCACCGACGGCAACATGGGCAACGCCCTGGGTGAGTCCTTCTCCGAGGACGGCTCGCTGGCCGGTATGAAGGGGACGACGCCGCTCACCGACCTCGGCTCGGAGTTCACCGACCGGCTGCTCGAGATCGACCCGAACCTGCAGGACTACAACTACGCCGGCGAGACCTACGACGCGATCATCGTCACGGCGCTCGCCGCGCAGGCGGCCGGCACCAACGACGCCAACGTCTTCAAGGAGTTCATCAACGGGATCACCGTGGGCGGCGAGCAGTGCGCCGACTTCACGGCCTGCCTGGAGATCCTCAACAACGGCGGGAACGTCGACTACGACGGCATCTCCGGTCCGCTGAGCTTCACCGAGGCCGGTGAGCCGGCGGAGGCCAGCTTCGGCATCCTGCAGTTCGGCGAGGACAACCAGCTCGACCAGGACGCCACCGAGTACGTCCTCGCCGGCGACGAGGCCAACGCCACCACCGACGAGGGCCCGGCCCCCGCCGCGGCCGGCGCCTCCGGCGGGCCGCTGGTGATCGGCACCCTGCTGCCGCTGACCGGCAACCTCGCCTTCCTCGGCCCGCCCGAGGTCGCCGGCGCCCGCCTGGCGGTCAACGACGTCAACGCCGCCGGCGGCGCGCTGGGCCAGCCGGTCCAGCTCACCGAGGGTGACTCCGGCGACGCCTCGACCGACACCGCGACGCAGACGGTCGACCGCCTGCTGCAGGGTGGCGTCAACGCGATCATCGGTGCGGCGTCCTCGGGGGTCAGCCTGACGGTCATCGACCGGATCACCGGGTCCGGCGTCGTCCAGTTCTCGCCGGCGAACACCTCCGATCAGTTCACCGACTACAACGACAACGGGCTGTACTTCCGCAGCGCGCCCCCGGACACGCTGCAGGCCCGGGCGCTGTCGGACCTGATCATCAACGACGGCAACAACACCGTCGGGATCATGGCGCTGAACGACCCGTACGGCACCGGTCTGGCGGAGAACACCCGCGAGAACCTGATCGCGGCCGGCCTCGCCGAGGACGCCATCCAGTCGCTGACCTACGACCCGCAGGCGGCAAACTACGACGCCGAGATCCAGCAGATGGTCGACTTCGCCCCTGACGCCGTCGTGGTGATCGGCTTCGAGGAGTCCGCCCGCATCATCGAGGGTCTCAACTCGCAGGGCATCGGCCCGGCGCGTTGATCCCCGCAGGCGTCCGACGTGGCGCCTGACCGACCGGCCCGGTGGCCCGGCACCCCGCGTGGGTGCCGGGCCACCGGTGTGTCCGGCCCCGTCAGCGCTGCAGGTGCTGTCCGGCCGGTCGCCAGTCGGCCGGCCGGCCGGTGTGGTTGGAGAACTCGACCGACCAGCGCCACCAGCTGTGGTCGTCGGCGTGCTCCCAGGAGGTCAGGACGCCGACCTCACCGCCGGGCAGCAGCACCGGCAGGCCGTACAGCTCCGGCTCCGGCCAGACCTCGCGGCGGCGGACCTGCCCGCCGTCGAACTCCAGCAGCGTGACGGGGGAGTAGTCCCCGTCCCGGTCGGCGTCGGCCCGCAGCACCAGCCCGCCGTCGTCGGCCCGCACCTCCAGGTGCAGCTGGGCGGGCGCGGCGTGCACCAGCACGCGGGAGAAGCCGCTCGCCGTCGTGCACCGGGCGAACTCCAGGCCGTTCATCCCGCCGTCGCGGGACCGCAGCTCCCAGGTCCAGTTCATGCCCCGGGGCTACCCAGCACGACGGCGCCGGCCCCATAGGAGACCGGCGCCATCGGGGTGAGGCACTGGAACGGCCCCGCTGCAGGGTCCCGCCACGAGCTCGCGAGTGGTGGGGGGCAGCGGGGTCCTTCCTCAGTGGGCCTTGGCCAGCGTCCCCAGGTAGAGCTCGATGACCTTCGGGTCGTGCATCAGCGACTCACCGGTGTCGGTGTAGGCGTTGCGACCCTGGTCGAGGACGTAGCCGCGGTCGCAGATCTGCAGGCACCGGCGGGCGTTCTGCTCGACCATGATGATCGAGACGCCGGTCGCGTTGATCCGCCGGCAGCGGATGAACACCTCGTCCTGGTAGGCGGGGGAGAGACCGGCCGACGGCTCGTCGAGCAGGAGGACGGACGGCTCCATCATCAGCGCCCGGCCCATGGCCACCATCTGCCGCTCACCGCCGGACAGCGACCCGGCCTTGATCTTGCGGCGCTCCCCGAGCAGCGGGAACAGGTCGGCCACGTAGTCGAAGCGCTCGCGGAAGACCTTCGGCCGCAGGTAGGCGCCCATCTGCATGTTCTCCTCGATGGTCAGTGAGGGGAACACGTTGTTGTTCTGCGGCACGTAGCCGACGCCGAGGGAGACCAGCCGGTGGGCCGGCGCAGACGTGATGTCCTCGCCGCGGAGGCTGACCGTGCCCGAGCGCACCGGGATGAGCCCGAACAGCGTCTTGAGCAGCGTGGACTTGCCGGCGCCGTTCGGGCCGATGATGCCGACGAGCTCGCCGTCCTGCAGGTAGAAGTCGCAGCCGTTGAGGATGTTGACGCCGGGCACGTACCCGGCGACCAGCTCGTCGGCCCGCACCAGCGCGCCCTCGGCGAGCCGCGCGTGCTCCTCGCGGGTGGCGGCGAGCTCGGCCCGGGACAGCTCCCCGGCGACCGCCCGCTGATCGGGCGTGCCGCCGTCGGAGTGCCCGACCTGGAACATCGGGTCCTCCATGGCCGGGTCGTCCATGGTGCTCATCGGTCCTCCTGGCGTCGGGTCTCGGAGCCGATGACGTCGCCGTCGGCGTTCTCCTCGCGGGCGATGGCGGCCTCGGCCTCGGCGAGGACGCGGTCCTCCTCCTCGACGGTGAGCGGGGCGTCGTGGTGCGCGCCGAGGTAGGCGTCGACGACCGCCTGGTTCTGGCTGATCGACTCCGGGGGGCCCTCGGCGATCACCTTGCCGGCGGCCATGACGATCACCCAGTCGCTGATGTCGCGGACGACGTCCATGTCGTGCTCGACGAAGACCACCGTCATGCCCTGCTCGCGCAGGTCCTTGACGTGGCCCAGCAGGCTCTGGGTGAGGGCCGGGTTCACGCCGGCCATCGGCTCGTCGAGCATGACGACCTTCGGGTCGCTCATCAGCGCGCGGGCCATCTCCAGCAGCTTGCGCTGGCCGCCCGAGAGCGTCCCGGCGAAGTCGTCCTTCTTCCGGTCCAGCTTGAACCGGGTGAGCAGGTCCATCGCCTTCTCGGTGTTCGCCTGCTCCTGGCCGCGCCAGATGCCGGGGACCAGCGCGCGCAGGAAGCTCTCGCCGCGCTGCCCCTGTGCCCCGAGCAGCATGTTCTGCAGCACGGTCAGGCGCGACAGCGCCTTGGTCAGCTGGAAGGTGCGGACGACGCCCAGCCGGGCCACCTGGTGCGGCGCGAGCTTGCCCAGCGGGCGGCCGTCGAAGGACCACGTCCCGGTGTTGGGCTGGTCGAACCCGGTCAGCAGGTTGAACAGCGTGGTCTTGCCGGCACCGTTGGGCCCGATCAGGCCGGTGATGCCGCCGCGCTGCACCTCCAGGTGGTCGACCGACACCGCGGTGAGGCCGCCGAACGTGCGGGTGACCCCGTCGACGACGATGGCCGGGTCGGGCTTGGCCACCCCGACCTCCCACGGGAGGTCCTTGAGCGCCGCCTGGGCCACCCGGCGCGGCGCGTCACCCGTCCGCCAGGCGGGCTCCGGGGCCGAGGCGCCCGGGGCGGCGCCGGAGGAGGCCGTCGCGCCGGAGGCGTGCGCGCCGTGCGGGGCCGGCTGTCCGGGGGTCGGGTCAGCGGGCATCGAGCATCACCTCTCGTCGGTCGCCGAAGATGCCCTGTGGTCGGAAGACCAGCAGCAGCATGAGTCCGAGCCCGATCAGCACGAACCGGATCTGCGCCACGTCGGTCGCCGAGAGCAGGTCCTCGGGGATGACACCGTTGCCGATGAGCGTACGCAGCCCGGTGTCGGCGAACTGGATGATGAAGAACATCAGCATCGCACCGACGACCGGGCCGAGGACGCGGGCCGCGCCCCCGAGGATGAGGGCGGCGTAGGCCAGGAACGTGTTGGCGTTCTGGTACTGGTCGGGGTTGGCCGACGCGGTGCCGAGCGCGTACACCATGCCGCCCAGGGCGCCGAGCACGCCGCCGAGGACCAGCGCCTGCATCTTGTAGACGTAGACGTTCTTGCCGAGGGAGCGCACGGCGTCCTCGTCCTCGCGGATGGACTTCACCACCCGGCCCCAGGGGCTGCGCACCAGCAGCCAGATCAGCAGGCAGGACAGCGCGACGAGGACCCAGCCCACCGTGGTGACCCACAGCTCGGCGCCGCTCCACTGGGTGCCCAGGATCGGGTAGCGGCGGGAGGTGTCCCACGGCGCCATGGCCACGAAGTCGGCGTTGAAGCCGGACAGCCCCCGGGTGCCGTTGGTGACCGGGGTGGCCGACACCGAGCGGAACAGCAGCCGCAGCCCCTCGGCCGCCGCGATGGTCGCGATGGCGAGGTAGTCCGCGCGCAGCCGCAGGGTCGGCAGACCCAGCAGCAGGGCCAGGACGACCGCCGCGAGCAGGCCGACGACGACGCCGACCCAGAACGGCAGCCCCCACTGGCTCACCGAGATGGCGATGCCGTAGCCGCCGAGCATCGCGAAGGCGATCTGCCCGAAGTTCAGCAGCCCGGCGTAGCCGAACTGCACGTTGATGCCGATGGCCAGCAGCGCGAGAAAGACGGCCTGGAAGCCCAGGCCGGCCTTGAGCGCGATGGCCAGGGCGTCGATCAGCTCACCCATCGTTCAGCCCACTCTCACCCGGCTGCCGAGGATGCCCTGCGGCCGCACGATCAGGATGACGATCAGCAGGAGCAGCCCGCCGACGTACTTGACGTCGTTCGGGATGACCAGCGTCGACATCTGCACGAAGACACCCACCACGATGCTGCCCACGAGGGCGCCGTAGGCGGTGCCGAGACCACCGAGGGTGACCCCGGCGAACATCAGCAGCAGCAACCGGAAGCCCATGTCCCACTGCACCTCGTCGGAGAGGCCGAGCAGGACGCCGCCGAGGGCCGCCAGCGCGCCGCCCATCATCCAGACGACCAGGATCACCCGGTTGACGTTGATGCCCGACGACGCCGCCAGGTCGCGGTTGTCGGCGACCGCCCGCATCGCCTTGCCGATCTTGGTGCGCTGCAGCATGACGGCCACCAGCACCAGGACGACCAGCGCGATGACGATCGACGCCAGGTCGGCGTTGGTCATGGTGAACGGGCCGTAGTCGACCGCCCGCTGGCCGCGGTAGTCCGCGTACGCCTCCGAGCCGCCGCCGAAGATGATCTGGTACAGGTAGCGCAGCAGCAGCGACAGGCCGATCGAGATGACCAGCGCGGCGACCAGGCCGGTGCCGCGCCGGCGCAGCGGCCGCCAGATCGCCAGCTCGTTGAGCGCTCCGACCCCCGCGCCGATCACCATGGCGATCAGTGCGGCCGGGATCAGCGGCACGCCGCCGTCCACGTTGATGAACCACGCGGCCATCGCACCGATGGTGACCAGCTCGCCGTGCGCGAAGTTGGTCAGCCCGGTGGTGCCGAAGATCAGCGAGAGGCCGACCGCCGCCATGGCGATGAGCAGGCCGAAGCGCAGGCCCTCGACGAACAGCTGGATCCACCGGACCGTGCCGCCGCCGGCCTCCCGGCTGCCGTCGCTGAGCGCGATGATCACGCCCTGGTTGCGGCCGGCGTCGACGGTGACCGTGCGGGTGTTCTCCCCGGTGAGGACGACGCCCTCGGGCAGGTCCTCGGCGTCGATGGTGACCGTGTACTGGCCCGGACCGGGCACCGGGACCGCCCACTGACCGTTCTCGTCGGTCTCCACGGTGTCGACCTCGTCGCCGTCGGCGGTCGTGACGACCACCTCCACGCCCTCGACCGGCCCGATGACGTTGGTCCGCAGGGTGCCCGACACCTGCTCGGTGGCCGCGGGCTCCTCGGTCTGCGCCGACGCGGCCGCGGGTGCAAGCGTCAGGGCGAGGCCGCCGAGGACGGTCAGCAGGAGCAGCCGGAGCAGCATCCGGCCACCGGAGGCGCGGGTTCCCCGCGCGGACCGGCGCCGGGCGGGGCCGGGTCCCCTGGGTGCACCGCGTCCCGGTACACGGCCTGGTGCGTGCGTCACTCGACCTCCCTGGCTCTGTGCATGACGGGCGACGGTAACCCAGCGGTGTTGCGGTTCGACGTCCTCGCGGCCCAGCTGTTACCTCTCCGCGACACGCCGCACCCGTCACGCCCGTCCCACGGGCGGCGCGCCGTCGTGATCACGCCCGCCGGCGGGTGCAGGCTCTGGCCACCGTCCAGGGAGGCCCCCGTGTCAGTTCCCGGTTCCCGGTCCCGCGTCACGGCGCGCACCGCGCGTCCCGCCGACCTGCCCGCCGTGCTCACCCTGGTGCGCCAGCACCGCGCCGAGGCCCACGCCGAGGGGGTGCTGACCGGGCAGACCCCCGGGGCCGCGGCGGCCGCAGGCTTCCGCCGGCTGCTCGCCCACCCGGCGCACCGGGTCGTGCTCGCCGTGCTGCCCGGCCCGAACGCCCCGGACGGCGGTGGCGACGGTCGCGAGCTGGCCGTGGGCCTGGCCGTGCTCGGCGTCGACCCGCTGTCGGTGGTGCTCGGCGTCCCGCAGGTGACCGTCGACAACCTCGTCGTCCACCGCGACCACCGCCGCTGCGGCGCCGGTGCCGCGCTGCTGTCGGCCGCCGTGGCGTACGCCTCCGAGATGGGCGCCGCGCACGTCGTCGGGGCCGTCGGCGGGCACGAGGCCGAGCGGCAGCGCTTCTTCGCCCGGATGGGGTTCGCGCCGCTGACCACCCGGCGGATCGTGCCGCGGGAGACCCTCGCGCGGACGCTGGCGGCCTGGCAGCGCGGCGGAGGTGCCGTCCCGGTGCCACGCCGTCCGCCGGTGCGCCGGCGCGTGCCCGCCCGCCTGCTGCCACTCCCCGACGCGGCCGAAGGCTGAAGAAGGACCCTCCTGTCCCCCGCCACTCGCAGGCTCGCGGCGGGCCCCTGCAGGAGGGCCGGATCAAGCGGCCAGGAGCATGCACGTGAGCCGGGCGGTCGCGGTGACGCGGCCCTGCTCGTCGGTGACCTCGATCGTGAAGGTGGCCAGCGTCCGCCCTCGGCGGACCGGCGTGGCCACGGCGGTGACGGTCCCCTGGGTGGCGGCCCGCAGGTAGCTGACGTTGAGCTCCACGCCGACGGCCTGCCGGCCGGGGCCCGCCCCCAGCGCCGCGGCCCAGGAGCCGACCGTCTCGACCAGCGAGCAGGTGGCGCCGCCGTGCAGCAGCCCGAACGGCTGCTGGTTGCCCTCGACCGGCATGGTGCCGACGACGTGGTCGGGGTCGAAGTCGGTGATCCGGATGCCGAGCTTGTCGTCCAGGGGGCTCATCTGCCCGGCGTCGAGCCAGGCGGGGCGGTCCACGGTCACCCCGGCACCGTAGCCAGCACCGTTCCGGGGGACGGCCGGGGCTCGTCGAACCCGGGGCGTCGGTGGGTCCTCTTAGGATCGTCGGCGATGTCCGCTCCGGTCTCCGCCCCCGCGCCCAGCCTTGCCCTCCCCGCCGCTGACGGCACGCGTCCTCGGCTGCTGCTGCTCGACGGGCACTCGCTGGCCTACCGCGCCTTCTTCGCGCTGCCTGTCGAGAACTTCTCGACGACGACCGGGCAGCCGACCAACGCGGTGTACGGCTTCACCTCGATGCTGATCAACGTGCTGCGCGACGAGCAGCCGACGCACGTGGCGGTCGCCTTCGACGTGGGGCGCAAGACCTTCCGCAGCGAGATCTACGCGGAGTACAAGGCCAACCGCAGCGAGAGCCCGACCGACTTCCGCGGCCAGGTCAGCCTCATCCAGGAGGTGCTGGCCGCGCTGCACGTCCCGGTCATCACCGCCGAGGGCTACGAGGCCGACGACGTCATCGCCACCCTCACCGTGGCCGCCGTCGAGCAGGGCATGGACGTGCTCATCTGCACCGGCGACCGCGACGCGCTGCAGCTGGTCAACGAGCACGTCACCGTGCTCTACCCGCGCAAGGGGGTCTCCGACCTGACCCGGTTCACGCCGGAGGAGGTCGAGGCCAAGTACGGCCTGTCGCCGGCGCAGTACCCCGACTTCGCGGCGCTGCGGGGCGACCCCAGCGACAACCTGCCCAGCATCCCGAGCGTGGGGGAGAAGACCGCGGCCAAGTGGATCCGCGAGTACGGCTCGCTCGACGCGCTGGTCGACCAGGTCGACACGGTGAAGGGCAAGGTCGGCGACAAGCTGCGCGAGCACCTGTCCTCGGTGCTGCAGAACCGCCGGCTGACCGAGCTCGACCGCGCCGTGTCGCTGGAGGTGGGCCCGGCCGACCTCGCCGTCCGCCCGTGGGACCGCAACGAGGTGCACACTCTCTTCGACAACCTGCAGTTCCGGGTGCTGCGCGACCGGCTGTTCGCCACGCTCACCAGCGCCGAGCCGGAGGCCGAGGGTGGCTTCGACGTCACCGAGGACGAGGTGCCCGCGGGCGGGCTGGGCGCCTGGCTGGACCAGCACGCCCGCACCAGCCGCACCGGGCTGATCTTCCGGGGCACCTGGGGCCGGGGCACCGGCGAGCTGACCGGCCTGGCGCTGGCCGCGGCCGACGACCACGCCACCTTCGTCGACCTGGGCCCCGACCTCGACGCCGCCGACGAGCAGGCGCTGGCCGACTGGCTGGCCGACCCGGCCACGCAGAAGGTCGTGCACGAGGTGAAGGGCCCGCTGCTGGCCGTCTGGGCGCGCGGCTGGGACCTCGCCGGCGTGGTCAGCGACACCGCGCTGGCCGCCTATCTGGCGCTGCCCGGGCAGCGCTCGTTCGACCTGGCCGACCTCGCTGTCCGCTACCTGCGCCGCGAGCTGAAGGACGACGCCGCCGAGGAGTCCCAGCTGACCCTCGACGGCATGGGGCCCTCCGAGGAGGACCTCGCCCGGGAGGCCGCGCACGCCGACGTCCTCAAGGCCGTGGCGGTCAACGACCTCTCCGACGCGCTGGAGTCCGTGCTCGGCCAGCGCGGCGGTGACGCGCTGCTCGGCGGGATGGAGCTGCCGCTCACCTTCGTGCTCGCCCGAATGGAGCAGCGCGGCATCGCCGCCGACCTGGACTTCCTGCACGAGCTGCAGCGGGAGTTCGCCGACGGCGTGGCCGCCGCGGCCGCCGAGGCCTACGCGGTCATCGGCCGCGAGGTGAACCTCGGCTCGCCCAAGCAGCTGCAGGCCGTGCTGTTCGACGAACTGGGCCTGCCCAAGACCAAGAAGATCAAGTCCGGCTACACGACCGACGCCGAGGCGCTGACCAACCTGCTGGCGCAGACCGGTCACCCGTTCCTCGAGCACCTGCTCCGGCACCGCGACGTCACCCGGCTGCGCACCGTCATCGACGGCCTCATCCCGATGGTCGACGAGGTGGGGCGCGTCCACACCACGTACCAGCAGACGATCGCCGCCACCGGCCGGCTGTCCTCGATCGACCCGAACCTGCAGAACATCCCGATCCGCACCGCCGAGGGCCGCCGGATCCGGCAGGCGTTCGTCGTCGGGGCCGGCCACGAGTCCCTGATGACGGCGGACTACAGCCAGATCGAGATGCGGATCATGGCCCACCTGTCCGGCGACGAGGGGCTCATCGAGGCCTTCACCTCGGGGGAGGACCTGCACTCCTTCGTCGCGTCCCGGGCCTACGACATCCCGATCGAGGACGTCGACCCGGAGATGCGCCGCCGGATCAAGGCGATGAGCTACGGCCTGGCCTACGGGCTGTCGGCGTACGGGCTGGCCGGGCAGCTGCGCATCTCCGTCGAGGAGGCGCGCGAGCAGATGCACGCCTATTTCGAGCGCTTCGGCGGCATCCGCGAGTACCTCGACGGCGTCGTCGACGACGCCCGGCAGACCGGGTACACCGAGACGACGCTGGGCCGCCGCCGCTACCTGCCCGACCTGACCAGTGACAACGGGCAGCGGCGCCAGATGGCCGAGCGGATGGCGCTCAACGCCCCCATCCAGGGCTCGGCGGCCGACGTCATCAAGGTCGCCATGCTGCGCGTGGAGGAGGCGATCGCCGCCGAGGGGCTGCGCTCCCGGATGCTGCTGCAGGTGCACGACGAGCTGGTGCTCGAGGTGGCGCCAGGGGAGCGGGAGGCCCTGGAGGCCCTGGTGCGCCGCGAGATGGCCGGCGCCGCGCAGCTCTCGGTGCCGCTGGAGGTGTCGGTGGGCTTCGGTCGGACCTGGAACGAGGCCGCGCACTGAAGAAGGACCCCGTCCTCCCCACCCTTCGCAGGCTCAGGGCGGGCCCCGGGACGGGGCCGGCCGCTGCCCGTGCCCCGGTCGGGAGGCCCTCCGGGCCCCGCGACCGGTCCACCCTGCCGGGTGCCGTCCCCGGCCGGGCTCGCGGTGTCACCACGATCGGCGCGGACCACGCCCGGCTCTCACCCTCGACTCGAGGTCGAGGGTCGGGCTGCGAGGATCCCGGGATGGCCACCGTCGAGCTGCGGCACACCGCCCACCTGCCGGCGCGGACCCTCGCCGCGGCCCGGGCGCTGCTCGACGACGCGTTCGACGGCGACTTCGACGACGAGGACTGGGACCACGCCCTCGGCGGGCTGCACGCGCTGGCGTGGGACGGCAGGCAGCTGGTCGGCCACGGCGCCGTGGTCCAGCGCCGGCTGCTCCACGGCGGCCGAGCGCTGCGCACCGGCTACGTCGAGGCGGTCGCCGTCGCGCCGGCCCACCGCCGCAGCGGCGTCGCGTCGGCGCTCATGGCCCGGCTCGAGGACGTCGTCCGCGACGCGTACGACCTCGGCGCCCTGGGCGCGACCGACGACGGCGCCGCCCTCTACGCCCACCGGGGGTGGCAGCGGTGGCGCGGGCCGACGTCCGTGCTCGGTCCGGCGGGGACCGTCCGCACCCCGGAGGACGACGGGGCGGTCCTCGTCCTCCCCCACGCCGTACCGCTCGACCTCGACGGGTCCCTGACCTGCGACTGGCGCGACGGCGACGTCTGGTAAAGGACCCGGATGCCCCCCACGCCTCGCACGCTCGGCGCGGGCCCCTGCATCCGGGCCGCTCCGTCCTCAGCGGGGTTTGAGACAGACCAGGAGCAGCGTCCCGGGGACCAGCGCGCCGCGGGCGGGTGACCACTGACCCCACTCCTGCGTGCGGCCCGGCGTCCACTCCGGCTCGACCAGGTCCTCGAGGACGAACCCCGCGCCGACCACCGCCCGCACCCAGTCGCCGACCGTGCGGTGGTGCTCGACGTAGACGGTCCCGCCGTCCTCCCCGGTCTCCACGTACGGCGTCCGGTCGAAGTAGGAGGAGACGACCCGCAGGTCCTCCGGCTCCGGGGAGTCGGGCAGCGGCCAGCGGAACGGGTGGTTCACCGAGGCGACGAAGCGCCCGCCGGGCCGCAGCACCCGCCCCACCTCGGCCAGCGCGCCCTCGACGTCGGCGACGAACGGCAGCCCGCCGAACGCCGAGCAGGCCAGGTCGACGCTCCCCGTCGTCAGGGGCAGCGCCCCGACGTCGGCCTGCAGCAGCGGGACGTCGATGCCGGTGGCGCGGTTGAGCGCGGCGGCCCGGGCCAGCATCCCGCCGGACAGGTCGAGGGCGACGACGTCGGCCCCCTCCCGGCGCAGCCAGCGCGCGCACGGCGCCGACCCGCAGCCGACCTCGAGCGCCCGGCGGCCGGCGACGTCCCCGAGCAGGTGCGCCTCGGACTCGCGCAGCCCCTCGGGGCACCACAGGAAGTCGACGTCCCCGAGGTCGCCGCCGTGCTCGGCCAGGTAGGCCGGCGCCGCGGCGTCCCACCACCGGCGGTTGGCCCGCACCGACTCCGCCGTCCCCGCCGGCCGGCGGGCGACACCGCTGGGCGCCGGGTAGCCGTCGTCGGCGAGGGACAGGGCGGGTGGGGGTGCGGCCGGGGTGTCCATGACACGCCGATCGTGACACGCCGGGAGGTCCCGGCGAGGGGGTCGACCCAGGTGGACCGGGCGGTGCCGGGCTCCGTACCATGGGAATGCGCCAGAGGTCTGTCAGTGCTGTCCCCGTCGGGATCGGCGCGCGCCGGCTCTCCCCGCTCCCCGCGGTCACCCGGCCGCGGGTCGTCCTGTCCCTACGCACCCCCCGTCCGGAGCACTCGACCACATGACCTCCACCCAGGTCCGTCCTAACAGCACCCCCCAGGTCGCCGTCAACGACATCGGCACCGCCGAGGACTTCCTCGCCGCCATCGACCAGACGATCAAGTACTTCAACGACGGCGACATCGTCGAAGGCGTCATCGTCAAGGTCGACCGGGACGAGGTGCTGCTGGACATCGGCTACAAGACCGAGGGCGTCATCCCCTCGCGCGAGCTGTCCATCAAGCACGACGTCGACCCCAACGAGGTCGTGAGCGTCGGCGACGAGGTGGAAGCCCTCGTCCTCCAGAAGGAGGACAAGGAAGGCCGTTTGATCCTGTCCAAGAAGCGCGCCCAGTACGAGCGCGCCTGGGGCACGATCGAGGCGAAGAAGGAAGCCGACGAGGTCGTCACCGGCACCGTCATCGAGGTCGTCAAGGGTGGCCTCATCCTCGACATCGGCCTGCGCGGGTTCCTCCCCGCCTCGCTGGTCGAGATGCGCCGCGTCCGCGACCTGCAGCCCTACGTGGGCCGCGAGCTCGAGGCGAAGATCATCGAGCTCGACAAGAACCGCAACAACGTCGTCCTCTCCCGCCGGCAGTGGCTGGAGCAGACCCAGTCCGAGGTCCGCAGCGAGTTCCTCAACAAGCTCGCCAAGGGCCAGGTCCGCACCGGCGTCGTCTCCTCCATCGTCAACTTCGGTGCGTTCGTGGACCTGGGCGGCGTCGACGGTCTGGTGCACGTCTCCGAGCTGTCCTGGAAGCACATCGACCACCCGTCCGAGGTCGTCGAGGTCGGCCAGGAGGTCACCGTCGAGGTCCTCGACGTCGACCTGGACCGCGAGCGGGTCTCGCTGTCGCTCAAGGCGACGCAGGAGGACCCGTGGCGCCAGTTCGCCCGGACCCACCAGATCGGCCAGGTCGTGCCCGGCAAGGTCACCAAGCTGGTGCCGTTCGGTGCGTTCGTCCGCGTCGACGAGGGCATCGAGGGTCTGGTGCACATCTCCGAGCTGGCCGAGCGCCACGTCGAGATCCCCGAGCAGGTCGTGCAGGTCGGCGACGAGATCCTGGTCAAGGTCATCGACATCGACCTCGACCGGCGCCGCATCTCGCTGTCCCTCAAGCAGGCCAACGAAGGCGTCATCGGCGACGAGGAGCAGTTCGACCCGGCCGCCTACGGCATGGCCGCCTCGTACGACGACCAGGGCAACTACATCTACCCCGAGGGCTTCGACCCGGAGACCGGCGAGTGGCTCGAGGGCTACGAGGAGGCCCGCGAGACGTGGGAGCGGCAGTACGCCGAGGCCCAGTCCCGCTTCGAGGCGCACCGCAAGCAGATCGCGGCGGCTCGCGAGGCCGACGCCGAGGCCGCGGCCGGCGGCAACTACTCCAGCGGCGAGGTCGAGACCGGGGACACCTCCGCCGGGACCCTCGCCAGTGACGAGGCGCTCGCGGCTCTGCGGGCCAAGCTCGCCGGCGGCGAGTGACCCGCGCTCAGCGCGGCTGAGCAGCACCACCTGAGGCCGAGGCCCGGGACCCCGCGGGGTCCCGGGCCTCGGTCGTCCCTCCCATCCCCGAAGAGGGACGATCGGAGGACCCCTGCCCCCGCCACCCGCAGGCTCGCGGCGGGACCCTGCAGGGCCGGGCGGCCGGGTGGGACGGGGTCCTTGCTCAGAGGCTGAGGATGATCGCGAACGCGGTGCGCGGGCGGCCGCCGGAGTTCGCGAGGAACTGCCAGGTGTGCCGGCCGGCCGGGGCGGTCGCCGACAGCCAGCGGAGGAAGGCGTTGCGCGGACGGGCGGCGTTGCGCTCCAGCCGCTCGCGGACCATGGGCAGGTCCGTGCACCGCACGCCGGTGGGGCGGTCGAGCCGGTGCCGACCGGGGCTGCGTCGGGTGGCGGCGGGGGTCGACGAGGGGGCGGCGTGCGCGGGACGGGACATGGTCGGTTCTGCCTCTCTGGGCGGGGGAGATCGCCGGGGAGAGAGTTGCCCATGGGGCACGTGTGACTGGAGCGACGCGCCGGGCACGACAGGTGGGTGTTACCCGTCCGTGACCGTCTCCCGGGCGCTGGCTACTGTCCGTGCGTGCTGCGGATCGGGCTGACCGGCGGGATCGGATCGGGCAAGAGCACGGTGGCCGGCCTGCTGGCCGCCCGCGGCGCGCGGGTCGTCGACGCCGACCGCATCGCCCGCGAGGTCGTCGAGCCGGGCACGCCGGGCCTGCAGGCCGTCGTTGCGGCGTTCGGGCGGGGCGTGCTGACCCCCGACGGCGCCCTGGACCGCCCGGCCCTCGCCGCCGTGGTGTTCGCCGACCCCGACGCCCGCCGCCGGCTCGACGGGATCGTGCACCCGCTGGTGCGGGCCCGCGCGGCCGAGCTGGTCGCCGCGGCGCCGCCGGACGCGGTGGTGGTGCAGGACGTGCCACTGCTCGTCGAGACCGGCCAGGCCGGCTCGTACGACCTGGTGCTCGTCGTGCAGGCCGACCGGGACACCCGGGTGCGGCGGCTGGTCGGCCGGGGGTTGTCCGAGGAGGACGCCCGGGCCCGGATCGCGGCGCAGGCGACCGACGAGCAGCGCCGCGCGGTGGCCGACGTCGTTCTCGACAACAGCGGGACCGTCGAGGAGCTCGAGGCGCAGGTGGAGCGCTTCTGGGCAGAACGCGTGGCGCCGGCCCTCGACTGACGGGTCGCCGACGGCGGGGGGACACCGGTCCCGGGCGGGCGTCCATCTCCGGGAACGGCGAGAGGCCCGGGTCCGTGGGACCCGGGCCTCTCGCGCCGTGGGCGATACTGGGTTCGAACCAGTGACCTCTACCGTGTCAAGGTAGCGCTCTACCACTGAGCCAATCGCCCGTTCCGGCCGACCGGCCGGTCCGCTCCACCGTTCTCGGCGGGGCCGAGGTGGAGACGGGATTTGAACCCGTGTAGACGGCTTTGCAGGCCGTTGCCTCGCCTCTCGGCCACTCCACCGCACGGGGGCGCCGATCTGACGACCAGCGCCCGAGGTTCCGAGCGGACGACGGGATTCGAACCCGCGACCCTCACCTTGGCAAGGTGATGCTCTACCAACTGAGCCACGTCCGCGTTGCTGTGTGCAGGGAGAACCATACCCGACCCCGGGTGGGGGTTCGCAGGGGGTCTCCCCGGGCTCACCGACCCGTCGGGTCGGCGCCGCCGTTGGACAGCAGGGCGGCGAGCTCACCGTCCACCTCGAGCACGGAGGACTCCTCGCCGAAGGGGACGACGCTCGCGGTCAGCTGGAGGAAGCCGGCGACCGTGCCGCGGGACACCTCGAACAGCGCCTCGCCAGAGGGCGCGCGCAGGTGCAGGAAGAGGACGTCGCCGGACGTGCGGGACGGCCACAGCCGGACGTCGCCCTCGCCCGTGGGCTGACCGAGGCCGGCCTGCAGCAGGTCCCGGCCCACGAGCCAGGAGATGCCGTCCTCCTCGGCGCCGTCGCCGAAGGTGATCCGCACGGCGAACGGGTCGCTCACCTCGTAGCTGAGCAGAGCGGGCACCTCGGTCCACGACTGCGGACCGACCAGGTGCAACGTCGTCGGGCACGTGTACCCGGGCGTGGCGCGGTTGATCATGTCTCGAACAACGACCTTCCCTGACCGAGGTGACGCCCGGCGATCACCGGGCGTGTCGTTCCGCTGTGTGCCCCTTCCGGGCACAGCTGAACCGCGTCGCCCTCCTGTCGCGAAGACCGCGTGTGACGATGGGGCTCGTGAGCAGTCCGGCACGGCGCGTCGGGGACGACCCCGTGGGCGCCGACCTCCTCCTGCGCATGCGCGCGGGCGACCGGGGCGCCGTGGACGAGCTCTACGACCGGTACAGCCGCCCGGCCTTCGCGCTCGCCCGGCGGATCCTCGCCGACGACGTCCTGGCCGAGGACGTCGTGCAGGACGTCTTCCTCAGCGTGTGGCGCGACCCCGGTGCCTTCGACGCCGCCCGGGGCTCCTTCTCCTCCTGGCTGATGGCGATGGTGCACCACAAGGCGGTCGACGCCGTCCGCCGGGAGGAGTCCCACCGCCGCCGGCAGACCCGGGCCGGGGACGACCTCGCCCTGGCGTCCCCGACGTCGTCGCGCGACGTCGAGGACGAGGCGTGGAGCCGGGTGGTGTCCGACCAGGTGCGCGGCGCGCTGAGCGCCCTGCCCGCCCCCCAGCGGGAGGCGCTCACCCTCGCCTACTACGGCGGTTACACACAGCGGGAGGTCGCGGCGTTGACCAGCACGCCGCTGGGCACGGTCAAGACCCGCATGCTCGCCGGGATGCGCCGGCTCCGCGAGGAGCTCGGCGGCGCGGGCGTCGCTCCGGGCGGCGCCCTCGGCGCGTCCGCGCCGGCCGACGGGACGAGCCGGTGACCGTTCCCCAGGACCCGCGGCGCGAGGAGCACGAGACCTTCGACGAGCTCGCCGTCGGCTGGGCGCTGCACGCGCTCGAGCCCGAGGACGAGGAGCTCTTCGCCGCCCACCTGCCCACGTGCCCCCGCTGCCGGCGGACGGTGACCGAGACGACCGACGTCATGGGCGCCCTGGTCGGCGACCTGCCGCCGGTCGACCCCCCGGAGCGGCTGCGCGACCGGCTGCGCGCCGCGGTGGAGGAGACCGAGCAGCTGCCGCGCCCGGCCCGGGGGGACGAGCGGACGCCGCCGGTCCCGCCCGCGGCCACCGACGACCCCGTCCCCGTCTACCGGTTCGAGATCTCGGCCGCGGGCGCGCACCGGGCGCCGGTGCCGGCGGGCGCGGTGGACCCGCGGTCCCCGTGGCGCCGGGTGGTGCCCAACGCCCTCGTGGCGGCCGCGGTCGCGGCGATCCTCGCCCTGGGCACGTGGAACGTGGTGCTCAACTCGGCCCGCGAAGAGGCGCAGGCGGCCGCCACCGAGCAGGCCGAACTGGTCGACGCGCTGCTGGTCCCCGGCCAGGCCACGATCGCGCCGCTGTCGGCCGACGGCGCGACGGTCGCCACCGTCGTCGCCCGCGACGGCGAGCTGCAGGTGGTGTCCCAGGGGCTGGCGCCCAACGACGTCCGCGAGCAGACGTACGTGGTGTGGGGGCTCGGCCCCGGGGCGCCCACCCCGCTGGGCGTCTTCGACGTCACGTCGCCGCAACCGGCGCTCCGGACCGTAGGCTCGGGAACGTCCGGGTCGGACGCCTACACCGGCTACGCGGTGAGCCTCGAGCCCGGCCGCTCGGCTCCGCCGGAGCCCAGTGACGTCGTCGCGTCGGGGGAGGTGCCGAGCTGAACGGTCCGGAGACGGTGGCCTCCTCCGGCACCGGCCAGCCGGTGGCTCCCGTGTCGGCGGCGCGGCGGCCCCGCGCGTCCGAGGAGGGCCACCACCGCAGGCTGCGCGAGCGCGTGGCCGCCACGCACTGGCGCCGGCGGCTGGCCGCCCGCCGTCCGCTCGACCACGGCTACCGGCTGGTCGTCGGCGCTGTCGGGGCACTGGTCGTGACCTTCGGGCTGGTCACCATCCCGCTGCCCGGCCCCGGCTGGCTCACCGTCATCGCCGGGTTGTTCCTGCTGGCCACCGAGTTCACCTGGGCCGAGCGGCTGCTGGACTTCACCCGCCGGCACGTTCGGGCGTGGACCGAGTGGCTGGGCCGGCAACGGGTGTGGGTGCGGGTGGCCGTCGGGCTGGCCACCGCCGCCTTCGTCTACGGCGTCCTGGTGGTCGTGCTGCACGCCATGGGCGTCCCGGACTGGGTGCCGGGGTGGGTGCCGCTCTGGCGCTGAGCGTCTGGCAGAATGACTGCCGCGGGGCGATTGGCTCAGTGGTAGAGCGCTTCGTTCACACCGAAGAGGTCACTGGTTCGAACCCAGTATCGCCCACAGCATGAGAGGCCCGGGTCCGTCGGACCCGGGCCTCCCGCCGTCCAGGGGTCGGGCGGCCCCCACGGCCTGCCTCCGCGCCGGGCTCCGCTCCCCGCTCGCAGAACTCGCTGCGCTGCTCACCCGGCTGTCGTCAGGCGGTCGCCGGCCCGTAGGTCAGGTGGGCCACCCCGTTGCTCAGGTCCTCCACACCCAGCAGCGACAGCTTCTGCGCGGTGCCCTCGGGGAACAGCCGGATGCCGGTGCCGACCGCGACCGGGTAGACGTACAGGTGCAGCTCGTCGACCAGACCGTCGGCCAGCAGTGCCCGCACCAGCGTGGCGCTGCCGCTGGCGTAGAGGTCGCCCTGCTGCTTGAGCTCGCGGATCCGGCCGGCGTCGTAGCCGCCGATCGCGGTGGAGTTGCGCCACACCGACTCGGCGTCGGTGAGGGTCGAGGAGACGACGTACTTCTGGGTGTCGTTGAAGAACGGCGCGCCCGGGTCGTCCTCGACGGTGCGCGTCGACCAGGCCGGCGCGAACATCTCGAAGGTCGTGCGGCCCAGCAGGATGCCCGTGGCCGGGGCGGTGATCGCCCCGATCGAGGCGGCCAGGTCGTCGGGGAAGCCGTAGTCCATCGTCCACATCGGTGCGTCGACGACCCCGTCGACGGTGGTGAACTCGTGCACCCTGATCGCGCCCATCTGTGGTCCTCCGTGTGTGCTGGGGCCCGGCCGCGGAGGTCGTCGCGGGGCCGGGAGTCGGTGTCGTGGGGGAGACCTTGGCCGATCCCGTTTCTCATCGGTGGGCAGCGCGCCGTCCGGGCAGGGTGCCCCGCGACCTCTCCGACCGGGTCCCCGGGCGCAGCCCGCGGCCGACGCCCCGGCACGCGGGCCCGGAGCGGGGGACCATGGGGACGATGTCCCGCCGCCGGCCACCCGCCCCGCCCGTGCCGGTCCGCCCGCGCCAGCCCGGGCGCGCCGAGCGCCTGACCGAGGTGCTCGAGCGGGACGGCGACACCTGCATCTGGTGCGGCCGGGTCCTCGGCGGCCTGGTCCAGCCGACCACGGAGCACGTCGTCCCCCGGCTCAAGGGCGGGCCCTCGTGGCTGGCCAACGAGGTCGCCGCCTGCCGCCGTTGCAACGCTGAGCGCGGTCACCGGGCGCCGGTCGACTGGCTGGAGGAGTGCGAGCGGCGCGGCTGGCAGCCCGACGCCGGCCGGCTCGGCCGGGCGCTGGACGCCCTGCAGGCCGCGATCGACCGCGAGGGCGGCCAGCGGCGGGCGCGGCCCTACCTCGACGCGCAGCTGCGCCGGCTGCGCCGCCGGCGACCGCCCTCGGGGGATGGACGTACGGTCGCCTCGTGACGAGTGCGGGCAGCGTCGTGCAGGTGAGCGTCTACCCGGTGAAGAGCCTCGGTGGGCGGACCGTCGGGGAGGCGCGGGTCGAGCCGGCCGGCCTGGTCGGCGACCGTGCCTGGACCGTCGTCGACGCCGCGACGGGGGAGCGCGTGACGGTCAAGAGCACCCCGGAGATGGCCGGCGTCGTGGCCACCGGGGACGACGAGGCCGACACGATCACGCTCACCGAGGTCCTGGGCCGGCCGGTGCGCCTGCAGCGGTCCGGGGAGCCGCAGGTCGACGCCGCCGCGGTGCACCTGGTCAGCCGCGGGGCGATCGCGCGCGCCGACGCCGGCGACGTCCCCGAGGGGTGCGCGGCCGACGATCCGCGCGCCAACCTGCTGCTCGACCTGCCCGGAGGCGAGGACGAGCGGTCGTGGGTCGGTCGCACCGTGCGCCTCGGCGAGGTGGAGGTCGCCGTCACCCGCACCCCCAAGCACTGCCTCGGCGTCTACGCCGAGGTCCGGCGGCCGGGGACGGTGCGCGTCGGCGACCGCGTCGAGGTGCTGCCCGGCTGAGCCGGCCCGGGCGTCCGGGGGTGACGTGCGCCGCGCACTAGGCTCGGAGGTACCCGATCCTCGACCCCGCAGGAGCCCCCGTGTCAGCCGCGCCCACCCTCGCCGCTCCCGCTTCGATCCGGGTGCCGGCGGGGACGACGGCCCAGGACGCGCTCAAGGCGGCCGGCATCCCGCTCAAGGGCGCCGACGGCGCGGTCGTCGTCCGGGACCTGGCCACCGGCGACCTCAGGGACCTCGCCTGGGCCCCCGAGGCCGACGCCGAGGTCGAGCCGGTGCCCGCCGCCAGCCCCGAGGGTCGCGCGGTCATCCGCCACTCGACCGCGCACGTGCTCGCGCAGGCGGTGCAGGACCTCTTCCCGGGCACCCGGCTGGGCATCGGGCCGCCCGTGGAGAACGGCTTCTACTACGACTTCGACCCCGAGCGGCCCTTCACGCCCGAGGACCTCGCGGCCCTCGAGAAGCGGATGCAGGAGATCGTCAGGGCCGGCCAGTACTTCTCCCGGCGGGAGATCAGCGACGCCGACGCCCAGGCCGAGCTCGCGCACGAGCCGTTCAAGCTCGAGCTGATCGGGCTCAAGGGGCGCGCGGGTGAGGCTGCCGACGGCGCCGACGTCGAGGTCGGCGGCGCGCAGCTGACCATGTACGACAACCGGGACGCGCGCACCGGCGACCTGGTCTGGACCGACCTGTGCCGCGGTCCGCACCTGCCGCGGACCAGCAGCATCCCCGCGTTCAGCCTGACCCGGTCGGCGGCCGCCTACTGGCGGGGCAGCGAGAAGAACCCGCAGCTGCAGCGGATCTACGGCACCGCCTGGGAGAGCAAGGAGGCGCACAAGGCCCACCTGGAGCAGGTGGCCGAGGCCGAGCGGCGCGACCACCGCCGGCTGGGTGCGGAGCTGGACCTGTTCAGCTTCCCCGACGAGATCGGCTCGGGTCTGGCCGTGTTCCACCCCAAGGGCGGCGTCGTCCGGCGGGAGCTGGAGGACTACAGCCGCCGGCGGCACGAGGAGGCCGACTACTCCTTCGTCAACACCCCGCACATCAGCAAGGCGCGGCTGTTCGAGGTCTCCGGTCACCTCGACTGGTACGCCGAGGGCATGTACCCGCCCATGCAGCTCGACGAGGAGCGCGACACCGAGGGCCACGTGCGCCGGCAGGGGCAGGACTACTACCTCAAGCCGATGAACTGCCCCATGCACAACCTGGTGTTCGGGTCCCGCGGCCGGTCCTACCGCGAGCTGCCGCTGCGGCTGTTCGAGTTCGGCACCGTCTACCGGTACGAGAAGTCCGGCGTCGTCCACGGGCTGACCCGCGCCCGCGGCTTCACCCAGGACGACGCGCACATCTACTGCACCCCCGAGCAGATGCCCGGTGAGCTGCGCGGCCTCCTCGACTTCGTCCTCGGGCTGCTGGCCGACTACGGCCTGTCGGACTTCCACCTCGAGCTGTCCACACGGGACCCGGAGAAGTCCGTCGGCACCGACGAGAGCTGGGAGGCCGCCACCGAGGCGCTGCGCCAGGCGGCGCTGGACTCCGGCCTCGAGCTGCTGCCCGACCCGGGCGGCGCGGCGTTCTACGGCCCCAAGATCTCCGTCCAGGCCCGCGACGCCATCGGCCGCAGCTGGCAGATGTCGACGATCCAGGTCGACTTCAACCTGCCCGAGCGCTTCGGCCTGGAGTACACCGCCGCCGACGGCTCGCGGCAGCGCCCGGTGATGCTGCACCGGGCGCTGTTCGGGTCGATGGAGCGCTTCTTCGCCGTCCTCACCGAGCACTACGCCGGGGCGTTCCCCGCGTGGCTGGCGCCGGTGCAGGTGGTCGGCATCCCGGTCACCGACGAGCAGGTCGGCTACCTGCGGGACGTCGCGCTCCAGCTGCGTGCCCGCGGCATCCGGGTGGAGGTCGACGACTCCGACGACCGGATGCAGAAGAAGATCCGCACCGCCAGCAAGCAGAAGGTGCCCTTCGTGCTCATCGCCGGGGCGACCGACGCCGAGGCCGGGGCGGTGTCCTTCCGGTTCCGCGACGGCAGCCAGCACAACGGCGTGCCCGTGGAGAAGGCCGTCCCCGCGATCGCCGAGTGGGTCGCCAGCCGGGCCAACACCGACCCGATCGCCGAGGCCCTGGTGGCCGGATGAGCGGCGAGGTCCCGGAGGCGTACCGGCTCCCCGTCACCGCGGACGAGGGGCCGACCACGGTGTTCCAGCACCTGTGGACGCCGTACCGCATGGCCTACATCCGCGGTGAGGGCAAGCCCACCGGCGCCCACGACTGCCCGTTCTGCCTCATCCCGCAGATGGACGACGAGGAGGGGCTGGTCGTCGCGCGCGGCGAGACCGTCTTCGCCGTCCTCAACCTGTACCCGTACAACGCCGGGCACCTGATGCTGGTGCCCTACCGGCACGTGCCCGACTACACCGACCTCACGCCCGCCGAGGTCGCCGAGCTGGGCGAGTTCACCCAGACGGCCATGCGGGTGGTGCGTGCCGTCTCCGGGGCGCACGGGTTCAACATCGGCATGAACCAGGGCTCGGTCGCCGGCGCGGGGATCGCCGACCACCTGCACCAGCACGCGGTGCCGCGCTGGGGCGGGGACACCAACTTCATGCCGGTCATCGGGCTGACCCGCGTGCTGCCGCAGGTGCTGCGCGAGACGCGGGCGCTGCTGGCCCACCACTGGCCGGACGGCCGGCCGGTGCCGGGGGCCTGAGGTGCTCGGCGTCAACGCCCGCGCCGCGGTGGGCCGGTTCTGGGCACCGGTCGTGGCCCGGCTGGCCCGCGCGGGGGTCACCCCGGACGCGGTCACGCTGCTCGGCACGCTCGGCGCGATCGGCGGCGCGGTCGGGCTGATCGCGACCGGGCAGCTCTTCTGGGGCGCGTTCACCGTGACCGTCTTCGTGCTGCTCGACATGCTCGACGGCGCCCTGGCGCGCGCCCGCGGCGGCGGCTCGGTGTTCGGCGCGGTCCTGGACTCCACCGGCGACCGCGCCGCCGACGCGGCCATCTTCGGCGCGCTGGTCTGGTGGTTCTCCGGGGCCGGGGACAACCGGCTCATCGTGCTGCTGGCGCTGCTGTGCCTGGTCCTCGGGATGCTGACCTCCTACGTCAAGGCCCGCGCCGAGGGCATGGGGCTGCGCTGCGACGTCGGCGTCGTCGAGCGCACCGAGCGGCTGATCCTCGTGCTGGTCGGTACCGGGTTCCTGGGCCTGGGCATCCCGTACGCGCTGCACGTGGCGCTGTGGGTGCTCACCGTGGGCAGCGCGGTCACCGTCGCGCAGCGGTTCGCCGAGGTCCACCGGCAGGCCCGCGGTCGGGCCCTGCCCACCCCGCCCCCGCCCGCCCCGCCCGCCCAGGGCGTGGTGCCGTGACCGACGCGCCCGGGGCCGACGCCGCGGCGGCGCGGTCGGCGGGGACGGGGTCGCGGGAGACGGCTGCCGGGCTCCGGCTGGTGTCCGGGCAGCCGGGGCTGCGGGCCCGCGCCACGGCACAGCTGACCGACCTCGGCTACGCCGCTGGCTGGCGCGCGGTCCGGGCGTTGCCCGAGCCGGTGGCGCGGGGCGCCTTCGACGCGGCCGGCCGCTGGGCCGCCGCGCGGGAGGGCCGCGGGGTGCGGCAGCTGCGCGCCAACCTCCGGGTCGCGACCGGCGGCCGGCTGGACGAGGCCGCGCTCGACGAGCTGACCACGCGGGGGATGCGCTCCTACGCCCGCTACTGGCAGGAGGCGTTCCGGCTGCCCCGGCTGTCCCGGGAGCGGATCGTGGCCGACACCGTGAGCTCCGGTGTCGAGCACATGGAGCGGGCCCGGGCCGACGGCCGCGGCGTGGTCTTCGCGCTGCCGCACAGCGGCAACTGGGACGCCGCCGGCGTGTGGCTGGTGGACTTCCTGGGCGGGCCCTTCATGACGGTGGCCGAGCGGCTGCGGCCGGAGTCGCTGTACCGGCGGTTCCTGGCGTTCCGGGAGACGCTGGGCATGCGCGTCGTCCCGCTCACCGGAGGGCCGCGGTCGAGCTCGGCGGTGCTGGGCGAGTGGCTGGACGGCGGCGGCTGGGTCTGCCTGCTGGTCGACCGCGACCTGGGTGCGGGCGGTGTCCCGGTGGACTTCTTCGGCCGGCGGGCGACCATGCCGGGTGGGCCCGCCCTGCTGGCGGCCCGGACCGGCGCCGCGCTGCACCCCGCGATCTGCCGGTTCACCGACCGCGGCTGGGCCTTCGACGTCCGGCCCGAGGTGCCGGTCCACGGACCCGGCCGGCTCCGCGACCGGGTGCCCGCCGCGATGCAGGGCGTGGCCGGCGCGTTCACCGCCGGCATCGCCGAGCGTCCCGAGGACTGGCACGTGCCCGGCCGGATCTGGGCGGACGTCCCACCCGACCCGCCGCGGGACGCCTGATGCGCATCGGCCTGGTCTGCCCCTACCAGTGGGACGTCCCCGGCGGCGTGCAGTACCACGTGCGCGACCTGGCCGAGACGCTGCGCGGGCTGGGCCACCACGTCGAGGTGCTCGCCCCCGCCGAGCGCGAGGAGTCGCTGCCCGACGCGCACGCGACGTGGGCCGGGCGTGCCGTGCCCGTCCCGTACAACGGCTCGATGGCCAGCGTGCAGTTCGGCCCGGTCAGTGCCACCCGGGTGCGCCGCTGGCTGCGCGAGGGGCACTTCGACGTCGTCCACGTGCACGACCCCGTGCCGCCGTCGGTCGGCCTGCTGGTCTGCATGATGGCGGAGGGCCCGATCGTGGCCACCTTCCACGCCGCCACGACCCGGTCCAAGACCCTGGCCGCGTTCGGCCCGCTCGTGCGGCCCTGGTTGGAGAAGATTTCCGGGCGGATCGCGGTGTCGGACTTCGCCCGCCGCGTGCAGGTCGAGCACCTCGGCGGCGACGCAGTGATCATTCCCAACGGCGTGCACGTCCGCGCGTTCGCTGCGGGGCCCTCGCTCCCGGGCCGCAGCCGCGGCGTCGACGGGCCGACCATCGGCTTCCTCGGCCGCTACGACGAGCCGCGCAAGGGGCTGCCGGTGCTGCTCGAGGCCATGCCCACCGTCGTCCGCCGGCACCCCGGCGCGCAGCTGCTCATCGCCGGCCGCGGCGACCCCGACGCCGTCCGGGAGCTGCTCGGCGAGGACCTCGCGCCGCACGTGTCGCTGCTCGGCGAGCTCAGCGAGGCGGAGAAGGGGGCCTTCCTGCGGTCGGTCGACGTGTACTGCGCGCCGAACCTGCTGGGGGAGTCCTTCGGCATCGTGCTCATCGAGGCCCTCGCCGCCGGGGCGCCGGTCGTCGCCAGCGACCTCGACGCCTTCGCCGCGGTGCTCGAGGACGGCGCCGCCGGCGTCCTGGTCCGCCGCGGCGACGCCCGCGAGCTCGCCCGTGCCCTCTCCGACCTGCTGGCCGACCCCCCGCGCCGCGCGCGGCTGGCCGCGACCGGCCGCCGGGTGGCCGCGGAGTACGACTGGTCGGTGGTGGCCCGCCGGGTGCTCGCCGTCTACGAGACCGTCGTGCTGCCGGGCAGCGGCGAGGTGACCGCGTCCGACGACGACGACGAGCGGCTGGCCGGCCTCGCCACCGGCCCGGGTGACCCGCCGTCCTGGTCGGCCCTGCGGCGGTGGGTGCAGCGCTAGCCTGACCCGTCGTGACCCCCGACGTCTGGCTGCTGCTCACCGCCGCCGTCGTCGTCCTGCTGCTGGCCGCCTGGGTGGCGTGGACGCTCACCCGGCTGCGCCGCCTGGAGGCCCGGGTCGGGCGGGCCTGGACAGCCCTGGACACCCAGTTGACGCGGCGCGCGGCCCTCGCCGCCGAGCTCGCCCGCGAGCACGCCGGCGCGGTGGGGGAGGAGCGGGCCGCCCGGCTGGCGGCGTGCGCCCGGGAGGTCCGCGCGCCGCGGTCCGGCGACCGCGAGCACGCGGAGAACGCGCTCGGCCGCGAGCTGCGCGAGCTGCCCGCCGACCTGCCCGGCGTGCCGGCCGCACTGCGGGCCGACCTCGACGGGACGGCGACCCGGATCGGCCTGGCCCGCCGCTTCTACAACGACGCCGTCCGGGACACCGCCGCGCTGCGCACCCGCCGGCTGCCCAGCCTGCTGCGGCTGCACGCGTCCCGGCCGGTGCCCCGGTTCTTCGACATCGAGGACGACCTGCGCGAGGTCACCGGCAGCGCCGCCGGGGGCGGCCGGGCGCGCCCGTAGCATCAGGGGCGACCCTCCCGACGTCCGAGACCGAGGCAGTCCCGTGGCAGAGCACAGCGCGACCCCCCTCAGCACCACCGGCACCAGCACCACCGGGACCATGGCCGTCAAGCGCGGCATGGCCGAGCAGCTCAAGGGGGGCGTCATCATGGACGTCGTCACCCCGGAGCAGGCCCGCGTCGCCGAGGACGCCGGCGCGGTCGCCGTCATGGCTCTCGAGCGGGTGCCCGCCGACATCCGCGCCCAGGGCGGCATCGCGCGGATGAGCGACCCCGACATGATCGACGGGATCATCGAGGCGGTCTCGATCCCGGTGATGGCCAAGGCCCGCATCGGCCACTTCGTCGAGGCGCAGGTGCTGCAGAGCCTCGGGGTCGACTACATCGACGAGTCCGAGGTGCTCACCCCGGCCGACGAGGCGCACCACATCGCCAAGAGCGCGTTCACCGTGCCGTTCGTCTGCGGCGCCACCGACCTGGGCGAGGCGCTGCGGCGGATCGCCGAGGGCGCGGCGATGATCCGCTCCAAGGGCGAGGCCGGGACCGGCAACGTCGTCGAGGCCACCCGCCACATGCGGGCCATCCGCGCCGGGATCCGCCGGCTGGGCACGCTCGACGAGACCGAGCTGTTCGTCGCCGCCAAGGAGCTGCGCGCCCCGTACGACCTGGTCGCCGAGGTGGCCCGGCTGGGGAAGCTGCCGGTCGTGCTCTTCACCGCCGGCGGCATCGCCACCCCCGCGGACGCCGCGATGATGATGCAGCTGGGTGCCGAGGGCGTGTTCGTCGGCTCGGGCATCTTCAAGTCCGGCGACCCGGCGCAGCGCGCCGCGGCGATCGTGCAGGCGACCACCTTCCACGACGACCCCGACGTGATCGCCAAGGTCTCCCGCGGGCTCGGCGAGCCGATGGTCGGCATCAACGTCGCCACCCTGCCGGAGAGCGAGCGGTACGCCACCCGCGGCTGGTGAGTCCGTGACGGCGCAGCGGGACGAGGTCGATCGCGTCGCCGCACGCCCGTCGCGGGAGACCGCCGGCGGACGGCGGATCGGCGGCCTCGACGTCGCCCGCGGCCTCGCCGTCCTGGGGATGTTCGGCGCGCACCTGGGCGACACCGGCCAGCTGGGCTGGGACCCGGCCACCTGGCGGGCACTGGTCGACGGCCGGTCGTCGATCCTCTTCGCCACGCTGGCCGGGGTCTCCATCGCGCTGATCTCGGGCGGTCGCACCCCGTACGCCGGCCGCGAGCTGGCCCGGGCGCGCACCCGCGTGCTGGTCCGCGCGGCGTGGGTCTTCGCGATCGGCGGCGTCCTGGAGCTGCTCGACACCTTCGTCGCGGTGATCCTCGGCGTCTACGCGGTGCTCTTCGTCCTGGCGCTGCCCTTCCTGCGCTGGCCGCCCGCGCGGCTGCTGCTCGCCGCCGGCGTCGTCGCCCTGGCCGCGCCGCCGCTCACCCTCGCGGTCGGGCAGTACGCCACGGCGCGCGACGAGGAGGGCGGCGCCTTCGCCTTCCTGCTGGTCACCGGCTACTACCCGGCCGCGGTCTGGCTGGCGTTCGTGCTGGTCGGGCTCGCGGTCGGCCGGCTGGACCTGGGAGCGGCCCGGGTGCGGGCGGGCCTGCTCGCCGGCGGGACCGGCGCCGCGGTGCTGGGCTACCTCGGCGGCTGGCTGAGCACCCGGCAGCTGGCGCCGGGGCAGGACCTGGACGGGATTGAGGCCGGCTTCGGTGCCTCCGGCGACTGGGACGCGGTCTGGTTCGCGGGCGCGCAGCCGCACACGTCGACGACGTTCGAGGTGGTCGGCTCCGGCGGGGTCGCGGTCGCCGTGATCGGGGCGTGCCTGGTGGTCGCCGACCTGCTGCCCCGGCTGACGTACCCGCTGGCCTCGGTGGGCGCCCTGGCGCTGTCGGTCTACACCGCGCAGCTGGTGGCCATCCGGCTGTTGGAGGTCGACTCCTCCGACGACTGGGGCACCTGGGTGCGCTTCACGCTCACCGCCCTGCTGCTGGCGTCGGTGTGGCGCTGGCGGCTGGGCCGGGGACCGCTGGAGCGGCTGCTGACCTGGAGTTCGCAGCGGGCGGCCGGGCCGTAGCCTGGTACCTCGTGTCCCGGACCCCCGTCGTCGGTGTGCTGGCCCTGCAGGGCGACGTCCGGGAGCACCTCGCGACGCTGCGGGAGCTGGGCGCCGAGGCGGTGACGGTCCGCCGTCCCGAGGAGCTGGCCGCGGTCGACGCGCTCGTCGTCCCCGGTGGGGAGTCGACCACCATGGCCAGGCTGACCGCCCGGTTCGGCCTGCTCGAGCCGCTGCGCGCGGCGGTGGCCGCGGGCCTGCCGGTCTACGGTTCCTGCGCCGGGATGATCGTGCTGGCCGACCGGCTGCTGGACGCCCCGCCGGACCAGGTCACCGTCGGCGGGCTGGACGTGACCGTGCGCCGCAACGCCTTCGGCCGGCAGGTGGACTCCTTCGAGTCGCGGGTCGAGGTCGACGGCGTGGCCGGCGGCCCGGTGCACGCCGTCTTCATCCGGGCACCGTGGGTGGAGCAGGCGGGGGAGGGGGTGCAGGTCCTCGGCCGGGTCGTGGGCGGACCGGCCGACGGTAGGATCGTCGCGGTCCGCCAGGGAAACCTGGTGGCCACCAGCTTTCACCCCGAACTGACCGGGGACCGCCGGGTGCACGCGCTGTTCGTCGACATCGTCCGCCGTCACCTGGCCGAGCAGGCCGGCGTGGACGCCGGGAACGGGAGGGGCACTTCGTGAGCGAGCCTGCGAGCTCAGCGGCGAGCACGGCAGCGGGGCCGCGAACGCGGCCGACGAGCGCCAGCGAGGAGGACTCGTGAGCGAGCTCGCGAGCTCACCGGCGAGCACGGCAGCGGGGCCGCGAACGCGGCCGACGAGCGCCAGCGAGGAGGACTCGTGAGCGACCACTCCAAGTGGGCGACGACGAAGCACAAGAAGGCCGGGATCGACGCCAAGCGCGGCAAGCTCTTCGCCAAGCTGATCAAGAACATCGAGGTCGCGGCCCGCACCGGCGGCGGTGACCCGGCAGGCAACCCGACGCTGTTCGACGCCATCCAGAAGGCGAAGAAGAGCTCGGTGCCCAACGACAACATCGACCGCGCGGTCAAGCGGGGTGCCGGTCTCGAGGCCGGCGGCGTCGACTACCAGACGATCACCTACGAGGGCTACGCGGCCGGCGGCGTCGCCGTCCTCGTCGAGTGCCTGACCGACAACAAGAACCGCTCGGCCATGGAGGTCCGCACGGCGATGACCCGCAACGGCGGGTCGATGGCCGACCCCGGCTCGGTCTCCTACCTGTTCTCCCGAAAGGGCGTCATCGTGGTGCCGAAGTCCGACGGCGTCGACGAGGACACCGTGCTCATGGCCGTGCTCGACGCCGGCGCCGAGGAGGTGCGCGACCTGGGCGACGGCTTCGAGGTCGTGTGCGAGCCGACGGACCTGGTCGCCGTGCGCACCGCCCTGCAGGACGCCGGCATCGACTACGACTCCGCCGACGCCGGCTTCGTGCCCAGCGTCTCGGTCGAGCTCGACGAGGAGACCGCGGGCAAGGTGTTCCGGCTCATCGATGCGCTCGAGGACTGCGACGACGTGCAGAACGTCTACGCCAACTACGACGTCTCCGACGAGGTGCTCGAGAAGATCGGGTGAAGGACCACCCTTCCCCCACGCCTCGCGAGCTCGGCGCGGGTCTCTGAACGGTGGCCGTTCCAGCGACTCACCGGGCTCGCGGCGGGCCCCTGCAAGGGGGCTGTCCCATCACGTCAGCTGGCGCGGGCGTGTCGTGCCCGGCTGTCGTCCCGGGCGGTTAGCGTGGGTCGAACACCAGTTCGGCTGACATCAGGAGGCGCCTCCATGCGGGTGCTGGGCATCGACCCGGGCCTCACCCGGTGCGGGTGGGGAGTGGTCGACGGGCGCCCCGGCGCGCGGCCGGTCGCCGTCGGCGTGGGGGTCGTGCGCACCGCCGCGGAGCTCGACCTGGAGCTGCGGCTGCTCGAGCTGCACACCGCCGTCACCGCGCTGCTGCGGGAGCACCGGCCCGACGTCGTCGCGATCGAGCGGGTCTTCACCCAGAACAACAAGGGCACCGCCACGGGGACGGCGCAGGCCGCGGGCGTGGCGGCGCTGGCCGCGGCGCAGGCCGACCGGCCGGTCGCCTGGCACACGCCCAGCGAGGTCAAGGCCGCCATCTCCGGCAGCGGCCGCGCGGACAAGGAGCAGGTCACCCTCATGGTCACCCGGGTGCTGGGGCTCACGGCGGCCCCCAAGCCGGCCGACGCCGCCGACGCGCTGGCGCTGGCGGTCTGCCACGCCTGGCGCGGGCCGGCGCAGCAGCGGCTCAGGGTGGCCGCCCTGGCCGGCGGGATCGGCGCCCCGGTGGTGCAGCGGACGCTGCCGCGCTGGCAGGGGTTGTCGAAGTGATCGCGTCGGTCGACGGCCGGGTCGCCGCGGTGTCCCCCGACGGCGCGGTGGTCGAGGTCGGCGGCATCGGCCTGGCGGTGCAGTGCACGCCGGGCACCATCGCCCGGCTGCAGGTGGGGGAGAGCGCCCGGCTGGCGACCAGCCTGGTGGTCCGCGAGGACTCGCTCACCCTCTACGGCTTCGCCGACGACGACGAGCGCCAGCTGTTCGAGCTGCTGCAGACGGCCAACGGCGTGGGGCCGCGGCTGGCGCAGGCGGTGCTGGCCATCCACCCGCCTCGCGAGGTGCGCCGCGCGGTGTCGATGGCCGACGTCAAGGCGCTCATGCAAGTGCCGGGCATCGGCAAGAAGGGCGCCGAGCGGCTGATCCTCGAGTTGCGCGACCGGCTCGGTGCGACCACGACCGACACCCAGCTCGACGGCGTGGTGGCGCCCGCCGGCCTGCCGGGCGTGACCCCCGTCGCGCCGTGGCGTGACCAGTTGACCTCGGCCCTGGTGGGCCTGGGCTGGACGGCCAAGGAGGCCGACGCGGCGATCGTCCAGCTCGCCCCGCTGGCCGACGAGCAGGTCACCGCCTCGGGCTCGGTCGAGGTCGCCGTCCTGCTGCGCCAGGCGCTGCGCATGCTGGGGCGGTCGTGAGCGGCTCCGTGACCGTGCCGGCCCCGTCGGCCGCGAGTGACCAGGTGACGCGGTGAGCGGCCCCTTCGACCGCGGGCTGTCCGCCGAGCCCGCGGAGGGCCTCGCCCGCGACGTCCCGGTGTCGGCGGGGGCCGGTGACGAGGAGCGGGTCGTCGAGTCGGCGCTGCGGCCGCACTCGCTGACCGACTTCATCGGCCAGCCCAAGGTGGCCCGCCAGCTGGAGCTCGTCCTCGAGGGCGCCAAGCGGCGCGGCCGCCCGCCGGACCACGTGCTGCTCTCCGGCCCGCCCGGGCTGGGCAAGACCAGCCTCGCCCTGATCATCGGTTCCGAGCTGGGGACGGCGGTGAAGATCACCAGCGGCCCGGCGATCGAGCGCTCCGGCGACCTGGCCGCGATGCTGTCCAACCTCGCGCCCGGCGACGTGCTGTTCATCGACGAGATCCACCGGATCGCCCGGCCGGCCGAGGAACTGCTCTACATGGCGATGGAGGACTTCCGGGTCGACGTCGTCGTCGGCAAGGGGCCCGGGGCCACCGCCATCCCGCTGGAGATCAACCCGTTCACGCTGGTCGGCGCGACCACCCGCGCCGGCCTGCTCACCGGGCCGCTGCGCGACCGGTTCGGCTTCGTCGGCCAGATGGAGTTCTACGAGCCGGCCGAGCTCGAGCGCGTGCTGGCCCGCAGTGCCGCGCTGCTGGGCGTCGAGCTCACCGCGGACGGCTCGGCCGAGATCGCCGGCCGGTCCCGGGGCACCCCGCGCATCGCCAACCGGCTGCTGCGCCGGGTCCGCGACTACGCCGAGGTCCGCGCCGACGGGCGGGTGACCCGCGCGGTCGCCGAGGCCGCGCTCGCCCTCTACGACGTCGACCACCTCGGCCTGGACCGGCTCGACCGCGCCGTCCTGGAGGCGCTGGTGATGCGCTTCGGTGGGGGGCCGGTCGGCGTCGCGACGATGGCCGTGGCGGTGGGGGAGGAGCCGCACACCGTGGAGGAGGTGTGCGAGCCGTTCCTCGTCCGCGCCGGCCTGCTCGCCCGCACCCCGCGCGGCCGGGTGGCCACCGAGGCGGCCTGGCAGCACCTCGGTCAGCCGCTGCCGCGCGGTGGCGTCCCCCTCGGTCGGGTCACAGCCGACCCACAGGCCCCGGGGTCGTCGTCAGAGACGCTGTTCGACGCATAGACTGCGGAGCGCTGGCGCGCAACTCGTCCGGCGTCGCCCGCGCGCGCTCCGCACGGTCGCCCGGATACCCCGCGCCGCAGCCGACGCACCCGAGCGGCCCCGTCCCGGGCCGCACCCACCGCGGCCGGTACGCCGCGGTAGAGAGGCACATCTGTCGTGGAGTTGTTCCCGCTCGTCATCCTCGTGCTGGCCTTCGTGCTGCTCATCGTCGTGCCGGCGCGGCAGCGCAAGAAGATCCAGGAGCAGCAGCGGGCACTGCAGGAGTCGCTGACCCCGGGCATCCCCGTCCTGACGACGGCGGGCCTGCACGGCACCGTCGCCGCGCTCGGTGAGGGGACCGTCGACCTGGAGATCGCCCCCGGCGTGGTCGTCACCTTCGCCCGGCAGGCGGTCCTCGAGATCCGCAGGCCGGCGGTGGCCGGCCCGGCCGCCGACGGCACGGTCCTGCCCGGGGACGACGCGGACGGCGGCCCGGCCGACCGCACCCGCTGACCCGGAGGCGCACCGTGGCCCAACGCACGCTCCCGGCGCGCCGGTACTTCGGCGTCTTCCTGCTCGTCGTCGCCGTCCTGTACGGCCTGGTCTTCCTCACCGGCGACACGCGCACCCCGCAGCTCGGCCTCGACCTGCGCGGCGGGACGACGGTGACCCTCACCGCCGCCACGCCCGACGGCCAGGCCCCCGACCCGACCGAGCTCGAGCTGGCCCGCCAGATCATCGAGCAGCGGGTCAACGGCCTCGGCGTCGCCGAGGCCGAGGTGGTGACCGAGGGCGACTCGAACATCGTCATCTCCGTTCCCGGGGACGACGGCGAGCAGGCGCGCGAGCTGGGCCAGACCGCGCAGCTGCGGTTCCGCCCGGTCGTCCAGGGCCCGGAGCCGGCCGCCCCGGCGGCCGCGGAGACCCCGGCCCCGGGGGAGCCCGCGGCACCCGGCGACCCCGCCGCGCCGAGCGACCCGGCCGCGCCCACCGGAGCCGCGCCGACCGACCCCACGGCGCCCACCGACGGCGCCGCGCCGAGCGACCCGGCCGCGCCGTCCGACGGCGCCGTCGCCGACCCCTCGCTGCCCGAGCCCGGCGCCCCGCCGGTGACGCAGGAGGCGGCCGCGGCGGAGTACGCCACGCTGACCTGCGACCCCGAGGACACCACCCCCGAGATCGACCTGCCCGAGAGCTTCGTCGCCGCGTGCACCGAGGACGGCTCGGCCAAGTACCTGCTCGGCCCGGCGATCATCGAGGGCACCCAGGTCGCCGACGCGAGCGCCGGCACGCAGCAGGCCACCGGCGAGTGGGTCGTGCTGCTGGACTTCGAGAGCGACGCCGAGTCCACCTGGGCGGCCTACACCGCGGCCAACGTCGGCAACAACGTGGCCTTCACCCTGGACGGGCGGGTCATCTCCGCGCCCACCATCCAGGGCGCGATCACGAGCAACCCGACGACGATCACCGGCTCCTTCGACCAGGAGAGCGCCGAGGAGCTGGCCAACCAGCTGCGCTACGGCGCGCTGCCGCTGACCTTCACGCAGGCCACCGCGCAGTCGATCTCGACGGAGCTGGGCGCCGAGCAGCTGGAGGCCGGCCTGATCGCCGGTGCCATCGGCATCGCGCTGGTCTTCGTCTACGCGCTGCTCTACTACCGCCTGCTCGGCCTGGTGATGATCGCGAGCCTGCTGCTGTCGGCGGTCGTCGTCTACGCCGTCCTGGTTGTGCTCGGCCGCCAGATCGGCTTCACGCTCAGCCTCGCCGGCATCGCCGGGTTCATCGTGTCGCTGGGCATCACCGCGGACTCGTTCGTCGTCTACTTCGAGCGCCTCAAGGACGAGATCCGCGAGGGCCGCACGCTGCGCTCGGCGGTGCCGCGGGCATGGGTCCGGGCCCGCCGCACGATCCTGTCGGCCGACGCGGTCAGCTTCCTCGCCGCCGCGATCCTCTACGTGCTGGCGATCGGCGACGTGAAGGGTTTCGCGTTCACCCTCGGCATGTCCACGGTGCTCGACCTGGTCGTCGTCTTCCTCTTCACCCACCCGCTGATGGCGGTGCTGGCCCGGTACAAGGTGTTCGGCAGCAGCCGCTTCTCCGGCCTGGGCCGCCACCTCGACCGCGCGCGCGTGACGCCGGAACGCCGTCCCTCCGCCGACCGCGAGCTCGTCGGAGCCGGCACCGGCCGCACCGCGCAGGACAGGAGCGACGCATGACCGGCCGCGACCCCCGACCGGACGCCGACGAGCTGCCGGTCGGCACCGACGCGGACGAGGCGGCGGCCGCGCGCACCGCGACCGCCGACGCCACCGCGGCCGCCGACGAGACCGCGCTGGCCGACGCGGGCCTGCCCCGGGAGGGCGAGACCGGCCCCCGGCCCGCGCGCCGCCGCGGCTCGCTGTCGCACCGGCTCTACAACGGCGAGGCCGGGCTGGACGTCGTCGGCCGCAGCCGGCTGATCTACCAGATCACCGCCGTCGTGGTGCTGCTGTGCATCGCCGCGATGGTCGTCCGGGGCTTCAACTTCGGCATCGACTTCGCCGGCGGCAACAGCCTGCGGCTGCCGGGCAGCACCGAGCAGCTCGCGCAGGTGGAGCAGGCCGCGGAGGACGCCGGTGCCGAGGTGGCCTCGGCGCAGGTCGTGGGTGGCGACACCCTGCTGCTGCGCACCGGCGCGCTGGACAACGAGACCGAGCGCGCGGTCGTGGACGCCGTCGCTGCGGCGGCCGGGGTGACCCCGGCCCAGGTCAGCCCCGAGGCGGTGAGCGCCGAGTGGGGGCAGGACATCACCAACCAGGCGCTGGTCGCGCTGGCCGTGTTCCTGGTCGCCGTCATCGCCTTCCTGGCGGTGCGCTTCCAGCCGAAGATGGCGGTCGGCGCGATCGCGGCGCTGCTGCACGACATCGTGGTGACCGCCGGCGTCTACGCGCTGGTCGGCTTCGAGGTCACCCCGTCCACGGTCATCGGGTTCCTCACCATCCTGGGCTTCTCGCTGTACGACACCGTCGTGGTGTTCGACAAGGTCGACGAGAACGTCAAGGACCTGGACAAGTCGGCGCGGATGACCTGGGGCGAGGCGGCCAACCTGGCGGTCAACCAGACGCTGATGCGCTCGATCAACACCTCGGTGATCGCGCTGCTGCCGGTGGCCGGCCTGCTGTTCGTGGGTGCCGGGCTGCTCGGCGTCGGGACGCTCAAGGACCTCGCGCTGGTGCTGTTCGTCGGCCTGGCCGCGGGTGCCTACTCGTCGATCTTCCTCGCCACCCCGATCGTCGCCGACCTCAAGGAGCGCGAGCCGGGGGTGCAGGCGCTGCGCCGCCGTGTGCTGGCCCGCCGGTCGTCCCAGGCGCGCCAGGGCGCCGACCGCGCCACCGGGGCCGGCCCGGTCGCCAGCGCCCGCCGTGCCGGCGGCGCCGCCCGCCGGCCGGCGGGGGTCGCTCTCGCCGAGCGCGAGGAGGACCTGGGCCCGGCCCGGGCCGACCTGGTGGTCGAGTCGCCGGAATCCGTGCGTCCCGACGCGGGGCGGGCGCCGCAGCCCGCCCGCAGCGGCGCGACCGCCGCGCCGCGGCCCGGTGCCCGGCCCCAGCAGCCGGGCACCCGCCGCTCCGGCGGGCGGAAGCGCCGGTGAGCGCCGACGCGCCGGCGGACAGCACCCCGCTCGACGAGCTGATCGCCTCGCACGCCGTCGAGATCCCGGACTTCCCCGAGCCGGGGGTCGTCTTCCGCGACCTGACACCGGTCTTCGCCGACGGGCCGGCCTTCCGCCGCACGGTCGAGGGGCTGGCCGCGCCGTCCCTCGGCGACCCCCGCGCGGCCGCCCTGGCTCCGTCGGGTACCGGGGGCACCGGCTACGACGTCGTGGTCGGCGTCGAGGCGCGCGGTTTCCTGCTCGCCGCGGCGGTGGCGCTGGACGCCGGCGTCGGCGTGGTGCCGGTGCGCAAGGCCGGCAAGCTGCCGCGCGAGCGACTGTCGGCCGACTACACCCTCGAGTACGGCACCGCGACCCTCGAGGTGCACACCGACTCGATCACGCCCGGGCAGCGGGTGCTCCTCGTCGACGACGTCCTGGCCACCGGCGGCACGCTGGCCGCCAGCGTCCAGCTGGTCGAGGCCCTCGGCGGGGTCGTCGTCGCGGTGTCGGTGGTGATCGAGCTGGTCGACCTCGGCGGCCGCCAGCGGCTGGCTCCCCATGCCGTGCACGCCCTCTGGACCACCTGAGAGGAAGCCGACCCTCCGGGTGGGGTCGCGGGCCGGGCCTGCGCGTCTAGCATGGGGAGGGCCACCCGACCGACGGCCGAGCAGGAGTCGCCATGGGCCCCGACGCCGCCACCAACGTGGCTGGCGCGCGGCCCGACGCGCCCGCCCTCCCGGCCGGTGACGCAGCGCCGGCCCTCCCGGCCGGGTCGCCCGACGGGGGCGACCGGCAGCCACTGCCGAGCCGACCCGTGATCCGCCGTCCCGACGACGTAGGTGCCGAGCCCCCCGGCGAGGAGGACGCGCCGGGCGGCCCGCCGCGGCGCCGGGTGCGCGACCGGCTGGCCCGCCGCATCGTCGCCGGCCAGCGCAGCGGGGTGGTCCGCCCGGTGCTGGAGCCGCTGGCCGCGCTGCACCGGCAGAACCACCCCAAGGCCGACCTGGCCCTCCTGCAGCGGGCCTACGACCTCGCCGAGAGCGCGCACGCCACGCAGAAGCGCAAGAGCGGCGACCCCTACATCACCCACCCGCTGGCCGTGGCGACCATCCTGGCGGGGCTGGGGATGGACACCACGACGCTGGTCGCGGCGCTCCTGCACGACACCGTCGAGGACACCGGCCAGACGCTGGAGTCGATCACCGACGCGTTCGGCCCCGAGGTCGCCCACCTGGTGGACGGCGTCACCAAGATCGACCGGGTCAAGCTCGGCGACGCCGCCCAGGCCGAGACGATCCGCAAGATGATCGTGGCGATGGCCCGCGACCCCCGGGTGCTGGTCATCAAGCTCGCCGACCGGCTGCACAACATGCGCACGCTGCGCTTCCTCCCGCCCGAGAAGCAGGAAAGGAAGGCGCGCGAGACGCTGGAGATCCTCGCCCCGCTGGCCCACCGGCTGGGCATGAACACCATCAAGTGGGAGCTCGAGGACCTCGCGTTCGCGACGCTCTACCCGAAGCGCTACGACGAGATCGTCCGCCTGGTCGCCGAGCGGGCGCCGTCCCGGGACACCTACCTGGCCGAGGTCGCCGCCGCCGTCACCGAGCAGCTCAAGGCCGCGGGCATCCAGGCCGTCGTCACCGGCCGGCCCAAGCACTACTACTCGATCTACCAGAAGATGATCGTCCGCGGTCGCGACTTCACCGACATCTGGGACCTCGTGGGCATCCGCATCCTGGTCGACTCGGTGCGCGACTGCTACGCGGCGCTGGGCATCATGCACGCGCACTGGCAGCCGGTGCCCGGCCGGTTCAAGGACTTCGTCGCGATGCCGAAGTTCAACATGTACCAGTCCCTGCACACGACGGTGATCGGGCCGCAGGGCAAGCCGGTCGAGCTGCAGATCCGCACGCACGACATGCACCGGACCGCCGAGTACGGCATCGCGGCGCACTGGAAGTACAAGGAGAAGGCGAGGTCGGGCGGTCGGCCGGCGCCGGGCGAGGGCCGCGGCGGCAAGACCGGGTCGCCCGACGACATGCTGTGGCTGCGGCAGCTGCTCGACTGGCAGCGAGAGGCGCAGGAGCCCGGCGAGTTCCTGGAGACGCTGCGGTACGACCTCGGGCCGCAGGAGGTCTTCGTCTTCACGCCCAAGGGCGACGTGGTCAGCCTGCCGGGCAACGCCACCCCGGTGGACTTCGCCTACGCGGTGCACACCGAGGTCGGCCACCGCTGCATCGGCGCCCGGGTCAACGGCACGCTGGTCTCGCTCGACAGCAAGCTGGGCAACGGCGACGTCGTCGAGATCTTCACCTCCAAGTCGCCGAGCGCCGGGCCGTCGCAGGACTGGCTGTCGTTCGTCGGCTCCTCCCGGGCACGCACCAAGATCCGCCAGTGGTTCACCAAGGAGCGCCGCGAGGACGCCGTCGAGGCGGGCAAGGAGGCGCTGACCCGCGCGATGCGCAAGGCCGGCCTGCCGCTGCAGCGGCTGCTCGGCGGCGACGCGCTCGGCACGTTGGCCAAGGACCTGCGCTACGCCGACGTCACCGCGCTGTACGCCGCGGTCGGGGAGAACCAGATCTCGGCCTCGTCGATCGTCGAGAAGCTGATCGCGGCCCTAGGCGGCACCGAGGGCGCGGTCGAGGACATCGCCGAGACCACCATCCCGATGCGCCGCCCGGTGCACCGGCGCTCCTCCGGCGGCGACCCGGGCATCGTCGTCCACGGCATGACCGACGTGTGGGCCAAGCTCGCCAAGTGCTGCACCCCGGTGCCCGGTGACGGCGTCCTCGGCTTCGTGACCCGCGGCGGCGGGGTGAGCGTGCACCGCACCGACTGCACCAACGCCGCCGACCTCGAGCGCAAGCCTGAGCGGCTGGTCGAGGTCGAGTGGGCCTCGCAGCCCGGGTCGGTGTTCCTGGTGGCGATCCAGGTCGAGGCGCTCGACCGGCACCGGCTGCTCTCCGACGTCACCAAGGCGCTGGCCGACGAGCGGGTGAACATCCTGTCGGCGTCGGTGCAGACCAGCCGCGACCGCGTGGCGATCAGCCGGTTCACCTTCGAGTTGGCCGACCCGGCGCACCTCGGCGCGGTGCTGCAGACGGTCCGCAGCGTGGAGGGCGTCTTCGACGTCGAGCGCGTGACTGCCTAGTCGAGTCGGGGGCAGGACCTGCGGCCGGCTGTTGCGCGCTGGGCCCGGGAGGTCCGGGATGGACCTGCAGATGGTGTTCGGCGTCCGACCTCCGGCCAGACGCCGGCCTCGGTCCAGTCGCGTAGCCGCCGCCAGCAGGTCACCCCGGAGCAGCCGACCAGGGTCGACGGCACCTGATTCCAGGTGATGCCGGTCGTGAGCACGAAGGCGATCCCGGCCAGTGCAGCCCGGTCACCGATCGGCCGGCGGCCCGGATGACGGTGGCGGCGGGGTCTCGGCGGCGGCAGCAGCGGGGCGACCCGGTCCCACAGCCGGTCAGGGACGAGCTCCTCGATCACCCAGCACAGCCTCGACAGACCGAGTCATCGAACGGGGGAGGCACGCCGAACTGATCTTGCACGAAGGTCACCTCGATCCCCATGGGAGTCGAGGAGGTGCTTGTCCGTCGCGACTGCTGCCGCGAGGAGCGGAGGGCCGTGAGACCAGTGCCGTGCCGGCTTCGACTTCTCGGCGCAGGAGGTCCACGCGGTGGCTCGCTCCGGCGGTACGAGCGGGTCGAGTGCCGCCGGCCGTCACCACCTGCTGACCGCGCTCCGCAACTGGTGGTCGCCACCGGCAGCTCCGCCGTCCGCACCGGCTCGGCGGCCGAGCGGACGGCGCGGGAGGCGGCGTTCCTGCGGGTGTTCGGCTCGCGCCCGGCGATCAGAGCGGCGCTGTTGACGCGGCTGGGAGGCGCCAGGGACCGAGGTGCCCGTCAGTCGGCCGGCAGCCGGTTCGCGGTGACGGCGTACAGCGGGTCGCCGGTCCCCGGCGGCGTCCTCAGCTGGACGCGCGGCTCGTCGAACCGCCCGGTGCGGCGGACCAGTTCGGCGACGACCCGGCCGTGCTGGTCGTCGTCGGTCGCCAGCCAGCCGCGCACCGCCTTGGTGGGGAAGCACCGGTTGGAGAAGGTGATCGCCAGCGGCCCGCCCGGCCGCAGCACCCGCCCGACGTCGGTGAGCACCTCGATCGGCCGGGTCAGGTAGTCGATCGACACGCAGCAGACGGCGGCGTCGACGTCGGTGTCGGGCAACGGCACCCGGGGGTCGGCGTTGAGGTCGTGGACCAGCCGCCGGGTGGCCGCCGGGTTGGCCGCCAACTCCTCGGCGTTCATGCCGAGCACGACCAGCTCGGCCGGCGGGGTGGCGAAGTGCGAGACCCACGACGACATGAGGTCCAGCACCCGCCGCGGGCGCGGTGCCGTGCCGTCGATGCCCAGCTCGGCGTAGAGGGCACCCACCGCGGCGATCGCGGCGTCGTCGATGTGGGTGACCAGCCGGGGCGGGGCGTAGAACAGGGCGTCGTCCCGGGCGTCGGCGCGCTCGAAGAAGCCCGGGGGGAACCCCGCGTAGTGGTCGTCCGCGGCCGGCGGCATCAGACGAGGGTGACCGACTCGATGGTCACCGGCACGGTCGGGGCGCCGCCCCCGGGGCTGGGGTCCAGCGAGCCGTCGTTCCCGTTGGCCGCCACCTCGTCGAGGACGGCCAGACCGGCCTCGTCGACGGTGCCGACGACGGTGTAGGCCGGCGGCAGCTGGCTGTCGCCCCACACCAGGAAGAACTGGCTGCCGTCGAAGCCCTGGCCGCTGTTGGCCATCGCGACCGTGCCCCGCGGGTAGGTCTCGGCGCCGGTCACCTCGGTCGGCGAGGTGTAGGTCGGCCCGCCCGCACCGGTGCCGGTCGGGTCGCCGCACTGCAGCACCTGCAGCCCCTCGCTGTCGACCTCGCGGTGGCAGGGGGTGTCGTCGAAGAAGCCCTGCTCGGTGAGGTGCACGAGGCTCGCGGCCGCGCACGGCGTGGCCGCCCGGTCCAGGGTGAGGGTGAGCTCGCCGAGGTTGGTCGCGACCAGCAGGCCGGTGCTCCCCGACGCGGGGACGACGTCGTCGGGCGGGGCCACCTCGGTGAGGTAGGGGTTGGCCGACGAGCCCTCGCCCCACGCGCAGGTGACCGTGCCCGACGCCGCCGCGCCGCCGTCCCCGGCGCCCGTGGTGCCCGCGTCCTGCTCGCCCTCCGCCGCGGAGCCGCCGCACGCCGCGAGGGTCAGGAGTGCGCCGGTCAGGCCGGCCGCTGCGCGCAGCCGCCGGCTCACGCGGCGACCACCAGCGACTGGATCCGGACCTCCTGGGTCGGCGCGCCGTCACCGGGGCCGTTGCTGCCGTCGTTGCCGTTCGCGGCGATGGTGTCGAGCGTGGCCAGTCCCGCCTCGTCGACGGTGCCGAGCACGGTGTAGCTCGGTGGCAGCTGGCTGTCGCCCCACACCAGGAAGAACTGGCTGCCGTCGAAGCCCTGGCCGCTGTTGGCCATCGCGACCGTGCCCCGCGGGTAGGTCTCGGCGCCGGTGACCTGGGTGGGGAACTCGTAGGCCGGGCCGCCGGTGCCGGTGCCGCTGGGGTCGCCGCACTGCAGCACCTGCAGGCCCTCGGAGTCGGTCTCGCGGTGGCAGACGGTGCCGTCGAAGTAGCCCTGCCCGGCCAGGTACACCATGCTCGCCACCGCGCACGGCGCGTTGGCGTTGTCCAGCGTCAGGCCGATCGCGCCGAAGTTCGTGGTGACGTCGACCTCGGTGGTGCCGGTCGGGGTGACCTCCACGGGCGGGGTGCCGGTGTCGGCCTGCAGGTTCGGGTTGGCCGCCGTGTCGACCGGCGTCCAGTCGCAGGTGCCGTCGCTGCCGTCGACCACGCCCGGCGTGGGAGGGGCGGCCGAGGCGGGCGTGGCCTCCGCGGCGGCGGGGTCGGCGTCGTCGCCGCCGGTTCCGGTGACGAGCAGGACGGTGCCGACGACGAGGACGACGGCGGCGGCGGTGACCCCGATCAGCAGGTTGCGGCGGCGCTTGCGCGCCAGCTCGGCGCGGCGTTCCAGCTGGCGCTGCAGGCGGCGCTGGGCGGCCTCCCGCCGCTGCTTGTTGCTCGGCACGGGTGGTACTCCTCGAGACGGACGGCTGCGGGGGGACGTCCTGGTGCGCCCGCGCCCCGCTGGTCGGAGCCCCGAGTCTAGGTGTCGAGCCTGCCCGTTCCCTGGCAGCGGGAAGGCCCGGAGCGCCGCGGATGGCCCGCGTAACCTGCACGGGTGCTCATCCGCTCGTTCCCGGCCGGCGCGTTCGGCACCAACTGCTACGCCGTCGCCCCCGGGCCGCGGCAGGAGTGCGTGGTGGTCGACCCCGGCATGGACGCCGTCGAGCCACTGGCCCGGCTGCTGGCCGACGACGGCCTCAAGCCGGTAGCCGTCGTGCTCACCCACGGCCACCTCGACCACACGTTCTCGGTGCTGCCGGTCTGCGACGGCTACGACATCCCTGCCTACCTGCACCCGGCCGACTCCGGGATGCTCAGCGACCCCGCGCGCTGGCACGGCCCGCAGCTGGCCCCGCTGATCAGCGGTGTCCGGCTGCCCGACCCGGCCGACGTGAAGCCCCTGGACGACGGCGCGGTGCTGTCGCTGGCCGGGGTCGAGCTGACCGTGCGGCACGCGCCGGGGCACACCCGGGGTTCGGTCGTCCTCTCCCTCGACCTGGGCACCGACTTCGACGGAGCCCCGGGACTGCTGGCCGGCGACGTGCTCTTCGCCGGCTCGGTGGGCCGGGTCGACCTGCCCGGCGGGTCGTGGGAGGACATGCTGCGCTCCCTGCAGGACGTCGTGCTGCCGCTGGACGACGAGACGGTGGTGCTGCCCGGGCACGGCCCGCTCACCACGATCGGCCGGGAGCGGGCCACGAACCCCTACCTGGCCGAGGCGGCGAGCGCCCCGAAGGGTCGCGGGCTGTGAGCGTGACGGACGAGGGCGCACGGGCGACCGAGGAGCGGATCGGGTCCGGAGCCGAACGGAGGGCGTCGTGAGCGGGCTGACCGCGCCGAAGGGCACCTTCGACGTCCTGCCGCCGGAGTCCGAGCGCTTCCTCGCCGTCCGGGAGACGCTGACCGCGCCGCTGCGCCGGGCCGGCTACGGCTACGTCGAGACGCCGGTGTTCGAGCACACCGAGGTCTTCTCCCGGGGGGTGGGCGAGTCCACCGACGTCGTGACGAAGGAGATGTACACCTTCGACGACCGCGGCGGCCGCTCCCTGACCCTGCGCCCGGAGCTCACCGCCGGGCTCATGCGGGCCTTCATCGAGCACCGGCTGCACACCGGCGCACTGCCGGTGAAGCTGTGGACGATCGGCTCGGCGTTCCGTTACGAGCGCCCGCAGGCCGGCCGCTACCGGCACTTCACCCAGGTCGACATGGAGGCGCTCGGGGTCGACGACCCGGCGCTGGACGCCGAGGTGGTGGCGCTGGGCGTGCAGGGCTTCCGCGACCTGGGGCTGACGGACTTCGAGCTGCTGCTGACCTCGCTGGGCGACGCGACCTGCCGGCCGCAGTACCGCGAGCAGCTGGTCGCGTACCTCGACAAGCTGGACCTCGACGAGGAGACGCGGCGGCGCGCGGAGATCAACCCGCTGCGGGTGCTCGACGACAAGCGGCCCGAGGTGCAGGCGCAGCTGGACGAGGCGCCGCTGATGGTCGACCACCTCTCGGACTCGACCCGGGCGCACTACGACGCCGTCCGCCAGCACCTGGCCGACCTCGGCGTGACCTGGACCGAGGCGCCGCGGCTGGTGCGCGGGCTGGACTACTACACGAAGACGACGTTCGAGTTCGTGCACAACGGGCTCGGGGCCCAGTCGGCGATCGGCGGCGGCGGGCGGTACGACGGGCTGTCGGCCGCGCTCGGGGGCCCGGACGTCTCGGGCATCGGCTACGCCGTCGGGGTCGACCGGACGCTGCTGGCGGTGCAGGCCGAGGGGCTCCACATCGGCGCCGCGGCCGGCGTGCAGGCGTTCGTCGTCCCGCTGGGCGAGGAGGCCCGGCGGCTGGCGGTGCGCCTGGTCGGGCAGCTGCGCCAGGCCGGCGTCGCGGCCGACACCGTCTACGGCGGGCGCGGGCTCAAGGGCGCGATGAAGGCCGCCGACCGGTCGGGCGCCTCGCACGTCGTCGTCATCGGCGAGCGCGACCTGGCCGAGGGCGTCGGCCAGCTCAAGGACATGCGCACCGGCGAGCAGCACCCCGTCCCGGTCGGCGAGCTGTTCGAGCGGGTGCGTGCGAGCGTGGGGGAGTGACTTCCATGGAACAGCGGCCGCTCGGCCGGACGGGAGCCGACGTCAGCGTCGTCGGCCTGGGCACCTGGCAGCTCGGCGGCGACTGGGGGGACGTCGACGAGGACGCCGCGGCCGACGTCCTCGACGCCGCGCTCGAGGCCGGGGTCACCCTGCTCGACACCGCCGACGTCTACGGCGACGGCCGCTCCGAGGAGCGCATCCGCCGGGCGCTGGTCGCCCGGTCCGAGCGGCCGTTCGTGGCGACCAAGGCCGGCCGGCGCGCCGACCCGTTCGAGGCCGAGCAGTACACCCCGGAGAACCTGCGCGCCTGGGTCGACCGGTCCCGCCGCAACCTCGGCGTGGAGACCCTCGACCTGGTGCAGCTGCACTGCCCGCCGCCGGCCGTCTACTCGGACGAGCGGGTGTACGACGCGCTCGACGCGATGGTGGCCGACGGCGCGATCGCGGCCTACGGCGTCTCCGTGGAGACCGTCGCCGAGGGCCTGACCGCGCTGCAGCACCCCGGCGTGGCCACGATCCAGGTCATCCTGAACATCTTCCGGCGCAAGCCGCTCGAGGAGCTGCTGCCCGCGGCCGCGAAGGCCGGCGTGGGCATCCTCGCCCGGGTGCCGCTGGCCAGCGGGCTGTTGACGGGCAAGTACGACGAGTCGACGACGTTCGCCCCCGACGACCACCGCAACTTCAATCGCCACGGCGAGGCCTTCGACGTCGGCGAGACCTTCGCCGGCGTGCCGTTCGAGGTCGGCGTCGCCGCGGCCCGCGAGGTCGCCGCGATCGCCGGCGACGCCCCGACGGCGGCGTTCGCGCTGCGCTGGGTGATCGACCAACCCGGCGTCACCACGGTGATCCCCGGCGCGCGGACCGTCGATCAGGTCCGCGGCAACGTCGCGGCGGCCGCGCTGCCCAGGCTCCCCGACTCCCAGCTCGCCGACCTCGAGCGTGTCTACGACGAGCGCATCCGCGCGCACGTCCACGACCGCTGGTGACCTGACCCCCGCTGCGTCATCTCCCGCCCACCCCCCGAGAGGCAACCCCCGTGCTCCGCACCCACGACGCCGGCACGCTGCGCGCGTCCGACGCCGGCTCTCCCGTCACCCTCGCCGGCTGGGTCGCCCGCCGCCGCGACCACGGCGGCGTGGTCTTCGTCGACCTGCGCGACGCGTCGGGCTACGTCCAGGTCGTCGTCCGCGAGGAGGAGGCCCACGCCCTCCGCAACGAGTTCTGCGTGCTGGTCACCGGCGAGGTGCGCCGCCGCCCGGAGGGCAACGAGAACCCGGAGCTGCCGACCGGCGAGATCGAGGTGGCCGCGGCCGAGCTGCGGGTGCTCTCCCCGGCCGCCCCGCTGCCGTTCCCGATCGAGACCGACCAGGCCGCCTCGGACGACGTCCGGTACCGGTACCGCTACCTCGACCTGCGGCGGCAGGGCCCGGCGAGGGTCGTCCGGCTGCGGTCGGAGGTCAGCCGCATCGCCCGCGGGGTGATGGCCGGGCACGGGTTCGTCGAGGTGGAGACGCCGACGCTCACCCGGTCCACGCCCGAGGGCGCCCGCGACTTCCTCGTGCCGGTGCGGCTGCAGCCGGGCAAGTGGTACGCGCTGCCGCAGTCGCCGCAGCTGTTCAAGCAGCTGCTGATGATCGGCGGGCTGGAGCGGTACTACCAGATCGCCCGCTGCTTCCGTGACGAGGACTTCCGCGCCGACCGGCAGCCGGAGTTCACCCAGCTGGACTTCGAGATGAGCTTCGTCGAGCGGGACGACGTGCTCGCCGTCGTCGAGGACGTCGTCCGGGCGCTGTGGCGGGAGCTGGCGTCCTACGACGTGCCTGACATCCCGCGGATGACCTACCGGGAGGCGATGGACCGCTTCGGCTCCGACAAGCCCGACCTGCGCTTCGGCATCGAGCTCACCGAGCTCACGGAGTACTTCGCGCGGACGCCGTTCCGGGTGTTCCAGGCGCCCTACGTCGGCGCGATCGTGATGCCCGGGGGCGGCTCGCAGCCGCGCCGGGCGTTCGACGCCTGGCAGGACTGGGCGAGGTCGCGCGGACACCGCGGCCTGGCCTACGTGACGGTGGGGGAGGACGGCACCCTCGGTGGGCCGGTCGCGAAGAACATCTCCGACGCCGAGCGCGAGGGCCTCGTGGCCGCCGTCGGCGCGCAGCCGGGCGACTGCGTCTTCTTCGCCGCGGGTCCGCGCCGACAGGCCCAGGAGCTGCTCGGCGCGGCGCGCAACGAGATCGCCCGCCGGCTGGAGCTCATCGAGCCGGGCTCGTGGTCGTTCCTGTTCGTCGTCGACTTCCCGATGTTCGAGGAGACCGAGGACGGCTCCTGGACGTTCACGCACCACCCCTTCACCTCGCCGACGCCCGAGTGGCGCGACCGGTTCGAGCAGGACAAGGGCGCTGCGCTGTCGGACGCCTACGACCTGGTGTGCAACGGCAACGAGCTGGCCAGCGGCTCGGTCCGGATCCACGACGCCGCGCTGCAGGAGCGGGTGTTCGAGACGCTCGGGATGTCTCGCGAGGAGGCCCGCGAGCGGTTCGGCTTCTTCCTGGAGGCCTTCGCCTACGGCCCGCCGCCGCACGCCGGCGCCGCCCTCGGCTGGGACCGGCTGACCGCGCTGCTGGCCGGAGTGGAGTCCATCCGCGAGGTCATCGCCTTCCCGAAGACCGGCGCCGGGTACGACCCGCTGACCGGTGCGCCGACGCCGATCACCGACCCCCAGCGCAAGGAGGCCGGCATCGACGCCCAGCCCGAGGAGCCCGCCCTGCCCGGCGAGCCCGGCGCCCCGGGGCCCAGCGACCCGACCCGCTGAGGTCCGCCGTCGTCCTCGCTGCCGTGATCATCGGCGGCTGGCTGCTCCCATCGGCGTGTCGGGCCGCCACCTGCCCATGATCACGGCAGGCCGGGGCGCCAGCCGCGGCTCATGAGTGCCCGGCGCGTGCGGTCGACGACCACCGTGGCGACTCCGCGTGCCGTGCGGCGAAGCGGAGCACCAGCCAGCCGTCCGCGGCCATGAGGGAGTACCGGTCGATGTCGCGGCCGAACTGCTCGACCTCCGCGTGCTGCCGGCCCTCGTACTCGAGCAGCACCTTCCAGCGCTCGTACCCGAGGTCGCCGTGCGCGACGACCCGGTCCCAGCGGTCGCGGACCGGCACCTGCGGCTGCGGATCGGGCAGGTCGCTGGTCACCAGCCAGTACCGCACGAGACTTTCCGGGCGGGACATCGACAGCGGTGTGAGCAGGGGTGCGCACCGCCGAGCGCTCACCACGCCGCGGACCCGGGTCCCGCGCTCGAGACGTCGGGCGAGTGCCTCGGCCGGCAGGTGACCGCGGCGCATCAGCGCGTCGCCGACCGCGACCAGTTCGTACGGTGGCAGCCGCTCGGCGAGGTCGAGCCAGGTCTGCGGTCCGGACGTCGTCCGCAGGCCGTGGTGCACGACGACGTCCTCCTCGGCGAGCCGGCGGGCGTGGACGACGAAGTCGGCGCGTTGGGGGAGCACTCGGCGCGGGGTCATGGCGACGTGGGCGCGGACCGGCATGTCGACGTGCGTCCCGAGTAGCGCAGCCGCGGTGCCGTGACTGTAGGCAGCGTCCGCGGGCAGCAGGCCGGCCAGCAGCGCCAGGCGTTCCCGTGGGTCGACGGCGTCGTCCAGAGGGACGACGAAGTCGTGGGCCAGCCGGACGAACCGGGAGCTGCGCAGCTGCGCACGGGTCAGTCCGGCGGCGCGGGCGGAGGCGGCGGTGTGGGCGGGAGGCAGGATCACGCGCCCGACGTTGCTGTGGCTGCACCATCCGCGGCGGGTCCCGGCGTAGGGATGTGGAGCCGGGCGGGCGCTGTGGACGGCGGCCCCGCCGCGGTGATCATCGGCGAGTGGCTGCCCGACACGCCGGTGGGGACAGCCACGTGCCGATGATCACGGCGGGCTCGGGCTACGGGCTGCGGGAGGAGGGTTCAGGCCCCGCTCAGGCGGGCGAGCTGCTCCGGGGTGAGCTGCAGATCCGCGGCTGCCGCGGAGTCCTGGATGGAAGCCGGCCGCGAGGCCCCCGGGATCGGGACGACGACCTCCGACTGGGCCAGGTGCCAGGCCAGGGTCACCCGGTAGACCGACACGTCCAGCTCCTCGGCGACCGCCGTGAACGCCGGCGCCGTGGACTCCAGCGACCCGGCCGCCGACACCCCGCCGAAGGGGCTCCACGGGATGAACGCCAGCCCGTGCGCCGCACAGTGGGCCAGCTCGTCGGCGGAGAACCGCCAGCCGGGGGAGAACCGGTTCTGCACGCTGGCCAGGGCCGGGCCGACGATCGAGCGGGCGACGTCGATCTGCGCGACGTCGGCGTTGGAGATCCCGGCCATCCGCACCAGCCCGTCGTCGACCAGCTGCCGCAGCCCACCCATCGACTCTTCCCACGGCGTCTCCGGGTCGGGCCGGTGGAACTGGTAGAGCCCGATGGCGTCGACGCCCAGCCGGCGCAGCGAGTCCTCGCAGGCCCGGCGCAGGTACGCCGGCGTCCCGTCGAGCTCCCAGTCGGTGCCGCGCCGGGTGTGCCCACCCTTGGTGGCGACCAGCACCGACGACGTGTCGCCGCCGTAGGAGGCGAGCGCCGCGGCGACCAGCTCCTCGTTGTGGCCGAACTCCGACTCGTCGACGGCGTACGCGTCCGCGGTGTCGATGAGGGTCACGCCGGCGTCGAGCGCGGCGTGCACCGTGGCGACGGCGTCCTCGCGGCCGGGCCGGTCGGTCTTCGTGGACAGGGGCATCGCCCCGAGCCCGATGGCGCTGACGGTCCGGTCTCCGATGCGTCGCTGCTGCACGGGGGTGTCGTGCCCCGCGGGTAGCGTTCTCACCCCTGAGCGGACAGGGGCGTGAGCACCGCAGCGAGGAGCGGAGCGCCCTGCGGGAGCGAATCGGAGGCGAAGTGTCGCTGTTCGACGAGCCGGCGCCGGAGGCCTCCGGCGCCGACCCGGGCGCGCCGCTCGCCGTCCGCATGCGGCCGCGGTCGCTGGACGAGGTCGTCGGGCAGTCGCACCTGCTCGGCCCCCGCGCGCCGCTGCGCCGGCTGGTCGAGGCCGACGAGCCGATGTCGCTGGTGCTCTACGGCCCGCCGGGCACCGGCAAGACGACGCTCGCGCACGTCATCTCGCTGGCCACCAAGCGGCAGTTCGTGCAGCTGTCGGCCCTCGACGCCGGGGTCAAGGAGGTCCGCGCGGTCATCGCGAGCGCCAAGCGCGAGCTGACCTACGCCGGCCGCCGCACCGTGCTGTTCATCGACGAGGTGCACCGGTTCTCCAAGACCCAGCAGGACAGCCTGCTGTCGGCGGTCGAGGACCGGATCGTCAGCCTGATCGCCGCCACCACCGAGAACCCGTTCTTCTCCGTGGTCAGCCCGCTGCTGTCGCGCAGCCTGGTGCTCGCCCTGCAGCCGCTCTCGGACGACGACGTCCGCCGGCTGCTGCACCGCGCTCTCACCAGCGACCGCGGGCTGGACGGCGCGGTGACGCTGAGCGCCGAGGCCGAGGAGCACCTGGTCCGCATCGCCGGCGGGGACGGGCGCAAGGCGCTCACCGCGCTGGAGTCCGGCGCGGGGGCGGCGCAGGCGGCCGGGCTCGCCGAGATCGATCTGGCCACCCTGGAGACGGCGGTGGCGCAGGCCGCGGTGCGCTACGACCGCTCCGGCGACCAGCACTACGACGTCGCGAGTGCGCTGATCAAGTCCATCCGCGGCAGCGATGTCGACGCCGCGCTGCACTACCTGGCGCGCATGGTCGAGGCGGGGGAGGACCCGCGCTTCATCGCCCGCCGGCTGGTCATCTCCGCCAGCGAGGACATCGGCATGGCTGACCCGACGGCGCTGCAGACCGCCGTCGCCGCCGCCGATGCGGTGGCCTTCATCGGCATGCCGGAGGGTCACTTCCCGCTGGCGCAGGCCGTCGTCCACCTGGCCACGGCGCCGAAGTCCAACGCCGTCACCGTCGCCATGGGCGAGTCCGTCGCCGACGTGCGCGCCGGGCTCGCCGGCCCGGTGCCGCCGGGGCTGCGCGACGCCCACTACGCGGGCGCGAAGAAGCTCGGGCACGGGGGGACCTACGTCTACCCGCACGCCCACCCCGACGGCGTGGTGCCGCAGCAGTACCCGCCGGACGCCCTGGTGGGGAAGGACTACTACCGGCCGACCGGCCGCGGCGCGGAGGCGACGATCGGGGCACGGCTGGCCAAGTTGCGCGCCATCGTCCGGCGCGGCCGCTGAGCCCGGCGGGGCACGGACGGCAGCCGGAGCCCCCGACTACTGTGACCACGCCGGGCCGACGCCCGCCGGCGGCGACCGGCGGGGGCCCGGACGCCGCAGGACCACGTCGACGAACCAGGAGGACCGGGTGTCCGCAGGAGAGTGGGCCGGACTGATCGCAGCGCTGGCGCTGGTGCTGCTGGTGGTGCTGCTCGCCGTCCCGATCCTCAAGCTGGGTCGCACGCTGGACGAGGCGACGCTGACCATCCGCCAGACCCGGGAGCAGAGCGGCCCGATCCTGAGCCAGGCGTCGACGACGGTCGCCCACGTCAACAGCAACCTGGAGCGGGTCGACGACATCACCGGCAACGCCGCCAACGTCTCCAGCAACGTCGCCGCCCTCACCAGCGTCGTCGCCGCCACCCTCGGCAGCCCGCTGATCAAGGTGGCCGCGTTCAGCTACGGCGTCCGCAGCGCCGCCCGCAAGAAGCGCGAGGGCCAGGCCATCGCCGACGCCGCCGCCCGCGACAAGGCCGAGCGCCGCTCGCGCCGTGCCGCCCGGCGGGCCGCCTGATGCGGCGGCTGTTCTGGCTGGCCATGGGCGTCACCATCGGCGTGCTCGTCGTCCGCAAGCTGTCCGCCGCGGCGGAGAAGATGACCCCCGCCGGCATCGGCGGCTCGATCGCCGAGGGCCTGCGCGACCTGGCCGACGCCATCGGCGACTTCGGCGCCGACGTGCGCGCGGCGATGGCCGAGCGGGAGGACGAGCTGCGCACCGGCACCGGCCTGGACGCGCCGCTGCCCGAGGCCGGCCAGGCCCAGCTGCCCGGCCGGCACGCCACCGACCGCTGAGCGTCGCGGGACGCCGCAGCCCCGACGACCGAGCCCCCACACCGAGTAGGACATGCAGACCGCCGAGATCCGCCGCCGTTTCCTGGAGCACTTCGCCAGCCGCGGGCACACCGTCGTCCCCAGTGCCTCGCTGGTCTCCCCGGACCCGTCCCTGCTGTTCACCGTGGCCGGGATGGTGCCGTTCATCCCATACCTCACCGGCCGGGAGCCGGCGCCCTACCCCCGGGCGACCAGCGTGCAGAAGTGCGTGCGCACCCTCGACATCGAGGAGGTGGGCAAGACCACCCGCCACGGCACGTTCTTCCAGATGAACGGCAACTTCTCCTTCGGCGACTACTTCAAGGAGGGGGCGATCCAGCACGCCTGGGACCTGGTCACCGGGCCGCTGCGCGACGGCGGGCTCGGCTTCGACCCGGACCGGATCTGGGTCACCGTCTACCTGGACGACGACGAGGCCGCCGAGGCGTGGCACCGGATCGCGGGTCTGCCGGTCGAGCGGATCCAGCGGCTGGGCAAGAAGGACAACTACTGGCACACCGGGCAGCCCGGCCCGGGCGGCCCCTGCAGCGAGATCTACTTCGACCGGGGTCCGCAGTACGGCCCCGACGGCGGCCCGCTGGTCGACACGGCCGGTGACCGGTTCCTTGAGATCTGGAACCTCGTCTTCATGCAGTACGAGCTCACCGACGTCCGGAGCAAGGAGGACTTCCGGATCGTCGGCGAGCTGCCCAAGAAGAACATCGACACCGGCATGGGCCTGGAGCGCGTGGCCTACCTGCTGCAGGGCGTCGACAACCTCTACGAGATCGACGAGGTGGCGCCGGTGCTGCACCGGGCCGCCGAGCTGGCCGGGGTGCGCTACGGCGCCGACCACGACTCCGACGTCCGGCTGCGGGTCGTCGCCGACCACGTCCGCAGCGGGCTGATGCTCGTCGGCGACGGCGTCACCCCGGGCAACGAGGGCCGCGGCTACATCCTGCGCCGGCTGCTGCGCCGCGCCGTCCGCTCGATGAAGCTGCTGGGCGTGGACGAGGCGACCCTGCCCGAGCTGCTGCCCGTGTCGAGGGACGCGATGAAGGCCAGCTACCCCGAGGTGGAGACCGACTTCACCCGCATCTCCGCCGTCGCCTACGCCGAGGAGGAGGCCTTCCGCCGCACGCTGGCCTCCGGTACGGCGCTGTTCGACAGCGCCGTGCGTGAGGCGACGGCTGCGGGGACGCCGTCGCTCTCCGGCGAGCAGGCGTTCTCGCTGCACGACACCTACGGCTTCCCCATCGACGTCACCCTCGAGATGGCCGCCGAGCAGGGCGTGCGCGTCGACGAGGAGGGCTTCCGCGCGCTCATGCAGCAGCAGCGCGACCGGGCCCGCGCCGACGCCCGCGCCAAGAAGACCGGGTCGGTCGACGTCCTGGCCTACCGCCGGCTGCTCGCCGAGCACGGCCCCACGGACTGGCGGGCCTACGACACGCTGCGCACCGACTCCCGGGTGCTCGGTCTGGTCACCGAGCTCACCGCCGAGGAGGACGCGCCCAGCACGCCGGCCGGCCCGGGCGAGGTCACCCGTGTGGTGCTCGACCGCACGCCGTTCTACGCCGAGTCCGGCGGTCAGGTCGCCGACGCGGGCGTCTTGAGCTGGGACGGCGGCCGCGCCGAGGTGCTCGACGTGCAGCGCCCGGTCCGGGGCCTGGTCGCCCACCAGGTGCGGGTGCTCGAGGGCGAGCTGTACCTCGGCGCCGAGCTGACCGCCGAGGTCGACCGCGAGTGGCGGCTGTCGGCCTGCCAGGCGCACTCGGGCACCCACGTGGTGCACGCGGCACTCCGCCAGGTGCTCGGCCCGCAGGCGCTGCAGTCGGGCTCCTACAACCGCCCCGGGTACCTCCGGCTGGACTTCGCCTGGCAGGGCGCGCTGACCCAGCAGCAGCGGCACGACATCGAGGACGTCGCGAACGCCGCCGTCCGGGCCGACCACCGGGTCAGCGCCAGCTACATGACGCTGCCCGAGGCCCAGGCCGTCGGCGCGCTGGCGCTGTTCGGCGAGACCTACGGCGAGCAGGTCCGCGTCGTGGAGATCGGCGGGCCGTGGTCCCGCGAGCTCTGCGGTGGCACCCACGTGCAGGGCAGCGCCCAGATCGGCACGCTTGCGCTGACCGGCGAGTCGTCGGTGGGCTCGGGCTCGCGCCGCGTGGAAGCCGTCGTCGGGCTCGAGGGCTTCCGCTACCTGGCCCGCGAGCGGGACCTGGTGCGCCAGCTCGGCGAGCTGCTCAAGACGCCGACAGACACCGTCCTCGAGCGGGTCAGCGGCATGCTGGCCCGGCTGCGGGACGTCGACAAGGAGCTCGCCGAGCTGCGCGCCCAGCAGACCCTGGCCGCGGCCGGGGAACTGGCCGCCGGCGCCCGCGACGTCGGCGGGATCGCCGTGGTCACCGGCGCGCCGGGCGGACTGGGCGGCGGCGACCTGCGCACACTGGCCCTCGACGTCCGCGGTCGGCTGCCCGCCGACCGGCCGGCGGTCGTCTTGCTCGCGTCCGAGTCGGGGGGCAAGGTGGCTCTGGTGGCGGCCCTCAACCCGGCCGCGGTCGAGCGAGGGCTCTCGGCCCCCGACGTGCTTCGGGCGGCAGCGGCCGAGGTCGGCGGACGTGGCGGTGGCAACAAGCCAGACGTGGCCCAGGGGGGCGGTACCGACCCCTCGGGCATCCCAGCGGCCCTGCAGGCCGGCGAACAGGCGGTCGAGACCGCCGCAGGGAGGTGAGCGGAGTGCCCAGTCAGCACCCCGACCAGACCGGTCCGGCGGGCGAGCGCCCGATGCAGGGACGGCCCGCCGTCCCCCCGGCCCGGCCCCGGGCGACCCCGCAGCGGCCGGTCCACCACGCGACCGAGCAGATCGACCTGCGCGCCGCGTTCCCGCCGGTGCGGCACGAGACCGCGCAGATCGACCTGTCCGGCGGCCTGCCCGGCGGGCTGCCGGTCCCGCCGCGGCCGCGGCGGCAGGGCCGCCGGCTGGGCATCGACGTCGGCACCGTGCGCGTCGGCGTGGCGCTCTCCGACCCCACGGGCACCTTGGCCAGCCCGCTGGAGACGGTGCAGCGGGCGCGCGACGAGTCCGACCTCGACCGCATCGCGGCGCTCGTCGTGGAACACGAGGTGACAGAGGTGATCGTGGGGGAGCCGAGGCACCTCTCGGGTGCGTCGGGCGCGTCGGCGAAGGAGGCGCGTGCCTACTCTCGGGCACTCGCCGGGCGCATCGGCTCCGTGCCCGTGCACCTCGTCGACGAAAGGCTCTCCACCGTGACCGCAGCCAGTTCCCTCCGGGCCAACGGTGTCGACAGCCGCCGGCAGCGTTCGGTGATCGACCAGGCCGCGGCGGTGGTCATCCTCCAGGCCTATCTGGACGCGCAGCGGGAGCGCTCGTGACCGACCCGACCCCGCCGGGCCGGCGGGGTCGGCACGCCTCCCCGGAGCCCGCGAGCGGCGTGCCCGCGTCCGCCTGGCTCGCCTCGATGCCGAGCCGTCCGCCGGGTGCCGGCGAGGGCCGCCCGGCCGGGTCGGCCCCGCGACGCCGCCGCGTCGACGACTCCGGCACCGGGCCGCTCGCGCACGCCGGCGACCCGCAGCCGCAGCGGCCCCGGCACCCCTCCGAGCCGCTGCCCGACCTGCCGCCGATGCCCGCCGGCGCCTGGTCCCGGCTCTCCCACCGTTCCGACGTCACCACCGACGACGCCACGGTCGGGCTGGGCGCCGTCCCCGCCGTGCCCGGCGCCGGGCCCTCCGACACCGAGGCGCACCCCGTCGGCTCCGACTGGGACGAGACCGACCACTCCACCGGCGGCCTGGACGTGCTGGGCGCCTCCGGCTCCGACGACGTCCGCAGCCGGCGCCGCGGCCGGCGTGCCAGGACCGTCCCTCACGCCGACGACCACCACGCCGACGACCACGGCGGCTTCGAGACGCCCGGCGGCGGGCGCGGCTCCCGTCCGCGCCGCCGGCGCAGCCCGCTCGCCGCCGTCCTCTCGCTGCTGGTCCTCGCCGGTCTCGTGGTCGGCATCTTCTACGGCGGCAAGGCGCTCATCGGGCTGGTGAACCCGGGCGGCGAGGACTTCGCCGGGCAGGGCAGCGGCACCGTCGAGGTGCGCGTGTCCTCCGGCGACACGCTCAGCGACATCGCCCGCACCCTCGTCTCCGAGGGCGTCATCGCCTCGCCCGGTCCCTTCGTCGACGCCGCGGAGACCGAGCCGGCGGCCACCGGCATCCAGCCCGGTGTCTACGCACTGCGGTCGCAGATGAGCGGCCAGGCCGCTCTCGACCTGCTCCTGGACCCCGCGGCCCGCCAGGTCACCCGCGTGACCGTCCGTGAGGGGCTCACCGTGGCGGCCACCCTCGCGCTGGTGTCCGAGGAGACCGGGACGCCGCTGCCCGAGCTGCAGGCCGTCGCCGCCGACCCCGTCGCGCTCGGGCTGCCGCCCTACGCCAACGGGCTGCTCGAGGGCTTCCTGTTCCCGGCCACCTACGACATCGAGCCCGACGACACCCCCGCCGACGTGCTCGGCGGCATGGTGACGCGGACCGATCAGGCGCTCGACGCGCTGGGGGTCCCCGAGGCCGACCGGCTGACCGTGCTCACCAAGGCCAGCATCGTGCAGGCCGAGGCCGCCTCGCCCGCGGACATGGCCATGGTGGCCCGCGTGCTGGAGAACCGGCTCGCCGACGGCATGCCGCTGCAGCTGGACACCACGGTGAACTACGCCAACGGCAAGTCCGGCATCACCACCACGCCGCAGGACCGGGCCAACCCCTCGCCGTACAACACCTACGTGCACACCGGGTTGCCGCCGGGCGCGATCGGCAACCCCGGCGAGCAGGCCATCGCGGCAGTGCTCGCGCCGACCCCGGGGGACTGGCGGTTCTTCGTCGTCATCGACCCCGACACCGGCGAGACCCGCTTCGCGCGCACCGCCGAGGAGCACCAGCAGAACGTGCTGCTGTTCCAGCAGTGGCTGCGCGAGCAGCCGGGCGGGTGAGGATCGGCGGGACGGTGGGGGAGTGAGATCGGCCGTCCTCGGCCGCCCGGTGGGGCACTCGCTGTCCCCGCTGCTGCACCGGGCCGCCTACGCGGCCCTGGGCCTCGACGACTGGACCTACGACGCCCTGGACATCGGGGCCGAGGACCTGCCGGTGCTCCTGGCCGGGCTCGGGGACGAGTGGCGCGGCTTCTCGGTGACGATGCCGTGCAAGCAGGCCGCGGCCGACGTCGCCGACGTGGTGGAGCCGCTGCCGCGCCTGCTGCACGCGGCCAACACGCTGGTGCGCACCGGGGCGGGCTGGCGGGCGGAGAACACCGACGTCCTCGGCGTCGGCACCACGCTGCAGCAGGCCGGGGTCACCGCGGTCGACCGCGCCGCGATCGTCGGCGCCGGAGGGACGGCGGCGGCCGCGGCGGTCGCGCTGGCCTCCCTGGGCGCCGCGCACGTCGACGTCGTCGTCCGCGAGCCGGGCCGCGCCGGGGACCTGCTGCGGGTCCTCGACACCCTCGGCGTCCCGACGACGGTGGTCTCGCTGGCCTCCGCCGTGGTCGAGGCCGAGGTCGTCGTCAGCACCGTGCCGGTCGGCGGGCAGCCGGCCGTAGCCCGGCTGCCGTGGACGGCGGGGCAGACGGTGCTCGACGTCCTGTACGACCCCTGGCCGACGCCGCTGGCCAGCGCGGTCGCCGAGGCCGGCGGCACCGTCGTCGGCGGCCTCGAGGTGCTGTTCTGGCAGGCCACCGCCCAGGTGGAGCTGATGACCGGCCGGCCGGCGCCGCTGGTGGCGATGCGCGGCGCGCTCGACGCCGCCGTCGGCTCCCGCTGAGCGGCGTGCCCGCCGCGGACCTCCCGCTCGCCGCGGCCCTCGCCCTCGCGGGCGGGCTGGCCCTGGGGCCGTGGCTGGCGCGGGTGGCGGTCCGGCAGGCCCGGCGGGACGACGCGGCGCGGGCGGGGCCGCTGCGCACCGTGCTCACCGTCCTCCTCGTCGCGCTGGCCGTCGGCGGCGCGCTGCTGGCCGGCGGCGTGCGGCCGGCCACCGTGGCGCTGGCGTGGGCGGGGGTCGCCGGGGTGGTCCTCGCCCAGGTGGACCTGGCCGCGCACCGGCTGCCGGACCGGGTGACCGTCCCGGCGTACGCGGCGGTGGCCACCGCCCTGCTGGTCGACGCCGTGGCGCTCGGCACCTGGCCGGCGCTGCTGCGCGCCGTCCTGGCCGGCGCGGCCGCGTTCGGACTGGCCGCCTGCGCCGCCGTCGTCTCCCCGCGGGGGCTCGGCTTCGGCGACGTCAAGCTGCTGGGCCTGCTCGGCCTGGTGCTCGGCTGGGTCGGCTGGGGCGCCCTGCTGGCCGGCGTGTTCCTCGGGCTGGTCGCCGGTGCCGCCGCGTCGGTGACCCTGGTCGCCGCCGGGCGGGCCGGCTGGCGCACCGCCCTGCCGTTCGGCCCGCCGCTGCTGGTGGGCGCGGCGCTCGCCCTGGTGGTGGCCGGACCGCTGCCCCCCGCCTGAGCGGGTGGCCCCCTTCCAGGGCCCGTCCTGAGCCTGGTGACGTGCTGGAACGGCCCCCTTCCGGGGACCCGCCCTGAGCTTGCGAAGGGTGGTCAGGAAGGGGGTCCTTCTACAATCGCGCTCATGTTGCGCTGGCTGACCGCCGGTGAGTCGCACGGCCAGCAGCTCACCGCCATCCTCGAGGGCCTGCCCGCCGGCGTCGAGGTCACGACTCCGGACCTCGACGTCGACCTCGCCCGCCGCCGCCTCGGCCACGGCCGCGGCGCCCGGATGTCCTTCGAGCAGGACGTCGTCTCGCTGACCGGCGGGATCCGGCACGGGCGGACCCAGGGCGGGCCGATCGCCGTCCAGATCGGCAACACCGAGTGGCCCAAGTGGCAGACGGTCATGTCGGCCGACCCGGTCGACCCCGAGGTGCTCGCCGACCAGGCCCGCAACGCGCCGCTCACCCGTCCGCGGCCGGGCCACGCCGACCTGCCCGGCATGCAGAAGTACGGCTTCGACGACGCCCGCCCGGTGCTGGAGCGGGCCAGCGCGCGGGAGACCGCGGCCCGGGTCGCCCTCGGCGCGATCGCGCGGGCGTTCCTGCGCCAGGCGCTCGGCGTCGAGGTGGTCAGCCACGTGGTGGGCATCGGCCCGGTCGTCGTCCCCGACGGCGTGGTGCCCGGTCCCGGGGACAACCCGCGCATCGACGAGGACCCGGTGCGCTGCGCGGACCCCGCCACCAGCGCGCAGATGGTCGCCGAGGTCGACGACGCCCGGCAGAACGGCGACACGCTCGGCGGCGTCGTCGAGGTGGTCGTGCACGGCCTGCCGCCGGGCCTGGGCAGCCACGTGCACTGGGATCGCCGGCTGGACTCCCGGCTGGCTGCGGCGCTGATGGGCGTGCAGTCGGTCAAGGCCGTCGAGGTCGGCGACGGGCTGGAGACCGCCCGCCGCCGCGGCTCGGTGGCCCACGACGAGATCGTGCTGGCCCCCGGTGCGGACGGCGAGGCCCGCATCCAGCGGCTGTCCGACCGTGCCGGTGGCATCGAGGGCGGCATGACCAACGGCGAGGTGCTGCGGGTCCGCGCCGCGATGAAGCCGATCTCGACGGTGCCGCGGGCGCTGGCCACCGTCGACGTGGCCACCGGCGAGCCCGCCGTCGCGATCAACCAGCGCAGCGACGCCTGCGCGGTGCCCCGCGGCGCCGTCGTCATGGAGGCGATGGTGGCGCTGGTGCTGGCCGACGCCGCCCTGGAGAAGTTCGGCGGCGACTCGGTGGTCGAGACCCGCCGCAACGCGCGCGCCTACCTCGACGCGCTACCGATCCGATGAACCCCGATGGACGCGGGGCTCCCGCCTCGCCGATGAGCTCCGCCGCCCGCCACCCGCTGCTGGTCCTGGTCGGGCCGCCGTCGTCGGGCAAGACCACCGTCGGCACCGCGCTGGCCGGCCGGCTCGGGCTCGCCTTCCGCGACACCGACAGCGACGTCGAGGCCGCCACCGGCCGGCGCGTCGCCGACCTGTTCGTCGACCTGGGCGAACCGCACTTCCGGGCGCTCGAGGAGCAGGCCGTGGCCACCGCGCTCGACGAGCACGACGGGATCCTGGCTCTCGGCGGCGGCGCGGTGCTCAGCGCCGTCACCCGCGAGCGGCTGACCGGTTACACCCGCGCCGGCGGCACCGTCGTCTGGCTCGACGTCGACCTGGCCTCGGCCGCCGAGCGGGTGGGGCTGGGCCGCAGCCGCCCGGTGCTCGGCCTCAACCCGCGCGCCACGCTGCGCACCCTGCTCGCCGCGCGGGCGCCGCTGTACGCCGAGGTCGCCACCGTCACCGTGACCACCGGCGGCCGCGAGCCCGGCGAGGTCGTCGACGAGGTGGCCGCTGCCGTCCCCGCGCAGGCGGCGCCATGAGCGGGAGTGGACCGGGGACCCTGCGGCGGGTGACCGTCCCCGGTGAGCAGCCCTACGACGTCGTCATCGGGGCCGGCGCCCAGCACGAGCTCGGCCTGGTCCTCGACGGTACCGCCCGTGCCGCCGTCGTCCACGCGCCGCCGCTGGCCGGGCTGGCCGGCGCCCTCGTGGAGACGCTGCAGACCGCCGGGGTGGCCGCCGAGGCCGTCGTCGTCCCGGACGGGGAGGCCGCCAAGACCGCCGCGGTCGCCGCCGGCGTGTGGGAGGAACTCGGCCGGCTGGGGCTGACCCGGTCCGACGCGATCGTCGGTGTGGGCGGGGGCGCGGTCACCGACCTCGCCGGCTTCGTGGCCGCCACGTGGACCCGCGGCGTGCGCGTGGTGCAGGTGCCGACCAGCGTGCTGGGCATGGTGGACGCCGCGCTGGGCGGCAAGACCGGCATCAACACCGGCGCCGGCAAGAACCTCGTCGGCGCGTTCCACCCGCCGGCCGCGGTGCTCGCCGACACCGACGTGCTCGCCGGGCTGCCCGAGGCGGAGTTCCGCGCCGGGATGGCCGAGGTCGTCAAGTGCGGCTTCATCGCCGACCCCGGCATCCTCGAGCTGCTCGAGGCCGACCCGACCGGCCGCCGGGACACCGAGGAGCTCATCGAGCGGGCGGTGCGGGTCAAGGCCGCCGCGGTGGGGGAGGACCTCTACGACACCGGCGTCCGGGAGTTCCTCAACTACGGGCACACGCTGGCGCACGCGATCGAGCGGGTGGAGGACTTCGGCTGGCGGCACGGCGAGGCGGTGGCCGTCGGGCTGGTGTTCGCCGCCGAGCTGGCCGGTCAGGCGGGGCTGCTGCGCCGTGACGAGGTCGACCGGCACGCCCGGCTGGTCGCCGCGATGGGGTTGCCCACCCGCTACACCGGGGACTGGAAGCGCATCCAGGGGGTCGTGCGGGTGGACAAGAAGGCCCGGGGGTCCTCGCTGCGGTTCGTCGTCCTGGACGGGATCGGCGACCCGCGCATCCTCGCCGACCCCGACCAGGCCTGGCTCGACGCGGCGTGGGCCGCAGTATCGGAGCGACCGTGACCATCCAGGTGGAGATGTGACCGTCCAAGTGCTCAATGGCGCCAACCTCGGCCGCCTCGGCACGCGCGAGCCCGAGAAGTACGGGTCGACGACGTACACCGAGCTGGTCGAGCTCATCGCCGCCACCGCCGCCGAGCTGGCGCTGGAGGTGCGGGTCCGGCAGACCGACGACGAGGGCGAGCTGCTGCGCTGGGTGCACGACGCGGCCGACGCCGGTGATCCCGTGGTGCTCAACCCGGCGGGCTGGTCGCACACCTCGGTGGTGCTGCGCGACGCCCTGGCGATGCTGACCGCGCCACTGGTGGAGGTGCACATCAGCAACATCCACAAGCGCGAGGAGTTCCGGCACCACTCCTACGTCTCGGGGGTGGCCGACGGGGTGATCGCCGGGCTGGGCGTGCAGGGGTACGTGCTGGCGCTGCGGTGGCTCGCGGAACGGGGGGTCGCGTGAGGTACGGGGCGCGCCGGGAGCGGTTGCGCGCGACGGCGGCCGAGCGCGGGCTGGACGCCGTCCTGGTCACCGAGCTGCTCAACGTGCGGTACCTGACCGGGTTCACCGGCTCGAACGGCGCGCTGCTGCTGCGCGCCCACGGCGGCGACGTCTTCGGCACCGACGGCCGCTACACCACCCAGGCCAGCAGCCAGGTGCCCGACGTCGAGCTGCTCGTCGACCGGGCCACGGTCCCGGCGCTGGCGCGGGAGGCGGTGCGTCGCGGCGCCGGGCGGATCGGCTACGAGAGCCACCACCTCACCGTCGACGGGCTGCGCACGCTGGAGTCGGTGCTCGCCGACGCCGCCGCCGGTGGCACCCTGCCGGAGCTGACCAGCGTGCGGCGGGCGGTCGAGGCGCTGCGGGCGGTCAAGGACGACGACGAGGTCGACGCGCTGCGCCGGGCCTGCGCGATCGCCGACGCGGCGCTGGCCGAGCTGGCCGCCGAGGGGGCGCTGCGGCCCGGGCGCACCGAGCTGCAGGTCGGCCGCGAGCTCGACGCCCGCATGCTGGTGATGGGCGCGGAGGCGCCGTCCTTCGAGACGATCGTCGCCTCCGGCGCGAACTCCGCCATCCCGCACCACCGGCCCGACATCACGGAGCTGAGGGCCGGCGACTTCCTGAAGCTCGACTTCGGCGCGACCGTCGACGGCTACCACTCCGACATGACCCGCACCGTCGTGCTCGGCGGGGTGGGTGGGGAGGCCGCGGCCTGGCAGCGCGAGGTCTACGACCTCGTCGCGGCCGCCCAGGCCGCCGGGCGGGCGGCGCTGGCCGTCGGTGCGGACGTGGTCGCGGTGGACGCTGCGGCCCGCGGCGTCATCGCCGCCGCCGGCCACGCCGAGCACTTTCCCCACGGGCTGGGCCACGGCGTGGGACTGGAGATCCACGAGGCGCCGGGCATCGGCCAGCTGGGCGCGGGTAGGCTGGCCGCCGGCATGGCCGTCACCGTGGAGCCGGGGGTCTACCTCCCCGGCCACGGCGGTGTCCGCATCGAGGACACGTTGATCGTCACGGACGACGAGCCCGAGTTGTTGACCCTCACGAGCAAGGAACTGCTGGTCCTCTAGATGGCTACCACCAACGACCTCAAGAACGGCATGGTCCTCAACCTCGACGGTCAGCTCTGGGCCGTCACCGAGTTCCAGCACGTCAAGCCGGGCAAGGGCGGTGCGTTCGTCCGCACCACGCTGAAGAACGTGCTGTCGGGCAAGGTCGTCGACCGGACCTTCAACGCCGGCACCAAGGTCGACACCGCGACCGTCGACAAGCGGAACATGACGTACCTGTACAAGGACGGCACCGACTTCGTCTTCATGGACGGCGAGACCTACGACCAGATCCACGTCCCGACCGAGACCGTCGGCGGCGGTGCGGACTACCTGCTGGAGAACACCGACGTCGTGGTGGCCGTCCACGAGGGCAGCCCGCTCTACGTCGAGCTCCCGGTGACCCTCGAGCTGGTCGTGCAGCACACCGACCCGGGCCTGCAGGGCGACCGCTCCACCGGCGGCACCAAGCCGGCCACGCTGGAGACCGGCGCGCAGATCCAGGTGCCGCTGTTCGTCAACACCGGCGACAAGCTCAAGGTCGACACCCGCGACGGCCGGTACCTCGGCCGCGCCAACTGACGCGGGGCGGGTCGGGGAAGGCCGGCATGGCTGCCCGTACCAAGGCGCGCAAGCGCGCCGTCGACGTCCTCTACGAGGCAGACGTCCGCGGCAGCGACCCGCTGGAGCTGCTCCGCGAGCGGGTGGCGCTCGCCTCGCCGCCCATCCCCGACCACGCCGTCCGGCTGGTCGAGGGGGTGGCCGAGCACGCCGCCCGCATCGACGAGCTGATCGACCGGCACGCGCACGGCTGGTCGATCGACCGGCTGCCCGACGTCGACCGCGCCATTCTCCGGATGGCGGTCTTCGAGTTGCTGTGGGTCGACGACGTGCCCGACCCGGTCGTCATCGACCAGGCCGTGGAGTTGGCCCGGTCGCTGTCGACCGACGACTCGCCGGCCTACGTCAACGGCGTCCTGGGCGCCGTGCTCGACGCCGAGGTCCCGACGACCTGAGCGGGGCGGCGGCCGGGCTCGTCGACCGGCTGGCCGACGAGATCGGCTGCCTGGCCCGGACGACGACCCGAGTGCTCGTCGCCGTGGACGGCCCCGGACGCCGCGGGAAGACCACGCTGGCCGATCGTCTCGCCACGCGCATGCCCGGCCCGGTCCTCCGGGTGTCGATCGACGACTTCCTGGCTCCGCGCGAGGTCCGGTACGCGCGCGGGGAGCTCTCACCGGAGGGCTACTACCGGGACTCCTGCGACCTGCCGGCGCTCGTGGCCGACCGGCTGCGGCCCGTCGCCTCCGGTGCGGCGTCCCTCGGGGGCCTGCCGGTGCCGGAGCGGGCCGTCCTGGTCACCGACGGGGTCTTCCTGCACCGCCCCGAGCTGCGGAGTCGCTGGCACCTCGCGGTCTACCTCCACGTGCCCGAGGAGGAGACGCTCCGGCGGGCGGCTGTCCGGGACCGGGCACTGATGGGTGCCGAGGTCGAGCGCCGGTACCGCGTCCGCTACCTGCCCGGCCAGGCGCTCTACCGCAGGGAGGTCGACCCGGCCGCCACGGCGGACGTCGTCGTCGACAACACCGACCCGGCGGCGCCCGTCGTCCTCCGGTGGAGGTGACGACCGCCGCACGAGGGCCCGCGGTGGGTGGTGCGGCGTCCCGGGGTCGTACGACGAATGGCCACTGGTCCGGCACGCACGGTGATCTCCTGGGTGGGCGGGCATCCCCGACCCCTCAGGAGGACAGACGAACGCCCTCGCACCCGCACGGCGCCGCTGGCGCGCCGCCGTGACCGCCTCGCGCTCGCCGTCCCGTTGCTCGCGCTCGCCCCGCCGGCCCAGGCCGCGTCGTCCAAGGCCTGCGCGGGCGGCGGCTACCGCCTGGTCGACGCCGCCACCCAGCGGGTGCTGGCCCGGGACACGGACCGGGAGGCGGTGACGACGGTGCGCGCGGCGGATCTCGGCGACCGGGTCCTGGTGCAGGGCCGCTACAACCAGTACGTCGTCCGGACCGGCGACTTCGCCCTGTTCGACTACGCCTTCACCGGGGCGCCCAACCGGCTGGACATGACCGGCCGCCGGTTCACCCCGGTCTTCGCGAGCAAGGTGCCCGACCACCGCGGCCTGACCCTCGGCGGCGACCTCACGGTCACGCTCGAGGAGGAGGACCTGGTCGTCAGCCGGGCCGGCACCGGGCTGTCGATGAGGATCCAGTCCAAGGACTGCGCGCAGGGCGGCATCTTCCAGATGGAGCCCGAGCGCGGCGACGGCACCCGCACCCGGATCGTGCACACCCTGGCGACCGGCGCCGGTGCCGTCACGCCGTTCTACTTCGACAACCCGCACTTCCGGGCCCGCGCCGGACAGTTCCTCGGCTCGGCCTGCACCAGCGTCGAGACCGGGCCGCCGAGCCGGTGCTGCGTCCAGGTCTCCCCGCGGGTCACCATCGGCAACGACGCCTCGCCGCGGTTCGTCGCGCGCGACAGCGCGCAGGTCGCCGAGCGCGTCGACCAGCCCGACTGTGGCGCCCAGGTCGCGCCGGACGTCGACCACTGCGGGCGGGTGTCGGTGTGGGACGTCGCCAGTGGCGGGCGCATGGGCTTCGTCACCGGTGAGTACGCCGTCGAGGTCGCCAACCCGCCGACCGAGTGCGTGTCGGACTGCCAGGCGCAGAACCAGGTCCGTGGCCGGCTCGCCGTCCTCGGTCACCCGTTCCCGGTGCCGGCCGGCAGCCGGCTGAGCCCGGCCGAGTCGACGCTGCTCCTGCCGCCGCTCACCGCTCCCTGACCCGACCGCCGGTATCACCGGACACCGAGGGCCCACTCCGATCGTCGGAGTGGGCCCTCGGTGTCCCGGCCCCGTGCCGAGGCTCGCCGCGGCCCCGTCCCGGCTCCCGCCCGAGGCTCGCGGAGGGCGGGAGGACGGGGTCCGCTCTCACCGCGGGGTTCGGCGGCGCTCCCAGTTCGGGTTGACCTCGTCCTCGTCCTCGTCGCCGCCGAAGCCGACGATGCTCTCCATGCCGGGAGAGAGGACGCCCCACTCGATGAGCCGGCTCGTCAGCTCGTCGGGGCTCATGTCGTAGATGATCGCCAGCGACTTGAGGTCCTCTGCCCGGATGGAGAGGACCTTGCCGTTGTAGTCGTGCCGCTGCGCCTGGATGGTCGAGGCGTACCGCGCCAGCGGGCCGGCCTCGTCCGCGGGCAGCGAGCCCAGCGACTCCAGGTTCAGCACGATCTTCGTCGTCGAGGTGACCGCCGAGCTCGGCCGCGGGTCGGGCAGCAGCTCGGAGACCGGGACGCCGTAGAAGATGGCGAGCTCGGAGAGCCGCTGCACCGTCACGGCGCGGTCGCCGCGCTCGTAGGAGCCGACGACCACGGCCTTCCAGCGGCCGTGCGACTTGTCCTCGACCCCCTGGAGCGAGAGGCCCTGCTGGTTGCGGATGGCGCGGAGCCGGGCACCGAGGGCCCGTGAGTAGTCGGTGCTCATCGCTTCCTGCTCACTGTCCGTCGTCGTGGAGGTGTTGTCGTCACGGAGCGTACTGGTCGAGCGGTCCGAGTGACACCGGGACACTCCTCCGGGTCAGAAGGCACCCGATCGTGCCCTCTCCTGGTGCGTGACGGGTCACATCGCGGCGTGCAGTACGGTCGAGCCCGGTCCGACCAACTCCTTTAACGACCCGTCCCGTGAGGCGGGGAAGGAGGCCTGATGGCCAGCCCGACCGGGCCTGCCGCCGGCGACGCACCGTCGCCGTCCGCAGTGCTCACCGCCGCCGACGTGACCCGCGTGGTCGACCGGATGGCCCACCAGCTCATCGAGAAGGCCGGCGACTCCCTCGCCGACCTGGTGCTCGTCGGCATCCCGACCCGCGGCGCCCCGCTGGCCCGCCGGCTGGCCGCCCGCGTGGCGGCCTTCTCCGGGACTTCGGTCGACGTGGGCACCGTCGACATCACGCTCTACCGCGACGACCTGCGGCTGCGCGGGGTCCGCGCGCTGGAGGACACGGTGCTGCCAGAGGGAGGCATCGACGGCCGGCTCGTGGTCCTGGTGGACGACGTCCTGTACTCGGGCCGGTCCGTGCGGGCGGCGCTGGACGCGCTGCGCGACGTCGGCCGGCCGCGCGCGGTGCAGCTGGCGGTGCTGGTCGACCGCGGCCACCGCGAGCTGCCGATCCGCGCCGACTACGTGGGCAAGAACCTGCCGACCCGCCGCGGCCAGTCGGTCAAGGTGCACCTCGACGAGGTGGACGGCGTCGACGAGGTGCTCATCACCGAGGTGGGGTCGTGAGGCGACAGGGAGTGAGCATCGCGGCCAGCTCTGCGAGCGAGGAGCGGAGCGACGGCGGAGCCGAACGGGAGCGCATCGCGTGAAGCGACACCTGCTGGAGGCGGCCGACCTGGACCGCGCGGACGCGACGCTGGTGCTGGACACCGCCGCGCAGATCGATGCCGCGCTGGCCGGCCGCGAGGTCAAGAAGCTGCCCACCCTGCGGGGCCGGACGGTGGTCAACCTCTTCTTCGAGGACTCCACCCGAACCCGGATCTCCTTCGAGCTGGCCGCCAAGCGCCTCTCCGCCGACGTCATCAACTTCTCCGCCAAGGGCAGCAGCGTCTCCAAGGGCGAGAGCCTCAAGGACACCGCGCTGACCCTGGAGGCCATGGGCTCCGACGCGATCGTCGTCCGCCACCAGGCCTCGGGCGCCCCGCACCGGCTGGCCACCTGGGTGCGCGGCAGCGTGGTCAACGCCGGCGACGGCACCCACGAGCACCCCACCCAGGCGCTGCTGGACGCCTACACGATCCGGCACCGGCTGGGCCGGCTCGAGGGCGTGCGGGTGGCCGTGGTCGGCGACGTGCTGCACAGCCGGGTGGCCCGCTCCAACGTGCGGCTGCTGCACACCCTGGGCGCCGAGGTGACCCTGGTGGCGCCGCCGACGCTGCTCCCGGTCGGGGTGGGCAGCTGGCCCGCCGAGGTCTCCTACGACCTGGACGCCGTGCTGCCCAAGGCCGACGTGGTGATGATGCTGCGGGTCCAGGCCGAGCGGATGAACGCCTCGTACTTCCCCAGCGCTCGCGAGTACAGCCGCCGCTACGGCCTCGACGGACGGCGGATGGGCGCGCTGGGCGACGACGCGATCGTCATGCACCCCGGTCCGATGAACCGCGGCATGGAGATCGCCGCCGAGGTGGCCGACTCCGTCCGCTCCACGATCGTCGAGCAGGTCGGCAACGGGGTCTCCGTGCGCATGGCCGTGCTCTACCTGCTGCTCGGAGGGAACACGTGAGCGAGCTCGCGAGCTCAGGAAGGCAGCAGAGCCGCATGACGTACCTGATCACGGGCGCCCGCCCCTGCGGTGAGGACGCCGCCGACATCCTGGTCGAGGACGGCCGGATCGCCGCGGTCGGAGAGGGCCTGTCCGCCCCCGGTGCCGAGGTGCTCGACGCCGCCGGGCTGGTCGTCCTCCCCGGCCTGGTCGACCTGCACACCCACCTGCGCGAGCCCGGCCGGGAGGACGCCGAGACCGTCGAGACCGGCAGCCGCGCCGCGGCGCTGGGCGGCTACACCGCGGTGCACGCCATGGCCAACACCGACCCGGTGGCCGACACCGCGGGCGTCGTCGAGCAGGTGTGGCGGCTCGGCGAGCAGGCCGGCCTGGTCGACGTCGTCCCCGTGGGCGCGGTGACCGTCGGGCTGAGGGGCGACCGGCTGGCCGAGCTCGGCGCCATGGCCGACTCCGCCGCCCGCGTCCGGGTGTTCTCCGACGACGGGCACTGCGTCAGCGACCCGGCGCTCATGCGTCGGGCGCTGGAGTACGTGAAGGCCCTCGACGGGGTGGTGGCCCAGCACGCCGAGGAACCGCGGCTCACCGTCGGCGCGCAGATGCACGAGGGCGACCGCTCGGCCCGGCTCGGGCTGACCGGCTGGCCGGCCGCCGCCGAGGAGGCGATCATCGCCCGCGACGTGCTGCTCGCCGGCCACGTCGGCGCCCGGCTGCACGTCTGCCACGTCTCGACCGCGGGCTCGGTGGAGATCCTCCGCTGGGCGAAGTCGCGCGGGGTGCAGGTGACCGCCGAGGTCACCCCGCACCACCTGCTGCTCACCGACGAGTGCGCCGAGGGCTACGACCCGGTCTTCAAGGTCAATCCGCCGCTGCGCACCGACGCCGACGTCGAGGCGCTGCGCGCCGGGCTGGCCGAGGGTGTGATCGACGCGGTCGCCACCGACCACGCCCCGCACGCGGTCGAGGACAAGGAGACCGAGTGGGCCAGCGCCCGGCCCGGGATGCTCGGGCTGGAGCAGGCTCTGTCGGTCGTCGTCGCGACGATGGTGGAGACCGGGCTGCTCGACTGGCGCGGCGTCGCCGACCGGATGTCGGTCCGCCCGGCGGCCATCGGCCGGCTCGACGGCCACGGCCGCCCGCTCGCACCCGGCGAGCCCGCCAACCTGCTGCTGCTTGACCCGGGCAGGCGCGCGGTCGTCGACCCCGCCGCCCTGGCCAGCCGCAGCCGCAACAGCCCCTATGCCGGCCGGGAGCTGCCCGGCCGGGTGGTCCACACGTTCCTGAGAGGTGTCCCGACGGTGCTCGACGGCAAGGCCCAGCGGTGACCCGCGAAGACGACGGGGGAGTGAGCATCGCAGCGAGCTCTGCGAGCGAGGAGCGGAGCGAGCCCGGAGTGGAGCAGTGAACACAGCGCTGCTCGTCCTGGAGGACGGCAGGACCTTCCGCGGGGAGGCCTACGGCGCGGTCGGGACGACGCTGGGCGAGGCGGTGTTCGCCACCGGGATGACCGGCTACCAGGAGACGCTGACCGACCCCAGCTACGCGCGCCAGATCGTGGTGATGACCGCCCCGCACATCGGCAACACCGGGGTCAACGAGGAGGACGACGAGAGCCGCCGCATCTGGGTGGCCGGCTTCGTCGTCCGCGACCCCGCCCGCCGCCCGGCGAACTGGCGCGCCACCGGCACCCTGGACGACGCCCTGGCCGGCCAGGGCGTCGTCGGCATCAGCGGGATCGACACCCGCGCGCTGACCCGGCACCTGCGCGAGCGCGGCGCCATGCGCGCCGGCATCAGCAGCGAGGGCCTCCCGGCCGAGGAGCTGCTGGCACGGGTGCGCGCGTCGGAGAGCATGAGCGGTGCGGACCTCGCGCCGTCGGTCACCGCCAACGACCCCTACGTCGTCCCGGCGGTGGGGGAGCAGCGGTACACGATCGCCGCGCTCGACCTCGGCATCAAGACCGCCACCCCGCGGTACCTGGCCGAGCTGGGCGTCGAGACGCACGTGCTGCCGGCCACGGCCACCGCCGAGGACCTGCTCGCCGCCGGCCCCGACGGCGTGTTCCTCTCCAACGGCCCGGGCGACCCCGCGGCCGCCGACTACGCGGTCGCGGCGGTGCGCGGGGTGCTGGACGCCCGCCGTCCGCTGTTCGGCATCTGCTTCGGCAACCAGATCCTCGGCCGCGCGCTGGGCCTGGGCACCTACAAGCTGCGCTTCGGCCACCGCGGGCTCAACCAGCCGGTGCTCGACCGGGTCAGCGGCACCGTCCGGGTGACCAGCCACAACCACGGCTTCGCCGTCGACGCCCCGCTCGACCGGGCCACCGACACCCCCTACGGGCGGGTCGAGGTCAGCCACGTCGGGCTCAACGACGACGTCGTCGAGGGGCTGCGCTGCCTCGACGTCCCGGCGTTCAGCGTGCAGTTCCACCCCGAGTCGGCGGCCGGGCCGCACGACGCCGCCCCGCTGTTCCAGCGGTTCGTCGACCTCATGGAGACCGCCCGCACCGGGGACGCGCAGGCCGGGGGGCCGCCGCCGCAGGTCGAGCACAGCACCGCGGAGAAGAGCGCCTGATGCCCAGACGGGACGACGTCCACCACGTGCTGGTGATCGGCTCCGGGCCGATCCTCATCGGCCAGGCCGCCGAGTTCGACTACTCCGGCACCCAGGCCTGCCGCGTGCTCAAGGCCGAGGGGCTGCGGGTCAGCCTGGTCAACAGCAACCCGGCGACGATCATGACCGACCCGGAGATCGCCGACGCCACCTACGTGGAGCCGCTGACGCCGGAGTTCGTCGAGAAGGTCATCGCCAAGGAGCGCCCCGACGCGCTGCTGGCCACCCTCGGCGGGCAGACCGCGCTCAACATCGCGATCGGCCTGTACGAGAACGGCGTGCTGGAGCGGTACGGCGTCCGGCTGATCGGCGCCGACGTCGACGCGATCAACCGCGGCGAGGACCGGCAGATGTTCAAGGACATCGTGCGGTCCATCGGCGCCGACGCCCCGCGCTCGCGGGTGTGCGCGTCGGTCGAGGAGGCGCTGGAGACCGCCGCGGAGGTCGGCTACCCGGTCGTCATCCGGCCGAGCTTCACCATGGGCGGGCTGGGCTCGGGCTTCGCGACCGACGAGGCGAGCCTGCGCCGCATGGCCGGCCACGGCCTGGCCGACTCCCCGGTGCACACCGTCCTCATCGAGGAGTCGGTGCTGGGCTGGAAGGAGTACGAGCTCGAGCTGATGCGCGACCGCAGCGACAACGTGGTCGTCGTGTGCTCGATCGAGAACGTCGACGCGATGGGCGTCCACACCGGCGACTCGGTCACCGTCGCCCCGGCGATGACCCTCACCGACCGCGAGTACCAGCGGATGCGCGACGTCGGCATCGCGGTGCTGCGCGAGGTCGGCGTCGACACCGGCGGCTGCAACATCCAGTTCGCGGTCAACCCGGCCGACGGCCGCCTCGTCGTCATCGAGATGAACCCCCGGGTGTCGCGGTCGAGCGCGCTGGCGTCCAAGGCCACCGGCTTCCCGATCGCCAAGATCGCTGCGAAGCTGGCCATCGGATACACCCTCGACGAGATCACCAACGACATCACCGGCGTCACCCCGGCGGCGTTCGAGCCGACGCTGGACTACGTCGTCGTCAAGATCCCGCGGTTCGCCTTCGAGAAGTTCCCGGGCGCCGACCCGCGGCTGACCACGACGATGAAGAGCGTCGGCGAGGTCATGGCGATGGGCCGCAACTTCCCCGAGGCGCTGGGCAAGGCGATGCGGTCCACCGAGACCAAGGTCGCCGGCTTCTGGACCGGTCCGGACGACGGCCGGTCCGCGGCCGAGCTGCTCGAGGCGCTGCGCACCCCGGTCGACGGGCGGCTCTACGTCGCCGAGGCCGCCCTGCGCGCCGGCGCCACCGTCGAGCAGGTCGCCGAGGCCAGCGGCTTCGACCCGTGGTTCGTCGACCAGCTCGCGCTGGTCGGCGAGGTCGGTGCCGAGGTCCGGGACGCGCCGGCCCTCACCGCGGCGCTGCTGCACCGCGCCAAGCGGCACGGCCTGTCCGACCGGCAGATCGCCGCGCTGCGTCCCGAGCTGGCCGGTGAGGACGGCGTCCGGGTGCTGCGCCGGCGCCTGGGCGTGCGGCCGGTCTACAAGACCGTCGACACCTGCGCCGCCGAGTTCGCCGCCCGCACCCCGTACCACTACTCCTCCTACGACGAGGAGACCGAGGTCGAGCCGCGGGAGAAGCCGGCGGTGCTGATCCTGGGCTCGGGACCCAACCGCATCGGGCAGGGCATCGAGTTCGACTACTCCTGCGTGCACGCGGTCATGGCGCTGCAGGACGCCGGCTACGAGGCGGTGATGGTCAACTGCAACCCCGAGACCGTCTCCACCGACTACGACACCGCCGACCGGCTGTACTTCGAGCCGCTGACCTTCGAAGACGTCCTCGAGGTCGTCGAGGCCGAGCGTGCCGCAGGTCCGGTCGCCGGGGTCATCTGCACCCTGGGCGGGCAGACGCCGCTGGGCCTCGCGCAGCGGCTCAAGGACGCCGGGGTGCCCGTGCTGGGCACCGCCCCGGAGGCGATCGACGCCGCCGAGCACCGCGGCTCGTTCTCCCGGGTGCTGGCCGACACCGGGCTGCCCGCGCCCGCCCACGGCACGGCGACCGCCTTCGCCGAGGCGCGGGAGATCGCCGCGCGCATCGGCTACCCGGTGCTCGTCCGGCCCTCCTACGTGCTCGGCGGCCGCGGGATGGAGATCGTCTACGACGACGCCACGCTCGAGGCCTACATCGCCAAGGCCACCGACGTCAGCCCCGAGCACCCGGTGCTGGTCGACCGGTTCCTGGAGGACGCGGTCGAGATCGACGTCGACGCCCTCTTCGACGGGTCCGAGCTGTACCTCGGCGGGGTCATGGAGCACATCGAGGAGGCCGGCATCCACTCCGGCGACTCGGCCTGCGCCCTGCCGCCGATCACGCTGGGGAGCGCCGACCTGGTGCGCATCCGCGCGGCGACGGAGCAGCTGGCGGCGCGCATCGGCGTCCGCGGCCTGGTCAACGTCCAGTACGCGATCAAGGACGACATCCTGCACGTCATCGAGGCCAACCCGCGGGCCAGCCGCACGGTGCCGTTCGTCTCCAAGGCGACCGCGGTGCAGCTGGCCAAGGCCGCGGCGCGGATCGCGGTGGGGGAGTCGATCGCCGACCTGCGCGCCGCGGGCGTGCTGCCGGCCACCGGTGACGGGGCCGACCTGCCCGAGCACGCCCCGATCGCGGTCAAGGAGGCGGTGCTGCCCTTCCACCGGTTCCGCACCGTCGACGGGCAGAACGTCGACACCGTGCTCGGCCCGGAGATGAAGTCCACCGGCGAGGTCATGGGCCTCGACACCGGCTTCGGCACCGCGTTCGCCAAGTCGCAGGACGCCGCCTACGGGTCCCTGCCCACCGAGGGCACGGTGTTCGTCTCGCTGGCCAACCGCGACAAGCGGTCGGCCATCTTCCCGGTCAAGCGGCTGGCCGACCTGGGCTTCCGGGTGCTGGCCACCGCCGGCACCGCGCAGGTGCTGCGCCGCAACGGGGTGGCCTGCGAGGTGGTCGGCAAGTACAGCGAGGGGCCGGGCAACGTGGTCGAGAAGATCCTCGCCGGGGACGTCGACATCGTCGTCAACACCCCCGCCGGGTCCCCGGGCAACAGCGGGCCGCGCCTCGACGGCTACGAGATCCGCACCGCGGCGGTGGCCGCGAACATCCCGTGCATCACCACGGTGCAGGGGATGGCGGCGGCCGTGCAGGGGATCGAGGCGCTGCGCCGCGGGGACGTCGGCGTGCGCAGCCTGCAGGAGGTCCACGCGGCGCTCGCCGGCGCCCCGGCCCGGCCGTGAGCGCCACGGCCGTCGTGCGGGCGGAGCTGGTCGCCCGCGGGCTGGTCGCCGGCCTGCCCGAGGCGTTCCTCGCCGGGGTGACCCGCTTCGCGCGCCCGCCGCAGCCCGAGCTCGACGCCCTGGCCGCGGCGGCCCGGGGGCTGGCCGGGCGGCTGGCCGCCGGGGACCTCGGGGACGACGACCTGCCGCTGCTGACCCGGGTGCTCTTCCTCGCCGGCCACGCGGGCGTGCTCGCCGGGGCCGGGGTGCCCACCCCGGCCTACGACGTCCTCCGCTCCTACCGGGACAACCTGACCACCCCGGTGGGGCCGCGCCTGGCGCGGCGTCCGGTCGCCGGCGGACGGCGCTGGCGGGTGCTGGGCCGCGACGTCGGCTTCCCGATCGGCGTACCCGCCTGCGTGCTCAACGGCGGCGAGGAGTGGGTCCGCCACTTCGCGGCCAACGGCTACAGCGTGCTGACCTACAAGACCGTCCGCAGCCGCGCGCACGAGCCCAACGCCCAGCCCAACTGGGTGTTCGCGGCACGGCAGACGCAGCCGCTGCCCCCGGGCGCGGCGGCGGAGGTCACCGCCGATCCGTGGGACTGGGTGCCGCCGGGGTCACCGGAGGTCAGCACGGTCAACTCCTTCGGCGTTCCGTCACCGGCGCCCGACGAGTGGATGGCCGACCTCGAGCGCTCGCTGGCCGCCGTCGACGACGACCAACTGCTGCTGGTCAGCGTCATGGGGGAGGCCGACGCGGCGACCGGCCTGGTCGAGGACTTCGCCCGCACCGCGCTATTGGCGCAGGAGGCCGGCGCGACCGTCGTCGAGCTCAACCTCTCCTGCCCCAACACGCTCGATCCCGCGGCGTCCGGGGTGCGGCCGCCGCTGTGCCTGGACGCCGACGCGACCGTCGCCGTCGTCGAGGGCGTGCGCCGCGCGCTCGACGACCGCACCGCGCTGGTCGCCAAGCTCTCCTGGCTCGACGCGCCCCGGCTGGCCGCGCTCGCGCCCCGGCTGGCACCGCTGGTCGAGGGCGTCGCGGGCATCAACACGCTGCAGAGCCGGGTGCGGCGCAGCGACGGCGAGCCCACCTTCCCCGGCCGGGAGCTGGCCGGGCTGTCCGGGGCCGCGGTGCGCGACTCCGCGCTGGACTTCACCCGCCGGCTGGTCGCCCTGCGCGAGGCCGGCGGCCGGCACTTCGACGTCCTGGCCATGGGCGGGGTGACCGACCCGGCGTCGTTCGCGGCGCTCCACGACGCCGGTGCCGACGCCGTGCAATCGGCCTCGGGCGCCTTCGCCGACCCGTTCCTCGGCCGCGACTGCATCGCCGCGTACGGCGGCACCCTGCCGCGGTCGGTGGCACGGTGACAGCGCCGTTCGGTCAGCGGCTGGCCGACGCCGTCACCGCGCGCGGGCCGCTGTGCGTGGGCATCGACCCGCACGGGGCGCTGCTGGAGCGCTGGGGCCTGCCCGACGACCCCGAGGGCCTGGCCCGCTTCACCGGCGCCGTCGTCGACGCCCTGGCCGGCACCGTCGCCGTCCTCAAGCCGCAGCTGGCCTTCTACGAGCGGCACGGCTCGCGGGGCCTGGCCGTGCTGGAGGACGGCGTCGCCCGCGCCCGGGCCGCCGGTGCGCTGGTGCTGCTCGACGCCAAGCGCGGGGACATCGGCTCGACGATGGACGGCTACGCCGGCTACCTGCGTCCCGACCACCCGATGGCCGCCGACGCCCTGACCGTCAGCCCCTACCTCGGCCCCGGCTCGCTGCAGCCGGCCGTCGATGCCGCTCGGCGGCACGGCGGCGGGCTGTTCGTGCTGGCCCGCACCTCCAACCCGGACGCCGGCTCGCTGCAGCACGCGGTCGTGGACGGGCGGTCGGTCGCGCAGGTCGTCGTCGACACCGTGCGGGCGTGGAACGCGGCCGACGCGTCCGGCTCCTTCGGCGTCGTCATCGGGGCCACGCTGCCCGAGCTGGACGTCGACCTCACCGGCCTCGGCGGTCCGGTGCTCGCCCCCGGGCTGGGTGCCCAGGGCGGGTCGGTGGCCGACCTGCGCCGGCTGTTCGACCGCGGCACCACCGTCGTGCCGGCCGTGTCCCGGGACGTGCTCGCCGCGGGCCCCGACCGGGCCGGGCTGCGCGCCGCCGCCGAGCGGTGGGCCGCGGCGCTGGCCGGCTGAGTCGGCAGGTGTCCCGGGTCGTACCCGTCGCCGGTCCCGGGCTGCCCACCCCCGGGGGAGGGTCGCCGACAGGGCGCCCGGTCCACTGCTGAACCGGCCGGTCCGGGCGTTCACCAGCGCGTTCACACCGGCCCCCGGCGTGTCGGACCCGGCGTGTCCGGCGCGCCGCTCGTCGGGACGGCCCGGTGCCCGACCGCCTGCCGGGCGCCGCTGACCTGCGGGGATGACCGACCGTGACCCCCCGCGGTGACCGTCGGTCACGATTGGCTCACCGAATGCGGGAAACCCGGGGTTCAGACCCGCGTGACCTGCGCATATACCTGGAGCTAGGTTGGCCGCAGGCTCAGCAGTGAGTCCTGTCCCCGACACAGCCCGAGCCCCCGCCGGCCGATCGGATGGCCGGCGACGACGACAGATTGGGTCGCACGATGCCCCTCCCTGACCTGTCCCCCGAGCAACGTGCCGCCGCGCTCGAGAAGGCGGCGGCCGCCCGCAAGGCCCGTGCCGAGCTGCGCGAGCGGCTCAAGAGCAAGGGCGCCACGGTCGGTGACGTCCTGCGCCAGGGCGAGACCGACGAGGTGATCGGCAAGATGCGGGTCTCCGCGGTCCTCGAGTCCCTGCCCGGGGTGGGTAAGGCCCGGGCTGCGAAGATCATGGAGCGGCTCGAGATCTCCCCGACCCGCCGGGTGCGCGGTCTGGGTGCCAACCAGCGCCGGGCCCTCGAGACGGAGTTCGGCGGCGAGAAGGTCCCCGCCGAGCAGGTCTCCGTCGAGGGCTGACCCGCAGGACCAGGCACCCGGAGGTCGAGGACGACGACGCGTGGCAGCTGCTGTCCCGGAGCACGCCCCGGCACGGCTGACCGTGCTCTCCGGTCCCTCGGGGGTCGGCAAGGGCACGGTCGTGGCGGAGGTCCGGCGCCGGCACCCCGACGTGTGGGTGTCGGTGTCGGCCACCACCCGCGGGCGCCGGCCCGGTGAGGTCGACGGGGTGCACTACCACTTCGTCAGCGACGCCGAGTTCGACCGGTTGGTCGCCGAGGACGGCCTGCTCGAGTGGGCCGAGTACGCCGGCAACCGCTACGGCACGCCGGCCGGCCCGGTGCGGGAGCAACTCGCCACCGGGCGACCGGCGCTGCTCGAGATCGAGCTCCAGGGCGCGCGGCAGGTCCGGGCCCGCGACGCCGACGCCCAGCTGGTGTTCCTGGCGCCCCCGTCCTGGAGCGAGCTGGTGAGCCGGCTCGCCGGCCGCGGCTCCGAGCCCCCGGCGGTCCAGGAGGAGCGACTGCGCATCGCGCAGGCCGAGCTGGACGCTGCCGGGGAGTTCGACGTGGTGGTCATCAACGACGACGTGGCCCGGGCTGCCGACGAGTTGGTAGGATTGCTGACTGCGCCGTCGCCCGGGTCCCTCCGGAGCAGCGGCGCCCACGAGTAGCGGATGGCCCGGCCACGCCGCCCCGCTGAACCGATCTGAGGAGCACGCCCGCCCGTGTCCGGAGTCGCACCCGCCCCCGAGGGCATCACCAACCCGCCGATCGACGAGCTGCTCGAGCGCACGAGCAGCAAGTACGGCCTGGTGATCTTCGCCGCCAAGCGCGCGCCAGATCAACGCCTACTACAGCCAGCTCTCCGAGGGCCTGCTGGAGTACGTCGGCCCGCTGGTCGACACCGCCCCGCAGGAGAAGCCGCTCTCCATCGCGCTGCGCGAGATCAACGAGGGTCTGCTCACCCACACCGCCGGCGAGAACTGAGGCCCCGTCCCGGGTCCCGCCCCGAGCTTGCGAATGGTGGGGAGGACGGGGTCCTTCTACTCGCCCCCCGCCACTCGCGAGCTCGCGGCGGGACCCTGCGACGGGGCCGTTCCAGTCCCTTGCGAGTGACGCCCCCGGCCGGTGCCGGGGGCGTCGTCGTGTCTGGGGGAGGATCGAGCGCATGAGCCGCATCGTGCTGGGCGTCGCCGGGGGCGTGGCCGCGTACAAGGCCGCCCTGCTGGTGCGCGCCTTCACCGAGTCCGGGCACGACGTCCGCGTCGTCCCCACGGCGGCCGCCCTGCACTTCGTCGGCGCGGCCACCTTCGAGGCGCTGTCGGGCCACCCGGTCACCACCGACGTGTGGTCCGACGTCGACGAGGTGGCCCACGTCCGCATCGGCCAGACCGCCGACCTCGTCGTCGTCGCGCCGGCCACCGCCGACCTGCTGGCCCGCGCCGCCGCCGGCCGGGCCGACGACCTGCTCACCGCGAGCCTGCTCACCGCCTCCTGCCCGGTGGTGTTCGCCCCGGCCATGCACACCGAGATGTGGCTGCACCCGGCCACCCAGGACAACGTGGCCACGCTGCGCCGGCGCGGCGCGATCGTGCTGCCGCCGGCCGTCGGCCGCCTCACCGGCCCGGACTCCGGCCCCGGCCGGCTGCCCGAACCCGCCGACATCGCCGCGCTCGCCTCCGTCGTGCTGGCCGCCGGCCCCGCCGCGCTCGCCGCGGACCTGGCCGGCCGCCGCGTCGTCATCAGCGCCGGGGGCACCCGCGAGCCCCTGGACCCGGTGCGCTACCTGGGCAACCGCTCGTCGGGCAAGCAGGGCTGGGCGCTGGCCCGGGTCGCCGCCGCCCGCGGTGCCGAGGTGGTGCTGGTCGCCGCCAACGTGGAGCTGCCGCCGCCCTTCGGCGTCCGCGTCGTCCCGGTCGGCACCGCCGAGGAGCTGCGGACGGCGATGGTGGCCGAATCGGCGGACGCCGACGTCGTCGTCATGGCCGCCGCGGTCGCCGACTTCCGGCCCGCCTCGGTCGCGTCGACCAAGCTCAAGAAGGACAGCGCGGCCGAGCCCGACGCCGTCCCGCTGGTGCGCAACCCCGACGTCCTCGCCGAGCTGGTCACCAAGCGGCCCGCCGGTCAGCTGGTCGTCGGCTTCGCCGCCGAGACGGGGGACGACGAGGCCGACGTCCTCACCCACGCCCGCGCGAAGCTCGCCCGCAAGGGCTGCGACCTGCTCGTGGTCAACGACGTCTCGCAGGGCCGGGTGTTCGGCCGCGCCGACAACGCCGCCGTCGTCCTGGCCGCCGACGGCACCGCCACCGAGCTGCCCGAGGGCAGCAAGGACGCCGTGGCCGCCGGCGTCTGGGACGTCGTCGGCCCCTGCCTGGCCTGAGGCCGACCCCGGCGCGGGCGCGCGCCGGTAACGTGCACCCGACGAGACGTCCACCCCCGGGCGCCCACCCCACCGTTCCCGACCCCAGGGAGTACCGCGTGTCACGCCGCCTCTTCACGTCCGAGTCGGTGACCGAGGGCCACCCGGACAAGATCGCCGACCAGATCAGCGACTCCATCCTCGACGCGATGCTCGCGCAGGACCCGCGCAGCCGCGTGGCGGTCGAGACCCTGATCACCACCGGTCAGGTGCACATCGCGGGTGAGGTCACCACCGCCGGGTACGTCGACATCGCCGACATCGTCCGGAAGACCGTGCTCGGCATCGGCTACGACTCCTCCCGCAAGGGCTTCGACGGTGCCTCCTGCGGGGTCAGCGTCTCCATCGGCGCGCAGTCGCCGGACATCGCCCAGGGCGTCGACACCGCCTACGAGGCGCGCACCGCCGGGATCGCCGACGACGAGATCGAGCGGCAGGGCGCCGGCGACCAGGGCCTCATGTTCGGCTACGCCACCGACGAGACCCCCGAGCTCATGCCGCTGCCCATCGCGCTGGCACACCGGCTCTCCCGCCGGCTCTCGACGGTCCGCAAGGACGGCTCGGTGCCCTACCTGCGGCCCGACGGCAAGACCCAGGTCACCGTCGTCTACGAGGACGACCGCCCGGTCGGCGTGGACACCGTGGTCGTCTCCTCGCAGCACGCCGAGGACATCTCGATCGAGCAGCTGCTCACCCCGGACGTGCAGGAGCTGGTCGTCGAGCCCGAGCTCGCCGCGCTCGGCCTGCCCACCGACGGCTACCGGCTGCTGGTCAACCCCACCGGCAAGTTCGTCATCGGCGGCCCCATGGGCGACGCCGGGCTGACCGGCCGCAAGATCATCGTCGACACCTACGGCGGCATGGCCCGTCACGGCGGCGGGGCCTTCTCCGGCAAGGACCCGTCGAAGGTGGACCGCTCCGGCGCCTACGCGATGCGCTGGGTGGCCAAGAACGTCGTCGCCGCCGGGCTGGCCCGCCGCTGCGAGGTGCAGGTGGCCTACGCCATCGGTGCCGCGCACCCGGTCGGCCTGTTCGTCGAGACCTTCGGCACCGGCACGGTCGCCGACGACGTCCTGGAGAAGTCGATCGGCGCGGTCTTCGACCTGCGCCCCGGCGCCATCGTGCGCGACCTGGACCTGCTGCGCCCCATCTACGCCCCGACCGCCGCCTACGGCCACTTCGGCCGCACCGACGTCGAGCTGCCCTGGGAGCGGCTGGACCGCGTCGAGGCGCTGCGCTCGGCCGCGGGAGCCTGAAGGAGAACCACCTTCCTCCCACGCCTCGCTCGCTCGGCCCGGCGCCCTGCACGGGGGTCGTGCCAGCACGTCACCGGCTCGGGGTGACCCTCGGGACGCCGGCCGCGGCTGCGCGGGGCCGTCGTACCCGGCGGGGACACTGCCCGGAGACGACCCGCGCCGAACGGAGACCCCGCTGTCGAAGGACCCCGCCCCCCTCACCCCCCGCGAGCTCGGGGCGAGCCTCCGGGCGGGGCCGAAGCGGGTGGCCCGGGTCGTCGTCGACGTGCCGCTGGCGCACCTGGACCGGCCCTTCGACTACGCCGTCCCCGACGAGATGGCCGACGAGGTGCGGGCCGGGTGCCGGGTGCGGGTGCGCTTCGCCGGGCAGCTCGTCGACGGGTTCGTGCTCGAGCTGACCGACGTGAGCGAGTCGGGGCGGAAGCTGGTGCCGCTGGCCAAGCTGGTCTCGGGCGAGCCGGTGCTCACCCCGGAGGTCGTCACGCTGGCCCGCGCGGTGGCCGAGCGCTGGGGCGGCACGGTGACCGACGTGCTGCGCCTGGCCGTCCCGCCGCGCCGGGTGGCGGCCGAGAAGCGCCCGCCCGCCGAGCCGCCCGCGCCCCCGCCACCCCCGGACCCGGCCGGCCTCGCCCGCTATCCGACCGGCCCGGCGCTGCTCACCGCCGTCGCCGAGGGCCGCCCCGCCCGTGCGGTGTGGACGGCGCTGCCGGGAGAGGACTGGCCGGCGCGGCTGGTCGAGCTGTGCCAGGCCGCCCTCTCCGGGGGACGCGGCGCCCTGGTGGTGACGCCGGACGGCCGCGACCTCGACCGGCTGGCCGCCGCCGCGGAGGCCCGGCTGCCGCAGGGGTCGGTCGTCGTGCTGCGCGCCGACGCCGCCCCGGACGCCCGCTACCGCCGCTTCCTCGACGTCGTCCGCGGCACTGCCAAGGTGGTCCTCGGCACCCGCGCCGCGGTCTACGCGCCGGTCGCCGACCTCGGGCTGGTCGCCCTCTGGGACGACGGTGACGACCTGCACGCCGAGCCCCGCGCGCCGTACGCGCACGCCCGCGACGTGCTCGTGCACCGCGCCCACCTCGCCTACTGCGCGGCCGTCGTCGCCGCGACCGCGCGCAGCGCGGAGGCCCAGCTGCTGGTGGAGAGCGGCTGGGCGCACGAGCTGGCCGCCGACCGCGCCACCCTGCGCGCCGCCGCGCCACGGGTGCAGGCCCTGGGCGCCGACGCCGAGCTGGCCCGCGACCCCGCCGCCCGCACCGCCCGGCTACCCAGCCTCGCCCACCGCGTCGCCCGCCAGGCCCTCGCCGACGGCGCGCCGGTGCTCGTGCAGGTGCCGCGGGCCGGCTACGCGCCCGGGCTGGCCTGTGACCGGTGCCGGGCGCCGGCCCGCTGCGCGGCCTGCTCCGGGCCGCTGGGCGTCGCGCCCACCCCCGGCTCGGGCGGGTCGCGGGTGCCGGCCTGCCGCTGGTGCGCCCGCCCCGCGGCGACGTTCGACTGCCCGCACTGCCGCGGCACCAAGCTGCGCGCCTCCGTCGTGGGCGCGGCCCGCACCGCGGAGGAGCTGGGACGCGCCTTTCCCGGCGCCGCGGTGCGGGTGTCCGGCCGCGGCTCCGGGGTGCTGCCGGTCGTGCCCGGCGGGCCGGCGCTGGTCGTCGCCACGCCGGGTGCCGAGCCGGTCGCCGAGGGCGGGTACGGCGCCGCGCTGCTGCTGGACTCCTGGGCGCTGCTCGGCCGGGCCGACCTGCGGGCGGGGGAGGAGACGCTGCGCCGGTGGGTGAACGCCGCCGGCCTCGTCCGCCCGGCCTCGGCCGGGGGGCAGGTCGTCGTCGCCGCCGACGCCGCGCACCCCGTCGTCCAGGCGCTGGTCCGCTGGGACCCGGGGTGGCTGGCCGCCCGCGAGCTCGCCGACCGCCGCGAGCTCGGCTTCCCGCCGGTGACGCGGATGGCGGCGCTGACCGGGACGGCGGCGGCACTGGCGGAGTTCCTCGCGGCCGCCCGGCTGCCCGCCGACGCCGACCTGCTGGGCCCGGTCCCGGAGCCGCCGCGACCCGGCCAGGAAGGTGAGCGGGAGCGCTACCTGGTGCGGGTGCCGCGGTCCGAGGGCGCGGCGCTGGCGCACGCGCTGGCCGAGGTGCAGGGCGTGCGCAGTGCGAAGAAGGCCCCGGAGCACGTCCGCGTGCAGCTGGACCCGCTCGACCTGGTCTGACGGCGAGGCCCTCACCCGCGGCCCTGACGCGGGTGTCCCTGTCGGCCGGACCACTGCTGACCCCGCGCCGCGCGGTGCCCCCGGTCCGAGGCCGACACGTCAGCGCCGACGAGCCCCGCGACCTGCGTCCCTCACCGGGCCGATCGGCCGGTGCGGCCCGGACGACGGGCCCGGCGGCGAGACGCAGGGGTCGCCCGGCCAGTGACCTCGATCTCGCTCGGCCGACGCGCGTTCACGTCGTGAGCGCACTCGGGTGGGTCCGCGCGGCCCCTGATCGGGGCCCGTGACGGACACGACCGCCCGAGCGCCCGGCGCCGCAGGGGACCCCGCGCGGACGATCCGAACCCGAGGAGCACCGAGTGACCGAGTCGCGCACGCCCCCGACGGCCCGAGCCAGCAGCGAGGGGCCACGCCCGTCGGCGGCGAGCGCGGCGGTGGACGCCGACGGGCCCTGCTGATCGGGGCGCTGCTCGTCGCAGGCCTGGTCGCCCTGCTGCTGTTGCTGAGCCAGTGCGGCGGGGAGGACCCCGGAGCGGGCTCGGACCCCGCCGCGCAGACGTCCTCGACCGCTGGGGAGCCGTCCTCCGGCTCGGCCGCGCCGAGCTCGTCAGGTGCCGCCGGCTCGTCGGCCGCCCCGTCCGGCGGGTCCGCGCCGACGGTCAGGTCGTGACCGCTGACGGTCGGTCGGCGCTGGTGCCGGCCGCGGGGACCGACGCCGCCGCGGCGCTGGGTGGGCTCGCCGGCCAGCCGGTGACCGCCACCGGCGTCCGGGTGCTCTCCGTGCCGGCCGACGAGGGCTTCTGGCTCGGCACGTCGGAGACCGAGCGGGTGTGGGTGCAGCTGACCGCCGAGGCCGGGGAGTCCCCTATCAGGTGCAGGAGGGCGACCTCGTCGAGCTCGAGGGCACGGTCGTCGAGCACGAGGCGGCCTTCGCCGAGCAGGTGGGCGTCGATGCCACCGAGGCTGCCCAGCAGCTGACCGAGCAGGTCGCGCACCTCGAGGTGGCCAAGTCCTCGGTGCGACTGTCCGCCTGACCAGGGACCCGAGGCCGGGCCTGCACCGGGAGGGCGGGCCCGGCCCTCGGGACGGCGCTCGCGCCGGCACAGGGACCGGGCTGCGCAGCGCCGGGACGCTCCTCGCGCACACCCGGGTCCAGCGGGAGCTGCCCGGCCTGGGGAAGGACCCCCCGCCACTCGCACGCTCGCGGCGGGACCCTGCAGGGGGCCGGGTGTCAGCGGCCGGCGGCCATCGCCTGCAGCTCCGCCTCGATCGAGGCGTCGCGCTCGGCCTCGGCAGCGGCCCGCTCGCCGCCCAGCCGCCAGTACACCGGGGCCACGGCCGCGGCGTGCGCCAGCCCCGCCGCCAGGCCGAACCACCGGTGGGGGTGGGCGACGCCGCGGCGGGCCAGCTCGGCACGCGCGGGCCGGTCGAACACCTGCAGCAGCAGGCCCAGCCCCAGCGCGCGGGTGCCGGCGTGCAGCAGCGCCCGGCGCTCGTGCACCGGGGGCTGCCCGACCGCCCCGGTGGCGCCCAGCTCGCGCAGCACGGCGGGGAGCTCCAGGCTGAGCTGGTCCACGGCGACGAGGGCGCCGGCCGCGGTGGCGGTGAGCACCCGCGGCCGGGACCACGGCGGCGCGGCGCGGCTGGCCAGCACGGCGCCGACCGCCAGCCCCTCGAGTGCGCTGCTGGCCAGGGCACGGGCCCGGAGGGCGTGGAGCGAGGTCACGGGGGCCACCGTAGGGCTGCCGCCTACGATCGACCGGTGAGCGTGACCCCCATCCGGTTGCTGGGCGACCCGGTGCTGCGCACCCCCGCCGCCCCGGTCGTGGACTTCGACCAGGAGCTGCGCCGGCTGGTCGCCGACCTCACCGACACCATGTTCGCCGCCGGCGGCGCCGGGCTGGCCGCTCCGCAGATCGGCGTCGGGCTGCGGGTGTTCACCTGGTTCGTCGACGGCGAGGTCGGCCACCTGGTGAACCCCGAGGTGGCGCCGGTGGGGGAGGAGACCGAGGAGGGTCCCGAAGGCTGCCTGTCCATCCCCGGCTTCACCTTCGACTGCCGCCGGCACCTCCACGTGGCCGCCACGGGCTTCGACCTGCACGGCGAGCCGTTCCGCGTCGAGGGCTCCCACCTGCTGGCCCGCGCGGTGCAGCACGAGGTCGACCACCTCGACGGCGTGCTGTTCGTCGACCGGCTCGACGCCGAGGCCCGCGCTGCCGCGCTCGCGGCGATCGGAGCGGCCGAGTGGGCCGGCGCCGGGGCCTGGGTGCCGCGGGTGGAGGTGAGCCCCCACTGAGGCTCCTCTTCGCCGGGACGCCGGACGTCGCCGTCCCCTCGCTGGAACTCCTGATGGCCTCCGCCCACGAGGTCGTCGCCGTCCTCACCCGCCCCGACGCCCGCTCCGGCCGCGGCCGCCGAGCGAGCCGCTCCCCGGTCGCCGAGCGGGCCGACGCCGCCGGCGTCCCCGTGCTGCAACCCCGCTCGCCGCGCGAGCCGGAGTTCCTCGAGCGGCTCACCGAGCTGGCCGTCGACAGCGCGCCGGTCGTCGCCTACGGCGCCCTCGTGCCGCAGGCCGCGCTCGACCTGACGCGGCACGGCTGGGTCAACCTGCACTTCTCGCTGCTGCCGGCGTGGCGGGGTGCCGCACCGGTGCAGCACGCGGTCATGGCCGGCGACGAGGTCACCGGCGCCTCGACCTTCCTGCTGGAGGCGGGCCTGGACACCGGGCCGGTCTACGGCGCGGTGACCGAGCCGATCGGTCCGCGGGACACCGCCGGCGACCTGCTGGGCCGGTTGTCGATCAGCGGCGCCCGGCTGCTGGTGGCCACCCTCGACGGCATCGCGGCCGGCACCCTCGAGCCGCGGCCGCAGCCGACCGAGGGAGTCAGCCTCGCGCCGCGCCTCGAGCCGACCGACGCCCGCGTCGACTGGTCGCTGCCCGCCCACGTCGTCGACCGGCGGGTCCGCGGGGTCACCCCTGCGCCCGGCGCCTGGACGACGTGGCGCGGCGACCGGCTGCGGCTGGGGCCGGTCGAGCCGCTGCCGTCGTCCCTGGGGCTGGTGCCCGGCGAGCTGTCGGTGGGGCCGACCGGCGTGCTGGTCGGCACCGGTCGGGGCGCGGTCCGGCTCGGCGAGGTGCAGCCGGCCGGCAAGCGGCTGCTGCCGGCACCGGACTGGTCCCGCGGCGCGCGGCCGGCGCCGGGCGAGCGACTCGGGGACGACGGCCCGTGACCGCTCCCCGGCGCGGCAACCGCCGTCCGCCGTCCCGCCGCTCCCGCCCGGTGCTCGACGGGGCGCGGCTGACCGCCTTCGACGTCCTCGACGGCGTCACCAGCCGCGCCGCCTACGCCAACCTGCTGCTGCCCCAGCTGCTGCGCGAGCGCGCCGCCGACCTCGGCGAGCGCGACGCCGCCTTCGCCACCCAGCTGGCCTACGGCACGCTGCGCGCCACCGGCACCCTCGACGCGGTGCTGGCCCCGCTGGTCACCCGGCCGCTGGCCGAGCTCGACCCGCGGGTGCTCGACCTGCTGCGGCTGGGCACCTACCAGCTGCTGGACCTGCGGGTGCCCGCCCACGCCGCCGTCGACACGTCCGTCGCGCTCACCCGCGCCATCGTCGGCACCGGTGCCTCCGGCCTGGTCAACGCGGTGCTGCGCAAGGTCGCCGCGGGCGGCGACCGCGCGGCCTGGCTCGAGCGGCTCGACGGGGACGGCGACCAGCGGCTGGCGCTGGCCACCGACCACCCGGGGTGGATCGTCGGGGCCTGGCGCGACGCGCTCGGCGACGAGGCGGAGCTCGAGCCCGCGCTGCTGGCCGACGACGCCGCGCCCGAGGTCCACCTGGTCGCCCGCCGGGTGCCCCGCGACCAGCTGGTGGCCGAGTCCGGCGGGCAGCCGGGTCCGTGGTCGCCGCACGCCGTCCGGCTCGGCGGCGGGGACCCGGCCCGCGTCCCGTCGGTGCGCGAGGGCCGGGCCGCGGTGCAGGACGAGGGCAGCCAGCTGGCCGCGCTGCTGCTCGCCCGCGCGCCGCTGGAGGGTCCGGACGCCGCCTGGCTCGACGTGTGCGCCGGCCCCGGCGGCAAGGCCGGGCTGCTGGCGGCGGTGCGGCCGGAGGGGGTGCAGCTGACCGCCGCCGACCGCGCGCCGCACCGCGCCGAGCTGGTCCGCCGCGCGTTGCGGGACGAGGACGACGTCGAGGTGCTGGTCGCCGACGGGCGGACGCCGCCGTGGCGGCCGGGCGCCTTCGACCGCGTGCTGCTCGACGCGCCCTGCACCGGGTTGGGCGCGCTGCGCCGCCGCCCCGAGGTGCGCTGGCGGCGCACCCCCGACGACGTCGCGCCGCTGGTGGAGCTGCAGCGGGCGCTGCTCGACGGCGCGCTGGCCGCCGTGCGCCCCGGCGGGGTGGTCGCCTACGTGACCTGCTCGCCGCACACCGACGAGACCGTCGCCGTGGCCGACGCCGCGGCCGCCCGGGACGACGTCGAGGTGCTGCCGGTCGCGCCGCTGTTCCCGGAGGTGCCCGGGCTCGCCCGCGGCGCGTACGGGCAGCTCTGGCCGCACCGGCACGGCACCGACGCGATGTTCATGGCTCTGCTCCGCCGCACCCGCTGAGCCGGGCGGTCACCCGGTCGGGCGCGCGGGCGCGGCGGTGGAGGGCCGGGAGCCGCGGTGGTCGGCGTGCTCGTGCTCGTCCTCGTCCTCGTGCGCGTCGTCGTGCTCGCCGTCCTGCTCCCGGTGGTCACCGCGTGCCGGGTCGGCGGCCCACCCGCCGGAGCCGTCGCCGTCCTCCGGCCGGTCGCGCACCTCGTCGTCGTCCGACCGCGGCGCGGTCGAGGGGGCGGCCGCCGAGGTGGACGCCGCGGGCGCGGGCTCGGGTGCCGGTGCCGGTATCGCTGCCGGTTGCGCTGCCGCTGTCGGTTCCGCGGCGAGGGCGGCGTCGTCCGGCGACGGCGTCGCGGCTGCCTCGACGGTGTCCGTCGGCGCGGCCGGCGCGGCCGGGGTCGGGGCGACCGGGGGTGGTGCGCTGACCCGCGGCCGGGCGTCCGCCGGGACGACCGTGAGCGGCGCGGCCGCCGTCGCGGCGGCGGGGGAGGGCTCCGCCCACTGGGTGGGTGCCGACCCGCTGCTGCGCCGCGGCACCGTCGTGGCGGGCTCGTCGCCCGACGGCGACGGGGCGGCCGACGACGACGGCGGACTGCTGGTCGGCGCGGCGTCCGCCCCGGCGTCCTCGGCCGCGGGCGGGGCGGGCTCAGCCGCGGGCCGGGCGGGCTCGGCCGGCGCGCCGAGCAGCGAGAAGCCGGCCCACGCGCCGGTGAGCGTCGCGGTGCCGATGGCGGCGAGCACGGCGACCGACCCCGCCACCAGGGCCAGCCGTTTCGACCAGGCCCGCCGCGCCGGCCGACCGGTCGCGCCGTAGTACAGCAGCACCGGCCGCTGCCCGGGGTCGGCCGGCGGGACGGCGGACCGCCGGTCGCGGTGCCGGCCGGTGCTCATCCGGGCGTCCGGTGGGTTCCGGCCGGGCGCAGCCGGCGCTCGGCCCACAGCGCCGCCTGTGTGCGGTCGGTGGCGCCGATGCGCTGCAGGATGCGCGTGACGTGGGTCTTGACGGTGGCCTCGCTGATCCGCAGGCGCCGCGCGATCACCTTGTTCGGCAGGCCCTGCCGGACCAGTTCGAGCACCTCCTTCTCGCGGTAGGTGAGCGGGTCGTCCTGGCCGCGGTCGCGCAGGTCGGCGAGGAGTGCGCAGGTGACCATGGGGTCGACCGGCGCCCCGCCGGCGGCGATGCAGCGCACCGCGTCGAGGATCGACTCGCCGTCCTGGTACTTGAGCAGGTAGCCGTCGGCCCCGGCGACCAGCGCGGGCAGCACGAGGTCGGGCTCGCCGAAGGAGGTGAGCACCAGCACCGGGGTGGTGTGGCCGCGCTGGCGCAGCGTGCGGATCACCGTCACGCCGTCCCGGCCCGGCATCGACAGGTCCAGCAGCAGCACGTCGGGGTCCAGCTGCTCGACCAGCTCCAGCGCGGTGTCGCCGTCCCCGACCGCGCCCACGCACTCCAGGCCGTCGGCGGCGTCCAGCAGGCTGGAGATGCCCCGCCGGACGACGGCGTGGTCGTCGACGACCAGCACCCGGATCACCGCGTGGCTCCCACGGTCGGGCGCACGGTGGTCGACAGCGGGACGGTCGCGACCAGCCGGGTGCCCTGCCCCGGGGCGCTCGTGAGCGTCAACGAGCCCCCTGCGTCCACCAGCAGCTCGCCCAGTGCTCGCAACCCGACGTGACCGGCCGCGAGCCGCTCGGCCAGCCGGGCCTCGTCGAAACCCTGCCCGTCGTCCTCGATGCTCATCGTGGCGACCCCCTCGTCTCGGGTGACGGCGACCTCCACCGAGGTCGCCCGGCTGTGCGCGGTGACGTTGCGCAGCGCCTCCTGGGCGCAGCGGTAGAGCAGCGCGGCCGTCGGGCCGGGCAGGTCCCGGGCCGCGTCGGCCCGCACGGTGACGCGGGTGCCGGAGCGGCCGACCTCCTGCGCCAGCAGCTGCAGGGCCGGCAGCAGGCCGCCGCGGAAGCCGCCCCGGGCGGGGATGAGCGCGACGAGCAGGGTGCGCAGGTCCTCGACGGACCGGCGCACAGCCGTCGCGGTCCGCTCCAGCAGCTCGGCGTCCTCGGGGTTGCGCGGCCGGCCGCGCATCTGGGCCGCGTCGAGCTCGTAGGCCAGCCCGGTGAGGTCCTGCACGACGTGGTCGTGGACGTCGCCGGCGATCCGGCGCCGCTCGGCGTCCGAGGCGTCCACGGCGGCCTGCAGCAGCGCGTCCTCGGACTGCTGCGACCGGCGCAGCCGCGACGCCAGCCGCCAGGCCAGCGGCACCTGGATCACCTGCAGCAGGGTCAGCGCCCCCAGCGCCGCCGGGGCGAACCGCCGCCAGGTGCGCTGGGCGAGGTCGGTCACCTCGGAGTAGCTCTCGTGGAACTCGACCAGCAGCGGGGTGCCGTGCACGTCCTCCACCCTGACCCAGGCCACGAGCACCCGGCCGCTGCTGCGGCCCTCGACCACACCCGGGTCCCCGGGGTCGGCCACCAGCGAGGTCACCGAGCCGGTCTCCAGAGCCATCTGCGCGGCGTCCGGCAGCGGGGCCGCCCGGCCCGCGACGCTGCGGTCGTCGGCCCAGAGGATCCGCCCGTCGGCGGTCCGCACCCGCACCGCGACGACCGGGCCGGCCGTGACGAGGGCGCGGACGTGCGTGCGCAGGTCCGCAGGCGGGTCGGGCTGCACGCCGCGGGCGCTGTCGAGGGCGGGCGTCAGGGTCGCGGCGGTGACGCGGGCCAGGCTCTCGAAGGCCCGCGTGCCCTGGTCGAGGCCCGCCCGGCGCGCGAGCACGCCGGTGAGCAGGGCCAGCGCCAGGGTCACGACGAGTCCGGCGCAGGCGAACCAGGCGACGGAAGTCGCCACCGACCTGTGCCGTCCCGCCGCATGGGCCGCCGTCCGCCGCCCTCCCCGGACCACTCGTCGAACGATAGGGAGGCGCGGTTCCGTATCGGGGGTCTGCCGACGCGGTGCGGCCCGGGGCGGATGCCGCTCGTCGGCGCGCCCGGGGAGTCCTACCCACGGCGACCCCGCGACCACGATCCGGAACGGCGGGAACCTGGCGCGTCCCGCCGACGACCACTGCACCGTGACCACTCGAAGCCCGGCCTTGCGCCGGACCCTCGCGACCGTCCTGACCGGCGCCGTCCTGCTCGCCGCCGGCACCGGGACGGCGGCCGCCCATGTCGAGGTCAGCGCCGAGGGCGCAGTGGCCGGCACCGGTCCGGTGACGCTCGCCTTCTCCGCGGCGTCCGAGGCCGCGGCGGGCATCACGGCGATGCGCACGCAGCTGCCCGCGGGCATCGACCCGGCCGGCGTCTCGCTGGCCGCCGGTCCGCCCGGGTGGGCGCTCACCCCGACCCCGGAGGGCTTCGAGGTGGGCGGGCCCGCGCTGCCCGCCGGCGCGGACGCCGAGTACGCGGTGACCGTGGCAACCCTGCCTGCCGGCGTGACCGAGCTGGCCTTCCCGACCGTGCAGGTCTACGCCGACGGCACCGAGAACGCCTGGATCGAGCAGGAGGTGCCCGGCGGGCCGGAGCCGGAGCTGCCGGCGCCGGTGCTCGCCGTCGCTCCGGGGGCGGCCGTGCCCTCGGCGGCGGCGCCCGCGTCCCCGACGGTGGCGGCCGAGCCGCCGGCGCCCAGCGCGTCGGCCCCGGCGCCTGCCGCGGCGGCCGACGACGGCACCGGCAGCGGCTGGCTGGTGGCGGCCGCGGCGGTCGCCGCGCTGGCCGCCGTGGCCGGCGGGCTGTGGTACCGCCGCTGGCGCGCCGGGCGGTGATCACCCCCGCCTAGACTCGGCGGACGTGTCCCGCGGCCCCCTGATCGCACCCAGCCTCCTGTCGGCGGACTTCGCCCGGCTGGCCGACGAGGCGCAGCGCGTCGCCGACGCCGACTGGCTGCACTTCGACGTCATGGACGGGCACTTCGTGCCGAACCTGACCTTCGGGCTGCCGGTCCTGCAGGCGCTCCAGGCGGTCAGCCCGGTGCCGCTGGACTGCCACCTGATGATCCACCACCCCGAGCGCTGGGCCCCGGGCTACGCCGAGGCCGGTGCGCGCAACGTCACCGTGCACGCCGAGGCCTGCACCGGCGATCCGCGCGCCGTCGCCCGCGACCTGCGCGCCGCCGGGTCGCTGGCCGGCCTGGCGCTCAAGCCGGGCACCCCGCTCGACGAGTACCTCGACGTGCTCCCGGAATTCGACACCCTGCTGGTCATGACCGTGGAGCCCGGCTTCGGTGGTCAGCGCTTCCTCACCGAGACGCTGCCCAAGGTGCGCCGGGCGCGGGAGCTCGTCGACACCGGGCACCTCGAGCTGCTGGTCGAGGTCGACGGCGGGATCAACGCCGACACCATCGAGCAGGCCGCCGCGGCCGGTGCCGACGTCTTCGTCGCCGGCTCGGCCGTCTACGGCGCGGACGACCCCGCGCGCGCCATCGCCGACCTGCGCGCCCGGGCCGCCGGCGCGCGGCAGCGGTGACCGCCACCGCGGCCGAGCTCGCCGCCATGGCCCGGGCGCGGGAGCTGGGGCTGGCCGTCCTCGGCACCACCAGCCCGAACCCGGCGGTGGGCGCGGTGCTGCTGGCCGCCGACGGGACGCCGGTGGGCGAGGGCGCGACCGCACCGCCCGGCGGCCTGCACGCCGAGGTGCAGGCGCTCGCGCAGGCGGGGGAGCGGGCCCGTGGCGGCACCGCCGTCGTCACCCTCGAGCCGTGCGCGCACACCGGCCGCACCGGGCCGTGCGCCGAGGCGCTGGTGGCCGCCGGGGTGGCCCGCGTGGTGGTCGCCGTCCCCGAGCCGACCCAGCTGGCGGGGGGCGGCGCCGCCCGGCTGCGCGCTGTCGGCGTCGACGTCGAGCTCGGCGTGGAGCAGCAGGCCGCCGAGGAGGGCGCGCTCGGCGCGTGGCTGACCGGCGTGCGCGAGGGACGCCCCGCCGTGGTGTGGAAGGTCGCCGGCACCCTCGACGGCCGGGTGGCCGCCGCCGACGGCAGCAGCCGCTGGGTCACCGGACCGGAGGCGCGGGCCGCCGTCCACCGGCTGCGGGCCACCTGTGACGCGGTCGTCGTCGGGTCGGGGACGGCGCTGACCGACGATCCGCAGCTGACCGTCCGGGACGCCGACGGGCGGGACGCCCCCCGCCAGCCGCTGCGTGTCGTGCTCGACCGCCGCGGCCGGCTGCCCGCGACCGCCCGGGTGCTCGACGACGCCGCGCCCACGCTGATCAGCGCCGCGCCGGGGCCGCGGGAGCTGCTCGACGAGCTGTTCGCCCGCGACGTGCGGCGCGTGCTGCTGGAGGGCGGCCCGACGCTGGCCGCCGCCTTCCTGCGCGCGGGTCTCGTCGACGAGGTCGTGGTGCACCTGGCGCCCAAGCTGCTCGGGGCCGGCGCACCGCTGGTGGACGACCTGGGAATCACCGGGATCGGCGACGCGCTGACCCTCCGGGTCACCGGCCTCACCCGCCTGGGCGGGGACGTGGAGATCCGGCTGCGGCCGACCCGGCACACTGGGGTCCGGCGCGTCGCGGACTCCCACGGCGCGACCGGAGGAGGTTGATCGTGTTCACCGGCATCGTCGAGGAGGTCGGCACCCTGCTCGCCCGCGAGGAGACCGGCGGGGCCGGGCCCGAGGCGGACGCCGCCCGGCTGCGCATCCGGGCCCGGAAGGCGCTCGAGGGCGTGGCGCTGGGCGACTCGATCGCCGTCAATGGCGTCTGCCTCACCGTCACCGGGTTCGTCGGGGCGGGTCCGAAGGGCGACGGCACAGCCGAGGAGTGGACGACCGACGTGATGGCCGAGACGCTCCGCCGCAGCAGCCTGGGCGCGCTGGCCGCCGGCGACCCGGTCAACCTGGAGCGTGCCGTCACCCCGCACACCCGACTCGGTGGGCACCTGGTGCAGGGCCACGTCGACGGCGTCGGCACCGTCGTCTCCCGCACCCCCGGCGAGCACTGGGAGGTCGTGCGGGTCGGGCTGCCGCCGGAGCTGGCGCGCTACGTCGTCGAGAAGGGCTCGATCACCTTGGACGGCGTCTCGCTGACCGTGAGCGCCGTCAGCGCCGCCGACGATCCCGAGCCGTGGTTCGAGGTCAGCCTGATCCCCACCACGCTGCGGGAGACCACGCTGGGTGCCGTCCCTCCCGGGAGCCCGGTCAACCTGGAGGTCGACGTGATCGCCAAGTACGTGGAACGCCTGTTGGGAGCCCGCTCGTGAGCGAGCGGGCGAGCTCACGCAGGAGCACAGCACCCGTGGGCACGGAGCCGACGAGCGCGAGCGAGGAGGGTTCGTGACCGCACCCGTCCGCCTGGACAGCGTCGAGGACGCGATCGCCGCCATCAAGAGCGGCCGCCCCGTCGTCGTCATGGACGACGAGGACCGCGAGAACGAGGGCGACCTCATCTTCGCCTCCGAGCTGGCCACCCCCGAGCTCGTCGCGTTCATGGTCCGCTACACCTCGGGCTACATCTGCGTGGCCGTCACCGAGGCCGACGCCGACCGGCTGGACCTGCCGCCGATGTTCCGGGTCAACCAGGACCGTCGCGGCACGGCCTACACCGTGACCGTCGACGCCCGCGAGGGCGTGACCACCGGCATCTCGGCCGCCGACCGCGCGCAGACCATCCGGCTGCTCGCCTCGACCGACACCGACTCGACCGACCTGGCCCGGCCCGGCCACATCGTCCCGCTGCGCGCCCGGGACGGCGGCGTGCTGCGCCGGCCCGGCCACACCGAGGCCGCCGTCGACCTCGCCGTCCTCGCCGGGCTGCGCCCCTCGGGCGCGCTGTGCGAGCTGGTCAGCGAGAAGGACCCGGTCGGCATGGCCCGCGGTGACGAGCTGCGGGTCTTCGCCGACGAGCACGACCTGTGCCTGATCTCAATCGCCGACCTGATCGCCTACCGCAAGCGCTTCGACAAGCTGGTCGAGCGGGTGGCCGAGGCCACGGTGCCCCTGGCTCCGGGGACCTTCACCGCCGTCGGCTACCGCAGCTCCTACGACGAGCGCGAGCACGTCGCCTTCGTCTACGGCGACATCGGCGAGGGCGAGGACGTCCTGGTGCGGGTGCACTCCGAGTGCCTCACCGGCGACGTGTTCGGCTCCCTGCGCTGCGACTGCGGGCCGCAGCTGCAGGCGGCGCTGGCCGCGGTGGCCCAGGAGGGGCGCGGCATCGTGCTCTACATCCGAGGGCACGAGGGCCGGGGGATCGGACTGCTGCACAAGCTGCAGGCCTACCAGCTGCAGGACATGGGGATCGACACGGTCGACGCCAACCTCGACCTCGGCCTGCCCGCCGACGCGCGGGACTACGGCACCGGCGCGCAGATCCTCGTCGACCTGGGCGTGCACACGATGCGGCTGCTCACCAACAACCCGGCCAAGCGCGCGGGGCTGGAGGGCTACGGGCTCCAGGTGACCGGGCGGGTGCCGCTGCCCAGCCACGTCACCGCGGAGAACCTGGCCTACCTGCGCACCAAGCGCGACCGGATGGGTCACCTGCTCGACATCATCGAGCCGGAGACCGAGTCCGGTCCGGCCGACGCCGCGACCGTGCCGGGCACCGACGTCCCGCTGCGGCAGACGGAGCAGCGGTTGTGAGCGGGCTCGCGAGTCCGCCGACGGGCACAGCAGTGGTCCCGCGAACGCGGCCGACGAGCGTCGGCGAGGAGGTCCCGTGAGTGGCAAGGGTGCGCCCGAGGCGGCGGTGGTCGACGCGGCCGGGCTGACCCTCGGCATCGTCGCCACCACCTGGCACGCCGAGCTCACCGGGGCGCTGCTGGATCGCGCGGTCGCCGCCGCGGTCGCCAGCGGTGTCCCCGAGCCGACGGTCGTCCGCGTGCCCGGGGCGGTGGAGCTGCCGGTGGTCGCCCAGGCGCTCACCGAGCGGCACGACGGCGTCGTCGCGCTCGGCGTGGTCATCCGCGGCGGGACGCCGCACTTCGAGTACGTCTGCGACGCGGTCACCGCGGGCCTCACCCGGGTCGCGCTGGACGCCGGGAAGCCCGTGGGGAACGGCGTCCTCACCTGTGACACCGAGGAGCAGGCCCGCGACCGGGCCGGGCTGCCCGGCTCGGCCGAGGACAAGGGCTGGGAGGCGACCGTGGCGGCCCTCGCGACGGCGCTGACCCTCCGCGGCCTGCGCGGGAACTCCCGGGCCACCGGCTTCTCGATCCGACCGGCCGACGGGAGCCGTGCGTGAAGACCTTCGACCAGCTGTTCGCCGAGCTCTCCGCCAAGGTCGCCGCCGGCGACCCGGCGTCGGGCACGGTCACGGCGGTCCGCGACGGCGTGCACGCCGCGGGCAAGAAGGTCGTCGAGGAGGCCGCCGAGTCCTGGATGGCCGCCGAGCACGAGGGTGCCGAGCGCACCGCCGAGGAGGTCAGCCAGCTCCTCTACCGGGTGCAGGTCCTGATGCTCGCCCGCGGCCTGACCCTCGACGACGTGTACGCCCACCTCTGAAGGACTCTCCTGCCCCCACCGTGGAAGGACCCCGTCCCTCTCACCCCGAGCGAGCTCGGGGTGGGCCTCCGGACGGAGCCAGCGGCGGGACCCTGCAGGAGGACCGACCGCCCACCCCCGACCGAAGGAGTCCATCCGTGCTGCGCATCGCCGTGCCGAACAAGGGCGTCCTGAGCGAGCCGGCCGCCGAGATGCTCACCGAGAGCGGCTACCGGCAGCGCCGCAGCACCAAGGACCTCGCCGTCTACGACCCCGACAGCGACACCGAGTTCTTCTACCTGCGGCCCCGCGACATCGCCGTCTACGTCGCCGCCGGCACGCTGGACGTCGGCATCACCGGCCGCGACATGCTGCTCGAGACCGCGCCGGCCGTCGGCCAGGGCGCCGCGGCGGTGGAGGTCATGCCGCTGGGCTTCGGCCGGTCCTCGTTCCGGTTCGCCACGCCGCTGGAGTCCGGCATCGAGCGCGTCGAGCAGCTGGCCGGCAAGCGCATCGCCACCGCGTACCCGGTGCTGCTGCAGCGCTACCTCGACGAACAGGGCACTCCCGCCTCCGTGGTCAAGCTCGACGGCGCGGTGGAGACCGCCTGCCGGCTCGGTGTCGCCGACGCCGTCTGCGACGTGGTCGAGACCGGGACGACGCTGCGCGCCGCCGGGCTGCACATCATCGGCGAGCCGGTGCTCACCAGCGAGGCCGTCCTGGTGCGCCGGGCCGGTGCGGAGGAGATCCCCGCGGTCGCCCAGCTGCGCCGCCGGCTGCGCGGGGTCCTGGTGGCCCGGCAGTACGTGATGCTGGACTACGACTGCCCCAACGACCTGCTGGAGAAGGCGACCGCGCTGACCCCCGGCCTCGAGGGGCCGACGGTCAGCCCGCTGCAGACGGCGGGCTGGTCGGCGGTGCGGGCGATGGTCGCGCAGCACGAGACCAACCGGGTGATGGACGAGCTGTGGGAGCTCGGCGCCCGCGCCATCCTCGTCACGAGCATCCACGCCTGCCGGCTCTGAGATCGTGACACTGCGGTCCTCCGGACCGCACCGCGGCCAATGGCCCTCCCCGGCCGTCGCTGAGCCCCAGACTCCCGTCCCTGCTCGGGGGAGCCTCCGGCCCCCCGCTCCCAGGGACCGCGGCCTGTGGTGGTCCCGACTACTGGTGATCACGGCTGCCGGACGCGCGAGAACCCCCGTCCGCGGTGGACGGGGGCTCTCGCGCGTTCCACCGGGTGGCCCCGTCCCGGGTCCACCCTGAGCTCGCGCGGAGGACGGGTCCTCGATCAGCGGACCCGCATGGTGCGGTCGACCAGGTCGATCGCGGTGCACAGCCCCAGCGCCATCGCCCGGCCGCTGGTGGCGCCGGTCGCCAGCAGCCCGTCGATCGCCGGCGCCAGCGGCCGCTCGCCGACCAGCCCGTGCAGCACCGCGGCGTACTCGGCGCTGACCCGGCCGGCGGACGCGTGCCGCAGCAGCGCCCGCGACAGCTCCGTCGTCCGGCCGGCGGCCAGCGCGGAGACCGCGGCGGCGAACCGCTCGGCGGCGGGGTGGCCCAGCAGCACCAGCCCGGCCATCGTGCCGGCCATGACGTCGTCCCCGGCCGGGGTGAGCCCCGGGCCGAGGCCGATCAGCCGGGTGGCCGTGCGCAGCGCCGCGTCGAGGTCGGCCCGGCGGACCGCGCCGCGCAGGGCGGCCAGCGGGCCACCCGGGCCGACCGGCAGGCCGGGGAGGGTGAACGCGCTGTGCGGGACGCCCTCGCCGTAGAGCGCGTTGCGCAGCTGGCGCACGCCCTCGGGGAGCAGGGCCGGGCGGGGGCGGGGCAGCCGGGGGCGCGGGTTCCACCACGCGGCGGCGCTCACGGCGAGGTCGCCCACGACGATCCGCCCGCCGCCGACCTCGGCCGGGGCGTCCGGCGGCAGCGCCACCAGCGGGCGGCCGTTGCTGGGACGGAAGAGCATGCAGGCCAGCGGCAGCCGGGCGGCGTCGCTGGTGAGCACGCCGACGACGTCGCCGCCGCGCTCGGTGGGCACCTGCAGGTAGACGGCGGCGGGGACGCTCAGGAGGACGCGCGCCGGGCGGACCGGGCCGCGCAGGAGGTCGGCGACACCGGTGCTCGCGGAGGCGGGCACGGCGGTGGCGGCACGGGCGGGGGGAGCGGTGCGCGCGGTGGCCTGGGCGGACTCGCGCGGCAGCGGGATGGTCGGTAGTCCGGCCCGCGCGGCGCGGCCACGCGGGGAGGTCGGAGCCCCGGGGCGGCTCCCGCCCGGGCCTGCGGTCTCGTCGATGGTGCGCATGGCGACCCTCTTCACGCTGGAAGACCACGGGGAGCACCGTCGGCTCGGGACCCCCCGCCCGGGCCCGTCCACCCGCTGGAGGAGGCTGGTCGGCACCCTCGCGGGGAACCGGCTTACCATCCACCGGGCGGAGTGGAACCGGGTCTCGAACCTATGCGGCGCGTCGCACGCCCAAGTATGGCGGAAGTCGCCAAGAATGGGAGGGCAGGTCCAGGCACTCCTGACAGGGTGCTGTGGTGTAGCCGTGTGCATCGGCAACGGAGGAAGTTGGTGTCGTGACCCCGGGTGAAGCCTCCCTCGTCGTCCGCACGCTGGGTGAGGGCATGGTTCCGTCCCGGCGTCCCCTGTCGGCAGCGGAGGCGCCGGTGACCGAGAGCCGCGACGAGCGGCCCAGCTGGCAGGAGCGCATGGGCCTGAGCCTGGCCGAGGCGCTGCGGCTGCCCGGCCTCGCGGGGACGGAGGTCGTCGCCGGGGGCGGCGGCCTCGAGCGCGTCGTCCGCTACATGGTGGTCGACGACCCCGCCGACCCCCTGGCCGTGGCCGGTCCCGACGTCCTCGTCGTCCTCGGCGCGCGCCTGCCGCCGGCCGACGCCGCCAACTGCCGGGCCCTGGTGGAGCGGCTGGACTCCATGGGCACCGCGGGGCTGGCCTTCCGCCGGGCCGAGGGGCCCCCGCCGGTGCCGGCCGACGTGCTGGTCGAGGCCGACCACCGGGCGCTGCCGGTGCTCGCCCTGCCCGCGACGGTGCGGATGGGCGAGGTGGTCTCGGAGGTGCTGGGCGCCGTCGTCGGCAGGCAGAGCGAGGCGCTGGCGCTGTCCAGCCGCATGCACGACCAGTTCATCGACGTCGCCCTCAGCGGCGGCGGGCTGGCCGAGGTCACCGAGCAGCTCGCGGTCTCCCTCGCGGGCGCCGCCGTGCTGGGCCTGGGGCCGGACCGCGAGATCGTCACCAGCGCCGGCCCGGTCGAGGACGTCGCCGAGATCAGCGACTGGCTGTGGCTACTGGACGCCGAGGCCGAGGACGAGATGGCGATGATGGCGCCGTCCCGCCGGCTCTCGGGCCTGCGTGCCGACCAGACGGTCGTCACCCCGGCCGACGTGCTGGCCGACGCGGACCTCTCCCCGGCCGACGGCATCCTGCTCGTCCCCGGGCACCACGAGCTGCCCGGCGGCCTGGGGGAGTACGCGGTCGCGCCGATCATGGCCGGCGACCAGCGGCACGGCTGGCTGGTCGCGGTCCACCGGGCCGGGCCGCTGCTCGTCGGCGCCGGCGCCCTGCTGGAGCGCGCCGCGGTGGTCGCGGCGCTGTCGGTGATCCGCCAGCAGGCGGTGCACTCGGTCGAGCTGCGCTTCCAGGGCGACCTGGTGCGCCGGCTGGTCGCCGGGTCGCTGCGGCACACCGAGCGGGCGCTGGCCCAGACCCGCTCCTTCGGCTGGCGGCTCGACGGCCCGGTCGTCGTCCTGGTGACCGCCACCGAGACCGTCGCCGACCCGCAGGCCGACCCCACCCGGGCCCTCGACGTGCTCGACCGGCTGGCCGACGGCTGGCGCGCCGCGCTGGAGAGCGAGGTCTCCGGTGCGGCTGTGGCGGGGCTGTCGACCGAGATCGTCACCGTGCTGCCGCTCGACGGGCGGACGCCGGAGGAGATCACCTCGCTGGTGTCCGCGGTGACCGGGCGGGTCAACGCGCGGGTGCGCCGCGTCGGGCGGGTGCTCGGCACCGGCATCGGCCGTCCGGCGGGCTCGCTGTCGGCGCTGGGGGAGGCCCACCAGCAGGCCTCCCGGGCGCTCGGCGTCGGCCAGGAGATCCACGGGCCGCAGGCGGTCACCCACTTCGACCAGCTCGGCGTCTTCCGGCTGCTGTCGCTGATCCCGGACAGCACCGAGCTGCGCACCTACGTCGACGAGGTGCTGGGGACGCTGGCCGACGCCGCCGACCCCGACTCCGCCGACCTGCGGGAGACGCTGCGGGTGCTGCTGGAGACCAACCTCAACGTCGCGGAGTCCGCGCGCCGGCTGCACTTCCACTACAACACGATGCGCTACCGGATCGGCAAGCTCGAGCGGTTGCTCGGGCCCTTCACCACCGACCCCACGCTGCGGCTGAACCTGCTGCTCGCGCTGCACGCGGCGCGGATGCGGGGCCTGGACCAGCCGCACCGGCCGCCGGTGGACGCCGGGATGACGCTGCCCCCGGACGACGGCCTCGACGCGCTGGTCTGAGCGCGCCGTGGGGAGGAGCATCGCGGCGCTGGTCGACCGCATGGGTGAGCTGCTGGCGCCGCTGGAGGCCGACCGCGACCCGGCCCGCTTCTTCCTGGGGGTGTACCTGCGGACGACGGCCGCGGTGGGCGCGGCCATCGACGCGGGCGCGTTCGAGGACCCCGCCTGGGTCGAGGAGTGGGACGTCGACTTCGCCGGCCTCTACCTCGACGCGCTGACCGCCCACCGCCGGGACCCGGCGTCCGCCCCGCGGCCGTGGCAGCTGGCCTTCGGCGCGCGGCCGGACCTGCCGCCGGAGGCGCACGTACTGCTCGGCGTGAACGCGCACATCAACTACGACCTGCCGCAGTCACTGGTGCGGGTCATCCCGCCCGCCGAGTTCGACACCCCGGCGACGCTGGCGATGCGCTGGCGCGACCACGCGCGGATCGACCGGGTGCTGGCCTCGCGGGTCACCGCGGAGGACGGCGAGCTGCACCGCGCCGGGGGACGGCGGACCCGCCTGGACCGGCTGCTGGCCCCGGTGAACCGCACCGCCAGCCAGGTCTTCCTGCGCGAGTCCCGGCGGCGGGTGTGGGCCAACGCGGCCCAGCTCGACGCCGCCCGGCGGCGCGGCCCCGAGGCGTACGCGCGCCGGGTGGCCGACCTGGAGGCGGCCGCCGCGGCGCGGGTCGACGACCTGCTGCGCCCCGGCCCGGTGCTGGTGCGGCTGGCCGTCCGCGGCTTCGGCGTCACGCTGCCGCCGGGCTGAGGCTGCCGGGCCGGCCGGCATCGGCGAGGCTGGGACGACGGCCGCGCCCGGCGGCCGTACGAGGAGGAACTGCATGAGCGCCGCGAAGACGACGGGCGAGCGAGCATCGCAGCGAGCGCCAGCGAGCGAGGAGCGGAACGAGCCCGGAGTCGAGCAGTGAGCGAGGTCGCCCGTCCGCTGTCCGGGAGGGTCGCGCTGGTCACCGGCGCGTCGTCGGGGATCGGCGAGGCCACCGCCGTCGCCCTGGCCGAGGCCGGTGCCGCGGTGGCCATCGGCGCCCGTCGCCGCGACCGGCTCGACGACCTGGCCGCACGGCTCGGCGAGGCCGGCGCGCGGGTGCTCACCCTGGACCTCGACGTCACCGACGAGGCGGCCTGCCGCGACGCCGTCGAGCGCACCCGCAGCGGGCTCGGCGGTCTCGACGTCCTGGTGAACAACGCCGGCCTGATGCTGCTGGGCACGATCGTCGGCGCCGACCCCGAGGACTGGCGGCGCATGGTCGACACCAACGTGATGGGGCTGATGTACATGACCCACGCGGCGATCGACGGGATGCTCGAGCAGGGCTCGGGCGACGTCGTCAACATCTCCAGCACCGCCGGCCGCACCGCCCGCGCCGGCGCCGGGGTCTACAACGCGAGCAAGTGGGCGGTGAACGCCTTCAGCGAGTCGCTGCGCCAGGAGGTGACCGCCCGCGGGGTGCGGATCTCCCTCGTCGAGCCCGGCGCGGTGGTCACCGAGCTGCGCTCGCACATCACCCAGCCCGAGGCGAGGGCGGCCGCGCTGGCGCACACCGAGGGCATGCGCTCGCTGCAGCCCGAGGACGTCGCCCGCGCGGTCGTCTACGTGGTCACCCAGCCGCCGCACGTGGCCGTCAACGAGGTGCTCGTGCGTCCCACGGACCAGGAGCGCTGAGCGGTCGGCGCCCCGGGCGCGAGATCTGCACAGTGGCCGTCATCGAGGCGCTGATGCCCGCCACTGTGCAGACTCGCGCAGCCTTCCTCAGTCGTGGAAGACCTCGATGCGGGCGCCCATCTCCACCAGCCGCTCGTAGAGCTGCTCGTAGCCACGGGCGATGATGTCGACGTTGCGCAGCACCGACGTCCCCTTGGCCGCGAGCATCGCCAGCAGGATGCAGACCGCCGGGCGCAGCGCCGGCGGGCAGACCACCTCGGCACTCGACCAGCGCGTCGGGCCGCTGACCAGGACCCGGTGGGGGTCGAGCAGCCGGACGTCGGCGCCGAGCCGGGTCAGGTCGGAGAGGTGGATCGCCCGGTTGTCGTAGACCCAGTCGTGGATGAGCGTCGAGCCGGTCGCCGCGGCGGCGATGACGGCGAAGAACGGCAGGTTGTCGATGTTGAGGCCCGGGAACGGCATCGGGTGGATCTTGTCGATCGGCGCCTTGAGCGGCGACGGCGAGATGGTGACGTCGGCCAGCCGGGTGTGCCCGTTGGCGGCCAGGTACTCCGGGGAGAGGCTGTAGCGCAGCCCCATCTCGGCGAGGGTGGCCAGCTCCACCTCGAGGAACTCGATGGGTGCGCGGCAGACGGTCAGCTCGGAGTCGGTGACGATGCCGGCGGTCAGCAGGCTCATGGCCTCCACCGGGTCCTCGCTGATCGTGTAGTCGACGTCGGCGTCGAGCACCGGCCGCCCGCGGACGACCAGGGTGGTGGTGCCCAGCCCCTCGATGCCGACGCCGAGCAGCTGCAGGTACAGGCAGAGGTCCTGGACCATGTAGTTGGAGCTGGCGTTGCGGATCGTCGTCGTCCCGTCGGTGCGGGCGGCGGCCAGCAGCGCGTTCTCGGTGACGGTGTCGCCCCGCTCGGTCAGCACGATGGTGCGGTCGAAGCTGCCGGGCGCGGTGACCGCGGCGTGGTAGCTACCGCCGCGGGCCTCGACCTCCAGGCCGAAGGGGCGCAGCGCGATCATGTGCGGCTCGACGGTGCGGGTGCCCAGGTCGCAGCCGCCCGCGTAGGGCAGGTCGAACGACGGCGCCCGGTGCAGCAGCGGGCCGAGGAACATGATGATGCTGCGGGTCCGGCGGGCGGCGTCGGCGTCGATGCCGGCGAGGTCGAGCTCGTCGGGGACGGCGAGGGTGAGGTCGCGGCCGGCGCCGTCCCAGGTCGCCGAGACGCCGATCGAGCGGAGCACGTCGAGGATGCGCTCCACCTCGACGATGCGGGCGACGTTGCGCAGCGTCGTCCGGCCGCGGTTGAGCAGCGCCGCGCACAGCAGCGCCACGGCGGCGTTCTTCGAGGACTTGACGACCACGCTGCCGCGCAGCGGCACGCCGCCGGTGACCCGCAGGTGGGTGGGCCCGGACGGACCGACGCTGAACAGCTCGCGCTCGAGGGCCTCGGAGAGCCGGCCGAGCAGCTCGAGGGTGAGGTTCTGCCCGCCCTGCTCGATGCGGGCGACGGCGCTCTGGCTGGTGCCCAGCCGCTCGGCGAGCTGCTGCTGGGTCAGCCCGCGGTGCCGCCGGGCGTCGCGGACGAGCGTGCCGATGCGCTGCATGGCCGTCGCCTCGGGGGCCGGGGTGGAGGTCGTCGGTTCGGTGGCCGTCACGAGCGGTCACGGTATCTCGCCTGTGAGATGGCGGCGGGTCCGCCGCGCCGGGACGGACCGGTCCGGCCAGACTGCCGGGCATGGACGTTCTGGTGACGGGAGGGACGGGGCGGCTCGGCCGGCTGGTCGTCGAGCGCCTGGGGGACGGCGGCTCCCGGGTGCGGCAGATGTCGCGGCGCGGGACCGGCCCCGGCGGCGTGCGCGGCGACCTGGCGACCGGCCGCGACCTGCCCGCGGCGCTGGCCGGCGCGGAGGTCGTCGTGCACGCGGCGAGCGACGCGCGGGGGGACTACTGGGAGGCCGACGTCGCCGGCACCCGGCGGCTGGTGCAGGCGGTGGACCGGGACCGGCTGCGGCACCTGGTGTTCGTCTCCATCGTCGGCGTCGACCGCATCCCCTACGGCTACTACCACGCCAAGTACGCCGCGGAGCAGGTGCTGCTGGCCTCGGGGCTGCCGGTGACGCTGCTGCGCGTCACCCAGTTCCACGACTTCGTCGACCAGCTGCTGGCCACGGCCCGGCGCGGCCCGGTGCTGCCGGTGCCGATGGGCTGGCGGCTGCAGCCGGTCGACGTCGGCGAGGTCGCCGCGCACACCGCGGAGGTGGCACTCGGCGCGCCGGCCGGGGACGTCGTCGAGTACGGCGGGCCCGAGGAGCTGACCGCGGCGGAGGTCGCGCGGGCGTGGGCGGCGATCCGCGAGCCGAACGCCCACGTGGTGGCCACCCCGGTGCCCGGCCGGCTCTCGGCCGCGATCCGCGACGGGGGTGCGCTGCCCACGCGTGGCGCCCGCGGGCGGCGCACCTACGCCGAGCACCTGCGCGCCGGATAGCAGCACTCCTGCCCGAAACCGCAACGGGCAGGACGGCGTCCGGAAACCGCCGGTGGCGGGCGGGGGCACCGACCTAGGGTCACTGCGTGCCCCGCCGTGCCGCCGTCCCCGTGCTCGCCGCCGTCGTCGTCACCGTGTTCGCCTGGGCGTCGGCCTTCGTCGCCATCCGCGCAGTGGGGGCCGACCTCTCACCGGGGGCGCTGGCGCTGGGCCGGCTGCTGGTCGGCACCGCGGCGCTCGGCCTGCTGCTCGCCGCCGCCGGCCGGCCGTGGGTGGCGCCCACCCGGCGGGAGTGGGGTCTGCTCGCGGTCTGCGGGGTCGGCTGGTTCGGCGTCTACAACGTGGCGCTCAACGCGGCCGAGCAGCACCTGGACGCCGGGACGACGGCGATGCTGGTCAACGTCGGGCCGATCCTCATCGCCGTCCTCGCCGGGCTGCTGCTGGGCGAGGGCTTCCCGCGGTGGCTGGTCGCGGGCCTGGCGGTCGCGTTCACGGGCGTGCTGCTCATCGGACTGGCCACCCGCGGCGCCGAGGCCGACGTGCTCGGCGTGGTGCTGTGCCTGGTCGCCGCCGTCACCTACGCCGCCGGGGTCGTCGCGCAGAAGCCCGTGCTGCGGCGGCTGCCCCCGTTGCAGGTCACGGCCACGGCGTGCGCCATCGGGGCGCTGTGCTGCCTGCCCTGGGCCGGGTCGCTGGTCGCGGAGCTGGGCACCGCCTCACCCGGTTCGGTGGCCGGCCTGGTCTACCTGGGCGTGGTGCCGACCGCGCTGGCCTTCAGCACGTGGGCCTACGCGCTGGCCCGCACCGACGCCGGGCGGCTGGGGGTGACCACCTACCTGGTGCCGCCGCTGGTCGTCCTGATGGGCTGGCTGCTGCTCGACGAGGTGCCGGCCGCGCTGGCCGTGGCCGGCGGGGCGGTGTGCCTGGCCGGCGTGGCCCTGTCGCGCCTGCGCCCGGCGGCGCGGCGGCCCGACCCGGAGGTGCGGCGGGCCGCCGCGAGCGTCTGAGCTCAGCCGGCCGGGCGCGACGGGACGACGAGCACCGGCCGGTGCGCGCAGTGCAGCAGCGCGCGGGTCACGTGCCCGACCAGGGTGTCGCGCGAGCCCCCGCGGCCGCGGCTCCCCATGACGACCACCGCCGCACCGCGGCGCGCGGCCTCGTCGGCCAGGGTCGACGCGGTGGCCCGCGGCCGGCCGGACCGACCGGCGCAGCGGACGGTGACCAGCTCGGTGCCCTCGACGGGAGACGGGGCGGGGGAGCCCTCGGACTCCTCCACGGCGACCATCAGCCGCCGACGGTGGGAGAGCAGCTCGGTGGCCGCCGTGAGTGCCCGACGGGAGTGCTCCGAGCCGTCGGTGCCGACGACGACCGGTCCGGACTCGACCGCCGTCCACTCGACCGTGGTCAGCGGGTGCGGGACGACGAGCACCGGCACGGGGCTGACGTGCACGACCAGCTCCGAGACGCTGCCCATGGAGGCGCGCATGCCGCTCATCCCGCGCGAGCCGACGACCATGAGGTCGGCGTCGAGCTCCTCGGCGGTGCGGGCGAACTGGTAGCCGTCCCCACCGAAGGTGCGCTTGACCAGGGGTTCCGCGTCCCACCCCGCGGCCTGCGCCAGCTTCACGCCGTTGCGGGCCAGCCGGTCGGCCTCGGCCCTGCCCTCGGTCTCCAGCAGCCGGCCCAGCGCCTCCGCGTTGGCGGCGCGTTCCATGACGCGGTGCCGCAGCTCGGGGGAGGTGAACGGCGGCTCCCACAGGTTCAGGATCGACGCGGTGGCCGAGGGCAGGAGCGCGGCAGCCGCCTCGATCGCGTTCACCGCGCTGGGCGAACCGTCGTAGCCGACCAGGACGTGCAGCGTCCGGACACCCGTGTCAGGTGCACTCATGGCGGCATCCTGCTCCGTCCGGCGCGTTCCCGGGAGGGCCCCGGGACAGTCGACCTGCGGCGGCGGATGCACTAGGCAGGGGAGTGGAGCTTCTGGACGCTGAGGAGCGGGATGACCGAGGAGCAGTGGACGGCGGTGGTGGCGGCGGCCACCCGAGCGCCGTCGGTGCACAACACCCAGCCCTGGCGGTTCACCGCCTCCGGCGACCGGCTGGAGCTGCACCGCGATCCGGAGCGCGCGCTGCCGGTGCTGGACCCGACCGGCCGGCAGCAGGTGATCAGCTGCGGCGTGGCCGCCGAGTTCGCCGCCGTGGCGCTGCGCGCGGCCGGCGTCGAGGCGGAGGTCGAGCTGCTGCCGACGGCGGCGCGCCCCGACCACCTGGCGACCGTGCGCGCCGGGGCGCCGCGCGAGGTCGCGCCCCCCGACGCCGATCTGGCCGAGGCGATCGGCCGGCGGCACACCGAGCGGGCGCCGTTCCTGCCGCGCGCCGTCCCCGAGGGGGTGCTGGAGCGGATGCAGGTCGACGCCGGGCCGCTCGGTGTCTGGGTCAAGACGGTCACCGGCTCCGAGGCGGAGGTCGCCACCGCCTTCCTCGTCTCCCGCGCCGAGGAGCTCGAGCGCGGCGATCCCGAGTACCTCGCCGAGCTCGAGCGGTGGCTGCGCACCGACCCGGCGGCGGTGGACGGCATCCCGGTCGGCGCCGTCCCGGAGGACGACCCCACGACGCGGCCGTCGAACTGGCTGGTCCGCGACTTCGTCGCCGGCCACCGCGCGCCGCACACCTTCCTCCCGGCCGGCGACCCGGCGGCGCCCCCGCCGGAGGTGGAGCGGCCCACCGTCGTCCTGCTGGGGACCGAGGGCGACGACCGGACGGCATGGCTGCTGGCCGGGCGGGCGCTGGGCCGGCTGCTGCTCACCGCGACGGTCGAGGGGCTGGCCACCTCGCCGTTGACCCAGGCACTGGACTGGCCGGCGACCCGCACCCGGATGCGCGCCCGGCTCTCGCTGGTCGGCTACCCGCAGATGCTGCTGCGGATGGGGTACCCGTCGACGTCCGACGGCCCCGTCTCGGGACGGCGCCCGGTCGGCGAGGTGCTCCGCTTCGAGCCCGCGACGTGACGTCAGCGGCCCCCTGCAGGGGCCCGCCGCGAGCTCGCGAGTGGCGGGGGGCAGGGGGTCCTTCTTTCAATCGCGGCGGCGGGAGGCGGCCCAGGGGTCCTCGGGGTCGAAGTCGTCGTCGGGCTCGACGTCGGGCTGCGGCCGGGTCGGCTCGGGGCGGGTGGCGGCCTCCAGTGCGGCGTCCCGCTCGCGGTCCCGCTCGGCGCGCTCGGCGCGTTCCCGGGCGCGCAGCTCCCGAAGGGAGGGCCCCGGCCGGGTCGCCGGGCGCCGGCCGAGCGCCCACAGCCCGGCGCCGGCGAGTGCCAGGCCGATCGGGATGGGGTACGCCGAGGCCCGTTCGGTGCCGCCCTCGCCGAGGAACGACGTGATGCCGAGGGCGAAGAAGACCGTCATCGCGGTGCTCAGCAGGCCCAGGAGCGCCAGCGCCGTCCCGAGGCCCTCCGAGCGCGGCCGGACGGCGTAGGCCAGCGCGAGGAGGCCGAGCCCGCCGCCGACGAAGTGCAGCCCGGCACCGGCCTGGTGCAGGTCCTCCTGGCCGCCGAGCGGGAACAGCCCGACGAGGACGACGCCGACGGCGGCCGCGGTGAGGAAGGCGGGCACCAGCCGGCCGCCGAGTCCGGTCAGCGCGGGGCGGAGGAGGACCGCGCCGGCGCCGATGAGCACGCCCTGGGCGACGAACGAGGCGTTCATCAGCAGCGGTGCCGCGGAGGCCGGCGTCCCCAGGTCGCTGATGAGGTCGTCGGCGCGGCTGTAGCCGCCCCCGGTCCGCAGCTGCACGACGGTCTCGACGACGAAGAACTGCAGGGTCAGCAGCCAGGCGATCGCGCCCCAGCGGTACCGGGTGGGAGTCACACCGGCCATGGTCCCAGCGCGGCGTCGGTGCCCGGGGGCAGGTGCGCGAGGACGGCGGCGTATTGGTCGGGGGACAGCCAGGACGGGTTGCTGCCGGCGGGCATCCGCAGCACCTCGGCATCGCGGGCGGCCGGGTCGGCCAGCAGGTCGGCGCGGGCGACGGGGGAGGGCAGCCGGGTGAGGCGGACGGGGACGACGGGTCCGCCGTCGCGCTCCTCGGGCCCGCCGGTGACCCCGCCGAGCGCGTGCACGCCGGGAGCGGTCCGGCCGCTCACCCACAGCAGGCACGGCTGGCCGGGGCGCAGGAGGTCCAGCCGGTAGGAGCGGCGCACGCAGCGGGTCAGCTCGTGGGCCGCGCCCACCCGCCAGCCGGGCTCGATCAGCTCCGGCGGGCGGGTGGACTTGAGCACCCAGCAGGCGACGTCCCCCGGCCCCAGGCGGGCGACGGCGTCCCTCAGTCCGTGGCCGAGTGCAGGTCGGCGCCCGCGGGGTCGGCGTCGTCGGCGTCCACCATCTGCCGCTCCTGCTCGGTGCGGTGCTGCAGGGCGTCGTCGTTGGGCCGCGCGTAGCCCCCCGCGTGCTCCTGGCGGTCGCGCGGGGCGGACTCGGACGTGTCCATGACGTCGTCGAGGTTCGGGCGGTCGGGCTCGCTCACGGTCTTCTCCACTTCGTCGGGGTGGTGCGTCCTTCGTCGGGGTGGTGCGTCGGGAGAGGCCATAGCCACCCGGGGACGGCGGTAACCCGTGCTCAGCGTTGCTCGAGCAGAGCGGCGGGCACCCAGGCCTCGACGAGCACGGTGCCCTGGGGCGCGGCGACGGCGTAGGTGACCCGGCCGGACCAGCCGCTCTCGCCCTGCCGCCACTCGACGAGCAGCCCCGGCCACACGCCGGGCGCGCCGGGCGGGTCGTGGACCCAGCAGTGTCGGCCGCGCGCCCGGTCCGGCCGGCTCGCGGGGGTCGACGGGGGTGGAGGTGCGGGGGGCTCCTGCGTGCCCACCCCCGACCGCGCCGCGCGCTCACCGAGGGAGCGCCCGGACCGCCCGGGGTGCATGCCGCCAGCCACGCGCAGAGTGTTGCACGAGGTCGAACGCCTGTTCGACACGAGAGACCGGTCGGAGCCGAAGGGGACCGGGCCGGACGACGCCCGCGCCGGAACTCCCGCGGGTTCCCCCGACGGGGACGACAGTCCGCCGAGAGGCGCGTCATCAACCGGTCACGTAAACGTGACGACCGTATCCACGCGGCGCTGCCCGCATCGGATCGTCACCGACGTCCACCGGAGGTCAGTCCCCGTGCACCCACCGATCCGTCCGGGCCGCGGCGCCGCACACGCCGCCGTCGGCGTCACCGCCGTCTCCCTCGCCGTCGCCGGCCTGCCGGCCGTGGCGTCGGCCGCGCCGTCCGAGCCGTACACCTCGGAGCTCCACTACGACGACGCCGGTGCCGACGCCGGCGAGTTCGTCGAGATCACGCTCCCGCCCGGCACCACGTCGGCGGGCCTGACGGTCGTCCTCTACAACGGCTCCGACGGCACGCCCTACGCGACGCTGGACCCGGAGGACGTCACCGCGCCGGCCGACGGCTGGGCGGCGGTGTCGGTCCCCGCCGCCGGGCTCCAGAACGGCAGCCCGGACGGCCTGGCCCTGGTGCGGGACGCCACGGTGCTGGAGTTCCTCTCCTACGAGGGCGTCCTCACCGCCACGGCCGGGCGGGCGGGCGGTGCGACCAGCACGGACATCGGCGTCGCGGAGAACGGCGTCCCGGAGGGGCACTCGCTGTCCCGGCTGGTCGACACCAGGACCGGCGAGCTGGTCTGGCAGGCCGCGGCGCCCGGCGCCGGCGGCACGGTCAACCCGACCACGACGAGCCCACCGCCGACCGACCCCTGCGCCGTGCCCCCGACGCACCCGGTCGGCGCGGTCCAGGGCAGCGGCCCGGGCACGCCGCTGGCCGGGCGGACGGTCACCGTCCGCGGCACGGTCGTGGGCGACCTGCAGGGGCCCGACGGCCTGGAGGGCTTCCACCTGCAGGACGCCGGGGACGGCGACCCCGCCACGTCCGACGGCGTCTTCGTGCTCAGCACCGTCCCGGTCGCGCTCGGCGACGAGGTCGCGGTCACCGGTGTGCCCAGCGAGTCCTTCGGACAGACGCAGCTCACCGCGCCCACCGGCGTCGCCACCTGCGCCGACGACCTGCTGCCCGGGCCCGTGCCGGCGTCGCTCGACCTGCCCGCCGACGACGCCGCCCGCGAGCAGCTCGAGGGCATGCTGGTCGAGCCCGTCGACGCGCTGACCGTCAGCGAGGTCTTCGCGCTCACCCGGTTCGGCGAGCTGACCCTCTCGGAGGGCGGCGTGCTGGTGCAGCCCACCGAGGTCGCCCGGCCGGGCACCCCGGAGGCCGCCGCGGTCGCCACCGGGAACGCCGCGCGCCGGGTGCTGCTCGACGACGGCCGGGACGACTCCCGGTCCCTCACCGACCGGCCGTACCTGTCCCCGGACAGCCCGGTGCGCGTCGGCGACGTCCTGGACCTCACCGAGCCGCTCGTCCTCGGCTACGGCTTCGGCCGGTGGCGGTTCCAGCCTGCCGACGGCACGGCGGACGGCGTGTTCGCGCCGCAGGACACCCGCACCGAGGCCCCCCGCGTGGTCGGCGGCGACGTCCGGCTGGCCACCTTCAACGTGCTCAACTACTTCCTCACCCTCGGCGGTGGGGGTCGCGGCGCCGACACGCCGGAGGAGTTCGAGGACCAGGCCGGCAAGATCGTCCCGGCCATCGGGGCGCTGGGCGCCGACGTCGTCACGCTGCTGGAGATCGAGGACACCGACTCCACCGGCCTGACCCCCGGCGACGCCGACACCGCGCTGGCCGACCTCGTCGGGCGGCTCAACGACGCCGCGGACGCGGACGTGTGGGCGTACGTGCCGCTGCCGGAGGAGCCCTACGCCGTCCCGCGCGACGCCATCCGCAGCGGCATCGTCTACCGCACCGACCGCGTCCAGCCGGTGGGCGACCCGGCCGGTCTGGTCGACGAGCGTGTGTGGGCCAACGCCCGCGAGCCGCAGGCGCAGACATTCGTCGCGGACGGGGACGCCTTCACCGTGGTGGCCAACCACTTCAAGTCCAAGAGCCCCGGTGACGCCACCGGCGACAACGTCGACACCGGTGACGGGCAGGGTCAGTGGAACGGCGACCGGGTCCGGCAGGCCCGCTCCGTCGCGGCCTTCGCCGCGGATCTGGCGCAGCGCACCGGCGACCCGGACGTCGTCCTGATGGGCGACCTCAACGCCTACAGCCGCGAGGACCCGGTCGAGGAGCTGCGCGCGGCCGGGTACACCGACCTCGGCGAGCGGTTCGACCCCGGCCGCTACAGCTACGTCTTCGACGGGCTGTCGGGCTCGCTGGACCACGCCATGGCCACCGCGGCGCTGACCGGCAAGGTCACCGGCGTCGCGCACTGGGACGTCAACTCGGTCGAGTCGTCGGCCTACCAGTACGACGGCGACCCGGCGCTCTACGCCGCCGACCCGTACCGGTCCAGCGACCACGACTCGCTGGTCGTCGGGATCGACCTCGACGAGCGGTGCCACGGCCTGGTGCCGACCGTCCGCGGCACCCCCGGCCACGACGAGCTCACCGGCACCGACGGCGTCGACGTCGTCATGGGCCTGGGCGGGGACGACGTGCTGCGCGGCGGCAACGGGGACGACGTCCTCTGCGGCGGGGCCGGTGCGGACGCCGTCGCCGGGGACAACGGCGCCGACGTCCTGCTCGGCGGCCTGGGCGACGACGCCCTCGACGGCGGCAACGGTGACGACACGCTGGTCGGCGGTCCCGGCCAGGACGCCCTCGAGCAGGGGCGGGGCAGCGGCACCCGGCAGCTGGAGGGCCCGGAGTCCTGACGAAGGACCCTCCTGCCCCCCACCGCTCGCAGGCTCACGGCGGGCCCCTGCAGGAGGGCCGTTCCATCACGTCACCCGGCCGGCGCGAGCCTTCCTTCCCCGCCGGACGGCGGGTCGCTCAGGAGCCCGTGACGCCCTCGGCCAGCGTCCGGGCCACCTCCTGCAGCAGCCGGTGCCCAGGCAGGTCCTCGACCGGCACCGGCAGCGGCAGCGACCAGTTCGGCCGGTCGGTGGTGCCGGGCATGTTCGGCCGGCGCCGCTCGCCGACGGCGTCGTCCAGGGTGGCCGAGAGCAGCAGCGACGGCGCCTGGGCGAGCAGCTCGTGCGCCCGCCGCACCGCCGTCTCGGGCCGGGCGTTCTTCCGCAGGCCCGGCAGCTTCTCCAGCAGCGACGCCCGGCCGCGCTCGAGCTCCTCGTCGGTCCCGGTGCCGCGCTCGCGCTGCTCCTCGAGGTCCGCGCCGGTCCACAGCCCGGCCACGGTGGGCAGGTCGTGCGTGGTGATGGCGGCCATCGCCTCGTCGGGCCACTCGGCAGGGTCGTCGTCCTCGAACCACAGCAGCCGGTAGCTGAGGATGCCGTGCTCGGCCATGGCCTCGCGGACGCCCTCCTCGACGGTGCCCAGGTCCTCGCCGACGACGACGGCCTGCGCCCGGAAGCTCTCCAGCGCGACGATGTCGAGCAGGTCCTCGGCGGGGTAGCGGACGTAGGCGCCGTCGGCCGGGCTGGCCGCGTCCGACGGCACCCACCACAGCCGGAACAGGCCCATCACGTGGTCGATGCGCAGGCCACCCGCGCCGGCCATCGTGGCCCGGATCGACTCGACGAACGGCTCGTAGTCGGCGGCGCGCAGCTGCCAGGGGACCAGCGGCGGGGAGCCCCAGTCCTGGCCCTGGGCGTTGAAGGCGTCCGGCGGGGCGCCGACGCTGGCGCCCTGGGCCAGCACGTCCTGCCAGGTCCAGGCGTCGGCGCCGCCGCCGGCGACCCCGATCGGCAGGTCCTGGATGACGGTCATGCCCTCGGTGGCCCGCTCCAGCTGCAGGGACAGGCACCACTGCAGCCAGGCGTGGAAGGCGACGTCGCGCTCGTGCTCGGCGACGAAGTCCCCGACGGCGTCGCTGCGGGGGTCGCGCAGCTCCTCGGGCCAGGTGTGCCAGTCCGGGCCGTGGACGTCGGCCAGCGCGCACCAGGTCGCCCAGTCCTGCAGCTTCTGGCCCTGGTGCCACCACCACTCGGGGAAGGCCGGGTCGTCGCGGCCGGCGGCGTCGAACACCCGGCGCAGCGCCTCCCGCTTGCGCGCCCAGACGGCGTCGCGGTCGATGAGCCCGCCGTCGTTGAGCGACCGGCCGGCCTCGCCGTCGAGGTCGACGCCGTCCGCGCCGGGCACCTCCTCGACCCGCAGGTAGACCGGGTTGCGGAACCGGCGGGTGGCCGGCAGGTACGGGCTGGCCTCCTGCTGCGGGGTGGGGGCCACGGCGTGCAGCGGGTTGATGAGGACGAACCCGGCGCCCTGGTCCGCGGCCATCTCCCGGACGGCGCGCAGGTCGGCCAGGTCGCCGATGCCCCAGCTGCTCCCGCTGCGGGTGGCGTAGAGCTGCACCGCCCAGCCCCAGGCGCGGTCGTCGGGCAGCCAGCACCGGCCGGGGGAGACGACGAGCCGGCGGCGCGACCCGCCCGGGGCCTGCAGCCAGTGATAGCCGAGCGGGAAGTCGTCGGGCAGCTCGCCGTCGACGTGCCGGGTGGAGCCGTCCTCGAGGGTCACCTCGGCCTGGTCGACCTCCAGCGCGTCGCCGGGGCGGGCGACGATGGGGGCGCGGTCCTCGAGGTCGGCCGGCGGGGTGCCGATCACCTCGCGCAGCCGCTCGATGGTGGCCTCGGCGACCTGGTGTTCCTCGTCGAGGGCGTCGAGCCAGCTGGCGTCGATGCCCCACTCGTCGGTGGTGGGAGTGCGCGTCACGTCCCCGATACTCCCCAGCGCACCCGCCGCCCACACGGCAGGCCGGGAGTGGTGCCGCTCTCGGTCCGGTCGCGCCGCCCGGCCCGCGTCCGACAGCATCGACCCGACGTCCCGGCGGCCCCAGGAGAGCGATGAGACCCCAGCGCACCGCCACCGCGACGGGCGCGGACCACCTCGTCGCGGCCCTGCAGGACCTCGGCGTGGAGACGCTCTTCGGACTGCCCGGGGTGCACAACCTCGCCGTCTGGGAGGCGGCCGCCGCGGCCGGGCTGCGGGTGCTCGGCGTCCGGCACGAGCAGGCCGCCGTCTACGCGGCCGACGGGTACGCCCGCGCGACCGGCCGGCTGGGGGTGGCGGTCGTGACGACCGGCCCCGGCGCGGCGAACACCCTCGGCGCGACGGGCGAGGCCATGGCGTCGGGGGCGCCGGTGCTCGTGGTCGCCACCGACATCCCGTCGACGCTGCGGCGTCCCGGCGTCTACCGGGGCGTGCTGCACGAGACCCGCGACCAGGCGGCTCTGTTCGCGCAGGTCACCAAGGCCACCGTGGTGACCTCGGCGGCCGGGGAGCTGTACGCGGACACCGTCCGCGCCGGCTCGGCCGCGCTGCGCCCGGCCACGGGGCCGGTCCACCTCGGCGTGCCCACCGACCTCCTCGGCGCACCCGCGGGCGACGTGGCCCGCGCCCCGGTGCCGCCCACCCCGGAGCGGCCGGTGGACGACGACGAGCTGGCCCGCGCCCGCGAGCTGCTCGCCCGCGCCCGCCGCCCGCTGATCTGGGCCGGCGGCGGGGCGCTCCGGTCGGGCGCCGGCGACCTCGTCGGCGAGCTCGCCGGGCGGCTGGCCGCGCCCGTCGTCACCACCTTCGGCGGGCGCGGCCTGCTGCCGCCCGACCACCCGTGCCTGGTGCCCGGCCCGCCGCACGTCCCCGCGGTCGGCCGGCTGTGGGACGAGGCGGACCTGGTGGTCTCCCTGGGCAGCGACCTCGACGGCACCAACACCCAGAACTGGGCCATGCCGCGCCCGCCGGCGCTGCTGGCGGTCAACGTCGACCCCGCCGACGCCGCGAAGAACTACCCGGCCGACGCCGTGGTGACCGGCGACGTGGCCGCCGTGCTCGGCCGGCTGCTCGACGGCCTCCCGCAGCGGGACGGCCTGCCCGCCCTCCGCGCGGCCCGCGCCGCCCTGGCCGACGAGGTGCGGGCCCTGGTGGCGGCCGAGGAGCCGCAGGCGCGGGCGCTGCTCGACGCGCTCGACCGGGTGTCCGACCGGACCGGGGTGCTGCTCGCCGACATGTGCATCGCCGGCTACTGGGCGGCCGCCTTCGCCCGGGTGCCCGGACCGCGTCGGTTGGCCTACGCGCTCGGCTGGGGAACGCTGGGCTACGCCTTCCCGGCCGCCATCGGGGCGGCGGTCGCCGGCCGGGGCCGGGCCGTGGTCCTCGTAGGGGACGGCGGCTTCCTGTTCGCCTGCGGGGAGCTGGCCACCCTCGCCCAGGAGCAGCTGCCGGTCACCACCGTCCTCGTCGACGACGGCGGGTACGGGATGCTGCGGTTCGACCAGGTGCACGCCGGCGTCCCGACACGGGGCGTGGACCTGGTGACCCCCGACTTCGTCGCGCTCGCGCGGTCTTTCGGCGTCCCGGCCCGGGCGGTGGACGGCTTCGGCGCGGAGTTCGCGGCCGCGCTGGCGGAGAGCGTCGAGGCCCCCGGCCCCGACGTCCTCGTGGTGCGCGCCGCGCTCACCCCGCCGCCGTCCAGCTCGCCGCGCTGGTACCGGCGGCGCCCGGTCGCCTCTTGACCCTCCAGCGGCTGGAGGGTGCACCGTCGGCGGCGTGACCGGGACGGTGCTCACCATCGGCGAGCTGGCGGCGCGGCTCGGCGTCCCCGTGCGCACGGTCCGGTTCTGGTCCGACGAGGGGCTGGTCGACCCGCCGGCGCGCTCGGCCGGCGGCTACCGGCTCTACGACGCCGCGGCCGTGGCCCGGCTCGACCTGGTGTGCACCCTGCGCGAGCTGGGCCTGGGGCTGCCCGCCATCCGGGAGCTGCTGGCCCGGCGACGCACGGTGGCCGACGTGGCCGCCGAGCACATGCGCGCACTGGACGCCGAGATCCGGCTGCTGCGGCTGCGCCGCACCCTGCTGCGGTTCGTGGCCGCGGCGGGGACGACGACGGAGGAGATGGGGATCGTGCACGAGCTGGCCACGCTGTCGGCCCGCGAGCGGCAGCAGCTGATCGACGAGTTCGTCGGGCGGGCGTTCGAGGGGGTGCCCGAGGACGCGCCCGGCGCCGGCATCGCCGCCGGGATGCGGACGCTCCCGGCCGAGCTGCCCGACGAGCCGACGCCCGACCAGGTCGGCGCCTGGCTGGAGCTGGCGCGACTGGTGGCCGACCCCGCCTTCGCCGACCGCGTCCGGGAGATGGCGCTCGCCGGCCCGGGGGCGACCCCGGAGGAACCGGACCCGCTGGGCGCCCACGCCGGGCGCATGGTGTCGCTGGGGCGGCGGGCGCTGGCGGACGGCGTCGACCCCGGCAGCCCGGAGGCGGAGGCGCTGGTCGCCGAGTGGCTCGGCGAGGACGCCGGCCGACGGCGGCAGCTCGCCGACCGGCTGGCCACGTTCACCGACGCCCGGGTCGAGCGCTACTGGCAGCTGCTCGGCATCCTCAACGGCTGTCCGCCGTTCGAGCCGTCGGTCCCGGCCGTCGAGTGGTGGACGGCCGCGCTGCGCGGGGCAGACTGAGGCGTGTCCGTCTGGCTGCTGGTGCACCCGCCGCTGCTCGGCCCGGCGGTGCTGCAGCCGCTCGCGGAGGAGCTGCGGCGGCGAGGCGACACGGTGGCCGTCCCGGACCTGCGCGCGGCGGTGGCGACCGCGCCCGGCTGGCCGCAGCGCTGGGTCTCCGCCGCCGCCGCGGCCGGGCCGGCGGAGGTCGTCGTCGGGTTCTCGGGGGCGGGCATCGTGCTCCCGGCCGTCGCGGCCGCGGCCGGCGCGCGGCGGGTGGTGTGGCTCGACGCCGTCCTGCCGACCGGCACCTGGCCGGAGGAGATCCGGGAGCTCACCGGGCCCCGGGTGCGCGACGGCCGGATCGCCGACTGGACCACCTGGTGGGGGCCCGACGCGATGACCGGCCTGGTGCCCGACGAGCGGGTGCGGACGGCGGTGCTGGCCGAGGGCCACGAGCTGCCGGCCGACTTCTACGACGTCGCCGTCCCGGTGCCGGGGGAGTGGCCGGACGACGACGTCCGCTACGTCCACCTGTCGGCTGCCTACGGCGCCGAGGCCGCCGCCGCGCGGGCCCGCGGCTGGACGGTGGTCGGCGACGGCACCGGCGCGCACCTGGACGTGGCCAACGACCCCGGCCGGGTCGCGCACCTGCTCGGCTGATCGCGCTCACCCCTGGGGGTGACGGCCGGTCCGGACCGCTGGAGCCGGCACCTCCCGTGGCCGAAGACCGGCGGGTACACCCCCGACGGAAGGCCAGCAGTGGACGACGCACCGGCACGGCCCCCCGCCCGCGGCCTCCAGATCGCGGTCCTGTCCGGGGTGCTGGCGGCCGGTCTGGCCGCCGCGCACGTCGCCGTCGGGTCCGCGGCGACCGGCTTCGAGCAGGTCCTGCTGCACCTGCTGGTCAGCGGCACCACGGCCGCCGGCGCAGCGGCCCTCGCCGCCGGGCGGGTCCGCCGCACCGAGGCCGACCTGGCCCGGCTGGCCTTCTCCGACGTCCTGACCGGCCTGGCCAACCGGGCGCTGTTCACCGACCGGCTGGAACTCGCGCTGCGCCGTACCGCGCGCAGCGGCGGCGAGGTGGCCGTCGTCTTCCTCGACCTCGACGGCTTCAAGAGCGTCAACGACAGCCTCGGCCACGCCGCCGGGGACCGGCTCATCCGCGAGGTGGGCCGGCTGCTGCAGTCCGCCGTCCGTACCGAGGACACGCTGGCGCGGCTGGGCGGCGACGAGTTCGCGATCCTCGTCGAGCGCTCGCCCGGCGTGGAGGAGGCCATCCGGATCGCCGAGCGGGTGCTCGCCGCGCTCACCGTCCCCGTCGACCTGGGCGGGCAGCGGGTCACCGTCTCGGCGAGCATCGGCATCGCCACCGGGGACGTCGCGGCTACGGCGTCGTCCCTGCTGCGGGACGCCGACAACGCCATGTACTGGGCCAAGGGCTCGGGGCCGGGCCGCTACGTCGTCTTCAACCCGCAGATGCGCTCGGCGGCCGCGGAGCGCCGCCAGCTCGAGGCCGACCTGTGGGCGGCGGTGGCCGGCGGGCAGTTCCGGCTGGTCTACCAGCCCGTCGTCGACCTGGGCAGCGAGCGGGTCACCGGCTTCGAGGCGCTCCTCCGCTGGGACCACCCGACCCTCGGCGTCGTGCTGCCCGAGCGGTTCCTGCCGGTGGCCGAGGAGATCGGGCTGGTGCCCGAGATCGGCCGGTGGGTCGTCGGCGAGGCGTGCGCCGCCGCGGCCGCCTGGCGCCGCGACCACCCGGCCGCGGCCGACCTGTCGATGGCGGTCAACGTCTCGCCGTCGCAGCTCGGGTCGCCGGGGCTGCTCGAGGTCGTGCGGACGGCGCTGGAGAGCAGCGGGCTGCCGCCCGCCGCCCTGGTGCTGGAGCTGACCGAGTCGGTGCTGGTGCGCGACCCGGTGCTGGCCGCCGAGCGGCTGCACGAGCTGCGCAGCCTGGGCGTGCGGGTCGCCCTCGACGACTTCGGCACCGGCTACTCGTCGCTGTCGCACCTGCGGCAGTTCGCCGTCGACATCCTCAAGATCGACCGGTCGTTCGTCAGCACCATCGACGACGCCGAGTCGATGCCCGCGATCCTGCGCGGGCTGATCAACCTCGGGCACACCCTCGACCTGGAGATCGTCGCGGAGGGCATCGAGCAGGAGCGCCAGCGCACGCACCTGCGCGACGGACAGGTCGCGCTCGCGCAGGGCTACCTGTTCGCCGCGCCCCTGGACCACACCGACGCCGGGTTGCTGCTGCTCGGCGGCGCCAGCACGCCCACCGAGGGCACGGGGACCGCCGCTCCGGCCTGACGCCGGCGTCCCCGGGGCCGCACGGGCCGCACCGCCGTCTCGGCCTCGCCGTGGCGGTGATCATGGGGTTGTGGCTGCCTGCTGCGGCGCGGCCGCGCGTGTCGCCGGCATCAACCCCATGATCATCTCCCCGGGGTGGGCGCACCGCGCTCCCCCCGCCGAGCTGGGCGCACCGGGCCCCTCCGCTGCGATCGCGGTGAGCCCCCGCGCGAGGCGATCCGGGACGCGACCTGGGAGCGGCTCCGCTGAGTCCGCAGGTAGAGGCGTCGACGGCGGGGTAGGGGGCCCGGCATGACGGTGATCGGGTTCCACAACTCGCACGAGCAGGTGCACCCCGCCGAGCTGCTGGGTGCGGTCCAGCACGCCGAGGAGGTCGGTTTCACCGCCGCGATGTGCTCGGACCACTTCGCACCGTGGAACAAGGCGCAGGGGCACTCGGGCTTCGCCTGGTCCTGGCTGGGCGCCGCGCTCGCCACCACCGACCTGCCGCTCGGGGTGGTCAACGCGCCGGGGCAGCGCTACCACCCGGCGATCATCGCCCAGGGCGCCGCGACGCTGGCGGCCATGTTCCCCGGGCGCTTCTGGATGGCCCTGGGCAGCGGCCAGGTGATGAACGAGCGCATCACCGGCGACGCGTGGCCCCCGAAGCGGGTCCGGGACGCCCGGCTGCGCGAGTGCGTCGACGTCATCCGCGCCCTGCTGGCCGGCGAGGAGGTCACCCACCGCGGGCTGGTGGACGTCGAGCGCGCCCGGATCTGGTCCCTGCCCGAGCAGCAGCCCGCCCTCATCGGCCCGGTGATGAGCGTGCCCACGGCGCGGCGGCACGCCGACTGGGCCGACGGCTTCATCACCATCAACCAGCCGCACGAGACGCTGCGCGAGCTGACCGGCGCCTACCGGGAGGCCGGCGGCCGGGGCCGGCTCGCGCTCCAGGTGCACCTCTGCTGGGACCCCGACCCGGACCGCGCGAAGGCCATCGCCTACGAGCAGTGGCGCACCAACACGTTCCCGCCGCCGCTGTGCTGGGACATCGACGGCCCGGAGGCCTTCGAGCAGGCCAGCCGGCACGTGCCGCAGGAGGCGGTCGAGGGGGCCGTCCTGGTCAGCTCCGACCTCGGGCAGCACGCCGAGTGGATCGCCGAGTACGTCGACCTCGGGTTCGACGAGGTCTACCTGCACCACGTCGGCAAGGAGCAGCTGCCCTTCCTCGACGCGTTCGGCGAGCACGTCCTCCCGCAGCTCGACGTCACCCGCCCGGCGCCGGCCGTCGCGATCGACCCGGCCGGCCCGGCGCAGCCACGCCGTCCCGACCAGGCACCGCAGCCCGCCGTGCTCCCGTGAGCGGCCAGGTCGCCGTCCGGCCCCTCACCCTGGACGACGTCCCGGCCCTGACCGCTCCGCTCGCGGCCGACCGCGACCACCTCGCGCCGTGGGACCCGCTGCGCCCGGACGAGCACTGGACCGAGGAGTTCCAGCGGCACGACACCGCCCGGCTGCTCGACCTGTACCGGCTCGGCGCCGTCCTGCCCGGCGAGGCCGGCCTGCACCGGCTGCGGGCCGGCCCCCTGCTGCACAACGCCGCCTCGCAGCGGGTGCTCCCCAAGGGCGGCTCCACGCCGGTCGGCGTCGCCCCGCGGTACCCGTGCATCGCCGGCCGGTGGCAGGACCACGTGCTGTTCCAGCTGCTGCACGAGCCCGGGATGCGGTAGGGACGCCCCCATGCGGATCACCGACACCGCCGACCTGTGGTGGAAGAACGCCGTCGTCTACTGCCTGGACGTCGAGACCTACATGGACTGGGACGGCGACGGGTGCGGCGACCTGGCGGGCCTCGCCCAGCGCATCGACCACCTGGCCGACCTCGGCGTGACCTGCCTGTGGCTGATGCCCTTCTACCCGACCGCCGAGCGGGACGACGGCTACGACATCACCGACTTCTACGGCGTCGACCCTCGGCTGGGCACCCACGGCGACCTGGTCGAGGTCATCCGCACCGCCAACGACCGCGGCATGCGGGTCATCGCCGACCTGGTCGTCAACCACACCTCGCGCAAGCACCCGTGGTTCCGGTCGGCCGAGGCGTCGAAGGAGTCGCCGTTCCGCGACTTCTACGTCTGGCGGTCCGACGAGCCGCCGGACACCTCCGACCAGGTCGTCTTCCCCGATCAGGAGGACAGCATCTGGACGCTGTCGGAGCAGACGGGGGAGTGGTACCTGCACAAGTTCTACAAGGAGCAGCCCGACCTGAACGTCACCAATCCGCGGGTCCGGGACGAGGTCGCGAAGATCATGGGGTTCTGGCTGCAGCTCGGGCTGTCGGGCTTCCGCGTCGACGCCGTCCCCTTCTTCCTGGAGACCGTCGGCGCCGACGGCGGAGCCCTCCCCGAGCCGCACGACTACTTGCGCAGCCTGCGCTCCCTGGTCGGGCGGCGTTCGGGCAGCGGGGTCCTGCTCGGGGAGGTGAACCTGCCCTACGAGCAGCAGCTCGATTTCTTCGGCGGCACCGACGGCGACGAGCTGACCATGCAGTTCGACTTCATCGGCATGCAGGCCCTCTACCTCTCGCTGGCCCGCGGCCACGCCGGTCCGCTCACCACCGCGCTGGTCCAGCGCCCGGCGATCAACCCGGACAACCAGTGGGCCACCTTCGTGCGCAACCACGACGAGCTCACCCTCGACAAGCTCACCGACGACGAGCGCCAGGAGGTGTTCGCCGCCTTCGGTCCCGAGGAGCGCATGCAGGTCTACGGCCGCGGACTGCGCCGCCGGCTGCCGCCGATGCTCGACGGCGACCCGCGCCGGGTGCGGATGGTCTACAGCCTGTTGTTCTCGCTGCCGGGCACCCCGGTGCTCTTCTACGGCGAGGAGATCGGCATGGGGGAGGACCTCTCCGCCGAGGGCCGGCTCGCCGTCCGGACGCCGATGCAGTGGACGTCGGGACCCAACGGCGGCTTCTCCACCGCCGACCCCGACCGGCTGCCCGGGCCGGTCGTCGACGGCGGGTTCGCGCCGCGCTTCGTCAACGTCGCCGACCAGCGCCGCGACCCCGACTCGCTGCTGTCGTTCGTCAAGCTGCTGATCCAGCGGTACCGCGAGTCGCCCGAGCTGGGGTGGGGTGCGTTCACCCTCCTCGAGCAGCCGCACCCCGAGGTGCTGGCCCACCTGTGCAGCTGGGACGACGGCGCGCTCGTCGCCGTCCACAACCTCGGCGCGGAGCCGCGCACCGTCCCGCTGACCCTCGAGGGCTGCGACGCCGACCACCTGCTGGTCGACCTGCTGCAGGACGGCGAGCAGCCGGTCGACGGCGACGGCGGCGTCGAGCTGACCCTCGACGGCTACGGGTACCGCTGGCTGCGGGTGGTGGCACCCGACAGCCGCCGGCTGGTCTGACGCAGCAGCGCCCCGGCGTCCCGGTGGACGAGGACGTCGGGTGCGGTGCCGGGCCCCGCCAGCGCGGCGACGAAGCCCGGCGGCGCGGGCAGGTCGCGCAGCCACACCGGGTCCTGCCGGTGGCGGTGCAGCACCGGCGGCGGGGTGAGGACCAGCGCCTCCACCGGCACGTCGAGCCCCTGGTCGGTGGCGTCGAGCACCGCCTGCCTGCGCACTCGGGGGACGGCCGGCTCGGCGGCCCCCCGGAGGTGGTCCTCGACGGCCACGCCGACCACGCCTCCGGGGAGGACGGCGACGGCGACGCAGTGGCCGGCGGAGGCGATCGAGAACTCCAGGCCGCCGGCGCCGGCCAGCCGGGGCCGGCCGTGCGGCGAGCCGCAGGAGGGGCAGGTCCGGACGATCCGCAGGTCGGCCGGCGGGGTCCCAAGCGCGGTCCCCAGCACCAGCCGGGCCACCACCGCGCCGGCGGTCATCCGCTGCCGGTCGGCCGGCACGGCCAGCTGCGCCCGTCGCTCCAGGTCGGCCTCGCCGAGCAGCGCGTCGTGCTCGGGGCGGACGTCGCCCGGCCGCGCCCACCACACCTGGCACACCCCCGGCAGCGGCGCCGGGTCCGGCCCCGACCGCGGCCAGGGCGGCCGTCCGTGGACCGGTGCCGCGCGGGTCGCCCGCAGCGGGACGGACACGACCATGGGTTCCCCCCGTGCTCGGCCGGCCGACCCCGTCGAGGGGACCACGGTCGACGGGCAGCCGGTGTGGTGGGAGCAGTCTGGGTGACGGGGAGGTGTCTCCTCCATCCCACATCCGGCGTAGTCCGGACGGCCCGGGACCAGGGACCCTGCCCGTGCCGACGCCCCGCCAGCGGACCGGCCTCCCTGCCGCCGTCGTCCCCTGCGCCTAGCGTGGACGGCGATGTCCGAGGCACCCCGCACCCCGTCGTCCCCCGTGACCACCGAGCTGCCCGTCGCGGCGCCCGCAGACGCGACCCCGGCCGGTGCCACGCCGTCCGGTGCCACGCCGTCCGGTGTCACGCCGTCCGGTGCCACCTCCGCGGGCGCCGCGCCGTCCGGCGGCGCCCCATCGGGCCCGGTGCCCTCCGGCGGCGCCCCATCGGGCCCGGCGCCCACCGGCCCCGCCCCGTCGGGCCCGGAGCCGTCCGGCCCGGTCGCGCCCGCCCCGACGGCGACCGGGCCGATCCCGGTCGGCACGCCGCCGCCGCAACCGACGCCCGCCCCGGCGCAGGAGGGCGCCCAGCCGACCGTCCCGGTCGCCCGCCGCCCGCGGATCGGCGCCCGCAACCCGTTCCCGCTGACCCGGATGGGCCCGTGGGCGCCGGTCGCCGGTGCGGTGATCGGCCTGCTCGCCGGCCTGGCCGTCGCGCTGCTGCTCGGCGGGGTCGCGGAGGCGTTCCAGGAGCGCCTGGCGCTGGTCTTCCTCACCGTCGGCCTCGGCATGCTCGGTGCCTCGGGCGCGCTGCTGGCCGACGAGGTGCGCCTGGTGCGCCGCGGAGCGCGGGAGGCCGGCATCCGGCCGGCCTGGGTCGAGGCAACGGCCAACCTGATCAACGGGCTCACGCCGGCCCGGCTGCTGCTGCTGGCCAGCGCGTTCGTCCTCTTCCTGGCCGCCTACGTCAGCAACTGACCGCCGCCGGTCGGCCCCCTGCAGGGTCCCGCCGCGACCGGCGGGGGGCAGGGGGTCCTTGTTCAGCCGTAGGCCTGGACCGCCAGGTGCACGGCCAGGACCAGCCCGGCGAGGGCGATGAGCCGGCGCAGCGGCGTCTGCGGCGCGCGGCGCACCACCCGTGGGCCGAGGCGCCCGCCGACGAACAGGCCGATCGCCAGGGGCAGCGCCGCCGACCAGGCGACCGGCGCGAACACGGCGAAGCCGACCGCCGCCGTCAGGTTGGCCGCTCCGAGCACCACGTTGCGCAGCGCGTTGCCGACCGCCAGCCCCTCGCCGGTCGACAGCAGGAACAGCGCCAGGAGCATGACGCCGGCCGCCGCGCCGAAGTACCCGCCGTAGACGGCGACCACCATGGTCACCAAGGGCAGCCACCACGGGTCGCGGTGCGTCGGGTGCGCGGCGGCCCCGCGCGCGGCCAGTTCCCGCGGCGGCCGCTGCACCAGCAGGGCGATCGCGGCCCCGGCGATCAGCCACGGCACGATCGCCTCGAAGGCGTCCGACGGCGTGAGCAGCAGCAGCGCCGCCCCGGCCGCGCCGCCGAGCACCGCACCGGCCGCCAGCCGCAGCAGCCGGCGTCCCTGGCCGCGCAGCTCCGGCCCGGAGGCGCTCACCGAGCCGACGCCGTTGAGGACCAGCGCCACCGTGTTGGTCACGTTGGCCGCCACGGGGGGCAGCCCGGCCGCCAGCAGCGCCGGGTAGCTGACCAGCGACGCCAGCCCCGCGACGCTCCCGGTCAGGCCGCCCCCGACGCCGGCGAGCACGAGGAGGGCGAACTCGGCAGCGGTCACCCGGCGTCGCGGTCGGGGGCGCTCCGCAGGTCCGCGGGCACGAGACGGCCGGCGACGATGTCCGCGGCGATGTCGTCGACCACCCGGCCCGCCGCGATCGCCGAGGCGCGCATCGTGGCGATGGCGTCCTCGGCGTCCAGCCCGAACGAGATGCCGACCAGGCCCATGGCCTGCCAGACGTTGCCCCGCCGCTGCGCGTCGGGTCCCTCCAGCCAGTCGCTGCCGTCGTCGGGGAACTCCGCCCCGGACACCGTGACCGCCAGCTCCTGGGTGGTCACGCGGGCGACCTCCGCCACGTCGGCGCGGTCGAGGGAGGTCAGCCCCGCGGGGTCGCGCACGTACAGGTCGAGCACCACCAGCGGCCCCATCGGCGGCGGCAACGGAACCGAGAGCACGCCCTGGTAGGTGGTCTCGTTCAGCATCGAGGCCCACAGCGCCGGCCAATTGCGGGCGATGTCCTCGAGCGAGAAGGCGATCACCGTGCCGTTGTCCTGCGCGCGCAGGCAGGGGCCGTCGCCGACGGTGAACTGCAGGCGCTCGGCGTGCGCGGTCTGCGCGTCGCTGGCGCCGATCGGCGTCCGCAGCACCCCCACGTGCAGGCTCAGCCCGGCCCCGTCGACGCCCAGCGCGGCGGCGCAGGCCCGCGCCAGCCGCGCGGGCAGCAGTTCGGGACCGGCCAGGTCCGCCGGTGCGGAGGCCAGGGCCTTGTCGAAGCGTTCGGCAGCACTCCCGGTCATGGGTCCAGCTTGCCGGGCCGCGCCGACGACTACGACACCGGCCGGTCCGTGCGGGTCACCGGGTCAGCAGCACGGCGATCGCGACGCACCCGAGCGTGACGATCGCGCCCCGCAGCACGGCCGAGGGCAGCCGGCGGCCGAACCGGGCGCCGACGTACCCGCCCAGCAGCGAGCCGGCCGCCACCAGCCCGGCGGCGCGCCAGTCGACGCGGTCGGTCGCCACGACCACGTAGGCCCCGGCGGCGACGCCGTTCACGGCGAGGGTGAGCACGTTCTTGAGGGCGTTGAGCCGCTGCAGCGACTCGCGCAGCAGCAGCCCGAAGACGCCGATCTGCAGCACGCCCTGACTGGCGGCGAAGTAGCCGCCGTAGCTGCCGGTGGCGTACGCGCCGGCGAAGAGCGCGGCCAGCCGGCCGGCGCCGATCCGGCCGGACGGCTCGTCGCCGGCCCGCCGGCGCGCGAGGGCGCGTGATACCAGCGGCTGCACGGCGACGAGGACGACGGCCAGCCCCACGAGCACCGGCACGATCGCCTCGAAGCTGCTCGCCGGCAGGTGCAGCAGCAGGAATGCCCCGGTCAGCGCGCCGAGCACCGACGCGGGCAGCAGCCGCAGCAGCAGCCAGCGCTGCCCGGCCAGCTCCCGCCGGTAGCCCAGCGAGCCGGCGAGGTTGCCCGGCACCAGGCCGAGGGAGTTGCTGATCGTCGCGGTCACCGGCGGCAGCCCCACGGCCAGCAGCACCGGGAAGGTCACCAGCGTGCCCGAGCCGACGACGGCGTTGATCGCGCCCGCGGCCAGCCCGGCCGCGGCGACCGCCAGCATCTCCCACACCGTCATGCGGTCACCACCGGGCAGGGTGCCACGCGCCCGTGGCGGGCCTCACGGCAGGGCGGTCACCTGTTCCAGCAGCGCCCGGTCGAGCGGGCGGTCGGCGTAGATCAGCCGGACGGCGGCCGGGTCGGGGTTGCCGGCGTCCGGGCCCCGCCAGAGCAGCGACAGCCCGGCGCGCTCGGCCCGTCCGCGGGACTCGACGTTGTGCTCGAGCAGGTAGGCGACGACCGGTCGGTCGGGCGCGACGGCGTGCGCCGCGTCGAGGGCGGCGGCCACCAGCTCGGCGGCCAGCCCGCGGCCCCACGCCGGCGGGGTGAACCGGTAGAAGAGGTTCCACCACCACGTGCCCAGGCGGACCGCGCAGCCGCCGGTGCCCACCACCTGGCCCGGCCGCAGCCCCGGGACGTCGGCGTCGGCGCGCAGCCGGGCGGTCCAGTAGCCCAGGCCGTCGCGGGCCCAGTGCTCCTCGCTGTGCGCGATGCCGTCGGCCGTCCGCTGCGGTGAGGTGTGCCGGCCCGAGGGCAGGTGCGCCCAGGTGCCGGGGTCGCTCATCAGCGCGAAGTGGTCGTCGAGGTCGGCCGGGACGACGGCGTCCAGCTGCAGCCGCGGCGTCGTCCGGTGCGCGAGGTCCTTCACCCTCCCCTCCGTTCTACCCCGCTCCCGCCCCGGCGTTGATCATGGGGTTGTCGCCGGCGCCCACGGCGTGTCCACCCGTGTCGCGGGCGACAACCCCGTGATCGACAGCAGTGGACGGTCAGGCGACTAATCCCGGCGACCGGCGTCGACCAGGCGGAGGACGACGGCGCCCTCCTCGTCCGAGGCCTCGAGGTCGACCTCGACGTCGAAGCCCCAGTCGTGGTCGCCGGCCGGGTCGTCCAGGATCTGCCGCACCCGCCAGACCCCGGGCTCACCCCTGTCCCAGATCAGCAGCGCCGGGCCCCGGGCGTCGGCGCCGGTGCCCAGCTCGGCGTGCTCGGCGAAGTAGGCCTGCACCACCCCGCCCCACCGGTCGGCGTCCCACCCGGAGCCGCGATCGAGCTCGCCGAGGTCGTACCAGCGGCGGCGGGCGAACAGCTCCACCCGGCGGAACAGCTGGTTGCGCACCATCGCGGTGAACGCCCGCTCGTTGCCGGTGAGCGGCCGCGGCCGCACCGGGACGGCGACGGGCGCGTCCAGCGGCTGGTCCGGGCTGGTCAGCTGCTCCCACTCGTCGAGCAGCGAGGAGTCCACCTGGCGGACCAGCTCGCCGAGCCACTCGACCAGGTCGGTCACCTCGTCGGTGCGGGCGGCGGCGGGCACGCCCGAGCGCAGCGCCTTGTAGGCGTCCGACAGGTAGCGCAGCACCGCGCCCTCCGCACGGGTCAGCCCGTAGTTGTTGACCAGCTCGCGGAAGGTGTAGGCGTTCTCCCACACGTCCCGGACGACGGACTTCGGCGACAGGTGCGCATCGGCCGCCCACGGGTTGGAGCGGGTGTAGACCTCCAGCGCGTGCTGCAGCAGCTCCTCCAGCGGCTTCGGGTGGGAGATGTCCTCGAGCAGCTCCATGCGCTCCTCGTACTCGATCCCCTCGGCCTTCATCTGGGCCACCGCCTCGCCCTTGGCCTTGTTCAGCTGCGCGGCCAGCACCTGCCGCGGGTCGTCGAGGGTGGCCTCGATGACGCTGACCACGTCCAGGGCGTAGGTGTCCGACTCGGGGTCGAGCAGGTCGATGGCGGCCAGCGCGAAGGTCGACAGCGGCTGGTTGAGCGCGAAGTCCGGCGGCAGGTCGACGGTCAGGTCGTAGCGCCGACCGTCGGGCTCCGGCTCGCTGAGCCGCACCAGCACCCCCGCCTGCAGCAGCGAGCGGGCGATGCCGATCGCCTCGCGGATGTGCCGCAGCTGCCGCCTGCGCGGCTCGTGGTTCTCCGTCAGCAGCCGGCGCATCGCGACAAACGGGTCCCCGGGCCGGTCGACGACGTCGAGCACCATCGCCGTCGACACCCGCATGTTGCTGGTCAGCGGCTCGGGCTCGGCCTCCACCAGCCGGCGCATGGTGGCCTCCGACCACGGCACCATGCCCTCGGGCGCCTTCCTCCGCACCAGCTTGCGGCGCTTCTTGGGGTCGTCGCCGACCTTGGCGAACTGCCGGAGGTTGTCCACCTCGTGCTCCGGCGCCTGGACGACGACGGTGCCGGCGGTGTCGAAGCCGGCGCGGCCGGCCCGCCCGGCGATCTGGTGGAACTCGCGGGCGTTGAGCAGCCGGGTGCGGGTGCCGTCGTACTTCGACAGCGCGGAGAACACGACGGTGCGGATGGGCACGTTGATGCCGACGCCCAGGGTGTCGGTGCCGCAGATGACCTTGAGCAGGCCCGCCTGGGCCAGCTGCTCCACCAGCCGCCGGTACTTCGGCAGCATCCCGGCGTGGTGCACGCCGATGCCGTGGCGGACCAGCCGCGACAGCGTCGTCCCGAAGGAGGTGGTGAAGCGGAAGCCGCCGATCATGTCGGCGATCGCCGCCTTCTCCTCCTTGGTGCAGACGTTGACGCTCATCAGCGCCTGGGCGCGCTCCAGCGCCGAGGCCTGGGTGAAGTGGACGACGTAGACCGGCGCCTGCCTGGTGTCGAGCAGCTCCTGGATCGTCTCGTGCATCGGCGTCGTCGCGTAGTAGTGGTGCAGCGGCACCGGGCGCTCCGCGCTCGCCACCAGCGCGGTGGGGCGGCCGGTGCGGCGGGTGAGGTCCTCGCGCAGCCAGCCGGTGTCGCCCAGCGTGGCGCTCATCAGCAGGAACTGCGCCCTCGGCAGCTCGAGCAGCGGCACCTGCCAGGCCCAGCCGCGGTCGGGGTCGCCGTAGAAGTGGAACTCGTCCATGACGACCAGGCCGACGTCGGCGTCCGCGCCCTCGCGGAGGGCGATGTTGGCCAGGACCTCCGCGGTGCAGGCGACGATCGGCGCGTCCCGGTTGACCGCGGCGTCGCCGGTGAGCATGCCGACGTTCTCGGCGCCGAAGACGCCGCACAGCGCGAAGAACTTCTCGCTGACCAGCGCCTTGATCGGCGCGGTGTAGTAGCTCCGCCGTCCGGCCGCCAGCGCGGCGTACTGCGCGCCGGTGGCCACCAGCGACTTGCCGGAGCCGGTCGGCGTCGCGAGGACGACGTGGGCGCCGCTGACCAGCTCGATCAGCGCCTCCTCCTGGTGCGGGTAGAGCACCGTGCCGTTCGCCTCGGCCCAGGCCGCGAACGAGCTGAACAGCTCGTCGGGGTCGGCGCCGCTGGCCCGGAGGGCCGAGAGGTCGGACGGGTCGTCGAGGAGGGGAGGGGCGGTGGCGGTCATCGTGGGGGACAGCGTGCCCGACGCCGGTTCGCTTCCCGGCGAGGTGCCCCGGTTCCGCCGCGCGGCGGCCGGGTAGGCCGTCCGCGGCAGCCCACCGCGAACCTGGAGGACCCCGTGTCCGAGCCCCGCCCCGAGTCCCAGCCCGCGCAGCAGCAGGACGTCCCCGGGACGCTGGGGGAGATGACGCCCAAGCCGGACCACGGCGAGGAGAGCTACCGCGGCTCCGGCCGGCTGACCGGCAAGGCGGCGGTGATCACCGGCGGCGACAGCGGCATCGGCCGCGCGGTCGCGATCGCGTTCGCCCGGGAGGGTGCCGACGTCCTGATCTCCTACCTCGACGAGCACGAGGACGCCGAGGACACCAAGAAGTACGTCGAGGAGGCCGGCCGGAAGTGCGTGCTGGTGCCCGGTGACCTCGCCGACCGCGCGCACCAGAAGACGGTCATCCCCAAGGCCGTCGAGGAGTTCGGCAGGGTCGACGTCCTGGTCAACAACGCCGCGTTCCAGATGAGCCACGACTCGATCGAGGAGATCTCGGACGAGGAGTGGGACCACACGGTGGCGCTGAACCTGACGGCGATGTTCACGCTGACCAAGGACGCGCTCCCGCACATGCAGCCGGGGGCGTCGATCATCAACTCGTCGTCGGTGAACTCCGACAACCCGAGCCCCAACCTCATCGCCTATGCGATGACCAAGGCGGGCATCGCCAACTTCACCGCCAGCCTCGCGCAGATGCTGGCCGAGAAGGGCATCCGCGCCAACAGCGTGGCCCCCGGCCCGGTCTGGACGCCGCTGATCCCGGCGACCATGCCCGAGGAGAAGGTCGAGAGCTTCGGCGAGCAGGTGCCGATGGGCCGCGCCGCCCAGCCGGCCGAGCTGGCGCCGGTGTACGTGCTGCTGGCCAGCGACGAGGCGTCCTACGTCTCCGGCGCCCGCGTCGCGGTCACCGGCGGCAAGCCGATCCTGTAGCCGTGCCCATCGGATGATCAGCTGAGCTCACCCCCGCGCGTCCTGGCTCACGGTCGACGCTGAGCCAGGACGCCGGACGATCAGCTCAGCTGATCATCGACGGCCAGCGTGGCGGCGAGGCCGGCGATGTCGGCGGGTCCGACGCGGCAGCAGCCACCGACGAGCCGCGCGCCGGCGTCCACCCAGCCCAGCGCGCCGGCCGGGGAGATACCGGCCGTCCCGGCCCAGCGGCGCGCCGCGGCGTCCCAGCGCTCGCCGCTGTTCGGGTAGACGACGACGGGCCTGCCCGACGCCGTGGCGGCGCCCACGGCGGCCAGGACGCCGTCCGGGTCGGTGCAGTTCACGCCGACGGCCACCACGGCGTCGACGTCCCGGGCCATGGCGAACACCTCACGGGCCGGCTCGCCGCGGCGGGTGCGGACCACGCCGTCGCCGTCCACCACCGTGGTGAGCGACAGCCACACCGGGACGCCGAGCATGTCGGCCTCCGCCAGCAGCGCCTCGGCCTCGGCGGCGGCGGGGACCGTCTCGCAGGCCAGGACGTCGGCGCCGGCGTCGGCGAGCCACTCCATGCGCGGCCGGTGCCACTGCCGGAGCCCCTCGACGCCGATCTCGTCGGCGTAGTCGCCGGTGTACTCCGACCCGTCGGCGAGGGCCGCGCCGTAGGGCCCCACCGACCCGGCGACCCACGCCTCCGGGGCCCCGCGCTCGGCCAGGTGCACCGAGCGGACGACGAGCCGCCGGGCCTCGGCCGCGTCCAGCCCGGCGGCGGCGAGCCCCTCCACCGACACCTGGTAGCTGGCCGTCGTCGCCACCTGGGCGCCGGCCGCGGCGAAGGCGGCGTGCGCGGCGACGACCGCCTCGGGGTCGTCGTGCAGCAGCCGCGCCGACCACAGCGCCGAGGACAGGTCGTGCCCCTGCGCCTCCAGCTGGGTGGCCAGGCCGCCGTCGAGGACCACCGTCCCGACGGCCAGCGCGGTGGCGAGGGGGAAGTCGGGCATGCCCGATGATGCGCCCGCTCGGTCTGCGGCGCCCGCCGCCCGACCGGAGGATCAGGGCATGGTCTTCATCTGGAGCAGCAGCTGGGGCCCGCGACGACGCCGGCACGGACCGGGGTACGGCCGCCGCTACGGGCCGCGGTACCGCTACGGCCCGCGGTACGGGTACGGCCCGGGGTACGGGCGCCGCCGCCGCGGGTACGACCGGGACGGTTCCTGCCTGCGCGACCTGCTGTTCCTCAACACCGGCTGCTGCCTGGCCAACGCGATCGGCTGCGGCGTCGAGGGGCTGTTCCTGGTGCCGACGACGGTGCGGCACGTGCACGCCGCCGGCGCCGGCCGGCGCGGGACGCGGGTGCGGGACCGGCTGGTGGCCGCCGTCCGCGTCTACCAGCGCGAGGTCAGCCCGCGCCGTCCGCCGTGCTGCCGGTTCGAGCCGACCTGCTCGGCCTACGCCCTCCAGGCGCTGGAGCGGCACGGCGCCGGCCGCGGCAGCTGGCTCACCCTCCGCAGGCTGGTGCGCTGCCGGCCCGCCGCGACCGGTGGCCCGGACCCCGTGCCCGCCGCGGCCTGAGGTCCTCGGCGACACTGGCGGCGTGCCGAGCACCGACGACGCCTCCGGGGACCTGCCGGTCACCGGCGCGTTCGTCGTGCCCGCGGCCGCGCTGCACTGGCGGTTCTCCCGCTCGTCGGGCCCCGGCGGGCAGGGCGTCAACACCGCCGACTCGCGGGTGGAGCTGTCGGTCACCCCGCTCGAGCTGCCGGGGCTGACCGGCGCCCAGCGGGAGCGGCTGGCCGATCGCCTGGCCGGCCGGCTCGTGGACGGCGTCCTGACGGTGACCGCCGGCGAGCACCGGCAGCAGCGGCGCAACCGGCAGGCCGCCCGGGAGCGGCTGGCCGCCGTGCTGCGGGCGGCGCTGGCCCCACCGCCCCCGGCCCGCCGGCGCACCAAGCCCACGCGCGGGTCGCAGGAGCGGCGGATCCAGGCCAAGAAGCAGCGCGGCGAGCTCAAGCGCGCCCGTCGCCGCTGGGACTGACCGGCTGGTGTCCGAGGAGGAGACGGCGATGGGCGAGGACACCGACAGCCAGGTCCCCGGGACCTCCGGACGCGGTGCGCACGTCGAGGGGCCCTTCTACCACGGGACGAAGTCGGCGCTCGTGGCCGGCGACGAGCTGGTCCCCGGCCACGGCTCCAACTTCCAGGAGGGCCGGGTGTCCAACCACGTCTACTTCACCGCGCTCGTGGACACCGCCGCCTGGGGAGCGGAGCTGGCGACCGCGCTGGCCGGGAGCGGGGAGCGGGGACGCATCTACGTCGTGGAGCCCCTGGGCCCCTTCGAGGACGACCCGAACGTGACCGACAAACGGTTCCCCGGCAACCCCACCCGGTCCTACCGCACCCGCTCCCCGCTGCGCGTCGTCGGCGAGCTGCACGACTGGCAGGGTCACGACCCCGAGGTGCTGCAGGGGATGCTGGACAGCCTGGCGCGGCTGCGGCAGCAGGGACTGGACGTCATCGAGGACTAGCCGGGGCCCTCGCTCCGTCGCACCGGGAGGTCGCTGTTCCGCTGCGGGCCCGCGACAGCCGGCCGGGGCACGGTCGCTCCCGCGACGGTCAGCCCCTGCCCCCTTCCGGGAGCAGGGGCTGAGCTCCCAGCGGAGCACCTGGTCGGGGCTCAGTCGGCGCCCGTCAGCTCCGCCCGTCGCCGCTCCAGGAAGGCCCGCTCCGTGGCGTTGCCGGCCACTGCCAGCGCCGTGTCGTAGGCCGCGGCGGCCTCGGCCGTGCGGCCCAGCCGCCGCAGCAGGTCGGCCCGGACGGCGGGCAGCAGGTGGGAGCGCGGCAGGTCCAACGGCTCGAGCAGCGCCAGCGCCGCCGCCGGGCCGCGCACCTCTGCCACCGCGACCGCACGGTTGAGCGCCACCACCGGGCTCGGCGCGAGCGCGAGCAGGTGGTCGTAGAGCGCGAGCACCTGCGCCCAGTCGGTCTGCTCCGCGGTCGCGGCGTCGCTGTGCGCCGCCTGGATCGCCGCCTGCACCTGGTAGGGCCCGGGTGCGCCGCGGCGCAGGCAGCGGCGCACCAGCTCCTGCCCCTCGGCGACGAGGGCGGCGTCCCACCGGGACCGGTCCTGCTCGGGCAGCGGCACCAGCGACCCGTCCGGCGCCACCCGGGCGGCCCGGCGCGACTCGCTCAGCAGCAGCAGCGCCAGCAGGCCGAGCACCTCGGGCTCGTCGGGCATCAGCTCGGCCAGCTGGCGGGCCAGCCGGACCGCTTCCACGCACAGGTCGGTGCGCACCAGCCGGTCGCCGGCCGAGGCGGTGTGCCCCTCCGTGTAGACGAGGTACACGGCCGCGAGCACGCCGGCCAGCCGGTCGGGCAGGTCGGCCGCGGCCGGCACCCGGTAAGGGATGCGGGCAGCGCGGATCTTGCCCTTCGCCCGCACCAGCCGCTGGGCCATCGTCGCCTCGGGCACCAGGAACGCGTGCGCGATCTCCGCGGTGGACAGCCCGCCGACGAGCCGCAGCGTGAGCGCCACGCGGGCGGCGGGCGCCAGGGCGGGGTGGCAGCAGGTGAACAGCATGCGCAGCCGGTCGTCGCGCACGGCGCCCTCCTCGGGCGGGGGACCGGGGTCGGCGAGCAGCGCCGCGGCCCGGTACCGGTCGGTGCGGGTGGACTCGCGGCGCAGCCGGTCGATGGCCCGGTTGCGCGCGGTCGTGACGATCCAGCCGGCAGGGCTGGGCGGCACGCCGTCGGCCGGCCAGCGCTGCACGGCGGTGAGGAAGGCGTCCTGCACCGCCTCCTCGGCGGCGTCGATGTCGCCGAGGAGGCGGGTGAGGACGGCGACCGCGCGCCCGTAGGACTCGCGGAAGACCGCCTCGACGTCAGACACCGCGGTCGGCGACCGGACGGACCTCGATCGGCAGCCCGGTGGCGCGGGCGTACCTCCGGCCCCACTCCAGCGCGGCGTCGAGGTCGTCGGCCTCGACGACGGTGAACCCGCCGACGAACTCCTTGGCCTCGACGTAGGGGCCGTCGACGACGAGCACCTCGTCCCCCTGCGGCTTGAGCACCGTGCTGGCCTCCGGCGCGTGCAGGGCCGCGGCGAACACCCAGGCGCCGGCGGCCCGCATCTCCTCGGACACCGCCTGCACGTCGCGCATGATCGGCTCGAGCACCTCCGGCGGGGGCGGGTCGCCGACCGGCTGGACCAGGTTGAGCAGGTACTGCGCCATGACTGTCTCCTCGGGTGCGGCGGCCGGCACCGTACCGGCCGCTCACCCCCTGTACGAACGACCCGGCCGCAGATCGACAGCTCCTCGCGAGGATCCTCCGCAGATCTCGCACCCCTGCCGCAGCGGACGTCGAGCCGGGTCGGTGCTGGCGCCTCGACGCACTCAGCAGTCGAACAGCGACCAGCAGATGTCGTTCCGCAAGCGCTGGTCGTCGAGGACGAGCTCGCGGATCGCCTGCGGGAGCTGATCGCGCTGCCACTGGCACTCGCGTCGCCCTGCTGCCTCGCCCTCGCCTTCCGGCGCGGCAGCACGTGCGGCCTTGATCGCATACGCGGCCGCCCCGAGCTCGTGCGCGGCGACGTGCGCAACGACCCCGGCCTGGCCAGCAGCGTATGCGGCGTGCCGCGGCGCCCCACGGAGGTCTCTGGCCGCGCCCATCGCATGGCCGCCCGCCGCGCGAGCCTGGGTCATCGTGACCTCACCACGCACCCAGGCGCGGGCGTGCTCGATCGCCCGACGCGGCCGGAGGTCCTCGGGCTGAGCCGACTCGAAGAGGTCGAGGACGTGCTCCGCGCACGATGCCGCCCAGAGAGCGAGGAGATGGTGATCGGGATCGGTGAGGGTCCCACCTCGGCGGATCGTCACGAAGCGAGGGTCCCGGACCTCCGGGAGGATCATGCCGGGCGCTCCCGCTGCTCGTATCCGCACGACACCCCACGGCGCGCGCGACCGGGCACGCCCCGGGCCGAGCCCGCACACCCGACGAGCGCCACCGTGGTACCGGAAAGGACGCTCTTCCACGCATCCCTCACCCGTTCCTCATGAGAGAGGCACGTCATGAGATCGACCATCCTCTGGTCCCTGGTCGTCGGTGCCGTGGTGGCACTCATCCTCGTCACTGCGGCCGTCATCATGTCGGCGTCGGGCTTCCGGCTCGACGTGGAACGCTGGGTGCTCATCGGCGCTTTCCTGGTCGTCATCGCCATGGCGGCCACCTCGATGGTCTCTGCGCTCAACGCGCTCAAGGAAGTCCGCGAGCAGTCGCCCGGGGACGGGGCCGGCAACGCCAGCCGGGACGACAGGTCCGGCGACCGCTCGTAGCGGGCGCCGGAGACCAGCGCCTCGACGAGCTCGTCGAAGGCGACCGCGTCGTCGATGCGGGGTCGGTGACAGCCCCGGGGAGCGGTCAGTCCTGCGGTGCGCGCACCAGCAGCCAGAGCGGCAGGGTGCCGTCCGAGCTGTCCATCGCCCGGTCGACCTCGAAGCCGAGCCGCCGCAGGAAGCGGACCGCGGCCCAGGTCGCGACGACGGCGGCGGCGGGCAGGCCGTCGGCGTCGCACCGCTCGAGCGCCGGCTCGAGCAGCGCCGTCCCGTAGCCGCGGCGCCGGTTGCTGGGCCGGGTGCCCAGGTGGGACAGCCACCAGTGCGGGCCGGCGGGGCGGGCGGCGTCGACCAGCTCGCGGGTCCGCCGGACGGCGTCCCAGCGGGAGCCGTGCACGTGCGGGAGCTCGGCGGCCAGCGCGGCCCGCACGTCGTCCGGGGTCGGCCGGGTGCCCGGTCCGCCCTCGGGTGCCTCCCACGCGGCCACGGCGCCGACGTCCTCGGTGACCCACGCGGTGCCCGTCGCGACCGCCCGGTGGCCGGCGTCGAGCTCGTGCAGCCGGGTCAGCCGCTGCACCCGGCCGTCGTCGGGCAGCGCCCAGCGGGCCCACCGCGAGGTGGCCTGCACCAGGGTGAGGGTCGCGGCGATCCGGGGCACGTCGCGCTGCTCGGCGGGGCGGACCGACGGGGCGCCGAGGTGCACGGTGATCACGCGGTCGGCCACCCGGCCAGGGTAGGCGCGCCCTAACAACCGCCGCCGGGACGGCGTGAGGTCCACGGAACGCAGGCTTGACGCCGATGCCGCGGCCGGGAAACCGCAGCCCCGGAACCTCGTCGGCGTGACCGCGACCGCCCTCCCCGGAGCGCTCGCCGGGGTGGGCCCGCGCACCCGGACGACGCAGACGCACTGCCCCTACTGCTCCCTGCAGTGCGGGGTCACGATGACCGCCGGCGACCGCCCGGCGACGCTGCAGCCGGCCGACTTCCCGACCAACCGCGGCGGCCTGTGCTCCAAGGGCTGGTCGGCGACCGAGCTGCTCGACCACCCCGAGCGGCTCACCCGCCCGCTGGTCCGCGCCGTGGCCGGCGACCGCACCAGCCCGCTGGTGGAGTCGACCTGGGAGGAGGCGCTGGACCGGCTCGTCGGCGCGATCGAGCGGACCCAGGCCGACCACGGCCGCGACGCCGTCGGCTGTTTCGGCGGCGGGGGGCTGACCAACGAGCAGGCCTACCAGTTCGGCAAGTTCGCTCGGGTGGCGCTGCGGACGAGCGCCATCGACTACAACGGCCGGTTCTGCATGTCCTCGGCCGCGGGGGCGGCCAACCGCGCCTTCGGCCTCGACCGCGGCATGCCCTTCCCGCTGTCCGACATCGCGCAGGCCGACGTCGTCGTCCTCGTGGGGTCCAACCCCGCCGACACCATGCCGCCGGCGATGCAGTGGTTCGACGAGGGCCGGGCCCGCGGCGCGCAGCACGTCGTGGTCGACCCCCGCCGGACGGCGACCGCCCGCAACGCCGCACTGCACCTGCAGCCGCTGCCGGGCACCGACCTGGCGCTGGCCAACGGGCTGCTGCACATCGCGGTCGCCGAGGGCCTCGTCAACGAGGACTACGTCGCGGCGCGCACCACCGGGTTCGAGCAGGTGCGGGAGGGGGTCGCCGGCTACTGGCCCGACCGGGTCGAGCGGCTGACCGGCGTCCCCGTCGCCGACCAGCGGCGCACCGTATTCGCCCTCGCCCGCGCCGAGCGGGCGATCGTGCTGACCGCCCGCGGCGCCGAGCAGCACCGCAGCGGCACCGACACCGCGCAGGCGTGGATCAACCTGGCGCTGGCCCTCGGCCTGCCCGGCCGGGAGGGGAGCGGCTGGGCCACGGTCACCGGCCAGGGCAATGGGCAGGGCGGCCGCGAGCACGGGCAGAAGGCCGACCAGCTGCCCGGCTACCGGCGGCTCGCCGACCCTGCCGCCCGCGCGCACGTGGCCGCGGTCTGGGGCGTCGACCCGGACGACCTGCCGCAGCCGGGCTCGTCGGCGTTCGAGCTGCTCGACGCGCTCGGCACCGACGGCGGCGTGCGGACCCTGCTGGTGCTCGCCTCCAACGTCGCGGTCTCCGCCCCCGACGCCCGCCGGGTGATCAGGCGACTGGCCGACCTGGACTTCCTCGCGGTCAGCGACTTCTTCCTCTCCGAGACCGCCGAGCTCGCCGACGTCGTCCTGCCCAGCGCGATGTGGGCCGAGGAGGACGGCACGATGACCAACGTCGAGGGGCGGGTCATCCGCCGCCGGCGCGCGCTGGACCCGCCCGAGGGAGTCCGCGACGACCTGCAGCTGCTCGCCGAGCTGGCGGAGCGGCTGGGCGCGCCGGGCTTCAGCGGGGACGCCGAGACCGTCTTCGCCGAGCTCGGCCGGGCCAGCGCCGGGGGAGCGGCCGACTACGCCGGCATCAGCTACCGGCGCATCGACGACGAGCAGGGCGTGTTCTGGCCCTGCCCGGCGCCCGACCACCCGGGCACCCCGCGGCTGTTCCTGGACCGCTTCGCCACCCCCGACGGGCGGGCCCGCTTCCTGCGCGTCGAGCACGTCGAGGCCCATGAGCGGCCCGACGCGGAGTACCCCTACGTGCTCACCACCGGCCGGGTGCTGGCGCAGTACCAGTCGGGCACCCAGACCCGCCGCACCCGCAGCCTCCAGCTGGTCGCCCCGCTGCCGCGCGCCGAGCTGCACCCCGACCTCGCGCGGCACCTCGGCATCGGCCCGGACGACGTCGTCGAGCTCGCCACCCGCCGCGGCCGCGCCCGCTTCTCGGCGCACCTGACCGCCGACATCCGGCCCGACGTCGTCTTCGCCCCCTTCCACTGGGGCGGCGGCTCGTCGGCCAACGCGCTGACCGACCCGGCGCTGGACCCCACGTCGAGGATGCCGGCCTTCAAGGTCTGCGCGGTCGCCGTCACCCGCGTCGCCGGCCCGGTCGAGCTGCTGCCCGCCCCCGACGCCGCCACCCAGCCCGAGACCCGCCCCCACGAGCAGCCCGCGGCGCGCACCCCGCTCCCGCCGTCCCGCCCCGTCCCGAGGAGGACCCCCCGCGTGAAGAGCACACCCCGCTTCCTGCAAGGCGTGTACCCGGTCACCGGGGAGGGCCTGGACAAGCCCGGCCCGGTCGACCCCGCGCTGCGCTACACCGTGCCCTCCGGTGCCACCGCGCAGGCCCTGTACTTCCGCGGCGGCAACTCCATAGACCACCTGGTGTACGTGCTGCTGGTCCGCGACGGGGTGCCGGTGCGCTGGTTCCCGATCGGGGCCAAGGGCGACGTGCACGTCCCGCTGCGCGTCGTCGAGGACCTGCCCGGCGGCACCGTCGTCGAGCTGCAGGCGGCCGCGCCGATCGGCGTGACCGGCGAGCTGGTCGTCGACCTCGGGTTGGTGGAGGTCTGATGACCCTCGTCCTCGGTGGTCGCCCCGAGGGGCTGACCTCACTGCACCTCGACGACGAACTCGACCGGCGCGGCCGGCTGGTCGTCGTCGGCAACGGCATGGCCGGCGCCCGGCTGGTCGAGGAGGTGCTCGAGCGCGGCGGCGGCGAGCAGTTCCGCATCACCGTCCTCGGCGACGAGCCGCACGGCAACTACAACCGGATCATGCTCTCGCCGGTGCTGGCCGGGGAGTCGCACGAGGACGACATCGTCCTCAACAGCCACGACTGGTACGCCGACAACGGCGTGCACCTGCGCGCCGGCGTCCGGGCGACGCGGATCGACACGGCGGCCAAGCAGGTGCACGCCGACGACGGGAGCGTCGTCCCCTACGACCACCTCGTGCTGGCCACCGGCAGCTACTCGTTCATCCCGCCGATGACCGGCGTCCGCGGCGACGACGGCGAGCTCCTGCCCGGGGTGTACGGCTTCCGGACCATCGACGAGACCCGCGCCCTGCTCGAGGCCACCGGCCGCTGCCGGCGCGCGGTGGTCATGGGCGGTGGCCTGCTCGGCCTGGAGGCGGCCCGCGCGCTGCAGGGCCACGGGCTGCAGGTCGACCTGGTGCACGCCATGCCGTGGTTGATGAACGTGCAGCTGGACGCCGAGGCCGGCGCGATCCTCAAGCGGAGCGTCGAGTCGCTGGGCATCACGGTGCACTGCGACGTCCTGGCCACCGAGGTCCTCGGCAGCGAGCACGTCGAGGGCGTCGTCCTCAAGGACGGCCGCCGGCTGGATGCCGACCTGCTCGTCGTCGCCGCCGGGGTGCGGCCCAACAGCGACATCGCCGTCCGCTCGGGGCTGGAGGTCGAGCGCGGCATCGTCGTCGACGACCAGCTGCGCACCGAGGACCCCGACGTCTACGCCATCGGCGAGTGCGCCCAGCACCGCGGCTCGGTCTACGGCCTGGTGCAGCCGGCCTGGGAGCACGCCCGCGTGCTCGCCGACGTCCTCACCGGCGCCGACCCGGCCGCCGAGTACCACGGCAGCCGGACGGCGACCAAGCTCAAGGTCGCCGGCGTCGACGTCGCCACGATGGGCGTGAACACCCCCGAGCGGGACGACGACGAGTTCCTGGTGATCTCGGAGCCGAAGCGCGGGGTGCACCTGTCGGTGGTCATCCGCGACGACGTGCTCGTCGGCGCCACGCTGCTCGGCGACACCCGCAAGGTCGCCTTCCTGACCCAGGCCTTCGACCGCGGCGCGCCGCTGCCGGAGGAGCGGATCCGGCTGCTGGTCGACCTCTCCGACGGCGCCGCGGAGGTGGGCGTCGCCGAGATGCCGGCCGACTCGCAGGTGTGCAACTGCAACGGGGTGTCCAAGGGGGACATCTGCGGCGCCGTCGCGGGCGGCTGCGGCAGCGTCGGCGCGGTCATGGACGCCACCCGCGCCGGCAAGGGCTGCGGCTCGTGCAAGTCGCTCGTCAAGCAGATCGTCGAGTGGGCCGCCGACGGCGACCTCGCCGAGGACCCGGCCGCCTCCTACTACGTGCCGGGCATCCCGATGGCCAAGCCCGAGCTCATGGCCGCCATCCGCGCGCAGGACCTGCGCAGCGTCTCCGCCGTCTTCACCGCGCTCGCCCCCGGCGGGCAGGAGGACGCGAAGTCCAAGATGGGCCTGACCTCGCTGCTGAAGATGCTCTGGGGCGTGGACTTCGTCCCGGAGAAGGACGGCGAGTTCATCAACGACCGGGTGCACGCCAACATCCAGCGCGACGGCACCTTCTCCGTCGTCCCGCAGATGAAGGGCGGCGTCACCACCCCGGCCCAGCTGCGCCGGATCGCCGAGGTCGCCGAGAAGTACGAGGTCCCGATGGTCAAGGTGACCGGCGGGCAGCGCATCGACCTGCTGGGCGTGCGCAAGGAGGACCTACCCGCGATGTGGGACGACCTGGGCATGCCGTCCGGGTACGCCTACGGCAAGAGCTTCCGCACCGTGAAGACCTGCGTCGGCAGCGACTTCTGCCGCTTCGGGCTCGGCGACTCGACCCAGCTCGGCATCGACCTGGAGACCCGGTTCCAGGGCATCGAGAGCCCGGCCAAGATGAAGCTCGCCGTCGTCGGCTGCCCCCGCAACTGCGCCGAGGCCTACGTGAAGGACGTCGGCGTCGTGGCCGTCGGCAACGGCAAATGGGAGGTCTACGTCGGCGGCGCCGCCGGGGCCACCGTCCGCAAGGGTGACCTGCTGGCCACGGTCGACTCGCCGCAGGAGGTCCTCCGGCTGACCGGCCGGTTCCTCCAGTACTACCGGGAGAACGCCAATTGGCTGGAGCGCACCTACGACTTCGTGCCGCGGGTCGGCCTGGAGCGGATCCGGTCGGTGCTGCTGGAGGACAGCGAGGGGATCGTGGCCGACCTGGACGCCAACATGCAGCGGTCGGTGGACGCCTACACCGACCCCTGGGGCCAGGACGGGAAGGAACCGGCCACCCCCGGCCAGTTCCGCACCTCGCTGCCGCTGGTCGCGCTGCCGAAGGTGCCGGTCCGATGAGCACCGCCACGAGGCTGGACCACACCACCGAGGCCGAGCTGCCGACCACCCCGGGCACCGAGCGAGGCACGTCGGCCAGCGGGGTCGCCGTCCCGGGTCAGGCGGCCCCGGTCCGGGGCGAGGCGTACGCCGTCTGCCGGGTGGACGACGTCCCGCTCGGCGAGGGGCGGGCGTTCGTCGCCGGGGGCGTGCAGGTCGCGGTCTTCCGGCTGCGGGACGGCTCGCTGCACGCCACCCAGGCCGCCTGCCCGCACGCCGGGGGGCCGCTCGCCGACGGGCAGACCGACGTCGACGTGCTCGTCTGCCCGCTGCACCTCTACGCCTACCGGTGGAGCGACGGCGCCGCCACGTCAGGAGCGGCGCCGATCCGCGTGTACCCGGTGCACGAGTCCGGGGGCGAGATCGTCGTCGAGGTGTGACGAAGAACCACCCTGCACCCCACGCCTCGCAGGCTCGGCGCAGGCCCCCGAAGGATGGCCGTTCCAGCACCGCACCACGGCGTGGATCATGGGGTTGTTGCCGGTGTCCGCGGCGTGTCCCCGCGTGTCGCCGTCAACAACCCCATGATCAACTCGGTGGGTGCGGGCTACGCCGGACGCACCTCCAGCACGTGCACCCCGGCGTCGGTCGGGACGTCGCGGGTGAGCCGCAGCCCGGCCGCCTCGCACAGGGCGGCGTACTCCGCGGCGGTGCGCTCGCGGCCGGACAGCAACACCAGCACGTGCAGGTCCATCCGCACCGCGGCCGGGTCGTCGACGGCACGCTCCGGCAGCACCGCCTCCACGACGAGCAGCACCGAGTCCGGCCGCATCGCCGCCCGGCACACCCGCAGCACCTGCCGGGCGGCCTCGTCGTCCCAGTCGTGCAGAACGCGGGACAGCAGGTAGGCGTCCGCGCCGGCCGGCACCTGCTCGAAGAAGTCCCCGCCGACCGCGGGCAGGTCCGAGCCGGCGACGACCTCCGGGCGGTCCACGAGCAGCACGTCGGCGGACGGCGCCCGCTCCCGGACCACCCGCAGCAGCACGCCGGGCCCGCCGCCCACGTCGACCACCGACGCGAAGCCGGACACGTCGTAGGCGGCCACCACGGCACGGGCCTCCCGTGCCGAGCGGTCGGCCATCGACGCGCGGAACGCCGCCAGCCGCGCGGGGTCGGCCGCGAGCGCGTCGAAGAAGGGCCGCCCCTCGACGACCTCGAACGGCGTCCCGCCGTCCCGCACGGCGGCGAGCAGACCGGCGGCCGGCCGGTAGTAGAGCCCGCCCCGGGCGGACACCGCACCGGGCAGCGCCCCCGGCACCCCGGGCCGCAACAGCTCGCCGACCGGGGTCAGCCCGAAGCGGCCGTCGGGCAGTTCGTCGAGCACCTCCTCGGCGGCCAGCCCCCGCAGCACCCGGCGCAGGGCGTCGGGCACGGCGCCGAGCTCCCGCGCCAGGTCGGCGGCGCTGCGCGGACCGGCGGCCAGGGCGTCGGGCACCCCCAGCGCGACGGCGACGTGCAACAGCTGGGTGACCAGGTAGCCGTCGGCCAGCCGGGCCAGCCGGTCGGCTGCGGAACCGGGCACGACGGCATGGTGGCACCGCCCTCAGCGGGCGGACAACGCGCTCAGCGGCGGGGGCGGGCGCGCACGTGCATCCGCTCGCCCTGCGGGCCGAACAGCGCGAGCACCTCGGCGGGCTCCGGCCCGGGGTTGCCGAACCAGTGCGGGGTGCGGGTGTCGAACTCGGCCACCTCGCCCGGCCCGAGCACCAGGTCGTGCTCTGCGAGCACCAGCCGCAGCCGCCCGGACAACACGTAGACCCAGTCGTACCCCTCGTGGGTCCGCTGCTCGGGCTCGCCGCCGGGCCAGCCGGGCGGGTAGACCTGCTTGAAGGCCTGCACCCCGCCCGGACGGCGGGTCAGCGGCAGCGACGTGACGCCGTGGTGCACCACCGGCCGCGGGTGGATGCGCGGGTCCCCGGTCTCCGGAGCGCCGACCAGCTCGTCGAGCGGCACCTGGTGGGCGCGGGCCAGCGGGAGCAGCAGCTCGAGGGTCGGCCGGCGCTGCCCGGACTCCAGCCGGGACAGCGTGCTCACAGAGATGCCGGTCTCCTCCGACAGCTGCGCCAGCGTGTTCCCGCGCCTGACGCGCAGTGCGCGCAGCCGCGGGCCGACGGCGGTGAGCACGGCATCGGTCGTCTCGTCCTCCGCCACGCCCGTCATTTGCCGCTCCGGCAACGTCGTTTGTCAAGTCGGTGTCCCCCTGGGGAGGCTGCCCGGCATGGACGCGCAGCACGGTGCACACGGTGAGATGCAGTTCGACGAGGCCTCCTGGGAGGAGCGGTACCGAGCGGCGCCGGCGCTGTGGAGCGGCCGCGCCAACCCGCAGCTGGTGGCCGAGGCCGCCGGGCTGACGCCGGGCCGGGCGCTGGACGCCGGCAGCGGTGAGGGCGGCGACGCGCTGTGGCTGGCCGGCCGCGGTTGGCGGGTGACCGCGGTCGACTTCTCCACCGTCGCGCTGGGCCGCGCTGCCGCGGAGGCGGAGCGACTGGGCGTCGAGGTCGACTGGGTGCACGCCGACCTGACCCGCTGGACGCCGCCGGCGGGCGCCTTCGACCTGGTCTCGGCCCAGTACTTCCACCTGCCGCCGCAGGACCGCGACCCGGCGCTCGCCCGGCTGGCCGCCGCCGTCGCGCCGGGCGGCAACCTGCTCGTCGTCGGGCACCGGCCCAGCGAGCTGCACACCGGCCTGCCGGAGATGTTCTTCACGGCCGGGCAGGTCGCCGCCACCCTCGACCCGGCGGCCTGGGAGGTCGTCGTCTGCGAGGACCGCCCGCGGACGGCGAGCGGCCCCGCCGGGCACGAGCTGCCGGTCGCCGACACCGTGCTGCGGGCCCGCCGCCGCGCATGACGGGTCAGGGCGCCGGGACGGTCACCGTGGCCTCGTGCGGACCGCCGCACTCCGCGCTGCCGCCGACGAGCACCCACTCCGGGTCGGCGGTCAGCTCCGCCAGGACGGCTCCGTCCGGGTCCAGGACGGCGACGTGCACCTCGTCCGGGGTCTCCATCAGGAACGACACCGTGGCGCGGTCCCCGACCAGCGGCGCGACGCCCTCCCGGATCGAGCCGGACGGCGTTCCCTCCAACGCCTCGGGACGACACGCCCCTGGGCAGCTCACCTGCACCGACCGTCCCTCCTCGGGCGGCCGGGCGCCGGCCAGCTCGACCGTGAGGCCGTTGCCCCAGGCGATCGCCGGGCAGGCCCGGGTTCCGCCGCCGTCGCAGCCGGTCAGCGCGAGGACGGCGGCGACCCACGCGAGGGTCCGCGGGCCGCTCACCGGTCCCGGCTCGGGAGCGGCTCGACCGACGCCAGCACCGTGCCGTCCGCGGCCCGGACCTCGACGGTCGCCGTCGCCTCGGGTGCGGCGTCCACCGCGAGCCCGTCGGTAACGGGCAGCTCGGCCAGCGGCGCGCCGCCCCCGTCGAGCAGCCGGGCGGTGGCGGCCGGGTCCGCCGCGACGACGGCCAGCGTCTCGGTGGCCCGGTCCCACAGCGCAACCGGCAGCCCGGGCCCGGTGACGACCGGCGCGCGGTGCAGCCGCAGCTCCTCCGGCGCCGCGCCCCGTGGACCGGCGAACCAGGCCAGCGCCATCGAGCCGGTGCCCAACTCGCGCTCCAGCTCGTCGTCGTCCATCAGCGGCGGCGGCACGGTCAGCGGGCGCGCCACCAGTGCCCAGCGCCCGCCGGGGACGTCGCCGGCGAACAGCACCTGCGACCCCGCCGGCGCGGGCCCGGCCGCGCCGGTCCCCGGGTTGCTCCAGGACAGCCGCCGCACCGCCTCGAGGAACTGCGCGTCGCCGGCCAGCGAGCCGCGGGTCGGCCCGCTGTCCGAGGCCGGGAGGTCCGGCACGTCCGGCGCCACGGCCGCGGTCGCCGGCTCCGCCGACGGTCCGTCCGGCACCAGCACCTGGCCCATCGCCACCGCGGCCACGACCACCGCGCCGACCGCACCCAGCCGCAGCTGCGTCCGGCGGCGGGCCCGGTGCCGGTGCTCGACCACGGCGGCCAGGTCGGCGCGCGGCGGCGGCGCGGTCGCGTCGGCGAGCGCGGTCAGCCGCGCCCGCAGCTCGTCGTCCCTCACCGCTCCTCCCCACCGGCCGGCTGCAGTGCGGTCAGCGCGGCGCGCAGCCGGGCCAGGCCCCGGGCGGTCTGGGTGCTGACCGCGCTGGGCGAGCACCCCATCAGGGCAGCGGTCTGCTGCTCGGAAAGGTCCTCGAAGTAGCGCAGCACCACCGCCGTCCGCATCCGGACCGGCAGCTCGCGCAGCGCGGCCCGCAGCTGCTCGTCGCCGTCCTCGTGCGGTGCCGCCGCCCGGTCGGGCACCGACTCCACCACCTGCTCGGTTGTGGCCAGCCGGCGCCGCCAGCTGGCGTGCGTGGTGACCAGCACGCGGCGCACGTACGCCGAGGGGGGCCCGGACCGGCTGATCCGGTCCCAGTGCCGATAGGTCTTGAGCAGGGCGGTCTGCACGAGGTCCTCCGCGTGTCCGCGGTCGCCGGAGAGGAGCACGGCCAGGCGGAGCAGACCGGCCTGCTCCGCGGACACGAAGTCCGCGAAGCCCCGGTCCCCGTCGCCCACCGTGCCTCCTCTGCCGGCTCCTGCTCTCTACACGCCCCGAGCCGCGCCGCGGACCCACAACGGGGATCACGGGCAGGTCACGATCCCACCGGGGAGGAGCAGCGGGGAGGGTCAGCCGGGCGGGGCGAGCTCGGCCAGCGCGGTGGCGACGTCGTCGTCCCGCACGAAGCCCAGCGCCAGCAGCCGGTGCACCAGCACGCCGCGGCGGGTCAGCCGCAGGTCGGCAGGGCGCAGCCGGGGGAGGGCCGCGCCGCCGGGCCGAGGCTGCGCCGGCGGCGGGTCGAGCAGACCGGCGCGCTGCAGGTCGGCGACGTCCTCCCGGGCGCCCCACGCCGCCCAGCCGCGGGGGTCGTCGGCCAGCGGCGTCATCGGCAGCGGCGAGCGGTCGCGGCGGCCTACGCCGGCCAGGAGCACCAGGTGCCGCCAGGTCAGCCCGGCGGCCAGTGTCAGCGCCCGCTCGACCAGCGCGGCGTCCAGCTCGGGGGAGGACGCCACCTCGGCCAGCAGGTACCCCAGGTGCCGCACCCGCCGCTCGTCGTGCGAGCCCCGGGCGGCGGCGACCACGGCCTCGGTGACCGCGTCGGCGGCCGAGCGCCCGCCGGACCGCGGGGAGAAGAGGCCGTCGGTGCGCACCGGGCGCCCGCCGTGGGCGAGGGTCACGGCGTGCTCGACGGTGAAGGCGAGGACGGCGCCGGCGCGGGCCCGCTCCCGGAGGACGGCGATCCCCGCCGCGTCGTCGGCCGCCGTCCGCAGGCAGCGCGCCAGCCGGTCCTCGAGCCGCACCGCCGCGCGGCCGGCCGGGTCGGGCCAGACCAGGGCGGCGGCGCTGCGGCTCATCGAACCCGCGACCGCGGCACCGTCGTCGAACAGGGCACGGCCGGCAGCCGCGGGGTCCTCGGTCACGGTCACGCACCGATCCTCGTCGCTGGCCGGGCCGGTGCGCACGCCGGTCTCCGGCGGCCTCACCACAGCGGAGGTGCGGCGGTGAGCACAACGGAACACGAGGTCTGCCCGGCAGCAACGGCGGGGGAACGACGGCGCGTCACCGTTCTGGCCCATGGCCGCCCCCACCCCCACCACCCGCCAGCCGGCCGCGCCGGTCGCCGTCGCGACGCGACCCGGTCGCTGGATCGACGACTGGCGCCCGGAGGACCCCGCCTTCTGGGCGTCCACGGGCAAGCCGGTCGCCCGCCGCAACCTGTTCTTCTCGGTCTTCTCCGAGCACATCGGCTTCTCGGTCTGGAGCCTGTGGTCGGTGCTCGTGCTGTTCCTGCCCGAGGCGGTGTACGGCATCGACCCGGCCGGGAAGTTCCTGCTCACCACGCTGCCGACGGCGCTGGGCGCGTTCGTGCGGCTGCCCTACACGTTCGCCGTCGCGAAGTTCGGCGGGCGCAACTGGACCATCGTCAGTGCCGCCCTGCTGCTGGTGCCCACGATCGCGACGGCCGTCGTCCTGGAGCCCGGCGTCGACTACACGACCCTGCTCGTCGTCAGCTGCCTGGCCGGCGTCGGCGGCGGCAACTTCGCCAGCTCCATGGCCAACATCAACGCCTTCTACCCGAACCGGCTCAAGGGCTGGGCGCTGGGCCTCAACGCCGGCGGCGGCAACCTCGGCGTCCCCGTCGTCCAGCTGGTCGGGCTGCTCGTGCTGGCCACCGCGGGAGCCGAGCACCCCCGCCTGGTGCTGCTCGTCTACGTCCCGCTGATAGTCGCCGCCGCCGTCGGCGCCGCGCTGCTCATGGACAACCTGACGACCGCCCGCAACCAGCCGCGGGCCATGCGCGAGGCCACCCGCGAGCCGCACACCTGGATCATGTCGTTCCTCTACATCGGCACCTTCGGCTCGTTCATCGGGTTCGGGTTCGCCTTCGGCCAGGTGCTGCAGAACCAGTTCACCTCCGAGTTCGCCACGCCCCTCGCCGCGGCGTCGCTCACCTGGCTCGGCCCGCTGCTCGGCTCACTGATCCGCCCCCTCGGCGGCTCGCTGGCCGACCGCTTCGGCGGCGCCCGCATCACGTTCTGGAACTTCGCGGCGATGGCCGGGGGCGCGGCGATCGTGTGGACCGCCAGTCAGGTCGGGTCGCTGCCGCTGTTCGTCGTCGGCTTCGTGGCGCTGTTCGTGCTCAGCGGCATCGGCAACGGCTCGACCTACAAGATGATCCCGGCGATCTTCCGCACCCAGGCCCAGCAACGGGTGGCCGCCGGCGAGGACAGCGCCGCCGCCGACCGGCACGCGCTGCGCATGTCCGGGGCGCTCATCGGCATCGCCGGCGCGGTCGGGGCCTTCGGCGGTGTGCTGGTCAACCTCGCCTTCCGGCAGTCGTTCCTGACCACCGGCACCGGCGACTCGGCCTACCTGGTGTTCATCGCCTTCTACGTGATCTGCCTCGCCCTCACCTGGGCGGTCTACCTGCGGCCCCAGGCCCGCATGTCCGGGGTGTGACCCGGCGAGATCGGCGGTCTCGCACGGACGGAGCATCCGAACCGTGCGAGATCGCCGATCTCGCCGCTACACCGCGAGGCGGTAGCCCCGCTTCACCACGGTCTCCACGACGCCGGGGCCCAGCGCGGCCCGCAGCCGGGTCACGGCCATCTCGGCGGCGTGCCCGTCCCCGCCGCCGGGCAGCCCGGTCCCCAGGTCGGTCTTGGGGACGACGGCGCCCGGCCGCGCCGCCAGCGCCCGCAGCACCGCCATCGGGCCCGGAGCCAGCTCCACCAGGCGGCCGTCGAGCAGCGCGGCGTGGCCGCGCGCCTGCAGCTCCCGCCCCCCGACTCGCAGCACCGGGTCGCGCTCGGGCAGCCGGGCGACGACCTCGCGGGCCAGGGCGCCCAGCCGGGCGCGCTCTGGCTGCACCGACGGGACGCCGGCGGCGTCGAGCGGTCCGGCGGTCACCGGGCCCACCGCCACCGGGAGGACGCCGGAGGTGAGCGCGGCCACCAGCTCGGTGCGCAGCCCCAGCTCCTCGGCGACGGTGAGCACGCTCGCCGCGGCCGGGGCGCTGGTGAAGGTCACCGCGTCGACCGTGCCCGCCACCACCGAGCGCACCAGCCGGTGCACCGGCGTGACGTCCTCGGGCAGCACCCAGCGGTAGACCGGCACGGTGAGCACGTCGGCCCCGCTCGCCCGCAGCGCCGCGACGAAGTCCGGCAGCGGGTCCCCGTGCAGCTGGACGGCGATGCGGCGTCCCTGCAGCGGTCCCTCGGCACCCGACAGCAGGTGCTCGAGCACCTCGGCCGAGGACTCCGACGCCGGCGACCAGGCGTCCACCAGCCCGCCGCCGCGGATCGCGCCGCGCGCCTTCGGCCCGCGCGCCAGCACCCGGGCGTCGTGCAGGTGCTCGACCAGCGGCAGGTCCCACGCCTCGGCCGCCTCCAGCCACCCGCGGAAGCCCACGCCGGTGGTGGCCACGACGAGGTCCACCGGCCGCGCGAGCACCTCCCGGGTAGCCGCGACCAGCTCGGCGTCGTCGGCCAGCGGCACGATGCGGATGGCCGGCGCGTAGACCACCCGGGCGCCGCGGCGGGCCAGCAGCGCCCCGAGCTCCTCCCGCCGCCGGGCCGCGGTCACCGCGACGGTGTAGCCGGCCAGGGGCAGCGGCGCCTCGGCCCCCTCGGGCTGGGCATCGGTCACGGTTCCCCCTCGTCGACGGCGCTGGCGACCATGGTGCGTCGTCTCCGTTGCGAGGATGTGTCGTCCCGGGGTCGGCAGCCGCACAGTGCGGCCGGACCGGGCCGGCCTGGGACCATGGGGCCGTGCCTCCCGCCGTCTCCGCCGTCCCCCGCCGGTGGCGGCTGCTCTGCGCCGCGGCCGCCGTCGTCGTCGCCGCCGTCCTCACCTACGTGGGCGTGACGCTGCCGCAGAACGCGACCGGCGTGGCGCGGTTCACCGTGGCCGACCAGGTCGCCATCGTCGGCCTGGGCCTGGTGCTCGGCGCCGGGCTGCTGGCGCTGGGCCGGCCGCGGGTGGACGCCGACCACCGGGGCATCCGGGTGCGCAACATCCTCGGCGAGCGCACGCTGCCCTGGACGGCGGTGCAGGCCATCCGGTTCGACCGCCGGTTCCGGTGGGCCACGCTGCTGCTCACCAACGACGACGAGTTCGCGGTGCTGGCCGTCCAGGGGGCCGACGGCGAGCGGGCGGTCGAGGCCGTCGAGGGACTGCGGGCGCTGCTCGCGGCCGACCGCGCGCAGCAGCCCCCGCCTCCGCCGTCGCCGCCGCTGCTCTACGACGACTGAGGGAGGACCCCCCTCGCCCACGCCTCGTTCCGGCCCCCTGCAGGGCCCCGCCCCGAGCTTGCGAGGGGTGGGGAGCAGGGGGTTCCTTGTACCTGCAGGGCGGCCGTTCCAGCACCTCACCGGGGGGAATGACCTCGACCGCCGTGACGCTGTAGCATGGGCGTGCCTCCCCGCTACACGAGGCGCGCGAACCACTGAGCGGCCCCGCCCCGGGCCGCTCGACCAAGAGGAGCCCGCTCCCACCTGGCGCCGTCGAGGCGTCCAGGTCCCGGATCGCGGAGCCCGGCCCACCGGCCGGGCCCGCGGCGTGCGACGAGCCCCCGGGCCCGTCGTGCCCCGGCGAGTGGGCCCCGCGAGCAGCCGCTCGTGGGGCCTCTCTCGTGTCGGCGTCCGGTGACCGAGCGAGCCCCTCCCCATGCAGCAGCAGAGGAGAGGCCATCACCGAGCCCCGTATCAACGACCGTATCCGCGTCCCGGAGGTCCGCCTGGTCGGTCCCGAGGGCGAGCAGGTCGGCATCGTGCCGATCGGCGAGGCGCTGCGCCTGGCCCAGGACTCCGAACTGGACCTGGTCGAGGTCGCGCCCATGGCCCGGCCGCCCGTCGCCAAGCTCATGGACTACGGGAAGTTCAAGTACGAGTCCGCCCAGAAGGCCCGCGAGGCCCGGCGGAACCAGGCGCTCACCGTCATCAAGGAGATGCGGCTGCGCCTGAAGATCGACCCGCACGACTACGCGACCAAGAAGGGCCACGTCGAGCGCTTCCTGCGGAGCGGCGACAAGGTCAAGATCACCGTGATGTTCCGCGGCCGCGAGCAGTCCCGGCCGGAGATGGGCTACCGGCTGCTGCAGCGGCTGGCCCAGGACGTCTCCGAGCTCGGCGTCGTGGAGTCCAACCCCAAGCAGGACGGCCGCAACATGGTCATGGTGATCGCCCCGCACCGGAACCAGGCCGCGACCGACGGCGCCCGCCGGCAGGCCAAGGCCGACAGGGCCGCCGAGGGACAGGCCCCGCAGGCCTGAAGGAGGACCTTCCTGCCCCCACCACTCGCCAGCTCGCGGCGGGGCCCTGCAGGAGGGCCGAGGACCGCACCACCAGACGCACCGGCGCCGTGACCGGAGGACGTCGCGGCAGCTCCCAGGCTGCCGCGGCGTCGACGTGCCCCGACGCCGCCCCACACGAACGAGGACCGAGGACATGCCGAAGCAGAAGACGCACAAGGGCACCGTCAAGCGAGTGCGCGTGACGGGCAGCGGGAAGCTCATGCGCGAGCAGGCCAACAACCAGCACAAGTTCGAGCACAAGTCCTCGCGTCGCAAGCGCCGGCTCGACCAGGACCAGGTCATCTCCCCGGCCGACACCAAGAACCTCAAGAAGCTGCTCGGGCTCTGAGCGCCCCCTAGACGAGAAGGAGCCCTTTCGTGGCACGCGTGAAGCGGGCGGTCAACGCCCAGAAGAAGCGTCGGACGACCCTGGAGGCGGCCAGCGGCTACCGGGGACAGCGGTCCCGGCTGTACCGCAAGGCCAAGGAGCAGATCCTCCACTCGGCGACCTACCAGTACCGCGACCGCAAGGTGCGCAAGGGTGACTTCCGCAAGCTGTGGATCACCCGCATCAACGCCGCGGCCCGCCAGAACGACATGACCTACAACCGGTTCATGCAGGGCCTCAAGCTCGCCGGCATCGAGCTCGACCGCCGCGTGCTGGCCGAGCTGGCCGTCAACGAGCCGGCCGCCTTCGCCGCGCTGGTGGAGACCGCCCGCGCGGCCGTCGCGGCCGCCCCGGCCGGCGGTCAGGCCGCCTGAGCCCGGCCAGCACCTCCGACGCCGCCGGCGTCCGGCCCACCCGGGCCGGCGCCGGCGGCGTCGTCGCGTGTACGGCCGCGAGATCTGCACACTCGCGGCCATCGCGGGCCGGATGACGCCCACTGTGCAGATCTCGCGGGAGGACGACGGAACGGTGACCGACCCACTGACCGAGCGCTCCGCGCGGGTGGTGGCCGCCCGCAAGCTCACCCGGCGGGCCGGCCGCGACGCGGCGGGGCTGTTCCTCGCCGAGGGGCGGCAGGCCGTCGCCGAGGCGCTGGCCCACCCGGCCGGGGTCCGCGAGGTGTTCGTCACCGAGGCCGCCGCCGCGGCGCACCGCGACCTGCTGGCGAGCTCGCCGGTGCCGGTGCGGCCGGTGACCGAGAAGGCGGCGGCGTCGCTGTCGGAGACGGTCACGCCGCAGGGCCTGGTCGCCGTCTGCGCGCTGCGCGACGTGCCGGCCGACGCCCTGGCGGCGGCGCCGCCGTCGCTCACCGTGGCGCTCGCCGAGCTGGCCGACCCGGGCAACGCCGGCACCGTGCTGCGCACCGCGGACGCCTGCGGCGCCGGCGCGGTCGTCTTCGGCGCCGGCTCGGCCGACCCCTACGGCGGCAAGGCGGTGCGCTCCAGCGCCGGCAGCCTCTTCCACGTCGACGTCGTCCGCGCGGCGCCGCTGCCCGGACTGCTGCTGCGGCTGCAGGCCGCCGGCGTGACGGTGCTCGCGGCCGACGGCGAGGGAGAGGTGACCCTCCCCGAGGCGACCGCCCGCCTCGCCGGCCCGGTGCTCTGGCTGTTCGGCAACGAGGCCCGCGGCGTGCCCGACGACCTCGCCGCGCTGGCCGACGCCCGGGTGCGCATCCCGATGCGCGGCCGCGCGGAGAGCCTCAACCTGGCCGCCGCCGCGGCGATCTGCCTCTACACCACCCAGCTCGCCCAACGGTGACGCCGAGAGCGACCCCGTGCCGCTCTCCTCGCAGGGTCCTGGCCCTGTCCCGGGTCCCGCCCCGAGCGTGCGAGGGGTGAGGAGGACGGGGTCCTTCTACGAGTGGTGGGGGCAGGGGGTCCTCCATCAGGCGCGCGTGGCGTACATCCGCATGTCGGCCGAGTGCAGCAGCGCCGGGAAGTCCGCGCCGTCCTCGGGCCAGACGCTGACGCCGACGCTCGCCCGGACGACGACCTCGCGGTCACCCAGCGCCACGGGGCGGGCCACTCCCGCGGCCAGCTCGTCGGCGATGTGCCGCGCCTCGGCCGCCGCCGTGGCCTGGGGCAGGCCGGTCAGCGCGACGAGGAACTCGTCGCCGCCGAGGCGCGCCAGCAGGTCGCTGCGGCGCAGCCGGCTGCCCAGCCGGTCGGCGACCGCGCCCAGCAGCTCGTCACCGGCCGCGTGGCCGAACCGGTCGTTGACCGCCTTGAAGCCGACCAGGTCGACGAACAGCAGCGCCACCGCCTCGTCGCGGGCCCGGGCGTTCCAGATCGCGGTGTCGACCTGCTCGGCCAGGCGCCGCCGGTTGGGCAGGCCGGTGAGCGGGTCGGTGCAGGCCAGCTCCTCGATGCGGGCCAGGTAGCTGCGGGTGCGGTCGCGCTCCTGCACGAGCGCCCGCTCGGCCTCCACGCGGGCGGTGACGTCGACCTGGGTGCCGATGTAGTGCGTGATCGCCCCGTCGGGCCCGGTGACCGGCGCGAGGTGCAGCTCGTTCCACCACGGCGTCCCCTCGGGCCCGCGGTGGTTGAGCACCGTCACCCGGCACTCCTCGCCGGCGTCGACCGCCCGGCGGATGGCGGCGACCGCGGCGGGGTCGGTGTCCGTGCCCTGCAGGAACCGGCAGTTGCGGCCCAGCAGCTCGTGCCGGGGCAGCCCGGCCAGCCGTTCGAAGGCCGGGTTGACGTAGACCAGCGGCTGGTCGGGCAGCCGGACGTCGACGATGGACACGCCGCTCGGGGTGGCCGCCAGCGCGCCCTGCACCAGGGTGTCGCCGGTCGCGCTGACCAGCACGCCGACGTCGAACCGGTCGGCGCCGGTCGGGGGCCGCACCGGCGCCGCGGTGTGGGGGTGCGGGGCCGACGGCAGCGGCTCCTGGCGCGGGGCCACCCGGGCCAGCAGCGCCGCGGTCGCCCGGACGACGGTGTCGCGGTCGTAGGTGAGGGCGTAGGCGAACCGGCGCTCGGCGTCGGGGCCGCCGTCCCCCAGGTCGCGGGCGAGCAGCGCGGCCGCGAAGTGCGGGCCGAGCACGGTGACGTCCCACTCGCCGCGGACCGGGTCGGCCGGGTCGAGCGCGGCGCCGCGCAGGCCGGGCAGCGGCTCCACCGGCAGGTCCTCGCCCAGGGCGCAGACGAAGCCGGTGCGCTCCACCAGATCGCGGTAGCGCAGGGTCGTCGCCGGGGTGAAGTGCCGGGCCTCCTGGAAGGTGGCCGCCACCACCGAGGCGGCACCCAGCCGCAGCGCCTCGCGCTCGAGCTGCTTGGACAGCTCGATGAGCAGCGCCTTGGGCGCCTCGCGCAGCGGGACGTCGATCGGCAGGCAGGCGAACGGCGAGACGTCGACGTCCTCGCTCACGGTGTCGGGCACCTGCGAGGGCAGCACCAGGGAGCCGGTCGCGGCGCCCTCGACCGGGCCGGGGCCGGGGCGGCCGAAGAACCAGCCCTGGCCGAGCGTCGCGCCCAGCGCGCGAGCCATGGCCAGGTGGGCCTCGTGCTCGATGCCCTCGGCGAGCACCACCGAGCCGGTGCGCTCGGCGTGCGCGTTCACCGCGTTCATGATCTCGGCAATCGCCGGGCCGGGGCGCTCCTGCACCAGCCGCAGGTCCAGCTTGACGACGTCCGGGCGCAGCAGTGGCATGAACGCCAGCGACATCGCCTCGGCGCCGACGTCGTCCACCGCGACGCCCCAGCCGACCGAGCGGACCCGCTCGACCGTGCGCAGCAGCTCGGCCGGCCGGGTGGCCAGCGCCCGCTCGGTGATCTCCAGGACCACCCGCAGCCCGCCGGGGGCGGCCCGCGCGATGTCGAGCAGGTCCTCCAGCGGCGCGCGGTCGAGCACCTCGGGCTCGACGTTGACGAAGAGGGTCAGCGGCGCCGCCAGCCCCGCCGCGAGCGCGCCGGTCAGCGCCGCGCTGCGGCAGGCGGCGTCGAGCTCGGCGAGCCGGCCGGCCTCGCGGGCGGCGGCGAAGAGCCGGTCGGGGCGCTCGAGCGGGCCCTGCGGCCCGCGCGCCAGTGCCTCGTAGGCCACCACGTTGCCGGTGTCGAGCTCGACGATCGGCTGGAAGACGCTGTACACCGTCCCGTCCCTGAGGACGTCGTCGACGGTCGTTGCCGGAGCGGCCGGGGTGAGGGTCACGCCCTCCCCATCGGACGCCGCGACGCCGCGTTGAGCGGGCGCGCAGCCGCTTCCCCCCATCGGGGGGAGCCTCAGGCCGGCAGCGTGATGAGGACGACGGCCACGCCGGCCGCCGCGAGACCGGCCGCCTGCGTCGCGACGAGCCGCTCGCGCAGCACGACCTGCGCCAGGACGACGGTGCTCACCGGGTACAGCGAGGCCAGGACGCCGGTGATGGCCAGCGGTCCGCCGGCCTGGGTGGCCAGGAGGAAGAGCGCACCGGCCGACACGTCGCCGATCCCCGCCGCCACCACCACCGGCAGCGTCGGCCGGGGGATCGACAGCGAGCGACCGACGGCCAGGGCGAGGCCCACCACGAGCGCGACGGACACGATGCGCGAACCGATCAGCGGGCTGAGCCCGGCGTCCTCACCGGTCCGGTCGAGGAGGATGAAGAAGAGCCCGAAGACGGTCCCGGCCACGAGGGCCGGCCCCACGCTCGTCGCACGTGGGGCACGCAGCGAGGACAGGCCGCCCTGCGCGGACACCAGCGCGACCGCGACGAGGGCGACCGCGATCCCCACCGCTGGGCCGGCTCCGAGGCGTTCGCCGCTCGCGAGGCCGGCGATGACGGGCACGGCGGCCGTGGTCACGGCGGTGACGGGCGCGACCACGCTCATCACCCCGCGGGCCAGGGCGCGGTAGAACAGGGCCAGCCCGGCACCCCCGGCGACACCCGCGCCGGCGCCCCACGCCAGGTCGGCCGCTCGCGGGTCGCCGCCGAGCCACGGCAGGAGCGCCAGCAGCAGGAGCAGCCCCACCGCGTGCGAGGTCGCGACCACCGCGAACGCTGCCGCTCGTCGCGCCGCCAGCCCGCCGCAGAAGTCGGCGGCTCCCCAGACGAGCGCACAGGCCAGCGCCAGCACCACGGCCACGCCGTCCTCCGTCCCCCGGCACACCGGTGCGCACCGCCTCCGGTCTGTCTATCAGCCCGCGAGATCTGCACAGTGGCGGTGATCGGGGGGCTGATGACCGCCACTGTGCAGATCTCGCGAGAGGGACGCGGACCACCCCGGTGAAACCCGGCAGCAGCGCCCGCGCGGCCCCGGGCAGAATGGCCTCCCGTGTCTGGCGCCAACGACCCCTACGACCCCAAGCAGGTCGCCGCCCTCTCACCCGAGGCCCTCGATGCGGCGGTCGCCGAGGCCCGGGAGGCGTTCGCCGGCGCCGGGGACCTCGAGCAGCTGGCCGCCGTCCGCCCGGCCCACCTCGGGGACCGCGCGCCGGTGCTGCTGGCCCGCCGCGAGCTCGGCGCGCTGCCGCCGGCCGCCCGCGCCGACGCCGGCAAGCGGGTCAACGCCGCCCGGGGCGCGGTCACCGAGGCCTACGAGGCCCGCAGGGCCGAGCTGGAGGCCGAGCGCGACGCGCGGGTGCTGGCCGAGGAGCGGGTGGACGTCACGCTGCCGTGGGACCGGCTGCCCCGCGGCGCCCGGCACCCGCTGACCACGCTGACCGACCGGATCGCCGACATCTTCGTCGGGATGGGCTACGAGGTCGCCGAGGGCCCGGAGCTCGAGGCCGAGTGGCTGAACTTCGACGCGCTCAACATCGGCCGCGACCACCCGGCGCGCACGATGATGGACACCTTCTTCGTCGCCCCCGAGGACTCCGGCCTGGTGCTGCGCACGCACACCAGCCCGGTGCAGGCGCGCACGATGCTCTCCCGCACCCCGCCGATCTACGTCGTGGCGCCCGGCCGGGTGTACCGGACCGACGAGCTCGACGCGACGCACCTGCCGGTGTTCCACCAGGTCGAGGGCCTGGCGGTCGACCGCGGGCTGACCATGGCGCACCTGCGCGGGACGCTCGACCACCTCGCCCGCTCACTGTTCGGCGCCGACGCGGTCACCCGCTGGCGGCCGTCGTACTTCCCGTTCACCGAGCCGTCGGCGGAGTTCGACGTGTGGTTCCCCGAGCACCGCGACGGCCCGCGCTGGGTCGAGTGGGGCGGCTGCGGGATGGTCAACCCGCGGGTGCTTGTCGCCTGCGGCATCGACCCGGAGGAGTACTCCGGCTTCGCGTTCGGCATGGGCATCGAGCGGGCCCTGCAGTTCCGCTCGGCCGTCGGCGACATGCGCCACTTCGCCGAGGGCGACGTCCGGTTCACTTCTGCGTTCGGAGTCGAGCAGTGAGGGTCCCCATCGGCTGGCTGGCCGAGCACGTCGACGTCCCTGCCGGCACCCTCGTCGAGGACCTCGACGCCGCCTTCGTGCGGCTGGGCCTGGAGGTCGAGGAGGTCCACCGGCCGGCCGAGGTCACCGGCCCGCTGGTCGTCGGCCGGGTGCTGGGGATCGAGGAGCTGACCGGCTTCAAGAAGCCGATCCGGTACTGCCGGGTGGACGTCGGGGAGGCCGAGCCGAGGGGCATCGTCTGCGGCGCCACCAACTTCGCCGTCGGCGATGCCGTCGTCGTGGCGCTGCCCGGGGCGGTGCTGCCCGGCGGCTTCGCGATCGCCGCGCGGACGACCTACGACCGCGTCTCCGACGGGATGATCTGCTCGGTCCGCGAGCTGGGCGTCGGCGAGGACCACGCCGGCATCCTGGTGCTGGGCGACGACGCCCCGGCTCCGGGCACCCCGGCCGGCCCGGTCGTCGGCCTGGACGACGTGGTCGTCGAGCTGGCCATCACCCCGGACCGCGGCTACTGCCTGTCGATGCGCGGCATCGCCCGCGAGACGGGCACCGGCCTGGCATTGCCGTGGCGCGACCCCGGCGCCCTGGCCGCGCCTGGCTGGTCGGGCGAGCCGGCGTGGCAGGTCACCGTCGAGGACGCCGACCGCTGCGACCGCTTCTCGATGATCGCACTGGAGGGCCTGGACCCGACCGCGCCGACCCCGTGGTGGATGCGCCGCCGGCTGGCGCAGTCCGCCGTCCGCAGCATCTCGCTGGCCGTCGACGTCACCAACTACGTGATGCTCGAGCTCGGCCAGCCGATGCACGCCTTCGACCGCGACCGGGTGCGCGGGCCGATCGTCGTCCGCCGGGCGCGCGAGGGCGAGCGGCTGACCACGCTGGACGGCGCCGACCGCGCGCTCTCCTCCGACGACCTGCTCATCACCGACGACTCCGGCCCGATCGGGCTGGCCGCCGTCATGGGTGGTGCCTCGACCGAGATCGGCGGCGGCACCTCCGCCGTGCTGCTGGAGGCGGCTCACTGGGAACCGACCGGGGTGGCGCGCACCGCCCGCCGGCACCGGTTGCCCAGCGAGGCGGCCAAGCGCTTCGAGCGCGGCGTCGACCCGGACATGACCGTGGCCGCGCTGACCCGCGCCGCCGCGCTGCTGGCCCAGTACGGCGGCGCGCGCGTCGTCGGCTCGCTGGTGGACGTCGACACCCGCGGCCCCCGCCCGACGATCGCGCTGGACCCCGCTCGGCCCGGCCGGGTCGCCGGCGTGCCCTACCCGCCCGAGCGCGTCACCGAGCTGCTGACCGCGGTCGGCTGCACGGTCGACGGGGACGGCGGCCCGCTCACGGTCACCCCGCCGACCTGGCGCCCCGACCTCACCGACCCGGCCGACCTGGTCGAGGAGGTCGTCCGGCTGGCCGGATACGACGACGTCCCCTCGGTGCTGCCCACGGCCCCGCCCGGACGCGGGCTGACCGAGCGGCAGCGCCGGCGCCGGGCCGTCGGCCGGGCGCTCGCGGAGTTCGGCTACGTCGAGGCGCCGTCCTTTCCGTTCGTCGGGACAGCGGCCCTCGACGCGCTGGGCCTGGCCGGGGACGACCCGCGCCGGCAGGTCGTGCTGGTCCGCAACCCGCTGTCGGAGGAGGAGCCGGCGCTGCGGACGACGCTGCTGCCGGGCCTGCTCGCCGCGCTGGCGCGCAACCTCTCCCGCGGCATCCGGGACGTCGCGCTCTTCGAGCACGGCGCGGTCTTCCCCGGCGGGGAGCGGTCGGCGGCCCCGCTCCCCGGCGTCGACCGGCGTCCGGACGACGCGACCCTGGCCGCGCTGCTGGGTGCCGTGCCGGAGCAGCCCTGGCACGTCGCCGTGGCCCTGGCCGGCCACCGCGAGCCGCGCGGCTGGTGGGGCGCGGGGCGGCCGGCCGGCTGGTCGGACGCGGTGCAGGCCGCCCGCCGGGTCGCCGAGGCCGCCGGGGTGGAGCTGACGGTGCGCGCGGGGGAGCGGGCGCCGTGGCACCCGGGCCGCTGCGCGGAACTGCTGGTCGACGGGCGCGTGGTGGGGCACGCCGGCGAGCTGCACCCGCGGGTGTGCGCGGCCCTCGACCTGCCCGCCCGCACCGCCGTCATGGAGCTGGACGTCGATGCGCTGCCGCCGGCGTCGGTGCCGGTGGGACCGCACCTGTCGAGCTTCCCGCCGGTCTTCGTCGACCTGGCCTTCGTGCTGGACGCGGCGGTGCCGGCCGCGGCGGTCGAGGAGTCGATCCGCGAGGCGGCCGGCGACCTGCTCGAGGCGGTGCGGCTCTTCGACGTCTACACCGGCCCCCAGGTAGGGGAGGGACGGCGGTCGCTGGCGTACTCGCTGACCCTGCGCGCGCCGGACCGGACGCTGTCCGGCGAGGAGGCCGCCGAGCTCCGGCAGCGCGTGGTGGCCTCCGTCGAGCAGGCGCTGCAGGCGGAGCTCCGTGGTTAAGGAAGGGGAAGGACCCCGCCCCCCTCACCGCTCGCAGGCTCGCGGCGAGCCTCTGGACGGGGCCACTGCACTTTCCGGCGTCGCGTTGGTCACCGGCGCGTCGTCGGGCATCGGCCGGCACCTCGTGGCGGGGCTGGCCGCCCGCGGCATGGCGGTGGCCGGTCTGGCGCGCAGCGGCGAGCGGCTGGCGGCGGCGATGGCCGAGGTCGCCGCCGCCTCCGGCGCGCAGACGCTGGCCGTGCCCGCCGACGTCACCGACCGGGCCGCGGTGGACGAGGCGGTCGCACGGGTCCGGGAGGAGCTCGGGCCGGTCGACCTACTCGTCAACAACGCCGGCGTGATCGACGCGGCCGAGGAGCCGCTGTGGGAGGCCGACCCGGACCAGTGGTGGTCGGTCGTGGAGAGCCACGTCCGCGGCGCGTTCCTGCTCGCCCGCGCCGTCGTCCCGTGGATGGTGCTGCGCAACCGCGGCCGCGTGGTCGACCTCGCCAGTGGGATGGGCGTGCGCGCCCGGCCGGAGTACTCGGCGTACTCGGTGGCCAAGACCGGCCTGATGCGGATGACCGAGGCGCTGGCCGGCGCCCTGGAGGGCCTCGACGTCCGGGTGTTCGACGTGGCGCCCGGCGTCGTCGACACCCCGATGACCCGCGCGATGCCGATGTGGCGCGGCTTTTCCGACTGGACGCCGCCGGAGCGGGTCGTCGAGCTGGTCGCCGCGATCGCCGCCGGCGAGCTCGACCAGTGGTCCGGCCGGTTCCTGCGGGCCGGCGCCGACGACCTGGCCGTCCTGCGCGCCACCACGCCGGCGGACGCCGCCCGGCAGCTGCGGCTGCGCCCCTACGGGGACGACGACCCGCTGGCCTGACCGGCGGCGGCCGGTCAGACGACCGTGGCCAGCGCCCCGGGTGCGATGTCGACGGCGACCGGGGTGTCCGCCTCGAGCTCAACCAGCTCGCCGTCCAGCTGCAGCGGCATGGGGGCGAGCGCCGTGAACGCGTAGTGCGTGGCGCTCGGCTGCGGGCCGAGCCCGCGGGTCGCCGCCCGGACGAGCGTCCCGAGCACGCGCAGCTTGCCGGTGCGCCGCTGCGTGATGACCTCGAACCGGCCGTCGTCGGGGCGGCCGCCCTCACTGAGGGTCGCGTACTTGGCCATCTCGTCGATGTTGGCGAACACCAGGCTGTCGATCGTGCGCCGCCTGCCGTCCTCGAGCCTGATCGGGAATGGCCGGAAACGGGAGAAGGACCGCACCACGGTCACGATCTCCCGCCACGACCCCTTCCCGCCCTCCTCGAGGTCGACGGCGACGACGGGCGTGAGGCCGACGCCGATGTAGGAGTGCGCGTACCGGGTCTGCGCGGCGGGTCCGCTGCCGATGGTGAGTCGCAGCAGGTCGATCCGGCGGACGTCGCCGGCCACGATGGCGTCGGCCAGCGGGCGCTCCCGCGTCACCCGGCGGTGGTCGTTGGCGTTGCCGGCGGCCCGGACGGCGCAGACGGCCTGGTCGTTGCCGCTCTGCATGACGCCGTCGACGACCTCGTTGTACCCGCCGTCCCCGCTCACCGAGACCAGCAGCGGGCGCCCGGTGCCGGCCGCCTCCCTCGCCAGGTCGCGGGCGTGGCCGGCGTACCGCGTGGGGCACAGCTGCACCGGCACGGCCGGCAGCCGCCGGGTCAGCTCGGCGTGCAATTCCTCCGCGGACCGCGGCGCGTCGCCGGTGCTCTGCGGGTTGAAGATGATCACGATCCGGTCGAACGGACTCACGTCGAGGCTCCTCGGTCGGGCGGCGCCCGTGGGTTGGGCACCGTCATGCCCGCGGGGCACTCCCGGCACGCGTGATCACCGTCGCCGTCCCGGGGAACGGCCGGCCGTCGCTCCGCCGGGGCCCCGGCGATCTCCGCGGGGATCGCCGGCCTGGGACACCCAAGATGAGGGGTCATGCATGGCCGTGTATGGTCATGCATCGTGAGTGGAGCGCGGACGTGGACGGTCGGGGTCACCGGCGCCACCGGATACGCCGGGGGTGAGGTGTGCCGGCTGCTGGCCGGGCACCCGGCCCTGCGGCTGGCCGGGGTGCACGCCAACGCCAGCGCCGGGCGACGGCTGGGGGAGCTGCAGCCGCACCTGCTGCCCTACGCCGACCTGGAGGTGCAGGGCAGCGGCGCGGAGCAGCTGGCCGGCTACGACGTGGTGGTGCTGGCGCTGCCGCACGGGGAGTCCGCGGCGATCGCCGCCCGGCTGCCCGACGACACGCTGGTCATCGACTGCGGCGCCGACCACCGGCTCAACGACCCCGCCGCGTGGGCCCGGTGGTACGGCGGCGGGCACGCCGGGGCCTGGCCCTACGGGCTGCCGGAGCTGCCCGGGCAGCGGGAGCGGCTGGCCGGTGCCCGGCGGATCGCGGTGCCGGGCTGCTATCCGACCTCGGTCACGCTGGCGCTGGCGCCGGCGCTGGCCGCCGGGCTGGTGGAGCCGGAGGTGGTCGTGGTGGCGGCCACCGGCACCACCGGGGCGGGCAAGTCGGTCAAGCCGCACCTGCTGGGCAGCGAGGTGCTGGGGTCGGTGAGCGCCTACGGGGTGGGTGGGGTGCACCGGCACACCCCGGAGATGGTGCAGAACCTCGCCCAGGCGGCGGGCCGGGACGTGCGGGTGAGTTTCACCCCGACGCTGGTGCCGATGAGCCGGGGCATCCTGGCGACCTGCTCGGCACCCCTGGCCCCGGGCACCGACGAGGCCGCGGTGCGGGCGGCGTATGAGAAGGCCTACGGCGACGAGCCGTTCGTGCACCTGCTGCCCGAGGGGCAGTGGCCGACCACCGCGCAGGTGCTGGGCGCCAACACCGTGGCGCTGCAGCTGGCCGTCGATCCGGACGCGCAGCGGCTGGTCGTGGTGGCGGCGGTGGACAACCTGACCAAGGGCACCGGGGGCGCGGCGGTGCAGTGCGCCAACCTGGCGCTGGGCCTGCCCGAGACCACCGGCCTGCCGGTCGTGGGAGTCGCCCCGTGACCCCCTCCCGCCGGGACGTCCCGCCGGCGCTGCCCATCCCCGCGGGGACGCCGGCATGAGCACGACCGCACCCAGGGGTTTCCGGGCGGCCGGGGTGGCCGCGGGCCTCAAGTCCACCGGAGCGCACGACCTCGCCCTGGTCGTCAACGACGGACCCGATGACACCGCGGCGGCGGTCTTCACCACCAACCGCTTCCCGGCCGCGCCGGTGCAGTGGAGCCGGCAGGTGCTCAGCGGCGGCCGCGTCAGGGCCGTCGTCCTCAACTCCGGCGGGGCCAATGCCTGCACCGGGCCCGAGGGCTTCGGGGACACGCACGCCACCGCCGAGCACGCCGCGAAGGAACTCGACCTGGGCGCGATCGACGTCGCGGTGTGCAGCACCGGGCTGATCGGCGTCCGGCTGCCGATGGACAGGCTCACCGCCGGGGTGACCGCGGCGGTGGCGGTGCTGTCCGAGGACGGCGGCCCCGACGCGGCGCGGGCGATCATGACCACCGACTCGGTGCCCAAGACCACCGTGGTCGAGCGGGACGGCTGGACCGTCGGCGGGATGGCCAAGGGCGCGGGCATGCTCGCCCCCAGCCTGGCCACCATGCTGGTGGTGCTCACCACCGACGCCCAGGTGCCGGCCGACGTCCTGCAGGCGGCGCTCAAGCAGGCCACCGCCGTGAGCTTCGAGCGGGTGGACTCCGACGGCTGCCTGTCGACCAACGACACGGTGCTCGTGCTGGCCAACGGCGCCGGCGGCGTGACCCCGTCGGCGGCGGAGGTCGTCGAGGCGCTGACCGCGGCGTGCACGGACCTGGCGATGCAGCTGCTGGCCGACGCGGAGGGGTCGACCAAGGACATCGCGATCACCGTGCGGGGCGCGGCCAGCGTCACCGACGCGCTGACCGCCGGCCGGGCGTGTGCCCGCAACAACCTGCTCAAGACCGCGCTGTTCGGCAACGACCCGAACTGGGGGCGGGTGCTGGCCGCGATCGGCACCACCGACGCCGCCTTCGCGCCCGACCGGGTGGACGTGACCATCAACGGGGTCACCGTCTGCCGGGGTGGCGCGATCGGCGACCCGCGCGAGGGCGTCGACCTCACCGGCCGGGCGATCAGCATCGACGTCGACCTGGGCGCCGGGTCCGAGCAGGCCACCATCTGGACCAACGACCTGTCCATCGCCTACGTGCACGAGAACTCGGCCTACTCCACATGAGCAT
>NZ_FNOT01000035.1 GCF_900107105.1 Geodermatophilus africanus
GGCATCGACTCCGCGGCGGCGAACGGCTGCCCGGCGCCCGCGGCGGCGTCTTCATGCAGAAGATCACCGACGCCGAGCGGGTGCTGGCCACCGTGCTCCACCGGCGCGGCCTGGGAACCCACGACACCCTCGCCGAGCTGTTCGAAGTCAGCCGCCGCACCATCGGAGGCGCGCTGCGCGAAGTCGGCCCGCTCCTGGACCAGACCGGCTACGCCGCCACACCGGCCGCCACCCGATTCACCACCGCGGCCGAGCTCCTCGCCTCGCTGCCGACCCCGAGCGCCGACGACATTGACACGCCGACAAGTTGATTCTTTACAGGCCCAGTGCACCCGGCAGCGCTGCCAGCCCGCGCCCAGCAGTACGGCGCCGATGGCCTGCTTGAGGCCGGTGTGGGCGTCGGAGATGACCAGTTGGGTGCCGGCCAGCCCGCGGGCCTTCAGCGAGCGCAGGAACGCCGTCCAGAACGCGCCGTCCTCGCTGTCGCCGACGGCGAAGCCGAGCACCTCCCGGTGCCCGTCGGCGGCCACACCGGTGGCGATGACCACGGCCTGGGAGACCACCCGGCGGTTGACCCGCGCCTTGCAGTAGGTGGCATCCAGGAACACGTACGGGAAGGGCTATTCGGCCAGGCTGCGGTCGCGGAACGCGGCCACCTCCTCGTCGAGGTCGGCGCAGATCCGACTGACCTCGGACTTGCTGATGCCGGTGTCGGCGCCGAGGGCCTTGACCAGGTCGTCGACCTTGCGGGTGGAGACGCCGTGCAGATAGGCCTCCATCACCACGGCGAACAGCGCCTGGTCGATCCGCCGCCGGCGCTCCAGCAGCGAGGGGAAGAACGACCCGGCCCGTAGCTTCGGGATGCGCAGCTCCAGATCCCCGGCCGTGGTGGTCAACGTGCGCGGGCGCGAGCCGTTGCGCTGGGCGGTGCGGGCCTCGGTGCGCTCGTGCGGCGCCGCACCGATCGCGGCGGTCAGCTCCGCCTCGATCAGCGCCTGATACAGCGTCTCGGTCGCCGCGCGGACGCGGTCATCGACGTCGGCGGCCTTCAGTGCCTCGAGCAACTTGAGCAGGGCAGACTGGTCCAGGGCCATCGCGTGGCCTTTCTCCTGAGTGTTCCTTGGCGGGTTCACGCAGAAGATCCACGCGGTGGCCCCTCGCCCGCCAGCACCTCGCCGACGAGCTCAGGACCTCCGACCAGCTACACCACTTCCTGGGACGTCACCCAGGCCGGCGGCCTCCATCTCCACGTAGCGACGCGTGAGGCCGCCGTAGAGACGTCCCACCAACCGCCCGAGGACACCCGCCTGGTCGATGGACAGGGTCGCCCGTGACCCTGCGGCGGTCCGGACGACGCGGTGCGACGCGCGGGTGTGCACCCCGGGGCCGGTGGAGGTCCAGGTGAACCGCTCCCCCTCGACGAGCTCCGAGACGGTCCACACGGTGGCGGGCAGCCGCGGCTGCTTGATGCGGACACGCGAGCCAACCTGCAAACGGGTCCGGGCTTGCCGGGCGTACCGAGGTGATCGACGCCGTCCACGTCGGCCAGGACTCCACGTCGGAGAGGACCGCCCACATGACCTCCGGGGCGCGCAGATGTCGACCGTGACCTCTACCCGCATGACCACTTCTCCCGGGCTGTGGGAACGAAGAGCGTGGGGACGGGCCACCGGCGCGCCAGCTGCGCCTCCCACGAGGAGTCTCGGCTCCCCCGTGGACGAAGGGCATCTCTTGGCGGCCACGATCTCGCCTACGGGTGCTCCCCGAACCCGTCCTGCCACGCCGACGTCCTGCTCGAGATGGTCAACCGCTGACCGCCGGCCGCACCGGGAGCAGCGGAGGACGGCGGCGCCCGTCCCGGCCCGTCGGCTCGCGCCGACCGGAGGCGGTGGGCTCAGTTGCCGGCGGCCCGGAACCGCTCCACGACGTCTGCCTTGATACGCCCGCGGGCGCTGACCTCGATGCCCTGCCCGGCCGCCCACGCCCGCATCGCGGCCGGGTCACATCCGGCTACGTCGGCTTCGCTACCGGCGCGCTCCGGCGTCCACCGCCGGTCACCTTCCGCGCAGCGTCCAGATACCGAGAAAGATCGTCCCGCGTTTCCGCTGCGTTCAAAGCTTGCAGGCCGAGGTGGAGGTCGGTGCGGTGCTCGTAGCCTGCTCAGCCGGGAGCTGACACAAGGCCGAGCTGCCCGAGCAACTCGGCACGGTTGAAGTAGAGCGTGAACGTTGTGATCCTTCCACCGTCGGACCTGTTGATCGCGACGAAGGGGATGTTGACCCGCCTTCCGGTCGCCGGGATCGTCTGTCCAGGCGCGTTCATGGTTTCCGTCTGGGTGCCCCGAAACTCGGCTTGCAGGATCGCCGTGGCACCGTCCTCGAAGATGTCGGTCACGCGAACTTCGTTGTCCGGGAACGCGTCCTGCCAGGTGGAGTAGAGGGTTCTGGCCATCTCGGTACCTGAGCCGCTGGCCCCAGGGCCGACGACCTGCGCGGCGGGGCTGAAGTCGCCCACCCAGGCCGCCGAGTCGTGGTCGTTCCAATGTTGGACGTTCTGCTCCAGACGAGCTCGCGCCTCACCCATCGCTGGTCCTCCCTGACCGAACGAGGTTGTGCGGGTCCGCGAGGCTACGCCGAGGATCTTGTTCCCAAAAGGCGTCGACCGGGGACGCTAAGGGACACCGGCCGGGCTCGCCGTGAGGGCGGCCTATGGGACATCCGGCTCCCCGAGAGGCGGCCGACTCCATGTCGCGATCACGGGCCCGGTTCTCCGGGCTGTCGTTCCCCGCTCCACGTGTCGCGTCAACTGGTACCGCCAAGGCGAGACGGGGAGGTGGAATGACTTGCGCGGCCTGAAACGATTCCGCGGATGACGACACCGATCGGCCCTGAAGCGCAGCGACCCAACCCCGCACTCGAACCGCTGGAGCCGTTACTGGGCAACTGGCGCACGACCGGGACGCATGCGCTGGTGCCGGGAACGACCTTCCATGGCCGAACGTCGTTCGCATGGCACGAGGGCGGCGCCTTCGTATTGATGCGCTCTGAGATCGATGAGCCGGAGATCCCCAGCGGCGTGGCGGTGATCGGCTCAGACGACGCCGCCGGCACCTTGACGATGATCTACTTCGACGAGCGGAACATCTCCCGCCGGTACACCGTCGAGGTGGGCGACGGCGAGGTGTCGTGGCACCGCGACGAGGCGGGCTTCGCCCAGCGCATGGTCTTTATCGTCGCCAGCGACGGCAGTCGACTCGATGCCAAGGGGACCATGTCGCACGACGGTGGCCCCTGGGAGGACGACCTGCAGCTGACCTACGAGCGGATCGACTCGTAGGACGAACTTGCAGCCCACGGTCGGTATCCCCCCGATACTCGTAGTGCACGGGCGCAGCGGCGGGACCGCAGGACTGACCGTTAGCCTGGCTAAGTAACCGGCGCCGAAGATCATGTCGCAGGCTCAGCAACGCGAGGAAGGCGGCGATGACTGCTACCACGAGCCTCACGACTGTGTCAGCTGACGGCCTTTCCCACCCACAAGGGTCGGGGGGCCACTGAGACGGAACACCTGTAGCGCCGCCGACTTTCTCCAGTTCTTCTCCGGTCGATCGGCGGAACGGCCGACCTCACCATCTCCGAGGCAGACTCACAGCGAACCCTGCGATTTGATCGCGGCCTTGTTTGCTGACGCTAGCAGACGTTGAACGCGCAGGTAGAAGGCGCAGCGAGTCGATGGTTGGACTCAGTGGACTACGGCTGTTGACGACTGTATTGGATGAGTAAGAGATGCATGGGCGGGGCGGCATGACGGCGTCCCAGGACAGGCTGAGGACGGTGCCCAGCGGCCCGACTACGACGCCGGCGACGAGCGGGGCGACCGCCAGTCCCCAGCTGCCTGGCCGTCGAGTACGTGTTCGAGGACGCGCTCGCCGACCTCGAGCCGGATGGGTGCGGCTTACGTCGCCGAGCGGGGCCACCTTGCAGGCCGGCGGCTCGAGGCCCGAGAGAAGCCGTTGAGGACGGCGGAAGCTCGCCAGGTCGGTCAGCCGACCCGCAGACAGTCGCCGACCGCGACGGTCCCCGGCTCGAGCACCTCGCAGTACCGGCCGAAGGTCGCCCCGGCTCCGAGCTCGGATTCCCGGCGGCCGCGGTAGGCCGTGATCAGGCGGAGCGTCTGCAGGTCGACAGCACCGGACGCGGGGTCGCGCGTGGTGGCCGCGCAGCGCTTCACCGGGCCACCGCCCCGCAGTACCGCGCCGCCGATCCGCAGCAGCGTGCCACCCCACGAGTCCTCCAGGTGCGGCGTCCCGCCGGAAAACTCGATCAGCATCCGGAAGCGCCGGGGATCGACCGAGGCGAGGCCCGACCGGCGGGCGAGCTCGGCGACGGAACTGCTACCGAGGATCGTCGCGGGGTGCACGTCGTAGGCGGACTGCCGAGCCTGCACCAGGCGGACCCGCTTGCCGAGGAGATCGGAGAAGAAGGTGCTCCACTGCGGGCCTGCCACGACATCGGCGACGAGGGTGCGCAGGCCCCACATGTCGGTGTCGATGGCGCCGGCGGAGTCGACGGTGCCGGCGCACAGCACCTCGTCGCCGCGGACCACCTCGAGGCGGCGGCTGTCCGGGTCGAATCTCGCCGCCAGGGGCAGCAGCTCGGCGTTGGCGGTGCAGCTCTGGAGCCGCCCCTCCTCCTCGTCGATGAGGAAGAACTGCCGGTCGCCGACGGCACCGTGCGTCGTCAGCTCGATCGAGGAGGGATGGGCCAGCGCAAGACCCTTGATCGGCGTGGTCGACAGACGGACGACGCTCAGTGCGGCCGGCATGCACGCACCCTTCCACGCACCAGCCGCTGGGCACTCGGAACGCGCCAGCAGGGTCCGACCAGGGGCAACCCCGAGGACGGTTGCCTTACCCGGCGCCGTACTCAGGCAAGAGTCGAGCCGGCCCTCACGGCCGACCCACCTTTGACCTGCGGTTCACTGTCGGGCTGACAGGGCTGACAGGATTTGAACCTGCGCCCCCTTGACCCCCAGTCACGTTCGAGGGGTTCGCCGCGGTTCGCGAATTCCTGTTAGCGCAGGTCAGTGGCCCACGATATTCGTCGCCGTTCGGTCCGATTCGCCACCGTTCGGAGCGCGTTGCTGTACCGGTTGCTGTACCTCTTCCCCGCTTTCGGGCGTGTTGACGGGGCGAGCTTCTTGGCCCCCTGTCGCGATGCCCCGACCCGGGCGAACGCCTGGTGCACACCCGGTGGCTGGGCTGACACCTCCTCCAGTCCCTCCGCGGTTGCCTCATCGGAATGTCAGGTTCATCCGATGGACCTGCGCGTCACCGGTGATGATCGCGGCCGATTCCGCGGCAGGCACGGAATCGGCCTGCGAGGCCGCCGCCGCCATGGGTGGCAGATCGTCGCCGGGCGACCGGGTGTCGTTGGGTGACGCTCTTGCTCGGCGTAGAGCAGCCGAGCACGGCCTGCTGCTCGCCGGTGATGACCAGCGCCCGGTCGGATGCGGTGACTCCCCTCGGTGAGAGCGTTCAGCAGCTCCACATCGAGGACGCCGACCCGGCCGTGCTCGAAGCGCGCGGGTCGGCTTGCAGGGCCCGGCCACCTGGGCGCACCGGGTTGCCCGCGGAGAATGCGTCGGTGACGTTCCGGTGACGGCAGCGTTGGTTGACTCCGCTGGACGCCAGAGGACGCCGAATGTGGCCGCTGAAGCGGGTGTCCTCTGCGGTGGCCCCGTCGAGGCCCGGGAGGTACTCGTGCCCTACCCCGCCGACGACCGCGTGCGCCTGTTGGAGACGGTTCGGGCGCGACGCGCCTGCATCGACGCCTACGTCAAACACAAGACCCCGGCCAGCACCCGCCTGTCCACGGTCAGCATCGTCAGCAGCGCGATCGCCGCCGCGCTGACGGCCGGACCGGCTCTCGGTGGAACGACGTTCGCCCAGACGGTGCAGGACGGTCTGAACCTCGACCGGCCGGACATGGTCTGGCGGATCCTCTGTTTCGCGGCTCTCGCGGTGTCGATCACCGCGGCAATCTCGGCCAACCTGAGCAAGTCGCACGATCTGACCAGCCGCATCGCCGCCGCCGAGCAGGCCGGCGCGGTGCTGGAGAGGCTGCAGCGACGGCTGGAGTTCCCCCAGCAAGGGGTCGAGACGGATGTGCAGGAGGCCGTCCGGGAGTACGGCGACGTCGTCGCCGGCATCCCGTTCATCCCAGAGACATACGCCGATTCCGCCTCGAGCGGTGAGCCGGAGCGGCGCCGGTTCGGCCTCGGCCCGTCGGTGGCCGTCGTCGTCGCCGTCCTTTCCGCGGTGCTGCTCGTCGCCGCACTGGTGGGTTATGGCGTGGGCCTGGCGCGGTCCTCGTCGGCCCCTGGTCCAGACCCCTCCACCTCCGCGCCCGAGGCCGATCGTCCGACGTCCTCTAGCCCGTCGACGTCGGCGAGTTCCTCTCCTGCCCCTGAGGAGAGGGCCGGGGTGTTCGCCGGCGGGACGGACCAGGGGGACGCCACCTTGGCCATCGTCGTCGACGGCGGTCAGGCATCGGCCTACCTGTGCGACGGGAAGCAGCTCGAGGCCTGGCTCAACGGCCCGGTCGTCGACAGCCGACTTGACCTGACCAGTCCCAGCGGCGCGAGATTGACCGGCGAGGTCACCGACGCAGTCGTGTCCGGGGACGTCGTCACCTCGACCTTGACCACCGCCTTCCGCGCCGACCTGGCTGGTGGCGCTGCAGGTGTGTATGAAGCGACCATCGAGGTCAACGGTGCGCCGGCGCGGATCGGCTGGGCGGTCTTGCCGGATGGCACCCAGGTTGGGCTGGTCAACCGGGAGGGCGTGCGGTCCGAGGCTCCCCCGCTGAACACCGACGACCTCAGCTTCACCTACAACGGAGCCCACCACCACGCCGTGCGCAAGGCACCCTGAGCCGAGCCCATCGGGTCGGGAATCTCACCCCTCCCGTGACCACAACCGGTTACACCGGCGCCCATCGATCACCTCGGCTCCGGCCCGGAGCAGTAGCAAGGGGTTCGATCTCTCCAACGCTCCTCATAGCGAGCGTGGAGCTGAGGCGCTGGACGCCGGGGAGTTTGGAGAAGCGGTCGTCGTAGGCCTGCTGTAGGAGCGGCAGGTCGCGGGTGATGACGCGCAGCAGGTAGTCGGGGTCACCGAAGAGCCGCTGCCTTGCACCACGTGGGGGACGTCGGCGACCGTCCGCTCGAAGGCGTCAACGGTCCCGCGGTCGGCGCCCCGCATGGTGACGAGGACCAGAGTCGCGAATGTCATTCTCACGGCTTGGGCGTCGAGGTGGGCCAGGTAGCCGCCGATCGCGCCGGAACGCCAGCGCCGCCACGCCGACGTATCCGGCCCAGGCCAACCCGGACTGCGCCAGCCCGATCAGCAGCCGGCCGGCCGCGTAGCGCCGGATGTGGTCGACGATCTCGTTACGGTCGCGGAACGGCTGCCGGCCATGGCCACCCCGTCGCATGGCCTCCTCCAGCGTGCCGTGCCGGCGGGCCCGCGCTCAACCAGGACCGGTCGGCACGAGGGGTGCGTCGGATTGACGCCGGCGCTCAGCTCGGCGTCACCGGTGCCGCGGACTCGGGGACCGATCGCTGCCGGTCGGCAGGTGAGAGCAGGGCACCCACGACACCGACCACGGTCACCAGGCCACCGACCACGTGCATCCAGGTGAAGCCCTCACTCAGCAGCAGCCAGGCCAGGCCGCCGGACAGGAACGGCATGGCGAGCTGCATCACCGGCGGCAGGTTGGCCGGAACCCGCGGCAGCGAATGCGTCGTGAGGAAGTGACCCAAGGCACCGGGGACGACGGCGATGCTCGCCGCGATCAGCAGGTCCGTGGTGTCGATGCTCGAGACCCGTTGCCCGGTCACCGCGGCGAACAACGAGACGGCCAGTCCGGCGACGACCGCCACCCCCAGCAGGAAGGGCAACGCGCCGATGTGGGCCATCGCCTGCTTGGACCAGATGAAGTAGAAGGCGAAGCACACCACGTTCGCCAGCGCCAACGCCATGCCGACCGGGTTCCCCTCCGGTCCCGTGGTACCTGCCAGGACGACCAGAGCCGCGCCCACGCCCGCGACCAGCGACCAGAGGCGGAAGACGAGGCCAGGACGCTCACCGAAGACCACGAGGGCGAGGACCCCAACCAGAATCGGTTGCAGCACCTGCATCAGGGTCACGTCGACCACCGACGTCGCCTTGATCGAGATCATGAAGAACAGCTGGTGCGCGCCGAAGGCGAGACCGGCCGCCGCGGTCCACCCCCACCCACGTCGGCTGGCACGCGTCCCCTGTGCGCGGTGCCGCCACAGCGTGAGCGCCCCGAGGAGCAGGGCGCCGATCCACAGACGCCAGAAGGACAGCACGGCACCGGACGTGGTGGAGCCGGCAACCAGCACCGGTCCGATGCTAAAGAGCACGACACCGATCCAGAGCATGAGCAACGGCCGCTCGTCCAGCGCTTGAACCGCCGTCGCCCGCGTCGCTGGAGCGTTCACTGGACGCCACCTCCCGATGTCCGAGGTGGCCGGAGGTGTCCGAGAAGGGTCACGGGCAGCAGGGGCAGCACCGGCAACCGCACGCGACCGTGTGCAGGCATCGGAGCATCGCCCCGAGCCTTGGGGCCTTCCGGCACCATGGCCTGCGCACCAGCGGTTACGTCCACGCGTCGTGCGGCGTGGCCCTCCCCGGTCACCATGACGATCCCGGCCTCGGGTCGGACGGCGCGCAGCGCTTCGGTTGCGGTGCCGTTCATCACCGGCATGGACAGGACCATGAGGACCACGTCGGGACGTATCCGCACGGCGGCCCCCACAACCTGGGAACCGTCCCCGCACTCGCCGACGACAGTGACGTCGTCCTCATCGGGGAGCATCTCGGCCACGGTCCTGCGCATGGTGGTCGACGACGAGCACGCGGACGTCGCCCGGGTCCTCACGCGCGTGACGCCGTCCGCACGCGCAGCCGTGTCCAGTCAGGCTTCCTCCCCGGTGTGCGGCGGGCCAGTCGAGGACTGCCCTACCCCACCGCAGTGCAGTGACGCTTGATGGTGGCAGCGCGCCCGGCCACGACGGCAGGGGGTGAGACCCAGGCCGACGCCCCCTGGTACAGCAGGAGCGGAAGACAAGGAGCCATCACATGGTCCGCGCTTCCGTCTTCGCGTTGCTGTACTTACGCGAGAGGCGGGCCGGCCCTTCCGGCCGACCCGCCTCTGACCTGCGGCTTCACTGTCGGGCTGACAGGATCTGAACCTGCAACCCCTTGACCCCCAGTCACATCCGAGGCATTCACAACGGTTCACGAACGTTGTATTAACGCAGGTCAGAGGCATGCGACGTCCGCCGCTGTCCGGCCCGATTCGCCGCCGTTCCGAGCGCGTTGCTGTATCGGTTGCTGTAGTTCTCCCCCGCGCTCGGACATGTCCAACGGTCGGATTCAGACTCAGCTGTTGCCGTGCTCCGACCTTGAGGCGGACCGCCGCCCTGGCGTGCCGCGCCCTCGAGCGGGCCACAGCTGGCTCCGCCACCTCGACGTTGCCGACGACCCGCCGGTCGGCCGGGATTGCGGACCGTCAATTTCCAGCGGCACGGGGTGGCGACGACGTCGACGTCCGCAGCCGAGCCCAGGATCATCCGGAGGCCGGATCGGACCAGGGCCTCGTCGTCCACCACCATGACGCGGTGCATGCGGCTGCCTCCCAGCGCCGTCGGGAACTCCATCTTCCACGGAGCGGCGGAGACCTGAGCCCGCCCGTCCTGCTGTGATCACCCGGTAGGGCCACCGCGACGGGACCCTCGGCCTCAGCCGGCGCGACAGGGAGCGCCGAACAAGGGCTGCCGCCCCCAACCCCACGACCACCACGAGGCCGACGATCCACGCACCGTGCCCGCACTCGAGTCCTCCTCGACCGACTGGCTCGCCGACTCAGGCTGCGCGGACGGGCTCGCGCTGTCCGACGCCTCGGCGGCCGGAGTGGCGGGTGCAGGGGTGGGGCGGCGACGACCTCACTTCTCCTGGATGCGGATGTGCCGGAAGGCCACCTTGCTGATGTACGCCTGCAGTCCGATGTACCCCGACGAGTTGCCGGCGGCCGGTGCGAGACCCCGGTTCTGGTACTTGTCGGCAGGCTTGGTGAAGCTGGCGACCTGCGTGAACACCGTCGGCTGGCCGGCCTGCACCGGGCCGACCTTGGAGACGTACTGGTCGCCCGCTGGGTCGCTCGTGACCGTGATCTCGAACTCGTACCACGTCCCCGGCTGCAGGACCGGGCCGGCCTGGAAGGTCTGTTCCTGCGGCTCGCCGCCCTGCCCGGCCGGGATGCCGTAGACGGCTCCGGTGCGGTGCTTGTCACCGAAGTCGGGGCGGCCCTGCTCGTCGATCTGCACCTCGAAGCCGGTGACGGAGGCCACCCACGCCGGATTGCCCTGCGCCAGGGGCTGCACCGCGTTGACGTCGGGCCACCGGGTGTGCGGGTAGCGGAAGCGCAGGAAGACGCCGGAGTTGCCGATGACCTTGCCGAAGGAGTCGACCGGCCCGGGCAGGCGGAACTGCAGGCGCAGCACGTAGTCGGTGAAGGTCTCGGCGGCGTAGAAGAAGACGGTCTGGTCACCCGAGGGCTGGGCCACCAGGAGCCCGTCCTGCAGCGCGAAGGTGCCCGGCCCGGCCGACCGCCAGCGCTGGAAGGTCCGCTCGGTGCCGTCGAACAGGGAGATGAAGTTCGCCTCGGGAGTGACGGCCAGCGGCGTGGGTGCGAGCTTGTCGGCGGTGCGGCGGGTCAGGGCGACGCCGGAGAGCATTGGGTTCGGCGACCCGATCGTCGGCAGCAGCGCCGGGCCGACGACGTAGAGGTTGTCGACCTCCCAGATGCGGCCGGTCGGGTCGGTCACCGAGGTGTTCGGGTCGTCGCCCATCCACAGGGTGCCGGCCTCGTGGTGGGTAGAGCTCAGCGTGTCACGGCGCAGATCGGTCGCGGGCGGGGTGTCCTGCCAGTGGGCGTTGCCCGCTTCGTTGGGCCGGGACAGGTACTCGATCGTCCCTCCATTGGCGAAGATCTTCGCCAGCTCCTCACTGGCCGCATCCATCGCGTCCCAGAGGTCATTGTCCTTCGTGCGCTTCGGGTCGGCGTTGTCGGTGATCCGCGGGTCGGCCGGATCGTCCCAGTTGGTCTCCAGCCGCACGTCCGCGTACGGCACGCCATTGCCGTCTGGCGCGCCGGGGGTGATCCGGTTCTGGGGATTGGAGCTCTTGACGCCCACCATCTCGCCGATTCCTCGGAGTGTCAGGACGACCCACTTGTCGGTCAGGTCCCGGAACTGGTCGAGCTCCTCGATGTTGGGAATCTTCTTGAACAGCTCGGCTTCGGAGTTCATCCCCAACTGCCCGACGCCGGAAGCGGTGATCTGAATGTGGTAATAACCTTTGCTGTTGTCGACGGGATGCGTGTGGATGCCCTTGACGAAAAGCGCGGAGACCTGCAGTTCGGGAGGGAGCCCGGCGAAGGAGTCCCGCGGCACTCGGAGAGTGAGGTTGGACCGCAGGTGGGCCATCAGGTTGCGGCCGATCTCCGGCTTCTCCGGCACGGCGACCAGGGCCTGGCGGGTGTTCTCGATGGTGCCGAGGGCGAGGAAGACCCTGCCGCTGGCCGGCACGTCGACCTGGCCGTCGGCACCCCGGTACTTGACGTGGATGCGGGTGATGCGCTTGCCGCTGCGCTCCAGGCGCGTGACGTAGCAATTGTCCACCAGCATCAGGCGCTTCTTGCTGTTCTGGATCTCCGGCAGCCTCCCCTGGTTCTCGGGCGTTTCGGCCCGGGCCGCCGCCTGGGCCTCGGCCTGGGCGATCCGTTGCGCGCGGAAGAGCAGCTGGACGCTGCTGAACTTGTTCAGTGCGAACATGCCGGGCCGGGGTGAGGCGGACGCGACGGCCAGCGGCGCCTCTAGGTCGTCCTCGGCATTGAGGGCACCGCGGTTGCCGGTCAGGACATCGGCGGCGGCTCCGCCGGCGCGCGCGGTGAGGCCCTTGAACAGCCGCTGCTTGAGGGCGGTGTGCAACGGACCCGAGATGAAGTCGTTGGTGTCGTCCGTGCCGATCTGTTGCGCGGCGGTGTCGAGGTAGGACTCCGTCGGGTTCTGGCTGCCGGCCGGGAGCACCTTCGTCGTCAGGTCGGTGACGACGCTGGCCGGCCAGGACGGATCAGCCACCTCGGAGTCGATGAAGTAGGGCGACCAACCGCCCCAGAACAGGGATCGGCCGCCCACGCAGAAGGCCAGGCCGGGGAACTTGTTGTTCCAGTCCTTCGGGCTCTTGGGCTGCCACGGCACCCCCCACACGGAGCCGGGCTCCTCCTTCGGCGGCGGGCTGAAGTCCGGTGGCAGGTTTTGCACGTGCTCCGAGAGGATCAGCGGCCCCGCCTCCAGCACGAGGATCCGAGCACGGTGGCTCACATCCAGGTTGAACAGCCTGGCCGCGAGCACCGCGCCGAAACTGCCCCCGCCAACGATGATGTAGTCGAACGGACGGGCGTCGCCCTGGTCGGGATGATCGGTCCGCTGACTGTCCAGGGCCTCCTGAAGGGTGTTGCAACTGTAGCGGCCAAGAACGTCGAAGGTGAAGGTCGTGCTCTCGGGCGTCCGTATGGTGACCACTGCCATTCCCCCTGGTCGATTGTCGGGCGGCGAACTATGACTGGCATAGCGGCGTCAGTGCGCCGGGACCAATGTCGGCCATACGGTCCCCGCACGAGTTCATGGTTTACGGGACGCTGCGACGAGCCGATGTTTTGCATCGCAGCGGGACTGTTGCGTTCGAAGCCGCACCGAGGCGCACCGCAGCCGCCGAAGGCTCGCCATTTCTTGTGCGGACGCGAGGGCCCTCGATGTGCCGGCGTTCCGGGGACGCCAGTTCTGCACGTGCAGCGAGAAAGGTGTCGGCGGCGTTAGCGACTGTCAACGCACTGCCACCCCACTGCCAGTGGCGAATTCTAAGCGTAGCCGTCGAGTAGCGCGCAGTACTGGTGGCGAGGCGGACCTGTCTGGGTTCGACTCGGCCCGCAACCGCTCCGTGGCCTGCTCGGCAACTACTCGCGGCCCCGGACTCCCCAGGTTCCCGGCGGCGTACCATCTGCGTGGGCGCGCAGATATGCAGCAATGCCGCAGGCCGCTGCCGCCCGACCAGGTGGACCTGGCCGTCGAGGTGTTCCGGATGCTCGCCGACGCGACCCGCATCCGGATCCTGTGGGCGCTGATCGGCCGGGAGCTGTCGGTCAACGAGCTGGCCGCAGAGGTCGGCAAGATTCCGGCGTCGGTGTCCCAGCACCTGGCCAAGCTGCGGATGACCCGGCTGGTGCAGACCCGCCGCGAGGGCACGCAGGTCTTCTACCGACTGGAGAACGAGCACGTGGCCCAGCTGGTGACCGACGCCGTCCACAACGCCGAGCACTCCGGGCCGGGGGTTCCTGGCCACCACCTGGCCGACGCCGACCTCGTGCACCTGCACCCCGACGTGGACGCCATCCTGGTCGCCCCGGCGGGTCCGCCGCCCGGGTGGCCAGCAGCAGGAAGCTGATCAGCAGGAGCATCACCCACGTGTTCGAGGTAAGCGGTAGACGCGCTGAGCTTGTGTCGTCGGCGGCCCGTGCAGCCACGGGCCCGTGCCGTCTCCTGGCCGGTGAGGGTTGCGCTCGCGCATCAGGTCACGCTCGAACTCGGCGATTGCGCCGAGCGGCGGCGCGCCGTCGTCGTGCCCACCGCTTGATCAACGGAGTCCGCGCTGCCCGGGTGGTCGGTCTCCCTGCCCGAGTGGTCGCGGCGAGCGCGGTGAGGGTCGGCGTCTCGCCGCGTCCTCGGAGGCTCCACACGCGCGGGACTCGACATCAATTTTCCGCGCACGTTGAAGATCAACGGCATCGGGCCATCCATGCGTTACGTCCATCCAGAGCATCGTCCACGTGTGGACAGGCGCGGCTGCCTGGCCTGCTCGTAACCGTTGGATCCTGTGCGGGCCTCGGTCCCCGCGGTGGGGCCGGCGCATCGGCCCCACCGTGGCCGCCTCAGCGCGGCTGTCTCGCCTCGGCGGCGTTGCTCGGGCCGTGTCCCTGGTCGACAGTGGCGGCGGGTACGGGCGCCACGGCGGCGAGTAGCTGCCGGCCCTCCTCCTCGAGGTCCAGGGGGGAGTTGGCGAAGCGCAGCATCACGGCGGAGGCCGCGCCGGTCATCTCGTCCAGCGTCCGGTGGTCGATGTTACTGAGGTCGTCGCACGACGCGTGGTAGCAGAAGTCGTAGCCGATGCCGGCCCGGCCGCCGAACAGCGCGGCCTGTTCCACGGTCTTGATCCCCTCGGCGCCGGTGAAGAGCCCGCCGGAGGCAATGCCCTCGGCGATGAACGGCCCGTAGTCGCTGCGGCCGCTGAACTCGGTCTCGCCCGAGGCCAGGCCCAGGGAGCCGAAGTGCTCGTGGAAGGCCGCCTCGATCACGGCCGAGCCGGCCGGGGCGGGCACCGAGCCGTCGTCCGGGCCGAACGCCGAGGCGTCGCCGTCGTAGACGAAGCGGCCGTGGTTCGGGGAGCCGATCATGTCGAAGTTCAGGTACAGCGCGACGTTCCCGAGCGTCGCGGGATCGTTGGTCTTGAGGTCCGCGACGTAGTGGCGGGATCCGTGCAGGCCGAACTCCTCCGCGCCCCACCAGGCGAAGCGCACGGCGTTGGCGGTCTCCGTGCCCGCGAGCACCTCGGCGATGGCCAGGATCCCCGCGGAGCCGGAGGCGTTGTCGTTGATCCCGGGGCCCTGCGGAACGCTGTCCAGGTGCGCGCCGACCATGACCGTGCGCTCCGGGTCACCCGAGCGAGTCTCGGCGAGGACGTTGAAGGTCTCCCGGCTCTCGGAGACGGTCTGCGTGCTGACCGTCACCTCGCCCCCGCCCAGCAGGGCGACCCCGGCGGCGTAGCTCAGGCCGACCACGGGGACGGTCGTCACCCCCGGTTCGCCCAGGGTGCCGGCGACGGCCCCCTCCGCCCCGGGCAGTCCCGTGTTGAAGATCAGCACCGCGGAGGCCCCGGCGGCCGCCGCGTTGGCGGCCTTCACCCCGAAGGCGCACGTGCCCCGCTGGAGCAGGGCGATGTTCCCCGGCACGAAGTCGGCGAAGTCCCCGGCCTCGCACCCGCTGGTGCTCGCGGCCTGCTCGCCGGTCGTTCCCACGGCCTGCACCGGTGCCGTCACGGTCCCGGAGCCGGAATAGGTCATGACCGCGACGTCCGCGGCGGCGAGCTGCCTGCCGCCCGCGCTGACCGTGGCCGGGCTGACCTCTTGGAAGAAGGGAAAGGAGAAGTTCTGGACCCGCGGGGCGTAGCCGGCGGCCCTCAGCCTGCCGACCACGTAGTCGACGCTGCCCCGGTAGCCGGACGTGCCCGAGGCCCGGTTGCCGTTGTTGGCGGTGGCGATGGCCTGGAACACCTCGAGGTGCTCCAGCACCTTTCCGGGAGGCACGTCGGCCGCGGTCACAGCGACCACTCCGGCGCGGTCGGCTTCGCAGCGGCGGGCACGTCTTCGGCGCTCCCGGCGCCGGTGCCCGACAGCACGAGGGCCGCTGCGGCGGCCACGGTCCGGTGGTGATGGGTGCGGTGGCGCATGGGATCTCCCGAGGCAGGGGCCGATCGGGAGCTCGACCGGCACGGATTACGCTCGGGAAATCTAGCCGCGGGGATGACCCGGGTCAGTACGTAGATGTGCGCACTGACAGCGCCGCCGGCTGTACGCCGGCTACCGGGGTCGGCGAGATCACCCGGCCGCCTTGTGGGCCGAGCTCGGTGGCACCCGGCGGTTCAGCTCCTCGCGCAAGGCGGTGCGGCACACCGGGCTGGACATCTCCGGATGCAGTCCGAGGCCGTGCCGGATGACCTCCGTCGTCACCGAGTCGACGACGAACGGCATGTCGTCGGTCACGATGTCGACGACTTTGCCACGCACGTGCGGGAGATCCCCATCGCCGCGGCGATGTGCGCCTGCCGCCAGCCGGCCCGGTGCCGAGCGACGATCAGCTTGCGGCCGAGGACGGTGATGCGGGCATTGACGTGGGACACGAGACCTCCCGAGCGGTGCGAGCCTTCGACCAGCCACACCCCACTCGGAGGTTCTCCTTCGTTCGAGCCAGACCGCTGTCACCAACGTCCCGGCCAGGTACAGCCAGGCGGCCGTGGCCAAGTCGTGATCTGCACACCGGAACTTTCGCGCCTGACCTCCCGTGATGCAGGACACACCCCGACGCGGGAGGACCGATGCCAGCTCGTCGTGTTCTGCCCTCGCTCGCTGTGGCCGGCCTCGTCGGTGCGGTCGCCGTGGTGGCGCTCCTGAACGTCCCGCAGCAGGTGCGCGCCGCGCCGGCCGATCCGGCCCCGGAGGCCGGCGTGCAGGTCGAGGGGGTCGGTACCGCGAGCGGCAGGCCGGACATCCTGCGGGTCACCATCGGTGTCGAGACCAGCGCCGAGAACGTGGACGAGGCGCTCACGGCGGCTGACGAGGCGGCGCGCCGCGTTCTGGCCGCCCTGCGCGTCGCGGATGTGCCCGAGCGGGACGTGCAGACGGTGAACGTATCGGTGTGGCCGCGGCACGGCCACGAGGGCGAGGAGATCACCGGCTACACGGCTCGCCACGATCTACTCGTCACCCTCCGCAGCGTCGATCAGGCGGGCGAGACAATCGCCGAGGTGGTCGAGGCCGGCGGGAACGCCGCCCGCGTCCAGTCGCTGGCCTACGCGCTCGAG
>NZ_FNOT01000020.1 GCF_900107105.1 Geodermatophilus africanus
CTGAGGACTGGGACCGCGACCCGCTCGAGCGCTGGCAGCGGAACAGCGACGCCGAGACCGCCCGCGCTGAGGACTGGGACCGCGACCCGCTCGAGGACTTGCAGCGAAACAGCCAAACCACGCAGCCGGAGGCGCGGAGCGTCCCGGCTACGCCGGAGCCGAACGCGCCGAGGCGCGCGCCCGAGCCGTCGTCATCGTCGCCTGTCGGCACGTTGACCGCGCCGGTCGCGACCTCGGCCGTGGACTTGCCCATCCCGCCGTCGGTGCCTGCCACACCCCCGGGCGCCCCCGCAGTCACGGAGGACCGCCGGCTGGCAGAGTCCTCGGTCGGCGGTGCGGCTCGGGTCGGCCAGGCCAGCGTCGTGGACGATGTGCATGCCACCCTGTCTGATACAAGTCCTGTGGCCGCACCAGGTCAGCCCGTTCACCACACCACTCCGCCCACTCCCCTGAGCGCGCCCCCGCCGGGACCGGCCTCACCGGTGGGCACCGGGGGTCACTGCGGGGGATTCGGAACAGTGATCGGCCAGAGCTCCGGCTCGGTAGCGCAACTCGCCGTGCTGCGCGACGTCCGCACCCGCTCCGTAAGCGGGAGCTCCGCCCGCTACTCCTGCGACAACGCCAGCCGGCCCGTCCGAGACGCCGACCGTCCGGGAGTCCGTCCCGACTGACCCCGCACGGCATGTGCCGGGGCGCCGTGCGCCCTCCCTCCTGCATCGCCACGGCGGTCACGACCGCCCATAACGAGCCCGACCCTGAGCCCACCTGCACCAATCCGTTGCGTCGTCACGACCATCTTGCACCTGAGGAAACCGCTCCGATGAGTCAGACAGACAGTTCCGAACGCACGATCCACGTTCCCGCTCAGCGCATCGTCAACCACCCGCTACGGCTCCACCCCGGCCCAGCGTCAGCACAGCGGGCCGCGGCGCCAGCAGCCGTCGTCGGCACCCTCGAAACGGGGCGCTCCGCCGTCGAGCTCGAGGTGGCCATCCCCGCGTTCAACGAGGCTCGCCGCCTGCCGACCACCCTGCAGAGAACCGTCGAGTTCCTACGCCAACAGCCTTGGTCTTCGCGCGTTGTCGTGGTCGACAACGGAAGCTGTGACGACACCGCGGACGTCGTCCGAGCCCTCGCCGACCGCACCGGGAGCCGGGTGCCGGTGGAACTCGTAGGCTGTGCCCGTCCAGGAAAGGGAGCTGCCGTACGGCGCGCCCTGCTGAGCAGCAGGTCCCGGTTCGTGGGCTTCTTCGACGCCGACCTCGCCACGCCGGTGGAAACCCTCGCCGCAGCGATGGTCCACCTCCGGGGCGGCGCGTCGGCTGTGATCGCCTCCCGACACGCGCCCGGGGCGCAGTTCGCCCAGCCGCAGCCTGCGGGGCGGAGGCTCGGTGGAGCCGCGTTTCGCCTTCTGGCGCGGACTCTCGTCAAGGACGTGTGGGACACCCAGTGCGGCTTCAAGTTCTTCGAGCGCGAAGCGGTGACCCATGCCCTGGTCAGCTGCCGGACGACTGGCTTCGCCTTCGATGTCGAACTGCTACGCCAGCTGCAGTGGGACGGTCACCGGATCGTCGAGCTGCCGGTGACCTGGACTGACGCCAGAGGGTCGTCGTTCCGGTGCTGGCACGACGGCATAGCGAGCTTCGGTGACGTGCTGAGCCTGCCGCGCTTCACTGCGGGGTGGACGTCGTGACCGGCACGGTGGCAGGACTCCGGGACGCGCGGATCCTGGTGCTGAACTGGCGAGACATACGGCACCCCCTGGCCGGTGGGGCCGAGCAGTACATGCACGAGATCGGCAGGCGCTGGGTCGGGGCCGGAGCCGCCGTCACGTGGTTCACGGCCGCGGCCGATGGCCAGCCGGCGAGAGACCGGTTGGACGGCATGCGCGTGCTGCGTGCAGGCGGACCGCTGTCGGTGTATGCGCAGACCGCCGTCCGGCTCCTGCGTACCCATGACCACTTCGACGCGGTGGTCGACTGCCAGAACGGTATCCCCTTCTTCGCCCCGCTGTTCGCCGGCAGGGAGGTGCCCGTCGTCCAAGTCGTGCATCACGTGCACCAGGATCAGTTCGCCACCCGGTTCAGCGCCCCGATGGCGGCCGTCGGCCGGCTGCTCGAGGGACCGCTGGCCCGCCGGGTCTATGCGGACCGTCCCGTTGCGGCAGTCTCCCCGTCCACGCGCACCGAGCTGCGCCGACGGCTCAGGTTCACCGGGCCCGTTCACGTGGTGCCGAACGGAACGGTCCCCCCCGCTGTAGCCGGCGGCGGACGGGCCGCCGTGCCCACCGTCGTCGTGGTCAGCCGGCTGGTCCCGCACAAGCGGATCGACCTGCTGCTCGAGCACGTGGCCACGGCCGCCGGACGATTTCCTGGTCTCCGCGTGGAGATCGCGGGGGACGGCCCGGACCGCCGGCGACTGCAGGGTCTTGCCGCCGATCTCGGCCTGCAGTCGACCGTCCGGTTCCACGGCCGCGTGACGGACGAGGTGCGGGACACGCTCCTCGACCAGGCGTGGCTCACCACCTCCACCTCGGTCGCGGAGGGCTGGGGCTGCTCGGTCATCGAGGCTGCCGCCTGGGGTGTGCCCTGCCTGGCACTCCAGGCACCCGGGATCCGCGATTCGGTGCTCGCCGAGGAGACCGGGTGGCTCGTGGACCGGCCGGCCGACTTCGGGGCCGCGCTGGTGGCCGCGATCGAACAGCTCGCCGACCCGGAGCGGGCCCGAACCATCACGAGCGCCTGCCGCGACTGGGCGGCGTGCTTCTCCTGGGACCGCAGCGCCGATCTCCTCGCCAGCGTCGTGCTCTCGGAGATGGGCAGGGTCACTGTCCGCCGGTCCGGCCGGGAACTCGACCGCCGCTCCGCCCGCTCCGACATGGCCGTCCTGGCACGCTTTCGGCGGACGAGCGCGAATGCGGTCCGCGCGGCGGTGCGGGTCACCGACGAGGTGGTCGACGAGGGTGACCTGACGTCGGTCGTGCTGACCGGCTGCGACGAGTTCGACGCGCCGGCTGTGCTGAACCGCATCGGGGCGCGTGGCGTCTCGCTGCGGCTCGTCGACCGCCGGTTGCTGCTCGCCGGCCCGACCGGGTCCAGGCTCCCCCGCGTCGACATCCCTCCCGTGGGCACCGGGAGAATCGCGTGACCCTTGCCGCAGACCTTCGCGCGCGCGCCGCCGGGGGACCCGCCCTGCGGGTCCCCCGGGCCCTGGTGGCCGTGCGCGACGGCTGGGTCAATCACTCCTCGCCCGTCGTCCTCGCTGCGGCCGTGGCCGGCGTCGCCCTGGGTGTCCGCTCATTCGGGCTGGTCCACGGCTTCGAGCTGTGGGTCGACGAGATGCTGTACGCCGACCTCGGTGCGTCGGCGGGCCGGGGTGAGATGCCCCGGCTCGCCGACGGCCCCTTCTTCCTCCATCCACCAGGCTTCTTCCTCATCGCGGGCGCCGTCATCCGGGTCCTGGGGCTGGAGACCGCCGACAGCATGACGCTCGTCTACGACCTCCGGTGGCTCACCGCCGTCCTCGGCGCGCTGACGGTCGCTCTCGCCTTCCTGCTGATCCGTCGGATCGCCGGGACGGCACCGGCGCTCTGGGTTGCGGCTGTCCTGGTCGTGGAGCCGTTCGTGCTGCGAAACAACAGCCGTGTGTTCCTCGAGACATCGGCCTGCCTGTTCGTCATCGCGGGCCTGCTCGTCGTCATCGACTACCTGGCCGGACCCGAGCGCGGTCGGTGGTTCCTCCGTCTGCTGGGGGGTGGCGTCCTCGCCGGCTACGGCGTCATGACCAAGGACGTGCTCGTCGTGTTCGCCGTGCTGCCGGTCTTGGTTGCGGTGCTGTGGAGACACACGCTCCGCCTCCGGGAGGCCGCCGTCTTCCTGGTCGGCTCCGCGCTGCCGTACACCCTCTACCTGTCGGTGCTGTGGCTGACCGGATACCTGGGGAACTGGATTGAGGCCAAGCAACAGGGGTTGGCCCGGCTCTCGGGTGAACCCCAGATCAGTGGCTTCAACGCCCCCAACGCGCCCAGCCTGGTCAGCCGGCTCATCGAGGAGGCGCAGCAGTACGCAACCAGCTACGTGCTCCTGGCGATCTGCCCACTGGCCGGCCTGATCGCCGCGTTCAGCCGTCATCCGGGGCGCCGGCTGGTCGGCCTCGCCGCCATGATCATGGGGATGCTCGGGCTGTACCTGGCAGCCTTCGGCACCCTCGAGGAGCAGTTCGGCTACCCGGTCGTGCTGGCGTCGGTCATGGCGATCGCTATCGCCCCCGTCGAGCTGGCCTGCCGGTGGCCGGTGCTCCGTCGACCCGCCACGGTGCTGATGTCGCTGTTCCTCGCTGCGGCCGTCTTCATGGGCCTGCGGCTGGAACTGGCCGACGACGACGGCTTCCTGCAGTACGACAGGTGGGCCGCCGAGGAGCTCCCGGCCGGAGCCCGTGTCGGCGTCACCAACGACACGTCGGCCCGCGCGTTCGGCCTCGATCCGCGGTACGGGCTCTGGACCACCGCCCCGCTGTTGCACGAGAACGGCGCCCAGTACGTGCTGACGGTGAGCCATCCGATCGAGCAGGGCTATGCGATGGCCCATCCCGAATTGCTGTCCTGGCTGGAACGCCACGCGACGGTGCTGTTTCTCGACAGGGGAGAGACCAATGGGGAAACACTCCTGTGGTTCATCGACCGGGAGACATTGGAGAGAGGTGCCGCGGACGGCGTGGGCGGCCCTCCGCCGGAGGCGCTCGACGCCGGCACCGGTGGTCAGCACACCAGCGGGAGCCACGATGGCGGTCCCTGAGGTGGCTATCGACGCCGCACGACCCGCCCGACGTCGGTTCCGGAGGCGAGCTCTGGCCGCCGGACTCGCGCTCCTGGCCGCCACTACCGTGCTCGTCACGGCGACGCGATCGCAGAGCGCCATGGACGACGGTCCCGGGCTCAACTTCGGTGTCCTGGGGTCCACGTGCGACCCGGACCGGGTCGCGGCACTGCGCGCGTCCGGCGTGCGGTACGCCGAGGTCGAGCTGACGTGGGGCGCGTTCGAGCCTGCTCCCGGTCGGTATGACCGGGTCTATCAGGATCGGGTGCGTCAGATGCTGGACACGTGCGCTCAAGCCGGTCTCAGCGTGGTCCTGACCCTCGGCCTGCACGCGGCGCCGCCCTGGGTGGGGGAGCTCGCCGCGGGCACGTACCGGGACCAAGCCGGCGGGCTCGGGCCCGCTGACGTCCCGAACGTGGTCTTCAGCGCCGCAGTCCGTGACGCTGTCAGGGGATACCTGGCCGAACTCGACCGCGTCGTGCTGCTCAACTCGGTCGCGGCGATCCGCGTCGGTACGGGGTACAACGGCGAACTCGGCTACCCGACGGAGAGTACGAGCCCCGCGACAGCCCGTCCGTTCTGGGCGTTCGACGAGGCTGCCCAGACCGGCGCCGGGCTCGCCGAGGACGTCTCGGTCAGTCCCATGCCGGGATGGACGCCGGGTTCACCGACCTGGAACGGTAGGGACGTCCGACCCGAGGACGTCCGCACCTGGTTCCGCTGGTACTCGCAGTCGGTGGCGGACGCGGTGATCTGGCTGGCACAGACACTTCGCGACCAGGGCTTCGAGCGGGACATCCACCTGCCGCTGGCCGGGCGGGGCGCTCTGCCTCGGGACCTCACCGCAGCCGTGGCCGCCCGGCTCGACGGCAGGACCATGGCCACGGATGACGGCAGCCTCGAGGCCGGCCTGTACTACCCCGAGCAGCTGCATCACATCGCACAGCGGCTGGCACAGTCCCAGAGCCCTCGGCAGGGTGCGGTGCTTGCCGACACCGCCAGCGTGGACGACGCCACGGCGGTGACGGCCCGCCGACGGTCCCCGGCCGAGGACAGCTGCCGCCCTGAGGACAGCGACCGCGACCTGGAGAGCGATCCCGAGGTGGTGCGCTGGTCCTCGTTCCGCTGGACGATCGCCAACGCCCGGAGCGCTGGCCTGGACGTGATCGGGGAGAACCCTGGGTCACCGGACACGCCGCGGACCGGGGGCAACGCCCTGACCGACAGCCTTGCCGAGCAGATGCTGCAGGCGCCCCAGTACGCCCGCGACTGCGGGCTGTCACTCCTGATGTGGGCCTTCGAGGACGACCTGTGCAGCGCCCCAGCCACTCTGGGCATGTTCGCCACCCAGATCCGCGCCGTCAAAGACGACCCGAGCGGGATCTCGGTCGAGGAGAGCTGCGCATGACCGGGCGGGCCCTGCACCCCGCCCCGCTGCGCGTCCTGCACCTGGGGTTCGAGGACCCGGTCATGCCCGGCGCTGGTGGCGGCTCCGTCCGGACCCAGGAGATCAACCGACGGCTGGCTGACACCGGCATGGAGGTCACCGTCCTCACCACCCGCTACCCCGGCTGTGTCGACGATGTGCGAGGCGGGGTGCGGTACGAGCACGTAGGGATCGGTAAGGGCGCCAACCGGCTCACCCGCCTGCTCGGCTACGTGGCGCTGCTGCCTGGCGCCGTCTGGGCTCACCAGGACGCCGACGTCATCATCGAGGACTCCCTGCCGCCGTTCTCCAGCATGGCGGTCCCGCTCTGGACCCGCCGGCCGGTGATCGGCATGGTCCAGTGGTTGCACGCCCGGGAGAAGGCGCGCCAGTACAAGCTGCCGTTCCACCTCATCGAGCGCGCGGCGGTGCGCTCCCATCGCCGGCTCATCACCGTCTCGCAGGGCATCGCCGAGCGGGTGTCGGCCATGAACCCCACTGCCGAGGTCGAGGTGATCGGCAACGGGGTCGACCCCGCCCTGTTCGCGCGGCCGACTCAGCTCGGCCGAGACGTCCTGTGCCTGGGGCGCCTCGAACTCGAGGGCAAGGGCCTGGGCATGTTGCTGCAGGCCTGGGCGGCGGCCGAGAGCCGGATCGACGGGGACCTCGTCATCGCCGGCGTGGGACCCGACGAGGACCGCGTCCGGCAGCTCGCCCGGCGCCTGGGCATCGAGCACCGCGTCCGGTTCGTCGGCTGGGTGGCGGGAGAGCCGAAGGCCGCATTGCTGGCGGGAAGCCGCCTGGTGGTGGTGCCGTCACGGGCCGAGACCTTCGGCATCGTGGCCGTCGAGGCGTTGGCCACGGCCACGCCTGTCGTGGCCTTCGACATCCCGTGCCTCCGCGAGGTCGTGCCACGGGCCTGTGGCCGCCTGGTGCCGCCCTTCGACGTCGCGGCCATGGCAGACGAGCTCGCCGACCTGTACGCCGCTCCGGATCGGGTGCTCGCCCTCGGTGCGGCCGGCCGTGCCTTCGCTACTCGGTTCGACTGGGACGACCTGGCCCGCCGGCAGGCGGACGCCTACCTCTCAGCTGTCGGCCGTTCCCGTTCCCAGCCCTCTGCTCCGTCCGCCCCGTCCCGCTCGGAGACACGCAGATGACCAGGACCACTCGTATCCCCCCAGCCGTCGACCTCCGGGACGTGCGCGTCGTCTCGCCGGCGCCACGCTCCGCGTGGCGCGAGGTACTGGACGCCGACCCCTTCGCCCTGCCGACCCAAACGCCCGAGTGGACGGACTGGTTGTGTCGCACACGCCGCCACACCGATGCCAGCCGGCTGTACGAGTTCCCGCACGGGCGCCGCATGGTCCTGCCCCTGCTCAGCCGCACGTGGGCCGGCGTCAGGGTCGCTGAGGAGTCGATGCCGCACGGTATGGGCAACGGCGGGGTGCTGGTCCCGGGGGGAAAGCCGTCCTCTGCTGAGGCCGAGGCCGTCCTCGCCGACCTGGCCCGGCGCCCCCTGGTACGCGTTTCGCTGAGCCCGAATCCCCTGGTGGCACCGACCTGGGCGGCGGTCGCACCGGAGGGCGCGCTGCGGGTTCCCCTCCTCGGACACGTCCTGGACCTGGAAGGCGGCTTCGAGAGGGTGTGGTCCATCCGGTTCCACAAGGTCGCCCGGAAGAACATCCGTTCCGGGCAGAAGCACGGTCTCGAGATCCGCACGGATGTGGACGACCGGGCAGTGGCGGACTTCACCGAACTCAACCGCCGATCGGTGGACCGGTGGGCGCAGCAGCGCCAGCAGCCGCGCTGGCTGGCGCGCCTGGTCGAGCAACGGCGGGACCGCGCTCACCAGTTGGCCTCCGCCGTTCGACTGCTGCGGCCCATGCTGCGCGTGTGGACGGCGCACCTGGAGGGTGAGCCCGTGGCCGTGAACGTCTTCCTGACGTCCGGCGAGCACGTCGTCTCCTGGATGTCGGCAATCGATAAGGATCGGGCCCAGCGCACGAACGCCGGCGCACTGCTCAAGTCGCTGGCCATCGAGGACGCCTGCCGCGGAGACGCCCGCTGGTTCCACTTCGGCGACTCGGACCCGGGTTCCGGAGTGGCGAAATTCAAGGAGTGGCTCGGCGCCGCCCCCCTTTCCTACGAGGTGCTCCGCTTCGAACGCCTTCCCGTGACCGCCGCCGATCAGGGCCTGCACGCCGCAGCCGGCCGGGTGCTGGCCCTGCGTCACCGGCGTCCGGACGGGGAACGGCCATGAGCGCAGGGGCGACCCCGGTCGGTGCGGTCGCTGCCGGAGACGACCGTTCGTCGACCCCCGCGAACGGCAGCCTCGTCACCCGGCAGGGACCTGTGGTGTCGGCGGCCATGGGGACAGTGGCAGTCCTCAGCTACGGCGGCTCGCTGCTGCTCGCCCACCTCCTCGACGCGCGTTCGTTCAGCGATTACGCAGCGGCCGCTACGCTGCTCGGTACCGTCGGGGTCTTCGCCTCGGCACTGATCCCGCTGCCCCTCATGCACGTGATCAGTGGGCACCCCCGCCGCTCGGAGGAGCGGTATCGCGGCATGGCGTTCGCCTGGTCGATCGCGGCAGCAGCCGGCGCAGTCGCCGCCCTGGTGACGGGGTTGATCACGGCGACGTTCGCACCGCCGACAGTGGTGGTCGCGGTCGTGGCTTCGGCTCTGGTCCTCTTCGCGTGCAGCCCGGTGTGGGCCTGGCTGCACGGGGAACTGCGCTTCGTCCGCGTTGCGGTCATGACCTTCTCCGAGGTGGCCACGCGCGTGCTCGTCAGCGTCAGCGTGGTCCTCCTGGGCCTCGGGGCAGGTGGCGCGCTGACCGGCTTCGCAGTGGGGGTCGCGATCGTGCTGCTCGCCGCACCGAGCGCGATGCGCCGTGACCTGGCCTGGCGGCCACAGGTCCTCCTGGAGCGTCGGCGGTGGACCGAGACGGGGGACATCGCGCTCACCCAGTTGATCTCCTCGTCCTTGATCGGCGCCGACGTCGTCCTGATCGCCGCGCTCCACGCACCCCCCCTGGAAAGCGCCGGCTACCAGGCGCTGTCGACCCTGTCCAAGGCCCCTGTCTTCATCGCCGCCGGCGCGGTCGCCGTGGCCTTCCCACTGCTCCGCGGCCCCGCCCCGGACGTCCCCGGCATCCTCAGGGCGACGCTGCGCTCCTTCGCGCTCCTTGCCTTCTCCGCCGCCGCCGTGGTCGCCACGGTGCCGCGCGAGGTGATGCTCTTCGTCTTCCCGGAGCGCTACGCCGCCTCGCTGCGGCTGATGCCGGTCCTCGCTACGGCCGGGGTCGGCTTCGCCTCCGTCACGATGTTCACCACCGTCCTGCTGGCCCTGCACGCGTACCGACGAGCCCAGGTGTCCCTGCTGGTCGCCGCGGGACTGCTGACCACGGGCACCCTCCTCGGCTGGCGTATGGCGGCGGTACCCGGTCTGGCCGTCGGTGTCGCCCTCGGAGCGCTCGCCGCGGCCGGCGTGGTCTGGACCGCCGCAGGCCCCCTGCTGCCCGCAGGCACGCTCCGCCGGGCGCTGCTCGGCCTCGCGGTCGCCGTGGCCCTGACAGCGGCGCTGGCCGCGGCTCGGACACTGCCGGCCCTGTGGTGTCTCTGCGTCGCCCTCGTCGCAGTGGTGCTCCTTCGTGAGTTGCGCCGGGACAGGCCCGTCGCGGCGAGGGTCGCGTCATGAGTGATCAGCTCCGCGCCCTGATGGAGGATGCCGAGGCAGAGGGTCGGGGACTCCTCTTCTTGTCTCCCCACCTCGACGACGCGGTCCTGTCCTGCGGAGCGCTGCTCAGCACGCTCGGCAGGCGGCTGCCGATCACCGTGGCGACGGTCTTCTCCGCCGCTGCCCCGCCGCCGCACACCCGTGCCGCGTGCACCTATCTGCGCCAGTGCGCGGCGACGGGCGCGCTGGACCTGTACGACGAACGGCGCCGCGAGGACATCGAGGTCCTCGCCGGCCTGGGCGTCGAGCACGTCCACCTGGGGATCACCGACGCCCTCTTCCGCCAACGGCAGGTGGGTCGGACGCTGACCCGGATCGGCCGCGTCGTTCCCGAGGTCGTGCACCGGTACCCCACCTTCCGGCTGGACATCGACCGGGGGCGCGTCTCACGCGGCGACCGGGCGCTGCTCGAACTCCTCCACCACGAGGTGCGGACCCTGGCCGAGCGGATCGATGCCGCAGTCGTCTTGAGTCCTGTGGGGGTGGGCCGGCACGTCGACCACTTGCTGACGAGGAGCCTCGGCGAGCGGCACCGCACCCGCGTCCACTACTCCGACTTTCCGTACGACAGGAGGCATGAACCGGACCCGACCTATCTCTCGGCGCACCGGCTGACGCGCATCACGTGGGACGAGGGCATCCACCGTCGACCGGATCTGATCCGCGCTTACCGCACCCAAGCGGACGCCTTGTTCCCGACCGGCGACATCCCGGCGACGCCGGAGACGTACTACCTGCCGCCGTGGAGGGCCGCCGCCAGTTGACTGCAGACTCAGCCGCACGATGAGCGGGCGGTGATGGTGCCGGTGCAGCGCAACGGCGGTGGCACGGCTTGAGGAGCCTGGAAGGGCGCGGCCGCCTCCCGGCTGGGAGTGCAGGAACCTGGAGCGGCGCCGGGCGCCGACCGGTGCGGAGCACCGGTGATCCGCCGAGCCCGTCCTACCGTGGGCCTCCACCAGCGAGGCGTCGAGGTCGGTCAGGCGCACTCACCCGCTGGAGCATGGCCCCGTGGCGTGAGGGTGTGTGGCCGGGGCGCAGCCGCGGTGTCGTGCGCTGTCGAACGCCCGGTCCCGTTCCACTCGACACGGGTGCTTTCACGGCGGCGGCCGGCCCTGATCCGATGTCTGCGGCCGCGACTCCGACGTCTGCAGGCTCGACGCCTGGACCGGTTGCATCTCCGTGCGGGGACGGCTGCGGTAAGCGGCCACCAGTGCCAGGACGGCGACCGCGATCAGGTAGGCCTGATAGGGGGCCAGGATGGCCGTGTGGCTCGCCGGCCAGAGGAGGGGGAGGCCCGGACCGGTGGCCACGTCCCGGACGAAGTGCAGGAGCACCCCGATCGCCGCGCCGAGCGCCCACCGCGTTGCCCGGCCGGCCAGGCCTATCGCCACCAGCAGGACGGCCAGAGCGAGGCTGTGCGTGGGTGGCCGCCCCCCGTTCACGGTGAAGCCGCCGTCGCTCAGATACATCGGGACGTGGTCGACGTCGATCACCACGGATGCCGCCAGTGCCGTCGCCCACAGCCACGGCGGCGTGCTGCGGGGCGCCAGTGCCCGGAGTGCGAGCCAGGCCGTGGCGAGGTGCGCGGGTCCATCGAGCAGCCCGACGACCGGTAGCGGCCATAACCGAGATCTCAACACCACGTCGATCAGGGCGATGGCGACGGCGACGACCGGCGGTAGCAGCCAGGCGCATGGCCGGGTTCGGAACATGCGCGGCACGTCTCCGGTCCCTCCTGCTCGGTCCGGCAGCGGCGACGGACACACCGTGCGGTCTGGTCAGGTTGGCGGGAGGAAGGACTAGACGCAACCGCTCGGTGCCCCTGCTCCGGTTCGGCACTCCACCTCCAGCGGTCGAGGAAGCGGGGTCGTTGCAGGAGCAGTCGTCGGGAGCGGCACTTCATCCGGCAGGGACGTGGCCGGCGGGCGGGGAGCCGCGACTCGGCGCACGCTGAGCGGGTGCGTCCGGCGCGGGCGGCAACGGCGAAGGAGGAGACGTGGGGGTCTTCGTCTTCGCGGTGCCGGTGCTGCTGGTCGTCGTCCTCGGTTACGTGATCGGCTATGCGGTGTGGGAGGCGACCGGGGCGCCGGGCAACCCCGAGGTGTTCGGCTGGCTGACCGGGTTCGCGCTGCTCGCGGCGGTGTCGTGGGTGCTGGTGTCGCGGCGCGCCCGGCTCAGGCGGGCGCTGCGGCGGGCCCGCGCGCGGGGGGACGACGCGGAGTCCACACGGCTGCGGGCGGAGCTGGCCCGATGGCGGCGGGGGAGGAGCTGAGACGGGCGTCCACGGCGTCGGGGACGCCCGTCGGCTCAGCGGGTCCCGGAGTGGCGGATGACCCGGCCGGCGCCCTGCGAGCGAGCGGTCTGCAGGGACAGGACGGCGCGGCGCAGCGTCTCGGCGGCGGTGGTGCCCTCCTCGAGCGCGGTGACGCCGGCGCAGGCGCCCAGACCCGGGATGTCGAGCTCGGTGATCGCGCCGACGATGCGGGCGGCGGCGGCCTCGGCGTCCGCGGCGGTGCCGCGCAGCAGGACGGCGAACTCGTCGGGGCCCGAGCGGCCCAGCCAGTCGTCGCCGCGCAGCGAGCGAGCCACGACCGAGGTGGCGGCGGCGAGGCTGCCGGGGGCGGTCGATCCGGTCTCGTGGCGCCGGATCAGGCCGAGCACGATCAGTGCCCCGGGGACTGTGGGCACGACGGCCAGGCGCTCGGCGAGGTGGGCCGAGACCGAGTTGGGGCCGGGCAGCAGACTGGTGACGTCGTCCTCCGGCGGGAGCAGGGAGGAGACCGGCAGCGAGACCGAGAACGGATTGTGCGCGATGGGCATGACCGTGTGATCGGATTCTCTCCCGCCCTGCTGGAGGCGTCCCACCCCTCGGGGTGACATGGGCCCCGCCCCATCACCCCTCGTGGCTGGGCCGTCGCCGGGCAGGGACCTCCGTCCCGGGCGGGCGGCACGCCGGGGCCCGACGACGACACGCCCGGTCAGCACACGCGGACGCCACCCCCGTGGCGCGGACCGGACGGTTCCGTCGCGTCTGCCCCGCCCCTAGCCTCCGTCGGCCAACGGGCGCGGACGTCGCGCCGAGGAGGTGGGGGCGTGCGGGGGACCGACCCGGACGGTGTGGACGACGGTCGGTTGCGTGGCATGCCGGTGCTCGTCACCGGCGGCACGGGCTTCCTCGGGGCCGCGCTGGTGCCTCGACTGCTGCGCGCCGGGTGCCGCGTCGCCGTCGTGGGTGCCGACCCGGGGTGGCGTGAGCCGGTGCGGCGGGCGATCCGCGAGGGCGTCGTCGAGCTGGTGCAGGAGCCGGAGTGGTGGCGGCCCGAGGCGGCCCGGCGGGTGGCGCGCCGGGCGGCGGGCACCGAGCAGCTGGTGCACCTGGACCCGGTCCCGGTGCCCCGGGGGGAGCGGACGGCGACCGGCACCGCGCGGCACCACGTGGCGGTGGGCGTGGCCGGCACCCTGGAGCTGCTCGCGGCGCTCGGGGACGGGCTGGGGCACGTCGTCCTCGGCAGCTCGGTGGAGGTCTACGGGCGCGCGCCGGAGACCCCGGTGGACGAGTCGATGCGGCCGACGCCGGAGGACTCCGCTGCCGCGGCGCGGCTGGCGCTGGAGGACCAGCTGCGGGTGGTCGCCGCAGCAGGCGGTCCGGAGGCCACGGTGCTGCGCTTCACGACGCTCTACGGGCCCGGGGAGACCATGCCGTGGGCGGTGCCGACGTTCATCCGGGCCGGGCTGGCCGGGCATCCGGCGACGATCGCCGGGGACGGGCTGGAACTGCGCGACTACCTGCACGTGGAGGACGCCGCGGATCTGGTCCTGCGCGCGGTGGCCCGGCCGCCGGCGGTGTCGCCGGACGGCGACCGGTTCCGGCTGGTCAACGCCGGCAGCGGGACGGCGGAGCGCACCGTGGCGCTGGCGCAGCGGGTGCGGCAGGCAGTGGCCGCCCAGCGCGGTCAGCTGCCCCCGCCGCCGCGGCACGTCGGCGCGCGGCGGGCCGGGACCGTGCTGTGCCGCACCGAGCGGGCCCGCGAGCTGCTCGGGTTCCGGCCGACCGTGGACCTGGACAGGGGGCTGGCCGAGGAGGTGGCCTGGTTCGCCCGGCTGGCGGAGTCCTGGCCGGAGATGGACGCCGCCAGCTGACCCAGATCAGTTCCGGCCGCGTGTTCCCATGAACAGGAGACCGGCCTCGGACAGCAGCGCGATCGCCCAGCCCGTCGTGATGAAGAGGTCGCCCTCGTGGATGCCGCGGTCCTCGCTGAGCTGGACGAGAACGGCGCCGTCGTTGACGTACTCCCCGGTCAGCAGGAGGAAGGCGAAGGCCGACACGATCCCCGCGATGACGATTGCCAAGAGCCAGCGGAGCACACCTCGACGGTAGCCGGGGCGGCGCACGTCCCCGTCGATGACCGCCCACTCACCGTTGCCGGGCAGACGAGGCTCCCGTCTCCCTCACCGACCCGGGCCCCAGGGCCGCGATCCGTCGTGGCGCTGCGGACCCACCCCCTGGGCGCGGCGGTCCCGCAGGGCGTCCGACGAGATGCGGAGGGTCCGGCGATAGGCCAGCGTGGTGAGTTGAGGCGAGCCGGAGCGCCGCCGCACCTGCTCGAGGGCCTCGAAGGCGACCGACCGGGCGGCACGGCGGTCACCGTGCTCCTGCCGGAGGCGGACCTCCAGGGACACGGCCGCCGCGTACTCCGGCGTCTCGAACCGCCGCCACTCCCGCCGCGCCGCACCGCGTGCCCTCCCGAAGCCGATCACGACTGCGAGGGTGCGGCCGCCGACCACGACTCCGGAGCCGGTGGCACTGCATGGTCACCTCAACGGCTGGGCCGCTCACCGGGACGGAGGACGTGCGTGTGACGCCGGCTCGGACGGTCGGTAACGCCGTCCCTCACGGGTTTCCCAGCAGCCCCGCGCGGGCCTTGGCCGTGAGCGCCGTGCGGACCGCCTCGTCGACCTCGGCCGCGAACGCGGGGTCGGCCTCGGCGCGGGCCACGACGGCGTCGACCATCTCGTCCACCGCGCCGGCGTCCATGGTGAGCATGAGGGTGCCGCCGGCCTCGATGAAGCGGACCGCCCGCTCGGTGATCGGGGTGTCCTGCACGGCCTGGGCGGCGCCGATGTCGTCGGATATCACCACCCCGTCGAAGCCGAGCTGCCCGCGGAGCAGGTCGTCGACGACGACGGGGGAGAAGACGGCCGGCGTGCCGGGGTCGATATGCGTGTAGGTGGCCGACGACATCATCACGAAGGGCTCGGCGTCCGAGCCGGCGAGCGCGCCGAAGGCGGCGACCTGCTCGTCCTCGCGGGTGGTGACGTCGTCGGTGACGTCCCGGCTCTCGTCGGGGTTCTCCGCCACCCGGCCCAGGCCGGGGAAGTGCTTGAGCGTGGGCGTGACCCCGTGCGCGGCCAGGCCGTCGGCCACCGCGCCGGCCGCACGGACGACGTCCTCCGCGGTGCTGCCGTACTGGCGGTCCCAGGCGCCGATGGGCGCGTTGGCGTCCTCGGTGCCCGCGGGGACGACGTCGACGACCGGCGCCAGGTTGAGGTTGATGCCCGCACCGCCCAGCGACGCGCCCACGTCGTCGGCGAGCGCCGCCAGCTCCTCGTCCGACATGGCGCCCTGGTGGGCGGCCGGGGGGAGGTCGGCGAAGCCCGGGCCGGAGAGCGTCTGCACGGCACCGCCCTCCTGGTCGACGCCGATCCACGGACGCGGCCCGGGGGCCGACTCCGCCCACCGTGCGGTCTCCGTGGCCAGCTCGTCGGCGGGGGTGCTGCTGCGGCCCTGGAGGAAGACACCACCCATGCCCTCTGCGACGAAGTCGTCGGCGGGGGAGAGGTCGGTGAGCGCGACCCCGACGACGATCAGCTGGGCGACCTGCTCGCGGCGGTCCAGCTCGGCGAGGACGGCGTCGACCGGGTCGATCTCGGCGCTCGAGCTGGGCGAGGGAGTGGCGCTGGACGTGCTGGACGCCGTTCCGGCGCCGCCGGTCGGCTGGGCGCAGGCGGTGGGGAGCAGGCAGAGCAGGGAGCCGACGACGGCTCCGAGACGGGGAGAGCGCATCGCCACCCATTCTGCGTCGGGTGCGGTCGCCGGTGGGCGTCCTGCCGGCGTGTCGCCGACCACCTACGCTCAGCCCACCTCGTCTTCCCCGCGGGGCGTCCTGTCGTCGATGCGTGTTGTGGAGCGTGGATGCCGCCGGTCGAGCTGACGTGGGGAGCGGCCACCGCCGTGGGCCAGCGGGAGGACAACCAGGACAGGTACCTGGCCGCCCCGCCGGTGTTCGCGGTCGCCGACGGGATGGGGGGCCACGCCGGTGGAGCAGCCGCTGCCGAGGCGGTCGTCGAGGCGCTGCGGTCCCTGACCTCCGGTGGGACGACGACCGTCGAGGCCATCCGGCTGGCGCTGCAGCGGGCCGACGGCGAGATCCGCGGCTTCCGTGGGCCGGACAAGGCCGGCGCCGGGACGACGGTGGCGGGTGTCGCGCTGGTGGACGAGGGCGAGGGGCCGCAGTGGGCGGTGTTCCACGTCGGCGACTCGCGCGTGTACCGCTGGCACGAGGGCTGTCTGGAGCCGGTCACCAGGGACCACTCAGTCGTTCAGGAGCTCCTGGACGCCGGCTACATCTCCGACGAGAGCGCCGCCACGCACCCGCAGCGGCACATCATCACCCGCGCGCTCGGTGTCGGCCCCCGTCCCGACGCCGACGTCGTCCTGTACCCCGTCGTGCCGGGCGACCGCTATCTCGCCTGCTCCGACGGACTGACAGGCGAGTTGGCCGACGACCGGATCGCGCAGCTGCTCCTAGCCGGTGGTGATGCGCAGCAGGTCGTCATGACGCTCACGGCTGAGGCCGAGAGCGTGGGCGCGCGCGACAACGTGACTGTCGTCGCGGTGGACGTGAGTCACCCCGGCACGTCGACCGGTGAGACCGCACCGCGCTGACGAGGGTCGGCCGTACAGGGCGTGTCCGTCGAGGAGTTGCTCGCTGACCGTGGCGAACAGGGCCTGATCGCCGGTGAACGGCACCCAGAACGTGCAGGCTGCCAGGAGGAGCGCGACCCAAGCCGGGACCGTCAACGCCAGGCCGCTGAGCCGGGGAGGACGCCCGGTGCGGACCGTCTCTGACCTGCGCACCGGCGGAGACTGTCACTGCTCCGGGACGCCCACCACTCGGCCCAGCTCACTGCCGTGAGCCGAACGACGGCCGAGCCATCAGCACGTTCATCCGGCAGGCCCTCACTGGCCGGCCCCTGCCCGCTGGCGACGGTAACCAGACGCGGTCGGTCTGCTACGTCGACGACCTGGTCGAAGGTGTGTCAGCTGACGCGCTCCGACGACCCCGGTCCGATCAGCATCGGCATTCCGGTGGAGATGTCGGTGCTCGATCTTGCGCGCCAGTGCTAGAGGTGACCGGGTCGTCGTCCTCGACCAAGTCCATCCCACGTCCGCAGGACGACCCGCACGTGCGACAGCCCGACGTCGCGCTGGCCCGCAAGGTCCTCGGGTGGAAGCCCGACGGGAACATCGCCGACGGGCCGGCTCGAACGGTGGAGTGGTTCGCGAGCGGGCTCCAACCGGTGGCGTTCGAGTGCGCGACCACAGGTCAGTGGCCGCTTCACGGGTCATGATGGCTGCCGTGCAACCGGCGGGGCTGACAGAGAGATGGACGGAGAACACCGTCACGGGCGTGTCCCGTGGACGACCCTGGACTGCGTTGTGGCAAGCCCGTGAGCTGATCGGCTACTTAGCCCTGCGAGATCTGCGCTTGCGCTATCGCCAAGCGGTCCTGGGCGTGATTTGGGTGCTGGCACAGCCGATCGCCAGCGTCGCGATCTTCACGGTCGTCTTCAGTCGCCTGGCGGGTGTCGGGAGCGAGGGGGTGCCCTATCCCCTCTTCGCGCTCGTCGGCATGGTGACGTGGACCTACTTCTCCGGCACCGTTGCCTCGGCCAGTACCGTGTTGGTCAACAACGCGAGCCTTGTCACGAAGGTCTACTTCCCACGGATGGCTGCCCCGGCCGCATCCCTCCTCCCGCCAGGGATCGACCTCGTCATGTCGTTGGTCCTCGTCGGTGCGTTGGCCGCATGGTTCGGGGTTTTCTCGGGAGTTCGTCTCCTCGCGGCCCCATTCTGGTTGCTTCTCTTGCTCGTCTCGGCCTTCGGTGTCTCGTTGTGGTTGGCGGCGCTCAACGTCCGCTACAGAGACATCCAGCACGCGGTCGCGCCAGTCCTCCAGTTGTGGCTCTTCGCCAGCCCGGTTGCGTATCCGGCGACCCTCCTGAGCGGCTGGAAGGAATTGGTCTACGCAGTGAACCCGATGGTCGGCGTCATCGGCCTGGGACGCTGGGCGCTGCTCGGGACGCCGTGGCCCGGGTGGTCGCTGATGGTCTCCGCCGGGTCGGCCGCTCTCGTCCTGATCTCCGGGCTCGTCTACTTCAGCCGCGCCCAGCGATCCTTCGCCGATGTGATCTGACGTGGACCGCATCCAGTTCGATCGGGTCAGCAAGCGATATACGCTCGGCGAGCGCACGAATGCTCGTGAGGCGCTCGTGGCGATGGCGCGGACCCTCATCGGCCGAGGTCCTGGCGCAGCACCTGAACTCTGGTCCCTGCGCGACGTGAGTTTCACCGTTGCGGATGGTGAGGCGCTCGGCATCATCGGCCGCAACGGTGCCGGCAAGAGCACCATCCTGAAGGTACTGACCGGCATCACCGCGCCGACGCGTGGCGTCTCCAGGACGCGCGGCCGAGTTGCGGCGCTCCTCGAGGTCGGTACGGGGTTCCACGAGGAGCTCACCGGCCGCGAGAACATCTACCTGAACGGTGCGATCCTCGGGATGGCTCGGCGTGACATCGCGCGGGCGTTCGACGCGATCGTCGACTTCTCCGGTGTCGAACGGTTTCTCGACACCCCAGTCAAGCGGTACTCGAGTGGGATGTACCTCCGCCTCGCCTTCGCGGTGGCCGCCCACCTGGAGCCCGACGTGCTCGTGGTGGACGAGATCCTCGCGGTGGGCGACGCGGAGTTCCAGCGCAAGTGCCTCGGCCGCATGGAGCAGGCCGAGAAGGAGGGGCGCACCGTCGTCTTCGTGAGCCACGATCTCGACACCCTTGGCAAGCTCTGTCGCCGGTCACTGTGGCTCGACGCCGGGCAGATCCGGGCTGAGGGCGATTCGAAGGAGCTGGTCAGGGACTACCTGTCTTCCGGGCTTGCTCCCGTAGGGGTCGGATACGCGGTGGTGCGGGGCGGTCCCGTCACCGTCAAAGGCGTCCGGGTGCTCGGAGCGAGGGGGCCCTCCGGACAGGCGATGATGCGCGAGGACTCACTCAGCATCGAAGTCGACTTCTCCCTGGCCGAGCTGGTCCCAGGTATGGACATCGCCCTTTACGTCAGCACGAGCCAGGGCGTCCGGGTCATTGACCAAGCGGTCAGTGACAGGGAGCCGGCGCGGCTGGAGGCAGGCGAGTACACGGCCCAATTGAACCTGCCACCGGTCCTCAACGTCGGAGACTTCGTCGTCGGGGTCTGGTTCGGCACCGCACACACGGAGTTCCTCGACGAACCTGCGGCAGCCACCTTCACGCTCCACGGGAACGACCGGGGCCGACCCGACCGCGTCCTCGTCTACGAACACCCCGTTGTCGTGCGACCGCTCAGTCCGGCGTGAGTGGAGGAGAGGAGGGTCGAGACGCCCGGGCGGTGACGAACATCGGGGATTGAGGCATCGTGCGAAGCCTGTCAGCGCGGCATTCATCGTGGCCATGCCCTGACGGCACGCTGCCGACGCCCGGTCACCGTCGGCACGGGCGCTCGCCGATGAGCAGCTCAAGGCCGAGGTCATGCAGGTGTAGGGGTCACCTCGGCGCCTACGGCGCCTACGGCGCCTACGGCGCGCTAGAGTTGGCGGATCCTGGACCGGGGAGGGCGGCCTTCCGGTCGCCCGCTGCGTGGTGGAGCGGCTTATGCGGCATCTTGGGCTGACTGGCGCGGTCCAGGATAAGGCGAAGCGAACCTCCGTGCGTATCACTCACGCGGAGCGGTGGAGCTAGACAATCCCGACGTTCGTAGGTCAGCCCTCGCCCGGGAGCCAGTCACCGTGGTTGGGAGGGCCGCCGGACGCACTCAGGTTCTCATCTCGACGACCGTGACAGGTGCGTCGTCGGGCTGCTCAGATTGGACCAGGGGGCCGACCAACTCAAGAGCTCGGGCGGAGATGGCGGTGCTCGACCCGGCGCAGCGGGTCCTCGACGTCACGGGCTCGTCGCCCCGATCTCGTTGATTGAGCGGCCGCAGGACGATCCCCGTTCTTCAAGGCCACACCACCTCGGTCCGGCAGGATGCTCGGCGGGGCCGGAGGTGCCCGTGGGAGGGCCTCCGCGGCACCATCGCGTGATTCCGACGGCTGCCGCCCGTCAGCCGAAGCGGGGTCAGACCACCGGCATCGGGTTCACGGGCAATTTCTGGGCGCGGGCCGTGACGACGACGGGGTAGGCCACGTCCCGCGGGATGAGCCCGCGCACGTCGACCTCCTCGATGGCCAGACCCTGGAGGAAGGTTGTTGCGGCATACACGTTGCCGTGGCTCTCCACGTTGACCAACTCGGAGCTGAAGACCTCGCCGAGGAGCCGCTGGACCGCCGCTGGTGTGAGCGACCAATACCACTGGTCGCTCCATTCTCCGCGGTCGATCTGACTGATCCCGGGGACGGTGAGGAGCAAGACGCCTCCTGGTCGCAGCGCGCCGTGGAGCTGTCGTACAGCGGCGTACATGTCCCACACCAGGTGGAGTGTCTGCGTCAGGATGATGCAGTCGAACGCGTCTGCAGGGAGGACTCCAGCCTCACCAATGTCCCCGACGATGGTCGCGTCCGGGTTGCCTGCGTGCACGTGCAGCACGTCCTGCACTGCGATGCGATCCCCCCCGTACCGGCGTGAGTACGCATCGTCCCCGACCTCGAGGACGCGACCCGCGACGTCCTCCGCGTTGGTCTGGAGAAAGTGCTCGACGTAGAAGCGATCGACCGGGGTCCCGCGATTCCAACCGAAGTCCATGCTAATGGGCTGCGGCCGGTCGAGGTCACCTAGTCGGACGCGGCCTCGCGGCCGCCTCCCGAGGGCAGGTACGCGACGAGCGAGGATGTCATGCGCCCACCGAGGGAGGCGCTCCACCACGCGGCGGCTCGTCGACCGCGCCACCGCTCGTGCGAACCAGGCAGGTGCGAGCCGGGCAGCTGTCAGTGCGGCCGGTAGTCGTCCGGAGCCGTCTGCCCGGTCGAGCAGCTCTCGGGCATACCAGGCGCGCCAGTTGGCTCGTCCTTCACGCCATGCGTGGTGGAGCTCTGAGGCCTCCTCGGGGCGAGGGCGGTGTCGCGAGTGCACCCGTAGGGCAGTCGTGAGCATGGCTGGCGCATGGTCGGACATGTTGGAGCCATGCCAGCGGTACAGGGCAGTCTCCACCGGGTGCGAGGCGATGGGGCACGCTTCAACGAGCCGGAGGTAGACGTCGTAGTCCTCGCATCTGGGGAGCTTCTCGTCGAACCCGCCGGCGACCAGCAGTCGGTCTCGCCGATACAACGCAGTGGCGTGCATGGCGACGGCATTGCCGCGTAGCAGGGTCGAACGCGGATTGTGACCGGCAGGGATGTAGACGCGACCGCCCATGGGGCTCACATCGGCGTATATGCGTCGGTGTGCTCCGTAGACGAGAGCCGCTTCTGGGTGGTCGATGAAGCACTCGAGCCCGGCGGCGACGGCCACGGGCGTCAGCAGGTCGTCAGCATCGAGGAACAGGACGAAGGACGAGCGAGCGGCACGCAGGCCGGTGTTGCGAGCCGCTGAGAGCCCCTGGTTGTCCTGACGGATGAAGATAGTCCCCGACCACTGTGCGACGACCGACGCAGGGTCGTCGGTGGACCCGTCATCGACGACGATCACCTCGTCGGCCGGTCTCGTCTGTGCCGCCACGCTGGCCAGGGCGGCTCCCAGGAAGCGAGCATGCTGGTAGGTCGTCACGACGACCGAGACTGTGACGGGCTCTGGCAACCGCTCCTCCTCGAGGTCACGTGCGAGACGACGGCATCGTCTCGCCACCACGGGATGGATGCCCCGCTTCCACGATCAGTTGCTGTCGCGGGCGCGGCCTGCACCATGCGGGCTCACGGACGGGGCAGCGCCAGGACCGTCTCCATCACATGCCGACCGACTGCATCAATCATCGCGATGTCGTGGACGGCCATGCCCCGTACCTCACCGAATCCGCCGCGGTCATGGCCGCGCCCTGTCGCCCATAGGCTGGACGTTAACAAGGGGGCGCCGGCCGGAGGAGCGTCGAGTCGGGGATGATCATCCACCGAGGGAGTGAGCCCCGTGCCTGTGCGCGGTCCGACGCGCGGTCAGTAGCGTCCGGGCGTGTCCGCCGACTCGGGCACTTGGTCGTCTCAGTCTCAGCTCGGCTTTAACTTCAGGCGGCGGTCTTGTGGATGGCCGGGTGGCGTGGAGATGGTCCTCGTCGGGTGCCTTTGGGTCGTCCGGGTGAGCGTCCGCAGGGTTTCGGAGGACTGGCCGGGGTGCCCAGCCGCGGCAGCAGTTGGCTGAATCCACGGCGGATCCGAGCGGGGGTCAGGCGGGAGGTCGGCAGGCGGCGTTCCCAGGGCAGCCGGGTGTCGGTGGTGACCGGACGGGCCAGTCGCAGCTGGGCGTAGGCGGCCAGCACTAGCCAGGTCCAGCGGTCGGCCTGCTGTGGGGTGCGCACCCGCGGAGTCGTCCAGCGCAGCGCCTGCTTGCAGAAGCGGAAGGTGTGCTCCAAGTCGAACCGGCGGATGTAGGCCCGCCAGCAGAGGCCCAGGTCCGGGGTGCCGGGACCGGCCCACCACAACCACAAGGTCTTGACGGCCCGACCGCGGGGCCCGGGCAGATGCTCGACCTGCACCCGGATCACCGTGCCCGCCACGATCGGCGGCGCGGGGCAGTCGGTCCAGCGGCCGCGGCCGGCCAGCTTGGGATGCAGCCCCGCCCAGGCGGTCACGGCCACCCGGCCGTACTGATCATCGTCGACCTGCAGGGTCTGCTGCGGGGTCGGCCAGCTGGCCGGATCGGCGCAGCAGAATCGGGCGCCGTGCCGGCGCGGCCGACCCATCTGACCCGGTGCCCGGGCCGCCGGGTCGGTGTAGAAGACCCGGTCGGCGCGGATGCGGACCAGCACCGCCACCGGAACATCGGCCAGGTCCACGGTGAGCGCGATCGGGTCGTAGCCGGCGTCGAAGACGAACAGCGGCATCGGCTCGAGCGGGCCCAGCCGGCCGGTCAGGGTGCGGATCTGGGTGGCAGTGGCCAGCCCGAGATCCTCGCCCGGCACCAGCCTGCGGACGTCGATCGGCGCGGTCCAGGAGTCACGGTCGAGGTTGAGCTGGGCGATCCAGGAATAGCACCAGCCGGCCACGATCGGCTGACCGGCCGAGTGCCGGGTCGGCGAGTAGTAGAACCCCCGCCCCGGCGAGCACTCGGCATCGCAGCGCGCCCAAGTGCTGGCATCCACCGCGAACACCGGCGCCCCATCACCGTCCCGGTGGGCAACGAGCAGCTCGGCCAACCGCTCGGTGTCGACCTCGCCGGCGGCCAGCGCGGCATACACGCTGCCCCAGCCGCGCCGGTGGGTCGGGACCAGGCTCAGATGCGGCAGCGACGGCACCGCCTCGGCTACCAGCAGCGCGTCGACCAGCTCGAACAACGCATCTCGGCGCCGGCCCAGACATCGGTACAGCCCGTCGCGGAAGTCCTGCAGCTGCTGCAGGCCCGCGGTGATCAGGCTCTGGTCAACCCCATCGGTCAGCGTCAGACTGTCCATCACGGCCACCGCCGTCGCCTCGAAGCCTCGCAACTCCGAAGCATCCAGCGGTGGCCGCCCTCATGCCAGCTCCTGAATCCCAGCTCGGTGATCAGACACGGCTGGGGTTAAAAGGCGAGCTCAGAAGGTGTTGAGTAAGGGGGCTGACAGCAGCCCGGCGATGGGTGAGGCTGGGATATGGGCGCTTCCCCGGCCTATCCCTCGGACCTAACCGACGAGCCGTGGGCGCTGATCGAGCCGTTGGTCCCGGTGCTCAGCACCCGCGGCAAGGGCACCCGTGGCGGGCGCCCGCCTAAGTACCCGCGCCGCCGGGTCGTCGAGGCGATCTTGTACGTGACCCGGACCGGCTGCTCGTGGCGGCAGTTGCCGCACGACTTCCCGCCCTGGGAGACGGTGTTCTTCTACTTCCAGCGATGGGCCGCCGACGGGACCACCGACCGCATCCACGACGCGCTGCGGGCTGCGGCCCGCGATGCGCCGGGCGCGATCCGGCCGCCTCGGCCGGCGCGCTGGACTCCCAGACCGTGCCCGGCGCCTCCACCGTCGGCAAGGGCTCCCGCGGCTGGGACGCCGGCAAGAAGGTCAACGGCCGCAAGCGGCACCTAGTGCTCCGTAGCTGACGTTGGGACTGCCCTCAGTTCGGTTGACTCCTTGCCTGGAGGCTGCGGCCTCGCTGAAGGATCAACGCCTTCGTCCGGGCATTGGCCAACCACGGCCTGGTCGGCTCGATGGGTCGGGTCGGGGCCTGCGGGGACAACGCGGCAATGAAGTCCTTCTTCGTCCTGCTGCAGAAGAACGTCCTGGACCGGCAGCGCTGAGCCACCGGATAAGAGTTCCGGTTGGCGATTATCACCTGAATCCAGCGCACCTACTACCGCCGCCGGCGGCAGCGCCGACTCGGTCGACGCACCCGGTCGAATACGAAGACTCCCCCACGCCGCAGCAGCGGCCTCACCCCTACGGTACGAGTCAACCAGACTGGGGGCCCTATTGATTCCTCCACAGATTCAGGAGGTCGGCAGCTTGACGCTCGGTGCATGTCGGGACGTCGAGGGCGACTCCGTAGCGACACCGCCGATCCCGGCTTCGATCGGCCGCTCTTGGGCGGTCGTTGCCCCCTCGACCTGACCTCGGCGCCGGGTGCCTTGGTGCTGGGGCTGACGGGCTGCAGACGACTGACGGCGTTCCGCTAGGGACAGCGCGGCGAAGAGGACGATTGCACCGATGGCAACCACAGCGATCAGCGATCGCGCGATGCCGGACAACACCATCATCGGAGCGCTCGGCTCGGCGACGGGTAGGGCTGTAATGAGCGCCTCATCATCGGCTCCGTAGATCCCCTGCATGTCCGCGAGCTCCTGCTGCATACGCTGAGTCACTAGGTCCATCGTGCGATCGGTCTGGGCGGCACTCGTACCGGTGGCTGTCACGCCGACCACCAGTCCCGAGGAGCCGAAGGCCGTGGAAGGCCCGATGGCGTATCCGTCGTGGGCGCCCGCGTCGACCAGCTCCTGACGCACGGGGGTGGACCCCACTCGTTCGGACAGCACCTGACCCACCGTGGAGTCGTTGGTAAAGCGCAGGTAAGGGTTGTTGTAGTTGATCCGTCCCAGTGCGGCATTCTCGGCGATCTGCTCGGCCGTGGGTGGTGCCGGGGGATAGGCAAGCACGAAGGACGCCGTGGCCTCATATTGCCGCGGTGTGAGGAGCAATAGTGCGATGCCACCCAGCACCGTGAGAGCGATGACGCTCATACTCAGGGTCAAGTGGCGCCGGAGCATCTGCACGATCGTGAGCAGGTCCACGGTCAACCCTTCTGTAGCAGTGAGGCCGATTGCGGTAGGGGCTGCTCGCGGCTCGCAAGCACCCAGCAGGCGCCGATCGCGCCAACCACCAAGGCGTACACCCCTGCATACATGTTGAATGAGAGAGAGTCGAATGTCGCGGAGCAGACTGCCCCGGACGAGGCAGAACCGGCGAGCGCGGCGGCGATCGTCCGCAATCGTGGGTCTGCCGACCGTCGGCGGGCGGCCAGCGCATAGAGCGCCGGGAGGAGTAGCCATGCGAACAGGCCGGTCGCGCCGAGGAGACCGAGCTCGATGAGACCCTTGAGATACTGATTGTCCAGGATGTCGAAGGCGTTGCTGGCGATGTAAGTTCCGCCACCACTGCCCAAAAGGGGCTTCTCCGACACCAACTGTTCGACGAGCTCATAGTCGTTCAGCCGCGTGGCGACGGAGGGGTCGTCACCACCTTGCGACACGTAGCCCACCAGAGTGCCGAGGTAACCCGGCCGAACGATGAACTGCGCCAGGGCTCCAATTGGCAGGAGCACAAATGCAGTGATTCGCTGCCGGCGGGGCAAGAAGAACGCGAAGACAACGAAGCCAGTAACGGCCGACAGCAGGGCTGAGCGTGACACCGACGCGGGTAGCGCAAGCGCCACGAGCCCGACGGGACCCCACTTGCGGAGGACGGGCCGGTCCTGTTGCTGCATCGCCAGGGCGATCGCGATGGGTAGCACCATTCCCGCCACGACACCAAGTTCGATGGGGTGCAGGGCGGTGCCCGTGACACGGTCGAGGAGACCCCGAGCGGAATAGGTGCTGTAGTCGCTATTCAGCGTGAAGCCAGGCATGGCTCCACGGATGACTCCTGCGAGGTCGAAGCGGAGGAGCCACTGCAGTGCTGCTACCACGCCTGAGATCGCGGCTCCGAGCACGAGCGCACGCAGAACTTTCTTTAGTGCTTCGAGCGATGGCAGCAGCTCCGCCGTCGACAGTGCAACCCCAGCCGTAGCGGCCAGAAGCATCATCCATCGGTCACCGCTCAGGCGTTCCGTCTCCGTGAGTCGGTGAAAGGGCAAGAATGCGTAGCTTAACAGGCTCGTGACGACCAGGAAGGCCAGTAGGCCTCTGGTGGGATGAGGTGTCGTCAAAGGATCATGGCGGTTGAAGAGCACAGCCAAAAGCCACAGAACCAGAAGGAGGAACGCGATCAGGCTAGCTGCGTAGCCCTGCCCTCCAACAGCGCGGATGATCATGTCCGACGGGAAGATGAACAGAGCCAAGGTGTAACTGACAAGAGCTCCTACGGCCTGCGTGCTTGGACCTGCAGCGGATCGATCGAGCTGTTGTAGGCCCGAACTGGACAGGCTCGCCGCAGCTCTCCCCATGGGGGGCCTCTCCCAAGCAGGTCCCGCCGGTGCCCGGTCGACCGGAAGGGCTGACTCCGGCGCGCGGTGTCGTCCTCCGCCACTCATCTGGACTCCGCAGGTGTCCGCGGAAGCGCACCCCTTGCGCCGCCCGGGAGGCGCCTCCGGCGCGCCGGTGAGAGGAGTGCCACTAGTGAGGCGCGCTCCTCGGGGCGGGTAACCCGGAGCAGCGAGTGCAGGACGGCCGTGATCCAGAACAGGGCCGTCGTGGTCCATCCGTGCCACTTGCGAAAGTAGCGGACACGGTTGACGTTGAGTAGCGCGACGAGCGCCGGAGAGTTGCCGGACCCACCCCCGCGGTGCCTCACGACGACGTCGGGGTCGTACACGACCCGGTGTCCCTGCTCCCGCAGCCGACGGAAGTAGTCGGTCTCCTCCGAGTACAGGAAGAAGGACTCATCCCAGTCGCCGACGGCCGCTGCCGCGTCCCGGGACAGCAGGACTGCGGCACCGGTGGCCCACTCGACGTCATGCTGGATCTCGTATGCGGCCGGGTCCCGGACGATCTCGGCGAACCAGGGCGGACGGCCGGCCAACTGGTCCCCTAGGAGAGCCTCCCCCAGCGCACGCAGGACGCTAGGCTCACGCCGTAGTGAGTGGGCCGGACCGCCATGGGGGTCCTCGATGCGGGGGACGACCGCTCCGGCGCTCGTACGTGTGGCGGTCGCGACAAGTCGTTCGATGGCTCGGAACCCCAGGACCAGGTCGGGATTGAGGACCAACAACCACGAACTCCGCGGTAGGTGAGGCGCGGCCAGGTTAATCCCGCCGGAGTAGCCCAGGTTCCCCGCGGCTCTAATCAGCCGGACGTCTGGATGTCGGGGCACCACTTCCCCGATGTGATCACGGGAGTCGTTGTCCACCACGGTGACGTGCGTTGAGACCTCGCCGGCAGCCTCCGGCAGCGACGTCAGCAGAGCGTCAAGGTCGTCTGCGCTGTTGTAGGTGACGACGACGATTGCGCACTCCACAGCGCTGGGGGCCCGTGCCGTCCCGGCCGGTGCGAGGTCTGCCATCGGTCCAACAACGCTCCATCCGATACCCCCGAGACGTCAAAGGCGGTCCCCAGGGTCGCGCCCCAGCAGGCTCCCAACACCGTACGACGAGCGAGTTCACCTCACATCTCCGTAGGGTCGTTCCTCCCCCGCGGGGGAAGCGACGACCCCAAGTCTGAGAGGCGGTGCGCCAAGATCGTGCTCAACTCGTTGAGAACCGGCACGATGGCTCCCCATCGACTCGGTAGAGGTGAACCGCCGTCTCGTCGCCAAACGAGTCGGTGAATCTTCCCCCGTTCACCGGGACCGTGCGGGACTCGCCCAGAACGGTGACGGTCGGCGAGTCCTCAGCGCAGGGCATCGAGAAGCGGACCTCCGCCAATCCTTGCTCGCGCGAGGCCGCCAGCACGTACAGGCTACCCTCGTGCAGCTTCACGAGGGTGTCGACGTCGCCGTCCACCCGGACGAAGTCCTGCACGGACGGTGAATTGAGCACCGGCGCCAGGTCCGCCACCTGTTGGTTGACGCGGGTAACCTCCTCGCGAACGTCGGTGTAGCAGGGGTCTCGCAGCGCATGCTGTGTAGGGCACGGCCCCCCGAAGCTATGGTTGAAGTACACGATGCCGCGGGCGCCGTGGATGAGGCTGCTCCAGACGGCCGCTCGGACCTGCTCCGGCGTAATTGTTGGAAAGCTGTCGTCGGGGAACGGGTGACCCACCTCGACGAAGGCCCACACGGGCCGACTGCCGGGCGGGTCGACCAAGGCTCGCACGCGGTCGACGGTCAATCCGTAGTTCGCGGCCCGATGGCACTGGGCAGGTGCAATCGGGGCCTCGGTGCCGAAGAAGTTGCCTCCCTCGCCGAGGCCGCAGACGCTCTCGTCGGTGTACCAGTAGACGTCCACGGAGACAACGTCCTGAAAGTTGTTGACAAACCGGGCTGCCTCCTCGTCGGTCTCCCAGAAGGCCACGCCCTTGCCGTAGTTGCTGTACCTGAGGCGGTTGTCGTTGGGCAGGCCCTCGAGGCGGGTCGTCTGAACTGTGTACCCACACCTCCCGCCCGCCGGCGTGCAGATGTCACCGTCCCCGGGGCGGCGACCGGTCCACTCGTCTTCTCCCGGTCCGCCCCACATGTCGGCCTCGTCCGAAACGAGCCAGCCCACCGTCTCCTCGCCCACCTTCCCCTCGAGGTCGTGGATCACCATCATCCCGGCGTCACGGATCAGTGACAGATCGCTGTCCTCCGTGAGTCCGACGTAGAGGTTGATCCCGGCGGCGGCGTCCTGCCGGATGTCTGCCTCGGACGTGACACTCTCGAGCCACACCCCGATGGGGAATTGGGATGGGTCGGAGGGCAGCGAAGGGGAAAACCGGTCGTAGTAGGCCGGCCCGCCGTCCACCTCCTGCACGTCGAGGAGGTACTCCTCGCGGTGGTCGCGGAGGACCGCAACAGCGCCGGCCGCGACCGCCGCCGTGACCAGAACAACTGGGACGACTAGCCGCAAAGCCCGGCGGCTCGGACGCCGTGACCGGTCCCGCCTGTCAGGAGTGGTGCCCAGTCCCTGCTCCGTCACGTGCGCATCTCCTCGGGCAGGGAGGGCATCGGCGCAGACCCGCTCATCAGCTCGGTAGGTGCTGCGGCGTCTGGTTGGCCCAGGCGTGGCCCCGCTCTGCCAGGCTAACGAGCACGTCGCCCCGCGACCCCCACGAGTAGGACAGTACCGAGGCGCGGCGCTCGGCCGGTGTGCTGAGCCCTCCATCCGACAGCGTCTGCCGGATCGCCGCGACGAACTCGTCTGCGCCCTTGGCGACGCGAACCCGGTCGGTATAACTCGCCAACTCAGCGAAGTCCGTGCTGACCACGGGCAGCTCCAGCGCGAGGTACTCCTTGAGCTTGATCGGGTTCGACGACCAAATCCATGGGCTGTCCAGCCAGGGCATGATCGCCACGTCGAACGACGAGCCGTAGCGGGGGATGTCCGCGTACGGACGGTGCCCCAGCCAGTGCACGTTGCCGTGACTCAGCAGGGTCTCCATGGGGTGCGTGGAGTCGCCGATTAGAATCAGTGAGGCCTCGGGGAGGCCTGTCGCGACGGCCTCTAGGAGCCCAAAATCCACGACGAAGTCGTCTAAAGCGCCGAAGAATCCGACGCGCGGGCGCGGGATGTTCCGAGCGTCCTCAGGTAGCTCTTCTTCCGGATGGGTCACGAAGTGGTCGACGTCAACCCCGTGGTCCATGAAGTACGCGCGGTCGCCGGTGAGCGACCGCTCCTCCGCCATGAGCGCCCGGCTCACGTAGACGACATGGTCGGCTGCGCGCAATAGAGACTGCTCGAGGTGCTCAAGCGTCGCTCTGTCGCCCTCCGGGTACTCAGAGTGCCGGTCGGACCTGTTGTACACGAGTGACCGCCGGCGCAAGGGACGGACGACGTCCCAAGCGGTCGGCAGCGTCACGACGACAACCGGCGGAGCTGTAATGCCCAGCAGGAGGCACACGAGGCGAACCTGCAGCCGCACGAGGGTGGCATTCACCCGGCGCATCAGAGGGGACCCATAGAACGGTAGCGGTAGCGGTGACATGACGTGAAAAAGTGGCAGCTCGGCCAGCGGCCGACGAACGAACTTCGCGACGCTGCGCAGCTTACGGCCGATTCTGCGTAGTGAGTGGGTACTCCTGCCGGGAGTAGGCATGCGCATCCCGATGCTGTTGACGACGAGGACCCGGCGCTTCGCCGCAATTGCACGCATCAACTGGAAGTCCGAGTGTGCAGTGTTGTGGTACCACCAATCCTGCGCCGAGAAGCATACGTAGGACGGATCCTCAGCCGCTGCCATGCCGCCATCCTCTCCGATCCGGCCGGCGTTGCCGATGGCAGTGGACCACATACCGCAAACGACCCGCTGCCTGACCTCACGACACATCCCTCGACGGGCGGGGCCACCGAAAACCGGTGACGATGGGTGACGAGCCGTCCACGCTGATAGCCTGCGGCCTCGCTCGCGCCCGACCGGGACGCGGCACCCAGGAGACCCAGGACAGCGACGGAGCGGACCGACGTGCGCCGACAGGACCCATGGCCGTGGACCCCAGGGTTGTCGCCGCTCACCCCCGAGCAGGTGGTCGAGATGCTCATAGCCGCGTCCCGTCAGGGCGTCGGGCACCACGTCCTCACGCTCAACCTCGACATCTACCGGCACCTCGCCTACCTGACGGCCCCCCACGCACAGAAGCTGCGGTCCTCTTACACGCTCTTGCTGGCGGACGGCATGCCGCTGGTTTGGGGAGCTGCACTCGCCGGTCGTCCCGTCCCCGGTCGCGTGACCGGAGCCGACCTGCTACCTATCCTCACGCGCGCCGCCCTGTCCGCGGGACTCCACGTTCACTACACGGGCGGTCCGCCGGGCGCGGCCGAGGGGGCTGCGGCGGCGGTGATTCCTGAAGGGAGGTGCTCGGGGCGCCTGTCGACCAGTGCCTTCCGGCTAGCCCGCGACCCGGCGGATCCCTGCTTCCGAGAGGCCGCCGGGTCGATCCTTGCCGATCGTCCCGACGTCGTGTTCGCGGCCTACGGCTTCCCCAAGCAGGACCATCTGGGGGTCGCCGTCCGCGACCTCGACCCCTCGAGCACCATCATCGGTTGTGGAGCCTCGCTGGAGTTTGCAGCGGGAATGGTGCGCCGAGCGCCAGCGGCCCTCCAACGGACCGGGCTGGAGTGGGTCTTCCGTCTCGGAACCGACCCCGGCAGGCTCGGTCGCCGCTATCTCGTCGAGGACATGCCCGTCCTCGTCCCACTCCTGCGGGACGCCGTCCGTGCCCGCCGCCAGCCTTCGGAGGGTCGGATCAACCGTTGACCGACCACGAGCGGCGCCAGGACGGCCTGTCCGGGGTCTCCAGTCCTCGTGGCAGGACCGGGGCGACGATGCGTCGCGGTTTCGCTTGGACGGCGTTGGGGCGGGCGCTAGTCCAGGTCGCCCAACTGGCCAACGTCGTTATTCTCGCTAGGGTCCTTACGCCGGCGGACTTTGGGCTCGCGACCGTGACAGCGAGCATCGTCGTAATCAGCACGCTGGTCGCCGACGTTGGCATCTCGACCTCGATAGTGCACTTTCGGACGGCTGGGGCCCGCTTCGCCGGGTCCGCTCTGTCGCTCAACCTCTTGGCCTCCCTGCTGGTAGGCGCAGTTCTCGTCCTGGCCGCACCGCAGATCGCCAGCTTCTTCGGCGGGGATGGATTGGTCCCCCTGCTCTACGTCGCCGCAGCAGGCGTGGCGGCCAGCCCCTGGTCGGTGCCTCTAGGAAGCCTGGCGGCGCAGCAGCGCTTCGGTGCCATCGTGACCGTCGAGGTGAGCGGGGCGGTGCTTGCCTTCGCGGTTAGCCTCGGACTCGCTCTCGCCGGCGCAGGAGCAGTCTCCCTCGTGGCCGGTCCGGCGCTATCTGGTGTGGTCCAAGCGGCCGCCTTCTACGTCCTGGCCCGGCAGCGGAACCGGCTGCGCTGGGACCGCGGCTCGATCCGCGACATGCTGGGCTACGGGATGCCGCTCGTCGGCTACGGCCTCCTGTCGACCTTCGCGTCAAACGTCGACCGACTGTCCCTGGCGCGGACCGGCTCCGCGTTCTCGGTGGGGCTTTACAGCAGGGCGGCCCAATTCGCCGCGCTGCCCAACGCGGTCCTGCAGTCGGTGGTCCACCGGGTGATGCTCCCGAGCCTCGCCCGCTTGGGTCCGAGCATCGCGGCCCAGTTCGCCCCATGGCGACGGACGACGCACGACTGCATGCTGTTGTCTTGCGGCGCCATCGCCGTCGGCTGCACCACCGCAGAGTTCATCGTCTTCGTCGCGCTGGGGAACCAGTGGCTGGGGGCAGCGAGCCCCTTGTCCGTCCTGCTCGCAGGGGCTCCGTTCCTCATCTACCAAGGCCTCGCCACGGTGCTATTGCAGGCCTGCGGGCGCACTCGCCTCCAATTAGGACTCGGCGCGGTGACTGCCGTCATAACCATCGTGGCGGCGGTCGTCGCTGCGCGGGAAGGTGTGCTAGCCCTTGCGATCGCCGTGAGCCTCGCCGCGGTCGTCTCATCCCTGTTCTGGACCTACGCGATTGGCAGGGTCGCCGGTGGGCGTCCGTTCGCAGGCGTGGGCGTCCTCCTGCGTCCGCTTGCCTTCGGCGCCGTGGTGGCGGCGGTCACGGGAGCGCCGCTGCTGTACGGCGACGGGCGTGAGCTCGCAACAGTCGTAGTCCAGCTCGTCTTGGGCCTCGCGCTGTCGGCCGGCGCGGTGATAATGATCCGCCGGGCGCGCCGCGTCTGAGGCGTTGTCGCGACGGTTAGTCCAACGACCGGACGATCCGGGCCGGCGCTCCGACGGCCACTGATCGGGGCGGCACGTCCCGACTGACCACGCTGTTGGCACCAATGACAGCTCCGTGACCGACCACGACCCCTGGCAGGACGACGGCGTTCTGCCCCAGCCAGGCGCCCCGTTCGACTCGGACCGGCGCGACACCCGTAATCCCCTGGTCGCGGATGGGTTGATCCGCGTTGACCCCGTGCGAGTGGTCGGAGATGTAGACGCCGCGCGCGATCAGCACCGAGTCCTCGATTACCACTGACTCGACCGCCGACACGGTCGCCAGCCCGGACACCGACACGCGGTCCCCGATGTGTATGACCACCCGGGCGGTCCCGCTCTCGCGTGGTGCGGCCTCAAGCCAGCAGCCGGGTCCCATGAAGACTTGTGATCCGATGCTGACGTGTCTAGCTCCGCTGACCCGCAGTGTCCCAGAGAACACACTTCGTGCCCCGAAGGAGGCGAAGGATGACCGAAGGAGCCTCGTGCGGACCGCAGCTGCTCCTCGCTGCAGCCCAGCATGGATCTTCTCGCCACTGCTCATTAGGGAAGAGGGGGGAGTGTCACGCATGACAATGGTTGATGTCCTCTCGCTCGATGTGTCCGGGGGGAGAACGCAGGTTTGCTACTCAAGTTCCCGGCGCGCCGAAGCCAATGCTGATCTCCGTACACCGAGCGGTGTGCGCGACTTGGCTGAGATCATCACCGCCACGTCCGTGGGGCGCACCGCGCTCAAGAAGGTCTCCGCCGACTGTGGATCGAGCGGCTCCTCGTTCCAGTATTCATGGCACAGGCTGTCGTCGGAGACGAAGGAGCGGGCTAATGGGTCCGCAACCTCCTCGATGTACACGCCATACAATGTATACTCGGAGAAGTGCAGTTCGGCGCCAACTGCACTGGTCCAGGGCTCGCGTGTCACCTCGCTAACCTTCCGCAACATGCTAGAAACGAGATTCGGGTCGCAGGCTACGAGAGGGGCGACGTAGTCCGGCAGTGGCGGAGTGGCCGCGGGCAGGCCGAGCAGTCGACGGGTGACGTCGTGCCAGATCAAGTGGCGTGGCAGTGTGACATCGATGGCCTCGGGGCGCCGGTAAAAACGCACCACGTCGTCCTTGCGAAACACTTTCGCCGAGAAGGGTCTGATAAATTCGACGTCCGAGTCGGCGACGATTACAACGTCCATCTCGAGCTGTGCCGCTGCCGCCAGCTTCAAAATCTGCTGACGTATCCATCCCCTGATCGGCGGAAGCGGTCTCCGCAGATTGATCGAGTAGTTGAGTCGAGGTGGCGAGAGAAAGGTCTTGGGCAGGAAGTCCTCGGCGACGTGCAGTCGTGTTCTGGGCCCCTTCAATTGGGCAAAAAGTCTTGCGTCGCGCTTGGGCACGAGGAGGTGGTGCTCGACCTCGGTGGGGGCGTGGCGGAGCACCGAGCGGTGCAAATCGCGACACAATTCGAAATCTGGCGCATAGCTCGGTGTCAGCACGGCCATCGAGGTCATAGGAGCGGCTCCGTGGGTCGACCGGTCGTCCTCGACCGTGCGGAGGAACCATGCTAACCGGAGACGTCCCTTAGCCCTCACTCATCGTGAGGGGATTGCTCTGCCTAGGAACGCTCAAGTGGCGGGGCTCCGGTGGTGCGTCATGAGCCTCCGGAGGACCGTCGCGGCCCGACTCGTAGCCAGCGCTCAGAGGTGCTACACACCGTGGTCGTCATACCGCAAGCGTCCGCGTCCGCCGAGGGAGCCTCGATCGGCACGGTGACGGCGTGTACGGACGGATGTAGGGGGAGATGGCAGTGGCGAGGGCGGGATGGGGCCGGGCGTGAGGGGAGAGCCGGGACCACGCCCCTGTGCGGATTTCGTCCGGAGCCGTTCAGTCACGTCTCCCGGCCGTGGGTGGCGCTCCAGGTCGACCGCATGAGAAGTGCGCGCCACGAGGTCCGCGAGCTGGCCTGCGGGCCGCCTCCGCCTCTCCGCCGGAGGCTCGTCGTGGTCAGCCCTCACTGCGACGACGCCGTCCTCTCGCTCGGCGCCACCATCGCCGCGCACACCCGAGGGGGAGGGAGCGCCACCGTGGTCACTCCCTTGGCCGGGGACCCGACGTCAGTGGCCGCCCCGGGTCCGTGGGACGCGGCCGCGGGCTTTGCGACGGAGGGAGCGGCGGCGACCACACGGCAGGCCGAGGACGTCGAGGCGTGCCGGCTCGTCGGCGCGCGGACGCACCACCTGTTCGACGTCGACGAGCAGTACCCGCGGCGCCTGGACGATGACCAGGCGTCCGCCGCGCTGGCGCCTTTCCTGGAGGACGCTGACGAGGTGCTGCTTCCGGGGTTCCCGCTTCGGCACGCAGACCATGCTGCGGTAACCACGCTGGCGTTGCGGGCCCTGCCGCCGGATCGGCTGGTGCGCCTCTACGTGGAGGAGCCATACGCGCTGCGTGAGCGCCTGGCCGACCAGCCGGCGGTCGATCCGTGGACTCCTCCGCTGCGCTGGGGGCCGGTGAAGGGCAGCCGGCGCGGGGTCGTGAGCAAGCTGCGTGCCGTGCGGCGTTACCGGAGCCAGCTGGTGCTGCTGTCGGACCCGAGTCCCCACCGGCGGCTAGGAGTTCGTCCTGCCGTCCTGCTCTTGGAGCTCCTACGTACCACGGCGTCACGGGGGGAGTGGGTCAGCGAGCCGGTGCCCGCCGAACGGCTGACCGCCGCGCCGCGATTCGAGGCTCGTCCTGGTTGAACCCCCTCCGCCTGGCCGCCCTCGGCGCCGCCTGGTGCCGGCCAAGGACTGGGCCGCCGCTGTCAGCGACACAGGGGCCTGACGTGACGCCTGGAGGATGGCAATCACGGAGACCTGTGGTTCGTCACGTCGGAACACGCGCGCCGGAAACGGAATGCGGTCAGCCAGGCCTCGGCCTCGCAGCGCCACTCCGGGCTCAAGGCGCGCTCGTCCCTGCGGTCGCGGTAGCGCTGCAGTCCGGGCCAGACCAGCCCGACTGCCGCGTTGCGGAACGCGTGCACGGCCGGCCGTCCCAGCGGCACGAGCCGGAGCAGCACCCTGGCCGCGCCCACCCGCCGGCCGGCCCGCAGTTGAAGAGCGGAGAGGTACCAGAGGAGGTTCTCGAGGCTCGGCTCGACGCCCCGGGCCGCAATCGCGGAGCGGTGCTTCTCGCGGATGACGCCCAGGTCCTGCAGCGCACTGTCGACGTTGCCGGCCATGCTCCCCACGTGCGTGTAGTAGCCGACCAGCGGTCGCGGGACCACGGCGAGCGGCGAGCGCAGGCCCAGGCGGATCCACATATCCCAGTCGGCCAGGTTGGACATCCGCGTGTCGAAGCCACCGACCTCACGGACCAGTTCCGTGCTGGCCAGCACGCTCGATGCCCCACCTGGAATGATGTTGTTCTTGAGCAGGACGTCGGCGACCTCTGAGGTCCGCGGCACCGGCTCACCGAAGAGGATTCGCAGGTCCTCGCCGTACACCCGCACTGAGCCGGTGGTGGCCCACCGAGCACGGCCGTGGGCCGCCAGCGCGTCCAGCTGAGCCCGCAGCTTGACCGGGGACCACACGTCGTCGTCGTCGGAGAAGGCGACCCATGGCGCAAAGCACCGCTCGATACCGCTGTTTCGGGCAGCAGACACCCCGCGGGGGACCTCGTGCCGCACGAGTGTCACGCGCGCATCACCCAACCCCGTGACGTAGTCGCTCGTGTCGTCCGCCGACCCGTCGTCGACGACGACGACCTGCAGGGCCACGTCCCGCTGGGCCAGGACGCCGCGCAGTGTCCGCGCCAGCAGTGCCCGCCGGTTGTGGCTCGGTATGACGACGCCCACCTCGGGCTGGCTGCTCACGTCGTCCCCGCGTCATCTAGAAACTGCATGAGGGCCCCGGCCCGGCGCTCCCAGCTGTGCTGTGCCGCGAACTTCCGGCGTTGCTCGGTGAGGGCCGGGTCGCGCGCGTCGGCGACCGCGTGGACCACGGCATCGGCGAAGGAGGTGGGCTTCTCCGCCATCGTGATGAGGTCGGTGTCCAGCCAGCGGGTCGCGGGTAGGTCGGTGCTCACCACGGGCCGCCCAGCGGCCAGGTATTCGAGCGTCTTGAGCGGGAAGCTGGCCCGGTTGAACGGCGTGTCCGCGTACGGCGTGAGGCCGACGTCGATGGCGCCGAGGTAGCCCGGGAGCTCGGCGAACGGCTTCTGTCCGACTGTCTGGACGTTGGGCTGTTGGAGCAAGTTCCGCATTCGGTCCGGTGCGAAGCGCCGGTCCACCGGGCCGATGAGCAGCAGCGACATGCCGGAGGCCGCCACTGCAGCGAGCATGTCGATGTTGGTGCGCGAGTTGATGTGCCCCACCACCCCGGCGATCGGCCCGGTCAGCTGGAGGTCACGGGGCCGAGGGGCCGTGTCCGTGTATGAGAACGTGTCTACGTCGCACCCGTTGGTGATCAGAACGGGGGAGCGCCCCCCACCTGCCCACCTGTCGCGCAGGCAGGGAGAGACGGCTACCACGTCGGTGGCCTTGGACAACTGACGCATCTCGGCGCGCATCAGGGCCGACCGGCGCAGGCCCATGAGCTCGGCGCCGGCGACGTAGTCGTCGGTGCCGTAGAAGATCCGGCGCGGCGCGTCGCACACCTTGAGCAGATCCTCGAGGGTGGCGACGACCACTGCATGGACAGGCCGGTCGAGTGTCCGGACGGCGTCCTCGATCTGTCGACGCACCAGCCGGGAGGTGGTCCGGTCGACGAACCGACGGGTGTGTCCTGGCACAGATCTGGGAGTCAGGCGGAATAAGCCGTCACTGACCTGCCGCAACACGGGACCTCGTCGGCCGTCGACGAGTCCTCGACGTCCCGGCTTGACCGGCATCGGCGGATCCACGTACAGCACGGGCGCGTGACGGGACAGTTGACGTGCCATGTGCACGTCGGTCCCCGCGATGCCCTCGAACGAGGTGCCCGCGCAGAAGACGATCACGACCTCATTCTGGCAAGGGTGTCGGGGGAGCGCTGCATCTATCACTCATTCGAGCCGACTGCGTTCCGTGTCAGATTCCTCCTTGGCCCAGGACACTCCGTCCCGGAGGTCAGGAAGCCCAGTGGAGCGCCATCTGTCAGGCCGGGGCCGCAGCTTGAGGACGGTGCAGGACGACCGTCGCGTGGGCGGAACCAACGCAACGGCGGACATGAGGCGTGTCGCTTCGGCAGATGCCGAGGTAGAGCAGCATGTGGCGAGGCGGAAGGCAGTGGTCACGGGGCATCCGTCACTGCAGCCAAGTGCAACCCTCCCGCTGTGACCTCCACTACATGCCCCTCCCTATTATTGGGTGCAACAGGTATCTTCCGGGTGCTTAGCGGCGTGGCGGTGCCCAAGTCAAGGCGCCGGCGACTCGCGAATCCAAGCGCTGCACGGGGGGCAACATGTCGACGCTTCACGTCCGTGACGGGTCCGTCCGTAACGATCAGCGGTCGACTGCTGGCGGCTGGTCTCTGTTCGCTGGACGCCTCCGCGGTGAGGGAACAGCCGCCAGGCGGGCTTGGCGGGACGCCTACGTCCAGCGGACTCTGCTCATCGACGCACTTTCCGCCGTGATCGCAGGCGCCGTTGGATACTTGATCCGCTTCGGCGCCGATCAGGCCCAAGCGACTCATGCATCCATCTGGTTGGCGTCGCTGCTGCCCGTTGTCTGGGTAGTTGCCATGCTGATCGGTCGCACGTATGAGCAGCGATTCCTCTGGGTCGGCCCGGACGAGTTCCGGCGAGTCTTCGATGCTGCCGTCATGCTGCTCGCTGCGGTTGGCACGGTCTCCTGGGCGCTTGACCTCGACGTCGCCCGAGGGTTCGTCGTCGCCGCCCTCCCCTTAGCGACCGTCCTGACGCTGGGCCTGCGTTTCGCTCACCGCAAATGGCTGCACGGTCAGCGCGGACGTGGTCGTTACAAGCAGACGACGCTCCTGGTGGGGCACCGCAACGCTGTGGCCGCGCTTGATGAGCAGATCGACCGGGAGGCCTACCACGGCCTCAAGGTGATCGGCTGTTGTCTGCCCACCGGGACGGACGCACGCACCGACGCCTTCAATGGCCTGCCGGTGCTGGGTGGCCTCGATGAAGTCGCAACCGTCGTCCGGCGGTACGAGGTCGATACGGTCGCTGTCCTGCCGTGCCCCGAGCTCGACGGGTCCGCCCTGCGTCGGCTCGGTTGGGATCTGGAGGACACCGACGCGGAACTCCTGCTGGCCCCTGCAGTCACCGAGGTCGCTGGCCCGCGGGTACGCATCCGCCCGGTCGCGGGGCTGCCGCTGCTGCACATGGAGCGCCCTGAGCTGACCGGCGTTCGCCGGCTTACCAAGGAAGCCTTTGACCGCACCAGCGCGGCCCTGGGCATCGTCTTCCTGTTGCCGGTGTTGCTGGGCCTCGCCGCGGCCGTCAAGGTCACCAGCAGCGGCCCGGTTCTCTTCCGGCAGGAGCGAGTCGGCCGCGACGGCCGGACGTTCTCAATGCTCAAGTTCCGCAGCATGGTGGTCGGCGCCGACCGAATGGCCGACGACCTGGCCGATGAGAGCGACGGCAACGGCGTCCTCTTCAAGAAGAAGGCCGACCCCCGGGTCACGCACGTCGGCAGGGTCCTGCGCCGCTACTCGCTTGATGAGCTTCCGCAGCTCATCAACGTCGTCCGCGGGAACATGTCCCTGGTCGGTCCTCGGCCACCCCTGCGGAGTGAGGTCGAGCGCTATGGCTACGACATGCACCGGCGCTTCCTCGTCAAGCCGGGCCTGACGGGCCTGTGGCAGGTGAGCGGCCGGTCGGACCTCTCGTGGGACGACTCGGTGCGCATCGACGTCCGCTACGTGGAGAACTGGTCGCTGACCTTCGATTTCATGATCCTGTGGAAGACCGTCGGCGCCGTGCTGCGAGGGTCCGGGGCCTACTGAGAGACCGCTCCCTCGAGCGCCGGGGACGACAGGCGGCCGAGCGCCTTGTCGTCCTCTGCTGTTCAGGGGACAGTCGGGGCCGGCGACCGGCTACGTCGCGCACAGCGCCGCGGCGTTGAGCAGGGTGCCGTGCTCGGCCACCCAGCTGTTGAGGGCCAGCCACGTGAACCCGAGCAGGAACATCACGAGGGACCTGCGGCGGGACGTGCGATCCCTGCGGGAAGCGGGCCGCGAGAGGGAGACGTCCGGGGCCACTGTGGCGTCACGGGTCGCTGATCAGCACGAGCGCCGGTCAAGTGGGTACGTCGGGCGGCGCCCAGGGCTGCACTGCTTGGCGCTCTGCGGCAAGAGTCCGCCTGCACGTAGCCCAGCGATCGCTCGACGGCGTCGTCCCGGCAGACGACGCCCGCTTTGGCGCCTATGCCCAGGACCGGTGAGAAGTCCATGGTGTCCGGCGGCAGCCCGCGCAGCGAGTAGGACGGCGACTGCATCTCGGTGGTGCCCAGCCGTGTCAACGGCGGGCGAAGTCTGACCCCCTGGCGGCAGGTGAAAATTGACCTCCTCGTTGGTCATGCCTCGTCGGTGGCGGCCGCGGGAACGCGGCCGAGGTCTCGGTTTCTGAGTCGGTAGCTGTCGCCGCTGAGGGAGATGACTTCGGCGTGGTGGACGAGGCGGTCGATCATGGCGGCGGCGACGATGTCGTCGCCGAAGACCTCGCCCCAGCGGCCGAAGGGTTTGTTGCTGGTGACGATCAACGAGGCCCGCTCGTAGCGGCTGCTGACCAGCTGGAAGAACAGGTTCGCGGCTTCGGGTTCGAAGGGGATGTAGCCGACTTCGTCGATGACCAGCAGCGGATAGCGGCCCAGGCGGCGCAGCTCGTCTTGGAGCCGGCCGGTGTGGTGGGCCTCGGCCAGCCGGGTGACCCACTCGGCGGCGGTGGCGAACAACACTCGGTGCCCGGCCTGGCAGGCGCGGATCGCCAGCCCGGTGGCCAGGTGCGTCTTGCCGGTGCCGGGCGGGCCGAGCAGCAGCACGTTCTCCTTCGCGGTGACGAAGTCCAGGGTGCCCAGGTGGGCCAGCAGCTCGCGTTTGAGGCCGCGGGCGTGGTCGAAGTCGAACTCCTCCAGGCTCTTGCGGGCCGGGAACCGGGCGGCGCGGATGCGGCCCTCGCCGCCGTGGGACTCCCGGGCGGAGACCTCCCGCTGCAGGCAGGCGATGAGGAACTCCTCGTGGGACCAGGACTCGGCCCGGGCCCGTTCGGCCAGCCGCGGCACGGCTTCCCGCAGGGTGGGTGCCTTCAGCGCCCGGGTCAGGAAGGCGACCTCGGCGGCCTGGTCTTGGCTGCCGGTCTTGCCGGTCATGCCACGCCTCCGTCGGTGAGGCCGAGGGCGGCGTCGTAGTCGCTGAGCGCCCGGATCTCCACCTCGGTGGAGGGGGCCGGGCGGAGCAGCCCGACCCGCTGGGCGCGCAGCGCCCGCGCGGCGGCGACGTGCTCGCCGGCGGAGATCGTCTGGTGGCGGGCCCAGATCCGCTGGTGGTCGGCCACCGGCCGGCCGTCGCAGAGCACCCGCACCCGGGCCAGGTCGGCGACCACCTCGACCCGGCTGCCGATCACGCCCGGATGCACCGAGTAGTCATTGCCGTCGAGGCGGACGTAGTGGTCGCGGGCCAGCCGCGTGCTGGTGCGCCAGCCGGTGACCGGGGCGACTGGTGGCAGCGGCAGCATCCGCTCCCGGTCGGCGGTGATCCGGTCGGTCGGCGCGCAGCCCAGCGCCCGCCGGGGGCGGGTGTTCACCAGCCCGATCCAGGCGGCGAGCTGGGTGTTGAAGTCGGCCGGTCCGGTGAACGTTCGTCCGGGCAGGAAGGAGCGCTCGAGGTAGTCGTGCAGTCGCTCGACCAGGCCCTTGGCCTCGGGATCGGCCGGCCGGCAGATGAGCACCTTCGTGGCCAGGGTGCCGCGGAAGGCCTGGCACTCGGCGGTGAGCTCCGAGCGGCCACTCCGCCAGCGGCCGACCGCGCCCTCCCCGTCCCAGACCAGCACCCGCGGCACCGCCCCGAGGGCGGCGAGCAGCTGCCACCAGCCGGCGAGCAGGTCCTCCGCGGTGCGCGACGGGATCAGCACCGCGGCCGCCCAGCGGGAGTAGCCGCAGACCATGGTCAGCACCGGCAGCTGCTTCGAGGTGCGGGTCTGCCCGCAGCCGACCGGCAGCGTGATCGCGGGAAACCACAGGTCGAACTGGGCGATCTCGCCGGCCACATAGGCGGTGCGCGACGCTGGATCGGGCGGCAGGTAGACCGGGCGCAGCTCGGCCACCCGGTCTCGCAGCACCCGGATCGACCGGTTCCAGCCGATCCGCTCGGCGATCACCGTGGCAGGCATCGTCGGCACCGCCTGCAGCAGTTCCCGAACCCGTGGCTCGACGTCATCGACGACCGAGCCCCTGGGCGGCCGCTCCTGCTTCGGCGGCCCGTCGCTGCGCAACGCCGCCTTCACCGTGTTCTTCGAGAGCCCCATGACCCGCGCGATCACCTTGATCGGCATCCGCTCCGACCGGTGCAACCGCCGGATCTCCGCCCAGTCCTCCACTGCCAGCACCCGCTCACTCCCCGGCTCGGCTCGAGCCAGGGTCTCGGGAGGGGGTCAACTTTGCGCTGCCGCCAGGGGGTCAGTTTTCAAGCGCCGTCGACAAGCCGCTCGTCGACCGCGACGGCGCTGGTGACTGCCAGGAGCGCGGCGTCCGGCAGTCCTGGTCGGTGAAGATGTCGGGGCTGAACAACGTGGCCCACATCTCCTGCAGGCACTGCTGCTGCCGACGCACCCGGTCCGAGTCTCCACCGGGTTCGCCATAGAACCGCCTGAGGTATCCAGCGCGACTGGTCACCCTTCAGGTGGCTAATAGGGGCGAGGGATATGTACGGCCCGGTACTGGCGGCCTTCGTGGCGACGACGTCCATGCCGCCAGGTCGTCGGTGACCTGGATGAGCCATCAACCTCGATGGCGACGTAGTGGTCAGTACGGACGTCGGTGAGCTGCTCGACGGTCTGGATGAGCAGCGTAGGCCTCCGTAGGCTAGGCCGCGTCGACCTCGTCCATGCCGCGGCCGGAGATGTCGACTCACGGGTCGCGCGGGATCGAGATCAGGCGCGCGTGCTGCCGGTTGGCCGGGAGCCGGGCGTCCCGCCGGCTACCAGTTCGAGCACCAGGCCAAGCGCGACAGTGCTGATGAGTGCCCGGAGCAGCCGGCGGTGCCGCGGCGCCGTCTCGGCATGGCTCACGTGGGCCTCTGTACACCAGGCGATCCCACCGAATGTGCGGACGGCGACAGGCTCGTCAGCCGGCTGCTACTCCTGAAATGGAGGTCACGTCCTGCTCGAAGAACCTGCGCCGGGGCGACGAGGGTGTCGGGCGCCGGCGTCCCGAGTTCCCGGTGATCGGCGCTGCGGATACTCCGACCCAGGAGGACGGCGGCGGGGACGGCGAGCAGCACCCAGACCGACACGGCTGTCCATACCCAGCCCACCTGCGCCCCCTCGTCCGTCGCAAGCCTGATGCGGAGTAAAGCGCGGGTATGCGGACGTGCGGGAGCCCAGAGTGCGGGGAGATGGTGGCTGCCGTGGTGTCCCTGACGGACTGGTGCCTCAGACTGCCAACCGGTGAGCGGATCCGGCAGACTGCTCGACGTGCTCGCGCGCTCGGTCGTCCGTCGTATCCGATCGGGTCGCGGCGCGGCGGCCTTGTCGTCGGCCGGACGTGCGCACTGGCACCGCTTCCGCTGGGTGGGGAACGATGCCTTCAGCGGCTCCAGCCTCTATGCCTGCCGCTGCGGCGCGATTCGTCCCGCCCCATGAACGGTCCATTGAGCGCTGCGCCACTCGTCGTGGTGCACTTCAGCTCTTAAGTGTTGAGGGGGTCGGAGAGGGAAGGCACGAAGGTCATGCGGATCTCGGTCATCGGCTGCGGGTATCTCGGCGCCGTCCACGCGGCGTCGATGGCCGAGCTGGGCCACGAGGTGGTCGGCGTCGATGTCGACCAGCGGAAGATCGCCGCACTGTGCAAGGGCCGCGCCCCGTTCTACGAGCCGGACTTCGGCGAGCTGCTCCAGCACTCGCTGGCATCGGGCCGACTGAGCTTCAGCACCGACGTCCACGACGCCGCCGGCGCGCAGGTGTACTTCGTCTGCGTCGGGACGCCGCAGAAGCGCGGTGAGTACGCCGCCGACATGCGCTACGTCGAGGCGGCCGTGGAGTCGCTGCTGGGAGTGCTGGCCTCGGGTGAGCTCGTGGTCGGCAAGTCCACCGTGCCGGTCGGGACGGCGGGGCGCCTGGCAGAGCTGGTGGGGAAGAAGGTGCCCGGTGCGATGCTGGCGTGGAACCCCGAGTTCCTGCGCGAGGGCTTCGCCGTCCAGGACACCTTGCACCCCGACCGCCTCGTCTACGGCCTGCCCGCCGATCAGGACCGCGAGGTCGCGGAGCGGATGCTCGACGAGGTCTACGCCGACATCGTCGCCCGTCGGACCCCCAAGGTCGTCACCGACTACGCCACCGCCGAGATGGTGAAGACCGCGGCCAACTCGTTCCTGGCCACGAAGATCAGTTTCATCAACGCGATGGCCGAGCTGTGCGAGGCCACCGGCGCCGACGTCAAGCAGCTGGCCGACGCGATCGGCTACGACGACCGCATCGGCCGCAAGTTCCTCAACGCCGGACTCGGGTTCGGTGGCGGCTGCCTGCCCAAGGACATCCGGGCCTTCATGGCCCGGGCCGGCGAGCTGGGCGCCGACCAGGCGCTGACGTTCCTGCGCGAGGTCGACAACATCAACATGCGCCGCCGCATCCGGATGGTCGAACTCGCCCGGGAGGTCTGCGACGGCTCGCTGCTCGGCAAGCACATCGCCGTCCTGGGTGCCGCCTTCAAGCCCGACAGCGACGACATCCGCGACAGCCCGGCCCTCAACGTCGCCGCCCAGCTGCAGTTGCAGGGCGCTGTCGTGACCGTCACCGACCCCGCCGCGATCGAGAACTCCCGCCGGCAGTGGCCCCAGCTCGACTACGCGGAGACCCCCGAGGAGGCCGCCGAGCGCGCCGACGCCGTCCTGGTGCTCACCGAATGGCGGCAGTACCGCGAGCTCGACCCGGTGGCGTTCGGCGCGGTGGTGCGGCAGAAGCGGGTGCTCGACGGCCGCAACGCCCTCGACCGCGAGGCCTGGACCGCCGCCGGCTGGACCTATCGCGCCCTCGGCCGCCGCGCCGGCTGACCGCGGCTGCCGGAGCGGTCGCGTTCCCGCGGTAACGCCCGCCGCTCAGGTGGGTCGACATGGCCGGGCAGCCGCAGGTGACGATCCCCCGACACCGGCTTGCGTCACCGCGCTCCGGGGTGCGCGGCGGACTTCCTGCGGCCGAGCAGGTGGCCGACGAGGAGGACCACGGCGACGGCGGCGACCACCAGAACCGTGGTGGTCGTCGACCAGCCCGGCGCCGCTGCGTCCGCCGGCCCGACCGAGGACCGGAGCTGCTCGGCCAGTGCGACCACTGCGCCGGACCAGTCGTTGCTGCCCAGCCGCGGCTCGACCTCGCCGGTCATGACCGCGTCGACGTCCACCTCGGACAGGGACGAGGAGTCGTCGATCCACCAGGAGTACTCGTAGGTGCTCCCACCCTCGCCCACGGCGACGGCGAACAGGACGTCGGACGCCTCGAGCCCGGACAGCTCTGCGGTCTGGCTCGCCCAGTCGTCCGCCGCCATGTCGTCGAACGAGGGCACGAAGACGGTGTAGAGGCCGATGTCGGTCTCCGCGGCCAGGGACTCCGTGGCCTCTCGGGCGGCCACTCCACCGTCGCCGAGGACCGCTGCGCGGTCGGTGACGGGCTCGAACACCTCCAGTGGGGGCTCGGCCCACGCCGGCCCGGCGGTCGAGAGAGCGACCGCCACGGCGCCGGTGACGATCAGGGCCCTACGCACACGTGACCTCCGAGTGAGAACTGGGTGGATCCCGGACGGGTGCGGTGTCTGCGCACGGCGGGTCGTCCGGTCGCTGTTGCAGCCCCGGGGTGCCCGCGAGTCGGACCCCACGGTGCCCGAGTCCCCGCGCGTGTGCACCCGTTGTCCCCGACGGTCGGCGGAAGCCGCAGGTGCGGCGGTCCGGGGCCGACGTGGGACCACCCTCCGTGGCCTCGTGGTGACGCTGTACCTGCTGTCGTCGCCGCGTCGATGGCGCCGGCGTGCGCCTCGAGCACGAGCGAGGTCCTGCCGTCCTCGTGTTCGGTCGGACGGTCACGGTGGGCATGACGGCTGCCGATGTCGGACGCATGGAGACGTTGGTGATCGGCGTACTGGTCCTGTGGGTGCTCGTGGCCCTCGGGGTCGCCGTCGTCCTCGGCCGGGGCATCCGCCTGGCCGACACCCGGGCGCGTGCGGCGCGGGCCTTGACCACCGCGGACCTCCCCGCCGAGTTCCAGCCCGGCGTCAGCGCGCGCCGCTGACCCGCCCGTTCGGGTGACCGGTCCGATGCACGGTCACGTCGGACGGCCGGCCTGCCGATGACGGGTCCGTGTGGATCTGGATCGTCGGGGGATTGGTCCTCTGGGTGCTGCTCGCCTTCGGGGTGGCCGTGGTCATCGGCAGCGGCATCCGCATGGCCGATGTCCGGGCCGCCGACCCGCTGACCGCCGCTGACCCCTCTGTCGAGCTGCGGCTGCGCACGCCGCGCCGGCGCATCCCGCTGCCGCCCGTCGCCGTCGGCCTGGCCGCGACCGCGGTGTTGCTCGAGACCGCCGGCTTCATCGGCCGGCTGACCGCGGCCACCGGCCCGGTGGCCCGCGCCCTCTCCATGGACGCCCCCTTCTCCGCACCCCGTACCTACGTCGCCGCACTGTTCGCGGCGGCGGCGGTCGCCGCGGTCGCCGGGGCGCTCCGTGTGCCGGGACGGCGCACCTGGTGGCTCGCGGTCGGCCTGGTCTGCGCGGGCATCGCCGTCGTCAAGATCGGCGGCACCGTCCACGTCGACGCGATGACCGCGCTCTCGGAGGCCGTCGGCGACGCCGGCGCCGTCGTCGCGAGCATCGCACTCGTCTGCACCGTGCTCGCCGTGCTGGCCTTCGTCAGCCGCGACGAGCGCCGCGACCGCCGACGCGTGCTCACCTCCCTGGCGGCGTACGGCGGAGCGTCCGTGGGCCTCTCGACCGTCTCCGCCCTGGCGGCCGGGCAGTGGGCGGTGACCGCGACCTACCTCGAGGAGTCCGGGGAGGCGCTGGCCGGCGTCGCCGTCCTGGTCGCCGTCCTCGTCGGTGTCGCGCCGCGCCTGGTGCTGCCCGCGTCGTGGGTGCTGCGCCGCGAGGAGGACGCCGCGTCCCTCGCCGTGCCCGACGCCGTGCCCGACCGCGTCTCCGGCTGACGGCCGCCGTCCTCCCGCCCGGGATGCTGGCGGCCGTCAGGCGCTGGTGCTCAGGGGCGCGATGCAGCACCCGTCGCACGCGTGCTCAGTCCAGGCTTCACCGAGCGCCTGGAGGTGGACGACGTCGTCCGGGTCGGGGTGTCCGACGCCGTGCGAGCACATCCGGTCGGAGTAGCCGTAGAACTGCCGCCACACCTTCGGCCAGGTGCGCATGTGGTGGTCGCTCGGGTGGTGCCGGGAGCACCCCCGGCCCGCGCAGAGCGCCGGGTCGTGCGGTGCCGCGAGGCTCATGGCCCCAGGGCCTCCCGCGGGCTCCCCGGCAGTAACGGTGGGTCGGTCAGCGACGCCGGGTGTCGAGGACTGCGGGGCTGCGGCGGCGACGGGCGTCGGCTCAAGGGGGATCACCGTCGAGGAGGTCATGGGGCGAGCGTGGACGGGACGCCTGCCGTCTCCCGGTGACCGCCCTGTGGAACTCCTGTGGGCCCTGGGCCACGAGGTGCCGGCCCGAGCCGACAGTCGTGACCCCGGCCATCAGGACCGGGTGGTCGAGGACCTCCTACGGGAGAGCAGGTGGGCGGCGAGGAGGACGACCGCGACGCCGCCGATGACGAGGATAATGGTGGAGGCAGGCCACGGGGCCGCCTGCTGCTCCGCCTCTTCCTCCGCCGCTGTCAGGTCCTGGAGCTGGACGGCCAGTGCCCTCACCGCGCCGGACCGGTCGCCCGCGGCGAGCCGGGGGTCGACCTCGCCGGTCACCGTGCGCTCGAGGTCGACCTCGGAGAGCGGGAAGTCCTCGTCGACCCAGTACCCGTACTCGTAGGTCGCGTCCCCGACGGCCACGGCGAGCAGCACGTCGGTCTCGTCCAGGCCCGACAGCTGTGCGGTGTCCTGCGCCCACTCCCCGGGGTCGGCGTCGTCGAACGAGGACACGAAGACGGCGTACAGGTTCAGGTCGTCCTCGGCCGCCAGGTCCGCCACGGCCCGCTCGGCCGCCGGCTTCCCGGTGCCGAGGACCCCGGCCTGGTCGGTGATCTGCTCGGTCACCTCGAGCGGGGGCTCGGCAGACGCCGTCCCGGCACCCGCCAACACGAGTGCCAGGGCACCGAGCACGGTCACGGGCCTGCGCAAGGGGACCTCCGGTGGGTGGAGACGGGCTCGGCGGGAGGCGGACTCTACGCACGGATGCGCAGGTCACGGGCCTCCGCCAACCCATCGGGGGAACGACTCCACCGGGTCGGGGAGGGGCGCGGCCCGTCGGCCGTCACGTCGAGCGGACCGCCCACGTGTCGGCGGAGCCCACCACCGGGGGCCGGTGGGCGGCCGCCGCGACGGCGGCGCCCAGGATCGGGTCGACCCAGTCCACCAGGTGCAGGGAACCGAACCGGCCGTGCGTGCGCCCCTCCTCGCCGTCCTGCTCTGTCGTGGGGTCGAGCTCCACGCGGGACAGCTCGTCGAGCGTGATCACGCCCACCTTCACCAGGCACTCCTTGCGTACCCAGTGGCGGAGGAAGGCGGACGGAGGGTCGCTCGCCGACCGGACCCGGGCCGTCTCCGCGGCGGTCAGGGTGGCGGCCAGGACGGCGGGGTCGACGTCCGTCGTCCGCAGGCCCTCGACGTCGACGCCGATCGGCCGTCGGTCCGCGCCCGCGACCACGGCGCCGCGGGTGTGCGCCAGGCTGACGTGCAGCTCCGGGAGACCGGCGATCGAGGGCCTGCCGTGCTCGGTCGAGCCGCACTCCGCACACTCCTGCACCAGCACGAGCGACTCGACCGGCTCACCCGTCAGCGCCGCGGCGCAGTGCCGGACGAGCAGGTGGGCTGCGACGTGGGCGTCACGGTCGGCCCGGTGTCGCAGTGCCCCGGCGCGCCGCTGCTCACGAGGCGTCAGGAGGTGCTCGTCCCCGACGCGGAGCACGTCCTCGGGACGGGCGAGGAGAACCAGTGGCGCACGATAGAGTGACTCTTCTCCCATTCGGCGACTCACCTCCGTCACTGATCCGGGCGTGTCGGCAACGGCGCGAGACCTCGCCTGCCTGCTCTGCGTGAATGCCCGACAGCGGAATGTAGGCCATTCGCTCGTCCCGGCCCGTGAACGTCACACACCGAAACAACCCAGTGATGCTGCGTGGTCGCAACGCTCAATTCGCCAGGTCAAGGGGGTCCGTGCGCGGGTCGGTCCCCCCTCCCGCAGCACTTTGCACCCTTCGAGAAGCCCCACCTAGCCTCGGGAAGTTCGTTCGCTGAGGGGCTGCAGAGAGTTGATGTATGACAACGCACAGCGATGACTGGGACTTCTTCTCGGCATTCGGGGGACCTGTCGAGCGGTCGTCCCCGACCACCGCTCCGGGATACGACATGCGGGACAACACCGCCACGTCGTACCGGCTGCACGACAACTTCGTCGCCGAGATCTCCGGGCAGCGCTCGCTGGTCACCCGGCTGAGCCGGTTCTTCGAGCGCACCTGCGACGAGCGGCCGTCGGCTCCCGCGCTGGAGTGCGACGGCGACCGCGTCTCCTACGCGGACCTGGACCAGCGCGCGAACCGGCTGGCCAACCTGCTCATGGCCCGGGGCGCGCGCGCCGGCGTCCGCGTGGGGATCCTCCTGCACCGCTCGGTGGACACCTACGTCGCGCTGCTGGCCGTCACGAAGACCGAGGCGACGTTCGTCCCGATCGACCCCGAGGCGCCCGCCGACCGGCTGCAGTACATCGCCGAGGACTCCTCGCTGAGCCTGCTGGTGACGCACACGTCGTTCGCCGCGTCGTGCGTCGCGCTCCCCTGCGAGGGCCTGTACCTCGACGAGCTGGGGCCCGAGCTCGCGGTCCAGTCGAGCTCCCGGCCGGGCATCGAGTCCGACGGCGACCCGGTCTGCTACATCATCTACACGTCGGGCTCGAGCGGCCGCCCCAAGGGCGTCGAGATCAACCAGTCGAGCATCTGCAACTTCGTCGGCATCGTGCCGTCCCTCTACGGGGTCGAGCCGACCGATCGCGTCTACCAGGGCATGACCATCGCCTTCGACTTCTCCATCGAGGAGATCTGGCCCACCTGGGCCGTCGGGGCGACGGTCGTCGCCGGCCCCACCGACGGGCGCCGGGTGGGGTCGGGGCTGGCCGACTTCCTCGAGGACACCGAGATCACGATGATCTACTGCGTCCCGACCGTGCTGGCGACCCTCGACCGCACGCTGCCGCTGATCCGGACGGTGAACGTCGGCGGCGAGGCCTGCCCCCGCGAGCTGGTCGACCGCTGGGGGCCGGGCCGCCGGATCCTCAACACCTACGGCCCCACCGAGACCACCGTGACCTGCACGATGGCCGTGCTGCGGCCGGGCAAGCCGGTCACCATCGGCCGCCCGCTGCCGACCTACCGGGTCACCCTGCTCGACGACGACCGCAAGCCGGTCGCCGCGGGGCAGGTCGGGGAGATCTGCGTCGGCGGTCCCGGCGTGGCGCGCGGCTACGTGAACCGGCCCGACCTGACCGCCGACCGCTTCATCCCCGACCCCCGCGGCATCCCGGGCGAGCGCATCTACCGCACCGGCGACCTGGGCCGGTTCCTGCCCGACGGCGAGCTGGAGTACCTGGGCCGCGCGGACAGCGAGGTCAAGGTCCGGGGCCACCGCGTGGACCTGCAGGAGATCGAGAGCGTCCTCCTCGAGCACCCCCAGGTGACCGGCGCCGTCGTCACCCTGCTGGCCTCGCCGGACACCGGCGGGGACCTCGCGGGCTACGTCATCCTGCGGGACGCCGGGGCGGCCGACGCCGTCATCCCCGAGCTGCACGAGCAGCTGGTGGCCCAGATGCCGCCCTACATGGTCCCGTCGTACCTCGACGCGGTCGCCTCCATCCCGATGCTGCCCAGCGGCAAGGCCGACCGCGGCCGGCTGCCCGCGCCCACCCGTCCCCGGCTGATCCGCACCGACCGCGAGCACGAGCCGCCGTCGACCCCCGCGGAGGCCTGGATCGCCGGGCTGTGGGAGGAGATGCTCAACCTGCCGGCCGGTGCGGTCTCGGTGGAGGCGAACTTCTTCGAGGCGCTCGGCGGTCACTCGCTCGTCGCGGCGAACGTCGTGTCCGCGATGCGGGAGAGCGAGCTCGGCTCGGGGCTGTCCATCCTGGACTTCTACAAGCACCCCACCGTCCGGGAGCTGGCGACGTTCCTCGAGGACGGCACCTCCGGCCCGTCGGACGAGCCCGTGACGCTCGAGCCGCGCGAGCCCCGGCCGGGACCGCCCTCCCGCAGGCGGGTCCTCGGCTTCGGGACGGCGCAGGTCTCGGTCCTGTACGCGATCATCCTGGCGTTCCTGTTCCCCGTCGGTGTCCTGTACGGGCTCAACGACGGTCAGCCCTCGCTCGCCCTGGTCGTCCAGCTGGCCGTCGCGCTGCCGACCGTCTACCTGCTGGCCCGCTGGGTCCTCCCGGTCGTCGGCGCGCGGCTGCTCTCCCGGGGCCTGCGCGCCGGTGACCACCCGCTCTGGGGCGGCATGCACCTGCGGGTCTGGACCGTGCAGAAGCTGATGTCGATCTCCCCGCTCACCATCCTCAGCGGATCGCCGTGGGCGGTGACGTACCTGCGGCTGGCCGGTGCGCAGATCGACGACGAGGCCCACATCGGGACGGCGAACGTCTCGCTGCCGTCGATGCTGCGCGTGGGCCGCGGCGCGACGATCGGCTACGGCACGCAGCTGCACGCCCACCGCGTCGCCGAGGGCATCCTGACCATCGGCCCGGTCACCGTCGGTGCCGGCGCGGTCGTCGGGTCCGAGAGCGTGCTGGAGTCCGACTCGGAGGTCGGCGAGAAGGCCATCCTCAGCGACCAGTCGCTGCTGCCGTCCCGCCGGAGCGTCCCCGCCGGCGAGACCTGGGCCGGGTCCCCGGCCCGTCCGGCGCCCGACTCGATGGACCCGGTCGTCGAGCTCATGGCGGCCTGCGACGACGCGCCGCGCACCTGGTCCAGCTCCCTCCTGGCCGGCTTCGCCGGTGGGGTCCTGCTGCTCGAGCTGCTGCCGTTCCTGATCCTGCTGCCGGTGGTGGCCGTCGTCTGGTGGGCGCTGCTCAGCTTCGGGACGGCGGCCGGCCTCCTGGCCACGGCGCTGTCGGGCCCGCTGTTCGTGGTGGCCTCGTGCGGACTCATCCTGGGTGCCCGGCGCCTGGTCCTGCCGGAGACCCCGGAGGGCCTGCACCACCTGCGGTCGCAGCTGGGCCTGGAGAAGTGGCTGGGGGACAAGCTGCTCGAGCAGAGCCTGCTGTTCAACAACACGATGTACTCGACGCTCTACACGCCGATGTGGCTGCGCGCCCTCGGGACGAAGGTCGGCAAGGGCGCCGAGGTGTCCACCATCGCCAACATCGACCCGGACCTGCTCACGGTGGGCGAGGGCAGCTTCGTGGCGGACATGGCCAGCGTGGGCAGCGCCACCTACGCCAACGGCCACGTCGCCTTCCGGCGGACCGAGATCGGGTCCCGTGCCTTCGTCGGGAACGCCGCCTTCGTCCCCTCGGGTTCGCACCTGGGCGACGGGTCGCTCATCGGCGTCCGTTCGGTCCCGCCGACCGCGGGGACCGACGCCGGCACGTCGTGGCTCGGCTCGCCGCCGTTCTTCCTCCCCCGCCGCGAGGTGTTCAAGGAGTTCACCGAGGCGGAGACGTTCACCCCGTCCAGGCGGCAGGTCCGTGCCCGCTACGCCATCGAGGCCCTGCGGATCGTGCTCCCCAGCTCCCTGCTGGCCGTCGCGACCTTCGCGACCCTGTACGCGCTCTCCTCGCTGGCGCTGTCGTGGAACACGGTGGCCACCGTGCTGCTCGCGCCGCTCGTCGCCCTGGCCTCCAGCGTCCTGGTGGTGGTCCTGGTGGCCGCGCTCAAGTGGGCCGTCGTCGGCCGGTACCGGCCGCGGGTGCGACCGCTGTGGAGCGGCTTCGTGCGCCGGACCGAGTTCGTGACCGGCATCTACGAGGCGGCGGCGGTGCCGGCGCTGCTCACCTTCCTCACCGGCACCCCGATGCTGGGCCCCGCGATGCGGCTGTTCGGCTCCCGGATCGGTCGCCGGACGCTGATCGACACGACCTACCTGACCGAGTTCGACCTGGTGACCATCGGGGACGACGTCTCGGTGGGTGCCAACGCGTCGCTGCAGACCCACCTGTTCGAGGACCGCGTCATGAAGATGGACCACGTCGTCCTGCGCGACCGGGCGACCATCGGCGACAAGGCCGTCGTCCTCTACGGCTCGGTCGTCGAGGAGGACGCCACGCTGTCGGCGATGTCCCTGGCGATGAAGGGCGAGGTGCTGCCGAGGGAGACCACCTGGTGCGGCATCCCGGCGCAGAAGGTCGGACGGGCTCCGACGGCGGCGCCGCCGCGGAACCGGCGCCGGGTGTCGGCGGGGGCGACGGGGGCCCGGCGATGACCGCGAGCCGGCAGCCGTCGCTGCCCCATGCCTGCGAGCCGGCTCCCTCCGGCGACGTCTCGGGCACCCCGTCGAGCACCGCGCCGGCCCTGCGGTCGACCGCCCGCCTGGTCGGCATCGACGCCGCCCGCGGGATCGCCCTGTTCGGCATGATGGCCGTCCACAACATCGATGCCGTCGGAGACGACGGGGAGGTGTCGCTGGCGTGGACGCTGGCCGCGGGCAAGTCGGCGGCGCTGTTCGCGCTGCTGGCCGGCGTCGGCGTCGCGTTCGCCACGGGGCGCCGCCAGCGGCCGACCGCGCGGACCTGGCCGGGTCACGCGGCCGCGCTGCTGGTCCGGGCGCTCGTCATCGGCGGCGTCGGGCTGCTCCTGGGTGCCGTGGTGCCCGCCGACTTCGCCTCGGTGATCCTCCCGTACTACGCGCTGCTGTTCGTGCTCGCGATCCCCCTGCTCACCCTGTCCAGCCGCGCGCTCATCGCCCTGGCCGCGACGATCGCCGCGGTCATGCCGGTCCTCAGCCACTGGCTGCGGTCCGGTACCGAGGTGCGGGACACGGTGCCGAACCTGACGTTCGGCGACCTGGTCGGCGAGCCGGGCCAGGTGCTGGGGGAGCTCGCGCTGACCGGCGTGTACCCGGCCCTCTCCTGGATGGCATACCTCTGCGCCGGCATGGCGGTGGGGCGCGCACTGCTGACCTCGCGGCGCACCGTCGCGGCCATCATCCTGACCGGCGCCGGGTTGGTCGTGGCCGCGCAGACGATCTCGTGGTTCCTGCTCGACGTCCTCGGCGGTCGCACCGACCTCGAGGCGGCCGCGAGCGCGTCGATGTCCTCGGACGAACTGTCCGAGGTCATGGCGGTCGGGTGGACCGGGACGACGCCGACCGACACCGGTTGGTGGCTGGCGACCCTGGCGCCGCACTCCACCACGCCGCTGGACCTGGCCTCCACCATCGGGCTCGGCCTGGTCGTCCTGGGCGTCTGCATCCTCCTCGGCCGCGCCACCAGCACGCTGCTGCGGCCGCTGGCGGCCGCGGGGAGCATGACCCTGACGCTGTATTCCTTGCACCTGCTGCTGCTCAGCTGGTCGGTGATGCCCGGCGACGCGACGGGGTTGCTCATCCAGACCGCGGTCGTCGTCGCGTTCGCGCTGGTGTGGAGCCGCTTCCACGCGCGCGGCCCGCTGGAGGAGCTCGTGGCCCGGGCGAGCGGTGCGGTGCGCCGCAGGGTGCAGTCGGTGACGGAGCCGCGGCGGGAGGCGCTGGTCATCGACGGAGACGGCCGGGTGCGTGCCCCCTGACCGCTCGGGTCGCGCTGACCTGGCGCTGGTCTACCGCGGGCCGGCGTCCACCCCCGGGTGCCCGGAGGCGGTGGCGGCCGCGCTGCGCCGGAGCCGGTGGGACCTCGACGTCCGCTTCGTCGGGCCGCGCGAGGACCTCCCGCTGGAGCCGGGCGTGCTCGCCGGCGCCCGGCTCTACGCCCAGCCCGGCGGGGGTGGCCTGCGGCGGGCGTACCGGAAGATGAGGCGCTCCCGGGAGGCCATCCGGGAGTTCGTCGGGTCCGGCGGGGCGTACCTCGGGTTCTGCCTGGGCGGCTACCTCGCCGGTGAGACCCCCGGCTTCGGCCTCCTGCCCGGGGACACCGACCGGTTCATCTCCTCGCCCGGCGCCCAGCCGGACCACGACGGCGACAGCCTCGTCACGCTCACCTGGGCGGGACGCCGTCGCCAGGTCTACTTCCAGGACGGTGCGTGGTTCCACCTCGACCCGGCCCGGGGACCGGCGGAGGTGCTGGCCACCTACGACAACGGGCTGCCCGCGGCGGTCGTCGCGCCCTTCGGCCGAGGCGTCGTGGGCGTCGTGGGGCCGCACCCGGAGGCCACGCCCGACTGGTACACCGACAGCGGGCTCCCGGTGCCCGACGACGTCCGGGCCGACCTCACCCAGGACCTGGTCGACCGGGTGATGACGGCCGACCGCCTCTCCTGAACCCGGACGCCACGGTGGGCGCTCCCCCGCGGGGAGCGCCCACCGTCGTCGTCAGGAGGCGTCGATCAGCTGCCCGACCGTGCGGCCGAGCCGGCCGTCGAGCGCGTGGCCGACACCGGCCGGGTACTCGCTCGACGTGACGACGCCGCGGCCGGCGTAGAACCGCTCCCCGGCCTGCGCACCCCAGGAGGCGGTCAGCGGGACGGACGTGTCGGCGGTGCCGGTGAACCAGTGGCCGCGGACCCCGGCCATGCGGGCCGCGGTCACGGCGGACCCTCCGTCGGCCGGCGGGCCACCGCCGCCGAACACCACCCAGCCGCCGCCGAGGCGCATCAGCTCCGGGTGCCGCGGCACGAGGAAGCGGGTGATCTCCTGCGCGCCGGAGGAGAAGCCGCTCAGCCACAGCTCGCTGACCGGGTACTTGCCCAGCTGGTTCTCGATGAGCCCGGCGAGGAAGTCCGCGTAGGCGCTCGTGTCGCCGGTGTGCCAGCACTCGCAGGACTGGTTGGGGCTCTCCACGGCCAGAGTGATCATGTTGCGCGCCCGGCTGGTGGCCACCAGCCCCGACGAGCCGCCGAGCGCGTACGACGCGGTCGGGTTGTCCACGCCGTACTCGCCGGTGCCGTCGACGTAGACGACCAGCCCGACCGGCTTCGTGGGGTCGACGCCGGCGGCGTACAGCAGGTAGTTGCCGGCCTGACCGTTGCCCGCGGTGAAGGACCGGCGCGCCTGGTCGGTGAACGTCCCACCCGACCCGCCGGTGGAGGTGCCGGCCGCGGCGGGCGCGGCAGCCGCGCCGGCGACGGGGGCGGGCGCGGCGGCGGAGGTGCCCGCCGACCGGCCCGACGAGGAGTCGCGGCTCCAGCGGCCCGGGGCCGCGGGTGCGGCCGCCTGCGGGGCCCCGGGCGCGGCCTCGGCCGGGACGGCTGCCTGCTGCTCGTCGACGGCCTCGACCTGCGACTCAGTGGGCTGGGCGACGGGAGCCTGCGGCTGCGTCTGCGCCGGGGTCGTGGGCGCCGGTGCCGCAGAGGTGAGCGCCGGGGTCGGGACGGCGGCGCTCGGAGCGGTGGCGGCGTCGCCGATCGCGAGCGGCCGGTCGGTCGCCGCCTGGCTGCTCGCGGCCTGACCGGCCGCCCCGGCAGTGCCGACCTGCAGGTCCGCGGGACCGCACGCAGCGGTGGTCAGGGAGACGAGAGCCGCGGCCGCGAGCACGCTGGCGCGGCGGCCGGCCGTAGAGAGGGAACTGCGCACGAGTGGTCCTCCGGACGTCCGCTCACCGATGGCGACGGACCGTGATTGCGTAGTGACAGTTCGAAGGCTGGCACATGCGCTCCGCATCCGCCAGATAACGACCAGTAACGGTTGTCTCATCCGTCTCACCCGTCCCAGGGACCCCGGTCCGGCTGCCGATGACGGATGGCTCACTCGTCGTCACGAGCGGAACGCACGGGGGTGGGCACGCGTCAGAATGGGCGTGTCGGCCGGGACCGCCCGGTCGCCCAGGCCGTGAGGACGGGGATGCGCGCAGGTCGACGGTGGGTCACGGTTGTCCTGGCGTGCTCGGCGCTGGTGCTCAGCGGCTGCACCTCAGCGGGGCGGGACGACGCCGGCCCGGAGCCCGACGTCGCGGAGCCCGACGTCGCCGAGCCGTGGCCCGACCGGCCCGTGGTCGACCTGCGCTTCGAGGTCTCGCCCGACCTCGCGACCGTGGTCGGGCGCGAGGTCGTCGAGTTCACGCCGGACCTGGACACCTGTGAACTGGTCTTCCGGTCCTGGCCGAACAAGCCGGCCACCTCGCGTGCGGGGAGCTCGCTGACGGTGACGGCTGTGCAGGTCGACGGCCGGGACGCCGCCTTCCTCGACATCGCCGCCGGCGCACCGGACGACGCGCCGGCCGGCACCCTGGTCGAGGTGCCGTTGGCCGACTGCGTGTCGGCGGGGGAGACCCTCACCGCCGAGCTGACGTTCGACCTGGTGCTGGGGGAGGAGGTCAACGAGCGGGTCGGGACCTCCTCCGACGCGGAGGTCGCCTGGTTCGCCACGGCGTTCCCCCTCCTGGCGTGGGAGCGCGGTCGCGGCTGGGAGCGCGGTCCCGCCGTCCCGGTCAACGGCGAGACCGCCGTGAGCGAGGACTTCCTGCTGGACTCGATGGAGGTCGTCGCGCCGTCCGGCTACGAGGTCCTCGGTACCGGGGAGGCGGACGGCACGGAGGACCGGGAGGACGGGACGACCGTCCACCGCTTCACCGCTCCGGCCGTGCGGGACGTGGCGGTCGCGGTGGGGGACCTGGACGTGTCCGAGCGGACGATCGACGGCGTCCGGGTCCGCGTGGGGCTCGACCGGGAGGTGGGGGAGGCCGACGCGGACGCCTGGCTGGACCAGATCGAGGAGTCCAACCGCGGGCTCGTCGACCTGCTCGGCCCCTTCCCTTACGACGACCTCTGGGTGGTGGTGCTGTCCGCCCAGACGAGCGGCGTCGAGTTCCCCGGGGCCATCCAGTTCGGCGACGTGGACCCGGACGAGCGGCGGGGGCTGGTGACCCACGAGCTCGCGCACATGTGGTTCTACGGCCTGGTGGGCAACGACCAGGGCGAGCACCCGTGGCTGGACGAGTCGTTCGCGACGTTCGCCCAGTCGGTGGCCGACGGCGACGAGCAGCCCTTCGCCCACCTCCCTGTGGACGACTTCCCGCCGGTGGGTGGCTCCATGACGTACTGGGCGGCGGAGTTCCGGCGCCCCAACAGCACCTATTACGACACCGTCTACACCTTCGGCGGCGCCGCCCTGGTCGAGGCCCGGGAGCAGGCCGGCGAGGAGGCGTTCGACGCCGCCCTGGCCGACTACGTCACGGTGAACGCCCACGCTGTCGCCACCCCGGACGACGTCCGGGAGGCCTTCTCCGACCTGCCGGAGGTCCTCGGGGTGCTGCGCGAGGTCGGCGCGCTGTCCTGACCGTCCCGGCCGGACACGAGCCGCGGAGGGCGGTGGCTGCCCGGGCGCCCGCCCGGTGTCCTGGGGTGGGTGGCCCGACCTCGGCGGCTGCGAGAAGTCGAGGCGTCACTCACGGTGATGGACACGTCCTGACCCGCGACCGGGTCGGTCCGGTCGTGCGGCGTCGAGCCGGATGGCTCCAGCCGGCTTGGCTGGCCGTTGAGCTGGCTGGATGACCAGGAGGCGGCGGGTCCACCGCCGCCTCGGCCGACGAGGGGAGCGAGCAGGATCACCCGTCCGCATGACGGCACCGACCCCGGAGTCGGAGGTACCGTGACTCAGCGTGAGCGCAGCACGGACGTGGACGGTCGGGGTCACCGGCGCCACCGGATACGCCGGGGGTGAGGTGTGCCGGCTGCTGGCCGGGCACCCGGCCCTGCGGCTGGCCGGGGTGCACGCCAACGCCAGCGCCGGGCGACGGCTGGGGGAGCTGCAGCCGCACCTGCTGCCCTACGCCGACCTGGAGGTGCAGGGCAGCGGCGCAGCGGAGCTGGCCGGCTACGACGTGGTGGTGCTGGCGCTGCCGCACGGGGAGTCCGCGGCGATCGCCGCCCAGCTGCCCGACGACACGCTGGTCATCGACTGCGGCGCCGACCACCGGCTCAACGACCCCGCCGCCTGGGCCCGCTGGTACGGCGGCGGGCACGCCGGGGCCTGGCCCTACGGGCTGCCGGAGCTGCCCGGCCAGCGGGAGCGGCTGGCCGGTGCCCGGCGGATCGCGGTGCCGGGCTGCTATCCGACCTCGGTCACGCTGGCGCTGGCGCCGGCGCTGGCCGCCGGGCTGGTCGAGCCGGAGGTGGTCGTGGTGGCGGCCACCGGCACCACCGGGGCGGGCAAGTCGGTCAAGCCGCACCTGCTGGGCAGCGAGGTGCTGGGGTCGGTGAGCGCCTACGGGGTGGGTGGGGTGCACCGGCACACCCCGGAGATGGTGCAGAACCTCGCCCAGGCGGCGGGCCGGGACGTGCGGGTGAGTTTCACCCCGACGCTGGTGCCGATGAGCCGGGGCATCCTGGCGACCTGCTCGGCACCCCTGGCCCCGGGCACCGACGAGGCCGCGGTGCGGGCGGCGTATGAGAAGGCCTACGGCGACGAGCCGTTCGTGCACCTGCTGCCCGAGGGGCAGTGGCCGACCACCGCGCAGGTGCTGGGCGCCAACACCGTGGCGCTGCAGCTGGCCGTCGA
>NZ_FNOT01000006.1 GCF_900107105.1 Geodermatophilus africanus
GCCGAACACCGGCGCAGGCTGGGCAGTCGGCAATGGTTCTGCGATGGTGGTCATCGCCGTCCTTGTCACTTGACCGGTCGGGGCGGCACGCACCGCCGAGCGAGCGGACAAGACAGTGACGGGTGCTTGCTGGCACAAGCTCCTATGAGGTCACGAACCCTCGACCGGTGAGTGCAAACGAGCCCCGCAGCGGACCGAACCGACAGATCGGCTTGAAGACCCGAAGTCAGTCAGGCGCTGGGTCAGGAACGACCGCTGCGGGGCTCTCCCACATCCTCACTGTCAGGCGCTGAGCGACCGCTGCGCCGGCACGGCGACGGCCGGCTCGGCCCGCGGGACGTCGGCGCTGCGCCCGGCGAGCAGGGCCGCGGTGGCCGGCGTCACGGGCCGGTCGCCGCGAACGACGGCGATCCGGGCCGGTGCCGCGACCGGTGCGGCCGGTGCGGCCGCGGCCGGCCGGCGCGTCGGGAGGACCCGGCGCAGTCCCTTGCGGGCCGGCTCCTCGACGAAGCGGTGGGCCAGGTGCGCCAGGACGAACGTCGACAGCAGCACCGGGGCCAGCAGCAGCGCCCACAGCGAGGTGCCGGCGGCGATCTTCGGCCACCAGTCCATCAGGGTCCAGAAGACCTCGAACACCGGGATGTGCACCAGGTACAGGCCGAAGGAGATCCGGCCGCCGTGCACCACGGACTCCCGGGACAGCAGGGCGCTCAGGCCGGTGCGGGAGAGGGCGAGGGCTCCCACGAGCACGGGGAAGAACAGGACGACGATGCCGCCGAACGCGGAGTGGTCGTTGTCGATCCCCCGCCAGTCGCCCCACCACAGGCCGACGGCGACGGCGCCGAGGCTGGCCAGGGCCCAGGTGGCGGCGGCGGCCTCGACGCGCGGGGTCCGGCGCACCCGGCGGACCACCAGGCAGGTGAGGGCGCCGGCCAGGAACGCCGCGCCGATGCGCAGCAGCCAGGACCACGCGATCACCGGCCCACCATGGACGTAGGTGGTGTAGGCCAGGGGCACCATGAGCAGGACGGCGGTGGCCCCGAGCAGCACCAGCGGCGCGTTGCGGACCCGCCAGAGCAGCAGCGCGACCAGCGGGAAGGCGACGTAGGCCAGCCACTCGGCGCTGATCGACCAGGCCGAGCCCATCCACGATTCGCCGCCCGAGGCGGGGTACCACCACAGCTGGACCATCGTGAGCTGGAGCAGGAAGTTCCAGACGTCGAGCACCGGCTGCTGCACCTGGTAGGCGACGACCCCGTCGGTCACCCGGGTGGCCTTGATCAGCAGCCAGCCGCCGTAGACGACGGTGACCAGGGCGTACACCGGCCAGATGCGGCAGACCCGGGCCCAGAGGAAGGTCCCGGCCTCGCGTACCGAGGGCGTGCGGCCGACGCGCTCGAGGTAGGTCAGCGTGATCACGAAGCCGCTGAGGACGAAGAACAGGTCCACGCCGGTGGCGCCGGCGCGGATCACCGGCCGGAGCGGCTCCCAGTAGCCGTCGTACCCGAGGCCGGGCGTGAACTGGAAGTGGTAGACGACCACCCAGACGGCCGCGACCGCCCGCAGGCCGGTCAGCGACCGGATTTCCCCCGAGCCGACCGGCTGCGCACCGCCCGCTCGGATCGCCTGAGCTGGTGTGGACACGCGGATCTCCCTCGCTGCCGTCTTCGACTACAGGGCGCTCATGTCCCGTGACAGGAACGTAATCAAAGTGCGGCGACGTGTTGAGTTGACGACACGACAGAGATCCCCCGCCGGCATGGCAACACCTGCCGGAGTCCGGCCGTCCGACGCGCCTCCTGGACCGGACGGGGGACGAGTCGTCCGGTGCCACCCGGGCGCGGGGAGCGCGACCCGGTCGAGGCGCTCGCAGGTCCGCTCGCGCCCGGACGCGTACCCTGGCCCTTCGTGACTGCCGTCTCCGAGCGCGCGCCGCGCCGCAGCCGCTCCCTGGGGTCCGTCGTCCGCCACCTCGGGGCCTTCGGTGTCGTCGGCGGGGTCGGCTTCGTCATCGAGGTCGGGCTCTTCCAGCTGCTCTACGGGCACCTGGGCAGCGGCGCGGTCGTCGCGAAGGCGGTGGCGACGATCGTGGCGATGACCGTCGCCTTCTTCGGCCACCGACACTGGTCGTTCGCCCACCGGGCGCGCACCGGGTTCAAGCGCGAGTACCCGATGTTCCTGGCCATCAACGGCCTGACGCTGCTGCTGGGCCTGGGGATCGTCGCCTTCGCCCGCTACGGCCTCGACCTGACCAGCGCGTGGGCCCTGCAGGGCGCCAACCTGGTGTCCATCGCCGTCGGCACCGTCGTGCGCTACCTCATGTACCGACGCTGGGTCTTCCCGGCCGCCGACGCCGTCGGCTGACCGCCGGGACACTCCCGACGGACCGGCCTCAGCGGCGCCGGCCGGCCGCCGGCGCCTCCTCCGCGGCTCGCGGGGCACCCGCGGGCCGCACCGAGGGAGCCGCCGCGCGCGGCCTCGGGGGCGCGTCGAGGGGCCACGGACGGGCGAGGGCACCGGTCACCGGGGCCGGCCAGCGCGACGTGGCCGCCTCCTCCGCGGACGCCGGGCCGGTCGCCGCGGGCGGCCGCTGAGCAGGGACGCCCGTGTCGAGCGCACGCCGCCCGCCCCAAAGGCGGACCAGCCGGCGCCGGGCCGGCTCCTCGACGCCGTGGTGGAGCCCGGCGGCGCCGAGGAAGCAGAGCGCGATCAGCACGGGCACCACCAGGGCACCCCCCGGCGTGTGGGCGCCCCAGCCGGGAGCGGCCGGGTCGCGCCCGAGCACGGCCATGCCGACGTCCCGCACCACCCAGTGCACGAGGTAGAGGCAGTAGGAGATGCGGCCGCCGTAGACCATGGCGTCCCTCGACAGGAACCGCGCCGCGCCACCGTCGGTCAGAGCCAGCCCGGCGATGAGCGGCGGCCAGCACAGCACCGCCACGGCCGCGTACTTGCCGACCTCGCCACCGGCCGCCAGGTCCTGGCCGGACCGCCAGTTGGCCCACAGCAGGACGACGGCCCCGACCACCAGGCCGGCCGTCGTGAGCCGGCGGCCCCACCGCTCGCCGCGCTCGGTGCCCTCCAGCCCGGCGACGGCGCAGGAGCCGAGGATGCCGGCGGTGAAGCTGCAGGCGATGCGCAGCACCCAATTCATCTCGATGTCGTCGGTGCCGTGCAGGAAGGCCGTCAGGGCCAGCGGGGACATCGCCGCGGTCGCGAGGACCAGGTTGGCCGCCGGGTGCGCCCGGAGGAGGGGGCGCATCGCCAGCGCCAGCACCGGGAAGGCCAGGTAGGCCAGCCACTCGGCACTGATCGACCAGCCCGGCGCGACGTAGCTGACGTCGATGAGCGAGGACTCGCCCCACATCTGCGTCATGGTCACCTGGCGGAGCAGGGTCGTGAGCTCCAGCGGCGGGTGCCCGCTGACGACGTTCGGGTTCAGCCCCAGCCGGGGGCACACCACGAGCCAGGCGCAGGCCACCACCGTGACCGCCATCCACGCCGGCCACACCCGGGCGAAGCGGTTGAGCACGAACCGGGCCGCGCCTGCGGTCGACCAGCGCCGGCCGCACTCGTCGAGGTAGCTGCGCGCGATGACGAAGCCGCTGAGCACGAAGAACAGCTCCACGCCGATCCAGCCGGCGCTGAGGACGGCGTGCACACTGGGCAGCTGCTCGACGTAGGGCACGAGCTGGCCTTCGAAGTGGAACAGGACGACCCACGTGGCGGCGACGACGCGCAGCCCGGTCAGCGCCCGGATCTCCGACCGGGACCGGCGCACGGCACCCGTCGCCTGCGGACTGGGGGCGACCGTGCGTGGCGCGACGGACATGGGCGTCTCCCGGGGAGGGCGTGGAGGCGGGCTCCGGACCTGTGGGCTCCCTGGACGTTAGTGACGCTGCGCGCACGGTCGTTGACTCGAAAAGCACCGACAACCGTGGGCGTTCGGGCAGGAACTGCCAGGAGTGCCACTCCCCCGTCACACCCTCCCCAGCGGCCCCGCGGACCCGGGCTCAGCTCGCCAGGCGGGACCCGTGCCGGCCGGCGACGACCTCCAACCGGGTGGGGATGCGGGTGCGCAGCTCCTCCAGGTGGCTGATGACGCCGACCGTCCGGCCACCCCGGCGCAGCTCGTCGAGCACGTTCATGACCGCGTCGAGGGCGAGCGCGTCGAGCGTGCCGAACCCCTCGTCGACGAACAGCGTGTCCATCTGGATGCCGCCGGCCTCGGCGGTGACGACGTCGGCGAGGCCGAGGGCGAGCGCCAGCGACGCCATGAAGCTCTCCCCGCCGGACAGGGTCTTCGTGGGCCGCCGGGTGCCGGTGTACTCGTCGAAGACGTCCAGGCCCAGCCCGCCCCGGGCGCCGTGCCGAGCCTGCGCGTCGCTGTGCAGGAACGTGTACCGGCCGCCGGACATCTCCTGCAGCCGCCGGCTGGCGACCTCGGCGACCTGCTCGAGCCGGGCGGCGAGCACGAAGGACTGCAGCCGCATCCGCAGCGTGTTGGCGCCGCGGCCGTTGACCAGCTCGGCCAGGCCGGCGACCCGACCGGCCCAGGCACGACGCTCGGCGAGCTGCACCTCGGCGGAGACCACCTCCCCGGCCAGGCCGTCGAGCGCACCGGCGCAGCGCCGCGCCTGCACGAGGGCGGCGACCGCCGCCTCGCGTCGGGCGGTCAGCTCCCCGCAGCGCTCCTGCAGCGCGGCGACGTCGGGCGGCGGGGCCAGGTCGGTCAGCTGAGGGTCGGCGAGGGTGGCGGCGAGGACCGACCGGCCCTCGTCGTGCTCCCGGAGCCGCCGCTCGAGGCCGGCCAGCTCCCCGGCCGGGAGCAGGGCGTCGGCGGCGTCGAGCAGGTCGGCGAAGCCGACGCCCGTGGCCCGCTCCCCCGCGGTCTGCCGGGCGGTCTCGGCGGCCGTCCGGGCGCGCTGCTCCTCGGCCGCGGCGGCCAGCACCGCCTCGCAGCGCTCCGCGTGCCCGGTGAGCCGCCGGACCCGCGCCGGCAGGTCGGCGTCCTCCCCGCGGGCGGCGTCGAGCCGCGCGGTGAGCTCGGTGAGCGCCTCGGCGCGGCCGTCGCGCTCCGCGGTGCGCCGGTGCAGCTCCTCGCGGTCGGCCGCGAGCTGCGCCGCCGCGGCGTCACGGCCGGCCTCCCGGGCGGCCAGCTGCCGGCGGGCGGCCTCGGCGCCCTCGGCCAGGGCCGCCACCGCCTCCCGCTCGACCCGGGCCCGCTCGGCCCGCGCGACCAGCTCGGCCGCCGGGAGCTCCCCGGCCCGCTCGCGGAGGACGGCGAGCTCGCGCTCGCGTTGCTCGACGGCCCGGCGGGCGGCGGCAGCGCGCTCCTCGGCCGCGTCGACGACCGCCCGCGCCCGCTCCTCGTCGTCGGCGGCGACGCGGGGGCCGGTGTGCGTGGCCGGCCGCGGGTGCTCGGTGGCACCGCAGACGGGGCAGTCGGCCCCTGGCGCCAGCCCGGCCGCGAGCTCGGCGGCCATGCCGTCGAGGCGGACGGCACGCACCTCGACGAGGGTCTCGCGGGCGTCGACCCACGCGCTCCGCGCGGCCGCCGCGGCCTCGCGCACGGCGGCCAGGTCGGCGGTGACCCGCTCGGCACGGGTGGCCGCGTCGCGGGCCGCGCGGGCGGCGTCGGCGGCGGCAGCGAGGCCGGGCAGCCGGGCGGCGGCCGCCGAGGCGGCGTCGAGCCGGCGCTGCGCCTCGGTGACCCGGTCCGGCCAGCCCGCCGCGGCACGGGTGCCCTCCGCGCAGCGGGCGGCCAGCGCCGCGACGTCCCGGTCCAGCCGGGCGACCTCGCGGGTGAGTCCCGCGGCCCGGTCGGCCTCGGGCACCAGCGCGCGGGCCGCCGCCGCCTGGTCGCGCAGCTCGCGGGCCAGCAGCGTGTCGGCGTCGCGCTCGTCGGCCACCCCGGCCCAGGCGGCCCGCGCCGACTCCAGCGCGGCGGCCGCGGCCTCGGCGGCCAGCGCCGTCCGGCCGGCGGTCTCCAGCACGTCGCGCAGCGCCTCGGCCCGGCGTCCGGCGTCGGCCCGGGACCGCAGCGGGGTCAGCCGTTCCTCCGCCGCGTCGAGCCCGGCCAGCTCCGCGCGGGCCCGGTCGCGCCGGGCGTGCCGGTCGGCCAGGGCCCGGGCCTCGGCCAGCTCGCCGTCCAGGCGCGCGCCCTCCGCGGCCGCCGCCTCGGCCGCCGCGGTCGCGGTGGCCAGGTCGCCGGCGGCGCGGGCGCGCACGGTGGCGACCCACGCGCCGACCGACGCCCCGGGCTGCGCGCCGACCAGCTCGGGCGCCAGCTCCTCGGGCACGCCGACGTCGGCGATCTGCGCGACCCGGTGCAGCAGGGTGCTGATCCGGTGCCGGTCGGCGCGGAGCGACTCCTCCGCGGCGCGCCGCTCGCCGGCCAGCCAGTCCTCGGCGCGGGCGAAGCGGCCCACGTCGAAGAGGGTGCGCAGCAGCCGGGCGCGGTCCTCGGGCTCGGCCCGCAGGAAGCGGGCGAAGTCGCCCTGCGGGAGCAGCACCACCTGGCAGAACTGCTCGGCGGACAGGCCCAGCCGCACCCGCAGGTACTCCGAGCCCTCGTCGATGCGGGTGCTCACCGGCTGCCACACGCCGCCGTCCCAGCGCTGCACGGTCAGCCGGGCCTGTTCGGTGGTCTCACCGGCGCCGCGCTTCTTCGGCCGGGTCTGCTCGGGCCGGCGGACGACGAGCAGCCGCTCCCCTGCCAGGGTCAGCTCGCAGCACACCTCGGTGCGGGTGGCGGCGTCGGCGTGGTCGCTGCGCAGCCGCTTCTCCTCGCCGCGCGCGCCCGGGACGGTTCCGTACAGCGCGTAGACCACGGCGTCGAGCAGCGTCGTCTTGCCCGCGCCCGTGGGACCCCACAGCAGGAACAGCCCGTCGCGGGCGACGGCGTCCACGTCGACGGTCTCGGTGCCGGCGAAGGGACCGAACGCGGTGATCGACAGCGAGTGCAGCCTCACTGGACGAGCTCCTCCCGGGCCGCGGCGCCGAGGGCCCGGACCAGCAGGTCGCGCTCGACGTCGCTCATCGCGATGCCGTTGCGGACGTGGCTGACGAACTCCCGGGCCACCTCCAGGTCGCTGCGTCCGCGCAGCCGCTCCTGGTAGCTGCGCCCGTCGCCCCCGCCGGCGCTGCCGGTCCACTCCAGGTGCACGCAGTGCCGGAAGCGGGTCTGCAGCTGCCGCATCGGGTCCGACGGGCGGACGTCGTCGGTCAACCGGGCGGAGACGAAGTGCTCTTCGACCGTGGCGTGGGCCGGGTCGGCGAGCAGCTCGTCGAGGGTGCCGGCGAGCACGGTCAGCGGGCGCGGGGTGGGCAGCGCCAGCGCGCGCACGCCGGCCAGCCCGGCGGCGTCCAGGTCGACCAGCCACACCTGCTTGTCCTGCCCGGCCTCGCCGAAGGAGTACGCCAGCGGCGACCCGCTGTAGCGCAGCCGCTCGGTGATCGTCTGCGGCCGGTGCAGGTGCCCGAGGGCGACGTAGTCGACCCCGTCGAACACCGGCGCGGGCACCAGGTCGACGCCGCCGACGCAGATGTCGCGCTCGCTGTCGCTGGGCACGCCGCCGCCGACGAACGCGTGCGCCAGCACGACCGACCGGGCGCCGGGGCGCAGGAACAGGTCGCGGCGCACCCGCTCCATCGCCTCGGTCAGCACCGCCTCGTGCGACCGGGCTGCCGACAGACCCAGCTCGTGCCGGGCGAGCTCCGGCTCCAGGTAGGGCAGCCCGTAGACGGCCACCTCGCCGTGCTCGTCGCGCAGCAGCACCGGCTCGTCGAGCCCGGCGGTGGTGGCGCGCACGTGCACGCCGGAGCGGGCCATCAGACCCGCCCCGAAGGAGAGCCGCCGCGCCGAGTCGTGGTTGCCCGGCGTGAGGACCACGACGGCCCCCGCGCTGCGGAGCCGCATCAGCACCCGGTCGAGCACGCCGGTGGCGTCCGCCGAGGGCACCGCGCGGTCGTAGACGTCACCGGCGACGACCACGACGTCGACGGACTCGGCGACCACGACGTCGGCCAGCCCGGAGAGCACCGCCTCCTGCTCGCGCAACAGGTCGGCACCGTGCAGGGCGCGGCCGATGTGCCAGTCCGAGGTGTGCAGCAGCCGCATGGCCGCAGAAGGTAGGTCGGGGTACCGACAGGTTCGCCACGCCACGCCGTGACGGGCCCGTCACACCCGGCTCAGAGCCGGGTGGTGCGCTGCGGGGTGGTCCAGCCGGCGGGGGTCCACCCGTCGTCGTCCCACCCCTGCCGTGGCGGCACGGGGGCGCCGCGCCGGTCGGCGTCCTCCGCCACCAGCGCGACGAGCAGCTGCTGCACCCCGTCGCTGTCGGGGACCCGCTCGAGCACGGTCGTCCCGCCGTCACCGAGGGTCTCGATGGTCAGCGTGCCCGAGCGGACCAGCCGCTGACCCAGCGACTGCTGGAAGGAGACGTCGGCGATCCGGGACAGCGCGATGTCACGGCCCCGCCGCGCGAGGACGCCCTCTCGCAGCAGCAGCCGCTGCGTCGTGATGACGTGGTGCGTGGTGCGCCAGCGCAGCACCGGCCGGAGGACGGCGACGACGAGGACCAGCAGCGCGACCCCCGCCAGCACCGCCCGCACCGTGCCCTGGGAGGGGCCGGCGGGCATTAGTGCTGCACCGAAGGAGGTGCCACCCACCACGAGCAGCAGGACGGCGACCGGCCGGGCGAGGGTCAGCCAGTGCGGGTGCAGGTGCCGGACGACCTCTTCGTCCTCGGCGAGCAGCTTGTCCGGGTAGGGCACCCGGACAGGATCGCCCGGCCGGGCGTCGTCAGGGCGTCCCCGACGGGACACGCGGGCGTGTCCGCACCACGGGCACCACGGGCCGCACCACACCCTCCTCGACCGCGGGGACCGGCAGGACCGACGGCGCCTCGGGCGTCCCGGGGCGTCGGGGCGCGAGGGTCGCGGGGAGCACGCGCAGCGTCTCGTCGGCGGTCTCGTGCCGTGCCGGCGCCAGATGCCGGGGTCGGGCCAGGTCCCGCAGCCAGCGGCGCGCCGGCTCCTCGACGAAGCGGTGGAGGACGTAGGCGAGGGGCACGGTCAGCAGCAGGACGTGCGGCGTCAGCAGGCCGGCCAGGGTGCTCCCCGGCGCCAGCCGCGGGTACCAGCCCATGAGGGTCCAGAACACCTCGAAGACGGGGACGTGCACCAGGTACAGGGCGAAGGAGAGCCGGCCGCCCTGCACCATGGCCGGCGTCCCCAGCGCTCGGCTGGGACCGCGCGTGGAGTGCGCCAACGCGCCCACGAGGAAGGGGAAGGTGACACCGGCGACGCCGGCGTACCCGCCTGCACCCCGGGTCGCGCTCCACCACACGCAGAGCAGCACCTCCGCCGTCGCGAGCGCCGCGATCCACGTCGCCGCCCGGTCGCTCCGCTCGGTACGGGGGATCCGGCGGACGGTGAGGCAGGTGAAGGCGCCGGCCAGGAAACCGCCGCCGATGCGCAGGGCCCAGGCGTACGGGAAGGCCGCGCCACCCTCGGTGAGGGCGAACCAGGCGAGGGGCGCCATGCAACCCACCGCGATGGCCCCGGTGACGACCGGCGGCGCCGACCGCAGTCGCCACAGCAGCAGCGCCAGGAGGGGGAAGCACACGTAGGCGAGCCACTCGGCGCTGATGGACCACGCCGGTCCCGACCAGGAGGCCCCGGCGTGGGAGGGACGGTGCCAGAGCTGGACCATGAGCATCTGCTCGAGCCAGTGCAGCGGGTCCACGACCGGCTGCAGGTGCTGGTAGGCGATCTGACCGTCGGGGACCCGGGTCGCCTTGTAGAGCAGCCAGAACCCGAAGACCGACGTGACGAGCGCGTGCACCGGCCAGAGGCGGCAGACCCGCGCCCACCAGAACCTCGCCACGGCACCGACACCGGGCCGCGGCCCCAGCTGGTCGAGGTAGGTGAGCGTGATGACGAAGCCGCTGAGCACGAAGAAGAGGTCCACCCCCAGCCCGCCGCTGGCCACGAGCGGGCGCAGGGGCTCCCAGGACCCGGTCCAGGTGTTCCCCGGGGTGAAGCTGAAGTGGAAGCAGACGACCCACGCCGCCGCGACGATCCGCAGCCCCGTCAGCGACCGGATCTCGCCGCCCGGAGCGGTGGTCGACGATCGCGTGGCGACCGAGAGTGCTCCCATGAGCACGAAAGGTAGCCGGAGTCGTTCCCCGTTCCCCGTCCCGACGCCGCCCGGGCGGACCCACCCGTCACTCGCGACTGCGCAGGTGCCTCACGTCACCGCTGGCGAGCTGGACCGTGCCCTGCGCCGTCCGGACGGCGAGCCGGCCGTCCCAGTCGACGGACTCGGCCACCCCCTCGAGCGTGGAGCCGTCGGGCAGGGTGACGACGACCTCCGCGCCGACCGTCGAGCACCAGGCGAGGTAGTCGCGGGCCAGGCCGCTGGCGACCGGGTCGCCGAGGGTCTGCGCCCAGGCCAGGTACCGGCGCTCGAAGGTGCGGAGGAACTGCAGCAGCACCGCGGCCCGGTCGACCGGCCGCCCGGCCACCAGGGCCAACGAGGTGCCGGTCTCGGGGAGCTCGTCGGCGCGGGTGGAGACGTTGAGGCCCACGCCCACGACCACCGCCCCGCCGCCGACCTCGGCGAGGATGCCGGCCAGCTTCGCGCCGCGGGGGGCGAGCAGGTCGTTGGGCCACTTCAGCGAGGACCGCACGCCCGGCACCTCGCCCACGGCCTCGGCGAGGGCGACGCCGGTGAGCAGCGAAAGCCACCCGCGGCGCGCGCCCGGGACGTCGGGGCGCAGCAGGAACGACACCGTGAGGCCCGCGCCGGGCGGGGAGGTCCAGACCCGGTCCAGCCGGCCCCGGCCGGTGACCTGGTGCTCGGCCACCAGGACCGTCCCGTCGGGGGCGTCCTCGGCCGCGGCGGCGAGGAGGGCGGCGTTGGTGGAGCCGATCTCGGGTACCACCTCCAGCGAACGCCACAGGGCGCTCTCGCCGGTCAGCGCGGTCGTCAGCGCCGGGCCGTCGAGCGGGGCCCGGGAGGGGCCGGAGGAGGCGGACGGCGGCGACTCGGGCACTCTTCTACGCTACGGAACCCGTGAGCGAGGGAGCTCACTCCCGGGCACGGCAGCGCGCGGACGCGGCCGGCGAGCCCCAGCGAGGAGAGACGTGTGAGCGCTGCTGAACTGGAGAGCGTCGGGGACCCCGTCCCGGGCGACGTCGACATCCACACGACCGCCGGCAAGCTGGCGGAGTTCGAGCGTCGCGTGCAGGAGGCCACCCACGCGGGGTCCGAGCGCGCCGTGGAGAAGCAGCACGCCGCCGGGAAGATGACCGCCCGCGAGCGGATCGAGGCGCTGCTGGACCCCGGGTCGTTCACCGAGCTCGACGAGTTCGCCCGCCACCGCTCCACCACCTTCGGCATGGAGGCCAAGCGGCCCTTCGGGGACGGCGTCGTCACCGGGTACGGCACCGTCGACGGCCGGCCGGTGTGCGTCTTCTCCCAGGACGTCACGGTGTTCGGCGGCAGCCTCGGCGAGGTCTACGGCGAGAAGATCGTGAAGGTGCTCGACCTGGCCATCCGCAACGGCTGCCCGATCATCGGCATCAACGAGGGCGGCGGCGCGCGGATCCAGGAGGGCGTGGTGGCCCTGGGCCTCTACGCGGAGATCTTCCGGCGCAACGTGCACGCCTCCGGCGTCATCCCGCAGATCTCGCTGGTGATGGGCGCCGCGGCCGGCGGTCACGTCTACTCTCCCGCGCTCACCGACTTCGTCGTGATGGTCGACCAGACCAGCCAGATGTTCATCACCGGCCCCGACGTCGTGAAGACCGTGACCGGCGAGGACGTCACGCTCGAGGAGCTCGGCGGCGCCCGCACGCACAACACCAAGTCCGGCGTCGCGCACTACCTCGCCGAGGACGAGGCGGACGCGCTGGACTACGTCAAGGCGCTGCTGTCCTACCTGCCGAGCAACAACCTCGACCCGCTGCCGGCCCTCGAGGTCGCCCCGGCCGACACCACGAACGACGGGGTGACCGACGAGGACCGCGAGCTCGACACCTTCATCCCCGACTCGGCCAACACCCCTTACGACATGCACACCGCCATCGAGCACGTGCTCGACGACGGCGAGTTCCTCGAGGTGCAGCCGCTGTTCGCGCCGAACATCGTCGTCGGCTTCGGCCGGGTCGAGGGACGGCCCGTCGGGGTCGTGGCCAACCAGCCCACCCAGCTCGCCGGCACGCTCGACATCGACGCCAGCGAGAAGGCGGCGCGGTTCGTGCGCACCTGCGACGCGTTCAACGTCCCGGTGCTGACCTTCGTCGACGTCCCCGGCTTCCTGCCCGGCACCTCCCAGGAGTGGGAGGGGATCATCCGCCGCGGCGCGAAGCTGATCTACGCCTACGCCGAGGCGACCGTCCCGAAGATCACCGTGATCACCCGCAAGGCGTACGGCGGCGCCTACGACGTCATGGGCTCCAAGCACCTCGGCGCGGACCTCAACCTGGCCTGGCCGACCGCGCAGATCGCCGTCATGGGCGCGCAGGGCGCGGTCAACATCCTCTACCGCCGCGAGCTGGCCGACGCCGACGACGCCGACGCGCGCCGCACCGAGCTGATCACCGAGTACGAGGACGCGCTGCTCTCGCCGTACATCGCGGCCGACCGTGGGTACGTCGACCAGGTGATCCGGCCGTCGGAGACCCGCATCGAGGTCACCAAGGGGCTGCGCCTGCTGGCCAACAAGCGCCAGACGCTGCCCCCGAAGAAGCACGGGAACATCCCGCTATGACGACGACACCGTCGTCCTCCGGACGACACCGCGACCAGGTGCCGTTCCCCCCGTCCGCGGAGCCCACCCGGCCACTCGTCGGGGACCCTCCGGGCCCCACTCCTCGCGGCCACGAAGTACCAGCAGCACCTCCCCTGCTGCGGGTCGTCAGGGGCGAGCCCTCGGCCGAGGAGCTCGCCGCACTCACCGTCGTCGTCGCCGCCCTGGCACAGCGGCGCACCCGCCGTCGGCCGACCCCGGTCGGGGCCTGGGCGTCGTTCGGGGACGTCCACCGGCGTCCGCTGCGTCCCGGCCCCGGCGGCTGGCGCGCCTCCGGGAGGTTCGCATGAGTGTGGATCGCCGGCTGGTGCTGGCCTCGGCGTCGCCGGCCCGGTTGGCCCTCCTGCGCCAGGCCGGGCTGGCACCCGAGGTCGTCGTGAGCCACGTCGACGAGTCGTCGGTGCGCGCCGCGCGGGTCGGCGAGCAGGTCGCCCTGCTGGCCGCCGCCAAGGCCAAGGCCGTCGCCGAGCAGGAATCCGACGCGCTCGTCGTGGGCGCCGACTCGCTGCTGGAGTTCCGCGGGGAGCCGATGGGCAAGCCCGCCGACGCGCACGACGCCCGCGACCGCTGGCAGCGGATGAGCGGCCGGAGCGGCGTGTTGCACACCGGCCAGGCGCTGTTCGACGTCCGGGACGGCCAGGTGGTCAGCCGCGACGTCGCCGTCGTCTCCACCGTCGTGCACTTCGCCAGCCCCACGCCGCAGGAGCTCGAGGCCTACCTCGCCACCGGCGAGCCGCTGGCCGTGGCCGGCGCCTTCACCCTCGACGGGCTCGGCGCGCCGTTCGTCCGTCGGGTGGACGGCGACCCGGCAGCGGTCGTCGGGCTGTCGCTGGCCACGCTGCGCACCCAGCTCGCCAAGCGTGGGCTGGCCGTCACCGACCTCTGGCGGCGCTGAGCCCGCGCTCGCCCGTCCCACCCGCTGCCCGAGCAGCACGACCCCGAGGGAGAACACCGGTGCAGAAGGTCCTGATCGCCAACCGCGGCGAGATCGCGGTGCGCGTCGCCCGCGCCTGCAAGGACGCCGGGCTGACCAGCGTGGCCGTGTACGCCGAGCCCGACCGCGACGCGCTGCACGTGCGCGCGGCCGACGAGGCCTTCGCCCTCGGGGGGACGACGCCCGGCGACTCCTACTTGGTGATCGACAAGATCCTGGACGCCGCGAAGCGGTCCGGCGCGGACGCGATCCACCCCGGCTACGGCTTCCTGTCGGAGAACGCCGGCTTCGCCCAGGCGGTGATCGACGCCGGGCTCACCTGGATCGGCCCCTCCCCCGAGGCGATCATCGCCCTCGGCGACAAGGTGCAGGCGCGGCACATCGCCACGGCGGCCGGCGCGCCGCTGGTGCCCGGCACCACCGACCCGGTCGGCGGCGCCGACGAGGTCGTGGCCTTCGCCGAGGAGCACGGTCTCCCGGTGGCCATCAAGGCCGCCTTCGGCGGCGGCGGGCGCGGGCTCAAGGTCGCCCGCACCACAGAGGAGATCCCCGAGCTGTTCGACTCCGCCGTCCGGGAGGCCGTGTCGGCCTTCGGCCGCGGCGAGTGCTTCGTCGAGCGCTTCCTCGACCAGCCGCGGCACGTGGAGGCGCAGGTGCTGGCCGACACCCACGGAAACGTGGTCGTCGTCGGCACCCGCGACTGCTCGCTGCAGCGGCGCAACCAGAAGCTCGTCGAGGAGGCCCCCGCGCCGTTCCTGACCGACGAGCAGCGGGCGCGCATCCACGAGTCGGCCAAGGCCATCTGCCGAGAGGCCGGCTACCACGGCGCCGGCACCGTGGAGTACCTCGTCGGCGTCGACGGGGCGATCTCCTTCCTCGAGGTCAACACCCGGCTGCAGGTCGAGCACCCGGTCTCGGAGGAGACCAGCGGCCTCGACCTGGTCCGCCAGCAGTTCCGCATCGCCGACGGCCTGCCGTTGTCGATCACCGAGGACCCGGTCCCGCAGGGGCACAGCATCGAGTTCCGCATCAACGCCGAGGACGCCGGGCGCAACTTCATGCCGGCCCCCGGTCCGGTGACCCGGCTGGAGATCCCGCAGGGCCCGGGCGTGCGCTGGGACTCCGGCGTCGAGACCGGCGGCGAGGTCGTCGGCGCGTTCGACTCGATGCTGGCCAAGCTCATCGTCACCGGGGCCACCCGCGAGGAGGCGCTGCAGCGGGCCCGCCGCGCGCTCGACGAGCTGGTGGTCGAGGGCATGCCGACCGTCGTCCCGTTCCACCGGGCCGTCGTCCGCGACGAGGCGTTCACCAGCGAGCCGTTCACCGTGCACACCCGCTGGATCGAGACCGAGTGGGACAACCAGGTCCCGCCGTACGCCGCGGCCCCCGCCGGGCACGAGGAGCCCGAGGAGCGGCAGACCGTCGTCGTCGAGGTCGGCGGACGACGGCTGGAGGTGTCGCTGCCCGCGGGCCTGGCCGTCGGCGGCGGGGGCGCCCCGGCCGCAGCCAGTGGGGCCAAGCCGCGCAAGCGCGGCGGCGGGCACGGCGGGTCGGCGGCGTCCGGCGACTCCCTGGCCAGCCCGATGCAGGGCACCATCGTCAAGGTCGCGGTCGCCGACGGGGACACCGTGGCCGAGGGCGACCTGGTCGTCGTCCTGGAGGCGATGAAGATGGAGCAGCCGATCACCGCGCACAAGGCCGGCACGGTCAGCGGCCTGTCCGCCGAGGTGGGCGCCTCGGTGACCAGCGGCGCCGTCCTCTGCACGATCGCCGACTAGATGAACGATTCCAAGGGGTCCCGGCTACGGTCGGTGTGATCACAGGCGAGGGTGCTCAGGCTTGGCGTTGCTAACCCAACGTCGAGCCGGGAGGCCCTCGTGGACGCCGACCTGGACACCCTCGCGACGGCACTGTATGCCCGCACCGACGATCTGCTGAAGGCCGCGCCCGAGCGGCGGCCCTGGCGGCCGGCGATCGGCATCACCCCCCGACTCAGCGACGCCGAACTGGTGACCTTGGCGGTGCTGCAAGCCCTGCTGGGGTTCACCAGCGAGGCCCGCTGGCTGCGTTTCGCCGACAAGCATCTGCGCCCGCTGTTTCCCTACCTGCCCGGCCAGCCCGGCTACAACAAGCGGCTGCGCCGGCTCTCGGGCACCGTGATCTGGCTGATCCGGGCCTTGGCGACCGACACCAGCCTGTGGGCCGATGACGTGTGGGTGATCGACTCCACGCCGATCGAGTGCGCCCGCTCGCGGGAGGCGGTGCGGCGCTCGGAGCTGGCCGGCTGGGCCGAGTACGGCTACTGCGCCAGTCACAGCCGCTACTTCTGGGGGCTGCGGCTGCACCTGATCGCCACCCTGCACGGGCTTCCGGTCAGCTTCGCCGTCTCCGGCGCCAAGGCCGACGAACGCCAGGTGCTGCTCGACCTGCTCGGCACCGACCCCGCCCTCGTCCCGAGCCACCGAGGACAGATCCTCATCACCGACAAGCACTACTACGGCCGCCGCTTCGAAGCCGAGCTGACCGACGCCGGCCTGACCCTGCTGCGCCGCCCCCGCAGCGGTGAACCTGACCGGCCCGGGGCGTCGGTGTTCAGACCGCTACGCCAGACCATCGAGTCGGTCTTCGACACCCTCAAAGGCCAGCTCGACCTCGAGCTGCACGGCGGACACACCCCCGCCGGGGTCCTGATCCGGGTGCTGCAGCGACTGCTGGCCCTCACCGCAGCGATCTGGCACAACGACCACACCGACCAAACCGTCCGGCGATCCCTACTCGCCTACGACCACTGACCCCTTGGAATCGGTCATCTAGTCCCCCGGCGGCCTCCCTGCAGGGTCCCGCCGCGAGCCTGCGAGCGGTGGGGGGCAGGGAGGTCCTTCTCCTCAGCCGGTGGTCGTCTCGACCGTGCCGTCGGGCCGCTCGACGAGCGTGCCGTGCTGGAAGCGGACCTGCCAGCCGCCGCCGTCGGGCAGCGCAGCCTGGTCGGTCACCGGGAAGCCGAGCGCCCCGGTCGGTCCCCCCTGCTGCAGCCAGAGCGACAGGATCCCACCCCGGACCGCGTGCGCCCCGGTGGACGGCGACCAGTAGATCGACCCGCCGGCGAAGTCGGTCTTGAACCCACCGGGCACCGGGGTGTCGTCCCCGGTCGGGTAGCCGAGTATCCCGCTCTGCGCACTCAGGGACCGCCAGCGCTCCAGGATCGCGCCGCGCACGACGTGCGCACCGGTCCGCGGCGACCAGTAGACGACCCCGCCCTGCAGGCGGACGAGCGCACCGGTGCCGTCCGCGGTGCCGCCGTCGTCGGCGACCGGGAAGCCCAGCGCGGCCGGGCCACCGGCGGCGACGTAGCGCTGCAGGATCGCTCCCCGCACGAACCGTGCACCAGTGGGTCCCGACCAGTAGATCGAGCCCCCCGCGAAGTCGGTCCTGAAGCCGCCGGGCACCGCGGTGTCGTCGCCGGTCGGGTAGCCGAGCACGCCGGTCTGCGCGCCCAGCGACCGCCAGCGCTCCAGGATCGCCCCGCGCACGTCGTGCGCACCGGTCCGCGGCGACCAGTAGACGACCCCGCCCTGCAGCCGCACCAGCGCACCGGTGCCGTCCGCGGTGCCGCCGTCGTCGGCGACCGGGAAGCCCAGCGCGGCCGGGCCGCCCGCGGCGACGTACCGCTGCAGGATCGCCCCGCGCACCATCCGCGCGCCGGTGGCCGCCGACCAGTAGAGGGACCCGCCGGCGAAGTCGGTCTTGAAGCCGCCGGGCACCGCCACGTCGTCGCCGGTCGGGTAACCCAGGACACCGGTCTGCGCGCCGAGCGACCGCCAGCGATCGAGGATCGCGCCCCGGACCACGTGCGCCCCCGTGCGCCCGGACCAGTAGATGGCCCCGCCCTGCAGGCGGACGAGCGCACCGGTCCCGTCGGCCGTGCCGCCGTCGTCCGCGACCGGGAAGCCCAGCGCGGCCGGGCCGCCCGCGGCGACGTACCGCTGCAGGATGGCGCCGCGCACCATCCGCGCCCCGGTGGCCGCAGACCAGTAGATCGAGCCCCTCGCGAAGTCGGTCCTGAACCCGCCGGGCACCGCCGCGTCGTCCCCGATCGGGTAGCCCAGCGGCCCGGTCTCCGCGCCCAGTGACTGCCAGCGCTCCAGGATCGCTCCGCGCACCACGTGCGCGCCGGTGGACGGCGTCCAGGCGATGACGCCGCCCGCGTACGAACGTCGGCAGCCGTCACCCGTGTACCCGCAGACCAGGCCACTGGTCGGCTCACCGAGCACCCGACTGCCGCCCAGCTGCGCGTAGGCGGCGTCGATGGGGTGCACGGGCGCCGGAGGGCCCGCCGAGACGCGCACCCGGGCTCCGGAGGGGGTGGCCTCCACCACCGTCACCGTGAAGGGCACGGCTCCGAAGGACAGGGGGGTGGTCGGGGGCAGCGCGACGGCGAGATCGGACTCCCAGCCGCTCTGCGAGGACGGGGTGCCGTCCATCAACCACGAGGTGTCGCCCTGGACGTAGGTCTCCTGCCGCAGCAGCACGCCGCTCTGGAGTCGCGCCACATCGGCCGCCGTCCCGAGCCAGCTGTCCTGGCCGGTCGGGGTCCGGTACTCGAGCCAGAACACGTAGCCGTCGCTGTCGACCAGCCGGACCGCCCGGGTACCGGTCCGGGCACCCACCGGCGCCAGGGTGTACTGCGTGGTGGCGGCGCCGGCCGTCAGCGTGGGGGCCGCGCTCGGGGGCAGCAACCCGAGGCTCGCCGCGTGGACGGCGTTGAGCGAGCCGACCTGCTCCCACGAGACACCCATGACGTCGTACAGGTCGTAGTAGCCGGTGACCTGGCAGGGGCCGCTGTCCACCACGCCGTCGCACTGGAGCAGGGACGAGTGCCCGAGGCCGAGGTTGTGCCCGAACTCGTGTGCGATGACCGCGGTCTCCGCCGCCTGCACGTAGGCCAGCCCGCCGGAGCCGAGGCCGTTGCCGATCGTGCCCAGTCCGTAGCCGCAGCCGGGTGAGTCGGCGGGCACGTAGACGAGCAGGTGCCTGCCGGGACCCTCGGTCCACCGGGCCCGGGTCGCCGCCTCCCTCCAGAGCGCGAACGGGTCGCTGCAGGTGAGCGCGGACTGAGTCGTCCAGTCGAGGCCCGCCACCGTACCGAGGCGGACGGCACCGTCGGTCTGCTGCTCCCAGAAGGCGGCGACCGGCCCGTTCACCGCTGCCATGACCTCCGCCAGGGTGGTGGTGTCCCGGGCCGCTCCGGCCGGCTGCAGCATGACCACGGTGACCTGGTGGTTCACCGCACCGGCGGCTGGTGCGGTGGCCTCGGCCGGCGCCGTGAGCACCTCGGCGGCGAGCACCTCCTGCGCGGGGGCGAGGTCGGCGGCGGCCACCTCGTCGGCGACGGCCGCGCCGAGCGTCACCTCGACGGTGGCACCGGTCTCGATGTCCTCGACGTCCGCCGTGGGCACCCGCACCGCGTCACCCGAGTCGGTCTCGATCCAGCTGACCAGGCTGTCGGCGTGGTCCTCGTCGGTCTCCAGAGCGGCCGACGGGGAGGGGTCCACGTAGCCCTGGACCAGTTCGCCGACGATGGTGTCCCCGGGAGCCGGGGCGTCCGGCGCGGCCGGGGCCGGCGGCTCCTCGGCGGTGGCCGGCGGTGCGCCGAGCACCGGGAGGACGGCGGCGGCTGCGACGGCGAGCGCCAGCAGCCGGGGGGAACGCGCAGGTGGCACGGGGTCTCCAAGCGACAGGGGGCCGGTCCCCTCATCGGCAGGTCGGCCCCGGAAGTGGAGGCGGGACCTCACTCCCGGCCGCGCGGACCACGCTTCCGGGTGACCGTCCAGCCGGCGAGCACCAGGACCCCGACGCCCGCTGCCGCCGCGGCCGGCGGCGCCCAGCCTGCGCGGGAGGCGGTTCGGACCGCGGCCGGCGCCGACTCGGTCAACAGCACGCCGGCGGCGACCGGGGCCACGGGGGCCTCTGGGGCCCCGGCGACGGCGGCCGCGGCGACGGGGGTCTCCGGCGCGACAGCCGCGGCGGGGACGGCGGTCACCGCGGGGACCGGCGCGGCGGCCAGGACCTGCGGCGCCGGGCCGGCCTCGGGCAGCGGGGTCACCGGGACGGCGGCGCCGGCCGCGGGGACGACGGTCAGCGTCGCCCCGGCCGCGGTGACGGCGTCCACGGTGACGGTGAAGGATCCACCGGCGACCGGCACCGGCACGCCCACCGGCAGCGCGGCCCGCAGGTCGTCTTCCCACCCGGCGGCCGGAGAAGGGGTGCCGTCGAGCAGCAGCGCGGTGTCGGGCATCCGGCCGGTGCGGTGCAGCAGGACGCCGGCGTCGAGGCCGAAGCGGTTCCCGAGCCCGCCCAGCCAGGCGTCGCGGCCGACCGCGGCGCGCAGCTCCAGCCAGTAGGTGCCGCCCGCCGCGTCGGTCAGCCGCACCGCGCGGGTGCCGGCCCGCGACCCCAGCGGGGCGAGGGTGACCGTCGTGGCCGGTCCGGCCACCTCGACCGGCAGCTGCGCCGAGGCGGGCAGCACGCCCAGCTGCGCGGCCTGCGGGGCGTTGAGCGACCCGACCGCGTTCCACGAGCCGCCCATGACGTCGTAGTAGTCGCGGTAGGGGGCGGTGCGGCAGGCGCCGGTCTCGACCGCGCCGTCGCACTGGTGCCCCGAGGAGTGGCCCAGGCCGAAGTTGTGGCCGAGCTCGTGGGCGATGACCGAGGGCAGCACGTCCCGGACGTAGACCCGCCCGCCCGCGCCGACGCCCGCGCCGACCTGGCCGAGCGCGTAGGAGCAGCCGGGCAGGTCCCGCGGCCGGCTGCTGACGTGGACGACGAGGTGCCGGCCGGGGCTGGGGACGAAGCCGGTGCGGTCGGCGACCTCGTTCCACAGCGCGGTCGGGTCGGCGCAGCCGGCGGTGGTCTGCAGCCAGTCGTGGGCCGCGGTCACGCCGAGCCGGACGGCGCCGTCGGTCTCCCCCGCCCAGAACTCCGCGACCGGCCCGTCGACGGCGGCCACCAGCTGGTCCAGGGTCGCGCCGTCCGCCGTGCCCCCGGCCGGGACGACCATCGCCACGGTCACCTGGTTGGTCAGCCCGGCCACCCGCGCGGCGCGCGCCTCGGGCGCCTCCTGCAGCAGCTGGGCGGCCAGCACGTCGCGGGCGGGCTCGAAGCCCTCCTGGCCGGCGGCGTCGGCGACGGGCGCGCCCACCGTCACCTCGACGGTGGCGCCGACCTCCAGGCCGGCGACCGCCTCGGTGGGCACGCGGACGGCGTCGCCCGCGGGCGTCTCGACCCAGGTCAGCGGGGCCGCGGCGTGCTCGGTCTCCGCGGCGGCACCGGCCAGCCCCGCCTCGGGCCAGGCCTGCACGATCTCGCCGACGACGGTGTCCGGCGCCGCGGCCTGCTCGGCCCGGGCCGCGGTCGCCGGCAGCGTCAGGGAGAGGGCCAGCGCGGTCGCCGCACCGGCCACCGCCCGGAGCGGGCGGCGGCGGGGGGCGGGGGCGTTCCGGTGGGGGCGCATCCCCCCTGTCCTCGGCAGCCCGCGCGCGCGTCGGCACCGGACGACCGGGATCCAGTCGAACCCGCCGTCACACCCGACCCAGGGCCCGCGGGCGCCCCTGCCGTCCCGTCACGTGCGCCCCAGGGGTTCCGCCGCCCCGCTGGGCGGGTCCCACCCGCCCCTTCGGCCCCCTGCAGGTGGAAGGACCCCTCCTCCCCACTGCTCGCAAGCTCGCGGCGGGCCCCTGGAGGGGGCCGGGTGGCGGGGGCAGGGGGTCCTTCAGGCCAGCGCGTCGGCCCTCATCAGCCGGCGGCCGGCCTCGGTGATGGACCCGGACAGCGACGGGTAGATCGCGAAGGTCTGCGCCAGGTCGCTCACCGTGAGCCCCTTGGTGACCGCCAGCGCGATCGGCAGGATCAGCTCCGAGGCCCCGGGGGCGACGACGACCCCGCCGACGACGACGCCGGTCGCCTGCCGGGCGAACAGCTTCACGAACCCGTCGCGCAGGTCGGCCATCTTGGCCCGCGCGTTGGTGGCCAGCGGCAGCCGGACGACCTCGATGTCGGCGCCCTCGGGCAGCGTCTTCTCCTGCACGCCGACCGTGGCGATCTCCGGGTGGGTGAAGACGTTCGCCGAGACCGTCTTGAGCCGGATCGGGGTGACGGCCTCGCCGAGCGCGTGCCACATGGCGATCCGGCCCTGCATCGCCGCGACCGACGCCAGCTGGAACACGCCGGTGACGTCGCCGGCGGCGTAGATGCCCGGCACGCTCGTGCGCGAGACGCGGTCGACGACGACGTGCCCGGCGGGCGCGAGCTCGACCCCGCACTGCTCCAGGTTCAGCCCGGCGGTGTTCGGCACCGTGCCGACGGTCATCAGCGCGTGCGAGCCCTCGACGGTGCGCCCGTCGGTCAGCTCGACGACGACCCCCTTCTCGGTGCGCCGCACCCCCGCGGCCCGGCCGCGCTCGAGGCGCCCGCCACGGGACTGGAAGACGTCCTCGAGCACCTCGGCGGCGTCGGAGTCCTCGCCGGGCAGGACCCGGTCGCGCGAGGACACCAGCGTCACCGGGACGCCGGCCTCCAGGTAGCCGGAGGCGAACTCCGCACCGGTGACGCCGGAGCCGACGACGACCAGGTGCTCGGGCATCTCCTGGATGTCGTAGACGTCGCGCCAGTCGAGGATCCGCTCGTGGTCGGGCTCGGCGCCGGGCAGCACGCGGGGGTCCGCGCCGGTGGCGATGAGGACGACGTCGCACTCCAGCGTCTCGCTGACCGCGCCCTCGGCGTCCTCCACCTGGACCCGGTGCTCCACCAGGCCGCGGACCTCGTCGGAGAGCCGGCCCTGCCCGGGGAGGACCCGCACGCCCTCGGCGACCAGCCGGGCCCGGATGTCGGCGGACTGCGCCACGGCCAGGCCCTTGACCCGCTGGTTGACCGCGGAGAGGTCGATGCCGACGGTGGCCAGCTCCGAGCCCTGGACGCCGAGCGCGCTGGAGTCGCGCACGTTGGTCATCACGCCGGCCGACGCGATGAAGGTCTTGGACGGGACGCAGTCGGTGAGCACGCTGGCCCCACCGACGCCGTCGCGCTCCACCACGGTGACCTCCGCGCCGAGGGAGGCGGCGACCAGCGCGGCCTCGTAGCCGGCGGGGCCGCCGCCGATGATGACGATGCGGGTCATGGGAGTCCTTCTCGGTGCGGTGCGGACACGTGGCGCCCGCCATTCTCCCCGTTCCGGGGAACGACGTGGCCCATCTCCCACCGAGGGGCGCGCCACACGGCCGTAGGCTGCCCGGTGATGGGCCTCTACGCCGCCTACGGGTCGAACATGGACCCCGCACAGATGCTCCGGCGCTGTCCCTCCTCCCCGCACACCGGCACCGGCTGGATCAACGGCTGGCGGCTGACCTTCGGGGCCGAGGAGTACGGCTGGGAGGGGGCGCTGGCCACCCTCGTCCCGGACGACACCACGCCCGGCGAGTCGCTCTCCCCCGGCGTCTTCGTCGCCCTCTACGACCTCACCGAGGCCGACGAGGAGACGCTCGACGCGTGGGAGGGCGCCGACCAGGGCCTCTACCGGAAACTGCACCTGCGGGTGCACTCCCTCACCGGCGACCAGGTGGCCTGGGTGTACGTGCTCGACGCCTTCGAGGGCGGGCTGCCCTCGGCGCGGTACCTGGGCGCGCTCGCCGACGCCGCGGAGGCCGCCGGCGCCCCAGCCGACTACCTCGCCGAGCTGCGCGCCCGGGAGTGCCGCTCCACCGGCGTCTGACCCGCGCGCCCTCGCGATCATGATGTTGCGGAAGCGACATGCCGGGCGAGGTCGGGGTGTCGCTTTCGGAACCTCATGATCGCCAACTGCCAGGACGCAGGCCCAGCGCCCGGGCGGTGACCGCGAGCATCTGCCGGTGCTCGCGGTACACGTCGGCCTTGGTGAAGTGCAGCAGCGTCCAACGGTGCTCCGTCAGCCAGTTGTGCCGGTGCCGGTCGTCGCGGAGCTGCTGAGGGGTCATGTGCGCCTCCTGACCGTCGAACTCGGCACCGACACGCTCCTCGTGCCAGCCGATGTCGAGCCAGCGGGCACGGCCACCGGCCGGCACCCGGACCTGGACGTCCGGGACGGGGAACCGCGCGGCGATGAAGCGCCAGCGCATCCGGGACTCCATCGGGGAGTCGCTCCGCGGGTCGGCGTGGGGCACGAGTCCGCGCAGCCGGACCACCTGACGCAGTCCTGCCTGCCCCCGTGCCGCACCGGCGAGCTCGTCCCGGGTGCAGGAGCGGAGCGCAGCGCGGCGTCCAGCGTGGCCAGACCGTCGATCGGCGGGGTCAGCCGCACCACGTCACACGCCGTCCGGGCAGCCGGAGTGCACCACACGCCGTCGACCAGCACCGCATCCTCCGTACCGAGGCTGGACGGGTGGACCTGGATGCCGGGCCGCCGGCGGTTGACCAGCTCGGGCGGGCCGAGGAAGTGCAGCGTCTCTGAGCCGAGGACGTCGAAGCCCCAGAGCAGCGCAGCGGTCGAGTGGCAGGCCACCAGGTCGCCACCCACCGCGAGCGCCGCGGCACGGACCAGCAGCGCGGGTGCGTCCGGGAGCTCGCCGTCCACCAACACCCCGCGGTACCGGCTCCTGCGCCACCGGCCGCTGCGCACGAGCGCACGGACCTCGGTGTCGCTGCAGTGGTCGAGTGCCTGCGAGGTCGAGACGACCCCGCCCTGGGCGGCGATGAGGCGGTAGAGGGCGAAGTCCACGCCGGGCAGCGTCGGACGGTGCCCGGCGGACGGGGGACGGCCGACCGCACCTGTGGATCACCGCCGCCCTGTGGATGCCCGGTGATCATGAGGCTCGGGAAGCGACACGCGGTCTCGACCCCGCGTGTCACTTCCCGGACTACATGATCGCGGGGGTGGGGCGGCAGCTCGCGCCCCAGCTCAGGCCGGCGTCTCGAGCAGCTTGCGCAGCGCGTCGTCCACCTGCTCGAGGTAGGACGGCGAGAGCCCGAACACCGAGGCGTGGCCGTGCATGTCCTCGATCACCCGGAAGTCGCTGTCGGGGATGAGCTCCTGCTCGGGGGCACAGTCCTCGGGCGGGAAGAACTTGTCGGTGCTGATGGGCATGACGACCGTCTTCGCGGTGATCCGGCCCAGCGCGGCGGCGAGGTCCCCGTCGGTGTGCCGGCTGACGTCGCCGTGCTGCCACTTCCAGGCCTGGGCCAGCAGGTCGCCGGCGTCCATCGGCTGGAAGTAGGCCTCCAGGAAGCCGACCACGAAGTCCTCCGGCGAGCTGAAGCCCAGCGCCCGCCAGTGCTCGCCGGTCCAGAACTCGTTGGACAGCACGTGCAGCGCGAACAGCCCGGCGTGCCGCTGCAGCCCGCCGCGGACGTCCTCCGGGTCGCGGTACCAGCCCCCGGCGTACCCGGGGTCGGAGGTGAGGGCGTCGACCAGCGTCTGCGCCCAGACGACGCAGTGCTGGTACATCCGCGCGGTGCCGGCCAGCGGCGCGGCCCGATGTACCCGGTCGGGGAACCGGACCGCCCACTCGTAGGTCTGCTGGGCGCCCATCGACCCGCCGAAGACCAGCGCCAGCTCCTCGACGCCGAGCACCTCGCGCAGCAGCCGCTCCTGGGCGACCACGTCGTCCCCGATGCGCACCCGCGGGAACCGGCCCCGGCCGTAGGGGCCGGCCAGGTTGTGCGGCGAGGTGCCCAGCCCGCTGCCGAGCTGGTTGACCAGGACGACGAAGTGCTCGGCGGGGTCGATCGGCCGGCCCGACCCGACGTAGGTGTCCCGCATGACCGAGTGGTTGCCCGAGTACCAGGTCGGGATCAGGACCGCGTTGTCCTTGGCCGCGTTCAGCGTGCCGAGGGTCTGATAGGCCAGCTGGCAGCCGCGGAGGGTGACGCCCTCCTCCAGCACGAGGTCGCCGATGTCGGCGAGCTCGAACTCGCCGTGGACCGCAGCGGAGTAGTACGGGTTGTCGATCGGCATGGCCGGCCTCGTCTCGGCAGCGGGGCTGGACCGCGGTCACGGCCCTCACTGGACGCTAATGGTCCGTGACAGTGCTCACACCTCGGGCTCAGGAGTCGTGCAGGAACGTCTCCAGCAGCTGCTGCGCGGCCAGCGCCGGGGTCAGCTCGCCGGCCAGCACCGCCTTCTCCAGCTCCGGCGCGGCCGCCCGGACGCCCGGGTGCGCACGCAGCCGGTGCTCCAGCCCGTCGCGTACCAGCTGCCGGGTCCAGCGCACCTGCTGCGACCGGCGCTGCTCGTCGAACGCGCCGGAGGCCCTCCGCCGGTCCTGGTGCTCGACCAGCTTGGCCCAGACCTCGTCGAGCCCCTCACCGGTGAGCCCGGCGCAGGTCAGCACCGGCACCTGCCAGTCCTCCCCGTGACCGCGCAGCATGCGGATCGCCCCGGCCAGCTCGCGGGCCGCCTTGCGCGCGTCCGGGGCACCGGGCCCGTCCGCCTTGTTCACCGCGATGACGTCGGCGATCTCGAGGATGCCGCGCTTGATGCCCTGCAGCTGGTCGCCGGTGCGGGCCAGCGTGAGGAACAGGAACGAGTCGACCATCTCGGCGACGGTGATCTCCGACTGCCCGACACCGACCGTCTCCACCAGGACGACGTCGTACCCGGCCGCCTCGACGACGACCATCGACTCCCGCGTGGCCTGCGCGACCCCGCCGAGCGTGCCCGACGTGGGCGAGGGGCGGATGAACGCCTGCGGGTCGACCGACAGCCGCGCCATCCGGGTCTTGTCGCCGAGAATCGACCCGCCGGACCGTGCGGACGACGGGTCGACGGCCAGCACCGCCACCCTCGACCCCGACGCGGTGAGCGTCACGCCGAGCTGGTCGATGAAGGTCGACTTCCCCACCCCGGGGACGCCGCTGATGCCGACCCGCCGCGCCGCCCCGGCGTGCGGCAGCAGCTCGACCAGCAGCTCCTGCGCGCGCTCCCGGTGGTCGGTGCGGTGCGACTCCACCAGCGTGATCGCGCGCGCCACGGCCCGCCGGTCCCCCGCGAGCACGCCCTCGACCAGCGCCGGGACGTCGACGGACCGGCCCATCAGTGCCCGAGGTTCGAGGACAGCGTCCGCAGCAGCCGCTGCGCCGCCTCGGCGACCACCGTGCCGGGCAGGAACACCTCGGCGGCGCCCATCTCCTTGAGCGTCGGCACGTCGTCGGGCGGGATGACCCCGCCGACCACGATGACGACGTCCTCGGCCCCGAGGTCGGCGAGCGCCTGCTTGAGCGCCGGCACCAGCGTCAGGTGGCCGGCGGCCAGCGACGAGACGCCGACGACGTGCACGTCGGCCTCGACCGCCTGCCGGGCGACCTCCTCGGGGGTCTGGAACAGCGGGCCCACGTCGACGTCGAAGCCGAGGTCGGCGAACGCGGTCGCGATGACCTTCTGGCCGCGGTCGTGGCCGTCCTGGCCCATCTTGGCGACCAGGATGCGGGGACGGCGTCCCTCGGCCTCCTCGAACGCCTCGGCCATGCTGCGGGTCTCCTCCATCGGACCGGAGCTCCCTGCCTCGTCGCGGTAGACGCCCGAGATGGTGCGCACCTGGCCCGCGTGTCGCCCGTAGACCTCCTCCAGCGCGTCGGAGATCTCCCCGACGGTGGCCTTGGCGCGTGCGGCGTCGACGGCGAGCTTGAGCAGGTTCGCGTCCAGCTCGCGCCCCCGCCGTCCCTCGGCGGCGGCCCGCGCGGCGTCGGTGAGCCGGCGCAGGGCCTCCTGCACGGCTGAGCCGTCCCGGGAGGCCCGCAGCTCCTCGAGCTTGGCCTTCTGCTGGGCGAGCACGTCGGCGTTGTCCACCCGCAGGACCTCGATCGCCTCGTCGGCGTCGACCCGGTACTTGTTGATGCCGATCACTGGCTGCCGGCCGGAGTCGATGCGCGCCTGGGTGCGGGCGGCGGCCTCCTCGATGCGCAGCTTCGGGATGCCGTCGTCGATGGCCTGCGCCATGCCGCCGTGCTCGGCGACCTCCTCGATGTGCGCCCAGGCGCGGCGGGCCAGGTCGTAGGTCAGCTTCTCCACGTACGCCGAGCCGCCCCACGGGTCGATCACCCGTGTCGTCCCGGACTCCTGCTGCAGCAGCAGCTGGGTGTTGCGGGCGATCCGGGCGGAGAAGTCGGTGGGCAGCGCCAGCGCCTCGTCGAGTGCGTTGGTGTGCAGCGACTGGGTGTGCCCCTGGGTGGCGGCCATCGCCTCCAGGCAGGTGCGGACGACGTTGTTGTAGACGTCCTGCGCCGTCAGCGACCAGCCCGAGGTCTGCGAGTGGGTGCGCAGCGACAGCGACTTGTCCCGCTGCGCGCCGGCGTCCTCGACCAGCCGCGCCCACAGCAGCCGCCCGGCCCGCAGCTTGGCGACCTCCATGAAGAAGTTCATGCCGATGGCCCAGAAGAAGCTCAGCCGCGGCGCGAAGGCGTCGACGTCGAGCCCGGCATCCTTGCCCGCGTTCAGGTACTCCACGCCGTCCGCGAGCGTGTAGGCCAGCTCCAGGTCGGCCGTCGCCCCGGCCTCCTGGATGTGGTAGCCGGAGATGGAGATCGAGTTGAACCGCGGCATCTGCTGCGAGGTGAACGCGAAGATGTCGCTGATGATCTGCATCGACGGCTTGGGCGGGTAGATGTAGGTGTTGCGGACCATGAACTCCTTGAGGATGTCGTTCTGGATGGTCCCGGTCAGCTGACCGTGCTCGACCCCCTGCTCCTCGGCGGCGACGATGTAGAGCGCCAGCACCGGCAGGACGGCGCCGTTCATGGTCATCGAGACGCTCATCCGGTCCAGCGGGATGCCGTCGAACAGCTGCCGCATGTCCAGGATCGAGTCGACCGCCACCCCGGCCATGCCGACGTCGCCGACGACGCGCGGGTGGTCGGAGTCGTAGCCCCGGTGGGTGGGCAGGTCGAAGGCGATCGACAGGCCCTTCTGCCCCGCGGCGAGGTTGCGCCGGTAGAAGGCGTTGGACGCCGCGGCGGTGGAGAAGCCCGCGTACTGGCGGACCGTCCACGGCTGCGTCGTGTACATCGTGGGATAGGGCCCGCGCAGGTAGGGCGGCAGCCCCGGGTAGGTCTGCAGGAAGTCCAGACCCCGCAGGTCCGCGGGGGTGGACAGCGGCGGGACGGCGATGCCCTCCGGCGTCTCCCAGGTGGCCTCCTCCACGCCACGGCCGGTGGTCTCCTTGAACCGCTTGGCCCAGTCGTCGGCCGAGGCGGCCGCCGCGGGGCGGCCCAGCTCGACGCCGCCGAAGTCGGGGATCGTGCTCATGCGGGGACTCCCAACTGCTCGTGGACGCTGCGGAGGACGTCGAGCGCGTCGCACCCGGCGTACACGTACCCGTCGACGCCCTCGACGGCGAGCGACGGCTTGCCGGCCAGCCACACCGCGGTGGCCCCGGCGGCGCGCAGCTCCGCGGCGAGTGCCGCCGCGGACTCCGCGTAGTCCCGGTCGGTCCCGCAGATGCAGGCGACCGTCGTCCCCGCGTCGGCGAGGCCGGTGACCCCGTCGCCCGACGGCGTCACCACTCCCCCGGCCTGGAACAGGTTGCCGGCAAAGGTGGCACGGGCGGTGTGCCGGGCGATCGGCCCGATGGTGGCCAGGTAGACCCTCGGCTCGGACCCCGTCTGCCGGGCGGCGTCGGCGCGGTCGCGCAGCTCCTCGAACGCCTGCGCCGCCCGCACCCGCGGCAGCCCCCCGGTCGGCTGCAGGTCCGCGGCGGGCTGCCGCTCGGGCAGCTTCTCGCTGAGGTTGGGGAACTCGCTGACGCCGGTGATCGCGTCGGTGCGGTGCGCCAGCCGCTCGACGCGGGCGTCCCACGCGGCGGCGATCCGGTCGCGGACCAGACCCGAGCCGAGCGCGGCGACCAGCCCGCCGGCCCGCTCGATCTCGGTGAACCAGCTCCAGGCGGCCTCGGCGAGCGCGTCGGTGAGCGACTCGACGTACCAGGAGCCGCCGGCCGGGTCGAGCACGCGGGCGACGTGGGCCTCCTCGACCAGCAGGGCCTGGGTGTTGCGGGCGATCCGGCGGGAGAAGGCGTCGGGCAGGCCGAGCGCGGCGTCGAAGGGCTGCACGGTGACGACGTCGGCGCCGCCCACGCCCGCGGCGAAGCAGGCCACCGTCGTCCGGAGCATGTTGACCCAGGGATCGCGTTTCGTCGTCATCACCGAGGAGGTGACGGCGTGCTGCCGCTGGCCGCGGACGTCGGGCGAGGCGCCGCTGACCTCGCCGACCCGGTCCCACAGCCGGCGGGCGGCGCGCAGCGCGGCGATCGTCGTGAACTGGTCGGCGCTGGCGGCGTAGCGGAACTCGATCGCGGCGAACGCCTCGTCGGTCGACAGCCCGCCGTCGGTCAGCGTCCGCAGGTAGGCCACCCCCGCGGCCAGCGAGCAGCCCAGCTCCTCGACGGCGGAGGCGCCGGCGTCGTGGAAGACCGTGCCGTCGACGACGACGGTGCGCCAGCCCGCGGGCGCCCGGCGGGCGACGTCGGCCAGCCCGGTGAGGTCCTGCTCCTCGCCGGAGGCGGCCTGCACGCCGAGCGGGTCCAGGCCCAGGGAGCCGCCGGGAGCGAGGTCGGTGCGGCCGGCGACGTGGGCGAGCAGCGCCTCCGCGGCCGGCAGCCCGCCGGAGACGGACACCGGCGCGAGGTCGAGGTACACGTCGGCCAGGACGTCGCCGAGCGCGTCGACCGGGACCGCGCCCTCGCCGAGCGCCAGCCACAGGGAGGTGACGCCGTTCTCCAGGTCGGCCGCGATCGCCTCCCTCGTCGACGCGACGTCGGGGTGGGCGTGCCGCTGGCGGACGTCCCAGCCACCGGGCACGTCGCCGCCGGCCGAACCCGCCCGGGAGCCGCGGACGAAGGGGGCCAGCCCCGGGACGCCGACCGCGGCCGGCAGGTCGCCGGCGTCCTCGGCGGTGTAGAGCGGGGCGACGCTGACGCCGGTGGCCACCGGCACCCGCAGGGCGTCCTCGACCGGTTCGGGCAGGTCCTCACGGCCGGCCTTGCGGAGCACCACGGCGACCAGCTCGCGCCACGCCTCCCGGGTCGCGGCCGGGAAGCCGGCGGCGAGCCTGAGGTCGTCGGGGACGGCGTGCTCGGCCGGCACCTCGGCGTCGGCGTGCGCGGTGGTCTGCTGGTCGCTGGAACTCATCATCGGGCTCCCGGCCTCGTCGGACGATCCGCGTCAGTGTCTACCGCCGAGCGCCCGGACCGGAACCGCTGGGGTGCGGCGACGGGCCGGGCGGCGGGGCGCCCGCGTCGGCGGCCAGCGCGTGCAGGGCCGTGCGCGCCAGCAGCCGGACGCCGATCCCGATCGCCCGCTCATCGACGTCGAAGGTGCCCCGGTGCAGGTCCAGCGGCGCGCCGCCGCCGTGGGTGCCCAGCCGGGCGAGGGCGATGGGCAGGACGTCGGCGAACCAGCCGAAGTCCTCGCCGCCCATGCTCTGCGCGGAGAGCCGCAGCCCGTCGCTGCCCACCGTCTCCAGCGTCGCCGAGCGCAGCAGCGCCACCGCCCGCGGGTCGTTGACCACCGGCGGCACGCCGCGGACGTAGTCGACCTCCACGTCGGCGCCGGTGGTGGCGGCTACCCGCTCCACCAGAGAGCGCAGCAGCGTCTCGGCGTCCTGCCAGGCGTCGCGGTCGAGCACCCGCACCGTGCCGCTCAGGTGGCCGCGCTGCGGGATGGCGTTGGCCGCCACCCCGGCCTTGACCGCGCCCCACACCAGCGACATCCCGGCGCGCGGGTCGACCTGCCGGGACAGCAGCGACGGCAGGTCGGTGATCAGCCGGCCGAGGGCGTCGACGAGGTCGACGGTCAGCTGGGGGCGGGCGGTGTGCCCGCCGGGGCCGGTGAGGGTGACGTCCATCCGGTCGCAGGCCGCGGTGATCGCGCCGGTGCGCAGACCGACGCAGCCGGCCGGGATGGAGGGGTCGCAGTGCAGGGCGAACGCCCGCGAGGCGCCGTCCAGCACCCCGGCGGCCACCACCCCGGTGGCGCCGCCGGGCACCGTCTCCTCGGCGGGCTGGAAGACGCAGCGCACCGTGCCGGGCAGGCCGTCCAGCGAGTTCAGCGCCAGCGCCGCGCCGAGCAGGACGGTGGTGTGCACGTCGTGCCCGCAGGCGTGGCAGGTGTTCTCGCGGGTGGAGGCGTAGGGGACGTCCTTGAGGTCGGCCAGCGGCAGCGCGTCGATGTCGGCGCGCAGCACCACGATCGGGTCCCCGGAGCCCACCTCGACGACGAGCCCGGTGCCCGACGGCAGCCGCTTGGGCTCCAGGCCGGCGTTGCGCAGCCGCTGCTCGAGGAAGGACGTCGTCTCGAACTCGGCGTAGGACAGCTCGGGGTGGGCGTGCAGGTGCCGGCGCACGGCGACCAGCTGCGACTGCCGCTCGGCGACCCACTCGTCGACCGCCGTCCCCAGCTCCTCCGGAAAGGAGGTCATCCGGCGATACCCGTCATGCCGCGGCGCCCGTCATGCCGCGTGGCCGCCGGTGCACCGGGCCGGGCCGGGCACCGGCCCGGGCGGCAGGCCGGCCGGGCCGCTGGTGGGCAGGCCGTCCCGGAGCTCGGCGAGCAGGCTGTCGACGACGGCGGTGAGGTCGCCGTCGTGCGCCGCGGCGACCGCGCGCTGCCGCTGGTAGGAGGCGCCGACGGCCAGGACGCGCTCGACGTCGGCCAGCTCGGCCTCGCAGCCCAGCCGACGGGCGGTGGGCTCGAGCTCCTCGACCAGGTCGGCGATCGCCTGCCGCACCGGCCGCACGGTGCCCTTGTCGTCGACGACGATGTCGGCGTCGAGGCCGTACCGGGCCGCCCGCCACTTGTTCTCGCGCAGCACCCACGAGGCCGGCACCGGCAGGGTGTAGCCGCGGTCGAGCTGGGTGTCGAACTGCTCGACCAGGCACTGCGAGAGCGCGGCGACCGCGCCGACCTCGTCGAGGGTCGGCAGCCCGTCGCAGATGCGCAGCTCGACGGTGCCGAAGTCCGGGTGCGGGCGGATGTCCCACCACACCTCGCGGACGCTCTCGATGGCGTGCGTGGAGATCAGCGTCTCCATGTACTCCTCGAAGCGGTCCCAGCCCGACAGCTGGTAGGGCAGCCCGGCGGTCGGCATCCCCTCGAAGACCTTGGAGCGGGCCGAGGCCAGCCCGGTGTCGCAGCCGACCCAGAACGGGGAGGACGCCGACAGCGCCAGGAAGTGCGGCACGTACTGGGTGAGCGCGTTGACGATCGGGATCGCCTTCTCCGGCGCCCGGACGCCGACGTGCACGTGGACGCCGAAGATCTGCAGCCGGCGGGCCAGCCACTGCATCTTCTCGACCAGCTGCAGGTAGCGCTCCTTGGGCGAGATCTGCTGCGTCTGCCAGTCGGTGATCGGGTGGGTGCCGGCGCACATCAGGCCCAGGCCGCGGCGCTCGGCGGCCGCCCTGACCTCGGCGACGGTGCCGGCGAGGTCGCGCTTGGCCTCGTCGACGGTGGTGCAGATGCCGGTGATGACCTCGACGGTCGACTGCAGCAGCTCGTGCTTGGCCTTGGGGTGCTCCTGAGCGCCCTCGGGCCGCATCTCCTCGAGGATCTCGACCGCCCCCGCGGTCAGCTGCCGGGTCTGGACGTCGACGAGCTGCAGCTCCCACTCGACGCCGAGGCTGGCTCGCTCGGAGGAGTGGAAGGGGATCTGCACGCCCGGAGTGTAGGGATGATCAGCGCCGTGCACCCCTCGGGAGCTGCACCGCAACCGGGCCGCAACCGCACCCGACCGGGTCGCAACCAGCCGGGCCTGTGCTGGGGGCCTCAGCCGGGACCGTCCCGGCTCGCGTCCCCGGAGGTCACCGGTCATGACTGTCAGAACCCGCACTTCGCTCACTGCCGCCGCCCTCGTCGCGGGGGCCGCGCTCCTCGTCCCGGCCGTCGCCGCCGCCGACCCACCCGCACTGGACGACCGCCCGGTGCTGTGCAGCGAGGTCCTCGCCCGCGCCGCCGACTTCCCCGGTGGGATGACCGGGGACGACGGCGAGATCCGCTTCGTCTCCGACGGCTACGTCAGCTTCCTCATGCGTCAGCCGGACTGCTCGCAGACCGGGGCCTGACCGACCCCGGCACGGCCCCGCCGTCGCGCCCACCGGCCCCGGCCTGGGGCGACGGTGCGCCCACCGGTCACCTCAGGTCGCTGCACGTCGGCTCGTAGGGCCGGCCGGGGAGGTAGCGGTCCCACTCGGTGGGGGTGAGATCGCGGGCCACGATCGCGCACGCCTCGGCCAGCCAGGCCGCGGGCTCCAGCGGGTACCGCCGTCCCGGCAGCTCCCAGCTGAAGGCGACCAGCTCCTCGGCCGCCCCCGGTAGCAGGTGGACGTGGCTCTCCGCCACCTCATCCGAGGCAGGCAACGGCGGGGCCCGCAGGAGCCCGCGGTCGACGTCGAACAACGAGACGGTGCCGTTGAGAGCCGCCACGACGACCGTCTCCCCGTCGGCCAGCCACTCTGCTTGCAGCAGCGGCGCGGCGAACCGGGCCGGGTCCCCGGCCTGCTCCCCCTCGGCGACATCCACGAACTGCAGGAAACCTTGGACCCCGGCCACCGCGAGCAGCCGCCCGTCGGGTGAGAAAGCCAGGTCCTCCACCGTGTCGGTGCCAGAGAGCGGAACAACGTCCACGGGGTCGAGGGTCAGCGCGTCGATGATGGTGACCCTCGGCATGAACTCACTCGCCACGGCGAGCAATCGGCCATCGGGACTACTAGCCGACACCCGCGCCCGACCAGAGACCGGCACGCGCCGCTCCACCTCCCCGGTGGCGGCATCCACCACCGCGAGGTCCCCCGTGCCGGAGAACGGACTTCCCCATGCGCACAGGAGGAGACGGGTGCCGTCCGGCGTCCACTCGGCGCAGGACACGACCCCGGCGGGCAGCGGTCGACCGTCCCGGCCCGGCTCCCCGGTCGCCGGGAGCTCGATCCGGGTCACCTTCTTCCGAGTGCCCGTGTCGAGCACCGTCGTCACCAGTCCGGTCGTGACGGCGACCCTCGTCCGATCGGGACTCACCGCGACGGAGGTGACCAGCCCCGGTTCAGCCGGCATGTCCGCCACCGCGACATCGCCCACCACGCCGCCGTCCCGGGGATCGATGAACGTCGCCGAGACCGTCCGTGTGTCGGCCGGAGGGAGGAAGATCGGGTCGCCGCCGCCGGTGCGGGACACCGGTCGGGTGGGCACGACGACCAGCCGTCCCGGTTCGACCACCTCGGGCCGCCCGGCCACCCAACGGCCGGGCAGGTCCGGGTAGGGGCCGCCGAAGCCGCCGTCGGCACGCACGTCCCAGACGATGGCCGTGCCGCCGGAGGACACGGTGAACAGCCGGTCGCCCCCGGCGGCGATCTCGACTGCCGACACGACGTCCGCATGGCCGGACAGCTCCTCCGTTGCCGCCACAGGCCGCTCACGGGGTCGACGTCCCACAGGAGCACGCCGGGTTCCCCGCCCGCCGTCGCCGCCCACGTGCCGTCCGGGGACGCCTCGACGTCGGTCACCATTCCCCGATGAGCGTCCAGGTGCTGCAGGACGGCACCGTCCCGGTCGTAGAGCGTGACGGCGCCATCAGCCCACAGCTGCGCGGCTCCGGAGGGCAGCGCGCGGAACCCCATGACGGCTGCGGCCCGCCGCGGGGTCTGCAGCGGCACCGACCGCGCCTGGCTCAGGTCGACCAGTGTCGCGCCGGCACCGGCGTCGACCCCCTCGGCGGTGCCGGCCCCGGCCCACACGACGACAGAGCGGCCGTCGTCGGCGAAGTCGGCGCCCGGGAGGTGGGCGACCCCGGGCACCGTGCCGTGCACCGCGGTGGCGGTGCGCGCCCCGGTCCGTGGGTCGACGTCGACGAGGTGCCAGGCCACGGGGTCGGCAGCTCCGTCCTGACCCGGCGTGACCACCAGCAGCTGGATGCGGGCACCGTCCCCGGTGTAGGAGACACCGAACGGGAACCCACCGACCGCCGGCCCGTCCAGGAGCAGCCGCTCCTTCGCGCCCGCCACGACGACCGGGGTCCCGTCGTCCCTCGTGAGCTCCAGCGGTCCGAGGACCGCGATCCGCATCCCGCGACGCTAGCCCCGGAGACCGGGTGCACACAGAGCCCTGCGCGCCCTCCGTCGGAGCGGCCGGGTCTCTCACCCGACGGGGACGACCTCTTGGTCCGCCGCGGTCCTCGGGCGCGGCAGCCAGCGGGTGGAGGGCACGCGCGCCTGCACCGCCGCGACCGCCCGCCGGCCGAACCGGTCCTCGTCCACGACGGCGCTGCACAGGTTGCGCCCGACGACGAAGACCGCCCGGCCGTCCTGGGTGGGCAGCGCGGCCTCGACCTGCTCCCACGGGATGCTGTGGACGTCGCCGTCGCTGTCGCGGTGCGCCAGCTCGCGCTCGCCGACGACCAGGGCGACCCGGCTCTGCCGCGAGAACAGCCGGGCCAGCGCCGAGGGCCGGAAGGTCTCCCCCACCGGCAGCCGGTCCTGCAGGTTGCAGACGTAGCGGCGCTCGACGGACCCGCCGGGGCCCGCGTAGTCGACCTCCTCGGGCACGTACAGGATCGCCGTCGGCCGAGTGCCGCGCAGCGCCGCCGCGACCCGCTCGGCCGTCGTCGTCCGCCAGGCCTCGAGCACGTCGTGCACCGGCCGGAACGGCAGCCCGCTGACCGCGCAATAGGCGGCGTCGGCGAGCTCGGACTCGACGACGGCGCGCTCGTCGGCGTCCAGCTCCTCCTCGAAACCGGCCACGGCGTGCGCGAGCTCGGCGGCGGTCGGGCCGGCGTCGCACAGCTCCGTGTAGGTCTGCCAGAGCAGCCCCGCGACGTCCGCCTCCCGCCCCTCCCGCGCGTCGACGACGACGGCGACCTCCCGCCGGTCGGCGGTGACGTCGAGGGCCAGCGAGTCGACGGAGTAGCTCAGCCCGCGGGCGAGGCGGGCCGTGTCGCGCAGCCGCTCCTTGAGCACCTCGACGCCGATGGTCAGCGCCGGGTCGCCCGCCCCGCCCGCGGACAGCAGCAGGCCGACGCCGGCGCCGTGCCCCTTGGTCCACACCGGACCCGGCTGCGGCCGGGGCGCCGGGACGGGCCGCTCGGGCCGCGGGCCGGCCGGCAGCGGCAGCCGCAGTCCGGGCGGGAGCGGTCCGGCGCACCACAGCGCGGCGTTCCCGCGGACGAACCAGCGGCGGGCGTGTTCCCGCACGGTCTCCTCGGTGAGGTACTCCGGCCCCGGCCCGTCGGCGACGGCCAGGCCGGGCCCGACCAGCCCGAACCGGGCGGCCCACAGCGCGCCGAGCGTGGAGTGCGCCGGGGAGCAGTTCTCCGCCTGCAGGACGCCGACCTCGACGTCCATCCGCTCGGTCGGCAGGTCGGCCAGCGCGCGGCAGATCCCCTCGAGGAACGCGCCCACGGCCTCCGGGCGGCCGGTGGCGTGGAAGGTCGTGGTGTCGACGTCGGTCACCGCGTTGCACCGCAGGTGCGACTTGGGCAGCGCCGCCATCGCCAGGTGCTCGACGAGGTGGGTGACCTCGATGGTCGCGAACGTCTCGTCGCGGACCCCGACCCCGAAGACGAGAGCGGCGGTGGTCCGCGCCGGGCCCTCGGCGGTGAGGACGGGGACGCCGTCGATGTCGATGCGCTGCACCCCGACACCCTCGGCTGCCCGCCGGCCGGCCTCCAGCGGACACGCCCGCAGCGGGACAGCTGGGACACGTGTGCCCCGTCACCGGCACGGGCGCTGCGTTAGCGTCCGAGCGTGAGTGCAGCCCCCGCGACCGACCCCGCCGCCCTCGCCGCCCGCGCGGCCGACGACCTGACCAGCGCCCTCGGCAGCGGCCACGAGGTGGCCGTCGTCATGGGGTCGGGCTGGGCCCCGGCCGCCGACGCCTTCGGCACCGTCGAGGGCAGCGTCGCCATCGGGGAGCTGCCCGGCTTCGCCGCCCCGACCGCGGTGGGCCACGGCGGCGAGGTGCGCTCGGTGCGGGTGGGCGACCGCCGGGTGCTGCTCTTCCTCGGCCGCACCCACCTGTACGAGGGCCGGGGTGTGGAGCCGGTCGCGCACGGCGTCCGGACGGCGGCGGCCGCGGGCGTGCGCACCGTCGTCCTCACCAACGCCGCGGGCGGGCTGGCCCCCGAACACCAGGTGGGCCAGGCGGTGCTGATCAGCGACCACCTCAACCTCACCGCCCGCTCCCCGCTGGTCGGCGCCACCTTCGTCGACCTCACCGACCTGTATTCCGCGCGGCTGCGGTCGCTGGCCCGCGAGCTGGACCCGTCCCTGACCGAGGGCGTCTACGCGGCGCTGCCGGGGCCGCACTACGAGACGCCGGCCGAGATCCGGATGCTGCGCACGCTGGGCGCGGACCTGGTGGGCATGTCGACGGCGCTGGAGGCGATCGCCGCGCGAGCTGCAGGGCTGGAGGTGCTGGGGCTGTCGATGGTCACCAACGCCGCCGCCGGGATCACCGGGGAGAAGCTGGACCACGAGGAGGTCCTCGCGGCGGGGAAGGCGGCGGCCGGCCGGCTCGGGGAGTTCCTGGTGAAGTTCACCGGGCGGCTGCCATGAGCGAGCTCGCGAGCTCATGCGGAGACACGGCAGCGCCGCCGCGAACGCGGCCGACGAGCGCCAGCGAGGAGGTCAAGTGAGCGGTCCGGTCCTGTTGACCGGCGCGGCGGGGCGGATCGGCACGGTGCTGCGCGGCGGGCTGCCCGAGCGCGGCTGGGCCCTGCGCTCGCTGGACGTCGTCCCGATCGTCGACGCCCGTCCCGGCGAGGAGCACGTCGTCGCCGACGTCACCGACCGGGCCGCGATGGCCGAGGCCGCCTCCGGCGCCGCCGCGGTCGTCCATCTAGGCGGCGTCTCCGGCGAGTCGACGTGGGCGGCGGTCTCCCACGCGAACATCGACGGCACCCAGTGCGTGCTGGAGGCGGCGCGGCGGGCCGGCGTCCCCCGGGTGGTGCTGGCGTCGAGCAACCACGCCACCGGCTTCACCCCGCGCCCGGCGTCCGGCCCCCTCCGGGAGGAAGACGGCCTCGCGCGGCCGGACACCTTCTACGGCGTGTCCAAGGTGGCGATGGAGGCGCTCGGCTCGCTGTACGCCGACCGGTACGGCCTGGACGTCGTGTGCCTGCGCATCGGCACCGCCGCTGCCGAGCCGACGGCGACCCGGCACCTGGCCACCTGGCTCTCCCCCCGCGACCAGGTGTCGCTGGTCGACGCCGCGCTGCGGGCGCCCTCCCCCGGGTTCGCCGTGGTGTGGGGCGTCTCGGCCAACACCCGCGGCTGGTGGGACCTCTCGGCTGCCCGGGCGCTGGGCTACGAGCCGGCCGACGACGCCGAGGAGTACGCGGCGGCGCTCGTCGCGGCGCACGGCGAGCCCGACCTGGCCGACCCGGTGCACGCCCGCGTGGGTGGGGAGTTCACGCTGCCGGAGTACGACGCCGAGGTGGACTCATGAGCCTGGTCGAGACCGCCCGCGCCTGGGCGGACGCCGACCCGCACGCCGGCGACCGCGCCGAGATCGAGGCGCTGGTCGAGGCCGGGGACACGGGAGAGCTGGAGCGGCGGTTCGCCGGGCCGCTAGCCTTCGGCACCGCCGGGCTGCGCGGCCCGCTGCGCGCCGGGCCGGCCGGGATGAACGCCGCCGTGGTCACCCGCGCGGCCGCAGGCCTGGGCCGCTGGCTGGCCGACTCCGGGCACGCGGGCGGCGGCGTGGTGATCGGCTTCGACGCGCGCCGCCGCTCCGACGAGTTCGCCCGGGTGTCCGCCGCGGTGCTGGCCGGCGCGGGGTTCGCCGTCCAGGTGCTGCCGCGGCCGCTGCCGACGCCGGTGCTCGCCTTCGCCGTCCGGCACCTCGGGTGCGTGGCCGGGGTGATGGTGACCGCCAGCCACAACCCGCCCGACGACAACGGCTACAAGGTCTACCTCGGCGACGGCGCGCAGCTGGTGCCGCCGGCCGACCGGGAGATCGAGGCGGCGATCGCCGCGGTCGGCCCGGCCCGCGAGGTGCCGGCGTCCGACGACTGGCTGACCGTCGGGGACGACGTCCAGGCCGACTACGTCGCCGCGGTCGTGCGCGCACTTGAGCCGTCGCACGTCCCCGACCGCGACCGCCTCGTCGTCGCCTACACGGCGATGCACGGCGTCGGCGCGGAGACGACCCGGGTGGCGTTCGCCGCCGCGGGGTTCACCCCGCCGGTGAGCGTGACCGAGCAGGACGAACCCGACCCGGCGTTCCCGACCGTTCCCTTCCCCAACCCGGAGGAGCCGGGCGCGGTCGACCTGCTGACCGCGCTGGCGGAGCGGGTGGGCGCCGACCTGGCGATCGCCGAGGACCCCGACGCCGACCGCTGCTCGGTGGTCTGCGGCGGGCGCCAGCTCACCGGCGACGAGGTGGGCGGCCTGCTGGGCGACTGGCTGCTGCACCGCGGGGTGCGCGGCACGTACGCCGCGTCGCTGGTCAGCGGCTCGCTGCTGCACGCGCTGGCCGAGGCGCACGGCGTCCGGTTCGCCGAGACCCCGACCGGGTTCAAGTGGATCGTCCGCGCCGGGTCCGACGACGAGCCGCTCGTTTTCGGCTACGAGGAGGCGCTGGGCTACGCCGTCGCGCCGGACGTGGTGAAGGACAAGGACGGCATCTCCGCCGCACTCGCCGTCGCGCTGCTGGCCGCCGAGCTCAAGGCGTCGGGCCGGACGCTGACCGACCGGCTCGACGAGCTGGCCCTCGAGCACGGGCTGTTCGCGACCGGGCAGCTGTCGGTGCGGGTCGAGGACCTCTCCCGGATCGGCGCGATGATGGCGCGGCTGCGGTCGTCGCCGCCGTCCCGACTGCTGGGGCGCGAGGTGACCTCCTCCGACCTGCTCGACGAGACGCCCGCGGTGGACGCCGTCCGGCTGCTCGGCGACGGCGTCCGGGTGATCGTGCGGCCCAGCGGCACCGAGCCCAAGCTCAAGGCCTACCTGGAGACCGTCGTCCCGGTGCACGAGGACGCCGGGATCATCGCCGCGCGCGGCCGGGGCGCCGACGAGCTCGACCGGTTGCGCGCCGAGATGTCGGCGGCCCTGGGGCTGTAGTGAACGTCCGCGCGCTCGTGTTCGACGTGTTCGGCACCGTCGTCGACTGGCGCGGCGGCGTCGCCCGCGAGGTGTCCCGGCTGCTGGGTCCGGCGGTGGACGCGACGGCGCTGGCCGACGACTGGCGCGGCCGGTACGTGCCGTCGATGGAGCGGGTGCGCTCGGGCGAGCTGCCGTGGACGCCGCTGGACGCGCTGCACCGCTCCTCCCTCTGCTCGGTGCTCGCGGACGCCGGGCTGGCCCCCGTGCCCGACGACGTGCAGGACGAGCTGGTGCTCGCCTGGCACCGGCTGGACCCGTGGCCGGACGTGGTGCCCGGGCTGCGCCGGCTGTCACGCCGGTTCGTGCTGGCGCCGCTGTCCAACGGCAACGTGGCGCTGCAGGTGGGCCTCGCGCGGCGGTCCGGGCTGCCGTGGGACTGCGTGCTGGGGGCCGAGGTCGTGCGGCACTACAAGCCCGACCCGGAGGTCTACGACTCCGCGCCGGAACTGCTGGCGGTGCCCCCGTCGTCGGTGGTCATGGTCGCGGCGCACGTCGACGACCTGGTCGCGGCACGGGCGCGGGGGCTGCGGACGGCGTACGTGCACCGGCCCGACGAGTTCGGTGGGCGCGTCGTGCCGCCCGCCTCGGATCCGGAAGCCGACTGGTCGGTGGCCTCGTTCGAGGAGCTGGCCGAGACGCTGGGCGCCTGAGACCGGCCGTTGCCGGGGTTCCTCGTGGGTCGCCGGTGCTGCAGCGCCGGCAGAGCGCGAGGAACCCCGGCAATGCGTTCGGGTGGTTGTCCACAGCGGCGCGTGCCCGGGGCGGCAGTGATCCGTAGTCTCCCGGCGACCGGTGATCGACACGGGGGTGGACGACGTGACACGGCGCTGGACCCGGCGACTCGCGGCGGGCCTCGCGGCCGGCGCAGTGGCGCTGAGCGCGTGCTCGGAGCGGCAGGAGGCCAACGACACCCTGCCCGGGGCGGAGGCCTCGCCCAGCGCGTCGGAGCCGGCGCTGCCACCGCTGGGTCCGCCGGACCTGCCGATGCCCGCCGAGGCCCGGACCCAGGACGCCGCCGGCGCCGAGGCCTTCGTCCGGTACTACATCGACCTCATCAACCGGACGTCGACCGTCATGGACGCCGCCCCTTTGCGCGAGTTCAGTGACGGCTGCGTGGAGTGCGATCGGATCGCTACCGACTATGACAGCGACGCGGCAGCTGGTTACCGTTATGAAGGCGGAAAGCTGAGAGTCCGCCAGGTTGGTGAACCTCTAATCAGCGACTCAACCATCGCCGAGCTGGCATTCAGATTCGACTTGGCACCCCTAGCTGTTGTCGACGCAAGTGGCGCCTCGGTTGCCGACTTGACCTTTCCAGGCTCTCAAGACAGCTTGGGCAGCGCCGCTCTTCGATGGGACGCCGCGAGCAACTCCTGGCGCGCGACGCAACTCGATCTGTGATGTTGACGCGCACAGCCGTCCTAGCTGTGGCCACGGGCGTCCTTCTTGCCACAGCCTTACCTGCGGAGGTCGCCAGTGCCGAACCGTGCCGCATCTCCTGCGACCACCCTGAGGTCGGCCTAGCTCCAGGCGCTTTAACGGCTAGCTACGCTGTCCAAGGTCCCGACAGCCAGTGGACTGCGACCAACAGCGCACCTATTGATCATCCGTGGACCTATCAGCTTTTGACCCCCTGCGAATTAGATACAGCTGCAGGCGGCTTGTGTCGGCCGGATGATGACATTGTCTGCGCAACAGTGCCCGACCGCGTATCGCAAGTGATGGTCATTCTGAGGCAACGACTAGTATTGTCTGATGGCAGCACCGTCGACGGCTTCGATGCCGTCGGGGAGGCGCCCGGGACCCCAATTGGGCCTTGGATTCCGCTCGGTCGTGGGTGCGTCGACATCACGGCGCTGAACCCGCCGCCGTCGCCGGGCGAGGTCTACCGCTACTTCCAGACCCTGCCGCTGCCCGACCTGCCCACCCAGCAGCAGCCGCCGGGCAACGCGCTGGCGGGCCTGCCGGTCGTCTTCTACACCGACGGCCCCACCACCCAGACCTTCACCGTGGACATCCGCGGCTTCACCGTCGACATCGTCGCCACCGCGAGCGCCTTCACCTGGGACACCGGCGACGGCACCGTCCTGCAGACCACCGACCCCGGCGCGCCCTACCCCGACCACACGATCAGCCACGACTACCGCAGCGGCACCTACACCGCCTCGCTTACCACCACCTGGAGCGGCACCTACAGCGTCGACGGGGGCGCCACCGCCGACGTCCCCGGCACCACGACCACCGACGGGCCGTCGGCCACCTTCACCGTCCTCCGGGCCAGCCCCGTCCTGACCAACCCCTTCGACTGACCCACTCTCGCGCTGTTGCACCCGCCCTCGCGCCGTTGCAGCAGCGTTGAGGCGTCAGGAACAGCGCGAGAGTGCGGCCATTGCCGGGGTTGCTCGCGCAGTGCCGGCGCTGCGGCGGCGGCAGAGCGCGAGGAACGCCGGCAGTGCCTCACCCCGAGGCCGGGACCTGTTCCCGGCAGCCTGACTCCAGCGCGCGGGCGGCGGTCGCCAGCACCGCGACGACGTCCCGCGCGAAAGCCACGTCGCAGGGGTGCGTCCCGCCGGTCACCACGGCCGCCGCCAGCTCGTCGACCGCCGCGGCGAAGGACTCGACCGGGCTCTCGGTGTCCGGCAGCAGCACTAGCCGGCCGGCGTCCCCGTGCACGAAGAACTCGACGCCCGTCGACATCGGCGCGACGGTGTGCGACAGCGTCAGCGTCGAGGCGACACCGGGCGTGGCGTGCTGCAGCACCAGGTGCACGGTGTCCCCCGCGCCGGCTCCGGCCTGCACCGAGACCACCGGCCCGAGCGTCGGCAGCAGCAAGGAGAGCGCGTGCGGGCCGATGTCCCACAGCGCGCCGTGCTCGCGTCGCCAGGCCGAGTCGAACGGACTGCCGGCCAGCGCGCTCAGCCACGAGCCGGCGCCACCGGCGAGCCGCGTGCGGGCCGCCTGGGCCATCCAGCTCGACGTCCCGGCCTGGAAGCGGAAGGTGAAGAACACCACCGAGGCGACCCCCGCGGCGCGCACCGCGGTGACCACCCGGTCGGCCTCGTCGAGCGAGAGCCCGATGGGCTTCTCCAGGAGCAGGTGCTTCCCGGCCGCCGCGGCCTGTTCGGCCAGCCCGACCTGCACCGATGGCGGGACGGCGATCGCCACGGCGTCGACCTGGTCGAGCAGGGCGGCCAGGTCCGCGAAGCCGGGGACGTCGAAGTCCGCGCCGATCGCCTTGGCCTTGGACAGGTCGCGGCCCCACGTTCCCACCAGCTCGGCGGTCGGGTGCTCGGCCAGGGCGGCCGCGTGGACCGTCCGCGCCCAGTGGCCGGTGCCGAGCACCCCGAAGCGCACGGTCAGACCGCCCCGAACTGACGGTCGCCGGCGTCCCCGAGCCCCGGGACGATGTAGGCCTTGTCGTTGAGCCCCTCGTCGACCGAGGCGGTGAACACCCGCAGCGGGAGCCCGCTCTCCTCCAGGCGGCGGACCCCCTCCGGCGCGGCCAGCGCGCAGAGCACCGTGATCGAGGTGGCGCCGCGCTCGGTGAGCAGCCCGCAGCAGTGCACGAGCGACCCGCCGGTGGCCAGCATCGGGTCCAGGACGAACACCTCGCGGTCGACCAGGGACGACGGGAGCGAGGCCATGTACGCCTCGGGCTGGAAGGTCGCCTCGTTGCGGGCCAGGCCGACGAAGCCCATCTGCGACTCCGGCAGCATCCCGTGCGCGGTGTCGGCCATCCCGAGCCCGGCCCGCAGCACCGGCACGATCAGCGGCGGCGCGGCCAGCCGGTAGCCGGTGGTGTCGGTGACCGGCGTGGTGATCGGCTCCTCGGCGACCGGCAGGTCGCGGGTGGCCTCGTAGACCAGCATCTGGGTCAGCTCCGCCAGGGCCGCGCGGAACGCCGCGTTGTCGGTCCGCTCGTCGCGCATGCGGGTCAGACGGGCACGGGCCAGCGGGTGGTCGACGACGGTGAGCTGCACGCGCGACACGGTAGCGGCCCGGTGGACCCCCGCTGGCGGCGCTGGCACGATCCCCGCCGTGACGACGACGCAGGGGTGGCACCGCCGGTAGGTGGCTGCCCTCGTCGTCCGGCCCACCCGTCCCCGGTGGGCCGCGCACCCGGTCCACCTCCGTCCGAGGAGACCGCCCGTGCCCCCGATCGAGATCGGACCCCTGCCGCCCGGCGCGGCCGGCGAGCTGCTCACCCTGCAGCGCGCCGCCTACATCCCCGAGGCCCAGCTGTACGACGACGTCCGGCTGCCGGCGCTCGTCCAGACCCTGGACGAGCTGGCCGACGAGCTGACGCGCAGCACCTGCCTGGCTGCACTCGCGGGCCGCAGGCTGGTCGGTGCGGTGCGCACCCACGAGCGGGACGGCGTCCTGCACGTCGGCCGGCTCGCCGTCGTCCCGGACCTGCAGGGACACGGCATCGGCACGCGGCTGCTGCTGGCCGCGGAGCGGGCGACGCCACTCGCGCGGGCGACCCTGTTCACCGGCGCACGCAGCACCGCCAACCTGCGGCTCTACCGCCGGCACGGCTACGTGGACGCCCACCGCGAGACCGTGCGCCCCGGCCTGGAGCTCGTGCACCTGGTCAAGGAGCTGCGGTGAGCGAGCTGCCCGGCGCGACCGACATCGGGGACTTCCTGGTCAGCGCCCGGTCGTTCGACGAGTACCGCGTGATGTTCGCCCTGACCGACGCCGACCTGCGCGGCCGGGTCCTCGACTGCCCCGGCGGAGGCGCGTCCTTCACCGCGGCCGCCCGGGTCGGCGGGACCGCGGCGTTCGCCGTCGACCCCGTGTACGCGACCCCTCACCGCGAGCTGGTCGCCCGCCTCGAGGGTGAGCTGGAGCGGGGCAGCGCCTGGGCCACCGCCCACGCCGAGCGCTACGTCTGGGACTTCCACGGCGACCCCGCCGGCCACGCGCGGCTCCGGGCGGAGTCGGCGGCGGTCTTCGCGGGCGACCTGGCCGAGTGCCCGGGACACCACGTGGCGGCCGCCCTGCCGGACCTGCCGTTCGCCGACGGCGCCTTCGACCTGGTCCTCTCCTCGCACCTGCTGTTCACCTACGCCGACCGGCTGGACACCGGGTTCCACGTCGCCGCCCTGCGCGAGATGGCCCGCGTGGGCGCCGAGGTGCGCGTCTACCCGCTGGTCGACCAGGCCGGCCGGGCGCTGCCCGACCTGCTGGCCTGCGTGGTGGCCGAGCTGGGCGACGCCGGCGTGCAGGCGGAGGTCGAGGACGTCCCCTACGAGTTCCAGCGCGGCGCCCGCAGCATGCTGCGGCTCGGGGCGGTCCCCACCCGCACGGGTGTCCGGAACGCGGGCGCACCGGCGGCGGGAGGGAGAATGCCCGCATGACCCACGTGCTCGACCCCCGTGCGCCGGCGGCGGCGATCCCGCCGCGGCGCGAACCCCCGGCGCCGTACCGCGACGTGACCCGCTCCGACGCCGCCTTCCGGGCCTTCCTGCACGGCCTCCCCGGGGTCGACCAGGTGGGCGCCGAGGCCCGCGTCGGCGTGCTCGGCACCCGGTCGATCAAGACCACCGCCAAGGCCTGGGCCATCGACACCGCGATCTCGATGGTCGACCTCACCACGCTCGAGGGCGCCGACACCCCGGGCAAGGTCCGCAGCCTGGCCGCCAAGGCCCGCCGTCCCGACCCGGGCGACCCGACGACACCGCAGGTCGCCGCCGTCTGCGTCTACGGCGACCTCGCCGGCGTGGCCAGGGAGGCCCTGGCGGGAACCGGTATCCACGTCGCCGCCGTCGCCACCGCCTTCCCCAGCGGCCGGGCCAGCCGCGAGGTCAAGCTCGCCGACGTGCGGGACGCCGTGGCCAACGGCGCCGACGAGATCGACATGGTCATCGACCGCGGCGCCTTCCTGTCCGGGCGCCACCTCGACGTGTTCGACGAGATCGTCGCGGTGAAGCAGGCGTGCGGGGACGCCCACCTCAAGGTCATCCTCGAGACCGGCGAGCTGGTCACCCTCGACAACGTCCGCCGCGCCTCCTGGCTGGCGATGCTGGCCGGCGGCGACTTCATCAAGACCTCCACCGGCAAGGTCTCCCCCGCGGCCACGCTGCCGGTCTGCCTGGTGATGATGGAGGCGGTCCGCGACTTCCGGGCCGCCACCGGCCGCCAGGTCGGCGTCAAGCCCGCCGGCGGCATCCGGACGACGAAGGACGCCGTCAAGCACCTGGTCCTCGTCAACGAGGTCGCCGGGCCCGACTGGCTCTCCCCCGACTGGTTCCGCTTCGGCGCCTCCAGCCTGCTCAACGACCTGCTCCTGCAGCGGCAGAAGCTGCGCACCGGCCACTACTCAGGGCCCGACCACGTGAGCGTCGACTGATGGCCGGGCCTGCGGTCCCGACCGTCCTCCAGCCCTCCGCCCCCGACCACGTGAGCGTCGACCAGCCATGAGCACCCAGACCCCACCCACCCACAGCCTGTTCGAGTACGCCCCCGCGCCCGAGTCGCGCTCCATCGTCGACATCGCGCCGTCCTACGGCCTGTTCGTCGACGGCGAGTTCGTCGACGGGTCCGGCACCCCCCTCAAGACGGTCAACCCGGCCACCGAGGAGGTCCTCTCCGAGGTCCCGACCGCCACCGACGCCGACGTCGACCGCGCCGTCCGCGCCGCCCGGCGCGCGTTCACCCGCGTGTGGGGCCCGATGCGCCCGGCCGACCGCGGCAAGTACCTGTTCCGCATCGCCCGGCTGCTGCAGGAGCGGGCGCGGGAGTTCGCCGTCCTGGAGTCGCTGGACAACGGCAAGCCGATCCGGGAGTCCCGCGACGTCGACGTCCCCCTGGCCGCGGCGCACTTCTTCTACCACGCGGGCTGGGCCGACAAGCTCGACTGGGCGGGCCTGGGCCCCGGCCCCCGGCCGCTCGGCGTGGCCGGCCAGGTCATCCCGTGGAACTTCCCGCTGCTCATGCTGGCGTGGAAGGTCGCCCCGGCGCTGGCCACCGGCAACACCGTCGTCCTCAAGCCGGCCGAGACCACCCCGCTGACCGCGCTGCTGTTCGCCGAGGTCTGCCGCCAGGCCGACCTGCCGCCGGGCGTGGTCAACATCGTGACCGGTGCCGGCGAGACCGGCCGGGCCGTCGTCGAGCACGAGGACGTCGACAAGGTCGCCTTCACCGGGTCGACCGAGGTGGGCCGCTCCATCGCCCGCTCCGTCGCCGGCACCCGCAAGAGGCTCACCCTGGAGCTCGGCGGCAAGGCGGCCAACATCGTCTTCGACGACGCCCCGATCGACCAGGCCGTCGAGGGCATCGTCCAGGGCATCTTCTTCAACCAGGGCCACGTGTGCTGCGCCGGTAGCCGGCTGCTGGTGCAGGAGTCGGTCCACGAGGAGGTCATCGCCTCGCTGCAGCGACGCATCGGCACGCTGCGCCTGGGCGACCCGCTGGACAAGAACACCGACATCGGCGCGATCAACTCCGCCGAGCAGCTCGCCCGCATCCGGGAGCTGTCCGACATCGGGGAGGCCGAGGGGGCCAACCGCTGGCAGCCGGCGTGCGAGCTCCCCGAGCGCGGCTACTGGTTCCCGCCGACGGTGTTCACCGACGTCTCCCCCGCCCACCGCATCGCCCGCGACGAGGTCTTCGGGCCGGTCCTGTCGGTGCTCACCTTCCGCACGCCCGACGAGGCGGTGGCCAAGGCCAACAACACCACCTACGGGCTCTCGGCGGGCATCTGGACCGAGAAGGGCTCGCGGATCCTCGCGATCGCCGACCGGCTGCGCGCCGGGGTGGTGTGGGCCAACACGTTCAACAAGTTCGACCCGACATCGCCCTTCGGCGGCTACAAGCAGTCCGGCTACGGCCACGAGGGCGGCCGCCACGGGCTCGCCGCGTACCTGGAGGGTGGCCAGTGAGCCCCGACCGTCTCGCCGTCCGCAAGACGTACAAGCTGTACGTGAACGGCGCCTTCCCGCGCTCGGAGTCCGGCCGGACCTATGAGGTGGCCGACGCCAAGGGGGCCTTCCTCGCCAACGCCGCGTGGGCCTCCCGCAAGGACGCCAGGGACGCCGTCGTCGCCGCCCGGGGCGCCTTCGCGAAGTGGTCGGGCGCCACCGCCTACAACCGCGGCCAGGTGCTGTACCGGGTGGCCGAGGTGATGGAGGGCCGGCACGCGCAGTTCTGCGAGGAGGTCGCGGCCGGGGAGGGCCTGTCCTCGTCGAGGGCGCGCGCCGCCGTGGACGCCGCCATCGACCGCTGGGTCTGGTACGCCGGGTGGACCGACAAGCTCGGCGCCCTCCTCGGCGGGGCCAACCCGGTCGCCGGGCCGTACTTCGACTTCTCGCTGCCCGAGCCGACCGGCGTCGTCGCCGTCCTCGCCCCGCAGCGCTCCTCGCTGCTGGGCCTGGTCAGCGTGCTGGCGCCGGTGCTCACCGGGGGCAACACGGCCGTGGTCGTCACCTCCCGGGCCCGCCCGCTGCCCGCGGTCACCCTCGGCGAGGTGCTGGCGACCAGCGACGTCCCGGCCGGGGTGGCCAACCTGCTCACGGGGGACGCCGCGGAGATCGGTCCCTGGCTCGCCGAGCACGACGACGTCGACGCCATCGACCTCACCGGGGCCCCCGCCGACCGTGCGATGGAGCTCGAGCGCCTCGCCGCGGGCAGCATCAAGCGCGTCGTGCGGCCGCCGGCCGAGGAGCCGGACTGGTCGGCCGACCCGGGACTGACCCGGCTGACGCCGTTCCTGGAGACCAAGACGGTCTGGCACCCGATCGGCCTCTGATCGGCCCCGTCCCGGGTCCCGCCCTGAGCTCGCGAAGGATGGGGAGGACGGGGTCCTCCTCCTGACACCCGATCGAGCTCTGACGGCCCTCAGTCCGCTGCGGGCGGCTCACCGGCCCGGTCGCCGGTGAGCCGCCGCGTCGCCTCCAACTGGGCGGCGGTCGCGGCGCGCAGGTACCGGACGACGGCCGTCAACTCGGTCTCGTCGAACCCGTCCCCCAGCGCCTCGAGCCGGTGCACCAGATCGGCGAAGACCTCCTGCTGGCGCACCAGGTGCCCGGGGTCGATCTCCACGAGGGAACGGCGGCCGTCGGTCGGGTGCGGCACCCGGCGCGCCACCTGCTTGCGCTCGAGCCGGTCCAGCAGCGCGGTCACCGACGCGGGCGCCAGCCCGGTGTGCCGCGCGAGATCGGCGGGGGTGAGCGGGCCCGCGCGGTGGATGACCTCCAGCGCCTTGGTCTCGGTGACCGACAGCCCGGCCAGCGCCCCGACGGCCGTGTGGAACATGACCACCGCCGTCGAGAGCTCGCGGCCGGCGGCCAACGTCTGCGCGACCAGCTCCTCGCGCTCCCTTGACACGACCGGAGCCTAGCCTCGACAGTTGTTTCGTTCGATCGAACGAACTTCTTTGGAGGCAGCGGTGGACGCGATCGTCGTGGGCGGCGGACTGGCGGGAGCGACGACGGCGCTGGCGTTGCACCGCATCGGCGCGGACGTGTCGGTCCATGAGGCGGCCGGACCGGCCGAGGGACTCGGCGCCTGGCTCACGCTGGCCGCGAACGGCCTCGACGCGCTGGCCCCGCTCGGCCTGACCGAGGAGGTGGGTGCGGCCGGCTTCGCCACCCCGCGGATGACCATGCGCACCGCCGCCGGGCGGGAACTGGTCGCCTTCGACTCCTCGGCCCCGCGCCCGGACGGCCTGCAGGCGACCAGCACCCGCCGCGCGGACCTGTATGCGGTCCTGCACGGGGCACTGGCCCGCAGCGGGGTGCCCGTGCACCACGGGCGGCGGCTGCGGGACGCCGAGCACCTGCCCGGCGGCCGGGTGCGGGCGCACTTCGGCGACGGGACCACGGCCGAGGGCGACCTGCTGGTCGGCGCCGACGGTCTGCGGTCACGGACCCGGACGATCGTCGACCCCGCGGCTCCGGCCGCTCGCTACACGGGACTGCTCAACGTCGGCGGCTACGCCCGCAACACGGACCTCGGCCGGCCGCCCGGGGTCATGGACTTCTGGTTCGGCCGCCGGTGCTTCCTCGGCACGGTCGCGAGCCCGGACGGCGACGTGTGGTGGTTCGCCAACCCGCCGAGCGCGCAGGAGCCGACGCGCGCTGAACTCGCGGCCGACGACCCCGAGGCCTGGCGCCCGCGGCTGCGGGAGCTGTTCGCCGGGGACGACCTGCCCGTCGAGGCACTGCTGGCGGCCAGCGACCGCCTCTTCGCCGGCTGGCCGACCCACGACCTCCCCCGGGTGCCCACCTGGCACCGCGACGGCGTGGTGCTCGTGGGCGACGCCGTGCACGCGGCATCCCCGGCGTCCGGGCAGGGGGCGGCGATGGCCTTCGAGGACGCCGTCACGCTGGCCCGCTGCCTGCGGGACCGGGCCACCCTCACCGAGGCCTGCACCGCGTACGAGACGCTGCGCCGGCGCCGGGTGCAGGCCGTCGTCCGGCGGGGCAAGCGGACCGGGGACACCAAGGCGCCGGGGCCCGTCGGCCGCTGGGCGCGCGACCGGGTGGCCATGCCGCTGTTCGCCCGCCACCTCGCCCGCACCGCGCGACGCGGCGCCACGCCCGACGACTGGCTCACCGGTCACCACGTCGACTGGGACGAGCCGGTGCGCGCCTGAACCCGGGGGTGCGCTCCCGGGCCGACCGGGCAGGATGGGCGCGTGGCCCGGCCCAGCATCGTCCCCATCGCCCTCACCCTCGACGACCGCACCGGCTTCACCCTGTGGGCTCCACCGTGGGAGGAGGACGGCGAGGAGTGGCAGGCCTTCCTCGGCACGTCCGAGGACGACCGGGCCCGCGTGCACCTCTTCCCGACGCCGGCCGCGCTGGCCGCGTTCTGCCGCACCCGCACCGACCACGACCTCGCCGACCACCCGGTCTGGCCGGTCGTGGTCGGGCTGGGACCGGCCGACCTCACCCCGGACGACGACCACCGCTACGACCTCGACGGCGTGTACGACATCGCCGCCGAGAACCCCGACCGGTGGGCCGTCGAGGAGCTGGCCGCGACGATCGACATCGTCACCCGGCTGGCCGAGTGCCTCGACGTCGAGGACGACGACGAGGACGACGAGCTGACCGACGCCAACGAGGGCGCGGACGTCGACGACGACATCGAGCTGGAGCGCCGGCCCGACAGCGCCGCCTCCCGGGGCGGCGAGTTCGGCGCGCTCGCCGAGCTGGTCGCGCGCCCGGAGATCGGCTCGCTCGGGCTGGGCGTCGAGGCGTTCCTCGGCCGATCGGGCGAGGACGCCTGGGTCGGCGTCGGCGGCGCCCTCGACGACCTGTGGGAGGACGTCATCGAGGAGCTAGGCGCGCACCTGGACTGGACCGGCGGCGGCACCGTCTCCGTCGACGACTACCCCTCGGCGGCCGAGTCGGACGACGACGGGTACGACGAGGAGGACGACGCGGCCGAGGACGACGCCGCGGCGGCCCGGCGCCCGGCCGGGGGCGCGACCGCGGCCGCGTCCGCCGCGGCCGGCGTCAGCACCATCGCCCGCGCCGGCCGGATCGCCGCGCCGCCCGCCGAGGTGGCGCGGGCCGCGGAGTTCTGGGAGGCCGTGGGCATCCTGCCGGTGGAGGTCGTCGTCCCCGAGGGCGCCGGGCTCACGCTGCGCTGCTACGTCGAGGACCGCGCCCGCTTCCTCGGCCGGGACGGGGAGGTCTTCCTCTTCGACTCCCCCGACGAGCTCACCCGCTTCTGCCGCGGCGACGAGGCCCACGACCTCACCGAGATCGCCTCCTGGCCCGAGGTCGCCGACACCACCACCCCGCCGCTGCCCTCGGACCAGGACCGCTACGACCTCACCGAGCTCAGCGACGTGCTGGGCGAGGTCGCCGACGGCGCGGCCGGGCTGGTCGACCACCGGGTCCTCGCCCAGCAGGTGGAAGGTGTCCGCGACATCGCCGAGTACGCCGGGCTGACCCGCGTCGACGAGCTGCTGCGCCCCGACGCGCCGCTCGGGCGCGCGGTCGCGACGGGCGAGCGGGTACCGGACACGCCGCTGCGCGCGGAGGACGCGGCCGTGCTGCGCCCCGCCTGGGACGAGGTCGTCACCGAGGTCAGCGGAGCGCTGGTCTTCCGCGACTGAGAGGACCCCGTCCTCCCCGCGTGCAGCAGACCCCTCTCCCCGAGTTGATCATGGGGGTGTTGCAGCCGGACACGCGGGCTGTCGGCGTGTTCCGCGGCAACAGCCCCATGATCAACAGGGAGGGCGGGCACCCCCACCACGAACGGCAGCGGCCGGCCCCGGGGATCCGGGACCGGCCGCTGCCGTGTGGCTCTCAGGAACCGCCTCGAGCCCGGCGACGTGCTGCTGGCCCCTGCAGGGTCCCGCCGCGAGCCTGCGATGGCGGGGGGCAGGGGGTCCTTCCTCAGTCCGCCGAACGCTCCGGGCGCCGGCCCTGGCCGCGGTAGGGGCTGGACCGACGCTCCCCGCGCTCGCCGCCGTACGGCCGGTCGCCGTACCCGCGGGAACGCTCGCCGTACGGCCGCTCGCCGGACGCCGGACGGTCGCCGTCCCGGCGCGGCCGCTCCCCGTGGGGACGACGCGGCCGGTCGCCGTCGCGACGCGGCCGGTCGCCGTCCCGGCGGGGACGCCGGCCACCGGGACCGCCGTGCCCACCGGAGGGGCGCCGGGACTCGCGCACCGGGCGCTGCACCGGCTCGACGTGCACGCCGGTGGCGACGAGCTCAGTGATCGGGGCGTCGCCCGGGCGGATCCGGGACACCACCGGCTCCACCTTGGCCTGGCGGAACCGGCGCTTGGCCTGGCCCACCTGGTCGGGCAGCAGCAGCGAGACCACGACACCGCCGGCGCCGGCGCGGGCGGTGCGGCCCGAGCGGTGCAGGTAGGTCTTGTGATCGGCCGGCGGGTCGTAGTGCACGACCAGCGAGACGTCGTCGACGTGGATGCCGCGGGCGGCGACGTCGGTGGCGACCAGCACCGGGCTGCGGGCGTCGGTGAACGCCTCCAGCGCGCGGCGGCGGGCACCCTGCGGCAGCCCGCCGTGGATGGCCTCGGCCTTGATGCCGGCGGCCTGCAGGTTGCCGGCCAGCCGGTCGGCGCCGAGCTGGGTGCGCACGAAGACGAGCGTGCGACCCGGCCGCGCGGCCAGCTGCTCGGTCACCGCGACCTTGTCGCGGAAGGCCAGGCTGTAGGCCAGGTGCTCGGCCGGCGGGGCGTCGTCCCCGGCGCGCTTGACCTCGTGCCGGGCCGGGTCCTTGAGGTACCGGCGGACCAGGGTGTCCACCTCGCCGTCCAGCGTGGCCGAGAACAGCAGCCGCTGGGCGTCGGGGCGGGTCTGGTCGAGCAGCTCCTGCACGACCGGCAGGAAGCCCAGGTCGGACATGAAGTCGGCCTCGTCGATGACCGTCACGGCGACCTCGTCGAGGGTGACCTCGCCCTGGCCGATGAGGTCCTGCAGCCGGCCGGGGGTGGCGATGACGGCGTCCACGCCGCGGCGCAGCTGCTGGATCTGCCGGTACATCGAGGCACCGCCGTAGACGGTGGTCAGCTGGACGCCGATCGACTGGCCCAGCGGCGCGAGGTTGTCGAAGACCTGCTGGGCGAGCTCGCGGGTCGGCACGAGCACCAGCGCGCGCGGGGCACGCGGGCCCCGCCGGGCGGTCTCGCCCAGGCGGGCGAGCAGCGGCAGGCCGAAGGCCAGCGTCTTGCCCGAGCCGGTGGCGGCCTTGCCCAGCACGTCGCGCCCGGCGAGGGCATCGGGCAGGGCGGAGGCCTGGATGGCGAAGGGGTGGCGGATGCCGCGCCGCTCGAGCGCGGTCACCAGCTGCTGGGGCAGGCCCAGCTGGGCGAAGGTCGGACCGGCCGGGGCCTCGACCTCGGCAGTCCCGACCTCGGGGGTCTCAGGGGTGGTCTGGACGTCGACAGTGTCGAACGTGGTCATGCGGGTGTGGGACTCCGATGCTTCTCGGCGCGCGTCCCGTGGTGGTGCGCGGACACCGTCGACCGGCGTCCTCACTGGCGATCACTGCGTCAGGGGACGCTGCGGATCTGCACGGATGCGCTCATGCCCGGACGGACCGTCCGGAGAGGATGACCGGCGACTGCCGGTACACATACCGTAGCAGCGCAGGTCGAGCCCGGATTCCCGCGATCGAGGGTGGCCCCCGCCACGCTCAGCCGCGCAGTGCCGCGTACCCCGGGCGGACGACGTCGGCCAGCAGCCGGGCCCGCTCGTCCTCGGGCAGGAACGCCGCGGCCAGCGCCCGCTCGGTCACCGTCACGACGTCGTCCCAGCCCCAGCCGAACGTGGTGGCCACGTCGGCGAGCTCGCTGGTGACCGAGACCCGGCTCATCAGCCGGTTGTCGGTGTTGACGGTGACCGCGAAGCCGAGCCGGTGCAGCCGGTCGACCGGGTGCTCGGCCAGCGAGGGGTAGGCGCCGGTCTGCACGTTGGACGACGGTGCGACCTCCAGCGGCACCTGCGCGTCGAGCACCCGCTGCGCCACCGGACCGAGAGTGCCGTCCGCGGCGACCTCGTCGGCGATGCGCACTCCGTGCCCCAGCCGCTCGGCCCGGGCGCCGTCCAGGGCGGCGAGGATGCTGTCGGTGCCGGCCGCCTCGCCGGCGTGCACCGTGCGGTGCGCCCCCGCCCGGTCGAGCAGCGCGATGGCCGAGGGGTGCCGGTCGGGCGGGAAGCCGATCTCCGGGCCGGCCAGGTCGAAGCCCACCACCCCGGCGTCCCGGTGGCGCACCACCAGGCCGGCCACCTCGTCCCACCGGTCGTTCTGCCGCATGGCGCACAGCAGCGTGCCGACGGTGATCGGCGTGCCCTGGGCGGCGGCCTCGGCGCTGCCCTTCGCGAAGCCGTCGAGGATCGCCTCGACCGCCTCCTCGATCGGGGTGCCGCCGTCGGTGAGCAGCTCCGGCGCCATGCGCACCTCGGCGTACACGACGCCGTCGGCGGCCAGGTCGAGGGCGCACTCGCGGGCCACCCGGCTGACCGCCTCCGGGCGCTGCACCACCGCGACGGTGTGCGCGAAGGTCTCCAGGTAGCGCACCAGCGAGCCGGAGTCGGCGGCCTGCCGGAACCAGCGGCCCAGCGACTCGGCGTCACCGGCCGGGAGATCGCGGTAGCCGGCCTCGTCGGCGAGCTCGAGCACCGTCTGCGGCCGCAGCCCGCCGTCCAGGTGGTCGTGCAGCAGCACCTTGGGCGCGCGGCGGATCGAGTCGGTGGTCAGCGGTGCGGGCACCGTCTCATTCTCGACAGCGGGGTCCGCCCGCTTGAGCCGGGGAGTCAGCCCTCCCGGTCCTGCCAGCGGAAGGTGGCCGCGCAGAGCACCAGGCCGGCGACGCACCACAGGCCGAGCACCAGCGCGACGGTGCCGAGCTCCCACGACCCGGCCGGCTCGCGGGCGGCCAGCGCGTCGGGGAGGAACACCGACCGCAGCCCCTGGGCCAGCCACTTGACCGGGAAGACCGCGGCGACGTCCTGCAGCCAGCCGGGCACCTGGTCGAAGGGCATGAACACGCCGGAGACGAACTCGAGGACCAGCGCGATCGGGGTGACCGTCGCCGACGCCGACCGGCCGTTGCGGGCCAGCGTCGAGACGACGATGCCGAGCAGCGTGCAGGCCGCCGCACCCAGCACCGACACCCACGCGAAGGTCAGCCAGTCGGCACCCGAGGGCAGGTCGATGCCGTACACGAGGACGCCGACCAGGAGTAGCAGCACGATGGTCGCGACCGCCACCGCGAGCACCTGGGCCACCTTGCCGACGAAGTAGGCGCCGGCCGGCATCGGCGTGCCCCGCAGGCTCTTGAGCGTGCCGTCGGAGCGCTCCCCGGCGATGTGGATCGCCATGTTCTGCAGGCTGGCGCCGACGATGCCGGCGGTGATGACCCCGGCCATGAAGTACTGCGGGAAGTCCACGCCGGCACCGAGGTCGTAGTCGAGCACCGCGCCCAGTCCCAGGAGCAGGATCACCGGGAAGACGAGGGTGAAGACCACCGACTCCCGCTGGCGGAAGAACTCCTTGAGCTCGACGCCGGCGCGGGTCAGGCAGACCCGGCCCAGCGGGGCCAGCGCGGGACGCTCCGGGGCGGCGGCGGTCACGAGTCGTCCCCGATCATCTTCAGGTAGACGTCCTCGAGCGTCGGCCGGGCCACCGTCAGGTCGGGCACCTCACCCGGGAAGCGGGCGGCCAGCTCCCGCACGAACGCGGTCGGCGTGGCCGTCTCGGCGGTGCGCCGGACGCCGTTCTCGGTCCAGCGGACGACGGCCGGTGCGGTGCCCCGCCCGCCCAGCGCGGCGGGGACGGCGACCTCGGCGAGCTGGCCGCGGGCGAGGACGCCGACCCGGTCGGCCAGCGCCTCGGCCTCGTCGAGGTAGTGGGTGGTCAGCAGCATCGTGGTGCCGAGGTCGCGCAGCGAGCGGATCAGCGCCCAGAACTGCCGCCGCGCCTCGGGGTCGAAGCCGGTGGTCGGCTCGTCCAGGAAGAGCAGCCGGGGGCGGCCGACGATGCCCAGCGCCACGTCGAGCCGCCGGCGCTGGCCCCCGGAGAGGGTGCGGCCACGGGCGCCGGCCTTCTCGGTGAGGCCCACGAGTTCCAGCACCTCGTCGGGGTCGCGCGGCGCAGCGTAGTACGACGCCCGCGCCACGAGCAGCTCGCGCACGGACAGCTGGCTGTCGCCCGCGCCGGACTGCAGCACGATGCCCAGCTGCGCCTTCCAGCGCCGTCCGCCGCGTGCCGGGTCGGTGCCGAGCACGCGGACGTCGCCGCCGTCGCGCTTGCGGTAGCCCTCGAGCACCTCGACGGTGGTGGTCTTGCCGGCGCCGTTGGGACCCAGCAGCGCGAAGATCTCGCCGCGGCGGATGTCGAGGTCCAGGGAGTCGACGGCGGTGCGGTCGCCGTACCGCTTCACCAGGCCGCGGACCGAGATCGCGGCGTCCGGGTCCAGCGGGTCGCCGGGCCGGGGCCGGTTGTCGGCCACCACGGGCGCGGACGGACTGGTCACGAGAGTGGATCCTCCCACTCCGTCATCGCGGCCCTCCGGGCCGCACCGCGGCCAACAGCCGTTCCCGACCTACGTGGAGCCCATCCCGGCACTCCTCGGGGACCCCTCCGGGGCCCCGCTCCTCGCGCCGCCGCGGCCAACAGCCGTTCCCGACCTACGTGGAGCCCATCCCGGCCCCTGCCCGCCGGAACGAGATCTGCACAGTGGCGGCCATCGGGAACCGGAAGGCCGCCACTGTGCAGATCTCGCGGGGCGGGCGCGGCCTCAGGCGGTGATGCGGTCCAGCAGCAGGGGCAGCGGCTGCTCGCCGGCGTCGACGCCGACCGCGCCCTCCAGCGCCTCCAGCGCCCGGGGGATGCGCGCGGCGTCGTCGGTGTGCAGCTCCAGCAGCGGCTGGCCGGCCACCACCCGCTCCCCCACCCCGGCGGTCCACACCACGCCCGCGGCGGCCGACACCGGGTCCTCCTTGCGCGCCCGGCCGGCACCCAGCCGCCAGGCGGCCACGCCGAGCGCGTAGGCGTCGAGGCGGGTCAGCGTGCCGGTGGCCGGGGCGGTCACCACGTGCCGCTCGGCCGGCTGGGGTAGCGGGGCGTCGGGGTCGCCGCCCTGCGCGGTGATCATCCGCCGCCAGACGTCCATCGCCCGCCCGTCGCGGAGGGCGTCGGCCGGGTCGACGTCGCCGCGCCCGACGCCGGCGAGCATCTCCCGGGCCAGCGCGAGGGTCAGCTCGACGACGTCGCCCGGTCCCCCGCCGGCCAGCACCTTCACCGACTCGGCCACCTCGACGGCGTTGCCCGCAGCGCGGCCCAGCGGCCGGTCCATCGCGGTCACCAGCGCCACGGTGTGCACGCCGGCCGCCTCGCCGAGGCCGACCATCGTCCGGGCCAGCTCGACCGACGAGGCGACGTCCTTCATGAACGCGCCCGAGCCGGTCTTCACGTCGAGCACCAGCGCGTCGGCGCCCTCGGCGATCTTCTTGCTCATGATCGAGCTGGCGATCAGCGGGATCGACTCGACCGTGCCGGTGACGTCGCGCAGCGCGTAGAGCTTCTTGTCCGCGGGCGCGAGGTCGTTGCCCGCGGCGCAGATGACCGCCCCGACGTCGCGCAGCTGCGCGAGGTAGGCCTCCTCGTGGACGTCGGCCCGCCAGCCCGGGATCGACTCGAGCTTGTCCAGCGTGCCGCCGGTGTGCCCGAGGCCCCGGCCGGAGAGCTGCGGGACGGCGACCCCGCAGGCGGCCACCAGGGGCGCCAGCGGCAGCGTGGTCTTGTCGCCCACCCCGCCGGTGGAGTGCTTGTCGGCGGTGGGCCGGCCGAGCGAGGACAGGTCCTTGCGCTCGCCCGAGTCGACCATCGCCTGCGTCCAGACGGCGAGCTCGTCCGGGGCCATCCCCCGGAAGAACACCGCCATGAGCAGCGCGCTGACCTGCTCGTCGGACACCGCCCCGCGGGTGTAGGCCTCGATCACCCAGCGGATCTGCCCGGCGCTGAGCTGCCCGCCGTCCCGCTTGGTGCGGATGACGTCGATCGCGTCCATCAGCCCTGCCCCCGCTCGGCGGCGGCGACCAGGTCGTCGGGACCGAACGCGTCGGGCAGCACCTCGCGCATCGGCACGATCCCCAGCGACACGGTCTCGATGAGCATCTCCGGCCCGCCGTGCTCCCACAGCAGCTGCCGGCACCGCCCGCAGGGCATGAGCGGCTGACCGTCGCCACCGACGCAGGCCACCGCGACCAGCCGGCCGCCGCCGGTGCGGGCGAGGTCGCTGACCATGCCGCACTCCGCGCACAGGCCCAGCCCGTACGAGGCGTTCTCGACGTTGCAGCCGGTCACGACGCGGCCGTCGTCGACCAGCCCGGCCACGCCCACGGGGAACCGCGAGTACGGGGCGTAGGCGTGCGTCATCGCCTCCCGGGCGGCCGCGCGCAGCGCCTCCCAGTCCGGTCCGGCTGTGCTCACGGTTCGCTCCCGCCCGGCGGAGCCGGCAGGACGGCCAAGCCGTTCACGTCAGTGCTCCCCTCGTCGGTAGACCAACCCGTCGGCCTTCGGCATCCGCAGCCGTTGGGAGGCCAGCGACAGCACCAGCAGCGTGGTCAGGTGCGGGGTGAAGAAGACGATGCCCTCGGGCAGCCGGTCGATGGTCAGGAAGCCGACCAGCGCGGCCACGCCGAAGACGCCGGCGAGCCCCGCCTGGGTCAGCTTGCGCCGCACCGCCTGGTACACCGCGACGCCGGCCAGCAGGACGGCGATGAGCAGCAGCAGGGCCACCACCGCGGTCTGGCTGCGCAGCTGCAGCGCGTCGGCGAACCCGAACAGGCCCGCGCCGGCCGCCAGCCCGCCGGGCCGCCAGTTGCCGAAGATCAGCGCCGCCAGCCCGATGAAGCCGCGGCCACCGGTCTGCCCCTCGCGATAGATGCCCGCGACGAACACCAGGAAGACGCCGCCGAGCCCGGCCAGCGCCCCGGAGACGATCACGGCGAGGTACTTGAGCCGGTACACCGGGACGCCGAGCGAGTCCGCCGCGGCCGGGTTCTCGCCGCAGGAGCGCAGCCGCAGGCCGAACGCGGTGCGCCACAGCAGCAGGTAGGACACCGGGATGAGCAGCACGGCCAGCAGGGTGAGCAGGCCGACGCCGTTGGTCAGCCCGCGCAGCAGCCCGGCCAGGTCGCTGACCAGGAACCAGTGCCGGCCCTCGAGGTCGCCGAGCAGGTCCGGCCCGGAGGACAGCACCGGCAGCGAGAAGGACGGCGGGTCGCTGGCCAGGGACGGCGACTGCGTCGGGCCACCACCGGTGTCCTCGGTGAACAGCAGCTCGGAGAGGAAGCGGACGACGCCCCCGGCGAGGATGTTGATCGCGACGCCGGAGACGACGTGGTCGACTCCGAAGGTGACCGTGGCGATCGCGTGCAGCAGACCCCCGGCCGCGCCGAAGACCACGCCGCCGGCGACCGCGCCGACCCAGCCCCACTGGTAGCCGGCCCACCCGGCGCCCCAGGTGCCGAGGATCATCATCCCCTCGAGGCCGATGTTGACCACGCCCGCGCGCTCGGACCACAGCCCGCCCAGGGCGGCCAGGCCGATGGGGACGGCGAGCAGCAGCGCCGCCGCCAGGGTGGACGACGAGGTGAGCTCCTGCTCGCCCGAGACGACCCGGACCAGCGAGAACAGCAGCCACAGGCCGACGAGCAGCCAGAGCACCCGCCGCACCCGGCCGCCGCCGGTGAGCAGGTCGGTCAGGGGGCCGCGGCTGGGCTGCCCGGTGCGGGTGGTCGCCGTGGTGCTCATACCGGGGCCCCCGCGGAGACGTGGAGCACCAGCGGAGCGTCTTCGTGGGGTTGGTTCATGCCTGCGCTCCCTGCTGGCCGCCCGGCACGCCGGTGTGGACCCGCTGTCCACCGTCCGGCGCGCGGGGTGGTGGCGCGCCGTCGTCCCCGTCGGTCTGCGGACCGGGGCCGGCGGCGGCGCCGGCCCGCTCGGCCGAGCGCAGCGCCAGGCGGCGGGCGATCTCGTTGGCGATGACGACGGCGAGGACGATCGTGCCCTGGATGATCGTCACGACCGAGGACGGGATGTCGGCGAACTGCAGCGGCAGTGCGGCCCGGTCGAGGAAGGCGAACAGCAGCGCGGCCAGCGCGATGCCGATCGGCGTGCTGCGCCCCAGGAGCGCGACCGCGATGCCGAGGAAGCCCAGCCCGGCGGTGAACTCGGTGCCGTAGTCGTACTGCGAGCCGAGCAGGTCGGGCAGGCCGATCAACCCGGCGATGCCGCCGGAGATGAGCATGGTCTTGACCACCATGCCGCGGGCGTCGACGCCGCTGGCGGTGGCCGCCGAGGGCGACAGGCCCGTCGCCCGCAGGTCGAAACCGAACCGGGTGCGCTGGAGCAGCACGGCGACGACGACGCCCACCACGACCGCCACCAGCAGGAAGCCGTGGAGACCGCTGCGCGGCGCGGCCAGGCCCAGCGCGGTGAGCAGCCCGTTGAGGCTCGGCACCCGCCCGGACTCGGGGATCTCGGCGGTCGTGACGATCGAGGCGCCCGGCGGGCTGCCCCGCAGCGGGCCGGTGAGCAGGAAGGACGCCAGGCCCAGGGCGATGAAGTTCAGCATGATCGAGCTGATGACCTCGCTGACGCCGCGGGTCACCTTGAGCACGCCGACGATGCCGGCCCACAGCGCGCCGACCACCATCGCGACCACCACGATCAGCAGCAGGTGCAACGGGCCGGGCAGCGCCACGGCCGCCCCGACCGCGGCGGCGAGGATGGTGGCCATCCGGTACTGGCCCTCGACGCCGATGTTGAACAGGCCCATCCGGAACGCGACGGCCACGGCCAGGCCCGCGAGGAACAGCGGCACCGCGCGGTTGAGGATCACCACGATCGACTGCACCTGCTGCGAGGGGCTGTCGCCGAGGTTGGTCATCACCCGGAACGCCTCGAGGGGATCCTGCCCGATGAGCGCGATGACGACCGCGGAGATCACCAGGGCCACGAGGACGGCGAGCACCGGGCCGAGCAGGGAGAGCCCCACCCGGCGGACGAGGCCGTTCACGCCGCACCCGCCGTCGTCCGTGCGCCGGTCATGTGCCCGCCGAGCTCCTCGGGGGTCACCCGCCGCGGGTCCAGGCTGGCCACCAGCCGGCCGCGCAGCATGACGTGCAGCGTGTCCGACAGGCCGATCAGCTCGTCGAGGTCGGCCGAGATCAGCACGATGCCCAGCCCCTCGGCGCGGGCGTCCTTGAGCAGCTCCCAGATCACCGCCTGGGCGCCGACGTCGACGCCGCGGGTCGGGTGGGCGGCGACGAGCAGCCGCGGCCGGGCGCTCATCTCCCGCCCCACGATCAACTTCTGCTGGTTGCCGCCGGAGAGGGCCACGGCGAGGGTGTCCGGCCCGGGGGCGCGGACGTCGTACTCGCGCATGATGCGGGCGGTGTCGGTCCGGGCGCCGCGGCGGTCGATGAAGGGCCCCTTCACCGCCGGCGGGCGGGTCTGGTGCCCGAGGATGCGGTTCTCCCACAGCGGCGCGTCGAGCAGCATGCCCTGCCGGTGCCGGTCCTCCGGGATGAAGCCCACCCCGCTCTCCCGCCGGGCGCGGGTGCTCCAGGCGGTGACGTCCTCCCCGCCGAGCAGCACCGAGCCGGCGGTCAGCTGGCGCAAGCCCATGATCGCGTCGACCAGCTCGGCCTGGCCGTTGCCCTCGACGCCGGCGATGCCGACGACCTCGCCCTCGCGGACGGTGAGCGTGACGTCGTCCACCACGGGGCGCTGGCCGCCGTCGGTGACGCTGACCCCGACCAGCTGCAGCACCGGGGTCTCGCGCACGGTGGACTCGCGGGTCTCCGGGGTGGGCAGCTCGGCGCCGACCATCAGCTCGGCCAGCTGCTTGGCCGTCGTCGTCCGCGGGTCGGCGGTGCCCACGGTGGTGCCGCGCCGGATGACGGTGATCGAGTCGGCGACGCGGCGCACCTCGTCGAGCTTGTGCGAGATGAAGATGACCGTCAGGCCCTCGCGCTTGAGTTCCGCGAGGTTGCCGAAGAGCTCGTCGACCTCCTGTGGCACGAGGACGGCGGTCGGCTCGTCGAGGATCAGGATGCGGGCGTCGCGGTAGAGCACCTTGGCGATCTCCACCCGCTGCCGGTCCCCGACGCCGAGGTCCTCGACGAGCGCGTCGGGCCGCAAGCCCAGGTTGTAGCGCTCGGAGATCTCCTCGATCCGGCGCCGGGCCCCCGCGCGGTCCAGCCGGCCGCCCTTCGTGGGCTCGCTGCCCAGGATGACATTCTCCAGGACGGTGAAGTTGTCGGCCAGCATGAAGTGCTGGTGGACCATGCCGATGCCGGCGGCGATGGCGTCCGACGGGCTGCGGAAGTGGATCGGGCGGCCGTCGACGAGGATCTCTCCCTCGTCGGGGCGGTGCTCGCCGTAGAGGGTCTTCATCAGCGTCGACTTGCCGGCGCCGTTCTCGCCCACGATGGCGTGCACCTCGCCCCGGCGGACCCGCAGCTCGATGTCCTTGTTCGCCACCACGCCCGGGAAGCGCTTGGTGATCCCGCGCAGCTCGACGGCGAGGGGGACGTCGCCCGCCGCCGAGCGCGCTGCTGGCGAGTCTGCTGGGGCCATGCCGGCATCTCCTCGCTGTGGACCCGCCGGTGGGCGGGAGGTCACTACGGATGGCGCCGGCGTGCGGGATCGGCCGCTCCGCCGGCGTCTCGGGGCCCGGGGGCCGTGGGTATGGTGCCCCACTCGCCGGCCCCGGACCGAGCCCGGGGCGCGCCCCGAGCAGCGCGGGCCCGGGCGATCGCCGCCCGGGCCCGCGTCACAGGGTGGTCCTACCGTGCGGGAACACCCGCACGGGTGTCACTCGATCGTCGTCGGGACCGTGATGGTGCCGTCGGTGATCTGCTGCGCGTACTGGTCGATGTCGTCCTGGATGTCGTCGATGAAGCCGCCCGACGTCGCCAGGCCGATGCCCTCGGTGGACAGGTCGTTCAGCACGTCCTCGGCGCCCTGGACGTTGCCCTCGGAGTAGTCGTTGATGAACTGCTCCACGGCGTTGTCGACCCGCTTGAGCATCGAGGTCATGATCACGGCCTGCAGCGCCGGGTCGCCGACCGTCAGGTACTGGTCGGAGTCGACACCGATCGCCCGGTTGCCGGAGCCGGCGGCCGCCTGGAAGACGCCCAGGCCCGAGCCGCCCGCTGCGTGGTAGACGATGTCTGCACCGGCGTCGTACATGCCCTGCGCCACGATCTGGCCGCGGGCGGGGTCGCTGAACCCGGAGAAGTCACCGGCCGGCGAGATGTACTGCCGGTCGACGCGGATCTGCGGGTTGACCGCCTGCGCACCGGCGACGTAGCCGGCCTCGAACTTCTCGATCAGCGGGCTCTCGACGCCACCGACGAAGCCGATGTGGGCGCTCTCGCTCTTCAGCGCGGCCGCGACGCCGGCCAGGAAGGAGCCCTGCTCCTCGGCGAAGACCAGGCCGGTGACGTTGTCGCCCTTGGCGCCGTCGGAGTTCGAGCCGTCGACCTGGGCGAACGTGGTGTCGGGGAACTGCGGCGCGACCTCGGCGATGACATCGTCGTAGGCGAAGCCGACGGCGATGACCGGGTTGAAGCCCTGCTCGGCCAGCTGGGTCAGCAGCTCGGCGCGGTTGGAGGCGTCCTCGTTGGGGCTGAGCTCCTGCAGGTCGGCACCGAGGGCGTCGGCAGCCGCCGCCGCGCCGGCGTAGGCGGAGTCGTTGAACGACTGGTCGCCGCGGCCGCCCTCGTCGTAGGCCAGGCCGATCCGGAGCTCTTCGGCGGCGGCGCCGCCACCGCCCTCGCCGCTGCCGCCGCCGGCGGGCTCGTCGCTGGCACAGGCTGCCAGGGCCATGCTGCCGGCCAGCAGCACAGCCGCGGCCCTCATCCTCCGGCGCAAGACGGTCTCCTCTCTGGAGGGACGGGCCGCACGGACGAGGCGGCCGGTCCCGGTGGGTCGGGTTCGTGCATGACTGCCGGCGGACGCCGGTTCCCACAGCACGCGACGACGGCACGCTAACCGCGCCCGGCGGCTGCGCCGAACCCCGCGTCGGAGACCGAGACTCGATCGTTGTCTACGCCGTGGCCTGCGCCACCCGCCGGGCCCGCGCGGGACCGGCGACGGCGGGGGCTAGCGTGCCGCCATGCGACCGGCGGTGGCACGGCTGGCCGCCGCGGTGCTGGCCGCGGGGCTGCTGCTCGGCGGGCCCGGACCGGCACTGGCCGAGGAGGCGCGCCCCACCGCCGATCCGTCCGCGCCCACCCCCACGGCGCCGGTGCCGGGCGGCCCGCCGCAGGGCAGCGGGCCCGGCGGGGTGACGGTGGGCGGCGAGGGGCTGGACACCCGCGGCACCGTCGTCACCGACGGCGCTCCACCACTGCCGGCCGGCGTGGTCGCCCCCGGGTGGCTGGTGGCCGACGCCGGCAGCGGCGCGGTGCTGGCCGCCCGCGACCCGCACGGCCGCTTCTACCCGGCCAGCACGCTGAAGACCCTGACCCTCCTGACCCTCCTGCCACTCCTGGACCCCGCGGAGGCCGTCGAGGGCACCGTCGAGGACGAGGCGGTGGAGGGCAGCCGGGTCGGCCTGGTCGCCGGCGGGCGCTACCCGGTGTCCCTGCTGTTCCAGGGGCTGGTCATGCAGTCGGGCAACGACGCGGCCGGCGCCCTGGCCCGCGCGGCGGGGGGCGCGGAGCTCACCGTCCGGGCGATGAACGAGGTGGCGGGATCGATCGGCGCCCACGACACCGTCGCGGGGACGCCGTCCGGCCTGGACGTCGCCGGGCAGACCTCCTCGCCCTACGACCTCGCGCTGGTCTTCCGCCGGCTGGTCGCGGACCCGGCGGTGGTCGCTCTGCTGCGGACGCCGGTGGCGCAGGTCCCCGCGGTCGAGGGCCGATCCCCCGGCTTCCAGATCCAGAACGAGAACCCGCTGGCCGACTACCCGGGCAACCTCGGCGGCAAGACCGGCTTCACCGACGCCGCCCGGCACGCCTTCGTCACCGCCGCCGAGCGGGACGGGCGGCGGCTGGTGGTGAGCGTGATGGGCACCGAGAACGTCCCGCTGCGCGCCGCCGACCAGGCCGCCCTGCTGCTGGACTGGGGCTTCGCGGTCCAGGCCGGGCGAGGTGACCACCCCCACCACCCGGGCCGGCTGGTGGACTCCGCCGCGGCCGTCCCGCCGCCGCAGACGCCGGCACGCCGTCCGCCGGACCTCGCCCGGCCGCCGGTGTCCCTCCCGGTCGCGGGGGACGAGGAGCTGCTGCTGCCGGTGGGGCTGGCCGTGACCGCGGCGGGCATCGTCGTCGCCACCGTGGTCGGCGTCCGCCGGGCGGTGCGGGTGGTGCCCGCGTCGGTCAGGTCGTCCGGCCGTCCCCGGACGGCACCGCCGGGGCGACCACCTCGGGCACCACGCGGGCGCCCCCCTGGACCCGGGGCAGGGTCGCCGTCCATGCGGCCGTGAAGAACGCGAAGCGGCAGACGACGTTGATCCAGATCAGGATGCCCACGGCACCGCCGAAGGCCGACGCGGTCACGCTCCCCGAGATCAGCGAGAGGTAGAGGCTGCCGACCAGCTTCAGCACCTCGAAGCCGGCCGCGCCGAACAGCGCCCCGGGCAGCAGCCGGCGCAGCGGGTAGGAGGTCGAGGGCACCACCCGCAGCAGCCACAGGAAGACGACGACGTCGGTGACGACGGCCAGCCCCAGCCCGAGCACCGCGGTGAGCAGGAACAGGCCGGGCGCCCGCTCCAGTCCCAGGGCCGCCAGCGTCCACGACGTGGCCCGGGTGACCCCGCCGGTGAGGCCGAGGCTGACCAGTCCCGCGAGGCCGAAGGCGGCCAGGGCCAGCAGGTCCTGCAGGTTGTCGCGGAGGAACTCCGGGTCGTCGACGCGCCCCTTCCAGATGCGCTCCATGCCCAGCCGCAACTTGTCCATGGCGCGCAGCCCGGCGTACAGGAAACCGACCAGGCCGATGAGCCCGGTGATCCCCGCGGAGCCGACGGCGCCGTCCAGCTCGCCGGTGACCTCCGCGCCGGTCGGGCCGGGGAAGCTCTCCCGGATGGTCGCGTAGAGCTCCTGCTGCAGCAGCTCGTTGCCGGCGAGGACCAGCCCGATGACCGACGCGACGAGCAGCAGCACCGGCACCAGGCCGAGGAAGACGAAGTAGGTGACACCCGCGGCCATGAGGTCGCCCTGGGTGCGCTGGTAGCGCCCGCCGGCGCGCGCGAGGTGGTCGAACCACGGGAACCGGCGGCGCAGCCGGGTGACCCGCTCCTGCCAGCGGCCGGGCAGCTGGGTGACCCGCGACCAGCGGCCGCCCGGCGGCTGGCCCTCGGCGGGCGCGGGCGCGGACCGCTCGGTCCGGGTGGCACTCACCCGCCCCAGTCTGCGGGCAGACCGCGCCCGCCGCGCCCCGGCCTCGTGACGTCCCGGGCCGGCCCCGTCCAGGGGCTCGCCGCGAGCGTGCGAGCGGTGAGGAGGACGGGGTCCTTCACCCGGTGAGGGGGTACTCGCGGGCGACGACCCAGCTGCCGTCGGGCGCCTGCTCGAACTCCGTGAAGTGCTCCACCCGGAACTCCGCCGAGAGGTCGGACAGGCCGCTGTAGGCCAGGTCGAGCATGTCGCCGGGGACGTCGTGGGCCACGGTCACGTGCGGGTGGTACGGGTAGGACAGCGACCGGGCCAGCGGCCCGCGCCGGACGTCGTTGGCGATCAGCTCGCAGTTGCCGATGCCGCGGGCCACGGCCACGAACACGACCGCCGAGACCGGCGCGAACGTGCCGGTGCCCGACAGGTGCATGTCGAACGGCGGGTGGTTGGCGGCGACCTCGGCCAGGTGCGCGGTGATGGCCGGCCGGTGCGACCGCGGCACCTCGGTGGGCGGCAGCAGCGTGACGTGCGGCGGGACCGAGTTGGCCTGTGGGTCGCCGACCTTGGCGCGCCAGTCCACGAACAGCTGCGACCAGGGTTCCGGGATGGGGACGACGACGCCCAGGACCGCGGTCCGGTCGGCGCCGCGGCTGCGCGGGACGAAGGTGTCGTCGTTCACGCGGGCGCTCCCGCCAGTGGCAGGAAGCCGACCTTCTCGTAGACGTCGGCGACGGTGCGGGCGGCGACCTCGCGCGCACGCGCGGCTCCCTGCCCGAGGGTGCGCTGCAGCTCGGCGGGGTCGTCGAGCAGCTCCTGGGTGCGCTGGCGGACCGGCGTCACGAAGTCCGCGACCACCTCGGCCAGCTCCTTCTTCAGGTCGCCGTACCCGCGGCCCGCGAAGTGCTCCTCCAGCTCGCCGATCCCGCGCCCGGACAGCGCGCTGTGGATGGTGAGGAGGTTGGTGACGCCGGGCTTGCCCTCGGGGTCGGCCACCACCTCGCGGCCCGTGTCGGTGACCGCCGAGCGGATCTTCTTGGCCGTCACCTTCGGGTCGTCGAGCAGGAGGACGCAGCCGGCCGGCGGCAGGCTCTTGCTCATCTTCTTCTCCGGTGACTGCAGGTCGAGGACCTTCGCCGCGCCCTCGGGGATCCGTGCGCTGGGGACGGTGAGGGTCTCCCCGAAGCGACCGTTGAAGCGGATGGCCAGGTCGCGGGTCAGCTCGAGGTGCTGGCGCTGGTCCTCACCCACGGGCACCTCGTCGGCCTGGTAGACGAGGATGTCGGCGGCCTGCAGCACCGGGTAGGTGAACAACCCGACCGAGGAACCGGCGGTGCCCTCCCGCTGGCTCTTGTCCTTGAACTGGGTCATCCGGCTGGCCTCGCCGAAGCGGGCGAGGCACTCCATGACCCAGGACAGCTGCACGTGCTCGGGCACGTGGCTCTGCACGAACAGGGTGCTGCGCGCGGGGTCGACGCCGAGCGCGAGCAGCTGGGCGGCAGCGGTCAGGGTGTTCTGCCGGAGCTCCTCCGGGTCCCAGTCCATCGTGATCGCGTGGAGGTCGACGACGCAGTAGAAGGCCTCGGCCGTCTCCTGCAGCGCGACCCACTGCCGCAGTGCGCCCAGGTAGTTGCCGAGGTGGAAGGAACCCGCCGTCGGCTGGATGCCGGAGAGCACACGCGGAAGAGGCACGACGGCCATCAAACCAGCCGATCCCGGAGCGTGGCGCCGCACATCCCGAACGTCCTCGTCAGCGGCGGGTCACGCGACCGGAGCGGTCGACCGGACCTCGTCCAGCGCGGCGAGCAGGACGTCGTCCTCCTCGGGCGTGCCGACGGTCACCCGGATCCCCTGCCCGGCGAACGGCCTGGTGATGACCGCCCGGACCTCCAGCGCGGCCGCCAGCCCTGCGGCCTCCTCCCCCACCGGCAGCCACACGAAGTTGGCCTGGCTGTCGGAGACGTCGAGGCCCCGCTCGCGCAGCGCCGCGGTGAGCCGCTCCCGCTCGGCGGTGACCGCGGCGCACCGCCGGCGGACCTCCTCCTCGCTGGCGAGCGCCGCGACCGCGGCGGCCTGGGCGAGTGTGGAGACGCTGAACGGCACGTGCGTCCGCCGCACCGCGTCGGCGACCGCCGGGTCCTCCGCGACCAGGTAACCGACCCGCAGCCCGGCCAGCCCCCAGGCCTTGGAGAAGGTGCGCAGCACGGCGACGTTGGGCCGCCCGCGCAGCAGCGCCATCCCGTCGGGGACGTCGGGGTCGGTGACGAACTCGCGGTAGGCCTCGTCGAGGACGACGAGGGTGTCGGCGGGCACGGCGTCGAGGAAGCGCTCGAGCTCCGGCCGGCGCACCGCCGTCCCGGTGGGGTTGTTCGGGTTGCAGACGAAGACGACGCGGGTGGTGTCGTCGATCGCGGCGGCCAGCGCCTCGAGGTCGTGGGTGTCGGCCGGCCCGCCCGGGCGGCCCGGCACCAGCGGGACCGGGATCGACCGGGCGCCGGCCACCTGGGCCAGCAGCGGGTACATCTCGAACGACCGCCAGGCGAACGCGACGCTCGTGCCGGGGTCGTTGAACGACTGCGCCAGCTGCTGGCAGAGCATCACCGCGCCGCAGCCGATCACCACCTGGGCGGGGTCGACGCCGTAGCGCTCGGCCAGGGCGGCGGTGAGGACGACGGCGCCGTTGTCGGGGTAGCGGTTGGTCTCCGCGGCCGCGACGGCCAACGCCTCGACGACGGCCGGCAACGGCGGGAACGCCACCTCGTTGCTGGCCAGCTTGACCGCCCGCTCGACACCGATCTCCCGCGCGAGGTCGGCGGGGTTGCGCCCCGGCCGGTAGGCGGGCAGCTGCTGCACCGCCGGTCGTGCGCTGACCACGTCGGGACCTCCTGACCGCGGCTCCGCGTCGCGGCGGTGGGTGACCGGGCGCGGATCTAGGGTGGGCGCATGCGCGTTCTCGTCGCCGGTGGAGCCGGCTACATCGGCAGCGTAGTCACGGCGGCCCTCCTCGAGGGCGGGCACGAGGTGACCGTCCTCGACGACCTGTCGACCGGGCACGCCGACGCCGTCCCCTCGGGTGCGACGTTCGTGCAGGCCTCGCTGCACGACTCCGCGCCGGTCCTGGCCGAGGTCCGCCCCGAGGCGGTGCTGCACTTCGCGGCCAAGAGCCTCGTCGGCGAGTCGCAGGTCGAGCCGGGAATCTACTGGGACACCAACGTGTCCGGGACGCTCGCGCTGCTGGAGGCCATGCGCGCGGCGGACTGCCGGCGGATCGTCTTCTCCTCCACCGCCGCCACCTACGGCGAGCCCGAGCAGGTGCCCATCCGCGAGGACGCCCCCACCCGGCCCACCAACACCTACGGCGCGACCAAGCTCGCCGTCGACGCGATGCTGACCTCCTACGCGGCCGCGTACGACTTCGCGGCGGTCAGCCTGCGCTACTTCAACGTGGCCGGCGCCGCGTACGGCCTCGGCGAGCGGCACACCACCGAGACCCACCTCATCCCGATCGCGCTGCAGGTGGTCGCCGGCACCCGCGAGCACCTGACCGTCTACGGCGAGGACTACCCCACGCCCGACGGCACCTGCATCCGCGACTACATCCACGTCGAGGACCTCAGCGACGCCCACCTGCTCGCGCTGACGGCACCGTCTCCCGGCGAGCACCGCATCTACAACCTGGGCAACGGCACCGGCTTCTCGGTGCAGCAGGTGATCGACGCCGTCCGCGAGGTCACCGGACACCCGGTGCCCGTCGAGGTCGGGCAGCGGCGGGCCGGGGACCCGGCGCAGCTGGTCGCATCCAGCGAGAGGATCCGCAGCGACCTGGGCTGGACGCCCAAGCACACCGACCTGGCCGGCATCGTCCGCGACGCGTGGGAGACCGCCCAGAAGCGGTCCTGATCTCGTCCGGCCCCCTGCAGGGTCCCGCCGCGAGCCTGCGAGTGGCGGGGGGCAGGGGGTCCTCTTTCAGGTGCCGATCGTCTGGGTCGGCACCTGCGCCGGGTCGACCTGGGGCTGCGGCGCGCGGCTGACCGAGATCCGCGCGATCCGCCGTCCGTCGAGCTCGAGGACCGTCAGCGTGCGCCCCTCGACCTCCACGCCGTCCCCGACGACGGGCAGCCGGCCGAGCTCGGCGAGCACGTAACCGGCGGCGGTCTCGTAGGGCCCCTCGGGCAGCTGCAGGCCGGTGACCTCGCGGAAGTCGTCGAGGTTGAGCAGCCCGTCGACCTCGTGCGGGCCGTCGGGCCGCTCGTGGCCCTCGCCGGCGACGTCCTCGTCGTACTCGTCGTAGATCTCACCGATGACCTCCTCGATGAGGTCCTCGAGGGTGACGATGCCGTCGGTGCCGCCGTACTCGTCGACGACGATCGCCAGGTGGTGGTTCTCCCGCCGCATCTCCGACAGGGCGGTGAGCACGCCGGCCGTACCCGGCAGCCGCTTGACGTCACGGACCAGGTCGCCGACGGTCGCCGCGCGGCCGGCCGGGTGGTTGGGCAGGAACAGGTCGCGCACGTGCACGAAGCCCAGGACGTCGTCCTCGTCCCGGCCGACGACCGGGTAGCGCGAGTGGCTGGAGTCGTGCACCTGTTTGGCCGCGCGACTGGCCGTCATCGACGCGTCGAGGAAGTCGACCTCGGTGCGCGGCGTCATGACCTCGCGGACCTCGCGGTCGCCGGCCCGGAAGACCTCGCCGATGAGCCGGCGCTCGTCAGAGCTCAGCGACTCGTGCGCCGTGACCAGATCCCGCAGCTCCTCCTGGCTGATGGACTCGCCACTGGCCTTTGGGTCGCCACCCACCAGCCGGACCAGCACGTTCGTCGACTTCGACAGCAGCCAGATGACCGGGCGGGAGAGCTTGGCGATCGCGTTGAGGGGTGCGGCGACCAGCAGCGCGAAGCCCTCGGCCCGCTGCAGCGCCAGGCGCTTCGGGGTCAGCTCGCCGACCACCAGGGACAGGTAGCTGATCGCGATGGTGACCAGCACGAACGCCAGGGTGCCGGCGAGGCCCTCGCGCACGCCCAGGTCGACCAGCCAGGCGGCGAGGGGCTCGGAGAGGGTGCTGGCGCCGAACGCGGCCGAGAAGAAGCCGGCGAGGGTGACGCCGACCTGGACGGCGGCGAGGAAGCGGTTGGGGTCGCTGAGCAGCCGCTGCACGGCCTTGCCCCGCCGTCCGCCGTTGTCGGCCATCGCCCGCACCTGCGACTCGCGCAGCGAGACGAGCGCGATCTCCGCCCCCGAGAAGGCGCCGCCGATCAGGACGAAGACGACGACCATCACGATGTTGAGCCAGACGTCGCTCACCGGCGGCGTGCTCCTGTCGAACGGGGCAGTGGGACGCCGTCCATGCTGCCCGCTCGGGGTCGCGGGAGCACCACCCGAGCGGCGTCGGTCCGCACACAGTGACCTCGGCCACATCCCACTGCCGATAACGCTCCGCGTACGGCTACTCTTGCCAGAGTAACGACTCGTGATCTAGCACCAGGTGAGGACCACCTCTCGTGCACCACATGCCGGCGGGTCCGCCGCTCTCTTCCCGCATCGCCGCAGCGCTCTCCCGGTGGACTCGCCTCCTCCGGCTGCCGCACCTGGCGCCCCTGCTCCTCGTGGCCGGCGTCGTCGCCGCCGTGACGGTCGGGGGGCCGATGGTCTCCGGCGCCGTCACCAGCTTCACCGACCCGGTGGCGCTCGAGTCGTCGCCCACCGCGGCCGGCAGCGCCCCCGAGACGGCGCGCACCGGTGGGTCGTCGTCCTCCGGCGGGTGGCTCGACGCGCCGGCCGCGCCGACCGGGGACGCGCCGGCGGTGCAGGCCCCCGGCGCGCCGCCCGCGGCCCCCACGTCGGCGGAGGTGCCGTCGCTGGTGGTGCCGCCGGCGCCCGTCGGCCCGTTCGACGAGCCCGCGGCCGAGCCGGACGAGGCCGCTCCCGTCGAGGAGCCGGCGACCCGGCCCGCGCCGGAGGCCGGCTCCGGGTCCGCGTCCGGGTCCGGCGCGCCCCCCGCGGTGGCGGAGTCACAGCCGGCGCCGGTGGCGCGGGCCGCCGCCCCCGCGGACCCCGGCGCGGAGGCCGCGGTGCTCGCGCTGGTCAACCAGGCCCGCGCCGCCGCCGGCTGCGGCGCCGTGACCGCCGACCCGGCACTGGCCGCGGTGGCACGGGCACACAGCGCGGACATGCGCGACCGCGACTACTTCTCGCATGCCAGCCCGGAGGGCCTGTCCCCCTTCGACCGGGCCGAGCAGGCGGGCATCGACTACTCGCGGGCGGAGAACATCGCCTACGGCCAGGCCGACGCCGCCGCGGTGATGAAGGCCTGGCTGGAGAGCCCGGGCCACCGCGCGAACATCCTCGACTGCGAGCTGACGAGGCTCGGCGTGGGCGTCGCCGAGGGCACCGGTGGCCCCTGGTGGACCCAGCTCTTCGGCGCCTGAGAAAGGACCCTCCTGCCCCCCACCACTCGCAGGCTCGCGGCGGGACCCTGCAGCAGGGCCGGGCCCGGTCAGAGGGCGCTCAGCGTGTGTTCGCCTCCGCCAGCCGCCGGGCTTGGAGTGCCCGCACACGGGCAACCAGCGCCTCCGGCCGCCGGAGGTCGTCGAGGGTGACGTGGAGAACGACCCACCCCGCTGCGTTGAGCCGGTTGAGCCGACGGCGATCGTCGAGGAAGGCCCGCCGCTCCGCGTGCCACAGCCCGTCGTGCTCGACCGCCACCCTCACCTCCGGGTAGGCGAAGTCCACGCGTGCGATGAAGCCGCCCTCGTCATGGACGCGGTACTGGGCCACCGGCGGCATGCCGGCCCGCTGCAGGAGCAACCTCAGCCGGGTCTCCTGGGGTGACGCGGCCAACCCGTCGGCGAGCCGGGCGACCCGCGATGCCTGAGCGCTCCCCCGGCACCGCGGCAGCAACGCTACGGCTGCCTGCACATCCTCCAGGTGGGTCAGCCCGGCCTGCACGAGCCGGTCGAGCAGCACGACGGCCTCGTCGGAGTCGCCGAACCGGATGAGGTCGACGGCCGTCTCCGCACGTGGGAGGAGACGCCACGGTCCGCGCTGCACCAACCGCTGACCGGGGAGGACGGTGCCGACGCGGACGCCGCTGCCGGCGTTCCAGCGCCGACCGGCGGGCAGCAGCACCTCGACCGGGTCGTCGACACCGGCGACGTTCGGGACACCCCACAGGACGGTTGCGCTGAGCCCGGCGAACCCGGCGCCCGCGGGGAGAGTCAACCCCACCGCACCGACCAGCAGCCGGTGCGTCACGGGCAGCGCGGCGTCGGCGTAGACATCCTGCCGCAGCCGGACCCACGCCGAGCTGCGCAGCTGCTTGGGTGTGAGCAGTCCCCGCCGGACGACGGCGCTGCCGCGGAAGACGCGGCCCCGCAGCCCAGCGGGGGGCGCGCAGGCGGGATGGGCACTCCGCGACTCTGCCGTCCCCGCGGGACCCCTCCGGCCCTGTCCACAGGGCGAGAACACGACAGTGGCCGCCTCGATCGCGTCGAGGGGGCCACTGTCGTGTCTCGTCACCCGCGCGGGGTGACGGGACCCGGCACGGGGTCCTCCGTCAGGCCATGGCCTTCTGCAGGTTGCTGTCGATGGCCGCCAGGAAGTCCTGGGTGGTCAGCCACGCCTGGTCCTTGGAGATCAGCAGCGCGAGGTCCTTGGTCATCTGGCCGCTCTCGACGGTGTCGATGCAGACCCGCTCCAGGGTCTCCGCGAAGCGGGTGACCTCGGGGGTCTCGTCGAGCTTGCCGCGGTGCGCCAGGCCCCGGGTCCAGGCGAAGATCGACGCGATCGGGTTGGTCGACGTCTCCTTGCCCTGCTGGTGCTGCCGGAAGTGGCGGGTCACCGTGCCGTGGGCGGCCTCGGCCTCGACGGTGCGGCCGTCGGGGCTCATCAGCACCGAGGTCATCAGGCCCAGCGAGCCGAAGCCCTGCGCGACGGTGTCGGACTGGACGTCGCCGTCGTAGTTCTTGCAGGCCCAGACGTAGCCGCCCTCCCACTTGAGGGACGCCGCCACCATGTCGTCGATCAGCCGGTGCTCGTAGGTGATGCCGGCCTGCTCGAACCGGTCCTTGAACTCGGACTCGAAGACCTCGGCGAACAGGTCCTTGAACCGGCCGTCGTAGGCCTTGAGGATCGTGTTCTTGGTCGACAGGTACACCGGGTAGCCGCGCTGCAGGCCGTAGTTCATCGAGGCCCGCGCGAAGTCGCGGATCGACTCGTCGAGGTTGTACATCGCCATCGCGACGCCCCCGCCCGGGGACTGGAACACCTCGTGCTGGATCGGCTCACCGCCGTCCTTGGGCTGGAAGGTGATCGTCAGCGTGCCCTCGCCGGGGAAGCGGAAGTCGGTAGCCCGGTACTGGTCACCGAAGGCGTGACGGCCGACGACGATCGGCTTGGTCCAGCCCGGCACCAGCCGCGGCACGTTGGACATGATGATCGGCTCGCGGAAGATGACGCCGCCGAGGATGTTGCGGATCGTCCCGTTGGGCGAGCGGTACATCCGCTTGAGGCCGAACTCCTCGACGCGGGCCTCGTCCGGGGTGATCGTCGCGCACTTGACGCCGACGCCGTGCTGCTTGATCGCGTTCGCGGCGTCGACGGTGATCTGGTCGTCGGTCTCGTCGCGCTTCTCGATGCCCAGGTCGTAGTACTCGAGGTTGACGTCGAGGTACGGGAGGATCAACTGGTCCTTGATGAACTGCCAGATGATCCGGGTCATCTCGTCGCCGTCGAGCTCGACGACGGTGCCCTCGACCTTGATCTTCGCCACGTGCGGGTCCCTCTCTACATGCTCCGAGCCGGTACGGCTCAGAGGTCGGCTACGTCGGCCTGCTTGGCGCGCACGGCCTCCGCGGCCTCGCGCAGCCCGGCCAGCTCGCTCTCGGACAGGTCGCCCTCGACCACCCGGCGCACGCCCTCGCGGCCGATCTCGGCCTCGACCCCGAGGTAGACCCCGGAGATGTCGTACTCGCCGTCGACCCAGGCACACACCGGCATGACCGCGCCGGAGTCCTCCATCACCGCGCGCGCCATGCGGGCGGCGGCCGCGGACGGGGCGTAGTACGCCGAACCCGTCTTGAGCAGCGCCACGACCTCGGCGCCGCCGTTGCGGGTCCGGTCCACGAGGTGCTCGATGCGGTCGGCCGGGAGGACGTCGGTCAGCGGCTTGCCGTCCACGGTGCAGCGCGAGGGCACCGGCACCATCGTGTCGCCGTGCGAGCCGAGGGTCAGGGTGCGCACCGAGCCCACCGGGACGCCGAGCTCCTCGGCGACGTTGTTGGTGAACCGGGCGGTGTCGAGCATGCCGGCCTGGCCCATGACCCGGTTCTTGGGGAAGCCGGTGGCCAGCTGGGCCAGCGCCGTCATCTCGTCCAGCGGGTTGGAGACCACGATGACGACGGCGTCCGGCGAGGTCTGCGCGACGTTCTCGGCGACCTGCCGGACGATCTTGGCGTTGGTCTCGATCAGGTCCATGCGGCTCATGCCGGGCTTGCGCGGCAGGCCCGCGGTGACGACGACGACGTCGGATCCCTCGGTGCCCTCGTAGGACCCCCCGCCGACCCCGACGACCTTCGTCTCGAAGCCCTCGATGGGCCGGGACTGGTTCATGTCGAGGGCCAGGCCCTCGGGCTTGCCCTCGACGATGTCGGTGAGCACGACGGTCTCGAACACGTCGTACTCCGCGAGGCGGAGGGCGGTGGTCGAGCCGTAGAACCCGGCACCGACGACGGTCACCTTGCCGTTCCTGGGCTGCTCTGCCATGGCGGCCAACCTATCGCTGGCCGGGTCCCCGCGCCCGATCGGGGTGCGGCCCCCTTGCAGCCTCCGCCACGAACCGGCAAGTGCCGGGGGCGAGGGCGGCCATCTGTCCGGGGCCCGCCCCGAGCCTGCGAGTGGCGGGGGGAAAGGTGCGGCCCCCTTGCAGGGGCCCGCTACGAGCCTGCGAGTGGCGGGGGGCAAGGGGTCCTTCGTCAGGCCCCCGGGATGGACAGCGCGAAGGCGGTCAGCGTGACCCCGACGCCGACCAGCAGGACGACGTCCACCGGACGGCTGCGGACCGCGAGGAAGCCCAGCCGGCGCAGCGGGAGCAGCAGCCGCAGCAGGCCCGCGCCGACCAGCGCCAGCCCGACGACCACCAGGCCCCGCCGCCAGTGCTCGAAGGTGACCATGAGCAGCCCGACGCCGACCGCGAGCAGCACCACCAGCAGCGGCAGCTGCCGCAACAGGCCGGCCAGGAACGGTCGGCGGGTGTGGAGCGGCGGGCGCGTCACTCGGTCTCCTCGGCGGCGCTCATCGGCCGCGTGCCGCGCGTCGCCCCGTCCCCCCGTGACCTCGCGAACTCGGTCACGATGCCGACAGGACCTCGGTCGCGGCGGCCTGCTCGGCGGCCAGGACGACGTTCTGCAGCAGCATCGCCCGAGTCATCGGCCCCACCCCGCCGGGGTTCGGGGCGACGAAGCCGGCGACGTCCACCACGTCGCGCGCGACGTCCCCGGCGATCTTCCCGTCCACCCGGCTGACCCCCACGTCGAGGACGGCGGCGCCGGGCTTGACGACGTCCTTGGTGACCAGCCCCGGGACGCCGGCGGCGGCGACCACGATGTCGGCGCGGCGCAGGTGGGCGGCCAGGTCGCGGGTGCCGGTGTGGCAGAGGGTCACCGTGGCGTTCTCTGAGCGGCGGGTGAGCAGCAGGCCCAGCGGCCGGCCGACGGTGATGCCCCGGCCGACGACGACGACCTCGGCGCCGGCGATCGGGACGCCGTGACGGCGCAGCAGCTCGACGATGCCGACGGGCGTGCACGGCAGCGGGCCGGGCACGTTGAGCACCAGCCGGCCGAGGTTGACCGGGTGCAGGCCGTCGGCGTCCTTGGCCGGGTCCATCGCCTCGAGGACGGCGCTCTCCTCGATGCCCCGCGGCAGCGGCAGCTGGACGATGTACCCGGTGCAGACCGGGTCGGCGTTGAGCTCGTCGACCACGGCGAGGACGTCGGCCTGGGTGGCGGTCGCCGGCAGCTCGCGCTGGATGCTGGCGATGCCGACCTGGGCGCAGTCCTTGTGCTTGGCGTCGACGTACCAGCGGCTGCCGGGGTCGTCGCCGACCAGCAGCGTGCCCAGGCCGGGCCGGTGTCCGGCGGCGGTGAGGGCGGCGACCCGCTCGGTCAGCTCCGCGCGGATCGCTGCTGCGGTGGCCTTGCCGTCGAGAGTCGTCGCCTGCACGGCCTCCAGTCTGCCGGAGGGGGCTCCGGGGTGGCCCACCCCGCCCTAGGCTCGCAGGTGCGGGCGCCTCCCCGCCCGCGAGTGCGCGAGGAGTGCAGATGAGCGAGCGCGAGCAGTCCCCGTCCGCCGGGGCGCGGGGCACCGACGACTGGCGGGAACAGACGATCCCCGGCATCCAGCCGGTCTCTGCCCCGGTGGCCAGCGGTGGCCCCGGCTACGCCCCCGGCCCGCCTCCGCTCCCGCCGGGCTACGCCCCACGCCCGGCGTCCGAGTACTCGACGACGCCCGTGCGGGTGCGGCGTTCGGACAGCCTGGCGAGCCTGCTGCTGCTCCTGGCCGGCATCTCGGCCGGTGTCAGCCTGCTGCTGCGGTGGCTGCCCGGTAGCGACCTCACCGGCTGGGACCTGGTCGACCGCGGGTTCGACGACCTCGCCGAGGGCGGTACCGCCGAGCTGCTGGGCAACGGGTTCTGGCAGCCGATGGCCGTCGTCCTGGGCGGCGCGGTGCTGTTCGTGCTGGGGCTGCTCGCCGTCCTCCCGGCCCGCTCCCACCGCCTGATCGGGGTGCTGGCGCTGCTGGTCGGCCTGGTGGCCGGGGCCGGGGTCCTGGTGCCGTTGGCCGCGGTCGGCTGGGACCCCGACACCATCGACACCGGCTTCTGGTTCGCCGTCGCCGTCCCCGCGCTGGGCCTGCTCGGCGCGCTGAAGGCCCTGTTCACCAGCCCTCGGTGGACGTGAGGCCCCGACACCGTGACACTGCGGTCCTACCGGACCGCACCGCGGCCAGGTGCCGTACCCGGCAGCCGCCGAGCCGCTGCCCGTGTCCCGGGCGGGAGACCTGCGGCCCCCGCGACCGGTCCACCCCGCGGCCAGGTGCCGTACCCGGCAGCCGCCGAGCCGCTGCCCGTGTCCCGGCCGGGAGACCTCCGGCCCCCGCGACCGGTCCACCCCGCGGCCAGGTGCCGTACCCGGCAGCCGCCGAGCCGCTGCCCGACCCGATCCCGGTGGGACCCTCAGTCCACGACGAGGGCGCCGTGGGCGCGGGCGACCTGGACCGACTGCACCAGGTCGAGCCGGACACCGGTCAGCTCGAACGCCCGCCAGTCGACCGCGTCGGTCGAGGCGCCGCGCAGGTCGGCCCCGCGCAGATGCGCGCCCTGCAGCCGCGCTCGGTCCAGGTCGGCGCCGGTGAGGTCGGATTCGCGCAGGTCGGCGCCGGTCAGGTCGGCCTCCCGGAACCGCTGACCGGCGAGCACCAGCCCGGAGAGGTCGGCGCCGCGCAGCGACGTCCAGCTCCAGTCGGTGTCGGTCGTGGTCATCGGCCGCAGCTGCGCGCCGGGGAACTGCGAGCCGGTGAGCTTGCAGCCGTCCCAGGTGACGTCGAACAGCCGCGCGCGGTCGAACCGGCAGGAGAGGAACGCCGTCCCCAGGTGCCGGGCCCCACCCATCCGCACCCCGGTGAGCACGCACGAGTCGAAGACGCAGCGCCGGGTGACCAGCTCCTCCAGCCCGGCGTCGTCGAACCGGCAGCGGGTGAAGGTGACGCCGTCGAGCTCGGTGCCCCACCAGTCGACCCGCGCGAGGTCCTCCCCCTCGACGACCGCACCGGCCTCGGGCGGCCGGACCTGGGGTCGCGGCCCCGTGCGGGACACGCCCCCTCGCAGGGGCCCGGTGCGAGCCTGCGAGTGGCGGGGGGCGAGGGGGTCCTCCATCAGTGGGCGAAGTGCCGGGTCCCGGTCAGGTAGAGCGGGATGCCGGCGGCGGCCGCGGCCGCGACGACCTCCTCGTCGCGCACCGAGCCACCGGGCTGCACGACCGCCCGCACGCCGGCGTCGAGCAGCACCTGCAGGCCGTCGGCGAAGGGGAAGAAGGCGTCCGAGGCGGCGACCGACCCGGCGGCCCGGTCCCCCGCCCGGGTCACGGCCAACCGCGCGGAGTCCACCCGGTTCACCTGGCCCATGCCGACGCCGACGGTGGCCTTGTCGTGGGCCAGCAGGATGGCGTTGCTCTTCACCGCGCGGACCGAGCGCCAGGCGAACACCAGGTCGTCGAGGCCGGCGGCGTCCAGCGGCTCCCCGGTCGCGAGGGTCCAGGTGGTGGGGTCGTCGCCGGGCGCGTCGATGCGGTCGGCGCTCTGCAGCAGCAGCCCACCGCTGACCGGGCGCAGCTCGGTGGCCGGTCGGTCGCTCGCGCCCAGCCGCAGCAGCCGGATGTTCCTCTTCGCGGTGAGCACCTGCAGCGCGTCCGCGGTGAAGGACGGCGCGACGACGACCTCGGTGAACACCTCGGCCACCTGCTCGGCCATGGTGAGGTCCACCTCGCGGTTGGCCGCGATCACCCCGCCGAAGGCCGAGACCGGGTCGCAGGCGTGCGCCTTGCGGTGCGCCGAGGCGATGTCGGTGCCGACGGCGATGCCGCAGGGGTTGGCGTGCTTGATGATCGCCACGCACGGGTCGGCGTGGTCGTGCGCGGCCCGCCAGGCGGCGTCGGTGTCGACGTAGTTGTTGTAGGACATCTCCTTGCCGTGCAACTGCTCGGCCTGCGCCAGGCCCGGGCGGCCGCTGCGGTAGAGCGCCGCCTGCTGGTGCGGGTTCTCGCCGTAGCGCAGCACGTCGGCGCGCTCCCAGCTCGCCGCCACCCACGCCGGGAAGACGGTGTCCTTCTCCGGCGCCAGGACGCTGCCCATCCACGAGGCCACGGCGATGTCGTAGGTCGCGGTGTGCCGGAACGCCGCCGCGGCCAGGGACCGCCGCTCGGCCAGGGTGAAGCCCCCGGCGGAGACTGCGGCCAGGACGTCGCCGTAGCGGGCCGGGTCGACCACGACGGCCACCGACGGGTGATTCTTCGCCGACGCGCGGACCATGGCCGGGCCGCCGATGTCGATCTGCTCCACGCACTCGTCCGGGGCAGCACCCGAGGCCACCGTCTCGGTGAACGGGTAGAGGTTCACCACGACCAGGTCGAACGGCGCGATGCCGAGGTCCTCGAGCTGCCGCACGTGCTCGGGCCTGCGGCGGTCGGCCAGCAGACCGGCGTGCACCGCGGGGTGCAGCGTCTTGACCCGCCCGTCGAGGCATTCGGGGAAGCCGGTGACCTGCTCGACCGGGGTCACCGGGACCCCGGCGTCGGCGATGCGGCGGGCGGTCGCGCCGGTGCTCACCAGCTCGACGCCGGCGTCGGCCAGGGCGCGGGCCAGCTCCTCGATGCCGGTCTTGTCGTAGACACCGAGCAGGGCGCGGCGGATCGGGGTGCGGTCGCTCATCGGGGGTCCTCCGTGGTCTCGGGGCCGAGGCCGGCGACCACGCGCGCGACCGTCTCCACCAGGAGCTCGCGCTCCACGTCCTTGATCCGTTCGTGCAGCCGCGCCTCGTCGTCCCCGGGAAACACGGGCACCTCGCGCTGGGCGATCACCGGTCCGGTGTCGACGCCGGCGTCCACCCAGTGCACCGTGCTGCCGGTGGCGTCGACACCTGCGGCGAGCGCGTCGCGGACGGCGTGCGCGCCGGGGAACGCCGGCAGCAGCGCGGGGTGGGTGTTGAGCAGCCGGCCGCCGAAGCCGTCCAGCACGGCCGGGCCGACGATCTTCATGAACCCCGCGGAGACCACCAGGTCGGGCCGGTGCGCGCCGATGGCGGCGGCCAGCGCGCGGTCCCAGGCGGCGCGGTCGGGGTGGTCGCGCAGCGCGACGGTGAAGGTCGGGACGCCGCGGCGGCGGGCGTGCCGGAGCCCAGGGGCGTCGCGGTCGCTGCCGACGGCGACCACGGTGGCCGGGTACCCCGGGTCCTCCGCGGCGGTCAACAGGGCCTCGCACAGCGACCCGGTCCCCGACAGCAGGACGACGACCCGCGCCCGCGCGGACGTCTCGGCAGCGGGCACGGCAGCGACCCTAAAGGACCCCCTTGCCCCCTACTGCCCGCGAGCTCGCAGGGGGCCCCTGCAAGGGGGCCGGGAGTCTCTCAGCCGAGGGCGCGCCAGCGGGTGACCGCTGCGGCGAGGGCCCCCGCCAGGCCGGCCTGCAGGGCCACCGCGAGCCCGGTCGCCACCGGCGGCGCCCCGACGTCGGCCAGCCAGCCGTCGCCGAGCGAGCCGCCGGCGCCCCAGGTGAGGAGGCCGCAGGCGAGCCCGAGCAGCACGCCCGCCAGGACGCCCCAGAGCCCGGCGACGACGGAGCCGCCGTCGGGGTCGCGCAGCCGCCGGCCGAGCGTGGTGCCGGCGACCAGGCCCGCGAGCGCGGGCAGCACCTGGGAGGCGAAGGCCAGCAGCGGCACCGCCTGAGTGTCGGGCAGGGCGGCCAGCAGTGGCAGGGCCGGGACCGCCCCGAGCGTCACGCCGTGCACGGAGACGAGGGTGCCGCTGCCGACGGCGAACCCCGGGCCGGCGGCCACGCCGATCGCGGCCGCGGCGGCGTTGGGCAGCAGCAGGACGCCGAGCGCCAGGAGCCCGACCGCGCCGGCGCCCGACCCGCCGAGGGACCGCGACAGCGTGGCGTACCCCCCGGTGTCCGCGGCCAGGGCCACCGCCACCACCAGCAACCCGAGGGCGACGGCGGTCAGCAACCCGGCCCCGGTGGCGCGCAGCAGCGGCCGCACCGGGCCGGGCGCGGAGTCCAGCACGTCGTCGAGCAGGCCGGAGTCGCGCGCAGCCCCCCAGCCGACGGCGAGCAGGGCGAGCACCGCGCTGCCGATCGCGGACCGCAGCAGGTCGACCTGCGCGTCCGGGGCGGTGACCAGCAGCCCGACGAGCACGGCGAGCACCGTGTGCGTCGCGACCGCCGTGGTCACGACGCCGACCAGCGGCCGCCCGCCGGGGAGGTCGCAGGCGCGGACGACGCCGCGGCCGGCGCTGGACAGGCCCCAGGCGACGGCCAGGGTGAGCAGCAGCGGCGCGAGCACCAGCGGGCCGGACCCGAGCACCAGGCCGCCGCCCTGGGCCAGCAGCCACAGCCGGCCGGCCAGGCGCGCCGATCCGGCGACCGGCATCCCGCCGGCCGGGTCGAGCGTCTGCACGACGACCGACGCGAGGCCCACGCCGAGCAGGCCGAGCACCGTGACGGCGGCGGTCGCCAGGGCGGCCAGGACGGGGGCGTGCCGCGACGGGGAGGCGCCCGGGTCCCGCTGCCCGGGGAGGCTCAGTCGGGCGAGCAGGGAGACCACGCCACCACTGTCCCAAGGCCGGGCCCCGGATCGCCGGACCACGCGCCCGGCGGATCCGAGGAACGCCGTGAGCCGGACTACGCCGACGGCTCGGACCCGGCGCCCGAGGCCGTCGAGCCGCCCGCCCGGCCGGGTCCCGGCTCGTCCCCGGGCGGCGGCGCGGCCGAGCCGGGCGGGTCCGGCGGGGGCTGCACCGGGGCGGACGGCGACTGCCCGTACCCGGGCTGCGGCCCGGCCGGCTGCCAGGGCTGTCCCGGCGGCGGGGCGGGCCAGCTCGTTCGGGCCGGGGTCACACCGACGCCGGCGTGCGGCCGGCGCACCAGCGTGAGGACGGCGACGACGGCGGCCGCGGCCGCCGTGAGCACGGTCAGCATCGCGAAGAGGCTGAAACCGCCCTCGAAGGTGCTCAGCCACTGGACGAGGGTCAGCAGGAGGGCCAGCGAGGTGAGGCCCACGGTGACCGAGCCGCGCGGGAACGGCAGGCCGAGGTCCACGACGGCAGGCAGCAGGGACCACACCGCGGCGAGCACGAGCAGCCCGGCTGCGGTGGTGACCAGCCAGAAGTCGAAGCCGTTGACGGACTCGGCGAAGCCGAACCCGAAGTCGAAGGTGAACCACGGCAGCGCGGCGAAGAGCACGAACGCCACCGCACAGGCGGCCACGAGCCAGTCGCCGCGGCCCAGGCGCCTGCGGTCGAGGCCGACCTGCGGGCCGCTGCGGGACGGCGCCCACGGCCCGGCCGGGGGTTGCTGACCGTACGGCTGCCCCCCGGGCATCTGCTGGCCGTACGCCGCGCCCGGGCCGTACCAGCCCCACGGCGACTGGCCGTAGGGCGGCTGACCCTCGGGCTGCGGGTACGGCGCGCCGTGGCCGGGCTGCTGCCCGTAGGTCCCCTGCCCGTAGGACCCCTGCCCGTAGGACCCCCACCCGTAGCCGAACCCGGGCTGCTGCCCGTGGCCCGGCTGGCCGTAGCCCGGCTGGCCGTAGCCCGGCTGGCCGTAGCCCGGCTGGCCGTAGCCCGGCTGGCCGTAGCCCGGGTGGCCGTAGGGGCTCTGGGCGTACGGAGGCTGGCCGTGGTCCGGCCCGTAGGGCGTGCCGTAGCCGGGCTGCCCGTACCCCGGTGGGCCGTGGGACGGCGGCTGCTGCCCGTACCCCGGGTGCGCCGGCCCCGGCTCGGCCCGCCCCCCGTCCGGACGGCGCTCACCCTCGCCCTCGCCCGGTTGGCGCCCGTACCCGCCCGGGAGCTGCGGCGGCTGACTGGTCATGGCGGACGCTCCTCGGTCGTGGCCCGGGGATCGCGCGGGCCCTGGACACCGCCCGGCGGCACGTGGACCGCGGCGCCCGGCGTCCCCGGGACGACGGTATCGAGATGCGAGAGCGCCGCTGCCCGGTGACCCCCTGGGGGCCACCGGGCAGCGGGTGGCGTGCTGGAACGGCCACCCTCCAGGTCCCGCCGGCCCCGTCCCGGGTCCCGCCTGAGCTCGCTCGCGAAGGCTGGGGAGGACGGGGCCTTGGACGAGGAGTGGGGAGGACGGGGTCCTCTCTCAGGCGCCGACGAGCTCCCGCATCAGGCGGGCCGTCTCCGACGGGGTCTTGCCGACGCGCACGCCGGCGGCCTCGAGGGCCTCCTTCTTGGCCTGCGCGGTACCGGCCGAGCCGGAGACGATCGCGCCGGCGTGGCCCATCGTCTTGCCCTCGGGGGCGGTGAAGCCGGCGACGTAGCCGACGACGGGCTTGGTGACGTTGGCCGCGATGAAGTCGGCGGCCCGCTCCTCGGCGTCGCCGCCGATCTCACCGATCATGACGATGGCCTCGGTCTCCGGGTCGTCCTGGAAGGCCTGCAGGCAGTCGATGTGGGTGGTGCCGATGACCGGGTCGCCACCGATGCCGACGCAGGTGGAGAACCCGATGTCGCGCAGCTCGTACATCATCTGGTAGGTCAGCGTGCCGGACTTGCTGACCAGCCCGATCTTGCCCTGCTTGGTGATGTTGGCCGGGATGATGCCGGCGTTCGAGCGCCCGGGGCTGATCAGGCCGGGGCAGTTCGGGCCGATGATGCGGGTCGAGCCGCCCTGGGCGTGGGCCCAGACGTAGGTCGAGTCGTGCACCGGGATGCCCTCGGTGATGACGACGGCGAGCCCGACCTGGGCGTCGACGGCCTCGATGACGGCGTTCTTCGCGCCGGCGGGCGGGACGAAGATGACGCTGACGTCGGCGCCGGTCTCCTTCATCGCCTCGGCCACGCTGCCGAAGACGGGGACGCTGGCGCCGTCGAAGTCGACGCTCTGGCCGGCCTTCTTCGGGTTCACGCCGCCGACGATCGCCGTCCCCGAGGACAGCATGCGCTGCGTGTGCTTGCGCCCCTCGGAGCCGGTCATGCCCTGGACGATGACCTTGCTGTTCTCGTTGAGGAAGATCGACATCTGCGGAAGTCCTGTTCTCAGGCGTGGAGGGGGGTGGCCCCTCTGCAGGGCCCGGCCGCGAGCTCGCGAGCGGTGGGGGGCAGAGGGGTCCTCTTTCAGGCGGCGAGCTCGGCGGCCCGGCGAGCGGCGCCGTCCATCGTGTCCACCAGGGTCACCAGCGGGTGGTTGGCCTCGGCGAGGATCCGCCGGCCCTCCTCCACGTTGTTGCCGTCGAGCCGGACGACCAGCGGCTTGGTCGCCTCATCGCCGAGTAGCTGCAGCGCGTGCACGATGCCGTTGGCGACCTCGTCGCAGGCGGTGATCCCGCCGAAGACGTTGACGAAGACGCTCTTGACGGCGGGGTCGGACAGGATGATGTGCAGCCCGTTGGCCATGACCTCGGCCGAGGCGCCACCACCGATGTCGAGGAAGTTGGCCGGCTTCACGCCGCCGAACTCCTCGCCGGCATACGCGACGACGTCCAGGGTGCTCATCACGAGCCCGGCGCCGTTGCCGATGATGCCGACCACGCCCTCGAGCTTGACGTAGTTGAGGTCCTTCTCCTTGGCCGCGGCCTCCAGCGGGTCGGCCGAGGCGGTGTCCTCGAGCTCCTCGTGCTCGGCGTGCCGGAAGCGGGCGTTCTCGTCGAGGGTCACCTTCGCGTCCAGCGCGAGGACGGTGCCGTCGGGGGCCTTGGCCAGCGGGTTGACCTCGACCAGGGTGGCGTCCTCCTTGGCGAAGGTGTCCCACAGCTGGACGGCGATGGCGATCACCTGGTCGCGCACCCCGGCGGGGAAGCCGGCGGCGTCGACGATCTCGGTGGCCTTGGCTGTGTCGACGCCGGTGGTGGCCTCCACAGGGATGCGGGCCAGCGCCTCGGGGCGCTCGACGGCGAGCTGCTCGATCTCCATGCCGCCCTCGACGCTGGCCATGGCCAGGAAGGTGCGGTTGGCGCGGTCGAGCAGGTAGGAGAAGTAGTACTCCTCGGCGATGTCGCTGGCCTGGGCGACCATCACGCGGTGGGTGATGTGGCCCTTGATGTCCAGACCGAGGATGTCCTGGGCGCGGGCACGGGCCTCGTCGGCGTCGTCGGCGAGCTTGACGCCGCCGGCCTTGCCGCGCCCGCCGGTCTTCACCTGCGCCTTGACCACGACCGTCGTGCCGATCTCGCGGGCGATCGCCTCCGCCTGCTCGGGGGTCTCGGCGACGCCGCCGGGGAGCACGGGGACACCGTGCGAGGCCAACAGGTCACGGGCCTGGTACTCGAAGAGATCCACGAACAGGCACCGTATCCCCCGCCCGGTGCGGGCCGTGCACCGGCGCTGGCGGCTTAGGGGGCATCACACGGCAGCGGCGGCCCGGAGCCCGCGACGACGAGCAGCCGGAGCCGGGCGCCCATCAGCTCCCCGCCTCGCGACCGCCCAGCTCACGGCCCGGGGGGCGCCGGCGGGCCCGGCCGGGTGCCCGCCGCGGTCAGCGGCCGAGCCGGCCCCGAAGCCACTCGGTGATCTCCTCGGCCGGCCTGCCGGGCGGGAAGACCCGGGTGGGGCCGGGCGGGTCGGCGTCCGCGCCGCAGGCGAACAGGACGACGTCGTCCACGCCGCGGTCGGCGAGCAGCGCCGCCAGCCGGGCCAGCAGCACGGGCGCGTCGGCGCCGGAGCAAGGGAGACCAACGGCGTCGGCGTCCTCCTGGACGACGGTGGCGGCGAGCGCCTCCGGCGACAGCCGGCCGGCGTGCACGACCTCCATGCCCGCGTCGCGCAGACCACGGGCCACCACGGTGGCGGCGCGGTCCGCGGCGTCGTCCCCCGGTGTGGCGACGACGACGCGGATGCGCTCCCCGCCGGGCGTGGTCACCGGGCCGGCGTGCGGCGCAGCCGCCAGGCCAGCACCGTGAGGACGACGTAGCCGATACCGGCCAGCAGCAGGCCCACGCCGGGCAGCGTCCACTCCAGCTCGTCGGAGACCACGGCGTCGCGCAGCCCGCCCAGGCCCGCGGCGAGGACGACGGCGGCGATGGCGAGCAGGCCGCCGACCGCGGCCAGCCGCGGCCGCAGCGAGGGGGCCAGGACCGAGCACAGCACGACGGCGCCGGCGAGCAGCAGACCCCCGAGCAGGGCCAGCCCCGGACGCTCGAGCAGCCCCTGCGGCCCCTCCTGCTCGACCACGACCTGCAGCCCGGTGGTCGGATCGGTGACGATGCGGTCGGGGAGGTCGGCGGCCGGCAGCACCAGGCAGAGCACGGCGCCCACCCCGAGCAGCACCGCGGCACCGGCGAGGGCCGGGCGGGCGGGGTCGAGGGCGCCGGCGTCCTCCATGACGGTGCGGCCCCAGGCCGCCATCGCGAGCACGCCGGCCAGCACGGTGAGGCCGAGCGCGACGACGCCGAGCACCCAGCCGGACCCGACGTCGACCGAGCTGGTGAGCACCCGCTGACCGGCGATCACCTCGACGCCCGGCCGGACGGTGGAGGTGCTGGCCCGGTACAGCTCGATCAGCAGCAGGCCCACCGCCAGCACGCCGCCGATCCTGGCGAAGGCGAGGCCGAAGCGCGGCACGCGGCCGGCCGCGAGACCGCCGCCGACCGCCGCCGAGGTCAGCGGCACCACCAGGCCGGCGAGCAGGCCGAGCGTCCCCGCGCTCTGCGACACCTCCGTGCCGCCGATGACGAGGTAGGTGGGGAGGAGCCCGGCCGCCCCGGTCAGCCCGGCGAGGGCGAGCAGCACCCCGGTCACGCGGGCGAGCACCGGCGGGTCGCCGAGGACCAGCCCGTCGGCCGGCACCGCGGGGGCCGGCTCGGGCGGGCGGCGAGGTCCGGCGCGGCGAGCGGAGGGGCGCGCCGTCGTCCCCTCGGGCCGGGTCGAGCGGTCGCGGGTGGAGCCATCGCGGGCGACCACGGTTCCCCCTTCGTCTCGGTCACGAACTGGCCTCGGCACGTGGCGTCGATGTGACGATCACCACACCGCAGCTTTACCGTCAGGTGAATTGGGCATCCCACGGAGGCCTCCAACCCCGGGGGACAGCCCGGTCAGCGGTCCCGACGGGGAGGAACGATGCACGCAGCCAGCGACCCGGAGTGCGGTCCAGCGTCGCACGCCGGCAGCGGCGGGCCCGGAGCGCCACGGCACCCGGCGCGGTCGCTGGTGAGCCTGGCCACGCTGACCGGCGGGCTCACCGAACTGGCCCTCGTCGGGGCCCACGCGCTCATCTACCCGCTGGGCACCCGCACCGAGCGGCTGCGCCCCGACCCGCGGTGCCGCCCCGGGGAACAGCCGCCCGCAGTGCGCGCGCTGTTCGCCGACGACCCCCTCGCCGCCCGCGTCCCCGTCGTCCTCGTGCACGGCCTGATCGACAACCACTCGGTCTTCGCGGTGATGCGGCGCAGCCTCCGCCGCCGGGGGTTCACCTCCGTCTGCTCCTGGAACTACAGCCCGCTGCTCGCCGACGTGGCGCGCGGCGCCGCGGACCTCGGCGTGCACCTGGAACAGATCTGCGAGAAGACCGGGCACGAGCGGGTGCACGTCGTCGGGCACAGCCTGGGCGGCCTGCTCGCCCGCTACCACGTGCAGCGCCAAGGCGGCGACCGGCACGTCGAGTCGCTGGTGACCCTGGGGTCGCCGCACCAGGGATCGGTGCTGGCACACCTGCTGCCCACCCCGCTGGTGCGCCAGCTCCGGCCGGGCTCGGCGCTGCTCCAGGAGCTGGCGGAGCCCGCGCCGGGCATCCGCACCCCCGTGACCGCGGTCTACAGCGACCTCGACCAGGTCGTCCTCCCCACCCGCGCCGGGCGCTGCGACCACCCGGACCTGCAGGCCCGCAACGTGCTGGTCCGCGGGGTGGGCCACATGTCCCTGCCCTTCCACCGCACCGTCCTCGACGAGGTCGCCGCCACCCTCGCCGGCCGGCGGCGCCCGCTCGCCGAGACCCCCGCACCGGCCGCCGTCGCCTGAGGACCACACCCCTTCCCCTCGCCGGCCCCGTCCAGGGCACCGCCCCGAGCTCGCGAGGGGTGGGGAGGACGGGGTCCCTCTACCTGCAGGAGGGCCACCTCCTGCCTCCCGCCTGGCAGGGGGGCCGCCCCATGTACCCCGCCCGCCACACCCGCCCCACGCGGAGCAGACGTGTCGACACTCCGGACGCCGGTGACTCACGACGGACCTGACTGATCGTTACGGTCCGATCACGGCGCCGGTACCCACCGGCAGGCGTCCCCGGACGTCCCCGCCGCCGTCGCTCCCCGACGGGTCGCCCCCCGTGGCACCCGCCCGGGGAGGCGCTCCCGAAGAAGGTGCCCCGTGACCCGCTCGACCGGCCCCGCGCTGCTGGAGCGTCCGCGCACCGACGAGGCCGCCACCGGCGCCATCGCCGCCGTCCCCGCTCCCGCCGAGGTGGTCGGCGAGACCCCGGGGACGCCGGCCGCGGAGACCCCCGACGCCGGCGAGCGACCCGCCCCGGTCCGGCGTCGCGCCGTACCCCGCCCGCCGGGCCGGCGCGGCCCCGTGTGGCTGGCCGCGCTCGTCGCGGGCGCCGTCGTCGCCGCCCTGCCGAGCACCCTGGGCGGCGACACGGCCGGGTTGTCGGGGAGCGCCGCCGACTACGGCCTGGGCGTCGCCTCCGACACCGGGTTCAGCGGCGACCTGGAGGACGCCGGCGTGCGCCGGGGCATCACCGAGGCCGAGGCGCAGGCCCGGCTCGGCGAGCTGGCCGCCTCCCGCGCCGCCCGGGAGCCCGAGACGGTGCTGCCCGCGCAGGGCCGGCTCACCACCTGCTTCTGCATGCGCTGGGGCACCATGCACTACGGGCTCGACCTCGCCGGCCCGCTCGGCACGCCGATCCACTCGGCCACCGACGGCGTCGTCCTCCGCGCCGGCCGCGCCTCCGGGTACGGCAACGCGGTCTACATCCAGGACCCCGACGGCAACGTCCACGTCTACGGCCACATGCGCTACTACGACGTCGAGGCCGGCGACCTCCTGCACGCGGGTGACCAGATCGCCAAGATCGGCAACGAGGGCCAGTCCACCGGCCCGCACCTGCACTACCAGATCCACCGCGGCGGCATGAGCGGCCGCCCGATCGACCCGCAGGAGTGGCTCGCCGAGCACGGCGTCACCGTCTGACCCGTCGGCTCCCGGCCGACCCCCGCCGACCGGCCCTCCGGGGCCGCGTCCCGGCGAACTGCGGGACGCCGGCGGTATCAGCGGGCCGTCCCGCCCCTCCGTCCCTGTGTGCACGCCGCACCGGCGTGAACGGAGGGAGGTCGGCCCGTGCCCCACCGTCCCGACCCGCGGCGTCCGTCCGACGGGGGTTCCTGCGCTGCCGGTCCCGCGCCGAGGACGAGGAGGCTCTGGTCCGGGTCGAGGGGGCCGACCGCCTCCCGACCCCACCCCCGGGCGGCGGTCGGCCGCCGTCCCGAGCCGGACCGGGACGTCGTGGAGGAGCCGTGATCGGACGACGAGACCCCCGACCCCACGGCCGCCCCGAGCACGTCGAGACCGTCGTCGTCGGTTCGGGGTTCGGCGGTTCCGTCGCGGCGTACCGCGCGGCCGAGGCCGGCTCCGGCGTGCTCGTCCTCGAGCGCGGGAAGGCGTACCCCCCGGGCAGCTTCCCGCGGACGCCCGCCGCCATGGGGCGCGCCTTCTGGGACCCCGGCCGCGGCCTGCACGGGCTGTTCGACGTGTGGACCTTCCGCGGTCTGGAAGCCGTGGTGGCCAGCGGTCTCGGCGGTGGGTCGCTCATCTACGCCAACGTCCTGCTCCGCAAGGACGAGAAGTGGTTCGTGCGCGAGTCGCCGCTGCCCGGCGGGGGCCACGAGCACTGGCCGGTGAGCCGGGCGGACCTCGACCCGCACTACGACCGGGTGGAGCGGATGCTCGGCGCCACGCCGTACCCGTATCCCGACACCCCGAGGACGCGGGCGCTGTGGGACAGCGCGGAGCGTCTCGGGCTGCGCCCGCAGCTGCCCCCGCTGGCGGTGACCTTCGCCGCCGAACCCGGCGGGCGGCCGGTCCCCGGCGCGCCGATCCCCGAGCCGGCGCACGGCAACCTGCACGGGCTTCCCCGCCGCACCTGCCGGCTGATCGGCGAGTGCGACGTCGGCTGCAACGAGGGCGCGAAGAACACCCTCGACCACACCTACCTCTCCGCGGCCGTGCACCACGGCGCCGAGATCCGGACCCGCTGCGAGGTCCGCGACCTCGTCCCGCTGCCCGGCGGCGGCTACGAGGTCGGCTACGTCGTCCATGAGGAGGCCGACGAGGGACGGCGGACGCGGACCGGCGCGCTCCCCGTCCACCGGGTCACCTGCGACCGGCTGGTGCTGGCGGCCGGCACGCTCGGCTCCACCTTCCTGCTGCTGCGCAACCGGGCCGCCTTCCCCGGCCTCAGCGGGGCCCTGGGCGCGCGGTTCTCCGGCAACGGTGACCTGCTGACCTTCCTGGTCGGCGCCTCGGACCCGGCCGCGCCCGACGGCCACCGGCGGATCGAGGCCAGCCGCGGTCCGGTCATCACCACCGCGATCCGGGTCGGCGACGCGCTCGACGGGGACGGCGCCACCGGACGCGGCTTCTACGTCGAGGACGCCGGCTACCCCGCGTTCGCCGACTGGCTGGTCGAGTCCAGCCAGCTGCCCGGCAGAGCCCGCCGGCTCGCCCGCTTCGCCCTCGCCCGTGCCCGGGCGCGGCTGCACGGCTCACCGCGGAGCGGCATCTCCGCCGACGTGAGCGCGCTGATCGGCCCCGGCCGGCTCTCCGACGGCTCCCTGCCCCTGCTCGGCATGGGCCGCGACGTCCCGGACGGCGTGCTGCGGCTGCGGCGCGGGCACCTCGCCGTCGACTGGACGACCGCCACCTCCCGGGACTACTTCGAGCGGGTCCGCGGCACCATGCGGGCGATCGCCGACGACCTCGACGCCGACTTCCGCGACAACCCGCTGTGGTGGACCCGCCGGGTCGTCACCGTGCACCCGCTCGGCGGAGCGCCCATGGGCCGTTCCGCGCGGGAGGGCGTCTGCGACTCCCACGGCGAGGTGTTCGGCCACCCGGGGCTGCACGTCCTCGACGGTGCGCTGCTGCCCGGACCCGTGGGGGCCAACCCGTCGTTGACGATCGCCGCGCTCGCCGACCGCGCCTGCGACCGCATCCTGTCCGGCCGGGGGACCGCCGCCGCGCGGAGGAGCCCGTCGCCGTCCCCGGACAGCACCGACCGGCCGGCCGGTCCACCGTCCCCCGGCGCGACCAGCCTGTCCTTCACCGAGGAGATGAAGGGCTTCGTCGCCCTCGGCGCGACCGACCCCGGGTCGGGGGCCGCGCAGGGCCGACGGCTCGGCCAGCGCCTCGAGTTCCGCCTGACCATCACCGCCGACGACGTCGACCGCTTCGTCGCCGACCCGGCCCACCAGGCCACGGCGACCGGCTCCGTCGACAGCGACGTCCTCGGTGGCCGGCTGCCGGTGGTGCGGGGGTGGTTCAACCTGTTCACCCGCGACGACGACCCGTCCCGGCGCAGGATGCTCTACCGGTTGCACATGACCGACGGCGGCGGCGACCCGCTGACCCTCGTCGGGCACAAGGACGTGCACGACGACCCCGGTCTCGACGTCTGGCGGGACACCTCGACGCTGTACCTGCGGGTCCTCCGCGGCCACGTCGAGCCCGCCGACGACGCCACGGCACCCGTGGTCGGCGCCGGGGTCGTCACCATCCATCCGGCCGATTTCGCCCAGCAGCTGACGACCTTCCGGACGACGGGACCGCACGGGGCGGAGGCCCTGGCGTCCTTCGGCCGGCTGTTCCTCGGCCAGCTGTGGCAGGTCTACGGCCGCCGTCTCGAGGTGGTGACGACGTGAGGGTCGGTGAGCTGCGCAGCCAGCACGAGGAGGAGCTCGGGTTCCGGCCGGAGGACGCGGTCCGCTGGCTGTCGCCCGCCGAGCTCTGGCGGGCCGGCGTCAAGGTCGTGCTGTCGTCGGTGTTCGCCAGCTACGCCGACAAGCGCGAGGTGCAGGCCGGCCTCGCCGTCCCGAAGCTCCTGCGCGTGGCCCCCACCGCCCGGGACGGCGACGCCGGCGGCGACGTGTGGGTGGACTTCGTCGCCGACCTCGGCGACGGCTTCGACGCGACCTACACCGTCGCCTCGCTGCTCGCCGCCGACCAGCTCCGACCGGAGGGCAGGGACGGGACGGAGGTGCTCCCCCGTGGCTCCCTGCTCGTGCTCGGCGGCGACGAGGTGTACCCCACCGCGTCGGCGCGCGAGTACGAGAACCGCATGAAGGGGCCCTACGCCGCCGCGTTCCCCCGCGACCGCGTCGCCGAGCGGGACCGGCCGTTGATGGTCGTCCTGCCGGGCAACCACGACTGGTACGACGGGCTCACCTCGTTCCTGCGCTTCTTCACCCAGGAGCGGCCGATCGGGGGGTGGCGCACCGAGCAGAAGCGCAGCTACTTCGCCGTCCAGCTGCCGCACCGGTGGTGGCTGCTGGGGCTGGACAGCCAGTTCAGCAACGACCTCGACGAACCCCAGCTCCAGTACTTCGAGCAGCACGTCTCGGCGCACCTGCAGCCGGGTGACAGCGTGATCCTCTGCGCGGCCACCCCGACCTGGGTGCACACGGCGGACGAGGACCCTGACGCCTTCAACTCGCTGCACTGGTTCGACCGCCACTACATCCGCGAGCGGCCGGACGGCTCCGGCGGCCGCGTGTCCACCGGCGCCGCCGTGCGGCTGTGGATCACCGGCGACAGCCACCACTACGCGCGGTTCGCCGAGTGGCTGCCGGGTGACCCGGCCGACCCCGGGGACAGCCCCGCCCAGGAGGCGGACGCCGAACCGTCCCTGCGCCCCGACCCCCGGCGCCGGCAGATGGTCGTCTGCGGCCTCGGCGGCGCGTACCTCTCGGCGAGCCACCGGGTGCCCGAGCTGCTCCAGCTGCCGCCGACGACGGCGAAGATGCGGGAGAAGGACGCCCCGCCGCTGCGGTTCGCGCGCGCGGAGGTCTGCTATCCCGACCGCCGGACGTCGGCCCGCTGGGCGCGCCGGCTGGCCGCCCCGTGGTCCCGCTACTGGCTGCCGCGGCGCAACCCGGGGTTCGGCACGATCGCGGCCGGGGTGCACCTCGCGCTGTTCCTGACCCTCGGCGCGCTGCTCGGGCTCGTCAGCGGCCGCGACCCCGTCTCCGCGGTGCGGGAGGCCACCGTCGGGGACGCGCTGCGGCTGGGCAGCCAGGTGGGAGTCGCCGTCGCCCTCGCACTCCTCGCGCCGTGGGTGCTGCGATCGGTGCGCGGCAGCACCTGGCGTCCCCCGTCGACGGCCGTCGCCGGCGTGCTGCTCCAGGTCGTCGTCGCCGGTGCGGCGTTCGTCGCGGCGGTCGCCGTCACCGGGGAGACGTGGCCGGGTTGGGTCGTCGTGGCCGCGGGGTCCGCGTGGGCCGCGGCGGTCGGCTGGGTGCTGGGCAGCGAGGCCTTCGCCGGGTACGTGCTCCTCGCCCGCTCGGGCCAGGTGTTCGGCTGGCAGATGTCCGGTCAGTCCGTGGAGGACAACAAGGGCTTCCTGCGGATGCGCATCGACCCGACCGGCCGGCTCACGCTCTTCCCCCTGGTCGTGGACGAGGTCTGCCACGACTGGGCGGTCGACCCCGACCCGCGGACGCACCCGGAGGCGACGAGCAGGCGACCGGTCCCGGCCCGGGCCCTGCCGGTCCCCCGCCTGCTGGAGGACCCCATCGAGATCGACCCCACGACGGCGGCGGCAGCGGCCCGGGTTCCCGTCCCGGGCAGCACCGCTGCGCCCCGGCCACCCGAACAGCAGGACCGCTCGACCACAGAGAAGGGAACCGTCCGTGCGTAGCATCCCGCTCTACACGCTGGAGGGGGTCCAGGACGCCGAGGTCCGGCCCTACTCCTTCTCGACCGAAGACGGGCTGGGGCTCAGCATGCTGCGCTTCAGCCGTGGCACCGACGCCGGCGAATCGGTGCTGGTCATCCACGGCCTGACGACGTCGAGCGACATGTTCATCATGCCGGAGCACCGGAACCTGGTGACCCACCTGCTCGACTCCGGCTACCGGGACGTGTGGTGCCTCGACTTCCGGATGAGCAACCGGTACTCCTACAACCTCTTCAAGCACCGCTACACGATGGACGACGTCGCGCTGTTCGACTTCCCGCCGGCGGTCGAGCTGGTGCGGCGGGAGAACGGCGGCCGACCGATCCACGTCATCTGCCACTGCCTCGGCTCGGTGTCGTTCATGATGAGCCTCTTCGGCGGCGCGGTCGACGGGATCGCCAGCGTGATCGCCAACAGCGTCGCGCTGACCCCGCGGGTGCCCGGCTGGTCGCGGGTCAAGCTCGGTGTCGCGCCGTTCCTGGTCGAGACCGTCCTGGGCCTGCCCTATCTGAACCCGCGGTGGAACGAGGACCCGGGCCTGTCCAGGGGCAAGCTGTTCTCCAAGGTCGTCTCGCGGTTCCACGGCGAGTGCGACGAGCCCGACTGCCACATGCTCAGCCTCATGTGGGGCACCGGCTGGCCGGCGCTGTACAGCCACGAGAAGCTCGCCGAGGTCACGCACCGGCGCGGCGGCGACCTCTACGGGGCGACGAGCATGAACTACTACCGGCACGTCCTCCGTATGGTCCGCGCCGGCCGGGCGGTGAAGATGCACCCGGACGACCCGACCCACGACCGGCTCCCCGACGACTACCTCGCCCGCGCGGCCGACATCCGGACCCCGGTGCTGCTGGTCACCGGTGACCGGAACCGGGTGTTCACCGACTCGAACATCGTCTGCCACCAGGAGCTCGAGCGCCGGGCACCCGGCCGGCACGAGCTCGCCGTGCTGCCCGGCTACGGCCACCAGGACCCGTTCATGGGGGCGCACGTCGCGGAGGAGGTCTTCCCCACGTTCGTCGACTTCCTCGACCGGCACCGCACGGCCACCGCGAGCGCGGTGCAGCCGTCACCCGCCGGGACCGGACAGGTGGCACCGGCGATGACCCCTGCCGGCTGACGCCCCGCGCCCGGGGACTCAGCCGTCCCCGGGCCGCTGCGGACCGGGCGGTACGGCGCAGACCTCCGGGTTCGTGAAGAAGCCTGGCAGCAGCGCGAGGATCGTCCCGGTCAGGACGTCGTCCCCGGTCGAGAGCTGCGCCGGCGACCCCATCGCCCGGGCGCGCAGCCGGGCACCCTCCGCGACGGCGTCGAAGACCTCGGCGACGTCGGACCAGGCGTACCCGGGGCGCAACCGGAGGCCGTAGCGGTCCGCGAGGAGCTGGTAGAGCCCTGCCCAGTGCGTGATCCAGTGCTCGTACCGTGCCGTGAGGAAGCCCTGCACTCGTGGGTGGTTCGGCAGGGCGACCCAGACGACCGTCTGCAGGCTCCACAGCGGGTCCCCGGTCGTCAGAGCCATCGCGCGGTCGACGAGCCGGCGGACGAACTCGCCGAAGGAGGCGTCCTCGGGGATCTCCCGGGCGGCCTCGGCCACGTCCCGGACGGCCTGCTCCAGCAGCGCCGGCCGCAGCAGGTACGCGATGAGGTCCTCGGTGTAGCGGCTCTTGTACCGCCATCGGTCCCGGAACATCCCGACGGTGAGCATCCTGGGGTGGTCCCGGTGGGCGTCCTCCTGCTCGGCGCGTTCGACGAGCCGCGCCTGGGACAGCCCCGTGAACAGGCGGGTGCCGGCGTCGTGGTCGTCGAGCAGGTCAGGGCCCCGGTGGTCGAGCAGGTCGTCGCGCAGCAGGTGCAGCCCGAGCTCGAGGAACGCGCGGGTCTCCGGGCTGTTCGCGATCTTCGCGCGCGTTCCCGGCCGGGCGTCCGCGGCGACGTTGGTCAGCACGGGCGCCAGGTCGTCCACGGGCCTGTCGGCCACGGGCATCGGCGCCTCCCGGACACGACGGACGCTCGACCCCCAGCGTAGGACCTCCAGCGCTGGAGGTGTCAGGACCGCACCCGTGGACGTGCCCGCCCACCCCGACGGTGGCGGCTGCGCCCTCCGCGCCACATGGGCTTGGACGTGCCGTGCCGGTCGACCGGACGGTGGTCCCACCACACGCGGACGGCAGCGAAGGACCGACATGTCCGATCACGAACGCGGCCTCGGACTTCCGCAGCCGCACGACCCCGCCCCCGCGGCGGAGCCGGACGTCCTGCCCCCGCCGGCAGGCGGGGAGCCCGACCTGGCGGCGCTCGTCACCGCCGCCAGGGAGGGCGACGAGGCGGCCTGGAGCCGGCTCGTCGAGCTCTTCACCCCCCTGGTGCGCGCGATCACCCGCGGGTACCGGCTCGGCGACCGCGATGCCGAGGACGTCGGCCAGGTGGTCTGGTTGCGTCTCGTCGAGCACATCGATCGGCTCCGGGTCCCGGAGGCGCTGCCCGGCTGGATCGCCACGACGGTCCGCCACGAGTGCGCGCGGACGACCCGCGGCAACCGCCGGGTGCTTCCGGTCGACCCGCTCGACGACTGGGTGCCCCCGCTCACGAACGACCACCCCGACGTCGACGCCGACCTGCTGCACGCCGAGCAGGTCCGGGCCGTGCGGGTCGGGCTCACCGACCTGCCCCCGGCGCAACGCGACCTGCTGCTCCTCCTCGCGACGGACCCGCCGCCCAGCTACCGGGAGATCAGCGCGATGCTCGACATGCCGATCGGCAGCATCGGCCCGACCCGGGCCCGCAGCCTGGCCCGGCTCGGTGCGACGCCGGCCGTCAGCGAGTACCTCGGCAACGGATCCCGCGAGCACGCGCGGCGCACGTGCGCGGCGTGACGGCTGGGGCCTCCTCGGCCGGGTGCGCGGTCTCTGCCGGCGCGGCTCCACCGGCGGGTGGCCGCGGCCCGGTCGGGCCCTACAGCTTGACCAGGGGCGCGTAGCGCAGCACCAGGCGCTTCGTGCCGCCCGAGCCGAAGTCGACCGTCGCCTGGGCCTTGTCCCCGACGCCGTTGACCTCGACGACGGTGCCCAGCCCGAAGGCGTCGTGGCTGACCCGGTCCCCGACGTCGACCGAGATCACCGCCCGGTTCCCCGCACCGCCGCGCAGCCCGCCGGTGGACAGCCCGGTGGCCGCCACCCGCTGCTGCGCCGACCGGTAGCCGGTGCTCGGCGCCGGCGTCGGCTCCTTGCCGGCCCACCGCACGGTGTCCGGCGGCAGCTCGTCGAGGAAGCGGGACGGCGGGTTGTAGGCCGGCTGCCCCCAGCTCGTGCGAACCGTGGCGCGGGAGATGAACAGCCGCTGCTGCGCCCGCGTGATGCCGACGTAGGCCAGCCGGCGCTCCTCCTCCAGCTCGCGCGGGTCCCCGAGCGCGCGCAGGTGCGGGAAGACGCCGTCCTCCATGCCGGTCAGGAAGACGACCGGGAATTCCAGGCCCTTGGCCGTGTGCAGGGTCATCATCGTGACGACCCCGGCCTCGTCCCCGGCGACGGGGATCTGGTCGGCGTCGGCTACCAGCGAGACCTGCTCGAGGAAGTCGGTCACCGAGCCGCCCGGGTTCGCCGCCTCGAACTCCGCGGCCACCGAGATGAGCTCGTTGAGGTTGTCGACGCGGCCCTCGTCCTGCGGGTCGGTGCTGGCCTGCAGCTCGGCGAGGTAGCCGGTGCGGTCGAGGATGCTCTCCAGCAGCGCGGCCGGCCCGGAGCCGGTCTCGGCCAGCTGCTCGAACTCCTCGAGCAGCGCGACGAACTCCTGGACCGCCTTGAGCGACCGCGGTGCGAGGCTGTGCACCTCCGGGCACCGGCGCAGCGCCGAGCCGAACGCGATCCGCTCCCGGTCGGCGAAGGACTCGATGCAGGACTCGGCCTTCTCACCGATGCCGCGCTTGGGCACGTTGATGATGCGGCGCAGGCTGACGACGTCGGCCGGGTTGGCGACCAGCTTGAGGTAGGCCAGCGCGTCGCGGACCTCCTTGCGCTCGTAGAAGCGCACCCCGCCGACCACCTTGTAGGGCATGCCGACGCGGATGAACACCTCCTCGAAGACACGGGAGGCGTTGTTGGTCCGGTAGAAGACCGCGATGTCCTTCGGCTTGGCCTCCCCCTCGTCGACCAGCGCATCGATCTGCTCGGCGACCCAGGCGGCCTCGTCGTGCTCGTTCTCGGCGACGTAGCCCTCGATCAGCTCGCCGTCACCGGCGTCGGTCCACAGGTTCTTGGCGCGGCGGCCGGTGTTCTTCGAGATGACCTGGTTGGCCGCCCTGAGGATGCGCTGCGTGGACCGGTAGTTCTGCTCCAGCAGGATCGTCGTGGCCTGCGGGTAGTCGCGCTCGAACTCGTCGATGTTGCGGATCGTCGCGCCGCGGAAGGCGTAGATCGACTGGTCGGCGTCCCCGACCACGCACAGCTCGGCCGGCGGCACCGGCCCCTCACCCGTGCCGACCAGCTCGCGGACCAGCACGTACTGCGCGTGGTTGGTGTCCTGGTACTCGTCGACCAGCACGTGCCGGAAGCGGCGCCGGTAGTGCTCGGCGACGTCCGGGAACGCCTGCAGCAGGTTGACCGTCGTCATGATGAGGTCGTCGAAGTCCAGCGCGTGCGCCTGGCGCAGCCGCTGCTGGTAGAGCGTGTAGGCCTCGGCGAGCACCTTCTCCGGCGCCGTCCCCGGGACGTAGCTCTCCTCGTCGACGAGCTCGTTCTTCAGGTTCGACACCTGCGCGGCCAGGCTGCGGCCGGGATAGCGCTTGGCGTCGAGGTCCAGGTCGCGGGCGACCATCGTCATGAGCCGGACCGAGTCGCCCTGGTCGTAGATCGTGAACGAGGACTTCAGGCCCAGCTTGGCGGCCTCGGCGCGCAGGATGCGCACGCACATCGAGTGGAAGGTCGACACCCACATCGCCCGGGCGCGCGGGCCGACGAGCGCGGCGACGCGCTCCTTCATCTCCCCGGCGGCCTTGTTGGTGAAGGTGATCGCCAGGACCTCGCCCGGCTGCACGCCGCGGGCGCCGAGCAGGTAGGCGATCCGGTGGGTGAGCACCCGGGTCTTGCCGGAGCCGGCGCCGGCGACGATGAGCAGCGGGCCGCTCTCGTGGACGACGGCCTGGCGCTGCGGCCCGTTGAGGCCGGCGAGCATGCGGTCCAGCTCCCGCCCCACCTGACCGGACGCGGAACGCTGGAGGGACGCGGTGCCGGGGATGGCCTGCTGGACGCTCATCCCGGGGTCCCCACGGAAACGTGGAGCGCCAGCGGAGCGTTTTCGTGGGGTGCGTTCATGACCACACCACTGTAGTTCGGTCGGGTGACACGGCCCGCCCGCGGACCGCCGTCCTCCGGGTCGTGCTGGCCACCCGCGCCGGCCCTGTGGCAGACTCCCCGGCGTGCTGCTCGCCACCGTCAGCTTTTACTACGGCCACCGGGATCCGGTGTCCGTCACCGCTGGCTGAGCAACCGCCGCAACAGACGCCCCGGGCCCAAGGAGCCCGGGGCGTTTCTCGTTCCCGGGGTCCGACGGCCACCGCCCCGCCCCGGAGGACCCCGATGACCGCCACGCTCCCCACCACCCCCACCGCCGACGAGCGCATTGCCGAGCTGCGCGGGCAGATCGACCAGTGCGACGCCGAGATCATCGCGCTGGTGCACCGCCGGCTGGCCGTGTCGCAGGAGATCGGTGAGCTGCGCCGCGCCACCGGCGGCACCCGGCTCTCGCTGGCCCGCGAGAAGCAGGTGCTCGCCCGCTTCTCGGCCGCGCTGGGCGGGGACGGCGCCGCGCTCGGCATGCTGCTGCTGCGCCAGGGCCGCGGCCGTCTCTAGAAGGACCACCCTTCCCCCCACGCTTCGCACGCTCGGCGCGGGTCCCTGAAGGGTGGCCGTTCCATCACCTCAGCTGCGGCGCTGGTCGGCCGGCGGGAGGTCCGCGTGGCGGTGCACCAGCCACCAGTCGTCCTCGATCCGCCGATAGACGTGCGTGACCCGGATCGTCATGGGCCGGGCATCCCCGCCGTCGACGCGCACCGTGCCGTGCTCGGAGCCGACCGTGTAGGCGAGGTCGCCGCTGACCTCGACCACCTCGTACCGCGGCACGAGCTCACCGTCGCTGAACCGGCTGCCGACCCACTCGAAGGTCCGTGTGACGGCGTGGTGGCCCTTCTCGATCGGACCCCAGGCGCCGAACAGGGTCACGTCGGCGGAATCGGCCCAGCAGGCCGTGTAGGGGCCGGGGTTTCCGGCCGCCATCGCCGCCAGCCCGTCGGCGACCCGCTCCAGAGCCCGGGACAGTGCGGCGTCCATGCCCTCTCCCCCACTCGGGTGTGCCGCCGTCGAGCCCGGGCGGCACCGGCAGGGCCAGCATGCGACCGCGGGTCCGCCCGCGGAAGGTGCCACCGACCCGGTCCCGGCCGGCATGTCACGTCCGGGGTCGCCGTCCCGTCTCCATGAGCACCGCACGGAGAGGACGACGACCATGGCCCGCATCCCGCTCGACCCGCCCCGCACCCGGCTGTACCGCCTCGCCGAGTGGTACGCGCGCCGGACCTACGGCGTGGTGCCCGACCCGCTCGCGGCCATGGCGCACCACCCGCGCGTGCTCCTGACCGACGTCCGCTTCGAGACCTCGCTCGCCCGGTGGAACCGACTGGACCGGACGCTGAAGGCCCTCGCCGTGATGGCCTCCGCCGTCTCCATCGGCTGTTCCTGGTGCGTCGACTTCGGGTACTGGATCAGCAGCCAGGAGGGGGTGGACCCCGCGAAGCTGCGTGCCGTGCCGCGCTGGCGGGACAGCGACGTCTTCACCGACCTGGAGCGGCGGGTGATGGCCTACGCCGAGGCCGTGACGGCGACGCCGGTGGCCGTCACCGACGAGATGGTGGCCGACCTGCGTCGCGATCTGGACGACGCACAACTGGTCGAGCTGACCATGATGGTGGCCGTGGAGAACGTCCGGTCGCGGTTCAACAGCGCGCTCGGGCTGACGAGCCAGGGCTTCCGGGACCGCTGCGACGTACCGGCCACGGCATGACCGACGTCCTGACCCCCTTCGACCGCCACCGGCGCCTGCTGTTCACCGTCGCCTACCAGATGCTGGGCAGCGTCGCCGACGCCGAGGACGTCGTCCAGGACGCCTGGCTGCGCTGGTCGGCGGCCGACCGGTCCGACGTCGCCGACCCGCGGGCCTATCTGGTGCGGATCACGTCGCGGCTGGCCCTCGACCGGCTCGACTCCGCCCGCAGCAGACGGGAGAGTTACGTCGGGCCGTGGCTGCCCGAGCCGCTGCTCACCGGTCGGGACCCCGTCGCGGGTGCTCCTCCGCCACCGGACCCGGACGACGCGGCGGTGCTGGGGGAGCAGGTCTCACTCGCTCTCCTGGTGGTCCTCGAGACGCTGTCCCCGACCGAGCGGGCGGTCTTCGTCCTCAGGGAGGTGTTCGGGCTGCCGGCGGCGGAGGTGGCCGCGATCCTGGGCCTCGGCGAGGCGGCCGTCCGGCAGACCGCGCACCGGGCGCGCGAGCACGTGCAGGCCCGGCAGCCGCGCTTCGACGCCGACCGGTCCGCTCAGCGGGTGGTCACCGAGCGCTTCCTCGCCGCCTGCGCCGGCGGGGACGTCGAGGCCCTCCTCACCGCACTCGCGCCGGACGTCGTCCTCGTGACCGACGGCGGGGGCCGGGCGAAGGCGGCGCTGCGGCCCATCGTGGGCGTGGACAAGGTGGTGCGCTTCCTGCTGGCGACCGCTGCCGAGGGCTTGTCCATGCCGCACATGCACGTCGAGGTCGCCGACGTCAACGGCGCCCCCGGCGTCGTCGCGTGGGTCCGCGGCGCGCCGTTCCTGGCGATGTCGCTGGTCGTGGCCGACGGGCTCGTCGAGCAGGTGCTGGTCGTCCGCAACCCGGAGAAGCTCGGCGGCCTGCCGACGACGGCGACGGGAGGCGACATAGGCTCGCGCGGGTGACCTCACCGCAGTCCCGCAGGCCCGCCGAGTTCGTGGAGCGCGCGCTGTGCGTGCTCGCCCACCCCGACGACATCGACTTCGGCAGCGCCGGCACGGTGGCGACCTGGACGGCCGACGGCACCGAGGTCACCTACCTGATCGTCACCGACGGGGACGCCGGCGGGTTGGACGACACCCCCCGCGACCGGATGGGGCCGCTGCGCCGGGCCGAGCAGGAGGCGGCGGCCAAGGCGGTCGGCGTCACCGACGTACGCTTCCTCGGCTACCCCGACGGCCGGCTCGAGCTCACCCTCGACCTGCGCCGCGACATCAGCCGGGTGATCCGCCAGGTCCGCCCGCAGCGGGTGCTCACCAGCTCCCCCGAGCGGGTGTGGGACCGGATCGGGGCCAGCCACCCCGACCACATGACCGTCGGCGAGTCGACGCTGCGCGCCGTCTACCCCGACGCCCGCAACCCCTTCGCCTTCTCGGAGCTGCTCGCCGACGAGGGCCTCGAGGCCTGGACCGTCTCCGAGGTGTGGCTGACCGCCAGCCCGCGCACCGACCACGTCGTCGACGTCACCGACGTCGTCGAGCTGAAGTTCGCCGCGCTGAAGAGCCACGTGTCCCAGGTCGGCCACATGGACGACCTGGAGCAGTTCGTCACCGACTGGATGCGCCAGAACGGCCGCCGCCTCGGCCTCCCGCAGGGCCGGCTCGGCGAGGCGTTCCACGTCGTGCACACCGCCTGAGAGCCAGCCGAAACCGAAGCGCAACACGCCGCGCCCGAACGGAAACACCGCGCACGTAGAACTCGCCCGACTGCCGATCCGAGCACCGGGAGAGCACGTGACCCACACCCCGCACCACCTGCCCACCGGCCGCCCCGACCCGGTCGCCGCCGCCGAGCTGCTGGAGCGCGGCCTCGGCCGGCGCGCCTTCGTCCGCGCCGCGCTCGCCGTGGGGGCGGCCACCGCCGCGGGCGTCGCCACCGCCGCGCCGGCGTCCGCGGCCCCGACCGCCCGGACGCGGCTGCCCGGGGAGGTCCTGCAGCCCGGGACGGGCCCCATCGACGGCCAGCACTACCTGCCCTCGCTGCCCGACCAGGTCTACTGGGGCTTCCTGCCGCGCGTGGGTGACCCCGCGGTCCTGCGGGTCCGCTCCGGCAGCACGGTCACCATCGACACGGTCAGCCACGAGGGGGTCCTCGAGGATCAGGGCCGCGACCCGGTGGCCTGGTTCGGCAGCAAGGGCGTGCCGCGCGAGCAGGTGCTCGACGACGCGGTGGCCGTGGCCCGCGAGTACGACCGGCACCCGCGCGACTTCGACGCGGACGGCCCGCACGTGGTCACCGGGCCCGTGTACGTCGAGGGTGCCGAGCCCGGCGACGTCCTGAAGATCGAGCCGCTGACCGCGCTGCCGCGGGTCCCCTACGGCGTCATCTCGAGCCGGCACGGCAAGGGCGCGCTGTCCTCCGGCTTCCGGACGCCCGCCGGTGAGCTCACCACCGAGGAGGTCATGCCGCCCGTCGCGACCGACAACCGGCCCACCCGGCCGGACGGGTCACGCGGCGGCGGCGATCCCACGAGGTACGGCAACGTCTCGACCTTCACCCCGCTCGGCAGCGGCCGCGGCGGAACGCCGGTCGCCACGCTCCCCGTCGGTCGGAACGGGCGGGTGTCGTGGCCTGTCTCGCCGTTCGCCGGCCTCATGGCGGTCGCCACGGTGCGTGACGCCGCCACGCTGAACGACCCGCTGGTCAATTCCATCCCGCCCACCCTGGGCGGCGGCAACATCGACGTGAACCTGCTGACGGTCGGCTCCGCGTTCTACGTGCCCGTCGTCGCGCCCGGGGCGCTGTTCTCGGTTGGTGACCCGCACATGTCCATGGGCAGCGGCGAGGTGGCGCTGACCGCCCTGGAAGGCTCGCTGCGGCTGACCTTCCGGCTCACCGTGGTCCCGAAGGGGTCGGGGAAGGCGCCGTCGGTCGCCTACCGCTACCCGTTCGGTGAGACGCCGGACGCCTGGGTGCCCATCGGGCTGTCGGACCCCGACGGTTCCCGCGGCGGGCAGGGGATCGACCTCGACGTCGCCAACCGACGGGCGACGCTCAACGCGCTGGACTTTCTGGAGACCGACCTCGGCATGGACCGGGTGACCGCCTACGCCTACCTCTCGGCGGCCGTGGACTTCTCCGTCTCGCAGGTGGTCGACCGGACCGTCGGGGCCCACGCGGTCATCCCGAAGAGCCACTTCCGCTGAGCCGTCCGCCAGATCTGCACACTCGTCGCCATACGGCACCTGATGCGCGCGAGTGTGCAGATCTCGCGGGGTGTCACAACAACCTGTTCGTGGCGGCCCAGCGGGTGAGCTCGTTGCGGTTGGACAGCTGCAGCTTCCGCAGGACGTTGGACGCGTGCGACTCGACCGTCTTCACCGAGATGAACAGCCGCGAGCCGATCTCTCGGTAGGTGTAGCCGCGGGCCAGCAGTTGCATGACCTCCCGCTCGCGGGCGCTGAGCAGGTCCAGGCCGGGGTCGGTGGCGGGGTCCTCGGGTACGGGGGCGGACGGCGTCGTCGCGGCGAAGGCGTCGAGCACGAACCCGGCGAGCCGCGGGCTGAACACCACGTCCCCGTCGGCGACGCGGGCGACGGCGTCCCGCAGGTCGGGCCCGGAGATCGTCTTGGTGACGTACCCCCGCGCGCCGGCGCGGATGACGGCGATGACGTCCTCGGCGGCGTCGGACACCGACAGCGCCAGCCAGCGCACCGACGGCAGCTCGGTGCGCAGCGTCTCCAGCACCGCCCGCCCGCCGCCACCGGGCAGGTGCACGTCGAGCAGGACGACGTCGGGCACGGTGGCCCGGATGCCCTCGACGGCTGTGTCGACGTCGGCGGCCTCGCCCACGACGTCCACCGCGCCGCCGAGCTCGGCCCGCACGCCGGAGCGCACCATCGCGTGGTCGTCGACGAGGTAGACCCGCGTGCTCACGCCGCCGCCTCCTGTCTGGGGAGGCACAGCTCCACCTCGGTCCCCTCCCCCGGCGCCGAGCGCACCGTCGCCGTCCCGCCCAGCCGGGTCAGCCGGCCGGTCACCGAGTCGCGCAGCCCGCGCCGGTCGCCGGGCACCGCGGCCGGGTCGAACCCGGCACCGCGGTCGCGGACGAAGACCTCGACCCGCTGCGGCGTCACCTCGGTGTACAGGTCGGCGGCGGAGGCACCCGAGTGTTTGGCGGCGTTGACCAGCGCCTCGCGGGTGGCCGCGCCGAGGGCGGCCAGTGCGTCGTCCAGCGAGGCGTCGCCGACGACGACCGACTCGACGGTCAGCGCATGGTCGGCCTCCACCTCGGCGACCATCCCGGAGACCAGCGCCGCCCAGGTGCCGCCGCCCGCGGCCGCGGCCGGCTCGTACAGCCAGGTGCGCAGCTCGCGCTCCTGGCTGCGCGCCAGCCGGGAGACCGCGGTCGGGTCGTCGGCGTGCCGCTGGATGAGGGCGAGGGTCTGCAGCACCGAGTCGTGCAGGTGGGCGGCGACGGCGGCCCGCTCCTCGGAGCGCACGCGAGCGGTGCGCTCGGCCTCGCGGGAGGCCAGCAGCCGGCGCCACAGCGGCGCGGTGGCCAGGCCGACGCCGGCCAGGATGACCAGGGTCGCGGCGAAACCGTTGCGGGCGTTGGCGAGCTGCCCGGTGGTGACCAGCAGCAGCACGACGCCGGCGATGCCGAGGAGCACCCCGCCGGCGAGCAGCCAGCGGACGCCGGGGCGGGACAGGGTGCGGTCGGTGTCCAGCTGTCGCCAGATGACGGTCAGCCCGACGCCGACCAGCAGCAGCGGCAGGACCAGGCTGCCGCCGCCCCAGCTGCCGAGCTGTGTCACCAGCACCAGCGCGCCGAGGCCGAGCAGCCCCAGGCCCAGCGTCTGCCGACGGCTGGGCTCCACGGTCGCCTCGTCCACGACCGGGGCGGCGTCGGCGTCGGCGACCGGCATGAAGAACCACAGCAGCGCGTAGGCGACGACGCCGATGCCCGTCGCCGCGAGCACGACGAAGGCGACGCGGACGACGAGCGGGTCGGCCCGCAGGTGCACGGCCGTCCCCGCGGCGACGCCGGCCAGCAACCGGCCCGAGCGCGGGCGCACCAGCGGCGGCCGCGCGGGCACGGGCAGGGTCGTCGTCACGGTGCTGATCGTCGCACCGCCGCGGCCCGCCCCGACACCAGGAACCACCCCGGTCGAGGGACGAGGGTCGGATGGGGGCGTTCCCTGATGGACCGCGTCCCCCGCCGCGAGCAGGGTCTGTGCCATGACATCCGCACCGCCTCCCGCTCCCCCGTCGGCGGACCCGCCGGCGGCCGCGTACGCCCCGCCGCCCGGGCCCCCGGTGCGGCCGCCGCTGCGGCGCAGCCGCAGCGACAAGGTCATCGGCGGCGTTGCCGGCGGCCTGGCCGACTACAGCGGCATCGACGCGCTGCTGTGGCGGGTCGGCCTGGTCGCGCTGGCCCTGGCCGGCCCCGGCGTCCCCGTCTACCTGCTCCTCTGGCTGCTCATGCCGGCCGGCCCGGCCGGTGCGGCCGTCGCCCGGGCCCCACGGGCCACCGGGCCGCGGTCGCCGGTGCCCGGGCTGACGCTGGCCGGGCTGCTCATCGTCGTCGGCTCGCTGGTCCTGATCAGCCGGCTCACCGACTGGGACGTCGGTCCGCGGATCGTCCTGGGCACCGGGCTGCTGGTCGTCGGCCTCGGCCTGGTCGCCGCCGCCTTCTCCGGCGGGCGCACGGCCAGGGGCGGCCTGATCACGCTCGGCGTCGTCCTCTCGGTCGCGCTGGTCGCGGTCGCCGCCGAGCCGTGGCGGGCCGTGGAGGACGGCATGGGAGACCGCACCTACAACCCGGCCGATGCGGCCGCCGTCCGACCGGTCTACGACCAGGGGATCGGCAACGCGACGCTGGACCTGACCGACATCGACCTGTCCCGGCTCGACGGCCCCGTCACCACGCGGATCGACGGCGGCGTGGGCGACGTCGAGGTGCTCGTGCCCCGGTCGGCCGACGTCCGGGTCGACGTCAGCAGCGGCGTCGGTGAGGTCGACGTCCTCGACCTGGACTCCGACGGCGGCTTCTCCCGCGGCACCGGCTCTGCGGCCTGGACCGGTGACGGGCAGCCCGAGATCGAACTGACCATCGACGCCGGCATCGGCGACGTGGAGGTGCGTCGTGCCTGACTACAGCGAGTTCCCGACGACCCCGACCGCCTGGCAGGAACAGCAGCTGCGGGACTGGCAGATCGTCACCCCGCTGACCACCGAGGACCCGCCCCGGCCCGAGCGCCGCGGCGTCGACCTCACCGCGCTCGTCCCGGGACTCTTCTTCGTCGTCCTGGCGGTCGTGCTGATGGCCGGCGCGGTGCTGCCGCTCGGCCTGGTCACCGACGGCGGCCTGCTGTGGCTGGTGCTCATCGGTGGCGGTGTGGCGCTGCTCGTGAGCGAACTGCGCCGGGCACGCCGCAGGCGCTGACCCACCGCACCGGGGGGCCCGGGGAGCACAGGCTCCCCGGGCCCCCTCGTGCGTACGCTCCCGTTGATGAACGCCGGTGGGCGCGCCGCGCTGGCCGTCATCACGGTCGGCGGGGCGGCCCTCGTCGGCGTGACGACCCTCCGGCCCCTGCTCGACCCGCTGGCCCAGCAGACGCCGTTGCCCCCGGCCGCGCAGTGGACCGACGCCGGTGTCCCCGTGCCCGCGTCGGCCGGCCGGTGCGCCGCACAGGACCCCGCGGCCTCGGACTCCGTCCGCTGGTGCATGCCCGACGGGACCAGCGTGGCGACGGTCCACCGGTGGTACCGCGACGTGCTGCCGGCGGGTCGCGATGCCGGTGACCTCCGGTGGTGCGTCGAGCAACGCCGGGGGGACGGCAGCCGGCGCGCACTCTGGTCGACCGGCGCCGGGCTGGTCGGGTACGTCCTCCCGGCGCAGCCGCCACGCCCGCCGACGCAGGAGCTTGAGGACCCCGTCGCCATCGTGGTCGTCGTGCTGCCGGGCCAGGCCTGCCACCCCGCCGCCCGGTCCGACCGGGAGCCGACGTGAGCGCCGGCCTGCCCGGCGACTCCGCCGTCGGCGAGGCCGTCCGTCCGGCTGGCTCCGGCGACCGCCGTGCCGGTCCCTGGGGGGTTGCGGCGGTCGGTTTCGTCGTCGTGCTGGGCGTCGCCCTGCGGGTCCACTCCCCCTCCGCGCTGTGGCTCGACGAGGCGATCAGCGTCAACATCTCCGGCCTGCCGCTCCGGGAGGTCCCGGCGGCGCTCCGCCGGGACGGCGCGCCACCGCTGTACGCCCTGGTGCTGTGGGGCTGGGAGCGGGTGGTCGGCACCTCGACCACGGAGGTGCGGTGGCTGTCGTCGCTCCTCGGCGTCGCCGCGCTGCCGGCCGCCGCCCTGGCCGGCGCCCGGCTGGCCGGCAGGTCCGGCGCGGTCGCCGCGCTGCTGCTGCTCGCGGCCTCGCCGTTCGCGGCCTACTACTCGACCGAGGCGCGCATGTACAGCCTTGTCATCCTGCTGGTCCTCTGCGGCTTCCTCGCCCTCGACGGCTACCTGCGCCGACCGGGAGCGGTGCGCGGCGTCCTGGTGGGGCTGACCACGGCGGCACTGGCGCTCACCCACTACTGGTCGTTGTTCCTGCTCGCCGTCGTCGGCGGGGGGCTACTGGCGTCCGCATGGCAGGCGCGCAGCCGGCCGCCCGCCCGCGCCGTCGGGTGGATGGCCGCGGGCGGGGTGCTCTTCCTCCCCTGGCTGCCGTCGTTCCTCTACCAGGTCGCGCACACGGGGACGCCCTGGGGCGCTCCGGCGGGGTTCACCGCGGTGCTGTCGACGGTCGTCGTCTGGGCCGGTGGAGGAAGCCGGCCCTCGACACTGGTGCTGACAGCCGTACTGCTGCTGCTCGCCGGGCTCGGGGCCGCTGCGGTCTCGGCGTCCGGCTCGCGGGTCGAGCTCGACCTCCGTGGGCGACCACCCGGTCGGGCGCTGGCCCTCGCGGTCGGCGCGACCCTCGCGCTGGCCCTGGCGGTGGGCCGGTTCACCGGCGCGGCGTTCGACGCCCGCTACACCAGCGTGGTCCTGCCGCTGTTCCTCCTGGTGGCCGCCGTCGGTGTCGCCCGGCTCCCGCGCGCGATCGGCACGCCGGTCCTCGCGGTCGCCGTCGTGTCCGGGACGGCGAGCGCGGTGCCCGACGTGTACGTCGAACACAAGACCCAGGCCGCGGCGGTCGCCGACGCGCTGCGGGCCCAGGCGCTGCCCGGCGACGTCGTCGTCTACTGCCCCGACCAGCTCGGCCCCGCCACCAGCCGCCTGCTGCCCGGCTCCCTGCGGCAGGAGGTGTACCCGACCGGCGGGTCGCCGGAGCGCGTCGACTGGGTCGACTACGCGCAACGGAACGTGGGCGCCGACCCGGAGGCGTACGGACGCGACCTCTCCGCCCGGGCCGGCGGCAGCGCCGTCTGGCTGGTGTTCCACACCCACTACCGGACGTACGAGGGCCAGTGCGAGGCACTGGCCGGGACCCTGACGGCGCTGCGCGGGGATCCGCTGCCGCTGGTCGAGCCTGACGGGAGGTACTTCGAGTCGGCGCACCTGGTCGGCTGGGCGCCGCTCCGGGCTCCGGGGCCGTAGGGGCCGCTGCCCGCCCGTGGCGGTCAATGCTCCCTCTCGAGGGGACTCGACGCCTCGCCTATCACGTCGAGGAACGTCAGCGCACGCTGCCACAGCAGCTCCGCGGCCTCGGCGTCGTACTCGGCGGGCAGGCTCGGGTCGCTGAACAGGTGACCGCTCCCCGGATAGCTGAAGACCTCGACGGCGCCCCCTACACGCCGGACGTCGCTGACGAAGGCGTCGAGCCACTCGGCCGAGTGCTTCGGGTCGTCCTCGGCGTGGTGGACCTGCACCGGCACGCCGGCCGGCCAGGCCTCGACCCCGAGCACCGCCAGCGGCAGCGCACCGGCGACCAGCAGTGCGCCGCCGCAGGCCCGCTGGGTGGCCACGTACTCGGCCATGCCCGCGCCGTTGGAGAAGCCCGCGACGACCATGCCGTCGGGCAGGCCCGCGACCGCGTCCACGGCCGCCTGCATCAGCGCCGGGAAGCCGACCCAGTCGACGTGCGCCCCGGCCTCCTCGTAGTCGTCGAAGACCCGGCCGTCGTACTGGTCGACGACCAGCACGTCGTGATCGGCGGTCCGGAGGCGGTCGGCGGCGTCGGTGACCCCGGGTCGGACGCCGAGGACGGAGTGGAACAGCGCGATGGATGCCATGCGACGAGCCTGCCGCGCGCTCGGTGACACCGTCCTGTCACCGACTCCTGCCACGATCCGGGCGTGAACCGCACCGACCGGCTGCACGCGCTCACCGAGGAGCTGCGCCGGGCCGGGCCCCGCGGCCGGACGGCGCAGCGCCTGGCCGGGTGGCTGGAGGTGTCCACCCGCACGGTCAAGCGCGACGTGGCCGCGCTGCAGCAGGCCGGCGTCCCGGTCTGGGCGACCGCCGGCCCGGGCGGCGGGTACGTGCTCGACGCCGCCGCCACCCTGCCGCCCGTGAACCTCACCCCGGCGCAGGCGGTCGCGGTGGCCGTGGCGCTGAACGGGGCCGGCGCCGCGCCGTTCGCCGTCGACGGCCGGGCGGCCCTGGAGAAGGTGCTCGACGTGCTGGGGCCCGCGGCCCGCGCCGAGGTGGAGCGGCTGGCCGGCCGCGTGTGGGTGCGCGGGCAGGCGGCGCCCCGACCACGCGCCGCCGCCGTGGTCGAGCAGGCGCTGGCCGACCGCCGGGTCCTCTCCCTGCGCTACCGCGACCGCCACGGGACGACGACCCGGCGGCGGGTGGAGCCCCACCTGCTGGCCCGCACCGGCGAGCACTGGTACCTCGTCGCGTGGTGCCAGGAGCGGGACGCGCCGCGCTGGTTCCGCTGGGACCGCATCGAGGACGCCGCGCTCACCCCCGAGCCCGCGCCACCCCGCGACCCGGCGCTCTTCGGCACCCCGCCGGACGACGCCCGGAGCGTCCGAGGCGAAGCGGGCTGAGTCACCCGAGGAGGCTCGCGGGGAGCAGGTCGAACCCCTCTGCAGCAGCGGCCGCCCTGAGCTGTCGGTCGAAGGCCGCGAACGTCCGGCACTCCGGGACGGCGTCCCGCGCCGCCGATGCGCAGGCCAGCTGGACGGCGTCGTAGGCGCGTAGCCCGTGTACGGCGCACAGGCGCGCTGCACTCTCGAGGACGGCCACCGTCGCCGTCACGGCTGAGAACCTCGGCGGTTCTGCCTCGGTGCCGGACCAGTCGGCCTCGAAGGCCGACGTCAACAGGCGAGCGGCGTCGAGGTGCAGTTCGCCGAGGCGTTGCTTCCGCCAGATGGCGGAGGGCACCTCGACGCGGGCCAGCTGTGCGACGACGAGGGTGGGCAGCTCGCGAACGCGCTCGTGCCCGGGCTCGTCGGCGTAGAGCTTGACCAGTGCGCTGGAGTCGGCGAAGACCGTCACGCCCGGTCGGACGCGACGATGTCGGACAGCTGCGTCCCCCGTCCGGCAGCGGCTCGTGCCGCTGCCACGGCATCAGGGTCCGGACGCCGACGTGCGTGTCCGGTAGGCGCGAGGAGCCCGGCACGGGCCAGCCGCTCACGGATCCGCTCGGCGTCGTCCCCCGCCAGGTCGGGATCGGTCGCCGCGCCGAGGACGGCCACCACGTACTCGTTCATGCTGCGTCCGAGCCGGCCTGCGGCTGCACGCACGCGCTCGACGAGCTCGTCGGTCGTGCGAACGGTCAGCTGAGCCATGCAATCAGGGTAGCAGGCATGCCTGCATGCCGGGCCGGGTCAGAGGGCGCGGTAGTAGCGCACGAGCGGGAGGCCCGTGAACCCGTGCCGCTCGTACAGGGCGCGGGCCGGCGCGTGGCCGTCGTCCCCGCCGGTGCCGATCACGGCGAGCGGCACCCCGCGTGCCCGGATCCCGGTCACCGCGTGCTCCAGCAGCCGGCCCGCGATGCCCGCCCGCTGGTGTGCCGGGGCGACGGCGATCATCTCGACCTCCCCGACCGGGGTGGCGTCCTCCTCCGTCCAGCGGACCGCCACGAAGCCGACCGGGGTGCCGTCGGCGTCGGCGACCCACGCGTCGACGTCCTCCGCGCGGCACACCTCGGCCACCGCGCGGGCCTGCGCGGTCCGCCAGTCCGGGTAGACCAGGCCGTAGACCCGCGGGCCCATGACCGCCTCGAAGCTCGCGAACACGGGCGCCCACGCGTCGAGGGAGAAGGCGACCACCGCGTCGACGTCGGCGTCGGTCAGCGGCCGGATCGCGACGTCCACGGCGCGGATGACACCACGGATCTCAGCGGCGCGTCATTCCCATTCGATGGTGCCCGGCGGCTTGCTGGTCACGTCGAGCACCACGCGGTTGACCTCGGCCACCTCGTTGGTGATCCGGGTGGAGATGCGGGCCAGGACGTCGTAGGGCAGCCGGGTCCAGTCCGCGGTCATCGCGTCCTCGCTGGACACCGGGCGCAGCACGACCGGGTGGCCGTAGGTGCGCCCGTCGCCCTGGACGCCGACCGAGCGGACGTCGGCCAGCAGCACCACCGGGCACTGCCAGATCTCGCGGTCCAGGCCGGCGGCGGTGAGCTCGGCGCGGGCGATCGCGTCGGCCCGCCGCAGCACGTCGAGCCGCTCCTGGGTGACCTCCCCGATGATCCGGATGCCCAGCCCGGGCCCCGGGAACGGCTGGCGCCAGACCAGCGACTCGGGCAGGCCCAGCTGCAGGCCGACCTCGCGCACCTCGTCCTTGAACAGCGTGCGCAGCGGCTCGACGAGGGTGAAGGTGAGGTCCTCGGGCAGGCCGCCGACGTTGTGGTGGCTCTTGATGTTCGCCGTCCCGGTGCCGCCGCCGGACTCGACGACGTCGGGGTAGAGCGTGCCCTGCACGAGGAAGTCGACCGTCTGGCCGTGGGCCTGGGCGTCGTGCACCACGTCGAGCGCGGCCTGCTCGAAGACCCGGATGAACTCCCGGCCGATGGTCTTGCGCTTCTGCTCCGGGTCGCTGATCCCGGCCAGCGCGCCGAGGAACTGCTCGCGGGCGTCGACGACCCGCAGGTCGGCGCCGGTGACGGCGACGAAGTCCCGCTCGATCTGCTCGGTCTCGCCCTCGCGCATCAGGCCGTGGTCGACGTAGACGCAGGTCAGCCGGTCGCCGATGGCGCGCTGCACCAGCGCCGCGGCGACCGCGGAGTCGACCCCGCCGGACAGCGCGCACAGCGCCCGCCGGTCACCCACCTGGGCGCGGATCCGCTCGACCTGTTCCTCGACGACGTTGGCCATCGTCCAGGTCGGCTCCAGCCCGGCGATGTCGAACAGGAAGTGCTCGAGCACCGTCTGCCCGTGCGCGGTGTGCCGGACCTCGGGGTGGAACTGCACGCCGGCGAGCTTGCGGTCGACGTCCTCGAACGCGGCCACCGGCGCACCGGTGGAGGTGGCGGTGACGGTGAAGCCGGGCGGGGCGGCGCTGACGGCGTCCCCGTGGCTCATCCACACCGACTGCTCGACCGGCAGCGCGCCGAACAGCCGGCCCTGCGTGGTGACCGTCAGGGGCGTGCCGCCGTACTCGCGGTCGCCGGTGCGCGCGACGGTGCCGCCGAGCGAGGCGGCCATCGCCTGGAAGCCGTAGCAGATGCCGAACGCCGGGACGCCGGCCCCGAACAGCGTGGGGTCGACCTGCGGGGCGTCCTCGGCGTAGACGCTGGACGGGCCGCCGGACAGGACGATCGCCGCCGGCTTGCGGGCGACGATCTCCTCGGCCGGGACGTCGGAGGGGACGATCTCGGAGTAGACCCCCGCCTCCCGGATCCGCCGCGCGATGAGCTGGGCGTACTGGGCGCCGAAGTCGACGACGAGGACGGTCGGGAAGTCCATCACGACCCGCCGATGCCCTGCTGCCCGGGGGTCCCCTCCCGGGGGGTCCCTCCCCCTATCACGAGGTCGACCCGCTGGAACTCCTTGAGGTCGCGGTAGCCGGTCTTGGCCATCGTCCGCCGCAGCGCGCCAAAGAGGTTGGTGCGGCCGTCGGCGGCCCGCGCGTCGCCCAGGAGGACGTCGTGCAGCGAGCCGGCGGGGGAAACCGGAGCCGACGTCCCGCCGCGGGGCAGCCGGGGGTGCGCGGCCACGGAGTCCCACCACACGCCGCCACCCGGGGCCTCGGCCGCGGCCCGCAGCGGCTCGCCGAGCTGCACGGCGTCCGCGCCGCAGGCCAGCGCACGGGCGATGGCCCCGCTGGTCTCGATCCGGCCGTTGGCGATGACGTGCACGTAGCGGCCGCCGGTCTCGTCGAGGTAGTCGCGGCGAGCGGCCGCGGCGTCGGCGATCGCGCTGGCCAGCGGCAGCCGGATGCCCATGACAGCGTCGGTGGTCGAGTAGCTGTCGGCACCCACGCCGACGATCACGCCGGCCGCACCGGTGCGCATCAGGTGCAGCGCGGTCTGGTAGTTCGCCGCGCCGCCCACGATCACCGGGACGTCGAGGTCGGCGATGAACTCCTTGAGGTTGAGCGCGTCGCCCTGGGCCGTGACGTGCTCCGCGGACACGATGGTGCCCTGGATGACCAGCAGGTCGACCCCCGCGGCGAGCACCGTCGGCGCCAGTGCGACGGTGTGCTGCGGCGAGACGCGGACGGCGGTGGTCACCCCGGCGTCACGCACCTCCTTGATGCGCGCGGTGACCAGGTCGGGCTCGACCGGTCGGCAGTAGACCTCCTGCAGCAGGCCCACGGGGGGCGGGCCGTCGCCGGCCGCCTCACGCAGCCGGCGGTAGAGCGGCGTGGGGTCGTCGTAGCGCGTCCACAGCCCCTCAGCGTTGAGCACCCCCAGACCGCCGGCCTGGCCGACGGCGATGGCGGTCGCCGGGCTGACGACGGCGTCCGAGGGGCTGGTGACCAGCGGGATGTCGAAGCGGAAGGCGTCGATCTGCCAGGCGGTCGAGACGTCGTCCATGTCTCGCGTGCGCCGGGACGGCACGATCGAGACCTCGTCGAGGTCGTACCCCCGGCGGGCGAAGCGGTTGAGGCCGATCTCCACGGTGTCGCGCGCGCTCATGGCTCAGCGCCCCCGGTAGTTGGGGGCCTCGACGGTCATCTGGATGTCGTGCGGGTGGCTCTCCACGAGCCCCGCCGAGGTGATCCGGGTCAGCTGGCCGCGCTCCTGCAGCTCGGCGATGGTCTGCGCCCCCGCGTACCCCATCGAGGCGCGCAGGCCGCCGACGAGCTGGTGGGCCACGCCCGCGAGCGGGCCGCGGTAGGGCACCTGCCCCTCGATGCCCTCGGGGACCAGCTTGTCGTCGGAGAGGACGTCGTCGGCGAAGTAGCGGTCCCGGCTGAAGGACTGGTTGCCGCGCTTCTGCATCGCGCTGAGCGACCCCATGCCGCGGTAGGTCTTGTACTGCTTGCCGTTGACGAAGACGAGCTCGCCCGGCGCCTCCTCGACGCCGGCGAACAGCCCGCCGATCATCACCGTGTCGGCGCCGGCGACCAGCGCCTTGGCGATGTCGCCGGAGTACTGCAGCCCGCCGTCGGCGATCACCGGGACGCCGGCCGGCCTGGCCGCCAGCGCCGCCTCGTAGATCGCGGTGACCTGCGGGACGCCGACACCGGCCACCACCCGGGTGGTGCAGATGGAGCCCGGGCCCACGCCCACCTTGACCGCGTCCACCCCGGCGTCGACGAGCGCCTGCGCGCCGGCGCGGGTGGCGACGTTGCCGCCGACGACCTGCACGCCGAAGTCGCCCCTGACCCGCGCCACCATCTCCAGCACGGCCCGCTGGTGGCCGTGCGCGGTGTCGACGACGAGCACGTCCACGCCGGCGTCCACCAGCAGGCCGGCGCGCTTGTAGGCGTCGTCGCCGACGCCGAGGGCCGCGCCCACCACGAGGCGGCCGTCGGCGTCCTTGGTGGAGTCGGGGTACTGGTCCCGCTTGACGAAGTCCTTGACGGTGATCAGTCCGCGCAGCCGGCCGGCGCCGTCGACCAGCGGCAGCTTCTCGACCTTGTGCCTGCTCAGCAGCTGCAGCGCGGTGTCGGCGTCCACACCGACCGGTGCGGTGACCAGCGGCATCGGCGTCATGACGTCGCGGACGAGGCGGTTCTTGTCGGTCTCGAACCGCATGTCGCGGTTGGTGCAGATGCCGACCAGGACGCCGTCGGCGTCCACCACCGGAGCGCCGGAGATGCGGTAGCGGGCCGACAGCGCGTCGAGCTCGGCGAGGGTGTTGTCCGGGGAGGCGGTCACCGGGTTGGTGACCATGCCGGCCTCGGAGCGCTTGACCAGGTCGACCTGGCCGGCCTGCTCCTCGGCGGCGAGGTTGCGGTGCAGGACGCCGACGCCGCCGACGCGGGCCATCGCGATCGCCATGCGGGCCTCGGTGACGGTGTCCATCGCGCTGGAGAGCAGCGGCACGGCCAGCCGGATGCCGCGGGTCAGCCGGCTGCTGGTGTCCACCTCGGCCGGCACGACGTCGGACGCGCCCGGGATGAGCAGGACGTCGTCGTAGGTCAGTCCGAGCGGCGCGAACTTCGCCGGCAGCTCGGGGACGAACTCATCGGGCTGCATCGGTTGCCGCCACCCCTCCGGTCGGCCGGCGCCCTCCTGGGCGCGCGGGGAGCCGCACCCGATCGTAGGCGGCACCCCGCGGGGCTCTGTGTGATGCCCGTCCGGCCACTACCGTGGCACCCGTGAGTTCTTGGGACGACGCCTCCGGGCCCGACTTCGGGTCCGCCGACCAGCCAGGTCCGCCGCCGCTGACCATGGAGGAACGGGCCGGCGTCCTGGACGACCTCGCCGAACTGGAGGTGTTCCGGACGCTGCTCGAACCGACCGGCATCAAGGGCATCGTCGTCGACTGCCCGGACTGCGACGAGGAGCACCACGTCGACTGGGCCCTGATGCAGGCCAACCTCCGCCAACTGCTCGAGGAGGGGCAGACCGGCCGCCACGAGCCGCCGTTCGACCCCGACCCCGACGACTACGTCAGCTGGGACTACGCCAGCGGCTACGCCGACGGGATCGCCGCGATGGCCGAGCGCGAGGAGCCCGGCGGGGACGGCGGCCGCGCCGGCAAGCACGCCCGCGACGACTGAGACGCGGCCGCTCGGGTCGAACACACGCTGAGCGCCCCCTCCCGCTGCGGGAGGGGGCGCTCGACGTGTGTTCAGCACGGCACCCGAGCCGCGTGTCCTGAGGAGCGAGGGCCCGGAGGGTCCCCCGACGAAGGACGGGCCGGGCTCAGCGCCGGTCGGGTACGGCACCTGGCCGCGGTGCGGTCCGGTAGGACCGCAATGTCACTGCATCATGCCGCGGCGGAAGCCGGTGGCCACCGCCTCGGCGCGGTCCTTGGCGCCCAGCTTGCGGAACAGCCGCCGGGCGTGGGTTTTGATGGTGTCCTCGGACAGGTACAGCTCGCGGCCGATCTGGGCGTTGCTCTTGCCCTGGCTCATGCCGGTGAGCACCTGCATCTCCCGCATCGAGAGGCTCACCGGCGCGGGCTCGCGGACCGTCGAGCGCACCGTGGCCGGCGCGGCGCCGGTCAGCGGGGAGGCGCCGTTCCACGCCGGCGTCCCGTTGGGGTGGCCCGCGTGCGCGCCGACCGAGGCCAGCGGCACCGGCTGCGGCGGGATGGCCGGCGCGGGACCGCGGCCGTCGACCCGCAGGCCGACTCGCGACAGCCCCAGGCCCATCTCCAGCGCGGTCGCGTCCCAGCGCAGGTAGCCGCGCGCACCGGCCGCGACCGCCGCCCGGACGGTCTCACCGTCGTCGGGGGCGCCGAGGACCAGCACCGGCAGCCGCGGGTTCGCCCGCAGCGCCTGGGTGGCCACGGTGAGCCCTGAGTCCGTGGCGCGCTGGGTGCCGATGAGCAGGACGTCGGGCTGGCGCGTGGCCAGCCGGGCCATGAGAGCGGCGGCGTCCCCGACGACCTCGACCCGTCCCACGAACGGCAGTGCCACCAGGCGGCCCGCGATGTCGTCGCGGACCCGCCGGCGCTCGTCGTAGACCCACACGCACGTCGTGCCGTGGCCGGGTCCGCGCATCCTGTCGTCGATCACGCCTGCTCCTCGCTCGCCGACCCCACGTCGTGAGGCCGGGTCCCACCGCCCGGGTGCCCCGGCCGGGTGTCGCTCGGACGTGCGGTCCCCGTCCGGGGACCTGTCGTCGTCGCTCCGGCCGGAACCGGCACCACCGACGGGTGTCCCGCGGCGGTGTTCGGCACGGCCTGCAGCCACCTTGATCGACTACGGGGGGCGGCGACACCCGCTCTCACCCAGCGGGGGGAGAGCGGAGCCGACAAAATGCAGGGTCGCCGCGGGTTTGACCCACAGAGGCCTCGGGCACCGGCCCCCATGCAGCCGGACCGCCCCCTCCGGCTCGCACCGAGCCGAGGAGGACGAATGGCCGACATCCGCCGCCTGCCCACCCCCGTCGCCGAGGTCTGGGACTGGCAGCTGCACGGCGCCTGCCGCGGGGAGAGCACGGCTCTCTTCTTCCACCCGGACGGCGAGCGTGGTCCGGCCCGAGCCCGTCGCCAGGCGGCCGCCAAGGCGGTCTGCGCCCGCTGCCCCGTCGTCGAGTCCTGCCTGAAGCACGCACTGTCGGTACGCGAGCCCTACGGGGTGTGGGGCGGCATGAGCGAGGAGGAGCGGGCCCGGCTGATCGCCGCGGAACCCGCCGCCGTCGCCGCGGGGGTCTAGCGTCACGACGCCGAGAGGGCCGGTCCAGCAGCTGCTGGACCGGCCCTCTCGCGTGTGCGGGGTGAGTGGACGGCGTCCTGGCTCACGGCCGCGGCTCCTGGCTCACGACCAGTGGTGAGCCAGGAGCCGCGGTGATCAGCTCAGCTGATCACCGAGCGGGTCAGCGTCAGTGGCTGTGCCCGTGGCCGTGCGAGTGGCCGTGCGTGTGGTGCCCGGCGCCGGCGTGGTCGTGCTCCTCCTCGGGAGCCTCGACGACGGCGGAGTCGGTGGTCAGCACCATCGCGGCGATCGAGACGGCGTTGCCCAGCGCGGCCTTGGTGACCTTGACCGGGTCGATGACGCCCTGCGCGGCCAGGTCGCCGTACTCGCCGGTCTCGGCGTTGAAGCCCTGACCGGCGCCGGCCTCCCGGACCCGGGCCACGACGACCTGGCCCTCGAAACCGGCGTTGGCGGCGATCCGGACCAGCGGGGCGTCCAGCGCCCGCCGGACCACGCGGGCACCGGTCAGCTCGTCACCGGAGAGATTCAGCGCGTCGACCGCCGCGGCCGCGTGGACCAGCGCCGAGCCACCACCGGGGACGACGCCCTCCTCCACCGCGGCGCGGGTGGCGGCGATGGCGTCCTCGATCCGGTGCTTCTTCTCCTTCATCTCGACCTCGGTGGCCGCGCCGACGCGGATGACGCCGATGCCGCCGGCGAGCTTGGCCAGCCGCTCCTGCAGCTTCTCGCGGTCCCAGTCGGAGTCGGTGGCCTCGATCTCGCGGCGGATCTGCGCGACCCGGTCGCCGATGGCCTCACCGGTGCCGCCGCCGTCGACGATCGTCGTGTCGTCCTTGGTGACGGTGACCCGGCGCGCGGTGCCGAGCACCTCGAGGCCGACCTGGTCGAGCTTGAGGCCGACGTCCTCGCTGACGACCTGGCCGCCGGTGACGACGGCGAGGTCGGTCATGAAGGCCTTGCGGCGGTCGCCGAAGTACGGCGACTTCACCGCGACGACCTTGATCGTTTTGCGGATCGAGTTGACGACGAGGGTGGACAGCGCCTCGCCCTCGACGTCCTCGGCGACGATCAGCAGCGGGCGGCCGCCGGTCGAGAGCACCTTCTCCAGCAGCGGGAGCAGGTCGGCCAGGGCGCTGATCTTGCCGCTGACCAGGAGCACGAGGGCGTCCTCGAGGACGGCCTCCATCGCCTCCTGGTCAGTGACGAAGTACGGCGAGAGGTAGCCCTTGTCGAACTGCACGCCCTCGGTGACGTCGAGCTCGGTGGAGAGGGTGGTGCTCTCCTCGACGGTGATGACGCCGTCCTTGCCGACCTTCTCCATGGCCTGACCGATGAGCTCGCCGACCTCGGCGTCCTGTGCGGAGACGGTCGCGACGCCGGCGATGGCGGCCTGGTCGGCGACCGGGATGGCGACCTCGTCGAGGGCCGTGGCGACCGCGTCGGCGGCGGCGCGCATGCCGGCGCCCAGCGCCGTCGGGCTGGCGCCCGCGGCGACGTTGCGCATGCCCTCGTGCACCAGGGCCTGGGCCAGCACGGTCGCGGTGGTGGTGCCGTCGCCGGCGACGTCATTGGTCTTGGTGGCGACGTTCTTGGCCAGCTGGGCGCCGAGGTTCTCGTACGGGTCCCCGAGCTCGACCTCACGGGCGATGGTCACGCCGTCGTTGGTGATGGTCGGGGCGCCGAACTTCTTGTCGAGGACGACGTTGCGCCCGCGCGGGCCGAGGGTCACCTTGACCGCGTCGGCGAGCTTGTCCACACCGCGCTCGAGCGCGCGGCGGGCGTCCTCGTTGAACTTGATGATCTTGGCCATGGGGCCCTTTCCGATCCGGGAACGACAGGTGGGACGACGACCGCCCCGGGACCCGGTCAGTTCGGGTCGCCGGGGCGGTCGCGTCAGGCTGGGCGGTGCGGCCCCCTGCAGGGGCCCGCGGCGAGCGGGCGAGCCGTGGGGGCAGGGGGTCCTTCTACTTCTCCACGACGGCGAGCAGGTCGCGGGCGGAGAGCACCAGGTACTCCTCGCCGGCGTACTTGACCTCGGTGCCGCCGTACTTCGAGTAGATGACCACGTCGCCGACGGAGACGTCGAGCGGGACGCGGTTGCCGTTGTCGTCGACGCGACCAGGGCCCACGGCCACGACCGTGCCCTCCTGCGGCTTCTCCTTGGCGGTGTCCGGGATGACCAGACCGGAGGCGGTGGTGGTCTCGGCCTCGTTGGCCTGGACCACGACGCGGTCCTCCAGCGGCTTGATGTTGACCTTGGTAGCGGTCGTCACGTCGGTGACGCCCCCTTCGGGATCGGACGGCTGGTGGGTCTTGCTCTGATGCTGTGGCACGGTGCCGGTGCCTGCCGTCGCGGGGGTCAGGCGCCCGTGCCCGTGTCGATTGGCACTCTACCTATGAGAGTGCCAGCCACTCAACCGGGTCCCCGGGGAGGGCGCCGCACCCGTGCGCCACCCTGGTCCCGTGTCCGACGACGCCCTCGCGCAGCTCCACCGGCTACGGACGCCCGAGGGGGTGGCCGCCACCGCGCTCGCCGCCGAGCTGATGGCCCAGGGCCTCGACGTCCTCCCCGCGCTGGCCCGGCTGCGGAGTCGGGTCGGAGCGGAGCACGCCGGCCCGGCCTGGGAGCTGGCGCGGCTGCGGGCGCGGGCCCGACCGGTGTTCGGCGCCGACGCCGACGTCCTGTTCCTCACCGCCGACACCCTCGAGCAGGCCGGCCGTCCGGCGCTGGCCGCGCGGCGGGCGCGGCGACTGCTGTCCGGGGAGGTCGACTCCGCGGCCGACCTCGGCTGCGCCTCGGGCACCGACACGATCGCGCTGGCGCGGGCCGGGGCCACCGTGCTCGCCGTCGACACCGACCCGCTGGCCCGCGAGCTGACCGCCGCGAACGCCGAGGCCCTCGAGGTGGCCGACCGGGTGTGGGTGGTCGCCGGGGACGCCGTCGACCTGGTGGCCGCGGCGCGCGGCGGCGAGGTGGCCGGCTGCGGCGCCGCCGTCCTGGACCCGGCCCGACGGGCCGGTGGACGACGGCAGCTGGACCCCGACCGGTGGTCGCCGCCCTGGTCGACGGTCGCCACCCTGCTGGACCGGGTGCCCCACGCGGTGGTCAAGGTGGCGCCGGGCCTGGACCACGAGCGGGTGCCCGCCGGCGTCGAGGCGGAGTGGGTGTCGGCCGGCGGCTCGATCGTCGAGGCGCTGCTGTGGGGCCGGGCGGTGTCTGTGGCCTGGCGGCGGGCGTCCCTGGTGCGTGGGGACGACGTCCTGGAGCTGACCGCCGACGCCGACCCCGGGCCGGCACCACCCGGGCCGGTGCGTGGTTGGCTGCACGAACCGGACCCGGCGGTGATCCGCTCGGGGCTGGTGTCGCTGGTCGCCGCCGACGTCGGCGCCACGCTGGTCGACCCGACGATCGCCTACCTGACCTCGGACGCGCCGACCGGCTCCCCGTGGGTGTCCTCGTACCGCGTCGACGAGGTGCTGCCCTTCAACCTCAAGAGGCTCAAGGCGCTGCTGCGGACCCGCGGCGTCGGCCGGGTGGTGGTCAAGAAGCGCGGCTCGGCGATCGAACCGGAGACCCTCGCCGGCCGGCTGCGCGGCCCGGGCGCGGGGACGGCGACCGTCGTCGTCACCCGCGTCGCCGGGGCCCCGACCGCCCTGGTGTGCGACCTCTCCGACCGATGAGTCCGTACGGCCGCCCGGGTCCACACCCCCGAGGACCCGGATCCGAGGAGGACGCATGGACGGACGAGGCACGCACGTCGACCTGCGGAGGATCGGCCTCGCGGCCGGCGGATCCGTGCTGGCCAGCGCCGCCTGGTACACGGCCTGGGGCGACCGGCTCGCGGAGCTGGACGAGGCCTACGCCGACGGCGGAGCAGCCGCGGCGTGGGTGCTGCCAGTGGAGCTCGCCCGCAGCGGGGCGGTGGCCACCGCCGTGGCTCTCCTGTTCGAGTCCACCGGGGCGCGGAACCCGGCCAGCGCGGCACGCCTGGGGCTGGGCCTCTGGGGAGCGTTCCCCATCGTGCTGCTCACCGGCTCGGTCGTGCACGAGAAGGTGCCCTGGCAACAGGCCGCGATCCACGCCGGCGACTGGCTGGTCAAGCTCCTGCTGATCTCCGTCACGGTCGGCCGCGGGCCGAAGCGGCGCTGACCCACCTCGCGCGGAGGCGCCGCTCAGCGGGTGACGACGTCGATCGGCAGCGAGCTGTCCGCGCCGACGTCCGGGGACGAGGGCGCGACCCCTGACGAGACCAGCCGCGACCCCAGCGCCGCGACCATCGCGCCGTTGTCGGTGCACAGCCGCGGGCTGGGCACGCGGAGCACGATCCCCGCGGCGGCGCAGCGCTCCTCGGCCAGCGCGCGCAGCCGCGAGTTGGCCGCCACGCCACCGCCAAGCACCAGGTGGTCGACGCCGTGGTCGCGGCAGGCGCGCACGGCCTTGGCGGTGAGCACGTCGGCGACGGCCTCCTGGAAGGACGCCGCGACGTCGGCCACCGGCACCGGCTCCCCCGCCCGCTGCCGGGCCTCGACCCACCGGGCGACGGCGGTCTTCAGGCCGGAGAACGAGAAATCGTACGGCGCGTCGCGGGGGCCGGTGAGCCCGCGCGGGAAGCCGATCGCCTGCGGGTCGCCCTCGCGCGCGGCCCTGTCGATGGGCGGGCCGCCAGGGAAGGGCAGGCCGAGCACGCGGGCCACCTTGTCGAAGGCCTCCCCCGCCGCGTCGTCGATGGTGCGGCCCAGCGACTGCACCTCGCGGGCGAGGTCGGGCACCAGCAGCAGCGAGCTGTGCCCGCCGGACACCAGCAGCGCCAGCGACGGCTCGGCCAGCGTCCCGTGCTGCAGCTCGTCGACGGCGACGTGCGCGGCCAGGTGGTTGACGCCGTACAGCGGCGTGTCCAGCGCCAGCGCGTAGGCCTTCGCCGCGGCCAGGCCGACCAGCAGCGCGCCGGTGAGCCCGGGCCCCGCGGTGACCGCGACCGCGTCGACGTCCGAGGCGCGCACCCCGGCCTCGGCCAGCGCCCGGTGCACGGTCGGCACCATCGCCTCCAGGTGCGCCCGCGAGGCGATCTCGGGGACCACCCCGCCGAAGCGCTCGTGCTCGGCCACCGACGTGGCCAGGGCGTCCGACAGCAGCGTCTGCCCGCGCACCAGGCCGACACCCGTCTCGTCGCACGAGGTCTCGAACCCCAGTACCAGCGGCTCGCTCACAGCTTCTCTCTCCTCATCACGACGGCGTCCGTGCCGCTCGGCTGGTAGTACCGCGGCCGCCGGCCGATCTCGGTGAAGCCGCGCCGCCGGTAGAGCCCCTGGGCGACCTCGTTGTCGGCGCGCACCTCGAGCAGCACCACGGGGCTGCGCCGGTCGGCCTCGGCGAGCAGCGCGTCGAGCAGCTGGGCACCGATCCCCTCGCCCTGCCGGTCCGCGGCGACCCCGATGGTGGCCACGTGCGCCTCGTCGTCGTAGGCGATCAGCCCGGCGTAGCCGATGACCCGGTCGCCGTCCTCGGCCACCAGGTAGAAGCGGGTGTCGGTGCGCGAGAGCTCGTCGCGGTACATCGCCCGGGTCCAGGTGTCCGGGGCGAACAGCTGCTCCTCGAGCTCGAGGACGGCGTCCAGGTCGGCCAGGCGCATCGGCCGCAGCCGGGCGCTCACCTGCCTTCCTCGCTGGCGCTCGTCAGCCGGGTGCGCGCCGCTGCCCTGCTCGTGCGTGAGCTCGCACGCTCGCTCACGAGGTGGTCACCGGCTTGAACGACGTGGGCGGGACGGCGTCCGGGCGGCGCAGGTACAGGGGCACGAGCGGGGCGGCGGACGACGGGTCGGCCAGCTGCGGCGCCGCGGCCCGGACCAGCCCCGCCGTCGTCACCTCGGCCGGGGTGACCTCGACGCCCAGCCGCTCGGCGAACCGGGCGTCGCCGACGACCGGCCCGGTCACGGCCAGCTCCTCGGGGCGCACCACGCCCGGGCCGTCGGTGCGCGCACCGGCGGCGTCGTAGGCGGCCCAGTAGACCTCCTTGCGGCGGGCGTCGGTGACCACCGTGCGGACGCCGGAGCCGACGGCGTCCAGCGAGCAGACGCCGACCACGGGCAGCCCTCGGGCGTCGCCGATCGCCGCTGCCGTGACCACCCCGACGCGCAGCCCGGTGAAGGGCCCGGGGCCGAGTCCGGTCACCACGGCCGTGACGTCGGCGAGCGCCAGCCCGGCGTCGCGCAGCACGTCGGTGACGGCGACGGTGAGCAGCTCGGCGTGCCGGTTGCCCGAGGGCACCGCCCGCTCGGCGAGCACCTCGGTCGCGCCGTCCGGGGACCACCGGGCGAGGCCGGCGACCAGCGTCGGCGTGGCCGTGTCGAGGGCGAGGACGAGCACGACCGCCCAGGGTAGTGGCCCCAGCGCCTCCTCCTGGACGAGCGTCCGTCGATGCGGTGGCATCACCTCGTTCCCGCCACCCTGGACCTGGATGACGAGGTCGTGGCGGCCGCCCGCGAGCTGGCCGCGGAACAGCGTCGCTCGCTCGGCTCGGTGGTGTCCGAGCTCGCCCGGCGAGGGCTCACCCCGGCGCGGGTGGGGACGGGGGGGACGGCCTCCCGGTCATCCGCGTCCCCTCCGGGAGTCCCCCCTTGTCCGCCGCGATGGTCCGCCGGGCGCGACGACGACTGACTGCGAGACGCCGCGGCCCTGCTGGACGTGCACGCCCTCGTCGCCATCCGCTCTGGTTCGCCGCCCATGCTGCCGACGGGTGGGCGACGCGCCCGGCCACCGGGAGCGGTCCCGTCCGGGCGTCGTCCGACCCGAAGGTGCTGCCCCACGCCATCGCCACGTCGACCGCCCGCGAGGTCCTCGCAGCCCTGCGCCGGGCACCGGCCACCGGGACGTCAAACTGCTCATGGCCCTGTAGTCGCGGGAGCGCTCACTCGCCGGGGGGCGCTGCGTTCCCGAACTCGACCAGCCGGTGGACGACCTCGACGTAGGCCGGGTGGGCCAGGCGCAGTCCGGACAGGTCCGCGGCGCCCACCCAGCGCAGCGCGTCGTGCTCGTGCGGCTGCCGGTTGCGCGGCTCGCCGTCCCACGCCCGGACCACCCACAGGGACAGCACCAGCTCGTCGCCCTCGAACCGGGTCAGCAGCACCGGGTCCCGGGGGACGACGCCGACCTCCTCCTGCAGCTCCCGGGCCAGCGCGGCCGGCTCGTCCTCCCCCGGCTCGACGTGGCCGCCGGGGAGGTCCCACACGTCGGGGCACCAGCGCCGGTCCGGCGACCGGTGGCCCAGCAGCACCGTGGCCCCGCGGACGAGGACCCCCGCGACGACGTGGTGCCGGCCGGGCGTCACGCGGCGCCGTCGAGGCGCTGCTCCCAGCCGAGACCGTGCGGCACAAGCTCCGCCGTCCGGACGTCGTCGTCACGCCGGTCCAGCCGCACCTCGAGGTGCTCGTCGGCCAGCCGCTCGACCAGGCCCTGCCCCCACTCGACGACGGTCACCGACTCCTCGGTGGACGCGTCGAGGTCGAGGTCGTCGACGTCGGCGACCCCGCCGAGGCGGTAGGCGTCGACGTGCACCAGCGGCAGCCGGCCGCCGCGGTGCACGCGGGAGATGACGAACGTCGGGGAGGTGACGGGCTCGCGGACCCCGAGCGCCTCGCCCAGCCCCTGGGTCAGCGCCGTCTTGCCCGCGCCGAGCGGGCCGACCAGCACGACGAGGTCGCCGGCGCGCACCAGGCCCGCGAGCGCGGCGCCCAGCGCCCGGGTGTCCGCCGGGGTCGGCAGCACGTGCTCGCGCCTCACGCCAGGGTCCCCGCGACCGCGGTGAGGTCGGCCAACAGCCCGGCCCGCGGCGCCCCGTTCGGGCCGAACCGGATCGCCGCCGACGGGTGGTAGGTGGCCCAGACCGCCCGGCCGTCGACGTCGTGCGCCCGGCCGCGCGCCTCGGCCAGCACGGTGCGCGGGCCGAGGAACCACTTGGCCGACGACAGCCCCAGTGCGACGACGACCGGCGGGTCCAGCAGCTCCAGCTGGCGCCGCAGCCAGCCGCTGCAGCGGGCCACCTCGGGGGCCTTCGGCGTCCGGTTGCCCGGCGGGCGGCACTTCACGATGTTCAACACGGCGGCCTCGGCGCGGGCCAGCCCGGCCTCGGCCAGCAGCTGGTCGAGCAGCTGACCGCTCTTCCCCACGAACGGCCGGCCGGTCTGGTCCTCATTCGCCCCCGGCGCCTCCCCGACCAGCGCGAAGCGCGGCCGCCCGCCGGCCGGGGCGTCGCCCACCACCACGTGCTGCCGGGTGGCCGCCAGCTCGGGACAGGCCACGCAGGGGCGGGCCGCGGCGGCCAGGGCGTCCCAGTCGAGCGCGGCCGCGGCGACGCGGGCGACCTCCTCGGCGGCGGCGTCGAACCGGGGCGGCCGGGTCACCCGTCCACCCCTGCGGAGAGGTCCGCGCACACCCGGCGCAGCAGCGCCGACAGCGCCGCGGTCACCTCGCCGGGCTTCTCCAGCGGCACCATGTGCCCGGCCTCGGCGACGACGACGTACTCGACGTCGAGCGCGTCCGTCCCGCCGAGCAGCTGCACGAGCATGTCGCTGTGCCGCGGCGGGATCAGCGTGTCCTCGTCCCCGGTGAGCACCAGCGTCGGGACGGCGCGCAGCGGCTCCAGCGACGCAGTCCCGTCCAGACCGGCGAGGGCCGGGTAGAACTCCGCGATCACCTCGACCGGCGTGCCGGCGATCATCGAGTCGACGTAGCGGCCGAGCGCCGGGTCGACGTCGGTCGAGGCGAACGACAGCGACCAGGTGACGTGCGAGATGAGGTCGGCGGCCAGCCGGCGGGTGCGCTCGGCGAAGCCGGGACGGCGGCGCATGGTGAACGCCGCGACCGGCAGGAGCGCCGCGCGCACCCGGGTGAGGAACTCCGGCATGCCGAAGTCGAGCTCGGCCAGGTTGCCGCTGGAGGTGCTCAACAGGGCCGCGCCGACGACCCGCGTCCCGAACAGCTCCGGTCGCAGCCCGGCCAGGGACATGACGGTCATGCCGCCCATGGAGTGACCGACCAGCACCACCGGCCCGGACGGCACCCGCGCCCGCAGCACCGCGTCCAGGTCGCGGCCGAGCTGCTGCATCGTCGAGTGCTCGCCCGGCCCGCGCGCGGAGGCGCCGTGCCCGCGCTGGTCGTAGAAGACCAACCGCGCCTTGGGGCGCGAGCCGTTGGCGGTGGCCAGCTCGGCGCCGAGGGCCAGCCGCTGAAAGGTCCACGACGCCATCGACAGGCAGTAGCCGTGCGCGAAGACCACCGTGAGCGGGGCGTCGGTGGGGCCGACCTCCTCCACCGCCAGCAGCACGCCGTCGTCGGCGGCCACCAGCGCGGTCCGGTCGGCGCGCCGGGAGGCCGGGCCGAGCGGGTCGTCCTCGCGCAGCTCGGCGTCCGTGGCGCCCGCCGGCAGCCCGGCCGCCGAGCCCAGCCGCTCGGCACCCACCCGCCGGGCGGCGGCCCGGCTGACGGCGACGCCGACGGCGGTGCCGGCCGCGGCCAGGCCGAGGACCGCGCCGAGCAGACCGGCCTTGTGGTGCGGCCGGCGGACGCCCATCCCCGGGCGCGGCCTCGGGTGCCGGTGCGCCATCAGACCGCCCCCGCCGAGCCGACGTACCGGCGGGTGAAGCGGCCGCCGATCCGGGTGACCAGCTCGTAGTGGATGGTGTCGACCGCGTCCGCCCAGTCCTGCGCCGTCGGCTCCCCGCCGTCCCCCGGCCCCCAGAGCACGACCTCGTCACCCGCGCGGACCTCGGCGTCGCCGACGTCCAGCACGAACTGGTCCATGCAGACGCGCCCGGCGATCCTGCGCTGCACCCCGGCGGCCAGGACCGGCGCGCGGTTGCCCGCCGCCCGCGGCACCCCGTCGGCGTAGCCGACCGGCACCAGCAGCAGCGTCGTCTCGGCCTCCGGGAAGTAGGTGTGGCCGTAGGAGACGCCGACGCCGGCAGGCACCCGCTTGGTCAGCGCGGCGCGGGCCCGCACCGTCATCGCCGGCCGCAGACCGTGCGCGGCCGGGTCCCCACCGAGCGGGTCCAGGCCGTAGACGGCGATCCCCGGGCGGACCATGTCGTACCAGGTATCCGGCAGCGCGACCGTCGCCGCGGAGTTCGCCAGGTGCAGCCGGGCGTCGGTCAGCCCGGCCGCCCGGGCCACCGCGACCGCCGCCTCGAACACCCGCACCTGCACGCCGATCGTCGGGTGGGTCGGGGCGTCGGCGTAGGCCATGTGGCTCCACAGCCCCACCACGGCCACCTCGCCGTCGGCCTGCGCCCGCGCCGCCGCGGCGACCAGGTCCGGCCAGTCGGCCTCGGTGGCGCCCTCCCGGGAGAGCCCGGTGTCGGCGAACAGGTGGACACGGGCGGTGCCGCCGGTCGCGCGGGCCGCGGCGACGACCTCGGCGAGGGCCCACTCCGCGTTGACCGACACCTCGACGTCGGCGGCCAGCGCGGCGGCGTAGTCGCTGCCGGGGGTGTGCAGCCAGGCCAGCAGCGGCGCGGCGACGCCGGCCGCGCGCAGCGCCAGCGCCTCCTCCAGCACCGCGACGCCCAGCGCGTCGGCTCCCCCGGCCAGCGCCGCACGCGCGGCCGGGACCAGGCCGTGGCCATAGCCGTCGGCCTTCACCACCGCCATCAGCGGCCGGTCGACGCGCTCGCGCAGCGCGGCGGTGTTGGCGGCGATGGCGTCGAGGTCGACCACCACCTCGGCCCGGGCTCGATCGCTCACGTCCCCTCCTCGCTGGCGCTCGTCGGGAACGTGCCCGTCGCTGCTCTGCCCACGCGTGACCTCGCAAGCTCGGTCCCCGAGTCTCCCAGCCGCTCCGCGGGCGCCCGACGCAGGCGGGCCAGCGTGGCCGGCAGACAGCGGACGAGGTCGCTGGCGATCAGCGGCCCCTCCTCCGCGGCGAGCTGCCCGGCGCGCCCGTGCACGTGCGCCCCCACCGCCGCGGCCTCCGCGGCCGGCAGTCCGGTGGCCAGCAGCGCGCCGGTGAGGCCGGAGAGGACGTCGCCGGTGCCGGCCGTGGCCAGCCACGGTGTGCCGGTGGCGTTGACGTAGGCGGTCCCCTCCGGGGCGGCCACCACGGTCGCATCGCCCTTGAGCAGGACGACGGCGCCCAGGTCGGCGGCCAGCCGGCGGGCCGCGCCGACCCGGTCCCCGCCCACCTCGGCCCCGAACCGCGCGAACTCGCGGTCGTGCGGGGTCAGCACGGTCGGCGCCGCCCGCCGCCGCACCAGGTCCGGCTGCTGCGCGGCCATCGTCAGCGCGTCCGCGTCCACGAGCACCGGCAGGTCCGTGGCCAGCACCTCGGCCAGCACGCTGCGGGCGTCGTCGTCGGTGCCCAAGCCGGGGCCTACCACCCACGCCTGCACCCGCCCCGCGTCGGCGGGCCGCCCCTCGGTGACGATCGTCTCCGGCCAGGCGGCCCGCACGCCCGCGGCCGCCGTCCCCGCGTAGCGGACCAGCCCCGGCCGGGCGCGCAGCGCGGCGCCCGTGCACAGCACGGCCGCCCCGGGGTAGGTCGAGGACCCGGCGACGACCCCCACCACGCCCTGCGTGTACTTGTCGTCGCCGCTGCCCGGAGGGCGGAGGCGCGCCGCGACGTCGGCGTCGGTGAGCTGGTGCACCCCGGCCGCCGGCAGGTCGAGCCCGATGTCGACCAGGTGGACCCGGCCCGCGTAGCCGCGGCCCTCCCCCACGACCAGGCCGGTCTTGAGCGCGCCGAACGTGACCGTGTGCAGCGCCGGGAACGCCGCCCCGGGAACCGCGCCGGTGTCGGCGTCCACCCCGCTGGGGACGTCGACGGCGACCGTCAGCCCCGGCCCGGTGGCGGCCCGCTCGACCAGCGCGGCAGCCGCCGGACGCAGGCCCCCGTGAACGCCGATGCCGACGATCCCGTCGAGCACGAGGTCGGCGCGCTCCAGCCCGGTCGGCCCGTCGGGTCCGGTGACCCAGCCCCCCGCGGCGCGCAACGCGGCCAGCCCGGCGACGTGCGCCCGCTCCGGGTCGAGCAGGACGGCGGTCACCCGGGCGCCGCGGCGGGCCAGGTGCGCGCCGGCGAAGAGCGCGTCCCCGCCGTTGTTGCCGGCGCCGACGAGGGCGGTGACGCGGCTGCCGTGCGCCCGGCCGAGCAGACCCAGGCAGACGGTGGCCAGGCCGGTCGCCGCCCGCTGCATCAGCGTGCCCTCCGGCGTGGCGGCCAGCAGCGGCTCCTCGGCGGCACGCACCTCCGCCGCCGTGTACAGCCCGATCACGTCTCCACCTCCCCACGCAGCACGCCCTCGGCGACCACCACCGCCGAGGCGATGCCGCCGTCGTGGCTCAGCGAGACGTGCCAGGAGGTGACCCCGAGCTGGGCCGCGCGGCCGGCCACCGTGCCGCGGACCGTCAGGTGCGGCCGCCCGTGGTCGCCGACGGTGACCTCGGCGTCGTGCCAGCGCAGGTCGCCGGGCGCGCCCAGGGCCTTGGCGACGGCCTCCTTGGCGGCGAACCGGGCGGCCAGCGACTCGCCGGTCCGGACGCCGCCGCGGGGCGTGCGCTGCTCCTCGGCGGTGAAGAGCCGGTCGCGCAGGCCCGGGGTGCGGATCAGGGACTCGGCGAAGCGGTCGACGGGCACGACGTCGATCCCGACCCCGATGATCACCGGGCCAGTCTGCCGTGCCACGGTCTGCCGCGCCGTCCGGCGGGGGGTCCTCGGCAGGCCGGCCGGAACGGTCGCGGGTCACCGGTCCCGGTCCTGGCTCACCGTCCCCAGTCCTGGCTCACCGTCCCGGGTCCTGGCTCACCTCCGGAGGTGAGCCAGGGCCTACGACGACCAGCTCAGCTGATCATCGCGGCGACTCACTCGACGGTGACCCTGCGTCGGTTCTGCTCCCGCTTCGCTCCCCGCTCGCTGCGGTGCTCACGGGAGCGTCACTCGACGGTGACGCTCTTGGCCAGGTTTCGCGGCTGGTCGACGTCGAACCCGCGGCTGTCCGCGATCTCGCACGCCAGCACCTGCAGCGGCACGGTCGTGACGACGGGTGCCAGCAGGGTCGGCGTCCGGGGCACGCGGATGACGTGGTCGGCGTACGGGACGACGTCCTCGTCCCCCTCCTCGGCGATCACGATCGTGCGGGCACCGCGGGCGCGGACCTCCTGGATGTTCGAGACGACCTTGCCGTGCAGCAGGTCGCGAGCCCGTGGCGGGACGACCACGACCACCGGAGTGCCCTCGTCGACGACCGCGATCGGGCCGTGCTTGAGCTCGCCGGCGGCGAACCCCTCGGCGTGGATGTACGCGAGCTCCTTCAGCTTCAGCGCACCCTCGAGCGCCACCGGGAAGCTCACGTGCCGACCCAGGAACAGCATGCGGTCCGCCTCGGCCATCGAGCGGCCGAGCTCGCGGACCGGCTCCATCTGCTCGAGCACCTGGGCGACGGCCTCGGGGAGCCGGTGCAGCTCGGCGACGACCGCCGCCACCTCGTCCTCGTACTTGATGCCGCGGATCTGGGCGAGGAACAGGCCGACCAGGTAACAGGCCACGAGCTGGGTGAGGAAGCCCTTGGTCGAGGCGACCGCGACCTCCGGGCCGGCGTGCGTGTACAGGACGGCGTCGGACTCGCGCGGGATGGTCGATCCGTTGGCGTTGCAGATCGCCAGCACGCGGGCCTTCTGGTCCTTGGCGTGCCGGAGCGCCATGAGGGTGTCCATCGTCTCGCCGGATTGGCTGATGACGACGACCAGCGTCGAGCGGTCGAGCACCGGGTCGCGGTAGCGGAACTCGCTGGCGACCTCCACCTCGACCGGGATGCGGGTCCAGTGCTCGATGGCGTACTTCGCGATGAGGCCGGCGTGGTAGGCGGTGCCGCAGGCCACGACGAAGATCTTGTCGACGTCGCGCAGGTCCTGGTCGGTCAGCCGCACCTCGTCGAGGACGAGCTTCCCCTGCCCGTCGGTGCGCCCCAGCAGGGTGTCGGCGATCGCCCGCGGCTGCTCGGCGATCTCCTTGAGCATGAACCAGTCGAAGCCGCCCTTCTCGGCGGCGGCGGCGTCCCAGTCGACCGTGTACGCCTTCGGCTCGGCCGGGGCGCCGTCGAAGGTCGTGACCGTGACCCCGCGCTGCCGGTGGATCTCGACGACCTGGTCCTGGCCGAGCTCGCGAGCCTCACGGGTGTGCGCGATGAAGGCGGCGACGTCGGAACCCAGGAAGTACTCGCCGTCGCCGACGCCCACGACCAGCGGGCTGTTGCGGCGGGAGGCGACGAGGGTGTCGGGCTCGTCGGCGTGCGAGGCGACCAGCGTGAAGGCGCCCTCCAGCCGGCGGCTGACCGTGCGCATCGCCTCGGCCAGGCGTCCGGGGCCCTCCGGCGTCCCCTGGTAGGTCGCCGCCAGCAGGTGCGCGGCGACCTCGGTGTCGGTCTCGGAGGCGAACTCGACGCCGGCCGCCTCGCACTCGGCGCGCAGCGTGGCGAAGTTCTCGATGATGCCGTTGTGGATGACCGCGACCCGGCCGTCCGCGGACAGGTGCGGGTGCGCGTTGCGGTCGGTCGGCCCGCCGTGGGTCGCCCAGCGCGTGTGCCCGATGCCGATCGTCGACTCGGGGAGCGGCGAGTCGGCGAGGACCTTCTCCAGGTTCGCCAGCTTGCCGGCCTTCTTCGCCGTCGACTGCCCGCCGTCGGCGAGGACGGCGACGCCCGCCGAGTCGTACCCCCGGTACTCCAGCCGGCGCAGGCCCTCCAGGACGACGCCCAGGGCGCTCTGCGGGCCGACGTATCCCACGATGCCGCACATTCCTCCGAGGCTACCGGGGGGACCCGCCGGACCCCTCCCTCACACGAGTGGGAGGGACGAATCACGCCCCAGCAGTCGACGCCCGTCACACCGTCGTCCTGCCGACGCCCCCGCGCCCAGGCGCCGCCCCCGCCGCGAGCCCGGTGACGTCCTGGAACGGCCACCCTCCAGGGGCCGGCGCCGAGCCCGGTGACGTGCTGGAACGGCCCCCTTGCAGGGTCCCGCCGCGAGCCCGGTGACGTCCTGGAACGGCCACCCTTCAGGGGCCCGCGCCGAGCCTGCGAGGCGTGGGGGGAAGGGTGGTCCTTCCTCAGTCGACGGCGGCGACCACGTCGGCGAGGCGCCTGGCGATGGCGTCGGCCCGCTCCTGGGTGGGCGCCTCGACCATCACGCGCACGAGCTGCTCGGTGCCCGACGGCCGCAGCAGCACCCGGCCGTCGTCCCCGAGGTCGGCCTCGCACCGGTTGACCGCGGCGGCGACCTCGTCGCTCTCCACGACCGCCAGCCGGTCGCGCACCGGCACGTTGACCAGGGTCTGCGGCAGCCGGTGGACCACCGAGGCGAGCTCGGCCAGCGACGAGCCGGTCTCCGCCATCCGGGACAGCAACGACAGGCCGGTGAGCAACCCGTCGCCGGTCGTCGCGTGGTCGAGGAACACCAGGTGGCCGCTCTGCTCGCCACCCAGGCTCAGGCCCTGCGTCCGCAGCGCCTCGAGCACGTACCGGTCGCCGACGGCGGTGGTGTGCACGGCGATGCCGGCGTGGCGCATCGTGTGGTGGAAGCCGAGGTTGCTCATGACCGTCGCGACGACGGTGTCGCCGGTGAGCCGGCCGTGCTCGTGCAGCCCCAGCGCGCAGATCGCGAGGATCGCGTCGCCGTCGACGACGTGGCCCTCGGCGGTGACGGCCAGGCAGCGGTCGGCGTCGCCGTCGTGGGCGATGCCGAGGTCGGCCCCGTGCGCGCGCACGGCCTCGGTCAGTGGGCCGAGGTGGGTGGAGCCGATGCCGTCGTTGATGTTCCAGCCGTCGGGCTCGCCACCGATGACGTGCACGGTGGCCCCGGCCCGCCGGTAGACCTCGGGCGCGCACACCGCGGCCGCGCCGTGGGCGCAGTCGACGACGAGGGTGAGGCCGGACAGCGGCCGCTCGACGGTCGCGAGCAGGTGCTCGACGTATGCCGCCCCGGCGTCGGCGAGGTCGGAGACCCGGCCGATCTCGGCGCCGGTGGGGCGTGGGCCGTCGGTCTGGCCGGCGGTCACGGCCTGCTCGATGGCGGCCTCGACCGCGTCGGGCAGCTTGTGGCCGCCGCGGCTGAACAGCTTGATGCCGTTGTCGGGCATCGGGTTGTGGCTGGCGGAGATCATCACGCCGAGGTCCGCGCCGGTGTGCGCGGTGAGGTGCGCGATCGCCGGGGTGGGCAGCACCCCGGCCCGCAGCACCTGCGCCCCGGCGCTCGCGAGGCCCGCCACGACGGCGGCCTCGAGCATCTCCCCGCTGGCGCGGGGGTCGCGGCCGACGACCGCGACGGGACGCTGGGTCCCGTCGCGGTCGGCGAGCACGCCGGCGGCAGCACGTGCCACCGAGAGGGCCAACTCCGGCGTGAGGTCGGCGTTGGCCCGACCCCGGACGCCGTCGGTCCCGAAGAGGCGACCCACGGACGTACCGGTCAGCGCTTCGAGTACTGAGGCGCCTTGCGGGCCTTCTTGAGCCCGTACTTCTTGCGCTCGGTGACGCGGGGGTCGCGGGTGAGGAAGCCGGCCTTCTTGAGGGCCGGACGGTCCTCGGCCTCGACCTGGATCAGCGCGCGGGCGATCGCCAGGCGCAGCGCGCCGGCCTGACCGCTGACGCCGCCGCCCCTGAGGATGCCGACGACGTCGTACTGCTCGGTCCGCTCGACGGTCACGAACGGCTCACGGATGAGCTGCTGGTGCACCTTGTTCGGGAAGTACTCCTCGATGGTGCGGCCGTTGAGGCGGAACTGACCGGTGCCCGGCAGCAGGCGCACCCGGACGATGGCCTCCTTGCGCCGGCCGACGGTCTGCACCGGACGCCCCTCGGCGTCGGTCACGTTGAGGGCGGTCGTCACTGGGCCACCTGCTTGATCTCGAAGGGCTGGGGCTGCTGAGCGGCGTGCGGGTGCTCGGGCCCGGCGTACACCTTCAGCTTCTTGAGCATCTGACGACCCAGGCTGTTGTGCGGCAGCATGCCCTTGATCGCGCGCTCGATGACGCGGTCGGGGTGGGTGCGCAGCTGGTCGCCGACGGGGATCCGCTTGAGGCCACCCGGGTAGCCGGAGTGGCGGTAGGCGACCTTCTCGTCCCGCTTGGAGCCGGTCAGGGCCACCTTGCCGGCGTTGACGATGACGACGAAGTCGCCGACGTCCACGTGCGGGGCGTACTGGGGCTTGTGCTTCCCGCGGAGCAGGACCGCGGTCTGGCTGGCGAGTCGACCGAGCACCACGTCGGTGGCGTCGATGACGTGCCAGGCCCGGCTGATGTCGCCGGGCTTGGGGGTGTACGTGCGCACGGCGCTCGTGTCCTCCGTCGTCGTCGGATCGGCTGGTGGGATCGCCTCACCGAGCACGGGAGACAGGGCAGGACACGCGGGCACCAGCCGGCCGCGCGCGCCAGCCGACCACGATACCAGCCGGACCTCGGGCCTCTCCCCGGCCGGAGGTCAGCCCTCGACTGCGACCTCACGCAGCAGCCCGGTGTGGACGTCGTAGACGGTCCCGCGCACCTCCGTGGCGACCAGGTACGGGGACGCCCGCAGTCGCCGGACCGACTCCCGCACGTCCTCGTCGACGTCCGCGAAGCCCTGCACGGCCCACTCGGGCCGGGCCCCCGTGGCCTGCTCGACCTGGTCCAGGACGGCGGTCTCGTCGGCGTCCTGCATGCCGCAGCGGGTGTGGTGGACGAGCAGCACCTCCCGGGTGCCGAGCAGGTGCTGTGAGATCGCGAGCGAGCGCAGGGTGTCCTCGGTGACGACGCCGCCGGCGTTGCGGATGACGTGGGCGTCGCCGGGTGCCAGGCCGAGGATCCGGTAGAGGTCCATCCGCGCGTCCATGCAGGCCACCACGGCGACCCCTCGAGCCGGCCGCGCCGGGAGTTCCCCGGGCGACTGCGACGCCCCCTGCGCGTTCGCCGCCAACATCCGGTCGATCTCGCTCATGCCCACCCCTCGGTCACCTCGTCGGGTCCGCACGGACCCTAACCGGGCGGGTCAACCGGTCCGGCCCGCGCGGAGCGCCGGCGCCGGGCGCACGTCGCCCCCCCCCGCTCGCCCTCCCCGGTGCACAGCGGGTCGATCGGTCAGGATGGCCCCGTGCGCACGGTCGAGGAACACCAGGCGGTCGTCGCGGCGCTCCTCGCCCCGCTGGGCGAGGAGGAGGTGCCGCTGGCGGCCGGGCACAACCGGGTGCTCGCCCGGGACGTGACCGCGCAGGTGTCGCTGCCCGGCTTCGACAACTCCGCGATGGACGGGTACGCCGCGCGCTCGGTGGAGGTCGCCGGCCTCCCGGTGCGGCTGCCGGTCGCCGATGACATCCCGGCCGGACGCACCGACGTCCATCCGCTGGGGCCGGGCACCGTCCAGCGGATCATGACCGGTGCGCCGCTCCCCGCGGGCGCGGACGTCGTCGTCCCGGTCGAGCTCACCGACGGCGCCACCGACGTCGTGGAGATCCGCGACGCGCCCGCTCCCGGGACGCACCTGCGGCGGGCCGGCGAGGACATCACCGCCGGCACCGTCGCCCTCACCGCCGGCACCCCGCTGGGCGCCGCACAGCTCGGTCTGGCCGCCGCCGTCGGCGCGCGGACGCTGTGGGTCCGCCGCCGGCCGCGCGTGCTGGTGCTCTCCACCGGCAGCGAGCTGGTCGAGCCCGGCGAGCCGCTGCGGCCCGGCCAGATCTACGAGTCCAACTCCGCGCTGCTGGTCGCCGCCGTGGAGGACGCCGGCGGGACGGCCCGGCGGCTGCACTTCGTGCCCGACGACGTCGACCAGTTCCTGGCCACCGTCCGCGCCGAACTGGCCGGCGCCGACCTGCTGGTCACCAGCGGCGGGGTCAGCGCCGGCGCCTACGAGGTGGTCAAGGACGCCTTCCGGGCGCTGGGCACCGTCGAGTTCGTCAAGGTCGCGATGCAGCCCGGCGGTCCGCAGGGGGCCGGCACGGTGGACGGCGTCCCGGTGGTCACGCTGCCCGGCAACCCGGTGAGCTCGTTCGTCTCCTTCGAGGTGTTCGTCCGGCCGGCGCTGCGCCGGGCGCTGGGCCACGCCGCCCCCGGCCGGTTGCGCGCTCCGGCGACGCTCACCGCCCCGCTGCGCTCCCCCGCCGGGCGCCGCCAGTTCCTGCGCGGCCGCTACGACGACGGCACCGTCTCGCAGGTCGGCGGCCCCGGGTCGCACCTGGTGGCGCACCTGGCCCGCGCCAACTGCCTGGTCGTCGTCCCCGAGGACGTCACCGAGCTGCCCGCCGGCGCCCCGGTGGACGTCGTGCTGATCGAAGGAGCGCTGCAATGAGGGACAGGCTCACGCACGTCGACGAGGCCGGCGCCGCCCGCATGGTCGACGTCTCGGCCAAGCCGGTCACCGCCCGGGAAGCGACCGCGGCCGGCCGGGTGCTGGTCAGCCCCGAGGTGGTCGCCCTGCTGCGCGGCGAGGGGGTCCCCAAGGGCGACGCCGTCGCGGTCGCCCGCATCGCGGGCATCGCCGGGGCCAAGCGGACGCCGGACCTCGTCCCCCTGTGCCACCCCATCGCCCTGCACGGCGTCACCGTGGACGTGACCGTGGCCGACGACGCCGTCGAGATCACCGCCACCGCCCGGACCGCGGACCGCACCGGCGTGGAGATGGAGGCGCTCACGTCCGTGGCCGTCGCCGGGCTGACCGTGATCGACATGGTCAAGGCCGTGGACCCGCGCGCCGCGATCACCGACGTCCGGCTCCTGGCCAAGTCCGGCGGGAAGAGCGGGGAGTGGCGGCGGTGAACGCCGCGCTGCCCGGCGACGCGCGGGCCGTCGTCGTCACCGCCTCCAACCGGGCGTCGGCCGGGGTCTACGAGGACCGCAGCGGACAGGCCCTCGCCGAGGGGCTGCGCGCGCTGGGGTTCGCCGTCGAGGGGCCGCACGTGCGGCCGGACGACGTCGCGGAGCTGGAGGTGGTGCTGCTGGCGGCCATCGGCTCCGGCGCGGACGTCGTCCTCACGACCGGCGGCACCGGGCTCTCCCCCACCGACGTGACCCCCGAGGCGACCCGCCGGGTGCTCGAGCGCGAGGCGCCCGGCATCGCCGAGGCGGTCCGCCGGTACGGGGAGGGGAAGGTGCCGACCTCGGTGCTGTCCCGCGGGATCGCCGGCACCGCCGGGCGGACGCTGGTGGTGAACCTGCCCGGGTCGACCGGTGGGGTGAGGGACGGCCTGGCGGTGCTGGGCCCGCTGCTCCCCCACGTCGTCAGCCAGCTGCGCGGCGGCGACCATGCCTGATGTCGCGCTACCGCGCTCCGACCGCGGTCAGGTGCCGTCCCCCCGTGGCGCTGAGCCCTGCCTGACGGCTCGTCGCGGGAGCCTCCGGCCCCCACTCCTCGCGTCACCTGCGCAGGGCGGCTCCCGTGACCGAGTAGCCCGGCATCACTCCGGCAGGGCGATCCGCTCGGTGCGGGTGTAGACGTTGCAGCCGTCGCCGCGGAGGAAGCCGACGAGGGTGATGCCGACGTCGGCGGCCAGCTCCACCGCCAGGGACGACGGCGCCGACACCGCGGCCAGCACCGGGATGCCGGCCATCGCGGCCTTCTGGGTGAGCTCGAAGCTCGCCCGCCCGCTGACCATGAGCACGTGGCCGCTCAGCGGGAGCCGCCCCCCACGCACCGCGTCGCCGACCACCTTGTCGACGGCGTTGTGCCGGCCGACGTCCTCCCGCAGGGCCACCAGCTCGCCGTCGGCCGTGAACAGGCCGGCCGCGTGCAGCCCACCGGTCTTGTCGAACACCTGCTGGGCCGCGCGCAGCCGGTCGGGCAGCGCGAGCAGCGTCGGCAGCGGCAGCCGGACGTCGTCTCCCGCGACGTCGTGCCGCGTCTTCGTGCGGATGGCGTCGATGCTGGCCTTGCCGCACACCCCGCAGGAGCTCGACGTGTAGAAGTTCCGGTCCAGCGCGGTGTCCGGGGGCTCCACGCCGGGCGCGAGGTCGACGTCGACGACGTTGTACGTGTTGCGGCCGTCCTCGTCGACGGAGTTGCAGTAGCGCAGCCCGGCGACGTCGTCGGCCGACCCGATGACCGCCTCGGTGGCGAGGAAGCCGTGCACCAGGTCGAAGTCGTCGCCGGGGGTGCGCATCGTGACCGCCAGCGGCGTGCCCGCCAGCCGAATCTCCAGCGGCTCCTCGGCCGCCACGGTGTCCGGGCGGGTGCTGTGCACCGCGCCACGGATGCGCAGCACCGGTGTCCGGCTCGTCACTCGTCCCACGGACGGCGACGGTACCCACGTCCGGGCCCTACGGTCGCAGCGTGCCCGCGCTGCCGCCCTACGCCGCCGTCGTCCTCGCCGGCGGTCGCGCGGCGCGGATGGGCGGGCAGGCCAAGCCACAGCTCGAGGTGGGCGGCCGCGCCATCCTCGAGCGGGTCCTGGCCGCCGTGCCCGACGCCGCCCCGCGGATCGTCGTCGGCCCCCCGCAGCCGGTGCCGCCGGACGTCCTCGTCGTCCGGGAGGACCCGCCCCGGGGCGGCCCCGTGGCCGCCATCAAGGCGGGGCTCGGGCACGTCCCCGGCGAGGTGGTCGCCCTGCTCGCCGGCGACCTGCCGTTCCTCACCGCCGGGCTGGTCCGGGCACTGCGGGACCGGCTGACCGGTGACGGCGTGCTGGTCGTCGACGACACCGGCCGCGACCAGCTGCTGCTGGGGGTGTGGCGGACGGCGGCGCTGCGGGCGGCGGTCGCCGACGTCGACGGGCCCACCTCGGTGCGCCGGGTGCTCGCCCCGCTGGCGGTCCGGCGGCTGCACCCGGAGGTCGCGCCCGGTCAGCCGCCGCCGTGGATCGACTGCGACACCCCGGCCGACCTCGCCCGGGCCCGGGCGGCCGCCGTGCGCCGGGTTCCCCGCCGACCCGGGGGGTAGGGCTGCTCAATGCGCATCGTCATCGCCGGGGCCCACGGGCAGGTCGCCCGTCGCCTCGGCCGCCTGCTGTCCGGCCGGGGCGACACGGTCGCCGGGATCGTCCGCAACCCCGCGCACGCCGACGACCTGCGCGCCGACGGGGTGGAGCCGGTCGTCCTCGACCTCGAGCAGGCCGGCGTGGACCAGGTCGCCGAGGTGGTGTCCGGGGCCGACGCCGTGGTCTTCGCGGCGGGGGCCGGCCCGGGCAGCGGCGGGGCCCGCAAGCACACCGTCGACAAGGGCGCGGCCCTGCTGCTCGCCGACGCGGCCGAGCGGGCGGGCGTCCGGCGGTACCTGCTGGTGTCCTCGATGGGGGTCGAGCAGGCCCGCCAGGGGACGCCGCAGGGCATGGACCCGGTCTTCGCCGCCTACCTGCAGGCCAAGCTCGCCGCCGAGGACGCGATCCTGCCCCGGCCCGCCCTGGACACGGTGATCCTGCGGCCCGGCCGGCTCACCGACGAGCCCGGCACCGGCCGGGTCACCCTCGCCCACGGCGTGGCCTTCGGCGACGTGCCGCGGGACGACGTCGCCGCGGTGCTGCTCGCGCTGCTGGACGCCGGGAAGACCGACGAGGTCGTCGAGCTCGTCAGCGGCGACACCCCGATCGACGAGGCCGTCGCCGCGCTCCCCTGAGAAGGGACCCCGTCCTCCCCACCCTTTGCGACGGCAGCGCGGTGCCCGGGACGGGGCCACACCGGGGCGTCGTCCCTCAAGAGCGGAGGCCCCGCGTGACCACCGCCCGGGCGGCCAGCTCGTCGTCGGGCGGGTAGTCGACCGCCAGCAGCGTCAGCCCGCCGGGCGGGACGACCGGCACCTCGCTGGAGCGGGCGCCGGCACCGAGCAGCGCCGCCGGCCACTCCGGCGGACGCCGCCCCTCCCCCACCGCGGTGAGCGCACCGACCAGGCTGCGCACCATCGAGTGGCAGAAGGCGTCGGCCGAGGCCCGCACGGTCACCAGGTCGCCGTCGCGCGCCACGTCGAGGGCGAGCAGGGTGCGGATGGTCGTCGCGCCCTCCCGGCGACGGCAGAACGCGGCGAAGTCGTGCAGGCCCAGCAACGACCCCGCGGCGGCCGCCATCGCCGCGGCGTCCAGCTGCCGGGGCCAACCGACCGTGTCGGCGCGGCGCAGGGGCGGCGGCCCGCTGTCGGCGTCGGTCAGCCGGTAGACGTAGTGCCGGCGTAGCGCCCCGAAGCGGGCCTCGAACTCCGGCGGCGCCTCCTCGACCGCGTGGACGGCGATGTCGGGGGGCAGCACGCCGCGCAGCCGGCGCACCAGCCTGGCGCGCTGCCCCTCCCACACCGCCCGGGGGACGTCGGCGTGGGCGACCTGGCCGGTGGCGTGCACCCCGGCGTCGGTGCGCCCGGCGACGGTCAGCGCGACCGGTTGCCGCAGCACCCGTGCCAGGGCCTCCTCGAGGTCTCCCTGCACGGTGCGCTGGGCGGGCTGCCGGGCCCAGCCGTGCAGCGCGGTCCCGTCGTAGGCGATCCCGAGCCGGAGACGGACGAGCCCGCCACCGGGCGGGGTGACGGGCTCGTCGGTACGGCGTGGAGTGGTCAGCGACCGCTCACCGGGGGTCGGGAGCGGCCTCGCCCCCGGGCGCGTGCGTGCCGGCGGTCGCGGCGTCGCCCAGCTCGGCGGCCTCGACCTCGGCGGCAGCCGCGCGGGCCACGTCCGGGGACAGCGCCGGGTCGTCGACCACGGCGACGTTCTCGGCGGTCGGCTCCGGGGTCACGTCGGCGTCGTCCTGGCGCTCACCGTCGGGGGTGAACACGTCGGTGACGACCTGCTGGGCCTGCGCGTCGACGTTCCCGGAGGTCACGGCCGGCGAGGTGTCCCCGCCGGGGCCGGTGGTCTCCCCCACGAAGGTCGCCCCCTGGTCGCCGCCGCTGGCAGGGACCCCGGCCGCGCCGGCCTTGGCGCCCTCGCCCGGGTTCTCCCGGTCGCTCACCGGGCGCCGTCCGTGCCCTCGGCGTCGTCCGAGGACGTGTCGGCGTCCGCGGTCACCTCGGTGTCCACGGCGTCGCCACTGGTGTTGCTGCCGGCCTCGGTCGCACCCTCGTCGGACGCGGTGTCGTCGGACGCGGTGTCGGCGTCCGCGGTCACCTCGGCGTCCACGGCGTCGCCACTGGTGTTGCTGCCGGCCTCGGTGTCCTCGGCGACCTCGGCGCTCTCCAGCGCGTCGGCGGTGACCTCACCGGCGGCGGCAGCGGCGCCCGCGCCCGAGGCGGCACCGGCGAAGCGGGTGCCACGGGCGCGCTCGGCCTCGCCGACGGCCTGCTGGGCCACGGTCTGACCCTCGACCAGCTCGATGACCGCCATGGGGGCGTTGTCACCCTTGCGCGGCCCCACCTTGGTGATGCGGGTGTAGCCGCCCGGACGGTCCGCGAAGCGCGGCCCGATCTCGGCGAACAGCGTGTGCACGACGTCCTTGTCCCGGATCGTCGTCATCACCTGACGGCGGGCGTGCAGGTCACCGCGCTTGGCGAAGGTCACCAGCTTCTCGGCCAGGGGACGCAGCCGCTTGGCCTTCGCCGCGGTGGTCGTGATCCGCCCGTGCTCGAACAGCGACGTGGCCAGGTTGGCCAGCATCAGCCGCTCGTGCGAAGGGGAACCGCCGAGACGGGGGCCCTTGGTGGGGGTGGGCATGTCGGTCCTTCCTCAGGCTGCCGGGCCGCGGTGCCGGCTGCGTTCCATGGTGATGCTGACGTCTCGTGAGCGAGAGCGCGGGTGGTGCCTCCGGGCCAGTGTGGCGGGCCCGGGAGCGGTGCCGGACGGCGGGTCGCCCCGCCGTCCGGGCCGGCCCCGCTGCAGGGTCCCGCCGCCGGCCCCGTCCCGGATCCCGCCCTGAGCGTGCGAAGGGTGGGGAGGACGGGGTCCTGCCACGGCGGGGGCAGCGGGCTCCTTCGTCAGAGCTGCTCGGTCTCCTGGTAGGAGCCGTCGTCGTACTGCGCCTGGTCGTAGCCGGCGGCGAACTCGCCGTGGCCCTGGTAGGCGTCGGTCTCGTAGCCCTCGTCGTAGCTCTCGATCGAGGTGGGGATGAACCCGGGCGGGCTGTCCTTGAGGGCCAGACCCATGGCCGCGAGCTTCATCTTGACCTCGTCGATCGACTTGGCCCCGAAGTTGCGGATGTCCAGCAGGTCGGCCTCGGAGCGGGTGACGAGCTCCCCGACGGTGTGGACGCCCTCGCGCTTGAGGCAGTTGTAGGACCGCACGGTGAGGTCCATGTCCTCGATCGGCATCGAGAAGTTCGCGATGTCGGCGGCCTCGGCCGGGCTCGGCCCGACCTCGATGCCCTCGGCGTCGATGTTGAGCTCGCGCAGCAGGCCGAACAGCTCGACGAGGGTGGAGCCGGCACTGGCGATCGCGTCGCGCGGGGCGATCGACGGCTTGGTCTCCACGTCGACGACCAGGCGGTCGAAGTCGGTCCGCTGCTCGACACGGGTGGCCTCGACGGCGTAGGTCACCTTGAGGACGGGCGAGTAGATCGAGTCGACCGGGATGCGGCCGATCTCCTGGCCGGGCTGCTTGTTCTGCGGCGCCGGCACGTAGCCGCGGCCCCGCTCGACGACCAGCTCGATCTCAAGCCGGCCCTTGCCGTTCAGCGTGGCGATGTGCAGCTCGGGGTTGTGCACCTCGACACCGGCCGGCGGCGCGATGTCGGCGGCGGTGACCTCACCGGGGCCCTGCTTCCGCAGGTACATGGTCACCGGCTCGTCGGAGTCGGAGCTGACGACCAGGCCCTTGAGGTTGAGGATGATCTCGGTGACGTCCTCCTTGACCCCCGGCACGGTGGTGAACTCGTGCAAGGTGCCCTCGATCCGGATGCTGGTGACGGCCGCACCGGGGATCGAGCTGAGGAGCGTGCGCCGCAGGGAATTGCCGAGGGTGTAGCCGAAGCCGGGCTCGAGCGGCTCGATGACGAACCGCGAGCGCTGCTCGGAGATGGTCTCCTCGGTCAGCGTCGGACGCTGTGCGATGAGCATGGTGGTGTTCTCCTCGAGGTCCTCCGGCGCCCGCCATATGACGCCGTGAGGGGGTGGTGCGGGCCCCGGCGGACATCTGTCCGACCGCCGGAGCCGTTGGCCCCCCTGCAGGGTCCCGCCGCCGGCCCCGTCCCGGGTCCCGCCCCGACGTGCGAGGGGTGGGGAGGACGGGGTCCTTCTACGGTGGGGGCAGGGGGGCCCTCCTGCTTACTTCGAGTAGAGCTCGACGATCAACTGCTCCTGGACCGGGGTGTCGATCACCTGACGGGCCGGGACACTGTGGACCAGCACGCGCAGCTGGCTGCTGATGACCTCCAGCCACGGCGGCACGGGGCGCTCGCCGGCGCGGGCCTGGGCGACCTCGAAGGGCAGCATGCGCCGCGACTTCTCGGCGACCTCGATGATGTCGTTGGAGCTGACCCGGTACGACGGGATGTCGACCTTGCGGCCGTTGACCCGGATGTGACCGTGGCGCACCAGCTGACGGGCCATGTCACGGGACTCGGCGAAGCCGGCCCGGTACACGACGTTGTCGAGACGCGACTCGAGGATCTGCAGCAGGACCTCACCGGTCTTGCCCGACTTCTTGTTGGCCTCTTCGTAGTAGCCGCGGAACTGCTTCTCCAGGACGCCGTAGATGCGGCGCGCCTTCTGCTTCTCTCGCAGCTGCAGCAGGTATTCGCTGTCCTTACTGCGGCCCCGGCCGTGCTCGCCCGGCGGGTAGGGCCGGATCTCGATCGGGCACTTCGGGGACTCGCACTTGCTGCCCTTGAGGAACAGCTTCATCTTCTCGCGCCGGCACATGCGGCAGTCGGCTCCGGTGTAACGGGCCACGTCAGGTACTCCTCGTCAGTCTCGTCCGTGGCCGGTCAGACCCGGCGACGCTTCTTCGGGCGGCAGCCGTTGTGCGGCTGCGGGGTCACGTCCTGGATCTGGCCGACCTCGAGGCCGGTGGCCTGGAGGGACCGGATGGCGGTCTCGCGGCCGGAGCCGGGGCCCTTGACGAAGACGTCGACCTTGCGCATGCCGTGCTCCTGCGCCTTGCGCGCGGCGTTCTCGGCGGCCATCTGCGCGGCGAACGGCGTGGACTTGCGCGAGCCCTTGAAGCCGACGTGGCCGGCGGAGGCCCAGCTGATCACGTTGCCGTTGGGGTCGGTGATCGACACGATCGTGTTGTTGAACGTGCTCTTGATGTGCGCGGCGCCGTGGGCGACGTTCTTCTTCTCCTTGCGGCGGACCTTCTTGGCACCAGCCGCGGCGCGAGCCCTGGGAGGCATGTCTCTCCGGTTTCCTTCTGAACGATCAGTGGCCAGATGAGCACGAGCGGCGCGCCGTCGCTCCCGCCCTCACGGGTCGTGCGACGACGCGCCTCACGGCTTACTTCTTGCCGGCCTTCTTCTTGCCGGCGATGGTCTTGCGCGGGCCCTTGCTCGAGCGCGCGTTGGTGCGGGTGCGCTGCCCGTGGACGGGCAGGCCGCGGCGGTGACGCAGGCCCTGGTAGCAGCCGATCTCCACCTTGCGGCGGATGTCGGCGGCCACCTCGCGGCGCAGGTCACCCTCGACGCGGAAGTGCTCGTCGATGTAGTCGCGCAGCTTGAGCAGGTCCTCGTCCGTGAGGTCCCGGGCGCGCAGGTCGGGGCTGACGCCCGTCGCGGCCAGGGTCTCCTTGGCGTGGGTCTTGCCGATGCCGTAGATGTAGGTGAGCGCGATCTCCATCCGCTTCTCGCGGGGCAGGTCGACGCCGGCCAGTCGTGCCATGTCCAGGTACTCCCTCAGCCCTGCCGCTGCTTGTGGCGGGCGTTGTCGCAGATGACCATGACCCGGCCGTGCCGGCGGATCACCTTGCACTTGTCGCAGATCTTCTTCACCGACGGCTGGACCTTCACCGGTGCCGCCCCTCATTCCTGTCGATCGTGCGCCGAGCGCGCCCGCCCCTCGGGGCTGCGCGCGGCGGCGGTTACTTGTACCGGTAGACGATGCGACCGCGGGTCAGGTCGTAGGGCGAGAGCTCCACGACCACGCGGTCCTCGGGCAGGATGCGGATGTAGTGCTGGCGCATCTTGCCGCTGATGTGGGCGAGCACCCGGTGCCCGTTCTGCAGCTCGACCCGGAACATCGCGTTGGGCAGCGGCTCGACGACGCGACCCTCGACCTCGATGGCCCCGTCCTTCTTCGCCATGCCCGACACGGCCTCCCTGACTCGGTGGTGCTGGTGTCCCTCGCGCGCCCAGGCCGGGACCCGGCGGACGCACTCGGAGGTGTACAGAACGGGTGGTTCAGGCGCTCCCGCGAGGGCGCCCCGGGTCGTACGGCCACAGCACGACAGCAGGGCGGCGCGAACGCCGTCGGCCACTGTACCCCGCTCCGGCGCGCCGCTCCAACCCGCCCGCGGTGACCGCGCTCATGGCCTCGTCCCGAGGCCTGCCCTGAGCTCGCGAAGGGTGGGGACGGGGTCCTTCACGTACGGGGGGTGATCCCGAAGGGGGCCAGCCCCGCGACGCCGCCGTCCTCCGCCGTGAGGACCCACGGGCCCTCCGGGGTGATGGCGACGGTGTGCTCGAAGTGGGCCGCGCGCGATCCGTCCTTGGTGACCACGGTCCAGCCGTCCTCGAGTTCGACGGTGGCCGGGTCGCCCACGGTCACCATCGGCTCGATGGCCAGTGCCAGCCCCGGGACCAGCCGCGGCCCGCGCCCCGCCCGGCCGTAGTTCAGCACGTGCGGGTCCTGGTGCATCTCGGTGCCGATGCCGTGCCCGCCGTAGTGGTCGACGATCCCGTACGGGTGCCGCTCGGCGGTGATCGACTGCTCGACGGCGTGGCTGATGTCGGTGAGCCGCCCGCCGGCCAGCGCCTTGGCCAGGCCCGCCCACATCGACCGCTCGGTGACGCCGATCAGCGCCGCGTCCTCGGCCGACGGCGGCCCGACGGTGACGGTGACCGCGGAGTCGCCGTGCCAACCGTGCAGGATCGCGCCGCAGTCGATGGAGATGTTGTCGCCCTCGGCGAGCGCCCGGCCGCGGTCGGGGATGCCGTGGACGATCTCGTCGTTGATGGACGCGCAGATGCTGCCGGTGAAGCCGTGGTAGCCCAGGAAGGACGGCACCGCGCCGGCGCTGCGGATGTGGTCCTCGGCGATGGCGTCCAGCTCACCGGTGGTGACACCGGGGCGGACGGCGGCGCGGACGGCGGCGATCGCACCCGCCACGACGAGGCCCGCACCGCGCATGAGCTCGAGCTCGTGCGGCGTCTTGATCTGGATCATCCGTCCACTCCACTTCGCCAGCAGCGGGAGCCGGCCGAGGATCCCCGCGGCCGTCATCTGCGCCCGCCTGCCCTCAGCCCGCGTCCGGCCCGTCGGGACGCGTGCCCCCGCAGGCCGCCAGCGCGTCCATCGCCCGCTCGGTGACCTCCTCGACCGCGCCGATGGCGTCGATGCGCGTGAGCAGACCCTCGGTCTCGTACCAACCCGACAGCGGGGCGGTCTGTTCCCGGTACACCTGCAGCCGGTGCCGCACGGTCTCGGGCTTGTCGTCGTCCCGCTGCGCCCACTCACCGTCGACGAGCACCCGGCGGCCGGAGAGCCGGCGCACCAGCTCGTCCTCGTCCACGACCATCTCGAGCACGCAGTCGAGGCCGTGGCCCAGCTCGCGCAGCGAGTCCCGCAGCTGCTCGGCCTGGGCGATCGTCCGGGGGAAGCCGTCGAGCAGGAACCCGCCCTTGGCGTCGGTCTGGGCCAGCCGGTCCTTGACCATGGCCACGGTGATCTCGTCGGGGACGAGGTCGCCGGCGTCCATGTAGCTCTTGGCCTGCAGGCCGAGCTCGGTCTTGCCGCTCACGTTCGCGCGGAAGATGTCACCGGTCGAGATGGCCGGGGCGCCGAGCCGGCCGGCGATGATCTGCGCCTGGGTCCCCTTGCCCGCACCGGGAGGGCCCAGCAGCACGACGCGCACTACTTCAGGAACCCTTCATAGTTGCGCTGGTTGAGTTGCGTCTCGATCTGCTTCACCGTCTCCAACCCCACTCCGACCATGATCAGCACCGCGGTGCCACCGAACGGGAAGTTCTGGTTCTGCCCCTCCTGCGTGATGGAGAGGAACAGGTTGGGCAACACTGCCACCAGACCCAGGTAGATCGACCCCGGCAGGGTGATCCGGGACAGCACGTACTGCAGGTACTCGGCGGTGGGTCGGCCGGGGCGGATGCCCGGGATGAAGCCGCCGTAGCGCTTCATGTCCTCGGCCCGCTCCTCCGGGTTGAACGTGATCGACACGTAGAAGTACGTGAAGAAGACGATCAGGCCGAAGTAGATCGCGATGTGCACCGGGCTGCTCTGGTCGATGACGTAGTTCTCGACGAACTGGCGCACCGGGCCGGTCTCGTCCCCCTGCAGCTGGGTGATCAGCTGCGGGAGGTAGAGCAGCGAGGAGGCGAAGATGACCGGGATGACGCCGGCCTGGTTGACCTTCAGCGGCAGGTAGGTCGACGTCCCGCCGTACATCCGGCGGCCGACCATGCGCTTGGCGTACTGCACCGGGATGCGGCGCTGGGCCTGCTCGACGTAGACGACCGAGCCGATGACCACCAGCGCCAGCAGGCAGACCAGCGTGAACACGACGCCACCGCGGGTCTGCAGGATCGCGCCGCCCTCGGCGGGGATCCGGGCGGCGATCGAGGTGAAGATCAGCACGGACATGCCGTTGCCGATCCCCTTCTCGGTCAGCAGCTCGCCCAGCCACATGATCACGGCGGTTCCGGCGGTGAGCGCGACGACCAGGACGACCGTCGTCCAGATGGAGTCCGACGGGATGATGTCCTGCGAACAGCCCGGGAACAGCTGGCCGCTGCGGGCCAGGGCGATGATGCCGGTGCTCTGCAGGACCGCGAGCGCGATCGTCAGGTAGCGGGTGTACTGGGTCAGCTTGGCCTGACCCGACTGCCCTTCCTTCTTCAGCTGCTCGAAGCGCGGGATGACCACGACGAGCAGCTGGACGATGATGCTCGCGGTGATGTACGGCATGATGCCGAGCGCGAAGACCGACAGCCGCAGCAACGCACCGCCGGAGAACAGGTTCACCAGCGAGTAGAGGTCCCGCTGGTCGGATGCCTGCGCCTGCTCCAGACAGCTGTTGATGGCCTCGACCGAGACGCCCGGTCCCGGGATGGCGGCCCCCAGGCGGTACACGGCGATGATTGCCAGGGAGAACAGCAGCTTGCGCCGGAGGTCTGGCGTCCGGAACGCCGCGGCGAACGCCTGCAGCACGTGCCCTCCCCTGCTCGGTCGGATGAGATTAGCAACGAGCCCGGCCGCTCGACGGGAGGACCGGGCAGCAGATGACCCCGGGGCGCCGTGGGCGCCCCGGGGTCATCTGCCTTCAGATGCGGGTGGTGCTGCCCCCGGCCGCGCCGATCTTCTCGGCGGCCGACGCCGAGAAGGCGTGCGCGTGCACGTGCACCTGGACACCGCCCAGGTCGCCGGTGCCGAGGACCTTCACCGGCTGGCCGCGGCGTACGGCGCCGGCCTCGGCGAGGCTGTCGGGGTTCACCGAGCCGCCCTGGGGGAACAGGGCCGCGATCCGGTCGAGGTTGACGACCTGGAAGACGACCTTGTTCCGGTTCTTGAAGCCCGCGAGCTTGGGCAGCCGCATGTGCAGCGGCGTCTGCCCGCCCTCGAAGCGCGCGGAGGTGTTCCCGCGCGCGCCGGTGCCCTTGGTGCCGCGACCGGCGGTCTTGCCCTTGGAGCCCTCTCCGCGACCCACGCGGGTCTTGGGGGTGTGGGCGCCGGGGGCCGGACGCAGGTGGTGGACCTTCAGAGTCATGTGGTGTCCCTGCTCAGCTGATCTCTTCGACGGTGACCAGGTGCGGCACCGTCGCGACCATCCCGCGGATCTCGGGACGGTCCTCCTGGACGACCGAGTCGTTGATCCGCTTCAGGCCCAGCGAGCGCAGCGTCTGCCGCTGGTTGGGCTTGGTGCCGATGACCGACCGGATCTGGGTGACCTTCAGCTGCGCCATCTCAGACCCCCTGGCCCGCGCGCGCCCGCAGCATGGCGGCGGGAGCGACGTCCTCGAGCGGCAGGCCGCGGCGGGCCGCGATCTCCTCCGGACGGACGAGGTCCTTCAGCGCCTGCATGGTGGCGTGCACGATGTTGATCGGGTTGGACGACCCGAGGCTCTTGGAGAGCACGTCGTGGATGCCGGCGCACTCGAGCACGGCACGCACCGGGCCACCGGCGATGACACCGGTACCGGGGCTGGCCGGCTTGAGCAGCACCACGCCGGCCGCCGCCTCACCCTGCACGGGGTGCGGGATGGTGCTGGCGATCCGCGGCACCTTGTAGAAGTGCTTCTTGGCCTCCTCGACGCCCTTGGCGATCGCCGCGGGCACCTCCTTGGCCTTGCCGTAGCCGACGCCCACGGTGCCGTCGCCGTCGCCCACGATGACCAGGGCGGTGAAGCTGAAGCGCCGACCGCCCTTGACGACCTTGGACACGCGGTTGATGGCCACCACGCGCTCGATGAAGTTGCTCTTCTCGGCAGGCGCGCCGCCGGGCCCCCGCCCGCCGTCACGACGGTCGCGGCGGTCGTTGCCGCCGCCGGCGCCGCCGCCGCGTCGCTGTGGTCCTGGCATCAGACGTCCCTCTCGATCTGCTCTGTCTTCTCGTGGAGCTCGCTCAAGCCGGTGGGCCTGCGGTCCCTTGCCATCAGAAGTCCAGCCCACCCTCGCGGGCGCCGTCGGCCAGCGCCGCGATGCGGCCCTGGTACCGGTTGCCGCCCCGGTCGAAGACGACCGCGGTGATGCCGGCGGCCTGGGCGCGCTCGGCCACCAGGGCGCCGACCCGGCGGGCCAGCGTGGACTTGTCGCCCTCGGCGCTGCGCAGGCTGGCGTCCAGCGTCGAGGCACTGACCAGGGTGCGGCCGACGGTGTCGTCGACGACCTGGACGTGGATGTGCCGCGAGCTGCGCTTGACCACCAGGCGCGGCCGCTCCGGGGTCCCCGCCACGCGCTTGCGCAGACGGGTGTGCCGGCGCAGGCGGGAGACCCGCCGCGCGGTGCTGACGTCGGTGCCCACGGGCTTGTGCACCCGAGCACCGCTCTTCTCGGTCTGTGCCATCACTTACCCGTCTTCCCGACCTTGCGCTTGACGACCTCGCCCTGGTACCGCACGCCCTTGCCCTTGTAGGGGTCCGGACGGCGCAGCCCACGGATGTTGGCCGCGACCTGGCCCACCAGCTGCTTGTCGATCCCGGTCACCCGCAGGCGGGTCGGGGACTCGACCGTGAAGGTGATGCCCTCGGGGGCCCTCACCGGCACCGGGTGGCTGTAGCCCAGGGCGAACTCGAGGTCCGACCCGCGGGCCTGCACGCGGTACCCGACGCCGACGATCTCGAGGGTCTTGGTGTAGCCCTCGGTGACGCCGGTGATCATGTTGGCGATGAGCGTGCGCGACAGCCCGTGCAGGGCCCGGCTCTCACGCTCGTCGTCGGGGCGCTGCACCTGCAGCACGCCGTCCTCGCCGCGCTCGACGATGATCGGCGAGGCGACGGTGTGGCTCAGCGTGCCCTTGGGGCCCTGGACGCTCAGCGTCTGGCCGTCGATGGTGACGTCCACGCCACCGGGCACGGGAATCGGCAGTCGTCCGATCCGCGACATGTCACTCGCTCCTCACCAGACGTAGGCGAGGACTTCCCCACCCACGCCCTTCTTGTTCGCCTGGCGGTCGGTCAGCAGCCCGGTCGAGGTGGAGATGATGGCCACCCCGAGGCCGCCGAGCACCTTCGGCAGCGCGGTGGACTTGGCGTACACCCGCAGACCGGGCTTGGAGACGCGCCGGACGCCGGCGATGCTCCGCTCACGGTTGGGGCCGTACTTGAGGTCCACCACCAGCTCCTTGCGGGTGGCGCCGTCCCGCTCGACCTCGTTGACGGCCCAGCCGGCGATGTAGCCCTCCTGCTGGAGGATCTCGGCGATGTGCGTCTTCAGCTTGGACGACGGCATGGTCGTGGAGTCGTGGTACGCCTGGTTGGCGTTCCGGATCCGCGTCAGCATGTCCGCGATCGGGTCGGTCATCGTCATGTCGGGTGTTGCCTCTCTCGCCGCGGTTCCTCGTGCGCCGGGTCGCGGGGACTTGGCGCCGGGCCTCTCGGCGATCAGTGGTGAGGGGATGGAACGGCCCTGCTGCAGGGTCCCGAGCCGAGCTCGCGAGGCGTGGGGGGCAGCGGGGACCTTCTCTTACCAGGAACTCTTGCTGACGCCCGGCAGCTCGCCGGCGTGCGCCATCTCCCGCAGGCAGATCCGGCACAGGCCGAACTTGCGGAAGACCGAGTGCGGGCGACCGCACCGCTGGCACCGGGTGTAGCCGCGGACCGCGAACTTGGGCTTGCGGGCCGCCTTGTTGATCAGCGCCTTCTTGGCCATGTGGGTGTCTCCTCCCCCGGCTCAGCGGGTGGTGGTGACGACGGGCTGGCCGGCGAACGGGAAGCCCAGCAGGCGGAGGAGCTCGCGACCCTCCTCGTCGTTCGTGGCGGTGGTGACCAGCGTGATGTCCATGCCGCGCGGACGGTCGATCTTGTCCACGTCGATCTCGCGGAACATCGACTGCTCGGTCAGGCCGAACGTGTAGTTGCCGTGACCGTCGAACTGCTTGGCGTTGAGACCGCGGAAGTCACGGATGCGAGGCAGGGCCAGCGACAGCAGCCGGTCCAGGAACTCCCACATGCGGTCGCCGCGGAGGGTGACCTTCGCGCCGATCGGCATGCCCTCGCGCAGCTTGAACTGGGCGATGGACTTGCGGGCCCGCACGACGGCCGGCTTCTGGCCGGTGATGGCGGTCAGGTCGCGGACCGCGCCGTCCATCAGCTTGGCGTCGCGGGTGGCCTCGCCGACGCCCATGTTGACGACGATCTTGGTCAGCCGCGGGATCTGCATGACGTTCTCGTAGCCGAACTCGCCCTGCAGGGCCGGGACGATCTCGTCGCGGTAGCGGGCGAGCATGCGGGGCAGCTCACGGGTGGGTGCACTCATGGCGTCAGAGGTCCTTACCGGTGCGCCGCGAGACCCGGATGCTGCGGCCTTCCTCGTCCTTGCGGTAGCCGACCCGGGTCGGCTTGTCCTCGGAGTCGATCACCATCACGTTGCTCACGTGGATGGGAGCCTCCTGCGTGACGATCCCGCCCGACTGGGCACCACGCTGGTTCGAGCTGATCCGGGTGTGCTTCTTGACCCGGCCCACGCCCTCGACGAGGACCTTCTGCAGCTTCGGGTAGGCGGCGATCACCCGGCCCTTGGCGCCCTTGTCCTTGCCGGACAGCACCACGACGGTGTCGCCCTTCTTCACCTTCATCGACGGCGCCTTGGCCGTCGTGTCCTTCTTGGCAGCCATGGTCACAGCACCTCCGGAGCGAGCGAGATGATCCGCATGAAGCGCTTGTCGCGGAGCTCACGGCCGACCGGGCCGAAGATGCGCGTACCGCGCGGGTCGCCGCTGTCGCGGATGATGACGGCGGCGTTCTCGTCGAAGCGGATGTAGGAGCCGTCCGGACGACGGCGCTCCTTCACCGTGCGGACGACGACGGCCTTGACGACGTCGCCGCGCTTGACCCCCGCACCGGGCAGCGCGTCCTTGACGGTGGCGACGATGACGTCGCCGATGCCCGCGTAGCGTCGCCCGGAACCGCCGAGCACCCGGATGCAGAGGATCTCCTTCGCACCGGTGTTGTCGGCGACCCGCAGTCGCGACTCCTGCTGGATCACGTCCTACTCCCTGATCTCAGTTGTGACAGCCGGGCCGGAACGGTGAACCGGCTGTCCGGCACCCACGTGCGGACGCACCGGCAGCGTTCGCCGCCGGTGCGTCCGAGCACGGGTACCGGGATGGGCGCACCCGCGAGGGCGCGCCAGTCGTCCAGGGTACTCGCTCCTGGACCTGCCCCGGAGGGCGCCTCCGACGGGGGCCGGTGGGCCCCCACGAGGACCTACTTGGCCTTCTCGACGACCTCGACCAGCCGCCACCGCTTGGTGGCCGACGTCGGCCGGGTCTCCATGATCTGCACCCGGTCACCGATGCCGGCGACCTGCTGCTCGTCGTGCGCCTTCAGCTTGCTGGTGCGACGGATGACCTTGCCGTAGAGGCCGTGCTTCACGCGGTCCTCGACCTCGACGACGATGGTCTTGTTCATCTTGTCGCTGACCACGAGGCCCTCGCGGACCTTGCGGTAGCCACGGCCGGCCAGGCCGGGGCCCGACGCGGCGGCAGCGTTCGGCGTCTCCGCCGACTGGGGCTCACTCATGCCACACCCTCGTTCGGGGCGACCGAGAGGCCCAGCTCGCGCTCGCGCATGATCGTGTAGATCCGCGCGATGTCGCGGCGGACGGTCTGCAGCCGCCGGTTGTTGTCCAGCTGGCCGGTGGCCACCTGGAACCGCAGGTTGAACAGTTCTTCCTTGGACTCGCGCAGCCGCGTGGCGAGCTCGTCGGCGGAGAGCTCACGCAGCTCGGGAGCGGTCAGACCGGCGGCCATCACACCTCTCCTTCACGAGTGATGAAGCGGCACTTCATCGGCAGCTTGTGGATCGCGCGGCGCATCGCCTCGCGGGCCACGGGCTCGGCCACGCCCGACAGCTCGAACATGATCCGGCCCGGCTTGACGTTGGCCACCCACCACTCGGGCGAGCCCTTGCCGGAGCCCATGCGGGTCTCGGCAGGCTTCTTGGTGAGCGGGCGGTCCGGGTAGATGGAGATCCAGACCTTGCCGCCACGACGGATGTGGCGGGTCATGGCGATACGAGCGGACTCGATCTGCCGGTTGGTCACGTACGCCGGCTCGAGCGCCTGGATGGCGTAGTCACCGAAGTTGATCTCGGTGCCGCCCTTGGCACGACCCGAACGGCTCGGGTGGTGCTGCTTGCGGTGCTTGACGCGCCGTGGGATCAGCACGGTGTCAGACCCCCTGCTCAGTCGACGTGGTGGTGTTCTGCGCGGCCGTGTTCTCGGCCGCGGCGGTGGCCTCCGCGCCCGCACTCTCGGCGACGGTCTGCTCGGCCGCGACCTCGCCCGAGGTCGCGGCCACCGAGCTCTCCGTGGTGTCGACGGCCGGGCCGGTCGAGGACGCGGCGGCGCGGCCGGCCTCGGTGCCGCCGGCGGTGGTGCCGGACGAGCCGGAGCGGCGCTGCGGCCGCTGAGCCCGCTCGCGGCGCTGCTGACGCGCGGCGAGGGCCTCGAGGGCCTCCCGCTCGGCACGCGAGCCGCTGACGTCGCCCTTGTAGATCCAGACCTTCACGCCGATGCGGCCGAAGGTGGTCCGGGCCTCGTAGATGCCGTAGTCGATGTTCGCCCGGAGGGTGTGCAGCGGCACCCGGCCCTCGCGGTAGAACTCCGACCGGCTCATCTCGGTGCCGCCCAGGCGACCGGAGCACTGCACCCGGATGCCCTTGACCTGCGGGCTGCGCTGGGCCGACTGCATGGCCTTGCGCATGGCGCGGCGGAAGCTGACCCGGCTGGAGAGCTGCTCGGCGACGCCCTGGGCGACCAGCTGCGCGTCGGCCTCGGGGTTCTTCACCTCGAGGATGTTCAGCTGCACCTGCTTGCCGGTGAGCTTCTCCAGCTCCCCGCGGATGCGGTCGGCCTCCGCGCCGCGGCGGCCGATGACGATGCCCGGCCGGGCGGTGTGGATGTCGACGCGGACCCGGTCACGGGTGCGCTCGATCTCCACCTTGGAGATGCCGGCCCGCTCCATGCCCTTGGACATGAGCTTGCGGATCGCGACGTCTTCCTTGACGTAGTCCTTGTAGAGCTTGTCGGCGTACCACCGGGACTTGTAGTCGGTGGTGATGCCCAGCCGGAACCCGTGCGGGTTGACCTTCTGCCCCACTAGCGGGTCCCTCCCCTCGTGTTGCTCTTCTGCTGCCCTGTCTGCTGCGTCGCCGGGCCGGACTGCCCGGTGCGGCGGCGGGCCGTGCGCGACTTGCCGGCGAGCTCGGTGCTGGAGGAGACCTCCGCGACCTCGACGGTGATGTGGCAGGTCCGCTTGTTGATGCGGTAGGCGCGGCCCTGGGCGCGCGGACGGATCCGCTTGAGCGTCGGGCCCTCGTCGACGTACGCCGCGCTGACGACCAGCGCCGCGGGGTCGAGCCGCAGGTTGTGCTCGGCGTTGGCGACCGCGCTGGCGACCACCTTGAGGACCGGCTCGCTGGCGGCCTGCGGCGCGTAGCGCAGCAGTGCCAGGGCCTCGTCGGTCGGCAGGTAGCGGACGAGGTCCACCACCCGGCGTGCCTTCATGGGCGTGACGCGGACGAACCGGGCGGTGGCCCGGGCGGTCGGCGTCTCCTCTCCCAGCTGGGAAGTCATCGGTATCTCTCTCTACCTGGTCAGCCGCGCCGGGACCGGCGGTCGTCCTTCACGTGCCCACGGAAGGTGCGGGTGGGCGCGAACTCGCCGAGCTTGTGCCCGACCATCGCCTCGGTCACGAAGACCGGCACGTGTTTGCGGCCGTCGTGGACGGCGATCGTGTGGCCAAGCATGTCCGGGATGATCGTCGAACGGCGCGACCATGTCCGGATCACATTCTTGGTGCCCTTGTCGTTCTGCGCGTCCACCTTCTTGAGCAGGTGGTCGTCGACGAACGGGCCCTTCTTCAGGCTGCGTGGCATGTCTGTCGGACTCCTCTACCCGCTCAGCGCTTCTTGTTGGTGCGCCGGCGGCGCACGATCAGGGCGTCACTGGCCTTGCGCTTGCGCGTGCGGCCCTCCGGCTTGCCCTTCGGGTTCACCGGGTGGCGACCACCGGAGGTCTTGCCCTCACCACCACCGTGCGGGTGGTCCACCGGGTTCATGGCGACACCGCGGACGGTCGGGCGCTTGCCCTTCCACCGCATGCGGCCGGCCTTGCCCCAGTTGATGTTCGACTGCTCGGCGTTGCCCACCTCGCCGACGGTCGCGCGGCAGCGGACGTCGACGTTGCGGATCTCGCCCGACGGCATGCGCAGCTGCGCCAGCCGGCCCTCGCGGGCGACCAGCTGGACGCTGGTGCCGGCCGAGCGGGCGATCTTGGCGCCGCCGCCGGGCCGCAGCTCGATGGCGTGGACCACCGTGCCGACGGGGATGTTGCGCAGCGGCAGGTTGTTGCCCGGCTTGATGTCGGCCGCGGGGCCGCACTCCACCGTGTCGCCCTGCTTGAGACGGGCCGGCGCGATGATGTAGCGCTTCTCCCCGTCGGCAAAGTGCAGCAGCGCGATGCGCGAAGTGCGGTTCGGGTCGTACTCGATGTGCGCGACCTTGGCCGGCACGCCGTCCTTGTCGGCCCGGCGGAAGTCGATCACCCGGTAGGCGCGCTTGTGCCCGCCGCCCTGGTGCCGCGCCGTGACCTTCCCGTGGACGTTGCGCCCGCCGCGACCGTGCAGCGGCCGGACCAGCGACTTCTCGGGATGGTCGCGGGTGACCTCGGCGAAGTCGGCGACGCTCGAGCCGCGGCGGCCCGGCGTCGTCGGCTTGTACTTGCGGATAGCCATTGCTGACTCAGTTCCTCTGTCTCTGGTCCGATCGGTCGCGGCGCTCAGGCGCCGGGACCACCGAAGATCTCGATGCGGTCGCCGGGTGCCAGCGAGACGATGGCGCGCTTGGTGTCCTTGCGCTTGCCGAGCTTGTTGCCCCGGCTGCGCTTCCGCTTGCCCTGGCGGTTGACCGTGTTCACGCCGAGGACCTTGACGTTGAAGATCTGCTCGACCGCGATCTTGATCTGCGTCTTGTTGGCCTCGGGCAGGACGACGAACGTGTACTGGTTCTCGTCGAGCAGGCCGTAGCTCTTCTCCGAGATGACCGGGGACAGCAGGACGTCCCGGGGGTCGCGGACGCTCACTTGGTCTCCTCGGGGGTCGCGTCGGTGGTGCCGTCCTCGGTGGGCGGCGTGGCGTCGACACCGGCGTTGGCGGCCTCGGCCTGCGCGACCGGAGCTGCGGCGGCCTCGGCGGCAGTGGCCGGGGCGGCCTCCTGCGGCGTGGTGGCCGTGGGCGCGGCCGTCCTCGCGGCGGACGTCGTCTCCGGGGCCGGCTCGGCCGGGCTCTCGCCCAGGTCGAGGTCGGTGGTGCCCTCGACCGGCTGGATCGACGGGATGGCGCCCGGCACGTCCGGCGTCGTCAGGTCGGGCTTGGCGACCTGACGGCCCCGGGCCGAACCGGCGACGAACTCGGCGAGCGCGGCCTCGGTGAAGACGACCTCGTCGGCGACCAGCACGTCGTAGGTGTTGAGCTGGCCGGCCTCGAGCAGGTGCACCTGCGGCACGTTGCGCAGGCTCACCCAGTTGAGCGTGTCGTCCCGGTCGAGGACCACGAGCACCCGCTTGGCCTGGGTGATCGACTGGAGGGTCGCCAGCGCCGCCTTGGTCCTGGGGGCGTCGCCGTCGACGAAGGTGCTCACCACGTGCACGCGGTCCTCGCGGGCCCGGTCGGAGAGGGCGCCGCGCAGCGCGGCGGCCTTCATCTTCTTCGGGGTCTTCTGCGAGTAGTCGCGCGGCTGGGGGCCGTGGACGGTGCCACCGCCCTCGAACTGCGGCGCGCGGGTCGAGCCCTGCCGGGCGCGGCCGGTGCCCTTCTGGCGGTAGGGCTTGGCGCCACCACCGCTGACCTGACCACGGGTCTTCGTCGCGTGCGTGCCCTGGCGCGCGGCGGCCAGCTGGGCCACCACGACCTGGTGCATGAGCGAGACGTTGGCCGACGCGTCGAAGATCTCACCGGGCAGCGTGACGCTGCCGAAGGTCTCTCCCGCCGGGGTCCGGACGTCGACCTGCCGGTCGCTCCGAGTCTCGGTCGCCCCGCCGTTGATGGACGTGGTCACTGGTTCTCACTCCCCACGGGGCCACCCTTGACGGCCGAGCGGACGAGCACGAGGCCGCCCTTCGGGCCGGGGATCGCGCCCTTGATCAGCAGCAGCCCGCGCTCGGCGTCCACCTTGTGGACGGTGAGCGACAGGGTCGTCGTCTTGACCGCGCCCATGCGGCCGGCCATGCGCAGGCCCTTGAAGACGCGGCCGGGGGTCGAGGCCCCGCCGATGGAACCGGGCGACCGGTGCTTGCGCTGGGTGCCGTGCGCGGCGCCCAGCCCACGGAAGCCGTGCCGCTTCATGACACCGGCCGTGCCCTTGCCCTTGCTGGTGCCGATGACGTCGACCTTGGCCACGCCGTCGAAGACCTCGGCGGTCAGCTCCTGGCCGACCGTGTAGTCCGACGCGTCCTTCGTGCGCAGCTCGACCAGGTGCCGGCGCGGCGTCACGCCCGCCTTGGCGAAGTGCCCGCCCTCGGGCTTGTTCACCTTGCGCGGGTCGATCTCACCGAAGCCGAGCTGGACGGCGCTGTAGCCGTCGACCTCGGGGGTGCGCACCTGGGTCACCACACACGGGCCCGCCTTGACGACGGTCACCGGCACGATGCGGTTGTTCTCGTCGAAGACCTGGGTCATGCCCAGCTTCTCGCCGAGGAGACCACGGAATGTGCTCGCCATGTCTGCTGACTGCCCTTACTGGATGTTGACGTCGACCGAGGCCGGCAGGTCGATGCGCATCAGCGCGTCGACCGTCTTCGGCGTCGGGTCGAGGATGTCGATGAGGCGCTTGTGCGTGCGCATCTCGAAGTGCTCGCGCGAGTCCTTGTACTTGTGCGGCGAGCGGATGACGCAGTACACGTTCTTCTCCGTCGGCAGCGGCACCGGGCCGACGACGCGCGCACCGGTCTTGGTCACCGTCTCGACGATGCGCCGCGCCGAGGCGTCGATCGCCTCGTGGTCGTAGGCCTTCAGCCGGATGCGGATCTTCTGTCCCGCCATCGCTGTCTTCTGCTCCTGCCGATCGGTGTCAGTTCTTGCTGGGAACGCCGGGTCGTCCGGACCTCATCCGGTCTGGCCCAGCGTGCTGGGTGGCCGTGCACACAGGCAGGGCCACCCTGGGACGGGCGGCGGCGCAGGGGCGCGCCACCGCCCGTCAGGGAGGTGTTACTTGACGATCTTGGTGACGCGACCGGCGCCGACGGTCCGGCCACCCTCACGGATGGCGAACCGCAGGCCCTCCTCCATGGCGATCGGCTGGATGAGCTCGACCGTCATCTCGGTGTTGTCGCCCGGCATGACCATCTCGGTGCCGGCCGGCAGGGTCACGACGCCCGTGACGTCCGTGGTCCGGAAGTAGAACTGCGGACGGTAGTTGTTGAAGAAGGGCGTGTGACGGCCACCCTCGTCCTTCGAGAGGATGTAGACCGAACCCTCGAAGTTGGTGTGCGGGGTGATCGAACCCGGCTTCACGACGACCTGACCGCGCTCGACGTCCTCGCGCTTGATGCCGCGGAGCAGCAGACCGACGTTGTCGCCGGCCTGGCCCTGGTCGAGCAGCTTGCGGAACATCTCGACGCCGGTGACGGTCGTCTTGGTCGAGTTCGGACGGATGCCGACGATCTCGATCTCCTCGGACACCTTGACGATGCCGCGCTCCACGCGACCGGTGACGACGGTGCCGCGACCGGTGATGGTGAAGACGTCCTCGACGGGCATGAGGAAGGGCTTGTCGATCTCACGCTGCGGCTCGGGGATCGCGGTGTCGACCGCGTTCATGAGCTCCATCAGCTTGTCGCCCCATTCGGCGTCGCCCTCGAGGGCCTTCAGCGCCGAGACGCGGACCACGGGGACGTCGTCGCCCGGGAACTCGTACTCGGACAGCAGCTCACGGACCTCGAGCTCGACGAGCTCGAGGATCTCCTCGTCGTCGACCATGTCGGCCTTGTTGAGCGCCACGACGATGTAGGGGACGCCGACCTGGCGGGCCAGGAGGACGTGCTCCTTGGTCTGCGGCATCGGGCCGTCGGTCGCGGCGACCACCAGGATGGCGCCGTCCATCTGCGCCGCACCGGTGATCATGTTCTTGATGTAGTCGGCGTGCCCGGGGCAGTCGACGTGCGCGTAGTGACGGTTCTCCGTCTGGTACTCGACGTGGGCGATCGAGATCGTGATGCCGCGGGCCTTCTCCTCGGGCGCCTTGTCGATCTGGTCGAAGGCCGACGCCTCGTTGAGGTCCGGGTACTTGTCGTGCAGCACCTTGGTGATCGCCGCGGTCAGCGTGGTCTTGCCGTGGTCGATGTGCCCGATGGTGCCGATGTTGACGTGCGGCTTGGTCCGCTCGAACTTGGCCTTGGCCACTGGGTTCCTCTCCTCGTGGTGTCGCAGTCGTGCGCGAACTCTGGGGTGGGCTTGCTGGGGGCCGGGCGGGGACGTACCCCGCCCGGCGGGTCACTCGCCGGTCGCCGTGGCGATGTCCATGGCTCGGCCCCGGGACGCTTGAGCTCCTCGGGCCGTGGACGGCCCTGCGATGCTCACTCTCCCGTCGCCTTCGCGATGATCTCCTTGGCGACGTTCTGCGGGACCTCGGCGTACGAGTCGAACACCATGGTGTAGCTCGCCCGCCCCTGGGTGCGGCTGCGCAGGTCGCCCACGTAGCCGAACATCTCCGAGAGCGGGACCAGGGCCCGGACGACACGAGCGCCGGAGCGCTCCTCCATCGCCTGGATCATCCCGCGCCGGGAGTTGAGGTCGCCGATGACGTCACCCATGTAGTCCTCGGGCGTGACGACCTCGACGGCCATCATCGGCTCGAGCAGGGCCGGGTTGGCCTTGCGCGCGGCCTCCTTGAAGACCATCGAGCCGGCGATCTTGAAGGCCATCTCCGAGGAGTCGACCTCGTGGTACTGGCCGTCGATCAGGGTCGCCTTGACGCCCACCACCGGATAGCCGGCGAGGATGCCGTACTGCATGGCGTCCTGCATGCCCTGGTCGACCGAGGGGATGTACTCCCTGGGGATGCGACCACCGGTGACGGCGTTGACGAACTCGTAGGTGGCGGAGTCACCGCTGATCTCCAGCGGCTCCAGCGTCACCTGGACCTTCGCGAACTGACCGGACCCACCGGTCTGCTTCTTGTGGGTGTAGTCGTACTTCTCGACGGCCTTGCGGATCGTCTCGCGGTAGGCCACCTGCGGCTTGCCGACGTTGGCCTCGACCTTGAACTCGCGCCGCATGCGGTCGACGAGGATCTCCAGGTGCAGCTCGCCCATGCCGGAGATGACCGTCTGGCCGGTCTCCTCGTCGAGGCGCACCTGGAAGGTCGGGTCCTCCTCGGCCAGCTTCTGGATGGCCGTGCCCAGCTTCTCCTGGTCGCTCTTGGTCTTCGGCTCGATGGCGACCGAGATGACCGGCGCGGGGAAGGTCATCGACTCCAGGATGACCGGGTTCTGCGGGTCGCTGAGCGTGTCACCCGTGGTGGTCTGCTTCAGCCCGACGACGGCGACGATCTGGCCGGCGCCCACGCCCTCGCGCTCCTCGCGCTTGTTGGCGTGCATCTGGTAGATCTTGCCGATCCGCTCCTTGCGGTCCTTGGTGCTGTTGAGCACCGGGGACCCGGAGGAGAGCCGACCCGAGTACACGCGGATGTAGGTCAGCTTGCCCAGGTGCTGGTCGGTCTGGATCTTGAAGGCCAGCGACGAGAACGGCTCGCTCTCGTCGGCGTGCCGGAGCACCTCGGTCTCGCCGTCGAGGGCGGTGCCGACGATCGCCTCGACGTCCAGCGGGCTGGGCAGGTAGTCGGTGACCGCGTCGAGCAGCGGCTGGACGCCCTTGTTCTTGAAGGCCGTCCCGGTGAGGACCGGGTTGACCTGTGCGGCGATGGTCGCCTTGCGGATCGCGGCCTTCAGCATCTCGACGGAGATGTCCTCACCGCCGAGGTAGGTCTCCATGAACGCGTCGTCGGTCTCGGCGACGGTCTCCAGCAGCTTCTCGCGGTACTCGGCGGCCTGGTCGGCCAGCTCGGCGGGGATCTCCTCGATGGCGTAGTCCTCGCCCATCTGCGTCTCGCCGCGCCAGGTGAGCGCGCGCATCTGGACCAGGTCCACGACGCCGATGAAGTCGGCCTCGGCACCGATCGGCAGCTGCAGCACCAGCGGGTTGGCACCGAGCCGCTCGACCATCATGTCGATGCAGCGGAAGAAGTTCGCCCCGGTGCGGTCCAGCTTGTTGACGAAGCACATGCGCGGGACGCCGTACTTCTCCGCCTGCCGCCACACCTGCTCGGTCTGCGGCTCCACGCCGGCGACACCGTCGTACACCGCGACCGCACCGTCGAGCACCCGCAGCGACCGCTCCACCTCGACGGTGAAGTCGACGTGCCCGGGGGTGTCGATGATGTTGATGTCGTAGCCGTTCCAGGAGCACTTCGTCGCCGCGGACGTGATGGTGATGCCGCGCTCCTGCTCCTGCTCCATCCAGTCCATCGTGGCCGCGCCGTCGTGGACCTCACCGATCTTGTAGTTGATACCGGTGTAGAAGAGGATGCGCTCGGTCGTCGTGGTCTTGCCGGCGTCGATGTGCGCCATGATCCCGATGTTGCGGGTCTTGGCGAGGGTGGCCTGGGTGTCGGCCATGGATCTCTCCTCCGTGGATCGGGTCCGCGTGCGGGCTCCGGGGGGTGGCCCGGGTTCCCCGCCGGCCGCGGGGGCTGGCAGAGCCAGCCGGGGTGGCACCTACCAGCGGTAGTGCGCGAAGGCCTTGTTCGACTCGGCCATCTTGTGGGTGTCCTCGCGGCGCTTGACCGCGGCGCCCAGACCGTTGCTCGCGTCGAGCAGCTCGTTCATCAGGCGCTCGGTCATCGTCTTCTCGCGACGGGCGCGGCTGTACTGGATCAGCCAGCGCAGGCCGAGCGTGGTGCTGCGCGAGGCGCGGACCTCGACCGGGACCTGGTAGGTCGCACCACCGACGCGGCGGCTGCGGACCTCGAGAGCCGGCTTGACGTTGTCCAGCGCGCGCTTGAGCGTGACCACCGGGTCGGTGTCGGTCTTGGTGCGGCAGCCCTCGAGGGCGCCGTAGACGATCGCCTCGGCGACCGAGCGCTTGCCGTCGACGAGCACCTTGTTGACCAACTGGGTCACCAGCGGCGACTGGTACACCGGGTCGGCGACCAGCGGGCGGCGCGGTGCGGGGCCCTTGCGCGGCATGTCAGCTCTTCTCCTTCTTCGCGCCGTACCGGCTGCGAGCCTGCTTGCGGTTGCGGACACCCTGGGTGTCGAGCGAGCCGCGAATGATCTTGTAACGCACGCCGGGGAGGTCCTTCACACGGCCGCCGCGCACGAGCACCATCGAGTGCTCCTGCAGGTTGTGGCCGACGCCCGGGATGTAGGCGGTCACCTCGATGCCACTGGTGAGGCGGACGCGAGCGACCTTGCGCAGCGCCGAGTTCGGCTTCTTCGGCGTCGTCGTGTACACGCGGGTGCACACGCCTCGACGCTGAGGGGAGCCCTTCAGCGCCGGGGTCTTGGTCTTCTCGACCTTGTCCTCGCGGCCCTTGCGGACCAGCTGGTTGATCGTGGGCATGGGTGGCCTGGATCTCCTACCTGCGCTGGGTCGTGCTGCGGACGGTGCTCTGCTGTGCCGGGTGCCGGTCCTGCCGGGGCCGTACCCACCTCCGGCCGCGGTCCACCACCGGTCCCCGCGGTCGGGCGTGTCGCCCTCCCCAGGACCGGCCGGCGAGTCGAACCGGATCGGTCGCCCCCCGCGAGTCGGCGCCACCACCTGCCGGCAGGCGCACCGCGAACGGGAGCAGGCCCAGGGCACCCTGGGCACGGCTGACCACGATACCCGCGTGCCGGAGACCGGTCAAAGCCGGGTCCACCACAGCTCGGCGGGCAGGGTCGAGCCTCTCCACCGGGGTACGCGGGGTCAACGCCGTCCGAGCACCCGGATGTTCCCGGGGCGGCGGAACCGGTGCGGCCCGGTGGTGGCGCGACTGTAGCGGCCGGGACGGGCGTGGAGGCCGCGTCGCCGGGCCGACACCCCGGACCACACGACTGTCGTACCCCGGCCCTACGGTCGGTGTCAGGACGCCCACCCACCGCCACCGGAGGATCCGTGCACGTCGACCTCGCACGCGAGCTCAAGGCCCACCTGTCGGCACAGCTGGACCGGTCGACCGGGCCGGTCACGGCCAGCGACGCCGGCGGCCGCCGGTGGGCGCGCCCGGCCCTCGGCCTGGCGCCCGTCGGCCCGGACCGGGCCCACCTGGCCATCCGGCTGGCCGTGAAGGAGGACGCCGACGTCCTGCTGTCCGGTCTGGACGACGCGGTGCTCGGCGAGGTCGACGTCCGCGTCATCGGCCCCGTCCGGGCACTGGCCTCCCTCACGTCGGAAGCACTGCAGCAGCGCACCCGGCCGCTGGCCCCGGGCCTGTCCGTGGGCCACCCGGCGGTCTCCGCCGGGACGCTCGGCGGCTTCGTCCGGGTCGGCGGGAGGCTGGCCATCCTGTCCAACAACCACGTGCTCGCCGCCAGCGACACCGCCGCGGTGGGTGACCCGGTGCTGCAGCCCGGACCGTTCGACGGCGGGGACCCGGCGACCGACCGGGTCGCGACCCTGGCCGCCTTCGAGCGCTTCACCGCCGACGGACGGGCCAACCGGGTCGACGCCGCGGTCGCCGTCGTCGACGCCGAGGTCCCGCTGGAGCCGGGCCGGTTCCCCGGCGGGCCGCTGGGCGACGACCCGCTCGAGGTGGACGACGTCGACCCCGACGAGCGGGTGGAGAAGGTGGGGCGGACCACCGGGCACACGGTCGGCCGGGTGAGCGCCGTGGAGGTCGACGGCGTGGCCGTCCAGTACGACCAGGGCGTCTACACCTTCGACGACCAGATCGAGATCGACGGCGTCGCGGGTGGTTTCAGCGCCGGCGGCGACAGCGGCTCGGTGATCTGGCGCAGCGCCGACCGGGCGCCGCTGGGGCTGCTCTTCGCCGGCAGCGAGACCGGTGGGCGCGTCGGAGGCGGGGTCACCTTCGCCAACCCCCTGGCGACCGTGCTGTCGGTCCTCGACCTCCGCTGGGTCGCCTCTTAGCGGGAGGACTCCCCTGCCCCCACCACTCGCGAGCTCGCGGCGGGGTCCTGCAGGGGAGCCGCCCGTCCTCCCCACCCCCCGCGAGCTCGGGGCGGTGCCCCGGACGGGGCCTACGGCCTGTTCTCCGGCCACTCGACAGGGCACCATGGGTGCATGACCGACCGTGCGTCCGCCCGAGCCGCCAAGAGCGCCCTCAGCCAGCGGCTCGCGGCCGACCCGGACGTCGTCGGCGTCGGGCTGGCTCGCCGGGACAGCGGCTACGTCGTGAAGGTCGACCTCGCCGACGCACACGCCGTCGCGCGGGTGCCCGGCGACGTGGACGGCGTCCGCGTGGTCACCGAGGTCATCGGGGTCGTCCGTCCCCTCTGAGCGCGGCCGATAGCGTGCACGCGGCGCCGACGAGGGCGCCGCGGGACGACGGGAGTGCACGTGCGCATCGGCATCCAGGCCAGCTACAGCGGGGGTTTCCAGGAGACCGCAGCGGAGGTCCGTGACCTCGAGGCGGCCGGCCTCGACGTGGCCATGGTGGCCGAGGTCTACACCTTCGACGCGGTGTCCCAGCTGGGCTACCTCGCCGCGGTGACCGAGCGGGTGGAGCTGATGAGCGCCATCCTGCCGATCTACAGCCGCACCCCCACGCTGACCGCGATGACCGCCGCAGGGCTGGACTTCGTCTCCGGTGGCCGGTTCACCCTGGGCCTGGGCGCGTCCGGCCCCCAGGTGATCGAGGGCTGGCACGGCGTCCCCTACGACGCCCCGCTGCAGCGCACCCGTGAGGTCGTGGAGATCTGCCGCAAGGTGTGGCGCCGCGAGCGCCTCGAGCACGAGGGCACGAAGTACCGGCTGCCCCTGCCGGCCGACCAGGGCACCGGCCTGGGCAAGCCGCTCAAGCTCATCAACACGCCGGTGCGGGACCGCATCCCGGTGATGCTCGCGGCGCTCGGGCCGAAGAACGTCGAGCTGGCCGCGGAGATCGCCGAGGTGTGGGAGCCGATCTGGTTCCACCCGGAGAAGGCGCAGGACGTGTGGGGCGACTCGCTGGCCGCCGGCAGGGCGAAGCGGGATCCGGCGCTGGGCGACCTCGACGTCATCGTCGGCGTCCCGGTGGCCATCGGGGACGACGTGGACGCGATGCACGACCGGGTGCGGCCGGCGCTGGCGCTGTACGTGGGCGGCATGGGTGCCAAGGGCAAGAACTTCTACAACGACCTCGCCCGCCGGTACGGGTTCGAGGCCGAGGCCGAGCTGGTGCAGGACCTCTACCTGGACGGCAGGAAGGACGAGGCCGCGGCGGCGCTGCCCGAGGAGCTGGTGCGGGCGGTCTCGCTGATCGGGCCGGAGTCCCACGTCGCCGAGCGGATCGCCGCCTTCGCCGAGGCGGGTGTCACCATCCTGGCGCTGCAGCCGCTCGACGACAGCCGGGAGAGCCGGCTGCGCACGGTGGAGACGATGAAGAGGCTGGCCGGCTGATGACACCGTCGTCCTCCGGACGACACCGCGGCCAGGTGCCGTCCCCGAACGCCATGGGGCCACAGCCCGGGTCCCGATCGGGGACCCTGCGGGCCCCACGATCGGTCCACCCCGGCTCCCCAGCAGATCCCGGCTGACGCTGACCCGTCACCGGATGCGAGAGGGCCCCGCAGGCGGCGTGCCTGCGGGGCCCTCCTCACGTTGCTGGAACGGCCTCCCTCAGGGGCCCACCGCGAGCGTCCGAGCGGTGGGGGAAGGGAGGTCCTTCCTCAACCCCGCCAGTCGTACTCCTCCAGGCGCACGGCCTCGCCGCTGCCCTGACCGAAGACGTCCGGGCTGTAGTACTGCCCGTCGTCGTACCCGGCCATCGTGTAGACGGCGGCGCGGGCCTCCTCGGTCGGCTCGACCGTGATGTTCCGGTAGCGGCTGATGCCGGTGCCGGCCGGGATCAGCTTCCCGATGATCACGTTCTCCTTGAGGCCGAGCAGGCTGTCGCTCTTCCCCTGGATGGCGGCGTCGGTCAACACCTTGGTCGTCTCCTGGAAGGAGGCGGCCGACAGCCACGACTCGGTCGCGAGCGAGGCCTTGGTGATGCCCATGAGCACCGGGCGGGCCGAGGCCGGCTCGTTGCCCTCGGCGACGACCCGACGGTTCTCGGTCTCGAACAGCGTCCGCTCGACCAGGGCACCGGGCAGGAACTCCGTGGCGCCCGAGTCGATGATGGTTACCCGCTTGAGCATCTGGCGGATGATCACCTCGATGTGCTTGTCGTGGATCGACACGCCCTGGCTGCGGTAGACCTCCTGGACCTCGCGCACCAGGTGCAGCTGCACCTCGCGCGGGCCCATGATCCGCAGCACCTCGTGCGGGTCCACCGCACCCTCGGTGAGCTGCTCGCCGACCTCGACGTGGGCGCCGTCCTCGACCCGCAGCCGCGACCGGCGCGACAGCTTGTCGTAGACGACCTCGTCGGAGCCGTCGTCCGGGGTGATCGTGAGCTTGCGGAACTGCTCGCCGTCCTCGATGCGGACGGTGCCGGCCAGCTCGGCGATCGGGGCCTTGCCCTTGGGGACACGGGCCTCGAAGAGCTCCACCACACGCGGCAGACCGTGGGTGATGTCCTCACCCGCGACGCCACCGGTGTGGAAGGTGCGCATCGTCAGCTGGGTGCCGGGCTCACCGATCGACTGGGCGGCGATGATGCCGACCGCCTCGCCGACGTCCACCAGCTTGCCGGTCGCCAGCGACCGGCCGTAACAGGTGGCGCAGGTGCCGAGCAGCGACTCGCAGGTCAGGACGCAGCGGACCTTGACCTCCGAGACGCCGGCCTCGACCAGCTGACTGATCAGCACGTCGCCGAGGTCCGACCCGGCCTGGGCGATCAGCGTGCCGTCCTCGGCCGTCACGTCGGTGGCCAGCGCACGGGCGTAGACGCTGGTCTCCGCGTGCGGGTCACGGGTGAGCACGCCGTCCACCGCGGTGGCGATCGGCATGAACACGCCGCGCTCGGTGCCGCAGTCCTCCTCGCGGATGATGACGTCCTGGGAGACGTCGACCAGCCGGCGGGTGAGGTACCCGGAGTCCGCGGTGCGCAGCGCCGTGTCGGCCAGACCCTTGCGGGCACCGTGCGTGGAGATGAAGTACTCCAGCACGGACAGACCCTCCCGGAAGTTGGCCTTGATCGGCCGGGGGATGATCTCGCCCTTCGGGTTCGCGACCAGACCACGCATGCCGGCGATCTGGCTGATCTGCATCATGTTGCCTCGGGCACCCGAGTTGACCATGACCCAGACCGGGTTGGTGGTCGGGAAGTTGTCCACCATCGCCTGGCTGACCTCGGCCCGCGCGCGGGTCCAAATCTCGATCAGCTCGCCACGACGCTCGGCGTCGGTGATGACACCGCGCTCGTACTGGCGCTCGATCTGCCGGGCCTCGGCCTCGTGCCGGTCGAGGATCTCCTGCTTGGCCGGTGGGGTGACGACGTCGTCGATGGCGATCGTGACGCCCGAGCGGGTGGCCCAGCGGAAGCCGGCCGACTTGAGGGCGTCCAGCGTCGCCGCGACCTGCACCTTGGGGTAGCGCTCGGCGAGGTCGTTGACGATCGCCCCGAGCTCCTTCTTCGGCACCTGGTAGTTGACGAAGCGGTAGTCCTCGGGCAGGGCCTCGTTGAACAGCACCCGGCCCAGGCTGGTCTCGACCAGCGCCGGGGCGCCCGGAGCCCAGTCCGCGGGCTGCTCCCACGCGGGGTTGACCTTGCCGTTGTCGACGCCGAACACCTCGTCGAGGCGGATCAGCGCCCGCTCCTGCAGACCCAGCGCACCCTTGTCGAAGGCCATGATCGCCTCGGCGGTCGAGCCGTAGGCGGCCGGCCGGCCGCCGTCGGCCTCGTGCTGGCTCGGCACCAGGGTGGTCAGGTGGTACAGGCCCAGCACCATGTCCTGGGTCGGCGCGGTGATCGGGCGACCGTCGGCCGGGCTCAGGATGTTGTTGCTCGACAGCATCAGGATGCGGGCCTCGGCCTGCGCCTCGGCCGACAGCGGCAGGTGCACCGCCATCTGGTCACCGTCGAAGTCCGCGTTGAACGCGGTGCAGACCAGCGGGTGGATCTGGATGGCCTTGCCCTCGACCAGCTGCGGCTCGAAGGCCTGGATGCCGAGGCGGTGCAGCGTCGGTGCGCGGTTCAGCAGCACCGGGTGCTCGGTGATGACCTCCTCGAGCACGTCCCAGACGACCGGCCGCGCGCGCTCCACCATCCGCTTGGCGGACTTGATGTTCTGCGCGTGGTTGAGGTCGACCAGCCGCTTCATGACGAAGGGCTTGAACAGCTCCAGCGCCATCTGCTTGGGCAGGCCGCACTGGTGCAGCTTCAGCTGCGGGCCGACGACGATGACCGAGCGGCCGGAGTAGTCGACGCGCTTGCCGAGCAGGTTCTGGCGGAACCGGCCCTGCTTGCCCTTGAGCAGGTCCGACAGCGACTTGAGCGGGCGGTTGCCCGGGCCGGTGACCGGCCGGCCGCGGCGGCCGTTGTCGAACAGCGCGTCCACGGACTCCTGCAGCATCCGCTTCTCGTTGTTCACGATGATCTCGGGAGCGCCGAGGTCGAGCAGCCGCTTGAGCCGGTTGTTCCGGTTGATCACGCGGCGGTACAGGTCGTTCATGTCGCTGGTCGCGAAGCGCCCACCGTCGAGCTGCACCATCGGGCGCAGGTCCGGCGGGATGACCGGCACGCAGTCGAGCACCATGCCCATGGGCGAGTTGCGCGTCTGCTGGAACGCCGCGACGACCTTGAGCCGCTTGAGGGCCCGCAGCTTGCGCTGGCCCTTGCCGCTGCGGATGGTCTCGCGCAGCGAGGCGGCCTCGGCGTCGAGGTCGAAGTCGGTGAGCAGCTTCTGCAGCGCCGCGGCACCCATGCCGCCCTCGAAGTACTCACCGAAGCGGTCGCGCAGCTCGCGGTAGAGGCCCTCGTCGGCGATGAGCTGCTTGACCTCGAGCTTGCGGAAGGTGTCGAGCACCTCCTCGAGGCGGTCGATCTCGCGCTGGGCGCGGTCGCGCAGCTGGCGCATCTCGCGCTCGCCGCCCTCGCGCACCTTGCGGCGGACGTCGGACTTGGCACCCTCGGCCTCGAGCTCGGCGAGGTCGGCCTCCAGCTTCTGCTGGCGGGCCTCCACGTCGGCGTCGCGGCGGCTCTCGAGGTTGTGCTTCTCCGCGCTGATCTCGGCCTCGATGGTCGGGAGGTCGCGGTGGCGCGTCTCGTCGTCGACCGAGGTGATCAGGTAGGCAGCGAAGTAGATGATCTTCTCGAGGTCCTTGGGCGCCAGGTCGAGCAGGTAGCCCAGGCGCGAGGGGACGCCCTTGAAGAACCAGATGTGGGTGACCGGCGCGGCCAGCTCGATGTGGCCCATCCGCTCACGGCGCACCTTGGCGCGGGTGACCTCGACGCCGCAGCGCTCGCAGATGATGCCCTTGAAGCGGACCCGCTTGTACTTGCCGCAGTAGCACTCCCAGTCCCGGGTGGGACCGAAGATCTTCTCGCAGAAGAGACCGTCCTTCTCCGGGCGGAGGGTGCGGTAGTTGATGGTCTCGGGCTTCTTCACCTCACCGTGCGACCACTGGCGGATGTCGTCGCCGCTGGCCAGACCGATGCGGAGCTCGTCGAAGAAGTTGACGTCGAGCACTGAGTGGACCCCTTTCCCGGGGCTCGGTTACTGCACTTCTTGCTGATGGTCGTGGGGGGCGCCGGCCGGCCCCGGTGACCGGGGCCGGCCGGCGGCCGATCAGACGTCCTCGACGCTGGAGGGCTCGCGGCGGGACAGGTCGATGCCCAGCTCCTCCGCGGCCCGGAAGACCTCGTCGTCGGTGTCGCGCAGCTCGATCGCCTGGCCGTCGCCGGAGAGGACCTCCACGTTCAGGCAGAGCGACTGCAGCTCCTTGAGCAACACCTTGAACGACTCCGGGATGCCCGGCTCGGGGATGTTCTCGCCCTTGACGATCGCCTCGTACACCTTGACGCGGCCGAGGATGTCGTCGGACTTGATGGTGAGCAGCTCCTGCAGCGCGTAGGCCGCGCCGTAGGCCTGCATCGCCCAGCACTCCATCTCACCGAAGCGCTGGCCACCGAACTGCGCCTTACCACCCAGCGGCTGCTGCGTGATCATCGAGTAGGGGCCGGTCGACCGAGCGTGGATCTTGTCGTCGACCAGGTGCAGCAACTTGAGGATGTAGACGTACCCCACCGAGATCGCCTCGGGGAAGGGCTCCCCGGAGCGGCCGTCGAACAGCCGCGCCTTGCCGGTGGGCTGCACCATCCGGTTGCCGTCGCGGTTCGGGACCGTCGAGCTGAGCAGGCCGACGATCTCCTCCTCGCGGGCGCCGTCGAACACCGGCGTCGCCGTCCGGGTGCCCGGGGCGGCCGAGCGGGCGGCGTCGGGCAGGTTGGTCGCCCACCCCGGGCTGCCCTCGACCTGCCAGCCGGACTTGGCGACCCACCCGAGGTGGGTCTCCAGGACCTGGCCGACGTTCATCCGGCCGGGGACGCCCAGCGGGTTGAGCACGATGTCGACCGGGGTGCCGTCCTCGAGGAACGGCATGTCCTCCTGCGGCAGGATCTTCGCGATGACGCCCTTGTTGCCGTGGCGGCCGGCGAGCTTGTCACCGTCGGAGATCTTGCGCATCTGGGCGACGTAGACCCGGATCAGCTCGTTGACGCCGGCGGGCAGCTCGTCGCCGTCCTCGCGCGAGAACACGCGGACGCCGATGACCTTGCCGGACTCACCGTGCTTGACCTTCAGCGACGTGTCGCGGACCTCGCGGGCCTTCTCGCCGAAGATGGCCCGCAGCAGCCGCTCCTCGGGGGTCAGCTCGGTCTCGCCCTTGGGCGTGACCTTGCCGACGAGGATGTCGCCGGGGACGACCTCGGCACCGATGCGGATGATGCCGCGCTCGTCGAGGTCGGCGAGGACCTCCTCGGAGACGTTCGGGATGTCCCGGGTGATCTCCTCGGCACCGAGCTTGGTGTCACGCGCGTCGACCTCGAACTCCTCGATGTGGATCGAGGACAGGACGTCGTCCTGCACGAGGCGCTGCGACAGGATGATCGCGTCCTCGTAGTTGTGGCCCTCCCACGGCATGAAGGCGACGAGCAGGTTCTTGCCCAGCGCCATCTCGCCCTGGTCGGTGCACGGGCCGTCGGCGATGACCTGGCCGACCTCGACGCGCTGCCCCTCCTCGACCACCGGGGACTGGTTGATCGAGGTGCCCTGGTTCGAGCGGCGGAACTTCAGCAGCCGGTAGGTCTGCCGGGTGCCGTCGTCGGCCATGACGGTGACGTAGTCGGCGGTGGAGTCCTCGACCACACCGGCCTTCTCCGCCACGACGACGTCGCCGGCGTCGACGGCGGCCCGCAGCTCCATGCCGGTGCCGACCAGCGGGGCCTCGCTGCGCAGCAGCGGGACGGCCTGACGCTGCATGTTGGCGCCCATGAGCGCGCGGTTGGCGTCGTCGTGCTCGAGGAACGGGATCATCGCCGTCGCGACCGAGGTCATCTGCCGCGGGGAGACGTCCATGTAGTCGACCTGCTCGGGCGAGAGGTAGTCGACCTCGCTGCCATGGGTGCGGACGAGGACGCGCTCCTCGGCGAACCGGCCCTGGGCGTCCAGCGGCGAGTTGGCCTGGGCGACGACGAAGCGGTCCTCCTCGTCGGCGGTCAGGTAGTCGATCTGGTCGGTGACCACACCGTTCTCGACCTTGCGGTACGGCGTCTCGATGAAGCCGAACGGGTTGACCCGGCCGTAGGCCGACAGCGAACCGATCAGGCCGATGTTCGGGCCTTCCGGCGTCTCGATCGGGCACATCCGGCCGTAGTGGCTCGGGTGCACGTCGCGGACCTCCATGCCGGCCCGCTCACGGGACAGACCACCCGGGCCCAGCGCCGAGAGACGGCGCTTGTGGGTCAGGCCCGCGAGCGGGTTGGTCTGGTCCATGAACTGGGACAGCTGGCTGGTGCCGAAGAACTCCTTGATGGAGGCGACGACGGGCCGGATGTTGATCAGGGTCTGCGGCGTGATCGCCTCGACGTCCTGGGTCGTCATCCGCTCGCGGACGACGCGCTCCATGCGGGAGAGGCCGACCCGGATCTGGTTTTGGATCAGCTCGCCGACGGTGCGCAGCCGCCGGTTGCCGAAGTGGTCGATGTCGTCGACACCGTGCTCGGGCTCGCCGGCGTGCAGGCGCACCACGTACTCGATGGTGGCGACGATGTCGTCCTCGGTCAGCGTCAGCGTGCCCTGGGGGACGTCGACGCCGAGCTTCTTGTTGACCTTGTAGCGGCCGACCTTGGCCAGGTCGTAGCGCTTGGAGTTGAAGAACAGGTTCTCCAGCAGCGCCTGGGCGCTCTCCCGCGTCGGCGGCTCGCCCGGCCGCAGCTTGCGGTAGATGTCGAGCAGCGCCTCGTCCTGACCGGCGATGTGGTCCTTCTCGAGGGTGGCCAGCACCGTGGGCGACCACTGGAAGTGCTCGCGGATGCGGTCCTCGGTCCAGCCGAGCGCCTTGAGCAGCACGGTGACCGGCTGGCGGCGCTTGCGGTCGATGCGGACGCCGACGGTGTCGCGCTTGTCGACGTCGAACTCCAGCCACGCACCACGGCTGGGGATGACCTTGGCGCTGAAGACGTCCTTGTCGGAGGTCTTGTCCAGCGTCTTGTCGAAGTAGACGCCCGGGCTGCGGACGAGCTGGGAGACCACGACGCGCTCGGTCCCGTTGATGACGAACGTGCCCTTGTTCGTCATGATCGGGAAGTCGCCCATGAACACCGTCTGCGACTTGATCTCGCCGGTGGTGTTGTTCATGAACTCGGCGGTGACGAACAGCGGCGCCGCGTAGGTCATGTCCTTGTCCTTGCACTCCTCGAGGGACGCCTTGACGTCCTCGAAGCGCGGGTTGGAAAAGGACAGCGACATCGAGCCGCTGAAGTCCTCGATCGGGGAGATCTCCTCGAGGATCTCGGCCAGGCCGCCGACGGCGTCGGCCTGCTCCTCGGGGGCGAGGGTGGCCCGCCACTCGGGGCTGCCGATGAGCCAGTCGAAGGAGGCGGTCTGCAGCGCCAGGAGGTCCGGCACCTCGAGCGGCTCGGAGATCTTGGCGAACGAGACGCGCAGCGGCGCGCCCGGGATCTTCTGCTGGTCGGCCTCGCCGGTGCGGGGGCCGGACTGGGGGGCCTGCTGGATCTTGCCGGTGGTGCCTGACTCAGTGGTGCCGGGGTTGATGCTGGTGGGGCGAGAGCCTGCCAAGATGCGTCCTTCCAAGGACCTCACGACGTGCGGGCGGTGGGTGCTTGTTCGTCCTGGGTCGTCGTCGGTAATGGCGGGGCTGTCCGCATTCGTCCTGCCCGGACGGTCGACGGGCGTCCGGAGGACCGGTCCCCCGGGCACCCCAGGCGACCCGTCTCGGCGGGCAGGAAGTCAGGGGGCAGCGCAACAGATAACCCTACCCCTGCTGGAGCGGGCTGTCCACGTCGGGGTCCGCACGCGACGGGGACCACACCCGGGAGGAGCAGCCGGCCGGCGGGGCCGGGGTCGGGCCGTCCGGTGACGGCCCGACCATGATGCCAGCCGAAGGGCGGTCGTGGGGCCGCCACGCCGCGCGGACTCCCCCGGGTCCCGCCCGGAGGTGCGAGGGGTCCGTCGTCAGCCGGTGGATCGCGGCGTCGGCTCGCCGGTCCCCCGGGTACCGCGGACGACGGCCGGCGCTGACCTCGGCGAGCAGCCGGCGGACCTCCCGCTCGCCGGGCCACCCGGACGGCGGACGCACGGACGACGCAGGGGCCGCCCTCCGGCTGAGGACGGCCCCTGCGGGTCGTGCGGGTGGCGCGTTCCCCGGTCAGCGGACCGGGGAGGGGGTCACTTGACGGTGACGGTGGCGCCGGCGCCCTCGAGGGCGGCCTTGGCCTTCTCGGCGGCGTCCTTGTCGACCTTCTCCAGGACCGGCTTGGGCGCGCCGTCGACCAGGTCCTTGGCCTCCTTGAGGCCGAGCGAGGTCAGGCTGCGCACCTCCTTGATGACCTGGATCTTCTTGTCGCCGGCGCTCTCGAGGACGACGTCGAACTCGTCCTGCTCCTCGGCGGCGGGGGCGCCACCGTCGCCGGCACCACCGGCGGCCGGGGCGGCCGCGACGGCGACCGGGGCGGCAGCGGTGACCTCGAAGGTCTCCTCGAACTGCTTCACGAACTCGGACAGCTCGAGCAGCGTCATCTCCTTGAACGCGTCGAGCAGCTCCGCGGTGGACAGCTTGGCCATGATCTCTCCTTCTGGGGTCAGTCGGTGCTGGCCGCGGCGTCCGCAGCGGCCGATTCGTCGGTGGCCTGGGCGGCCGTGGTGGTGTCAGCAGCAGCAGCGGTGTCGTCCGCGGCGGAGTCGGCGCCCTCGGCGGGCTTCTTCTCCTGCAGCGCGGCGGCCAGCCGGGCGACCTGCGAGAGCGGGGCCTGGAACAGACCCGCGGCCTTGCTCAGGTTGCCCAGCATCGCGCCGGCCAGCTTGGCCAGCAGGACCTCGCGCGGCTCGACGTCGGCGAGGGCGGTGACCTCGGCGGCGCCGACCGTGCGGCCCTCGACCACGCCGCCCTTGACGACGAGCAGCGGGTTGGCGCGCGCGAAGTCACGGATGGCCTTGGCCGCGGTGACCGGGTCGCCCTCGATGAAGGCGATCGCGGTCGGGCCGTTGAGCAGCGGCGCCAGGTCGGCGTGGCCGACCTGCTCCGCGGCCCGCTTCGTCAGGGTGTTCTTGACGACGGCGTAGCTGCTGCCCTCACCGAGGGAACGGCGCAGCTGGGTCAGCTGGGCCACGGTCAGCCCGCGGTACTCGGTGAGCACCGCCGCGCTGGACGACTGGAACCGGTCGGTGATCTCGTCGATCACCGCGGCCTTCGCCTGCGTGGGCATGGGCCTCCTCTCGTCTGTCGGGCGGACCACCGGCCGGTGCACGACGGCGGGCGATCGACCGGGCCCGGAGACGAGGAACGCCCCGGCGCAGGCGCACGGGGCGAGGGACGCGGGCACACGGCACCGCGCCGATCGGACCGTCCTCCTGCGCGGGCCGCCCGGGTCTCCGGGACCTTCGATCGCACGCGGACGTGCGACGACCAGCGGTCTTGGGGGAACGAGAACGAGCATACGTCATGCGGCGAGGTCGCCGTCTGTCGCCGTCCTCACCCCGGCGAGATCGGCGGTCTCGCCCACCCGGCAGGCCGGAACCGTGCGAGATCGGCGATCTCGCCGGGGAGGGCGGCCCTGGCAGACGAAGGAGGCCCCGTCGCGCAGTGCGCGACGGGGCCCCGGGACCGTCCGTGGGTGGCCCCCTCGCAGGGCTCCACCGCGAGCGTCAGCGAGCGGAGGGGGCGAGGGGGTCCTCTTTCAGGCGGTGGTCTCGTCCACCGTCAGGTTGCGGGTGCGGTTCGGGTCGACCGGGATGCCCGGGCCCATGGTGGTGGAGATGGTGACCTTCTTCAGGTACCGGCCCTTGGCGGCGGCCGGCTTGGCGCGCAGCACCTCGTCGAGGGCCGCGGCGTAGTTCTCCACCAGCTTGGTCTCGTCGAACGAGGCCTTGCCGATCACCAGGTGCAGGTTGGCCTGCTTGTCGACGCGGAAGTTGATCTTCCCGCCCTTGATGTCGTTGACCGCCTTGGTGACGTCGGGGGTCACCGTGCCGGTCTTCGGGTTCGGCATCAGGCCGCGGGGACCGAGGATGCGCGCGATCCGGCCGACCTTGGCCATCTGGTCCGGGGTGGCGATCGCGGCGTCGAAGTCCAGGAAGCCGCCCTGGATGCGCTCGATCAGGTCGTCCGAGCCGACGACGTCGGCGCCGGCGGCCTCAGCCTCGGCGGCCTTGTCGCCGGTCGCGAACACGATGACGCGGGCGGTCTTGCCGGTGCCGTGCGGCAGGTTGACCGTGCCGCGCACCATCTGGTCGGCCTTGCGCGGGTCGACGCCCAGGCGCATCGCCACCTCGACGGTGGCGTCGTAGGTCGTCGGCGACGTCTCCTTGGCCAGGTTGGCCGCCTGCAGCGGGGTGTAGAGGTTGTCGCGGTCGACCTTCGCCGCGGCCTCGCGGTACTTCTTGCCGTGCTTCGCCATGGTGGTGTCCTCTCCCCCGGCACCTGGGCCGGGAGTCGTGTGGTGTGCGGGCCTGGCGTGGCCCTCCCACGAAGGACCCCGCTGCCCCCCACACCTCGCAAGCTCGGCGCGGGTCCCTGCAGCGGGGCCACAGGGGTTGCTTGTCCTCGTTGTTTTACTGGACGGTGATGCCCATCGACCGGGCGGTGCCGGCGATGATCTTCTCCGCCTCGTCGAGCGAGTTGGCGTTGAGGTCGGCCATCTTGGTCTGGGCGATCTCGCGGACCTGGTCGCGGGTGACGGTGGCGACCTTGGTCTTGTGCGGCTCGCCGGAGCCCTTCTCCACGCCGGCCGCCTTGAGCAGCATGCGGGCCGCCGGTGGCGTCTTGGTGACGAAGGTGAACGAGCGGTCCTCGTAGACCGAGATCTCGACCGGGATCACGTTGCCGCGCTGCGACTCCGTGGCGGCGTTGTACGCCTTGCAGAACTCCATGATGTTGACGCCGTGCTGGCCCAGCGCCGGACCGACGGGCGGCGCGGGAGTGGCCGCACCGGCGTTGATCTGGAGCTTGATGACCGCGGTCAACCGCTTCCTGGGGGGCATGACTTCCTTCTGGTGAGGTGGTGGAACGGCCTCGGTGCAGGGCCCCGGACCGAGCGGAGCGAGGGCCGAGGCCCTTCTACTACAGCTTCTGGACCTGGTTGAACGAGAGCTCGACCGGCGTCTCCCGGCCGAAGATGGAGACCAGCACCTGCAGCTTCTGCTGCTCGGCGTTGATCTCGTTGATCGTGGCCGGGAGGGTCGCGAACGGGCCGTCCATGACGGTGACCGACTCGCCGACCTCGAAGTCGACGACGGCGGTCGGTGCGGCGGCCGCGGCGGCGCTGGTCGTCTCCGCCGCGCGGGTCGTCTGCGGGCCGGCCGCGGGCGCGAGCAGGCCGACGACCTCGTCGATGCTCAGCGGCGAGGGGCGCGACGTCGCCCCGACGAACCCGGTGACCCCGGGGGTGTTGCGCACCGCGCCCCAGGACTCGTCGTTGAGGTCCATGCGGACGAGCAGGTAGCCGGGCAGCTTCTTGCGGTTGACCTGGGTGCGCTTGCCGTTCTTGATCTCGGTGACCTCCTCGGTGGGCACCTCGATCTGGAAGATGTAGTCCTCCATGTCCAGCGACTGGATGCGCGACTCCAGGTTGGTCTTCACCTTGTTCTCGTAGCCGGCGTACGAGTGGATGACGTACCAGTCGCCGAACTGGCTGCGCAGCACCTTGCGCATCGCCTCGGCGGGGTCGGTCTCCTCCTCGTCCTCGGCCTGGTCGAGGTCGGAGGACGCCGCGGGGGCGGCCAGCGGGTCGGTGATCAGGCTGTCGGGGTCGCCGCTCTCGACCTCGGGCACCACGTCGGCCACGCCGGTGAGGGCGTCCTGGTCGGCGGTGTCGACGGAGCCCTCAGCGGCGCCGGTCTCGCCGGCGCCGGTCTCGACGTCCGTCGTGCCGCGCACGTCGAAGCGGTCGTCGTCGAGCTCGGTTGTCTCGACCGCGCTGTCGGTCTCGAAGGGCTCGCGGGGGTCGGTCACGGTGTCTCTTCCTTGTCGGTGGTGCAGGCGCGGGTGGGCTCAGCCGAAGACGGCGAGCACGCCCTGGGCGAAGAGGAGGTCCAGGCCGGCCACCAGCGCGACGATGAAGGCCACGAACACGATGACGACGGTCGTGTACGTGATCAGCTCACGACGTCCGGGCCAGATGACCTTGCGCAGCTCGGCGACGACCTCGCGGAGGAAGCGCCGGAGGCTGCGGCGCTCCCGCGCCTCGGCGGCGCGGTCGCGCTCCGCGGCGGTCCGCGACCGGGTCGGCCCGCCCTCGGCGTGCCGGCCGGCCGGACGGGACGGCGTGCGCTCGCGGGCGGCCCGGCGGGAGCGGGGAGCCGTCTCGTCGTCCTCGTCGTCCCCGGCGGTGATCCGGCCACCCCGGCGGGCGCCCGTCGGCCGAGCGGCCACGACCTTGTCCTCGTCGCTCTCGGCCTCGGCGGCGACCTCGGCCTCGGCGGCCTCCAGCTCTGCGGCGTCGTCGACGCCCGGCGCCTCGCGGTCGAGCTGCTCGTCGGTCGGCTCGGCGCGGGGGTCGCCCTCGCGTGCCGGCTTCTCGTCGCTCACTGCGCCTCGCTCGCCTCGCTGGTGGTGGCCGTCGTCCTCAGGCCGGTGGTCGGTGGTGGTGCTGTCGTACGGGTCGTGCACGTCACCGGTGGGGGCCGGCGGCACGGGCAGGGGTGACAGGACTTGAACCTGCAGCCTGCGGTTTTGGAGACCGCTGCTCTGCCAATTGAGCTACACCCCTTGGAGGACCCCCTCCTCACCCACCCCTCGCCCGCTCGGGGCGGGGCTCGGGACGGGGCCGCCCGGGACCGCGTGGCCCGCTCCGGTCGGCACCGTTCCCGCGAGGGGTTCCGGGGCACGCCGGTGGCGGGGTCAGTGGGCCCCAGGGCAGCCAGTGTACGGGACCGCGGAGGGCGCCGACCAACATCCCGGGTGAGGGGCGCCGCCGTGCCGGCGCGGACGGCGGCCACCGACGTCCCGGTCGGGATCGGAGGCGACCGCCCGTGACCTCCTCCGACATGATGGGGGCATGACCGCCGTCTCCCCCCCGGAGTCCGCTGCCCCGTCCCCCGGCCCGCCGCCCGTCGACCGGCGCGTGTCCCGCCGCATCGCCGCCATCACCGAGTCGGCGACACTGGCGGTGGACGCGAAGGCCAAGGCGCTCAAGGCCGCGGGCAAGCCGGTGATCGGCTTCGGCGCCGGCGAGCCGGACTTCCCGACGCCGGACTACATCGTCGAGGCCGCCGTCGCCGCCTGCCGTCAGCCCGCGATGCACCGGTACACCCCCGCCGGCGGGCTCCCGGCGCTCAAGGAGGCGATCGTCGCCAAGACCGCGCGCGACTCGGGCCTGCAGGTCACCCCGGCCAACGTGCTGGTGACCAACGGCGGCAAGCAGGCCGTGTACGAGGCCTTCGCCACGATGCTCGACCCGGGCGACGAGGTCCTGCTGCCCGCCCCGTACTGGACCACCTACCCCGAGGCGATCGCCCTGGCCGGCGGCGTGCCGGTGCCCGTCGTGGCCGACGAGGAGAGCGGCTACCTGGTGTCGGTGGCCCAGCTCGAGGCCGCCCGGACGCCGCGCACCAAGGTGCTGCTGTTCTGCTCGCCGTCCAACCCGACCGGCGCGGTGTACCCGCCCGAGCTGGTCGAGGAGATCGGCCGCTGGGCGTACGAGCACGGCCTGTGGGTGCTCACCGACGAGATCTACGAGCACCTCACCTACGACGGGGCGACCGCGCCGTCGATGCCGGTCGTCGTCCCCGAGCTCACCGACCGCTGCGTCGTCGTCAACGGGGTCGCGAAGACCTACGCGATGACCGGCTGGCGGGTCGGCTGGGTGGTGGGGCCGGCCGACGTCGTCAAGGCCGCCACCAACCTGCAGTCGCACGCCACCTCCAACGTGGCGAACGTGTCGCAGGCGGCCGCGGTCGCCGCGCTGAGCGGCGACCTGTCGGCCGCCGCCGCGATGCGGGAGGCCTTCGACCGGCGGCGGCGCACGATCGTGTCGATGCTGCGGGAGATCCCCGGGGTCGCCTGCCCGGAGCCGCGCGGCGCGTTCTACGTCTACCCGTCGGTCAAGGCGCTGCTGGGCCGGCCGATCGGTGGGCGGACGGCGGCCGACAGCGTGCAGCTCGCCGAGATCGTCCTCGAGGAGGCGGAGGTCGCCGTCGTCCCCGGCGAGGCCTTCGGCACGCCGGGCTACCTGCGGATGTCCTACGCCCTGGGCGACGACGACCTCGTCGAGGGCGTGACCCGGATGCAGCGCCTCCTCGGCTCGGCCGGCTGAGCGCGGACCCCGGCCTCGTCCACAGGCTCGGCGAGGCCCCGTCCCGGGCCGGCCTCGTCCAGAGGCTCACCGCGAGCTCGCCAGCGGTGAGGAGGACGGGGTCCTTCACTCGTCGAGGGCGCCCGCCTCGATGAGGACGTCGAGTGCCGCCGGCAGGTCCTGCAGCGCCCGGGCGACGTCGTCCGGGGTGGCGATCGTCCAGGCGTTGGCGTCGACGTAGCAGCGCAGCGCGGCGTCGAACGCCTCGGCGCCGGCGGCCTCGCGGGCGGCCAGGAGCGCGGCGCCACCCTTGGCGTACACGCGGCGGAAGTAGCCCCCGGCGGTGTCGAACTCGTCCATCCCCGCGCCGACCTCGCCGGGGGTGTCCAGCGCCTGCCCCGCCGTCTCCTCGGACACCGGGAAGACGATCGACTCGGCGTAGGTGGCGAAGGCCTCGTCCAGCCACGGGTCGCGGAACTGCGAGTCGCCGACCATCCCGTAGAACCACATGTGCGCGACCTCGTGCACCAGCACGAGCCGGTCGGCTCCGGCCAGCAGGATCGAGCTGGGGTACTCGATGCCGCCTCCGTCGTCGGGCAGCAGCGGCACGGTGAGCGTCGCGTACGGGAAGCGGCCGAATCGGGCCTCGAGCTCGTCGATCGCCGCCAGCGTCCACGCGGTGAGCTCGCGGGCCGGGACGTCCGCACCGGGGAGCACGCCGGTCGTCACCTCGACCCCGCCGTCGCTGGTGGCGCTCGCGGTGTCGAACCCGCCCACCGCGACGCTGACGTCCCGGGCGACCGGCTCGACCGACGTCCAGGTGCGGCGGCCGTCCCGCGGCGCGGAGGGCTCGGCCTGGTCGCCGGTCATGAGGACGCTGAGCGCCTCGGGCGCCGAGACGCGGATGGTGGTGTCGGCGGCAGGGCTGGTCGCGGTCTCGCCGGGGAGGTCGACGAACGGGTCGCGGGCCCAGCCGACCCCGGGCTCCCACGCCAGCAGCGGCGCGCCGCTGGCCCACCAGTAGACGCCGCCGGCCGCACCCACCCGCTCGAACCCGCCCTGGCCGAGCGTGAGCGTGAAGTCGAGGGCCACCTCGGTCGCCTCGCCGGCGGCGAGCCGGTCGGCCAGCCGGACGACGTACAGACCCCCGGGATCCTCGGCTCCCGCGTCCTCGTAGCCGCTGCCGGCCACGTCGTCCCCACGCGCGGCGTCCACGACCAGGCGGTTGCCGGCGGTGGCAGGGTCGGGGCCGTTGGGCACCAGCCGGAAGACCAGCTCGCCGGTGGGCAGGTCGGGCGTGAAGACGACCGTCTCGGTGCCGGTGACGGTGCGCAGGTCGTCGGCCAGCCGGACGTCGAGCTCGACGACGGGCCGGTCGGGGTCGGGCTCGGCGCGCCCGGCGCAGTCGCCGTCGGACGGCGTCGCGGGAGGCTGCTGCGGGGCGGGTGAGCGCTCGGCGGCCAGGGTGTCGACGAAGGAGGTGCCACAAGCGGGGAGCAGCAGGACGGCACCGAGCAGCAGCCCGGCCCGCCGCGACCTCACGCCAGCTGGACGGTGGCGCGGGCCAGCGAGAGCACCTTCTCGCCGCCGCTGGTGACCGTGAGGTCGACCCGGGCGCGGCCGTCCTCGCCCAGCGCGCCCACCTTCCCGCGGACGGTCACCTGCGCGCCCGTGCCGTCGTCGGGCACGACGACCGGCCGGCCGAACCGCACGTGGTACTCGACCAGTGCGCCCGGGTCACAGGCCCAGGCGGTGACGGCGCGCGCAGCCAGGGCCATGGTGAGCATCCCGTGCGCGATCACGCCGGGCAGGCCGACCTCGGTGGCCACCCGCTCGTTCCAGTGGATCGGGTTGAAGTCGCCGGAGGCACCGGCGTAGCGGACCAGGTCGGCGCGGGTGACCGGGTAGGTCTGCTCGGGCAGCTCGGTGCCGACGGCGACGTCGGCGGCCCGCACCGTGGGGCTCACGATGCTCTCCGTTCGCTCCCGGGGGCCGCTCCGCTCCTCGCTCGCTGGCGCTCGCTGCGATGCTCACGCCCCTGTCCGCTCACGCGGTCCCCCGGGCGACGAGCATGGAGGTGGCCGAGCAGACCGGTTCGCCGTCCTCGGTGGCGACGTCCACCCGCGTGGTGAGCAGGTCGTTGCCGCCGACGCTGCGCACGGCCTCGATGGTGGGCGTGGCGACCAGCCGGTCACCGGCGCGGATGGGCCGGTGGTGGGTGAAGCGCTGCTCGCCGTGGACGACGCGGCTGTAGTCCAGGGCGACGTCGGGGTCCTCGACGACGACGCCGGCCGCCGACAGCGTGAGGGCGATGGCGAAGGTGGGCGGCGCGATCACGTCGGGGTACCCGGCCGCGCGGGCCGCATCGGCGTCCCGGTGCACCGCGTCGGGCGCACCGATCGCGTCGGCGAACTCGGCGATCTTCTGCCGGCCGACCTCGTAGACGGCGGAGGGCGGGTAGCCGCGCCCGACCAGTGCCGGATCGAGCGCCATGCTCCCGCCCTCCCTCTCGCTGGACCGCTGGGTCAGCGCGTCTCGCGGTGCACCGTGTGCTTGCGGTCCTTGGGGCAGAACTTCTTCAGCTCGAGCCGGTCGGGGTCGTTGCGCCGGTTCTTGCGGGTGATGTAGTTCCGGCTCTTGCACTCCTGGCAGGCCAGGGTGATCTTCGGACGGATGTCGGTGGCTGCCACGGGGCGCTCCTCGCCTTGTCGGTCCGGGACCGGCGGACGCCGGACACGGCGACGGACCCCACAGGTGGGGTCCGTCGGGAGTAGCGGTGACCGGATTTGAACCGGTGACACAGCGATTATGAGCCGCTTGCTCTGCCTGGCTGAGCTACACCGCCGGACGTGGCCGTGCGACCCGGTCTCGGCGACCGGGCCGAGCGGCCACTGTGTTGTTCCAGAGCCCCTTTACGGAATCGAACCGTAGACCTTCTCCTTACCATGGAGACGCTCTGCCGACTGAGCTAAAGGGGCGGGCTTCGAGCCGCCAGGAACTGTACCCGACGCCTCCGGTGGTCCGTCGCAGGGGGTCCCCGGGGCGCTCAGGAGCGCACGAACAGGCGCCGGTGCGGCGTCCCGGGCACGGCCGAGCGGACGCCGGTGCGGGCCAGGATCCACTTCTCCAGCCGCTCGTCGGGCAGCGGCCGGCTGACCAGGAAGCCCTGCAGCTTGTCGCAGCCCATCTCGGCCAGCAGGTTGCGCGTCAGCTCGTCCTCGACGCCCTCGGCGACCACGCGCAGGCCCAGGTTGTGCGCCAGCTCGATGATCGAGCGGGCGATGAACGACTCGCTCTGGCTGGTCGACATCCCCAGCACGAAGGACTTGTCGATCTTCACCTCGTCGATGGGCAGGTGGCGCAGCTGGGACAGCGAGGAGTAGCCGGTGCCGAAGTCGTCCATCGACAGCCGCAGGCCCAGGGCGTGCAGGTCGGTCAGGACGCTGCTGCTGCGCACCGAGTCGTCGACGACGCTGCCCTCGGTGAGCTCCAGCGTCAGCAGCTCGCCGGGGACGGCGTGACGGCGCAGCGCGCGCCGCACCCGGTCCACGAGGTCCGGCTCGGTGAGGCAGCGGGCGGAGAGGTTGACGGCGACCGACAGCGCGATGTCCTGGTCCAGCCACCGCCGGCAGCGGGCCAGCGCCAGGTCGAGCACGTGGTCGGTCAGCGGGCCGATCCGGCCGATCTGCTCGGCCAGGTGGATGAACTCGTCCGGCGCGACCGCCCCGTACCGGGGGTGCGCCCAGCGCACCAGCGTCTCGACCGAGACGATGTCGGAGGTGCGGGCGTCGATGATCGGCTGGAAGACCACGCTGATGTCGCCGTCCGCCATCGCCTGCTCCAGCTCGGTGCCCAGCTGCAGGCGGCGCAGGCTCTGCTGGTCGAGCACCGGGTGGTAGCTGGCCACGCCGCTCTTGCCGGCGCCGGCCAGGAGGGCGACGTCGGCCCGCTGCATGAGCGTGCCGGCGTCCGCGCCGTGCGCCGGGGCGGCAGCGACGCCGATGGTGAGCGTCACCTCGAGGTCCAGGCCGGCGACCCGGGCCCGCGTGGAGGTCGCCTCGCGCAGCCGGCGCGCGGCCCGCTCGGTCGCCGGCAGCGACAGACCGGGCAGCAGGACGGCGAACTGCTCGCCCTCCATGCGGGCCACGAGGGCCTGCGGCGGCGCGTGCTCGCGGAGCAGGCCGGCGGTGACCAGCAGCAGCTCGTCGCTGGCCGCGTGGCCGAGCGTGTCGGTGACCTCGGTGTAGTTGTCCAGCGAGGCCAGGATGAGCCCTGCTCGCCCCGCGAGGGGGTCGGCCTCGAGCAGCTGGTCGATCTCCACCGCCAGACGCTGCCGGTTGGGCAGCCCGGTCAGCCGGTCGTGGTCGGCGTCGTACCGGATCTGGGTCAGCAGCTGCTGCTGCCGGATGGCGGCGTTGACGTGGGTCAGCATCGAGTCCAGCGCGGCCCGGTCACCGTCGGCGAACGTGACGATGTCGTGGCGCCGGTCACACACCTCGAGGTAGCCCGGCTCCCCGGCGGCGGTGGCCACCGGCGCGGCGAGCAGGTCGTGGGCACCGCGGCGGGAGAGGGCGACCGCCTCGGCCTCGGTGGCGCGAGTGAGTGACACCAGCAGCGGCCCCTGGACCGCTCCCTCGGTGGCCCGCCGCCGGAAGAGGTCGTCGGGGTCACTCGGGCCGTCGTACCAGCTCCGACCGTCGTCCGACGCGACGACGAGCCGCGGCTCCTCGTCGAGGTACGGCGGCAGCCACAACGCCACGCGTTCGGCGTTGAAGAGCTCACGGATGGCCTCGACCAACCGTCGCGGCCCGTCCTCGTCGGCGAGGATCTGCTCCACCTGCCGGGCGAAGGCGTAGACCTTCTCCAGGTCCTGCCGCTCGCGCGAGACGGCGGCGAACCGGCGGTAGAGGAGGACGAGGCCCATCGTGAGCGGTGCGATGAGCAGCAGCGACCACACCGTGGCGTCGACCAGGAGCAGCACCGACAGCCCGACGAGGACCGCCATGGGCGTGACCGTCGCGGTGGCGAGCAACAGGCTGGTCCACAGGGCGCGGCCGGGATACCCCTGCGTGGCCACGATCGCGAAGCGGATGAGCACGCCGCCGACGAGCGTGGCGAGGGCGACCGCGACCAGGTAGGACAGCCACGTGACCGGCTCGGTCACCTCTCCGACCGGCAGCAGCTGCAGCACGCCGAAGGCGACGGCCACCTCGACGACCGCCACTGCGGTGTTGGCGATGACCTTGGCGGGACTGAAGCGCTGCGCGATGCAGACGGCGCCGACCGCCAGGGCTCGGGTGAGGGCGGTCCAGGTGGGACCCACCTCCACGAGGGCCACGACGAAGACCAGCTCGGTGGCCGAGATCGACACACCCTGTCGACGGAACTCGACGTGGAGGTTGTAGCACTCGGCCACGACGAGGCCGGCCAGGATGGCGACCACGACCACCGGGTTCACCAGCAGGAAGCCGGTCGACCCCACCCACAGGGCCGCCGGCAGCGCGATGACGAGACTCAGCCAGCCGATCGCAGAGGGCCCCAACAGGGCAGTCCGCGGGCGCTGCTCGACTGCGTCCTGCTCGGCCACTGACACCTGTCTTCGCCGGGGGGAGGTGGGCGGGGCCGAGGCTAACAGCGGGACGCTACTCCTCCGCGGTCTCTCCAACGCCCTCCCCTCGGTCGAGTGAGAGGAAGGCCGGCGAGGCGTCACGTGCACCCGCAGCCGCCGCGACGAGTGCCGGTCGGTCGACGAGGTGTCGCGTCGGCGGCGGGTGCGTCAGGAGGTCAGGCCGCCTGCCGGCTCCACTTGTGCCCACGGCTCCACTTGTGACCCCGGCTCCACTTGTGACCACGGGTGCTGACGAGCTTGACGGTGCTGCTCATGACGCCTCCTCAGGCATGAAGGACTGCTGTGTGGGGAACTGGGCAGTCGTCCAGGCGCGGGGGCAGAGCGATGGGTACGGACCGCGCCGGAGAGATTGCTGCCCGTCACCCGTTAGAGGCAAGCACCGCCGAACGTCGCGCCCCAGACAGGCGTCATGGCGTTACTCAGCGTCACAGAACGTGACCGCGTGTACTCCATCAGTAGTACGCGTGGCGTCCGCTGTGTCAGCAGGGACTCCGGCGCCGGGTGGGAGCCGGCCGCCCGGCGTGTCGTGGCAGGACCAGGTCCCGAAGCCGGCGTCACGGCTGCGAGGCTCCACCACGGGGCGCCCCGTCCGAGGGCGGGGACCGGCGCCGCCCGGGGAGGTGCCTTCCGGACGGGAGCTGGCTCCGACGTGGGTCAGCGGCGGCTCCACAGGCCCAGGCCCAGCAGGGCGAGCACCACGGCCACCGCGGCGACAACCGTCCACACCCCGCTGACGGATCCGGTTTCGACGACGACCACCGCCATCAACGCCGCCACGACGGCGACGACCACGACGGCCGGCCACCTGCTGGGCGGGACGTCCCGCCCCGTCCTTCTCCGCTTCTTCGAACGTGCCCGCTTGCTCATGAGACCTCCACAGGGACTCTGGGACTGGCATGTGCGGTGGTCGTCCAGGCGCGGGGGCAGAGCGATGGGTACGGACCGCGCCGGAGAGATTGCTGCCCGTCACCCGTTCCGCGCAGGCACCGCTGATCACCACGGCAGCAGGAGGCGTCATGCCGTCACTCACGATCACGACACGTGACCGTCGGTACCCTGATCGGGTGACAGGCGCGACCCGCACGGGGCGTGGGACCCGACGGTCCGCCCGGCGAGCGGCCGGCCGGCGTGTTGCGGGCGGTCCACAGCCCCGCGCGCGGCTGACCGTGGGTCCCCCGATCGGGTCCACAGCCGTCCACAGCCCCGTCCGCAGCCCGTGGACGGGCACTGCGGTCGCCTAGGGTGCCCGCGTGCGACGGGACGAGGACGACGCCGAGGGCGGCTCGACGCTGCCGCTCGTCCTGGTCTGCTGGCTGGTCGCCGCGCTGATGGCCTTCGGCGCCATCGCGGCGTCCGACGCCTTCCTGGAGCAGCAGGCGGTGCAGTCGGTCTGCGACGGCGCTGCGCTGGCGGCGGCCAACGCCACCGACGAGGCAGCCCTCTACGCGACCGGCGTGGGGACGGCGCTGCCGCTGACCCGCGCGAGCACGCAGACGGCCGTGGCCGACCAGCTCGCCGACGGCGGGACGGCGTTGGACGCCTGGTCCACCGGGACCGACGGGGTCGAGGTCACGGTCCGGTGCACCCGCCAGGTGGAGATCGCCTTCGGCTGGCTGTTCCTCGGCGGGCAGCCGCTGGAGCGCACCGCCGTCGCAGGCGCCCGCGCCCCCACGACCCCCTGAGACGCGCAGCGGCCCCCGACCTCTGCGGAGGTCGGGGGCCGCTGCGCACCGGGTGTGGCGGGTGAAGGATTCGAACCTTCGTAGGCTAAGCCGACGGATTTACAGTCCGCTCCCATTGGCCACTCGGGCAACCCGCCGTGGTGGTACCGGGAGATCGTACAAGACACCGGAGACCGGCTCCGGCGGTGCCCCGAGGCGCGCCGTGGCGGGTCGACGACAGATCGAAGGAGCAACCGACACATGGCCGACTCGTCGTTCGACGTGGTGAGCAAGGTCGACCGCCAGGAGGTCGACAACGCCCTCAACCAGGCCGCCAAGGAACTGTCGCAGCGCTTCGACTTCCGCGGCACCAACGCCACCATCGCCTGGGCGGGCGAGGAGGGCGTCACGCTCCAGGCCGACACCGAGGAGCGGGTCTCGGCCGCGCTCGAGGTGTTCAAGGAGAAGCTGGTCAAGCGGAACATCTCGCTGAAGTCGCTCGACGCCGGCGAGCCGCAGTCCTCCGGGAAGTCGTACAAGATCGGCGCTCGCATCAAGCAGGGCATCGAGTCCGACACGGCCAAGAGGATCGCCAAGATCATCCGGGACGAGGGTCCCAAGGGCGTCCAGGCGCAGATCCAGGGCGACCAGCTCCGGGTCAGCGGCAAGAAGCGGGACGACCTGCAGGCGGTCCAGCAGCTGCTGCGCGGCAAGGACCTCGACGTCGCCCTGCAGTTCGACAACTACCGCTGACCTGCGGCATACCCGCAGGTTATCGCGGTGTCGGGGTGGTCGGGTCCGCACGGAGTCCGCAAATGAGCGGACCACCACGGCCGTGACCACGCAGTGATGGCGGCCGCTGAGGGTCGGCCGCTGCGGTGTGGTCAGGCATCCCCGAAGGGACTCCGGAGGCTGGTCGACACCGGCTGACGGCCGCCGCGCGTCCGCACACCTCCCTCCGTCGGAGGACGGGGAACGGGACGCTCGCCCGTGCCGTTGGGCGGAGTGTCGCCGGTCCGCCAGGGTGGTGACACAGCCCCTCACACGCCTTGGTGTGTGAGCGCAGGGCCCGCCTCCGGCGGGCCCTTGCATCTTCCCGGGCCCACGAGCCGGGCGGCCGCCTGATGGTGTGCCCGTCGGCGTCGGTCAGCCTGACCGACAGCTGACACTGCGCCAGGGCGCTCCTGCGGATCTGCTTGAAGAACGCTTTGCGGTTGTATCGCATCGACGCCTCTCGCAGGACCTCGAAGGCCTGTTCGGCGGTTACGTGCCGCTGCGACATAATCAGACCCTTGGCCTGCTCGATGACCGCCCGCGACTCCATGGCGAGGCGCAGATTGGCCGCTTCCACCGCGAGTCGGCCATGCGCCTGGGTGTTTGACCATCGCGACCGCGACGATCTCGGCGACGATCAGCGTCGCGTCCAGAGCCGCGGGTGTGGCGAAGGTCGCCGGCTTGCTCGACTACGCGTTCAGGGCGCCGATGACCGTCCCCTGGTAGGGGCACCGGGACCGACAGTGAGCTGCGTACGCCGTGCTGGAGGACCTGGGCGGTGTAGTCCGGCCACCACTGCTCGGTCCGCATGTCGTCGATGCGCAGGACCACCGCCCCTCGGCCGGCGTCCAGTTGTGGGCCAGGCGCCTGTCCGGGCCTGGGGCCTGCCCTGGCGGTCTTGTCGTTCGACTGCGTGTGGTCCTGTTCGGGCCGCCCTACGCCCAGTCGGCCTCGAGCCGGGCTGGTCCCTGTGAACGCGCGCCGCGCGCCGGTGTGTTGTGCTGAACGCAGCCCGCTGTCGCGCCATTGCACGGCAGCGGGTCGGGCCGCGCGTGTGTAGAAGCCGCACGCGGGGCCGCCTGGCGCACGGGGGACTGCCCGGGCTGGCTGGTCCGTGTCAGGGTGCGGTGTGAGCACTCCGGGCGGTGAGAATCTGAAACAGCCGGGGCAGCCCTCGGCGCAGGACACCGGCACGACGGCCGCTCTGGACGAGCTGGCCCGGCGACTGGCCGAGGCCGCGCGTGGCATGCAGCAGCTCGATCCTCAGCAGGTGTTGGACCGCGTCGTGAGCCTGGCGGTGGCGATGGTGCCCGGCGCCGACCAGGCCACGATCACCATGGTCCGCGCACGCCGCCACGTCTACTCAGCCGCCGCCACGGGAGACCTGGCCGCCTGGTTCGATGCCCTCCAGAACGAGACCGGTCAGGGGCCGTGCCTGGACGCCATGTGGCAACAGCAGACGGTCCGGGTCGACGACCTGGCCGCCGACCCCCGTTGGCCCGTCCTCGGCCCCCGCGCCGCAGCGCGGGGAGTGGGCAGCATGTTGTGCCTGCAACTGTTCGTCCACGAGGACACGTTGGGCGCGCTGGACCTGCTCGCCCATGAGAAGGCGGCCTTCACCGACGAGTCTGAGCACATCGGGTTGCTGCTGGCCAGCCACGCCGCCATCGCCGTCGCGGACGCCCAGAAGCTGGAACACGCAGCCATCGCCCTGGTGAACCGGGACATCATCGGGCAGGCCAAGGGCATCCTGATGGAGCGGTTCAAGATCACCGCGGATCAGGCATTCGATGTACTAGCCAAGCTCAGCCAGGACACCAACCGAAAGCTGCACGCGATCGCGGAAGACCTCACACACGCAGGGACGCTCGACCGCTGACTTCCCGTCGGTCAAGATTGCAAGGACACGCCGTAGCCGGTCCGGACGGACCTGACCCGAGGTCCCAGCAGGGAATCACAGCCGCCGAGCAACCCCGGCCGACCGTCAAGTGAGCGGATCAAGCCCGGTGTGTCCCGTGGGCCGCCTCTAGGGACAGGTCCGAGGCCTCGGTCCGCCGTCCCCGCACAGGGGTCCCCTCGCGGGCACCGGGTTTTCACCTGCTCGGGTGATCAATGTGTGCAAAGGCAGGCAGCGCATGTCCGCGGTGATCACCGTCCGCCCGTAGCGGCTGCGGCCGTCGCCGGTGACCGACGCACCGGAGCGCCGGCTGCGGCCTGCCTGTGGAGGTGCGCCATGACGGCGCTGTCGATCGGCTACGCCCGGGTATCCACCGACGCCCAGGACCTCACCGCCCAACGCGACGGGCTGCCCGCCCTCGGCGTCGACTCAGGTCGGATCTACGTCGACCACGGCCTGACCGGCACCAACCGCGAGCGCCCCGGGCTGCGCGAGGCGCTGGCCGCTTGCCGGGAGGGCGACACCTTGGTGGTGACCAAGCTCGACCGGCTGGCCCGCTCCCTGCCTGACGCACGCGCCATCGCCGAGGAGCTGACCCGGCGTCAGGTCCGGCTGAGCCTGGGCGGGTCGGTGTACGACCCGCACAATCCGGTGGGGCGGCTGCTGTGCAACGTGCTGGCGAAGGTCGCCGAGTTCGAGGCCGACCTGATCCGCCTGCGCACCCGCGAGGGCATGCGGGTGGCCAACGCGGTGAGCTTCACCGCGGGCGAGCGTATGACTGTCCCGCAAACCGAGAAACTCCCGGTGCGTGATCACGATGGTGATCGACTCGCACATCGGGTGGCCCGCCACGGCGCCCTGTCGCGCCGCCGGTTCACCGCTGCTGCCCTCGCACGCAGGCGCCGGTCCGTCGCTCTGTGTAGATCGTCCCGAGCCATAAGCGCAGCCCAGGACGCCGCGCGCTGCTACCGAAGCGGACGACGCCTAAGCCGACAAGTCGGCTCGTGTCATGGCGCGGACCAGCCGCACTGACCCCGTGAACGGGCACCTGCGGGTCGTAACGACTGGCGGGTCGACGACGACGGTGACCTGGATGTTTGCTGCAAGACCTATGGACATGCGCTGTGGCGCAATTCACAGTCCTGCCCGGGGTCAGGGGGAGGCTCATCAGGGCCCTACGCAGGTCAAACGACCGACTGCAGGTTGAAATCTCTCAGCGAGGAGCCCCCATGAACCGTTTCGCACGCGCCAGCCTGGTTATCGTCGCAGGCGCCGGTCTGAGCCTCACGGCATCGCCGGCGCTGGCGCACGACGATCCCAGCTTGCCCGAGGGCAGCGGCGACTGGACTCCGATGGAGGAGCTGGACCCCGCCTACTACGACCCGATCGACATCGAGGCGTGCGGCACGACCGTCACGCTGTCCGCCGGTGACGTGACCGAGGTGGAGGGCCGGGAGACGGCACTGCCCGACGGTGACATGCTGCTCGAGCTGCGCGGCGGGTTCACCATCGACCTCACACGTCAGGACACGGGCGAGGTGATCGATGAGCTCGACATTTCCGGCCCGACAACGGAGCTGTTCAGCGCTGACGGCACGCACATCATCGGGGTCTACCACGGACCGTCGATCCTGTTCCCGTTCCCCGAGCTCGGACCGGTGGACGCCGCGGCCTTCGAGGCGGCGGGGATCCCGGACCTGGCGTACTTCAAGAAGGGCGTCGTCACGTTCGACCTGGTCATCAACCCGGAGACCGGTGAGGCCGTCTCCGAGGAGGCTGACGTGGACGCACGCCTGCACGACTTGTGCACGTGGTTCGACGGGAACCGCGGGCACGGGAACGACCGCCACCACCACAACTCCTGGGATGACGGCCGCTGATGCGCACGCTGACCAGCGCCGCACTGACCGACGCGGCCACCGTCGCACTCGCCTTCACGGCCAGCCCCGCCCTCGCCGCTCCACCGGACGAGCCGGGCAACGGCCAGGGCGCCACGGTCGACCGCTACGCCGAGTGCTTCGAGGGGGCGTGTCTCGAGACGCAGTCCGTCACGAGCACCGACGGCGACCGCGTCGTTCAGAACCGCAAGGGCTCGACGGAGTTCGAGGAGCCGGTCGGCAGCAACGACATCGTCTCCAACAAGGGGCGGGACCACATCGTGCAGACGGGCAACGTCTCGCAGCAGTCCAGCAGCGCCCAGTACACAACTGCCGACGGAACCACCTGCCGCTACGGATACAGCTCGACCCAGGCCAACGGGGAGACCCGCCAGTCCCGGGTCAACGAGCCCACGTGCATGTGAGGAGCCAGCCATGAACGCACAACACTGCGCCGCCTGGTCGTCGCCGGCGTCACGGCCGGCATCGTCCTGACGGGCACGCCCGCCCTCGCCGGCCACGGAGGCGACCACCGTCCGCGTTCAGGAACGCCTCCGGAGCCGCGCGGGCTGTACCAGACCGGGCAGATCGAGTGCACCGCCACGTACCCCGGACGGCCCGAATGCACCGCCCGTGTTCGTGTGCTCGGAGGACGAGCGCCCGGAGGACGAGCGCCCGGAGCAGGCCACCTTCCCCGACACAGGAGTGCAGAACCGGGAGAACAGCTACGAGAACAACAACCCGAACGACTGACGCAGGCCCTGAGGGACTCGAACCCCCAACCACCCGCTTTGGAGACGGGTGCTCTACCAGTTGAGCTAAGGACCCATGCCCGGCGGCGCCGCCCTGGCTCCCCCGACTGTTGGGTAGTTGTGGCAGCGGCACTTCCTTGACCGTCGGAATAAGCTCTCCCGACGAAAGCGGGGCGCGTCGGGGATGACCAGTCCGGGTGTCGGCATCGGCGGGTGATGCACGCTTTCCCAAGATCAGCGGTGCAGTTCGGCGTCACCGGCTGAGATGGCCTGGAAGCTGCGCGGCAACGCCGACTGCTCGTTCCGATCGCAGTCGGCGTCGTCGTGGGCCTGGACGGGCGCTCGCCGTCCTGGCGGGCGGGCTCAACCGATATCGGCGCGTCGGCCGACCTTCGCCGGCCCGGCGGCCGTCCATGCGTCGGCCTTGCGAGGCCGGTAGGCAGCACCGCCGGCGTTGAGCCGGTCGGCGACGTCCCGCCAGCGCAGCCCGTCGGCGCGCAGGTCACGGACGGCGACCAGCACGCGCTGCTCGCGGGCGACCTCGCCGTCCTTGGACCAGCCGAACGGGTAGCGCCCGACGGCCTTCCCGCCCTGTGCGGCCTTGGCGCGTCGGCCGTCGCGCAGGCGCTTGATGATCAGCGGTCGATCCAGCTCCGCGAAGACGCCGGCCATCTGCCGCACGGCCGTGTGCATCGCGCGGGACGGTGGGAGGCCGGCTTCACCCTGGACATCGCGCACAAGGCGGTGTCACGGGCGGATACCGCCTACGTGGCCGGCTGCGTGTTCCGTGCGGTGCTCCTGTGCGCGCACGCCCTGCACGGGTGGGCCGGGCGGTGGCTGGTCAACGAGAAGGGCGCGATCGCCTCGGCCGGGCGCCTGCCTGCGGCGCCACCGGGCTTCACCGTCCGGGCCCACGGCGTCCTGGCCCATCTCGGGACCAGCCCGAGCAGCTGCAGGCAGCGATCACTGCCGCTCAGGCGCTGCTCGACGACGTCCGCGCCATCTGCACACCGCCCCACTAGCCGATCGACTAGTGGAACGGGGCCGATAGGCGCGGTCAACTCCCCCGTCCGCTGACCTCCCGTACCCGGTGCCCGGTGCCCGCGTCCCCGTCAGCGGCGTTGGCCGTTGCCGCCGTAGGTGGCGCGGCGAGAACCCCGACACCAGCCTGGACCGGCTGGCCACCGCGGCCACCGGACGGCGGTGACCTTCCCTGCGCCCTCGGACACCGGCCGCCTCGACCAGCACCGCGCCGTCCGCCGCGTGCCATGGCAGGTTGTGCGGCAGGCTGGCCGGGTGAGCGAAGCGGAGCTGCGCGGCCTGGTCAAGTGGAGCGTTCAGGACGCGCCGCCCGAGGCCCGCGCAGGGCGGGTGCTCGGCACCGTGCTGCATGCCGTCTCCGCCGTGGTCACCCTGGGCGCGGACGCTGCCGTCGGCGCCCGCCGCCCGACCTGGACGGTGCCCGCGGACCCGGCCGCCTACCTGGACCTCGGCGTCGTCCGGCTGCACTGGCCGGCATCCGGCCCGGGCGAGTTGGTAGCGGCCTCACGGGAGGGCGTCTGGGCGGTCGCGCCGGGACGCCCGCCTCGGGCGCTGCCGGTCGGGTCGTGGCAGGTGGTCCGCGCCGTGCCGGACACCGGCTCCCGGCGGCCACGGCAGGCCGGTGCGCCGTGGCAGCTCGAGGTCACCGACGGCACGAGCACTGGGACGCTCGCCGGTGCCTGGCTCGCGCTGGCCTGGATCGGCTCCGTCGCCGGCTGGCCCGTGCCGGCCGACCCCGGGGCCGGCACGTGAACGACTGCTCGTTCGACGCCTCCGTCGCCGAGCGCTCCCACGCGCGGCCGCAGCCCGGCGTCAGTGCGCCAGTGAGGTCGCGCAGGGTGCTGTGAGCGGCCGGGGATCGAGGCCACGTCATTGACCGCACACAACCGTGTACCTCAGGTCAGTTCGACAACTACCGCTGACCTCCGCGCCGGTCCTCGGCCGGCGGGCCGGGCACCAGCCGAGGACCGCTACACCGACGCCATCGCGCGCGGTCGGACCCGCGGGACGTAGTCGCCGCGCTCGTCGAGCACGTACCGCTCGGCGCCCGCCGGATCGGCGGCGATCTCCCGCAGGGCCTGACCCAGGAGCGGGATGTCGGTGAGGTAGGTCTGCCGGTTCGCGCTGACCCGCACCGCCCCGGGGAGCCGGTGGCGGGCCCCGGCGCGGACGTCGGCGTGGAACCGGTCGACCTCGGCGTCGGACAGGCCGAGCAGCCGGCCCATGTACGGGTGCGCGCAGAAGCAGCCGCTGCGCGTGCCGATCGCGTACTCGTTGGCCAACCGGGCGGCCAGCAGCCCGTGCGGCACACCCTCCAGGTTGAAGGCGGCGACCGGCAGCCGGTCCCCGGTCACCGGGCCCAGGCGGTGCAGCCCGGGCACGGAGCGCAGCTCGGAGTCGAGCGCCCGCACCAGGTGGTCCTCGTGCGCGCGCACCGACGACCAGCCGTCGCTGCGGAGCTCGTCGGCGGCCGCGGTGAGGGCGACGACGCCGACGACGTTGGGAGAGCCGGCGTCGTCGCGGTCGGGGCCGTCCGCCCAGACGACGTCGTCGAACGAGACTGCGCCCACCGCTCCCCCTCCGACGAGGAAGGGCTCCCCGTCGGCGAGGAGGGCGCGCGGCGCGACCAGCGCGCCGGCGCCGAAGGGCGCGTACATCTTGTGGCCCGAGAACGCGATGACGTCGATGCCCAGGGCGGTGATGTCCACCGGGCGGTGCGGCACCAGCTGAGCGCCGTCGACCACGACCAGGACGCCGCGCTGGCGTGCCGCGGCGGCGATGGCGCGCAGGTCCGGCAACCAGCCGGTGACGTTGGAACCGCCGGTGACGGCCAGCACGCGGGGCCTCGGGTGCTGGTCCAGCGCGGCCTCGACGGCGGCGACGTCGAAGGTCCCGCTCGTGTCGACGTCGACGACCCGCAGCCGGGCGTGCCGCCGCCACGGCAGCAGGTTGGCGTGGTGCTCCACTGCCGTGGTCACGACGACGTCGTCCTTGGTCAGCCCGAGCCGGAAGGCCAGCAGGTTGAGCGCCTCGGTGGTGTTGCGCGGGAAGAGCGCCAGGTGCGTGCGCGGGTCGCCGCCGACGAAGCGCACCATGATCTCCCGCGCCTCCTCGTACCGCTTGCTCGTGAGCTGCGACCGGATGCCGGCGCCGCGGTGGACGCTCGCGTACCAGGGCAGGAACTCCTGGACCGCTTGCGCGACGGCCACCGACGCCGAGCTCGTGGCAGCGGTGTCGAGGTCGACGTACTGGCGCGGCCCGCCGTCCAGCACGGACACCCACAGGTCGTCGCCCACGTGCTGGCCGGCGGTGAAGGACAGGGGGATCTCCATGGCAACCTGATCGACACCCCACCGCAGAACTTGAACGACCGGGCGGACATCCCCCCGAAGGGTCATGGGCGCGACCGCCGTCACACGGACCGCTCAAGCCGGGGCGCGTCGCCCCCGATCTGACCGGCATGAGCGTGCACTCCGACAGCGGCCGGCCCCAGCCGCGTCTCCGCGGCGGCTTCCGGCTGACCTCGCGGGTGTTCTGGGACATGGCCATCTACATGGTGGGGCTGGGCCTGGTCGTCGGGCTCATCTTCCCGCCGTTCGCCGTGCTCCTCGGTGTGCCCGAGGCGATCACCGAACGGCCGGTCTTCCAGAGCGCGTGTCTGCTCGCCGGCTTCCTCGTCGGTGCGATGAACTACGCGCTCTGCCGCGGGGTCGTCGGCGGGCGCATGGAGGTGCTCGGCGGACACCTCCGGTCGGCGACGAGCGTCATCACCTCCGCGACCCGCTCGGGGGACTGGTCCGAGGCGGTGTTCGAGCGGATCGCCGTCGACTCGGACGACCAGATCGGCGAGGCCGGGCGGGCGTTCAACAGCCTGCTCGGCGCGGTCGAGGGCCGCAAGGACCTCGAGAACCGGCTGCGCTTCCAGGCCTTCCACGACACGCTCACCGGCCTGCCCAACCGCGCCCTGTTCATCGAGCGGCTCGCCGAGGCCGACGCGCTCCGCCAGCGGGCCGGCACGCCGTCCGCGGTGCTCTTCCTCGACGTGGACAACCTGAAGGCGGTCAACGACAACCTCGGCCACGAGGGCGGTGACGCACTCATCAGGCTCCTCGCCGACCGCATGGTGGCCAGCGTCCGGGACACCGACACGGTGGCCCGCCTCTCGGGTGACGAGTTCGCGATCCTGATCACGGGCCCGGGCAGCGCCCACCAGGCCGAGCGCGTCGCCCACCGCGTCCTCGACTCCCTGCGCGCCCCCGTGCAGATCGGTGACCAGCGGATCCGCACCGGGTTGAGCGTCGGCCTGGCGACGTCGGACACCTGCGCCACGAGCGGGATCGGAATGCTGCGCGCCGCCGACCTGGCGATGTACGCGGCCAAGACGGGCGGGAAGGGCCGGCTGGAGGTCTTCCAGCCCAGTCACCACACGGCCCAGGTGCAGCGCGACGCGGTCCGGGCCGAGTTGTCCGGCGCCCTCGACGCCGGGCAGCTGGAACTGCACTACCAGCCGATCGTGGACGTCTCGTCGCAGCAGACCGTCGGGTTCGAGGCCCTGCTGCGGTGGCGGCACCCCGAGCGGGGCCTGGTGTCCCCGCTGGAGTTCATCCCGCTGGCCGAGGAGACCGGCCTGATCGTGCCGATCGGCCGGTGGGTGCTGCAGGAGGCCACCCGGCAGGCGGCCGCGTGGCAGAACCGCTCGCCACTGGGCCGGCTACGGATGAGCGTCAACGTCTCCGTGCGGCAGTTCCAGCACCCGGACCTCGTCGGCGACGTGGCCGACGCGCTGCACCGGTCGGGGCTGGCCGCGTCGCTGCTCACCCTCGAGATCACCGAGTCGCTGTTCGCCCAGGACATCGAGGAGACGACCCGCAAGATCGCGCTGCTCAAGGACCTGGGCGTCCGCCTGGCCCTCGACGACTTCGGCACGGGGTACTCGTCGCTCAGCTACCTGCGACGCTTCCCGATCGACAGCCTGAAGATCGACAAGTCCTTCATCGACGGCGTGACGACCAGCTCCGAGGGGCACGCCGTGGTTGCGGCGATCACCCAGCTGGGTCACGACCTCAACCTCGAGGTGGTCGCCGAGGGGCTGGAGACCGGCGACCAGCTCGAGGCGCTCCGGTCCCTCGCCTGCCCGCTGGGCCAGGGCTACCACTTCTCCCGCCCGCTGTCCGCGGGGGACGCCGTCAAGCTGCTCCTCACCGGGCGCAAGCCGGCGGCTCCCGCCATGCTCGTCCCAGCCTGAGCCGGCCCGGCGGGGTCCTCGCGGCCCGTCCGAGCTCCGGCTCCCTGCAGGGGCCCGCCACGGCCCCGTCCAGAGGCGCGCCGCGTGGCCCCGTCCCGGGTCCCGCCCCGAGCCTGCGGAGGGCGGGGAGGACGGGATCCTCCCACGGTGCGGGCAGGCGCCCCCCACGGTGAGGAGGACGGGGTCCCTCAGCCGAGGTCCCGGGCCATCCGCTCCAGGCGGGCGATGCGCTCGGGCATGGGCGGGTGGGTGGCGAACATCGACGCCAGCCCCTGGCCGCGGAACGGGTTGGCGATCATCAGGTGGCTCTGGGTCACCAGCCGGTCCTCCTGGGGCAGCGGCCGGGCGGCCGCACCGGAGGCGATCTTGCGCAGCGCGGAGGCCAGCGCGAGCGGGTCCTGCGACAGCGCCGCGCCGGAGGCGTCGGCCTGGTACTCGCGGCTGCGGCTGACCGCCATCTGCACCAGCCCGGCCGCCAGCGGACCGAGGAACACCAGCAGCAGGCTGCCGAGCGCGTTGCCGCCGCCGCGGTCGTCCTCCGACCGGCCCCCGAACAGCGAGGCGAGCATCGCCATGTGCGCCAGGTAGGTGATCACCGTGGCCATGGCGCCGGCGACCGAGCTGATCAGGATGTCGCGGTTGTAGACGTGCGAGAGCTCGTGGGCGAGCACCCCTCGCAGCTCCCGGCGGTCGAGCAGCTCGAGGATGCCCTGGGTGACGCAGACGGCCGCGTTGCGCGGGTTGCGCCCCGTCGCGAAGGCGTTGGGCTGGTCGGTCGGGCTCACGTAGAGGCGCGGCATCGGCTGCCGGGCCTCGGTGGCCAGGTCGCGCACCATCGCGTACAGCTGCGGCGCCTGCGTCTCGGTCACCGGGAACGCCCGCATGGCCCGCAGGGCCAGCTTGTCGGAGTTGAGGTAGGCGTAGCCGTTGACCGCCAGGGCGACGACCAGGGCGACGAGCAGTCCGCCCCGGCCACCGACCAGGGCACCGACGGCGAGGATCAGCCCGCCCATGAGGCCGAGGAGCACCGCGGTCTTGAGTCCGTTGCTCCAGCGCTGCACGTCCGACCAACGCCGTCCCCGAGGAGGCCGTTCCCCGGGCGGCCCCCCGCCGGGGTGCGACCGCGCTCACGGAATGGGCCCGCTGCGGCGGGGGTTGGCCCAGGCAGGTGCCGGGGTCCCCGGCCGTCCCGACTGTCACTCGCGTTCCAGGTCCGCGCGCCGTGACGGACACGTAACCTCGGCCGGTGGAGGTGCACCACTGATGACCACGACAGACCCGTCCGTCGCCGCCAGCACGGCGGGGAGCTCGGTGCCGTTCGTCAAGAGCGTCGTCGAGCTCGACCGCGTCGTCATCCGGCTCGCCGGCGACTCCGGCGACGGCATGCAGCTCACCGGCAACCGCTTCACCAGCGAGACGGCGTCCTTCGGCAACGACCTCTCGACGCTGCCCAACTTCCCCGCCGAGATCCGCGCGCCGACGGGGACCCTGCCGGGTGTCAGCTCCTTCCAGTTGCACTTCGCCGACCACGACATCATGACCCCGGGCGACGCCCCGGACGTGCTGGTCGCGATGAACCCGGCCGCGCTCAAGGCCAACCTCTCCGACCTGCCCGGCGGCGGGCTGCTGATCGTCGACTCCGACGAGTTCACCCCGCGCAACCTGGCCAAGGTCGGCTACGCCAGTAGCCCGCTCGAGGACCACTCCCTCGACGGCTGGCAGCTGGTCAGCGTGCCGCTGACCAGCATGACCCTCGACGCGCTCGCCGACTCCGGCCTCGGCAAGAAGGAGGCCGAGCGCTCGAAGAACATGTTCACCCTCGGCCTGCTGAGCTGGATGTACCACCGGCCCACCGAGGGCACCGTCCGCTTCCTCGAGCGCCAGTTCCGCCGCAAGCCCGAGATCGCCGCGGCCAACATCGCCGCCTTCCGGGCCGGCTACTACTACGGCGAGACGACGGAGGCCTTCGCGGTCTCCTACGAGATCAAGCCCGCCCCCATGGCGCCGGGCCGCTACCGCAACATCTCCGGCAACCAGGCGCTGGCCCTGGGCGTCGTCGCGGCCGGGCAGCGCTCGGGCCTGCCGGTGTTCCTCGGCGCCTACCCGATCACCCCGGCGTCGGACATCCTCCACGAGCTGTCCCGGCACAAGAACTTCGGCGTCCGCACGTTCCAGGCCGAGGACGAGATAGCCGGCATCGCCTCGGCGATCGGCGCCTCCTTCGGCGGCGCCCTCGGCGTGACGACGACGTCCGGGCCGGGCGTCTCGCTGAAGTCCGAGGCGCTGGGCCTGGCCGTCATGACCGAGCTGCCGCTGGTCGTCGTCGACGTGCAGCGCGGCGGGCCCTCGACGGGGCTGCCCACCAAGACCGAGCAGTCGGACCTGCTGCAGGCGATGTTCGGCCGCAACGGCGAGGCCCCCGTGCCGGTCGTCGCGCCGCGCTCCCCCGCCGACTGCTTCGACGCCGCGCTCGAGGCCGCGCGGATCGCGCTGACCTACCGCACGCCGGTGATGCTGCTCTCCGACGGCTACCTGGCCAACGGCGCCGAGCCGTGGCAGATCCCGTCGATCGAGGAGCTGCCCGACCTGCGCGTCGAGTTCGCCAGCGAGCCCAACAGCGCCACCCCGGACGGGACGCCGGAGTTCCTGCCCTACCTGCGCGACCCGGAGACCCTGGCCCGCCCCTGGGCCATCCCGGGCACGTCGGGGATGCAGCACCGCATCGGTGGGCTGGAGAAGGCCGACAAGACCGGGAACATCTCCTACGACCCGGCCAACCACGACCTGATGACCCGGCTGCGCCAGGCCAAGGTCGACGGCATCGCGGCGACCATCCCGCCCACCGACGTCGACGACCCGGACGGCGACGCGCGGGTCGCCGTCATCGGCTGGGGCTCGACCTACGGGCCCATCGGCGCCGCGTGCCGGCGGATCCGGCGCTCGGGACGGTCGGTCGCGCAGATCCACCTGCGGCACCTCAACCCGTTCCCGGCCGACCTGGGTGACGTGCTGCGCCGCTACGACCGGGTGATCTGCCCGGAGATGAACCTCGGGCAGCTGTCGATGCTGCTGCGCGCCAAGTACCTCGTCGACGTCGAGAGCCACACGCAGGTGCGCGGGCTGCCCTTCCGGAGCGCCGAGCTCGCCGCCGTCGTGCAGGACGTCATCGACTCCACCAGCGGCGCCCCGCTCGCCGCCGACCCCACGGGAGGGGCGGAATGACCACCGTCGACCTCGGCATGCCGGCCGAAGGGCCCATCGCCGACGCCATCGCCCGGTCCCTCGAGACGCAGGGCGCGAAGCAGACCCAGCTCAAGGCCAAGGACCTCAAGACCGACCAGGAGGTGCGCTGGTGCCCCGGCTGCGGTGACTACGTCATCCTCAACGCGGTCCAGAGCTTCCTGCCCAGCCTCGGCATCGCGCGCGAGGACATGGTCATCGTCTCGGGCATCGGCTGCTCGTCGCGCTTCCCGTACTACATGAACACCTACGGGATGCACTCGATCCACGGCCGCGCGCCGGCGATCGCCACCGGCCTGGCCGCGTCCCGCCCGGACCTGTCGGTGTGGGTCGTCACCGGGGACGGCGACGCGCTGTCCATCGGCGGCAACCACCTGATCCATACCCTGCGCCGCAACGTGAACCTCACGATCCTGCTGTTCAACAACCGGATCTACGGGCTCACCAAGGGCCAGTACTCGCCCACCAGCGAGGTCGGCAAGGTCACCAAGTCGACCCCGATGGGCTCGCTGGACCACCCGTTCAACCCGGTGTCGCTGGCGCTGGGCGCGGACGCCACGTTCGTCGGCCGGGCGATGGACTCCGACCGCAAGGGCCTCACCGAGGTGCTGCGGCAGGCCGCCGAGCACCAGGGCACCGCGCTGGTGGAGATTTACCAGAACTGCAACATCTTCAACGACGGCGCGTTCGACCTGCTCAAGGACTCGACCACCGGCGTGCAGTGGTCGATCCCGCTGGTCCACGGGCAGCCGCTGGTCTTCGGCCCGGACGGCGCCTCGTGCGTGGTCCGCGACGAGTCCGGCGGTCTGCGGATCGCCGAGACCGACCAGGTCGACGCGGGCGAGATCGTCGTGCACGACGCCACCCGCCAGGACCCGTCCTACGCGTTCGCGCTGTCGCGGCTGTCCAGCCAGGACCTCCGCTACACCCCGATGGGCGTCTTCCGGTCGGTGCGCAAGCCGACCTACGACCGGATGATGGCCGACCAGGTCGAGGAGGCCCGCACCTCCACCCCGGCGGACCTCGGCGCGCTGCTCGCCGGCGGCGACACCTGGACCGTCGACGCCTGAGAGGGCACACCAGCGGGGCCCCGTCTCGGCGAGACGGGGCCCCGCTGCGTCTCAGGGGCGCGGGGTGACGCGCAGGAGCACGTCGCTCCCGTCGCCGTTGTCGGTGGTGACGTAGAGGGCGCCGTCGCCGCCCAGCTGCACGGTCCTGATGCGGCCGTACGTGCCCTCCAGCTCGGGGAGCCGGAACTGGTCGAGCAGCGTGCCGTCGTCGGCCACGCGCAGCGCCAGGACGCCCCGGTTCTTGAGGACGCCGAGCAGCAGCAGCCCCTCGTAGCCCCGCCACTGCTCCCCCGCCAGGAAGGTGGCGCCCGAGGAGGCGATGGTGGGCTCGCCGGACGCCCAGGTGGCCGGCATGGCGCCGGGCAGGGAGAGGTCGGTCATCGGCACGAACTCGCCGTAGCCGGGGCCCTGGGGGGCGAAGGCGCCGTTGCCGCCGGGGCGCAGCAGCGTCACCTCGTCGTCCCGCCGGGGGCCGTGCTCGGCGGCGTACACCTGCCCCGAGCCAGGGCGGACGGCGAGGCCCTGCACGTTGCGGTGGCCGTGGGTCCACACCCGCGGGTCGACGTCCGGACGGCCCAGGTGGGGGTTGCCGGCGGCCGCCTCCCCGGTGGCCGGGTCGACCCGCAGCACCTTGCCCGCGACCGTGCCGAGGTCCTGGGCGTTGCTCGTGACGGCGTTGTCGCCGGTGCCCACGAGCAGGGCGCCGGTGTCGTCGAAGCGCAGCCGGCAGCCGCCGTGCCGGCCGGTGCGCTCGTTGACCGGGATGTCGTCGATGAGCGGGTCGGCCACGCGGGTCGCCGCCGTCCAGCCCGGGTCGACGGTCCAGGCGGTCACCTGGATCTCGGCGCCGCCGTCCTCCGTCACGCCCTGGCAGGTGTAGAAGCGGCGGCTCTTCTCGAAGCCGGGGTCGAGCACCAGGCCCATCAGCCCGGTCTCCCCGGTGGCGAACAGGTCGCCGAAGTCGGCCGCCAGCTCGCGCACCGTCCCATCGGGGAGCACGGCGGTCAGCCCGCCACCCCGCTCGTCGAGCAGCAGGGTGCCGTCGGGGGTCTGGGCGACGTCCCACGGGTGGTCCAGCCCGTCGGCGAGGACGGTCACGTCGAGCGCGGGGCGGGGCTCGGACGCCGGGTCGGGCTCCGGGGGCGGGGGCTGGGACGTCGTCGGGGCGGGCACGGCGTCCTGCGTCGGTGCGGCCCCGGCGTCCTCCCCGGCCGTCGCGGAGCACGCGGACAGCGCCAGGACGGCCCCTAGGCAGGGACCCACTGCGGCCCTCATGCAGGGTCCCACCGCGAGCTTGCGAGTGGTGGGGGGCATGAGGGTCCTTTTCAGCTGGTGCGCGTGACGACGTAGTCGCACAGCGCCGAGAGCGCCTCGCGGACCGGCCCCTCCGGGACGGCGGACAGTTGCGCCTGCGCCCGGTCGGCGTACTGGCGGAGCACCTCGGTGGCGCGCTGCAGCGCCGCCGACGAGCGCAGCCGCTCCAGCGCCTCGGTGTGCTCGCCGTCGTCGGCGATCGGGCCGCCGACGAGCTCGCGCAGCCGCTGCTCGGCCGGGTCGTCGCCGGCCAGCGCGATGAGGGCCGGCAGCGTCGCGACGCCCTCCCGCAGGTCGGTGCCCGGCGACTTCCCGGAGGCGCCGTCCCGGCTGACGATGTCGAGCAGGTCGTCGGAGAGCTGGAAGGCGACCCCGACCTCCTCCCCGAACGCGGTCAGCGCGGCGACCAGGTCGGCGTCCACCCCGGCGAAGGAGGCACCGAAGCGCGCCGAGGTGGCGACCAGGGAGCCGGTCTTGTCGGCCAGCACCTCGAGGTAGTGGGCGACCGGGTCATCACCGGGCTGCGCGCCGACGGTCTCCCGGATCTGCCCGGTGACCAGCCGCTCGAAGGTCCGCGCCTGGATGCGCACCGCCTCGGGGCCGAGGTCGGCGAGCAGGTCCGACGCGCGGGCGAAGAGAAAGTCGCCGGTGAGGATCGCGATGCTGTTCGACCACCGGCTGTTGGCGCTTGGCGCCCCGCGGCGCACAGCGGCCTCGTCCATGACGTCGTCGTGGTACAGCGTCGCCAGGTGAGTGAGCTCGCAGACCACCGCGGCCTCGGTGACCCCCGGAGCGCGCGGGTCGCCGAGCTCGGCGGCGAGCAGCGCCAGCAGCGGGCGGAACCGCTTGCCGCCGGCGGCGACCAGGTGCCCGGCCGTCTCCCGGACGAACGCGTGCTCGCTGCCGACGGCGGTGCGCAGCGCCTCCTCGACCCGTCCCAGGCCCTCGGCGAGGCGGGCACCGAGGTCGCCCTCGGGCAGCCACGGACCGACCGTCGAAGCGGGGGTCGAGATCCGCTGCCAGGTGTCGGTCGGGGTGTCCCCGCCGACGGCGGCGCTGGCTCCGGTCATCAACCGACGAATCTAGCCGCCCCCTCGGCCAGATCGAGCACCGCCCCGGGGACGACGCCGAGCACCACGGTCGCGGTGACCGTCACCGCCAGCACCAGCGTCGTCGGCAGCCCGGGGACGCCGACGGTCGGCCCGTCGACGGCCGGCTCGGAGAAGTACATGAGCACGATGACCCGCAGGTAGAAGAACGCCGCCACGGCGCTGGCCAGCAGGGCCACGAGCACTAGCGGCCACGCGCCGTCGTCGATCGCGGCCCGGAAGACGGCGAACTTGCCGGTGAAGCCACTGGTGAGCGGGATGCCCGCGAGCGCCAGCAGGAACAGCGCCATGACCGCCGCGGTGAGCGTCGACCGGCGGCCCAGGCCGGCCCACTGGGACAGGTGCGTGGCCTCGCCGTCGCCGTCGCGCACCAGCGTCAGCACCGCGAAGGCGCCGATGGTCGTGAGGCCGTAGGCCAGCAGGTAGAACATCGTCGGGCCGAGCCCGGAACCGGTGCCGTCGGGGCCGCTGCCGTACCCGAGGACGCCGGTGAGCAGGAAGCCGGCGTGCGCGATCGAGGAGTAGGCGAGCATCCGCTTCAGGTCGGTCTGGGTGAGGCCCAGGACCGCACCGACGACCATCGAGACGATCGCGATGCCGTAGACCAGCGGCCGCCACGTCCACTCGCTGGTGCCGAAGGCGACGTAGAGCAGCCGGAGGATCGCCCCGAACGCCGCGACCTTGGTGCAGGCGGCCATGAACGCGGTGACCGGCGTCGGCGCGCCCTGGTAGACGTCCGGCGTCCAGGCGTGGAAGGGCGCCACGCTCGCCTTGAACAGCAGCCCGACCACGAGCAGGGCCAGGCCGAGCACCAGCAGGACGCCGCCCCCGGCCTCGCCGGCGGACGCCTCGCGGATGGCCGACAGCCGGATGCTGCCGGTGGCGCCGTAGACCAGCGCCAGGCCGTACAGGAAGAACGCGGAGGCGAAGGCGCCGAGCAGGAAGTACTTGACGGCCGCCTCCTGCGACAGCAGTCGCCGGCGGCGGGCCAGCCCGCTGATGAGGTACAGCGGCAGGCTGAGCACCTCGAGCGCGACGAACATGACCAGCAGGTCGTTGGCCGCGACGAACAGCATCATGCCGCCGATGGCGAACGTGGCCAGCGGGTAGACCTCGGTCTGCACCCGCGGGGCGGTCATCAGCTCGCGGTCGCGCGGGCTGCCCGCCGGCACTGCGGCGGCGGCCACGAACGCCGAGCGGGCCGGGTCCAGCGAGCGCTCGGCGAACAGCAGCAGCGACAGCGCCCCCAGACCGGCGATGGTCGCCTCCAGGAAGACCGCGGGGCCGTCGACGGCGAGCGCGCCGCCCGCGGTGACCTGCCGCTCCCCCGCCAGCAGCAGGCTGGTGACCAGCCCGCCGAGGGTGCCGACCAGGGCGATGGCGACCTGCACCGGGTGGCGCACGTCCCGCGGCGCGAAGGCCTCGACCAGGACGCCGACGCACGCGGCGCCGAAGACGAACAGCAGCGGTGCCAGCGCGGCCAGGGAGAGGTCCGGGGCCTCGATCATCAGTCCGTCCCCTCGACGGGAGCCTCGGGCGAGACGCCGGCCGGGTCGGCCCCGACGTCGCTCATGGTGGCGGCGACCGCCGGCTCGATCAGGTCGATCAGCGGCTGCGGGTAGACCCCGAGCGCGATGACCAGCGCGACCATCGGCGCGGCGACGGCCAGCTCGCGCCGGGAGAGGTCACGCACCCGCAGCCGGGCCGGCGCAGCCGCCGGGGCCTCGAGGGTCGCGGTGGCCGCGGTGGCCCCTCCCCCGCCGCCCGTCGTCGGCGCGGGGGCCTCCGGCGCCGGCTCCAGCAGCACGCCGCGCGGCGGGCCGTGCATGGTCCGTTGGTAGAGCAGCAGCACGTACAGCGCGGCCAGCACGATGCCGACGGTGGCCAGCACGGTGAACACCGGCCGGGTCGGGAACGAGCCGATCAGCACGAGGAACTCGCTGACGAAGCTGTTCGTGCCCGGCAGCGCCAGCGAGGCCAGCCCCGCGACGAGGAAGACTCCCGCCAGCAGCGGCGCCTGGGCGGCCACGCCGCCGTAGTCGCCGACCAGCCGGGAGCCGCCGCGGGCGATGAGCATGCCGACGACGAGGAACAGCAGGCCGGTGGCGATGCCGTGGTTGACCATGTAGAGCACCGCGCCCGTGGTCGCCTCCGTCGTGAAGGCGAAGATCCCCAGCGCGATGAAGCCGAAGTGCGCGATCGAGGTGTAGGACACCAGGCGCTTCATGTCGCTCTGCCCCATCGCGAGCAGCGCGGCGTAGAGGATGCCCGCCACGGCCAGCACCAGGACGTAGGGCGCGAGCTCGCGCGAGGCGTCGGGGAACAACGGCAGGCAGTAGCGGATGAACCCGAAGGTGCCGACCTTGTCCAGGACGCCGACCAGCAGCACCGCCCCGCCGATCGGCGCCTCGGCACCGGAGTCGGGCAGCCAGGTGTGGAACGGCACCAGCGGCGCCTTGATCGCGAAGGCGACGAAGAAGCCGAGGAACAGCAGCTTCTGCACCCCCGGGTCGATCTCGACCTGCCGCAGCGCGTCGAAGGCGAACGTCCCCTCGCCCAGCTCGTTGGCGCTGACCACGTACAGCCCGATGACGGCGGCGAGCATGACCAGCCCGCCGACCAGGCTGTAGAGGAAGAACTTGACCGCCGCGTACTGCCGTCGCGGCCCGCCGAAGCTGCCGATCAGGAAGTACATCGGGACGAGCATCGCCTCGAAGAAGACGTAGAAGAGGAAGACGTCGGTCGCGGCGAAGACGCCGACCATCAGCGACTCGAGCAGCAGCAGCCAGGCCCAGAAGGCCCGCATCGAGCGCCGTCCGGTGGGCTCCTCCCGCCACGAGGCGACCACGACCACCGGCACCAGCACGCCGATGAGCAGCAGCATCACCAGCGCGATGCCGTCGACGCCGAGGGCGAAGTCGACGCCGAAGTCGGGGATCCAGGAGACCGACGTCGTCAGCTGGAACCGCTCCCCGCCGACGTCGAAGGCGATCGTCGCCAGCACCGCGAGCAGCAGCACGACCAGGCTGACGCCGAGGCTGAGCTGCCGGGCGGTCTGCTCGCGCCCCTTCGGCAGCGCGGTGACGGCGGCCGCCCCGACCGCCGGGACGGCGATCATGGCGAGCAGGAACGGGAAGTCACTCACGGTGTGGGCCCTCCGAAGGTCCGGTACCTGCTGCTCATCCCGCCGTCACCGCCAGCAGCGCGCCCGCCACGACGACCGCGCCGCCGAGCATCGAGAGCGCGTAGGAGCGGACGAACCCGGTCTGCGTGCGGCCCAGCCGGGACGACGAGCCGCCCAGCGTCGCGGCCAGTCCGTTGACCGCGCCGTCCACGCCGCGGTTGTCGACGAAGACCAGCGCGCGGGTCAGCCACTGCCCCGGCCGCATGAACACCGACTCGTTGACCGCGTCGGCGTAGAGGGCGCGGCGGGCGGCGCGGGTCACCGGCGACACTCGCACCGGCGCGGTCACCGGCACCTCGCGGCGGCCCACGAACAGCCAGGCGGTGAGCACGCCGAGCGCCATGACGACGGTGACCAGGACGCTGACCACGAGCGGCGCGACGACGTGCTCGGCCTCCTCGGGCTCGCCGAACACCGGGGTCAGCCACGACTCCAGCGGGAAGGCGACGACCAGCAGGAACCCGGCCAGCACCGAGCCGACCGCGAGCAGCACCATCGGTGCGGTCATCACCGTCGGCGACTCGTGCGGGTGGACGCCAGGCTCCCACCGGGGGCGGCCGGAGAAGGTCATGAGCATCAGCCGGGTCATGTAGAAGGCGGTCAGCCCCGCGGCGAGGATCGCGACCCCGCCGAGCAGGTAGCCCCAGCCGTCGCCGCGGTCGAACGCGGCCTCGATGATCGCGTCCTTGGTGTAGAAGCCCGACAGGAACGGGAAGCCGATCAGCGCCAGGTAGCCCAGGCCGAACGTCACGAAGGTGACCTTCATCTTCGACGCCAGGCCGCCGAAGCGCCGCATGTCGACGGCGTCGTCCATCGCGTGCATGACCGAGCCGGCGCCGAGGAACAGGCCGGCCTTGAAGAAGCCGTGGGTGAGCAGGTGCGCCAGCCCGGCGACGTAGCCGACCGGGCCGAGACCGACGGCCAGGAACATGTAGCCGATCTGGCTGACGGTGGAGTAGGCCAGCACCTTCTTGATGTCGTCCTGGGCGCAGCCGGCGATCGCCCCGATCAGCAGCGTGATCGCCCCGACGGCGAGGACGGCGGCCCGCGCGGTCGGCGTCTCGTCGTAGATCGGTGCGCTCCGGGCGATCAGGTAGACGCCTGCGGTGACCATGGTCGCCGCGTGGATCAGGGCCGACACCGGGGTCGGACCCTCCATGGCGTCGGGCAGCCACGCCTGCAGGGGGAACTGGCCGGACTTGCCGCAGGCGCCGAGCAGGAGCAGCAGCCCGATGGCGGTGACCGTCCCCGCGGCCAGGGTGCCGACCGCGCCGAAGACGCCGTCGTAGGAGACGGTGCCCAGTTGGGCGAACATCAGGAAGATCGCCAGCGCCAGCCCGACGTCGCCGACCCGGTTCATGATGAACGCCTTCTTCGCCGCGGTGGCCGCGGACGGGCGCTCGTGCCAGAAGGCGATGAGCAGGTAGGACGCCAGGCCCACGCCCTCCCAGCCGACGTAGAGGGCCACGAAGTTGTCGCCGAGGACCAGCAGCAGCATCGCCGCGACGAACAGGTTGAGGTAGGCGAAGAACCGCCGGCGGCGCGGGTCGTGCGCCATGTAGCCGATCGAGTAGACGTGGATGAGCGCGCCCACGCCGGTGATCAGCAGCACGAACACCGCCGACAGCGGGTCGAACAGCAGGCCGGCCTGCACGTCCAGCGACCCGGTCGACACGAAGGTGAACAGGTCGACGTCGACCCGGCGGCCGTCCAGCTGCAGCGTGCAGAGCAGGCCGACCAGGAAGGCCGCGACCACCGTGCCGGTGCCCAGCAGGTGCCCCCACCGGTCGGTGCGCCGCCCTCCGAGCAGCAGGACGGCGGCGCCGGCCAGCGGCAGGGCGATGAGCAGCCAGGACGCGGCGATCAGCCCGTCGGCGGGCACGGTCTCCATCTGCCGGCTCCCGTCAGTACTTCAGCAGGTTGGCGTCGTCGACCGACGCCGAACGGCGGGTCCGGAAGAGCGACATGATGATGGCGAGGCCGACGACGACCTCGGCGGCCGCGACGACCATGACGAAGAACGCCATGACCTGGCCGTCGACGGTGCCGCTGGCGCGGGCGAAGGTGACCAACGTCAGGTTCACCGAGTTGAGCATCAGCTCGACGCACATGAACACGACGATCGCGTTGCGCCGCACGAGCACGCCGACCGCGCCGATGGTGAACAGGATCGCGGCGAGCACCAGGTAGTGCGTCAGGCTCACGACTCCTCCTCGCCGGCGCTCGTCGGCCGCGTTCGCGGCGCTGCTGTGCTCATCGGTGAGGTCGCACGCTCCCTCACCTGTCCCGTCCCCCCGGGGTGTCGCTGGGCGCCGGGTCGAGGGTTCCGAGTGCGGCGTCGGGGCTTCCCAACTCGGCCCGGCCGGTGGGACGCGGCATCTGCTCGATCTCCTGGGGTTCGATCCCGGTGGCGAAGCTGTCCTCGGCCAGCCGGCCGTCGGGCAGCAGCGCGGGCGCGGCGACGGAGTTGCCGCGGGCGTAGACACCGGGACCGGGCAGCGTCTGCGGCCGGTCGGTGAGGAAGCGGGCCCGCGACAGCTCCTTCTGGGTGGGCCGGGTGCCGGCGTCGCGCTCGATGTGGGCCAGCACCATGGCGCCGACGGCGGCGGTGATCAGCAGCGCGCTGGTCACCTCGAACGCCAGCAGGTAGCGGGTGAAGAGCACCTCGGCGATGGCCTCGATGTTGCTGGTCTCGCCGCCCTGCACGCCCGCGAGGCCGGTGACGGGGAGGTCCTGGGTGGCCCGGGCGACGCCGGCGCCGACCAGCCCGGCGAAGCCGAGGCCGAGCACGATCGCCGCCACCCGCTGCCCGCGCAGCGTCTCCACGACCGAGTCGGAGGAGTCGCGGCCGACCAGCATGAGCACGAACAGGAAGAGGATCATGATCGCGCCGGTGTAGACGATGATCTGCACCGCGCCGAGGAACGGCGCCTCCTGGACGACGTAGAAGACGCCCAGCGCCAGCATCGTGTTGACCAGCCACAGCGCCGAGTGGACCGCGTTGCGCGAGAGCACCATGCCCAGCGCGCCGGCGAGCGCGATCGGGCCGAGCACCCAGAAGACGACGGCCTCGCCGGTGCCGATGACGACGTCGGGGTTCACGACCGGGCCTCGGTGGGATCGGCCGGCACCGGTTGGTCCTCCCGCGCCCCGGCGGCGGGGTCGGCGGGCGGGGCGGGGGTGTCGGCCGCGAGCACGTAGTAGTCCTTCTCGTCGTCCCCCAGCCGCATGGCGTGCGGCGGGGCCTCCATGCCGGGCAGCAGCGGGGCCATGAGCTGCTCCTTGGTGTAGATCAGGTCGGCCCGGTTGTCGTCGGCCAGCTCGAAGTCGTTGCTCATGGTCAGCGAGCGGGTCGGGCAGGCCTCGATGCACAGGCCGCAGAAGATGCAGCGCAGGTAGTTGATCTGGTAGACGCGGCCGTAGCGCTCACCGGGCGAGTAACGCTCGTCCTCGGTGTTGTCCCCGCCCTCGACGTAGATCGCGTCGGCCGGGCAGGCCCAGGCGCACAGCTCGCAGCCGACACACTTCTCCAGGCCGTCGGGGTGCCGGTTGAGCACGTGCCGCCCGTGGTACCGCGGCTTGGTCACCTTGGGCACCTCGGGGTACTCCTCGGTGGTCACCTTGCGGAAGATCTGCGCGAAGGTGACCCCGAAGCCCTGCCCGGGCCCGGGCAGCCAGCTCGCCCGCTTGACCGGTCCGGCGTCCCGGCTGCGGTGGGCCAGCTCGCGCTTCGTCTGCGCCACCATGTCGTGGCCGGGGTCGTGGGGGTCCGGCGAGCGACGGTCCACGTCGCCGTGCTCAGTCATCGACGTCCTCCTGGGTGCCGGCGCCGCTGCGCCGTCCGGTGCCCACGACGGCGCCGTCGGGCGCGACGGCCTCGCGGCTGCGCAGCCGGGGCGACGGCGGGACGGCGAGGTCCATCGGCGGGATGGGGAAGCCGCCCTCGGCGCGGCTGGGACCGGTGCGGCCGGCCGGCCGGCGGCGTGGCCCGGCGGGGGGCAGCACCTCCGGCTCGGCCTCGGTCGGGTGGATCGAGCCGGCCGCGGCCTTGGTCGCCGCGATCCGGGTGGCCCGGTTGCTGGCCCGGCTGACGACGAGCAGCACCGCGATCACCAGCAGCGCGATCGGGACGCCGACGAACAGCGCCACCTGACCGGTGGAGAGGTCGGCCTCGCGGGCGACGGTGCGCATGGTGGCGACGGCGAGGATCCAGACCAGTGCGGTCGGGACCAGCACCTTCCAGCCGAAGCGCATGAACTGGTCGTAGCGCAGCCGGGGCAGCGTGCCGCGCAGCCAGATGAAGACGAACAGCGCGGCGACGACCTTGAGGAAGAACCACAGCAGCGGCCACCAGCCGGAGTTGGCGCCGTCCCAGATGGAGATCGGCCACGGTGCCCGCCAGCCGCCGAGGAACAGCGTCGCGGCCAGCGCCGAGACGGTGACCATGTTGATGTACTCGGCCAGGAAGAACAGCGCGAACTTCAGCGACGAGTACTCGGTGTGGAACCCGCCGACCAGCTCGCTCTCGGCCTCGGGCAGGTCGAACGGCGCCCGGTTGGTCTCCCCGACCACGGCGATGACGTAGATGACGAAGGAGACCGGGAGCAGGACGGCGTACCAGCCGGGGCCGGTGAACGTCAGGCCGAAGAAGGAGACCTGGTTGCCGTCGGCCTGCGCGGCGACGATCTCCGAGGTGGACATCGAGCCGGCGTAGAGGAACACCGCGACGATCGACAGCCCCATCGCGATCTCGTAGCTGATCATCTGCGCCGCGCTGCGCAGCGACCCCAGCAGCGGGTAGGTCGAACCGGACGCCCACCCGCCCAGGACGATGCCGTAGATCCCCATCGCCGAGCAGGCGAGGACGACCAACACCCCGATGGGGGCGTCGGTGAGCTGCAGCGGGGTCTGCTGGCCGAAGATGCTGACCACCGGCCCCAGCGGGATGACCGAGAAGGCCAGGAACGCCGGGACGGTGGCCAGGACCGGGGCCAGGAAGTAGACCGGCTTGTCCGCGAGCGCCGGCATGATGTCTTCCTTGAACGCCAACTTGAGCCCGTCGGCGAGGCTCTGCAGGTAGCCGCGGGGGCCGACCCGGTTGGGGCCGATCCGCTGCTGCATCCGGGCGACGACCTTGCGCTCGAACACGATGGCGAACAGCGTCAGCAGCACCAGGACGACGAAGACGCCGACGATCTTGATGAGGACGATCCACCAGACGTCGGTGCCGAAGTCCGCGAGGGTCGGCTGGTCGGCGGCGGCCGCGACGGTCACTCGGCACCTCCCGCCGGGGTGGTGGGGCGGGGTGGGTGCACAGCGGTCGCCGGGGTGGGTGAGGATCCGGTCGCCAGGCGGACGACGCCGCCGGGCGGGGTGCCCAGCCGGGTGCGCAGCTCGCTGCCCGGTGAGCGCATCGGCAGCCAGACCACCTGGTCGGGCATCTCGGTGACCAGCACCGGCAGGCTGACCTCCCCCATCGCGCCGCAGACGGTGACCCGGTCGCCGTCGGCCAGCCCCAGCCGCCGGGCGGCGGCCTCGCCCAGGCGCGCGACCGGCGGGCGGGCCGTGCCGGCCAGCTCGGGCTCGTCGCGCTGGAGCGTGCCGACGTCGAGCAGTTGCCGCCAGGAGGCGAGCACCGCCTGCTCCTCGGCGAGCTCCGGGTCCCCGGGCGGGGCGACGTCCAGGCCGGTGACCCGGGGGCGCTCGGCGACCACCCCGAGGGCCGCGAGCTCGGCGCGGGCGACCTCCGGCGCGGGTAGCCGCAGGTCGACGTCCAGCTCGTCGGCCAGGCCCTGCAGCACGCGCCCGTCGGGCAGCTGACCGGTGCCGTGCAGCGTGGCGTCGAAGGGGCGCAGCCGGCCCTCCCAGTCCAGGTAGGCGCCGGCCTTCTCCGAGGCGGCGGCCACGGGCAGGACGACGTCGGCCCGCTCGGTGACCGCGCTCGGGAGCATCTCCAGGCTCACGACGAACTCGGCGTCGGCCAGCGCCGCCTCGGCCAGTCGCGGGTCGGGCAGGTCGGCCGGGTCGACGCCGCCGATCAGCAGACCCTTGAGCTGCCCGTGGGTGACGGCGGTGAGGATCCCGTCGAGGTCGCGGCCGGGGGTGGCCGGCAGCTCGGGGACGCCCCAGGCGGCGGCGACCTGCGCCCGGGCGCCGGCGTCGGTGACCGGGCGGCCGCCGGGCAGCAGCGTCGGCAGCGCGCCGGCCTCGACGGCGCCGCGCTCCCCGGCCCGCCGCGGCACCCAGGCCACCCGGGCGCCGGTGGCGCGGGCGAGCGCGACCAGTGCGGAGAGGGCGCCGGGGGACTCGGCCAGCCGCTCGCCGGCGAGCACGACCGCGCCGGGCTGCCGCAGCGCCTCGACCGCCGGGCCACCCCAGGTGCCGTCGGCGAGGGCGGCCAGCGAGCGGGCCTCCGCGCCGGGGCGGGTGGCCAGCACCGTGGCCTGCAGCTTCTCCGCGGCCGTGGTGGCGAACGGGGCGAGGTCGTAGACGGCGAGCCGGTTCTTGCGCACCGCCCGGCGCAGCCGCAGGAAGACGATCGGCGACTCCTCCTCCGGCTCGAGGCCGGCGAGCAGCACCGCGGGTGCGCTGGTCAGGTCGTCGTAGGTGACCGCCCCGTTGGCCGGGCCGGTGCCGGCGACGTGCGCCATCAGGAACGCCAGCTCCTCGGCGGAGTGGGCGCGGGCGCGGGCGTCGACGTCGTTGGTGCCCAGCGCCACCCGCGCGAACTTGGCGTAGGCGTAGGCGTCCTCGACGGTCAGCCGGCCGCCGGGCAGCACCCCGACCCCGCCGGCGTCCCGCGCGGCGCGCAGCCCCTCGGCCGCCGCCGCCCACGCCTCCGGCCAGGACGCCGGCTCCAGCACGCCGTCCCGCCGGACCAGCGGCGTGGTGAGCCGGTCGTTGGCGGTGGCGTAGCGGAAGGCCCACCGGCCCTTGTCGCAGTTCCACTCCTCGTTGACCGCCGGGTCCTCCCCCGCCAGCCGGCGCAGGACCTTGCCGCGGCGGTAGTCGGTGCGCTGCGCGCAGCCCGAGGCGCAGTGCTCGCAGACGCTGGGCTCGCTGCGCAGGTCGAACGGCCGGGAGCGGAACCGGTACTGCGCGCTGGTCAGCGCTCCGACCGGGCAGATCTGCGTGGTGTTGCCCGAGAAGTAGGAGGAGAACGGCTCGTCCTCGTAGATGGCCACCTGCTCGAGGGCGCCGCGCTCGAACAGCTCGATGAACGGATCGCCGGCGACCTGCTGGGAGAACCGGGTGCACCGGGCGCACAGCACGCAGCGCTCCCGGTCGAGCAGCACCTCGGTGCTGATGGGCAGCGGCTTGGGGTAGGTGCGCTTGACGTCGACGAACCGGCTCTCGGCGCGGCCGTTGCTCATCGCCTGGTTCTGCAGCGGGCACTCGCCGCCCTTGTCGCAGACCGGGCAGTCCAGCGGGTGGTTGATCAGCAGCAGTTCCATCGTGCCCTGCTGCGCCTTGTCGGCGACCGGGCTGGTGAGCTGCGTCTTCACCACCATCCCGTCGGTGACCGGCATGGTGCAGGAGGCCACCGGCTTGCGCTGGCCCTCCACCTCGACCAGGCACTGGCGGCAGGCGCCGACCGGCTCGAGCAGCGGGTGGTCGCAGAACCGCGGGATCTGCACGCCGATCATCTCGGCGGCCCGGATGATCAGCGTCCCCTTGGGCACCGCGACGTCGAAGCCGTCGACGGTGCAGTGGACGGCGTCCGGCGGGGTGTGCGGCCCCGGTGCGCCGGGCGGGACGGCGGGCGCCGGGGTCGGGTTGGTCAACGTCACTGGTCCTCCTCGCTGGCGCTCGTCGGGCCGGTGCCGCGGCGTGCTGTGTTCTTGCGTGCCCTCGCGAGCTCGGTCACGAGGCGACTCCGACGGGCTCGAGCCGGAGGCTGCGGCCCAGGCGGGCCTGTTCCTCCAGGGGCAGCAGCGCGACGTAGTCGTCGCGGAAGTACTTCAGCGAGCTGGCGATGCAGCTGGTCGCGCCGTCACCCAGGGCGCAGAACGAGCGGCCCAGGATGTTGTCGCAGGTGTCGGTCAGCAGGTCCAGGTCGGCCGCCGTCCCCTGCCCGTCGACCAGCCGCTGCAGGATCTGCACCAGCCAGTAGGTCCCCTCGCGGCACGGCGTGCACTTGCCGCAGCTCTCGTGCGCGTAGAACTCGGTGAACCGCAGGGTCGCCTCGACGATCGAGTCGGTCTCGTCGAAGACCATGAGCGCGGTGGTGCCGAGCATCGAGCCCGCGGCGGCCACCGAGTCGAAGTCCAGCGGGACGTCGAGGTGCTCAGGGGTGAAGTACGGCGTCGACGAGCCGCCCGGCGTCCAGAACTTCAGCTCGTGCCCGGGTCGGACGCCGCCGGCCATCTCCAGCAGCTCCCGCATCGTCGTGCCCATGGGGGCCTCGTACTGGCCCGGCCGGACGACGCGACCCGACAGCGAGTAGATCTTCGGCCCGGGCGACTTCTCCGGGCCGAACTCCTTGAACCAGTCCGACCCACCGCGGACGACGAACGGCACGCTGGCCAGCGTCTCGACGTTGTTGATCACCGTCGGGGCGCCGTAGAGGCCGGCCACGGCCGGGAACGGCGGCTTCAGGCGCGGCTGCCCGCGGTAGCCCTCCAGCGAGTCGAGCAGCGCCGTCTCCTCGCCGCAGATGTAGGCGCCGGCGCCCGCGTGCACGATCAGCTCCAGGTCGTAGCCGGAGCCCAGGATGTCGGCGCCGAGGTAGCCGGCCTCGTAGGCCTCGCGGACGGCGTTGACCAGCCGTCGGTGGGCGTGCACCGCCTCGCCGCGGACGTAGATGACCGCCAGGTGCGACCGGATCGCGTAGGCGGCGATGACCACGCCCTCCACCAGGGAGTGCGGGTCGGCCATCATCAGCGGCAGGTCCTTGCAGGTGCCCGGCTCGCCCTCGTCGGCGTTGACCACGAGGTACTTGGGCATCGCGGCCGGCCCGGTGGGCGGCTCCCCCGGCTTGGGCTGCGGGATGAAGCTCCACTTCATGCCGGTCGGGAAGCCTGCCCCGCCGCGGCCGCGCAGCCCGGAGTCCTTGACCAGGCCGACCAGCTCGTCGGGGGTCATGGACAGCGCGGTGCGCAGCGCGGTGTAGCCGTCGAGCCGCTCGTAGGTCGACAGCCGCCAGGACTGCGGCTCGGCCCAGCGGGAGGTCAGCACGGGTGCGAGGGGCATGTCAGGCCTTCCCGTCGGTGGGGCCGGGTGGACTCGGGCTGGGCGACACGGGCGGAGTCGTGCCGGTGGCCGGTTCGGCGGCCGGCGGGTTCTCGGTGCCGGCCCGCTGCCGGCCCCGCGGCTGCCCGTACTCGGCTCCCTTGTCGGGGTGGGCCTGGGCGGCGCCGGCCCGCTCGGCCGGGTTGTCGGCCGCGGCGACGCGGGCGTCGGCGGCCTCCTCGTCCGGGGTCTCCCCGGTGCGGCCCGAGGGCCGGGTCGTCTCCCGCGGCTCGGTTCCCGCCGGCCCCGCCTCGTCGACCGGCGGGCGGCCGGGCATCGGCGGGGCGGACTCGCGGCGCTCGGCGGCCAGCCGCAGCCCGGCCAGCGTCGGGCCGATCCGACCCTCGGCGTCGACCGCCGCCTGCGCGGCACCGGCGTCGGCGTGCTGGGAGAAGCCGGCCAGCTGGCGGGAGACGCCGCGGAAGTCGGTCAGCGGGGCGCCGCGGGTGGGGTGCGGCTTGTCCCCGCGCCGGAGCGCGGCGACCAGTGCCCGCGCGCTCTCGACGTCCTGCTGGTCGTAGAACTCGTAGTCGACCGTGACCACGGGCGCGTAGTCGCAGGCGGCCAGGCACTCGGCGTGCTCGAGGGTGACCGAGCCGTCGGCGGCGGTCTCGTCGTGGTGGACGCCGAGGTCGGCGCTCAGGGCGTCGAAGATCCGCTGCCCGCCCAGCACGCTGCACAGCGTGTTGGTGCAGACGCTGACGAGGTGCCGGCCGGTGGGACGGCGCTTGTACATCGTGTAGAAGGTCGCGACCGCACCGACCTCGGCCTTGGTCAGGCCCAGCTCCTCGGCGCACAGCGCCACGCCCTCGGGCGAGACGTAGCCCTGGTGGCTCTGGACCAGGTGCAGCATCGGCAGCAGCGCCGAGCGCGGCTGCGGATAGCGGGCGATGATTTCCCGCGCCTCGAGCCGGACCTGCTCGGTCAGCGGGGGCAGGTCCGCGGTGGCCGGCTCGACCGGGCTGGAGTCCAGCCCGGTGACCGCCGTCCCCTCGGCGGATCCCGGGAGCGCACTCACGTCGCCTCCTCGCCGGCGCTCGTCGACGCCGCTCGCGGCACTGCTGTGTCCCTGGCTGAGCTCGCGAGCTCGCTCATCGGTCACACCCGCCCATCACCGGGTCGAGCGAGGCGATGGCCGCGATGACGTCGGCGATCATGCCGCCCTCGCTCATCGCGGCGGTCGCCTGCAGGTTGACGAAGCTGGGGTCGCGCACGTGCACCCGCCACGGTCTGGTGCCGCCGTCGCTGACCACGTGGTAGCCCAGCTCGCCGCGGGGCGACTCGATGGGCACGTACACCTGGCCGGCCGGCACCCGGAAGCCCTCGGTGACCAGCTTGAAGTGGTGGATCAGGGCCTCCATCGACTGCCCCATGATGTGCTTGACGTGCTCGAGGGAGTTGCCCATGCCGTCGGGCCCGAGCGAGAGCTGCGCCGGCCAGGCGATCTTCTTGTCCTCGACCATGACCGGCCCCGGCTCCAGCCGGTCCAGCGCCTGCTCGATGATCTTCAGCGACTCGTTCACCTCGGCCATGCGGACCAGGTAGCGCCCCCAGGCGTCGCAGGTGTCGGCGGTCGGCACCTCGAAGTCGTAGGTCTCGTAGCCCAGGTAGGGCTCGACCTTGCGCAGGTCCCACGGCAGCCCGGCCGCGCGCAGCACCGGCCCGGTGATGCCCAGCGCCACGCAACCGGTGACGTCGAGGTAGCCGGCGTCCTTGAGCCGGGCCTGCCAGATCGGCTGGCCGGTGAGCAGCTTGTGGAAGTCGGCCACCCGGGCCGGCATGGCCTCGAGGAACTCGCGGATGTGCTCGACCGCGCCGGGCGGGAGGTCCTGCGCCAGGCCGCCGGGGCGGATGTAGGCGTGGTTCATCCGCAGGCCGGTGATCTCCTCGAGCAGGTCGAGGACCAGCTCGCGCTCGCGGAAGCCGTTCGTCATGCCGGTGAGGGCGCCCATCTCCATGCCGAAGGTGGCCAGCGCGACCAGGTGCGAGGCGATCCGGTTGAGCTCCATGACCAGCACCCGGATCGTCTGGGCGCGCGGCGGCGCCTGCACGCCGAGCAGCTTCTCGACGGCGAGGCAGTAGCCGGCCTCGTTGTAGAGCGGGGCCAGGTAGTCCATCCGCGTGACGAAGGTCGTCCCCTGCGTCCAGGTCCGGTACTCGGTGTTCTTCTCGATGCCGGTGTGCAGGTAGCCGATCACCACCCGCGCCTTGGTGACCGTCTCGCCCTCGAGGTCGAGCACCAGCCGCAGCACGCCGTGGGTGGAGGGGTGCTGCGGCCCCATGTTCACGACGAGGCGTTCCTCACCGTAGGCCTCGGTGCCCAGGGTCTGGTCCCAGTCGCCGCCGGTGACGGTGTAGACGCGGCCCTCGGTGGTCTCCCGGGAGCCGGCGTACGGGTCCGCGGGGTCGTAGGTGGTGCTCATCGGTAGCTCCGCCGGGTGTCGGGGGGCGGGATCGTGGCGTCGTGGTACTCCACGGGGACGCCGCCGAGCGGGTAGTCCTTGCGCTGGGGGTGGCCGTCCCAGTCGTCGGGCATGAGGATCCGGGTCAGCGCCGGGTGGCCGTCGAAGACGACGCCGAACATGTCCCAGGTCTCCCGCTCGTGCCAGTCCGCCGTCGGGTAGACCGACGTGACCGAGGGGACGTGCGGGTCCTCGACGGTGACCGCGACCTCCAGCCGGATCCGTCGCCGGTAGGTCATCGAGGTCAGGTGGTAGACGACGTGCAGCCGCGGCCGGCCGGGGGTGGTCGCGGGGCCGCCGCTGCCCTCGTAGTCGACGCCGGAGACGCTGCTGCACAGCTCGAAGCGCAGCGCCTCGTCGTCGCGCAGCGCCTGCACGACTGTCGACAGGTGCTCGCGGGCGACGAAGTAGGTGATCTCGCCGCGGTCGACCAGCACCCGCTGCACCGCGGCGTCGTAGGTGGCCTGCCCGACCGCCTCGATGAGCGCGTCGGTGACCTCGTCGAAGTACCCGCCGTAGGGGCGGTCGGTGGAGTGCAGGGCGACCGCGCCGCCGGGCTCGACGCGGACCAGCCCGCCGAAGCCGGAGGTGTCGCCGCTGCCGCTGACCCCGAACGCGCCCTTGCGGAACCCGCCCGAGGGCGCGGCCGCCCCTTGGCCGGCGTCCGTGCCGCTGCGGTCCCCGGGGCCGGTCACCGGTTCCCCCGCACGTACGGCTCCGGCAGCAGGACGGCGTCGCCGCCGCGCTGCTCGATGGCGAACTGGCCGGTGCGCCGCTCGGCGGCGGCCCGCTCGTAGGCCGCGCGCTTCTCCTTGTCCACGCGCACCGTCGACGGCATCTCGACGTACAGCTCCTCCGCCCGGCCCTCGGCCCGGGCCTGCTCGAGCTCCCGGGCCCGTCGGGGCCCGAGCGGCTCGTTCATGATCTTGTGGTGCAGCTTGAGGATCGCGTCGGTGAGCATCTCCGGCCGCGGCGGGCAGCCGGGCAGGTACATGTCGACGGGGACGACGTGGTCGACGCCCTGCACGATCGCGTAGTTGTTGAACATCCCGCCGGAGCTGGCGCACACGCCCATCGCCAGCACCCAGCGCGGCTCGGGCATCTGGTCGTAGATCTGGCGCAGCACCGGCGCCATCTTCTGGCTGACCCGGCCGGCCACGATCATCAGGTCGGCCTGCCGCGGCGAGGCCCGGAAGACCTCCATGCCGAAGCGGGCCAGGTCGTAGCGGCCCGCGCCGGTGGCCATCATCTCGATCGCGCAGCAGGCCAGCCCGAAGGTGGCCGGCCACAGCGACGACTTGCGGGTCCAGTTGACCAGCTTCTCCACCGTGGTCAGCAGGACGCCGCTCGGCAGCTTCTCCTCGAGTCCCATCGCCGGCCTCTCAGTCCCAGTCCAGGCCGCCGCGTCGCCACACGTACACGTAGGCGATGAACACGGTGCCGATGAAGACGACCATCTCGACCAGCCCGAAGACGCCGAGCGCGTCGTTGGCGACGGCCCACGGGTAGAGGAAGACGATCTCGATGTCGAAGACGATGAAGATCATCGCCGTCAGGTAGTACTTGATCGGGAACCGGCCGCCGGTCAGCGGCTGGTCCACCGGCTCGATGCCGCACTCGTAGGCGGCCAGCTTGGCCCGGTTGTGCCGGTGGGGGCCCACGAACGGGGCGACCGTCACCGAGAACAGCGCGAAGGCCGCGGCCAGCGCGAACAGGCCGACGATCGGGACGTACTGCGAGAGCACCAGCGTCTACCCCTCGTCGTCGCGGGTCGGATCGGGAGCGGTCACGTCAGACCGCCGGGGCCAGTCGGGTGAGGACGGCGACGGCGCGGTCGAAACGGTCGCCGTCCCGGCCGTCGGAGAGGTTGCCCATCAGCCGCAGCGCCCGGGTCACCAGCCCCGGCCGCTTGAGCCCGTGGGCGGTCGCGAAGCGGACCAGGTCCGGCCGGGCCAGCAGCGCGAGGAAGCCCGTGCCGAGCCGGTGGTGGCGCCCGTACTCCGCGCGCAGCCGCTCGGGGTACCGGCGCAGCACGGCCTCGCGGGCCGGGCCCTCCGGCGCGGTCAGGCCCTCGACGGCGGTCTCCGCGGCCATCCGCCCGGTCTCCAGCGCGTAGCTGATGCCCTCGCCGTTGAACGGGTTGACCGTGCCGGCGGCGTCCCCGGCCAGGAGCAGCCCGCGGGTGTAGGCCGGCCCGCGGTGCAGGGCCATCGGCAGGCCGGCGCCGCGCAGCGGGGTGACGGCGTGCTCCTCGCCGAGCTGCCACTCCGGCGGCAGCGTGGCCAGCCACCGGCGCAGCACCGCCCTCGGCTCCGCGCCGGTGCCGCGGCGGGTGTCGAGCAGGCCGAAGCCGACGTTGCTGGTGCCGTCGCCCATGCCGAAGGCCCAGCCGTACCCGGGCATCGAGTCCGCGCTCGGGCCGCCGGGCGCGAGGTCGAAGGAGATGTCGAGGTACTCGTCGTCCGTGCGCGGGGAGGACACGTACCGGCGGACGGCGACGCCGAGCGGCCGGTCCTCGCGCCGCAGCAGGCCCAGCGCCTTGGCCAGCCGGCCGGAGAGGCCCTCGGCGGAGACGACCAGCGACGCCCGCCAGGTGGCCGGCGTGCGGTCCGGGCCCTCCTCGGCGTGCACCCCCGCGACGCGGCCGGCGTCGTCGAGCAGCGGGCCGGTGACGGTGACCTCCTGCCGCAGCCGGGCACCGGCCGCGACCGCGTGCGCGGCCAGGCCCGCATCGAGGTCGCGGCGACCGCGGATGAGGCCGTAGGACGGCCAGCGCTGCAGGGCCGGCCAGTCGACCTCGACCACCTGGCCGCCGCCGGTGACCCGCAGCCCCCGGTGACGGACCCAGCCCGTGGTGTCGACGCCCATGTCGTCGAGGGCCTTGACGCCGCGGGGCGTCAGCCCGTCGCCGCACACCTTCTCGCGGGGCAGCCGGGACTTCTCCAGGACCGCCACGTCGAGGCCGGCGCGGGCCAGGTGCCACGCCGCGGAGGAGCCCGCCGGCCCGGCGCCGACGACGAGCACGTCGGCCCACCGGTCGCCGTCGTCCACCTCGGTCCCCTCCGTTCGCGTCCCCGGCGACTTTGTGAATTGCTTCACAAAGTCGCCCGGTCCCTACTCTAGGCCGGGGTGTGAGCTCGGTGACAAGTGGCTGCCCAGAACGACCGCGTCACGTTTGTGTCTCGCCGCGTCACACCCGCGTCGGCGGCACTCCGGGCCGGCTCAAGGGAGCGGCTTGCGGCCGCGGTGCAGCGCCACGATGCCGCCGGTGAGGTCGCGCCAGGCCACGTCGGCCCAGCCCGCGGACCGCACTCGCGCGGCGAGCGCCGCCTGGTCCGGCCAGGCCCGGATCGACTCGGCCAGGTAGACGTAGGCGTCGGGGTTGCTGCTCACCGCCCGCGCGATCCGCGGCAGCGCCCGCATCAGGTACTCGGTGTAGACGGTGCGGAACGGCGCCCAGGTGGGGCTGGAGAACTCGCAGACGACCAGCGTGCCGCCGGGGCGGGTGACCCGGGAGAACTCGCGCAGCGCGGCGTCGGGGTCGGCGACGTTGCGCAGGCCGAAGGAGATGACCACGCCGTCGACGCTCGCGTCGGCCAGCGGGAGCGCCATCGCGTCGCCGGCCACCTTGGGCACCGGCCGGGCCGCGCCCGCCCGCAGCATGCCCCGGGAGAAGTCGCAGGCGATCGCGCGCACCCCACCGGCGGCCAGCTCCACCGTCGACACCGCCGTCCCGGCGGCGACGTCGAGCACGGTCTGCCCGGGGCGGGCACCCAGGGCCTCGCGGGTGGCCCGGCGCCACGAGGCGTCCAGCCCGCCGGAGAGCACCGTGTTGGTGACGTCGTAGCGCGCCGCCACCCGGTCGAACATGGCCGCGACGTCGGCCGGCCGCTTGTCCAGACCGGCCCGGACCCCCGCGGTGTGTGCGCTGTCTCGCCGGTCTGCCACGACGGGCGACGCTACCGGCTGCCTACGCTGGGACCGTGACCGTGGCAGCCGTGACCACCCCGGATGCGGTCACGGCCGTCGTCACCACGACCCCGCTGGTCGAGATCCCCACCCTGCTGGACCTGCTGCCGGGCGCCGGCGCAGTGTCCTGGGTGCGCCGCGGCGAGGGCCTGGTCGGCTGGGGCGAGGCCGCCCGGCTCGAGGTCACGGGCCCGCGGGCCCTGGCCGAGGCGGCCGAGTGGTGGGCGACCCTCAGTGCCGGCCTCGACGTCGACGACCGGGCGGAGGTCCCCGGCTCCGGGCCGGTCGTGTTCGCCAGCATCGCCTTCGACCCGGCCGTCGGGACGTCGGTGTTCGTCGTCCCCCAGGTCGTCGTGGGCCGGCGCGACGGCGCCGCCTGGGTGACCACCACCGGGGACGTCGACCCCGCCGACGTGCTGGCCACCGCGCCCGCGCCCATCCCGTCGCCGGTCGGCCGGCTGCGCTACGCCGACGGCGCCCTTGACCCCGCGTCGTGGTGCACGACGGTGGCCACCGCGGTGGCGCGGATCGACGCCGGCGAGCTGGCCAAGGTGGTGCTGGCCCGCGACCTGCTGGTCACGGCCGACGCACCGCTCGACGCCCGCGCCCTGCTGGCGAGGCTGGCCGCCCGCTTCCCCGACTGCTGGACCTTCGCCGTGGACGGCCTGCTCGGAGCGACGCCGGAGCTGCTGCTGCGCCGGACCGGCCGCGAGCTGTCCTCCCGCGTGCTGGCCGGCACCGCACCGCGCGGCGCGGGCGCCGACGACGAGCGGCTCGCCGCGGACCTGCTCGCCTCGGCCAAGGACCGCGCCGAGCACGCGCTGGCCGTCGAGTCCCTGGTCCGGGCGCTGGAGCCGTACTGCACGACGCTCACCGCGCCGGAGGAGCCCGGGCTGCTGACGCTGGCCAACGTGCGCCACCTGGCCACCGACGTCACCGGCGTCCAGCGGCGCACCGGCGCCCGCGGTCGGGCCGGGCTGCTCGAGCTGGTCGGGGCGGTGCACCCGACGGCGGCCGTGTGCGGCACCCCGACCGGCGCCGCGGCCGCGCTGATCGGCGAGCTGGAGGGCATGGACCGCGGCCGCTACGCCGGCCCGGTGGGCTGGATCGACGCCCGCGGGGACGGCGAGTTCGGCCTGGCACTGCGGTGCGCCGAGCTCTCCGACCGGGACCCGGCCTCCGCGCGGCTGTTCGCCGGCTGCGGCATCGTCGCCGGCTCCGACCCGGCCGCGGAGCTCGCCGAGACGCAGGCGAAGTTCGCCGCCGTCCAGGCCGCGCTGGAGAGCTGACCCGGGAACCCGCGCGCGGCGGCGGGTGCCAGGGTGCCGTTCCAGCGGCACACCGCCTGGGACCGCCGGGGCGGGCTGGCCGACCGGTCCGGCTGGGGCGCCAGGGCGTCGAGCTGCTCACGACGGGCTGGTCGCCCTGCAGGAGCCCCGCCGTGCCGCCGGAGCCGGACGCCGCCTGGGTCGACGGATGGCTGCACCGCTCCCACCTGGCGTACTGGTCGATGGGCTGTGGGGGCGGCCCGGCAGCAGGTGGTCTCGACCACCGGGCCTGGGACGGTGGGGTGGCCGGCCACCCCACCGACCGTGGTGTCCCTCTGCCCCGATGACCACCGGGTCAACCGGTCCCGGGCACCGAGCCGGTCCGCGTCAGGTCGTCGGCGACGCCGCCCGGGCTGAGCGGTCGGCGCGCCGTGGCTCGTCGTCGCCCCTGTCCGGCACCGGAGCCGCGCATCCACCGGTCACCCGGCGTCGAGGGCCGCGGTGGCGGCCGACCTCAGGTGGACGGCGAGCTCGGCCTCGGCGCGCTGGTCCGTGCCGACGACGACCACCCGGGGCCCACCGGCGCCCAGGGCGTCCCGCAGCCCGGCCGGCGACGTCACTCGCTCCGCCGGCCAGCCCAGCGACTCGGCCACGGCGACCAGGTCCCGGCCGTGCGGCGTGCCGAACACCCGCCGGTAGCCGGACTCGTACCGCGGCTGCCCGGGCTCGAGCTGGGCGAAGATCCCGCCGCCGTCGTTGTCCGGGACGACGAGGGTGAGGTCCGGCCGCGGCTCCCCCTCGCCCACCAGGAGGCCCTGCAGGTCGTGCAGGAACGTGAGGTCGCCGAGCAGCGCGAACCCCCGGCGATTTCCGTGGAGATCGCCGGGGGAGTGGACGAGGGCCGCGCCGACCGCCGTGGACACCGTGCCGTCGATGCCGGCGACGCCGCGGTTGGCCAGCACGGTGAGCCCCGCCCGCGGGACGGCCAGCCGGTCGACGTCGCGCACGGGGGTCGACGAGCCGAGCACCAGCAGCGCCCCGTCGGGCAGGGCGACGACCAGGTCGCGCGCGAGCACCCCCGCGGTCAGCGCGGGCAGCGCGTCGAGGACGCCGTCGACCGCCGTACCCACCCGGGCCGCGGCGTGGCACCAGGCCGCCCGCCAGGCCGGGTCGGCCGGGGCGCCGGGCGACGGCAGCGCCCCCACCCACGTCGTCGACCGGCCGGCGTCGGGCCAGCGCGGAGCGGCGGCGACCGTCTCCACCCGGACGGCGGGGTCGGCCAGCAGCCTCGACACCGGCCGCGACAGCGTCGGCCGGCCCACCACCAGCACCCGGTCGGGCCGGTGCGCGGCCAGCCAGCCGGGCACCCCGAGCAGCAGCGCGCCGCCGCGCACGGAGCCCGCCCAGGCGCCGCTGGGCGGCTCGGCGACCACCGGCCAGCCCTGCCCCGCGGCCAGCTCGGCGGCGGCCCGGCCCAGGGCGGGAGGCCCGTCGCCGACGACGACGAGGGTGCGGGCGGGGCCGGCGTCGGCGGGCCGGGCCGGGGCGGGCACCGAGCCGGACGTCCACGGGGCGCCGCCCGGCCGTCCGGCCCAGGGGCCGACCGTCCGCACGTCGGCGTCCTCGGGCAGCAGCGGCTCGCGGAACGGCAGGTTGAGGTGCACCGGGCCCGGGTCGCCGGAGAGCGCGCCGCAGGCGGTGAGCAGCGCCTTGGCCACCAGCGAGCGCCAGTACCGGTTCTGCGCCTCGTCTCGGCCGGCCTCGGGCACGCCGACGTCGACCGCCGCCCGCACCGCGCCGCCGTAGAGCCCGGGCTGGGCGATGGTCTGGTTGGCGCCGGTGTCGCGCAGCTCCGGCGGCCGGTCGGCGGTCAGCGCGAGCAACGGCACCCCGGCGGCGTCGGCCTCGAGGACGGCGGCGTGCAGGTGCGCGGTCGCCGTCCCGGACGTGGTCAGCACCGGCACCGGCCGCCCGGACGCCTTGGCCAGGCCGAGGGCGAGGAAGGCCGCGGTCCGCTCGTCGATGCGCACGTGCAGCGTCAGCCGGCCGTCGCGCTCGGCGTCGGCGAGGGCCAGCGCGACCGGCGCCGAGCGGGAGCCGGGCGCCACCACGGCGTGGGTGACCCCGCCGCGGACCAGCTCGTCGACGAGCACCCGGGCGAGGGCGGTCGAGGGGTTCACCCGCGCACCGCGTCCAGCCGGGCCCGCCAGCGCGCCTCGACCTCGGGGTCCGCGGCGACGTCGGCCAGCCGGTCGGGCGTCACCGTGCGCACCCGCAGCGCGCCGTCGACCGGGAGCAGCGGGTCGCTGGTGACGTCCCCGCCGAGGAGTGCCACGGTGGCCAGCCCGCAGGCGAACGGCAGCTCGGGCAGCGCGGCGGCCAGCGCCACCCCGGCGGCGATGCCGACCGAGGACTCCAGCGCCGAGGAGACGACGCACGGCAGGCAGTGCGCCCCTGCCACCTCGAGCGCCGCCCGGACCCCGCCGAGCGGCTGCACCTTGAGGACGACGACGTCGGCGGCGTCCCGCAGGTCGACGCGCAGCGGGTCGGCCGCCCGCCGGACGACCTCGTCCGCGGCGATCCGCACGTCGACCCGCCGGCGCAGTGCGGTGAGCTCCGCGAGAGACGCGCACGGCTGCTCGACGTACTCCAGGCCCACCCGGTCGAGCTCGCGGATACGCGTGGTGGCGGTGTCGACGTCCCAGGCGGCGTTGGCGTCGACGCGGATCGCGCCGTCCGGGCCGAGGGCGTCGCGCACCGCCTCGACGCGAGCGAGGTCGTCGGCGGGGGTCTGGCCGGGCTCGGCGACCTTCACCTTCGCCGTCCGGCAGCCCGAGGCGGCCACGATCGTGTGCGCCCGCTCGGGGCCGACCGCGGGGACGGTCACGTTGACCGGCACGGCGTCGCGCACCGGTGTCGGCCAGCCGTCGCGGGCGGCCTCGACCGCAGCCGCCCACCAGCGGCGGCTGTGCGGGAGGTCGTGGTCCCAGAACGGGGAGAACTCGCCCCACCCGGCCGGGCCGCGCACCAGCACGCCGTCGCGGACGTCGATGCCGCGGAAACGGGTCCGCATCGGCACCGACCAGACCCGCACGTCGTCGGTGTCGATCACGGCAGCAAGCCTAGGAGAAGGACCCCCTGCCCCCCTTGAAGGACCCCCTTGCCCCCCGCCACTCGCAGGCTCGCGGCGGGACCCTGCAAGCGGGTTGTCAGTGCTCGCGGCAGGTCCCTGCAGGGGGCCGAAGTACCGTGTGGCCTCGTGGCCAGGCACCTGACCGCCGTGCCCGCGCCGGCCGACCCCCTCGCGCTCCTGCCGCAGCTGCGCGCCGCCCTCGACGGCGCGGCGCCGTTCGCGGTGCTGCCCGCGGGTCCCCCGGCCGCCGTCGAGGCTGCCGCGGCGGTGCTGCGGCCCGAGCAGCCGCTGGAGGACGGCGCCGACCTCGTCGTCGTCACCTCCGGCTCGACCGGCGGCGGCCGCGGCGTGCTGCTGTCGGCCGGTGCGGTGCGCGCCTCGGCCGAGGCCACGCTGCGCCGGCTCGGCGGACCCGGCGCCTGGCTGCTCGCGCTGCCCGTCTCGGCCGTCGCCGGCCTCCAGGTGCTGTGCCGCTCGATCGTCGGCGGCACCGACCCGACCGCGCCGGCCCCCGGGGAGTCGCTGGCGGCCGCCGTCGCCCGCATGCCTGCGGGCCGGCGCTACACCGCGCTGGTGCCCACCCAGCTGCGGCGGCACCTGGACGCCGAGCCGGCCGCGCTGCGGGCGTTGGACGCGGTGCTGGTCGGCGGCGCGGCCACCGACCCCGGCCTGCTCGCCCGTGCCCGCGAGGAGCGCGTCGCCGTCGTGACCACGTACGGGATGACCGAGACCGCCGGCGGCTGCGTGTACGACGGCGAGCCGCTGGAGGGCGTGCGGGTGCGGGTGACCGACGGCGGGATCGAGCTCGCCGGGCCGGTGCTGGCGACCGGCTACCGGCTCGATCCCGAGGGCACGGTCGCGGCCTTCGTCGACGGCTGGTTCCGGACCCGCGACGCCGGCGTCCTCGACGAGGCCGGCCGGCTGACCGTGCACGGCCGGCTGGACGACGTCGTCGTCACCGGCGGGGTCAACGTCGCGCCGCAGGCGGTGGAGGCCGTGCTGCGGCAGCACCCGGACGTCGTGGACGCCGTCGTCTTCGGCCGGCCGGACGACGAGTGGGGCCAGCGGGTGGTCGCCGCCGTCGTCCCGATGCCCGGCGCGGAGCCCGACCTCGCGACGCTGCGCCCGTGGGTGGCCGAACGGCTGGGCGGGCCCGCCGCGCCGCGCGAGCTGCACCGGGTCGACGCCGTCCCGACCCTGCACACCGGCAAGCCGGACCGCCGCGGTGTCGCTGCCGTCGTGACCCACCGGAGGTCCTGACCCGTGGCCACCCCCGTGCAGTGGCTGGCCGGCGCCCGGCCCCGCACGCTGCCCGCCGCTCTCGCCCCGGTGCTCGTGGGCACCGGCGCCGCCGCGGCCCTCGGCGGGTTCCGGCCGCTGACCGCGCTGCTGGCCCTGCTGGTCGCGCTCGCGCTGCAGGTGGCGGTCAACTACGCCAACGACTACTCCGACGGGGTGCGCGGCAGCGACGCGGTCCGGGTGGGCCCGATGCGGCTGGTCGGCTCCGGCGCGGCGACCCCGCGGCAGGTGCTGGGCGCGGCGCTGGCCTCCTTCGCCGTCGCCGCGCTCGCCGGGCTGGCGCTGGCCGCGCTGTCGAGCTGGTGGCTGGTCGCCGTCGGCGCGGCCTGCATCGCGGCGGCCTGGACGTACACCGGCGGCCCGCTCCCCTACGGCTACCGGGCGCTGGGCGAGGTCTTCGTCTTCGTGTTCTTCGGCCTGGTCGCCGTCGTGGGGACGACGTTCGTGCAAACCGGCGCGGTCGACGGGCTGGCCGTGGCCGCCTCGGTGCCGATCGGCCTGCTGTCGGTGGCGCTGCTGGTGGTGAACAACCTGCGCGACATCGAGGGCGACGCCGCGGTCGGCAAGCGCACGCTGGCCGTGCTGCTCGGCGACCGCGGCACCCGGGTGGCGTTCGCGCTGCTGCCCGCGGTGGCGTTCGCGGTCGTCGTCGCCATCGGGGTGACCCGGCCGTGGGCGCTGCTGGGGCTGCTCGCCGTCCCGCTGGCCGTGCCGCCGGTGCGCACCGTGCTCTCCGGCGGGCGTGGGCCGGCGCTGATCGCCGCGCTGCAGGGCACCGGCCTGCTGACCCTGGTCACCGGCGTGCTGCTCGGCGCCGGGCTCGCGCTGAGCGGTTGAGGCGCCGACCGCCCGCGGTGTGCACGCATGGTGGTCTCAGGAGGCTCCGAGACCACCGTGCGTGCACAAACGGCGAGGACGCCGAGGAAGCCGGGGGCCGCTCAGCCCTCGCCGGTGAGGCGGGCCTCCCGCGCGGCCTTCGCCTGCTGGCGGGCGACGCTGCGCGCGGCCAGCCCCTCGGTGAGCCGCTCGCGGGAGGGCCGCAGCAGCAGGTACGAGACCGGCATCGACAGCAGCAGGCCGAACAGCGCGCCGGACCAGAAGTCCAGCCCGAGCACCCACAGCAACAGGACCAGCGCGGCCGCGATGGCCAGCCGCCCCACCGTGTACACGAACAGCCAGGGTGCGATCCGCGGCGGCGCCGCCGGACCACCGGTCGGCGCGCCCGGCACCGCCGGCTCAGCCCTCTCCGCCATGACGGCCCTCCCACTTGGTGCTCAACACGACCGTCGTCCGCGTGCGGGCGACGCCTCTGACCCGGTTCAACGCGCTGATGGTGGTCTCCAGTGCCGGGATGTCGGTCACGCGGACCTTGAGCACGTAAGCCTCGCTGCCGGCGACCCGCCAGCAGTCCTCGACCTCGGGCATCGCGGCCAGCGCCTCCTCGATGCCGGTCTCGTCGACCGAGTCGCTCTCGATGACGCCCACCAGCGCGGTGACCCCCAGGCCCACCGCTGCGGGGTCCACGATCGCCCGGTAGGCGGTGATGACCCCGGCGGCCTCCAGCTTGCCGACCCGCTCGTGCACCGCGGGCGAGGAGAGGCCCACGCGCCGGGCCAGTTCGGCGTAGCTCGCCCGCCCGTTGGCACGCAGCAGGTCGATCAACTCCTGGTCGACGGCGTCGATGGCGCACTCCTCTCACCGTGTGCGCGGTCGAGTATCGCCCGCGGACGTACTGTGGAGGACACTCGGGCTGGATCGAGGGGGTGGCCGCGATGGCCTTCGTGGTGGTGCTGGTGGTGGCGGTCGTCGTCGTGGTCCTGGTGCTGCGGGCGGCGGAGAAGGGCGGCACCGGCGGGGTGCGTGCGCCGAAGCGGCCCCGGCCGCCGCGCGCCGTCCGCCCGATCGCGCCCGACGACGACCCGGAGTTCCTGCGCGAGCTCGAGCGCCGCACCCGCCGCGACGACGGCTCCCCCGCCTGAAGGACCCCTCCCGGGTCCCCTCGCACGCTCGGGGACGCCCTGGAGGGGCCGGTGAGAAAGCCCTAGGCGGCGCGGAAGAGGCGCCGCCAGCCGCGGCGGCGCTTCGGCGGCTCGGCGGCCGGCGCGACCGCGGCCACCCTGTCGCTCATCCCGCCGGGCCAGCCCAGGCCCTCGCGCGTCGTCGACGTCCCCGGCCAGCCCAGGCCGCTCTCGGTCCCCTCGGCGCGCAGGTCGCCGTGCCGGCCGGCCGGCGCGTCCACGGGCCGCTGCGCGAGCGCGGCGGCCACCACGGGGTCCACCGCGGCCCCCTCGGAAGCAGAGTGCCTACCCACGGGGCGTCCCCCTCCGGCGCGACATGGGGGCATGGAAGCACGCCGCGTCCGGCGTGTCACCGACACGCCGCCCGTACGGGAGACCCGTGTCACCTCGTGTGACGAACGGGACGGGCGCAGGACCCCTGGCCCCGCGGATACCTGGATCAGTACTCCCAGGAGGCGTACTGCGGGTCCCGCTCGGCCATCGTCCGGAAGAGCAGCACCATCCGGTCGAGGAACCAGGCCTTGGCGCACTGCACGAGCAGGAGGCCCCCGAGGACGGACCTCAGGTCGAACACGGCCAGGCCGCGGGCCATGGCGGCCAGCCCGGCGAACTGGAACGCGTAGGTGGTGTTCGGGACGGCGGTCGACCGGAACTGCTCCGGGAGGTCGACCGCGTTTCGGTCGGTCCAGATGCGCTCACCGAACACGGCTCTCGACGCCCAGTTCCGGGTCGACTGCGGCGGGGGGAACAGCAGCGGCTCGACCACCGTGAAGACCAGCGACGCGCCGAGGGCCAGCAGCGACCGCCGACCGATCCACCGCCGGCTCCAGACCGACAGGAGGATCAGCGGCAGGACGGCGAACCGGACCCAGACGCTCACCGGGTTGGCGTGCCGCAGCCAGGCGTCGTCGCGCAGACCGAACAGCCTCGCCAGCCGGGCGTCGCTGGTGACGGCGTCGGGCGACGGGCTGGTCACGGCCGCTCCGTCCCCTGACGTGGCACCGCTCCCCGGCCGGCCGGCCACCGGACCTCGAGGAGGCGGGGCCCCGGGAGCACTACCCGACGTCGTGCCGCTGTGCCTGCTCGTCCTGGCCATGGCGCTGCCTTCCTCCATCGAGCACCCGGCTTCCGGTGCCGTGCCTCGTCGGCGGACGCGCACGTACGAGCCGGTGGGGTGTCGCGCGGAGGAGATGTTCCGCCGGTGCCGCCGGGCGGGGAACCCCCGGCGGGGGCCCGGAGGCGCGGAGCGTGTGCCCGTGGCACTCCGTCCGGAAGGCCATCCACCCCGTCCCGGGCCTCAGCCTGGTGACGTGCTGGAACGGCCACCCCTCAGGGGCCCGCCGCCGGCCCTGTCCAGAGGCTCGTCCCGAGCCTGCGAGGGATGAGGAGGACGGGGTCCTTCCACGGTGGGGGAAGGGTGGTCCTTCGTCAGTCCAGCCCGCCGTAGCTGTGCAGGCCGATCGACACCATGTTCACGTACAGCAGGTTGAACACCATGACGGCCAGGCCGACGACATTGACCCACGCCGCGGGCCGACCCCGCCAGCCGGCCGTCGTCCGCGCGTGCAGGTAGCCGGCGTAGACCACCCAGGCGATGAACGCCCAGGTCTCCTTGGGGTCCCAGCCCCAGTACCGGCCCCAGGCGCTCTCGGCCCAGATGGCGCCGGCGATGACGGCGAATGTCCAGATCGGGAAGCCGAAGACGGCGGTGCGGTGGGCGACCCGGTCCAGCGCGACCGCGTTCGGCAGCCGGGAGAGGAACGAGCCCCCGGCCTCGGCGCCGCGGGCGTCGGAGCGCAGCCGCAGCAGGTACAGGACGCTGGCGATCCCGCTGACGAAGAAGATGCCGAAGCCGAGGATCGCCGTGGAGACGTGCACGGCCAGCCAGCTCGACCGCAGCGCGGCGACCAGCGGCCCGGTCTCGGTGTAGAGGAACAGCCCGGTAGCGACGAGCGCGAGCACGACCGGCGCGAGGACGAAGGCGCCGATGTCCCGGACGGCCGGCGCGCGGACGGCCAGCACCAGGTAGACCACCACGGCGACGAGGACGACGGCGGTGGCGAACTCGTACATGTTGCCCCAGGGCAGCCGGTCGGCGGCCATCCCGCGGGTGACGAGCACGGCGGTGTGCACCACGGCGCCCACGGCGGTGACCGCGAGCCCGGCCAGACCCCAGCGGTCGGTGCGCGACGGCGCGGCGGGCGCCTCGGCCCCCGCCCCGGCCCCCGCGGGCACCGGCTGCCGGGCCGGGCGGCGGCCGAACGCCAGCTGCGCGGAAAACGCCACGACGGCGACCGAGTACAGCGCGACGGCGATCGAGAACAGCGTGTCCGACAGCTCGGCCAGCGACGGGTCAACGGTCACGCGGGGGGACCTCCGGATCAGGTGCGGCCCCGCCGGACGGCGGGGCGGAGGGGGTCGGGGACCGCTCGTCGAGCGCGGCCCGTAGCCGCCCGGTCAGCTCGGCGAAGGACGTGGCGCTCTCGCCGCCGCCCCGCGTCAACGAGCCGACCGAGAGCACGGTACCGCCGCCGTCGGGGTCGGCGCCGACGCGGGCGAAGACGCGCTCCCGCCGCAGCAGGAGCAGCGCGAGCAGGCCGGCCAGCAGCGCGATCGCCGCGGCGAGCACCCACACCTGCCCGGGGTCGTGCGAGAACTGCAGCGCGGCGAACTGGTCGACGCCCGTGAAGGTGACCGCCGTCCCGTCGGGCAGCGTGAGGGTCTCCCCGACCGCCAGGTTGGCCCGGCCCACCTCGGCGAGCCGGCCGCGCTCGATCTGGCTCCGGTCCAGCGAGTAGACCGACTGCGGCAGGCCGGAGTCCAGCCCCAGGTAGCCCTGGTAGGCCAGGACCGCCACCTGCGGGTTGAGCGGCCGCGGGTCGATCGAGGTGAGGACGCCGCCCTGCATGAGCCCGGTCGGCGCGAAGAAGCCCTCGAGCGCCAGCTGGTCCTCGACGCCGGCGCCCAGGTCGGGCAGCTTGAGCGCGCCCTCGCTGGACATCGTCGCCTGGTCCGAGGGCAGGAACGGCGCCGAGACGTCGGTGAACGCCGTCCCGTCGGGGAGGGTGACGGTGAACCGCGGCGCGTAGCCGTGGCCGGTCACGTAGACCCGGTCGCCGTCCACCCGCAGGGGGTCGTTGACGCCGATCGTCGTCGGCCGCCCCTCCTCGCCCGGCCCGCCGTAGCGGATGTCGGCGGTGTAGGAGGCCGCGGTCAGGTCCTCCTCGTACTCCGCGCGGAAGTCCTCCAGGTCGACGCAGATCGGGGTGAGGTCCCCCCCGTCGACCAGCGCGCCGGAGGAGTGGGTGTCGTACTGCTGGAAGGAGTTGCAGAAGCCCTGCCCCTCGGTGACCAGGATGCTGCCCTCGTAGCCCCACAGCTTGCCGCCGGCCAGGCCGAGCAGCAGCGCCACCAGCGAGAGGTGGAACAGCAGGTTCCCGGTCTCCTTCCAGGAGCCCTTCTCGGCCGAGAGCTCGTCGCCGGATGCCGCAGGACCCGGCGGAGTCGACTCAGCCCCGGCGCGGCGGACGACGCGGAAGCGGCGCACCCGCAGCTCCTCCTCGACCACGTCGAGGGCGGCCGGGCCGGGCAGCGGGGTGGCCAGCTCGGCGGAGTCGGGCAGCCGCTGGAGCCGGCGCGGCGCCGGTGGCGGCGCCGCGCGCAGGGCGCGGACGTGCTCGGCCAGCCGCGGGACGACGCAGCCGATGAGCGAGACGAACAGCAGCAGGTACACCGCGGCGAACCACGGCGAGCCGAAGACGTCGAAGGCGTAGAGCCGGTCGAGCACCGGCGCCAGCGTCGGGTGGTCGGCGACGTACTGCCGGACGGCGTTCTGGTTCAGCGAGCGCTGCGGCAGCAGCGACCCGGGGATCGCCGCCAGCGCCAGCAGGAACAGCAGGATGATCGCCGTCCGCATGGCGGTCAGCCGGCGCCACCAGCGCAGCCACAGGGCCAGGGCGCGGGCGCCGAGGGAGGGCCGGGCGGGAGGCGGCGGCGCCGGAGCCGGCCGCGGCGGGGCGACGGTGCTCACAACACCTCCTCGCTGGCGCTCGTCGATGCTGTCAGCAGTGCTGCTGTGCCCATCGGTGACCTCGCGAGCTCGGTCACTCCGTTCCCTCGCTGACGCTCGTCCGCGTCGTGCCCGGCGGTGCTCCACCCATGCTGTGACCTCGCCAGCTCGGTCACAGTGACGTCTCCGCGAAGCCGTTGGCGGCCAGCCAGCCCTGCAGCCAGCGCATCATCTCGGTCCAGGCGCCGGTGACCAGCAGCAGGCCGACGACCACGAGGACGGCGCCGCCGAACCGGGTGACCGCCCGCGCGTGCCGGCGCAGGAACGACGTGGCGCCCATCGCCCACCGAGCGCCGAGCGCGACCAGCACGAACGGCACGCCCAGGCCCAGGCAGTAGGCCAGCCCGAGCAGCGCGCCGCGGCCGGCGGTGGCCTGCTGGAAGGCGAGGTTCTGCACCGCGGCGAGCGTCGGGCCCAGGCACGGCGTCCAGCCCAGCCCGAACACCACGCCGAGCAGCGGGGCCCCGGCCAGCCCGGTCGCCGGCCGGAAGGCCACCCGCCTGGTGCGCTGCAGCAGCGGCAGCCACCCCAGGAAGCCCAGCCCGACCAGGACGGTGACGACGCCGAGCACGCGGGTGATCTCGTCGTTGTACTGCAGCAGCAGCCGGCCGAGGCCGCCGACAGCGGTGCTGATGGTGACGAAGACGGCGGTGAAACCGAGCACGAACAGGACGGCGCCGAGCACCATCCGCCCGCGGGGCGAGCGCTCGTCGGTGCGGACCGCCACCGCCGTGGCGCCGCCGGCGACGGTCGCCGCCGGGGCCGTCGTCGGGGCACCGGAGCCGACCAGCCCGGTGACGTAGGAGAGGTAGCCGGGCACCAGGGGCAGCACGCAGGGTGAGGCGAAGCTGACCAGCCCGACCAGGGCGGCGACCGCGGCGGCCACGAGCAGCGGCCCGTCGGTCACCAGGCCGCTGAACGTCTCCCCCATCAGCCCTCCTCGGCCATCAGCAGGTCGAGCACCGCGCGCAGGTCCTCCTGCGCGACCGCGCCGGTGTAGACGGCGGCCACCCGCCCCTGCGCGTCCAGCACGATCGTCGACGGGATCGCGTTGGCCGGGTAGTCCCGGAACGCCAGCGCCACCTCGCCACGCGGGTCGTGCAGCGAGGGGAACTGGATGCCGAAGCTGTCCTCGAAGGCGCGGGCGAGCTGGTCGGTGTCCTTGACGTTGACGCCGAGGAACTGCACGCCCTGGTCGCGCACCTCGGCGTAGACCGCCTGGAACTCCGGCGACTCCACCCGGCACGGCGCGCACCAGGAGCCCCAGAAGTTGAGGACGGCGACCCCGCCGTCGAGCTCGCCGGAGTCGAAGCCGCCGCCGTCGAGCAGGGTGCCGGAGAACTCCGGTGCCGCGGCCCGCTCGTCAGGGGCGATGACCTCGCCGGCCGGGGTCCCCTGCACGAAGCGGAACTCGCCGCCGTTGTTGACGTCGACGGCGTCGGCGCCGGTGGAGCAGCCGGTGAGCAGGAGCGCCCCGGCCAGGGCGCCGAGCAGCCCTCGTCTCATGCCCCGGGCACCGCGTCGGGGGGTGTGGCGCCGGCGGGCTCCGCGTAGGACAGCCCCACGAAGTGGTCGCCGTCGTAGGTCAGCGAGGTCACGCTGGCCAGGCCGCACTGCCGGCGGCGGGGGTCGTGCGCGTAGCGGCGTCCCTCCAGGTGCAGCCGCAGCGTCCAGATTGGCAGCTGGTGGCTGACGCACACGACCGCGGCGCCGCGGGCGGTGTCCCGGGCGGCCTCGACCGCGGCCAGCATCCGCGCGGCGATCTCGACGTAAGGCTCGCCCCACGAGGGGCGCATCGGGTTGCGCAGCTTCCACCAGTGCTGGGGGGAGCGCAGCGCGCCGTCCCCCACGCCGACCCGCAGCCCCTCGAAGGCGTTGCCGGCCTCGATGAGCCGGTCGTCGGTCTCGATCGGCAGGTCGAGCTTGCCGGCGATCGGCGCGGCGGTCTGCTGCGCGCGCTCGAGCGGGCTGGAGACGACGTGGGTGAGGCCCTTGTCGCTGAGCCACTCCGCGGCGGCGAGCGCCATCGCCTCGCCGGTCTCCGACAGCCGGTAGCCCGGCAGCCGGCCGTAGAGCACCTTCTCGGGGTTGAACACCTCGCCGTGGCGCAGCAGGTGGACGACGGTGGTCTCGGCCATCAGGTGCTCATCCCGGTGGAGGCGTCGGCCGGCTCCTCGGCCGGCGGGGCGGACGACGGGTCGACGGCCGCCGCGGCGCGGGCGGCCGCCGGGAGGGCCTCCAGCACCCGCTCGACGGCCTCGTCGTCGAGCGCGGCGCTGACGAACCACGACTCGAACGCCGAGGGCGGCAGGTACACCCCGCGGGCGAGCATCGCGTGGAAGAAGGCGGTGTAGCGAGCGGCGTCCTGCGAACGGGCGTCGTCGTAGTCGCGTACCTGCCGGTCGTCGGGCACGAAGAAGACCGAGAACATCGAGCCGGCCTGCTGCACCCGGTGCGGGACGCCGGCGGCGAACAGCGCCGCGCTGGCCGCCCCGCGCAGGGTGACCGCGACCTGGTCGCAGCGTTCGTAGACCTCGTCGGTGCAGCGCCGCAGCGTGGTCAGGCCCGCGGCGACCGCGACCGGGTTCCCCGACAGCGTGCCCGCCTGGTACACCGGCCCGGCCGGGGCCAGGTGCTCCATGAGGTCGGCGCGGCCGCCGAAGGCCGCGGCCGGCAGCCCGCCGCCCATGACCTTGCCGAAGGTCATCAGGTCGGCGTCCACCGGGTCCAGGCCGTACCAGCCGGAGCGGGAGACGCGGAACCCGGTCATCACCTCGTCGACGATCAGCAGCGCGCCGTGCGCGGCGGTGACCCGGCGCAGCGCCTGGTTGAAGCCGTCCAGCGGGGGGACGACGCCCATGTTGCCGACCGCGGCCTCGGTGATGACCGCGGCGATCTCGCCGCCCCGCTCGGCGAAGACGGCCTCGACCGCGGCCGCGTCGTTGTAGGGCAGGACGACGGTGTCGGCGGCGGCACCGGTCGTGACGCCGGGGGTGTCGGGCAGGCCGAGGGTGGCGACGCCGGAGCCGGCCGAGGCCAGCAGCGCGTCGACGTGGCCGTGGTAGCAGCCGGCGAACTTCACGACGACCCGGCGTCCGGTGACGCCGCGGGCCAGCCGGACCGCCGAGAGCACCGCCTCGGTGCCGGAGTTGACCAGCCGCACCTCCTCCACCGGCGGCATCCGGCGGACGATCTCCTCGGCCAGCTCCACCTCGCCCTCGGTCGGGGCGCCGAAGGTCAGGCCGCGGCGGGCGGCGGCGGTGACCGCCTCGACGACGGCCGGGTGGGCGTGGCCGAGGATCAGCGGCCCCCACGAGGCGACGAGGTCGACGTAGCGGCGGCCGTCGGCGTCGGTGAGGTACGCGCCCTGGCCCTGGGCCATGAAGCGCGGGGTGCCGCCGACGGCGCCGAAGGCGCGCACGGGGGAGTTCACCCCGCCCGGGGTGACCCGCTGCGCGCGGCCGAACAGGTCGGCCGATGCGGGGGCCTCGTAGGCGTACGGGCGGCTGTCCAGCGAGGTCACGCCTCCAGTGTCCCCTCCCTCCCCGGCGGGCCGCCGGGGACGTCCGACACAGCCGCGAGCAGAGCCCGCGACAGCGCCACCGGGTCGCGGGTGGGCACCAGCACGGTGCGCCCGTCGGTGGTCCGCAGCGGCAGCCCGGACCGGCCGCGGGGCAGCGACCAGCCGCCGCCGAGCACCGGGGCGCCGGCGTCCACCCCCGCCGTCCCGGCGCCGACCGCGCGCAGGTGCGCGGCGTCGACCGCGGCCAGCGGCACCCGCTCGGGGCCGACCGACAGCGCCGGCTCGTCGCCGACGGCGTCGACCCGCACCGTCCAAGCCCGGCGGGCCGAGACGACGCCGGCCGCCACCACGCCCGGGACGGCGACCACCGCCAGCACCCACACGAGCCGCGGCAGGTCGGGGCCGGGCAGGACGGCGGCCAGGACGGCGACGAGCCCGAGGACCCCGGCGGCCAGCCCGAGCGGCCGCCAGGAGCCCCCGGGCTCGACGTACGGGCTCACCGGAGCCAGCGCGCCGCCTCCACCGCCCAGTAGGTGAGCACGGTGCCCGCGCCCGCCCGCCGGATGGCCGTCAGCGTCTCCAGGACCGCGCGCTGCCGGTCCACCCAGCCGTTGGCGGCGGCCGCCTCGAGCATCGCGTACTCGCCGCTGACCTGGTACGCGCTGACCGGGACGTCGACGGCGTCGGCCACCCGGGCCACGATGTCGAGGTAGGGCAGCGCGGGCTTGACCATGACCGCGTCGGCGCCCTCGGCCAGGTCCTGCGCGACCTCGCGCAGCGCCTCGTCGGCGTTGGGCGGGTCCATCTGGTAGGTCGAGCGGTCGCCGAACTGCGGTGCGCCCTCGGCGGCCTCGCGGAACGGGCCGTAGAAGCCCGAGGCGTACTTCGCGGCGTAGGCCAGGATCGGCGTCTCCTGGAACGCGGCGCCGTCCAGCGCCCGCCGGATCGCCGCGACCTGGCCGTCCATCATCCCGCTGGGCGCGATGACGTGGGCCCCGGCCCGGGCCTGGGCGATCGCGACGGCGGCGTAGCGGTCCAGCGTCGGGTCGTTGTCAACGACGCCGGCCGGGGTGACCAGCCCGCAGTGGCCGTGGTCGGTGTACTCGCACAGGCACAGGTCGGCCATGAGCACCAGCTCGTCGCCGAGGTCGGCGCGCAGCTGCTGCAGCGCGACGTTGACGATCCCGTCGGCGGCGTCCGCCTGGGAGCCGACGGCGTCCTTCTCCGCCGGGATGCCGAACAGGATCAGCCCGCCGATGCCGGCCTCGGCCGCCTCGTGCGCGGCCTTCCGCAGCGAGTCGGGGGTGTGCTGGACGACGCCGGGCATCGAGCTGATCGGCTGCGGCTCGTCGATGCCCTCCTTGACGAACACCGGCAGCACCAGGTCGGCCGGGGATAGCCGGGTCTGCGCGGTGAGCCGCCGCAGCGCGGGCGTCGACCGCAGCCGACGCCCGCGCGCGAAGCCGGGACCGGCGCCGCCGATCACCTCGGCTCGCCGCCCTCCGCCTCGCGGAGCGACCGGGCGTGCTCGGCCAGCGCGTCGACCAGCGGGCCGACGGCGGCGGTCTCGGGCTGGACGTCGACCCGCAGGCCGAACTCCTGCGCCGTGGCCGCGGTCTGCGGACCGATCACCGCGACGACGGTCCTGGCGTGCGGCTTGCCGGCGATGCCGACGAGGTTGCGCACGGTGCTCGACGAGGTGAAGCACACCGCGTCGAAGCCGCCGCCCTTGATCGCCTCGCGGACCGGGGCGGGCGGCGGGGCGGCCCGGACGGTGCGGTAGGCGGTGACGTCGTCGATCTCCCAGCCGCGCTCCTTGAGGCCCGCGGCGAGGGTCTCGGTGGCGATGTCGGCGCGCGGCAGCAGCACGCGGTCGATCGGGTCGAGCACGTCGTCGTACTCGGGGAAGTCGGTCAGCAGGCCCTCGCTGGACTGCTGCCCGGTGGGCACCAGCTCGGGCACGATGCCGAAGGCGCGGACCGCATCGGCGGTGGACTCGCCGACGCAGGCGACCTTGACGCCGGCGAAGGCGCGGGCGTCCAGGCCCAGCTCGACGAACTTCTCCCGGACGGCCCTCACCGCGTTGACGGAGGTGAAGACGATCCAGCCGTAGCGGCCGGTGACCAGGCCCTTGATCGCGCGGTCCATCTGCGCGGGGCTGCGCGGCGGCTCGACGGCGATCGTCGGGACCTCGACCGGGACGGCGCCGTAGGCCCGCAGCCGGTCGCTCATCCCGCCGGCCTGGTCCTTGGTGCGGGGCACCAGCACCCGCCAGCCGAACAGCGGCCGGCTCTCCCACCAGGACAGTTTGGCGCGCTTGTCGACGGCCGAGCCCACCGTGGCCACGACCGGTCCGCTGACCGCGTCCAGCCCGGCGGTCTTCTCCGCGACGGCGGCGAGCCTGGCGACCACGCTCTTCTGCCCGGTGCCCGAGCCGCCGGTGGTGACCACCACCGGGGTGGCGCCGGTCAGGCCGCCCTCGACCAGCCGTGCGGCCGCGTCGGGGAGGTCCTCGGCGTTGCCCCGCAGCACCAGCGGCGCGTCCAGGCTCCTCGCCGCGGCGGCGAGCGCCGCCACGTCGGCCTCGCCGCCGCGCAGGTCGGCCGACAGCGAGGTGCCCCCGAGGGCGACACCGGCGAAGGCGGGCACGGCGGTCGCGAAGGCGACTCCCGGGACGACGTCGAAGCCGACCGCGGTGCGGCCGACGGCCAGCACCTCCTTGACCACCGAGTCGGAGGTGAACGGGTCGCCGGCGACCAGCCGGACGACGGTGCCGCCGGACCGGGCGGCGGCCACGGCGGCCTTGGCGACCTCGGCCGGCTCACCGGTGGCCGGGGTGAACTCCAGCTCCGGCCGGTCGGCGCGGACGGCCTCGGCGATCGCCGGCGGGACGTCGGGGTCGACGAGGACGGTGTCGGCCGAGGCGAGCGCCGCGGTGGCCCGGGCGGTCAGCATCCCGGGGTCGCCCGGGCCGGCGCCGACGAAGACGACCCTGCCGGCCGCGCCGTTCTTGCGCGTCATGTCCTGCTCCTGGTTCTGGCCCCGGAGGGCTCGTGTGCGGGGGTACGGGGGTGCCGGGGCTGCTGCCCGGCCGCGGGGGAAGTGGTCATCGGGAAGCCGCCATCAGCTCGGCGGCGCCGCGGTCGAGCAGTTCCGCGGCCAGCCCCCGGCCCAGCCGCTCGGCCTCGGCGGGCGGCCCGGTGAGCGAGCCGCGCACGCCGTCGCTGCCGTCGAGTGCGGTGACCGAGGCGCGCAGGAACAGCTCGGGGCCGTCCTCGCCCTCGGCGAGTTCGGCGTACGCGGCGACCGGCGCGCTGCACCCGGCCTCCAGCGCCGACAACGTCGTCCGCTCGGCGACGACGCAGCACCGTGTGCCGGCGTCGTCGAGGGCGGCCAGCAGCTCCCGGGTGCGCTCGTCGTCGCCGCGGCACTCCACGGCCAGCGCGCCCTGCGCCGGCGCGGGGAGGACCTGCAGCGGGTCGAGGGTCTCGGTGACGGCGGACAGCCGGCCGAGCCGGGTCAGCCCGGCGCGGGCGAGCACGACGGCGTCCAGGTCACCCGGCACCACGCGGGCCAGGCGGGTGTCGACGTTGCCGCGGATCGGCACCACCTCGAGGCCCAGCCCGAGCGCGCGCAGCTGGGCGACCCGGCGCGGCGCGCCGGTGCCGACCCGCGAGCCCGGTGGGAGCTCGCCCAGGGTCAGGCCGTCGCGGGCGACCAGCGCGTCCCGCGGGTCCTCCCGGGGTGGGACGGCGGCGATGGTCAGCCCCGGCTCGGGCAGCGTGGGCAGGTCCTTGTAGCTGTGGACGGCGACGTCGACGGTGCCCTCGAGCAGCGCCTCCCGGATCGCGGTCACGAAGACGCCGGTGCCGCCGAGCTGCGCGATCGCGGCCGAGGAGCGGTCGCCCTCGGTGCTGATGGGCACCAGCTCGACGGGGACGCCGCTGGCCGCGGTGATCGCGTCGGCGACCGCCTGCGACTGGGTCGTCGCCAGCCGGCTGGCGCGGGTGCCGAGCCGGATGGTCCCCGTGGACAGGACCGTCATGCCGTACCCCCGGGGCGCAGCTCGTCGGGGTCGACGGTGACGGCCTCGGCCAGGTTGGTCCGCGCCGGCAGGACCTCCGCGTCGATGCCCAACCCGAACAGCGCCCGCAGTGCGTCGGCGTAGTCCACGCCGCCAGGGGCGCTGGCCAGCTCCTTGACCCGCACCGTCGGCTCGTGCAGCAGCTTGTCGACGACGCGGCGCACGGTGCGGGCCACCTCGGTGCGGGCGCGGGCGTCCAGGTCGGGCAGCCGGGCCGCGAGCCGCAGCAGCTCGGCGTCGACCACCTCGGCGGCCTGGCTGCGCAGCGCGGAGACCGTCGGCGCGACCGCGGCGGCCTGCCGCTCGGCGCGCAGCAGCGCGGTCTCGGCCTCGATGAGGGCGTGCGCCGCGGCGACGTCGTCGGCCGCCACCGGGCTCGCGGACGCGTGCCCGTCGGCACCGCGCTCGCCCTGCAGGAGGGCCAGGTCGACCACGTGCACGCCGGGCAGCGCGGCCACGCCGGGGTCGACGTCGCGCGGCAGGGCCAGGTCGATGACGACCAGCGGCCGGTCCGGGCGGGCGGCCCCGATCCTGGACCGCATCGCGCCGGCCACCACGTCGGTGCCGACGACGATGCCCCGTGCGCCGGTGCAGGTGACGAGCACGTCGGCGGCGGCGACCTCGGCGGGCAGGTCGGGGAGGTCGACGGCCCGGCCTTCGACGGAGGCCGCCAGTCGCTCGGCGTGCGCGGGCGTGCGGCTGCTCACGGTCACGGCGGCGCCGCGGCGGGCCAGCGTGGTCGCGGCCAGGGCGCCCATGGAGCCGGCGCCCACCACGAGCACCGGCCGGCCGGCGAGCTCGCCGATCCGCTCCTCGGCGCGGTCCAAGGACACCGACACCAGCGAGGCGCCGGCCTTGTCGATGCCGGTCTCGGCGTGCACCCGCTTGCCGACCCGCAGCGCCCGCTGCGCCACCGGGTGCATCGCCCGGCCGACGGTGCCCTGCTCGCGGGCGAGGGCGTAGGCGTGGCGGAGCTGGCCGAGGACCTGCGTCTCCCCCACGACCATCGAGTCCAGGCCGGCGGCGACGGTGAACAGGTGCGCGACCGCCTGGTCCTCGTAGTGGACGGTGACGTACGGCGACAGCTCCTCCACCGTGGCACCGGCCTGGCGGGCCAGCACCCGGCTGACCTCGGTGACGCCGCCGTGGAACCGGTCCACCTCGGCGAAGACCTCGACCCTGTTGCAGGTCGCCAGCACCATCGCCTCGCTGACGTGGTCGCTGCCGACCAGCTCGTGCAGCGCCTTGACGGTGTCGTCGGCGCCCATCGCGAACTGCTCGAGCAGCGCCACGGGGGCGGTCTGGTGGCTCACCCCGACGGCCAGGAGGCTCACGAGTCCCCCTCGCCGGCGCTCGTCGGACGCGTTCGCCGGACTGCTGTGCTCAAGGGTGAGCTCGCGAGCTCGCTCACGCCGTCACCTCCACGCTCGACGCCGCGGCGCCGCGCTGCTGACCGAGGAAGGCGAGCACCTGCAGTTCGACGGAGAGGTCGACCTGGCGGACGTCGACCCCCGCGGGCGCGTTCAGCGCCACCGGCGCGAAGTTCAAGATGCTCCTCACCCCGGCCGCGGTCAGCCGGTCGCAGACCGGCTGGGCGACGTCGGCCGGGGTCGCGATGACCCCGATCGTCGCCGCCGTCGCGGCCACCACCTCGTCGAGCTCGGCCATCGGGCGCACCGGCTGGCCGCCGATCCGCCGGCCGACGCGGTCGGGGGCGGCGTCGAAGAGCCCGACGAAGCGGAACCCGCGGCTGCCGAACCCGGCGTAGTCGGCCAGGGCGGTGCCCAGGTTGCCGATCCCCACCAGCACGCAGGGGCGGGACCGCTCGACGCCGAGGACGCGGGCGATGCGGTCGCGCAGCGTGGCCACCTCGTAGCCCACCCCGCGGACCCCGCAGGGGCCCAGGTGGGAGAGGTCCTTTCGCAGCCCGGCCGGGTTCACGCCCGCCGCCGAGGCGAGCTCACCCGAGGAGACGTTGCTGCGCCCGCCGTCGGCCAGGCCGGTGAGCACGCGCAGGTACACGGCCAGGCGGGCGACGGTGGCCTCCGGGATCCGGGGCCGGGGTGAGGACACGCGGCACTCCACAGACGGTCGCGCCCGGGGTTCCGGCGGGTGCCGGATGCGGTCGAACGACATCGGGGACCCGGGCGGTCGACCGCCCGGCGACCGCCACGGTAACCGCTTGTGAACGCAGGAACAAAGTCGCCGGGGGCCAGGAGGCCGCTCCCCAGCGCAGACGTGCCCTGCTGTGGTGGAGACCATACCCCGCGCCCCCCGACCGACCCGCCCGGGCGGGCCGCGAGCCCTCCGCGGGCCGGCGTTCCGGCGCACTCCCGCGCGGTTCCACCCGCGACCGCGCCGTTGCAGCAGCGCGGGGGCGTCAGGAACGGCGCAGGAGTGCGAGGACTCGGCACATCGGCGAGGTCGGCGGCCGGCCCGGCGGCTCCGGTGGGGCCCCACCAGCCCGGTCCCTACAGGTCGAGGTCGCGCCGCAACCGGGGGACGTCGACGGTGAAGTAGGAGTGCTCCCGCCCGTCGAGCAGCACGACCGGGACCCGGTCGCCGTACTCGGCCTGCAGCTGTGGGTCGGCGTCCACGTCGACCTCCGCGACCGCCAGCCCGGCCTCGGCCGCGAGCCGGTCGAGCGTCTCCGCGGCCACCGCGCAGAGGTGGCAGCCGGCCCGGGTCAGCAGCTGCAGCCGGGGCGCGTCACCGGTCACCGTCGCCCCCGTCGACGCGGGCCAGGCCCAGCTCGCGCAGCCGGGCACGGCTGACCTTGCCCGTCAGCGAGTGCGGGAGCGCGGCGAGCACCTGCACCGAGGTCGGCACCTTGTACCGGGCGAGGGAGGCCGCGGCGTGCTCGCGCAGCTCCTCGAGACCGACCTGCCGCCCCGGCCGCAGGGCGACCACGGCCCGCACCGCGGCGCCGGTGCGCGGGTCGGGCACCCCGATGACCGCGCTCTCCGCGACGGCCGGGTGTGTGTCGAGCACCCGCTCCACCTCCGCGGGGTAGACGTTGAAGCCGCTGACCAGGATGAGGTCGCTGCGGCGGTCGACCAGGTGCAGGTCGCCGTCCTCGTCGGCGTAGGCGAGGTCGCCGGTGGCCAGCCACCCGTCGGCGTCGGGCCCGTCGACCCCGTCGGGCCAGTACCCGGAGAACAGATTGGCGCCGCGCACCCAGATCTCGCCCGGGCCGTCCTCGGCGAGGTCACCGGGCGCCGAGACCTCGTCCTCCGCCACCTGCTCGTGCAGCGCGGTGTCGCGCAGCTGCAGCTCCACCCCCGGGACCGGGCCGCCGATGCAGTTCGGCTTGGCCCGCCCGGTCGCCAGGGTGCTGGCCACCACCGGGCAGGCCTCGGTGAGCCCGTAGCCCTCCCACACGGTGACCCCGGCCCGCTCGCGCACCGCCGTCCAGACCCGCTCGGGCAGCGGCGCGGCCCCGGAGGAGGCGATGCGGACAGCGGCGAACGCGCGGCGCAGCAGCGCGTCGGACCCCCCGGCACCGGCGGCGGCCAGCCAGGCCTGGAACAACGGCGGGGCGCCCGGGACGGCGGTGACCTCTTCCCGGGCCATGACCTCGAGGGAGGCGACCGGGTCGAAGGACTCCAGCAGCACCGCGCAGGCACCCGTGGCCGCGACCAGACCGAAGCCGGCGTTGAGCCCGTAGACGTGGAACAGCGGCAGCACCAGCAGCACCCGGTCGTCGGGCCGGACCGGCTGCGGGTCCATCCGCAGGCACTGCTCCTGGTTGGCCCGCAGCGCCGTGGCCGACAGCATCGCGCCGCGCGGCCGGCCGGTGGTCCCGCTGGTGTAGGCCAGGAAGGCCAGGTCGTCCGGAGCCGCGGACACCCCTGGCGGCTCGGCGTCGTCCGCGGGTGGCCCGGCGACCACCGGCACGCCAGCCACCGCGGACCGGTCCCCGGCCGCGACGAGCAACGCCGCCCCGGAGTCGGTGAGCACGTCCTCCAGTTCCGGGTCGGTGTAGGCGGTGTTGACCGGGACGACGACCAGCCCGGCGCGCAACGCGCCCAGCGTCGCCCGCAGCCAGTCGGCGCCGTTGGGCAGCTGCACGGCCACCCGCTCGCCCGGCGTCAGTCCGCGGGCGGCGTAGCCGGCGGCCGCACGGTCCACCTGCGCGTCCAGCTCCCCCCAGCTCAGCCGCTGCTCGCCGGCCACGACGGCCGGCGCGTCCGCGCGGTCCCGGGCCGCCGCGCGCACCAGCACGGACAGCGAGCTACCGACGTCGGTCATGCGCATCTCCTCCGGTGGAGCGCTTCCGGCCACCGGGCACCGCGCACCGGAGTCTGACGGGGTGTCGTGGACGGAACGCAGTGATGTTGTCACCATGAGTCCGGACCCGCAGCACCGCGACCCCCGCTGCCGGGCGTCTCGGGCCGAGGACGGAGACCGCGGCGGGCCGACGAGGAGGACGCACGCATGGGACGGTCGCGCCCGGCGGCGGAGCGCGTGCCCGCAGCCGCGCCCGCCACGCGCGGCCCCGTCCGCGGCCCACGCCGGGCCCGCGACCGACCTCCTACCCGCGCACGGCCGGCGGCACACCGCCGGCCGTGCAGCCCCTGCCCGGCACCGTCCGGGAGGCCCCCGGAGCGGATCTCGCGGGGAGGACGGACGAACCCGGCCCCTCCGCCCAGCAGGTCGCCGAGGAGCTCGCCGCCCTCGGCGGGGCGCTCCCGCCTCCGGTCGTCGACGTCTGGGGCTGGTCCGGGAGGTGCAGAACGGCGACGCGGAGGCGTTCGGCCGCCTCTACGACCACTACGTGACGATGGTCCACCGCTACCTGCTGCACCGGGTCGGCGACCGGGCCCAGGCCGAGGACTTCACCAGCGAGACGTTCGTCCGCGCGTTGCGCCGGATCGACTTGCTGTCCTTCCAGGGCCGCGACGTCGGCGCCTGGCTGATGACGATCGCCCGCAACATCGTGCGCGACCACGTGAAGAGCAGCCGGTTCCGGCTCGAGGTCAGCACCGCCGACATGCGCGACGCCGACCGGGTCACCGACGGGCCGGAGGACGCCGTCGTGCAGGCGCTGACCAACGAGCAGCTGCTCGCCTGCATCCGGCAGCTGGGCGGCGAGCCGCAGGAGTGCATCTCGCTGCGCTTCCTGCAGGGCCTCTCGGTCGCCGAGACCGCGGCGGTGATGGGCAAGAAGGACGGCGCGATCAAGGCGCTGCAGCACAGCGCCGTCCGCCGGCTGGCGACCCTGGTGCCGGAGGGACTCCGGTGACGCGCCCCGTCGTCGCCCACCGGTACCCCGTGACCGCCGCGTCTCCGGCATCGTTCCCGGGATGGCGGCGCTCCACCGGGGAGCGCGCCCGCCCGACCGGCCGATCCCTCGGAGGCACCTGGTGACCACGCGCGACGGCGCCGGACCGCCGGGCGGCCGGCGGACCGTCGTGCGCGAGCGGGAGGACGCCGTCGTCGCCCGCCTGCGGCGCCTGGCGGCCGACCTCGACGACGCACCGGACGCACGGTTCCAGGCGGCGACCCGCGACCGGCTGGTCGCGCTGGCCGCGGTCAGCACCCCGCGGCCAGCGCCGCGCTCGGGCCTGCGGCGGCTGCTGGCCGCGCGCGCCGACTCGGGGCCGCCCGCGGCGTGGCACACCCGGCTGACCGCCGGCCTGGCCGGTGCGGCAGGAACCGTCACCGTCCTCGGGACGCTGGTGGCGCTGTCCACCGGGGCCGGCCCGGGTGACGTCCTCTACGGCGTCAAGCGCAGCACCGAGCAGACCCAGCTCACCCTGGCCGGAGACGACCGCGGCCTGACGCTGCTCGAGTTCGCCCGGACCCGCCTCGACGAGCTCGCCGGTGTGCGCGACCCGGCGCCCGGGGACGTGGTCGGGCTGCTGGACACGATGAACGCCCAGACCCGGGAGGGCGCCGCGGTGCTGGCGACCCAGGCGGTCGCCGGCCGGGACACCGCGCCCGTGGCCGAGCTGGCCGACTGGGCCGGACGGCAGACCGCGGAGCTGACCGCGCTGCGGGCCGGCCTGCCCGCGGGCGCGACGGCCGCGTCGCAGGAGTCGCTCGCGCTGCTGGCCAGCGTGTCCGGCCGGGCGACCGGGCTGCAGGCCGCCCTCACCTGCGCCGACGGTCCGGCCACGGCGGGTACCGACCGGCTGGGTCCGGTGCCCGGGGCGTGCCCGGCCGACGCGCCGGAGGCCGGCACCCCCGCGGACGGGACCCCGGCCGTGGACCCAGGTCAGGAGGACGGCGCGGTCCCCGGCGACGCGCCCGGCTCCGACGGCGGCGACCCGGAGGCCGACCTCCCGGCGGGGTCCCCGGTCCCGGCTCCGCAGCCGGCCCCCGCGCTCGGGCGGTCCGCCCCGGGGGGCGGGAGCGGCACCGTCCCGTCGTCCCCGTCCGGCGACGACGGCGGGACGGCGCCGGGTGTCCCGGAATCCCCGGCGGCGGAGTCGCCGCTGCCAGTGCCCGACCCGCCGCTGTCCACGCCGGCGGCGCCTCCCGCGCCCGACGCCGAGCCGCTGCTGGACGCCCCGCTGCCCATCTGCATCCGGCCGCTGGTCTGCTGACCCGCGCGGCCGGTCGGCGCCCCGGGCCCCCGGCTGCACCGCCGCGGGACGCCACTAGGGTCGGGGACCGACATCCACGGGCCCTCGCGAGGGCGGTGGAGGAGCGACAGGGAGGTCGTCGTGCCGGGACTGCCCTTCCGCGGCCGCCGCGCCCGCCGGGCGGACGTACCGGACGAGGAAACGCGGGCCCACGTCGCCGGCGTCGCCTCGGCCGCGGCCGCCGAGGTCGAGCCGGCGCCGGCCGCCGTCCCGGACCTGACCGCGGCGGCGTTCTTCGACGTCGACAACACGATGATGGTCGGCGCCTCGATCTTCTGGTTCGCCCGCGGCCTGGCCGCCCGCAAGTACCTCACCACCCGTGACATGTCGCGCTTCGTGTGGCAGCAGGCGAAGTTCCGGATCGCCGGCAACGAGAGCGCCGACGACATGCACACCATCCGCGAGAGCGCCCTGGCCTTCGTGGCCGGGCGGCCGGTCGCCGAGATCGTGCAGGCCGGCGAGGAGATCTACGACGAGCTGATGGCCGACCGCATCTGGGCCGGCACCCGGGTGCTCGCCCAGCAGCACCTCGACGCCGGCCAGCGGGTCTGGCTCGTGACCGCGACCCCGGTGGAGCTGGCCAGCATCATCGCCCACCGGCTCGGGCTCACCGGCGCCCTCGGCACCGTCTCCGAGGTCGTCGACGGGCACTACACCGGCCGGCTGGTCGGCGAGCTCATGCACGGCGAGGCCAAGGCCGAGGCGGTCCGGGCGCTGGCCCAGCGGGAGGGCCTGGACCTCTCCCGCTGCACCGCCTACAGCGACAGCTCCAACGACCTGCCGATGCTCACGCTCGCCGGCCGTGCGATCGCGGTGAACCCCGACACCGAGTTGCGCGCCGTGGCCCACTCCCGCGGCTGGGAGGTCAGGGACTTCCGCACCGGCCGCAAGGCCGCGAAGACCGTCGTGCCGACCGTGGCGGCCGCCGCCCTCTCCGGGGGTCTGATCGGCGGCGCGCTCGCGCTGCGCCGCCGCAAGCTCTCCTGACTGCGGTCCTCCGGACCGCACCGCGGCCAGATGCCGTCCCCCGGTCGAGCGGAGCCCCTGCGTCCCTCGATCCCGGAGACCCTCCGGGCCCCCACTCCTCACGACAACACCGCGGCCAGATGCCGTCCCCCCGGTCGAGCGGAGCCTCGTCGAAGCTCAGCTGAAGACCGACTTGCGCTGCAGGAGCAGCTGGTAGATCGCCTGCTGGATGGTCTCGCGCACCTGGTCGGTGAGGTTGAAGACCAGCATGGGGTCCTCGGCGGCGGCCGGACCGTAGGACGCCGTCTCGATCGGCTCGCCGAAGGCGATCAGCCACTTCGACGGCAGCGGCACCAGTCCCAGCGGGCCGAGCGCCGGGAAGGTCGGCGTCACCGGGAAGTAGGGCAGGCCCAGCAACCGGGCGAGGGTCTTGGCGTTGCCGATCATCGGGTAGGTCTCCTCCGCCCCGACGATCGCGCACGGGATGATCGGCGCCCCGGTGCGCAGTGCGGCCGTGACGAAACCCCCGCGGCCGAAGCGCTGCAGCGTGTACCGCTCGCGGAACGGCTTGCCGATCCCCTTGAAGCCCTCGGGGAACACCCCGACCAGCTCGCCGCCGGTGAGCAGTCGCTCGGCGTCCTCGTTGCAGGCCAGCGTGGAGCCGAGCTTGCGCGACAGCGAGCCGATGAAGGGCAGGTCGAAGACCAGGTCGGCGCCGAGCAGCCGCAGGCGCCGCCGGGCCGGGTGGTCGTCGTGCAGCGAGACGGTGGCCATCATCGCGTCGAGCGGCAGTGTCCCCGAGTGGTTGGCCACGACCAGGCCGCCACCGGTGTCGGGCACGTTCTCCACGCCGTGGGTCTCCACCCGGAACCAGCGGGAGAACAGCGGCCGCAACGCCGGCAGCAGCACGTGGTCGGTGAGGTCGGGGTCGAAGCCGAACTCGTCGGTGGCGTAGTCGCCGGTGACCCGTCGGCGGAGGAACTCCAGACCACCGGCGACCTGCTCCTCCCACGAGGCGGATCCCGGCGGCGGGACCCGCGGCTCCTCGTCGTCGGGCCGCAGCGGGATGACCCGGGCCTCAGGCATCGCGCACCGCCCGCAGACCGGGGGGCGGCGGCGTCGGCCGCAACCGCTCCCCCACTGAGCCGGCCGTGGCGCCGATCCGGGCGACGAGTCCCTGGGCCCGCCCGGTGAGGCCGGCGACCACCTCCGGCGGGATGACCGGGGTGACGGTGGCCGCGTAGTCGGCCAGCGCCTGCTCGGTGGTAAAGCGCGGCGTGTAGCCGAACTCCTCGCGCAGCACGGTGGTGTCCACGACCCGGCCGAAGTTGAGGAAGCGCATCTGTTCCGGGGAGTAGTCGACGTACCCGAACCGGCGGGTGAACCGGCCCAGCGAGCCCAGGGCGGGCGAGGGCAGCGGCACCTGCAGCCGGCCGAGCCGGCGGATCACCTGCGACAGCAGCAGCGTGCCCTCTCCGCCGACGTTGACGGTGCCCGCGAAGTCGCCGGTGGTGGCCCGCGTCAGCACGGCGAGGGCGTCGTCCTCGTGCAGCAGCTGCACGCGTGCGTCGTACCCCAGCGCCGTGGGGACCAGCGGCATGCGCAGGAAGGAGGTGAGCACCGAGTCGATGCGCGGGCCGATGAAGTTGGTGAACCGCAGGGCGGCCACCCCGACGTCGGGACGGCGCCGCGCGAAGGACCGCACGTAGCCCTCGATGTCGAGGCTGTCCCGGGCGAAGCCGCCGGAAGGCACCCGCCGAGCCTGCATCGCCTCGGTGAAGACGGCGGGGTCGCGGGAGGACGCGCCGTACACGGCGCTGCTCGACTTGAGCACGAGCCGGCGGACCGACGCCGCCCGCTGGCAGGCGGCCAGCAGCTGCATCGTCCCGATGACGTTGAGCTCCTTCATCGGCCCCCGCCCACCGGAGCCGGCGGGCGTGGAGCTGATGTTCATGTGCACGACCGTGTCGACCGCGGCCGTCGCGATGACCTTGCCGATCATCGGGTTGCGGATGTCGGCCCGCACGAACTCCGTGCGGCCCAGCCGGCGGAGCATCTCCGGCGACGGGGGGACGGTGTCCACCCCGATGACGCGGTCGATGGCGCGGTCACGAGCGAGCTCGGCCGCCAGCGCACCCCCGAGCCACCGGCTGACACCGGTGACCAGGACGACGGCGGGCGGCACGAGCGTCAGCTCACTTCTTGTTGCGGCGCTGGACGCGGGTCTTCTTCAGCAGCTTGCGGTGCTTCTTCTTCGCCATCCGCTTGCGGCGCTTCTTGATGACCGAACCCATGTGCATGCTCCCGACGTCGTCGCGGCGCGGCGGCCACCGTCGACCGGGAGGTCGCACCGGGCGCCGCGCGAGGTGATCAGCTCGTGTACGACGACCCGGACCGGAACCAGCCCCGGCGTCGCTCGGCGTCCGAGCGTACCCGGCGGTCCCGCGGCGACGCTGCCGCGTGGACCTGCCGGCGATCCGGACCCACCCGCAGGGGGTGGGATGGTGCAGGGACCTCCGCCTCCGTCGACGCCGGAGCGGCGACCACGGCCCGCGAGGTGGGGGACCTCGCCCCTCTCAGCCCTCGCGAGCTCGGGCCGAGCCTCCGGGCGAGGCCAGCTCGCCAACGGTGAGGGGGCGCCTTCAGGCAATGTCGGTGTAGGCGTCGCGCAGGTAGTCCTGCACGGCGCGCTCGGGGACGCGGAAGGAGCGGCCGACGCGGACGGCGGCGAGCTCACCGGCGTGCACGAGGCGGTACACCGTCATCTTGGAGACGCGCATCATGCTGGCGACCTCGGCGACCGTCAGGAAGGTGACGGCGGCGCGGGGGGCCGGGACCGGCGGGCGGCCGACGGGCATGGCGGCCGGGTGCTGCGGCGGGACGGGGCGGGCCATGGTGGCGGCCTGGATGGGCCGGCCGACGGGGCGCGGGCCGGGGACGCCCGGGCGGGCGTAGGCGGCGGCGGGAACGGTGCGCTGGGGCATGGTCATCTCTTCATCTCCGGACCTAGCACGCGTCGGGCGTCGGCTTCCCCACCGACTACGGGGCACGCACGTGCTGACACAGAGAGTAGGGGGACATGCGTGACAGAAGCGATGGAAGAAACGAACAGGGGGAACGGTCCGTCCTGGGCAGAACTACACCTATGTAGCCGTGTCGACATGTGCCCGGGCGCGTCGTAGGCGACACGTGGCCACATAGTCACGCTGAGTCGACACGTCGATGCTCTGTCGCGGTATGGTCACCGGTCCCGCGCGGCCCGGCCCAGCTCCACCGAGCGGGCGTGGGCCGCCTCGATGGCCGCGATCAGCGCCGCCCGCACGCTGTGCCGCTCCAGTTCCCGGATGGCGGCGATCGTCGTCCCGCCCGGGCTGGTGACCGCCTCGCGCAGCTGCACCGGGTGCTCGCCGGAGTCCCGCAGCATCACCGCCGAGCCCAGCGCCGTCTGCACGATGAGGTCGGCGGCGAGGTCGCGCGGCAGGCCCAGCAGGATGCCGGCGTCGACCATCGCCTCCACCAGGTAGAAGAAGTAGGCCGGCCCGCTGCCCGACAGCGCCGTCACGGCGTCCTGCTGGGTCTCGGGCACCCGGCGCACCCGCCCGACGGCAGCCAGCAGCGCCTCGGCCTCGTCCAGGTGCCCCTCGTCCGCGTGCGCACCGGCCGAGAGCACGCTCATCCCCTCGTCGACCAGCGCGGGGGTGTTGGGCATGACCCGGACGACGGGGACGCCCTCGGGCAGCGCCGCCTCGATCGTCGAGGTCGGCACCCCGGCGGCGACCGACACCACGAGGTGCCCGCCGTCCACCGAGCCCGCCAGCGACCCGAGCAGCGTGCCGATGTCCTGCGGCTTGACCGCGAGCAGCAGCACCCGCGCACGCGCAGCGGCCTCGGCCAGCCCCAGCACCGGGACGCCGTACCGGTCCGAGAGCTGGGCGGCACGCTCGGGGCTGCGCTCGCAGACGACGATCCCGCCGGACCCGCTGCGACGGACCAGGCCGGAGAGCAGCGCCTCGCCGATCTTCCCGCCGCCGATGATCGCCAGGCCGGAGCGGCCGGCCTCCCCCGCGCTCACGACCGGCCCGCCGGACGGCGGGGGGCGGCGGAGGCCGGACCCGAGCGCAGGACCACCCGCACCCGGTACCCGCCGGCCACCAGCCGGCGTTGCTGCTCGCTGCGGACCTGCCACGGCATGACGTACTCCCAGCTGTCGGGTGCTCGGTCGTTCCAGGCGGCACGCTCACCGGCGATGGCGACCAGCCGCGGGTCGGCGGTGCCGACGCCCGGGCGCCCGGCCCCGCTCATCAGCACGTTCAGGCAGCGCACGAACGCGAGGTCGGCGACCGCACCGCGCCGCCCGGACTCGGTCAACCGGACCCGGCCCCCGACCAGCGCGCGGCAGCGCTCCTCGGCCCCGGGTCCGGCGGCACGGACCAGCACGGTGACCGGCCCGGTCTCCGCCGCGAGGGCGTCCACCGCGGCAGGGGCACCGTCCAGCGCGACGTCCAGCCCGGCGTCGGCGGCGGCACGGGCCACGCCGGCCGCCGCGTCGCCCAGCCGGTGGACAGGGACGGTGAGCGCGCAATGGCCCGCCAGCCCGGCGGCGGCCACCCGGGCGACGAGGTCGCGCAGCTCGGCGGGGTCGTCCGCGGTGGGCGTGTGCTCGAGGGCGACCGCGCAGCCGGCCGCCGCGGCGTCGGCGGCGGCTGCCACCGGGTCGTCGACCCGCGGGCCGGCCCCGGAGAGGGCGTCGAGCAGGTGGCGCACCGGGGCTGTGATCTGCGCGCGCACGGGGCCGAACCTAGTGCTCGCCGGGTGTGTCCCCGCCGGGGCGGGGTAGCCGCCGTCGCATGGCTGATGAGCTGAACGGGATGAAGGTGGCCGTCCTCGCGACCGACGGCGTGGAGCAGGTCGAGCTCGACCGGCCGTGGCAGGCGCTCGAGGAGGCCGGCGCCCAGCCGGAGCTGGTGTCCTTGGCGGCCGGCGAGATCACCGCCTACGAGCACATCGACAAGGGCGAGAGCAAGAAGGTGGACGCGGTCGTCAGCTCGGCCGACCCCGACGAGTACGGCGCGCTGGTGCTGCCCGGTGGCGTGATCAACGGCGACTTCATCCGCGCCGACGCCGACGCCGTGGCCTTCGTGAAGGCCTTCTTCGAGGCGGGCAAGCCGGTGGCGGCGATCTGCCACGCCCCCTGGGTGCTGGCCGAGGCCGACGTCGTCCGCGGTCGGCGGATGACCTCCTGGCCCTCGCTGCAGACCGACCTGCGCAACGCCGGCGCCGACTGGGTCGACGAGGAGGTCGTGGTCGACGGCAACCTCGTCACCAGCCGCAAGCCCGACGACCTCGACGCGTTCGACGCCGCGATCGTCGAGCAGTTCGCCGCCGCCGCCGACCAGACCGACGACGAGGACTGAGGACGGCGGCCCCGTCCCGAGGCTCACCCCGAGCGTGCGAGGGGTGAGGAGGACGGGGCCCTCATCTGGCGGGGCAGGGGGTCCTTCGACGGAGGGTGGGAGGACGGGGTCCTGCTCCTGCGAGGCCTGCGGGAAGGGTGGTCCTCACGCCGTGGCGAGCAGGCCGGCGGCCGGCGCGATGGTCAGCATCGTCCCGGCGAAGACCAGGACCGCCACCAGCCGCACGCCGGCCGGCTCCCGGTCCTGGCGCTGCCGCCACGCGCTGACGCCGCCGACCAGCCCGGCCACCGCGACCGGGGCCAGCAGGACGGCGACGTAGGGCAGCTGCTGCCACAGCACGGTGAACAGGAAGTAGATGCCGACGCCGGCGGCAAGCGCGAGCACCAGCTCGCCGCCGAAGCGCAGCCAGGCCAGCGCGCCCTCGCGGGGCCCGAGGGCGTCCTCGAGCAGCGGCGGGTCGTCGGTCCGGACGACGGGGATCGGGCCGGTCCGCGGCCCGGGGTCGGGCGCGGCCGTCCGCACCCGCGGCGCCCGCTCGCGCACCGTCTCCTCCTGCGCGGCCCGGGCAACAGCCGGGACACCGGGCTTGCGGGAGGGCCGCAGACCGGGGATGGCCGCGGTGGAGGGGTCGGGCTGCCGGCGTCCGGCCCGCCGCTCGGGCACCGGCGGGGCGGCGTCCTCGATGCGCTCCCGGACGCGGTCCCCGGGCCGGCTGCCGCTCCGGTCGCTCGCGCGCCGGCCGAACTCCGACCGGTCGGCCACCCGCCCGGTGTCCCCCGTCCCGCGCTGGCGGACGCCGGTGTCCTCGAGCTCGTCCCCTCGACGGCGCCGGCCGCGGGTCGGCGACTCGACCCCCGCCTCGCGCAGGATGTCCGCCAGCGGACGGCCGCCGGTCTCCGGGTCGCGGCGCTCACCGTGGCTGCCGGGAGGAGTGCTCATCTGTCTTCCTCCAACGAGTCCAGTCGCCGGAGGATGACGCCCTCACGCAGCGCCCACGGGCAGATCCGGACGGACGGTACGTCCAGGGCCCGCATCGCGGCCCGCGCCACGACGGCGCCGCCGGGGATCTGGTGGGCGCGGTCGGGTGAGACGCCCTGCAGCTCGGCCAGCGCGGAGGACTCGATGCGCGCGACGAACCCGAGCAGCTGCACCAACCCCTCCTGGGTCAGCTGGCGCGGCGCGCGCAGCCCGGCGGAGTAGGGCGCCGCACCGGTCAGCCGGGCCAGCGTCCGGAACGTCTTGGAGGTCGCGGCCACCAGGTCGGGTGGCCCGTCGGAGAGCAGCTTCTTCGCCGCCGGCTCGAGCAGGTACGCGGCGTGCTCGTCGAGCGCGGCCAGGGCGCGCAGGTCCGGCCGGCCACCGTTGCGCGCCTCGGGGAGGAAGCGCCGGGTCATCCGGCCGCCCCCCAGCGGGAGCGACAGCGCGACGTCGGGGTCCTCGTCCAGGCCGCTGGCAAGCTCGAGCGACCCGCCGCCGATGTCGAGCACGAGCAGCCGGCCGGCGCTCCACCCGAACCACCGGCGGACGGCGAGGAAGGTCAGCCGCGCCTCGTCCTCGCCGCTGGTCACCTGCAGCTGCACGCCGGTCCGCTGCCGGACCCGCTCCAGGACCTCCATGCCGTTGCCGGCCTCGCGGATGGCCGAGGTGACCAGCGCCAGCACCTCGTCGCAGCCCTGCTTCTCGGCCTGCTCGCACGCCTTGCGCACGGCCTTGATCAGCGCCTTCTCGCCGTCCTTGGACAGCAGGTCGTCGTCCCCGACGTGCTCGGCGAGGCGCAGCAGCCAGCGGTCGTCGTGCTGCGGGGTCGGCTGGCCGCCGCGATGGGCGTCGACCACGAGCAGGTGCACGGTGTTCGAGCCGACGTCCAGCACCCCGAGCCTCATGCGGTCAGTCTGCATGGCCCCCTCCAGAGGCTCGCGGCGAGCGGAGCGAGGCGTCAGGGGGAGGGGGTCCTTTCACTAGGCTGGCCGGGTGCACGACGTCCCGCCCGAGGTGCCGCTCGACTTCGCGCGGGAGTGGGTGGAGTTCCCCGATCCGGCCGATCCGCACCACCTCGTCCGCGCCGACCTGACCTGGCTGTCGTCGGCCTGGACGTGCGTCTTCGGCCGCGGCTGCGCCGGCGTCGTCGAGGGCCGTCCCGACGACGGCTGCTGCAGCCACGGCGCCTTCTTCACCGACGAGGACGACCTGGCCCGGGTGACCGCCGCCGTCGCCGACCTGGCCGACGAGGACTGGCAGCTCGCGCCGGTCGGCCGCGGCGCCTGGACCGAGGACGACGACAGCGACGAGGCGACCGGCGTGCGCTCACTGCGCACCCGGCTGGTCGACGGCGCCTGCGTCTTCCTCAACCGGCCCGGTTTCCCCGGCGGCACCGGCTGTGCGCTGCACCGCATGGCGCTGCGCGAGGGTCTGCACCCGCTGCTGACCAAGCCCGACGTCTGCTGGCAGCTGCCGGTGCGCCGCGAGCAGCAGGAGGTCGAGCGCCCCGACGGCACGACGGTGCTGGTGTCGAGCATCGGCGAGTTCGACCGGCGCGGCTGGGGCCCCGGCGGGCACGACCTGCACTGGTGGTGCACCGGCTCACCGGCGGCGCACATCTCCGCCGAGCCGCTCGTGGTCACCTACGCCGGCGAGCTCACCGCGCTCCTCGGGGCGGCGGCCTACGAGGAGCTGCGCCGGCTGACCGAGGAGCGGCTGGACCGCGGACTGGTCGCCCCGCACCCGGCCAGCCCGCCGCCCGTCCCGGTGACGCTGCACCGCCGCCGTCCCTGACCCGCCCGCCGCGCGGGGGTCCGACGACACCGACCGGTCAACTCTCGCCACTACCCTTCCCCCCGACGGGACGACGAGCGGACGGCGGGGACTGTGACGGAGGAGCGCGCGACGGCGGGCCCTGCCCCGGACCGGGGCCGGCCCGACAACGCCTTCCTCGCGCTCGTCCGGATCCCGGTGTTCCGCCGGCTGTGGGCCGCGATCGCCGTCTCCAGCCTCGGCGACTGGCTGGGGCTGTTGGCCACCACGGCGATGGCCCAGCAGCTCACCCGCGGTGAGTCGCTGGCCGTGCAGGGCGCGGCGATCTCCGGCGTCATCCTCACCCGGTTGCTGCCCGACCTGCTGCTGGGCCCGCTGGCCGGGGCGCTGGCCGACCGGTTGGACCGGCGGACGACGGTCGTCGTCGGCGAGCTGCTGGCGCTGACGCTGTACCTGTCGATCGCGGTCACCTACGAGCTGACCTGGCTCTACGTCGCCCAGTTCCTCGTCGAGGCGGTCGGGCTGTTCACCAACCCGGCCAAGCAGGCGATGTGGGTGTCGATCGTGCCCCGGGAACGGCTGGCCGTCGCCAACCAGGTGTCGCTGTTCTCCGTGTACGGCGCGGTCCCCGTCGCCGCCCTGCTGTTCGCCCTGCTGTCGACGGCGAGCCGGCTCATCGGCGAGGGCGACGGCAGCGAGGCCCGGACGGCGATCGTCGTCGCCCTCGTGTTCAACGCCGGCAGTTTCGGGCTGAGCGCCGCCACCGTGCTGTTCTCCCGGCGGTTGATCCCCGGCACGCCGGTCGACCGGGACGGCGGCCAGCGCAACGTCTTCTCGCTGGTCGTGGAGGGCGTCGCCTTCCTCCGCGGGCAACCGTTCATGCGCGCTCTCTACGTCGGCGTGATCGGCGCGTTCGGCGCCGGCGGGCTCACCGTCGGCGTCGCCCAGTTGTACGTGGCCACGCTGCGCGCCGGTGCCGCCGGCTACTCGGTGGTCTTCGGCGTGGTCTTCACCGGCCTGGCCATCGGCATGCTGGCCGGCCCGCGGATCCTGCCGACGGTGCCGCGGCGCAGCGTCTTCACCCACGCCATCGGACTGGCCGGCGTCGCGCTACTGGTGATGTCGGTGCTGCGGGACTTCGTCCTGGCCACCGCGGCGGCGTTCTGCGTGGGCCTGTTCGCCGGCGTCAGCTGGATCATCGGCTACACCCTCATCGGGTTCGAGGTGGAGGACCGGCTGCGCGGCCGCGTCTTCGCCTTCGTCATCTCCTCGGTGCGCATCGTGCTGCTGCTCGCCGTGGCAGTCGGTCCCGGCCTCGCCGGGCTCCTGGGCACCCACGACGTCCGCCTCGGCGACCTGGTGCTCACCCTCACCGGCCCCGGCCTGACGCTGCTGGTCGGCGGTGTGCTCGCCCTGGGGGTCAGCGCGTACGCCACCCGGCAGGTGGTGCCGGCCCGTTCGCGCACCCGCGTCCGCGATGTACTGCGGCTGCTGTGGGGCCGCTCGGACCTGTTCTCGGCCGCGTCCCACGGGACCGGGCTGTTCGTCGTCGTCGAGGGGGCCGACCGCGAGCTCACCCGGCGCTACACCGCGGACCTGGCGCAGGTGCTGCGCGACTTCGGCTGCCCGGTCGAGGTCACCGCCGAGCCCAGCGACACCCGGCTGGGCCGGCAGGTCCGCGGCCTGCTCTTCCCGGCCCTGCCCGGCTCGGGCACCGGCTTCCCGGAGCCGGAGCCCACCGTCGACGACACCGGCCGCCCGGTCACCGTGCACACCGCCGCGCTGCTGGCCGCCGCCGACCGCGCCCAGCACGTCGCGACGGTCGTCCGCCCCGCCCTGGAGCGCAACCGGGTGGTCGTCAACACCCACTACGTGGACACCTCGATCGCCTTCCACGGCGCCGGCCAGGGCCTCGACGGCGACCGCATCTTCCGGACGTCGCTGTGGGCCACCCGCGGGCTGCTGCCCGACCTGACCGTCGTCGTCGACTCCCCCGTCACCTCGGCCCCCGCGGGTGCGGACGCCGAGGCGGTGCGGCGCGCCTTCCTCGCCCTGGCCGAGGCCGCACCCGACCGCTACGTCGTCGTCCCCGGGGAGCTGCTGGGCAGCGGCGACACGGAGGGGCTGGTCTCCCCCGTCGTCCGCCGGCGGCTGGCCACCCTCGTGGCCACGCGCTACCCGGCCGCCGAGAGCGCCGCGTCAGCCCCCCACCCCCCCACCGACGTGCCGACGGGACCGGAGACGCCGGGCGCGGCCTCTCCCGCTGCCGCGGAGCGGACCGGCCGCTCCGTAGGCTGACCACGTGACCGAGCGTGCGAGGTCACCCAGCAGCACAGCACGGTCGGCACGGGTCCGACGAGCGCCGGCGAGGAGGACACGTGACGGAGCCCGCGCGCTGGACGGCCGAGGACACCGAGGACGCCATCTGCTGCCTGTGCCGGGTGCCGGGCACGCTGGTGCACGATGTCGCCCCGTTCGGGGTGGTCCGCTGCCCGCAGTGCGAGCTGGTCTTCATCAGCCCGCGGCTGCGCCTGGAGGCGCTGCAGCAGCTCTACGACGACGTGGGCTACTTCGAGGGCGGCGTCTACGGGTCGGGGGTGTCCTCGGACGACGGCGTCCCCTCGGCGGAGGGCCGCTGGTCGCCGGCGATGCTGCTGCAGCGCACCTGGACGGCGGGCCGGCTCGCCCTGGTCGACCGCGAGCGCGGCGGCGCACCGGGCGGGCGGCTGCTCGAGGTCGGCGCCGGCTACGGCCTGTTCCTCGCCGCGGCGCGGGAGGCCGGGTGGGCGACGTCCGGCGTCGAGCTCTCCCGCACCGGCGCCAAGCACGCGCAGGACACCCTCGGGCTCGACGTCTTCTGCGGCCAGCTCGAGGACGCGCCGCTGGAGCCCGGCTTCGACGTCGTCTGCGCCTGGGACACCGCCGAGCACGTGCCCGACCCGGTGTCGTTCTGGCGGTCGGTGCGCTCGCTGGTCGCCGAGGACGGCGTCGTCGCGTTCTCGACGCCCTACGTCTCCTCGCTGCCCGCGCGACTCCTGGGCACCCGGTGGTGGACGCTCAAGCCAACCGAGCACATCTGGCACTTCACGCCGCGCACCCACGCGCTGCTGCTGGCCCGGGCCGGGCTGGCGCTCACCCGGGTGGTGCGCAGCCCGCTGGCCCCGGCCAACGCCGGGCGCCTGGACTCGCTGGTGGGCGTCGCCCGGCCCATCCCCGGCAGCTAGTCCCGGGTCCTGCCGGCCCCCTGCAGGGTCCCGCCGCGAGCCTGCGAGCGGTGGGGGGCAGGGGGCCCTCCCACTAGGCCGCCTGGTCGTCGTCCGCCGCGGCGAGCGCGGCCCGGAACGTCTGCCGGTAGGCCCGCGGGGACACCCCACGCCGGCGGGCGAACTGCTCGCGGAAGCCGGCCGCGGTGCCGAAGCCCACCAGCCGCGCGATCTCCTCGACCGGGGCGTCGCTCTGCTCCAGCAGCGCCTCGGCGGCCGCGAGGCGGCGGCCGAGCAGCCAGGCGTGCGGCGTCGTGCCGGTCGTCGCCTTGAACCGGCGGGCGAAGCTGCGCGGGCTCATGAGCGCGCGCCGGGCCAGCGCCTCGACGCTGATGTCGGCGGCGAGGTGCTGCTGCGCCCACTCCAGGACCGTGCCGAGCAGGTCGTCCTGGCACTCGGCGACGGGGGCGTCGATGAACTGCGCCTGCCCGCCGTCGCGGTGCGGCGGCACCACCATCTCGCGCGCCAGCGCGTTGGCGGCCGCGGCGCCCCACTCGCGACGCACGAGGTGCAGCAGGGTGTCGACGCCGGCCGCCGTCCCGGCACCCGTGAGGATCCGGCCGTTGTCGACGTAGAGCACCGAGGGGTCCACGTCGACGGCGGGGTAGCGGGCGGCCAGCTCGCCGGCCCACTTCCAGTGCGTGGTGACCCGCTTGCCGTCGAGCAGCCCGGCCTCGGCGAGCACGAAGGCGCCCGTGCAGTGGCTGACGATGATCGCACCCCGGTCGTGGGCCTCGCGGACGGCGTCGAGCAGCACCGGGGAGGGCACGCGGTCGAACAACTCCCACGCGGTGATCGAGACGATGTCGGAGCGGGCCAGCCGCTCCAGGCCGTGCTCCACCGTGATGGGGATGCCGGTGTCGGTGCGCATCACGCCGGGCGCCTCGCCGACCAGCGCGAAGTCGAACCGGGGCAGCCCCATGTGCTGGCGGTCGTAGCCGAAGACCTCGGCGCAGACGCCCAGCCCGAAGCTGCCGACGAGCCCGTCGGCGACGACGACGCTCACCACGAGGGGACGGTCGGCTGTCATGCCGGACAGCATGGCAGAAAAGCTGCGATAGCGGTCACTTCTGCCACTCGTGCGATGCATGGGGCGGGAGCACGCTCATCCTGTGTTGCTGATCACCTGCCCCGTGACGAGGACCGACGAGCTGGTCGCCGACCGGCGCATCCGCTCGGTGGTCAACCACCCGACCCACATCGCACTGCACGTGGAGTGCCCCTGCGGCCGCGTGCACGTGTACCGCACCGGCCGCCGGTGGGCGGCCGCGTCCCGCCCGGCCCCGGCTCGACCTGCGGCGGAGCTCACCCCGGCCTAGACTCGAACACATGAGCGAACCCACTGCGAACGACGACCGCAGCGCCGAGAAGGACCCGTCGGACTGGGTAACCGGCGACGAGCCCGCGACCGGCGCACAGAAGAGCTACCTGCACACGCTGGCGCGCGAGGCCGGCGAGGACGTGCCTGACGACATCACCAAGGCAGACGCGTCGCGCAAGATCGACGAACTGCAGGACGAGACCGGCCGGGGCCAGTAGCCCCCGGCCGGTGCGCCGGGGGCTACCTGGCCGCGGTGCCGTCGACGAGTGGGCCCCGGAGGGGTCCACGAGGAGGCGGCGGCCGGGCTCCGCTCCGCTGGGGGACGGCACCTGGCCGCGGTGTCGGCCGGTAGGCCGACCGATAGCTAAGCCTCGAGCTTGTAGCCCAGCCCCCGGACGGTCACCAGGTACTTGGGATTGGCCGGGTCCGGCTCGATCTTGGCGCGCAGCCGCTTGACGTGGACGTCGAGGGTCTTGGTGTCGCCCACGTAGTCCGCGCCCCACACCCGGTCGATCAGCTGGACCCGGGTGAGCACCCGCCCGGCGTTGCGCATGAGCAGCTCGAGCAGGTCGAACTCCTTGAGGGGCAGCGCGACCGGCTCGCCGTCCACCGAGACGACGTGCCGCTCGACGTCCATGCGCACCGGGCCGGCCTCCAGGGCCGCCTCGACCGGCGCCTCGACGTGGCCGCGGCGGCGCAGCACCGCGCGGATGCGGGCCACCAGCTCGCGGGCCGAGTAGGGCTTGGTGACGTAGTCGTCGGCGCCGAGCTCCAGGCCGACGACCTTGTCGACCTCGGCGTCCTTCGCGGTCAGCATGATGATCGGCACGCTGCTGCGGGTCCGCAGCTGGCGGCAGACCTCGGTGCCGGGCAGCCCCGGCAGCATGAGGTCGAGCAGCACGATGTCGGCGCCGCCGCGGTCGAACTCGGCCAGCGCGTCCGGCCCGGTGCCGGCCACCACCGGCTCGAACCCCTCCTTCCGCAGCATGTAGGACAGCGCGTCGGAGAAGGACTCCTCGTCCTCCACGACCAGCACTCGGGTCATGACCGTCCTTCCGTGGCGTTCCCGGCGGACGGACCGCCGGCCAGGTCGTGCTCGACCGGCGCGTCGCCGGGGGGTGTGGGGGGCGCGTCGGCCAGCGGGATCCGCAGCGTGAAGGTGGAGCCGAGGCCCTCCTCGCTCCACACGGTCACCGAGCCGCCGTGGTTGGTCGCGACATGCTTCACGATGGCCAGCCCGAGGCCCGTGCCGCCGGTGCGCGTGGCCCGGGACTGGTCGACCCGGTAGAAGCGCTCGAACACCCGCGAACGGTCCTCGCGCGGGATGCCGATGCCGCTGTCGGTCACGGTGATCTCGGCAAAGCCGGCCCGGGCCCGGGCGCCGACGGCGATCCGGGTGCGCTCGGGGCTGTAGGCGACGGCGTTGGCCAGCAGGTTGGTGACCGCCGTGGCCAGCTGCGACTCCACGCCGCGCACCACGAGTCCACGCTCTCCGCCGGAGACGATGGCGATGTGCTTGGCGGTCGCGGCCAACTTGGTGCGGTCGACCGCCTCGGCGATGACCGTGTCGACGCCGACCGGCACCAGCTCGGGCAGCGGCTCGCCACCCTGCAACCGGGACAGGTCGATGAGCTCGCGGACCAGGCGGGCCAGCCGATCGGCCTCGTGCGTCATGCGGCTGGCGAAGCGGCGCACGGTCTCCGGGTCGTCGGCGGCGTCCTCGACGGCCTCGGCGAGCAGCGACAGCGCCCCGACCGGGGTCTTCAGCTCGTGGCCGACGTTGGCGACGAAGTCCCGGCGGACCGCCTCCACCCGGCGGGCCTCGGTCACGTCCTGCAGCACCAGCGCCACCGGCCCGGGTGCGGGGCCGGAGCCGCGTTCCAGCCGGACGCCGAGCACCCCGACCTGCCGTGGGCCGCCGCGGACGACCGAGCCGGACAGCGACACCTCGGCACGGCGCCGGCCGCCGTCGCGCACCGTGCGAGCCAGCTCCAGCAGCTCGGGGACCAGCAGCCGGGTGTCGCGCACGATGCCGAGGGAGCGGGCCGCCGGGTTGGCCAGCAGGACCACGTCGTCCGCGTCGAGCAGGACGACGGCGGGGTCGATCAGGTCGAGCAGCCGGCGGGACAGCACCGCCTCGGGGGCCGCGCCGTCGGACGGGGCGGCGCGCTCGAGCTCGAGGCGGCGGGGACGCAGGACGAGGGAGGCGACCACGACGCCACCCACCACACCGACGACGAGGCCGACCAGCAGGGCGACCGACGAGCTCACGCGCCGATGCTAGGCCGCACGACGCGCCGGACACCCCCCCGTCCGGGTGACAGCGACACCTCGGACCGTGACTGTTCATGCTCCCGTGCCCGCGAGTTCACCGCCGGGGCCGGAGGAGGTGGACGGACGGTCCTACCCTCGGGGTCCAGAGACCGTCGGGGCCTCGAGCAGCGGGTACCCCGAGCGTGCGCCACGGCCAGCAGGGCCGACGAGGAGGACGACGGTGCGGCAGCACTACCACGAGGAACTCGACGACATCAACAACTGCCTCGTCGAGATGGCGAACACGGTCGGGTCGGCCATGAGCAAGGCGACGACGGCACTGCTCGACGCGGACATCGAGCTGGCGAACCTGGTGATCCAGGGTGACGACCACATCGACGCGACGCGGGAGAGCATCGAGCAGCGGTGCTTCACCCTGCTGGCCCGCCAGGCGCCGGTCGCCACGGACCTGCGCACCGTCACCGCGGCGATGCGGATCATCAGCGACCTCGAGCGCATGGGGGACCTCGCCGTCCACGTCGCCAAGCTGGCGCGGATGCGCTTCCCCGAGCACGCGGTCCCGCAGGAACTGCGGCCGATCTTCCTCGAGGCGGGGCACGTCGCCGAGAGCCTGGTGAGCCAGACGGCGGTCGTCATCGCCAAGCTCGACGTCGAGGCGGCCGTCGCACTGGAGGCGGAGGACGACCTGATGGACCAGCTGCACCGGCAGCTGTTCAGCGAGCTGCTCAGCAAGGAGTGGCCGCACGGGATGGAGGCGGCCATCGACATCACCCTGCTCGGTCGCTACTACGAGCGCTTCGCCGACCACGCGGTCAGCGTCGCCCGGCGGGTCGTCTATCTGGTCACCGGCGAGCGGGAGATGCACGCCTCCGCCGACTAGGCGTCCCACGACACGACGGTGGCCCCCTCCCCCGGCTCAGGAGGGGGCCACCGTCGTGTCGTGGGGCTACTTCTTGCCCTGGTTCCTGACCGCCTCGATCGCGGCGGCCGCGGCCTCGGGGTCGAGGTACTCGCCACCGGGCTTCGTCGGGCGCAGGTCGTCGTCCAGGTCGTAGCGCAGCGGGACGCCGGTGGGGATGTTGAGCCCCACGACCTCGTCCTCGCCCATCCCGTCGAGGTGCTTCACCAGCGCTCGCAGGCTGTTGCCGTGCGCGGCGACGAGCACGGTCAGGCCCGCGCGCAGGTCCGGCACGATCGCGTCGTACCAGTACGGCAGCATCCGGACGACGACGTCGGCCAGGCACTCGGTCTGCGGTCGGACCTCCGGCGGCAGCACCGCGTAGCGCGGGTCGCCGTCCTGGGAGTACTCGCTGCCGGCCTCGATGGGCGGCGGCGGGGTGCTGTACGACCGGCGCCAGACGGTGAACTGCTCCTCGCCGTACTCGGCGAGCGTCGCGGCCTTGTCCTTGCCCTGCAGCGCGCCGTAGTGCCGCTCGTTGAGGCGCCACGAGCGCTTGACCGGGATCCACTGCCGGTCGGCGGCGGCGAGCGCGAGCTCGGCGGTGGAGATCGCGCGCTTGAGCACCGACGTGTGCGCCACGTCGGGCAGCAGGCCCTGCTCGGCGAGGAGCTCACCGCCCCGGGCGGCCTCGCCGCGGCCCTTCTCCGACAGCGGCACGTCCACCCAGCCGGTGAACAGGTTGGCCTTGTTCCACTCGCTCTCGCCGTGGCGGAGCAGCACCAGGGTGTGCGTCACGCCGCCATCCTGCCCGACCGGTGAGGTGGTGGAACAAGGCCAACCCGCAGGGTCCCGCCGCCGGCTCCGTCCAGGGCGCCCCGGGCGTGCGAGGGGTGGGGAGGACGGAGTCCTCTCATGGCAGGGGCGGGAGGTCCCTCACCCGACGAGCAGCGGCCACAGCAGCCAGGCCTCGAACCCCACCGGCGGCAGCAGGCCGGTGAGCAGCCACGGACTGCGCACGGGGCGGTCGACGCCCCAGCGCAGCGCCGCGACGGCGGCCACGCTGCAGGCCGCACCGGCGGCCAGCCAGAGCAGGGTGCCGCGGAGGTCGACGGCGAGCAGTTGGGCGAAGGTCAGCCGCACCGCGCAGAGCAGCAGCGGGTACACCAGCGCGGTCGCGCCGAGCAGGCCCACGAGGGCCCGGACCTGCCGCTGCTGCTGCCCGGAACCCTCCTGCACCACCGCCACGCTAACCGCTGGCAGGGTCGTCAGCTCCCGGGCCGGCAGCCGGACCGGGACGACGACCGCGGCCGGGGCCTTGGCCGGCGCCGTCCCCTGGGCGGTGGGGTGCACCGCCGCCACGAACGGCGGGCGCGGCCGGGTCGCACCTCGGCGGGCGACGGTCCGGGCGCGGTCACGCCCCGTCGTCCCGGGTCCCGGCGGCACGCGACCTCCGGCCCGGGTCGACGAAGTCGGCGAAGGCCTCCAGGTTGCGCAGGGACTCCCCCCGCTTGACCCGCCACTCCCACTCCCGCCGGATCGACGTGCCGAAGCCGATCTCGAGCATCGTGTTGAAGTGGTCGTCGGCGTAGCTGAGCACCGCGCCGAGCACGCGGTCGAGCTCGTCGGCGGTGACCGCCGCGTGCGGCAGCCGGCCGGTCAGGTAGACGTCGCCGACGCTGTCGATCGAGTACGCGACGCCGTACATGCGGGCGTTGTGCTGCAGCAGGTAGGTCCACAGCTGCTCGCGGTTCTCGTCGGGCTGGCGGCAGACGAAGGCCTCCACCCGCAGCGCGTGCTCGCCGACGATCAGCCCGCAGACGGTCTTGAGCTTCTTGGTGCCGGGCAGGTCGACCAGCCAGCGGCCGGGCGCGGCGTGCTCGTGCACCAGCTGGCTGTCGCGCAGGGTCTGCTCGATGACCGCGTCGAGCTCGGCGACGGTCCGCTCGCGGCTCACCGGGCCACCTGCGCACCGAGCGCGCGCACCCCGCCCAGCGCCCAGACCGGGCGCCGCAGCAGACCGGGGGCCGCTGCCTGGACCACGGCCATCTCCTCGGCGGCGGCGGTGTACGCCGCGACCAGGCTGTCGACGGTGCGCTCCCACGAGAAGGAGGCGGCGTGCCGGCGCGCGCCGGCCGACAGCAGCTCCCGGCGGGCGAGCACCGAGCGGATGGCGGCGGCGTAGTCGGCGGGGTCGCGGCCCTCGACCAGCACCCCCGAGACACCGTCCCGGACGGCGGTGCGCAGGCCACCGACGGCAGCCGCGACCACCGGCGTCCCGCAGGCCTGCGCCTCCAGGGCGACCAGGCCGAAGGACTCGTTGTGGCTGGGGACGACGGCGACGTCGGCGGCCCGGTAGTGCTCGGCGAGCAGCTCGGCGTGCACCGGCGGCAGGAAGCGGACCAGGTCGGCCACGCCGAGCCCGGCGGCGAGCTGCTCGAGCTGGCGGGGGGCCTCCAGGCCGGTGCCGCTGGGCGCGCCGACGACGTGCACCCGCAGCCGGTCGCGCAGGCCCGGGTCGTCGGCGAGCATCCGCGCGGCCGCCTCGAGCAGCAGGTCGGGGGCCTTGAGCGGCTGGATGCGGCCGACGAAGAGCAACACGACGGCGTCCTCGGGGACGCCGAGCCGGCGGCGGGCCGCCGTCCGGTCGCTGGGGGTGAACCGGTCGAGGTCCACCCCGGGCGGGACGACGAGGGTGCGCCGCGGGTCGGCCCCGTAGTGCTCGACCAGCTGGCGGGCCTCGTCGTCGGTGTTGGCGACCAGCCGATCGGCCTCGGCGACGACCTGCTCCTCGCCGATGACGCGGGCCCGCGGCTCGGGCCGGTCGCCGGTGGCCAGCGCGGCGTTCTTCACCTTGGCGAGGGTGTGCGCGGTGTGGATGAGCGGCACGCTCCACCGGTCGCGGGCCAGCCAGCCGACCTGGCCGGAGAGCCAGTAGTGCGAGTGGACGACGTCGTAGTGGCCCGGCTCGTGCTGCGCCTCCTCGCGCAGCACGGCCGCGGTGAAGGCGCACAGCTGCGCGGGCAGCTCCTCCTTGCCCAGGCCCTCGAACGGGCCGGCGCTGACGTGCCGCACGGTGACCCCGGGGCTCATCTCGACCACGGGCGGGAGGTCGCTGGAGGTGGCGCGGGTGAAGACGTCGACGGCGATGCCGCGGTCGGCCAGCCGCCGGGAGACCTCGACGACGTAGACGTTCATGCCGCCCGCGTCGCCGGCGCCGGGCTGGTCGAGCGGGCTGGTGTGCACCGAGAGGGTGGCCACGCGCCGGGGCGCGGCGGGGCGCGGACGGCGTCGAGCAGCCACGCCTGACCTCCCGCCTCGCTCCAGGGCGCCGGGAGGCACCCGCTCGACATCGCAGTCTGCAACAGCGCCAGGATGAGTCTCATGCCCGGCCCCTCCCCCCATCCTGCATCCGCTCCCCGCGAGCTGCCCGGCGCGGGCCGGACCGCCGTCGTCACCGGCGCCTCCAGCGGCATCGGCGCGGCCACCGCCCGGCGGCTGATGGCCGAGGGCTTCGACGTCGTGCTCGGCGCCCGGCGGATGGACCGGCTGACCGAGCTGGCCGCCGCCATCGGCGCCCGCGCGCTGCCCCTGGACCTCACCGACCCCGACTCGGTGGCCGGGTTCGCCGGCGCCCTGGACCGGGTCGACGTGCTGGTCAACAACGCCGGCGGCGCGTTCGACGCCCTGCCCGTGGCCGAGGCGGACCTGGACTCGTGGGCGCGCACCTGGGAGGTCAACGTGCTGGGCACCGTCCGGCTGACGAGGGCGCTGCTGCCGGCGCTGATCGCCTCGGGCGCCGGCGACCTGCTGTTCGTGGGCTCGACCGCCGGGCTAGTCAGCTACGAGGGTGGCGCCTCCTACACGGCGGCCAAGCACGCGGTGCACACGCTGGCCGAGACGCTGCGCCTGGAGCTGGTGTACGACCCGGTCCGGGTGATCGAGATCGCGCCCGGGATGGTGCGGACCGAGGAGTTCGCGCTCAACCGGGTCGGCGACCCGGCGAAGGCCGACGCCGTCTACCGCGGGGTGCGCGAGCCGCTGCTCGCCGAGGACGTCGCCGACTGCATCGCCTGGACGCTGACCCGCCCGCACCACGTCAACGTCGACCTGCTCGTCGTCCGCCCGCGGGCGCAGGCCGCCCAGCACAAGGTCGCCCGCGAGTAGGAGGACCTCCTGCCGCCCTGGAAGGGCCCCCTCGCCCCCCGCCACTCGCAAGCTCGCGACGGGCCCCTGCGAGGGGGCCGTCCGGGCTCGCGGCGGGACACTGCAGGGGCCGGCGGAGCCCGGGACGGGACCGCCGGCCCCGGGGTGGCTGGCAGCACCGGCCCACCCGCTCCTACGGTCGGCCGGTGCTGATCCGCGAGGCGACCGACGGGGACTGGCCCGCCCTCCACCCGGTCTTCCGGTCCGTGGTCGACGCCGGGCGGACCTACGCCTACCCGGAGGGGCTCTACCTGGCGGACGCGCGGCCGCTCTGGATGGAGCAGCCGCCGGGGCGGACGGTGGTCGCGGTCGACGGGAACACGGTGCTCGGCAGCGCCAAGATGGGCCCGAACCGGCCGGGTCGCGGCTCGCACGTCGCGACCGCGAGCTTCCTGGTCGACCCGGCCGTGCAGGGGCGCGGGGTGGGGCGTGCGCTCGGCGAGCACGTGGTCGGCTGGGCCCGCGACGCCGGCTACCGCGGCATCCAGTTCAACGCCGTCGTCGAGACCAACACCCCCGCCGTCTCGCTGTGGCGGTCACTCGGCTTCGTCGTCGTCGGCACGGTGCCCGGCGCGTTCCGCCACCCCGAGCACGGCTACGTCGGCCTGCATGTGATGTACCTCGACCTGACCTGAGCACCCAGGACGGCAGCCGGCCGCGGTGTCGTGAGGAGCGGGGGCCCGGAGGGTCCCCCGACGAACGACGGTCGGGGCTCAGCGCCTGTCGGGGACGGCAGCTGGCCGCGGTGTCGCCCGGCAGGGCGACGGTGTGATCGTCGTCGGCTCGCGCTCCATGGTGACGCCGAACCGCTCCTGCACAGCGGCGATGATCTTCTCGGAGAAGGCGAGCAGCTCCTCGGCGGTCGCGCCGGGCTCGGTGGTCAGCGCGAGGCTGTGGCGGGGGGAGGTCCCCACGCGCCCGTGCCGCGTGCCGCGCCCGAAGCCGGCGTGCTGCACCAGCCAGGCGGCGCTGAGCTTGACCGTGCCGTCGCCGGCGGGCCAGCTCGGGCAGCCCTCGACCGCCTGCCGCACCGGGACGACCGGGTTGGTGAAGAACGACCCCGCGCTGCGGCTGGTGGGGTCGGCGAGGTCCCAGACCATGCCCTTGCTGCGGCGCAGCTCCAGCACCGCCGCGCGCACGTCGGCCAGCGGGGCGCGCTCCCCCAGCTCGACGCCGAGGGTGCGCGCCAGCTCCGCGTAGCCCACCGGCCGGGACAGCTCCCCGGGCTCCAGCTCGAAGGACACGGTGAGGACGACGAACCGGCCGGGCTCGCGCTTGAGCCGGCTGTCCCGGTAGGCGAACCCGCAGTCCGCCGCGGCGAGCACCTGCTCGGCCGACCGCGCGCGGTCCCAGACGCGGACGGCGGTGACGACCTGGCCGACCTCCTGGCCGTAGGCGCCGACGTTCTGCACCGGCGTCGCCCCGGTCGAGCCCGGGATGCCCGACATCGCCTCCATGCCGGCCAGCCGCTGCTCGACGGTGTACGCGACGAGGTCGTCCCAGGGCTCGCCGGCCTGCACGACCAGCCGGCCACCGTCCCGCTCGACGCCGCGACTGCGGACTACGACCACGTCACCGGGCCACCCGCCGTCCGGGGCGATCAGGTTCGAGCCGCCGCCGAGGACCAGCAGCGGCCGCCCGCCCGCGTCGGCGTCGCGGACCGCGGCGACCAGCTCGTCGGCGTCGGTGACCTCGACCAGCCGGTCGATGGGGCCTCCCACGCCGAGGGTCGTCAGCTCCGCGAGGCGGGCGTTCCGTCGGACCTGCACGGCACTACGCTAGCCGCGACTACGCTCTGGACCGTGAAAGGACCCCGTCCTGCCCACCCCTCGGAGAAGGACCCCGTCCCCCTCACCACTCGCAAGCTCGCGGTGAGCCTCTGAACGGGGCCGGCGGGACCGGGGACGGGGCCGCGGCAGGTGAGCACAAGGACCGCGCCAGCCTCCCGAGGAAGACCGACCCGCGGCTGGCCGCCGGACGGGCCCGCGCCCTGGGGCTGCCGACCCGCGGCACCACCAACGCCAACCGGCTGCGCCGCGTCGACCGCTGGCTGCTGGCCACGCAGGTGCCCCGGCTGCGCGACGCCGCCCGGCCGCTCGTGGTCGACCTGGGCTACGGCTCGTCGGCGGTCACCACGCTGGAGCTGGCCGACCGGCTGGGCCCGGAGGTGCACGGCCTCGAGGTGGTCGGCCTGGAGATCGACCCCGACCGGGTGGCCGCCGTCGCCGCCGACCGGGACCCGCCACGGGTCGACTTCCGGGTGGGCGGCTTCGAACTCGCCGGGCTGCGGCCGGTGCTGGTGCGGGCGTTCAACGTGCTGCGTCAGTACGACGAGGAGTCCGCCGCCCGGGCGTGGGAGACGATGTGCGCCGGCCTGGGCCCCGGCGGGCTGCTCGTGGAGGGCACCTGCGACGAGTGGGGACGGCGCTCGGCGTGGGTCGCCCTGGACGCCGACGGGCCGCTGACCCTGACCCTGGCGGCGCGCGTCTCGGACCTCGACCGGCCCTCCGACCTGGCCGAGCGGCTGCCGAAGGCGCTCATCCACCGCAACGTGCCGGGCCAGCCGGTGCACGAGTTCCTCCGCGCCCTGGACGTCGCGTGGGCCACGGCGGCGGGGCTGTCGACCTTCGGTCCGCGGCAGCGCTGGGCTGCCGCCGTCGAGTCGCTCGCCGAGCAGGGCTGGCCGTTCGTCGGCTCCAGCCGCCGCTGGCGCCACGGCGAGGTCACCGTGCGCTGGCCGGCCGTCGCCCCGGCCTGAGCACGGTCGCTCCCGGGGCCCGTCGCACGCGCCCCGGTGCTGTGAGGTAGAACACACGAGACTGACCTGCCGGTCCTCCCCGCGGCCCCGCCGAGGGCCGAACGGGGTGTCTGGGAGCAGGGGCGCGAGGGGTACCGATCCGCTACGGTCCGCACATGCGGGGCAACGGAGCCGGACTGCGGAGATAGGACTGCGGCACCACCATGCACCTGCTGATCTCCGGTGCCGCTCCATGACGCCCGCGCGGGCGTCGGCCGAGTGGCCGCGGCGGCTGGAGTCCGTCCTCGCCGACCCGTCGCGGCTGCGACTGCTGTTCCAGCCGATCGTCGACCTGCAGCGCGGCGTCGTCGCCGGCTACGAGACCCTGGCACGCTTCTCCGAGCCCGACGGGCGGCCGAGCCGGGTGTCCCCCGACCGGTGGTTCGCCGCTGCCGGCGTCCAGGGCGTCGGTGCGCGCCTGGAGGGCATGGTCGTCCGGCGTTGCCTGGACCTGTTGCCCACGGTGCCGCCCAACTGCTTCCTCACCGTCAACGTCAGCCCCCACCTGCTCACCGAACCCGAGCTGGCCGACGCCCTGCTGGCCGTCCCGGACCTCGCCCCGCTGGTCATCGAGCTGACCGAGCACCAGGACGTGACCCACCTGGACCCGCTCATCGAGCTGCGCGAGCGGCTGCGCAGCCGGGGCGCGCTCCTAGCGGTGGACGACGCCGGGTCCGGCTACTCCGGCCTGCAGCAGATCGCCGCCATCAAGCCGCAGCTGGTCAAGCTGGACCGCGCGATCGTGGCCGGGGTGGACGGCGACGAGGTCAAGCTGGCGCTCACCGAGCTGCTCGGCGAGTTCGCCGGCCGGATCGACGCATGGCTGCTGGCCGAGGGGATCGAGGCCTGGGGCGAGGTGGAGGCTCTGCTGCGCCTGGGTGTACCCCTCGGCCAGGGCTGGCTCTTCGGCCGGCCCGGTCCCGCGTGGCCCCGGCTCGACCCGGGGGTGGCCGCGCCGCTGCGGTTCCGGTCGGCGCGGGCGCACATGGTCGAGCACGTCGCCAGCCTGGTCGAGCAGGTGCCCGTCGAGGGCGGGCCGTCGGGGGGCGCCGTGCCCGGTGGCGAACCGGGACTGCGCGTCGACACCCTGGGCCGCCCCCTGGCGCTGCTGCTGCCGCACCGCCGGGGTGACGACGGGCCCGGCCACCGGATCGCCCCGGTGAGCCTGCGCGTCCCCGCGCTGGCGGGGGTCCGGGAGGTGGCCCGGCGCGCCGCGGCGCGCCCCGAGCACTCCCGCTTCGACCCGATCGTGTGCGTCGACGACGTCGGGGTGGCGATCGGCGTCGTCCGCATGGAGCGGCTCCTGCTCCGGCTCGCCGCCGACGACTAGGTCGGGGAGCCCGCGCCCGTCGGGACCGGCGTGGGACCGGGGTGGGCCCGGCCCTCTCCGGGGCGGTCGCCGCGGCGAAGGGAGCGGCGAGCATCATCGACCCGTACCGCCACCGATCCACTGGGGGAAGTCGTGAAGCAGTTCTCGTGTGGTGACGTCGTGCCCACGTGCACCCGCACCTTCGTCGCGCCCACCGACGAGGAGGTCCTGGCCGCCGTCGCCGAGCACGCCCGCGCCGAGCACGGCTTCACCGAGATCCCCCGGCACCTCGTGGACCAGGTCCGGCAGCGCATCCGCAGCGACGACTGACGGGGCGTACCGGGCCTGCCGCTGTCTGGCAGGTCCGGCGCCGGGTCCACCACTCCCCCGGGCGCGACCTGGCCGACCTCGATCCCGCTCGTCACCGCGCCGACCTGCCTCCGGGTCACCTGAGCGTGCCGGGCACGATGGCTGCCGATGAGGCGTCGCACGCAGGCCGGACCCGTCGTCCCGCCCGGTCCCGTACCCGTCGACGGCGGCACCGCCGAGCTGCTCGGGGACGCCGACCGCGACGGCTCGTGGGTCCTGCTGGTCGACGGGACGCCGCAGTCGCACGTCGACCTCGAGGACCCCACCCACCTGGAGTTCGAGTACGTGCGCCGGATGGGCCACGTGCTCGACCTCGCCGCCGGGAAGGGCCGGCCGATCGACGTCGTCCACCTGGGTGGCGGTGCGCTGACCCTGCCGCGCTACGTCGCCGCGACCCGCCCCGGGTCGCGGCAGCGGGTGGTCGAGCTCGACCGGCCGCTCACCGAGCTGGTCCGCGCCCACCTGCCCCTGCCGCGGGACGCCCGCGTCCGGGTGCGGGCCGCCGATGCGCGCCAGGGCCTGGCGGCCCTGCCGTCCGCGAGCGCCGACGTCGTGGTCAGCGACGTCTTCGCCGGCGCGCGCACGCCGGCGCACCTGACCAGCGTCGAGTACGCGCAGCAGGCGCACCGGGTGCTGCGCCCCGGCGGCTCGCTCGTCGTGAACGTCGCCGACGGCCCGCCGCTGCGCTTCGCCCGGACCCAGGTGGCCACGCTGCGCGCGGTCTTCCCGCACGTCTGCCTGCTGGCCGAGCCCGGCACGCTGCGCGGCCGCCGGTTCGGCAACCTCGTGGCGGTGGCCTCGGACGCCGAGCTGCCGGTATCGGCGCTGGTCCGCCGCTGCGCCGCCGACCCGATGCCGAGCCGGGTGGTCGAGGGTGCCGACCTGGACCGCTTCGCCGGCCGGGCCCGGCCGGTGCACGACGCCGACGCGGTCGCCTCGCCCGAGCCCCCCGAGGGCGTCTTTACCCGCTGAGCGGCGGCACCGCGGAGAGCCCCCACCAGCCCGGTCCCGGCCGTAGGGTCGGGGCATGACCTCGCCCGCCCGCCTCCCGCTCCGTCGCGACACGAGCCACCGGGTGGTCGCGGGCGTCTGTGCGGGGATCGCCCGGCGCTACGGCATCTCGCGGAGCGGCCTGCGCCTGGCGTTCGTGCTCTCGTGCATCCTGCCCGGCCCGCAGGTCGTCGCATACCTGCTGCTGTGGATCGTGATCCCGGCGGACACCCGGGGCCGGTGACCGCCGGGGCGGCTCACCAGTTGCTGCCACCCCTGCTCAGCCCACGGACGGCGGGCCGGACGTCGACGAGGTAGACGATGGTGGCGATCACGGCCGGGAGTCCGAGGAAGCTCATCGGGCCCATCAGCAGGACGACCAGCAGCGACAGGCCGAGGATGGCCGCCCAGCCGGGCTTGGTCAGCTTGCCCGCCGCGACGTAGCCGGCCCCCGGCCGGAGCAGCGCGTCGACGAGAGCCCACGCGGTGACTGCCAGAGCCGCGAAGAAGAGCACGTCGTAGACGAGACCCTGGAAGCTCAGCATGCCCGGCAGGGTACCCGCCGGGCGGCGTCCGGCCGCGGTGCGACGACCCCTCCAGGGGGAGTCCGGACGCGGCAGGGCCCCGGAGCGCGGTGTGCGGCTCCGGGGCCCTGGGACCGGGCGGCCTCCCTGCGAGGCCTGGTGACGTGCTGGAACGGCCCCCGTCCAGGGGCCCACCCCGAGCCTGCCGAGGGTGGGGAGGACGGGGGTCCTTCCTCAGTCGCGCTTGGCGGTGCGCGCGCGGGTGACCCGGGCGGAGGTGCCGGCCGGAGCCGACTTCCGCGCCGCGGAGGTCGTCTTGGCCGGGGCGCGCTTGCGGGCCGGCTTCGGGGCCTCGGGCTGCTCGGCCGACTCCAGGGTGGCCTTCGCCGACTCGGCGACCTCGTGCGTGGCCTCCTCGGCGGAGTCGATGGCCTTCTCGGCCTTCGCCGCGGTCTTCTGCGCGATCGAGGTGACCTCGTTGGACGCCTCGGCGACGGTCTCGGCCGTCTCCTCGAGCACCTCCTCGAGGGCGTCCTCGACCGCGTCCACCGCACGCTCGGCGCGGAAGACGACCTTGCGGACGGCGGGCTGGCGACGCAGCTCCTCGACGACCTCGGCGCCGCGGACGGCGAGGGTCTCGATGGTGGCGACCGTCTGCGTGCGGGCGGTGCTCACCAGGCCGGCCACCGTGCTCACCACGGCGTCGGGGCGGACGGCGGAGGCGACGTGCTGGGCCGACGTGCGCGCGGTCCGGACGGCCTCCTCGGCGCGGGTGCGGGCCTCCTTGGCGGCGAGGTCGACCTGCACCTGGGCCTCACCGGGCAGCGCCTCGGCGCGCGAGCGCAGCGTGCCGACCACGGCGCGGGCGCGCTCGACGGCCAGGTCACCGGCGCCGACGGCGGCCAGCAGGACCTGCTTGTTCTGGACGGCGACGGTCTCGCCGTACTTCTTCAACGTGTCGGTGGCGGTCATGCCGACTCCTTCGTGGGGCGGGGCGGGGTGGGGGTCTTCGGTGCGGCCGGGTCGCTCGCGACGTGCTCTCGGACGTAGGTCTCGTAGAGCTCGAGCAGGACCGCCTTGTGGCGCTCGGACAGCGACGGGTCGGCGCGGATAGCCGCCACGGTGTCCGGGTTGCCGGTGCGGCGGTCGAGGATGCCGGCCTGCTCGTACAGCGTCTCTGCCGAGATCTTCAGGCCTCTCGCGATCGAGGCCAGGATCTCCGCGGACGGCTTGCGCAGTCCCCGTTCCACCTGGGACAGGTACGGATTGCTCACGCCGGCCACGCGGGCGAGCTCCCGGAGGGACACACGGGCGGCGTTGCGCTGCTCCCGGATGAAATCCCCGACCTGGGACCCGGTCGCCGAGACCTTGGAGCGCTCGGCGGCGACGGTCTCCGCGACGCTGCCCGCGAGCTGGTCCACCTTCTCGCGGACGCTGGTCACCTGCTCGCGGACGAATTCGCCGGGGATCTGCACGCTCTCACGCTAGGCTCGAGTGCTAGCTCTTGCAAGCGGTAGAGCTAGCACCTGGGCGTGAGACGCCTCACACCCGGCGTGTCGCCGTCAGCCGGTCAGCGCCGCGGCGGCCCGGACCTCGCCGACCACGCCGTCCCCACCAGGGACGGGCGGCTGCGACCAGGGGGCCAGCTGCCCGGCGGGGACGCCGAGCCGGCGCAGCCCGGCGCACAGGGCGGGTGCGCGGCCGCGGTCCCCGCCGTCGTCGAGCTTGAGGGCGACCGCGCCGCGACCGGGCAGCGCCGCCACGTGCACGCCGTCCGCGCCGCCCTTGGCCAGCAGGCCGTCGACGGCCTGCATCAGCTCGGTGTCGTCCCGGCCGGTCCCTGCGACGAACCAGGGGTGCGCCCGCATGGCGTCGGCGACCGACCGCTCGGTCGTGCCGGCCGCCGCCTCGACCAGGGAGGCGACGCCCCGGGCCAGGCCGGTCAGCGGCAGCCCGTGCTGCGGGGCGCCGCAGCCGTCGACGACGACGGCGGCGACCGGCGTGCCCGCGGCCTCCCCGAGCCGCGCCTCGATCGCCTGCTGCAGCGGGTGCTCGCGCTCGAGGTAGCCGTCGGTGGGCCAGCCGGCGGCGACACACGCCGAGAGCATCGCCGCGTGCTTGCCCGAGCAGTTCATCGCCAGCCGCTCCGGCTCCCGGCCGGCGGCCAGCCAGGTCGCGAAGGTGGAGTCGTGGATCGGCAGCGCCGGCGGGCAGCCGAGGTCGTCGGGTGAGAGGCCGGCGGCGGCGAGCATGCCGGCGACCAGCTCGCGGTGGCCGTCCTCGCCGGAGTGCGAGCCGGCACCGATGGCCAGCTCCTCCCCCGTGCGCGGCGCCCACCCGGCGGCCAGCAGGGCGGTCGCCTGCACCGGCTTGTTCGCCGAGCGCGGCAGCACCGGCCGCTCGACGTCCCCCACGGCCTGCAGCACCCCGCCGTCCGGACCGACGACGACCAGGGCGCCGCGGTGCACCGACTCCAGGAAGCCCGAGCGCCACACCTCGACCAGCACCGGGTTCTCCGGCCACGGTGACGCACTGGAACGGCCACCCTCCAGGGTCCCGCGCCGAGCCTGCGAGGCATGGGGGGGAGGGTGGTCCGTCACCGGCCCTCGTCGGCGAGCAGCGCCGCGACGTCGGCCTCGCCGTTGCGGTACCGGCGGCCGAGCTCGGCGGCCAGCCCGTCCATGGCCTGCTGCACGCCGCGGCGCCGCTCCGACAGCGACCCCTCGGCCGCGGCCAGCGCTCGGGCGGCCCGCTCCAGCTCGGCGTCGGACAGCTCGGGGACCGCGGACAGGTCCACCCCGCGGGTCAGCGACTTGACCCAGGTCTCGTACTCCTCGGGCGCGGCCGGCTGCACCGTCTGGTGGCGGCCCAGGCCGTGGGCCGGACCGCGACCCTTCTCGGAGAGGATCTCCGGCAGCAGGTCGACGAGCGAACGGCCGTCGTGCTCGGCGCGGCGCTGCAGCTCGCGGCGCACGATGTCCAGCCGGCCCTGCAGCAGCCGGCGGGTGTAGGAGAGGTTGACCTCCTCCTGCTCGGCCTGGCGGCGCAGCCGCCGGACGTCGGCCATCGGCCGCTGCACGGCGGCCTCGAGGAAGCCGGGGTCGAGCAGCGCATCGACGGCGGGACCGCCGGCGCGGGTCGGTTCGGGGGTCACGGTCGGGCCTCTCCGCAGGGTCGAGCGGTCACCGGGGGATGGTCCCAGATCGCACGGCCTGGACCCGTTCCCGCGCCGCAGCGACCGTGTCGTCGACCGTGGCCGGCGCGTCGTCGGGGTCGATCGCGGCCCGGGCGCCGGCCACGGTCAGCTCGGCGTCCATCGCGACCGACTGCTTCACCAGCGCCAGCGCGACGACGCCGAGCTCGTGGTGGCGGACGACGGAACCGACCCGGCCGACGTCGCGCGCGCCGAGCTGCACCGGCGTCCCGGCCTCCGGCAGCTGCTCGGCCAGCCCGTCGAGGTGCAGCAGCACCAGCCGCCGCGGCGGGCGGCCGAGGTTGTGCACCCGGGCCACGGTTTCCTGCCCGCGGTAGCAGCCCTTGGCCAGGTGGACGGCGCTGGCCAGCCAACCGGTCTCGTTGGGGATGGTGCGGTGGTCGGTGTCGACCCCCAGCCGCGGACGGCGGGCCTCGACCCGCAGCGCCTCGTGGGCGTCCACCCCGGCGGTCGCGGCGCCGGCGGCCAGCAGCGCGTCAGCGCGAGCGGCCAGCTCGCCGCGGGGCACCAGCAGGTCGACGACGGGCGCACCGTCCCCGACCGGTGGCATCCGGCGCACCCACCCGCCGCCGTCCAGGGCGAGCACCGCGTACGGCCCGTCGGGCACCGGCACGCCTGCGGCGGCGAGCACCGCGTCGCCGCGCGGGCCGACCAGCGACAGCAGCGCCCAGGCGTCGGTGACCAGCGCCGGCTCGACGCGCAACATGAAGCGCATCCGCTCCAGGTACACCTGCAACGCCGGGCCGGTGCCCGGCTCGACGTCCACCCACGTGGTGCCGGCCAGCTCGGCGAGGACGAGGTGGTGCTCGACGTGGCCGTTCGGGGAGAGCTCGAGGGCCTCTGCACCCGTGCCGTCGCCGAGCTGCTCGAGGTGCTGGGTGAGCAGGCTGTGCAGCCAGGTCAGCCGGTCGGCACCGGGGACGACCAGCACGTCGCGGTCGCTGCGGTCCACCAGGCCGGCGCCCTCGGCGAGCTCGCGCTGCTCGCGCAGCGGGCTGCCGTAGTGCGCGGGGACGGACCCCTCCTCCACCGGGACGGCGCCGGGGCGGGCGAGCAGGGGGCTGGGGGTGGACATCAGGACTCCGATCCGGCTCGTTCGCGGCACGCGCGGCACGTCCCCGACAGCGCGACGTGCCCCACGTCCAGCTGGAAACCGAGGTCGGCCGCCAGACGTTCCGCGGCGCCGTCGAGCAGGGCGGGGTCGACCGAGGAGATCTCGCCGCAGCCGGCGCACACGACGTGCAGGTGCGGGTGCTCGGCGGCGTGGTAGACCGGCGCACCCTTGCCGAGGTGGGTGTGCCACACCAGCCCGAGCCGCTCGAGCAGCTCGAGGTTGCGGTAGACGGTCGAGGTATCCGGGGCCGCGCCGCCCGGACCGGCCTCCTCGCGCAGCTGGCTGGCGATCTCCTCCGGGGTGGCGTGCTCCAGGGCGGCGACCGCGGCGAGCACCCGCTGGCGCTGGGTGGTCAGCCGCAGCCCGCGGGCACGCAGCCGCTCGGCCAGCGGCGCGGCGTCGGAGGGCGGGTGCGGGTGCGGCACGCCGTCGAGCCTAGGCCGCCGCCCGCGCCCTGAGATCGGCCAGCAGGTCGGCGTACCCGGCCACCGGGACGCCGTCCACGCTGCGCCCCGGGACCCCGGTGACGCCGTCGATCGCGCCGGCCGCGGTGGCGGCGTCGAGCAGCCGGGCGTCGACCTGCGGCTCGAGCAGTTCGGCGAGGGCGTCGCGCCGCCCGAGGACCAGCCGGGCGAGCGCGGCGACCAGCCCGGAGCAGCCCCAGTTGGACGTGCCCGCGACGACGAGGGCGTCCACGGGCACCCGGCAGGCGATCCGGTCCCCGTGCGCGACGCAGGCGGCGACGACGTCGGCCGGCACGTTGCCCATGCCGATCTCGTTGCCGCCGTCGCCCACGGCCCCGGTGACCAGGCCGGGCAGCGTGAAGGCCGCGTGCAGCGGCGCGGTCGAGTCCGTGACGTCGAACCCCCGCATGGTGCGCACCCGGCCGTCCACCGCCGGCCCCAGCCGCTCGACCGCGACCAGGTGGGAGAGCCCGAGGCCGGCGACGCACGCCCGCACCGCCGCCTCGTCCGCGGCCACCGGCAGCACCTCCGGGCGCCCGGCGCCGAGCACCTCCAGGCAGGCGCCGGTCACCTGCGCGCACGGCTCGTCGGTGAGCACCACCGGCTCCGCGCCGAGCACCGCCAGCGCGGCGGCGAGAACGGCGGTGCCCACGGGCCCGTCGGTCTCGGCCGCCGGCGCCGGGGCCCAGGCGATGTGCACGCCGGTGACCAGGCCGACCCGGCGCCCCGCGCGCCCCGCGGCGGCGAGCTCCCCGGCCAGCCGGGTGAACTGCCCGGTGACGGCGGCGGCCAGCCCGGTGACGTCACGGGCGCCGGGGCGCAGCAGCGCCCGTTCGAGGTCGGCGAGCGGGCCGCTCACCGCACCGGCGGGCGGGCCTCCGCGAGCACCCGCTGCAGCGAGGCCAGGTAGCGGTCGGGCACCGAGTGCTCGCCGCGCGGCGGCAGGAAGCCCTCGACCGTGGCGCCGGTGACTCGGGCGAAGGACGCCGCCTCCTCCCCCAGCGCCCGGACGACGGTGTGCCCACCCCAGGCGGTGCTCCGCGCCAGGTGGGCCATCGCGGCGGCGCTCTCGGCCCGCTCCCCCACGCAGTCGAACGGCTTCTCGGTGGCCCACAGCCGCCGGAAACCGTCGACGAGGGAGAGGTCCGTGAGCGGGTCGCCGCCGAACACCTCCTGCGCCTCCTGCGGGGTCAGGAAGACCGCGAAGCAGAGGAAGGTGAACAGGCACTTGTCGCAGTGCAGGCACCAGCGCTGGGTGGCCTCGCCGCCCATGTGCGCCTGCGTGTAGCTGCGGTTGCAGCTGAGGATCTCGCCGCGCAGGTCCGGCAGGTTCGCGACCGCAGCCACCGTGGCCAGCTCCGAGAGCTGCCGGGTGAGGCTGAAGTAGCCGACGCCCACCTCGGCGGCGGCCGCGGCGAAGAGCCGCTCGAATTCGTAGGACTTCGAGTACTGGTGGTTCACCCGGGCGCCGTTGACCGTCAGCGTCTCCTCGTCGGCCGAGCGCTCGTTGGCGAACACCACCGGGTCGAACCCGCCGAGGACGGCGACCAGCGTCGAGATCGCCGAGTTGATCGCGGTGACCGGCACGTGCCCGTTCCGGCCCCCGGCCCTGGTGCGCTCGCCCAGCAGCGGGTCCAGCCGGCGCCGGACGCCGATCAGCGGCACCCCCGCGGCGCGCGCCACGTCGCGCTGGGCGTCGGTCGGGTTGACCGCGAGCGCGGTGGCCGGGGTGACGACGACGAGCGCCAGGGCGGAGTCCTTGCCGCCGCCGACCGGCAGCAGCGCCTCGCGCCCGCCGCCATCCGCCGGCGCGGGGAGCTCGTCGGTCAGCTCCAGGTCGAAGGCGACCACATGCGGCACCGGCAGCCGGTTGACCGCGGCGAACTCGCCCAGCCCGTGCGTGTACGCGGCCTCGGCGACGGCGGCCTGCGCCTTCGTGACCGGCCCCTCCACGACGACCCGGCCGGGCGCGCGCAGCTTGTAGTAGCTGGTGCCCATGACGAGGTGGACCAGGTCGAGCGCCACGTCCACCCGCGCCGGGTCGGCACCGCCGAGCAGGTCCGTGTCCAGGGTGAGCCGCTCGGTGAACTCGTCGCCGGCCAGCCGGTAGGTGAAGGCGGCCTCGCCGGTGGCGGGGTCGAGCGAGCGGCCGGCGACGACGAAGGCGTCCTGCTCAGACACGCTGGGCTCCGGCGTCGAGGAGGATCTGCTCATAGGTCCGTGCCAACTCCTCGTAGTTGCGGAAGCGGTTGTAGCTGGGTGCGCCCGGCGAGAGCAGCACCAGGCCGCCCGGGCGGGCGGTGCGCAGCGCCTCGGCGACGGCGTCGGCCAGGGAGGCGGTCTCGGCGACCGGCGGCTCGGCGCCGGCGGCGGCCGCGGCCGCGCGGATGTTGGCGGCGAACCGGGTGCCGGTGTCCGGGATCGTGAGCACCCGCACCGTCCCGCCGCGGGCGACGACCGCCGCGGCCAGGTCGGTGTAGTCCAGCCCGCGGTCCTGCCCGCCGGCGATGAGCGTGACCGGCTGCTCCGCGAAGGCGTCGATCGCGGCGCGCACCGACACCGGGGTGGTGCTCAGCGTGTCGTCGACGAACGTGACGCCGTCCCGCGTGGCCACCGGCGAGAGCCGGTGCGGCAAGGCCCGGAAGCCGGCGACGGCGGTGCGGACGGCCTCGGCCGCCCCGTCCAGGTCGGCGCCCATCCGGACGCAGGCGGCCAGCGCGACGTGCAGGTTGGCGACGTTGTGCACGCCCGCGAGGCGCTCGAGCGGGAAACCCGCCAGCCGCACCGCGGGGACGAACTCGGCCGGGTCGACCAGCACGGTCGGGTCGAGGTGCTGCTCGGCCAGCGGCCGCGCCTGGGGGCTGGCCACCACCGAGGCCGGCCCGCAGCCGGCGAAGACGTGCAGCTTGTCGCGGTAGTACGTGGCGACGTCGCCGTGCCAGTCCAGGTGCTCGGGGGCCAGCGAGGTCACCGCGCCCCAGCCGGACCAGCCCTCGACCGCGGCCGCCTGGTAGCTGGAGACCTCGACGACCAGCGACGTCCCGTCCCCGACGGCGTCGTCGAGGAGGACGTCGAGCAGCGGGGTGCCGATGTTGCCGGCGTGCACCGCCGGACGACCGGCGGCGGTGAGCACGGTGGCGGCCAGCGCGCTGGTCGTGCTCTTGCCCTTGGTGCCGGTGACGCAGAGCGTCGGGACGTCGCGGGCGGCGAACTCGGCCAGGGCGACGCCGGTGCCGGAGGCGAGGGTGGTCCGGGCGGCCAGCGCGCGGGCGTCCTCGCGGTAGGGGCTGATGCCCGGCGAGCGGAACACCACGTCGCAGCCCGCCAGCTCGGCGACGTCGGCACCGGCCCGCACGCCCGGCGGCAGGTCCACCGGCGGGACGGCGTCGACGACCAGGACGCCCGCGGCGCCGGCGGTCAGCGCGGCGCGCACCGCGGCCCGCCCCTCGCGCCCGTGACCCCAGACGCCGACCCGGCGCCCGGCCAGGTCGGCGAGCCTCACCGGCCGTCCCGGGACGGCGGTGCAGCGCGGTGGGTCACGGCGCCCACTGTAGGAGCTGGCGCCCTGCAGGGTCCCGCCGCGAGCTTGCGAGTGGTGGGGAGCAGGGTGGCCCCGTCCAGAGGCTCGCCGCAGGCCTCGTCCCGGGTCCCACCCTGAGCCTGCGAAGGGTGGGGAGGACGAGGTCCTTTCACGGTGGGGAGGACGGGGTCCTTGTAGGGTCGCTGACAGGTGCGCCGGGAAGTCTGGTCGGCAACGTCTTCGCCGACCCCGTCTCCGGGAGCCACGCATGCCCTCTACCTCGACCGCCCGCCTGTTCGGCCGGGGTTCCTGGGCCGAGACGAGCCGGATCGCCGACATCCTGCGCAAGGAGACCGTCGGCGGCGCCCTGTTGCTCGTCGCCGCGGCGATCGCGCTGGTGTGGGCCAACTCCCCGTGGGGCGCCGCGTACGAGACCCTGCGGGACACGCGGGTCGGGCCCGCGTCGCTGCACCTCGATCTGTCGCTGGGCACCTGGGCGGCCGACGGGCTGCTCGCGATCTTCTTCTTCGTCGCCGGGCTGGAGCTCAAGCGCGAGTTCGTCGCCGGCGACCTGCGCGAGCCGCGCCGCGCCGCGCTGCCGATCGCCGCCGCCGTCGGTGGCATGGCGGTGCCGGCCCTGCTGTTCGTGCTGGTCAACCTCGGCCGGAATGACGACGCGCTGCGCGGCTGGGCCATCCCGTCGGCGACCGACATCGCCTTCGCGCTCGCCGTCCTGGCGGTGATCAGCACCCACCTGCCGAGCGCGCTGCGCACCTTCCTGCTCACTCTCGCCGTCGTCGACGACCTGCTGGCGATCGTGGTGATCGCGATTTTCTACACCGACGACTTCTCCGCGGGGTCCCTGCTGCTCTCGCTGGCCCCGCTGGCGGTCTTCGGCCTCCTGGTGCAGCGACGGGTCCGATCGTGGTGGCTGCTGCTCCCGCTCGCTGCGCTGACGTGGGTCTTCATGCACGAGTCCGGCGTCCACGCGACGGTCGCCGGCGTGCTGCTGGCGTTCACCGTCCCGGTGGTGCGCAGCCAGGCCGCCGGCGGCCCGGACGCCGGTCCCGGACTCGCGGAGCACTTCGAGCACCGGTTCCGGCCGATCTCGGCCGGCATCGCCGTCCCCGTGTTCGCCTTCTTCTCGGCCGGCGTCGCGGTCGGGGGGCTCTCGGGCCTCACCGAGTCGGTCACCGACAGCGTTGCCGTCGGCATCGCCGTCGGGCTCGTGGTGGGCAAGGCGATCGGCATCACCGGGGCCACCTGGCTGGTGTCGCGCTTCACCCGCGCCCAGCTGGACGAGCACCTCGGCTGGCCCGACGTGGTCGGCCTGGCGCTGCTCGGCGGGATCGGCTTCACCGTCTCCCTGCTCATCACCGAGCTGGCGTTCGGCCTGGGCACGCCGACCTACGACCACGCGAAGGTCGGCATCCTGTTGGGCACCCTGCTGGCCGCGCTGGTGGCGACGGTCGTGCTACGGCTGCGCAACCGCCGCTACAAGCGGATCTACGAGGACGAGCGGGCCGACTTCGACCGCGACGGCATCCCGGACGTGTACCAGCGCGAGACGGTCGACGACCGCGCCGAGCACCGTCTGGACCGGGACGGCCGACCCCCGCCCGGACGCACCGCCGGCGGTTCCACCGAGGGCTGAATTTCTGCGTTGCACCGCCCCTCGGATGGGACGTACCGTCGGGGTACACGAGAGAGGAGGTGGTCCGTAACTTGCATGCTTATCGGACTCGTGAGGTGGCTGTCCGCTAGCCGCCGTCCAGATGGGCCGCCCGTTCAGACGACAGTCTGAGCGACGGCAGATCGCCCGTCCGTCGTACGGCGGCGAGCGAGAACCGGACAGTCACCCGACCCCCGGGCCGCCGGCATTTGTCCAGCCGGCCCGCGTGCTGCTCCCCTCCCCGGAGGGCTGGGCGCCGCGGAGCAGCCCGGGGGTTGTCCGTTCTCCGGGGAGGCCCGCGCTGTCGACCGGCCGCGCCGCCGGCACCGGGGACTCCCCCGGCGCCTGGGTCGCCGCCGCCCTCCGGCCCGGCCGCACCGTCGGCTCCCTCGTGCCCCCCACCTTCGCGGCCTACGCCCGGGTCCTGCACCCGGCCGTGCGCTACGCCGGCGACGCCGACGTCGACGTCCGCTGGGACGAGGTCGCCGCGTACAACGGCACCACGGCGCACCGGCTGATGCAGTGGCCGGCCCTCACCGGCTCCTGGGAGCACGTCGCCGAGGAGGACCAGCCCGGCGTCTGGAACGACAGCCCCGCCGAGGGCCATCTGCCGGCTCCCGTGGCCGCCACGCTGGCCGGCCTGCTCGCCGGGTGGACGGCCACGCCGCAGGAGTGCTGGTTCGGCTGGTGCCACGACGGACCGGACTGCCGGCCGCGCCTGACGCTGCCCATGTGCGACGTCCTGCTGCGCCCCGGGCCGGTGACCCTGGCCTCGGCCAACTTCGCCCCCGAGCCGCAGGAGCAGAGCGCAGCCGTGTGGTGGCCGGTCGACCGCGCCTGGTTCGTCGCCACCGACCCCACCCTGATGAGCACCTACGTCGGCGGGCCGGTCGGCGCGGTCGACGCCCTCCTGGGCTCCCTGCTCGAGGTCTACCCGGCCGCTCCCGAGGACCCGGTCGGCTACGACACCGACCCGGTCAACCCCGCCCCGACGCGCTTCTGACAGGACCCTCTTGCCCCCCACCGTCGAAGGACCCCGTCCTCCCCACCCCTCGCTCCGCTCGGGGCGGGACCCGGGACGGGGCCGGTGGTGGGTCCCTGCAGGGGGCCGAAGACGGGGCCGGACCCCACGGGATGCCGGCTATAGCTGGGCGAGCTCCGCGGCCAGGTCGTCGAGCCCGAGCGAGCCCTGCGACAGCGCGGCCATGTGCCACGCCCTGCCGTCGAACGCCGTGCCGCGCGCCCGCTCGGCCGCCGCGCGGCCGTCCAGCCACGCACGCTCCCCGAGCTTGTAGCTGATCGCCTGTCCGGGCAACCCGAAGTAGCGGACCAGCTCGCTGTCGAGGAACGCCGGGGCGGCGCCGCTGTGCTCTCCGAGGAAGGCCCGGGCGAGCTCCGGCGTCCACGGCCGCCCCCGGTGCCCGGCGAGGGCACCGTCGGCGTCGTCCGGGACGGGCAGCGCCAGGTGCACGCCGATGTCGATGACCACCCGGACCGCGCGCAGCTGCTGGGCGTCGAGGAAGCCCAGCCGCGTGCCGGGATCGGTGAAGTAGCCGAGCTCGTCCATGAGCCGCTCGGCGTAGAGCGCCCAGCCCTCGACGTTCGCCCCGACCGAGCCCAGCGACGTCTGGTAGGTCGACAGCTGCCCGGACACGTACGCCCACTGCGCCAGCTGCAGGTGGTGACCCGGGACGCCCTCGTGGTACCAGATCGAGGTCAGGTCCCAGAGCGGGAAGCGCTCCCGGCCGAGCGTCGGGAGCCAGGTGCGGCCCGGGCGGGAGAAGTCCTGCGCGGGGCGCGTGTAGTACGGCGCGGCGGCGCTGCCCGGGGGCGCGATCATCGCCTCGACCCGGCGGACCGGCTCGGCGAGGTCGAAGTGGACGCCGTCGAGGGCCGCGATCGCGTCGTCCATCATCGTCTGCAGCCGCTTGCGGATCGCCTCGACGCCGTCGACGGCGGGGCCGTGCACGTCGAGCCAGCGCATCGCCTCCATGGGGGTCGCGCCGGGCACCACCCGCTCGGCCTCGGTCCGCTGCTCGGCGAGGATCCGCCGGTGCTCGGCCCAGCCCCAGGCGTAGGCCTCCTCCAGTCCGTTGCCGGCGCCCAGGTCCGAGCCGGTCCAGCGGCGGGCGGCCAGCGCGTAGCGGTCGCGGCCGACGGCGTCCGGCGTCCCCTCGGCCTGCGGCAGGTAGACGTCGCGGAGGAAGTCGCGCACCTCGGCGACCGCGCCGTCGGCGGCCTGCGCGGCGGCGGCCAGCTCGCCGCGGATCGCGTCCGGCCCGCCGGCGGCGAACCCGCCGAAGAACGGCCCGGCCAGCCACTCGCCGAGCTGCTCCACCACGGTCGACACCTGGCGCGGTGCGACGAGCAGGCCGCGGCGGGCGCCCTCCTCGAGCGAGGTGCGGAAGCCCCGGTAGGCCTCCGGTACCCGCGCCATCCGGCGGGCGACGACCGCCCAGTCGTCGTCCGCCGCCGTCGGCATGAGCAGGAAGACCTGCCGGATGGAGTGCACCGGGCTGAACAGGTTGGACAGCGCCCGCAGCCCCTCCCCGGCCTCGTGCACGTCCAGCTCGGCGCCCAGCCGCTCGCGCAGCAGGCGGGCGCAGCGACGCTCGACCGGATCGTCGGCCAGGGCCGGGTCGGCGGCGAGCACGCGGTCCAGCTCGGCGAGCGTGTCGCGGGCCAGCTGCGCCTCCGCCTCGAGCCCCGCGGGGCTGGGGTCGGGCAGCCGGTCGTCGCCGGGCCGGGTGCCCAGCGAGGTGGCGACGATCGGGTCCAGGTCGCAGACCGCGTCGACGTACCGGTCGGCAGCCTGTCTCGGCGTGTCGCTCACCGGAGCCGCTCCAGGCGCGCGGACATGGTGGGCCGCAGCGGTTCCTCGCCGGTGGCGCGGTCGATGGCGTACATGAGCGCACCCTCGACGATGCCGTAGAGCCGCACGGCGCGGGACACCTCGGGGGCGTCCGGCGTGCGGGCGAGGACGTCGCTGGTCAGCTCCCAGCTGGTCGTCGTCCGGGCCCGGCCGACGTAGAGCTCGACCAGGCCGTCGGGGCTGGTCACCAGCAGCTCGACGTCGTCGCCGCCGCGGGGCCGCCAGAAGCCTGACTCCCGGACGGCCGGCCCGACGACCTGGCCGTCGTCGGTGAGCCGCCAGGTGCGGGAGTCGTAGGCGAGGAAGCCGCGGCCGTCGTGGCTGAACCGGATCCACTGCCCGAAGCGGTGGTCGCCCCCGGCCCCGGCGGCCTGCCCCTCGCCGTGCCACTCGCCCAGCAGCGGGAGCACGGCGAGCAGCTCCTCGGAGACCTCCGGTCCGGAGCGGACGTCGACGGTGTCCTCGACCGGCAGCTCGGTGTCGCCGCTCACGAGACCTCCTCGCCGGCGCTCGTCGGCCGCGTCCGCGGGGCTGCTGTGCACCTGGACGAGCTCGCAGGCTCGCTCATCTGCGCGTCTCGCGCGGACGGCGGGCGAGTCGGGCGGCACCGTACCCGCAGCCGAGCGCCGCGAGCGACGACAGGGCGACGAGGACCCAGGCAGAGACCATGCGCCCCACCGTAGGACCGCCTGCTGTCCTGCTGGAACGGCCCCGTCCAGGGCACCGTCCCGAGCCCGGCGACGGACCGAACGGCCACCCTGCAGCGTCCCGCAGCCCCCGTCCGGAGGCTCGCCCCGAGCTCGCGAGGGGTGAGGGGGACCGGGTCCGTCACCGAGCGGTGCGGAGCAGGATGGGTCCGCCTCAGGCGGTCGCCGGCACCGCCCCGGCCGTCGCGGCCACCACCTCATCCCAGGCGGTGGCGGTGAGCCCGAGGGTGGCGGTCGTCGCCGACGCGTCGACGACGTACTCGCCCTCGAACTGGTGCCGGACGTCGACGAGCTCCCGCACCATCGGCGAGACGAGCCCCACGGCGCGCAGCACCGGCCACGGGACACCGCGCACCCGGGCCGGCGGCACCGGGTGGGCCGGGGAGGACAGGGCCGCGGCCAGGTCGGTCAGCGCCTGCCGCTGCGAGCGCGGGGGCGCGCTCGGCACGTGCCAGGCCCGGCCGAGGGCCCGCTCGTCGGTGCCGAGGGCGGCCAGGGTCGCCGCGACGTCGGGCAGGTAGGCCCAGCTGCGCGGGACGTCGGGGTCGCCGATCACCCACGCGGTCCGGCCGCGGCGCAGCGTGGGCAGCTGGCGCACCAGGTGGGAGTGCGCCGCGGGCACCTGCGGGCCGACGAAGTCCGCCGCACGCGCCTCGGTCACCCGCACCCGGCCGGCCTCGTGCGCGGCCAGCGCGTCGGTCCACATCGCGATCCGCACCCGCCCCTTGAGGTCGGTGGCGGTCAGCGGGCTGTCGGGTCGCATGGGGCCGGTCGGGGCGCCGTAGACGTAGAGGTTGGACATCGTGACGAGCACCGCGCCGGTCCGCTCGGCCGTGGTGAGCAGGGCCGCCGCGACGGGCGGCCAGTCGGTGGCCCAGCGGTGGTAGGCCGGGTTCACCGCGTTGTAGAGCGCTGCCGCGCCGCGTGCGGCGGCGGTGAGCGCAGCGGCGTCGGCCGCGTCGACCCGGCGGTGCTCGACGGCGCCCGTCGAGGTGCCGCCGCCGCGCGACAGCACCCGGACCCGGTGCCCCCGCGCGGCGAGCAGCTCGGCGGTCGCCGTCCCGACCGGTCCCTTGCCCACGACCACGTGCAGTGCCATGACGCCTCCTCGGTGTCGTTGACGAGAGCACCGCTCTCGTTGCGAACGACGCTCGCACTCATCACGGTGGACGTCAAGAGCAGTGCTCTTGGTTGCGTGCGCCGCTCTCAGCGCGTCACCATGGGAAGGTGCCGTCCACCGTCCGGGAGCGCGTCCGCGCCGAGCTGACCGCCGAGATCACCGCTGCCGCGCGCCGGCAGCTCGCTGAGGTCGGCGCCGCCGGCCTGTCGCTGCGGGCGGTCGCGCGCGAGCTGGGCATGGCCTCGTCGGCGCTCTACCGCTACTTCCCCAGCCGCGACGACCTGCTGACCCGGCTCATCACCGACGGCTACGACGCGCTCGGCGCCGCCGCGGAGGACGCCGACGACCCGGTCGCGCCGCCGCGGGAGCGCTGGTTGGCGGTGTGCCGGGCCGTCCGGTCGTGGGCGCGGGCGCACCCGCACGAGTACGCGCTGCTCTACGGCACCCCCGTACCGGGCTACGCCGCGCCGCGCGAGACCGTGCCCTCGGCCGCCCGGGTGGGTGTGGTCCTGGGGCGGGTCCTCGGCGACGCGGCCCGCAGCGGCGCGCTGCCCGACGCGGCCGGGCGCGCGCGGGACCCGGAGCTGGTCAGCGACGAGACGGCGGCGATCCTCGGCGGCGCGCACCCCGCGCTCGACGACGCCGTCCGGGTGCGCGCCCTGCTGGCGTGGAGCTCGCTGTACGGCACCGTCAGCTTCGAGCTCTTCGGCCAGCTCGTCGGATCGGTCGCCGACGTCGACCGGTACTTCGACGTCGCGATGGGCGAGCTCGCCGACCTCCTGAGGCTCTGACGAGCCCTCCCCCGGGAGCCACCCCCGCGGCCGTCCTACCGGCGCGGCCGCGGCGAGGAGGACACCGGTCGGCGACGCCCCGGTTGAGGTCCGGCCCCGGTGGGCAGGGTGGTGGACCCGAGGCGGGCACGGTCGGACGTGGAGGACGTGGCGGCAGCATGCGGGTGCGGGAGGACGGCCGGGACGGCGGGCTCCGTTCCGACGCGGAGACCCTGCTCTCCCGCACGCTCGCCCGCTACGAGCGCGTGCTGGCCAACGTCGCCGACGGCATCTACGGCCTGGACGCCGACGGCCGCGTCGAGTTCGTCAACCCGGCGGCGGTGCGCATCACCGGGCTCGCCCCCGAGGAGCAGCTCGGCCGCGACCAGCACGCGGTGATCCACGGCCACCGGCCCGACGGGTCGCCCTATCCGAAGCAGGAGTGCCCGGTCTGGCGCGCCCTGACCACCGGCCGCACCGTCACCGCCGAGCAGGAGGTGTTCTGGCACCGCGACGGCACGCCGGTGCCGGTCGAGCTGATCGCCGTCCCGGCGGTGGAGGACGGCGCGGTGACCGGTGTGGTGGTCTCCTTCCGCGATCTGACCGACCGGCTGGCCGCCCGGCGTCAGGCCGCGGAGCTGCAGCGCGTGACCGAGCGCGCCGCGGCGGAGCGGGCGCTGTCGGACCGGCTGCAGCAGGCGCTGCTGACCCCGCCGCCGGAGCCCGACCACCTGCAGGTCGCCGTGCGGTACCGCCCCGCCGCGCACGGGGCGCAGGTCGGCGGCGACTGGTACGACGCGTTCCTCCAGCCCGACGGCGCGACGATGCTGGTCATCGGCGACGTCGTCGGCCACGACAGCGACGCCGCCGCCGCGATGGGCCAGCTGCGCGGCCTGCTGCGGGTGCTCGCCTACGACAACGAGGAGCCGCCGTCGGCGACGCTGTCCCGCGCCGAGCACGTCGCGCGCGGGCTGGCGGTGAGCACGCTGGCGACCGTCGTCCTGGCCCGCATCGAGCGCCACCCGGATGTGGCCGTGGCCGGGACCCGGGTGCTGCGCTGGAGCAACGCCGGCCACCTGCCGCCGGTGCTGCTCGCCCCGGACGGCACCACGTCGCTGCTGGCGACCCGGCCCGACCTGATGCTCGGCATCGACTGCGACGCCCCACGTGCCGACCACACCGCCGAGATCGACGACGGGCACACCCTGCTGCTGGTCACCGACGGCCTGGTCGAGCGCCGGGACGCCGACCTCGACGCCGGGCTCGCCACGCTGCGGGCGGCGCTGCGCGACCTCGGCGAGACGCCCCTGGAGGAGCTCTGCGACACGCTCCTCGCCCGGATGCTGCCCGAGCCCGGCGCCGACGACGTCGCGATCGTCGCGGTCCGCGCGCACCCGGAGGACCGGCCGCGCCCGCCCGAGGCCGGGCCCAACCGACTGCCACCGGGGATCGACTGAGGCGCGGCCGTCAGCGCAGCAGCTTGAAGGCGTGCCCCCAGGTGCCGGTGCGCGCTCCATAGGCGACCCAGGCCATGCACATGGCCTCCAGCCACCGGCTGGCCTCGATGCCGCCGAGGTCGGCGACGTCCCACCCGGTGGCCTGCAGCAGGTCGCCGACCTGTCGCTTGGCGTCGGGGTCGTCGCCGGCGAGGAACATCGTGGGCGGGCCGCCAGGCAGGTCCGGGTCGACCATGAGCGCGTTGCCGACGGTGTTGTAGGCCTTGACCACCCGGGCGGCCGGCGCGGCCCGCTGCACCTGCTCGCCGAGCGAGTCCGTGGTGCCGACGAAGAGCGCCGGTCCGCGGTCGCCCATGTCCAGCGGGTTGGTGGCGTCGACGAGCACCCGCCCGTCGAGCTCGCCGGCGAGGGAGCGCACCAGCTCCACCGCTGCCGTGCCGCGCACCGCGAGCACCACCAGGTCGGCGTCCCGGACCGCCTCGGCGGGCGGGGCGACGGCGAAGTCCTCGACGGCCGCCTGCCGCGTCCCGATGACCACGTCGTGGCCGTGCGCCGTCCACCCCGCGGCGAGCGCCTGGCCCACCTGCCCGCTGCCGAGGATCGCGACGCGCACGGCGCCAGGACAGCACAGCGCCCGCTCCCTGAGAAGAGGAGCGGGCACTGCGGACGGCGTCCTGGCTCACCGTGCGGGGTCCTGGCTCAGCGTCGACGGTGAGCCAGGACCCCGGACGATCAGGTCACCTGATCATCGGGGTCAGGAGATCGCGACGGTCGTCTCGTTGAGGCCGACGTCGGCGGTGACCACGCGCTCGCCCCGGCCCACCGGGGCCAGCGAGCGGAGCTTCCACTCACCCGGGGCGGCGAAGAAGCGGAACTCGCCCTCCGGGCTGGTGACCACCTCGGCGGTGAACTCGTCGGTCGAGTCCAGCAGCCGGACGTAGGCGCCGGCGACGGGTGCGCCGTCGTGCCAGACCTGGCCCTGGATCACCGTCTGGGTGCTCAGATCCACGCCGGCCAGCGCGCCGCCCTGCTTGGGAGCGCCACACATGCTCAGGCCCCCTTGGCGATCGGGACGCCGACGAGCGAGCCGTACTCGGTCCAGGAGCCGTCGTAGTTCTTGACGTTCTGGTGGCCGAGCAGCTCGCGCAGCACGAACCACGTGTGGCTCGAGCGCTCGCCGATCCGGCAGTAGGCGATGGTGTCCTTCGAGGTGTCGAGTCCGGCCTCGGCGTAGAGCTTGGCCAGCTCCTCGTCGCTCTTGAAGGTGCCGTCCTCGTTGGCCGCCTTGCTCCAGGGCACGTTCACCGCGGTGGGGATGTGGCCCGGGCGCTGCGCACCCTCCTGCGGCAGGTGCGCGGGGGCGACCAGCTTGCCGGCGAACTCGTCGGGCGAGCGGACGTCGACCAGGTTCTTCTCGCCGATCGCGGCGACGACCTCGTCGCGGAAGGCGCGGATCGAGGTGTCGGGCTCGGACGCCTGGTACTGCGTCGCCGGGCGCGAGACGGCGTCGGTGGACAGCGGGCGGCTGTCGAGCTCCCACTTCTTGCGGCCGCCGTCGACCAGCCTGACCGCCTGGTGGCCGTAGAGCGTGAAGTACCAGTACGCGTAGGCGGCGAACCAGTTGTTGTTGCCGCCGTAGAGCACGACGGTGTCGTCGTTGCTGATCCCGCGCTCGGACAGCAGCTGCTCGAACTGCTCCCGGTCGATGAAGTCGCGGCGCAGCGGGTCCTGCAGGTCGGTGCGCCAGTCGAGCTTGACGGCGCCCTCGATGTGGCCCTTGTCGTAGGCGCTGGTGTCCTCGTCGACCTCGACGAAGACGATGCCGGGGGCGCCGATGTGCTCCTGGGCCCAGTCGGCGGAGACGAGCACGTCGTTGCGGCTCATGGGGGGTGTTCCCTCCTGTGGTGGGTGTGCGGTCGGTCAGGCGGTGCGCGCGGGACGGGCCCGGCGGACGGTCAGGTACAGCTCGCAGCCGAGGCAGAGGCCGGTGGCCGCGTTGAGCAGGGCCGCCACCAGCGCGAGGCCGGTCGCGACGGCGCCGATCAGCGGCGCGCCGGCGAGGTACCCGGCGGCGCCGACGACGGCGAAGACGAGGCCGACGAGCTGCGCGAAGCGCGGCGGCGCCTCGGGCTCCCGCTCGCGGACCGGGCCCAGCCGCGGGGCGACGAGGACGCGGAACAGCACCCCGTAGGGGGCGTACCGCAGGCCGGCGAGCGCACCGACGGCGAAGACGGCCGCCTGGACCGCCACCAGGACGCCGCTGCCGGTCAGCAGGGCGACGGCGAGGACGGCGCTCGTGAGCCACGCGGCGAACCGCGGCCCACGGACGTCGACCTCGCGCCGGGTCGGGGGGTGTGCGTCAGGCATGGGGGCAGGAGGCTTCCGGACGGCGGTCGGGGCACGTCGGGACGAGGCTGGGCTCGCCCTAGGAGGCCGGACACAGGCAGCTGCCGACGCGGCACAGGTCCACTGTGCGGCGACTGGTCAGCAGGATGCCCACGGCGCGAGGGTAACGGATCACACGTCCCGCCCTTCCCGGGCACCGGGGGCAGGCACGTGCGCCTCGACCAGTGCGGTCAGCTCGTCGGGGCGCGGGGCGCCGCTGCTGCGGCCGAGCAGGGTGCCCGCCCGGTCCAGGTAGAACAGCGTGGGGGTCCGCCGGACGTCGAGCTCCCGGACCGCGTCGAGGTGGCTCTCGGCGTCGACGTCCAGGTGCGCCAGCCCGGGCCGGGTCGCCTGCAGCTGCTGGAGCCGGGCCCGTGTCGCCCGGCACGGCCCGCAGAAGGCCGTCGAGAACTGCACGACGGTCAGGTCGGCCTCACCCGGGCGCACACCCAGGCCCTCGAGCACGGCGGTCGTCGTCCGCCCCCGCGCGTCGTCGGCTCCGCGCACCGCGCCGTCCCTCCTCCGCTGCCACCAGGCCGCCAGCGCGGTCAGCGCGAGGGCACCACCCAGCACGCCTGCTCCGACGGGGTCCACGTCCGGCAGCAACCCGCCCCGCCCGCCGGCTGTTCCGGGTCCCCCGTCCGGGTGAGGAGCAGGGACGCCGGGGAGGCGGTCAGCCGCGCAGCACCGTGTCGACGGCCTCGACGCGGAGGCGGACGCCGTCATCGGCCGGCTCGACGCCGGTGACCTGCAGGCCGAACGGCAGCGGTGGGATCCGGTAGCTCAGGTCGAGGGTGTCGCTCACCTGTTCGACGAGGAAGGGCGGGACGTCCACGCCGGCGCTGGAGACGTCCCCGACGTCGAACACCACGGCGTCACCGTCGAGCGAGAGCGTGCCCCTGGCGCTCAGCGGCAGGCTCACGCCGGCGACCTCCACGGTGCGCTGCACCCGCAGGCCGTCGCCGTCGCGCGTCACGGTCGTGCCCGGGCCCAAGTCGTCGGCGAGCAGCGCGTAGGGCAGCGTCACCGTCCCGTCGACCCCCTCCACCGGCACCTCCTGCACCGATCCGGACACGACGTCGGACAGCGCCACCTGCACGCCCCGCAGCGAGACGTCGGCGCGGGTGCCCTCGGGCTGCCCCAGGTCGGCGCCGGTCAGGGAGACCCGCACGTCCTCGTACCGCCCGCTGACCGCCTGGGTGAGGAACGGGAAGCCCCCGAACTCCAGGTCGGGTGCGCCGGCGAGCCCGGCCCGCTCGGCGAGCACCCGCGCCCCCTGGTCCTCGGCGATCTCCTCACCGACCCGGTCGGCGCCGACGACCAGGCCGACGAGCAGCAGGGCGAACACCAGCAGGAAGCGCACGGCGGGCCCCTCAGAGCACGTTCTGCAGGACGACGGAGAACGCCACGGGAGCGGCCGCGGCGAACGGCAGCACCGCCTGGAGCAGGGTCGCTGCCCACGCCCGGCCCAGGCCCGCCGCGACGACGTAGCCCGCGGCCAGGCCGACGAGCGCGGCGACCGCGCCCAGGGCGAGGCCGGCGACGACCGCGCCGACGAGGGCCCCCGCGTCGTCGGCGCCGGAGCCGACCACCGCGACCGCGACACCGGCCAGCACGCCGAGCACCAGCGCGGGCACGCCCCGCGGGACGCCGGCCGCGACCGCCGGCCGGGGCAGCACGAGGTCGACCAGGGCGACCACCAGCAGCGTCGTCCCGACGACGAGCAGCGGCACCGCCGCCGGGGTGTCGCCGGCGGCCGGCAGGAGCAGCAGGACGGCCAGGGCGGTGAGCGCGCAGACCAGCAGCAGGACGCCGGCCAGCGAGCCGACGACGTCGGTGCGCGGCGCCCGGCGCAGCATCTGGTGCAGCACCGCGGCGAGCAGGCCCAGACCCGGGACGGCGAGCAGCGAGCCGATCTCCGGCCGCTCCGGGAGCACCAGCAGCAGGTCCGCACCGGCCGCCGCGGCGAGTCCGAGCGCCGGCGCCCCGGCGCGCGCGGGGATGCCGGTGGCCGGCACCCACGCCATGACCAGGGCCACCTGCAGCACGGCGACCGCCACCAGCCGGATCGGCTCCCCGGCGGCGGCCGTCCCGACCAGCAGGGCCGTGGCGACCGCGACGCCGGCGGCCGTCGGCAGGTGCCACGCCCGGGCGGGCAGCCCCGGTCCCGCCTCGGTCGCCGTCACGGCTCGATCGTCGCAGACACCCGGCGCCCGATCCTCTCGACGGGCGGAGCGGGAGCGCTGCTCACCCCGTGTGCGGATCCGGGAGCCACCCGCGTCGCCCGTGTGGACGGTCACGTGTCGCGATCCGGTCACGGAGGGGGACGACGGGGACACGTCGGTTATCCTGCTGGCTCACCGACAGCGCTGTCGTGGCCCTGGACGACCCCGGTCGTCCCCGCCTCCCCAGAGGAGACGTCATGCGACTCGTGCTCATGACCGGCGCACGTCAGGCCACGACCGAGGTGCTGCCCGCCCTCGGCCTCCTGGGACACCACGTCCGCGTGGTGGCACCCGAGCTGTCCAGTCTGCTCGACGGCGACTCCGGCGACGTCGTCCTCGTCGACGCCCGGCACGACCTCATCCAGGCGCGCACCCTCTGCGGGCTGCTCTCCTCCACCGGCGTCGCCTCCGCGCTGGTGGCGGTGCTCTCCGAGGGCGGCCTGGTCGCGCTGTCGGCCGACTGGGGCGTCGACGACGTCCTGCTCGACACCGCCGGTCCGGCCGAGGTCGACGCGCGGCTCAAGTGGGCCACCGCCCGCCGGATGGCCGCCACCACGCCGGTCGACGGTGCGGACAGCGGCGTGACGACCGCCGGTGAGCTCGTCATCGACGAGCACAGCTACTCGGCGAAGCTGCGCGGGCGCCCGCTCGACCTCACCTACAAGGAGTTCGAGCTGCTGAAGTACCTGGCCCAGCACCCGGGCCGGGTCTTCTCCCGCGCGCAGCTGCTCCAGGAGATCTGGGGCTACGACTACTTCGGCGGCACCCGGACGGTCGACGTCCACGTGCGCCGGCTGCGGGCCAAGCTCGGCACCGAGCACGAGGCGCTGATCGGCACCGTCCGCAACGTCGGCTACAAGCTCGACCAGCAGGTCGCCGACGCCACCGCGGCCGCCGCGCGGGCCGAGGCCCGCGAGGACACCGCCCGGACCGACACCGAGCTGGTCTGAGGCCTCGCTGTCCACTGCCCCCCTCGTCCGGGACGTCGCCCGGCTCGACCCGGCCGACGTCGACGCGGTTCTCGCGCTGCTGCGCGCGGCGACCGCGGTCGACGGCGTCCGCCCGCTGTCCGAGGAGGCCGAGCTGCGGTTGCAGCACGGCGGCCCGGCCGGGAGCCGCGACGTGCTCGCCACCTCCGCGGACGGCTCGCTGGCCGGCTACGCGCGCGTCGAGCGCGGGGACGGCACCGGGGACGCCGAGGCCGAGCTGGTCGTCGCACCGGGCGCCCGCCGGCAGGGGGTGGGCCGCGCGCTGCTGACGCGACTCGAGGAGTTGGCCGGGGACCGCCCGCTGCGTGTCTGGGCGCACGGCGACCTGCCCGGGTCGGCCGAGCTCGCGCGTCCGCGCGGGTACCAGCGGGCGCGGGTGCTGCTGCAGATGCGCCGCGACCTCGCCGGCGTCGACCCCGAGCCCCGGCCGCGGCTGCCCGAGGGCGTCTCGGTGCGCACCTTCCGGCCCGGCCGCGACGAGCAGGCGTGGCTGCGCACCAACGCCCGCGCCTTCGCCTCCCACCCCGAGCAGGGCAGCTGGACCGCCGAGGACCTGGGGCTGCGGCTGGCCGAGCCGTGGTTCGACCCCGCCGGCTTCTTCCTCGCCTGGCACGGCGAGAGGCTGCTGGGCTCGCACTGGACGAAGGTCCACCCCCCGGGCGACGAGGGGCCGGAGGCGGTCGGCGAGGTCTACGTGCTCGGCATCGACCCCGACGCGCAGGGCCTGGGTCTCGGGCGCGCGCTGACCGACGTGGGGCTGGCCCACCTGCGCGGCCTCGGGCTGCGCCAGGTGCTGCTCTACGTCGACGAGGACAACATCGCCGCGGTGACGCTCTACGAGCGCAGCGGCTTCACCCGGCATGCCGTCGACGTCTCCTGGCGCCGCACCCCCTGAGAAAGGACCCCCTGCGCCCCGCCACTCTCGCAAGATCGTGGCGGGACCCTGCAGGGGGCCGCTGCGCCAACCGACGCGCCCTCGTTCATCTGTTGGACGTGAGCTGGCCCATATCCCGTGACGCAGGCCTCGGGCACCGTTCACCTCGCGTTCATCGGCGCACCGGGAGGCGTCCACCTCGGCTCCTTAGCGTCGGTCGCCGTTGGTTCCGCGCTGCCCGGCAGAAGGCCCGGGCACACCGTCGAAGGGCCCCTTCCTTGAAGCTCAGCACCACGTCGCGCGCCGTCGTCCTCTCGGCGGCGCTCGCCGGCACCCTCGCGCTCACCGCGTGCGGCGCCGCCAACGAGGAAGCCGCCGGCGGCGGCGGCGGCGGCGAGGAGACCGGCAGCTCCACGGAGCTGAGCGGCGCCCTCGACGGCGCCGGCGCCAGCAGCCAGCAGGCCGCGATGCAGGGCTGGACCGCCGGCTACTCGAGCGTGCAGCCCGGCGTGACCGTGAACTACGACCCGGTGGGTTCCGGCGGTGGCCGCGAGCAGTTCATCGCGGGCGGCACCGACTTCGCCGGCTCCGACGCCGCGCTCGACGAGGAGGAGCTGACCGCCGCGCAGGAGCGCTGCGCCGGTGGTGAGGTCTTCGAGCTGCCGAACTACATCTCGCCGATCGCGGTGGTCTACAACCTCGACGGCGTCGAGGAGCTCAACCTCTCGTCCGAGGTCGTTGCCGGCATCTTCGACCAGAAGATCACGAACTGGAACGACCCGGCGATCGCCGCCGACAACCCGGACGCCACGCTGCCCGACCTGGCGATCACCCCGGTGAACCGCTCCGACGAGTCGGGCACCACCGAGAACTTCACCGAGTACCTGGCCGCCGCGGCCGCCGAGGCGTGGACCTACGAGCCGGACGGCAACTGGCCGGTGGCCGGCGGCGAGGCCGCCCAGGGGACCTCGGGCGTGGTCAGCGCCGTCGGCGGCGGCAACGGCACCATCGGCTACGCCGACCTCTCCCAGGCCGGCGACCTGGGCGTGGCGAACATCGGCGTCGGCGAGGAGTTCGTGACCCCGACCCCCGAGGCTGCGGCCGCCGTGGTGGAGAACTCCGAGCGGCTCGAGGGCCGGGGCGAGTACGACTTCGCCATCGAGCTCGCCCGGGACACCGCCGAGTCCGGCAGCTACCCGATCGTCCTGGTCAGCTACCACGTCGGCTGCGTCACCTACGACGAGCAGGAGACCGCCGACCTGGTGGCCGACTTCATGGGGTACGTCATCAGCGAGGAGGGCCAGCAGGCCGCGGCCGAGGCCGCCGGTTCCGCCCCCATCTCCGACACGCTCCGCGAGCAGGCGCAGACTGCTGTAGACGCGATCACCGCCGGCTGACCGCACGATGACCGGCAACGGCCCGGGGTGCCGCACGGCGCCCCGGGCCGTTGGCGGGCCCGGCTCCGGCCGCGCACCCGAACCACACCCGCCGGGTCCCCGGGGCACCGGCCCACACACCACGGAGCAGCGGTGAGCAGCACCAGGACCACACCCCCGTCCCCTGCCGGGACCGGACGGTCGGTCCGCCGTCCCGGGGATCGGGTCTTCGCCGGTACCGCCAAGGGCGCCGGCATCCTCATCCTCGTCATCCTCGCCGGGGTCGCCGCGTTCCTCGTCGTCGAGGCGGTGCCCGCGCTGACCGCCCCGGCCGAGGACATCCCCGGCGACCGCGGCCTGGCCGGCTACATCGCCCCGCTCGTGTTCGGCACCCTGCTGGCCGCGGTCATCGCACTGCTGGTGGCCACGCCGCTGGCCGTGGCGATCGCGCTGTTCATCGCCTACTACGCGCCCCGGCGGATGGCCCAGGGCCTGGGCTACCTGGTCGACCTGCTCGCCGCGATCCCCAGCATCGTCTACGGCTTCTGGGGCATCTTCTGGCTGGCGCCCAAGCTGGTGCCCTTCTACGAGTGGCTCGAGCGCAGGCTCGGCTTCATCCCGCTGTTCGCCGGGCCGGCCTCCACCACCGGCCGCACCATGCTGACCGCCGGACTGGTCCTCGCCGTGATGATCCTGCCGATCGTCAGCGCGATCTCGCGCGAGGTCTTCCTGCAGGTGCCGAGCCTGCACCGCGAGGCCGCGCTCGCCCTGGGCGCCACCCGCTGGGAGATGATCCGGATGGCGGTCCTGCCCTACGGCCGCTCCGGCGTCATCGGCGGCTCCATGCTGGGGCTGGGCCGGGCGCTCGGCGAGACCATGGCCGTAGCGATCGTGCTGTCGGTCTCCGGCGGCATCACGTTCAACCTGATCAGCAGCGGGAACCCGTCGACGATCGCGGCCAACATCGCGCTGGAGTTCCCCGAGTCCTCGGGCATCGACATCAACACGCTCATCGCCAGCGGCCTGGCCCTGTTCGTCATCACGCTCGCGGTCAACATGCTGGCCCGCGCGATCGTCAACCGGCGCGCCGACTTCTCCGGAGCGAACTGATGAGCCAGATCTCCACAGCATCGGTCGCCACGGGCGGCAGCGCGCCCAGCGGTCCGCGCCGCAGCGAGCGCACCGGGCGGCTGCCGAACTGGGCCCTCTGGGCCTGCTTCGCCGGGGCGGCCGTCGTCGTCGGGGCGCTCTGGCCGGTGTTCGACCTGAACATCGCCCTGTTCGTGCTCTACACCGTCGTCCTGGGCACCCTGGCGGTCTACCTGCTGACCCGGACCACGGAGGGGTCCCGGCGGGCCACCGACCGGCTGGTGACCTGCCTGGTGGTCAGCGCCTTCGGGCTGGCCATGGTGCCGCTGGTGTCGCTGGTCTGGGAGGTCGTCAGCCGCGGCGCCGCGCGGCTGGACGGCGAGTTCTTCAGCTCCTCGCTCGTCGGCATCGTCGGCGAGGGCGGCGGTGCCTACCACGCGATCATGGGCACGCTGATCATCACGGCGCTGACGACGCTGATCTCGGTGCCGATCGGCCTGATGACGGCAATCTTCCTCGTCGAGTACGCCCGCGGTCGGCTGAAGCGGGCGATCACCTTCATGGTCGACGTCATGACCGGCATCCCGTCGATCGTGGCCGGCCTGTTCGCCTACGCGCTGTTCGCCATCTTCCTCGGGCCGGGCATCCGTCTCGGGATCATGGGCGCGATCGCGCTCTCGGTGCTGATGATCCCGGTCGTCGTCCGCTCGGCGGAGGAGGTGCTCAAGCTGGTGCCGAACGAGCTGCGCGAGGCCTCCTACGCGCTGGGTGTGCCGAAGTGGCGGACCATCGTGAAGGTCGTCATCCCGACGGCGATCGCGGGCCTGGGCACCGGGGTCACCCTGGCGATCGCCCGGGTGGTCGGCGAGACCGCCCCGCTGCTGATCACCCTCGGCATCACCAACGCCACCAACGTCAACGCCTTCGACAGCCGCATGGCGACATTGCCGGTCTACGCCTACTACCAGCTCACCCAGCCGGGCGTGCCGCCGCAGTTCGCCACCGACCGGGCCTGGACGGCGGCCCTCGTCCTGATCATCCTGGTGATGGGTCTCAACGTCGTCGCCAGGTTCATCAGTCGCTTCTTCGCTCCCAAGTCCGGTCGCTGACCGGCGACCCTGGAGGACCTCACGTGGCCAAGCGCATCGACGTCTCCGACCTCAACATCTACTACGGCAACTTCCTGGCGGTGGAGGGCGTCAACGTCTCCATCGAGCCGCGCAGCATCACCGCGCTCATCGGGCCGTCGGGCTGCGGGAAGTCGACGTTCCTGCGCTCGATCAACCGGATGCACGAGGTCATCCCGGGTGGACGCGTCGAGGGCAAGATCGTCATGGACGGTCAGGACCTCTACGGCCCCGACGTCGACCCGGTCGACGTCCGGCGGCAGATCGGGATGGTCTTCCAGCGGCCCAACCCGTTCCCGACCATGTCGATCTACGAGAACGTCGCCGCGGGCATCCGGCTGAACGCCAAGAAGATGAAGAAGTCCGACCTCGACGACCTGGTGGAGCGCTCGCTCCGCGGGGCCAACCTGTGGATCGAGGTCAAGGACCGGCTCAACCGCCCGGGCGCCGGGCTCTCCGGTGGTCAGCAGCAGCGGCTGTGCATCGCCCGCGCCATCGCCGTCGAGCCCGACGTGCTGCTCATGGACGAGCCGGCCTCCGCGCTGGACCCGATCTCCACGCTGGCGATCGAGGACCTGATGGCCGACCTGAAGGAGCGGTTCACCATCGTCATCGTCACCCACAACATGCAGCAGGCCGCGCGGGTGAGCGAGCAGACCGGCTTCTTCAACCTCAACGGGGTCGGCCAGCCCGGCCGGCTGATCGAGTTCAACCCGACCGAGAAGATCTTCAGCAACCCGGACGAGAAGGCGACCGAGGACTACATCTCCGGCCGCTTCGGCTGATCCGGCCCGACGTCGAGGGGCCACTGCGGGGGTGTCCGCAGTGGCCCGTCACATCATGGGCACACACCGCACCCCGACTCCGTCCCGCGGCGAGCTCGACCCCTGCTTCCGCCTGTGAGCAGCGCCTGAGGTCGTCGGGCAGACACCCGCGCCAGGCCCGCAGGCGGGGCCGAGCTCAGCAGCTGGCGGTGGCGGCGACCGGCTCGGCGGACGGCGTGGCGGGCGCCGGCGTCTCGGGGGCCGCGACCGGCGCCGGCGGGACGACCACCGGGACGACGCTGGAGTAGCCCGGCCCGATGACCAGCTGCAGCGCTCCGCCGGTCGCGTCGCTGGGCTGCAGCACCGCACCGGGGACGGCCGCGGCGACGGTGCGGGCCCGCTCCTCCGCGCCGGCGCCATACCGGACGACGGTCTCGTTGACCACGCCGAGCTCGTTGCCGACCTGACCGACGCCGAAGCCCTGCGCGCGCAGCTGGTCGGCGACGGTGCCGGCCAGCCCGCCGGTGGCGGTGCCGTTGAGGACGTCGAGGGTGATGCCCGCGGGCGCGGCGGTCAGCGGCTGCTCGGCGGGCGTGGTGACGGGCTGCTCGGCTGCCGCAGGGGCCGCGGCCACGGCTGTGGGGTCGGCCGGCTCCGGCGCGAGCAGCTCCTCGGGCAGCCGGCCCTCCTCGATCACCTGGTCGAACAGCGAGCGGGTGGCGCCGGCGTCGAGCACCACGTGGGCCTGCTCGCTGCCGGCCGGCACGTGACCCACCTGGGCCACCGGCAGGCCGATCCGCTGCACCGCGTCGCCGGAGACGTCGCCGAGCGTGCCGGCGAGGGTGCGCAGGTCGCCGAGGGTGGTGGCCTCGTCGACGGTGAGGGCGTCGGAGGCCCGGGTGAGGAACCGGGTGAGGGTGGCGGGGTTGCCGATGGTCCCGGCGGACATCGCCGTCCGCAGCGTGGAGGTGAGCACCAGCTTGGCGCGCTCGGCGACCGCCTCGCCGGTGACGTCGGCGCCGGCGTCACCCGGGGCCAGGTAGCCGGTGGCGCGCCCCCCCGACATGGTGCTGGGGCCGGTCGGCAGCGGGTCGGCCGAGGCGGTGACCGCCGGCGTCGCCGCGGGCAGGCAGACGCCCACGCCGCCGAGGGCGTCGACCATGCCGGGCAGCCGGGCCAGGTCCACGCCGAGGTAGTGGTCGACGCGCAGACCGGAGAGCTGCTGCACCGCGCGCACCGTGCACGACGGCCCGCCCTGGAGCAGCGCGTCGGCGAAGGACTCGGTGACCGCCTCGCGCACCGTGCCGTCGGCCTGGATGCAGCCGGGGGTGTCGACCAGCGCGGTGGGCGGGATGCTGACCAGGACGGCCCGCTCCTCGTCGGCGCTGACGTGCGCCAGCAGGGTGGCCACCGAGGCCGGTCCCTCCGCGCCGGGCAGGCCGGTGCCGACGACGAGGTAGGTGACCGCGCCCTCCTGCAGCCCGGGGGCGAGCACCTCCGGACCGTCGGGCGTCAGCGCGGCGACGCGCTCGATGCGCTGGTCGACGTAAAAGTACAGCCCCAGGTGGTAGGCGAGGACGACGCCGACGAGGGCCGCCAGGCCGACGGCGGCGCGGACCAGCCGGCGGCGGCCGGGGCTCCGGGCGGCGCGGCGCGCGGACCGGCGCTCGCGCGGCGAGGGCGGTGCGAGCCGCGTGGCGCCGGACAGCGGGGCGTCCCGGCCGGGGATGGGCGGCAGCGGCGCGATGGGGCGCGACGGGCGGTGGCCGGTCCGGTCGTCGAACGGCGGGAAGAGCGGCACCGACGGCCGGGCCGACGGGGGCACCGGCGGCAGCCCGCTGCGCGGCGGCTCGACCGAGGGCTCCGGCTGTGCGGCGAGGGCGGGCAGCGGGGGGACGGCGGCCGGAGGCCCGGGGACCGCCGGCTCTGGCCCGGCCGGCCCACCCGGGACCGGGGGCAGGCCGCGCCGGGGCGCCGGCGTGTCGTCGGCCGCGCGGGGGGCGTCGCCGGCCCGCCGTCCGGTGGGCGTCCGGACGGCGGGCGCGGGCGGGTGCTCGGCGGGCACCGGCGGCAGCCCGCGGCGCCGTTCCGGCGTCTTCTCGCCGGCGGCCAGGGGCAGCGGGATCTCGCCGGTGCGGGCCGCCCGGCGGCGGCCCACCTCGCCGCCCTGGCGGGCGATCAGCTGCTCGACGGTGATCGGCTCACGGGCGGGCGTCCCGCCACCCCCGGCGGGGGTCGGCGCCGCCGGACGACGGCGGCCGCGGAGACGCCCGGACAACCGGGGCCCCCCGGCGTCGTCGCGCGTGCGCTCGTTCCCCACCCCTGCCGACTTCCCATCCTCGATGTGCCGCCCTGGCGGGCACCGTCGTCCCCGACCCGCGTGCAGACATACCGCTGCGCAGTCGGGCGGTCACCCACGATACGGGCGCGAGGCCGCCATCCGGGTCGGACGCGCGGGGATCGGCAGGCGGGACCCCTGGTGCCGTCGTAGCGTCCCCGAGGTGAGACTGCCGTTCGTCCCGGGTCCGTCCGACGTGATCTCCGCGGTGGAGGGGGTCCGCGAGGGCGTGACCGAGGCGCTGGCGCTGGTCCCGCGGCTGGCGGCCGTCGTCGGGCGCGTGGAGTCGCTGCTCGACCGGGTCACCACGGTCGTCGACCGGGTCGACGGCATCGTGGACCGGGCCGACGCGGCCGTCACCGCCGTGGAGGGCACGCGCCGAGGGGCGGACGACGCCATCGCCGCCGTCAACACCACCAGGCAGCGGGCCGATGCGGAGGTCGCCGCCGTCGAGGGCACCCGGCTCAGGGCCGACGAGGCCATCGCGGGCGTGGGGGCGACGCGGGAGAAGGCGGACGAGGCGATCACCGCCGTCGGCGCCACCAACCAGAAGGCGGACGAAGCGATCACCGCCGTCGGCGCCACCAACCAGAAGGCCGACGAGGCGATCGTCGCGGTGGGTTCCACCATCGCCCGCTCCGATGAGGCCATCACGGCCGTCGGGCAGACCATCGCCCGCTCGGACGA
>NZ_FNOT01000002.1 GCF_900107105.1 Geodermatophilus africanus
GTGCGCAGCTGACCGGTACTAACCGGCCGAGGGCTTGACCACACGACTACACCACCCCCCACCCCCGGGCGGGCGGGTAGCCGGCGACCAACTGATCGATACCACGCGTCCACTGTGCGGTTCTGAACGCACCAACCCCCACCGGGGTCGGTTCCCGTTCACCTGTGTTACGGCGGCCATGGCGAGAGGGAAACGCCCGGATCCATTCCGAACCCGGAAGCTAAGCCTCTCAGCGCCGATGGTACTGCCCCGGAGACGGGGTGGGAGAGTAGGACGCCGCCGGACAATTCTTTCATGAAGGGCCCTCACCACCCGGTGAGGGCCCTTCATGCACTTCAGCGTCGGTCCGCGCGGGATGCCGGCTCACCGGCGTGCCCGGGGCTCCCTCGTCGTCGCGCCGACGTTGTCGGCCAGCCACGCGTTCAGGGCAGCCAGGTCCCGCCAGGAGGTCCGGACCTCCTCGAGCGCCCGGCGGTCGTGCAGCCAGTCGCCGGGCTCCCAGTGCCTGCTCGCGTACAGCGACTTGTGCCGGAGCAGGTCCGCCCGGTCGCCGTCCCGGTCGAAGCCGGAGGGCACCCGCACCAGGCGCTCGCCCTCGATCGACCAGTCGGCCGCGGCCAGCCGGTCCACCTCGGCACGCAGCCGCGGCCCCTGCACGTCGTCGGCGACGGCGCGGCGGTACCGGGCCACCTGGTCGGACTCGAGCCGCCAGCACCCACCGGCCACCAGCAGGCCGTCGGCCGAGAGCTGCACGTACCAGGCACCGGCGCCACGGCCCTCGGGGTTCACGACCGCGCCCTGGTGCGTCTTGTACGGGGTCTTGTCGTTGCTGAAGCGGACGTCGCGGTAGGGGCGGAACAGCTTCGGTGTCCCGAACTCGCCGGCCAGCTCGTCGACGAGCGCCTGCATCGGCGCCCGCACGCAGTCGTCGTAAGCCGGGCGGTGGCGGCTCCAGTAGGTCTTGCTGTTGTCGGCCTCGAGGCCCTCGTAGAAGACCAGCCCTTCGTCGGGGAACCCCTGGAACGTCATCGACCCCCGTCCTCCTCCTCGAGCAGCGTGTGCCAGCGGACCTCGCGCAGCGGCGTCCCACCGGTGTCCAGCGTCCGCACCCAGCCGTCGCGGGCCCAGCCCGCCGACTCGAAGAAGCCCGCGGACACGGCGTCCGGTTCCGGCAGCCACACTTGCAGCCGCGCCGTCCCGGCCGCCCGGGCGAGGTCCGTGACGGCGGCCAGCAGCCGGCTGCCGTGCCCCCGCCGTCCCCACCGGGGCTCGACCAGCAAGGTGGTGACCTCGCCGCTGGGGCCCGCCGGGTGGGGGCGCTCGTCGTCGCCCAGCTCCGCGGGGCCGTGGGCGGCGAAACCGACCACGACGTTCCGCTCCACGGCGACGAGGACGCCGTGCAGCGGGGTGGGGGGTGCGGCGATCGCGGCGCGCCACGCGTCCGCGGCCGCCGCCTCGTCCCAGCCGTCGAGGACCTCCGGTGGGAGGACGGCGCGGTACGCCGTCCGCCAGGTGACCGTCTGGACGTGGGCGACCGCGGGGGCGTCCCCGGAGCGGGCCGGGCGGACCGACACCTCGGCGGTGCCCGCGCGGCGGGGGAACGGCGAGGTGGGCTGCACGCCAGGCAGCGTAGGCGGCGGGGGTGCGCCCGGCGGTTGTCGGTAGCGGCGGGCAGGATCGGCGGCCGTGGGAGCACCCGTCGTCGACCGGCTGCCGGCCGCGTTGGCCCGCCGCATCGCCCTCGCCGCGCAGGGCTTCGCCGACCCCCGGCCCGCCGGCGTCGTCGACGGCCGACAGCTGCGGCGGATGACGTCGCGGCTGGCGGTGCTCCAGATCGACTCGGTCAACGTGCTGTCCCGCGCGCACTACCTGCCCGCGTTCAGCCGACTGGGCCCCTACCCGCGCCAGGCGCTCGACGACCTCGCCGGCCGCCGCGGGGAGCTGTTCGAGTACTGGGCACACGAGGCCTCACTGCTGCCGGTCCGGCTGCACCCCCACCTGCGCTGGCGCATGGCCGCGGCGGAGGAGCACGCCTGGGGGTCGATGGTCCGGATCCAGCGGGAGCGGCCGGGGTACGTCAGCGAGGTCCTCGACCGGGTGCGCGGTACCGGCCCGCTCAAGGCCAGCGACCTGGCCGAGCCGCGGCCGGACCGGCCCGGCAGCATGTGGAACTGGCACGCCGGCAAGGTCGCCCTGGAGTGGCTCTTCTACACCGGCGTGATCACCACGAGGCGCCGGACGGCCGGCTTCGAGCGCGTCTACGACCTCACCGAGCGGGTGCTGCCGGCCGCCGTCCTGCAGGCCCCCACCCCGGAGCCGACCGACGCCGTCCGGGAGCTGGTGCGCAGCGCCTCGCGTGCCCTGGGCGTGGCCACCGAGCGGGACCTCCGCGACTACTTCCGGCTCCGCCCCCCGGCGGCGCGGGCGGCGATCGCCGAGCTGGCCGACGCCGGGGAGCTGCTGCCCGTCCAGGTGGCCGGCTGGGACGCGCCCGCGTGGCTGCACCCGGAGGCGCGCCGTCCCCGCTGGGTGCGGGCGCGGGCGCTGCTGAGCCCGTTCGACTCGCTGGTGTGGGAGCGGCCGCGCGTGGAGCGCGTCTTCGGCTTCCGCTACCGGCTGGAGATCTACACGCCGGCCGCGCAGCGGGTGCACGGCTACTACGTGCTGCCCTTCCTCCTGGGCGACCGGCTGGTCGCCCGCGTCGACCTCAAGGCCGACCGGCAGGCCGGCCTGCTGCGGGTCCGGGCGGCGTTCGCCGAGGACGGCGCGGACCGGGCCGAGGCGGCCGCCGCCCTCGCCGCGGAGCTGGCCCTGATGGCCGGCTGGCTGCAGCTGGACGCGGTCGTCGTGGGGGAGCGCGGCGACCTGGCCGCCGACCTCGCGGCCGCCGTGGGCTAGGTGGTCCCCTGGTCGGGCAGGCCGGCCAGCCGGGAGACGACGGCGAGCCCCGCGGGCCCGCCGGGCCAGGCGCGCTGCAGGGCCGGCGCCCCGGCGGCCCGCACCACTGATCTCAGCACCAGCGCCACCACGACGACGTCGTCGGCGTAGCCGAGCACCGGGACGACGTCGGGCACCAGGTCCACCGGGCTGAGCAGGTAGCCCAAGAGCAGCCACAGTCGCACCCGCACGCCGCGGGGCAGCTCCCGGTCGGCGGCCAGCCGGCGCACCAGGCGCACCAGGTCGGGGAGCAGCCGCAGCGCCTCGCGGACGGTGAGATCGGGCGGGCGCGTCCGCCACAGCAGGAGCAGCAGGACGCCCCAGAGCAGGAGCAGCCCGCCGACGACCCCGACGAGCACGCCCCACCGGTCCACGGTGACGAGTCTGGCCGGTGGGGCAGGAGCGACCGGCAGGTGACCGGTGTCGCGGTCCGGTGTCGGCCCCCGCCCGTAGGCTCGGGTCCGTGGGAAGTGCGAGCGAGGGCCCGATCGACACCCAGTACGAGGACCTGCTGCGCCGGGTGCTCGAGGAGGGCACGCCCAAGTCCGACCGGACGGGCACCGGCACGGTGAGCCTGTTCGGCGAGCGGCTGCGCTACGACCTCTCCGAGCGGTTCCCGCTGGTCACGACCAAGTCCGTGCACTTCCGGTCGATCGCCTACGAGCTGCTGTGGTTCCTCCGCGGGGACAGCAACGTGCGCTGGCTGCAGGAGAACCGGGTCAGCATCTGGGACGAGTGGGCCTCGCCGGAGGGGGAGCTCGGCCCGGTGTACGGCGTGCAGTGGCGCTCCTGGCCCACCCCTGGAGGGGAGCACGTCGACCAGATCGCCGGCGTCCTGGAGACCCTGCGCACCGACCCCGACTCCCGGCGCATGGTGGTCTCGGCCTGGAACGTCGCCGCGCTGCCCGAGATGGCGCTCGCGCCCTGCCACGCGCTGTTCCAGTTCCACGTCGCCGGCGGCCGGCTGTCCTGCCAGCTGTACCAGCGCAGCGCCGACATGTTCCTCGGGGTGCCGTTCAACATCGCCAGCTACGCGCTCCTCACCCGCATGGTCGCCGACCAGGCGGGATTGGCCCCCGGCGACCTCATCTGGGTCGGCGGCGACTGCCACGTCTACAGCAACCACGTCGAGCAGGTCCGCGAGCAGCTCTCCCGGGAGGTGCTGCCCTTCCCGACCCTCGACCTTGCCCCGGCGCCGTCGCTGTTCGAGTACACCTACGAGCACCTCGCGCTGCGCGACTACCGGCACCACCCGGCGATCCGCGCCGCGGTGGCGGTCTGAGGGCGGCGTGCTGGGCCTGGTCTGGGCCCAGGCCCGTGGCGGCGTGATCGGCGCCGGCGGCCGGCTGCCGTGGCACCTGCCCGAGGACCTGCGGCTGTTCCGCGAGCTCACCACCGGCGCGACCGTCGTCATGGGCCGGCGCACCTGGGACTCCCTGCCCGAGCGGTTCCGGCCCCTGCCCGGACGCCGCAACGTCGTCCTCACCACCGACCCCTCCTGGGCCGCCGGCGGCGCCGAACGGGCCGCCGACGTCGCGCAGGTGCTGGCGCGGGACGACGCCGGAGACCTGTGGGTGATCGGCGGCGGCCGGGTGTACGCCGCGTTCCTCCCGCACGCCGACCGGGTGGTCGTCACCGACGTCGACACCGATGTCGACGGCGACACGTGGGCGCCCGCACTCGGCCAGGGGTGGGCGCGGGTGTCGCGCACCCCGGGGACCGGCTGGGCGACGTCTACCACCGGCCTGCGCTACGCGGTGTCGGAGTACGCGCGCACAGCGACCGACGCCGACGTGTCGGCCGGGGTGGGTCGGTAGATTCTCGGCATGACCAGTGACCCCGCCCGGCCCTTCGGGCGTGTGTTCACGGCGATGGTGACCCCCTTCGCCGAGGACGGCTCGATCGACCTCTCGGGTGCCCAGGAGCTCGCCGCCCACCTGGTCGACCGGCAGGCGCACGACGGCCTGGTCGTGCTCGGCACCACCGGCGAGGCGCCCACCCTGAGCGACGGGGAGCAGCACGCCGTCCTCGAGGCGGTGCTCGACGCCGTGGGCGACCGCGCCACCGTGGTCGCCGGCGTCGGCACCAACGACACCGCGCACACCATCGAGAACGCGCGCCGGGCGGAGCGGCTGGGCGCGCATGGCCTGCTCGTCGTGACGCCGTACTACAACAAGCCCCCGCAGGCGGGCCTGCTGCGGCACTTCACCGCCGTCGCCGACGCCACCGACCTGCCGGTGATGCTCTACGACATCCCGCCGCGCTCGGTCGTCCCCATCGAGGTGGACACGCTCGCCCGGCTCGCCGAGCACCCGCGCATCGTCGCGGTGAAGGACGCCAAGGGCGACCTCGGCGCGGTGATGCGGACCCTGTCGCGCACCGACCTCGCCTACTACAGCGGCGAGGACGTGCTCAACCTGCCGCTGCTGGCGGTCGGCGCCGTGGGCGTCGTGAGCGTGGTCGGGCACCTCGCCGGACCGCGGCTGGCCGAGCTGATCGCCGCCGTCGAGTCCGGCGACCTGGTCAAGGCCCGGGCGGTCAACGAGAGCCTGCTCCCGCTGTACACCGGCATCTTCCGCACCCAGGGCGTCATCCTGACCAAGGCCGCGCTGCACGAGCTGGGCCTCCCGGGCGGGCCGGTCCGCCCGCCGCTGGTCGACGCCACCCCCGAACAGCGCGCGCAGCTGCGCGCCGACCTCGCCGACGGAGGCATCCACCTGTGAGCGCGACCTCGTGACCGCCTCGACCACCCAGCCGCACCTCGACCTGCAGGCACCCCCGGGGCTGCCGACCGGCGGCCTGCGGGTCATGGCGCTCGGCGGGCTGGGTGAGATCGGCCGCAACATGGCCGTCCTGGAGTTCGACGGCACGCTGCTGGTCATCGACTGCGGCGTGCTGTTCCCGGAGGCCGAGCAGCCCGGCGTCGACCTGATCCTGCCGGACTTCGGGATCATCGAGCACCGGCTGGACGACATCGCCGCCGTCGTCCTCACCCACGGGCACGAGGACCACATCGGCGCGATCCCCTACCTGCTGCGGATGCGGGGCGACATCCCGCTGGTCGGCTCGCGGTTCACGCTCGCGCTGGTCAAGGCCAAGCTGCGCGAGCACCGGCTGGACCCGGTGCTGGTCCAGGTGGCCGCGGGCGACGACCACGTCGCGGGCCCGTTCCACTGCGAGTTCATCTCGGTCAACCACTCGATCCCCGACGCGCTGGCCGTCGCCGTCCACACGCCGGCGGGGGTCCTGGTGCACACCGGCGACTTCAAGATGGACCAGCTGCCGCTCGACGGCGTCCTCACCGACCTGGGTGCCTTCGCCCGGCTGGGCCTGGAGGGCATCGACCTGCTGCTCGCCGACTCCACCAACGCGGAGATCCCCGGGTTCGTCACACCGGAGCGGTCGATCGGCCCGGTGCTCGAGGACGTGTTCCGGCGGGCCACGCAGCGGCTGATCGTCTCCAGCTTCGCCAGCCACGTGCACCGCATCCAGCAGGTGCTCGACGCGGCCGAGATGCACGGCCGCAAGGTCGCTTTCGTCGGCCGCTCGATGGTCCGCAACATGGGCGTGGCCCGCGACCTCGGGCTGCTGCGCGTCGCGCCCGGCCTCATGGTGAGCCTCGACGAGGCCACGAGCATGCCGCCGGAGCAGGTGGTGCTGATCAGCACCGGGTCGCAGGGGGAGCCGCTGTCGGCGCTCGGGCGGATGGCCCGCGGCGAGCACCACCAGGTGACCATCGAGGCCGGCGACACCATCGTGCTGGCGTCCTCGCTGGTGCCGGGCAACGAGACCGCCGTCTACAAGGTGATCAACGGGCTGGCCCGGCTCGGTGCGACCGTCGTGCACAAGGAGACCGCGCGGGTGCACGTCTCCGGGCACGCCCCGGCCGGCGAGCTGCGCACGCTGCTCAACGTGGCCAAGCCGCGGCACCTGATGCCGGTGCACGGCGAGTGGCGGCACCTGCGGGCCCACGCGGCGCTCGCCGAGGAGACCGGCATGGCCGGCGACCGGGTGCTGCTCGCGGAGAACGGCGTCGTCGTCGACCTGGTCGACGGCAAGGCGACGATCGTCGGATCGGTGCCGGTCGGCGACGTCTACGTCGACGGCCTCAACGTCGGCGACGTGGGGGAGGAGTCGCTGCAGGAACGGCGGATCCTCGGCGACGAGGGGTTCGTCGCACTGACCGTCGTCATCGAGCCCTCGACGCGCACCATCGTGCGGCCGGTGCACCTCTCCGCCCGCGGCTTCGCCGACGACCCCGCCGTCTTCGACCCGGCGCTGCAGCTGGTCGAGGAGAACCTGCGGCGCACGCTGGCCGACGGCGTCACCGACCCGCACCGGCTCTCGCAGGTGATCCGCCGGACGATCGGCAAGTGGGTGTCCGACACCTACCGCCGCCGTCCCATGATCATCCCTACGGTCCTCGAGGTCTGACGCAAGGATCCCGGCGCCCTTGCAGGGTCCCGCCGCCGGCGGGGCCGCGGCGGCGCATGGGGGGCACGGGGTCCCCGGCGCCGCCGCGCCTCAGAGCTCCGAGCTCGCCACCACGGTCCCGTCGGCGGCCACGACCCGGAAGCCGGCGGCGTCCTCACGCAGGACCGAGGAGTTGAGGTTGCAGCGCAGCTCGGCCGGCCCCACGCCGAGGAACTGCCCCGCGGGCACCGCGGCGCCGTCCTCGTCGGTGACCACGACCCGGTAGACCGCCCCGGCGGTGAAGCCCTCTCCGGTCAGCCGCACCTCGAGGCCCCAGGTGTGCGGCACGACGTCGGCCGTGGCCTCGATGCCGGGGCCGGCCTGCACCGCCACCGGTTCCAGCGGCAGCGGGTCGGGCACCGGGCGGGCCAGCCACCCGATCCCGAAGCCCGCGGCGGCCACGCCCACGACGGCGGCCGCGGCCAGCGCCCGGCGGGACGACGCGCGGCGCGGCCGCTCGGCGGCGATCCGCGCCAGCACCGCGTCGCCCAGCCCGGGCGGGGGCGCCGGCCGGTCGTCGAGCCGGTCGGGGTCCACGCGGTCGAGCCACGCGGTGAGCGGGGTCAGCTCGGCGAGCTCGGCGCGGCAGGCGGCGCACCCGTCGAGGTGCGCGCGGACGCCGGCCCGCTCCTCCGGCGTCCCGTGCCCGAGGGCGTACCAGCCCAGCTGCTCCCGCAGACGGCGGTGCTCTCCCGGCGCGCTCACGGCTCCACCCCCATCTCCTCCATCGCCAGCCGCAGGGCCCGCATGCCGTAGAACACCCGGCTGCGCAGCGTGCCGACCGGGATGCCGAGCTCGGCGGCCACCTCCGCGTGCGGCCGGCCGCGCAGGTGGGTCTGCACGATCGCCGACCGGTGGTCCTCGCCGATCCGGCCCAGCGCCTCCTCGACGACCCACGCGTCCACGACCGCCTCGTCGATGCCCACCACGCCGGGGACGTCGGCGCCCGGGCCCTCGGTCAGCGTCCGCTGCCACGGCCGGACGGCGAAGCGCCGCGCCTCGTCCACCACGACGTTGCGGGCGATCGCGAACAGCCAGGTGCGCACGCCGGACAGCTGCGGGTCGTAGCCGTCGGCCGCACGCCAGGCCCGGAGGAAGACCTCCTGGACGACGTCCTGGGCGGCGCCGCCGTCGTCGAGCTGCCGCAGCGCGAACCGGTAGAGCTCGGCGCCGTGCGCGGCGTAGGCCGCCCGGACGTCGAACCCGCCGTCCACCCGCCCGTGGTCGCGCGCCATCGGCCACCCCCTCCCGTCCGAGGGTGTACGGCGCCCGCGACGTCGCGGTTCACCGGGCCGGACGGCGCCCCGCCGCATCGGCGGGCCGGGCCCCTGCTGTAGTCGAGCTGCGACGAACCGTTCCGCGCCGCTCGGCACGCGGACACGCGTCGCCTGCCGTCGGGGCGGCGCCGTGAGCACTACCGTCGACTCATGCCTGCTCGCACGACGACGACCCGACCCTCGGGCCGGTCGTCCGCGCGCGGACGCTCGGGCTCCGGGTCGACCGCGTCCCGGAAGCCGCCCGCCAAGCGACCCGCTCCCGGCGGCCGCAAGCCCGCCGCCCGCAAGCCTGCGCCGAAGAAGTCCGGCCCCGGTCTCTGGGGCGTCGTCAGCGGCGGCTGGTCGCTGCTGGCCCGCGGCGCCGGCGGGCTGGCCCGCTCGGTCGCCCGCCCGGAGGAGGCCGAGCCGCTCGCGCCGGAGCACCGCCGCGACGGCGTCGGCCTGGCCGTGCTGGGCCTGGCCGTCGTCCTCGGCGCGGCCGCCTGGAGCAACGGCATCGGCCCGGTCGGCGCCGTCTTCGCCGGCGCCGTGCGCTGGGTCGTCGGCTCGCTGGTCATGGTGCTGCCGGTCGTGCTCTTTCTCGCCGCGCTGCGGCTGCTGCGCCGCGGACCGCGCCCCGAGGCGCGCGGCCGGCTGGCGATCGGCTGGCTCTGCCTGGTGGTCTCGGTGCTCGGCATCGCCCAGGTCGTCGGCGAGGGCGCCGTCCCGTCGCAGGACCGGCCCGGCTCCGGTGGCCTCGTCGGCTGGGCCGCGGCCACGCCGCTGGTCGCCGGCGTGGGCACCGTCGTCGCCGTCGTCCTGCTGGTCCTGCTGGCCTTCTTCGGCCTGCTGGTGCTCACCGCGACGCCGGTGCACCAGATCCCCGAGCGGCTGCGCGAGCTCACCGACCGCGTCCTGGGCCAGGCCGACGACGAGGACGCCTACGACGACGAGGACTGGGCGGACGACGAGGAGCCGGCCGAGCCGCCGGCACCGGCGCCGCGCTCCCGCCGGCGCTCGCTGTCGGACGACCTGATGGACACCGGCCCGGTGGAGACCCTGCCGGCCATCGACCACGCGGCGCTCGACGAGGCGCCCGAGGCCGTGCGCGCCGAGCCGCCGCCCCCGCCGGTCCCCACCCGCCGTCCCGCCGTCGTGGACCGGACCGCGCCGCCGGAGGACCTCCCGCCGATCGAGGAGCCGCAGCAGCTGCGGATCGAGCCGGTGGAGGGGCAGTACACGCTGCCCTCGGTCGGCGTGCTGCGTGCCGGCGACCCGCCGAAGAAGGGCTCGAAGGCCAACGACACGGCGATCGAGGCCATCACCGGCGTGCTCGAGCAGTTCAACATCGACGCCGCCGTCACCAGCTTCACCCGCGGCCCGACGGTGACCCGCTACGAGATCGAGCTGGGGCCCGCGGTCAAGGTCGAGAAGATCACCGCGCTGACCAAGAACATGGCCTACGCGGTGGCCAACGACAACATCCGCATCCTCGCGCCGATCCCGGGCAAGTCCGCCGTCGGCGTCGAGGTGCCCAACGTCGACCGGGAGATGGTCAGCCTCGGCGACGTGCTGCGTTCCCAGGTGGCCAAGCAGGACCCGCACCCGATGCTGGTCGGGCTGGGCAAGGACATCGAGGGTGGGTTCGTCTGCGCGAACCTGGCCAAGATGCCGCACCTGCTGGTCGCCGGTGCCACCGGTGCCGGGAAGTCCAGCTGCGTCAACTCGCTGCTGACCTCGCTGTTGCTGCGGGCCACGCCCGACCAGCTGCGGATGATCCTGGTCGACCCGAAGATGGTCGAGCTCACGCCCTACGACGGCATCCCGCACCTGATCACGCCGATCATCACTGACCCGAAGAAGGCCGCGACCGCGCTGGCCTGGCTGGTCGAGGAGATGGAGCAGCGCTACCAGGACATGCGGGCCACCGGTGTCCGGCACATCGACGACTTCAACCGCAAGGTGGAGCGCGGCGAGATCGTGGCGCCCGCGGGCAGCGAGCGGGTGTACCGGCCCTACCCGTACATCCTCGCGATCGTCGACGAGCTCGCCGACCTCATGATGGTCGCCCCGCGCGACGTCGAGGAGTCGATCGTCCGGATCACCCAGAAGGCGCGCGCCGCCGGCATCCATCTGGTGCTGGCGACCCAGCGGCCCTCGGTGGACGTCGTCACCGGTTTGATCAAGGCCAACGTGCCCTCGCGGCTGGCGTTCTCCACCTCCAGCCTCACCGACAGCCGGGTCATCCTCGACCAGCCGGGCGCGGAGAAGCTCATCGGCATGGGTGACGCCCTCTTCCTGCCGATCGGCGCGGGCAAGCCCATGCGCGTGCAGGGCGCCTACGTCTCCGACGCCGAGATCGAGGCGGTCGTCGAGTTCACCAAGCGCCAGGCCGAGCCGGAGTACCGCGAGGAGGTCTTCAGCGCCGCCGAGGGCGACAAGAAGGAGATCGACGAGGACATCGGCGGCGACCTGGAGCTGCTCGTCCAGGCCGTGGAGCTCGTCGTCACCAGCCAGTTCGGCTCGACGTCGATGCTGCAGCGCAAGCTGCGGGTGGGCTTCGCCAAGGCCGGCCGGCTCATGGACCTCATGGAGAGCCGCGGCATCGTCGGCCCGTCCGAGGGCTCCAAGGCGCGTGACGTGCTCGTCAAGCCCGACGAGCTCGAGTCGGTGCTGTTCACCCTGCGCGGCACCGAGTAGAAGGACCCGTCCCCCTCACCCCTCGCGAGCTCGGGGTGAGCCTCCGGACGGGGCGGTGAGCGGCGGGGGGCAGGGGGGTCCGTCACCTACGATGGACCGGTGACACCTCCGATCGACCCTGCCCGCACCGTGGCGGTGGTGACCCTCGGGTGTGCCCGCAACGAGGTCGACTCGGAGGAGCTGGCCGGCCGGCTGGCCTCGGGCGGGTACCGCCTGGTCGAGGACGCCGAGGGCGCGGACGCCGTCCTGGTGAACACCTGCGGCTTCATCGAGTCCGCCAAGAAGGACTCCGTCGACGCCATCCTGGCCGCCACCGACTCCGGCGCCCGGGTGGTCGCGGTCGGCTGCATGGCCGAGCGGTACGGCTCCGAGCTGGCCGGCGCGCTGCCCGAGGCGACGGTCCTCGGCTTCGACGACTACGCGGCGATCGGCGACCGGCTCGACGACGTGCTCACCGGCCGGGCGCTCGTCCCGCACGACCCGCGCGACCGGCGCACCCTGCTGCCGATCAGCCCGGTCGAGCGCACGGCGGCGGTCGCCGCGGTCGACGCCCCGGTCATCCCCGGCCACGGCTGGCTGCCGCGGCGCCGGCTGGCCTCCGGCCCGTCGGCCGCGCTCAAGCTCGCCTCCGGCTGCGACCGGCGGTGCGCCTTCTGCGCCATCCCGGCCTTCCGCGGCTCGTTCGTCTCCCGGCCGCCCGCCGAGGTGCTCGGCGAGGCGGAGTGGCTGGCCTCCCAGGGTGTCACCGAGCTGGTGCTGGTCAGCGAGAACTCGACGTCCTACGGCAAGGACCTCGGCGACCTGAGGCACCTGGAGCGGCTGCTGCCGCAGCTGGCCGCCGTCGAGGGCATCACCCGGGTGCGGGTGGCCTACCTGCAGCCGGCCGAGCTGCGGCCGGGCCTGCTCGAGGTCATCGCCGGCACGGACGGCGTCGCCCCCTACTTCGACCTGTCCTTCCAGCACTCCTCGCCGACCCTGCTGCGCCGGATGCGCCGCTTCGGTGGCACCGACGACTTCCTCGCGCTGATCGCGCGGGCCCGTGCGCTCGCGCCGACCGCCGGGTTCCGCACCAACGTCATCCTCGGCTTCCCGGGGGAGACCGAGGACGACGTGGCCGAGCTCGAGCGCTTCCTCGTCGAGGGCCGGCTCGACGCCGTCGGGGTCTTCGGCTACTCCGACGAGGAGGGCACCGAGGCGATGCGGCTGCCCGGCAAGCTCGACCAGGCCGAGATCGACGCCCGCGTCCGGCGGATCACCGACCTGGTCGAGGAGCTCACGGCGCAGCGCGCCGAGGACCGGCTGGGGGAGCGGGTGGAGGTGCTCCTCACCGAGGACCTCGCCGCCGACGAGGGGCCCGGGGTGTGGTCCGGGCACGCCGCCCACCAGGACCCGGAGGCCGACGGGACGACGACGGTCACGGGGGTGCCCGCCGGTGCGGTCGCCGGCCTGGTGGTGGCCGCGGAGGTCGTCGGCACGGAGGGCGTGGACCTGGTGGCCGCGGCCCTGGTACCCGCGGTGCGCGCATGAGCGCTCCGGCGGACCCGGCCGCCACCCCGCCCCAGTCAGGTCGGGTGGTCAACGTGCCCAACGCGCTGACCGTGCTGCGGTTGGCCCTGGTGCCGGTGTTCGCCGTGCTGCTGTTCGCCGAGGGCGGGATGGACGACGAGTGGCGGTACTGGGCCACCCTCGTCTTCGCGCTGGCGATCATCACCGACCGCTACGACGGGATGATCGCCCGGCGCACCGGCCAGGTGACCGAGTTCGGCAAGCTCGCCGACCCGATCGCCGACAAGGCGCTGACCGGCACCGCCCTCATCGGCCTCTCGGTGCTGACCCTGCTGCCGTGGTGGGTGACGCTGACGATCCTCGTCCGCGAGGTCGGCGTGACGTTGCTGCGCTTCTGGGTGATCCGCCACGGCGTGATCGCCGCCAGCCGGGGTGGCAAGGCCAAGACCGTCGTCCAGGCGCTGGCCATCGGGCTCTACACCCTCCCGTTCGACGGCTGGTTCGGCAGCCTCCGGTGGTGGGTGATGGCCGTCGCCGTGGTGCTCACCGTGGCGACCGGGCTGGACTACGTGCAGCGCGCCCTGGCGCTGCGACGCGCCGGCGCCCGCGCGGTGCGCGCCGCGGCCGCCCGCCGCTCGACCGGGCCGGCCGGTCCCCGGACCGACGCCGCCGCCTGAAGCAAGCCCCCCCCGCGCCCCACCACTCGCGAGCTCGTGGCCGGACCCTGTCAGGGGCCGCCCGTCCTCCCCACCCTCCCAGGCTCACGGCGGGTCCCGGGACGGGGAAACGGAAGAGTCGCCTGGCCTCCGGCGTTACGCCCAGAGCGGACTCGCCCGGCCGGGCACGCTGGGCGTCAGCGGTGCCGCGTACCGTGAGCGCACGGCGCCCTTCCCGGGAGCCGCCGCTTCCGCAGAGGCAGGACAGGAGACGGCGATGACGCTGCTGCGCACCCAGCTCGGGACGACCCTGCGTGGCCACCGGCTGCGCCAGCGTCGGACGCTGCGCGACGTCTCCGGTGCCGCTCGGGTGAGCTTGGGCTACCTCTCCGAGGTCGAGCGGGGGCAGAAGGAGGCGTCCTCCGAGCTGCTCGCCTCGATCTGCGACGCCCTCGACGTCGAGCTCGCCGACCTGCTCGCCGAGGTCAGCCTGGGGCTGCGGAGCGACGACGTCCGCGTCCGCCCGCTGCTCCCCGCACCCGATGCCTCCGGCGTCCCCGCCGAGGAGGTGCCCGCGGAGGTCCTGGCCGGCGAGCAGCCGGTCGCCGAGCCCGCGCTGGCCCTGGTGGGTGCACCCGCCCGCGCCTCCGGCCGCCCCGCCGGCGAGGTGTCGCTGGCGGCCTGACGGAGGGCCCCTCTGCCCCCCGCCGTGGAGGACCCCGTCCCCCTCGCACGCTCGGGGCGAGCCTCTGGACGGGGCCGGCGGCGGGCCCCTGCAGGGGGGCCACCAGCCTCCACAGGCCCAGGCCGGACCGGGCGCACTGCTGCCGCGCAGCGGTCGTGGCAGGCTGACCGCGGACCCCCACCGAGGGTCGCCGGCTGCTGCGCGCCACAACGGAGGTCGCCGTGCGGTACCTCTTCCGGCCACCGGCCACCGACGGGGCCGCCCTGCTGAGCCTGCCCTTCCACCTGCCACTCGAGCAGTGGGACCCCGAGCTGCTGCTCGAGGTCCCCCAGCGCGGCATCTCGCGGCACGTCGTCCGCTTCACCGCACAGGGCGGGCACGTCTACGCCCTGAAGGAGATCCCCGAGCCGCTGGCCCGCCACGAGTACGCGCTGCTCGGGCAGTTCGAGGAGGAGGGGCTGCCGTCGGTCTCGGTGCTGGGCATCTGCGTCGACCGCCCGGACGGGCAGGACGCCGTCCTGGTGACCCGGTACCTCGAGTACTCGATGTCCTACCGGTACCTGTTCTCCCGGCCGCACGGCGAGCACTCCGCCGAGCAGCTGCTCGACACGATGGTGGTGCTGCTCGTCCGGCTGCACCTGGCCGGTGTCTTCTGGGGCGACTGCTCGCTGTCCAACACGCTGTTCCGGCTCGACGCCGGCGCCTTCACCGCCCACCTGGTGGACGCCGAGACCTCCGAGCGGCACCCGCAACTGAGCCCCGGGCAGCGGCGCTACGACGTCGACCTCGCCCGCGAGCGCGTGGGGGCCGAGCTGCTCGACCTGCAGTTCGGCGAGATGCTGCCCGCCTACGTCGACCCGATCGAGGTCGCCGACAGCCTGCCGGTGCGCTACGAGGCGCTGTGGGAGGAGGTGACCCGGGAGGAGGTCTTCGCGCTCGCCGAGCAGCGCCAGCGGGTCGCCGAGCGCCTCCAGCGGCTCAACGACCTGGGCTTCGACGTCGGCGAGATCGAACTGGTCACCGACCCGGAGGGCGGCGCGCGGCTGCGCGTGGAGACCCGTGTCTCCGAGCCCGGCCAGAACCGCCGGGAGCTGTTCCGGCTGACCGGCCTGGAGGTTCAGGAGCGCCAGGCCCGCCGGCTGCTCAACGACCTGCGCGCCTACCGGGCCACCCTGGAGCAGAAGCTGGGCACCCCCGTGCCCGAGACCGTCGCGGGGTACCGCTGGCTGGCCGAGGCCTACCAGCCCGTCGTGGAGGCCGTCCCGGCCGACCTCGCCGGCCGGCTGGCGCCCGCTGAGGTCTTCCACGAAATCCTCGAGCACCGCTGGTTCCTCTCGGAGAAGGCAGGCCACGACGTCGGGACGACGCGGGCCGCGCGCTCCTACTTCGACACCGTGCTGCCCCGCACGCCCAAGGAGCTGACCACCCCGTCGGCCATCGTCGGGGGCCGCGACTGAGGAAGGACTCCCTCGCCCCCACCGTGGAAGGATCCCGTCCTGCCCACCCTTCGCAGGCTCGGGGCGGGACCCGGGACGGGGCCGGCGGCGGGCCCCTGCCCCGGGGCCGCGGAGGCGGTGTAACGAGGCGATTTCGTTCGAGTTGACACCCACTGTGAGCTGGGCCACGGTACGAAAATCGCGGTGATCCCAAGCTCGCTGCTCGCCAACGGAGGCGGATGACGTGTTGACGAACGGCAAGGTCAGACCACCCGGCGGAGCCGCTCCACGGGCGCGCAGGCGCTCGGTGGGCGGGGCTGCCGCCGCGGCGGTCCTGGCCTCGACGCTCGCCGCCTGTGGCGGTGGCGGTAGTGGGAGCGCGGCTCCTGTCCTGAACTGGTACATCAACCCCGACTCCGGCGGGCAGGCCGAGATCGCGGCCCGCTGCTCCGCGGAGTCGAACGGCGCGTACACGATCACGACCTCGCAGCTGCCCCGGGAGTCGTCCGCCCAGCGCGAGCAGCTCGTCCGCCGGCTGGCGGCCAACGACGCCTCGATCGACCTGATGAGCCTGGACCCCCCGTACATCCCCGAGTTCGCGCAGGCCGGCTTCCTGGCCCCCGTCCCCGAGGACCTCGCCGGGCGGGTCACGGAGGGCGTCGTGCAGAGCTCCATCGACTCCGCGACGTGGGACGGGGAACTGGTCGCCATCCCGTTCTGGGCCAACACCCAGCTGCTGTGGTACCGCGAGTCCGTGGCGGAGGCGGCCGGCCTCGACATGACCCAGCCGGTGACCTGGGAGCAGCTCGTCACGGCCGCCCAGGACCAGGGCAAGATCCTCAGCGCCCAGGGCCGGCGCGCCGAGTCGCTGGTGGTGTGGCTCAACGCGCTCGTCGAGTCGGCCGGCGGCGCCATCATCGAGGAGAACTCCGAGAACCCGGAGGACATCCAGCTGGGGCTGACCAGTCCGGAGGCCGCCCGGGCCACCGAGGTGATGAACACCGTGGCGAACTCCGGCGTCGTCGGGCCGGCCTTCTCCACGTCGAGCGAGGACACCAGCGCCACCGAGTTCGAGAGCGCGGACGCCGGCTTCATGGTCAACTGGCCGTTCGTCTACTCGCGGGCACTCGCCGCCGTCGAGGCGGGCACCCTGGACGCCTCCGTGCCCGAGGACTACGGCTGGGCGCTGTACCCGGCCGTCGACGAGGGTCAGCCGAGCGCTCCCCCCTTCGGCGGGATCGACCTGGGCGTCAGCGCCGTGAGCCGCAACGTCGACCTGGCCTACCAGGCGACGGAGTGCATCACCAGCGACGAGAACCAGGCGTACTACATGACGACGAACGGCAACCCCGCCTCCTCGTCCGCGGTGTACGACGACCCCGAGGTCCTGGAGGTCTTCCCGATGGCCCCGACGATCCTCGAGTCGCTGGAGGCGGCGGCCAACCGCCCGCAGACGCCGTACTACAGCGAGGTCTCCGGAGCCATCCAGCGGGAGTACCACCCGCCGTCGTCGGTGACGCCCGAGACCGGTGAGCGGGCCCAGGCCCTGATCCAGGCCGTCCTGTCAGGAGACCAGCTGCTATGAGCACCACCACGCTGCCACCCACCGAGAAGACCCAACCGGTCGCGGCTCCCCGCGGCACCATCAGCGACCGCTCGCGCGCCGAACGCCGGCTCGGCTGGCTGCTGGCCGGCCCGGCCTTCGTGGTCATGCTGCTCGTCACCGCGTACCCGATCCTGCAGGCGGTCTGGTACTCGCTGTTCAACTACCGCCTGACCGACCCGGAGAACCGGTCGTTCCGGGGACTGGGCAACTACGCGGTGATCCTGTCCGACGGCCTCTGGTGGCAGGCACTCCTCGTCACGGTGTTTATCACCGTGGTGACCGTCGTCGTCGAGCTGGTCCTGGGCTTCGCCCTGGCGTTGGTCATGGCCAAGGCGCTCAGTTCCATCCGGCCCGTCGTCCGGGCGGCGATCCTCATCCCGTACGCGGTCATCACGGTCGTCTCGGCCTTCGCGTGGGCGTTCGCCTTCCGGATCGAGACCGGCTTCGTGAACAGCTGGTTCGCCTGGCTCCCCGGGATCGCAGCGGACACCGACTGGTTCGGCGGCCAGTGGACCTCGCTGCTCGTGATCTGCCTGGCCGAGATCTGGAAGACAACGCCCTTCATCTCGCTGCTGATCCTGGCGGGCCTCGCGCAGGTCCCCGAGGTGCTGCAGGAGGCGGCCAAGGTCGACGGCGCCAGCTGGTGGCAGCGGATGTGGCGGGTGACCATCCCGAACATGAAGGCGGCGATCATGGTCGCCCTGCTGTTCCGCACGCTCGACGCGTTCCGCATCTTCGACTCGATCTTCATCATGACGGCCGGCGCCAACGGCACGGAGTCGGTCTCGTTCCTGGCCTACCGGCAGACGATCGCTCGGGTGGAGATCGGCCTCGGCTCCGCGGTGTCGGTCCTGCTGTTCCTGAGCGTCGTGCTGATCGCGTTCATCTTCATCAAGGGCTTCCGGATCGACCTGGCCCAGGCGAGAGGGGAAGGCTGATGTCCCAGCGGGAGAAGACCTGGTGGATCGTCGGAGGGATCCTGATCGTCCTCTACGCGCTGTTCCCGATCGCCTGGATCGTGTCGTTGTCGTTCAAGGCGTCGGCGGACATCGCCAACCAGTCGTTCCTGCCGTCGTCGGTCACCTGGGAGAACTACTCGACGATCCTCACCGGGTCGGCCAGCGGGCTCTTCCTGCCGGCGTTGCGGAACTCGTTCGGCATCTGCCTGATCGCGACGTTCATCTCCTGCATCCTGTCGATGTTCGCCGCGTACGCCATCGCCCGGCTGGACTTCCCCGGTAAGAAGCTGATCCTGTCGACGGCGCTCGGGGTGGCGATCTTCCCGGTGATCTCGATCGTGACGCCGCTGTTCAACCTGTGGCGGCAGATCGGGCTCTACGACACCTGGCCCGGGCTGATCATCCCCTACCTCTCCCTGACCCTGCCGATCTCCATCTGGACGATGTCGGCGTTCTTCCGGGAGATCCCCTGGGAGATGGAGCAGGCCGCGCAGGTCGACGGCGCGACCACCTGGCAGGCGTTCCGCAAGGTGATCGTGCCGCTGGCCGCCCCGGGCGTCTTCACCACCGCGATCATCGCCTTCTTCATCGCCTGGAACGACTTCGCGTACGGCATCTCGCTGACCTCGACCGAGGCGTCGCGGCCGGTACCCGCCGCGCTGGGCCTGTTCTCCGGTGCCTCGCAGTTCGAGGACCCGACCGGGGCGATCGCCGCGGCGGCGGTCGTCGTCACCATCCCGGTCGTCGTCCTCGTGCTGCTCTTCCAGCGGCGCATCGTCGCCGGTCTCACCAACGGCGCGGTCAAGGGCTGACCCCCGTATCCACCACCCAGCGAGGGGACGAGATCTCATGGCTTCGATCGAGATGCGCAACATCGTCAAGCAGTACGGCGACGGCTTTCCGGCGGTGAACGACGTCAGCCTGGACATCGCCGACGGGGAGTTCATGATCCTCGTGGGCCCGTCCGGCTGCGGGAAGTCGACGCTGCTCAGGATGATCGTCGGGCTCGAGGACATCACCAGCGGCGACATGATCATCGGCGGCAAGCGGGTCAACGACCTCGCGCCGCGCGACCGCAACCTGTCGATGGTGTTCCAGAACTACGCGCTGTACCCGCACATGACGGTGTACGAGAACATCGCCTTCCCGCTGCGGCTGGCGAAGATGCCCGACGACGAGGTGCGCCGGCGGGTCACCGAGGCCTCCGACGTGCTCGAGCTGAAGGACCACCTGGAGCGCAAGCCGGCCAACCTCTCCGGTGGCCAGCGGCAGCGCGTGGCGATGGGCCGGGCCATCGTCCGCCAGGCCGAGGCGTTCCTCTTCGACGAGCCGCTGTCGAACCTCGACGCCAAGCTGCGCGGCCAGATGCGCACCGAGATCTCCCGGCTGCAGCGCCGGCTGGGCATCACCACGGTCTACGTCACCCACGACCAGACCGAGGCGATGACCCTGGGCGACCGGGTGTGCGTGCTCCGCAAGGGCAAGATCCAGCAGGTCGCCTCGCCGCGCGAGCTCTACGAGCAGCCCGTCAACCTGTTCGTCGCCGGGTTCATCGGTTCCCCGCCGATGAACTTCCTCCCTGCGCACGTCGAGGGCGGCCGGCTGCAGACGCCGTTCGGGTCCATCACGCTCGACGAGCGACGGGCCGCCGCCATCCAGGGCCGCGACCTGCTGCTGGTCGGCATCCGGCCGGAGTACTTCGAGGACGCGTCCCTGGTCGACGAGGCGAAGCGGCCGCTGGGCTCGCTGTTCCGGGCGCGGGTCGACGTCACCGAGTGGCTGGGCGACTCGCAGTACGCCTACATCCCGTACGAGGCGCCGGAGGCGATCCGCAACCAGCTGCGCGACCTGTCGCGGGAGTTGGACGCCGAGGAGCTGCGCACCCAGGCGATCGTCTCCATCGACGCCACGAGCCGCATCCGTGAGGGGCGCGAGGCGGAGTTCTGGCTGGACGCCCGGAAGGTGCACGTATTCGACCCGCAGACCGGCGAGAACCTCACCCGGGATGCGGAGGCCGGCGCACGGCTGACGCAGATGGCCACCGAGGACCGGGTCGAGCAGGTCCATGAGGCGCAGGCGCAGGGGACGACGGTCGGCGGCGGCGGGGCCAGCCGCGCCGGAGCCGCCTGACGGAGGATCCGTCCTCCCCCACCCTGCGCACGGTCGGGGCGGGGGCCCGGGACGGTGCCATGCTCGGGGATGTCGTGAGGGAGGCCGCGCTCGGGGACGGCCGCCGTCCGTGGTGGCGGACGGCGGTCGTCTACGAGGTGTACCTGCGCAGCTTCGCCGACTCCGACGGGGACGGCGTCGGCGACGTGGACGGGCTGCGCAGCCGACTGCCGTACCTGGTGGACCTCGGCGTCGATGCCGTCTGGGTCACGCCCTGGTACCCGTCCCCGATGGCCGACGGCGGCTACGACGTCAGCGACCACCGCGACATCGACCCGCGCCTGGGCACCCTGGCCGACGTCGACGCGCTGCTCGCCGAGGCCCACGCCGCGGGTCTGCGGTTGATCGTCGACCTGGTCGCCAACCACACCTCCGCCGAGCACCCGTGGTTCCGCGCCGCCGTGGCCGGCGGCCGGGGCGCGCCCGAGCGGGCGCGGTATTTCTTCCGGGACGGCCGGGACGGTGGGGACCGGCCGCCCAACGACTGGATCAGCGCCTTCGGCGGTCCGGCCTGGACCCGCGTGCGGGAGCCGGACGGGTCGATGGGGCAGTGGTACCTGCACCTGTTCGCACCCGAGCAGCCCGACCTCGACTGGGACGACGCGGTCGTGCAGGAGGAGTTCGACGGGACGGTGCGGTTCTGGCTCGACCGCGGCGTCGACGGCATCCGGGTGGACGCCGCACCGGCGCTGGCGAAGGTCCCCGGGTTGCCGGACGCCGGACACGCCCCGGGCGCGCTGTTCGAGTCGGCCCGGTGGGTGGACAACCCGCACTGGGACCGCGACGAGGTGCACGAGGTCTTCCGGCGCTGGCGGCGGATCAGCGACGGCTACGACGGCGACCGGGTGTTCGTCTCGGAAGCGGTGGTCGCCGGCCCCGAGCGGCTGGCCCGCTACGTCCGGCCCGACGAGCTGCACACGAGCTTCAACTTCGACTTCCTGCGCGCCGCCTGGAACGCGGCCGGCCTGCGGGCGGCGATCGACGGGACGCTGGCCGCGCTGGCGCCGGTCGGGGCACCGCCCACCTGGGTGCTGTCCAGCCACGACGAGACCCGGCACGTCACCCGCTTCGGCCGGGCGGCGAGCGGCGCGGGGACCATGGGCTTCGACGCGGCGTCCCCGACGGACCTCGCCCTGGGCCTGCGGCGGGCACGCGCCGCCGCCCTGCTCACCCTCGCCCTACCCGGCGGCGCCTACCTGTACCAGGGGGAGGAGCTGGGGCTGCCCGAGGTCGAGGACCTGCCGGAGGACGTCCTGCAGGACCCGACCTGGGAGCGTTCCGGGCACACCGCCCGCGGCCGCGACGGCTGCCGGGTGCCGTTGCCGTGGTCGGGCGACCGGCCGCCGTTCGGGTTCACCGCCGACGCCGTCCGCCCGTGGCTGCCACAGCCCGGGTCGTGGCGGGAGCTGACGGTGGCGGCGCAGCGCGACGACCCGTCGTCGACCCTGTCGCTGTACCGCGGCGCCCTGCGGTTGCGCCGGACCCTGCCCGGTCTCGCCGACGACGCGCCGCTGACCTGGTGCGACCTCGGGGACGGCGTGCTCGCGTTCGACCGCGGCAGCCGCTTCCGCTGCGTCGTGAACCTGTCGGACCGGCCGGTGTCGTTGGCCGGGCAGGGCGAACCGGTGCTCACCAGTGCGCCCGTCGCCGCCGACCTGCCGGCGGACACGGCCGCCTGGCTGCGGACGGGCTAGCGGGTCAGCGACCGGGTCAGGACGAGGCGGTCCGCACCTGGTCCGGCGCGGTCCTGCGCCAGGTGTGCGCCGGCGCCCAGTGCGGTGTGGAAGGCGACCGCGGCGGTGTTCTCCGGCCGGGCGACCGCCTGGACGACGCGCGCCCCGGTGTCGCGTGCCAGGTCGTCGAACCACGCCACCAGCCGGCGGCCCAGCCCGGTGCGGCGCCGGTCGTCGCGCACGGCCAGCAGGTGCAGGTAGGCCAGCCGGTCGGCGGTGACCACGCCGAGGACGTAGCCGACGTCCTCCCCGCCGGCGCTGCGGGCCAGTGCGCCGAAGCCACCGAACTGGTCGAACCAGACCGGGTGGTGCAGCGACCGGGTGTCGACGTCCCAGAACCGGTCGTGCGCGGCGAGCAGGCGGGCGCGGACGACGGTGGCCGACAGCTCGGCGAACCCGACGAGCGTCACGTCGTCGGGGGTGCTCACCGGCGGGCCGCGACCAGCTCGTCGCGGGTCGGTGGGTCGGCGCCCTCCCGGGTGCAGTTCAGCGCGGCGACGAGCGCGGCGTCGTCGACGATGGGCAGTAGCTCCTCGTCGGGCAGCTGCTCCAGCGCCGCGCGGGTGGTCACCCCCGCCTCGAGCAGCCCGGCGAACAGCCCCGCGGCCAGCGAGTCACCGGCGCCGACGGTGTCGGTCACGGTCACCCGCGGGGGCTCGCGGTGCACCAGCTCGCGGCCCGGCCGGGCGATGCGCAGCGGTGCTCCGCCGTCGGTGAGCACGACCAGGGCGACGCCGCGGTCGGCCCAGCGCAGCGCCGTCGCGTCGAGGTCGTCGGCGGCGCCGGGCTCGAGCCAGCCGAGGTCCTCGGCGCTGACCTTGACGATGTCGGCGCGCGACAGCAGCCGCTCGAGGCGGGCGCGCACCGACTCCGGCGAGTTGCCCAGCGCCGTCCCGACCGGGCCGTCGGCGAGCATCGGCCGGATGTTGGGGTCGACGCTGACCAGCGCCCGGTCCTCGGCGGCCAGACGCTCGACCAGCCGCGCGATGGCCTCGCACCCCGGCGGGGTCCAGCTGGAGATGGACCCGACGTGCAGGATCGCCGTCCCGGGGGGCAGGACGGCGGCGAGCTCCTCGTCGGTCCACTGCCAGTCGGCCGCGCCCTGCACGTGGAAGCCGTAGTCGGGCGAACCGTCGGGGCCGAGACCGACCACTGCGAGGCTGACCGGCTCGGTGGCCGGGACGAACCCGTCCAGGTCGACGCCGGAGAGCTCGGCCTGCCGCCGCAGCCCCGCGGCCAGCGGCCCGGTGCCCAGCCGGGCGAGCAGTCGCACGGGGACGCGGAGACGGCCGGCGGCGACCGCGACGTTGAGGGCGTTGCCGCCGGGACGGGCGACGTAGTGCGGGGCCGTGCCGTGCGGCCCGGCGCCGGCCTGGGCGTCGGGCAGCAGGTCGACGACGAGTTCACCGAGGACGCTCAGCACCGGGCGGTCGCTGGTCACGTCCGCGACCCTAATGGGGGATCAGCTCCGGGACGTCCCTGGTGGCTCACGGACAGCACCACCTGGGACGATGGCGGGTGACGACGATCGCTGCGGTGCGCCGGGACGGGTAATCCCTGGTGGACGACCGCACCTGCGCAGGAGGACCGATGCCCAACCCGTTCGTGAAGCTGTGGAGGTACCTCACCGCCTCCGCCAACGCCAAGATCGACGAGAAGGCCGACCCGAAGATCCAGATCGCGCAGGCGATCGAGGCGGAGCAGCAGCGGCACCAGGCGCTGGCCAACCAGGCGGCGGCGGTGCTGGGCAACCAGCGGCAGCTGGAGATGCGGCTCAACCGGCAGCTCGGCGAGGTGGAGAAGCTGCAGGCCTCCGCACGACAGGCGCTGGTGCTGGCCGACCAGACCCGCGCCGGCGGGAACGCGGCGAAGGCGGCGGAGTACGAGCAGGCCGCGCAGGCCTTCGCCACCCAGCTCGTGGCCGCCGAGCAGTCGATGGAGGACCTCAAGCGCAGCCACGACGAGGCGCTGCAGGCCGCCGAGCAGGCGCGGGGTGCGGTCGAGCAGAGCCGGATGCGGCTGCAGACGACGCTGGCCGAGCGCACCAAGCTCATGAGCCAGCTCGAGCAGGCCAAGATGCAGGAGCACGTCGCCGCCTCGCTCAAGCAGGTCAACGAGCTCTCCGCTCCGGGCAACACGCCCAGCCTGTCGGAGGTGCGGGACAAGATCGAGGCCCGCTACGCCAACGCGCTCGGCCAGGCCGAGCTGGCGCAGACGTCGGTCGAGGGCCGGATGCTCGAGGTGCAGAAGGCGACCCTCGACGTCGCCGGAGCCTCGCGGCTGGACCAGATCCGCGCCTCGATGGGCCAGCCGGCGATCACCGGCCAGAACGCGGCCCCGGCGCTGGAGGAGGGGACGCCGTCGGTGCCGACATCCACTGCCCAGCAGGCGGCGCAGCCGGCCGACCGCCCCGAGCAGCAGTAGGGGGAGGACTCCCTGCAGGGTCCTCCCACCCTCGACGGGCTCAGGGCGGGACCCTGCAGGGAGCCGCGTCCTCCCACCCTCGACGGGCTCAGGGCGGACCCTGCAGGGAGCCGCGTCCTCCCACCCTCGACGGGCTCAGGGCGGGACCCGGGGACGAGCGCACCGCTCGCTGGCCCGGTCGCCGCGGCGGCCGGACCGGTGCGCTCAGTGGGCGCCGGGCAGCGGCGCCGGGTGGTCCGGTTCGCCGGTGCGGGCCGTCGGGTCGACCGGGGCGTCGGTGGCCTGGCAGGTCGGACACCAGTAGGTGATCCGCTCCTGCAGGTCCGGACCCTGGTCGCCGCGCAGGATCGGGGTGCCGCAGCGGTAGCAGGGGCGGTCCTTGCGGCCGTAGACCCAGTGGTCGCGGCCACGGCGCAGGTCGCCGGTGGTGCTCTGCTCCGGGCGGTCGCGGTTGGCCAGCATCAGCGAGCGGGTCCGCTCGACGAGCCCGGACAGGTCCTCGACGTCGGCCACCCGCATCCACGGGTGCACGCCGCAGACGAACAGCCCCTCGACCTTGTAGAGGTTGCCGGGGCCGCACAGGTTGCGCTGGTCGAGGATCGCGACGCCGATCTGCTCGTCGGGGTGCGACCGCAGCCGGCGCAGCGCCTCGTCGAGGTCCCAGTCCGGGCCGAGGACGTCGGGGCCGAGGTGGCCGACGACCTGGTCCTCGTGCTCGGTGCGCACCATCGCGACGTCGTGCAGCCGGTAACCCACGCAGTCCCACTGGTCGGTCGCCAGGATCGCGCGGATGGAGAAGGCCGGTCCGCCGCGCCACCTCGCGCCCTTGCGGTAGATGTGCCAGCTGCCGTCCATCCGGTAGTGGGTGCGCAGCGTCCAGCCGTCGGTGAACCGGGTGAGCATGTGCTTGCCGCGCGGGACGACCCCGGCGACGGTGCGGCCGGTCAGGTCCGTGGCGGCCAGCTGGGGCACCCGGAGCTCGCCGCGGCGCAGCGTCTGGCCGGCGAGCGCGGTGTTCATCCGCTTCGCCGCCAGCCAGACGGTGTCTCCCTCGGGCACTCGACCAGTGTCCCGCCTCGCCGGGGTCGCCGCCGCCCCGCTCGGCCGGACGCGGTGCAGGTCACCCCGGCGGCGGGAAGGCGCAGGTCCGCCGCGGTGCTGAGCCTCCCGTGCAGCGACGCGATCGAGCGACGAACTCCCCGGTCACCGCACCCGAGGCGGTGGTCGCGGCCGCCGAGCCGGTCACGGTCACGGTCGCCCGCGACGTGCGGGCCGACCAGCGGGAGGCCTTCGAGGGATGGGCGGCCGAGGTGCTGGACCTGGCGGCCCGGTTCCCCGGCAACCTGGGCACCAGCCTGCTGCGCCCCGGCCCGGGCTCGACCCGCTACCACCTGGTCTACCGGTTCGCCGACGGTGAGGCGCTGGCGCGGTGGGAGCGCTCGGCCGAACGGCAGCTCGCGCTGCAGCGCGTCGAGCACCTGACCGATCGGGTCGACTACGCCCACGTGGCGGGCCTGGACAGCTTCTTCACGGCGCTGACCCCGGCCCGGCCGGGACCCCGCTGGCGGCTGACGGTGCTCACCGTGGCCGCCGTCTTCGCCATCACGCTGGCCTTCCAGCTGCTGGTCGCCCCGCACGTGTCGGGGTGGCCGTTGCCGGCGCGGCTGCTGCTGTCGGCCGTCGTCGTGGTCGTGCTGCTTGGCTACGTCGTCATGCCGGCGCTGTCCCGGCTGTTCCGCCGCTGGCTGCACCCCTCCCGCGACTGAGGAGTCACGCGCCGGCTGGGGGCCGTGCCTCGGAGGGCCGGGACCGGGTCAGGCGCGCACCCGCAGGCCGCGGGGGGTGGCGGCGAAGCCCGCCGCCTGCAACGCCGCTGACAGCGGGGTGGCCTCGTGCACCGAGGCGCCGTCGGCCTTCTGCACCACCATCCGCCCGAGCGCGCCCGCCGCAACCGCTCCGGACAGCGCCGTGGCGGCCTCCTTGAGCGCGGTCTCGTCCTCGGTCCAGGACAGCAGCGTCTTGCCGCCCCGCTCCACGTAGAGCACCAGCTCGCCGTCGACCAGCACGACCAGCGCGCCGGCCTTGCGCCCGGCCCGGTGCCCGGCGGCGCGCCGCCCGCCGCCGGCGCCCTCGCCGACGTCGACCGCGTCGCCCGGGTCGGCGCCCTCGGCCGTCGCGCCGGGGCGTTCGGGCCACGGCAGGGCCGCGCCGTAGACGTTGGCCGGGTCGGTGGCCGCGAGGACCACCGCGCCGCTGGGCGCCCGGTCCGGCGACGCGAAGCTGCGCAGCCGGTCGACCGAGCCCGGGGTGCCGAACTGCGCGGCGCCGAGGGTCTCCACGAAGTAGCCGCGCCGGGCCCGGCCGTTCTCCTCGAAGGCCCGCAGCACCGGGTAGACCGCGGAGAAGCCGCCGGCGACCTGCTCGGCCACCACGGCGCCGCGGGTGAGCACGCCGTGCCGCTCGAGCAGTGCCTCGGCGCGGGCCGTCGTCCGCTTCGTGGCGTTGGCCTCGCGGTCGGGGAGCCGGGACCAGCGGCCGGCCATGGTGGGCGGTCCGCTGCGGGTCGGCATCGCCGGCCGGCCCAGCCGGGTCCGCCCGTAGCGGCTGCGGTCGAGCCGGGCCCGGGGCGGGGCGGGCTGGCGCTTGTGCGTGCCGCCACCGGACAGCCGGGTGCGCAGCGGTGCCAGGGTGTCGTTGGTCAGCACGCCGGACCACACGAGGTCCCACACGAGGTCGGCGAAGGCGGTGTCGTCGGTGGAGCCGGCCAGGTCGGAGAGACCGCGGAAGAACAGCGCCTGCCCACCGGCCAGGTGCTCGAGCACCGCGGGACCGGCCTCGGGCAGCTCCAGCGACTCGGGCAGCAGCAGCGGCGCCAGGTCGGCCGGCACGAGGCTGACCCAGCCGTCGCCGCCGGGCAGCCCGCCGGCGCCGGCCCACAGCACCTCGCCGGCGCTGGTCAGCTCGTCGAGCATCGCGGGGGAGTAGTCGCGGACCCGGGCCGGCAGCACCAGCGACTCCAGCGCGCTGGCGGGGACGAGCGCTCCGGCCAGCTGCTCGACGACCGCGAGCACGCCGTCCGTCCCGCGCACCCGGCTGCCCACCGACTGCCAGGAGGGGGTGAACCGCGCGAGCGTGTCGACGGGCACCGGCTCGACCTCCTGGCGCAGCCGGGCCAGGCTGCGCCGGCGCACCGACCGCAGCACGTCGGCGTCGCACCACTCCTGGCCGGTGCCTCCGGGGCGGAACTCCCCGGTGACCAGCCGGCCGGTGCCGACGAGCCGCTGCACCGTCGCGGTCACGACCGCCACGCCCAGCCCCAGGCGCTGCGCGACCTCGCCGGGCTGGAAGGGCCCGTGGGTGCGGGCGTAGCGGCCGACCAGGTCGCCGAGCGGGTCGGGCACCGGCTCGGTGAAGACCTCGGGCACGCCGACCGGCAGGGCGGTGCCGAGGGCGTCGCGCAGCCGGCCGGCGTCCTCGATCGCCACGTACCGCTCCTCGCCGGCGATGCGCACCACCAGCGCGCGGCGGGCGGCCACCAGCTCGTCGAGCCACTCCTGGCTGACCCCGCGGGCGGCGGCCTCCGCGGGCGTGAGGTCGCCGACGATGCGCAGCAGGTCGGCGGCGACGTCGAGGTCGCGGGGGTGGCGGTCGGCCGGGAGGCGCTGGAGCTCGGTCTCGACCTCGGTGAGCGCCTCGGCGTCGAGCAGCTCGCGCAGCTCGGAGCGCCCGAGCAGCTCGGCGAGCAGGCCGGTGTCGAGGGCCAGCGCCTGCGCCCGGCGCTCGGCCAGCGGGGCGTCGCCCTCGTAGAGGAACTGCCCGACGTAGCCGAACAGCAGTGACTGGGCGAACGGCGAAGCCGCCTGCGTCTGCACGTCGACGACCCGCACCCGCCGGGAGCGGACGTCGCGCATCAGCTCGACCAGGCCGGGCACGTCGTAGACGTCCTGCAGCACCTCGCGGGCGGCCTCCAGCGTGATGGGGAAGCTGGAGAACTCGCTGGCCACCGAGAGCAGCTGGGCGGCCCGCTGCCGCTGCTGCCACAGCGGGGTGCGGCGGCGCGGGTCGCGGCGGGGGAGCAGCAGCGCCCGCGCCGCGCACTCGCGGAACCGGCTGGCGAACAGGGCCGAGCTGCCGACCTCGGCGGTCACCTCGCGCTCGACGTCGTCGGGGTCGAGGACGGCGAGGTCGGCCTCCGGCGGCTCCCCGGTGGTGTCGGGCAGGCGCAGCACGATGCCGTCGTCGGAGTGCATCGAGGCGACGTCGACGCCGTAGCGCTCCCGCAGCCGGGCGGCCAGCACGAGTGCCCACGGGGCGTTGACCTGTGCGCCGAACGAGGAGTGGACGACCAGCCGCCAGTCGCCGAGCTCGTCGCGGAAGCGCTCGACCAGGAGCGTGCGGTCGTCGGGCAGGTGGCCCGTGGCCGCCTTCTGCTCGGCGAGGTAGGCCAGCAGGTTGGCCGCGCCCCACTCGTCGAGGCCGGCAGCGCGGGCGCGGTCGAGCCCGGCCTCGGGGGTGGCCGTGCCGACCTCGCGCAGGAAGGCGCCCAACGCGCGGCCGAGCTCCAGCGGCCGGCCTGGGGCGTCGCCGTGCCAGAACGGCATCTTCCCCGGCTGTCCGGGCGCCGGGCTGACCAGCACGCGGTCGTGGGTGATCTCCTCGATCCGCCAGGACGACGAGCCGAGCAGGAAGACGTCGCCCACCCGCGACTCGTACACCATCTCCTCGTCGAGCTCGCCCACGCGCCGGCCGCCGCGGCTGTCCTCGCCGCCGACCAGGAAGACGCCGAACAGGCCGCGGTCGGGGATGGTGCCGCCGCTGGTGACCGCCAGGCGTTGCGCGCCGCCGCGTGCGGTGAGGGTGTCGGCGACCCGGTCCCACGTCAGCCGCGGACGCAGCTCGGCGAAGGCGTCGGAGGGGTAGCGGCCGGCCAGCATGTCGAGCACCGCGTGCAGCGCGGAGTCAGGCAGCGAGGCGAACGGCGCCGACCGGCGGACCAGGGCCGCCACCTCGTCGACGGTCCGGGGCCGCTCGGAGACGACGGCGACCACCTGCTGGGCCAGCACGTCGAGCGGGTTGCGCAGGTAGCGGATCGACTCGATGGCGCCGGCCTTCATCCGCTCGGCGACCAGCGCGCACTGGACCAGGTCGCCGCGGTACTTCGGGAAGAGCACCCCCCGGCTGACCGCGCCCACCTGGTGGCCGGCGCGGCCGACCCGCTGCAGGCCGGAGGCGACCGTGGGTGGCGCCTCGACCTGGACCACGAGGTCGACCGCACCCATGTCGATGCCCAGCTCGAGGCTGGAGGTGGCCACCACGGCCGGCAGCCGGCCGGACTTCAGCGCCTCCTCGACCACCGCGCGCTGCTCGCGGGAGACCGAGCCGTGGTGGGCGGCGGCGACCGGCTGCACCCCCTCGGGCACACCGCCTCCGGACCCGGCCTGCGCCATGAGCGCGGCGGCGTTGGTGCCCGGGGGGACCGGCTCCCCGGTCGCCCGCTCGTAGGCCAGCTCGTTGAGCCGGCTGGTCAGCCGCTCGGCCAGCCGCCGGGAGTTGGCGAAGACGATCGTGCTGCGGTGGGCCGCCACCAGGTCGAGCACTCGCTCCTCGACCGCCGGCCAGATCGACGTCCGCGGCTGGTCGCCGGCGGCGGAGCCCTCGAGCTCACCGGTGGGCTGGCCCAGGGTGCTCATGTCCTCGACCGGGACGACGACCGAGAGGTCCCACTCCTTCGCCGACCCGGGCGCGACCACCTCCACCGGGCGGCCGCCGGCGAGGAAGGAGGCCACCTCCTCGACGGGGCGCACCGTCGCCGAGAGGCCGATCCGCTGCGCGGGGCGCTCCAGCAGCTCGTCGAGCCGATCGAGGGAGACGGCCAGGTGCGCGCCGCGCTTGGTGTCGGCGACCGCGTGCACCTCGTCGACGATCACCGTCTCGACGCCGCGCAGCGCCTCCCGTGCGGCGCTGGTGAGCAGGAGGAACAGTGACTCCGGCGTGGTGATGAGGATGTCGGTCGGCCGCCGGGTGAAGGCCCGCCGCTCCTCGACGGGGGTGTCGCCGGAGCGGGTGCCCACCTGGATCTCCGGGCGCGGCAGGCCCAGCCGGGCCGCCGCCTGCCCGATGCCGGCCAGCGGGGCGCGCAGGTTGCGCTCGACGTCGACGGCGAGCGCCTTGAGCGGGGAGACGTAGAGGACCCGGCAGCGGGCCTGCTCGTCGGCCGGCGGCGGGGTGCTGGCCAGCCGGTCGAGCGACCACAGGAACGCGGCGAGGGTCTTGCCCGAGCCGGTGGGCGCGACGACGAGCGCGTGGCCGCCGCTGCTGATGGCCTCCCAGGCCCCCTCCTGCGCAGCGGTCGGCTCGGCGAAGGCGCCGGTGAACCACGCCCGGGTGGGCTCGGAGAACCGGTCGAGGGCGGGCACGGCTCCCAGTGTCCACAGGGGGACGACACTCCGCTGGCCTGCGCCGACCGGTCGGACCCCGAGGTGGCGTGCGGCACACTGGCCGCCATGCGGCGAACCCTCTACGAGGCCGAGCACGAGGACTTCCGGGGGACGGTCCGGGCATGGGCCGAGAAGAACGTCGTCCCCTTCCACGACCAGTGGGAGCGCGACGGCATCGTGCCCCGCGAGGTCTGGACCTCGGCCGGTGCGCAGGGACTGCTCGGCACGGACGTGGAGGAGCGCTTCGGCGGGGGCGGCGTCCGGGACTTCCGCTACCAGGCGGTCCTCGACGAGGAGCTCATGCGGATCGGCGCCACAGGCGTCGGTTTCGGGCTGCACAACGACGTCGCCGGGCCCTACCTGCGCGACCTCGCCACCGAGGAGCAGAAGGAACGGTGGCTGCCCGGGTTCTGCAGCGGGCAGCTGATCACCGCCATCGCGATGACCGAGCCGGCGGCCGGCAGCGACCTGCAGGGCATCCGGACGACGGCCCGCCGGGACGGCGACGAGTGGGTGCTCACCGGCTCGAAGACCTTCATCACCAACGGCATCAACGCCGACCTGGTCATCGTCGTGGCCCGCACCGACCCCGAGGCGCCGGGCTCCCGGGGGCTGAGCCTCCTGGTGGTGGAGCGCGGCATGCCGGGCTTCACCCGCGGCCGGAACCTGGCGAAGGTCGGGCTCAAGGCGCAGGACACCGCGGAGTTGTTCTTCGACGGCGTGCGCGTGCCGGCGCAGAACCTGCTCGGCACCGAGAACCGCGGCTTCGCCCACCTGATGGAGAACCTGCCGCAGGAGCGGCTCTCCATCGCCGTGGGCGCGGTGGCGGCGGCCGAGACCGTCCTGGCCCAGACCGTCGAGTACGTCACTGGGCGCACCGCCTTCGGCCGGCCGGTGGGCAGCTTCCAGAACTCCCGCTTCGTCCTGGCCGAGCTGCGCACGGAGGTCACCATCGCCCGCACGTTCGTCGACGAGTGCGTCCGGCAGCTCGGCAGCGGCGACCTCACGCCGGTCGACGCGGCGATGGCCAAGTACTGGACGACGGAGCTGCAGAACAAGGTGGCCGACCGTTGCCTGCAGCTGCACGGCGGCTACGGCTACATGGACGAGTACCCGGTGTCCAAGGCCTGGCGGGACGCCCGCATCCAGCCCATCTACGGCGGGACGAACGAGATCATGCGGGAGATCGTCGGCCGTTCCATGGGTCTGTAGGCCGGGCCTGCCGTGCCTGCGCAGATCCCGGCCGTCGACCCGGTCGCCGTCCAGCGCCGGACCCTCGGCGTGCTCAGCGGTGGAGTCGCCCTGAGCGGGCTCGGCATCACGGTGGGCATCACCGTCGGCGGCCTCCTCGCCCGGGACGTGGCCGGCACCGAGACCGCGGCCGGTCTCGGCCAGACGGCCGGCGTGCTCGGGGCCGCGGTCGTCGCCGTGCCGCTGGCGCGGATCAGCGACCGCGCCGGCCGGCGGGCGGGCCTGGCCGCGGGGTACGCGGTCGCCGTCCTCGGCGCCCTCGTGACGGTCGTCGCCGCGGTCGTCTCCTCGCTGCCGCTGCTGCTCGTGGGCCTGTTCGCCTTCGGCGCCGCCACCGCCTGCGGGTTGCAGGCGCGCTACGCCGCGGCCGACCTCGCCGTCCCGGAGCACCGGGGGCGGGCGTTGGCCCTGGTGGTGTGGGCGACCACGGTCGGCTCGGTGGTCGGCCCCAACCTCGCCGGCCCCGGCGAGCAGCTCGGGAACCTGCTGGGCCTGCCGCCGCTGACCGGCGCCTTCGCCGTCTCGGTGGCCGTCTTCGCCGTCGTGGCGCTGGGTCTGCTCGCCCTGCTGCGCCCCGACCCGCTGCTCCTGGCGCGGCAGCTGCGGGGCGCCGGGACGGACGGCGCCCGCCCGCGACGGGCCACCACGGACGCCGTCCGGGCGGTCTGGTCCGACCCCCGCGGCCGGCTCGGCCTCACCGCCGTCGTGGTCTCCCACGCGGTGATGGTCGGCGTGATGGTGATGACCCCGGTGCACATGGGCCACGCCGGGGGCACCACGCTGCGCGTCATCGGCCTGGTCATCAGCGTGCACGTCGCCGGCATGTACCTGTTCTCCCCGCTCGTCGGGCTGCTGGCCGACCGGGCCGGGCGCCGTGCGACCGTCGCCGTGGGGGCCGCCCTGCTGCTGGCGGCGGCCGGGCTGGCGGGGACGGCCCCGTCCGGGGCGGCGCTGCAGCTGGGCGCCGGGCTGCTGCTGCTCGGGCTGGGGTGGTCCTGCGGGCTCATCGCGGGGTCCACCCTGGTCACCGAGTCCGTCAGTGAGGGGCGGCGGCCCTCCGCGCAGGGCGGCACCGACCTGCTGATGGGCCTGGGGGCCGCGCTCGCCGGGGTCGCCGGTGGGCCGTTGCTGGCCCTGGGCGGCTACGGCCTGGTCGCGACGGTCTCGGCCGCGCTCGTGGTCCCGCTGGTGGTGGTGTGGGCGCGCACCGGGGAGCGCGGGGGAGCGGTGCCGGCTCAGCGACCCCGGTAGTTGTGCCAGAGCAGGACCAGCGAGGCCAGGAGGGCCAGCGCGATCCCGATCTCGAGGACGAGGTCCAGGGTGGCCGAGCCGGTGCCGATCACCGGCCCAGCGTAGGCAGCCGGAGGGTCCGGCCGGCCTGTGCACGTGCGCGCTAGCGTCGGGGTCGTGCGACTGCAGGATTTCTGGTCCCGGCTCCGCGAGCAGTTCGGCTCCATGCGCGCCGAGAGCGTGGCCCGCGACCACGTCTTCTCGTCGCTCGGTGGACGCAGCGCCGTCGAGGCGATCGAGGCCGGACTGCCGGTGCGGCGCGTCTGGCTGGCGATCTGCGAGGAGTTCGACGTACCGCGCAAGGAGCGTTGAGTCGCGGGAGCGGCGTGTCACGCTGGCAGTCGAACACACGTTCGGTCTAGATTGGGGCGGCAGTCCACAGGCCGGGCGTTCCTCCACAGGTCGGCCGGATCCCCGGAAGTGTCAGACCCCCGCTCTAGCGTCGACACCGACCCGCTCGAACACACGGCATCGCGACTTCCCGAAGGTGAGCTCCATGGCAACGCTCGACCGCGACAAGGCCCTCGACATGGCCCTGTCCCAGATCGACAAGCAGTTCGGCAAGGGCTCGGTCATGCGGCTGGGCGACAACCCGGCCCAGGCCATCAAGGTCATCCCGACCGGCTCGATCGCCCTCGACATCGCGCTGGGCATCGGTGGCCTGCCGCGCGGCCGGGTCGTCGAGGTCTACGGCCCGGAGTCCTCCGGCAAGACGACGGTCGCCCTGCACGCGGTGGCCAATGCCCAGGCCGCCGGCGGCATCGCGGCATTCATCGACGCGGAGCACGCGCTCGACCCCGAGTACGCCCGGGCGATCGGCGTCGACACCGACGCGCTGCTGGTCAGCCAGCCCGACACCGGTGAGCAGGCGCTGGAGATCGCCGACATGCTGATCCGGTCCGGCGCACTCGACATCATCGTCATCGACTCGGTGGCCGCACTCGTGCCGCGCGCCGAGATCGAGGGCGAGATGGGCGACAGCCACGTCGGCCTGCAGGCCCGCCTGATGAGCCAGGCGCTGCGCAAGATCACCGGCGCGCTGAGCAACTCCGGTACGACCGCGATCTTCATCAACCAGCTGCGCGAGAAGGTCGGTGTCGTCTACGGCTCGCCGGAGGTCACCACCGGTGGTCGCGCGCTGAAGTTCTACTCCTCGGTCCGGCTCGACGTCCGCCGCATCGAGACGCTCAAGCAGGGCACCGACGCGGTGGGCAGCCGCACGCGCATCAAGGTGGTCAAGAACAAGGTCGCCGCGCCGTTCAAGCAGGCCGAGCTCGACATCCTGTGGGGTCAGGGCTTCAGCCGCGAGGGCAGCCTCATCGACGTCGGCGTCGAGCAGGGCTTCATCCGCAAGTCCGGTGCCTGGTACACGTACGAGGGCGACCAGCTCGGCCAGGGCAAGGAGAACGTCCGCACCTTCCTGCGGGACAACCCCGACCTCGCCGACGAGATCGAGAAGAAGGTCAAGGAGAAGCTGGGCGTCGGTCCGAAGCTGGATGAGGCCGCGACGGCCGACCAGCCCGACTTCTGACGGTGGGCGGCTGGCCCGACGCCCGGAAGCGCTCGGCTCCCGCACGTCGACGCGGGCGGCGCTCCGGATCGTCCCCTGACCCGGACGGTCCGGACGCCGCCCCGCCGGCCGGCGGCTCGCACCTCGAGGACGACCCGGGCGATCCCGAGCAGGTCGCCCGCTCGATCTGCCTGCGGGCGCTGACCGGTGCACCGAAGACCCGCCAGCAGTTGGCCGACCTGCTGGCCAAGCGCGGGATCCCCGACGACGTCGCCGAGACCGTCCTCGACCGGTTCGGCGAGGTCGGCCTGATCGACGACGCCGCCTTCGCCCGGGCCTGGGTGACCTCCCGCCAGGCCGGGCGCGGCCTGGCGCGGCGCGCGCTCAAGGCGGAACTGCGCGCCAAGGGCGTCGACGGGGAGGTCGCCGAGGAGGCGGTCGGGCTCGTCGACGACCAGGACGAGTGGGACGCCGCCCGGAGGCTGGTCCAGCGCCGCCTGCCAGGCCTGCGGAGGGTCGACCGGGTCACCGCCGAACGGCGGCTGGTCGGGATGCTCGCCCGCAAGGGCTACGGCTCCGGGCTGGCCGGGTGGGTCGTCCGCGAGGCCCTCGACGAGGACCGGGCAGCCGCGAACCGGTCAGCCGAGGACGCCGGGGAGCCCGGCGCGCACGCGGAGCACGGCCTCGACGCCTGGCTGCCCTGACCGGTCGCCCATGGTCGGGAGGTTCGGGTGGCGCTCCGTCGGCCGGGACCGGACGGGGGTTGCGAGAACGTCCGGCGCCCTCCCTGGGCTCGCCCCGGGCTCGCCAGGAGTGGGCAGGAGGGGTGCCTCCTCAGGTCGGGTCGGGGTCCCTGCTGCCCTGCCGCTGACCTCCGCTCAGGCCGACGTCGCTCACGCCGGCGTAGGGCTCGTGCCGCTTTCCGACGTGCTTCTCCTGCTCCAGGCGTTCGAGGAGGTGCGGGTAGTGCGCCTCGAACGCCGGCCGCTCGGAGCGGATCTTCGGGATCTCGGTGAAGTTGTGCCGCGGCGGCGGGGACGACGTCACCCACTCCAGCGAGTTCCCGTGGCCCCACGGGTCGTCCCGCAGTGCCAAGGGGCCGTAGCGCCACGAGTGCACCACGTTGTAGAGGAACGGCAGCACCGAGGCCCCGAGAATGAACGAGAAGATCGTCGACACCGTGTTCAGCGTGGTGAACCCGTCGGTGGGCAGGTAGTTGACGTAGCGGCGCGGGTAGCCCTCACTGCCCAGCCAGTGCTGCACCAGGAACGTGCCATGGAACCCGATGAACACCATCCAGAACTGCAGCTTGCCGAGGCGCTCGTCCATCATCCGGCCGCACATCTTCGGGAACCAGAAGTACATCCCGCCGTAGGCGGCGAACACGACGGTGCCGAAGACGACGTAGTGGAAGTGGGCGACGACGAAGTAGGTGTCGTTGAGGTGCCAGTCCAGCGGCGGGGAGGCCAGCAGGACGCCGGTCAGGCCACCGAGGAGGAAGGTGACCAGGAAGCCGACGGAGAACAGCATCGGCGTCTCGAAGGTCAGCTGGCCGCGCCACATGGTGCCGATCCAGTTGAAGAACTTGATGCCGGTCGGCACGGCGATCAGGTAGGTCAGGAAGGCGAAGAACGGCAGCAGGATGGCGCCGGTGGCGTACATGTGGTGCGCCCACACGGTGATGCTGAGGAAGCCGATCGCGATGGTCGCGAAGACCATGCCCTTGTAGCCGAACAGCGGCTTGCGGCTGAACACCGGGATGATCTCGGTGATGATGCCGAAGAACGGCAGCGCGAGGATGTAGACCTCGGGGTGGCCGAAGAACCAGAACAGGTGCTGCCACAGCATCGGCCCGCCCATCTCGTCCGAGTACACCATCGCGCCCAGTTGCCGCTCGGCGAGCAGAGCGAACAGTGCTGCGGTGAGGATCGGGAAGGCGAAGAGCACCAGCATGCTCGTGACCAGCGTGTTCCAGGTGAAGATCGGCATCCGGAACATCGTCATCCCCGGCGCGCGTAGGCAGACGATGGTGGTGAGGAAGTTGACCGCGCCGAGGATGGTGCCCAGACCGGACACCGCGAGGCCGGCGATCCACAGGTCACCGCCCGATCCGGGGGAGTGCGCCACGGTGGACAGTGGCGTGTAGGCGTACCAGCCGAAGTCGGCCGCGCCGCCCGGGGCGATGAAGCCGGCCACGGCGAGCGTGCTGCCGAAGAGGAACAGCCAGTAGGAGAAGGCGTTGAGCCGCGGGAAAGCGACGTCGGGCGAACCGATCTGCAGCGGCATGATCAAGTTGCCGAACGCGAAGAACAGCGGCGTCGCGAAGAACAGCAACATGATCGTGCCGTGCATGGTGAACAGCTGGTTGTACTGCTCCGGCGAGAGGAACTGCAGCCCCGGCCGCGCGACCTCCCCGCGGATCAGCATGGCCATCACGCCGCCGACCACGAACCAGAAGAACGACGTGGCCGTGTACAGCAGACCGATGGTCTTGTGGTCGGTGGTCCGCAGCAGGCTGAGGAAGCGGGAGCCTCTGGTCACCGGTGCAGCCGCGCTCGGCCGGGAGACGATCGGGTGCGGGGCCAGAGCGGTCATCGGGTGCTCCCAGGGACCGACCGCGCTCCACCGGTTGGAGCGCCGGACCCATGGTGGACCCGATCGTGCAGCCCAGGGAAGGGGAACCCCTGCTGAGCCTGCGCGCGACGGGAGCCGGTCAGTCGGCGGAGCGCGCGGCCGCCGACCAGGCGGTCACGTCGACGGCGACGCCGTCCGGCGAGTCCTCATCGGGCACCAGCCAGTCGCCCCCGCCCCCGAGCTCGGAGGCCAGCCACGCCCGGATCAGCAGGTCGAACGCCCGCTCCGGCGCGGCGGCCGCGGAGCTGACCGGCCCGAGGAAGGTCAGGTCGGTCTGCACGCCCCCGGAGGAGCGCAGCACCACCCGGCACCGCGAGCGCCGGTGCCGGGCCGGTGGCACGACCTCCCGCACGACCGCGCTCTCGGCGCCCGCAGCAGCGGCCAGGGCCGGGGCAGAGGCGCGCAGCCGCGTCACGAACGCCTGCGCGGTGTCCTGCGGCACCGCCGGGCGGCGCGCCGGCACCGGGAGCAGAGGCACGGCTGGCAGGAGGGCGGTGTCCACGCCGGCCTCATCGGCAGTCCTGCGAACCGGTGGTACTACCGGCCACCCGGCTCGGTCACGAGCCCGCCGCCGCCACCCATCTGCACGTCGGCCGGCAGTTCGACGTCGGTCGTCCCCGCCGCCGCCGCCGCGCTGCGGGTGCGCTTCTCGACGTACTTGGCCACCTGCGAGAGCAGCACGTTGACCACGATGTAGATGACCGCGGCCCCAACGTAGAGCTGGAACGTGTAGACGCTGCCGAACTGGAAGTTGAAGAACTCCACGAGGCTGCGGGCCTGCCGGAGCAGCTCGACGTAACCGACGATGAAGCCCAGCGACGAGTCCTTGAGCAGCACGACCAGCTGCGCCACCAGCACCGGGAGCATGCGGCGGACCGCCTGGGGCAGCAGCACGAGGGTCATCACCTGGGCCTTGCGCATGCCCAGGGCGAAGGCCGCCTCGCGCTGTCCGCGGTCCACCGACAGGATGCCGGCCCGGAAGATCTCCGCCAGGACGGCCATGTTGTAGAGCGTCAGCCCCAGGGCCAGCGCCCGGAACGCGGTCATCGGGATGCCGACCGTGGGCAGGAACAGCAGGCAGAACAGGATCAGCACGAGCAGCGGCACGGCGCGGAAGAACTCGATGAGGACCGTGACCGGACCGCGCACCCACGCGTGGTCGGACAGCCGACCGACGGCGAGCAGCGCACCGAGGACGGTGGCGGCCACCATGCCGACGGCGGCGACCGCGAGCGTGTTGAGCAGCGCCTCGCCGAGGGCCTGCGGGACGCCGGAGGCCGGGTCGAACAGGATCGCCCAGCGCTGCGGCTCCAGCTGCCCGTTGGTGCCCAGCCGCCACAGTGCCAACCCGATGAGGGCGAGGACCACCAGGGCGCCGATGACGGTGCCGATGCGCTGCCGACTGCGGGCCCGGGGCCCGGGGACGTCGAAGAGGACGCTCGTGCTGCTCATCGGACGATCGCCACCCGGTTCTCGATCAGGCGGATCAACCAGGCCGAGGGCAGCGTGATGGCGAGGTAACCCAGCACCACCGCGGCGAACACGGCCAGCAGCTGGTCGGCGTTGACGTTGGCCAGCCGCTGCAGCGCCGCGGTCAGGTCGGTGACCGCGAAGCCGGCCGCGATCGAGGTGTTCTTCGCCAGCGCGATCCACACGTTGCCCAGCGGTGGGACCACGGTGCGGAAGGCCTGCGGCAGGACGATGGTGCGCAGGCTCTGCCCGAAGTCCAGACCCAGGGCGCGGGCCGCCTCCGCCTGTCCGGGCGGGACGGCGTTGATCCCCGACCGCAGGGCCTCGCAGACGAAGGCCGCGGTGTAGAGCGACAGCGCCGCGACGGCGGTGACGAAGCGGGTGGGGAACTGCAGGTCGACGTAGACCAGGCCGAAGAAGAGGAAGAAGAACACCACGGTGAGCGGGGTGTTCCGGAAGACCTCGACGTAGAAGGTGGCCAGTCCGCGCAGCGGGGGCACCGGGCTCACCCGCATGCCGACGAGAACGGTGCCGAGCACCAGGGCGCACAGGCCACTGGTGACTGCGAGGGAGAGCGTCGTGAGGAACGCACTCCACAGCAGATCGGAGTTGTCACTCAGGAACTGCACGGCGTCCTCGGGTGCTCGGGAGCGGGACGACGCCGCCGGGCGCTGCGCGCCCGGCGGCGTCGTGGGAACTCAGTAGCGGTCGACCGCAGGAGGCTCGGGAGCCTCCTCGCCGGTGATGGCTCCGGCGGTGCGGTCCCAGGCGGCGGCCCAGGTGCCGTCCTCGTAGGCCTCCTCGAGGACGTCGTTGAGGAAGTTCCGGAACTCCGTGTCACCCAGCGGCAGGCCGATGCCGTACGGCTCCTCGGTGAAGGGGTTCCCGACCAGCTCGAAGCCTTCGGGGTTGCCGGCGACCAGGCCGGTCAGGATGACGTTGTCCGTCGTCACGGCCTGGACGTTGCCGTTGGCCAGGTCGTCGGCACACTTGGAGTACACGTCGTAGGTGACGAGGGTGGCCTCCGGGAAGTTGTCCCGGATGTTCTGGGCCGGGGTCGAACCCTCGACCGAGCAGACGGTCTTGCCGGCGAGGTCCTCCGGCCCCTGGATGCCCTCGGGGTTGCCCGCGGCGACCATGATGTCCTGGCCGGCGACGTAGTACGGCCCGGCGAAGTCGACGACCTGCTTGCGGGTGTCGTTGATGGTGTAGGTGGCGACGACGATGTCGACCTGGCCGTTCTGGATGAACGGCTCCCGGTTGGCCGAGACGGTCTCGGTCCAGGTGATCTCCTCGGGCGCGATGCCCAGCTCGCCGGCGATGATCTTGGCGATCTCGACGTCGAAGCCCTCCGGCACGCCGTCCGGGTTGAGCAGGCCGAAGCCGGGCTGGTCGTACTTGGTGCCCACCGTGATGGAGCCCGCCTCGGCGAGCTCGGCCATGGTGGTGCCGGCCGGGAACTCGACGTCCTCGGCGACCTCGGCGGTGTTCTCGGCGGCTCCCTCGGCCTGCTGGCCGGCCTCGCTGGAGCAGCCGGCGAGCACGAGGCCCAGGGCCCCGAGGGTGGCGGCGTATCGGGTGGTGATGCGCATGGTGTCCTCTCTGCGGAACGGTCAGTGGTTGAGGATCTTGGACAGGAAGTCCTTGGCCCGGTCCGACTGCGGGTTGGTGAAGAACGTCTCGGGGTCGGCGGACTCGACGATCCGGCCGCCGTCCATGAAGACGACCCGGTTGGCCGCCCGACGGGCGAAGCCCATCTCGTGGGTGACGACGACCATCGTCATGCCGTCGCGGGCCAGCGAGGTCATCACGTCGAGGACCTCGTTGATCATCTCGGGGTCCAGCGCCGACGTGGGCTCGTCGAAGAGCATGACCTTGGGGTCCATCGCCAGTGCGCGGGCGATCGCGACCCGCTGCTGCTGCCCCCCGGACAGCTGGGCCGGGTACTTGTCGGCCTGGGTGCCGACTCCGACGCGGTCCAGCAGCTGACGGGCCCGCCGCTCGACCTCGCCCTTGGCCTGCTTGCGCACCTTGATCGGGCCCAGCGTCACGTTCTCCAGCACGGTCTTGTGCGCGAAGAGGTTGAAGCTCTGGAAGACCATCCCGACGTCGGCGCGCAGCCGGGCCAGCTGCTTGCCCTCCTCGGGCAGTCGCTCGCCGTCGATGCTGATCTCGCCGGAGTCGATGGGCTCGAGCCGGTTGATCGTTCGGCACAGCGTCGACTTCCCGGAGCCGGACGGGCCGATGATGACGACGACCTCGCCGCGGTCGATCGACAGGTCGATGTCCTGCAGGACGTGCAGCTGGCCGAACCACTTGTCGACCCCGGACAGGCGGACGAGAGGCTCTCCGGCGGTACGGCTGGTCACCCGGGGAACCCTAAAGGCGGCCGACGACGCCCGACGGACCCGCCGATCACGAAGCCGTAACGAAGCCGCAGGTCCGTAGCCCGGCAGGGTGACGCCGCCCCTCGCCGTACCCTCGACCCGTCATGACGAGCGACCTCGACCGCAGCGCAGAGCCCGCCCCGGTGCGGACCTACCGGGTCCGCACCTACGGCTGCCAGATGAACGTGCACGACTCCGAGCGCCTCTCCGGGCTGCTGGAGGACGCCGGCTACACCGCCGCGCCGGAGGGGGCCGACGCGGACGTCGTCGTCCTCAACACCTGCGCGGTGCGGGAGAACGCCGACAACCGGCTGTATGGCAACCTCGGGCACCTGCGGCCGGTCAAGGACGCCCACCCCGGCATGCAGATCGCCGTCGGCGGCTGCCTGGCGCAGAAGGACCGCGGCGAGATCGTGCGGCGCGCGCCCTGGGTCGACGTCGTCTTCGGCACCCACAACGTCGGCTCGCTGCCGGCGCTGCTGGAGCGGGCGCGGCACAACGCCGAGGCGCAGGTGGAGATCGCCGAGGCGCTCGAGGTCTTCCCGTCGACGCTGCCGGCGAAGCGGGACTCCGCCTACTCGGGCTGGGTCTCGATCAGCGTTGGGTGCAACAACACGTGCACGTTCTGCATCGTGCCGGCGCTGCGCGGCAGGGAGCGGGACCGCCGTCCCGGCGAGGTCCTCGCCGAGGTGCAGGCGCTGGTCGACCAGGGCGTGCTCGAGGTGACCCTGCTCGGCCAGAACGTCAACGCCTACGGCGTGGAGTTCCGCGACCGCAGCGCCTTCGCCGACCTGCTGCGCGCCGCCGGCCGGATCGAGGGCCTGGAGCGGTTGCGCTTCACCAGCCCGCACCCGCGCGAGTTCACCGACGACGTCATCGAGGCGATGGCCGAGACGCCCGCCGTCTGCCACCAGCTGCACATGCCGCTGCAGAGCGGTTCGGACGAGGTGCTGCGCCGGATGCGTCGCGGCTACCGGCAGGAGCGCTACCTGGGGATCATCGACCGGGTCCGCGCCGCCATGCCCGACGCCGCGATCACCACCGACGTCATCGTGGGCTTCCCCGGTGAGACCGAGGCCGACTTCGAGCAGACCCTCGAGGTGGTCCGCCGGGCCCGCTTCGCCAGCGCCTTCACCTTCCAGTACTCCGCGCGCCCCGGCACGCCAGCGGCCGAGATGGCCGACCAGCTGCCCAAGGAGGTCGTGCAGGAGCGCTACCTGCGGCTGACCGCCCTGCAGGACGAGATCAGCTGGGCGGAGAACCGCGCGCAGGTCGGGCAGACCGTCGAGCTGCTGGTCGCCGCCGGCGAGGGCAGCAAGGACGCCCGCACCGGGCGGCTGTCCGGCCGGGCCCGGGACGGCCGGCTGGTGCACTTCACGGCCGCCGACGGCGTGCGGCCAGGGGACGTCGTCGAGACGGTGGTGACCCAGGCCGCGCCGCACCACCTGGTGGCCGACGGGCTGCTGCTGTCACACCGCCGCACCCGCGCCGGGGACGCGCACGAAGCAGGGACCCGGCCGACCACCCCGGGCGTACTGCTCGGTATGCCCCGCATCGGCGCCCCTTCGTAACGGTCCAGGGCGGCCCCGTTGCCGTGTCCCGTCGCGAGCTTGCGAGCGGCGGGGGCAGCGGGGTCCTTCGGTCAGCGGCGGTTGGCGCTCTTCTCCGCCTCGGCCAGCCACTCCCGGCGGGTGGTCAGGTTCGCCCGCGCCTCCTCGATCCGGCGGGCGTCGCCGGCGGCCTCGGCCTTGGTCAGCTGCTCCTCGGCCTTGGTGACCGCCTGCCGCATCGAGGTGACCATCGGGTTCTCCGGGGCCACCCGCGGGCGGGAGGTGTCGACGGCGCCGCGGATGCGCTGCTCGACGGCCTGCATCCGGTCCTCCAGCTGGCGCATCGCGCCGCGCGGCACGTGGCCGATGGCGTCGTAGCGCTCCTGCAGCTTGCGCAGGAGGTTCTGCGCGGTGCGCAGGTCGGTCGACGGATCGAGCTTCTCGGCCTCGGCGAGGATCTCCTCCTTGGCCTGCTGGTTGGCCAGCTGCTCCGAGTTGCGGGCCTTGTCCGACTCCGCCCGGGCGGTGAAGAAGACGTCCTGCGCGGCGCGGAACTGCTTCCACAGGTCGTCGTCGCCGTCGCGGCCGGTGCGCGGGACGGCCTTCCAGCGGTCCATGAGGTTGCGCATCGCGGCCGAGGTGGGGCCCCAGTCCGTGGACGTCGACAGCCGCTGCGCCTCGGTGATCAGCTCCTGCTTGGCGGCGCGGGCCTCACCGCGCTGGGCGTCGAGGGCGGCGAAGTGCGCGCCGCGGCGACGGCCGAAGGCGTCGCGGGCGGCGGAGAAGCGAGTCCACAGCGCCTCGTCGGTCTTGCGGTCGATGCCGCGGATGGTCTTCCACTCCTCGACGATCGCCTTGAGCCGGTCGCCGGCGGCCTTCCACGACGTGGACTCCGCGGCGATCTGCTCGGCCTCGGCGGCCAGCGCCTCCTTGCGAGCGACCTGCGCGGCCCGGGCGGCGGCCTTCTCGGCGCGCGACTCGGCGGCGGCCTCGTCCGCGGTGCCGACCATCGCGCGGGCGCGGGCGGCCAGCCCGTCGAGGTCGCCAACGGCGGTCGCGGTGGGGATCGACTCGGCCAGGGCCTGGGCCTTGGCCTTGATCTCGGCCGGGTTGCCGGTGTGCGCCCGCAGCCGCGCCTCGAGCAGCGACACCTCCGTGGCCAGGTCGTCGTAGCGGCGGGCGTAGTGGGCCAGCCCCGCCGCCGGGTCGCCGGCCTGCCACGAACCGACGGCACGCTCCCCCTCGGCGGTGCGGACGTAGACCGTCCCGTCCTCGTCAACGCGGCCCCACCGGACGGCGTCGGCGGGCGGGTGGGGGACGGCGGGCTGCGCTGCGCTCACCTCTTGGGCGGCGGGCTGCGCTGCGGGGGTCTCCGGTGCGGCGGGCTGCGCTGCGCTCACCTCTTGGGCGGCGGGCTGCGCTGCGGGGGTCTCCGGTGCGGCGGGCTGCGCTGCGCTCACCTCTTGGGCGGCGGGCTGCGCTGCGGGGGTCTCCGGTGCGGCGGGCTGCGCTGCGCTCGCCTCTGGCGCGGCAGGCTGCGCTGCGGGGGCCTCCGGTGCGGCGGTTCCCGCGGTCGGGTCGGCCAGCGCGGCGTCGCCAGGGGTGGGGGCCACCGCCGTCCCCGCCTCGGGGGTGACCGCCTCGGATCCGGCCGTCGGCGGCTCGGGCAGCTGCTGCTCGGGGGTTCCGGCGTTCTCCGTGCTCGACACGTCCCGGAGTGTCCCACGACGCATCCGGGACACTGCTGCGGTGAGCTCGGTCCCGGCCGCCGTCGCCTTCTGCCCCTGCCCGCCGCTGCTGGTCCCGGAGGTGGCCGGGCGGGCCGCGCAGGACACCGCCGACCTGCGGGTGGCCTGCGCGAGCGCGGTGGACGCGGCGCTGACGCCCGGCCCGGAGGTCGTCGTGGTCGTCGGCGGCGAGGACGGCTGCGGGCGGTTCGGGGACGGCGACGGCGGGGACCTGCGCGGCTTCGGCGTCGACCTCGACGTCCCCTTCGCCGGCCCGCTCCGGCCCGGCGGGCGCCGCACGCCGCTGGCGCACACGATCGGCGCCTGGCTGCTGGACCGGGCCGGGTACCGCGGCGTCCGCGTCGGTGTCGGCCCCGGCGACCTCGCCGGCGCGCTGGCCGGCTCCCCCGGGACCGTCGCCGTCCTGGCCGTGGGCGACGGCTCGGCGCGGCGCTCGCTCAAGGCGCCCGGTTCCCTCGACGCGGCGGCGCAGCCGCACGACGACGCCGTCGCCGCGGCGCTCGACGCCGGGGACCCGGGCGCGCTGGCCGCACTGGACCCGGCGGAGGGCGCGCGGCTGCTCGCCGCCGGCGTGCCCACCTGGCGGGCGGTCGGCGCCCTGCTGACCGGCCGGGAGGTCGGTGGCCGGCTGCACGCCCACGAGGCGCCGTTCGGCGTCGGCTACCTGGTGGCCGACTGGAGCGTGCGGTGACCCTGTCCCCGCCGGTGGTCGCGCTGGTGGGCCCCACCGCGACCGGCAAGACCGCCCTGGGCGTCGCGCTGGCCCACCGGCTGGGCGGCGAGGTGGTCAACGCCGACTCGATGCAGCTCTACCGCGGCATGGACATCGGCACCGCCAAGCCCGACGCCGCCGAGCGGGACGGGGTGCCGCACCACCTGCTCGACCTGTGGCACGTGCGGCAGGCGGCGTCGGTGGCCGAGTACCGGCGGCTGGCCCGCGCCGAGGTGGACCGGCTGCGGGCAGCCGGGGTGGTGCCGCTGCTGGTCGGCGGCTCCGGCCTCTACGTGCGCGCCGTCCTCGACGAGCTGGACTTCCCCGGCACCGACCCCGCCGTCCGGGCCCGGCTCGAGGCCGAGCTGGCCGAGGCCGGCCCGGCCGCGCTGCACGCCCGCCTGGCCGCGGTGGACCCGGCCGCCGCGGCCGCCGTCCTGCCGTCGAACGGACGGCGGATCGTCCGGGCCCTCGAGGTCGTGGAGATCACCGGCGGGCCGTTCCGCGCGAGGCTGCCCGAGCCGCGGCCGCACTACCCGGCGGTGGTGGTCGGCCTCGACCGCGAGCCGGCCGAGCTCGACGAGCGGATCGCGCTGCGGGTGGACCGGATGTGGGCGGCCGGGTTCGTCGAGGAGGTGGCGGCGCTGGCCGCCGACGGGCTGCGCGAGGGGCCGACGGCGTCCCGTGCGCTCGGCTACGCGCAGGTGCTGGCCCAGCTCGACGGCACCGTCACCCCCGACGAGGCGCGGGAGCGCACGGTCTCCACCACCCGCCGCTTCGTGCGCCGGCAGCGCGCCTGGTTCCGCCGCGACCCGGCGACCACCTGGCTCGACGCCGCCTGGCCCGACCTGGTGGAGGTGGCCCTCGGCGTGATCACCGCTCGTACCCTGGAACGGTGAGCGAGCTGGCGAGCTCACTGATGGACACCGCAGTGCCACGGTCGTGGCCGACGAGCGACAGCGAGGAGGGCTCGTGAGTGCGCACCGGGTGCTGGTCGGCCACGGCACCGCGAACGACTTCGTCGTGCTGCCCGACCCCGACGGCACCGGCTGGCCGGAGAGCCGGCTGGACGCGGCGATGGTGCGGCGGCTGTGCGACCGCCGCGCCGGGCTCGGTGGGGACGGCGTGCTGCGCGTCGTCCGCAGCGCGCAGGTGCCCGACGCGCCCGCCGTGCTCGGCGAGGCGCTGGCGCAGTGCGAGTGGTTCATGGACCACCGCAACGCCGACGGCTCCACCGCCGAGATGTGCGGCAACGGGATCCGGTTGTTCCTCCACGTGCTGGTCACCGAGGGCCTGGTTACCCGGGACGCCTGTGCCGACGGCATCTGGGTGGGCACCCGGGGTGGTCCCCGGCGCGTGGGCGCCGCGGCCGACGGCGGCTACTGGGTGGACATGGGCCCGGCGCGGCCGTTCGGTGCCGGGACGGCCGAGCTCGGGGGTGCGACCTTCCCCGGGCGGGCGGTCTCGATGGGCAACCCGCACCTGGCCTGCCTCACCGACGTCGACGTCGACACCCTCGACCTCACGACGACGCCAGCGGTGGACCCGGGGCTGTTCCCGGACGGCGTGAACGTCGAGTTCGTCAACGTCGTCGAGCCCGGCCGGCACGTGCGGCTGCGGGTGTCCGAGCGCGGGGTGGGGGAGACCCGCTCGTGCGGCACCGGTGCCTGCGCCGCGGCCTGGGCCGCGCTGGAGGCCGCCGGCGCGGCGACCGGCACGGTCACCGTCGACGTCCCTGGCGGCCGGCTGGGGGTGATCGTGGACGAGCGGACGACGGTGCTGTCCGGTCCCGCGGTCGTGGTCGCGGCCGGCGAGCTCACCGCGGAGTGGCTCCGGGCCGGGTGACGCCCTGGAACGGCCCTCCTGCAGGGTCCCGCCGCGAGCCTCGATCGGCCCCCTCGCAGGGCCCCGCCGCGAGCCTGCGAGTGGTGGGGGGCGAGGGGGTCCTTCAAGGGGGCAGGAGGGTGCTCCTTCAGTCCCTGGTGTTCTCCGTCTCCTCCGGGGATTCCGGCATCATCGACTGGCCGGCGATGCCGGGGCTGCCCTCCGGCTCACCGCGGCCGCTGTCCTGGTCCGGTCCGCCGGTCGTGCTGCCCAGGCCGCCGGACAGCGGGTTCCGCGGCGGGTTGAGGCCCTTGGGGTCCCGGCCCGGGTCGTCGAGCTCCTCGTCCGCCCCGGCCGCGCTGCTGCCCGTCTCGCTCATCTCGAGCCTCCTCGGAGTGTCGGTCGTCGTCCGGCTCTACCCGGTGACGACCCGGCCACGCGCGCGGGATGGTCCGCGGCGGTTCCGGTGTTGTAGCGAGTGATGACAACTCGGATGCCCCAGGTGCTGGGGTCTGCCACGCTGGAGACGATGACGACAGCACAGAACCGCGCCGTGCTCGCCGACGCCGAGGAGCGCGCCCTCCGGGCCGCGCCCGCACCCGCCGAGGAGGCGCCCCGCCCGGACGGGGGACGGGACGGGCCGGACGACACCGCCGGCTCGTACGCGCTCGAGGCCCGCGGTGCGCTGCGCCGCGTCGCCGGCCTGTCCACCGAGCTCGCCGACGTCACCGAGGTCGAGTACCGCCGGCTGCGCCTGGAGCGCGTCGTGCTGGTCGGGGTCTGGACCGAGGGGACGCAGGCCGACGCCGACCGCTCGCTCGCCGAGCTGGCCGCGTTGGCCGAGACCGCGGGCTCGCAGGTCCTGGAGGCGGTGAGCCAGCGGCGCGACAAGCCCGACGCCGGGACCTACGTCGGGTCGGGCAAGGCCGCCGAGATCCGCGACATCGTCGCGGCCGCCGGCGCCGACACGGTGATCTGCGACGGGGAGCTGACCCCGGGCCAGCTCAACGCGCTGGAGAAGATCCTCAAGGTCAAGGTGGTCGACCGGACCGCGCTGATCCTCGACATCTTCGCCCAGCACGCCTCCAGTCGGGAGGGCAAGGCCCAGGTCGAGCTGGCGCAGATGCAGTACATGCTGCCGCGGCTGCGCGGCTGGGGTGAGTCGCTGTCCCGGCAGGCCGGTGGCCGCGTCGCCGGCGGTGGCGGCATCGGCACCCGCGGGCCCGGTGAGACCAAGATCGAGACCGACCGGCGGCGGATCCGCGCGCGGGTGAGCAAGCTGCGCCGGGAGATCGCCGGCATGGCGACCGCCCGGGCCACGCAGCGCTCGGCCCGCGACCGCAACGCCGTCCCCAGCGTGGCGATCGCCGGGTATACCAACGCCGGCAAGTCCAGCCTGCTCAACCGGCTCACCGGAGCCGGCGTCCTGGTCGAGAACGCGCTGTTCGCGACCCTGGACCCGACGGTGCGCCGGGCGCAGTCCCCGGACGGCCGCGAGTACACGCTCACCGACACCGTCGGCTTCGTGCGGCACCTGCCGCACCAGCTGGTCGACGCCTTCCGCTCCACGCTGGAGGAGGTGGCCGCCGCCGACCTGCTGCTGCACGTCGTCGACGGCTCCGACCCCGATCCGCTGGGCCAGATCGACGCCGTGCACGTCGTCCTGCAGGACATCGACGCGTCGTCGGTGCCCGAGCTCGTCGTCGTCAACAAGGTCGACGCGATGAGCGAGGAGGACATCCTCACCCTGCGCCGTGCCTTGCCGGGCGCGGTCTGGGTGTCGGCCCGCACGGGGGTCGGGATCGAGCAGCTCCGCGACATCGTCGCGGCCCGGCTGCCGCACCCCGACGTCGAGGTCGACGTGCTGGTGCCCTACGACCGAGGTGACCTGGTGGCCCGGGTGCACCGGGACGGCGAGGTGCTCCGGGAGACCCACGAGACCGGCGGCACGCGGCTCAGCGCACGGGTGGACGGTGGGCTGGCCGCCGCGCTCGAGGACTTCGCGGCGACGGTCGCCTGACGCGCTCGCTCCATCAAGCGAGGTCACGGTCAGGTCACGGCCCGGTACCGTGGCCGGTGTGACCAGCGGCGCGGTACGGCGGCGTCCCGGGGCGATCCCGCCGGACGCCGCCGGCGCCGACGTCCCCGTCGGCCGCCCGCCGCGGTGGCTCCTGGTGGTCGCGCTGGTGGTCACGGTGGCGGTGACCGTCGACCTGCTCGGCGGAGGCGTGCTCGAGCGGATGGACCTGCGGGTCTCCGAGGTCGTGAGCGCCTGGGACCTCAAGGACTCCGCCGCCTACTGGCCGGTGTGGGCGGTGACCCAGCTCGGCGGGCGTGGCTTCATCCTCATCGTCCTGGCCGGGCTGGTCGGCTACCTGGGCTGGCGGTTTCGCACTGTCGTCCCGCTGGTGCGGGTGCTGCTCGCGCTGGTGTTGCTGACCGTCGTCGTCTACTCGTTCAAGTACGGGACCGGCCGTACCGCGCCGGCCTACCCCGGCTCGTTCTTCCACCGGGACGGCGCCTCCTATCCCTCCGGGCATGTCGCCAACGCGGTGCTCATGTGGGGCGTGGCGCGCTGGCAGGTGGTGGAGTACCGGCTCGCCGCGTGGGTGCAGCGGACCGCCCGCGCGCTGAGCGTCGCCGGCCCGGTGGCCACCGGGGTCGCCATGGTGTCCCTGGACTTCCACTGGGTGACCGACGCCGTGGTCGGCGCGGCCGTCGGCATCCTGCTGTTGGGCGTGGTTCACCTACTCGACGCGGTCGTGATGTCACGCTGGGTCAGTGCCCGAGCTGGCCGGTCCACCGCGTAACGGGATCGGGGGACGGCGTCTGGCGGCCGGGACCGGTCTCGCGCTGACGCTCGTCCTCGGCTCCGCCCTGCCTGCGTCCGCCCAGCCGGCCGACCCGGCCGCTCCGGTCACTCGCTGCCAGCTCACCGACCCCCGGCTGCCCGAGGTCTCCGGGCTGGTCGAGGTGGGCGACCGGATGCTGGTGCACAACGACGGCGGCGACTCGCTCGACGTCTTCGTGCTCGACGGCACCTGCGAGGTGGTCACCGTGCACTCCGCGCCGGTGGACCCCTACGACCCCGAGGACCTGGCGCTGGCCGTCGACGGGACGGTCTGGTTGGCCGACACCGGCGACAACACCGGCACCCGGACGACGGTGGCGCTGCTGGCCCTGCACGCCGACGGCAACAGCTCGGTCTACCGGCTGGCGTACCCCGACGGCCCGCGGGACGTCGAGGCGCTGCTGCTCGCCCCGGACGGGACGCCCTACCTGGTGACCAAGGAGGTGCTGGGCGCCAGCGAGGTGTACCGGCCGGTGTCGGCGCTCGTCGAGGACGGCACGGTCGGCCTCACCGAGGTCGGCGGGGTGGGCTTCGTGCTCACCGGGACACCGGGCGGCCCGGTCGGCCGCGCCGGTCAGCTCATGGTCACCGGCGGGGCGGTCGCACCGGACGAGCGCTGGATCGCGCTGCGGACCTACACCGACGCCTACGTCTGGCCGCTGACCGGCTCGGACGTGGCCGGTGCGCTGGCGGGGGAGCCCCGCCGGGTCGCGCTGCCCGAGGCGGCCCAGGGCGAGGCGATCAGCTTCACGGGGGACTCCTCGGCGCTCGTCGTCGCAGGCGAGGGACTGCCCGGCGACGTGACCGTGGTCCCGCTGCCGGTTGAGGCGCCCGCCGCGCCGGAGGCGACGGCCGCTGAGGGCAGCGTCTCCGGGCTGCTGTCGGGCGGGGACGGGCCGCCCCCGGTCGTGGCCGCGGTCGCCGCAGCCGTCGTCGCCGGCGCCGTCGTGTGGCTGGGCGGCAAGGTCGTCCGCCGGCGCGACTGAGGACTGGCGCACCGGCGGACCGTTGGCCCCGTCCCGGGGCCCGCTGGCCTCGTCCAGAGGCTCGGGCGCGAGCCTGCGAGCGGTGAGGAGGACGGGGTCCTTCTACGAGGGGTGGGGAGGACGGGGTCCTTCTTCAGACCCGGCGGAGCACCGTGACGACGCGGCCCAGCACGGTGGCGTCGTCGCCGGGGATCGGCTCGTACGCGGGGTTGTGCGGCAGCAGCCACACGTGCCCGTCGCGCCGCTTGTAGGTCTTCACCGTCGCCTCGCCGTCGATCATGGCGGCGACGATCTCGCCGTTCTCCGCGGTCGGCTGCTGGCGGACGACGACCCAGTCGCCGTCGCAGATGGCCGCCTCGACCATCGAGTCACCGGTGACCTTGAGCATGAACAGCGTGCCCTCGCCGACCAGCTCGCGGGGGAGCGGGAAGACGTCCTCGACCGCCTGCTCGGCCAGCACCGGACCACCGGCGGCGATCCGGCCGACGAGCGGGACGTAGGTGGGGGCGGGGGTCTCCTCGGCGCCGGCGGGGGCGACCACCGTGGGCGCGGGGGCACCGGGCGCGTCACCGGGCAGGCGGACGTCGAGCGCGCGGGGGCGGTTCGGGTCGCGGCGCAGCCAGCCCTTCTTCTGCAGCACGCTCAGCTGGTGGGCCACCGACGAGGCCGACGACAGGCCCACCGCCTCGCCGATCTCGCGCACCGAGGGCGGGTAGCCGCGCCGCTCGATCGAGTCGCGGATCACCTCGAGCACCCGCCGCTGCCGCTGGGTGAGGCCGTCGCCGGTCTCGCCCCGGTCGGGGAAGGTGCGCACCGACGCGACCTCGGCCGTCCCCGGCGCGGGGGTGTGGCTGCCCGGCGCCCGCCGCGACGAGCCGCCTCTGCCCCGGACACCGCTGCCCGACGTCCCGCTCGTGCCCGCCACGTCTCCTCCTCGCCGGCCGTGCTGCCACGGCCCTGTCGTCCTGCGCCCCCTGGGGAGCCGGGTGGACCGGCCCCGCGACCGGGACCGCTGGCGGCTCCGGCCCCGCCGGCGCCTCGCGGCGACGGCGGGCGGGTGCTCATCGGACCGTAGCGCTTCGACGCCGGTAGTTCAAACGTGTGTTCGAAGCCGGGTGCGGCGTCGTGTCGACCCCGTCGTCGGGATGCGGTAGACATCGGACGGATGTTCGATCGAACAGGCGTTCGATCGGAACCGGGTCGACGGAGGAGGAGTGGTCATGGCGAGCGTGCGGCAGGCCGTGCTGGAGTTCGACGCCGCGGTGCAGGTCCCGTGGCGGCCGTTGCTCGGGTCGGACGACGGCCGTGCGGCCGGATCCGGTCGCGCGGCGCGGGCCGGCGCGCCCATCGGGCCCGCCGTTGTGCTTCGGCTCGCCGGGACCGGCCCCCGCGTCACCGGGCACCTGCGGCCCGTCCCCGACCGCCCGGCGGGCCCGGAGTCGCGCGCCGCGGAGCCGGCCGCACCGGCCCGGGGAGCCGGCCGTGCGCCGACGCGCCGGGACCAGGCGGCCGCGGGTGGCCGCCCTGCCACGTCGCGGGTCGTGGCGCGTGGGGTGCGCGGTGGCTGTGCCGCTCCGGAGGGCGCCGCGTCCCCGCGGCTGCGGCTGACCCGCCGGGGACGCCGGATGGTGCTCGCCCTGGCGCTCGGCGGTGCCGTGGCGCTCGGCTCGGTGGTCGCGCCGATCCTCGGCGGCGGGGGCCAGGACGGGCTGCGGCTGGCCGGCGAGCGCAGTGTGGTGGTGGAGCCCGGTGACACGGTGTGGTCGATCGCCGGGGAGGTCGCCGGCCCCGGCCAGGACGTCCGCACGGTGGTCGACGCCATCGAGGAGCTCAACGACCTCGAGGGGTCGGTCGTGGTCCCCGGCCAGGTCCTCGAGCTGCCCTGACCGGCACCTCGCCCGGACGTGCGCCCCTGCTGGGCGGTCGAGGAGCGACAAGACCCGGCGTCGATGTTCGTCAACCCGTCGTGCCGAGTCGTTGACGCTTTGTGGCCAGCGGCGGATCTACGGTCGCATCCGTGTCAGCGATCTCAGGCAACCGGGCCGCCGTCTTCACGCAGCAGTCGCAGCACTGCGAGGTGTTCGTCGAGGGTGTCTGGTGGCCGGGGTCGCTGCTGGGGTGGCGGCACGACGGCGGGGGCGCGTGCGAGATGTGGGTGCGGGTGACCGTGGCCGGCGTCGAGCGCGAGACCTGGAGCGACCTGGCCGACGTGCGCCTGGCGCAGGTCCGGCCGGCGCCGGTGCTCGTCCCGGACAGCGGCAGCGACCCCTTCGCGGCCCTCGGCGGGGAGTCGCTGCCGGGAGCCGCCGCCGCGCCGTTGCTGTCGCTGAGCGAGGCCGCCGCCCGTGAGCAGCGGGTGGCCGGTGTCCTCTCCGCTCCGGCTCCGGCCGCCGGGCGCCGTCGTCGCCGCCACGGCGGCGACGTGACCGCCGAGCAGCCCGCCGTCCACGGCCCGTCCGCCGGCCGGCACCGCGCCGGACGGCACCGGGTGGCCGAGGAGGCGGCGCAGGTGGAGGAGGTCCGGCCGGCCGAGCCGAGCGACGCGACGGTGCTCATGCCGCGCGCCACCGAGGTCGACTGCCTGACCCGCCCGCTGCGCCTCGGCGACCGGGTGGCCCGCCCCCGGCTCCCGCGCGCCGGCGGGGCCCTGCGCGCCTGAGGGGGGACCCCTCTGCCTCCATCGCTCGCCGGGTCGCGTCGGGGCCCTGCAGGGGGCCGCCGTCCTCCCGCCCGTCGCTCCACCCGTCCGGCTCGCGCGACTGCGGCGCGTCCGGCCGCGTGTCCCCGGGGGCGGGTGTGACGACTGAGCGCGGGTGGTCACGAAGTCGTCTCGGCGGACGACGCGCCTGGCGTTCGGCTTGCAGATCTAGTGGGGCGAGACCTAGGGTTCCCCTACATCTAGTAGTTGCACCGCTGTGAGTCCGTCCACAGGCCGATCCTCAGGTCCTCCCCACGACGTCCACCGGATGTCCCCAGGGAGGTCCACAGGAGGCCTCCCGGACCGTCGCCCCGGCCGCGTCCCGCGGTCGCCGCGGCGGCCGGGCGGACCCGCACCGGAGCGCGTTCCGAGGGGAGGGGATCGGCCGTGCGCTGCCCCTTCTGCCACAACCCGGACAGCCGCGTCATCGACTCGCGCGAGGCCGACGAGGGGGCGACCACCCGTCGCCGCCGGTCGTGCCCTGCGTGCGGACGCCGCTTCACCACGGTGGAGGAGGCCGTCCTCGCCGTCGTGAAGCGCAGCGGCGTGAGCGAGCCGTTCAACCGCAGCAAGGTGGTGGCCGGCGTCCGTCGGGCCTGCCAGGGGCGGCCGGTCGACGAGGACCAGCTGCAGCAGCTCGCCCAGCAGGTCGAGGACGCCATCCGGGCCACGGGCGCGGCGGAGGTCCCCAGCCACGAGGTGGGGCTGGCCATCCTCCGCCCGCTGCGGGAGCTCGACGAGGTCGCGTACCTGCGCTTCGCCAGCGTCTACCGCGCCTTCACCTCGCTCGAGGACTTCGAGAAGGAGATCACCGAGCTGCGGGCCCGGCACATCGCCGCCGGCACCCCGCCGCTGCCTGGCATGCAGGACCCGCCGGCCCGCCGGCGGGGTGGGGGGCGCGGCCAGGCCGCCTCCGACGGCAGCCCCGGTCGATGACGCCCGCCGCTGTCGCCAGAACCGTCAGCACCACCCGCTAGAACTGAGTGCGGCTCTTCCCCAGCCGCCGCAATGCCCTCCACGCAGGGCCCACAACACAGGGAGAGCTCCGTGACCGAGACCGAGGATCGCTTGTCGGGCCGCACGCGTCGCGCCGCCAAGGCGCCGACCAGGGGGAAGGGCCTGAAGGTCAAGCGAGTCTTCACCACCGCCGGGGTGCACCCGTACGACGAGGTGACCTGGGAGCGTCGTGACGTCGTCATGACCAACTGGCGGGACGGGTCGATCAACTTCGAGCAGCGCGGCGTGGAGTTCCCCGCCGAGTGGAGCATCAACGCCACGAACATCGTCACCACGAAGTACTTCCGCGGCGCCGTCGGCACCCCGCAGCGCGAGACCAGCCTGCGCCAGCTCATCGACCGGGTGGTGTTGACCTACGGCCAGGCCGGCCGCGAGCACGGCTACTTCGCCAGCGAGGGCGACGCGGAGGTCTTCGAGCACGAGCTGACCTGGATGCTGCTGCACCAGTACTTCAGCTTCAACAGCCCCGTGTGGTTCAACGTCGGCACGAGCGCCCCGCAGCAGGTCAGCGCCTGCTTCATCCTCGCCGTCGACGACACGATGGACTCGATCCTCAACTGGTACCGGGAGGAGGGGCTGATCTTCAAGGGCGGCTCCGGCGCCGGCCTGAACCTCTCCCGCATCCGCTCCTCCAAGGAGCTGCTCTCCTCCGGTGGCACCGCCTCAGGCCCGGTCAGCTTCATGCGCGGCGCCGACGCCTCGGCCGGCACCATCAAGTCCGGTGGCGCCACCCGCCGTGCCGCCAAGATGGTCGTCCTCGACATCGACCACCCCGACATCGAGGAGTTCATCGAGACCAAGGCGCGCGAGGAGGACAAGATCCGCGCGCTGCGCGACGCCGGGTACGACATGGACCTCGGCGGCAGGGACATCACCAGCGTCCAGTACCAGAACGCCAACAACTCCGTCCGCGTCTCCGACGAGTTCATGCGCGCGGTGGAGGACGGCACGGAGTTCGGCCTGCGCGCCCGCATGGACGGCTCGGTGATCGAGACCGTCGACGCCAAGGACCTGTTCCGCAAGGTGACCCAGGCCGCCTGGGAGTGCGCCGACCCGGGCGTCCAGTACGACGACACGATCAACGACTGGCACACCAACCCCGAGACCGGGCGGATCAACGCGTCCAACCCCTGCTCGGAGTACATGAGCCTCGACAACAGCTCGTGCAACCTGGCGTCGCTGAACCTCATGAGGTTCCTGAAGGACGACGGCACGTTCGACACCCGGGACTTCGTGAAGGCCGTCGAGCTGGTCATCACCGCGATGGACATCTCGATCTGCTTCGCCGACTTCCCGACCGACCCGATCGGCGACACCACCCGCGCCTACCGGCAGCTGGGCATCGGCTACGCCAACCTCGGCGCGCTGCTCATGGCCACCGGCCACGCGTACGACTCGCGCGGGGGTCAGACCCTCGCCGCGTCGATCACCTCGCTGATGACCGGCACCGCCTACCGCCGCTCGGCGGAGCTGGCCGGCATCGTCGGCGCGTACGAGGGCTACGCCCGCAACGCCGACGCCCACGCCCGGGTCATGCGCAAGCACGCGGCGGCCAACGACGCCATCCGCCCGATGGGTGCCGACGACGCCGACGTGCTCAAGGCCGCCACCGCGCAGTGGCAGGAGTGCCTCGAGCTCGGCGCCGACTTCGGCTGGCGCAACGCGCAGGCCTCGGTGCTGGCCCCCACCGGCACGATCGGCTTCATGATGGACTGCGACACGACCGGCATCGAGCCGGACTTCTCGCTGGTGAAGTACAAGAAGCTGGTCGGCGGCGGCTCCATGCAGATCGTCAACCAGACGGTCCCGCGGGCGCTGCGCAGCCTGGGCTACCAGGACGAGCAGATCGAGGCGATCGTCGAGTTCATCGCCGAGCACGGCCACGTCGTCGACGCCCCGAGCCTGCGCCCGGAGCACTACGAGGTCTTCGACTGCGCGATGGGCGAGCGGGCCATCTCCCCGATGGGCCACGTCCGCATGATGGCCGCGGTGCAGCCCTTCATCTCCGGCGCCATCAGCAAGACGGTCAACATGCCGGAGACGGCGACCGTCGAGGACGTCGAGAACATCTACTTCCAGGGCTGGAAGCTCGGCCTCAAGGCGCTGGCGATCTACCGCGACAACTGCAAGGTCGGCCAGCCGCTGTCCGACGCCATGTCTGCGAAGAACGGGGCTAAAAAGGCCGAGACCAAGGTCGAGGCCGCCGCCCCGGCGACGGCGCTCTCGCACCCGGTGCGCAAGCGGCTGCCGAAGAAGCGGACCAGCGTCACCACGTCCTTCAGCGTCGCCGGCGCCGAGGGCTACATGACCGCCGGCATGTACGAGGACGGCAGCCTCGGCGAGGTCTTCCTCAAGCTGGGCAAGCAGGGCTCGACCCTGGCCGGCGTGATGGACGCCTTCTCCATCGCGCTGTCGATCGCGCTGCAGCACGGTGTGCCGCTGGAGACCTACATCCAGAAGTTCACCAACATGCGGTTCGAGCCGGCCGGCATGACCGACGACCCGGACATCCGGATCGCCCAGTCGGTGATGGACTACATCTTCCGCCGCCTGGCGCTGGACCACCTGCCGGTGGAGCAGCGGGCGACCCTCGGCATCTTCAGCGCCGAGGAGCGGGCCGCCCAGGTGTCGGGCTACGGCACCTCCGCGTCGGCCGGCACGGTCGTCGAGGAGGAGGAGGTCGACCTCGAGGCGCTGCGCAGCTCGGCGCCGACCGAGGCACCTGCCAAGCCGGAGGCCAAGGCCGGCGCGGTGGCCGACAAGCCGGCCAAGGAGGCCCACTCCTCGGCGGAGCTGCTCGAGCTGGTCACCGGCACCGCCACCGACGCGCCGCTGTGCATGACCTGCGGCACGAAGATGCGCCCGGCCGGCAGCTGCTACGTCTGCGAGGGCTGCGGCTCCACCAGCGGCTGCAGCTGATGTAGTCGGTCAGGGAAGTCACTGATGGCGCGGGCAGCAGTGTCCGGAAACGTCGGACACAATGTCCCGGACATGGCCACCGGGACATCCCCTGACCTGATCGCCCCGCCCACCGGCCCGGTCCCCGCATGGGGCCGGGCCGGTGGCATGGAACCCCGGGGAGGAGGCGTGCCGCTGACCTCCAGATGAAGGAGGCGGCAGCCCGACCGGCCCGAGTGCCGCCGTCGTGGGTCATGCACACGGCCTGGCGCGTCCACCGCGCGCTCCACCGTCCCAGCCGGGGCGCTTCCTGTGGACATGTCGAACAGGCGCGGCCGGGGTGCGCTACACCTCACGACCGTCGGGCGGTGGTCCTGCCAGGAGAGCAGCGTGATCATCGGCCATCTCGAGGACGGCGCCGACCTCGTCGCGCTCGCGATGAACGGCTGGGACGAGAGGCAGCCTGCCTGGTGGCTCAACCTGCAGGCGCACCCGGACGCCGTCGTCCGGCTGGTCGGCCAGGGCCGTCGCCCGGGGCGCGCCCGCGCTGCCACGGGTGACGAGCGGAACCGCCTGTGGCACCGCTGGCCCGCGGTGGAACCGCAGCTCGACGCAGGAGTGCCGTGGTCGCGGTCCGGGCGAAGAACAGGACGAACCGGATCACGGCCCACGCCCGGTCGACGAGGCTCGCCTCCCCGGTCGGGCGGAGGGAACCCACGAGCTGGGCGACCCGCCAGGGCGAGAGCCGGAGCCGCCCGGGGCGATCGGCGGCGGCGTGGCGTGCGTCGCCCGGCGCCAGGCGCGCGGTCATGCGGGTGACTGCCCGCCAGGGGCTACGGCCGCGCTGCAGCCAGACTTCCTTCGTTCCCGTGAGGAGCCACTCCCGGCCGTCCGGATCGCGGAAGGGGATTCGACCGGCAGATCTGCGCCCTGCAGGACCGAGGCTTCCGCGCCATCGGGTTCGGCAATCCGCTGCGCGGACCACCGGGCGACGCGACTGACCTCGCGGACTTCCTGCAGACCCTGACCGGGCCCATCGCACTGGTCGGGCACTCGTACGGCGGCATCGTCATCTCGGCCGCCGCGACCGGCAACGACCAGGTCACGGCGCTCGTCTACTTCAACGGCTGGATGCCCGACGAGGGCGAGAGCCAGCAGCAGCTCTTCGAGAGGTTCGAAGGCAGCCTCGTGCGGCCGGCCATCCGGCCCGTGCCGTTCACCGGTCCGACGGGAATCCGGGCGTCGACCTCTACCTCGACCCTGCGGCGTTGCACGAAGCCTTCGCCGCCGACGTGGACCCGGCCACGGCCACCGTCATGGCCGCGGCGCAGCGGCCGTTCGCCGAGGCCGCCTTCACCGGGCCGTCGAGCCCGCCGGCCTGGAAGGACGGGTCCCCTGCTGGTACCTGCTCGGCACCGAGGACAACGCGATCCCACCGGCGCTGCAGCGGTTCACGGCCGAGCGCGCGAACGCCACCATCGTGGAGGTGCCGGCCTCGCACGTCTCGTTCGTGTCGCAGCCCGAGGCCGCGACCCAGCTCATCCTCCGGGCTGAGGCCACGGCGCCGATCACCCGTGGCACCTGAGTCCCGCTCCGCCGTCTCCTCCTCGGCGATGCGGCACAGGCGGCTCGGTCACCGCGCGCCGGCGACCTCGGGGCGCGTGCGCCGCGCGTGGGCGACCGCCCAGTCGAGCACGTGGTCGGCGATCGCCTCCCAGCCGTCCTGGGCCGGCAGCAGGTGCGCGAACCCGGGGTACTCCTCGTGCTCGGTGAGCGTGTGCGGCGAGCGGTAGTGCTCGACGTTCGACCGCTGCACGCTCGGCGGCATGAGGTGGTCCTCGCCGCCGGAGACGAACAGCAGCGGAGCCCGGTCGTCGTTGGCGTAGTCGACCGCCGCGTCCTGGGGGCCCGGCATGAAGTTGGCCAGCACCGAGCTCCACAGGATTCGGCCGGACGCGGGGATCGCGTAGCGCTCGTAGAGCCGCCGCGAATCCTCCTCGGGGAACGTGTTGGTGAAGGCGTAGCGCCACTGCTCGTAGGTGAGCCCGACGGCGCGGTGCCGGTTGGCCGGGTTCTTGAACGCGACGAAGGTCGAGCGCAGCTGGGACAGCGGCAGCACCCGGACGCCCTCGGTGGGTGCGGAGTTGAGGACGACGCCGACCGCGCCGTGGCCGCGGTCGAGCAGCAGTTGCACGAGCGTGCCGCCGGCCGAGTGGCCCATCAGGATCGGCGGGCGGTCCAGGGTGCGCAGCAACTCCTCCAGGGACGCGATCACCTGCGGCAGGGTCAGCTCGGCGATCGGCGTCGGGTCGGCGTTGAGCGCCTCCACCTCCACCTCGAATCCGGGGTAGGCCGGGGTGAGCACCTGGTAGCCGCGCTGCTCGTACCGGGCCTTCCAGCCCTCCCAGCTGCGCGGGGTCACCCAGAACCCGTGCACCAGGACGATCGTGTCGGGCTCCCCCGAGGCGGACGGTGCGGTGCGTGGCGTGGGGATCTGTGGTCGGCGCAGAGAGCGGAACGCCGCCCGAAGCTCGGTGGCGAACAGCTCCGGCTCCTCCCAGGCGGCGAAGTGCCCGCCCCGCTCGGCCTCGTTGAAGTAGCTGAGGGTGGGATAGCTCGCCGCGACCCAGCTGCGCGGGGCCCGGAAGATCTCGCCGGGGAACGTGGTGTAACCGACCGGGATCCGGACCGGCGGAGGAGCCTGGCCGGCCGCCATCGCCTGCGCCCGTCCATCCTCCCAGTAGGACCGGGCCGCGGTGGCGCCCGTGGCGCCCAGCCAGTACGTGGTGAGGTTGTCCAGGATGTGGTCGCGGGTGAGGTTGCCGGCGGGCTGCCCGTCGACGAAGGCGCGGGTGATCTTGTAATAGCTGTCGGTGTCGTGGTCGAGCAGCCAGGCGGCCAGCGCGACGGGCGAGTCCAGCAGGGCGTAGCCGATCGTCTGCGGCCGGGTGGCCATCTCCAGGAAATAGCCGAACCCGGTGGCTCGGAACGTGGCGAGCGCCTCGAGGGCGGCGCGTTCCTCTTCGGTGTTCCCGGTCTGCGGCGCGCCCAGCACCGTCACGAGCAGGTTGGTGTGAATGCCCACGAGCCCCGCGGCTGCCTGGCGCGCCATCGCGTCGGTGACCGCGGCGCCGACGTCGCCGCCCTGTGCGACGTAGCGGGTGTAGCCGAGGCGGTTCATCAGCTCCGCCCAGGCCCGCGCCGTGCGGCCGGCGTTCCAGCCGAGCTCGGCCGGCTCGCCGGAGAAGCCGTAGCCGGGGATGGAGGGGAGGACGAGGTCGAAGGCGTCCTCGGCGGTACCGCCGTACGCGGTCGGGTCGGTGAGCGGGCCGACCGTCTCCAGCAGCTCGACGACCGAGCCGGGCCAGCCGTGCGTCATGATCAGCGGCAGCGCGTCCTCGTGCGGTGAGCGCACGTGGATGAAGTGGACGTCCACCCCGTCGATCTCGGTGGTGAACTGCGGCAGCGCGTTCAGCCTCGCCTCGACCCGGCGGCCCTCGTACTCGCTGGCCCAGTAGCGGGCCAGCGCCTGCATCGTCGCCAGCTGCACTCCCTGCGAGCGGTCGTGCACCAGCTCTCTGCTCGGCCAGCGGGTCGCCGCGAGGCGGCGCCGCAGGTCGTCCAGCGCCTCCTCGGGACACTCCACGCGGAACGGGCGGATGGCACTGCCGGTCTGATCTTCGACGGTCGTCATGGTCGGCTCCGCCCCTCGGCTGGAACTCGGCGCGGGGAAGTCGCAGACCGGGGGCGGGGCAGGTGAGCGCCTCACGAGCGGCCCGGGCGCGGTCACGGCTTCCGGGACGGTCGCTACCGTGACTCCGGTCACGGGGACGGGGCAGAGGCGAAAGCCTCCGCGCGGCATGTCGGGACGGCGGGTGACCACGCGTGCCTGCGGGGGGCGGTGGTGGACCGACGCCGAGCACGCACGGGTTGCGGGCCGTCTGCCACGAAACGAGATGAGTCGAATCCGACGGCACGTGGATCAGCTCACGTGCCGGCCCTGACCCAGGTGAACGGTGGCCGGGCCCCCGACGTGCCCCGGCCGGCGCCGTGCGAGCATCCGGGGCGTGCTGTGGCGGGGGCGGACGGAGTTGCCCCGTGAGGTCGGCATCCTCGCCGTCGTCGCCTTCGTCGTCGCCCTCGGCTTCGGCATCGTGGCACCGGCGATCCCGCTGTACGCCCGGTCCTTCGGGGTCGGGACGACGGCCGTCGGGCTGGCCGTCAGCGCCTTCGCGTTCTTCCGCTTCGTCTCGGCCTTCGGCGGCGGCTCGCTGGTCGAGCGATTCGGCGAGCGGACGGTGTTGTCCGCCGGCCTCGCCATCGTCGCGGTCACCACCGGCCTGGCGGGTCTGGCGGGGTCCTTCCCGCTCTTCCTCGCCCTGCGCGCGGCCGGCGGCGTGGGCAGCGCGATGTTCACCGTGGCCGCGCTGTCGCTGCTGCTGCGGGTCGCCCCGCCCTCGCACCGCGGTCGCGCCGCGGCGACGTGGCAGGGCGGGTTCATCCTCGGCGGGATCGCCGGCCCGGCGGCCGGCGGGCTGCTCGCCGAGCTCTCGCCGCGGCTGCCCTTCCTGCTCTACGCCGGCTTCCTGCTGCTGGCCGGCTCGGTCGCCATGGTCCTGCTGCGCCCGTCCGCCGTGACCCAGCGCTCCGCGGCGCCGGCGGCGACCGGCCCGGCCGCCACCACCGACCCCGTGGACCTGCGGACGGCCCTGCGCTCGCGGGTGTACCTGGCCGCGCTGGTGGCCAACCTGGGCGTGGGCTGGGTGCTGTTCGGTGTCCGCAACTCGCTGGTGCCCCTGTACGTCACCGAGGAGCTGGGCCGCACCGTGGCCTGGGCCGGCGCCGGGCTGCTCGCCGGTTCGGTGGCGCAGGCCCTGGGACTGCTGCGGTCGGGACGCCTGGCCGACACGTGGGGACGGCGCCCGGCGCTGGTCCTCGGCGCCTCCCTGGCCACGGCCTCGACCGCGGCACTCGTGCTGCCTCCGGTGCTCTGGGTCTTCCTGCTGTCGATGGCGCTGTTCGGGCTGGCCGCCTCCTTCCTCGCCAGCGTGCCGGCCGCGCTGGTCGCCGACGTCAGCCCGGCCCGCGGCGGCCGGGTGGTGGCGGTGTTCCAGATGTCGGCCGACCTCGGCGCCATCGTCGGGCCGCTCGCGGCCGGCTGGCTGACCGACGCCGTCTCCTACCAGGCCGCCTTCGCCGTCACGACGGCCGTGCTGGCCGCCGGGCTCGCTGCCGCCCTCGCCCTGCCGCGCACCGGGCGTCGCGGCTAGCTGAGCGAGGACGCCTCCACCTCCCGCGTCACCTGGGACGGCGAGGAGGCGACCCCCGCCTTTCCGGGGCTCGACGCCTGACGCCGCGCCGAGAGCTCGCCGACCGGTGCCCCGGTCCCCGCACCCGCGGGACCGGGGCACCGGCGTCCGCGGGACCGCCGAGGGCGGGGAGCGAGCGAGGTCACAGGGCGATCACGCCGGATCGCCTCCCGTCACGGGTGCCGAGTGCCGATGACCCCTCCGGTCATCCCTGCAGCCGTCGCGCTGCCGCCCACCGACGAGCGCCCGGAGCCGGCGTCGAGCCGCCCCAGCCCGCCGGTGGCCGCGCCCCGCGCAGTCCACCCGAACGGAACCCCGCTCCACCATGATCGCCGCCCTCGGCTTCGCCGCGGCCACCCTGAGCATCACCGTCGTCTGGCCCCAGGTCTGGCTCTCCTGCCGGCACGGCCGCACCCGTGGACTCTCCCCGACCGGCAGCTGGCTCGCCGTCGGGCTCGACCGCTGCTGGTTCACCTTCGGCCTGCTCGTCGGCGACGGGCCGCAGATCGCCACCCACGCCGTCGTCGGCGCCGGCAACACCGCCGTCCTGGCCGCCCTGCTGCGCGCCCAGCCACAGCTGCGCTCGCCCGAGGTCCTGCAGCGCACCGCCGCCGGGGCCGCCGTCCTGGCCGCGCTCGCCGCGGGCAGCGTCGTCGCCGTCGTCCTCGGTGCGGCGACGGCCGGGGTCGCGGCCCTGCTGAGCGCGGCCGTCACCCTGGTCGGCGTCGTCGCCGCGCTGCCCCAGCTCCTCGGCATCCTCCTCGGCCGGACCCGGGACCTGTCCGCGATGTCGCCGGCGCGCTGGTACCTCGGTGCCGGCTCGTGCGCCTCCTGGACCGGCTACGGCCTGCTGCTCGGCCAGCCGGCGGTGTGGCTGTCGGCGGGCTCCGGGCTGCTCTGCGCCGTCGTCACCTGCGCCGTCCTGCGGACCCGGCGCACGGCACTCCCCGCCGGGCGGCGGCCGGCGGTCGTCGCGCGCAGGGTGCTGGCCCCGGCCTGACCTGCCGGCGGCGCCCGGCGGGACGCCGGCGTCCGTGGTAGGCACCGGACAGGGCCGACGACGGGAGGCGACGTGCAGGCAGTGCTCATGGAGCGGACCGGTGGACCGGAGGTGCTGACCGTCCGGGAGGTGCCCGACCCCGAGCCCGGCGAGGACCGGGTGCTGGTCGACGTCGCCGCCGCCGGCGTCAACTTCCGCGACGTGTACGAGCGGGAGGGCCGTCCGCCCTACGGCGGCGAGCTCCCCAGGGTCGCCGGCGCGGAGGGCGCGGGCACCGTCGTCGGCACCGGGGAGCGGGTCGCCTGGCTCGACGTCCCCGGCAGCTACGCCGCCCGGGTGGCCGCGTCGCGCGACGAGCTGGTGCCGGTGCCCGACGGGGTGCCGCTCGACGTGGCCGCCGCCGTCATGCTGCAGGGCTGCACCGCCCAGTACCTCGCCGCCGACTCGCACCCGGTCGCCGAGGGCGACTGGGTGGTCGTGCACAGCGCCGCCGGCGGGGTGGGGCTGCTGCTCACCCAGCTGGTGCGCGACCGCGGCGGTCACGTGCTGGCGACGGTCTCGACCGAGGAGAAGGCCGAGCTCGCGCGCGACGCCGGCGCCGACGACGTCGTCGTCGGCTACGACGGCTTCCCCGCGCGGGTGCGCGAGCTCTCCGGCGGCGAGGGCGCCGCGGCCGTGTACGACGGCGTCGGTCGCACGACTTTCGCCGCGGGGCTGACCGCGCTGCGCCCGACCGGCCGGATGATCCTGTACGGCGCCGCCAGCGGGCAGCCCGAGCCGCTGCAGCTGCAGCAGCTGGCGCTGCACGGCTCGCTCTACGTCCAGCGGCCCACGCTCGGCACCTACACGCGCACGCCGCGGATGCTGCGGGAGCGGGCCGGGGCGGTGCTGGGGATGGTCGCCGCCGGCCGGCTCGACGTCCGCATCGGCGGCCGGTACCCGCTGGCCGAGGCCCGGCGCGCGCACGAGGACCTCGAGGGACGCCGGACGACCGGGAAGCTGCTGCTGGCGGTCTGAGGCCGGTGCTCGGGCCTGGGTGGTCCACTGTCGCGGTGAGCACCGGTGACCTCGACGTCCTGCTGACCCGGCTCGCGCCCGGGGTGGCCGACCTGGTGCGCGCGGCCGACGCGTTGGTGCGGCAGGTCGACCCGGACGTCGTGCGGGTGGTGTGGCCGCACCAGGGCACGGTCGGCTACGGCGTCGGCCCGGCCAAGAACAGCGAGCACTACGCCTACCTCGCGACCTTCGCCCGGCACCTGAACCTCGGCTTCAACCACGGCGCCTCCCTCGACCACGGCGGCCTTCTCGACGGCGCCGGCACGGCGTTCCGCAAGCTCACCGTGCGCCGCGCCGAGGACCTCGACGACCCGCGGCTGGTGCCGCTGCTGCGCGCCGCCCGCGCCGAGCGGCTCGCCGCCCTCGGCCGGGCCTGACCCCCCACCGCACGGGTCCGCGTCTCCCGGCTGCTGCCCGGGGGTCGGGAGGAGACGCCGGCCTGCCACGTCTGCTCGCTGTGCCCGTCCACCGACGGGGACGGCGACCACGGGCTCGCGGCGCAGCTCGTCACGGCGCGGGCGGCAGACGCGCCCGCACCCGGTCGCTGAGCTCGACGACGTAGGGCACACGGCGCAGCTCGGCGGTAGAGACCGCCACACCACGGGCGCGCAGGAGACCGGCGAGCTCCCGCCACGGGTGGTCCTCGCCGGTCTCCTCGGCGTCGTCGGGCAGGACGGTCGCGAGGACGTCGGCCGCCAGCCCCGCGAGCGTCTCGTGCCGCCACGCCGCCCCGGACTCGTCGGCGCCCGGCCCGTGCAGCCGGCTCGTGAAGCCGCGGTCCGCGCGCAGGACCAGCCGCCGCCCGTCGGCGAGGTCGGCGAACTCGGTCACCCCGAAGGAGAGCTCGGGGCCGGACTCCCGGGTCAGGTCGCACTCCGCACCGAGGCGGACGACGGCGGTCACGCGGGCATCCTCGCGCCCCCGCGGGTACGGCAGCTCGGCCCCGGTGCGGCACTACGCTGCCGGTGTGACCGCCGGACCCGCCGCCTCCGCCGTCGCCGCCGCCGCCGTGACGTCGCGACGCCGCGGTGGCCGGCCCGGGGGGCGTCGTCCCGCGCTGCCGTGACCGGCGGTCCGGACGTCCGGGTGTGCGTCCTCGGCGACTCCTTCACCGCGGGCGTCGGTGACCCCGCCGGCGCGGGCTGGGTCGGGCCCGTCACGGCGGCCGCCCGCGCGGCGGGCTGGGAGCTGACCGCCTACGGCCTCGGGGTGCGGCGGGACACCGCCGTCGACGTCGCGCGGCGCTTCGTGGCGGAGGCGTCGTGGCGGCTGCGGGACGGCGACCGGTACGGGGCGGTCGTCGCGGTGGGCCTCAACGACGTCGTGCTCGAGGACGGGCGCCGGCGGGTCGCGCGGGAGCGGTCGCTGGCCGCGCTGGCCGAGGTGCTCGACGGCGCAGCTGCGCGGAGCTGGCCGGCGCTGATGGTGGGTCCGCCGCCGGGATCGGACGCCGGGGAGAGCGCCCGCGCCGCCGACCTCTCCGCCGGGATGGCGCAGCTCTGCGCCGGGCGGTCGGTGCCGTTCGTCGACACCACGGGGCTGGCGGACGACGCGGTGTGGGTCGCGGAGGTCGCGGCCGGCGACGCGTACCACCCGTCCACCCGCGGATACGCGCGGCTGGCCGCGCTGGTCGAGCCGGTGTTCCTCCGCTGGCTCGCCGGGCACGTCGCGCCGTCGTCCCAGGGAGTGCCGTGACCGGCGAACTCCCACCCGGCCTGAGCGCCCGCCACCCCGTGCCCGACGACCACGGCCGGGTCGTCGCGGTGGTCGACTCGTGGTGGGACGGTCTGGGCGGTCCGGACGGCACGCGGCAGCGGGCGCTGCTGCTGTCCCGGCTGTTCTTCGAGCACTTCTCCGACAGCAGCTGGGTGGTCGAGGACGCCGCCGGAGAGCTGCGCGCCTTCCTCGTCGGGTTCCTGTCCTCGGCGCAGCCCGACGTCGGCTACGTGCACTTCGTCGGCGTCGACCCGGCGCTGCACCGCCAGGGTGTGGCCGGTGCGCTCTACCGCCGCTTCGCCGAGCACGTCGCAGGGCGGGGCGCCCGTCGGCTGTCCTGCCTGACCAGTCCGGGCAACGCCACCTCGGTGCGGTTCCACCGCGGACTCGGCTTCGCGGTCGTCCCCGGCGACGACGCCGTGGACTGCGTCCCGGTGCACTGTGACCACGACGGGCCCGGGCTGCACCGGGTGCTGTTCACGCTGACCCTGGAGGACGGTCAGCTCCCCGGGTGGCGCTCCCGCAGCTCGTCGACGTAGCGGGCGGTGACCGGGACGGCGATCCCGTGCCGGGTGGCGGCCCGCACCACGGCCCCGCCGATGGCGTCGAGCTCGAGCGGGCGACCGGCCGTGGCGTCGCGCTGCATCGACGAGCGCATGCCCGCGGGGACGCCGTCGAAGAAGGCGACGACCTGGTCCTCGTCGGCGGGCGCGCCCTCGGCACGGGCGACGGCGGCCACCTCGCCGATGATGGCCACGAGGTCCTCCCGCCGCGACGCGCGGACCTCGCCGGCGGTCGCCTGGGCGGCGGTGGTCAGCAGGGCCAGCGGCGCCAGGAAGTTCAGCTTGCTCCACAGCGCGGCCGCCTCGCCGTCCCCGACCCGCACGGTCACGCCGGTCCGTTCGAGGGCGTCGGCCAGCCGTCGCACCCGCTGCTCGAGCGGGGGGACGGCGACCAGGTCGACGGTGACGAACGGGCTGCCGTGCTGGATCAGACCCGGTGCCGTGCGGGTGCTCTCGACGCGGATCGTCGCCGGCACGACGCCCGCCTGCGGGTAACGCCGGCGCAGGTGGTCGACGTGCTCGACGCCGTTGAGCAGCGGCACCACGAGCGCGTCGCCGAGCACGTCGGCCGGCGCCCGCTCCAGGGCGTCGTCCAGCTGCGTGGCCTTGACGGTCACGAGCAGGACGTCGACCGGCTCGGCCAGCCGCTCCGCGGCCTCCACCGAGGTCGTGAAGTCGCCGAACTGCCCGCTCTCCACCCGGATGCCGTCGGCGCGCAACCGCTCCGCCGTCGTCGCACTGGCCAGGCAGGTGACCGCCGCGCCGGCTCGCGCGAGCAGCGCCGCCAGCAGGCCGCCGACCCCACCGGGACCGAGCACGGCGACGCGCAGGCCGGTCAGGGCGTTCTGTCCGTCGGTCACGCCGACATGCAAGCAGAAGCGGGCTGGGCGACGTCAGGCCCGGCCGCTGCACCGGGCGGGTGGTCGAGTCGGGCTGGATCTCCCAGAGCAGCCCTGACCTGCAGGTTCACCTTGTACTATCCGCGTTTCGAACGTATGATCGAACACATGGACGACGGGGCGGGCACCGTGTCTGCGCCCGTGGTGGGGTGGGCGTCCGGGCCGCTGGGCGCGGTGCAGGCCGCGGATCGGGAGATCGCCCGGCAGACGGCGGTCCGGGCCCGGGCGGTGGCGGCGTTCGCCGCGTCCCGGCCGGCGTCGGTCGACCGGGCGCAGGGGGAGCCCGGGGCGATGTCGGCCGAGCGGTGGGCGGCCCGTCCGGAGGTGCTGCGGGCGGTGTCGGAGTGGGCGACGCCGGAGCTGGCGATCGCGCTGAACCTGACCCGGCGGGCCGCGGAGGTGCTGCTGGAGGAGTCCCTGACGCTGGTGTCCCGGCTGCCCGCGACGCTGGGTGCGCTGGAGTGCGGGCTGCTGCACCGGGGGCATCTGTGGCACCTGCTGGACAAGGTCGCACCGGTCGCCGACGACGGGCTGCGCGCGGAGATCGAGGCCGAGCTGTTGACCTGGGTGGGTCGCCGCCGGACGGTGACGTCGCCGGCGCAGTTGGGCGACAAGGCCCGCGTGCTGGTGGCAAAGCGGGACGCGGCGGCCGCCGGGCGGCGGCTGGCGAGGGCCCTGGCGGAGCGCGGGGTCTCGATCCGGCCGGACCGGGTCGAGGGCATGGGTGTGGTGAGCGTGTACTGCGCGCTGCCCGAGGCGCGGGCGTTCTACGGCGCCCTGGTGCGGTGCGCCGAGGCGCTGGTGGACGAGCCGGGCGGGCCGGTGCGCACCCGCGGGCAGAAGATGGTCGACGCGCTGCTGGACCTGGTGCTGCGGCCCGGTGAGACGGAGTTGCCGCCGGTGCGGGTGCTGCTCACGATCGTGGCGTCGGTGGCCACCATGCTGGGCGGGGACGCCCCGGCCGAGCTGGACGGGGAGGTGCTGCCGGCGGAGCTGGCCCGCCAGCTGGTGCGCGCCTTCGCCGGCCAGTCGCCGGTTGCGGATGTGCCCGAGGCAGAGCCGGCGCCCGCTGTGGCATGGCAGGAGGTCGAGCAGGCCGAGCTGGCTGCCTGGTGGGACGAGGTGGAGCGCCGCCTGTTCGCCGGCGAGCTGCTCGAGGAGCCCGACGGGGAACCGGACCCGCTGTCCGCCGACGATCTCACCGAGGTCGAGCGCGACGGATCCGACTGGCCGCCCGGTCCCGGCACCCCTCGCCTCTGCGCCGCCGAGGATGCGGGCACCCGATCCGCCGGGATGCCGGACTCCGAAGGCCCGCCGGACACCGACCGGGCACCGTCACCGGACACCGCTCGGCCGCCGGGCGGCGACCCGCCGCCGGGTGGCTGGTGGGCGGCCGCGGACCGGGCGGTGGAGGGTGCCGGGGCGGCGGTGCACGCCGCCCGCACGGCACTCGGCCACGCCGCCCGCAGTGTGCGCACCGCGGCCCAGGCCGACGCCGCCGACGAGGCCGTCTGGGCGGCGGGCCCGGCCGGTCAGGTCGGTGCGGCCACCGACACCCTCGGCGCGCTGGCGGTGGCCGCGGACGCCCAGCGCGAGCGGCTCGCCGCGCTGCTGGACGCGACCGCCGGTGGCGGGCTGGCCGACCGGCCGCGCCTGGTGCTCGCCGACGCGGTGAGCGGCGCACTGCTCACGCTGACCGACCTGCCCGGGCTGCGCCGCACCGGCACCTGCGGCAAGCCGGCCTGCCGCCGTCGCCCGCAGTCCTGCACCCACGACCTCACCGGCCGGCCCGGCCTGGCCCCGCCCGACCCGACCGACGGCTACCGGCCGACCGCCGCGCTGGACCGGCAGGGCCGGGCCCGGGACCGCCGCTGCCGGTTTCCCGGCTGCCGCCGCCGGGTGCCCGACGCCGGCGAGCTGGACCACCACCGGCCGCACGCCGTCGGCGGGCGGACCGCCGCGGCGAACCTGGCCGGCTACTGCACCGGCGACCACCGCGGCAAGCACCAGGCCCCCGGCTGGCGCCACGACCTCGCCCCCGACGGCACCCTCACCGTCACCACCCCCACCGGACTCACCGCCGTCACCGAGCCACCGCCCTACTGAGCCGTGAAGGGGCGGTCACACGCCGGCTCCTCAGCTCCGCAGCGCACTCCAGCAGCCAAGGGCGGGACCCGACCCGGCGGTACCGCTGCCCGGCGCCGTCGTCGAGCCGGCTGCAGTGTCCGCGCGCGAGGGGTGCTCATCCCGGCTCCAGCGACACGGCCATGAGGACGTCGTCCACGTACCGGCCCTCGAGCAGGAACTCCCCGCGGCGCACCCCCTCCACCGCGAAGCCGCAGTCGGCGTAGAGCGCTCGTGCCCCGTGGTTGGTCGCCAGCACGTAGAGGGTCAGCCGTCGCGCGCCGCGCCGCCGGGCCTCCTCGATCGCCGCGGCCACCAGCACCCGCCCCACGCCGCGGCGCTGCGCGGCCGGGTCGACCGCCAGCCCGCCCACCTGGAGGACGTGCCGGTTGGCCGCCACGGCCGTCGGCCGGCGCAGCTTCACGTAGCCGACCACTGCGCCGTCCAGCTCGGCGACGAGGACGTCCTCGGGCGCGTCATGGGCGAAGAGGTCGACGTCATCCGGCCACAGCGGCACGGGAGCCACGGCCGGCGACCACGTCGCGCGGTCGAGCGCCGCGAGCCGGCGCTCGTCGTCCCGGGTGGCCCTGCGGAGGGTGGTCACCTCGCACCACCGAAACCCCCGGGGTAGCCGACCGGTGGCGATGAGTCCGGCCCGGCCGGCCGGTCCCACTGGCAGGACGACGAGGACGGGAGGGACCCATGGCCCGGCTGATCGCGGGGATGACGGTGTCGCTGGACGGCTACGTGCAGGACGCCGAGGGCAGCGCGGCCGCGCTGTACACCGACCTCGTCGACCTGCAGGACTCACCGTACATGAGGGCGATGCAGGACGAGACCGGCGCGGTGCTGATGGGCCGCCGGACGTTCGAGATGGCCGGCGACACCGACAGCTACGCCGACAGCTACGAGCTGCAGGTGCCGATCTTCGTGCTCACCCACACGCCGCCCGCGGTCGCGCCCAAGCGCAACGAACGGCTGTCCTTCACGTTCGTCACGGACGGTGTCGTGTCCGCCGTCGCGCAGGCCGCCGCGGCGGCGGGGGAGCGGGCCGTGACCGTGGTCGGCGGCGTCGACCTCAACCGCCAGCTGCTCGCCGCGGGCCTGGTCGACGAACTGCGCGTCGACGTCATGCCCGTCCTGCTCGGCGCCGGTCTGCGGCTGTTCGACGGCACACCGCCCCTGGCCCTGGAGAAGCTCGGCGTCGACGACGTCGGCCCGCGGACCAGCCTGCGCTTCCGCGTGCTGCGGTCGGGCTGAGGCGGGCGCGGTCAGAGGGTGGTCCAGAAGCCCTCGAGCACCGCGGCACCGCGCTGGGGGTCCTCGACCATCCACCAGTGCCCGAGGCCGTCGAGCACCTCGGCCCGGGCACCGGCGCGGGCCGCAGCACGACGCCGCTGGGCGTCCGTGCCGACGAAGGAGTCCTCCGACGGGAGCAGCGCCAGCCCGGGGCGGGCGGCGGCGGCCTCCAGCGACCGGCCCGCCTCGGTCATCGCCGGCTGGGCCGCCGAGCGGTAGAGCGCCAGGACCGCTCGGCCCATGTCGTCGTCCTGCCCGGCGGCCACCTGCTCCGCCACGCTTTGCGGAAAGCCGAACGACACCAGCCGCGCGGCCTTGTCAGCGGGACTGCCGCCCAGCATCTGCGCGATCGACTCCTCGCCGACGCCCGGTTGCTGCCACGCCTGCGCCAGGTCGTGCCAGAGGTAGTCCTCGTCGAAGATGCCGACCGCGTCGCTGACCCAGCTGCGCACCAGGTCGGGCCGCGCCATGGCCACGTTCACGACGTGGGCGCCGCCCCAGTCGTGGCCGACCAGGTCGACCGGCTCGCCGATCCGCTCGAGCTCCCCGACCAGCCAGTCGCGGTACTCGAGCACGGTCGCTCCGAAGCCCGGCGGCAGCGGCGCACCGAAGCCGGGCGGGGCCAGCCGGACGACGTCTCGCTGCAGGCAGCTCGCGAGGGGGTCCCACAGCGCCGGGGTCTCGGGGTTGCCGTGCACGAGGACGGCGGGCGGGTTCGTCACGGGCGGCTCCTCGCGGTGTCGGTGCAGGGGCGCAGTCGGAGCCTGCACCACCCACCTGGGAGACGCGGGGGACGACGGACGTCCCGGCTGCGCCGCCGTCCTCGACGATCGCGGTCGGACCATTTCGCTGCAGGCACAAGAATTGCGCGACGGGCGAAATGCGCCATTCCGGCCGCGCATCCCGTGGTGGTGGGCGATTGACTCCGACCACAGGTCCACGGAAGGGGTCGGTCCATGCACGCCACCACACCCACCAGCGTCGACGCGCCGTTCCTGCAGGCAGGGAACGGGCCCGCGTCACTGCACGACGCCGTCTCCGACCGGCTGCTGCGGGAGCGCATCGTGTTCCTCGGCAGCCAGGTGGACGACGACATCGCCAACCAGCTCTGCGCGCAGATGCTGCTGCTCTCGGCCGACGACCCGCGCCGGGACGTCCACCTGTACATCAACTCGCCGGGCGGCTCGGTCAGCGCCGGGATGGCCGTCTACGACACCATGCGCTTCATCGACTGCGACGTCGCGACCTACGCGTTCGGGATGGCCGCCTCGATGGGGCAGTTCCTGCTCACCGCGGGCACGCCCGGGAAGCGGTTCTCGCTGCCGCACACCCGGATCATGATGCACCAGCCCTCGGCGGGGGTCGGCGGGACGCAGTCGGACATCACCATCCAGGCCGACATGCTGCGGCGCCTCAAGCGGGACATCAACCAGCTGCAGGCGGAGCACTCCGGGCAGAGCGTCGAGCAGATCGAGCGCGACTCCGACCGCGACCGCTGGTTCACCGCCGGACATGCCCGCGAGTACGGCCTCGTCGACCACGTCGTCCCCTCCGCCGCGGCGCTGCCCGTGCCCGGCCCGGTCGGCGCCCCGTGACCCGGCCGGACGACGCGGTCGCGCGGTACCTGCGGGCCCTGGATCGGCTCGGCGCCGTCGTTGACGCCGTCCCGGCGGAGCGCTGGGACGCGCCCACGCCCTGCTCCGGCTGGTCGGTCCGCCAGTTGCTGGGTCACGTCGTCGACGGGCAGGGCCAGGTGCTCGCAATGCTCGCCGGGGAGGGCCCCCGGGCGCCGGTCCCCGAGCCGGAGGCACTCGGCCTGCTCGCCGGCCCGGACCCCGCCGGCTCGTGGCGGCGCGCGCACCGGGCAGCCGTCGCGGCGCTCGACGGTGCCGCACCCGGCGCCGTAGTGGCCCACCCTGCTGGGCCCGCGGACCGTCGAGCAGCTCCTCGGCATCGCCCTCGTCGAGCCCGTGGTCCATACGTGGGACCTGGCGACGGCGACCGGACGTCCGGCCGACCTCGATCCCGACGCGGTCCAGGCCCTGCTGCCCGGCGTCCTCGCACTCGGTGAGCAGCTGCAGGCCAGCGGCATGTACGGGCCGCCGGTCCCCGTGCCGGACGACGCACCGGCGCAGGACCGGCTGCTGGCGGTGCTCGGTCGCCGGCCGCCCGGGTGACCGTGTGGATCCCTCGTGCGCGGTGTCGATCCGGGGGTGCCGCCGTTCGACCGAGGGGTGAGAGGGTCCGACGGGGACCCGGGAACGGTAGGGAGACCACCGTGAAGTACATGCTGATCATGCGTGCCACCGACGAGACGTACGCCGCCTCCCGGGACGTCGACTTCTCCGAGGTCCTCGAGTCCATGGGCCGGTTCAACGACGAGATGATCCGGGCCGGCGTCCTGGTCGCGGCCGAGGGGCTGGAGGACGCGGCGAAGGGCGTCGTCGTCGACTACTCCGTGCAACCCCCGGTGGTCACCGACGGCCCGTACGGGGAGACCAAGGAGCTCTTCGGCGGCTTCTGGATCCTCGACGTGGCCTCGCTGGAGGAGGCCGTGGAGTGGGCCAAGCGGGCGCCGATGGCCGGTCCGGGCAGCAAGGCCGAGATCCGCCGCGTCGCCAGCATCGACGAGTTCCCGCAGGACAACGAGTGGATCCGGAAGGAGCGGGAGTGGCGGGTGGCGACCGGCCAGCTGTGAGCCGTCCGGGGGGTGGCCGCCCGGCCACCCCCCGCTCCACGGGCGGCCGGGAGGTGGTCGAGGCGGTGTGGCGGATCGAGTCCGCGCGCATCACCGCGACCCTCGCCCGCTACACCGGGGACCTCGCCCTGGCCGAGGACGTGGCCCAGGAGGCACTGGCCGAGGCGCTGGTCACCTGGCCCCGGGACGGCGTGCCGCGCGAGCCCGCCGGGTGGTTGCTGACCGTGGGACGACGCCGCGCCGTTGACGCCTTCCGCCGCCGCTCGGCCCTCGACGAGCGGTACGCCGTGCTGTCCCGGGACCTGACCGAGGGCGGTGCCGTCACCGGGACGGCCGCGCCCGACCCCGGCGGACCGGACCGGGACCTGCTCTGGGACCCCGACCGCATAGACGACGACGTGCTCGCGCTGGTGTTCACCGCCTGCCACCCGGTGCTCTCGCGCGAGGCGCAGGTCGCGCTCACCCTGCGCGTCGTGAGCGGTCTGACCAGCGACGAGATCGCCCGGGCCTTCCTGGTCCCGACCGCCACCGTGCAGGCGCGCATCACGCGGGCCAAGAGGACGCTCGCCGCGGCGCGGGTGCCGTTCGAGGTGCCGCCGCCCGAGGAGCGGCGCGCGCGGCTGGGTTCGGTGCTCAGCGTGCTGTACCTCGTCTTCACCGAGGGGTCGACGGCCACCTCCGGGACCGAGTGGATCCGGCCGGACCTGGCCCGCGAGGCGGTCCGGCTCACCCGCGTGCTGGCGCGGCTGGTGCCCGGCGAGCCGGAGGTGCACGGCCTGCTTGCCCTCCTCGAGCTCACCGCCGCCCGGTTCCCCGCGCGCGTCGGCGACGACGGCGAGCCGGTGCTGCTGGAGGCGCAGGACCGCCGGCGGTGGGACCGCGCGGCCGTCCGGCGCGGGCGGGCGGCACTGGCCCAGGCCGGGCTGGTCGGCCGCGGCCTCGGTCCCTACGGCGTCCAGGCCGCCATCGCCGAGTGCCACGCGGTCGCGCCGTCGGTCGCGGCGACCGACTGGGAGCGGATCGTGCTCCTCTACGACGTGCTCGGCCGGATCGCGCCGTCCCCGGTGGTCGAACTCAACCGGGCGGTCGCCGTCTCCTTCGCTCACGGGCCCGCCGCCGCGCTGCCCCTCGTCGACGGGCTGGCGCGAGCGGGCAGCCTGCCGGGGTCGCACCTGCTGCCGAGCGTCCGGGCCGAGCTGCTCGCGCGGCTCGGCCGGTTCGACGAGGCGCGGCGCGAGGTCCAGCGAGCGGTGCAGCTCTGCGGCAACGAGCGCGAGCGGGACCTGCTCCGCCGCAAGGCCGCCGCCTGGGCCTGATCGGGCCTCCACCGAGTACCGCCCGGCCGGCGACCGGCTGGTGAGTTCGGCACGATCGGCCCGACACCCAGGGCGGCAGCGTGGCAGCCCGGGCGGTCAGCGCCTCCGCAGCCGGACGAGCACCAGCGCGCCGAGCACCAGCCCGGCACCGGTCAGCCCCCACCGTGCCGCTTCGCTCGACCGCAGCAGGCGCACCGCGTCGACGCGCACCCGCCGCGTCCCCCACAGCAGGCGGCCGACGGGCGAGTCGACGTCGGCACCGAGGACGGCGACCTCGCCGGTCGGCGCCGCCAGCACCCCCGTGATCCCCTCGGCCGCCAGCGCCTCGGCCACGGTCGCCACGCTGCCCCGTGCCGACGCGGACCCGGTCGCCCGGGCGGCCGCGCGCAGGTGGTCGACGAAGCCCCGCACGTCCTCGGTGACCACCCGCACCTGACTCCCGGCCGACTCGACCCGCACCGGGGCGCCGTCCACCTCGATCGACAGGTCGGCGAGCACCTCCAGGCGTCCGCCGTCCGGCGTCATCCCCGGCTGGCGTTCTCGGCAGTCGTGATGCGTAGCGTGCCGTTGAGCCGCCACGTCGCCCGCGGGGCGTCCGGGCCGGTCTCCCGCGGCACCTCGACGAGCATGTCGACGAACTCGTAGTTGATCGCCGCGCCCTTGCCGGTCAGGTAGCTCCACATCTCCTTGCCGAGGTCGGCGAAGCTCGTGGTGTCGTGCGACTTGATGTCGCGGGCACCGGTCGCGGCGTCGGTGTCGGTCATGCTCATGGGGGCTGCCTCGCTCGTCTCGCCGGGGGCGGGGGCGCCCCGTCGCGTCCCCTGGCCCAGCATCCGGTGGTGCACGACCGTTCGCCACCCGGACCGGCCGCGACCGCGGCGGCCCGGGTGCACCAGGCCGACCCGGGGGACTCAGGCCTGGCCGACGGCCGCGCCGACCTGGGCGAGGATGAACGCGGCCACCACGTCGTGCACGGCGTCCCGGTCGTGCTCGTTGAGGACGTCGTGCAGGTCGCCGGGGAAGGTGCGCAGCGTCGCCCGGGGCAGCCTGGCGACCAGCGCCCGCGAGTGCTCGACCGGGACCATCGGGTCGCACTCACCGTGCAGGAACAGGGTCGGGATCGACGGCCGGCCCTCGGCCACGCCCGCCGCCACCGCGGGCCAGGCGGCCTCCACCGCCTCCATGGTCTGCCGGGGGACGGTTCCGCGGTGGACCAGTGGGTCGTGCAGCAGCGCGTCCAGGTACTCGGGGTGGGTGCTGAACATGGCGCTGGGGTCGGGGTCCTCGACGCCGTCGGCCTCCTTGGCCATCAGGGCCTCGACCCAGGGCAGGCACTGGGCCGGTGGGGCGGAGACGACCAGCGCCTGCGCCAGCTCAGGGGACCGCTGGGCCAGCAGCAGTGCGGCCACGCCGCCGCCGGAGTGCCCCATGAGCACGAGCGGGCGGCCCGGGTGCTGGGCCTGCGCCAGCCCGGCCAGGGTGCGCGCGTCGTCGACGTAGTCGTCCCAGGAGAGGATCAGGTCGCGCTGGCCGTCGCTGCGGCCGTGGCCGATGGCGTCCAGGGCGTGCACGGCGATGCCGTCGGCGGCCAGTCGCCGTCCCAGGGGTTCGTAGAGGCCCAGGTGCTCGCCGAAACCGCCGTGGCAGAAGACGACGACGGCACGGACCTCGCCGTCGGGCAGCCAGGCGGCGTGGTGGATGCGGCCACGGGAGCCGTCGAAGAAGGGCATCGCGCGCCTCCGTGCGGTCGGGCGGACGGGTCCCCGCTGCGGCGATGGTCCTCCGCGGCGGCAGCGGCCGGAGGGGCCCTCCGACCCTCCCGGGCAGCACCCCGCACCGCGGGCCGACGGTCAGACGCGGGTGTTCCGCCCGCCCCGGCCCACCAGCCCGGTGACGACGACGAGGACCAGCCCGACCACGGCCAGCCAGAACAGGCCCTCGACCACCGCGCCGACGACGGCGACCACCAGCCAGACGAGGACCAGGACGCCGAGGAGTCGCAGCACGGCACACCTCCGGTGCGGGTCGGGGTCCCAGCGTAGGACCGGGGCGGCCCGGTTCGGGCGGCCGCGCGCCGGGCAGGATCGCGGCCATGGCCTACCGCGCAGCTGACGACCGCTACGACTCCATGACCTACCGGCGCACCGGCCGCAGCGGCCTGGACCTCCCGGCGGTGAGCCTGGGGCTGTGGCACAACTTCGGCGACGACGTCCCCCTCGACCGGCAGCGCGCGATCCTCCGGCGCGCCTTCGACCTCGGCGTCACCCACTTCGACCTGGCCAACAACTACGGCCCGCCGTACGGCTCGGCCGAGACCAACTTCGGCCGGCACCTCCGGGACGACTTCCGCCCCTACCGCGACGAGCTGGTCGTCTCGACCAAGGCCGGCTACGACATGTGGGCCGGCCCGTACGGCCAGGGCGGCGGTGGGCGCAAGTACGTGCTCGCCAGCCTCGACCAGTCGCTGCGCCGGATGGGCCTGGAGTACGTGGACGTCTTCTACTCGCACCGGCCGGACCCGACCACGCCGCTCGAGGAGACGATGGGCGCGCTGCACAGCGCCGTCCAGGCCGGCAAGGCGCTCTACGTCGGCATCTCGTCGTACTCCCCGGAGGACACCGCCAAGGCGGCGGAGATCCTCGCCGACCTCGGGACGCCGCTGCTGATCCACCAGCCCTCGTACTCGATGCTCAACCGCTGGATCGAGACCGAGGGGCTGCTCGACACCCTCGAGGACGTCGGCGCCGGCTGCATCGCCTTCTCCCCGCTCGCGCAGGGGATGCTCACCAGCAAGTACCTCGGCGGCGTCCCCGAGGGCTCGCGCGCCAGCCAGGACAAGTCGCTGTCGACCGACCTGCTGACCGAGGAGGCGCTCGGGCACGTCCGTGCGCTCAACGGCATCGCCGAGGAGCGGGGGCAGAGCCTGGCGCAGATGGCGCTGGCCTGGGCGCTGCGCGACCCGCGGGTGACCAGCGTGCTCGTCGGCGCCAGCAGCGTCGGCCAGTTGGAGCAGAACGTCGGCGCGCTCGAGCGGCCGGACTTCACCGACGACGAGCTCGCCGCCATCGACCAGCACGCCGTCGACTCGGGCATCGACCTCTGGGAGGCCCCGCGCACGGCCTAGTCGTCAGGCCGTTCCACGAGCGTCGCCAGCCGGTCCAGGGCCATCCGCCAGCCCAGCTCGTTGTCCGCGGGGGCCACGCCGTCGGGCACCCCGTCGTGGACGGCGGTCAGCTCGGTGCCGCCGCCCGGGGCGTCGGCCAGCGTGATGGTGCTGGTCATCTCGCCCTGCATCGCCGGGTCGGCGGTCTCGAACACGTCGGCCTCGACGACCTGCTCGCCGGGCACCAGGCGGACGAAGCGGCCGCGGTAGGTGTCGGTGTGCGCCGTCGTCTTGCCCTGCGGCCCGGGCGCGTCGTAGGTGAGCGAGACGCGCAGCGTGCCGCCCTCACGCGCGTCGAACTCGTGCACCACGCAGGTCATGCCCTCCGGCACCTTCCACCGGGCGACGGCGCCGGGGTCGAGCAGCGCGCGGTACACGGCGGCGCGCGGCGCGTCGAGGCGCCGGCTCACCCGGGTGGTCGTCACGGCGGCCATCGTGCCGCGGGGCACCGACGGCGTGGCAGGGTCGGCCGCGTGGATCTCGACGAGGTGGCCGACGAGCTGTACGGGGTGCCGCCCGACGAGTTCGTCGCGGTGCGCAGGCAGCGCCAGGACGACGCTCGCGCCACGGGCGACCGGACCCTCGCCCGCGAGGTCGGCGCGCTGCCCAAGCCGACCGCGGCCGCCTGGGTCTGCAACCTGTTGGTGCGCGAGCAGCGCGCGGAGGTCGAGGGCCTGGTCGAGCTCGGCGACCTGCTGCGCCAGGCCCAGGAGAGCCTGGCCGGCGACCAGCTGCGGGCGCTGGACCGCCAGCGCTCCCAGCTGCTGACCGCCCTCACCCGCCAGGCGACCGCCCTCGCCCGCGAGCACGGCGTGCGGGTGGGCGGCACCGTCGAGACGCAGGTCGCCGACACGCTGCGCGCGGCGATGGCCGACCCGGAGGCCGGCGAGGCGCTGATGTCGGGCCGGCTCACCGGCGCGATGTCCTACAGCGGCCTGGGGACGACGGACAGCCGGCCGGTGCTCCGGCTGGTGCCCCCGCGTTCCGAGCGGGAGGCGACGCCCCGGCCGCGGGGCGGCACCGCGACCGCCCGCCGGCGCCGCGACGACGACGCCCGGCGGGCCGCGGAAGAGGAGGCGCGACGGCGCGAGGAGGAGGCGCGGCGGGCGGCCGAGGAGCGCCGCCGGCGCGAGCTGGCGGAAGCGCGGTCGGCGGCGGAGCAGGCGACCGCGCTGGCCGCGGAGGCCGTCGCCGCGGCCGAGGAGGAGCGGCACCGGGTCGACGACCTCGACGCCCGCCGGGCCGACCTGCAGGCCCGGGTGGCGGAGCTGGCCGACGAGCTGGCCCGCACCGAGGAGGAAGCCGCACGGACCGCCGACGCGCTCAAGCGGGCCGAGCGGCACCGGCGGACCGCCGATCGGCACGCCACCGAGGCGACCGCCGCCCGCGACCGCGCGGTGGCCGCGCTGCGGGCGCTCGAGGAGGGTTGAGCCCCGGGGGCGCGGCCGGTGGTCGTCGACGAGTGGCTGCTCGACACGCCGCCGCTGGTCACGCCGGTCGGGGGGCGGGGGGACGACGTCGGGTGGGGTGCAGCAGCCCGATGGTCGCGGCGAGCGGTGCACACGCGACGAAGACCGTGGCGAGGCCGGCCTCCCCGGCGACGACGCCGGCCAGAGGCGGACCGGCGACCAGCCCGAGGGCCATGGCCAGCATGGCGGTGACGATCCCGGTGGCGGGGGCGCGCGGTACAAGGGCGTTGTTCCAGATCAGCAGCAGCCCGATGATCGCGATGAAGCTCGCGCCGTAGAGGACCGCCGAGACGAGGACGAGGCCGGGCGCCGCGGCCAGGAGCAGGCAGGACGCGGCCAGCGTCGCCGCCGTGGCCGCGAGCAGGCGGGGGAGCGAGGTCCTGGCCAGCAGCGCCCCGACGAGTCCTCCCGCGACGCCGCTGATCCCGACCAGGGTCTGGAAGGCCCCGGCGCTGACCCCGCCCAGCGGCGCCTGGGCGGCGGCGACCTCCACACCGAAGGTCGCGTAGCTGCCCGAGACCAGACCGGCGAGGAACGCGGCCAGCAGCAGCCGCCCACCCTGCTCCCGTGCCACCGCCAGCAGGCTCCCGGCCCCGGTGGCGCCCTCGGTGGAGGGGGTCCCGCGGGGCAGGGTGCGCACCGCCCAGATCGTGACCACGAGGGCCACGGCGGCGAACGCCGACCACGCCACCCGCCAGGACCCCGTGGTCAGCAGGCTCACCGGCCCGGCCACGGCGACGCCGTAGGCGGTGCCCGAGTTGACGACCCCGTGCCCGCGTGCCCGGCGGTCCGCAGGCAGGTGCTCCTCGACCGCCGCCACGTAGGGGGGCCACACCAGGGCCGGGCTCGCGCCGGCGACGGCGACACCCACTCCCAGGGTCAGCGGGCCGGTGGCCGCGGCGCACACCGCCATCCCCGCGACGGCGGCCGTCCCACCCGCCGTCACGGTCGTGCGTGGCCCCCACCGGGACAGCAGCGTGGGGCAGGCCAGGGAGGCGACCAGGTAGCTGGCGTACCCGGCGCCGCCGATGACGCCCAGCTGGCCCAGCGACAGCGCCAGGGAGGTCCGCATCTGCGGCAGCAGGAGCCCGTAGCCGTAGCGCGCGAGGCCGAAGGCGACCGCCACCACCGCCAGGCCGGACCCGATCAGCGCCCACGGTGGGACCCGCTCGGCGTCCGGCGCGCTCACGGCCGGGACGCCGGTCACGTCCGCACGCCGTCGTCGGACGGCCAGCAGTCCAACGGGCAGCCCGGCGCCTGCCGGCACGCGGCCACGTCGCACAGCCGGCAGGTGCGCAGGACCTCCGTCCAGCTGCTCGGCAGGGCGGTCACGAGGTCCGGGAGCAGGTGCTCGAGCGCCGTGCGCTGGTCCTCGTCGAGGGCCGCCACCGTCCGGCGTACGGCGTCCTCGCGGGCGTCCAGCACCCGCCGCGCCGTCTCCGTGCCCGTCTCGGTCAGCCGCAGCAGGACGGTGCGCCGATCGGTGGTGCTCGGCGCACGGGTGACCAGACCCTGGGCCGAGAGGCGGTCGACCAGGCGCACGCCGCCCGAACCGCCCACTCCCACGACCGCGGCCAGGTCGGACACGGAGGTCTCCGGACGGCGGTGCAGGTGCACCAGGACGGCGGCCGCGGCGCCACCCGCACCGCAGGCGGCCTCGGTCGCCGCCGCCACCCGGTCCGCTACCGCCAGCGCGAACACGCCGACCAGGTTCGTCAACCTCTCCATGGCATGAGCGTATGACTGACTCAGTCATATGTCGACTCGAGAGCACAGGCTCGACCATGCGACTGCGTGCAACGGGCCCCTCAGGGCGCCGGGTGCCGCCGGCCGGCCGTGGACGACCTCGCGGACCCGGCTCCGGCGGCTCAGCCCATCGTCTTCTGGCCATCCAGCGACTCGCGCAGGATGTCGGCGTGCCCGGCGTGCTGGGCGGTCTCCGCGACGATGTGCAGGAACACCCGGCGGGCCGAGCGGGTGGCGCCCGGCTCGAACCACGGCGCCGCCGGCAGCGGGTGCGACGCGTCGAGGTCGGGCAGCGTGCGCACCAGGTCGTCGGTGCGCCGGGCGACCTCCTCGTAGTGCGCCAGGACGCCGTCCAGCGTCTCGTCGGGGCCCAGCCGGAACTCCTCGGCCCACCTCGCCATCTGCTCCGGGTCGTCGGGCCCCGGCATGGAGCCCGGCCCCTCCAGCACGAACCGCACCCAGCCGGCCTCCTGGGAGGCGACGTGCTTGAGCAGCCCGCCGAGGGTGAGCTCGCTCGCGGTGGTCCGCTGCCGGGCCTGCTCCTCGCTGAGGCCCCGGACGGTGAACCGCAGGAAGTGCCGCTGGGCGGCCAGCGCCTCCAGGATGTCGGCCCGCTCGCCGGTCAGGGTGGTGGTGTCCATCACCGTCCGCCTTTCCGCAGGGGTTGGGGGTGCCGCCGACGTTAGGGGGCGGGGCGGACGGTTCGGGCCGTCGTGCGCGTGGAACGTCGGCGACCCGAACCTGTCATACCTGGGTCCTACCGTCGGATCGTCCGATCGAGGGGAGGCCGCCGTGACCGACACCGTGCGCAGCACCGAGAGGCCGCAGACCGCGCCGTCCAGCACCGAGGAGATCGACCTGGCGATCGCCGTGGCGGCCGTCGCCGTCGGCGCCGCCCGCCGGGCGGAGGAGCGCTGCCCGTCCGGCGAGAACGCCCAGCGGGTCGCCGACGCGGTGGCGGCGGTCGACGCGCTGCTCGACCGGCGCCTCGCGGCCGCCGCCTGACGCCCGTCGGGCGGCCCCTGCAGGTCCCGCTACAGGCCAGGTGACGTGCTGGAACGGCCACCCTTCAGGGGCCCTCCGCCTGAGCCTCGATCGGCCCTCCTGCGGGGGTCCGCCGCGAGCCTGCGAGTGGTGGGGGGCAGGAGGGTCCTTCGAGGGGGGATGGGTGGTCCGTCAACTAGCGTCGGGCCATGACCGCACCCGCGTCCCGTACCGCCATCGTGACCGGCTCCGAGTCGGGCATCGGCCGGGCCACCGCCGTGGCCCTCGCCGAGGCCGGCTGCGACCTCGGGATCACCTGGTACCGCGAGCGTGAGGCCGCCGAGGCCACCGCCGAGGAGGTGCGGGCACTGGGCCGCCGCGCGGAGGTCCGGCACGTCGACCTGACCCGGCTGCCGGAGGCCGCCGACGTCGTCGACGAGCTGGCCGAGGCGCTCGGCGGGGTCGACGTCCTGGTCAACGACGCCGGCACCGGCCACTCGACGGCCCTCCTCGACACCGGCTTCGCCACCTGGCGCGAGGTGCTCGCGACCGACCTCGACGCCGCGTTCCTCTGCCTGCAGCGGGCCGCCCGGCGCATGGTCGCCGCGGGCCGCGGCGGGCGGATCGTCAACATCACGAGCGTCCACGAGCACCAGCCGCGCGTCGGTGCGGCCGCGTACTGCGCGGCGAAGGGCGGCCTGGGCCTGCTGACCCGGGTGGCGGCGATCGAGCTGGCCGAGCACGGCATCACGGTCAACGCCGTCGCGCCGGGCGAGATCGCCACGCCCATGACCGGCCAGGAGGACGAGGACCCGACCGCCCCGGGGCACGAGCGGCCGGGTGTCCCGCTGCGGCGTCCCGGCGACGCGCGGGAGGTCGCCGCCGTCGTCGCCTTCCTCGCCTCGCCGGAGGCCGGCTACGTCACCGGGTCCTCGTACGCCGTGGACGGCGGCATGCTGCAGATGGGTCCGATGGCCGGCTCGCACCTCACGTCCGACGACTGGCGCCGCCCCTGACCCGCGCCGTTCAGCCGGCCAGCAGCTGCAGCAGCTGCGCCCGGTCGGGGCCGGGGGTCACCGGCGGCGGCTCGGCGGCGTGCGCGGCCAGCCGCTCGGCCATCCCGGGCCGCTCGAGCACCTCCTGGGGCTGCGCCAGGCAGGTGATCACCTCGAGCAGCGCGCGGTAGGCGTCGGCGTCGCGCGCGGCGGCGGTGACCAGACCGGTGCGGGCCGGGTCCGGCGGCGGGGGACGGCGGCCGGCCCGGAGGGCGTCCATCTCGGCGATGCGCGTCCGGTCGGCGGCCAGCTGACTGCGGTAGAAGGGCGCGACCTCGCGCTCGGTGAGCTCGTCGAAGGTCCGGGCCAGCTCGACCGGGTCGTCGGCCGACGCCCGCACGACCGCCCTCAGCAGCTGGGCGTGCACCGCGCCGACGGAGATGCCGCGCCCGGCCGAGGGGTTGGTGCAGGCCCAGGCGTCGCCCACGGCGAGGAGGCCGGTCACCACCGGGACGCCGTCCACCACCAGGCGGCGGTAGCGGTCCAGCACGCCGGCCATCGCGAGCACATCGGTGATCGGCTCGCCGTCCAGCCAGTGCGCCTGCCGCGGGCAGGCGGCCACCACCCGGTCGAAGACCGCCGCTCCGCGCAGCGCCTTGAGCGGGGCGTCGCGGGTGGGCCCGAACACCGTCACCGACCAGGTGTCGTTGTCCCCGCCCAGCGTGATGAGCGAGATGCTGCCCACCGGCGCCAGCTGGGGTCCCATCCGCCGCGGCTGCTCGGGCCCGGTGAAGTAGCGGGTGTAGTAGACGAAGCCGCTGCTCTGGCTGTCCGACTGCGCTGGGCGGGCACCCAGGTCGGCCAGCCAGTCGGCACTCGGCGAGCGTCGTCCGGTCGCGTCGACGACGAGGTCCGCGGTGAGCTGCTCGCCGGTGTCGGTGCGCACCCCGGTGACGTGCGGGACGCCGGGCAGCGGCGCGGGGCCGGCCACCAGACCGGCGACCCGCACCCCGCGGCGGATCGAGAGCCGCGGGTGCTCCTCCGCGGCCACCGCCACCACGGCCTCGGTGACCGGACGCCGCCCGGTGACGAAGCGGAAGCGCTCGTCCCCGGGCCGGGGGGCGCGGTCCTGGATCGACGGCGGCAGCGACTCGAGGTAGTCGACCCGGACGCACCCGCCGTCGGCGAGCCGCTCGGTCAGCCCCGGCAGCTCCCGGTCGACCACCTGGCGGAAGCGCGGGAAGAGGGTGTGCGGCTGGCGGAACTGGGCGACCCCCGCCCGCCGCCAGCCGTCCCAGGCCTCCGCCGGCGTCCCCGGCGGATCGGCGGGATCCGGCTCCAGGACGGTGACCTCGTGCCCGTCCTCGGCCAGCATCAGGCCCGCGCACAGGCCGATGACCCCGCCGCCGCACACTACGATCGCCGCCATGCCGCCTCCCGGGTCCGCTGGGGACGCTGCCACCGGGCGCGGGGGACCGGACAGGGCCGGAAGCCACCACGGGGGGCGGCGGTGTCGCGACCCGTTGCTCCCTCGCCGTCCTCGGCCCGCGCTCTCGGGCCCGACTCGGCTGGGTGGTCCCGAGTCCCGAGTCCCGAGTCCGACGGAACCGCGTGGCCGGGCGGCCCGGGGACACGTGGGCGCCCGGCCTCCCGGCCCCCCGGACCCGCGGGCGACGCGGCCGCGTCAGGTGCCGCGCTTGCGGCGCTTGTTGCGGTAGAGGTCGCCGTCGGCGCGCGCCAGCAGGTCGGCCAGGGTGTCGCCGGAGCGGGCGGCCGCGGTCCCGGCCGACCAGGCCGCGGGGTGGGCCGCCCGCAGCCGGGTCAGCAGGTCCTCGGTGCGGGCGGCGTCGGTGCCGGGCAGGCTGAGCACGAACTCGTCGCCGCCGTAGCGGCCCAGCAGGTCCGACAGCCGCAGCTGGGCGCTCCACGCGGTGGCCAGCTCCTGCAACAGGGCGTCGCCGGCGCGGTGACCCGCCTGGTCGTTGACCGCCTTGAAGTCGTCGAGGTCGATGAGCACCACCGTGAACGGCTCGTCGCTGCGGTGCGCGTACGCCAGGCCGCGGTCGGCCGCCGCCTGCCAGGCCCGCCGGTTGGCCAGCCCGGTCAGAGGGTCGGTGGCCGCGGCCCGGTACACGTCGCCGGAGATGCGCGACTGCACCTCGGTGAGGACGACGACGGTGGCCACCGCGGTCAGCCACAGCGGGAGGAAGCCGGTGGGCGCCGCGGCGAGGGCGCCGACGGTGGTGAGCACGAGCATCAGCCCGACGTGCACGCGGGCCGCTCGGCGCGAGAAGAAGTGCCCGCTGAAGACGCCGACCGACACCATCGCCGGACCCAGCCCGACGATGCCCACCGACGTCGCCGCGCGCCAGGTCAGCAGGCCCAGGGCCGCGGAGGCCAGCAGGACCGCCGCGTGCAGCACCCACGGCTCCGACCGCTCGCGGCTCAGCCACAGTGCGACCGACACGGCGGCCCCCAGCCCGGCCAGCGCCCACAGCAGTGCCACCGGCGACCGCTCGGACACCGGCACCAGTGCACCCACGGCACACAGCGCCGCGCCCACTGCGTAGAGCAGTGAGAGCAGCGCGAAGCCGCCCGGTCGCAGCGGATGCATGGGTCCCCCGTTCGTCCGGGCCAGCATCAGCTGCCCGGACGACGCTGCGGAGTGCTACGGAACCGGCCCGACCCGTTGGAGGGAGGCACCGCCGCCCGTCCGGGCGAGTCCCGGCCTCACTCCGCGTCACCCTGCGGTGTGGGCCCTCACCCGCCCGTGAGCTCGGTCGGCACGGTGATGACGTCCACCATCGCGCCGCGGCGGTACACGGTCACCGGCAGCGGCCGGCCGATCGCGTCCTGGAACAGCAGCCGCTGCAGGCTCTGTGCCTCGGCGACCGGCCGGCGTGCGGCCTCGAGCACCAGGTCGCCGGCCTTGAGCCCGGCCCGGTCGGCCGGCGACCCGGGGACGACGTCCACGACGCGCAGCCCCCGCCGGCGCCCGGTGCGCTCGGCGAGCTCCGCCGGCAGCGGGGCCGGGGTGCTGACCAGGCCGAGGTAGGCGCGGCGCACCCGGCCGTCCCGGACGAGGGCGTCGACGATCCGCCGGGTGGTGTCGTTGATCGGCACCGCGAGCCCCAGTCCCCAGCCGGCCACGGCGGTGTTGACCCCGACCACCCGGCCGGCGGAGTCGGCCAGCGCCCCGCCGGAGTTGCCCGGGTTGAGCGCGGCGTCGGTCTGGATGACGTCCTCGACGACCCGCGCGGTGCGGCCGTCCTGGGTGGGCAGCGACCGGCCCAGGCCGCTGACGACCCCCGCCGTCACCGAGCCGGCCAGCCCCAGCGGGTTGCCGACGGCAACCACCAGCTGGCCCACCCGCAGGGTCGCGGCGTCCCCGAGCCGGGCCGGCGAGGGGGTGGCGCCCCGTGCCCGCACGACGGCGAGGTCCGACAGCGGGTCGGCGCCCACGACGTCGACCGCGGCCTCGCTGCCGTCGGCGAACACCGCCCGCCCCGCGCGGGACCTCCCGACGACGTGGGCGTTCGTGAGCAGCAGCCCGTCACCGGGGACGACGACCGCCGACCCCGCGCCGCCGCGACCGCCCGGCCCGGTCACCTGCAGCGCGGCGACGTGCGGTGTGAGCTCAGCGGCGACCCCGGTGACGATCTGCGAGTAGGCGTCCAGCACGGACTCGTCCGTCGGACCCGGGGTGGACGGCTCCGGCAGCACCCCCATGGTGCACCTCCTCGATTACGCGCTTACACGAGTGAACCCCCGTGCCGGCGCCCGTGGGAGCGGTCATGCCGTGGGCGAACAGCGGCCCGATACTGGCGCGGTGACGATCCCGGCGACCGCCCGCCGAGCAGCGGCGGAGCAGGCGTGGGCGCGGCTGCGGCCGGACGTGGCGGCCGACGCGGTCGCAGCCCTGGGCCCGGCCGAGGGCGACGCCTTCCTCGCCCGCGCCGACCTCGCGCTCTACGACGTCCACGAGCCGCTGGCCACCCTCTACGGGGACGCCGCCGACGAGTTGTTCGCGCGCGTGCTGCGGGCGGCGCTGGCCGCGGCGGTCGAGCGTCCCGGGCCGCTGCGCCGCACCGACCGGCGCCGCGAGGTCGACCCGGCGTGGTTCCAGCGCTCCCGCGTGCAGGGCTACGTCTGCTACGTGGACCGGTTCTGCGGCACCCTCGACCGGCTGCCGGAGCACTTCGACCACCTCGAGGCGATCGGCACCACCTACCTGCACCTCATGCCGCTGCTCAGACCGCGGCCCGGCGAGAACGACGGCGGCTACGCGGTGATGGACTACCGCGCCGTCGACCCCCGGCTGGGCACGATGGCCGACCTCGAGGAGGTCGCCACGGCGCTGCACGACCGCGGCATGGCGCTGTGCATCGACCTGGTGCTCAACCACACCGCCCGCGAGCACCCCTGGGCGCGGGGCTGGCTCGGCGGCGACCCGGCCTTCGCCGGCTTCTACACCGCCTTCCCCGACCGGACGCTGCCCGACGCCTACGACGCGACCATCCCCGAGGTCTTCCCCGACCGCGCACCGGGCTCGTTCAGCTGGGTGCCGGAGGCCTGCGACGGCGCGGGCGGCTGGGTCTGGACGACGTTCTGGCCCTACCAGTGGGACCTGGACTACGCCAACCCCGAGGTCACGCTCGCCATGCTGGGGGAGATCACCTGGCTGGCCAACCGCGGCGTCGACGTCTTCCGGATGGACGCCGTCCCGTTCATGTGGAAGCGGCTGGGCACCAGCTGCCAGAACCAGCCCGAGGGCCACAGCCTGCTGCAGCTGCTGCACGCGGCCACCCGGCTGGCCGCCCCCGGCGTCATCTTCAAGGCCGAGGCGATCGTCTCACCCGACGACCTGGTGGCCTACCTCGGCGGCCACGACCGCTACCGCCCCGAGTGCGAGCTGGCCTACCACAACCAGCTCATGGTGCTGATCTGGAGCAGCCTGGCCACCGGCGACGTCCGGCTGGCCCGGCAGTCGCTGCGCCGCATGCGGGCGGTCCCGCCCAGCGCCACCTGGGTCACCTACGTGCGCGGCCACGACGACATCGGCTGGGCCGTCGCCGACGCCGACGCCGCCGCGGTCGGCCTGGACGGGTTCGCCCACCGCCGCTTCCTCAACGACTTCTACGCCGGCCGCTTCCCCGGCTCCTTCGCCCGCGGCGCGCTGTTCCAGGAGAACGAGACCACCGGCGACGCGCGCGTCTCCGGCTCGGCCGCGTCGCTGTGCGGCATCGAGGCCGCGCTCGAGGCCGGCGACGACGCCGCGCTGGACGCCGGGGTCCGCCGGCTGGTGCTGCTGTACTCGGTCGCCTACGCGTACGGCGGCATCCCGCTGCTCTACATGGGCGACGAGCTGGCCCTCCGCAACGACACCGGCTACCTCGCCGACCCCGCGCTCGCCCCGGACAACCGCTGGATGCACCGCCCGCCGATGGACTGGGACGCCGCCGACCGCACCACCGACCCGGCGACGCTCGAGGGCCGGGTCTGGCGGGAGATCCGCCGGCTCGGCGAGGTGCGCCGCTCGCTGCTGGCGCTGCGCGGCGGCGTCGAGTCCGCGGTGGTGGACGCCGGCAGCGACGCGGTGCTGGTCTGGCGGCGCAAGCACCCGCGCAGCGGCACCTTCGTCGGCCTGGCCAACTTCTCGCCGCGCCCGCAGGCCGTGGACGCCGACACCGTCACCGGCTTCGGCAGCTTCGAGCAGGTGCACGGCAGCGACGGCGTCCTCCCGGTGCGCGACGGGCGGGTCGTCGTCCCTGGACTCGGCTTCGCCTGGTACGCCGAGCCGTGAGCGCCCTCGGCGCCCCGGCCGCCGGGGGCACCGTCGGCGTGGAGGAGGAGTTCCACCTCGTCGACCCGGACAGCGGCGCGCTCACCGGCAGCCCCGAGGTCGCGGCCGAGGCGCTGGCCGGCGCGGCGGGCGAGCTGGTCAAGGCCGAGATCGTCACCTCGCAGCTCGAGACCGGCACCGTCGTCTGCCGCGACCTCGGGGAGCTGCGGGCCGGGATCCTCGCCGCCCGCTCCGCGGCCGCCGCTGCGGCGGCCCGCGGGGGGTTGGCCCTGCTGCCGGCCTCCACGCACCCGTTCGGCTCGTGGCGCGACCAGGAGCTGACCCCCGACGAGCGGTACCGCGACATCGTGGACCGCTGGGCGCTGCTGGCCCTCCAGCAGGACATCTGCGGCTGCCACGTGCATGTCGGCGTCCCCGACCTGGACACCGCGGTGGCGGTGATGGACCGCTCCCGCCCCTACCTGCCGGTCCTCCTCGCCCTCACCGGCAGCTCGCCGTTCCACGGCGGCCGGGACACCGGCTACGAGAGCTTCCGCACCCAGTGGTGGACGCGCTGGCCCAACGCGGGCGCCCCCGAGCGGATCGGCGACGGCGCGGCGTTCCGGGCCCTCGTCGAGGGGCTGGTCGCCTCGGGCGTGGTGAAGGACGCCACCCACCTGTACTGGGACGTCCGCCCCTCGGTGCGCTGGCCGACGCTGGAGTTCCGGCTGGGTGACGTCTGCACCCTGGTGGACGACGCCGTGCTGTTCGCGGCGCTGGTGCGCTCGCTGGTGCGGGTACTCGCCGGCCGGGCCGCCCGGGAGGAGCCGGTGCCCGACGTCCGGCCCGAGCTGATGCGCGCGGCCCGCTGGCGGGCGGCCCGGCACGGCCTGGACGGCGAGCTGTTCGACCCGGTGGCCCGGCGGCTGGTGCCGGCCGGTCAGGCGGTCGCGGCGCTGCTGGCCGAGCTGGAGGAGGACCTGCGCTCGCACCGGGAGTGGTCCGAGGTCCGGGAGCTGCTGACCGGGCTCCAGCGCCGCGGCACCTCGGCGGCCCGGCAGCGCCGGGTCCTGGCCCGGACCGGCGACTCGCGGGCGGTGGTGGCCGCCGTCGTCCAGGAGGGCCGGGCCGGCTGAGGCGTGCCCGCCGCCCGCCGGGGTACCGGGACCCCCATGACCGAACCGCGTCCCCTCGCCCTCGTCACCGGCGCCTCCAGCGGCATCGGCCTCGAGCTGGCCCGCCAGTTTGCCGAGCACGGCTTCGACCTCCTGGTGACCGCCGAGGACCCCACGATCGACACCGCCGCGGCCAGGCTGCGCAGCTCCGGCACCGCCGTGTCGGGCTTCCAGGCCGACCTGCGCACCGCTGCCGGGGTCGACGCCCTCTGGGACGCCGTCCAGGCCACCGGGCGCCCCCTGGCCGCGGCCGCGCTCAATGCCGGCGTCGGCAAGGGCGGGCCGTTCGTCGAGAACCCGGTCGAGGACGAGCTGTCGATCATCGACCTCAACGTCCGGTCGACCGTCCTGCTGGCGAAGCACGTCGTCCGGGACATGGCGGCGCGCGGCGAGGGCCGGGTGCTGTTCACCTCGTCGGTCGCCTCGACCATGCCCGGGCCACACCAGGCGGTCTACAACGCCTCGAAGTCCTTCGTGCAGTCGTTCGCCGAGGCGCTGGCCACCGAGCTGCGCGACACGGGGGTGACGGTCACCTCCCTGATGCCCGGGCCCACCGACACGGAGTTCTTCGAGCGCGGCGACCTGATGGACACCAAGCTCGGTCAGGGCCCCAAGGACGACCCGGCCCAGGTCGCGAGACAGGGCTTCGAGGCGCTGATGAAGGGCGAGACCAAAGTGCTGGGCGGCTCGGCGATGAGCAAGGCGCAGGCCGTGGTCAACTCGGTGCTGCCGGACCGGCTCAAGGCCGCCGGCCACGCCAAGATTGCCGAGCCGGGGGGCGCGGAGTAGGGCCGTGGTCGGCGTCCGGGACCTCGCCCTGCCGCTGCGGGACCCCGCGGACCTCGACCCGCTGCTCGACCGGGTCGGCGACGCGCGCGTCGTGGCGGTCGGCGAGGCCAGCCACGGCACCGCCGAGTACTACGCCTGGCGGGCGGCGCTGACCCGCCGCCTGGTCACCGAGCGCGGCTTCGGCCTCGTCGCCGTCGAGGGCGACTGGCCCGACTGCTACCGGGTCAACCGCAGCGTCAAGCTCCGCGAGGGTGCCGACGCCGACCCGCGCGACGCCCTCGACGCCTTCGCCCGCTGGCCGACGTGGCTGTGGGCCAACGACGAGGTGGTCGCCTTCTGCCGCTGGCTGCGCGAGGTCAACGCCGGGCGCCCGCCCGACGAGCGGGTCGGCTTCTACGGCTTGGACGTCTACAGCCTCTGGGACTCGGTGCACGAGCTGGTCGGCTGGCTGCGGGAGCACGAGCCCGAGCACGTGGACACCGCCATCCGGGCGCTGCGCTGCTTCGAGCCCTTCGGGGAGGACGGCGCCGAGTACGCCTTCGCCTCCCGCTTCGCCCCCACCAGCTGCGAGCAGGCCGTCGTGGACCTGTTGCAGCGCCTGTGCGAGGGGCGGGGGAGGGTCGAGGCCGCCACCGATCCGGAGGCCCGCTTCTCGGCCGAGCAGAACGCCGCGGTCGTCGTCGACGCCGAGCGCTACTACCGGGCCATGGTGCGGGGCTCGGCCGAGTCGTGGAACGTGCGCGACGTGCACATGGTCGACACGCTCGACCGGCTGCTCGACACCGCCGACCACAAGGCCGTGGTCTGGGAGCACAACACGCACATCGGGGACGCCCGGGCCACCGACATGGCCGACGCCGGCATGGTCAACGTCGGGCAGCTGCTGCGCGAGCGGCACGGCGCCGACGACGTCGTCCTGGTCGGCTTCGGCGGCTACCGCGGCGGCGTGGTCGCCGGCAGCGCGTGGGGCGAGCAGGTGCAGCGGATGTCCGTCCCCGAAGCCCGCCCCGGCAGCCTGGAGGCGCTGTTGCACCAGGAGATCGGCCGGGATGCGCTGCTCGTGTGGGAGCGCGGCGGTGTCCGGCCCGCCGAGCTCGACCGGCGGCTGGACCACCGGGCGATCGGCGTCGTCTACCGCCCCGATCGGGAGAGGTGGGGCAACTACGTGCCCACCGTGCTGGGGGAGCGCTACGACGCCTTCCTGTACTTGGAGGACACCTCGCCGCTGCGGCCGCTGCACCTCGAGCGCGCCGACGAGCACGTGCCGCCGCTGGCACACGCGGTGTGATGACGGCGCTCCCGAACGCTGCCGAGGAGCGGCTGGCCGCCCGGCCGGTGTCCACCCCGGCTGCGGTGCCGTACCCGCCGGGGTCCCGGACGCTCGAGCTCGGCCCGCACGCGCACGCGCAGCTCGTCGTCCCCGACGGGCCGCCCCGGCCGCGGCCGCTGCTGGTGTTCTTCCACGGCGCGGGCGGGACGGCGGCGCAGTCCGTGGACCTGGTCGGCGCGCCGGCCACCGCCCGCGAGGCCCTGGTGCTCGCGCCGTCGTCGGTCGCCGCCACCTGGGACCTCATCGCCGGGGGCCTCGGCCGGGACGTCGCGGTGCTCGACGCCGCGCTCGAGCAGGTCTTCGCCCGGCAGCGCGTCACCGGGGTGGCGTTCGGCGGCTTCTCCGACGGCGCCTCGTACGCGCTGAGCCTCGGGCTGGCCAACGGCGACCTCGCCGAGGCGGTGCTCGCCTTCTCCCCGGGGTTCGCGTCCCCGCCTCGGCGGGTCGGCCGGCCACGGGTGTGGATCTCCCACGGCACCGACGACCGCGTGCTGCCCGTCGCCCGGTGCGGCCGGCGGCTGGCCCGCGAGCTGGACGCGAGCGGCTACCCGGTCACCTACGAGGAGTTCGACGGCGGCCACGTCGTCCGGCCCACGGACGTGACCGCCGCCCTCACCACCTGGCTGGGCTGAAGCCGGCTCCGGCCTGGCCCCCCTGCAGGGTCCCGCCGCGAGCCTGCGAGGGGTGGGGAGGACGGGGTCCTTCCATGGCGGGGGGCAGGGGGGTCCTCTTCCTAGGCGGACCGCCGCTCAGTGACGTCCTCGGCCGGTGCCAGTGCGTCCTTGGGGCCGCCGGTCTTGGAGACGACGAAGGTCGAGCCGAGGTGTTCGAGGGCCAGCCGGCCGTAGACCTGCTGCTGCGTGGCGACCCGCTCGGCGCGGCCACGGCCCAGGAAGCTGACCATCCAGTGCAGCACCGCGGTCAGGCGGCTCTTGAAGCCCACGATGTACATGAGGTGCACGACCAGCCACAGCACCCAGGCGAAGAAGCCCTCGAACTTCAGGTTCTTGATGTCGGCGACGGCGGAGAACCGGGAGATCGTCGCCATGTTCCCCTTGTCGCGGTAGTGGAACGGCTGCTGCGGCTGCCGCCCGGCGATCCGCCGCGTGATCGCCTCGGCGGCGTACCGGCCGCCCTGGATCGCGACCTGGGCCACGCCGGGCAGCTTGTCCAAGGCCATCATGTCGCCGACGACGTGCACCTCGGGGTGGCCGGGCAGCGTGAGGTCGGGCTGCACGTCGATGCGGCCGGCGCGGTCGATCTCCGCGCCCGACTGCTCGGCCAGGAGCCGGCCGAGCGGGCTGGCCTGCACACCCGCCGCCCACACCTTGGTGGCCGCCTGGATGCGGCGGACCTGCCCGTCGCGGTCCTTGACCTCCAGGCCGTCGGCGTCGAGGTCGGTGACCATCGCGCCCAGCTGCACCTCGACGCCGATCTCGTTGAGGTGCCGGCGGGCGCGCTCCCCGAGCTTCTCGCCGAACGGCGGCAGCACCTGCGGGGCGGCGTCCAGCAGGACCACCCGGGCCTGCGTCGGGTCGATGGAGCGGAAGTCCCGGCGCAGGGTGCGGTGCGCGAGCTCGGCGATCTGGCCGGCCATCTCCACGCCGGTCGGGCCGGCGCCCACCACGACGAAGGTGAGCAGCCGGTCGCGCTCGGCGGGGTCGGTGGCGAGCTCGGCGAGCTCGAAGGCGCCGAAGATGCGGCCGCGCAGCTCCAGCGCGTCGTCGATGCTCTTCATGCCGGGCGCGAACTCGGCGAAGCGGTCGTTGCCGAAGTAGGACTGCCCGGCGCCGGCGGCGACGATCAACTCGTCGTAGGGGTGCACGGTGGTGCGGCCCAGGATGGTGGAGGTGACCGTGCGGGCGGCCAGGTCGATGTCGGTGACCTCGCCCAGCACGACGCGCGCGTTCCTCTGGTGCCGCAGGATCTCGCGGGTGGGCGGCGCGATCTCGCCCTCGGACAGGATGCCGGTGGCCACCTGGTAGAGCAGCGGCTGGAACAGGTGGTGGCTGGTCTTGCCGATGACGGTCACGTCGACGGGGGCCCGCTTGAGCGCCTTGGCGGCGAACAGGCCACCGAAACCGGAGCCGACGATGACGACCCGGGGCCGACCGGACGGGGAGGCGCCGACCGGGTCGGCCACAGGTGATGTCGTCATGATGAATAAGTCTCCCACCTCGGCGTCGTCAGGACCCGGACGCTTCGGGGCGATCCACGTCACTGTCCGGCGTCCTACCCGCTGGTGAGGGCCTCACGCGGGCGAGGTAGACCGGTCCCGTGTCGAAACCCCCGGCCCGGCCGGTCCTCGTCCCCGGTCTGGGGCTCGACGAGCGCTCCTCGTCCCGGCTGCGGCAGCTGCTGCCCGCCGACGTCGTCCTGCTGCCGGGCACGGGGCTGGCCGAGCCGGTGCCGCCGCTCGAGCAGCTCGCGGCCGCCCTGCGCGCACGGCTCGGGGAGGGGCCGGTCCTGCTGGTCGGCCACTCGCAGAGCTGCCAGGTCGTCGCGGCCGCGGCCGGGGACCCGCGGGTGGCCGGGCTGGTGCTGCTCGGGCCGACCACCGACCCGCGCCTGCGGTCGCCCGCCGAGCTGGCCCTGCGGTGGCTGGGGACGGCGGTCGGCGAGCGGTGGCCGCGCGCGCTGCTCGTGCTGCCGCAGTGGCTGCGCACGGGGCCGCGGGCGATGCGCCAGTTGTGGACCGCACTCGCGCCCGACCGTATCGACGCCCGGCTGCGGACCGTCCGGGTGCCGGTGACCGTCGCCCGCGGCACCCGGGACCGGCTGTGCCCGCACGACTGGGCCGCGGCGGTGGCCGCGGCCGCCCCGCAGGGCCGGCTGGTCGAGATCCCGGGGGCTTCCCACCTGACCCCGATGACCCATGCCGGGCAGGTCGCGGCGCTGGTGCGCGCCGCCGCGGGGTCGGCCGAGCCCGGGCGGCGCCGCACAGCCACCTGATCGGCTCGCGACAGCCGGGCGGGTGGCCGGTGCGTGTCACGATGTGCTCGTGGCCCACTCCTCCGCCTCGGCCGGCGCGCTCCTGCGGCACGTCCGCACCGGTCGCGCGCGCAGCCGGGCCGAGCTGGTCGCGCTGACCGGCGCCTCGCGGAACACGGTCAGCGCGCGGGTCGACCAGCTGATCGCGGCCAACCTGCTCGCCGAAGGCGGGCGCGGGTGGAGCACCGGCGGCCGGCCGCCGACGCTGCTGCGCTTCAACAGCGGTGCCGGCTGCGTGCTCGCGGTGGACCTGGGCGTGACCAGCGTCGACGTCGCCGTCACCGACCTCTCGGCCGAGATCCTGGCCACCGTCGGCCACCCCATCGACATCGCCGACGGCCCCGGCCCGGTGCTCGCCGAGGTCGACCGGTTGGCCCAGCTGGTCCTCGCCGAGGCCGGCCTGGAGCCGGTCGACGTGTGCGCCGTCGGCGTCGGCGTGCCGGGGCCGGTGGAGCACTCCAGCGGGCGCCCCTCCCACCCGCCGATCATGCCGGGCTGGCACGACTTCCCGATCCCGAGCGCGTTCGGCCGCTACGAGTGCCCGGTCTACGTCGACAACGACGTCAACGTCATGGCGCTGGGAGAGATGGGCGCCGCCGGGTCGGTGCAGGACGTGCTCGTGGTCAAGGTCGGCACCGGCATCGGCTGCGGCGTCATCGTCGACGGCCGGGTCTACCGCGGTGCGCAGGGCAGCGCCGGGGACATCGGGCACATCCACGTCAGCACGCCCGACGGCCGCGTGGTGACCTGCCGCTGCGGCCAGGAGAACTGCCTCGAGGCGCTCGCCGGCGGGGGCGCGCTCCTGCGCGACGCCGTCGCGGCCGGGCTTCCGGTCGGCAGCACCCGCGAGGTCGTGGAGCGGGCGGCGCACGGCGACGGCGCGGCGATCGAGCTGGTCCGCGAGGCCGGCCGGACGATCGGCACGGTGCTCGCCGCGCTGGTCAACTTCTTCAACCCGCACCGCATCGTGGTCACCGGCGGCGTGGCGCAGGCCGGCGTCCCGCTGCTGGCCGGGATCCGCGAGTCGGTCTACCGGCGGTCGATGCCGCTGGCCGCCCGCGCGCTGGAGATCACCGTGAGCGCGGCCCCCGAACTCTCCGGCCGGATCGGCGCCGCCCTCATGGCCATCGAGGGCTTCCTCGACGAGGAGGCGGTCGAGCAGGCCCTCGTGAGGTGACACGGTGACACTGTCGGCCTCCCGGCCGACACCGCGGCCAGGTGCCGTCCCCGGCTGTCGCTGAGCCGCTGCGCCGCTCGGTCGCGGGACCCTGCGGGCCCCACTCCTCACGACAGCACCGCGGCCAGGTGCCGTCCCCGGCCGTCGCTGAGCCGCTGCGCCGCGCCAGCGCCGCCCGTCCGAGACGACGAGTGATCGCCCGTTCCTCCATCTCGTTTCGGCAACCCCCGTGACGTGGCCTTGACCACAACCGGGAGCACCCTTATGTTCTGCGCTCAGCCGACTAATGATCAGCAGTGAGCAGAAGTCTGGGTGGTGCCGATGTCTTCCTCCCTCTCGCCGTCGGGTGGGCCTCCGCTGCTGGAGGTGCACGGCGTCGTGAAGTCCTTTCCCGGTGTCCGGGCGCTCGACGGCGTCGACCTCGACGTCCGCGCGGGGGAGGTGCACTGCCTGCTCGGCCAGAACGGCGCCGGCAAGTCCACGCTCATCAAGGTGCTCGCCGGGGCGCACCAGCCCGACGCGGGCCGGATCACCTGGCGCGGCGAGCTGGTGCGCCTCACCGACCCGCAGGCGGCCATGTCGCTCGGGATCGCGACCATCTACCAGGAGCTCGACCTGGTCGCCGGCCTGACCGTCGCCGACAACGTCTTCCTGGGCCGGGAGCACGCCCGGCTCGGGGTGACCCGGCCGGCCTCGGCCAACCGCGCCGCCGCGCGGCTGCTCGAGCGCCTCGGCCACCCCGACATCCGGCCCACGGCCGAGGTCGGCTCGCTGCCGGCGGCCGCGCAGCAGATGGTCAGCATCGCCCGGGCCCTCTCCCAGGACGCGAAGCTGATCATCATGGACGAGCCGTCGGCCGTCCTGGACAGCGAGGAGGTCGAGCGGCTGTTCGCGGTGGTCCGCGACCTCACCGCGCACGACGTCGCCGTCGTCTACATCTCCCACCGGCTCGAGGAGATCCGCGAGGTGGGCGACCGGATCACCGTCCTCAAGGACGGCCGCACCATCGCCACCGGCCTGCCCGCCCGGCGGACGACGACCCGCGAGGTCATCTCGTTGATGACCGGCCGCGACATCGAGTACGTCTTCCCCGAGCGCCGGGAGCTGCCCGACCCCGACGCCGCCCCCGTGCTCGAGGTCGAGGGGCTGGGGCTGCGCGGCGCCTTCGCCGACGTCTCCCTCACCGTCCGCCCCGGGGAGGTCGTGGGCCTGGCGGGCCTGGTCGGGTCCGGCCGCTCGGAGATCCTCGAAACCGTCTACGGCGCCCGCCGGGCGACGTCCGGCACCTTGCGGGTCGGCGGCCGCAAGCTGCGTGCCGGGGACGTCGGCGCCGCGGTCGCCGCCGGCGTGGGGCTGGCGCCCGAGGAGCGCAAGAGCCAGGGGCTGCTGCTCGGCGAGTCGGTCTCCCGGAACATCAGCCTGTCCAGCCTGGCGCGGTTCGCCCGCGCCGGCTTCCTGTCCCGGTCCGCCGAGACCGAGGCCGCCCGGCAGCAGGTCACCGCGCTCGAGGTCCGGCCGGCCGACGTCGACCGGGAGGTCCGGACGCTGTCGGGCGGCAACCAGCAGAAGGTCGTGCTGGCCCGCTGGCTGCTGCGCGACTGCCGGGTGCTGCTGCTCGACGAGCCCACGCGGGGCGTCGACGTCGGCGCACGGTCGGAGATCTACGCGCTGGTCCGCGGGCTCGCCGACCGCGGCGTGGCCGTCGTCGTGGTCTCCAGCGAGATCCCCGAGGTGCTCGGTCTGGCCGACCGGGTGCTGGTCATCGGCGACGGCCGCGTGCTGGCGGAGGAACCGGCCGGCGCGCTCGACGAGCACCGCGTGCTCGACCTGGTCATGGAGGACGCGGCCCACGGCGCCGCACACGCACAGCGCGAAGGGGACGTGGCATGAGCAGCACGACCGTGACGACGGGGACCGACGCTCCCCGGCAGCCCTCCGGCGCAGCAGGGCGCCGCAGCGGCCCCGGCTTCCTCGCCGGGCCCGTGGGCCGCAACCTCGGCCTCGTCGTCGCCTTGGCGGTGCTCTGCATCGTCGGCACCGCCACCGCCCCCGACCGGTTCCTCGACGTCGACAACGTGCTGACGATCCTGCGGGCGGCCGCGGTGATCGGCGTGGTCAGCATCGGCATGACGTTCGTGATCATCGGCGGTGGCATCGACCTCTCGGTCGGGGCGATCGTGGCGCTGTCCTCGGTGTGGGCGACCACGCTCGCGACCCAGGCGATGGCCACGGACTTCCACTGGATCGTCATGGTGGTCACCGCGCTGCTGGTGGGCGCCGGCTGCGGACTGGTCAACGGGATCGTCATCGCCTACGGCAAGCTCGTCGCCTTCATCGCGACGCTGGCCATGCTCGCGGCCGCCCGCGGCCTGGCGGAGATCCTCGCCAACCGGCGCACCCAGATCGTGCAGGACCGCGACTTCCTGGCCTTCTTCTCCGGCGACGTCCTCGGCGTCCCCACGCTCGTGGTCATCTTCGCGCTGGTGGCCGTCGCCGGGTGGGTGCTGCTCAACCGGACGACGTTCGGCCGGCGCACGTTCGCCGTCGGCGGCAACGCCGAGGCCGCGCGGCTGGCCGGCATCCGGGTGCAACGGCACACCATGTGGCTCTACGTGCTCTCCGGCGTCACGTGCGGCATCGCCGCGGTCATGCTCATGGCGCGGACGACGACCGGCAGCTCCACCCACGGCACGCTGTACGAGCTGGACGCCATCGCCGCCGTGGTCATCGGCGGCACGCTGCTGATCGGCGGCCGCGGCACCATCGTCGGCACCGTCCTCGGCGTGCTGATCTTCACCACGCTCGGCAACGTCTTCACGCTGAACAACCTGTCCAGCTCGGCTCAGGCGGTCGCCCGCGGCGTGATCATCGTCGTCGCCGTCCTGCTGCAGATGCGGCTGGCGACCGGCTCCTTCAGCCTCGGCCGGCTCGGCCGCGGCTCGGGCACCGGCAGCCCGCCCGCCCCGGCCGGCGCGGCCGGCACGGTCTCCGGCGGCGCGACCCCCGGCGGACCCGGCGGCCCCGCGCCCGGCGCGACGACCGACCGCCCCTGACGCGGTCCGGGGCACCCGTCCCCGGACCGGCACCACCGCACGACCCCGACCACCTGGCCGACGACAGCCAGGGAGGCGATACCCGAGGAGAGAACATGTCTGCAGCGAGGCAGCGCCCGTTCCGTCGCCCGGCGACAGAGCCGGGATCATCGCAGCGAGGAACGAGCGACGAGCGGACCGGCTCGCGGAGCCGGTCCCGAGGGCGTCGGGTCACGTCGACCGCGCTCGCCGTCCTCGGCGCCGGCGTCCTGGTCGCCGGCTGCACGAGCAACACCCCCGAGGCCTCCGGCGGCGGGGGCGGCGGCGGGGGCGGCGAGGCCGCCAGCCCGAACGACGAGGTCGGCGAGACGGTGCGCATCGGGTTCTCCGCGCCGGCCGCCGACCACGGCTGGATGGCCGGCATCAGCCAGGCCGCCCAGGCCGAGGCCGACGGCTACGAGGACGTCGAGCTCTCGATCGCCGAGGGCACCAACGACGTCAGCACCCAGATCAGCCAGGTCGAGACCTTCATCAACGAGGGCGTCGACGCGATCGTGCTGCTGCCTTTCGACGGCGCCGCCCTGACCCCCGTCGCCCTGCGGGCCATGGAGGCCGGCATCCCGGTCATCAATGTCGACCGCGAGTTCAACAGCCCGTTCGCCGCCCAGGCCACCATCCTCGGCGACAACTACGGGATGGGCGTCTCGGCCGGCCAGTACATCTGCGAGCAGGTGGGCGACCAGCCCGACGCCGTCGTCGCGGAGATCGCCGGCATCGACTCGCTGCCGCTGACGCAGGACCGCAGCCAGGGCTTCGCCGACGCGCTGTCCGAGTGCGGCCTCAACGTGGACAACCGCGTGGCGGCGGACTTCACCGTCGAGGGCGGGGAGCGGACCGCGGCCAACCTGCTGCAGGCCGCGCCGCAGATCGACGCCATCTGGAACCACGACGACGACCAGGGCGTCGGCGTCCTGGCCGCCATCAACAACGCCGGCCGGGACGAGTTCGTCATGGTCGGTGGCGCCGGGTCGGCCAACGCGATGCGCGAGATCCAGGGCGGCCAGTCGGTGCTCGACGCGACGGTCATCTACCCGCACACCCAGGCCGCGGACGGGATCGCGCTCGCCCGGCTGATCGTGCAGGGCAAGAGCCTGTCCGACCTCTCCTCGCAGGGGGTGCCGCAGCGGATCGTGCTCGACGCCCCCGTCGTGACCGCCGACAACGTCGACCAGTACATCGACGCCGCGTTCGAGTCCTGACCCGCTGACACGCCGGTCGCCGGGGGACGGCGCGCCGTCCCCCGGCGGCTCCCGTGAGGAGACCGCATGACCCCGACCCTCGGCGTCGGCCTGATCGGCTACGCCTTCATGGGCGCCGCGCACTCGCAGGCCTGGCGCACCGCCCCCCACTTCTTCGACCTGCCGATGCGGCCGGAGCTCACCGTGCTGGCCGGCCGGGACGCCGTCCGCGTGGCCGACGCCGCCGGGCGCCTCGGCTGGTCGTCGGTCGAGACCGACTGGCGCCGCGTGCTCGAGCGCGAGGACGTCGACCTCGTGGACGTCTGCACGCCGGGCGACACCCATGCCGAGATCGCGATCGCCGCGCTCGAGGCGGGCAAGCACGTGCTGTGCGAGAAGCCGCTGGCCAACACGGTGGCCGAGGCCGAGGCGATGGCCGAGGCTGCCGCCCGCGCCGCGGCCCGCGGCGTGCGGTCGATGGTCGGCTTCACCTACCGCCGGGTCCCGGCGATCGGGCTCGCCCGGCAGCTGGTGGCCGAGGGCCGGCTCGGCGACATCCGGCACGTCCGCGCGCAGTACCTGCAGGACTGGATCGCCGACCCCCAGGCGCCGATGTCGTGGCGGCTGGAGAAGGACAAGGCCGGCTCCGGCGCGCTCGGCGACATCGGCGCGCACATCGTCGACCTCACGCAGCACATCACCGGGCAGCGGCTCACCGGGGTCAGCGCGCTGCTGGAGACCTTCGTCGAGGAGCGGCCGCTACCGGCCTCGGAGGGCTCGCTGTCCGGCGTCGCCGGCCAGGGCACCGGCACGGTGACCGTGGACGACGCCGCGGTCTTCCTCGGCCGGTTCGACGGCGGGGCGCTGGCCACCTTCGAGGCGACCCGGTTCGCCCTCGGCCGGAAGAACGCCATCCGCATCGAGGTCAACGGCTCACGCGGCAGCCTGGCCTTCGACTTCGAGGACATGAACGTCCTGCACTTCTTCGACGGCGACGAGCCGGCCGCGACCGCGGGCTTCCGCCGCATCGTCGTCACCGAGCCCGAGCACCCCTACGTCGGCGCCTGGTGGCCGGCCGGGCACGGCCTGGGCTACGAGCACGGCTTCACCCACCAGGTCGTCGACCTGGTGACCGCCATCGCCAAGGGCGAGGACCCGACGCCGTCCTTCGCCGAGGGGCTGCAGGTGCAGCGGGTGCTCGACGCCGTCGAGCGCAGCGCCGCCGAACGCTCCGTGTGGACCGAGATCTGACGAAGGACCTCGTCCTCCCCACCCCTCGCAGGCTCGGGGCGGCGCCCGGGACGAGGCCACACACGCTCATCGGAAGAGAGGACACCCCTTCGATGCCCCGCCCCGTCACCCTGTTCACCGGCCAGTGGGCCGACCTGCCGTTCGAGGAGGTGGCCCGGCTCGCCTCCGAGTGGGGCTACGACGGCCTGGAGATCGCCTGCTGGGGCGACCACCTCGACGTCGAGCGCGCCGCGAACGACGACAGCTACGTCCAGGAGAAGCTCGCGCTGCTGGACAAGCACGGCCTCAAGGTGTGGGCCATCTCCAACCACCTGCACGGCCAGGCCGTCTGCGACGACCCGATCGACGAGCGGCACAAGGGCATGGTCAACGCCCGGGTGTGGGGCGACGGCGAGCCCGAGGGCGTGCGGCAGCGGGCGGCCGAGGAGATGAAGCTGACCGCGCGGGCGGCACGCAAGCTCGGCGTCGACGTCGTCGTCGGGTTCACCGGGTCGAAGATCTGGAAGACCGTGGCGATGTTCCCGCCGGTGCCCGACTCGATGATCGAGGACGGCTACCGCGACTTCGCCGACCGCTGGAACCCGATCCTCGACGTCTTCGACGAGGTCGGCGTCCGGTTCGCGCACGAGGTGCACCCGTCTGAGATCGCCTACGACTACTGGACGACGGTCCGCACCCTGGAGGCCATCGGCCACCGCGAGGCCTTCGGGCTGAACTGGGACCCGAGCCACTTCGTCTGGCAGGACCTCGACCCGGTCTCGTTCATCTGGGACTTCAAGGACCGGATCTACCACGTCGACTGCAAGGACGCGAAGAGGCAGGTGGGCAACGGCCGCAACGGCCGGATGGGCTCGCACCTGCCCTGGGCCGACCCGCGGCGCGGCTGGGACTTCGTGTCGACCGGCCACGGCGACGTCCCGTGGGAGGCCTGCTTCCGGATGCTCAACACCATCGGCTACGACGGGCCGATCTCGGTGGAGTGGGAGGACGCCGGCATGGACCGCCTCGTCGGCGCGCCCGAGGCCCTGGCGTTCGTGCGCCGGCTGGCGTTCGACCCGCCGGCCGCGGCCTTCGACGCCGCCTTCGCCAGCGGGAACTGACAAAGGACCCCTCTGCCCCCCACCACTCGCAGCTCGCGGTGGGCCCCTGCAGCGGGGCCGCTCCGCTCCCCGCCGCTCGCACTCCTGCGGCGGGGAGCAGAGGGTCCTCCCTCAGGCGTCGACCGTGACCGGGGTCTCCATGCCCGACGCACGGTGGCTGCCGACCGAGCAGTAGAAGACGTAGTCGCCCTGCTCGAGGGTCACCGTCAGGGTGGCCGACTGCCCCGGCTGGAGGATGTCGGTCGCGGCGACGTCCGCGCCGTCGCGCTCCACCACGAAGTCGTGCGGCATGCGGCCCTCGTTGACCACCTCGAAGGTGTACGAGCCGGCGGAGTAGGAGTCCTCCGCGAGCTCGATGTACATCTCGCCCTCGGTGACGGCGACCGTTTCGCTCTCGGCCTCGGCCGGGGGGGCTGCCGGCGACGAGGGCGCGCTCGCCGCCGCGCTGCTCGAGGGCGCGGCCGCGGACGTGTCGGCGGCAGGGGTGTCGGCCGCAGGGGTGTCGGCGGCGGTGCCGCCGGCGTCGTCCCCGGAGCACCCGGCGACCAGGCCGATCCCGACGGCCAGGACCAGTGCTGCGGCGGCGCGGCGGGGGGAGCGGGCGGGAGTGGTCGGGTCGGGCACGCGGACCTCCTCGGGACGACGGCGACACCACCCCGACGGCGGCTCCCCGTTGCCCCGCGATGCTCCAACGGTCATGGACCCAGCGGAACCCCCTTCGTCGGGGTTCGTTCGCGGGCCGCCACCCCGGGGGAGGTGGCGGCCCGGTCCCGGACGGGCGGTCAGGCGGCGCGCTCGGCGGCGCGGGCGACCTTCTTGTTGGCCTTGACCAGGGTCTTCGCGGCCTTGCGCACCCGGCGCGGCTGGCGGTCGATCGTCCCGCGGGTGAGCAGGCCGATGCCGATGCCGAGCAGCCACACGTCCTTGGCCACCGTCAGCCCCTCCTGAGTCGGCGCCAGACTGCCCGGCTTCCGCATACCGGGCGTGTTCAGGTAGAGCCCGAGCAGCCCGCCGGAGAAGCCGGTCAGCACCGCACCGGCCACCGCGGTCGGCACGAACGGCGTCAGCAGCGCCGCCCCGACGGCGATCTCGCTGTAGGACAGCACCCGGACGAACGTCGCCGGGTCGACGCTCTTGAGGAACGGGTAGGTGCCCGACGCGAACCCGTGCAGTCCGGCCGCGGTGCCCTCGTCGGCGCCGCGCTTGCCCAGGCCGCTGTTGAGGATGAACGCGCCGGCCGAGATGCGGGGCGCGATCTCGGACAGGGTGATGGGCAGTGCCATGGTGCTCCTCGCTGGTCGCGGGCGGTCAGGGCCCGGTCTGACCCTGGTCGAGGGAGCAGTGCCCACCACCCGGGGCATCAACCCTGGGTCCCGGTCAGCGGCCGCCGCGGCGGGACCGGCCGCTGAACGACGCCGCCGAGTGCGTCCCGGCGCGTGCGGCGAGCTCGGCCCGGGTGCGCGCCGGACCCGACGCCCGTCCCTGGCCGCGCGCGGACGCCGTCCCGCCGCCCGACACGGTGCCGGCCTGCCCGGCGGAGCGACCCGAGCCGCCCCCCGACCGGCGGCGCCGGCCGCCGCCCTGGCTCTGCGGCTGGGGCTCGGGCGCGGGTGCAGGCTCGACGTGCGGCGCGACCGGGCCGGTCAGCGCGGTGATCTCGGCCGCGCCCGGGCGCACGGCGCTCACCGCCGGCGTGATTCCGGCCTGCCGGGCCAGGGTGCGGACCTCGCCGGCCTGGTCCGGGGTGGAGACGGTGACCACGGTGCCGCCGGCGCCGGCCCGGGCAGTGCGGCCGGAGCGGTGCAGGTAGGCCTTGTGCTCGGCCGGCGGGTCGACGTGGACGACGAGCGCCACGTCGTCGACGTGGATGCCGCGCGCGGCGATGTCGGTGGCGACCAGCACCCGGGTGCTGCCGGTGCTGAACGCCTCGAGGTTGCGCTCGCGGGCGTTCTGACTGAGGTTGCCGTGCAGGTCGACGGCGGGGACGCCGGCCGCGGTCAGCTGCTTGGCCAGCTTCTTGGCCTGGTGCTTGGTGCGGGTGAACAGCACGCTGCGGCCCAGCCCGGAGGCCAGCTCCCGGACGACGGCGGCCTTGTCGGCGGCCTCCACCCGGAACACGTGGTGGGTCATCGTGGTCACCGGCGCGACCGCGGGGTCGACCGAGTGCGTCGTCGGCTCGGACAGGTAGCGCTTCACCAGGACGTCGACGCCGTTGTCCAGCGTCGCGGAGAACAGCAGCCGCTGGCCGGTCGCCGGGGTGCGGTCCATCAGCCGCTTGACGCCGGGCAGGAAGCCGAGGTCGGCCATGTGGTCGGCCTCGTCAAGGACGGTGATCTCGACGGCGGAGAGGTCGCAGTGGCCCTGGCCGATGAGGTCCTCCAGCCGGCCGGGGCAGGCGATGAGGACGTCGATGCCGCTGGCCAGTGCCTGCACCTGCGGGTTCTGGCCGACGCCGCCGAAGACGGTGGTCGCCCGCATGCCCAGCGCCCGGGCGAGCGGGTCGACGACGGCGAGCACCTGGTTGGCCAGCTCGCGGGTCGGCACCAGCACGAGCGCGCGCGGCCGCTTCGGCTGCCGGCGGCTGTCGGAGGCGGCCAGCCGGGCGACCAGCGGCAGGCTGAAGGCCAGCGTCTTGCCCGAGCCGGTTCGCCCGCGGCCGAGCACGTCGCGCCCGACGAGGGTGTCGGGCAGCGTGGCCACCTGGATCGGGAACGGCGCGGTGATGCCGTCGGCGGCGAGCACTTCCACCAGCGGGGCGGGGACGCCGAGGTCGGCGAACGAGGCGTCGGCGGGGAGGGCGGCCGGGACGGCGGGCGCGGGAGCCGGGGCCGGCCGTGGCGCGGTCTCCGCGGGAACGGCGGGGCGGGCGCCCCGGCCGCGGCCACCGCGGCGGCGACGGGGGCGGGTGTCCGCGGGGGCAGGGGTGGTCGGGTCGTGCGGGGTCATGGGGTTCCTGACGCTCGGGGTGGCCGTCGTCGGCCCGGCGCCCACGCGGCGCACCTGCGGAGCAGGGCGGGCACGTCGTGGGCGGGACGTCGGACGACCGGGCGCGCCTCGGTGGCGCAGCCTCGGTCCGACGTCGAGTCCTGCAGCTCCGGATGAGCGGAGGGCGGCGCCGGTGCCACCACTCAACCAGACGCGGCGCCGGCCCGTGCGCTCACACGAGGGAGGTCCCGATCACACCGCCGCCGCGGTAGCTGCGCCGGTAGGTGCCCGGTGCGACGCCGATGGCGGCCCGCAGGTGCTGGCGCAGCGACGCGGGGGTCCCGAACCCGGCGTCGGCGGCCACCCGGTCGATGGGCGCGTCACTGGACTCCAGCAGCTGCCGCGCGAAGGCGAGCCGCTGCCCGGCCAGCCAGCGCAGCGGCGACATCCCGGTCTCCTCGCGGAACCGGCGGGTGAAGGTCCGGACGCTCATCCGGGCGTGCGCGGCGAGGTCGGCCAGCGTCAGCGGCTCGCCCAGCCGCTCAGCGGCCCAGGCCCGCGTGGCCGCCGTCCCGACGTCGCCGGACTCGGGCAGCGGCCGCTCCACGAACTGCGCCTGGCCGCCCTCCCGCCACGGGGCGACGACGTTGCGCCGGGCCACCCGGTTGGCCACCTCGCTGCCGTGGTCGCGGCGGACCAGGTGCAGCAGCAGGTCGATCCCGGCGGCGACGCCGGCGCTGGTCAGCACGTCCCCGTCGTCGACGAAGAGCACGTCGGGGTCCAGGCGGACGGCGGGGAAGTTGCGCCGGAACGCGTCGACGTCCCGCCAGTGGGTGGCGGCGGGCCGCCCGTCGAGGAGCCCGGCGGCCGCCAGGACCGACGACCCGGTGCAGATGGACACCATCCGGGCGTGCGCGGCCGCGTCGCGCAGGGCGTCGCGCAGCTCCGGCGGGATGCGGCCCTCGCGGACCGCGGGGCCGCCCATGATCCCGGGGACGACCACCGTGCCGGCGCTCCGGAGCACCGACCCGTCGTGTTCGGGCTGGACGGCGAAGCCGTCCGCCGTCCGGACGGGCCGGCCGTCGAGCGTGGCGACCCGCACGCGGTAGAGCGGGGAGCCGTCGGCGGCCTCGGCGAGGCCCAGCAGTCGGTACGGCAGGCCCAGCTCGAAGCCGACCACGCGGTCCACCGCGAGCACGGCCACCTCGTGCGGGACGCCGGGTGCATGCGCCAGGGCCGGACTCGGGCCGGGTGTCATGGCCGGACTTGGGCCGGATGTCATGGCCGGATCCTTGCACATGTTGACCTGCGGGCCACTCCCTGGGCCGTGACGTCGTCCGCCATGCTGTCCGCCGTGACGAGAACCGCCGCGCCGCGCACGTACCGGGTCCACCCGGCCTGGTGGGTCGCCGGGGTGACCTTCCTGGCCCTGGTCGGCGCCGCGGCCTTCCGCGCGGTGCCCGGCGTGCTCATCGAGCCGCTGCGCGCGGAGTTCGGCTGGTCGGTCACGACGATCTCGGCCGCCGTGGCGGTCAACATGGCGCTCTACGGGCTGACCGCGCCGTTCGCCGCCGCGCTGATGGAGCGCTTCGGCATCCGCCGGGTCGTCGTCGGCGCCCTGCTGCTGACCGCCACCGGCAGCGGGCTGACCGTGTTCATGACGACGAGCTGGCAGCTGGTGCTGCTGTGGGGCTTCCTCGTCGGGCTGGGCACCGGGTCGATGGCGCTGTCCCTGGTGGCGACGGTGACCGGCCGCTGGTTCGTGGCCCGCCGCGGCCTCGTGTCGGGCATCCTCACCGCCGGTGGGGCCACCGGGCAACTGGTGTTCCTCCCGCTGGTGGCCTGGGCCGACGCGACGTGGGGCTGGCGCTCGGCGTCGCTGGGCACCACCGCGGCCGCGCTGGCCGTCGTCCCCCTGGTGCTGTGGCTGCTGCGCGACCGGCCGCGCGACGCCGGTGTCGTCCCCTACGGCGGGACGGCGGCCGACGACGCCGACCCGGTGCGCACCGGCGCGGCCCGGACGGCGGTGCGCGGGCTGGTGTCGGCCGCCCGCACGATCCCGTTCTGGCTGCTCGCCGGCGGGTTCTTCATCTGCGGGCTGTCGACCAACGGGCTGATTCAGCCGCACTTCATCCCGGCCGCGCACGACCACGGCATGCCGATCACCACGGCCGCCGGGCTGCTCGCCGTGGTGGGGATCTTCGACATCGCCGGCACGGTGCTGTCGGGCTGGCTCACCGACCGCACCGACCCCCGGGTGCTGCTGCTGGCCTACTACGGCCTGCGCGGGCTGTCGCTGTTCCTGCTGCCGACCCTGTTCGGGCCCGACCTGCACGTCAGCATGGTCGCGTTCATCGTCTTCTACGGCCTGGACTGGGTGGCCACGGTGCCGCCGACCCTGGCGCTGTGCCGGGAGTTCTTCGGTGCGCGGGCGCCGGTGGTGTTCGGCTGGGTGTTCGCCTCGCACCAGGTCGGGTCGGCGTTCGCGGCCTTCGGCGGCGGCGTGATCCGCGACGGAACCGGCTCCTACGACCCGGCCTGGTTCCTCGCCGGGGCGCTGTGCATCGCGGCGGCCGCCATGTCCTTCCTGATCCCGCGCAGCCCGCGGCCGGCCGTCGGCACGGCGCTGCCGACCGACCGCGACGAGGCCGCGGCCGCCCAGGCGCACGGCTGAGGAGGGCGCTCACGCGCGGGCCGGCGCCGCCGCGGCGGCGGCCCGCGCCAGGGGCCGGGTGAGCACGGCCGAGGCCAGCAGCGAGCCGAGCGCCAGGAGGCCAATCGCCACGGCCGGCGACGCGAGGTCGGCGAGGGCCCCGGCGAGCACGGCGCCCAGGCCCTGGCAGGTCGTGCGCGTCGACGACTCCGCGCCGAGCACCTGGCCGCGCACCGGCGCCGGGGTGAGCGCCAGCAACTGCTCCTGCTGCGCCAGCGAGGCGGCGTAGCCCACGCACGCCACGGCGGCGAGGAGGACGGCGACCGGCAGGCCGGGCTGGAGGAGGAACGGCACGAAGGGGGCGGCCAGCAGGAACCGCAGCGGCGTGCTCGCCCGGCGCCGTCCGGCTGCGGTGAGGAACCGCCCGACCACCAGGTCCCCGGTGAGCATCCCCGCGGCGGCCGCGGCCAGCAGCCACCCCGCGGCGTCCCCGGCGTACGGGACGAACAGCGCCTCGCACCCCACGACCAACCCGTTGGGCAGGCACAGCGCCAGCAGCAGCACGCGGGTGTCGCGTCGCGCGAGGACCAGCCGGTTGCCCCGCGCGGTCTCCCGGACGCCGGGCCGCGCGGTCCGCCGGGGCGCACGCTCCCGGACGCCGGAGCGCAGCACCGGCACCGCGACGGCCGACAGCGCCGCGGCCACCGCGAACACCTGGGCGGTGGTCAGCAGGCCCAGCAGGACCCCGCCGGTGGCGAACCCGACGATCTGGCACGCCCCGACCGCGACGTTCATCGCCGAGCGGGCGAGGGCGAATCGCTCGGCCGGCACCACCTCGCTGAGCAGTCCCCAGCGCACGCCGCTGCCGAGGGAGAGGACGTAGGCGCCGCCCAGGAGCAGCGCCAGCCGGCCGGCCGTGCCGAGCGGGAGGGCGGCCTGCAGCACGAGGCCGGCGGTCGACAGGACCCCGACGACGGTGAGGGCACGGCGCGGGGCGGAGGCGTCGGCCGCGGACATCAGGGTCGCGGCGCCGAGGACCTGGACGGTCGACGGGCCGAACAGGGCCACCGCGCTGAGCAGCGCCGAGCCGGTCCGCTCGTGGACCACGACCGCCAGCGCCAGGCTCGCCGTGGTCGAGGCGGCGACGGACAGCGCGCTGCTGGTCCACAGGGCCCGGAACTCGCGGTCGGCGAACAGCTGCCGGTAGGTCGTCACCGGCCCAGGCTCGGTCGCGCGGCCGGACACACCCAGGCTTTCGGCTACGGTCGAAAGGTGGGTGAGCTGATCGTGGACGCCGACGTGCTGGCGCGCACCCGCTTCGGCAGCTCGCCGTGGGCGGAGACCCTCGCCGGCCTGTCGATCCTGCTCGCCCCCCAGGTCCAGCCGTGGCACCGGGACTGGCGCACTGCGCACCTCCCGCAGCTGCGCGCCCGGCTGGCCGGGGACGAGGTCGCCGCGGCGCTGGTGCGCGCCGCGTTCTCGCGGACGTGGACGGCGGACTTCCTCACCGTCCCGCCCCACGCGCCCGACCTCACCCTCGACGAGGAGCTGGAGCACCTCGAGTCCCTGCCCGACGACCGCATCCGGGCCGACCTGGAGTACGTGTCGGGCCCGCTGCCCGCCGTCCTCGGGGCGACCGGGCTGGCCGCCCGGGCCGCCGAGCTGCTGCGCTGGACGTGGCGCACCGGCATCGCACCGGAGTGGGAGCGCCGGCGCCGGGTGCTGCGTGCGGACGTGGTGTCGCGCACCGCCCGGCTGAGCACGGAGGGCTGGTCCGGGGTGCTCGACGGCATCGGCCCCGGCGTCCGCTGGCTGGCGCACGGCCGCCTGCAGGTCAGCGCGCAGCCGTACCCGCCGCGGGACATCCGCGGCCGGGACCTCATGCTCATCGCCGCGCACAGCCGGGGCAGCTCGGTCTCCTGGCACCTGCCCGACCGGTACGCGCTGGTCTACCCGGTCGTCGGGGTCTTCGCGACCGCGCCCGCGCCGCTGCCCGAGCCCCTGGCCCGGCTGCTCGGCCGCTCGCGCGCCCGCGTCCTCACCCGGCTGCGGACGCCCGGCAGCACCAGCGCGCTCGGCGCCGAGCTCGGGCTCCCCGTGGGCAGCGTCGGCGGCCACCTGCGGGTGCTGCTCGACGCCGGGCTCGTCGAGCGGCGCCGCTCGGGCCGCGAGGTGCTCTACTGGTGGAGCGACGCCGGCCAGGCCCTCGTCACGGCCGCCGGCGCGGTCCCGGACGACGCCGGGGCACCGCAGCCCGGGTGACGACGGCCCCTCCGGAGGCGCCCGCCGCGAGCGGGCGAGTGGGGAAGAGGGGTCTCTCTCAGGCCGTGCCGGTGAGGGCGGGGTCGACAGTGCGTCCGGTGATCAGGTCGGCCGCTCGCTCGGCGACCATCATGGTCGGGGCGTTGGTGTTGCCGCGCACCAGCGTCGGCATCACCGAGGCGTCGGCCACCCGCAGCCCGTCGACCCCGCGCACCCGCAGCTGCGGGTCGACGACCGCCTCGTCGTCGGTGCCCATCCGGCACGAGGACACCGGGTGGTACAGCGACTCGAGCGTGTCGCGCACCGCCTGCCGCAGCCCCTTGCGGGAGCGCACCGCCCCGCCGGGGGACCACTCTCCGGCCAGGACGGCGGCCAGCGGGCCGGAGGACGCGATCTCCCGCGCCTGCTCCACCCCGCACACCAGCCCGTCGAGGTCGCGCTCGTCGGTTCCACGGGCCGATCACGCCGACCACGCCGAGCGGCTGGTACTCCAGCCACGCCGCGTGGTTGGCCGCCAGCAGGCCCAGGCTGACCCGGCGCGGGCCGAGCACCTTCCGTGCGTGGGTGGCAGCCCAGGCGAGGTGGTCGACGGCGAGGGTGATCTCGAGGATCGCGTCGGCGTGCGGCTTGCCGGTCTCCCGGTGCACCAGGTCGGCCAGCTCGTGCAGCCGGCGGGCGAGGTAGCCGCGGTAGGCCGCCAGCCGCTGCCGGCGGCCGTCGAACCCGACGTCGGCCCACGCGGCGGCGGCGACGCGGGCCCGGGCCACGGCCGCGCGGACGTCGTCCGCCCCGTGCACGGGGAACACCCCGACGACCGCGCCCGTCGCGGGGGCGGTCGACTCGAAGCTCCCGGCCGCGCGGCGGTCCGGCTGCTCGGCGAGCGACATGGGCGGAGGTTACCCGCGGGTAGCCAACGTCGTCGGGAACGGTGCCGGTCAGCGAGCCGCCGCCAGCTCCTCCCGCTCCAGCGCCTCGCGGTCGGACTCCAGGACGTCGGCCGCGGCCACCACGATGTTCGGGTCCGGCCGCCCGACCACCGCCTCGTCCCGGCCCTCGTAGGGCAGCGCGGACAGCACGTACCGCAGCGCCTCGAGCCGGGCCCGCTTCTTGTCGTTGCTCTTGACCACCGTCCACGGCGCGTGGTCGGTGTCGGTGGCGGCGAACATCGCCTCCTTGGCCGCGGTGTAGTCGTCCCAGCGGTCCAGCGAGGCCAGGTCGGTGGGGGAGAGCTTCCACTGCCGCACCGGGTCGATCCGCCGTACGACGAAGCGGGTGCGCTGCTCGCGCCGGGAGACCGAGAACCAGAACTTCACCAGCCGGATGCCGCTGTCGACGAGCATCCGCTCGAACTCCGGCGCCTGGCGCATGAAGCGCTCGTACTGCTCGTCGGTGCAGTAGCCCATCACCCGCTCGACGCCGGCGCGGTTGTACCAGGACCGGTCGAACAGGGCGATCTCCCCGGCGGCCGGCAGGTGCTGCACGTAGCGCTGGAAGTACCACTGGGTCTGCTCGCGCTCCGACGGCTTGTCCAGCGCGATCACCTTCGTGCCGCGGGGGTTGAGGTGCTCGGTGAAGCGCTTGATCGTGCCGCCCTTGCCCGCGGCGTCGCGGCCCTCGAAGAGGACGACGAGCTGCTGGCCGGTGTCCTTGACCCAGCCCTGCAGCCGCAGCAGCTGGATCTGCAGCCGGCGCTTCTCCCGCTCGTACTCCTTGCGCGGCATCCGCTCGGCGTAGGGGTAGCCCTCCCGCCAGGTCTCGATCCGCTCACCGTCGGGGCCGAACAGCTCGCCGTCGTCGTCCCAGTCCTCGTCGGAGTCGTCCTCGGGGAGGGCCTGCAACCGGTACTGGGACACGTCGATCTCGGACACGCACCGGGGGGTACCCCACCGGGCCGCTGCCATGCTGGCCGGGTGGCCGACCCGTTCGACACCGCCGGGCTGCGGCGGCGGGTGCTCGCCGCCTGGGCCGGCTCCCCGGCCCGCTTCCGCGAGGACGCCAACGCCGAGGAGGACCTCGTCCGCGGCGGCTACCGGGACCGGCTGCTGGTCGAGCTGGCGCAGAACGCCGCCGACGCCGCCGCCCGGGCCGGCGTGCCGGGCCGGCTGCGGCTCGAGCTCGCCGAGGACGGCGCCGGGGGAGAGGTGCTGCGCGCCGCCAACACCGGCGCCCCGCTCGACGCCGCCGGGGTGCAGGGCCTGGCCACGCTCCGCGCGTCGGGCAAGCGCGACGAGCCGACGTCGGTCGGGCGGTTCGGGGTCGGGTTCGCCGCGGTGCTCGCCGTCACCGACGAGCCCGCCGTGCACTCGACCACCGGCGGGGTGCGGTTCGCCGCCGACCGCACCCGCGCCGAGGTCGCCGCCCTCCCCGCGCTGGCCGACGAGGTGGCCCGCCGGGACGGCGCGGTGCCGGTGCTGCGGCTGCCCTGGCCGACAGACGGGACGCCCCCCGAGGGCTTCGCGACCGAGGTGGTGCTGCCGCTGCGCGCCGGGTCGCGGGCCGCCGTCCGGACCGCCTTGGAGGAGGTCGAGGCCGAGCTGCTGCTCGCCCTGCCCGGGCTGGCCGCGGTCGACGTCGTCCTCGACGGGGCGGTGCGGTCGCTGTCGGCGCGGTACGACAACACGGCAGAACGCCCACCCCGGGCGCAGCTGACCGACGGAGACCGGACGACGACCTGGCGGCTCCAGCGGCGCGACGGCGTGCTGCCCGAGGAGCTGCTGGCCGGCCGGCCGGTCGAGGAGCGGGAGGGCCGCGCCTGGACGCTCACCTGGGCGGTGCCACTGGACGAGGACGGGCGGCCGGCGTCCCTGCCGCTGCCGCAGCGGGTGCACGCGCCGACGCCCAGCGACGAGCCGCTGACCCTGCCCGCCCGGCTGATCGCGCCGTTCCCGCTGGGCCCCGACCGGCGGCACGTGCTGCCCGGGCCGGTCACCGACGAGCTGGTCGCCGCGGCGGCCGGCGGCTACGCCGACCTGGTCGCCGGGCTGGCCGACGACGGCGCGGTGCTCGCGCTGGTGCCGCGCATCGGGCTGGCCGGCGCCGAGCTCGACGCCGCGCTGTGCACCGCCGCGCTGGAGCGGCTGCGGGAGGCGGCGTGGCTGCCGGTGGCCGGTGCCGAGCGGGACCGGCAGACGCCGGGCCGGGCCGCGGTGCTCGCCGAGCCGACCGAGGAGCGGGTCGCCGCGCTGACCGGCGTCCTGCCCGGGCTGCTCCCGGCGGACTGGTCCGGCCGGGGCGACCAGCCCGCGCTTGCCGCGCTCGGGGTCCGCCGGGTGGGCACCGCCGAGGTCGTGGAGGCGGTGCGGGGCGTCACCCGGCCGCCGGGGTGGTGGGCGCGGCTCTACGCCGCCCTGGACGGCGCCGAGCGCGAGGAGCTGGCCGCGCTGCCGGTGCCGCTCGCCGACGGCCGCACCGCCCACGGGCCGGCCGGGGTGCTGCTGCCCGACGAGAGGCTGCCGGTGGCCCGGCTGGGGCCCCTGGGCCTGCGGGTCGCCGATCCGGACGCGGTCGCCCCGGCCACCGCCCGCCGGCTGCTGGAGCGCCTGGGCGCCCGCCCCGCGACCGCCGCCGCGGTGCTCGACGACCCAGGGGTGCGGGCGGCGGTCGAGGCCTCGGTCGACGCGGCCGACGACGACTGGAGCGCCGACCGCGACCCGGCCTCGGTCGCCGACGCCGTCCTGGCGCTCGTCGCCGCGGCCGGTCCCGGGCCGTCGGAGCTGCCGTGGCTGGCCGCGCTGGCGCTGCCCGACGCCGACGGCGGCTGGGCGCCGGCCGGCGAGCTGGTGCTGCCCGGGTCGCGGTTCGGCGCGGTGCTGGCCGAGGGTGCGCTGGGCGCCCTCGACCCCGCGTTGGACGCCGACCCGGACGTGCTGCGCGCGGTGGGCGTGCTCGACGGCTTCGCGCTGGTCGGCGCAGAGGACCCCGACGACCTCGACGTCGACGGCGCCCGGGAGTGGGCCGACGCCGTCCTCGACCGGCTGCCCGCCGACGCGCCCGCGCCGTCCTGGCCGCCGCTGACCGCCGTCCGCGACCTCGAGTTGGTCGACGACTGGGTGGGCGCGCTGCCGCTGCTGGCCGAGCTGCCCGCGGAGGCGTGGGCCGACGTCGTCCTCGGCGGGGTGCCGGTGCCCGGCTACCTGCGCTGGTGGCTGTGCACCCACCCGGTGCTCGGCGGGCGGCGTCCGGACCGGCTGCGGCACCCGGAGGCCGCGGAGTTGCAGGGACTGTACGAACCGGCCGACGCCCCGCCCGCCCTGCTCGACCTGCTGCGGCCGCCGGCCTCGGTGGCCGACGTGCTGGCCGACGTCGACGGCGCGCTGGACCTGCTCGACCGGCTCGGCGACCCGCGCCGGACCGTCGCTCCCGCGGTGCTGCGCACCGTGCACGCGCGGCTCGCCGCGGCGCTGGACGGCGTCGACGTGGAGCCGCCGGACCGGGTGCGCGTGGCCCCGGACCGCGTGGTGCCCGCCGGGGAGGCCGTCGTCCTCGACGCGCCGTGGTTACAGCCACTGGTCGACTCCCCGCTCGTGCCCGCCGGCGGGGCGCCGGGACCGGTCGCCGACCTGCTGGACCTGCCGCTGGCCGGTGAGGTGGTGCGGGCCCGCGTGGCGAGCCCTCCGGTGCGCGTCGTCCGCTGGGCCGACGTCCCGGGAGCGGGGCTGGCGGCCGCCCGGCTGGGGCTCGCGGAGCTGCCGGGTGAGGTCGCCGTCCACGAGCCGCTGCGCGCCGGCGGCCGGGCAGTGCCGTGGTGGCCGGGCGGGCGTGCGGGCCCCGACGCCGTCGACGGCACGCCGGTCGCGCTCGGGCGGGCGCTGGCCTGGCGCGCGGGGGCGTGGCCGCTGCGCCAGGCGCTGGCCGAGGCGTTCGCGCACCCCGACCAGGCCGCCGCGCTCGCCGCCGAGGACGCCGTCGGCCCGTAGTCGAAGGACTTCCTCCTCCCCACCCCTCGCGAGCTCGGGGCGGTGCCCGGGAGGAGGCCGACGCGAGGAGCAGGGGAGGGGTCCTCTCTCACTGGCCCCAGCGCGGGATGGCGTGCGCGCCCGAGGCACGACCGTGGGCGGAGTTGGGCCGTCCGCTCCGCCCGGCCGGCGCGCCGGGCACCGGGGCGTGCCCGGCCGCGGCGCAGCAGCGGTGCAGCGACAGCCACTGCTCGGCGGTCAGGTCGGCGGCCCGGGTGGTGGGTGGCAGGCCCTCCGAGCGCAGCCACCGCGCGCCGGTGGTGCCGGGCAGGACGGCGCGCAGCACGGCGCCGAGGGCGGCTCCGGGCCGGGCGAGGACGGCGTGCGCCAGCCGGTCGAGGTCGGCCGCCGCTGTCTCGGGGAGGGCGGCGCGGGCGATGGCGGCGGCGCCGTCGAGGGTGCGGTGCGGGCGTGACAAGGCGACCTCCGGGAGAGGACGGGGCTGCGCGACCGGCAGCCGGTCGGGGGAGCGGTGGGCGCGCCGGGGGGAAGCGCGGACGGCGGGGAGCAGGGCTCGACCCGCGGGGACTCGCGGAGGGATCGGTCAGGACCGCATGGCGACGACGCTACGGACGCGTCGCGGGCCCGTCGAGCGGATTACCGGCCGACCGGTCGGCCTTGCGCTGCTGGTGGGCCTCCCAGCGGGCGCGGTCGCGCGCCCGGGCGTCCTTGGTCCGCTCCCGGCGCGCCGCACGCCGACGGGCGCGGACCAGCTCGCGCTGCTCGAAGGAGGGGTGCTGCTCCCAGCCGCTGGCCAGCACCGCGACACCCCACAGGCAGAGGCCGACGATGGCCACGAACGCGGCGAGGATCGGGTCGAGCAGCAGGAAGGCCGCGACCGAGCCGGCCAGCCAGACCCCGCCCCACCCGATCAGTCGCCGCAACACGCCGACCAGTATCCCCGCCCGCGCCGCGGGCCGGTCGCCACGCCCCTCGCACCCCGCCCGCGGGCCCCGGCCACCCGGCGGACCTTGATTCCGGGGGCCCGGGTGCCTACGGTCGGGGGAGCGGTTCAACAGTCAGCCGCGGCACAGCTGCCGGACTCCGCGTCGTGCCACGGCTGACCCCGTGGTCCTCCGCACGGGTTCGCTTCCTCCAGAGAGAGGCGCACCGTGACCGCTGCCCCCATCGACGACCTGGTCTCCATCGACGTGGCCGGGTCGGCCGCCACCGGCGTCCTGCTCACCGTCACCGGTGAGGTCGACTCCTCCACCGCCCCCTCCCTGCGCGCCGCCGTCGACACGGCCTTCGCCGACGGCGTCCGGTCGCTCACCCTCGACCTCGAGGGCGTGACCTTCCTCGACTCCGCCGGCCTCTGCGTGCTGGCCGCCGCCCACCGGCGCGCGGCCGAGGACGGCGTCGTCCTCCGCGTGCACGCCTCCGGCCGGGCGGTCGTCCGGCCGCTGCAGATCACCGGGCTCTACGACCTGCTCGCCGTCGGGCAGCTGCGGCCAGGCGCCGGGGTCGCCTGAACAGGTCCCCGCTCCCCACCGACGGAGGGCCCCTCCTCCGCACCCTTCGGAGAAGGACCCCCCGCCACTCGCACGCTCGTGCCGGACCCTGCAGGGGGCCGGCGGGACCCGGGACGGGGCCGCGGTGGGCCCTATAGGGGGGCCACCGTCCCACCCCGACGGCGCCCGCCCGACCCCGCCCAGGCACCGTGAGGCCTCCGGCGAGCCGCCCACCTGCGGCGTTCCGTGCCGCTCCCGCAGCGGGTGGGGACCACACGGAACCCGCGGCCGGCGTGTGCCCCTGACACATTGCCCGTCCCCGTCTGCCCCGCTGCCGGCTCCGACGGCCGTCTCCAGATCACCTGCAGGTCACGATCCTCCGCGCCTGTGGGGGGTCGGCGCGCCGTCCCTTTACAGTTTCCGGCCATGTGCCCTGCATCACAGACCGATCCCGTTCCGCGAGAGGCGGGCCGGCGGACGCCGGCCTCCGCGCCGGGGACGACCGCGGAGCGGGCCGCGTGCTGAGCGTCGACTCGCTGCGCGTGACCTACGGCGGCGCCGTGGAGGCCGTGCGCGGCGTGACCATGGAGGTCCCCGACGGCAAGGTCGTCGCCGTCCTCGGCAGCAACGGAGCCGGGAAGTCCACGCTGCTCCGCACCATCTCGGGCACGCTGCGGCTGCACCGCGGGCGCGTCGACGAGGGCGCGGTGCACTTCGACGGCGAGGCGCTCACCGGCCGCGACCCCGGCCAGATCGTCCGGCGCGGCGTGGTCCAGGTGCCGGAGGGCCGGCGGATCTTCGGCCGGCTCACCGTCGAGGAGAACCTGCGCGCCGGCGGGATGGGCAACCGGGACCGAGCCGCCAAGGCGGCCGCGCACGCCCGGGTGCACGACCTGTTCCCCGTGCTCGCCGAGCGCAGCGGCCAGCGGGCGGGGCTGCTCTCCGGCGGTGAGCAGCAGATGCTGGCCATCGGGCGGGCGCTGATGGCCAGTCCTAAGCTGTTGCTGCTCGACGAGCCCTCGCTGGGGCTGGCCCCGCGGGTGATCGGCCAGATCGGCGAGGTGGTCGCCGAGATCAACCGGCAGGGCACCTCGGTGCTGCTGGTCGAGCAGAACGCCACCATGGCGCTGGGCGTGGCCGACCTCGCCTACGTCCTCGACGTCGGCAAGGTGTCCCTGTCCGGGCTTGCCGAGGAGCTCGCCCGCACCGACGAGGTGCAGCGGCTCTACCTCGGCCACGGCGACGCCGCGGCCACCGGGCCGGTCGGCCGCCACTCCCGGCGCACCCTCTCGCGGTGGACGGCGTGACCGCGGCCGCGGCCGACACCCGGTCCGACGTCCCTCCGGTCGAGGTCGAGCACATCAGCGTCCGCTTCGGCGCCATCCGGGCGCTCAACGACGTCTCCTTCACCGTCGCGCCCGGGACCATCCACGCGGTCATCGGGCCCAACGGCGCCGGCAAGTCGACGATGTTCAACGTCCTGTCGGGGGTCTACAAGGCCGCCGAGGGCGAGGTCCGCTTCGGCGACGCGCGGCTGGACCAGATGCGGCCGTTCCAGATCGCCGGGGTCGGCGTGGCCCGGGCGTTCCAGAACATCGCCCTCTCCGGCGCCCAGTCGGTGGCCGAGAACCTGATGCTCGGCCGCCACCACCTCACGAAGGCCGGGTTCCTCTCCTCCGGGCTGCGGCTGCCCCGGGCCACCCGCGAGGGCAAGGTGCACGGCGAGCGGATCCGGGAGATCGCCGAGTTCCTCGACCTCGGCGACAAGCTGCAGACCCCGGTCGGGGTGCTGTCCTACGGCGACCAGAAGCGGGTCGAGGTGGCCCGCGCGCTGTGCACCGAGCCGCGGCTGCTGCTGCTCGACGAGCCGGTGGCCGGCATGAACGCCGAGGAGACCGGCCGGATGGCCGAGGCGATCCGGGAGATCCGCTCGGCGCTCGGCATCTCGATCGTCCTCGTCGAGCACGACATGGGGATGGTCATGTCCCTCGCCGACCGGGTCACCGTCCTGGACTTCGGACGCCGGATCGCCGACGGGACGCCCGCCCAGGTGCAGGCCGACCCCGAGGTCATCCGCGCCTACCTCGGTTCGGGCGACGACGAGACGCCCGCCGAGGCCGCCGCACACCACACCACCGACACGCCAGGGACGTCCTCGTGACCCAGTTCCTCTCGCTCCTGCTCAACGGGCTGTCGCTCGGCGCCATCTACGCGCTGATCGCGCTCGGCTTCGTGATCATCTTCAAGGCCAGCGAGGTCGTGAGCTTCACCCACGGTTCGCTGCTGCTCCTCGGCGCGTATTCGATCGCGCGGCTGTCCGAGCCGCTGGGCTTCCTGCTCGCCGTGCTCGCCGGGCTGGCGATCACCGCGCTGGCCGCACTGCTCGTCGAGCGGTTCATCATCAACCGGCTCCGCGGCGCCCCCGTCATCAGCCTGGCGATCGTCACCATCGGCGTCGACATCATCCTGCTGACCGAGCTGATCCGGCGGATCGGCCCGGACATCCTCAACGTGCCGCACCCGTGGGGCGGGGAGTCGGTCCGCATCGGCGGCATCGGGATCACCCAGAACCGGCTGATCGCCATGATCGTCGCCGGCGTCCTCATCGCGCTGTTCTTCGTCGCGTTCAAGTACTCGAGCTGGGGCGTGGCCATGCGCGCGTCGGCCGAGGACGGCGAGACCGCGGCGCTGATGGGCATCCGGCAGGGCCGGGTCTCCGCGCTGGCCTGGGTCGTCGCCGGCGTCCTCGCCGGTGTGGCCGCCCTGTTCCTGGTGGGCAGCCCGACGCCCGGGGTCAGCTCGGCGGTGTACGCCACCGCGCTGCGGGCCTTCCCCGCGGCGATCCTCGGCGGCCTGGACTCCACCGGCGGCGCGCTGGTGGGCGGGCTGCTCATCGGGCTCGCCGAGTCCCTCGCCGCCGGCTACCAGGAGCAGCTGCTCTTCCTCGGCCGCGGCTTCGGCGAGGTCGTCCCCTACGTGGTGATGATCGCCGTCCTGCTCGTCCGGCCCTCGGGGCTCTTCGGCACCAAGGAGCTGACCCGTGTCTGAGCAGACCGTCTCGCGCCCGGCGGGGTCCTCCCGCGCAGGGTCCGACACCCCCGCCCGTTCGGGCCGGGCCGGCCGCGGTCCCGGCACCGTGGTCAAGTGGGTGCTGATCGCCGCACTGCTGGTCTTTCTGCTGGTCTTCCCGCTGTACTTCGACGAGTTCTGGCTGCGCACCGGCTTCGCGGTGTTCGGCGCGGCCATCGGCGCCATCGGGCTGAACCTGCTCGTGGGCACCACCGGCCAGCTGTCCCTGGCGCACGCCTTCTTCCTCGCCGTCGGGGCGGTCAGCTACACCTACATCTCGGGGGAGTCCGGCGGGCTCGGTACCCGGGCCGCCCTCGACGGGCTGGGCCTGCCGCCGATCGTCGGCATGGTCGTCGGCGTCCTGCTCGCCGGGCTGGCCGGGCTGGTCTTCAGCCCGATCGCGGCGCGGCTGCGGGGCATCTACCTCGGTGTCGCCTCCCTGGGGCTGGTCTTCATCGGCGTCCACGTGATCAACACCTGGACGCCGGTGACCGGTGGCTTCAACGGCCGCGCGGCGCCCGAGTTCTCGCTGTTCGGCTTCACCTTCGGCAACAGCGACCCGCAGCTGTGGGTGCTGGGCGTGCCGTTCCGGGAGGCCGAGCGGCTCTGGTACCTGGGCCTGGTCCTGGCGCTGGCCGCCTACGTGTTCGCCCGCAACCTGCTACGCAGCCGGCCCGGCCGGGCACTGCAGACGCTGCGCGACAGCGAGGTCGCCGCGTCGGTCATGGGCGTCAACGTGCAGGCCTACAAGGCCCGGGTGTTCCTGGTCAGCTCCATGTACGCCGGCCTCTCGGGAGTCCTCTACGCGCTGTCCATCGGGAGCATCGCGCCGGAGTCCTTCACCCTGGTGGTTTCGATCCAGTACCTGGCGATGATCGTCCTGGGCGGTCTCGGCTCGGTGGGCGGTGCGGCGCTGGGCGCGCTCTTCGTCACCGCGCTCCCCCTGCTCTTCCAGCAGTACGCCGACGTGCTGCCGCTGGTGAGCGCCCCGGGCCAGGGCGGCGTCTCCGCCGGCTTCGCCGCCCGGTTCCTCTACGGCGCGGCGATCATCCTCATCGTCCTGTTCGAGCCCGCCGGGCTGGCCGGCATCGCGCAGCGCCTCACCCAACGCTTCCGCCGGGGCCGTGCGCCCGCCCGCGGCGGAGTCGCCACACCACCCCCGGAGCAACCCGGCTCCGCACCGACCCCCTCCGACCGACCAGCACAAGGGAGCGACACCAGATGAGAACAGGCAAGGCTCTGCGCACGACCACCGCGGTCGCCGCGGCCGTCGTCGTGGCGACGGCCGGCTGCAGCACCAGGGCACCGGAGTCCAGCGGCGGGGGCGGAGGGGGAGAGGGCGGCTCGGGTGGCGAGGTCCTGACCGACGTCGGCGTCGAGGGGACCACGATCACCCTCGGCGTCCTCACCGACCTGACGGGCGTGTTCGCCGCGCTCGGCCAGGACATCACCAACGCCAATACGCTGTTCTGGCAGGACAACCAGGTCTGCGACACCTACACCGTCGAGCTGGACGTCCAGGACACCAACTACGTCCCGCAGAACGGCGTGCAGCTCTACAGCGGCATGGAGCCCAACATCCTGGCGATGCAGCAGACGATCGGCTCGCCGATCAACACCGCGCTGGCCCCGGAGTACGAGTCCGACCAGATCGTCAACTTCCCGTCGGCCTGGGCGCGGACGCTGACCGAGATCCCCGGCACCGGGGTCGTCGGCGCCACCTACGACGTCGAGCTGGCCAACGGGTACTCCTACCTGTTCGAGCAGGGCCTGCTGCAGGACGGCGCCACCGTCGGGCACATCTACTTCGAGGGCGAGTACGGCGAGAACGGCCTGGCCGGCAGCGAGGCGGTGGCCGAGGAGCGCGGGCTGACGATCATCCCCGCGCAGATCAAGTCGACCGACCAGGACATGACCGCGCAGATCACGCAGTTCGCCGCGGCCGGGGTCGACGCCATCGCCCTGACCGTCGCGCCGACGCAGACCGCGTCCGCGGCCGGCGTGGCGGCGGCCCAGGGGCTCAACGTGCCGATCATCGGCAGCAACCCGGTCTTCGCGCCGGGCCTGCTGCAGGGGCCGGCCGCGCAGGCGCTCAAGGACAACCTGTACGTCGCCAGCCCGGTGTCGGCCTTCGACGCCCAGCCCGAGCTGCTCGCGCAGTACCAGGAGGCCTACCCGAACGTGCAGCCGAGCCTCGGCGTGCTCGTCGGCTACGGCATGAGCGCGATCATGAAGCAGGTGCTCGACGCGGCCTGCGAGAACGGCGACCTGACCCGCGAGGGCGTGGTCACCGCCTTCTCCGAGCTGCAGGATGTCGACACCGGCGGCCTCGTCGTCCCGATCGACGGCTTCGAGACCGGCGTGTCGCCCAGCACGCAGAGCTTCATCCTGCGGCCGGCCGACGTCCCGGGCGGTGCCACCGTCGTCCAGCAGGCGTTCGAGGGCGAGTTCGCGGAGGGCCTGCGCTGACCTTCCGGTGACACCCTGGCGGCGCCCCCTCCCCGGTCGGGAGGGGGCGCCGTCGTCGTCCGTGGGCCCGCTCCTGGCTCTGGTCGGGTCGAGGAGTGGGGGCCGGAGGCCTCCGCGACGAGGCCCGGGATGGGCTCATCGCAGGTCAGGGACGGCCCCTGGCCGCGGTGTCGTCCGGAGGACGACGGTGTGACGGCCGCTCAGATCCGGCCGCGACGGGCGACCGGGACCAGGCGAAGCGCGAGCAGCGCGGTCAGCACCGCGGCCACCTGCATCGGCACCCAGGCCTGGGTCGAGCGGGCCGCGGTGGCCATGAGGAAGGGGACGGCGAAACCGAGGTAGGCGCAGGCCAGGAACACCGAGGTCAGCTCGCCCCGGCGGGTGGGCGCGGCCAGCCGGCCGGTCTCGGTGAGCCCGGCCGCCAGGCACAGCCCGCCGCCGGCACCGAGCAGCGGGGCGGCGGCCACCAGCCACGGCCAGTCGTCGGTGGCCACGAAGAGCGCCGCGCCGGCGTACCCGGCCGCACCGAGGGCGGCGCCGGTGACGGCGGTCCACGAGCCCAGCCGGCGCTGCAGGCCGGCCACGAGCGTCCCGGCGCCGAGGGTGACGCCGGCGAGGACGCCGGTGACCGCGACCCCGCCGGCCGGCAGGTCCCCGAGCAGGGGGACGGCGGAGATGACCGACGACGGGAACGCGTAGACGCAGACCGCGACCGGGGCGAGCACGGTGACCGCGAGGCCGAGGTTGCCCGGCGGCAGCAGCGGGACGGCGGGGTCGCCGGAGTTCCGCCGTCCGCCGGGCCGCGGCACGACGGTCTCCGGCAGCCGCACCGCCAGGGCCAGCCCCACGCCCACCAGAACCGTGTGCAGCAGGTAGGGCAGCACCGTGGGCGCCGGCGCGAACTGGCCGAGCAGGCCGCTGGTGAGCGGGCCGAGCGAGAAGCCCGCCGTCATCGCGACCGCGGCCCGCCGTCCCCCGGCGCCCTCCCCGGAGGCGGCCGACAGCTCGGCGACCCAGGCGCTCGCGACGCTGAACACCACGCCGCTGACCACGCCCTGCAGGAACCGAGCGGTGAACAGCAGCACCAGCGACCCGCCGGCCGCCGCGAAGGCCAGCGACGCCAGCCCGGCGAGGACGACGCCAGGGAGGGCGACGCGGCGGCGGCCCAGCCGGTCCGACAGCGGGCCGGCCAGGAACAGCGCCGGCACCAGGCCCGCGGCATAGCAGCCGAAGAGCGCGGTGAGCACCTCAGGGGAGAGGTCGAGCCGGTCTTGGTAGACCAGCAGGAGCGGTGTGGGGACGTTGGTGCCGGCCGCGACCGCGAACAACGTGAACACCGCTCGCCTCCAGGCCACCGCGGCACCCTACGGAGCCGGCGCGGACTCCGCGCGCGACGTGCGGGGAGGCCGCTGCCGCGCCGCCGTCCGCCGAGGGGCAGACTGCCTGTGCCGACGGCGACGAACGAGGAGGATCCCGTGCGCGATGCGGTCATCTGCGAGCCCCTGCGGACGCCGGTGGGCGGTTTCGGCGGCTCGCTGCGCGACGTCCCGGTGCAGGACCTGGCCTCGACGGTGATCCGGGCGCTCATGGAGCGCACCGGGCTGCCGCCGGAGTCTGTGGACGACGTGCTGCTGGGGCACTGCTACCCGACGATGGAGGCCCCGGCGCTGGGCCGGGTGGCGGCGCTGGACGCCGGGCTGCCGGTGACCGCCGCGGGCATCCAGCTCGACCGGCGCTGCGGCTCGGGGCTGCAGGCGGTGCTGTACGCGGCCATGCAGGTGCAGACCGGTGCGGCTGAGGTGGTGCTCGCCGGGGGCGCGGAGTCGATGAGCAACGCGCCGTTCTACACGCACGCCATGCGCTGGGGGGTCAAGGCCGGACCCGGGGTGCTGCTGGCCGACGGGCTGGCCCGCGGCCGGGTGACCGCCGGCGGGGAGCACCACCCGGTGCCCGGCGGGATGCTGGAGACCGCGGAGAACCTGCGCCGGGAGTACGCGATCTCCCGCGCCGAGCAGGACGAGTACGCCGTCCGCAGCCACCAGCGCGCCGCCGCCGCGGTCGAGGCCGGCCGGTTCGCCGACGAGATCGTGCCGGTGACGGTCAAGCAGCGGAAGGGCGAGACGGTGGTCGACCGCGACGAGCACATCCGCCCCGACTCCAGCGTGGAGACGCTGGCCAAGCTGCGCCCGATCATGGGCAAGGACGACCCGGAGGCCACGGTGACCGCCGGCAACGCCAGCGGGCAGAACGACGGCGCGGCGGTGTGCGTGGTCACCAGCCCGGAGAAGGCCGCCGAGCTGGGCCTGCGGCCGCTGGCGCGGCTGGTGTCGTGGGCGGTGGCCGGGGTGCCGCCGAAGACGATGGGCATCGGGCCGGTGCCGGCCACGGCCAAGGCGCTGGCCCTGGCCGACGTGAAGCTGGCCGAGGTGGACCTCATCGAGCTCAACGAGGCGTTCGCCAGCCAGGTGCTGGCCGTGACCCGGGAGTGGGGCTTCACCGACGCGGACTTCGAGCGGACCAACGTCAACGGCTCGGGCATCTCGCTGGGCCACCCGGTGGGCGCCACCGGCGGGCGGATCCTGGCCACCCTGACCCGGGAGATGGCCCGCCGCGACGCCCGCTACGGGCTGGAGACCATGTGCATCGGCGGCGGCCAGGGCCTCGCCGCCCTCTTCGGGCGCGTCTGAACAAGGACCCCCTGCCGCCACTGTGGAAGGACCCCGTCCTCCCCACCCCTCGCGAGCTCGGGGCGGAGCCCGGGACGGGGCCAGCGGCGGGACCTGCAGGGGGCCGGCCCTTGCCCCCAGCTGACAGGACCTGCCGCATGCCCACCCCCACCGACCAGCAGCGCGTCGCGATCGTCACCGGGGCGGCCCGGGGCATCGGCGCTGCCATCGCGCGGCGGCTGGCCGAGGACGGCTTCGCGGTGGCCGTGGTCGACCTCGACGAGGCCTCGACCGCCGACACCGTCCAGGCGATCGAGGCCGCCGGCGGGCGCGCGCTGGGGGTCGGCGCCGACGTGGGGGACGCCGACCGCGTGCCGGCCGCCGTCGCCCGGATCGCCGCCGAGCTCGGCCCGCCGGTCGTGCTGGTCAACAACGCCGGGGTCACCCGCGACAACCTGCTGTTCAAGATGACCGACGCCGACTGGGACGTCGTCATGCACGTGCACCTGCGCGGCTCGTTCCTCATGACCCGTGCGGTGCAGCAGCACATGGTCGCGGCCGGCTGGGGCCGGGTGGTCAACCTGTCGAGCACCTCGGCGCTGGGCAACCGCGGCCAGGCGAACTACGCCGCCGCCAAGTCCGGGCTGCAGGGCTTCACCAAGACCCTCGCCCTCGAGCTCGGCAAGTTCGGCGTCACCGCGAACGCAGTCGCCCCCGGCTTCATCCAGACCGAGATGACCCGGGCGACCGCCGAGCGCATCGGCCGCGACTGGGAGGAGTACGTGGCCGAGCGAGCCGCGGCGATCCCCGTCCAACGGGCTGGCGTCCCTGCGGACATCTCTCACACCGTCTCGTTCCTCGTCAGCGAGGGCGCCGGCTTCGTCTCCGGCCAGGTCGTCTACGTGGCCGGCGGCCCCCGCACCTGACGGCCCCCCTGCAGAAGCCCACCGCGAGCTCGCGAATGGCGGGGGCAGGGGGGTCCTTCTTCACGTCCGGAGCGGCTCCCACCGGCCGGTCAGCGCGCGCTCGACGGCGTCGGCCATCCGCCGCACGTCCTCCGCGGTCCGCCCGGCGGGCACGTCCTCGAGGGACTGGGCGGTCAGCGCCGCGCACTGAGTCCGCACCGCCTGCCGCTGCGGCTCGGTGCGTGCCTGCCAGCCCACCTCGGCCAGCAGTGCGAACAGCCGCTCGACGACGGTGGTGTCCTGCCGGCCGTAGCTGCGGACCTGGGTGACCGACAGGTCCAGCAACGCGGCGTGGTCCCACGACGGCAGCAGCAACCGCGGGACGCCGTCGTCACCGGACACGCGCCGGTGCCAGGTGTCGCGCAGGCTCAGCTGCGCCATGAGCGCCGAGACGTGCGAGAGGGCGTGGACGGCCGTCGTCGGGTCGTTGATGCCCGGCGACAGCGCGCGGGCGGCGATGTCGACGAGCTTGCGCAGCCCGTAACTCGGGTCGGCTGCGGCAGACCGCTCGACGGAGAGCTCGACGTACCGCTCCAGGGCCGTCGCTAGCTCCTCGACCGGGAGCGGCGCCACTCCGTCGTCGTCGACCCACGCCCAGGCCAGCGGCGTCCCGGCCACCACGGAGTCCCCGGGCCGGCGGTCCAGCCGCAGCACGGCACCACGCCGGGACAGCTCGGCCACCAACGGCTCCTCGGCGGTCCGGACGAGGAAGCCGCTGCGACGGGCACACACCGGCCAGGCGGACGCCGGCACGTCGGACAGCGGCTCGTCCGGGGAGTCGTCCGAGGCCAACTGCGTCCCCAGCCGCGTGATCGTGGCGGTGGCTTCGGTGGAGACGTCGCCCATCATCGTCTCGACGCGCAGTTGCCTGGTCTGGTGGGCGAGGAAGGTGACCAGCGCGGCGACCGAGGCGAGCGCGAGGACGAACCCGGCGGTCACCGACAGGCGGGGCACGAAGGCCGAGCCGCCGTCGGAGTCGCCGGCCGAGCGCACGCTGCGCAGCACGACCAGCGCGTAGACGAAGGTCCCGAGCAGCACGCCGAGGCAGACCTGCACGATGCGGTCGCGCACGAAGGTCTGCAGCAGCCGCGGGCTGTACTGACTGCTGGCCAGCTGCAGCGTCACGATGGTGAGCGAGAAGAGCAGCGTGGTCACCGAGATGACCGACCCGGCGATCGTCGAGAGGATGCCCCGCGCAGCCGACGGGCCGCCCTCGAAGACGTAGGCCAGCGGCTCCTCGCCGGAAGCCTGCAACGCCTCGTCGAGCAGTGGCAGTGCTCCGCCGAGGACGACCGCCAGCACCACGGCTGCCGCGGGCAGCGGCCAGAGGGCGCCGGTGACCGCGTCACGGACGCGGGACGGCCTGCTGGTCCGCCGCCTCACGACGACGGGTCACGGTCGGGGTAGCGGGCGCGGGCCAGGGCGTACACGCCGAAGGCGGCGAAACCGGCAGCGACCGCGCCCAGCAGCCACGGCCCGGCGCCGACCGCGGCGATGGCGGTCATCGCGCCGTCCAGCCCGGTGGCGGTGGAGACGTCGGCGGTGGTGCCCGCCCGCCACAGCAGCACGCCGACCAGCCCGAACGCGATGCCCTTGGCGACGTAGCCGATCCGCCCGACGGCCTCGATCAGCGGCTCCCACCGGTCGGGCGCGGTGGGCAGGTCGATGTCCCGCATGAAGCCGCCGGTCAGCCCGCGCACCAGCGTGTACAGCCCGACGGCGACCACCCCGGCGGCGACGGCCAGCACCAGCGCCGTGCCGCCGGGCAGCTCGAGGGTCTCGCCGGTCAGCTCGCGCAGCCGGTCGTCGGCCTGGTACTCCAAGCCCAGCGCGAACAGCAGCGCGGTTCCGCCGAGGACGGCGTAGACGGCGGCCTTGGCCAGGCACTTGGCGCAGACGACCGCCGTCCGGAGCCGGTGCTCGCGGTCGAGCAGTCCCCGCCACCACAGCAGCACCTCGCCGCCCTGCCACAGCGCGAGGGCGAGCATGCCCGCCCCGATCGACCAGAGCAGCACCGTGCCGCCGGGGGTGCCGGCGACCGCCTGCAGGGCCCCGGTCTGGTCGGCGTCGGTGCGGCTGCTGCCGCGGGCCAACTGCACCGCCAGCCAGCCGATGAGCAGGTGCAGGACGCCGTAGGCGACCAGGCCCACCCGGGCGACCGCCTCGAGCACCGGGTGGTCGGTGACCTCGCGGGCGTTCTCGACCAGCCGGTGGACGCGGTCGAGCAACGGGCGGGCGGAGGGCACGCAGACGATCGTGCGCGACGCGACTCAGGTGCGCTCGGGGTAGCGGGCGCGGACGAAGCAGTACGCACCGAACGCCGCGATGCCGATCGCGACCAGGGTGAGCAGCACCTTGCCGAAGGGGGCGTCGAGGATGGTGCGCAGGGCGCCGTCGAGGCCCGTGGCGCGGGCCGGGTCGAAGGTGGCGGCGGCGTAGACCAGCAGCCCACCGACCACCACGAGGGAGACGCCCTTGGCGGGGAAGCCCGCCTGCCCGAGGCGGGTGACCAGCCGGGTCGTCTGCGGCGAGGCCGAGCGCAGGTCGACCTCCTCGAGGAACTTCTTGGAGACGCCCTTGTTCACGAGGTAGACGCCCACGCCGATGACGACCAGGCCGATCAGCCCGACCAGCCAGCGCCCGGCCGGCCAGCCGAAGACGCCGGCCGCCTGTTGCTGACCCCCGCCGCCACCGCCGCCGGTGGCGGTGCGGACCGCCAGGACGGCCAGCGCGGCGTAGAGGACGGCCTTGGCGACCGCCTTGACGGTCTTCTCCACGGCCTTCTTCCGGGCGTCCCCGGACGACGACAGCCGGCTGCGCCAGCGCAGCACCTCGGCCGCCTGCCAGGCCGCCAGCGCGACCAGCCCGACGGCCAGCAGCCACAGCAGCGGCCGGCCCAGCGGCTGCTCGGCCAGCGTGGCCAGCGCGCCGGCCTGGTCGGCGGACTGGCCGCTGCCCCCGCCCCAGGCGAGCTGCAGCGCCAGCCAGGCGACCACCAGGTGGACCACGCCGTAGGCGATGAGGCCGATGCGCGCGAGGTGCTCGAGGGCGTCGCTGTCGCCCGCCCGGCCGGCCGCGCCCGCGGCCCGCCCCGTCGTCCCGCCCATGACCGGCTCCTCCCCGACCGCTGCACCGTCTGCCGCGGACTGATCAGCGTGGCACAGCGCGGGTCCCGCCGCTGGGGACGCCGTCCCACTGCCGCGGCGAGATCGGCGATCTCGCCGGTCACCCCTCCGCACGGACCCGCCGCGAGCCTGCGAGCGGCGGGGGGCAGCGGGGTCCTGCCTCAGCCCACCGGGTGGCGCGCGCGGGCCAGGCAGTACACCGAGAAGGCGGCCAGGCCGACCGCGACCACGACCAGGACCCAGGCGCCGTGCGGCTCGGCGGCGACCGCCCGCAGCGCGGCGTCCAGGCCGGTGGCCCGCGCCGGGTCGAAGGTCGCCGCCGCTCCGGCCACCACCGCGCCGACCAGCACGAACGCCACGCCCTTGAGCACGAACCCGGCCTGGCTGGCGCGGTGGGTGAGGGCGCACAGCGCCGGGGAGACGGTGGAGAGGTCGATCTCGTCGAGGAAGGCCGACCGCAGGCCCTTGCGCCCCTGGTAGACGCCGATGGCGACCACGACCAGGCCGACGACGACGACCAGCACCTGGCCCCCGGGCTAGGCGAGCACGCCGCGCACCGCCCGGGTGTCCTCACCCAGCCGGCCGCCGGAGCCGAGGGCGACGCGGGCCGCGGAGGACGCGAGGAAGCCGTAGACCACCGCCGTCCCGAGGGTCTTGCCCAGCTGCACGACGGCGCGGCGCCGGTCGGGGCCGGGGGCGGGGAGCCGGCGGTGGTGGCGGAGCACCTCGACGGCCTGCCAGAGGCACAGGCCGGCCAGCCCCGCGGCCAGCAGCCACAGCAGCGGACCCACGGGGGAGTCGGCGAGCAGCGCCATCGCGCCGCTCTCGTCGACGGCGGCGCCGCGGTCGGCCGGCCGCGGCCGGCCCGCTCGCCAGGCCAGCTGCACCGCCAGCCAGGCGACCAGCAGGTGCAGCAGCGCGTAGCCGACCAGGCCGACCCGGGCCACCGCGCGCAGTGTCGTGCTGTGCGCGGCTCGGTGCGCGAGCGAATCGCCCTCCGCCGGACCCGCCTCCGGTCGCCACCGCTCTCCCCGCTCCACCTGCCGCGCTGCTGCGGCACACCTCGCAGGGTGACACGGCTCGCGCCGGGACGCCGCGACGGTGGGGGACACTCTGTCCCGTGGCGAGTGGTGCAGCGGGAACGGCGGTGCAGCGGACGAGTCCGGAGCAGGCCCGGCGAGCGTGGCCCCGGTGGCTGGCCGGCGGGGTCGCGCTGCTGGTCGTCGCCGCGGTCGCCGTCGTCTGGGCCGACGGCGGAGCCCGGCTGCTGCTCGGTGTGGGCGGCGCGCTGCTGGCCTGGCGCGGTGGGCAGCTGGCGGCCGAGGGCGGCCGGCGCCGGGCGCAGGGTGCGGCGGTGGCCGGAGCCGGCGTGCTGGCCCTCGGCCTCGCCTCCGTCCCGGTGGCGCTGGCCGGCTGGGTGCTGCTGGTCGCCGTCCCGGCGGGGCTGCTGGGCGGGGCGCTGACGCTGCTGGGCCGCGGTGGGGCGGTGCGCCGCAGCGGCCAGGCCGCGCTCGTCTGGTGGGCGCTGGTCACCGGCCTGCTGGTCGTCACCGGACTGGCCGCGGGCTGGGAGCGCGCGGCCGCCGGCGCGACCGTCGTCGGGGCCCTCGGGCTGGGCCTGCTCGGCGTCGTCCTGCTGGTCGGCTCCTCGACCCTGCGCGCGATCGCCGCGCAGCCGGCACCGGTCCGGCCGGCGGCCTGCGCCGGCTGCGCCTGCGGCGCCGGAGGGTGCGGCATCCCGCGCTGACCGGCGGGGCAGCTCCGGCCGGTCCCGTACCGGTTCACCGCCCGTCCCGCGGGGCACCCCTCCGGGCGTGAGCGGACACGTCTTCGTCGTCGGGGCGGACCTCCGGCGGCTGGTGTGCGACGACGTCCTCGTGCCCACCGACCGGTCGCTGCGGGTCACCGCCGAGTGGGGCGAGCTGCTCCCCGCAGACGTCGTGCGCAGCGAGGACGACGACGGCCTCTGCCTCGGTCTCGACTGGGACGGCGACGAGCGGGTGCTCGGGGTGCCCGGCGGCCGGACGGGGGACACCGGGCGGCAGCTGTGGCTGGTCGACACCGTCGACGAGCGGGAGCGCGACCCCGAGGACGCGCTGCGCTGGCTGGTCGACGGGGCGCGGGAGGCGCTGGCCGCCGTCGCCCGTCGCAAGGTGCCGACGCCCGTGCACGGCCGGGCCCGCCGGCTGGTCGCGCTCCCGGCCCTGGGGACCGGCTGGGGCGCCGCCGCCGGGCAGCGCGGCACCCTGCTGGCCCGGCTGCTGCCCGTGCTGCACGAGGGCGCGGACGCGCACGGCTTCGACATCGCGCTGGTGCTGCGCGGCCCCAGCGACCTGGCCGCGGCGCAGCGGGTGCGCCGGGCGGAGCCCGACGGCTGGGACCTGCCCGAGCACCTCCAGCAGCTGGCCCGCGACCTCGGCGAGCGGGCCCGCCGGGGGCAGCTGGCCGCCTTCGTCGGCGCCGGCGTCAGTGCCGCCGCGGGTCTACCCACCTGGGAGCAGCTGCTCGACGAGCTGGCCGGGCGCTCCGGTCTGGACGACGGGCTGCGCGCCGGGCTGTCCCGGCTGCCGGCCCAGGACGCCGCGGCGCTGCTGGCCCGCGAGCTCGGGCGGCAGCAGCTGGAGTGCTTTGTCAAGGAGCGGTTCGGGCCGGGCCACTACGCGCTGGCGCACGCGCTGATCGCCGACCTGCCCGTGCAGGAGTTCGTGACCACCAACTACGACCCGCTGGTCGAGCTCGCCGCCGCCGACATCGGCCGCCGGCTGTCGGTGCTGCCCTTCGACGACGCCGTCCCGGGCCGGCCGTGGCTGCTCAAGCTGCACGGCGACGCCGCGCACCCGGAGAGCATCGTGCTCACCCGTGAGGAGTACCTGCAGTTCGGCGACTCGCGGGCCGCGCTGGCCGGGGTGCTGCACTCGCTGCTGCTCACCCGGCACGTGCTGTTCGTCGGCACCTCGATGCAGGACGACGACCTGATCCGCATCGCCCACCAGGTGCGCAGCGCCATCCAGGCCCCCGGCGCGGACCCGCGGCGGCGCAGCGGCACCGTGCTGGCGCTCCGCGATGACCCCGCCCGCGCCCGGCTGTGGGAGCAGGACGTGCAGACGGTGGCCATCGCGCCGGCCGACACCCCGCCTGCGGAGGCCGCCCGGGTGCTCGAGGTGCTGCTGGACTGCATCGGCTGCCTGTCCACCCCGCCGACGGGCTACCTGCTCGACCCGGCCTACCGCGGCATGCTCTCCGAGGAGGAGCGGGTCCTGGCCGCCGCGCTGGAGCAGGTGGAGCGCGCCGTGCCCGAGGAGGCGTCGTCCTCGGCGGTCGGGGAGGTCGCGGCGCTGCTGCGCCGGCTGGGCTCCCGGGCGTGCGCACCGAGCGGACTGCCGCCGGACGAGGCCAGTGACCCGCGCGACGACCGCCTGCAGCAGCAGCGCCCCGGCTGAAGCAGGACGGGGTCCTCCGTGTGAGGGGCAGGCGGCCTGGGCAACCAAGACACCCGTGCGCCGACCCCGACTCGAGAACAGCCACCTCCTGCTCGCCAGGGGCTACGGCTGGTTGCCCGACGCCCGCCGGGCGCGCGGCAGCCGCACCGTCGCCGCCCGGCTCGGCGGCCTGCCCGTGCTCGGCATCGAGGGGCCCGACGCCGCCCGGTTCCTCTACGACGAGGACCACGTGCGCCGCTCGCACGCCATCCCGGAGCCGGTGCAGGGGACGCTGTTCGGCAAGGGTGCGGTGCACACCCTCGACGGCGAGGCGCACCGCACGCGCAAGGCGCTGTTCGTGTCCCTGCTGACGGACGACGACCGGATCGCCGCCCTGGTCGACGCGGCCACCGCCGCCTGGGACGCCGCGGTCCCCGGCTGGGCGCGTCGCGGGGAGGTCGTGCTCTCCGACGAGGCCGCCGAGGTGATCACCCGCGCCGTGTGCGACTGGGCCGGAGTGCCCCTGGCCGACGACGAGGTGCCCTCGGCGGCCCGGGACCTGACCGCGATGGTCGACGGCTTCGCCACCGCCGGGCCCCGGCACTGGCGGGCCCGCCGGGCGCGCGGCCGCCGCGAGGCGTGGCTGGCCCGGCTGGTGGAGGACGTGCGCGGCGGCGCGGCTCCGGTCCCCGACGGCTCGGTGGTCGACGTCGTCGCCCGGCACCGCGACGCCGACGGGGAGCGGCTGGACCCGCGCACCGCCGCGGTGGAGGTGCTCAACGTCGTCCGCCCGACCGTGGCGATCAGCTGGTTCCTCGCCTTCTCCGGGCACGCGCTGGCGCGGTGGCCGCGGTATTGCGGGCGGCTGGCCACGGGCGAGCCCGCCTTCGCGGCGGCCTGGGCGCACGAGGTCCGCCGCTTCTACCCGTTCGCGCCGTTCATCGGCGGGCGTGCGCCGCGCGAGGTCGAGTGGGACGGCGAGCGGGTGCCGGCGAAGTCCATGGTGCTGCTGGACCTGTACGGGCAGAACCACGACCCCGAGCTGTGGGGCGACCCCTACACCTTCCGGCCCGAGCGCTTCCTCGCCCGGGAGGTCGGCGCGTTCGAGCTGGTGCCCCAGGGCGGCGGCGACCTGCGCACCGGCCACCGCTGCCCGGGCGAGCAGGTGACCGTGGCCGTCCTGTCGGCGCTGGCCGTGCGGCTGGCCCGGCTGCCGGCCGACGTCCCGGAGCAGGACCTGTCGATCTCGCTGCGGCGCATCCCGGCGAAGCCGGCCAGCGGCGTGGTGCTGCGGGTCCGCGGGACCGGCTGAACCGGGTCGGTCGCGCTGCGTCGCGGGCGCGCCGGAGGCGACGCCGGGCGTCGTCCCCGCGTGGTCTCATCGCCGCGACCGCACGGACGAGGGGGCCGACATGGGCAGGTGGCTGGCGCCGCTGGTGGGCGTGGTCGGGCTGCTGACGCTCGTCGCCGGCGTGGTCTGGGCCGAGCTGGACATGGACACCATGGGCGGCGTGCCCCTGGTCGGGGCCGGCGGCGTGCTGCTCCTGGCCGCGGCGGTCGTGGCCTACACCGTCGAGGGGACGACCCGCCGCCGCGACGCGCTGCCCCACCGCTGAGGCCCGATCGGCCCCTCTGCAGGGTCCCGCCGCGAGCTTGCGAGCGGTGGGGCAAAGGGGTCCTTCTTCAGGCGAGGCGGGTGAGCTCCGCGGGCAGGTCGCCGGGGGAGAGGACGCCGAGCCGCTGGGTGGCCCGGGTGAGCGCCACGTAGAGGTCGTTGTGCCCGCGCACCCCCTCGTCGAGGACCCGCCGCGGGTCGACGACGAGCACCGCGTCGAATTCCAGCCCCTTGGCCTCGCCGGGGGTGAGGACGACCGGACCCCGTGACGAGTCGGCCTCGGGTCCCGACGTCACGCCGTCCAGCCGGGCCGCGACCGCCGCGGCGACCTCGGCGAGCCGGCTCGCGGGGACGACCACCGCGGTGGTGCCCTCCGGCCCGGCCCACGCCTCGACCACCTCGGCCGCCCGCGCGGCCAGCCCGGCCTCGCCGGTCACCTCGGCCCAGGGCGCCGTGGTGCCGGGCCGGACCGAGCGCGGCGCGCTCGCCCGGGTGCCGCCGGCGGCGAGCACGTCGGCCGCGACGGCCATGATCTCGGCCGGCGTCCGGTAGTTGACCGTCAGCTCCTCGAGCCGCCAGGAGTCGCCGACGTGCGGCCGCAGCGTCTCGTCCCACGCGACGGCGCCGGCCAGGGTGCCGGTCTGGGCCAGGTCGCCGACGGCGGTCATCGACCGGGTCGGGCAGCGGCGCACCAGCAGCCGCCAGGCCATGGGGGAGAGCTCCTGGGCCTCGTCGACGACGACGTGCCCGAAGGTCCAGGTGCGGTCGGCGGCGGCGCGCTCCGCGGTGCTCCGGGTGTCGACGGTGCGCTGCCGCTCGGCCAGCTCCTCGGCGCCGATGAGGTCACCGGCGCTGAGCACCTCGGCCTCCAGGTGCTCGTCCTCGAGGTCGATGGACCGCGAGCCGTGCAGCACGTCGAGGGTCTCCTGCGCCTCGGCCAGCCGGCGGCGGCGGTCCCGCTCGGCGCGGGCCCGCTGCGCGCTGTCGTCGAAGCCGAGCAGCTCCTCGGCCTCCTCCAGCAGCGGGACGTCGGCCGGCGTCCACGCCGCTGGGTGGGTGGGAGAAGGACCAGGCCGGTGCAGCAGCGCGCGGGTCCCGTCGTCCCACCCCGGGGTGGCGGCGGCGACGCGGGCGGGGTCGGCGAACAGCTCGGTGAGCAGCCGCTCGGGGGTGAGCACCGGCCACAGGTCGTCGACCAGCAGCCGGACGGCGGGCTCCTCGGCGACCTCGCGGCGCAGCGCCGCGGTGTCCTCGCGGTCGAGCAGGTCGACGCCGCCGTCGATGCCCGTCCCGATGCGCTCGGCGTAGCGCCGGGTGAGCAGGTCGACCACCCGGCGGGCGAACACCGGCCGGGCCAGGTTGTGCAGCCGCTCGGCCTTGCGGGCGGCGTTCTGCGCCCGCTTCACGTCGACGGGGCGCAGCCGCAGCACGAACCCGTCGACGGTCACCTCGACGGGGGAGCCGGGCACCACCTGCCGGTCGGCGACGGCCCGCTCGAGCACCTGCACCATCTCCAGCCGGCCCTTGACCGCGGCGGTCTCCGGCGACTCGGTGCCGCGGGCGTCGAGGCCGGGGCGCAGCTGTCCCAGCCCGGCGAGCAGCACGCCGGTCTCGCCGAGCGAGGGCAGCACGTCGGCGATGTAGCGCAGGAACGTCGGGGTGGGGCCGACGACGAGCAGGCCGCGGCGGGCCAGCCGCTCGCGGTACGTGTAGAGCAGGTAGGCCGCGCGGTGCAGCGCGACGGCGGTCTTGCCGGTGCCCGGCCCGCCCTGGACGACGAGCACGCCCCGGTCGTCGGCCCGGATGATGCGGTCCTGCTCGGCCTGGATGGTGCGGACGATGTCGGTCATCCGGCCGGTGCGCGCGGTGTCCAGCGCGGCCATGAGCGCGGCCTCACCGGTCAGGCCGGAGGTGGCGAGCCCGTCGGTGAGCACCTCGTCGTCGAGCCGGACGACGGTGCGGCCGCGGGTGCGGATGTGCCGGCGGCGGGCCACGCCGAGCGGATGCACCGGGGTGGCGGTGTAGAACGGCCGCGCCGCGGGCGCCCGCCAGTCCACCAGCGCCGGGTCGCCGCCGGCGTCGTCGGCGGCCAGCCCGATGCGGCCGATGTAGAGCGGACCGTCGTCCGTGCGGTCGATCCGGCCGACGCACAGGCCGGCTTCGGCGGCGTCGAGGGCGGTGACCCGCTCGGTCTGGAAGCGCACCGTGGCGTCACGCTCCTGCAGCGCCTGCGGGTCGACCGCCGGCCAGGCGATCGCCTGCTTCAGCCGCCGCTCGGCCAGGTCGCGGGCGGCGTCCAGGCGGCCGTAGAGCTCCTTGACGTACTGCTGTTCGGCGTCGATCTCGGGGTGGGGTACGACCTCGGGCTGCGTCGTCGGCACTGCGCGTCTCTCTGTCGGCACTCGTCTCCGGGAAACGGACGAACGTCCATGGTGCCCACACATTCCCGGCGCGGGGTCCAGGCGCCGCCGTGCGGTCGGCCACGGGCGAGGCGTGCCCGTCAGGGGGCGGGCAGCGCGGCCAGGGAGCCGACCAGCCGGTCGGCGAGCTCCACCGGGCGGCTGAGCGCCACCAGGTGGCCGCCGGGCAGCTCCTCGACCGGCAGGCCCAGCCGCTCCGCGGCCACCCGACGCTGGAACCCCACGGGGAAGAACCGGTCGTCCCGGCCGGCCAGGACCCGGGTGGGGACGTCGGGCCAGCCGGGCATCGGCCACGGCTCGGTGAACGGCGTGCCCGACTGGGCGAACGGGACAGGGGCGGTGGCCAGCACCTCGGGCGGCACGTCGTGGATGAAGGCGTCCTCGTCCAGCGGCCAGCCGTGCGCCCGCGCGGCCTCCGCCCGGGCCGCCTCGTGCCCGGTCGCCGCCCACCACTCGCCGCCGGTCTCGCCCGGCCGCGGGACCATCGCGTTCAGCAGGACCAGCAGGTCGACGGGCCTGCGGGTGCAGACCAGCGGCGCGGTGAGCCCGCCCATCGACTGGCCGACGACGACCAGCGGCCCACCGGGCGAGCCGGCGGCGGCGTCGAGGACGGTCTGCGTGTACCGCTCGAGTCCGGCGGTGTCGTCGCCGGCGGGCAGGTCGACGGCGACCGCAGTACCGCCCCGCCGCTCCAGCTCGGGCACCAGCCGGTGCCAGTACCAGGCCTGGCCACCGGCTCCGGGGACGAGGACGAACGTCGCGCGCACGTCGTCCTGACCGTCGGTGCGGGCCGGACTCATCGCCGGGCGGACGGGCGCACCGGGACGGGGGACGGCGGCTTCACGGACTCCAGGCGCAGCAGGGTGGTCACGCGGGACGCGCTGATGCGGGGCAGCGTGCGCAGCACCTCCTGCAGCTCCCGGGTGTCGGCGGCGGCGACATGCACCCCGGTGAGCACGCCGTGCTGGGCGACCACTGACCGGTCGGGTCGACGTCGAGTGGCGGCTGGTCGTGGTCTCCGCGCCCCGGAGACCACGACGACCCGCGACTCGACGACGGGACGGGTGGGAACCGAAACCCCGAGGTCATCTCCGTGACACGTCGGCTACCTACCGTCGGCGGTGCGACCCCAGGAGGTGCCCCATGAGCCCGACGACCACCGATCCCCGGACCGACCCCCGGCTCCGGCGCAGCGCGCGCACGCGCCGCCCGCTCATCGACCGCAGCGCCTGGACCTGCCCGAACTGCCAGCGGGAGACCCTGCCGCCGCGCAAGCGCTGCGCGGACTGCGGCACGTCTCGCTACTGAGGAAGGACCACCCTTCCCCCCACGCCTCGCAGGCTCGGGCGGAGGGTCCCTGGAGGGCGGTCGTTCCGGCACCCCACCAGGCTCGGGCCGAGCCCCGGGAGGGGGCCGACTCGGCAGGGAGGCCTCAGCGGGCGGGGGGTGCGCCGCGCAGCCGGACGACGGCGGCGCGGTGACGCCGCCGGCCGGCCAGCCGCCAGGCCAGCCGCGTCGACGCCGGCAGCCCGGCGAGCAGCCGCGCCCGGTCGGCGGCGGACGCGTCCTCGAGCGCCAGGCCGAGGACCAGCGACCGCTCGCGCCGTGACAGCGGGCAGCGCGCCGCCCGCGTGACCTCCGCCCACGCCGCGGGGGACAGGTGCGCGGCGAGCAGCGGCAGCAGGTCGCGCTCCTCCTCGGCGGTCTGCGCGTCGACGGCGTCGGCGAGGTCCAGGCAGGCCAGCGTGAAGGTGTCGCGGGCCCGGTCCGAGGCGGCGACCGCCCACTGCCGCGCGGCGGTGGACAGGCCGCGCAGCCGGACGTCGAGACCGGCGACTGCCGCGGTCCACCGCTGCACCGGGGGCAGGGCGGCGGGCGCCGCGCGCACCAGGGCCGGCCAGAGCAGCTCGCGCTCGACCGCGTGGTGGTGCAGCAGCAGGCGGCCCAGCAGGTCGGCGTGCCGGGTCAGGGCGCGGGTGCGGTCGGCGTCGTCGGCGGGGGCCCACGCGGACAGCTCGGCCAGCAGCCGCAGCTCCCGGCGCACCAGCCGGTGCAGCAACAGCTCGGAGGCGACCGCGCGGCAGGCCGGGACGCCGCCCGGGGGACCGCCGGGGGCCGTCCGGAGGGGGAAGCGGGGGAGCGCCGCGGCGGCGGGCATGGGGCACCTCGGGGGAACTGGGTCCGGGACCCCGCGAGCGTAGGGACGGCCGGTGCCCGCCCGACAGGGCTCTCGGTCCCTGTCCGGTCCGGCAGCGGATCACGACTCGCGGAGGGAGGAGGGACAGGAGGCCCCCCGGACGGTTACGTTTCGGCGGTGAGCGTGATCGCCCGCAACCGGGTCCGCGTGAGCGGGGTCGACGACGGGCGGCCGATGGTCTTCGCGCACGGGTTCGGGTGTGACCAGGAGATGTGGCGCCTGGTCGTCCCGGACTTCGAGGTGGACCACCGCGTCGTCCTGTTCGACCACGTCGGCTCGGGCCGGTCGGACCTGTCGGCCTACCAGCCGGAGAAGTACGGATCGCTGCACGGCTACGCCGCCGACGTCGTGGAGATCTGCCGGGAGCTCGAGCTCGACGACGTCGTCTTCGTCGGGCACTCGGTGAGCGCGATGATCGGCGTCCTGGCCGCGGCCTGCGCCCCGGAGCTCTTCGGTGCGCTGGTGATGGTCGGGCCCAACCCGCGCTACGTGGACGACGGCGACTACACCGGGGGCTTCTCGCGGGAGGACGTCGCCGCGCTGCTGGAGTCGCTCGACAGCAACCACCTGGGCTGGTCGGCGGCGATGGCGCCGGTGATCATGGGCAACCCCGACCGGCCGGAGCTGACTGCCGAGCTGACCAACAGCTTCTGCCGCACCGACCCGGACATCGCCCGGCAGTTCGCCCGGGTCACCTTCCTGTCCGACAACCGCGCCGACCTGCCCGGCGTCCGCGTGCCCACCCTCGTCCTGCAGTGCAGCGTCGACGCGATCGCCCCCGAAGTGGTCGGCCGGTACGTGCACGAGCAGGTCCCGGGCAGCGTCCTCACCCGGCTGGCCGCCACCGGGCACTGCCCGCACCTGTCGGCGCCGGAGGAGACGACGGCGGCGATCCGGGCCTTCCTCGGGTAGTGCGCTTCGTGGACGAGCCGCGGCGACCGGACCCCCGGGAGGGTCCCGCCGGGCTGCGCCGGCTGCTCGAGGACGACCCGGCCGACCTGTACGAGAATGCCCCGTGCGGCTACTTCTCCGCGCTCCCCGACGGGCAGATGGTCAAGGCCAACCGCACCTTCTGCGAGTGGACGGGGCGGCCGGTCGGCGAACTGACCGGCCAGCGCTTCCAGGAGCTGTTGAGCATCGGCAGCCGGGTGTTCTACGAGACCCACCTGGCGCCGCTGCTGCGGATGCAGGGGATGGTGCGCGAGGTCGCGCTCGACGTCGTCCGCGCCGACGGGTCGGTGCTGCCGTGCCTGCTCAACGCGGTCGAGGTGCGCGACGAGGTGGGCGCGCCGCTGCTGGTCCGGGCGACGGTGTTCGAGGCGACGTCCCGGCGGCGGTACGAGCGGGCGCTGCTGGCCGCGCAGCGGGCCGCGGCCGAGTCCGAGCGCCGGGCGCACACGCTGCAGCAGGTGGTGTCGGAGGTCTCGGTGGCCGTCTCGGCGCGCGACGTGGCCGAGGTGATCGTGCGCCGCAGCCGGGAGGCGGTCGGGGCCAGCGGCGCCGCGCTGTGGCTGGCCGGCGAGCGGCGGGCCAGCCCACGACCCGAGCCGTCGGTGCCGCCGCTGGAGCTGGTCGCCGTCGACGGCATCGCCCCCGAGCTGCTGGAGGCGATGGAGGCCGCCGCGCTGGGCGGCGCGGAGCTGGTGCGCGACGGCGGGGTGCACACGGTGCCGCTGGGCGCGGGGCTGCGGGCGGTGTGGCCGGGACTGGCCGTCGCCATGGAGGAGGCCGGGCAGGAGGCGCTCGTCGTCGTCCCGGTGGACGCCGACCACCGGCACCTCGGTGCGCTGGTGCTGCTCCTCGGGGTGACGGGGGACAGCGGGCTGATCGATCTGACCGCCCCCGGGGAGCGGGGGCACCTGATCCAGGCCGACGCCGACCTGCTGGCCACCGTCGGCCGCCAGGCGGGGCAGGCGATCGAGCGGGTGCGGCTGTTCGAGGAGACCACGCGGCAGGCGGAGCGCTCGGCCTTCCTGCTCGACGCGGCCCGGCTCATGGCCTCCGCCGGCGACGTGCCCGAGACCGCGGAGCGGCTCGCCGAGCTGGCGGTGCCGCGGCTGGCCGACGTCTGTGTCATCGACCTGGCCGTCGAGCACGGGCTGGTCCGCGCGGCCGCCCGGCACGGCGACCCGGCCCGCCAGCACCTCGCCGTCGGCCTGCAGGAACGCCACCTGCCGCACTCCGGGTCGCCGCACCCGGCCGTGCAGGCCGTGGAGCTGGGCCGGACGGTGTGGATCCGCGAGGTGACCGACCGGTGGCTCGCGCAGATCACCGCCGGCGAGGAGCACCTGGGGGTCGCCCGCGCCCTCGAGCTGGTCAACCTCGTCTGCGTCCCGCTGCTCGCCGACGGGCGGGCGCTCGGCGTCCTCAGCCTGGGCAGCGACCGGCGGCGCGGGCCGTTCACGCCGGCCGACGTCGAGGTCGCCGAGCAGCTGGCGCTGCAGGTGTCGCAGGTGGTGGACAAGGCGCAGCGGCTGGAGCTGGAGACCCGCACGTCGCACACGCTGCAGGACAACCTGCTGCCCCCCGCGCCGCCGCCGGTGCCCGGGCTGGCGGCCGCCGTCCGCTACCTGCCGGCCAGCCGCGGCGCGGACGTGGGCGGGGACTTCTACGACGTCGTCCCGCTGCCCGGCGGGCAGGTGGCGCTCGCCGTGGGGGACGTCGTCGGGCACGACATCACCGCGGCCGCCGTCATGGGGCAGCTGCGCAGCGTCTACCGGGCGCTGCTGGCCGACCGGCCGCCGCCGAGCGCGGTCATCGACCGGCTGCAGGCGAGCTGGTCGCTGATGGGCCTGCAGCGGATGGCCACCGCGCTGTTCGGGGTGCTCGACCCCGGCACCGGCCGGCTGCGGATGGCGTCGGCCGGGCACCTGTCCCCGCTGCTGGTCGGCTGCGGGACGGCGGAGCTGCTCGACGTGCGGCCCAGCCGGATGCTCGGCGCGCCACCGGCGCCGGGCCCCGCGGTGGAGTGGGCCGGGGTGCTCGCGCCGGGGGCGACGCTGCTGCTCTACACCGACGGGCTGGTGGAGAGCCGGGACGCCGACATCGACCAGGGCCTGGCCGCGTTGATCGAGGCCGCGCGGGCCGCGGGCACCACCGACCCCGACGAGCTGTGCGACCGGGTGCTGGCCGAGCTCGCGAGCGGGGTGCGCGCCGACGACGTGGCGCTGCTGGCCATCGGCCGACGCCCCTAGCGCCTGCCCCCTCCGCGGGCCACCATCAGGACAGGCACGTGCGGCGCGGGAGGCGGCCATGGAGCGTCGACCCAACCCGGTGACCGAGTCGATCGACGGGGCCACCGGCGACATCACGATGTCCGGCGACGCGATGCGCTGGTCGCCGGAGCTGGCCGAGGGGCAGGCGCGCGGGGTCGCGGCGCCCGGTGCCCTCCCGGGGGTGGACGTGGCCGCCGGCTTCGGTGCGCTGCTCGGCCTGGACGGCCCGGGCGTGCGGCGGCTGGTGTCCGGCGCGGTGACCTCGCTGGCGACCGTGGCCGGGGACGTCGTCGCCGAGCTGCGGCAGCTCACCCGCGGCCCCGAGGAGGGCGAGGACGACGACGCCGTGCCGGGCGCCCCGCCGTCGTCGTCCCCCGGCTGACCGGGGCTCCCGGAGGCCGCCGCGCTGCCCACGCTGACGCCCTGTACAACCGAGGGGGCACAGCCACACCGACGTGGGGAGTCGCACCGCATGAGCAGTCCGCTGACCCTGGCGCCCGCGCCGCCGTCCGAGGCCGCCGAGGAGGTCCGCGCGCAGGTGCGGGAGTTCCTCGCCGGGGAGCTGGCCGCGGGCTCCTTCACCACGCACGTCGACACCTGGTTGTCCGGCGTCGACCCGGCGTTCTCCCGCAAGCTCGGTGAGCGCGGCTGGCTGGGGATGACGTGGCCGAAGCAGTACGGCGGGCACGAGCGCTCGGCGATGGAGCGCTACGCGGTGACCGAGGAGCTGCTGGCCGCCGGCGCCCCCGTGGCGGCGCACTGGATCGCCGACCGGCAGTCCGGCCCGAACCTGCTCCGCTACGGCACCGAGGCGCAGCGGCAGGCGATCCTGCCGCGGATCGCCGCGGGGGAGTGCTACTTCGTCATCGGCATGTCCGAGCCGGACTCCGGCTCCGACCTCGCCTCGATCCGCACCCGCGCGGCCCGCAACGGCGACGGTGACTGGGTGGTCAACGGCGCCAAGGTGTGGACGTCGAACGCGCACCACTCGCACTACGCGATCACGCTCGTGCGCACGGGCCCGCCCGGGGAGGGCCCGCGCGGCAAGCACCAGGGCCTGACCCAGCTGCTGGTCGACCTGTCCCTGCCGGGGATCAGCATCAACCCGATCCGCATCCTCGACGGCGGCCACCACTTCAACGAGGTCGTGTTCGACGACGCCGTCGTCCCCGGCGACATGCTGCTCGGCGAGGAGGGCGCCGGCTGGCACCAGGTGACCGCGGAGCTGGCGTTCGAGCGGTCGGGACCGGAGCGGTTCCTGTCGACCTACCCGCTCCTGGCGGAGTTCGGCCGACGGGCCTGCGACACCGGCGACGGCGCGCAGCTGGCCGCGCTCGGCCGGCTCTCGGCGCGGCTGCTGGCGCTGCGCCAGCTCTCGCTGCGGATCGCGGCGGCGCTGGACCGCGGCGAGCTGCCCGACATCCCCGCGGCACTGGTCAAGGACGTCGGGACGACGTTCGAGGCCGACGTGGTCGACGAGGTCCGCCGGGTGGTCGACGTGACGCCCTCGCTGGACTCCCCCGACCCGCTGGGGCGGGCGCTGGCCGAGGCGCAGCTGCACGCGCCTGGCTACACGCTGCGGGGCGGGACCAACGAGATCCTCAGGGGCATCGTGGCGCGCGGGCTTGGACTGCGCTGATGGCCTCCGACCAGGACCTGGTGATCGAGACCGTCCGCGACATCCTCTCGGCTCACGAGCCGTTCGCGCTCACCGCGGACACCGCCTGGGACGCCGGGTTGTGGGCCGACCTGGCGGAGGCGGGGCTGACCGGGGTGGGGCTGCCCGAGGAGGCCGGCGGCTCGGGCGGTGAGCTGGCCGACGCGGTGGCCGTCGTCCGCACGCTCGCCGCGGGGGCCGGGGCGGTGCCGGTGGCCGAGCAGCTGCTCGCCGCGGGCCCCGCGCTGCTGGCCGCGGACCTCGACCTGCCCGACCCGGCGCAGCCGCTGACGCTGGCGGTCGCCGGGGCGGTGCACGCCGAGCCGTCGGACGACGGCGACGGGCCGGGGCGCTGGACGCTCACCGGCACCGCGACCGACGTCGCGTGGGCCGGGGTCGCGCGGCACGTCGTCGTCCTGGCGCAGCCGCCCGAGGGCATCGAGGGCGCGGTGCTCGCGCTGGTGGACGCCGAGGGGTTGGCGACCAGCGACGCGCGCAACCTGGCGGGGGAGCCGCGCGGGTCGCTGGTCCTCGGGGGTGCCCCGGCGTCCGGCGCGCTGCTGACCCCCGCGTACGCCGGCGAGGTGCGGGCCCGCTACGCGCTGGCGCGGGCGGTGCAGCTGGCCGCGGCGCTGGAGCAGGTGCTGGCCTGGACGGTGCAGTACGCCGGGGAGCGGCACCAGTTCGGCCGGCCGCTGGGCAGGTTCCAGGCGGTGCAGATGGAACTCGCCGAGATGGCCGGCGAGGTCTCCGCGGTGACGGCGTTGGTCGACGCCGCCGTCCAGGCGCTCGAGCGGGGGGAGGACGTCGTGCTCCCCGCGGCGGCGGCGAAGGTGCGGGCGGGGGCGGCGGTCGAGGTCGTGGCGCGGCTGGCGCACCAGGTGCACGGCGCGATCGGGTTCACCCAGGAGCACAAGCTGCACCACCTCACCCGCCGGCTGTGGTCCTGGCGCGACGAGGCCGGCTCGGAGCTGACCTGGTCGCAGGTGCTCGGCGTGGGGCTGCTCGCCGAGGGCGGCGACGGGCTCTGGCCGGCGCTGACCCGGGTGGTGTGAGGACGGCCCTCCCGAGCGCGCGGCGGGACCGTGCACGGGGCCGCGGTCTGCCCTGCGCCCCTCCGTGCCGGGGGCCGACCCGCGGTCTCCGCGTGGTCGCTGCGACCTCGGTCGGACGGGACCGGGCGGTGACACCCGCTCGTCCGGGGGCCGCTGCGCTCACCCGGTCTCGGGTACCCGCAGGTGGGCGAGCACGAGGTCGAACTCGGCCACCTCGAGGATCTGGCTGTCCATCGTGGCGGCGAACTCCTCCCGGACGGCCGTGGCGTCGGTCCGGGAGCGTTCCAGGGTCATCCGGTCGGCGTAGGTCACCGAGCCGGCGGCCCGCCCGACCCGGCGGTCGACGAGCAGGCTGGCGCTGCAGAAGCCGCCGAGCTCCTCGAGCCGCGGCAGCAGGCTCACCCGGTACGCGTCGAGGGCCTGCTCCACCCGGCTCGGGTCGGTCCGGGTCCAGGTGACCCGGGTGCAGGCGCCGTCGGGTGCCTCGTGCACCCGGTGCAGGACGGCGATCTCCCACGTGCGCAGCTCCACCTCGCCGCCGAGCATCTCGGCGAACCGGGTCCGCAGCGGCCGCAGCTGCTCGCCGGTGCCGGCCATGGCCGCCTCGTCCTTCCAGGACGTGGTGGCGATGCAGCGCCCGGTGTCGCGGTCGGCGAGCATCGACAGGCCGACGTAGCCGGGCAGGCCCTCGACCGCGGGCATGACCCTGTCCCGCAGGAAGGCGACGCCGTCGTCGATCGCCTCCGGGTCGCCGTGGACGGTGGCGGTGCGTGCGTACACGTGCTCTCTCCTCTCCCGGCGGGCCGGCCGGGACGGTCCCGGCCGACCCCGCTGGGGTCACGCGGTCTCGGGTACCCGCAGGTGGGCGAGGACCAGGTCGAACTCCCGGACGTCGGTGACGGCCAGGCCCATCCCCGTCGCGAAGTCCTCCCGCAGCGCGCGGGCGCTCTCGCGGTTCTCGACCATGTCCTCCCGGCTGTCGTAGGTGACTGCCGATACGGCCATGCCCTCGGCCGGGTGGGTCATGAGGCTGACGCTGCAGAAGCCGGCGAGGTCGTCCAGCCGCGGCATCAAGCTGATCCGGAAGGCGTCGATGGCGCGCTCCATGGCGTCGGGCTCGCCGCGGATCCACGTCACGCGGGCGCACGCGCCGTGGTGGGCCTCGTGACGGCGGTGCATGGCCGACACCTCCCACTCGTGCACCTCGTACTCGGCGCCGCCGAAGACCTGGATCGCGCGGTCCCGCATCGGCCGCACCCCCTCGGCGCTGGCCTGCATCGACTCCCGGTCACGCCACGACGTCGTGACGATGCACGTCCCGGACTCCCGGTCGGCGAGCATGGACAGGCCGACGCAGCCGTCCATGCCGCGGACGGCGGGCATCATCTCGTCGCGCACGTAGTCGGTCCCCGCGTCGATCGACTGGGGGTTGCCGCGGATGGTGGTCGAGCGTGCGTACACGGCACCGCTCCTCTCCGTTGCGCTGGAGTTACCGGACGGCGGTGCTCGCGCGGCATCGCCGCGCCGCCCAGCGTCCTCGCGCGGGCAGCCGGTGGCAACGACCCGGCGCGTCCGACCGGCACCGGCCCGTCCGCTGAGAGGGTCACGGTCCTGCCGGTGGCCGCCGTCCGCCCGGAGGGGGCAGCATGCCGGGGTGACCACCTCCGGCGACCTCCACGGGCACACCCACCGCCTCGACCTGGCCGACGCCACCGTCCGCGAGTGGGACGCGACGGTGGTGGCGGCCGACCCGGAACAGGGCATCGTGCTCGACCGCAGCGCCTTCTACCCCGGTGGCGGCGGGCAGCCGCCGGACGAGGGCGTGCTGCTGTGGGGTGGCGTCCGCACCCGCATCGCCGGCACCCGCAAGGGCGACGAGCTGTACCTGGTGCCGGTGGAGGGCGACCCGGTGCCGCCGCCGGGCACCGCGGTCCGCGGTGCGCTGGACGACGAGCGGCGGACGGCGCTGATGCGCACCCACTCCGGCCTGCACGTGCTGACCGGCGTCGTGCTGCGCGACTTCGGCGCGAAGGTCACCGGCGGCAACATGGAGCCGCTGACCGCGCGCATGGACTTCGACCTCGCCGAGGTGCCGGCCGACTTCAAGGACCGCGTCGCCGAAGCGGTCAACGCCGAGATCGCCGCCGACCGCCGCATCGAGGTGCGGACGCTGCCGCGCGAGGAGGCCTACGCGATCCCCGACCTGATCCGGACGGCGACCGACCTGCTGCCGCCCGACATCGAGCAGGTCCGGATCGTCGACATCGTCGGCCTGGACCTGCAGGCCGACGGCGGCACGCACGTGGCCTCCACCGCGATGGTCGGCCGGGTCGAGGTGGTCAAGATGGAGAACAAGGGCCGCGGGTTCCGCCGGCTGCGCATCCGCGTCGTCTGAGCAGGCGCCGCGGGCGGCCCCGACGGCTCGCACGGGCGATGCCCGGCGCCGACACGGGCGAGGCGCGGTTCATGCCTCTCCCGACCAGTCGGTGCGGATGTCAAGAGTCCCGCGACATCTGTGGACGGCCGCCTGAGCTGGGGATTCGTCTGGCCGGGCACTCGCGGATCGGTTAGACTTCGAACGTCTGATCGATCCGGTGGGAGGTGTCGTGGAGGAGCTGACCGCCGCCCTCGACGGCCTCGCCGCCGAGGACCTCAGCCCGCTGTTCGGCCCGGCGCTGCTGGAGCGGCTGCGGCCGCTGCTGGCCGCGCAGAACCGGCTGGCCGCCGAGATTGCGCGCACCGTGCGGGAGGCCGAGCTGTCCGGTGCCGCCGAGGTCGACGGGCTCACGACCATGACCTCGTGGCTGCGCGGCCACGGGCACCTGTCCACGGCGGAGGCGGCGCGGGTGGTGCGCACCGGCCGGGCGCTGGCCCACCTGCCGGCCCTGGCGCAGGCGTTCGCCGCCGGGGCGGTGACCGGCGAGCAGGCCGGCGTGATCGCCCGGGTGGCCGAGCCCGGACCGCTCGCGCTGGCCGCCGAGCAGGGCGTCGACCTCGAGGTGGTGAACCGGCTGCTGACCGGCGTGGCCTGCGAGCGGCCGCACGCCGATGTGGCGAAGGCGGTGCACCACTACCTCGACCGGCTGGACGCCGACGGCCCGGAGCCCGACCCGACCGAGGGCCGCCGGCTGGTGCTCACCACGCACGCCGACGGGTCGCTCACCGGCCGGTTCGACCTCGATCCGGTCGGCGGGGAGAAGCTGCAGACCGCGCTGGAGGCACTCGTGCAGGGCGGCCGGTCCGCCGGCGACGAGCGCACCCCGGCCCAGCAGCAGGCCGACGCCCTGGTGCAGCTGGCCGACAACGCCCTCGCCTCGGGGAGCCTGCCCGTCCTGCGCGGCCACAAGCCCCAGCTCCTCGTCAAAGTCGCCCTCGACGACCTGGCCGACCCCGCGGTCGGCCGCGGTACCGCGCAGCTGGGCTTCGGCGCCACCATCTCCGCCGCCCGGGCCCGCTGGCTGGCCTGCGACGGGCAGATCACCCGCATCGTGCTGGGCCCCGACGGGCTGCCGCTGGAGCACGGCCGCACGCTGCGGCTGTTCCCGCCGCACGTCCGCCGCGCCGCCGAGGTCCGCGACGGCGGCTGCGTGTTCGCCGGCTGCGCCGCCCCCACCTGGTGGTGCGACGTGCACCACCTGCTGGCCTGGATCGACGGCGGCGCCACCGACCTGGCCAACGCCGCGCTGCTGTGCGAGCGGCACCACACCAAGGTCCACCACGGCTTCCGGGTCGAACGACAACCCGACGGCCGCTGGCGCACCTGGCGCCCCGACGGCACCGAGATCCTGACCGGACCACAGCGCACCGGACCGCCCCTGGTCACCGCCGCTTGACCTGATCACCTGCCTCAGCCGGCAGCCTGCCGATGCCCACCTCCGGGCACCGGCCGGCTGCCCGTGTGCGCGGGCGGTCGCGGTGCCCCGCCGCCTTCGTCAGGGCCGAGGGTGGCCGTGGGCCGGTCCGGGGCCCTCGACACAGCTCAGGCCCGCAGCGTCGTCCACTCCGGGCTCTGCGTGCCGACGGCGACGGCGTGTGCCAGCCGGAGGCTGCCGCTGAGCCAGACGAGGACGTCGTGCAGCCGCAGCCTTGTGAGCGGGACGCCCCCGGTCGCGGTCAGCAGTCCGGACGCCACGGTCTCGAGCGCACCGAAGGCCTCGGCGTTGGCCCGCAGTTCCCGGTGCACGACCGCCTCGAGACCGCTGTCGCCCTCCTCGACGTGGGACAGCAACTGGCGGCGGGTGGTGCTGCTGACCAGCGGCACGAGGTCCGGACGCCGGTGGTGCAGCGCCGCGGAGAGGTGGTCACGGTGCCGCCCGGGACCGTGTCGATCGACCGCCCGCAGACCGGCGCCGACCGTGCCCGGCTCCTCCAGCACCGACAGCTCCCCGGGCGGGAGCTCCCAGAACGCCCGCCCGTCCGCCCGCACGGCCACGGCCTCGGCGAGCGGGCCGACCTCGTCGAGCGCGGAGCGGACCGCGGCCCAACCGGCCGGGTCGAGGCGGCCGTGCAGCCCCTCGGCGACGAGGACGTCGTCGTCGCCCAGCGGTCCGGCCACCCGCGGGCGGCAGTCGAAGCGCTCGTAGCCGAAGGCCGTGACCCGCACCCACCGACCCTCGGGGGAGCCCGGGGAGCGGAACCACAGCGCCCGCCGCCCCCGCGCGTACCCGAGCACCGCTGCGAGCGCGGTGTCCCAGGAGATCGGCTCCGGTCCGGCGCTGGGCAGGGACAGAGGCGGACCGGTGACCACCTCCCCAGCCTGCTCGACGCCGAGCCGAGCCGCGCCGTCGAGGAGACATGCGCCGGCGTGGCGTGCGCCGCGGTCGTGCGGACGACCCTCGGAACGGGGGCCGGCGGTCGTAGACGTCCGCCTCACCCGGTCGGTGGCCGCCACGTCGTCGGCTCGACGACCGGGACGACCCGGCCGCCCGCGGCCAGATGCAGGCTCCAGCCGCCCGCGATTGCGTCGTCGAGGACCGTGTGCAGCCCCTCGGCCCACTCGTCGTCTCCCGCGGTGACCGCGGCGTGCCCGGGGCGGCACAGCGCCATCGCCAGGTGGGTGATGCCGGCGGAGTGCTCGGTCACGGCCTCGTGCAGGTGCACCAGCCCGCGCAGCGTGGACAGGTCCGGCACCCGTGGCACGTCGTCCACCGGCATGACCACCGGCAGTGCGGTGCCGTCCTCGTACAGCCACGACAGCCAGAGACTGCGGGCGGCGAAGACCGGCGGGTCGAGCAGGTCGGCCCAGCGCTGGGTCAGCTCGGCGGCCGAGCGGACGGGGACCTGGGCGAGCGGGGGCGTCGTCATGCCCGGGACCCTCGCCGATCCTCCGACGCTGCGGTTCGCCGTCCACAGGAGGGCGCCCGTCCACACGGTGGACGACGCCGGTCGCCTGCCTCTGCTACCGGCTCAGCTGCACCACCCGCACCAGCCGTCGCGGCTCTGGCCAGCCAGCACACCGAGGGCCCGGCGCGCACGTACGGTGCCCGTGTACTTCTCAGAACGGGGGACCAGCAATGTGGCCGACCAAGGCGGGCACACAGCTCGCACAGACGATGGAGCTGCCCGCGCCGCCGCCCGCCGAGGTCCCCAGGAAGCAGCGGAAGTGGCTGCGCTGGGGCATCCCGCTGGTGGCCTTCCTGCTGGGCATCGGCGTCGGCGGTGCCGGCGACCAGCCCGATGTGACGACCACCCCGCAGTACCAGTCCCTGCAGGCGGAGATGGACACGGCGCAGGACGAAGCCGACGAGCTCAGCGACGAGGTGGCCGCGGCCGAAGAGCGGGTCCAAACGGCAGCCGCGGCGGCGCAGGCCCGGATAGAACAGCAGAGCCTGACGATCACTCAGCGCGCCACGGACCTCGACCAGCGGGAGCAAGACCTCATCGCACGGGAGAGCGCCGTGCGAGCGGCCGAGCAGGCGGCCACCAGCCGCACCGGAACCAGCAGCTCGTCGTCCTCGTCGTCCTCGTCGTCCGGCTCCGTCTCGTCCGGCGCGGGTAACGCGTCGGTGGCCGAGCCGGAGCCGCAGGTCTCGGCCATCGCCTCCTACGCCAACTGCACCGAGGCCCGCGCCGCCGGCGCCGCCCCCGTCCGCGTCGGCGACCCCGGCTACGGCCGGCACCTCGACCGCGACGGCGACGGGGTCGGCTGCGAGTGACCGCACGGGGCCGGTCCGGACGACGTCCGGACCGGCCCCGCGTCAGTCGTGGGACCCGCCGTCGTCGGGGAGGACCTCGATGCCCGCGTCCGGCGCCAGGCCGAGGAGCGTGTGCGTGGCCGCCAACGTCGTCGCCGGGACATCGGCGTGGGCGCGGTCGGCGGTCAGCTGGAACGGGGTCACCGGTGGCCGAGACCGCCGGGGCCGTGGTCGGCGGGCACCCGCTCGTCCTCGGGCGGCGGCCCGGGCGGGGTCCCGTCGCCGAAGGGCCGGCCGCCGAGCTCCTCGCGGCCGTGCGGGGTCAGCCAGTTCGCGGTGTCGGGGCCGACCGGGATCACCTGGGTGGGGTTGATGTCGGCGTGGACGACGTAGTAGTGCTCCTTGATCTGCGGGAAGTCGATCGTGTCGCCGAACCCCGGGGTCTGGAACAGGTCGCGCGCGTAGCCCCACAGCGCCGGCAGCTCGGTCAGCTTCTGCCGGTTGGCCTTGAAGTGGCCGTGGTAGACGGGGTCGAAGCGGGCCAGCGTGGTGAACAGCCGGACGTCGGCCTCGGTGATCGACTCGCCCATCAGGTAGCGCTGCCCGGCCAGCCGCTCCTCGAGCCAGTCCAGCGCCGTCCACAGCCGCTCGTACGCCTCGTCGTAGGCCCGCTGCGAGCCGGCGAAGCCGCACCGGTACACGCCGTTGTTGACCTCGGTGTAGACGCGCTGCATGACCTCGTCCATCTCGTCCCGCAGCTTCTCCGGGTAGAGGTCCGGCGCGCCGTCGCGGTGGAACCCGGTCCACTCGGTGGAGAGGTCCAGCGTCATCTGCAGGAAGTCGTTGGTGACGACCTGCTTGGTGGGGACGTCCACCATCGCCGGCACCGTGATGCCGCGGTCGTAGTCGGGGAACCGGGCGAGGAAGGCCTGCTGCAGCCGCTCGTGGCCCAGCACCGGGTCGCGGCCGCCGGGGTCGAGGTCGAAGGTCCAGGAGCGCTCGTCGTGGGTCGGTCCGCACAGGCCCATGGAGATGGCGTCCTCCAGGCCGAGCAGCCGGCGCACGATGACCGCCCGGTTCGCCCACGGGCACGCCCGCGCGACGACGAGCCGGTAGCGCCCGGCCTCCACCGGCCACCCGCCCGAGCCGTCGGCGGTGATCCGGTCGGGGATGTAGGCGGTGTCCCGCTGGAACTCCCCGGAGGTGACGTAGCCCGACCCGCTGTTGTCTTCGCTCACGCCCCCAGCGTGATCGACTCCGCGCCGGCCCGCTCGTCAGAGCCGCGTGGTCGTCGCCTTGTCGCGCCGGCCGCCGTAGAACCGCTCGAGCACCTCGCCGAACACCGGCTCGCCGGTCGCGGCGGCCTCGAACAGCGTCATCGACGAGCGGAGCTTGAGCGCGTCCACCGGGCCGAGCACCCGCACCGGGTCGTCGCCGGTCATTGCCAGCAGCGCCCGCGCGCACTCGACCAGCCGCGGCCCGAGCACCGGGTGCGCCAGGTACGCCCGGGCCTCGTCCAGCCCGCCGATCGCGTACCGCTGCGCCATCGGGCTGTGCCCGAGGCCGGCCACCTGCGGGAAGACGAACCACATCCAGTGGCCGCGCTTGGCCCCGGCCCGCAGCTCGCGCAGCGCCTGGTCGTACACGCCGCCGTCCTGGGCCCGGACGAACCGCTCGAGGTCGAAGGGGTCGCTCATCCGCCTCTTCATGACCGGCTGTGCTGCTCGCTACTCCTCCGGGGTCAGTGACGGCGGATGTCGGTGCGCCGTCCCCGGGGCGGGTGGACGCCCGCCGCCATCGCGAGCCGCAGGACGCGGTACCGGTGCGGCCGGTGGGGCTCGAGCAGGGCGAGCATCCGGTCGTCGTTAGCCCGCTCCTCCCGGGCGAGGAGCCAGCCGATGATCGAGGGGATCCCCGAGTCGCCGACGACCACCGCGTCGCGGTCACCCCAGGTCTGGGCGCAGGCAGCTCGCCGTCCAGGGCCCGACGCCCTGCACCGCTCGCAGCCCGTGCGCCTCGACCCGGGCCTCGGGCCCGCCGGGCTGCCAGGTGACCGAGACGGTGCCCGGACCGTCCGGGGTCCAGGTGGCCCGCGCGAAGCGACCCGGGGCGGCGGCCACGGTCGGGTCCCCGGGGAGCATGCGCAGGCTGCCCAGCGTGGACCCGAGGTCGATGTCCCCGACCGGGACCGTCCTGGGCGAACAGGGTCACCGCGGGAGGGCGCCCGCCGGCACGGCGTCCGACCCGGTGCCGGGTACCCCTGCCGGCCGCCGGCCGGCGCCGTTGAGCGCGGCGGTGAGGAACCCCAGGATCGTGCGGGTCAGCCGCTTGCGAGAGTGCGCCCGGCGGTAATCGTGGCCCTCACCGGGCAGCTCCAGGTACTCGACCGGCCGGTCGAGCGCCCGCAGCGCGGCCACGATCTGGTGCGCCTCGCCGATCGGCACGTTGGTGTCGTGCTCGCCGTGCACCACCAGGAGCGGGACGTCGATGAGGTTGGCCGAGGCCAGCGGCGAGATGTCCTCGAGCAGGGCGCGGTCGCGCTCGGGGTGGCCGTACTTGGACACCGCCGCCGCGGCGATCCACGGTTCGCTGTCCCGGTAGAAGGTCACCAGGTCCGACATGCCGCAGACGTCCACACCGGCCGCGAACACCCCCGGCGAGAACGCCAGGGAGGCCAGCGTCAGGTAGCCGCCGTAGGAGCGGCCGGTCACCGCGATCCGCTCCGGGTCGGCGACCCCGGTCGCCACGAGGTGGTCGGCCGCGGCGAGGACGTCGGCGAACGCCGCGTAGCGCCCCGTGAGGTCGTCTGCGTGCACGAACTCCCGCCCGAAGCCGGACGAGCCCCGGATGTTCGGCGCGAACACGGTGAGCCCAGCGGCGGCCAGGGCCTGGTGCTGGGGCGAGAAGGCGGGCCGCTCCTGCGCCTCCGGACCGCCGTGCAGGTAGACCGCCACCGGCCCGGGCTCCTTGAGGTGGCCCGGCGCCCGGTACAGCCAGCCGGTCAACGGCAGCCCGTCGCGGCCGGCGAAGGTCTCCAGCCGGGGGACGACGAGCCGCTGCCGGGGCAGGGGCGGTGCGGAGGTGACCCGGGTCCAGGCGTGGGTGGTGGTGTCCAGGTGCCACAGCTCCCGCGGGCGGGTGGGCCCCTGCACGCCGAGCACCACGCTGGAGCCGTCGCGGCTGAGCACCGGGTCGGCGGCGACCAGCCCGGGCAGCCCGGTGATCGGGGTGCGCCCGCCCGTGGCGGTGTCCATCAGCTCCAGCTCGCTGCGGCCGGCGACGTTCCACACCAGCAGGAGCAGCCGCCCGGCGTCGTCGGCGTCGACGAACTCCAGCTCCGCGTCGTCGCGGGCGGCGAGCGTCCGCGGCTCGCCGCGCCAACCGTTGGGGCCGAACGGGACGCCGATCAGCTGCCGGCGGGGCAGCCCCACGTCGGAGGCGAGGTAGACGTAGACCGGCCCGGAGTGATCCTCCGGCGCCGGCCGGATCAACGCGACGTCGGTGGAGCCGGTCGCGCCGGGCGGCAGGACGCTGAGGTCCTCGTCGGTGAGCCGGTCGACGACGACGACGAACTGCTGCCCGCGCTCGCCGTCGCGGACGACGATGAAGCGCTCCTCCAGCGACACGTCGAGCACGTGGATCAGGTCGCCCTCGGCCAGCGGGTCGAGCCGGCCGGTCGCCGGGTCAGCCAGGTAGGAGCGGGTCGGCGCCCCTTCGGCAGTGCCGGGGAAGGTGATGACGAAGCGGTGCCCGCTGCGCGTCCACGGGCCGAGCTCGGCGTGGGTCTCGGCGTCCCCGGCGACCCGGCGGACGTCGGTGCCGTCGGGCCGCACCACCCACACCGCCGTCCGGACACCGCCGTCGGTAGCGACCTCACAGGTCAGCCAGCGGCTGTCAGCCGCCCACCGGACCTTGACGACCGGGTCGTCGGAGAGCCGGATGTGCCGCGCCTCGGGCTGCTGCCCGTCGAGCACGACGTCCTGGATGTAGACCTGCGGGACGCCGGAGCGGTCGCTGATGAACGCGACGCACCTGGCGTCCGGGGTCATGTTGGGGCCCCAGCTGCCCCAGGCGTCGACGAGCGCATCGGCCAGCGCGGCCGCGGCCTCGACGTCCGCCGGGGCCGCGTCCACGTGCGTCGTCACCGTGCCAGGTCCTCCACCTTCTGCAGCCACATCTCGAGCAGCGCCAGCTGCCACAGCGCGTTGGAGCCGAGCGTCGTCCTGATGGCGTTCGGCTCGCGCAGCATGCGCTCCACCGTCTCCGACCGGAACAGGCCACGCCGTTTGGCGGCCGGGTCGCTCAGCGCATCGCGTACCCGTTCAAGGTACGGCCCGCCGAGCTGCCGGATCGCGGGCACCGGGAAGTAGCCCTTGGTGCGGTCGATCACCGCGTCGGGCACGAGCCCGCGGGCGGCCCGCTTGAGCACGCCCTTCCCGCCGTCGGCCAGCTTGAGCTCCGGCGGGATGCGCCCGGCCAGCTCGACCAGCTCGTGGTCGAGGAACGGGACGCGCGCCTCCAGACCCCAGGCCATCGTCATGTTGTCGACCCGCTTCACGGGGTCGTCCACGAGCATGATCGTGGTGTCATTGCGCAGCGCGGCGTCCACGGCCGTCTCCGCGCCGGGTGCGGCGAACTGCTGGGTGACGAACGCGGTCGGCGCGTTGGCGTCGGGGATCCACTCCGGCTCGAGCACCTCGCCCATCGCCGTCCACCGGCGATCGAAGAACACGCGGGAGTATGCCTCCACCGCGTCGTCCCGCGGGACGCCGGCCAACGGCGGGTACCAGTCGTAGCCGCCGAGCACCTCGTCGGCGCCCTGGCCGGACTGCACCACCTTCACGTGCCGCGACACCTCCTGGGCCAGCAGGTAGAAGGCGACGCAGTCGTGGCTGACCATCGGCTCGCTCATCGCCGCGACGGCGGCGTCGATGCCGGGCAGCAGCCGGGAGTCGTCGATCGGGATGCGGTGGTGGTCGGTGCTGAACCGCTCGGCGACCAGGGTCGAGTACTCGAACTCGTCGCCGGACTCTCCGCCGGCGGACTCGAAGCCGATGCTGAACGTGGCCAGCCCGGTCTGCCCCTGCTCGGCGAGCAGCGCGACCACCAGGCTGGAGTCGATGCCGCCGGAGAGGAGCACGCCGACCGGGACATCGGAGACCATCCGCCGCTCGACCGCGGTGCGCAGCGCGCCGAGCAGCGCCTCCTCCCAGTCGCGGGAGGTCCAGTCGGCGCGGCCGGGGTCGCGGGTGAACTCCGGCCGCCAGTAGACGGTGTCGCGGCTGGTGCCGTCGGCGTCGACGACCCGCACCGTGGCCGGCGGCAGCTTCCGCACGCCGCTGAGGATGGTCAGCGGCGCGGGCACGACGGAGTGGAAGGTCATGTAGTGCGCCAGCGCAGTGCGGTCGATCGAGGTGTCGACGCCGCCGGCGGACACCAGCGCCTGCAGCGTCGAGGCGAACCGCAGCCGGTCGGGCCGGCTGTCGACGTACAGCGGCTTGATGCCGAGCCGGTCGCGGCCGAGCACCACCCGGCCGGTCGCGTGCTCGACGACGGCGAAGGCGAACATGCCCAGGAAGTGCTCGACGCAGGCGGTGCCCCACTGGGCGTGGGCCTTGAGGACCACCTCGGTGTCGGACGTCGAGAAGAAGCGGTGGCCGGCCCGCTCCAGCTCGGCGCGCAACTGCCGGTGGTTGTAGACGATGCCGTTGAAGACGACGGTCAGCCCGAGGTGCGGGTCGGTCATCGGCTGGGCGCCCCGCTCGGACAGGTCGATGATCGACAGCCGGCAGTGGCCGAGGCCCACGGGACCACGCACCCACAGCCCGTCGCCGTCCGGGCCCCGGTGCCGCTGACAGGCGGTCATACGGTCCAACGCGGCGACGTCCGCCCGTCTCCCGTCGAACCGGACCTCACCGGCGAGTCCGCACATGGCCGGATCCCCTCTCCTCGACCACGATCCAGGTGTCCTTGGCGCCGCCGCCCTGGGAGCTGTTGACCACCAGGCTGCCGGGCGCGGCGACGCGGGTGAGGCCGACGTCGGCGAGCCGGCAGTCCTCGGCGCGGGTGCCGGTCAGCAGGACGAACGCCCGCAGGTCGATCAGTCGCGGGTGCAGGCCGTCAGCGGCGAGGGCGGGCGCCGAGGACAGCGGCACCACCTCCTGCGCGACCCACGCCGCCGGGTCCTGGGCCAGCTCGGCGCGCCGCCGCGCGACCTCGGCCGCGGTGGCCGCCGAGCCGATGAGCACGCCTCGCCCGCCGAAGCCGTCGACCGGCTTGGTGACCAGCTCGCCGATCCGCTCGATGACCGCCCGGCGCTCGACCTCGTCGACCGGGCGGTAGGTGGGCACCGACTCCAGCAGCGGCCGCTCGTCGAGGTAGTAGCCGACCAGCTCGGGCACCGCGGCGTACATGGCCTTGTCGTCGGCCACGCCGTTGCCCGGCGCATTGGCCAGCACCACGGCGCCCTCGGCGGCCACGTCGAGCACCTCGGCGCCGACCGGCCGGCCATCGACGTCGGTGAGGTCGGCCAGCTCGCCGTCGATGCGCAGGTAGAGGCAGCCGATCGGCCGGCCACCGGTGCGGTGCACGACCCGGCCGCCTGCGACGTCGAGGTCGTCGGCACCGACCAGCAGCAGCCCGGAGCCCTCGGCCAGCCGGCGGTGCTCGAACCAGGCCGAGCTGGCGGGGCCGCTGGACAGCAGCGCCGCGAAGGTGCCCGGCTCGGCGCGAGCCAGCAGCGTGGAGCGCAGCAGCTCGTAGGCGGATGCCGGGTTGGCCAGTCCGGGCGGGCGCGGCAGGTCCGGCATGACCGCGTCGAGCAGCCGGCGGGCAGCGATGGCGTAGCCGAGGCCGCTGGGGGAGCGGACGTTGTCCTCGAGCACCCGCCAGCCGCCGTACTCGGTGCGCACGATGTCGAAGCCCATGACCGGCGCTCGGACGGCGTCGCCGGGGAGCCGGGCCGCTTCCGGGCGGTACCCGGGGCAGTCGAGGACGACGTCACGCGGCACCACCCCGTCGGCGAGCGCCCGCTGTTCCCCGTACACGTCGCGGAGGAACGACTCCAGTGCGCGGGCGCGCTGGACCAGACCGGCGCCCAGCTCCTGCCACTCGTGCCTGGTGATCACCCGGGGGACCAGGTCGACGCCGAAGAGCCGCTCCTCGCCGTCCACCCGGAAGGTCACCCCCTGCTCGGTGAGCCAGGTGTCGCGCAGCTCGAACCGGCGGGTGACCTCGCCGGGGGAGAGCGTCGAGACGACCTCCAGCATCCCGCGGTAGGCCGGCCGCGGCACCGACCCGGCGCCGATCGCCTCGTCGCCGGCGCGGGCGCGGTAGCGGCGCAGCACCGGTCCGGCCGGCGCGGGTCCGCCGGCCGGACCTTGCGTCTCCTCGACCACCAGGCGCATCACGTCGGTGAGGTCGCCGCGCCCGGCGAGGGCGGTGCGCTGCCGGTCGGCGGAGTTGCCGCGGGCCAGCGCGGTCTCTGCCAGCTCCGTGACGGCGTCCCAGTCGCCGAGCTCCTCCAGCTGCGGGCGCAGCCGGGCGACCAGGCCGCGCACCACTTCGGCCGCCGGCCGCGGGCGCGGGTGGGTGGCGCCGTCGAGCAACTCGCGGGTCAGCCCGCCGCGCGCAGCCTGCCAGACGGCGGCCCGGTGCAGCGGCGCCGGGGCGGGGGTGTGCGGGCCGCCGGCCTCGACGTCGAGCTCGGCGGCCCGGACCATCGCGCGGAACAGGCCGGCGATGAGCACCGCGTCGTCCACCAGCGGGCAGGCGTCGCAGACCCGCAGCTCCAGGGTCGGCGCGTGCGATGACGGGCGGACGTCGAAGTAGGCCATCCTGGCGTCGGCGATGACACCGGAGCCGATGAGGTCGGCGAGCAGCTCGTCGTACTCGGCAGCCGAGGCGAGCGGGCCGGTCGACCCGGAGGTGGGCCATCGCTGCCAGATGATCGTCCGGATGCTGGCGTAGCCGGTGTCGTGGCCGTTCCAGAACGGCGAGCTGGCGGAGAGGGCGAGCAGCACCGGCAGGTCACGGGCGACCCGCTGGGCGATCTCCACGGCGAGGTCACGGTCGGAGACGCCGACGTGCACCTGCGTGCCGCAGATCAGCTGCTCGTCGACGAGGAGGCGGTACTGCTCCTGCATGCGGCCGTAGCGGCCGGTGCTGGTCAGCTCGAAGTCGGCGAAGGTGGAGCGCGGCGCAGTCCCGACGGCGGCGACGCCGAGGCCCTCCCGACCGGCGACGGCGATCAGCTCCTTGCGCAGCCGCAGCAGTTCCTCGCGGAGCTCGCCGAGCGAGCGGACGACGGCGGTGTTGGTCTCGACCGTGGTGCGCTGCAGCTCGGCCGAGTAGGACGTGCTGGGCAGGCGGCTGAGCAGCAGCGGCGCCCGCGCCGACAGCTCCCACCGGTCGAGGGCGATGAGGTGGAGTTCCTCCTCGGCGCCGAGCGTCAGCTCTGCGGCCACTCTGGGACGGTAGCGAGACGCGCGTCACTTCCGGGTATCGCGGGTGTTCCCATCGCGTCAACTCGCGGGGCCGCGTGTCCGGGGGTACGGGTCGTCGGGCGGCCGCGGGTCGGGGCGCCCCTGCGGGAGCTCGTGCCGGCGTGCTCCCTGGACACAGCGGCCACCTGCACTCGGGGTGCTGCGGTCCGACCCAGCCCTGGCCGCCCTCGGAGGTAGGACCGCCGGGAGCGACGTGGACCCCGCGACGTCGAGCAGGTACTGCGGCCGGGAGAACGGCTGCTCGGGGTCGAGCACGTGGTGGTGTCGCACCACGGCGCCCCGGCCCGCGACGCGCGCGCATCGCCGTCGTCTCGCCGGTGCGGGGTCGCCGTGCCAGAGCAGCAGCCGGCCCTGCCGGGTCGGGACGTCGCGGCGCTCCACCGGTCCGGCCAGCCGGGCGGCCGTCGCCCGCGGGTGGTTGCCGGCCAGTTCGGCCCGGTCGGCGCCTCGATCCGCCGGGCGGCCATGTCGCCGCCCGGGTGCGCCCGGCACCACCCCGCTCTGCCAGGCTGCGACCACCGTCGCCGACCCGAGAGGACACACCGTGTCGCAGTCGCCGGGCCCGCTCGCGGGGCTGACCGTCGTGGAGCTGACGTCGACGTTCCTCGGCCCGTACTGCGCGGTGCTCCTAGCCCAGCTGGGGGCGCGGGTCGTCAAGGTCGAGCCGCCGGCGGGCGACATCATCCGCGGCGTCGGCGACGAGCACGGCTCCGGGCTCGGTCCGGCGTTCCTCACCTTCAACCGCGGCAAGGAGTCCGTCGTCCTCGACCTGACGACGCCGGCCGGCCGGGAGGCGCTCGACCGGCTGGTGGACGAGGCCGACGTGGTGCTGCACAACATGCGGCCGCGCGCCGCCGCCCGGCTGGGGATCGACGCCGCGACGGTGCTGGCCCGCAACCCCCGCGTCGTGCACTGCGCCGCCGTCGGCTACGGCTCCGCCGGCCCCTACCGCGACGAGCCCGCCTACGACGACGTCGTGCAGGGCGTCTCCGGGCTGGCCGCGGTGCAGGGCGGCACGGGGGAGCCGCAGTACGTGCGCACCCAGGTCGTCGACAAGACCGTCGGGGTGATGGCGCTGGCCGCCGTCCTCGCCGCCCTGCACGAGCGGTCGGTCTCCGGCCGCGGGCAGGCCGTCGAGGTGCCGATGTTCGAGTCGATGGCGAGCTACCTGCTCATGGAGCAGCAGGGCGGGCGGGTGTACGCCGGCCGCACCGGCGGCACCGGCTACGCCCGGACGGCCTCGCCCTACCGCCGCCCGCACCGCACGGCGGACGGCGTCATCGCGGTGCTGCTCTACACGGACGCGCACTGGCGCGACTTCTTCCGGCTCGTCGGCCGTGACGACCTCGCCGACGACCCGGAGCTGACCTCCATCCGCGGGCGCACCCGGCGCATCGACGAGCTCTACCGGCTGGTCGACGAGGAGCTCGCCCGCCGTCCCACCGCCCACTGGCTGCGGGTGCTGCGCGAGCGGCACGTCCCGGCCATGCCGGTGAACACCGTCGAGGACCTCTTCGACGACGAGCACCTGGCCGCGGTCGGGTTCTTCGAGACCGTCGAGCACCCCACCGAGGGCACGCTGGTGCACGCCCGGCTGCCGTGGACCTTCGGCCGCAGCGGCGCCCCGACGCTCGCGGGCGCACCCGCCCTCGGCCAACACACGGAGGCGGTCCTGCGCGCCGCCGGACTGGACGACGATGCCATCCGGGCCGCGCACGGACGACCGAGCCACCCGGCCGGCGAGCCGCGGTCCGGCCCCCCAGCCTGACGCGCCGTCGTGCCGGTCGAGGCCCCCGGATGTGCACGTGTCGGTCAGGGACCTCGTCGGATCACGTCCGCCAAGCGGCGCGCTCCGACGCGACGAGCAGGATCGCCGCCGCCAGCGCGCACCCGGCGCTGAACGTGAACCCCGGGCCGTAGCCGAACGCGGTGATCAGCGCCCCGGCGGCGAGGGGGGCCACGACCCGCCCGAACTGGACGGCCAGCGCCTGCTGCCCCGACACCGCCGCGAAGACCGGCCCCGGCACGTACTCCCCGAGCAGCGCCGGCCGAGCGATGTTGAGGACGCCGAAGCCGATGCCGAAGAGCAGCACGAACACCACGGTGGCCGCGGGCTGGGGGAGCGCGAACAGCATGGCCACGCCGACCGCCTGCCCGACGACCATCGCCGCGGTGACGGTGCCGATGCCCACCCGCGCGGCCAGCACGGTGAGCACCACGCGCCCGGTCACCGACAGCGCACCGAGCCCGCCGGCCGCCACCGCGGCCAGTCCCGCCGGTGCCCCGGCCTCGAGCAGGTAGGCGACGAGGAACACCGCCACGGTCGCGTTCGCCACCATCTGCAGCGCCGCGGCCAGGGTCAGCCAGCGCACCGCGGGTCGCCGCCACGCCCCGCCCGCGCCGCGGTACGGGGACAGGTCGGCCTCGGGCACCGCCGACGCGGGGGCCGACGACGTGCCGTCGTCGGGGCGGCCGTCGGGCACCAGCCCCATGTCGGCCGGTGACCGCCGCAGCACGAGCGCGTGCGGCAGGGCGCAGGCCGCTACCACGCCGGCGAGGACGAGCAGCGCCGACCGCCAGCCGAGGCCGTCGATGAGCAACTGCGATGCGGGCAGGAAGACCGTCGAGGCGAACCCGGCGACCACGGTGAGGGTCAGCAGCGCCCGGGGACGGTCGCGGCGGAACCACATGTTGATCACCGCATACGCCGGCTCGTACAGGACCGCAGCGCTCGCCAGGCCGATGCCCACGAACGCCAGGTAGAGCTGGGGGAGGTCCTGCGCCTGCGACCACGCCACCACCGACGCCCCGCCGAGCAGGCTCCCGCCTGCCATGACCCAGCGGGCGCCGAACCGGTCGAGCCACCGGCCGACCACGACGGCGCCGAGCCCACTGAGCGCGAGGGAGAGCGTGAGCGCTCCCGACACCTGCGCCGTCGAGGCCTCGAGCTCCTCGCGCATCGGCACGAGGAAGACGGCGAACGAGTAGTAGAGGACGCCGTAGGAGACGATCTCGGTGACCGACAGCGCCCACACCATCCGCCAGCCGGGGAAGTCCCGGCGCCGCCGGGCCGCCGCCGCCCGCGCGGGTCCCACGCTCAGCGGGACCTCACGAGCCGCGGCGGGCGACCCTGCCGGAGCCGGCCTGGTCGACCGGGTAGACGAGGACGTCGGCGACGACGACGTGCGGCGGCCGGCTCGCGATCCAGGTGACGACCTCGGCGACGTCCGCGGGCGACAGCGGCGTCATCCCCTCGTAGACGGCCTTCGCCGGGGCCTCGTCCCCGTCGAAGCGGACGAGGGAGAACTCGGTCTCCACCATGCCCGGGTCGACCTGGCTGACCCGCACCCCGCTGCCGAGGACGTCCATCCGCATGCCGCGGGTGATCCGCTCGACCGCGGCCTTGGTCGCGCAGTACACGGCACCGCCGGGGTAGACCTCGCGCCCGGCGTTCGAGCCGATGTTGACCACGTGCCCGGCGCCGCGCTCGACCATGCCGGGCAGCACGCAGGCGGAGACGTTGAGCAGACCGCGGACGTTCGTGTCCAGCATCCGGTCCCAGTCGTCGGGGTCGTCGGTGTGGATGGGACCGCGGCCGGCCGCCAGCCCGGCGTTGTTGACCAGGACGTCGATCGGCGTCCACTCGGCGGGCAGCGAGGTCAGCGCGGCCGACACCGCGGCGCGGTCCCGGACGTCGAGGGTCAGCGGCAGGACCGCGTCCCCGTGCCGGGCACGGAGGTCGGCCAGCCGCTCGGTGCGGCGGGCGGCGGCGACCACGCGGGCGCCCTCGGCCAGGAAGGCCTCGACGCACGCCCGGCCGATGCCGCTCGAGGCTCCGGTCACCAGCACGATCCGTCCAGCGCTCACAGGGTCTCCGATGCTCGTGGGTGGGAGGTCAGCGGCGGGCCGGCGCGCCGGCCCGGGAGCCCGACGGCGCCCGGGTACGGCGGAAGGCGACCGGCTCGGCACCGCCGTCGCCGACGAGCTGGGTGTCGAGGTAGGAGTCGCGGGACTCCTGCACGTGCACCCGCATCGCCGTCGCCGCCGCCTCGGCCCGGCCGGTCGCGATGAGCTCGGCGACCTCGCGGTGCTCGGCCCACGCGCGCGGGGCGATGGTGCCGACCAGCGGCGCGAAGAACCAGCGGCTGCGCTGGGAGAGCTGCTCGCCGAACCGCAGCAGGAGGTGGTTGCGCGCGCACAGCAGCACGGCGCGGTGGAAGCGCGCGGTGTGCCCGGCCATCTGCTGGGTCGGGACGCCGCGCGCCCAGTCGGCGTCGGCCTCGTCGCAGATGGCGAGCAGCGCCGCGGCGTCCTCAGGGGTGCAGCGCTGGGCGGCGAGCTCCGCGGCGGAGCGCTCCACCAGCTCGCGGGCCTCGAAGAACTCCTCGACCTGCTGCCGGGTCGGCTGGTTGACGAAGGCCCCGTGGCGCGGCCGCAGCGTGATCCAGCCGTCGTGGTGCAGGCGCTGCAGGGCCTCGCGCACCGGCCCGCGGCTCACCCCGAGCTCGGCGGCGAGGCGTTCCTCGACGAGGTGGTCACCGGGCGCGAGCGTGCGCGAGATGAGCAGCTCCTGCAGCCGTCCGTAGACGTGCTCGCGCAGCGGGACGGCGTGGATGTGGTCGGCGCCGGACACCTGCCTCACCGCCCTCCCGCCTGGTGTGCGCTCGCAGCGTCACACAAGTGTAAACAGTAGACAAGAGCTGATGTGACCTGCTTCACTCGGCCCTCGACCGCACGGCTCCGCCCCGAGCCCGCCCGGACTAGGAGCCCGACCGGGGGAGCCGACGACCCGCACCGACCAGGAAGGCCAACGATGACCTCCACCCCGACCCCCGCCCGGCCGGCCCCCCGTCTCCTCGGCACGGCCCTGGCCGCGGCCCTCCTGCTCAGCGCCTGCGGCGGGGGCGACTCCGGCGGCGGCGGCGAGACGAGCGGGGAGGGCGCGCAGCCCGGCGGCCCCCTGACCTTCGCCACGGGTGGCACCGGCGGCGTCTACTACCCCTACGGCGGCGGCATCGCCAATCTGCTCAGCTCCGAGCTGGAGGGGACGACGGTCACCGTCCAGGAGACCAACGCCTCGGTCGACAACATGCAGCTGCTGGCCTCCGGTCAGGCGCAGCTCGCCTTCGGTCTCGGTGACGTCGTCTCCGACGCGGCCAACGGCGAGAACACCTTCTCCGAGGCGCTGCCGCTCTGCTCGCTGGGCAACATCTACAACAACTTCACGCACGTCTTCACGACCGCGGACACCGGGATCACCTCGATCGAGGACCTCCGCGGCAAGCGCGTCTCGCCCGGGGCCGTCGGCTCGGCCTCGGAGGTCACCGCCGACCGGATCATGCAGGCGGCCGGCCTCGACCCGCAGGCCGACATCGAGCGCGCCCAGCTGGGGGTCGCGGAGACCGTCGCGGCGATCCAGGACGGCAGCGTCGATGCGGGCTTCTGGTCCGGCGGTCTGCCCACCGGTGCCATCGTCGAGCTGGCCAACAACGCCGACCTGGTCCTCATCCCGACCGCGGAGTACACCGACGCGATGGCCGAGCAGTACGGCGACTACTACTTCGCCGACGAGATCCCGGCCGGCACCTACGAGGGGCAGACCGAGGCCTCGCCGCAAGTCGTCTCGCCGAACATCCTCGTCGTCCGCGACGACATGGACGAGCAGCTGCAGGAGGACATCACGCGGACGATCTTCGAGAACAAGGAGCAGCTGCTCACCGTCCACCCGGCGGCCGAGGAGCTGGACCCGGCCACGGCCGGCGAGGTCGGCTTCATCGAGACCTGTCCCGGCGCGCAGGCCTACTTCGACTCCGTGGGCTGACCGGGCAGCGAGCGCAGGAGGTACCGGTCGTGGGAGTGCCGTCGGGATCCGGGGCTCGCGCCGCGGGCCCCGGCGGCACGTCGGCCCACCGCCGCACGCTCCGGTGGGCGGCCGCCGCCGCGCTGGTGGTGGCCGCCGTGGTCACGGCGACCACGGCCGCGCTGGCGGGGGCTGACGGCCGGGCGGTCGTCGTCCGGACGCCGGACGGCGAGGTGCTCGCCAGCGTCCCGCTGACCGGGGACCGGTTCGCCGTCGGCTACCGCAACAGCGTCTACACCACCCTGGCCGAGGAGCGGTACCGAGTCCTCCCCGACGGCCGCTTCGAGCTCGTCGAGCTGGCCGCCGACCAGGTGGCCGTGCTCGAGGAGTACTACGCCGTCCCCGGCGCCCCCCGGCCGGCACCGTCCGGCGACCGCCGGGCGCACGTGGCCGAGCCCGACCCGGCCCGGCGCGGCGTCTTCGACGTCCTGAACATCGCCGCGACCGAGCTGGGCGAGCGCACCCTGTACGTCCCGGGCGCCGCCCCCGTCCCGATCTGGCGGCTCGTGACCGGGCAGGACCCCACCGTGCTACTGGAGATCGAGCGATGAAGATGAAGCTGCCGGGCCGCTCTCGGACACCCGAGCCCGAGGACGAGCAGACCCGCGAGCACCTGCGGCACGACAGCGCCCACAAGGCCGCCCACCACGCCGCGCACCGGCAGGGCGGCATCGTGGACGTCGCCACCCTGGACAAGCGCCCCGGCGCCGACCCGCTCGACGATCCCGACCGGATCGACGAGGAGGCGCTGATCGCCGAGTTCGAGGCCGAGAAGCCCGCGCGCCACCTCACCGGCTGGCCGAGCTGGGTCACCGCGGTGGTCGGTGTCGGGCTGTCCCTCTTCGCCCTCTACTGGGTCTTCAACCCGATCCCGCGGCAGGTGTACCTGCCGATGTTCCTCTCCGTCGGCCTGTTCCTGACCTTCCTCACCTACCGCGGTTGGCCGCGGTCGGCCAAAGCCAAGGAGGCCGGGAAGCGGGACTCCCCGAACGTCCTCGACTGGCTGCTGGCGATCGCCGCGCTCGTGCCCGGGATCTACATGGTGGCCGACTGGCAGGGCTTCTTCCGGCGGGCGATCCTGCCGACCGACACCGACCTGATCATCGGCACGCTGCTCATCCTGCTGTGCCTGGAGGCCGCCCGGCGCACCGTCGGCGTCCTCGTCCCGATCGTCGTCCTCCTCTTCATCGCCTCGGCGTACTGGGGCTCGTTCATGCCGGCGCCGTTCACCACGGCGAACTTCGGCTGGCCGCGGCTGGTCGGGCACAACGTCATGGGCCTGCAGGGAATCTTCGGCACGCCGCTGGAGGTCGCCGCCACCTACATCATCCTGTTCACCATCTACGGCGCCGTCCTCGCCGCGTCGGGTGCCACCCGGTTCTTCATCGACCTGTCCTTCGCCGCCTTCGGGCAGTCCCCGGCCGGCCCCGGTCGCACGGTGACCCTGTCGGGCTTCCTGCTGGGCACGGTGTCGGGCTCGGGCGTCGCCACGACCGTCACCCTCGGTGGCATTTCCTGGCCGTTGTTGAAGAAGGCCGGCTACCCCAAGGAGGCCGGCGGCGGTGTGCTGGCGGCCGCGGGCATCGGCGCGATCATGTCACCGCCGACCCTCGGCGCGGCGGCGTTCATCATCGCCGAGCTGCTGCAGGTCTCCTACCTCGAGGTGCTGATCTGGGCGACGATCCCGACGATCCTGTACTACCTCGGGATCATCCTGGCGATCGAGATGGACGCCCGGCGGCACAAGACCCACACCGTCGCCATCGAGACCCAGTCGCCGTGGAAGCTGCTGCTGCGCTTCGGCTACCACTTCTCGTCGCTGGCCTCGATCGTCTTCTTCCTGGTGCTGGGGTTCACGCCGTTCCGCGCGGTCGTCTACGCCACCGTGCTGGCGTTCCTGCTGAGCTTCCTGGAGCGCCGGTCGTGGATCACGCCGCGGCGGTTGTGGGACGCGCTGGCCCAGGGCGCGACCGGTGCGCTGTCGGTCATCCCGGTCATGGCCGTCGCCGGCATCATCGTCGGCGTCATGACCCTGACCGGGCTGGCGCTGCGGCTGGCCGGGATCATCGTCGACTTCTCGAACGGCAACGTCGTCCTCACCGCGCTGTTCTCCGCGGTGGTGGTCGTGCTGCTGGGGCTGGCGGTGCCGGTGACGGCGAGCTTCATCATCTCGTTCGTCGTCATCTCGCCGGCGCTGCAGCAGGTCGGCGTCGAGCCGTTCGCCGCGGCGATGTTCATCTTCTACTACGCGGTGCTCAGCGAGGTCTCGCCGCCGACGGCGCTCTCGCCGTTCGCCGCCGCGGCCATCACCGGCGGCAAGCCGGTCAAGACGATGTGGCTGACGTGGAAGTACACGCTGCCGGCGTTCCTGGTGCCGTTCATCTTCGTGCTGTCCCCGCGCGGCGTCGGGCTGCTCTTCGAGGGCGGCGCGGCCACGGTGGCGATCGCCTTCGTCACCTCGGTCGTCGCCGTCGCCTCGCTGGCGGTGGTCACCGGGGCCTGGCTGTTCGGGCCGGCGCGGGTCCCCGAGCGGCTGCTGTTCCTGGTCGCCGCCATCGCGCTGCTGGTGATGACGCCCACGTTCATCGCCGTCGGCGCGGGCTTCGCCGTCGCCGGCCTGCTGGTGCACCTGGTCACCCGCCGCCGGGCCGGGACGGACGACCGTGCGCAGCCCGGCACGGCGGATGCGCCGGGCGGCCCGGCGGACACCCGACCGGTTCCCGCGCCACCGACCCCGCCCGTGGCCAGCACCGCGGCACCCGTGGACCAGCCGCGGACGGAGCGGTGAGCTCCCGGCTCATCAGCGGCGTCGCCGACCTGCACGTGCACGGGGCCCCGAGCCTCGTGCCCCGGCACGGCCTGGACCACGAGGTGGTCGGCGCGCACGCGCAGGTCGGGGTCGACCTCGCCGTGCTCAAGGCGCACGAGGGGTCGACGGCGGAGCGCGCGGTGCTGGCCCGCGATCGGGCGGGGGCCGACGGTGTCCAGGTCCTGGGCGGCATCGTGCTCAACTCGCCGGTCGGCGGGGCCAACCCCGACGCGGTCGAGGTGGCCGCCCGGCTCGGCGGGCGCGTGGTGTGGATGCCGACGGTGTCCGCGCCCGCGCACGTCGCGTCGGCCGCCGCCCCCGAGCTGTCGGTGCACCGGACGCTGTCCTTCCGGCGGGTGGACGTCGTCGGCGAGGACGGCGCGCTGCTGCCCGCGTGGCAGGAGGTGCTGGACGTGGTGGCCGAGCACGACCTGGTGCTGGCCTCGGGGCACCTCACCTGTGCGGAGGCGCTGGTGCTCTTCCGCGCCGCCCGCGCCGCCGGGGTGCGCCGGATGCTGCTCAACCACCCGCGCATGCCGTTCCTGCAGTGGGACGACGCCGCCGCGCCGGAGCTCGCCCGGCTCGGCGTGGTGCTGGAGCTGGGCATCCTCCCCGACCTGCTCACTCCCGACGGACCGCGCTCCACCACGCTCGGCGAGGTCTACCCGCACGACCAGCTGGCCTTCGGCGGCGACCTGGGCCACGCCGACCACCCGACGATGGCCGAGGCGCTGCCCGGCTGGCTGGCCGAGCTGGAGGCCTGCCTGGGCGAGGCGGGCACCGAGCGGGCGCTCACCACCGTCGGCCGCGAGCTGGTGCTGCGGTGATCCGGGTCGCCCTCCTGCCGGGGGACGGCGTCGGCGCGGAGGTGCTCGACGGACCGGCGCGGCTGCTGCGCCGGCTGGCCGGGCAGGGGGTGCTCGAGGTGACCGGTCCCTGGCCGGTCGGCGCCCGGGCCGCCGCGGAGACCGGCGACGTGCTGCCCGCGGAGACGCTGGCCGCCTGCGACGCCGCCGACGCGGTGCTGCTCGGCGCGGTGGGGGAGGACCCCCGCGTGCCGGCCGAGGTGTGCCCGCGCCCGGAGGTGGCGCTGCACCGGCTGCGCGAGCGCTACGACCTGCGCGTCTCGGTCCGCGACGTCCCGTTTCCCGACGGCCGGGAGCTCACCGTCGTCCGCAACCTCATCGGCGGCTCCTACGGCGGCGCCGACGACCGCCTGTTCCGGCCCGACGGCAGCGAGGCCGCCGACGTGCTGCGGCTGACCCGGGAGCGGGTGGCCGAGGTCGTGCACCTGGCGTGCGACGAGCTGGCGCGGCGGGGCGGGGGGCGGCTGGTGTCGGTGGACAAGGCCAACCTCTACGCCACCGGCCGGCTGTGGCGGCAGGTGGCCACCGAGGTCACCCGCGAGCGCGGCGTGGCCGTCGAGCACCGGTACGTCGACCGCGCGGCGTTCGAGCTGGGCTCGGGCGCCCCGGTGCCCGACGTCCTCGTCACCGAGGGCCTGCTCGGCGACGTCCTGTCCGACCTCGCCGCCGGGCGGGCCGGCTCCCCGGCGCTGTGCGGGTCGGCCTCGCTGCACCCCGGCGCGCCGGCCCGCGGCCGGTGCGTCGGCCTGTTCGAGCCGGCGCACGGCTCGGCGCCGCGACGGGCACTGCGCGACGAGGTGGACCCGCTCGGCGGCTTCCTCGCGCTGGCCGCCCTGCTCCGGTACTTCCCGGCCACCCGGGACCTCGGCGCACGGGTGCGCGGGGCCGTGGACACCGTGCTGCGGTCGGGCCCGTGGACCTACGACCTGGCACCCGAGGGCACCGCGCCCGCCTCGACCACCGCGGTCGCCGACGCGGTGCTCGCGGCGTTCGGCGCGCCGGCGGACGCCGAGCCGGCGGTGATGGCGGCCGTGCAGGTGCTCTCCGAGCCGGACGTCCGCGTGCGGGCCGACGTCCTCGAGGCGTGGACGGTCGACGTGCTCGAGACCGTCGGCGTCCGGCCGGCCCACGCCCGCGACACCGCGCGGGTGCTCGGCTACGCCGACCTGTCGGGCATCGACTCGCACGGCACCGCCCGGTTGCCGGCGTACGTCGGCGCCATCGGCGGCGGCGCCATCGCGGTCGACGGCGAGCCGCGCGTGCACTCCGACGGCGGGGCGGTGGCGCTGGTCGACGGCTGCGACCTGCTCGGCCACCCGGTCACCACGTTCGCGGTCGACGAGGCGGTCCGGCGGGCGCGGCGGTACGGCGTCGGCTGGGTCAACGTCCGGAGGAGCAGCCACCACGGCGCCAGCGGCTGCTACGTGTACGACGCGGCGCGGCTCGGGCTGGTCGGGCTGGCGGCGACCAACACCGGACCGGTCGTCGCGCCCGCGGGGGCCGGCCGCCCGTACCTCGGCACCAACCCGCTGGCGCTCGGGGTGCCGGTCGCCGGCGAGGAGCCGCTGGTCTTCGACATGGCGACCTCCGCGGTCGCCGCCGGCAAGTTCGAGATCGCCCTGCGCCTGGGCCGGTCCGTGCCGCTCGGCTGGGGCCTGGACGCCGGGGGCCGGCCGACGACCGACCCGGCCGCCGTCTTCCCGGGCAGGGGCGCGCTGCTGCCCCTGGGCAGCGACCGGGAGCGGTCCGTCCACAAGGGCTACGGGCTGGGCCTGCTCGTCGAGCTCCTGACCGCGGTCCTGGCTGGTGGCCCGACGGGACCGGGGGTGGGGAACCTGACGTTCCGGTCGGGCGCCCGGCCGCCGGGGACCAGCCACCTGGTCGTCGTCCTCGACCCGGCGCGGCTGGGCGACCCGCAGGCCACCGGGGACGGCGCCGCCCGGCTGCTCGCCGGGTTGCGCGCGCTGGACCCGGTCGACCCGGAGCTGCCGGTGCGGACGCCGGGCCAGCGGGCCGCGGCCGAGCGGGCGCGGCGCCGGGCGCACGGCATCCCGCTGGACGCCGAGACGCACCGCGCGCTGGCGGCGCTGGGCGGGCAGGTCGGCCGGCCGCTCGCGGTCGGGGCGCGTGGCTGACCCGGCCGGGGAGGCGGACGCCGACCCCGACGAACGGGGCCGGGGCACCGCGCCCGGCGACCGGCGGGCCCGGTCCCCGGCGGCGGTCGGCGCCGTCCTCCGGGCGGTGGCCGTCTCCGTGCTCGGCGTGCTGCCGGCCTTCCTCGTCGGGGCACTGGCCGTGCAGATCCGCGCCGACCTGGACGTGGGCCTAGGGTTGTTCGGACTGGCCGCGGCGACGTTGTTCACCGTCTCCGGCAGCCTCGCGCGCCCCGGCGGCCGGCTGGTCCAGCGGCTCGGGTCCCGCCGCGGCGCCGCCCTGGCCGCGGCGCTGGCGACGACCTCGCTGACCGTCATCGCCCTCGCCGGCTCGCCGGCCGCGCTGATGGCCGGGCTGGCCGTCGGCGGGCTGGGCAACGCCGTCGCGCAGCCGTCGGCCAACGCGGTGGTCTCCGAGCTGGTCACCGAGCACCGGCTCGGCGTCGCCTTCGGGATCAAGCAGTCCTCGATCCCTGCGGCGACGCTGCTGGGCGGGCTGGCCGTCCCCGGGGTGGCCCTGGTCTTCGGCTGGCGGTGGGCGGTCGCCGGCGCGGTCGGTCTCGCCGTCGTCCTGCTGCTGGCCTCGCTGGCCGGCGGCCGGGACGCCGGGCGGAGGGCCGGTCCGGCGCCCGCCCCCGCCGCCCGGGCGCCGGACCGGGGGCTGCCCCGCGGCGGCCTGGTGGTGCTCACCGTCGGCGGGTTCCTCGGCTCGGCCGCGGCCACGCCGACCGGGGTCTTCCTGGTCGACTCCGCGGTCGCCGCGGGCATGGGCGCGGGCGCGGCCGGCCTGCTGTTCGCGGCCTGCTCGGTGCTGGGTCTCGTCGTCCGGATCGGCTTCGGGTGGTGGGCCGACCGGCACCCCGGGCGCAGCGCCTACCTGTTCATCGCCAACCTGCTGACGCTCGGCACCCTCGGCTACGCCCTGCTGGCCACGGGCGCGGTACCGGCCTTCCTCGCCGGTGGGGTGCTGGCCTACGGCGCCGGCTGGGCCTGGACGGGGTTGTTCCACTTCGCGGTCATCCGCGACAACCGCGGGGCCGCCGCATCGGTCACCGGCTTCGTGCAGACCGGGCTGTCGCTGGGGGCCGCCACCGGACCGCTGCTGTTCGGTCTCGTCGCGCAGGTCTCCTACCCGGCCGCCTGGCTCATGGCCGCCGCCCTCAGCCTCGCCGGTGCCGTCACGGTCCGGGTCAGCCGCCGGATGGTGCGCCGCTCCCGCGGGCTGCCGGTGAGCAGGCGGCCGCCGCCGCGCCCGACCCGAACGCACCCTGCCCCGTCCCCCGAGGAGGAGATGCACCGATGAGCACCTGCCGGCTGCACCCGCGCGGCCCGAGCCCCGACCCGGCCCTGCTGGACCGCTGCCGGGCCCTGCCGACGAGCACCCTGTCCGACAGCATGGAGCGCACCGGCGGCGTCTGCGGCGTGCACCCGGTGCCCGGCGGGCGCTGGCCGCGGGTCGCCGGCCCCGCGCTGACGGTGCGCACCCGTCCCGGGGACAACCTCGTCGTCCACCGGGCCCTCGACCTCGCCCAGCCCGGTGACGTGCTCGTCGTCGACGCCGGCGGTGCCCTCGACCGGGCCGTGCTCGGCGAGCTCATGGCCCGCTGGGCCGCCGCCCGGGGGCTGGCCGCGCTGGTCGTCGACGGCGCTGTGCGCGACGTCGAGGGCCTCGCCGCGGGCGCGCTACCGGTCTTCGCCCGGGGGGTCAACCACCTCGGCCCGTACAAGGTCGGCCCGGGGGAGATCGGCGGTCCGGTGCAGGCCGGCGGCACGGTGGTGCGCGCCGGCGACGTCGTGGTCGGTGACGCCGACGGGGTCGTGGTGGTGCCGCGGGAGCGGGCCGCGGAGGTCGTCGCGGCCGGCGAGGGGCTGGCGCGGGCCGAGGAGGCCGTCCTCGCCGACATCGCGGCCGGCGTCTGGGACCGGTCGTGGGTGGCGGCGGCGCTGACCGAGGTGCCGGTCGGCGAGGAGGTGCGCCGGTGACCCGGTGGGGCCTGGTCGGCTTCGGCGAGGCCGGCCGGGTCATCGGCGGCGCACTCGCCGCCTCCGGGGCCGACCTGGCGGTGCACGACCGCCTGCTGGCCGACCCGGACCGCGGCGCGGAGCTGGCCGCGGCGGTCCGCGCGGCCGGGGCGCGGCCCGTCGCCGACGTCGCGGAGCTGGCCGACCGCGACGTCGTCCTGTCGCTGGTCACCCCGGCCACCGCGGTGGCCGCGGCCGAGGGGTTCGCGCCCGCCGCCCCGGACGGCGTCCTCTACGTCGACCTGAACTCCACCGCGCCGCAGGTCAAGGAGGCGGTGGTCGCCGCGCTGCCCGCCGCCCGCGTCGTCGACGGGGTGATGACCGGCGGCGGCATCCGGCTCGACGGCCGCCGCATCCCGATCTCGCTGGCCGGCCCGGACGCCGGTGAGGCGGCCCGGCTGCTCGGCGGCGCCGGGCTCACCGCGGCCGTCGTCGGCGAGCGGGTGGGCGCCGCCGCGGCGCTGAAGATGCTGCGCAGCGTCGTGGTCAAGGGCCTGGAGGGGCTCTGGACCGAGGCGCTGCTGGCGGCGGCGGAGCTCGACGTCGTGGAGCCGCTGCTCGCCATGGTCGAGGAGACGCTGGACCGCTGGCCCACCCGCGACTTCGCCACGATGCTCGTCACCACCCACGTCGGGCACGCCGGCCGCCGGCAGGTCGAGGCGCGGATGGTGCGCGACACCGTGGCCGGAACCGGGGTGGAGCCGCTGATGTCGGCCGCGCTGGTGGCCCGTCAGGAGCACACCGCGCGCGGGCTGGAGCGGGCCGGACGGCGGCCGGGGGAGGTGCCGGCGACGCTGGCCGAGGCGCTGGAGGTGCTGCGCTCGTTGCCCCGCTGAGCCCGGAACTGTCAGACCGTCCGGGCATGGTGGCGGTGGCATGCCACACGCACTCCGGGGAGGGAATGCCGTGATCCTCGAGCCCCGGGCCGCCGACCTCGACCTCGCCGACCTCGAGACCGCCCTGCTGCGGGCCGCGGTCGGCGACTACTCCGCCGAGGCGGCGGTCCTCCTGCTGGCCAACGCCGGGCACTGGCTGCCGCAGCTGCAGGCCGCGGGCCTGGTGTGCCTGCTCGACGACGTCGACGGCGAGGGGCTGTGGGCGCAGGTCGCCTGGCCGGAGGTCGACGCCGCGCTGCGTGCCGGCACGATCGGCGGCGACGGCAGCCAGCTGCGCCTGCTGCGCGCCGCCGCCTCGCTCGCCGACGGGCAGCCGGTCGACCTCGCCGACCTCGCCGCCGGCCTCGACCGCGATGCGCTCGGGCTGCTGCTGGCCGCCGTCGCCCACGCCGGGGGCAGCCACGGCGACGACCAGCAGCCGCTGGCCGCCTGGCCGGTGCGCGGCTGACCGGGCGGCGCGGCGCTCAGGCCCGCGCGGCGGCCCGGCGCTGCCGGTGCGCGGCCACCAGCGCGGGGCGCTCGCGCAGCAGCAGGTGCCGGCCGAGCACGACGACCAGCCCGGCGACGACGGCCAGGACGGCGGTCGCGGTCCAGGCGACGGCGTAGGAGCTGACCGAGAGCAGCCCGCCGAAGGCCAGCGGCCCGGCCGCCGCGCCCAGCCCCATGCCGCCCTGGGTGATCGACGTGGCCTGGGCGGCCATGCCGTGGTGCATGCGGGTGACGGCGTAGGTCGACAGCCCGGCCCACGCCCAGCCGGTGCAGTAGCCGACCACCGCGCCGATGACGATGAGCGCCTCGACGCCGGTGCCGAGCAGCGCGTAGGACAGTCCGCCCACGGACATCTGCGCGGCGACGACGAGCAGCCAGCGGGTGCGCACGCGGTCGGCCAGCCACCCGACGAGCACCCGGGCGATCGCGCCCACCCCGCCGGCCACCGCGGCGAGCACGCCGGCGGTCGCGGGGGCGATGCCGCCGGCGACGGCGGTCGTGACGAAGAAGGAGCCCAGCGCGTTGCCGGTGCCGGCAGCGAGGGCGAACCCGGCGGCGAGCACGTACAGCGGCGCGCGGCGGAACGGCCCGGCCGCCTCCGACGGCGGCGACGACGACCCGGCCGACCCCAGCCGCCGCTGACCGGGCACGGAGAGCACCACGAGCAGCGCCAGGACCGCGCCGATGCCGAACGCCGTCCGCCAGCCCAGGGGGATGGCGACCAGCGGGACCGCCACGCCGGCCAGCAGCGTCGACAGCGGGATCGCCGCCTGCTTGAGGCCGTAGGCCAGGCCCTGCCGGCCGGCCGACACCGAGCGCGCGATGAGGTCGTTGCTCGCCGGCTGCCCGATGCCGTTGCCCCACCCGCCGAGGACGAGCGCGGCGACGAGGACGGCGGTGTCGCGGGCGGCCAGCGCGACGACGAGCATCGCGACCGCCGCGGTCAGCCCGGCGAGGCGCACCACCCGCACCGTGCCGAGCTTGCGGACCAGCGTCCCCGCGGACAGCGCCGACACCGCCGAGGTGGCGAAGAACGCGGCGACCAGCAGGCCGAGCTGGGACGGGCCGACGCCGAGGTCGGCGCGCACCTGCACCCAGAGCACGCCGACGAGGTAGGCCGGGAGCACGCCCGCGGTGGTCACCGTGACCGCCGCGGTGGCGGCGCGGCGCGGCCCCGCGGGGCGCCCCCGGCCGCGGCTCACGAGGTCCGGCTCACGGCCGGCCGTCCTCGGCCAGCAGCACGCCGACGAGGTGCTCGGCGATGGCCAGCGACGACGTGGCGGCCGGGGAGGGCGCGTTGCGCACGGCCACCACGGCGCCCCGCCGGGTGATGCGGAAGTCGTCGACCAGGCTGCCGTCGGACTCCAGCGCCTGGGCCCGGATCCCCGCGGCCGCGGGCACCATGTCTTCGACGGTCAGCTCGGGCACGTAGCGGCGGGCGGCGGCGGTGTAGGCCTTCTTGGACAGCGACCCGCGCATCTCGGCCAGGCCGGTGCGCCAGTGCTGCCGGGCGAACCGCCGGAAGCCCGGGAAGCGGGCGATCGCGACCAGCTCGGCGGGGGAGACGTCGCGCCACCGGTAGCCCTCGCGGGCCAGCGCCAGGACGGCGTTGGGGCCGACCAGCACCTCGCCGTCGAACCGCGGGGTCAGGTGCACCCCGAGGAACGGGTACCGCGGGTCGGGCACTGGGTAGACCAGGCCGTTGACCAGCGCGCGCTTCTCGGGCGTGAGCGCGTAGTACTCGCCGCGGAAGGGCACGATCCGCGGGGCGTCGTCGTCCCCCGCCAGGCGGGCCAGCCGGTCGACCTGCAGGCCCGCGCAGAGCACCACCCGGTCGGCGGCGACCTCCTCGCCGGCGGTGCTGGTGACCACGACCCGTCTTCCGGTGGACCGGAACGCGGCCACCTCGAAGCCGGTGCGGACCGTGGCGCCGGCGGCCCGGGCGTCGGCGGCGAGCCGCTCGGTGACCGACACGTAGTCGACGATCGCGGTGGTCGGCGAGTGCAGCGCGGCGATGCCGGCGACGTGCGGCTCGAGCTCGCGCAGCTCCGCCCGGTCGATCACCCGGATCCCGGGGACGCCGTTGGCGCGGGCCCGCTCGGCGATCGCGCCCAGCCGCTGCTCCTCGGCGCCGTCCAGCGCGACGAGCACCTTGCCGATCTCGTCGTAGGGCAGGCCGTGCTCGGCGCAGAACTCCTTGAGCAGGGCGACCCCGCGGCGGCACAGCGTCGCCTTGAGCGAGCCGGGCTCGTAGTACAGGCCGGCGTGCACCACGCCCGAGTTCCGGCCGGTCTGGTGGGCGGCGAGCCGGTGCTCCTTCTCCAGGACCGTCACCTCGGCGTCGGGGCGCTCGGCGAGCAGGCGGCGGGCCACCGCTGTCCCGATGATCCCGCCCCCGACCACGGTGTATCGCTGGACCGGCATCGTCCTCCGTCCTCCGGTGCCCCCGCGTCGGTGCGAGGCAGGGGTGGGGGCCCGGCCCGCGACCGGCGGCTACGGTGACCGCTGTGATCTCCGTCGCGTGTCCGGCCCGAGGCCGTCGTCCCCGTCCGCAGGGTAGTTCGCGGTGAGCGCCCTCTCGGGTGTGCTACCGATCACACTGACGCCGTTCACCGACGACGGCTCGGTCGACGAGGGCAGCATCGACAGCCTGGTCGAGGACTACCTCGGCGCCGGGGCCCACGGGCTGACCATCCTCGGGATCATGGGTGAGGCCGCCAAGCTGCTCGACGAGGAGCGCGAGCGGGTGCTGCGGCGCTACCTGCAGGCGACCGCCGGCCGGGTGCCGGTCGTCGCCGGGGTCTCGGCGCGGGCCACGAGGATGGCGCTGGACTACGCCCGCCGCGCCGAGGACGCCGGCGCCGCGGCCGTCATGCTCGCCCCGCCGGAGAACACCCGGAACCTCGACCTGGTCTTCGAGCACTTCCGGCTGGTCGCCGAGGCGGTGTCGGTGCCCGTCGTCGTGCAGGACGAGCCGGTCAACACCGGGGTCGTCATGCCCGCGCCGTTCCTCGTCCGCCTGCTCGACGAGATCGAGGGCTGCCGCTACCTCAAGCTCGAGGAGACGCCGACGCTGCCGAAGATCACCGCGGTGAAGCAGCGGGCCAAGGAGCAGGTGGGCGTCTTCGGCGGCCTCGGCGGGCTCTACCTGTACGAGGAGCTGCTGCGCGGCGCGGACGGCATCATGACCGGCTTCGGCTTCCCGCAGGTGCTGGTCGGCACCTATGAGCGGTTCGTCGCCGGCGACCGCGCGGGCGCGCAGGAGTTCTTCTTCCGGTACCTGCCGCTCATCCGCTACGAGGCCCAGCTCGGCGTCGGCGGGGTGACCATCCGCAAGCAGGTCTTCGCCCGCCGCGGCGCGATCGCCTCGCCGCACGCCCGCTTCCCCGCCCCGCCGGTCGACGAGCTGACCCTCGCCGAGCTCGACGACCTGATCGCGGCCGTCGGCCTGTAGCCCCGTCGTCCCACCCACCGCCCCGGCGGCGCGCTGCCGCGCGCCCGGGGCCCCGCCCGCGAGAGGACCCGCCCGTGCGACTGACGACGCTGCGACTGGACGGCGCCGAGCCCGGGGCGCTGGTGCGCCCCGGCGGTGCCGTGCCGCTGCCCGCCCTCAACGAGCGCCTGCGCGCCGACTGGCCGGCGACCGTGCAGGAGCTCCTCGAGCGCGGCCGGGTCGAGGAGCTGCGCGACTGGGTGGCCGGCCAGGACGCCGCCCGGCTCGACGAGCTCGCGCTGCCGCAGGAGCAGGTGGTCTACGCGCCGCTCTACCGCCGGCCGCGCAAGATCTGGGGCATCGGGCTGAACTACGTCGAGCACGCCGCGGACCTGTCCGAGAAGGCGCCCTCGACCGAGCCGGCCAGCTTCCTCAAGCCCGACACCGCGATCATCGGCCCCGGCGACCCGATCCGGATCCCGCCGCAGTCGCAGCGCACCACCGCGGAGGGCGAGCTGGGCGTGGTCATCGGCCGCGAGTGCAAGGACGTCGACGAGGCCGACGCCCCCTCGGTGGTCGCCGGCTTCACCACGATCGTCGACATGACCGCCGAGGACATCCTCGAGAAGAACCCGCGCTACCTGACCCGCTCGAAGAGCTTCGACACCTTCTTCAGCTTCGGGCCGGAGCTGGTGACCGTCGACGAGGTGGACGACGTCGACGCGCTCGAGGTCGCGACGATCCACAACGGGCAGGTGCACCGGCGCAACGTCGTCTCCCACATGACCTTCCGGCCGTGGTGGCTGGTCGCCTTCCACTCGCGGGTCATGACCCTGCTGCCCGGCGACGTCATCTCGACCGGCACGCCCGGAGCGGTGCACATCCGCTCCGGCGACACCGCCGGCGTGCAGATCACCGGTTTCCGCGAGCTCACCAACCCCGTGGCCTGACGGCCCCCGATCCGACGGAGCGCACCCCGATGGACCTCGAACTCACCGGCCGGGTCGCCCTGGTCACCGCCGCCTCCAAGGGCCTGGGCCGCGCCACCGCGACCCAGCTGGCCGCCGAGGGCGCGCGCGTGATGGTCTCCAGTCGCGGCGCCGACCAGCTGGCGCGGACGGCGCAGGAGATCGCCGACGCCACCGGCGCGCAGGTCGAGCACTGCCCGGCCGACGTCGCCGACGCCGCCGACCTCGACCGGCTGCTGCACGAGACGCAGCAGCGGCTCGGCGGCATCGACGTGCTGGTGAACAACGCCGGCGGGCCGCCGCCGGGCGGCTTCGACGCACTGGACGACGCGACGTGGCAGCAGGCCTTCGAGCTGAACCTGCTCTCCACCGTGCGGCTCTTCCGCGGCGTGCTGCCGCACATGCGCGAGCAGGGCTGGGGCCGGATCGTCACGGTGGCGTCCTCGTCGATCAAGCAGCCGATCGACAACCTCACGCTGTCCAACACCTTCCGGGTGGGGCTGCTCGGGCTGGCCAAGAGCGTCGCCCTGGAGGTGGCGCCCGACGGCGTCCTGGTCAACACGATCGGACCGGGCCGGATCGCCACCGACCGTGTCGCCTCCCTCGACGCCGGGCGTGCCGAGAAGACCGGCCAGTCGGTCGAGGACGTCCGCGCGCAGAGCGAGAAGGGCATCCCGCTCGGCCGCTACGGCACCGCCGAGGAGTTCGGCAAGATGGCGGCGTTCCTCGCCTCCGGCGCCAACACCTACGTCACCGGCCAGAACTTCCTGGTCGACGGCGGCATGGTCCGGGCCATCTGATGCGCCTCGTCCGCTACACCGCGCCCGGTGGTGGCCCGGCGTCGTACGGCCTGATGGAGGGCGACGACGTGGTCCGGCTGGACGGGTCCCCGTTCGACGGCGTCCGGACGACGGAGGAGCGCACCCCGCTCGCCGACGTGCGCCTGCTGGCCCCCGTCGAGCCGAGCAAGGTGCTCTGCCTCGGCCGCAACTACGCCGAGCACGCCAGGGAGCTGGGCAACGAGGTGCCGGAGATCCCGGTGGTGTTCGCCAAGTTCTCCACGTCGGTCGTCGGGCCGGACGCCGAGGTTCCCTACCCGCCGGACACGGCGGACCTGCACTTCGAGGGTGAGCTGGCGGTCGTGATCGGCCGGGAGTGCACGCGGGTCCCGGCCGAGGGGGTGGCCGACGTGGTGCTCGGCTACACGGTCGCCAACGACCTGACCATGCGGGACCTGCAGCGGGCCGAGAAGCAGTGGACCCGCGCGAAGGGCTTCGACCGCTCCTGCCCGCTGGGGCCGTGGGTGGAGACCGACGTCGACCCGGCGGCGCTGTCGCTGCGGACCACCGTGAACGGCGAGGTGCGCCAGGACGGCACGACGGCGGACATGCTGCTCGACGTCGCTAGGTGCGTGTCCTGGGTCAGCCAGACGATGACCCTGCTGCCCGGGGACGTCGTCCTGACCGGCACCCCGGCCGGCGTCGGGCCGCTGCAGGTCGGGGACGAGGTGACCGTGACCATCGAGGGGATCGGGTCGCTCGCCACCCGCATCGTCGGAGGCTGAGCCACCCCGGGTGGTCTCCGGGTCCGGGCCCCGCTCCGGACCGGCTTCGGGTCCGGGCCCCGCTCCGGACCGACCCCTCCTCCGGAGAGAGTCGGCCCCTGCTTCCACCTGTAAGCAGGGGCTGACTCTCCCGGGGACAGGTCGTGCCGGCCGGAGCGGCGCCCCGCCGTGGTCCGGCTCCGTCAGCCGCGTGACGGGAGACCCAGCGCCTGCGCCCACAACCGGGTCAGCGTGGCGACGAGCCGCTCCTCCTCGAAGTCGCCGTCGAGCACCAGCCAGTAGTGCACCGCGCCGTTGACCATGGCGACCAGCGCGTGGGCGGCGTACTCGGCGTCGAGGTCGGCGGCGACGACGCCGTCGCGCTGGAGCTGCTCGATGCTGTGCCGCACCCGGCCGACGTTGCGCTCCCGGGCCGCCCGGCGCAGCGCACGCACCTCCGGGTCGAAGGTGGTCACCTGCTCGAAGAGCGCCATGAGCGCGGTGTTCTGCCGGTACATGGCGACGAACCGGCGGTTGGCCTGGTCGATGCGGTGCACCGCCAGCCCGGCCGGGGAGCCGTCCGGCGGGCCTGCCTCGCCGTGGGTCGCCATCGAGGCGTAGAGGTCGTCCATGGTCTCGGCCACCAGCGCCCGGAAGACGGCGGTCTTGGAGCCGAAGTACGTGTAGAAGCTGCCGTGCGCGACGCCGGCCGCCGCCGAGATGTCGGTGACCCGGGCCGTCAGGAAGCCGTCGCGCTCGAACACCTCACGGGCCGCGGCGAGCAGCCGGGCCCGCATCCGGCGGCCGCGCTCGGTGGTCGGCAGCGCGGGCGGCACGCTCGGGCCGGCGTCCCCGGCGGGCGGCTCGGCCGCGGACGGTCGGGGCACGGGCACCTCCGCGGTTCGTTGACATTGACGTCGATGTCAACTTAGCTGCCAGCGAGCCCACCTGTCGTCCCCCTGAGGAGGCGTCCCGATGACCGCGCCGACGCCGCACCCGCACGACGACGGGCTGCAGTCGCTGCTGCGGCCGCGTGGGATCGCGCTGCTCGGCATCTCCGGCCGGTCCGAGAACCTCATGTCCCGGCCGCTGCGCTACCTGGTCGAGCACGGGTACGAGGGCGGCCTCTATCCGGTCAACCCCAACTACGACGAGCTGGTCGGCCGGCGCTGCTACCCGACGCTGACCGACGTCCCGGGTCCGGTCGACCTGGTGCTGGTGCTCGTCGCCGCCGACCGGGTCGTGGACGCGATCCGGCAGGCCGCCGCGGTCGGTGCGAGGGCGGCGGTCGTCTACGCCTCCGGGTTCGCCGAGGTCGGCCCCGAGGGGGTGGCGCTGCAGCAGCGGCTGGCCGCGGTGGCGCAGGAGACCGGCGTCCGCGTCGTGGGGCCGAACTGCCAGGGCTTCCTCTACGCGCCCACCGGCGTGGTCGCCACCTTCACCGCCGCCGCCGACCGGCCGCTGACCTCCGGCAGCGGCGTCGCCTATGTCGGGCAGAGCGGCGCGGTCGGCGGCTCGGTGCTCGACCTGGCCACCGACATGGGGTTGGGGCTGGCGGCGTGGTTCAGCACCGGCAACCAGGTCGACCTCGACCTGACCGAGGTCTCGCTGCACCTGCTGGCCGACCCGACGGTGCGGGTGCTGATGCTCTACGTCGAGGCCACCGGCGACGGCGCGGCCTACGCCGAGCTCGCCCGCCGCGCGCAGCGGGCCGGCAAGCACCTGGTCGTGCTGCGCTCGGGGCGCTCCAGCGCCGGGCGTCGCGCGGTGGCCAGCCACACCGGCTCGATGCTCGGGGACGACGTCGCCTTCGTGCTCACCTCGCGGCGGTACGGCGTGGTGCTGGTCGACGACATCGACGAGCTGCTCGCCGTCGCCGCGGTGCTGGCCGCCGGCAAGCCGGCGGAGGGGACGCGGGTCGCCGTCGTCACCACCTCCGGCGGGGCCGGCAGCCTGGCCGCCGACCAGTGCGAGGACGTCGGCCTGCAGCTGCCCGAGCTCTCGGCCGCGACCCAGGCGCGGCTGCGCCCGCTGATCCCGCCCTTCGGCGCGCTGGCCAACCCGGTCGACGTGACCGCGCAGCTGTTCAACCGGGGCGCGCACGCCTTCGGCGACGTCTGCCGGATCATCGCCGAGGACGACGCGGTGGACGTCGTCGCCGTCCTCGTGACCATGGTCGTCGGCGACACCGGCGCCCGGCTGGCCGAGGACCTCGTCGCCACCGCCGCCAAGCTGCCCTGCCCGCTGCTGGTCGGCTGGATCGCCGGGCAGGAGCTGACCGTCGAGGGACGCCGGGTGTTCCGGGCGGCGGGCGTCCCGGTGTTCGGCTCGGTCGGCGACCTGGCCCGGGTCGCCGCGCGGCTCGCGCCGCCGGTGCGCCGCGGCACGCCCCCGCCGTTGCCGCCGGTGCCCGGGGTCCCGGCCACGGAGGTGCGCGCGCTGCTCGAAGCCCCGGTGGTCGACGGCGCCGCGCTGCTGCGGTCGGTCGGCATCGCGCAGCCGTCGTCCACGCTGGTCACCACGCCGGAGGCGGCCCGCGAGGCGGTCGCGGCGCTGCCCGGCCCGGGCGTGCTCAAGCTGGCCGCGGCCGACCTCGCGCACAAGAGCGAGGTCGGCGGCGTGCGGGTCGGCGTCGGTCCGGACGAGGCCCCCACCGTCTTCACCGAGCTCCTCGACGCCGCGCGGGCGCACCACGTCCCCGGGGTCGAGGGCGTGCTCGTGCAGGAGCTCATCCCGCCGGGCACCGAGCTGATCCTCGGGGTGACCGCCGGGCGCGACGGCTTCCCGCCCGTGGTCACCGTCGGCCTCGGCGGGGTGACCACCGAGCTGTACCGGGACCTCGCCTCGGCGCTGGCACCGGTGACGCCGGAGGAGGCGTGGGCGATGCTGCGCAGCCTGCGTGCCTGGCCGCTGCTGGCCGGCTTCCGCGGCGCCGAGCCCGCCGACGTGCCGGCCGCCGTCGACGCCGTCGTCCGGCTGTCGCAGGCGGCGCTGGCCGCGGGCGACCGGCTGGCCGAGTTCGAGGTCAACCCGCTGATCGTCGCGCCGCGCGGGCGGGGCGCCACCGCCGTCGACGTCCTCGTCCGCACCACCGGCTCGCGGGAGCCGGTCGGCGAGTAGGCATCCTCGGCAGACCACCCCCAGCAGAGAGGCAGGACACCCCCCGTGGGACAGATCCAGTTGGAGCGGAACGGCGGCGTCGCCGTGTTCACGGTCGACTCGCCCGAGGTCAGGAACGGGCTGACCCCGGAGATGGGGCTGCAGCTCTCGGAGCTCTGCGACGAGGTGGACGCCGACCCGGCGATCGGCGCGGCCGTCGTCCGCGGGGCCGGCGGCACGTTCTGCTCGGGCGCCGACCGGCGACGCTGGACGCCGGGCAGCGACCAGGCCGAGGACAGGACGTACAAGGAGCTCGGCGCGGTCTACACCGCCTTCCGCCGCGTCGGCACCTTGCAGGTGCCGACGATCGCCGCCGTCCGCGGCGCCGCGGTGGGCGCGGGGATCAACCTGGCGCTCTCCACCGACCTGCGCATCGTCGCCGAGGACGCCCGGCTGCTGGCCGGCTTCCTGCGCATCGGCCTGCACCCCGGCGGCGGCTACTTCACGATCAGCAGCCGGACGGCGGGCCGCGAGGCCACCGCCGCGATGGGGCTGTTCAGCGAGGAGGTCGACGGTGTGCGCGCCGCCGAGATCGGGCTGGCGTGGAGGGCGGTGCCCGACGACCAGGTCGAGGACCTCGCCCTCGAGCTCGCCGGCCGCGCGGCCAAGGACCCGGAGCTGGCCCGGGAGGCGGTCCGCTCCTTCCGCACCGAGGCCGGTCCGCCCGGGATCGGCTGGGAGGCCGCCCTGCACTTCGAGCGGGCCACGCAGATGTGGTCCCAGCGGCGCCGCGAGACCGCCTGACCGAGCCCCGCCGGGCCGGCGACGGTGCCGGCCCGGCGGGGACACCCTGGAGGGATGCCATGCAGTTCGCCCCGACCGTGCTCAGCCCGGCCGAGGAGGCACTGCGCGCCGAGGTGCGCGACTTCCTCGCCGCCGAGCTGCCCGCGGACTCCCGGCCCGCGCTCGGCTTCGCCGGCCGGCACGACCCGGAGTTCTCCCGCACGCTGGCCGAGCGCGGCTGGGTCGGCATGGCGATCCCGCCGGAGTACGGCGGCCACGGCCGCAGCGCCGTCGACCGGTTCGTCGTCGCCGAGGAGCTGCTCGCCGCCGGCGCGCCGATCGGGGCGCACTTCGTCGCCGACCGGCAGACCGCGCCGGCGCTGCTGCACTTCGGCACCGAGGAGCAGCGGCGGCGGTTCCTCCCCGGCATCGCCGCGGGGGAGGTGTACTTCTCGCTGGGCATGAGCGAGCCCGACTCCGGCTCCGATCTCGCCTCGGTGCGCACCCGCGCCACCCGGGTCGAGGGTGGCTGGACGGTCACCGGCACCAAGGTGTGGACCAGCGAGGCCCACAACAACCACTTCTTCGCCGTCCTCTGCCGCACCTCGCCGATGGAGGAGGGCCGCAAGCACGCCGGCCTGTCCCAGCTGGTCGTCGACCTGCACGACCCCGGGGTCACCGTCTCGCCGATCCCGTACCTCGACGGGAGCCACCACTTCAACGAGGTCGCGCTGGAGGAGGTGTTCGTGCCCGACGACATGGTGCTCGGCGAGCTCGGCAGCGGCTGGCAGCAGGTGACCAGCGAGCTGGCCTACGAGCGCAGCGGCCCCGACCGCTGGCTGTCGACCTTCCCGGTGCTGCGCGAGTGGCTGCGTGAGCGCCCCGCGGTGACCGACGACGAGGCCGCCGTCCTGGGCCGGCTGGCCGCCCGCGCCCGCGCCATCCGGCACCTGTCGCTGTCGGTCGCCCGCTCGCTCGACGCCGGGGCGGCGCCCTCGGTCGAGGCCGCGCTGGTCAAGGAGGTCGGCACCCGCTTCGAGCAGGACCTGGTCGAGGCGCTGCGGGACGCCGCCGAGACCGAGCTCGACCAGGGCTCCGGCTCGCTGTTCCAGGCGCTGCTCGCCGAGGCCGTGCTGACCTCGCCGTCGTACACGCTGCGCGGCGGCACCACCGAGGTCCTCCGCTCCGTCGCCGCGAAGGGACTGGCCGCATGAGTGACGACCGGCAGATGCTGACCGAGGTCGCGACCGGCCTGTTCGGCGACCTGTGCACCCCCGAGGACGTCGTCGCCGCGGAGGCGACCGCCTGGAGCGGGCGGCTCTGGGACGCGCTGAGCGAGTCCGGCTTCCCGCTGGTGTCGGTGCCCGAGGAGGCCGGCGGCTCCGGCGGGGACGTCGCCGACGCGTGCGCGCTGCTCACCGTCGCCGGACGCTTCGCCGCCCCGGTGCCGCTGGCCGAGACCGGGCTGCTCGCCGGCTGGGCGCTGGCCGCGGCCGGGCTCGAGCTGCCCGAGGGCACGCTGTCGGTGGCGGTCGGCCGGCCCGGGGACACCGTGCGGCTCACCGGCCGGCGCCTGACCGCACGGCTGTCCCGGGTGCCGTGGGGCGGGCGCAGCACCCGGGTGGTGGCGTTCGCCGAGACCGGCGGGCAGCGGGTCGTCGTCTCGGCGCCCACCGCCGCGGCGAGCGTCACGCCCGGCCGCAACCTGGCCGCCGAGCCCCGGGACACCCTCGTCTGGGACGACGTCGAGCTGCCCGAGGACGCGGTGGCGCCGGCGCCGGACGGCGTGGACCCCGCGGCGCTGCGGCTGCGCGGGGCGCTGGCCCGCTCGGCGCAGATCGCCGGCGCGCTGGCCCGGGTGAGCGAGCTGAGCCTGCGCTACACCGGCGAGCGCCAGCAGTTCGGCCGCCCGATCGCCCGCTTCCAGGCGGTGCAGGCGCACCTGGTGACGATCGCGGAGGAGACCCAGCTGGCCGGCCTCGCGGCGCAGGTCGCCGCGCTGAACGCCCGGCCGGACCCCTCGTTCGACGACGTCGCCGCGGCCAAGGCGGCGGCCGGGGAGGCGGCGACGGTCGCCGCCCGGGCCGCCCACCAGGCGCACGGCGCGATCGGCATGACCAAGGAGTACGAGCTCGGCCAGCTCACCCGGCGGCTGTGGTCGTGGCGCGACGAGTTCGGCGGCGAGCGGTACTGGAGCCGGGAGCTGGGCCGCCGGCTCGCCGCCGAGGGCGCCGACGCGCTGTGGCCGAGCATCTCGACGGGGCTGGTGGGCGAGCTCGCGGGCTCACCCGAGGGCGCGGTCGCATGAGCACCGACTGGGACGTCGCCGTCGTCGGCGCGGGCACCGCGGGCCTGGTCGCCGCACAGGTAGCCGCCGAGCGCGGGCTGCGCGTCGTGGCCTACGAGCGGCTGAGCCCCGGCGGTCAGCTGGTCAACCTGACTACGCTGCACGACCACCCCGGCGGGACCGGACCCGAGCTGATGTCGGCGCTGACCGCCGCGGCCGAGGAAGCAGGCGTCCGGATCGCCTACGCCGAGGTGACCCGGGTGCACCCCGGTGGACCGGCCAGGCTGGAGACCGGCGACGGCGAGGTGACCGCCGGCGCGGTGGTCGTCGCGGCCGGGCTGTCCGCCGGGCGGCTGGGGCTGCCGGGGGAGGAGGCGCTGGTCGGCCGCGGGATCTCGACCTGCGCCGGCTGTGACGGGCCGCTGTTCCGCGGCCGCGCGGTCGCCGTGGTGGGCGACGACGAGTGGACGGCGGAGGAGGCGCTCGAGCTGGCCGGCTTCGCCGCCGCGGTGACCGTGCTGGTGCCGGGGGAGCCGCGGTGGTCAGCGGCGCGGGCGGCGCGGCTGGCGGCCGACGGGCGGGTCGACGTCGTGACCGGCGCGGCGGTGACCGCGCTGCGCGGCGAGGGCGTGCTGTCGGGCGTCGTCGTCCGGACTGCCGACGGGGAGCGGGAGCTCGCGGTCGCGGGGGTGTTCCCGTTCGTCGACCGGCGTGGCCCGGAGGGCCTGGTGGCGGGGCTGGCCGCCGACGCGGAGGGCCGGCTGGTCCCGGGGGACGGCGTCCTCGTGGCCGGCGACGCGCGCGCGGGGGCGGAGCAGTCGCTGGCCGCCGCCGAGGCCGACGGGCGCGCCGCCGGGGAGGCCGCGGTCGCGGCACTGGCGGCAACCGCCGGGTCGCTGCGGATCGTGGACCCGACGCACGGCGTGCTGCCCGAGGGCGACGCCGGGCCGGTGGAGGCCACCGACAGCACGGCGACGTGGGCCGACGTCGCGCTGTTCACCAACTCCAAGCCGAACGCGACCGAGCTGCTGCGCGGGCTCGGCGAGCGGCTGCAGGCGCACTGGGAGCTGCCCGAGCTCGGTTTCGCGGCCAAGGAGAGCGCCTCGGTGGCGGCCGACCCCGACCAGATCGACTGGCTGTCGCAGCGGTTCAAGATGGTGCTGGTGGCGGTCGGCGACTAGGGCTCGTGCTCGTCGTGGAGTCTCCACGACTCGGTGGAACTGGAGCGGCGCGGCGTCGTGGCACCCCTGGTGGTGACCGAGACGTTCCTGCCGCTGGTGCAGGCGCAGGCCCAGGCGCGACGCGTGCAGCCGCGCCTTCTGGTGGTGCCGCACCCGGTGGGCGGCCTCACCGGGACCGAACTGGCCGGGCGGATCGAGGGTGCGGCGGCCGAGCTGCTGCGGATGGCCGACGAGGCGAGGGGTCAGTCGTGAGTGCCGTGCTGGACCTGCGCGGGGTCACCGAGGAGAGCTGGCAGGAGGAGGCGTACCGCCGCGGCTGGGGCGACGGCCTGCCACTGGTGGCCCCGACGCCGGCCCGGGTGGCGGCCGCGCTGGCCGCGCTCGACGGCATCGACCTGGAGCTGGGGCCGCTGCCGCCGTCCGGGCTGGTGCCGACCCGGGAGAGCTTCGCCGCCAACGCCGTGATGGCCGGCTGCCGGCCGGCGGACCTGCCGGTGGTGCTCGCCGCCGTCCGCGCGCTGCAGGCACCCGAGTACAACCTGCACGGCGTGCTGGCCACGACGCACCCGTGCGCGCCGATGGTCGTCGTGAACGGCCCCGTGCGCGCGGAGCTGGGCGTCAACTCCGGCGCCAACTGCCTGGGCCAGGGCACCCGGGCCAACGCGGTCATCGGCCGGGCGGTGCAACTGGTCACCACGCACGTCGGCGGGGCGCGGCCGGGCGTCATGGACCGCGCGACACAGGGCGGGCCGGCGAAGTACACCTTCTGCTTCGGCGAGAACGAGGAGGAGAGCCCCTTCCCGCCGTTCTCGGTGCGCCGCGGCTTCGCGCCGGGGGAGTCGGTGGTGACGGTCGCGGCGACCGAGGGGCCACACAACGTCAACGACCACGGCGGGACGACGGCCGAGGACCTGCTGCTCACCATCGCCGGGACCATGGCCCAGCCGGGGTCGAACAACGTGTACGTGAAGGGTCCGCACTTCCTGGTGCTGGGCCCGGAGCACGCGGCGACGTTCGCCCGCGACGGGTGGACGGCGGAGGCGGTGCGGGGCGCGCTGTGGGAGCGGGCGCGGATCCCGGTGTCGCGGGTGTCGGAGGCCAACCAGCGGCAGTTCGAGGACTGGGGCGTGGTGCCCGACGGGGACGCGTACCCGGTGAGCACCGGCCCGGAGATGCTGCACGTGCTCGTGGCCGGGGGAGCGGGCAAGCACTCGGTGTGGATCCCGTCGTTCGGGGCGACGGCGGCGGTGTCGCGCGCCGTGCCCGCCCGCCCGTGACCCGTGCCTGACTTGCCGCTGCTCGGGCCGGACGCCGACCCCGCCGCGGTGGCCGACGAGCTGCTGACCGCGGGCCACGGTGACGGGCTGCCGGTGGTGCCGCCGACCGCCGACCGGCTGGCGGCGCTGGTGGACGGCGTCGCCGCACCGGACGCCGTCCTCGGGCAGGTGCCGCCGCTGTTCGGCGAGCTGACCGTGCGGGCGGTCGCCTGGTACGCGGTGCTGGCCGGGTGCCGGCCGGCCGAGCTGCCGGTCGTGGTCGCCGCGGTGCGGGCGGCGCTGGAGCCGCGGTTCAACCTGCTGGGCATCGCGACGACCACCGGGTCGCCCGCGGTGGCGGTGCTGGTGCACGGTCCGGTCGCGGCGTCCCTGGGACTGACGCCGGCCGGCGGGCTGGGGCCGGGGTCGCGGGCGAACGCCTGCGTCGGGCGGGCGGTGTCGCTGGCCCTGGCCGGCATCGGCGGTGCGCGGGCCGGGCTGACCGACATGGCGACGATCGGCTGGCCGGGGAAGTACACCTGCTGCACCGCGTCGCTGCCGGGCCCGTTCCCGCCTCCGGCGGACGGCGACGCGGTGACCGTCGTCGGCGCCAGCGGGGTGCTCGAGGTGCTGCCGGCGTCGGGCTACCGGACCCCGGCCGAGGTCCTCGCACCGGCCGCCGCGGCCCTGGCCGGGGTCGCGCTGGCCGCCGGCGACCCGGGCGCCTTCCGTGACGGCGAGCAGTTCCTGCTGCTGCCGCCGGAGCCGGCCGGGTTCCTGCACGGCCACGGGTGGGGCCCGGAGGAGGTGTCGGGGTTCCTGTTCGCGGAGGGCAACGCGGTGCTCGCCGCCGGGGCCGCGCAGCTGGCCGGGGGATCGTCCGCCTACGGGGCCGGCGACCTGCGGGTGGCCGCCTCGGCCGGGGACGTCCGGGTCGTGGTCACCGGTGGACCGGGCGTCAAGATGGCGCTGCTGCCCAGCTGGATGGGCGGCACCCGCTCGGTCACCGCCGCCGTCCACCCGCTCTGACGCCGCGTCCGCCGCCCTGACCGCCCGACGCCGCTCGAGCCGCGAGCCGCTTCCGGCCCGGTCAGCCCGCCGGACTCGGGATCGGGACGGCGCCGCAGGCCGGGCGCCGCGGCACTCGTGCTCCGGCGACCTCCACCCCTGCTTACACCTGGAAGCAGGGGTGGAGGTTCGCGGAGGAGGTGGTGCCCTGGGAGCCCGCCCCCCGCACCGTGAGCAGCGGGTGAGCGTCACTCCCGCGGGTCCGGCACCGCGGGCGCGCAGGAGGGCGGCGTCGAGCGCGGGACGTCCAGCGCGGGGTTGCGGTCGAAGAAGCCGACCGGCACGAGCCGGAAACCGGCGACCTCGACCGGCACGACCGGCCAGTCCTCCGGGCGCGGGACATGGGTCGACCCGAAGGTGTGCCACAGCACGACGTCCTCGTCCTCCAGCGACCGGTTCCCGGCCACGAACGCCGGCAGCCCGCCCTCGTCGGCCAGGTCTCCGGCGGCGTACCGCTGCGCGGGGTTGTACCGGGTCACCCACAGGTGCCGGGTCGCGAACGCCGCCCGGCCGTGGACGGATGACGCCTCGTCGGTCAGCAGCACCGGCCTGCCTTCGGGGACGAGCGCGTACGCGACCGGCTGACCGAGCCGGTTGGTCACCGAGGGGTTCACCACGTGCCACTCCCGGTCGGCCAGCGGGTCGGCCGTGCGCTGGGCCGTCCACTCCCGCGTGAGCACCGTGCGCCGACGGCGGAGGACGTCGCCGTGGGGGGCGGTCCGGCTGACCCGCCCCCGCACCACGTCCACCTCGTGGACCGTGTTCGCCTGCCCGTCGACCGCCATGTCCAGCCGGGCGCAGAACAGGTGCTGGCGGCACGGCGCCCCCGGTCCGGGCGCGACCTCCGTCGCACACGGGTACTCGGCGCCGCGGTGGACGGAGGCGAAGGGCAGGGCGGCCGCCCGCACCTCGAGCCGGATCGTCCCGTCGAGGTACAGGGACCAGGAGAACGCGTAGTCGTAGCCCCCGACGGTGGTGGCGGTCCGGACCACCAGCCGCCGCTGCCGCCGGGTCTCGGACGTGGCGGGGGAGAAGTCCGTGCGCCCCCAGAGCACACCGGCGTCCTCCTCGCGCAGGCAGACCGCGTGCGGCACGACCCGGGGCCGGCCGTGGTCGTCGGCGAGGACGACGTCGAGGTGGTGGCGCCCGTCCCGGCAGTCACAGCCCGGTCCGGGGGAGGCGGCGAACCGGCCGAAGAGGTACTCGCCGGTGTCGGGGTACTCCTGCCAGCAGCGCGCCGGGAACGGGTCGGCGTGCGGCAGCACCATCTCGGCGATCGACGCGCGGTGGAGGACCGACCGGCCGCCGTGGGTGACCTGGTGCAGCGACAGCCCCTCGCGGCTGTCGAAGCCGATGCGGAACTCCCAGCCCGCCCAGCGCACGACGTCGTCCCCGACGGCGGGGTCCGGCCCCTCCGGCCGTCCGGTGCCGGTGCGTCCGGCGTCCGTCCGGGGTCGGCCGGCGTGCAGCGGCGCGTCCCCCGGCCCCCGCGGCGCCGGCACCGGCAGGTCGAGCGCGTCGTGCACGGCGACGGTCCGCCGCCGGGGCAGGTCGACGTGGGCGACGAGGCCGTCGACGGGGGAGGCCCACGGGCCGTAGTGCGGATCGGCCTGGGGGAAGCCGAGCACGCGGATCGTGCGGCACCCGTACTCCTCTGCGGAGCCGTACATCCCGGCGGTGATCGGGACCGCGCGGACGCTGCCGACCTCCAGCCCGCGGCGCGCGATTGCAGCCGCCCAGCGCTCGTCAGCGGCCAGGATCCCCTCGACCTCCGCGAAGTCCTCGGCCAGCAGCGGGACCCGACCCTCGGGAGCCACTGGGAACCCGACGTCGCGCACGACGGCCCGGCGGGTCAGCGACACCGAGAGGTCGCGGGCCCGGCCGGCGGGCCGGTCGAGCAGCAGCACCCGCACGCGCCGGTCGACGTCCGTGCCGGGGCTCCAGCGGAGGACCTCGGCCTTGTCCGGCTCCTCGGGAGCGACGTGGACGAAGCGGGTCGTGCTGGTGAGGGTCCCGGCGACCAGGTCCCGGACCTCGTCGATCTCCCCGGCGGTTAGTGGCGACAGCGGGTGGCGGCACGCGGTGACAGGGGGTGCGGTCGCGGTCATCGCGGTCTCCTCGGACGGGGACACCCACCCTGGCCCAAGCAGCCGCCGGTGCTCTACGGACCTCCGACCCGCCATGGCCCCCTGCAGGGTCCCGCCGCGAGCTCGCGAGTGGCGGGGGGCAGGGGGTCCTTTCTCAGGCAGTGCCCTCCGCGGCGATCAGCTCGGCGACGGCCTGCGGCCGGGTCGAGCAGTCGTCGTCCGAGGGGGGCTGCTCGCCGGCCAGCCCGGTCACGCCGGCGTCCTCGACGGGCTGGAACCCGAGGCGCTCGATGTGCCGGGGCACCCGCTTCTGCGCGTTGATGACGTGCGAGCGGGAGAGCCAGCCCTGGCCGTCGGCGACGTCGAAGTCCAGGCCGCCGCCGGGCGCGCGCTGCACGTGGCCGGGGGAGGGCAGCAGCCCGACCAGCTGCACGGCCTGCTCCACCGGGAGGTCCTGCGGCGGGCGGTCGAAGTAGTACCAGCTGGCCGCGCAGACGCCGTAGAGCGACGGCCCGAACTGGGCGTAGTTCACGTAGAGCTCGAGCACCCGCCGGTCGTCGATGGCCAGGGCCAGCTCCGCGGAGAGGCCGGCCTCGACCGCCTTGCGCCAGGCGCTCATCTCCTGGTTGAGGAACAGGTTCTTGGCGACCTGCTGCGGGATGGTCGAGCCCGACGGGTCCTCCTCCCCGGACAGGTGCGCCAGTGCGCGGGCCCACATCTCGCCCCAGGTGAAGGCGCCCGGGCGATAGGGCAGCTTGGCGTCCTCGTGCGCGATGACCGCGGCGAGGAAGTTGCGCGACACGTGCTCGACCGGCACCGACTGCTGGATCGCGCCGTTCGGGTTGGCCGCCATGAACGCCGTCGTCGGCGGGTCGACCCAGCGCAGCGAGAGCATCACCAGCGCCTGGACGACGAAGCCGACGGCGAGCACCTTCGCGATCCGCCGGGTGAACAGCCGGCGCGTGCCGGAACGAGGCCGGTCCGACCGCGCGTCGCGGACCCGTCGGCCGTCGGCGGGGCGCGGCTCCTCGTCGTGGTGGTCCCGGCGGCGGAACCGGCGTCCGCGGCGCTCCTCCGGTGGGGGGCCGTACCGGTCGGCGACCTCGTCCCACGACGAGCGCGGCGGGACCGGGGCCGACCCGTCGTACCCGGACCAGTCGTCCGCGGGCCGGTCGGCGGTCGTGGTCCCGCGGGTCCGGCGGCGGACGGTGGGCCAGCGATCCGGTGAGCCGTGCGGCATGGGCGGTGTTCTCCCTGGTGGACGCGAACCGTCATGGTACGGCGGCGGAGCGTGAGGCCGGGGCACCCGCGCTGAGTTCCGTGCCACCGGACGGTCTGCCCTCTATGACGACGATCCAGCTCGACCTCGGTGCGCAGGCGGCCGCGGTGGCCCGGGTGGTGGCCGGCGTCCGCGACGACCAGCTCGGCGACCCGACCCCGTGCGCCGGCACGTCCGTGGCCGGACTGCTCGCCCACCTGGCCGGCCTGACGACCGCCTTCCGCATGGCCGCCGAGAAGATCCCGGTCCACGGCGGGCCCTCCGCGTCGCCGGACGACCTGCCGCCCGACTGGCGCACCCGGCTGCCCGCGCAGCTCGACGAACTGGTCGCCGCGTGGCGGCAGCCCTCTGCGTGGGAGGGGACCGCCACGGCCGGCGGCGTGACGATGCCCGCGCCGGTCGCGGGGATCGTGGCCCTGGACGAGGTGCTGGTGCACGGCTGGGACCTCGCCGTCGCCACCGCCCAGGACTACCCGGCCGACCCGGCGTCGGTGGCGGCGTGCACGGGGTTCGCCGAGCAGTCCGCCGCCGAGGGCCCCACGCCGGGGCTGTTCGGCCCGCCGGTCCCGGTGCAGGACGACGCCCCGCCGCTGGACCGGCTGCTCGGGCTCACCGGCCGCGACCCCGCCTGGCGCCGTCCGGGGAGCTGAACGCCGTCCGGGGAGTTGAACGCCGTCCGGGGAGCTGAACGCCGTCTCGACCGCTGAGCCCCGTCACGACGCAGGTCCCGAGCGTGACCAGCGCGCAGGCGCATCGGGGATCCGCTGGTCACGGGGGAGTGTCGTCCCCGAGGCTCGCGGCGGGCAGGAGGTGGCCATGGCGGTCTACGCGTACCGGTGCGCCGACCACGGGGTGCACGAGGTCAGCCGGCCCATCGGCACCGCCGCCGAGCGCGAGCCCTGCCCGGACTGCGCCGCGCCCACGTCGCGGGTGTTCACGGCGCCCCGCCTGTCGTCCGGGTCGGCGAGCGCCCGGGCGCTGGTCGACCGCACCGCGCGCAGCGCCTCCGAGCCCGCGGTGGTGTCCGCGCCCCCGCCGTCCCGGCGGCCCGTACCCCGCGCGACCGACCCGAGGCTCGCGAAGCTGCCCCGTCCCTGATCCCGGAGGTGTCCCGTGCCCGACGTCGTCTTCCCCCTCGACTCCACCAGGCGCTTCGTCGACCAGGACCTCGTCGGTCACAACCGCTGGCACCCCGACATCCCCGCGGCGGTCACCGTGCGACCCGGCGACACCTTCCGCGTGCACTGCCGGGAGTGGTTCGACGGGGCCATCCACGACGACGACTCGGCCGACGACGTCCGGGACGCGCCGCTGTCGACGGTGCACTGCCTGAGCGGGCCGATCGCGGTGGAGGGCGCCCGGCCCGGTGACCTGCTGATGGTCGACATCCTCGACGTCGGGCCGATCCCGCAGGAGGACTCCGGACCGCTGGCCGGGCAGGGCTGGGGCTACACCGGCATCTTCGCCACGCAGAACGGCGGCGGCTTCCTCACCGAGCAGTTCCCCGACGCGTACAAGGTGATCTGGGACTTCCGCGGCCAGACGGCGACCTCCCGGCACGTCCCCGGGGTGTCGTTCACCGGACTCATCCACCCCGGGCTGATGGGCACCGCGCCGTCGGCGGATCTGCTCGCGACCTGGAACCGGCGGGAGGGCGCGCTCATCGCGACCGACCCGGACCGGGTGCCACCGCTGGCGCTGCCGCCGCTGCCGCAGGACGCCGTCCTCGGCTCGCTGTCCGGCGCGGACTTCGACCGGGTCGCCGCCGAGGCCGCGCGCACCGCGCCGCCCCGGGAGAACGGCGGCAACCAGGACATCAAGAACTTCTCCAAGGGCAGCCGGGTCTTCTACCCGGTGTTCGTGGACGGGGCGAACCTGTCCGTGGGCGACCTGCACTTCTCCCAGGGGGACGGCGAGATCACCTTCTGCGGCGCCATCGAGATGGGCGGCTTCATCGACCTGCACGTCGACGTCATCCGCGGCGGGATGGAGACCTACGGCGTCGCGGAGAACGCGATCTTCATCCCGGGCAACGTCGAGCCCCGGTACGAGCGGTACCTGGCCTTCTCGGGGACGTCGGTGACGCTGGACGGCGAGCAGCGCTACCTGGACTCCTCGCTGGCCTACCAGCGGGCCTGCCTCCACGCGATCGACTACCTGACCACGTTCGGCTACACGCCCGAGCAGGGCTACATGATCCTGGGCGCCGCGCCGATCGAGGGCCGGCTCTCCGGCGTGGTCGACATCCCGAACTCGTGCGCGACCGTCTACCTGCCGACCGGGATCTTCGACTTCCCCGTGGAGCCGTCGGCCTCCGGACCGGCCCGGATCGACCCCGGCCAGGGCGTGCCGCGCTCGACGTTCTGAGCGCGCGGCCGCATCAGGGCAGCTCGCGGGCCAGCCGCTCGATCGGTCCGGACCAGGCGTCCGGCGTCGTCCACACGAAGCTGTGCGCGCCGGGCACGGTGCAGAACCGGCCGTCGGGGGCCAGGCCGGCGAGCTCGCGCGCCCACGCTTCGGTGCACAGCCGGTCCTGGTCGCCGTGCAGCACGAGCACCGGGACCGGCACCTGCGGGACGACGTCCTCCAGGGCGTCGGCGAGGTGCACCTTGAGCGCGTGCCGGACCCGCCCCAAGCCCGCTCGCTGCCGATCGGAGACGTGCTGCTCGTCGAGGCTCGGCAGCTCGTGCGGGTGGTTGCGGCGCCAGGCCAGCAGGATCCGCCGCGTGCTGCGGAACCGCGGGTCCATGGTGGGGCTGGCCAGGACCAGCGCCCGCACGACCCCAGGACGGCGGACCGCGACGCGGGCAGCCACCTGGGTGCCGCTGGAGTGCCCCGCGAGCACGACCTGGTCGAGGCCGCTGCCGTCGAGCCACTGCACCCCGGCGTCGGCGAACTGGGCGACGTCCAGCGGGTGCGGCGGCTCCCCGCTGCCGGAGAAGCCGGGCAGCTCGACCAGGGAGGCGCGGGTCCAGGCGCCGAGTGTGCACAGTGCGGGCTGGAGGTAGTCGGCCACCGCCAGGCCGGGGACGACGACCACCTCCGGGACGGGCTCGCGCCGCGTGCCCACCGTGCGGCTGCGCATGACGCCCCAGGTGGTGGGGCGGTGGGCGAGCGCGACGCCGGGGTCGGCAGCCATGGCGCGACGGTAGCCGTCGGCGTGCGCTGCGACCGGACGGCGTTGCTGGTTGACTCCCCGCAGACGGTGAGCCGAGCCGTCCAGGTCGGCCCGGAGGGGTTCGCCATGGCCACGACGGTCGCGGGGATGTCGAAGCAGCAGCTGGCGCGGGCGCTGGGCGCCACGGGAGCGGCCTTCGGGCTGATCAGCGTCGTCGCGCCCAGAATGGTCGCCGGGACCTACGGGGTGCCGGTCACCCCGGCCGGCCTGCAGCTGCAGCGGCTGTTCGGCAGCCACGCGCTGGCGATCTCGGTCCTGACGCTGAGCGCGCAGACCGAGGAGGAGACGAACCGCGGGCTGGCCGTGGTGGCCGGCATGAACGCGATCGACGCGCTGACCGCACTGGCGGCGGCTGCGCAAGCCGGGCGGGCGACCACGCTGCGGGCGGTCGCCAGCTCGCTGGCCTACGGGGCGGCCGCGCTGGTGGTCCGCTCCATGAGGGGCTGACGCCGGCAGACGTCCTCAGCGCCGCTGCCGGTCGGCCTCCTGACGCCCGCGGTGGTCCCGGCGTCGACCAGCGTGAGGCGGCGGAGCGACTGCGGCGGGGTGCCCGGGGAGACCCGCACGAACCCCGTGACCATCACGGTGTGCACCGCGGTCCGGCGGGTGCGCCCGCTGACCAAGCTGAACGGGATCGCGGAGTCACGGAGCGTGCGAGGCGGGCAGGGTACGGCGGTTCCTCCGGCACCGAGAGTGCTGCCCCGGTACCCGACGGGTGATCTGGGCCACCATCGGACTCCCTGCGATGGCACCGCTGCGGTCCCGCTCCCCGAGGAGAACCCGTGCACGTACGCCCGACGACGCGCCCGCGCCGCCTCCTGATCGTCCTGCTGGCTCTGTTCGGCCTGCTCGCCACCGGTTCCCCGGCGCTCGCCGCCCCCGCCGCCGGGCACGAAGCCGGCGGGAGGCACCCGGACGCGACCTACCTGGCGCTGGGCGACTCCGTGCCCTTCGGCTACCGCGGCGGCGAACCACCGGAGGTCTATGCCGACGCGGAGAACCTGACCGGCTATCCCGAGCTCGTCGCCCGCTGGCTGGACCTCGACCTGCTCAACGCCAGCTGCCCAGGGGAGACGACCGCGAGCTTCATCGACGAGACGGCGCAGAGCAACGGCTGCCAGAACAGCCTGGGCTCCGACGTCGGGTACCGCGACCGGTTCCCGCTGCACGTCGACTACGCGGGCGCGCAGCTGGAGTACGCGGCCGAGGTGCTGCAGGAGAACCGCGACGTCCGGCTGGTCACCCTGCAGATCGGTGCCAACGACGCCTTCATCTGCCAGCAGACGATCGGCTGCGACACCCCGGAGGAGGGCGCTGCGCTCGCTGCGCAGGTCGGGCGGAACGTCGAGCGCATCCTCGGCGCGCTGCGCGGGGAGGGCGGTTACACCGGACGGATCGCGGTCGTCACCTACTACGCGCTCGACTACACCGACCCGGCCAGTGTCCAGGCGGTCCAGGGGCTGAACGCCGCGCTCGCCGCCGCGGCCGGGACCCACGGGGCCGTGGTCGCCGACGGCTTCGCGACGTTCGCACCGAGGGCGCTGGCCGCCGGCGGCAGCTCGATCGACGCCGGGCTGGTGCTGCCGGACGACGTCCACCCGACGCGGAAGGGACACCGGTTGCTGGCCCGGGCGGTCGTGCAGGCCGTCGGGCACTGAGCCCGGCTGGTCTGGCGTCTCAGCCGACCAGGAATGCGGTGGCCTGCGGGCCGTCGCCGTCCACGCAGGAGCCGGTGGCGACGAGGCCGGCGTCCGCACCGACCGGGGCGACGTCGCCGAGCACCGCGGCGCCGGCGCACAGCGCCACCGTGGCGGTCCGCTCGCCGCTGGCCAGGTCGATGGTGACCAGCTCGGCGGGGTAGGAGAGGTCGGCCTGCGGCACCCACGCGGTGGCGCCGTCGGGGGAGAGGACGACGTCGAGCGCGGAGTCGCCGACCCCGTCCAGCTCGACCGAGGTGGCGACCGCGCCGTCCACCACGGTGACCAGCCGGCCGAGCCTCCGGCCGTCGCTGACGTGGGCGGTGGCGACGACGGTGCCGTCGGCGGTGACGTCGACATCGGCCGGTGCGCCGACGGAGGCGTCGGGTGCGACGTCGACCGGCTCGCCGACCGGCCGCAGGTCGTCGTCGTAGGCGGTGACCAGGGCCCGCCCCTCCGCGGCCTCGACCAGCGCGACGACGCCGCCGTCCGGGCGCGCGGCGAGCGCGGCGACCGTGCCCCCGGGCACGACCGGCGCGGTCATGGTGACCACGCCGGCGGCCAGGTCGACGGCGAGCAGCTGCGCCGGGCCCGGGGCGGCGAGCGCCAGGGCGGCGTACAGCGTGCGGTCGTCGGCGGAGAGCGCGGTCGCCGCCCGGTCGGGGCGCTGGCCGAGGGCGGTGACCTTCGCCTGCCCGTCGGGCCGGACGGTGAGCAGCTGATACCCGCTGGTCGGGCCGGTGCTGGCGACGAGGAACGAGCCGTCGGCCAGCACGCTGAGCTCGGCGTCGTCGCCGACGGCGGGCAGTTCGAGCAGCGGGGTCGCCGTCGGGCCGTCCTCGCCGCCGGCGACCTCGACCAGCCAGGCCCGCGTGCCGCCGTCCCGGAGCAGGGCGACCGGGTCGCCGCCGGGGTCGGCCGCGAGGTCGAGCAGCCGAGCGTCGCCGCCGACGGCCGCGTCGAGGTCGACGGTGCCGAGCAGTGCGGGACCGCCGTCCCCTCCGGGGCGCGGGGACGGACCCCCGTTCCCGCCGTCCGTGCACGCCGCGACCGCGAGGACGGCGGCGAGGACCGCGGCGGTGCGGCGGACGCGGGGCATGACGGCTCCGGGGTGGGCAGACGCCGAGCCTGCGGCGGGTGCGGGCGCTCGGCAACTCGGGCGCGGCGGCTGACGCGGCTGGGGCGCGTGTGACTGGCTCGTCCGGACGCGGCGGATGGGTGCCGATGAGCCGGGGGAGACGACGGACTGTTCTCTACCCCCGTCGTCGCGGGAGTGGCTCGGTATGGCGGCATGGCAGCGACGACTCGGTGATGGCCTGGCGGTGCTCGGAGGCGCCCGCCCCGACGTGCTGGAGGTGGCGCCCGGGGCGCGGCCGCGGTTCGTGGCGCTGGGCGGCGTCCTGCTGAGCACCGGCGGGCTGGCCGTCGTCTCGATGGCCTTCGCCGTGGCGATGGCGCTGGGCGTGTGGTGGCCGCTGGCGCTGCTGGTCGGCCTGGGCTGGGGCGCGGTCGTGGTCAACCTCGACCGGATGCTGCTGGTCGGGATGGCGCACGACGCCTCGCTGAGGCGGAACCTGGTGCTCGCCGTCCCCCGGGTGGGCCTGGCGCTGATCCTGGGCGCGGTGATCGCGACCCCGCTGACCCTGCAGGTGTTCTCCTCCGAGATCGACACCGAGGTCAAGGCGATGCAGGTGGAGGCGGCCGACGCCTACCGCGAGTCGCTGGAGACGGACGCGCGCTTCGCCGGGCTGGCCGAGCTGCGCGAGGAGGTGGCGCTGCAGGAGTCCATCGTGGCCTCCGGTGGCGTCGCGGACCCGCAGCTGGCGGTCGTGCACGGCGACGCGACGACGGCGCAGCAGGCCTACGACGCGGCGCTGGTCACGCAGCGCGAGCTCGAGGCGAAGGCGCAGTGCGAGCTCGACGGCACCTGCGGCACCGGGGACGCCGGCACCGGCCAGGCGTACGTGGAGGCGAGAGCGGCTGCGGACGCGCAGGCGGCGGTGGTGGCCTCGGCGCGGTCGGCGCTGGATACGGCCACGGCGGCGGCCTCGGCGGCGGAGGGGCGCGCGGCCGAGCTGGCGTCGGCGTCGCTGGAGACCGACCGGGCGGAGCTCTCGCGGCTGACGGCGGAGCAGACCCGGCTGCAGACGGCGTTCGACGCGACCAACGAGGAGTCGGCGGGGATCCTGGCGCGGCTGGAGGCGCTCGACCGGCTGGGCGACCGCAACGCGACCCTGGCCGCGGCGCAGCTGATGCTGTCGCTGCTGTTCATGAGCATCGAGATCCTGCCGGTGCTGATGAAGCTGCTGCTGAACTTCGGCCCGCCGTCGGCCTACGACAAGCTCGCGGCGCTGCGGGACTCCGGTGACGTGGAGATCGAGGAGCTGCAGAAGGAGTCGCGGCTGACCGTGGCGGCGGCCCGCGAGGAGATGCTCGTGATGGCCGAGAAGGAGCGGATCGACCGGCAGAAGGCCGCGATCGTCGCCCGGCGGGAGACCGCCGAGGCGGCCGCCCGGGCCGAGCGGGCGGCCGCGGTCCGCGCCGCCGAGCGGGCCGCTGCCGCGCCGGCTGTCGAGCCGGCCGCGGACGGCCTGCGGCCGTGGGACACCGGCCCGATGCGCCTGGCTCGCTCGGTCCTCGGCGCCCGCCGCCGTCCGTCCGACCGCGTGCCTGCCGGCGTCTGAGCGAGGTCCGTCCCTGGCGTCCTCCGCGCGCTCGTCCCCTGCCCGCCACGGTGGGCAGGGGACGAGCGCGCAGAGGAGGCACCGGCCCGGCGCTCGGCGGACGTCGCTGCGCCGGACCAGCAGTCAGCGGCCGCCGGCGCCCGGCACGTGCGGCTCCGGGGTGGCGGCCCGGCGGGCGCGCGGCGGTCGCGATCCGCGCGCGGACGGCGCCGCCCGCCGGTCGTCGTGGGTCAGACGGTCTCCGGTACCCGCAGGTGTGCCATGGCCACGTCCATCTCGGCGACCTCCAGGATCTCCGCCTCCATGGACCGGGCGAACTCCCCGCGGATGCTCCGCATCTGCTCGCGGGCCCGCTCCATGGCGTCGCGGCTCTCGAACGAGACGGTGCCGACCGCCCGGCCGCTCTCCCGGTCCATCATGAGGCTGGCGCTGCAGAAGCCGGGCATGTCCTCGAACCTCGGCAGCAGGACCATCCGGAAGCCGTCGGCGAGTCGGTCCATCTGCGCCGGGTCCAGGCGGGACCAGGTGACCCGCGCGCTGCCGCCGTCCCCGAGCGGGTGCTCCCGGTGCAGGACGGCGATCTCCCACTCCTGCACCTCGGGCTCACCCCCGAAGGTCTGCACCAGGCGTTCGCGCATCGGACGGATCCGCTCGGCGCTGGCGCGCATGGCCTCCTCGTCGCGCCAGGCCGACGTGGCGATGCAGCGGCCGGTGTCGCGCTCGACGAGCATCGACATGCCGATACAGCCGTCCATCTGCTGGATGGCGGGCATCGCCTCGTCGCGCAGGTAGGCGATGCCGTCGTCGATCGCTGCGGGCATGCCCCGGATGGTGGTGGATCGGGCGTACATGTCACCGCTCCTCTCCTGTGGCGGCGACGCCCCTGCGGCACCGCCGCGTGGTCGAGGGTCCTCGTCTCCAGGGCGGGGGACAACGGCCGGTGCGCCCGCGGCGGGCCGGCTGCCCGCTGTGTCGTGGCGCAGGCGGCGGTTAGCCTCGGACGGGTGCTGGGCGAGCTGCGGCCGATGCTCACCGATTCCGTTCTCCGCCGGTCGGTCGGCCACGAGGCCTTCCGCCGCGGCGCGGCCTACGCCAGCGCGGGCCGCGTCTCGGACGTCGCCTGGTCCCGCGGCCTCGCCCAGGTCGACGCCGTGGTGGTCGGCAGCGGGGGACGCCGGTACCAGACCGTCGCCGCCTACGACGCCGGGGCCGACCGCTGGTGGGGGGACTGCAGCTGCCCCGTGGGCGAGGACTGCAAGCACGTCGCCGCCGTCCTGATCGCCGGCCGGGAGTCGCTGGAGGGCCCGCGGCCGGCGTCGGCTGCCCGCGCCCCCCAGTGGGAGACGGCGCTCGCCGACCTGGTGCAGCCCGCCGCGGCGTCCGGGCAGCGGGCCGGCACTCCGGTCGCCCTGCAGTTCGAGGTCGAGGCGGCGCCGACCGGCCGGGATTCCCAGCCGTCCATCAGGCTGCGCCCGGTCGTGCCCGGCGCCAAGGGGCGCTGGATCCGCACGGGCGTCTCGTGGCGGACCCTGCAGTACGACTACTACTCGCAGCGCGACCCGGCGCACGCTGCCGCGCTGCGCGCGCTGCACCGCGCCCACCAGGTCAGCGACGACGGCCCCGGGTACTACGGCTACGGGGACCCGCCGGTGCTGCTGGAGGAGTTCGGCCCCGCGCTGTGGCCGGCGCTGCAGCAGGCCCTGGACGACGGCGTGGCGCTGGTGAGCACCCGCGGTGGGCCGGTCCGGCTGGCCACGGACGCCGCGCAGCTCGTCGTCGACCTGCGCCGGGAGACCGACGACCTGCTGCTGGAGCCGGTGGTCGACCTCGGCTCCGGCGTCCGCCTCCCCGCCCGGACGGTGCGACTGCTCGGCAGCCCGCCGCACGGCGCCGTGCTCCTCCCCGACGACCCGGCACTGCCCCCCGACCTCGTACCCGAGCGGGGGCTGCTGCTCGTGCCGCTCGAGCGGGTGCCCCGGCTCGCCGGCGGTCTGCTCGCCGCCGGGTCGCTGCGCGTGCCCGCGGCCGACCGCGCGCGCTTCCTGACCCGGTTCTACCCCGCACTGCACCGCGCGCTGCCGGTCCGCTCCTCCGACGGGTCGGTGGAGCTGCCGGAGGTGCTCCCCCCGCAGCTGTGCCTGCACGTGGACCACGCCGGGGATCACCGGGCCCGGCTGACCTGGGCGGTGCAGTACCGGACGGGCGAGGACGTCCGGCGGCTGCCGCTGGCGGGGGAGGACGGCGCTCCGGACGCCGGGCGCGACCTCGCCGCCGAGGCGCGGCTGCTGCGGTCGCTGCCGTTGCCGGCGGACCGGTTGCCCCGGCTGTGGCAGGACGGCCCGGAACGGCGGCTCGCGCCGACCGCCGAGCTGCGTGGCATGGACACCGTCGTCCTCACGACCGAGGTGCTGCCCCGGCTGGCGGACGCCGGCGTGCTGGTGGAGGGAACCGGCGAGCCCGCGGACTACCGGCACACCGAGGCGGCCCCGGTCGTGCAGGTGTCGGCCACGGACGGCGACGACGCCGACTGGTTCGACCTCGGCGTCACGGTCTCGGTGGACGGCGAGGACATCCCGTTCGCGCTGCTGTTCGCCGCGCTGGCGGCCGGCGACTCGCACCTGGTGCTGCCCAGCGGGACGTGGTTCGACATCCGCCGTCCGGAGTTCGACCGGCTGCGCCGGCTGATCGACGAGGCACGGGCGCTGCAGGACGCCGAGCGGCCGGGGCTGCGGATCAGCCGCTACCAGGCCGGGCTGTGGGAGGAGCTCGTCGAGCTCGGGGTCGTGGCCGAGCAGAGCGAGCGGTGGGCGCGCGACGTCCGGACGCTGCTCGAGGTGGACGACGCGGCGCCGCCCGCGGCGCCCGCCGGGCTGGCCGCGCAGCTGCGGCCCTACCAGCTGCAGGGCTACCAGTGGCTCTCCGTGCTCTGGGACGCCGGGCTCGGCGGCGTGCTCGCCGACGACATGGGGCTGGGCAAGACGCTGCAGGCGCTTGCGCTGGTGTGCCGGGCGGCGGAGGCCGGCGAGCTCATCGCCCCGGTGCTCGTCGTGGCCCCGACCAGCGTGGTGTCGAACTGGGCGCGCGAGGCGGCACGGTTCGCGCCCGGACTCGACGTCCGGACCATCGCGGCCACCGGCCGCAAGCTGGGCGTGCCGCTGGCCGAGGCGGTCGACGGCGCCGACCTCGTGATCACCTCGTACACGCTGCTGCGGCTCGGCGAGGACGACTACCGCGCGCTGCCGTGGAGCGGGCTGGTGCTCGACGAGGCGCAGTTCGTGAAGAACCACCAGGCGAAGACGTACGCCGCCGCGCGGCGGCTGCCGGCCCGGTTCAAGTTGGCGGTCACCGGCACGCCGGTGGAGAACGACCTGATGGACCTGTGGTCGATGCTCTCGATCGTGGCGCCGGGGCTGTTCCCGAGCCCCCAGCGGTTCACCGAGCACTACCGGACGCCGATCGAGAGGGGCGGCGACGCCGACGTGCTGGCCGCGCTGCGCCGCCGGATCCGGCCGCTGATGCGCCGCCGGACCAAGGAGCAGGTCGCCGCCGAGCTGCCGCCCAAGCAGGAGCAGGTGCTGGAGGTCGTGCTGAACCCGAGGCACCGCAAGGTGTACGACACCCACCTGCAGCGGGAGCGGCGCAAGGTCCTGGGCCTCGTCGACGACCTGCAGAAGAACCGGTTCACGATCTTCCGGTCGCTGACCCTGCTGCGGCAGCTGGCCCTCGACGCGTCACTGGTCGACGAGGCCCACGCCGGCGTCCGGTCGTCGAAGGCCGACGCGTTCCTGGAGCACCTGCAGGAGGTGGTGGCGGAGGGCCACCGGGCGCTGGTGTTCAGCTCGTTCACCGGCTTCCTGGGCACGGTGCGGGCGCGGCTGGACGCCCACGGCCTGCCGTACGCCTACCTCGATGGGCGCACGCGGGACCGGCAGCGGCGGATCGACGAGTTCCGCAGCGGGCGCGCGCCGGTCTTCCTGATCAGCCTCAAGGCCGGCGGGTTCGGGCTGAACCTGACCGAGGCCGACTACGTCTTCGTGCTCGACCCGTGGTGGAACCCGGCGACGGAGGCGCAGGCGGTCGACCGGGCGCACCGGATCGGCCAGGACAAGACGGTGATGGTGTACCGGCTGGTGGCCGCCGGGACCATCGAGGAGAAGGTCCTGGCGCTGCAGGAGCGCAAGCGCGACCTGTTCGCCCGGGTGATGGACGACGACGGCGGCGCGTTGTCCGGGGCGCTGACGGCCGACGACATCCGCGGCCTGTTCGCCTGAGCCCAGCAGCTTGACCGACCGGGACTCGACCAAGCCGAATCTGAACGCGTCGTGCGGCGTGGACGCCGCCGGACGGTGCGCCCACGCCTGCCGGTCGGGCACCGCCGTGACCGCCGGGTGCTGTACCTCCGTGGAAGCTCCACCGCTGCTTACACTTGTGAGCAGGGGTGGAGCTTCCACGGAGGTGCTCGGCCGCTGGGCGTCGGGACCCGGTCGGCGTCGGGGGTCCGCCCCGCGCCGGGCGAGCGGGGCCCAGATCGGGTGCCGCCGGCCGGTTGGCCCACGCCGGTCACCCCGACCCGCCAACCGGTGTGAATGCCGCGGTGAGGCGGCCATGATCCTCTTCCGGGCGGGCCGTACGCGACCCCGACCGTGGGCTGGCGCGTCGCTCCGCGCGCCTCCGCCCCCGAGCAGGCGACGTGACCCCTGACGTCGATGTGCCGGCGGCTGTCAGGAGCGGAGCCCGCTACGGCATCTCGGGGGCGACGAGCGCTGCTCCGCACACCGGACAGAACCGGTCGCCGGACAACGCCCGCCCGTGCGCGCACGCCTGTTGGCGCAGGAACGACCGCACCGCGCCGCCCGCCACGTCCAGCGCTCGCGTGACATCGAAGCCGCCTTTGACGAGCAGCCGGTCCGCGTCGCCGTCGGCGATGTCGAGGGTGGGCACCGACGGGCCTGCCGTCCACGGGTCGACGCCGGGGTCCTCGTCCGGCGCGATCGTCACCCGCCACAGGCCGTGTCGCTCCCGCAGGTAGAACCCGCGCCCGTCGACGGTCCCGGCCAGCACGAACGGCGCTCCGTCGACCGCGATCCGGGCCCGGACCCCCAGCTCCGCGGCCCGCGCGGCCAGCGCCTGCCGCTCCTCGGCCCGCACCCGACCAGCTCCGAGCGGACGTCGGCCAGCGAGGCGAACAGGCGGTGCACCGCCGCCGCCCACTCCTCCGGCGTCTGCTGGCAGCCGCAGCCGACCTGTCCGGCGCTACCTTGTGCGCCGAGGCCGAGGCGCGGATGGCAGCCGCACGGGCAGTCCAGTGCGGCCGGCGGATCCGCAGCACGATCCCGTGCTCGGCGAGCGCGGCGACATCGCCTCCCTGAGCGGCCATTCGGCGGCGCGGCGTTCCTCCTGCCCGACACGGAGGGCCGCAGCCGACGCCGCGGTAGCGGCCTGCTGCTCGGGCGACCGTGTTGGCCACTGCCGAGGGCGGGGCTCGATGGTCATGGCCGGCATGGTGCCGGGACCGCCGCGCGGCAGCACGGGAGTTCTGACCTACGAAGGCGCCGGGTCGGGCGTGCCCGGGGTCAGTCGTCGTCCAGTCGGCGCACGGCCGCGAGGAAGGCGTCGGCGGCTGCGTCGACGGCCGCCAGCGCGTCCTCCGAGTCCCTGCCGGGAACCGCGCTCGGCGTGGCCGAAGCGGATCAGGTCGCGGAGCAGGTCCGCTGCGCGCGATCGAGGTGCGGCGTCCCGGGGTCGAGGCGCACGAGCCGCGGGTCGAGCAACCGGCGGACGTTCTTCGGGCTCCGGAGAAGCGGGTCACCGACGCCGTTGGCGCTGCCGACCACCAGTACCTCGTCGAGCAGCGGACGCAGGTGAGCACCTCCGGCAGGAGGCCACGCGGGGGCGTGGCACCCCGGGGGTCAGACGGGGATGACGCGGAGGTCGCTGACCTCGGCGAGTGTCTGGTAGTCCGCGTCCTGGGTGACCACCGGGACGTCGTGCGCGAGCGCGGTGGCGGCGATCCAGGTGTCGTTCACGTTCACTCGTCGTCCCGCCGTGGCCAGGAGGAGTCGCAGCCGGGCCCACTCGTCGGCCACGGCTGTGTCGACGGGGAGGGGATGGAGCCCGCCCACGGTCTGCAGGGTGGAGAGCCTGCGGGACCGCACCGAGACGTCGGTGGCGGCGAGGACGCCGGCGCGCAGCTCGCCGTAGGTGACCACCGAGACGGCGACCTCGTCCGGCAGGGCCGAGACGTCCAGACCCCGGCCTTCCTGGGCGATGAAGACGCTGGTGTCCAGCAGGCCGCGACTCACCGGATGGGCCCGAGCTCGTCGGTGTCCCCGGTGAGGGCGCGCAGGTCCGCCCGGAGCGCGGGATCGGCCTGGGTTCTCGCCAGCCGCGCGGCGAACACCGCCCTGGGAGTCCAGTGCGAACGCTGTTCCCGGATCGGGCCGAGCTCGGCCACGGGCTCACCGTTCACCGTCACCTCCACCACCTCGCCGGCAGCGGCCCGCCGCAGCACGCCTGCCGTGTCGTTGCGCAGCTCCCTGGATGCGACCCGCATGGCTACGACTGTAGGCCAGCTGTAGCAAGAGCACGAGTGACCGGAGACGCCTCGCTCAAGAAGAGTGGGCGGACGGCCGATACTCGTCGTACTCCCGTCCTAACCTGCAGTGCGGACCGAGGGGAGGGGGTGTGCGGTGAGCACTGCCGTCTGGGCCTTCATCGGCGTGGTGGTCGGCGGGCTGCTCACGGTCGCCGCCCAGGCCACCGCCGAGTCCCTCAAGGCCCGTGCCGCAGCCCGGGCCCGGCAGGAGCAGCGGGAGCGCGCGTCCCGGGAGTTCCAGCGCGACACCCTGATCGAGCTGCAGGCCGCCATGGCCGACTACCGGGCGGCGCTGTGCCGGGACAGGAGCCAGCTCCTGCCCCTGCGCAGCACGGAGGCACAGCTCTCGGCCGCGCGGTCGCGGTACCAGATGCTGGTGCACCGGGTGTCCTCGCCGGCCGCACGGGACGCGGCGCTGGCGTGGGAGACGGACGCACTGCCCTGGTTCCAGGGCGACGACTCCGGCACCGCCGCGGCGGAGGCCGAGGCGTGGGAGACGGCGATGCGGGTGACGGGCGAGGCCGTCCGCGCCACCGACTGAGGCCGTCAGGCGGTCTGCAGGCGCTCCGCGACGCCGTGGTCCCGGGCCGCCTCGAGGAGGTACTCGCCGAACTCCCGGCTGACGTGCTCCGCGCGGAGGGCCGCGGCCCCGCCGTCGACCAGCACCCGGGTGACGAGCTCGTCGGCGAAGGACGGGGTACCGGCGACCATGCGGCGGAAGTCGACCACGATGGTGGCGCCGGACATCCGGTCGGCGAGGCCGTGGACGAGGGCACGGGCGCGCTCGCGGCCGCCGCTCAGCTGGGGGACCTCGATCGGTGGGAGGACAGCAGGCACGGTCATCGACCTCCTCACAGGCTCAGGCGCACGTGGGCGAGCGTACCGGGATAGGACGCCGGCAGATCCGCCAGTTCGGGTTCCGATCGACCGCCCTGGAAGGTGCCGCTGGCGGCGCCGCTGATGAGCGTGACGCTGCCGCGGTGCTCGCCGGTGATGCCGATGACCCGGCTGATGCCGCGCCCGCGCCCGGGGCGGCCGATCGAGGTCACGTGCACCTGCGCCGCGCGCACGATCGCCGTCCGGTCGTCGGGCACGGGGATCGCGGCGGCGAGCCGTTCCCGCAGGCCGATGCCGCTGTCACCGACGGCGAACGAGATGTCGCCCCGGTTGTCGTACCGCTGGAGCGCCACGTAGCCGTGCGACCGGGTGCTGTGCTCCAGCACGTTCCGCGCCATCTCGTCGAGCGCGGCGTACAGCGGCTGGATGAGCTCGGGGTGGTCGTCGACGTAGGTCTGCACGAGGGCGGCGGCGACGGTGTCCAGCCCGGCCTCGCCGTCGAAGCGGCGCAGCTCGACCAGGCGGTGGCCGAGCCGGCGCTCCCGCACCTGGGGCAGGTCGTGGACGACGTCGAGGCCGGTGAGCTGCTCGCCGAGCCGCATGCGGGTGAGGTAGTTGGCGACGTCCCCGCCCTCGGGCTTGCGGAAGCGGACGGGACGGCGCTGCAGCGTCGCCCGCTCGGCGATGACCGCGAGGCTCACCAGGCCGGCCGGGTCGATGAACCGCAGCCGGGTCAGGTCGATCTCGACCGGCCCGGTGCCCGCAGGACGCAGGTGCCCGCCGACCTCGTCGTACGTCAACACGCCGTTCGTGCAGAGCGTGATGTCGACGCAATCGGTCCCGGTCATCTCCGTTACATCGTCCACGAGGGTCGGACAGTTGAGTGACGGTCCGCTCCATGTGCGTGACGAGGGGCGGGTCGCAGCCAGTCAGGACCGGACGCCCGAGGGGGTGTCGTAGCCGGGCAGCCACGGCCGGACCTCGGCGTCGACGGCGACGGTGGCGCCCAGTGAGCAGAGGACGCCGACCAGTCCGCTGGCCACGCGCTGGAGCAGCAGGTGGCGCGGCGGGACGGTCAGCCGGCGCTGGGTGCGGGAGGCGGCGCTGAACGGGTCGGAGGCGCGGCGGGTCTGCTCCTGCAGCCAGGTCCGCGTGAAGTGGTACGTGGGGCTGCGCAGCGGCTGCAGGTAGGGGTCGAGCAGTGCCTGCAGGGCCGGGGCGCCGACCTGGTCCGGCCGCAGCAGGCCTGCCGAGGCGGCGGTGCGGTGCAGTGCGGTGGCGTCGCCGTCGCGACCGGCGGCGAGCAGCGGGCCCAGGCGGTGCGGCCAGCCGTGCGGCAGGGCCTCGGTCGCGCCGAAGTCGAGGACGGCGAGCCGGCCGTCGGGCAGCAGCCGGAAGTTGCCGGGGTGCGGGTCACCGTGCAGCCGGCGGGCGCGCGCGGGAGCGGAGGCGAGCAGGCGGACCAGCAGCTGTCCGGCGTGGTCCCGGTCTGCCCGGGTGCCGCCGGCGATGACCCGGGACAGCGGCGTGCCGTCGACCCACCGGGTGACCAGCACCCTCCCCTCGACGGCCAGCACGTCGGGCACGGCGATGTCCGGGTCGTCGCGGTAGGCCTCGGCGAACGCCGTCTGGGCCTCGGCCTCGCGGGCGTAGTCGACCTCCTCGACGAGCCGGTCGCGCAGCTCGGCGAACAGCTGCCGGGCGTCGAGGCCGGGCGCGGCCGCCTGCACGATCGGGGTCAGCGTCTGCAGCCCCCCCAGGTCGGCGACGAGCGCCTCGCCGGCACCGGGGTACTGGACCTTCACGGCCACCGGGGTGCCTTCGGACCAGGTGGCGCGGTGCACCTGTCCCACACTGGCAGCCGCGGCCGGCCGGTCGTCGAAGTCGCGGAACAGCCGCCGCCAGTCGGCGCCGAACGACGCCCCGAGCTCCCGGTGCACCATGTCGGGCGGCATGGCCGGCGCCGCCTCCTGCAGCCGGACCAGCGCCTCGCGGTAGGGGCCGACCAGCTGGTCGGGGAGCGCGGCCTCCATGGCCGACATCGCCTGGCCGACCTTCATCGCGCCGCCCTTGAGCTGCCCGAGGACGGCGAACAGTTGCTCGGCGGTGCGCTGCTGCACCTGCGCGGCGACCACCTCGGCGGGGCGGCCGCCGAGTCGCCTGCCGATCCCGAGGGCGGTGCGGCCCGCGTACGCGGCCGGCAGCGCGGCGAGCCGCGCCGTCCGGGCCAGGCGGCCCCGCGGCGGCACGCCGTCCTCGGAGGTCACCGGCGGACGGTAGCGCCGACGACGCGGGTGTCGGCAACTCCGGCGGGGTCGTCGTCGCCGTGTCCGCACGTTGCCCGTCCGCGCGGGGCGAGGAGGCGGTGGTGGCACCAGCAGCGGGAGAGGAGCACGAGGTGCGCACGACCCCAGGGGTGCTGGTCGGTGCCTCGCTGGCACTGGGACTGGGGCTGGTCGGCTGCCGGACCGACGAGCGGGGGTCGAGGCGCCGTAGCTGCGCTGCGAAGAGCTGCGCCGGGCTCAGCCGCGGACCGCCAGCGCAGCTCGTACCACTCGTGATCGAGCGTGGGGTCCTCGTGGACCCCCCTTGCCCACTGCCTGGATCCGGTTGAGCCACGCGTAGGTGGCGTCACCCGGCCGACTCCTGAGCGTTCTGGCACCCCGCCGGACGATCAAGGCCTTCGGTCCCGGCTCCGGCGTCCGTGGCGCGACGGCGTGTCAGGCGCCCGTGCCCGGCATCGGGGGCAGTACGCCGGCCTTGGTCAGCCAGCCGAGCCAGTCGCCGAAGTGCCACGCCTCCGACACCTCGTCGCCGGACCAGTGCAGGACGTGTGCGCCCTCGCCGGTCGTGCGCTTCCCGGTGGCCTCGACCCCCGGCAGCAGCGGGGTCGTCCCGGAGAGGACGGCCTCGACGGTCCAGCGGTGCACCGAGGTGGCACCGTCGACGAGGTGCTCCTGCATCTGGACGTGGATCTCCGTGAAGCCCGCGCGGAAGCTGTCGACGAAATCGCGGAACCCGTCCCGGCCCATGTCCGGGAACGGGGGCGCGTGGTAGGTGAGGTCCTTGCTGAAGATCTCGTCCACGGCCGCCAGCTCACCCTGCTCCCAGACGGCGACGAAGCGGGCCATCGCCTCGCGCGCCCGTTCCTTCGAGACCGAGGCCGGGCTCGTTGCCTGCGTCATGGCACGACTCCTCCCAGGGGTTCCGTGACGCGTGCCATGCTCCTCCGCCCGGCGAGGAGGGCCAGGGGCGTGGGGCCCTCCCGGCCGGAGGCCGGGTCCTGCGGACGATGGACCCACGACTTCTCGGACGTCGATGGCGTCAGGCGCTCCACCCCAGGCCTCAGCGGAACCGCGTGGTGCCACAGCATGTGCCAGGGCTCCTGCCGCGCGGACCAGGTTGTGAACGACCAGGACGTCCTCTGGGCCCAGACCGACTCGAGTCCGGCCAGTGCCCAGTCGTGTGCCTCGGCGGTCAGGCGACCAGCCGGGATGCGCGAGCCCGCGCCGCAGAGGCCCCGGCGAACGTCATTCGGACGGTCGCCACGCTCTCGGCCTGGCGGAAGACCCTGAGGGCGACCTCGGACCCAGATTTCTCGACGAGCCATGGCACCACCGCTGACGTGTCGAAGTACGCGATCACCTGCGCTGCTCGGCGACCAGGTCGCTGACCGTAGGGGAAGCCTCGACGGGTCGGGGCGCCGAGCGCTTGCGCTGGCGGGCCGGCCGGACGAGCCCCTCGGCGATCAGCCGTTCCAACGGGCTGGGCTCGTCGACCGGGACGATCCGGGCGACCGGGCGGCCCTGGTCGGTCACCGTGACGGTGCGCCCGGCGCGCGCCTCGGCCAGGAACCGGCTCAGCCCGTCGCGCAGCTCCCGGATGCGCACTGGGTCCACTCCGACCTGTCTTGTGGCCACATGAAGTACGTAGCCACAATCGCATCTTGCCGCGCTGCCGGTGAAGCTCTCGTTCGACCGGTCGAGCCAGGCGTGGAGGTCCCCCGGATCACCTCCCGCGCTGCAACCAGCTCGCGACCTGCCGGACGAAGTCCGTCAGATCCCGATGCGCCACGGGCACGGCTGCGGCGACGATCGAGAGGTCAGCACGGGTGTACTCGTCTACCAGGATGTTGCGCAGCCCGACGGCGGCCACCAGGGAAGTGGCTAGATCCGTGCCGATCAGGCCGTGCTCGGCCGCAGCGCGGACGGCGTCGCGGTACGTCATGGGAACCGTCGTCGTCTCGGCGGCCAGCACGTGGCTGCACACCGCCACCATCAGGTCGACGGCCTGGGTGAGGGCTCGTTCCACCGCCAGGCGGAGGAGCACGTCCTCTGCGAGCCGGGCGCCGTCGATCTCCCCGACGAGGCGCAGCGCGCTGCCCAGCTCGTCGAGGGACCGGAGCTTGGCCTGCACCGAGGCGGGGTCGACCGGGCCGGGGCGTCACGAGGTCGCCATCCGCTGCAGGTCCAGGTCGCGCAGCCACGCCGTCTCGTAGAACGCGAGGGCCGCAGCCATCTGTGTCCGGGCGAAGAGGCCGGCCGATGCCTCGTACAGCGGTTGCGCGCCGACCAGTCCGGAGAACCGTGCCGTAGGTGAGGCGTCGTCGAGGACCAGCACGTCGACGGCGTCACTGGCGGTCAGGTCGGCGAGCTCCCCGACCAGCGCCAGCAGATCGTGCGTCCCTGCGGAGAGGGACACGGCGACATCGAGGTCACGGGCTCTCTCCGGGGTGCGGACAGCGCTGCCGAAGACGGTGATCAGCGCGACGCCGTGCCGACGTGCCAGATCGTCGAGCCGGCCGTCGTCGGCGGCGGCGCGCAGCCGGTCGAGCGAATCGGCGACGGACACGGCCCGAGGGTACGAGACGGTACGTCACCGGGATCCCTGATCACCGCCTACGGCAGTGCCGCGCCCGAGCGTCGCTGACCCGGTTGCCTCACCTGGACCGGGCCACCGCCTGCCGCGCCCACGACGCCTGCCGCTTCCCTTGCTTGTAGGCGGCCGGCAGACACCGCGCGCACGGTCGGTGGCCGGCCGTGACGGCCGTGGCCTCATCGGCGAAGAAGACGCGGTGCGGGACATGGTGACCTGCGGCGATGTGCCGACGAGCCGAGGGACAGTCGAGTCGCCCGTAGATCCGCATGGGTGTGTATCCGCCGAACGTCCCGGGAGTCGGAGACCGGTACGGAGCGCCGTCCCCACCGAGCATTGTGTACACAGGGTGATTCTGCGACTACTCGGTGTCCGCTCGGATAGGTGCTGCAACGCGGCGTGTCGCCCCCGCGCTGCCGGCCCGGCCGCCCTGCCACCCGTACCGGACCACTCGTACAACTCGAACTGCACCGAGCAGTCGGATCAGTGGACGGCGCGCTCCTGGCCGGCCCAGTAGGGCTCGCGCAGCGCCCGCTTGAGCACCTTGCCGGCCGCGGAGACCGGCAGTGCGTCGACGACGTCCATGGACCTCGGCAGCTTGTAGCCGGCGAGCCGGTCGGCGCAGAAGGCGCGCAGCTCCTCGAGGGTCACGGTGGCGCCGGCCGCCGGGACGACGACGGCGTGCACCCGCTCGCCCCAGGTCCCGTCGGGGACGCCGATGACCGCGCAGGTCGCCACCGCCGGGTGCTGGGCGAGCACGCCCTCCACCTCGATCGAGTACACGTTCTCGCCGCCGGAGATGATCATGTCCTTGAGGCGGTCGGTGAGGTACACGTAGCCCTCGTCGTCCATCCGGCCCGCGTCGCCGGTGTGCATCCAGCCGCCGCGCAGCCCCTCCGCCGTCTCCTGGGGCCGGTCCCAGTAGCCGAGCATCACGGAGCCGCCGCGGACGACGATCTCGCCGACCTCGCCGCGGGGCAGCTCGACGTCGTCCGGGCCGACGACGCGCACCTCGGCGTGCGGCGCGGCGCGGCCGACGGAGCGCCGGTGCCGCGGGTCCTCGTGGTCGTCCGCCGTGAGGAGGGTGGCCACGGGAGCGAGTTCGGTCATGCCGTAGGCCTGCAGGAAGCGGGCGTTGGGCAGCGCCTTCACCGCCCGGCCGAGCAGGGCGTCGGACATGGGGGAGGCCCCGTACATCACCCGCCGGACGCTGGTCAGGTCGAACTCGTCGACCCGGGGATGGTCGACCACGAGCTGGATCATCGTGGGGACCAGCAGCACGTCGGTGATGCCGTGCTCCTGGACGGCGGTCAGCACGGCGACCGGGTCGAACACCGGGATCATCACCTGCGTGCCGCCGAGCACGCCGCCGGTGACCCAGGTCGAGAAGGCGGCGAGGTGGAACATCGGCGCGGCGTGCAGGAGCAGGCCGCCGGGCGGGACGTGGTCGGTGGCCAGCGCGCCCATCGCCGACGTCAGCAGGTTGTCGTGGCTGAGCATCACGCCCTTGGACCGGCCGGTGGTGCCGCCGGTGTAGAAGACGCCGGCGAGCCGGTCGCCGCCGTGGCGGACGTCCTCGACCGGGTCGTGCGCCGCCACCAGCTGCTCGAAGGCGAGCGTGCCGTCGGGAGTTGGGCCGTCGCCGGCGTGGACGACGTGCTGCAGCCGGCCGTGCGCCGTCCGGATGCCGTCGACGCAGGCCGCGAAGACGTCGTCGACGACGAGGACACGGGCGTCGACCTCGGCGAGCGAGTCGGCGATCTCCGGGACGCTCCACCGGATGTTGACCGGGACGACGGCGCCACCGGCCCACAGCGTCGCGGCGAGGAACTCGTGATAGCGGTCGGAGTTGAGGGACAGGATGGCCGCGCGCTCGCCGTCGCGGACGCCGAGCTGCTGGAGCGCGGCGGCGAGCCGGGCGATGCGGTCGACCGACTCGGCGTGGGTCCGGGTGCGGCCGGCGCAGACGGTGGCGGTCTCGTCCGGGCGTTGCTGGACGTGGCGGTGCAGGCCCTGGGTGAGGTACACGGCGACCTCCCGATCCGGGTGGGGTCCGGATCGTGGCTCCTACGGTGCCCGCGTCGCCAGGGGCGGACGGCCCGGAGGCTCCGGGGGACCGCCCGGCTCACCCGACGACGAAGGCGGTGGTCGTCGGCCCCTCGGCGTCGATGCAGGAGCCGATGACGGTCAGGGTGCTGCCGTCGGCGGAGCGGACGATCGCGCCGAAGGCGCCGGCGCCGCCGCACAGTCCGACGACCGCGGTGCGTTCGCCGGTGTCGAGGTCGACCGCGGTCAGCTCGGCGGGCTGGTACGAGGCGGACAGGACCACGTAGCCGGCGCGGCCGTCGACGGCGAGGTCGAGGGCGGTGTCGTCGGTGCCCGTCAGGTCGGCCACGGTCCGGACCCGGCCGTCGGCGACGGTGACGAGCCGCCCGTCCTCCTGCGCCGCGCCGACGTAGGCGGCGACGACCACGGTGCCGTCGGCGGTCACCTGCAGCGCGGTCGGCGTGCTGACGCGCTCCGGGACGACCACGACCGGGTCGCCGACCACCCGCAGGTCGGGACCCAGGCGGAGGAGGACGACGCCGTCGTCGGGGGAGTCGGCCAGGGCGGAGAGGCCGCCGTCCGGTGCCGGGGCGAGGTGCGTGACCGGAGCGGGCGCATCGGCGGTGGCGCGGACGGCGCCGGTGCCGACGTCGACGGTGACCAGACGGGTCTCGCGGGCGAGGTGGAGCGTCTCCCCGACGAGGAGGACGGCGGTGGGAGGTCCGCCCAGGGGCAGCGGGAGGACGTCGCCGCCGGCCCGCGTCAGCGCGGCGCCGACCACGAGCGGCGTGCCGTCGTCGCTGATGACGAGCTCGCTGCCCGGCTCGACGGCCGGCACGGCGGTCGCGGCGCGGTCGTCCAGGTCGACCAGCCAGCTCTGCGGGGCACCGGCCGCGCCGACCAGGGCCATGGGCGGGCCCACGGGGCTCGGCGCGAGGTCGTGGACGACGACGTCCGTGCCGACGGCGGCGTCGAGGTCCACGGTGGCCAGGACCGTCCGGTACGGGGGAGGGGCGGGGTCGTCCCTGCCGGTGCAGGCGGCCGCGAGCAGGACGGCGAGGACCGTAGCGGCGGTGCGGGACATGGCGTCTCCCGGGCCGGGAGGCGAGGGTCCCGCCCGGAGGGCTCAGGGGACAAGCGGGCGGTCGGCAGCGCCAGGGGCGGACGGCTCCGTGGCCGCCCGCCCCTTCGCGTCAGCCGAGGGACGTCGCCGGCTCCCGGTCGCGCGAGGCGGCGATGAACTCCCGGACGACGGGGTAGACCTCGGCCTCCCAGCGGGACCCGCTGAAGACGCCGTAGTGGCCCACCTTCTCCTGCAGGTGGTGGCGCTTGCGCTCCTCCGGGATGCCGGTGCACAGCCGGTGGGCCGCCTCGGTCTGGCCGGGGGAGCAGATGTCGTCGTTCGCGCCCTCGACGGTGAGCAGCGCGGTGTGCCGGATGGCGCCGGGGTCGACGCGGCGTCCCCGCCAGGTGAAGCGGCCCTGGGGGAGCTCGTGCTGCTGGAAGATGCGGCCGACGGTCTCCAGGTAGAACTCGGCCGGGACGTCCATGACCGCGCCGTACTCGTCGTAGAAGGCGCGGGTGGTGGCGGCGCGGGCCGCGTTGCCGGTGACCAGGTCGCGGTACAGCCGCGCGTGCGCGGTGAGGTGCCGCCGGGGGTTCATCGACATGAAGGCGGTCAGCTGGACGACGCCGGGGTAGACCCGCCGTCCGGCGCCCGCGTACCGCGCCGGCACGGTGTCGACGACCCGGCGCTCGAACCAGGAGAGCGGCTTGGCGGTGGCCGACGTGTTGACCCGGTTGGGGTTGACGCGGGTGTCGATCGGGCCGGCCATGAGGGTCACGCTGGCGGGCTGGGCCGGGTCGTCGTCCTCCGCGAGCAGCGCGACGGCGGCGAGCACGGGGACAGCGGGCTGGCAGACGGCGACGACGTGCGTGTCGGGGCCGAGGTGGCGCAGCGCGTGCATGACGTGCTCGATGTACTGGTCGAGCCCGAAGGGCCCGTGCGAGGCGGGGATGTCGCGGGCGTTGTGCCAGTCGATGACGTAGACGTCGTGGTCGGACAGCAGCGTCTTGATCGTCGGCCGGATGAGCGTCGTGAAGTGGCCGGACATCGGGCCGACGACGAGCACGCGGGGCTGGCCGGTCACCGAGGGCTTGGCGAAGTGCAGCAGGGTGCCGAAGGGTGTCCTGAGGGCCTGGCGCTCGTAGACGTCCGCCTCGCGGTCGCCGACCGGCACGGTGGTGATGCCGAAGGCGGGGCGGTGGTGGGTGGGACGCGCGTTGGCGAGGATGTCGCAGGCGGCCACCATGTGACGGACGGCCGGGGTCCGGCCCAGCGGGGCCGGCAGGCCCTGCAGCGCGCGGGCGGTCCACTCGGACGCCGCGACGAGGGGCGCTCCCATCCGACGGTTCATCTCGTAAGCGCTGTAGAGCATCGGCCTGCCTGTCACTGGGTTGCGTCTGTCAAGTGACTTAGGTCACCGGTCGAGAAGGTTAACCCCTGTGAACGACGGTGGCGCGGCGACCCTCGGATGGGGGCGCGGCACGCGGCTCTTCGTGACACCGGCGCCCCTCGTGCACCAGTGACCACTCCAGCTCCGGACGTCGTGGACCTGCCCCGTCGCAGAAGCGCCCCGGCGACCACGGTCGCCGGGGCGCTGCGTCTCGGGCTCAGACGGACTCGGGGACGTGCAGGTGGGCGAGGACGAGGTCCATCTCGGCGACGTCGACGATCCTGGCGCCCATGGCCTGCGCGAACTGCTCGCGCAGGGTCCTCGCTTCCTTCCGGTCCCTTGCGACCCAGTTGCGGTCCTCGAAGCTGGTGACGCTGGCGGTCCGGCCGAGGCGCCGGTCGACCAGCATGCTGACGCTGCAGAATCCGGGCAGCTCTTGGAGCTTGGGCAGCAGGTTGTGCCGGTAGGCGTTGAGCAGGTCGTCGAGGTGGTTGGGGGCGATGCGGGCCCAGGTGACCTGCGCGCCGGCGCCGTCCCCGGCGGGGCGCTCCCGGTGCAGGACGGCGACCTCCCACTCCCGGATGTCGGCGTGCTCGCCGCCGAGGGTGTGCATGAGGCGGTGCTGGACGGTGCGGTCCTCGTGGGCGGTGGCGCGCATGGCCTGCTCGTCGACCCAGGAGGTCGCGACGATGCAGCGGCCGCTCTCGCGGTCGGCGAGCAGGGACAGGCCGACGCAGCCGTCGGTCTGCTTCACCGACGGCATCACCTCGTCGCGGACGTAGGCGATGCCGGCGTCGAGGTTGCTGAGGTTGCCGCGGATGCTGGTGGATCGGGCGTACATGCCACCTCCGTTCGGGCGGCGCCCCGGCGGCATCGCCACGAGGGCACCTTTTCGCCCGCAGGTCGACAGGGCAACCGCTTGTGGCTGCCGCTGGCGGGGTCAGTCCACAAGCCGCTCGAGAACCGCTAGGTCTCGGAATCAGTAGGTGCACGTCAACGCCGCACAGGCGGGGTCAGCCGCATCTGGTTGGCGCAAGCGGAGCCGGTCCAGGCCCCGCCCTCTGCCGGTCTCGGCAAAGTCATACGCGTCGTACAGTGGGTCACTGAACGACGTTCAGACGGCACAGCGGCCCGTGACTACCGGTCGCTGACGGAGCCTGCTACGTCCGCAGGACAACCCGTACCCAACGCAGTTGGTGCGATCGCGCACATGAGTAGGCGTGCGTACGCACTGTTGGGCAGCAGGCAGATCCTGGCCATTGGAAGCTTGGACCCATGTACGGAGAGGCGGTGGGTTGAGCCGGCCGCTTCGCCGGCGCAGACGTCGAGATTGTCATTGGCCGGGGCGATGCTCGGGAGGTGCGAGTCGGGCGTGGCGATGTCGTTGTGAACCTCGGGATCAAGAGCCGTGTACCTGGCGGGTCGCTCGACACCTACAGTATTGTCGACGCAATTGCGTCGACATCAGTCTGGGGGTTGGTCGTGGAACGAAGTCGACGGCCGCACGGAGAGTTGCGTCAGGCTATGATCGACTTCCTACGCGGCCGCACCGAGCCTGCCTCGATCTCTGACATCAAGGACGGGGTTAGGTCACGGGTTGGCAAAGCTCCGGAGTCGTCGTATCGGAGCGCGCTGCAGGATGAGCGATTCTTTGAGCGTGTCCGCCGAGGTGTCTACAAGCTGCGCAACGGTGCCTGAGGTGCTCAAGACCGAGTTGGACTTGATTCGCGCCTGCATCACTCTGGGGGCTTTAGATGTAGGAGGTCCTCTTTCGCCAGAGGAGGAGGCCGTCGCTCGAAGCGCAGCTGACTTGCCGGGACCCTCGCCGGAGTTCGTCAAGGAGCTTTGGCGAAGTATCGAGAGTGGTAGTGACCCGCTCGGGGACGCCTTCTGTGCACTCAGGGATGCTGCGACTCGCCGTAGTGACGGCGCGATCTATACGCCGTCCACGATTGTGGAACCGATGGTGGAGTGGGCGCTCCACCAGAGTCCGACACGAGTGGTCGACCCCGGCGCTGGATCTGGCCGGTTCCTGGCGGCCTTCCTGCGTCGGGACGCAGGGTTGCATGTTATTGCGATCGACCTCGATCCGTTGGCGACGCTTATGGCCAGAGCAACTTTGGCTGTATTTGGTGCACGCAATGCACGCGTCATCCAAGCTGACTACACCTTAGTTGAATTGCCGCAAGTCGAAGGCGTAACAGCCTTCGTGGGCAATCCTCCATATGTACGACACCACAAACTTTCCCGCACTGCGAAGGAGTGGGCGCAGCGAGCCGCCGCCGATCTCGGCTACAAGATCAGCGGCCTCGCTGGGCTTCACACCCACTTCATCTTGTCGACGGCTCTATTAGCTCGCCCCGGCGACGTGGGTTGTTTTGTCACTTCGGCAGAGTGGCTCGATGTCAACTATGGCGCCATTGTGCGCACACTGATGCTTGGCGATCTCGGCGCGGATAGTCTGCATGTCCTTGAACCAACCGCGGAACCTTTCGAAGGTACCCAAACGACTGCCGTAATTACAACGTTCAGCGTTGGCGAGCAGTCAAAGTCGGTGCGTATCAACGACGTGAACACCCTGGCAGAGCTCGGTGATCTGGTGAGTGCCGGCCGACCGATTGCACGTCAGCGACTCGCAGAGGAATCACGTTGGTCCGTTCTTGCGCGCACGCCGTCTATGACCCCGGATGGTTTTGTTCAGCTCGGTGAACTATGCAGGGTGCACCGAGGGACGGTGACCGGGGCTAATGCCATTTGGGTCCTTGCTCAAGCGGGAGCGCTGCCCGATTCCGTTCTATTCCCCTCGGTGACCAAGGCGCGGGAGCTATTTGCGGCCGGGCCAGTGCTGGCCGATGGGAAGGGGCTCAAGCTCGTCGTGGACATTCCCGCCGACCTTGACTGTCTCGAGTCTGATGAGCGCAAGGCGGTAGAGGTCTTTATTAAAAAGGCCAAGCAAGCGGGTGCCGATAAGGGCTACATCGCCTCCCACCGCCGCGCGTGGTGGTCGGTTGGCCTTAAGGGTCCAGCGCCTATCCTTGCTACCTACATGGCGCGCCAGGCGCCCGCCTTCGTCATCAACGCGGTAGATGCGCGTCATATCAACATCGCTCATGGGCTCTACCCCCGCCAAGAGTTAGATGCCCACGTGCTGTCTCGCTTAGCGGCGGCCCTTCGGACGGGAGTGATGTTAAGCCAGGGGCGCGTGTATGCGGGTGGGTTGACTAAGTTTGAGCCGAAGGAGATGGAGCGACTTATGGTGCCGGACTTGTCTATGCTGAGGAGTCATGAGCCTATCTCCACCGCGATCGACGCTTGAGCAGCTCCAAACTGGAGCCGACAAGGCCATCGACGCCTTCCGGAACGAACGCCTAAGCGAGGCGCGTGATGAGTACTCTGGTCACTTCGCTGAAGCTCGAAGCGCCATCGAGGGCCTTCTAGAGCTCTCGATGGATCTCACATCCCTACAGTCGAGTGGGGAGCTGGCGATTGCGAGATATCTAGAGGCGCTGCGCTACATCGCTGCTCCGCCGATATCTGAGGACGACTTGGAGACTCTTAGCGGAGTGGACAAGAGGTGGTTTAATGCGGCTAGTCAATCATCTGCCGTGGTGCGGACCATCGTAGCCCTGGTCGACCGTCAGCGGTTTCCGTGGCTGCTTGACGGTCGAGAGCCATTGCAGACCGAGCGGGAGGCGGCGATTGTGTCGACAGCTGCCCAGCTCGCCTCCAGTCGCATCCAGACGGCGCGGCGTATGGATTCAAAGGAAGCTCAGGAACAGTTGGTCAAGGCGACACTTCGATCAACCGGATTTGTCGAGGCAGAGCCTAGGGTGATCAACACGCTTCGTTCGGCACCTAGTCCGGGGGAGTTCTGCGGCGAGAGCATGCTAGGAAGTCGCAAGGCTGACATAGTCGTGGGTCTGTGGGACGACCGGGTGCTAGCCATTGAATGCAAGGTCAGCAACTCGAAGGTCAACTCGGTTAAGCGCATCAAGAATGACGCGGCGGTGAAGGCCAGGTCCTGGATTCAGGAATTTGGGACGCAACTTATCGTGCCGGCGGCTGTCATTTCTGGGGTCTTCCACCCGCCCAACCTGCTGTCGGCGCAGGCCGATGGTCTCACCATTTGGTGGGCCCACGACCTTGACCAGATGGTTGACTGGATCCGCCGCACGGGAGGGTAATCACGCTAACGTGAACACTGGTGGGCCCTGGAGCTTTCCCAGGGCCCACCAGTCGCTTTCTTATGGGCAATGTGGGACGGCGTGATCCGTGGTTTATGCCAGTCTGGCGGCATGGAAAACATCGGCCGGCAGTTCGTGCGTCAGGCGCCACAGAACGCGCATAGGTCTTTCGCCAGTGTGTGAGACGTAGCACATCGGTCCGGCGTACAGGTAGGGCGGTGTGCCGAGCGTGCCGTCCGCCGTCTTGGACTCGCGGACGAACAGGTGCACGGACGTGCCCATCTCCCGGTGGTTGATGTAGCGCCGCCCGGTCGCTGATCGCTCGGCCGTCGCGTTCTGCGACTCCCACTGGAACAACGTCGGCGTGATGGCGTGGTCGGCGTACATCGTGGTGGGGGAAAAGTGGGCCTCCGTCTTCTGCAGGGTCACAAAGAAGACGTCTGCCCGGTCGCCGTGCACCCAGCGTACGCCCGAGCCCCAGATGCCGTTGAGGTCCTCGAGCCCGAAGGCCGCCAGCGCCTCGTCGCGGCTGTAGCGCGCATGGATGTGCAGCGGGCGGTCGCCGGCCTCGCTCAGCGGGCGAGCGACTCGGTGGATCCGCTGGTGCAGCACATCGCTCAACTCGACGAGTTCTTTAGCGCGGCCACGGTTGGCCAGCAGTCGAGCCAGCGACTCCTCGACACTGTTGAACGGCGACCGCGAGCCGAGCAGAGAAAAGTGCAGCATCGCGGCCAGCCGCCGCAGCCGGGCGCTGGTCTGCGCTGCGGCGTCGGGACGCGTCACCGACTGGACGAACCGCAGCCGCTCGAGGTCGTCAACGTGCAGCATCCGGCCGAGCGCGGCACCCAGGGCGACGTCGTCCGGCCCAGGCGCGTCGTCGACCCAGCCGGCGGCCCGTTGCAGGTCCAGCCAGCTGCGGCCGTTGCCGCGGTAGAGGTCCTCGAGTTCGACGCCCGTCTCCTCAAGGAAGTCGGCCAGTGACGGCGACTGCTCGTGCTTGGCCTCGCTGACCAGCCCCTTCCACGACACGGTCAGCGACTGCTTGATGTTGTCGAGGACGATTCGCTGCACCACGCGGTCGAGTTCGATGTGGCACCCGGCCGGCAGGGTGGGGAAGCCCTGCTCGACGTCGCGCTGCAGGCCCCGCCGTGAGCTGCCGGTCAGCGCGCGGAAGCGCAGGTCGAAGCGGAACTCCTTGTGCTGTGCGCCGATGAAGTCGAGGACGGTCAGGCACGCCTTGTCCTCGGCCAGGCGCAGGCCACGGCCTAGCTGCTGGAGGAACACCGTCGCGCTCTCTGTGGGCCGGAGGAACAGCACGGTGTCGACGGTCGGGATGTCCAAGCCCTCGTTGAACAGGTCGACGGTGAAGAGGACGTTGACCGTCCGGTCGCGCAGGGCCGCCAGCGCTGCGGCCCGCTCCTCGCGGCTCGACGTCGACGTCACCGCGCGGCTCGGGATGCCGGCCCTGGTGAACCGGTCGGCCATGTACTGCGCGTGCTGGACGCTCACGCTGAACCCGAGCGCTCGCATCCGGCCGGGGTCCTCGACCTTGTCCTTCACCGCCTGCAGGACCAGCCGGACGCGGTGGTCATCGCCGATGTAGACGTTGGTCAGCTCGGTGACTTCGTAGCCGCGGCCGCGCTTCCACCGCAGCTGGTCGAGGGCGACGTCGTCGTGGATGCCGAAGTACTGGAACGGCGCCAGCAGATTCTGCTCGAGTGCCTCCCACAGTCGCAGCTCGACGGCGGTGCGTCCGCCGAACCAGGTGCGCACGTCGGCGCCGTCCGTGCGCTCGGGCGTCGCCGTCAGGCCGAGGAGGACGGTTGGGTTGAGGTGCTCGAGCAGTCGCCGGTAGGTGCTCGCCTCGGCGTGGTGGAACTCGTCGACGATGACGACGTCGAAGTGACTGGGGGCGAGCTGGCCGAGGTCGAGCTGATTGAGCGACTGCACCGAGCCGAACACGTGCCGCCACTCGCGGGGCCGCTGGCCGCCGACGAACAGCTCACCAAAGTCGCCCCGGCGCAGCACGTGCCGGAACGTCGAGAGGCTCTGGGCCAGGATCTCCTCGCGGTGGGCGACGAACAGGAGCCGGTCGACCATGCCGCTGTCGCGCAGCCGCCGGTAGTCCAGCGCGGAGACGACCGTCTTGCCGGTGCCGGTCGCCATCACCACGAGGTTGCGCCACCGGTTGTGGACAGTCCGCTCGGCGTCGAGCGATTCGAGGATCTCCCGTTGGTAGCCGAAGGGGCGGACGTCGAGCGTCGTGATTTCGATCGGCAGGTCGGATGGCCCGCCGCGCTCCGCAGCCAGCGCCTCGCGGAGACGGTCGCCGTCACGGTGCGGCTCGTAGGTCTCGAACGACGGGTCGAGCCAGTAGCTGTCGAAGGTCTCGGCGAACGTGGTGAGCAGGTGCGCCTGCTCGACGCTGGACAACCGCACGTTCCACTCGAGACCGTCGGTCAGGGCGGTGCGGGAGAGGTTCGACGAGCCGACGTACGCCGTCGACAGGCCGGAGGCGCGGTGGAAGAGCCAGGCCTTGGCGTGCAGCCGCGTCGTCCGCGTCTCGTAGGAGACCTTGACCTCGGCGCCGAGCTCAACGAGGCGATCGAGCGCGCGCTGGTCGGTAGCACCCATGTACGTGGTGGTGATGACCCGCAGCCGGCCGCCGCGCTCGCGCAGCTCGCTGAGCTGCTTCTCGATGACCCGAAGGCCCTGCCACTTGATGAAGGCGCACAACAGGTCTACCCGGTCGGCCGAGGCCATCTCGCGGGTCACCTCGTAGCCGATCCGCGGCTGGCCACGACCGTTGACCAGCAACGCACTCGTCGACAGCGGGACTGCGGGGCGATCGGGGAATGACGTGGGACCGGGGACGCCGCTTGGCGGGGCGATTGCCAGAAGGGTGCGGGCCGGGTCGGTAACGGCGGCGTCCTGCTCGGCGCTCGCTGGAGCCATGGTGCTGATGGCCGCGATGATCCGGTTGGCTATCTCGACCTGACGGCTGATCGCCGCGGCGTCACCTCCTCCCGCAGCCCGCAGCGCGCGACGAACAAGGTCGGCGATGTGGCGGGTCAGCGCCTCGTGCGCGTCCGCCGGGTCGAGCGCGCCCAGTTGGACGAGGTCAGCGGGCGTGGCTACGAGTTCCTTGCTGAGCCGATCGGTGACCAGATGTTCGTACAGCCCGGTGGGCACGTCCCCCATAAGCTCAACGTAATCGACCGGTCTCGTTGCGCTTCTGAGGACGCGCGCCGTCCCGTTGGCCGGTCGCCCTACCGCTTCACGGTGCAGGCCGCTCAGCTGCGCCCACCAGCAGGACGACTTATTTGACCCCTTCGGGGTCGAGCAGCGTCATCGTCCCGTCCGACTCGACCACGACGTCGATTGCGAGGGGGCGTTGCTCGGCCGGGAGGAGTGCCTGGCGCATGGTCCGAGCCACCACGCTGAGCTGCCGCTGGGCACGCATGGCGTCGTCGGGGCGCGTACCTCCCCACCAGCCGGACAGGATGCCGTCGGGCATCTTGAGCTGGATGGCCTCCAGCCGATCGGCGAGGGCGAGGAGATCTGCCTCCGCGGCCGTCACCTCGGCCAGGCTGTCTGCGAGGACGGTCCGGAAGCCGTCCAGCGTCATGTCGTCCGACTGTCGGATTTTCTGCTCGCCGACGAGCAGGATGCGTGCGCGTTCCAGCTGCAGTGCGGAGAACACCAGCTCGAGCTCTGCTGACACGTCGCCTCCCGGCTGGAACATCGTGGACAGGTGCTCGGACATCGACTCCGGCGTCGGGTCATCTTCTAGCTGCGCCACTGCTAGCTTCCAACGGTTGACCCGCGTCATCGCTCGCTGGAAAGCCTTGTGGGCGTGGAAGGCCGCCGCGTCGTTGCCGTCACCGCCTGAGGGGCGCTGCCCGTCCAGGAGGAGTGCGGCTGACTGCTTGAGGAGTCGCCATGAGGCGGCCAGGTTGCTCAGCTCGTCGTCCTGCGCGTGCTTCACCAGCTTGTCGAGGTTGCGCTCGATGCGTTGAAAGCGCTCCTGCTCGTCCTTGCGCGCCTGGTACTCCATCGCAGCGGTAATGAGCGCCAGACCGGCGGTGAATCCGAAAGGAGCGACGGAGGCGGTCCGCCTGAGGGGGACCGGAACAAATCTGCCAGCACCCCGGATCACGTGAGAGCCGTCGACGATGGCCGCCTTGATGCCAACCCCGGCTGCGTCCTGCATCGGCTTGAGCACTCCTGCCGAGACGCCGGCGGCCAGCTTCGCCGGCAGCACCATCCGGTACAGCGTCCCGGCCCCCCGAGTGGCGCTGGGAGCCGCCCGGGTGATCGTCGTGAGGGCGCGGCCGATTTCGGAGGCGGGACTGATTGAGGCCGCGCGAACGGCTCGCGCGTCGCCGTGCCACTCCGCCGCCTCGACCGACATCGAGGGGACGTCGACGACCTCGGCCAGCAGCCTGGCGGCCAGCGCGCGTCGGTCGTCACCGTCGGACTGCGACAGCACCTGCTCGAGTCGTCCCAACCCGTCGCCTCCGAGCGGGACGACGATTCCAGGGGCATCCGCGTAGGTCACGTCATCTCGTCGTTAGCGGGGTCATGCGGGCTCACAGATCTGAGATTCTGGCCCGTCGGTGGAGCCACGGGTGTCACTAAAAGTGAGCAGTCAGATACTCCTCGACCATAGCTTGAGCGCAGTCGCCACCTTCGTCGCCGAGGCGCATCGCCGAAGCGTCGGAGACACGAGGGGCGTGTGCGTCGCACGGGACGCGTGACTCCGCGCGACAGAAGTCCAGGGCCTCCGGTAACTGCGCTCACGGCATGTTGATGCGACCGTCACGGTGTGGGTTTCCAGACGCCGCAGTACAAGCTGAGCGACCTGATGCAGAAGGTCGGCGATGGACGCATCCAGTTGCCTGACTTCCAGCGAGGCTACAAGTGGGACGACGAGCGCATCCGCTCCCTCCTGGTGACGATCACCCTGGGCCATCCGCTCGGCGTCGTCATGCTCCTCCAGACCGGCAACGACCAGGTGCGATTCAAACCCAAGCCGGTGGAGGGCACGACCGTTGCCATCGACGTCGCACCCGACCACCTCCTGCTCGATGGTCAGCAGCGCCTCACATCGCTCTTTCAGGCGCTGACCGGGGACGGCGTGGTCGCGACCAAGGACGTCCGCGGCAAGCTCATGGACCGCCGCTACTACCTCGACCTACGGCTCGCGATCGCCGATCCGGCCCGTCGTGACGAGGCGGTCAGGTCACTGCCCGGGGACGGCGTCGTCCGGACCAACTTCGGCAAGGACGTCGTCCTCGACGTCTCGACGCCCGACAAGGAGCGGGCGAGCGGGCTCTTCCCCCTTCGGCTGATCAGCCAGCCCACCGAGGCCTTCGCGTGGTTGCTCGCCCTGAACGATGCCGATCTCGTCAACCGCTTCCACACCGAGGTCTTCACACCCACCCAGAGCTACGAGATCCCGGCGATCGAGCTGGACAAGACGACGACGAAGTCCGCTGTTGCCACGGTCTTCGAGAAGGTCAACACGGGTGGGCTGCCACTCAACGTCTTCGAGCTGCTGACTGCCGTCTTCGCCGGGGACAAGGCCTACTTCGATGAGCACGGCACGGACTTCCGGCTGAACGACGACTGGGCGGCGACCAAGGCGCTGTTCGCCGAGCACCGGGTGCTGAGCGGGGTGGCTAACACCGACTTCCTGCAGGCCGTGACGCTGCTGACGACCCACCAGCGCCACCGGGCCGACACGAGTGACCGCCCGGTGGCCATCTCGGCCCGCAAGGAGGACGTCTTCCGACTGGGGCTGACGGACTACCTGACCTGGGTCGGTCCCCTGCGCGAGGCGTTCGTCTGGTCGGCGACCTTTCTCGCCGACCAGCACATCCACGAGTCGGCGTTCCTGCCATACCGAACGCAGCTGGTGCCGCTGGCGGCGATCAAGGTGCTGCTCGGTGACCAGGCGGACATCGTCGGCGTCCGCAAGCGCATCGCCCAGTGGTACTGGTGCGGCGTCCTCGGTGAGCTGTACGGCGGCGCGGTCGAGACCCGGTTCGCCCGTGACGTCGAGCAGGTGCCGGACTGGGCACGAGCGGCTCTCACGGGCGACTCGACCGCTGCGACACCGCGGACGGTCGCCGACGCCGCCTTCGTCGAGTCCCGCCTGCTGTCGCTGCGGACCCGCAACGCCGCCGCCTACAAGGGCATCTACGCCCTGCTCATGGCCGGTGGCTGCCGGGACTGGAAGTACCAGCAGGCGTTCGACCAGGTGCAGTACGCCAACCTCGCGGTCGACATCCACCACGTCTTCCCTAGGGCCTGGTGTATCGCCAACAGCGTCGAACCGGACCTGCGCGAGAGCATCGTCAACAAGACGCCCCTCGGCGCCGCCACCAACCGGTTCATCGGTGGTGCCTCACCCGCTGCCTACATGACCAAGCTGCAGGCGGGCGCCGGCATCAGCGCCGAGGAGCTCGACGGCCTCGTCGCGACCCATGAGATCGAGCCCGCCGCCCTGCGCAGTGCCGACTTCACTGGCTTCTTCCTCGCCCGCCGAGCCGCTCTGCTGCGGTTGATCGAAGCCGCCATGGGCAAGACGGCGCAGCGTGACGTCGATGCCGATGTCTTGCTCGGCGGAGAGGAGGCCCCGGCCGGCTTTGAGGGCGAGCCGTTGGTTGAGGACGGCGACACGGACAACGAGGTGCTCCTCGACGCGTGAGCCTCGTGCTTCATGTCCTGGCGCGGGACGACGGCACCTCGGCGCGCGCCGCGGTCGATGCGCTGGACGCCGACCGTGGCGGGATGCCGACCAGAGTCTGCTTCGTCGGCCACGGCGAGCTCGCAGCGGCTGAGCGGGTGGCGGAGCTTGCCGCCTGGAGTCGCGACTTCCGGCAGCGCTACGTCCGGGCTGGTTCGCTCAAACGAGCAAGGAGGCTCCAGTCCTGCCTCGCTGGATCCGTTGAGACCGGCATGTGCGCATTCCTCGCGGAGCCGCGGACAGCTGGGGCAAGCCCCGGCGACATCGTCGGTGAGGTGCTGCAGGGCGCTCTGGCGGAGGTCTTCTCGACCCCGTGGCTGGCCGGTCTCCTGGTGCTGCTCGCGATCGCGAAGGTGGTCCAGCTCGGCCGCGCAATGGTCCACGGAGGGCATGCGCGTGACCCCCGCCGCAGCTTCTCCCGGGCCGAGAAGGCCCAGCTCCTCGAGCGGGCCGGTCACCGGTGCGAGCACCACGCCTGGCTACTCGGTCGGTGTCGGGAGACCGAGGCGCTCCAGGCCGACCACGTCCACCCGCACAGCTGGGGCGGGGCGACCGATGCCGCCAACGGCCAGGCGCTGTGCAGGCGGCACAACAAGCGGAAGGCCGACCGCGTGCCGTGGAACGGGGAGCTCGATCGGCTGGCTCGGCGCCGGGAGAGTTACTTCCCTGCCGGGACGCCGACCGCGGTGGCGCGGTACGGAGCGCCGGCCGGTCATCCTGTCGAGGTCTGACCGTGGGTATGGGCTCAGCTCGCCAGCGCCGTCCCCTGGAAGACCTGCCCGCGGTGCCAGGCCACGTGCCGCTCGGCCGGTGGGGGAGTGCCCGGTCGCGGCCGCAGGCGCCGGCCGTGCAAGTCGTAGACGGTCCGCCCCTGCGACGTCCGGGCGGAGAAGCGCTGGGACACGACGACGGCGAGGTCGTCGTCCAGCCCGAGCATCCCGCGGTCGAACAGCTTGTGGTGCAGCGAGCAGAGCGCCAGCCCGTTGTCGAGGTCGTCGGGGCCGCCCAGCTTGAACCAGCGGACGTGCGCCGCCTCGATCCCGACCACAGCTCCGCCCGCGGCGCCGTCGAAGCCGCAGAAGGCGCACTGCCGGTCCCACGCGGCGATGACGGCGGCCGGCCAGGTGCCGCTGCGCCGTCGCTGGTCGGGGCTCGCGCTGCCCGAACGGCCCCCGAGCAGGTCCGGGTCGAGACCGACCGCCACGAGGACGTCCGGCGCCACCGTGCCCGGGAAGTGGCTCTCGACCAGCCCGCGAGCCGCCTCGTCCAGGAGCTCCGGGCGGTTCCGCAGCGCGGTCTCGAGCGATGCCTCCAGCCGGCCGGTCACGCCCTCCCGCAGCGGGCTGACGTTGTCCATCGGGACGTCGCGGTCGAGGGTCCAGACGCCATCGGCCCGGAGCCGGGTGAACGGGTACGCGGCACTCTGCGCACGGCCTGTCCTGGACGTCGGGCCGAACTCGGCGATGAGGTCGGCCAGCTTCTCCTCGGCGTCCGACCAAGGGAGGGCACTCGTGCCGGTGGCACTGAGCCGGCCCAGCGCCAGGAGGACCAGCAGCGGTTTGTGCGGGGACCGACGTCCGTCCTGCTGGTGCTGCCGGAGAGAGGACAGCCGTTCGAGGACCTGAGCATCCGGGGCGCTGCGTGACACGGAGATCCACTGTCCCCGAGGCGGCGACCTCCACGCGGGAGGACACGATGCGTTGGGTCGTCGTCGACGACGCAGCGCGAGACGGGAGCGAGGCTGCTCGACGCCTCCGTGGTGGAAACACCCGTTCCCACCCCGGCCCCGTTCGGCTCGATCCGGCGGTGCACCGGGTCGCCAGGTGCTCAGGCGCAGAGCAGGTCGAGCGCGGCCTGACCGTTGCGCCTGGCCGCCTCGGGGAGCAGCAGCCATGCCGGCGCCGTCGGGTCCGCCAGGTGCGTGCGCAGGTGGAGCAGCCGGGACCGGTCGCTGCCGGAGGGCGGGTGGTCCTCGAACGGGTCGACGCACGCGAGCAGCACGGCGGCGTCGGTCAGGTGACGGTCGCGGTCACGGGTGTCCGCCTTGTGCGCTGCCGCCTTGAGGATCAGTGCGCCGAATGCGTCGGGCACGCTGATCGTCGTCCGCGCTGTCCCGGTGACCTCCAGCTCCGCGAGCACGGTCCGTCGCCGCGCCTGCGTCCCACCTGTCACCTGCACGAGGTCGTACCCGCGGAAGCGCTCCAGCCGCTGGGGCGGGGCGTGGTCGGCGGCGACCATGTCGACGACGGACCGATCGGGCCCGGACGTCACCAGGTCGACGGTGGCGCCGTCGCGCACGAACCGGTGCGCCGTCCCCGCGCGGGGATCGATGCTCGGCCTGAGCCGGTACCCCAGGCCTTCCAAGGCGGTGGCCAGCTGTGGCGCGCGGCCCCGACCGGTCTCCACGTGCAGCAGGACGTCGACGTCGTTCGTCGGCCGCACCACCGGGAGACCCGCGGCGACCGCGTGCAGTTGGACCATCAGCCCGCCGATCAAGGTCCACGCCTCATGCGGGACGACTGCGGCCAGCTCGGCCACGTCCGGCCACGGGCGACCCCAGCCGCCGACCGGTGTCGGGGGTCGGAGCACGTCAGCCACGGAGCTCCTCCTGCGCCCTTTCGAGGAGGCGTTGGCCCTCCGAGCGCTCACGAGCGTCCGTCGATCCGGCGAGGTCGAGGCCGGCCAGGACGTGCCGGCGTCCCTGCGCCAGCTCCGCCACGACGTCCCTCCGCATGCCCGTCGCGCGCAGGGTGACGCTGCCTGCGGGATCGGTCTCCAGCCGGTAACGCTCCACCAACCGCTGCACGGCAGAACGGTCGACGTACCCGTCGAGCCGACCCGGAGTGGCGGTCAACTCGCCGATGCCCCGGGTCGCCCCGGAGGCGACGATGTCGCGGGCGAGGTGGTCGAGCGCTCGCGGGTGCGCGTGGTACCGGTGGATCATGGCCCGGTTACGGGCCCGAGCAGCGAGCTCGGCCCCGGAGATCCCGACGAGTGCCGACCGGAGACGTGACCGCTGGGCCTGCCCCAGCCACGGGGCCGGAACGCCCTCGAGGAGGGCAACGGCGGCCCATGCGGTCGGCTCCTCCCACGCGCGCAGCCGACCGCCTGTGCGCTGGGCCGTCCACTGGGCCACGGACCCCGCGTCGATGCGGTCGGGACCGACCGCCACCAGGTCCCCGGCAGCGACCAGGCGCTGTACGTGCCGGACGGACACGCCGATGCGTTCGGCAGCCTCCTGGGTCGTCATCAGGACCATACGGACAATGTCGTCACAACGACGCTTTCCATCAAGCCGAATGCTCGTTGTCGCTACCGGGTGGCTGGGAGCTGCAGAGGGTCTGCGAGATGGTGAGCCGGCCTCTCCCATCCCTCATGTGCCGCGGACGAGCTCCACGTCCGGGTCTCGGCGTCTGCCTGTCATCACCGAGGCACCGCCAGACCGGCCAGACGGTCCCCGGCGTCGGGTGGCAGCTCCAGGGCCCGGCAGAGCCGCCTGCGGACGATGAGCAGCAGTATCAGGTCGATGCCCGTGGCTGTCGGATCACCGCCCTCGGCTCGTCGGCCGAGCGCGCGCAGCCCGAGGTTCATCCACCGGTGGGCCTCCACGAGGTCGCCGGCCTTCTCCCAGGTCTCGCCGATCATCGCGTAGGAGGAGGTGTCGGCCGGAGCGGACCTGCGGACCTCCTCGGCGAGCCTGCGGGCTGAGGGCAGCTCCCCTGTCGCCACCAGCGCACGGTGCACGTAGCAACGCGCGTCCGGGGCGACCGTGCCCTCGGCGGCTGCTGCTCGTCGATACAGGTCCAGGGCGGCGGGGTGGTCGCCGAGGAGTTCCACGGTTTCCCCTGCCTCTATGAGCAGGGCAGCGGGAGTGACCTCCGGGGAGTCCTCGGGATGGCGATCAGCGGCCCACGCCACCAGCTGGGCGGCCCAGGCCCGCTGCGCCTCCGGCGTCTCGGCATCGAGCCTGAGGCTGCCGACGATCTGCATGGTCAACGGTCCCCGCATGCGGTGATCGTGAGTACCGCGGGACGACCACCGGTGCGCCGTCGCGCATCTGTGGACGGCGGACGTGGTCCACAGCCACTCCTCGAACTCAGGGACCATGGGCGGACCAGCCCGACGAATGGGCCAGCGGCGCCCGTCCGCACCGTGTCGACGGACGGCCGCTCACCGGTGTCGACGGGCAGCAGAGGATCGGGACGTCGTCGACCGCAGAGCCATGGCCGGCCCACCAGCTCGGTTGCGGGCGCCAGAGCCCAGCCGAGCCGGTCAGCGGTCGTTGCCCGCCAGCCGGTCCCGGTCGGCGATGAGCCGCCGACGGCGGGCGGCCGTCAGGTAGGCCGGGGACTCGAGTTCCAGCTCGGCGCGGTCGTGGGGATCGACCCCTATCGCCGCCAGCATCGGCTCGCTGCGCTGGGACACCGAGCCCACACCGAAGTGCCCCAGCAGGTCCTTGGCCGCCAGGTCGCCGCCGTACCCGACGCGGCGGTTGGCCTTGGCGACCAGCCACACGATCGCCCCGGCCGCGGTCTCCGCCCGGCCCCGGCGGCGGAAGATGCCCGGGCCGCCCTCCGCGACGGCGGCCAGCAGCCGGCGGGCCGCCGTCCGGTGCTCGACGTCGAGCAGCGCGTCGCAGCACCGGTCGACCAGCTCCCGCACCTCGGTCACCCGGTCGCGGACGTCCGCCGGCACCCGCTCCTCCGCGAACGGCTCGTCCGGCAGGGGCGCGTCGTCGAGCTGGTCGAGTGCCCGCGCGCCGCCCACGGCCCGGCGCAGCTCGGTCAGCTCCACGGAGTCGAGGTACTCCTCGGGGTCGAGGGCGCCCATGGCGGCCAGCAGCGCCTCGGGGCCCTGCAGCCGCGGTGCGCGGATCGCCGCCTGGTACTCCGGCTCCCACTCGTCGACGGCGGCGAGCGTCTCCTCGGTCAGCCCGGGGCGGATGCCGCGCTCCGCGTGGCTGAACCGGATGAGCGCGCGCAGGACGTTCGGTGCCTTCGCCAGCTGGGAGAAGTCGGCGACGATCTTCCTCGGGATCCAGTCGGTCAGCAGGATCTCCACGGCCACCGGGCTCCAGCGCAGCGGATCGCCCGGGCCGTAGTCCGTGCCGAACCACAGCAGGTCGTCCAGCAGGTCGCGGGAGTCGGCGTCGTCCAGCCCGGCGGCGAAGGGTGAGGCGAGGAATCGCTCGGCGAGCGACTGCCGGTCCGCCTCGCTCCACTCCGGCCGCACGTACCCGCGGCCACCGGTCGGCAGCAGGCCGACGGCCCACTCGACCAGCGGCCGGCAGGCCGGCCACGTGTCGCTCACCAGCGGCGGGAACACCAGCGCGCCGTGCTCGACCGCCTCGGTGATCCGGGCCCGGGCCTCGGCCGGATCGAGCTCGGTGAGGCTGACGTCGGGGTCGTCGGCCTCGCTGCGCATCATCTCGACCAGCGCCGGCAGTGCGCCCGGGACCACGAAGCCGTCCTTGGCGACCGTGCCGAGGTTGTGGTCCACGTAGACGGCGACCGACAGCTCCGGGCCACCGGGTAGCACCACGCCGCACACCAGGTTCTCGCCGTCACCGAGCACGTGCGCCATCTGCAGCACGCGGTCGTGCGGCCGCGCCCGGTCCAGCTCGGCGAGCCAGTGGGGGAGCACGTCCGCTCTGGCGGCGACCTCCCGGCGGACCCGCGAGCGCAGCACGTCGTCCCCGGTCAGGACGGCGATCGCCGTCAGCAGGGCCGAGGTCTCCGGCAGCGGGACCTCGAAGAAGGTCGCGACGATCTCCTCGCGCGGCGGCAGCGAGGGTTCGTCCTGGGCGCCCAGCAGGCGGCGTTCCCGCGGATCGGTGGCGGCCAGGAAGGCGCTCGTCAGTGCGAGCAGGTCGAGGGGCTCCCCGCCGGCGAGCGCCCCCGCGACCTGGTCGAGGAGGTCCGGGCTGCGCCGTTCCCGGCGTGCGGCCGCGTCCCGGCGGCCACGCGGCCCCGAGGAGAGCTTCCTGCGGTGCTTGCGCTTCGGCATCGGGACGACGCTAGCGACGCCTGCAGCTCTCGTCAGGAGGGTCGGGCGTTCCTCCTGGCCGGGCCCATTCGCCCGCCTCTGGAGTGCCCAGCGAGGGAGCTTGACCAGGGAGGATGTACGACACATAGTCGTACACATGGCGGAGAGTCTGGTCGGCACCGAGGTCTGGCAGGCGCGCATCAGCCGGGACCTGTCAGCCCAGCTGCAGGCGGATTCCGAGGTCCTCGGGCTCTCCGGTCGGACGGAGATCGTCAAGGCCGCGTTGCAGTTGCTGCACCAGCGCGCGGCCGAGGAGCGCATGGCGCGCAGCGTGGCGGAGTTCTACGGCGACGAGGAGCCGCCCCTGCCCCTCGGCGTGGTGGCGGGGGAGCCGGACGACGCGGACCCGTCCTGACCCGTGGCCCTGCCCGAACCGCTGCGAGGTGAGGTGTGGGACGTCGCACTCCCCGGTTCCGGCGTGCACCCGGCCGTCGTCCTCAGCATCAACGCCCTGAACACCAGGCTCGGCCACGTCGTCGTCCTACCGGTCACGGGGACCACCGGGCCGTCGCTCACGCACATCCCGCTGGGTTCCGACGCCGGTCTCACCCGGTACGACGAGTCGTACGTCGACATCACCGGCGTCCAAGCGGTGGCTCGCGGCCGATGCCGTCGGCGCCGTGGGCTGCTCGCACCGAGTGAGATGGTTCACATCGAAGGGCAACTGCGCGTCTATCTCGGACTGTGACCGCTCGGCGTCCCGCTCCGGTCGCCATGGCGACCACGAGGCGCTCCCGGCCTCGATGACGCGCTCCGCGCGCGCGAAGGCGACACAGTCATCCCGGCCGGGCCCCGCGGAGCCGCACACCCGCACCCCACAGCTGCGGCGTCGGGCTCGCCGGTCCCCGGGGCAGCTCGCCGGCGTCCGCCCCGGCCACCTGGTCCCAACCGGGGCCGACCCCGAAGCGGACCACGTCGGCGAGGTCCCCGGTGAGCACGACGGTCCGCGTGGTGAGCTCGCTCTCCGCGTCGGACTCGTGGTGCGCCGACACGGTCACCTCGACCCGGTCTCCGGGCACGGTCCCTCGCAGACGGTGTTCCTTGCCGAGCGTGCCCGCCTCCGCCTCGTCCAGCAGGGCGCCGTCCCCGTCGAGGACCTCGACCCGGCAGACGACGCCCTCGGTCATCCCCATGCCGCGCCCGGGGCCGTGCAACACCCGCAGCGTGCCGCCGACCCCGCTGTCGACGAACCGCCGGTCGTCGCCCGGCGTGTAGTCGTACGGGTACGTCCCGGGCTTGCGCCGTCCCACGTCGCCCGGGAGTCAGGTCAGCCTGGGCAGGTTGACCACGATCGCCTCCTGGCTGCTGCGGGCGATGACCACCACGGCCTCCTCGTCGGTCGGGTTCTCCTCGCGGTGCGGGGTGTGCGGCGGGACGAAGACGTAGTCACCGGGCCCGGTGGCCAGCCGGACCTCCTCGCCGTCCTCCGCGAAGACGAAGACCGGGTGGCCGCGCAGCACGTGGATGGCGGTCTCGGAGTCGCCGTGGTGGTGGTCACCGGACGACGTCCGCGGGGCGACGTGCGTCTGGCCCATCCACACCCGCCGGGACCCGACCGTCCTGGCCGACACCGCCTCACGCCGGGTCATGCCGTCGGTCTGGCCGGTGTCCTCGGTGAGCTCGTCGGCCCGGACGTGTCGCAGCGGCTGGTGCCAGCCGTCGGTGGGTTCCTCGGTCACGAGGGTCAGCCGACCGCGCCGGCGCGCGGGCGTCAAGCGCCGTCAGTCGGGGGTGTCGCGCGCGCTGAGCAACGCGGACGCGACGAGCGTGTCGTACTCGTCGAGCGGGAGCTCGAGGGCGTGCCGCACGCGCAGCCGGGCCATCAGCAGACCGGCGGCGTCCTCTGCCGCCCGGTCGTCGCCGTCCTCGACGTCGTCGAACGTCCGCCGTGCCCCCATCGTCAGCCAGCGGTGTGCCTCACGGAGGTCACCCGCCAGCTCGTGGTTCTCGCCGAGGAACAGGTAGACGTCCCCGTCGACCGGGCGCTCGTGGCGCAGCTCCTCGGCGATCCGACGTGCGGCTCCGGCATCGCCCAGCTCCAGCAGCCCGCCGTGCAGGTAGCAGCGGACGTCGGGCGGCACGGGTTGCCCGGCCACCACAGCCCGGCGGAAGAGGGCCACCGCACCCTCGAGATCCCCAGCCTCGGTGAGGTGCTCGCCGGCGCTCACCAGCAGGGACGCGGGGGAGACGCCGTCGTCGTCCGGGCGGACCTCCTCCGCCCAAGCCGCGAGCTTCTCGGCCGCCGCACGGTGCTGCTCCGGCGTACAGGCCCGGGCGTACAGCTCCTCGACTACGTCGCGACTGAGCGATCTGCGCACGACGGTCACCGTATGACCGGACCGGCGCGCCACGGAACTGGCGCCACTTCCTCGTCGTCCCAAGCCATGCCGGCGGGCTGACCCTGCGCCCCAGCCGCGCCCGGCTGGCCCGGTCGCTCGGCAGGCGCATCAGTCCCCGGGGACGACGACGGCGCGGCCGCGGACCGCTCCCTCGTGCAGTCGGCGGTAGGCCTCGGGCACCTCGTCGAGCGTGTACTTCTCCACCTCGACGTGCACCGCGCCGGCCCGGGCGAGGTCGAGCACCTCCATCAGCTCGGCCCGCGTGCCCCGGTACGGCGCGCGCACCGACGCCCCCATCGGCGTGGAGAAGAAGCCGGTCGGCAGCCGTCCGCCGCCGATCGCCACGACGCCGTCCACGGCCACCGACTCGTCGGAGAACGGTAGGGTGCGCGCCTCGACCTCCGTCGGGAGCTCCAGCCATCGGTACCGGCGAGGCTAGGGACCAGTGCACCCACCGTGCGTCCCGTGCCGATGGTCTGGCCAGAAGTCAGGCTAGACTCTGACCATGACGTCGATCCCGTTGAGCGAGGCCAAAGACAAGCTGTCGTCCCTCGTAGAGGCGGCCGAGACGACGCACGAGATCGTCACGATCACGCGCCATGGCCGAGAGGCCGCCGTCCTCATGGCGAAGGCCGACCTCGACTCCCTGCACGAGACACTGTTCTGGCTGTCGCAGCCGGACGTCCGTACCGACGTCGATGACGCTCGTGCCGAGCAGCGTGAGGGGCGGACTGTGTCGGGTGACGACCTGAGAGCCGAGTTCGGGCTCGCTGAGTGACCGAGCCGTTCACGGTCGAGGTCTCCTCGGCCGTGCGACGGCAACTGCGTCAACTCCCGGCCAAGGTCGCCACGGCGATCGTGGAGTTCCTCACGACCGTGCTCCCCGAAAACCCACTACGCCTCAGCAGGCCGCTGACAGGCGCCCTGTCCGGGCTCCGTAGCGCACGGCGTGGTGACTATCGGGTGCTGATCGACGTGGACGAGGACGAACGGCGGATCCTCGTCGTCCGGGTCGCCCACCGCGCCCACGCCTACCGTCTTCCAGGGCCGGGCTGACCCGGAGGGGGCCTCGCCGATCAGGCCCCGGGGACGACGACGGCGCGGCCGCGGACCGCTCCCTCGTGCAGCCGCCGGTAGGCCTCGGGCACCTCGTCGAGCGTGTACTTCTCCACCTCGACGTGCACCGCGCCGGCCCGGGCGAGGTCGAGCACCTCCATCAGCTCGGCCCGCGTGCCCCGGTACGGCGCCCGCACCGACGCCCCCATCGGCGTGGAGAAGAAGCCCGTCGGCAGCCGCCCGCCGCCGACCGCCGGAGCACCGCGGTGACGCCGTCGTGACGCGGCCGGGGCAGACTCGCCCGGCGGCGCACCTCGTCCGGCCGCACCCGGCGCGCTGCGACAGCGCGAGCTCCGAGAGGTGGCGCCATGGCCCAGCCCCGCTCCCGCAGGAACATCGACAGCCTCACGCCGCAGGAGCTCGCCGACTACGAGCACGCCTTCGCCAAGCTGAAGGAGATCTCGGACGCCGACCCCGCGAGCATCGACGGGCTGCAGTACTTCACCGACCTGCACAACACGATGCTGGGCCCCTGCGAGCACGCCAACGACACCTTCCTGCCGTGGCACCGCGCGCACCTCTTCCTGTTCGAGGAGGCGCTCCGGCGCTCGGACCCGCCGCGGACGTCGAACGTGACGCTGCCCTACTGGGACTGGTCGGCGCTGCCGAGCGGGGTGCGCTACCCGAAGGCATTCGAGGACGAGGACTCGGTCCTGCACCACCCGCTCCGCAACGACGACCCGGTGTGCCGCACCGCCTCGGCCGAGGACTGCACGGCCCTGCCCTTCCCGCGGGCCTACCTCGAGCAGCAGGTGCTCAGCAAGGCCGCCTGGTCGACCCCCGACGCCGACCAGAGCTCCACGACCTTCGGCGGTCACGCGGGCGGGCAGATGGACTGCCAGGGCCAGTTCGGCCAGGGGTTCGGCGCGCTCGAGCAGCCCGCGCACAACACCACGCACGACGGCTTCGTCGGTGGCACGATGGCCGACCCCGGGTCGGCGGCCGAGGACCCGATCTTCTTCTCGTTCCACTGCTACATCGACCTGCTCTGGGCGCAGTGGCAGGAGCAGTTCCAGACCGACACCGACCTCGACTGCCGGCTGTGCGGGCTCTTCACGGACCGCGAGCACGCCGAGGAGAACCGCTTCCGCGTCCGCGACACGCTCGATCCCGAGGCGCAGCTCGGCTACGTCTACGAGTACACGCCCGGCGAGGTCGCCCCGCCGCCGCCCGTCGCCGACGACGCGCTGTTCCCGACCCACCCCGCGCTCGACGTCGTGCCGAGCGCCCGCGCCGAGCCCGCACTCGTGCGCACGCTCGACTTCACGGTGCCGCACACGGGCGTCGAGGAGGCGGTGCTGCGGCTGGGCGACGTCCACGTGACCCTGCCCTTCTCCTACGGCGCGGACGTCTACATCACCCGCCCCGGCGAGAAGTTGCGCACCACGGACCGCACCTTCCGCCGGCGTCACCTCGCGGACGTCTGCTACTTCTGGCGCGCCCACCACGCGCACGGGGACGCCACGCACGACATCACCGTCGACCTCGGCCGCGCCCTGAGCGCCCTCGCGGCCAGCCACGCCGGCGAGCACTGGCAGGTCAGGGTCGCGCTCACGGCGAGCGGCACGGGCAGCGGTCACGATCACGACCACGGGGACGGCGGCGGCCACGGGGGCGGGCACGCGGCGGCAGCGGCGACGGCGGCAGCGGCTCACCCCGGTTCCTCGATGGACTTCGGCGACCTGACGCTCCGCGTCCGCTGAGGGGCCGGCGTGACCGCGCAGCAGCGGCCCCCGGTGTTCGAGCTGCACATCCGGCCGCTGTTCCGGCTGCTCGACCGTGCGCACATGCTCTCCCTGGTCACACCGGGCATCGACCTGTGGGACCTCGACACGGTGTGGGCGGCGCGCGAGGAGATCCTCACCCGGCTGCGCGGTGAGGGGAGCCTGAACATGCCGGGCCTCCCGGTGGGCGGCCCCTGGCCGGCGGAGTGGATCGCGCTGTTCGAGCGCTGGATCGCCACGGGCTCCGACACCACCCCCGGGCACCACCTCGTCGTCACGAAGCCGGACCAGGCCTACGAGTGGAAGAACCTCGGCGGGGAGCGGCGCCGCCTGTCGGCGATGGTGACCGCGCCGACCGAGGGCTGCCGGGTCTGGTTCGAGCTCGACGCCGTCGCGGCCGGACGGCGGGACTACACGCTCCACCTGGAGCCGGCGTTCCCCGGCCCGCCGGCCGACCCGACCCCGGTGCGGGCGACCGAGCACCTCCTCCGGAGCGAGGTGGAGCGGGTGACGGTCCGCGACGCCGACGGCACGCAGGAGCTGGTCGTGCCCTGAGGAGGACCGGCCCTTAAAACGTCAGGCCGTGCCGCTCGATGATGCGCTGGGTCCCCTCCGGGTCGGCGTCGCAGTCGAACGGCGTCGCCATCTCGGCGAGCTGCTCGGGCGTCGGCGGTTCGGACAGCCCGTCGAGCCGGCGGAAGAACTGCTCCAGCCCCGCAGGGGAGATGAGCTCGAGCACCGCGGCCGGTCCGTCCCCGGCGTTCCAGAACGTGTGCCACTGGTCGCGCGGCTTGAAGATAAGGTCACCGGGCTCGCCGACCACCTCGTCGTCCCCGAGGACGGCGCCGACGCGCCCGTAGACGACGTACATGTACTCGTCCTCCCGGTGGTGCCGGTGCAGCGGGGCGGCCAGCGACCGGGGGGCGAAGAGGTGCTGGACGAGGGCGAACCGGCCGCCGGCGTCGTCCCCGTCGACCATGAAGCGGTCCCGGACGCCGGCCGGGTCGCCCATCACCGGCCCGTCCGCGGCTCTCAGGATGCGCGGCGCGGATGCGTGCATCGTCGTCCCCTCCTATACGTAGTCGGACCTCCGGAGCCAGGCGAAGGCGGCCCAGCCGGGCAGGATCGGCAGCCAGAACGTCGCCAGCCGGTAGAGGAAGACCGCCGGGACGGCGACCGTGTGGTCCATCCCGGCGGCGACCAGCCCGGCGATCAGCGCGGCCTCCAGGGCGCCGAGGCCGCCGGGAGTGGGCGCGGCGGCGGCGATGGCGGCCCCGGCGAGGTAGACGGCGCCCACGGTGGCCAGGTCCAGGCCCCCGCCGAAGGCCCGCGTGGACAGGTAGAGGCAGACCAGGTAGCCGAGGGTGATCACCGCCGCGCCGCCCAGCAGCAGCGCCAGCTTCGCGGGGCGCCGCACGGCGGCGCCGACACCCTCGACCGACCGGCGCAGCAGCGGGACCACCTTCCCAACCACGAGCCGGCGCACCGCCGGGACGGCGAGCGCGGCGGCGGCCAGTGCGAGGACCGCCAGCACCCCCCACAGCACGGCCTGCGGGCGCGGCAGCCGCAGCGAGCCGAAGGCCGACTGCCCGGCCCAGACGGCGAACACGACCATGAGGACGACGTGCACGACCGAGCCGGCCGCGTAGCTCAGCCCCACCCCGGACGTGGCCACCGGCAGGTCGACGCCGCTCCGCTGCAGGAAGCGCACGTTCAGCGCCATCCCGCCGATCCCGGCCGGCGCCAGCTTGCTGGCGAACGAGGACGCGAGCTGGGCGACGAACGTCGTCAGCAGGCGCAGCCGGGCCGGGACGGCGCCGACGATGCTCAGCGTGGCGCCCGCGTAGGTCAGCGCGGACACCGCCAGGATCCACGGCAGCCACACCCAGTCGGCCTCCCGGACCCGCGCGACCATGCCGCCCACGTCGCCGAGCTGCGGCGCGAGGAGGTAGGTGGCGACGGCCAGCAGGACGACGGTGAGCACCGTCTTGAGGTGGACGCGCTCCAGGTCCGCCAGCCTCGGCTCCGGGACCCCGCTCCGCCGGCACACGGCCGCCCGGATCTGGGGCACGAGGTCCTTGCGGTGCTTGAGCGCGTCCCGCGTGGCGCCGCTCAGGCTGTTGGGCTGCATCCGGGGGAGCGCAGCGGCCACCGCCTCGGGCCCCAGCCGGTCGATCGCCGCGTCGACCGCCGGTTCGACGCCGACGTCCAGCGCCAGCGCGACGAGGAGCTGGGCGACGTCCGCGTCGAGGAGCGCGGGGGAGGCGGCGACCTCGCTGAAGCCGAAGTCGATGAGCCACGGGCGGCCCGTGTCGTCGAGCAGGATGTTGGCCCGGCGCAGGTCGCGGTGGGCCACCGAGTGCCGGCGGAGGACGGCGACCTGCTCCCAGATCCCCTGGAGCACCGGCGGGGTGACGGCGTCGTCCGACAGCTTGTCGAGGGTCGCGCCGTCGATCAGGTCGTAGGACAGCAGGAACGAGTCGGACCCCACCGGCGCGATGGCCCGCAGCCGCGGTGTGCGCGCACCGGCGTCCCGGACCAGCAGGGACACCAGCGCCTCGTGCTCCACGGTCCGGCGCAGCGAGGAGAACGGCCGCTCGTCGCCGACGTCCTTCAGCCGCAGGAAGCGGTAGGCGCGGAACAGCAGGTCCGCGGCCCGGTTGTCCGCGCCCATGACCTTGGCGAAGACGCGGTCGCCGTCGGCGAGGGTGGCGACCCAGGGCACCGACCCGCGAGCGTCGACCACCGCGGGCGCCAGCTCGGCCGGGCGCAGGCCGCTGCCGGCCAGGGCGGCGGCGACGGCACCCGTCGTCGGCCGTCGGCTGGGGCGGCCGAGCAGCAGCAGCGTGCCGGAGCCGGCCAGGGCGCCGAGGAGGACGGCGACGGCCACCGTGCCCGGGTGCGCGACGGGCACGAGCAGCCGCACCAGCGTGACCAGCGCCAGCAGGAGCGCCCCGGCCCGCCGCCACCGCCGGGACACGAACGGCGCCAGGACGACGAACGACGCGGCCATCACCGCGAGCCCGGCCACCGTCAGCGCGGTGTCGACGCCATCGCGCCGCGCGACCTCGCGGGCCAGGGCGTCGGCGTCCCCGCGGTCGACCACCCAGTCGGCCCCCTGCACCAGCAGCACCGCGAGGACGCCGCTGACCAGGAGGGAACCCAGCACGCGGGAACGGCGGGTCACCAGCGGCGTCGCCCACGCCGCGAGGACCGACGCGAGGATCAGCAGGGTCACCGCACCGGCCAGGACCCGCCCGACCGCCGGCGTCAGGAACGACAGCCGCTGGACGAGGTCCTCGTCCACCGCGGCGACCTCGTCCCGCGACCACCGGGCGAGGGCGACCAGCAGCAGGGCGAGGACGGCGAACACGACGGTGCGGAGGACGTCGCTCGGGGACCGCTCGTAGCCGGTGATGACCTCGTCGGTGGAGCTGCCGACCGGCGCGGCCGCGCGCGGAGCCGTTTCCGATGGGGGAGTCGTGGCGCGCGGCGGACGGGGGCTCGGGAGTGCCGTCCCTGTGGTCCGCTCCATGCCGCCCCCTCCCGGCCACGACCCTGGGCTCTCGGTTGCGCGACCGCAGTCGACGGCCCGGTCGACGGACCCGGCGGTCGACGAGGGTAGGGGCGGCAGGTTTGCGGCGGGACCTGCTCACGCCTGTCAGCCGGCCTGTCGTGCGGCTTGCACCGGCGCGCTGCACCTGCCTGTGGGAAAGCGGTTGCGGGGGGATGGGCAGGGGCACCAATCTGGCTACGATGTAGTCATGGGTAGTCCGCGCTCGGTGCGCCTGTCCGACGACGTGCTGCGCCGCCTCACGGACCTGGCGGGACGGCGTGCTGCCTCCGTCTCCTCGACCATCGAGCGGTTGCTCGACGAGGCGTTGCGCCGGGAAGCCCACCAGGGGATCACCTTCCGCGACGGCCCGAGCGGGCGGCGGGCCGGGCTCGTGGCCGGCCCGGACGTCGACGAGGTGATCCGGACCTTGCGGGCGGTGCAGGAGGAGCGTTCCGACCGGGCCCTCTCCGAGGTCGCCGAGATCCTGTCGCTGACCGAGGTGCAAGTGCTCGCGGCCGTCGCCTACTACGCCGACCACCGGCCGGAGATCGACGAGCGGATCGCGACCAACGAGCGGATGGCCGAGGAGCTGGAGGCGGCCTGGCGCCGTCAGCAGGAGGTCCTGGCCGGCCCCGCGCAGTGAGGCTGCTATTCGATGAGATGTACCCGCGGCGGCTCGCGGAGCAGTTGCGTGCCGAGGCCCACGACGTGGTCGCGGTCGTCGAGCTGCCCGAGCTCGTCGGCCGAACGGATGCCGAGGTGGCGCGCTGGGCGCGCGAGAGCGACCGCGTTCTCGTCACCGAGAACGTGGCGGACTTCGCGTCGATGGACACCGCCGAGCACACCGGCCTGCTCCTCGTCTCCGCTGGACGCTGGCCGCGCACGTCGAGCGGCCAGCCGAGACTGCTGACCGCTCTGCGTACCTGGCTCCGGGCTCGCGCGGGACCCGGCCGCTCGGCTGACAGCAGCGCCGGCCTCGTCGAGTGGCTGTGAGGTCGGCGTCCGACTCGCTGATCGCTGCGCCTGTGCCGGCGCTGCACGGCGACGGCAACCACGTGCCCGGAGTGGGTGGGCCCTCACCGATGAGCCGGGCCACCCGGGGACGTCTGATGCAGCAGGGGGCACGGTCCCAGCCGTGCCGCCGGACGAGCGGGGCGACGGACGCCTGCGCGAAGGGAGAGGTCGATGGAGATGAAGCTGGAGCTGGTGCCGATCCCGGTGGGTGACGTCGACCGGGCGAAGGCCTTCTACGTCGAGCGGCTCGGGTTCGTCGAGGACGTCGACGTGCGGCCCGCGGACGGTGTGCGGGTGGTGCAGCTGACGCCGCCGGGCTCGGCGTGCTCCATCGGCATGGGCACCGGCCTGCCGGCCTACGACGACATGCCGCCCGGCGCGATCAAGGGCCTGCACCTGGTGGTCGCGGACATCGCGCAGGCCCGTGCCGACCTCGTGGGACGCGGCGTCGACGTCGGGGAGGTGGTGGACGTCGGCGGCGGGGTCAAGTACGCCTGGCTCACCGACCCCGACGGCAACACCCTGACCCTGCAGGAGATGGCCTGGCGGACCGGGGACGCGTTCTAGCTGGGCGGGAACCGGACCGTCGCCCAGGACGCCTGGACGCACCGCCCGTCCCCCTACCCTCGGGTGGGTGCGGCAGCCCGATCGCGCACTCCCCGCCTCACGGCGCCGGCGCTCCCGATGGGAGATGGCCATCGCCACCGGCGCCGCGGCCCTGGGTGTGAGCAGCGTGGTGGCCCTGGCGACAGCGGACGACGGCCGCCCGACGAGCGCGGCCCCGACCGCTGCGGTGACGACCGGCAGCGCTTCCTCGACGTCGGCGCTCCCGTCGGTTCCCGCCTCCGTCGAGGAGTCGGCGCCGGCCCCGCCGCAGACGGTCGACGGCCTCATCGCGGACCTGACGGCGCGACCGGACGCTGCCGGACCGGCCGGCCCGCTGCTGCGAGCCGGGCTGCAGGGCCTCCTGTCGGGGGACGAGGGCGTGCGTCAGCGCTCGGCCCTGCAGGTGCTGTCGCTCGTCATCGGTGGTGAGGCGCTCGACCCCCGGTACGCCACGGCGAGCCGGCTGGCCCTGTTCCGCGCGATGACCGGCCTGGTCCCGGCGCCGTCCTCGCCGACCGGGACCCCGTCGTGCCTCGAAGTCCAGCAGGGGACGCCGCCCCCGGTGGTGCAGGGGTACGCGCGTCAGATCGTCGACCAGCTCCCGGCGTGGCAGGCCGACGGGTTCCCGGCCGACGAGACCGCACGCCTGCAGGACCTGATCGCGCCCGTGGCGGCCGGGCAGTCGACTCTCGACCTCCGTCCGTGCCCGGGTCAGTGACCTGTCGGCGCGGGAAGTCCCGGGACGGCGCCATCCGTGGCAGGGTCCCTGAGGCTCTGCACCACGCACCACGGGGGAACGTTGCGCCACCTCTCCATGCCCGCCGTCCACCCGACCGCGGGCTGACGCCGTGTACCGCGTCGACGGCCGGCTGGTCCTCAGCCCGAGTGACCTGACCCGGCACCAGGAGTGCCACCACCTCACCGCGCTCAACCTGCAGGTCGCCGAGCGCCGGCTCGACCCGCCGGCCGAGGGCGCCAGCGACCAGACGGTGCTCGTCGCCGACCTCGGCATCGCCCACGAGCTGCGCTACCTGGAGTCGCTGGAGGAGCAGGGGCTGAGCGTGGCCCGGCTGGCCGGTGTCCGCCGCGAGCCCGCCACCCTCGAGGCGATGCGCGCCGGCGTCGACGTCGTCCACCAGGCGACGCTGTCCGACGGCACCTGGGGCGGCCAGGCCGACTTCCTCCTGCGCACAGACGAGCCGTCCGACCTCGGCGACTGGTCCTACGAGGTCGCCGACGCCAAGCTCGCCCGCCGCGTCACGGTGCCGGCGCTGCTGCAGATGGCCACCTACGCCGACCGGCTGGCCACCCTGCAGGGCCGGGAGCCCGAGCGCATCTGCGTCGTCACCGGGGACGGCGAGACCCGCCCGTGGCGGCTGGTGGACGTCGCCGCCTACGCCCGCCGTGCCCGCGCCCGGCTGCAGGCCTTCATCGAGCACCCGGTGGACACCGGCCCGGTGCCCATCGCCCACTGCGACCAGTGCACCTGGAAGCCGAGGTGCGAGACCGAACTGCGCACCAGCGACGACCTCAGCCTCGTCGCCGGCATGCGCCGCGACCAGCGCGCCGCTGTCATCGGCGTCGGCATCGCCACGCTCGAGCAGCTCGCCGACGCACCCGACGACGTCCTCAGGGCCACCGGCATCAGCCGGGGCACCCGCGAGCGGCTGCGCGAGCAGGCCCGCGAGCAGCTCCGCGGCCGCGCGGCCGGCACTCCCACCCGCACGCTGCTCGCCCCGCAGACCGCGCAGGGGCTCCTGCGACTCCCCGAGCCCAGCCCCGGCGACCTCTACCTCGACTTCGAGGGCGACCCGCTCGCCGGCGACGGCGACGGCCTGGAGTACCTCGCCGGCCTCGGCGACCGCACCGGTGCGTTCACCGCCCTCTGGGCGCACGACGCCGCCGAGGAGCGGCGCATGGTCGAGGACCTCGTCGACCGCGTCGTCGACGCCTGGCACGCCGACCCCGGCATGCACGTCTACCACTACGCCGCCTACGAGGTCAGCGCGCTCAAGCGGCTCACCGGCCGGTACGGCGTCCGCGAGGCCGAGCTCGACCAGCTGCTGCGCGCCGAGCGGTTCGTCGACCTCTATCCCGTCGTCCGCCAGTCGATGCGGATCAGCGCGGAGTCCTACTCGATCAAGAAGGTCGAGGCCCTCTACGGGCGGGCGCACACCGGCGACGTCGCCGACGCGATGAGCAGCGTCGTCGAGTACGAGAAGTGGCTGATCGACCGCGACCCGGCCCGGCTGCGGTCGATCGAGGACTACAACAGGGACGACGTCGACTCCACCCGCGAGCTGCACGACTGGCTGGAGACCGAGCGGGCCGAGCTGGAGGCGTCGCACGGTCCGCAGCCGCGCCCCGGGGTGGCCGAGATCGCCGTCCCGGCCCCGCGGTCGGACGCCGAGGTCGCCGAGCTGGCGCTGGTCGAGCAGCTGCAGGACCGCGGCCACGACCTGCTCGGCGACCTGGTGCAGTGGCACCGCCGCGAGGCCCGGCCCGGCTGGTGGGAGTTCTTCAGCCGCGGCGAGCTGGACGACGACCAGCTCGTCGAGGACCGCACCGCGCTCGGCGGGCTGTCGGCCGCCGTCGAGATCGGCACCGAGAAGCGCAGCAAGCTCTACGAGTTCACCTTCCCGCCGCAGGACGCCAAGCTCTCGGTCGGCAAGCCGGCGTTCGACGTCGACAGCCGGGTGCGGATCGGCGAGGTGCGCGAGCTCGACGCGGTCGCCGGACGGGTGGTCGTGAAGAGCACCAAGGCGCCGGCGGGTCCGCGCGGTCTGGGTCCGGAGGGGCCGCTGGACGACAAGCAGCTGCGGGCGGCGATCACGGCCACCGCGGACGCCGTCCTGGCCGGGGAGCCGTGCCTCGGGCAGCGGCTGCTCGACCGCGTCGTCCCCGCGGACACCCGCCGGCTGCCGGGGGAGGAGGCCGGCGACGCCGTCGTCCGGCTCGGCCTGGCGCTGGACGGCGAGGTGCTCGCCGTGCAGGGGCCGCCCGGCAGCGGCAAGACGCGGGCGGCGTCCCGGCTGATCCGGGCGCTGCTCGATGCGGGCAAGAAGGTCGGCGTCACGGCGCAGTCCCACGCGGTGATCGGCAACGTGCTGAGCGCCGTCGGCCGGCCGGCGCTGCAGAAGTGCGAGGAGTCCCAGGCGTGCGGGGCGCCGGGGGTGGAGTGGTCGCGCGATGCCGGCGACGTGGCCTCGCGGCTGCTCGACGGTTCCGCGAGTCTGGTCGGCGGGACGTCGTGGTTCTGGTGCCGCGAGGACCTGGCCGAGGCGGTCGACGTCCTGGTGATCGACGAGGCGGGGCAGTTCTCGCTGGCCAACGCCGTGGCGGTGGCGCGGTCCGCTCGCTCCCTCGTGCTGCTCGGTGACCCGCAGCAGCTGGCGCAGCCGACGCAGGCCGTGCACCCGGGGGAGTCGGGGCTCTCGGCGCTCGAGCACCTGCTCGACGGCCACCCGACCGTGCCCGAGGACCGCGGCGTCTTCCTCGACCGCACCTACCGGATGCACCCGGCGCTGACCGCGTTCGTCTCCGGCCTGGCGTACGAGGGCCGGCTGGAGTCGGCGGCCGGCCGCGAACGGATCGCGGTGGACGGCCGGGCCAGCGGGCTCGCCGTCCGCTTCGTCGAGCACGTGCAGCCGTCGATGGCGGCTTCGCCGGATGAGGCCGCGGCGGTCGCCGGGCTGTGGCACTCGCTGCAGGGCACCGGCTGGGTGGACGCCTCCGGGGAGCGTTCTACCGTCGGGCAGGACGACGTGCTGGTGGTCGCGCCGTACAACAACCAGGTCGCGCTGATCCGGCGGGCGCTGCCCGACGGAGCACGGGTCGGCACCGTTGACAGGTTCCAGGGGCAGGAGGCGCCGGTCGTCATCTACTCGATGACGTCGACCAGCGCCGAGGACGCGCCCCGCGGCGTCTCGTTCCTCTACGACCTGCACCGGCTTAACGTCGCGGTGTCCCGCGCCAAGGCGCTGGCGGTGGTGGTGATGAGCGAGGAGCTGCTGGACGCCGCCGTCCGGACGCCGGAGCAGCTGCGCCAGGTCAACGCCCTGTGCCGGCTGGTCGAGATGGCGACCGTCGTCGGTCGAGGCGGGGAACGCGGCTGTTCGTGAGACCTCGAGCGCCCTCAGCGCCAAGGGACCGTGCTCGCCTCCAGGCGCCCAGCGATCGGCTCCACGTCGTCGAGCTCTCCGGCCGCAACGGCCATCACGAGCTCGTACGCCTCGTCGTTCGACAGGGTCAGCTGCATCCCGTTCAGGCCGTAGAAGGCGATGATCGCGGCCAACGAGAGTCGCTTGTTGCCGTCGACCAGCGGGTGGTTGCGCGCGATCGAGTGCAGCAGGGCCGCCGCCTTGTCGTGCATGGACGGGTAGGCGTCCTCCCCGAACGCCGTCGACCGCGGTCGTGCGGCTGCGGACTCCAGCAGGCCGATGTCACGCGCCTCGAACTCACCCAACGTCCGCCTCGCGATGTGCAGCAGGTCGTCCAGGTCGAGGTGGATCACTGGCCGAGTCGCTCCAGGGCCTCCGCATAGCGGGGCAGCTCCCGGTCGAGCACGCGGTCGAGGAGCTCACGCTTGCTGTTCCGCTCGATGTAGTCCCGGACCGCCTGCCGGGCGACGTCCTGCATCGACCGGCCCTCGAGTTCGGCTCGGCGGCGCAGCGCCTCCGTCTCCTGCTCGTCGAGGCGAAGGGTCATGGCCATGTCAAAATGGTATCACGGCTGATACCAACGCTGACCCTAGCCGCCCTCCCGGGCAACGGAGGCCAGTGTGTCGGGGTGGAGGCGTGGTCCCCTCGGCAGGGCTGGGCGTGGAGCGGGCAGACGCCCGCCGGTTCCCGGTTGCGGGCGGCCCCTTCGGGTGCGGATGTCAGTCGCGGACCGGCATCTCCGCCGAGATGGCCGACCGGTCGGTGCCCGCTGCCGCGATCAACTCGTCGACGGCCCGCCGAAGCGCGTCGGCGATCGAGCTGCCCGGCAGACGCTCGGCCACCGCCCGCTCGACGCTGGTGTAGTACCAGAGCAGCTCGTCGCGGCTCGCGTTGAACGTCGACCAGAAGTGCTGTCCGTACCGGCGCGCGTCGGCGGCGATGCAGAGCCCGTTGTGCGTCTTGTCCGCTGCGGTCACCAGAAGCGCGTCGAGCGGCTTGTGCGCGAGGCCGGCCACGTACGGACGCTTGCGCTCCGGCCACGACCCGCTCCGGTTGCCGGACTCGTCCAGCCCGTCCGAGCACGCCCGCACGATGTCGGCGACGGCGTCCCCGAATCGTGACCGGATGTCGGCGAGCACGGCACCGCCGGTACCGGGCGGCGCGTCCTCGACCGCGTCGTGAAGGAGCGCGGCGATCGCCTGGTCCTCGCTGCCGCCGTGCTCCATGACCAGCGCGCTGACGCTCATCAGGTGCGTCATGTACGGCACCCGCGAGCCCTTGCGCAGCTGCTCCCGGTGGTGCCGGGAGGCGAACAGCAGCGCCTCGTCGAAGCGCTCGCTCAGCGGTCCGCTGCCCAGCTCGCGGCGGCCCTCCACAGTTGCTGTCACGCGTTCTCCCTCCCTCTGGGCATGACGGCGACGATCGACTCGACGTCCGCCGGCTCGGTCGTCGTGCGGGGTCCGCTGGGCCACTCCCACCGCCACCGGCCGTGATCGCCACCCACTCCCACTTAGCTCGTTCCCGCGTCAACCACGAGTTAAACGGGATCTGCGCTAATGTCGAGCCCGTGCACCGCGACAGCTCCGGCAGGCGCCTCGTCGACTACCCGCGGCCGTCGGTCGCCGTCGACACCGCCGTCCTCACCGTGCCGGTGGAGGACCCGCGGCTCTCGGTCCTGCTCGTCCGTCGGGTGGGGGAGCGACGCACGCCGGCGTGGGCGCTGCCCGGCACGTTCCTCCACGAGGGGGAGACCCTCGCCGTCGCGGTCCGGCGGTCGTTGCGGGACAAGGCGGGGCTGACGCCGGACGTCGTGCCGCGCCAGCTGCACGTCTTCGACGACCCGAGCCGTGACGACCGTGGCTGGGTCCTCTCCGTCGCGCACGTCGCAGCGCTGCCGTGGCGGGCGGTCGAGCCGGTGCTGACTGCAGGGCCGGGGGACGTGGGCGTGCGGCCGGTGGACGACGTCCACGGACTCCTCTTCGACCACGACGAGATCGTGCGGCGAGCCGCGGCGGATGTGCGGACGGCCTACGCCGAACGCCCCGATCCGGACGGGCTCCTGGACGAGCCGTTCACGATGCGATCGCTGTTCCGTCTGCACGAGGCCGTGGCCGGCGGCCTCGACTACTCCGCCGACACCTTCCGCCGCGCGATGCTGCCGATGCTCGACGAGACCCGGCGGAGGTCGGAGGGGACGGTGGGCAAGCCGGCGCAGCTGTACGTCCGCCGGTGATCCGTGGAAGGACCTGCTCGCTGTCCCGGCGCAGCCGGAGCATCGGGCCGGCCGACCTGGAATACCTCACCATCGTCTACGCGGGCTCCTCCACCGTCGAGCCGGTGTTGGAGGTGGTGGACGCAGTCGCCACCGCGACCCGCAGGATCCAGTCCCGGGACTCGCTGCGGAACGGGGGACGGCGTCGGGCTCCGGCGGGCGGCCTCCGAAAGGAACGATGTCGCACTGCGGGACAGAGATGGCCGCGCCGGTGCTCGTCCCCTGCCCGCGGTGCGGGGCGAGGGGCGAGGCTGCGGAGGCGACACCTTCCCGGCGGACCTCCGCCGCTGCTCACAGGTGCAAGCAGGGGCAGAGGTCGGCGGAAGAGGTGTCAGGCGGCCGGGGCTCGCCGCTCGTCATCGTCCGGGTCGCCGGGGTGTCGCCGCTCTCTGCGCGAGGAGGCAGCGTCCGCGGCGGTGACCCCTCCCCGGCGGTGAGCCCTCCCCGGCCGGAGCGGCCGCCGACCACGCCGAGACCTCGGGGCAGCTTCGGTCGACGGCGCGGCGACCGGGCACCCACGGGGGCGATCGGCGCGTAGGCTCCCCGCCTCACACGGGCGGCCTGCTCCGCCGGCCGAGAGGCCCGTGGTCACTGCCGAGTCGTCCGGGAGCCCACCCACATGGCCGACCAGAGCTCTTCCCCCTCTGACCGACACCGGCACGCCCACCGCGCAGCTGCAGGGGGTCGCCGCAGACGTCTGCTCCTGATCGCCGTCGGCGTCCTCGTCGTCGCGGTGATCGCTGCCGTGCTCGTCGTCTCCTCGTGGGACCGGTCCGATGACGCGGTCGCCGGTCAGGCCGTCGCGCCCGCACCCGCCGCCGCGAGCACGACCCCGACCCCCACCAGCCTGCCCCCTGCGACGCCGGGTCCGACGACCGGTGAGACGACGACCACGCCGGATGTGCCCGTCGAGTTCGCCGACGCGATGCGGCAGATCGGCATCCCGCTGGACCCGCACACGGGCTGGGTCGTCGCCGAGGGGATCTGCGTCCGCCTGGGTCAACCCGAGTACGACCAGTTCACGATGTCCGAGGGTGTCGAGAGGGTGTTCCCCTCCGTCCCGGACGAGCAGGCTCACGAGTTCGTGGCCATGGTGGCCGAGTCGGTCTGCCATCTGTGATCCCCGCGTGGTGCGGTGGTCTCGGCCCGCTCCCAGGCCTCGGCCAGGGGCAGCTGCACGACGCGCTCGCAGCGCCTCACAGCCACGCCTCGATCTCGTCCAGCTGGTCGTGGGTCAGCCCGACGAACAGGTCGGGCGCCACCACCAGCACGTGCGGACGGGCGGCCAGCCACTCGCCGGTGTCGGCCGCCTGCACCGCCAGGTCGTCGTCGATCCACACGATCCGCCGGTCGGGTTCGGCCTCGGCGACCGCCTGGGCGGCGGTCAGCTTCCACCACTCCGACCGCCCGCCGAACACGCCGGCGAACCCGGTCGGCGCCGCGTCGGCCCGGGCGTGGGTCACCAGACCGCGGGGCAGTCCCATCGGCTCGGCGAGCAGCCGGTCGGCGTCCGTCGTCCAGGTGGTCAGCCACTGGATCTCCACCCGGCCGGACTCGTGCAGCCCCCGGAGCCGGGCCGTGACGGTCGGGTCCCAGGTGAGCACGTAGCCGTTGAACGTGCCCCGCGCCCAGCCGTCGGGCGGGTCCGCGCGCGCCGTGTTGAGCACGCCGTCGACGTCCAGCAGCAGGATCGGGACGTTCCCGGTCGAGGCCATGCGCCCATCCTGCTGCCCGATCGCGGCCGGGGGGTCCACGCCCGGCGCCGTCGGGACGATCCCGGGTCGTCCTGCCCTGGTGCGGCCGCGCGGCCCCTCGGGAGTCTCGATCCGCCACACGACGTCCGAGGGGGAGAGCGGATGCAGTACGTCGTCACCTGGCAGGAGCGGCCCACCGAGTCGGCCGCGGAGCACGAGGCGGCGCAGGAGCGGGTCCGCGCGGCCTTCTCGGCGGGGCTGCCCAGCAGCCTCACCGTCCACCACGTCGTCGCCCGCGTCGGGCTCGGCGGCTGCGCCGTCGTGGAGACCGACGAGCCCGACGACCTGCGGTACCTCCGCACCGTCCACGCGGCCGTCTCGTTCACGGTCGAGCCGGTCGAGGAGGGCCTGGACGCTGGCGCCGCCCACGCGCGCGGCGCCGGGTGAGGACCGCGCCGGACAGGGACCTTCGCGCCTGGTGGGGACGGCGTTTCGCTCCTACGTTCCGGCACGTGTGGAGGACGACCGCGGCACGAGCCGGCGGACCGGCGTGAGCAGCCCCCTGCTGGTCGCGGTCGACGACGACCCCGACCTGATGCGGGACGTCGAGCGGGAGCTGGTCAACCGGTACGCGTCCGACTACCGCGTCTGCTGCCTGAGCTCGGCGCGCGAGGCGCTGGCCACGCTGGAGGACCTCGCGGCGGCGGGGGAGCAGGTCGCCATGGTGCTCGCGGGGGAGGAGCTCGCCGGCGCACCGGGCAGCGCCCTGCTGGCCGAGGTGCGCGCCCTCTTCCCGCACGCCCAGCGCGTCCTGCTCATCGAGTGGGGCCGGTTGGGCACGGCGGAGACCGGGGACGCGATCTTCGAGGCGATCTCGAGCGGGCGCATCGACCACTACGCGCTCCGGCCGGCGCCGCCACCGGACGAGCAGTTCCACCAGGCGATCTCGACCTCCCTGCTGCGCTGGGCCGACGCGCAGCGGCGGGCCCCGTACACGATCGACGTGATCGGGGAGACCTGGTCGGGCCGGGCGTACGAGATGCGCGCGGTCCTCGAGCGCTGCGCCATGCCGCACCGGTTCCTGCTGGCCGGCTCCGACGAGGGGCGGGCCGTCGTCACGCGGGCGGGCGCGCGGCGGTTCCCGGCCATGGTCATGCCCGACGGGCGGGTCCTCGAGGACCCCACCGACCTGGAGATCGCGGCGGCGTCGGGGACGGCGGTCACCCCGGACCGCGAGCAGTACGAGCTCGTGATCGTCGGGGGCGGGCCGGCCGGTCTGTCCGCGGCCGTCTACGGCGCCTCCGAGGGACTGCGCACCCTGCTGATCGACTCGGGCGGGATCGGTGGACAGGCGAGGTCGAGCTCGTCGATCCGCAACTACCTCGGCTTCCCCCGGGGCATCAGCGGCGCGGACCTGGCCCGCCGGGCCTACCAGCAGGCGTGGGTCTTCGGCGCCCGCTTCGCCTTCATGCAGACCGCCACCCACCTGGCCCGGGAGCGGGATGGCGTCGTCGTGCGGCTGAACACCGGCGGGGTCGTGGTGGCCCGCGCCGTCGTCCTGGCGACGGGCGCCAGCTACCGCCGGCTCGGTGTCGAGCCGCTCGAGGCGCTGCGCGGCGCCGGCGTCTTCTACGGCGCGGCCGCCTCGGAGGCGCCCCTCGTCGCCGGGCAGGACGTCTACGTCGTCGGGGGCGCCAACTCCGCCGGGCAGGCCGTCCTGCACCTGGCCCGCTACGCCAAGCGGGTCACCCTCGTGGTGCGTGCCGCGTCGCTCGCCGCAGGGATGTCGCACTACCTCATCCGGCCGATCGAGGAGACGCCGAACATCGACGTCCGGACCGGGACCGAGGTCGTCGGCGGCGGTGGTGACGGCTGGCTGGACCACCTCGTCCTGCGCGACCGGGCGAGCGACGAACTCGAGCGGGTCGGCGCCTACGCGCTGTTCCTGATGATCGGCGCCCGGCCGCACACCGACTGGCTCCCGGGGACCGTCGAGCAGGACGAGGACGGTTTCATCCTGACCGGACCCGACCTGAGCGACGCCGCGGTGCGCGCGTTCGGACGGCGTCCGCTGACACTCGAGACGAGCATCCCGGGCGTCTTCGCCGCGGGGGACGTGCGGCACGGGTCGGTGAAGCGGGTGGCGTCCGCGGTCGGCGCGGGCTCGATCGCCATCCAGGGCGTCCACCGCCTGCTCACGATCTGAGGCTCCGCCCAGGTCAGGACGGCGGCTGGCCACCGACCACACCGGCGACCACTGCGGCCGTTGCGTGACCGGTCCGGACGGCGGACGGCACCGACGCCCCGGCCCGCCAGCCGGCCAGCACCCCGGCGACGAAGGCGTCCCCGCAGCCGGTCGTGTCGCGCAGCCGGCCCTCGGGCAGCGGCGCCACCGGCACCTGCCACGCACCCGCCGGGGTGGCCACCCGGGTCGGCCGGGCGCCGGCGTGCACCAGCACCAGCCCGGGCGCCCACGCCGGCAGGTCGCCGTCCAGGCCCAGCACCGTGGCCTCGGCGGCGTTGCAGCAGAGCAGGTCCGGCCGCAGCCCGGCGAGCAGGTCCACGTACGCGGCCGCACCGGAGCGCTCGATGCGGCTCGCCGCAGCGACGTCCACGCTCACCGGCACGCCGGCGTCGCGGGCTGACGTGGCAGCGGCCCGCACCGCGTCGGGGGAGCGCAGCAGGTCGTAGCCGTCCAGGTGGACGACGGCGGCGCCGGCGACCCACGAGACGCGGACGTCCGCCGGCTCCAGCCCGCCCTCCCCGCGGTCGGTGAGCAGCGTGCGCTCGCCGTCCGGGTGCACCAGCACCGTCGACAGCGGCGCCCGGCCGCGGCGCACCACCGCGACCTCGACGCCGCGCCCGGCGAGGCCGGCCAGCAGCCCGTCGGCGAGCGGATCGGCACCCGCCCAGCCCGCGATCCGGGACGGCACACCCAGCCGGGCCAGGTTCGCCGTCACGTTGGCCGGTGCGCCGCCCGCCGTCGTCGTCCGCACGACCCGCTGCTGGCCGCCGGCCACCAGGGGCTCGGACAGCTCGAGCAGCTGGTCGGCCACCAGCTTGCCCACGGCCACCACCCGGCCCCGCCCGGCGGGGCGAGGCCACCGGGCAGCGTCCTCGTCAGCCACGTGCGTCAGGGTGCCCGGCGCAGGAAGAGCCGGGTGATGAGCCCGACGCCGCAGCGCGGACGCTGCGCGAGCCGCGTCGGACCAACGCCCTCAGGTCTTGCGGCCGATCCCGGCCGCGATGCAACGCTGCACGGGGTTCAGGGCGCGCAGCCGGGGGCCGTCGGGCCACCACAGGTCGCAGAGCTCCAGTTGGCCGGGCCGGCCGGGACCCGGCGGGACGATCTCCAGGCCGGGCAGGAACCCGGTGATCTCCGCGCGCGTGCGGAACACCCCCGAGCGCATCGGGCTGTGCAGGAACACCTCCTCCATGCGCCGCGCGAGCGGGCCGAGCTCATCGGTCTCCGGGTCGAAGAAGTGGGCGACCACCACGAAGCTGCCGGTGGGGAGAGCGTCGACGTACTGCCGCATCAGCTCGGCGCCGTCGTCCCCGCCGTAGTGGTGCAGCGTCCCGACCTGGAGCAGTGCCAGCGGCTGGGTGAGGTCGAGGAGGCCGCGGACGGTCTCGTTCCCGAGCACGTCGGCCGGCCGGAAGATGTCCGCCTCCACGACACGACACGAGTCGTCCCCGGCGAGGAGCGCCTCGCTGTGCGCGATGACCGCGGGGTCGTTGTCCACGTAGACCACCCGGGTCGAGGCGTCGATCCGCCGCGCGATCTGGTGGGTGTTCTCCGCGGTGGGCAGTCCCGAGCCGCAGTCGAGGAACTGGCGGATCCCGTCCTGGTCGGCCAGGAAGCGCACAGCCCGGCCCAGGAACCTGCGGTTCGACCAGGCCAGGTCGTCGACCTCGGGCGCCACGGCACGGACCTGGGCGAGCACCTGGCGGTCGATCGGGAAGTTGTCGGTCCCCCCGAGGGCGGCGTCGTAGACGCGGGCGATGCTCGCGCGGGCCGGCTGGTCGTCCGACGGCGCCTGCGGGGCGTTCGCTGAGTCCATGTGCGCCTCGCAGGTGGCTCGTCGTGGCCGGTGGCCGGCTCCGCGTCAGCCTGGCACGTCACCGCGGAGCTGCGGAACCGGTGGGTTCACCCGCGGCCGTGGCTCGAGCCGGGCCAGTGCGGCGGTGAAGCTGTCGTTCCACAGCCCCAGGTGCGGCCACCGCTCGGCGACGTGCGCCGTGGCCTCCGCCGCCGTCATCCCCTCCTCGCGGACCAGCCAGGCGCGCAGCACCAGCCCGGTCCGGGAGGCCCCGCCGTGGCAGTGCACGAGCAGCCGGTGCCCCTCGGCGCGCAGCGCGGCCATGTCGTCGAGGACGTCGGCCAGCACGGTGTCGAGGTCGGTGTTGGAGTCGTCGTCGGCGATGTGGGCCATGCGGTGCAGCCCGTGCGGGAACGGCTCGCCCAGCCGGCACAGCGAGATGACGGCGAAGTCCTGCTCGCTGTACCGGGCGCCGTCGAGATTGCCCGCCCAGATGCCCGGCAGCACCTCTCGCGGCCCGATGCGCGGGATCACCCCGGCGTCGTAGCTCTGCTGCGCCCCGCCGTCGAGCGCGGCCGCCAGCTGCTGCAGGTCGGCCAGGCGCCACACCCGCTCGCCGTGCCCGGGGACGCGCCCGTGGACGACCGACGACCAGCGCATCGGGATGCCGCCCATCCCGTACACCGCCCCGGCCAGCCCGCCGGCGACCGCGGCGACGGTGTCGGTGTCCCCGCCCAGGTCGACCACCAGCCGGAGGACGTCGGCGAACGACGTCCCCTGCCGCAGCGCCCACACCGCCGAGCCGAGCGTCGGCCACACCGCCCCGTTCGGCGCGCCCGGGTGCGGCGTCCAGTCCGGCGCGAGCACCTCGGCGTACCGCGCGCGGTGCTCGCCGGCCACCGACGCCAGCGCCGCGGGGACCGCGTCGAGCGGGTCGCCGCCGTCGAGGGCCACCCGCACCAGCTCGTGCATGACCGCACAGCCCTCGCCGGCCGCCGGGTCGCCGTGGGTGAGCGCCGAGATGCGCCGGGCGGCGTCCATGGTGGCCTCGCGACCGTCGCGGGCGAACCGGACGGCGGCCGGCGTGGTGCGCATCAGCGAGCCGTTGCCGGCCGCCCGCCCGCTGCGGCGGACGTGGTCGGCCGCGGCGGCGTGCCACGGGAGGCCGGAGCCGAGGACGGCGCGGGTCTGCTCGCCGACGTCCGGCGGGTCCGCGGCCGCCCAGCGCAGGAACCGGTCGAACAGGTCGGCCTCGTCCAGCCCGCCGCGCGCCATGAGCGAGGTCGCGACCAGCAGTGCCATCTGCGTGTCGTCGGTGAACTCGCCGGGCTCCCGGTCCAGCGGCCCGCCGCCGCACATCTCGGTGCGCGCGCCCCGGGCGGGGGCGGGGAAGCGGGCGGTGAACTGCCCGGGCGGGCCGAACTCGAACGGTGCACCGAGGGCGTCGCCGACGGCCGAGCCGACCAGGGCGCCGGCGGCCCGGTGCGAGCGGTGCATGCGCGGGCTCACCCGAGCATCCTGCTCCGACTCTCAGGCGCTGATGTCCTCGTGGGTGTTCACCCCGGGGATCCGGCGGACGGACCCCCAGCCGAACCGGGCCCAGACGACCAGCAGCCCCGCGCCGACGAGCGAGCCCAGCGTGTCGCGGAAGAGGTCGCCGTTGGTGTCGTCGTTGTCCTCCGACAGGGCCGTCCCGAACCAGGCGTCGGACCGCCACTCGAACAGCTCCCACAGCGCCCCGATGGCGACGCCCAGCGCTGCCGTCACCACGCCGATGCCCACGTAGTGCTGCAGGTGCGTCTCGTCCCGCGGGTCGGGGACGACGTCGAGCCGGGCCAGGGCGATGTAGACGACCGGGGCCGTGAGCATCGGCAGCGTGAAGTGCACCAGGTCGTCGAAGCGGACGAACTGGTCGTAGAGGCCCAGCGTCTCGCCGAACCCCTGCAGGGCCATGCCGAGGGTCAGCGCCAGGTCGTAGAGCCGCGGCAGGTTCACCAGCCGCGCGACGAGCGTGACGCTCCCCAACGCGGTGAGCAGCGCCGCCGACCCCCACTGCCCGTCGACCGCGTAGACCGCGGCCCCGGCCACGATGATCAGTCGCAGGACGTCGATGCCGTCCCTCACCCACGGGGTCCAGTCACCCAGCAGCAGCGTGCGCCCGTCCACGTCGCCGCCCTACCCGCCTCACGTGGAGGAGTCGCGCGCTCCCGGGGCGGCCACCACGCTGCGTCACCGGCCGGAGCGTCACCCGCGCGACCGGGGGACGACGGCGTCCTTGGCGGGCGCACCGCCGCGTCCCGGTGCTGCACTGTCCCCGGCCGGCGCAGGACGCCGGAGGCACGCAGGACAGGAGCACGCCGTGACCGACCGCGAGCTCGGGCCGACCGCCCCGCGTGGCGCCCGGACGAGCGTGTGCACCAGCCACGCCGCCGGCCACGCCGTCCAGCCCACCCGCGTGCTGTTGAGCGACAGCAGCCCCGACGACGCCTGGACCCCGGTGCTCGTCATGGGCGCGGTCGGGGACGTGGTCACGGTCCGCCTGCGGCGCGGAGCTCCGGCGCTACCGCAACCACGAGTCCGGTCGGCTGCTCGACCTCACGGGCATCACCGGCCCGGACGCGCTGCTCGACGAGCGGTACGGCCTGCTGTTCCTGCGCACGTGGCCGCAGGACGCCGCGTCGGTGTTCTCCCTGCAACCGGCCGACCAGCCACCGCAGCCCTGCCGCTCCGGCTGACCGGCCGGCGAGACCGCCGATCTCGCACGTCTACAGCGTCGTAGCCGTGCGGGATCGGCGATCTCACCGCACGTGAGCTGGTCAGGCGACCCGGCGGGCGCCGGAGAAGCTCGGCATCGAGTCCAGCGACACGACGCTGACCGGCTTGCCGGCGCTCGAGGAGTGCACCATCTGACCGTTGCCGATGTACATGCCGACGTGCGAGACCGGGCTGTAGAAGAACACCAGGTCACCGGGCTGCAGATTGGCCTTCGACACCGGGGTGCCGAACGTCGACTGGGCCTTGGACGTGCGCGGGATCGAGACGCCGGCCGCCTTGTAGGCGAAGCTGGTCAGCCCCGAGCAGTCGAACCGGTCGGGACCGGTCGCGCCGTACAGGTACATGTCGCCGCGCTGGGCCAGCGCGGTGTCGACGGCCTTCTGCGCGACGGCGCTGGACGCGACGGCCGGCGCGGCGGCGACCGAGGCCGACGTAGGAGCGTTCCCCACAGCGGCCGAGGCCGGCAGGGGCGAGAGGGCGATGCCGGCACCGGCGATGGCGGCGACGGCCACCCCGCGGAACGAGCGACGAGCGAAGGACGTGCGGGCAGTCGTCATCGACGACGGTTCTCCTGTTCTCCACGACCGCCTACCGGGTTAGCTGACGGGTTCGGACGGGGGAGTCGCCCGGCGCGACGAGGTCGCGCTTCACCCCAGTGCTGCGGTGGGTCCCCGGCCCGTGCACCGGTCAGCGACCGGTGCACGGTTCGGCGGCGTCCATCGGGTGTCACCAGGTCGGCGACGCGGGCCCTCCGGACGGCCGCCGAGGCTAAGGGGGTCCTTCGGCCCTGTTCAAAACGGAGACCGAGGTTCGGGACGGCACGCCCGACACGCCGGGACACGCCGTGCTGACCACCGCAGACGCGCGCACCACCGACCTCTCGCCTGGGCGAAACCGCAGGTCAGCGCCTCGCCGAGAATTTGACCGCACCCCGGCATGGCCGCACGGAGTGTGGCGGGACGGCGACGCAGGGCCGTCCGGAGCCGGTGGTTGGACGTCCGGCCCAGCGGGCACGACACCGGTCAATCGAACCGAGGAGGAACACCATGGCCGGCATGTTGAGGAAGGCCCTGATGTCGGGGATCGCGGCGAAGGTCATCCAGGAGGCCCGCAAGCCGCAGAACCAGGCCAAGATCAAGGAGTTCATCGCCAAGATCGGCGAGCAGAACAAGAAGCAGGGCGGCGGCCGGGGCTACGGTCGCGGCCCCGTGCGCTGAGCTCGCCGCACTGACGGCACGGCGACCCCCGCTCGCACCGGGCGGGGGCCGCCGTCATGCTCAGGGACCGTGCTGCGCATCGCCGTCCTCGACGACTTCCAGTCCGTCTCCGCCGACTTCGCGGACTGGTCCCGCCTCCCCGAGGAGGCCGAGGTCGTCAGCTTCGCCGACCACCTCGACGACGGGGACGCCGTCGCCGAGCGGCTGGCCGGGTTCGACGTCGTCGTCGCCATGCGCGAGCGCACCCCGTTCCCGCGCAGCCTCCTCGAGCTGCTCCCGCGGCTGCGGCCGGCTGGCAGCGCACCGTCGGCACCGACCTGGCCGGCGCCCGGCTCGGCGTCGTCGGCCTCGGCCGGCTGGGCACCCGTGTCGCCCGCATCGGCCAGGCCTTCGGCATGGACGTCGTCGCGTGGAGCCAGCACCTCACCGACGAGCGGGCCGCGGAGGCCGGCGTCCGCCGCGTCGACCGCGACGAGGTGTTCGCCACCGCCGACGTCGTGACCGTCCACCTGGTGCTCTCCGACCGCACCCGCGGGCTGGTCGGCCGCGACGAGCTCGCCCGCATGCAGCCCGGGGCGATCCTGGTCAACACCTCGCGCGGCCCGGTCGTCGACGAGGCCGCCCTGCTCGAGGCACTGGCCGAGGGGCGCCTCGCCGGCGCCGGCCTCGACGTCTACGACCGCGAGCCGCTGCCGCCCGACTCGCCGCTGCGCACCGCGCCGCGCACCGTGCTCACCCCGCACCTGGGCTACGTCACCCGCGACACCTACCGCGTCTTCTACGGCGACGCGGTCGAGGACGTCGCCGCCTGGCTCCGCGGCGAGCCGGTGCGGGTCCTCACCCCCGCGTGACCCCGCGGCCGGCCGCCCGCCTCGCGGGACCGGACGGTCAGGCCGCGCCGAGCGGCGACCGTGCGGCCGCGGGATCCAGCAGGCCGGCCAGGCCGGTCAGCCGCAGCAGCCGGACGGTGAAGGGCGAGGGGGCCACCAGCCGCAGCGTGCAGCCGCGCTTCTCGGCCAGCGCGGCACCCGCGGCGAGCGCCCGCAGGCCCTCGGCGTCGCAGAAGGTGAGGCCCGAGGCGTCGACGGTCCACGCGCGGTGGTCGGTGAGGCTGAGCGCGTGCAGCGCGTCGGCGAGCCGGTGGGCGACGAGGCGGTCGAGTTCGCCTGCGGCGGTCACGCAGCCGGTCCGCAGGTCGATCGAGAGCAGCAGCGGGCGCTGCGGGTTGCGACGTTCGTGCATGGTGTTCCCCCTTGCGGGGTGCCGGGTCGGCGGCTGGTCCGCCGGACGGTGTGCCCATGGGCGGGCGCGTCCGGGCCAGCTCTTCGACCCGGTTTCCGACGTTAACAGGCCCCGCGCGATCTGGCCGGTGCACGATGGGATGGAGCACCACCGGATCGTGCCGACACGCCGTCCGGCTGCCGTCCGGCCGCCGGACGGCCGGTGACCCGTCCTCGGATGCGAGGAACGCGCCCTGCGCGGGCCCGCCGCGGGCACCTCCGCCGGGATTTCTCCTCCTGCTTCCCGGGGGAAGCAGGAGGAGAGGTCCCGGCAGGGGGTCCCCGTCAGTCGCCCTTGACGTTGACCACCTGGCGCAGCGTGTGCCGGACCTCCACCAGGTCGGCGGCGTCGGCCATGACCCGCTCGATGGGCTTGTACGCGTCGGGGTGCTCGTCGAGGAAGGCGTCCGAGCGGCCCCAGGCGATGCCCGCCATCCGCCGGTCCAGGTCGGCCCGGGTGAACAGCCGCCGGGCGGCGTTGCGCGAGTGGTTGCGCCCGGCCCCGTGCGGCGCCGACGTCAGCGACTCGACGTCGCCCCTGCCGACGACGACGTAGGACGCCGCGCCCATCGAGCCGGGGATGAGCCCCCACTGACCGGCCCGCGCGGAGATCGCGCCCTTGCGGGACAGCCACACCTCGGTGCCGTGGTGCGTCTCCCGCTCGGTGTAGTTGTGGTGGCACTGCACGACCTGCGCCCGGTGCACCTCCTCGCTTACGAAGCGCGACACCTGCTGGGCGAGCCGGTCCATCATCTCCTCGCGGTTGAGCGCCGCGAACCGCTGTGCCCAGCGCAGCGCCTCGAGGTACGCGTCGAACTCCGCCGTCCCCTCCTCCAGGTAGGCCAGGTCGCGGTCGGGCAGGTCCATGCCGCGGCAGCGGTCCTGCGCCACCCGGATGTGCCGGGACGCCAGCCGGTTGCCCACGCCGCGGGAGCCCGAGTGCAGGAACAGCCACACCCGGTCGGCCTCGTCCAGGCAGACCTCGACGAAGTGGTTGCCCGAGCCGAGCGAGCCCAGCTGCAGCGGCCAGTTGGGCGCGACGCCGTCGGCCTGCGCCACGCCCGGCAGGTCGCGCAGCTCCTCGACCCGCGCCGCCGCGGTCTCTCGCAGCTGCTTGTTGTAGCGGCCGGCCGACAGCGGGATCGCCCGCGAAACCTGCTCGTGCAGCCTCACCAGGTCGCGGCCGCGGAGGTCGGCGCCGGTGAACTGGGTGCGCACGGCCATCATCCCGCAGCCGATGTCGACCCCGACCGCCGCCGGGATGATCGCCCGGTCGGTCGGGATCACCGAGCCGACGGTCGCGCCCAGCCCCAGGTGCGCGTCGGGCATCAGCGCCACGTGCGGGTGGATGAACGGCATCGAGGCGGTGCGCTCGGCCTGCGCGCGCGTGGTCGGCTCGAGGATCGACGCCCAGTTGAGGAGGCGGTCGCTGATCTTCTCCATGTCCCTCCCGCTCCGGTGGGTGGCGCGACGGTGGAGCAGGACCGCCCCGCCGTCCGCACCCGGATCACCCGCGCGGAGAGGTCAGTCGTCGTCCTTCTTGTCGCGGCCCCGCCCGCGGTCCTCGTCCTTGTCCTTCTCCTTGCCCTTGTCCCCGTCGTCGGCGGTCGGCGACGGCGCGGCGGTCGTCGGCGGGGGCGGAGGTGGCGGCGGGGGGACGGCGTGCGCGACGGTCACCGTCGTCCCCACCGGGAGGACGCCGGTCGGCTCGAGCGCGATCACCTGCCCGACCGTGAGGTCGGCGCGTTCGACCGCGACCAGCGTGACCGGCAGGTCCAGGCCGGTCAACCAGGCCTGTACCGCGGCCACCTGCTGGCCGACGTGGTCGGCGGGGTCCACCTCGACGAAGGTGCCCGTGGGCCGGGGCGCGACGGGCGTCGTCGGTGCGGACGTCGTCGGGGCGGCCGCGGCCGGTGCAGCGGTGGGCACGTCGCGGCTGCCCAGCACCAGTCCGGTGACGACGAGCGCCGTGGCCACCAGCCCGACGAGCACCGGCACCACCAGCCGGCGCAACCGCCCCCGGTCGTCGTCCTCGTCGTCCCGGTCGTCGAGCGCGGGCAGCACCGGGGGGACGGCGGCGGCCGCGACCGGGCCGACCGGCAGCGTCGCGGTGGCCGGCTGCTGCACGGGGACGACGGGCAGCACGCGGGTCGCGGTCCGCTCGTCGGCCGGCTCCGGCGCGCGGCCCGCGGCGGCGCCGGCGACGGCGGGCACCAGCGCAGCGGCGTCCGGGATGCGTGCGGCCGGGTCGGTGGCGAGCGTGCGCTCCACCAGCTCGCGGACCGGCGCGGGGACGTCGGCCGGCAGCGGTGCGGGCGTCTCCGAGACCCGCCGCATCGCGACCTCGACCGGGTCGGGCCCGTCGAAGGGACGGCGCCCGGTCAGGCACTCGTAGGCGACCGTGCCCCACGAGTACACGTCGACGGCGGGCGTGGCCTTCTGCCCCTGGACGAGCTCGGGCGCGAGGTACTGCGCCGTGCCGACGACGTGGCCGGTGCGGGTGACGGTGGCGTTCGCCGCCGACCAGGCGATGCCGAAGTCGGTCATCTTCACCGTGCCGTCGGGCCGGACCAGCAGGTTGGCCGGCTTCACGTCGCGGTGCACGACCCCGGCCGCGTGCGCGGCGGCCAGCCCGGCGGCGACCTGGCCGAGCAGGTCGAGCGTGCGCTCCGGCGTCAGCCGCCCCTCGCGCGCCAGCACCGCCGACAGCGGCTCGCCGTCCACCAGCTCCATGACCAGGTAGACCAGCCGGTCACCACCGGGGGTGGCGGGCTCGACCTCGCCGTAGTCGTGCAGCACGGCGATGTTCGGGTGGGTGAGCCCGGCCGACAGGCGGGCCTCGGTGCGGAACCGGGTCAGGAAGACCGGGTCGCCGGTGAACTGGCTCCTGAGCACCTTGACCGCGACCTCACGGCCGAGCACGCGGTCCTGCGCGCGCCAGACCTCGCCCATGCCGCCGGTCGCGATGAGCGACCGCAGCTCGTAGCGGTCCTGGAGGACCTCCCCCGTCGCCGCCATGCTCAGACGGGGTCGACCAGGCGCAGCGGCGGGTGGGCCGACAGGCGCTTCTCCAGCGTGACCCGGTGCCGCCCGTCGGGCTCGTGCCGGAAGTCCAGCCGGTCGACCAGCGCCTGCATGAGCAGCAGGCCGCGGCCCTCGTCCAGCGGCGAGCGCTCGTCCCGCGTGGCCGGCTCGGCGGGGTCGAAGCCGTCCCCGCTGTCGACCACGCTGATCCGGCACAGCCGGTCGTCGATGGCCACCGCGACCTCGTACTCGGCGTGGTCCCCGGTGTGCTGGACGACGTTGGCGCAGGCCTCGGTGAGCGCCAGCGCGACCTCGTCGACCACCGCGTCCTCGACGTGCAGGTGCACGAGGGCCTGCCGGCACAGCCCCCGGATGAACGGGACGCTGCCGCTGTCCACCGGGAGGTGGACGGTGAAGGCGATGTCCACGCCGGGTTCCCCCCTCCCGCCCGCAGGCATCTAGGCTGCTCAGGTTGCGCGTCGTGGATGGGAGGATCGATCGGTGCAGTTCGACGTCGAACGGACCACGGTCCTCGGGCGGCCGGCGCTGACAGTACGCGGCGAGCTGGACCTGGCGACCGCCCCGCGCCTCGTGGCGGCCGTCGAGTCACTGCTGTCCCAGCAGCCGCAGTCCCTGGTCGTCGACCTGATCGACACGACGTTCCTCGACAGCTCCGGCGCCCGGGAGCTGGTGCGCGTCGCCCGCCGCGCCGCTGCCGCCGGCGTCGCCCTCGAGGTCGTCTGTCCGCGCGCCAACCGGCCGGTGCGGCTGGTGGTCGACCTGCTCGAACTGCGGGCGGTCGTGCCCATCGTCGAGTCGCCCAGCCTGACCGAGAACGAGGTCGGTCCGTAGGGTCGCCGGGCGATGACGCCGATCGAGCACGCCGCGCCCGACGACAGCCGCGGGAGCACCGCAGTGAGGGACGAGCGAGGAGCGGACCGCGGCGCGGAGTCGAGCCAGGGGGCAGAGCCGGAGGTGCCCGGGGTGGACGACGGCGCCCTGCAGCGCTGCGCCGACGAGCCGATCGCCGTGCCCGGCGCCATCCAGCCGCACGGCGCGCTGCTGGCCGTCACCGAGGCCGACCTCGCCGTCGTCATGGCCTCGGCCAACGCCGCCGACGTCCTGGGCGTGGCCCCGGCGTCCCTCGCCGACGTGCTCGCCCCGGCGGACCTCGACCGGCTGCGCGCCGGCCTGGCCGAGGACCTGACCGAGATCAACCCGCTGCGGGTGACCGTCGCCGGTGCCGAGGTCGACCTCGTCGTCCACCGCGCCGACGGCCTGCTGGTCACCGAGTGGGAGCCGCTCGCCGGGGCCGAGCGGGCCGACCCGGTCTGGCACGCCCGGCTGGCGCTGGTGCTGCAGCGGCTGTCGGCCGGCGGCACCCTCGACGAGCTCACCGCCTCGCTGGCCCGCGAGGTGCGGGCGCTCTCCGGCTTCGACCGGGTGATGGTCTACCGCTTCGACCCCGAGTGGAACGGCGAGGTGGTGGCCGAGGACCGGCGCACGGACCTCGAGCCCTTCCTCGGCCTGCGCTACCCGGCCGGCGACATCCCCGCCCAGGCGCGCGCGCTCTACGCGACCAACTGGCTGCGGCTGATCCCCGACGCGACCTATCGGCGGGTGCCGCTCGAGCCGGTGGCGAACCCGCGCACGGGACGCCCGCTGGACCTCTCCGGCGCGATGCTGCGCAGCGTCTCGCCGGTGCACCTGGAGTACCTGGCCAACATGGGCGTGGTCGCCTCGATGTCGGTGTCGCTGCTCGACCGCGGCCGGCTGTGGGGGCTCATCGCCTGCCACTCCTACCGCTTCCCGCGCCGCCCTTCCTACGCCGACCGGGTGGCCGCGGAGTTTCTCGGCCGCACCGCCTCGCTGCTGCTGCACACGACCGTGGAGACCGGCGAGCAGGGCCGCGTCGTCGCGGTGGCGCAGCGGCAGGCCGAGCTGGTCGCCGCGCTCGGCCGCACCCCGCGGACCCCGGCGCAGGCCCTCACCCGGGGGACGCCGACCGTGCTGGACCTGCTGCCCGCCGCGGGCGCCGCCGTCCGCCTCGACGGCCGGCTGCAGCTGCTCGGCAGCACCCCGCCGGCCGAGCGCGTGCCCGGCCTGGTCGCCGCGCTGCTGGCGCAGGGGCGTCCGGCCACCGACGCGCTCGGCAGCGTCGTGCCCGAGGCGGCGGACGTCGCCGGCACCGCCAGCGGCCTGCTCGCGGTCGAGGTGGGCGGCGGGCGCGGGGACTTCCTCGCCTGGTTCCGGCCGGAGACCCCGCGCGAGGTCACCTGGGGCGGCAACCCGCACACGGCCGAGACCGTGCAGACCGAGGCGGGGCCGCGGCTGTCGCCGCGCCGCTCGTTCGCCGCGTGGCGGGAGACGGTGCGGGGGACGGCGTTGCCGTGGCGCGCGCACGAGGTCGAGGCCGCCCGGGCGCTGGCCGCGCACCTGACCGAGTCGGCGCTGCTGCGGGCCGGGGAGGACGACCGCCTGGCCGTGGCGCTGCAGCGCACGCTGCTGCTCGACGACCTGCCGGAGGTGCCCGGGGTCGCGCTGGCCGCTCGCTACCGGCCCAGCGCCGCGGACGTCGTCGGCGGCGACTGGTACGACGTGGTGCCGCTGCCCAGCGGCCGGCTCGCCATCGTGCTGGGTGACGTGGCGGGGCACGGCCTGGCCGCCGCCTCGGTCACGGCACAGCTGCGGCACGCGCTGCGGGCCCACCTGCTGCGCGACCGCGGCCCGGCCGCCGCACTGCAGGGGCTGGGCGAGGTGATCGCCGCGCTGCTGCCCGGGGAGCTGGCCACCGCGGTCGTGGCCGAGCTGGACCCGGGGACCGGGGAGGTCGCCGTCGCCAACGCCGGCCACCTGCCGGTGCTGCACGCCGCGGCCGACGGGGTGCGGCTGCTCTCCGAGGGGCGCGGCCCGGCGCTGGGGCTGCTGGACGAGGTCGACTACGCCGAGACCCGGCTCCTGCTGGCCGGGCCGGACCGGCTGCTGCTCTACAGCGACGGGCTGGTGGAGCGCCGCGACGTGCCGCTGCCCGACCGGCTGGACGCGCTGTGCGCCGCCGTCGCGGCCGGCGGCGCCCCCGAGGCGCTGCTGGACGACGTGCTGGCCGCCCTCGACCCGCCGGACACCGACGACGTCACCCTGGTCGGCCTCGCCCGAACGTGAGCCGCGCGCACCTCCCGGGCCGCGGTCACCGCTGATCGGGTCCGCCCGGGGCCGACGTCCCTCCGGCGACCTCAGCCGCTGCTTCGCATGGGAAGCAGCGGGAGAGGTCGGGCGGAGAGGTGTCCCCGTCGGAGTCGACGGCCGACGGTGTCCCCCCACGCGACCTCTCCCGCTCCCCGCGTCGTGGGCAGGGGGAGAGGTCGCGCGGGGAAGGTGCCGCGGCGAGCCGGCCGCGCCTACCGGGTGCGGCCGTCGGCGTCCGCGCGGCCGGGGACCGGCGGCTGGCGACGCACGCCGGCGTCGAACCGCTGCGTGCGGTCGGCGGCGTCGTCGTCGGCCGCCGCCGCGTGCCGCCCGGCGGTGGGGAGCGTGAACTCGGCGGTCTCGTCCAGCAGGTGCTTGGCCACGATGAGCGTCCTTCCGTGCGTGGTCCCTACCGAGGCTAGGAGCCGGACCGGGCACGCCTGGGACGCGACGGGGCGGCTGTGACGGGTGGGACCGCTGGGTCGGCAGAGGTCGCACAGTCCGCCCGTCCGGGGGTTCAGCCGTCGCCGCGGCGGAGACGGCGGCGGGGCGACGCACCTTCGCCACCCCGGCCCCCGGCGAAGGACCGCGCCAGCTCCGGCGGCCAGCCGTCGTCCACCAGCAGCAGCTCCAGCCGCCGGCCGAGCACCCGGTCCACGTCGCCGGCGGGCAGCTCGGAGCCGAACACCACCTCGCGCAGCGCCCACCCGCGGCCGGCGCCCGCCCCGGTGGCGACCGCGGCGGCCAACTCCTCGACCCCGGCCACGTCCATGCGCAGTGCGGCCCACCGCAGCGCCGGGGGCAGCGACGGGACCGGGACGACGTCGCCGAGCCGTGACAGCCAGCCCGGGTCGGCGACCAGCAGGTGCCCCAGCAGCTCGCCGTGCGCCGCCGTCCACCCGCCCGACGAGCGCCACTGCGCGACCAGCGCGTCGCCCACGACCGCGCGGCGGGTGGCCAGCAGCGCCAGCTCCCAGGTCTGAGGGGTGAGCCCGAGCAGCGGCAGGTCGACGCCGAGGCCGAGCGCCTGCTCGACCAGCAGGCCGGCCGCGCGGTCGAGGCGGGTGATCCGCCGCCCGCGCCGCACCTCCCCGGCCAGCGCCGCGCACAGGTCGGCCTGGCCGATCCCGGCGACCTCGACGGCGAGCTCGGCCGGGCCGGGGCCGCCGTCGAGGACCTCGTCCAGCAGCCCGGCCAGCACCCGGTCGCGCACCAGCCCGGCGACCGCCGGCCACCGGTCGACCGCCGCCCGCAGCGCCGCCTCGACGGCCGGGCTGTCCGCAGCGGTGTCCAGGGCGGCGGCCGCGTTGCCCCCGCGCGCCAGCCAGCGCGGTGCGGCCGACGACTCCAGCACGCCGGCCAGCTGCCCGGCCGACAGCCCGGCGGCGTCCTGCTCGGCCCAGCTGTCGGCGAACAGCCAGACGTCGAGACGGCGCACGTCGGCCAGCTCGTCGGGCGCGAGCTCGCCCTTGCTGGCCGCCTCGAGCAGCGTGCGGGCGCGCTCGGTGTCGCGCGTCGCGGCCGACGTCCGCGCGGGCGCGTCGGTGAGCCGCACGGCGACCGGCGCGGTGTCGCCGTCGTCCTCCCGGGCGCCGGTGTGCAGCGAGACGCCCGCGGTCAGCGCCCGTGGCAGGACGGCGAACAGCACCTCGGCCACCTCGCGCCCCGACGCCGTCCGCACCGGCAGCGCGCAGCAGCCCGAGCCCGCGGCGAGCGTGGCCAGCAGCCCGGCCAGTGGCGGGGTGAGCGCGTCGACCTCGTCGGGGGGGAGCGCCGGCGCGACCCGGTCGGCGAGGGTCACCCGCAGCGGCGGCAGGGCGGCGGTGGGGGCGGCGTCCTCCGGTAGCGCGTCGAGGAACTGCCCGGCCCGGCGCAGCGCGAGCAGCTCGCGCACGCCGAGGCGGCCGCTCCCGTCCCACAGCAGGTGCACCAGGTAGTTGCCCGGCCGGCCGAAGCCGTCGGCGCGCGCGGCCACCGCCCGGTAGAGCACCCGGCCCGCGCCGCGGGAGAGCACGCCGTGGGCCTCGCCCTCCTCCGGCCGGGAGCCGACCAGCGCGCCGAGCGCCTTGCGGGTGCGGCCCACCTCGGCCGGCCAGTCGGCCGAGTGCGCGTAGACGCCGAACCCCGGCCCCTCCAGCGTGCGGCTGGCCGAGGTGTAGAGCGCCTGCGGGCAGGCCCGGCCGCTCACCGCACCCACTCGCCGCGCAGGCCGGCGCCGTACTCCTCGGGGTCGAGCCCCTCCGCGGAGAGGAAGCCCGAGCGGGCCAGCAGCACCAGCAGCGGGTCGAGCACGCCGACCGGCGCGATCCGCGGATAGCCACCGTCGCGGGCGTCGGCGCCGGTGGCCGAGACCGCGTGCACGGTCGGCCGGGGCAGCCGGTGCAGCACCGTCGTCAGCAGGTTCGACCCGCCGCTGACCTCGAGGAAGTCGACCAGCCGGGAACTGTTGGCCCGCACGTCGGCGAACCAGTGCGCCAGCGGCATCGCCCGCAGGTCGGGGTCGCGCAGCGTCCCGGCCGGGAAGTCCGGCACGCCGCGCAGCTTGTCGGCCTTGCTCAGCACGACGGCGGTCGCCACGTCGGGCACGTGCGCGTCCGGCGGCAGGTTGCGGGCGGCGCGCAGCACGTTGGCCAGGTTGACCACCATCTGCGTGTGCCGCGCCAGGCCCATCGAGGCCTCGCCCGGGTCGGCCACCGAGCGCAGCCGTGGGAAGACGCCGGGGGAGAGGACGACGAGCAGCGACGTCGCCGCGTACAGGAACCTGCCGTACAGGCCCATGTCCTCGCTGCGGTACAGCTGCTCCCCGGAGGCGTCGAAGAACACCAGGTTGACCGCGCGCTCGGCGCCGTTCCGGCCGGTGCCGCGCAGGACGAGCACGAACGGCTCGGGCGAGCTGCCCTCGCCCAGCAGCGGCAGGGTCAGCGGCAGCTGCTGGTGCTGCACCAGCAGCCGGTAGCGGTGGTCGTCGAAGCGGGCGGCGCTGTCCTCGTCCATCTCCACGGAGACGCCGAGCGGGGCCAGCGCGCCCTCGTGCAGCAGGTCGATGAGGACGGTCAGGTAGGTGCTCTTCGACGCGCCGGTCAGCCCGACCAGGCCCACCACGATGGTCGGCCGGTCGAGGTACTCCGGCGGCAGCCGGTGCCCCCGCGGGCAGGTCGGCACCACGGTGGCCGCGGCCGCGCCGGCCGCCTCCCGGGCGGTGGGCGCCGGTTGCGGGTCGGTGCGCAGTGGGTCGAGCAGCCGGTGCCAGCGGGTGCGGCGCTCGACCGGTGGCCGGGTGGGCGCGCCGGTGGCGTCGCGCCACACGGGCGCGGTCAGGGGCTCCAGGCAGCGGAGGCAGACGCGGCGGCGCATCTCAGCGGACGAACAGCGCGAAGAAGACGACGGTGCTCACGGCGAGGACGGCCAGCAGCACCCGCTGCCGCTCGCGGAACCGCTGGCGGCGCGCGTCGAGCCGCTGCTGGGCCAGCGCGCGCTCGTACATCCCGGACACGGTGTCCCTCCTCGGGGGTCGGGTCCCTTGGGGACCAGGGTCAGAAGACGACGTGGTAGAGGACGGCGAGCAGCAGCCCGGCCACGACGCCCAGCAGCACCATCGCGGCCGCGGCCACCGCGAAGCCGGTCCAGGTGTCGGCGACCGCCCGTTCCAGCCGGGCCAGCTCGTAGCGCGCCGCCTCGGTGACCGCGCCGAGCGAGCGCAGGTCGCGCACCGTCGTGCGCGGGTCGGGGATCTGCGAGGTCTCGCCCAGCCAGCGGGTGCGCTGCTCCACCTGGCGGGCGAGCTGGGCCACGGTCGGCCGGCGCTCGGGGGTGAACCGCAGCGCCTTCTCCACGCTCTCGAGCAGGTTGGCCGGCACCCCGGTCAGGTCCAGCCGGCCGGCCCGCAGCGCCAGGTAGTAGTCGGAGTCCGGCATCGTGTCGTCGGGGTCGACCGGGTGCACCGCGCCGGCCGCGTAGGCGATCACCATGCCCCAGCTGTAGACGTCGCTGGCCTCGGTGAGCACCGCGCCCGCCAGCTGCTCGGGACTGGCGAACAGCTTCGTGCCGAGAGCCGCCATCCCGGTGGTCGCGGTCCCCGAGGGCGGCTCGGGGCCGATGTACCGGCTGATGCCGAAGTCGACCAGCCACACGTCCTCGCCGGAGATGATGATGTTGCCCGGCTTCACGTCCCGGTGGACGACGCCCGCGGCGTGCACGTCGCGCAGCGCGCGCAGCAGCCCGATGGCGATGCGGCGCAGTTCCTCGGCGTTCAGCCCGCCGGAGCGGTGGGCCATGAACTCGTCCAGCGGCGTCCCGGAGACGTACTGCTGCACGTAGTAGGGGGCCCCCGCGTCGAGGTCCTGGTCGACGATGCTGGCGACCCGGGAGCTCTTCACCCGGGCGGCGTTCTCCACCTCCCGGGCCAGCCGCTTGCGGGCCAGCTCCGGCGCCCCCTCGGGCAGCCGCTTGATCACGACCAGCGCGCCGTCCGGCCCGGCCGACCCGACGAAGACGTCGGCGCCCTGGCCGCCGCGCGGCAGCCGGCACAGCAGGTCGTAGGGGCCGATGCGGTCCGGGTCGCCGGGCTCGAGCAGGCCGATCTGGCGGGTGCCGGCCAGGTCGGCGACCGTTCCGGCGGGGTCGAGCGCCTCGTCCACGCGGTACGGCCTCCCATCGACGGCGGTGGGGCCGAGGCTAGGTCCTCCACCTGGGAGTCAGGTGTGAGTCGGCCGCCCGGTCCGTCCGGCCCCGCCAGGGTCCCCGCACCCGGTGCCCGGGACATCCGGGACGTCCCCCATTCCGCCCCTGAGACGTGGAAAGTGGAGCGAGATGCATGCATTCTGCAGTCGACGCAGCTAACATGATGCTCATGGCCGTCTCCGTCACCATCCGGAACGTCCCCGAGGGCACCCGGGACGTGCTCGCGGCGCGTGCCGCCCGCGCGGGCCAGTCACTCCAGGAGTACGTGCGGGGACAGTTGACCGCGCTCGCGGAGCGACCTGACCCCGACGAGCTGTGGGATCGGGTGGCCGAACGGACACGCGCCACCGGCACCCGGTTGCCGGCCGACGCGATCCTCGAGGCACGCGACGCCGACCGTCGGTGACCCTGGTCGTCGACGCGTCCGTCGTGGTCGCCGCCCTGGTCGACGCGGGGAGCGACGGCGGATGGGCGCGGGCGCTGCTCCGGGGGGAGGACCTCACCGCCCCTCCGCACATGCAGATCGAGGCGTCGAACGTCCTGCGCCGGGCAGCGCTCGGTGGCCGGCTCGGCGCTGACGTCGCAACGCTCGCGCACCTGGACCTGACGCGGCTGAGCGTCCGGTCGTTCCGCTTCGAGCCGCTGGCGACCCGGATCTGGGAGCTGCACCCGGCGGTGACGGCCTACGACGCCGCCTCCGTGGCCCTGGCCGAGGAGCTCGCCGTCCCGCTGGCGACGCTGGACCGGCGCCTGGCCCGGGCCAGCGGCCCCACCTGCACCTTCCTCCTGCCGGAGTGAGAGAGGGCACCACGCCTCGCGAGGCACGGCGCCGGAGCCCGAGGGGCCGGTCAGGGCGCGGTGAGGGCGCCGGACTCCTGCCGCACCAGCCGGCCGATGTCGAGCGCGCGGGTCAGCGCGGCCTGCAGCAGCAGGGCCAGCGACGGCGTCCGGCGGCGGTAGCCGAACACCTCGGCGGTGCGCACGAACAGCTCGTCCTCGGCCAGCTCGCCGGCCGCCCGGCACAGCGCGGCCATGGCGTTGCCGACCTCCGCGGGCGCTACGTGCTCCAGGGGCCGGTCGGCGCTGGCCGCCTGCCGGCGGAAACCGGTCCAGCCGGCGCGGTCCAGCGTCTCGGGCCAGGCGAACTCGCCATCGAGGACGCCGTCGGGCAGCAGCTGCAGCAGCGCGTCGCGGCGGGCCTCGCTGACCCGGGACAGCCCGAAGGCGCCCGCGGCCGCCCGTACCAGCCGGTCGCGGTGCACCGGGCCCTCCGCCTTGAGACCGGCGGTCAGCACCCGCCGCACGGTGCGCGCGGCCCGCGGGTCGTCCAGGGAGTCCAGGGCCTTGCGCTCCAGGCCGCCCCGCGGCGTCCAGGGGGAGAACGCCGTCTCGCCGTCCAGCAGCGGGGCGGCGGTCTTCCGCGTCGCCCGGCGCGCCGGCCGGGCCGGGCTCTCGACCTCCTCGGCCGGCGCCGACCCGGCCACCTCCGCGGGCTCGGGGGACAGCACGGTCTCCACGACCGCCGGCGGGGCGGCGCGCAGCGGCACGATCACGCGCACCTCGGACGCGGGCGGCTCCGCGGGCGCGGGCACCGGCGGGACGGCGGCCTCCTCCGTGGAGAAGGCCGGACCCTCGACGGGCGGGGCCAGGACGGGAGCGGCGACCGGCACCGACCCGACCGCGGCGCCCGCCACCGCCCCGACCGCGGCGACCAGCCGGTCGAGCACCGCCTCGCGGTCGCGCAGCCACGTCGGCAGCCAGACCCGCTCGACGGCGGGCCAGCCGAGCATCCCCGACAGCACCTCGACCGGCAGGCCGTCGCGGTCGCCGACGGTGCGCCGCCGGGCCCACGCCGGGCCGTCGAGCAGCACGGCCACCACCGGCTCCTCCGGCGTCCCGGCCCGCGCCACCGACAGGTCGACGCGGAAGTCCGAGAGGCCGACGTCGGTGCGCACGCTCAGGCCCCGGTCGCGCAGCGCCGCGGCGATCTCCTCGCGATGCCGGTCCGGGACGGCGACCGGCCGGGCGTCGCGCGGCAGCGCGTCGGTGCCCAGCGCGGCCAGGTCGAGGTAGGCGCGCAGGTGCTTCACCCCGACCGACGAGGTCTGCTCGGCACGCAGCTGCGCGGGGTCGAACGAGGACAGGACGACGACCTGCCGGCGGGCGCGGGTGACCGCCACGTTGAGCCGCCGCTCGCCGCCGACCCGGTTGAGCGGGCCGAAGTTCAGCGGTAGCACGCCGCGGTCGTCGACGCTGAAGCCGGTCGAGAACAGGACGACGTCGCGCTCGTCGCCCTGGACGTTCTCCAGGTTCTTGACGAACAACCCCTCGCCGTCGGTGCGGTCCAGCGCCTCGACCAGCCGCTCATCGCCGGCGTCGCGCAGCAGGCCCTCGATGTAGGCCCGCTGCTGGGCGTTGAAGGTGACCACGCCGATCGAGGGCAGGCGGTCGGGCGAGGCGTCGAAGCGGCGGCGCACCTCCGCGACGACCGCCTTGGCCTCCATCGGGTTGGTGCGCAGCAGCCGGCCGGCGCCGGTGCGGTGGAAGGTGCCGTTGACCCGGACCAGCGAGATGCCGCGGCCGTCGACGTCCGCCGAGGGCCGGCCGTGGGTCGGCGCGGGGAACGACGAGAGCCGGTTGTCGTAGTAGGTGGCGTTGCTGAACGCGATGAGCGACTCGTCCTGGCTGCGGTAGTGCCAGGACAGCCACTGCCGCGGCACCCGGGCCTGCACGCACTCGGAGAGGATCGACTCCTCGTCCTCGACCGAGGTGCCCAGCAGCTCGACCGCGTCGTCCTCGGCGACGCCGTAGGTCGGCTCGGCGAACGACGTCGGGGGCATCTGCCGGCTGTCGCCGACGACCACGGCCGCCGTCGCCCGGCCCAGCGCGCCGACCGCGTCGGCCACCCGGATCTGCGAGGCCTCGTCGAAGACCACCAGGTCGAACAGGCCGGCCTCGGCGGGGAAGAACCGCGCCACGGAGTCCGGGCTGACCAGCACGCACGGCGTCACGGTGATGACCAGCCGGCCGTGGCGGGCGAGCAGCGCCCGCACGCCCGGCCCACGGCGGGCCTTGGCCAGCTCCCGCCGCAGCGCGCCGACCTCGCCGTCGTCGCCGGCGGCGTCGTGCGGCCGGGCGGCGAGCACCGCGGTGGGCAACGCCGAGCGCAGCTGCGCGCGCACCGCCCGCGAGGCCGCGGTGAACCGGGTGATGGCCCGCTCGTGCGCGTCGGCGTCGAAGTCGTCGAGGCCGGTGGCGTCGCGGCGCTCGGCGACCGAGGCCCGCGCCAGCCCGCGCTCGAAGGCCCGGACGGCGTCCTCGGCGGGCAGCTCGCCGGTGACCAGCAGCGCCCGGGCCTCGTGCAGCCCGGCGGCGCGCAGCGGCTCGAGGGTGTCGACCAGGTCGGCCCAGCGGCGCAGCGACATCAGCCCGGTGTGCTCGACGCCGCGCTCGGGCCGGGTCATCTGCCAGCGCAGCACCAGGCCGTCGTCCCCGGCCCACTCGGCCAGCCGGCGTGGGTTGCTGCGGCACACCCGCAGCAGCGCGGTGACGGTGTTCCGCAGCCGGGCGACGGTGGCGGCGACGGCCGGGTCGGGACCCTCGCCCTGGACGACCCAGCGGCGCAGCGCGACGGCGAAGTCGCTGGCGCTGTCGGTGGCCCGGCCGGCCCGGTCCAGCCACTCGACCTGGCCGACCAGCAGCTCGGGCTCGGCCAGCGGGTTCCAGCCGGGCGGCACGGCCAGGCCGGGGATCACCGAGGCGCGGGCGACGATGCCCTGCGCGGCGGTCTGCAGCCGCCACAGCCGGGCGGTGAGCTCCGGGACGTCGCCGAGCGAGACCTTCACGCCCGGCCGCAGCACCGGCTGCAGCCGCTCGCGGACCGCGCGCAGCCCCGCCCGGCGGGCCATGAACCGGCCGGCCTGCGCGGTCTGCGCGGCGACGTAGAGGTCGGCCAGCGGCAGCTCGAGCGCGGCCGGGGTGGCCAGCTCCATCCCGGGGTGGACGGCGCCGCTGAACGCGGCGACCTCGCCCAGCACGGTCGTCGTCGCCACGTTCCAGCGCTCGGTCGGCACCTCGTCGAGGACGTCGAGCGTGGTCGTGGGGCCGCCGAGCAGGTGGGCCAGCGCGTCGAGGTCCGCGGGCGTGCGGACCTCGCGCAGCACCCGGGCCAGGTGCGGCTCGCTGGGCAGGTCGCGGACGGCCCGGTCGACGGCGGCCGCGGCCTGCTGCGCGGCGAGCAGGTCGACCTGCGCGGTGTCCACGAACGCCCAGGCGTGCCGCGGGGAGGGGCGCACCAGGTCGGCGATGTCGGGCAGCAGCGCCAGCGCGCAGCGCACCGCGGTGAGCGTCTCGGCCGACGCGGCGGCGACGAAGGCGGGCGACACCGGCAGGGTGGGGACGCCGTCGCGCCGGGCCAGCGTCGCGGTCCGGGCGGTGTAGTAGGACAGCCCGGCGGAGTTCTCCTCGTGCAGCCGCTCGGCGTAGCGGGCCAGGGTGCGGCGGGCCGAGCGCAGGTCCTCGTCGGCGGCGGCCGCCCCCTCGGTCGGCGCGCCCGCGCCGTCGGCGGCGACCGCGTGCTCCAGCGCGGCCTGCACCTGGGCGCGCACCTCGGCGGGCTTGGCGCCCTTGTCGTGCAGGTCCAGGACGAACGGCCCCATGCCGACGGCCTCGAGCCGCCGCGCGACGACGTCCAGCGCGGCGCGCTTCTCCGCGACGAAGAGCACCCGCTTGCCGTCGGCGACGGCGCGGGCGAGCAGGTTGGTGATCGTCTGCGACTTGCCGGTGCCGGGCGGGCCCTCGAGCACGAAGGTGCGGCCGGCGGCGGCCTCGGCGACCGCGCGCAGCTGCGAGGCGTCCGCGGGCGCCGGGCAGGCGGCGGCCAGCTCGTCGAGGTCCGTGGCGCCCGCGGTGTCGGGGACCGGGTCGGGGAAGGCCTCCGTGGGCCGGTGCACGAGGTGGTGCACGAGCGGGTTGGCGGTGAGGTCGGCCCAGTGCTCGTCGAGGTCCTTCCACAGCCGGTACTTGGCGAACTGGAGGACGGCGAGGTCGGCGGTGGCCTCGACGCGGTGCGGGAGACCGGCGTCGGCCAGCGCCTGGCGCACCGCCTGCAGCGCCCGGTCGACGCCGGTGCCGGCGCCGTCCTCGCCGGGCTCGGTCAGCCCGGGGACGACGAGGCCGTGCACCTGCCGCAGCTTCTCCAGCAGGCAGAGGTTCGGGGTGCTCGACCCGGTGTCGTCGAGGGCGAGCCGGTAGACGCCGTTGCGGCTGGTCGGGGCCAGGGTGACCGGCACCAGGACCAGCGGGGAGCGCAGCGGCCGGCCGTCGAGCTCCCACACCAGGCTGCCCAGGGCCAGGTAGAGGTTGTTGGCGCCGGTCTCCTCGCGCACCGTCTTGGCCTTGTAGGCGAGGTTGCGCAGCCGCGGCAGGTAGCCGCCCTCGCTGACCTCGGCGTGCACGGCGCGGCGCTCGGTGAGCACCTCGGCCAGCTGGGCCTCGGGCAGGTCGCGGGCCGTGGCCAGGCCGCGCTCGCGGTGCACGGCGGCGATCCGGTCGCTGGGCAGCAGCTGGACCGCGGTGCCGCCGTGCAGCAGCTCCTCGAGGCGGGCCAGCTGCGCCGCGGGCACGGTCAGGGGCAGGCCGGCCCGCTCGGTGTAGTTGATCAGCCGGTTGCGCAGCGAGAGGTCCAGCAGGCTGTTCTTCCACTGCTGCACGCGGGCCGGAACCTCGGGGCCGGGCTGGCCGGCCCGTGCACCCGGCGTCCGCTCGACCGGCCGGGCCGCCACGCTGTGCACCGCCGGCCGGTACTCGACGACCTGCACCGCGCCGTCCCGGCCGCGGGTGCGCGCCGGCAGCGGCACGATGCCGTCGCGCCGGGCGCGGTGGACGTCGGTGACGCCGAGGACCCGGTCGAGGTCGCCGGCGCCGGCCAGCCAGGCGCTGTAGGCGGGGGCGTGCAGGTCGGCGCCGGCCGTGCCACGGCTGGTGAGGAGCGTGGTCTCGACCAGCCGGATCAGGCCCAGGTCGACGAGGTTCACCAGCGGCGCGACGTCGGTGGTGGCCACGCTCTCGGCGCTGCGCTCCTCGCGCCAGTAGCCGAGGAAGGAGTGCCCCTCGGCGACCCACAGCAACGGCCGGATGCCGGCCTGCTCGAGTGCCGCGGCCAGCGTGACGACGGTGTCCAGGCAGGTGCCGACCCGGCCGTCGAGGACGTCGCCGGGGGTGCGCACCTTCTGCCCGACGTCGGCCCAGCCGGCCGGGGGCTCGGTGTAGCGGACGGCGCGGCGCTGCACGGCCTCGGCGAGCGCGGCGACGATCTCGTCGACCCGCTCCGGGCCGGACTGGTAGCCCTGGACCGACCCGCTGCCGGTGCGCTGCTCGAGCAGGTCGGCGGCCTCGCCGATCAGCGTGGTCACCGACGGGTGATTGGGCAGCACGTGCGCGGCCAGCATCTCCAGCGCCAGCGGCACCGGCGCGGCCAGCCACTGGTTGGCGGCCAGCACCTGCACCGGGACGGCGGTGCCGCCGACGTCCTCGCCGTCCACGAGCAGGTCGACCTCGATGGAGCCGGGCCGCTGCTCCTCGATCTGCAGCATCGCGGCGGGGTCCATGACCAGGCCGACGTCGCTGAGCACGGTGGTCTGTCCGGCGTCGAGGTCGACGAGCAGCTCGACCGGCTCGCCGATCGGGCCCTCGGCGTCGCGCACCCCGAGCCGCACGGTCGCCCCCTGCACCGCGCCGCCGTGGTTGGTGAACGCCAGCCGCGAGACGACCGGCACGCGGTTGTGCGCGAGCGCGTAGCTGAGCACCGGCGTCGAGGTCGCCTGGATCGCGACGGCCGGCCGGGTGCTGGAGGCAGGGGGCCGGACGTGCGTGGTGCTCATGGCGTCCTGTCTACCGGTCCGGACGGAACGGTCCCCTCAGGCCGCCGAGGCGTCTGGGGCGGGTGTGACGGGCGGGGCGGGACTGGCTCCGGAACCGGCCGCGGGCACCTGCGGAGGGTCACGACGGTGCGGCCGGGTGCCGAGGACGCCCGCCCGCCGTGGGGCCGGACCGCACGCCCCATCGGGACGTGTGGTCGTCGTCAGGACCGCAGCGTGCGGCTGGGCAGCTCGCCGAACCGGTCGTGGTACTGCTGCGCGAAGCGGCTCTGGTGGCAGAAGCCCCACCGCACCGCCACGTCGGTGACCCGCACCCGGGCCGGGTCGCCGCGCAGCAGCTCCGCGTGGGCGTGGTCGAGCCGGACCCGCCGCAGGTAGGACATCGGTGTCTCGCCGAGCACCTGCTGGAAGGCCGCGTGCAGCGCCCGGACGCTCATGCAGCCGACCCGGGCCAGCTGCAGCGGCGTCAGCGGCTCGTCGGCGTGGGCCTCCAGGTAGGCCACGACCGGGGCGAGCCGGGGATCGGTGGCGCACTCCCGGCGCGGCTGCGCGCGGTCGAGGGTGTCGGTGAGCACGGCTGGACCTCCGCCGGTCGCCGGGGTGGTCGGACGCCTACCGACCTGTGGCGCACGCCACGATGGCGCACGGTACTTCCGCGGCGGCCCGGGCGGAACCTCAAACGGCTCGGTGCCGTCCGGATCCCCGCCGCCGACGGCACCGCCGGCGAGCGGCCGCCGGCCGGCCGCGGTCGACCGTCGGTCGCCGGTGCCGCCTCGACCGGTCGACTGAGAGGCTGCGGGACATGGCTGACGCGCAGCGGTACGAGTCCGGACTGGTCGTCGAGGAGCGCGGGCACGTCCGCGTGCTCACCCTGGACCGGCCCGAGCGCCGCAACGCCCTGTCCAGCGCGCTGCAGGGCGACCTGGTCGAGCAGCTGCTGCGCTGCGGGGAGGACGGCGACGTCCGCGCGGTCGTCCTCGCCGCCGCCGGGCCGGCCTTCTGCGCCGGGTTCGACCTCGACGAGATCCGCGAGCAGGACCGCCGCGGCGAGCGCTTCCGCCCGCCCATGGACCGGCCGACCCGCGCGCTGTTCGAGGTGGTCACCGAGGTGCCGGTGCCCGTGGTCGCTGCGATCGCCGGGGCCGCCGTGGCCGGCGGCTTCGAGCTCGCGCTGGCCTGCGACCTGCGGGTGGCCGCGCCCGGCGTCCGCATGGGGCTGCCCGAGGCGAAGATCGGCATGGGCGCCAACTTCGGCTCCGTCGTCCTGCCCAAGCGCATCCCCATGGGCATCGCCCTGGAGCTGCTCTACACCGGCGACTACGTGACCAGCGAGGTCGCCGAGCGCTGGGGGCTGGTGAACCGGCTGGTGCCGGCGGGCGACGTGCTGCCCACCGCGCTCGGGCTGGCCGAGGCGATCGCCGCCAACGCCCCGCTGTCGGTGCGCCGGATGAAGGCGACCGCGGTCAAGGGGCTGGAGCTGCCGCTGTGGCAGGCGCTGCGGCTCGACGTCGGCCCCAACCCGTACCTCTCCGAGGACCGCAGGGAGGGCATCGCCGCCCAGCGCGAGAAGCGCGCCCCCCGGTGGAGCGGGCGCTGACCCGCTCGGCCTCCACGCGCCCGGAGCCGGACCCGCCCCTCCCCGGGAGCTCGCCCCCCTGTCCCGCACCGTGGGCAGCGGGCGAGCTCCCGCGAGGAGTGGGACGGCTGGGGCGGGAGGCGCCGCCGGGGCGGTCCGTGCCCCGATCGGTGCACGCGGCCCGCGCGTGCGCCGCGGCGCGGCCGGTGCGGGGTGGGGAGTCTCTGCGGGACCCCTGACGGCCCACCCCCGGGAGCGACCATGACCTCCACCGACCCGGGCACCGGCCCCGTCGGCCCCCAGCCCGACCCGGGCGCGCCCGTCCCGGCTCCGCAGGCCGCCGTCCCGGGTCCCTGGACGCCGCCGCAGCAGCCCGGCCCGTGGGCACCGCCGCAGCAGCCGGGCGCCGGGGGCCCACAGCCGTCGGGTGGCTGGGCCCCGCAGCCCGGTGCCTGGGCCCCGTCGCAGGGCGCCGCGCCCGCGCCCGGCGGCGTGCGGCGGTGGCTGCGAGTCGGCGTGCCGGTCGCCGTGGCCGGTGTCGTCGGCCTGGGCACCCTGGGCGGCTGGCTGGGCCGGGGCGATCCCGCCGTGGGCGACTGCGTGCAGATGGTGGGGGCGACGAGCTTCGACGTCGTCGACTGCGACTCGGCCGAGTCCGAGTACCGCATCGTCGGCATCGAGGACGAGGAGATGGACCACCCCTCCTTCATGGCCGACCCCGACACCTGCCTGGCCTTCCCCTCGACGGAGGTCGCCCTGTGGATCGGCGGGCTGGAGACCGAGCCCGGCACCGTCTTCTGCGCCGAGCCGACCGGGGCCGGGCTGTAGTCCGCCCCGCGACCTCCACCCCTGCTCCCCCCCGGAAGCAGGGGTGGAGGTCGGCTCGACTCCTGCCCGCACGGGGCGCGTGAGCCGAGCGCCGGGTGCCCCGGCCACCAGGGTTCCGGGTCAGGCGGTGCCGAAGCGCTGCTCCAGCTCCTGCACCTCCGGGAGGCCGATGAGGTCGGTGAACTCCCCGAACGACGGCAGCCCCTCGAGCGAGGGGACGCCGTCGCGGCGGAGCGTCGCCAGCAGCGAGCGCATCGCCGCCGTCGCGGCCAGCAGCGTGCCGATCGGGTAGATGACCAGCGAGAAGCCCAGCTCGGTCATCCGCTCCAGCGACAGCGGGGGGGTGCGGCCGCCCTCGGCCCAGTTGAACACCAGCGGGGCCAGCCCCGCCAGCTCCGTGGCCACGCGCTCGATGTCGGCCTCCGACGTCGGCGCCTCCACGAACAGCACGTCCGCGCCGGCCTCGGCGTACGTCCGGGCGCGGCTGATCGCGTCGTCCAGGCCGTGCACCGCCACCGCGTCGGTGCGCGCGATGAGCACCAGGTCGGGGTCGCGCCGGGCGGCAGCGGCGGCGTGCATCTTGCCGGCCATCTCGTCGACGCCGATCAGCGCCTTGCCGCTCATGTGCCCGCACTTCTTGGGCATGACCTGGTCCTCGAGCTGGACGCCGGCCACGCCGGCCTGCTCGTAGAGCTGCACGGTGCGGACGACGTTGAGCGCGTTGCCGTACCCGGTGTCGGCGTCGGCGATGACCGGGACGTCGACCGCCGCGGCGATCCGGCGGGCGTTGTCGACCATCTCGGCGCCGCTGAGCAGCCCGACGTCCGGGCGGCCGATGAGCGAGGCCGTCGTCCCGAAGCCGGTCATGTAGACGGCGTCGAAGCCGGCCTGCTCCACCAGCCGGGCCGACAGCGCGTCGTAGGCGCCCGGCGCCAGGAGCGGCGCGGGAGCCGCGAGCAGTTCGCGCAGCCGGGCCCGCGGTGCGCGGCCGCCTCCCAGTAGGTCTCCCACGTCGGCCTCCTCGTTCGTGTCCAGCCCCGCGGGACGGTCAGTGCAGGACGTTGACGCCGTCGCTCATGGAGACGAAGACCCGCCGGAACCGCAGCCCCTCGAGGTAGAAGAAGTTGCAGTTCGGAAGCGTGACCTCGGTGCCCTCCACGTCGGTCAGCTCGACGGTGAACTGCGAGGCGATCCGGCTGTTCGCCGGGTCCGCCACGTGCGTGAAGTGGATGTGCCGCATGCGCGGCCGGTAGGTCGCGAACAGGTCCTCGTACATCTGGCGCAGCTCGCTGTCGCGACCGGTGTGCGTCGAGTGGGCCGACTGGATCGTGAGGACGGCGTCCTCGGTGAAACAGTCGAGCACGCCCTCGAGGTCGTTGTCGTCGACGCAGGAGAAGTAGCGCTCGACCAGGTTCACCAGGTAGCCGTAGGTCGCGACCTGGTCGGCTGGCCGCGTGAGCGTTGCAGAGACCATGACCTGTCCTCGTTCCTCGGAGGTCGGCCGGGCGATCCGGCCGGCGTGCCGGTGCAGGACGCCGATGCGGTCGGTTGCATACAATACCGATCGCCGTGTCTCGGCGGCGTGCAGTCTGCACCCGGCGTGACGAGCCTCGCAACCGCGGGGACCGACCCGAGGTCGCCCGGACGCCCCCCTTGTGCCCCACCTCGGGCAGCCCTACGTTGCATGCAATCGTGCGGGAGGTGTGACCTGTGACACGAGGCCTGACGTCGGCGGAACGGGCGCTCGCGACCCTGCGCGACCTGATCATGGGCGGCGAGCTGGCCCCTGGCGCCCGCCTCGGTGAGGTCGAGCTCGCCGAGCGGCTGGGGGTCAGCCGGACGCCGGTGCGCGAGGCCCTGTCCCGGCTGGCCGCCGAGGGCCTGGTCGAGATCGCGCCCAACCGCGGCGCGCGGGTCGCCACCTGGACCGTGGCCGAGCTCGAGGGAGTCTTCGACCTGCGGTCGGTCCTCGAGCCGCAGCTGACCGCGCACGCCGTCCCGAACGCCACGGCGGCCGACGTCGACGAGCTGGACGACCTCGCGCGGCGCATGCACGAGGTCGGCACCCCCGGCCCGAGGCAGGAGCTGGACGCGCTGGTCCCGCTCAACCGTGCCTTCCACGACCGGCTCGTTGCGCTCGCCGCGCACCCCACGCTGGCCACCGCGCTGGCCGCGGCGATCCACCCGCCGATCGTGCGCCGCAACTTCCTGACCTACGACGAGGCGTCGCTGCGCCGCAGCCTGGCCCACCACGGCGAGATCGTCGCCGCCCTCCGCGCGGGTGACCCCGAGTGGGCCCGCGCCGTCATGACCTCGCACATCGCCAACGCCCGCGCCGTGATGGTGCGGGCCGCGCGGGTGCAGACGGCAGACCAGGTCGCCCCACGAGAGGAGTCCGCATGAGTTACCGGCTCGGTGTCGACGTCGGCGGCACCTTCACCGACGTGCTGCTGGTCGACGAGGACAGCGGTGCCACCTGGCGGGCGAAGACCGCCTCGACGCCGGCCGACCAGGCCGTCGGGGTGCTCACCGGGATCGGCCGGGTCTGCGCCGACGCCGGCATCGACATGAGCGAGGTCGCGCAGGTGCTGCACGGCACCACCGTCGCGACCAACGCGATCCTCGAGGGCAAGGGCGCGACCGTCGGGCTGGTGACGACGAAGGGCTTCCGGCAGGTGCTGCAGATCGCCCGCTCGTTCGTCCCCGGCGGGCTGGCCGGCTGGATCATCTGGCCCAAGCCCGAGCCGCTGGCCGACCTGGAGGACACCGTCGAGGTCGACGAGCGGATCGCCAGCGACGGCTCGGTGGTCCGCCCGCTCGACGAGGACGACGTCCGGCGGCAGCTGGCGCGGCTGGCCGGCCGGGGCGTGCAGGCGCTCGCCGTCTCGCTGATCAACTCCTTCGCCGACCCCGCGCACGAGCGGCGGATCGCCGAGCTCGCCGCCGAGCTGCTGCCCGGCACCCCGGTGTCGCTCTCCTCCGACGTGCTGCCCGAGCTGCGGGAGTACGAGCGGACGCTCACCACGGTCGCCAACGGCTACGTCCAGCCGCAGGTGGCGCGCTACGTGCAGCACCTCTCCGACGGGCTCGCGGACGGCGGGGTGACCGGCGAGCTGTCGATCCTGCGCAGCGACGGCGGGCTGCAGTCGGCCGGCGCCGCGGTCGCCGCGCCGGTCACCATGCTGCTGTCCGGCCCGGCCGGCGGGGTCACCGGCGCCGTCTGGGTCGCCGAGCAGTGCGGCCACCGCGACCTGATCACCTTCGACATGGGCGGTACCTCGACCGACGTCGCGCTGGTCCGCGACCTCGACCCGCGGATCGGCCGGGAGACCAAGGTGGGCGACCTGTCGGTGCGCGCCTCGAGCGTCGACGTCCGGACCGTCGGTGCCGGCGGCGGCTCGATCGCGCACGTGCCGGAGCTGACGCGGGCGCTGCGCGTCGGCCCGCAGTCGGCCGGCGCCGACCCGGGGCCGGCCGCGTACGGCAAGGGTGGGGTGGAGCCGACCGTCACCGACGCCAACGTCGTCCTCGGCTACCTGCCCTCGTCGCTGGCCGGCGGCGAGATCACCCTGGACGTCGAGGCCTCGCGGGCCGCCGTCAGCAAGGTCGCCGAGGCGATGGGGCTGGACTCGCCGGAGGCCGCCGCGGCCGGGATCGTCGACATCGTCAACGAGAACATGCTCGGCGGGCTGCGGCTGGTCTCGGTGCAGCAGGGCTTCGACCCGCGCGACTTCGCGCTGGTCGCCTTCGGCGGTGCCGGCCCGCTGCACGCCAACGCCCTCGGGAAGCTGACCGGCGCCTGGCCGGTGATCATCCCGCCGGGGCCCGGCCTGCTCTGCGCGCTCGGGGACGCGACCACCAGCCGGCGCGACGAGTCGGCCCGGACCGTGCTGCGCCGGTTCGGCCAGCTGACCGGCGCCGAGCTGGAGCAGATCCTGCGCGAGCTGGCCGACGAGGCCGGCGAGCGGCTGGCCGCCCAGGGGCTGCCCCGGGAGCAGCAGACGGTCGGCTACCAGGTCGACGTCCGGTACCACGGGCAGGGCTTCGAGATCCCGGTCGCCGTGGACCCGTCGTGGCTCGACGACAGCGGTGGGGGTGGTGCGGGCGGCGAGGGACGTGCGGCGCTCGCCCGGCTCGGCGAGGCGTTCGACGCCGAGCACGACCGGCTGTTCTCGTTCCTCCTCTCGGTCGACCACGAACTGGTCAACGCCCGCGCCACCGTCACCGGCCCGCGGCCCGACGTCGCCCCCGTCTCCCTCGAGCCGGGGGACGGCGACCCGGCGGCGGCCGTGGTCACCGAGCACCTGATCCACGTCGGTGGTGCGCGGGTGACCGCCGGGGTCTACGACCGGGCGCGGCTGCGGGCCGGAGACGTGGTGCGCGGACCCGCGATCGTCACCGAGATGGACTCCACCACCCTCGTCCTGCCCGGGCACGCGGCCGCCGTGCACGCCTCGGGCTCGCTGCTCATCACCCCGGAGGCGTGACCCATGGCCCGGATCATCCAGACCGCGACCGGCGGCGTGGAGCGGGTCGACGTCGACCCGGTGACCCTCGACCTGATCGAGAACGGGCTGCGCAACGCCCGCTACGAGATGGACGAGGTGCTGTTCCGGACGGCGCTGTCGCCGGGCATCCGCGAGCAGCACGACGAGTTCCCGCTGATCGGCGACCCCAGCGGCAAGATGGTCGTCGGCCAGTTCGGCCTCTCCATCCCCGACTTCCTCGAGGCCTTCGACGACACCGTCGAGGAGGGCGACGTCCTGCTCACCAGTGACCCGTACGCCTGCGGGGCGGCGATCAGCCACGCCAACGACTGGCTGCTGGTCGTGCCGGTCTTCCACGAGGGCCGGGTCGTGGGCTGGGCGTCGATGTTCGGGCACATGTCCGACGTGGGCGGCAAGACCCCGTCGTCCATGCCCACCGACGCCCGGACCATCTACGAGGAGGGCGTGGTCATCCCGCCGTTCAAGCTCTACCGGAGGGGCGAGCTGAACGAGGACGCGCTGCGGATCATCCTCAACCAGGTCCGCATGCCCGACTGGAACCGCGCCGACCTCAACGGTCTGGTCGCGGCCTGCCGCACCGCCGGGCGCCGGGTGGCGGAGATGTGCCAGCGGTTCGGGACGGCGACCTACCTCTCGGCACTCGACGCACTGCTGCAGCGCAACCACGACGCCATGAAGGTGCTGCTGCAGATGGTGTTCGAGGAGGGCCGGACGCTCTCCTTCACCGACTACATCTGCGACGACGGCGTCGGCAACGGCCCCTACGAGCTCAAGCTGTCGCTGACCCGCACCGGCGAGAAGGTGCACCTGGACTTCACCGGCTCCTCGCCGCAGGCGGCCGGGCCGATCAACTACTACATCAACGAGAACCTGACCCGGATGTTCTTCGGGATCTACATGATCACCGTGGCCGACCCGCAGATCCTGTGGAACGACGGGTTCTACCCGCTGGTCGACGTCACCATCCCGGACGGCTCGTACTGGAAGCCGAAGCACCCGGCGGCGCTCAACGGGCGCAACCACGGCATCGGGCGGGTGTTCGACCTCTTCGGCGGGCTGCTCGGGCAGACCAACCCGGCGCTGCTCAACGCCGCCGGTTTCTCCTCCTCGCCGCACTTCATGTACTCCGGCCACTACTCCGCAGGCTCGCGGGAGGGGGAGTGGTTCCAGCTGTACTCGATCGGCTTCGGCGGCATCCCCGGCCGGCCGCTCGGCGACGGCCCCGACGGGCACTCGCTGTGGCCGAGCTTCGTCAACATCCCCTGCGAGTACCTCGAGTCCTACTACCCGCTGCGGATCGAGACGTGGGAGACCGTCCCCGACACCGGCGGCCCGGGCCTGCACCGCGGCGGCAACGGGGTCGACGTCGCCTACCTGTTCGAGGAGCCCGGCGAGATCGCGATCCACGACGACCGCTGGCTCACCTACCCGTGGGGTGTCAACGGCGGGCACCCCGGCGCCCGCGGCCGCAAGTGGATCGACCGCGCCGACGGCACCCGCGAGGTGCTGCCGAGCAAGTGCCACGGGGTGCCGGTGTCTCGGGGCGACCTCCTGCACTTCGTCACCTGGGGCGGCGGCGGCTGGGGCGACCCGCTGGAGCGCGACCCGGAGCTGGTGGCGCAGGAGGTGCGGCGGGGGCTGGTCACGACCGCCGGTGCCCAGCGGTACGGCGTCTGCATGACCGAGGACGGCGAGGTGGACGCCGAGGCCACCGCGACGCTGCGCGACCAGGTGCGCGCCGACCGGCCCGGCGAGCTGCCGGTGTTCGACATGGGCCCGCCGGTCGAGGAGCTGCTGGCCCGCTGCGAGGAGGAGACCGGCCTGCCGGCCCCGAAGCGGCCGGCGTGGACGTCGGCGTGAGGTCCGTGGTCCACCCGGTCCCCCCGACGATCATGGCGTCATGACCGCACCGGGGACCCGAACCGTGGTCACGGCGCCATGATCGTCGGAACCGGGCCGCACGGGTCGGCGTTCTCCGGCCGGGTCGGCTGGGGGGCGCGCCCGGCGCTGCTCGTCATCGACCTGTGCCGGGCCTACACCGAGCCGGGCGGACCCTTCGCGCTGCCCGACCCGGGCCCCGCGGTCGCGGCGACGGCCGAGCTGGTCGCGGCGGCGCGAGCGCGCGGGCACCCGGTGGTGTGGACGGCGGTCCGCTACGCCGCCGGCCTGGAGGACGGCGGGTTGTTCGTGCACAAGGTGCCCGCGCTGGCCTGCTTCGTCGAGGACGCCCCGGGCGACTGGGGGGCGCTGGCCCTCCAGCCGGGCCCGGGCGAGCCGGTCGTCGTCAAGCAGTACGCCTCGGCGTTCTTCGGCACCTCGCTGGCCTCCACCCTGCATGCGGCGGGTGTCGACACGGTGGTGGTCGCGGGCGTCTCGACGTCGGGCTGCGTGCGGGCCACCGCCATGGACGCGCTCAACTGCGGCTTCCGCCCGCAGGTGGTGCGTCAGGCCTGCGCCGACCGGACCCCGGCGCTGCACGACAACAACCTCGCCGACCTCGACGCGAAGTACGCCGACGTCGTCGACCTGCCCGAGGCCCTCGCCCACCTGTAGACCGCGGCGCCGCCCGCTGCCACCCCTCGCGCCGGGCGGCACCGCTTCCACGAGCCGGGCCCCGAGCCGACCGGGGCCCGGCGGCCGGTACACCTCGTCGCACACTCGACCCCTGCTTCCTCCCGGGAGCAGGGGCCGAGGTCGGCGGGGGAACACCCCGGTGCGGAGGAGGACGCGGATGCCGAGGACCAGCGCGGGGCTGCTGCTCTACCGGCGGCACCCGGAGCGCGGGGTGGAGGTGCTCGTCGGGCACATGGGTGGTCCGTTCTGGGCGCGCAGGGACGCCGGCGCCTGGTCGATCCCCAAGGGCGAGCACGGCCCCGACGAGGAGCCCCGGGACGTCGCGCTGCGCGAGTTCGCCGAGGAGATGGGGTCCCCGGCGCCGGCGGCCGACCTCGTGCCGCTGGGCGAGGTCCGGCAGTCCGGCGGCAAGCGGCTCACCGCCTGGGCCGCGGAGGGCGACCTCGACGCGTCGGCCACGGTCAGCAACACCTTCTCCCTCGAGTGGCCGCCGCGCTCGGGCCGCGTGCAGGAGTTCCCCGAGATCGACCGCGCCGCCTGGCTGACCGTCGAGGAGGCCCGCAGCAGGCTGGTCGCCGGCCAGGTGCCGCTGCTCGACCGGCTGCTCGACCTGCTGGCCTGACCGTTCGGCAACGGTCTCGCGTCGACTCGTCCCACCCGCCCCACACCGCTCCGGGCCGGTCCGCGGCCTGGCAGGGTCCTGGCCGGGTGGAGTCACCGGGCTCCCCGACACCGAGGAGGACCCCGATGACGGCATGCGCGACGTGCGGTGCGGCCCGCCTGCAGGGCCGGTTCTGCGTCGGCTGCGGCGCGGCGCTCCCGCCGTCCCCGTCGCCGCGCCCGCGGTCGCCGCTGGCCGACGAGCTGACCCAGCCGGTGCTCCGCCTGGACCGTCCGTCGAAGCCCGCCGTGCCGGCGGTCCGAGCCGACCGGGTGGCACGACACGTCGACACGTCGACGTGTCGTGATGCGGTTCACAGCAAGCACTACGCTTGCAGGAGTTAGCAGACGGGTCGTCGTGGGCAAGACTGCAGACGTCAGGTCATCCCCGATGTCTGGAGTTCCCCAAGTCATGACCGACAACGCCAAGATCATCAACCAGCTCCGTGCCCTCGTCCTGCTGACCCAGACCGAGGAGCAGGTCGCCCGCACCCGCGTCTCGCAGGCCCGCACCGAGGCCGTGCGTCGTGAGCTGACCCAGAACGCCGACAACGCCGCCGAGCGGACCCGGGCCATCACCGACCAGCTGCGCGCCCTGGGCGGCGTGCCGGACGTCGTGACCCCCGCCGTGGGCCGGCTCTCCGCCGTCCTCAAGGCCGGCTTCGAGCAGGCCGAGCCGCTCGAGGAGGCCCTGCTGCAGGACCTCTCCCTCGAGCACCAGCTGCTCGACCGCGCCACCTACCTCAAGGTGCTCACGGAGCAGGCCGAGCTGCCGAAGGTCCGCCAGCTCGCCGAGCGGCTGGTCACGGCGCACAAGGCCACCGTCGAGTGGCTCACCGTCGTCCTCGCCGAGGAGGCCATGGGCGGCCCGGCCGCGCTGCAGGCCACCGCGCTGCAGCGGGTCGCCGGCACCGCCGCCCGCGCCGCCAACGCCCCGGTCCGCTTCTGGGCCAACCGGGTCAACGAGGTCGTCGAGTCGGTGCACCAGCGCCGCGAGCAGGCCGGCGAGCGGCTGAACGAGGCGACCGACAAGGCCTCCTCCTTCACCGACGCCGTCCGCGAGACGCTGACCGTCGGCCGCAGCGCCGCGCTGCGCCGGGCCGAGCGGATCGCCCGCCGCGAGGGCAACCGGGACGCCGCCGAGGCCGCCCGCGCCGCCCGCGAGGAGCTCGGCGACGTCAGCGCCGACGAGCTGCCGATCAAGGGCTACGACTCGCTGTCGACGCAGGACGCCGTCAAGGCGGTCAAGCAGCTCAAGACCGCGCACGACGTCCGGGTGATCATCCGCTACGAGGAGACCCACAAGGCCCGGACCAGCGTCGTCAACGCCGCGCAGACCCAGGTCGCCGCGCTGGCGAAGGAGGCCGTGGGCGTCTCCGAGTGACGTCGCACCACCTCCTCGCGAGGGCCCGTTCCCATCCGGGAGCGGGCCCTCGCGGCCGTCCGGGGAGGGGCGGCACGTGCTCGCCCGGGCGCGGTCGGTCGGGGCTCGCCCGATGGGGAGATCCCGGTCGCACCGCGTTTGACCTGCGGCGCACCCCGGGGATGGGATGCCGCATGAGCATCACACCGGACGCCCTCGAGCAGGAGTTCTCCCTGATGACGGCCGTCACCCGCCTGGACTTCCTGGCCCGGCGGGACAGCGGGGAGACCACCCTCAACACCGTGGAGGACGTCGACGCCGACGACTGGTCCTCGTTCAAGGCCGCCACCACCTCGCTCGACGTCCCCGAGTCCCTGGAGCTGCTGGCCCTCGGTGAGGTCGTCGCCCGCAAGGCCCGCGACAGCCAGCTGACCGGCTTCCGCGCCGCGCTGCGCGGCGGCGCCTCCTGGGAGCAGATCGCCACGTCGCTCGACGTCCGGCCCGAGGAGGCCTGGACCCGGTACCACCAGCTCATCGAGCGCCAGGAGCGCTCGCGGGTGCTCGACCCCGACGCGGCCGCGGCCGCCCGCGAGCTCGCCGGCACGCGTCCGCGCTGAAGAGGACCCCGTCCTCCTCGTGGAGGACCCTCCCGCCCCCCCGCCATGGGAGGACCTCGTCCTCCCCACCCCTCGCGCGCTCGGGGCGGTGCCCTGGACGGGGCCGCGGCGGGACCCTGCGCGGGGGCCGCGGGGCGCGCGGCGAGCCGCTGGACGGGGCCGGCCCCGACGGGGCGGGCAGCGGCACCCTGCAGGCGGGCCGTCCCGGCAGGCACTCGGCGCGCACGCGCCGGTTCCGCTCGGGCCGCCGATCCGCTGCACTGGCCGGTGCTGGCGTCGTCCCCGGCAGCCGCCACGGGAGCGCCGGCGCGCGAGAACCCGAGCAACCGTCCAGGAGGAACGCGATGAGCCAGGCCACCGAGACCGGCGACGTCACCGGCACCAAGGACAAGGACTACAACCTCATCTGGTTCACCGAGCAGTGCCTGAGCAACGCGCTGCGGCTGGAGACCTACATCCAGGACGCGGAGCGGGACGGCGACAACGAGCTCGCCGAGCTGTTCCGCAAGGCACAGAGCGACAGCCGCAAGGGTGCCGAGCGGGGCAAGGCGCTGCTGCGCTCCCGCATGAGCGGCTGAGTCCCGCGCAGGGGCCGGGGCCGGACGTCGTCCGGCCCCGGCCGCTGTTCGTTCCGCGGGACCGGCGTCCTTGCGGCGCGATGTCCTGGTCGTTGCCTGCCGCTGCACCGAGCCGGCCGAGGAGGGTGCGCGGATCGTCGACGGGCTGCGCGAGGTGGCGATGCCGGTCGCCGAGCACGTCGAGCCGATGCCCTACCCGGCGCCCGGCGCAGCCCCCGTCGTCCCCGGCCGGGGCCGACCGTGGTCAGGCCGCACCCGCCCCGAGAGGACCATCGGCCGTGCGGCTCAGCGGTGCAGCAGCGCGAACGTGGCGACGGCGTGCGCGACCGCCTCGCCGTCCTGCTCGACGTCGGCCTCGCACACGGTGAGGTGTGCGCCGCGGGTGCGCACCCGGCCGGTCACGAGGAGCGCGCCCGGCCGGCCCGGCCGCAGGTAGGTGACGGTGAGCTGGCTGGTCGCCGGCACCTCGCCCTCGCCCGTGGTGGTGCGCACCGCCTGGCCCATCGCGGTGTCCACCAGCGTGGCCAGCACACCGCCGTGCAGCGTGCCCGCCGGGTTCAGGTGCTCCTCGCGCACCTCGAAGGCGATCCGCGCAGCGCCGTCGTCGGCGTCCTCGACCCGTGCACCGATCCGCCCGGCGAAGCCCCCGGGGCCCGTCTGCTCGCTCATGCCGCCGCGCTACCCGTCCCGGAGCCCGCCGACGCACCGGCCGGACTCGTGCCGCGGGCGCCGGGGCCCTAGCGTCACGGGCGTCCGCCGGCCCAGCCGGCGCCGTCGGGAGGAGCAGGCGTGGGGGTACCGCAGCAGGTCCTGGACCGCTGGGCCGATGGCGAGCGGCTGTTCGCCACCGCGCTGGGCCGGCTGACCGACGAGGAGTTCGACGGCGCCTCGCTGCTGCCCGGCTGGGACCGCCGGCACGTCATCGCCCACGTCGCGCGGAACGCCGACGCGGTGGGCAACCTGCTGACCTGGGCGCGCACCGGGACCGAGACGCCGATGTACCCCTCACGGGAGGCGCGGGACGCCGGCATCGAGGAGTCCGCCGGGCTCGACCCGGCCCGGCTGCGCACCGAGCTGGTCGCCGCCACGGCCCGCTTCGCCGACGCCGTCCGCGGGCTTCCGGAGCCGGCCTGGTCGGCGACGGTGCGCACCATGCAGGACCGCGAGGTGCCGGCGTCCGAGGTGCCGTGGATGCGCTGTGTCGAGGTGACCGTGCACGCCGTCGACCTCGACGCCGGCGTGGGGTTCGCCGACGTCGACGATGCGGTGCTGGCGGCGATCTGCGAGGAGGTGCTCGCCGCCTGGGCGAGGCGCGGCGAGACGCCCGACGTCGTCGTCTTCGCCGGCGACCAGGAGTGGGGCAGCGGCGCGGTCGCCGTCTCCGGGTCGCTGCCGGTGGTCACCAGCTGGCTGACCGGGCGCAGCCGGGGCGAGGGGCTCGCCGTGGACGGCGCCCTGCCGCCGCTGCCCCGCTGGGTCTGAGGACCCCCGCGACCGGATCGCCGCGACCTCACCACCGGCCGCGTCGTCGTGCGCCGGTGTGGTCATCCGCCCGGCCGGAGACCACACCCGGCGCACACGCACCAGCGGCACCGGACACGCCGGACACTGGTGGTAACTGAACCTCACCGTCTCGTACAGTGCGGTCGTCCGGCGTCACGGGGGCGCCGGACACCGACTCCGCCTCCGGGCGCCGACGGTTGCGCGCCGCGCCGCCGGGGGTACCGGCACGGGACCTCTCGCCCAGCCCCGGAGTCGCCCGTGGACCCGACCGAACCGCCCGTGCCCGAGCTGCAGACCATGCCGCTGGGCCTCTATGACGTGGTCCAGTACGCGATCCTCGGCGCCGGGTTCGCGCTGTTCGCCTACTTCCTGTACGCGCTCACCAGCCGGGACGAGGTCTCCGCCCGGTACCGCCCCTCCTCGCACGCGGCGCTCTGCCTGGCCGCGGTGGCGACGGTCGCCTACCTGCTGCTCTACCTCGACTGGGACGGCGGCTTCCGGCTCGAGGACGGCGTGTACGTGCCGAACGAGGAGGCGCGGACGACGGAGAGCACGCGCTACATCGACTGGTCGGTCACCGTGCCGCTGCTCACCGTCGAGCTGCTGGCCGTCTGCTCGGTCGCCGGCAAGGCCGCCCGCCGGCTGCGCTCCAGCACCATGGCCGCGGCCCTCCTGATGATCGCCACCGGCTACCTGGGGGCACAGGTGCTCGACCAGGGCCGGGACCGGACCGCCCTGGTCGTGTGGGGGCTGATCAGCACCGCGTTCTTCGTCTACCTCTACGTCGCGCTCATCGGTGCGGTGCGCCGGTCTATGCCGACGATGGGGCCCGAGGCGGCGACCAGCCTGCGGAACGCGACGATCGTGCTGCTGAGCAGCTTCGGCGTGTACCCGCTGGTCTACGCCGTCCCCGTGTTCGCCGACGTCACCCCGGCCTGGTTCACCGCCATGCAGGTCGGCTACTCCGCGGCCGACGTCGTGGCCAAGGTCGGCTTCGGGGTCCTCGTGCACAAGGTGGCCAAGCTGCGCACCGCCGAGGACGTCGCGGCCGGTGTCGACACGCACCCCGAACCGGTGTGGTCGAGCAACGTGCACAAGAGCGAGGGCGTGCTGCCCGAGCTCGGCCGGGTCGCCCCGGCGGTGGTCGACCGGCTCGGCGGCGCACCGGACGGGGCAGCCGGGCGCCGGTCCGGCACGGCCGCCGGACGCCGCCGCGGGGACACCTGAGGCAGGTCCCCGGCCACCACCGGAGAAGGACCCCGTCCTCCTCACCGGAGAAGGACCCCGTCCTCACCCACCTCTCGCGGAGGACCCCGTCCTCCTCACCGCTCGCAGGCTCGCGGCGAGCCCCTGGACGGGGCCGACCCGGGACGGGGGCGAGCCTTCAGGGCAGTCGGGCGAGCAGCGCCCGGGCGAACGCCTCGGCGGCCGGGTCGACCGGCCCACCCGCCGCCGCGTCCCGCAGCCAGCCCGTCAGCGGCGCGGCCAGGGCGGGGGAGAGCGCCGCGATCCAGGCACCGGTCCCCGCCCGCGCCTCGGCCACGTGCTCGGTGCCGCCGTCGGCCGCGTGCGCGACCACCTCGGGGCGGCTGGCCAGCAGCCCGGCGACCCGCCAGTCTCCGGACGTCGTCCGGGCGGCGAGCGCCGCCAGTCGGTCGGCCGCCGTCCGCAGCAGGAGAAGGACCCCGTCCTCCTCGTGAAGGACCCCCTTGCCCCCCGCCACTCGCAAGCTCGCGGCGGGACCCTGCAAGGCGGCCGTCAGAGGCTCGCGGCGAGCCTCTGAGCGGGGCCGCCCCGGCGAGGCAGGCGGGTCACCGGCCGTCGGCTCGCGGCGCATGGGGACGTGCGGGATGCCGTCCTCGACGTAGCCCGCGCCGTTGCGCACGAAGCCGAACCGCGCGTACCAGCCCTCCAGGTGCGCCTGGGCGCCCAGCGTGATCGGGACGCCGTCGCACAGCGCGATCCCGGCCTCCATCAGCCGTGCCGCCAGCCCCTCGCCGCGGTGCGCGGCCGCGGTCGCCACCCGGCCGATCGCGCGGGTGGCGCCGTCGTCGAGGACGCGGATGGTGGCCGCGACGCCGCCGTCGTCGTCCTCGAACCACAGGTGCACGGTGGCCGGCTCGAGGTCCCGGCCGTCGAGCTCCGGGTACGGGCACTGCTGCTCCACCACGAAGACGTCGACCCGCAGCCGGCACAGCCCGTAGACCTCGGCGCCGGTCAGCTCGGCGAAGCGGGCCCTGCGCATGCGGAGCGGTGCAGCGGTCATGCGGGAGTTGTAGCCGATCGGGCAGGCCCGCCTGCCGCGGACCCGTGGTACACCTACTGGTGAGGTGTGCCTAACCTGTCCTCCGGACGACGCCGCCCCGGGGCGGCCCTGCCGGGCACGGGGTCCGGCGATCCGTCGGCGAGGAGGCCCACGTGCTCGGAGGAACCAGGCTCGGGCGGAGCACCGCCGCGGCGGCGGCCGCTCTTGTGGCTGCCGGGGCGCTGGCCGGCTGCGGCGGCGGGGACGCCGAGGCCGCGGAGACGCTGACGGTCTACAGCGCCCAGCACGAGAGCCTGGTCCGCACGATGCTCGAGGGCTTCACCGAGGAGACCGGCATCGCGCTGGAGTTCCGCGACGCCAACGACGCCGAGCTGGCCAACCAGATCGTGCAGGAGGGCGACGCCAGCCCGGCCGACGTCTTCCTCACCGAGAACAGCCCGTCGATCGACGTCCTCGACCGCGAGGGCCTGCTCGCCCCGCTGGAGCAGGCGACGCTCGACCAGGTCGGCGCGCGGTACCGGCCGTCCACGGGCAACTGGACCGGCTTCGCCGCCCGCTCCACCGTGCTCGTCCACAACCCCGCGCAGCTGCCGCAGGACCAGCTGCCGGCGTCGATCACGGACCTGGCGAACCCCGAGTGGGAGGGCCGGATCGGCATCGCCGCGGGCGGCGCGGACTTCCAGGCGATCGTCGCCGGCGTGCTGGCGCTGCGCGGCGAGGAGGCCACCCGGGCCTGGCTGGCGGGGCTGGAGCGCAACGCGAACGTGTACCCGAGCAACTCCGCGGTGATGGTCGCCGCCGACGAGGGCGAGATCGACGCCGGCGTCATGTACCACTACTACTTCTACCGGGACCGCGCCGAGAACGGGCTGAAGAGCGACGACGCCGAGCTGCACTTCTTCCGCAACGGCGACCCCGGCGCCTTCCTCAGCGTCTCCGGCGCCGGCGTCCTCGCCTCGTCCGACCAGCCGGAGCAGGCCCAGCAGCTGGTCGCCTACCTCACCGGCCCGGAGGCGCAGCAGCGGCTGGCCGAGAGCACGGCGCTCGAGTACGCCGTCGGCAACGACGTCCCCTCCGCGGAGGTGCTACCGCCGCTCGAGGAGCTGCAGGCGCCGGAGGTCGACCCGGGGTCGCTGGACCAGCAGCGGGTCACCGAGCTGATGCAGGACGTGGGGCTGCTCTGAACGCCCCCGCGTCGCCGGTCGCCGCGCCCGGGACGACGGCCCGGCCGGCCGTCCCGGGCCGGTCCCGCACGCGGTCCCCGCTGACCCTGCTGCTCGCCGCGGCGGTCGCGCTGCTCGCGCTCGTGCCGCTGGTCTTCGTCGTCGCGGAGGTGGCCGAGGTCGGCTGGGCCGGCTTGCGGGAGCTGGTGTTCCGCTCGCGGGTGGCCGAGCTGCTGGGCAACACCGCGCGGCTGGCCGGCGGCGCGGTGCTGCTGTGCGCCGTCCTCGGGGTGGGGGCGGCCTGGCTGGTGGAGCGCTCGGCGCTGCCGGGACGGCGGGTCTGGCACGTGCTGCTGGTGGCGCCGCTGGCCGTGCCGGCGTTCGTCAACAGCTACGCCTGGATCTCCGTGCTGCCCGGGCTGGACGCCTACGGCGGCGCGTTGCTGGTCGTGACGTTGTCGTACTTCCCGTTCGTCTACCTGCCGGCGGTCGCCGCCTTCCGCGGCCTGGACCCGGCGCTGGAGGACACCGCCCGCGGCCTGGGCCTCTCCGGCTGGGCGGTGTTCCGCCGGGTGCAGCTGCCGCAGCTGCGGGTGGCGGTGCTCGGCGGCGGCCTGCTCGTCGCGCTGCACGTGCTGGCCGAGTTCGGCGCGCTGCAGATGCTGCGCTACCCGACCTTCACCACCGCCATCTACGACCAGTACCGCGCCACCTTCAACGGTCCGGGCGCGACCGCGCTGGCCGGCGTCCTGCTGCTGCTGTGCCTGGGCCTGCTGCTGGCCGAGCTGCGGCTGCGCGGCCGGCGCGGCTACGCCCGCACCGGTGCCGGGGTGGCGCGCGCGGGGCGGCCGGTCCGGCTCGGGGCGCTCGCCGTCCCGGCGCTGCTGGGCCTGGGCGGGCTGGTGGCGCTGTCGCTGGCGGTGCCGCTGGGCAGCCTGGCGCTGTGGATGCTGCGCGGCTCGTCGACCGCGCTGGACCGGGCCGCGCTGCTGGAGGCCACGGGGACGACGCTCGGGCTGGCCGCCGTCGCCGCCGTCGTCACCACTGCGATGGCGCTGCCCACCGGCTGGCTCGCCGTCCGCGCCCGCGGCCGGGTGGCCACCCTGCTGGAGCGCAGCACCTACCTGGGCAGCTCGGTGCCGGCCATCGTGATCGCCCTCGCGCTGGTCACGGTCTCCCTCGAGGTGACGCCGTGGGCCTACCAGACGGTGCCCGTGCTGCTGGCCGCCTACGCGATCCTGTTCCTGCCCCGCGCGATCGTGACCGTGCGCGCCGCTGTCGAGCAGGCGCCGCGGGTCTACGACGACGTCGCCGCCTCGCTGGGCTCCTCGGCGGCCGACCGGCTGCGCCGGGTCACCCTGCCGCTGCTGGCCCCTGGCCTCGGTGCCGGCGCGGCCCTGGTGTTCCTGGCCGTGGTCACCGAGCTCACCGCCACCCTGCTGCTCGCGCCGATCGGCACCACGACGCTGGCCAGCGCCTTCTGGTCGGCCAGCAGCGCGCTGGAGTACGGCGCGGCCGCCCCCTACGCCGTGGTGATGGTGCTGCTCTCCGCGCCGGCCACCGTGCTGCTGTCCCGCGACGCCCGGCGCGGACTGACGACGTGACCCACCGACGAGGACGACTGCCATGAGCTCCCTGACCGTCGCCGGCGTGACGAAGTCCTACGGGCCGACGCCCGTGCTCACCGGCGTGGACCTGCACGTGCCCGAGGGCAGCTTCACCGCGCTGCTCGGCCCCTCCGGCTGCGGCAAGACGACGCTGCTGCGGCTCGTCGCCGGCTTCGACGACCCGGACCGCGGCACGGTCGAGCTGGGCGGCCGCATGGTGGCCGGCGCGGGCCGCAGCGTCCCCGCGCGGCGCCGGCACATCGGCTTCGTGCCGCAGGAGGGCGGGCTGTTCCCGCACCTGTCGGTCGCCGGCAACGTCGCCTTCGGCCTCCCGCGGCGGCAGCGCCGCGACGCCGGCCGGGTGGCCGCGCTGCTGGAGCTCGTCGGCCTGGACCCCGCGCTGGCCGAGCGCTCGCCGCACCAGCTCTCCGGCGGCCAGCAGCAGCGCGTCGCCCTGGCCCGCGCGCTCGCGCCGGCGCCGTCCCTGGTGCTGCTCGACGAGCCGTTCTCCTCGCTGGACGCCTCGCTGCGGGAGGAGACCCGGCAGGCGGTCGCCGACGCGCTGGGCGCGGCCGGCGCGACCGCCGTGCTGGTCACCCACGACCAGGCCGAGGCGCTGTCGATGGCCGACCAGGTGGCCGTGCTCCGCGGCGGCACGCTGGTGCAGCTGGCCGACCCGCGCACGCTCTACCGCAGCCCGCAGGACCTCGACGTCGCGACGTTCGTGGGGGAGTCGGTGGTGCTCGACGCCGACGTCCGGGCCGGCCGGGCGTACTCGCCCCTCGGCGTGCTCCAGCTCGAGCGCACCTGCCCCGACGGCCCGGTGCGGGTGCTGCTGCGCCCGGAGCAGCTGCGGCTCGGCCCGCCCGGGGGAGCCGGGCCGAACGCCCGCGTGCGCGGGGTGGACTTCTTCGGCCACGACGCTCGGGTGCGCCTCGAGCTGTCCTCGGGGATGGCGTTCAGCGCCCGGCTGGAGGGCTGGGACCTGCCGGCGGCGGGGGACGACGTGACGGTCGTCGTCCTCGGCGCGGCGCTGCCGTTCCCGAGGGACGACGTGGCACGCGTGCCGGCCTGAGGTCCCCCGGATGCCGGCTGTGGGTTAGGTGTGCCTAAGCTCACCTCCCGTGGATCTCTTCCTCTTCACGGTGGACCCCGGCTGGGGCGCCGACGTGGTCGCCGCGGGCGGTGCCGGGATCGTCGTGGACTGGGAGCGGCGCGGCAAGCACCGCCGCCAGCTCGGCGAGGGCACCCAGATCAACGGCGACACCCCCGCCGACCTCAGCCGCATGCGGGCGGCCACCGACGGCCGGCTGCTCTGCCGCATCAACGGCTTCGGCCCGTGGACGGCCGCCGAGGTGGACGACGCCGTCGCGCGCGGCGCGGACGAGCTGCTGCTGCCGATGGTGCGCACGGCCGCGGAGGTCGACCGCACCCTCGACCTGGTCGCCGGTCGCTGCGGCCTCGGCATCCTCGTCGAGACGCAGGACGGCGTGGCGCGGGCGACCGAGCTGGCCCGCCGTCCGCTGTCCCGGGTCTACGTGGGCCTGAACGACCTGCGCATCGACCGCGGTGCGCAGCAGCTGTTCACGCCGCTGGTCGACGGCACGGTGGACGCCGTCCGGGCCGTGGTGCCCGGCGCGTTCGGCGTCGGGGGGCTGACCCTGCCCGAGGACGGCGCTCCGGTGCCGGCCTGGCTGCTCGCCGCGGAGCTGGTGCGGCTGGGCGCGGACTTCACCTTCCTGCGGCGTTCGTTCACCGCCGACATGGCCGGGCGCGACCCGTTCGTCGAGGTGCCGCGGTTGCTCGCCGTCCTCACCGGGCTGGCGACGGCCACCGCCGCCGAGGTGGCCGAGCGCCGGGCCGCCTTCGCCGCCGCCGTGACCGGGGTGCCGGCGGCGCAGCCGGCGTGAGGGCCCTGGTCACCGGTGCCGGCGGCTTCGTCGGCCGGCACCTGGTCACGCGGCTGCGCGGCGACGGGTGGGACGTCGTCCCGCTGACCCGCGCTTCGGTCGACCTGGCCGATCCGGTCGCTGCTGCCGCCGTGGTGCGGGCGGCCGACCCGGACGTCGTCTTCTCGCTGGCCGCCGCGCGCCGGAAGGCGACGCCGGCGGAGCGGGCCGACACCGTCGCGGTCAACACCAGCCCGTGGCTGGTCGACGCGCTGCCCTCGCGCTGCCGGGCCGTGGTCCGGCTGGGGTCCTCGACCGAGTACGCCGCCGCGCCGGTGCCGCTGGCCGAGGACGCCGCGCTGCGCCCGCGCGGGTTCTTCGGCGCCACCAAGGCGGCCGGGTCGCTGCTGCTCCAGGCGGCCGCGGCCGAGCGGGGGGTGCGCTCGGCGGTGCTACGGGCGTTCCAGGTGTACGGGCCCGGCGACCACCCGACCCGGCTGGTGCCGGTCGTGCTGTCGGCGGCGCGCACCGGGGCGGTCGTCCCGCTGCCGGCGCGGGTGAGCCGCCGGGACTGGGTGTGGGTCGGCGACGTCGTGGACGCCTGCGTGCGGGCCGCGCTCGCCGACGACCTGCCGCCCGGCCAGGTGCTCAACCTCGGCACCGGCGTGCAGACCTCGACCGAGGAGCTGGTGTCGGTGGCGTCGCGGGTGACCGGCCGGCCGATCGCCGTGGCGGCGGGCGCGCACCCGGGCCGCGACTGGGACACCGACTGCTGGGTCGGCGACCCGGCGCTGGCGGCGTCCCTGCTGGACTGGCGGGCCTCCGTCGACCTGGCGGAAGGGCTGGCTCGTACGTGGGCCGCGCTCGCGTGACCCGGGTGGCCGTCGTCGTGCCGGTGTACCGGAACGCGGCGACGCTGGCTGAGCTGGTGGCCCGGCTGGGGACGGCGCTGGCCGGCCGGGACTGGCGGCTGCGGCTGGTGGTCGACGCCTGTCCTGCCGGCAGTGCGGAGGTCGCGCTGGCACTGGCGGGGCCGCGGGTCGCCGTCACCGGGCTGACCGTGAACGGTGGGCAGCACGCTGCCCTGCGGCAGGGTCTGGCCGACGAGCCGGACGCCGACGTGTGGGTGTGCATGGACGCCGACCTGCAGGACCCGCCGGAGGCCGTGCCGCTGCTGCTCGACCGGCTCGCCGCGGGCGACGTCGAGGCGGTGTTCGCCGGCCGTCGCGGGGCGTACGAGTCGCGGCTGCGGCGGGCGACCGGCGCGCTGCACCGCCGGGTGGCCGCGCGGCTGACCGGCCTGCCGCCGGACGCCGGCGCCTTCCTCGCCCTCGGCCCTGCCGTGCGGGCGGCCGTGCTGGCCGCGGAGGCCCCCAGCGTGGTGCTGGCCGTGGGCGTGGCCCGCCGGTCGGTGGCCAGCGTGCCGGTCGTGCGCGACGTGCGGCCGGAGGGGCGGTCGGCGTGGACGGCGCGGGCGCGGCTGGGGCAGTCGGTGCGCTCGCTGTGGTGGGCGCTGCGATCGGGCCGGGCTCGACCCTCCTGATGCGGTACCGCTGCAGCCCTGCAGCGGGGCAGACAGGCCTGGGAGTGCTCACCGTGCATGAGCCTCCGGAGGCCGCGCCGCCCCCTGATGTGGGCGCAGGGTGGCCGCGGACCCCTCTAACTCCTCCCCTCGTCCGACAACGGTGTCAAGCAGTCAGAAAATCTGTGGACAAGTCGCTGAGCTGCGAATTCAGGTGGTAGGGCATCCACGGATCGGTTAGACTTCGAACGTCTGATCGATCTGGTGGGAGGTGTCGTGAACGAGTTGACGGCCGCACTCGACGCGCTCGCCGCCGAGGACCTCAGCCCGCTGTTCGGCCCCGCCCTGCTGGATCGGCTGCGGCCGCTGCTGGTGCTGCAGCACCGGCTGGCCGCCGAGGTGGCCCGCACGGTGCGGGAGGCCGAGGTGTCCGGCGCGGCGGAGGTTGACGGGCTCAAGACGATGGCCTCCTGGCTGCGCGGGCACGCCCACCTGTCCACCTCCGAGGCGGCGCGGGTGGTGCGCGCCGGGCGGGCGCTGGCCCACCTGCCGGGCCTGGCCGCGGCGTTCGCCGCTGGGGAGGTCACCGGCGAGCAGGCCGCGGTCATCGGCCGGGTCGCCGAACCCGAGGCGCTGGCCCGCGCGGCCGAGCAGGACGTCGACCTGGCCGCGGTTGATCGAGTGCTCACCGATGTGGCACGCGAGCGGCCGCACGCGGACACCGCGAGGGCGGTGCACCACTACCTGGACCGACTGGACGAGGACGGTCCCGAACCGGATCCGACCGAGGGTCGCCGGCTGGTGCTGGCCAAGCACGCCGACGGATCCCTGTCAGGCCGCTTCGACCTCGACCCGGTCGGCGGGGAGCGGCTGCAGGCCGCCCTCGAGGCGCTCGTGCAGGCCGGCCGCAGCGCCGGTGACGCGCGCACCCGAGGCCAGCAGGCCGCGGACGCGCTGGTGCAGCTGTGCGACAACCAGTTGGCCACCGGGAGCCTGCCGACGCTGCGCGGCCACAAGCCGCAGGTCGTCGTCACGGTCGCCCTCGAGGACCTGGCCGACCCCGCGGTCGGCCGGGGGACGGCGGAGATGGGCTTCGGCGCCACCATCTCCGCGGCGCGGGCCCGCTGGCTGGCCTGCGACGGGGCGGTCACCCGCATCGTGATGGGCCCCGACGGCCTGCCGCTCGAGCACGGCCGCACGCTGCGGCTGTTCCCCGCGCACGTGCGCCGGGCCGCGGAGGTCCGCGACGGGGGCTGCGTGTTCGCCGGCTGCGGAGCGCCGACCTGGTGGTGCGACGTCCACCATCTGATCGAGTGGATGAACGGCGGCGAGACGAACCTGGAGAACGCCGCGCTGTTGTGCGAGCGGCACCACACCAAGGTCCACCACGGCTTCCGGGTCGAACGACAACCCGATGGCCGATGGCGCACCTGGCGACCCGACGGCACCGAGATCCTCATCGGACCGGGCCGCAGCGGCCTAATCCTCACCACCGCCGCCTGACCGGACCACCTGCCACCGCCGGCAGCCGACCGACGCCCACCCCTGGGCGCCGGCCGGCTGCTGGCTGCCGGGCGTCGGCACCCGCGGCAAGGGGCGGCTCCAGGCGGCCGGCCGGGCAGGTCAGCGAGTGGCCCACTCACGATGTGGTCCGCGGTGCACGGCCGCATAGACCTGGTCGCGCAGCTCGTTGGCGCGCCGGTCGGTCAGGGTCCCCGCCAGGGGGCGCAGCACCAGCCGCAGCAGCACGTTGACCTGGTCCCGCCGCAGCCCGAGCCGCCGCCGAGCGGTATCGGGGAGGTCGGTGTAGCCGGTGCTGGACAGGACGGTCACGGCCTCCAGGTCCTCGACCGCCGGGCCGAGGGAGGAGCGGACCGCGTCCCCGAGCAGCTCGGCGTCGACCGGGGCGTCGGTGACGATGGACAGGTCCCGGCGCACCGGCGGCTGCGAGGACACCGGCCGCCACGGGCGCAGGTCCAGCAGCTGTTCCGCGATGCGCGGCTCGGTCGAGCGCAGCACGCGGATGTCGGGGATGCCCTTGCGGAGCATCAGCGCGCGGTCCAGCCCCATGCCGAGCGCCAGGCCGGTGCAGCGGTCCGGGTCGAGGCCGGCGCCCGCGAGCACGTGCCCGGCGGCCAGTCCGCACTCGGCCAGCTCCACCCACCCGGCGGCGGTGCACACGTCGACCTGCAGGCCGGCCGTCGTGTACGGGTGGCGGGCAGGGGAGGTGCGCCAGCGCGCCCCGGGCAGCACGGCACCGACGACCAGCTCGACCATCTGCCGGAGGTCGCCGACGTCGAGCCGCCGCCCGACCGATCCGACCGTGGTGAGGCGCCACAGGTCCACCTGGTGGGGCGTGCCGACGTGCAGCCGGTCGATGGCGTCCCGGCGGTGGCACAGGCCGGGGAGCGCCAGGAGCACGTCGACCTCGGTCCCGGCGTTCCCGGCTCGGGCGAGCGCGCGGAGAGCGGGCGGGACGCCGGCCGTGGTGTGGCTGCGCAGCATCACCGTCTCGGCGGCGTAGCGGCTGTACCGGGCGTCCCGGGTGGTGTCGGCGGCCGCGTAGCCGAGGCGGTCGTAGTTGTCCTCCACGCTCACCAGCGGCCGGCGCCGCTGGACGTCGAGGGAGCAGCCCCAGGCGCCGGTCAGGGCGGCCAGCACGTCGTCCAGCAGCGCCTGCACCGCGTGCGGACCGCCGACGGGGTCGGACAGGTCGCGCAGCTCGAGCGCGACCGCGAGGTCGTGGGGGGACAGCAGGGGAGGAGTCACGGGAGGCCCTTCGGGGACGTCGGCGGGGAGGGAGGGGCACCCCCGGCCGACGGCTCCGCGACGGGCTACCGGCTGACCTCGGCGCCCACACGGCTGCTCGGCAGCCGGGGGCGGGCGAAGGAGGTCACAGGTCGACGGTAGCGCCGGCGGACGACACCGCGCACGCGATTTCGGCGCGGCCACGGGAGCCTCGGCCGGCGTCGTGGCCGGGCGGCTCAGCGTTCCCAGAGCTGCACGAGCAGGTCGGTCTTCGAGGCGTCGAACGCGTGCTCGTCGACCACCCGCAGCCCCGCGTCGAGCAGGAGGTCGTCGTCGTCGGTGGACACCACCTCGCCCCGGATCGCCCGGCGGACCAGCCATACCCGGTCCGCGGTCGCCGGGGCGTCGTCCGGCGGCAGCACGACGTCGGCCTGCAGCTGCGGCGCCGTCGTCCGCACGTAGTGGTCCAGGCCGGTCGCCGAGCGCTGGTCCGCCGCGACGACCGGCTCGCCGGCACGGTGCCGCTCCGCGAGCAGCGCCACGACGTCGTCCGCGCGCTCCCGGGGCTCGCGCTCGGCCAGCGGCGAGGACGCGACCAGCGAGCACGCCACCAGCAACCCGGCGACCGGCGCCCGGGCGACCCTCGGCGCCGCCAGCGCACCCACCGCCGCCAGCACGCCGAGCCCCAGCAATCCCGCCAGCAGGTAGCGCGGCAGGTACACCGGCCGCAGCTGCTCGGCCAGCTGCAGCAGCCCCAGCGGGACGAGCACCCAGCAGATCCCGACCACGCGCGCCCCGGCGCCGCGCAGCGCGCCCAGCACGGCGAGCCCCACGGTCAGGAACAGCAGCGGCCGCAGCCCGCCGGCCCACGCCTCGACGGCGAGGTCGGCCAGCGTCCCCTCGGTGTCGCGCAGGTGATCGGCGTTGCGCGCGCCGGTCCCGTTGAGCAGGTTCACCCCGACCAGTCCGACGACGGGCAGCACCGCCGCGGCGCCGGTGAGCACCACCGGCCACGCCCGCAGCCCGCGCAGCAGCAGAGCCGTGACGACGAACGCCGCCAGCACGGTGGCCGCGTACCAGTGCGCCAGCCCCATCCCGGCCCCGGCCACCCCGAACAGCAGCAGCCCCCGCGGCGCCCTCTGCAGCCAGCGCACCAGCCCCAGCAGCGCCCCGCCGGTCGCCAGCACCGCCAGTCCGTACGGGCGCGCCTCCACCGCCTGCTCCAGCAGCAGCGGGCTCGCCGCCAGCACGACCCCGGCCAGCACCCCGGCCGCGCGGGAGGTCAGCCGGGTCACCGCCCGCGTGATCGCCGCCAGCCCGCCGGCGGTCGCGAGCAGCGACAGCACCCGCAACGAGACGTCCCCGCCGGTCCCCGGCAGCAGCAGCCACGTGTGCACGACGAAGTACCAGGGCGCGTTGTACGACGGCGGGACGTCGGCCAGGTAGCTCGTCGTCCCCCGTCCCTCCACGATCGCCGCGAGGATCTCGCCGTACGGCCGGCGCCCCACCTCGGCGGTGAACAGCTCGTCGAACCACAGCCCGTGCCCCGGCAGGAGCAGCACCGTGCCCAGCAGGACGACGGCCAGCGGCGGCAGCAGCTCGAGCACCGACCAGCGGGTGGACGGTGACGGCGCGGGGACCCGTGGTGCCGGTGCGGACACCCGTTCGGCCGTCGTGCTCACGCCCAGCAGGTTAGGCGACCCTTTCTCGGGGGCCGGAGGTGTCGTCGGTCCGCCGTATCGTCCGCGGCCGAGACAGGGGAGGGGAGCGGTGACCGCAGGTCCCGGGCCCAGCCCGCCGCCGACGTCGGAGACGGTCGCCCGGCGGTTCCGCAGCCAGCCGCGCCGCGACACCCCGCACGAGCTCGCCGTCCGCCGGCGGCTGCACGCCCGTGGCGTGCGCTACCGCTGGAAGGACGGGGTCCTCCATCAGTGCTCCGGGTCGTCCTGCTCGTTGCGGGCGCGCTTCCAGAACGGGACGGCGAGCCACCACCAGGCCAGCAGGGCACCCACCACCGCGGCGGTGAACCACGCGAGGGTCAGGTCGAAGACCACGTCGGTCACCAGCAGCACCGCGCTGACGATCGCCACCGCCAGCACGGTCAGTCCGAGGGTCGCCGACCGGTTGCTGCGCCGCAGCAGCGCCTCCTTGTCCTGCTGCCGGAAGAGGACCCGGTGCTGCGCGGCCGGCGCGATGAGCAGGCCGGTCGCCACGGCGGCGGCGAGCAGCGTGACGAAGTAGACATCGCGCTGGAAGTCGGTGAGTTCGGCGCCGCGCTGCTGGAAGGGGACGACGAGCAGGAACGCGAAGAGGAACTGCACCCCCGGCAGGGCCACCCGCAGTTCGTTGAGCAGCTCCATGAGCTCGCGGTCGATGCGTTCCTTGCGGCTCTCGTAGGACGAGTCGCCGCTGCGCTGAGGACTCCGCACGTCCGTCACGCTCCTCGCCTCCCGTTCACCCGCTGTTCACCTCTGGCCGGATGGTGCCACGCCGTGGTGCGGGGTGAGCGCGGTTCGAACGCGCATCGAACCAGGACACCCGCGAGGGGGACGTGTCGATGTGGACGCCTTTGGAGCCTCACCGGCAGGAGGAGACCGGTGGCGCTGGAGGGTGGCGGGCAGCAGGCCGCCGAGGACGGCGACCCGCCGTTCCGCCCCCGGACCCCGGCGACGCCGGACGGGGCTGGCACACGACGAGGCCCGGTGGACCGGATCGGTCCACCGGGCCTCGTACGGGAGGGTCAGCCGCCGACGGCCGCGATGGCGCGGTCCACCAGGTCGTAGTGGCCCACCGCCCAGAAGACGACGCCGGCCGCGGCCAGGCCCCCGATCGTCACGGCGGCCGAGCTCACCGGGTGCTGCTTGGCGTGCGCCCAGGTGTCGCGGGCCTGGCGGCGGAACGCGGCGAAGAAGCGCCGCGCCCACTCGAACTCGGTGGACCACACCCAGAACCCGACCAGGATCGGCGGGATGGTGAGCGGCCCCGGCAGCACGGTGAGCGCCAGACCGAGCAGGACGAACAGCAGCCCGGCGAAGAACACCGCGATCCGGTAGACGGTGGCCAGCCCCGGCTTGCGCCGGACGCGGTCGCGCCATGATCCGGGCTCGACCGGACGCGGCTGGCCCAGCCCGTCGGTGCAGTCGGGGCAGCGGGTCGCGCCGCTGCCGGCGTGCGTCTGGTCGCGGGCATCGAGGGTGCGGGTCACCAGGACTCCTGGGTCGGCTCGGGGGTGCGGAGGAGCGCGGTCAGCGCTGCGCTAGTCCGCGCGCGACCTCGCTGGGCCGCTGCTGCTCACCGGCGTACGAGCTGACCACCACGAGGGCACCCGTCAGGGCCGGGATCACCCACTGCAGCTGGTCGAGCTTCGCCTGGGCCGCGGCCACCTCGGCCTTGGCCCGCTTGCTCGGCTTGGTGCCCGAGCGCGACGGCGTCCCACCGGCGTCGGACACGACCTTGCCCAGTGCCCGGCTGTACGCGGTGACGCCCAGCGCTGCTGCGGTCAACGTGGTCTTGAGCGCGCTCATGCCCGCGACGCCCTGCTGCTCGGCGACCCTCCTGCGGTTGCCGAGCAGCTGGCCGACGCTGCCGACGAGGTGCGCGCCGATGGCCGCGGCGTTGACCGGCGTCCACCGGTCCCAGCCGGCGTTGGCGACCCGGCCGGTGTCCGAGGCGCTGCCGGCCTCACCGGCGGCGGCGTTGAGCGCCACGGCGTTGGCGAGCGTGCCGCCGAACCAGGCGGACAGTCCGAGGTCGTGCAGCGAACGGGACAGGGTGTTGCGCGCCATGCTGAGCTCCTCCTGGAGAGTCTGTGGGTGGAGTCGCTCTACCCCGTCTCCGTGATCCACACGCGATGGCGCAGATCGGTTGCTCAGCCGTAGCGCAGCGCCGCCCGGCGGCGTGCCTTGGCCGCTTCCTCCTCGCGGTCCTTGGGCGGCGCGGTGGTGACCAGCGCGGCCAGCAGCCGGGCGGAGGCCTCGGCGACCTCCGCGACGGCGCGGTCGAACGCCTCCGCGTTGGCTTGGGACGGCTTCGCCGTCCCGCTGATCTTGCGCACGTACTGCAGTGCGGCGGCGTGCACCTCGTCCTCGGTGACGGGCGGCTCGAAGTTGGCCAGCGGCCGGATGTTGCGGCACATGCGCGGCAGCGTAGGAGCGCGTACCGACGTCCGGGAGCCTCAGCCGCCGAAGCCGGCCCGGTCGACCCGGCGGTGGTAGCGGGTGCCCAGCGCGCCGCCGAGCAGCGCACCGAGCAGGGCGGCCCCCGCGACCGCCGCGAGCGTCACGAGCCCGGCGGTGGTGGCGGTGCCCTCGCCGACCGGGATGCGCGGCAGCTCCAGCCGGGCGAGCACGTTGAACTGGCTGCCGATCACCGCCACGGCGCCGGAGAGCACCAGCACCACGACCAGGCCGACCAGCCACACCGCCAGGCCCTGGCGGACGCCGGCGAAGCGCGACATCCGCCCGGCCACGTACCCGCCGGCCAGGTAGGAGACGAAGAGGACGACGAGCAGCGCGACCGCCCCGCGCAGCCCGATCGCCTCGGCCGACGCGCCGTCGGTCAGCCCCAGCCCGGTGCCGGCCGCCGCCACCAGTGCCAGCAGCGGCACCGCCAGACCGGTCGCCGACAGCCAGCCGAAGAAGGCCGCCCCCCAGCTGGTGCCGCCGAACTGCGACCGCTGGACGGCGACGGCCTGCCGGGCGGTGGCCGCCCGTGCCGCGCCGTCGGCTCCCGGCAGCGGGTGGTCGGTGCGCGCCATGGCGGGCCTCCTGGGGAAGATCGGAGCCGGACGTGCGCGGGAGTGCCCGGTGCGGGCTCCGGGAAACGGCGCGCCGGGGAGGAGGCGGCGGTGGTCGTGCTGCTGGTGGACGCCGCGAACGTGGTCGGCTCCCGGCCCGACGGCTGGTGGCGCGACCGGGCCGGTGCGACCTCACGGCTGCTGGCGCGGCTGGCCCCGCTGACCGGCCGGGAGCTGCCCGCCCCCGGCGGTGGTGCGGTCGTCTGCGACGAGGTGGTGGCGGTCGTCGAGGGGGCGGCGCGCGGTGTCGACGCGCCACCCCGGGTCACCCTGGTCCGGGCCGAGGGCAGCGGGGACGACGCCCTGGCCGGGTCCGCCGCGCGGCTGGCGGGCGAGGGCCGCGAGTTGCTGGTGGTCACCGCCGACCGCGGCCTGCGCGCCCGACTGCCGGAGGGCGCCGCCGTCGCTGGTCCCGGGTGGCTGTACGACGTGCTGCCCGCATGACCCGGGAGACGGGTGGGTAGAGCGACTCCACCGACGCACCCGACCCGTCCGCGCGTCGGGGTCCACTCCCGAGCCCGAGGAGCCGCATGCCGCCGACCGACGCGCCGTCCCGCCCGCTGACCGCCCTCGTCACCGGCGCCTCGAGCGGGATCGGCCGGGCCACCGTGCACGCCCTGGCCGCCCGCGGCGCCCGGCTGGTGCTCGTCGCCCGGGGCCGAGAGGCGCTGGAGGAGACCGCGGCCGAGGCCCGGAAGAGGGGCGCGGACGACGTCCTGGTCTGCCCGGCCGACGTCACCGACGCCGACGCCGTGCAGCGGACCGTCGAGGCCGCGGTCACGCGCCTCGGCCGGCTCGACGCCGTCGTCCACTCGGCGCAGACCATGGCCTACGGCCGGGTCGAGGATGTGCCCCGCGAGGCCTTCGAGACCGTCGTCGACACCGCGCTGCACGGCACCGCGAACATCGCCCGCTCCGCGCTGCCGCTCTTCCGCCGCCAGGAGGCCGGCCACCTCGTCGTGGTCAGCTCGCTGTTGGCCTCGGTGAGCGCGCCGCTCATGGGCACCTACGTGGCGGCCAAGTGGGGGCAGCTTGGGCTGGTCCGCACCCTGCAGCAGGAGACCCGCGACGCCCCGGGCGTGCACGTCTCCGCCGTCGCCCCCGGCGGGGTCAACACCCCGATCTACTACCAGGGCGCGACCTGGGCCGGCAGTACCGGCCGGCCGCCGCCCCCGGTCTACTCGCCGGAGCGGGTGGCCCGCGCGGTGGTGGCCCGGCTCGACCGGCCCCGGCGGCTGGTGCAGTCCGGCTTCGCCAACCCGGTGGTCATCGCCGGCTTCCGGCTGCTGCCGGCGGTCTACGACGCGCTCGTCGGCCCGCTGTTCCGGGTGTTCGCCCTGGCGGGGGACGGCGCGCCGCCCAGCGAGGGCAACGTGTTCGCCTCGCGGCCGGAGCGCAACGGCAAGGACGGCCGCTGGCGCGGTCTCTGAGGCGCCGGGGCGGTCACCAGCGCCCGGACCGGTCGGCCAGCTCCTGCTCGAACGCGCTGACGATCCCCGCGGCGACGTCGCGGAGCTTGATGTTGCGCCGCTGGGAGGCGATCCGCAGCAGGCCGAAGGCCTGGTCAGCGGTGCAGCGCTCCTGGGCCATGAGCAGGCCGACCGCCTGGCCGATGGTGGCCCGGGTGTCCAGCCCGCCGAGCAGGGACTCGGCGCGGGAGTCGCTGTCGGCGATCCGCAGCGCCACCGCGAGCGCACCGGTGGCCTGCTCCGCCCAGCCGGCCGCGGTGGCCTCGTCCTCGCCGCTGAACGCCTCCGGCTCGGTGGCGTAGAGGTTCAGCGCGCCGCTGCTGCGCCCCTCGACCACCAGCGGCAGCGACAGCGACGAGCGGACGCCGAGCTGCGCGGCCCGCGCGGGGTAGGGCGACCAGCGCTCCTCGGTGGCCATGTCGCCGACCCGCACGACGCTGCCGGTGCGCATCGACTCCAGGCAGGGGCCGGCGTCGACCTCGTACTGACGCTCGTCGGCGCGGTCGGCCAGCGGCCCGGTGCTGGCCACGGTCACCCCGCTGCCGTCGCGGGTGAGCGTCAGCCCGCAGGCCTCGGCGTGCCGCACCTGCCGCGCGGCCAGCTGCACCAGGTCGCCGAGGAAGGACCTCAGGTCCCCGCCCGCCACCAGCAGGGCGAGCAGCTCGCCGTCGGCCGACCGTGTGTCCTCTCCCGCCGTCGCCACTGCCCGTCCTCCGCGTCGTGCTCCACCCGGTCGTGCCCGGCCGAGGCCATTCTCCCGCAGGACGGCCGTGCCCGGCGGCGGAAGCGGAACGCCGCCGTGAACGGCGTGTTGCCACCGCGGCAGCCCGTTGACCCCGCGCTGACGTGGGACGACGCTGGCCCTCCCCGCCCCCGGCGGGCCGAGCTCGGAGGTGCCCGTGACCGCTGATCCCACCGCCCGCCCCGCCTCTGATCCCCCCGCCCGCCCGGCCTCGCCGCGGCCCGCGCACGCGGGCGTCGACGCCGAGCGGGTCGACGCCGGCTACCTCGAGCGCCGCCGGCTGCGCACGGGGACGGCGGGCTGGCTGCTGCTGGCCGGTCTCGGCGTCTCGGCGGTCATCTCCGGCGACTACGCCGGGTGGAACTTCGGCCTCGCCGAGGGCGGGTTCGGCGGGCTGCTCATCGCCACCGTGCTCATGGCGGTCATGTACACCGCGATGGTGTTCGGGCTGGCCGAGCTCGGCTCCGCGCTGCCGACCGCCGGGGGCGGCTACACCTTCGCCCGCCGGGCGCTGGGCCCCTGGGGCGGCTACGCCACCGGCGTCGCGGTGCTCATCGAGTACGCGATCGCGCCGGCCGCGATCGCGACCTTCATCGGCGCCTACGTCGAGTCGCTCGGGCTGTTCGGCATCACCGACGGCTGGTGGGTCTACCTCGCCGTCTACGCGCTGTTCGTCGGCATCCACCTCCTGGGCGTCGGCGAGGCGCTCAAGGCGATGTTCGCCGTCACCGTCGTCGCGCTCGCCGGCCTCGTGGTGTTCCTGATCGGCGCGATCCCGCGGTTCGACGGCGACCTGCTGCTCGACATCGCGCCCACCGACGCCGCCGGCGCCTCGGCGTTCCTGCCGTACGGGCTGATCGGCGTCTGGGCCGCGTTCCCCTTCGCGATCTGGTTCTTCCTCGCCGTGGAGAGCGTGCCGCTGGCCGCCGAGGAGGCCCGCGATCCGGCGCGCTCCATGCCGCGGGGCATCGTCGCGGCGATGGGCCTGCTCGTCGTCCTCGCCCTCCTGATGCTGGTGTTCACCCCGGGCGCGGCGGGCTCGTCGGCGATCGCGGCGTCCGGCAACCCGCCGGTCGACGCGCTGGCCGGGGCCGGTGCGTCCGAGGGCCTCACGCGGGTGGTCAACTACGCCGGCCTGTTCGGGCTGGTCGCCAGCTTCTTCTCGATCATCTACGCGTACTCGCGGCAGACGTTCGCGCTCTCCCGCGCCGGCTACCTGCCCCGGGCGCTGTCGGTCACCAACTCCCGCCGGGCGCCCGTGCTGGCGCTGCTGGTCCCCGGCGCCATCGGGTTCGTGCTCTCGCTGACCGGCCAGGGCGCGATGCTGCTCAACATGGCCGTCTTCGGGGCGACGGTGTCCTACGTGCTCATGATGGTCAGCCACATCGTGCTGCGCCGTCGCGAGCCGGAGCTGCCGCGCCCGTACCGGACGCCGGGCGGGACGGCGACCACCGGCGTCGCCCTGGTGCTGGCGGCCGCCGCGGTCGTGGCCACCTTCCTCGTCGACGTCACCGCGGCGCTGTGGACGCTCGCGGCCTACGTCTGCTTCCTCGCCTGGTTCGCGCTGTACAGCCGCCACCACCTGGTGGCCTCGGCGCCGGAGGAGGAGTTCGAGTTGCTGGCCGACGCGGCGGACGACGTCCGATGAGGCGGCAGGGCACCGTCGGCGGGCACTCCTACGAGTTCCCGACGCTGGTCGAGCTGCTGGCGAAGGCGACGCCGGCCCGCTCCGGCGACGTGCTCGCCGGGTGCGCCGCGGAGTCGGCGGCCGAGCGGGTCGCTGCCCAGGCGGTGCTCGCCGACCTGCCGCTGGCCACCTTCCTCGACGAGCTGGTGGTCGGCTACGACGAGGACGACGTCACCCGGCTGGTCCTCGACACCCACGACCCGGTGGCCTTCGCGCCGGTCGCCTCGCTGACGGTCGGCGAGTTCCGTGACCGGCTGCTGGCCTGGGCGGCCGCCGGCGACGAGACGGCGATCAGCGGCCTGGCGCCCGGGCTGACGCCGGAGATGGTCGCGGCCACCTCGAAGCTGATGCGCAACGCCGACCTGGTCGCCGTCGGCCGGCGCACGCGGGTGGTGACCGGGCTGCGCAGCACCCTCGGCCTGCCCGGCCGGCTGGCCTCCCGGCTGCAGCCCAACCACCCGACCGACGACCCGCTGGGCGTCACGGCATCCATCGTCGACGGGTTGCTGCAGGGCTGCGGGGACGCCGTCATCGGGATCAACCCGGCCACCGACTCCCCGGCCCGCACGGTGGCGCTGCTCGAGCTGGTCGACGAGGTGATCGGCCGCTACGGCATCCCCACCCAGTCCTGCGTGCTGGCGCACGTGACCACCACCCTGCGGGCGCTCGAGCAGGGCGCGCCGGTGGACCTGGTGTTCCAGTCGGTCGCCGGCACCCAGGAGGCCAATCGCGGCTTCGGCGTCACCCTCGACCTGCTCGCCGAGGCCCGCGCCGGCGCACTGGCGCTGGGCCGCGGCACGGTCGGCTCCAACGTCACCTACTTCGAGACCGGGCAGGGCTCGGCGCTGTCGGCCGACGCCCACCGCGGCGTCGGCGGCCGGCCGGTCGACCAGCAGACGCTGGAGGCCCGCGCCTACGCCGTCGCGCGGCACTTCGACCCGCTGCTGGTCAACACCGTCGTCGGCTTCATCGGCCCGGAGTACCTCTACGACGGCAAGCAGGTGCTGCGCGCCGGGCTCGAGGACCACTTCTGCGGCAAGCTGCTCGGCCTGCCCATGGGCGTGGACGTCTGCTACACCAACCACGCCGAGGTCGACGAGGACGACATGGACTCCCTCATGCTGCTGCTCGGGGCGGCCGGCTGCACGTTCCTCATCGCCGTCCCCGGGATGGACGACGTGATGCTGCACTACCAGTCGCTGGCCTTCTCCGACGTGCTCACCACCCGCTCGGTGCTCGGGCTGCGGCCGGCGCCGGAGTTCGAGGCGTGGCTGGCCCGCATGGACCTGCTCGACGACGACGGCCGGGTGCGGGAGCTGACCGCCGACGCGCCCGCCGCGCGGGCCCTGCTGGCGGCGGCGTCGTCGTGAGGAGCCGAGCATGACCGACGCCCTGGACCGGCCGCTGCCGGCGAGCGACGACCCGTGGGCCGTGCTGCGGTCGGCCACCCGGGCGCGGGTCGCGCTCGGCCGGGCCGGCGACGCACTGCCGACCGCCCGGGAGCTGGAGTTCCGCGCCGCGCACGCCGCCGCCCGCGACGCGGTGCACCAGCCGCTGGACCCCGCCGTCGTCCGGGCCGCGCTGGACCCGGCCCTCGAGTTGCTGGAGGTGCACTCGGCCGCCCCCGACCGCGCCACCTACCTGCAGCGGCCCGATCTCGGCCGGCGGCTCGCGGAGGGCACGGAGCTGCCGCGGGTGGACGCCGACCTCGCGGTCGTGATCGCCGACGGGCTCTCCCCCCGGGCGGTGCACGAGCACGCCGCCGGGCTGGTGACGGCGCTGCTGGAGCGGCTGCCCGGCTGGTCGGTCGCGCCGCTGGTGCTCGCCTCCCAGGCGCGGGTGGCGCTCGGCGACGCGGTGGGGGAGGCGCTGGGCGCCCGGGCCGTCGCCGTGCTGATCGGGGAGCGGCCGGGCCTGTCGTCGGCGGACTCGCTCGGCGTCTACCTGACCTGGGCGCCGCGGCCGGGGCGGGCGGACTCCGAGCGCAACTGCGTCTCCAACGTCCGCCCGCCGCACGGGTTGTCCTACGCGCAGGCCGCCGACACCGTGGCCGCGCTGCTAGGGGCGGCCCGCGAGCTCGGCGCGTCCGGCGTGGTGCTCAAGGACGAGGGCCCGGCGCTGCCGGCCGGCGCCGGCTGAACGACGACTCGGGGCGGGACGACCGCGTCGACGTCGCCGGGCGGACGACCCAGAACGACACCCGGCGACGCCGGCGGGCGCGTGCAGTGTCGACCCGCCGGCGGCGTCGGGGAAGGGGAGCGGCCGCGGCCGGGAGTGGCGGTCGCCCTCCGTCCCGGCGCGGGTCGGCCCGGTCAGCGCACCTCGGCCGGACGCCCCGGCGACCGCGACTCGTCGTGGACCCATCACCCCACCCGGGTGCCGCTCCCGTCCGGGAACGCCGAGGGGCGGGGAGGCACCGGTGCCTCCCCGCCCCCCTCCGGGCGCCGCCCTGCAGAGCTGTCGCACTCAGGAGCTGTCGGAGTCCTGCGACTTGTCGAAGCCCCGCTTCGCCCGCGTCTCGACCGACACCGCCTCGGTCGTGCCGTGGTGGTGGTGGGCCTCCTCGATCTCGTGCACCGCCTCGTCGAGCACGGGGACGTGCACCCCCTTCCTCGGCAGCAGCAGGCGGACCAGCGGCCACAGCAGGACCAGTGCCACGATGACGTACACGATGACGGACAGCGGGTCGATCAGCCCACCGATCGCCCCGTTGCTGATCTGCAGCGCCTGCCGCAGCTCCGCCTCGGCGAACGGCCCGAGGATCACGCCGACGATGGCCGGCAGCAGCGGCAGCCCGAAGCGGCGCATCATGAAGCCGAGCGCGCCGATGACCAGCAGCATGAAGAGGTCGAACACGTTGGCGTTCGTCGCGTACGCGCCCAGGCTGGCGAAGAAGAGGATGCCCGCGTACAGGTACGTGCGCGGGATCCGCAGCAGACGCGCCCACAGCGGCGCCAGTGGCAGGTTCAGCACCAGCAGCGCCGTGTTGCCGATGAAGAGGCTGGCGATCAGGCCCCACACCAGCTCCGGCTCGCTGTCGAACAGCTGCGGCCCGGGCTGGATGCCGTAGCTCTCGATAGCGGCGAGCAGGACCGCCGCGGTGGCCGTCACCGGGATGCCCAGGGTCAGCAGCGGCACGAGCCCGCCCGCGGCCGAGGCGTTGTTCGTGGCCTCCGGCCCGGCGACGCCCTCGATGGCACCCTTGCCGAACTCCTCGGGGTGCCGGGACAGCCGCTTCTCGGTGACGTAGGAGAGGAACGTCGGGACCTCGGCCCCACCGGCCGGGACGGCGCCGAAGGGGAACCCGATCGCGGTGCCGCGCAGCCACGGCTTCCACGAGCGGCGCCAGTCCGACCGGCTCATCCGCGGGTTGCCCACCGGGATGACCTCGACCGGGCGGCGGCGCAGGTGGGCCGCGGTCCACAGCGCCTCACCGACGGCGAACAGGCCGACCGCCACGACGACGATGTCGATGCCGTCGGCGAGCTCGCCGATGCCGAAGGTGAGCCGCTGCTGGCCGGAGGTGGCGTCGATGCCGACCAGCCCGATGGCCAGGCCGAGCCCGAGCGAGGCCAGGCCGCGCACCCGGGAGCTGCCGAGCACGGAGGTCACCGCGATGAACGCCAGCACCATGATCGCGAACATGTCGGCCGGCGAGACCTCCACGGCGAGGTCGGCGACCAGGGGGGCCAGCAGGGCCAGCAGCAGCGTGGCGATGGTCCCGGCGACGAAGGAGCCGATCGCCGCGGTGGCCAGGGCCTGCGCGGCGCGGCCGGACCGGGCCATCTTGTTGCCCTCGATGGCGGTGACCACCGAGGCGCTCTCACCCGGGGTGTTCAACAGGATCGACGTCGTCGACCCGCCGTACATGCCGCCGTAGTAGATGCCGGCGAACATGATGAGCGCGGTGGTGACGTCCAGGCCGCGGGTCAGCGGCAGCAGCAGTGCCACCGCCATGGCCGGGCCGATGCCAGGAAGGACGCCGATCGCCGTGCCCAACAGCACGCCCAGCAGCGCGAAGGCCAGGTTGGTCGGCGTCAGGGCGGTGCCGAAGCCCTCCAGGAGGGAGCCGAACGCGTCCATCAGAGGATCCCCCTCAGGATGCCCGGGGGCAGCACGATGCCGAGCCCGAGGGCGAACAGGTAGAAGGAGCCGATCGACAGGGCGAAGGCGATCACGGCGTCGCGCACGTAGTGCCGGCTGCCGAGGGCGAAGGCGCTGCCCCAGAACAGGATCGCGCCCGAGAACACCCAGCCGAGGCTCTCGATCAGCAGCGCGTTGGCCAGGAACGCGGCGGCGAGCATCACGATCGTCGTCCAGTCGGTGCCGCCGGTGAGCTCGACGTCCTCACCGCCCTCGGGCTCCCCGCGGCCGCCGCGCTTCACGTCGATGGCCAGGACGACGCCGACGACGACCAGCAGCGCGCCGACGACCGTGGGGACGACAGCGGGCCCGACCGGCCCGCGGACGATCCGGCTCTCCGGCAGGAGGAGGGCCTGCACGATGACGAGGAGGCCGAGCGCCGCCAGGAACAGGGCCACTCCGTACTCGGAGCGGCCCTGTTCCTGGGCGCTGCCCCTGGGGGCAGAGGTCACGTCAGGCCCAGCTCGCTCAGCACGCCCTGGACGCGCTGGCTCTCCTCGTCGAGGAAGGAGCCGAACTCGTCACCGGTGACGAAGGAGTCGGTCCAGCCCTGGTCCTCCAGCTCCTGCTGCCAGGCCTCGCTGTCGTGGACCTGGGTGATCAGGTCGATGTGCCGCTGAGCTTCCTCGGGGGTGATGTCCGGGGCCGCCACGATGCCGCGCCAGTTGGTGAAGGTCAGGTCCACGCCCGACTCGGTCAGGGTCGGGGCGTCGACGCCCTCGACCGGCTCCTCGCTGGTGACCGCGAGGATGCGGACGTCACCGGAGGCGGCCGGCTCGGTGACCTCGCCGATGCCGGTGGCGGCGAAGGCCACGTCCCCGCCGAGGATGCCGGCCAGCAGCTCGCCGCCGCCGTCGTAGGCCACGTAGTTGACCGAGGTCGGCGTCACGCCGACCTCCTGCGCCAGCAGCATCGGCGTCAGGTGGTCCGGGCCGCCGGGGTTGGACGCGCCGCCGACGGGCGTGTTGCCCGGGTCGGCCTTCCAGGCGGCGACCAGGTCGTCGATGGTCTGGAACGGCGAGTCGGCCGGGACGACGATCGCCTCGGCCTCCTCGATCAGCCGCGCGATCGGCGTGGTCTGCTCGAGGGTGGCCTCGGACTGGTTGCTGTACTGCGCGCCCACCACGCCCAGGCCCATCTGCATGAGCATGTCGGCGTTGCCGGTCTCGTTGACCAGGCGCTGCAGGCCGACGGTGCCGCCGGCGCCCTCGAGGTTGAACACCTCGATCCTCTCGGCCAGCTCCTCCTCCTCGGCGACCTGGGCCAAGGCGCGGGCGGTGGTGTCGTAGCCGCTGCCGGGCGAGTTCGGGACCAGCACCCGCAAGCCGGTGACCGGGCCCTCCTGGGTGCCGCCACCGGAAGCGGAGCCGCCCTCGGCGGTGGTGCCGCACCCGGTCAGCAGCAGCCCGGCGGCCACGGTGCCTACGGTGAGCTTCCTCAGGGAAGCGTTGCGCATGGGTTCCTCCTGTGTGTCCGGCGGACGTCCGCCGCTCGCAAGGACGGTCGCAACGCGCGTGGTGCGTGTCACGCTTGCGTGCGCATTGGGCGTTGTGGTCGTTGTGTGCACGGCGTCGTGTTGCGCCGCCAGGACCGGCCCGGGTCCGATGGCGTGCCCCGTCCCGACCAGTCAGGAGTCCCCCGTGAACCGGCGGCTCTCGCTCGCCGGCCAGCTGCTCGCGCTGCAGGTGGTCATCGTCTGCGTCGTCCTCGTCGGCGTCGCGGCCGTCACCGTCGCCCAGTCGATGCAGCGGGCCGAGGAGGTGGAGAGCCGCCGCGCGCTGGAGATCGCCGAGACGCTGGCCAACGGAAGCGCCACCCGCACGGCGGTGGAGCTCGGCCGCACCGAGTACATCCGCATCACCGCGGAGGAGAGCCGCAGCACCTCCGGGTCCGCCGACGTCGTCGTCGCCGGGGCCGACCGGACCGTCCTCGCCAGCGCCGACCCAGGACTGCTCGGCCGGCCGCTCGACCTCGGCGCCAGCCGGGTGCTGGAGGGGCGGTCGTGGGTGGGGGACGTCGAGCTGCCCGGCGGTCACGCCGCAGTCGCCATGGCGCCGGTCTACTCCGCGCGTGGGGACCGCGTGCTCGGCCTGGTCGCGGTGCAGCGGCCCTACCCCGGGGTCCTGGGGAGCCTGGAGGCGGCCGCGCCCAACCTGCTCACCTACCTCGGGCTGGCCAGCGCGCTGGGCATCGGCGGGTCGCTGCTGCTGGCGCGCCGGGTGAAGCGGCAGACCCTGGGGCTGGAGCCGGCCGAGATCGCCGGGCTGGTCGAGCACCGCGACGCGATGCTGCACGGCATCCGCGAGGGCGTGGTCGGGCTGGACCTGCGCGGCCGGGTGACCCTGGTCAACGACGAGGCGATCCGATTGCTGCGCATCCCCGGCGACGCCCTCGGCCGCACGCTCGAGGACCTCGGGGTCGCCGAGGAGGTGCGCGCCACGCTGCTGTCCCGCGGGGTCGAGCGCGACCGCGCCGTGGGCAGCGCCGGACGGGTGCTGGTGGTCAACCGGCTGCCCCTGACCAGCCGCGGACGCCCCCTGGGGTCGGTCGCCACGCTGCGCGACCGCACCGAGCTGCTCGAGCTGCGCCGCGAGCTCGAGCTGACCCGGCACGTCACCGACACGCTGCGCGCGCAGGCCCACGAGTTCGACAACCGGCTGCACACCATCGCCGGTCTCATCGAGCTCGGCGAGGCCGAGGAGGCGGTCCGCTTCGTGCACCGGGTCAGCTCCACCCGCTCGGAGTTCGGACACGCCGTCACCGAGGCCGTCCGCGACCCGGCGCTGGCCGCGCTGCTCATCGCCAAGGCCAGCCAGGCCGCCGAGCTCGGCGTCGAGCTGCGGGTCGCGCCGGACTCCGCCCTGCCGGTGCTCAGCCCGGAGCTGAGCACCGACGTCGCCACCGTCGTCGGCAACCTCGTCGACAACGCGATGGACGCCGCGTCGGGTGCCGGGGAGCGGTGGGTCGAGGTGGGCGTGGGTCTGGTGGACGACGAGGTCGACGTCGTCGTCCGCGACTCCGGCCCCGGCGTCCCCCCGGGCATGGAGACCGAGGTCTTCCGGCGCGGGGTGTCCACCAAGGAGGGCGCGGTGCCCGGCGGACGGGGCATCGGGCTGTCCCTGGTGCAGCTGGTGTGCACCCGGCGCGGTGGCGAGGCGACGGCCAGCTCCGCGGACGGCTCGGTCTTCACCGCCCGCATCCCGGTCGGCGCGTCCTTGGTGGACGCGTGATCAGGACGCTCATCGTCGACGACGACTTCATGGTCGCGCGGGTGCACGCCGGGTTCGTGGCGGCCCTCGACGGCTTCGAGGTCGTGGGGACGGCGTCCAGCGGCACCGACGCGATCGCCGCGGTCCGGCGGCTGCGGCCCGACCTCGTGCTGCTCGACGTCTACCTGCCGGACATGACCGGCCTGGAGGTGCTCCGCCGGCTGAGGGCGGAGGGCGTGTCGGTCGACGTCGTCGTCATCAGTGCCGCGCGGGACGTCGACAGCATCCGCAGTGCGCTGCACGGCGGCGTCCTGCACTACCTGGTGAAGCCCTTCGACCGGCGGACCTTCGAGGACCGGCTGCGGGAGTACGCCACGGTGCGGGCCGACCTGGCCGCACTGGGCCAGGCGCGGCAGACCGACGTCGACCGGGTGTTCGCCGGGGCGCGCGGCGGGGGCCGGTCGGTGCCCACGACGCCCAAGGGGATCGCGCCGGAGACGCTGGAGCTGGTGCGGGAGGCGCTCGGCGCGGCAGGCTCCGAGGGGCTGTCGGCCACCGAGTGCAGCGAGCACACCGGGCTGGCGCGGGTCAGTGCCCGGCGGTACCTGGAGCAGCTCGTCGCGCAGGAGGAGGCCGACGTCCGCCAGCGGTACGGCACCGCCGGACGGCCGGAGCGGCGGTTCACCCTCCGCACGCCGAAGCGGCCCGGGTGAGCGGCGGTCGGGGACGCAACGACCGCAACGACCGCTACGGGCACAAGAGCAGCGGGTTCCCCCTCGCCACCTAGGCTCCGGCCATGACCATCGTCGTGGGCTACGTCCCCACCCCCGAGGGCGAGGCCGCCCTCGACGCCGCCATCACCGAGGCCCGGCTGCGCGACCAGCCGTTGCACGTCGTCAACAGCTCCCGGGGTGACGTGCTGGCCGACCCCCGGTTCGCCTCCGACCGGGTGCTCGACCAGGTCCGCGCCAAGCTCGACCGCGCCGGGGTGGTCTACGAGATCGATCAGCGGGTGGCCGGCCACGACGCCTCCGACGAGGTCGTGGACGCCGCCGACCGGCTCAAGGCCAGCCTGATCGTCATCGGCATGCGCCGCCGCACGCCCACCGGGAAGCTGATCACCGGCAGCCAGGCGCAGCGGATCCTGCTCGACGCGCACTGCCCGGTGCTCGCGGTCAAGGCCTCTCACTAGACGAAGGACCACCCTTCCCCCCACACCTCGCCAGCTCGGCGCGGGCCCCTGAAGGGTGGCCGTTCCAGCACGTCACCATGCTCGCCGCGAGCGGTGAGGAGGACGGGGTCGGCCCGAGACGGCCGACTGGAGGGCAGAGGTCCTCTGTCACCCCAGCAGGTCGACCCCCTCGCCGGTGCCGGTGGCCAGGTTGCGGAAGATCGTCTCCAGGCTCCGCTCCAGGTGCCCGGCGAGGGCGGCGGCCGCGGTGTCGGCGTCCCCGGCGAGCAGCGCGTCGCAGACCGCCAGGTGCTCGCTGACGGAGACCTCGACCCGGCGCGGGTCCAGGTGGGAGAGGTTGCGCAGCCGCGCGGTGTGCGGCCGCAGCTCGGCGATGGTGCGGCGCAGGTGCTCGTTGCGGGTCGCGCCCACCACCGCCCAGTCGAACCGGTCGGCCAGCTCGTAGAAGGACCGGGACCCCGCCGTCGACGGCGGCTGCTCGAGCGTGCGGGCGAACGCGTCGCGCATCGCGGCGAACTCGCGGTGCAGGTCGGCGTCGGCGGCCGCGGCCTGGGCCGCCTGCCGCACGGCCGCGGGCTCCAGCAGCGTGCGGAACTCGAAGAGGTCGCGGATGCTGCGGGCCGACACCCGGGAGACCCGCGCCCCCTGCCGCGGCACGAGGTCGACCAGCCCCTCGGCGGCCAGCCGGCGCAGCGCCTCGCGCACCGGCGTCCGGGAGGCTCCCGTGCGCGCGACCAGCGACAGCTCCGACAGCGGCGTCCCGGGCGCCAGCTCGCCGAGCTCGATCTCCTCCCGGAGCCGCCGGTGGACCTGCTCGGCCTTGCTGGCCCCCTCGGGCTGCGGGTCGACCGTCACGCCGGTACCCCGCCGGGGAAGGGCACGCCGGTCTCGCCCGACAGCCGCCGCAGCTCGGCCAGGGCGTCCCGGGCGAGGACGACCCCGCCCGCGGCCAGGGTGGCGGCCTCGGCGAGGTCCTCGACCTCGCCCGGGTACCGGACGGCGTCGGATCCCTGCGCGAGCGGCGTCGTCCGCACCTCGTCGACGAGCTGCCGCACGCGGGCGTCGAAGCCGGCGCGGTCGCCGAAGGCCTCGGGGTCGAGGGCCAGGAACAGGTGGCCGCAGCCACTGCGCGCCTCCGGCTCGTAGGGCCCGTGCACGCCGGTGCCGACGGCGCTGCCGGTGAGCGCGCCGGAGAGCACGTCCATCATGAACGCGATCGCGTACCCCTTGTGCCCGGCCATCGGCAGGACCACCCCGAGCACCCCCTCCGCCGGATCGGTCGTCGGCGCGCCGTCCGCGGTGAGTGCCCAGGACTCGGGGATCGACTCACCGCGGCTCTGCGCCAGGTAGATCTTGCCCCGGGCGACCGCGGTGTTCGCGATGTCGAGGGCGACGACCGTGCCGTCGGGCCCCGGTGCGGCGATCGACCACGGGTTGGTGCCCACGCGCTTCTCCCGCCCGCCCCACGGCGCCATCGCCGGGCTGGCGTTGGTGGTGAGGACGGCGACGAAGCCGTCCTGCGCCGCCCGCCGGGTGAACCACATGGCCGTGCCGAAGTGGTTGGAGTCGCGGACGCCGACGACGCCGACGCCGTGCTGCCGGGCCCGGTCGGTCGCCAGGGCGCGGGCGCGGTCGGTGAGCACCTGGCCGACGCCGGCCCGCCCGTCGAGCAGCACCAGCGGGCCGGTGTCGCTGAGCACCGCCGGCTCGGTGACCGCGCGCATGGCGCCCGACCGCAGCCGCGCCGCATACCAGGGCAGCCGGAGCAGGCCGTGCGAGGAGTGGCCCCACAGGTCGGCCTGCACGAGGGAGTCGGCGACCAGCGCCGCGTCGCCGCCGGGCACGCCGAGCGCCGACAGGGCCGCACTCCCGAACGCCCTCAGCGCCGCCGGGTCGAACCGTCCGTCCGTCACCACTTGCCTCCTCCGCGGGTTGTGTGCTGGGCTGTATACATATTGGCATACACAACCCGGGAGGTCGAGGGTGTTCAGCTTGGTGGTCCAGATGGAGGTGCGGCCGGGTCGGCGCGAGGAGTTCCTCGCCGGCATGGCCGACAACGCGGAGGCCGCGGTCCGCGACGAGCCGGGGTGCCTGCGGTTCGACGTGTGCTCGGTCGCCGACGACCCGCACCGCTTCGTCCTCTACGAGCTCTACACCGACGCTGACGCGTTCGCCGCCCACAAGGCGTCCCCGCACTTCGCGCGCTGGCGCCGGCTCGCCGAGCAGGTGCTCGCCGGCCAGGTCAACACCCCCGGCGAGCTGCTGGTCACCCACACCGCCGAGGAGTCCGCATGAGCCCCCAGCCCGTCCCGCCGTCGATGGTCCTGCGCCCCGAGGAGATCGAGCGCTTCGACCGCGGCAACGGCGTCGTCACCATCCCGTTCGTCGGCAAGTGGAACTGCGAGGGCAACCGGGTCGCCACCGGGATGACCGTCTTCTCGTCCGGCACCGGCATTCCGCTGCACTCGCACAACGTCGAGGAGTCGGTGCTGGTCTACGAGGGCGAGGCCACCGCGGTCGTCGGGGACGACGAGTTCGACCTGGTCGCGGGGCAGGCCACCTGGGTCCCGGCCGGCGTCCCGCACTGCTTCCGCAACCGCGGTGAGGGCACGATGACGATCTACTGGGTCTACGGCGGCCGCGACGTCACCCGCACGATCACCGCCACCGGCGAGACCTTCGAGCACCTGTCCGACAGCGACCGCGGTGCCGGACCCGCACGCCAGGGCGACCGCGCGACGCCGGCATGAGCGCCGTCGTCACGGTCAACCCGGCCACGGGCGAGCGGCTCGCCGAGTACCCGGCGTTCTCCGACGCCGAGGTGGACGCCGCCCTCGACCGGGCGGCCGCCGCAGACCGGCTGGGCCGCGCTGACCTTCGCCGAGCGCGCCACCGTCCTCCGCCGCACCGCCGAGGTCCTGCGGGCCGGGTCGGAGGACCTCGCCCTGCTGCTCACCCGGGAGATGGGCAAGCCGCTCGCCGAGGCCCGCGCCGAGGTCGAGAAGTGCGCCACCGCCTGCGACTACTACGCCGAGCACGCCGGCGACTTCCTCGCCGACGAGCCGGTGGCCACCTCCGCCGACCGCAGCTGGGTCGGCTACGAGCCGGTCGGCGTGGTCCTGGCCGTCATGCCGTGGAACTTCCCCCTCTGGCAGGTGCTCCGCTTCGCGGCCCCGGCGCTGATGGCCGGCAACGCCGCGCTCCTCAAGCACTCACCGAACACCACCGGCTGCGCGCTGGCGGTCGAGCGGGTCCTGGTCGCCGCCGGCGCGTCGGAGGGCCTGTTCACGGCTCTCGTCGTGGCCGAGCCGGACGTCCCCGCCGTCACCCGCCGGCTGATCGACGACCTTCGCGTCGGCGCGGTGACCATCACCGGCAGCGAGCGCGCCGAGCGGGCGGTCGGATCGGCCTCCGGGGACGCCATCAAGAAGTCGGTGCTCGAGCTCGGCGGTTCCGACCCGTTCGTCGTGCTCGCCGATGCCGACCTGCCGCGCGTCGCCCACCTGGCCGCGCGCGGGCGGTTCCTCAACGCCGGGCAGAGCTGCATCTCCCCGAAGCGGTTCGTCGTCGACGCCTCCGTCGTCGAGGAGTTCACCCGGCTACTGGTCGCCGAGGTCGAGTCGCTGACCGTCGGCGACCCGGAGGCGGAGGGCACCCACGTCGGACCGATGGCCCGCGAGGACCTGCTCGAGGGCGTCAACCGGCAGGTCGAGGCGTCGGTCCCGGGCGGCGCCACGCTGCTCGCGGGTGGGGAGCGGCTGGACCGGCCGGGGACCTTCTACGCGCCGACCGTCCTGACCGACGTCGCGCCCGGACAGGTCGCCTACGACGAGGAGATCTTCGGCCCCGTGGCCACGGTCATCGCCGCCGACGGGGACGACGAGGCCGTCCGGATCGCCAACGACACCCGCTTCGGCCTCGGCGCCGGCGTCTGGACGACCGACCCGGAGCGTGGCGTCGCCGTCGCCCGGCGGATCCGCTCGGGCGCGGTCTTCATCAACGCCGTCGTCGCCTCCGACGTCCGGATGCCGTTCGGCGGCACCCGCGCCAGCGGCTACGGCCGGGAGCTGGCCGCGGCCGGCATCCGCGAGTTCGTCGACGTCCGCACCTGGTGGGTCCTGGACGAGCCCGCCGTGACCGCCCCTGCGTCCGAGTGACCCACCGAGGAGAGCCATGACTACGAACCGCCCCTACCGCCTCGGCGTGATGCTCGGTGACGGCATCGGGCCCGAGATCGTCCCCGCCTCCGTGCGGGTGGTCGACGCCGCCCTCGCGGCCGCGGGGGGCGAGCCGATCCAGTGGCAGGAGCTCCCGCTCGGGGCCACCGCCATCGGGACGCACGGCAGCGCCATCCCCGACGTCACCTTGGAGGCGCTGGCCGGCCTCGACGGCTGGCTGCTCGGCCCGCACGATAGCGCCGCCTACCCCGAGCCGTTCCGGAGCCGGCTCAACCCGAGCGGCACGCTGCGCAAGCACTTCGACCTGTACGCCAACGTGCGGCCGGCGCGCGCCTTCGAGGGCGGGCGGGCGATCGCCCCGGACACCGACCTGGTGATCGTCCGGGAGAACACCGAGGGGTTCTACGCGGACCGGAACACGCACGCGGGCACCGGCGAGTACATGCCCACGCCCGACGTCGCCATCGCGATGGGGGTCTTCACCCGCCGGGCCGTCGAGCGGATCGCCCGGACCGCCTTCGAGCTGGCCCGGCGCCGGCGCCACCGGCTCACGATCGTGCACAAGGCCAACGTGCTGCAGCTGAGCTCCGGGCTGTTCACGCGGGTCTGCCTCGAGGTCGGCGGGAACTACCCCGACGTGGCGGTCGACGACTTCCACATCGACGCGATGACGGTCCACCTGCTGCGCCGGGCTGCGGACTTCGACGTCGTCGTGGCCGAGAACATGTTCGGCGACATCCTGTCCGACATGGCCGGCGAGCTGGCCGGCTCCCTCGGCATCGCGCCGTCGATCAACGCCTTCGACGACCGCTGCATGGCCCAGGCCGCGCACGGCTCGGCTCCCGACATCGCGGGGCAGGGGCTGGCCAACCCGATCGCGATGGTCCTGTCGTCGGGGATGCTGCTCGACTGGCTGGGCACGCGGCACGGCGACGAGCGGGCCGCCGACGCCGCCGTCCGTGTCGAGGAGGGCGTCCGGGCGACCGTGCGCGACGGCGTCAGCACCCGCGACCTCGGCGGCTCGGCCTCCACCGGCGAGTTCGCCGATGCCGTGGTGGCCCGGATCGAGGGGTGAGGGTCAGGGGCCGCCGTCGACGTGCAACCGGCGGGCGGCGGCCCCGGCCAGGGCGAGCGCACCGGCGGTCGCCCACAGCACCCCGGCCGAGCCGACCCCGGCGGCCAGCAGCCCGACCGCGCTGGGGATGAGCACCTGGCCCAGCCGGTTGCCGGTGAGCCGCAGCGACATCGCCCGCCCGCGCAGCCCGGCGGGGGCCATCTCCGCCAGCCAGGACATGGTCAGCGGCTGGCCCACGCCCAGCCCGAGGCCGAGCAGGACGACGAGCACCGCGGTCCCGGCGACCGGCATCGGCACCGCGACGGCCGCCATCGACACCGCCGACAGCGCGACGCTGCCGAGCATCAGCCGCCGCCGACCGGTCAGCCGCACCAGCTGCCCGAGGAAGAACCGCGAGGTCATCGAGGCGACGGCCCGCACGGTCAGCAGCAGCCCGACGGTGCCTGCGGCCAGCCCGCGGTCGGCGCCGAGGGCGGGCAGGTAGACCAGCGTGATGTCGACGGCGGCGAGCACGACGCAGCTGACCGTCAGCGCCCGCACCAGGCCGGGCAGGCGCAGCAGCGTGCCCATGCCGCCGGTCTCGGCGGCGCCGCCGGTGCGCTCGCGGACCGGGAAGCGCAGGACGGCGGTGCAGGCCAGCAGCAGGACGGTGATCCCCGTGGCCACGAGGAACACCGGGCGGGTGTCGGGGAGGGCGCCCTCCCCGCCGGCCACGGTGATCAGTGCGGGGCCGAGCGCCTGCCCGAGCGAGGCGGCGAAGGTGTAGTGGCCGAACGCGGTGTCGAAGCGCCCCGGCCCGGCGGCGTTGGCCACGGCCGCCTGCTGGCCCACGACCGAGAGCAGGTGGCCGGTGCCGAGCACCACGCTGCCGGCCACCAGCCCGGCCGCCCCGCCGCGCCCGCTGGCGAACAGAACCGCCGACAGCAGCAGCAGGACCGCCCCGGCCAGCATCACCCGCCGCTCCCCGAACCGATCGGTGGCCTGCCCCGAGGGGACGGCGAGCAGCAGCGGGACGACGGCGAACGAGGCGGTCAGCGCGCCGAGCCAGGCGGTCGGGACGTCGAGCTCGATCGCCCGGTACGCCGTCGTCGGGCGCAGCACGAAGGTGACGACCTGGGTGAGCGCCGAGTGCACCAGCAGCAGCCCGAGCAGCCGCCGTCCCCCCGGGGGCTGAGCGCTCACGCGGACCGCGCGGCGCGGTCGCGCGCGGCCAGCCGCCCGGCGGCCCGGGCGGCCAGGCTGGTCTCCACGTGCCGGCGCATCAGCTCGGTGGCCGCCGCGGCGTCCCGGTCGGAGACCGCCTCGACCAGCAGCCGGTGCTCCTCGGCCCGCTGCGCGACCTCCTCGTCGCTGCGCCCGGCGCGCAGCGCGTGCCGCCGGTAGCGGTCGGTCTTGTCCCAGAGGCCGTCGAGGGTCTCCACCAGGACGGCGTTGTGCGAGGCGCGGTAGAGGGTCGCGTGGAACCGCCGGTGGCCGGCCAGCTGGGCCGGCGACGGGTCCTCGGGGAGGGACTCGAGCCGGGCCAGGCTGTCGGCCATCTCGGCGAGGTCCGCGGCGGTGCGGCGCTGCGCGGCCAGGCCGGCGGCCAGCGGGTCGAGATCCTGCCGCAGCTCGACGAGGTCCCGCGCCTCCGCGGCGTCGAGCGGGGCGACCCGGGCGTCGCGGTGCGCGCCCAGCTCGACCAGGCCCTGCTGGGCCAGCCGCCGCAGCGCCTCCCGCAGCGGCGTGGTGCTGATCCCGATCTGCCGGGCGAGGACGGCCTGGTTGAGCACCGCGCCGGGCTCCAGCTCTCCGGTCAGGACCATCTCCCGCACCCGCGCGTAGGCCCGCTCGCTCTTCGTGGCCGTACCGTCCTCGGTCACGATCACAACCTCCGCACCGACTAGAGCTGCACATTCACTCCGGACCTGCACCCAGGCCCGATAAGGTTATAACCTACTCGCCATGACCGAGCAGGCAGCTCCCGCCACGACGGACCTCTCCGACGCGCACCCGGAGGCGCAGGTCTGCGACCCGGTGTTCCAGGCCTTCGGCGGCCGCCCGGCCTTCAGCGGGCCGATCGCCACGCTCAAGGTGTTCGAGGACAACGCGCTGGTGCGCGAGGCGGTCGAGCAGCCGGGGGAGGGGCGCGTCCTCGTCGTCGACGGCGGCGGCTCGCTGCGGTGCGCGCTGTTCGGCGGCAACCTCGCCGTCCTCGCCGCCCAGCACGGCTGGGCCGGCGTGGTGGTCAACGGCGCCGTGCGCGACGCCGACGAGATCGACGCCCAGCCGATCGGGGTGCGCGCGCTGGCCACCCACCCGCGGCGCAGCGTCAAGGGCCTGCACTCTGGTCAGGCGGGCCTGCCGGTCCTCTTCGCCGGCACGGTGTTCCGTGAGGGCGAGTGGCTCGCCGCCGACCGGGACGGCGTGGTCGTCCTGCCGGCACCCCCGGCCTGAGCGGGCCCGCGCCGGAGGACCGCACCGCCGGTCAGCGGCGGCGCAGCACCCGGGCGAGCCGGTGCCCCCGCCCGGAGGCCAGCTCCGCCGCCGTCACCGGCTCGGGGGCGTCGGCCAGCGCGGCGTGCCGCTCGCGCAGCCGGGTGCGGACCTCCTCGGGGGTGTGCGCCCGGCGCTGCCGCTCGCCGCGGGCCAGCACCACCCCGGTCGCCGCGACGCCGGCCAGACCGGCCAGGCCGAGCAGCTTCCACAGGCGCACGGCCCTAACGTAGCGCCGTGCCCGAGCTCAGCCTGGACGAGGCGGTCGACCTCACCCGCACCGGCGACGTGTGGGTCTTCCGCGGCGGCTCCGTGGCCGACCGGGCCATCCGGACTCTCACCAACGCCCCGGTCAACCACGTCGGGATGGCCGTCGTCCTGGAGGACCTGCCGCCGCTGCTCTGGCACGCCGAGCTCGGCCGCTCGCTGCCCGACGTGTGGACCGCGCAGCACCAGCGCGGCGTCCAACTCCACGACCTCGCCGACGCCGTCCGCACCTGGCGGCAGCGCTACGGGCAGCGGGCCTGGCTGCGCCAGCTGATCGGCCCGGCCGACGACGGCGGCGTGACACCGGAGATGGCGTAAGGACCCCCCTGCCCCCCACCACTCGCAAGCTCGCGGCGGGACCCTGCAGGGGGGCCGGGCGGCTGGGTTACCGGGCGGCTGCGCCGGGGGACGTCGGCCGAGACCGTGTACTGCGCCGAGCTGGTGGCGACGACCTACACCGCCATGGGGCTGCTGGACGGCCGCCGACCGCGTAACGCCTACGACCCGGGCAGCTTCTGGTCCGGCGACGACCTGCAGCTGCTGCAGGGCGCGACGCTCGGGCCGGAGATCCCGGTCGCCGTCCCGGCGGCTCAGCCCCCGCGGCGCACCCGGTAGGACGTCTGCACCATCCCGCCGGGGAAGGTCTGTGTCCGCACGTGCTCGAGCCGCACGTCGGCCGGCAGCGGTCCGAACGGCGTGTGCCCCTCGCCGATGAGCACGGGCACCCGCGACAGCGTGAGGTCGCCGACCAGCCCGGCGGCGAGGAAGTCGTGCACGGTGCGGCCGCCGTCGACGTAGACCCGGCGGTACCCGGCGGCGGTCAGCGCGGCGACCGCCTCGTCGAACGAGCGGTGCACGGTGATGCGGGCGTCGGCGTCGGGCTCGAGCGTCGTGCTGATCACGTGCACCGGCTTCCCCCGGTAGGGCCACTCGGCCAGCGGCGCGATCACCTCGTAGGTGTTGCGGCCCATGACCAGCGCGTCGACCCCGGAGACGAACTCGGCGAACCCGAAGTCGCCGCCCTCGCCGTCGTCCGGCGCGCCGCCGGGCTCGTCGCCGCCGGTCAGCCAGCCGAGGTCGCCGTCGGGACGGGCGATGAACCCGTCGACGCTCATGCCGAGGAACACCGAACCGGTGATGGGTGCGTCCATGCCGAGAGGGTGCCCGACGGCACCGGCGGAACGGGTCCTCCGACCCCGCGGTATCTCCGGGGACTGTCGTACCTCTGGACTACACAAGGCATGCGCCACATCTCCCCGGTGTTGTACGGAGCGCGGGAGAAAGCCCAGGAGGGCACCATGTCCGAGGCCATCGTCAGCAGCACCCACCCCACCCACTGGGGCCGGCCGGACATCGTCGGCGACCTGCTCGCGGTCGCCGTCACCCCCGGCGCGGCCCCGCCCCGGGAGCTCCGCATCCGCCCCGAGCTCTACCAGCGGATGCTGACCCAGCTGCCGCCCGACGAGCGCGCCGCGGTGGTCGGCCGCCGCCTGATCGGGCCGCCCCCGGGCGTGCCGGTCGTCGTCGACCCCGAACTGCCGGCGTTCCCGGGGTTCGAGGTCGTGCGCGCCCGGCCGGAGACGCCCAGCCGGCCGCACGCCGCGGCGGCCTAGCTCACCTCGCCAGCGCGGCCTGCGTCGCGCCGATCAGGACCACCGTGTCGCCGGGCCGCTCGACGGCGTCGTCGTGGGTCACGCAGACCACGACCCGGCCGGCGAGCGCCGCGCGCAGGTCGCGCAGCAGCGCCGCGGCGGTGGGCGGGTCGAGGTGCGCGGTCGGCTCGTCGAGGAGCACGACGTCGCGGTCGGCCAGCAGCGCCCGCGCCGCGGCCAGCCGGCGCCGCTCACCGCCCGAGAGCGCGGTGCCGCCAGCCCCGACCGGGGCGTCCAGGCCCGCCGGTAGCGCGGCGAGCAGCCCGCCGAGCCCGGTGGCGTCGAGCGCCGCCCGCATCCGGGCCTCGCCGTCCGGTCCGACGAGCTCGCCCCGCGGCGCGGCCAGGGCCAGGTTGGCGCGGATGCTCGAGGCGAACACGTGCGCGTCCTGCGGCAGCCAGGCGATCCGGGAGCGGACGCCGTCCCCGGTCAGCCGCGCGGCGTCGACGCCGCCCAGCGCGTAGGTGCCCGCCCGGGGCCGCAGCGCCGCGAGGAGCACGGCGAGGAACGTCGACTTGCCGGCACCGGAGGGCCCGCGCACGACGAGCCAGCCGCCGTCCGCGTCGGCCTGCGTGGTCAGGGCGCGGAGCACGTCCGGGCCGCCGGGCCAGCCGGCGACCAGGCCGTCGGTGGACAGCACGCGCACCGGCGCGGGGACGGGGAGCGGGTCGGCGGGGTCGGCCGGCACCGGCGCGGTGAGGACGGCGTCGAGCCGGTCGCGGGCGTCGGCGAGCGTGCCGCGCCGCTGCAGCGCGGTTCCCAGCCCGGCCAGCGGCTCGGCGAGGGCCAGCGGGGCGAGCGCGACCGCAGCGATCGTCGGGCCGGTCACCCCCGCCGCGGCGCCGGCAGCCGCGGCGGCCACAGCGGCCAGCGCGGTGCCCAGGACGACGACGCCCGTGCCCAGCGCACCGGCGCGGGCGCGGGTGCGGTCGGCCGCGCTCCGGTCGGCGGCGAGCGCGGCGAGGTCGGCCGCCGTCCGCCCGGCCAGGCCGTGCGCCCGCAGGTCGGCGGCGCCCTCGAGCACGGTGGTGGTCTCGCGCAGCGCGGCCACCCGCAGCGCCGCCTCGGCCCGCGCGGCGCCGGCGTCCACCCGCCGGTGGGCGAGCAGCACCAGCGCGACGGTGACCAGCAGCACCGCCGCCGCGGCCCCCGCTGCTGCGGGGGACACCAGCGCCAGCGCGCCGACGGTCGCGGCGGTCACGGTGCCCGCAACCAGGGCCGGGGGGACGACGCGCACCGAGAGGTCCTGCACCAGGCCGACGTCGCCCACCACGCGGGCCAGCGCCGAGCCCGGCGCCCGGTCCGCCGCGATGCCCTGGGCGGCGAGCGCCCGCCAGACCCGCACGCGCAGGTCCGCGGCCAGCCGCAGCGCGGCGTCGTGCGCGGTCATCCGCTCCACCCACCGCAGCCCGGCCCGGCCCAACCCGAACGCCCGGACGCCGACGATCGCCACCAGCAGGGTGAGCACCGGCGGCATCTCGGCGGCCCGCACGATCAGCCAGCCCGAGACCGCGGTGAGCGCGACCCCGGCGCCGGCCGAGGCGGTGCCGGCGGCGACCGCGCGCAGCAGCGCCCGCCGCGGCCAGCGCAGCCCGGTGACCGTCGTGCCGGTGGATGTGGCTGCGGTCGGGGTCGGCACAGCGGTGTGTGCACGTGCTGTCGTCGGGGTGGGGTTCGGTGCGGCGATGTGCGCACCTGTCGCGGACGAGGGCTCCGGAGCCCACAGATCGACGGTGCGGTCGGCGAGGGCGGCCAGCGTCGGGTCGTGGGTGACCAGCAGGACGCTCACCGTGCCGCGCAGCCCGGCCAGCACCGCGGCCACCCGGGTGGCGGCCGCGTCGTCCAGGTGCGCCGTCGGCTCGTCGAGCAGCAGCAGCCGGGCGCCGCGGCGGACCCGGACCACGGCGCGGGCCAGCGCCACCCGCTGCAGCTCGCCGGGGGAGAGGGTGGTGCAGTCCCGGCCGGCCAGGTCGGCGGCGCCGGCCCGCGCCAGCGCCTCGACGACGAGGGCCTCGCCGACCACCTCGTCCACGCCGGGCTCGGGGCTCGCGTGCCGGCGCAGCTCGTCGGCGACGGTCGCGCCGGTGCTGCGCGGGTGCTGCGGCACGTAGCCGACGCGCCCGGCCGGGACGCCGGTCACCGTGCCGCGCACCTCCGCGGCGGGGTCGGCCAGGCCGGCGAGAACCGCGAGCAGCGTCGACTTGCCGGAGCCGCTGGTCCCGCGGAGCGCCACCAGCTCTCCGGGGCGGACGGCGAGGTCGACCGGCGGCAGCGCGGGGACGGTCCGGCCCGGGTACCGCACCGAGAGCCCGATGACCCCGACGTCGGCACCGCGCGGGTCGTCCTCGTCCACCTCGACGGCGGGGGCGGGAACCGGGGCGGCCAGCACCGCGCGGGCCTCGGCGGCGGCCAGCGCGGCGTCCTCGCCGGCGTGGTGCGCGGCACCGAGCGCGCGCAGCGGGGCGAAGGCCTCGGGCGCCAGCAGGAGGGCGGTCAGCCCGACGGCCAGGTCCAGGTCGCCGTGCACCAGCCGCAGGCCGACGGTGACCGCGACCAGCGCGACCGACAGCGTGGCCAGCAGCTCGAGCACCAGCGCGGAGAGGAAGGCCAGCCGCAGCACCGACAGGGTGCGCCGGCGGGAGCCCTCACCGAGCTCGGCGAGCGCGGCGGCCTGCTCGGCGGCGCGACCCAGGCCCACCAGCACCGGCAGCCCGCGGACCAGCTCGGCGACGTGCGCGGCGATGCGGTCCAGCGCCCGGGCGGCGGCGGTCGTGCCGTCGCGGGTGGTCAGCCCGACCAGCACCATGAACAGCGGCACCAGCGGCAGCGTGACCGCGACCAGGCCGGCCGACAGCAGGTCGGTCCAGGCGAGGACGACGAGCAGCACCGGCGGCACCACCAGCGCCTGCGCCAGCGCGGGGAGGCGGGTGGCCAGCGCGGGCCCGAGCTCGGCCAGCCGGGTCGTGGCCAGCAGCGCCGCCGGGCCGGGGCCGCCGGCCGCGGCGACCGCGGCGGGGGAGTCCGCGAGCCGGGCGGTCAGCGTCGCGCGCAGCTGCTCCTCGGCGCGCCGGCCGTCCCGCGCGGCTCCGAGCTCGCCCGCCCACCCGGCGACCGCGCGCAGCACCCCGCCCGCGACGGCGAGCAGCAGCGGGCCGGTCAGCGTGCCGTCGTCCTGACCGACCGCGCGAGCCACCGCGTCCGCCAGCCCGGCGGCGACCAGCACCAGCCCGGCGACCTGGCCGAGAGCGGCGACCGCGGCGCGGACCACCGCCCCGGTCACCCCCGGCACGCCGGCCAGCGGACCGAGCGGGCCCCGGTCCGACCTCACGCGTGCGCCCCGGCGGGCTCGCCGGACTGCGGCTCGGCGGTGAGCCGCCTGCGGAACACCCAGTAGGTCCACGCCTGGTAGCCGAGCACCACGGGCAGGCCGATCCCGGCGGCCCAGGTCATCACCGTGAGCGTGTAATCGCTGACCGAGGCGTCGGCGACCGTCACGTCGAAGGCCGGGTCGATCGTCGAGGGGACGACGACCGGGTACGCGGCGCCGAACAGCGTCGCGGCGGCCGCGGCGAGCATCGCGCCCCACGCGGCGAAGGCCTGTCCCTCGCGGCCGACCCGCAGCCGGGCCCACGCCACCAGGACGGCGAGCGCGGCGACCAGCCACAGCGCCCCGGTCACCGGCGTGCCGGACCGCAGGTGCACCAGGCCGGCCCAGGCCAGCAGCGGCAGCGCGGCCACCGGCGCCCACCGCAGCGCGAGGCGCCGGGCGGCGACCCGCAGCGGGCCGTCGGTCTTCAGCGACAGGAACACCGCGCCGTGCACCACCGAGAAGGCCAGGACGGCGACCGCGCCCAGCAGCGCCGGCCAGCCCAGCCCGGAGAACGCGCCGCCGACCCGGTTCCCCTCGGCGTCGATCGGCAGCCCGAGCGTCGTGGCCCCGAGCGCCGCGCCGATGCCGGCGGCGGCGACCAGCGAGCCGCCGGTGATGACCCGGGTCCACGTCGCGTCCCAGGCCTCGGTGGAGTGCGAGTGCCGCCACTCGAAGGCGACCGCCCGGACGATCAGGCCGAACAGCACCAGCACGAACGGCAGGTAGAGGGCCGGCAGCCAGGTGGCGTACCAGCCGGGGAAGGCGGCGAACACCGCGCCGACGGCGGTGATCAGCCAGACCTCGTTGCCGTCCCAGAGCGGGCCGATGGTGCGCAGCATGAGGTGCCGCTCGGCCGGCCGGCGGCCGAGCATCGGGAGCAGCGCGGCCACGCCGAAGTCGAAGCCCTCGAGCAGCAGGAAGCCGGTCCACAGCAGCGCGACGGCGGCGAACCACAGGGTCTGCAGGTCCACGGGTCAGCTCCTCAGTAGGCGAAGGACAGGACGTCGTCGTCGGTGTCGCGGCGGGACTCCGGCGTCCCCTCGCTCGGGGTGCCGGGGGTGGGGGCGCCGTCCCCGGTCGTGACGCCGCGGCGCACGAACCGGGTGATCAGCCACAGCTCGACGACGGCCAGCGCGCCGTAGACGAGGGTCAGCAACGACAGCGACGTCCACACCTCGGCGGCGGTGACGCCCGGGGAGACGGCCTGCGCGGTGAAGAACCACGTCTGCTCGCCGACCGAGACGTCGGGGTTGGGGTGGACGACGAAGGGCTGGCGGCCCATCTCGGTGAAGACCCACCCGGTCGCGTTGGCCACGAACGGCGCGGCGACGGCGAGCAGCGAGCCGTACACGCCGATCCGCGAGGTCGGCACCCGTCCCCTCCGCGTCGCCCACAGCGCGTAGGCGGCGACGCCGGCCGACACCGCGCCCATGCCGATCATGAGCCGGAAGCTCCAGTAGCTGACCGCCAGCAGCGGCGTGTAGTCGATCTCCTCGCCGGCCAGCGCGCCGAACCGCGACGGGTCGTCGGGGTAGGTCTCCCCGTAGACCGCGGCGTACTCCTCCTGCAGCTGGTTGACCCCCGGGACGGCGCTGGAGAAGTCGCCGTGGGCGAGGAAGGACACCAGCCCGGGGATGGTGATCGAGTGGACATCGTCGCACTCGTTGGAGCCCAGCTTGCTCCAGGCGAAGACGGAGAACGGGGCCGGCGCCTCGGTCTCGCAGAGCGCCTCGGCCGAGCTCATCTTCAGCGGCTGCTGCTCGTACATCAGCTTGCCCTGCCAGTCGCCGGTGAGGGCGACGAGGACGAACGCGGCGAGCGACACCCAGCCGCCCAGCCGCACCGACCGGCGCCAGACCATGTCGTCGACCCGCCCGCCCGAGACGTCGGTGGTCGGTTGCTCGGCCAGCTCCCGGCGGCGCAGGTGCCACAGGCCGATGCCGACCAGCAGCGCGCCGGCGACCAGCAGCGCGGCGACGATGGCGTGGCTGAAGGCGGCCAGCGCAGTGTTGTTGGTCAGGACGGCGAAGAAGTCGACCTGCACCGGGCGTCCGGTGGCGTCGTCCACCTCGACCCCGACCGGGTGCTGCATCCAGGAGTTGGCCGCGATGATGAAGTACGCGCTGACGATCGAGCCGACGACCGCCGCCCACAGCGCCGCCAGGTGCAGCTTCTTCGGGATGCGGCCCCAGCCGAAGATCCACAGGCCGAGGAAGGTCGACTCGAGGAAGAAGGCCAGCAGCGCCTCCAGCGCCAGCAGCGAGCCGAAGACGTCGCCGACGAAGCGCGAGTACTCGCTCCAGGCCAGGCCGAACTGGAACTCCTGCACCAGGCCGGTGGCCACGCCGAGCACGAAGTTGATCAGGTAGATGCGGCCCCAGAAGCGGGTCAACCGTAGCCATTCGGGCTTGTCGGTGCGCACCCAGAGGGTGTGCATGACGGCGACCAGAACCCCCAGGCCGATGGTCAGCGGGACCATCAGAAAGTGGTAGACGGTCGTGATGCCGAATTGCCAGCGCGCCACGTCCAGGACGTCCACGGCGGGCCCCTCTCCGGTCGTCGTACGATCGACGAGTTCTTTCTACGCCTCGTAGAACAGCAACTTCTACGACACGTAGAAAAGTCCGGTGTGATCCCGGGGACAGGAGGAGTCATGGCGTCGCTGGGAGACCTCGAGCGGGCGGTGATGGACCGGCTGTGGTCGGCCGGCGGGCCGCTCGCGGCCACCGAGCTGCGGGACGGCCTGGCCGACCGGGGCCTGGCGCTGACCACCGTGCACACCGTCCTGTCGCGGCTGGAGCAGAAGGGCTTCGTCGTCCACGACGAGGCCCGGCCGCGCCGGTTCCGCGCGCGCGGCACCCGTGCGGACCACGCCGCCGAGCTGATGCACGAGGTGCTCGGCCAGGCCGGCGACCGGCAGGCGGTCCTGGCCCGGTTCGTCGGCGGCGTCGACCCCGACGAGGCCCGGCTGCTGCGCGAGCTGCTGGCCGCGGCCGGTCCGGACGACGCGCCGCGCTGACCTCCGCGCCGTCCTCGTGCTGCCCGCGACCGCGGCCGCCCTCGCCGTGCTGGCCGCGCTGCTGGCGTGGCCGGTGCCGGCGCTGCTGGCCCGCGCCGGCTGGCCGCGGCGCGACCCGCTGGTGGCCCTGGTGTGCTGGCAGGCGATCGGGCTGGCCGGCGGCCTGTCGATCATCGGCGCGCTGCTCGTGCACGGCCTCGCGCCCTGGGGCCACTCGCTCCCCGAGGCGGCCTGGGCGGTGGTCGGCGGGCTCCCCGCCGAGGCGCCGGTCCGCGGGGACCACTGGGTCATGCTGACCCTGGCCGGCGTGCTCGCCACCGAGCTGGTCGGCGTCCTGCTGCTGTCCTGGGTCCGGACGGCGCGCACCCGCCGCCGGCACCGCGAGCTGCTCGAGCTCGTCGTCCAGCCGGCCTCGCTGCCGATGGCCCTGCCCGCCACCCCGCCCGACGCGCGGCTGCTCGAGCACCCCGCTCCGGTCGCCTTCTGCATCCCCGGCGCGCGACCGCTGCTGGTGCTGTCCTCCGGCATGGTCGCCGAGCTCGACGACGCCCAGCTGGCCGCCGTCGTCGCGCACGAGCGGGCGCACCTGCGCGAGCACCACCACCTGTACCTGCTGCCGTTCGTGGCGTGGGAGGCCGCGCTTCCGGTGCTGCCCGCCGCGGGCCGCGCGCACGCGGCGGTGCGCACGCTGGTGGAGATGCGCGCGGACGACGTCGCGCTCGGCTCGCTGCCAGGGCCCGCGCCGCGCCGGACGCTGGCCCAGGCGATCGTCGTCGCGGCGGGCGGGGCCGGGGGAGCGGGGGTGCCCTCCGGTGCGCTGGCGGTGACCGGCAGCGCGGTCGGCGCGCGGGTGGTGCGCCTGCTCGAGCCGCCGTCCCCACTGCCGGCGTGGGCGCGGGTGCTCGCGCTCCTGTCGGCCGGGCTGCTGCTGCTCGTCCCGACCGCCCTGCTGCTGCTCCCGGCGCTCTAGGCAGGACCGCCCCCGCGCCAGCCGACCCCCGCAGTGGCTCCTGCTGCCGTGATCATGGGCTTGTTGCTGCCTGGTGCGGCGTGCCTGCGCGTGTCGCCGGCAACAGGCCCATGATCAACCGGGGGCAGCCGACCTCCCACCCTTCTGACCCTGCCGGGCTCGCAGCGCGGGAGCAGGCTGGCGGACGTGTCCGAGACCGACGTGACCCCGTTCCGCGTGGACGTGCCCCAGGTGGAGGTCGACGACCTCGCCGAGCGGTTGCGGCGCACCCGCTGGCCGGTCGGGCAGGACCTCACCGGCGACCGCGGCATCCCGGTCGGGCGGGTGCGCGCGCTGGCCGAGCGGTGGGCGTCGGGGTGGGACTGGCGCGTGCAGGAGGCGGCGCTCGACGCCTGGCCGCAGGTGGCCACGACGGTCGACGGCACCCGCGTGCACGCCCTGCACGTGCGGTCCCGGGAGCCGGACGCCGTCCCGCTGGTGCTGCTGCACGGCTGGCCGGGCTCCGTCGTCGAGTTCCTGCGCGTGCTCGGGCCGTTGAGCGACCCGGCGGCGCACGGCGGCGACCCGGCCGACGCGGTCCACCTCGTCGTCCCCTCGCTGCCCGGGTACGGCTTCTCCGGGCCCACGCCCGACGGTGGGTGGACGCCGGCCCGGATGGCCCGGGCGATCGCCGAACTGGTCGCCCGGCTCGGGTACGACCGCTACGTCGTCCACGGCGGCGACTGGGGTGCCCACGTGGGGCGCGACCTCGCCGCCGCCGACGCGGCCCACGTCGCCGGGCTGCACGTGACCATGGCACCGGGACCGCCCGCGGAGGGCGACCCGGCCGCCGAGGAGAAGGCGGCGCGCTACGCCCGCGAGCTGTCCGGGTACGCCAAGCTGCAGGGCACCCGCCCGCTGTCCCTGGCGCCCGCGCTGACCGACTCGCCGGCCGGGCTGCTCGCCTGGATCGCCGAGCGGTTCGCCGAGTGGACCGACCCGGCGAGCGAGATCGACGTCGACCAGCTGCTGACCAACGTCGCCGTCTACTGGTTCACCCGCACTGGGCCGTCGTCGGCCCAGCTCTACTGGGAGCGCGCGCACGCGCCGACGCCGGGCTGGTCGCGGCACGTGCCGACCGGCGTGGCGGTGCTCCCGCACGACCTCTTCCGGCCGCCGCGCGCGGCGGTGGAGCGGGTGGTCGACCTCGTCTCGTGGACCGAGTTCGACCGCGGCGGCCACTTCGCGGCGATGGAGGTCCCCGACCTGCTGGTCGAGGAGCTGCGCCGGTTCGTGCGCGCGGTCGCCCGATGAGCGAGGTCGGCCGCCCGGACCTCCTCGCGCTACCGGCGTCCTGACTCCCGCCGGTGCTCCGACCGTGGCGCGACGGCCGGAGCCAGGACGGCGTACCCCGCCGCGACCGCTCCGCTGATCAGCGCCGCTCTCCGGTGGGGCGCCGAGCGCGTCAGCGGCACCATGCTCGCCGCGTGCAGCAGGTCCACCGCCGACCCGACGCGGACGATCCGGGCATCCGGAACGGCCAGGACGGCGCCGTGCTGGAGCGCCAGCCGGGCGCCCAGCAGCGGGACCGCCCAGCGCCGGGACCGGGGCAGCTCGGGGCACAGGGCGTCGACGACCCGCCCCGGCGCGGCGAGCAAGGTGAGCCCCCAGACGGCTCCCGCTCCCGCGAGCAGTCGGGTGATCCGGCGGCGCCGGTCGTCCACGGTCATGGTCGTCTCCACTCCTCCGCGGGGTCCGGTCGGGATTTCGTGCTCTGCTCACCAGTGTGGGCAGAGCACGACCTCTCCGGGAGAGCGCGGGAGTCCGGTCAGGCGGCGCTGACCGCGGCCCGGCGGCCGGAGGGGACGGCGGTGGTCGCGTCCGCGTTGCCCGGCAGCGGGGCGAACCGGCGCAGCCGCAGGCTGTTGGTCACCACGAACACCGAGCTGAACGCCATCGCGGCACCCGCGATCATCGGGTTCAGCAGCCCGGCCATGGCCAGCGGGATCGCCGCGACGTTGTAGGCGAACGCCCAGAACAGGTTGCCCTTGATCACCGCGAGGGTGTGGCGGGCAAGCCGGATGGCGTCGGCCGCCGCGCGCAGGTCGCCGCGCACCAGGGTGAGGTCGGAGGCCTGGATCGCCACGTCGGTGCCGGTGCCCATCGCCAGCCCGAGGTCGGCCTGCGCCAGCGCCGCGGCGTCGTTGACCCCGTCGCCGACCATCGCCACGACCCGGCCCTCGCCCTGCAGCCGGCGGACGACGTCGACCTTGTCCTGCGGCAGCACCTCGGCGACCACCTCGTCGATGCCGACCTCGGCGGCGACCGCCCGGGTCACCGTCGCGTTGTCGCCGGTCAGCAGCACCGGGTGCAGCCCCAGGTCGCGCAGCTGGCGGACCGCCTCGGCCGAGGTCGGCTTCACCGCGTCCGCGACGGCGAGCACCCCGCGGGCGACGCCGTCCCACGCGACGAGCACGGCGGTCCGTCCGGCCGCCTCCGCCGCAGCCTGCGCCCGGGTGAGCTCCGCCGGGACGTCGACGCCGGCGAGCAGGCCGGCCCGGCCGACGAGCACCGCCGTCCCGTCGACGACGCCGCGCACGCCGAGGCCGGCCTCGTTGCCGAAGCCGGTGACCGGCCGCAGCGGCCCGGTGCGCTCGGCCGCCGCGGCGGCGATCGCCCGGGCGACCGGGTGCTCGGAGCCGGCCTCGACCGCGCCGGCCAGCGCCAGCACCCGGTCGGCGTCCGCGCCGTCCGCGGGGACGACGTCGTGCAGGGTCATCCGGCCGGTGGTGACCGTGCCGGTCTTGTCCAGCACCACCGTGTCGACGGCGCGGGTGGACTCCAGCACCTCTGGACCCTTGATGAGGATGCCGAGCTGCGCGCCGCGGCCCGTGCCGACCATGAGCGCGGTCGGCGTGGCCAGCCCCAGCGCGCACGGGCAGGCGATGATGAGCACCGCGACCGCCGCGGTGAACGCGGCGGGCAGTCCGGCCGACGCGCCGATCCAGAAGCCGAGCGTCGCGACGGCCAGCGCCAGCACGACCGGCACGAAGACGCCGGACACCCGGTCGGCCAGCCGCTGCACCTCGGCCTTGCCGTTCTGTGCCTCCTCGACCAGCTGCGCCATCTGCGCCAGCTGCGTCTCCGAGCCCACGCGCGTGGCCCGCACGACCAGCCGGCCGCCGGCGTTCACGGTGGCGCCGACGACCGTGTCACCGGGAGCCACCTCCACCGGCACCGACTCGCCCGTGAGCATCGAGGCGTCGACGGCGGAGGCGCCCTCGGTCACCACGCCGTCCGCGGCGACCTTCTCCCCGGGCCGGACGACGAACAGGTCGCCGACCGCCAGCCGGTCGACCGGCATCCTGGTCTCGGTGCCGCCGCGCAGCACCGTGACCTCCTTGGCGCCGAGCTCCAGCAGCGCGCGCAGCGCCGCCCCGGCCCGGCGCTTGGAGCGGGCCTCGACGTACCGCCCGGCCAGCAGGAACGTGGTCACGCCGGCCGCGGCCTCGAGGTAGACGTTGGCGCTGCCGTCGGTGCGGGCGATGGTGAGCTCGAACGGGTGCGTCATGCCGGGCTCGCCGGCGGTGCCCAGGAACAGCGCGTACAGCGACCAGAGGAACGCCGCGCCGGTGCCGAGGGAGACCAGCGTGTCCATCGTCGCCGCGCCGTGCCGCAGGTTGGTCCACGTGGCGCGGTGGAACGGCAGCCCGCCCCACACGACGACCGGCGCGGCCAGCGTGAGCGACAGCCACTGCCAGTACTCGAACTGCAGCGCCGGGACCATCGCCATCGCGACCACCGGCACGGTGAGGAGGGTCGACACCAGCAGCCGCTGCCGTTGAAGAACCCCGTCTGCGGCCCCCTCTCGGGCACCGCCCCGAGCCTGCGAGGGGTGGGGAGGAGGGGGTCCTTCTGGGGGCCGGAGGTGGGCGGTGTAGCCGGTCCTCTCGACCGTGGCGATCAGGTCGTCGGTCGTGACGTCCCCGCCGAAGGCGACCCGCGCCTTCTCGGTGGCGTAGTTGACCGTCGCCGTGACGCCGTCCATCCGGTTGAGCTTCTTCTCGACGCGGGTGGCGCACGACGCGCAGGTCATGCCGCCGATCAGCAGCTCGACCTCGCCGGTGCGGACGTCGGGGGTGCTCATGCTGGGGTCTCCTCAGCCGCCGTGCCCGTGACCGGCCGGCTCGTCGGCCGCCGTCCCGGTGGCCTGCACCGTGAAGGCGGCGGTGTGCACGGCGTCGCCGTGCCGGAAGTCGAGGAACAGCCGGTAGGTGCCGGCCGACGGCGCGGTCGCGGCGAAGCCGACGTGCGGGCCGGGCGCCGGGGCGACGTGCTCGTCCTCGACGGGGTGCACGTGCAGGTACTCGAGGTCCCCCTCGCGCAGCGCGACCAGGTGGCCGTACGCCCCCAGGTAGGGCTGCAGGTCGGTGACCGGGCGGCCGTCGCGGCTGACGCCGAAGGTCAGCTCGGACTCCCCGCCGGGAGTGAGCTCCCCGGTCAGGACGACGGTGTAGCCGTCGACCTCGGCCACCGGGGCGGGCTCGGGCAGCGGCCGGGGGTCGTAGGTGCCGGCCACCTGCAGGTCGGCGGTCAGCGCGAGGTCCTCACCGGCGGCGGCCGGCGTGGTGTCGGCGACCAGGTGCCAGCTGCCGGGGGTGAGGGTGAGCGGCGCCCGCCACGTGCCGTCGGCGCCCAGGTCGGGGTGCACGTGCTGGTAGCCGGACAGGTCGGTGCGGACGGCGACCAGGTGCAGGTCCTCGCCGTGGTCCGGCGTGTAGCCGGTCACCGGGGCGCCGTCGGGGCCGAGGACGCGGAACACCACGGTCGTCGTCCCGGCGGCGGGCTGCTCCTCCAGGACGTCGAGGACGTAGCCGGTGCCGGCGTCCACCGCGGGGCCCGGGGCCGGCGCGGCTGCGGCGGGGTGCGTCCCGGGCGCGCCCACCGGGCCGATCGCCGCGCCGACGCCCACCGCCGCCGCGAAGACGGCGCCGAGGCCGGCGGCGACGACGGCAAGCCTGACCGGGGTCCGCACGGGGCGCCGCCTCAGCCCGTGACCTGGTAGCCGGCCTCCTCGACGGCGGCGCGCACGGCGGCCTCGTCGACGGGCTCGGTGCTGGTGACGGTCAGGCCGCCGCCGGCCAGGTCGACGTCGACGGCCGTGACCCCGGGGACGGCGCCGACCTCCTCGGTGACGGCGTTCACGCAGTGGCCGCAGGTCATGCCCGTGACGGTGTAGGTGGCGGTGCTCATGGGTTCCTTCCAGGAGTGGGTCGGGCGGGTGTGAGAGCGCAGCTCAGGACCGGACGAGGCGGGCGATCGCCTCGGTGGCCTCGCGGACCTTCTCGTCGGCCTCGCGACCGCCCGCCTGGGCGGCCTGGACGACGCAGTGCGACAGGTGCTCCTCGACCAGGCCGAGGGCGACCGACTGCAGCGCCTTCGTCATCGCCGAGACCTGGGTGAGGATGTCGATGCAGTACTTCTCGTCCTCGACCATCCGCTGCAGCCCGCGGGCCTGCCCCTCGATGCGGCGCAACCGCTTGAGGTAGTCGTCCTTGCGGTGGATGTAGCCGTGCTGGCCACTGCTCTCCACGGGTGTCCTCCCGACGCGTCCGGTGGGCGCTCCGAGGAAAACCATACCCCCCTAGGGCATTTGGCGCCGAGCGTCGTGCCTCACCGGTCCGCGTCCCGCGCCCGCAGCCGGTCCACCGCGGCCTGCAGCCGCTCGGAGTCGGCGCGGGCGTCGGCCAGCTCGTCCTGCAGGCCCAGGATCACCTCGGCGGAGGCCAGCGTGTGGCCGTCGTCGAGCAGGCCGCGCAGCCGCGCGGCGAGGGCCAGCTGGTGGCGGGAGTAGCGGCGGTGGCCGCCGGGGGAGCGGTGCGGCTGGAGGACGCCGGCGGTGTCGAGGCTGCGCAGGAAGGCCGCCTGGACGCCGAGCAGCGCGGCGGCCTGGCTCATGGTCAGCGCGGGGAAGTCCGGGTCGTCGAGACGGCCGACCGGATCGCCGTCGCGGGGCGCGGATGCGGTCATGCCGGTCCTCCGGGGGCTGCGGGGGCACGGGGCCCGATGAGCGCGAGGGCCGGGTCCGCGTGGACCCGGCCCTCGGAGAGTCGCCGCCGCTCAGCTCTCGACGGACCTGCGCTCGGACGACTCGCCCTCGATGGTGCGCCCCTCGACGGCGGTCGGGGTGTCGGCGCGGGTGACGTTGATCTTGCGGGCCCGCGCCTTCTCCGCGACCGGGATGCTCAGCGTGAGCACGCCGTCGTGGTAGTGCGCCTCGAGCCGGTCGGTGTCCAGGCTGCGGCCGAGGACGAGCTGCCGGGTGTAGCTGCCGTACGGCCGCTCGGCGATCGCCCACTCGGCGTTCTCCAGCTGCGGCACCGAGCGCTCCGCGGTGACGGTCAGCGTGGTGCCCTCGACCTGCAGGTCGATCGAGCCGGGGTCGACGCCGGGCAGGTCGAAGTGGGCGACGAAGTTGTCGCCGACGCGGTAGGCGTCCATCGGCATGCCCGACAGCGGGCGGGCGGTCAGCCCGCCGCCCCGGCCGGTCAGCTGGTCGAGCGCCCGGAAGGCGGCGTTCGTGGCGGCGAACGGGTCGTAGGCGGTCAGCATGGCCATCGCTGTGTCAACCTCCTGGAGTTCGTGTCGGTGTGTTCGCTGCCCGAGGTGAACCTCTAGTGGCAACTGGAGATTACCTCATGCGGATGCCAGAGTAAACATCCATCGCGTAAATTCGTTCGGCCGTGCCAGGCCTCCCCGCCCGCGGGACCGGACCGGGGTGCCCGATGCACCGCTCCGCGCGTGAGCGGCCGCTCCCCGGGGCAGGAGACGGCCGTGGACGACACCAGCGCCTCCCGAGCGCACGGGGAACCGGAGCGGCAGCGGCACGGCGACGTGGAGCCGGAGGTGGGCACCGACCTCGACGGCGACGTCGCGACCCTCACCGTCGGCGGCGAGCTGACCGAGGCGGCCCGGCGGCCACTGGTGCGGACGATGACCGACCTGATGCTCGGCCGTCCGGACCTGCGGCGGGTTCGCCTGGACCTCCGCGCCGCCACGTACCTCAACTCGGCCGGCATGGCCGTGCTGGTGCAGCTGCAGAAGCTCGGCCAGCCGCGCGGCGTGGAGGTCGTGCTGGTCGCCCCGCCGACGGAGGTCGCCCGGCCGCTGCAGCTGTCCGGTCTGTGGTTGCGCTTCCCGGTCGAGGAGTACGAGTCGGTGGAGGACGACCGGGTCGACCGGGAGGGCGGCCCCGGCTGAGAGCCGGTGTCGCGGCGAGCGTGCCGCGATGGGCCTCCTAGCCTGACCGGGTGCCGTCGAGTCCCGCCCACAGCCACGGTCCCGATCCGGACGCGCCACCGCCGAGCCCGGAGGTCCTGACCCGGAGGCGGCGCGCGGTCTGGCTGATGCTCCTGCTGCTCGTGCCGGTGGGCCTGGCCACGGTCGTCGGGCTGGTGGTGCTCTGGCCTGGCGACGAGCCGACCCGCGCCGAGCAGGCCGCCGAGCTGTACCTCCCGCCGGGGACCACCTATCCCGAGGGGCAGGTCTCGAGGGTCGAGCCGTTCGACTGCTCGTTCCCCGGCGGGGAGGGGCAGCCGGCACAGCAGCTGACCTGCGCCACCGTCGTCGTCCAGGTGCTCGACGGGGTCGGCGCCGGGGAGTTCCAGGAGCTCGAGCTCCCTGCGGAGGTGTACGCAGCCGGGATCGCCGAGGGGGACGTCCTCGTGCTCACCCGGGACGCCGGGGCGGAGGGCGCCGGCCTGTACGCGTTCTACGACTACGAACGGGATGTGCCGATCGTCGCCCTGACCGTCGCCTTCGCCGTCGTCACCGTGGCCGTCGCCCGGCTGCGGGGGCTGGCCGCCCTGGTCGGCCTGGCGTTCGCGTTCTTCCTGATGCTGCAGTTCCTGCTGCCCGGCCTGCTGGGCGACTCCTCGCCCACGCTGGTGAGCCTGGTCGGCTCGGCGGCGATCATGTTCGTCGTCCTCTACCTGGCGCACGGGTTCTCGGCCCGGACGACGACGGCGCTGGTGGGCACCCTCTTCGGGCTGGCGCTGGTCGCCGTCCTCGGCGCGGTGGCCGTGGCCACGGCGCGGCTGACCGGCCTGACGAGCGAGGAGACGGTGCGGCTGCAGACCTATGACCCGGCCATCGACTTCTCCGGCCTGGTGCTCGCCGGGGTGGTCGTCGCCGGGCTCGGCGTGCTCAACGACGTGACGATCACGCAGGCCTCGGCGATCTGGCAGCTGCACGAGGTCGATCCGGGGATGACCTGGCGGGAGCTCTACCGCCGCGGGATGGCCGTCGGCCGCGACCACATCGCCTCGACGGTCTACACGATCGTCTTCGCCTACGCGGGCGCCTCGCTGCCGCTGCTGATGCTGTTCGAGGTCTACGCCCAGCCGTGGGACGTCGTCCTGACCTCGTCGGCGCTGGCCGAGGAGGTCATCCGCACGCTGGTCGGCTCGATCGCGCTGGTGCTCGCCGTCCCGGTGACGACGGCGGCCGGCGCCTTCTTCGCCAAGGCCGCCGGCAGCCGGGCGGGCGCGGCGACCGACCAGCGGCTGACCGCCCTGCGCGCCCGCTTCGCCCGGTGAGCCACGCTGTGCCGGTGACCGCCGACCTGCTCGACGCCGCCCGCGCCGCCCCGGGCTTCATGCCCGACGACGAGGGGACGGCGCTGTACGAGGCCGCCCGGGCGGTCGCGGTCCCCGGTCCGCTGCTGGAGGTCGGCAGCTGGATGGGGAGGTCGGCGCTGTACCTGGCCGCCGCGGCCCGCGAGACCGGCCGCCAGGTGGTCACCGTCGACCACCACCGCGGCTCGGAGGAGCACCAGCCCGGCTGGGAGTACCACGACCCGACGCTGGTCGACCCCGCCGTCGGCCTGCTCGACACCCTGCCGCGGTTCCGCCGGACGATCGCCGACGCCGGCGCGGAGGACGTCGTCATCGCAGTGGTGGCGCGCTCGGAGGTGCTGGCGCCGCTGTGGGCGACCCCGCTCGCGCTGCTGTTCCTCGACGGCAGCCACACCGAGGAGTCCGCCCGCCGCGACCAGGACGCCTGGGTGGCCAAGCTGGCCGTCGGCGGCACGCTGGCGATCCACGACGTCTTCCCCGACCCGGCCGATGGCGGCCAGGCGCCCTACGGGGTCTACCGGCGGGTGGTCGCGTCGGGGGAGTTCACCGAGCTGCCCGGCACCGGGTCGCTGCGGCTTCTGGGCCGGACGTCGTCCCCTCGGTGATCAGTCGTCCCCTCGGTGATCATCGGCATCCGGCTGCCGCCGCCGGCGTGTCGAGCAGCCACTCGCCGATGATCAGCGGGAGCGCGAGCATGGCGCCGTGACCGCCGCCGACGAGCTGGCTCGCGCCAGGGTGGGGACGCTCGCCCGGATCGACGTCCTGGTCCGTGAGTTCGACGAGGTCGTCGACGCGTCGCGGCAGTCCAACGCCGACGACGAGCACGACCCCGAGGGCGCCACCATCGCGTTCGAGCGCCAGCAGGTGGCGGCCCTGCTGGACTCCGCGCGGCGGCGGCTGGCCGACATCGACGACGCGCTGGCCCGCGTCGAGGCCGGCGAGTACGGGACGTGCGCGACCTGCAGGCGCCCGATCGCCCCTGAGCGGCTGGCCGCCCGCCCCTCGACCCGCACCTGCATCGCCTGCGCCTCCTGAGGGAGGACGCCGTCCTCCCCGCTCCCGGCACGAGCGCGCCCGGCACGGGAGCCTCGGCTCCTAGCGCTGGGCCACTCCGGCCTCGTCGGCGCGGGTGGCCAGCACGCAGAACTCGTTGCCCTCGGGATCGGCGAGCACCGCCCACCCGGTGTCCCCGGCGCGCAGGTCGTCGGCGAGCGTCGCGCCGAGGCCGAGGAGACGGTCGACCTCCTCGTCCCGGCTCCGGTCCACGGGGCGCAGGCAGAGGTGCATCCGGTTCTTGACCGTCTTCGGCTCCGGCACCCGGAGGAAGATCAGCCACCGACCCGCCGGCCCCCGGAGCTCCGCCTCGTCCTCGTCGTCCTGGCCGTCGGGCTCGAAGTCGTCCAGCACCTGGGCCCACCAGGCCACCTGGGCACGGGGGTCGCGAGCATCGATGCAGAAGTTCGAGGTCCGGGACACCATGCGGCGCAGCCTCGCACCCGCGCCGGTGTCCCGCGCGTCAGCTCACGTAGCGGCGGGCGGTCGACGTCCGCTGGGCGTGCTCCAGCGCGGCGAATCGGGCCTCGGCGTGCGGGGGCAGCACCCGCCGCTCGCGCACCACCCAGTGGGCCCCCCGCGCGGCCGCCCACAGGCCCTGGGCGGTCACCCGGTCGCGGGGCAGGGTGCGCAGCAGGTGCACGGTGCGGCGCAGCGCCGGGCGGACCGGTCGCCGCAGCCACGTCGTCCAGAGGGTGTTGCGGATGCCGTCGCGCCGCCGCCGGTGGGAGTCCCGGGCCCTCGACGCCTGGTGGTGCACCGTCAGCGCGGGCAGGTAGCACAGCTCCCACCCGGCGGCGGCCAGGTCACCGGCCATCAGCTCCTCCTCGCCGCCGAGCCACAGCCGCTCGCTGAAGCCGCCGACCTCGGTGAACGCCCCGCGGCGCAGCACCGAGGCGCCGGCCAGGAAGGAGCCCAGCGCCGGTCCGGGCAGCCAGTCGGCGCCGCGGACGGGGGAGTCCCGCAGCTCGGCGACGATCGGGTCCTCCCGGCCGCCCGGCTCGACGAGGATCCGGGCGGTCAGCACCGCCAGCCGCGGGTGCGCGTCGAGGACGTCGGCGGCAGTGCGCAGCGCGCCCGGGTCCCACCAGGTGTCGTCGTCGCAGAAGGCGACGTAGGGGGTGTCCACCCGGGCCACGCCGACGTTGCGGCCGATCGCGCCGAGGTTCTCCGGGCTGGCGACCAGCTCCACCTGCGGGAACCGCTCCGCGACCGCCTCCGCCGTCCCGTCGGTCGAGCCGTTGTCCACGACGACGACGTGCGGCCGCTCGGGCAGCGCCACCAGTCGGGAGAGGGCCAGCAGCACCTCGTCGCGGCGCTGGTGGGTGATGACGACGACGGACACCCGCGGGTCGCGTCGGCCCTCCTGCAGGGTCCCGCAGCGAGCCTGCGAGTGGTGGGGGGCAGGAGGGTCCTCTTTCTGCGTCGCCGTCATGCCGCGGCCTGGGCCAGCACCCGCAGGTCGGCGCGGACGGACTCCGGGACCACCCGGCGCCGGCGCAGCGCGGCCGGCACCTCCGGCAGCGCGCGCAGCAGCCCGCGGCGCTCCGGCGCTCCCGTGCGCAGCGCTTCCACCACCAGCCCGGCCACCTGCGCCCACGGCCGGCGCATCACCGCGGTGAGCAGCCGGCTGCGCCAGATCGCCGTCCGCCGGCCCTCCGGCGCCGACCGCCGCGTCGACGGGTGGTGGTGCACCGTGACTTCGTCGACGTAGGCGATGCCCCAGCCGGCCGCGGCCAGGTCCAGCGACAGCCGCTCCTCCTCGCCGGGGAAGCGGACGACGGGGTCGAACCCGCCGACGGCGAGGAAGGCCTCGGTGCGCACCATCGCGCCGCAGGCGATGAACCCCAGCAGCGCCGGGCCGGGCAGGTCGCCGGGCGTTCCCAGGGGGCTGCGCGCCAGCTCGCTGCAGAACGAGTCGAGCCGCTCCTCGGGGCCGACCAGGATCCGTGCGTTGAGCACCGCCAGGCGGGGGTGCGCGCGCATGACCTCGACCGCGCGGGCGAGGTCGCCGGGCGCCCACCACGAGTCGTCGTCGGCGAAGGCCACGAACTCCGTCCGGGCGCGCTCGACGCCGAGCGTGCGCGCGTGGGACCCGACGTTGCGCTGCAGCGGGACGACGGTCACCTCGGGTCGGGCCGCCCGCACCGCCTCGACGGTGCCGTCGGTGGAGGCGTTGTCGACCAGCACGACCGGCGCCTCGTGGCGCGGCAGCGTGCGCAGGAGGTCCTCGCGGCGGTTCTGGCTCATGACGACGACGGCCACGTCGCCAGGGAGCGGGTCGCCGGGGCGGGGAGGGCTGCTCACGGCAGCACCCTGCCCGCGCCGCCGGGCAGCCAACCGGCGGTCTCCTGTGAGTTGTCCGTCCCGGCCGGGGGCAGCGCGCCCGGGTCGGTGAACAGCCCCGACGCCGCGGTCGCCCCGGAGAGGGCGTCCGCGGCGAGGACGACGGCCGCCGCGGTCCACGTCGTCCGCTCGACCGGCCAGCGGGCGTCGTCGGGGTAGACGTAGCCGGTCCAGTACGACCCGTCGTCCGCCCGCAGGTGCTGCATGGCGGCCACCTGCTCCAGCGCGGCGTCCGGCCGGCCGGCGGCGGCCAGCGCGAGCGCCAGCTCGCAGGTCTCCGCGCCGGTGACCCACGGCCGGTCTGCCACGCAGCGGGCGCCCAGCCCGGGGACGACGAAGCGGTGCCAGCCGGTCGCCAGCCGGGCGTCGGCCGCGGCGCCGGTGACCGCGCCGCCGAGCACCGGGTAGTACCAGTCCATCGAGTAGCGGGACCGGTCCGCGAACGCGTCGGGACGCGTGCGCAGCGCGGCGCCGAGGTCGGCGACGGCGAGCTCCCAGTCCGGCTGCGGCTCCCCGAGCAGGGCGGCCAGGGCGGTGCCGCAGCGCAGCGCCTGGAACAGGCTGGCGTTGCCCGTGAGCAGCGCGGTGTCGTCGGCGGTGCCGTCGGGGCGCAGCGCCCAGCCGACCGCGCCGCCGGGCAGCTGCATGCGGGTGACCAGGTCCAGGCCGCGGCGCACCGCGGGCCACAGCGCGGCGACCAGCCCGGGGTCGCGGGCCAGCAGCCAGCTGTGCCAGACGCCGACCGCCAGGTAGCCGGCGTGGTTGCTCTCCGCGGCGGGGGAGACCTCGGCGCCGGCGCGGTACTCCGACGCCCACGAGCCGTCCGGTCGCTGCCGGCGGGCCAGCCAGCGGTAGGCCGCCCGCGCCCGGTCGTGCTCACCGCCGACGTCGAGGGCCATCGCGGCCTCGACCGCGTCCCACGGGTCCAGCCGCCCACCCCCGAACCAGGGCAGCGCGCCGTCGGACTCCTGCTCGGCCGCGATGGCCGCCACCGTTGCGCGCACCTGCTCCCCGCTCAGCACGCCGGGCAGCTCGGGGAGCAGCTCAGACAGCGGTCTGCTCCAGCTCCGGCTCGCGGACCGGGACCGCTGCCGCGGGTCTCCGCGCGTAGACGACCAGGCTCTTGCCGATCACCGGGTCCAGCAGCCGCTCGGCGAACCGGGTCGGCCACGGCCGCTCCGTCAGGTCCCAGACCAGCAGCCGGTGGTAGGCGCGGACGGCGGCGCTGTCCCGGTCGACGCCGACGGCGCACTTGAGCCACCAGAACGGGGCGTGCAGCGCGTGCGCGTGGTGCTGCTCCCCGGGCACCAGGCCGGCGGCGGCCAGCCGGGCCCGCAGCGCGCCGCCCCGGTAGATGCGGATGTGGCCGCCCTCGTTGGCGTGGTAGGCGTCCGACAGCGCCCAGCAGACCCGCTCGGGCCCGTACCGCGGGACGGTCACCGCGACCGTGCCGCCCGGCCTGAGCACGCGGGCGATCTCGGCCAGGGCGGCCGCGTCGTCGGGGATGTGCTCGAGGACCTCGGAGGCGATCACCCGGTCGACGCTCGCGTCGGGGAAGGGCAGCGCCAGCAGGTCGGCGCGCACCACCTCGTACGCCGCCCCCGCCGGTGCCTCGCCGGCCTCGGCGATGGCACCGAGCCAGCGCTTCGTCGTTTCCACCTCGGGCACGCCCCGGTCGACAGCGACCACCCGGGCGCCGCGCCGGTAGGCCTCGAACGCGTGCCGGCCCTCGCCGCAACCCAGGTCCAGGACGGTCATCCCCGGCCGCAGGTCCAGCCGGTCGTAGTCCACGGTCAGCACGGTGTCCCCGGTTCGACTCCGGACTCGATCCGCTCCTCGGTCGCTGTCCCCCGCGAGCGGGAGGTGCCCCCAGCACGCGGCGATGCTCCCCCGCCCGTCGTCTTCACAGCCGCGCCTTCCGCTCCAGCACCTCGCGGTACCACTCCGCTGTCCGCTCGGCGGTCGAGCGCCAGGTGTAGGAGGCCAGCACCCGGCGCCGTCCGGCGCGGCCCAGCTGGTCGGCGAAGGACGGCGAGTCGAGGACCAGCTGCAGCGCCGCGGTCAGCTCGCCGACGTCCCCGGCGCGGACCCGGACGCCGGCCCGGCTGCCCACGACCTCGGGCAGCGCGCCGGCGTCGGTGGTCACCAGGGCCGTGCCGCAGGCCATGGCCTCGATCGCCGGCAGCGAGAAGCCCTCGTAGAGCGAGGGGATGGCGACGACGGCGGCGCTCTGCAGCAGCCGGACCAGGTCGGCCTCGGGCAGCGGGCCGGTGAAGCGGACGGCCTCGCGGAGCGCCAGCCGGTCGAGCGTGGCCTCGGCCGGCCCGCCGGGGCGCGCGGTGCCGACGACGGTCAGCCGCACCGGGCGCTCGGTGCGCAGCTTCGCGACCGCCTCGAGCAGGTGCACCAGCCCCTTGAGCGGGACGTCGGCGCTGGTGGTGACGACGATCGAGTCGGCGTCGCGGGACCGGTCGTCCGGCGGCGGGGTGAAGACGTCGGGGTCGATGCCCACCGGGATCACCCGGATCGCGTCCGCCGGGAGGCCGAGGTGGGTCTCGATGTCGCGGCGGGAGCTCTCCGAGACGGTGGTGACGCCGTCCAGCTGCGGGGCCACCCGGGCCTGCATGCGGGTGAATCCGTACCAGCGGCGCAGGGTCAGCCGGCGGCGCAGCGAGGGCGCGGCGGCCAGCTCCAGGTCGCGGTCGATGGCGACCGGGTGGTGCACGGTGGCCACGGTCGGCACACCGGCGCGGGTCAGCTGCAGCAGGCCCGAGCCCAGGCACTGGTTGTCGTGCACGACGTCGACCTCGGCGGCACGGGGGAGCAGCAGCCGGGCCGCGCGGAGGCTGAAGGTCAGCGGCTCGGGGAAGCCCGCCGTGCACATCGTCGCCCACTCGCGGACGTCGATGCGGTCGCGGAACTCCGAGGGGCGCGGGGTGCGGAACGGGTCGGGCTCCCGGTAGAGGTCCAGGCTCGGCACCCGCGCCAGCGGCACGCCGTCGTCCAGCTCGGGATAGGGCTGGCCGCTGAACACGGTTACCCCGTGGCCGAGCGCGGTGAGCTCCCGGGAGAGGGCCCGGACGTAGACGCCCTGGCCGCCGCTGTGCGGCTTGCTGCGGTAGGACAGCAGTGCGATGCGCAGCGGCCGTCCCATGGTCGGCGACTCTATCCAGGCTCGTTACCGACCGGTCCGCCGGTGCCGGGCTGCGCGCCCCCCGCCGGGCCTGACAGGATCGCGGCCGTGCTGCGCCACGTCGTCCTCTTCACCTGGTCCGACGACGCCGACGAGGAGCGCCGGGAGCAGACCCTGGCCGCCCTCCGCCGGCTGCCCGAGGAGGTGGGCGGGATGACCTCCTTCGCAGTGGGCCCGGACGCCGGGCTGCGCGAGGGCAACGCGCACACCGCCCTGGTGGCCGACTTCCCCGACGTCGAGGCCTGGCGGCGCTACGCCGACCACCCGGTGCACCTGCAGGTCATCGCCGACCACGTGAAGCCGATCCTCGCCGCGCGCAGCGCCGTCCAGTACGAGGTCTGAGAAAGGACCACCCTTCCCCCCACGCCTCGCAGGCTCGGCGTGGGCCCCTGAAGGGTGGCCGTTCCACCACCTCACGGGCTCGCGGCGGGACCCTGCAGGAGGGCCGTTCGAGAACCTCACCAGGCTCGGCGCGGGACCCTGGAGGTGGCTGTTCCACCACCTCACCGGGCCGGCACGGGGCTACCGTCGGTGGCGTGAACCGATCGCCGCGCGCCCGCCGTACCTCCCTGCTCGCGACCGGCCTGGTCGCCGGTGCGGTCCTGACCGGCTGTGCGTCGGACGCCGGGGTCCAGGAGGCCGCGGCCACCGGGGCGCCGTCGCCGTCCGCCGAGGCAGCCGCGGCGACCTCCGCCCCTGCGGACCTCGCTGCCGGCCTGCTGCCGGCCGAGGCGTTCGGTCCCGGCGCGCGGGTCCTCCCGGTGCCGGGGCAGCGGCTGTCCGAGCACGCGCTCGCCGGGATGGGCGCGCCGGCCGACGTCGAGGTCACCCCCGAGGCGTGCACCGCGGCGCTGCGGGCCCTGCCGGTGCACGGGCCCCCCGCCGCGGAGGACCTCGCCGCGCAGGTCGCCGTCCAGGGGACGACGTACACCGCCCAGCTGCTGGCCGTGGCCGGACCGGCGGCCGGGCTCGTCGGCCGGGTGCCCGAGCTGGTCGGGCAGTGCCCGCAGGTGACGGTCAGCTCCCCCGAGCACGGCAGCGCCACGATCGACCTGGCGACCTTCGGCGTGCCCGACCTCGGCGACGCCGCGGTGGGGGTGTCGGTGGCGGTCGCGGCCACCGAGCCCGGCGGTGCCCGGCGCGAGTCCTCCGGACTGGTCGGGCTGGTGCAGGACGGCGACCGGGTGGTCGCGCTGGCCACCGGCGACCGCGAGGGCGCCGAGCCCGAGCGTGCAGCGTTCAGCGCGCTGCTCGAGCAGGCGCACGAGGTGCAGGCCGAGACCCTCGACTGACCGAGGACCACCCTTCCCCCCACGCCTCGTGGAGGAACCCCGTCCTCCCCGCCCTCCACAGGCTCAGGGCTGGGTCCGGGACGGGACCTGCGGGCCCCTGGGGGGTGGCCGTTCCAGCACGTCGCCAGGCCGTGACAGGAGGCCTGAGCCCGGGACGGAACCAGGGGCCGACGGGGCCGGGCGTCCACAGTTGCCCAGCCGGTCCACAGATCCCCGCGCACGGCCCCTCCGGGCGGGGACGGCGGCGAGGGTCGGCGGCATGGACGACCCCAGCCGCCCCGTCGTGTTCCTGTCCGACTCCGCCGACATCGCCGCCGCGCTGCCCCACCTCGTCGGTTTCCACCCGCACGAGTCGGTCCTGCTGGTCGCCCTCGGCGGGCCGACCGGCAACCGGGTGGGCCTCACCGTGCGCGCCGACCTGCCCCCCCGGGCCGCCTGCGCCGCGGTGGTCCGGGCGCTGGTCCGCAGCGTGGCCACCGTCGACCCGGCCGGCGTCGTCGTCGCGGTGGTCTCCGAGGCACCCGACGAGCGTGCGCCGCTGCCCGGCGACGACGCGCTCGCCGGCCTGCCGCACCGCGACGTCGTGCACGACGCCGTGGTCGCGCTGGCGGCGCGCGACATCCCGGTGCGCGACACCCTGCTGGTCCGGAGCGGCCGCTGGTGGTCCTACGACTGCCCGGAGCCCTGCTGCGCCCCGGGGGCCGGCGCGCCCCTGCCCGCGGGCGTCTCTCCGCTGGCGGCCGCCTCGGTCGCCGGCGGCCAGGTCGTCGCCCGCGACCGCGCCGCGCTCGAGGCGCGCATCGCACCGCTCGACGGCCCGGCCCGGGCCGCGATGGAGGCGGCCACCTGGCGGCTGGTGGACCGCCGGGCGGGCGCCGCGCGGGTCGACGCGGACGCCGAGGCCCGACGCTCCTGGGACGCCGTGCTGCGCGCCGTGCGGCGCTGCCGCCCGCCCGGGTCCGGCCGGCTGCCCGACCGCCAGATCGCCGGCGTGCTGTGGGCGCTGGCCGACGTCCGGGTGCGCGACCGGGCGCTCACCCTCGCGCTGGGCGACGACGCTCCCGCGGCCGAGCTGCTGTGGACCGAGTGCACCCGCCGGGCCCCGGCACCCCTCGACGCCGCCCCGGCCACGCTGCTGGCGGTGAGTGCGTGGCTGCGCGGGAACGGTGCCATGGCCAACGTCGCGCTCGACCGGGCGCTGGACAGCCGGCCGACGTACACGCTCGCGCGGCTGCTCGCCGACGGGCTGGCCGCCTGCCTGCCCCCGGCCGAGCTGCGGGCGATGCTGGCCTCGGTGACCGCTGACCCCGACGAGGTCTGGGCCGCGGGGTGAGCCCGCTCGCGGTAGCCGGAGGACGCGTGGCCCCGTCCCGGCGGCCCCCCGCAGGTTCCCGCCGCCGGCCCCGTCCCGGCCGCCTCCAGGGCCCCGCCGCGAGCCTGCGAGTGGTGGGGAGGAGGTGGTCCTTCTGCCGAGCCTGCGAGGGATGACGAGGACGGGGTCCTTGCACGGTGGGGGGCAGGAAGTCCACCTCAGAGCAGTTCGGGGCGCTCCCAGTCCTGGCCGTGCACGTGCTCGGCCAGGAAGGCCAGCACGGTGTCGTACCAGACCTGCGCGTTGCCCGGGGTGAGCACCCAGTGGTTCTCGTCGGGGAAGTAGAGGAAGCGCGACGGGACGCCGCGCTTCTGGAGGTCGTACCAGAGCCGCAGCGCCTCGCCGATCGGCACTCGGTAGTCGCGGTCGCCGTGGATCACCAGCACGGGCGTGCGGATGGCGTCGGCGTAGCGGTGCGGCGAGTTCTGCTCGTAGCGCTTGGGCTCCCGCAGGGGGTCGCCCCACTCCCGCTCCCAGTAGTAGGCGGCGTCGGTGGTGCCGACGAACGCGTCGACGTCCCACAGGCTGGCGTGGGTGACGATCGCCTGGAACCGGCCGGTCTGGGTGGCCACCCAGTTGGCCATGTAGCCCCCGAAGGAGCCGCCCATCGCCGCGGTGCGCGACCCGTCGACGTCGGGTCGCTCCTCGACGGCGTCGACCGCGGCCATGAGGTCGGTGTAGGGCGCCTCGCCCCACGCCCCCCAGCCGCGGCGGACGAAGTCCTGCCCGTAGCCCTGCGACAGCGCCGGGTCGGGCAGCAGGACGGCGTAGCCGCGGGCGGCCATGACCCACGGGCACCACCGCCACGACCACGAGTTCCAGCTCATCAGCGGCCCGCCGTGAATCCACAGCAGCAGCGGCGCCGGGCGCTCGGCCGACGCGCCCTCGGGCAGCACCAGCCAGCAGTGCACCGGCGTCCCGTCGGCGGCGGTGGCCTCGACCTCGTGCAGGCTCCCGGGCAGCCCGTCGAGGGTGCCGGGGTTGGGCAGCGGCTCCGGGTGCTGACCGGTCGCCCGCGGATCCAGCCGCACCGGCGCGGGCGGCTCGTCGTACGCCGAGCGCAGCGCGTACAGGGCGCTGCCGTCGCGGGCCACCTGCAGGTCGCTGTAGGCGCCGTCGGTGGTCATCCGCACCGGGTCGCCGCCCGCGGCGGGCACCCGGAACAGCCCGTGCCGCCCGCCGTCGTCGGCGAGGAAATACACCGTCGTCCCGTCGGCGGCGAACTGCGGGGCCGAGGGCCAGCGGTCGAAGCCGGCGGTGAGCTCGCGGGCCGCGCCGGTGGCCACGTCGACGTGCAGCAGCGTGTAGTCCGGCGGGTCGTCGTGGGTCGACTTCGACTCGCGCACGCAGACGACCGCGCTGCCGTCGGGGGAGAAGCGCGGCGCCGAGAGGTCGGCGAGCGGGTCGTCCACCAACGCCCGGCTCTCGCCGGACGCGGTCTCGACGAGCACCAGCCGGTCGCGCTGACCGGCCGGGCCGTCGGGCACGGTGTCCACGCGCGCCAGCAGCCGGCCGTCGGGGGAGAGGTGCAGGTCGCCGCCGGCACCGGCGGGCGGGACGGCGTCCGGGGTGAGGTCACGCAGTACCACTGCGGGCCGTTCGGCGCCGGCGTCGGCATCGGCGGGCAGCGCACCGGCCCAGAAGACGTGCGGCGTGGCGGGGCCCAGGTCGCTGTCCCAGTGCCGCACCGGGTACGCCTCGTGCAGGATCGCGGTGACGCCGGCCTCCTTGCGCTGCTTGCGGCGCGCCGCGTCGGCCTCGGCGTCGCCCGCGCCCGGCATGGCGGAGGCGGTGAGGACCACCTCGCCGGTGTCCGCGGCGACCGCGACGGTCCCGACCCCGCCCGGGTGGGTCAACACCGGCCGGGCCTCACCGCCGCCGGCGGGCAGACTCCACAGCGCCGGCTTCGGGTCCTCGCCGTCACCGTCGCCGGGCGCGGCCGTGGGGTCGGGACGGGCGGAGGTGAACAGCAGCGAGCCGTCGGGCGCCCACACGGGCGAGGACTCGCCGGGCGCGCTGCGGGTGAGCCGGCGGGGCGGCCGGCGTCCTTCCGGGTCGACCTCCCAGACGGCCGACTGCCACTTCGTCTTCTCGCGGTCCAGGGTCTGCACCGCGACGGCGAGCCGGCGGCCGTCGGCGGACAGGGCCAGCCCGGCGAGCCGGGGGAGGGCGACGAAGGCGGCCAGGTCGGCGAAGGGGGAGGAGGGCGTGGCCTGGGCGTCGGAGGGCTCGCTCACCCGGCCCACCGTAGGCCGGGAGCGCGGTGGCCCCCTTGCAGGGTCCCCGGCCCCGTCCAGAGGCTCGCCGCGGCCCCGTCCAGGGCGCCGCCCTGAGCTCGCGAAGGGTGGGGAGGACGGGGCCCTTCCCCGAGTGGCGGGGGCGAGGGGGTCCTCCTTCAGAGGCGGGGAGCCGCCTCGGCCGGGCTGAGCTCCTCGTCGAGAGCGCTGACGAACACGTGCTGGGCCACCCCCACCGGCAGCGCGTTGCCGTCGAGGCTGACCGTGCCGGCGGTCAGCTGCGCGACGGCGGTCATGCCCGGGCGCAGCCCCTGGTCGGCCAGCTGCCGCATGAGCTCGTTGTCCTCCTGCAGCTGCTCGCTGATCCGCTTGATCTCCACGCGGCGCCCCTCGAGGGTGGCGGTGGTCGACAGCAGCGTCAGGGCGTCGAGCACCGCGGAGGTCTCCCCGCCCAGGGCGTCCAGGCCCGGGATCGGGTTGCCGAACGGGGACACCGTCGGGTTGCCGAGCAGGGTGAGCAGCTTGCGCTCGACGGCCTCGCTCATGACGTGCTCCCAGCGGCACGCCTCCTCGTGGACGTCGGCGTACTCCAGCCCGATGACGTCGACCAGCAGGCACTCCGCGAGCCGGTGCTTGCGCATCACCGCGGTGGCCAGCTGCCGCCCGGACTCGGACAGCTGCAGGTGCCGGTCGCCCTCGACGGTCAGCAGGCCGTCGCGCTCCATCCGGGCGACGGTCTGGCTCACCGTCGGGCCGCTCTGGTGCAGCCGCTCGGCGATGCGGGCGCGGAGGGGGACGATCCCCTCCTCCTCCAGCTCGAAGATCGTCCGGAGGTACATCTCGGTGGTGTCGATGAGGTCGTTCACAGGTCTCCTCCGTGTCGTCCGTGATGGTACGGGCGGAGCGCGCGTCCGCCCGGTCGCGCGACGGCGTCGCCGCCGGCACGTCCCGACGGTCCCGGCGGTAGCGTCGCCGACGACATCGCCGTCAGCGTCAGGAGTGTCCCGTGAGTGACTCCGTCGCCGTCGTCTGGGACGACGCGCTGCTCGGTTACACGATGGGCGGGGACCACCCGCTGCACCCGGTCCGGCTGGACCTCACGATGCGGCTCGCCGACGGCCTCGGCGTCCTGGCCACCGACCGGCTGCAGGTGCTGCGGCCCACCCCGGCCGACGTCGACCTGCTCACCCGGGTGCACGACCCGGCCTACCTCGAGGCGGTGAAGCGCGCCCCGGCCGACCCCAGGGTGGGCCACGGCCTCGGGACGGCGGACAACCCGGTGTTCGAGGGCATGTACGACGCCGCGGCGCTGATCACCGGGGGCAGCGTGCTCGCCGCCGAGCAGGTGCACAGCGGCCGGGCGCAGCACGCGGTCAACATCTCCGGCGGCCTGCACCACGCGATGCGCGACCGCGCGTCGGGCTTCTGCGTCTTCAACGACGCGGCGGTCGCCATCCAGTGGCTGCTCGACCAGGGGCACGACCGCATCGCCTACCTCGACCTCGACGTCCACCACGGCGACGGCGTCCAGGCCGTCTTCTACGACGACCCGCGCGTGCTGACCGTGAGCATCCACCAGACGCCGCTGACCCTCTTCCCCGGCACCGGCTTCCCCGAGGAGACCGGCGACCCGGAGAAGGCGCTCGGCAGCGCGGTCAACCTGGCGCTGCCCAACGGCACCGACGACTCGGGCTGGCTGCGCGCCTTCCACGCCGTCGTCCCCAGCGTGCTCAAGGCGTTCGCGCCGGAGATCCTGGTGACCCAGTGCGGCTGCGACGCCCACCACGAGGACCCGCTGGCCGACCTCGCGCTGACCATCGACGGGCAGCGGGCCAGCTACCGCGCCGTCCACGACCTGGCCCACGAGATCTGCGACGGCCGCTGGATCGCCCTCGGCGGCGGCGGCTACGGCCTGGTCCGCTGCGTGCCGCGGGCCTGGACGCACCTCATCGCCGAGGCCGCCGGTGCCCGGCTCGAGCCGGCGACGGAGATTCCCGAGTCCTGGCGCGAGGACGTGGTCCGCCGCGGGCTGCGCGCCCGGCCGCCCACGCACATGACCGAGGGCGGCTACACCGGCTTCGCGCACTGGGACCCGTTCACCGAGTCCCGCGTCGACCGGGCCATCGGCCGCACCCGCAACGCCGCGTTCCCCTACTTCGGCCTGGACCCGGACGACCCCCGTGACTGACGAAGGACCCCACCGCCCCCCACCACTCGCGAGCTCGCGGCGGGACCCTGCGCCGGGGCCGGCCGAGCCCGCCGCCCCGCAGCCGCCCGCGCACTGGGAGGCCGACATCATCGCCGCCGACGGCGGCACGGTGCACCTGCGGCCGATCTGTCCCGAGGACGCCGAGGGCCTCGTCGGGCTGATGGACCGCAGCTCCGACCAGACCCGCTACTACCGGTTCTTCGGGCCGATGAAGCGGCTGTCGGACAAGGACCTGCACCGCTTCACGCACGTCGACCACGACACCCGGGTCGCCTTCGTCCTGGTGCTCGGCGACCAGGTCATCGGGGTCGGCCGCTACGACCGCTACCCGGGCACGGACGACGCGGAGGTCGCCTTCCTCATCGAGGACGCCCACCAGGGCCGCGGACTGGGGTCGGTGCTGCTCGAGCACCTGGCCGCGGCGGCCCGCGAGCGCGGCATCGAGAACTTCGTCGCCGAAGTGCTGGCGCAGAACAACCGGATGGTGCGGGTCTTCCTCGACGCCGGATACACCCCGACCCGCTCCTACGAGGAGGGCGTCGTCCACCTCACCTTCCCGATCGCGCCGACCGAGACCGCCCTGCAGGTCGCCTACGAACGCGAGCAGCGCAGCGAGTCGCGGTCGATCGCGCGGCTGCTCACGCCGTCGTCGGTCGCCGTGGTGGGCGCGAGCAACGACGAGGGCAAGCTCGGCAACGCCGTCCTGCGGCACCTGCTCGACCTGGGGTTCGAGGGGCCGGTCTACCCGGTCAACCCCGGCACCCGGCACGTGCGCGGGGTGCCGGCCTACGCGGGCATCGAGGACGTCCCCGACGACGTCGACCTCGCCGTCCTGACGGTGCCCGCCGAGGAGGTGGCCGGCGTCGTGGAGGCGTGCCGGCGCAAGCGGGTCCGCGGGCTGGTGGTCATCACCGGCGGCTTCGGCGAATCCGGCCCGGAGGGACGGGCCCGCGAGCGGCAGCTGGTCGCCGCGGCGCGGGCCTCGGGCATGCGGGTGGTGGGGCCGAACTGCCTGGGTATCGTCAACACCGACCCGGCGGTGCGGCTCAACGCCAGCCTGGCGCCGCGGGTGCCCGGCCGCGGGCGGGTCGGCTTCTTCGCGCAGTCCGGCGCGCTGGGCTCGGCGCTGCTCGAGCAGGCGCGCACCCGCAACATCGGCCTGTCCAGCTTCGTGTCGGCCGGCAACCGCGCCGACGTCAGCGGCAACGACCTGCTGCAGTACTGGGCCACCGACCCCGCCACCGAGGTGGTGCTGCTGCACCTGGAGAGCTTCGGCAACCCGCGCAAGTTCGCCCGGCTGGCCCGCCGGGTGGGCCGCACCAAGCCGGTGGCCGCAGTGAAGAGCGGCCGGCACGTGCGGATGACCGAGGGGCTGGCCGGCACGTCGGTCGCCGTCCCCGAGGAGTCGGTGGCCGCGCTGTTCGCCTCCGCCGGCGTCATCCGGGTCGAGACGCTGGCGCAGCTGTTCGACGTCGGCACGCTGCTGGCCCACCAGCCGCTGCCGGCCGGTGACCGGGTCGCGGTCGTCGGCAACTCCACCGCGATGGGCTGGCTGGTCAGCGACGCGGTCCTCGAGCAGGGGCTCGCGCTGGCCCACGAGGCGCCGACCGACATCGGCGCCGGCGGGACGGCGGAGGAGTTCCAGGCCGCCCTGCAGGGGGCGGTGGACGACGAGGGTGTGGACGCCGTGGTCGCGGTGTTCCTCCCGCCGCTGTCCCGCGGCTCGGCGGAGTTCGGCCGGGCGCTGCGGGAGGTCGCCGCCGGGGCCGAGAAGCCGATCGTCGCCACGTTCCTCTCCAACGAGGGCGTCCCGGCTGAACTCGCCCTCGTCGGGGAGGACGGGACCCCGGCCCGCGGCTCGGTGCCGTCGTTCTCCACGCCCGAGCGGGCGGTGCTCGCGCTGGCCAAGGTGGCGCGGTACGCCGCCTGGCGGCGCCGTCCGGTCGGCGAGGTGCCCGACCTGGAGAGGGTCGACGAGCAGGCCGGGCGGGACGTCGTCCGGTCGGCGCTGGCGTCGGCACCGGAGGGGCGGGCGCTGACCGACGACGAGCTCATCACGCTGCTGGCCGCCTACGGGATCCCGCTGCTGGGCACCCGGACGGTCACCGACGTCGAGGCCGCGGTCGCCGCGGCCGACGAGGTCGGCTACCCGGTGGTGCTCAAGTCGACGGCCGCCTGGCTGCGGCACCGCTCCGATCTCGGCGGGGTGCGCCTGGACCTCGCCGACGCCGACGCGGTGCGCGCCGCGTTCGCCGCCATCCCGTCAGGCGACCCGGTGATCGTGCAGGAGATGGCCGCGCCCGGGGTGGCCACCGTCGTCGAGATCGTCGACGACCCGTCGTTCGGCGCGCTCGTCAGCTTCGGCCTGGGCGGAGTCGCGACCGACCTGCTCGGCGACCGCGCCTACCGGACGCTGCCGCTGACCGACCTGGACGCCGCGGAGCTGGTGCGGGCGCCGCGGGCGTGGCCGCTGCTCAACGGCTACCGCGGCTCCGAGCCGGTCGACGTCGCGGCGCTGGAGGACCTGCTGCTGCGGGTCGCCCGGCTCGCCGACGACCTGCCCGAGGTGCTGCGGCTGGTGCTGGAGCCGGTCATCGTCGGCCCGCCCCACCCCTGGCACGGCGGACGGTCGCTGGTCGTGGCCGGTGCCGCCGTCCGGGTCGGTCCGCCGACCGCGCGCGTCGACCCCGGCCCCCGCCGCATGCGAACCCCCGGCGACTGAGCCGCCTCACGACGATCGGCTCAGCTCGCCTCGGCAGGTCCTGGCTCACCATCGGTGGTGAGCCAGGACCCGGGACGATCAGCTCACCTGATCATCGAGGGCGGTCGTCGCAGACATGACGGAGGGCCGGCCACCAGGCGGTGACCGGCCCTCCGTGCCGCCGTCCCGGGTCCCGCCCTGAGCGTGCGGAGGGTGGGGAGGACGGGCGGCCCCTCTGCAGGGTCCCACCGCGAGCGTGCGAGTGGTGGGGGGCAGAGGGGCCCTCGATCAGGCGAGGTAGTCGCGCAGCGCGTCGGCGCGCTGCGGGTCGCGCAGCTTGGCCATCGTCTCGCGCTCGATCTGGCGGACCCGCTCGCGGGACAGACCGAACTGCTTGCCGATCTGCTCCAGCGTCCGGGGCTGGCCGCCGTCGAGGCCGAAGCGCAGTACCACCACGTCGCGTTCCCGATCCTCCAGCGTGGAGAGGACGGTGCGCACGTCGCCCTTCATCATCTGGAAGGCCACGGCGTCCTCGGCGACCGCGGCGTCGGCGTCCTCGATGAAGTCACCGAGTCGGGACTCCTCGTCGGCGCCGACGGTCTGGTCCAGCGACACCAGGTCGCGCGAGTACTCCAGCAGCTCGGTGATCCGCTCGGGTGTCATGTCGAGCTCGAGGCCCAGCTCCTCGGCGGTGGGCTCGCGCTCGAGCTCCTGGTGGATCCGGCGCCGGGTGCGCACCACCTTGTTGACCTGCTCGGCGAGGTGCACCGGCAGCCGGATGGTGCGGCCGGAATCGGCCATCGCGCGGGTGATGGCCTGGCGGATCCACCACGTCGCGTACGTCGAGAACTTGAAGCCCTTGGTGTAGTCGAACTTCTCGACCGCGCGGATCAGGCCGACGTTGCCCTCCTGGATCAGGTCCAGGAACGTCATGCCGTGGCCGGTGTAGCGCTTGGCCACCGAGACCACCAGCCGGAGGTTGGCCTCCAGCAGGTGCCGCTTGGCGGCCTTGCCGTCGGCGGCCAGCGCCTTGTAGTCCCGCTGCAGGGCAGGGGTCAGCTGCCGCTCGGCCAGCAGGCGGTCGGCGTACAGGCCGGCCTCGATCCGCTTGGAGAGCTCGACCTCCTGCTCGGCGGTGAGCAGCGCCGTCTTGCCGATGGTGTTGAGGTACACGCGGACCAGGTCGGTCGACACCAGGCCACTGGTGTCCGGCTCGCGGCGGGGCGAGCGCACCTCGAGGGTGTCGGTGGTGGAAGACTGCAGCAGCGTCACGATCTGTCTTCGTCCTTGCCTTCGGATCGGATGCACACCGTCGGTCGTCGATGGGCGACGGTGCACCCCGGGGCGTCGGGGGGTCGGGCCGCTCGGCCGGCTCCGGTCAGCCGGCGAGCCCCCGCTAGTCATGTCCCTGTGGTACGCCCTGTCCAACGGCCCCGATGGGGTCGGGTGTTCCACGGATGCCCGTTTCCCAGCAAACGCACAGGGCGTGTGTCGCGTCACGTCCCCGTACCCCGCCCGGACGGCGGTCAGACCTCCAGCAGCAAGGTCATCGGCCCCTCGTTGACCGACGAGACCAGCATGCGGGCCCCGAACACCCCGGTCGCCACCTCGCTGCCGCGTCGGCGCAGCTCGGCGGCCACCTCCTCGACCAGCGGCTCGGCCACCTCGCCGGGAGCGGCGTCGGCCCACGAGGGACGGCGGCCCTTCCGCGTGTCGGCGTAGAGGGTGAACTGGCTCACGACCAGCACCGGCAGGCCGAGATCACCGGCCGAGCGGGCGCCGTCGTCGGCCGGGAAGACCCGCAGCTCGTGCACCTTGCGCGCCAGCGCCCGGGCCCGCTCCGCGTCGTCCGCACGGCCCACCCCGACCAGGACCAGCAGCCCGCGGCCGATCTCCCCGACGGTCGCGCCGTCCACCATCACCGCCGCCGTCACGACCCTGCTCACCACCGCGCGCACCCGGCCATCCTCCGACCGACCGGCTCCCCGTCGGCGGGTGCCCGGCAGGCGTCCTCGCCGGCGTCGGACGGCGGGCGTCGCGCCCCGAGCCACGTGGGAGAACCGGCACCCGCAGCCGTGCTCGCACTCGGGCAGGATCCGGGCGTGCCCACCCTCCGTATCACCCAGGACCCCGCGGCGGACGAGCTGCTCGCCCGAGACCCGCTCGCGCTCCTCCTGGGCATGCTCTTCGACCAGCACGTGCGTCAACGAAGCAGTGGACGCGCCGGTGGTTCCGATGACGGCCAGTGTGGTCAGATCCATGCCCGCGCTGCGTTCCCGGGCGACCGACGGGGGCGCGTGCGGCAAGGAACCGACGGGTGAGGACGACGCAGTCGGCACGGGGACCGAAGATGATTCCTCCACTGCGGGCCCCCGCTGGCCGTTGGTCCACGGCTCGGTGGATTGGTCAGCGTCGGCGATGGCGGGCACGTCGGGCAGTTGGTCGGCGGCCACCGGGTTCACGGGGTGGCGGCGCGCCGGCCGGGCCGCACCCAGACAATGTGGAGCACATGGACTGAGTGCGCTCACCCGGCGAGGAGCGCCGGTGACGCGGGCCGGCCAGGAGTTCCGAGCTGAGCCGTTCCGCTCAGCGCCTGGCCCAGGGCAGCCGCGACCGGCGGAGCACCTGCCGGGCGGCGAGGAAGCCGCTCCCGCCGCCGAGCCCGGGGCCGGGGTGCGTCGAGGCGCCGATGTGCCACAGCTGGGCCACCGGCGTCCGGTGCCCGCGAGCGCGCGGGGTGGGGCGCCAGAGCAGGAACTGGTCGAGCGTGCAGGCGCCGGAGTACGGGTCGCCGCCGATGAGATTGGGGTTCCAGGCCTCGAGGTCGGCCGGGGAGAGGACGCGCCGGGCGACGAGCGCGGAGTCGAGATTGCCTACGTGCCTCCCGAGCTCGCCGACCACGCGGTCGGCGTAGCGCTCGCGCAGGTCTTCGGTCCAGGTGCCGTCGCCGACGTCGATCCGGGCGGCGGCGTCCCCCACCGGCCGGCCCGGAGTCTCCTGCAGCTGCAGCCACAGGACGCCGGCGCCCTCGGGTACCCGCGTCGGGTCGAGCGCCGCCGGCTGCCCGGCCACGATCGTCGGAGCGGCCGGCAGCAGGTGCCGCTGCGCCTCGTTGACCGCGCGGCTGACGCTGTCCAGGCCGGCCGACACGTGCACGATCGCAGCCCTGGACAGCCGGTCGTGGTCGTGTGCCCACCGCGGAGGCTCCGACAGCGCCAGGTGGATCTGCATGTCGCCGCGGCCGTAGCGGTAGCCGCGGGCGGCGTCGCGGACGCGGTCGGGCACCGCGGCCACGCCGTCGAGCAGGTGGAGGTACAGGGACTGGGGCGTCACGCTGGCCAGCACGGCCTCCCGCGCGCCGACCCGCTCGCCGTCGGCCAGACGTACGCCGGTGGCCCGGCCGGCGGCCGTCTCGATCGCCACGACCTCCGCGCCGGTCCGCGTCGTTCCGCCGGCGTCGGTGACGATGCCGGCCAGGGCCTCGACCAGGCGGACGCCGCCGCCTTCCGGCACCGGGCAGCCGCCCTGGGCCAGGGCCAGTGCGATCACCTTGTTGATGAACCCGCTGAAGGCGTCGTCGGGGCCGAGCCCCTCGTGCCCGACCCATGGTGAGAGCAGGCCGTGCACCGTCTCGGAGGCGAAGGTCCCGGCCAGCCACGAGCGAGCCGACTCCAGCCCCTCCGCGCAGAACTGCTGCAGGCCCTTCGGGCCCAGCTGCCAGGTCGCCTTGCCGAGCAGGGCCAGCCCGGAGGGTGAGAGCAGTTCGGTGCCCAGGGCGCCGAAGGCGATGCCTGCCCGGCGGCCGAACTCGCGGAGGAACGTCTGCCAGGCCTCGCCGTCGCCGGGGGAGAGCCGGTCGAAGTCCGCGGCCGTCGTGTCGGCGTCGGTGGACAGGATCGCGGTGGAGCCGTCGGGCATCGCAGCGGCGGCCGGGATGTCGGTGTTGCGGTACACCAGCCCCCGCCTGCCGAGGTCGTCGGCGAGCGAGGGGTAGGCGGGCCCGCCGACGAACAGCGGATGCCAGCAGGAGAACAGGTCGGTCGTGTAGCCCCGAGCCGGGGTGTCGGCCTCGGTGCGGATCGCACCACCCAGCCGCGGGTTGCGCTCGTAGACGCCGACGTCGCGGTCCGCCCTGGCCAGGACTGCGGCGGCGACCAGCGCGTTGATCCCGCTGCCGATGACGACGACGTCGTGATCGGCCATGCCTCTCAGCTGCCCGGGGCGGTCCGTGGGGAAACGCTCGTCACGGGACGGCCCGCTCGTCGCCGGGTACGGGGGACGCCGCGCCCACGGACATCCGAGCCGCCGTTGCCGGTGCACCGCACCAGCCCTACCGGATCGAGCAGCTCCGGCTCGACGACCCGCAAGCCGGACGAGGTGCCGGTGCGCATCGCCGCCGTCGGGGTCTGCCACACCGACGTCATCGTGCGCGACCAGCTCGATCGCTGCCGCAGCCGATCGTCAGCGGCCACGAGGGAGCGGGGGTGGTGGAGCGGGTCGGCTTCCTCGTCCGCGGCATCCAGCCCGGGGACCTCGTCGTCCTGGGCAACCTCGACCGCGAGGGGTGACCAGCGTTGCGGCCGCTGAACTTGCTGCCGACCCCGGCGAGAAGTGGTGAGACTGCGCTGCCAGGTCCCGACTGATGATTGCGGCGGTTCGGCCTACGGCACCATCACCGATGTGCCGACACTCCGCATCGCCCAGGACGACGCCGCCGACGAGCTGCTGAGCCGCGACCCGCTGGCACTACTGCTTGGGATGATGCTGGACCAGCAGTTCCCCATGGAGCGGGCCTTCGCCGGGCCCCGGCTGCTGGCCGACCGGCTCGGCGTCGACACCCTCTCGGCCGCCGACCTGGCCGAGGCCGACCCCGAGCAGCTCGGAACGGTCTTCCGGGGGCCGCCGGCGGTGCACCGCTACCCGGGTTCGATGGCCGGCCGCGCCCAGGCGGTGTGCCGGCTGCTGGTCGAGCGCTACGACGGCCGCGCCGAGGCACTGTGGGCCGACGTGCCCGACGGCGCCACCCTGCTGCGACGGGTCGGGGAGCTGCCCGGCTTCGGCGCGCAGAAGGCGCGGATCTTCGTCGCGCTGCTCGGCAAGCAGTACGGCGTGACCCCGCCGGGCTGGCGCGAGGCCGCCGGCGACTACGGCCAGGAGGGCTCCCGGCGGTCGGTCGCCGACATCACCGGGCCCGAGTCGCTGGCCCAGGTCCGGGCGTTCAAGCAGGAGGCCAAGCGCACCGCGAAGGCGGCCGTGACCTCCTGAGATGCAACGCGGGGGTGCCTGCATGGCGCGCGATCCGGTGGCACCATGGGCGGCAGACCCCGGGCTGTGCGGGGACCCTGGCGCCGTCGGGACGCCGGGCTCCGCAGCCCGTGAGGGGATCCGCCGTCCCGGGGGGACGGCGGAGGGGAGGAAGCCCGTGGCCTCGAGCCATCAGCCCGCGCGTTCCCGCCGGCCGGAGCCGGTGCTCATCACCGAGGCGGCACCGAGCCTCGCCGAGCAGCACGCCGCCCGGAAACGGCGCTACGTGATCACCATGGCCGTCCGCGGGGTCAGCCTGGTGCTGGCGGCGGTCTTCTACCAGACGTTGTGGCTGGCGTTGATCTTCGCGGCGCTGGGGACCGTGCTGCCGTGGATCGCGGTCATGATGGCCAACGACGGCCCGCCGAAGAAGAAGCTGGACGTCAACCGGTACACCGCACCCCGACCGGACCGCATCCTGGAGAACCCCGCGCGCCCGAGCCGGGTCATCGAGCACTGAGGAAGGACCCCGTCCCCGTCACCCCTCGCGAGCTCGAGCTGAGCCTCTGGACGGGGCCTTGCGGCGGGGCTCCAGCAGGGGGCCTCATCGGGCACCGGGCCGGGCGACCACGGCGGCAGCCCGCGCCAGACCGGCCTCCAGCGCCGCTCCTGGGTCGCCGTCCGGGGCGGCCAGCCACACGGACAGCAGCCCGGCGGTGAACGCGTCGCCGGCGCCGGTCGTGTCGACCACCGCCGCCGGGTGCGCCGGACGGTGCACCAGCCGCTCGCCCGCGGCCCACAGTGCGCCCTCGGCGCCCAGCGTCACGACGGCGACCGGGTGGCAGGCCGCCAGCGCCCGCGCCGCCGCCGCGGGGTCGGCGCGGCCGGTGAGCAGCCGCGCCTCGTCCGCGTTGGGCAGCACCAGCGTGGCCGCCGCGGTGTCGGCCAGCCAGCGCTCGACACCGTGGGCGGCCAGCGGCCCGGTGGAGGCGGGGTCCACCGACACCGTGCAGCCGGCCGCGCGGGCGGTGGCCAGCGCCGCCAGCCCCGCGGCGCGCGGGCCGGGCGCGAAGAGGGTGTAGCCGGACAGGTGCAGGTGCCGCCGCGGCGTCGGGACGTCGTCCGGCGCGAGCGCGAGGTTGGCGCCGCGGTCGGCCAGCATGCTGCGCTGCCCGCCGGGCTCGACCAGGCTGACGATGGTCCCCGTGGCCGCCCCCGGGACGACGCGGACGGCCGGCGTCACGCCCGCCGCCCTGAGCTCGGCGACCAGCCCGCTGCCGGCAGCGTCGTCCCCCACACAGCCGGCGAGGGTGACCGGTGTGCCCAGCCGGGCGAGGTGGACGGCGACGTTCGCGCCGGCGCCCCCGCCGCGGCTGCGGATCGACGCCGGCCGGTCGGACCCGGGCGCGGGGTCGCCGTCGAGCAGCACGACGACGTCGGTGGCGAGGTCGCCGACGACCACGACGTCGCTCACGGTCAGCAGGAGAGGGCGACCAGCGCGACGGCGATCCGGCCGGCGAGCTCCGCGTTGCGCAGCACCAGCCGCACGTTGACCGCCAGGGTGGCGCCCTCACTGGCCCGGTGCAGGTGGTCGAGCACGAAGGGGGTCACCGCCTTGCCGTGCACCCCCACCCGCGCCGCCGCGGCCAGCGCGTCGCCGATCACCCGGTCGTGCAGTGCGGGGTCGAGCTGCTCGTGGTCGGGCAGCGGGTTGGCCACCAGGACGCCACCGGGGGCCAGGCCGCGCCGGGCGGCGAGGACCGCGGCGGCCTCCTCGGGCGAGGACACCGCCCAGTCCACCGTCGAGCCGGAGTCGGCGACGTAGAAGCCGGGGAAGGTCGTCGTGCGGTAGCCGACGACGGTCACCGACAGCGACTCCAGCCGCTCGAGCGTCGCCGGGACGTCGAGGATCGACTTCACGCCGGCGCACACGACCAGCACCGGTGTGCGGGACAGCGTGGTGAGGTCCGCGGACTCGTCGAAGGTGTCGGCGGCCTCCCGGTGCACCCCGCCGAGGCCACCGGTGGCGAAGACCCCGATGCCCGCCGCGGCGGCCAGCAGCGCGGTGCTCGACACCGTCGTCGCCCCGCTGCGGCCCAGCGCCAGCGCCACCGGCAGGTCCCGGACGGCGAGCTTCGCCAGGTCGGGGTCGGCGCAGACCCGGTCGAGCTGCTCGGCGGTCAGCCCCACGTGCGGCGCGCCGTCGAGGACGGCGATGGTGGCCGGGACCGCCCCGCCGGCGCGCACGGCCGCCTCCACCTCGTCGGCGGCCGAGCGGTTGTCCGGCCGGGGCAGCCCGTGGGCCAGCAGGGTGCTCTCCAGTGCCACGACCGGGCGGCCGGCGGCCAGCGCCTCGGCGACCTCGGGGGACGGCACGGGCGCGGGCGCGGTCCGGACGGCGGGCGTGGCGGTGGTGGGGAACGGCACCCTGCCATCATGGTGGCCGGGGAGGCGCGCCAGGACGGCGCCTCCCGGATCCGTCCCCGACCCGAGGGAGCCCCGCGTGAGCGACACCGACCTCCTCGAGAAGCCCGACGTCCGCGAGGGCGACACCGGCAACGCCAACGAGGTCTTCCACTACGTGCGCAAGAACAAGATCGCCGAGAGCGCGGTCATGGGCACGCTGGTCGAGGCCCTGTGCGGCGAGGTCTTCCCGGTGACCAAGAGCCCGAAGCCGGGCAGCCCGGTGTGCCCCGCGTGCAAGGAGATCTACGAGCAGCTCAAGAAGTAGCAGGCCCCGTTCCCCGCAGCTCGACGGGGCGGTCTCACGACGATCACGTGGTCCGGGTGGCGACACGCCGTCCGGAACCGGTGTGTCGTCACCGCAACTCCATGATCGTCGCGATGCCGGGCCGGGATGCCCGCCGGTGTGCTCAGTCCTGCAGCTCTCGGGCGCGTTCCAGCTTGGCCGCCCGGCGGGCCTGGCTGCGGCGCTGGTGCCGGCGCAGCGGTGCTGGCCAGCGGGCCTGGACGGTCGCGTTGAGTTCGGCGCCCAGCAGTACCGACATCCCGAAGAAGAAGCAGAACAGCAGCACGGCGATCGGGGTCGCCAGCGCCCCGTAGGGCAGCGTGGTGGTGAGGATGTCGGCCACGTACGCGCGGGTGGCCAGCGCCGTGACGACGAAGAAGGCCACGGCCAGCACCGTCCCCGGCAGGTGCCGGTGCCAGGGCAGCCGCCGCGGCAGCACCACGTGGTAGAAGCTCGTCAGCGCGAGCAACAGGCCGAGGAGCACCACCGGCCAGTACACGGCGTTGACCAGCACCGTCGCGGTGCCCTGCCAGTCGGAGGGCAGCAGCGAGACCAGCACCCCGCGGCCCAGCACCAGCAGCGGCAGCGTGAGCACCGCCAGCAGCAGACCGACGACGAACAGCCACAGCGCCTTCAGCCGGGTGCGGATCGGCCCGCGTACGTCGCGCTGGTCGTAGGCGATGACGACGGTGTTCATGAATGTCGCCGTCGCCGAGGAGCCGGCCCACAGCGACAGCAGGAAGCCGACGCTCACCAGGTCCAGCCGCCCGGAGCCGAGGATGTCGTCGAGCGTCGGCTGCACCAGCCCCTCGACGACGTCCGGCGTCAGCACCTCGGTGGAGGCCCGGACCAGTTCCTCCTCGACCCGGGCCACCGAGGCCTCGCCGATGAAGGTGCCCAGGTAGCCGAGCGTGCCCAGCAGCCCGATCAGCAGGGGCGGCACCGAGAGGATCTGCCAGAACGCCGCCTCGGCGGACAGCCCCAGGATGCGGTCGTGCCAGGCCTTGGCGACGGTGCGCCCGAGCACCTGCAGCGGGACCCGGACCGCCGCGGGCCAGTGGTCCAGCCGCCCCCGCGCCGGCGGGACGGGGACGGCGGTGGCACCTGCGGGCCGCTCACCGTCGGCGGCACCGTCCCCGGGCTGTCCGGCGCCGGCCGGTCGGCCCCCGGGCAGGACGGTGCGCACCGCCCCAGTGTGCACGCTGATCAGCGCGCCGACCTGCCCGCCAGCAGGGTCCCGCCGTCGGCCCCGTCCCGGCCGCCTCCAGGGCCCCGCCGCGAGCCTGCGAGTGTCGGGGGGCAAGGGGGTCCTCCGAGAGGAGGACGGCGTCCTTCCATGGCGGGGGGCAGGGGGGTCCTGCTCAGCCGCCCGGAGCCGGTGCGGGGGGCGGGACGGCGCCCTCGGGCGCCGGCGGGGTGGCGGGGTCGGCCACCGGCACGCAGCGGACCGCCGGCTCGGCCGCGTAGCGGGTCCGGAAGTCCTCGCGCTTGACCTCCGCGCCGCCGGCCAGGTCGCGGAACACCCGGGTGACGGTGATGTCGAAGCCGGTCGAGCCGCCCTGCGCGCTGCAACTGCCGTCGTCGGGTTTCTCCTGCACGACCGGGTCGCGGAGGTTGTAGCGGTCGCTGCTGATCGAGTCGATCTCGTAGCGCTTGGTCCCGTAGAAGGTGACCGTCAGCGAGTTCGGTGTCCACTGGGTGTCGACGTAGACGCCGGTGTCGCTGTCGTTGCGCCACTTCAGGTCGATCGAGTCGTAGTAGACCGTCGCCTCCCGGCCGGCGGGGTAGCGGCTGATGTAGAAGCTGTGCGGCTTGTGGTAGACGTCCTCGAGGCCGGCGAAGAAGACCGCGTTGAACATCGTCGTGGCGACCTGGCTGACGCCACCGCCGACGGCCGTGGCGAACTCGCCGTTCTGGATGACGCCGGCCTCGACGTAGCCCTGCGCCGTGGTGCGCGGCCCGGTCTGGCCGTTGAGGCTGAAGGTCTCACCGGGCCGCACCAGCGCGCCGTCGATCTCCGCCGCGGCCACCCGGATGTTGGTGCCGCTGGCGGCGCTGGTGAAGTTCGTGGTGAAGGTGCTGATCTGCTCGCGGATGCCCAGCGCCTCGGCGTCGGCGGTGCTGAACTCCGGTGCCACCGGGCCCAGCTCGGCGGTGACCGTGCGCGGCGCCGGCTGCGGCAGGACCTCCACCAGCTGGGTCGACAGCGCGGCCGGGTCGACGCCGGCGCCGTCGACCGAGGGGACGATCGAGACGCCGCCGCCGGACACCTCGAAGCGGGCGTCCTCGGCCGGCGTGCCGAACTCGGCGAAGTCGCCGCCCATCGACTCCTGCAGCGCGGCGGGATCGATCGCGACGGCGAGCCCGCCGTCCTCCTGCGGCGTGAAGGTCAGCGAGGCGGCGATCGCGGACTCGGGCACCTCCACGGAGGTGGCGCCGTCCTGGCTCGTCACCGTTACCGGCGCGGCCAGGCCGGGGGTGACGGTCTCGTCGAGCACCCGCTGGGCCTCGGCGGCGTCCACGGACACCTCGGTCACGTCGACGGGCAGCTCGATCGGGGTGGCGGGGTCGCCGCCCGAGGCCAGCGCGGCGGTGACCGCCTCCGCGGCCCCCTCGCGGTCGAGGGTGCGGCCGGGCACCGGCTCGACGAGGGTGGCCGTCGTCCCCTCGATGGCGATGGTCGCGTCGACCGGGGCGCGGTCGACCTGCTCGGCGATGACGTCGATCTGCGCCGCCAGCGCGGTGTCCTCGCCGGTGATGACGGGGGCGACCTCCCGCTCGTCGACGAGGGTGACCAGCCGGGTCCAGGGGTTGAGCGGCTGGTCGCTGGCCCGGTCGACGGTGCCGTCGACGTCGAGGGTGATGCCGGCGGTGGCCGGGGAGAGGGTGCCCTCCACGTCGTCGGCCAGCAGCACGTGGTCGGCGGCGACGCGCGGCGCGAGCTCGGTCTGCAGCCGCTCGGTCGCGGCGGCGGGGGAGAGGCCGCCGAGGTCGACGCCGGCCACGACGGTGTTGCGGGGGACGTCACCGCCGGAGACCAGCAGGTCGACGCCGTAGGCCGCGGCGAGGACGCCGGCGGCCGCGACGGGCGTCACCACGGCCGGGCGGCGCCACCAGGGACGGCGGGGCTGCGGCGTGCCGTCGTGCGGCCCCCCGTCGTCGGGGCCGTCGGGGCCACCGGGATCGCCGCCGGGTCCGTCGGGGCCCGCGACCACCGGTGGCAGGACGCCGGTGTGCTCGTCGGCGTCGGTGTCGTCGTCAACGGGCGGCGGCAGCTGGGCGGGGGCCTCGCCGGGGGCGAAGCGGATGTCCTGCGTCTCGCCGTCCTCGACGGCGGGCGCCGCGTCCCCCGCCTCGGCCGGCGGCGTCACGGCCCGGGCCGCAGACGTCGCGGCCTCGGCCGGCGGGGTCGCGGCGGTCGGCGCGGGCGTCTCGGCGGTGCCGGCCGGGGCGGGCACCTCGGGTCCGATGGGCCCGCGGTCGCGCGGCACCGGGCGGGTCTCGTCGGACAGGTCCTCGGCGTCGGTGGTGTGGTCGGGCCCGGCGGGGACCGACTGCTCCGGCGGCGCCCCAGTGGGGGGCTGGGCGTGCGGCACGGGGGTCTGCGGGGACATCGCGGGATCTCCGGTCGGTCGTCTACCGGGAGATCCCGGGAACGACGGAGCCGCCGGCGCCCTGTCCCCATCGGCCGGGAACGGGACGCCGGCGGCGGCGTCGGGTGAGGGCTTCATCGCTGTCAGCGACGATAGCGCCTCCGTCAGTGGCTGAGGCGCTGTTCGCCGTCCGTCTCGATGATGTCGACGGCGATGTCGCGGAGCTTGCCCTCGTACTCACGGGCGTGGTGCCCGCAGAAGACGAGGTCGCTGCCGCTGGCGAGGACCACCCGCACCTTGGCCAGTGCGCCACAGCGGTCACAGTGGAAGGGAACGACGAGGTCGTCGGCGGGCGGGGTCGTCGTCAGCGTCTGGGTCATCTGGGTCATCACTCGCTCTCTACCGCACGGACCCGCGGCTGCGGATCGGCCTCCTGCACAGCGCCAGAATGTCCCCCTGTGTTCCCGGCCCGCCCCGATCCGGCCTCGGACTCGCCGAGGACGGTGAGGCCGGTGCCGGTGGTGCGGGTGGTGCGGGTCAGCAGGGACGTCACTGGTTCGTGCCGGTCTGTCGTGTCGTGCTGTTGTCGTCGTTCGCGTGCGCCGGTCGTCGTCCGGCTGGTGGGTCCGCTGCTGTCTTGACAACCCCCACGCTACGCCGTCTACCCGGCGCGTGACGGCGTACACCGACCGACCGGCTCATCGGGGTGAGATCGTGACCTCGCCGAAACACTGCGCACATCGTCGGCCTGCCGGCCGACCCGGAGGCCAGGTGCCGTCTTCCTGCTGCTCTGAGCCCTGCCCGCGCAGGGCGCCACGTGCCGTCGGCGCGGCCCCGGCGGTCAACACCCGCGACGACCGGTACGGCGGCTCGCTGGAGAACCGGGTCCGGTTCGCCCGTGAGGTCCTCGCCGCGGTGCGCGCGGCGACCTCCGAGGACTTCATCATCGGCTTCCGCGTGACCGCCGACCAGAATCTCCCGGGAGCGATGACGCAGCAGGACCTGCGGGACGTGGTGGCCGCCCTGACCGCCGACGGCGTGGTCGACCTGCTCAGCGTCAGTGCCGGCACCGGAGCGACCGAGCGCAGCACCCAAGTTCTTCGTCCCGGGTGATGCGGTCCCCGAGAACGCCTACAGCGAGCTGGCCGCAGGGATGCGGACCGCGACCGGGATCCCGGTGATCACCGCCGGCCGCATCCTCGACGCCGACACCGCCGAGCACGCCCTGCGGGACCAAGGCGTCGACTTCGTCGCGATGACCCGGGCACTGATCGCCGACCCCGACCTGCCCCGGAAGCTCCTCACCGGCGGCCGCCCGAGGCCGTGCATCAGCATCAACGAGGGGTGCATCGGCCGGCTCTACTCCGGGATGCCGATGGAGTGCTCCATCAACCCGGCGATCCGCAACGCCGAACTCGGCGACGGTGCCGCGGCCGGCACGACAGCCGACGGTGCCGCGGCCGGCACGACAGCCGACGGTGGGGTGCGGGAGCACGTCGTCGTGGTCGGCGGGGGTGTCGCCGGCGCCGAGGCCGCCCGCCGCGCGGCCCGCCGGGGTCACCGGGTAACCCTGCTGGAGGAGCAGCCGCGGTTGGGCGGGCGTGCCCGCACCGCCGATCTGCGGCGCGGACGCCAGCGATGGGACCTCTACCTGGACTGGCTGGGAGCAGAGCTCCGCGACCTCGGCGTGGACCTTCGCCTCGGAGCGCCGGCGACCCCGGACATCGTCGCTGGGCTGGCGCCCGACTCCGTCGTCCTCGCCACCGGTTCCCGGCCGCGGCGGAGCTCGTGGCACGGCAGCGACGTGGCGGTCGCCGACGCGGACGACGTGATAGTCGCTCCGCCGGTGCCGCACGGAACCGGGACTGTGACCATCATCGATCCCGAGGGCGGCTTCACCGCCGCCGAGGCGCTCGTGGGCGCCGGCTGGACCGTCCGGACCATCACCGATCTGCCCTACGTTGCCGCCAAGGTCGACCCGACGCAGGTCTGGTTCGTCCGCCGCCGCCTCAAGAAGGCAGGGGTCGACCTGCAGGGCCAGGTCGAACTCATCCGGGACTCTGAGGGCTGGGGGCTGCTTGACCTGGAATCCGATGAACGGCAGGCCATCGCCGCCCCCGACCTGATCGTCCTCGCCGGGGCTCGCACCGCTCGCGACGACCTCTTCCGCACGCTCGTCGAGGCCCTGCCCCACACGCCCGTCCGCCGCGTCGGGGACACCCGCGCCCCGCGCGGCCTCCGCGACGCCGTCTCCGAGGGAGCCGCCGCCGGCAACACGGGCCGTTTCAGGGAGGGGAGGCCGGAGTCCCAGTCCGGGGTGACGCTGACCGGCGGGAGCTGAGCTGCCGCTCGGGAGGGCGCGCCCTCGGGTGGCTGTCCCGATCGGCGTGACATGCCCGAGCGTGGGGGAGAACTACAGCAACCGGTACAGCAACGCGGTCCGGACGAGCCCGGCAGGCGCGCCGCGCTCCCGGGATCAACACCTGGGATTGGGCGGTGATGTCACCGTTGAGCCGCTCGCCGGCGCGGTCGAGCCTGGTCCCGCTACCGCTTACCAGGAGACGCCGGGCTCGTAGGTCCCGAAGCTCCACTCCTGACCGCCGGGGTCCAGGACCCGCGCCCGCCGGGTGTGGAAGGGAGTGTTCTCCGGCGCGATGACCGGCTGGGCACCGGCGGCAACGGCCCGCGCGAACGCCCCGTCGACGTCCTCGACGCGCAGGTAGAGACCTCGTCCGGTGGACCGTCCGATCAGCGGCGGGACCTGGTAGTCGGCGTCGTCACTGCTCACCATCAGGGCGACATTCCCCCAGCGGACCTCGGCGTGCGTCACCTGCCCGTCTGGCCCCTGCTGACGCCGGACCTCCGAGAAGCCGAGCGCGGCCAGCCAGTCGAGCGCGGCCGGGGCGTCGCGGTAGCTCAGATAGGCGAACAGCTGCGAGGTCACCCGGTCGAACCTAGGGACTCCCGCTGCTCCCGCAAAGATCGGAGGCGCCGCCTCCGCGGACCAAGGCGTCGATACGTCTGGCGCCTGGGGTGTCCGGCTGGTCGGTCCGGACAGCGTTGAGCGACTGGCGGGTGGAGGTGCGTCGTGATCGTGACAGTGACCTACCGGAAGTGGCCTCCGTACCTGAGGCGGAAGTAGTGCTCACTGTGGTGGTCGGCGGCTCGTTCAGCGCACGGCCCGGGTCGGGCGGTGGCCCGGGGCCACGGCTGTTCGAGCGCGAGGTGCGGTCACAGGCCGGCCCACGGGTCCTCGCGCCGCCACAGGGTGGGGAAGTGCAACGGCACGTCCTGCTCCCGGGCGAGCGGGACGAGGACCTGCATGCTGGCGTCGAGGTCATCCATGAGATGGGGCAGCGTGCGCAGGGGCTCGGTGAGCGGCCGGAAGAAGTCGTCCCAGTGGATGAGCACCACCCGGCGGGCGCCCACGACCTGGACCGTCTCCCGCCAGTACTCGCGGATGTAGCCGGGGTCCTGGTGGCCGAGCTGGCCGATCCCGAGGTAGGCGACCTCGGCCGTGCGGTCGGTGAGCGCGCCGCCGACGAACCCCGCGCTGCCCTGGATGAGGGCGGTGCGGCCGCTGGCGTGTTCGAGGAGGATCGACCACGCCTCTCCACAGCGGTATGCCGACGTCCGCACCGGTGGCACGACCGGGCGCTCGATGACACCGGGATACCGGTCGGGTGGGCAGTGAGTCGACTCGATGAGAGTCAGGGTGAACCGGCCGGAGGCGACCGGCCGGCCCGGCGGAACGACGGCGATCCGGTCCTCGGGCAGTCCACCGCCGACGCCGATGTGCGCGGCCGACGCCCCACCGAGCAGGCGCGCCCCCGTGGCGGCGGCCACCGTTGCCGAGTCCAGGGCGTGGTCGTAGTGGGTATGCACCGGAACGACGGCGTCGACAGCCGTGACACCCGCCCGGCCGAGCGCCTCGTGGATGCGGCCGGGATCGGGGGCGATGCGGCGCAGCAGCACCCTGGGCAGGGAGGGCCGCGAGAAGAACCCGTCGGTGAGGACGGCCGACGTCCCGTCGGACACCAGCAGACTCGCCACCCCGAGGAAGGTCACCGACAGCCCGCCGTCGGCCGCCGGGACGTCGAAGCGGTCGGCGTAGCTGGAGATGTCCGCTCGACCCCATCGACGTCCCATGCCCGCACCGTAGGGACGGAGCCTCCCCCGCGGGGGACTGCCCGCGGTTGTGTTGACTGCTTCAGACCCGCGAGGTGGCAGAGCGAGATCCGCGCGGAAACGAACCTTCCTTGGGCGGTGGCCCGCAGCCAGGTCTGGACGCGTCCTGACCGCAACTTTGACCTGTCGAGGGCTCCTGGGGGTCGACGGCTGGGAGGCTGCACGCCTTGCTCGCTGTCCGTTCGGCGTAGCTGGAACCCGGCGGACGCGCTCAGTAGACCCAGTAGTACTGCAGCAGCTCCTGGCGAGGCTTTTGACCAGCTTGGCATGACGTCATCCACCAGCTGCGCGCGCGGCGGTGAGGATGGCCTCGGCGCTGCGGTGGGCGTCGGCCGGGGTCGTCTGCCACCCGACGACCGAGATCCGCATGACCCGGCGTCCGCGGAAGGTGCTGCCGGCCAGCCAGCAGACGCCGTCGCGTTGGACCTGCTCGATCACCGTGTCGGTGAGGGCGTCGTCGTCGCCGAAGCGTACGAGGACCTGGTTGAGCACGACGTCGTTGAGGATGTCGATGCCGGGCTCGGCGGCGAGGCGTCGAGCGATCAGCCGGGCGTGGTCGCAGCACCGGTCGACGAGGTCGGTTAGGCCCTGGCGGCCCAGCTGGCGCAGCGCCGCGTACACCGTGACGCCCCGGGCCCGTCGGGAGAACTCCGGCGTCCAGTCGAAGCCGTAGGGCACGTCGTCGGCGTGCGCCGGGACGTAGGCCTGGGTCGAGGTCATGGCCGCGCGGTGAGCGCGCGGGTCGGCGACGACGGCGATTCCGCAGTCGTAGGGGACGTTGAGCCACTTGTGGCCGTCGGTCGCCCACGAGTGCGCCTGCTCCGCGCCGGCCAGCAGGGTGCGCCGCCGCGGGCTGGCGGCGGCCCACAAACCGAACGCGCCGTCGACGTGCAGCCACGCCCGGTGCTCGCGACAGATTCGGGCGATGTCGACGAACGGGTCGAACGCCCCGGTGTTGATCTCCCCTGCCTGCGCGCAGACGATCGTCGGGTCGCCCGTACCGCCGGCGAGGGCGTCGCGCAGCGCGTCGGCCCGCATGCGGCCCTGGTCGTCGGCCGGCACCACGTCGACGAGCTGGCCCAGCCCGAGCAGCCGGCAGGCGACCCCGATCGTGACGTGCGCGTACTCGCCGGCCAGGACGCGGACCCGGGGCGCGCCGTGCAGCCCGTGCGCCTCGACGTCCCAGCCGGCGTCGCGCAGGACCGCATGCCGCGCGGCGGCCAGGCAGGTGAAGTTGGCCATCTGGCCGCCGGTGACGAACCCGACCCCGCTGGACGCCGGCACACCGAGGAGCTCGCGGATCCAGGTGGCGGCGACCTCCTCGACCACCGACAGGGCCGGTGAGGCGACGAAGCCCCCGCCGTTCTGGTCCCACGCCGACACCAGCCAGTCGGCCGCCACCGCGGCCGGCACCGCGCCGCCGATGACGAACCCGAAGTACCGCGGTCCACCCGACGCGACGAGCCCGGGGTCGACGTCGCACGCCAGGCTCTCGACGATCACCGAGGGATCCTCGCCCTCGTCGGTGAGCGGGTGTGCGAGCACGGCGCGCAGCTCATCGAGTCCCGTCTTCGCGTGCACCGGTCGGTCCCGCAGCCCGTCGAGATACCGGCGGGCCAGGCGGGCGGCGTCGTCGAGACAGTCGTAGCGCCGATCCGGCGCTCGGGCATTCTCGACCTGAAGCGATCGGCCAGCGAAGGTGGAAGCCTCGTCGCGCTCCATGGCGGTCCTCCTCGTTCGTGGACACGCGGCCGTCGGCCAAGCGTGGTCCGCCGCCAGGCTGGGCACCAGGGAGAGGGCGCTCGACGCTCGGCGATCGGTCGGCCCCGGCTGCGGCGCCCGACGGCATGCCGGCATCCTTCGTGGTGAGCCACATCGGTCCGCTGAGAAGCCGTCATACGAGTAGGCGGTCGGGCCCTGTGAGCGTCGCCGGGGGCGCCGGCTGCCGAGTCAGGCGTTGATGTCGCGCCCGCAGGGCAACCGCGGCCGATCAGTACATGCTGTGGGCGCAGTCGCGTGGCTGCTCATCGCGGGACCGAGGGTGCACGAGGGGCCAGGGCGTCGCCGGATCGTCCTAGGGTGGCCGGATGGACGACGGCGTCCGAGCCGCGCTGGCCGCATCCAGCTTCGCTCGGCTCCCCGCCCCGGCCATCCAGCGCCTGCTGACCCGGGCCCGCGTGGTCCGGACAGCGGCCGGTTCGGTGACGCACCGGGAGGGCGAGGCGGCCGAGCACCTGGAACTGGTCATCGACGGTCTGGTCCGGGTCTTCGTGACCGCGCCGGACGGTCGGACCCTGACCGTGCGGTACTGCCGACGGGGCGCGCTGATCGGCGCCGTGTCGCTGTATGCCACCGGGTTCCGGATGCCCGCGGGCATCCAGGCGGTCGTCGACGCGCGGCTGCTGTACCTGTGCCCGGACGTCGTACGTCGAGCCGCTGCCGAGGACCCCCGCGTGGCCGACGCACTGCTGCACGAGCTGGCCGATCGGGTGCTCAGCTTCATCCACGAGATCACCGGCAGCGCGTTCACCAGCGTGCGCCAGCGCGTCGCGCGCCACCTGCTGGACCTGGCGGCCCAGGAGTCGAGGGCCACGCGAGGAGCGCAGCCGGTGGTGCAGGTCCGGGTCAGTCAGCGGCAGCTGGCCGAGTCCGCCGGCACGGTGTGGGAGGTGGTCGTGCGAGTGCTCCGCGACCTCCGGGACGCCGGAGTGCTCCGCACCCACCCGGACCACATCGACATCCTCGATCCGATTCGCCTCAGTCAGGTGCAGGGTGGAACCTCGGTCGCTGCCGGCGCCTCGCCATGACACGACACTGCCGCGCATGGCCAGTCCGACGAGTTCCGACACGGTCCCCTCGCACCCGTTCGACGCGACGGCGGTCGCGGACCTCCGCACCGCCCTGCTCGGCGAGGTCGTCGCCCCCGGGGACAACGGGTATGAGAAGCACCGCCGGGTCTGGAACGGCTCGATCGACCGGCGTCCCGCGCTCATCGCCCGGTGCGCCGGCGTGGACGACGTCCGCACCGCGCTCCGCTTCGCTCAGGAGCACCAGCTGCCGATCGCGGTCCGCAGCGGTGGGCACAGCTTCCCGGGGTTGTCGACCTGCGACGACGGCCTGTTGATCGACCTGCGCCCGATGAGCAGCATCCGCGTCGACCCGGACGCGCGGGAGGCCGGCGTCCAGGCCGGGGTGCTGCTCGGCGAGCTCGACGCGGCGACCCAGGAACACGGGCTGGCGGTGCCGGCCGGCATCGTGTCGCACACCGGTCTGGCCGGGTTGACCCTCGGTGGTGGCACCGGCTGGCTCCAGCGCTGGTACGGGCTGACCGTGGATTCGCTGTCGTCGGTTGACGTGGTGACTGCTGAGGGCGAATTCGTGCGGGCCAGCGAGGACGAGAACCCCGAGCTGTTCTGGGGGTTGCGCGGTGGGGGCGGCAACTTCGGCGTCGTCACGGATTTCCGGTTCCGTCTCCACCCCCTCGGCCGGCAGGTGATGGCGGGCGCGACCTTCTGGCCGATGGATCAGGCGCAGCGGGTGCTGTACGCCTATCGGGACTGGCTCGCGGACTGCCCGGACGAGCTCATGACCATCGTCGTGCAGCGGCTGGCCCCGCCGCTGCCCGTCGTCCCGGCCGAGCTGGTCGGCCGTCCGGTGATCGCGGTGGTCGCCTGCTACGCGGGTGACGTCGATGACGGCGAGCGGGTGCTGCGGCCCATGCGGGAGGTCGGCTCACCGGTCCTGGACGTGTTCGGGCCCAAGCCGTTCGTGGCCCACCAGCGGTTCTTCGACCCGTCGTTCCGGCACGGCTGCTGGTACTACGTCCGCTCCTGCGACGTCGCGGAACTCGACGACGACGTGATCGACGTCATGACCGAGCACGGTCCTCGGATCAGCTCGCCGCTGAGCAGCGTCGCGCTGTGGCAGATGGGCGGGGCGGTCGCCCGGGTCGGCGACGGCGAGACGGCCTTCAACGGCCGCGGCGCTGGTTTCACCTTCAACATCAACGGCAACACCGCCACGGCGGACGGGTTCGACGCGCAGCGGCAGTGGGCGCGTGACTACTGGTCGGCCCTGGCGCCCTTCCACACGAGCGTCTACGTCAACTTCCTCATGGAGGAGGGGGATGCCCGTGTCAGGCAGGCGTACGGCGAGGCGAAGTACGAACGACTCCGCGCGCTGAAGCGGCGGTACGACCCCGGAAACGTGTTCCGTCTCAACGAGAACATCCGGCCGGACTGAACCAGGCCGGTCGGCCAAGTCAGGCATGCTCCTACCGCGCCTGGCCTCACGTCGACGCTGACCTCACCGGCAAGGCTGTTGCCAGGTCCGCCGCCCATGCCGGGACCCTGATGGTCTTGATGTGCGTAACGCGCACCAGGAGGCGAAGGGTCCATGGCCGCGGGCGCCACTACGGCGGGCACCTGAGCCAGACTGCGCGAGTGAACCCTCCCAACAGGAGGGTTCGCCGGCCGGAGCAGCCACACCAGAGGCCGAGTCCGGTGGGGTGGAGCAGGAAGAGGCGTCGCTGCAGGTGCCTGAGCTTCCCGTGGCATGTCCCGACCGCCTGCAGAGCGCACATAGCGGGTAGCGAGTGGTTCGCGTCCCCGGTGAGCGCACAGCGCGACCTGCGGCTGCGGATCGTGGCTACAGGTCGAAGCGGGCGAGCACGGGACGGTGATCCGACGGCGGTTCCCCCGCGGCACGCGCCGGGGTCTGGGGCTGTACGCCGACGCTGGGCACCTCGAGCGGCACGGTGCGGGCCTCGGTCAGGTGCTCGGTCAGTGCGTGGGAGATGAGGATGTGGTCGATGAGCTCGCGCCGCCCCTGGTTGATCCGCGACCAGTCGTCCGGCGGGTCCATCCGGTAGCCGATGGCCCACAGTCGCTGCGCGTCGCCGCGGTCCGGCCTGTTGTAGCCGCCGGGGCCGTACTGGGAGCCGGGCGGCCGGTACAGCAGCTGGGTAGTGGCCGCGTCGAGGGTGTCGTTGAGGTCGCCGCACACCACAACGGGGCGGCCGGCCCAGGCGCCGGCGAGCGCCGCGGTGGCCCACTCGCGAAGGGCGGCGGCCTCGGCCGCGCGCCGGTTGAGTGCGTACACGCCGCAGCGGACCCGCTCGCCCTCGTCGGTGGTGTCGAACCGGCCGCCGGGGAAGGACAGCAGCTTGCTCTTCAGGTGCGCGGTGATCGCCCGCACCTCGCTGCTGTCGCCCGTGGTGGCGGTGACCGCCAGCGCGCCGTGGCCGGCCCGGGTGATCGTCGTGCCGTCGTCGTCGACCTTCACCGGCGCCAGCGCCGCGGGCAGGTCGACGACCTGCTCCACGTCGGTCAGCGGGCGGGGGACAGCCAGCCCACGCGGATGGGTGTGCGGGGACTCGAAGTGGGTGGAGAGCACCCCGGTCCAGGCCGGTCCCAGTCGGCCGCGCAGCTGCTCGAAGGCGTCCTCGTCGCCGATCCCCTGCACGCCGACCAGGTCGGGCTGCTCGGCGGTGACGACGGCGGCGAGCGCGTCGAGCTTGGCGTCGAAGGCCGCGCGGTCGGCGGGCTTGGGCGTGAAGAGGTTCTCCACGTTCCAGGTCATGACCGTGAACACCGGGGTCCTCGTTCGCTGCTGTCAGCGCCGGGCGCGCAGGCGCTGCTCAATGCGGAGCACCGCGGCCCGGATGGCCGGTGCGCGCTGTGGGTGCACGCGGGCGTTGGGGCTGTCCGGGCCGTGCCGGCGCAGCATCTCCGCCAGCCGGTCCTCCACGGCCATGACCTGCCCGTCGGGGCCGGTGGTCTGGTCGGCGTAGGTCAGCGCATCGGCCAGCGGGCCGCGGGCAAAGCGGGGGGCCGAGAAGGCGCGCAGCGGGCCGGCCAGCCCGCGAACCGCGGCGACGAACCGAGCGGCCGAGTGATGGGCCACCAGCCCGGCCAGCGGCTCGGGCCAAGAGTGCTCCTGCAGGTGCCATGCGCCGTCGAGGGGATGGAAGCCCGAGCGCCGCAGCGGCTGCGCGTAGCCGATGTCGTGGAGCCAGGCCGCCGCCACCAGCACCGGCCGGTCGGTCTGCGGTACCGCGGCTGCCGCGGTGGCGGCCCGGTGGGCGACGCCGCGGGTGTGCCGCCACCGGCTGCTCAGACCGCCGAGCAGGTCATGGGCGAGGCCGAAGGCGGCCTCGACGAGCGGATGACCGGTGACCGCGTCGCGCAGCTCCCGTTGCTGAAGGTCGGGCACCAGGCGACGCTATGCCGCACCTCGCTGACTGCGCGTCGCGCTCCCCGGTCCGTGGGCCGACACACCGACATTCGGTTGCCCCGCGAGCGCGGGCTGTCAGCGAGCAGTGAGGACTCCGCCACCGTCGTCGGCGGGTGCCCCGGCCCGGTCAGCGCGTCCCGTGTCGGAAACCGCGGGCGCGACCCGACGTGCCGCGCCCTATCCGGCCCGCACGGGGCTCGCCGACCGACCCCGACACATGTGCCGGGTCCGCACCGTCCGCCGGTCGTGGCGGTACACACGGCCTCGGCGGCAAGGAGGAGTCGAGGCGACTCCCGTCAGGTGTCCGGCAAGACGTCGACGGCCAGGCTCCACACAGCAGGCCGGGGTCGTGATTCCCGGCGGGAACGGACGCGAGACGCAGGCTACCGCCGACAGCCATTCGTGAAGCAGCGCACATTCTCCGCATTGGTCGGTGAGATGTGCGAACGGTCACCCAGCCGAAGTTCATCGCCGTTTAGAGGCCGAGCAACATGCAAGCAATATCCTGGGGCGAGTGTGGTGTCACGCCCCGAAGCGGCGCACGACCGCGCCGCGGATTCGCCCTATTGAGAGCCTGACCACAGTAGACGGGTTCGATGCCGGTCACCTGGCCGACGGGGAGTCGAACCTGGTCACGCCTCACGGCCGCTCGCAGAAATGGCAGGAAACGTGACACCCTCCCTTCCCGGCTCGATCGGCGGAAATGCCGAATGCGACTCCTGTGGCCCACCGCCGCGACCGCGCAGAACGCGGCTGACGTCGGTCAAGTTCGCGGCGGCGCTGCCCTTGGAGCTGGCGTTGCACACGCTCGTCGTTCTCGTCCACCCGCCGATCCTGCTCAGCGCCGTAGCGATCGCGATCAGCTCGACGACCCTGACGGTTTGGATCGTCGAACCGGCGGTCATGCGCACGCTCGGCTCCTGGCTGCACGCTCCCACACCCGGCGCGACTACCGCGGCTCGCCGCGCCCCGAACGCCGACGGCACCACCAGGACCGACCCCCGGCCCAGCGGCCAGGCCGTCGTCCTCGACCGGCCCGGCGATCCGGTCACCTCGCCCGAGAGCGCCCGGGCGCAGCCGCTCGCCGGCCCCGGCTCGTACCGCGCCATCACCCAAGGCGCGGATTCGCCGAGCCGCCCCCTCTCCAACGCCCCCGGCCCGTACGGGGGATGGCGACCATGACCGCGCCCGCCGGCCCCAGCCTGACCGCCTGCCGGGCCGACTTCGTCGCAGGAATCCTCCATCTCGCAGCGCTCGACGCCCAGCTGCGCACCGAGCACAGTCCCGACTCCGAGGGTGCCCGCACCGTCTGCACCCCCGAGGACCTGCTACCCCGGGCCATCGGCTGGACGCTGCGCGAGCACGGCCCGAACTGTTTCCGCCACCAGCTCCACGCCCGCGATGCGGAGGCCCTGACCCGGGCGCTGCGCACCGTCGCCGGCACCCCGCCGACCGGCTGCTGCAGCATCCCCCGCGCGAACGAGGACTGCTACGACTGCGGCGCCCTTCCGGCCACCGCCCAGTCGGAGGACCCCGCCTTGTTGTTCGACTTCGCCCTGACCGTGCTCGGGTGGGCCACGCCCGGCGGGGACGAGTCAGCACCGGCGCGGTGACCACGCAGCCGGGTCGGCAACCGGGCCTGTCCACAGCACCGGCCGGCCGAAGCAGCCCCCAGTAGGGTCGCCCGCCGGCTGTCAGTCGTACGACCGGCTGCCGGCTGAACCCGCGAGGTCAGCAGCGTGGCCGGCACTGCCGGGTGGACAGGGGAGTGGGCGCTGAATCGCGTCAAGGGGGTGATCGGGACCGCGGCGCTGCCCGCTGCCTCCACGGGTAGGCCCCTCGCCGGCCATCACCGCGATGGCCTCGAACCGCCTTTGGGGGCACCACCTTGCCCAGCAGCCCACTGGCCCGCCGGTGGATGGCCAGCTCGGCCTCAAGGTCGACGATCCTGCGTTTCGCGGCATGAAGCTCCGCCTGCTCGGACGTCGTCAGCCCCGGCTCGAGGCCCCGGTCGATCCGGTCCTGCCGCAGCCAGGAATAGATCGTTTGCTCGCTGATCTCCAGGTCGAAGGCCACCTCGGACACCTTGCGTCCCGAAGCCACCAGATGCAGCACCTTGCGCCGGACCTCGGGCGGGTACCCACGTCGTCCCACAGCCCCTCCTCAAGGGGTCAGGTGGCACGAACCTCCAACAATCGGACTCCACGAAACAAGGGGCTGACCACAGAGTCAACTGAACCGGGGGCAGTCCCGGGCGCCGCGGTCTGCGCCGAGCCCTGCGCGAGGCCCGGGAGGGGCGAGCCGGCGACCAGCCGCCTGGACGAGCGCGTGGAGCCTCGGTTCGTTCGGCTCTGGTGTCCGGTGACCGGCCGCGCTCCCATGGGGACGACTCCAGAGGAGTCGATCGCGGCGCGAGCGCGAGAGGAGCTCGCGACGGAGGGGGGCCGCGCCGCTGACCCAGGTACGCCACGTGGCGCAGCGCAGACTGCGTCCGGTCACAGGGGGTCGATCGCATGACCGCCACTGCGCGGAGAACCGCACTGATCCTGCTTGTCGTCGCCGGCACAACAGGGGCGACGGCAACTGCCGCCACTGCCGCGACCGACGAGCCGACGACGCTGCACGTCGAAGGTACGCAGACCCAGGTCAGCGCGGACCACTACCAGAGCTACGGCGGCCTGCTGGGGGACCTCTGGATCCTCACGTTCGACCCGCTGTACGAGTCCGACTCCCTCGTGGTCGGAACCGGCACCGAGCGGTTCGTGGGCTGCGTGGACGAGGACCTCGACGGAGCCTGTGGCGAGAGTGAGCCGTCCGGGGAGTTGTGGCTTGACTTCGTCGAGTGGGTGACGTTCGACCCGTCCACGGGAGCGTTGATCGAGAGCAGGTGCACGCACCCGATCACGGGCGGGACTGACGGCTTCCACGGCGCCCGGGGGATCGTCACGATGCACGCGGTCCCGGTGGACGGCGACGTCGAGGTCACGTACGAGGGGACCGTCGTGCTGGACGCGGTGCCGACGGATGCACCCGCTGGACCAGCGTCAGCCCCCGGCGCGTTCGCCGCGGACGGCCCGGCAGACGGCCGAGGTCACTGCTAGTGCTCCGTCGCGGTGCTTCTTGATGTGATCTCACGGCCAGGGTGACCATTTCTCATGGCCGCGCACGTGCGGGTGGTGCAGGTTCCCGACGCCGATCGGCGGGAGCTGCAGCGACGTGCTCGGGACAAGGGCGCACCGGCACGGGTGGTCGAGCGGGCCCGGATCGTGCTGCTGGCCGCGGATGAGGTGCCGGGCAAGCAGATCGCCACGCTGGTCGGCTGCGCCGAGGGCACGGTGGTCACCTGGCGCGGCCGCTACGCCGAGCACGGCCTGGCCGGCCTGGAGGATCTGCCGCGGCCGGGCAAGCCGACCCAGCTGCCCGAGGCGCTGCGGGATCGGGTGCTGGAGCTGACCCTGACCGAACCGCCGGTGCAGTTCGGCGCGACGCACTGGTCCTCCCGGCTGCTGGCCACCGCGCTGGCCGGGGAGGGAACGCCCATCTCGCACGCCACCATCGCCCGGATCTGGCACCGCTTCGGCATTCAGCCCTGGCGGGCGGAGACCTTCAAGTTCTCCACCGACCCGGCCCTGGAGGGCAAGATCCGCGACGTCGTCGGCCTGTACCTGCATCCGCCGGAGCAGGCGGTGGTGCTGTGTGTCGATGAGAAGCCGCAGATCCAGGCCCTGGAGCGGACCGCTGCGACCCTGCCGGTGCGGCCCGAACAGCCCGGAGCGGCCAGCTTCGACTAGGTCCGGCACGGCACCACCACCCTGTTCGCGGCGCTGGAGGTGGCCACCGGCGAGGTGACCGAGGCCTGCACCGAGCGACACCGGCACCAGGAGTTCCTGGCCTTCCTCAAGCAGGTCGCGGCCGCCTACCCCCGCCGTGAGCTGCACGTGGTGGTCGACAACCTGGCCACGCACAAGCACCCGGCGGTGCGCGCCTGGCTCGAGCGCCATCCCCTAATCCAGCTGCACTTCACCCCGACCTCGGGCTCGTGGCTGAACCTGGTGGAGGCGTTCTTCTCGATCATCACCCGCCAGGCGCTGCGCCGGGGCAACTTCCCGACCGTCGCCGACCTCATCGCCGCGATCGAGCGCTTCATCGCCGCCTGGAACGACCGCTGCCGGCCGTTCACCTGGACCAAGGACCCCGACACCGTCATCGCCAAGGCCACCGACCCGCGACACCACAAGACATCAACCGCGACCGATACGGAGCACTAGACGAGCAACTACGGTTGCTCCACCAAGCAGGTGTTGCAACGACCGGTTGAGCCCAGGCAGTACCTCGCCATTGCCTTCACCGAGCGCCTGGCCGCTGCCGGCGCCGCACCCAGCGTCGGCAGCGTCGGCGATGCCCTGGACAACGCGCTGGCCGAGACCCACATCGGGCTGTTCAAGACCGAGCTGATCCGACGCCAGGGACCCTGGCGCGGCCTCGACGACGTCGAACTGGCCACCCTCGAGTGGGTCGACTGGCACAACAACCGTCGACTGCACACCGCGTGCTATGACCTGACCCCGGTCGAGTACGAGCAGGTGTTCTACGGTCACCACCCGGCCCAAGAACGGGCCGAGGTCTCAACACCCTGAGTCTCCGGACTCGCCGGGGCGGTTCAGAGATCAAATCGCCCGATTACTAGTTCTTCCTCCGCAGTAGGTGCGTGAGCGAACAAGTCGCTGGACCCAACTCACAGGTTCTGGATGCAGGCTTGGGGCGCGACGCTGCCATGCCACCCGCCCCCGCGAGACATGGGTGGCAGATCTCTGAATCTCGCTACCGCCACTCTGGGCGTGACCACATGGGTAGGTCGGCGCGATTGCCCTCCGGATATTCCTACAGTGCTTCTCCAGTAGACCTGACAGTCGTCCTGAGTAGCGGTTGTGCTGCACGCATGCCTTGGGCTATGACACCCGCGGGTGTGCCGCCATCTGCGCCGCCGCGGGATCACCGCGCGCATCGCCCGGATCGGCCGCGACCCCAGTGCCCGGCTGGGCCGGCACCACTGGATGGCCATGTTCACTGCGGGTTCACGGTGGGGAGCGCTTGCTGCCGATGGCGCGGGGCATGGTGAGGGTGGCCTTTGGGCCGGACCACAGCTGATGCCGGCCGCGCCGGCGTCGGCCTGATCCCGCAAGGGCGCGGGATGCCACACACCGACCGCGGGTGGCTGATCCAGCGACACCACCTGCCACAGACGAGAGGCAGTCCCCAGTCATGGCCGAGTCGAAGACCACCACGCGCAGTGAAACCGTCGCAGTACCCGCCGCAGTCCCCGTCGAGGAGGGTGATCGCGGCGTGAAGGGCCCGACCGGCCCGGTCGGCCCCGCCGGCGAACCCGGCGACAAGGGCCCCAAGGGCCCGGTCGGCCCTGTCGGCGAGCGGGGCGAGAAGGGCGACAAGGGCCCGGTCGGCCCCGTTGGAGAGCCCGGTGACAAGGGTGAAAAGGGCCCGATCGGCCCGATCGGTCCGGTCGGTGAGCGCGGCGAGAAGGGCCCGGTCGGTCCGCGGGGCGAGCGTGGCCCCCAGGGTGAGATCGGCCCGCGGGGCGAGCAGGGCCCCGAGGGGGAGACCGGTCCGCAGGGTGAGCAGGGTCTGCCCGGCTCCACCGGTCGCCCCGGCGAGCAGGGTGAGCAGGGCCCGGCCGGCCTGCCCGGGCCGCGCGGTGAGACCGGACCGCGCGGGGTGCCCGGTGAACGGGGTGAGCAGGGGCCCCGCGGTGAGCAGGGCCTGCGCGGCGCCCAGGGGCCGCGCGGCGTGATCGGTGAGACCGGTGAGCAGGGCCAGAAGGGCCTGCCCGGGGCTCAGGGCGAGCGGGGCGAACGCGGTGAGACGGGTGCTCCTGGTGTTCGCGGCCTGCAGGGTCCGCAGGGCGTACAAGGCCCGGCCGGGCCGGCCGGGCCGGTCGGGCTGCCCGGGGTGCAGGGGCCGCAGGGCCCCTCGGGTCCGGCCTGGCTCCATCAGCCCAGCCCCGCCGAGCTGGCGGCCAAGGTCAGGCAGGCGGCGTTGGACGTCTCGCCGCGCACCGTGCTCGATCCGCGGGTGGGTGTTCAGTACCTGGCGACGCTGACCTCCCGGCTGATCAAGCTGCAGGGCGGGCTGTTGCTACGCGCCATCGTCGACACCGACGCCGCGGCGAACAGCCCGACCGGCACCGATCGATCCAACGTGCGCTCCATCGCCTGACCCCCGCAGCCAGACCCGAAGGGCGCCCCGGACCGCCACGGCCGACCGGGGCGCCCTTCGCCGTCCCCGCTGCGCTCGCCCCGACGCGGCAGCCATGAACAGGGCGCCCACGCGACCAGGTTTCAAGCACGGCCTCTGGGGGGACCCGGGTGGGCCACGGCCCGCCGGCTAGCGCAGCCAGCGACGGACGGACTTGCGCCCGGCGGCCTTCCACGCGGCGTCGAACCGCTGCTGCGTGTGCTGCGCGCGGGCCTCCTCCTGGGCGTGCAGCCGGCCGTAGAGGAAGGCGACCTCGGTGGAGGGGGAGTGCAGGGCGAGGGCGTGCAGGCGCTCGCGGGTGAGCGCGGAGTCCTGGTGTTCGCCGAGGGCTTCCTGGACGGCCTCCATGGCGGCGGCGAAGGTGGCGGCGTCCTTGCCGAAGACGATGGCGACCGACTCCCCGGCGTAGCGGGCCTGCTTGGCCGCCTTGCGGGCGTCGTGCAGCAGCTCGTCCCGCTCGGCACCGGCGGGCAGCGCCCGGGCCTGGTCGACGATGCGGCGGACCCGGTCGTAGCTGCGCTCGACCAGCGGCGGGAGCGCCCGGCCGGCTGGTGCCTTCGCCGGCTTGCGCAGCGGCGGCTGCTCGACCAGCTGCTGCAGGGCGGTGAGGACCTGGTGGTAGCGGTCGCCGTCCAGCTCGGTCAGCACTCGGTCGTGGGCGGTGCGGTAGGCGGTGTCGAGCTCCCCCTGGGCGGCGTCGGCGCCGGCGCGCGTGGGCAGTGCGGCGGACTGGGCGTCGACGGCGGTGCGCACGCGGTCGCGCATCACTTCGGCGTCCCGGGCGGCGCCGAGTTCACCGGCCAGCCACTTCAGCTCCGTGCGCAGCGGCCGGACGACGTCGGGGTCGAACAGCGGCGTGAAGGTGCTCAGGGCGCTGCGCAGGCGACGCGTGGCCACGCGCATCTTGTGCACGGCGTCGGGTGCGTCGAGCCGCACGGGCAGGTCCTGAGCCTGCACCTGCGCGACCTGCTCACGGATGTGCGCCAGCACCACCTCGCCGGCGCCGGACTTCGCGGTCCACCGTCGCCGGGTGTCGGCCTTGCCACCGGTGCGTGGCCCGGGCCGGGCGTCGTCCAGGACGTGGGCGAGCTTCGACCCCGCCGCGGTGCGGAGGCCGCGGTGCCGCAGCCGGGCATCCAGCGCCTCGACGAGGTCGCCGGCGCCGTCGCCGAGCTCGACCTCGATCTCCCGCCAGCGGATCGGCGCGCTGACCACATCGCCGGTGCCGTCGTGGGAGGTCAGCCGCTGAGCGGTGACCCGGTCGTCGGCCACCTCGACGAGCACCTGACCGGTGGGGTCGCTCAGCCGTCGCAGGGTCCGTTCGGTCGTGATGCGCGCGACCGGCTGCAGCGGGCGCCCGAGGGTCCGCGCCCACACCATCGACTGCAGCTGGTCGGGAACGGCGCGCGGGGTGCGTCCGGGCGGCACCCGTCCCGGCGGCAGCCGGATCTCCGTCCGGGTCGCGGTGCCCGCCGGGAGCTTCAGGTGCCAGCCTGCGTCCTCGCCGCCGCTGCGCCGGCGCAGCGTCAGCCCGGCTGCGGCGAGGCGGAGATCGGCGGTGTCGAAGTAGACCGCCTCCAGCCGGTGCTCGGCCGCCACCCCGTCCGCCAGCGGTACGCCACCCGGCGAGGACGCCCCGGCGGCGTCGGCCACGAGCTCGACCAGCGACGGCAGCTCGAGGTCGTCGTCGGCGGCGTACTTCAACTCGACTTCTCGGTGAACAGCGGGCATCTCACAGGTGTACCCCGTGTGGATGAACGGTAGCCCCCTGGTGTCCGTCTGAAACTGAGGCGCCGACCAGTCCCCGGCCCGACTCCGCCGTCGAGCTCGCGGGGCAGCGGTAGTCCGTGTCGCGGTGGGCGGATGACCCCTGGCCTGTCCGTCGCCCACGTCGCCGCAGCGACCACCGCCGTGCTCGCAGCTCGTCCTTGCGACGGTCCGCAGCCGACGCGTGTCAGGCGCCGGAGGGAGCCCAAGCGAACCGCTCGGCGGAGCGCCGTGCACGGGGCGGGTTGCTCACCGCGACGTCGACCGGCCGCTCGCCGGAGAGGAACGCGGAGGGCGTGGTCAACCAGGTCCAGGTCGCCCAGTCGCCGAGGTCGGCGCCGACGAGGACCTCGAGCAGGGGCTGCAGCTCCGGCCGTGGGTCGCCCGCGGCGGTCAGCTGGAACGCCGGCACCAGCCGTTCCCCGTCGTGCGTGACGGTGATGAGCGCCCGGTCGCCGATCTGGCGGGCGAGCCACATGCGGGTGCAGGCCTCGTCCTGGCCGCGCATCGCGGCGAGCTCAGCGACCGTGAAGGCACCCGTGTGCAGCAGCGCGGTGCGGTGCGCGGCCAGCCTCATCGCCTGCTCGGCGCGGGCCTGCATCACCTCGACGGGGTCGGTCATGCGAGCCCCTCGTCGGCCGGCCCGGCTGCAGCCTGGATGACCGGCGGCTCGTCCGGGCCGCCGAGCTCATCGGCGGGGCGCTTGGTCCTGAGCCAGCCGTCGTTCCCGAGGGACCGGAGCTCGAACTCCCAGGGGGAGAGCTCGCCGCCCAAGGCGTGCTGGACGTCGGCGATGACGGGGCGGGGCTGCCCGGCCTCGTCGAGCTGGTGGCTGGGGAACCGCGGCGACCCGTCGGCGCCGGGCACGGTGACGCGCCGTCCGGCGAGCCAGCGGTCGACCTGCTCGTCGCCGTCGGCGTGGGCCGCGATCTCGCCCGCCGTGAGCGGACCGACCTCCGGGGCGAGCGCGACCTTCGCCTGCCCGTTCGGGCGCCGCTGCCTCCGCAGCACCGGGCCGGGGCCGGACCGACTCGCCGCGTCGTCGAGCGCCTCGGCTCCGACCTCGGGGTCGTCGTCCACGACCGACGGCACTCGGGCGTGGAATGGCGGGACGTCGTCGCCGAGAACGACGACGGTGTCGCCGACGTGCGACCGCCGGCGACCCGCGGCCTCCACGCGGGTGGGGCAGCGGCGGGCACGGCCGACGTGGGTGTGGCCGGGACGGATCTCCGGCGCGTCCGTGGGTCCGGCTGAGCGGGTCATCGACGTCGCACCCGGTAGCTCGGCCCGCACCAGGCTGGCTCGACGGCCTCCACGAAGCCGTCCAGCAGCCGGCCGTCGACATCGCGCAACTGCAGCTGGTCGCCCGACCGCAAGGATCACGCCGGCGTCGGCGATCTGCGCGCTGTTGTCGTCGACCACGCGCAGCTGGCGCTCGAGCGGACCGAGCTCGGCGTCGATGATCATCGCGGTCTGCCTCAGGTGTTTCGGTCGCCGAGTGGCGGCACGCTCGACCGGTCGGGTACCGGAATGGGCGGCTGCGCGGGCTGCGTCCCCCGGTTCCGGTGCACCCGCAGCTCGGCGGAGCCGTCGGGGTGGGCCGCGAGCACGTCCGCCTCAGGAGCGGCGGAGTCCTCGTCGACGACACGGATCCGCTCACCGACCGCGGGGCCGGCCACGCCGTGCACCGCGCCGGAGCCGGCCGACGTGGAAGGTGTCAGGTCGGGGTCGGTGGTTCGCGGTGCGGTTGTCGCCATCTCGACCTCTCTCCGCGGCACGAGGAGCCCCCGGGGCGCAGAAGGCGCCCAGGGCGTGCGGATCGTCGCCTCGGCCACCGACGACGGTCTACCGGGCCTCGGTGAACGGCCACGGCACGGCGGTCGACCAGCGGGTGGACGAACGTCCGTCCCTGGTCCCCCGGGGCCGGCCGTCCGACTTGCGCGCATCCCCTCTCGTCCTCACCACGTCTCATCCGGCGCCGGGGTTCATCACGGGGCTGGACCCACGCAGCGCCGCGGCCCACTGCGGTCATCGGCTCGGAAGGCGATGGTCGACTACGCGGCCGCCATGCTGGTCTCGCGCGTCCGCGGCAAGCGGGCAGGCCATCGCGCCGGCCTCGTGGTCAGCGCTGGTCGGGAGCGGAGTAACCGACCCAGCGTTCACCGGCGGCCCGATGGCCTGGCTCGAGAACAGCAACGGTCACTGTGCCGTCTGCTCGACGACTTCGAGCTCGACCTGTGAGTGGTGCAGTCCTCGCGCCCTCCTCAGGGTCGCCGCCGCGCTGGCGCCGTCGGCCGGTCGCCGGCAGCTGTTGGGGTGGTGTCCCCGGGGTCGGGTGTTCCGTCAGTAGTCGGCCCGTCGGGCGGGGAGGGCGCTGACCGCCAGGGGAGTGGGGGGCTGCGGTCGGCGGCCCGGGCGTGATCAGGCGTTGGCGCCGGCGCCGGCGTCTGCGACGAGGTGGGTGACTGGGACGTCGCAGCCCTTGCGCAGCCGCGTCGGCAGGTCCCGGCGGATCCACTGCGACAGCCCGCGGGGCAGGGTGGAGATGACGATCTCGTCGGCGCGGAAGCGGCCGAGGGTAAGGAGGACCGCCTGCAGCGGGTCGGGGTCGCCGACCTCGCCGTCGACCGCGGCCCCTAGGCCCCGCAGGTGCTCCAGTGCGCGGTCGAGGCGCTGCTGGGCCAGGGCGTAGGCACGGTCGGTCGCAGACGGCCCCAGGGCCGCATACGCGGCGGGTCCGTCGACCTCGTCCGGCGCCGGGGTAGCCGGCGCGACGAGGAAGAAGTGGTGCGGCTCGGCGGCGATCCGCTCCTCGACTGCGCGGGTGAGCGTGTCGGTCGTCAGGGTCTGGTTCGCGACGATCAAGCAGCGGCGCATGGCCTGTGCTCCGTTCGGTCGAGCCCCATGAACGCCTCAGTGTGGGAGCGGGACGCCATCCGGGTCCACATCCTCCACCACGCCGCCGAGGACAAGATCCACGGGACGTCCATCCGGCCCCCCGTTCGCCACATGGCAGGCGACCGGACAATGAAATCGGCGCGAACCGTGCGTATCCGGGTCGGGAACATCCGTCTGTCCCGCGCCCATCCGAGGCTTGTGTTGACCGTGCGGGGGAAGCTGCAGGTGCGCAGAGCTGCAGCAGACGGTGTCGACCGGATTCGGCTGAGGTTCACCGGCGATCCCGGGAATGCCGCTCATTCGCATGTCGGTCATGACGTGACCCTGAGGACGCAGATGAGCGTGACGGACTGGTTGCAGCGGCCGCCGGAACCGGCCGTCGATCTCACCGCGGGATGGTTGGCAACTCCCGGCACGGTCGCCGACCTGATCCAACTGCGCCACACCCTGCCCGCCCTGGTGGGGCACCGATCCGGACCGGCCGGTGACGACGCCGATCTGGAGGACTTGCTGCTGGTCTTCGAGGAACTGGCGTCCAACGGGCTGCGGCATGGTCGGCCGCCGGTGCGCGTGGTGGTCGCGTCGATCCCCGCCGGCTGGCTGCTCGATGTCTCTGACGCCGCCGCCGACACCCCGCCGGTACCCGCCCCCGACCGTGATCCGGCCACCGGTGGCCTGGGCCTGTGCCTGGTGGCCGCCCTGTCCGCCGCGCACGGCTGGACGGTGGACGGGGACCGCAAGCACATCTGGGCCCGGATCGACGCCGGCTCCTCGGCGCGCCGGTCGCCGTACCGGGCGGTTCCCGCTTCTCCACGTACTCGGGTGTGAGCGGGACGCACCGAGGAGGGCTTGCCCGCTCTCGTCGGGCGCCGCAGGTGCGGCAACGCAGAGCTCCGGTGCGCCGCGGTCCGGCCGGGCGCAGGCTCGGCGCGGCGGGCGGCTGCAGACACGCAGGCCCCAACCGACGGAAGAGGGCCACCATGCCCGACCGGGCACCGGGACAGGGTCCGCCAGCGGTGCGGCGACCAGCTGGGCCGCAGCGCGGACGGCGCCCCGATTCCGTTTCGCCGGCCGGCCGCTGCCCCGGCAGCGCCTGCAGACCGCGCTGTCCCGGGCCGTCGAGCGCGTCTCGGTGAGGCTGGTGAGCGAGCCGGCCGGCTCGGGCAGGACCGTGCCGGCGGCTACCTGGGCTCGGCGGGCGGCTGCTTGCACCGCGGGGCCGCGTGGGTCCGCCTGGGCCGCGATGACCTTGAGGTGACCGAGTTCTGCCGCGGTCCCGTGATACGGCCGGCGCCGAGCAGATGGTCGGGTCCTCAGCGGATGACCGCCGCCTGCTGCCGTCAGAAGTCGCCGAGCCCCAGGGCGCGAGCCTCCGCGGCGGCACGGGGCCGACGCCTGCGCGCGCGTGTAGCGCAGTAGCATGTCCGGCCGCGTCCAGCCGGCCACCGCCATGAGTCCACCCTCGCTGCCGCCGGCGGCGAGCCAGCGGTGTACTGCGGTGTGCCGCAGCCGGTGCGGCCGGAACCCCTCGATCCCGGCCGCGCGGGCCCGCTCGCCCAGCGTCTTGTGCAGCGCGTCGTAGGAGAACGCCTTGCCGCGGTCGCCGAGCCACAGCGCCGGGGTGTCGACCAGTCGGTGGCTGCGACGGGCCCGGAGGTAGCGGTCCAGCGCCCGGGAGGTCTGCGGGCCGAAGGGGCCACCCGGCCCCTACCACCCTTGCCCCGGCGCACGGTGGCCGTGCCGGTGGACAGGTCGACGTCCTCGGTGCCGAGCGCGACGACCTCGCCGGCCCGGGCACCGGTCTCGACCATCAGCCGCACGAGCGCCTCGTCCCGGCGGTCGCGCAGCTCGCGGCCCGCGCAGGCGGCGACCAGCGCCTTGATCTGCTCGATGGCCAGCGGCTCGACGACCTTCGCGTCCAGCCTGGGCGCCTTGAGGCCGAGCAGGGAGTCGGCGTCGCTCTCGCCCTCCTCGCGCAGCCAGGCCGAGAAGCGCCGGAGGGCGAGCTGCCGAGCGCGGGCGGTGGCGGGCTCGGCGCCGGCCTCGAGCAGGTCGGCGGTCAAGGCGTTGACGCTGGCCCGGTCGAGCACCGCCGGGCGGCCGGCGCCGTCGGCCCAGGTGAGGAATCGGAGCACCCCGTCGCCGTAGGACTTCACCGTCTCGGGGCTCCTGCGCTCGGCGCGCAGGTGCAGCTCCCAGGACGGCAGCAGGGCGGCGAGGTCGACGGCCATGCCGCGCGCCCTAGGCCAAAATCTGGACTGGGAGCGGTGTGCATGGTCTCCCCGGTCGCGAACCGACCGAGAAACCGCCCCCTGAGCTGCAGAAACAGGTCAGGGGGCAGCCAGGGCTCAGTCCAGGTAGTCGCGCAGCACCTGGGAGCGGCTGGGATGGCGCAGCTTCGACATGGTCTTCGACTCGATCTGCCGGATCCGCTCGCGGGTGACCCCGTAGACCTGGCCGATCTCGTCGAGCGTGCGCGGCTGGCCGTCGGTGAGGCCGAACCGCAGCCGGACGACGCCGGCCTCACGCTCGGACAGCGTCTGCAGCACGCTGGTCAGCTGGTCCTGCATCAGCGTGAAGCTGACCGCGTCGACGGCGACGACCGCCTCGGAGTCCTCGATGAAGTCGCCGAGCTGGCTGTCTCCCTCGTCACCGATGGTCTGGTCGAGGCTGATGGGCTCCCGGGCGTACTGCTGGATCTCCAGCACCTTGTCCGGGGTGATGTCCATCTCCTTGGCCAGCTCCTCCGGGGTGGGCTCGCGGCCCAGGTCCTGGAGCAGCTCGCGCTGGATGCGGCCGAGCTTGTTGATGACCTCGACCATGTGCACCGGGATGCGGATGGTCCGGGCCTGGTCGGCCATGGCGCGGGTGATGGCCTGGCGGATCCACCACGTCGCGTAGGTCGAGAACTTGTAGCCCTTGGTGTAGTCGAACTTCTCGACCGCGCGGATCAGGCCGAGGTTGCCCTCCTGGATGAGGTCCAGGAACGCCATGCCGCGGCCGGTGTAGCGCTTGGCGAGGGAGACCACGAGGCGGAGGTTGGCCTCCAGCAGGTGGTTCTTGGCGCGCTCGCCGTCGCGGACGATCCAGTTGAGGTCGCGGCGCATCTGCGGGGAGAGCTTCTGGCCCTCCTCCTCGGCCTGGCGCAGCCGCTCGGCGCCGTAGAGGCCGGCCTCGATGCGCTTGGCGAGGTCGACCTCCTCCTCGGCGTTGAGCAGCGCGACCTTGCCGATCTGCTTGAGGTAGGCGCGGACCGAGTCGGCCGAGGCGGTGAGCTCGGCGTCCTTGCGGGCCTGGCGGAGGGCCTCGGACTCCTCCTCGTCGTCCCACTCGAAGTCGCCGCCCTCGGCGGTGGCCTCCTCGGGGGTCGGCTCGGTCTCGGCGACGCCGTCGGGCGTGGCGACGACGGTCTCGTCGATCTTCAGGCCCTCCCCGCCGGCGTCGACCACGGCGACCGTGGCGCCGTCGGTGGCCACGGCGGTGAGGACGGCACCCTCACCGCCACCCGGCGACGGCGCGATGCTGGGCTTGCGGGCGCCCGTGGCGGCGGTGGGCTTCGCCGCGCTCTTGGCCGTCCGCTTGCGAGCGGGGGCCTTGGCCGGTGCTGGCTGGTCGGCGGGCACTCAGGTTCCTTCCCGTGCTGGGTGCGTTCCCCGGGGGGCCGTCTGGTCCCCGGGCAGCGGCCTCGGCCGGCGTCCGGAGCGGGGAGGGGCCCGACGGGCGACCGGGTTTGACCGGTGCGCAGGCGGGGGATGCCTCTCGGCTGGGAGCGACGGGGGCGGGGCTCCTCCATTGTAACGACGCGTTTCGGGTGGTCCACCGTTTCGCAAGGCCGGTGCCCCCCGACCTGGGGGGAGGACCCCAGGTCCAGGGGCGTTCTCACCCTCCGTGGTGGCCCGGCGGCGGGCGGCGGTGCCCCGCGGTCGTCACTGTCCGATGCGCTCCTCGGCGGCCAGGGCCGCGCCGACGATGCCGGCGTCGTTGAGCAGCTGCGCGGGGACGACGGGCGTGCGGGTCGACAGCAGCGGCACCCACTTGTGCGCCTTCTTGCTCACCCCGCCGCCCACGATGATGAGGTCCGGCCACACGGCGGCCTCGAGGACGTCGAGGTAGCGGTCCACCCGCTTGGCCCAGTGCGGGTAGCCGAGGTCCTCGCGCTCCCGGGCCGACGCCGAGGCGCGCTTCTCCCCGTCCTCGCCGTCGACCTGGATGTGCCCGAACTCGGTGTTGGGCACCAGGACGCCGTCGGTGAACAGCGCGCTGCCGATGCCGGTGCCGAAGGTGAGCATGAGGACGACGCCCCGCTTGTCCCGGCCGGCGCCGTAGCGCATCTCGGCGAACCCGGCGGCGTCGGCGTCGTTGAGCGTCTGCACGGTGCCCGGGATCCGGGAGGCCAGGCCCTCGGCCAGGTGCGTGCCCAGCCAGCTCTTGTCGACGTTGGCCGCGGTGTGCACCACCCCGCTCTTGAGCACCCCGGGGAAGGTGACGCCGATGCGCCCATCCCAGCCGAAGGAGTCGACGATCCGGCCCACGACGTCGTACACGGGGTCGGGCAGCGAGGGCTTCGGGGTCTCGATGCGCAGGCGCTCGCCCGCGAGCTCGCCCTTGTCGAGGTCGACCGGGCACCCCTTGATGCCGCTGCCACCGATGTCCACGCCGAACCCGAGCACGCGGTCAGGGTAGTGATCGTCGCGGCGGGCGCCAGAGCAGCTCGTGCAGGATCGGGGCATGACCACGACGCCGGAGCCCGCCGCCCTGCTCGACCTCGCCGTCTCGACCGCGCGCGAGGCCGCCGATCTGGTGGCGCGCGGGCGCGCCTCGGCCGCCGAGCAGGTCGACGTCAAGTCCAGCCCGGTGGACCTGGTCACCGCGGTGGACCGGGCCTGCGAGGAGCTGGTGATCAGCCGGCTGCTCGGCGCCCGTCCGGACGACGGGCTGCTGGGGGAGGAGGGCGGCGAGCGCACCGGCAGCAGCGGGGTGCGCTGGGTCGTCGACCCGATCGACGGCACCACCAACTTCGTCTACGGCCTCCCCGCGTACGCGGTGTCCATCGCCGCGGAGGTCGACGGGCGGCCGGTCGCGGGCGTGGTGCTGAACGCGGCGACCGGTGAGCTGTACGCGGCGACCGCGGGCGGCGGGGCGCACCTGACCACCCCCGGCGCGGAACCGGTGCGGCTGACCGGCAGCCGGCCGGCCGCGCTGGGCCAGGCGCTCGTCGCCACGGGCTTCGGCTACCGGGCCGAGCAGCGCCGGGCCCAGGCCGCCGTGGTCGCCGGGCTGCTACCGGAGGTCCGCGACATCCGGCGGCACGGCTCGGCCGCCCTGGACCTGTGCACCGTGGCCGCCGGCCGGGTGGACGCCTACTACGAGATGCACCTCAACCGCTGGGACTTCGCCGCGGGCGCGCTGGTCGCGGCCGAGGCCGGCGTCGTCGTCACCGGCCTGCCGGGACGGCCGTTCGGCGAGCCCCTGGGCATCGCCGTGGCGCCGTCGGTCGCCGACGAGTTCCTCGCCCTGCTGGGCCGGCTGCACCAGGAGGACCACGCTCCCGGGCCGGCGTCCTGACCGCCGCTGTGTGCACGGAGTGTGGTCTCCGGGGCCCCGGAGACCACACTCCGTGCACCCAGCGTGCCAGGGTCGGCCGGTGGCCGAGCCCGCGGAGTGGTGGGCGCAGGGGGTCCTCCGATCAACAGGCGGCGGCGGCGCTGGCGCCGGCGACCAGCGCGGCGTCGACCTCCTCGGGCGGCGCGAGGCCGGCCCAGTCGGGGCCGATCACCACGTCGACCGTGGCCGTGGCGCGGGTGTCCAGGAAATCACCGGACCCCGGGAGGAACAGCCGGACGTAGGCGGCCGCGTCGTTGCCGCGCGGGCCGTGCCGCAGCTCGCCGACCCCGGTGACCTCGCGCTCGGTGGGGTCGTTGGCGACCTCCTCCACCACGAAGCCCCGCTCCTGCAGCGACGCGGCGACCTCCTGGGCCAGGCCGGCCCGGTCGGTGGCGTTGAACACCCGCAGCGCGACCGTGGTCGGGTCCAGCGAGGGCGGCGCGGCCGACGCGCTGGCGCAGGCCTGGGCCTCCTCGGCCTCCAGCTCGCCCTCGGTGTCGAAGACGTTCCACCAGACGGCCAGCGCGGCCAGCGCCAGCACCAGCAGGAAGACCAGCGGCGGGATCGGCCGGCGACCGCTCCGGGGACGGACCGCGGATCGGTCGGTGGGCGGCGCGCTCACGGGCTCTCCTCGCTGGCGTTCATCGGCCGTGTACCCCGGCGCTGCCTGCTCTCACGTGAGCTCGCCAGCCCGCTCACGGAGTCCCCCTCGATCGCTGACGGTCGGCGGGAGTCTAGAGCCGGTCGAGGGACCTAGATCGCACCGTCGTCGAGCGCGGCGCGTCCCCGCTCCACGCACGGGTCGATGCGGTCGGCGTAGCCCGCGGTGTCCTTGCCGGCCATGGCGCCGGCGGCCGACCGGGCCACGATGCCGGCGACGATCGCGGCGAACTTGAAGTACGCGAAGGCGACGTACCAGGGCAGGTGGGAGAGGTCCAGGCCACTGCGCTCGCCGTAGCGCGCCGCGACCTCCGCCCGGGAGGGGAAGCCCTCCAGCGCGGTCACGGTGCTCTGCCCCGCGACGGCCTCCTCACCGGGCTGCGGCCAGTACACGTGCAGCATCCCGAGGTCGGCCAGCGGGTCGCCCAGGGTCGACATCTCCCAGTCCAGCACCGCCCGGACCCGGCCGGGGGTCTGCGGGTCGAGCAGGCAGTTGTCGAGCCGGAAGTCGCCGTGCACGATCCCGGACCGCTGCGTGGTGGGCACGGTCTCGGCCAGCCGCGCGGCGAGCGCGTCCAGGCCCGGGCGCTCGCGGTCTCGGGTGGCCTCCCACTGCTGGGTCCAGCGGCGCACCTGCCGGGCCATGAAGCCCTCGGGCCGGCCGAAGTCACCCAGCCCCACGGCCTCGTGGTCGACGGCGTGCAGGTCGGCCAGGACGTCGACCAGTCCCTCGCCGATCGCCCGCCGCTGCGCCGGCTCGTCGGCGTAGCCGGCCGGGATCCGGTCGACGACGTGCAGCCCGACGACGCGCTCCATCACGTAGAACGGGGCGCCCAGCACGGCCGGGTCGGTGCACAGGTGCAGCGTCCGCGGCACCGGGACGGCGGTCGGCACGAGAGCGGAGACGACCCGGTGCTCGCGCGCCATGTCGTGCGCGGTGGCCAGCACCGCGCCCGTCGGCGGGCGCCGCAGGATCACCGCGTCGTCGTCCGACCCGCTCTTCGGCGTGATCGTGTACGTGAGGTTGGACATGCCCGCCGCGATGAGGTCGACGCGGACCCGGGACCAGCGCTCGTCGCCGAGCACGGAGGCGAGGTAGGGCCCGACGACGGCTGGATCAGCACCCACGGGAGTCGACACGGCCGCAGGGTAGCCTCTGGCGCTCCGCGCCTCGTCCGACCCGTTCCGGCAGTGGGGTGGTCCCCCTCGCGCGTCGGGCACAAACAGGGGCCGCGCGACGTTGGGGGGTCCGCCGGTCAGACCGTGCCGGCCGATCTGCCCTCCGGCGGAGGGTCGGACGGCGCGGTGGACCCCCGGTCGCCCGCGGCGACCGGACAGCACGGCGGCGCTCCCGCGCGCCGCCGCAGACGATGCGGGCCCCTGCCCGCGACGACCCCGGAGGAGGGGCACTTCCCATGGCCACCGACTACGACGCCCCGCGCCGCAACGAGGCGGACGAGCTCGGCGAGGACTCGCTCGAGGAGCTCAAGGCCCGCCGCGCCGAGGCCCAGTCCTCGTCGGTCGACGTCGACGAGACCGACTTCAACGAGAACCTCGAGCTGCCCGGCGCGGACCTGTCCAACGAGGAGCTCACCGTCCGCGTGCTGCCCAAGCAGGAGGACGAGTTCACCTGCTCGCGCTGCTTCCTCGTGCAGCACCGCAGCCGGCTGGCCGCCACCAAGGGCGACCAGCTGTTCTGCCGCGACTGCGCAGCCTGAGGGAGGACCCCGTTGCCCCCGCCCCTCGCAGGCTCGCGGCGGGACCTGCAACGGGGCCGTTCCAGCACTCGACCGAGGAGGGCCAGTGACGGACCACGGTGATCGCACCGGGCCGGTGCGGGATGTCCCGCCACCGCGTCCGGTCGTGCCCGGCGCGGCCCGGGGAGCGACTGCCGCGCCCGCGGAGGAGGGTCCGCTCGGGCGGGCCGGCCGGCTGCTGGCCGAGGCCGTGTCCGGCCTGGTGGCCGGGACCACGGGTGGGGCCGACGGGCGCCGGTCGACCGCGGCGACGCTGCGCGACGTCGTCGCCGCGGTCGCGGCCGCCGGGACGCGCGCCGGCCGCGGCGCGCGGCCCGCCGCGCCGTCCGGCCCGGACGACGGCGGGGCTGCCCGCACGCCCAGCGCCCTGCTGGGCGACCTGCTGGCGACCGCCGCCCCGCGGCTGCCGATCCGCGACGCCGCGAGGCTGCGGGCGGTCCACCCCGGTGTCTCGGACGACGAGATCGCCGACGCGCTGGTCTCGCGGGCCGCCACGCTGACCTCCGGCATCGGCGCCGCGGCCGGTGGGCTGTCGGCGGCCCACTGGATCGCCCCGCCCTCGCTCCTGGCGCTGCCCCTGGAGCTCGGCGCGGAGACGGTGCTCACCGCCGCCGTCGAGCTGGTCCTGCTCGGCGAGCTGCACGAGCTGTACGGCCGGCCCGCGCCCGGCGACGCCCGCGATCGCGCGCTGGCCTACCTGTCCAGCTGGACGCGGCAGCGCGCGGTCGAGGAGTCCGTCGTCCCCGGGCTGGGCGCCGTCCTGTCCTCGGCCGGGCTGCGGACGCTCAGCCGCCGGATGACCCGGCGGATGGCCCGCAGCGTCCCGGGGGCGGCTCCCTTCCTCGTCGGCGCGGCCCTCGGCGGCCGGGCCAACCGCAAGGCGACCGAGGCGCTGGCCCGCCGGGTGCTCACCGACCTGCGCCGCCCCCGCCCCTGAGGCGAGGACCCGGACCCGTGCCGGGTACCGGCCCCGTCCCGAGGCTCGCCGCGAGCCTGGGAGCGGTGCGGAGGACGGGGTCCTTCTCCGAGCGGTGGGGGGCAAGGGGGTCCTCCTAGGATCGCGGGCGTGCCCGACCCCTCCCTCCCCGCCGTCACTGAGGTGGAGGTCCCGGTGCGGCTGACCTCCCCCGAGGACGTCGTCCCCGCCTACGCCCTGCCCGGTGACGCCGGGGCCGACCTGGCGATCGCCGAGGACCTCGAGCTCGCGCCGTTGCAGCGCGCGCTGGTGGGCACCGGCGTCGCGGTGGCCATCCCGGAGGGCTACGCCGGTTTCGTGCACCCGCGCTCGGGCCTGGCCCACCGGGTCGGCCTCTCCCTGGTCAACGCCCCGGGCACCATCGACGCCGGCTACCGCGGGGAGGTCAAGGTCAACCTGGTCAACCTCGACCCCTCGACGCCGCTGACGCTGCGCCGGGGCGACCGCGTCGCCCAGCTGGTCGTCCAGCCGGTCGTGCGCGCCCGCTTCGTGCCGGTCGAGCAGCTGCCGGAGAGCGCGCGGGGGGCCGGGGGCCACGGGTCCACCGGCGGGCACGGGAGCGTCCACGAGAAGGGGACCGACTGACATGCCGTTCGGACGGCGACGCAACCGGATCGACCGCAGTCTGCGCGAGCGCGGCGTGCCGCCGGAGCCGCAGCACAAGGTCCGCGAGGTCGAGGAGACGACCGGGCCGTGGGACTCCGCCGACGCCCCCGACGACGGCGTCGCCCGCATCGACCTGGGCTCGCTGCGGCTGCCCGCGATCCCCGGCACGGAGCTGCGGGTCGACGTCAACGCCCAGCAGAAGGTCATCGGCGCCACGCTCCGCTACGGCGACTCGCTGCTGCAGGTGGCCGTGTTCGCCGCACCCCGCGCGGCCGGCATCTGGGACGACGTCCGGGCCGACCTCGCCCGCAGCGCCTCGGGCCAGGGCGGCCACCTCGAGGAGGTCGACGGGCCGTTCGGTCCCGAGCTGGCCGGCTTCGTGCGGGCCACCCCGCCGGCGCAGGCGGGCCAGCCCGCGGCCGCGCCGGTGCGGCGGCCCGCTCGCTTCGTCGGTGTCGACGGTCCCCGCTGGTTCCTGCGCGGCATGATCAGCGGCTCGGCGGCGGAGACCCCCGAGGCCGCCGCGGCGCTGGAGCAGGCGTTCCGGCAGATCGTCGTCGTCCGCGGGACCGCGCCGATGCCCGTCCGCGAGCCGCTGCCGCTGACCCTCCCGCCGCAGGCCGCCGCGCAGCTGGCCGCCCGGCCGCCGGGCACCCCGCCGCCGGGCCCGTGAGCGCCGTCCGCACGACCTACGGACCGCACCCCGACCAGTTCGTCGAGCTGACCCTGCCCACGGGCGCGAACCCGGCGCCGGTGGTGGTCGTGCTGCACGGCGGCTTCTGGCGGGCCGCGTACGGCGTCGAGCGGGCCCGGCCGCTCGCCGCGGACCTGGCCGCCGCCGGCTTCGCCGCCGTCGCGGTCGAGTACCGCCGGGTCGGCGCCGGCGGGGGCTGGCCGGCCACGCTGGCGGACGTCGCTGCGGCGCTGGACGCGCTGCCGGACCTAGCCGCCGCGGATCGGCTCGACCTGGCCGGGGTCGCGGTCGTCGGGCACTCCGCCGGCGGGCAGCTGGCCGCCTGGGCGGCCGGCCGTCCCCGGCTGCCGGAGGGGGCGCCGGGCGCGCGGCCGCAGGTCCGGGTGACCGCCGCCGTCCTGCAGGCCGGCGTGCTCGACCTCGAGCGCGCCGCGGCGCAGCGGCTGGGCGACGGGGCGGTGCAGGACCTGCTCGGCGCCGCGCCCGCGGACGCACCGGAGCGCTACGCGGCCGCCGACCCGGTGCGGCTGGTCCCGGCCGGCGTCGACCTGCTGTGCGTGCACGGGACCGACGACACGACCGTGCCGCCCGAGCAGAGCACCCGCTACGCGGCAGCGGCGGCGGCGCAGGGTGCCGCCGCCGACGTGCGGCTGGTGCCCGGGGACCACATGGCGCTCATCGACCCGGCGGGCGAGCCGTGGGCGCTGGTCCGCGACTGGTTGCGGTCGCGCGCCGGGTGTGCCGGCGACCGCTCTACGCTGGACCCGTGACGCAGACACGTCAGGGCGGTTGGTTCTCGCGGACGCTGCAGCGGCTGACCGCCGACGACCAGACGATCGACGCGGAGGAGCTGCGCGCGGGCACGGCGATCGCCGGCTGCGAGGCGGTCAGCGCCTGCCGCAAGGGCGCCGTCGTCACCGTGACCGGCCGGCTGAAGTCGGTCGTGTACACCCCGCGGGAGACGGTGCCCACCCTCGAGGCCGAGCTGTTCGACGGCTCCGGCTCGGTCACCCTGGTGTGGCTCGGCCGGCGGCGCATCCCCGGCATCGAGCCCGGCCGCACGCTCACCGCGCACGGCCGCTTCGCCTCCTTCGACGGGCGGCAGGTCATCTACAACCCCCGGTACGAGCTGAGCGCCGGGTGACGGCTGCGCCCGAGGGGGACGGGCGCCCGGGTCCGGCCCGCCCCGGGGACGACGCCGGGTCCGGCCCGCGCGGCGTCGCCTTCGACCGCCACCTCGTCCTCGACCAGCTGGGCGGCTGGCGGGGCATGCTCGACGCCACGCTGCCCACGGTCGCGTTCATCGTGGCCAACTCGCTGGCCGGGCTGCGCCCCGGCATCGTCGCCGCGCTCGCCGCCGCCGTCCTGCTCTTCGGGTGGCGCCTGGTGCGCCGCGAGAGCGTGCAGCAGGCTTTCAGCGGGCTCTTCGGCGTCGCGATCGCCGTCGCCATCGCCGCCGCGTCGGGGCAGGCCCGCGACTTCTTCGTCCCCGGCCTGATCCGCAACGCCGCCCTCGGCGTGGTGCTGATCGGCTCGATCGCCGTCCGGTGGCCGCTGGTGGGCGTGGTCGCCGAGTTCCTGGCCCCCAGCCACCTGGGCTCGATGGCGTCGCACTCGCTCCCGGGGCTGCGGCGCCGCTTCGACCGCGTCAACGCCACCCTCCACCACCGGCCGCCGCCGCCCGCACCGACCGGTGCCCGCCCGGCGGACCCCGCGCCCGAGCGGCACTGGCGCGACGACCCGCGGATGGTGCGCGCCTACTCCTGGCTGACGCTGCTGTGGGGCGTCGTCTTCCTCGTGCGCGTCGCCGTCCAGTGGGTGCTCTACCGCGCCGACGAGGTCGAGCTGCTGGGCACCGCCTCGCTGCTGCTCGGTCTGCCGGTCACCGCCGTGGAGGTCGTGGCGACCCTGTGGGTGGTGTCCCGGCTGCACCGGCACCGCGTGAAGGGCCCTCCTGCCCCCCACCGCTCGCACGCTCGCGGCGGGCCCCTGCAGGAGGGCCGACGGTCCCCCGAGACGGACCTCGGTTAGAACGAGGGCGCGGGGGAGAGCACCTGCTGCAGCTGCTCCTCGACGTCGGCGTGGGTGACGAACAGCAGCTCGTCGCCGACCTCCAGCGGCTCGTCGGGGGTGGGGGTGATCACCCGGTCGCCGCGCAGGACGGCGGTCAGCACCGTCTCCCGCGGCAGCGGCACCTCGCGCAGCGGCTTCCCGGCCCACGGGGTGTCCTCGGCGAGGGTGATCTCGACCAGGTTGGCCGCGCCCTTGCGGAAGCTCATGAGCCGGACGACGTCGCCGACGGTCACCGCCTCCTCGACCAGCGCTGCGAGCACCCGAGGGGTCGAGACGGCGACGTCGACGCCCCACGCCTCGGTGTAGAGCCACTCGTTGCGCGGGTCCTTGACCCGGGCGACGACCCGGTTGACCGCGAACTCGGTCTTGGCCAGCAACGAGACGACCAGGTTGGCCTTGTCGTCGCCGGTGGCCGCCACGACGACGTCGCAGGTGGCCAGCTGTGCCTCCTCCAGGGAGGAGACCTCGCACGCGTCGGCCTGCACCCACTCGGCGCCGGGCACCGCGCGGGTGCGCACCTTGCGGCCGTCCTTCTCGATGAGCATCACGGTGTGCCCGTTGGAGAGCAGTTCCCCGGCGATCGAGCGCCCCACGGCACCCGCGCCCACGATGGCGACTCTCATGCTCGGTCCCCTCGTGCCGTGCGCATCAGTGTCCCCCTCCCGTGGGGCCCTGCTCGACGACCTGGTGCACCCGCTGGGTGATCGCGTCGGTCGCGGCGACCACGAGCTGGTCGCCGTCCTGCAGCACGGTGCCCGCGGTGGGCAGCTGGGCGTCGCCGAAGCGGACCAGCCAGGCGGCGCGCGCCCCGGAGGCGGCCTCCAGCTCGGTCAGCCGCCGCCCGACCCACGGCTCGGTGACGGTGACCCGCATGAGCAGCACCTGGCCGGTGGGCTCGCGCCACAGCTCGCTGACCTTGACCGAGAGCAGCTCGCGCAGCAGCCGGTTCACCGTCCAGGGGACGGTGGCGACGCTGGGGATGCCCATCCGCTCGTAGATCTCGGCGCGCTTGGAGTCGTAGATGCGGGCGACGACGTGCTGCACGCCGAAGGTCTCGCGGGCCACTCGGGCGCTGATGATGTTGGAGTTGTCGCCGCTGCTCACCGCGGCGAACGCGCCGGCGGAGTCGACGCCGGCGTCGAGCAGCGTCTGCCGGTCGAAGCCCAGGCCGGTGACCTGCCGGCCGGCGAAGTCCGGGCCCAGCCGGCGGAAGGCCTCCGGGTCCTGGTCGATCACGGCCACACTGTGCCCGACCTCCTCGAGCCGGCGGGCGATCGCCGACCCGACGCGGCCGCAGCCCATCACGACCACGTGCACGTGCAACTCCCGAGCTCGCAGGTCCGGTGCGCCGGGGTCGGAACCCGGCGCGTGTCCGGCCGCGAAGCTACACCTGGGCGGGGAAGCGGCCGCGGTCCGCAGCGCCGCAACTCACCCTCCTGGCGGGGGCGCGAGGGGTCCCGCCGTCCGTACCATCGCCGCCGTGCCGACCCTGTCCGACCTCGGACAACTCCCGAAGCGCCTGGTCCTGGGCCGCCCCGTGCGCAGTGACCGGCTGGGGGAGTCCCTGCTGCCCAAGCGCCTGGCGCTGCCCATCTTCGCGAGCGACCCGCTGTCCTCCGTGGCGTACGCCACGCAGGAGATCCTCATCGTCCTGACCCTGGCCGGGACGGCGTTCCTCTACCTGGCCCCGTGGCTGGCGATCGCCGTCGTCCTGCTGCTGGTGACCGTCGTCCTCTCCTACCGGCAGGTGGTGCGGGCCTACCCCTCCGGCGGCGGCGACTACGAGGTCGCGATGAAGAACCACGGCCAGTTCGCCGGGCTGACCGTGGCCAGCGCGCTGCTCGTGGACTACGTGCTGACCGTGGCCGTGTCGGTGGCGGCCGGCACCGACAACATCATCTCGGCGTTCCCCGACCTGAACCAGCACCGGGTCGCCATCGCCGTGGGGCTGGTGGCGGTGCTGGCCGCGGCCAACCTGCGCGGGCTGCGGGAGTCCGGCCGCACCTTCGCCGTCCCGACCTACCTGTTCATCTCCGGCATCCTGGTGATGACCGTCACCGGGCTGATCCGCCACCTCTTCGGTGCGGGCCTCGATGCGGAGAGCGCCGGCTACTCGATCACCCCCGAGCCCGGGTTCGAGCAGGTCACCGGTCTGGCGCTGGTGTTCTTCGTGCTGCGCGCCTTCGCGTCCGGCTGCACCGCCCTCACCGGTGTCGAGGCGATCGCCAACGGCGTCCCGGCGTTCAAGCCACCGAAGAGCCGCAACGCGGCGACGACGCTGGCGCTGATGGGCGGCATCGCCGCGACGATGTTCTCCGGCGTCACGGCGCTGGCCCTCGCCGCCGACGTGAAGTACGCCGAGCACCCCTGCGACCTCGTGGGCTTCACCGGGTGCGAGACCGAACCGCAGCGGACCGTCATCGCGCAGATCGCCGCGGCGGTGTTCGGCGGCCCCACGTCGCCGGGCTTCTTCTACATCCAGGCGGCCACCGCGCTGGTCCTCATCCTGGCCGCGAACACCGCGTTCAACGGCTTCCCGCTGCTGGGCTCGGTGCTCGCCCAGGACCGGTTCCTCCCCCGCCAGCTGCACACCCGTGGCGACAAGCTGGTCTACAGCAACGGCATCCTGCTGCTGGCCGGGTTCGCCGCGCTGCTGATCGCCGCCTTCGGTGCCGACGTCAACCGGCTGATCCAGATGTACATCGTCGGGGTCTTCACCAGCTTCACCATCGGCCAGTGGGGCATGGTCCGGCACTGGAACCGGGAGCTGCGCTCGGAGGACGATCCGCAGGCCCGCGCCCGGATCCGCCGCTCGCAGGCCATCAACGCCGTCGGCGGCACGCTGACCACGGTGGTGCTGCTCATCATCATCGTCACGAAGTTCACCCGCGGCGCCTGGCTGGTCCTGCTGGTGATGCCGGTGCTGTTCCTCCTGATGAGGGCGATCAACCGGCACTACTCGCACGTCGCCGAGCAGCTGGTGCCCGACACCGACTCGCGCCTGCTGCCCAGCAAGGTGCACGCCGTCGTGCTGGTCTCCCGGGTGCACAAGCCGACGCTGCGGGCGCTGGCCTTCGCCCGCGCCACTCGGCCGGACCACCTCACCGCGCTGACGGTCAACGTGGACGACGCGGAGACGCGGGCCCTGCAGCAGCAGTGGGAGCGCTACGACATCCCCGTGCCGCTGACGGTGGTGGAGTCGCCGTTCCGGGAGATCACCCGGCCGGTCGTCGACTTCGTCAAGTCCATCCGCCGCGACAGCCCCCGCGAGCTCGTCGTCGTCTTCGTGCCCCAGTACGTCGTCGGGCACTGGTGGGAGAACCTGCTGCACAACCAGAGCGCGCTGCGCCTGCGCGCCCGCCTGCAGTTCCAGCCCGGCGTGATGATCACCTCGGTGCCCTGGCAGCTGGAGAGCTCGATCGGCCGGGAGGACGCCGGGCTGCGCGCCACCGGGCCGGCACCCGGCGACCTGCGCCGAGGCCTGACCGACGAGCAGGAGCACACGCCGTATGGATGAAGGACCCCCTCCTCCCCGCCACTCGCAGGCTCGCGGCGGTGCCCTGGAGGGGGCCGCCCGCGGCAGGCGGCCACGGCCGGACCGGGGTGCCGGCTGGACCGGGCGCGAGTTCGAGGTCACCGTCGGCCCCGTGGCCCACGGGGGGCACTGCGTCGCCCGCCACGAGGGCCGCGTCGTGTTCGTGCGGCACGCGCTGCCCGGGGAGCGGGTCGTCGTCCGGGTCACCGAGGACCGCCAGCCCGGCTTCTGCCGCGCCGACGCCGTCGAGGTGCTCGAGGCCGCGGCCGACCGGGTACCCCGGCCCTGCCCGTACAGCGGGCCCGGGCGCTGCGGCGGCTGCGACTGGCAGCACGCCGCTCCTGAGGGCCAGCGCCGGCTCAAGGCCGCGGTGGTCCGCGAGCAGCTGACCCGGCTGGGCGGGCTGTCCGGTGAGGACGCCGTCGTGCGCGACCTCGCCGTCGAGGAGCTGCCCGGCGGCCCGCTGCGCTGGCGCACCCGCGCCCGCTTCGCCGTCGACCGCGCCGGGGCGCCGGGACTGCGCCGGCACCGTTCCCACGACCTGGTGCTGCTCGACGACTGCCCGATCACGGTGGAGCCGGCCGCCCACGCCGTCCTCGACCGCCGGTGGCCCGGTGCCGGCGCGGTGGACGTCGCCGTCGACTCCGCCGGCACGGTGACCACCACTCGGCTGGACCGCCGCGGTCGGCCGCAGTCGACGCGGGTGCTGCGCGCCGGGGAGGACGTGCCGGCCGAGCCGGCCGGGCGGTCCGCGCGGACGGCCGCCGGTCGCGACTGGGAGGTCGAGGGCACCGGCTTCTGGCAGGTGCACCCCGCCGCCGCCGACGCGCTCACCAGGGCGGTGGCCGCGTTCGCCGGCGTCCGGCCGGGGGAGACGGTGCTCGACCTCTACGCCGGGGCCGGTCTCTTCGGCGGCGCGCTCGCCCCCGCCGCCGGGACCGCGGGACGGGTGGTCTGCGTGGAGGCCGACGAGACCGCCTGCGCCGCCGCCGAGACCAACCTGGCCGCGCTGCCGCAGGCCGAGGTCTGGCAGGGCGAGGTGGACGCCGAGGGGCTCACCGACCTGCTCGCCGAGCTCGGGGGAGCGCCCGACGTCGTCGTCCTCGACCCGCCGCGGGCCGGCGCCGGGGCGGCCGTGAGCCGGGTGCTCGCCGGGGCCGGGCCGCGCGCGGTGGTCTACGTGGCCTGCGATCCGGCGTCACTGGCGCGCGACGTCGCCGCCTTCGCCGGGGCGGGCTACCGGCTGACCGGGCTGCGCGGCTTCGACGCCTTCCCGATGACCGCGCACGTGGAGTGCGTGGCGCTGCTCGAGCGCGCCTGACGGGTCAGTCGCGGCCGCGGCCGCGGTTCTCGCGCTCCTCCTCCGGAGCCGGCTCGGTCGCCGTGGCGGTCTCCGTGGGCTCGGCCGGTGTCGGCTCCGCCGAGGGCGTCGTCGGCAGGACCTGCGGGACGGCCTGCACCGGCGGCGCCGGGACGACCGGCCGGGGGACGACGGGTGCCGGGACGGCCGGCGTCGGGACGGCGGGGGCCTGCGGCGCCGGTGTTGCGGGTGACGCGGCCGACGGTGACGTGGCCGACGAGGCCGGGGCCGGCTGCTGCGCCGGTGAGGCGGCCGGGGCCGGCGCAGGGGCAGGCACCGGAGCCGGTGCGGGTGCGGCGCTCTCGGCGGGCGGGACGGGCGCCGGTACCGCTGCGGCGGTCGGCGTCCCGGCGTCCGCGGGAAGGGGAGCGGCGACGGAGGGGACCGGGGTGCGGCTCTCGGCGGCCCGGAGCGCCTCGCCGAGCTCGCCGGCGCGCGCGGCGTCCCCGATCTCCCCGGCGCGGACGGCATCCCCGACACCGCTGCCGGACACGTCGACCGCGCTGTGCGCCGACGTGGTGCCCGGACCGGACACCCCGCCGTCGTCGGCCGCGACGGCGCCCAGCCCGGCGGCCATGCCGACGAAGGACAGCATGCCCAGGGCGGTGGTCGCGATCCGGGGCGGACGGGAGCCCTCGGTGCGGGCGCGCGACAGGCGGAGCATGCGGGTAGTCCCCTCGGGCGGAGCGTGCGGCGGCGGTCGGGCGCGGGGCCCGGGAACGGCACCCCCGGTCTGCACACGCAGAGCGTTCGGATGGGCGCGCAAGGTGACGGTAACCCGGATGCGGCGGTGACGGAAGGGTCCGGCCGGGATCCGGTCGGCCGGTCCGGGAGGAGGCGACGGCGACCGACTACGGTGGCTCTCCGTGACCACCTGGGAGTACGCCTCGGTCATCACGGCCAACGACGCGGAGTCGCAGCGGGCTGGGGTGAGCGTCAAGCTCCCCGGCGGGCAGCCGGAGCGGCAGGTCGGTGACACCAGCTCGGTGCTCAACCGGCTCGGCAGCGAGGGGTGGGAGCTGGTCAGCTACCACTCCAGCGGAGCCGGCACCTGGGGCTTCGAGCAGTTCTGGCTCAAGCGCCCCACCTCCTGAGGGAGGACCCCTGCCCCCGCCACCGGCGAGCTCGCGGCGGGACCCTGCAGGGGGCCGGCGGGATCGTCGATCTCGCACGGATCCGACCCTGCAGCCGGGCGAGCTCGCCGATCTCGCCGCCGGCCGGCGCGGTGAATCGAACGTGCGTTCGACAGGTGCGGCAGACTGGCGCGGTGGACGCGATGCTGCCACCGGGCTGGCCCGCCGCCGTGCGGCCGCCCGGCGCCCCCGACTGGGAGCACACCGCCGTGGCCTGGCTGTTCGACCTCGTGCCACCGGACTACCGGGCGCACGAGGTGCTGCGCCGCTACCCGGTGCTGCTGGCCCGCTTCGCCCGCGACCACGTCACCGCCGGCCTGGAGGCGGCCCGCGCCGGCTGGCGCACGGTGCGGGTGGAGCTCGCCGACGAACTGCCGGCCGACGCCATGGAGGCGGCGATCGCCGCGTACGAGCGGGAGGGCGTCCGGCTCGCCTCGGCCGCCCGCGGGGTCGACGTGGTGGCCGGTGCGCTGCGGGGCGAGCGCTGGGTGCCGCGGCTGTGAGCCGTACCCCGGAGGCCCGCGCTCGCCCGGACGGCACGCGCGCACGCGTCTACAGTTGGTCGGCGGCACTCGCGACGCCGCACCTGCCGCCGATGGAGAGGACGCACCCCCCTCGTGTCGCTCCTGCGATCGCTCCACAGCCCTGACGACCTGAAGGCGCTGCCGGCCGAGCAGCTGCCGGCCCTGGCCGCCGAGATCCGCGACGCGCTGGTCACCAGCGTCGCCAAGACCGGCGGGCACCTCGGTCCCAACCTCGGCGCGGTCGAGCTGACCATCGCCCTGCACCGGGTGTTCGACTCCCCGCGCGAGCCGATCGTCTTCGACACCGGCCACCAGAGCTACGTGCACAAGATGCTCACCGGCCGGGTGACGGACTTCCAGCGGCTGCGCCAGCGCGGCGGCCTCTCCGGCTACCCGAGCCGCGCCGAGAGCGAGCACGACTGGGTGGAGAACAGCCACGCGTCCACCTCGCTGTCCTACGCCGACGGGCTGGCCAAGGCCTTCGCCGTCCGCGGCGAGCAGCGCCCCGTCGTCGCCGTCATCGGCGACGGCGCGCTCACCGGCGGCATGGCCTGGGAGGCGCTGAACAACATCGCCGGCGCCCAGGACCGCCCGGTGGTCATCGTGGTCAACGACAACGGCCGCTCCTACTCGCCGACGATCGGCGGCGTCGCGGACGCGCTGGCCACGCTGCGGCTGCGCCCGGGCTACGAGCAGGCGCTGCTGCAGGTGCGGCAGGCGCTGCACCGGGCCCCGGTGCTGGGCTCGGCGCTCTACGACGCGCTGCACGCCATCAAGAAGGGCCTCAAGGACGTGCTCTCCCCGCAGGGCATGTTCGAGGACCTCGGCCTGAAGTACCTCGGCCCGGTCGACGGGCACGACGTCCGGGCGATGGAGTCCGCGCTGCGCCGCGCCCGCTCCTTCGGCGGGCCGGTCATCGTGCACGCCGTCACCACCAAGGGTTTCGGTTACCCGCCGGCCGAGACCGACCAGATCGACGCCTGGCACGCCACCGGCGTCTTCGACCCCGACAGCGGGGCGAGCCCGGCCGCCCAGGGCCGGGACTGGACGACGGCCTTCTCCGACGAGCTGGTGCGCATCGGCGCCGAGCGCTCCGACGTCGCCGCGGTCACCGCGGCGATGCTGCACCCGACCGGCCTGGCCGCCTTCGCCGAGCGCTTCCCGGAGCGCACCTACGACGTCGGCATCGCCGAGCAGCACGCGCTGACCTCGGCCGCAGGCCTGGCGATGGGCGGGCTGCACCCGGTGGTCGCGGTCTACTCGACCTTCCTCAACCGGGCCTTCGACCAGCTGCTCATGGACGTCGCGCTGCACCGGCAGCCGGTCACCGTCGTCCTGGACCGGGCCGGGGTCACCGGCAGCGACGGCGCCTCGCACAACGGCATGTGGGACATGTCGATCCTCTCCGTCGTGCCCGGGCTGCGGCTGGCCGCGCCGCGGGACGAGGCGACGCTGCGGGAGGCGCTGCGCGAGGCGGTCGAGGTGACCGACGGGCCGAGCGTCGTCCGGTTCCCGAAGGGCACCCCGCCGGTCGACGTCCCGGCGCTGGAGCGGCGCGGGCCGGTCGACGTGCTGCGCCGCGGCGCGAAGCAGGAGGTGCTGCTGGTCGCGGTCGGCTCGATGGTCCCGCTGTGCCTGGCTGCCGCGGAGCGCGCCGCCGACCACGGCATCGAGGTGACCGTCGTCGACCCGCGCTGGGTGCTGCCGGTCTCGTCCGAGCTGGTCGACCTCGCGGCCGCCCACCGCCTGGTGGTCACCGTGGAGGACGGCGGCCGGGCCGGCGGCGTGGGCACCACGCTCACCCAGGCGCTGCAGGACCGCGGCGCCGACGTCCCGCTGCGGGCGCTGGGCCTGCCGCAGGCGTTCCTCGAGCACGGCAGCGTCGGCCAGGTGCTGGCCGACGTCGGCCTGACCGAGCAGGACGTCGCTCGCCGGATCGCGGAGTGGGCGGCGGTGCTCGACGAGCGCGCCGAGGGCAGCGTGGCCGAGGCGGTCGAGGAGCGGCCGTGATAGCCGAGATCCAGGTCGCGCCCTCGCCGGCCGGGACGCCCGACGACCCCCACGCGTACGTCGAGGCCGCGATCGGGGTGATCCGGGACTCCGGGCTCCGCTACGAGGTGAGTGCCCTCGGCACGACCCTCGAGGGTGACGACGACGCGGTCTGGGCGACGCTGCGGGCCGCTCACGAGGCGGTGCTCGCGGCCGGCGCGACGAGCGGGCTCTCGCACGTCAAGATCGCCTCGGTGGACCGGACGATGGCCAGCCTCACCCACAAGTTCCGCAGCTGAGACGGCGAAGGGCCCGGACCCCCGCGGGGTCCGGGCCCTTCGCCGTCCTGCCTCACCGTCGCCTGTCCTGGCTCAGCACCGGTGGTGAGCCAGGACAGGCGGTGACCAGGTCAGCTGATCATCGGGAGGCGGTGCTCAGGCAGGCTGGCGACGCCCTTCGGGAGGAACCGGGAGCCGGTCACCTGCTCGGAGACCCCGGCGCGGTCCAGGTAGGCGGAGATGCCGCCCAGCCAGAACGGCCAGCCGGCGCCGAGGACCATGCACAGGTCGATGTCCTGCACCGCCTGGACGACGCCCTCGTCGAGCATCAGCCGGATCTCGTGGGCCAGGGCCTGAACCGCGCGCTCGCGCACCTGCTCCTCGGTCAGCGGCGTTGGGTGGGCGGGAGAGCCAGGGCCGATGCCGGCGAGGTCGGGGTCGACGACGCCCGGCTCGCTGTACACCGACGACTTGCCCCGCTCGACCATCCGGCGCAGCCCCTCACCGACGGCGAACCGGTCGGGGAAGGCCTCGTGCATCCGCTCGGCCACGTGCAGCGCCACCGGCGGGCCGACGAGCGTGAGCAGCTCGAACGGCGTCATCGGCAGGCCCAGCGGGTCCAGCGCCCGGTCGGCGACGGTCACCGGCGTGCCCTGCTCCACCGACGCGGTCACCTCGCCCAGGAAGCGGGTGAGCAGCCGGTTGACCACGAACGCCGGGGCGTCGGCGACCAGCACGCAGCTCTTCCTCAGCGCCTTCCCGACGGCGAAGGCAGTGGCCAGCGTCGCGTCGTCGGTCTGCTCGGCGCGCACCACCTCGAGCAGCGGCAGGACGGCGACCGGGTTGAAGAAGTGCAGCCCCACGACCCGCTCGGGATGCTCGAGCTTCGACGCCATCTCGGTGACCGACAGCGCCGAGGTGTTCGTGGCGAGCACGCACTCGGGGCTGACGACGGCCTCGACCTCGGCGAAGACCTGCTGCTTGACCGACATCTCCTCGAACACGGCCTCGATGACGAGGTCGGCGTCGGCGAAGGCGGCCTTGTCGAGGGCCCCGGTGACCAGGCCCCTGAGCCGGTTGAGCGCGTCGGCCGAGAGCCGGCCGCGGGCGGCCAGCTTCTCGAGCTCGCCGTGCACGTAGCCGACGCCCTTGTCGACGCGCGCCTGGTCGATGTCGGTGAGGACGACGGGCACCTCGAGCCGCCGGACGAACAGCAGCGCCAGCTGCGAGGCCATCAGGCCCGCGCCGACGACGCCGACCTTGGTGACCGTGCGGGCCAGCTTCCGGTCGGGGGCGCCGGCCGGCCGCTTGGCCCGCTTGTTGACCAGGTCGAACGCGTAGAGGCCGGCCCGCAGCTCGTCGCTCATCAGCAGGTCGGCCAGCGCCTGGTCCTCGGCCGCGGTGCCGGCGGTGAAGGCCTCGCCCCCGACGCCCTGGCGGGCCAGGTCGAGCAGGTCGACGGTGCGCAGCGCGCCGGGGGAGGCGTTGCGGGTGCGCGCCGCGACGATGCCGCGAGCCCGGGCGATCGCGTCGTCCCACGCCGCGCGGTCGACCTCGGGCCGGGAGACGGTCACCTCGCCGGTGAGCACGCCGACGGCCCACTCCAGCGAGCGCTCGAGGAAGTCGGCGGGCTCCAACAGCGCGTCGGCGATGCCGAGCTCCGCCGCCTTCGGCCCGGGCGTCGTCCTGTTCTGCGCGAGGGCGTTCTCGACGACGACGGTGACCGCCGGGTCGATGCCGATGAGGTTCGGCAGCAGCTGCGTGCCGCCCCAGCCGGGCACCAGGCCGAGGAAGGCCTCGGGGAAGGCCACCACGGCGGTCGTGGCGATGGTCCGGTGGTGGCAGTGCAGCGCCAGCTCCAGGCCGCCGCCGAGCGCCGCGCCGTTGACGAAGGCGAACGTCGGGATCGCGGAGTCCTTGAGCCGGCGGAACACCCGGTGTCCGGTCTCGGCGATCTGGCGGGCGTCGTCGGCCGAGGTGATCGCCGGGACGCCGGAGAGGTCCGCGCCGACGGCGAAGACGAAGGGCTTGCCGGTGACGGCGATGGCCGCGGGGGCCGGGGTGCGCGCGGCGACCTCGTCGAGCGCGGCGTCCAGCGACGCCAGCCCGCCGGGACCGAAGGTGGACGGGCGGGTGTGGTCGTGCCCGTTGTCCAGGGTGATCAGGGCCATCTCACCGGCGAGCCCGGGCGCCCGCAGGTACCGGACCTTCGCCTGCGTGACGACCTCGTTCTCGAACGTCGCGGTCACGTGGCGACCCCCTCCCAGTTCGGGTTCTCCCAGATCACGGTGGCGCCCATGCCGAGGCCCACGCACATGGCGGTCAGGCCGTAGCGGACGTCGGGCCGCTCGGCGAACTGGCGGGACAGCTGGGTCATCAGCCGGACGCCGGAGGAGGCCAGCGGGTGGCCGACGGCGATGGCGCCGCCCCACGGGTTGACCCGCTCGTCGTCGTCCGCGATGCCGAAGTGGTCGAGGAAGGCCAGCACCTGGACGGCGAAGGCCTCGTTGAGCTCGAACAGCCCGATGTCGTCGATGGTCAGGCCGGTGCGGGCCAGCGCGCGCTCGGTCGAGGGCACCGGGCCGACGCCCATGACCTCGGGCTCGACGCCGACGAAGCCGTAGCCGACCAGCCGCATGCCGATGTCCAGCCCCAGCTCGAGCGCGACCTCCTCGGCGGCGAGGAGGCAGCCGGTGGCGCCGTCGTTGAGACCGGCCGCGTTGCCGGCGGTGACGTGCCCGTGCGGGCGGAACGGCGTCTTCAGCGTCGCCAGGTCCTCGAGGGTGGTGTTCGGCCGCGGCGGTTCGTCGACGGTGGCCAGGCCCCAGCCCTGCTCGGCGCTGCGCGTGGCGACGGTCACCAGTTCCGGACCGATCTGCCCGTTGGCGACGGCCTTGGCGTACCGCTGCTGGCTGGCCAGCGCGAAGGCGTCGGCGCGCTCCCTGGTCAGGTGCGGGAAGCGGTCGTGCAGGTTCTCCGCGGTGGCGCCCATGACCAGCGCGGACCCGTCGACGAGCTTCTCGCTGAAGAACCGCGGGTTCGGGTCGGCGCCCTCGCCCATCGGGTGGCGGCCCATGTGCTCGACCCCGCCGGCGATGGCGACGTCGTAGGCGCCGAAGGCGATGCCCGACGCGGTGGTGGTCACCGCGGTCATCGCGCCGGCGCACATGCGGTCGATCGCGTAGCCGGGCACCGACTTCGGCAGCCCGGCCAGCAGCGCGGCGGTGCGGCCGATGGTCAGGCCCTGGTCGCCGACCTGCGTGGTGGCGGCGATGGCCACCTCGTCGATCCGGTCGGCCGGCAGCGCCGGGTTGCGGCGCAGCAGCTCGCGGATCACCCGCACGACCAGGTCGTCGGCGCGGGTCTCGGCGTAGACGCCCTTGGGGCCGGCCTTGCCGAAGGGGGTGCGCACGCCGTCGACGAAGACGACCTCACGCAGCGAGCGTGGCCGCCGTTCTCCAGATGACACAGGACCTCCGCAGCAGATCGGTGCCGGGCCGGGTCGGCGCGACACCGATCAAGTTACCCGCCGGTAACCGCGGTTCCAAGCGCGGCACGTCACCCCGCGGGGTCGGTCCCCTCGCCGGGGAGGGCAGTCCCGGCGGCGGGCGGCGGTCCCCGGTCTTCACGCCCGGTCGAGAGCGTCGGTGAGCAGGTCGCGGGTCAGCTCGACCTGCCACTCGCGGGCGCCGCCGGCCCGCAGCGTCGCGACCACCGTGTCCGCGTCCCGCGGCTCGGGCGGGGTCCACATCAGCCGCCGCACGAGGTCGGGGGAGAGCAGGTTCTCCACCGGCAGGGAGTGCGTGGCGGCCAGCTCGGCCAGCCCGGCGCGGGCGGCCTGCAGCCGGGTGGCGGCGGCCGGGTCGCGGTCGGCCCAGCGGCTCACCGGGGGCGGGCCGTCGCCGGAGCGGCTGTGCGGGGGCAGCTCGGACTCCGGCAGCTGGCGACCGCGGGCCAGCGCCCTGAACCAGGTGTCCACCAACTTGCGGTTGGCCCGGCCGCGGAACACCGGCAGCTCCAGCAGCGCGGCCTCGGTCCGCGGGTCGGCCTGCACCGCGGAGACCATCGCCGCGTCGGGCAGCACCCGCCCAGGGGCGACGTCGCGGCGGCGGGCCAGCTCGTCACGCGCCTGCCAGAGCGAGCGGAGCATGCCCAGCTGCCGGCGGTTGCGCAGGCCGTGCACGCCCGACGTCCGCCGCCAGGGGTCGGCCTTGGGCGCGGGCGGCCCCGCGGTCAGGATCGCCTCGAACTCCTGCCGGGCCCACTCGGTCTTCCCCTGCTCCTCGAGGAGGGCGGCCAGCGCGTCGCGCAGGTCGACGAGCACCTCGACGTCCAGCGCGGCGTAGACCAGCCACTCCTCCGGCAGCGGGCGGGTGCTCCAGTCGGCGGCCGAGTGGCCCTTCTGCAGCGAGTACCCCAGCAGCGACTCGACGACGGCACCCAGGCCCACCCGGGGCAGCCCGGCCAGCCGGGCGGCGAGCTCGGTGTCGAAGACGCGGGCCGGCACGAGGCCGATCTCGGCCAGGCAGGGCAGGTCCTGGTTGGCCGCGTGCAGCACCCACTCGGCGTCTGCGATCGCCTCCTGCACCACCGACAGGTCGGGCAGCGGGATCGGGTCGACCAGCCCGGTACCCGCGCCGGCACGGCGGAGCTGCACCAGGTAGGCCTTCTGGCCGTAGCGGTAGCCGGAGGCGCGCTCGGCGTCGACGGCGACCGGGCCCTTGCCCGCCACCAGTGCCTCGGCGTAGTCGACCAGCGCAGTGGAGGTCTCGACGACCGGGGGCAGCCCGTCACGGGGGGCGAGCAGCGGGACCGCCGGGGGAGCGGTCGGCTCGTCGTCGGACGCGGGGAGGGGCTCGGCGGGCATGGGCTGGGTGCTCAGGGCAGGTCCACCTTCTCGCCCGTCTCGACAGCGTGGTCAGCGCGCGGTTCCGCGGCGGGGCCGCAGCAGGCCCCGGGAGAGGGGCGCCGGCGCGGGGGTGGCGCGCACCCCTGGGACACCGATGTTACGGAGTGCCGTCGTCCGGCTGCCCGGAGGGACCCAGCAGCCGCACGCCGGGCGGTGGCAGCCCGGCCGCGCTGCCCAGCACGTCCAGCCACGCGGTGAGGTGCCGGTCGAGGTGGGTGTCCTCCGCCGTCCAGGACGCGCGGATCTCGACGTCGACCGAGTGCTCGGGGCCGGCGAGCTCGCCGAACCGGGTCGAGGCGGTGCGGGTGACGGTGCCGCCGAGGGCGTGCGACGCCGCGCCGCACTCCTCGAGGGCGTCGGTCAGCCAGCTCCAGGCCACCTCGGAGAACATCGCGTCGTCGACCATGTGCTCGTCGGTCGTGGCCGACAGGTAGCCGACACAGCGGGTGGTGCCGGCCCAGGCCTCGTGGCCGGCCGGGTCGTACAGCACGATGAAGCGCCCGCTGGCGACCTCGACGTCCTCGTCGCCGTCCGGCTCGGTGACCAGCGCGCCGATCGCGTACGCGTGGGGCGCCAGCCGCTGCGGGGCGGGGATGGCCTCGAGCACGATCTCGGGGCGGGCGGTCACCTGCGCCAGCGCCTCCAGGGCAGCGCGGAACTCGGCCGGCGGCTCGCCGCCGGGCCGGTCCGCACCGTGGCCGGTGCCGGCCAGGCTGGAAGGCTCCACGTTCGCAGGGTAGGTCGCCCGACCGCCCCGTGCCGCCGACGCGCCGCGCGGGTTCTGGGAGGATGGGTCGTCGTGACCGCCGTTGCCGACGCCGCGCCGACCCCCGCGTCCTCTCCCGCCGACTCGGACCTGGTCCGGGCCGCCCGCGGCCTGCCGGTGCGGCGCACCCCGGTGTGGTTCATGCGCCAGGCCGGCCGGTCGCTGCCGGAGTACCGGGCGCTGCGGGCCGGCACCCGGATGCTCGAGGCCTGCCAGGACCCGGACCTGGTCACCGAGATCACCCTGCAGCCGGTGCGCCGGCACGGCGTGGACGCCGCGATCCTCTTCTCCGACATCGTGCTGCCGCTGGTGGTGGCCGGCGTCGACATCGACATCAAGCCCGGCGTGGGTCCGGTCATCGCCCAGCCGGTGCGCACCGTCGCCGACGTCGACGCGCTGCCGCCGCTGGAGCCCGACCGGCTGGCCTTCCTCGCCACCGCCGTCCGCCGGCTGGTCGCCGAGCTGGGGACGACGCCGCTGATCGGCTTCGCCGGCGCGCCGTTCACCCTCGCCACCTACCTGATCGAGGGTGGCCCCTCCAAGGAGCACGCCCGTACGAAGGCCTTCATGTACGCCGAGCCCGAGGCGTGGGGCCGGCTGCTGGACCGGCTCGCCGTCTCCGCGGCGACGTTCCTCACCACGCAGGTGGACGCCGGCGCCTCGGCCGTGCAGCTGTTCGACTCCTGGGCCGGCGTGCTCTCCGCGGCCGACTACGCCGAGCGGGTGCTGCCGCACTCCCGGGCGGTGTTCGACGCGCTCGGCGACCGCGACGTGCCGCGCATCCACTTCGGCGTCGGCACCGGCGAGCTGCTCCCGCTGATCGGGGACGCCGGGGCCGACGTCGTGGGCGTCGACTGGCGGGTGCCCCTCGACGAGGCCGCCCGCCGGGTGGGCCCGCAGCGCTCGCTGCAGGGCAACCTCGACCCGGCCGCTTTGCTGGCCGACCGCGCCACCGTCGACCGCGAGGTCCGCCGGGTCGTGCAGCAGGGCCGCGCCGCCCGCGGCCACGTGTTCAACCTCGGCCACGGCGTGCTGCCCGAGACCGACCCCGGCGTGCTGACCTCCGTCGTCGACCTGGTCCACGAGCTGACGACTCGATGAGCCGGCTGGTCGTCGTCGGCGCCGGGATCACCGGCCTGGCGGCCGCGTTCGAGTGGCGCCGGCGGCGGCCGGACGACGAGGTCGTCGTCCTCGAGGCCGGCGACCGCGTCGGGGGCAAGCTCGACCGGGTCGAGCTGGCCGGGCACTGGTACGACACCGGCCCCGAGGCGGTGCTGGCGCGGGTGCCCGAGGCGGTGCAGCTGGTCGAGCGGCTCGGGCTGGCCGACCGGCTGGTCGCGCCGGCCACCACGCAGGCGTCGGTGGTGCTGCCCGACGGCCGGTACCCGCTCCCGGGCGGCACCGTGCTCGGCGTCCCGGCGTCGGCCGAGGGGCTCGACGGCGTGCTGACGCCGGCCGGCGTGGCCCGGGTGGCCGCCGAGGCCGACCTGCCGCCGCTGACGCTCGGCGGCGACGTCGCGGTCGGCGCCCTGCTGCGCGCGCGGCTGGGCGACGAGGTCGTCGACCGGCTGGTCGAGCCGCTGCTCGGCGGCGTTTACGCCGGGCGGGCCGACGAACTCTCGCTGGTGGCGACCATGCCGCAGCTGGCCGCGCACCTGCCGGCCGCCGGGTCGGTGCTCGGTGCGGCGGCGGCCGCCCGCGACGCCGGGGCGCGCAGCCGCTTCGACGCGGACAGCCCGGTGTTCGTGACCGTCGCCGACGGCATCGGCTCGCTGCCCGCCGCGCTGGTCGCGGCCTCCCGCGCCGAGGTCCGGCTGCGCACCCCGGCGCACGGGCTGGTGCGGACGGCCGCGGGCTTCGAGCTCTCGATCGGCCGGGCCAACGCCCCCGAGCGGCTGACCGCGGACGCCGTCCTGGTGACCTCCCCGGCGCCCAAGGCCGCCCGGCTGCTGGCCGGGATCGCGCCGGGCGCGGTCGAGCCGCTGCAGGGCATCCCGTACGCGTCGATGGCCGTGGTGGCGATGGCGTTCCCGGCGCAGGAGGTGGCCGCCGGGTCCGGGCTGCTGGTGCCGCCGGTGACCGGCCGGCTGGTCAAGGGCGTCACTGTCTCCTCGCGCAAGTGGCCGCACCTGGACGGCGGGCACCTGCTGGTGCGCTCGTCGGTCGGCCGGTTCCGCGACGAGCACCAGCTGCAGCGGGACGACGACGACCTCGCCGCGGCCGTGGTCGCCGACGTCGCCGACCTGCTGCAGCTGTCCCGGCCCGAGCCGGTCGCCACCCGCGTCGTCCGATGGGGTGGCGGACTGCCGCAGTACCTGGTCGGCCACCAGGAGCGGGTGGACGCCGTCCGCGCGGCCGTCAGCGCGGTGCCGGGGCTGGCGATCGCCGGGGCGGCGTTCCGCGGGGTCGGCGTGCCGGCGTGCATCCGCGACGCGTACCACGCGGTCGACGCGCTGCTGTGAGGGGTGGCCGACGCCACGGCCGGCCCGGGCATGGGGCGCGAGCCGGGGTCGTTGAGTCCGCAGTGAGCACCGTGCACCACCCCGTCCGACCCGTCCTCCGACCCGCCCGCTGCCTGCGCCACCACGTCTGGATGGCCGCCTGCAGCGACTGCCGCGACGCGCACACCGCGCCCGTCCGCGACCTGCGGGAGACCGGCCCGGCCTCCCGCTGAGAAAGGACCTCCCTGCCCCCCGCCACTCGCGAGCTCGCGGCGGGACCCTGCAGGGAGGCCGCCGCGGGGGATGATGGGGACATGAGCGAGCAGACCGACCAGCGCAGCATCGGCAAGCGGGCGAACGAGTTGAACGCCACCATCCGCTTCACGATGTGGTCGGTGTTCCGACTGGCCCGCCCGCTGGGCGAGGAGGGTCGGCACCGGGTCGCCGACGAGGTCGCCGAGCTGATCGCCGAGCTGGCGCACAAGGACGTCGTCGTCCGCGGCACCTACGACGTGAGCGGCCTCCGTGCCGACGCCGACCTCATGGTCTGGTGGCACGCCGAGACGCCCGAGGCGCTGCAGGAGGCCTACACCCGGCTGCGGCGCACCGCGCTGGGGCGGCACCTGGAGCCGGTGTGGTCGCAGATGGCGCTGCACCGGCCCGCCGAGTTCAACCGCAGCCACATCCCGGCGTTCCTCGCCGACGAGGAGCCGCGCCGCTACGTGTGCGTCTACCCGTTCGTGCGGTCCTACGAGTGGTACCTGCTGCCCGACGAGGAGCGCCGGGCGATGCTCGCCGAGCACGGCCGGATGGCGCGCGGGTACGCCGACGTCCGCGCCAACACCGTCGCCTCGTTCGCCCTCGGCGACTACGAGTGGATGCTCGCCTTCGAGGCTGACGAGCTGCACCGCATCGTCGACCTCATGCGCGACCTGCGGGCCTCGACCGCCCGGCGGCACGTCCGCGAGGAGGTGCCTTTCTACACCGGCGTCCGCAAGCCCGTCGCCGAGCTGGTCGCCGACCTGCCGTGATGCGCTGCCCTCCCGGCGATCATGAAGTCCGGGAAGTGACACACCGCTGAACGGCGGTGAGTCGCTTCCCAGATCTCATGATCGCGGAGTCAGGACTGCGCGGGCTCCAGCCGGATCGAGACGCTGTTGATGCAGTAGCGGTCGCCGGTCGGGGTCTGCGGGGCGTCGTCGAAGACGTGGCCGAGGTGGCTGTGGCAGGTGCCGCACAGGACCTCGGTGCGCGCCATCCCGTGGCTGCGGTCCTCGCGGAGCACCACGTTGTCGGCGGACGACGGCTCGTAGAACGACGGCCAGCCGCAGTGCGAGTCGAACTTCGTCCCCGACCGGAACAGCTCGGCCCCGCAGGCGCGGCAGCTGTAGACCCCCTCCGTCTTGGTGTCGACGTACTCCCCGGTCCACGGCCGCTCGGTGCCGGCCTGGCGGAGGACGGCGTACTCCTCGGGCGACAGCTGCGCCCGCCACTCCTCGTCGCTCTTGCTCACCTTCGGCTGGTTCTGCGCGGACGTCGTCATGCGCTCAACGGTACGAGCCGCGCGCCAGTGTGGATCAGCGTCCGAGCCCGGGCTCGCGGGCCCGCACGATCGCCTGCGCCCGGTCGGTGACCTGCAGCTTCGTCAGCACGTTGGAGACGTTGTTGCGCACCGTCTTCGGCGACAGGTACAGCGCGGCGGGCGATCTGCGCGTTGGACCGCCCGGCCGCGACCAGGTCGAGCACCTCCCGCTCGCGGGCGGTCAGCTGCGGGAACGTGGTCTCCGGCCCGCTAGGCCCGGCGGCGAAGAACTCCGCGATCCGCCGCGCCAGCGCCGCGCCGAACACCGCCCCGCCACCGGCGACCGTGGTGATCGCCCGCACCACCTCCTCCTGGTCGGCGCCCTTGAGCAGGTAGCCGCGGGCACCGGCGCGGACCGCGGCGAACACCGTGCCGTCGTCCTCGCTCATGGTCAGGACGACGACCCCGACCGACGGCGACTCGCCGGTGATCCGGCGGGTGGCCTCGATGCCGTCGAGGACCGGCATCTGGACGTCCATGACCACGACGTCGGGCTGCTCCTCGCGGGCGAGCGCCACCGCGGCCGCGCCGTCCGCCGCGGTGCCGACGACGGCCAGCCCGGGCACCGAGCCGAGCAGCACGGCCAGCCCGTGGCGGCGGTCCTCCCGCGAGGGCGTGCCGGGACGGCGTCGATGCCGGGGGCGTTCCGGGTCCGCGTCCGCCTGCCGATGGTTCCGGGTGGAGGGCGGCCACGAGAGCCGTCCCGTCTGGAAGGCCTGGTGCATGCGTCGCACGATCCTGCCCACCGCCGCGGTGGTCGCCGCCGTCGTCGGACTCCCGGGGGTCGCCTCGGCCGAGACGACCACGAGCTACGTCGTCCCCCTAGACCTGACCGTCGTGGCGTCCCCCAACACGTGCCCCAACCCGCTGCTCACCGACTTCTGCGGCTATACCCGCGGTACGGGCACGGTCGGAATCGCCCCAGGTGCGCCGGACGCGGCGTCCGGGACCGATCACCTCGTCATCAGCACACCGGACGGCAACGCGAAGGCCTACGCGTTGAGCTACGAGTTCGCCGGCACGCCGCTGTCCGACATCGAGACGCTGGGCTACCGGTCCTACGTCGCTCAGGTCAACCCCGCGGAGCCGCGGCAGGCCCCCGCGCTCAACATCGAGGTCGACCGCAACGGCGGCACCCTGCAGCCGGGGGACTACGCCGTCCTCGTGTGGGAACCCGTCTACACCGCCGAGTCGACCGACGCCCGGCGGTGGATCACCCGCTCGCCGTCGACCAGTGATGGCGGCTGGTGGTCTCCCGCGAACCGCTCCACGACGCAGCTGCCTCAGCCCCTCGGCTTCCCCCAGGAGGAGGCGACCTGGGAGCAGGTCCAGGCTGGTCTGCAGAACGCGACGGTCCTCGGGATCGGCGTCAACCAGGGTGGCGGCAACCCCGGGCTGCTCGCCCAGGTCGACCTCCTGCAGGTCAACGGCACGGTCCACGACTTCGAGACCGAGCTGCCGTACCCGACCGCGAAGGAGCAGTGCAGGAAGAACGGCTGGGCCGAGTTCACCGCTCCCGGGTTCCGGAACCAGGGGCAATGCGTGAGCTGGGTCGCCCGCCGGTCCGGCGACGCCTGATCGAGACCCTGTCGGCGCCCCGTCACCTCCCGGGTGGCGGGGCGCCGTCGCGTGCAGCGGACACTGGCCCGGTGCCTGAGCTCCTCGACGACGTCTGGTTCACCCGCGACCTGCCGGTGCTGCGCGCGATCGCCCGGCTGGTCGACGGGCCGGAGTACGGCGGCAACCCCTACCTGGGGCAGGTGGTGCCGGCCAGCGGGCTGCCCAAGGCCGAGGTGACGGCGGCGGCGCGGGCGCTGGTCTCGGCGGGCTACGTCGAGGCGCTGACGAACTACGCCGGCGAGATCGTGCGGTTCACCGGGATCTCGGCCGAGGCCCGGCGGCTGGCCGGGCTCTGGCCGACGCCGCAGGGGGAGTGGGACCGGCTGGTCGAGCAGCTCACCGCCCGGGCGGAGAACGCGCCGACCGACGTGGAGCGGACCCGCTGGCGGGCCTTCGCCGACGCCGCGGCGGCGGTCGGGCCGGACGCCGGCGCGCTGCTGATGTCCGCGCTCATCGGCGGGTACGTGCCGCGGGCCCGATAGGGCTCCCACAGACGACAGCGCCCCCGCCCGGCTGAGCCGGGCGGGGGCGCTGTGCTGATCGGTCGATCAGAGCGGGTTGACGTTCGCCGCCTGCGGGCCCTTCTGGCCCTGCTCGATGTCGAACGAGATCCGCTGGCCTTCGTCGAGCGAGCGGTACCCGCTGGTCTGGATGGCCGAGTAGTGGACGAACACATCAGGTCCGCCACCGTCAGGGGTGGCGAAGCCGAACCCCTTCTCCGCGTTGAACCACTTGACAGTTCCTTCGGGCATTGCTCGCTCCTAGCTGAGGTGGTGCATCGGGGTCCTGCCAGTGCGCAGGGCCTTCCCGACGGCGACGACCCTAGCGGTCGAGAGGGGTCCGCGGGGTGTTGGGGCGGGTGCGTCCGATCTTGCGGCGATCATGCGGCTCCCTGAAGCGGGCGCTGAGGGGTGGACCGGAACGTCGTTCCTGCCGGGACGGACCCGGCCCCGCGACGGAACGGACTCCGCCATGACCGCCACGCCCTCCACCGACCCGGTCGTCCTGGTCGACGTCGACGACCTCGCCGAGGCCGACCTCGACGCCGACCTCGCCGAGCGGCTGGAGGTCGACGGCCGATCGTCTCTGCGCCCGGACGCCGCAGGCGCGTCGGCCGACGAGGTCCAGCAGCTCGTCGCGAGCACCGGCCCGCGGCCCGGCCCCGCCGACGCCGTGTCGCTGGCCTGGGCCATCCGTCGGGCCGGAGCCGCCGTGGCGGCCGTGCACGACCTGGGCCTCAGGGCGGCGATGCTCGCCGGCTGAGGACCCCGGCGGCCGCACCGCGCATCAGAGCAGGTGGCCGGCGTCCTCGGGGAACGGCCGGCCACGTGCGGGGACGGCGTAGTCGCCGCCGGGTGCCGGCTCCCAGGGGCGGCCGGCGGGCAGCGCCAGCGGCTCCGAGCGCCAGGAGGCGACGGTGATCGTCCCGGGCTCGGCCCACGCCTCGGCGGCGAGCCGCGCGCTCTCCTCCCGCCGCGCCACCACCGAGCGGTGCCAGTGCCGCCCGCCGACGTCCGCGCCGACGAGGACGGCGATGCCGACGGCCACGGTCAGGCAGGCGTTGGCGACGGCGGTGGCGACGTCCAGAGCGGTCAGGTGGGGCCAGCCGATCGCCTCGATCTGGGCGCCGACGATCTCGACGACGACGTAGAGCACGCCGTAGACCAGGAACGAGAGCCGCACCGTGCACCTCCTCCGTCGTGGATCGGACACGTCCTCAACGGCAGGTCGGGCGCGACGGCGTCGTCCGCGCGGCGGGCCGTCACCCGTCCGGGTGACGGGTCAGGGCTGCAGCACCTCGTGCCACGGCCGCACCGTCCAGCCGGCCACCACGCCATTCAGCACGAACGGGTCGCCGGCGATGAACTCCTCGGCGGCCTCCCGGGTGGTGAACACGCCCATCGCGTCGCCGTTCATCGGCTCGTCCAGGGTTCCGACCATCAGCAGGTCCCCGCGGTGTGCGAACTCGTCGACCCGCGCGGAGTGGGCCGGGTAGTTCTGCTGCGCCAGCGGCAGGAAGTCCTCGACCGCGCGGTAGGTCATCACGTACTTCATGGCCGGGCATCCTGGCGCGCCGCGGTGCCCGGCCGGGGCTCCTGCGGCGTGCTGGTCGGGCGAGGGGAGCGCTGCTCAGCCGAACGTCGCGCCGGTGATCTCGGCGCGGAAGAACTCGCCTTCCTGCTGCCGGTCGGTGCCCCACCACCAGCCGGCCCGGAGGACCGAGCCGATGGTCACGCCGGCGAAGGTCTCCTCCGCCTCGACGGCGACGCCGAAGGGGTACCGCCCGAAGGGGCCGCCACCGGGATGGCCCCAGCGCTGCAGGACGACACCGAGCAGCCGCCCGCCGTCCCCGACGTGGAGCTCGGCGCTCTCCACCTGCTGGTCGATCCGCCAGGAGGCCACGGTCCGGTCCGGGTCGCTGCCGGGAGTCCACATCGCCGCGCGGAAGGTCGTCGGGGTCAGCGCCGTCTCGCCGGCCAGGCGACCGGCGGCGCTGCGCGTGACGTCGGGTCCGCGGGCGGTCATGACGGGGACCAGCCCGCCCAGGCGCCAGTTCATCTCGCCCGATCCCGAGCTGTACCGGTCGTAGCCCACGACCGGGAGGCCGGCGACGCGGGCCGTCGCGGCCCAGACGAACCCGTGCGGCGGGCGCAGCACCTGGGCCGCCGTGAAGGGCCGCCAGGCGCCGAGCCGGATCTCCCCGCGCATCGTGAGGACGACCGAGGGCCACAGCGGCGTCCCTGGTGCGAGCGCGTGGGTGAGCCACCGGCGCGCCGGCTCGGGCAGGCCCGCGACCATCGAGACGTCGAAGGCCTCCGGCGGGCTGCCCGCCGAGGCCAGCCGGTCCCACTCCCGCCGGACGCCGCGTGCGGCCCGGGGCGCCCGGGACGTGGTCACACCCGGTCGACCGTGGAACCGGGCTGGTGCTGGCCGGCGGTCGCCCCCCAGCTGGCGAGGAGCTTGACGGCGTCCTCGGAGGGGGACCCGGGCTCGGCGGTGTAGACGGTCAGGACGAGCTTCCCGTGGTCCTGCGTGGGCAGGTCGAGGCTGTGGTAGACCAGCTCGAGGGTGCCGACCGCGGGGTGGCGGAACTGCTTGGTCCCGGCGTGGTGGATGCGCACCTCGTGCGCGGCCCAGCGGGTGCGGAACTCCTCGCTGACGGTGGACAGCTCGCCGACGAGCTCGCGCAGGTCCCGGTCGTGCGGGTCGCGCCCAGCCTCGGTGCGCAGCAGCGCGACGGTGACGTTGGCCGCGGCGCCCCAGTCGGTGTGGTAGTTCCGCGCCCGCGGGTCGAGGAACTGGAAGCGCGCGATGTTCGCCCGCCACCGTGGCTCGTCGAACACCGGCGAGTACAGCGCCCGGGCCAGCGGGTTGGCGGCGACGATGTCCATGCGGCCGTTGGCCACGAACGCCGCCGACGAGGTCATCGAGTCCAGCATCCACTGCACCCGCGGGGGCACCCCGGCCCGGCTGCGCCGCTGGGGTGCCCGGGTCGGCCTGGCGGCCCGGGCGAGGTCGAACAGGTGGGTCCGCTCGGCCTCGTCCAGCTGCAGCGCCCGGGCGACCGCCTCCAGGACGTCCTCGGAGACGCCGGCGATGTGGCCCTTCTCCAGCCGGGTGTACCAGTCGGTGCTCACCCCGGCCAGGACGGCGACCTCCTCACGGCGCAGGCCGGGCACCCGACGCCGGCCACCACCGGGCAGCCGGCCGGCCTGCTCGGGCGTGATCCGGGCGCGTCGGCTGGCGAGGAAGTCCCGGATCTCGGCTCGGTTGTCCACCGGGTCGACGGTACGGCGCACCATCGCTCGAGGGGGGTCGAGGTTCTCCCCCCCCCAATCCCGACCCCCCGCGCGGGCGCAGGACGGGGTTCCGTGGAGTCCACACCCCACCCGCTGCAGCAGCAGAGAGAAGGAGCACCGCCGTGCGAGGAGCCGTTCTCCATGCCCCCGGCGACGTCCGTGTCGAGGACCGCCCCGACCCGCGGATCGAGCAGCCCACCGACGCGGTCATCCGGCTGGTCGCCGCCTGCGTGTGCGGCTCGGACCTGTGGCCCTACCGCGGCATCGAGGCCGTGGACGGTCCGTCCCCGATGGGGCACGAGTACGTCGGCGTCGTCGAGGAGGTCGGCAGCGACGTCCGGACGGTGCAGCCCGGCCAGTTCGTCGTCGGCTCGTTCTTCGCCTCCGACAACACCTGCGAGATCTGCCGGGCCGGCTACCAGACGCACTGCGTCAACCGGCAGCCCGGCGCCCCCACGGGCGCGCAGGCGCAGTTCGCCCGCATACCGCTGGCCGACGGCACGCTCGTCGCCACCCCCGGCATGCCGGACGACGACCTGGTGCCCGGCCTGCTGGCCGCCTCCGACGTGCTCGGCACCGGCTGGTTCGCCGCCGTCGCCGCCGAGGCCGGGCCGGGCAAGACCGTCGCCGTCGTCGGCGACGGCGCCGTCGGCCTGCTCGGCGTCCTGGCCGCCCGGCAGCTGGGCGCCGAGCGGATCGTCGTCTTCAGCCGCCACGAGGACCGGCAGCGGCTGGCTCGCGAGTTCGGCGCCACCGACGTCATCACCTCCCGGGGCGACGAGGGAGTGGCCGAGGTCAAGGAGCTCACCGGCGGGCTGGGCGCGCACTCGGTGGTCGAGGCCGTCGGCACCCAGGAGTCGATGCTGCAGGCCATCCGCGCCACCCGGGCCGGCGGCCACGTCGGCTACGTCGGCGTCTCTCACGACGTCTCGCTGCCCGGCGAGCAGCTGTTCTTCTCGGGCGTCCACCTGCACGGCGGCCCCGCTCCGGTGCGCCGCTTCCTGCCCGAGCTGATCGACCTGATCTGGACCCGGGCGATCGACCCGGGCCGGGTCTTCGACCTCTCGCTCCCGCTGGAGGAGGCCCCCGAGGCCTACCGCGCGATGGACGAGCGCCGTGCCGTCAAGGCGCTGCTGCGCCCCTGACCTCCCGGAGGGAGAGGAACCGTGCAGATCACCCGCAGCTCGACCGACACCGTCAAGGGACCCGCCGACTGGTTCACCGGGGACGTCTGGATCGACGCCGTCGCGGCTTCGCCCGCGCCGTCCCGGGTCACCGCCAACCTGGTGCACTTCACGCCGGGCGCGCGCACCCACTGGCACCGCCACCCGCTGGGCCAGACCGTCTTCGTCACCGAGGGCGTCGGCCTGTGCCAGCGCCGGGGCGGCCCCGTCGAGGTCATCCGTCCCGGCGACCGCATCCTGTTCGAGGCCGACGAGGAGCACTGGCACGGCGCCGCGCCGAACCGGCTGATGGTCCACCTGGCCATCAACGAGGGCGACGCCGACCACGCGGTCGTCCACTGGCTGACCCCCGTTCCCGACGAGGAGTACACCGCCGCACCGGCTGTCGGCTGACGGCCGCCCCCGACCCACCACCCTGCACCGAGGAGAACCCCTTGCGCGTCAACGCCTACGCCGCCCCCGCCGCCGGCAGGCCCCTGGCCCCCACCACCATCGAGTGCCGGGACGTCGGTCCGAACGACGTCCTCATCGAGATCACGCACGCCGGCATCTGCCATTCCGACATCCACACCGTCAACGGCGACTGGGGCCCGCAGCCGTTCCCGGTCGTGCCCGGCCACGAGATCGTCGGCACGGTCGCGGAGGTGGGCGACGAGTCACCACCCACCGGGTCGGCGACCGGGTCGGCGTCGGCTGCATGGTCAACTCCTGCGGCCACTGCGCCAACTGCCGCACCGGCGACGAGCAGTACTGCCTGAACGGCATGGTCGGCACCTACGCGGTCACGGACCGCGACGGCACCACCACCCAGGGTGGGTACTCCACCCACGTGGTGGTTGACGCCGGCTTCGTGCTCCGGGTGCCCGCCGGCATCGACTCGGCGGCCGCGGCCCCGTTGCTGTGCGCCGGCATCACCACCTACAGCCCGCTGCGCCGCTGGGGCGCCGGGCCGGGCAAGCAGGTCGCCGTCGTCGGCCTCGGCGGTCTGGGCCACATGGCCGTCACGCTCGCCGCCGCGATGAGCGCCGAGGTGACCGTGCTATCGCAGTCGCTGAAGAAGCAGGAGGACGGCCTCCGGCTCGGTGCCGCGCACTACGCCGCGACCAGCGACCCGGACACGTTCGCGCAGCTGGCCGGCCGGTTCGACCTGATCGTCAACACGGTCAGCGCGGCGGTCGACGTGGACGCGTACCTGTCCCTGCTCGCCGTGGACGGCGCGCTGGTCAACGTCGGCGCCCCCGCCGAGCCGCTGAGCCTCAACGCCATGTCGCTCATCGGCGGTCGCCGCACCTACGCCGGCTCGATGATCGGCGGCATCGCCGAGACCCAGGAGATGCTGGACTTCTGCGCCGAGCACGGCATCGGCGCCGAGGTCGAGGTCATCGCCGCCGACGCGGTCAACGAGGCCTACGAGCGCGTGCTCGCCTCCGATGTCCGCTACCGGTTCGTCATCGACACCGCCACCCTGCGCTGACCCTCCGCCCCGCCCGGCCAGGCACCGACGGCCGGGCGGGGCTCCCCACCCACCCCGGGAAACAGGAGCTGCCCCGATGACCTCCACCGACGGCCCCCGGTTCGGCGGCCGGGTCGCCTTCGTCACCGGCGCCGGCAGCGGCATCGGCCGGGCGACCGCCCTGGCCTTCGCCGCGGAAGGCGCCGCCGTCGCCGTCGCCGGCGTCCCCGAGGACGGCGTCCGCGAGACCGCCCGGCTGGTCGAGGCCGACGGCGGCCGCGCGCTGGCGCTGACCTGCGACGTCACCCGCGAGGACGACGTCCGGGCCGCGCTGGAACGGACGGTCGAGGCCTTCGGGCGGCTGGACCTGGCCTTCAACAACGCCGGCGTCGAGCAGTCCCGCACCCCGCTCGCCGAGCTGGCCACCGAGGAGTGGCACCGGATCGTCGGCGTCGACCTCACCGGCGTGTTCCTGTGCATGAAGCACGAGATCCCGCTGCTCCGAGCAGGCGGCGGCGCGATCGTGAACACCTCCTCCGGCGCCGGCGTGATCGGCATCGCCGGACAGGCCGGCTACGCCGCCGCCAAGTGGGGCGTCATCGGCCTGACCAAGTCCGCGGCGCTGGAGTGCGTCGGCGCCGGCATCCGCGTCAACGCGATCTGCCCCGGCATCATCGACACCGACATGATCGGCCGGGTCTCCGGCGGCACCGACGCCGGCCGCGACGCCATGATCAGCCAGGAGCCGATCGGCCGGATGGGCCGACCCGAGGAGATCGCCTGCGCGGTGCTGTGGCTGTGCTCGGATCTCGGCGGGTTCGCCGTCGGCCACGCCCTAATCGTCGACGGCGGCCAGACCGTCGGGCTCTGACCCCGGGGGCCGCCCGCCCGGCCCCGGCAACCGCGACAACCGGCCGCACACCCACCACCACCGACGGGGCGTCCCCGTTCCGCACAGTCAGGGAGCAGGTGACCACCATCGCCATCGTCGGGGCCGGCCGCGGGCTCGGTGCCGCCGCCCGCCGCTTCGGGCGCGAGGGCTTCGACGTCGCCCTCCTGTCCCGCAGTGGCGCCCGTCGACGCGCTGGCGACGGAGCTGACCGGCGAGGGCTCCCCGCGCGCGGCTACCCGGCCGACGTCCGCGACGCCGCCTCGCTCGCGGTCACAAGAACGGCATCCGGTCCTGCCAGATCGTTATGGGGGTGACCGAGCTGCACCCGGGCTCGATGTGGAACACCATGCCCGCCCACACGCACGACCGGCGCACCGAGTGCTACCTGTACTTCGACGTCCCGGAGGACGCCCGGGTCGTGCACCTGTGCGGTGAGCCGGCCGAGACCCGGCATCTGGTGATCGCCGACCGTCAGGCGGTCATCTCCCCGTCCTGGTCGGTGCACTCCGGGATCGGCACCGCGGCCTACTCGTTCGTCTGGGCCATGGCGGGGGAGAACCAGTCCTTCGACGACATGGACCCCGCACCGGTCACCGCGCTGCGCTGACCCCGGCGGGGCCCCGCGTCGCGCGCCGCTCGGTCCCCCGCGCTGCGGCTCGACTCGCTCCGCGGAGCCGGCGGGTGACCGGCCGGCCGCCCCGTCTCACCCGGCGGCGGTGGTCACCGGGGTCCCGCACCGTCCGCCGCGGGGTCCCGGCGCACCGTGCTCGACTCGCGGACCACCAACTCCGGTTCGAAGACCGGCTGCTCGTGGCGGTGTCCCTCCCGGGACTCGGCCAGGAGCAGCTCCGCGGCGCGCCGGCCGAGCTCCTGGCGCGGTTTGCGCACCGAGCTCAGCGGGACCGCGGCCGCGGCGGCGAACTCGATGTCGTCGTAGCCGACGATCGCGAACTCGTCCGGCACCCGCACGCCGTACCGGACCATCCCCTGCAGCAGGCCCAGCGCGATCAGGTCGTTGGCGCAGACGGCCGCGGTCGGCCGCCGGGCCGCCGGGATGCCGACCAGCCGTGCGGCGGCCTCGCGCCCGCCCGCGACGGTGAGCTCGTCGGGGGAGAGGACGGTGAGCTCGGCGCCCGGGGTCTCCTGCAGCGCACGCAGCACCCCCGCGTGGCGCTCCTGCACCTGCGGCAGGTCCGAGTGCCCGCCGACGAACGCGATCCGGCGGTGGCCCCGCTCGAGCAGGTGCTCGGCGGCCAGCCGGCCACCCAGGACGTCGTCGACGGCGACGGCGCACTGGTCCGGTCCGGGGGCGCGCCGGTCGAGGAGGACGACCGGGACGCCGCGGGCACGCAGCGACTCCAGATCGGGGGTCAGCTCGGCGGTCGGGGTGATGAGCACGCCCTGCACCCGCTGCTCGGCGAGCACGGCCAGGTGCGCAGCCTCCTTCTCCGGCCGGTCGTCGGAGTTGCACAGGATCAGTGCCAGACCGGCCGCGTTGACGACGTCCTCGACCCCGCGGGCGACGTCGGTGAAGAACGGGTTGGCGATGTCGAGGACGACGAGGCCGACGGTGCGGCTGGACCCCGCCCGCAGCTGGCGGGCCGACTCGTTGCGCACGAAGCCGAGCTCGGCGATCGCGTCGAGGACCTTCGCCCGCGTGGCCTTGCTGACCGTGTCGGGCCGGTTGAGCACGTTGCTCACCGTGCCCACCGACACCCCGGCCCGGCCGGCCACGTCGCGGATGCTCGCGGTCAGGGCTCCTCCTCGGTCGCGACCAGTGTGCGAGCCACGATCGTCAGCCGCCCATTGAATCGTGTCAATCACCCGCGGGGCGCCGCCGCCGTGTTCAGCGCGCGAGGCGGACGTGACCGTTGACACGTTGGTCCGCGCTGCCTATGGTCTGGGCCACACACCGCATGAATCGTTTCATGAAAGGTGGTGGACGTGGAACAGACCCCGCGAACACCCATGCCGGGAGCTGCGGTCCTCGCCCTCGAGGACGTCAGCAAGTCCTTCGGCGCGGTCGCCGCGCTGCGCGGCGCCCGGCTCGAGCTGCGCGCCGGCGAGGCCCACGCGCTGGTCGGTGAGAACGGTGCCGGCAAGTCGACGCTGGTGAAGATCCTCGCGGGCGTGCACGCGCCGGACGCCGGCCGCGTGCTGCTCGACGGGCAGCCGGTGCACCTGGACGGCCCGGCCGCCGCGCGCGCTGCCGGCATCGCGGTCATCTACCAGGAGCCCACGCTGTTCCCCGACCTCTCGGTCGCGGAGAACATCTTCATGGGCCGCCAGCCGCTCGGCGGTGGCCGGCGGATCGACCGCAAGGAGCTGCACGCGCGCTGCGCAGCGCTGTTCGAGCGGCTCGGCGTCCGGCTGGACCCCGAGCGCCCGGCCCGCGGGCTGTCCATCGCCGACCAGCAGATGGTGGAAATCGCCAAGGCGCTGTCCTTCGACGCCCGCGTGCTGGTCATGGACGAGCCGACCGCGGCGCTGTCCGGCGTCGAGGTCGAGCGGCTGTTCACCGTCGCCCGCGCGCTGCGGGACGGTGGCGCCGCGGTCCTGTTCATCTCGCACCGGTTCGAGGAGGTCTTCGACCTCTGCGACCGGATCACCGTCATGCGCGACGGCCAGTGGGTCGCCACCGACGACGCCGCCGACCTCACCGTCGACCAGGTGGTCCGGCTGATGGTCGGCCGGGACGTCTCCTCGCTGTTCCCGAAGCAGGACGTCGAGCCCGGTGAGGTGGTCCTGTCGGTGCGGGGGCTTACCCGCCGCGGCGTGTTCTCCGACGTCTCCTTCGACGTCCGCGCCGGCGAGATCGTCGCGCTCGCCGGGCTGGTCGGCGCCGGCCGCAGCGAGGTGGTGCGCGCGGTCTTCGGCGTCGACGCCTACGACGAGGGCAGCGTGGAGGTGGCCGGGCGCCCGCTGCGCCCCGGGCGTCCGGCGGCCGCGATGGCCGCCGGCGTCGCGCTGGTCCCCGAGGACCGCCGCCAGCAGGGGCTGGTCATGGAGCTCTCGGTCGAGCGCAACGCCACGCTGACCCGCCGCTGGCAGCTGGCCAGGGGGGGCCTGCTCTCCTCGCGGGCCGAGCGGGCCACCGCCGCCGAGTGGTCGACGAAGCTGCAGGTCAAGGCCGGGAAGCTGGCCGACCCGGTGTCGACGCTCTCGGGTGGCAACCAGCAGAAGGTCGTCCTGGCCAAGTGGCTGTCGACGAACCCCAGGGTCCTGATCGTCGACGAGCCCACCCGCGGGATCGACGTCGGCACCAAGGCCGAGGTGCACCGGCTGCTGTCGCAGCTCGCCGCCGACGGCCTGGCCGTCGTCATGGTCTCCAGCGAACTCCCGGAGGTGCTCGGCATGGCCGACCGCGTCCTCGTCATGCACGAGGGCCGTCTCGTCGACGACATCCCCCGCGCCCGCGCCGACGAGGGCAGCGTGATGCTCGCGGCCACCGGGCAGGGCAGGACGACGGCGGTGGCCCCGTGAGCGAGCGTGCGAGCTCACCGGTGGGCACAGCAGAGCCTGCGAGCGGAGCGAGCCCGACCGCGACCCCCACCCCGACGGCGTCCCCGACCGAGCGCCCGGGCCGCGGCGCCGCCCTGGTGCACCGGCTGGTCGTCGTCCGGGAGCTGGGCATCCTCGCCGCGCTGCTGCTGCTGGTGGTGGCCACGGTGGTCGCCAACCCGCGCTTCCTCTCCGGGCAGAACATCCGCGACCTCCTGATCTCCGCGTCCATCCTCACCGTCCTCGCGGCCGGACAGACGGTCGTGATCATCACCCGCAACGTCGACCTGTCGGTCGGCTCGACCCTCGGGTTGTCGGCCTACGCGACCGGCACGCTGCTGGTGAACGGGACGCCGGTACCGCTGGCCGTCCTCGCCGGTGTCGCGGTCGGGGCGCTGTGCGGCCTGCTCAACGGGGTGATCGTCGCCGTGGCGAAGGTCCCCTCGCTCGTGGTCACCCTCGGGACGCTGTACGCGATCCGCGGCCTGGACTCGCTGTGGGCCAGCCAGAGCGGGCGGCTGCAGATCAACGCCGCCGACCTGCCGTCGGGCTTCAAGGCCATCGCGGGCGCCCGGGTGCTCGGCGTCCCGGTGCTGTTCCTCGTCGCCGTGGCCGTCGTCGTGCTGGTCGGCCACCACCTGCGGAGCTACCGGAGCGGCCGGGAGCTGTACGGCATCGGCAGCGACCCGGACGCGGCGCGGCTCTCGGGCATCCCGGTCGGACGGCGGGTGCTCGCGGCGTTCGTGGTGAGCGGTGCGCTGGCCGGGCTGGCCGGCGTCATGTACGCCGCCCGCTTCCAGACGCTGGACGCCACCGCCGGCACCGGCCAGGAGCTGTTCGTCGTCGCGGCCGCCGTCGTCGGCGGGGTGGCGATCTTCGGCGGCAGCGGCTCGGTCTACGGCGCGGCGCTCGGCGCGCTGCTGCTGACCACCATCGGCGCGGCCCTGCCGCAGCTGGGGCTGAACCCGTTCTGGCGGGAGGCCGCCGTCGGCGCGCTGATCCTCGCCGCCATCGTGCTCGACCGGTCCTTGTCCCTGCGGCTGGCCCGCCGCCTGCGAGGGAGGAACCTCCGTGGCAGTTGACACCACCCCCGCCACTCCGGCCGGTCAGGCGCCGGCGCAGCGTCCCCGGACGGCGTCCCGCCTGCGCCTGCTCGGCAGCGGCGACGCGGTCATCACCGGCGTGCTGGTGCTCTTCCTCGTCGTCGCGGCGCTCACCGTCGAGGGCTTCGCCTCGGCCCGCAACACCGGCTTCCTGCTCCTGGACGTCGTGGTCATCGTGCTCATCGCGCTGCCGCTGACCCTGGTGATCGTCACCGGCGAGATCGACCTGTCGGTCGCCAGCACGGTCGGCCTGTCCAGCGCGGTCATGGGCCAGCTGTGGTTCAGCGGCCTGCCGCTGGAGACCGTCATCCCGCTCTGCCTGCTGCTGGGCGCGATGCTCGGCGCGGTCAACGGCTTCTTCGTCACGCGGCTCGGGCTGCCCTCGCTGGCGGTCACCATCGGCACCCTGGCCCTCTACCGGGGGCTGGCCTTCGTCGTCCTCGGTGACCGCGCGGTCGCCGACTTCCCGCGGTCGTGGACCACCTGGGCGATCAGCGGGATCGGTGGTACCGGCATCCCGGTCGTCGTCGTCCCGCTGCTGTTCCTGGTGCTGCTCACCGGGGTGGTGCTGCACGCCACCCCGATCGGCCGCTCGCTGTACGCGATGGGCAACAGCGAGGACGCCGCCCGGTTCAGCGGCATCGACGTCGGCCGCACCAAGTTCTGGCTGTTCGTCGTGACCGGCGTGGTCAGCGCGCTCGGCGGCATCTACTGGACGCTGCGGTACGGCAGCGCCCGGGCCGACAACGCCCAGGGCCTGGAACTGCAGGTGATCGCCGCGATCCTGCTCGGCGGGGTCTCCATCTTCGGCGGCCGCGGCGGGCTGCTCGGCGTCCTCGCCGGCGCCCTGCTGCTCGGGTCGGTCCGCAACGCGCTGCAGCTGGAGAACGTGCCGGCCGACGTCCTCAACATCGTCACCGGCGGCCTGCTCGTCGTCGCCGTCGTCGCCCCGCAGGTGGCCGCGCGGGTCCGCAGCCGGACCCGCGCGCGGCCCGCCGGCCCCCCGAGCGCACCACCCGCGCGTCCAGCTCCCGATGCGCACCCGTCGACCGACCCGGCCGCCCAGGTGCCGGCAGACCAGAGAGGGAACCGATGACCAGCTTCCTGTCCCGCCGCCGCCTGCAGGGCGGGGTGACCGGCCTCGCCGTGGCAGCCCTGGTGCTCACCACCGCCGCGTGCGGCGGCACGACCCGTGGCGAGGAGGAGACCACGTCGAACGGGGGCGGGGCGGCGGCCAGCGCCGACCCCGACGCCGAGATCCCGGCCGACCTCGCCGTCGGGTTCCTGCCCAAGCAGGTCAACAACCCGTACTTCTCCGTGGCCTCCGCGGGCGCCGAGGCCGCCACCGGCGAGTTCCAGGGCCAGTACACCGAAACCGGCCCGTCGGAGGCCAGCGCCTCGTCGCAGGTCAGCTACATCAACACGCTCAGCCAGCAGGGCACCGACGTCATCCTGACCTCGGCCAACGACCCGAACGCGATCTGCAGCGCGCTGGACCAGGCCCGCTCGGCCGGTTCCAGCGTGGTCACCTTCGACTCCGACACCGACCCCGAGTGCCGCGACGTCTTCATCAACCAGGCGACGACCGAGGGCATCGCGCAGACCCAGGTCGACCTGATCGCCGAGCAGACCGGCGGGCAGGGCCAGGTGGCGATCCTGTCGGCGACGGCCAACGCGACCAACCAGAACACCTGGATCGCGGCGATGGAGGAGTACGCCGCGGCCGAGTACCCGGACCTGGAGTTCGTGGCCACCGTCTACGGCGACGACGAGGACGAGAAGTCCTTCCAGGAGACCCAGGGCCTGCTGCAGACCTACCCCGACCTCGCCGGGATCATCTCACCGACCACGGTCGGCATCGCCGCGGCGGCCCGCTACCTGTCCGGCTCGGAGTTCAAGGGCCAGGTCGCGCTGACCGGCCTGGGGACGCCGAACCAGATGCGCGAGTACGTGCAGGACGGCACCGTGCAGTCCTTCGCGCTGTGGAACCCCGAGGAGCTCGGCTACCTGGCCGCGTACGCCGGCGCCGCGCTGGCCGCGGGCCAGATCACCGGTGCCGAGGGCGAGACCTTCGAGGCCGGCGAGCTGGGCCAGTTCACCGTCGAGGCCGACGGGGTCGTCGTCCTCGGTGACCCGACCGTCTTCACCGCCGAGAACATCGACGACTTCGACTTCTGACGTCGTCCCCCTGCCGCCGCCGGGCTCCCCGGCGGCGGCAGGGGCCCCACCCGGAAGGACCCTTCCGCTGTGCCCCGCGTCTGTTTCACCCTCCAGGTCCGGCCCGACCGGCTGACCGAGTACCGGGAGCGCCACGCCGCCGTCTGGCCCGACATGCTCCGCGCCCTGCGCGACGCCGGCTGGCGCGACTACCAGCTCTTCCTGCGCGACGACGGACTGCTCGTCGGGATCGTGGCGACCGACGACCTGGCCGCCGCGCAGGCCGCCGTGGACGCCGCCGAGGTGAGCGCCCGCTGGGAGGCCGAGATGGCCCCGTTCTTCGCGACCGGCGACGGCCGCGGCAAGTCCACGCTCGACCTCGTCTTCGACCTCGACGCCCAGCTCGCGGCGGCCGAGGAGCAGACCCCCGCACCGATCGGAGAACCCTCGTGACCGACCTCCGCTCCAGCGCCCTGGCTGCGCTGGCCGAGCAGACCGTCGAGTTGCCCTCGTGGGCGTTCGGCAACTCCGGCACCCGGTTCAAGGTCTTCGGCCAGCCCGGAGTGGCCCGCGACCCGTTCGAGAAGCTGGAGGACGCCGCCCAGGTGCACCGCTACACCGGCGCCGCGCCGCGGGTGTCGCTGCACATCCCGTGGGACCTCGTCGACGACTACGGCAAGTTGGCCGCCCACGCCCGCGACCTGGGCGTCGAGATCGGCGCGATCAACTCCAACCTCTTCCAGGACGACGAGTACCGGCTCGGCTCGCTGACCTCCGCCGACCCCGCGACCCGCCGCCGGGCGGTCGAGCACCACGCCCAGTGCATCGAGGTCATGCGGCAGACCGGCTCGACCGACCTGAAGATCTGGCTGCCCGACGGCACCAACTACCCGGGCCAGGACGACCTGCGCGCCCGGCAGGACCGGCTGGCCGACTCGCTGCAGCAGGTCTACGCGATGCTCGACCCCGAGCAGCGGGTCCTGCTCGAGTACAAGTTCTTCGAGCCCTACTTCTACGCGATGGACATCCCCGACTGGGGCACCTCGCTGGTGCACTGCCTGGCCCTCGGCGACCAGGCGACCGTCGTGCTCGACACCGGCCACCACGCCCCCGGCACGAACATCGAGTTCATCGTCATGCAGCTGCTGCGGGTGGGCCGGCTGGGCGCCTTCGACTTCAACTCGCGCAACTACGCCGACGACGACCTCATCGTCGGCTCGGCCGACCCCTTCCAGCTGTTCCGGATCATGAACGAGATCGTGGCGGCGGACGCCCTGCGACCGGAGTCCGGCGTCAACTTCATGCTCGACCAGTGCCACAACATCGAGCCGAAGATCCCCGGCCAGATCCGCTCGGTGATGAACGTCCAGGAGGCCACGGCCAAGGCGCTGCTGGTCGACCGCGACGCGCTGCGCGAGGCCCAGCTCTCCGGTGACGTGCTCGGCGCCCACGGCGTGCTGATGGACGCGTACTCCACCGACGTCCGGCCGCTGCTCGCCGAGCTGCGCGAGTCGGAGGGCCTCGACCCCGACCCGTACGCCGCCTACGCCCGATCCGGTCACCAGGAGCGCATCGCCCGCGAGCGCGTCGGCGGCCGGCAGGCCGGCTGGGGCGCCTGAAAGAGGACCTGGCCGCCCCCGCGACTCCCCGGCGAGATCGCCGATCTCGCACACCTCACACCCCCAAGCCGTGCGAGATCGGCGATCTCGCCGACAGGAGAACCGGAGCACACCCTGATGCCCAACCCCGTGGTCAGTGAGCTCGTCCAGCGCAGCAACCGCCTGGGCGCCGACCCCCGCAACACCAACTACGCCGGCGGCAACACCTCCGCCAAGGGCACCGAGACCGACCCGGTCACCGGACAGCCGGTCGAGCTGGTCTGGGTCAAGGGCTCCGGCGGCGACCTCGGCACGCTGACCGAGACCGGCCTCGCCGTCCTCCGGCTGGACCGGCTGCGCTCGCTGGTCGACGTCTACCCCGGCGTCGACCGCGAGGACGAGATGGTCGCCGCCTTCGACTTCTGCCTGTTCGGCAAGGGCGGCGCCGCGCCGTCCATCGACACCGCCATGCACGGGCTGGTCGAGGCCGCGCACGTCGACCACCTGCACCCCGACTCGGGCATCGCGCTGGCCACCGCCGCCGGCGGCGAGGCGTTGACCCGCGAGTGCTTCGGCGACCGCGTCGTCTGGGTCCCGTGGCGCCGCCCCGGCTTCCAGCTGGGCCTCGACATCGCCGCGATCAAGGACAAGAACCCGCAGGCGATCGGCTGCATCCTCGGCGGGCACGGCATCACCGCCTGGGGCGCCACGAGCGCGGAGGCCGAGGCCAACTCGCTGGAGGTCATCCGGACGGCGGAGCGGTTCCTCGCCGAGCGCGGCACGCCCGAGCCGTTCGGCGCCGTCGTCCCCGGCTTCGAGCCGCTGCCCGAGGCCGAGCGCCGCCGGAAGGCCGCGGCGCTGGCCCCGGTGATCCGCGGGCTGGCGAGCACCGACAAGCCGCAGGTCGGCCACTTCACCGACTCCGACGTCGTCCTGGAGTTCCTCTCCCGGGAGAAGCTGCAGCCCCTGGCGGCGCTCGGTACCTCCTGCCCCGACCACTTCCTGCGCACCAAGGTGCGGCCGATGGTCGTCGACCTGCCGGCATCGGCTCCGGTCGAGGACGTCGTCGCCCGGCTGCGAGAGCTGCACGAGGAGTACCGCGCCGAGTACGCGGCCTACTACTCCCGTCACGCGACCCCGGACTCGCCCGCGATGCGCGGTGCCGACCCGGCGATCGTGCTGGTCCCCGGTGTGGGCATGTTCAGCTTCGGCGCCAACAAGCAGACCGCGCGGGTGGCCGGCGAGTTCTACGTCAACGCCATCAACGTGATGCGCGGCGCCGAGGCGGTCAGCACCTACGCGCCGATCGACGAGAGCGAGAAGTTCCGCATCGAGTACTGGGCACTGGAGGAGGCCAAGCTCCAGCGGATGCCGACGCCCGAGCCGCTGGCCACCCGCGTCGCGCTGGTCACGGGTGCGGCGAGCGGCATCGGCAAGGCCATCGCGCACCGGCTGGCGGCCGAGGGCGCCTGCGTCGTCGTCGCCGACCTGGACCCGCAGAAGGCGATCGACGCCGCGGCCGAGATCGGTGGCACCGACGTCGCGGTGGGCGTGACCGCCGACGTGAGCGACGCCGAGGCCGTGGCGGCCGCGTTCCGCGAGGCGTGCCTGGCCTTCGGTGGGGTGGACCTGGTGGTCAACAACGCCGGGTTGTCGATCTCCAAGCCGCTGCTGGAGACCACCGAGCGCGACTGGGACCTGCAGCACGACGTCATGGCCAAGGGCAGCTTCCTGGTCTCCCGCGAGGCCGCCCGGATCATGATCGAGCAGGGGATGGGCGGCGACGTCGTCTACATCTCCAGCAAGAACTCGCTGTTCGCCGGGCCGAACAACATCGCCTACGGCGCCACCAAGGCCGACCAGGCCCACCAGGTGCGGCTGCTGGCCGCCGAACTCGGCCCGCACCAGATCCGGGTCAACGGCATCAACCCCGACGGCGTCGTCCGCGGGTCGGGCATCTTCGCCGGCGGCTGGGGCGCCTCCCGCGCCGCGGTCTACGGCGTCAAGGAGGAGGAGCTCGGCGAGTTCTACGCCCAGCGGACGCTGCTCAAGCGCGAGGTGCTGCCCGACCACGTGGCCGACGCCGTCTTTGCGCTGACCGGCGGCGACCTCACCCGGACGACGGGGCTGCACGTCCCCGTCGACTCCGGCGTGGCTGCGGCCTTCCTGCGCTGAGCGGCCTTCCTGCGCTGATGGGCACCGCGAGAACGACGGCCGAGCGAGCATCGCAGCGAGGAACGAGCGAGGAGCGGAACGAGGCAGGAGTCGAGCCATGAGCACCGAGCTGACCCTCGCGGCCGTCGACCTGGGCGCCTCGAGCGGCCGGGTGATGGCCGCGCGGGTCGGTCCGGAGCGCCTGGACCTGCACGAGGTGCACCGGTTCCCCAACCGGCCGGTCCGGACGGCGGGCACCCTGCACTGGGACGTGCTCGCCCTCCACGCCGGCATCCTCGACGGCCTCCGGGCGGCCGGGCGCGACCTCGGCCGCCTGGACGGCGTCGGCATCGACAGCTGGGCCGTCGACCACGGCCTGCTCGACGCCGACGGCGCGCTGCTGGGCAACCCGGTGCACTACCGGGACGCCCGGCACGAGACCGCGGTGCCGACGGTGCACGCCGTCGTCCCGCCCGAGGAGCTGTACCGGGTCAACGGCCTGCAGCACCTGCCGTTCAACACGGTCTTCCAGTTGGCCGCGGCCCGGGGGACGGCGCAGTTCGCCGCGGCCCGGACGGCCCTGCTCGTCCCGGACCTGCTGGCGTACTGGCTCACCGGCGCGGTCGGCGCGGAGGTCACCAACGCCTCCACCACCGGGCTGCTGGACGCCACGACCCGTGAGTGGTCGGGGGAGCTGGTCGACCGGCTCGGGCTCGACCGTGGCCTGTTCCCCCCGCTGCGGCAGCCGGGGGAGCGGCTGGGGGAGCTGCGCGAGGACGTCCTGGCCGAGACCGGGCTGACCGGGCCGGTGCCGGTGGTCGCCGTCGGCTCGCACGACACCGCCTCGGCCGTCGCCGGCGTCCCGGCGGCGACCGAGAAGTTCGCCTACGTCTCCTGCGGCACCTGGTCGCTGGTCGGCGTGGAGCTGGAGAAGCCGGTACTCACCGAGGCCGGCCGGGCCGCCGGGTTCACCAACGAGCTCGGCGTCGACGGCACGGTCCGCTACCTGCGCAACGTCATGGGCCTGTGGCTGCTGCAGGAGTCGCAGCGCACCTGGGCGGCGGCCGGGCTGACCGCGGACCTGCCCTACCTCCTGGCCGCAGCCGCACGGGTACCGGCGTTCACGACGCTCGTCGACCCGGACGACGCCCGGTTCCTTCCCCCGGGCGACATGCCGGCCCGCATCGCCGCCGCCTGCACCGAGAGCGGGCAGGCGCCGCCGCGGAGCCAGGCCGAGACGGTCCGCTGCATCATCGACAGCCTCGCGCTGGCCTACCGCCGCAGCGTCCGGCGGGCGGCCGACCTCTCCGGCCGGGACGTCGAGGTCGTGCACCTCGTCGGCGGGGGAGCGCGCAACACGCTGCTGTGCCAGCTCACCGCCGACGCCTGCGGGCTGCCGGTCCTGGCCGGCCCGGTCGAGGCGGCCGCGCTGGGCAACGTGCTGGTCCAGGCCCGGGGGCTCGGGGTCCTCTCCGGCGGGCTGCCCGAGCTGCGCGCGCTGCTGCGGCGCACCCAGGACGCCCAGCTGTACCTCCCGACGCCGGGCAGCGCGTCGGCCTGGGACGCCGCGGAGGAGCGCATCCGTCCCGGGAGCTGACCCGCCGGAGGCGGTTCGGCCGGGACGGCCCCGCCTGTCGCGTGCGTACAGCGGTGGCCACCACCTGGTCGCCTCGTCGCGCCGCCGGCTCAACCGGCTCACCGGTGAGCGGGTCCTGGTGTCCCAGCACCGCACCGCACCCAACGCACCGCACCGTCCGGCCGTGGCAGGGGCACGTGGCGGGGGGGCTCGCGCGTCGCCCGAGGAGGGGACGCGAGGTCGTCGCCGGTGACCCTCGGAGCACCGGCGGCCGCGCGGCAGGGAGCGACGCCCCGCGTCACCGGATGGCGGTGGAGACCTCCCGGGAGGCAGCGGCCACCAGCTGGCCGATCTGCGTGGTGTCCGCCGCGTCGTCGACGTAGACGACGGCCAGCGCCGCGCGGGTCCCTCCGTCGGGGCCCAGGACCGGCGCGGCGACCGATCGCAGGCCGGGGATGACCTCGCCGCGTGAGGTCGCCCAACCCAGCCGACGGGCTTCCCGGAGGGCCTCCCGGTCCTCGGGTGTCGCGGCCTCGGGCATGAGGAGGGCGAGGCCGGGAGCCCCCTGGCCCACCGGATGGCGGATGCCTGGCCGGTAGACGACGTGCGCCGGGGAGTCGTGCGGCTCGACGCTGCTCACCGTCACGGCCTCGTCGCCGGCCCGGACGACGAGGAAGGCCGTCATCCCCAGGTGCGCGACCAGCGCGTCGAGCCGGGGCAGTGCCGCTGACTGGAGGTCGGTCCGCACCCCGCGGGCCAACCCGACCACGCCGAGACCCAACCGGTAGTGCCCGGCCGGGTCCCGCTCGACCAGCTGGTGGTCCTCGAGCGTGCGCAGCAGGCGATAGGTGATCGACCGGTGCAGCCCCACGGCCTGACCGATGTCCGCGATCGGCTGGGGCGTGCCCACGGCGGCCAGGTGCTCGAGGATCCGGAGGCCCCGGTCGAGCGTCTGGGACTGCGGCGCGCTCGCGCCGTCGTCTGCCGCCATCGCCGTCCCCTCCCCGCACCGCTTGGCACCCACCCTACGGTCAGCCGGTCACCGGGCTCCTCCGCTGCTGGCGGGACACGAGACGGTGGCCACGGGACGGCCGGGACTGGTGCCGCAGCCGACCTCCCGAGGGACGCCGCGCTGGGATCGACGCACGGCCCGGCCGGACGCAGCACCGCCCCGGCGCCCTGAGGCGCGGTGCTGCGTCGGGCGCTCCCTCAGCCGTTGATGACCTGGGGGACGGCCACCGCCTTGAGGCCCTCGACGCCGAACTCCAGCCCGTAGCCGGACTTCTTGACCCCGCCGAAGGGGATCATCGGGTGCACCCCGCCGTGCGAGTTGATCCACACGGTGCCGGCCTCGAGTCGAGCGGCGACGGCCCGCGCGGCCTCCTTGTCGCTGCTCCACACCGAGGCGCCCAGGCCGACGTCGAGCCGGTTGGCCATGGCCACGGCCTGGTCGACGTCGTGGTAGCGGACGATGGGCAGCGCCGGGCCGAACTGCTCCTCGGCCACCAACGGGTTGTCGTCGTCGATGTCGGCCACCAGCTTGGTCGGGTAGAAGTGGCCCGGCGCGTCGGGGTCGGGGTCGCCGCCGACGATGACCTTCGCGCCGGCGTCGCGCGCCGCGTCGACGAGCCGGGCGACGATGTCGTACTGGGCGCGGTTCTGCAGCGGGCCGAGCACGTTGTCCTCGTCGAGTCCGCGGCCCATGGGCATGGCGCGCGCGACGTCGGTGAGCGCGGTGCAGACCTCGTCGTAGACGTCGGTGTGCACGTACAGCCGCTTGAGCGCGGCGCAGGTCTGGCCGGTGTTGATGAAGGCGCCCCAGAACAGGCCCTCGGCGATGGCCTCGGGGTCGGCGTCGGGGAGGACGATGCCGGCGTCGTTGCCGCCGAGCTCGAGGGTCAGCCGCTTCACGGTGTCGGCCGAGCTCTTGATGATGGCCTGGCCGGTGGCGGTGGAGCCGGTGAACATCAGCTTGGCGACGTCCGGGTGGCTGGACAGCCGGGCGCCCACCTCCCGGCCACCGGCCACCGCGGTGAGCACGTCGGCGGGCAGCACGCTGTTCAGCACGTGCACCAGTGCCAGCACGCTCAGCGGGGTGTACTCCGAGGGCTTGACCACCACGGTGTTGCCCATCCGCAGTGCGGGGGCGATCTGCCAGACGGTGATCATCATCGGCCAGTTCCACGGCCCGATCGCGCCCACCACGCCGACGGGGCGGTAGTGCAGCACGGCGTGCGTGTCCGCGTCGTCGACCACCGTCCCGCCCGGGAGTTCGGTGGCCGCGGTGGCCCGCAGCCAGGCGGCGCAGGCCCCGACCTCGAACCGGGCGTTGGGGCCGTTGAGCGGCTTGCCCTGCTCCCGGGAGAGCAGCTCGGCCAGTGGCTCGGCCGCGGTCTCGATCGCCTCGGCCACGCGCAGCAGCAGGTCGACGCGGTCGGCGTCGCTGCGGGCAGCCCAGGCCGGCTGCGCGGCGCGGGCGCTCGCGACGGCCGCGTCGAGGTCCTCGGCGGAGCGGTCGGCGACCCGGCCGACGACCTCGCCCGTGGCCGGGTCGAGGACCTCGCGGCCGTCGGGGTCGGTGACGGCGGCCAGCAGGCTCTCGTGGGTGGGCGCCTCCGGCGTGGTGGTCACGGGCTCGGTCACAGCGGGAGTGGTCATCGTCGGCCTCTCGGACAGGTGGGCGGTGCAGGGCGGTGGGGTGGGGAGCTGAGGGGGCGCGCTCACCGCGCCGGCTCGATGCGGCCGGTGACCTCGCCCAGGGCGATCCGGGAGCCCTCCGGGCCGGGCGCGGTCGCGGTGATGGTGACGACGTCGCCGTCCTCGAGGAACGTGCGCGTCGACCCGTCCGGCAGGGTGAGCGGCTCCTCGCCGCCCCAGGAGAGCTCGATGAACGAGCCGCGCTGGTCCCTGTCGGGGCCCGAGACGGTGCCGGAGGCGAACAGGTCGCCGGTGCGGAGGCTGGCGCCGTTGGCGGTCGTGTGCGCCAGCTGCTGGGCCGGGGTCCAGTACATGAGGCGGAACGGCGGGCAGCTGACCAGCTCGCCGTTGAGTCGCACCTCGAGCGCGAGGTCGAGCCCCCACGGGTGGCCGGTGTCGTCGAGGTAGGGCAGGAGCGGCACGTCGCGGTCCGGTGCGACCCGGGCGGCCTCGAGCGCGGCCAGCGGCACGACCCACGGCGAGACGGAGGTGAGGAAGGACTTGCCGAGGAAGGGGCCCAGCGGCACGTACTCCCACGACTGGATGTCCCGGGCCGACCAGTCGTTGACCAGGCACACGCCGAAGACGTGCTCGGGGAAGGCGGCCAGCGGCACGGGCCGGCCGAGCTCCGACGGCGTCCCGACGACGAAGCCGACCTCGGCCTCGATGTCCAGCCGCTGCGACGGCCCGAACGTGGGCGCGTCGTCCGCCGGCGCCTTGCGCTGGCCGCTCGGCCTGATCACCGGCGTGCCGGAGACGGCCACGGTGCCGGCGCGGCCGTGGTAGCCGATCGGCAGGTGCTTCCAGTTCGGGGTCAGCGGCTCCGAGTCCGGGCGGAACATCCGGCCGAGGTTCTCGGCGTGGTGCTGGGAGCTGTAGAAGTCGACGTAGTCGGCGACCTCGACCGGCAGGTGCAGCATCACGTCCTCGCGCGGCAGCAGGTGCGGCTCGACGGCGGCGCGGTGCGCCGGGTCGGCCAGCAGCTCCTGCACCCGGGCGCGCAGCGCGTCCCACGTCGTCCGCCCTCGGGACATCAGTCCGTTGAGCGAGCCGGTGGCCAGCGCGTCGGCGGCGGGGACATCCAGCCGCGAGACGTCGAGGACGTGCCCGCCGATGGCGACGCCGACCCGCCGGGGGCCGTCGGGCTCGGTCGAGAAGACGCCGTAGGGCAGGTTGTCCGGCCCGAAGCCGGTGCCGGCGGGGAGGTCCAGCCAGGTGGGGGTCACGCGGAGATCCGTTCCGGGGCGGGCAGCAGGCCGAGGGCCACGAGGTCCTCGACCGGCTCGAGGACGCTGCAGGTACCGAAGGAGGTGAAGGCGGCGCGGGCCCGCGTGGCGCGGGCGGCCGGCCAGGTGCGCACGGCGGTCGCCACGGTGCCCGGGTCGGTCGCGGCCAGCCATTCCGTCGCGACCGTCGGCGGCGCGCCGGAGGCCAGCGCCGAGGCAGCGAGCAGCACGTTGAGGAAGCCGTGGTGCTCGAAGCCGGTCGCCGGGTCGGTGTGCCGGACGGCGTGGTGCAGCCCGGCCGTGCACTTGAACGCCACGTCTCGGGTGACGCACGCGTGCAGGGTGCCGGCCAGCTCGCTCGGGCTCGGAAACAGCGGCGCGCGCACCCCGCCGGTGCGCAGCTTGGCGCGATACCGGGTGTCGGCCAGGACGTCGAGCACCTCGTCCCGGGCGGCGCTGCGGGGCAGCTCGACCGCCGCCGGCACGCCCGCGGGCAGGACGTCGTCGAGGACCCGGACCGCCTCGCGAGCCGCCGCGACGTCGGTGGCGACCGGGACCTCGACGGCGGCCAGGGTCAGGCCCGGGTGGGCGCCGACCCGGGCCGCCGCGGCCGGCAGGTCGCCGGTTGCCGCGATCAGCGAGACGTCGATCGGCTCACCGTCGCCCAGGTGCGCACTCAGCTCGCCCAGCCGGGCCGCCGGCACGACGAACGGCCCGACCAGGTCGCCCAGCCGCTCCCGCAGGTCCCGGTGGGCGGGGACGGCCGCAGCCATCGGCGCGTCGCCGGGCGGGAACAGCGCCGCGTCGTCGAACAGGCCGGTGGCCAGCACCGGCGCGGCCTGCGCGCCGGTGCCGGCGGCGGAGGGCGCGGTCATGCCGAGGGACCCCGGCCCGACCACGTCCAGGCGTACTTCCCGTCGTCGACGGCGATGCCGGCCTCGCCGACGTCCAGCGGGCGGAAGGTGTCGACCATGACGGCGAGCTCGTCGAAGTACTCCGCGCCGAGGCTCTTCTCGACCGCGCCGGGCTGGGGGCCGTGCGAGTGCCCGCCGGGGTGCACCGAGATCGAGCCCTTCCCGATGCCCGAGCCCTTGCGGGCCTCGTAGTCGCCGTCGACGTAGAACATGATCTCGTCGGAGTCGACGTTGGAGTGGTAGTAGGGCACCGGCACCGCCAGCGGGTGGTAGTCGACCTTCCGGGGCACGAAGTTGCAGATCACGAAGTTGTGGCCCTCGAAGACCTGGTGCACCGGCGGCGGCTGGTGCACCCGGCCGGTGATCGGCTCGTAGTCGGCGATGTTGAACGCGTACGGGTAGAGGCAGCCGTCCCAGCCGACGACGTCGAACGGGTGCTCCGGGACCACGTGGATCGTGCCGGCCAGCCCGCCGGGACCGGTGCCGCGGTGCTTGACGTACACCTCGACGTCGGTGCCCTCGGCCAGCAGCGGGCCGGTCGGACCGCGCAGGTCGCGCTCGCAGAAGGGGGCGTGCTCGAGCAGCTGGCCGTACTTCGACAGGTAGCGCTTGGGCGGGGCGATGTGGCTGTTGGCCTCGATCGCGTAGGTGCGCAGCGGCTCCGAGCCGGTGGGGATCCACCGGTGGGTGGTGGTCCGCGGGATGATCACGTAGTCGCCCTGGCCCACCTCGAGCGTGCCGAAGGTGGTCTCCACCGTGGCCGAGCCCCGCTCCACGTAGACGCACTCGTCACCCGTGGCGTTGCGGTAGTACGGGCTGGGCAGCGACGAGACGGCGTAGGAGATGCGGACGTCGCCGTTGCCCAGCACCAGCCGCCGACCGGTCACCGCGTCGGTCGCCTTGTGCTCCTCGCCGGGGAACAGGTCGTGCAGCTTCAGGTGCCGCGGCACCAGCGGCGCGTTGGGAGTCAGTGTCTGGTCGGGCAGCTCCCACGGGCGGGCGTCGACGATCGCCGAGGGGACGCCGCGGTGGTACAGCAGCGAGGAGTCCGACGAGAACCCCTCCTCGCCGACCAGCTCCTCGTAGTAGAGGCCGCCGTCGGGACGACGGAACTGGGTGTGCCGCTTCGGTGGGACCTCGCCCACCTGTCGGTAGAACGCCATGGGGATGACTCCTTCGGTCAGACGACGGCCAGGCCCTCGTGCAGGGTCCCGCCGCGAGCCTGCGAGCGGTGGGGGGCACGGGGGTCCTTCTGGGGACTGGCGAGCAGCCGGGCCACCGCGGGGGCGACGTCGGCGGAGCGGGTGAGCACGGCGGCGACGTGCGCGTCGGGACGCAGCACCCAGACCTCGTCGGGCCGGGCGCCCAGGGCCTCGCCGAGGAGGCCGCTGGGGTCCAGGTCTCCCATCCGGTGCACGCTCACCGGCAGGTCGCCGAGGTCGGGCAGCTCCGGTGGGTCGGCCTCGTCGCCGACGAGGACGGTCACGCCCTCACGGGCGAGCTGGCGCAGCCGGACGACGTCCGGCCGGCCGGGCACGGTGACCGGGCAGTCGGGCACCAGCACGCCGGGCGCGGGCACCGGGACGTCGCCGCGGGCCGGGCGGCCGGGGAAGGGGCGCCGCTCGTCCGGCGTGGTCAGCGGGGAGTCGACGTACCAGAACGGCTCGGCGAGCCGGCCGGAGTCGACCTCCGCCCGGGCCCGCGGGTCGGTGGCGGCCCGCTCCAGGACGTCGAGACGGCGGCGGGCCTCCTCCTCGCTGCCCGGCACCAGGAAGCGCATGGTCGCGCCGGTGACCGCGATGTTCTCCAGCGCCGCGGCGTGCCGCTCGTCGTGGTAGCTGTCCAGCAGCGACTCCGCAGCCCAGCCGCGGAGGACGAAGGCGACCTTCCAGGCGGCGTTCTCGGCGTCGAGGACCCCGGAGTTCAGGCCGCGGGCCCCGAACGGGGAGACGAGGTGCGCCGCGTCGCCCGCGACCAGCACCCGGCCGACCCGCATGCGGTCGACCACCCGGGAGTGGAAGCGGTAGACCGACTTCCACACGATGTCGTACGGCCGGTCGCCGATGACCTGGCGGATCCGCCGGTCCAGACCGCCGGAGGCCTCCTCGGCGGCCAGGTCGAAGTCCGGCGGCACCTGCCAGTCGATGCGGAAGGTGGAGTCCGGGCAGGAGTGGATGAGCACCTGGCGGCCGGGGTTCCACTCCGGGTCGAAGTAGAACCGGCGCTCGGTCTCCCAGCCGGGCAGGTCGGTCCGGATGTCGCAGATGAGGAAGTGGTCGTCGAAGGTCTCGCCCTCGAACGTCAGCCCGAGGGCCGACCGCAGGGCGTCGCTGCGGGGGCCCGCACAGGCGACGGCGTAGGACCCGCGGACCGTCGCGCCGTTCGCGCAGGTGACCCACACTCCGGAGTCGTCCTGCGCAATCCCCGTGACCCGGTGGCCCCAGCGGTCCTCGACCAGCGGCTCGGCGGCGATCCGCTCGTCGAGCAGCCGCTCGGTCTCGCACTGCGAGATGTTGACGAACGGCGGGAACGGGGACCTCCCCCGGTCGGCGAACTGGAAGCTGAACAGCTCGGCGTCGCGGTGGAAGGTGCGCGCGGTGGTCCAGGTGACCCCGCGGCGGGCGACCTCCGCGCCGACGCCGACGGCGTCCCAGACGTCGAGGACGTCGCGCTGCTGGCAGATGGCCTTGCTGCCGATCAGGTCCCGCTCGTCGCGGCCGTCGAGGACGACGACGGGCAGGCCCCAGCGGGCCAGCAGGAGCGCGGTGGTCTGGCCGACCGGGCCGGCGCCCAGGACCAGCACGGGTGCGGTGGCGGTCATCGGGGACCTCATCCCTGCAGCTCGTCCCAGACCTGGCGGTCGCGCTCGGCGGTCCAGATCACGGGACGCTCGATGCCGGAGAACTCGTCCCACAGCCGCTGGACGTCGAAGGGCAGGCAGTGCTCGAAGATCGGCCACTGGCCGTACTTGGGGGCCAGGGCCGCGTGGGTGGCGGCGAAGGCGTCCTTGAGCGTGCCCCCGGAGCGGTGCGCCTCGCCGACGGTGCGCTGCATGGTGAGCAGGAAGTCGCGGGTCTGCTCGATGGCGGCGTCGACCTGGTCACGGCCACGGGCGATGGCGCCCCGCCCACCGATGAGCTGCTGCGCGCCCAGGGCCTTGACCCGGTCGAGGGTGCCGGCGGCCCAGTCGAGGTGGAACGCGTCGCCGGTGTAGAGCGCCGCCTGCGACTCCACCAGGTCGCCGGCGAAGAGGATCTCCTGCTTGGGCAGCCAGGCGACGATGTCGCCCTCGGTGTGCCCGCGGCCGAGGAACTCCAGGACGAGCTCGCCGCGGTCGCCGCCGAGCTCGACGGTCAGCTTGTCGCGGAAGGTCATCGTCGGCCAGGTGAGGCCGGGGATGGACTCGGGCTCCTCGAACAGCCGCGGCATCCGGCCGTACTCGCTCTCCCAGTCCTGCTGGCCGCGCTCCTCGATGAGGTGCTTAGTCTGCTCGGAGCTGACGATCACCTCGGCGTCGAAGGCGCTGGCACCGAGCACGCGGACCGCGTGGTAGTGGCTGAGCACCAGGTAGCGGACCGGCTTGTCGGTGTGCTCACGCAGCTTGGCCAGCCAGCGGCGGGCGGCGACCGGGGTGGCGAGGGCCTCGAAGCAGACGAGGAAGTCCTCGCCCTCGATGGCGCCCAGGTTGGGGTCGCCCTCCGCGGTCAGCGCGTACACGCCGTCGGCGAGCACCTCGAGGGTCTGTTCCTTGACGCCGAGATCGGCGGAGGAGGCGAAGGGCTTGGCTGCCATGGGGAGGTCTCCAGGTCTGTGGCTGTTCGTTAAACGAATCAGCTGTTCTTTTACTGGTCTGACGGTACGGGTCTCTGATGGCTGGCACAAGGGCTTCGAGGCGCTCGATCGAACGCGCGATGAGCCGATGGGTGCACCCGTGCCATGCTGTGCCGGCGCCCGGGCATCCGAGACGTTCCTCGGGGCCCGGGCGCCGGTGGGGCGGGGGAGCTCAGGCGACGGGCATCCAGGCCATGTCGATCGAGACGACCTCGCTGACCGCGGCCATCCGGCCGAACTCCGGCATGTCGGCCAGGTCGTGGCGCTGCTCCTGATGGGGATGGCCTGCCTGCCGTGCGCCGTGCACCTCGCGCTGCTGCCACGCCGTCGTACGTGGGTGCAGACCGCCGCCGTGTCCGTGGCGATGCTCGTGGGCCACCCGCTGCTGTCCGCGGCCGGTCCCGGACACCACGGGACGGCGCACTCCGGGGGCCTGGTCGCCGGCGTGGGAGTGGCGATGGTCGCCGTCCCCGCGCTGGCTCTGGTGCTCGCGCTCTCCGGTCTCGCCCTCGAGGACAGGAGGTCGGCCTCGGCCACGTGAGTGCTCTGCTCTGGGGTCGGGGAGCCGGTCGCTCCGCTCCCTGTGAGCCCGCCCCGAGGCCGTCGACCGACGAACGGCCGGTGGTCATCGATCGCTGCTGGCGTTCAGCTGCCTGGTGCATCGCGACCTGTGACGTCGTCGACGTCCGGCCGGACCAGGGCGGGACGCGGGTCTCGTCGGCCCGGCTTCGGCCACGGCTGTGGGCGGATCGGCGGCTGGGCGATCAGGCCGGGTCCGTGGTGCGCACGGCGGTCGCGAGTGCTTCCCGTACGGCGGCCACGTGCGGGTGCCGGCGTGACCCGGGGCGCACCGCCGTGTCGAGCGTGCGGGCGGGCGAGTCGGGCAGCCGGATGACCACGGGGTCCCCGATGCCGCCCGCGAGGGTCAGGCGGGGCAGCAGGGCGCTGGCGACGCCCTCCTGGACCAGGCGCAGGTGCAGGGCGAGGTCGGTCGACTCGAACCTGACCCGGGGCTCGAAGCCGGCCTGACGGCACAGCGCCTCGGCCCAGGCGCGCGCGATCGTGCCGGGTGGTTCGAGGACCCAGGCGGAGTCCGCGGCAGCGGTGAGGCCGCCCTCGCTGACGACGCCCGGCGGAACGGCGAGGACGAGGGGGTCGACCATGAGCCGAGCGCGGTGCGCGTCCCGGGTGCGGGGCAGCGGGTGGCCCGGGTACTCCTCGGTGAGGACGAGATCGAGGTCGTGGGCGAGCAGGCGCGGCAGCGCCTGCTCGTGTTCCAGGACGGTGACGGTGACCTCGAGCTGCGGTGCGGTCCGGGCGAGCCGGCGGAGGGTGGGGGGCAGCAGCGCGTGCGCGGCGCTGGGGAACATCGCCATCCGCAGCTGCCCGGCGGCACCGGCGGCCAGGTCGGCGAGGTCGGCCTCGGCCTGCTCGAGGCGGGTCAGGACGGCGTCGGCGTGGCCGACGAGGACGTCGGCGGCGGGTGTGAGGCGTACGCCGCGGCCGACGCGTTCGAGCAGGCGTGTCCCTGCCTGCCGCTCGAGTTGGCCGAGCTGCTGGGACACGGTCGAGTGGCTGTAGCCGAGCGCGTCGGCGACGGCGGCGATGGTCCCGCGGTGTGCCAGTTCGCGTAACAGCCGCAGCCGGTGGACGTCGAGCACCCTCGCCCTCCGTTCCGTCGCTCTGATCGAAGGATAACCGTCGGAAACGTCTGCTCGACCGAACAGTCGTCCGCGGGCAGGATGGGTACGTGGCGGCGACAGGGACGGACCGCGGCTGGCTGGTGCGGCCGGTGGCGCGTGCGTGGCGCTGCCCGGCGCCCGAGGCGGGGGCGCGCGCGTTCCACACGAGCCTGCCCGGCTACCGGCCGACGCCGCTCGTGACCATGCCCGACCTCGCGGCCCGCTGGGGCGTCGGCACGGTCGTGGTGAAACACGAGGAGAGCCGGTTCGGGCTGCCCGCGTTCAAGGCGCTCGGCGCATCGTGGGCGGTGGCTCGCCTGCTGGCCGACCGGGCCGGCCTGGACCTCCCTGGCGTCCGGCTGGAGCGACTGCGGGACGTGGCTGCACAGGCGCCGGTCACGCTGGTGACCGCGACGGACGGCAACCACGGACGCGCGCTCGCCCGCGTCGGGGCCTGGCTGCGGTTGCCGGTCGAGGTCCTGGTCCCCGACGTGCTCAGCGCGGCGGCCGAGGCGGCGATCGCGGCCGAGGGCGCCCGCGTCACACGGGTCGACGGGTCCTACGACGACGCCGTCGCGGCGGCGGCCCGGCTCACCGGGCAGCTGCCGGACGCGGCGCTGGTGCAGGACACCGCGTGGGACGGCTACGAGACGGTGCCGGCCTGGGTCGTCGAGGGCTACCAGACGATGCTCACCGAGCTCGACGAGCAGCTCGCCGACCAGGGCCTGTGGCCCGCGAGCCTCGTCGCGGTGCCGGTCGGCGTCGGCTCGCTCGCCCAGGCCGTCATCGCCCACGCCCACAGCGCCCCGGATCCGGTGCGCGTGCTGTCCTGCGAGCCGGACACCGCCGCGTGCGTGCTGGCCAGCGTCGCCGCGGGGGAGCCGGTCTCGGTGCCCACCGCGGCGACGGTGATGGCCGGGCTCAACTGCGGGACGCCGTCGAGCCTGGCCTGGCCGTACCTCCGCGACGGGCTCGACGCCGCCGTCGCCGTCAGCGACGAGCAGGCCAGGGCCGCCGTCACCGAGCTCGCCGCCGCCGGCATCCCCGCAGGGGCGTCCGGGGCGGCCGCGCTCGCCGGCGCCTCCGCCTGCCTCGACGACCCGGACCGACGGGCCGCCCTCGACCTGCCCGCCGACGCCGTCGTCGTGCTGCTCGACACCGAGGCCGCCGGCGGCGCCGGCGGCCTGACCTGAAGCCCCCGCATCCCGCGACGAGAAGGTGACCGGCATGACCCGGACCCAGGACCCGACCCCGCCGCCACTGCTGCGGATCGACGGCGAGCGGTTGTGGGCGGCGTTGATGCAGCTCAAGGAGATCGGCGCGTACGACGACGCGGCGACCGGGTTGCGCGGGGTGCGGCGGCTCGCCCTCACCGACGAGGACGACCGGGCCCGCCGCCTGGTCGTGCAGTGGATGCGCGAGGCCGGGATGGCGGTGCGGGTCGACGAGATCGGCAACGTCTACGCCGTCCGGCCCGGCCGGGACCGGTCCCTGCCCTGCGTGCTGATGGGCTCGCACATCGACACCGTGGCCACCGGCGGCGCCTTCGACGGCACCCTGGGTGTCCTCGGCGCGATCGAGGTCGTGCGCACCCTCGACGAGGCGGGGGTCGCGACCCTGCGGGACATCGAGTGCGGGTTCTTCACCGATGAGGAGGGCGTCCGGTTCGGCACCGACATGCTCGGCTCCGCCGTGACCGCCGGTCGCATCCCGCTCGACCACGCCCACGCGCTCACCGACGACGCCGGCCGCACGGTCGCCGAGGAGCTGGTGCGCACCGGCTGGGACGGCGATGCCCACCACCGCCGGCCCACCCCGCACGCCTACGTGGAGTGCCACATCGAGCAGGGCCCGATCCTCGCCGCCGCTGGTGTCGACGTCGGCGTGGTCACCGGCGTGCAGTCCATCTCCTGGCAGCGGCTCACCGTCCACGGCGAGGCCGCGCACGCCGGCACCACCCCGATCGAGCACCGCCACGACGCGGGCCTGGTCGCCGCCCAGGTCGTCATCGAGCTGCGGCGCATGTGCGACAGCGGCGACTACGGCCGGCTGCGCGCCACCGTCGGCACCCTCGGCTTCGAGCCCGCGCAGACCAACGTCATCCCGTCGTCCGCGCGCATGACGATCGACCTCCGCAACCCGGTGGACGACCACATGACCGTCGCCGAGAAGGACCTCGCCCGCTTCGTCGACGACCTCGCCGCCGCGGCCGGCGTCCGCGTCGAGTGGGAGCGGATGGCCAAGACCGCCGTCGTGCCGTTCTCCCGGCGCATCCAGGACGTGCTCGCCGAGACCGCCGACGAGCTCGGGATCGGCTACGTGACCGCCATGTCGGGTGCCGGGCACGACGCGCAGGAGATCTCGGCTCTCTGTCCCACCGCGATGGTCTTCGTCGCCGGCGAGCACGGTGGCATCAGCCACACGCCCCGGGAGTACTCCGACCCGCGCGCCTGTGCGAACGGCGTCACCCTGCTCGCCAACGCCGTCCGGCGCCTGGCCGACGAACCGGGAGGCGGCAGCGATGAGCGATGACCTCGACCCGGTCGCGCTGACCCGTCGGCTGATCGCGGTCGACTCGGTCAACCCCGCACTCGTCCCCGGCGGAGCGGGGGAGGCCGCGCGCACCGAGGCCCATCGCGCCACCACCGGTCCGCCGCCCCTGCGCCGCGGCGAACCCTCCTGGACCGACTGCGCGCTGCTGCACGCCGCCGGCATCGACACCGTGCTGTTCGGCGTCGACGGCGGAGGCGCCCACGCGGCGCGGGAGTGGGTGAGCGTCGCCTCGGTGCACACGCTCACCCGCACCCTGGCGTCCACGGCCACCGCCTACACCGCCTGACCCCGACCCGCGAGCGAGGAGAACGAGATGAGCGACCAGGTCCACGAGCCGGCCGGCACGGGCGGGGGAGCCGCCGGTCCCGCCATCAGCCGCTTCCCCGTCGCCGACCCGGCCGGCCTGCCCGCCGACCTCGCCGAGCGCTACGCCGACGTGCAGGAGCGCTCCGGCTTCCTGCCCCACGTCTTCGCCGCCCTGGCCTGGCGGCCCGACGAGGCCCGCGCGTTCTTCGCCATGAACGACGCGCTGATGGACAAGGACACTCCCGGCCTGTCCACCGGCGACCGCGAGCTCATCGTGGTCGCCACCAGCGCCGCCAACGGCTGCGCCTACTGCGTCGTGGCGCACAGCGCGATCGCCCGCATCCGCACCCGCGACCCGCTGCTCGCCGACCTCGTCGCCGTCGACTGGCGCAAGGCCCCGCTCGACGATCGGGTGCACGCCGTCCTCGACGTCGCCGTCCGGCTGGCCCTCGACCCGGCCGCGGTCACCGCCGCGGACCTCGACCGGCTCCGCCAGCACGGCCTCACCGACGACGACGTCTGGGACGTCGGCGCCATCACCGCCTTCTTCGCGCTCTCGAACCGGCTGGCGCACTTCGCGGCCATCCCGCCCAACCCGGAGTTCCACCTCCTGGGCCGGATCCCCCGCGAGCGCTGACCGCGCACCCGCGGGTCATGCCGTTCCGCAGCGAGTGGTGGCCGCCAGGCCCGGTACGGCCCCAGCCCGGGCTGGGGGAGCGACCGGTCACTCGGGGCCGGAGCGGTCGTGCCTGCGACGCCGCGGCGTCGTCACCCCGCGCCGGAGGTGGCACGGGGCTCGACCACCTGGCCGTCGGCCGCGCTGGCCCGGGCGGCATCGAGCACCTCGAGGCTCGCGACCGCGTCCCAGGGGTCGACCGGCGGTGGTCCCTCCCCGCGGACGGCGCGGGCGAGACCGGTGTAGTAGGCGCTCCAGTCGCCCTGCTGGGAGGGCACGGGGACGGCGACGCCGGCGCGGTGGACGGCGCCCCACCGGCTCTCGGGGACCGTGCCCCACGCGGCTGCCTCCGACTCGGGCGTCCGCCCGGCCATCAGCCGCGCGGTCTGACCGTCGTCGTCGGGGACGACCAGGGTCGCGGCAGCGCCGTCGACCCGGAACCGCGATCCGACGTCGCCCTGCCGCGCCCAGTCGCCGGTCACGTGCGAGACGACCCCGCCGTCGTGCTGCAGCGCCACGAAGAACCCCTCATCGAACCCGACCCCGCCCGGCGCCGTGCGCAGCTCGGCGTAGACCGACCGGACCGGGCCGAACAGGTGCCGGGCCTGGTCGACCGCGTGGCTGCCCAGGTCCAGCAGCGCGCCGCCGCCGGTCACCGGCAGGCCCTCCGGCTGCGGCGGCTGCTCCATCCGGGACTCGAAGCGGAACACCTCCCCGAGGTCGCCGGAGGCGACCACCTGCTGGACGGTCCGGAAGTCCGCGTCCCACCGCCGGTTCTGGTAGACGCTCAGCAGGACCCCGGCCCGCTCGGCGGCGAGCACGGTCTCCCGCGCCGTCGCCGCGTCGCGCGCGAACGGCTTGTCGCAGACGACCGGCAGTCCGAGCCCGATCGCCTCGCGCACCAGGTCGACGTGGGTGTCGAGCGGTGTGCTGACCACGACGGCGTCCACGCCGGCGTCGGCCAGCTCGGCGAGGCTGCCGGCGACCGCGACGCCGGGGAGGTCGGCGGCCAGTGCCGCGCGCCGTTCCGACGACCGGACCACGACGCCGCCGATCTCGCAGCCCTCGGCGTGCGCGATCAGCGGAGCGTGGAAGAGGCGGCCACCCTTGCCGTAGCCGACCAGGCCGATGCGCACCGGCTGCACGCTCATGCGAGGTCCTCCGCTGTGCTCGCGCGGCTCTCCTCGACCGGGACAGGGGCGTTCTCCAACGGTGGGCTCCCTCCCGGATGTCGCCTGCAGGGCGCCTCCGGCCGGGCGCTGCACCGCAGGGGCCTCTCGGCGTGTCGGTCGTCGGGCCTGCGCGATGGCGACGCACCGCCGCGACCGCGCTCCTGACGGCCCGGCAGTGCGGAGACCGTGTTCACCGCCCGGACAGCGCCGCGAGCGCCGCCTCGACCCGCAGCCGGGTGTCGTCGGAGGTCCAGCCGTCGAGGACGGTCGCGTCGCCGTCGGAGGTCGCCTCGATCGCCGCGTTCGCGGGGCGGTGCAGCTGCACCTTGGCCAGCCGGTAGGACTCCGGCGACCGGGCGGCCAGCTCGGTCGCCAGCGCGACCGCGCGCGGGAGCAACTCGGCAGGCTCGGTGAGTTCGTCGACCGTCCCCAGGGCCAGCGCCCGCTCGCGGTCCGTCGGCTGCGCGCCGAGGAGCACCTGGCCGGCACGGGAGCCGAGCGCGTGCCGGACGACCTCCAGGGCGGTGGTCGGGAAGGGGACGCCGACCGCCAGCTCGGTCAACCCGATCCGTCCGCCCGACATCAGCCGCAGGTCGCAGGCCAGGGCCAGCACGCAGCCACCGGCGATCGCGTGCCCGTTGACCGCCGCGACCGTCGGCCGCGGGTGGTCGAACACGACGCGGAACGTCTGGGACAGCGCCGCCAGGAGCTCCTCGGTGTAGGGCCGGCCGCCGTCCAGGATCCGGCGCAGGTCCACCCCGGCACAGAAGCAGGAGCCGCTGCCCGTGATGACCAGCGCCCGGTCGGATGCCGCCACGGCCTCGGTGAGGGCGTTCAGCAGCTCCACGTCGAGGGCGCCGACTCGGCCGTGCTCGATGCGCAGGACGGCGACGTCGTCCAGGTCCTCGGTGATCAGCATCGGGTCCTCCACCTGTCCGAGCAGCTCGCGACGAAACTGTGCCGGATGTCCGCGCCGTCCGGTGCGGCTCCTCCCACGGGTCGGGACGCCCTCGGGTCCGGTGACCCGGCTGGGGACAGCAGCGGGCGCACCCGGTCCGGCCGACGGGGTCACCGCGCGCGACGGTCGACCTCAGGGGCGCCGGTCGGTGACCCGGAGTGACGCGCCGCTGTGCTCGTCCTCGGCGTCGGACGTCGAGGGCAGCCGCAGTTGTCCCCAGCAGAAGCCACACAGCACGTCGGCGTCCCACCCGCCCATCCAGAAGTCCACCTGCCAGGGGCCGGCCCCGTCGATCGACGACGGAAGCCACCCGTCCGGGTCCTCGACCACGGGCGTCGAGGCGAGCTCGCAGCTGTACCGGAGCCGCGCGCCGAAGAACCTGGACGCGCCTCCCCCCGGCGCCGCGAGGCTCGCCTCGAGGAACTCGAGTCGTTCCCGGATGGCGGTGCGCTCGGGCTCGGCAGCGGTCTCGACGTCCTGCTGCAGCCGGGAGACCCGCTCCGCCCACACGGCCGCCAGGTCCCCGATCCCGGTCGCCTCCCGGATCTCCGCGGGTGCCCCCTCCACGCCGCCGGCGAAGAGCCCGTCGAAGGGGTGGTCCGGGTCGGCGGGGACGACGCGCCGGGCGAGCGCGAACGGGCCCTGCGCCACCCGCAGCGCGAAGGGCCAGATGGGTTCGAACCCGTCGTCGGCGATGACGCCGTTGCGCCCCTCGAACTTCGGCTCCTCGACCAGCTCGACCGACGCGCCCTCCAGGGGGTGCTCGTCCTGCCGCTGTCCGTCGCGCCAGACCTGGTGGACGCGGACGCCGATCGGGGGTCCGTAGGCCCGCGCGAACGGCGGAGCCTGCATCCGCAGCACGCGGTCGAGGTCCGGCTCACCGGCGTAGGCGTGCACGTAGCCGGAGACACCGCGGGGCTCGTCGTACGGGTCGGGGTCGGTCGCCAGTCGGCACTGGAACCAGCCCTGGAAGACGAGGTTGATCACCCGGCCACCTCAGCGAGGTTGCGACGGAGGAACCTGACGGTGTCCCCGATGGCGGCGACCCTGGGGAGGTCCTCGCCCAGGGACATCGCCTCGTCGATCACCGCCTGGAGCCGTTCGAGCAGGATCGTCCAGCGGGCGGACGGGAAGGGCGACACCGACTCCCGGTCGTAGATCTCGAACGGCGCGCCGGCGGTCGCGGGGCTCTCCGGCCCGACCGCGGGCAGTTCGGTGAGCACCTCGGCGAGCGGCCGGATCGCCACGCTCATCATCTGACTCGCGGAAGCGCGGAGGACCGCCCGCTGCTCCGGCGTCTCGGACGTCGAGCCGAAGAAGTGCTCCAGCATCAGCAGCACACAGCCGTACGCGCCGTTGAACAGCTCGGCGGCCCGCCGGGTGCGTTCCTCGACGAGCAGCGTCCCCCCGGTCGGGGCGTCACGGAGAAGGCGTGTCCGCGGATTGACGACGACGGGGCGCGCCGCGGCGAAGGAGCCGCTCTCCTCGTACTCCTGCCGGATCCGTGCGAACCGCCCGTAGTGCGAACTGTCCCGTCCCGTCGGCGACCCCTCACCGTCCACGACGATGTCCTCGATCGCGGCCAGTGCCGAGCTCCGGTCCACGACCCGGCGGAGGTCGAGGTCGACAGACCACCTGTTGTCGACCTGGGCGGACCTCGGACCGATGAACAGCTCCCCCTCGTCGATGCGCCGGAAGCCGTCGGCGATCTCGCCGTACAGCTCGCCGACGTAGTCGTACGTCAGCGGATCGGGCGCAGCGGCGAAGGCCCGGACGGACTCCGTGGTGGCACGCTGCGACTCCGGCATGCGTGGCGGAGGCGGTAGCGGCTCCCCCTGCGGCAGCTCGAAGACGAGCATCCGGTACAGGGCCTCGTCGGAGAAGGGCACCAGATCGAAGTCGAAGGGGTAGTACCCCGACCGCTGCGGGAAGTTCGGACGGTCGAAGTGCGGACCCTCACCGATGGATGCGAGCACGTTGCAGACGGTGCCCAGGTGCCCCATCTCCTCGACGGCGACGCGGAGGATGGTGGCCTGCCAGGAGCGCGCGCACCGTTGCTGCGGTGCACTCAACTCCTCGTCCAGTCTCTTCTTCATCGAGAGGGCCGGGAACAGGTACTGGATCATGAGACCGTGCTCGAGCTCGGCAGCCTCGTGCAACGCCACGGTGAGCTCTTCGCGGGTGTCGATCATGTTGCCGCCTCCGCGGAACGGTGGCCGACCAGCCGACGGTCACCCTAGCGCCGGCAGCGGCGCACCGACCGGCCGGCGAACCCGCCGCACGACGGGCTCCCCCCGGGTGGAGCCGTGTCGCGCGGGCGCTCGACTGGAGCCCTGCGAGGGCTACGGACGAGGGGACGGTCGACGCAGCCGACCGCCCGTCACGACCACCAGCCCCGAGAAGGCGAGCGCGAGCACCACCGCCACCACCGCGCTCGACGCCGTGTCGGCGCCCGCCCCCACGGCCGCGTACAGCAGGGCCGGCACAGCGGTCCCCGCCGCTCCGGCGCAGATCAGGACGGACCAGCGCATCGGTGACGTCCCTGCGAGGACGGCCACGGTCTCCGCCAGCACCGGCACCGCTCTGGTGGACACCACGGCCCACGGACCCCAGCGCGTGAGCAGGCGGTCGGCCCTGGCTCGCTGAGCCGGCGTCGTCACGCGTTCGACGACGCCCCGTCCCCGACGCCCCAGCGCGAAGCCGACCAGCGCGGCTGAGACTCCGCCGAGCAGGGACAGTGCAGCGCCCGGCACGAGACCGAACAGCGCTCCGTGCGCCACCATCACGACGCTCGAGGGCACCGGTAGGAACACGTCGGCGGTCAGCAGCCCCAGACCGAGGAGCGCCGTGGCCACCCCGGCACTGCGCATCGCGAGCCGCGGGTCCGTCAGCAGGGGCAACGCCGCCCACTCCGCGAGGCCGAACAGCAGCAGAGCGCCGCCTACCAGTACGGCGAGGACCAGCCCGTAGCCACGCACATCGTCCCCCGGTGGAAGGTCCGTCGGCGCCGGAGCCGAGGAGGCCATCCTCCGGCCGGGTGAGCGCAGTGGCCAGGGTCGTCGGTCAGGTGGTGCGGTCGACCCCCCCGACTGCCCCGACCGGCCTCGAGCCGAGCCTGGACCTTCCCGTACCGACCGCGGCGTGCAGTGGCCGGCCGGGTCCGGTTGCTGGCCACGGGCGGTCCAACTGGCGCACCGACCAGCCGGATCGCTCTCCGGTCCGTACCGCGAGGAGACCCCGTCCGGCGTCGCGCCGGACGGGGCCTCCTCGTGCGCGGGCGGCGAACGGGCGTCCACCGCCGGCCCCGGTCGGTGTCAGCCGGTCGGCGTCCCGGGGGTCAGGCCGGACACGTCCACGTCGTCGGGTCGGGTCGGCGAGACCTGCCCCTCGGGGTAGGTCAACGCGTCCCCGAACAGGGTGAGGTACGCCAGCCGGTAGACGTCGACGTTGTCGAACCGTTGGTCGAGGTACTCGTCGAGGACGTCGGCGTTGAGGCCCTCGGCCCGCGACAGGATGCCCCCGTAGAAGTCGGGCGTCCCGGCCCAGGCCACCCCGAACGGCAACTGCTGGCCGAACTGGTCGGGCTCGGTGAGGAACGGCTCGGTGTCGCGGCCGTAGCGGCCGTCGAGCACGTTCTGCGGGAGCGCCCCCTCGTCCTCGAGCGCCGGGTTGACGTCGACGCTGCCGACGGTCTCGGGGACCTCCTCGTCGACGTTGTAGCCGTTGAGCTCCATGCCGCCGGCGGTGCTGTCGGCCGCGGTGAGCACGAGGGTGTCGGGGTCGTCGGCCACCTGGTCCCGCGCCACGGCGATCATCTCGTCGGCGTAGCGGGCCTCCACCAGGGAGCCGATGGCGTTGTCGTAGTTGGCGAAGTTGTCGGTGCCCTCGACCTCCCACACCGTCGCGTACGGCTTGCCCGCCTCGTCGGCGTGCGCGGTGAGGACGGCGGTCGCCAGCTCGGCCATCTCCGGCGCCGTGGGCGGCTGGTAGCCCGGGGTGCCGGGCTCGGAGCCGTAGAGCACGAGGTTGGTCTCCTTGGCGTCCTCGGGAACGCTGGGGTCGACCAGCCCGCGGGCGATGAGGGACTCCTCGGTCTCGTCGTTGAAGATGTCCTCGTCGGCGAACAGGCCGAGCACCTTCAGCCCGGCCGGGTCGACGTCCCCGGAGTCGACGGCGTCTGCGAGCGCCTCGAACTCCTCGCGGGTGCGCACGAGTGTGTAGCCCTCGTCGACGGCGGCCTGGGCGAGGTTGAGCCCGTCGGTGCGGGCGCCACCGGTCTCGGCCGGCTCCTCGGCCTCGGGCAGGGTGTCGCCGGCCGGGCGGTGCACCACGCAGGTGGCCGGGATGGTGGCGACCGGGTCTCCGGACCCGGACCGCGCCGCGTCGACCTCCTCGGCGGTGCAGAAGGGGGTGCCCTCCGGGAAGAACAGCTCTTCCCCGCCCCCCATGACCACCACGGGGTCGGCGTCGGCGTCGTCGAAGCCGGGCCGGCCCTGGATGTGCTGGCGGGCGATCTCCAGCGCGGCGGCGTCGGTCCGCTCGCCGACCTCGGTGAGGAAGGCCGCGGTGCCGGGCTCGGCGATGTCGCCGTCGTTCACGACGCCGATCGGGTGACCGGCGTTGCCGGCCTCGCGCAGCCAGCTGCCCGGGTAGCCGGACAGCCCGACGATGGGTCGGGCGACCGGCTCCCCGTCGACGAGGTTGTCGCCGGCCAGCACGTCCGCGGCGCCGGTGTCCTGGCCGAAGGAGCCCGGGCCGTCCACCTTGTAGCCGAAGGCGTGGGTGGTGGCCCCGCCGTTGGAGGTGCCGGTCAGCTGGTCGGCCATGTGCCCGCGGTACGGCACCGACTCGGGCAGCCGGTCCCAGTTGAGCGTGCCGTCCGGGCCCTCCCAGTAGGCGCGTGCGGCCGTCCAGTAGGCCAGGTCCGTCCCGTCCGGGTGAACGAAGATCATGTTGCCTGTGCGGTGGTTGTCCCCGCCGATGCCCGACCGGTCGCCGTCCGCGGACGCCGTCACCACCGACGCCACCAGGAGACTGCCCGCCGCGGGTACCACCACAACGGCTGTCCGCCATGTCCTACGTGTCACGTGACCCCCTGACCGATCCGCAAAGTGCGGCGGCCCGGGCTGTCCGGGCCACGCGCACCCGAACAGCCGGGAGCGACCGGGAGGCGACGTGGGGATGACACCACCGTGTCGTCCCGGTGGCGGCGAGGCGACGTGGTGCGTGCCCCGGGCTCAGCAGAAGCGCGATCTCACACCCCGTGCGAGTACGCGACCTCGCCGGTGGGAGACGGTGGGGACGAGCACGCGGACGGTGGAGCGTCCCGTCGTGACTCCCGGACGATCGCAGGGGTGGGCTCGTCGGGGGGCGTCGAGCCGGTCGGTGAGCGGCCACTGGGCGTCGACGTCGCAGCCGGGAGCAGTTGCTGACGGCCCGCGGCCTCAGAGGCCGCGCGCAGGGCGGCGTCGACCTCGTCGACGGCGAGCGGGGCGCGACCGCCGAACACCGGCCGGCCGGGGTCGGCTCCACCCGGCCCCGAGCTGCTCGAGCCGGGCGCTCAGGTGCTCCGCTGTCAGGAGCGGGCGCGGCGCACGCCGCTGGCGACCGCGACACCGACTCCGACGGCTCCTGCCACCGGCCACGCCAGGACCCCCACGGCAGCCAGCCCGGCGAGGGCGCCGCCGTAGAGCACGACGTCGGGGCGGCGCGCGGCGCTGACGACGTCCTCGACGACCGCGACCGTTGCGGTCACCGGCAGCGTGACGACGGTCCGCGCCGCGTGGACGACCCCGGACCCGAGGGCGGTCGTCTTCTCGATGGCGGCGCGCACCAGCTGATCGGCCTGCTCGGCGACCTGGTCGCTGGTCGGGGGCGCGCCAGGGGCGCTCGTGGCGGCGGCCGGCCGCTGGGTCGTGGCGGTGCTCCGGGCCGCCGCTGAGCCCCGTGCCGCCGGTGGCCTGCGGACAGCCCGCTCGGGGCCCACGGGTGCGCCGGCGACGTACGTGAGGGCGGACCCGGTCGGCGGCTGGCGGGTGGTGCCGGTCCGGCCGGCCGTGCCGCTGCGTGCCCCCGGCGGCTTGCCGGTGGCCCGCTCACTGCTCCGGGTCTCGCCGGCGGTGCTGGTGAGGGCGGAACCGGCTGGGCGGTCGGTGGCGGTGCCGGTCGTGGTGGTGCGGCGGGCTGTGGTCGGCATGGTCGCCTCCTCGGCGCGGGAAGAGGAACTGAGCATGGACGCCCGGCGGCGACCCTGTGAAGCCGTTCGCGTGTGCCGCGACCGGGCGCGTCCAGGCGCTCCTCTCCACCGCCGAGCCCGGCGGCGAGAGGCCGGTCAGGTCGCCGCGCGGAGGCGCAGACAGCGGACCCCCGACCGCGGATGAGCCCTGTCGTTCACCGACACGACACCCCCGGGACGACCCCCGGCTGCCTTCCGGGTCGACAGTCGGGGCTCCGGACGAATCGGAGGAACACCGTGTCGGAGATCCTGCTCTCTGTGCTGGCCGAGGCCCTGGGAGCCGTTCTGCTGGGCCTCGTCCTCGCCGCCATCCGGCGCGCGATGGGTGGCGCCACGGCCTGACCCCCGGCCGCCGGGGTTGCTCCCGGTGGCAGGATCGTCACCCCTGCGGCCGCGACCGGCGGCCGCCCACTCGAGCGGCGCGGGCGCCGGTCACCGACGTTCCACGCGGCCGGGAGGAGGCCGGTGTGACGACGGTGCTCGAGATGGGGCCTGCACTGGTGCGCGGGTCCTGGCGAGGGACCTGGCAGCTCGCGCGATCGGCGGCCGCCGTGCCGGCGAGCCTGGCCCGGGAGGTCACCGCTCTCCCGACGACGGTGCGTGCGGCGACGTCGGCCGGTGCTGGCGCCGGCACGGATCGGACCGTCTGGGCCGTGGGAGGCCGCGCGGTACTGGAGGTGCGGGGCCTGGATCGTGCCGGCGTCGACCGCAGCGCGGCGGCGGCCGTCGTCCAGGACACGGTGGCCGCACAGGACGGCGTCATCCGGGCCTTGGTGGATCCCGGGACGTCGGTGCTGGCCGTGCACTTCGACCGCGAGCGGTGCACCCTCGCGGAGGTCGCCGACGTGCTGGGCGCCGCCGAGGAGCGCTTGCTCGCTGGGCCGCGTTCCGATCCGGTCGCCGGTCCACCGGACCTCCCGGGAGTGACGACCGACGCGCCCCGGGAGGACACGCGGTCGGGGTCGGCCCTCCCGGGTGCCCCCGACGCCGAGGTGCTGCTCGTGGCGGACCTCGTGGCACTGGCGGCCGTGGCCGTCGCGCGCCTGGCGCGGGTCCCGGGCCTGCCGACGGGCGCCGCCGCGTTGGTCGCGCTCGTCGATCAACAGCCGTGGCTCCGCCAGCGGCTCGTCGACCGTCTCGGGGAGGTCGGTGCGGCCCGCGCCCTCGCCCTCGCCGGCGTCGTCGCCAACGGGCTGACGCTCAGCACGCCCGCCCTGCTCGTCGACGTCGCCGTGCGCAGTCAGGGCCTGCGCGCGGAGCACGCACGACAGGCGACCTGGATCGAACGGGAGCCCGACCTGCTCGGGCGGCACCGTCCGCCTCGTCCCGCACCCGAGGACGTCGAGCCGCGCCCCGTGCCGCTGCCTCGCGGACCGGTCGAGCGCCTGACCGAGCGCGCCGCGACCGGCTCCCTGCTCGCGGCCGGTGGGGTGCTGGCGGCCACGCGCAGCCCCGACCTCGCCGGCCGGGCCCTGCTCGCCGGCGTCCCCCGAGCGGCCCAGGCGGCGCGAGAGGCCTTCGCCGATCAACTCGGCGTCGGGCTGGGCTCCCGTGGCGTGTTGGTCGTGGACCCCTCGGCGCTGCGCCGACTGGATCGGGTGACCTGCGTGGTCGTGCAGACGACGCTCCTGCACGGCGAACGTCCCTTGGTGGTGGAGGCGCGGTCGACGGCCGACGACTGGACGACGGAGCGGGTCTGGCGGCACGCCCAGCGGCTGCTCCACGCCGACGCCGGGCCGGGTCCACGCCCCCGCAGCGAGGTGCTCGTGGCCCTCGAGGACGCACCGCGGGCGGCGTCCGCGGCCGGCGGTGGGGCGGTGACGCACCGCGCGCTCAGCGTGCGCGGCCGGACGGTGGGGGAGGTGTTGATCGGCCGCGAGCTCGACCCGCTCACCGACGCGGTGCTGGCCGCGGTCCGGGAGGCGGGCCTGCGGCTGGTCCTGACCGAGGACGCTGCGGCGGCGCACCTGGCCAGCCGGGCGGACGAGGTGCTGCGGGACGGAACGGGTGGTGCGACGTGGTTGCGCGGAGAGGTGCGTCGGCTGCAGACCGCCGGTGAGGTCGTCGTCGTGGTCGGCACGGACCCGGCGGCGCTGGGTGCCGCGGATGTCGGCATCGGCCTCGTGGCGGCGTCCGGTCCGGTGCCGTGGGGTGCGGATCTCATCGCCGGCCCGGGCCTGGCCGAGGTGCCTCGGCTGCTGGCCGCCGCGTCCGCCGCGCGCGAGGTGAGTGAGCGCGGGGTCCGCGTGGCGGCCGGGGCGACCTTCCTCAGCGGCCTCCTCCTGGCCGTCGGCCACCGCGGGCAGGACGGCCGTGCCGTCTGGCCGGTGACGCTGGCGGCAGCCGGCGCGATGCTCTCCGGCGTGCAGGGCGCCCGGTCGGTCGCCCGGCTGCCCGATCCCGTCCCGGTGTGGCACACGCCCTGGCACGCGCTGGAGCCCGAGGAGGTGCTCGACCGTCTGCCCGAACCGGACACCGGGGCGCTGACCGGTGTCGCCCCGGACGAGGACGAGCAGGACGGGTCGCCGGTCCGCCGCGCGGCGCGGTCGCTCGTCGCCCTGGTGACCAACACCCGGGCCGAGCTGGCCGATCCGCTGACCCCGGTGCTGGCCACCGGAGCCGCGGCGTCGGCGGTCATCGGCTCTCCCGGTGACGCGCTCCTCGTCTCCGGCGTGCTGGCCGGCAGTGCGGTGATCAGCGGCGCGCAACGGATGCGCGCCGACCGTGCGCTGCGCGAGCTCCTCCAGGGGCAGCGGCTCTCCGCCCGGGTCGTGGCACGGGTCGGGAACGGAGCGCCGCGTCGCCTGCCGGCCACGGTCCTGCAGGCGGGCCACGTCATCGACCTGCAGGCCGGGGACGTCGTCCCGGCCGACGCCCGGCTGCTGGCCGTGCAGGACCTGGAGGTGGACGAGGCCACGCTGACCGGGGAGTCCGCCGCCGTCGGCAAGCAGGTCGGGGCCACCCCGGGCGCGGAGCTGCCGGACCGGGCCTGCATGGTCTACGAGGGCACCACCGTCGTGGCGGGCACCGGCCGCGCGCTGGTGGTGGCTCTGGGTGCCGCCACCGAGGCCGGTCGGGCGCTGGCGCTGGCCGGGCGCGCGTCGGGACCGGAGGGGATCCAGAGCCGGCTGGAGGAGCTGACCAGCCGTGGGCTGCCGGTCACGCTCCTCGGCGGCGCCGCGGTCACCGCTCTGGCGCTGCTCCGGAGGAGCCCGCTGCGCACCGCCGTGGCCTCGGGCGTCGGCGTCGCCGTCGCGGCCGTCCCCGAGGGGCTGCCCCTCATGGCCACGGTCGCCCAGCTCGGCGCGGCGCGGCGGCTGTCCGGACGGGGCGTGCTCGTGCGGGCGTCGCGGACGGTCGAGGCGCTCGGCCGGGTCGACACGGTCTGCTTCGACAAGACCGGCACGCTCACCGAGGGGCGGCTGCGCCTGGTCCGGGTGGCGGGCTTCGACGGTCAGTGGGCGCCGGACGACCTGCGAGCGCGTCGCGTGCTCCGGGCGGCCGCGCAGGCGGGGCCGCAGGCCAACGGCCACCCCCTGGCCCACGCCACTGATCAGGCGGTGCTCGACGCGGCCCGCGCCGTCCTCGGCGACGACCTCGACCGGGCGTGGGAGGAACTGGTCGAGGTGCCCTTCCACAGCGAGCGCGGGTTCTCGGCCGTCCTCGGCCGGACCTCGCGCAAGGCGCGCCTCGTCCTCAAGGGCGCGCCCGAGGTGCTGTTGCCCCGATGCGGCTACGTCCGTGACGACGACGGGAAGCGGCCGCTGGACCGCGCTGAACGGGAGCACGCCGCCGCGACCGTGCACTCCCTCGCCGCCCAGGGCCTGCGCGTCCTGGCCGTCGCCCGCCGCAACGCAAACGAGGTGGCCGAGGGCGTGCTCAGCGCCGATGACGTCTCCGCGATCGGTGACCTCACCCTCCTCGGGTTCATCGGCATCGCCGACACCCCCCGGCCCGAGTCGGCGGACACCGTCGCCGGCCTCCGCCAGGTCGGCCTCCGAGCCGTGATGATCACCGGTGACCACCCGGTCACCGCACGCGCCATCGCTCAGGGCCTCGGCATCCCCGCCGACGAGCTGGTCACCGGACCCGACCTGGTGGACCTCGAGGAACCGGAGCGGGTGCGCCGTGTGGCGCGCGCGTCGGTCTTCGCGCGGGTCTCCCCGGAGCAGAAGCTGCAGGTCGTCGACTCCCTCCGGAAGAGCGGCCGGGTCGTGGCGATGGTGGGCGACGGCGCCAACGACGCCGCGGCGATCCGGATGGCCGACGTGGGCATCGGCATGGAGGCGAAGGGGTCCACCTCGGCCCGCAGCGCCGCCGACCTCGTCCTCACCGAGCCCGACGTCAGCCTGCTGCTCGACGCACTCGTCGAGGGACGGGCGATGTGGCGACGGGTCCGGGACGGGGTGGCGGTCCTGCTCGGCGGGAACGCCGGCGAGCTCCTCTTCACCCTCCTCGGCACCGCGCTGGCCGGCCGCGCGCCGATCAGCACGCGCCAGTTCCTGGTCGTGAACATGTTCACCGACCTGCTCCCGTCGATGGCGCTGGCACTGGCACCGACACCCGGCGACGACGGGGACCGACGGGCCCTGCTGGCCGCCGAGCCGCCGTCGCTGGGGGCGCCGCTGCTGCGCGACATCGGGCTCCGCGGCACCGTCACCAGCGCCGGCGCGTTGGTGGCCTGGCTCGTCGCCCGCCGCATCGCCTCCGAACGGCGGGCCAGCACGGTGGCGCTGGCCACCCTGGTGGGGGCCGAACTGGGGCAGACCCTGCTGCTGAGCGGCCGCAACCCGCTCGTCCTGGCCACCGGCCTCGGATCGGCGGGGGTCCTGGCGGCCGTCATCCAGATGCCGGGCGCCAGCCAGCTGTTCGGCTGCACGCCGCTCGGTCCCGTGGCCTGGGCCATCGTCCTGGGGTGCTCGACCGCGGCCACGATCACGTCAGCCGCCCTGCCGCGGCTCTTCCCGGGTCTCCTCACTGGAGCGGAGCCCCGCGCCGGTGCCGCCACGGGTCGAGGAGGGGGAAGCAAACCGGTCGCTGCGTGACGAAGTGGCCCCTCTGGGCCGCCCGGGGCCCTTGCGGGTGGAACGGATGCGTCCGGTGACGCAGCGTCCAAGCGCACCCGCCGGGAGCTTCCGCCTCGAGCGGCCCGGACCCATGCTCTCGACACCTTGCCATGCTCTCGCCGCTTGACAGAGGAGGACCGGGTGCCTCCAGCCGCGCGCACGAGGACAGCGGCCAACTCTACGAACGATCGAGCGCGACCACGTCCGGCGCGAGGTCGGACGACGCCCCGGACGCTCGGAACGTTGCACGCGCCTCGAACGAACGGAGCGACATGTCGCGGCACGCCGACGACGAGGTCCGGGCCCTCGACGAGGTCCTGCGCCGGCTGACGGACCGGTTCCCCGAGGTGCCTGCCGAGGTCGTGTCCGGGGTCGTGCGGGCAGAGCGGCAGCGGCTGGACGGCCGGCCGATCCGCGAGTTCATGCCGTTGCTCGTCGAGCGGGCCGCGGCCGAGCAGCTCCGGCGGAGGAGCGTCGACGGCTAGGCGGGGCCGACCGTCGCGGACAGGCGCTCGGGGACGCCGTTCCCCGCCGGGTCGCCGCCATTTCGCAACAGGTTCAGCCACCCGCTGCCCGTAGTCCCACGGGGTGGCAACCGGGTGCGGGGAGGCTGCCCCTCGTGCGCGTGGCGATCATCAGCGAGTCCTTCCTCCCTCAGGTCAACGGCGTCACGAACTCCGTCCTGCGGGTCTGCGAGCAGCTCACCCGGCACGGCCACGAGGCCCTGGTCATCGCCCCGGGCCCCGGTCCGGCCGAGTGGTCAGGTGTGCCGGTCGTCCGGACGCCGTCCTGCCCCGTGCCGGGTTACCGGGACTTCCGGGTGGCGCTGCCGTTCCCGGCCATGACGGCGACCCTGCACGAGTTCGACCCGGACGTCGTGCATCTGGCGTCCCCGGCGGTCCTCGGCGCGCAGGGCGCGACCGCGGCCGCGGAGCTCGGGATCCCCTGCGTGGCGGTGTACCAGACGGACCTGGCCGCCTACGCCGGCCGCTACCGGCTGGGCCTGGCCGAGGCGATGGTGTGGCGTCGGCTGGTCAGGGTGCACACGGCCGCAGCGCGGACCCTGGCTCCCAGCCGGGCCGCGGTTCGCCAGCTCCAGGCACACGGGATCGACCGCGTCGTCCGCTGGGGCCGCGGGGTCGACGTCGAGCGGTTCCGGCCGGACCGCCGCGACGAGTCCCTGCGGGCGGCGTGGGCGCCCGGCGGGCAGCTGGTCGTCGGCTACGTGGGACGGCTGGCGCACGAGAAGGACCTGGGTCTGCTCACCGCCGTTCAGGAGCTGCCCGGCGTCCGGCTCGTGATGGTCGGGGACGGCCCGCAGCGCCGCCAGCTGGAGCGCCAGCTGGACCGGGCCCTGTTCACGGGGGTGCTGACCGGCGACCGCCTGGCGGGGGCGTTCGCCTCCCTCGACGTCTTCGTGCACACGGGCCCGCACGAGACGTTCTGCCAGGCCGCCCAGGAGGCCCTGGCCAGCGGGGTCCCGGTGGTGGCGCCCGCCGCCGGCGGGCTGCTCGACCTGGTGCAGCACGAGGAGAACGGCCTGTTGTTCGCACCGGGTTCAGCCGAGGAGCTGGTCGCGTGCGTGCGCACCCTGCAGCACCAGCCCGCGCTGCGCCGGCGGATGGGGGAGGGGACCCGGCGCTCGGTCGAGGGGCGCACCTGGGAGGCCGTCGGGCAGGAGCTCGTCCGGCACTACCGCGACGTCGTCGCCGAAGCGCGGACCCCGCACCGGCGGGCCGCGGCGTGAGGATCGTCCAGGTCGCGAACTTCCTGTCCCCGACGTCGGGCGGCCTGCGCACCACGCTGCGCCACCTGGCCGAGGGGTACGCCGGGCACGGCCACGAGGTGGTGCAGGTGCTGCCGGCAGCCGTCGACGGCGAGATCGAGACCCCCTGGGGCCGGCAGGTCGGGCTGCGGTCGCCGGCCCTCGGGTCCACCGGCTACCGCCTCCTGCTCGACCGCAACCGCGTGCGGCGGGCACTCGAGCGGGTCGGCCCCACCGTCCTGGAGGTGCACGACCGGACGACGCTGCGCGGCCTGGGCCGGTGGGCCCGCGCTCGCGGGGTTCCGTCGCTCGTCGTGAGCCACGAACGGCTGGACCGCTGGCTCGGCCAGTGGCTGCCCGCACGACTCCCCCTCACGCCGCTGGCCGACCACTCCAACGCGGCCCTCGCCCGGGACTTCGGCACCGTCGTGTGCACCACGGCCTGGGCGGCGGAGGAGTTCCGGCGACTCTCCGTCCCCAACCTGGCGCTGGTCCCGCTCGCCGTCGACACCACCACCTTCCGCGTCAGGACCGAGCGGCGCGCTGAGGCGAGCCGTTCACCGCGGGACGTGGTGCTGGTCCTGGCCAGCCGCCTGTCCCGCGAGAAGCGCCCGGAGGTGGCGGTCGCCACGCTGCGCACGCTGCTCGGGCGTGGGGTGGCAGCCCGGCTGGTGGTCGCCGGCGACGGTCCGCTCCGGCCGCGACTGCAGGCAGCCGCGCGGGACCTGCCGGTCGAGTGGCTCGGTTTTGTCGCCGACCGAGCCCGCCTGGCGGGCCTGCTCGCCGGCGCCGACGTCGTCCTCGCTCCCGGCCCGATCGAGACCTTCGGCCTGGCCGCACTCGAGGCACTGGCCTGCGGGACGCCGGTCGTGGCGGACTCCCGGTCCGCGCTCCCCGGTGTTCTCGGGCCGCACGCCGGCCGGTCGGCCACGGGTGACGGTGCGGCGTTCGCCGACGCGGTACAGGACCTGCTCGCCACACCCGAGGCGTCCCGCAGGGCGGCCGCCCGCGACCGGGCGGAGGAGTTCTCCTGGCCGCACACCGTGCGCGGCTTCCTCGCCGTGCACGAGTCCGGAAGGACGCGCGCCGCGTGACCGTCGTCGTAGCCCTGGGGGACAGCCTCACCTGTGGGGAAGGGGTCGGCGTCCGGGTCCGGCCGGAGGACACCTGGGTAGCGTTGCTGGCCCGCGCCCTCCCCGCCGGACGACTGGTGCGGCTCGCGGTTCCCGGTGCGCGGGTCGCCGACGTCCGTACCGGTCAGCTCCCCCTGGTACCGGGCGGGGCCGACATCGCCACGCTCCTGGTCGGGCTGAACGACGTCGCCCGGTCCGGCTTCGACGCGGCGGCCGTCGGGGCCGAGATCCTGGAGACGGTGGCAGCGCTGCGCAGCCGGGCCGACGACGTCCTGCTCGGCCGCCTGCACGACGCGGGAGCGCTGCTCCCGCTGCCGGCCCGGGTGGCGCAGGCCACCCGGAGGCGGATCGAGGAGGTCAACGCCGCCGTCGACGAGGCCGCCCGCTCGTCGGGTGTGCGCGTGCTCGACCTCCGTCTCGTCCCTGTGCTGGCCCGGCCGGGCGGTTGGTCGGTCGACCGCGTCCACCCCAGCCCGGCCGGACACCACGGGATGGCCGCCGCTGCCATGGAGGCCCTGCGTGGCGCCGGACGTCAGCCCGGGAGACCCATCGGCGAGGTCGTCGAGCCGCGCGGCTCCTCGCGCCGCGCTCGCGGCTGGTGGGCGGTCCGGCACGGCCTGCCCTACGCGGCGCGCCACGTCCGGGAGCTCGGGGGACCGATCGCCTCAGCGGTGCTCCGTCGCTGCTGACCCCATCCAGGACTGCCCCGCCAGCCACCGCTCGGTGACCGCCCGTCCGGCCCGCAGCAGGTCCGCCGACCGGCTGACGTCGCGTGGCCCGGTCGGCAGCACCTCCAGCAGCCCGGCCGCCCACGCGTCGGCGACGTGCGGCACCACGTGCACCCGGGGGTCGTCCAGCGCCTCGCGCACGGCGGCCCGGTTGGCCGCGGCGCGCGCCACCGTGAAGGCCCGCAGCACCGTGTCCAGCGCGCCGACGCTGCTCTCCACCGGCGCCACGTAGGGCGGCAGGCCCGGCTGGACCGGTACCCCGCAGGCCTGGCCGGCAAGGACGTCGGAGGCGGCGGCGCAGACGTCCACCCGCCCGGTGACCGGCGCCAGGCCGCAGTCGAGGACGAGGATGCGGTCCGCCGGCGCAGCCACCTCCAGCGCGGCGCTGATCGGGACGCCGTCGAGGATGCCGCCGTCGACGTGCAGATGACCGTCCGGCAGCCGGACCGGCCGGAAGATCCCCGGCAGCGCGCAGCTTGCGAGCACCACGTCGGCGAGGCCGCCCTCGTCGTGGTGCCGCGCGGTACCGCAGTCCAGGCAGGTCGTCGTCACGGTGACCGGCACGGCCAGGTCCGAGAGGCGCCGCGCGGGCACGTGACGCTCGATCAGGTGGCGCAGGGGACGGGCGTCGACGAGGGCGCCGCCGCGCCGCACGGAGCCCGTCAGGCCACGGAGCCGCGGCAGCCAGCCGGGCCGCAGCACCGTCGCCATCGAGGGCTCGCCCCACCACCGGGCCAGCTCCCGGCCCTGCTCGAGATCGGGTCGCACGGCCAGGAAGGCCGCGTTCAAGGCACCGACGGAGCTGCCGTGCAGCAGGTCCACCTGCAGCCCGGCCTCGAAGAGCGCCAGCAGCGCGCCCGCCTGGAAGGCACCCATCGCAGCACCGCCGCCGAGGACCAGGTGGGTGCGCGCGGACATCCCGTCATGCTGCCTCACGCGGCAGCAGCAGGCGCGGGGCTGTGGGGGTCGCCTCTGCGACGTGCCCCTGGGACCCGTCGTCGCGCCCGTCCACGGGTCCGGTGGTGCATCCGTCGCAGCACTCGCCGTGGAAGGACGGACGACGAGGTCGGCAGCGTCAGGGAGGGCGTCGTGGCGCAGACCCGGGACCTGCGGCGTGGGTTCGCCGCGGTCACGACGACGGCGGACCGGACGGTGTCTGGCGGCGGTGCACCGAGCCCGCGACGTGGGGGGACCTGGGACCGCGGCCTGCGCAGCGCCGAACTGGACGGCCCGTTCGTGGTGTGGGTGTGGGGAGAGTGATCACCGGACGCGACGGCCGCCGCTCGAGGTTCGTGGTGCGGGAGGTGACCCTCCGGCAGCGCGTCGTGGTCGAGGTCCGCCTCCCGCGGCAGCGATGACCCTGACCCGCACGCTCGGGAGCGGGACACCCGCGCCGGTCGAGCACCTCGTCACCTGCTCCGGCCAGCTCGGGGGCCTGTGGTCGGTGCTCCTCGGCCGCCGCTTCCGGGGCCCTCATCGGGCCGACCGTCGACGCGGTGGCGGAGGTCGCCGACGGAGCACCGCCGGCCTGAGCCCCGGATGCCGTGCGGCAGCGCTCCGCGGTGGGGAAGGACTGGGTAGGTGGGGGCACGGCGGAGGCGGGCGGGTAGGACGGTCGTGACGGACGGCCGTCGCCCGTGAGCGGGGGTGCCGGACCGGGGCAGCCCATGAGCCTGGTTATGGGAGACGTCCGAATGAGCATCGGGCCGGTCTTCCCCGGGTCCCGGCTGCGCGAGCAGGCTCGTCGGAGGCGGCGACACGGCCGTGTGGTCGAGGGGACGGGTCATGGACCTGAGCGGACTCCGCGTCAACCAGCTCAGCGAGGCCGGCTGGGACTGGTACCAGCGGTACCTGACCGCACTGGATGCCTACGACCTCGACGCGTACTCCTCGTACCTGTCACCCGAGGTCAGCATCCAGTTCGACAACGACGCTCCCCTGCAGGGCATCGACGCGGCCAGGAAGGGCCTCGGCGAGTTCTGGGGATCGGTGACCGGCGATGGGGTACCGGCTGTTGCACGAGCCCCTCAACATCTACGGCGACGACCGCCGCTTCGTCCTGGAAGCGCTGAACCACTACGACACCGGCGACGGGCGCCGGACCACCGTGCGCGCCACCGCGTGGACCAGCCGCGACGACGACGGGAGGGTCGTCTCGGTCCGCCTCTACCAGGACCTCTCGCCCCTCTACGGGCTCGGCATGCTCACTCCGCTCGGCCGGTGTGCCGTCTCTTCGGCGTCCAGCGGGTCCCGGATGCTCTTGACGCTCGAGGACGCCGTGGGAGGCCGTGTGGTCAGGCCGTGTCGCCGAAACGCCTGGCGTCGGCAGCGGCCTGGCGCAGTCCCCCCGCATCGAGCTGGGGGCCGTAGCCGCGGGTGTCGGGCTGGACCCGCCAGCCCTCGGCGAGCGGGCCGAGATCGACCACGTCGAACCCGAATTGGTTGATGAGGGAGGCGACGGTGGCCTTGGCCTCGTCGTCGTCCCCGGCGATGGCGAGGGCGGGGCGGCCGGGCGTGCCCGCCGGCTTCCCCTGGTCCGCGAGGTGGGCGGCCCGGATGTGGTTGAACGCCTTGACCACGCGGGACCCCGGCAGGTGCGCCTGCAGCAGCTCCGAGCTCGTGGTGCGCTCGTCGTCGAGCTCGGCGATCCGCCCGTCGCGCTGCGGGTAGTAGTTGTTGGTGTCCACGACGACCTTGCCGCGCAGGGGCTCGACCGGCACCTGCCGGTAGTTGCCCAGCGGGATCGTCACGACCACGACGTCGCCTGCTGCTGCCGCGCCTGCGGCCGTGTCCGCTCGGGCTCCGGGTCCCAGCTCGGCGACCAGGGCGTCGAGCGTCTGGGGTCCGCGGGAGTTGGACAGCACCACTTGGTGTCCGTGATCCACCGCCAGGCGGGCGAGGGTGCTGCCGATGTTGCCGCTGCCGATCAGTCCGATGGTGGTCATGCCGACGGAGCGCCGACCGAAGGACGGGTGTTCCCGTCCCACCATGCCCGTGCTCATGCCGTCCGGTTCTGGCAGAGGGCATTGGACGCGCCGTCGTCTGCTGACCACGCTCGTCCGCATCGACTGGCGTGGTCCGGACGCAGCTGAGGAGGGGCCGAGGTGGCGGGACCGGAGAGGGGGACATCGACGACTACGCCGACGTGTACCTGAACGCGGTCGTCGGGGCCACGTCCAACCCGCTCATGCCGGACCCCGACGCTGTGGACGAGGAGTTCGCCGCCGGGGCGAACCGGGCACTGCAGGACGCCGTCGAGCTGCTGCGCCGCCTGGTCCCGTCCCACCAGTCAGCCGCCGCGATCGTCGTGCACGGCGACTGGAGCAGCGTCCGCAAGTTCTTCTCCCTCTCACCCAAGTACGCCGCCTGGTCCACCTACCGGACCCGGCCGTCGGCGTGGGGAGCCATCGGTGGCTGCTCGACCAGCGGCGGCCGGTCCGGCTGACCCAGGCCGAGCTCGAGTCGCACCCGGCGTGGCTCGGGTCCGGGCACGAGGCCGGCCGGCACCCGCCGATGCGCGGTTGGCTCGCGGCACCTCTGCTGGACTCCGAGGACGTCTGCTGGGGACTGCTGCAGCTGTCCGACCGCTACGCCGGGGACTACACCGCTGCGGACGAAGCCGCACTGGTGCGGTTCACCGACCTGCTGTCGCTGACCCTGGAGTCGCTCTGGGCGCTGCGCGGCGCTCGCAAGGCGAGCTGAGGGCGTACGCCAGCACCACCACGGGGCTGCGGCCGGAGGGCACGCCGGAGACGCGCACCCCGGCACAGGCCTCGATGGCGGGCTCGCCCCGGCGTCGGCCCGAACCCGAGAGGCCCGCTCCGTCGATGCCGGCCGACCAGCGGGCCATGGCGACGTGCTGTTCGACGTGCGCTGTGGGCGGTTGTTCCGACACAGCTCGCGGTTACGGCACCAGCACCCCGGTCCTGGTTCACCTGTCGCACGGACGCTGGGTGGGTCCCCGCACGAACCCCACCCCCGGAGGACACCGATGACCGGCCCCACCACCAACGACTCCACCGCGATTAACGGCCGCGACAGCGGGCCGGAACGCTCCCGGAACGCGGAGGGCAGCCAGGCTGCGCCGTCGGCGGTCGAGCTCCACGACCTGGCCCGTGCGCAGGACGACCTGACGCAGGAAGTCCGTCAGCACGTCGCACGTCAGCTCGTGGAGAACGGGTCGCACAGCGACGACGACGCACGGGTCGGCCGGATGCTCACTGCTGCCCGGTCCGAGCTGCTGGCGCAGCTGCTCGGTCAGCAGCAGGAGCAGGCACGTGGTCAGCTGGCCGAGGCCACACGCAACAACGAGGACGCTGTCGCCGGCGTCGTCCGCAGCGTCACCACGATCGTCCGCAGCATCGTCCCTGCGGCAGTGACCCGGCCCGAGGACCTCCTCGAGGCGACGTACTCCCTCGCCGATCAAGGGCTGCGGGTCGGTCGTCGCCTCGCCCTCACGGTCAGCGGGAGCGCTCGGGACCTGATCCCGCTCCGCTGACACCTCATGGCCAGCGGCAGTGTCGACCCGGCCTGCCGTTGGCCCTGAGCGGTACGAGCACGCCCGGCCCTCGCCCGTCACCGAGCGGATGACATCCGTGGGTTCCCGAGCCCGTCCGGCTACACCCCAGCAGGGGCGCGTCACCCGAGCGGTGCGGGGCAGCGGCCGCCGCGTCTGCTGTGCGAGGTCCTGCAGGTGGATGCTGACGTCGGTTGCCCCCGCGATCCGCGCCTCCTGAGCGATGAGCTGGCCGACCAGCCGGGGTGGGACCAGGTGGACCCGGTCGAGCAGGGCACCCAGCAGCCGTTCACCCACGCTCTCGGCTGCGGGCCGGCCCCCGTCCCGGTCGGTGAAGCCGCCCTGCGACTCCGTCCCCCCCGGTCACCGTCACGACCATGCGCCGACACCGGCCTGGGCAAACGCGCGAAGGAGGGGCCACTGCCGCAGCGGGGCGCGCGTGATGCCGGCAGTCCCGCTGTCGCCTGGGGTGTGCGCTCACGGATCCGGTCCCTCTGACTCCGCTCGGTCGAGAGCGGATGGTGAGCTCACCGCGGGCACCCCCGCTGGCGAGTGATCGGTCCGTGACTGTCGGCCCGAGCCGGTCATCGTTGTGGGCGGTCTCACTGGGGGCCGGACGCTTGTGCCGACTGGCGTTGGGGCACGGTCATGACTGGCCCACGGGCCGGACCGAGGACGATGCCGTCGGCATCGGCCGGGTTTCCGCAAGGGCGCGGGGTCGGATACCGACCGCGGGTCGCTGATCCTCCAGCGCCGCCCGCTACATGACCGCCTACATGAGAGGCCATTCCAGCCATGGCGCAGTCGAAGAGCACGACACGCAGCGAGACCGTTGCGGTACCCGTCGACGTCACCGTCGAGGAGGGCGACCGCGGGGTGAAGGGCCCGACCGGGCCGGTCGGCCCCGCCGGCGAGCCCGGCGACAGGGGTCCCCAGGGCTCGGTAGGCCCTGTCGGCGAGCGGGGTGACAAGGGTGAGAAGGGCCCGGTCGGCCCCGTTGGCGAGCCCGGGGACAAGGGTGAGAAGGGCCCGACCGGTCCGATCGGCCCGGTCGGTGAGCGCGGCGAGAAGGGACCGATCGGTCCGCGAGGCGAGCAGGGCCCTCAGGGCGAGCTCGGCCCGCAGGGCGAGCAGGGCCCCGAAGGGGAGACCGGTCCGCAGGGTGAGCAGGGTCTGCCCGGCTCCACCGGTCGCCCCGGCGAGCAGGGCCCGCAGGGCCCGCAGGGCCTGCCCGGACTGCGCGGCGAGACCGGCCCGCGCGGTGTTGTCGGTGAGCAGGGTGCGCAGGGACCCCGCGGTGAGCAGGGCCTGCCCGGGGCCCAGGGCCCGCGCGGCGTGATCGGCGAGACCGGCGAACAGGGCGAGAAGGGCCTGCCCGGTGTGCAGGGCCTGCCCGGTCTGCCGGGCGAGCAGGGTGCTCCTGGTGTCCGAGGCCTGCAGGGCCCGCAGGGTGTGCAGGGCCCGGCCGGTCCGGCCGGTCCGGCTGGTCTGCCTGGCGTGCAGGGTCCGCAGGGCCCGGCCGGACCGGCCTGGCTCTACCAGCCCAGTCCCGCCGAGCTGGCGTCCAAGGTCAAGCAGGCGGCGTTGGACGTCACGCCGCGCACCGTCTACGACCCGCGGGTGGGCGTCCGCTACCTGGCGGCGCTGACCTCGACGCTGATCAAGCTGCAGGGCGGGTTGTTCCTGCGTGCCATCGTCGACACCGATGCCGCAGCGAACAAGCAGTCGGGCGTCGACCTGTCCAACGTGCGCTCCATCGCCTGACCGGCGCAGCAGACCCGAAGGGCGCCTCGTCCCGCCACCGCGGACGAGGCGCCCTTCGCCCGTCCGGGGTGCGCCCCGGCTCCGGCGTGGCAGGCACGATCAGGACGCCCGTCTGTCGGGTCCCGTGGCTGGCTGGCGAGCCACAGCCCCGTGACCACTCCCCTGACATAGCCAGGGGGTCCTGGCATGGCGTCGTGGTAGCCGTGCCGGCGCCTACGATCGCCGCCATCCCCGCGCACCTGCGCAGCCGGTTGGACGCCGCCGAGATCTTCCACGAGGTCCTCGAGCGCCGGTGGTTCCTATCCGAGGCGGCCGGCCGGGACGTCGGAATGCAGGCCGCGTTGCGGGACTACGTCGACCGTGTGCTGTCGGCGGTTTCTGGCGACCTGGTGACGCCGATGCCACGGATTGCCGACCAGGGCCTCGCGCCCCGGTGAGCGACCACTCGCAGGGGCCGGCTGCACCGTCCTCGGGGCCGACCTCGACCGCCCTGACCTATGTCACCAGCTCTTCGTGGACTGGATCGTCACCGCGCGGCTGAACGCGGGGCCGAGGAGGTCACCTGCGCCGCTTCGGTGGTAGGCGCCTCGGCACGGGACAGGACGAACGGGGCCGCCGTCCCGTACCGGCTGCCCGGCACCGGCATGACGCCGTCACTCCGTTGTACGGCTCGATCCTCCGCAGCGCCTCCGCGGCGCCGCGGAGATGCCGCCGGAGGGACGCAGCAGGAGGTCCGGACGGATCGGCGCGAGGACAGGTCGTCGGGGAGAAGCGCTGTTCCGGTCCCACGCCGGCGGCTCGTCACCCGTATGCGCGGCCATGGCGTCCGGCACGACTCGGCTGCGCCCGCATCGGCCCGCACGGCGTCTTCAGCGAGTGCGCGGTGAGCCGCGCAACCAGGGAGCGGTCGGCCGTCATGCCAACCAGGCTGCCTCTCCTTCTCCAGTCCATCTCGCGGCGAGGCGGCCTGTGCGGAGCTCCGGTCGCGCACGTACGGGCGTCGGCTGTGGGCGTCGAGGACGGTCCTCAGTGCCGCGGCGAGTGCAGCGAGGTCGCGGTCGTGGACACGGCCGTCGATCGACGGGGATCGCGATCGGCAGGTCTCGGCCGTTCTGGCCAAGGGCAGGATGCGCGCCACCGAGTCCTGGGGCTCGAGCTCGTCACGCGCCGTACCGACATGCCCGGCGGGGGCCTTGGGCCCTGGCGCCTCCCCCTGAGACCGGGGCCAGGGTTGCGGTCGTCCCGGAGGGCGTGACCGTGCCCGGGCCGCTCGTGAGGCACGCTGCCCCGCCTCGGTCTGCGACTTCCCCCACGCCGAGTTCCAGCAGAGGGGTAGAGCAGCCGTGGCCATCGTCGACCAGCAGGCCGCCAGTGCGGTCCGCCCGTTCGCCGTGCTGTGCCCGAAGGACGCGCTCGCCGAGTTGCGCTGCCGTCTCCAGGCGCCGCGCTGGCAGGCCATCCACGTCCTTCGCAAGGCCTTCGGCACCCTCTAGTGCTCCGCAACTGATGCCACCCGACCGAAGGAGAGTTCGTCATGGCGTCAATCTCCGAGCGGGAGAGCCGGGAGATCGAGGCGGCCAACGCCTCTGGCAACACCCCGGTCGTCCTCATCCACGGCCTCTGGCTGCTGCCGAGCAGCTGGGCCAACTGGGTGGCGTTCTTCGAGCAGGTCGGCTACGCGCCGCTGACGCCGGACTGGCCTGACGACCCGGAATCGATCGAAGCCGCTCGGGCGGAGCCGGAGGTCCTCGCCGGAAAGACCTTAAAGCAAGTTGCCGATCACACCACCGACGTCATCAAGGCCCTGGACAGGAAGCCGGTGATCATGGGGCACTCGACCGGGGGCCTGCTCGCGCAGATGCTCGCGGGCCGGGGCCTCGCGGCGGCCACGGTGGCGATCGACCCCGGGATCTTCCGCGGCGTCCTGCCCCTGCCGGCCGCCACGCTCAGGTCGGCAGGCCGGTTCCTGATCAACCCGCGCACGCGCGGCCGCGCGCTCACGCTCACGTTCGACGAGTTCACGTACAGCTGGGCGAACGAGCTGGACGAGGAAGAAGCGAAGGAGCTCTACGACAGGTACCACGTCGCCGGCTCCGGGATCTCGCTCGTGCAGATGGGCAACGCGAACCTCAACCCGCGGACGGAGGCGAAGGTCGACACGAAGAACCCCGATCGCGGGCCCCTGCTGATCATCGAGGGCGAGAAGGACCACACGGTGCCGTGGGCGATCGCGAACGCTGCCTACAAGCGGCAGAGGCGCAACCCGGGCGTGACGGAGATCGTGAAGCTCCCGAACCGAGGCCACTCCCTCACCATCGACCACGGCTGGCGCGAGGTCGCCCAGACGGCGCTCGACTTCGTCCAGCGGTTCACCTCGAGCGATCACAAGACGACATCCGTACCGAAGGCGCGCGACGCCTCGGCGAACTCGGGGCTCGCCAGCGGGGAATCCGTCGCTGGGACAGAGCGCGGCTCGGCAAGGTGACCGCGGCATCCTCCTGGCACGATCGGTAACCGAGTCGAGCCGCTCGAGAAGCGCGCTGATGTCGACGTCGTCCTGAGCGGGGTCGCGCAGCCCCGGGTGGGTGATCCTCGTCTTCCAGGCCTGCCACCTGCTCTTCAGCCGCGTGCCGCACGGTGCCGCCTCCCGTGTCGATGCGCGAGGCGGCCGGAGGGCCTCGGGGACGGGACGTGCCGGCCTTCCCGGCGGGTAGCCACACCCGACTGTCCCGGGGAGCTCGATGTGGTGCCTCGCCACTGGTCCGCAGCCGCGCGCGCCGCCGCACGAGCCGCCCGTGGCTCGTGCGCGGCGAGGTCCGCCTCGGCGTAAAGCCGGAGGAGACCGCGGAGGGCGTAGCGGTCGCCGGGTGCGAGCTGGACGAGGTTCAGGTCGGCGAGCTCGTCGAGCATGTCCTCCGCGCGCCATCGCGGCTCCCCCACCAGCGCAGCGGCGAGACCGGCCGTGAACGTCGGGTCCTCGATGAGCGCCAGCCGCCGGAAGAGTTGCTGGGTGGACGGTCCGAGCTGGTCGACGGACGACCTGATGGCCGCCCGGATCTGCAGGTCCCCGGCGGTCAGCGCGTCCAGGCGGTGCTCCCGCACCGCCAGGCGTTCCACCAGCCCGGCCGCCGTCCACCCGGGTCTGCTGGCCACCCGGTTGCCCGCGATGCGCAGCGCCAGGGGGACGTGGTCGCACAGCCGTGCCAACCGGGCCAGGTCCGTCTCCCCGGCCTGCTCGGCCGGGATGATCGCGGCCAGCACCTGCTGGGCGTCCGCGCTCGGCAGCCGGTCCAGCGGGACACGCCCGGCCTCCTCGAGCCCGGCCAACGACCGTCTGCTGGTGACCAGGACGGCGGTCGGGCCCGTCGTCGGCCGCAGCGCCCGGATCTGCGATTCACCGGCGGCGTCGTCCAGGACCACCAGGTGGGGACGATCGGCCAGCAGCTGCCGCACGCACCCCGGGTCCTCACCCGTGCTCTCCCGGCCGAGGAGCGCGCCCAGCACGCGGCCCGCGACGGCTCGCGGCGACGGCGGCTCGTGCGTCACACCGCCCAGGTCGACGAAGAGCTGGTCCGGGATCGCGCTCCGCAGCCGGGCCGCTGCCCGGACCGCCACGCTGGTCTTGCCGTAGCCCGGGGGACCGGTCACGACCACCAGCGGCGACCGGGCGGCCCGGGATCCCGTCAACGCCGCCGTGATCGACGCCAGCTCCGCTCCGCGGCCGGTGAAGTCCGCGGTGTCCCGGGGGAGCGGGAGTCGCCAGGGCAGCTCGCGTCGGGGTCGGCGACGCCCGTCCCGTGCCGCCCGGACCATCGCCGCACGGTCGGCCTCGGGCAGGTCCAGGGTCCGCACGATCGCGAGCACCGTCCGGTGCTGAGGGGCCCGCGCGGCTCCCCGCTCGATGTCGCTCAGGGCACGAGCGCTGATCCCCGATGCCTCCGACAGCCCCTCCAGGGTGAGGTCGGCCTCGAGGCGGAGGCGACGGACCACCTGACCGAGGGGTTCGGCGTCCACGGGCCCTCCCGTCAGGGCGCGAACGGGCCGGCGGCCGACCGAGGTGGGAGGACCGCGGCCTCTTCCGACGCGAGCACCGCCCGGCACACGTCGGCGAGGTCCGCGATCCCGAGCACCCGGTCGTCCCTGCTCACGACGAGCTGCATGACCCTGTGCAACAGCATGAGGCGAGCCGCGTCGCGAGCAGGGAGGTCGGCCGCCACCTGCTGCGGTGGTCCGGTGACGACCTGGCGGACACGGGTGGACTCGAGATCCCGGCCCTCGGCGACCGCGCGGCTGACGTCGGTGGCGCTGAGGAGAGCGAGGGGGTCGCCGGTGTCGTCGGCCGTGACGACGAGCGCGCTGTGTCCCGACCGGTGCAGCAGGTACGCCGCGGCCGCCAGGTGCGCCTCCGCTTCGACCCGGGTGGCCGGCCGCGTCAGCTCGCCGACCGCCGGGCCGGCGGAGATCCTGTCGCTCGACGGGGGTGTAGCTGGGAAGGCGGCGGCTGAGCTCGCGTCGATCCTCGGCATCGCAGTGTCGATGGACGCCGGAGGGCCGCGCTCTGCGGCCGAGGCTCTGACGCGTGGCGCCATGTCACCGGCTGAGCGACGCGCGGATGGGTGCCAGACTCGGCTGGTGCGGCCGCGTCGACTCCTGCTCATCCGCCATGCCAGGGCCGCCGGCGGCCCGGTCGACCTGGAGCGGCCACTGACTGCGGAAGGCGTGCAGCAGGCCGCGGCGCTCGGGGCCTGGCTGGAGCACGCCGGGCTGATGCCTGACCGGGTGCTGGTGTCCCCTGCCCGCCGCGCGGTACAGACCTGGGAACAGGCCGGCGGCGCACTGCCATCGGCAGTGCAGCCGATCGGCGACGCGCGGATCCACGACAACACCGTCGACGCGCTGCTCGCGGCGATCCGGGAGACCCCGGACGACGTGCTGTCGGTGGCCGTCGTCGGGCACAACCCCTCGATCGGTGAGCTGGCGGGCGTCCTCGACGACGGTCGCAGCGACCCGGTGGCGCGACGTGGGGTCGAGTCCGGGTTCCCGGCCGGGGGTGTGGCGGTGTTCGAGCTCGCCGTGTCGTTCGCCGCCGTCGGGCCGGCCGCGGCGACGCTGAGGGACTTCAGGGCGCCCAGCGACTGAAGGGTCGGACCCCACGTCGGCCCTGGCCCATGCGGGACGAGTGAGCGCCTGGCGCGGCACTGGGCCGTGACGTCCGGCAGAGCCGCCGAGTCCGCAGTCGGTCCAGGAGGAGCCGTCGAGCCGAACAGTCGACGCTGACCGCGTACGCCGCCACGTCCCCCGGTGAGCCGACGCCGGCTCACCGTCTCCCCGAGGAGGGGTGCGCGTCCCACCTGTCCGCATCTGCGTGTGGGTCCGCCCGCCCCCTGGTCTCCCGGTCCGGCAGCGCCGACGCTGATGCAGCAGGCCGTCGCTCCTCGGCGGGGCGCGGCACCGGCAGCCGGCCCGCGTCGTCCCCGCCCGTGGTGGGCCACGATGAAGGCAGCATCGGAGGCCGCGCCCGCAGCCCTCGCCCCGGGGGTGGCGACGCGGAGCAAGGGGGAGCGATGAGGACGAGTCGGCTGGTGCTGACCGGCGCCGCGGTCGGCACGATCGTGGGCACGGCCCGGGCGGACCTGAACGCCACCCACGTGTTCAACCCGGACTGGCCCCCGCACGCCCGGTTCCACGGCGCCGCCGGCTGGGGCACGGTCGCCGGCGCCCAACTGCTCGCGCTGTGGCTGCTGTGGCGACCGGCGTCCTCCACCGCCGAGCAGGAACTGGCGGCCACGACCGCTGCGCTCCTGCCCGCGGTCGCGTGGGCGCCGTTCTTCGGCGCGCTGGCCACGCCCGGCACCGCGGTCGAGGACGAGCCCGGGCACCTGCCGCGCGTGGCCGGCGTGCCGCTCAACCTGGTTCCCGCGACCCTCGTGCCGGCCGTCGCGGCCCTCGGCTACCTGCTGCACCGCCGGGGGCTGTAGCGCATCCACGCCGCGCCGGCCGGTCAGCGCCGGAGCTCTGCCACCTCGTCGAGCCGGCCCAGCTCGTGCGGGTCCCGCATCGCGTACACGCGGGTGATCCGCCCGTCCTCGACGACGAAGGCGACCGCTGTGTCGAAATCGCCGCCCGTGTCGATCCGCGCGGCGACCGCGCCGTTGACCAGCGGCGTGGTGATCTCCACACGGGGCGCGAGCTCCGCGAAGCGGGGGAGCGCCGAGGCCCCTCGCTCCCGGCCCGCGCCGGGCGGTGGACCTCCGCCGTCGGCGACCGTGGCGCGCTCGAACCTCGGCTGCGGGGTCCCGGTGAGCAGCACATGGTCCCCGACCATCCACATCGGCCCGTCCGTGGACGCGCGGCCCCTCCCGGCTGCTCCGCGCCGCCGGCCGAACTGCCGGTTCGACGGGGCGCCGACCCCGGCTTGCCGCCGGGTCGCCGGGGAGCGATCCTCCGCACCATGGCCGCTCAGCGTGCATCGTCGCCGTCCGTCGAAGAGGCGCCCCCGTCCCCGAGGAAGGTCGGCACCGCCTACTACGAGGAAGAACTCGCGCGGCTGCAGGTGGAGCTGGTCAAGCAGCAGGAGTTCATCCGGGCGCGCGGCCTGCGGGTCGTCGTGATCTTCGAGGGCCGTGACGCCGCGGGTAAGGGCGGGGCGATCCAGCGGATCACCGAGACACTCAACCCCCGCGCCGCACGGGTAGTCGCGCTCGCGGCACCCACCGAGCGCGAGAAGGGCCAGTGGTACTTCCAGCGCTACGTCGCCCATCTGCCCGCGAAGGGCGAGATGGTCCTGCTCGACCGTTCCTGGTACAACCGCGCCGGCGTCGAGCGGGTCATGGGCTTCTGCACCGACGAGGAGTACCAGGAGTTCCTGCGGTCGTGTCCCGAGTTCGAGCGCATGCTCGTCCGCAGCGGAGTCACACTGATCAAGTACTGGTTCTCCGTCAGCGACACCGAGCAGGAGAAGCGCTTCCAGGCGCGCCTGAAGGACCCCACCAAGCGCTGGAAGCTCAGCCCCATGGACCTCGAGGCCCGCAACCGCTGGGTCGACTTCTCCCGCGCCAAGGACGCGATGTTCGCCGCGACCGACATCCCGGAGGCCCCCTGGTGGGTGGTGGACGCCGAGGTCAAGAAGCGCGCCCGGCTCAACGTCATCCACCACCTGCTGGGCCAGGTGCCCTACGAGGACCTCACCCCTGAGGCGCCGACGTTGCCGCCCCGGCCGCCGGTCGAGGACGACTACGTCCGTCCGCCCAAGGAGAGCCAGAACATCATCCCGGACGTCGTCCCGTGACGTCCCGGCGACGCCGCGCAGCCGGGTGCCGACGGTGGAGGGCTCGCACGTCTCGGCCAGCTCGGCCGGCCAGGTGGCCACCGCGTGCCGGGTGAGCTCGTCCAGCGTCGCCGGCCGGCCGCGGTCGGTCAGCCAGCGGCTGCAGTACCGGACGGAATGGCTGTAGAGCTCGATCGTCCGGTCCAGGGCCATCGCGTGGCCTCTCTGAGTGGACCTTGGCGGGAACACGCAGAAGATCCACGCGGTGGCCCCTCGCACGCCAGCACTTCGCCGACGAGCTCGGGACCCCCGACCAGCGACACCACTTCCTGGGACGTCACCGAGAGCCCATCGACCTGGTGGACGACGCCGTGAGCCGGCTGCCGAGCCAGGAGCCGGCTGCAGGAGGCTCCCATTGCCGGCCGGATCGGCGCGACGGCTGGTCAGCTCCTGGCCCTCCGGGGGTGCATCAGCCGCTCCATCTCTGTGGCGGCCCGCTGCTTCTCCTTGCGCTCGTTGCGCTTGACCTTGACGGCCTTGCCCGACGTCTTCGCGGAGTGGTTGTCGTGCGGCGACTTGTTGGCCATGGGAGTGCTCCCTCATCGACGGCTGGAACGGCTCCTCCCTACATCTCGTGGCGCGGCCACGCCAGGCTGTCCGCCGCGCCTTCCCGGCTCACGGCGGGACTCCGCTCGGATGAGCGTGACCCTGGGGCCGGGCCTCTCCGTTGGTCACCGCGACGCCGCCGTCCGCGCGCGCAGCGTTCGGCGACCCAGACCGACCGCTCGAGGACGCCGACCGGGTGACCAGCGGTTGATGCAGGTCCTCCTGCGCGGATCAGCCGTCCTTCACCGGGATCCCACGGGCGCACAGAGACCCTGAGGCCGGGCGTGGCCTCCGCCGATCACCCCGCGTCCGTCAGGGGGTTGAGGTCGGCTGGGGTCGGTGGTGCGGACTGTCGGGGTTGAGCAGCGAGTGCCGGCGGCCGTAGGCGAAGTAGATGGCGAATCCGATGAGGAGCCAGACGCCGAAGCGCGCCCAGGTCTCCCAGGGCAGTTGCCAGATCAGGAACAGCGACGACAGGACCCTGAACGCGGGGACCAAGAGCACCGGCCGCCGGTGTGGACGCCGTGATGGTCCAGGGCGTCGAGGCGGGCGGTCACGTGCGGGGCACCACGACGCTGTCGGTCCTGCTGCCTGCGACGGCGGAGGCGGTCACCTCGCTACCGGTCGTCGCCGCTGGGGCATCGCGACCGGACAGCAGGTCGCAGCCGCCCTCGACCTCGGCGCCCAGGCGGTCCCTCTGGGCACCCGCTTCCTCAGCAGCGCGGAGTCGCGGGCCGCCCAGGAGTACAAGGACCGCATCGTCGCCGCCACCGCGGAGGAAGTCGTCAGTCACGCCGTTCACCTGCTCGGATGCCTCTGTAGAGAGACGGCGATCCGGTGATGACTCGGGGCTTTGGCGTCCAGAGACCGACCGCCAAGTCGCTCTGACCTGGGATCGAGTCACGTGCTGACCGTGCAGGTGAAGCGTAGAGCGGCCACTCAGGAAGCTCGATCTCGGCTGCTGGCCGTCGTAACCGCAGGTCAGGCTCGCCAATGCTGACTTCCCACGGGCCCTAAGCTGACCCGGCATAGCCCGCTGACAGACGGGAGAACCGCTCTGCTCTCCGCCGATCCGTCCGCGTCGGAGCGGCTCAGCCGAACGGGGCTCAGCGGGGACAACCCCCACCTTGCCGTGCTCATATGAGCGCTTGGTGCACAGACGGGAAAATGCATCTTGACGGTTCGTGGACCGACTCCCGACACTCGGGGTCGATCGAGTGGCGATGAGCAGCGCTTCTCCGAAACCCCGAGGTCGACGTCATGACCGGTACCGGCAGCACTGTGGGGCGCGGTTTGACTGGACGCGGTCACGGGTGCGCCGACGGTGACTTCCGCGATGGCTGTGCGCGCTCGACGACGCCGGGACCGACGTGGGTCCAGCATCAGGATTCGGCGACAAGGTCGGCCGGCTCGAGCTCGTGGTCTGCCTCTCCCGCGCATACGCCGGAGAGTCGGTACGACCGAATGACACCCGTGGGATGCCGGGTTCCGGCGAGGACGTGAGGCGGACGTCGATGCACAAGTACGTGTACGAGTTCACCGAGGGCGGCAAGGACGAGAAGGACCTCCTGGGTGGCAAGGGCGCCAATCTGGCGGAGATGACGCGGTTGGGGTTGCCCGTGCCGCCTGGGTTCACGGTGACGACGGAGGCCTGCCGGCGTTACCTCGCAGATGGTGTGGTGCCGTCCGAACTACGGGTGCAAGTGACCCGGGCGTTGCGGGCGTTGGAGGACCAGATCGGCCGTCAGCTCGGGGACCCCGAGGATCCGCTGCTGGTGTCGGTGCGATCGGGGGCGAAATTCTCGATGCCCGGGATGATGGAGACGGTCCTCAACATCGGGCTGAACGACGCGTCAGTTCGGGGGCTGGCCGCCGTGGCGGGTAACGAGCGGTTCGCCTGGGACTCCTACCGGCGGCTGATCGCCATGTTCGGGAAGACCGTACTCGGCATCGAGGGCGAGTTCTTCGCCGAAGCGATGGATGCGATGAAACGGGAGCACGGCGTCACGGAGGACGTCGACCTGACGGCGGGCCACCTGGAGGAGCTGGTCGAGGTCTACAACAAGCTCGTCCAGCAGGAGACGGGCCGGCCGTTCCCCCAGCACCCCCGGGAGCAGCTCGACCTTGCGATCAAGGCGGTGTTCGACTCGTGGAACACCGAGCGAGCGATGTTGTACCGGCGCCGGGAGCGCATCCCGCATGACCTCGGCACCGCGGTCAACGTCTGCACGATGGTGTTCGGGAACCTCGGCCCGGATTCCGGCACGGGGGTGTGCTTCACCCGCGACCCGGCGACCGGCAAGCAGGGCGAGTACGGCGACTACCTCCCCAACGCCCAGGGCGAGGACGTCGTGGCCGGCATCCGCACCCCTCTCACCCTCACCGGTCTGGCGGAGCGGGACCACGCGTCGGCTGATCAGCTACACGCGGTCATGCGCCGGCTGGAGACCCACTACCGGGACCTGTGCGACATCGAGTTCACCGTCGAACGCGGCAAGCTGTGGATGCTGCAGACCCGGGTCGGCAAGAGAACCGCCGCAGCCGCGTTCCGGATCGCCGCCCAGCTCGTGGACGAGCAACTGATCACGCTCGATGAGGCGCTGCAGCGGGTCACCGGCGAGCAGCTGGCCCGGCTGATGTTCCCGCAGTTCGACCGCTCCGCCGACCGAACTCTGCTCGCCCAGGGCCTGGCCGCGTCCCCCGGAGCGGCTGTCGGCACTGCGGTGTTCGACTCCAGCGCAGCCGCGGCGCGGGCAGTGGCGGGGGAGTCGGTGATCTTGGTGCGCCGGGAGACCAACCCCGACGACCTCGAGGGCATGATCGCTGCCACCGGGGTGCTGACCAGCCGCGGCGGAAAGACCAGTCACGCCGCCGTGGTCGCCCGAGGGATGGGCCGCACGTGTGTGTGCGGCGCGGAGGCCATCGACGTCGACGCTGTGGCTCGGACGGCGCGGGTCGGGGACGCCGTGATCAACGAGGGTGACGTGATCGCCATCGACGGGTCGACCGGAGAGGTGTTCCTGGGCGACGTCCCCGTGATCTCCTCTCCTGTCTCGCGGTACCTGGAGGAGGGCCTGGAGGCGGTGCTGGAGGACGCCGACGAGGACACCGCCGAGCTGGTCACCGCTGTGGATCGCATCCTCGCCCACGCCGACTCTGCTCGGCGGATGCAGGTTCGCGCGAATGCCGACACCCGCGACGACGCCGCACGCGCCCGCAGGCTCGGCGCCCAGGGGATCGGTCTCTGCCGCACCGAGCACATGTTCCTCGGTGACCGTCGTGCACTGATCGAGCGCCTAGTGCTCGCCGGCTCCGCCGCGGCGCGGACGTCGGCCTTGGAGGCGCTGCTGCCGCTGCAGCGCAGCGACTTCCTCGAGCTCTTCGAGGCCATGGACGGACTGCCGGTGACGGTTCGGCTGCTCGACCCGCCGCTGCACGAGTTCCTCCCCGACCGTACCGAGCTGTCCGTGCGGGTGGCCATTGCCCGCGAGCGCGGCGAGGACAGCGCGGATGACGAGGCGCTGCTGGCGGCGGTGGACCGGCTGCACGAGTCGAACCCGATGCTGGGGCTGCGCGGGGTGCGGCTGGGACTGGTCGTGCCCGGGTTGTTCGCAATGCAGGTGCGGGCCGTTGCGGAAGCCGCGGCCGCCCGGATCAAGGCGGGCGGTCGACCGATGGTGGAGATCATGGTCCCGCTCGTCGGGTCGGTGATGGAACTGCACCTGATCCGGGACGAGACCGACGGCGTGCTCGCCGAGGTCTCCGATCGTGAGGGCATGACTCTCGACGTTCCGATCGGGACGATGATCGAGCTGCCCCGGGCCGCGCTGACGGCGGGGCGGATTGCCGAGGCCGCTGACTTCTTCTCCTTCGGCACGAACGACCTCACCCAGACCGCGTGGGGCTTCTCCCGAGACGATGTCGAGGCAGCGTTCTTCGCCGCCTACCTCGACAAGGGGGTGTTCACCGTGTCGCCGTTCGAGACCCTCGACGAGTTCGGCGTCGGACGCCTGGTCCGCGTCGCGGTCGAGGAGGGGCGGTCCACCAAGCCCGGACTGAAGATGGGGGTGTGCGGCGAGCACGGAGGCGACCCCGACTCCGTCCACTTCTTCCACGACGTGGGGCTCGACTACGTCTCCTGCAGCCCCTTCCGCGTACCGGTCGCCCGATTGGAGGCCGGTCGGGCCGCCGTCACACTTGACGACACCGCGGGCGGACTGGCCGGACCGCGCTGATACCGGCCGGACGACCTGGCCGCAGGACGGTGACCCTCGTGGCACCGCAGTTCCTGCGCCGCGTCGCCGCGTGGACCGCTGCCGCCGCCGATCGTGATCGCATGCTTGCCCGCTCCGGCGACGGCTCGGCGGCCTGATCCGTTCACCGGTTCCGCGGGAGCGAGGCGGAGGTGGGTCCGGGACGCCGGGCGCACCGACGGCTCGCGCCGGAGACCTTCCCCGGCGACAAGGCGCCGGCGGAGCTGCCGTGCACGACGTCGACCCACGTGCCGACCTCGAAGCTCGCCAGCAGCGCACCAGCCTGGAAGGCGCCCATCTTAGCGCTCTCGGTGCACGGATCCGCTGGACGCGCGGACGCCCCGGCCCGCAACGCGGCCGGGGCGTCCGCGGCAGGTGGTGTCTACCGCAGGTCGACGCGGTCGAGCTCCATGACCTTGACCCACGCCGCGGCGAAGTCCTGCACGAACTTCTCCCGCGCGTCGTCGGCCGAGTAGACCTCGACGATGCCGCGGAGGATCGAGTTCGAGCCGAACACCAGGTCGGCGGCGGTGGCGGTGCGCGCGACAGTGCCGTCGGCGTCCGGCCCCTCGTAGACGCCCTCGGTGTCGACCGAGGTGCGCCACGAGGTGCCCAGGTCGAGCAGGTTGCGGAAGAAGTCCTGCGACAGCACGCCCGGGCGGTCGGTGAAGACGCCGTGCTGCACGCCGCCGGTGTTGGCGCCGAGTACGCGCAGGCCACCGACGAGCATGGTCATCTCCTAGGCGGTGTCACCTACCAGCTGGACCCAACCGGTCTCACCTGGGAACTTGACGCCGTGAACACCTGCGTCGAGGACGCCCCCTACCGAGCCTCCGTCTTGCCCTACCTGGTGGTCGGGCCGGGTCGACGACTGGACGCTGACGTTGCCGGCCGACCGATGGCTCGACGTCGACCCTGAGCGCCTGCTGCAGGTGCGGGTCCGGGACGTCCAAGAGACTGCCTTCGATCCTCGGGCCGGTCGACCACTGCGCCGAGCCAAGCTGGACCACGCGTTGCCGCAACTGACCCCGGTCCGGACGGGCTCGTCCACGCGGTGCTCCGCGGAGCCCACCTCTGGCGTGGTCCTCAAGTGGCGCGCCGACGGTCTTCCCTGGGTCCAGGTCCACACCGCCGACAGGCCCGAGCCGGAACTGCACCGGTCCGCCGTGGCGATCGAGCCGATGACCTGCCCACCCAACGCGCTCCAGGGTGGAGGGGACGTCGTCCGCTTGGCACCAGGTAGCAGCCACTCGGTCCGATGGTGCATGCGCCTCCTGTGACCACGGCTCGAGCCGGCCGCCCACAGCCTCGGTGCCGCGAGGGCGTATACCCGCGCCCGGACCGTTCAGAGTGGGTCACCTTGCCCGGCGTACGGAAAGCCTCGAGCCCTCGAGTTGTGTGCCTCGCCACCGGCGGGGCCGCCCGATCGTCGCGTCATCGACACTGAGGGGTTCATCGACTCGAGCCCCGGTGTGGTGTCCTCGACTCGAGCGGATCACCGGTGATCTGTGCACCGCACTGCCCGATCCGACCTCCCCGAGGAGCCGGAGAGCGACTCGGCCAGGAGGCCGGCGCTGGCCATGACCACGCGCGGGTCTCGGCCGCGGTCTCCTGCAGCGCGCGCGAACACACCCGTGTGACATGCGCTGGCAGGCATAGGACGGCCGGCGCGCCGGCGTGCGGAATCGGGAGTGCACTCCAATGCTTCAGCGCTTGAAGCAAGGCGGTGGCGCGCGGTTACTCGCTTCAAGGGGGTTGGTTATGGGACCCCACGCACCCATCTGTTCATCCCGTCCTCCACCGCCCGGAGGCTACGCAGCGCCGCCGACGGCTGGCGAGGCCACGAGCCGTATCGGTGGCCACCCCTACCTTCCGACGCAGGCTGAGATCAATGATCGGCCCAGCGGCCAGGAAGGTGTCTGCCAGATGAATGTAGGTAGCGGGCCCGCCTCTCACACGCCCGGCTCACTCGGGACGGCGCCCCGCGCCACTGCGTCGACGAGCCGCTGGTGGTCTTGCTCGGTCTGGTCGGCGTATGCGCGGGCGAACGCGCACAGGACGCGGTCGACCTTGTCGGACCTGCCCAGGTAGCCGGCGATCATCGAAGCGCCGCTGGTGCGCGCATGGCCCTTGGCCAGCAGTTGACCACAGATCCCCGCGTAGTCGGCGAGGGCACGCGGGTCGATCGCGTCCAGCGCGACGCTGCCCTTCATGTTGCGGAACTGGCGCACGTAGTACTGCCGCCCGCCGACGCTGGCCCAGCCGAGGAGGGGGTCGCTCACGGTCTGCAGTGCCTGCTGGTACTCCACCACCCGCTCGCCCTGGTGGGCGTGCCAGGCGGAGTCGCCGTGCACGAACGGCGCGACGACGGAGCGTCGGGCCTGCTTGAGCTGCAGGAACAGGACGTCGTCCGGGTCGGACCCCTCACACAGCACGACGTACGCCCGCAGCCCCACGCTGCCCACGCCGACCACCTTGTGGGCGATGTCGACGATCGTGTAGCCGCCGAGGATCCGGCGCCAGTGCGGGGCGAGCGTCGCCAGGTAGCCGTCCAGGGCCTCGGCCAGCTCGTCCGCCTCGGCGGCGCCCACCCGGGTGATCAGCGGTGGCTCCTCGACGATGCGCCGGCGTCCCTCGTGCTGCTCGGTGAAGCGGGGCAGCGCCCGGTCACTCGTCCGGGACCGTGCCTTCTTCGCGGCCCGGTCCAGCTCTTGGCGCAGCGCCTTGTCGGCGGCCGCGCTCTGCAGCCGGTCGAGGTCCAGGCGCTGGAACGACCGCCAGAGCAGCGGCTGGCCCGACAGCTCCCAGAGCTGGCTGCGATACGAGGCCACGCAGGAGGTCGCGGCGTCCGCGCAGGAGTCCTCGCTCATGCCGTTCTGCCGTCCGGCGACCCAGACGCTCGCGACGAGGCGGCGCAGGTCCCACTCCCAGCTGCCCGGGTGGGCCTCGTCGAAGTCGTTGAGGTCGAGCACGAGCTCCCGTTCGGGGGAGCCGTAGAAGCCGATGTTGCCTACGTGCGCGTCGCCGCAGATGACCGGGGTGATGCCGGTGGCCGGCAGCCGGGCGAAGTCCTCGGCCATCACCACGGCGGCGCCGCGCAGGAAGCCGTACGGCGAGGCGGCCATCCGCCCGATCCGTACCGGCACCAGCCAGCTGATCCGGCCGCGATGCGACTCCTCGAGCAGGTCGAGGACGTCGCGCCGGTCGGCCGAGGTGCTCCACTGCGACAGCGCCGAGCGCGGCACCTGCTGCCGCAGGCTGCGACCGAGGGCGTACCGCTCCGCGCGGGGAGTGCTCCGGCTGCGCAAGGAAGCGTAGGCCTGCCCATCGGCGGTGGTCAGCACCGCGGGGGCGGCAGCATGCGGGCGGACGTCTGTCATTCGACCTCCCCGGCGGGCCCCGTGAGGATGCAGGCGAGCCGTCCGATCCTGGCACGGCCACCGGTGCTGTGGTGTCGCCCCGCGAGTTCGGCGCGTCGGGGACCCGCGGACCCTCTCGCGGCCGCGCCGGCCTCGGAGCCGGCAGTTGTCCACCGAGCAGAAGGTGCAGCGCGGTGGGTCAGGCGCTGCGGCGGTACAAGTCGGAGGTGGCCTGCCGGCTGAGGATCGCGTCGACCTCGGCCGTCTCCTCCGCGGAGTGGCGGCCGAGGACCAGATCCAGCTCGAGGCGCTCGGCCGGGGTCCGATAGCAGGACAGCTCACGTGCGAGGCGCCGACGCGCCGCGCCCGCAGCGCGGCGCCGAGTGAGCGAGGAGCGTAGCGACGTAATGGTGGCGAAGGGCATGGCGGAGCCTCTCTGGCTAAATGTGGCCCAGCGATTGGGCTCACCTCAGTATTGGCTCGCGAGAGTGCCGATTGATGTTCTCGGACTGTGATTTGCCTCAATGGCCGTGATCTCCGTCATGGGGCACGGTCATCGACACGTATTTCGTGACCCGCTACTCAAGTCCACACGTGAGCGCGCTCACGACGCGTCTGGAACATCCCGCGCCCGACGCGACATTGCGGCCGGTGATGCTTGCCGACAATGAATAGGGGGTTACCGGACGAAGAAGTCGAGGTTGCAAGAAAGGACGTCGTTGCGCCCGGGGGCTGATGACGAACTCGGCAGGGGAGAACGGGCGCAGACCGTCAGTTGAGCCCCGAAGCCGATGACCTGCACATTCGCCTTCATCAGTCGAGCGTGCCCACCGGTGGCCCGGACACCGCTTGCTGAGCGGCCGAGGCAGACACATCGTTCCGGGAGTAGCCGGTGTGCTTCGCACGCCCACGAACGAGTAGCCCGCATGGCACGAGGGGCCGGCTGCGTCAGCAGCCGACCCCTCCTCGCGCCGCCCCGCCGGCGCGGCCGGTGCACGACGCATCGCTCCGTGCCGCTCCACCGACCGCGGGTGCCCCCAGAGTCGGGATCGGCACGTAACGTCCGCGGAGGAGCCGGCGTACTTGCCCGCGTCAGCGGCCGGCGAACGATCGGCTGAACGACTGCCCGGACTGTACGAGGGCCCGAGCCGGTCCCAGCCGCTGCCGCTGGTAGGCGAGGAGGTCGTCGGGCACGTGGTCCGCCCTGGCCCGTGCCACTGCCCCGGCGAGCGCTTGCCCGTCGGCCAGCGATGCAGCGAAGCCCCTGCCGGTCATCGGGGTGGGCACGTGCGCGGCGTCCCCGACCAGGACCAGCCGGCCAGCAACGAGCCGGTCGGGCAGGTACTCGCTGATCGGGGTGGCGGTGACGGCGCGTCGGGCGATGCTGTCGGCGATGGCGTCCCCCCACGGGGTGGGCCAACGACGCCCGGCCTCGGTCGCCAGCTCCGCGTAGGTCTCCTCGGGGATGTCCGCCGGGCGGAGCGAGCGCTGCACGACGTTGCCGTGAACGGCGCCTGCGCGCCGGAACAGCTCGTTGCGGGTGGCGTCGTACCAGGCCCGACCCAGGCGGCGCGAGCCCTGCGGCGACTGAACGACCGGGACCGCGCGCTGCACGCCGGGGTCTGGGACGAGTCGGCGAAGGGCAGCCATGAGATTCGGGGCCGGACGCTGGGCATCGTCGGCTACGGCAACGTCGGGAGCCAGCTGTCGGTGCTGGCCGAGGCCCTGGGCATGCGGGTGCTGTTCTACGACCTGGAAGACAAGCTCGCTCTGGGCAACGCCGAGGCCTGCCGCAGCCTGGAGGAGCTGCTCGAGCGCGCGGAGACGGTGACGTTGCACGTCGACGGGCGCGCAGGCAACGCGGGGCTGCTGGGCGCCGCGCAATTCGCCCGGATGCGCCATCGCAGCCTGTTCCTCAACCTCTCCCGCGGCTTCGTCGTCGACCACGAGGCGCTGCGCGACCATCTCGTCAGCGGCCACATCGACGGCGCCGCCGTCGACGTGTTCCCCGACGAGCCGCGAGAGCAGGGGGACCGTTCGACTCCGTGCTGCGCGGCCTGCCCAACGTCATCCTCACCCCGCACGTCGGCGGGTCGACCCAGGAGGCCCAGTACGACATCGGGCGGTTCGTGGCCGGCAAGCTGGTCGACTAACCCGCAGAACCTCCGCTCGGGACACAGTCACTCCTCCAGTGGGGTCCGGGTTGGTGGACCCACCGTTCGCACGGCAGCGCCGGCGCCCACGGCGGAGGGTGCTGCCGTCGGGGACCGGTGGGGGTCGGGTAGCCGGCCCTGGCGGTCAGCGGCCGTGACGGTCGCGGTGGCGGGCGGCGCGCCGGGCGTTGGCCGCCCGCCGGCGCTCGCTGTCGCGCTGGTCGCGCGGCCTGCTCCCGGTGCGCTGGCGGTGCCGGCCAAACGTCGTCCTGACGTGACGCTTGACACGCTTCCGTGACGGCCCTTACCTTTTCCCGGACGCGCCGCCGAGGCGCGCAATCCAGTTCCGGGATTGTTACTGCTCCGAGCAGGCAAAACCCGAGCGCCGTTCCGTCCGACCCCCTGACCGGGGCGTGATGGTCGTGCGCTCGGGTTTTTTTGTTGCCTGAATGCGGTCGCGACCCCGGCTCACCCGAGGAGGGGTCATGGCCACCCAGGCCAGCGACAGCAAGTACGAGCAGCTCGCCGACGGCGTCCTGCGCGGTGTCGGCGGCGCCGAGAACGTGGCGTCGGTGACGCACTGCGCGACCCGGCTGCGGTTCGCGCTCAAGGACAAGGCGAAGGCCGACAAGGCCGCGGTCGAGGCGACCCGGGGGGTGATTGCGGTCGTCGAGGCCGGCGGTCAGTTCCAGGTCGTCGTCGGCAACACGGTCGGCAGGGTCTACGAGGCGCTCGCCGCCAAGCCGGGGGTGACCGTCGGCGCCGGAGGTGGTCAGGGCGGGCTCCTGGCGAAGGCCATCGACCTGGTCACCAGCATCTTCACGCCCTTCCTGTGGGTCCTGGCCGCGACCGGCCTGCTCAAGGCCCTGCTCGCCGTCGGGGTACGGATCGCTCCGGACTTCGCCGCGACGACGACGTACGCCATCCTGTTCGCCGCCGGCGACGCGGTGTTCCAGTTCCTGCCGGTCCTGTTGGCGGTGACCGCGGCCAAGAAGTTCCGGGCCAACCAGTTCACCGCGATCGCCATCGCCGGCGCGCTGATCTACTCCGCGACGATCGCCGTGCTGCCCGGTGCTGACGGCACGACGGTGACGCTGCAGGCCTTCGCCGGCGCGGGCGGGCAGATCACCTTCCTCGGCATCCCCGTCGTGATGATCAGCTACCTGTCCGCGGTCATCCCGACGATCCTCGCTGTCTACGCGCAGTCCCACCTCGAGCGCGGGCTCGACCGGGTGCTGCCGGAGGCGCTGCGCAATTTCCTCACCCCGCTGGTGGTCATCGCCGTCATCGTGCCGCTGACCTTCCTGCTCATCGGCCCGGTGGCCGATTGGGTCGGTCGCGGTCTGTCCGGGGGTGTCGGCGGGCTGTGGAGCCTCAGCCCGGCGATCGGCGGCGCCATCCTCGGCGGCCTGTGGCAGGTGTTCGTCATCTTCGGCGTCCACTGGGGCTTCGTCCCGGTCATGGTGCAGGACCTGGCCACGCAGGGGCACTCGGTGCTCACCGGCCCGCTGTTCGCCGCCGTCCTCGCCCAGGCCGCCGCGTGCTTCGCGGTCTTCCTCAAGACCCGCAACCGCGAGCTCAAGGAGGTCGCCGGCCCGGCGAGCATCTCCGGATTCCTGGCCGGGATCACCGAGCCGGGGATCTACGGTGTCACCCTGCGGCTGAAGAAGCCCTTCGTGTATGGGGTGATCGGCGGCGCGGTCGGCGGTGCCATCGCCGCGGCCGGCGGCTCGGCCGCCGAGGGCTTCGTCCTCCCCGGGGCCATCACGATCACCTCGACGCTCAACATCGGCAACTTCACCCTGCAGCTCGTGGGGACTGGCCTGGCGATGGCCATCGCGTTCAGCCTGACGTTCGTGCTGGGCTTCACGGACCTGCCCGCTGCCGCGCCGGCCGCGGACGAGGACGCGGTCGACCCGGTGCGGGTCGGCGAGGTGCCCAGCGAGGCCGTCGCCGTCGGCGCGCCCGTCGCCGGTCAGGCCGTGCCGCTGGCCGCCGTCCCGGACCAGGTGTTCTCCTCCGGGAAGATGGGTGCGGGCCTGGCCGTCGTTCCGGCCGAGGGCCGCGCCCACGCGCCGGTCGCCGGGACCGTGCTGGCCGCGATGCCGCACGCCTACGGGATCAGGACCGACTCCGGTCTCGAGGTGCTCGTGCACATCGGCATCGACACCGTCCGGCTCGACGGGGCGCACTTCACCCCCCGCGTCGCCCAGGGCGAGCGCGTCGAGGCCGGGCAGCTCCTGGCGGAGTTCGACATCGAGGGCATCAAGGCGGCGGGCTACAACCCGATCACCGTCATGCTCGTCACGAACCCGGGGAACTACTCGGTCGTCGTCCCCGAGGCCATCGAAGACGTCCGCGAGGGCGACCCGGTGCTCGACCTCACCGCCCTGACCGCCGAACCGGCGACCCGCTGACCGGTCCCTGGGGTGGCGTCCCGGCCCGGACGCCACCCCAGGGCCACCCGCCGTCCGCCCAGCACGACCGAGATCCCAACGCAGGAGAGCACCGTGCCGCAGAGCCAGCCGACCACCTTCCCCGAGGACTTCCTCTGGGGCGTCGCCATAGCCGCCAACCAGGCCGAGGGCGCCTTCGACCAGGGAGGCAAGGGCCTGTCGCAGGCCGACGTCGTCCCGCACCGCCGCCCCACCGACTACGCGAACCTCGAGCACCTCATGCGGGTGGACGAGGCCGGGATCGCCGAGGCCGTCGCGGAGAAGGGCACCGGCCGCTATCCCAAGCGGTACGGGGTCGACTTCTACCACCGGTGGGAGTCCGACCTCGAGCTGCTCTCCCAGCTGGGCATCACCGCCTTCCGCACGTCGATCGCCTGGAGCCGGATCTTCCCCAACGGCGACGACGAGAAGCCGAACGAGGAGGGCCTGGCGTTCTACGAGCGGCTGTTCACCCGGCTCCGCGAGCTCGGCATCGAGCCGGTGGTGACGCTGTCGCACTACGAGATGCCGCTGAACCTCGTCACGACGTACGGCGGCTGGGAGGACCGCCGGCTGATCGGGCTCTTCGAGCGGTACGCCGACACGGTGCTCACGCGCTACCGCGACCTGGTGACCTACTGGCTGACCTTCAACGAGATCAACTCCACCCTGTTCGAGCCGTACACCGGCGGCGGGATCATCGAGCGGGAGGGCGAGAACACCCGGCAGCGGGCCTTCCAGGCGCTGCACCACCAGTTCCTCGCCAGCGCGCTGGCCACCAGGCGCGCGCACGAGGTCAACCCCGGCGCCAAGGTCGGCTGCATGCTCGCCCGGATGACCTTCTATCCGATGAGCTGCTCGCCCGACGACGTCCTCGCGGCGCAGGAGGACAACGAGATGAACCTGTTCTTCACCGACGTGCACGTGCGCGGTGAGTACAACGGCGTCGTCCGCCGGCACTGGGCCGACGAGGGCATCACCGTCGTCATGGAGCCCGGCGACGCCGAGATCCTCCGCGAGCACACCGTCGACTTCGTCTCGTTCAGCTATTACATGTCGATGGTCTCGGCCGCGAACCCCGATCAGCACGGCGGAACCCCGGGCAACCTCATGAACGGCATCAAGAACCCCCACCTCGAGGCCAGCGAGTGGGGCTGGCAGATCGACCCCAAGGGCCTGCGCTACACGCTGCGCGACTTCTGGAGCCGCTACCGGCTGCCGCTGTTCGTCGTCGAGAACGGCCTCGGCGCGGTCGACACCGTCGCCGAGGACGGCACCGTGCACGACGACTACCGGATCGCCTACCACCGCGAGCACCTCAAGCAGGCCCGCGAGGCCGTCGCCGACGGCGTCCAGCTGCTCGGCTACACCGCCTGGGGTGGGCTGGACATCATCAGTTTCTCCACCTCGCAGATGTCCAAGCGCTACGGCTTCATCCACGTCGACCAGGACGACGAGGGCAACGGCACCCTCGCCCGCACTCCCAAGCAGAGCTTCGGCTGGTACCAGCGGGTCATCGCCACCAACGGCGCCGCGCTGGACGAGGCCTGAGCGCACCGTTCAGACGACGATCGGGAGGCACACCTCGTGCACCACCGCCAGCTGACACCTTTCCCACCGGGCTTCCTGTGGGGGGCCTCCACCTCCGCGTACCAGGTCGAGGGAGCGTGGGACGAGGACGGCAAGGGTCCGTCGGTCATCGATGCCCGCGCGTCCTACCCCGAGGGGACCAGCGACTACACCGTCGCCAGCGACCACTACCACCGGTTCCGCGACGACGTCGCCCTCTTCGCCGAGCTGGGCCTGAAGGCCTACCGGTTCTCCGTCTCCTGGAGCCGCGTCATCCCCGACGGCGACGGCGAGGTCAACCCCGAGGGCCTGCAGTTCTACGTCGACCTGGTCGACGAGCTCCGCGCCGCCGGGATCGAGCCGATCGTGACCATGTACCACTTCGACCTCCCGCAGGCCCTCCAGGAGAAGGGCGGCTGGTCGAGCCGGGCGACGATCGACGCCTTCGAGCGGTACGCCCGCGTGCTGCTCGACGCGCTCGGCCAGAAGGTCACCTACTGGCTGACCATCAACGAGCAGAACATGATGGTCATGCACGGTGCCGCGCTGGGAATCCTCCCACCCGGGACCGAGGACCCGCAGCGCGAGGTCCACCAGCAGAACCACCACATGCTGCTCGCGCAGGCCCGGGTCATGCGCCTGGTCCATGACGTCGCCCCGCAGGCCAAGGTCGGGCCGGCGCCGAACGTCGCCTGCGTCTACCCCGCCTCACCCGACCCGGCGGACGTCGTGGCGGCCGAGGACTTCAGCGCGATCCGCAACTGGCTCTACCTCGACGTCGCCGTCCGCGGCCGCTACAACACCCTGGCCTGGGCCTACCTCACCGAGAAGGGCTGGGCCCCGCAGATCGAGGACGGCGACCTGCAGGTGCTCGCCGCTGCGGAGCCAAACTTCATCGCCTTCAACTACTACGCCTCGCACACCGTCGCCGCTCCCCGCGGGGACGGCACGGACGTCGGCGGCACCGGCGACCAGCACATCGTCACCGGCGACGCGGACGTCTACCGGCCGGCGGAAAACCCGCACCTGAAGAAGAACGCGTTCGGTTGGGAGATCGACCCCGTCGGCTTCCGGACCACGTTCCGGCAGATCTCCGACCGGTACGGTCTGCCGTTGCTGGTCACCGAGAACGGCCTCGGCGCCTACGACACCCTCACCGAGGACGGGCGCGTCCACGACGACTACCGGATCGACTACCTCGCTCAGCACATCGAGCAGATGCAGCAGGCGATCACCGACGGCGTCGACGTGCTCGGCTACTGCCCCTGGTCGGCGGTCGACCTCGTCTCGACCCACCAGGGCGTGCGCAAGCGGTACGGCTTCGTCTACGTCGACCGCGACGAGACCGACCTCCGCTCGCTCGCGCGGTACCGCAAGGACAGCTTCACCTGGTACCAGTCCGTCATCCGGGCCAACGGCCTGTCCTAGGCGCCTGACCCGGCCGGCCCCGTCGTCCACGAGAGGAGGGACGGTGCACATCACCAAGGTGTTCAACAACAACGTCGTCCTCGCGGTGGACGCACGGGGCCGCGAGCTCGTGCTCTCCGGTCGCGGGCTCGGGTTCAAGGCCGTACCCGGCGCGGAGATCGACCAGAGCCGGGTCGAGAAGACCTTCGTCGCGGGCGGCTCGACGAGCGCCGAGCGGCTGGCGGCCTTCGTCGACGAGATCCCCATCGAGGACATCGAGGTCACCGAGGAGATCCTGACCGCCGCCCGCGACACCCTCGGCCCGCACGTCACCGATGCACTGCTCGTGCCCTTGGCCGACCACGTCAGCTTCGCGCTGCGGCGGACACGGGAGCGCGTCGCGGAGATCGAGTACCCGCTGCGCTGGGAGGTGCAGCACCTGTACCCGGCGGAGGCGGCCTTCGCGCGCGAAGCGCTGGGCATCATCGAGCGACGCCGCGGGGTGCGGCTACCGGAGCTGGAGGCGGTGCCCCTGGCCCTGCACCTGGTCAACGCGCAGTTCGGCGCACCGGACCTGGGGACCACGGCGCGCATGACCGAGGTGCTGCGGGAGACCCTGGACGTCGTCCGCGCGCAATTCGGGATCGACATCGACGAGGCCTCGGTGCCGGTCGCCCGCTTCGTCACCCACCTGCGGTACCTGTTCAACCGGCAGCAGCAGGGCACCCGGTCACCCGACGTCGGCACCCTGCTCATCGACGCCATGCGCACCACCCACCCCCGGGAGCACGCCTGCGCGGTCCGCATCGCGGACCTGCTGACCACCCGCTTCGGCTGGGACGTCGGCGGCGAGGAGGTCCTCTACCTGGCTCTGCACGTCGCCCGGCTCACCGCCGACGCGCTCTCCCGCAACCCGACCACCCCAGGAAGCTGACGCCCGTGACCACACCCGACCCGCGCGACGTGCTCGCCTTCGTCGGCGGCGCCGACAACGTCGCCGCGCTGACCCACTGCTGGGCCCGGCTGCGCTTCACGCTGCGGGACGACGCCGCCGTGGACGAGCCCGCCCTCACCGCCCTGCCCGGAGTCGTCATGGTCATCCACCAGGGCGGCGAGCTGCACGTCGCCCTGCGGTCGGGTGTCGCGCAGGCGCACGACGCCGTTGCTGCTCTGCTGGGCACCTGAGAAGGGGACGACAGCGACGGGAGGACAGTGACCGTCAGCTGCACCGCCGGCCCCCACCGGCCTGGGGGGTCACCGCCCAGGCGCCGCTGGCGCCGCACCCCCGGTCAGGCTCACCCTCACCAGTGGTCCGCCGGCTGCTCTCGACGCGGTCCTCACCAGCATCACCTCGGGCGTGAAGCGCGGCGACGAGGCCACCGCGGAGAGCAGAGCAGCCGCCAGATGCACGACGCCCACGGCCTGGCGCGGGTCGCCAACCGACGGTGGCGTTGACGACGGGACCCGAACCGCAATCAGGAGCAAGGAGTCGGTGTGGGTCGCAAGGCGGTGTTCCTGGACGTCGATGGGACGTTCGTCAACGATCGCGGGGTCGTCCCGCCGAGCGCACGGAAGGCGGTGGTCGCTGCCCGCGCCAACGGGCACGAGGTCTTCTTGTGCACCGGCCTATCGATGGCCGAGCTGCGGGGCGAGATCGTGGAGCCGGGTTTCGATGGCGTCATCGCCTCGGCAGTGCTCGGTACCAGTCTCCGTCTCCCGGCGCCGCACCATTCAGATGGCGTCCCTGAGGCCGCCTCCAGGGCACCGCGTCGAAGGGAGAGTCGGTGGCTGGGCGACCAACTTACGACCAACAAACCACCGTCAGCCTCAGGTACGACCCAACAGTCGCCGACGAGCTACTCCGCGAGTGACCTGCATGTCCATCGTCGACCAACGGTGATCAATGACCTCAAGATCAACTCGCAGGATTCCACGGTCGGCGCGGTCTCCAAGGCGACTGGCCCGCACAGACGGGAGTCGCTGCCCTGATCGTCGCGTTCGCGGCCAGGTCAGGAGGTCATCAGGGCGAGTCGGCATTCAGCAGGTTCACTGGAGAAGAACTGAGGCCTTCGGAAGACTGCCGAGATCGCTCGCGGTCCCCTGTGCTGGCTCCAGTAGTCCGCCGGTTACCCGTGGTCGACGAATCCGCGTGACTCCTCAGCAGGGAACCGGCTCACAGCCGGTCGCCCAAGGAGAGACGCCGGTGCGCGTCGTGGGCGCGCTCGACGGCGGTGGAGGCGGCGTAGCGGGACAGCATGTCGTCGCTGCGCCAGCCGGCGAGCATCATCAAGTCGCGTTGCTGTCCGCCGCCGGCGAGCCAGCGGTGGGCAAAGGTGTGCCCGAACCGGTGCGGGTGCACGTCGGCGACCCGGCCTGCGCGGCGCGGATGTGGAGGACGTCGCGGGCGTCGTCGGGGGTCATCGGTCCGCGCTGGCCGAGCAGCAGCCGCGTTGACCGGGCGTGCGGATGCAGCGCCCGCACCCGCAGATAGCGGTCCACGGCCTGGGCGGTCCTCGCGCCGAACGGCACCACGCTGGGGCGGGAGCCCTTGCCGGTGACGTAGGCCAGCTCCCGGTCCAGGTCGACGTCGGTCAGCTCCAGTCCGCACAGCTCGGACACCCGCACGCCGGTGTCGAGCAGCAGTCGCAGTACCACCTCGTCGCGGCGGCCGAGGAAGACGGCGCGGTCGAAGATGCCGGGCCGGCCGCGGCCGACCGCGCAGGCCTTGAGCAGCGCGGCGATCTCGTCGTCGGTGAGGATCGGCACCGGCTTATCGGGCGGGCTGGGGATCTCGATGCCGTCGGTGGGGGCCTTCTCGAGTTCTCCTTCGGTGACCAGCCAGCGGCAGAATCGGCGCATGCCGCGCAGCCGGGTGCCGACGGTGGAGGGCTCGTACGTCTCGGCCAGCTCGGCCAGCCAGGCGCTGATCGCGTGCCTGGTCAGCTCGTCCAACGTCGCCGGCCGGCCGCGATCGGCGAGCCAGCGGCTGAAGTAGACGACGGACTGGCCATACAGCTCGATGGTCCGCGGCGCCTTGGCGGCGGCCCGCAGGTGCCGCCGGAAGGACGCCAGCAGGTCCTCGAGCCGGATCGTCACCGCGGCAGGTCATCGGGTGAGTGAGCGCTGTGCCAGGTCCCCAGGAGCGGCGGGATCAGCCGTTCGCTGGTGGGACGCTTGGCCCTGCTCGGTTGGACCCGCATGGGTTCTCCCGGCATCTTCGGGGAGCGGAACCCGATAGCGCTGTGCAGAGCGGGAAATCCCAGGTCGCGCATGAGCGTAGACAGGCGGGTTATCGGGTGAGTTCTCGCGCCCGGAACTTGTTCAGATGCCCGTCCCGTGCCCTCCCGGTCCTGATCTTCGCCCCGCTGTCGAGCCGGCCACCCATCCGTCTGGTGCGGGGCGTGGCGAGGGGGCACCGGCCACGGGCGTTCCTGCTGCGTCCGAGGAGGAGCACGGCGCTTCTGCACATGCCGGTGCCGGCACGGAGGTACCGGTCAGCCGTAGACGTCGGCGCGGTGCGAGATGCGCACGACTCTGACGAGGACCTCGTCGTCGTGGATCGAGTAGATGACGCGGTACTGGCCCCGTCGCGCGGACCAGTAGCCCTCGAGGTCGAAGCGCAGCGGCTTCCCGACGCGGTACGGGTCCGCAGTCAGCGGCCCGTAGAGGAAGTCGACGACCGCGACAGCCACCGGCTCGGGGAGGTCTCGCTCGATGGCACGCTTGGCCGCCGCAGAGAGGACGACGGTGTGGCGACGAGGGCCGGTCACCGCCGGCGGGCAGCGAGTGCGGCCCGCACCTCGGCCTCGCCGTAGACCTCACCGGCGGCCATCGCTTCCTCGGCCTGCCTGATGTCCGAGCGCGCTCGGGGATCGGAGAGGATCTCCAAGGTCTCCATCAGGGACTCGTAGTCCTCGACGGCGAGGATGACCGCGACCGGGCTGCCGTTCCTCGTGATGGTGACGCGCTCGTGCGTGCTGGCGACCTCGTCGATCACCTGGCTGAAGTGCGCCTTGACCGCCGCCAGCGACTGCGTCGTCATGACCTTAATTATGGTCAGCCGCCTGCTGCGGTCAAGGAACTCGGCCGGGGGCGCCCGGAGATGCGGTGTGGGTGGAATCTCGCAGTAGGAGCATCGATGATAGTGGTGATCCAGCCACCTGCTGCGACGTGGACACTCCAGGTCCCCAGGCCGTCCTCCCCGAGGGCCGCCTGCAGCGCTCGGGCCCACGCCTCGTCGTCATCGTCGATCGAGGATGCGCCGGACGCGACAGCGCGATGGCGGTGTGCGCTTGGGCGTACAGGAACCCTCGGCCACCAGCGTGCCGCGGAGTTGGCGGACGACGCCGACCACGGGTGGCTCGGGTCGCGGAGGCACGCCGGTCGAGGTCAGGACGCGCCCGAGCCTGTGACCGGAGGAGTCGACCTCGACCTACTGGAAGGCGCCGTTCTACTGCCTGGAAGAGGTCATGACCACGTGGCTGCTCAACGCCGCGCACATCAAGGCCGTCCCGGGCCGCAAGACCGACGTCAAGGATGCGGAGTGGATCGCGCAGCTGCTCGAGCACGGGCTGCTGAGCCCGTCGTTCGTGCCGCCTCCGGACATCCGCCGGTTGCGGATGCTGACCCGCTATCGGGTGCAGCTGATGGGCGACCGGACCCGGGACACGATCCGGCTGGAGCTGATGCTCGAGGACGCCTCGATCAGCTCTCCTCGGTCGCCTCCAACCTCACCACGGCCTCGGCCCGGGCGATGCTGGGCGCGCTGATCGCCGGCGAGCAGGATCCCCGGGTCCTGGCCGACCTGGCCAAGGGCAAGATGCGGATCAAGATCCCGGCCCTGGCTGAGGCGCTGACCGGGCACTTCAACGCTGATCACGCCCAGCTGGCCGGCAGCATGCTGCACCGGCTGGAGCGGGTCGAGGCCGCGCTCGCCGAGCTGGACGCGGTGATTGCCGAGGCGTGCCAGCCGTGGGAGCACCAGCTGGAGCTGCTGCAAACCATCCCAGGAGTGGGGGAGAAGGTCGCGCAGGTGATCCTGGCCGAGACCGGCGGAGACATGTCCCGCTTCCCCTCCGCGGCGCATCTGGCCGCCTGGGCCGGAGTGGCGCCGCCGAGCTACGAGTCCGCCGGCAAGCGCCGCCCGTCGGGCAGTCGGCACGGAAACAAGTGGCTGGCCGCAATGCTGGTGGAGGCTGCCGGCTCGGTCGGGCGGATGAAGGGCACGAACTACCTCCCCGCCCAGCACGCCCGCCTCACCGCCCGCCGGGGGATGGGCCGCGCCGCGGTCGCGCACTCGATCCTGGTCTCGGCCTACTACATCCTGCTGCGTGATGAGCCCTATCGAGAACTCGGCGCCGACTGGCTGGCCCGCCGCAACACCGAGGCGCACACCCGCCGGCTGATCGCCCAGCTCGAACGCCTCGGCCACACCGTGGTCCTCGACCCGGTCGCCTGACCAACTGCAGAAAGACAGGAGGACGGGCTTCGCCCGCCCCGCGCTGACGCGCGCCTGCAACACCGTTATTCACGGGTCTGTGTGGCACTTGATCTTGCAGGGCTCCAGTAAGAGCTTGACCTGACTCCCCCGTGGCTTCGAGCCCGCTACGAGACTGGGGGACGGCTAAGTGTGCGACTACGTGCTCACCGCCAGAACCGGTCATAGACGGTATTCCATGGCCCATAGTGTTCCGGCAGGTCACTTTAGGCGATTCCGTCTTGCAATTGACGAGCATCCCGTTGGTCACTCGTCGGTCATGCCGCCTCGGGCGCCCTTTCGTACCAGAAGCCGGCAGCAACGGCTCGATTACAGCCCACTGCTCATCGGTCAGCTCACGCCTACGAACCGCGACACAAGATCAGACCAGGTAACCCTCACCCGCATTGAGAACGCTCTCGTTCCTGAGCGTGGGCAGGCCGGCGGCCAGTGCCGAGAGCGCCCGGACGAGGGTGGGCAGCAGCGCGGGGCGGGCGGCGGCAAGTTCGGGGTCCTCGGCATAGACCTGGGCCAGCACGGGTGGTGGATTGGCCGCCCGGTAGAGGTTGCCGGCGAGGCCGGCGGCCATGGCGACCAGCTCGCCGCCCTCGCGGTCGTTCAGGTCCGTGACGCCGGCGAGCTCGGCGCCCATCGCGGCGACGTTGTCGTGCAGCGCGTGCTTGAACGTGCGGGCGGCGGGCGCGGAGACGTTGTGTTCGAGGCTGGTCGAGACGTGGCTGAGCAGGTCGCAGAAGAGGGGCTGGTCGACGAGGGTCTCGGCCAGTGCGGTCATCGCCTCGGTGGTGCCGTGGGCGGCACGCAGCCGGGGGGCGACGGTGCCTGCCCACCGTTGCCATTCCTCGGTGAGCAGCTCGAGGTAGATCTCCTCGCGGGTGCCGAAGTACCGCGCGATGTTCGACTTCGCGAGCCCGGCGGCCTCGGCCACCGCCCCCAGGCTCACGGCACGCACCCCGGAGGCGCGGGCACAGTCGCGCGCGGCGGCGAGGATCGCCTCACGCCGCTGCTGCTTGTGCTCCGGCCGCCTTGCCCGGAGGAATGCCGATCGCGTCATTGCGCGGACAGCATAGGGCGCGACTTAAGAGGACGGCATCCGCTTGTTAGGCGGACGGCGTCCGGTTAACGTGATTGCGCCGGGGGTCTGAGAGGAGTCGAGTGACCGAGATGCGGATGAAGGTGAACGGCTCCGTCGAGTCCCTGGACGTCGAGCCGTGGGTGAGCCTGCTCGACGCGCTGCGTGACCGGCTCGGGGTGACCGGCCCGAAGAAGGGCTGCGACCAGGGCGCCTGCGGTGCCTGCACGGTGCTCGTCGACGGCATGCGGATCAATGCGTGCCTGGCCCTGGCCGTCCAGTACGACGGCAGGGAGATCACCACCATCGAGGGGGTGGCGCATCCGCTGCAGGAGGCGTTCGTCCGCCACGACGGGTTCCAGTGCGGCTACTGCACCCCCGGTCAGATCTGCTCGGCGATCGGGATGCTCGCCGAGTACGAGGCCGGGATGCCCAGCGCCGTCACCGAGTCACCCGGGCTCGACGAGGCCGAGATCAGGGAACGGATGAGCGGGAACCTCTGCCGCTGCGGCGCGTACAACGGCATCGTCGACGCGATCATGGACGTGACCGGGCGATGAGGCCGTTCGCATACGTCAAGCCGGTCGACGTCGAGACCGCCGTCCTGGCCGCCGCGAAGCCGGGTGCGAAGTTTCTCGGCGGCGGCACCAACCTCGTCGACCTGATGCGTGAGGGCATCGAGCGGCCCGACACCGTCGTGGACGTGACCGGGCTGCCGTTCGACACGGTGGACGAGCTGCCCGGCGGCGGTTTGCGGATCGGGGCGATGGTACGCAACAGCGCCCTGGCCGCCGACCCGCGGGTGCGCGCCCGCTATCCGGTGCTGTCCCAGGCGCTGCTCTGCGGCGCCTCCGGCCAGCTGCGCAACATGGCCACCGTGGGCGGCAACCTACTTCAGCGCACCCGTTGCCCGTACTTCTACGACACGGCCGCGGCGTGCAACAAACGTGAACCCGGCAGCGGGTGCGACGCGCTCGACGGGTTCAACCGCGGCTGCGCGATCCTGGGTGTGTCCGAGAGCTGCATCGCCACCCACCCCTCGGACATGTGCGTGGCGCTGGCCGCCCTGGACGCCGTCGTCGAGGTACGCGGTGCGGACGGCACCCGCCGGATCCCGCTGACGGACTTCCACCGACTTCCGGGTGACACCCCGGAGATCGAGACGACACTGGCCCCCGGCGACCTCGTCACCGCGGTCGAGCTGCCGCCCGTCGCGGCCGGCTCCCGCTACCGCAAGGTCCGTGACCGGGCGTCGTACGCGTTCGCGCTGGTCTCGGTCGCCGCGGCGCTGCGGGTGAGCGACGGCATCGTGACCGAGGTGCGGCTGGCGCTGGGCGGCGTCGCACCCAAGCCCTGGCGGGCCCGCGAGGCCGAGCGGCTCCTGGTTGGCGGCCCGGCGGACGAGGCGTCCTTCCGCCGCGCGGCCGAGGCCGAGCTGGCCGCCGCGACCCTCCGGCCGGACAACGCGTTCAAGGTCGCGCTCGCCGCGTCGACGGTCGTGGCCACGTTGCGCATGCTGAGCACGGAAGGGGCCTCGCGGTGAGCATCGACTACGTCAAGCCCGAGCAGGCGACTGGCACCACCAGGTACGTCGGTCAGGCGGTCGACCGGGTCGACGGTACCGCCAAGACCTCCGGCCAGGCCCGTTTCGCCGCCGAGTTCCCCTACCCCGACCTGGCCCACGCCGCGCTCGTGCACGCGACGATCGCGCGGGGCCGCATCACCGCCATCGACACCGCCGCGGCCCGTGTCGTGCATGGGGTGGTCGACGTCCTGACCCACGAGAACGCGCCCGCCATGAAACCCGCCCCCAAGATGAGCATGCTCAACCTCGGCTCGATCGCCTCGAGTTCGTCGGTCAACTACCTGGCCACCGACGAGGTGCACTGGAACGGCCAGCCGGTGGCGGTCGTGGTCGCCGAGACCGTGGAGACCGCCCGGTACGCGGCATCGCTGGTGGCTCCGACCTACCAGGAATTGCCCGCCGCGGTGGACTTCGCGACCGAGAAGCACAACGCCGTCCCCGAGAAGAAGGGCAATCCACTGCTCGAAGGCGGTGCCGACAAGGGAGACGCGACGGCCGCGTTGGCGGCCGCGCCGGTCTCGGTCGACCTGGAGTTCAGCACGCCGCAGTACAACCACAACGCGATCGAGCCGCACGCGACGACCGCCGTGTGGGACGGCGACCACCTGACCCTGCACGACTCCACACAGAACATCGGCTGGGTACGCAAACACCTGGCACAACGGTTCGGCGTGCCGGAGAAGTCGATCCGGATACTGTCCCCGTTCGTCGGCGGCGGGTTCGGCGGCAAGGGCCGGGCCTGGCCCGGCACCCTGCTCGCCGTGCTGGCCGCCCGGGCCACCGGCCGCGCCGTCCGCCTCGCCCTCACCCGCGAGGGCGTCTACCACACGGTCGGCGGCCGCACACCCAGCACACAACGAGTCGCACTGGGCGCGGACGCGCAGGGCCGGCTGACCGCGATCGTCCACACCAGCGTCTCCCGGATCGCCCGGGTGGGCGGCCTGCCCGAACCGGTCACCACCGCCACCCACCACCTCTACGCGGTCCCGAACATCCACCTGAGCCACGAGGTCGTCGAGCTCGACCTGCTGACCAACACCTTCATGCGGGCGCCTGGCGAGGCCATCGGCACCTTCGCCCTGGAGTCGGCCATCGACGAGCTGGCCTGGGAGTTGGGCATGGACCCGATCGAGCTGCGCCTGCGCAACGAACCGGAGCGCGACCCGGTGAGCGGCAAGAGCTTCACGCAGCGGATGTTGCGGGAGGCGTACGCACGCGGGGCCGAACGGTTCGGCTGGCGCGACCGCGACCCGAGGCCCGGCGTGATGCGCGACGGCCGGTGGCTGGTCGGCATGGGCGTGGCCACCGCCTTCCGCGGGTCGATCCACATGCCCGTGCACGTCACCGTCCGGCTCGGCGCCGACGGCAAGCTGGTGGTGCGCTGCGCACTGCACGAGATCGGCATGGGCACAGCGACCGCCCAGGCCCAGATCGCCGCCGACGAGATGGGTGTGCCGCTGGAATCCGTGCGCGTCGAGTACGGCGACTCCGAGCTGCCGCGCGGTGTCGGGGCCATCGGCTCGGCCCAGACCGCCAGCGCTGCGGCAAGCGTGCTGGCCGCCTGCGCCAAACTCAGGAAGGCCGTACTCGCCCTGGCCCCGCCCGGCTCACCCCTGCGAGGCCGCCGGATCGAGGAGCTGGAAGCCCGCGACGGCGGGCTCCACCACCGCGACGGCGGCCAGACCTACACCGAGATCCTCACCGCCGCCGGCCGCGACCACCTGGAGGTGGAGCACAAGCCGACCATGCTGGGCTTCCTCGCCCGCACCGTGCGCGACAGCCGGCGGTGGGTGAAGGCGACCACAGGCGCGCAGTTCTGCGAGGTCCGCGTGGACCCCGACACCGGAGAAGTGCGCGTGTCGCGCTGGCTGGGCGTGTTCGACCTCGGCACAGTGATCAACGCCCGCACCGCGGCCAGCCAACTGCGCGGCGGCATCGTCATGGGCATCGGCATGGCGCTGTCGGAACAAACGCTGATCGACCACCGTACCGGCCGGATCATGAACCCGAGCCTGGCCGAATACCACGTGCCCGTCCATGCCGACATCCCCCACATCGACATCGACTACCTCAACGAACCAGACCCCACCATGCCACTCGGCCTGCACGGAATCGGCGAGGTCAGCATCACCGGCGCCGCTGCGGCCGTGGCCAACGCCGTACGACACGCCACCGGCAAACGCGTACGCGACCTACCGATCACCCTCGACAAACTGCTGTGACGACGGCGTAGCGGTGAAGGTCGTCTCCGAGCGCCTCGGCCACGCCAGCGCGACGATCACGCTCACGGTCTACCAGCACGTGCACCCCGGCATGGGCCGCGAGGCAGCGGACCGCTTCGCGGCGATGCTCGAGGGCTGACTCGAGGCGCGAAGTATCACGCGGGTATCGCGATGGCCTGAGAGGCCCCAAGCAAGGTACCCCCGGCACCTGGCCTGCAGGAATCCCGGGATGGAGACGTGTCCGAGGGGGGACTCGGGCACCGTGAAGTGGGAGCCGTCCCACCAGCGTCCTGCCCGGTGGGGGAGGGGCGCAAGTGTGCGCGGCTTCATGGACATGGTCGGAACATAGTGCGGGGGTCGGACAGGCGCCTGATCGGTTCGGCGCACCCCAGGCCTCCACCAGGACGGTCGGCCGGAGGTGCGGAAGCGACCCTGTCGACAACCGGCGAGTCAGGCCAGCTGCTCGAGCAGGTGGTCTCGCACCCGCTCAGCGAGTTCCCTCAATGCGGCCTTGCCCTGGCCCTTCGGCCGGACGGAAAGTCGTGGTCCACACCGCTGGCGCAGTGATAGGTCAACTGCACGCCCTTCGCGCGGGCCTTGGCGACGAAGCGCTCGATCTGCGGCCGCAGGGAGTCCCGCTCGGCGCTGACCACCAGCAGCGGCGGCAGAGCCGCCAGTTTCGTCGTCCAGGAGCGCCGGCGAGGCGAGGGGTTCCGCGCGTCGCGAGGCGTCGGCGAAGTAAGGCTGACTGGGGGCGGCTGTCCCGGTTTGTCCGGTCTGGCAATCCGGGTGCCGGCCGCTGGCGTCTGACTGCAGCGATTGACCATCCCACAGGATGGTGACAGGATGGTGACAGCAGAGGAGGCGCCATGGCCGAGACGGACAAGAGCGAGAAAATCACCATCAACATCGGTCTGGTCGACCTCGGCCACATCGATCTCCTGGTCGACGAGGGCTTCTACGCCAACCGAACGGACTTCATCCGCACGGCGATCCGGCGGCAGCTCGAGACCCGGGCCGCGGCCGTCGACGACACGGTCGCGCGCCGGACGTTGACCCTGGGAGCCCAGCACCTCAGCAGGCAAGACCTCGAGCACCTCCGGAACGCCGGGCGCACCGTGCAACTTCGTGTCCTCGGGCTGGCCACGATCGCGGACGACGTCACTCCCGAACTCGCCCTGGCGACGATCTCGGCCGTCGAGGTGCTCGGCGCGTTCCGAGCGCCGCGGGCGGTCAAGGCTGCACTGGCCCCTCGCACCGCCTGAAGCCGCTGCCCCGCCGACCGGCAGGGAGCAGTTCCGCGCGGCGCCGACCGCACGATCCGCGCCGCACTCACCCCCAAGGGGCCTGCATGGACGACGACCGCACTTCCGGCATGTCCGAAGCTCTCCGGCTCACCCGCGCCGGGCAGCTGAACGAGGCGTTCGCGGTCATCCAGCGCACGCTCGGCTCCGCATCTGTCGTGCCACCCACGGCGACGCCCGGCGCCGGTCAGGGACTTCCCGGGCTGCCGTTCTCCACAGTCGCTCCGATCCGGTCCGCAGGGCGGAGCGGTGCGCCGGGCGCCGGCGGCTGGCTCGACGAGCTCCGGAGTGCCTGGGCGGCGCGGTCCGACGCAGGCCTGCCCGACGCCCCGGGCCGTCTGCTCCAGGAGTTTCGCACCGTCCGCGGGGCCGGGGGGCCCGTGGGCGCGGCCGAGGCGGCTGCTGCACCCGGGGGCGAGATCCGGCACCTCAGCTGCACCGCGCCGGCCGGCACCCGTGCCTACGACCTGTATATCCCCACGGGACGCACCGGCGTGCCGCTGCCGCTGGTCGTGATGCTGCACGGCGGCAAGCAGGATGCGGCGGACTGCGCTGCCGGCACCCGGATGAACGATCTGGCCGAGCAGCACGGCTTCCTCGTCGCCTATCCCGAACAGTCACGCGCCGCCAACAGCGGCGGCTACTGGAACTGGTTCTCCCCGGCCCACCAGCAGGCCGGCACCGGCGAGCCCTCGATCATCGCCGGCATCGTCCGGCGGGTCATGGCCGATCACGCCGTCGACCCGGACCGGGTGTTCGTGGCCGGACTGTCCGCGGGTGGCGCCATGGCCGCCGTGATGGCCGCCACCCATCCGGATCTCTTCGCCGGGGTGGGGGTGCACTCCGGGATCGCCTTTAGGGCAGCGCAGGACACGGCCTCTGCGTTCGCCGCCATGCGGACGGGGGGCTCGCCCGCTCCCGGGGGTCCGATCCCGTTGATCGTCTTCCACGGCGACCGGGACTCGGTCGTGGCCCCGGTGAACGCCGAGAAGCTGGTGGCTGCCCGGCTGGTTACGGCCGAGACCTCGGGGTCGGAGACGACGCGGGTGGAGGCAGGGGTCGGTCATGCGTGCACGAAGACGGTGCACACCGATGGCCACGGCGCTGTCCTCGTCGAGTCCTGGACGGTGCACGGCGGGCGGCATGCCTGGTACGGCGGAAACCCTGTCGGTTCCTACACCGATCCCCGGGGTCCGGACGCGTCCGCTGAGATGATCAGGTTTTTCCTCGCGTCGGCGCCGGCCACTCCGCCTGGCGAGGCATCAGGCTCCGACTCCTGAGATCGCGCTTACAGGTCCCCGGGGGAGTGCGCGCCGTCGCCAGGAGGACCTCTCCGACGGCGGCAAGGACCCGGAAGCGTGCTTGACATATGGCCCGAGTGCTTGGAGCTGGATGTCGGCAAGGACACGCTGACCGTCTGCGTGCGTTCTCCAGGGCGGGGGAGCCGGCGAGTGAGTGAGACCCGGACGGTCAAGACGACGACCCGCGCGCTGGGGGTGATGCGGGACTGGCTGGTCGGGGAGGCCCGGCGGGATGGTTGCCGTACCCATAGCATCCGGGACCGTGGTGCCGGGTTGATCGAGAGGGGCCTGGTGCAGGCCCGGGAGGTGGGGGATTCCCACCCCGAAGTGTCCGAGGGGCGACACGCTACCTACGCACACGTCTTCCGTGATGCATCGAGCCCGACACTTGTTCGGCTTTGCGCGTAGGCCATATCGGTAGGGGTCAGTCGCCAATGCCCCGTACAGGGAGTCGACCACTGCATCGGCGACCGCGTTTGGCTGTCCCGCTCGATGGCCGTGGCTGCCGCGGAGAGGACGACTGTGTCGGGTCTGCGGCTTGCCAGCGCGCGGCGGGACGCGAGAGGCAGCGCGCGCCTCGGCTACTCGTAGGCCTGAGCGCTCACTGCGGCTCGCGCCACATCGGGTACATCGTCGGCCCCTTCTCGGGCAGAACCAGGGGATCCAACTCCTCGAACCCGTGACGCCGATACAGGGCGCTATTCCGGGGACTCGACGCCTCCAGATAGGCCGGCAGGCGGTGGCTGTCGCAGAGATCGAGTACCGGGCGCAGCACCGCGGCACCGATGCCGATGCCCTGCTTCTCCGGTTCGGTCCCCAGGTAGTAGAGGTACCAGTGGGGCCGTGCGGGATGGTGTTCCTGCATGACGGACTGTGCCCGCGACGCGCGGCCGATGTTCCGACCGAAGACACGCAGCGCCGCTGGCGTCTGGCGGAGCGTTGCCCAGGTGCTGGGTCGCCATGTGCCCGGCGGAAACCAGATCGCCGCCCCGGCGCCGTCGGCCGACATCCAGCTCCCGCCGAGGGCTTCACTGCGGGGCAGTTCAAGGTCGAAGAACCGCGATAGCCGCTGCTCCCGTCGACGCGCGTCCGAGGGGAACAGGTAGGAGACGACGGGGTCGTCGGCGAAGGCGCGGGCCAGCACGGCCGCCATGCGCGCCCGGTCCGTCGAGGTCGAGGGTCGGGCCTGCGGTGTGGATGCGTTCATGGTGAGTGGCACTCCCGTGTCGGTACTGCTCAGTGGGGCCCGGTTTCGTTCGGCAGCTTCCTCCGGTGTCTGGGCAGGGGCGGCGTCCGGGTGACGTCGGACCGGCCGTGATCGCCTCCGGGGGCGACCCGGCCCGGTTGGACAGCTCAGGTTGCCGCGGCGGTTCGGGCACGTGTGTCCAGCGGCGCGGGGGACCGTGGGGTTGCCTGGCGCAGGGTCACCAGCGCCGCCGCAGCGAAACCGACCCCGGTCAGCGACCACGCGGCGGCGTCGGCCCAGTGGTTGGTGACGAAGACCGCGAACAGCAGGTGCAGCGGCTGGGACGCCGTGAGGGCGACGGCCGCCCACCGGGGGATCACCCGCCACAGCGCGACGCCCAGCAGAACGGTGCCGAGGATGTGCCCGACGACGAATACGGCACCGGCTGTCGCGGACGTGACCAGCGCTTCCGCTGCCTCGGCCAGCTGGACGGTGGGTTCGACGCCGACACCGGCCTCCCGCGCGGCCGCCGCGATGGTGTCCCCGCCCGCTCCCGCGAACAAGCTGAGGAAGCCGAGCCACGCGAGCGCCGCTGCCACCGACCCCAGGACCGGCCGAGCCGCCACCGCTGGCCGCGCGGCGACCAGGACGCCGAGAGGCAGGGTCAGCAGAGCCAGGTAGGCGAGCCAGAGCACGGCGGTCGAGGCGCCCGGTGAGGCCATGATGTTCTCGACGATCCTGGTCGGGTCGTCGACGGTGTCGTACGGCAGGAAACCCCGCACGAGACCGATGGCCACTGGTCCGACGGCCGCGAGGGGCACGGCCGCCCGCAACGAGAACAGGCGTGTTGGAGCGCTGGGGAGGGGAGCCGGGGTCGTCCCCGCAGTCGTGGAGGTCATGGGGCGAGACTGGGCGATCCCGGCTCGAGGCAGCAGCGTGCGATCCGGGTGAGAGTCGGGAGATCCCCCGCCCGGACCCGGGAAGGGAGCCGGGACAACGGGACCCACCGCTGTCACGATTCCGACACGGGCCCCGACGAGCACGGCCGCTCGCGGTCCACGACCGCCGCGGCGACCGGGCTCTTCGCGCTCACCATCGCGGAGTTGCTCACCGCTGGGGTGGGAGCGGCCCTGGCCGGGATGAGCGTCGCGGACGCCATCGGATCTTCCTGGTGACCAACTGCGCCATCGGCGCCGCATGCGCACTCAGCGGTCTACTCCTGGCGTGACACCGCCCGCGGAATCCGGTCGGCTGGCTCCTGGCCGCAGCGGGGGTGCTGCAGACCATGACTGCCGCTGTCGGCCCCCTGACCGTCGCCGCACTCGACCGGAACTGGCCGGCCGGATCACGCGGACCCTCGCCACGCTGTTCCTGTCTGCTGGCCGTGGTCGATCGGATTGCTCCTTCCGCTGGCACTCCTGCTCTTCCCGACCGGTGTACTGCCGCGCCCGCAATGGAGGTGGCTCCTCGGGGCGGCCGTGCCGGCCGGGCTGATCTTCGTGCTGGCGCAGGGATCCGTTCCCGGCGGTGTGGACGACACGGGGCGGCTGACCGCCTGGCTGGTCCTCCCCGACCACGCGGCGCTGGCCCCGTTGTGGCAGGGCGCCGAGGCCGTCGTCGGCGGTGTCTACCTGGCAGCGTTGGGGGCGCTGGTGGTCCGCTACCGCTCTGGTGGGGAGAGGTTGCGCCGGCAGCTGCTGTGGCTGGTGCTGGCGCTGTTGATCATGATCGTCGTCCTCACGTTCTGGGGGCCGTTGGCGCCCGGGCTCGCCGTCCTCAACCTGCTCGTCATAGCTCTGGTGCCGGTGTCCATGACGATGGCCGTGCTGAGGCACGAGCTGCTCGACATCCGCCTGGCCCTCTCCCGGACCGTGCTCTACGCGCTTCTCACGGCGGCGGTGGTGGCCGCCTATCTGGGACTGGTGGCCACGGCCGACGTCGTCCTGCCCCGCGAGGCGGGGGTCAGCACGTCCGTCCTCGCCACCCTGGTGATCGCGGTGGGCTTCAACCCGCTGCGGGGTCGACTGCAGCGGGCGGTCGACCGTGCGCTGTACGGCGACCGGTCGGACCCGGTGCGGGCGCTGTCGCGGATGGGCGAGCAGCTCACCGGGGGGACCAGCGCGACGTGCTCCAGGTGGTCGCCGCAGCGCTCCGGCTGCCGTACGCCGCAGTGCGCGGCGACGGCGTCGGGTGGACCGACAGCGGCACCCCACCGACGCGCATCGAATCGATCTCTCTGCGCTACCGCGGCGCTCCAGTGGGCGAGCTGCTGGTCGGCGTGCGCGCCGGACAGTCGGCGCTCACCCGGGCCGACCGGTCGGTGCTCGAGCTCCTCGCCGGGCCCCTCGCGGTGGCCGTGCACGCGACCGCGCTCAGTGCGGACCTGCAGCGTTCCCGCGAGCGGATCGTGGGTGCTCGGGAGGAGGAGCGTCGCCGGCTGCGCCGGGACCTGCACGACGGCCTCGGCCCTGTGCTCACCGGCATGGCCTTCCAGGCCGAGGCCGCACGCAACCTGGTCCGGACCGACCCCGACCGGGCGGAGGAGCTGCTGGCCACGCTGCGCAACGAGGCCGCCGAGGCGATCGACGGCGTCCGCCGGCTGGCCTACGCACTGCATCCGCCCTCGCTGGCCGAACTCGGGCTGGCCGGTGCTCTGCGCCGGCAGGTGGGACAGCTAGAGGCCGGGTCCCCGGTGGTCACCCTCGAGGTACCGGACGCGCTCCCCGCCCTGCCCGCTGCGGTGGAGGTGGCGGCATACCGGATCGCCGTCGAGGCGCTGACGAACGCTGTGAGGCACGCCGGTGCGGAGCACGTGGGCGTCCGGCTGCACGTCGACGGGGCATTGGAGATCGCGGTCGACGACGACGGGCCGGGTGGAGGCTGCTGGCAGCCCGGCGTCGGTCTCACCTCGATGCGGGAGCGCGCCGCCGAGCTGGGCGGGAGCCTGCTGGCGGCCCCCGACGACGGCGGGGGCCATGTCCGGGCCCGACTGCCGCTGCTCGAACCGACCGTGCCGGGAGCCCCCGGATGACCGACGGGCTGCGGGTCGTGATCGCCGACGACCATCCCGTCGTCCGGGACGGGCTCTCGGCCCTGTTGTCCTCGATGCCCGGGATCGAGGTCGTCGGCACGGCTGGCACCGGCCGGGAGGCGCTGCGTTCCGCGGTCATGTTGCGCCCCCACGTCCTCGTCCTCGACGTCCAGATGCCCGACCTGGACGGCATCGGCGCGGCCCGGCAGATCGCCCGGGCCGCGCCGGGGGGTGGCGGTTCTGATGCTCACGATGTTCGACGACGAGGACTCGCTGTTCGATGCGATGCGCGCAGGCGCCGCCGGCTACCTGCTGAAAGGCGCCGCCCAGGACGAGATCGTCCGGGCGATCCACGCGGTGGCCGCCGGGGAAGCGATCTTCGGGCCAGGGGTCGCCCGCCGGGTGCTCGGTCAGCTCTCCGACGGCGGCCGCCGCGCCGAGCCGCTCCCGCACTTGACGCCCCGGGAACGCCAGGTGCTCGAGCTCCTCGCCGCCGACCTGCCGGTGGCCGTGATCGGGGCAAGGCTCGGTCTCGCGCCCAAGACGGTCGCCAACTACGCCCTCGGCGGTGTTCGCCAAACTGCACGTCATCGGGCGGGCGGAGGCCGTCGAGCGGGCCCGGCGAGCCGGCCTCACCTGACCTTCCCAGTTTCCGCGTCCACGGTCAGCGACTGTGGTGGACGCGTTCGGCGGGCGTCACGGCCGCAGGACCGCGCTCGATCGAGGGCCGGTGTCCGGTGGTTCGTCGGCCATGCGCGGCGTCCGCGCCGTCCGTCGGGACGGGTCCGCGGTGCCACACTGCGCCGATGTCGGACCAAGTCACCGAGGCCAGCCGCCGGATCGTCACCGAGTTCAGCCGGCGTGTCGCTGCCGGGGATCCCAGCGCCTTCGACGACCTCGTGGCGCAGGACTTCGTCAACCACGCGGCAGGGCCTCAGGGGAGAAACGGATGGCGGGCGACCTTCGACCATCTCCGCCACGATCTCGGCGACTTCACCACTGAGGAACACCGCCTCCTCGCGGACGGCGACGAGGTGGCGGTCCACCTGACCATCCGCGGGCGGCACGTCGCCTCGACGATGCCCCTGCTCATCGGCGTGCCGATCACCGGAGCGGAGGTCGAGTGGACGTTCTTGCACCGGTTCCGGATCAAGGACGGCCGGATCGCCGAGCACTGGGCGTGTCGGGACGACGTGGGGCTGCTCCGCCAGCTCGGGGCCTGGCCGCCGACCTGAACGGCGCAGCAGCAAACACGTGCTGGGTCTCCCATTCAGAAGAACGGCGGGGGTGGTGCGGTAGGCCGAGCGCAGTGCTTGCAGGCGGTCGGAGCTGGTAAAAGAAGAAGACGAAGCCGTTCAGAAGGCGCAGCCAGTCCTCGACGTTCATGCCGTCGGTCAGCGCCGGTGCCAGGAGGTGCTCGCGAAGCGGGTGCTGGTCGCGCCGGACTGCCACACCCAGCTCAGGGTGATCGAGCAAGACCGGCTCGGGCCGCTTACGAGTCAGGAGAGCCTCAGCGCGGTCCGGTGGCACCTGCCAGCGGCGGACAATCTCGGCCGCACTGAGCAGGCCATGGCGTTCGATGCACGGCCACACCGGACGTCGGCTACGGCGTGTCCTGGCGATCTTGACCGACGGGAAGTCAGCCGGTCCAGCGTCCCTGGGTGGGTCAGCTCCTCGGCGACCGCGCGCAGCTTGCGGTTGGTCTTCATCGACATCCGGGCCAGGACTTGGAACGCCTGGTCTGCGGTGAGCCTGTGGCGCGCCATCAGGATGCCTTTGGCCTGGTCGATGACGCCCCGCGTCTCCAGGGCGATCCGCAGGTTGTCGGCCATGTCCCGGGCGCTCTGGTAGGCGTGCAGGTTGCCGGCGGCGACCGCGGCGTAGGGAGCGAACCGGGTGGCCGCGCTCCGGCTGTCCCCGTCGAAGGCGTGCGGCTCGCGGGCGTAGATGTTCAGCGCCCCGGCGACCTGCTCGTCGTCGTCGATGGCCAGCGGAACGGACAGGGAGCCGAGGGCACCGTGCTCGGCCGCCCGAGGCAGGTAGTCCGGCCACCGGCTGTCGGTGCGGGTGTCGCCGATCTCGATCAGCTCGCCGCTGCGGGCGGCGTGCAGGCATGGGCCGTGCCCGCGGTCGTACTGGGACTCGTCCAGGTCGGTGGCGAGCTGCCCGGTGCTGGCCACCGTGGTCGGGCGTTCCTTGCCCACCAGCGTCACCGAAGCCTCGGGGCTGCCCGGCATCACCGTCTTGGTCAGGTCGGCCACGATCTGCAGCAGGTCCTCCATCGACAGCTCGCGCAGCGACAACCGGCCCAGGCGCTCCAGCGCCTCGGCGGGGTCGGCAGGTTGCGGGTTCTGGCTGTCGGCCACGGCGGGGCCTCCGGTCTCATCGCACCGGGGGCTGGCGACCTCGGTCGCGGCCGCCTCTGGGGCCGCGTGGGGTACGCCGCTGTCTGACGCACAGTCGACGCGCCGTCATCCCCGGCGTCTGGGGGTCGACGTACGCGCGTCCGGGGCGTGTGCTGACCGTGTCACCCGCTGCCTCGATCAGCGCGGGGCCCGGAAATGCTGCGTACCGTCCGCTGGCAGCCAGTGAAGTGCATCCACGCCGTCGACATCTACGGCCTCTCGGAGGTCATGGGGCCCGGCGTCGCGCAGGAGTGTGTGGAGACCAAGGACGGCCTCCACATCTGGGAGGACCAGGTCTACCTCGAGGTGATCGACTCGATCAGCGGCGAGGTGCTCCCCGAGGGCGAGCAGGCGAGCTGGTCTTCACCTTCCGGACCAAGGAGGCGATGCCGGTCATGCTCTCCGCCGCCGCGGAGCGGTCAACCCTGACCGCTCCGCGGCGGCGGGACCAGCGGCGTGCAGGCGGAGGCGCCGACCACGAGCGGGTTGAGCAGCACCGCGTCGTGCGCGGCCGCTTGCGCGCGCAGCCGCTGCTCGAAGGTGTCGGGCCCGATCTCGGCCGCCGTCGCGACGCCGGTGCGCTCGATCACCGGCAGGAGGCTCGTTATGTCGCCGCCGACGATCGACCAGCCGACCGCGTCGCCGCCCCGCTCGGCCGGGGCGGCGGAGGTGAGCACCGGGTCGGGCAGCCCGGCCGCGGCGAAGACCGCGGCCAGCCGCAGGGCCATGTCGACCGGCCGGCCGGCCCGGCGGAACGTCTCGAGGAACCACCCGTTGGACGCCGTCAGCAGGGACAGCTCCGGGAGCGAGCCGCGGGTGCTCAGGGCGACGTCGGCGAAGGCGACGATCCCTCCGGGCCGCACCAGCTCGGCCGCCCGGACGAGCGCGGCGACCGGGTCGGGCAGGTGCAGCAGGATGAACCGGCCGACGACGGCGTCCAGCGGCTCGGCCGGCTCCCAGCTGAGCACGTCGCCCCGCTCGAAGGAGACCGTCGCCAGGTGCGCTCCCTCCGCCCGGCGGCGGGCGCGCTCGAGTGGGCGGGCGGCGTCGTCCACCCCGACCACCGAGCCGGTCGGCCCGACGCGCCGCGCGGCGGCCAGCGTGACGTCGCCGGGGCCGCAGCCCAGGTCGGCGACGCGCATGCCCGGCCCCACCCCGGCGGCGTCCAGCCAGGCGCCGGTCATCGGGCCGTACACACGGGAGATCGCGGCCAGCCGGGCCATCTCCGGATCGGTCGAGCCGAGGACGTACTCGCGGACGGGGTGCACGGGGTTGTCGCCCATGCCGGTCCATGCTGGCCCGGCCGGGCGGCCGCGGCACCCCTCCGGTGCGCCGTACAGGCGGCCAGCAGCCGCGACACGAACAGCACGGTCTCCTCGGCGACCGGGAGTACGGCGGTGTAGGGACAGGATCAGGCATCGCAGGACCTCGGCGGTGGACATCCCGTGAGAAGACGTCCCTCCGACCGGGGTCCGGCGCTCATCCCGGTCATCTGTCCGCTCTCGGCGTGTCGCCCCCGACCCGCCGGTCGACCGCTACCGGAAAGGCTCCATCAGCAGGACGCCGATGAGCCCGGTCGGTAGGCCGGGAGGCTGTGGGCCACGCGACCTCTCGGGGGCTGGGTCACTGCCCGGTCACGTCGATGCTCGCCAGGCGCTGCTTTGCCGGAAGGAAACACCGACCACGCGAGTCTGGCGATACTTGCTCGGCGTCCAGCGGCCCCGAGCATGTCGGCAGCTAGGCCGGTGCGCCGGGGCCGTTCCGCTCCCGGCTCTGATCGCGTCGCGCGAGCGCACGACCGCAGCACGTGAGCGGCAGGTCAGAGCCCGCTCCGCGTTTAGGACGCGAGCATGTTTGCGTTCGTGGGGATCTGGATCGACAAAGGCCGTTTTGTCGTGGCCGACGCTCGTTGTACAGCCCCGGCGGCGAGTGTAGAAACGGCCCGGACCACGGCCCCCCGAGCCGCGGCTCGACCCCCGACCGATGTACGGGCATCGGGCCTGGGGTGGTCGCCGGAGGCGATGATGCGCGTACCCACGGGACAACGGCCAGTCTCCGCGCCAGCCGACGGCTCCGAGGGGACGGTGGAGCAGCGCCCGGCGCTGGAAGATCACGCCCGGAAAGCGGGCTGGTACGGCGTGGTGTTCGCGGTGCTGCTGGTGGTGGGCGTCGTGCTGGTCGCCACCACCCCGGGGTTGGAGGCCTCGGATGCGGACTACAACGCGTTCTACCGCGGCGGTGGGGCCGCCACGCTGAGCGTGGTGGGCCTGTACATCGTGCCGTTCGCGGGGATCGCCTGCCTCTGGCACATGGTCGGCACTCGCACGCTGTTGCAGGTGCGCCGGCCCGGCTCGTGGACGCAGACGCGGCACTGGCTGCATCTGGCTGCGTGCGTGACCTTCGTCTGCATGTTGTTCGTCAGCACGGCCTGCGTCGGCGCCATCGCCCTGCTGACGAAATTCTCCGACGCCGCGCTGCCAGGTCCGGACGTGGCCCGCGCGCTGAACTCGGTCGGGTACACGCTGCTCTTCGTCTACGGCGTCAGAGCCGCCGGCCTGTACATGCTCACGACGACCGGGCTGGCCAGTGCCGCCGGGGTGCTGCCCCGGCCGCTCGTGATCCTCAGTTACGTGGTGGCCGCCCTGCTGCTCGTGAGCACCACGTTTCATCCCGCAGTTCTTCTGGCGTTCCCGGCCTGGGTGCTGATGGTGAGCATCGTGCTACTGGTTCGCCGGCCGACAGGAGGTAACCCATGACCGCGACCGTCGGCCTAGACGAGATCCCCGGCCCCCGCGCCCTACCGCTGCTGGGCAACATCCGCGACATCGATCTCGCCGCGCCGATCGACAGCCTGCTGCGGCTGGCCCGGGAGTACGGGCCGATCTACAAGCTCAGCACGCCGACCGGGGACCGGCTGGTGGTCTCGGGGCCCGAGCTCGTCGCAGACCTCGTCGACGACGCGCGGTTCGACAAGCTGGTCACCGGCGGGCTCAGCGAACTCAAGCCCCGGTCGGGGGAGAGCGTGGGCCTGTTCTCCTCCAAGACGCAGGATCCGTTGTGGCAGCGGGCGCACAGCATCCTGATGGCGCCGTTCAGCCTGCAGGCGATGCGGGGCTACACGCCGATGATGGTCGACATCGCCGAACAGCTGGTGGAGAAGTGGACGCGGCTCAACCCGGGCGAGGAGGTCGACATCCCGGCCGACATGACCCGGCTGACGCTGGACACGATCGCGCTGTGCGGGTTCGGCTACCGGTTCAACTCCTTCTACCGCGACACCCCACACCCGTTCGTCGAGGCGATGATGCGCATGCTGGCCGAAGCGCAGGCCCGCACGACCCAGCTGCCGATCCAGACCCGGCTGCGGATTCGCGCCCAGCGGCAGCTCGACGAGGACCGGGACTTCCTGAACGCCCTGGTCGACCGGGTCATCGCCGAGCGCCGCGCCCAGGGCGACGCCGCCGACAACACCGACCTGCTGGGCCGGATGCTCACTGGCGTCGACAAGGCCAGCGGGGAGGGCCTGCCGGATCACAACATCCGCGCGCAGTGCATCACCTTCCTCGTCGCCGGCCATGAGACGACCTCCGGGCTGCTGTCCTTCGCCCTGTACTACCTGCTGAAGAACCCCCGGTACCTGGAGCGGGCCCGCGCCGAGGCCGATGAGATCCTGGGGACGACGGCGCAGCCGACGTTCGACCAGGTGCAACGGCTGCGCTACGTGCGGCAGGTGCTCCAGGAGACCCTGCGGCTGCGACCCACCGTCCCGGCCTTCAACCGCTACCCGTACCGGGACGAGGTCATCGGCGGCCGGTGGGCCCTCCCCGCCCATACCTCGATCACGGTGTTCACCCCCGCACTGCACCGGGACCCGTCGGTGTGGGGAGCGGACGCCGAGGAGTTCAACCCCGACCACACCGCCGCGGAGCGGATGGCGGATCTTCCGCCGCACCTCTACCTCCCCTTCGGCACCGGGCAGCGGGCGTGCATCGGGCGGCAGTTCGCCCTGCAGGAGGCGACGCTGGCGCTGGGCATGCTGCTGCAGCGCTTCCAGCTCGTCGACCACCTGGATTACCAGCTGCACGTCAAGCAGGCGCTGACGGTGAAGCCGGAGGACTTCCGCATCCAAGTGCTGCTCCGCCCCGACGTGCGGATCGACCGGTCCGCACCGCCGGCGGAGGCCACGACCGGCCAGGCCGTCCCGCTCGGGGAGCCGGCACCGGTGTCGGTAGCCCGGCACGGCACCCGGCTGTCGGTGCTGTTCGGGTCGAACCTGGGGACGGCGGAGGCGATCGCCAACCGGCTGGCGCAGGAGGGCACAGACCGGGGGTTCGACGTCACCATCGGTCCGCTGGACGAGCACGTCGACGACCTGCCGCGCGCTGGGGGTCTGCTGGTGGTATGCGCGTCCTACAACGGGCTGCCGCCGGACAACGCGACGGCGTTCACTCGGTGGATCGCCAACGCGCCGGCCGAGGCGGCCGGGGCGGTCTCCTACAGCGTGTTCGGCTGCGGCAGCACCGAGTGGGCCAGCACTTACCAGGCGGTGCCGACCCTGCTGGACGAGCAGCTGGCGGCGCACGGCGGGCGGCGGGTGGCCCCGCGCGGGGAGGGCGACGCGGCCGGTGACTTCGACGCGGCCTACCGCGGCTGGCACGCCGAGCTGTGGGCGGAGATGGTCACGGCGCTCGGCCTGCCGGACGAGGTCGCCGCCAGCGCACCGGCCGGGCCGCGGCTGTCGATCACACTGACCAACCGGCAGCTCACCAACCCGGTCATCGTCTCCTACGCCGCCCGGCCAGCCCAGGTCCGGGTCAACCGGGAGCTGCTCGCGGTCGGCCCCGGAGGGCTGCCCGAGCGCTCCACCCGGCATCTGGAGATCACCCTGCCCGACTCCACCGGCTACCGGGCCGGAGACCACCTGGGGGTGCTGCCCCGCAACAACATCGACCTCATCCGCCGGGTGATAGCCCGCTTCGGGCTGGACGCCGGGCAGTACCTGACCATCATCCCCAATAGCGGTACGCACACCCACCTGCCCATCGACGAACCGGCTCCGCTGCTGGGGGTGCTGGGCAGCTGCGTGGAGCTGCAGGACGTCGCCGGCCGCGACGACATCGCCGTCCTGGCCCGCCACACCGGCGACCCGGAGCAGAAGGCCGCCTTGGAGGCCCTGACCGGCGACGACGAGGACGCCCAGGCCCGCTATCGAGCGCAGGTCTATGCGCCCAACCGGTCGGTGCTCGACCTGCTCGAGCAGTTCCCGGCCTGCCGGGTGCCGTTCGAGGAGTTCCTCGACCTGCTGCCGCCGCTGCGCCCGCGCTACTACTCGATCTCCTCGTCCCCGCTGGTCAGCCCGAGAGTGGCCAGCATCACCACCGGTGTGGTCCGCGGACCGGCCCGCTCCGGGTCGGGCATCTTCACCGGGGTGGCCTCCGGGCACCTGGCGCAGCTGCCAGTCGACGGCACGGTGTTCGTCTTCATGCGCGAGCCGAGCATCGCCTTCCGGCCGCCGGAGCCGCACATCCCGATGATCATGGTGGGGTCGGGCACCGGCGTCGCTCCCTTCCGCGGGTTCCTCCAGGAGCGCGCGGCCCAGCGAGCCCAGGGGGCGCAGGTTGCCCGGTCGCTGCTGTTCTTCGGCTGCCGCACCTCGCACTCCGATCTGCTCTACACGGACGAGCTGGCCGGCTACGAGCAGGCGGAGTTGGTCCGAGTGGAGCACGCCTTCTCCCGCGAGCCCGGCCAGCCCGGCCGCTACGTGCAGGAGGCCGTGCTCGACTGCGCCGAGGAGGTGTGGGAGCTGCTGCAGCGCGACGCCGTCGTCCTCGTCTGCGGCAACGCCGCCACCATCGCCCCCGGCGTGCGCCGCTCCCTCACCCACATCTACCGGGAACGCACCTCGGCCACCAAGGCCGACGCCGAGGCGTGGCTGACCGGACTGCGCTCGGCCGACCGCTTCGTCGAGGACATCTGGGGCGGCTGACCCGACCACAAGCGCGGCCGCACCGACCTGCCGCAGGTCGCATGGCGACCCGGCGGCGTTCCCTGCCCTGGCGGAGGTGATCCGCGACGGCGGCCGGACGGTGGCGCAGGGAACAGCGGAGGCACGGTGACAGGACCATGACCGACATCTCGATCGCCGACCACGGTCTGATCGGGGACCTGCAGACGGCCGCCCTGGTCAGCACGGACGGATCGGTCGACTGGCTGTGCTGTCCGCGCTTCGACTCCCCCAGCGTGTTCGGTGGCCTGCTGGACCCACGGGGTGGGCACTTCCGAATCCATCCCGCCGTCCCGGGCTCCCGAGTGCGGCAGATGTACCTCCCGGACACCGCCGTGCTCATCACCCGGTTCCTCACCGAGGCCGGGGTGGGTGAGGTGGTCGACTTCATGCCGCCCGCCGATGGCGCGGCGACCAACCAACACCGCCTGGTCCGGATGGTGCGCTGCGTCCGCGGCCGGATGCGCTTCGCGGTCGAGCTCGCGCCCCGGTTCGACTACGGGCGCTCTCCGCACGCCGTGCACCGGACCGAGCACGGCGCCGTCTTCCACACCGACGCACTGACGCTGACCCTGCACCCGGTGCGCGAGCCCGACGACCCGCGGCTGTTGACGGACGTCGGTCTCCACGACGGCGACGTCCACGCAGCCATCGCACTCACCGCTGGTGACGTCCGCGGGGTGGTGCTGGAGTTCGGCGCCGACGGACCACCGCGGGAGATCCGGGTGGCCGAGGTCCACCGGCTGTTCGACGACACCGTGGCGTACTGGCGTTCCTGGCTGGCCCGGTCGACCTACACCGGACGGTGGCGGGAGACGGTGCAGCGGTCGGCGATCACGCTCAAGCTGATGACCTACGCGCCGACCGGTGGGCTGGTTGCCGCTCCCACCACGAGCCTGCCCGAGCAAGTCGGCGGCGAGCGCAACTGGGACTACCGCTACACCTGGGTCCGGGATGCCGCCCTCGCGGTCAGCGCCCTGCTCCGCCTCGGCTTCGTGGCGGAGTCGGTGGGGTTCGCCGTGTGGCTGCGGGACCGGGTCACCGCACGGGCGGGCGACGGCGAACGGTTGAAGATCATGTACCGGGTCGACGGATCGGCCGAGATCGAGGAGGAGTGCCTGGAGCACTGGGTGGGCTTTCGCGGTTCGCGACCCGTCCGCATCGGCAACGGCGCCGCCCGTCAGCTGCAGCTCGACGTCTTCGGCGAGGCCATGGACAGCCTCTTCCTCGCCGATCGGTGCGGTCTGCCGATCGGTCACCGCGGCTGGCAGGAGATACGGGGTCTGTTGGACTGGCTCACCGGACAGTGGAACCAGCCGGAGGAGGGTATCTGGGAGACCCGCGGCGGACGCAAGGACTTCACCTACGGCCGGCTGATGAGCTGGGTGGCCTTCGACCGCGGGATCCGGCTGGCGCAGCGGCATGGGCGCCCGGCGGATCTCGGCCGCTGGACCGCCGCCCGCGACGAGATCTACGAGCAGATCCACGACCATGGCTGGAGCACGCGGAGGCAGGCCTTCGTTCAGCACTTCGACGACGAGGTGCTGGACTCTGCCCTGCTCCGCATGCCCGCGGTCGGCTTCATGACCCCGCACGACCCCCTGTGGACCAGCACGATGCGCGCAATCGAGGAGGAGCTCGTCGCCGACAGCCTCGTCTACCGGTACAACCCCGAGACCTCGCCCGACGGCCTGGCCGGCTCGGAGGGGACCTTCTCGCTGTGCTCCTTCCTCTACGTCGACGCACTCGCCCGCAGCGGCCGGCTCGACGACGCCCGGCTCGCGTTCGAGAAGATGGTCACCTACGCCAGCCCCCTCGGCCTCTACTCAGAGGAGATCGATGCGACCGGCGAGCAGATCGGCAACTTCCCGCAGGCCTTCACCCACCTTGCACTCATTGAGGCCGCCGTCACCCTCAACGAGGCACTCGATGCGCGGCGCGACGGTGACGCTCGGTGAGCAATCCCAGCCGAACGACGTCGGTGTTGCCAGAGGCAGCGGGTGATCGCGGCGGCGCAGTCGTCGTGAACGATCCGAGCGTCCGCCAACCGATACACGCGGACCCGCGAGCGCCTCGACCGCACCACCGGAGGCCACCTGTATTGCCGAGGTCATTTGATCAATCAGGCAATGGCCCTCGCCGCCCCGGCCTTCCTGCTGCTGATCCCAGCACTGGCCACGCACTAGCCCTGCTGACCCTCGGTGCCACCGACGGCGCGGGCGAGGAGTGGGCCCGACGCTCGGATTGTCCGCAGCCGCGACCAAGGACGTGCAGCTGCTGCTCTCCGCCCGGAACACCGTTCGTGAAACGAGTACGGAACTCGGTGCACTACTCACCCTCCTGTCGGCCCACTCCTGGCCCAAGGCCTTCCACCATGGCCACGAGATCGCCGGGCGTCTGCCCCCCTCGGTCGACGAAGACTGTGGCGCCGCTGGCTGTGGCTGACGACCTTCGTTCTCGGCGGAGCCCTGTCGGGGCCTCGGCGCCACTCGTCACCGGCTGGGGTCCGAACCGTCCTGCTGGTCGCCATGGGACTCCCGCGGTTCACTCGGTGGAGCTGGTGGACCCACACCTCCTGCTGAGCGGTCGCGTGCCCTTGCGCCGGCTGCTGCCCGCGGCGATCGCCACCGGGATGGGGCTAATCGGCCGGCGGCCGGCGGCCGGCGTCTACCTGTCGACCTCGATCACTCAGCACGTCCGCGAGTACGGGCCGCCGGGCACCGGGTTCATCCTGCTCTCCTGGCTGATAGCGCTCCACGTCATGTTGCTCGGGTCCGCCCTGCTGGGCGCCGTCCTCGAGGAGCACCGACCGCGCCAGCAGCCAGCCCCGAGGACACGGGTCCCCCCTGCTCACAGTTTGCGGGCCCGCCTCCTACGCCAGCACCCGCCTGACCTCTCCCCGCAACGACCCCAATTCGCGCGACAACCCGAAGCGCGATGATTCGAGAGGCGAGATCTCATGATTGAGCGAATGGTCATCTTCGGTGCCTCCGGCGATCTCACAAGCCGCCTGCTGATGCCGGCCGTCGCTCAGCTGACCGAGGCCGGGCTCCTGTCCCCGGGCCTGAGGATCGTCGGCTGCGCCAGCACCGACCGCTCAACCGAGGACTTCTGTGCGCACATCGCCGCTGAGCTGAAAGAGCACGCCGCCGTGCCGGCGGCCACCCGCGATGCCGTCGTACGCATGCTCAGCTACCAGTCCGCCGACGTCACCAGCGCCGAGGACGTGCGCCGAGTGATCGGCGAGGACCATCCGGACACGCTGGTCTACCTCGCGCTGCCGCCGTTCTTACTGCCGTCCGCGCTGTCGGCCCTGGCCACCACCGGACTGAGGACCTCGGACGCGCTGGCGATCGAGAAGCCCTTCGGTTCCGACCTCACCTCGGCGCGGCAGCTCAACGAGATTCTCCGCCTCCAACTGCCCGAACCCACGATCTTCCGAATCGATCACTTCCTGTCCAACGAGCTCATTCACCGCGTCATTGCCCTGCGGTTTCTCAACCGAATCTTCGAGCCGATCTGGAACGCGATGCACGTTGAGCGAGTGGACATCAGCTGGCTGGAGACCCTGACCCTGGAGGGCCGTGCGCGCTACTACGACGGCGCCGGCGCCCTGAAGGACATGGTGCAAAACCACCTCATGGAGGTCATGACGCTGGTCCTCATGGAAACCCCGGCCCGCCTGGACGCCGACTCCTTCCGCAGCGTGCGGGTCGAGGCGCTGCGGTCAGTGGCCACACCGCTGCCGGAGCGGATACGTAGCACATCGGTTCGCGCCCGCTACACCGCCGGCAGGATCGGATCACGACAGGTGCCCTCCTACGTCGACGAGCCCGGCGTCGACCCCAGCCGCAACACCGAGACCTACGCCTCTCTAACCGTCGAGGTGAACCACCCGCGATGGGCCGGTGTGCCGTTCACCCTGCGGTCGGGCAAGGCTCAGCCGGTGCCCTCCGCCGAGATCGCTCTCCACTTCCGTCCCCTGCCCCGCTACGTGCTCGACCGGTGGCCCGGAGTGGAACCGAATGTCCTCCGGCTCGGGCTGAAGGAGCCGTACGTGCGCCTGGGTACGACGCTCAACGGCCCGGAGCGGACCACCCAGAGCTGCCAGCTCGAGGCGTGCTCCACGCCACCTCAATTTCCCGCCTATGCCCACCTGATCCTGCAGATGCTGAACAATCAACCGATGCTGTTTATCCGCGGGGACGAAGTCGAGGAGGCCTGGCGCATCGTCGATCCAGTAATGAAGGCGTGGTCGGGGGGAAACGTTCCGCTGCAGGAGTACGCCGCCGGCACAGCACCCCCCGGCCCCGCACGCTGAGCCAGTCCCTGAGCTGTGTCAAGGGTCTTGGACAGGTCCTCGCGTGATCAGGCCGCAGCGGTTGCCGCGTTGCGGTGGTCCGGGAGGGCTTCGAGCGGGGTTCGGTGGCCCAGGGTGGAGTGCAGCCTGCGCCGGTTGTAGAAGACCTCGATGTATTCGGCGACGCCGAATCGGGTTCTGGCGTAGAGAGGCTGCGATCCGGTGCCGAATCTGGGTCGTCGCGTCGACAGAGCGACCGCCAGGTCGCTCTGACCTGGGCAGGAGTCGAATGTTCACCATGCAGGTGGAGGGCACAGTGGTTGCCCAGGAGGACCGACTCCGGCCTCTGGTGCCCATGACCCCAGATCAGGCTGAGCGAAGCCAACTTTGCACGGGCCCTGGGGGCCGGGTGCCCTGTCGCGGATGTACCGGTGGTCCGACGGCGCAACTCACGGTGTGTAGTTGCTGAACGGGCCTCCGACCCGGTCATAGGTGTTGCCGAGCTCGTCTTGGGTGATCCGCGCGGTGCCGTTGTCCGGGGTGAGGACGAGATTGGAGCCGAGCACCATGGTGCGGAACCGCCAGCCGGGCCGCGGCTGGAGGCTGTCGCCGAGGCCGGAGAGGCCGTCGTAGGTCTGGTTCGGGTCAACCATGAGGCTGGCGGACTTCATCACCCAGGAGTGGCCGTCCGCGTCGTCGAGGATGAACGCCGGGGAGCCGGCGTTGATCCCGAAGCTCGTGTCCCGACGACCGGTCATCGGCGTGTAGGGGACGCTCCCCTGCGCGCCCACCTCCTTGGGAACGTCCAGCCACATGACCCAGCGCGCTCTCAGCCCGTGGAAGTCACGCTCCGCGCCGGCCATCCCCTCCATCCAGTCCAGCGTCCACAGCCGCGGCCCGTTCCTGAATGCGCCGAGCACGCCGTACTCGTCTTTCAGGGCCTCGACGTCAAGTTGGTCGACGAGCTGCTGGGGGGAGCTGTCCCCGGTATCAGCGGGGTCGTTGAGCCCGGACGTGTTGTAGACCGCGGCGATCAGCTGCCCGCTGGCGGCGTCGGCGTCGATCAGAAAGATCTCGGTGTAGCGCCGGCCACGGACGCCGTCGGAACGCCTGAGCGTGGCACCGACGTCGTCGGGGGGCAGATTGGTGGCGAGGGTCATCGCGCGTCTCCTCTGTGCGGCCTGCTTCTGTGTCGTCGGTCTGCGGCTCGGTGGTCACGGGCATCTTGGAAAGTCGGGGCAGGCCCACTCCGCGGCGATCACTGCGGCGGGCCGCAGTCGAACGCCCGAGGCTGGGGCGTCGTGGCCTACGGCCCCCAGGACGAGGCGGCATGCGCGAGCTCGGCCTCTGAGGTGTTGGTGTCGTATAGCGCGCTCGGCTCCGTGTAGCGCGTTGAGCGCGACGCCCCCTCCACGGTCTGCGGAAGGTCGCAACCGACGCCGAGCACGCTGGGATGGTTGGCCTCGCGCCGCAGGTCGCGGCCTTACCAGCACGCTGCCGACGCCCGGATAGCGGCCATGGCGCTCTCGTCCCCACTGAATTGGCGGTAGAGATCAGCGGTAGAGGCATCGTGGTGCCGCCCACAACCCCGGCGCAATCCCCGGCCGGATCAGCCGTACGCCGTAACGGGGCGGCGGGCACCTTTAGCACGTGGCCGGGCGCGCCCGGTGCGTAGCGCGCCGATGTGCCATCCCTTCTGCCGCCTAGCCGCCGCGAACAGATCCCCTGTCCCAGTCACGAGGCGGACGAGGTTGGTAGGCCAGCTTCGAGAACCCCGCAGGCAACAGGCCACGGCGTCGACACCAACTCCGGCGCCCACTTCGCAGTGCTCGTGTTCCTCGGGAAGGGTGGGCCGAAGGCCCATCCCGCAGGGACGCACAGCGCCCTATCTGTGGAGGAGCCCCGGTCAATCGGGTCCATTCCTTGACCCCGTCCGGCGGTTTGGGATCGTGCCGGCCTGCAGCCGAGGTCAAGGTGGAGCGCCTCACCGGACGAACGACCTTGACCGCGGCGAGGACCGGCACACCATGACCGCGGCCGAGGGCAGGGTCAGCGTGGTGGGTCGATGCGCGGCTCCCGGTCCGGCGGCGCGCCGGTGATCGCAAGGTCGGGGATGCGGTGCGCGGGCGCCCAGCCTTGTCTCGGTGCGCGCAGCCCAGGGTCGGTGCGGCTGCGGCGACATGACGATGGCGAACCCCTCGAACGTGACTGGGGGTCAAGGGGTCGCAGGTTCAAATCCTGTCAGCCCGACAGCGGGAAACCGCAGCTCAGGGGTCGTTCCGGAGAGATCCGGAGCGGTCAAGTCCGCTGGCGTGGTGTTTGACGGCTACCGCGTGATCTTCATGTCTGGTCAGGCGCTGAGCGCCGGGATGGTCGGGGCGGTCACCTCCTCGGTGGCGGGTTGGTCAGCCGCGTTGGTGACAGAGCGGACGCGGCAGCGGGCGAGGACATCGACGCCGAGGTAGCGGCGGCCTTCGGTCCATTCATCGTGCTGCTCGGCCAGCACGGCGCCGACCAGCCGGATCAGGGCGTCGCGGTCGGGGAAGATGCCCACCACGTCGGTGCGCCGGCGGATCTCGCGGTTGAGCCGCTCGTTGGGGTTGTTGCTCCAAATCTGCCGCCACACCTCCTTCGGGAAGGCGGTGAAGGCCAGCAGATCGGCGCGCGCGGCCTCCAGGTGCTCGGCCACGCGGGGCAGCTTGTCGGTCAGGGCGTCGAGCACCCGGTCGAACTGGGCGTGCACCGAGGCGGCATCGGGTTGGTCGTAGACCGAGTGCAGCAGTGCGCGCACCCACGGCCAGGACGCCTTGGGGGTCACCGCCATCAGGTTCGCCGCGTAGTGGGTCCGACACCTCTGCCCGGCCGCACCGGGCACCGCCGCGCCGGCCGCGTCGACCAGCCCGCGGTGCGCATCGCTGGTGACCAGAGCCACCCCGGTGAGCCCGCGGGCGGTCAGATCGCGGAAGAACGCCAGCCAGCCGGCGCCGTCCTCGGCGGAGGTGACCTGCAGGCCCAGGATCTCCCGGTGCCCGTCGCCGTTGACCCCGGTGGCCACCAGGGCGTGCACGTTCACGACGCGGCCGCCCTCGCGGACCTTGAGCACCAGGGCGTCGGCGGCCACGAACGTGTAAGGCCCCTGGTCGAGGGGCCGGTGGCGGAACGCCGCGACCTGCTCGTCGAGGTCGCGCGCCATCTCGGACACCTGCGACCTGCTCAACCGGGTGATCCCCAGGGACTCCACCAGCTTCTCCATCCGCCGGGTCGAGACGCCCAGCAGATAGCAGGTCGCCACCACGGTGGTCAGCGCCCGCTCGGCGCGCCGACGGGGCTCGAGCAGCCAGTCGGGGAAGTACGAGCCGGCCCGCAGCTTCGGGATCGCCAGGTCCAGCGTGCCGGCGCGGGTATCGAACTCCCGAGGCCGGTAGCCGTTGCGGGTGTTGATCCGCTCGGCCGAGCGGACGCCGTACCCGGCGCCGCAGACCGCATCGGCCTCGGCGGACATGAGCGTGTTGATGAAGGTGGTGAGCATCTGCCGCAGCAGGTCCGGGCTGGCCTGGGCCAGCTGCTCGTCCAGAAAGCGGGCAGGGTCGATACTGCTGGGAGCGGTCATCGCGTCGAACTCCTGAAGGACTGTGAGAGGTCTCCAGAAGATCACGCGGTGGCCGCCTCGACGTTCAGGGCCCGCTGCTCAGCGGGGCCGTCGCACACCACTCTGATGGACGCCACTGGCCAGATCGAGGCGGCCGAGGCCGATGGACGCAAGGTCGCGATTAGGACGAGCCAAGGCCAGGCATTCTCGTTCGCGGTCGGCAAGGCCGAGGCCTCACGTGCGGTCGCCGCCATCACCCGTCTGTCCTCCGGCGCCCCTGACCCCAGTGTGGACGCAGGTCTGGACTCCGCTCGAGCGGCGAGCGATGCCAACGAGGCAGCCTGGGATGCCGTCCCCATCGCCGGGTCCGCCACCAAGAACAGGGTCAACAGGGCCACATGGAGGCTTCTCCGGGCGGCGGCCTACGACGGCGAGGTCCCACTGTTCATCATCACCGGGGACGACGGCACGGGAGTGCTGGCTGGGTTCACTGACCGTTGCATGATCATCAAGGCTGGCTTGGTGACGAGCGCCCTTGCGGGGTCCTTCGGCGGCTCGCGCCAGACGACCTTCCACTACTCGCAGATCACCGGGGTTGAGTACAACTCCGGCCTGATGCTGGGCGTCCTCGAGATTCTCACCGCCAGCTACAACGGAACGGCCAACAAGGACCCCTGGCGCGGCATCACCGCCGGTCGAAACAAGGACGCCAACAACCCAGAAGCGCTGTCGAACACGCTGCCGCTGGCCAAGGTCGGCTACCAGAACGCTCAAGGGCACATCAATGAATTGCGCCGTCTGGTCAGCACCTCGAAGCAGGTTCAGGTCACGGTTCAGTCACCGGCGTCTTCAGACGGTGGCGGCAACCTGGCCAGCGAGCTGAGCAAGCTGGCAGAGCTCAGACAGCAGGGTCTGCTGGATGATGTCGAGTTCGCTGAGGCCAAGAAGGCAGTGCTCGCTAAGTTCTCCTAGCTGTACTGACCGGAGACATTGGTTGTGCGATCCCGCTTGTGATCGGCGGTGAGCGACTGACTGGGTGAGGAGGACCTCCTGGCCGAGGGTGGAGCTACCACGGCAACCGCCCACCGGACCAGGAGGTCCTCGTGCTCCACGCTAATGCCGCCCTCACCCCGGCCCAGCGCCTCAAGCTCGCCCGGCTGATCGTCGAGGAGGGGTGGCCCACGGCCTGGGCGGCGAAGTTCTTCGCCGTCTCCTGGACGACCGCCGACCGGTGGGCCCGGCGATACCGCGCCGAGGGCAAGGCCGGGATGGTCGACCGCTGCAGCCGACCGCAGACCAGCCCGGCCAAGACCAATCCGGCCACCACCAAACGGATCGTGTCGCTGCGGCTGCGCAAGCGCTGGGGCGCGGTCCGGCTGGCCGTCGAAACCGGCGTGGCGCCCTCCACCGCCGGCGCGGTGCTGCGCCGCTGCGGCATCAGCCGGCTCTCCCGCCTCGAGCGCCGCGACCAGCACGTCGTGCGCTACGAACGCGCGGCACCCGGCGAGCTGCTGCACGCCGATGTGAAGAAGCTGGGCAACATCCCCGCCGGCGGCGGCTGGCGCTTTCTCGGCCGGGAACAGGGCGGAGCCAACCGCACCGCCGACGGCGGGCGGGCGCGCAGCCGGCACCACCATCCGCTGATCGGCCGAGGGTTCATCCACGTCGTCCTCGACGACCACAGCCGGGTGGCCTACGCCGAGATCTGCGAGGACGAGACCGGCCCCACCGCCGCCGCCGTCCTGCGCCGGGCGACCGCCTGGTTCGCCGCCCGCGGCGTCACCGCCCGCCGCGTGCTCACCGACAACGGCGGCTGCTACCGCAGCCGGGACTGGGCCGGCGCCTGCACCGAGCTGGGCATCACGCCCAAGCGGACCCGGCCCTACCGGCCGCAGACCAACGGCAAGGTCGAACGCTTCCACCGCACCATGACCGGCGAGTGGGCCTTCGCCCAGTTCTTCACCAGCGAAGCCGACCGCCGTGCGGCCTTTCCTGGTTGGCTACACGCCTACAACCACCATCGGCCCCACACCGGCATCGGCGGCCACCCACCCATCAGCCGCTTGACCAACCTCCCCGGTCAGTACACCTAGCGGACGCCGCTGTCAGCCGAGGGTCTACCCCGCTTCCCATAACCGGCTCCCTTCTGACTGTGTGCCGGCCGGGGAAAATGTGGGCCGCACGCCCATGCTGAGCGGGACGTGCGGCCGCTGGCATGCGCTGCGGCCGCAGGCTCACCCAACGACCTCGACGGGGGTACCTGCTGGCGGGTGACCGAACAGTGCGGCCGCGCTGTTCCCCCTCCGGAACAGCTCGAGGAACGCGATCGAACCCCCGGAGCGCCGTCGCCACCCCGAGCTTCCCGGCGCGAAGGACGTCTCGCCGACCGGCACCTCGAAGGCACCGTCGCTCACCACGGCGAAACCCCGCTGGTCGCCGACCGCGATCCCGACTCTGGCGCCGGGTTGGGCGGGCAGTTCGGTCCAGGTGGTCTTGAGGTTGCCGTACCCGTCCGTGTAGGCGACAACGCGCTCGGGGAACACAGGTACAGCCTCGTCCGGCAGCGGCGGACCCAACGGGCCAACGTCACCCCGGGCCAGCCGGGCTACGACGTCGGGGAACAGGTCCCGCGACCGGAACTGAGAGCCCGCCTCCGGCACCTCCAGCTCGCGCAGTTCCTCGGTCTCATCCCGGAGAAACGAGAATGTGTACCCCGCGTTCGGTGCCACGACCAGGGCGCCCGAGGCCAGCCGGGCCGCGACGAGCCGCTCTCCCGCATTGTCCCGCCGCGGGTTCTCCTCATCGTGTCGCGGGGCGATGTTCGCGTAGAGGACCATGTCCTGGGGGCCGTCGTTGAGCGCGAGCTGCCCGATGCAGAAGCCGGCGCCGAGCGTGTCGAACGGTCCCACCGACGTGACAACGACCGCTGCGTCGGGCAGAAGCATCCCCAGGCGCTGTCGTACCTCGGCGAACGCGAGGTCTCCGATTCCGTAGTCAGCGATCAAGTGCAGCAGCATCGTTGCAGTCTCGCGCCGCCCGGGTGGTCACGACCGCCTAGGGCCTTCCCTGTGGCGGGCCTGCTCGCGGAGCTCAGCACCCCGGTCCAGTCTCACAAGACGACCCTCTGCGGAACATCGGGCAGCCGAGATGCCGGCGAGGCTCGGGGTCGCCGCAGCGGGTTCCGCTTCTCGGACGGCCGGACGAGCTTGTGAAGCGAGCCCGTGTGTGCCCTCCTCCAGTCCCGACAGCGCCCGGCCGCGGTCGAGCAACTTGGCGAGCTTGCTTATGACGCTTCGGCCAGGAGTGGCGCGGCGAAGCTGCGGATTGCGTCGGCCAGAACGTCGTCGGGCACCCCATGCCAGGTGCCGGGCAGAGTCCGGTGGACGCCGGCCGGCAACGCGGCAGCCAGAGCGGCGGCCCAGCCGCCCAGTGGACCGCTGCCGGTGTCGCTGGACAGCACCTGCACCGGCACGCTGACCGCGGCCAGGACCTCGTGCGGCACGCTCCCGGCACGTGCAAGGCACATGTCGTACACCAGGGTGGGGGCGATCTCGTCCAGCGCCTCCAGCACGACCGGCGGCTGCTGGGCGATCATCTCGGCCGGCATGCCGATGCCCTGCTGGAAGGCCTCCACCGTCTCGCGGCGCCGCCCGGCGCGCACCAGGTTCGCCAGCCCCTCGATCTTCGCCGTGTCGGCGGCGTGGTCGCCCGTCAGGTCGATCGGCGGTTCGAACATCGACACCGCGCGGACTGGAGCCCCGGCCGCGACCGCGTGCAGCGCCAGCACCGCCCCGGAGGACAGGGTGTGGACCACCGCCTGCCGGGGGCCGGCCTCGTCAGTCGCGGCCGCGAGAACCGCGGTGAGGTCTTCGACCTCCCGCTCGAGCGCCCAGGGCGAGGTGTCGGCGCTCTCCCCCCGTCCCCGACGGTCGTAGGACACGACCGTGAACGACGCCGAGAGCAGCTGCGCCAGCCCCCGCGATGTGCCGAACGCCCGGTGCATCGCCGCCCCGTCGACCAGGACCAGCGCTGGACCCTCGCCCACGCGCTCGAACGCGATCCTCGTGCCGTCAGCCGACTCGACGAACTCGGTCCTCATGCCGTGTCCTTCCTCGCCGTAGCCGCCGATCGACGGCGCCCTACGTCTGATCCTCGGGCGGGCGGCCGGGTGTGATCAACGGCCGTCCGCTGATCGCAGCGAGTAGCGTCGCTACTTGATGTGGCGCGCCGTCGAGCTCCGCGAGCTGCGTGTCTTCCTCGTGCTCGCCGAGGAACTGCACTTCGGGCGTACCGCGGACCGGCTGGGCCTCACCCAGTCGCGAGTCAGTCAGAGCATCCGCGACCTCGAGCGCAAACTCGGCCTGCACTTGGCGGCCCGCACCAGCCGCCGCGTCGTCCTGACTGCGGACGGTGAGCGGTTCCGCAGGGATGCCGGTCGCGCCCTCGACGCCCTCGAGGACGTGCTCCGGGCGGCGCAGGACTCCGGCGAGCAGCTGAGCGAGCCGGTACGACTGGGCATCATGAGCCCTGCCCAGATCACTCCCGTCCTGCGCGAGCTGGTCGACGCGTTCATGGCCGCCCACCCGGGCAACGGCGTCGAGTTCGTCGGCCTGCCCTTCGCCGACCGATTCGCCCCGCTGCGAGGTGGGGACGTGCAGCTCGTCGTCACATCGCTGCCCATCGACCAGCCCGACCTCGCCACCGGGCCCGTCCTCTCCCGGCATCCCCGACTACTCGCCGCCGCCCGGACCCACCCGCTGGCCCGTGGGACCGACGTCTCGATCGAGGACCTCGCCGACCACCCCATCGGCGACCTCGCCATTGCGGCGCCACCCGAACTCGCCGACGAGATGACGCCCCGGCACACCCCGTCCGGCCGACCGATCCCCCGCGCCGGCCCCACGATCCGCCACCCGACCGAACTCCTACTCGCCGTCGCCAGCGGCGCCGTCGTCCAGCCAGTGCTGGCGCCATTCGCGGCGACCTTCCAACACCCAGACGTCGTCTATCTGCCCATCCGCGACTTGCCGCCCAGCCGCAGCGTCCTGGTCTGGCGCCGGCATGACCGCCACCCCGGGCTGCGTGAGTTCCTCCAGATCGCTCGCACTGCCCTACGTGGACGACCGGCCGGCTAGTCCAGCTACGTTCCGGTCAAGGATCCCCTGCGAGACAGCGTCGGCTGGTAGGCCCGGACCCCTTGGACGTCGCCGAAGCGGGTTCGGCTTGTGAGACGGCGAGCAGGCGTTCGCCTCAGGTCGAGCGTCGATGACACCGACGAGGACACGGCGCCTCTGAGCGACGAGGAGGTCACCGGTGCTTGGTCGGGCGGGGTCATGGCCATGCAACTGGAGCTCAACGGAGGCGCCCTTGGCGGCTGAACCGGCACGGCGGAGACGACGCGCAAAGGCGGCCAGCGATGATTGGAAGACCTCCGTCTCCAGTGGCGTCCACCAAGTTGGTGTGCGACGGCCCCCGTGACCAGCGGACATCACGCCTGGGTGGTGTCGTGTCGTTCCAGCCATTGCGTGATCGCCCGGTTGGTCTCTTCGGGCTTCTCCTGCTGGATCCAGTGACCACTGTCGAAGTGGATCTCTTCGACGTTGGGGACGAACTTTGCGAGGTTCTCGGCCTGGGCTACGGCGTCGCGATCGCCGTAAAGTATGAGGGCGGGCTGGTGGACGATCGGGTCGACATCGGCGAGCAGGTGCCAGTCGCGGTCTAAGTTCCGATACCAGTTGATGCCGCCGGTGAACCCTGACTTCTCGAAGGTGGAAACGTAGACGGCCAGGTCGCTGTCGCTCATCAGTGGCTCGCCGAGGGGTGTCTCCGCTCGGGCGAGATCGATCATCGCCATCCCCGGCTGCGGCTCCTTGGGGGGCTCGTTCTTCCGGTACAGGTTGCGAAGGAACTGGGCCGGGTTCTCATCGAACACGGCGTCGGCGACGCCTGGCTGCCGGTCGAAGTGGACGAAGTAATAGTCGCTGCCGAGCACTGCCTCCATGAACTCGAGCCAGGGCATCTCTCCACGGACGGGGTACGGCAGGCTCAGGCAGATCACCTTGTTCACGCGCTGCGGATGCAGCATGGTGAGACTCCACACGACCATCGCCCCCCAATCGTGGCCGATGAAGGTCGCGTCCTCGTAGCCGTAGTGGTCGAGGAGGGCGACGAGATCGCCGGCCAGGTGCTCGACGTCGTAGGCCGTGACCTCGGCCGGGCGGGAGGACTTGCCGTAGCCGCGCTGGTTGGGGGCGATGACGTGGTAGCCCGCGGCGACGAGGGCGGGCACCTGATGACGCCAGGTGAAGGCGAGATCCGGCCAGCCGTGGCAGAGCACGATGGGCCTCCCGGCGTTCTGCCGCCCTGCTTCGAAGACCTCCAGCTCCACGCCGTTAACGGCGATCAGGGTGGGTTCGGGGAAGTCGGTGGGGTTCGTCAGTGACTTCATGTCTCCAACCTAGGAACCTATACCGGTCACCTCATGACCGGTTTGTCTGGAGAAGTTGTCGACATGCGAACCGACCGACTGGTGGCCATCCTCCTCATGCTGCAACGGCGCGAGCAGGTTACGGCGACGGAGGTCGCCATGGAGCTCGAAGTCTCCGAGCGCACTGCTCGGCGCGACCTCGACGCCCTGGCCATGAGCGGCATCCCCGTGTACTCGATCCAGGGTCGAGGCGGCGGCTGGCGGCTCCTCGGCGGCGCCCGCACCGACCTGTCCGGACTGACCGCGAGCGAAGCCCGCGCCCTTTTCCTTGTCGCCGGGCCTGCCTCGGCGGCAACCCCGGCCGTGAAGACCGCCCTCCGCAAACTCGTCCGTGCCCTACCGGAACCCTTCCGGGCACAAGCCGAGGCCGCGGCATCCTCACTGATCCTGGACCCGCAGCGATGGGGATCGACTCGCATCGCGCAGCCACCTCCTCGCTTCCTCGACGACCTGCAGGACGCCGTGATCCGCGGCGTCCAGGTGCGACTCGGCTACGTCGACAGCACGGGCGCCGAGACCGACAGGACCGTCCACCCGCTGGGCATCGTCGCCAAAGGCCGGTCCTGGTATCTCATCGCCCACACCGGGACCGGCCGGCGAACCTTCCGGATCGACCGCGTCTCGTCCGCCGACCCGACCGACCAGCCCGTCCACCGTCCCAAGGACTTCGACCTCGCCGAGAGCTGGCGCGAGATCGCCGCCGAAGTCGACCGCAGGCGAACACCCATCGAGATCCACGCGAGCTGCGCACCCGACGGAATCAACCTGCTTCGAGTCGCCATGGGCGACAACCTCGAGATAGGAGGCACCACCAACGACGGACGCATCACCGTCGTGATCCGCGGTCCCAGCGAGTACGCGCTTGCCGGCCACCTCGCCGGACTCGTCGAATGGCTCGAGATCACCAGCCCCCAAGGCGTGCGAGACCACCTCGCCGCCATCGGCAACGCCCTCACCGAGAAATACCGCTGATCGACGCGGCAGCAACTTTTTGTGCGCGAGCGTCCGTAAGAGCACTCTTGTGTCGGCGCGGAAATCTTTTCTTGGCCCGTTTCAGCCAAGTCTGCGGAGTACTTCCGCAAGCACGAAGTCACCGCCGCAGCCGCGAAAGGTCGCCCTATTGCCGATGCTTGTGGCTTCGGCCACGACCACCACGGCCGGGAGAGCATCGTCAGCATCGGCGGCCGGCACACTTCCGGCGTACTCGCTACGGCCGATCGGTGTCCCGCAAGCGGATCCCCTGTGGGACGCCATCTCCGAGGCTGACGGGCACGCGCGCACGTCGCCGTAGCGGGTTCCCCTGACGGGACAGGCTGCGGGGCGTCGGTGGATCAACCGTGGAGCGATTGGCCCAAAGCGGCCCACTGAGGGACACCGATCACGAGGGTGCGCTGCTCAACTCAGCTCGTTGGCTCTCTCTGCCCACCATGGCCTGATGCCCGCCTTGCTCAGCGATTCTCGTGCTTGCGCTCAATGAGGGCCATGCGCTGCGGCGCGCAGAGACCCGGGGACATTGCCTGGCAGGGGACCCTGGGCCCCGGTCACAGCCCCGTTGCGCAGGCCGCCGCATCGCTGCGCCAGGAAGCGCTACTTGACCGCGACGACCATCGAGTTCGGGCCGGTCAGCTGCTCGACGCGTGCATCGCGGAAGCCTGCCTCCCGCATCCACCCCATGCACTCGCTGGGGGTGAAGTCAAAACCGCCCGGCGTCCCGAGGAGCATGGTGAGGCTCATCAGCAGGCCAACGGCGTTCGATGATCGGTCGTCGTCGATCATCGCCTCGTAGACGATGAGCGAGCCGCCGGCCGGCAAGGCGTCGTACGCCTTCGCGAGCAGTGACCGTTTTTCCTCCAGGTTCCAGTCGTGGAGGATGTGCCCCATCACCAGGACGTCCACGGTCGGCAGGGTGTCGGTGAAGAAGTCGCCGGGCACAAAGGTCAGCCGCTCATTCACCTGGTTCTGGTGGGCGTAGTCCTCGAAGACAGGCGCGAGGGCGGGCAGGTCGAAGCCGTATCCGGTCAGATGCGGATGAGCCAGGGCGATCTGGACGGCGGCGTCGCCTTGCGCGGTACCGACGTCGGCGAACGTCGCCACGTCGGCCCAGGGGAACCGCTTGGCGATCTCCAGGTTGACTGCGCGGCTGGTCCCGGTCATCCCGGCGGCGAACTGCTTCAGGCGCTCGGGGTCGGCACACAGTTGCTCGAAGAGCGGTGCGCCGCCGTGCTTGGTCTCGTTCTGCGGCTCGCCGGTGCGCAGCGCCTCGGTCAGGTGGCCCCAGAGGCCATACAGCCGCGCGTTGGCCATCTCCAGCATGCCGCCGATGTAGGCCGGCTTGCGCTTGTCGAGGAACGCGTCGGTGGCGGCTGTGTTGCGGTAGACCCCGTCGGTGCGGTGCAGGAAACCGAGGGCACCAGGGCGTCCAGGAAGTCCCGGGCCGACCGCCGGTGCAGCCCGAGCCGGGCACGTAACGTCTCCAGATCCTGCGGATGGTCTGCGAGGTGGGTGAACAGTTGCAACTCCACCGCGCTCAGCAGGGTCTTCGACGCCCAAACCCGATCCCGACCTGCAAGATCGACTCGGGGGAGACCTCGGTGACGTCGGCCGGGGTGGGCTGTGTACCCACCGCCGTCGAGTTCGTTGTCGCGCTCATGGGCACCCCTTCATCCTCGAAAGTCATGGTCGACGCGGCAAAGATGAATACCGCCACCCGGTGGCAGGGGACGTCAACGACCGTCGTTGGCTGGTCCCGCCTGGAGCTGACCGGCGGGAACCCAGGAACCGATGCGCGGAGCGGATCGGTCGACGTCCCTGATCGCCGTCCCGCTCGCGTCAGCGAGGTCCTGCCGGGCCATGCCTCCCAGCCTTCGACGAGGTGCGGCGACGCTCGGAGACGGCGACAGTCTCACAACCCTGGCGTCACCCCATCATCACCGCTGCATTGCTGGCCGACGGGCGACTGAGCTGCAGCAGGTGTCCCTAATGGGGCTGCCCTCAGGGACAGGTCGGAGGCCTCGCTCCGCCGTCACCGCACAGGGATCCCTCTTCGACACGGCCGTGGTCGGTCTCAAGTCGGCCAGGACCTGCGCCGCAGGCTGTTGCGGACGGCACGCAGATCTGCGGGGTCCGCTGGTACGCACGCGCTCGGCGCCTCGTCGGTCACCTTGGTCCGCACGGTCAGGGCATGCTGGCGCGATGGAGGCGGCGCTCGAGGTGAGGACAGGGGATGACCGGGAGGTGGCGCTGCTGGTCGCCGCGCA
>NZ_FNOT01000007.1 GCF_900107105.1 Geodermatophilus africanus
TGTGCGAGCGGCACCACACCAAGGTCCACCACGGCTTCCGGGTCGAACGACAACCCGATGGCCGATGGCGCACCTGGCGACCCGACGGCACCGAGATCCGCACCGGACCCGGCCGCACCGGACCACCCCTCACCACAGCCGCCTGACCCGACCGCCACACCAACGACCCCGCCAGCACCCCTGCCGGCAGCCGATCGACGCCCCCTCCGGGCGCCGGGTGGCTGCCGGCTGTCCGTGCGCGAGGGCCGGTGGCGGTCAGCTCCCGTCGAGGTACCGCCAGGCGCCGTCCTGGCGGACGAAGCGACTGACCTCGTGCTGACTGCCGGTCTCACCCTCGTGCCGGTACCAGGCCCGGAACTCGACCGTGCCCTCCGCCGCGAGCAACCCGCCGTCGGTGGTGGCGAGCACGTCGAGGCCGGTCCAGCGCACGGCCGGGTCGAGCTCCAGCGACGGCGGGCGGGTCGAGGGGTGCCAGGTCGCCAGCAGGTACGCCGGGTCCCCCACGGCGAAGGCGCTGTACCGCGAGCGCATCAACTGCTCGGCGGTCCCCGCCGTCGCGGTGCCGTCGTGCAGTCGGCCGCAGCACTCGGCGTAGGACAGGCCGGTCCCACAGGGGCAGCGTCGAGGGACCATGCCCGGAGTCTCCACCGGCCCGTGATCAGCACTCGACACGGTCCTCGGTGATCCCCACGTAGAGGCAGTCGAGGGCGGCGGCGAACTCGCTGCGCTGCGACCTCGTGAGCGCCCCGGGCTCGAACCGGACGACGATCCAGCCGGACAGCGACCGGGTGGTCGACGTCCGCGACGTGCTCACCGGCGCGGCCCACCCGGCCGGCGACGTCCTGGTGGTCGACGACCTCGGCACCGCCGCGGCTCCCTCGGCCGCCGAGCTGCTCGCCACGCGCGGCTGCACGGTCGAGGTGGTGACCGCGGCGCTGGTCGTCGGCCAGGACCTCGGCCTCACCCTCGACCGCCCGGGCTGGGAGCGGCGGGCCGCGGACCTGCGCATCCGGCGGACGACGGAACGGCTCGTCACCGCCGTCGAAGGCCGCACCGTGCGGCTGCTGCACCACCCGACCGGTGCGGTCGAGGAGCGCGACGTCGACTGGCTGGTCGTCGCGGCACCCCCGCGGGCCGACGACGAGCTGTGGACCGCGCTGCGCGACAGCGGCCTGGAGGTGCACCGCGTCGGCGACTGCCTCGCCCCGCGCAGGGCCGGCGCGGCCACCCTGGACGGCGACCGAGTCGGCCTGGCGGTCTGACTACCGTGGTCCCGGTGACCGACGCCGTCCCGAGAACGAGGCTCGCGGGCGCCACCTGGCCCGAGCTGCCCCAGCGTCCGCTGCTGCTGGTCCCCCTCGGCGCGGTCGAGCAGCACGGCCACCACCTGCCGCTGGCCACCGACACCACCGTGGCCTGCGCGGTCGCCGAGGCGGCCGTCGACGACCTGGCCGGCGCGCTGCTCGCCCCCGCCCTGGCCTACGGCGCCAGCGGCGAGCACGAGGACTTCCCCGGCACCGTCTCGATCGGCACCGAGGCGCTGACCGGGCTGCTCGTCGAGTACGGCCGGTCGGCGTGCCGCTGGGCCGGGCGGCTGGTGCTGGTCAACGGCCACGGCGGCAACCTCGACGCGCTGCGCACGGCCGGCGCGCAGCTGCGGGTCGAGGGGCGCGAGGTCGCCTGGTTCCCCTGCGGCGTCGCGGGCGCCGACGCGCACGCCGGGCGGACCGAGACGTCACTGATGTTGCACGTGGAACCAGCGGGGGTCCGCGGGGAGCGGGCGGTGGCGGGGGAGACCGCCCCGATCGACGAGCTGCTGCCCCGGCTGCGCGCCGAGGGGGTCCGCGCGGTCAGCCCGACGGGGGTCCTCGGCGACCCGGCGGGCGCCTCGTCGGGGGAGGGGGCGGAACTGCTCGCCGGGATGGCCGGGCGGTTGGCCGCCGCCGTCCGCGCGTGGGACGTCGACCCCGCCGGCCGGCTGCGCGGCTGAGGGGCCCGCACGGCCCGCCGGCGCTCAGTCGGAGAAGGGCGTCCGAGGCCGTGGCCGGCGCCGGCCGTCCACGACGACGGCCACCTTCTCGTCGTAGAAGGCCACCAGCCCGGCGATCGGCGACATCTCGCGGGTCGGGAAGTCGTAGGACCAAGCGACGTCGGGGTGGACGGCGGAACCGGTCCCCGCCGACCAATAGGCGCTCGTCCGCCCCTTGTACGGGCACTCGGTCCGGGTCGGGCTGGGCACCAGGTGGGTGAAGTCCACCGCCGTCCGCGGCAGGTAGGACCGCGGGGGGAGGCCGGTCTCGAAGACCAGCGCCGGTGACGACGACTCGGCCAGCACGACCCCGTCGAGCTCTACGCGGGTGGACGAAGACCTCCTCGTCCTCCTCGAACCACGCGTCCAGCGCCGACCACTCGAACCGCACGGTGTCCCGGAGGGCCTCCAGGGCGTCCGCGCCGTAGACCAGGGCCGCGCCCGGACGGCTCACCTCCCCCACCTGGAGCCCGTGCCGCCGCGCCGTCCCGTGGTCGGAGTCCTCGGCAGCTCGCTCGTCGACGAGCAGGGAGACGTCGACGTCGTCCCGTGGCACGTAGTACTGCGCGTAGTGGGGCCACTCCCACACGTACCCGGCGCTGTGGGCGTCCGGCACGGTCCGGCCGCCGAGGAAGGCGCGCACCCGGCGGGGGGCGGGCTCGACGTGGCCGACGGGCACGAGGGACGGCGGGTACTCGGGCACGGGTCCTCCCGGCGGCGGAGCGCTCGGAGCGGCATCTAGTGTCGCGAGCATGCCTCCGCCCCCCGGCTGGCTGGTCGTCGTCGACTACCAGGAGGTCTTCCGCGACCCGACCTCACCGTGGACGACGCCGCGCTTCGACGAGATCCGGCCGCGCGTCCGCTCGCTGGTCGAGGCCTTCGGCGACCGCGTCGTGTTCACCCGCTTCGTCGTCCCCGACGAGCCGACCGGCGCGTGGGCCGACTACTACGCGAAGTACGACTACTTCACGCAGGCGCACGCCATCCCGCTGTTCCAGCTCTCCGAGGACCCCCGGGCCCGCCCCGTCGTCGACGCGCCGGCCTTCGGCAAGTGGGTCCCCACCGTCGCCGAGCTGGTCGGCGACGGCCCGATCACCGTCGTGGGGGTCGCCACCGACTGCTGCGTCCTGTCCACCGTGCTGCCGGCGGCGGATGCCGGCGTGCTGGTCCGCGTGGTCTCCGACGCCTGCGCCGGCGCGGACGACGAGGCGCACGACGACACCATGCGGATCCTCGGCTGCTACGCCCCGCTGGTCGAGGTCACCACCACCTCCGAGGTCCTGGCCGACGCATGAGCACGGGGCTCCGCGCGGGGAGGCGGGTGCTCGTCGCCGTCCCCCCGCGCGACCGGCTCCCCGACGGCACCGCTGTCCGCCTCGACCCCCGGGTCCGCCGCCGCGACGGGGGGACGACGCTGTTGGGCGGCTCGCCGCTGCGGCTGCTGCGCCTGCAGCCCCGCGCCCGCGACCTGCTGTGCGCCGACCGGCTCGTCGTCCGGGACGCCGCCACCGCCGCGCTGGCCGCCCGGCTGCTCGACGCCGGCCTCGCCCACCCCGAGCCGGACGGCGTCCCCGCGGGGGAGCTCACCGTCGTCGTCCCCGTCAAGGACCGCCCGGCCGAGCTGGCGCGGCTGCTCGCCGCGCTGCGCGCCGACCCCGACACTGCCGCCGTCCCGGTGCTCGTGGTCGACGACGGCTCCGCCGACCCCGCCGCGGTGGCCACGACCGCCGGCCGGCACGGCGCCGAGGTGCTGCGGCACGCCACCGCCCGCGGCCCGGCCGCTGCCCGCAACGCCGGCCTGCGAGCGGTGACCACGCCGCTCGTGGCGTTCCTCGACTCCGACTGCGTGCCGCTGCCCGGCTGGTCCGGGCCGCTGGCCCGGCTGACCGCCGATCCGCGGCTGGCGCTGGTCGCTCCCCGGATCACCGCGCTCCCGGCGCCCGGCGGCGGCTGGGTGGCGCAGTACGAGGCCACGGTCAGCGCACTCGACATGGGCCCCGCCCCGGCGCCGGTCGCCCCGGGGACGGCGGTGTCCTACCTGCCCAGCGCCGCGATGGTGGCCCGCCGGGCCGCGCTCGGCGAAGGCTTCGACGAGTCGATGCGGGTCGCCGAGGACGTCGACCTGGTGTGGCGGCTGGTCGCGGCCGGCTGGCGGGTGCGCTACGAGCCGTCCGCCGCCGTCGCCCACGAGCACCCGGCGGCGACGGGGGAGTGGTGGCGCCGGCGCGCCTTCTACGGCACCGGCGCCGCGTTGCTGGCCGCTCGGCACGGGGCCGCCGTCGCCCCCGTGGTGCTCTCGCCGTGGTCGGCGGCGGCCTGGGCGCTGGCGCTCACCGGACGCCGGGCGGGCGTGCTCGGCTCTGCCGCGGTGCTGGCCGTCGCGACCGCCCGCCTCGCGCCCCGGCTGGCCCGGCCCGGGCAGCGGGCCCCGGTGGGCCTGGCCGCGGTGCTCGTCGTCCGGGGCAGCGCCGCGGCGGGGAAGACCCTGGCGCGCAGCGTCACCCGGCACCACTGGCCGCTGGCCCTGGTCGCGGCCGCGGTCTCCCGCCGGGCCCGCCGCCTCGTCACCGCGGCGGCCGTCGCCGATGCCGCCCTCGCCTGGTGGCCGCACCGCCGCCGGGTCGGCCCGCTGCGCTTCGCCGCCGGGCGGCGCCTCGAGGATCTCGCCTACGGCGCCGGGCTGTGGACCGGGGCGCTGCGGGCGCGCGACCCGCGGGCGCTGCTCCCTGCCCGGCCTGCACCGATGCCGCCTCCTCCGAAACGGTTGCGCACCACCGGCTCCCTGGTGGAATCGCGTGAGAGCGGTCACGATGGGCGGACGATGGACCCGAGCCCGCGGACAGCGCCGTGAAGACACAGCCGTGACGGCGGGGAACCCGTGGGTCGCGCTGCCCGAGGGCCGACCCGACCCCGCGCACACCCGGCGGCTGCGCGCCGCCCACGAGGCGCTCGTGACCCGTGCCGTCCCCGTCGTGCCGGACCTGGTGCGCGCTGTCGTCTGGGACTCCTGGCGGCGCAGCCTCGCCGGCGGCGTCGACCCCGACGGCGCCGCCCCGCCGGTCGACCTGCTCGACGACGAGCTGCTGGCCTACCGCGCCGCCCACCCGCTGGCGCCGGTGCTGCCGGTGATCCGCCGGTTGCTGGTCGAGGACGCCGAGGCCGACCGGATGATCGTCGCGGTGACCGACGCCGACGGCCGGATGCTCTGGGTGGAGGGCGACCGGCAGCTGCGGACGCGCGCCGAGGCGATGCACTTCGTCGAGGGCGCCCGGTGGTCCGAGGACGTCGCCGGCACCAACGCCCCGGGCACCGCGCTGGCCCTCGACCACGCCGTCCAGATCTACGGCAGTGAGCACTACCGCCGCCCGGTGCAGCCGTGGAGCTGCTCGGCCGCGCCGGTGCACCACCCGGTCACCGGGGTGCTCCTCGGCGCCATCGACGTCACCGGCGGCGACCACGTGGCCAGCCCCCAGGTCCTCACCCTGGTCCGGGCCACGGTCGCCGCCGTCGAGGCCGAGCTGCGCTGGCTGCACCGCGAGGACGCCGCCCGGCCGCCGGCCGCCGCGCCCCGCCCGGCCGCCCGGCCGGCCCCGCGGCTGGAGGTGCTCGGCCGCGAGCGGGCCCGGCTGCAGCTCCCCTCCGGTCCCGCGGAGCTCTCGCTGCGCCACTCCGAGCTGCTCCTGCTGCTCGCGGAGGCGGCTGCCGGTGGCGGCGGGCGCACGGCCGAGCAGCTGGCCGCCGAGTGCCACGCCGGTGACGCCGCGGCGGTGACCGTCCGGGCCGAGCTGTCGCGGCTGCGCCGGCTGGTCGGCGCCCAGCTGCTCGGCTCGCGCCCCTACCGGCTGACCGGCCCGCTGGAGACCGACCTCGACCAGGTGCGCCGGCTGCTCGCCCGCGGCGCCGTCGGGCCCGCCCTGGAGCGGTACCCCGGCGCGGTGCTGCCCCGCTCGTCCGCGCCCGGCGTGCGCGCCGCCCGCGACCGGCTGTCGGCCGCGCTGCGGCAGGCCGTGCTCGCCGCCCGCCGTCCCGAGCTGCTGCTGCGCTACACCCGGCTGCCGGAGGCGCAGGACGACGTCGCGGTGTGGCAGGCCTGCCTGGAGGCCCTGCCGCCCGGCGCCCCGAGCCGGCCGGCCGTCGCCGCGCACCTGCACCGGCTGCGCCGGGTCCCGCGCGCGCCGCTGCGCTGAGGACCCTCCTGCCCCCCACCCCCCGCCGTCGCTCGGGGCGGGACCCTGCAGGAGGGCCGCTCCGGGTCCCCGCCGCGCCGGGAATGCAGTCGGGGTGGGTGGCCTTGCCTCTCCCACGTGACCGCACCGCCTGACGTCCGCCAGCTCAGCACCCGGCGGGGCGTCGTCGCCGCGGTCGTCGCCCTCGCCCTGGGCGGCTTCGCCATCGGCACGACCGAGTTCGTGACGATGGGCGTGCTGCCCGAGATCGCCGACGGCGTGGCCGTGGACATCCCGACCGCCGGCCACGTCATCTCCGCCTACGCGCTCGGCGTCGTGGTGGGCGCCCCGGTCATCGCCGCGCTCGGCGCCCGGCTGCCGCGGCGCGGGCTGCTGGTCGCCCTCGTGCTCGCGTTCCTGCTGGGCAACCTCGGCAGCGCGCTGGCCGTCGGGCACTCCTCGCTGCTGCTCGCCCGCTTCGTCACCGGCCTCCCGCACGGCGCCTACTTCGGGGTGGCCTCGCTCGTGGCCGCCTCGCTGGTGCGCGCCGAGCTGCGCGGCCGCGCGGTCAGCTCCGTGATGCTCGGCCTGGCGGTGGCGAACGTGGCCGGGGTCCCGGCGGCGACCTGGCTGGGCCAGACGCTGGGCTGGCGGGCGGCCTACTGGGCGGTCGTCGTCCTCGCCGGCGCGACCGTGCTCGCGGTGCTGGCGGTCGTGCCGTCCTCGCCCGCGCCGGCCGAGGTCACCGTCGCCACCGAGCTCACCGCGCTGCGCCGTCCGCAGGTGCTGTTGACCCTGCTGGTGGCCACCGTCGGCTTCGGCGGCATGTTCGCCGTCTACAGCTACATCTCCCCGCTCACGACCGAGGAGGCCGGGCTGCCGCGCGGTGCGGTCCCGTGGGTGCTGCTCGTCTTCGGCGTCGGGGGAGTCCTGGGGACGGCGCTCGGCGGCCGGCTCGCCGACCTCGCGCTGTTCCGCTCGCTGCTCGGGGCCATGGGGGCGATGGGCCTGCTGCTGGCCCTGGTGGCGCTGCTGGCCGGCTGGGTGCTCGGGCTGCTGGTCACCCTGTTCCTGCTGTCGGCGACCGCCTCGGTGCTGGTGGTGACCCTGCAGCTGCGGCTCATGGAGGTCGCCGGCGAGGCGCAGATGCTGGGCGCCGCGCTCAACCACTCGGCGCTCAACGCGGCCAACGCGCTGGGCGCCTGGCTCGGTGGCGTCGTCATCGCGGCCGGCCTGGGCTGGACCGCCCCGGCCGCCGTCGGCGCGGCGCTGGCGGCGGTCGGGCTGGTCGCGCTCACCGCCTCGGCGGTGCTGCGCCGCCGCGAGCTGCGGACCGGGCCGGTGCGGACGGCGCCCGCCCCCGCCAGATAAAGGACCTCCCTGCCCCCCGCCACTCGCGAGCTCGCGGCGGGACCCTGCAGGGAGGCCTAGCGGAGCGTCTCGGCGAACAGCGGGACGGCGTTGTCCAGCGCGTACTGGGTGCCCAGCGCCGAGCCGCTGGAGAAGGCGCTGACCAGCGTCTGGTCCTCGAGCACCAGGGCGTTGCCCTGCTGCACCGCGGGGAGGGCCTGCCACAGCGGGTTGCCGGTGATCTGCGCGGCGTCGACGAAGATCGGGAAGACGACGGTCAGCGGCGCGTCGAGCAGCGGCACCTGCTCCTCGCTGATCGAGACGAAGAAGTTCTCCCCGGCGAGGTCCTGGATCGCCGGCTCGTTGGTGAAGCCCAGCGCCTCCATGAAGTCGACGCGGGAGTCGCCGCGCACGTAGGCCCCGAAGCCCTCGGAGGTGTACGCGCCCACGGCCACCTCGGTGCCGGCGAACGCCGGGTTGGCCGCCGCGGCCTCGGCGAACTGCCGCTCGACCTCGGCCTGCAGCTCGTCGGCCTGCTCCTCGCGGCCCAGCGCCCGGCCGACCAGGTCCAGCTGCTGCTGCCAGGTCGTCTGGTAGGGGCCGACGCCCTCCGGTGCACCTACGGTCGGCGCGATCGCGCTGAGCTGGCCGTAGCGCGCCTGGGTGCCGTCCGAGCGGGTGTCGAGGATCAGGTCGGGCTGCAGCGCGGCCACCGCCTCGAGGCTCGGCTCGAGCGTCTCGATGATTTTCGGGGCCTCGTCGTAGCGCCCCTCGGCCCACGGACCGACGCCCTCGCCCCCGAAGCCCAGCCAGTCGCTGACCCCCACCGGCTGCACGCTCAGCGCCAGCGCGGTCTCGGCGTCGGACCAGCCCAGGGCGACCACCCGCTGCGGCTCCTCGGCGATCTCGACCGGACCGAGGGCGGTCCCGACGGTGACGGGGAAGGCGCCGCCGGAGGCTGGGGAGTCGCCGGCGGCGGCCTCCCCCGATGACTCGCCGTCGGCGGAACCGCAGCCGGCGACGAGGACGGTGGCGGCGAGCAGGGCGGCGCCGCGCAGGATCGGGCGAACGGGCATGGGTCTCCCCTCCGAGTAGGTGAGGCTCACCTGACTACGTCGTCCTGGAGCGGCTCGACCCGGGTCCGCGCCGTGGCCGGCTGCAACGGCGCTGCAACGTTGCCTGACTACCGCGGCCGCGGTCGCGCAAGGGGCAGAAGTCCCGCTCACGCGGGTGATCACGGGTCCCTCGGCCTGCCGGCGCGGAGTCCGGAGTGCGCACCGCCCTCAGGTAAGCGTGGCCTAAGTCACGTGTTGCTCGACACACTCGCCAGTAGGTGGGGCCGTGCCCGACACCACACGCGACCCCTGCAGAGGAGCGGAGGAACGGTGACCCAGATCAACGTGCGGGTGGACGGGGTGACGTACACCGACGACGTCGAACCCCGGACGCTGCTGGTGCACTACCTGAGGGAGCAGCTGGGGAAGGTCGGCACCGTCATCGGGTGCGACACCAGCAACTGCGGCGCCTGCACCGTCCACCTGGACGGCTCGGCCGTGAAGTCCTGCACCGTGCTGGCCGTCCAGGCCGACGGCGGCGAAGTGACCACCATCGAGGGACTGGCTCCCCAGGGCAGCCTGCACCCGGTGCAGAAGGCCTTCCACGAGATGCACGGCCTGCAGTGCGGCTACTGCACGCCGGGGATGATCATGGCCTCGGTCGACCTGCTCAAGGAGAACCCGGACCCGAGCGACACCGAGGTCCGCGAGGGCATCGAGGGCAACCTCTGTCGATGCACCGGCTACCAGAACATCGTCCGCGCGGTTCAGCAGGCCGCCGGTGAGATGCGCGGCGCCACCAACGGGCACGTCTCCGCGGCCGACGTCGACATCGCGGCCGCTCCGCACGTGGTCGGTCAGTCGTGAGCGAGCTCGCGAGCTCAGCAGTGGACACAGCACCGTCGGGCAGCGCGCCGACGAGCGCCAGCGAGGAGGCACGATGACCGCCGTCGAGGACCGGCCGACCACCGAGGCGCCGGAGCGCGAGGTCGGCAAGGCCCGCCGCCGCAAGGAGGACGCCCGGCTGATCACCGGCCGGACCACCTGGACCGACAACATGGTGCTGCCGGGGATGCTGCACCTGGCCGTCGTCCGCAGCCCGGTGGCGCACGCGAAGATCAGCTCGATCGACACCAGCGTCGCGCAGGAGGCGCCGGGCGTCGTCGCCGTCCTCACCGGGCGCGACGTGGCCGACGAGCAGGGCTCGATCCCCTGCGCCTGGCCGGTCACCCCCGACATGGTCAACCCCGGCCACCCGTCGATCGCCGTGGACGAGGTCAACCACGTCGGCGAGGCCGTCGCGGTGATCGTCGCGCGCAGCAAGGCCGCCGCGCAGGACGCCGTCGAGCTGGTGGACGTCGACTACGATCTGCTGCCCGCCGTGTTGGACATGGAGGAGGCGACCGGGCAGGACCCGGACCTGTGCCACGACCACCTCGAGTCCAACCGCAGCTTCCACTTCGTCTTCGACGGCGGGGAGGCCGGCACGGGTGCCGACACCGACCAGGTCTTCGCCGACGCCGAGGTCGTGGTCAGCCGCCGGTTCGTGCAGCAGCGGCTGATCCCGGCGTTCATGGAGCCCCGCTCGGTCGTCGTCCAGCCGCAGGGCGACAACTACACGATGTGGTCCTCGACCCAGGTGCCGCACATCCTGCGGATCATGCTGGCGATGGTCACCGGGGTGCCCGAGCACAAGCTCCGGGTCGTCGCTCCCGACGTCGGTGGCGGCTTCGGCGGCAAGCTGCAGGTGACCCCGGAGGAGGTCATCAGCCTGCTGGTGGCCCGCCGGCTCGGGAAGCCGGTCAAGTGGACCGAGACCCGCAGCGAGTCGCTGATGACGGCCCACCACGGCCGCGACCAGATCCAGTACATCGACATCGCGTCCGACCGCGAGGGCAACGTCAAGGGCCTGCGCTGCCGGATCCTCGCCGACATGGGCGCCTACCTGCGGCTGGTCAGCCCTGGCGTCCCGGTGCTCGGCGCCTTCATGTTCAACGGCATCTACAAGTTCGACGCCTACCGGTTCGAGTGCGACGGCGTCTTCACCAACAAGACGCCCACCGACGCCTACCGCGGCGCGGGCCGCCCCGAGGCCACGTTCGCCATCGAGCGGATCATGGACGAGCTCGCCGTCGAGCTGGGCATGGACCCGCTGGAGCTGCGCCGCAAGAACTGGATCAAGGCCGAGGAGTTCCCGTTCACCACGGTGGCCGGGATGACCTACGACAGCGGCGACTACGAGACCGCCACGCAGCAGGCGCTCGAGCTGCTCGGCTACGACGAGCTGCGCGCGGAGCAGCAGCGCCGGCGGGAGTCGAACGACCCGGTGCAGCTGGGCATCGGCTTCTCGACCTTCACCGAGATGTGCGGCCTGGCGCCCTCCCGCGTGCTGGGCTCGCTGTCCTACGGCGCCGGCGGCTGGGAGCACGCCGCCATCCGGATGCTGCCGACCGGCAAGGTCGAGGTCGTCACCGGCTCCACCCCGCACGGGCAGGGTCACGAGACGGCGTGGAGCCAGCTGGTCGCCGACCGGCTCGGCGTGCCGTTCGAGGACGTCGAGGTGCTGCACGGCGACACCTCGGTCGCCCCCCGCGGCCTGGACACCTACGGCTCCCGGTCCCTGGTGGTCGGCGGGGCGGCGGTGGTCAACGCGGCCGAGAAGGTGGTGGCGAAGGCCCGCAGGGTCGCCGCGCACCTGCTCGAGGCCAGCGAGGACGACCTCGACTACACCGGCGGGAAGTTCTCCGTCCGCGGCACGCCCGGCTCGGAGGTCTCCATCCAGGAGATCGCCCTGGCCACGTTCGCGGCGCACAACTTCCCCGAGGGGGTGGAGCCCTCGATCGACGCCGACGCGACGTTCGACCCGGAGAACTTCTCCTTCCCCCACGGCACGCACGTGTGCGCCATGGAGGTCGACACCGAGACCGGCATGGTGAAGATCCGCAAGTACGCCTGCGTGGACGACGTCGGGACCATCGTCAACCCGCTCATCGTCGAGGGTCAGGTGCACGGCGGGCTGGCGCAGGGCATCGCGCAGGCGCTGTTCGAGGAGGCCGTCTACGACGCCGACGGCAACCTCACCACCGGCACCTTCGTCGACTACCTGGTCCCGTCGGCGGCCGACCTGCCGCACTTCGACACCGGCAACACGGTGCACGAGGCGCCGGGCAACCCGATCGGCGCGAAGGGCGTGGGGGAGGCCGGCTGCATCGCCAGCACCCCGGCGGTCGTCAACGCCGCGCTGGACGCCGTCCGTCACCTCGGGGTGCGCGACATCCGGATGCCGCTGACGCCCGAGCGGGTCTGGCGGGCGCTGCACGACGGCGGTGACGGCGGCGACCGTGCCACCGCCGGCACCAACGCCTATGGCGGGGCGCAGACCGAGACCACCGCCGGCGTCTCCACCCCGCAGTCCGCTCTCGGAGGTGACCGGTGATCCCGCCGGGGCGACAGGGGAGACGAGCCATGACCGGTGACGACGAAGGAGTCGAGCCATGATCCCCGCTGCGTTCGAGTACGCCCGTCCCACCACCGTCGACGAGGCCCTCCAGGCCATCGCCGCAGGTGGGGACGACGTGAAGGTCCTCGCCGGTGGCCAGTCGCTGATCCCGGTCATGCGGCTGCGGCTGGCCGCACCGGAGACGGTGGTCGACCTGGGCCGCGTCGCCGAGCTGCGGGGCGTCCGGGACGACGGCGACGCCATCGTCATCGGGGCCATGACGACGCACCACGACGTCATGACCGACCCGCTGGTGCAGCAGTACGCGCCGCTCATCGCCGAGGCGACCGAGACGGTGGCCGACCGGCAGGTCCGCGCCCGCGGCACCTTCGGCGGAGCGCTGGTGCACGCCGACCCGGCCGGCGACCTGCCGGCGGTGGCCCTCGCCCTGGACGCGGAGTTCGTCATCGCCGGCCTCGAGGGGCGGCGCACGGTGTCCGCGGGGGAGTTCTTCGTCGACTACCTGACCACCGCGGTGGAGGAGGGGGAGCTCCTCGTCGAGATCCGCGTCCCCAAGCTGGCCGGTGAGTGGGGGATGCGCTACGAGAAGTTCAACCGCGTGGCCCAGGCGTGGTCGATCGTGGCGGTGGCCGCGGTCGTCCGGCGGGAGAACGGGCACATCGCCGAGGCGCGCATCGGGCTGACCAACATGGGCAGCACGCCGCTGCGGGCGACCGCGGTGGAGGCCGCGCTGGCCGGTGCACAGGCCAGCCCCGAGACGATCGCCGCGGCGGCGCGGTCGGCCGCCGAGGGGACCTCCCCGAGCAGCGACCTCAACGCCCAGGCCGACTACCGGGAACACCTGGCGCAGGTGCTCACTCGTCGCGCGGTGACCGCGGCGGCGGGACTGTAGCTTGAAGAACCCCGTCCTCCCCACCCCTCGCAGGCTCGAGGCGGTGCCCTGGACGGGGCCGCGCCCGGATCGGCCGGCCTACCCCGCGGGGGGCGGGCCGGCCGGATTCCGCATCCTCGGAGGTAGCACCGTGAAGTTGGAGAACTCGTTCACCGTCCCCGTGCCGATCGACGAAGCCTGGCGGGTGCTGCTGGACATCGAGCGGATCGCGCCGTGCATGCCCGGCGCCGCCCTCGACTCGGTCACCGGTGACGACTTCACCGGCCGGGTCAAGGTCAAGCTCGGCCCGATCAACCTCACCTACCAGGGAAAGGCTTCCTTCGTCGAGAAGGACGCTGACGCGCACCGGGCGGTCATCGACGGCCGCGGCAAGGACCAGCGCGGCAACGGCACCGCGGCCGCGCTCATCACCGCGCAGCTGAAGGCCGAGGGCGACACCACGCGGGTCGACGTCCTGACCGACCTGAACATCACCGGTCGGCCGGCGCAGTTCGGCCGCGGCGTCATGACCGACGTCGGCAACAAGCTGCTCGGCCAGTTCGCCGACAAGCTCGCCGCCCAATTGGCCTCCGGCGACGCGGGGGCGACGGTCGCGGCCGCTCCCGCACCGGCGAAGAAGGCGACGCCGGCGAAGAAGGCCGCGGCCACCGCGGCCGGCGTGGCCGAGGAGGTCGCCGCCTCCGCCGAGCAGGTGCCGGGGGACAGCGCCGCGGCGGCGAAGACCCGCACGACCGCGGCCGCGGCGAAGAAGACCGCCGCTGCCACGGCCGACCGGGCGGCTGCGCCGGCCGCCGACGACACCATGCCGGCCACGGCCGTCGCCGCCCCGGGGGCGACGGACACCGTGCCGGCCGCCGCCGTTCCCGTCCCGGCAGCGACGACTCCGGCGACCCCGGCGGCTCGGGCGTCGGGTCCCGAGCACGCCGAGCCCGAGCCGATCGACCTGCTCGAGGTCGCCGGCGGCGCCGCGCTGACCCGCTACGCCGCGCCGCTGGCCGGTGCCGCGGTGCTGCTGCTGGTCGTCACGCTGGTCGTGCGGCGCCGGCGCCGCTGACGCCCGCGGGGTCGCCGGGGGAGACCTCGGCGACCCCGGCCAGCCAGTCGACGGCGGCCAGCGCGACCACGTCCGGGGACCGGGTGAGCGCGTGGTCCCCGGGGACGGCGTAGAGCGAGGCCCCGGGCCGTCCGGTCAGCACCGCGGCGAGCTCCTCGGGGCGGCCGAGCGCGTCCCGCTCGCCCTGCACGACGCCCAGCGGCACCTCGACGGCGGTCAGCTCGCCGGCGCGGCTGCGCTCCGGCCGGCCCGGCGGGTGCAGCGGGAAGGCCAGGCACAGCACGCCGTCCGCCCCGAGCGCGGCCGCCGTCCGGCAGGCCACCCGGGCGCCGGCGCTGCGGCCGCCCAGCACCAGCCGCCCGGTGAGCCGGCCGTCGTCCCGCAGCGCGGCGAGCACCGCCGTCCAGCCCTCGTCCAGCCGGGGCGGCGCCGGCGCGATCCGCCTCCCCGCCACCCGCCAGGGCTGCTCGACGCCCAGCACCCGCCAGCCAGCCGCGGCGGCGTCGGCGGTGACCGCGGTCAGGTCGGCCGACCCGATGCCGCCGCCCGCGCCGTGGCCGAGCACCAGCGTGCCGACTGTGGCGCCCGCGGGCTCGGTGACGGTGACCCGCGCCGGGCCGAGCGGGGTGTCGACGTCCCGGGTCACGCCGGGGGCAGCGCGAGCAGCGCGTCCACCGCGCCGGCGAGGTCACCCGCCACCAGAGCGGCGGGGTCGTAGACGGCCGGGTAGGTGCGCTCGCTGCGCGGGAACCAGGCCGCGGTCAGACCGGCCCGCAGCGCCCCGTGGACGTCCCAGCCGTGCGATGCGACCAGTGCCAGCCGCGCCGGCTCGACGTCGCAGACCCCGGCCGCCCAGAGGTAGACCTCGCGGGCCGGCTTCCACGCCCGGATCACCTCGCTGGACAGCGAGCGCTCCACCAGCGGGCTCACCCCGCCGCGCTCCAGCCCGGCCTCGGCGACGCCGGGGGAGCCGTGGGTCAGCGTCACCACCCGGACGCCGGCCTGGACCAGCCGGCGCAGCGCGGGCTCGACGTCGGGGTGCGGGGCGAGCTCGAGGAAGGTGTCGGCCACCCGCGACCGGTCGGCGTCCCCCAGGTCGGTGCCCTGGGCGAGCGCGGCGTCGAACGCCTCGCGGAAGCGGCACCAGGTGCCCGCCGTCGCGGCGGCGAAGCCGGTGAGCAGGGTGCGGGAGAAGACGGCGGGCAGCAGGTCGGCCGGCTGCCCGAGCTCGACCAGCGCGGCGCGCACCGGGGCCAGGTCGAGCAGCGTCTCGTTGACGTCGAAGGCGACGACGGTGGGGCGGGTGGCCGGCACGGCGTCGGGGCGCAGCGCGCTCACGCCGACCGGCTCTCGTCGCTGCCGGCGCGGCGGGCCTGCCGGTGCCGGCGGACGTCCCGGTAGCGCTTGTAGATCAGGTAGCCGATGCCCAGGGCGAACGCGGCGACGACGGCGTAGTCCAGGTACTTGAGGTTGGCCTGCACGAAGTCGCCGGCCGCGACGCCCAGGCCGATGAGCACGCTGTTCCAGACCAGGCTGCCCGCGGCGGAGTAGGCGACGAACTGGGCGAAGGGCATGCGCACGACCCCGGCGGGGACGGAGATGAAGCTGCGCACGATCGGCACCATCCGGCCGAAGAACACCGCCGAGCGCCCGTGCCGCTCGAACCAGGCGAAGGTCTTGTCGACGTCCTCGGTCTCCACCAGCGGCAGCCGGTCGAGGAAGGCGTGGGAGCGGCGCGGGCCCAGCGCCCGGCCGACGTGGTAGAAGAAGACCGCGCCCAGGATCGACCCGAGGGTGGCGAACAGGACCACCGGGACGATCTCGAGCCGGCCGTCGTTGATGAGCACCCCGGCCAGGCCCAGCACCGCCTCGCTGGGGATGGGCGGGATGACCGTCTCCAGCAGGATGGCGAAGCCGACGCCCACGGCGCCGAGTCGCTCCACCATGTCGAGCAGGAAGCCGGTGATGCCGCCCTGGTCGGAGGAGGCCGCGGCGGCGAGGGAGGACATGCACCCACGGTAACGGCGTGCTCCGGGCGGCACCTGCCAGTCGCGGGGGTAGGTTCGCCACCCATGCGGCAGCGCTTCACCGCCCGGGCCGTCGTCGTCGGGGACCGCGCCGGCACGGTCGTGCCCGACGCTGCGGTCGACGTCGAGGACAGCAGGCTCACCTGGGTCGGCCCGGCCGCCGACGCGCCGGACGCCGGGGACGCCGAGGTCGTCGCCGTCCCCGGGGTGCTGCTGCCGGGGCTGGTGAACGCCCACTCGCACGCGCCGATGGTGCTGTTCCGCGGCCAGGCCGAGGGGCTGCCGCTGGCCCGCTGGCTGCGCGAGGTGATCTGGCCGCGCGAGGCACGGCTGACCCCCGACGACGTCGAGGTGGCGATGACCGCGGCCTCGGTGGAGATGCTCCGCGGCGGGGTCACCACCAGCGTCGAGATGTACTTCTCGCCCGAGCGGATCGCCGCCGCGGTCGGCCGCACCGGCGCCCGCGCGGTGGTCGCCACCCCGCTGCTGCCGCTGCCCGGGATGCCCCTGCTGGCCGAGCAGCTGGCCGACGCGGTGGCGCTGGCGGCCGCGGCGCCCGGCGACGGCGCCGTCGAGTACGGCATCGGCCCGCACGCGGCCTACACGCTGCCGCTCCCGGTGCTGCGCGACGCCGCGGCCGCCGCCCGGGAGCACGGTCTGCTGCTGCACTTGCACGTCGCCGAGACCGCCGGCGAGGGCGCGGACCTGCTGGCCACCCACGGGCTGTCGGTCCCCGCGCTGCTGGCCGCGCACGACGTCCTGGGCGGGCGGGTGCTGGCCGCGCACAGCGTGCACGTGGACGACGGCGACCTGGAGCTGTGGCGGGAGTACGACGTCGCGGTGGCGCACTGCCCGGCCAGCAACGCGAAGCTGGCCAGCGGGATCGCGCCGGTGCGCGCGATGCTCGACCGCGGCGTCCGGGTCGGGCTGGGCACCGACGGGCCGGCGTCCAACGACGGGCTGGACCTGCTGGCCGACGTCCGGCTGGCCGCGTCCCTGGCCCGGCTCCGCGAGGGCTCGGCCACCGCGCTGACCGCCGCCGAGGCGTTCTGGCTGGCGACCGGGGCCGCCGCCGATGCGATCGGGCGGCCGGACCTCGGCCAGCTCGCCGTGGGCCGCCGGGCGGACCTGGTGCACGTCGACGTGCGCGACCTGCTGTTCGAGCCGGTGCTCAGCCCACCGGACGTGCTGACCCACCTGGTCTGGTCGGGCACCTCGCGGCTGGTGCGCGACGTCTGGGTCGGTGGGCGGCCGGTGGTGCGCGACGGCGTCTGCACGACGGTGGACGCCGAGGAGCTGCGCGCCGACGTCGCCGAACGGGCAGCCCGTCTCGCCAGCGGCTGAGGAGCTCAGGCCAGGTCGGGGACGGCTCCTGGCCGCGGTGGACCGGTCGTGGAGGCCCCGGCCCCCTCCCGGGTCCCGCCCCGAGCGTGCGAGGGGTGGGGAGGAGGGGGTCCTTACATCGATCGGACACGGGCAGCGGCTCAACGCAGGTCGGGGACGGCACCTGGCCGCGGTGCGATCCGGAGGATCGCGATGATCACGCGCGCAGTGAGATCGTCTCGCCGCGGGTCACGGCGCGGATCTCACCGGGGGCGCGGCGGGCGGCCACCTCGCGGACGAAGTCGCCCAGCGGCGAGGCGAACCGGTCGTAGTCGTCGTAGTGCACGGGCACGGTGACCGGCGGCTTGAGCAGCTCGACCAGGTCGGCGCCCTGCCGGCCGTCCATGGTCACCGTGAAGCCGAGCGCCCTCGTGCCGCCGAGGTGCGGGATGACGACGTCGAGCGGCCCGCAGCGCTGCAGCACCTCGCCGAGCTCGGGGCGGAAGACGGTGTCGCCGCTGATGTAGCCCCGCCAGGTGACCTCGCGGCCGCGCAGCAGCTCGAGCACGCTGCCCATGACCGGCGGCAGCAGCTTGGCGACCGGCTGGGGGCCGTGGACGCCGGGGACCGAGGTGATCCGGAGCGTGGCGTCGTCCCGCACGAGTTCGTGCTGCTGCCAGGGGGTGAGGTCGACGGTCTCCCGGAAGCCGCGCCGGGCGAGCGCGCGGGCGGCGGCCTGGGTGGTGACGACCGGGGTGCCGCGGTCGAGGGTGCGGGTGGCGATCCGGTCCCAGTGGTCGGCGTGCAGGTGCGACAGCAGGATCGAGTCGAGCGTGGGCAGCTGGGTGGGCTGCAGTGCGGGGTCGGTCAGCCGCTTGGTCCACAGCCCCTTGCCGAGGTAGGCGCGCTGTCCGCGGCGCAGGAAGTTCGGGTCGGTGAGCAGCGTGAAGGGCCCGAGCCGCAGGAGCGTGGTGGCGTTCCCGCCGAAGGTGAGCGTGACGTCGTCGGCGGGGGAGGGCGCAGCCATGAGCCGCGTCTACCCCGGCGGTTCCCCGGCCACGCCGCCCCGGGCCGGTGACCGGTCAGCCCTCGGGGCGCTCCCAGCCGTGGTCGCCGCACGCGCGGAGGACGTTGGCGCCGGCCTCGACGACCGCGGCGTAGTCGAGGTCGCTCTCTCTCGTGTCGCGGAACCGCCCGAACGGGTCGGTCAGCGGGGTCGTGCCGGACTCCTCGAGCAGGCCCTCGACCCGGGCGGTGACCTCCTCGCGCCGGTCGGCGGGGCTGCCCGACGCCGACCAGGCGGCCAGGACGTCGCACGCCTCGGCCGACGACCGGTCCAGGCCAGCGCCGGCGCAGGCGGTGAGGGCGAGGGCCGCCGCCGGGACGGCCCAGATCCGGCATCGGGGCACCCCCGCGAGGCTAGTGGCGGCGCCGACCGGTGGGACGGCGGACCCCTCGGGCCCGGCTGGTAGACAGGGGCGGTGGCTGCCTCCCGAGACGTGGACGCGTCCTTCCTCGCCCTCCCGCTCTCCGCGCTGACCGACGCCGCGCTCACCCGGGCCCTCGACCTCGGCTGCGAGCACGCCGACCTGCGGGTGGAGCGGATCCGCACCCAGTCGATCAGCCTGCGCGACGCCCGGCTGGAGTCGCTGGCCGACGGCGAGGACCTCGGCCTGGCCGTGCGCGTGGTCCACGAGGGCACCTGGGGGTTCGCCGCGGGCGTCGTCCTCACCGCGGCCGAGGCCGTGCGGCTTGCCGAGGAGGCGGTCGCCGTCGCGCAGGTGTCCGCGGCGGTGAACAGCGACCGCATCGAGCTCGCCCCCGAGCCGGTGTACCCGGACGCGGTGTGGGTGTCCGACCACGACGTCGACCCGTTCGCGGTGCCCGACGCGGAGAAGACCGGGCTGCTCACGGAGCTGTCCGAGCAGCTGCTGGCCGCGGACGGTGTCGAGCACGTGCAGGCGGTCTGCCAGGCGGTGAAGGAGCAGAAGTACTACGCCGACACCGCCGGCACCCGCACCCGTCAGCAGCGGGTGCGCATCCACCCCGACCTCACCGCGCTCACCGTCGACCGCACGACCGGCGCGTTCGAGAGCATGCGCACCATCGCGCCGCCGGCGGGCCGCGGCTGGGAGTACTTGATCGGTACCGGCTGGGACTGGCGCACCGAGATCGCCGAGATCCCCGAGCTGCTGCGGGAGAAGACCAAGGCGCCGTCGGTGCAGGCCGGCCGCTACGACCTCGTCGTCGACCCGTCGAACCTGTGGCTGACCATCCACGAGTCGATCGGCCACGCCACCGAACTGGACCGGGCCCTGGGCTACGAGGCCGCCTACGCCGGCACCTCGTTCGCCACCGTCGACAAACTGGGCACGCTCCGCTACGGCTCCGAGGTCATGAACGTCACCGGCGACCGCACCGCCCCGTACGGGCTGTCCACGATCGGCTGGGACGACGAGGGCGTCGCCGGTCAGCAGTGGGACATCGTCCGGGACGGCGTGCTGGTCGGGTACCAGGTCGACCGGAACACCGCGCGGCTGGGCGGCATGGCCCGCTCCAACGGCTGCGCCTTCGCCGACTCGCCGCAGCACACGCCGGTGCAGCGGATGGCCAACGTCTCGCTGCAGCCGGCGCCCGACGGCCCCTCCACGGAGGAGGTCATCGCCGGTGTGGAGCGCGGCGTCTACGTCGTCGGCGACAAGAGCTGGTCGATCGACATGCAGCGCTACAACTTCCAGTTCACCGGCCAGCGGTTCTACCGGATCGAGGGCGGCAGGCTGGCCGGTCAGCTGCGCGACGTGGCCTACCAGGCGACGACGACGGACTTCTGGGGCTCGATGCGCGTCGTCGGCGGCCCGCAGACGTACCTGCTCGGCGGCGCGTTCAACTGCGGCAAGGCCCAGCCCGGACAGGTCGCCCCGGTCAGCCACGGCTGCCCGGTGGCCCTGTTCGAGGGCGTGAACATCCTCAACACCGTCCAGGAGGCCGGGCGATGAGTGAGCCTGCGAGCTCATCCGTGGACACAGCAGCTCCGCGAACGCGGCTGACGAGCGCCAGCGAGGAGGACTCGTGAGCTCGTGGTCGCGACCGCAGGACGTCGTCGAGAAGGCGCTGGCCGCCTCCACCGCCGACGGGCAGGTCGCCTTCGTCGTGGAGAGCTCCGAGGCCAACCTGCGCTGGGCGAAGAACAGCCTGACCACCAACGGCGCGATGCGCTCGCGGCAGGTCGTCGTCGTCTCGTTCGTCGACGGCGGGGCCGGGATGGCCGCCGGCACGGTGGCGCGCACCGGCAACCCGGACGTCGAGGAGCTGGTGGCCGCCAGCGAGCAGGCCGCCCGCGACGCCGGCCCGGCCGAGGACGCCGTCCCGCTGGTCGGCGAGGCGCCACCCGGCGCCGGCGACTGGGACGCCGACCCCGCGGAGACCTCGATCGGCGTCTTCCGCGACTTCGCACCCGCCCTGGGCGAGGCCTTCGGTGGCGCGCGCGACCGCGACGAGCTGCTGTTCGGCTACGCCGAGCACGCCATGGCCACCACCTACCTGGGGACGTCGACCGGCCTGCGCCTGCGGCACGACCAGCCCAGCGGCCGGGTGGAGCTCAACGGCAAGAGCGGCGACATGAGTCGCTCGGTGTGGTCCGGCGTCGGCACCCGCGACTTCGCCGACGTGTCGGTGGCCGGGCTCGTCGCCGACGTGCAGCGCAAGCTCGGCTGGTCGCAGCGCCGGGTCGAGCTGCCCGCCGGCCGCTACGAGACGCTGCTGCCGCCGTCGGCGGTCAGCGACCTGATGATCTACACCTACTGGACCATGGAGGCCCGCGACGCCGACGAGGGTCGCAACGTCTACGCCAGGGCCGGCGGCGGCAACCGGGTCGGCGAGCGGCTGGCCGCGCTGCCGCTCACGCTGCGCAGCGACCCGTTCGAGCCGGGCCTCGAGGCCTGCCCGTTCCAGGTGGTCAGCGGATCGTCGGGCTCGGCGTCGGTGTTCGACAACGGCATGGCGGCCCCGGCGGTCGAGTGGATCTCCGGGGGCGTGCTCGCCAACCTGATCCGACCGCGGGCCTGGGCGTTGAGGACGACGGCACCGGCCACTGCCGCCGTCGACAACCTGGTCCTCGAGCAGCCGGGCGCCACGGCGTCGCTGGACGAGATGGTCGCCGCCACCGACCGCGGGCTGCTGCTGACGACGCTCTGGTACATCCGCGAGGTCGACCCGCAGACGCTGCTGCTGACCGGGCTCACCCGTGACGGCGTCTTCCTCGTCGAGGGCGGGGAGGTGACCGGCGCGGTGAACAACTTCCGGTTCAACGAGTCGCCGGTCGACCTGCTCGGCCGGATCACCCAGGCCGGACGCACCGAGCGGACGCTGCCCCGCGAGTGGAACGACTGGTTCACGCGCGCCGCGATGCCCACCGTGCGGGTGCCGGACTTCAACATGAGCTCGGTGTCGCCCGCCAGTTGAAGGACCCCGTCCTCCTCACCGCTCGGAGAAGGACCCCGTCCTCCCCACCCCTCGCGAGCTTGGGGCGGTGCCCTGGACGGGGCCGGGGCCGGGGGCCGTACGCGTGGGGTCCCTGGGACTCGTGGGGCGGAGCGACCGTTCCGTCACACTCGTCACGCATGGCGTCGTGACGTTCTGCGTCTGCCCACCTACTGTCTGTCTCGCGGGCTGCTGGACCTTCGGCTTGACCACCCCGCACGCACGCCGAAACGTGCACCGGGCGGGAAGACCTCCCGCCCGCATCGGACGGGCTCCGGCACAGCCGGAACGGTGAGGGGAGGGTCCCGTGACGAGGACTCAGAAGCCGTCGGTCTTCCAGATCGGCAGGGTGTGGGACGACGGGCACGCCGTCGTGGTCTCCGGGTGGGGCCTGGGCCTGTGCGCCGCGGCGTGCGCCTGTCACCGCCACCCGTCCGCCGGCAGCCTGGCCATCGCCGAGGACCAGACCGAGGGCCTGCTCGGCCTGGTGAGCTACCGCGAGGGCGGCTGCGAGTGCTGCGAGCCGTGGACCGCCGACGAGCTCACCGCCATCGTCCGCGACCTCGAGATGGTCGCCGACCTCGACGCCCCCGAGCCGCTCGCCGGCTGAGAGAAGGACCACCCTTCCCCCCGCACCTCGCAGGCTCGGCGCGGGCCCCTGAAGGGTGGCCGTTCCCGTACGTCACCAGGCTCGGCGCGGGACCCTGAGAGGTGGCCGTTCCGGTACGTCCCCCGACCCGGCTCCGCACCTGCGGGGCCGGGTCGCGGTTCCTCCGCACCCCGACCCGGGTAGGGCTGCTCCATGCTGGGACGCGCTGCTCTCCGAGGTGCCCTCGCCGGCCTGGCCGGCACCGCGGCCATGACGCTCGCCGAGCAGGTCGAGCAGTCCGTCACGCACCGCCCGGACTCCTACGTGCCCGCGCGCACCCTCACGGCGCTGACCACCCGCCGCCGGCTGCCGGGGTCTGAGCGCCCACCGGTGCGCAACCACCTCATGCACTGGGGCACCGGTGCGCTCGTCGGCGCCCTGCGCGGCGTGTGGTCGGCCAGCGGGCTGCGCGGCTGGCGCGCCTCGGCCTGGCACACCTCCGTGCGGCTGGCCACCGACCAGACCCTCGAGAACGCCACCGGCGTGGGTGCGCCGCCGTGGACCTGGTCGCGCCGCGACCAGGTCGTCGACCTCGGCGGCAAGGCCGTCTACTCCTTCGTGACCGGTGCGGTGGCCGACCGCCTGGTCCCCCTCGCACCCGACCGCACCCCCTCGGGCTCCGCCCCGCCCCGCCGCCGGTAGTCCACACCGCTGACGGCACGCGGTCACCCCGGCGTCGCAGGGGGCCGTTGAGGGAGCTGTGACAGCTGAGGCGCGCACCCTCCCGTGGCGCCGCGCGCCGCCCCCTACCCCTTGACGTCGTGTCCTTACCGTGCGTGCTCACGCGCTCGGAACACCGCTCCCTTCCCGGAGCGGGGCGCGGCGAGAGGGGGCCGGACATGGGCCGCAACCGGACGACGAGCCGGCGCTGGACGCGCGCCACCCTGGCCGTCACTGCCGCCGTCGCCGTGCTGCTGACCCCGGCGACCGCGGGCGCCACCCCCGGCACCGCGGACGAGGCCGCCCGACTGGTCGCCGAGACCGGCCGGCAGCTCGCCGCTCTCGACGAGCAGGTCCACGAGGCCCAGCTGACCGTCGCCGCTCAGCAGCAGGCCGCGGCCGACGCCGCCGCGCGGGCGGCCCAGGCCGAGGGCGTGCTCGCCGGCTACGGCCCGCAGTTGGCGGCCATCGCGCAGACCGCCGGCACCTCGCAGTCCCGGATGGCCGCGTTCCTTACCTCCGAGTCCGCGGCCGACGTCGTCCAGCAGATGACCACGCTCGACCTTATCGCCGCCCACACCGAGGGGTTGCTGGCCGAGGTGTCGATCGCGCAGCGCGCGGCCGAGCAGGCCCGGACCGACGCCGACGCCACTGCCGCGCAGGCGACCGCGTCGCTCGCCGAGCTGGAGCGCCAGTGGGCCGAGGTGCAGACGCGTGTCGATGCCTACGAGGCGGACTTCGACCGGCTCTCGGCCGCCGAGCGGGCCGTCGTGACCACCTCGCTCGCCGGCCCGTCACTGGCCCCTCCGGACACCGACGCGGTCGTGGCCGCCGCGCCGAGCGGCGACGTCGCAGCCGTGCTCGAGGCGGCCCTCGCGCAGGTCGGCGACCCCTACGTCTGGGGCGGCACCGGCCCCGACGGCTTCGACTGCTCCGGGCTGACCAGCTTCGCCTACGCCGCGGCCGGTGTCTCGCTGCCGCACTCCAGCCGCGCCCAGTCGCGGATGGGGGTCGCCGTGTCGCGGGACGAGCTCATGCCCGGCGACCTCGTCTTCTTCTACTCCCCGATCAGCCACGTCGGCATCTACATCGGCGGCGGCAAGATGGTGCACGCCCGCACGCACGGCATCCCCGTGGCGGTGACCAGCGTGGACATGGGCGGCTACGTGGGCGCCCGCCGCGTCCTCTGAGCGGAGGCCTCCTGCAGGTGAAAGGACCCCGTCCTCCTCACCCCTCGCAGGCTCGGGGCGAGCCTCTGGACGGGGCCGGGGTGGGCGGCAGGAGGGTCCTTTCTCAGTACGGGCGGCGTCTCTCGGCGAGCATCGTGACCAGGGCGGCGATCCGCCGGGCGCGGGTCTGCGGCGTGGCGGCCGTGGCCACCCGGTGCAGGACGGCGTAGCGGTTGCGGCCGTCGAGGCCGGCGAAGGCCTGCTGCGCGGCGGGGTCGGCGGCCAGCGCGGCGGCGAGGTCGTCGGGAACGGTGATGGTGGCCGGACCCGCGTAGGCCCGTTCCCAGCGGCCGTCGGCCCGCGCCGCCGCCACCGCGGCCAGCCCGGCCGGGCGCATCCGGCCGGCGGCGGTGAGCGCCTCGACCGCGGCGACGTTCTTCTGCGACCAGATGCTGCGCGCCCGGCGCGGGGTGATGCGCTGCAGGTAGGAGGTCTCGTCCAGGCGCTGCGACCGGCCGTCGATCCAGCCGAAGCAGAGCACCGACTCGACCAGCTCGGCGTAGGTCACCGAGGGGACACCGGCCCCCTTCTTCGCCAGCCGCACGTACAGGCCGGGCGCGGTCGCGTGCTCGGCGTCGAGCCACGCCTCCAGCGCGGCCTGGCTGGCGAAGGCCAGGACGGGCAGGTCGGTCGGCACGGTCACGGCGGCCATCCTGGCGGCGGTGGGTGCCCCGGTCCACGGTCGGGGCCACCAGCCCTCCGGCGGTGCAGCTCCGACGCGTCTGTGCTGTGCTGTCGCCCGTGGCCGAGAACTACATCGCCGAGTTGCCGTTCGGGTCCCCGCAGATCGACGTCGAGGCGTTCGTGGCGCCGACGGCCGTCGTCGTCGGCGCCGTGACGATGGGGCCGCGGTCGAGCATCTGGTACGGCGCGGTGGCGCGCGCCGACGCCGAGGTCATCGAGATCGGCGAGGGCTCCAACATCCAGGACGGCTGCACCCTGCACTCCGACCCCGGCTTCCCGCTGGTCGTCGGCCGCGGCGTGACCGTCGGGCACCGCGTCGTCCTGCACGGCGCCCGGGTCGACGACGACGTGCTGGTCGGCATGGGCAGCGTCGTCATGAACGGCGCGCACATCGGCTCGGGCTCGATCGTCGCCGCCGGCGCCGTCGTCACCCAGGGCACGCAGGTGCCGCCGGGGTCGCTCGTCGCCGGGGTCCCCGCCAAGGTGATCCGGTCGGCCACGGACGACGACCAGCGGCACATCCGCGGCAACGCCGCCAGCTACACCGACCGGCTCGACAGCGCGCGACGGGTGCGCCCGGTCGTCCGCGCCCCGCTCCCGCCGGCCGGGCAGACGCCCGGCGACGCGATGGACTGAGGCCCCCTCACGAGGTCGCGGGTCAGGTGTCCAGCAGCTCGCGGACCAGGACACCGACGGCATCGGCCTCGATGAGGAAGCCGTCGTGCCCGTACGGCGAGCTGATCACCCGCAGCGGGACGCCGAGGGCGTCGGCCACCTGCTGCTGGAGCGCGAGCGGGTACAGCCGGTCGGTGTCGACACCGGCGACGACGGCGCGCGCGGTGACCCGGCCCAGCGCCGCCCGGACCCCGCCGCGGCCGCGGCCCACGTCCCAGGAGTTCATGGCCTCGGTGAGCACCACGTAGCTGCCGGCGTCGAACCGGCGCGCCAGCTTGTCGGCGTGGTGGTCGAGGTAGGAGGCGACGGCGTAGCGGCCGTCGTCCTGCACCGCGGTGCCGAAGCGTGCGTCGAGTTCCTGGTCGCTGCGGTAGGTCAGGTGCGCGATCCGGCGGGCCACGCCCAGCCCGGCCACCGGCCCCTCGCCGGGCGGGTGGTCTCCGCCGGCCCACGCGGGGTCGGCGCGGATCGCGGCCTGCTGGGTGGTCTGGGTGCCGATCTGGTCGGCGGTCGCCGCGGCGCCCGAGGCGAGGAAGAGCAGCCGCTCCACCCGGTCGGGCAGCGCCACCGCCCACTCCAGTGCGCGCATCCCGCCCATCGAGCCGCCGAGCACCGCCGCCCACCGGGGGACGCCCAGCGCGTCGGCGAGCGCGGCCTCGACCCGGACCTGGTCGGCGACCGTGACGGCCGGGAACCGCGACCCGTACGGGGTCCCGTCGGGCGCGGTCGAGGAGGGCCCCGTCGTCCCCTGGCAGCCGCCCAGGACGTTGGCGCACACGACGAACAGCCGGTCGGTGTCCAGCGGCGCCCCGGGGCCGACCAGCTCGTCCCACCAGCCCGGTGTCGGGTGCCCCGGGCCGGCGGGGCCGGCGAGGTGGCTGTCGCCGGTGAGCGCGTGCTCGACGAGGACGGCGTTGCCGCCGCCGGGCGCCGGCGTTCCCCACGTCTCGTAGGCCACCCGCACCCCCGGCAGCAGGCCGCCGCGCTCCAGCCGCAGCGGTCCGGGCAGGTCGAGGAAGCGACGGTCGCCGGCCGGGTCGCCCTCGCGCCAGCCCCCCGGCCGGGGCGGGGCCCAGGAGGTCACCCGGGCCCCGCCCACCTCAGGCCCCCTTCGCGGCGCGGAAGCCGGACTCCAGGTCGGCGAGGATGTCCTCGATGCCCTCCAGGCCGACGGCCAGCCGGACCAGGCCCGGCGTGACACCGGTGGTCAGCTGCTCCGAGGGCGTCAGCTGCGAGTGCGTGGTCGAGGCCGGGTGGATGACCAGGCTGCGCACGTCGCCGATGTTGGCCACGTGGCTGTGCAGCTCCAGGGCGTCGACGAACCGCTTGCCGGCCTCGACGCCGCCGTGCAGCTCGAAGGTGAGGACGGCGCCGGCGCCGCGGGGCGCGTATTTCTGCTGCGCCGCGTGCCAGGGGGACGACGGCAGGCCCGGGTAGTTGACCCGGTCGACCGAGTCGTGTGCCTCGAGGAACTCCGCGACCCGCTGCGCGTTCGCCACGTGCCGCTCCATCCGCAGCGACAGCGTCTCGATGCCCTGGACGACGAGGAACGCGTTGAACGGCGAGATCGCCGGGCCGAGGTCGCGCAGCAGCTGCACGCGGGCCTTGAGCGCGTAGGCCGGCGCGCCCAGGTCGGCGTAGACGACGCCGTGGTAGGTCGGGTCGGGCTCGGTGAAGCCGGGGTACTTCCCGCTCGTCCAGTCGAAGGTGCCCGAGTCGACGATGAGCCCCGCGATCGCGGTGCCGTGGCCGCCGAGGTACTTGGTCGCCGAGTGGACCACGACGTCCGCACCGGACTCGATCGGCCGGATGAGGTACGGGGTGGCGATCGTGTTGTCGATGATGAGCGGGACGCCGTTGCGGTGCGCGACGCCGGCGACGGTCTCGATGTCGAGGACGTCGCCCTTCGGGTTGCCGATCGACTCGGCGTAGAAGGCCTTGGTGTTCTCCTGCACCAGCGACTGCCAGTTCTCCGGGTCGTCGGGGTCCTCGACGAAGGACACCGAGACGCCCAGCTTGGGCAGCGAGTGGTGCAGCAGGTTGTAGGTGCCGCCGTACAGCGAGGCCGAGGCGACGACGTGGCTGCCGGCCTCGGCGACGTTGAGGATCGCGAGGGTCTCGGCGGCCTGACCCGACGACACGGCCAGCGCGGCCACGCCGCCCTCGAGCGAGGCGACGCGCTGCTCGAGCGCGTCCTGCGTCGGGTTCATGATCCGCGTGTAGATGTTGCCCATCTCCGCCAGCGCGAACAGGTCGGCGGCGTGCTGGGCGTCGCGGAACTGGTAGCTCGTCGTCGCGTAGATCGGCAGCGCGCGGGCGCCGGTCGTGGGGTCGGGGCTGGTGCCGGCGTGGATCTGCCGGGTCTCGAAGCTCCAGCTCTGGGGGTCGCTCATGCGGCTCGTCCTCTCGCTCGCGGAGGACCCGCGGCGCGCGAGGACTCCGTCCTTGCCGGGCGGCGGGCGCCGTCCGGCCGGCTCTTCCCCTGGGAGCACCTCAGACGGAGTAGAGGTTGCCGGGCAGCCAGCCAGGTGCTTGTCACTGCCTCTCGTGAGCCAGCGTGATCCTAGGCAGGTCGCCGCCCTCCGCGGAACCGGCGTCCCAGGTGGTGGACACCGCTGCGGCCTGGGAGAGGCTGCCGGGGTGCGCGCACTCGTGTTCGAGACCTTCGGCGGCCCGCTGACCGTGCAGGACGTCCCCGCGCCGGACCCGGCGCCCGGCGGCGTCGTCGTCGAGGTGGCGGCCACCGGCGTCTGCCGCAGCGACTGGCACGCCTGGCAGGGGCACGACCCCGACGTCGTCCTGCCGCACGTGCCCGGCCACGAGCTGGCCGGCACCGTTGCTGCCGTCGGGGCCGGCGTGCGGCACTGGCGGGTGGGCGACCGCGTCACCGTCCCCTTCGTCAACGCCTGCGGCCGCTGCGCGCAGTGCGCCGCCGGGGAGCACCAGGTGTGCGCCCGGCAGACCCAGCCCGGGTTCACCCACTGGGGCTCGATGGCCGAGTACGTCGCCCTCGACGCGGCCGACGTCAACCTCGTCGCGCTGCCCGAGGACCTGGACCCCGCCACCGCCGCGAGCCTGGGCTGCCGGTTCGCCACCGCCTTCCGCGCGGTGGCGCAGGTCGCGCGGGTCCGGCCCGGTGAGTGGGTCGCCGTGCACGGCTGCGGCGGGGTGGGGCTCTCGGCGGTGCAGGTGGCGGTCGCCGCGGGCGCGCGGGTGGTCGCCGTCGACGTCTCCGCGGCGGCGCTGCGGCTCGCCGCCGCCAACGGCGCGGAACACACGCTGGACGGCGGCGGGGACGTCCCGGCCGCGGTCACCGGACTGACCGGCGGGGGTGCGCACGTCTCCCTCGACGCCCTCGGCGCGGCGGCGACCTGCGAGAACTCGATCCGGTCGCTGCGGCCGCGGGGCCGGCACGTGCAGATCGGGCTGCTGCCCCCGGCGCAGGGCCGTCCCGCGGTGCCGATGGACCTCGTGATCGCCCGCGAGCTGCAGGTGCTGGGCAGCCACGGCATGGCCGCGCACACCTATCCCGAGCTGCTCGGCCTCGTCGCCGCCGGCCGGCTGCGGCCGCAGGCGCTGGTCACCCGGCGGCTCCCCCTCGACGAGGCCGGTGCCGCGCTGGCCGCGGTGGGCCGGGACCCCGGCATCGCGGTGGTCACCCGCGGCTGAGCGGTCAGCTCCCGGGCGCGGCGCTCGTCGTCGGCGCGGCGGGGGTGGGTGGCTGCGGCGTCGTCGGCTCCTCCCCGGCCGGGGTCGGCGCCGGGGTCGTCCCCGAGGGGGTCTCCTCGCCGCCGGTTTCCCCCGGGGGGAGGGACGTGGGCTCGGGGGTCGGCGACGTCGGTGCCGGGGCCGTCGTGGTCGGCGCGGTGGTCGCGGGCGGCTCGGCGGGGGCGGTGGTCGCCGGTGTCTGCACCGTCGTCCCGTCGGTGGCCGGCGCCGTCGGCACGTCCGGCGGGCGGACGTAGAGCCACAGCACGTAGAGCCCGACGAACAGCAGCGCCAGGACGACGGTCGAGGTGCGCGCGCGGCCGAGGTGGTGCGGCACCGAGGACCACCAGCGGCGTGGCGCGGCGTCCACCGACCGCGCGCGGGTCGGCTCGTCGGGGCCCTCGTGCGGGGTGGTCACCGGGCACCGTCAGAGGAGGCGGAGAGCTGCCCGGTCGGCGTGCCGGTCGTCGGCGGCGGCACGGTGAGGCCCGCCTCCCGGAAGGCCTGGACGACGCGGGCGCGCAGGTCGCGGCCGACCTCGAACTGCTTGCCGGGGAGCGTGCGGGCCACCATCCGGACGTTGACCTGCTCGAGGTCGAGCGTCTCCACGCCCATCACGCTGGGCGGGTCGAGCAGCAGCGGGCGCAGCCGCTGGTCGCGGAAGGCGTCGGCGCCGACCTCGCGGAGGATGTCGTTGACCCGGCTGACGTCCAGGGTGGTCGGCACCGGCACGTCGACGACGGCGCGCGCCCAGTCGCGGGAGAGGTTGACGACCTTCACGATCTGCCCGTTCGGCAGCGTGATCACCTCGCCGTTGGGGGAGCGCAGCCGGGTGATCCGCAGCGTGACGTCCTCGATCGTGCCCTCGGCCGGGTCAACGCCCCCCACCACCGTGATGGCGACGACGTCGCCGAAGCCGTACTGCCGCTCGGTGATGATGAAGAAGCCCGCCAGCACGTCGCCCACGACCCGCTGCGCGCCGAAGCCCAGCCCGACACCCAGCACGGTCGCCGGGGCCACCAGCCCGCCGATCGGGATGCCGGCCCGGTCCAGCACGGCGAAGACGGCGATCGCGTAGACCATCACGACCAGCGTCCAGGTGATCACCTGGGTCAGCGAGTGCCGGTGCTTGGCCGCCTCGGAGCGCACGAGGGCGTCGCCGCCGGTCGCGCGGGCGTCGATGCGGTCGGTGATCTTCTCGCCGACCCAGGCGATGAACCGGGCCAGCAGCACCGACCCCAGGACGAACAGGGCGATCACCAGCCCGCGCTCGGCCAGCCAGGTCAGCAGTGGGTTCAGGGGTGCCATCGCGCTCCAGCCTCCCCGGGGGACGGTGTGGACGCCAACCCCCGTCCCCCGATCAGCGGGGGGCGACGAACAGCGCCTGCGCCGAGCGGCCGATCCGGCCGGTGGCGTCGTGGAGGTCGGCGAAGCATTGCCCGGCGCCCGAGGAGCCGATGGTGGTGACGGCGTCGACGCCCAGCCAGTCGCCGGCCGGCGGGCGCACCAGGGCGACGGTGAGGTCGACGTTGGCGAACGTGGCCCGCCGCCAGTCCAGCACGGCGGAGATGCCGCTGGCCGCGTCGGTCATCACCAGCAGGTGCTGCAGCGGGCTCATCGGCTCGCCCTCGACCAGCGCGCACAGCGGCCGGGTCCACGCCGCCGCGGGCCCGGGCGCGTTGAATGAGCCGTGCGCGAAGCGCCAGTCCAGCGCCCGGTGGTAGGCGACGTCGGTGGTGAAGAAGGCCGCCGTCTCCGGGCGGCTCTCCTCCGGCCCGGGCAGCGCGACGGGGGCCTCCGGCGTCCCCTCGACCGCGGAGCTGCGCATCCGCCAGGCGGTCAGCCGCACGAGCGGCCGCTCCGAGCCGCCCGCGGTGAGCACCGCCTCCAGCAGCTCGATCCGCCGTCCGGGCCGCAGCTGCCGGGCGGCGACCCGCACCGGGCCCACGGGCACCGGCGCGAGTATGTCGAAGGCCAGCCGCACCGTCTGCCCGTCGGGGATCCCGGTCCCCCGCTCGGCCTCGCGGGCCAGCAGCGCCGCGACCGGCCCGGCGTGCTGCAGCCCCGGGTCCCACGGCCCGATGGTGAGGTCGGTGGCGAGGAAGCCGTCGCGGTCGGGCACGTAGAGGGCAGCGGGCAGGCCGGGCGTCACGATCGCAGTCTGCCGCCGCGGTCAGCCGCCCGAGCGGCGGGTCTCCCACACGGCGAACGCCGTCCACCCGGCGGCGAGCACCGCCGCGACCACCCACAGCCAGCGCAGCGACGACCCGGTCGGGTTGGCCAGCACCAGCAGGACGGCGACCACCAGCACCGCCCCCGCCAGGGGTGGTGTGCGCAACAGTGTGCCCAGGGTCTCGGGCCCGGGGACGGTGATGAACACCACCAGGGCGACTCCGAGGAGGAAGGCGCAGAGCGCGGCCGCGTAGCCCGCCGTCGCCCCGAACTCGCCGGGCAGGCCGACGGCCCCCAGCCCGCCGAGCACCGCGCCCACCGCCAGCCACAGCAGCAGCTTCCGACGGCGCGCTGACCAGGGCGGACGCAGCTCGCTCACGATCCGGTGCCTCCCCCCGTCGCGGCGCCGCCGTCCCGGTCGGGCGGCCGCCTGGCTGCCGGGGGTGTGCCCGGTCGCCGGGGTCGGCACACGGCCCGCCGCCGCCTCCTCGGCGCGTCCCGCCCGGGTCCCGGCGAGCTTGCACCGCTCCGGGAACGCCCCGACGGTGGAGGGGTTGCCGTCGGCGCCCTGGTGCCGACGGCGCCCGTCGTCCACTCAGTAGGGAGGCGCGCCGGCACCGGCGCCCACAGTCGTGACCACAACACCTGAACGCACCGGCCCACCCGGGGCCACCGAGGCCCACCCCGCCGTCGCGCAGCCACCACCGTCGCCCGCCGACCGCGGGGGGGCGCTGGACCGGGTCGTCTTCGGGGTCTCCGCCGTCCTCGCCCTGGCCTTCGTCGCCTGGGGCTTCGCCAGCCCGCAGGGCCTGGGCTCGGCCAGCGGCACCGCCCTCGAGTGGGTGGAGACCAACCTCGGCTGGCTGTTCGTGCTGCTCGCCTCGGCCTTCGTCGTGTTCGTGGTCTGGCTGGCGGCCGGGCGGTACGGCCGCATCCCGCTGGGCCGCGACGACGAGGAGCCGGAGTTCCGGACGGTGTCCTGGGTGGCGATGATGTTCAGCGCCGGAATGGGCATCGGGCTGATGTTCTTCGGCGTCAGCGAGCCGCTGGCGCACTACGTCGCCCCGCCGCCGGGCACCGTCGAGGCCGAGACGCCCGAGGCGCTCAGGACGGCCATGGCGACCACGGTGTTCCACTGGTCGCTGCACCCGTGGGCCATCTACGCCGTCGTCGGCCTGGCGATCGCCTACGGCACCTTCCGCCGCGGCCGGCGGCAGCTGATCAGCTCCGCCTTCGCCCCGCTGTTCGGGCGGCACCGCACCGAGGGCTGGGCCGGGAGGGCCATCGACGTGCTCGCCATCTTCGCCACGCTGTTCGGGTCGGCGGCGTCGCTCGGGCTCGGCGCGCTGCAAATCGGCAGCGGTGTGGAGATCCTCGGCTGGGTGGGGGACGCCGGCAACGGGCTGCTGGTGGTCGTCATCGCGGTGCTGACCGCGGCGTTCGTCGCCTCCGCCGTCTCCGGCATCGCCAGGGGCATCCAGTGGCTGGCCAACACCAACATGGTGCTGGCCGTCGTCCTGGCCGTGTTCGTCTTCGCCGTCGGCCCGACCGTGCTCGTCCTCAACCTGCTGCCCACCACGCTCGGCACCTACGTCGCGGAGCTGGGCGACATGGCCGCCCGCACCGAGGCCAGCGGCGGGGACGCGACCGCCGAGTGGCTGCGCGGCTGGACGGTCTTCTACTGGGCCTGGTGGATCAGCTGGACGCCGTTCGTCGGCCTGTTCATCGCCCGGATCAGCCGCGGCCGCACCATCCGGCAGTTCGTCACCGGCGTCCTGCTGGTGCCCAGCGTCGTGAGCCTGGTCTGGTTCGCCGTGTTCGGCGGGGCCGGGGTCGCCGCCCAGCGCAGCGGCGTCGACGTCGCCGGGCAGACCACCGCGGAGGGGCAGCTGTTCGGCGTCCTGGGCACCTACCCGCTCGCCACGGTCATGACCGTGCTGGTCATGGTGCTGGTCGCGATCTTCTTCGTGTCCGGCGCCGACGCCGCCTCGATCGTCATGGGGTCGCTGTCCGAGCGCGGCACGCTGTCCCCGAGCCGGACGACGGTCGTCTTCTGGGGCGTCGTCATGGGCGCCGTGGCCGCGATCATGCTGCTGGTCGGTGGCGACGAGGCCCTCACCGGCCTGCAGAACCTCACGATCATCGCGGCGCTGCCCTTCGCGCTGGTGATGGTGGGCATGGCGGTGTCGCTGGCCAAGGACGTCCGCTCCGACCCGCTGGTGCTGCGCCGCACGGTCGCGGTGGAGGCGGTCGAGCAGGCCGTCGTCGAGGGCATCACCCGGCACGGCGAGGACTTCGTGCTGGTGGTCGAGCCCGCGCCGGACGCCGACCGCGACGGCGTCCCGGACACCGCCACCGGCACCACCGTCCTCCCGGCGGCGGAGCGGCGCGGCTCCGACGGCGACCGGGGCGTGCGCGACGTCCGCTCGCCGCTGTCCGAGGTCACTCCTCCGCTGCCCGGTCGCGACCGATGAGTCGTGGCGGTCGGCCCCGTCTGTACCTGCGACGGGGCCGACCGGGCCCCACGACGACGGGAGCACACCGTGCGCTGGATCTTCGTCAACCTGCCCGTGACCGACCTGGCCGCCGCCAAGGCGTTCTACGGCGGCCTGGGCTTCGGCTTCAACGAGCAGTTCTCCGACGAGCGGACGGCGTCGGTCGTCGTCGCCGACAACATCGTGGTGATGCTGCTGACCCGTGACCGGTTCACCGACTTCGTCCCGGAGGGCACCGAGATCGGTGACCCGGCGAAGACGACGACCGTGCTCAACGCGCTGTCAGCCGAGAGCCGGGAGGAGGCCGACGACCTGCTGGCGCGGGCGCTGGCGTCGGGCGGGCGGCCGTGGCAGCCGGCGCAGGACCAGGGGTTCATGTACGGGGTCAGCTTCACCGACCCGGACGGGCACGTCTGGGAGGTCGTCTGCATGGACCCCGCCGCGGTGCAGTGACCCCCCGGTAGGGGGTTCGGGGTCGGACGGTCGCTACCGTCGTCCCGTGTCCCGTCCTCCGCTCGGTTCCGCGCTGACCGTCGGCGCTGCGGGCCTGCTCGCCGTCAACGGCACCGTCTCCACCCTGGCGCTGCAGGCCGGCGTCCCCGCGCCGTGGCTGACGGCGCTGCGCTGCGGCGGGGCGGCGGTCGTGCTGCTCGCCGCCCTCGCCGTCGTCGCGCCGGCGCGGCTGCGGGTGTCCTGGCGGGAGGTGCCGTTCCTGGCCGTCTTCGGGGTGGTCGGCATCGCGCTCACCCAGTGCCTCTACTACGTCGCCATCGGCCGGCTGCCGGTCGGCATCGCGCTGGTCTTCGAGATGACCGCGCCGGTGTTCATCGCGCTGTGGGTGTGGCTGGTGCGCGGCGAGCGGGTCCGTCGCCGGCTGTGGGGCGCGCTGGGGCTGTCGCTGTCCGGGCTGGTCCTGGTGGCGGAGGTCTGGCAGGGCGGCGGCTCGCTCGACGCGGGCGGGGTCGCCGCGGCGCTCGCGGCAGCTCTGTGCCTGGCGACCTACTACCTGATGGGGGAGCGCGGCACGACCACCCGCGACCCGGTGGCGCTCACCTGCTGGAGCTTCGTCGCGGCCGCGCTGTTCTGGGCGGTCGCCGCGCCGTTCTGGCCGTTCGACCCCGCAGTGCTCGGCGCGTCCGTGCCGGTCTCCCTCGGGACGATCGAGCTGCCGCTGTGGGTGCTGGTCGGCTGGATCGTCGTCCTGGGGGCGGCGCTGCCGTTCTGGCTGTCGCTGGCCGCGCTGCGGCACCTGCCGCCGACGACGGCCGGCCTGATCGCCACGGTGGAGCCGGTGCTGGCGTCGGTCGTGGCCTGGCTGTGGGTGGAGCAGGTGCTCTCCGGCTGGCAGGTGCTCGGCGGCCTCGTCGTCCTCGTGGGCATCGGGCTGGCACAGACCGCGCGGTCGGCCCGCCCTCCCGCCCCGGTGCCGGAGGCGGTCCCCGCCTGAGGAAGGACCCCGTCCTCCCCACCCTTCGCAGGCTCAGGGCGGGGCCCGGGACGGGGCCGGGGCAGGGGGTCCTTTCTCAGGTCACCTTCTCGGCCTCGTCGAGCCAGCCGGCCAGCTCGGACATGTAGGCGGCCTGGGCGACGTGGTCCATGCCGATGTACTTCCACGGGTGCTCCTGGCCGGCCTGCACCGCGGGCAGCAGGGGATAGGTCGGCTGGGCGCGCATCTGCTCGGGCGTCTCCCCACCGCGCAGCGAGTAGAGGATCACGTCGCTCGGGTGGTCGGTGACCCGGTCCCAGCTGGTGGTCTCCCAGAAGTAGGTGTCGCCGCCCGGGTCGACGAAGTCGACGCCCAGGTCGGAGTAGAGCCGCAGCGACGGGTCGTCGGAGGCCTTGCCCATCCACCAGCCGTCCGCGGCGGTGGCGTAGACCGGCAGCACGGTGATCCCGCGCTCGCCGGCGGCCCGCAGCTCGGCCGACGCCGCCTCTGGCCCTCGCGGGCGGCGTCGACCGTCGCGCCGTCGGCGCCCAGCGACTCGGCGAGCTCGACGGTGCACTCGATGACGCCTCACCTTGGTCGCCGGCCGACCCACCGGCGCCGCGCACCCCGTTCAGCGGTGCTGGCGGCGGCTGCCCCCGTGCCAGTCCTCCTCGATCCCGGCCTCACCCGGGCTGACGCCGAGCGCCGGCAGCTGCGGCCGTTCCCGCAGGCTGCGCTTGAGCTCGGCGAACCCCGGGAACGCGGCGAGGCCCACGACGTGGTCCCACAGCTCGACGGCCTCGCCGGGATCGGGCAGCCGGCTGATCACCGGGCCGAAGAAGGCGGTGCCACCGGGCGGGCGGAAGTGCAGGATCGGCGTCCCGACGTCCTTGCCGGTGAGCCGCAGCGCGGCGTCGGTCTCCTCCTGGACCTCCGCGTCCCAGGACGCGTCGCCGACGGCGGCCGCCAGGCCGGCCGGCAGCCCCGCCTCGCCGAGGACCTGCTCGAGGAAGGGCCGGCTGGTGGCCCGCTCCGGCGGCGGCTGGCCGGCCGGGTCCTCGAACACGTGCCGCCCGAGGGTCGCGTAGAGCGGGTCGAGCGCCTCGGGGCCGTGCTCGGCGCGGGCGCGGGCGGCGACCCGCAGCAGGTGCAGGCCGGCCGTGTGGCCGGCCTCGTACTCGGGCGGGAACTGCGCGTCGTAGTCGACGTGCCGGTTCAGCAGCCGCAGCGAGATCGGCCGCCACTCGACGCGGTACTCGCGCTGCTCGGCGACCATCCGGACCCACTTGCTGGTCATCCACGCGAACGGGCAGACCGGGTCGAACCAGAAGTGCAGGTCGGGATCGCTCACCGGTGCAGGACCTCCTCGATCGCGTGCCGGACCTCGGGTGCGTCCAGCTGGGTGGGGGGCCGGAACCGGGCCACGACCTCGCCGTCGGCGGTCACCAGCCACTTCTCGAAGTTCCACTGCACGTCGCCGGCCTCGCCCGACGCGTCGGGCGCCTCGGTGAGCCGCCGGAACAGCGGGTGCGCGCCCGGGCCGTTGACCTCGAGCTTCTCGGTCATCGGGAAGGTGACGCCGTAGGTGGCCGAGCAGAAGCCGGCGATCTCCTCGGCCGTGCCCGGTTCCTGCCCGGCGAACTGGTTGCACGGCACGCCGACGACGGTGAGACCCCGCCCGCCGTACTCCTGCTGCAGCCCCTCGAGCTGGGTGTACTGCGGGGTGAGGCCGCACCGGCTGGCGACGTTGACCACCAGCGCCGCGCCGCCGCCGGTCAGGTCCCGGAGGGTGGTGACCTCGCCCTGCAGGGTGGTCACCGGGGTGCCGAGCAGGTCGCTCACGGGGGTCCTCTCCTAGTCGAGGCCGCTGAGGTCGTCGGGGACGTCGACGGCGTGCTGCCGCAGCGCCTCCATCGGGACGACCTCGAGCGCCTGGGCGTTGGTGGCCGCGAGCACGACGCCCGCCGCGACCCCGGCCTGGTAGGCCTGCATCCACCGCGCGGCCACCACGCACCAGCGGTCGCCCGGGCGCAGGCCGGGGAAGCCGTACTCCGGCCGCGGGGTGGACAGGTCGTTGCCGAGCGCCCGCTGCAGCTCGAGGAACTCGGCCGACACGACGGTGCAGACGGTATGGCTGCCCAGGTCCTCGGGACCGCTGCTGCAGACGCCGGTGCGGTAGAAGCCGGTGAGCGGCTCCGTGCCGCACGGCTGCAGCGCGCCGCCGAGCACGTTGCGCTCGACCTCCGGCTCGCTCATGGGTCCCCATCCTGGTGCCCGACGCCGGTCCGCGCTCAGTGGCCTCGTGCTCACCGGGCGGCGTGGCAAGGTGCTGCTGTGAGTACCGACACGTCTGCCGGGCCCCAGGTGCTCTGGCGCCCCACGCCGGAGTCGATCCGGGCCACGCACCTCGCACGGTTCGCCGACCGGGTGGCCCGGCGGCGCGGACTCGACCTCGGCGACCCGGCCGACTACGACGCGATCTGGCGCTGGTCGGTCGAGCACCTCGACCAGTTCTGGGCCGAGGTGGCCGACTGGTCCGGCGTGCTGCCCGGCGTTCCGGACGACCGGGTGCTCACCCGCCGCCGGATGCCCGGTGCCGAGTGGTTCCCCGGGACGACGGTCAACTACGCCGAGCAGGCGCTGCGCCCGCTGCGGGACGGCACCGTGGACCCCGGCAGCCCGGCGCTGGTCGCCGTGGCCGAGGACGCCGAGCCGGTCGAGATCACCTGGGCGCAGCTGCGGGACCAGGTCGGCGCCTTCGCCGCCACGCTGCGCCGCCTGGGCGTGCGGCGCGGCGACCGGGTGGCCGGCTACCTGCCCAACGTCCCCGAGGCCGTCGTCGCGTTCCTCGGGGCCGCGGCGGTCGGCGCGGTGTGGTCCTCCTGCGCCCCGGACTTCGGCACCCGCAGCGTGCTGGACCGCTTCGCGCAGATCGAGCCGACCGTGCTGGTCGCCGTCGACGGCTACCGGTGGGGCGGCAGGGAGTACGACCGGCGCGACGTCGTCGCCGAGCTCCGCGCGGCGCTGCCCGGCGTGCGGACGACGATCGCCGTCCCCCGGCTCTTCCCCGACGAGGTGCCCGACGGGGCGCTGAGCTGGGCCGAGGCGGTCGCCGACGAGCAACCGCCGGTCGTCGAGCCGCTGCCGTTCGACGCCCCGCTGTGGATCGTCTACTCCTCGGGGACCACCGGGCTGCCCAAGGGGATCGTGCACGGCCACGGCAGCACCGCCGTCGAGATGCACAAGCAGCTCGGCCTGCACGGCGACGTCGGCCCGGGCGACCGCTACTACTGGTACGCCTCCACCGCCTGGATCATGTGGAACATCGCCACCTCGGCCCTGCTGCGCGGCGCGACGGTGGTCGTCCACGACGGCGCCCCCGCGTACCCGTCGGTCGACGCGCAGTTCGCCCTGGCCGCGCGCACCGGCATCACCCACCTCGGTACCAGCGCCGGTTACCTCACCGCCTGCGAGAAGGCGGGGATCCGCCCGGGGGAGACCCACGACCTGTCCGCGCTGCTCAGCATCGGGTCGACCGGGTCGCCGCTGCCGGCGTCGGCCTTCTGCTGGGTCTACGACGCGGTGGGCAGCGACGTCTTCCTCGGCTCGGTGTCCGGCGGCACCGACGTCGCCACCGGGTTCATCGGCAGCACCCTGCTGCTCCCGGTGGTGGCCGGCGAGCTGCAGCGCCCGATGCTCGCGGTCGCCGCGGCCGCCTGGGACGAGGAGGGCCGGCCGGTCGTCGGCGAGCTCGGCGAACTGGTGGTCACCGAGCCGATGCCCACGATGCCGCTGTACTTCTGGAACGACCCGGACGGGTCCCGCTACCGCGAGGCGTACTTCGAGCCCTGGCCCGGGGTGTGGCGGCACGGCGACTGGATGGAGGTCACCGAGCGCGGCACCTGCGTCATCACCGGCCGCTCGGACTCCACGCTCAACCGCGGGGGCGTCCGCATGGGGACGGCGGACATCTACGCCGCCGTCGAGTCGGTGCCCGAGGTCCGCGACTGCGTCGTCCTCGGCGTGGAGCAGCGCGACGGCGGCTACTGGATGCCGCTGTTCGTCCAACTGGCGCCGGGGGAGGAGCTCACCGACGAGCTGCAGGCGCGGATCCGGGACGCGATCCGCCGGCAGGCCAGCCCGCGGCACGTGCCCGACGAGGTGCTCGCCGTCCCCGCCGTCCCGCACACCCGCACCGGCAAGCGGTTGGAGGTCCCGCTCAAGCGGCTGTTCCAGGGGGCCGACCCGGCCCGGGCCCTCAACCTGGGCGCGGTCGACGACCCCACGGCGGTCGAGCACTACGTGCGGCTCGCTGCCGAGCGCGGCGCCCACTGAGCCGGCGCCCCGTCAGGGCGTCGTCCGCACCCGATACCGCCCGAGCTGAGCCGTCGGCGAAATCGCGCGCGCCCGCCGGACCCGGCCGGGCACCATCGGCTGCGCCGACCGCGGGGGCGGCGCGGAGGACCCGGGGGGACACGATGGCCGGCCTGCCGAGGGCCCTGCAGCCGCTGCGGCACCGCGCCTACCGGCTGCTCGCCGTCTCGCTCGGCCTGTCGCTGCTGGCCAACGGGTCCTGGGCGGTCGCGGTCATCTGGCAGGTCGTCGCCCTCGGTGGCGGCCCGGCGGAGGTCTCCCTGGTCAGCGCGCTGACCTTCGGGGGCACGCTGGGCGTCGCCCTGCTCGGCGGGGTGCTCGCCGACCGGGTGCCGCAGCGGCACATCCTGCTCGTGGTGGCGCTGCTGCAGGCCGTCCCGGTCGCGGGCGTCGCCGTCCTGTCACTGGCCGACGGCCTGCCCCTGGGCCTGCTGGCCGCCGTGGGCCTGCTCGGCGGCGTCGGGATGGGGCTGTACTACCCGGCCTACTCGGCGCTGGTGCCCGCGCTGCTCCCCGAGGACGAGCTGCTCGCGGCCAACGGTCTCGAGGGCTTGATGCGGCCGGTGCTGCACCAGGTGGCCGGCCCCACGGCCGCCGGGCTGCTGGTCGCCGCGGCCTCGCCGGGGATCGCGCTGCTGGTCACCGCCGCGGCCGCGGCCGGCGCGGCGCTGTGCGTGGCGGCGCTGCCGGTCACCCGCGTCCGCCGCGAGCCGGCCGCCGTCCCGGTCCACCCGCTGCGCGCCGTGGCCGACGACCTGCGCGAGGGCTTCGGCTACATGGTCCGCACGCCCTGGTTCCTGGCCACGCTGCTGTTCGCCTCGCTGATGTTGCTGGTGATGATGGGCCCCTTCGAGGTGCTGGTGCCCTTCGCCATCCGCGACCGCGCCGGCGGCGGGCCCATGGGCCACGCGCTGGTGCTCACCGCCTTCGGCGTCGGCGGCGCGCTGGGCTCGCTGCTCATCTCCTCGCGCCCGCTGCCGCGCCGCTACCTCACGGTCATGAACCTGCTGTGGGGCCTGGGCTGCGTGCCGCTCGTCGTCTTCGGGCTGACCACCCGGCTGGAGGTCATGGTGGCCGCGGGGCTGTTCACCGGCGCCACCTTCCAGAGCGGCATGGTCATCTGGGGCACGCTGCTGCAGCGGCGGGTGCCCCCGGCGCTGCTCGGCCGGGTCTCCAGCCTGGACTTCCTCGTCTCGGGCGCCTTCATGCCGCTGTCGATGGCGCTGGCCGGCCCGGTCAGCGGGTGGATCGGCCTGACCGCGACCTTCCTCGTCGCCGGGCTGGTTCCGCTGGTGCTGGCGGGGGTCGCCGTCGTGGCGGCCCGGATGCCCGCCGACGAGCTGGCCCACCCGCTGGACCGCCGTCCGGCCGCCGAGCCGGTGGCCACCCCGGTCTGACGGCGGCGTCCTCGTCGGTCGACGGGCCCCGGAGGGGTCCGGCGCCCCGCCAACCCACACGACCGCCGTGAGCTGAGGTCAGCGGCGGGCGTCGACGATCGCGGCGAGCCCGTCGAGGACCCGGGCCAGCCCGAACCGGTAGGCGTGGCCGGGGTCGTGCGCGCTGCCGTGCGCGGCCCCGGCCGCCGCCCCGACCCGGACCGCGCGCGGGTACCGCGCCGGGTCCAGCACCCGAGCGAGCAGCGGACCGGCCGCGGCCCACCACCGGGCGTCGTCCACCCCGCTCTGCCGCCGGGCGGCGGCCGCCTCCGCGGCCGCCCGCGCGTTGGCCTGCACGAACGACAGCAGGTGGGTCAGGCAGTCGTCCCGCTCGACGTCGTCCAGCCCGAGGTCGTCGAAGGCGGCCAGCTCGTGCTCGTACTTGGCGGTGGAGCCGGGCCCGAGGGGAGGGCGCAGGGTCGACACCGTCGCGGCCCAGGGGTGGGCGGCGAACAGCGCCCGGTTCTCCTCGGCGACGGCGGTGACCCGTTCCTGCCAGGGCCGGCCCCCGGTGTCGCTGCGGGCCATCTGCGCGTGGACGGCGTCCAGCATGAGGTCCAGCAGCTCGGCGCGGCCGGGCACGTAGGTGTACAGCGTCATCGGCGCCACCCCCAGCGCCTGCGCCACCGCCCGCATGGTCACCGCCGCCAGCCCGTCCCGGTCGGCGAGGGTGACGGCCGCCGCCACCACCGCGTCCAGGTCCAGGGCGCGGGCCGGTCCGCGCCGCGGCCCCTCGGGCGGCTGCCGCCACAGCAGGGCCAGGGTGCGGGCGGGGTCGCCCGCGCTGCTCCGGTCGGTCGGCACGACGGCATCCTCCCCGGCGGATACGGCGTACGGTGTACGAGGTTGGTTCGTCCACGCCAGGAGGTCCCGTGCGCATCACCGCCACCGCCGTGTCGCTGAACGTCGACGACGTCCCCGCCAGCAGTGCCTTCCTCGTCCGCCACTTCGGCTTCCGCGAGGAGATGGCCGCCGACGGCTTCGCCTCGCTGACCCGCGAGGACGCCGGCATGAACGTCGCCTTCCTGCGCCGCGGTCTGCCCACGCTCCCGGCCGACCAGCGCGACGTGCACGCGGCCGGGCTGATCCTCGCGTTCGTCGTCGACGACCTCGAGGGCGAACTGCGCCGGCTGCAGGACGAGGGCGTGGCGATCACCATGCCGCTCACCGTCGAGGAGTGGGGTGAGCGCGCCTTCCAGGTCCGCGACCCCAACGGCGTGATCGTCCAGCTGGTCGACTGGAAGGGCTGAGCGGATGCAGCGTCAGGGCACCGGCTGGCGCCGGCCGGCGAGCGCGCGGTCCACCGCCTCGGCGGAGAGCACCTCCTCGAGCGCCAGCCGGGCCGCGCCGACCACGCCCGCCCGGTCGCCCAGGCCGCTGGCCACCACCTGCAGGCCCCGGGCGGACTGGGGCTGGGTGCGCTGGTACAGCCGCTCGCACACGGCGCCGACGAAGTGGTGGACCAGCGCCAGGTCCCCGCCCAGGGCGAGGACGCGCGGGTTGAGCAGGCTGACCGCGGTCGCCAGGACGTCGCCGATCACCAGCCCCGCCTCCCGGACCAGCCGGGTGGCCTCGGCGTGGCCGGTCGACGCCAGCTCGACGACCGACCGGCTGTCCGGGACGTCCTCCCCCTGCTCGCGCAGCGCCCGCGCCAGCGCCCGTCCGCTCGCCGACGCGGCGAGGCAACCGCGGGCGCCGCAGACGCACAGCGGGCCGTCGTCGGCGCTGGTGATCCGCACGTGCCCGATGTCGCCCTCGGCGCCGTCGGCGCCCCGCAGCAGCCGGCCGTCGACCACCACGCCGGCGCCGATGCCCGTCGCGACCTTGACGAACAGCAGCGGCGAGGAGCCCGGCCACGCGGTGTGGTGCTCGCCCAGCGCCATGGCGTTGGCGTCGTTGTCGACCACGCAGACGACGCCGAAGCGCCGTTCCAGGAGGTCGCGCACGGGGTGGTCCTGCCAGCCCGGGAGGACGGGCGTGTGGTGCACGACCCGGCCGGTGGCGACGTCCACCGGGCCCGGCACGCTGACCCCGAGACCGAGAACCCGGCCGGCGACCACCCCGGAGGCGTCGAGCATCTCCCGCCAGCGCTGCTCGACCCAGCCGAGCACCGGCTCGGGGCCGTCGGCGAGCCGGATCTCGTGGACCGCCTCGGCCAGCGGGCGCCCGGACAGGTCGCACAGCGCGAGAGTGGCGTGCGCGGCGCCCAGGTCGGCGGCGAGCACCACCCCGCCGGACCCCTCGAGGCCGAGCAGCTGCGAGGGCCGGCCGCGGGCGGAGGCCTCCTTGCCCGACTCGCGCAGGTACCCGGCGTCGACCAGCAGGTCGACGCGGGCGGCGACGGTCGAGCGGGACAGCCCGGTGAGCTCGATCAGGTCCCCGCGGGTCCGGGCCCGGCCCCGGCGGATCAGGTCGAGCAGCTGTCCGGCGCGTTCACCCAGGTCCTCACCCCTTCTCGGCGCCGGCGGTCAGGCCGCCGGTGAGAAGCCTCTCGGTGGCGAAGAACAGTACGACGATCGGCACCGTCAGGATCACCGATCCGGCCATGAGCACCGTCGTGGGGATCTCGATGCTGCCCGCGAGCTGGGAGAGGCCCAGGGACACCGTCCACCGCGACCGGTCATCCACCAGGAACAGCAGCGCGAACAGGAACTCGTTCCACGCGATCATGAAGACGAACAGGGCGTTGGAGAGGATCGCCGGCATCGCCAGCGGCAGGGTGATCCGGCGCATGATCGTGAACCGGTCGGCGCCGTCGACCGCGGCGGCCTCCTCGATGCTGGCCGGCACGGTCTGGAAGTAGTTGCGAAGCATGTAGATCGCCACCGCGACGGTCTGCGAGACGTACACCAGCACGAGCGCCGGCAGGGCGCCGCGCAGCCCGACCCGGGTGAAGAACACGAACAGCGGGACGGCGAGCAGGATGCTGGGGAACAGGTACACGGCCAGGAACAGCACACCGATCCGGCGCCGGCCGGGGAACCGCAGCCGGGCCAGGGCGTACGAGCCCAGGACGGCGAAGACGAGCGTCACCGCCACCGTGCCCAGCGCGACCACGCCGCTGGTGGCCATGAAGCGCAGGAAGCCCTGCCCGCCGGAGTCGGTGGGGGCCAGCACGTCGCGGTACGTGTCGACCGTCAGCTCCGACAGCGCCGGCCACAGCCGAGCCGGGGCCTGCAGCAGCGAGCTGAGGTCCCGGAGGGAGAGCAGCACCATGTAGTAGAAGGGGAACAGGGTGAACAGCACCAACCCCGCGATCACGAGCCACCGCAGCACGCCGAGCACCCGGGTCTCGACGGTGTTGCGCGACCAGCCCCGCCCCGCCGGGGAGCCGCTGCGCCGGGTCTCGGGTGCGGCGGGGGACTCCGCCGGCACGGTCGCGATGCCCGCCATCAGGCCACCTCGTCCTTCGCCGCGAACCGGTAGTACACCGTGACCAGCACCAGCAGCACGGCGGACAGCACGAGCGCCTGGGCGGACGCCGCGCCGATGTCCCCACGGCTGATCAGGAAGTCGAACACCCGCACGCTGATGACGTCGGTACCCGCCCCGCCGCCGGTGAGCAGGTAGATGTCGTCGAAGTTGTTGAAGGTCCAGATGAAGCGGAGCAGCGCGAGCACCGCGATCGTGGGCAGCAGCTGGGGCCACACGATGTGGCGGAACAGCTGCGTCGGGGTGGCGCCGTCGACCCGGGCGGCCTCCTCCAGCGTGGCCGGCGCGGCCTGCAGGCGGGCGGTGATGAAGAGGAAGGCGAACGGGAACGAGCGCCACATCTCGAAGACGATCACGGTGAGGAGGGCGCTCGGGCGCTCGGACAGGAACGCGATGGGCTCGTCCCAGCCGAGCAGGCCCGTGCCCAGCTCGTTCACGACGCCGAACTGGGGGTTGAGCATCACGCCCCAGACGAACGTGGCCGCCACGACTGGCGCCACGTAGGGCAGCAGCAGCGACGCCCGGACCAGCGTGCGGCCGCGGAAGCCGCGGCGCAGGGCCAGCGCGGCGACCAGCCCGAGCCCGATCGACGCCGCCGTGCCGCCGCCGGCGTACATCAGCGTGGTGACCAGCGAGCTCCAGAAGCCGGGGGAGCCGAACACGTCGGCGAAGTTGTCGAACGTGTAGTCCCCGAAGAGCCCGGCGGTGCGCAGCCGGATGAGCCGCAGGTCCTGGAACGCGAGCACCACCGTCCACAGGATCGGCAGCACCACGAGCACCAGCACGAGGACGACGGTGGGTGAGATCAGGGCCCACCCGGTCCGGGCCTCCCGTGCCCGCAGCGTCCCGCGGCCGGGAGCCCCGGGCTCCCGGCCGGCCTGCCGACGTGCGGACACCGCCGGACCCACCGTCAGTCCAGCGACGAGGCGATCTCGCGGAGCGCCTCGGCCGCCTGCTGGGCCGCCCCCTGCGGGTCGACCTCGCCGCCGGTCATCGCGGCGATCGCCTGGGGGACGGGCAGCTCGCCGAGGGAGGCCCCGATCAGCGCGCCCTGTCCCTGCGGGATGCCCCACGGGGAGATGGTGTCCGGGGCCGTGCGCACCGCGTCGAGGACCTCGGGCGAGTAGAAGTCCGACAGCGGCGCCTTCGTGTCCACGCCCGCCGGCAGCGTGGCCCAGGCGTCGATGAACCGCGTCGGTTCCTCGGCGGTGCCCTGCCGGGTCGGCACCTTGCCCTCGGGCGAGAAGCCGATCCACTGCTCGTAGCCGTCCTCCATCATGTAGCTGACGAAGTCGGCGGCGGAGGACTGCGCGTCGGCCGTGACGGCCCAGGAGACGACCTCTCCGAACTGTGCCGGCTCGTCCCCGTCCGGCCCGGAGATCGCGGTGACCACGCCGCTGTTCTGCGCGAGGAAGGCCGGGTCGGCCGTGCACTCGGGGCAGGTCGGCAGCGCGTCGGCCCGCAGGCCGGCCATCTCGTCGAGGATGAACGAGGACCACACCACCATGGCCGACTGCCCGGCGAAGTAGGCGGCGCGCGTGGTGTCGACGTCCTGCGCCCCCGCCACCGAGAAGTCGCTGATCAGCCGGTCGTAGAAATCGAACGAGGCCACGCAGGGTTCGCTGTCGAGCGTGACCTCCCCGGCCTCGTCCACCAGCTGGCAGCCGTTGCCCAGGGCGAGGTGCTCGAAGGTCTGCTGGGTGAACGCGTCGTTCGGCACGGTGGCCCCGACGAACCCGGCACGCTCGGGGCTGTCCAGCGCCTGTGCGGCGGCGAGGATGTCGTCGTAGGTCTCCGGTGCGGCCAGGCCCGCAGCGTCGAAGAGGTCCTGGCGGTACACGAGCAGCTGCGCCCAGCCGTCGCTGGGCACGGCGAGCTGGGTGTCGCCGTCGCGGGTCAGTTCCAGCGCCCGCTCGGAGAACGTGTCGGCCCCCAGGCCCTCCACGACGGAGGCGGTCACCTCGGGGTCGATGAACTCGTTGGTCGCCAGCAACTGGACGCCGGCCAGCGGCAGGGCACCGATCACGTCGGGCAGCTCGCCCGCCGCGGCCGAGGAGGTCAGGAGCTGGTTGAACTGGTTCGGGTCGACCGCGACCAGCTCGACGTCGACGCCGCTGCTCTCGGTGAAGGCGGCGGCGATCTCCTCCTGGACGGCGAGGCGGTCGGGGAGGTTCTCCAGGGTCCACACCGTCAGCGGGCCGCCGTCCTCGCCACCCCCGGAGTCACCTCCACCGCAGGCGGCGAGGAGGACCACTGCCCCCGCCGCCGCCACCGAGACCCTGACCCGTCGCTGCATCGCGCCCATCAGCTCCCATCGGCATCGCCGGCGCCGTTGCCGGACTCCGGACAGTAGCGGCCATCGCGTGACCGGGGCCACCGCGCGGGATTGTGCCGACGGAACACGCATAAAGCGCCGAGGAGCAGCGATAACATGCTGGCGTCCGTACCGATACGACGCCGACGCGGTGGCGGGGGTGTCGCGTGAGACTCGCCGTCCAGGAGCAGTTGCTGCCGGGGGCCACGCTGCAGGCCAGGTGGGACGTCGCGCTGGCCTGCGGTTTCGAGGCCATCGAGCTGCGGGGCGCCGGTGGGCACGCGCTGCGCCGGCGGCTGCCCGAGCTGCGGGCGGCCCGGCGGGACGGCGTGGTGATGCCCACGGTCTGCGTCGACATGGACCACTTCATCGGTGACTTCGACCCGGGACGCCGCGCCGACGCGATCGCCAACATGGCCACCCAGCTCGCCGTCATCGCCGAGCTCGGCGGCGTGGGGGCGATGACGCCGGCGTCCTGGGGGATGTTCTCCCGGCGGCTGCCCCCGTTCACCCCACCCCGCACGGCCGAGGCCGACCGCGAGGTGCTGCTCGACGCCCTGGGCCGGCTGGGCGAGGTCGCCGCCCGGGAGGGGGTCCTCCTGCTGCTCGAGCCGCTGAACCGCTACGAGGACCACATGGTGAACACCCTCGCGCAGGCGGCGGAGCTGGCGAGGGCGACCGGGCTGGCCAGCGTGCAGGTGGGCGCGGACACGTACCACATGAACATCGAGGAGGCCGACCCGCCGGCGGCGCTGCGGGCGGTCGCGGACCGGCTCGGCCACGTGCAGGTCTCCGACACCAACCGCCTCGAACCCGGCGCCGGCCACCTGGACTGGCCGGCGCTGCTTCGGTCCCTGGACGCGATCGGCTACGGCGGCCACCTCGCGTTCGAGTGCCGGCTGTCGGGGGACCCCGCCCGGGTGCTGCCCCGCGCCACGGCACTGCTGAGGTCGGCGCTGCGGGCGGCAGCGTGACGACAGCCGCCGGAGCATCGCAGCGAGATGCCCGACTGGCAGCCCGCCCTGCCGGCGTCCGCGGCGCCGGGCTCGCCGCCCGCGCTGCCGCGGTCCTGCGGGGGAACGACACCGGGGTGATGGTCCGGGCCGCCCCGCACCTCTACCCGCACCAGTGGAGCTGGGACGCCGCGTTCGTCTCGGTCGGCCTCGCCCACCTCGACCCCGGACGCGCGTGCGCCGAGCTGGACCACCTGTTCCGCGGGCAGTGGCGCACCGGCATGCTCCCGCACATCGTCTTCGACCCCGACGAGACCACCTACTTCCCCGGGCCGGACCGCTGGGGGTGCGCCGAGGTCACCGACGACGCGCCGGTCGCCCCCCGGACCAGCGGCATCTGCCAGCCCCCGGTGCAGGCCCTGGCCGTCGAGCGGATCGTGACCCTCGCCGAGCGCCGAGGCCCAGGGGCGGCGGCGCGCGTCCGGGCCTGGCTGCCCGGGGCCTACCGCCGGCTGCTGGCCTGGCACCGCTACCTCGTGCGCGAACGCGACCCGCTGCGCACCGGGCTGCTCGCCATCCACCACGGCTGGGAGAGCGGGATGGACAACTCGCCGCGGTGGGACGGGCCGTACTCCCGTGTCGCCGTCCGCCCCGACCTCGCGCCGTACCGCCGCCGGGACACCCGGGTCGTCCGCGATCCCGCCCAGCGCCCGACCCACCTCGAGTACGACCGGTACCTCAGCCTCGTCGCGGAGCTCCGGGGGGCCCGCTACGACGACGCCCGGATCCGCGTCACCACGAGCTTCCTGGTCACCGACGTCCTCGCCTCCGCCGTCCTCGCCGCCGCGAGCGACGCGCTGGCCGGGATCGCCCGCTCCCTGGGGGCCGGCGAGGTCGCCGAGCTCGAGGAGCACGCCGAGCGCTTCCGGACCGGCGTCGCGGGCAGCGTCGACGCCGGGCTGGGGCTGGCCCTGGACACCGACCTGCGGACCGGCGAGCCGCTGCGCGCGGAGACGGCGGCCGGGTTCGCCCCGCTGCTCTGCGGCGGGCTGGGGGCGACGGCGGAGCGGGAGATGGTGGCGCTGCTGCGGTCCGAGCGGTGGACCGGGCACCCCGGGCTGCGGCACGCAGTCCTGCCCAGCACCAGCCCCGCGTCGCCGGCTTTCCGGCCCCGCGCGTACTGGCGCGGGCCCAGCTGGCCGGTGGTCGACTGGCTGGTCGTCTGGATGCTGGGGCGACGCGGCCGGGCCGACGTCGCCGGGCCGCTGCGCCGCGCGGTGCTCGACGAGCTGGCTGGGGGCTCGTTCGCCGAGTACCACGAGCCGTTCACCGGCGAGCCGCTCGGTAGCGCCGCCCAGTCCTGGACCGCGGCGGCAGCCCTGGACCTGCTGCTCGGCTGAGAGGACCGGTGAGAGGACCGGCCCCCTTGCAGGGTCCCCGGCCCCGTCCAGGGCCCCGCCCCGAGCGTGCGAGGGGTGGGGAGGACGGGGTCCTCTTACGAGCGGTGGGGGGCAAGGGGGTCCTTCGTCAGCGGGGCCGCAGCACCCGGGCCTCCCACGGCCGCAGGACGCCGGGGTCGCCGTCGTCGACCAGGTTCCTGAGCACCAGCTCCGCGCCGACCGCCCCGGGGAGCAGCGCGCCGAGAGGGTGGGTCGAGGCGCCGAGGTTGCAGACGACGAGCAGCGTCGCGCCGTCCAGGCTGCGGGTGAAGGCGTACAGCTCGTCGTGCTCCGGCAGCAGCATGGTGAAGTCACCGAGCGCGACCACCGGGTCGTCGTGCCGCAGTGCGATCAGCCGCCGGTGGTGGGCGAACACCGAGGTCTGGTCGTCGCGCTGCGCCGCGGCGTGCCAGTCCGCGTGGTCGGGGTTGACCGCGATCCACGGCTTGCCGGTGGTGAAGCCGGCGTGCTCCGAGGCGTCCCACTGCACCGGGGTGCGGGCGTTGTCCCGGCTCATCCGGCGCAGCGCGGCCAGCACGTCGGCCGGGTCCTCGCCGTGTGCCACGGCCTGCGCGAAGTGGTTGAGCGACTCGACGTCCCGGAAGTCGTCGATGCCGGCGAACGGGGCGTTGGCCATCCCCAGCTCCTCGCCCTGGTAGACGTAGGGCGTCCCGCGGTGCAGGTGCAGCAGCGTGGCCAGGCAGGTGGCGGAGTCCCGGCGGTACCGCGGCGAGTCGTCGCCGAAGCGGGAGACCGCGCGCGGCTGGTCGTGGTTGTCCCAGTAGAGCGAGTTCCAGCCGACGTCGGCCAGCCCGGCCTGCCAGCGCCCGAACGAGGTCTTGAGGTCGCGCATCCGCAGCGGCCGCGGGCGCCACTTGGTCTCGTCGAAGTCCAGCCCCACGTGCTCGAACTGGAAGACCATGTCCACCTCGGCCCGCGCCGGGTCGGTGAACAGCCGCGCCTGCTCCACCGTCACGCCCGGCATCTCGCCGACCAGGAGCAGCTGCTCGGAGTGCCCGGCGAACACCGCACGGTGCATCTCCTGCAGGAACTCGTGGATCCGCGGCCCGCACAGGTAGGACGCCGACCCGTCGCCGTAGGGCAGGCCGGGCAGCGGGGGGCCGTCGTGCAGCTCGCCGTCCGGCCCGACGTCCTTGCTGATCAGGTTGATGACGTCCATGCGGAACCCGTCGACCCCGCGGTCGAGCCACTCCCGCATCATCGCGTACACCGCGGACCGGACCTGCGGGTTCTCCCAGTTCAGGTCGGGCTGCTTGCGGTCGAACAGGTGCAGGTAGTACTCGCCGCTGGCCTCGTCGAGCTCCCAGGTGGAGCCGGAGAAGAAGCCGTGCCAGTTGGTGGGCTCGGCGCCGGGCTGCCCCGCGGCCATCCCCTCCCGCGGCGGCCGCCACCAGTACCAGTCGCGCTTCCGGGAGTCGGGGGACGACCGGGACTCTCCGAACCACGGGTGCTCGTCGCTGGTGTGGTTGACCACCAGGTCCATGACCAGCTTCATGCCGCGGTCGTGCAGCGCCGCGATCAGCTCGTCGAGCTGCGCCAGCGAGCCGAAGAGCGGGTCGACGCCGGTGTAGTCGCTGATGTCGTAGCCGTTGTCGGCCTGCGGCGACGGGTAGATCGGCGAGAGCCAGACGACGTCGACACCCAGGTCGGCGAGGTGGTCGAGGCGCTGCAGGACCCCGCCGAGGTCGCCGATCCCGTCGCCGTCGGAGTCCTGGAACGAGCGCGGGTAGACCTGGTAGACGACGGCGCGGGTCCACCACGGGGGATCGGCGGGCATGCGCCCAGCCCAGCACGGCGGGCGGCGTCCCGCACCCGCGCCGCGCTACGGTCCGACCGTGCCTCCTGGTGTGGTTCTCGTGACCGGCGGCAGCCGCGGCATCGGCGCGGCGACCGCGCGCGCCGCGGCCGCGGCCGGCTGGTCGGTCGCCCTGACGTACCGGGACGACGAGGCGGCGGCCGCCGACGTGGTGACCGGCATCGAGGCGGCCGGCGGGACCGCCCGCGCCGTCCGCGCCGACGTCTCGGTCGAGGACGACGTCCTGGCCGCCTTCGCCGCCGCCGAGGGCCTGGGCCCGGTGACCGGGCTGGTGGCCAACGCCGGCATCGTGGGGGAGCGGGCGCGGGTCGACGAGCTGACGGCCGAGCGGGTGCAGCGGATGTTGGCGGTCAACGTGCTCGGCACCGTCCTGTGCTGCCGGGAGGCGGTGCGGCGGATGTCCACCCGGCACGGCGGCTCCGGCGGGTCGGTCGTGCTGCTCTCCTCGGCCGCCAGCCGGCTGGGCTCACCCGGGGAGTACGTCGACTACGCCGCCAGCAAGGGCGCCGTCGACACCCTCGGCGTCGGGCTGGCCCGCGAGGTCGCGGATGAGGGCGTCCGGGTCAACGTCGTGCGGCCCGGGATCATCGAGACCGAGATCCACGCCAGCGGGGGCCAGCCCGACCGGGTCGCACGGGTGGGGCCGACCGTGCCGATGGGCCGCGCCGGGCTGCCCGAGGAGGTCGCGGCCGCCGTCCTGTGGCTGCTGGGGAACGACGCGGCCTACTGCACCGGCAGCCTGCTCGACGTCGCCGGCGGCCGCTGAGGGGCCCCGTCCCGAGGCCCCGGCCCCGTTCCGGGTCCCGCCCCGGGCTTCGATCGGCCCTCCTGCAGGGCCCGCCGCGAGCCTGCGAGTGGCGGGGGGCAGGAGGGTCCTTCGCGGGGAGGACGGGGTCCTCCTCCGAGGGGTGGGGAGGACGGGGTCCTTTCAGGAGGCGTGCCAGGTGTGGTGCACGGCCTCGACGTTGTTCCCGTCCGGGTCGCGGAAGAAGGTGCCGTAGTAGCCCGCGTGGTACTCCGCCCAGACCCGCGGCTCGTGCAGGATTTCCGCGCCGGCCTCCCGGGCCAGCGCGTACACGGCGTCGACGTCCGCGCGGGAGTGCGCCTGCAGGGCCAGGTGCACCGGCCGCACGCCGCCGTCCACGAGCGCGCCGAGCCACAGGCGCGGGAAGCGCTCGGGACCGGCCAGGCCCACGACGAGGCCCTGCGGGCCGTCATACCGCATCACCGTCCGGACGTCGAGTGGCGCGAAGACCCGGGTGTAGAAAGCCTCCGAGGCGGCGACGTCCGCGACCTGGAGCGCCAGGTGGTCGATCACGGCACCGGACCGTAGCCCGCCCGGCGACCTCGCGGGGGCGCTGTTTGGATGAGGGCGACCGTCGGGACCCACCCGGCACCGACCCCCAGGAGAACCGATGGCCGAGCCCACCCGCCCCGACGTCGAGCCGCCGACCGGCCCCGCCCCCGATGACGTGGTGATCGAGGAGATCACCGTCGGCGAGGGCCCGGAGGCGAAGGCCGGTGACCTGGTCAGCGCCCACTACGTCGGCGTCACCCACGACGGCGGCGAACAGTTCGACGCCTCCTGGGACCGCGGCGACCCGCTCGAGTTCCGGCTCGGTGTCGGCATGGTCATCCAGGGCTGGGACGAGGGCATCCAGGGGATGCGCGTCGGAGGTCGGCGCCGGCTGACCATCCCGCCGCACAAGGCCTACGGCGACCGCGGCGCCGGCGGCGTCATCAAGCCCGGCGCGACGCTGATCTTCGTCGTCGACCTCGTCGGCGTGCGGTGACACCGCCGGCCCGCCCGCCGGCGAGGTGACCCCCGGCGACGTCGGGCGCGACTCCGACCTGGCGGAATGAGCCGGTCCGGCCCGCCGTTGGTGCGGTCCGTGCGCATCGAGGTCTGGTCCGACGTCGTCTGTCCGTGGTGCTACATCGGCAAGCGCCGACTGGAGGCCGCGCTCGCGCGGTTCCCGCACCGGGACGAGGTCGAGGTCGTCTGGCGGTCCTTCCAGCTCGACCCCGGCACCCCCGAGGGCGAGACCCACCCGACCCTTCCGGCGCTGGCCGCCAAGTACGGCCGCCCGGTCGAGGACGTGCGGCAGATGATGCGGCACGTCGAGGACACCGCCGCCGGTGAGGGCCTGCGTTACGACCTGGCGAGCGGGGTCAGCGGCAACACGCTGCCGGCCCACGAGGTCCTCCACCTCGCCGCCGAGCGCGGACTCCAGGGAGCGGTGAAGGAGCGGCTCCTGCACGCGCACTTCGAGGAGGGACGCTCGGTCTTCGACGCCGACTCGCTCGCCGTGCTCGCGGCGGAGGCCGGCCTGGACGAGGCCGAGGTCGGCACCGCGCTCGCCGACCACCGCTACCGGCCCGCCGTCCTCGCCGACATCCGCACCGCGCGGGAGCTCGGCGCGACCGGCGTGCCCTTCTTCGTGGTCGACCGCAGGTACGGCGCCGCCGGCGCCCAGCCCGCCGACCTGCTGCTCCAGGTGCTCGAGCGGGCGTGGGCGGACGCCGGCTCCCTCGCGCGCTAGTCCAGGAGGTCGACCGCGGCGCGCAGCGCCCGCTCGGCGTCAGCGGCCAGCTGCCGGACGACGTCGGCCGCGGGCCGCTCACCGGTGACCAGCCCGACCGACTCCCCGGCGTAGAGCGGCGCGGCAGTGAGGTCGCCGGTGCTGCGGGCCTCCACCACCCGCCGACCGGCCTCGGGGTCGCGGGCGAGCTCGGCCTCCCGGCCGTGCCACTCCCGGCAGAAGTCGTTGGCCACGGCGCGCCCCGGCCACCGCTCTGGCCAGGCCAGCCCCTGCGCCACGTCGAAGGCGCGGGTGAGCACGGTGTCCTCGCCCGCGGCCGCGCAGACCCGGGCGCGGGCGGCGGGGGAGTTGAGCCCCTCGGGGCAGGCCAGCAGCGGAGTCCCGATCCACACCCCGGCGGCGCCGGCGGCCAGTGCCGCGGCGACCCCCGCCCCGGTCGCGATGCCGCCGGCGGCCAGCACCGGCCGATCGGCCAGGGTCAACACCTCCTGCAGCAGCGGCAGCGTGGCCCGCTGCCCGGTGTGCCCCCCGGCCTCGGTGCCCTGGGCGACGAGCAGGTCGACGCCGGCGGCCTGCGCGCGCCGGACGTCGCCAGCGGTGTTGACCTGGGTGGCCACGGCGATGCCCGCGTCGTGCAGCCGGCCGGTGGCGGGCGCGGGGTCGCCGAAGGACACCGACACCAGCACCGGGCGGGCGGCGATCGCCGCGTCGAGGAGCTCGGGGCGCTCGGCCAGCGCCCACACCATGAGCCCGATGCCGAACGGGAGGTCGTCGGCCGCCGGGATCGCGGCCTGCTCGGCGACGAAGTCGGGTGTCGCGGCGTTGCCCACGCCGATCATGCCGAGCCCGCCGCCGAGGGTGACGGCGCGGGCGAGAGCGCCGCCGGCCACACCGGCCATCGGGGCCCCGACGACCGGTGCGGCCAGGTCGAACGTCCGGGTCAGCGGTGTGCGGATCACACCGCCATGGTGCCGGTTCCGCGGCTACTGGGTGGCGGGTCCGCCCTGCTCGGTCCCCGAGATCTGCCGCAGGAACTCGTGGCAGCGCCGCGCCCGCGCGGAGTCCTGCTCCATGACCTCGCGGAAGAACGCCGCGATGTCCTGCAGGCCGGCGTTGTCCGCGTCGCGGACGTACTGGCCGTAGTCGTGGCCGGCCTTGAGCGAGTGGTACTGAACCGAGATCAGGTCGTAGGCGACGTCCTCGAAGCCGGTCTCACCGGTGGCCATGGCGGTCCTCCTCTTCGTCGAGGGACTGGGGGACCCGATGGTGCCCGGTCGGCGGGTCGCGAAACGGACCGGCCCGTCTCAGTCGCGCGGTGCCTCGGAGAACGCGCCGCCGGTCACGTCGCCGCCGCCGGCGTCGTCGGCCGCGTCCCGGCCGGCGGTCAGGCCCTGCTCGGCCAGCTCGTCCTCGCCGGAGGACACGGCGTCGTCCGCCGTGGAGGCCAGGTCCTCGCCCTGTCCGTAGGCGCCCGGGTCGGCCTGCAGGGTGCGGGGATCGTTGAGCGGGTCCGGGACGTCGGGGTCGGTGACGGTCATGGCTTCCTCGTGCCCGGCCGGTCCGCGCGCCAACCCCTGGCCTCACGTGTAACCGATGTGTTACGCATTCCCCGTGGAGACGCTCGCGGCGCTCGCCGACCCGACCCGGCGCGAGCTGGTGGCCCTGCTGGCGCGGGGCGAGCTGGCGGCCGGGGAGCTCGCCGCGCGGTTCCCGGTCAGCCGCCCGGCGATCAGCCGGCACCTGCGGGTGCTGCGGGAGGCCGGCCTGGTCTGCAGCCGGGTGGCGGGACGCCGGCGGCTCTACGCGCTCGACCCGCGGCCGTTGCGGGAGCTCGACGACTGGCTGGAGCCCTACCGCGATCTGTGGGCCCAGCGGTTCGACGCACTGGACACCGAGATCGCCCGCGGCCGGCGGGCCCGGAGGAGCGGAGAGACCCCATGACCGTGCAGGACGCGATGGCCCGCCGCGGCGTCGTCACCACCGAGGCCGACGGCCGGCAGCGCCTGGAGTTCCGCCGCTCCTGGCCCGACCCGGTCGAGGACGTGTGGTCGGCGCTCACCGAGCCCGACCGGATGGCCCGCTGGATCGGCACCTATGACGGCGAGCGCGGCCCCGGCGGCACCGGCACCTTCACGATGACGCACGAGCAGGAGCCGGCCGGCGAGCCGATGACGGTGGTCGAGTGCGACCCGCCGCGGCGGCTCGTGGTCTCCTGGGCGGGCCAGGACGACTGGACCGTCGAGCTGGACCTGTGGAGCGAGGACGGCCGGACGGTCCTGCGCTTCCGCCAGGTCTTCGCCGCGGACGCCGACGTCGCCGACTTCGCCGCCGGCTGGCACTGGTACCTCGACAAGTTCGACGCCGAGGTCGGCGGGCGCCCCGCCCCGCGGGACTGGGACGCCTTCGCCGCCGACGTCGCTCCCGTCTACGGACGCACGCCGGAGGCCTGACCCTGCACCTGGACCGGGTCCGGCCCGGTCCACGGGCCCAGTGTGGTGAGCAGCCGGTCGCGCGCGGCCAGCCGCGGCCCGGCCTGCACCGGGAAGACGTCGTGGCTGCCGGTGAGCTCCCGTGCCGCCCGTGCGGCGAAGTTGGGGTCGTCCTGCGCCTCGCGCGCGACGGCCACGAGGTCGGCGAAGCCCTGGTCGACGACCGCCTCGGCCTGCCGGGCGTCCACGATGAGCCCGACGGCCATCGTGGCGATGTCGGCCTCCGCACGGATACGGGCGGCGTGCGGCACCTGCTAGCCGTTGCCGATCGGGTGGTGCCAGCCGCCGCCGAGGCCGCCGCCGGAGACGTCGACGGCATCCACCCCGCGGGCCGCAGCTCGCGGGCGAGGGCGACGGTGTCCTCCAGCGTCACGCCGTCGCGGGATCCGTCGACCGACGAGACGCGCACGAAGACGGGCCGGTCGTCGGGCCACGCCGCGCGCACGGCCTCGACCACCTCGAGCGGGAACCGCATGCGGCCCTCGCGCGAGCCGCCGTACTCGTCCGCACGCCGGTTGGTCAGCGGGGAGAGGAACTGGTTGAGCAGTAGAAGGACCCCGTCCTCCCCACCCCTCGCAGGCTCGGGGCGGGGCCCTAGACGGGGCCGGCGAACGCGTCGCGGACCTCGGCCAGCTCGTCGACGGTCAGCGCGTGCGGCGTGGGCCAGCCCGGCGACCGGCACCGCGCTGGCCGACACGGTGGGCCACGGCTCCTCGCCGGGGTGCGCGTTCTCCGGCGTCACCGCACCCTCGCCGTCCCAGGGCCGCTTGCTGCTGGCCTTGGCGCCGGCGTGCGCCAGCTGGATGCCCGCCAGCGACCCGTGTGCGTGCAGGAAGTCGACGACCCGGGCCATCCCGGGCACGTGCTCGTCGGACCACAGGCCGGTGTCGCCGTGACTGACCCGGCCCTCCGGCGTGACCCCGGTCGCCTCGACAACGACGAGGCCGAAGCCGCCCAGCGCGAATCGGCCCAGGTGCACCAGGTGGTAGTCGCCGACGAAGCCGTCGGTCACCGCGTACTGGCACATCGGGGCCACGACCAGCCGGTTCGGGAGGGTGACCCCGCGGAGGGTCAGCGGGGTCAGGAGGGCCGGGGCGGTCGGCTGGGGTGTCCACGGTTCGAGTCAACGCACGGCGCCACCAGGGACTGCCGGCCCGCGGGGTAGACGTCTTATACGTAACATCTCTCACGGTTACAGTGGTCGTCCCCGCCGTTACGCTCTCCGGATCCGGAACCCCACCGGTGCCTGTGGCGCCGCGGCGGTCCGGACGACAGCTGAGCAGGACGAACACCAACGCCGGCGGCACTCACCCCGGTGCACCCAGAGGATGGAGACGCCGTGACTTCTGTGGCCACCCCCGGTCTCGACAACGCCCCGACCACCCACACCCGGCTGCTCGCGTGGGTGCGGGAGATGGCCGAGCTGACCACCCCCGACCGGGTCGTCTGGGTCGACGGCAGTGACGAGGAGTGGGAGCGGCTCACCCAGCGGCTGGTCGAGGCCGGGACCTTCACCCGCCTGCAGAAGAAGCCCAACTCGTTCTGGGCCGCCTCCGACCCCAGCGACGTCGCGCGCGTCGAGGACCGCACCTTCATCTGCTCGGTCGACGAGGCCGACGCCGGTCCCACCAACAACTGGATGGACCCGGCCGAGATGAAGTCGATCATGACCGGGCTGTACCGCGGGTGCATGCGCGGCCGGACCATGTACGTCATCCCGTTCTGCATGGGCCCGGTCGAGGCCGAGAACCCGATGTTCGGCGTCGAGCTCACCGACTCCGAGTACGTCGTCGTCTCGATGCGGGTCATGGCCCGCATCGGCAGCGCGATCCTCGAGGCGATGGGCGAGGACCGGCCGTTCGTGCCGGCGATGCACTCCCTGGGCGCCCCCCTGGAGGAGGGCCAGCAGGACGTGCCGTGGCCCTGCAGCGACACCAAGTACATCGTGCACTTCCCCGAGGAGCGCACGATCTGGTCGTACGGCTCGGGCTACGGGGGCAACGCCCTGCTGGGCAAGAAGTGCTACTCGCTGCGCATCGCCTCGGTGATGGCGCGCGACGAGGGCTGGCTCGCCGAGCACATGCTGATCCTCAAGCTGACCAGCCCGCAGCAGAAGAGCTACTACGTCGCCGCGGCGTTCCCGTCGGCCTGCGGCAAGACCAACCTGGCGATGCTCGAGCCGACCATCCCGGGCTGGAAGGTCGAGACCCTGGGCGACGACATCGCCTGGATGCGGTTCGGCGAGGACGGCCGGCTCTACGCGCTCAACCCCGAGTACGGCCTCTTCGGCGTCGCCCCGGGCACCGGCTGGCACACCAACCCCAACGCGATGCGCACCATCGACAAGGGCAACTCGGTGTTCACCAACGTCGCGCTCACCGACGACGGCGACGTCTGGTGGGAGGGCATGACCGACGAGCCCCCGGCGCACCTGACCAGCTGGAAGAAGCAGGACTGGACGCCGGAGAGCGACCAGCCCTCCAGCCACGCGAACAGCCGCTTCTGCACGCCGATCACCCAGTGCCCGATCCTGGCGCCGGAGTACGAGGACGCGAAGGGCGTGCCGATCTCGGCGATCCTGTTCGGCGGCCGCCGCAAGACCACGATCCCGCTGGTCACCGAGGCCCGGGACTGGAACCACGGCGTCTTCCTGGGCGCGACGCTCTCCTCGGAGACGACGGCCGCCGCCACCGGCGCCGTCGGCGTCGTCCGCCGCGACCCGTTCGCGATGCTGCCCTTCATCGGCTACAACGCCGGTGACTACTTCCGCCACTGGGTCGAGACGGGCAAGGCGCACGACGCGACCAAGCTGCCGAAGATCTTCTACGTGAACTGGTTCCGCCGCGACGAGGACGGCGGCTTCCTGTGGCCGGGCTTCGGCGAGAACAGCCGGGTGCTCAAGTGGGTCGTCGAGCGGCTCGAGGGCACCGCGGCGGCCGAGGAGACCGCGGTCGGCCACGTGCCGACGCCGGACTCGCTGGACGTCTCCGGGCTGGACATGACCCGCGAGCAGGTCGACAAGGCCCTGGCCGTGGACAAGGACGAGTGGCGCGCCGAGGTCCCGCAGATCACCGAGTGGTTCGAGAAGTTCGGCGACAAGCTGCCCAGCACCCTCTGGGACGAGCTCGCCATCCTGGAGCACCGGCTCGCCTGAGCCGGCCCGGCCGGCTCCTCCGAGCCGGCCCCGCAGGGCCCCGCACTGTCAACGGCGACCGGTGCGGGGCCCTGCGCCGTGCTGCGCCGGCACCCCGCCGGAGCAGCACGGCGCCACCGGGCCGGGGCCGTACGGGTCGGTTAGCGTGGGTCGTCGTACCAGCGCCACCCTCACCTGAGACGACAGGTCGCCCTCCCCGTGCTGAACCCGTACCTGCACGTGCTCCGCACGCCGCACGCGCTGCCCATGGTGCTGGCCGCCTTCGTCGGCCGGCTGCCGCTGTCGATGGTCGGCCTGGGCTCGGTGCTGCTCATCGCCTCGGAGACCGGCAGCTACGGGCTCGGTGGGGCGGTGGCCGCCACCGGCGCCGTGACGACGGCGATCTCCGGCCCGCTGCTGGGCCGGTGGGCCGACACCCACGGCCAGCGGCGGACGCTGCTGCCGGTGCTCGCCGTGTTCGTCGCCGCGGGCTGCGTGTTCCTCCCGGCGGTCAAGGAGGAGTGGCCGCGCTGGATCCTCTTCGCCTCGGCCGGGCTGGCCGGCGCCTGCATCCCGCCGGTCGCCTCGATGATCCGGGTGCGGTGGACCCACCTGCTGCGCGGCACGCACCGGCTGCCGGCGGCGCTGGCGATGGAGTCGGTGGTCGACGAGTTCGTCTTCATCATCGGCCCGGTGCTGGTCACCTTCCTGTCCACGACCGGGCACGCCACCTCAGGGGTGGTCACGGCGTTCGTCCTCGCCGTCGTCGGGAGCCTGCTCTTCGCCGCCCAGACGCGCACCGAGCCGCCGCCGCACGGGCACGCCGCCCGCAGCGGCCCGACGGCGATCCGCTCGCCGGGCATCCGGGTGCTCTTCGTCGTCGGCGCCGCCGTGGGCGCGGTCCTCGGCAGCCTCGAGATCGCCCTGGTCGCGTTCGCCGACGAGGCCGACGCGATGCCGCTGTCCGGCGTCCTCATCGCCGCCCTCGCGGTCGGGTCCATGGCCAGCGGCATCGGGTGGGGGAACGTGCACTGGCGGCACCCGCTCCGGCACCGGCTGGTCGTCGTCCTCGGGGTGCTGACCGTGCTGAGCCTGCCGCTGGCGCTGGTCGGCGACGTGTGGCTGATGATCCCGTTCGTGGTGCTCGCCGGGCTGGCGATCTCGCCGTCCCTCATCAGCTCGTTCACGCTGGCCGAGGTGCTGGTGCCGCGCTCGGCGACCACCGAGGCGTTCACCTGGATCGGCACCGCGCTCGGTCTCGGGGTGGCCGTCGGCTCCTCGGCGGCGGGCAAGCTGGTCGACACGACGGGGGCCAGCAGCGCCTTCTGGGTGGCCACCGTCGCCGCCGCGGTCGCCACGGTGGTCGTCGCCCTCACCCAGCGGCTGCTGCACGTGCCCGCCGAGCACGCCGCCGAGCCCGCGATGGCCCGCTGAGCGGTCAGGATGGAGCCCGTGGAGACCCCGCCCGGCCCCCGGTCCATCGACGACGTGCTCGACGAGACGCGCGGCCGCCTGCACCGCCTCGAGCCTGCCGAGGCCGCGGCGCGGGTGGCCGCGGGCGCCCTGCTCGTCGACACCCGCCCGGTCGCCCAGCGCGAGGCCGACGGCGAGGTGCCCGGCGCGCTCGTGGTGGAGCGCAACGTCCTGGAGTGGCGGCTGGACCCGGCCAGTCACGCCCGGCTGCCGGAGGCCACCGACCACGACGTCGAGGTCATCGTGCTGTGCAACGAGGGCTACGCCTCCAGCCTCGCCGCCGACTCGCTGCGCGCCCTGGGCCTGCACCGCGCCACCGACGTCGTCGGCGGGTACCAGGCCTGGGCCGCGGCCGGACTGCCCACCACCCGGGACGCCGAGCGCTGACCCGCGCCCGACCCGCCGCCGGTGGCGGCCGGCAGGTGCGCGTTCCGCCCGAGCGCCTGGGGCGCTGGCTGGACGGCGTCGCCGCCCGGCACGGCGCCTTCGACAGCGTCGGGCTGGTCGACGGGGCGGTGCGGGTGACCTGCGCGGACACCACCGAGGTCACCCTGAGGGCGCCGTTCGACTGGCGGCCCGGTCCCGCGCTCCTGACCTCGTTCACCGCCGCGGCCCGGGTGCCGCACCGCGCCGCCGTCCTCCTGGCCCGCCGCGGACGGTGGGCGGTCGGGGTGTTCGACGGCGCCGACCTGGTGGTCTCGAAGGTCGACGCTCGGCAGGTCCAGGGGCGGACGGCGGCCGGTGGCTGGTCGCAGCAGCGCTTCGCCCGGCGGCGGGCCCACCAGACCGACGCGGTGGTGGGCGCCGCGGTCGAGACCGCCGTCCGGGTGCTGCTGCCGCACGCCGGCGGGGTCGAGGCGCTGTTCACCGGTGGCGACCGCGGTCTGGTGGACGACGTCCTGGCCGATCCGCGGCTGCGGGCGCTGGCCGCGCTGCGCCGCGGGGCCGCCCTCGAGGTCGGTGACCCGACGAAGGCGGTGCTGCTCGAGACCCCGTCGCAGTTCCGCGCCGTTGACGTGCACATCGTGGAGCCCGGGGAGCGCCCGCCCCCGTCCCCGCGACGATCATGAGGTTCCGGTGGCGGCGCGCCGGCGTCCACCCGCGAGTCGCCACCGCACGTCCGTGATCGCCGGGGGGCGCGCCGGAAGTCCGTCGACGGACCACGCACCGCCGAGTAACGTCCTCCGACCGTGTCCGCTGCATCGAGCGAGACGACCACCCCCGCCGATCCCGTCCTCACCGCCGAGCGCGCCCACCTGGCGCGCGCGGCCGACTGCCTGACCGGCATGCGCGCGGCGACCTCCGCCGTCGTGGACGCCGGCGTGGACGCCTGGGCCTCCGAGCGGCTCGGCGCCGCCCGCGCCGAGCGGTTGCGCGCCCTGGCCGCCGACCCCGGCGTCCCCCCGTTCTTCGGGCGCACCGACACCGCGACCGAGACCTTCCACATCGGCCGCCGGCACGTGCGCGACGCCGACGGCGCCCCGGTCGTCATCGACTGGCGGGCGCCGATGAGCCGGCCGTTCTACCGGGCCAGCGCCGCCGATCCCCAGGGGCTGGTGCGCCGTCGCCGGTTCGGCTTCTCCGGCGGCGAGCTGACCAGCTACGAGGATGAGCTGCTCGGGGTGGGGGACGCCGCCCCGGGCCGGCTGCTCGAGCAGGAGATCGAGCGCCCGCGGTCCGGGCCGATGCGCGACATCGTGGCCACCATCCAGCCCGAGCAGGACGCGATCGTGCGCGCGCCACTGGCCGAGTCGGTCTGCGTGCAGGGCGCACCGGGCACCGGCAAGACCGCCGTGGGCCTGCACCGGGCGGCCTACCTGCTGTACACGCACGGCGGGCAGCTGGCCCGCACCGGCGTCCTCGTCGTCGGGCCCAACCGCGCGTTCCTCCGCTACATCGAGCAGGTGCTGCCCACCCTCGGCGAGGTCGACGTCGAGCAGACCACCGTCGCCGAGCTCACCGCGCGGGTGCCGGTGCGCGCGGTCGACGCCCCGGCGGTCGCCGTCCTCAAGGGCGACGCCCGGCTGGCCGAGGTGCTGCACCGCGCCCTGTGGGGCTCGATCGCCAAGCCGGCGGACGACGTTCAGGTGCCCCTGGCCGGGCGCCGCCGCCGCGTGCCGGTCGAGCGGCTGAAGCGGTACGTCGACGACCTGCGCCGGCGTGGGCGGGCCGGCGAGGACCAGCAGGTGCTGCACCACGCCGCCGGGCGCGAGCGGCTGGCGATGCTGCTGGCCGAGGACGCCCGCCGGCAGGCCGAGGCGGCCGGCGGCAGCCCGACGGACGCCGAGACCCGCCGGGCCGCCCGCAGCGCCGAGGTCCGCGCGTTCTGCGACGCGGTCTGGCCGGCGGAGGACGCTGCGGCGCGGGTGCACGCGCTGCTCACCGACCCCGCCGTGCTGGCCCGGGCCGCCCGCGGCGTGCTCGACGACGCCGAGCAGGCGCTGCTGCTGCGCCCGGCCGGCCCGCTGCGCAGCGCCCCGTGGACCGAGGCCGACGCGGTGCTGGTCGACGAGGTCGCCGGGCTGCTGGAGCGCACCGCCGGCCACGGGCACGTGGTCGTCGACGAGGCGCAGGACCTCTCGCCCATGCAGTGCCGCGCCATCGCCCGCCGGCTGGCCGCCGGGTCGCTCACCGTGCTCGGCGACCTCGCGCAGGCCACCAGCCCGTGGTCGACGGCCGACTGGGGCCGCACGCTGGCCGGCCTGGGCCGCCCGGACACCGAGGTCCGGCCGCTCACCCGCGGCTACCGCGTGCCCGGCGAGGTGCTCGAGTACGCCAACCGGTTGCTGCCGGTGATCGCGCCCGGGCTGCCGGCCGCCACCGCGGTGCGCCGCGGCTCCGGCTCGCTGCGCATCCGCGCCGAGGGCCCGCTGCCCGACATGGTGCGCGAGCTGGCCGCCACGCCGGGCTCGGTCGGGGTGGTCTGCGCCGACGCCGCCGTGCCCGAGGTGACCGGGGCGCTGGTCGCGGCCGGGCTGCCCGCGGCGGTGCTCGACGAGGACGGCGACGCGGGGTCGCTGGCCGTCGTCCCGGCGACGCTGGCCAAGGGGCTGGAGTTCGACGCGGTCGTCGTGGTGGACCCCGCCGCGATCGCCGCGGCCGAGCCGCGCGGGCTGCACCGGCTCTACGTCGTCCTCACCCGGGCGGTCAGCACCCTGGTGGTGCTGCACGCCGGTGACCTGCCGGAACTGCTCGCTGCGTGACAGGTGTGGCGTGCGCGGGTCACGATGTCCGGCGGCGCGGCGCGCATCGTTGTGGACGACGTCGATTCCTGTTCGAGTGGCACTCCACGGAAGGGGGCCCATGGACCTGCGCACCGACCCACGGGCCAGGACGCTGATCAAGCTCGCCGCGACGGTCGTGGTGGCCGGAGCACTCGTCGCAGGACTCCTCTTCCCCTGGGTCGGCGGGCCCGCGGTGGCCGCCCAGCAGTCGACCAGCCTGCTCGGCGACCTGCCCACGGAGCTCACCGTCGACGCCCCGCCGGCCAACACCGTGCTGCTGGCTGCGAACGGTGAGGTCATCACCTCCTTCTACGAGGAGAACCGCGCGCCGGTGCCCAGCGACGGCATCGCCGAGGTCATGAAGCAGGCGATGGTCGCCATCGAGGACGCCCGCTTCTACGAGCACCACGGCCTGGACGTGCAGGGCACCGCCCGCGCGCTGCTGACCAACATCGCCGCCGGCGGCGTGCAGGAGGGCGGCTCCACGCTCACCCAGCAGCTGGTCAAGCAGACCCTGCTGCAGACCGCCGACACCCCGGAGGAGCGCCGCGCGGCGACCGAGCAGACGATGGGCCGCAAGCTGCGCGAGGCCCGGCTGGCGCTGGCCCTCGAGGACGCCTACTCCAAGGACGAGCTGCTCACCCGCTACCTCAACCTCGTGTACTTCGGGCGGAACGCCTACGGCGTGCAGCCGGCCGCGCAGGCCTTCTTCGGCGTCGACGCCGCGGCCCTCACCCTGCCGCAGGCCGCGCTGCTGGCCGGCCTGGCACAGAGCCCGACCCAGGACGACCCCTTCACGAACCCCGAGGCAGCCACGGCGCGCCGCAACGAGGTCCTCTCCCGGATGGCCGAGCAGGGCCTGGCCGACCCGGCGGAGGTCGCCGCCGCGCAGGCCGTCCCGCTGGGCCTCGCCCCCGCACCGGCCCCGCGCCGCGGCTGCGTGGAGGCGACGGTCGGGGCGTTCGTCTGCGACTTCGTGCAGCGCTACCTGATCCAGCAGCTCGGCATGACCCAGCAGCAGCTGGACAACGGCGGCTACGTCGTCCAGACCACGCTGGACGCCGACCTGCAGCGCGCCGGCGACGCCGCCGTCCTCGAGACGCTGTCCATGGGCAACTCGCTGGCCGGCATGTTCACCGCCGTCGAGCCGGGCACCGGCCGCCTGCTGGCGATGAGCGTCAACCGCGTCTTCGGCTACGACCAGGACGACCCGGCGCAGGAGTCGTACAACCTCAACGCCGCGCCGAGCAAGGGCTCCGGCTCGACCTACAAGGTGTTCACCGCCGCGGCCGCGCTGGACCGCGGGTTCTCCAGCTACTACACGCTGACCACGTCGGACCCTTACGTCTCCCGGGTCTACCGGGACGGCACCGGGCGCTACGACGTCGAGAACGCCGGCACCTACCGCTCGACGCTGGACCTCACCACCGCGCTGTACCAGTCGTCCAACACCTACTTCCTCGCCCTCGAGGACGCCCTCGGCAGCGTCGAGCAGCCGGTGCGGATGGCCGAGCGGATGGGGCTGTTCCAGTACAGCGACCCCGCCCTGCCGCAGCAGATCATCGACGAGAACCGGGGCTCCTTCACCTTCGGCTCCGAGGCCACCAGCCCGCTGGCCCTGGCCAGCGCCTACTCCACGCTGGCGGCCGGCGGCACGCAGTGCGACGTCGTCCCGGTGACCGCGGTGCTCGACCAGCACGGCGACCCCGCGCTCGGGCCGGACGGCGAGCCGCTGGCTGTCGGCGACCGGTGCACCCCCGAGGCGATCAAGCCGGGCGTGGCGAACACGCTCAACCAGATGCTCCGCAAGGACGTCGAGCCGGGGTACTCCGGCGCGACCGGCACCCGCGCCTACGTCCCGGGCCACCAGATCGCCGGCAAGACCGGCACGTCGCAGGACAACGACTCCATCGCCTTCGTCGGGTACACCCCGGAGATCGCCGCGAGCGTCATGGTGCTCAACCCCAAGGAGAAGCAGAACGTCGGCGGGTTCGGCGGCGGCAAGGCGGCCACCGTCTGGCGCGACGCGATGGCCCCGATCCTGGAGGCCCGGGGCAGTGGGGAGTTCCCGCCGGCCGACGAGGTCGTGGAGAACGGCAACACCCGCCCCGTGCCGGGCTGCACGTCGGTGCGGGCCTGCCGGGCGGCGCTCGAGGAGGCCGGCTTCCAGCACACCACCGTCGAGATCGACAGCGCCCGGCGCTCCGGGACCCTGCTGGGGACCAGCCCACCGCGCGGCGCCCGCGCGGTGCAGGGCCAGGTCGTCTCCATCCTGGTGAGCAACGGCGAGGACTACGCCCCGCCGGCGCCCGACCCGGAGCCGCGGCAGCAGCAGCCGGACGGGCCCCCACCGTTCGCCGAGCCCCCGCAGGGGCCCCCCGAGCCGGCGCCCGAGCAGGGCCCGGGTGACGACGGGGAACCGGGTCAGGACTGGGGAGGCCGCGACGGCTGAGCCCCGCCGCGGAGCCGGTCGTCGAGGGACTGGGTGAGCAGCCAGCCCCCGATCACCACCAGGTGCAGCAGGAACAGCCACAGGATGATCGCCACGACCGCGCCCACGGCGGTCAGCCCGCCGAACGGCGCCCCGAGCGCCAGGGGCAGGGCCAGGAAGAGCACGAAGCCCTGCAGGAATCCCGACAGGCACGCGGCGGTGAACAGCACGCCGCCGAGCAGGGCCGGCCAGGACAGTCGCCGTCCCCCGGCAATGACGCCGTAGCCCCAGAGCAGGGGCACCGTGAGGGCGAACAGCACCGAGTAGTAACCGACGAGGAAGCTGCCGACGTCGTTGCCCCGTTCCTCCAGCTCGGCCATCCCCGAGGCCGCCAGCAGCAGCGGGTACGTCAGCGCGGGAAAGGCGGCCACCAGGGGCATGGCCAGCAGCCGGCCGCGCCAGCCGGTCAGCGTGTCCCGCTCCGTGGTGAAGCGCAGCAGCGCCCGGCGCAGCCCCTCGCCGTAGAAGGACAGCGGGAGCAGCGCGAGCACGAACTCCAGCAGGTCCATCGACACCCCGGCGTCGACCAGGGTCCGCACGGCCGCCGGCGCGCCCAGCTCGGCGGGCAGCAGCTCGCCGAGCCGGTCGCCGAGCGCACGGACGGTCTCCGGCGAGCTGACCAGCGAGGTCAGTGACAGGGCGACCAGCAGCAGCGGGACGACCGCGATCCCGGCGTAGAAGGTCAGCCCGGCGGCGATCAGCGCGACGTCCCGCCCGCGCAGCTGCTCGGCGACCCCGCGCAGCAGTGTCCGGGTCTCGGCGCGGGCCCGGCGCGCCGTCCAGGGTCGGCTCAGCACCGGTCCAGCAGGGCGCGGGCCGCCGCGTACCCGCCCAGGCCGCTGACCGCGCCGCCGCGCACGGTGCCGCCCGAGGAGGCGGCGACCACCCGGGGGTGCGCCGTCGCCACGCCCCAGGTGCCGACCTCCTCCGGCGTCGCGGCGACCGGCCAGGACAGGTCGCCGTGGAAGATGTGCCCGCCGGGCATCGCCAGGGACGCCTCGACGTCCAGCGGCGAGGCCGCCTGCAGGCACGGCCGCCCCTCGGCGTCCCGGGCCAGGCAGTCCAGTAGCGGCTCGGCCAGGTGCGCGTCGAGCTGGGCGACGACCCGGCGCACCGCCTCGTCGCGGGTGCCGTCGGGGTCGTCGCGGAACAGCCCCGCCGGGGTGTGCAGGCCAAACAGGGTCAGCGTGTGCCAGCCGGCGGCCCGCTCGGCCGGGCCCAGCACCGTCGGGTCGGTCAGCGAGTGGCAGTACACCTCGAAGGGGACGACGTCGGGCAGCCGGCCGGCCGCCGCCTGCGCGTGCGCCGCGTCGAGCTGGGAGGCCGCCTCGTCGACGTGGCAGGTGCCGGCGAAGGCGACCGCCGGGTCCACGCCGGAGCGCAGCCGGGGCAGCCGCGCCAGCACCATGTTGACCTTGAGCTGGGCGCCGTCCGCCGAGGGCTGCGGGGCCTCGCCGAGCAGGCGGTCGAGCACGGCGGGGGCGGCGCCGCCGACCACCCAGCCGGCGTCGACGGCCCGCTCGGTGCCCTCGTCGTCGGTCCAGTGCACGGTCGCGCCGTCGTCCCGCGGCTCGACGGCCGTCACCTCCGCACGGGTGACCAGCTCGGCGCCGGCGCCGCGGGCGGCGGCGGCCATCGCGCCGGTGACCGCGCCCATCCCGCCGACCGGCACCCGCCAGCGCCCGGTGCCGTTGCCGACGACGTGGTAAAGGAAGCAGCGCCCGGCCAGGCCGTCGGCGGCGTGCACGTCGGCGTACGTGCCGATCAGCCCGTCGGTCAGCGCCACCCCGCGGACGACGTCGTGCGCGAGCGCGTCGCCGACGACGTCGGCCAGGGGGCGCTCGCGCAGGTCGTGCCAGAGCTGCTGGTCGCGCAGCCGCCCGGTCAGCTCGGCAGGGGACAGCAGCGGCTCGGTGAGGGTGGGGGCGAGGTCCTCGGCGAGCGTGGCGAGCCGGGCGTAGAACCGCCGCCAGGCCGCGAGCTCGGCGTCGGAGCCGGTCAGCGCGTGGAACGACGCCGCGGTGGCCGGGCCATCGTCCCGCTCGACGAGCAACCCCGGCCCGCCGGGGACGGCGGTGTACGAGGCGACCGCCCGGTCGGCCAGCGTCACCTGCAGGCCGAGGTCGGCGACGACCCGGTCGGGCAGCAGGCTCACCAGGTACGAGTAGGCCGACAGCCGGACGTCGAGGCCGGGGAACACCTGCCGGCTGACCGCGGCGCCGCCGGCCTCGGCGAGCCGCTCGAGCACCAGCACCGACCAGCCGGCGCGCGCCAGGTACGCCGCGGCGACCAGTCCGTTGTGCCCGGCCCCCACGACGACGGCGTCGTACCTGCGCGCTCCCACCGGCGGACCGTAGCCGGAGCGCCCCTGTCCCTGCGTGCCGCCGTCAGTTCGCCCCGTCGTCCTCCTCGTCGGTCTGCTCCTCGTTGTCCTGCTCGGTGTCCTCGCACTGCTCCTCGTCGGTGGCGCCGGCCTCGGCGGCCCCGCACTCGGTCGTGCCCCGGTCCAGGTCGGTGTTGTCGTCCTCGGTGTTGCTGCCGCAGCCCACCAGCGCGACGACGGTGGCGAGGACGACCAGCGGGCGCTTCAGATCCATGGCCGCTGCGTGCCCCGGCGCACCCACGGTGAACCCCGTCCGTCACACCTGTCCCGCCCGTTCCCGCCGACCGCGGCGGTCGAGTCGAGAGTCCACGAAATCACAACCGGGTGATTGTCACGGCGCCGTCGCGGACCCTACGGTGTGTACATCCGTCGGGGCGCTCCGTCACCAGCCTGGGTGACACCCCGCGGGTGCCGCCGAGCCGGCGCTCTCCTCCCCGGGAGCGCTGGGCCGGGGACCCACCGAACCACTGGGGTGAAGCGCACGCCGGCACCGCGGCCGGCCGCGCCGGGCACGTCCAGCCCGAACCCGTCAGCTGACCCGGTAGGCGGCCGTGGATGAACGGAGTGCCGCCGCACCATGGCGACCCCTCGCGCTGCCCGTCGCGCTGCCCTCGTCCTGGCCGGCGTCATCGGCCTGGCCCTCGCGCCTGCCCCGGCCGGCGCGGAGGAGCCGACCTCCGCCGCCGAGGCCGCGGCCCTCGTCGCCGCCCGCGGCCACGAGCTGGAGGTCCTCACCGAGGACTTCAACGAGGCCCGCGAGGTGCTGGCCGGCCAGCAGGCGGCGGCGCAGGCGGCGGCCGCGGCGGTGACCGAGGCGCAGGCGGCGGCCGCCACGGCCCGCGAGTCGGTCGTCGGCGTCGCCCGCACGGCCTTCACCGGCGACTCCATGGGCTCCTTCCAGGCCCTGATGACCAGCGACTCCGCCGAGGAGTTCGTCAACCGGGTGACCCTGCTGCAGGCGGTCGCCGGCCACCAGGGCGAGCTGCTCGAGGCGGCGGTCGCGGCCGGCGAGGTGGCCACGCAGGCGCAGGTCGTGGCCGACCGGGCCGGCACCGAGGCGCAGCAGCAGTACGACGCGGTCGCCCGGCAGCAGGCCGACCTGCAGGCCCAGATCGCCGGGTACCAGGCCGACTACGCCCGGCTGTCGGCCGAGGAGCGGCGGGCCGCGCTCGAGGCCGCCGCGGCCGCGCACGGCGCCGGCGAGGGCGGCCGGGCCAGCCGGACCGAGCGCGAGGCGCCGGCCGCGGCGGCCTCCGCCCCCGTGGCGGTCGACGGGGGCTCGCTGCAGGCGGTCATCGACCGCGCGCTGGCCCAGCGCGGCAAGCCCTACGTATGGGCGGCGTCGGGTCCGGGCTCGTTCGACTGCTCGGGCCTGGTGCAGTACGCGTTCCAGGCGGCCGGCATCAGCCTGCCGCACTCCAGCCGCATGCAGTCGCAGACGGGCACGCCGGTGTCCCGCTCCGAGGCCCGCGCCGGCGACCTGGTCGCCTTCTACAGCCCGGTCAGCCACATCGGCATCTACCTGGGCAACGGGCAGATGGTGCACGCGCCGACGTCCGGCGACGTCGTCAAGGTCGCCAGCGTCGACAACATGGGCGCGACGCCGAAGTTCAACCGCATCGCCGGCTGAAGGACGGCCGCCGTGATCATCGCCGTGTGGCTGCTCGACACGCCGACAGCAACCGCCACTTGCCGATGATCACGGCGGGTCGACGGCCTGGAGCAGGCCCCAGACGAAGCGGGCGCGGACGTCGCCGGGCAGGTGCACCTCCCAGCGGGTGACGACGCCGGGGTCCACGCTCGTCGCCCCGCGCAGCCCGACCACGTCGTCCAGCGTGTGCTCCCACACCCGCAGCCGGGCCGGCGTGGCCCGCGGGACGGGGGAGCCCGGGGCCCGCACCAGGTGCTCCTGCAGCACGCTGCCGCCGGGGCCGGTGAGCACCTCCCAGTACAGGTGCGGCCACAGCGGCAGCGGCCAGCGGCGCACCTCCAGGCCGAGGTCGCCGAAGCGGCGGTCCTCGGTCTCCTCCGGCGGGCCGAGGACGGCCGAGCGCAGCGCCAGCCCCCGCGGCGCCCGCGGCGAGTGCTGCAGCGCCTGCCAGCGGGTGTGCGCCGCGTGCGCCTCCCCGCGGGTGGCGCGCAGCCGGGGCAGCGCCTCCGCGACCAGGTCCGGCCGCAGGTCGGCCATCCGGCGGAGCAGCACCAGGCAGAACTCCCGCCGCGCCAGACCCCGCACGGGCCCCGACCCTGCCAGGTGGCACGCCTCACCACACCGACCCGGCCGGTCCGCCGGGGCGTCGGGGACCATGGGCGGCGTGAAGCCGCGCGCCGTCGCCCTCGCCTTCCGTGCCGTCGCCCTCGCCGAGGCGTGCTCCTGGGCGGGCCTGCTGTTCGGGATGTTCGTCAAGTACGTGCTGGCGACCTCCGAGCGCGGCGTGCAGATCTTCGGCCCGATCCACGGCGGGATTTTCGTCGCCTACGTCGTCGTCGCGGTCGTGGCCGCCCGGGTGCTGCGCTGGAACGCGACCACCACGCTGCTCGCCCTGGCCGCGTCGGTGCCGCCGCTGGCCACCCTGTGGTTCGACCGCTGGGCCACCCGCAACGGCCGGCTGCCCGTGCCCGAGGCCGCGCCCACGTCCTGACCCGGCTCGCTAGCGTCCGGTCCGTGCCCGACGCCGTCCTGCCGTCCACCGCCCGCCTGCTGCTCGCCCGCACCGCCCGCGTCCAGCGCGAGGGGCGGGCGCCCGGCCTCGTCGCCGGCGTCGTCCGGGACGGTGGGCTGGCCTGGTCGACCGGGCGCGGCGACGTCCCCGAGCCGCACACCGACGTCCAGTACCGGCTGGGGTCGATCAGCAAGACCGTCACCGCGGTCGCCGTCCTGCGGCTGCGCGACGAGGGCCGGGTGCACCTCGACGACCCGCTGGACCGGCACGTGCCCGGCACCCCGCTCGGTGACCGCACCGTCGGCCAGCTGCTCGCCCACGTCGCCGGTGCCGCCGCGGAGAGCCCCGGCGCGTGGTGGGAACGGGCACCGGGCGGCTCGCTGGCCGACCTGCAGCTGGCCCCCGAGCACGTCGTCCTCGGTGCCGCGCGCCGCTTCCACTACTCCAACCTCGGCTTCGGCCTGCTCGGCGAGCTGGTCGCCCGGCTACGCGGACGGTCCTGGGCGGACGTCGTCGCCGCCGAGGTGCTCGGCCCGCTCGGCATGACCCGCACGACGCCCCGGCCGGTCGCGCCCGCCGCCGAGGGCCATGCGGTGCACCCGTGGGCCGATGTCGTCCTGCCGGAGCCGGAGCACGACGCCGGCGTGATGGCCGCCGCCGGTCAGCTGTGGGCCACCCTGGCCGACCTCGGGCGCTTCGCCGCCTTCCTGCTCGGCGACACCGGGGACGTGCTCGACCCCGCGACCCTGGAGGAGATGACCGTGCCCGCGGGCGTGGACCCCTCCGCGCCGGGCTGGTCGGCGTACGGGCTCGGCGTGCAGGTGCTGCGGGTCGACGGGAGCACGCTGGTCGGCCACGGCGGCTCGATGCCCGGCTTCCTCGCCGGTGTCTTCGTCGACCGCGAGGAACGGACCGGCGCGGTGTCGCTGGCCAACACGACCGCCGGTCTGGACCCCCTGGTGCCGGGCCTGCTCGCCGACCTGCGCGCCGGCGAGCCGCGCGTCGTCGAGCCGTGGGTGCCCGAGTCGCCGCCGGTGCCGCTGGACGCCCTCGGCATCTGGTACTGGGGCCCGGGGCCGCACGCGCTGCGGGCGGTGCCCGGCGGCCTGCTGCACCTGGGCCCGCTGCCGGGCCGTGCCGGTCGGGCCAGCCGCTTCGCCCGCCGGGACGATCGCACGTGGGTGGGCCTGGACGGCTACTACGCCGGCGAGCCGCTGCGCATCGCCGACGACCACCTGGACCTGGGCACCTTCGTCTTCACCCGGCAGCCCTACGACCCCGACGCCCCGGTGCCCGGGGGCGTCGACGAGGGCGGCTGGCGGGCCTGACGCGGGGTCCGGCCCGCGAGACCGGCGATCTCGTGGCCATCACCCTTGATCGCCACGAGACCGCCGATCTCGTCAGGTCGCCGGGTGGAGCCCCGCGGAGTACTGCTCGCCGTAGTAGCGCTCGATGTCCTCGAGCCGCTGGTCCCGGCGCTCCAGCCGGTGCGCGATCACCGCCCGCAACGGGACGGCGTCCGGCGCCCGGCTCGCCGGGTCCCACAGCTCCGAGCGCAGGAACGCCTCGGCGCAGTGCGAGAGCACCTGCCGGTCGAGCTCGTCGAGGGTGGTCCGTTCCTTGGCGACGGCGCCCCGGATGGGCTCCCCGAGGAGCTCGGTGAGCTCGGCCTCCGTGGTGATGTCCTGCACCCGCGCAGTTGCCCGCGGGCCCATGGCGCGAGATCTGCACAGTGGTGGCGATCCGGCGGCTGATGACCGCCACTGTGCAGATCTCGCGCGAGCTCAGGGCAGGTCGAAGGCGTCCATCGTCGTCTTCACCACCGCGCCGTAGGCCAGGTGCGGGACGATGTCGCTGGCCCAGTCGGCCCCCGACCAGGTGCGCGGGTCGGTGATGCCGAGGACGGTCATCGGCCCGTTGGCGGCGATCAGCACGCCGAGCGTGGTCAGCAGCGTGCCGACCAGCGGCTGCGGCCGGTAGCCGGCCGCGCGGACCAGGCCGACGACGACGCCGAACCCCACGCCCGCCACCAGCCCGGTGATCGGGCCCAGGCCCTGCACCCGGTTCCGGCGCGTCTCCTCGTCCCCCGGGATCGGCACGTGCGCCTTCTCCGCCAGCTTCTCCACGGTCAGCTCGGGGGTGGAGCTCGTCGGGCGGCCGCGGACGGTCATGTCGAGGTAGGTGACGGCGTTGAGCGCCGTGGTGCCCGCAGCCCCGGCCGCCGCGCCGCGCAGCGCCCAGCCCGCCGCGCTGATGCCGCGCCGTCCCTTGCCGATGGTCCCCAGCGGGGTGCGCATTGCCACCCGCCCGGTCTACCCCCGGCGGACGGCCGGGCACACCCTGCTCACCGCGGCGTGGGGCGGCACGGGGAACTCGGCCACGACCCGGGTCGTCGCAGGATCACCCGCCCGAGTCGGCGAACCGGCGACGGCGCACGAACAGCCCGGCGCCGAACGCCGCCACGAGCAGGACGGCGACGGCCGCCTCCAGCGTCGCGTCGGACAGCTGCCCGGCCAGCTCGGTGCCGGCCGCGCCGGGCCGCGGCGGGGCCGCGCCGGTCAGCATCTGCACCTCCGCCGCGGCCATGGCGTCCCACGGGCGGGTCCCGCCGCACAGGTCGGCCGCCAGCGCGTCGCCCTGCCGGGTGGCGAAGACGAGGAACGGCCCGTCGCCGCGGAGCTCGAGGCCGCACGAGGCGCCGGACGCGGCCGACAGCACGCCCTGCCGGGCCGACACCTCCCCGACGTGGACGGTGTCGACGGCGAAGACGTGCAGGGCCGTTCCGTCGTCCATCTCGCGGGAGACCAGCCGGCCGCTGAACACGGCGTCGGCGCGGGCGAGGGCGTCGGTCGTCGTCCCACCCGTGCAGCTGCAGGCCGACGCGGGCGGGGCCGACACCCAGCCGGCGACCACGAGCAGCAGGCCGGCGAGCAGCCCGGTCGTCCAGCGGCGCACCGGTCCAGCATCCCCGGCCGGTGGCGCGGCGGCGTCGACCACCGCACGCTGGCGGTGTGGACGACGTCGACGCGCGGCTGGAGCGGGCGATCGACGCGCTGCTCGACGAGCGGCGGGCCGGCGCGACGATCTGTCCCTCCGAGGCCGCCCGGGCGGTCGACCCCGACGGCTGGCGCGAGCTGATGCCCCCGGCGCGTGCGGCGGCCGGGCGGCTGGCCGCGGCCGGGCAGGTGGAGGTCACCCAGCGCGGCGAGGTCGTCAACGTGGCGACCGCGCGCGGTCCGGTGCGGGTGCGGCGGGTCTAGGGCGTGTCCGGGGGCCGGTCGGTCCCGGCCGCGCGGTCCAGCAGCGGTCCCACGCGGTGGTCGACCAGCCGGCGCAGCGCCAGCGCGGTGTCGGTGCGCTGGACACCGGGGATGGCCAGCACCCGCTCGGTGATCCGCCACAGGTCGTCGGCGTCGACCGCGACCACCCGCACCAGCAGGTCGGCGACGCCCGACAGTGCGGTCACCTCGAGCACCTCGGGGATGTGCGCGAGCGCGGCACCGACGTCGGCCAGGCTGCGCTGGACGACCTGCACGGTGACGTAGGCGCCCAGCCGGTAGCCGAGCGCCTCCGGGCGGACCCGGTGCTCGAAGGGCGCCAGCGCGCCGCTGGACTCCAGCCGGGCCAGCCGCGCCTGCACGGTGTTGCGCGCCAGGCCGAGCCGTTGCGACAGCGCCATCACCGTCGCCCGCGGGTCCTCGCCCAGGGCCTGCAGCAGGCGGGCGTCGGTGGCGTCGAGGGCCGGCACGTCGCTCAGTCTGACAGGCCCGACCACCCCGTGACGGGTCATCGTGCGCAGTCCGATCGGGGGATCTTGCGCAGAACGGCGGGTGGGTGTGTGCTCCAGGGACGGCCGGGTCGTGTCAGGATGTGTGAGTGGTGCCACACCCGGGCGCCGCGAGACGTCCACACCGCCCGCTCGCGCCGGCGACCCCGGCAGCGGCGGACGACGGCGAGGAGGAGCACGTGAGCGTTTCCAGTGCCACCGAGGTGGTCGACCCGGTACCGGGGGCGGGAGCGCCGCACCTGCCCCGGCAGCCCGACCTGGTCCAGCTGCTGACCCCCGAGGGCGAGCGGGTCGAGCACCCCGACTACGCCATCGACCTCGACGACCAGCAGCTGCGCGAGCTCTACCGCGACCTGGTCCTGGTCCGCCGGTGGGACGTCGAGGCCACCGCCCTGCAGCGGCAGGGCGAGCTGGGCATCTGGGCCTCGCTGCTGGGCCAGGAGGCCGCCCAGGTCGGCGCCGGCCGGGCGCTGCAGCCCGGCGACACGGCGTTCCCGACCTACCGGGAGCACGGCGTGGCCTGGACCCGCGGCGTCGACCCGCTGCACGTCATCAGCCTGTTCCGCGGCGTCGACAACGGTGGCTGGGACCCGGTCGCCACCGGCTTCAACCTCTACACCGTCGTCATCGGCGCGCAGTGCCTGCACGCCACCGGCTACGCGATGGGGGTGCAGCGGGACGGCTCCGAGACCGCCGTCCTGGCCTTCCTCGGCGACGGCGCGACCAGCCAGGGCGAGGTCAACGAGGCGATGATCTGGGCGGCCAGCTTCTCCGCGCCGGTCGTCTTCTTCTGCCAGAACAACCAGTACGCGATCAGCGTCCCGCTGGAGCGCCAGTCGCGGGTGCCGCTCTACCAGCGCGCCGCCGGCTTCGGCTTCCCCGGCGTCCGGGTCGACGGCAACGACGTCCTCGCCGTCCTGGCCGTGACCCGGGCGGCGCTCGTGGCCGCGCGGGACGGGCAGGGACCGACGTTCATCGAGGCCTTCACCTACCGCATGGGCGCGCACACCACCTCCGACGACCCCACCCGCTACCGGCTGGCCAGCGAGCTGGAGGAGTGGAAGCTGCGGGACCCGATCGCCCGGGTCAAGGCGTACCTCTCCCGCAGCGGCACCGCCGACCAGGACTTCTTCGACGCCGTCGAGGCCGAGGCCGACGAGCTCGCGGTTCGCATCCGGCGCGGCACGACCGAGATGCCCGACCCGCCGGGGACGGCGATGTTCGATCAGGTCTACGCCGAGCAGACGCCGCACCTGGCCGCGCAGCAGGCCCAGTTCGAGGCCTACCAGGCGAGCTTCGGGGAGGCGTCGGAATGAGTACCCAGACGCTCACCATCGGCAAGGCGCTCAACCTCGGCCTGCGCCGGGTCATGGAGGACGACGCCAAGGTCATGCTGATGGGCGAAGACATCGGCCGGCTCGGCGGGGTCTTCCGGATCACCGACGGCCTGCAGAAGGACTTCGGCGAGGACCGCGTCGTCGACACCCCGCTGGCCGAGGCCGGCATCCTGGGCACCGCCGTCGGCCTGGCCATGCGCGGCTACCGGCCGGTCTGCGAGATCCAGTTCGACGGGTTCGTCTTCCCCGCCTACAACCAGATCGTCACCCAGGTCGCCAAGATCCACGCCCGCTCGCGCGGGAAGCTGGCCATGCCGATCGTCATCCGGATCCCCTTCGGCGGCGGCATCGGCGCGGTCGAGCACCACAGCGAGAGCCCCGAGGCCTACTTCGGGCACACGCCCGGGCTCAAGGTGGTCGCGGTCAGCAACCCGGTCGACGCCTACTGGGGCATCCAGCAGGCGATCGCGCACCCCGACCCGATCGTGTTCCTCGAGCCCAAGCGCCGGTACTGGGACAAGGCCGAGGTCGACACCGCGGCCACGCCGGACCCGCTGTTCGCCTCCCGCGTCGTCCGCGGCGGGGACGACGTCACCGTGCTGGCCTACGGCCCGATGGTGAAGACGGTGCTGCAGGCGGCCGAGGCCGCGGCGGAGGAGGGCCGCTCGCTGGAGGTCGTCGACCTGCGCACCCTCTCCCCGCTGGACCTCGACCCGGTCGTCGAGTCGGTGCGGCGCACGGGCCGCTGCGTCATGGTCCACGAGGCGCCGGTGACCCTCGGGCTCGGCGCGGAGATCGCCGCGCGGATCACCGAGGAGTGCTTCCACTCGCTGGAGGCGCCGGTGCTCCGGGTGGGCGGCTACGACACGCCCTACCCGCCGTCGAAGCTCGAGGAGGAGTACCTCCCCGACCTCGACCGGGTGCTCGACGCCGTCGACCGATCCCTGGAGTACTGACCGAGATGCTGCGCCAGTTCAAGCTGCCCGACGTCGGCGAGGGGCTGACCGAAGGCGAGATCCTGCAGTGGCTGGTCGCCGTCGGCGACACGGTCACGGTCAACCAGCCGCTCTGCGAGGTGGAGACGGCGAAGGCCGCCGTCGAGCTGCCCTCGCCGTACGCCGGCACGGTCACCGCGCTGCTGCACGACGCCGGCAGCACCGTGGACGTCGGCACGCCGATCATCACCATCGACGTCGGCGGGGACGCCGCCCCGGCGCCCACCGGGGACGGCGGCGAGACCGCCGACGGGGCGGGCGGGGAAGAGGTGGCGGCCGGGCTGATCGGCGGGGCGGCGCCCGGCGGACGGACGGCGGTGCTCGTCGGCTACGGGCCGCGCAACACCGAGGCCCGCCGGCGTCCGCGCCGCGCCGCCCACGCGGCACCCGCGCCCGCACCCGCGGCCGACTACGGCTCCGGCGGCCAGGACCGGCCGCCGCTGCTGGCGACCGCGCCGGACGCGACCGCCAAGCCGGTCCGGCACGGCGGCCTGGAGGTCGGCCGCCAGGCCGAGGCGCACGCCGCGGCCGAGGCGGCGGCGCCGTCCCGGGCGGCCGAGCACGGCCACCGTCGGCCGCGGCCGCTGGCCAAGCCCCCGGTGCGCAAGCTGGCGAAGGACCTCGGCGTCGACCTGACCGCGCTGACCGGCAGCGGGGACGGCGGGGTGATCACCCGGGCCGACGTGCACGCCGCGGCAGCCGGGCCGTCCGCGGCGTCCGTCACCGAGCTCCGCCCGGTCCCCGCGGCGACGGCGGGGGAGCAGCGGATCCCGGTGAAGGGGGTGCGCAAGCACACCGCCGCCGCCATGGTGGCCAGCGCCTTCACCGCCCCGCACGTCACCGAGTTCCTCACCGTCGACGTGACCCGGATGCTGAAGCTGCGCTCGCGGATCGCGGCCCGGCCGGAGTTCGCCGGGGTCAAGGTCAGCCCGCTGCTGTTCGTCGCCAAGGCGCTGCTGCTGGCCGCGGGCCGGCACCCGATGGTCAACAGCTCCTGGGACGAGGCGGCGCAGGAGATCGTCGTCCACGGGCAGGTCAACCTCGGCATCGCCGCGGCCACCCCGCGCGGGCTCGTCGTCCCCAACGTCAAGGACGCCGGGCGGCTGTCGCTGGCCGAGCTGGCCGGCGCGCTCGCGCAGCTCACCGAGACCGCGCGGGCCGGCCGCACCGCTCCGGAGGACATGACCGGGGGCACGATCACGATCACCAACGTCGGCGTCTTCGGCGTCGACACCGGGACACCGATCCTCAACCCCGGCGAGTCCGCGATCCTCGCCTTCGGCGCGATCCGCGAGCTGCCGTGGGTGCACAAGGGGAAGGTGCGCCCGCGGCAGGTGACGCAGCTGGCGCTCTCGTTCGACCACCGGATCATCGACGGGGAGCTGGGCAGCCGGTTCCTCGCCGACGTCGGGGCCCTGCTGTCGGACCCGGGGACGGCGCTGGCGTTCTGAACCCGCCGACGATCATGGCGCCGTGACCACCGGTCCGGTTCAGGATGTGGTCGCGACGCCATGATCGTCGCGAGGGGAGGGGGCCCGGTGACCGACCTCGACCGGCTGCTCGAGTTCGCGGCCCGATCCCAGCTGCCCGACGGCGGCTTCGGCTACCTCGGCGACGACGGCCGGGTGCGGCCCGAGCGCGGCCAGGAGAGCTGGATCGTGGCCCGCATGACGCACGTCTTCGGGCTCGCGCAGCTGAGCGGGCGGAGCGGGTGGGACGACCTGGTCCGGCACGGGGTCGAGGCGCTGGCCGCCGGGCCGCTGCACGACGGCGACCGCGGCGGCTGGTACGCCTCGACCAGCGACGACGGCAAGGCCGCGTACGTGCACGCCTTCGTCGTCCTGGCCGGGGCCACGGCCGCGACGGCGGGGGCGCCCGGCGGCCGGGAGTTGCTCGACGAGGCGCTCGGCGTCTGGCAGACCCGGTTCTGGGACGACGCGGCGGGCCTGGCGGTCGAGGAGTGGGACGCCGGCTGGTCGCGGCTGTCGGACTACCGCGGCGCCAACGCCAACATGCACGGCGTCGAGGCCTCCCTCGCCGCCGCGGACGCCCTGGGGGACGGCGACCCGCGGGCCGCGCGGCTCCGCCGGCAGGCGTTGCGCACCGTGCAGCGGGTGGTGCACGGCTGGGCACGCGAGCGGGACTGGCGGCTGCCCGAGCACTTCACCGCGGGGTGGGAGCCGCTGCCCGACCACAACCGCGACGAGCCGGCCCACCCCTTCCGCCCGTACGGCGTGACCGTCGGGCACCAGTTCGAGTGGGCCCGGCTCGCGCTGCACGCCCGCGCCGTCACCCCGGATCCGCCGTCCTGGCTGCTCGAGGACGCCACCGGGCTGTTCACCGCGGCCGCCTCCCGCGGCTGGGCCGCCGACGGGCACGACGGCTTCCCGTACACGCTGGGCTGGGACGACCGGCCGGTGGTGTCCGCGCGCATGCACTGGGTGCTGTGCGAGGCGGTCGCGGCCGCGCAGACGCTGGCCGCCGTCACCGGCGACGCCTCCTACCGGCGTCTCGCCGAGCACTGGTGGGGGCACGGCGAGGCCCGCTTCGCCGACCCGGCGACCGGCAGCTGGCACCACGAGCTGACGCCGGAGGGCGCGGTCGCCACGGGCACGTGGGAGGGGCAGCCCGACGCCTACCACCTGGCGCAGGTGCTGCTGCTGCCCGGCCGCGCGGTGTGCGGGAGCGTGGCGGCCGCGCTCGGCTGACCGGTGTGAGGCAGGTGTCCTGCGTCGGGAGGTCGGGTAGAGCGACTCCATCCGAGGACCCCGAGTAGAGGAGGCCAACGTGGCCAGCGTGCAGGAATCCGTCGACGTCGACGTCCCCATCCGGGTCGCCTACGACCAGTGGACCCAGTTCGAGTCCTTCCCGAACTTCATGGGCGGGGTCGAGCGGATCACCCAGATCGACGAGACGCGCACTCACTGGGTGACCAACATCGACGGCGTCAAGCGGGAGTTCGACGCCGAGATCACCGAGCAACACCCCGAGGAGCGGGTGGCCTGGACCAGCACCGGCGGCGACGCCAAGCACGCCGGCGTGGTCACCTTCCACCGCCTCGACGACACCAAGACCCGGGTGATGATCCAGATCGACTGGGAGCCGCACGGCATCGTCGAGAAGGCCGGCGCGGCGCTGGGCTTCGACGACCGGCAGGTCAAGGCCGACGCCAAGCGGTTCAAGGCGTTCATCGAGAGCCGCGGCACCGAGACCGGCGCCTGGCGGGGCGACGTCCCGCGCCCTGACCAGACCTGAGAGAGGACCCCTCGCCCCCGCTGGAAGGTGATCTTCGGCGAGTGGCTGCCCGACACACCGACGGGAGCCACCACCCGCCGGTGATCACCGCACAGCCGGAAGACGACAGGACGGCGCCCGCCCCCTTCTGCAGGGGACGGGCGCCGTCGTCTGTGCGGCCCGGAGGCCGGCGGGTCGGCCCTCCTGCAGGGGCCCGCCGCGAGCTCGCGAGCGGTGGGGGGCAGGAGGGTCCTTCCGCTATTCGGCGTCGAGGTCCTGGGCGACCAGGCCCGCGATCTGCTCGAGGACGGCGGGGTCGTCGCTGCTGACGACGACCTCCGTCCCCTGCTTCGCGCCGAGAGTCATGATCATCAGCGGCGACCCGGCGTCCACCGGGTTCCCCCCGGTCGTCGCCAGCGTGACCGGGACACCGGCCTTGCCGACGGCCTCGGCGATGAGGGCCGCCGGGCGGGCGTGCAGCCCGACGCGAGAGCCGACGGTGACGGTCTGACTGGGCATGGGGTCTCTCCCTCTGTTGGGGGACGGGTGGTCGGGGACAGCCTGGCGTGTCAGGCGCGAGCCGGCTGGGTGACCGGGGCGGCGTTGTGGGCGTGGGCCATGTCGACGGCGTCCTCGGGGACGGCCTCGGCCTTCGGTCGGCCGATGCTCTTCGCGATGGTGACCGCCAGCGCGCCGACCACCGTGCCCGCCACGATCCCGACGATGAACCACAGGATCCCGGTGATCGCGAAGAGGACGAAGATGCCGCCGTGCGGGGCGCGGAGCTCGACACCCGCCGCCGCGACGATGGCGCCGGTGGTGGCACCGCCCAGCATCATCGAGGGGATGACCCGCAGCGGGTCGGCTGCGGCGAACGGGATCGCGCCCTCGGAGATGAACGAGGCGCCCAGCAGCCAGGCGGCCTTGCCCTGGTCCCGCTCGGCCGGCGTGTACAGCTTCGGGCGGATCACCGTGCTGAGCGCCATCGCCAGCGGGGGCACCATGCCGGCGGCCATGACGGTCGCCATGATGACCAGCGGAGCGCCGGTGGCCGTGGCGGTGAGGCCGGTGGTGGCGAAGACGTAGGCCGCCTTGTTGAGCGGGCCGCCGAGGTCGAAGCACATCATCAGGCCGAGGATGATCCCGAGCAGGGCCGCCGAGGTGCCGGTCAGGCCGTTGAGCCAGTTGCCCAGGCCGGTGAGGGCGGCGGCCAGCGGGCGGCCGAGGACGATGGCCATCAGGCCACTGGAGATCAGCGTCGCGAGCAGCGGGATGATCACGACCGGCTGCAGGCCGCGGACCCCGGTCGGCAGCTTCCAGCCGCTGATCCACCGCGCGGCGAAGCCGGCGATGATGCCGCCGACGAGGCCGCCGATGAAGCCGGCGCCCACGCTCACCGAGACGGCGCCGACGACGAAGCCGGGGACGATGCCCGGGCGGTCGGCGATCGCGTAGGCGATGTAGCCGGCCAGCGCCGGGACGAGGAACCCGAAGGCCGCCTGGCCCAGCACGATGCAGACCGCGCCGAGGTAGCCCCAGAAGCCGTCGTTGAGGCCCTCGGTGGGCGCGACGTCCGGCAGGTTGAGGAAGGTGTTGTTGAGGACCCAGTTCAGGGCGTAGCTGCTGCCCTCCTCCACGGGCGTTGTCGTGACGGTCGAGGGGTCGGTGCTGACGATCTGGTAGCCGCCGAACAGGAAGCCCAGGGCGATGAGCAGACCGCCCGCGGCGACGAACGGGATCATGTAGCTGACGCCGGTGAGCAGCCAGCGGCGGATCTCCGTCCCGACGCCGGGTCCGCCGCCTGCCGCAGCGGCGGACTCCTCCGCGCCACCGGCGCCACCCGGCACCCGGCGGGCGTTCGGGTCGTCGACGGCGGCCAGTGCCTCACGGAGCATGACGTCGGGCTCGTTGATCGCCCGCTTGGTGCCCGACTGGACGAGCGGCTTCCCGGCGAACCGGTCCCGGTCCCGGACGCCGACGTCGACGGCGAAGATGACCGCGTCGGCGGCCCGGATCACGGCCGGGTCCAGCGGGGTGGAGCCCGAGGAACCCTGGGTCTCGACGTGCACGTCGACGCCGGCGGCCTCGCCGGCCGCGGTGAGCTTGTCGGCGGCCATGTAGGTGTGCGCGATGCCGGTCGGGCAGGCGCTGACGACGACGACGCTGCGGCGGGCGCCGGTGGTGGTCGTGTCGGCGGCCGGCGTGGCGGCGGGGGTGGCAGCGGTCGCGGCGCTCGAGGAGCCGGACGCCGCGGGCGCGCCGGCGGGTGCCGGCTCGGGGGAGACGACCTCCTGCACCAGCCGTACGACGTCGTCGGCCGAGCCGGCCGCGCGCAGCGAGGCGACGAAGTCCGGCCGCACCAGCGCCCGGGCCAGGGCGGTCAGCAGGGTGAGGTGGTCGGCGTCGCCGTGCGCCGGCGCGGCGATGAGGAAGACGAGATCGGCCGGGCCGTCCGGGGCGCCGAAGTCGACCTTCGGGTCGAGCCGCGCGAAGGCCAGCGAGGCCTCGGTGACCGCCTCCGAGCGGCAGTGCGGGATGGCGATGCCGCCGGGCAGACCGGTCGCCGCCTGCGCCTCGCGGGCCAGGGCGTCGTCGGCGAGCCCGTCGGCGCTGGTGGCCCGCCCGGTCCCGGCGACGAGACCGGCGAGCCGGCGCACCACCGTGGCCTTGTCGGATCCCAGGTCGGCGTCGAGCGCCACCAGGTCTGGTGTGATCAGGTCGGGCATGGCCCACCTCTCCGGAGTGGTCAGCTGACGTCGCGGCCGGCGGCCGGGACGGTGGTGCTCCATGTGACGGGTGGTGCGGTGGTGCTGGGCAGGCCCGTGGTCCGGATGGTGACGATCTCGACATCGAGGGCGGCCACCTGCTCGGGCGTGGGGACGGCGGAACCGGGGAGCGAGGCGCTGGCCGCGCCGTACGCGACGGCGCTGCGGAGCCGCTCGGCCGGGGTGGCGCCGGCCAGGTCGGCCAGCAGGTGGCCGGCCAGGCTGCAGTCGCCGGCGCCGACGGTGCTGCGGACGGCGATCCGTGGCGGGCCGGCCGCCCAGACGCCCTCGGCGCAGGACAGCAGCGCGCCGTCGGCACCGAGGGTCAGCAGCACCTCGGTCACACCGCGCGCGTGCAGCGTGTCGACGGCGGCCAGCGCGGTGGCGCGGTTGGCGGTGAGGTGGGCCTCCGGGACGCCGGAGAGCTGGGAGAGCTCCTCGGAGTTGGGCTTGAGCAGGTCCGGCGCGGCGTCCGGGCCGGCGGCCAGCAGGGCCAGCAGCGGCGCCTCGGAGGTGTCCACGGCGATCTTCGCGCCGGTGTCGCGCAGCGAGCGGACCAGGTCGGCGTACCAGTCCAGCGGCGTGCCCGGGGGCAGCGAGCCGGACAGCGCCACCCAGCGGGCGCCCTCGGCGTGCTGGTGCAGCGCGATGGTGAGCGCCGCCCGTGCTTCGTCGTCCAGCGGGGCGCCCGGCTCGTTGAGCTTGGTGGTGGTGCCGTCGGGCTCGGCCAGCGTGTAGTTGGTGCGCACCGGGGTGGCGATGGGGACCGTGGCCATCGGCAGGTCCAGCCCGCGCAGCGCGCCCACGATGGGGTCGTCGTCGGCCGCGGGGAGCACGGTGACGACCTCCCCGCCCGCGGCGGCGACCGCGCGGGCGACGTTCACGCCCTTGCCGCCGGGCTCGGTGGAGCTCGGCGCCAGCCGGGCCACGCCGCCGCGCACCAGCGGACCGGGCAGCGACAGCGTCCGGTCCAGGCTGGGGTTGGCGGTGAGGGTGACGACTCGTCCAGTCATGCGACCACGACCTCGATCCCGGCGTCCTCGAGACGGGCGAGGTCGGCCGGTGCGGCCTCGGCGTCGGTGACCAGGACGTCGACGTCGGCCGGCGTCGCGAAACGGACCAGGTGCTCCCGGCCGAGCTTGCTGCTGTCGGCCAGGACGACGACCTTCTGCGCGGCGCGGATCATCGCCCGCTTCACGGAGGCCTCGGCCTCGTCGGGCGTGGTGAACCCGTGCTCGGGGGTCATGCCGTTGGTGCCCAGGAAGACGACGTCGACCCGCAGGTCGGCGAGGGTGGCGACCGCCCGCTCGCCCACGGCGCACTGGGTGATGCCGCGGACCCGACCGCCGAGCACGTGCAGGTCGACGCCGGGCGCCGCGGCCAGCCGGGCGGCGATCGGCACCGAGTGGGTGGCGACGAGCAGCCGGCGGTCGCTGGGGAGAATCTCGGCGAGGGCGGCGGTGGAGCTGCCGCCGTCGAGCAGCAGGCTGCCGTCGGGCGCGGGCAGCAGGTCCAGCGCGGCGGCGGCCATCTTGCGCTTCTGCTCGCTGCGGGTGCCGTGCCGCTCGCCGAGCGCGGTCTCCACGTAGGTGAGCGCGCCGGCGGGGACGGCGCCGCCGTGCACGCGGCGCAGCATCCCGGCACGCTCCAGGACGGCGAGGTCGCGGCGCACGGTCTCCGTGGTCACCCCGAACTCCTCGGCGAGCGCGGTCACCGAGACCCGGCCGCGGTCGGCGACCAGTGCGGCGATCGTCTGCTGGCGTTCCTCCGCGTACACGTCCCACCTCCCTCGGCCTACCACACAACGGGTGCCCGTTTGTGTTGGCTTGGTGTTGTGTTGGTGTTGTTCTACGTCTGATCCGTTGACAAGTCAACACCTCTTCGTGACTCTGGTCATAGCCGGAACAGCGTCCCGCCACCGACACGTGTGAGGTAGCCATGACCACCCACGCCCCTGGAACCGCCGCCCCGTCCACCACAGGTCCCGCGGTGCTCCCGGGCACGCCCGTCGTCCCCGGGGTGGCCTGGGGGCCGGTCGTGCGCCCGTCGGGTGCGGTCGTGCTGCCGCCCGACGACGGGATCGTGGTCGCCGAGCAGGAGCGCGCGGGGGAGAAGGAGCGCTTCGCCGCGGCCGCCGGCGTGGTGGCCGACCGGCTCACGGAGCGCGCGGGCGCGGCGACCGGGGTGAGCGCGGAGGTGCTGTCCACCACCGCCGGCCTGGCCCGGGACCGCGGCCTGCTCTCGGCGGTCGAGCAGCGGATCGACGCCGGCACGCCCGCCGCCGTCGCCACGGTGCAGGCCGCGCAGCAGTTCGTGGAACTGTTCACCAGCCTGGGCGGGCTCATGGCCGAGCGGGTGACCGACGTCCGCGACGTCCGGGACCGGATCGTCGCCCAGCTGACCGGGCAGGGCGAGCCCGGCGTCCCGAGCCCGGAGCAGCCCTCGGTGCTGCTCGCCGAGGACCTGGCGCCGGCCGACACCGCGGGGCTGGACCCCACCCGCATCACCGGCCTGGCCACCCGGCTGGGCGGCACGACCAGCCACACCGCGATCATCGCCCGCCAGCTTGGGATGCCCTGCGTGGTCGCCGTCGGCGGCCTGGACGACGTCCCGGAGGGCGCCACCGTGCTGCTCGACGGCGAGCGCGGCACGGTCACCGTCGACCCGGACCCGGAGGAGGCGCGCGCCCGGGTGGAGGCCGCGCAGGCCGCCGCCGCGGCGCTGGCCGGGTACCGCGGGCCGGGTCGCACCCGCGACGGGGTCGAGGTGAAGGTGCTGGCCAACGTGCAGGACGGCGCCGGGGCGCGGGCCGCGGCGGCCAAGCACGCCGAGGGCGTCGGGCTGCTGCGCACCGAGCTGGCCTTCCTCAGCCGGGCCGAGGAGCCCTCGGTCGAGGAGCAGGCGGCGGGCTACGCCGAGGTGTTCGAGGCCTTCCCCGGGGAGCGGGTCGTCGTCCGCACCCTGGACGCCGGGTCGGACAAGCCGCTGGCCTTCGCCACGATGCCCGACGAGGAGAACCCGGCGCTCGGCGTCCGCGGGCTGCGGGTGGCCCGCCGCGACCCCGGCCTGCTGGAGCGGCAGCTGGACGCGATCGCCGAGGGCGCCCGCCGGGCCGGCGCCTCGCCGTGGGTGATGGCACCGATGGTGGCCACCGTCGCCGAGGCCGCGGACTTCGCCGGGCGGGTGCGCGCCCGCGGGCTCACGCCCGGCGTGATGATCGAGGTGCCGTCGGCGGCGCTGATGGCCGAGCGGCTGCTGCAGCACGTCGACTTCCTGTCGATCGGCACCAACGACCTCTCGCAGTACACGCTGGCCGCCGACCGGCTCTCCGCCGACCTCGCCGACCTCACCGACCCGTGGCAGCCGGCGCTGCTGGCCCTGGTGCAGCTCACCGCCCAGGCCGGCCGCCGTACCGGGCAGCCGGTCGGCGTCTGCGGGGAGGCCGCCGCCGACCCGCTGCTGGCCTGTGTCCTGATCGGCCTCGGCATCACCTCGCTGTCGTGTGCGGCCTCGTCCATCGCCGGTGTCGGGGCCCGGCTGGCCGTCGTCGACACCGACGCGTGCCGGCGGGCCGCGGATGCGGCGCTGCTGACCGACGACCCGCACGCCGCGCGCGCCGCGGCGCGCCGGGAGCTGGGGGTGGAGTGAGCGGCCGTGGCGTCACCGGCTGAGGCCGATGTCACCTGTCGGAGCGACGGATCGTCGCCGTATCTCGTCATGTGCCTAGTTTTCTTCGGAATAATCCGGCGTGGACCTGCATTGCTCTGGGTGCAGACCATACGAAACCGGAAGAAGGCAACGAGACATGAACAGCGTGACCTCCAGCTGGCGGCGGCGTCGGCAGGCGGCGCGGACGCGTCGGGCGCTCGACCGTGCCCTCGCTCGCAGCAGCAGCCCGGCGATGCGGGACGAGCTGCTGACGATGGCCAACGGCGGCGGGTTCTCCCTCCGCTGACAGGGGACCCCCTCGCCCCCCGTGAAGGACCCCCTGCCGCCCGCCATCGAAGGACCCTCCTGCCCCCCACCGTTCGCCGCGAGCGTGCGAGCGGTGGGGAAGCAGGGGGGTCCTTCATCAGTGCAGGCGGTGGACCACGGCGTGACCCCGGCCGCGGCTGATCATCCAGCGGTTGACCGGCAGGGTCACCACGAAGGCGACCGCCAGGGCGCCGGCGAGTGCGAGCCAGAACAGCGAGCCGCCGATGCCGGCCTCCATCGCGCCGGGCACCGAGAGCACGACCGCGTTGTCGACGACCTCCATGACGGCGATGGAGAGCGTGTCGGCGGCCAGCGCCACCCGCAGCGCCTGCCGGACCGGCAGTCCGGCGCGCAGCACGCCGCGCATGGTCAGCGCGTAGCCGAAGACGAACGCCAGGGCGACGGCGAGCGCCACCGTGGCCCAGTCGGGCAGGCCGATGGACGTGCCGATCACCATGCCGAGCACCTCGCCGATGGCGCAGCCGGTGAGGCAGTGCAGCGTGGCGCTCGCGGCCATGGCCCAGGACGCGGGTGCCGGCCCGTGTCCGGGCGCCGGCGGGTGGCCCTCGTGGGTGTGCGCTGCGTGGCCGTGCGGGCTCGTCGTCACGGGAGTCGCCTCCTCGGGTCGGTCGCCGGGGACCGGGTGTCCCGGCAACGGAGAAAATACCCCCCACGGGTATCTGTGTCACCCGTCCGCCGCACGGCCGGTGTTCCGGCACTGCGCGGTCCCTCTTTTGGGGTGGACCCGTTCAACACGGGCCCCGTTCCTGCCGATGGGACGGGCGTGAGCAGAACGGGTGGCCCGAGGTGAGCGGCCCTGCGGTGTCCGAGCCTCGGGAGACGTCCGGCGCCACCACGGGGCTGCTGTTGAGCTACGTGCGCGAGCAGGGCGGGGACGACGCGGTCGCGGAGGTGCTGCGCCGTGCCGGTGTGCCGTTCACCGCCGCCGAGCTCGAGCTGCCCTCGCACTGGACCAGCTACGACACCCGGATCAAGCTGTTCACCGCTGCCACCGAGGTGCTCGGCGACCCGCAGACCATGTTCCGCGTCGGCCGCGAGGCCCTCGGGCTCGGCCTGACCCCGGCCTTGATCCTGCTCATCCGTGCGATGGGCTCACCGCGCCAGGTGTACCGCCAGTTGCCGCGCGCCGTGGCCAAGTTCTCCACCACCTCGACGATGCGGGTCCTCGAGGCCGGTGCCACCCACGCGACGCTCAGCTACCGGCTGCACGAGGGCTACCGGCACTCCCGGCTGGACTGCGAGTACGCCCAGGGCCTCATCGGCATGGTGCCGACGGTCTTCGGGCTGCCGCAGGCGCAGCTCGTGCACGTCGAGTGCGAGTCCGACGGCCACCCCGTCTGCGTCTACCACCTGACGTGGGAGCGCCGCCGGAGGCTGGGCGGGCGCCGCCGCACCGACGACGACGTCCCCGAGCTGCTGGCCCTGCGCGAGCAGCTGCGCATCCTGCAGTCGGCGGCCGCCGACCTGGTCGCCAGCGAGGACGTCGAGACCGTCCTGCAGCGGATCATCGAGAAGGCCGCCGAGGCGGTGCTCGCCCCGGGCTGGGTGCTCGCCGTGGCCGACCCCGCGGGCGGTCCCGCGCTGGTGCACAGCGCCGGCCTGCCGCAGCACCAGGTCGACAGCCTCGCGGCCACGCTGCTGGCCGGCGCCGACCCGGGCCCGAACGTCGTCGCGGTCGACGTCGCCTCGGCCCGTCGGGTGCACGGCCGGCTGGCCACCGTCTACCGTCCTGGTGACGGCGGCCTCCAGCACGAGCGCCAGATGCTCGCCGCCTACGCCGGCTACGCCGCGGCCGCCCTCGACCTGCTCATGGCGCTGGAGAGCTCTCGGCAGGAGGCCGACCGCGCCGGGACGCTGCTCACCCTGGCCCACGAGCTCGCCGGGGCCACCGACGCCGGTGACGTGTGCACGGTGGTCGTCGAGGCGCTGCCCCGCGTCGTCGGCTGCGACAGCGCCGCGGTGCTGCTCTGGGACCCGGCGGAGGGCTGCCTGCGCACGGCCGCCCACGTGGACCCCGTGCCGGAGCACCAGCAGATCATGTACGGGACGCCCCTCCACGCCGAGGACGTCCCGGAGCTGGTCGGGATGCTGACGGACCGGGAGCCACGCTTCCTGCGGCCCGAGTCCAGCAGCCCCGTCCTGGAGCAACTGCTCACGGCCCTGCAGCTCACCGACGTCGTCGCCGTCCCTGTCGTGGCCGGGCGCACCTTCCTCGGCGTCGCCACCGCGAGCTGGCCGGCCGGGCGGGCCCCCGAGGTCCTCGCCGGCGACGTCCTGCACCGCCTGCGCGGTGTCGGCGACCAGGCCGCGACCGCCCTCCAGCGGGCCCGCCTGCTCGAGACCGTGCGACACCAGGCCACCCACGACGCGCTGACCGGGCTGCCCAACCGGGTGCTCTTCCTCGAGCGGCTCGGCGAGGCGCTGGCCACCACGCCCGCCGACCAGCACGTCGGCGTGCTCTTCTGCGACCTCGACCGCTTCAAGGCGGTCAACGACTCCCTCGGCCACGCCGCCGGCGACGAGCTGCTGCGCCAGGTGGCCGCCCGGCTGCGCGCCGCGATCCGCCCCGACGACATGGTGGGCCGGCTCAGCGGCGACGAGTTCGCCGTCCTGCTGCCCGTCCTCGCCCGGCCGGAGGACGCCGACCGCGTCGTCGCCCGGGTGCTGGGCTGCTTCGACGAGCCCTTCCGCCTGGAGGGCACCGCCGTCGCCGTCGGCACCAGCGTGGGCGTCGCCGTCCACGGGGGTGGCCAGGGCGGTGCCGACGCGCTGCTGCGCGCCTCGGACGCGGACATGTACCGCCACAAGAAGAAGACCCCCTCCCCTCCACGGCTCGCGAGCTCGCCGCGGGACCCTGAAGGGGGCCACGAGTCGTAGCCGCAGGTGCTAGCTGCGCAGACGGGCGCGCAGGGCGGCCTGCTCCTCGGGACCGAAGCCGTGCGCGGTCAGCCAGCCCTGCGGGCCGCCGTGCCGCTCGTCGAGCAGCCCCAGCACCCGCTGCATCGTCTCGGCGCGCGGCGTGTGGCTGGCGACGTCGCGGCGCACCATGTCCTCGGCGTAGGTCGGTGACGCGGCCAGCTTGGCGACCAGGTCGTCGATGACCTCGGCGGTCAGCGCGTAGTCGGCGACGATCTCCTCGTGCGGGACGCCGGCCACGGCCAGGGCGAAGGCGACCACCACGCCGGTGCGATCCTTGCCCGCGGCGCAGTGCACGACCGTGGCGCCGTCCGGTGGCGCAGCCAGCGCCCGCAGCGCGGCGATCACGTTCTCCGGCCGGTGCGCCAGGTACCCGAGGTAGGAGCGCACGGCCGGCGGCTCGGCCTGGTCGCCCTCGGCCACCTGCCGCGGCAGGATCGACTCGGCCCAGTCGGCCGGCAGCTCCGGCAGCTCGGCCTCCTCGACGGCGAACACGTCGGTGTGGTGGCCGCGTTCGGGCAGCAGGGTGAAGTGTCGGTGCGTCACTCCGGGCAGCGCGCGCAGCGGGCCGCGCCCCTCCAGCAGCACCTCGGCGGTGGTGCGCAGGTCGACCACCTCGCGCAGCCGCACCTCGTCGACCAGCCGGCGGACGTCGGCCTCGCTGAGCGTCTGCAGGTTGTCGCTGCGCAGCACGCGCCCGGGGACCGTCGTCCCGCCGTCGACGGTGGGCAGCCCGCCCAGGTCCCGGGTGTTCGTCGTCCCGTCGAGCCGCACCCAGCGGTCGGTGCGCAGGCGGTCGGAGGCTCCGGAGGTCACGCGCACGACGGTACGACGCGCCCGGTGCCCGTCCGGGGTGGCACCCGGCTCCACACCCGGTGTCGCATCTGTGGGGTCGCCTCACGTGGAGCCCCCCTGTGCCGCTGCCTAGTGTGTGACCCGCCCCACTCGGCGTCCACGGGGGCGCTCGGGTCCGCCGAACGACAGGAGCCCCATGGACCTGACCAGAGCCAGGACCGCGGCGGCCGGGGTGGCCCTCGCCGTCGTCGCCGCACTCGGCTGGACGACGCCGGCGGGTGCCGCGGACGCCGCCGAGCGGTGTGCGGCGCTCGCGGGGGTCGACGTCCCCGCCCGCGCCATCGGTCTTCCGACGACCGGCGGGGAGGTCACCGAGGCCACCCTCGTGGCGCCGTCCGGGACCGGTGTCACCGCGATCGGGGAGTACTGCCGGGTCAGCGCCGCGCTGCACCCCGTGGACCCCGCCGCCCCGGACATCCGCATGCAGGTGGCGCTGCCCACCACGTGGAACCACAAGGCGCTCATGTTCGGCGGGGGCGGCTACAACGGGACCATCCCGGCGCTCGACGGCAACGTCCCTTTCGGCCCCACCGACGCCCCTCAGCCGCTCGGCCGCGGCTACGCGACCTTCGCCAGCGACTCCGGGCACCAGACGCCCCCCGGCTTCCTGCCCACCGCCTCGCTCTACGGCGAGTTCCTCGCCAACGACGAGGCGCTGCGCAACTTCGCCGGCGACGCCCTGAAGAAGACCCGGGACGCCGCGGTGTTCCTCATCGGCCGGTACTACGACCGGGACACCCCCCAGCAGACCTACTTCGCCGGTGGCTCCACGGGCGGCCGGGAGGCGCTCGCCGTCGCGCAGCGCTGGGAGCGCGACTTCGACGGGGTCATCAGCGTCTACCCCGCGTTCAACGCCGCCACCCTCGACCTGTACTTCGGTCACATGACCCGGCAGCTCGCCGCGCCGGGCGCGTTCCCCCGCCCCGCGCAGCAGGTGCTGCTCTACAACGCCGTCATCGCCGACTGCGACGACCTCGACGGGCTGGTCGACGGCGTCGTCAGCAACGAGCCGGCCTGCGACTTCGACCCCGTCGTCCTCCGCTGCCCGGAGGGGCAGGACCTCGGCGACGGCTGCCTGTCCGACCCTCAGATCACCGCGATCCGGGCCATCTCCAGCGCTGTCACGTTCCCGTACCCCCTGGCCAGTGGCGAGACCGGCTACCCGGGCTTCCCCTACCTCTCCGGGGCGGACATGTCGACGCCGCTGCTCGGGCTGGGGACGACGGCGCCGGCCACCCCCATGCCGAAGACCGCCGGCTACGGCATGCAGTTCTGGGACGCCTGGGTCAAGTACGCGGTGACCCGGGACCCCGGCTTCGACTCGCTGTCCCTGGACCCGCTGGCGCCGGGCCCGTGGGAGGAGCGCATCTCCGAGCTCACCGCGCTGCAGGACGTCAACAGCACCGACCTGCGGCCCTTCGCCAGGCGGGGCGGGAAACTGCTGCTCCTGCACGGGACGGCGGACGAGCTGGTCAGCCACCGGGCCACGGTGGAGTACTACGAGGGGCTGGTGCAGACCATGGGGGAGCGCCGGGTCGACGCCTTCGCCCGCTTCTACCTGGTCCCCGGCGCGAACCACGCGAACCTCGCCGCCGCCTTCGCCGCCGGCTGGGACTCGCTGACCGCGCTGGACCGCTGGGTGACGACCGGCGCGGCGCCGGCGGACCCCGTGGTCCGGGACACCAACCCCGGCGCCACCCGCACGCGGCCGCTGTGCGAGTACCCGGCCCACCCCCAGTACAGCGGCACGGGCAGCCCCGACGAGGCGGGCAGCTTCGCCTGCGTGAAGGGCTAGCCGCGGTCGGCCGGGGGCCGGCACCGCCGGTACCCGCGCGGTCGACGCACCGCGTGGGTGCCGGCGGTCAGCCGGAGCGGAGCCGCGCGCAGACCTCGAGCAGTCGCGACCGCAGCCCGGCCCCGCGGCGGGCGAACCCCCGCTGGGCGGCGGCGTACTGGGCCCTGCCCTCCGGCGTCTCGATCGCGACCGGCTCGTAGCCGGCCGCGCGCAGGTCGTACGGCGAGGCGCGCATGTCCAGCTCGCGGACGTCGGCGGCCAGCGCGAAGCAGTCCAGCAGCAGCTCGCCGGGGATGGCGGGGCCGAGCTTGTAGGCCCACTTGTAGAGGTCCATGGTGGCGTGCAGGCAGCCCGGCTGCTCCAGGTCGACCTGGGTGGCGCGGGTGGGCTGCAGCCGGTTGCGGTCGACCGCGGCGGGCGTGAAGAACCGGAACGCGTCGTAGTGCGAGCACCGGACGGGGAAGGACTCGACGACCGCGTCCGTGCCGGCCCGGCCCAGCCGCAGCGGGACCGGGTGGCGGTGCTCGTCGGCCCGGTAGACCATCGCCCACTCGTGCAGCCCGAAGCAGCCGGTGTGCGCCGGCCGGGACGCGGTCGCGGCCAGCAGCCGGGCGACGAACGCGACGGTGTCGCCGCGGTCGGCCCGGAAGGCGTCCAGGTCGAGGGCGACCGCGCCGTCGTCGGCGGTGGCGTACCAGCGCCAGGCGGCGTGCGGCACCGGGCCGTCCGCGCCGGGCTCGAGCGCCACCCCGGCCCCCGGGTGCCAGCGGCGCAGCTGCGCGGGCCGGGCGCTGTAGTACTCGTACAGGAAGTCCTCGACCGGGTGGCGGGTGCTGGTCGCCCGCCGGGCCCGGTGCCCCGCGGTCAGCGCGTCGGCCCGCTCCCCGTGCGCCCGCGCCAGCGCTGGCCACCGGTCGGCCCGCAGGCGGCTGGGGACGGCGGGAGACACCGGACCAGGGTAGGTGGACCGGGACCCGCGGATGTGCCCTGTTGGTGGTCTACGGCCGCCGCGAGACCACCCTCGGCGCACAGGCACGCGGCGAGGCCACACGCCACGGGCGGCGGCGCGCGCCTGCTCAGGCGCCGGCGGGAGCGGTGAGCCGGTGTAGCCGCAGCGCCAGGTGCACCTCCAGGGCCCGGTCGGGCGCCGACCACCCGCGGCCCAGCAGCCGGCCCACCCGGTCCAGCCGCTGGGTGACGGTGTTGACGTGCACCTGCAGCGTCTCGGCCGCCCGTGCCGGTGACCCGCCCGCGTCGAACCAGGCCCGCAGCGTCCCGACCAGGTCGGTGCCGCGCCGCTCGTCGTAGTCCAGGACGGGACCGAGCGTGGCGGTCACGAAGCTCTGCACGTCCCGCCCCTCGCCGACCAGCAGCCCCACGAAGCCGAGCTCGGCGGCGCCGGCGGCCTGACCGGCCCGGCCGAGGGCGACCAGCGTGGCGGCGCACCGCTGGGCCTCGGAGTGCGCTGGCGCGACCGCGGCCGGCCCCTGCGCCGGCCCCGCGCCGCCGACGGTCACCGGCCGGCCCGCGGCGGTGGTGAGCTCCCGGCACACCGTCGTCGCCGCCGCGCCGGGTTCCTCCCCGGGCAGGCAGAGCACGACCCGGCCGTCGTGCAGGCCGGCCAGCCCACCGCGGACGGCGGCCAGGTGGGTGGCCTGCGCCAGCGCCCGGTCCCGGCTGCGCTCCTCGACGAGGGCGACGAGCACCGCGTGCGGCCGGTCGAGGTCCGCGCCCAGCCGCCGTCCGCGCTCCCGCAGCCCGTCGGGGTCGCGCAGCGCCGGCCCGAGCAGCTCCTCCAGCAGCTCGCCGCGCACCCTCCCCTCGGCCTCGCTGGCGGTGCGGCGGATCAGCAGCAGCAGCGCCGTCACCAGCGCGGCGCGCTCGAGGATGCGCTGGTCGGAGTCGGTGAGCTGGTCGTCGCGGCGCAGGACCAGGCCGCCGAGCAGCTCGGCGCCCACCGTGACCGCAGCGGTCCACCAGCTGCGGTCACGGACGGTCCGGCCGGTCGAGCGGGCGCGGGCGAGGGCGGCCGCGGGGTCGGGCGGCAGGTCGTCGTCCGAGCCGGGGGACGGTGTGCCGCGACCGTGCTCGTCGAGGATGGTGATCTGCCCGCCGAGCGCCTGGGTGACGGCGGCCGCGACGTCCTCGACCCCGCCGCCGCGCAGCACGATGTCGATGAACCGGTCGTGCGCGCCCGCCGCCCGCTCCACCGAGGCGGAGTGCGCACGCAGCTCCCGGGTGGCCGCCGACAGCTCCTCCAGCGCCGACCTCGTCTCCTCCAGCAGCCGGGCGTTGTCCAGCGCGATGGCCGCGTGCGCGGCCAGCGAGCCCAGCAGCGAGACCTCGGAGCGGTCGTAGAGCCGCTCGTTGCGGTCGGCGGCGAAGAGCACCCCGATCACCCGCGACCCGCGGATCAGCGGGACGCCGAGGATCGCGACCAGGCCCTCCTCGGCGACCCCGCCGTTGATCTCGTCGGTGTGCTGGAAGCGCGGGTCGGCGAAGTAGCGGGCGGTGGCGTACGGCGCGGCGGTCTGCGCGACCAGGCCGCCGAGGCCGGCGCCCATCGGCAGCCGCAGCGCCTGGAAGCGGGCCGAGACGGAGCCGTCCGTCACCCGCATGTAGGTGTCGCCGCGGGCGTCGTCGTGCAGGGTCAGGTAGGACACGTCGGTGCCCAGCAGCTGCCGGGCCCGGCGCACGATCGCGGTCAGCACCTCGTCGACGCTGCGCAGCGAGGCGAGGTCGCCGGCGGTGTCGAACAGCGCGGCGAGCTCGGACTCCCGGCGGCGCCGCGCGGCGAACGCCTCGCGCACCTGCAGGGCCAGCAGCTTGACCCCCTCAAGCCCGGCCAACGTCGCGCTGTCGGCACCGGCCGCGCGGGCGCGCACCACCGGCCCCTCGAACTCGATCGCCGCCGCCTCCTCGAGCAGCAGCGCGAAGTACTCCGCGGCGCCGCCGAGCCGCCCGGACGGTGCCGCCGGCCCCCCGGGTCCCGCCGCGAGCCGGCGGGTCGACGAGGGTAGGGGGTCCGCCATCAGTGCGCGCTCCACCCGCCGTCCATGACGAGCGAGCTGCCGGTGATCGACGCCGCGGCCGGGGAGCAGAGGTAGGCGACCGCTTCGGCGACCTCGTCGGGCTCGATCAGCCGCTTGACCGCCGCGGGGGCGAGCATGACCTGCTCGACGACCTGGTCCTCGGACAGGCCGTGCGCCCTCGCCTGGTCGGCGATCTGGTTCTCCACCAGCGGGGTGCGCACGTAGGCGGGGTTGACGCAGTTGGAGGTGACGCCGTGCGGGGCGCCCTCCAGGGCGATCACCTTCGACAGCCCCTCGAGGCCGTGCTTGGCGGTGACGTAGGCGCTCTTGTACGCCGAGGCCCGCAGCCCGTGGACCGAGCTGACGTTGACGACCCGCCCCCAGCCGCGCTCGTACATGTGCGGCAACGCGGACCGGGCCAGCCGGAACGGCGTTTCCAGCATCAGCCGCAGGATGAGCGAGAACCGGTCCACCGGGAACTCGTGCACCGGGGCCACGTGCTGCAGCCCCGCGTTGTTGACCAGCACGTCGACGTCGACGTCGAGCGCGCTGACCGCGTCGAGGTTGGAGAGGTCGACGGCGACCGCTCTGCCGCCGACCTCCTTCGCCACCGCCTCCGCCGCCTCGGCGTCGCGGTCGACGACAACCACCTCCGCGCCGGCCCCGGCCAGTCGCACCGCGCACGCGCGGCCGATGCCCGAGGCGCCCCCGGTGACGAGGGCCCGCCGTCCGGTCAGAGTTCCTGAGTCCGCCATGCCGCCGAAGGCTAGGCCGTCCCGCCGTCCGCCCGCACGGCGCGGGCCCACACACCTCGCCGAGCTGGGGTGGGGTCTGCGTACATCGCTCGCTCGGTCGGCGGCCCCACCGCGGCGCTCGATCGACGCGGGACGGCGGCAGCATCGGGGGCGCGTCCGGAGGACCGGCCGGACCCCCGGCCGGCGGGCGCACCGAGGAGGTCGCCGTGCACCCGTCCGTCGCACCCGCCCCGCCGCGGGCGGCACGTGGACCCGGAGCTGGCCGCGAAGGCGATCAGTGCCGGGGACAGCCCGCTGACGCCGCGTGAGGCCGACGTCCTGGAGCTGGCCGCCGGGGGTGCGCCGGTCAAGGAAATCGCCGCCCGTGCCCACCTGTCACCGGGGACGGTGCGCAACCACCTGTCGGCCGCGGCGGTGAAGCAGGGCGCACCCAACCGGCAGGCCGCCGTGGAGGCGGCGGGCCGGCACGGCTGGATCTGAAGGAGGCCCCCTGCCCCCCACCGGGTGAGGACCCCGTCCTCCTCATCCCTCGCAGGCTCGGGACGAGTTTCTGGACGGGGCCGGCGGGACCCCGGGGGGCGTCTCAGCTGTTGCCGGGCCGCACCGGGGCGTCGTCGTGCTGGGCGTCGTCGTCGGTGGTGAGGGTGACCTCGTCCCGCTCACCACCGTCGGACCGGTCCTCGCCGGGGACGCCGTCCACCAGGTTGGTCTGGTCCGGTCCGGTCCCGCCTGCGGGCTGCGGCTCACTCATGCGCTCTCCTCGCGTCGTGGGCTGCTCAGTCGGGGACGTTCCCGGGGCGCACCGTCCCGTCGTCGCGCTGGGCGTCGTCGTCGGTGGTGAGAGTGACCTCGTCCCGCTCACCACCGTCGGACCGGTCCTCGCCGGGGACGCCGTCGACGAGGTCGCTCCGGCTGGGGCCGTTGGTGGTGTCCGGGGACTCCCCGTAACCGGTGTCGTCCGATTGGCTCATCAGGTGTCCCTGCCTCCGGATCGTGGGGTGGTCACCGGACCTCGCCGGACGGGCCGTCCGTCCGGGCCCGGGCGACGTCGGAGTCGGCGCGGGCGGGAAGGTCGTCGCCCGCGGCGGCGTCGCGCTCGACGGCCTCCTCGCGGGTGAGGGGGACGTCCTCGAAGCCCGAGCCGGTGCTGCTGTTGTCGCCGGTGCCCGACGCGGTGGGGATGTCCTGCTGGATCCGGTCGCTGCCCTGGGGGTCGCTCACGGGAGCCTCCTGTCCGACGCCGCTGTCACCGGTGGCCATGCCCGCCGTCGTCACGGTGGAAACGACCGGCGGCCGCTGCCTACGGGAGGACGACGGCCGGCGACCGGACCGTGACGAGCGTGCCCTCCTGCAGGGTCCCGCACCGGCCGGTGACACCGAGCGAGCACCCGACCGCGCCGTCCCCCTCGGGGGTGAGCCGCGGCGGCCGGACTCAGTTGCGGCGGCGGGCGCGCACCACCAGCCCGGCCAGCCAGACCAGCAGGCCGCCGAGCCCCGCGGCGATGACCAGCGCGAGCACCAGCGGGGCCTGGAGGTCGGTGAAGACCAGGCTGATCTGGACGGTCTGGTTGTTGAAGACGACGAAGAGCACCAGGACCACGGTGACGAACAGCAGCAGCGCCAGGGCGAGCGTGCGGCCCGCGGTCCGGCCGGCGTTGCGGACGGGGGAACGCTCGGACGTCGTCGTCCTGTCGGTGGCGGCCGGGCCGGTGGTGGCCGGACCCGTGGTCGTCCCGGGGGTGCCGGTCGGGGTGCGCAGGGGGTCGGAGCCGGGGGTGGTCACGGGTCGAGTCTCCTGCCCGCCGCCGTCCCGCGCACGGTCAGCGCTGCGCCTCCGGCTCGGTCCCGGCCGGCGGCCAGCTCGGACCGGCGATGCCGTCGGCCGGGCCGGGGGTGCCGCCCTGGGACTCCGGGTCACCGGGTGGGGCCGCCTCGCTGCCGAGGGGCTGGGCGTCGCGCGGCTCGTCGGGCTCGGGCATCGTCATGGGCCCAGTCTGCGGCGGGCGCGGGCCAGGTCGCGACTCCGCTCGGCCTCCCTGCAGGGTCCCGACGCGACCTTGCGAGTGGCGAGGGCAGGGAGGTCCTTCTTCACTCGTCCAGGACGGGGCCGGCCTCGTGGTTGGGGTGGCCCTGGGTGCGCTCGCGCTGCTTCATCCGGGCCTCGTAGACGTGCCGGTCGCCGTCGGCCAGCTCGTCGCGGGCCCGCTGGTCGAAGTCGCGGAAGACCGACCAGTAGTTGGCGTCGTAGTCCTCGACGATCTGGAAGGTCCAGCGGTCGGCGACGACGTTGCGGCCGACGAGGTCGCGGTCGAGGTCGTCGGCGAGCTGGGTGTGGCCGGCCTTGCGGAGGAGCTCGACGGCGTCCTGGAGCAGCAGGTCGGCCTTGCCGGAGTGCTGGTGGAAGCCGTACAGCTGGCCGCGCGCCTGCTCGATGGTCTCGAGGGCCTCGGAGAGCTTGCCGAGGCCCTCCACGGTGGTGTCGTCGAGGTCGGGCCGGCTGCGGTCGGTGCTCACCGCCCCATCCTGCGGGCCGCTCGGCGGCTCCGCAGGTTCAGCGAGCGGCGGTGTCGACGAGCCGCTCGGCCAGCCGGCGGCCGTGCGAGGCGGGGCCGTCGGGGCCCAGGAGCCCGCCGGAGAGGTACATCCCGTCGATGATCAGGTGGACCTGCGCGGCGAGGTCCTCGCCGGAGCCCGGGGCGACCTGCTCGGCGAGGCGCTCGAGCCGGGCGTGCAGCTCGAACTTGTAGTCGGCGGCGGCGCTGCGCGCGGGGTGCTCCGGGTCGTCGTACTCACTGCTGACGTTGGTGAAGGGGCAGCCACGGAAGCCGGCACGGGTGACGTCGGCCTCGACGGTGTCGACCACCGACAGCAGCGCCGCCCGCGGGTCGCCCTCCAGGCGCTCGAGCTCGGCGTCGATGCGGGCGAGCACGGTGGCCGCCTTGCGCGCGAGGTAGGCGCCGACCAGGTCGTCCTTGCTCTTGAACAGCCGGTAGACGGTCATCTTGCCCAGCCCCGTCTCGCGCACCAGCTCGTCCATCCCCACGCTGCGCGAGCTGCGGGTCGCGAAGAGCCGCTCCGCGGTGTCCAGGACGATCGCCTGCCGCTCGGCCCGGCTCCGGCGGACGGGGACCGAGGTGTCGTCGGCGGTGAGGGGGATGGCGGCTGCGGTCACGTCGGCGATGCTGCCGCAGGGCGTGACGGAGCAGTTCGCGGCACGCCGGAACCTGCCGGCAGGTGGTTGCGGTGAGTGACGAGGTACGCCCGAGCTGACCGGGACGACGGGGATCCGTGGGGCGGGTGTGACGATCCGTGACCCCGGGGCGGCCCCGTCCCGGGCACCGCCCCGAACTCGCGAGCGGTGCGGAGGACGGGGTCCTCCTGCAGGATCCTCACACTGTGGGGCGCAGGGGGTCCTCCCTCACTCAGGCCCGGCGGGTCCGGCGCGGGTTGGCCAGCAGCCGGGCCAGGGGAGCGACCGAGGCCTGCTGGGCCTGCGACTCATCGGCCGGGCGCTCCTCCGACGTCTCGGTACCTACTCGGGGCTGGTGCTGGGTGTCCTCCATGGCAGCCAGCGTCCCCTGGGCGACCGCGCGCGAAACAGACCCGCGACGGTGAGTTGAGCGGGAGTCACGGAGAGATGCGTCACGTTTCCCGGCGTGGCGACCCCGGTGCAGACGCGGTCGGGCCCACGTCCGCACCGATCAGGGGGTGTCGGCGCCCTCGGTGGGGACGTCCCCGCCCTCCGCGGGCTCCTCGGCGCGGGGGGTTCGGCCGGCGTCCTCCTGACCGGGCGGGTCGCCGCCCTCGGCGGGTTCGGGCGTGTGCGGTGGGCGCTCCGGGTCGGTCATCGCGGGTCCTCCTCGGTCGTCGGCTGGCCGAGCCTGTGCCCGGCCGGCGGCCCGGTCAACCGCCTCCGCCACCGGGACGGCGACCGGCAGCCCGGACCGCGCCGCGGCCAGCGCGGCGGCGTCGGGCAACGCCCCGCGGGCGCCGGGCCCGGCGGTCGACAGCGCCGCCGCCGTCGCCGCGCTCGCCACCGCCTCGGCCGCTGGCCGGCCCGCGGCCAGGGCGACGGCGAGCGCCCCGCAGAAGGCGTCCCCGGCGCCGGTGGTGTCCACGGGCCGCACCGGCAGCGGCGGCTGCAGCAGGGCCGGGCCGTCGTCCGGCACGAGCAGCGCGCCCCGCCCGCCCAGGGTGACCACCACCGTGCCGCTCGTCAGGCCGCGGGCCAGCTGCGCCAGCTCGCCCGGCGTCCGGTCGCCGGGGGGCGCGCCGGTCAGAGGTGCAGCAGCTCGTGCTCGTTGGGCACCAGGACGTCGACCCGCGCGAGCAGTCCGTCCGGCAGTGGCTGGGGCGGCGCGGGGGTGAGGACGACGGTGCCCGGTGCCAGGGCGGCCGCGGCCTGCACCGTCTCCAGTGGCACCTCCAGCTGCAGCAGTACCACCCGGGCCCGGCGCACCGCCGCGACGTCGACGTCCGCGGGCCCCAGCTCGGCGTTGGCCCCCGGGACGACGACGATGAGGTTCTCGCCGCTGGCGTCCTCGACCGGGATGGTCGCGCTGCCGGTGGGGACCCCCGCCGTCCGCACCACCGCGGTGACGTCCACCCCGGCGTCGGCGAGCGCGGTCAGCTGCCGGTCGGCGGCCGGGTCGTCGCCGACACGGCCGACCATGGCCACCGCCCCCGCGAGCCGACCGGCCGCCGCGGCCTGGTTGGCGCCCTTGCCGCCCGGCGCCAGGACCGTCTGCCGCCCCACGACGGTCTCGCCCCGCCCGGGCAGCCTCGGGACACGGACCAGCACGTCCTCGTTGAGGCTGCCCACGACGGTGACGTTCACCCGCGCAGCATCTCCCAGGGCCTCAACCGTCGCGTGACCGCCGGTGGTACAGGGGCACGGCGTACCAGGCCACCAGGCCCAGCACCACGACGAAGGCGCAGCAGGCGAGGGCCGGCCACCGGCCGAGGACGACGTCGAGCACGAGCAGCACCGCCGCCGCGATGCCGAGCAGGAGCAGCGCCAAGCCCACCAGCAGCGCGCCGTCGGCGAAGGCGACCAGCTCCTGCTTGCGCCGCTGCCGGAACAGCGTGCGGTGGAAGGAGACCGGCGCGATCAGCACCAGCATCGCGGTCGCGGTGCTGAGCAGGGTGACCGCGTAGACCGTCGTCCCGTAGGCGCCGAGCTCGCCGAAGCGGGCGCTGAACGGCAGCGTGAGGAGGAAGGCGAACAGGATCTGCACGCCGGTGATCGCCACCCGCATCTCCTGCAGCAGCTCGGCGAGGTTGCGGTCGAGCACCTCCTCGGGCGTCTGCCCGCGGGCGACGGCCGCGCCGGTCACGTCGGTCCGTTTCCGCACCACCCACCTGCGGTACCGCGACGAGCAGCACCCGACACGCGGCCCGATCCGCGCCGACACCCGCTGGAGCAGGCATGGCCGAGGACGACGACCTGGACACCGTCCGCCGCGAGTTCGACGAGGCGGTCAACATGAGCCCCTCGGAGCTCGAGAAGTGGCTGGAGACCGAGGAGTCGCAGTCGGTCGGCCAGAAGAAGGACGGGTCCGGAGAGTCCACCGGCCACGCCGAGGGACGCCGGATCGTCGAGCTGCTCCGGACGAAGAAGTCCGACCTCAGCGACGACGACCTCGCCCACATGCGCAAGGTGCACGGCTACGTCGCCCGCCACCTGGCGCAGCAGCCGGCCAAGGCGGACGTCGAGACCTCCAAGTGGCGCTACTCGCTGATGAACTGGGGCCACGATCCGCTGAAAAGGGGCTGAACCGCACGCATGGGTCGGCTGCCCCGGAACGACCTCGCCCAGTACGACGCGCTGGCCGGCCAGTGGTGGGACGCCTCCGGCGAGTTCGCCGCGCTGCACTGGCTTGCGGCCTCGCGGGCCGAGCACATCCCGCCGGCGCCCGGTCCCGAGGCGGTGCTCGTCGACCTCGCCTGCGGCGGCGGGCTCATGGCGCCGCACGCGGCCCGGCTCGGCTACCGGCACGTCGGGGTTGACCTCGGGCTGCCGGGCCTGCGGCTGGCCCGCGAGCACGGCGTCCTGGCGGTGCGCGGCTCGGTGCTCGCCGTCCCGCTGGCCGGCGGGTGCGCCGACGTCGTGGTGGCCGGGGAGATCCTCGAGCACGTCGAGGACGACGTGGGCGTGCTCGCCGAGTGCGCCCGGCTGCTGCGACCCGGGGGCACGCTGGTCGTCGACGCCCTGGCCGACACCCGGATCGGGCGGTTCCTCATGGTCACCGTGGCCGAGCGGCTGCCCGGCGGCCCGCCGCCGGGCCTCCATGACCCCGCGCTGTTCGTCGACCGCACCCGCCTGCTCGCCGCCGCCGACGACCTCGGGCTGGACCTCCGCCTGGTCGGGTTGCGGCCCTCGTTCCGGGAGGCGCTGGCCTGGCTGCTCGGCCGGCGCGACACGGTCCGCATGAAGCCGGTCCGGTCCACTGCCGTCGTCTTCGCCGGCTACGGGCGGCGCCGGTGAGCCGCCCGACGGGGCGGCGCGCCGCCCCGGCCGCCCCTAGGGTCGAGGTTATGAGCGCCCGTGAGCTGCGCCGATGACGGCCGTCCTGACCGGCGCCGGTCGCGCGCTGCCGACGACGATCGACCAGGACGCGGTCTGGGACGGCTTCTTCGCCGGTCACTACGACGGCGTCCGCGCGGCCAGGCGGGTCTTCGCCGGCTCCGGGGTGCGCCGCCGGCACGCGGTGGCCAACCCGATCGACGAGGACATCAGCGGGTGGAGCACCGGCGCGCGGATGCAGCGCTACGTGCAGGAGGCGCTGCCGCTGGGCAAGCAGGCGGTCGCCGCCGCCCTCGACGACGCCGGCCTGGCGCCGGGGGACGTCGGCCTGTTCGCCGTCGCCACCTGCACCGGCTACGCCACCCCGGGGCTGGACATCCGGCTGGCCAGCGACCTGGGTATGCCGCCGGGGCTGCAGCGGCTGCTCGTCGGGCACATGGGCTGCTACGCCGCGATCCCGGGCCTGGCCGCCGTCGGCGACTACGTGACCGCCCGGTCCCGCCCGGCCGTCCTGCTGTGCTGCGAGCTCACCAGCCTGCACGTGCAGCCGCCGGTCCGGGAGCTCGAGCAGGTCATCGCGCACGCGCTGTTCTCCGACGCGGCGGCGGCCGTCGTCCTGGAGCCCGGGCGGGCGGGACGAGGGCAGCGGCGGCTGGCCGGCGTGGTGGCCCGCACGGACGCCTCGACCGCCGACCACATGACCTGGGACGTCACCGACCTGGGCTTCCGCATGGGGCTGTCGCCGCGGGTGCCCGACGTGCTCTCCCGGCACGTCGGCGACGTCGTCGAGGAACTGCTCACCGGCGCCGGGCTGCGGGTCGAGGACGTCGCCGGCTGGGCGGTGCACCCCGGCGGGCCGCGGATCCTCGACGTCGTCCGCGACCACCTGGGCCTGGCCGAGGAGCAGCTGGCCGCCTCCCGGCACGTGCTGGCCGAGCACGGCAACTGCTCGTCGGCCACGGTGCTGCTCGTGCTCGAGGAGCTCGCCGACGTCGACGGCCCGGTCGTGGCGATGGCGTTCGGTCCCGGCCTGACGCTGTACGCGGCGCTCCTGCTGCCCGGCTAGCTGCCGGTGGGCTGGTGACCCCTCCGGGCACTGGCTACGCTGTGTGAAGAGGGTCACTCTCCGGAGGGGGCTGCCCGTGGGGGCGAGCGACGGTGCCGTGCGCGTCTTTCTCGTCGACGACCACGAGGTGGTGCGGCGGGGCGTGGCGGAGGTCCTGGAGGAGGACCCGGTCATCACCGTCGTCGGTGAGGCCGGCTCGGTCGCCGAGGCCCTCGCCCGGGTGCCGGCCGTGCGGCCCGACGTCACCGTCGTCGACATGCGCCTGCCCGACGGGGACGGCGCCGAGGTCTGCCGCAAGCTGCGCCAGCGGGTGCCCGGCCTGCGCTGCCTGGTGCTGACCAGCTTCCCCGACGAGGACGCCGTGGCCGCCGCCGTCGCCGCCGGGGCCTCGGGCTACGTGCTCAAGCAGGTCCGCGGCTCGGCGCTGGTCACCGCCGTCCGGACCGTCGCCGACGGGGGCACGCTCTTCGACCGGGACGCCGGGGCCGCCGCCTCGGCGCGCCGCCGCCCGGCCGAGCGGGACCGCCGGCTGGCCGTGCTCACCGAGCAGGAGCGCACGGTGCTGCGGCTGATCGGCGAGGGCCTCACCAACCGCCAGATCGGCGTCCGCATGGGGCTGGCGGAGAAGACGGTGAAGAACTACACCAGCCACCTGCTGGCCAAGCTGGGCCTCGAGCGGCGCACCCAGGCCGCGATCCTCGCCACCGAGCTGCGCGACCGCCCCGACTGAGGACCCCGTCCTGGCGGCCCTCCTGCAGGGGCCCGCCGCGAGCCCGCGAGTGGTGGGGGCAGGAGGGTCCTTCCGGGGGCCGTTCCAGCACGTCACCCGGAGGCCGGTTCAGTCCCGGCGCGACACCGGCACGTGCCAGCGGATCTGCGTGCCCTTCGGTCCGGTGGAGGTGGTCAGCCGGCCGCCGTGCCGCTCGGCGCGGTCGGCCAGGTTGGTCAGTCCGCTGCGCACGGCGACCGCGGGCAGCCCGACTCCGTTGTCGGTGACCACGACGCGCACCTCGGCGTCGACGGTCACCGACACCGTCACCCGGGTGGCCTGCGCGTGCCGGACGACGTTGGTCACCAGCTCGCGGACGACGGCGACGACGTCGGGCAGCAGCGCGGGCGGCAGGTCCTCGTCCCCGCGCAGCCGCACGTCCGGCCGCAGCCCCTGCCCGCCGGTGATCGAGCGGACGACGTCGACGATCCGGGTGCGGACGGCGTCAGGTGAGGCGTCGTCGGCCTCGTGCAGCTCGAAGATCGCCGAGCGGATGCGGGCGATGGTGCCGTCGAGCTCGTCGACCCGCTCGGCCAGCGCCGCCGCCGTCGCGGGGTGCTCGTCCTCCAGCGAGCGGCTCACCCGGTCCAGCGCCAGGCCGGTGGCGAAGATCCGCTGGACGACGTGGTCGTGCAGGTCCCTGGCGATCCGGTCGCGGTCGGCCTGCACCTGCAGCCGGCGCTCCCGCTGCTGGCTGCGGGCCAGCTCCAGGGCCACGGAGGCCTGGGCGGCGAAGGCGGAGGCGAGCTCGAGGGTGTCCGGGGCGAAGGGCTCGCGGCCGCGCAGCCGCATGGCGACCACGGTGCCCAGCGCCGGGCGCCCGCCCAGCGGGATCATCAGCGTGGGACCGAAGCGGTGGGTCAGCTCGCCGAGCACCGGCGCCCGCTGGCCCCCGACCGCCGCGGTGCGGACGTCCGGGATGAGCACCGGCACGCCGGTGCGGTGCGCCGTCCCCAGCTGGGTGTCGACGAGGGGCAGCCGCACGCCCTCGGGGTCGTCGTCGTCCAGCCCGACGGCGACCACGACGGTGAGGGAGTCCTCGTCGCACGGGTCGGGCACCAGCACGCCGGCGGCGTCGGCCGAGGCCAGGCCGGCGACCTGCTCGCCGATGGAGCGCAGCACGGTGTCGGGGTCGGCGCCGGACAGCAGCGCGGTCGCGATGTCGGTGCCGGCCTGGGCCCAGGCCCGGCGGTGCTCGGCCCGCTCGACCAGCTCGGCGTTGGCGATCGCCAGGCCGGCGGTGGCCGCCAGCGCCACCGCCGCGGCCTCGTCGGCGTCGGAGAACGACCCGCCGCCGCTCTCGACGGTGAGGTAGAGGTGGCCGAAGACGGCGTCGTGCACCCGGATCGGCACGCCGAGGAAGGCGTGCATCGGGGGGTGGTCCGGCGGGAAGCCGACCGCGGCCGGGTGCGCGGTCAGGTCATCGAGGCGCAGCGGCTCGGGTCGCTGCAGCAGCAGGCCGAGGACGCCCGCCCCGACGGGGAGCCGGCCGATCCGCTCGCGGGTGGCGGCGTCCATGCCGACGACGAGGAAGCGCTCGAAGCCCGCGCCGGTGTCGTCGAGGACGCCCAGCGCGCCGTACGTGGCACCGGTGGCCTCGAGGGCGGCGCGGACCACCCCGCGCAGCGTGACGTCGACCCGCTCGCTGTGCGCGGCCGGGTGGCCGCCGCGGACGGGCACGTCGACCGAGGGCAGGCCGACCGCCCCGGCGCCGGGCGGGGTCAGGGCCCGGCGGTCGGGGTGCTCTCGGGGGCGCGGCGGCGACGTGGTGATGGCGGCCCCCGTCACGCGCCGCGGGCCAGGCGGCGGGTCGGCTGCCGGGGGACGGCGGGACGCAGCAGGGCCTTCCCCTGCCCGCTGACGAGCACGAGGTCGGCGCCGCGGGCCGCGCTGCTCAGGGCCTCGAACACCGGTCGGGCGAGGACGGCGGTGCGGACCCGGCCGGAGACGCCGGTCTCGGCGATGGCCCGCAGCACCTGGGCCTCCAGCCGCTCCAGCGCGGCGGCGCCCGCGCGCGGTGCCGGGCGGGCCAGACCCGCGAGCGGGTCCTCGCCGTCGTCGTCCACCACGCAGACGGCGACCACGGTGGCCTCCCGGCGGGCGGCCTCGCGCAGCGACCAGACCAGGGCGCCGTACGCGGCCGGGGCGCCGTCGACCTCGACGAGCAGCCAGGGGTGCTGCCGCCGCGGCACCAGCGGGACCAGCCGCACCGGCTCCACCCGGTGGTGCCCGTCCGGGGCGTCGTCCGCGACGGGCGAGCCCGGCCGATCCTGTTCCGGCTCGTCCCTGAGCCGGTGCGCGTCGTCCATGCGGGGATCGTGCATCGCCCCATTGCGGGGCGGCAGGGACCAAGGGCCCGCATCCGCCCTGGTCACGGCGTCACTGATCCGTCCCGCACAGTCACCGGGTGTGTCAAAGCGGACGGTGACGACTCGGACACGCCGTCCGGGGCCGCCGTCCCGACCACCACCGTCGCGTCCCGCTCGTCGTCGCGCACCACGGTGGCGTGCAGTCCGCCGGTCCGCACCACGGCGGCGGTCAGCGGCGCCTGCCCGGCACTGGTCTCGAGCAGCAGGACCCCGCCGGGTGTCAGCCACGAGCGTGCCCCCCCGGCGACCCGGCGCTGCAGGTCGGTGCCGTCCGGGCCGCCGTCCAGCGCCGTCCACGGCTCGGCGTCGCGCGCCTCGGGGGGCATGGACGCGATGGCCGCGCTCGGGACGTACGGCGCGTTGACCGCCAGCAGGTTCACCCGGCCGCGCAGCCCGTCGGGCAGCGCCGCGTAGAGGTCGCCCTGGCGCACCCGGCCGCCGACCGCCGCGAGGTTGCGCCGAGCGCAGTCGACGGCGACGGGGTCGACATCGGCCGCGTGCAGCTCGACCGGGCCGGCGCCGGCGGCCACGGCGAGCCCCACCGCGCCGGAGCCGCAGCACAGGTCGACGACCACCGGGGTGCCGGGGACCGACCGCAGCAGTGCCACGGCCTGCTCGACCAGCAGCGCGGTCCGCTGCCGGGGCACGAAGACGCCGGGTCCCACCGCGACGCGCAGGCCGCAGAAGCCGGCCCAGCCGAGGACCGTCTCCAGCGGCTCACCGGCCACCCGGCGGGCCACCATCGCCGCGAGGGTGTCCGGGCCGGTCGCCGCGGCCAGCAGCGCGGCGGCCTCCTCCTCGGCGAACACGCAGCCGGCCGCGCGCAGCCGCGCCGCCAGGGACGTCGGGCGGACGTCGTCCCGCCACGGTGGCACGGGCCCCCGCCCCCTCCCCGACTCGTGCTGAAGGCGCAGGGTACGGCCGGACGGGGCGTGCATGGGCGGTGCGCCGGCGGGGCAGGGGACTGGTGCGCACGCAGTGCGCGACCGACACGGACGGGAGTCGACGATGCCGCCGATCGATCCACGACCGCACGGCGACGGGCCCGGGGACCGATCCGGCGGGGACGACCCCACCGCCCGACGTCGCCGGGGCCGAGGGGTCGTCGCGGCCACCTTCCTCGCCGGGCTGGCCATCGTGCTCGCCGTCCTGCTGCTCGTGCCGCGCTGCAGCCAGGCCGTGCAGGACAGCGGGTCGCCCGTCGACCGCCCCTCGGCCGTCGAGGAGCCCGCCTCGACGGCCGGGGAGTAGGGGCGGCCCCGCTGCCGTGACACCGGTCAGGCGGAGAAGCCCACGCGGTCGATCTTGCGGTGGTAGCGGGTCCCCAGCCCGCCGCCCAGCAGCGCGCCGAGCAGCGAGACCAGCGCGGCCGCGACGCCCGCGACGATGCCGGCGGTGGTCGCGGTGCTGCCGCTGACCGGGATGCTCGGCAGGTTCAGCTGGGAGAGCACGTTGTACTGCGCCCCCAGCAGTACGCCCAGGAGGCCGAGCACGAGGACGACGACCAGGCCGATGAGCCACACGGCCAGGCCCTGCCGGGCGCCGTCGAAGCGGGCCATCCGGCCGGCCACGTAGCCGCCCGCGAGGTAGGCGAGGAAGAGCACGACCAGCAGGGCGATGCCGCCGGTGAGGCCGATGGTGGTGGCCTGCCGGGCGGCCTCGTCCGCGGTCTCCACCTGGGTCAGGCCGAAGGCGACCCCGGCCGCCGAGAGGATGGCCAGCAGCAGCACGGCCAGGCCGTTGGCCGACAGCCAGCCGAAGAACGCCGCGCCCCACTTGATGCCGCCGTAGCGGGCGTGCTGGGCGTCGACGGCGTCCCGGGCGGCGCCGCGGGTGGCGTGCGCCCCGTCCGGCGCGGTGGGGGCGGCCACCGCGGTCGGGGGGTCGAGGTCGGTGCGGGTGCGGGTGCGGTCGGGCTCGCTCATTCCGTCTCCTCGTGGACGACACCGGGCCCGGGGTCGGTGCCCGGTCGCCTGCACGGCAAACGGGGCGTGACCGGATCGGGTGACGGTGCGACCAGGGCGGACGCGCTCGGTCGCGTGGGGTCACCCGCGACGGGCCGGAGGTCGTCGGTTCACACGTCCCCGCCGAGCGTGTCGGCCGCGCCGAGGAGGGTGGCCAGGCCCCAGGAGATCGACCTGTGCGGCACCCAGCCGCCCTGGCGCGTGCCGCAGCCCGGGAAGGAGAGCGGGTGACGAGAATCGAACTCGCACTGTCAGCTTGGGAAGCTGATGTTCTGCCATTGAACTACACCCGCGGAGTGCTGTTCGAGCTTACCGGAGCGCCCCGTCGGAGGGGAGCGGGGGGCCGCCGGCGCGGATGACGACGGTGGTGCCCGCGGGGCTGGGCGTCGCGGTGACCTCTCCGACGGCGCTCATCAGCATCGAGCCGCGGCCCCGGTCCATGCTCGGCACCCGCTCCCGCCACCGGCCGTGGTCGCGGACGGTCACCTCGACGCGGCCGGCGACCACCTCGGCGCCGATGTCGACGACCGGTTCGGCCGGCTCCTGCGCGTGCTCGATGGCGTTCGTGGCCGCCTCGCAGGCCGCCAGTACCAGGTCGTAGGCGAGGTCCTCGTCCAGGCCGGCCTCGGCGAACAGCGCCCACAGCCGCCGCCGCAGTGCCGGGATGGACCTCGTGTCGGCCGGGAAGCGCCACTGCCGGCGGACGGCGGTGTCGACGGAGGCGGCCGGCGCCGGGGCGGCCGACGGCGCAGCCGCGTGCGGGGTCCCCGGGAGGCGCGGGCGGGGCGGCACCGTGGGGGTCGCGTCACCGTCCGCCGCGACGGTCGGCGGCTGCGGGCCGGGGGCCGCGGGACGGCTCCCCACCCCCGCGCGGCCGGCGGCGCGCTCCAGGACCGCGCGCAGCCGGCCGATCAGCTCGGCGGACTCGAACGGCTTGGCCAGGTAGTCGTCCACCCCGGCGTAGAAGCCCTCGACCGCCGCCTCCTGGCCGGCCCGGGCGGTGAGCATCACGACCGGGACGTCGCGCACCGCCGGGTCGGCCCGCAGCGCGCGGAGCAGCCCGAAGCCGTCGAGCCCGGGCATCATCACGTCGGTCACCACGACGTCGGGCCGCGCGGCCGCGACGCTCGCCAGCGCCTCCTGCCCGTTGATCGCCGTCCGGACCGTCCAGATCGGGGACAGCAGCCGGGTCAGGTAGGCGCGCATGTCGGCGTTGTCGTCGACGACCAGCACGCTGGTGCCCGGGGTGGCGGCCGGGGTCCGCGGGCCCGTGTCGTCCGCGACGTCCTCCCACGGCGTGACCACCCCGCCGCGCGAGGACGCCGACGGGACGGCGGGGGCGCCGGTCGGGGCGTCGGGCGCGCCGAGGGGGACGCGCACCGTGAAGCTGCTGCCGCGGCCGGGTTCGCTGGTGGCGCTGACGGCGCCCCCGTGCAGGGTGGCCAGCTCGCGCACGAGAGCCAGGCCGAGCCCGCTGCCCTCCCGGCTGCGCGCGGCGGTGCCCACGCCGCGGTGGAAGCGCTCGAACAGGTGCGGCAGCTCCGCGGCGGGGATGCCGACCCCGGTGTCGGCCACGATCAGCACCAGGTCGTCGCCGTCGGCCCGCAGCGTGACGTCGATGCCGCCGACGAAGGTGTACTTCACCGCGTTGGACACCAGGTTGAGGACGATCTTCTCCCACATCCGCGGGTCCACGTGCGCGGGCCGGTCCAGCGGTGGGCAGGCGACGGTGAGCCGCAGGCCCGCGCGCTCGGCGGCGGCGCGCAGCACCCCGGCCAGCTCGGCGGTGAACGCGGCGACGTCGGTCTCCACCCGCACCGCCGACGCCCGGCCGGCCTCGATGCTCACGAACTCCAGCAGGTCGTTGACCAGCCGCTGCAGGCGCTGGCCGTTGCGCAGCGCCAGGGTCAGCGACTCGCGGACGTCGTCGGGCAGCCCGGGCCCGTTCGCGGCGAGGGTGTCGGCGATCGGGCCGAGCAGCAGGGTCAGCGGGGTGCGCAGCTCGTGGCTGACGTTGGCGAAGAACGCCGTCTTGGCCCGGTCGAGCTCGGCCAGCGCCTCAGCGCGGGCGCGCTCCGCGGCGTAGGCCCGGGCGTTGCGGACGGCGGCGGTGAACTGGCCGGCCAGCAGCTCGTGGAAGGAGCGGTACTCCTCGTCCAGCGCGCGGTTGGGGTTCACCCCGACCACCAGCGCGCCCACGGCCTCGCCGTCCGGACCGCCGAGCGGGAGGACGACGCCCTCGGTCACCGCGTCGCCGAAGGGCCCGCTGGGGACGCCGAGCGCGGCGACGTCCCGGGGGAGCAGCTCTCCCGGCGCCGTGGCGACCTCGGGCAGGTGCTCGGGCGTGCAGCCGACCACGGCGGTGCGGCGCAGTCCGGGCGCGTCCGGGGCGGCGAGGTAGACGGCGGCGAACGGCACGTCGAGCCGGTCACCGGCCAGCGCGGCGGTCATCGCGGCGACCGTCGCGGCCTCGTCGACCAGCTCTCTGGTCGACGTCGCGACGTCGTGCAGCAGCCGCTGCCGGCGCTCGGCGAGCACCTGCCCGGTGACCTCGGTGCACACGGCGTGCATGCCTGCGACGCGGCCGTCGTCGCCGTAGGCCGGGGCGTGGGAGACGGTGAAGTAGGTCTCCTCGCGGTAGCCGGCGCGCTCGAGCAGGAGCAGCAGCTGCGGGAGCCAGGACGCCTCGCGGGCGGCCATCGCGTGCTCCACCGGCTCCTGCAGCGCCGCCCAGCCCTCGGCCAGGGTCACCCGCAGGTCGTCGCCGATGGCGCCGGGGTGCTTGGTGCCGATCAGCGTCGCGTAGGCGTCGTTGTAGAACTCGGTGTACCCGGGTCCCCAGGCCAGGATCATCGGGAACCGGGAGACCAGCACTGTGCGGACGGCGTGCCGCAGGCTGGCTGGCCACTGCCCGACCGGGCCCACCGGCGTGGTGGACCAGTCGAAGGCGGCCATCAGCTGGCCGTTCTCACCACCGTCACGGAAGAGCTCGTCGTCCCCCGGGGCCGGGGACGGGCGGGCGCCTGTGCTCACGTACCGGCGCACCTCCCCGTGCTGGTCTCCTGAGCCCCACCGACGTGGCCCGGACACACGTCGGTCCCGGTGCCCCGGCAGCAGCCGGGCACCGGGACCGAACGGTACCCCGGACCTCAGCGGCGCATCTCCCCGAGGAAGCCGGTCGCCTCCGAGCGCAGCCGCTCGGCCAGCTGGGACAGCCCGGTGACGTCCTGGCCGCCGGGGCCCAGGGACGCCGAGCCGTCGACCACGGCGGCGATCCCGTCGGCCACCGAGCCGGGAACGGCGTCCGCGCCCCCGGCCGGCCCACGCGGGGCCGGCCGGTGGCGCGGGAGGGGTCAGACCCGCACGCCCCGGCAGGTCCCCGAGCAGTCGGTCGACCAGACCGTGCGGAGTCCGGCGAAGACCGGGCTGCGGACCAGCCGGAGCCCGTGCGGGCCGGTGCGCACGTCGGCCGACCCGCCGGCGCCCGCGGAGCCGCCGGTGCCGCCGCCGGAGGACCCGCCGGTGCCGCCGCCGGAGGACCCGCCGGTGCCCGTGCCACCGGTGCCGGAGCCGCCGCCCGTGCCGCCGGTGCCGGTCCCGCCGGGCGCGCTGCCGCCCGGCGCCGTCCCGCCGGTGGGGTCGGCATAGGTCAGCGCCGCGACGAGCACCGACTGCCGGCCGTCCGGGGCGAAGACGTGCACGTCGTACACGCCCGCCGCCCGGGCGGGGACCCGGACGACGACCTGGGTGGCCGACGCGCGGACCACGGTGGCCGCCGCCGAGTCGCCGATGCGGACCCGCGGGTCGGCCGGCAGCGCGGTGCCGGTGATGGTCACCAGCGTCCCGCCGGCGGTGCTCACCCGGGCCGGGCTCAGCGAGGTGATCCCGAAGGGGCCGACGGAGGGGTAGACGTTCTGGCCGCCGGGGATGGGGGCGCCCGAGCCGCCGGGGGCCTCGGGGGTCGTCGGGGTCCGGGTGCCCGAGGGCACGTCCGGGACGGTCGGCGTGGTGCCGCCGGACGGCGCGTCCGGGGTGGTCCCCGACCCGCTGCCGGCGTCGCTGCGGCCCGAGCCGCCCGACCCGCTGCCGCCGGCGCCGGTCCCCGTGGACCCGCCGGCTTCGCTGCTGCCGGAGCCGCCGCCGGTCGAGGTGGACCGGTCCGTCCCGCTGCCGCCGGAGCTCCCCGAGCCGACGCTGCCGGAGCCGGTGCCGGTGCCGGAGCCGGTGCCGGTGCCGCCGGTGCCGGAGCCCGAGCCGGTGCCGGTGCCGGAGCCCGTGCCGGAGCCGCCGGTGCCGGTGTTGCCGGACCCGGTGCCGCCGGTGCCCGTGCCGGAGCCGCCGGTGCCGGACCCGCTGCCGGTGCCGGTGCCGGGCGAGCTGCCACCGCCCGGCGCGGGCGCCGCCGCGGCCCCGACCAGCAGCGGGGCGGCGTGGGTCCGGCCGAGGGCCGCACCGTCGCGGTCGAGCTGGACGGTGAGGACGTACCGGCCGTCGCCGAGCTCCACCGTGGGGGAGAGGGCGAGCGCCGCCGGGTCGGTCGCCCGGCCGAGTGGGAGGTGCACGGTCCCGGTGTCGTCGGTCGCCAACGTGGTGCCGCCGACGGTGAGCTCGACGCCGGAGACGGCCCAGATCTCGCCCTCGTGCTCCATGCCGAGCCCGAGGGTGACGCCGTACTCGCCGGCCGCGGCCGGGCCCGCCGCGGCCACGCGCGGGGTGACGACGCCGGCGGGCGCGGTCATCGAGGTGAAGGTGTAGGAGACGGTGTCCGCGGCGCGGGCCGGCAGGCGGCTCAGCGAGAGCCGGCCACCGGTGACCGACCGCCCGGCGAACGCGCCGACCGGGTCGACGTCCTCGAGCAGGGCCTGGCGCAGCTGCCGCGGTGTCGCGCCCGGCATCGCCTGTCGGTAGAGCGCCACCGCGCCGGCGACCTGCGGCGCGGCGATCGACGTCCCGTTGATCAGCCGGTAGCCGCCGTCGTTCCAGGTGGTGAAGACGACCGTGCCCGGCGCGAAGAGGTCGACCGAGCCGGCGCCCCACGCCGAGAAGTCGCTGCGGGTGTCCGCGGCGGTCGACGACCCGACGGTCACTACGTTGGGCTCGGTCAGGCTGGCCGGGTACACCGGGGCGGCGTCCCGGTCGCGGGCGTCGTTGCCGGCCGCGACCACCACGACCACGCCCTTCGACTCGGCGTAGGCCACGGCGGCGCGCAGGTTGTCCAGCGCCCACCCGCCGAAGGCCCCGCCCCACGACGCGTTGACGACGTCGGCGCCGTGGTCGGCCGCGTAGCGGATCGCCTCGGCGCCGAGGACGACGTCGACCCCGCCACCGCTGCCGATGACCAGCGGCATGATCGTCACGTCCGGGGCCACGCCGGCGGTGCCCAGGCCGTTGCCCGCGCGGGCGCCGACCGCCCCGGCGACGCTCGCGCCGTGGGTGCCGCCCGCGCCGTTGTCGACGTCCGCGCTGTTGGTCGTGAAGTTCCAGCCGTGGCAGTCGCCGGCCTTGCCGTTGCCGTCGCGGTCGACCGGACCGCAGGGTTCGGCCGGGTTGGTCCACAGCGCGCCGGCCAGGTCCGGGTGGTCGGAGTCGTAGCCGGTGTCGATCACGGCGACGACGACGTCCTCGCCCGTGCCGACCTCCCAGCCGGTGGTCACGTCGCCGTCGGCGTCGGCCACCGCGGCCTGGTTGGGCGCGTTCGTGCCGGTGTTCTCCAGGTTCCACCCGTACTGCGGCCAGTACGGGTCGGCGACCGACCCCGCGGCCACGGGGACCGGCGGCGAGTACCTGGCGTCGGCGATGCCGGGCAGCGCCTCCAGGTCGTGCGGCGCCAGGCCCTCGGTGGCCACCAGGACGCGATCGTCGCCGACCGGCTGGGCGTTCACGACGCCGTCGGCGGGGGTGACCGCGCGGACCAGGTCGGCGGGGGACACGCCCGCGCCGGCGGTGAGCACGTAACGGGTGAGCCCGTCGTCGGGGCCGAAGTCGGAGGCCACCGGCACGACCGGGGACGCGAGTGCGCTGTAGGCGGCGGCGCCGGCGTAGCCGGCGACCGAGGCGGTGACGAGCACGACCGCCAGGGCGCCGCGGCGCAGCGGCGCTCCTCGGGACTGGGACACGGACCCTCCACTCCGCCGGGGCACGGGGCCCCGGGTTCCGGCCGGTCGGGAAGGACCGGCGGGTTCGGATCGGCGTCCCGGCGCGTCCGGTTGAGGGCGTGCGGTGCGGATTCGCCCGGAGTGGTGAGCGGGCGCGGTCCCGGGACTCCGCCGCCCGGCCGACAGGCCGGAGGGGGGTCCCTACACTCCGCCGCATGCTGCTGTCCGACCGCGACATCACCGCCGCGATCTCCGAGGGCCGCCTGGGCATCGAGCCTTACGACAAGGCGCTGGTGCAGCCCTCGAGCATCGACGTCCGGCTGGACCGCTTCTTCCGGGTCTTCAACAACGCGCGCTACACCCACATCGACCCGGCCCAGCAGCAGGACGACCTGACCACGCTCGTGGAGCCCGACGGCGACGAACCGTTCGTGCTGCACCCGGGCGAGTTCGTGCTCGGCTCGACGCTGGAGGTCGTCACCATCCCGGACGACATGGCAGCGAGGCTCGAAGGGAAGAGCTCGCTCGGGAGGCTGGGCCTGCTGACCCACTCCACCGCGGGTTTCGTCGACCCGGGTTTCTCCGGACACATCACGCTGGAGCTGTCCAACGTGGCCAACCTGCCGATCACGCTCTGGCCCGGCATGAAGATCGGCCAGTTGTGCCTGTTCCGGCTGACCACCCCGGCCGAGCACCCGTACGGCTCGGCGGTCTACGGCTCCCGCTACCAGGACCAGCGCGGCCCGACGCCCTCGCGGTCGTTCCGCAACTTCACCCGCGCCGAGACGCGGCGTCCGGCTCCCTGACCGGGGCGACCGCCGCGCGGGCCGCCACCTCGTCGTCCACGTACCGCGCCCGGGTGGCCAGCCAGCCGGTGGCCGTCAGCGCCGCGACGCCGGCGAACGCGAGGACGAACATGCCGGCGTAGCTGCCGGTGGCGCCGAGCAGGACGCCGACCAGCAGCGGCCCGGCCCCGGCCAGCACGTACCCCCACCCCTGGACGACGGTGGACAAGGCCGCGGTGGTCTCCGGCGTGCGGGCGCGCAGGCCGATGAGCGCGAGCACCATCGCGAAGGTGCTCATGCCGACCGCGAGCAGGGTCATCCACAGCCACGGCACCGTGAGCGGGGCCAGCATCAGCCCCAGCCAGCCGGCGAGGTAGCAGGCGGCGAAGAACACCAGCAGCGGCCGCTGCAGCCGCGGGCGCACCGACAGCGGTGGGACGATCGCGTTCAGCGGCACGGAGACCACGGTGTTCAGCCCGAGCAGCAGTCCGGCCGTCGCGGCGTCCAGCCCGGTGTCGCGCAGGTACTGCGCCGTCCAGCCGAGGATGACGTAGGCCTGCATCGCCTGGAGGCCGAAGTAGGCCGCCAGCGCGACCGCCGTGGGGCTGCGCACCAGCGCGCGCATCGGCAGCGCCGCGTGCGTCGCGCGCGAGGCGCCCGCCCGGGGCCGCACGGCGAGCCACGGCAGCGCGGCCAGCAGAGCGGGCACCGCCCACACCGCGAGGGCCCAGCGCCAGCCGGCGTCCCCGGCGGCCCGCGCGATCGGCGCGGCCGACACCGAGGCCACCGCCCCGCCCGCGGACATCGCGGTGCCGTAGGCGCCCACGAGCAGCCCGGTCCGCGCCGGGAAGTACCGCTTGACCAGGCTGGGGAGCAGCACGTTGCCCAGCGCGCCGCCGGCCATCGCCAGCACGGTGCCGGCGACGAACAGCCAGAACGCCCCGGCCACCGCCCGCAGGACCAGGCCCGCGGCCATGGCCAGCAGCGCACCGGCCAGCACGTGCCCGTCGCGGAACCGCGCGCTCAGCGGGGGCCCGGCGAAGCCGATAGCGGCGAAGCAGATCAGCGGCAGGCTGGTCACCAGCCCGGTGAGACCGCTGGAGATGCCCAGCCCGGCCTGGATCTCCTGCAGCACCGGGCCGACGCTGCTGACCGCCGTCCGCAGGTTCAGCCCGGTGAGCACGATCGCCGTCCCGACGAGGACCAGCCCCCGGCGGGCCCCGCCGGCGGGGGCGAGGGCGTCGGCGCGGGTCACCCGACGATGGTCCCCCGGCCTCCCCGGCCGCCGTCCGGGGGGTCGCCGGCCGGAGAGCGCGCGGGACGATGAGCCCCCTGCAGGGCCCGGCCGCGAGCTTGCGAGTGGTGGGGGCAGGGGGTGTTTCTCAGTGCTGGGCGCCGTGCTCCGTCGCCGCCGAGCCGGTGCCGGCCACGTCGTCGCCCTTCGTGCCGACCTCCGCGCCGTGCTCCGTGCCGGGCGTGCCGACCGGCGCGAGCGAGCGCAGCAGGATCTGGCTGACGTCGAGGACCTCGACGTGCTCGGCGGCCTCGCCGGCCTGCTTCTTCGACGTCAGCGCGTCGCTGAGCATCGTGATGCAGAACGGGCACGCGGTGGAGATGACGTCCGGATCGAGGCCGAGCGCCTCCTCGGTGCGCTCCACGTTGATCCGCTTGCCGATCTTCTCCTCCATCCACATGCGGGCGCCGCCGGCGCCGCAGCAGAAGCCGCGGTCCTTGCAGCGGTGCATCTCCTGGGTGGACAGGCCCTGGACGGACCCGAGGATCTCCCGCGGCGGCGTGTAGACCTTGTTGTGCCGGCCGAGGAAGCACGGGTCGTGGTAGGTGACCTTCCGGTCGACCGGCGTGACCGGGGTCAGCCGGCCGTCGGCCACCAGCTGGTTGAGCAGCTGGGTGTGGTGGACGACCTCGTACTCTCCGCCGACCTGCGGGTACTCGCGGCCCAGCGAGTTGAAGCAGTGTGGGCAGGTGGTCACGATCTTGCGCATCCCCGGCACGCGTCCCTCGAAGACGCCGTCGAGCGTGGCCACGTTCTCCTGGGCGAGCATCTGGAAGACGAACTCGTTGCCCATGCGGCGGGCCGGGTCGCCCGAGCAGGTCTCGCCCGAGCCGAGGACGGCGAACTCGACGCCGGCCGTGTGCAGCAGTTCCGCGACGGCCTTGGTGACCTTCTTGGCGCGGTCGTCGATGGCGCCGGCGCAGCCGACCCAGAACAGGTACTCGACGTCGAGGGGCAGCGGGCCGTCGGCCTGCCGGACCTCGAAGTCCAGCTCCTTCATCCAGTCCTCGCGGGTGCTGGCCTGGACGCCCCACGGGTTGCCCCGGTTCTCCAGGTTGCGCAGCATCACGCCGGCCTCGGAGGGGAAGTTGGACTCGATGAGCACCTGGTAGCGGCGCATGTCCTCGATGTGGTCGACGTGCTCGATGTCGACCGGGCACTGCTCGACGCAGGCGCCGCAGTTGGTGCAGCTCCACAGCACGTCGGGGTCGATGACCCCGCCCTCCTCGAGGGTGCCGACCAGCGGGCGGTGGGCCTGCGCGTCGTTGGTGCCCTCGATGCGGGCGTAGCCCGACGTCCAGACCTGCTCGTCGCTGGGCTTGAGGACGTCGTAGTCCGGGGCGGTCTCGGACGCGGCCTGCTGACCCAGCAGGTACGGGGCCTTGGCGTACAGGTGGTCCCGCAGGTCCATGATCACCATCTTGGGGCTGAGCGGCTTGCCCGTGTTCCACGCCGGGCACTGGCTCTGGCACCGCCCGCACTCGGTGCAGGTGGTGAAGTCGAGCATCCCCTTCCAGGTGAAGTCCTCGATCTTGCCGCGGCCGAAGGTCGCGTCCTCGTCGGGGTCCTCGAAGTCGATGGGCTCGCCACCGGAGGTCATCGGCTGCAGCGGGCCCAGCGCCGGGGCGCCGTCCGGGTCGCGCTTGAAGTAGATGTTGAAGAACGCGCTGAACCGGTGCCAGGCGACGCCCATGTTGAGGATCCGGCTGATGACGACGAGCCAGGTCAGCGAGACGACGATCTTGACGAAGGCGACGACGCTCAGCAGGTCCGGGCTGTCGGGCAGCACGGTGGCCAGCAGGCCGGAGACGGGGTGCGACCAGGCCGGGGCGTCGGTGAGGCCTGAGGAGATCTTCAGCGCGCGGATCAGCAGGATGCACACGCCGACGGTCAGGACGACGGCCTCGACGAAGTAGCCGCGGCCCTCGTTGGAGCCGGCGAAGCGGCTGGCCCGGCCCTGCCGGCGCGGGTGGTCCTTCTGGCGCCGGTAGATCAGGTAGAGGATCCCGATGATCGTGCCGGTGCCGATCACGTCGGCGAAGAGGTTCCACAGGCCCCACTCGCCGATGAGCGGCAGGTGGAAGGCCGGGTCCCAGACCTCGCCGAAGGCCTCGACGAGGGTTAGGAAGAGGCCGTAGAAGCCGAGGAACACGAACCAGTGGGCGACGCCGATCGACGACCACTTGAGCATCCGGGTGTGCCCGAGCGACTCCACGACCAGCGTCTTCAACCGCGGGCCCACCGGGCCGTTGCGGGTGCTGTCGGGCTGGCCGGTCCGGATGATGCGGACCATGGCCCGGACCGCCCGGTAGGCGAGCACCACCGACACGACCAGGAAGAGCACGCTGATCGTCCCGAGGACGATCTGCAAGGGGCCCATCGAACATCCCTCCCGGACGCCAGGAGGCGTCGGTCGATCCCCCGCCCGCCACGACGGCGGGTGGACTCGCCGCCGTCGAGGGCCGTGCGCGGGCACCGGCGCCCGTGCGCGTCGGACGATAGCTGTCGGCCCTCCAGGCTACTCGTCGGTAACCCCATTGCCGCCGCGCCCGGCACGCCGGATGCCGGCTGTTCACGATGATCAGCTGAGCTGGTCATCGTGGGTCCTGCCTCAACTCTGGTGCTGAGCCAGGATCCGATCAGCTGAGTCAGGAGGGCGCTGTCCACAGATGTCCGGTGCCTGTTCCGCGGCCGCCACGGCTGATCGAGAGTCCTTCCGTGCATCCAGCCCTGCGCGTCGTGGCCGACCGTCAATTCGGCGCCTTCGCCTCCGAGGACGCCATCCGAGCCGGATACACCCCCGAGGAGGTGCAGTCAGAGGTCTCGCGAGGTCGCTGGGTCCGGCTGCGGCGCGGCGTGTACGCCGAGCGGGCCGTCCTGGCAGCGGTGGACGCGGACCCGATGGGCAGGCACCGGCTGGAGTGCGCGGCGGTGCTGGTCCGGCTCCGCGGGCGACCCGTGGTCAGCCATGCGTCGGCCGCACGGCTGAGCGGCATCGTCGTCCCGTCGTCCGCCCCGGAGGTCGTCCGCCTCACTGATGAGGTCCAGTGGCGACGCGGGCGGGGCTACGAGGTCGCCCGCGCCACGCTGCTGCCCTTCGACGTCCGTGCGCTGGGCGCCTTCAGGATCACTGCGTCCGCCCGCACGCTGGTCGACTGTGCGCGCGAGTGGCCGCTGGAGGACGCCGTCGTGGCGATTGACGCCGCCCTCAACGCCGGGCTGTCGTCGCACGCGGACCTCACGGACGCGGTGCTGGCGCAGCGGCACTGGGCCGGGATCGGCGACGCAGCACGAGCGGCGAACCTGGCCGACGCCCGCGCCGAGTCCCCGCTCGAGACGCTCGGGCGACTGCGCATCCTGGCGAGCGGCCTGCCCGCGCCCGAGCTGCAGGTGGAGATCCGTGACGCCCGGGGCTTCGTCGCGCGGGTGGACGCCTGGTACGAGGAGGCGGCTGTCGCGGTGGAGTTCGACGGGCTGGTCAAGTACGAGGCGCCTCGGGACGGCCGTTCGCCGGCGCGGGTGCTGTGGGAGGAGAAGCGTCGCGAAGACCGGCTGCGTGACCTCGACATCCGGGTCCAGCGGGTCGTCCGAGCAGACCTGGGGCCCGCGTGGAAGCGGGTGGGCGCCCGTCTCGGTGCTCTGCTGGCGACGCCGCTGATCGGGCCGCGCCGCTTCGTCGTCGTCCGCGACTCCGTGCCGTCGTGGCGGTCGGCCTGACGTCATCCTGGTGTCCAGGCTCGCCACCACGGGTCCTGGCTCAGCTCCGGTAGTGAGCTCGGACCCGCGACGATCAGCTGAGCTGATCATCGGCGACCCGGCAGCGGCGGTGGGAAGAGACTCCGACACCCGGGAACACGTCCGCCGCGGGTGCCGTTAGGGTGTGTAGGAAAGTTGAGTGGACCCCGCGCAAGGCGGACACCAGCTCCCCACACGGACGAAGCACCACCCCGGAACACACGGAAGAGAGGCCAGCTCCATGGCTCGAGCGGTCGGTATCGACCTCGGCACCACGAACTCCGTCGTCACCGTCCTCGAGGGCGGCGAGCCGACGGTCATCGCGAACTCCGAGGGCTCGCGCACCACGCCGTCGGTCGTCGCCTTCGCCCGGAACGGCGAGGTCCTCGTCGGCCAGTCGGCCAAGAACCAGGCGGTCACCAACGTCGACCGCACCATCCGCAGCGTGAAGCGCGAGATGGGCACCGACTGGAAGTCGCCGGAGATCGACGGCAAGCGCTACACCCCGCAGGAGATCAGCGCCCGCGTCCTGCAGAAGCTCAAGCGGGACGCCGAGACCTACCTCGGCGAGCCGGTGACCGACGCGGTCATCACCGTCCCCGCCTACTTCGAGGACGCGCAGCGCCAGGCCACCAAGGAGGCCGGTGAGATCGCGGGCCTCAACGTCCTGCGCATCGTCAACGAGCCGACCGCGGCCGCGCTGGCCTACGGCCTGGACAAGGGCGAGACCGAGCAGACCATCCTCGTCTTCGACCTCGGTGGTGGCACCTTCGACGTGTCCCTGCTGGAGATCGGCGAGGGCGTCATCGAGGTGAAGGCCACCGCCGGTGACAACCACCTCGGTGGCGACGACTGGGACGAGCGGGTCGTCAAGCACCTGGTGCAGACGTTCAACGCCCAGAACGGCATCGACCTGTCCAAGGACAAGCTGGCCATGCAGCGGCTCCGCGAGGCCGCCGAGAAGGCCAAGATCGAGCTGTCCGGCGCGCAGTCGACGAACGTTAACCTGCCCTACATCACTGCCGGCGCCGAGGGCCCGCTGCACCTGGACGTCACGATGACCCGGGCCGAGTTCCAGCGGCTGACGCAGGACCTGCTCGAGCGCACCCGCGCGCCGTTCAACCAGGCGATCCGGGACGCCGGCATCTCCGTCGGCGAGATCGACCACGTCGTCCTCGTCGGTGGCTCGACCCGCATGCCTGCCGTCACGGACCTCGTCCGGGAGATGACCGGCGGCAAGGAGCCCAACAAGGGCGTCAACCCGGACGAGGTCGTGGCCATCGGTGCCGCCCTGCAGGCCGGTGTCCTCCGCGGCGAGGTCAAGGACGTCCTGCTGCTCGACGTCACCCCGCTGTCCCTGGGCATCGAGACCAAGGGCGGGATCATGACCAAGCTCATCGAGCGCAACACCACGATCCCGACCAAGCGCTCGGAGATCTTCACGACGGCCGACGACAACCAGCCGTCCGTGCAGATCCAGGTCTTCCAGGGCGAGCGCGAGATGGCCATGTACAACAAGAAGCTCGGCATGTTCGAGCTGACCGGTCTGCCCCCGGCGCCGCGCGGCGTGCCGCAGATCGAGGTGGCCTTCGACATCGACGCCAACGGCATCGTCCACGTCCACGCCAAGGACCTCGGCACGGGCAAGGAGCAGTCGATGACCATCACCGGTGGCTCGGCCCTCCCCAAGGAGGACATCGAGCGGATGATGAAGGACGCCGAGGCGCACGCCGAGGAGGACAAGCGCCGCCGCGAGGAGGCCGAGACCCGCAACCTCGCCGAGTCGCTGCAGTACCAGACCGAGAAGTTCCTGGCCGAGAACGGTGACAAGATCCCGGCCGACAAGAAGGAGGAGCTCGGCGAGGCCCTCACCGAGCTGCGCTCGGCCCTCGGCGGCTCGGACATCGCGGCGATCAAGGCGGCCCAGGAGAAGGTCGCCCGGGTCTCCCAGGAGGTCGGCGGGGCGCTCTACGCCCAGCAGGCCGAGGCGGGAGCCGGTGCCGCGGGTGCGCCCGGCGCGGGTGCCGGCGACGCCGGCACGCCCGGTGGCGCGACCGGTGCCACCGCGTCGGACGACGACGTGGTCGACGCCGAGATCATCGACGAGGACAACGACCGCCGATGACGGACAGGGAAGAGGAGCCGCGGGTCGTCATCCGCGACAAGCGGCGCATCGACCCGACCAGCGGCACCGTGCGGGTGCCGGCCGGTGAGCAGCCGGCCGGCGCCCGCACGGGCGTACACCCAGCAGGGGAGCAGATGAGCGAGCACGAGGCCGCCGACGGCGCGCAGCCGATGGTGGTGGACGACGACCTGACCCGCCAGCTGGCGGAACGGACCGAGGACCTCCAGCGGGTCACCGCCGAGTATGCGAACTACCGGCGGCGGGTGGACCGGGACCGTCAGCTCGTGGTGGACCAGGCCGCCGAGCGGTTCGCCACCCAGCTGTTCCCGATCGTCGACGACATCGAGCGGGCCCGGGACCACGGCGACCTGAGCGGCGCGTTCAAGGTCGTGGCCGACCGTGTGCTGGGGCTGCTCGACGGCCTGGGCGTCGCGGCCTTCGGCGTGGCCGGCGACCCGTTCGACCCGGCGCTGCACGAGGCGGTCATCCACGACACCTCGGCCGAGGTCGACGTCCCGACCGCGACGACGGTGCTGCGGCAGGGTTTCCGCCGCGGCGACCGCGTGCTGCGGACGGCGATGGTCGCGGTCACCGACCCGGAGACCCCGGTGGCGGCCGCACCCGCCGACGGGATCGCCCCCGCGCAGCCGGGCGAGGGCCCGGCGGCCGACTGAGCCGGAGAGGGGGCGCCCGATGAGCACCCGGGACTTCATCGAGAAGGACTACTACGCCGCTCTGGGCGTCGCCCAGGACGCCGACGCGGCGGCCGTCAAGAAGGCCTACCGCCAGCTGGCCCGCGACCTGCACCCGGACAAGAACCCGGGCAACGCGGACGCGGAGGCGCGGTTCAAGGAGGTCTCCGAGGCCTACGACGTCCTCTCCGACCCCAAGCGGCGGGCCGAGTACGACGAGGCCCGCCGGCTGTTCGGGGCCGGTGGCGCGGGCGCGCGGGCCGGGTTCCCCGGCGGGTTCCCCGGTGGGGCCGGCGGCGGCCAGCCGTTCGACCTCGGCGACCTCTTCGGCGCCACGGGCGGCACGCGGGCCGGCGGCGGTGCCGGGGGGCTCGGCGACCTGTTCGGCGGCCTCTTCGGGGGCGGCGGTGCCGGGACGGGCTCGGCCCGGGCGCGCAGCCAGGCGGCGTCCGGGCCGGCGCGCGGCCAGGACGTCGAGACCGAGGCGACGCTCTCCTTCGAGGAGGCCGTCCTCGGCGTGACGGTGCCGCTGCGCATGCAGAGCCCGGGCACCTGTCCGACCTGTCACGGCAGCGGCGCCCGGCCGGGCACCAGCCCGCACACCTGCCCGGTGTGCCAGGGCGCCGGGGTGACCAGCCGCAGCCAGGGGGCGTTCGCCTTCTCCGAGCCGTGCCGCAACTGCCGCGGCACCGGCCAGGTCGTCGACGACCCCTGCCCGACCTGCGCGGGCAACGGCGTCACCAACCAGACCCGCACCATCACCGTGCGGATCCCGGCGGGCGTCAAGGACGGCCAGCGGATCCGGCTGGCCGGCAAGGGCGCGCCCGGGCGGCGCGGCGGCCCGGCCGGCGACCTCTTCGTCGTCGTCCACGTGTCCGACCACGAGCTGTTCGGCCGCAAGGGCAACGACCTCACTCTGACCGTGCCGATCACCTTCGCCGAGGCCACCCTCGGGGCGACGCTGACCGTGCCCACGCTCGACGGCAACGTCACGCTCAAGGTCCCCGCGGGGACGGCGAGCGGGCAGACGCTGCGGGTGCGCGGCCGCGGCGTCCCGGGCCGGGGCCGGGCCGGCGACCTGCTGGTGACCGTCGAGGTGGCGGTGCCCAAGCGGCTCACGCCCGCGGCGGAGGAGGCCGTCAAGGTGCTCGAGGCCGAGCTCGGCGACCCGCGGCCGCGGATCACCGCCGCGGTGCAGCAGGGGAGTGCGCGGTGAGTCTCCCGGCCGACGGCTCCCGCGAGCACGCCGGCGCCGCGCGCGCCGTCGCCGAGGACGCGCCGGTCTTCGTCATCTCGGTCGCCGCCGAGCTGGCCGGCATGCACGCCCAGACGCTGCGCCAGTACGACCGGCTGGGGCTGGTCAGCCCTGGCCGGACGCGGGGTGGCGGCCGGCGGTACAGCCCGCGCGACGTCGCGCTGCTGCGCGAGGTGCAGCGGCTCTCCCAGGAGGACGGCGTCAACCTGGCCGGCATCAAGCGGATCATCGACCTGGAGTCGCAGGTCGGGGCGCTGCAGCAGCGGGTGCAGGAGCTCCTCACCGAGCTGGAGCTCGCCGAGAGCCGGGCGATCGCGGCCGAGTCCGCGGTCCGTGCCGGCTACGGTCGCGACCTGGTGCCGCTGCGGCCGGCCACCTCGGCGCTGGTCGTCTGGCGGCCACGGGACGACCGGTGACCGAGCGGCGTTCCGGCGACGTCGAGACGCCGATCGACGCCCACCAGGCCTACGTGCGGGTGGAGCGGGAGATCGGGCTGCTGCTGCGCCGCTCCCGCGCCATCTCCGCCCGCCTGTCCCGGGAGCTGCACCCCGACCTGGACGGCGCCGCCTACGGGCTGCTCGCGCTGCTGCAGGACACCGGGCCGTTGCGCGCCAGCGACCTGGTGGCCCGACTGGGGCTCGACAAGAGCACGGTCAGCCGCCAGGTGTCCACGCTGGTCGCGCTGGGCCTGGTCACCCGCGAGGCCGACCCGGCCGACGGCCGCGCGCAGGTGCTGCGCACCTCCCCGGAGGGGGCGGCCCGGCTCTCCCGCATCCGGGACGCCCGGCGGGCCCGCTGGGAGGCCGACCTCGCGGACTGGCCCGCGGAGGACGTCGACACGCTCGGCGAGCTGCTGGCCCGGCTCAACCGGATCGGTGAGGCCCGGGAGGCCGAGTCCAGCCGCTGAGGGCGGACCCCGCCGGCCACGCGATCGCGCCGGTCAGCCGGCCTCGAGGTCGGCGAGCACTCCGCGGGTCAGCCGGGCCAGGACGTCGTCGTCCCCGGCGGCAGGCCCGCGCGACAGCGCCGCCACGGCCCGCTCCACCAGCGGGGCCGGGACCAGGTCGCCGACGTTCCGCGCGAACTTCGCCGCGACCTCGGCCCCGGAGAGCGGGTCGGCCGGGTTGCCGCGTGCGTTGCGCACCTCCGCGGTGTGCACCGAGCCGTCGCGCAGCCGCACGGTCACCCGGGTGGGCCGCTCATCTGGCAGCGCTGCGGAGTACGCCGGCTCCTCGGTGACGGCCACCCGCCGGGCCAGCTCGCCCACCGCGGGCCGGGCCAGCCCCTCCGGGAGGAACGAGGCCGCGTCGACCCCGCCGTCGACCAGCAGCGTCGCCACGCACCAGGGCAGCGAGAAGCGGGCGTGCATGTCCGAGCGCACCTCCGCGTCGGACAGGGAGGCCGCGAACGCGAAGGTCGCCACCTCGACGGCGGCGATGTCCCCGGCGTCCGCGCCCGTCCCGGCCAGCGCCGCGCGCACCGCGTCGAGGGCCGGGTGCAGCCACCGCGCGCAGGCGTACGGCTTGAGGTAGCTGTCGACGACCTCCCACCGCCGGCCGAGGTCGTCGGCCAGCAGCGCGGGGGACAGGTCCGTGCAGACCGCGCCGTCGAAGAGGGCCGAGAACGTGCCGGGCCGCACGACGACGCCCTGCTGGGCGCGCCGCGCGGCCAGCACGCCGGCGCACACGCCCAGGCCGGTCCACGCGTTGCGGACCGTGCCGCCGCCCATCGGAACGGCGAGGGTCGCGGCCACCGGCTGCGACGAGCCCAGCAGGAACGCGCTCGTCGCCTCCGCCGCCGTCCCGCCGTCGAGGAGGACCGCAGCCAGCGCCGCCGACCCCGGCCCGTGCACGCCGTGCGGGTGCAGCCCGGGTCGCAGCGACGAGGCTCCGCCCGCCCGCATCCCCACCTCGGTCGCGGCCAGGAACGCCTCGAGCAGCCGCCGGTCCCCGACCGGACCCCTCGCCGCGGCGTCCAGCAGCACCGGGAGCACGTGCGGTGCGGGGTGTGCCGTCGGCACCGGGGGCAGCCGGCCGCCCTGCGGGTGGGCCGAGCCCCCGGAGTCGGCGTCGAGCCAGGTCGCGGCCGCACCCAGGGTGAGCAGCCGGCCCGACGGCAGCGACCCGCCGGAGGGCAGCGCACGTGCCAGCCGCCGGACGGCGGGGTAGCGCAGCCCGCCGAGCAGCGCCCCGAGGGTGTCGAGCAGGAGCAGCCGGGCGAAGTCCGTCACCTCGCCGGGGACGTCCTCGAGTCGCAGCCCCGTGGCGAACGCGCCGAGGGCGGCCGCCCGCTCGTCGTCCAGTGCGGTCACGCCCCGCCTCCCGGTCCCGCGAGCCCGCCCCGGACGGCACCGGCCAGCTCGGCCGGCCGGTCCCCCACCCCGGGCACCGCGCCGGCGAGCACCACCCCGGCCACGCCGAGGCCGGCCAGCGGGCGCAGCCGCGCGGCGACGTCGTCGGCCGAGCCGGTGAGGAAGAAGCGGTCCCGGACGGACCGGTCCGCCTCGCCGTGCCGGCCGCCGCGGGCGCCGGCGGTGCCGTGCCGGGCGTAGTCGTGGAATGCGGCGAGCGTGCGGACGGCGTCCAGCTCGGCGCCGGACACCCCGTACCACTCCGGCGCCGAGGTCACCCGCACCGCGCACGAGCCGAGGGTCGGCTCGGCGGCGGCCGCCGCGGCCTCCTCCGAGGCGGTCAGCGCGGCCCGCAGGAACAGCCACACCGCGGTGGCGGGCTCCTCCGCGCGGGCCACCGCCACCGCCCGCGTCACCACGTCGGGGTCGACCCCGACGTCGACCAGCACCCCGCCCAGCGCACGTGCGGTGACCGCGAGGGTGCGGGGGCCCGACGCCGCCCCGAGCAGCCGGCCGCTGCCGGCCGCCAGGCAGTCCCCGAGCGACGCGCGGACCGCCTCCAGCGCGGCGGTGTACTCCGCCAGCGACGGCAGCGGCAGGCCCTCGTTGCGCACCGAGCTCTCGCCACGGCCGAGCACGGCGAGCACGCGGCCCGGCGCGTGCTCCTCGAGGGTGCGCAGCGCGCCGGCCACGGTCGCCGGGTGGCGCAGGCCCAGGCTGGTCACGCAGGGCCCGGCCAGCCGTGCCGGGGTCGCGGCGAGCACCCGCGCGCTCTCCACCAGGCCGTCGCGGAACAGCCGGGGGCTGTCGACCAGGCCGACGCCGTCCAGCCCGGCCGCCGTGGCCCGCGCGGCGACGTCGACCGGGTCCGGGCCGTCCCAGGGAGCGGCCACGTTGAGCAGCACCGCGGGCGGCCGGCTCACCCGAGGGCCGCCAGCAGCTCGGACACCTGGGTGTCCCCGGCACCGGACGCCGGGGTCTCCCCGGAGGCTGGCGCCGGCTCCGGGGGCCGCGGCGGCCGCACCGGCCCGGCCCCGAGGACGGCGGCGAGCGTCGTCGCCGCGGCGTCCGGCGAGGGAGTCAGCCCGGCGCCCGCCAGCACCGGTGCCAGCCAGCCCGCGGCCAGCGCGGCGCCGGCCCACAGGTCCTCCTCCACCGCGGTGCCGCCACCCGGCGGCGTCACGACGAGCAGCGTGGCGGCGAGGTCGAGCAGCTCGGCCAGGCCGGCCGGGTCGGCGCCGGCGGTGACCGCCGCACACGCCGCCGCGGCGAGGACCCGCAGGGTCGGCACGGCCGGCGCGCCGTCGAAGGGCGGCAGGTCCGCGTCGACCGCCCGGCCCGCGGCCAGGCCGCGCGCGACGTCGGCCAGGGTGGCACCGGGCGGCGCCGCGGCCAGCGCGACGAGGACCAGGCCGTCGTCGGCGGGGGCGGCCGCGCGGCGCAGCAGGGCGCCGTTCCACTGCAGCGCCGGGTACGGGTCCGCGCGCCGGCCGGTGCCCAGCAGCGGCAGCGCGCCGCCCTCGGCGGCCACCGACCCCGCCCACGGCCTCAGCTCGGCCGGCGGCGGGGCGGACGCCAGGGCCGCCAGCCGGCGCAGCGGCTCGGCGGGCCCGCCGGTCAGCGGGTGACCTCCGTGCTCTCGGTGACCAGGTAGAACCGGAAGTCGGTCCGCCCGGCCGGACCGCGCTCGGCGGGGATGGGGTGCTCGGTGAACCAGTCCAGGTAGGCCTGGTAGGCGGCCTCGTCGGCGTAGTGCATCTCGGCGATCCGGTAGAACGTCAGGCCCTCCGGCACGTCGGCGGTGCCGCCCGAGGCCTGGCGCACCGGGCGCAGCACCTTGTTGAACACGATGCGGTCCAGGTGCGGGTTGGCCAGCAGGTCCGGCGCGTGCACCTCGAACAGCCACTGCTCGTACTCCTCGGGGCTGACCCCCGGCACGATCTCGTAGCCCAGGATGGTCTTGATCGTCATGCTGCTCCCATCGGTGCGGGGTCGGGTGGCGGGTCGACGGTCCAGTCGAAGGACCGCGCCCCCTCGGCGAAGCCCTCCAGCCGCACGCGGTACGGCCGGACGAGGACGCCGGCCAGGTCGGCGACCACCTGTTCCGGCGTGCGCAGCGGCGCCCGGGTGTGCCCGGCGGCGCGCTGGGCGGTGACCGCTCGCAGGTAGCGCTCGACGGTCCAGTCGTCGGGCGCGAAGACGGCGGTGCCGCGGACGAACACCGCCCGCGGCGGCAGCCGGCCGAGGTCGAAGACGTGCGGCCGCTCGTTGGTCGCCCCCGGCGCGGGGGACCCGACCCAGGCGACCAGCACGTGCGGGTCGCGCCGCAGCTGGGTCAGCCGGGCGTGGGTGCGCCGCTGCACCAGGGCCACCGACCAGTCCGGCTCCAGGAACGCGGTCATGGTCCGCCCGACGGGGAAGCCGGCCCGGTCGATGGAGGTCACCTGGGCGAACCCGGCCTCCTCCCGGACGAAGGCCTGTGCCGCGACGCGGGCCGCCGCCAGGTCGGCGTCCTCGCCCGGCCCGCTCACCGGGGGCTCCCGGCCGGTGGCACGAGCTCCCAGGACACGACCGACGGCGGCGTGGTGCGCACCCGCTCGGCCACCTCGTCGCGCCCCCACCCGCGGTCCGGCAGCACCGCGACCTCGAGGTCCACCCGGATCGCCGCGGCGAGCGGGAACGGGTCGAGGGTGACCCGGGCGGGTGCGGTGACCGCGGCGGTGACCTCGGTGCGCTCGCCGCCCGGCCGGGAGGCCACCGCCGGCAGCCGCACGGTCCGCGGCCGGTGCTCGAGGTCGCGCAGCTGCGGCCCCCAGGACTCGGCCGGCCCGGCCGCACCCGGCTCGCGGGGGCTGACCGCGAGGTAGAGCGAGAGCAGGTCCCAGAACTGCAGCAGGTCGAAGTGGTGCCACAGCCGGGTCTCGAAGACGCTGCGCGGCTCGTCGTCGTCCCACGCCTGCCGGCGAGCGTCGATCCAGCGCTGCTCCTCGTCGCGGACCACCTCGTCCTGCAGCCGCCGGTCGTGCTCGGTGCGGGCCAGCCTGCCGGCGGTGCCCGGGGAGGACCAGCGGCCGCGGTACAGCCCGGTCCAGTGCATCCCGACCAGCAGGCCGGCGTAGACGTCCAGCGCGGCGACCTTCTCGACGCCGCGCCGGTAGAGGCGGACGTGGTCGGCGGTGCCGATCTCGAGGAAGTGCAGCGGCCGGCGGGCCGCCTCGGCGTAGAGCACCCGGGCGTCCTCGAAGCGCCAGCCCTCGTCGTGCCGGGCGGCGGCGGTGACGACGGCGGCGCGGGCACCGCCCAGCTCGAAGTCCTCGTTGCCCCACGCGGCGGCCAGCTCGCCGGCCACCCGGCCGTGCTCCACCTGCCGCACCAGCCGCAGGGCGCCGTCCTCCCGGCTGAGGATCACCGCGCACCCCCGGCGGCCCGGCGCAGTGCGGTCCCCAGCTCGCGGGCCGTCCCGCCGTCGGCGAGGGCGTGCACGGCGGCCAGCACGTCGGGAGCGGCGGCGGGACCGAAGCGGCGGGTGAGCAGCCGGGTGGCCTTGGCGGCCAGCTCCGCGCGGTCGAAGGCGCGGTCGGCGTCACCGCGCGGGCGGTCGGCCGTGGCGGTCAGCTGCCCGCCGGCGGCCAGCGAGACCCGGACACGGGCCGGCCGCCCGGCGGGGTACCCGGCGTCCAGCGCCGGGTCGTGCACCACCCGCACCCGCCCGGCCAGGGCCCGCACCGGGGCCGAGGTGACGGTGGCGCCGTCCATCACCACCTCGTCCAGCCGGCCGGTGACCAGGGCGACGGCCACCGACGTCGGCACGCTGAACCGGGCGGCCAGCTCGCCGTCGGCGACCCCGGCGAATGCGGCCGCGCCGGCCCCCACCCGCACCTCCACCTCCGCGACGTCCCCGGCCCGCACCCCGCGCGCCACCAGGTCGGCGACGGCGTCGTTGACCCCGTGCAGGTGGGCGCAGGTGGGGTGGGCCTTGACGTAGCCGGCCAGCACCTCGAACCGCGGCCAGCCGCCGTCGACGGCCAGGGCGGCCGGGTCCCACGCCCGCGCGGCGACCCGGCGCAGGTGCCGGTCCAGCGACCCCGGCGCGGGCTCGAGCCCGGCGACGGCAGCCAGCCCCAGGGAGAGGCCCAGCTGGGCCGAGACGCCGAGGAACGCGTGCGAGCCGGGAGTGCCGGCGAACACGGTCCCCGCGTCGGTCAGGAGCACGGCCGCCGCGCCCAGTTCCAGCGCCCGGCGCGCGGCCGCGGCGTCGCCGGGGGCCAGCAGCCGGGCGACACCTGCGGCGGCGGCCAGGGCGCCCCAGGTGCCGATGTCGTGCACGCCGTCGGGGGTGCCGCCCATGGCCCGGCCCACCCGCACGCCGGCCTCGTAGCCCGCGAGGACGGCGGACAGCGTCTCGGCCCCGCCGGTGTCGCGCTCCCCGGCGAGCGCCAGCACCGCGGGCACGATGTGCGAGGCCGGGTGCCCGCGGGCCTCGCGGTGCCCGTCCTGAAGCTGGTCGGCGGCGACCGCGGCGCCGTCGAGCAGCGCCGCCGTGGCCGCGGGCCACCCGCGCGCGGAGCCGACCGCGGTGGCCGCCCCCTCCGGGGCCGTGGCCGCGTGGACCGCCGCGAGGGACCGCAGCTCGGGGCGGGCCGACCCGAGTGCGGCGACCGCGACCGTGTCGGCGACCAGGTCGACGACCCGGTCCCGGACGGCGGCGGGCGCCCGCTCCCACGAGGTGGCCGAGACCGCGCCGGCCAGCCCGGGGACCGGGTCGGCGCCGTCCCCGCCGGTGCTCATGCCCGCACGCCCGCCATGAGCTGGTCGAGGCCGGGGGCGGCGGGCAGGTCGAGGGCCGCGGTGGCGACGGCCTGCGCGGCGTCGGCGTCGAGCACGCGGGCGGCGTTGAGCCGGAACTTCTCGGCCAGCTCGGCCGAGCTCAGCGGGTTCTGCGGCCCGCCGCGGTTGGCGTCGACCCGCACCTCGTGCCGGGTGCCGTCGCGGGTGGTCACCCGCAGCACCGCCGGGAACTGGTGCGGGAAGATCTCGTCGCAACGGGCGTCGGGGACGCAGCGGACCAGCGCGGCCAGGGCCAGCCGCTCGGGGTCGGCTGCCGCGGCGTCGGTGAAGTCCTCGTGGAAGACGCCCAGGCCGCCGCCCCCGGTCAGCGCGGCGGCCACCGTGTAGGGCCCGCTGAACGCCGCGTGGTAGCCCGACCGGGGGCGGGCCTTCTCCTCGGGCGGGGCGCCGATCGTGCGCAGCACCGCGGTCGGCGCGCCCAGCTCGATCTCGGTCACGTCCTGCGGCCGCACCCCCTGGGCGCGCAGCTGCAGGGCCGCGTCGATGCCCGCGTGGGTGAAGTGGTTGCAGGGGTAGGGCTTGAAGAAGATGCCGGGCAGTTCCCAGTGCTCGCCGAGCCGGTCGACCACCGCGTCGACGTCGGCCCGCTCCCCGCAGAACGCGTGCAGGAAGCCGAACCGGCCCTCGACCACGGTGGGTGGGCCGGTGAGCCCGTGCCGCGCCAGGTCGGCGGCGGCGACCCCGGCGTGCGCGGCCCAGCCGCCGTGCACCCGCTTGACGGTGCCGCCGGTCCGGTTGGCCTCGAGCAGCCCGGCGCCCATCGAGGCGGCGATCCCGGCCGCGTGCGCGATGCCCTCGGCGTCGAGCCCGCCGACCGTGGCCGCGGCGACGGCCGCCCCGACCGCGCCGCAGATCGAGGTGGCGTGCTGGCCGCGCTCGAAGAACTCGCTGTTGCCCAGCGCCTCGTCGTACCCGCCCATGCCCAGCCGGACGGCCACCTCGATGCCCACCCCGGCGGCGTCGAGCAGTGCCGCCCCCGTGGCGCCGCGAGCCTCGGCGACGGCCAGGGCGGCCGGCACGACCGGGGAGGAGGGGTGCAGCACCGACGGCAGGTGGGTGTCGTCGAAGTCCAGCGAGTGCGCCAGCGTGCCGTTGACCAGCGCGGCCGAGGCCGCGGGGACCTTCAGCCCCGTGCCGATGGCGGTGGCCTGCGGGGTGCCGCCCCACTCGCGCACGACGGCGGTCACGGCCGTGGCGGAGACCTCCCCGCTGGCGGCCAGGCTGTTGCCGAGCAGGTCCAGGACCCGGCGGGCGACGTCCTCCCGCAGTCCCTCCGGGAGGCCCTCCTCGCGGGTGTGCGCGGCCAGCTCGGCGAGCCGGGCGACGACGGTGGGGCGGCTCATGCCGCTCATGCCGCGACCGCGGCGACGGGCCGGATCGGGGAGCCGGTGCCGCCGACGATCCGCAGCGGCGCCATGACGAAGGTGAACTCGGTGAGCCCCTCGGCCGCGGCGGTCTCCAGGGCGAGGTGCTCGAGGATGTGGATGCCCGCCTCGACCAGCAGGATCCGGTGCACCGGCAGCACCGAGTGCCCGGCTCCGGGCTGGATCTGCTCGAACGCGGTGGTGTCCGCGCCGGCGGCCACGACCCCGGCCTCGGCCAGCCAGCGGCCGGCCTCGGGGGTGGCGCCGGGGACGCCGTCCTGCTGGCCCAGGTACACCGACGGGTTGTCGAAGTGACGGGCCCAGCCGGTCCGCACCAGCGCGACGTCCCCCGGGCCGGGCCGGGCGCCGGCCCGCTCGGCGGCGGCCTCGAGGTCGTCGGCGGTGACGCCGTAGCCGGCCGGCAGGACGTCGACGCCGCGGGCCGCGGCCACGTCGAGCAGCACCCCGCGGGTCAGCAGCGCCGGCGTGTGCTCGGCGCCCAGCTCGCGGAACACCCCGCCGGTCTGCGCCGCGGCGGCGTCGACCCCGCCGTGCATCAGGCCGTCGTGGCTGACGTGGGAGAGCGCGTCGACGTGGGTGCCGACGTGGCCGCCGGTCACGATGATCTCGTTGGCCGCCGACCCGCCGTCGGGGCGCACCATGTCGCCGTGCCGCCGGATGAGCGTCATCCGGAAGCCGGGGTGGTTGGGCGAGCACGGCATGCCGGTGAAGTGGGGGTGGCCCAGTTCGACGAGCCGCACGCCGCCGCGGACGGCGGCGAGCAGGGCGTCGGTCCCGGTGCCGGCCACCGGGGAGGTGGCTCGCGGGCTGGTCATCGAGGACCTCCAGGGGGCGAGGCGGGGGTGGGGACGGCGGACGGTGCGGGCCGGGGGACCCGCGAGAGGACGACGCGGGCGCGGGCGACGACGGCGGGGTCGACGAAGCGGCCGTCGGGGTCCAGGACGGCGGACTCGCCGCGGCCGGCGGCCTCCTCGGCCGCGGCCAGGACCTGCTCGGCGGCGCGCACCTCCTCGTCGGAGGGGGTGTAGACCTCGTGGACGACGGCGATCTGCCGGGGGTGGACGACCGACCGCCCCCAGAAGCCGGTGGCGCGGCCGGCGCGGCTGCTGTCCCGCAGCCCGTCGAGGTCGGCGACGTCGGTCCACACGCTCTGCACCGGCGCGGGCAGCCCGGCGGCGCGCGCGGCGACGACCACAGCGCCGCGCGCCCAGCGCAGCCCCTCGTCCCGGTCGACCAGGAGGTCGGCGGCCAGGTCGGCTTCGCCGAGCCCCAGCCCGCAGACCAGCTCGGAGGCGGCGGCCAGCTCGGCGGCGCGGGCCAGGCCGCGGGCGCTCTCCAGCAGGACCTGCAGGCGGGCGCCGGTGCGCTCGGCCACCTCGCGGACGGCGTCGGGATCCTCGGCGCGCGGGACGCGCAGCCCGGCGACCGGCGCGCCGGCCAGGGCGGCGACGTCGCGCCGGCCGGCGTCGGTTTCCGGCGGGTTCACCCGCACCCACAGCGGCGGCCCGCCGACGTCCCCCGCGCGCTCGGCGACCAGCGCGACGGTCAGCTCCCGGGCCGCGTCCTTCTGCGCCGCGGGGACGGCGTCCTCCAGGTCGACGACGACCGCGTCCGCGCCGGCCGCCAGCGCTTTGGTCACCCGCTCCGGCCGGTGGCCCGGCACGTACAGCCACGACCGGGGCGCCGCGGGTGCCGTCACAGCGCGCCCCGGCGGCGCAGGTCGGCGACCTCGTCGGCGCCGTAGCCCAGCTCGCCCAGCACCTGCTCGGTGTGCTCGCCCAGGCGGGGACCGGCGCTGCGGATCTCTCCAGGCGTGTCCGACAGCCGGAAGAGCACGTTCTGCATGAGCACCGACCCCAGCTCCGGGTCGGGCACCCGCACCAGCGTGCCCAGCGCCGCGAACTGCGGGTCGTCGACGACGTCCCGGACGTCGTAGATGGGGGCCACCGCCGCCTGGGCCTCCTCGAAGGCGCGCACGACCTCGTCGCGGTCCCGCTCGGCGACCCAGGAGCCGACCGCCTCGTCGAGTTCGTCGGCGTGCCGGGCGCGCTCGGCCCCGGAGGCGAACCAGGGCTCGTCGACGTACTCGGGGTGCCCGACCAGCCGCACCACCCGCTCGGCGATGTTCTGCGAGCTGGTGGAGATGGCCACCCACCGGCCGTCGCGGGTCCGGTAGGTGTTGCGGGGGGCGTTGTTGGCCGAGCGGTTGCCGGTCCGCTGCTGCACCTGCCCGGTCGCGTCGTAGACGGTCGGCTGCGGCCCGACGACGGTGAGGATCGGCTCGATGATCGCCAGGTCGACGACCTGGCCGCGGCCGGTGGCGTCCCGCGCCCTCAGCGCCGCCAGCGTGGCGTACGCGGCGGTGAGCGCGGAGATGCCGTCGGCCAGGCCGAACGGGGGCAGCGTCGGCGGGCCGTCGGGCTCGCCGGTGATGGCGGCGAACCCGCTCATCGCCTCGGCGAGGGTGCCGAAGCCCGGGCGGGAGGAGTAGGGGCCGAACTGGCCGAACCCGGTCACCCGCACCAGCACCAGGCCGGGGTTGTCCCGCGACAGCTCCTCGTAGCCGAGACCCCAGCGCTCCAGGGTGCCGGGACGGAAGTTCTCGATGACCACGTCGGCGCCGGCCGCCAGCCGGCGGAAGACCTCCTGGCCCGCGGCGTCGGAGAGGTTGAGCGTGACGCCGCGCTTGTTGCGGCCGACGACCTTGCCCCACAGGCCGACGCCGTCCTTGCTCGCGCCGTGGGTGCGGACCGGGTCGCCCCGGGGGTGCTCGACCTTGACGACGTCGGCGCCGAAGTCCCCGAGCATCGTCGCCGCCATCGGGCCGGCGAACAGCGTGGAGACGTCGAGGACGCGGAGTCCGGCGAGGGCTGCGGTCATGCGATGGCACGTCCTTCCGGGGACGGGATCCCGCCGCGCCAGCCCATGCCCCGCGAGATGCGGTCGGCGGCGGCGGTGACGAGGGGGACGAAACGTTCGCGGGCCGCGGGGTCGACCCGTGCGGCGGGGCCGCACACGGAGATCGCGCCCTGTGCCCAGCCGTCGACGCCGAAGACCGGCGCGGCGACGGACCCGGCGCCCTCCTGGCGCTCGCCGTCGGTGCAGGCGTACCCGCGCCGGCGGATGTCGTCGAGGCGCCGGCGCAACCCGGTGGCGTCGACGATCGTGCGGTCGGTGAGCCGGTCCAGCGGGCCGGCCAGCACCGCCTCGACCTCGTCGTCGGGCAGGAAGGCGAGGATGCAGGTGCTCGAGCCGCCGGCGTGCAGCGGGAACCGCCGGCCCAGCTCCACGGTCATCTTGATCTCCCGGGCGCTCTCGACCTGGTCGAGGTAGACCCGGCCGCCGGGCACCCGGGCGGAGACCGTGGTCGTCTCGCCGGTCGCCTGCTGCAGCTCGCGGAGCACCGGGAGGGCGATCGTGCGCAGGTCGGACTCGCGCAGCGCGCGGGCGCCGATCGCGGCGGCGGCCGGGCCGAGGTGGTACTCCCGGGTGTCGACGTCGGGCAGCAGCAGCCCCCGGTTCACCAGCGTCTGCAGGATGCGGTGCACCACGGCCTTGGACAGCCCGAGCTCGCGGGCCACCGCAGAGACGCCCAGTCGCCGGGGGCCGTCCAGGAAGGCCAGCAGGACGTCGGCCACGCGACCGGCCCCCTCGTTGCCCGTGCTGTCGGCCATCCCTGCTCCCTCCACCACCGACCCCGCCGGCGTCCCCCGGTGTACCGCTGGGCGGAACGATAGCCCGTCGCCGTGATCGACAGGAACCCCGAGCCGCTGTGCTGCGAGAATGTAGCGGCCTTGTATCTCCCTGTCGATGTGTTGACCGGTCGGGAGGCTGCTGTCAGAGTGGTCTGCCACACGCCGTTCCGCTAGGAGGAACGGTCGGAGCCGGGAGACGACATGCGAAAGCGCTGGACCCCCGCCCTGGCGGTCGCCCTGCCCGTGGTGCTCGCCGCCTGTGGCGGGTCGGCACCACCCGGAGCAACAGGGAGCGACGAGGGCGGGGGGACCGGCGACACGATCGTCATCGGCTCGCTGCACCCGCTCAGCGGCGCCGCCGCGGCCGACGGGCAGCAGATGGACAACGGCGCGCAGCTCGCCGTCGACGCCATCAACGAGGCCGGCGGCATCGAGTCCCTGGGCGGCGCGCAGCTGGAGCTGGCCAGCGCGGACACCCAGGGTGCGCCCGAGGTCGGCCAGAGCGAGGCGCAGCGGCTGATCCAGGAAGGCGCGGTCGCGCTGGTGGGCACCTACCAGAGCGCGGTGAGCCAGAACGTCGCGGCGACCGCCGAGCGCAACCAGGTGCCCTTCGTCATCGACGTCTCCAGCGCAGACGAGATCCTGCAGCAGGGCTACACGTACACGTTCCGGCTGCAGCCCAGTGCCGAGGTCCTGGGGCAGCGCGGCGCCGAGTACCTCGCCCAGGTCTCGGAGGCCGCAGGCGCCCCCGCGCAGACGGTGGCCGTGCTGCACGAGCAGGGGCCCTTCGGCACCGCCATCACCGAGAGCTTCCGCGCCCAGGCGGAGCAGCTCGGGATGACGGTGGGTGAGGTCATCACCTACGACGCGGCCAACGTCTCGGACTTCACCACCCAGATCACCACGGTGCAGGAGTCCGGCGCCGACGTCCTCATGGTGGCCGGCTACTACCGCGACGGCGTGCTGGTCGCGAACGCGGTGCAGACCGTCGGTCCGGAGCTCGACGCCGTCTACGGCGTGGCCAACGGCGCGTTCGACACCCCGCAGTTCCCCGGCGAGGTCGGCGCGGCCGGCGAGGGCGTCTTCGACGCCAACTACCGGCTCGACATCACCAACCCGGAGACCCAGGAGCTGGCCGAGCTCTACGAGCAGACCCACGGCGACCAGATGCGCACCGCGGCGGTGCTCTCCCACGAAGCCGTGCGGGTCGTCGCCGACGCCCTGGAGCGAGCGGGGGACACCGACCCGGCCGCGCTGCGCGACGCGATCGCCGAGACCCAGCTGGAGTCGCTGATGGCCCAGTCCGGACCGATCGCCTTCACCGAGACCGGTGAGAACGAGAACGCGACCCCGATCCTCATGCAGGTCCTCGACGGCAACGTCCGCCAGGTGTACCCCGAGGAGTACGCCGAGACCCCGCCGGTGTACCCGGCGCCGCCGGGGCTGTGACCCGGCCGACCACGGCGCACGGCGCCCCCGCGGAGGACGGGGGCGCCGTGACCGCCGCGGACCCGGCGACGGACACCCCCGTCGCCGCCACCGGAGGACGCGCGTGGTGGCGCGGCGCGGTGGGCCGCACCGCGCTGGTGCTCCTCCTGGCCGTCCTCGCCGTCGCCCTCGCCTACTGGCGCTCGGGCAGCGGGGTGGTCGTCAGCCAGGCCGTCGTCACGGGGATCCTCATCGGCGGCGTGTACGGGCTGGTCGCCATGGGGCTCACCCTCATCTTCGGCGTCCTCGACATCGTGAACTTCGCGCACGGCGCCTTCCTCGCCGTCGCCCTCTACGTCACCGTGGAGATGACGGGACGGTTCGGCGTCCACCCCTACCTGGCGCTGCTCGTCGCCGTGCCGGTGATGTTCCTGCTCGGGGCGGCGGTGCAGCGGGGCATCCTGTCCTTCTCGATCGGCCAGCCGCTGGAGAATCAGCTGCTGATCACGCTCGGCCTGGCCCTGCTGATCGACAACCTGCTCCTGCTGGTCTTCGGCCCCAACCCGCGGTCGGTCGCGCTGCCCGGCGACAGCGGCGTCGAGATCCTCGGCGCGGTCGCGACCGTCTCCCGCCTGCTGGCGTTCGGCGTGGCGCTGGTGCTCGCCGCCCTGCTCTACCTGCTGCTCCAGCGGACCCGGCTCGGCACCGCGATCCGTGCGGTGGCGGCCAACGACACCGGCGCGCAGCTGGTGGGCATCGACACCCGGCGGATCTACATGCTCACCTTCGCCATCGGGACCGCGTGCGCGGGAGCGGCGGGGGTCCTGGTCTCACCGCTGGTCACCATCGAGCCGACCACGGGCGAGCTGTTCAACATCATCGCCTTCGTCGTCGTCGTGCTCGGCGGGATGGGCAACGTCGTCGGTGCGCTCGTCGGTGGCCTGCTCATCGGGCTCACCGAGCAGCTCGGGGCGCTGTACCTGCCGGGCCAGAGCCCGCTGCTGGCGGTGTTCGTCGTCTTCGTCCTCGTCCTCTTCCTGCGTCCGCAGGGCCTGTTCGGGAGCAAGGCATGACCGCGACCGCCGAGCGGGAGGCCGCGGCGGCGCCCCTGCCCCGCCCCGCGTGGGGCCGGCACCTCGTCGCCGTCGCCGTCCTGGCCGTCGTCCTCGTGCCGCTGCCGCTGGTGCTGCCGGCCGCGCAGCAGTCGGTGGCCGTGCGCGTGCTGGTCTTCGCGATCCTGGCCATCGGCTGGAACGTGATGAGCGGCTTCGGCGGCATGTTCAGCTTCGGCCACGCCGCCTACTTCGGCCTCGGCGCCTACGTCAGCGTCTGGCTGCTGGTGGAGCGCGGCATCTCGCCGTGGATCGGGATGCTGGTCGGGATGGTCGTGGCGGGGGCCTTCGCCGCGCTCATCGGCTTCCTGGCGCTGCGCTACCGGCTCAAGGGCGCCTACTTCGCGCTGGCGACCTTCGCCTTCGCCGAGATGCTCCGGCTGATCGCCATCAACAGCGACCTGGTCAACCGGGCGGTGGGCTACAACGTGCCGCTGCGGTCGGAGCCCTCCTGGGCGTACATGCAGTTCGAGCCCGGCTCGGCGAACTACTTCTGGATCGCCCTGGCCCTGACGGTGGTCGCGCTGGTCGTCACCATCCTCTTCCTGCGCTCGCGGCAGGGGCGGTTCACCGTCGCGGTCCGGGACGACGAGGACGCCGCCGCGGCCCTGGGCATCCCGGTGATGCGCACCAAGCTGATCACCATCGCGCTGTCCGGCGCGATCACGTCGGTGGCCGGGACGTTCTACGTCCAGTACTACTTCTTCGTCGACCCCGACGTCGCCTTCGGCAACAGCGTCTCGATCCAGGCGATCCTGCCGGCGGTCATCGGGGGCGTGGCGACGATCTGGGGTCCCGTCATCGGCGCCGCGGTCCTCGGTCCGCTCAACGACGTCACCGCCACGGTGCTCCGCAACCCACCGCCGGCGCTGGACTTCCTGCAGGGCCGGGCCGGGCTGGACGTCGTCCTCTACGCCCTGCTGCTGATCCTCATCGTGCTGCTGCTGCCCCAGGGGGTCTACGGCGCGATCCGCGACCGGGTCCAGCGACGACGTGCGGGGAGGCGACCGGCATGACGCTGCTCGAGGTCGAGTCCGTCAGCAAGTCCTTCCGGGGGCTGCGGGCGGTGGACGACGTCTCGTTCACCGTCGAGGAGGGCAGCATCCTCGGCATCATCGGGCCCAACGGCGCCGGCAAGACGACGCTGTTCAACCTGGTGGCCGGCGCGCTGCCCCCCGACACCGGGTCGGTGCGCCTGGCCGGGACCGACGTCACCGGGGCCAAGCCGCACCGGATCTCCCACGCGGGCATGGCCCGCACCTTCCAGCTGATGAAGCCGTTCGGGAGCCTCAGCGTCCTGGAGAACGTGGCGGTCGCCCGGATGGCCGCGGGGGCCTCGCGGCGCCGCGCCCCGGCGGAGGCGGCCGACGTCGTCGACCGGGTGGGGCTCACGCGCTGGCGCGACGCGCGCAGCGAGGGCCTGCCCACCGCCGGGCTCAAGCGGCTCGAGCTGGCCCGTGCGCTCGCCAGCCGGCCGCGGGTGCTGCTGCTCGACGAGGTGCTGGCCGGGCTGGTGCCCGCCGAGCGCACCCCGGTCATGGAGCTGCTGGAGACCCTGCGCCGCGACGACGGGATCACGCTCGTGTTCGTCGAGCACATCATGGCCGCGGTCATGCGGCTGTCGGACTCGGTGCTCGTGCTCGACCAGGGCCGGGTGCTCACCTCGGGCGAACCGCACCAGGTGACCCAGGACCCCCGGGTGATCGAGGCCTACCTCGGAGAGGAGCCGACCGTTGCTGGTCCTTGACGGCCTGTGCGCCGGGTACCACGGGTTGCAGATCCTGCACGAGCTGGACCTGCGGGTCGACGCCGGCGAGATCGTGGCCCTCGTCGGTGCCAACGGGGCGGGGAAGACGACGACCCTGCGTGCCGTCTCCGGGCTCATCCGCTCCAGTAGTGGCTCGATCACCTTCGACGGACGGCGCGCCGACGGCGTGCGCACCGCCGAGCTGGTCGCCCGCGGTCTGGTCCAGGTGCCCGAGGAGCGTGCCCTGTTCGGGCCGCTCACCGTGGAGGAGAACCTCCGGATGGGCTCCTGGACGCAGCGGCGCGGCGGGAACGAGGAGGCCGCCCTGGCCGAGGTCTTCGACCTCTTCCCGATCCTCGCCGAGCGGCGGCGCCAGGCGGCGGAGACGTTCAGCGGCGGTCAGCAGCAGATGCTGGCCATCGGCCGCGCCCTCATGGCCCGCCCCAAGCTGCTCATGCTCGACGAGCCCTCCACCGGCCTGTCGCCGAAGCTGACCTGGGCCGTGCTCGACGCGGTGCGCACCATCCGCGACCGCGGCGTGGCCGTCCTGCTCGTCGAGCAGAACGCCGCGCAGGCGCTGCGGATGGCCGACCGGGCCTACGTCCTGGAGAGCGGCAGCTGCGCGCTGTCCGGCCCCGGTCCGGAGCTGGCCGACGACGACCGCGTGCGCGCCGCGTACCTGGGGCTGTGAGCGGCCGATGAGCGCCGACGGCGACCGGGACGACGCCCAGCGCGCGGCCCGCGAGGCGACCGAGGCGCTCGGCGCCTGGGCCGCCGGCCTGCGCTGGGACGACGTGCCGGCCGACGCCCGGGAGCGACTGCAGCTGGTCCTCCTGGACTCCCTCGGCGTCACAGCGCTCGGTGCCCGCCAGCCCGAGCAGGCTGCCCTCGTGGCCGCCTGGCGCCCGGCCCCCGGCCCGGCTCCCTTGGTCGGCGGCAGGCGGACGACGACCGTGGAGGCCGCCGCCTGGCTCAACGCCACCGCCCTGGTCCGCCTCGAGCTCGACGAGGGGCACAAGTACGCCCGCGGGCACCCCGGCGCGCACGGGCTGCCCGCGGTCCTGGCGCTGGCCGCCGACCTGGGCGCCGACGGCGCCGACACCGCGGCCGCGCTGCTGGTGGCCTACGAGGTGGCCGCCCGCTTCGGCCGGGCGACCACGCTGCGGGCCGGGGCGCATCCGCACGGCAGCTGGGGCGTCGCCGGCGGCGCGGCCGGCTGCGCCCGGCTGCTGGGCCTCTCCGCCGGGCAGGTGGCCGCCGCCGTCGACACCGGCGCCGGGCTGCCGGTCGCCGGCGCGTTCGCCTCCGCGCTCGACGGCAACCCGGTGCGCGACGCGTGGCTGGGCGCGGCCAACCTCTCCGGGCTGGCGGCGGCGCGGATGGCCGCCGCCGGGCTCGCCCGCACCACCGGCACCGCGGCCGGCTCGCTGGGCGGGCTGCTCGGCACCTTCGACGCCGCCGAGCTGACCGCCGACCTGGGCACGCGCTGGGACGTCCGGCACGGCTACTTCAAGCGCCACGCCTCCTGCTCGTTCACCCACCCGGTCGCCGACGCCGTGCTCGACCTGCGCCCGGACCTGCCGGCCGACCCCGACCAGGTCGAGGAGGTCGTGGTCGAGACCCACTCGCTCGGGTCGGGCCTGGCCCGCACCTCCTGGGACTCCCGGCTCGGGGCGCTGTTCAGCACCCCGTTCGTCGTCGCCGCCGCCGTCGTCCACGGGTCGGTCGGCCCGGGCGTCTCGGCCGAGCCGGCGCGCGACGACCCGCGGCTGACCCGGCTCGCGCAGCGGGTGCGGGTGCGGACCGCGGCCGACCTCGACGCCCGGCTCCCGGCCGAGCGCGCCGCCCGGGTCGTCGTCCGGGCCGCCGGCCGCGAGCACGTGCGGGAGGTGCCCAACCCGGTCGGGGACGCCGACCACCACCCGCTCGGCGAGGCCGAGGTGCTCGACCTGCTGTCCGGCTGGCTCGACGACGACGCCACCGTGGCCGCGGTCCGCACCGTCGCCGCCGGACTGCCGGCCGCCGCCGACGCGGGCGCCCTGCTGCGCGAGCTGGCCCGATGACCGCCCACCCCTGGAGCCCCCGGTGCTGATCCACGCCGTCACCCCCATCCACGTCCCACCCGACGAGCTGGCCCGCCGGCAGGCCCGCTACGACGCGCTCTCGCCGGCCGGCCTGCGGGTCCGCCTGGTCGACATCGGCGAGCAGGCCCCTCGGGCCCTGGACACCGCGCAGCAGGTGCACGACAGCGAGGGCCTGGTCACCGAGGCGCTGCGGCAGGCGCCCGACGACGCCGACGCGCTGATGCCCGACTGCGTCCTCGACCCCGGGGTGGCCGCCCTCTCCGGCCGGGTGGGCCGCCCGGTGTTCGGGCTGCTGCGCACCAGCCTCGGCTGGAGCCGCGCAGCCGGGCGCTCGGCCGGCGCCGTGACCCGCAACCAGGCCATCGCCGACGAGCTGTGCCGGCAGGTCGCCGCGCACGGCCTGGACTCCTCCTTCACCGGGGTCCAGGTGCTCGACCTCGACGTCGACGCCATCCACCAGGCCGATCGCTGGGCCGCCGCCCTCCGTGACGTGGTCGACCGCAGCGCCCGCGCCGGCGCCGGCGACCTGGTCAACGGCTGCAGCGCGGTCGACCTCCCCGCGGAGGCGGCCGGCTGGCCGGTGCGGGTGGTCGACCCGACGGCGCTGACCCTGCGCCTGGTCGCGGCGGGGGAGGCGGCGTGAGCGCGGAGGGTCCCGACCTCGTCGTCGCCGGCGCGGGCGGCGGCCTGGTCGGCGCGCTCCGGGCCGCGCAGCTCGGCCTCGACGTGCTCGTCGTCGAGGCCAGCGAGCACTACCGGCGCGGCAACAACACCTCGATGTCCACCGCGATGATCCCCGGCGCCGGGTCGCGGTTCCAGCGCGCGGCCGGGATCGAGGACTCCCCGGAGCTCTTCCTCGCCGACGTGATGCGCAAGACCAAGGGGCAGGCCGACGAGCGGCTGGCGCGGGCACTGACCGGGCACAGCGCCCGGCTGGTCGAGTGGCTGGCCGACGACCTCGAGCTGCCGCTCGACGTCGTCACCGACTTCCACTACCCCGGGCACAGCGTCGACCGCTGCCACACCATCGAGGGCCGGCACGGCACCGTGCTGCTCGACCACCTGGTCGGCCGGGTGCAGGCCGAGGAGCGGATCGACGTCCTGGTCCCGGCGCGGCTGGTCGACGTGCGGGTCGGGGACGACGGCGCGGTCCGCGCGGCCGTCCTCCAGACGCCGGACGGCGCCACCGAGGAGGTCCCGACGCCGGCGGTGCTGCTGGCCACCAACGGCTACGGCGCCGACCGCGACATGGTGGCCCGGCACCTGCCCGAGATCGCCGCGGCCGCCTACCACGGCAGCGAGGCCTCGCGAGGCGACGCCCTGCGGATCGGCGACCGGCTGGGCGCGGCCAGCGGCTACCTCGACGCCTACCAGGGGCACGGCGCGCTGGCGGCGCGCTCGGCCACCCTCGTCGGCTGGGCGACGGTCATGCACGGCGCGGTGATCGTCAACCGCGACGGCCGGCGCTTCGGCGACGAGACCACCGGCTACTCCGAGTACGCCGCGGTCATCGCCGGGCAGCCGGACGCCACCGGCTGGATCGTGCTGGACCGGCGGATCCACGACGCCTGCCTGCCCTTCACCGACTTCCGGCAGACCGTCGAGAGCAACGCCCTCGTCTGGGCCGACGACGTCGAGGGGCTGGCGGCGGCCACCGGCCTGCCGGCCGGCCCGCTGGCCGAGGAGCTGGCCGAGACCGCCGCCCACGCGCGGGGAGAGGGCCGGGACCGCTTCGGCCGGGGGGCCTTCGAGGCCGAGCTGACCCCGCCGCTCGCCGCCGTCCGCGTCGTCCCGGCGCTGTTCCACACCCAGGGCGGCCTGATCGTCGACGAGCACGCGCGGGTCACCCGCCCCGACGGGTCGCTGGTCCGCGGGCTCTACGCCTCCGGCGGCGCGGCCGCCGGCATCTCCGGCCACGGCGCCGCCGGCTACCTGGCCGGCAACGGCCTGCTGCCCGCCCTGGGCCTGGCGCACCTCGCCGCCGAACACGTGGCCGCCGACCACGCGGCGGGCGCGACGGCGCGCCCGGCCGCTCCCGAGGAGGAAGGAACTCCATGACCCGCCTGCAGACGCTGCTGAAGAACGTCACCGTCGTCCGCCCCGACGTCCCCGGGGCCGACGACGGGGAGGAGCTGGACCTCGGGATCAGCGACGGCCGCTTCGTGCGGGTGGAGCGCGACATCCCCGCCGAGGACGCCGAGGTCGTCGTCGACGGCCGCGGCCGGCTGGCCTTCCCCGGCGTGGTCGACGCCCACCAGCACTGGGGCATCTACAACCCGCTGGAGGAGGACACCGAGACCGAGAGCCGGGCCAGCGCCCAGGGCGGTGTCACGACCGGGCTGACCTACATGCGGACCGGCCAGTACTACCTCCACCGCGGCGGCCCCTACCGCGACTTCTTCCCGCAGGTGCTCGCCGCCTCCGAGGGGCGCTCCTACGTCGACTACGCCTTCCACCTGGCGCCGATGTCCCGGGAGCACATCGGCGAGATCCCGGCGCTGATCCAGGACTTCGGGGTCACCTCGTTCAAGATCTTCATGTTCTACGGCGGGCACGGCCTGCACGGCGCCTCGAGCGACCAGAGCTCGTTCCTGATGATCCCGCCGGACGAGCGCTACGACCTCGCCCACTTCGAGTTCGTCATGCGCGGGGTGCAGGCGGCGCGCGAGCAGCTGCCCGACCTCGCGCCGCACGTCTCGCTGTCGCTGCACTGCGAGACCGCCGAGATCATGACCGCCTACACGAAGCTGGTGCAGGAGGAGGGCGCGCTGAAGGGCCTGGCCGCCTACAGCGCCTCCCGGCCGCCGCACTCGGAGGGCCTCGCGGTCACCATCGCCTCGTTCCTGGCCGACGAGACCGGGCTGCCGAGCATCAACCTGCTGCACCTGTCCTCCCGCAAGGCGCTGACCGCGGCGCTGCGCATGGCGCAGGTGTTCCCGCACGTGGACTTCCGTCGCGAGGTCACGATCGGCCACCTGCTGGCCGACATCGACACCGCGCAGGGGCTGGGCGGCAAGGTCAACCCGCCGCTGCGGCCGCGCGAGGACGTCGAGGCGCTGTGGGAGCACCTCCTGGCCGGCGACGTCGACTGGGTGGTCAGCGACCACGCCTGCTGCAAGGACGAGAAGAAGTTCGGCGACCCGCGCGACGACGTCTTCGCCGCCAAGTCCGGCTTCGGCGGCGCGGAGTACCTGCTGCCGGGCCTGGTGAGCGAGGGCCGCCGGCGCGGGCTCTCCCTCCGCCGGATCGCCGAGCTCACCTCGTGGAACCCGGCGCAGCGGTACGGGCTCCCCGCCAAGGGCACGATCGGCGTCGGGTACGACGCCGACCTCTGCCTGGTCGACCCCTCGGCGACCTGGACCGTGCACGCCGACCAGTCGGAGTCCACGCAGGAGTACACGCCGTTCGAGGGCTTCGAGCTGGGCGCGAGGGTGACCGACACCTGGGTGCGCGGCCACCGCGTGCTCGAGGACGGCGTCGTCACCGGGGCGCCCGTCGGGCGCTACCTGCACCGCCCGGGCAACCGCTGAAGAGGACCCCGTCCTCCCCGCCCTTCGCAGGCTCAGGGGCGGGGCCCGGGACGGGGCGGTTCCAGCACGTCACCGGGCTCGCGGCGGGGCCCTGCGGAGGAGCCGTTCCGGGCTGCCTACCGCACAAGACGGCGCCCCCCGTACCCGGCCGGGTACGGGGGGCGCCGTCTTGTGGGCGGGTCAGGTCACGACCCCGGGACCATCCAGCCGAGCACCGGAGAGGCCTGCAGGACCACGATCAGGCACATGAGCAGCAGGAGCAGGATGCTCCAGCCGAACACCTTCCGGAACAGCTCGCCCTCCCGGCCGGCCATGCCGACCGCGGCGGCCGCGATGGCCAGGTTCTGCGGGCTGACCATCTTCCCCATGACGCCGCCGGAGGAGTTGGCCGCGGCCAGCAGCACCGGGTCGAGGCCGGCGTTGGTCGCCGCCTGCACCTGCAGCGCGCCGAACAACGCGTTGGCGGAGGTGTCCGATCCGGTCACCGCGACGCCGATCCAGCCCAGGATGGGGGAGAGGAAGGCGAAGAAGCCGCCGGTCTCGGCCAGCAGCCGGCCGAGGTGGCCGGTCATGCCGGACTGGTTGAGCACGTAGGCCAGCGCGAGCACCGCCATGACGGTGACGATGGCCCACTTGAGCTCGCGATAGGTGTCGATGTAGGCCTTCAGCGCCCGTCCCGGCGAGACGCGCAGCACCAGCATGGTGAGGATGCCGGCCAAGATCATCAAGGTACCGGCGGTGGGCAGCCAGCCGAAGCTGAAGGTCGTCGACGCCAGCTCCTCGGTCGAGCCGGCCGCGAACACGTTGAGGCCCGGCCACGGGAAGCTGAGGGTCCACGGCGCCTGGGCCAGTGCCGCCTTCACCGGGCCCAGGTTGGCCAGGGCGAAGACCACGATGATGATCCCGTACGGCGCATACGCCCTGACGACCTCCGAACGGTTGTCGTCGACCGCGGGCCGGTCCCCGCCGCCGACGGCGGGGGCGTGCGGGTCGCGCGGGCGCTGGTCACCGGGAGCGTCGCCGAGCTCCTCACCGGCGGTCGCGCCGACGCCGCCGCGGCCGCGGGAGCCGGACCCGGCGGCCACGGTGCCGGGTCCGGTGCCGCCACCGGCCAGGGTGGCCGCGGTGACCGGCTCGTAGGCGGCCTTGCGCATGCGGACGACGGCGACGACGGCGGCCGCGGACACGAGCGCGGCGATGATGTCGGTCAGCGGCACCGAGATGTAGTTCGCGGCGATGAACTGGGCGACCCCGAAGGAGACGCCGGCAACGACCGCCTCCAGCCACGTGTCCTTGACCCCGCGCTTGCCGTCGACGACGAGGACCAGCACCAGCGGCACGAACGCGGCCAGGATCGGCGTCTGCCGGCCGGCCATGGCGCCGAGGGTGTCCACGGTGAGCCGGGCGTCGTCGCTGACGCCGGAGGTCACCGTGGCGAGCGTGACGATCGGCGTGGCCAGGGCGCCGAAGGCGACCGGTGCGGTGTTGGCGATGAGGGCCACCGCGGCGGCCTTGATCGGCTGGAAGCCCAGCGTCATGAGCATGACGACGCTGATCGCGACCGGCGTCCCGAAGCCGGCCAGCGCCTCGAGGAGGGCGCCGAAGCAGAAGGCGACGATGATCGCCTGCACCCGCAGGTCGGGGCTGACCTTCTCGAACGAGCGGCGCAGGACGTCGAAGTGCCCGGTGGCGACCGTGAGGTTGTAGACCCAGATCGCGTTGATGACGACCCACAGGATCGGGAAGAACCCGAAGGCCGCGCCCTCCGTCGCCGACAGGACCGCCTGCCCGACCGGCATGCGGAACGCCACGATGGCGAGGACCAGAGCGACGGCCAGGGAGATGAGCCCGGCCATCCAGGCCTTGACTCGCAGCGCCCCGAGCAGCACGAACAGCGTGACCAGTGGTATCGCCGCCACCAGGGCGCTCAGTGCGAGTGACCCACCGACGGGGTCGACGACCTGCTCGAACAACGGGGCTCCTTCCCTCGGCGGCGAGGCGCGAGGCTGGGTGGGAGACGTGCGGCGGCTCAGTGTGGGGCAGCGCCGGCCCCCCCGCTGCGAGCTCGCGAGCAGCGGGGGGCAGGGGGCTCCTTTTTCACCCGTCCGTGGCGGCGGGCCGGGCCAGGGCGGTGCCGGGGCCGTTGAGCGCCCGGTCGAGCAGCTCCTCGACGGGCACCCCGCGGATCGAGGCGTCCAGCACCTGGACGGTGTGCGCGACGGGCATCCGCTTCCCCATCCGGGCCAGCGTCGTCGCCACCTGCATCCAGCAGCCGGGGTTTGCGGTCACCATCAGGTCCGCGCCGGTGGCGAGGACGGCGGCCGCCTTGCGCTCGCCGAGCTCCCGGGCCGGTTCCGGCTGCAGCATGTTGTAGGTGCCGGCGCTGCCGCAGCACAGCTCGGCCTCCGTGAGCTGCTTGAGCTCGATGCCCGGGATCCCGCGCAGCACCTTCCGCGGCTCCTCGCGGATGCCCTGCGCGTGGGCCAGGTGGCACGCGTCCTGGTAGGCCACGGTCATGGGCAGCGGGTGCCGCTCGGCGACCGGGCCGATCTCGACGATGAACTCGCTGATGTCCCGGGCCTTCTTCGCGAGCGCCTCGGCGCGCTCGGCCCACTCCGGCTCGTCGCGCAGCTGGTGGCCGTACTCCTTGACGTTCGAGCCACAGCCGGCGGCGTTGAGGATGACGTAGTCGACGCCGGCCCGCTCGAAGGTCTCGATCGTCCGCTTGGCGAAGCCGAGGGCCTGCTCCTCCCGTCCGCCGTGGCCGGGCAGGGCCCCGCAGCAGTCCTGGCCCCGCGGCACGATGACGTCGCAGCCCTCGGCGGCGAGCACCCGCACGGTCGCGGCGTTGACGTCGGGGAAGAACGTCCCCTGCACGCAGCCGGCGAGCAGCCCGACGACCGCCCGCCGCTGCCCCACGGCCGGCGTCCGCTCGGGGACGCGCTCGACCGGGCCGAGCTTGGGCGCCAGCGACTCCATGGCCATCAGCGGGCCCGGCAGCTTGCTCATCAGTCCGGTGCGGGTCAGCAGGCTGCCGAGCCGACTGGCCTGGTAGGCGCGCAGCGGCCCGCGCAGCGCGCGCAGCCGCTTCGGGTAGGGGAACAGGTTGTAGATGAGGTCGCGGTAGAGCTTCTCGGCCCGCGACCGCTGGTAGCGCCGCTCGATCTGCGGGCGGGTGGCCTCGATGAGCTTGTCGTACTGCACGCCGGACGGGCACGCGGTGACGCAGGCCATGCAGCCCAGGCACTGGTCGAAGTGCCGCACCATCGAGTCGTCGAGCGGCTCGCCCTCCAGCGCCTCCTTCATGAGGTAGATGCGCCCGCGGGGGCTGTCCATCTCCTCGCCCCACAGCACGTACGTGGGGCAGGTCGGCAGGCAGAACCCGCAGTGCACGCAGTCGCCGATGAGCGCCGGGTCCGGCGGGTGGTGCTCGTCGAACGCCGGCTGCACCGCCTGCCGGGTCGTGGGTGTGCCCAGCAGGGTCGGGGTGCCCACGGTGGCGGCCCCCGTGCCGGCGGGCAGGTCGATGTCCTGGCCGATGTCGAGCGGGCGGCGCGCCCCGACGACCGCGGCCGGTGCCTCGTCGGCCCCCCGGACGGCACCCGTGGGCTCGCCGGGCGGCAGGTCGGCGACCGAGTCGCGCACCGGGCCGACGTTGGGGGAGGCCCCCGGGGACCCGGGCGGTGGCGCGTCGCCCTGGCCGTGGCTGCCCGGCGTGATCTCCGTCATCTACAACCCTCCGACGAACCGGCCCGGCGACATCCGCCGCTCGGGGTCGAACCTCTCCTTGACCCGCCGCATCAGGTCCAGCGAGTCGCCGACCGGACCCCAGTGGTCCAAGGCGTCCCGGACGGCGTCCGGGGCCCGCAGGACCACCGCGCTCCCGTCGTGCGGGGCCAGCGCGGTCCGCAGCCGGGGCAGCGCGTCGACCGCCTGCCCGGCCGGGACCGCCGCGTAGGACACCCCCGTGGCGGCGTGCGCGGTCACCGCCGTACCGGTCGGGAGCGCGTCCAGCACCGCAGCGAGCGACGCCGGCGCGTAGGCCAGCCGCAGCAGGACGTCGTCCGCACCGCCGGGGTGCCGGCCGAGGTCGTCGGGCAGGTCCTCGGACTCCTCGCCGCCGCCCAGCAGGTCGACGGCCGCCCCGGCCTGCCCGGCCACCGACTCGGCGATCGACTCGAACAGCACGACCAGCCGGGCGGTGCCGTCGGCCCCGGCGATCAGTTCGACGGCCGACGGGGTGAGCGTCGAGCGGGCCAGCGCCACGGACAGCGGCCCGGCGGCCGCGGCGTCCGGGAGCTCGAGGGTGACCACCCGGCGCGCGGGCGGCACCGGGTGCAGCCGCCAGGTGGTCGAGGCGACGACGCCGAGCGTGCCATGGGCCCCGGTGAACAGCTTGCCGAGGTCGTACCCGGCGACGTTCTTGACGACCTTGCCGCCGGCGTGCGCCACGGTGCCGTCGGCGAGGACGACGGTGATGCCGATGAGCAGGTCGCGGGTGGTGCCGTACCGCAGCCGGCGCGGCCCCGACGCGTTGGCGCTCACCAGGCCGCCCAGCGTGGCGCCCTCCTCGGGCGGGTCCAGGGCGAGCAGCTGACCGGCCCGGCCGACCTGCTCCTGCAGGTCGGCCAGCCGCACCCCCGCCTCGGCCACGACGGTGAGGTCGCCCGCCACGTGCTCGACGACCCGGTCGAGGCCGGTGAGGTCGAGCAGGAGGTCGCAGGACTCCGGTGGCCGCGCCCACGTCAGCTTGCTCCGCCCGCCGACCGGGACGACGGTCCGCCCGTCGGCCGCCGCGGCCCGCAGCACCACGGCGACCTGGTCTATCGTGTCCGGCTGGACCACCTCGCGGGGGACGACGCCGCCGACCGCGTCGTCGGGGCCCCCGGGCCGGCGGGTGTCGGTGGCAGCGGTCACGAGTCCTCCTCGCTGGCGCTCGTCGGCCGCGTGCCCGACGGTGCCCTATTCATCGGTGAGCTCGCACGCTCGCTCACTAGAACACCTCGCCCAGACCGGCGGCCTGCACCGGGTGCTCGCCCTTCCGGACGCCGGGCCGCTCGCCGCACAGCCGCGGGGTCGGGAAGACTTTGCCCGGGTTGGCGATGCCGTCGGGGTCGAAGGCGCACCGCAGCAGCTGCATGGTGTCGAGGTCCTCGGGCGTGAACTGCTTGGCCATCTTCATGCGCTTCTCGCTGCCCACCCCGTGCTCGCCGGTGATGGAGCCGCCGGAGGTGACGCAGAGCTCGAGGATGTCGCCGGCCAGCTCCTCGGCCTCGTGGGCCTGGCCCTCCACCGCGTCGTCGAAGAGCACCAACGGGTGCAGGTTGCCGTCGCCGGCGTGGAAGACGTTGGCGACGCGCAGCCCCTTCTCGTCGGCCATCCGCTTCATCTCGGCCAGCACCTCGGGCAGCTTGGTACGGGGGATGACGCCGTCCTGCACGAAGTAGCTCGGGCTGATCCGGCCGACCGCCGCGAACGCCGACTTGCGGCCCTTCCACATCAGCGCCCGCTCCGCGTCGTCGGCCGCGATGCGGGTCTCGAAGGCGTTGCGGGCCCGGGCGATCTCCTCGACCTGCTTGAACTGGGCCTCGACCTCGACCTGCGGGCCGTCGAGCTCGATGACCAGCACCGCCACCGCGCCCGCGGGGTAGCCGCAGCTCACCGCGGCCTCGGCGGCCTCGATGGCCAGCGCGTCCATCATCTCGACGGCGGCCGGCAGGATCCCGGCGGCGATGATGTCGCTGACCGTGCCGGCGGCGTCCTCGACCGAGGAGTAGCCGACCAGCATGGTCTGCACCGCCTCCGGCACCCGGATCAGCCGCAGGGTCAGCTCGGTGGCCACACCCAGGGTCCCCTCGCTGCCGATGAAGGCGCCCAGCAGGTCGTAGCCCGGGTGCTCGGGAGCGCGCCCGCCGAGGTGCACGACCTCGCCGTCGGGCAGCACCACCTCGGCGCCGAGGACGTGGTTGACCGTGAAGCCGTACTTGAGGCAGTGGGCGCCGCCGGCGTTCTCGGCCACGTTGCCGCCGATCGAGCAGACCAGCTGGGACGACGGGTCGGGTGCGTAAGCTAGGTCGTGCGGCGCCGCGTCGCGGGTGACCCACAGGTTGATGACCCCGGGCTCGACGGTGACCTGGCGGTTGTCCGCGTCGACCGGGAACAGCTTCCGCAGCCGCGACAGCACCAGCAGCACGCCGTCGGCACTCGGGAGCGCGCCGCCGGACAGGCCGGTGCCCGAGCCGCGCGCCACGAAGGGGACGCCGGCCTCGGCGCACAGCCGGACGGTGTCGACGACGTGCTGCCGGCTCTCGGCCAGCACCACGATCGCCGGGGTGACCTTGAAGTTGGCCAGCCCGTCGCACTCGTAGGTGCGCACCTGGGTGCGGTCGGTCAGCACCCGCTCGACGCCGACCGCGCTGCGGAGCCGTTCGGCCAGCGCGGCGGTGCGGTCGGAGACTACCGGTTCGGCGATGGCGGTCATGGGGTCCTCAGGGCATTCGCTCGATGGGTCGGCAGGCCGGTCACGGCATGCGCTCGTAGGCCGGCAGGGTCAGGAAGTCGCTGTACTCGTCCGACACGGCCATCTCCAGGAACAGCGCGCGGGCGTCGTCCCAGCGGCCGGCGGCGAAGGCTCGCCGCGGGCCCGGGAGATGCCTGCCATGGTGGTCATGGTTCTCCCTGGAGTCGCTGTGCAGCGGCGCCGGCCGATTCCGCAGAGCGGTGGGTCGGAGTACCGTCATTCCGCATCGCGGAACGCGGTGTCTGGTTACTGGAAAAGTAGTGGGGTGGGTCACCCGGGTCAACTCGAGTGCGCCGCCGTCCGGAACCCGACCGGTCGGAACGGAGGGAGCGGGCGGGGATGGGCGCTGCGAGGTCGGCGGACGGCGTGCAGTCGCTGGACCGCGCCTTCCAGCTGCTCGAGCTCATGGCCGACGCCGACGGCGAGGTGGCGATCAGCCGGCTGGCCGCCGACAGCGGCCTGGCCGTGTCGACCATCCACCGGCTGGTGCGGACGCTCGTGACGCGGGGGTACGTGCGACAGCTGCCCTCGCGGCGCTACGTGCTCGGGCCCCGGCTGATCCACCTGGGGGAGTGCTCGTCGCGCGTGCTGGCCACGTGGGCCCAGCCGCACCTCTCCCGGCTCGTCGACACCATCGGCGAGACCGCGAACATGGCGATGCTCGACGGCGACCGGGTGGTCTACGCCGCCCAGGTGCCCTCCCGGCACTCCATGCGGATGTTCACCGAGGTCGGGCGGCGGGTGCACCTGCACTGCACCGGCGTGGGCAAGGTGCTGCTGGCGCAGATGCCGCCCGAGCGGGCGCGCCGGCTGCTGGCCCAGGGCGGCATGCCGGCCCGGACCGACCGCACCGTGACCGATCCCGACGAGCTGCTGGCCCAGTTGCCGGCCATCGTCACCCAGGGCTACGCCGTCGACGACGGCGAGCAGGAGGCCGGCGTCCGCTGCGTGGCGGTCCCCGTGCCCGGCGGCCTCGCGGCCGGCGCGATCTCGGTCTCCGGCCCGGCCGGTCGGCTCGCGCTGGACTCGGTGCCCCGCGTGGTGCCGCTGTTGCAGTCCGAGGCCGCCGCGCTGGCCACCGAGCTCGGGCGGGACGGCGACCGGCTCGACTCCTGAGGGTGGCCGCTCTCACGGGCTGACAAGTTGCCTAGAGCAACCAACCGATCCTATGGTTGCAGCACGCAAACAATCCCTGTCGAGGACGGCGACGTGCTCATCTCCCCGCAGACCCTCGACCGGCTCGCCTCCGGCCTGGCCCGGGTCGTCCGCAGCGGCCGTCACCTGAGCGTGCGTGCCGCGGACTCCCTCGACGGCGACCTGCCCTCCTCCGGCGGGGCGCTGCTCGTACCCCTGGAGCAGGACGGCGAGCAGCGCTGCAGCGCCCTCGCCGCGCGGGCCGGCGTCGACGTCTCGGTCGCCAGCCGGCGGCTTGCGGCACTCGAGCGCTCCGGCTGCGTCCGGCGCCGCCCCGACCCGCAGAACGGTCGGGCGAGCCTCGTGCAGCTCACCGACGAGGGGGCCCGGGCCCTGGCCTTCACCCGCGCCCGGTGGGCCGGCACCGCGCTGGCCGACTGGGACGAGGACGACGCCCGGTTGCTGTCGGGGCTCCTGGAGCGGCCGGCGACCGGGCTGGACCGGGCGCCCACCGCCGTCCCCGCCGCCGTCCCGTGAGCCCCGGCCGGCTCGCACCGCCGCTTGCCCGCACCCGCCAGCCCAGGAGAACCGTGGCCACCACCACCCGGGACGACCGCACCGCGGCCGTCACCACCCCGGCGCCCGCCGACGCCACCCCCGGCGCCCTCGCTCCCGCCGAGCAGCAGGGGAGGATGACCCACCAGCAGATCCTCTCGGCGCTGTCCGGGATGTTGCTGGCGATGTTCGTGGCGTTCCTGTCCTCGACCGTCGTCTCGAACGCCCTCCCGACGATCATCACCGAGCTGCGCGGCACGCAGGGCCAGTACACGTGGGTGGTCACCGCGACGCTGCTGGCCTCGACCGCCTCGACGCCGATCTGGGGCAAGCTCGCCGACCTCTACAGCAAGAAGCTGCTGATCCAGGTCTCGATCGTGGTCTTCGTCGTCGGCTCGATGCTGGCCGGCCTGGCGCAGTCGGTGGAGACGCTGATCGCCTGGCGGGTGCTGCAGGGCCTCGGCCTCGGCGGCATCCAGGCGCTCGTGCAGATCGCGATGGCGGCGATGATCAGCCCCCGGGAGCGGGGCCGGTACTCCGGTCTCATCGGCGCGGTCATGGCGGCGGCCACGGTGGGCGGGCCGCTCGTCGGCGGCCTGCTCGTCGACACCAGCTGGCTGGGCTGGCGCTGGTGCTTCTACGTCGGCGTGCCGTTCGCCGTCGTCGCGCTGGTGCTGCTGCAGCGCACGCTGCACCTGCCGGTGACCCGGCGCGCCGTCCGCATCGACTACCTGGGGGCGGCCTTCCTGGCCGCCGGCGTCTCGGCGCTGCTCATCTGGGTCACCCTGGCCGGCGACACCTTCGCCTGGGCGTCGGCCGAGACGGCGCTGTTCGTCGGGGGCGGGCTGCTGGCCGTGGCCGCGTTCGTCGTCACCGAGCTGCGCGCCGCCGAGCCGGTCGTCCCGCTGCGGCTGTTCCGCGACCGGACGACGACGCTGGCGGTCCTGGCCAGCATCGCGATCGGTGTGGCGATGTTCGGCTCGTCGGTCTTCCTGGGCCAGTACCTGCAGATTTCGCGCGGCTACTCGCCGACCGCGGCCGGCCTGCTGACCCTGCCGATGGTCGGCGGGCTGCTGCTGTCGTCGACCGTGTCGGGCATCCTGATCACCCGCTCCGGCCGGTGGAAGGGCTACCTGGTCGCGGGCTCGCTGCTCGTCGTCCTGGGCTTCGCGCTGCTCGGCACGGTCGACCACGAGACGGACATGGTGCTGCTGAGCGCCTTCCTGTTCGTGCTCGGCGTGGGCATCGGCATGACGATGCAGAACCTCGTCCTGGCCGTGCAGAACACCGTCGCCGCCCGCGACCTCGGCGCGGCCAGCTCGGCGGTCGCGTTCTTCCGCAGCCTGGGCGGCACCATCGGCGTCGCCGTCCTCGGCGCGGTGCTCGACTCGCGCGTCGGCGAACTCGTCGCGCAGGGCCTGGCCGGCGTGCCGGGCGCCGGTGGGGCCGGGCTGGCCGACCTGGCGGAGGCGCCGCCCGCGGTGCGGGCGCTGATCGCGGCCGCCTACGGGGACGCGACCGGGCGGGTCTTCGCGGTCTCGGCCGTGGTGGCCGCGATCGCCGTGGTGGCCGTCGTCCTCATCCGCGAGGTGGCGCTGCGGACCGAGAGCGGCGACGAGCGGCTGCGCGCCGAGTCCCACTGAGGGGTGACGCCCTGCTCGGCCGGGCGGCGCTGAGGGGGCCGCGGGCTACGGTGCGGCGGTGAGCGGGACACCTCGGCTGCTGCTGGTCGTCAACCGGGCCGCCGGCTCGGCGGGCGACGGCGAGGTCGAGGTCGCGCTGCGGACGCTGCGCGCCGCGGCCGACGTCGCGGTGGTCGCCACCGGGTCGCCGGCCGAGCTGGACGACGCCCTCGCCGGCCGGGACGGTCGCCGCGTCGTGGTGCTGGGCGGTGACGGGTCGGTGCACGCCGTGGCGCGGGCTCTGGACCGCGTCGGTGCGCTGGACGCCGCCGAGCCGGTGGGCGTCATCGCCCGGGGCACGGGCAACGACCTGGCGCGGACCCTGGGCCTGCCGCTGGAGCCGGACGCGGGGGCGGCCGCCGTCCTCGCCGGGCGACCGCGGCCGCTGGACCTCCTCGAGGACGACGTCGGCGGCCTGGTGGTCAACGCGGTGCACGCCGGGGTCGGCGCCCGGGCCGGCGCACAGGCCGACCGGCTCAAGGAGCGGCTGGGCGTGGTCGCCTACCCGGTGGGTGCGGCGCTGGCCGGGGTGAGCAGCGCGGGCTGGCCGCTGCGGGTCGAGGTCGACGGGCGCGTCGCGACCCACCCGGGGGAGGGCTGGGCGGCCGACGGCACGCGCGAGGTCCTGATGCTGGGCGTCTGCACGGGCCGGTCGATCGGCGGCGGGACGCCGCTGGCCCCGGGCGCCGAGCCCGACGACGGGCTGGCCGACGTGGTGGTCTCGGTCGCGACCGGCCCGGTCGCCCGCGCCGCCTTCGCCACGGCGCTGACGGCCGGCGAGCACGTCGACCGGCCCGACGTCCTGGTGCTGCGCGGCCGCCGGGTGGTGGTCACCGGGGGCCCGGTCGACCTCGACGCGGACGGCGAGGTCGAGGAGGGCGTCCCCGCCCGGACCTGGCGGGTGCGGCGGCACGGCTGGTCGGTGCTCGTGCCGCCGTCCCGGTGACCAACGGGAACGGCCTCCAGGGGCCCGCTGGCCCCCTGCAGGGTCCCGCCGCGCGGCCTGCGAGCAGTGGGGGGCGGGGGGTCTCCTCCCACGAGGGATGGGGAGGAGGCCCTCCTACTCGAGGGCGGCGTCCAGGCTGATCTCGTCGACGCCGGCCAGCGCCTTGCTCACCGGGCAGCCGGCCTTGGCCGCCTGCGCGGCCTGCTCGAACCCGGCGGCGTCGAGGCCCTCGACCTCGCCGCGGACGGTGATCGCGATCTTCGTGATGTGCGGCCCGCCGTCCTTCTGGCCGAGCGTGACGTCGGCCGAGACCTCGAGGGACTGCGGGGTGCCGCCGGCCTTGGCGATCTCGCTGGACAGCGCCATCGCGAAGCACGACGAGTGCGCCGCCGCGATGAGCTCCTCCGGGCTGGTCGTGCCGTCGGCTTCCTCGGCCGCGCGCTTCGGGAACGACACCTCGTAGGTGCCGACCTTCGAGCTGGACAGCTCGACCTGTCCCGAGCCCTCCTGCAGGGTGCCGTTCCAGGCGGTGCGGGCGGTACGGGTGGGCATGGGTCCTCCTCGTCGGACGGGGTGTGTCGCGGGTTCGCTACCCCGGTCCGTCGTGGACAACCGGACTGTGGCTCAGTTGGTGGTGACGCGCTCCGCGACCAGGTTCAGCTTGGCCTTGAGGTCGGCGAACTCCGCGCGGTCGAGGTCCAGCGCGCAGATGATCTCCTCGGAGATCGCGTCGGCCTTGTCGCGCAGCGCCCGGCCGGCGTCGGTCAGCGAGATGGCGACCGAGCGCTCGTCCTCCACGCGACGGTGCCGGCTGACCAGGCCGGCGGTCGTGAGCCGCTTGAGCAGCGGGGAGAGGGTGCCGCTGTCCAGCGAGAGGCGGGACCCCAGCTGGCCGACGGTCTGGTTGTCCTCCTCCCACAGCAGCATCATCACCAGGTACTGGGGATACGTGAGTCCGATGGCGTCGAGCAGCGGACGGTACCGCGCGGTCATCGCCCGCGAGGCGGCGTAGAGCGCGAAGCACAACTGGTCCTCGAGGACTGCGCTCGGAGCCGGTAGACGCGTCATTCTCCGATTCTAGGGCCCCCGTGCGGGGCGGTACCGGGGCTTGCGCCCGGACGTGCACCACAGTGGTGGCGCGGCACCTTCCCCCGGCGGCTGGACGAGGTCAGGTTGAGTGGAACAGACTCAACCCTGTCGTCGTTGGACCTCGCGAGGACGACACCCGGCCGGAACGCCGGCCCCACCCGAGAGGACCGACCCCACAGACCATGCAGAGCAAGCTGACCACCCGCTCGCAGGAGGCGATCACGGCCGCCCAGCGGCTGGCGGTCGACCGCGGCCAGGCCGCGCTCGAGCCCCTGCACCTGCTCGCCGCGCTGCTCGAGCAGACCGACGGCATCGCCGGCCCGCTGCTCAAGGCCGTGGGAGCCGACGTCACCGACGTCCGGGCCAAGACCGAGGCCGCGATGCGGCGGATGCCGAGCGTGAGCGGCGCGACCGTGCCCGCCCCCTCCCCGTCACGTGAGCTGCTCCGTGTGCTGAACGCCGCCGGGGAGCAGGCCAGCGCGCTGGGTGACGAGTTCGTGTCCACCGAGCACCTGCTGGTCGGCCTGGCCAGCGCCGACGGCGAGTCGGCGGCTGTGCTCACCAGCGCCGGCGCGACCCGCGACGCGCTGCTGGCGGCCTTCCGCACCGTGCGGGGCAACCGGAAGGTGACCACCGCCGACCCCGAGGCCACCTTCCAGGCGCTGCAGAAGTACGCCGTCGACCTGACCGAGCGCGCCCGCGAGGGCAAGATCGACCCGGTCGTCGGCCGGGACACCGAGATCCGCCGCGTCGTCCAGGTGCTGTCCCGCCGCACCAAGAACAACCCGGTGCTGATCGGCGAGCCCGGCGTCGGCAAGACGGCGATCGTCGAGGGCCTGGCCCAGCGCATCGTGGCCGGCGACGTCCCCGAGAGCCTCAAGGGCAAGCGGCTCATGGCGCTCGACCTGGCCAGCATGGTCGCCGGCGCCAAGTACCGCGGTGAGTTCGAGGAGCGGCTCAAGGCCGTCCTGCAGGAGATCGCCGAGTCCGAGGGCGAGGTCGTCACCTTCATCGACGAGCTGCACACCATCGTCGGCGCCGGTGCCACCGGCGACTCGGCCATGGACGCCGGCAACATGATCAAGCCGATGCTGGCCCGCGGCGAGCTGCGGATGGTCGGCGCGACCACCCTCGACGAGTACCGCGAGCACATCGAGAAGGACCCGGCGCTCGAGCGCCGCTTCCAGCAGGTCTTCGTCGGCGAGCCCTCGGTCGAGGACACGATCGGCATCCTGCGCGGCCTCAAGGAGCGCTACGAGGTCCACCACGGCGTCCGGATCACCGACGCGGCCATCGTCGCCGCCGCCACGCTGTCGGACCGATACGTCACCGCCCGGTTCCTGCCGGACAAGGCGATCGACCTGGTCGACGAGGCGGCCAGCCGGCTGCGGATGGAGATCGACAGCCGGCCGGTCGAGGTCGACGAGGTCGAGCGCGCCGTCCGCCGGCTGGAGATCGAGGAGATGGCGCTGGCCAAGGAGGACGACCCCTCCTCGGTCGAGCGGCTGGCCGCGCTGCGCGCGGACCTGGCCGACAAGCGCCAGCAGCTCGACGAGCTGACCGCCCGCTGGCAGCAGGACAAGAGCGCGATCGTCCGCATCCAGCAGATCAAGGAGGAGCTGGAGCGGGTGCGCCAGGAGGCCGAGCGCTTCGAGCGCGACGGCGAGCTCGCCCGTGTGGCCGAGCTCCGCTACGGCCGGATCCCGCAGCTGGAGAAGGCGCTCGCCGACGCCGAGGCCTCGGTCGAGACCGGGGACTCCATGCTCAAGGAGGAGGTCGGCCCCGACGACATCGCCGAGGTCGTCCAGGCCTGGACCGGGATCCCCGCCGGGCGGCTGCTCGAGGGGGAGACCCAGAAGCTGCTGCGGATGGAGGACGAGCTCGGCCGGCGCGTCGTCGGCCAGCCCGACGCCGTGCGGGCGGTGTCCGACGCCGTCCGCCGCGCGCGCTCCGGGGTGGCCGACCCGAACCGGCCGACGGGGTCGTTCCTCTTCCTCGGCCCGACCGGCGTCGGCAAGACCGAGCTGGCGAAGGCGCTGGCGGAGTTCCTGTTCGACGACGAGCGGGCGATGGTCCGCATCGACATGAGCGAGTACTCCGAGAAGCATTCGGTGGCCCGCCTGGTCGGCGCGCCGCCCGGCTACGTCGGCTACGAGTCCGGCGGCCAGCTCACCGAGGCGGTGCGGCGGAGGCCCTACACCGTCGTGCTGTTCGACGAGGTGGAGAAGGCCCACCAGGACGTGTTCGACGTCCTGCTGCAGGTGCTGGACGACGGCCGGCTGACCGACGGCCAGGGCCGGACGGTGGACTTCCGGAACACCATCCTGATCCTGACGTCGAACCTCGGCTCGCACCTGATCGCCGACCAGTCGATCCCGGAGGAGCGTCGCCGCCAGGCGGTCATGGACGTGGTCCGGCAGCACTTCAAGCCGGAGTTCCTCAACCGGCTGGACGACGTCGTGGTGTTCCACGCCCTGGGCAGCGAGGAGCTGGCCGGCATCGTCGACATCCAGGTCGGCGTCCTCGCCCGCCGGCTGGCCGCCCGCCGGCTGACGCTGCAGGTCACCGACGCCGCCCGCGAGTGGCTGGCGCTCAACGGGTTCGACCCGGTGTACGGCGCCCGCCCGCTGCGCCGGCTGGTGCAGTCGGCGATCGGCGACCAGCTGGCCAGGGCGCTGCTGGCCGGCGAGATCCGGGACGGCGACGAGGTCGTCGTCGACGCGCCGGAGGACCTCGCCGAGGCGGGCCTGAGCGTCCGCCGCGGCTGAAGGGGGACCACCCTTTCCCCACGCCTCGCAGGCTCGGCGCGGGTCCCTGGAGGGTGGCCGTTCCCGTGCGTCACCGGGCCCGCCGTCCCACCCGGGACGGCGGGCCCTCGTGCGACGGGGACCGCCGTGGGTGCGTCCCGTGGGGTCCGGAACAGCCGCCGGCCGCACCTCGGCGACGCGGACGCCGCGGCCGCGGTGTCATCGATCCGGTCTCGATCGCCCACCGGTACTGGCCCGCCTCGCGCGGGTCCGTGATCATCGGGGCCAGGAACCCGCGGGACGACGAGGGAGCGTGGCATGACGTCAGGACAGGGCGGGCAGGAGCCCCAGCAGGGCCAGCCGCCGCAGGGCCAGCCGGGCGGGCAGGGCCCGCCGGGGCAGGGCTGGCAGAACCCGCCGCCGCAGCAGGGCTGGCAGAACCCGCCGGCCCCGCAGCAGGGCGGCTGGCAGGGGCCGCAGCAAGGCTGGCAGGACCCGCAACAGGGTTGGCAGGACCCGCAGCAGGGCTGGCAGGGTCAGCCGCCCTACGGCTACGGCGCCGCGCCCTCGGCGCCCGGCTACCAGTTCCCCTCGGAGGCACCCGAGCGGCCGACGACGGTGCGTGTGGGGGTCGGGGCCTTCATGGCCACGCTGATCCTCGGGATCATCTCCTCCCTCGTGCAGTTCTCCGACATCGACGGCCTGGTCGCACAGGCCGTGGCGGTCGCGAACGACCCGGCGGTCACGCAGGACGTGATCCGAGCGGGGATCGTCGTCGGCGCGGTCATCGGCCTGCTGCTGACCGCCCTCCAGGCGCTGTTCATCTGGTTCGCCTGGAAGGGGCGCAACTGGGCGCGCATCGTGCTCCTGGTGCTCGGCGGCATCTCGGTGCTCTTTGGTCTCAGCGCCCTGGCCGGCGCCGGTGGCGGCGTCGCGGGGTCCGGTTTCCTCGACTCGCTGTCGGTCTTCTCCCTGCTGCTGACCATCGTGGGGGTCGTCGCGCTGGCGCTGCGGCCCTCCACCGAGTGGTACCGGGCGATGACCGCCCGCAGGCAGGCCGGGCTCCGCTGACCATCCGTTACGGAACTGTTACCGAGGTGGTGAACCCGTAGGGCGGCTGGTCGCGAAGACCAGTCGTGACCACCACCGAGCAGGCCCCGGCCGCGGCGAGCGCGCCGGACGGGCAGGGCGGCGGGCGGCGGCGAGGCCGCCGTCCGCTCGCCGCCGTGGCCGGGTTGCTCTCCGCCGGCGTCGCGCTGGGCGGGGCCGAGATCGTCGCCGGGCTCATCGGTCCGCAGTCCTCGCCGGTCGTCGCCGTGGGCGACACGGTCATCACCCTCGTCCCGGAGCCGGTCAAGGCCTTCGCGATCGAGACCTTCGGCGAGGACGACAAGACCGCCCTCGTCGGCGGCACGCTGGTGCTCGTCGCGGTGTACGCCGCGGTCCTCGGCGTCCTGGCGCTGCGCCGCCGGGCGGTCGGGATCGGCGGGATCGCGCTGTTCGGCCTGGTCGGCGCGGCCGCGGCGGTCACCGGCCCCGCCGGCGGGCCGCTCGACGCGTTGCCGGCCCTGGCCGGCGCGCTCATGGGCGCCGCGGCGCTGCTCGCGCTGCTGGCCCCGCTCACCGCGCCGGCCACCGGCAGCCCGCACGCCCCCGCCGACGGGGCCCCACTCGCCGAGCGGCTGCGCACCGCCCTCGGCTCCGGCGATCGCAAGGGCGTCGGCCTCGATCGCCGGCGCTTCTTCCTCACGAGCGGGGCCGCCCTGGGCGCCGCCCTCGTCACGGGGGGCGGCGGACGACTGCTCCTGAGCCGCTTCGACGTCGGCGGCGCCCGGGCGGCCCTCACCCTCCCGGCGCCTGCCTCCCCGGCCGCGCCGCTGCCGGCCGGCGCCGACCTCGCCGAGCGGGTCGAGGGTCTGACCCCGCTGTTCACCCCGAACCGCGAGTTCTACCGGGTGGACACCGCGATCACCGTGCCGCAGGTCGACCCGGCGGAGTACCGGCTGACCCTCCGCGGGATGTTCGACGCCCCCCGCACCTACACGCTCGACGACCTGCTCGGCCGCGACGACGTGATCGAGCGCGACGTCACCCTGACCTGCGTCTCCAACGAGGTCGGCGGCCGGCTGGCCGGGACGGCGCGCTGGCTCGGCGTGCCGCTGGGCGCCCTGCTCCGCGACAACGGGATCCAGCCCGGTTCCGACCAGCTCGTGTGCCGCTCGGTCGACGGGATGACCATCGGCGCCCCGACCCGGTCGGCGCTCGAGGTCGAGGACGCGATGCTCGCCTTCGGCATGAACGGCGAGCCGCTCCCCGTGGAGCACGGCTTCCCGGTCCGCATGCTGATCCCCGGCCTCTACGGCTACGTCTCGGCCTGCAAGTGGGTGACCGGCATCGAGGCCGCCACCTACGACGCCTACGACGCCTACTGGACCGAGCGCGACTGGGCCGCCCAGGCGCCGATCAAGCTCGCCTCCCGCATCGACACCCCCGCCCCGCTGCGTCGGTTCCCGGCCGGCCGCCGTCCGATCGCCGGCGTGGCCTGGGCGCAGACCCGCGGCATCGGTGCGGTCGAGGTCCGGGTCGACGACGGCCCGTGGCTGCCCGCGGAGCTCTCGCCGCAGGTGGACGCCGACCTGTGGCGGCAGTGGGTGCTGCCCCACGACTTCGCTCCCGGCTCGTACCAGCTGACCGTCCGCGCGACCAGCGCCGACGGCGAGGCGCAGACCGAGGAGCGGGCCGCTCCGTTCCCCGCCGGGTCGAGCGGCCTGCACTCCATCCGGGTAACCGCGACCTGACCCACCCCAGGACTCGTCTCGGCCGCCGGCCGCAGGCGCGCCCCCGTCCCAGCCAGGGCGGGGCCGGCAACCCCGCACGACGACGACCAAGGAGATCCCCGTGAAGCGCACCCTCACCCGCACCGCCCTGCTGACCGGCGCCTCGGCCCTAGCGCTGAGCATCACCGCCTGCGGCGCCGAGGACACCGCGTCCGACGCCGCCGACAGCGCCGGCAGCGCGGCCAGCAGCGCCGCCGAGGACGCCATGGACGGCGGCTCGTCGGCGCCCTCCGGCGACAGCGCCACGTCCACCGAGGAGCCCTTCGGCGAGGGCTGCACCGCCGTCCCCGCCGACGGCGAGGGCTCCTTCACCGGCATGACCGACGACCCCGTCGCCACCGCCGCCAGCAACAACCCGGTGCTGTCGACGCTGGTGCAGGTCGTTCTGCAGGCCAACCTGGTGGACACCCTCAACAGCGCCCAGGACATCACCGTCATCGCCCCGGCCAACCCGGCCTTCGAGGCCGTCCCGCCGGACGCGCTGCAGGCGGTGCTGGCCGACAACGCCCAGCTGACCGCCATCCTCAGCCACCACGTCATCGAGGGCCGCCTGGCCCCCGACGAGCTGGCCGGCACGCACACCACCCTGGGCGGCGACGAGATCACCATCGAGGGCTCCGGCGAGGACTTCACCGTCGCCCAGACCGTGACCGGCACCCCGGCCTCGGTCATCTGCGGCAACGTCCAGACGGCGAACGCCACCGTCTACATCGTCGACCAGGTGCTCGCCCCGGCCGGCGCTTGAGCGAGGACCCCCTTCCAGGGGTGGGCTGCGGGCCGTCGTCCGACCGGACGGCGGCCCGCAGCCGTGTGTCGGACGGCAGCCGCGCGGTTACGTGCAGTCGCGGCTCGCGCCGGGGATGATGGCGGTGCCCCCGACGAAGGAGCCCCCACCCCGTGACCCGCACCCCGACCCGACGCGCCCTGCTCGGCGCCGCAGCCGTGCTGGCGCTGCCGCTGGCCGGCTGCGGTGCCGACGAGCCGGCGGACGACGTCGCCGCGGCGAGCAGCGCTCCAGCGACGACCGCAGCGAGCGCGGCCGCCCCGCCGGCGCCGACCGGCCCGTTCGGCGCCGGCTGCGCCGCCCTTCCGGCCGAGGGCCCCGGCAGCCCGGCCGCCCTCGCCGCCGCCCCCGCGGCGACCGCGATGTCGACGATCCCCGGTCTGACCAACACGGTGGTCACCGTGCACGCGGCCGCGCTCGCCGCCTCCCTCGACGCGACTCCGGACCTCACCGTGCTGGCCCCGGTCAACGAGGCCTTCGCCGCCGTCCCGCCCGCCACGCTCGACCCGCTGCTGGCCGACACCCCGCGGCTGACCGCCCTGGTCACCCACCACGTGATCGCCGGCCGCCTGGCGCCCGGCGAGCTGGCCGGCACGCACACCACGCTCCACGGCGGCCAGGTGACCATCGACGGCGCCGGCGAGGCCTACACGATCAGCGCCGACCAGACCCTGCTGGGCGCCGCGGACGCGACCGTGATCTGCGGCAACCTGCCGACTCTCAACGCCACCGTGTACGTCGTCGACCAGGTGCTCACCCCGCCCGCCTGAGGGTGCGGGACCGGCCTCCCCCAGGGGCTCGCCGCGAGCCCGCGAGCGGTGGGGAGGGCGGTCCTCCTAGGGTCGGCGGCATGGACACGGACGCCCGCCCTCCCCATCCCTCGTCCCCCGGGGAGCGGGCCGCCCTGCCCGATCGCGACCGGTTGCTCGAGCTCGTCGTCGACCTCGCCGTCGTCCACGGGAGGGTGACGCTGTCCTCCGGGCAGGAGGCCGACTGGTACATCGATATGCGCCGGCTGACGCTGCACCACGAGGGCGCGCCGCTGGTCGGCCGGGTCATGCGCCAGCTCACCGGGGACCTGCGCTACGACGTCGTCGGCGGGCTCACCCTGGGCGCCGACCCGGTGGCGACGGCGATGCTGCACGCCGCGGCCGCCGGCGAGGGCTTCCTCGACGCGTGCGTCGTCCGCAAGAGCGGCAAGGCGCACGGGCTGCAGCGGCGAATCGAGGGCCCCGACGTCGCCGGTCGCGCCGTCCTCGTGGTCGAGGACGTCTCCACCACCGGCGCCAGCCCGCTGACCGCCGTGGAGGCGCTGCGCGAGGCCGGCGCCGAGCCGGTCGCGGTGGCGGTCGTCGTGGACCGCGGCGGGCGGGCCGCGGTGGAGGCGGCCGGCCTGGACTACCGGGCCGCGTTCACCCTCGCCGACCTGGGACTCTAGAAGGACCCAATTGCCCCCCGCCACTCGCAGGCTCGCGGCGGGACCCTGCAAGGGGGCCGGGGCCGGGCGAGATCGGCGATCTCGCCGGGTGCGGGCCGCGTCGTACGGTGTGGCGGTGACCACCGTGACGACGGCGTGGCCGACCGAGCAGACCGCGCTCGACCCGTCCGGCCTGCTGGACTCCGGCGAGGTGCTGAGCCGGCGGCCGACGGCGACGCCGTGAGCGCGGAGCGACTGCTCGTCGTCGGAGGGGACGCCGCCGGCATGTCCGCGGCCGCGGCGGCGCGACGGCTGCGGGACGCCGGCGACCTCGCCGTCACCGTCCTCGAGCAGGGCCCGGAGGTCTCGTACTCGGCCTGCGGGATCCCTTACTGGGTGGGCGACCTCGTCGAGGACCGCGACCGGCTGATCGCCCGCACGCCGCGGGACTTCGCCGCCCGCGACATCGAGGTCCGCACCGGCACCCGCGCCGAGGAGCTCGACCTCGACGCCGGCACCGTGCGCACCGGCGACGGGGAGACGCTCGGCTTCGACCGGTTGGTGCTGGCCACCGGCGGCCGGCCGCTGCGCCCGGACGTCCCGGGCCTGGACGCGCCGGGCGTCCACGGGGTGCACCGGCTGGCCGACGGCGCCGACATCCGCGCCGCGGTCGCCGCGGGCGCGCGCCGGGCGGTCGTGCTGGGCGGTGGCTACATCGGCCTGGAGATGGCCGAGGTGCTGCAGGCCCGCGGGCTCGAGGTCACCGTCGTGCTCGCCGACGCCCTGCCGATGTCGCTGCTCGACCCCGACATGGGCGAGCGGGTCTGCAAGGCGATGGGGGACATGGGCCTCGACGTCCAGCCCGACCAGCCGGTGCGGGCGGTCGAGACCGGTGCGGACGGCGCCCCACGGGCGGTCACCACCGACGCCGGAAGCTACCCGTGCGACCTCGTCGTCCTCGGCCTGGGCATGGGCCCGGAGGTGGAGCTGGCCCGCGCCGCGGGCCTGCGGATCGGCGAGACGGGGGCCGTCGAGGTCGACCGCACCCAGCGCAGCCGCTCGCACGAGGCGGTCTATGCCGCCGGCGACTGCAGCCAGACCTTCCACCGGCTGACCGGCGAGGCGGTGCACGTCGCGCTGGGCACGCACGCCAACAAGCAGGGCCGGGTGGCCGGCTCGGTGATCGGCGGGCGGGCCGCCCGCTTCGCCGGTGTCCTGGGCACGGCGCTGACCAAGGTGGGCGACCTGGAGATCGGGCGCACCGGCCTGTGCAGCGGCCAGGCCGAGGCCGCCGGCTACGACTTCCGCACCGAGACCATCGAGGGGACGACGCGAGCCGGTTACTACCCGGGCGCCGAGCCGATCACGGTCAAGCTGGTCAGCGACAGCGGCTCCGGGCAGCTGCTCGGCGCGCAGGTCGTCGGGGGCCGGGGGCGGGCAAGCGGATCGACGTCCTCGCGACGGCGATCTGGGCCGGGCTCACCGCCGAGGACCTCGCCGGCTCGGACCTCTCCTACGCGCCCCCGTTCTCGCCGGTGTACGACCCTGTGGTGGTCGCCGCGCGGATCGCCAGCCGGGGAGAGCAGGGCTGAGGTGGCCGCCGCGACCGACGTCCGCGACCAGGACTGGTACGGCGACGACCTCTCCGGCCGGGAGCACACCGGGGTCAGCTTCAGCCGGGTCGACCTGTCCGAGACCACGGACGACGGCGCCGTCTTCACCGACTGCGTCTTTCGGGACTGCCGGTTCACCCTCAGCCGGCACACCGACGCGGCGTTCCTGAACTGCACCTTCACCGGCTGCTCGTTCGCCCAGGCGGTGTTCACCGACTGCAAGTTTGTCGGCAGCACCTTCGACCGGTGCACCTTCGACCTGGCCACCGTCGAGGGCGGCGACTGGTCCTTCGTCGCCCTCCGCCGCGCGGACCTGTCACGGGCGGCGTTCACCGGCGTGCGGATGCGCGAGGCCGACCTCACGGAGGTGCGGGCGGCGGGGGCGATCCTGCTGCACCTGGACCTCTCCGCGGCGCAGCTGGCGGGCGCCGACCTCTCCGGCGCCGACCTGCGCGGCAGCGACCTGACCGCGCTGGACCCGCGGGAGGTCGACCTGACCGGCGCGCAGGTCGACGGCGGGCAGGCGGTCGTGCTCGTGACCGCCCTGGGGCTGCGGGTCGGCCCGGAGGCCGCCCGCTAGCGGGGTGTCGCACCCGTCCCGCCGGGCGCGATACTGACCGTCGGACCAGCGCCGCCACCAAGCGAGGAGTGCCCCGCATGCCCATCGCGACCCCCGAGGTATACGCCGACATGATCAACCGGGCCAAGGAGGGCGGCTTCGCCTACCCGGCGATCAACTGCACATCGTCGGAGACGGTCAACGCCGCGCTGCGCGGCTTCGCCGACGCCGGCAGCGACGGGATCATCCAGTTCTCCACCGGCGGCGCCGAGTTCAGCTCCGGCACGCGGGTGAAGGACATGGTCACCGGCGCCGTCGCGCTGGCCGAGTTCGCGCACGTCGTCGCCGAGAAGTACCCGGTCAACATCGCGCTGCACACCGACCACTGCCCCAAGGACAAGCTCGACGCCTACGTCCGCCCGCTGATCGCCCTGTCGAAGGACCGGGTCGACGCTGGCCAGGCGCCACTGATCCAGTCGCACATGTGGGACGGCTCGGCGATCGACCTGGACGAGAACCTGTCGATCGCCGAGGAGCTGCTGGAGAGGACCGCCGCGGCGAAGATCGTGCTGGAGGTGGAGATCGGCGTCGTCGGCGGCGAGGAGGACGGCGTCGCGCACGACATCAACGAGAAGCTGTACACCGCCGAGGGTGACTTCGTCGCCACGGCCCGGAAGCTCGGCCTGGGGGAGCGGGGCGTCTACCTCCTCGCCGCCACGTTCGGCAACGTCCACGGCGTCTACAAGCCGGGGAACGTCAAGCTGCGCCCGGAGATCCTCAAGCAGGGTCAGGACGTCGTCGCCAAGGAGTTCGGTCTCGCCGACGGTGCCAAGCCGTTCAACCTGGTGTTCCACGGCGGCTCGGGCTCGGCGCAGGAGGAGATCCGCGAGGCGCTCTCCTACGGCGTCGTGAAGATGAACATCGACACCGACACCCAGTACGCCTTCACCCGGCCGATCGTCGGCCACATGTTCACCAACTACGACGGCGTGCTGAAGGTGGACGGCGAGGTCGGCAACAAGAAGACCTACGACCCGCGCACCTACATGAAGCTCGCCGAGACCAACATGGCCGCGCGTGTCGTCGAGGCCTGCGAGGACCTGCTGTCGGCCGGCCAGTCGCAGGGCGCTTGACATGACCGAGCTCGCGAGGTCACGAGTGGACACAGCGGGGCGGCCCAGCAGGCCGACGAGCGCCAGCGAGGAGGTCTGATGGGGCACCCGCACTCCAACCTCCTCGGCGAGCCGCCGGCCACGCTGCTGCCCGGCAACCCGGAGGCCGACGGCGAGCTCGAGGCCGGCAACCCGCCGGCCGAGGTCGCCGCGCACCACCCCACGGTGAGCGCGGCGTGGGCGGCGCTGGCCGAGGAGGCGATCGACCGTCCGGAACGGGTGCTCACCGACGTCATCGAGGCCTACGCCTACGCCCGCACCGGCTACCACCGCGGCCTCGACGCGCTGCGCCGCAACGGCTGGAAGGGCTACGGACCGGTGCCGTGGTCGCACGAGCCCAACCGCGGGTTCCTGCGCTGCGTGACGGTGCTGGCCCGGGCCGCGGAGGCGATCGGCGAGACCGACGAGCAGGAGCGCTGCACCCAGCTGCTGCGCGACTGCGACCCGTCCCTGGCGCCGTGACGGGGGAGCTGGGGCCCGAGGACCGTCGGGCCCCGCTCCCACCCGGGGTGGACCGGTCGCGGGGACCCGGGAGGGGGTCCTCGCACCGACCGGGACACGGACAGCGGCTCAGCAGCGGCCGGGGACGGCACCTGGCTGCGGTGTCGTCCGGTAGGACGACGATGTGATGGACTCCTCGCCCGCGGCCGTGACCGCGCGCCTGCGTCCGCTGCTGCTCGCCGTCCACGAGGCGCTGTCGGCCGGCGTCGCGGTCAGCGCGGCGATCCACGCGCAGCACGGCTGGCACCCGACCGCCGACCGGCACCTGGACCACCAGCTGGTCCGCCGCGAGGCGATGGAGCGGCTGCGGCCCTGGGGCGCCGGGCCGGATGAGCTCTCCGACCCGCTGCAGGCCCGCCGGCTGGAGTTCCTCGACGCCGGCGCCGAGAACCTGGGCCTGCCGATGAGCGGGCTGATCCTCCGCACCCCCACGGACGTGCTGCGCGTCTGGCGCTCGGACGACGGGGAGCTGCCCGCCGCGGCCACCGACGGCCTGCGCGCCTTCTACCGCCAGGACCCCGGCCGCCAGCTCCAGCTCGCCCTCGAGCCCGGCGGGCCACGGGCGGTCCCGGGGCACCTGGCGCTGCTGTGGGCCGACTCCGGAGGCGTCCTCACCCGCTTCGACCTGGTCCGGCCGTGCGGGCACGTGGGCCGGCGGGTACAGGTGGACTGGCACGTCGACCTCCGCGAGCGGCTGGGCCGCCCAGCCGCCTGAGGTCACCCTGCGTGATGCGACGACGCAGAACGGGCGGTGGGAGCCGGAGATCGTTCACTCCCCGTGCCCAGCGTTCGGTCAGGACGCCAGTTCGGGGGGCGCACCATGCTCGCCATCCTCGCCATCCTCGCCGCCCTCGTCGTCGCCGGCATCGTGGCCATCGTCCGCAAGCAGTTGCTGTGGGGGATCGTGCTGATCGTCGTGGGGCTGCTCGTGGGCCCCGGCGGGGCCAACTTCTTCGCCTGATCGCGGCCCTGTCCCGGGTCCCGCCCCGAGCGTGCGAGGGGCGGGGAGGACGGGGCCTCTCAGGGCTGCAGCCGCCAGCGCACCCGGTCGTCGGCGTACCAGGTCCAGCGGGCGACCGGCCGCGGGTGGGGGACGCCGTCCCGGGTCACCCGGGCCGGGTCGCAGGCGATCTGCACCGCGCGTCCGCTGGTGCGCCGGCCGGGCCGCAGGGGCAGCGTCATGACCGTCACGTCGAGGGTGTCCACGGCCCGCCAGTCGGGCCGGACGTCGATGCGGGTGATCTGCCCGTCGGCGACCTTGACCGCGTCGTGGTGTGCCTGCGCGCCCAGCCGGCGTGCCAGCGGGCGGCGCCGGTCGTCCCCGGCCGCCTCCAGCCGGCCGTGGTGCAGCAGCACGCCGCCGTGGTCGTCCCGCACCAGGCCGAGTTCGCGCGCGGCCCCGGTGCCGACCCCGAGCGCGCGGGCCAGGCCGGCCGAGTCGCGGTCGTCGGCGGGCTCCCACGAGACGGGGACGGCGGCGGTGCGCCCGGCCTTCCACAGCGTGGTGAGCACCGCCGCGAGCGCCGGGACCGGCCCCCTCACCAGCGCCGAGCCGGCCTCGGCCGCCGGTGCGACCTGCTCGCGCGCGGGTGCGGCGTCCGGGGCCAGGCCGCGCAGGTCGAACTCGACGAGGGGCATGCCGATACCCTGCCACCTGCCAGCCGGTCGACCGCCGGTGACGAGTCCGAGGGGGACGACAGCGAGATGCCGGCAGTCGTGCTGATCGGCGCCCAGTGGGGCGACGAGGGCAAGGGCAAGGCCACCGACCTGCTCGGGGGGCGGGTGCCGTACGTCGTCCGCTACCAGGGGGGCAACAACGCCGGGCACACGGTGATCACGCCGGACGGGGAGCGCTACGCGCTGCACCTGATCCCGTCGGGGATCCTCACGCCCGGGTGCACGCCGGTCATCGGCAACGGCGTCGTTATCGACCCGGAGGTGCTCATCGGCGAGCTCGCGGGACTCGAGGAGCGCGGCGTCGACACCACGCGGTTGGTCATCTCGGCCGACGCGCACCTGATCATGCCGCACCACCGGGCGCTGGACCGGGTCACAGAGCGCTTCCTCGGCAAGCGCCGGATCGGCACGACCGGCCGCGGCATCGGCCCGGCCTACGGCGACAAGGTCGCCCGCACCGGCATCCGGGTGCAGGACCTGCTGGACCTGTCGATCCTGCGGCAGAAGCTCGAGGGGACGCTGCAGGAGAAGAACCAGGTCCTGGTCAAGGTCTACAACCGCAAGGCCATCGACGTCGACGAGGTCGTCGACGAGTACGCCGGCTACGCCGAGAAGCTGCGGCACCGCATCGCCGACACCCGACTGCTGCTGGCCCACGCCCTCGACGCCGGCGAGTGGGTGCTGCTGGAGGGGTCGCAGGGCACGCTGCTCGACGTCGACCACGGCACGTACCCGTTCGTCACGTCGTCGTCCCCGACCGCCGGCGGTGCGGCGGCCGGCTCGGGGATCGGCCCCACCCGGATCGAGCGCGTGGTCGGCATCCTCAAGGCCTACACGACCCGCGTCGGCTCCGGCCCGTTCCCCACCGAGCTGCACGACCAGTGGGGGGACTACCTCCGCACACAGGGCGGCGAGGTCGGCGTGACCACCGGGCGCGACCGCCGCTGCGGCTGGTTCGACGCCGTCGTCGCCCGCTACGCCGGCCGGGTCAACGGCATCACCGACTACTTCCTCACCAAGCTCGACGTCCTCTCGGGGCTGGAGACGGTGCCGGTCTGCGTGGCCTACGACGTCGACGGCGTACGGCACGACGAGATGCCGATGACGCAGACCGACTTCCACCACGCCACGCCGGTCTACGAGGAGATGCCGGGCTGGTCCGAGGACATCCGGACCTGCCGGTCCTTCGACGAGCTGCCGGCCAACGCGCAGGCCTACGTCCGACGGCTGGAGGAGCTCTCCGGCGCGCGGATCAGCGTCATCGGCGTCGGCCCCGGTCGTGACGAGAACGTCGTCCTGCACGACCTGATCGGCTGAGGGCGACGATCAGCTGAGCTGATCGGACACGGTCCTGACTCACCACTGGTGGTGAGCCAGGACCCACGATGATCAGGTCACCTGATCATCCGGGACACGCCTACGCGGCGGTGGCGAGGTGTACAGCTCCTGGCGGGCGGCCACGGCGATCTCGGGGGCGTCGGTGATCAGCCCGTCGACGCCGAGGGCCAGCAGCAGCCGTGCCTCGGTCCGCATGTCGCCGGTCCCGCTCGGGGCCTCCCCGCGGCGCAGGTGCCGGGGCAGGAAGGCGTTCTCCGGGCGCAGCGTCCACGGGACGACGACCAGCCCGGCGCGGTGTGCCTGGGCGATGAGGTCCGAGACGCCGGTCATCGCCTGGTCGGCGTCGCGCAGCAGGATCCGGTGCCGGCTCGGCGCGATGCCCTGCGCGTAGGTGCTGACCTCGCGCAGGCCCGCCGGGGTGACCAGGTGGTCGTCCGCGCCGGCGTCGTCCACCAGCTGCAGCATCGTCGGCCCCCGGTCACCGAGGTCCGCCCGCAGCTGGCGCAGCGCGGCGGCGTCGAAGGACTGGACGACGACGGTCCCGTCGGGGCCGGCGGCACCCAGCCGGCGCAGCTCGGCGGCGACCAGCTGGTTCATCGGGACGCCGGCCTCGGAGTCGAACCAGCTGGGCTTCTTCAGCTCGGCCAGCACGCGGACCTGCCGGGAGGCGGTCGAGCGGCGCCGGGCGATCGCGACCACGTCGGCGAGGGTGAGGATGCCGGACCGTCCGTCGTAGGTGGTGTTCAGCGGCCGCAGCGCCGGCATCCGCTCGACGGCGCGCAGCGTGCGCAGCTCGGCGAGGGTGAAGTCCTCGGTGAACCAGCCGGTGCGTTCCCGGCCGTCGACGACCCGGGTGGTGCGCCGGGCGGCGAACTCGGGACGGTCGGCGACGTCGGTGGAGTGGGACAGCTCGTTCTCGTGCCGGACGACGAGCGCGCCGTCCCGGCTGACCACGATGTCGGGCTCGACCAGGTCGGCGCCGAGGTCGATGGCCAGCTCGTAGCTGGCTGCTGTGTGCTCGGGCCGGTACGCGGAGGCGCCGCGGTGACCGACGACGACGGGACGGGCAGTGCGGGTCGCCGGGACGGTCGCCGGCAACGCGATCGCTCGCATGACCTCTACAACACCCGAGCGAGGTGTCCATGACGCGAACGCGCGCCGACTGGTCGGCCACAATTCGGACGACACAGCGCTGACCTGCGCGGGACCATGCCGACGTGACGGATCTCTCACCTCTGGGGTGGACGCCGGGGCTTGACGCGGAGCTGCCCGCGGGTGCCCGGCCGGGCCGGGTCGCCCGCGTCGACCGCGGCCGGCTGACCGTGCTCACCGCCGACGGCGAGCTGCGCGCGCACCCGGCGCCGGCCCTGCTGGAGGACGCCGGCCCGGCGGTCGGCGACTGGGTGGCGCTGCGCGGCGAGCTCGCCGTCGCGGTGCTGCCCCGCCGGACGGCGTTCACCCGCGTCGTCGCCGGACGGACGTCGGCCGAGCAGGTGGTCGCGGCCAACCTCGACCTGGTCCTGGTCGTGGACGCGCTGACCACCGCGCCGCGATTGCGCCGGGTGGAGCGCTACCTGGCCGTCGCCTGGGGCAGCGGGGCGACCCCGGTCGTCGTCCTCACCAAGGCCGACCTGTGCGACGACGTCCCCGCGGCGCTGGCCGCCGTGGCCGAGGACGCCGTGGGCGTCGACGTCCTGGCCGTCAGCTCGGTGACGGGGGAGGGGGTGGATGCCGTCCGCGCGCTGCTCGGCCCCGGGCGGACGGCGGCGATGGTCGGCCCGTCGGGTGTCGGGAAGTCCAGCCTGGCCAACGCGCTCGCCGGGACCGCGGTGGCGGCCACGCGCGGGATCCGCGAGACCGACGGCCGCGGCCGGCACACCACGACCGCGCGCGAGCTGCACCGGCTGCCCGGCGGCGGCCTGCTCGTCGACACCCCGGGGATGCGCGAGCTCGGGCTGGTCGACGACGAGGGCATCGACACCGCCTACGCCGACGTCACCGAGCTCGCCGCCCAGTGCCGGTTCCGCGACTGCGCGCACCGCACCGAGCCCGGCTGCGCCGTGGCCGCCGCGATCGAGGACGGCCGGCTGGACCCGGCCCGCTACACGGCCTGGCGCAAGCTGCAGGCCGAGGCGCACCGCCAGGCGCTGCGCTCCGACGCCCGCGCCCGCGCCGCCGAGCACCAGCGGGTCAAGGCGCTGCACCGCGCCTACCGGTCGCAGCCGAACCGGCTGCGCTAGTCGTCCGCCCTGCCCACCGGCCGCCGGTAGGGTCGCCGTCCGTGCGCGTGCTCGTGATCGGCTCCGGTGCTCGGGAGCACGCCCTGTGCGTGGCTCTGTCCTCCGACCCCGCGGTGACCGCGCTGGCCTGCGCGCCGGGCAACGCCGGGACCCGGGCGATCGCCGAACCCGCAGCGGTCGACGTCGCCGACCCGGTCGCCGTCGCCGCGCTCGCGACGTCCTGGCGTGCCGACCTGGTCGTCATCGGCCCCGAGGTGCCGCTGGTCGCCGGCGCCGCCGACGCCGTCCGCGACGCCGGCACCGCCTGCTTCGGCCCGTCCGAGCAGGCCGCGCAACTCGAGGGCAGCAAGTCCTTCGCCAAGCACGTGATGGCCGCGGCCGGCGTCCCGACCGCCCGGTCCTGGCCCGTCGGCGGCCCGGCCGAGCTGGAGACGGCGCTGGACGAGGCCGGGGCGGGCGGGGGAAGTGCCCCGTACGTGGTCAAGGACGACGGGCTGGCCGCCGGCAAGGGCGTCGTCGTCACGACCGACCGGGACGCGGCCGTGGCCCACGGGCGCCGGGTGCTCGACGCCGGCGGCGCGGTGCTCGTCGAGGAGTACCTCGACGGCCCGGAGGTCTCGCTGTTCGCCGTCACCGACGGGACGACGGTGCTGCCGCTGCTGCCCGCCCAGGACCACAAGCGCCGCGACGACGGCGACGGCGGACCCAACACCGGCGGGATGGGCGCGTACGCGCCGCTGCCGTGGGCGCCGCCGGGCCTGGTCGAGGAGGTGCTGGCCACCGTGCTGCAGCCGACGGTCGACGAGCTGCGCCGCCGGGGCGAGCCGTTCTCCGGGCTGCTCTACGCGGGGCTGGCGCTGACCTCCCGCGGGGTGCGGGTGGTGGAGTTCAACGCCCGCTTCGGCGACCCGGAGACCCAGGTGGTGCTGCCGCTGCTGGAGACCCCGCTGGCCGGCCTCCTGCACGCCGCGGCCACCGGCACGCTGGCCGACCACCCGCCCCTGCGCTGGCGCGACGGGGCCGCGGTGACCGTCGTCGTCGCGGCGCCGGGCTACCCGGAGCGGCCGCGCACCGGCGACCCGGTCACGGGCGCCGACGCGGAGGGCGTGCTGCACGCGGGCACCACCGTGGACGCCGAGGGGACGGTCCGCTCCGCCGGCGGGCGGGTGCTCGCCGTGACCGCCGTGGGCGACGACCTCGCGGCGGCCCGGCAGCGCGCTTACGAGCAGGTCGCCCGGGTGCGGCTGGCCGACGCGCACTGGCGGACGGACATCGCGCTGGCCGCGGTCGAGGGCCGGATCACCCTCCCGGCGGGCTGGGTCACTTCGCCGTGACCGCCGGCCGGGCGCGCTCCCGGCGCGGCTCGGGCGGCCGCGGGCCGTCGTACCGGCGCGACAGGTAGGTGCCGGCCACGTTCGCGCAGGCCACGGTTGGCACGGCGATGAGCGCCCCGAAGATGCCGGCGACCAGCAGCCCAGCGGCGATCGCGAGGACGACGGCGAGCGGGTGCACCCGAACCGCCCGGCCCAGCAGCAGCGGCTGCAGGACGTGTCCCTCCAGCTGCATGACGAGGATGACGACGGCCAGCGCGATCAGGGCGGTGATCGGGCCCTTAGAGACGAGCGCGACGAGCACGGCCACGGTGCCGGCCAGGAACGACCCGATGATCGGGATGAACGCGCCCAGGAAGACCAGCGCGGCCAGCGGGATGACCAGCGGGACGCCGAGCACCGCCAGCCCGATGCCGATGCCGATCGCGTCGACCATGGCCACGGCGGCCGTGGCGCGCACGTAGGAGATCAGCGTGCGCCACGAGCGGCGGGCGGCCTCATCGACGTACGCCCGCGACTCCCGTGGGAAGAGGCCGACCAGCCACAGCCAGATCGAGCGGCCGTCCTTGAGGAAGAAGAACAGGGTGAACAGCGCGAGGAGGATGCCCGTGGCCACCTCGCCGACCGTCACGGCGGTCGTGAGCGCGCCGGAGGCGAGGACGTCCTCGTTGTCGACCAGCGTCTGCTGCAGCTGGGCGACCGCGCTCTCCAGCTGGGTCCGGGTGACGGGGAAGGTGCGCACGACCAGGTCGCGGACCTGCTCGATGCCCTGACCAGCCTGCGCGGCCAGGTCGCCGAAGCCGGTGGCGACCTGCTGGACGACGAGCGTGATGATCCCGGAGACGGTGCCGAGCCCGACCACGAGCATCGTGAGCGCGGCGAGGACCGGGGGCCAGCCGTGGCGGACCAGCGCCGCGGCGCCCGGTTGCAGCAGCGCGGCCAGCAGCAGCGCGACGATGACCGGGACGACGACCACGGCCACGTAGGCGGACGCCCAGAGCAGCAGGTAGAGCCCGGCCAGGACGACGATGAGCCGCCAGGACCAGGCGGCGGCCACCCGCAGCCCCCGAGGCACCTCGTCCTCGGGGGTACCCGGTCTGCGTGCGGAACGACGGCGGTCGGCCGGCGCCCGGCGCCGCTGTTCTCCGGCCGGCGGTCCGCTGACGCCGCCGGGCCCGAGCGGGCCGTCGAGGTCGGGCGCGCCGGGCTCGGGGCTGCCGAGAGGGGGCCGGCCGGCGTCGTCCGCCGTCGCCTCCCCGTCGAGGTCCTCGTGGTCGTCGTCCGGGTGCGCGGACGGGTAGTGGTGCAGCCAGGCGTGCGGGTCGTGCTCGCGGGCGGCGCGGATCCGCTCCCGAGCCCGCGTCAACAGGTGGGTGCCCCGTCGCAGCATCGGGTTCCTCCGGCGAGCAGTAGGGGCCGTCGCTGACAGCATCGACCCTGCGGGAGACTGGGGCACGTGGTGCGACGAAGCGATGGGCGGGCCGACACGTGATCGAGCGGTACACCCTGCCCGAGATGGGCCGGGTCTGGAGCGACCAGCACAAGTACGAGTTGTGGTGCCGGGTCGAGACGCTGGTCCTCGAGGCGCACGCCGCAGCCGGGCGGGTGCCCGCCGACGTGGTGCAGCCGGTGCGCGACGCGCCGCCGCCCACGCCGGAGCGGGTCGCCGAGATCGAGGAGACGACGCAGCACGACGTCATCGCCTTCCTCACCGCGTGGGCCGACAACACCGAGCCCCGGTCGGCCGCCGCCTACGTGCACCACGGCATGACGTCGTCCGACCTGCTCGACACCGCGCTCGCGGTCCAGCTCACCGAGGCCACCGACCTGCTGCTGGCCCGGCTCGACCGGCTGGTGGCGGCGCTGCGAGACCACGCGCTGGCCCACCGCGACACGATCAAGGTCGGCCGCACCCACGGCGTGCACGCCGAGCCCGACGTCTGGGGCCACCGGGTCGCCGACATCGCCTTCGCCGCCGCCCGGTCGCGGGACCGGCTGCGCGCGGCACGCGAGCGCGTGGGCGTGGTCGCCATCTCCGGGGCCGTCGGCACGTACTCGCTGATCGACCCGTCGGTCGAGGTGGCCGTCGCCGAGGCGCTCGGGCTGTGCCCCGCGGACGCCTCCACCCAGGTGGTGCTGCGCGACTCGGTCAGCGAATGGGTCGCCTGCCTGGCCATCGTCGCGACGGTCTGCGAGACGGTGGCGCTCGAGGTGCGGCACGGCCAGCGCACCGAGGTGCGGGAGCTGTCGGAGGCGTTCGGCTCGGGCCAGAAGGGCTCGAGCGCGATGCCGCACAAGAAGAACCCGATCCGCTCCGAGCGCATCGCCGGCCTGGCGCGCGTGGTGCGCGCCGCCGTCGTCCCGGTGATGGAGGGCATCCCGCTCTGGCACGAGCGCGACATCTCGCACTCCTCCACCGAGCGGGTGTTCCTGCCCGACGCCGCGACCACCACCGACTATCTGCTGCACCTCACCGCCGGGCTCGTGGAGAACCTCGTGGTGGACGCCGACCGGATGCGCGCCAACCTGGAGTCGACCGGCGGGCTGATCTACACCTCCTCGGTGCTGCTGGAGCTGGTCGAGGGCGGCGCCTCGCGGGAGGACGCCTACGCGCTGGTGCAGTCCGCGGCGATGGAGACCTGGAACTCCGGGACGCCGTTCCGCGAGACGCTGCGGACCCGGGCGTCGACCGCCGACGTGAAGCTGGACGAGGCCCGCCTGGACGAGATCTGCCGGCCGGAGCGGTACGTGGCCAACCTGGGGCCGCTGTTCGACCGGCTGGCCGCGCTGTCGTGACGCTGGCCCTCCCGCTCGTCGCGCGGGGCAAGGTCCGCGAGGTCTACGACGCCGGCTCCGACCGCCTGCTGCTCGTCGCCTCGGACCGGATCTCGGCCTACGACCACGTGCTGCCCACGCCGATCCCCGACAAGGGGCGGGTGCTGACCCAGCTGTCGGTGTGGTGGTTCGACCAGCTGGCGCCGGTGCTGTCCTCGTTCGGGGCCACCCACCACCTGCTCTCGGCGTCCGACGTGCCGGCGGAGGTCGCCGGTCGGGCGATGCTGGTGCGCCGGCTGGAGATGCTGCCGGTCGAGTGCGTCGCCCGGGGCTACCTGTCGGGGTCCGGCACCGTGGAGTACCAGCGCACCGGGTCCATCCGCGACGTCCCGCTGCCGGCCGGCCTGGTCGAGGGCTCGCGGCTGCCCGAGCCGGTGTTCACGCCGTCCACCAAGGCCGAGCAGGGCGAGCACGACGAGGCGATCGACTTCGCCGCCGTCGTCGCCGCGGTCGGGTCCGAACGGGCGGAGGCGCTGCGCGAGCTGACGCTGGCGCTGTACCGGCGCGGTGCGGAGATCGCGCTCGACGCCGGCATCGTGCTGGCCGACACCAAGGTCGAGTTCGGGCTCGGTCCGGACGGCGGGCTGGTGCTCGGTGACGAGGTGCTCACGCCGGACTCCTCGCGCTTCTGGCCGGCCACGCTGTGGTCGCCGGGCGGCGTGCAGCCCTCGTTCGACAAGCAGTACGTCCGCGACTGGCTCACGTCGTCCGGGTGGGACCGCGTCTCCCCGCCGCCGGAGCTGCCCGCCGACGTGGTCGAGGCCACCCGCGAGCGCTACGTGACCGCCTACGAGCGGCTGACCGGCACCGCGTTCCGCTGACGTGGCCGTCACCCGCACCGGCATCGCGTACCGCTCCGGCGGGTCGGGGGACCACCTGCTCCTGCTGCTGCACGGGCTGGGCGCGACCGGCGCCGTGTGGGACCGGCTGCTGCCGCTGGTCGAGGACTCCTGGCCGGGCCCCTGGGCGGTTCCCGACCTGCGCGGGCACGGCCGCTCGCTCGCCGAGCCGCCCTACGGCTACGCGGTGCACGCCGCCGACATGGCGTCGCTCGTGGCGTCGAGCGGCGCCGCCCGGGTGACGGTGCTGGGGCACTCGTTCGGTGGTGTCGTCGGTGCGGTGCTCGGCGGCGGCTGGTTCGGCGTGGCGGTCGACCGGGTCGTCGCCGTCGGCGTCAAGATCGGCTGGACGGGCGACGAGGTCGCCCGCGCCCGGTCGCTGGCGGAACGCCCGCCGCAGGTGTTCCCGACCGTCGCCGAGGCCGCCGACCGGCACCTGCGGCTGGCGGGGCTCACCGGGCTCGTGGACCCGTCCTCCGAGGTGGCGCTCGCCGGCGTCCGCGAGGTGTCCCCGGGGTGGGCGCCGGCGCTCGATTCGCGGGCGTTCGGCGCCGTCGGCCCGCCGGTCGAGGAGGTGCTGCGCCGCTCGGCCGCGCCGCTGAGGCTGGCGGCAGGGCAGGCCGACCCGATGGTCGGCCTGGCCGCGATGCGGCGGGTGGACCCCTCCGCGGTGCTGCTCGAGGGTGCGGGCCACAACGCCCACTGGGAGGCCCCTGGGGCGGTGTGGTCCCTGCTCGACGCTCCCTGAGCCCGACCCCGCGCCCACGGCGAGATCTGCACAGTGGTTGCCATCAGGACCCTGATGGGTGCGACTGTGCGGATCTCGCGAGCGGGCTGTGGACAGCGGAAGCGAGGCAGCCGGCAGTTCGGCCAGGGTGCCCCGGTGCCCGCTCGCCCTACCCGTTCTCACCTGACCGGCCCAGCGACTCGAGCGACCGCGCGGGCGGCCGGTGTCACGGCCTCCCAGCTGCGCCACCGTGACGTGCTGCGCCTGTCCCGCGACACCTACCTGCCGCATGCCGTGGCCGGTGTCCTCGGCGCCAGGGTCGAGGCCGTCCTGCTCACCGCGCCGGATCGAGCGGTCATCAGCCACATGACGGCTGCCGGCCTGTGGGGTGTGGCGATACCGCTGCAACGGGACGATCCGCGGGTCCACCTCACCGTCGCCACGGGGTCGTCCGTCCGCGGGCGCTGCGACCGGGTCGTCCACCGCACGCCACTGACCGACCCCGACGTGACCACTCGGGACGGGGTTCCTGTGACCACACCGGAACGGACGTGGCGGGACCTGGCCGGGGTGCTCTCACCAGCAGCGCTCCTCGCGGTCACCGACCAGATGCTCGACGGACGCTGCGCACAGGCCGACCTCGCGCGCCAGTCGGCCCGCTGGCCCACCGGCCGCGGTTGCGCACGTGCCCGCGAGGTGCTCCCCGTGGGAGATCCCCGCGCCGAGTCGCCGATGGAGTCCGTGCTGCGCTGGATCCTCCACGAGGCCGGCCTCCCCGCGCCGGAGTTGCAGTACGTCGTCCGGGACGACGCGGGCGAGCTCCTCGGCCGAGCCGATCTGGCCTGGCTGCATCAGAAGGTGCTCGTCGAGCTCGACGGCGACGTCCACCGCCAGCGCGATGTGTTCGTCAACGACCTGCGCAGGCAAAACCGCCTCGTTGCGGCGGGGTGGACGGTGCTGCGGTTCACCTCCGCCGACGTCCTGGGACGGGCGCACGAGGTCGTCGCCCAGATCCGCCGTGCCCTCGGTCGATGAGATCTGCACAGTGGTCGCCATCAGGACCGTGAAGGCCGCCACTGTGCAGATCTCGCGCGGGGTGGGGCAGGCGCCGGCGTCACCCGCGCGGCGGGAGGTGGTCCGCACCACCCCGGTACCCTCGTCGGCGTGCCTCGGGTGGTCGTCGACGTCGTGCTGAAGCCGGAGATCTCCGACCCCCAGGGTCAGGCGGTGCTGGGAGCGCTGGGCCGACTCGGCCACGACGGCGTCCGCAGCGTCCGGCAGGGCAAGCACTTCGTCCTCGAGGTCGAGGGCACCCCCGACCGGGCCGAGCTGCAGCAGATCGCCGAGACGCTGCTGGCCAACCCGGTCATCGAGGACGTCGAGCTCCACCTCCCGACCGACTGAGGAGCCCCTCCGTGCGCATCGGTGTCATCACCTTCCCGGGCTCCCTGGACGACGTCGACGCCGCCCGCGCGGTCCGGCTGGCCGAGGCCGAGCCCGTCGCGCTCTGGCACGCCGACCACGACCTGAAGGACGTCGACGCCGTCGTCCTGCCCGGTGGCTTCTCCTACGGCGACTACCTGCGGGCCGGCGCGATCGCCGCCCGCGCGCCCCTGGTGCAGGACGTCGTCGACCGCGCCCGCCAGGGCATGCCCGTCCTCGGCATCTGCAACGGCTTCCAGGTGCTCTGCGAGGCCGGCCTGCTGCCCGGCGCGCTGACCCGCAACGGGCACCTGCACTTCCGCAACCGCGACCAGGCGCTGCGCATCGAGCGCGCGGACACCGCGTGGACCCAGGACTACGAGCCCGGCCAGCGGATCGTCGTCCCGGTGAAGAACGGCGAGGGCCGCTACGTCGCCGCCCCGGCCGACCTCGACCGGATCCAGGGCGAGGGCCGGGTCGCCGTCCGCTACGTCGAGGGCAACCCCAACGGCTCGATGCGCGACATCGCCGGGGTGACCAGCGAGGACGGCCGCGTCGTCGGCCTCATGCCGCACCCCGAGCACGCCGTCGAGGACCTCACCGGACCGAGCACCGACGGCCTCGGGTTCTTCACCTCCGTCCTGAAGGCGGTCGTCAGCGCATGACGCAGGGACTCAGCGACCTCGGCACCGGGCCCGGCCCGCTGCAGCACCAGCTCGACACCGTCGAGCTCGCCGCCCGGACGCCGGACGTCGAGCAGCCCTACGGCGAGCTGGGGCTCAAGTCCGACGAGTACGCCCGCATCACCGACATCCTCGGCCGTCGCCCGACGACCGCCGAGCTCGCGATGTACAGCGTCATGTGGAGCGAGCACTGCTCCTACAAGAGCTCGAAGGTGCACCTGCGCACCTTCGGCGACCTGCCGCGTAGCGAGGCGCTGCTGGTGGGCATCGGCGAGAACGCCGGCGTGGTCGACGTCGGCGACGGCTACGCGGTCACCTTCAAGGTCGAGTCGCACAACCACCCCAGCTACGTCGAGCCCTACCAGGGCGCGGCCACGGGGGTCGGCGGCATCGTCCGCGACATCCTCACCATGGGCGCCCGCCCGGTCGCCGTCATGGACTCGCTGCGCTTCGGCCGCGCCGACGCCCCCGACACCGCGCGCGTGCTGCCCGGTGTCGTCGCCGGCGTCGGCGGCTACGGCAACTGCCTGGGGCTGCCCAACATCGGCGGCGAGCTGCTCTTCGACGAGTGCTACGCCGGCAACCCGCTGGTCAACGCGCTGTGCGTCGGCGTCATGAAGCACGAGGACGTGCGGCTGGCCAAGGCCGAGGGCGTCGGCAACAAGGTGATCCTGTTCGGGGCGCGCACCGGCGGTGACGGCATCGGCGGCGTGAGCGTGCTGGCGAGCGAGACCTTCGACGCCGAGGGCCCGGCCAAGCGCCCGAGCGTGCAGGTCGGCGACCCGTTCACCGAGAAGCTGCTCATTGAGGCCTGCCTGGAAATCTTCGCCGCCGACCTCGTCACCGGCATCCAGGACCTCGGCGGCGCCGGCCTGTCCTGCGCGACGAGCGAGCTGGCCAGCGCCGGCACCGGCGGCATGCACGTCGACCTGGACGCCGTCCCGCTGCGCGACAGCACCCTGACGCCCGCCGAGATCCTGATGAGCGAGTCGCAGGAGCGGATGTGCGCGATCGTCGAGCCGGGCAAGGTCGACGCCTTCCTCGCCGTCTGCCGGAAGTGGGACGTGCTCGCGACCGTCATCGGTGAGGTCACCGACGGCGACCGACTGACCGTCGACTGGCACGGCGAGCGCATCGTCGACGTCCCGCCGCGGACGGTCGCGCACGAGGGCCCGGTCTACGAGCGGCCGGTGCAGCGCCCGGCCGACCTCGACGACCTGCAGGCCGACGACCCGGCCGCCCTGCCCCGCCCGACGACGCCGGAGGAGCTGGCCGCGCACTGGCTGGCCGTCGTCGCCAGCCCCGACGGCGCGGACAAGACCTGGGTCACCGAGCAGTACGACCGCTACGTCCGCGGCAACACCGTGCTCGCCCAGCCCGACGACGCGGGCGTGGTCCGCATCGACGAGGAGACCCACCGCGGCATCGCGCTGGCCCTCGACGGCAACGGCCGCTATGCCCGCCTGGACCCGTACGCCGGCGCGCAGCTGAACCTCGCCGAGGCCTACCGGAACGTGGCGGTGAGCGGCGCCCGCCCGCTGGCGGTCACCAACTGCCTGAACTTCGGCTCCCCGGAGGAGCCCGAGGTGATGTGGCAGTTCGCCGAGGCCGTGCGCGGCCTGGCCGACGCCTGCCGCGAGCTGGGCCTGCCGGTCACCGGCGGCAACGTGAGCCTGTACAACCAGACCGGCGACGTGCCGATCAACCCGACGCCGGTCATCGGCGTGCTGGGCGTGCACGAGGACGTCCGCACCCGCGTGCCCGCCGGCTGGCGGACGGCGGGGGAGAGCGTGCTGCTGCTCGGCGTCACCCGGCCGGAGTTCGGCGGCTCCGCGTGGGCGTCGGTCGTGCACGGCCACCTCGGCGGCCGCCCGCCGGCGGTCGACCTCGAGGCCGAGCGGTCGCTCGGCGAGCTGCTGGCCGCACTCGGCCGCGGGGGCCTCATCACCTCCGCGCACGACCTCGCCGACGGCGGCCTCGCGCAGGCGCTGGCCGAGTCCGCGCTGCGGTACGGCACCGGCGCCGCGCTGCGGCTCGGAGGCGATCCGTTCACCGCGCTGTTCAGCGAGTCGGCCGCGCGCGTCGTCGTCACCACGACCGACGCGGAGGCCGTGCGCGCCACGGCCGAGTGGGCCGGCGTCCTGGTCACCGAGCTGGGGACGACGGGCGGCGACGTGCTCGCCGTCGACGGTGTCGCGGAGCTGCCGCTGGCCGAGCTGCGGGCCGCCTGGAGCGCGACGCTGCCGGCCCTGTTCGGCACGCCGGAGGCCACCGTGGGCAGCGTCCCGGCAGGGACGGTCCCGACCAGCTGATGCCCGCCCAGGCCCCCATCCCGGCCGAGGAGCTCCGGGCCGCCGTCGACCCGGTGCGGGCCTGGCTGGCGGGGGAGGCGGAGCAGCCACCGAGGTCCGTGCTCGGCGCCGCGGTGAGGACGACGGCCCGCTGGCTGGCGCAGCAGGTGCCCGGGCGCTCGGTCGAGCTGCGGGTGCCCCCGCACGTCGCCGTCCAGCTGGTGCCCGGGCCGCGGCACACCCGCGGGACGCCGCCCAACGTCGTGGAGACCGACGCCGCCACCTGGCTGCGGCTGGCGACCGGTGAGCTCGCCTGGGAGCAGGCGGTCGCCGAGGGGAGGGTCAGCGCGAGCGGCAACCGCGCCGACCTGTCTGAACACCTTCCGCTCCGCCCTCTGTCGCCCTCCGGGCGACACCGCGGCCAGGAGCCGTCCCCCAGTTGAGCTGAGCCCACCCAGCCCCTCCTCGGGGAGGCCTCCGGCCCCCCGCTCGTCGGGACTCCACCCACAACGCAGCGCCCCCGCCCGGAGGTCCGGGCGGGGGCGCTGTCGGGGTGGTGCGGGGCTCAGCCGCCGAAGAGGGCGCTGGCGGCCTTCACCGTGTTGTACAGCCCGTAGGCGAGCGGGACGCCCACCAGGGTCCAGGCGAAGGCGATCAGGGCCGCCGGGGTGTGCGTGGGCTGCCGGTCGTCGGTGGCGGGGTGGCTCATCGGACGGGGCTCCGTTCCGGGTTGGCGCGGGCGGTGGCGGGGGTGGTGGCCTTCGGCTCCCAGAACTTCTCCGACACCGGCTTGATCAGCAGGTTGGCGATGAAGCCGACCGCCAGGAGGCCGACCATGATGAACAGCGCCGGGCGGTAGTTCGCCGCGACCAGCTGACCGGGGGTGCCCTGGGTGTCCAGGACGCCGTTGACGATCAGCGGCCCGGCCACACCGGCGGCCGCCCATGCGGTCAGCAGCCGGCCGTGAATGGCGCCCACCTGGTAGGTGCCGAAGAGGTCGCGCAGGTAGGCCGGGACCGTGGCGAAGCCACCACCGTAGAAGCTGATGATGATGGCGGCGGTCAGCACGAAGATCCAGGACGCCGTGCTGCCGAAGAGGGCCAGGATGACGTACAGGAGCATGCCGACGCCCAGGTAGACCATGTAGATCGGCTTGCGGCCGATGAAGTCCGACGTCGAGGACCACACGAACCGGCCGCCCATGTTGAACAGCGACAGCACGCCGACGAAGCCGGCGGCCGTGGCGGCGGCGACCGTGGAGGTCTCACCGGTGCGGAAGAAGTCCTGGATCATCGGCGAGGCCTGCTCGAGGATGCCGATGCCCGCGGTCACGTTGCAGAACAGCACCGTCCACAGCAGCCAGAACTGCGGGGTCTTGATGGCGTTGTTGGCCGACACGTTCTCGGTGGTGACCAGGGCCTTCTTCTTCACCGACGCCGGGTCGAAGCCCGTGGGCCGCCAGTCGTTGGCCGGCACCCGCACGATGAAGGCGCCGAACATCATGAAGACCAGGTAGAGCGCGGCCAGCGTGAAGAACAGGGCCGCGACGGCCTCGCCGTTGGGCACCGAGGTGCTGTCGCTGGGGACGTAGGCGGGGTCGTAGTAGCTCATGAGCTGGCGGGACAGTGGCGCTGCGATCAGCGCGCCGCCACCAAAGCCCATGATCGCCATGCCGGTGGCCAGGCCGGGCCGGTCGGGGAACCATTTGATCAGGGTGGAGACCGGCGAGATGTAGCCGATGCCCAGGCCGATGCCGCCGATGACGCCGTAGCCCAGGTACACCAGCCACAGCTGGCGCATCTCGATGCCCACGCCGCCGACCAGGAAGCCGGTGACCCAGAGGACGCAGGACGTGAACATCGCCGCCCGGGGGCCGTTGCGGTCCACCCAGGTGCCGAACAGGGCGGCGGAGAGGCCGAGCATCACGATGGCGATCGAGAAGATGATCCCGATCGCGGTCAGCGTCGACTCGAAGTGTGAGACGAGGGACGCCTTGTAGACGCTGGTCGCGTACGCCTGGCCGATGCACAGGTGCACGGCGAGTGCAGCCGGCGGGATCAACCAGCGGTTGAAGCCGGGACGGGCCACGATGCGTTCGCGGGCCAGGAAACTCGGTACTGCCACGGGACCTCCGGAGGACATCGGTCGGGGGATCCCCCGCCGGAATGGGTCTGTGCCAGACGTCACGGACCCGCGGGAACGCTACGTTCCCGCTGTACGTACCGCGAAACCGGATGGGCGATTCATGACCGTTCGCAACCCGATCGTTGTCAACCGGCCGTCCGGACCGTACGTGCGGGACGCCGGGTCGCGGTCGCACCTGCCGGAATAGGCTCCCGACCATGGCCTACGAGGTGAAGGGCGTCGTCGCCCGCAGCAAGGGAGCCCCCGTCACGGTCGAGACGATCGTCGTGCCCGACCCCGGTCCCGGGGAGGCGGTGGTCGACGTGCAGGCCTGCGGGGTGTGCGCCACCGACCTGCACTACCGCGAGGGCAACATCACCGACACCTACCCCTTCCTGCTCGGCCACGAGGCCGCCGGGGTGGTCTCCGCCGTCGGCGCGGGCGTCACCGACGTCGCCGTCGGCGACTACGTCATCCTCAACTGGCGGGCGGTCTGCGGGCAGTGCCGCGCCTGCCGCAAGGGCGAGCCGCAGTACTGCTTCGCCACGCACAACGCCGCCCAGCAGATGACGCTCACCGACGGCACCGCGCTGTCGGCGGCGCTGGGCATCGGCGCGTTCGCCGAGAAGACCCTGGTGCACTCCGGGCAGTGCACCAAGGTCGACCCCGCCGCCCCGGCCACCGCCGCCGGGCTGCTGGGCTGCGGGGTGATGGCCGGCGTCGGCGCGGCGCTCAACACCGGCGGCGTGCGCCGCGGGGAGTCGGTGGCGGTGTTCGGCTGCGGCGGCGTCGGCGACGCCGCGATCGCCGGCGCCAAGCTCGCCGGGGCCACCACGATCGTCGCCGTCGACGTCGAGGACCGGAAGCTGGCGTGGGCCAAGCGGTTCGGCGCCACCCACACCGTCAACTCCCGGGAAACCGACGCGGTGGCCGCGGTCCAGGCCGCCACCGGCGGGTTCGGCGCGGACGTGACCATCGACGCGGTCGGCCACCCGGCGGTGTTCGAGCAGGCCTTCCACGCCCGCGACCTGGCCGGCCGGGTGGTGCTGGTCGGCGTGCCCGCGCCGGACATGACCATCACCCTGCCGCTGCTGGAGGTGTTCGGCCGGGGAGGAGCGATCACGTCCTCCTGGTACGGCGACTGCCTGCCCTCCCGGGACTTCCCGATGCTGGTCGACCTCTACCGGCAGGGCCGCTTCCCGCTGGAGGACTTCGTCACCGAGACCATCGGGATCGACGACGTCGACGCCGCCTTCGACAAGATGCGCGCCGGCGAGGTCCTGCGCTCGGTCGTGGTGTTCCAGAAGTGACCGCCCGCATCGACAAGACCGTGGTCTCGGGCGTGTTCAGCCTCGACGGGCAGGACTTCGACGTCGACAACAACGTGTGGCTGGTCGGCGACGACGACGAGGTGCTCGTCATCGACGCCCCGCACGACGCCGCCCCCATCCTCGACGCGATCGGCGGCCGCCGGGTCACCGCGATCGTGCTCACCCACGGGCACAACGACCACATCACCGCCGCCGTGGCGCTGCGCGAGGCCACCGGCGCACCGATCTGGTTCCACCCCGCCGACCGGATGCTGTGGGACGTCGTCCACCCCGACACCGCCCCGGACTCCGACCTGGCCGAGGGCACCCGCTTCACCGTCGCCGGCACCACGCTGACCGCGCTGCACACCCCCGGCCACTCCCCGGGCAGCACCTGCCTGCACGCCCCCGACCTGGCCACGGTGTTCACCGGCGACACCCTGTTCCACGGCGGCCCCGGCGCCACCGGCCGGTCCTACAGCCACAAGCCGACGATCCTGAACTCGATCCGGTCCCGACTGCTCAGCCTGCACGGCGACACCGTCGTCAGGACCGGTCACGGCGACGACACGACCATCAGCGCGGAGATGTCGAACGTGAGGTGAGGGAAGGACCCACCCCTCGGAGCAGGACCCCGTCCCTGGAGGGGGCCGCGGTTCCGGCCGGGCGGGGTGGCCAGCGCCACCCCGCCCGGCCGGAACCCGTCGGCCGACGCCGGTACCCTCGACGAGTGCCTCGCGGTGACGGACGGCTGACGCACGACCTCGATCCCCATTCCCCTGGACCCCAGGACGCCTGTGGCGTCTTCGGCGTCTGGGCGCCGGGGGAGGAGGTCGCCAAGCTGACCTACTTCGGTCTCTACGCCCTGCAGCACCGCGGCCAGGAGGCGGCGGGCATAGCCGTCTCCGATGGCGCCTCGGTCGTCGTCTACAAGGACCTGGGCCTGGTCAGCCAGGTCTTCGACGAGGCCACCCTGGGCAGCCTGCGTGGCCACCTCGCCGTCGGCCACACCCGCTACTCCACGACCGGCGCCTCCACGTGGGAGAACGCCCAGCCGACCTTCCGGACGACGGACGCCGGCACCGGGCTGGCGCTGTGTCACAACGGCAACCTGGTGAACACCGCGGAGCTGGCCTCCCGGGCCGCCGACGCCGGTGTGCCCGGCGCCTTCACCTCCACCACCGACTCCGACCTGGTGACCGCCCTGATCGCGGCCCGGCCGGACCTCTCGGTCGAGGCCGCCGCGATGGAGGTGCTGCCGCAGCTGCGCGGCGCCTTCAGCTTCACCTTCATGGACGAGAACACCCTCTACGCCGCCCGCGACCCGCAGGGCGTGCGGCCGCTGGTGCTCGGCCGGCTGGAGCGCGGCTGGGTGGTCGCCAGCGAGACGGCGGCCCTCGACATCGTGGGCGCCTCCGTCGTCCGCGAGGTCGAACCCGGTGAGCTGATCGCCGTCGACGAGAACGGGCTGCGCAGCCAGCACTTCGCGCACAGCGAGCCCAAGGGCTGCGTCTTCGAGTACGTCTACCTCGCCCGGCCCGACACGACGATCGGCGGCCGCGGCGTGCACGCGGCGCGCGTGGAGATCGGCCGCCGGCTGGCGAAGGAGCACCCGGCCGACGCCGACCTGGTCATCCCCGTGCCGGAGTCGGGCACCCCGGCCGCAGTCGGGTACGCCGAGGCCAGCGGCATCCCGTACGGCCTGGGCCTGGTCAAGAACTCCTACGTGGGCCGCACCTTCATCCAGCCCAGCCAGACCATCCGGCAGCTGGGCATCCGGCTCAAGCTCAACCCGCTGCGCGACGTCATCCGCGGCAAGCGGCTGGTCGTCGTCGACGACTCGATCGTGCGCGGCAACACCCAGCGGGCGCTGATCCGCATGCTGCGCGAGGCCGGCGCGATCGAGGTGCACGTGCGGATCTCCTCGCCGCCGGTGAAGTGGCCGTGCTTCTACGGCATCGACTTCGCCAGCCGCGCCGAGCTGATCGCCAACGGCCTCGACATCGACGGCGTACGGGCCTCGATCAACGCCGACTCGCTGGGCTACGTCTCCGAGCAGGGCCTGATCGCCGCCACGGAGCAGCCGGTCAACCGGCTGTGCACCGCCTGCTTCACCGGCGAGTACCCCATCCCGCTCGCGGAGAGCGAGCTGCTCGGCAAGCACCTGCTCGAGGGCATCGAGCGGCGCGCCGTCACCGGCTGGACCGGCCGGCAGGCCGGCAGCGCCGCCGTGTCCGGCGGCGCGGACGACGCGCTGACCCGCCCGTGAGCGAGGGCGGCCAGCAGTTCACCTACGCCGCCTCCGGCGTCGACATCGACGCCGGCGAGCGGGCCGTCACCCTCATGCGGACGGCGGTCGAGAAGACCAACCGCCCGGAGGTCGTCGGCGGCCTCGGCGGCTTCGCCGGGCTGTTCGCGCTCGACACCGCGAAGTACCGCAGGCCCCTCCTGGCCTCCTCCACCGACGGCGTCGGCACCAAGATCGCCCTGGCCCGCCGGCTGGACCGGCACGACACCGTCGGCATCGACCTGGTCGCGATGGTCGTCGACGACCTGGTCGCCTGCGGCGCCGAGCCGCTGTTCCTGCAGGACTACGTCGCCTGCGGACGGGTCGTCCCCGAGCGGATCGCCGCGATCGTCACCGGCATCGCGACCGGCTGCACGCTGGCCGGCGCCGCGCTGGTCGGCGGGGAGACCGCCGAGCACGGCGACCTCATGGCGCCCGACGACTACGACCTGGCCGCGACCGCGGTCGGCGTCGTGGAGGCCGACGCGGTGCTGGGCCCCGAGCGGGTCCGGGACGGCGACGCGGTGGTCGCGATGGCGTCGTCCGGCTTCCACTCCAACGGCTACTCGCTGGTGCGCCGGGTGGTCGCCGCCGCGGGGCTCGACCTGACCGCCACGCCGGCCGGGCTGGACCGCCCGCTGGGCGAGGTGCTGCTCGAGCCGACCCGCATCTACGCGCTGGACTGCCTGGCGCTGGTGACGCGCTTCGGAGTCGAGGGCGTGCACGCCTACGCGCACATCACCGGCGGCGGGCTGGCCGGCAACACCGCCCGCGTCGTCCCCGACGGGCTGGCGGCGGTGCTGGACCGCGGCACCTGGGCGCTGCCGGCCGCCGTCTCGTTGCTGGAGGAGCACGGCGTGCCGCGCGGGGAGTCCGAGCGGGCGTTCAACTGCGGCGTCGGCATGGTCGCCGCGGTCGCACCGGAGGTTGCCGACGACGTGGTCGGCACCCTGGTCGAGCGTGGCGTGCCGGCCTGGGTCGCCGGCACCGTGGGCCCGCGCACCGCCGGGGACGCGGCGCACCTGGTCGGCAGCTACCGCTGAACTGCTGACGCCCTACGCGGAGCCGCGGCGGCCCCGGTGCAGGGGCCCGCCGCGAGCGCGCGAGTGGTGGGGGACAGCGGGGTCCTCTCTCAACGACTGGCGGCCCAGTCGTCGTCCGTGTCGTCGTCCGCCCAGCGGTCGGTGTACTCGTCGTCCTCGTCGTCGTCGGCGCTCGCCCGGGACGGGGCGGTGTACGACGACGTCGGTGAACCGGCCAGCTCGCGCTGCAGCGCGGAGAGGTCGGTGTTCGGTGAGCTGTACTTGAGCTCACGGGCCACGCGTGTCTGCTTGGCCTTCGCTCGGCCGCGCCCCATCGGCTCGACCCCCTCGTTACGGAGTACGGGAGCCCAGCTCCGGGCTGGACGGCCCGCGTGGCGACCCCGACTGAGTGTCTCTGTCTCGACCGAGCTTACGACACGGATCGGTGAGCGGCACGGGTCTCCCCCCGCTGTCGCCCGACCGGGGGCTCGGCCCCGTCTTCAGCGCGGCAGCCGGATGGTGGCCAGCCGGCCGACCGACGCCATCCGCTCCTCGGCCAGCCGGTCGGCGGCCACGGCGGGGGAGACGCCGTCGGCGTCGGCGGCCCGGAACACCCGGAGCGCGACGTCGAAGATCCCGGCGGCGCGGGCTTCCGCGCGATCGAAGGAGAACCCGTGCCGCTCGTCCTCGACCTGGATCACCCCGCCGGCGTTCACCAGGTAGTCGGGGGCGTAGAGGACGCCGCGACGCATGAGCTCGGCGGCGATCCCGTCGTGGGCGAGTTGGTTGTTGGCGCCGCCGCAGACGATCTCGGCCTCGAGCACCGCGACCGTCTCGTCGTCCAGCGCCCGGCCGAGCGCGCAGGGGGCGTAGACGTCGGTCGGCGTCCGGACCAGGGTCGCGGTGTCGGCGACGGCGTCCACGGCGGGGTGGCGGGCGAGCACCCGCTCGACCGCGCCGGCGTCGACGTCGGTGACCACGACGTCGGCGCCGTCCTCGACCAGCCGGTCGACCAGCCAGCTGCCGACCTTGCCGACGCCGGCGACCCCGACGGTGCGCCCGGCCAGCGACGGCTTGCCCCAGCGGTGCTGGGCGGCCGCCCGCATCCCCTGGAAGACGCCGTAGGCGGTGAGCACCGAGGAGTCCCCGCAGCCGCCGTACGCGAGCGACCGGCCGTGCGCGAAGCGGGTCTCCCGGGCGACGACGTCGAGGTCGGCGTTGTACGTGCCGACGTCGCAGGCGGTCAGGTAGCGGCCGCCCAGGGACTCGACGAACCGGCCGTAGGCGCGCAGCAGCGCCTCGGTCTTGTCGGTGTGCGGGTCACCGATGATGACGGCCTTGCCCCCGCCGAGGTCCAGGCCGGCGAGGCTGTTCTTGTAGGACATCGCCCGCGAGAGGGCGAGGGCGTCGGCCACCGCCTCGTCCTCGCCGGCGTAGGGGTGGAAGCGGGTCCCGCCGAGCGCCGGCCCCAGCGCGGTGGAGTGGATCGCGATCACCGCCCGCAGCCCGGAAGCGGGGTCGGAGCAGAAGACGACTTGTTCGTGACCGGAGCCGAGTACGTCCACGAGGGGAGCCTAGGACGGCGCTGCGCGCCCGACCGGGTGCCCGGCGCGACCGGCCGGAGGGGGTCCCCCGGCCGGTGTGGCCGGCGCCGCACCCCGTGCATGAGAAAGGATCCGGCGAGCCCTCAAGGTCACCCGTCCGGGTGACGAGAACAGATGTGACAGGAGTGGGGCGAGTGCCCCGCGTGCACGGAGTTGCCGCCGTGCCGCGTGGGAACTTCCGAGCCCGGTGTGGCGGTGTCACGCTTCGCCGACCCCTACGCACCCCGATCCCCTGGGAGCGACATGCTGCACAGCCGTCCTCGCCGGCGCACGTCCGGGACCGCCGCGGCCCCGGCGCACCGCTCGCGCGCCGGCATCGGGCGCAGCCTGCTGGCCGGCGTCGTGGCCGGCACGGTGGTGCTGACCGGGGCCGCGCCCGCCGCTGCCGCCCCCTCGCCGCCGCCGCCCAACCCCACCGACGAGCAGATCGGTCAGGCGCAGACGGCGCAGGAGGCCGCCGCCGCCGAGGTCGGCCGGATCGCCGCGCTCGTCGCCCAGGCCGAGTCCGAGCTCGAGGGCTACGCCGTCCAGGCCGAGGCGGCCGGCGCCGCCTACCTGGCCGCCGAGGAGGCGCTCCTGCAGGCGCAGGCCGAGGCGGAGCGGACGGCGGCGGAGCTGCAGGCCGCCACCGAGGCCGTGGACGCGTCGCTCGCCCGCATCGCCGGCTTCTCCCGCGACAGCTACATGAACGGCACCACCCTCTCCACCGCCGCGGTCCTGCTGGACGCGGAGGGCCCGGCGGAGCTGGTGCAGCGGGCCGCGATGCTGGACTACGTCTCGGAGAACCAGCTCGACGTCCTCGGCGAGCTCGAGGTCGCCCAGGTCAAGCAGGCCAACGCCGACTCCGCGGCCCGCGCCGCCCGCGACCGGACCGCCGAGGCCGAGGCCGCCGCGGCCGACGCGAAGGCCACCGCCGACCGGCAGCTGGCCGCCCAGCGCAACGCCTACGAGCAGGTCGCCGCCCAGAAGGCCGCCTACGACCAGCAGCTCCAGGCCGCCGAGGTCGAGCTGCTGCGCCTGCAGGGCGCCCGCGACGCCTTCCAGGCCTGGCAGCAGCAGAAGGCCGCCGAGGAGGCCGCCGCCGCCGCGGCCGCCCGCCGCGCCGAGGAGGAGGCCGCCGCCGCGGCCGCCGCGGCCCGCGCCGCCGCGCGCAGCCAGAGCTCCGCGTCCAGCAGCAGCAGCGCCGCCGCCAGCTCGGGCGGTGCCGGCCCCTACGTCAAGCCGACCTCCGGCCGCACGTCGAGCTGCTACGGCATGCGCTGGGGCGTCCTGCACGGCGGCGTCGACATCGCCGCGCCCATCGGCACGCCGATCTACGCCGCCCACTCCGGCGTCGTCGCGCGGGCCGGGACCGCCACCGGCTTCGGCTACGCCGTCTACATCCGCGGCGACGACGGCGCGGTCACCGTGTACGGCCACGTCAACGAGTACTTCGTCCGCGCCGGCGAGCGGGTCGTCGCCGGTGAGCCGATCGCCGAGGTCGGCAACCGCGGCCAGTCCACCGGCCCGCACCTGCACTTCGAGGTGCACCCGGGCGGGGCCATGTACGGGGGCCAGGCGGACCCGGTGCCGTGGCTGCGCGCCCGCGGCGTGTCCATCAGCGGCTGCTGAACGGAGGCCCCGACCGCACCGACGGCGGCCCGTCACCCCCTCCCGGGGTGGCGGGCCGCCGTCGTTCCGGGCCCCTCAGGGGCGCGAAGCCAGCGCGAGCAGCGCCGTGACGACGGCGCAGCCGAGGGGCACCCCGCCGACGAGCCCCAGGTCGCCGGCGCCGGCCGGTCCACCCGCCGCGACGAGGGCGGCGGTCAGCCCGCCCACCGCCGCGACGGCACTGGCCGCGAGCGAGGACCGGCGCGTGTTCGGGGCGCCCCGCCGCGTCAGGGCCATGGCGACGAGACCGAGGACGGCGACGCCCAGCAGCAGGCCCCCCGGGCGGTGCGCTCCTCCGGGTGGTCGGAGACGGCGAACAGCAGGTACCCGAGCAGGCCGGTCAGGGCGGCCGAGGCCAGCCAGCCCCAGGGCAGCGCGGTGCGGGCCCAGCCCGCCGGTGTTGTAGTCGTCGCGGACATGGCGGCCATCCTCTCCGTCGTCACCCCGGGGGTCGGGCCGCCATGATGGCGGGGGACCGCCGGGCCGTCACCGGTCCGCGCGACGGCCGGCCGGTCGGGCACCTGCACCGGCCCCCTGCAGGCCCCGCCGCCGGCCCGTCCCGGCCGCCTCCCGGGTCCCACCGCGAGCTCGCGAGTGGTGGGGAGGAGGTGGTCCTTCCGCCGAGCCTGCGAGGGACGAGGAGGACGGGGACCTTGCACGGTGGGGGCCGGGGGCCCCTTCCTCAGCCGGTCGGGGACGCCGAGGTCAGGCCGCAGTTGGCGACGACGTAGTCGGACAGCGCCGTCTGCGCCTTCCCCAGTCCCTGGCCGATCTCGGCCTCGGCCGCGGTGTAGGCCTGCTGACCCTCCGGGGTGCCGAGGTCGAGGGTGGCGGCCGTCTCGGAGAGCCGGCGCAGCCCGTCGACGAGGGCGCCCCAGTCGCCGGAGATCTCGGGTGGGGCCTCCACCTGCTCCAGCCGGGTGACCACCTCCGGCAGTCGGCCGGCGACCTCCTCGGGACCGGTCGCGCTCAGCGTGCCCTCCAGCTCGGTGAAGGCGCTGGTGATCTGCCCGCAGAACTCCTGGGCGGCCGGGTCGGGCGTCGCCGTCCCGCTCGCGGGGGCGGACGGCGAGGTCGCCGGGGCGGAGGTGCTCGACGCGGCGGCCGGCTCGTCGTCCCCCGACCCGCCGCAGGCGGTGAGCAGGACGACGGCGGCGCCGGCGAGGGCGCAGCGGAGCAGCGGGGCGGGGGAGCGCATGCCCCCGACGGTATCGGCCGACCGCGCCGCGGCTCCCCGCCGCGGCTACCGTGCCCGGCGTGAGGATCCCGGTCGACCCCCGCACCACCTGGGAGCTCCCGGCCCCCGGGGCGATGCCGCGGACGGCGGACCTCGAGCCGCTGGTCACCCGGGTGCTCGCGCCCAACCCGTCGCCGATGACGCTGGACGGCACCAACACCTACCTGGTGGGTGCCCCGGGCAGCGGGCAGGTCGTGCTGGTCGACCCGGGGCCCGACGACCCGGCGCACCTGGCGGCGGTCGAGGCGGCGCTGGCCGCGCGGGACGCCCGCTGCGTCGCCGTCCTCGTCACCCACCACCACGGCGACCACGCGGAGGCGGCGCTGCCGTGGGGGGCGCGGTTCGACGCGCCGGTGGCGGCCGCCGACGCCCGCGTCGCCGGACCCGAGGGCCGGGTGCTGGCGCCGGGGGAGCGGCTGGCGCTGGCCGGGACGGCGCTCGACGTCGTCCCCACGCCCGGGCACACCGCCGACCACCTGGCCTTCCGGCTGGAGTCCGGCGCGGTCCTCGTCGGCGACCACGTGCTGGGCCGCGGCACCTCGGTGGTGACCCACCCGGAGGGCGACGTGCTGGCCTACCTCGCCTCCCTGCGCCGGGTGCACGACCTCGGCCCCAGCGCGCTCTACTGCGGGCACGGGCCCGAGCTGACCGAGGACCCGGGCGCGGTGCTGGACTTCTACCGGGCCCACCGGGCGTTCCGGGAGAGCCAGCTGCTCGCGGCCATGGTGCGCGGGGCCGGGACCGTGGACGAACTGGTGGCCGACGTGTACGCCGGGGTGCCGCGGGAGGTGTGGCCGGCGGCGGCCCAGTCGACCCGGGCGACGCTGGCCAAGCTGGCGGCCGACGGGCACGTGGTCATGGACGGCGACCGGGTGCGACTGCCGTGAGCGTGCCCGTCGTCCGGGCCGAGGACAGCGGGGCCGACCCGGCGGACCCGCCCGGGGCGCCCGGCCCGTGACCCACGAGTGGGACGTCGTCGTGGTGGGGGCCGGCACGTCCGGTGCCCCGCTCGCCGCGCGGCTGGCCGACGCCGGACGCCGGGTGCTGGTGCTGGAGGCCGGCGCCGACCACGTCGAGTTCCCCGCCGACCTGCGCGACGCCGCCCGGATGGCCGCCGCCGTCCCCGGGCACCCGGCGAACTGGGACCTCACCGGCGTGCTCACCGAGGAGGTGACCTTCCCCGTGCCGCGCGGGCGGGTGGCCGGCGGGTCCAGCGCGCTCAACGGCGGCTACTTCATCCGCGGCACGCGGGCCGACCTCGACGGCTGGGCCGCGGCGGGCAACGACCTGTGGTCCTACGACGCCGTCCTGCCCTCGTTCGTCCGGCTGGAGGCCGACCGCGAGTACGGCGACCGGCCCGGCCACGGCACCGACGGGCCGGTGCCGGTCCGCCGGCCCCGGGAGGGCCACCGGCTCGCCGACGCGCTCGGGGCGGCGGTCGCGGAGCTCGGCGTCCCCGACGAGCCGGACAAGAACGCCGACGGGACGCCCGGCTGGGGGCCGGTCCCGCTCAACGTGGCCGACGGGGTGCGGGTCAACACCGCCATGGCCTACCTCTCGCCCCGCCGCGGGCACCCCGGGCTGACCGTGCGCGGCGGCGTGCACGTGCGCCGGGTGGTGGTCGAGGGCGGCCGCGCGGTGGGCGTCGAGACGGCGGACGGCGTGGTGCGGGCCGGCGAGGTGGTGCTGGCCGCCGGCGCCGTCGGGTCGCCGCAGCTGCTGCTGCTCTCGGGCATCGGCCCGGCCGACGGGCTGCGGGCGCTGGGCGTCGACGTGGTGGCCGACGTCCCCGGAGTGGGTGCGGACTGCACCGACCACCCCGACGTCTACGTCACCTGGCGGCCGGCCCGGCGGCTGCCGATGCCGCGGGACCTGCACCCGCTGCACGGCGTCCTCAACACCACCTCCGACGGCGCGGCGGTGCCCGGCGACCTCGAGGTGCTGCCCTGGCTCAAGCCGTTCAGCCGGGTGGTGGCGCCCCGCACCTCCGTCGGCGTGGCCCGGGTGCTGCGCCGGCCGGGGGCCACGCTCCGGGCGCTGCGCGGCACCTCGCTGCACCGGCTGCTCGACACCGCCCGGCGCCGCGACGACCTCTTCCTCGGCGTCGCGCTGCAGCGGGAGGACAGCCGCGGCCGGCTCTCGCTGACCAGCACCGACCCGCACGTGCAGCCGCGGCTGGAGTACCGCTACCTCGCCACCGACTCCGACCGCCGGCGGATGCGGCAGGGGGTGCGGCTGGCGGCCGAGCTGCTGCGGACGGCGGCGATGGCCCCGCTGGTCGCCGGGCGGACCGGGCTGCCCGACGACGTGCTGGCCTCGGACCGGGAACTGGACCGCTGGGTCCGGCGCTCCCTGGGCACCGCCGTCCACCTGGCCGGGACCGCCCGGATGGGGCCGGACGCCGATCCCGGCGCCGTCGTCGACCAGCACCTGCGGGTGCGCGGCGTCGAGGGGCTGCGGGTGGTCGACACCTCGGTGCTGCCGACGGTCCCCTCGCGCGGGCCCGCGGCGACCGCGGTGGCGGTCGGCGAGCGCGCTGCCGAGCTGATGACGCGCAGCTGAGGCTCACGGCCCCGGCAGCGGCGGGAGCGGGATGCCCGGCGGCGGGAAGGGGACCGGCTCCTCGGCCGACAGGACCGGCAGGAACGCGTCGTGCCAGATCTGACCGCCGCGGCTGCCGCCGAACCCGCCGACGTCCACGTTCGCCGTCGGGTTGAACAGCATGACGCTGGCGGTGTACCGCGGCGTGGAGCCGACGAAGGACACCGATGCGCGGTCCTGGGCGGTGCCGGTCTTGGTGGCGATCTGGTGGCCGGGGATCGCGGCCCGCCGGCCCGTGCCGTAGGGCAGCGACGAGCCGCCCACCATCATCTGGTTGACCGTCGTGGCGATCTGCGGCGACACCACCTCTGGCGTGCAGGAGGCGCCGGTGCCGAGGGGGCTGCCGTCCTCGCGGGTCAGCGGCCGTCCGTCGCGGCCGAGCACCTCCACGACCGGGACGGGGGTGCACCGGGTGCCGTCGGCGGCCAGCGTGGAGTACGCGCTGGCCAGCGCCAGCGGGCTGGTCGCCTCCGGGCCGAGGGTGAACGACCCACGGTTCTGGGCGATCACCTGGTCGGCCACCGGGTCGAGCGAGGTCAGGCCCAGCCGCTGCGCCACCCGCACCGGCCCCTCCACGCTGCCCAGGTCGTCCTCCAGGCCCACGAAGTAGGTGTTGGAGGAGCGGACCAGCGCCTCGTGCATGCTCAGCGTCGGCGGGAACGTGCCCTCGACGTTGCCGACCGTGTAGGACTCCAGGCCGTTGCGGTACACCCGCGAGGTGTAGGGGTCGCTCGTGGTGATCGTGTGGGTGGGCGGGAAGCCGGCCTCCAGGGCCGCGGTGGCCACGAACACCTTGTACGTGGAGCCCGAGCCCTTGCTGGCGACCACGTTGAGGTTGACCGAGGATTGCGCCGGGTCGGCGGCGTCGAAGCCGAAGACCCGGTTGGTGCTCATGGCCAGCACGTTCCCCGTGCCCGGTTCGACCGCCGTGAACATGGCCGCCACCGGGTCGCCCATCGGCTGGGTGGCCAGGACGGCGGCGTCGCCGGAGCGCTGCAGGTCCGCCCGCATCGTCGTGCGGACGGTCAGGCCGCCGTCCTCCAGCTGCTCCTGGGTCATCCCCAGGGTGCCGACGAGGTGCTGCTGGAGGAAGTCGCAGAAGAAGCCACCGAGCACGCCGGCGCCCGCGCAACCGTTGGGAGGGGGCGGCGCGGGGTCGGTCTGCACCGGCTGCGCGGAGACCTCGGCCAGCTCCGCGTCGCTGACGTGGCCCTGGGCGTGCATCCGCTCGAGCACCACGTTGCGCCGCTGCCGCGCCTTCTCGGGGTCCACCAGCGGGCTGTCGGAGGTCGGCGTCTGCACCAGGCCCGCGAGCATCGCCGCCTGCGGCAGGGTGAGGTCGGCGGCGTCCACGCCGAAGTAGGCCTGCGCCGCGGCCTGGACGCCGTAGGCGCCCTCACCGAAGTACACGGTGTTCAGGTACCGGGTGAGGATCTCCTCCTTGGGGTAGGTCTCCTCCAGCGCCAGGGCCAGCCGGGCCTCGCGCAGCTTGCGGCCCACGGTCTGCTCGGTGGCCGCCTGCCGGTCCTCGGGGGTGACGGCGGTCTGCAGCAGCGTCTGCTTGACCAGCTGCTGGGTGATCGTCGAGCCACCCTCCTCGACATCGCCGGAGCTCAGGTTGCGGGCCAGCGCCCGCAGCGTGCCCTGCACGTCGAGGCCGTTGTGCTCGTAGAAACGCTCGTCCTCGATGTCGACCAGCGCCTGCTCCATGACGTCGGCGATCCGGTCGGCGGCCACCGGCGTGCGGTTGTTCCGGTAGAAGTACGTGATCACCGACCCGTCGGAGGCCAGCACGACGGTGTTCCCCGGCGGCGTGGCGTCGGTCAGCTCGACCGGCAGTGGCGACAGCAGCGTCGCCGAGGTGCTGGCGACCAGGCCCGGCCCGACGACGAAGGGGGTCAGCAGCCCGGCGAGCAGCGCCCCGCTGAGGGGGAGGGCCAGCAGCAGTCCGCCGATCGCGCGCAGCCGCGGATCGCGCGAGCGGGACCTGTCCGACCGTGCCATGGCGCCTCGCCGAGCTCGTGCCCCGGCGTGCGGGGAAGCGCGACGCCGTGCGAGCAGCATCGCGCACGACGACGGTCCGGAACACCCGGACCAGCGCGGTCGACGGCGCGTCCCGGCGGCGCGCCGTGCGCAGCCGCCGGGACGGCGGATCAGGGGGCTCTCAGCGGGCGGTCGGGAGTTCCGCGGGCGCGGGGCTCACCGGCGCGGACCAGACGTCGGGGTGCCGACGACCGGTGTCGGCCACCCAGCCGCCGCTGGGGCGGGTGGCCGGACGGGCGCTGAGGCTCACGATCAGGGCGAGCAGGCCGACGAGTCCGAGGAGGACACCAGCGATCACCAGGAACGTCGTGAGCATGTACTCAACGTAGGCAGTCGACCGTGTCCTGTCACGTGGCGGAACTCCACCGGAGTCCCACGCGACCTCGGACAGGTTCTGCCGAGCCGACCGCACCCGTCCCACCCGTCCCGTGCGGATCGCTCCGGCTGGACGACCGGCCGGAACGCGGGGTATGGGGCTCGCACCCGACGACAGGAGGATGCCCGTGATCGACCTGCTCCGGACGGCCGGCCGCGCCGTCGCCGTCCCGCTGGGGGCGCTCGCCCGCCGGCGCCGCGGCAAGCCGATGCACCCCCGGGGTGCGGTCCTCGACGCCGTCCTCGAGCGCGCCGGCGGACCGACCGGGTGGGGCGTGCCCTGGCTGGCCGGGAGCGGGGACGAGGCGGCTGAGGTGCGGCTCTCCCGCGGTGCGGGGCTGCCCTCCCTGCTGCCGGACCTGCTCGGTCTCGCCGTCCGGCTGCCCGGCCCGGACGGTCCCGTGGACCTGCTGCTGTCGACGACGGGGCGGGGGCGGCTGACCCGCTGGCTGCCGGTGCCCCGGCGGGACGCCGGAGCCGTCTACTGCTCGATCATGGGCTACCGGACGGCGGCCGGGCCGGTGTTCCTGGCGGCGCTGCCCGAGCCCGGCGCCGCGCCGGTGCCCGCGGAGCCCGGGCCGGTCGCCGCGGCCGCCCGCGCCGGGAGGCTGGTGTTCACCCTGGCCGCGGCACGCGGGACCGGCCCGTGGCAGCCGTTCGCCCGGCTGCGGCTGCTCGCGCCGGTGCCCGAGGTCGACCCCGACCTGCGCTTCGACGCCGTCCGCAACCCGCCGCCGGGCCTGGTGCCGGACGGGCCGATGGCCCGGTTCCGGGCGCCGGCCTACGCGGCCGCACGGGAGGGCCGGGACCGGTGACGGCGGCCCGCGGGGGCTCGTCCGGCCTGACGGTGCACCTGTGCCGGGCCCGCGACCACGTCGACCGGCACGTCGCCGAGGGCCCGCTTCCGCGCGCTGACCGGGGAGTCGCCGGTCGCCTACCGGGACCGCTGGGCCGCCCGCGGTGGGGCGCACGTGCCCGGCTGCTTCCTGTTCGTGCGCGGGGTGGTCGACCTCGGCGGGACGATCGGCGCGCGGCGAGCAATCGGGGAGAAGCCCGACGCCGATCCGCGTCCCTGGGGTCGAGGGCATGATCACCAACATCTCGCTGGTCACCGTCTACTGCCTCGACCAGGACCGGGCGAAGGACTTCTACGTCGACCTCCTCGGTTTCGAGGCCCGCACCGACACCACCATGGGCGAGGGCTTCCGCTGGGTCACCATCGCCCACCCGAGCCAGCCCGAGCTGGAGGTCACCCTGATGACCCCCGGCCCGCCGCTGGACGAGGACGCCGCCGCGTTCGTCCGCGGCCAGCTGGAGCAGGGCTCCATGGGCGGCCTGGGCCTGGCGGTGGACGACTGCCGGAGGACCTACGAGGAGCTGTCGGCCCAGGGCGTGACCTTCCTGCAGGAGCCGGCCGAGCGTCCCTACGGTGTCGAGGCCGTGATGCGCGACGTGTCCGGCAACTGGCTGGTGCTCGTCGAGCGCCGGGAGTTCTCGCCGGCCGACTTCGCCTGACCCCCTCCGGGGTACCCCGCGACACCGCTCGGTTGGACGGGGGGCCGCCGGGTAGTACCACCGGTACCCGACCGTCTCGATCGACCGTCCCGTTCCTGCCCGTCGCAGTGCGCGGCGCAGGAGGAGAACCACCGCGTGAACGACGCCGACGCCTCGGCAGCCGCCGGGACCCGGGTGGTGGCCGTCCCGTACGCCGATCCCTACGTCGACGCCGTCCTGCCGGAGGGGGTCGTCCGGGTGGGCCCGGAGCAGCGGCCCAGCCCGTGGCTGGACCCCGGCTACCTCGCCGCCCACGCGAGCGGCGTCGACGTGGTGCACCTGCACTCGGGCTACGGGCACCTGCCCGAGGACGAGGTGGTCAGCTGGGCGGAGACGGTGCGGCGCACCGGCGTCCCGCTGGTGCTCACCGTGCACGAGCTGCGGGACCCGGAGCAGGCGACCCGGCGCCGGCACGACGCGCACCTCGCGGCGCTGCTGTCGACGGCCGAGGTGGTGCTCACGCTGACCCCCGGGGCGGCCGACGAGATCGCCGCGCGGTTCGGCCGGACGGCGATCGTCGTGGCGCACCCCTCGATCGCCGAGCCGGTGCCCGGGCTCGGCGCCGAGCGCGGGCTGGTCGGGGTCGCGCTGCGGGCGCCGTGCCCGGCCCTGCCCGACCCCGCGATGGTGGTCCGGGCGGCGCTGTCCGGCGCGGTCAACGGCGGCGGGCGGCTGCGGGTGTTCCTCGACGACGGCGTCGAGCCACCACCGGTCTTCGCCGCCGGGGACAGCCTGGAGTTCCTGCCGCGGAAGGTCGACTCCTGGGCCGCGCAGCTGCAGGAGCTGCACGCCGTCGTGCTGCCCCAGTCCTGCGGCACCCACTCGCGGGAGCTGGAGATCTGCCGCGACGTCGGCACGAGAGTGGTGGCACCGAGCTGCGGGTGGTTCGCTGACCAGTGGTCCGACGTGGTGCCCTACGACAACGACGAGGAACGCCGCCTGGACCCGGTGTCACTGGACGCCGCCGTCGCCGCGGCCCTCACCCGGCCGGCGCCACGGCCGGCCGACCGGACCTGGCGGGCCGAGCAGCGGGCCGCGGTCCGGGCCGTCCACGCGCAGGTCTACGCCCAGGTGGTCACCGACCGCGCCGGCTGAGCCGGGTCACAGCGGCAGCTTGAACCCGACGTGCGACGCGGTGAAGCCGAGCCGCTCGTAGAAGCGGTGCGCCTCCGGGCGGCGGGTGTCGGTGGTGAGCTGCACCAGCCCGCAGCCGCGCCGACGGGCCTCGTCGACGGTCCAGGTGAACAGCGCCGCGCCGATGCCCTGCCCGCGCAGGTCGGCCCGCACGCGCACCGCCTCGACCTGCAGCCGCGTCGTCCCGCCGCGGGAGAGGCCGGGGATCTCGGTGAGCTGGGCGGTGCTGACGACGTCGGGGCCGTGGGTGACGGCGAGCAGCAGCTGGGCGGGGTCGGCGTCGACGGCCTCGAACGCCCGGCGGTAGGGCCCCAGGTCGGGGGACTCCCGGTCGCGGCCGAGCGGGTCGTCGGTCAGCAGGGCCACGAGGGCGGGGACGTCGTCCGCCGTCGCGCGGCGCAGGCCGACGGTGGTGCTGCCGGTGGCGAGCGTGGCGGGGAGGGAGGTCACCTCGGCAGTCTGCCGGGCCGGTGCGGGATGACGTGGTGTGGGCAGGGGCGGGGTCGAACCGCCGACCTCTCGCTTTTCAGGCGAGCGCTCGTACCGACTGAGCTACCTGCCCCTCCCGGTGTTTCCACCGGAGAGCGACCCTGACGGGACTCGAACCCGCGACCTCCGCCGTGACAGGGCGGCGCGCTAACCAACTGCGCTACAGGGCCTTGCTGGTACTGCCGTGCCCCCAACGGGGTTCGAACCCGTGCTACCGCCTTGAAAGGGCGGCGTCCTGGACCGCTAGACGATGGGGGCTCGTGTTCGCCGGGGGCAGCGAGAACTCTACATGCTCCCGGGGGCGACCCCGGCGCGGGGGTGCCGTGTCCCGCGCCACCGTCGGCGAGCGGTGCGCCGGCCGGCGGGCCAGCCGGTCACGTCGGTGCGCCGTCGTCGTGCGGTAAGGGCAGCAGCGTGCGATCTGAGGACGCGGCGCGGGGCCATCATCGCCGCCGTCCATCCCTCTCGGGTCTCTCATGGCTTCGCGGACCTGGGCACCCGTCACAGCCGGCGGCTTCAGGTGTACTTCACGAGGAGTGATACGCAGGGCAGGGTCGGCAGCATGGGCGACCGGACGATGCTCGGCGCAGCGACGTTGTTCACGGCGACGACGGTCTTCACCACGGTCGTCTCCGCGCGCGAACAGCACCTCCCCGACGAGCCGCTCGGGTTCCGGCTACCCGGCACGGTTCCCGTCCACCTCGCGCTCGGCCTCGGCTCCGGGGTTGCGGCGCCCTGGCCGATGCCGATCGTCGCGGTGGTCGCCGCGCTGCGGGCCGGATCCGGGGTCCGGTGGCCCGAGCGGACGTGCGCGATCCTCGGCGCCGGCGTCCTCGTGGGGACGCTCGTGGAACCCGCCTCGTGGGGACTGCGACCTCGGTCCGCTCGGGCGCGGGCGGCGGTCCCCCTGCACCTGCTCTCGGGTGCGGCGCTGTTCCTCGCCGGCACACGGCGGATGGGTGGTGCCGCCTGAGGTGTCGCATCCGGTGACCGGCAGCTCCCGGGCGACGCCGCCTCCACGACGAGCGTCGCCCGCCACCCTCTGCAGGCGCGCGACACGGTAGTGGTGGTCGCGGGCGGAGCGGCTACCGGCTGTCAGGCTCAGCGGGTGACCCGCCGCGCCGCCGTCTGCCCGTCTCTCCTGCTCGCCGCCGCGCTGCTGGCCGCCTGCGGCGACGGCGACACCGCCACGTCGCCGTCCGCCAGCACGGGGGAGGTCTCCTCCCCGAGCAGCACCGCCGCCGCACCGAGCACCGGGCCGGAGGACACCGGCACCGACGTGCCGCCGTTCGAGGGCGGCACGGAGCCGGCCACGCAGGAGGCGTCGGCCGACGCCCTGGTCACCGTGTCCGACATCCGCACCGGGCGGCAGGACGGCTACGACCGTGTCGTCCTCGAGCTGGGCGGCACCGGCACGCCCGGCTGGGACGTCCGCTACGTCGACCAGGCCTACGGGCAGGGCACGGGCGACCCGCTCGAGGTCGCCGGCGAGGCCGTCCTGCAGGTGACGGTCACCGGCGCGGGCTACCCGTTCGACACCGGCGTCGACGAGTGGGCCGGCCCCGACCCGCTGCCGGGCAACGGCACGCGGACGGTCACCGAGGTCGTGTGGGACGCGACCTTCGAGGGCACCTCGGTCGCCCTGGTCGGGACGACGGGGGAGGCGCCGTTCCGCGTCTACGCCCTCGAGGACCCCACCCGCGTGGTCGTCGAGGTCGCCGACCTCGGCTGAGGACGGCCCTCTCCTGCAGGGGCCCGCCGCGAGCCTGCGAGCGGTGGGGGCAGGAGAGTCCTCCGTCAGCCCAGCGAGGCGGTGACCTCCACCGAGTCGGTCTCGACGGTGGTGCAGGTCAGCGTCAGCGGGCCGGCGCTCACGGTCTCGCCCTGCGCGCAGGACACGCTGGCGTTGCCCACGCTGAGGGAGGCCCGCCCGTCCTGGACGCCGCCGAAGCTCAGCGACGTCCCGAGGATCTCGACCTCCGCGTCGCTGCCGGACAGCGTCACCGTGCACTCGCTGCCGCTGCAGGACAGGGTGTCCGAGCTGAACGAGCAGGCGGTCAGCGGCAGGAGCGTGAGGCCGCCGGCCAGCACCCCGGCAGCCAGGCGGGCGGCACGCGACGTCGTCGAGGACATGCGCCGAGCCTAGGTCGGCGGGGTCACCCGGTCGGGGAGGCTGGCAGCGGCGTCGGCGCCGGGGCCTGCGGGGCGCCGTCCCCACCGGGGGGGTCCGCCGGCGGGACGACCTCCCGCTCGATGGTCACCTCGGTCTGCCCCAGCCCGCCGAGGGTGATCTCGTCGTAGGCGGTCAGCGCGCCGGTCCCCGGGTCGAGGTAGAGCACCGTGCAGGTCAGCGGCTCGGGGAACTCGCCCTGCAGGGCGCGCAACCCCGCCCCACCCGTCGAGCCCTGCACCATGAGCCGGGTGCCCCCGTCGAGCCGGGTGACCTCCCGCTCGTGCGTGTGCCCGGCCAGGACCAGCGGGACGACGCCGTCCAGCGGCGGCGCCTGCTCGGGGTCGTGCACCATCGCGATCGCCGGGGTCTCCGGCAGCGTCGCGACGAAGGCGGCCAGGCCCTCGCCGGTCTCCTCCAGCGACTCCACGCCGTCATCGGCTTCCGGGTCGGGCGTGAAGCGGGGGTCCGGCGTCCCGACGACCTCGATCCCGGCCACCGTGACGGCCGAGTCGTCCAGCACGGCCGCGTTCGGCTGGGCCGCGACCAGCTGGGCGGTGACGGTGGAGTCGTGGTTGCCCCTGGTGAAGACGTAGGGGACGCCGAGCGTGCCGACCCGGCCGACCAGCGTGTTCTCCGGCTGGCTGCCCCAGTCCGTGAGGTCCCCGGTGTCGAGGACGCCGTCCACGTCGAACTGGTCCACCACCTGGGCGACGAGGTCGAGACCGGCGGGGTTGAGGTGGATGTCGGAGACGTGCAGCAGGGCGACGCTGCCGTCCGCGCCGCCCGGAGGGGGCAGCGTGGACAGCGTCGAGTACAGCGTGCCGACGTTGGACACGAGGTCCTCGAGGGAGGCGCGGTAGGCGTCGAACCTCGCGACGATGTCCTGCGCGCTGCCGATGAGGCTCGTGGCGTTGACCAGCAGGCCGGTGTAGGTCGGCTGGGAGAGGGCGTCGGGTCGCCAGGTCGCCGCGGCGAGGCCGCCGGTGCCGGCGACCAGTGCGGTGGATAGGCCGAGGGCGATGAGCGGCTCGCGGCGGCGGCGTCGCAGCACCAGCAGGGACGCCGCCGTCGCGCCGCCCACCGCGGACAGCGCCGTCAGCCACGCCACCCGCTCGACGGCGTCCCGCAGGTCGGCGCTGACCCGGTCGACGACGCCGTCCAGCTCGCCGGGGACGGTGGCCAGCTGCGTCGCCCGGAGCTCGTCTACCCGGCTGAGCTGGATCTCCAGCCGCAGCGGTCCGTCGTACGCGTCGACCTGCAGCGCGCCCAGCGGCGGGACGTCGAGGGCGGCCCCACCGCCCCACGGGCGGAAGGCGATGGTTGCGTCGAAGGGCCCGATCGGCGCGGACACCCGGCCGAGCAGCAGGATGCCGAGCCAGGCGCCGACGAGGACGACGGCCAGCCGGGCGGCCCAGCGCGCCGTCGCGCGGACAACGGGGCGCAGCGGCGCGGACGTCGCCGTGCCGGGCTCGCTCACCCGCGCCAACCTAGCCGCGGCCTGCGCCGGTGCCGTCCCGGTCGGCTGGGGCGGCGCCGGTGTCACCCGATCGTGACGCGGCCGGCTCGCCGTGGTCGCCGCGCGGACACGGCGGACGGGAAAGGTCAGGCGGTCCTGGCCGCCCGCGGGCGGAACAGCCAGCGCAGCGCGACGAAGCGCATCAGCCCGACCAGGCCGGTCACCGTGACCACCAGGGCGACCTGGGCGAGGACGCTCGCGTCGGGGACCAGGGCGTTCAGGACGCCCAGGGAGGCGCTGGTGAGGAACAGACCGATGACGCTCACCCCGCCCGCCTCCAGCTGCGCGGTGAGCCAGTGCACCCGCTCCCCGGCGTGGAAGGTGAGCCGGCGGTGGAACTCGTTGGCCAACACCGTCGAGACGGCCGTGGCGGCGACGTGTGCCGGCAGGTAGCCGAAGCCCTCGAGGACGGTGAAGAGGACGGCGTAGACCAGGGTCGTGGCCCCGCCGACGAGGACGAACCGGGCGAACTGGGCGAGGGTGTCCTCGGCGCGGACCCGGGCCACGACGTTGTCGACGGCGTTGTCGACCGCCGGACGGCAGGTCAGCAACGACGGGCAGGTCACGACGTCTCCTCTGTGGCCACGGCTACTTTCTGTACGTTCCACCTGGGGATCGGCTGTACGCCAGAGGTTATTCCCCTGGGAACCGACAGTCTCGCTGTGCAGTCGATCACCGACTCCGGCGTGTCCGGCGTGCCCGTCACCCTCGGAAGCCCCTTAGTCACCGGGCAACTCGGCGCGGCTTCGAGCCCGGTCGACGGGGGTAGGACGCCGCCATGAGCCTCATGGGGATCCTCGACCGGGTCGCGGACAAGGCGACCTTCGACAAGGCGATCGGCCCGGCCCAGCGCGCCGTGCAGGCCGCGCTCAAGCCGCAGGCCTTCAAGGACCTGCTGCACGGCACGTGGCTGGGCCACCCGGTGCACCCGATCCTGGTGCAGGTGCCCGTGGGGAGCTGGACGTCGGCCGGCCTGCTCGACGCGATCCCCCGGCTGCGGCCGGCCGCCACCGTCCTCATCGGCACCGGCGTGGCCGCCGCCGTCCCGGCGGCGTTGTCCGGCGCGGCCGACTGGTCGGAGCAGGCGATCGGCGTCCGGCGGCTGGGCCTGCTGCACGCCGCGGGCAACACCGTCGCGCTCGGTCTCTACGTGGGCTCGCTGGTCGCCCGCGCCCGGGGCCGTGGCGGGCTGGGCAGGGCGCTGTCGTACGCGGGCCTGGGCATCGCGACGGGGTCGGCGGCAGTGGGCGGGCACATGTCCTACGCGCAGTCCTCGGGTGCCTCGCACGCCGTCACGGCGGCCCGCGCGCTGACCTCGGACTGGATCGACCTCGGCCCGCTCGACGACCTGCCCGAGGGCCGGCCGGCGCTGCGCACGGGCAGCGGCGGCAGCGTCGACGTCCCGCTGGCCGTCGTCCGCCGGGGGATGCGGGTGGACGCCTTCGTGGGTGCCTGCTCGCACCTGTCGGGCCCGCTGCACGAGGGGTCGGTCGAGCAGGTGCGCGGCACCGACTGCCTGGTGTGCCCGTGGCACGGCTCGGCGTTCGACCTCGAGGACGGCCAGCCACGGCGCGGCCCGGCGGCCAACCCGCAGGACAAGCTCGAGATCCGCATGCAGGCCGGCCACGTCATGGCCCGGCTGCCCGGGCGCGACCGCTAGGCCCCGGGACGCCGCCGCCGTCCCTACCCTGCGGGGCATGCGGCGGACGGCGGTGCTGGCTCTCGCGCTGCTGTGCGCCGGCTGCTCCGGGACGGACGGCGGCGCGGCGGCGGGAGCTGGCGGGCCGCCGGCTCCGGCGACGACGTCCGCGGCGCCGGCGCTGCCGCCGGTGCCCGGGATCGAGGCCGAGGTGGTGCGCCACCGCACCGACGTGCCCGTCCCCGGCCGGGTGCACGTGCGCGTCACCGACACCGGCGACCAGCCGTTCACGGTGACCGCGGTGGCGATCGACGCGCCGGGTTTCGCGCCGCTGCCGCCGACCGCGCTGACCGCAGCCTTCGAGCCCGGCCGGACGATCGACCTGCGCACCGCCTACGGCGCGCCGGACTGCACTGCCCCGTCCGGTCCGCCGGCGGCGCGGCTGACCGTGGCGCGGCCCGACGGCACCGTGGCGGACCTGCGGGTACCGCTGGCCGGCGACGACCTCGACGTCGTCCACCGGGAGGCGTGCGCGGCCGCCGGGGTGCTGGCCGTCGCCGACATCGGGCTGACCGGTCTCGTGGCGGCCGGCGACACGGTCACCGGCAGCGTCGTCCTCAGCCGGGCCGGGGACGACGATCGTGCCGTCGCGGTGCTCGACGCCCGGCGCAGCGTCGTCTTGAACATCGCCGTCGAGGGGCTGCCGCTCGAGCTCGGGCCGGGGGAGGAGCAGGCGGGCGCGGAGGTGGTGTTCACCTCGGCGTCCTGCGAGCCGCACGTGCTGGCCGATACCAAGCAGCCGTTCGTGTTCCCCCTGTGGGTCGCGGTGGGGGAGGCCGAGCCGGTGCCCGTGCCCCTGCCGGTCGACGAGGCGCAGCAGAGGGTGCTTCAGCAACTGCTCGACCGGGTCTGCTGAGCCGGGTGCCGGCCCGACCGCCACGGGGGGAACGAGGCGGCCGGGCCGGGGTCCAGGGCCCGTCACCGGGTAGGCATCACGGTAGGTGACTTGACGGCCTCCAACGATCACCTGACCGGGTGAGCGGCCGTGGCGAGGGACACGCCCCGGGACGTGGGGGTTCGCCGGCGCGCTGCGGGGGAACCGGGCACCGGTGTTCTTCCTCTTCTCCAGCCGGCTCGGCTGCCTGGGCTCGCTGGTCGTCTCCGCGCTGCTGACCCTCTTGCTCCTGCTGTTCCTGGACGTCATCTGAGCGGTCTGGTGGAGGCGCAGCCGCGGGCGGCGGGACGACGTCGTCCGCGCCCTCCTCGGGATGCCGGAGGAGTGGCGCCGGCGGCTGCGCCCGGCCGTCCGGCGGCACGAGCGGCTGGTGGGCGGTGAGCCGATCGGGGCCCGCGCGCCCGACGAGGCGCGCTGGTACCGCGGCCTCGCGGCGCAGGTCGCGACCCTGGGCGGTGACTCCGCCGGCCCCGGGGACCCAGCCTCGCAGCGGTAGCCTCGGAGCGGGCCGTGGGGCCGCCGCGGTGTCCCGTGCACCGGCGCCGGTCGCCGCGCCCACCGGGCCTCTAGCTCAACTGGCAGAGCAGCGGACTTTTAATCCGCGGGTTGTGGGTTCGATCCCCACGGGGCCCACCGCCTTGACCAGTGCTTTTGGGCGAACGACCGGCCTGAGACGTGCTCTCGGCGCCCGCTGTGGTCGCAGTGTGGTCTCCGGCCGCCGCGGCGGTGGTCTCAAAGGCTTGCTCGAGGGCAGCGGCCATGGCGTCCGACGCGGTCCGCGCAGTGTCCTCGGACAGGTGGCCGTAGGTGTCGACGGTGATGCCGATCGAGGAGTGCCGGAGCATTTTCGAGACGATCGCCATCGGTACTCCGGCGGCGAGCATCAGCGACGCCGCACCGTGCCGGAGGTCGTGCAGCCGCACCGGCCGCAGGCCAGCAGCCCGGGACAGCGCGACGAAACGGCGGGTCACGTACTCCGGTCGGAGCGGGGCGCCGTTCTCGCGCGCGAAGACCAGGTCGTGGTCCTCGTAGGCGTCACCCCAGGCCTGTCGGTCGATGTCTTGGCCGAGACGCCACTGCAACAGCGCTTGCACAGCGCGCTCCGTGAGCGGCACCGTCGCCTCGGACGAGCGGGTCTTAGGTGTGGAGAACTCGAGCCGGCCGCCGACGTCAACTACGGTCTGCCGAATCCGGGCCGTGCGGTTGGCCAAGTCGAGGTCGGCCCAGCGCAGGCCGAGGGCCTCACCGCGGCGCAGTCCGCAGGCGGCGATGACCTCGAACAAGGGGCCGAGTCGATCGGTCTCGACGTGCCGCAGGAATACCGCGAGTTCTGCGGCCGACCATGGGTGGACCTCAGGCCGCGCGCCGTTCGGTGGCGTGACGTTGCTGGCCACGTTGAACGGCAGGCGACGGGTCTTGACGCCGTAGCTGAGCGCGGACCTGAGCGTCGCGTGGATGCGTCGCACGGTTACCGGCCCACGGCCGTGCATGGCGTCCGTCAGGAGCTGTTCCACGTGCTCAGCCCGCAGTCGCTCCAGCGGCATGTGGCCGATCGCGGGGACGATGACGTTCTCCACATGTGCCCGGTATGACCGCAGAGTCGTCGGCTTGGCCTCGCCGACCTTCACCTGCAGCCAGCGGGCCAAGAAGTCAGCGACGGTCTCGCGGTCATCGATCCGCACGCCACTCGCGGCTCGGTTGGTGACGTCGGCGAGGGCCCGACTGGCGGCGCTCTTGGTAGAGAAGCCGCCGCGCCGCATCGTCCTGCGCTTTTCTGTTGTCGCGGGCAGGTCGACGGCGAAGTACCAGGTGCCGTGTTTCCCGTCCGTGGCCAGCCGTGGGCAAAACCGACCCAGCTGCTTGCCCGCCTTGTCCCGGCAGGAGCAGCGGCGGTAGACCCGTCCGCGACGCTCCACGCTCACTCGTCTCCCTCCGCGCGTCGTTCGATCCCGTTCCGGAGGCTGTAGCGGTGGAAATCCGTCACCTTCATGCCCGGTCCTCCTCGTCCTCCGTGCCGGACGCCTTGACCGGCGGGATGAAGCCGCGTGCACGTGCCCGGACGACGGCCCTGCGGGCTTGGTCGATCGTGACCGGCCCCGGCAGCGCGCCGGTGGCCTCCAGGGCCGCCTTGACCGCCTGAACCGGACGACGCCCGCCGACACGGTAGGCGGCGGCGACGACTCGCTGGAGGGTCTCATCGTCCAGCTGTGGACGTGGCCCCCGGCCCTTGGGCTCAGTGGTTACCACCGCAGCCGCCTCGCCGTGCGTGGTGACCGCCTCTTCAGTAGAGGCGTTGAGCTGCTCCACCACCGCGCGGTAACCCGCCAGCGCCTGGTCGATGGTCTCCGAGAGTGGAAGGCCGCGAAGCACTGGGCTGGTGATCTCCAGCCAGTCTCCGTTCCGGAGGTCCATCGGCTCTGTCAGCAGGCTGTCGCTGAGGTTGAGCGCGCGAAGGTCCAGGCCGACGCAAACCAGGCGGTCGCGAACCAAGGCGAGGTGTACCCCGACATAGAACCGCGAGTCCCCGATCTGCTTGACGACGGGGATGACACCCCGGTAGACGCTCGGTGAGGCCATGACCTTTCCTAGCATGACGACGACAGGTACATACGTGGTTTCCAAGGCTGGGTGTTGTCCAGTCCGCGGTTCGAAGGGCGTTGCTTCTCCGACCTAGCTACACAAAACATGCAGCTAGAGGGGGGTGTAGCTATATCCGCCTTCCGGCGACTGTGTTGGCTCTGCGTAGGATGTAGGAGTCCATCTCCAGCGCTCGGACGTGGCAGTGACATGTCGTGTATGACTGTATCCATGAAGTCACTCCAAGCGCTCACGTCGGTTGAGCGACTGGTGGAGGCACGCGCCCTCCTCGCATCCGGAGAAGCTCGCCGGATCCGCCTGGCTTCGGGCATCAGCCAAGGCAAGATGGCTGCCGAACTCGGCGTCAGCGTCTCGGCCATCCACCGGTGGGAGCGCGGCGAGCGCGTGCCCCGCGGCCGGGCTGCGACCGACTACGCGGCGCTCCTCCTCAGGTTGCGCGGGATGCTGGAGTCCAGGTGCCACCCAGCCAACTGACCCGGAACTGGACGGCTGAGGAGGTTGCTGACCTCCCCGTGGTCGTCGACCTCGTCACCGCTGGTCGTGTGTTGGGCATGGGGCGCACAACGGCGTACGAGGCCGCACGTCGAGGCGAGTTCCCCGTGCCGGTGCTGAGGGTGGGGCGACGCTACCGGGTCGTCACTGCTCACTTGAGGGACCTGCTCGGCCTCACTTCGTAGTTGCGTTCGACGAGGTGATGGACCCGTCGGCACCAGCGCGACCTCTGGAAACGAACCTCGACCTGGACCCGGCCCGCGACCCGGAGTCGCTCGCGCGGGACGTTGCGGGACCTTGCTCCATCAGACCGGGCCCCAACCGCTTGCAGCAACCAGGTCAATGGTGATCACCGAAAGGCAGAGACCTCACCCGATGGCGCTCAAGGACGATCGCTGGGAGCCCTCCGCCGAGGAGAACCTTGCAGCGGCCCTCGCAGGGTTGGACGAGATGGAGGAGCGCCGTCGGCCTGCGGCGCCTGTGTCGACAGGACAGGCGCACTCCTCGGAGCACCCATGGGCCATGAGGCCGCCCTGGCTGCTGCCCCGCTCAGAGCTAGCCTCTCTACCCTCTCCGGAGTCGTTGATCGCCGAGACGCTGGACTGCGACACGGTTGCAGTGCTCGCCGGACCCACCGGCACGGCGAAGTCCTTGTTGGCCCTCCAGTGGGGTGTCGCCGTCGCTACCGGGGGCAGTTGGTTGGGCCGTACCGCGAAGGCAGGTCCGGTGGTCTTCGTGGCCGCCGAAGGAGTCGCGGGCCTGCACAGGCGACTGAAGGCGCACGAGCAGCACACGGGGCGGTCTGTGCCGGACACCTTCTGGGTCGTCCCCGCGCCGGTCGAGCTGGCGAACGTCGCCGAGACGGCCGGCTTCATCGACGGAGTGGCACGCCTACGGCCTCGCATGGTCATCTTCGACACCCTCGCCCGCTGCATGGTCGGACAGGATGAGAACTCGGCGCTGGCGATGGGCATCGTCATCGACAACGCCTATCGGGTCCGCGATGCCCTGGACCGCGGTGTGGTGCTCTTGGTGCACCACACCGGTAAGGACCGGCACGTCGTTCGAGGCAGCAGTGCCTTGGTGTCGGGCGTGGACACCGTCTACCAAACTTCGCTCAACCGCGGTGTCGTCCGGCTGGAGAGGTACAAGCGGAAGGACGGACCCAGGGAGGATCAGTTGGCGTTCGGGTTCCTCCCGGTCGCCGACTCGGTCGTCCTGGAAGCGGCGCCCAGGGAACAGAGGGTGCAGGCGGAACGAACCCCAGTGATGCGGCGGTCCTTGTCGGAGGAGCAGCTCCGGCGCTCGATCCTCCGGGTGGTCACGGAACAGCCAGGAGTGTTGAAGGTCAGGGGTATCAGAGAAGCGGTCACCGGAAGCGCCGAGCGGGTGGGGCGGATGATCGACCAACTGGTGGGGGAAGGGGCACTGAGCCGAGACTCCACCGGCTGCCACAGCGTGGTGAGTTAGCCGGGTGGCGAGACCTCGCATGGCCTCAGGGACTGCCTGACCTCGCCGAGAAGTTGATCCCCCCTAACAACCCCCCGGTTCGGTTCTGGTCCCCACCTAAAGGTGGGGGAACCAGAGAACCAGAGAACCAGGGAACCAGGGAAGGGATGGAAGCTGATCTTGAGCGGGTGGTGCCTTGAAGTCGAGACCTCGTGCCTAGCCTCCAGAGGTCGAAGTTCACGTCAAGCAAGATGCTCCTGTCATGTCAAGCAAGGTGCTCGTGCGAGCCACTGGCTTTCAGAGTCCACCCTGGCGTCAGGTCATCCGCCAGGGTATGGAGACTTCGTCCTCTAAGTGCCTCCCGTGGCTACTCATAGCCGCTAGACCTGCACGAATAGCGGAGCTTGGTGACCTTGCCCAGCTTTGGGGCCTACTGGGACTAGTGGCCGGGTGGCTCTCGGTTAGCCCAGACCAGCAGTGCCTGGTTCAAGTCGGTCGTACTCGGGGAGGGTGCAGATAACCCGCTCTCCGGGCAATCACCTTGCGGATTCGCAACCCTATGGCTAGAATCGTATTGCGGATACGAAGGAGGTGAGAAGGAGCATGAGAGAGATCTGGGAGCTGGCTGAGGCGCTTGAGCACCTGGGATTGACGACCCGGATGACCCGGAGAGGGCACCTGAAGGTGTACCGGGATGGGGTCCAGGTCGCGCGGTTTCGGATGCTAGGGGCCCGATAGCCAGAAGGAGCCGGGGGCAAAGGGACTGCCCCCGGCTCCATCCCAGACTCTCATGCTCCTTCGTCATGTTGATGGAGCCGTTCGAGTGAAGCACTGGACTACTCGGCTGGAGCTGGATGCTCGCGTGGTCGAGTCCGACCGCCTCGTCGAGGTACTAGGTGACTACCACCCTGAGGTCGGGCTGACCCTGCAGGGTCGTGCCGAGGTGGTGATCACCGTGGTCGGTGAGAGTCTCCGACAGGCCCTGATTACCGCCATGGCCGTGGTCTCTGAAGCCTCTGAAGCCGAGATCTTCGCCGTGGAGATCATGCCGACCGAGGAGTTCGAAGGCCGCCGTCGCCTCGAACGGGTGCCTCATCTGCTGTCGGTCTCTGAGGCCGCAGTGGCACTAGGCATCAGCCCGCAGGCAATCCGACAGCGTCTCGATATCGGCACCATCGCGGGCACGAAGATCGGCAGCACCTGGGCAATTCCTCAGGCTGAAGTTCACCGACTCAAGGCTGTCGCGCCGAAGCCGGCCGCTGATCGCAGGGCCAACGACGGCCGAAGGTGATGGACGTGTGCACCGCCCCGAAGTGCGAGAAGCCCCGAGCCTGTCCGGCCGGGGCTTCTTGCTGTGTGGGGGCACGGGCTGTGCTCTTCAGCGGCGGCCGCGGCTCACTGGCTGACGGGCGACGTCGTCGATCAGCGTGTGGAGGGAGCGCCAAGCGGTTTGGAAGACCCCAAAGCACTGGTCGACGAACTGCGTCATCTCGCTGACGTCGGGCGCTGGGGTGATGTAGCCCCAGACCGGAAAGTAGTCCTCGCGTGGCGCGGTCAGTCCGATGCTTCGAGCGGTCTGCAGGCACCGGTCACGGGCCACGCGGGTCTGCGCGACCGGGGCAGTCGCCTCGGGGCCGACGTGCACGGCGACGTAGGGCCACGGCGTGCTTGTCGCGGGGTTCAGCAGCCAGGTGCTGTGCCACCCGAGGATGATTGAGAGGTCCCACCCGGCGCCTCCCCATGCGGCCTTGCGCAGCCCAACCCGCGCCCACTGGCCCTCGTCCTCGACAAGCGAGACCTCGTCCGTGCCCGCGCTGGCGAGTAGTCGATCGCCCAACCCGTCGAGGGCCGGGATCAGCGCCTGTCGGGCGACGTCCCGTAGGGCAGCCCACTCCTCGATCGTGGTGCGGTGTCGGAAGTAGAAGGCGGCCTTCTCGTCGATGGTCATGCCTTTCCCCCATGGAACTCGATCAAGGTCTTGAGCAGGTCGATCACCCCGGGAGCAGGCTCCCGTCCGGGTGGTAGCTGCGAGATCGCGCCCTCGATGAACCCGACGAAGTGAGCCCAGCGAAGCGGTATCCACCGAGACTCGCTCTCGCCTGCGCTCTTCGGCAGCCGGCCATCCCGGGTCAAGAAGACCAGAGTCGGGTCCTCCTCGGCCCATTCCTCCGCCAGCCGAGCACACTGGTCGCGCTGTTCGTCGGCCCGGACCTTGGCCTCGAGCAGGATGGTCCCTCCTGGCAGACGAATGATCATGTCGGACCGGGTGTCGTTGCAGGTCTCCTCGCAGACGATCCGAACTGGGTGCAGAGCGGTGACCGGAATCTGCAGGTGCCTAATCAGGCCTTCGAGAACGCGATCACCGAGTCGGTGGTGACCCTCCGGCTCCAACAACCACGCCAGTGCGGACGTGAAATCGAGCTCGCTGTGCTGCCGCCCGAGAGCTTCAAGCAACGTGCGGGGTCCGCCGAGCCAGCGACCGGCCGACCGAAGGCCGCCCATCTCGCCCGACATCGCTTCCAACAGTGCGGACCAGCGCGCGATGGTGCCGTGTTCCGGGTCCGATGCTTCGTCGACCGTGGCGTCCCACTCGGCCACCATGCTGGCGAGGTCGCGCTCCCAGTCGTTCAGCTGCTCGGTGCTCACCCAGGCAGGGTCAGGCGGAGACGGAAGGGTTTGAGGGGTTGCTCAGGGGGCGTTCTTGTCTCCACAGCGCTCCAAGCCTCCAACCGTTGGTCACTCGGGCGTTGCGGACACGCCCGGCCCGTGGTGGCCACCTTCATCGATTGCCCGGCTTCAGGGATCCGGCACTCCGACGGTGCCGGGCCACGACGCTCGATGCGTCGAGTCGGAGTCCAGCCTGCCAGGTCATCCCGAGGTGGCAGGCCGACGGGTCGTGGACGACTGCAGCCCCTCCCGTGTGTTCGACACGTCGCCGGGGATGCTCAGATGCGCGGGGGGCCGACGAGCACCGCACGTAATGTCGGAGCGTGTCTTTCACCCCCGGCTCGCGCATCTCCGTCCCGTCGCGGCCGGACCTGGGCTGGGTCACCGTGGACGACGCCCGAGAACTCGATGGTGGCGCCGTGCGGCTCTACGCGGACACTGGAGGACCTGACCAAATCGTCCGCCTAGACCTCACCGCTGAGCAGGCGGCCGCGTGTGAGGTTCTCAGCGAGGACGGTGGGGGTGACGCCCGCGCGCTGCTAGCCGGCCTGTGGACGGCGTGGATGCGCGCCGCGGGGACGGGAGCGCGGGCTGCGACACTGGCGTCGTCGCCGCTGACGCCGTACGCCCACCAGATGAACGCCGTGTACGGGGCCATGCTGCCGCAGCCAAGGCTGCGCTTCCTGCTGGCAGACGAGCCAGGCACTGGGAAAACGATCATGGCCGGGCTTTACCTGCGGGAGATGCAGCGGCTTGGGTTTGTCCGCAGCGCCCTGATCGTTGCCCCGGCGCACTTGGTCACGAAGTGGCAGGCCGATTTCGAGCGATTCTTCGGGGGCGGCCTGCGGGCAATCACCGCCCAGACGGTGCGCGAGCACGGCCTGGAGAGCGGACACGACCTGTGGATCGTCAGCCTGGACTTGCTGTCTGTGAACGGCGCGGTACAGGACGCTGTGCACCCGGATCGAATGGGCTGGGACGCGGTCGTATTCGACGAGGCGCACCGGCTCACCCCGACGGCCGTCGGATATTACCAAGCCGGGGAGATGCTCGCGCTAAATACCCCACGAGCGCTGCTAATGACCGCGACGCCACATCGCGGCAAGGAGTGGCTGTTCCGAGCGCTGCTACACCTGGTTGACCCGGAGGTTTTCCCTGCCGTTGAGAACAACAAGGAGCCCTCCCGGCAGGTCAAGCCGGGAAGGGTCCACTTTCTGCGCCGAATGAAGGAAGATCTGGTCGATTTCGACGGCACCACCAAGCTCTTCAAAGGCCGACGCGCCGAGAATCAGCCCGTGCGGCTCTCGTCGGTGGAGGCCGAGTTCTACTTCGAGGCCCTCGACTTGGTCGACCGGTACTTCCCGGCGGTCGCCGTTCCCCTCGCGAAGATGGTCTACGGCAAGCGCGCCGCCTCGTCGTTACACGCCCTCGCGGAGACGCTGAAGCGCCGCCGCGAGGGCATGGGCACCCAGATGCCATCAGCTGCTGCTGTCGAGGCCGATCCCGACGGAGACGACCCCGCGTCTGCCGACGAGGCCCGAATTGTCCACGAGGGCTCCCGGAGTGCGAAGGCCGAGCGCAAGGAGATTGAAGCTCTGCTGGGCCGAATCGGCCCATTGGTCGCCGACATGGAGCAGCCTGCCTCGAAGTGGGATCCGCTCGTACTCACCTGCCTCGGCAGCAACGGGATCAAGCCCGGCAATGGTGAGCAGGCCGTCGTCTTCACCGAATACGCCGACACCGCCGACTGGCTCGTCCAGCGGCTCCGTCACGCTGGCTTCGCAGCCCGCCGGTACTCCGGACGCGACAATCACCACGTCCGCGATGACACCCGCGACGCGTTCGCCCGCCGCAGTTTCCAAGTCCTGGTCAGCACCGACGCTGGCAACGAAGGCATCGACCTGCAGACGGCACACGTCCTAGTCAACTACGACATCCCTTGGTCGCTTGTCCGCCTTGAGCAGCGCATGGGCCGTATCCACCGTGTTGGTCAAACCCGTGACGTCGAGCTTTACAACCTTATTGCCACCGACACCCGTGAGGGCGAAGTGCTGGAAGTGCTGCTCGGAAACTTCGTTACGGCCGCGAACCAGCTCGAGGGGCGGATGTTTGACAGCCTCAGCCTGGTCGGTGAGCTCGTCGGCCTCGCCGACGATGATCTCACGCGAGTGCTCGCGGACACCTTTGGCGACGAGGACCAACGCGCACGCGCGCTCGCCGCCGTCGGCGCGGTCACCGCCAGCCGGCTCACCGAGGCAGCAAAGCGCGCCGATGAGCAGGAGCGCGCTCTTAAGACCAGCGTCGACATCAGCCAGGCCGTCGCCGCGCTCCAGAACGATCAGCTCGATCGAATCAACCCGGCCATTGTGGAGGCGTTCCTTCACCGCGCCTCCGACGGCGGAGCCGTGAAGGTGAGCCCACACGCCGCAGGCGAGGGCATGTTCACCCTCGCGCTGCCCAACGGCGGCGAGCTCCCACCCGACTTCGCCCCGCCGGGCCAGCGGCGCGCCGGGACTTCCGCCTTGGTCGCAACTAGCGGCAAATTTCTTGCTGAAGCGCGCCGCAGCAGCGCCGCGGTCTCCGACGCTGTGAATCTCGGCCCGAGCGACCCGCCGTTCAAGGCCCTTGTGGCGTACTGCGCCGAAATCCTCAGCCCCGCCATGTTCCGCGGCGCCGGACTAGTCGACCAGACCAGCGGCACGGATTACGACTTGTTCGCTTACGAAGCGGACCTCACCGAGGCTGGAGGCCGCCGCAAAGGCACCTGGTCGTGCCTGATTCGCGTCGACAGCGCGGGCGCCCGGCCCGTCCGATGGGAGATGCTCGCCAACCTCACCCCCGCCGACTCACCGGCCGGAGAGCCGCACCCAGCGCGCGCGCACGACGCCGCCGCTCGCGCCGTCATGGAGGCGGGAGACGAGCAAGAGCGCCGCTCCCGCGCCCTCGACGACTGGCTCCGCGTTGCCCAGCGAGAGCTTGACGTGCTTCCTAACGAGCTGACCGACGACATCGGCGACCGCGCGGCCCGCATCGCTGAGCGCACCCGCCTCAAGAACATGACGACCCAGCGGTTGGCCGACCTCCGCCAGATGAGCGAGGTCACCATCGGCGAGCCCCGCCGGCTGGCGTGGGCTCGCGTCTCAGCGGCTGCTCCGCCCATCGATCCGACCGAGGCCGATAGCGAGCGAATCAGTAGCCATCTGGTGGCCAATCAGCTCCGCGCGCAGGGCTACGCCGTCAGCGACGTCCACACGGAGCAGCGCGGCTACGACCTCCACGCCAGCCGAGGCCGGGAGCAGCGCCTCGTCGAGGTCAAGGGGGTCTGGCGCGCCGCGAGCAGCCAGGGCGTCAGTCTGACGGCCAACGAGGTTCTCATCGCGACCCAGCAAGGCAAGGACTACTGGCTATACGTCGTCGACCAGTGCCACGACGGGAGCGGCGCAGTCTTCGGCGTCTACCAAGACCCCGTCCGGACCTTTGGCGACCTGTCCAAGACTCAAGTGATCGTTCACTTACCTGGTAGCGCCCTGAAGGCAGCCAGAGAAAGCGAGGAGCACGCCCCGTGCGCATGATCGAGCGCTGGTTTCCTTGCGCCGAAGTCAGCGAGGCGTCCGGCAGCGGTTGGGGTAGCGGCGCCGCCGAAAAGCGGCTGTTTACCTGGTTCGCTGCGCGGCCTCTGGCGCAGGCGAAAGCAGCCGTGCTGACCAGTCTCCTCCCGTGGCCGGAAGACGAAGCGGAGCAGGCGCGGCTTCAAGACTTGGTCCGTCGAGCCATGAGCGCTCGCGACGGCGCGAACGCAGAAGTGACCGCCGAGCTGGCGCGTTGGTACCCGGCAGGAGCGCGGATGCTCGATCCGTTCGCTGGCCGCGGCATGATTCCGATGGAGGCTGGGCGCTACGGCGTTGAGGCGCACGGGATCGACAACAGTCCGGTCGCGGTCCTCGCGGGATCCCTTCTCACTGACTACCCAGTGCGAGACTGGTCGGAAGAGCCGGACCTGCCCTGGCAGTCAAGCCTGCTCAGCACGGACAAGCTGCTAGATGCCGCGGATGCCGTTCTTGCTGAGATTGGCCGCCGCTATGAAGCCGACATGGCGCCCTACTACGAGGCTATCGGTGGCGTCGCGCCGCTCGGATACCTGTGGGCTGTCACCCTCCCTTGTCAGGAATGCCACCGGCGGTTCCCCCTAACGGGTTCGCTTGTCCTACGGCGCCCCAACCTGCGAAAGAACGACTTAGGACAGAGCTACGATATTCATGTCGACTCGTCTGCAGGCACGTTCCGAGCCATAGTCCACGACGGTGAGCCGACAGGCTCACCAACCCTTCAGGCGCCACTGAAGGCGGGGAAGGCGGTGCGTGGAAAGGCAGCTATCTGCTCGTTCTGTGGCCACGTACACCCGAAGGATCTGCACACGCGGCTAGCAGCGGAGGGCCAGGGCAGGGATGCCCTGCTTGTCGTAGCTGAGCCGCACGACCGTTGGGGAAGGGCCTTCCGAGCTCCGACGGAATCTGAGCTCGCCCAGGTAGTTGCGGCGAGTCAAGCACTGTTGGGCGAACCGGCGTTCGCTGCAGGCCTCCCAGCGCGTCCGCACGAGCGCATCCCTGAGAACAACGGCGCCACGATCCGTCCTCAGTTGTACGGCGCAGTGAGCTACGGCGATCTGTGCAATGACCGTCAGACCCTTGGATTGATCCGTTTGAGTCGAATTATCCGGGAACTGGGCGGGGAGTTGGCGTCACTCGGGGCCTCCTACGACTACAAGCGAGCCTTACTCGGCTACGCCGGTGCGGTGCTGGTGCGCAAGCTTCGCTACAGCAGCCGCGGGTCCTGGCTACGCAACACGCCTGGCGCAGGACTGATCGCGGGCGTCTTTGTTAATGAGGGTAGCCTCGGCTTTTCGTACGACTTCTTTGAGACTGGCCTCGGCGACGGGCCGGGAACATGGCCCTCATTTACAGCAGACACCCTGTCGGTGTTAAGGACGCAGCGGACCTCGCGCAAGGGGCGGCCGGTAAGGATCGCCCGTGGTACCGCGCGTGCCCTCCCTTTCCGTCCGGGGTCTATGTCTGCCGTGGTCACGGATCCGCCCTACGACTCGATGGTTTATTACACGGACAGCTCGGACTTCTTCTACGTTTGGCTCAAGCGGGCGCTGCCGCCGGACGTGTTTCCTGAATTCGACTTCACAGCTGACCCGCGCGGTCTCCAAGAGCGAATCGAAGAGTTGCTTGTCAAGGAACACGGCATCGCGCCTGGCGAGCACCGGACTCGCGAGCACTACGACAACGGGATCGCTACCGCGTTCCGTCAGGCACGTGAGCTTGTCGCCCCCGACGGGGTTGTGACGGTGGTGTTCGGTCATGGGGAGCCGGAGGTCTGGCATCGACTCCTCGGGGCCATCGCCAAGGCTGGACTCGTGCTCACGGGGTCTTGGCCCGCAAAAACCGAGGCGGGCGGGCAACAGGGCAAGGCCAACATCGTCACGACACTGACGATGTCGTGCCGACCTGCACCCGAAGGTCGGCCAATCGGCCGCGCGAACCTCGTGGAAGTTGAGGTCCGGCGGGAAGTACAGTCGCGCATCCCGCTGTGGGACGCGGCCGGCCTTGCACCGACCGACCAGCGCATGGCGTCGGCTGGACCAGCCATGGAGGCCGTGGGGCGGTATGCGCAGGTGCTGAATCACCTAGGCGAACCGGTGGACCCCTCGCACTACTTGGTTGTGGCCCGAAAGGCAGTCAGCGACGCAACTTCCATGCCGATCGAGAGTCTGCCGCTAGACACCTTTGATAACAGGACCCGCTTCGCGCTGTCGTGGGTCCGGCTCTACCGCCGGTCTGTCGCTCCGAAGTCGGAGGCTCGCTGGGAGGCTATGACGACTGACCTGACGATGGACGAGCTGAAGGGAGTGTTGTCTGAGGCTGACAAGGGCGTTCGATTCGCTCCCTCCCACGATTGGAAGGGGACAGTCTCAGGATCATCCTCGGTCATCGACGTAGCGATGGCGATGGCGAAGGCATGGGCTGGTGGGCTCGACGAGGTTGCGCAGGTCGTGGCCGCTGCTGGGCGAGACGAGGAAGACGCATATCTCTGGGCAACGCTGAGCTACTTGGCGTCGCTGCTACCTGAAGCGGACCCGGACGCCGTCGCATGGTCCTCGCTCGTGAGAGCGCGTCGCGGCATCGGGAACGTCGCTCGCGGTGTCGTCTCGGCTCAGCGAGAGGCCGACGAGGCGAAGGCGCGCCAAGGCAGCCTGTTCGACATTGAGATGGTGGGAGAGACGTCGTGAGCAGCCGCGTGACCCCGTGGTGGGAGGTCCTCAAGCTGAGGGATGAGGTCGTCCACGCCTCGGGGTCGATTGATGACGTACAGATGTCACTGTTCCAGGCCGTTCACGGCACGCCGCAGGACCGGCCGCCGTACGCAGAGCCCAGCTACTACGGCGACATCACGCACCCAAGTCCGCTATTCACCGACCTCATGGCGAAGGTCGCCGTGCGCCTCGGCGGCGGCAGCAAGCACACCCGTGCCCGAGCACTATGGCGGCTGGATCAGGCGATGGGCGGCGGCAAGTCCCATGGCCTCATCGGTCTGTGGCACCTAGCGGCGCACCCGGCAGCCCTTGCGCAGACGGACGTCGGGAAGGCCGCCTGGGCTAAGGCGGCGCTGATACTCGACGGTCAGCCTCCCGCCGATCTAAACAACCCGGTCGTCGTTGTTTTGGCCGCCGATAACATGACCGCTGGCAAGGGCAGCGCCGAATTCGACGGTCCGGCGCAGACGCTTCATGAGCGCTTCTTGTGGCGACTATTTGGCGGCGACAACAACCTCTATCTGCGCTACCGCGACGGCTATGCCGACAAGCACCGCATAGTCGAGGCACTCACGGCAGTTGGGCGGCCGGTGCTCATCCTGATCGACGAAATCATGGACTACGTCCGTCAGCTCTCGCTGACGGAGAACGCTGATCTCGCAATCAAGGACATGGCGTTCCTGCGAGCACTGCTCGACAGCGTTAACGACGTCCCGAATGTTGCGGCAGTGGTTGTCATGATCGCGTCGGAGGCCGACAATATCGACTTGGACGAGGCTGGTCAGAAGCGTCGAGCTGAGTTGGACGACTTGCTGATCCGCAACGGCGAGACGGCGACCATCAATGACAACACCGATTTTGCCGAGATCCTTCGGCGGCGGCTCTTCGACGGGACGCCGCCTGCCGAGGTGCTCAAGGCGACAGCGACCGCATTCACCTCGCGGATGACAGGTCCTTGGCGCGCCAAGGTGTTCGACTTCGTCCCTGCCGCCGCGAACGTGGAGTTCCCCGAGGAGGTAGCGCGCTGCTACCCCTTCCATCCCCAACTCATGACGATGGCCGAGCAGGAGTGGGCCAAGCTGGCCGGCTTTCAGCGAGTTCGGTCAACCATCCGCATCTTCGCCGCGACGGCGCACTCGCAGTACCAGCGGGGCAGGAGCGGCCGGTGGGCCCCGCTCTTGGTGGGGCCTGGGGACCTGCCGCTGTCCGACCCGACGGTGCGCGAAGCCGTCATCAACAGCGGCCTCATCGTTGACACGCGGACGCAAGCCAACTATCGGCAAATCGCTAGCGCCGACATCGTCGCCGCCGACGATCTTAAGGGAGCGGCGCGCGAGCTAGATCGCTCCCGCACCGACGGCATTATTGGACCGCTCAATCCCCGCGCCGCGGAGCGCGCCGCCACGTGCCTGTTCCTCTGCTCGGTTATCGGCGCCCGCGCGGGAGGGCGCCAGGGTGCGACCGAGGCCGAACTCAAGGCCGCTGTGTTTGTCCCTGACGTGAACTATTCGGTGGGCGAGGCGGACACCGTACTCGCGGAGCTGATGGACGTCGAAGGTGGCGGACTATCGAGCGTTGAACACCTGGCCGGTAAGGGCGGCCAGGCCCCTCGATTGTTCATGTCGACCCGACGTACGCTCAACATGCTCGTGAAGGCAGCGCGCACCAGCGTCACTGATGAGGACCGTGACGAAGAGCTTGCCAAGTCCGCCGAACGCCTATCGGGCACCGGTCCCTTCAAGGCGAAGCTGTTCGTGAGAGCTGACCCTGACCGTGATCCGATCGCCGTGCTCACCGCGGCTGGTATTGACGACGCCCGCAGCACCCGGCTCGTCGTACTTGACCCCCGTCAGTTCAGCTTGCTCAACGGCATCGACAAGGACACCCGCGATGCTATTCGCGCCGTCATGGGCCTAGGGCCGAATAAGGTTCCCGTGCAGTGGGCGTCAAGCGCCGTGTTCTCATGCGTCAACACGCAGGGCCGAGCTGCTGCTCGCGGTGCGGCAGCCGCCTACCTTGCCTGGGACCGCGTCGCTGTCATGGACGCCGTGCGGGCGGACGACGAGCTCTCGGAGCAGGCCCGAAGCGAGCGGGCCGACGCTCGTCGCAACCTGGACAGCGCGGTCCGCCGTGCCTACCGGCATTTCATCTACTTGGCTGAGGGAGATCGGGAAGACGAGCCCCGCGTGGACCGGACTCACGCGTTTGAGCCCGACAGCAATCTGACATCGCTCGACGGCAGCGCCGTATGGAAGGCCCTGGTCGGCCAAGGTAAGGCCTTCGACGTCTCCGCTCTGACAGCCAAGGCCCTGCTGCATAACCTCGACGTCAAGGACTTTGGTAAGCCGCTCGACGAGGTACGTGACCTCTTCTGGAGCACTCCGCGGATGCCCCTCCTGCCTGGCGGTGACGCGGACCTGCAGAAGGCGATCTACGAAGCCGTTACCGCTGAGCAGCTCCGGCTTGTCGGTGCCGACGGTCAGGACCGGGTCGTGACCAGACCCGGTGATATCGCCGTCGGTTCGTCCGGACTGAGGCTCGCGCCGCCGCAAGAAGTTGTGCCTGGTCCTGGTCCTGGTCCTGGTCCTGGTCCTGGTCCCGGTCCCGGTCCCGGTCCCGGTCCCGGTCCCGGTCCCGGTCCCGGTCCCGGTCCTGGCCCCGGTCCTGAGCCGAGAACGGCGGAGCGGGAGATCGCGTTCAGTCTGGTGACGAGCATGGGGGACGAGGGCACCCGTGACGCCGTGCGCCGCCTTCTCATGGAGCTGTCCAACGCAGCGGACGAAGGCCACGTCTCCTGGGCGCAGCTGCAGGTGAGGGTGGTCATCGACGACAGCGTGGCCGACGCGGTGGAGCAGGCCGCTCGTGACAGCGGCACGAACCCGAGCAGTCGTCCCGCCTGACACTCAAGGCTCCGGCCCGCTGCGGGGACAAGTGACCGGTGCTCTGCAGTTCATCTGAGCGGCGGGCCGTGTGGCCGCTCCATCGCATGACGCGTGGTGGCGAGGCCCTAGCGCGGACGGACATTGATTGGGTCGATGTGGCCGGCCACCGAGCGGAGTTGGACGGAAAGTCACTATCTCCTGTTGAGCTCGAGTCGAGTCCTACTGCTGCATGCGGACTGACTGCTCGCTCGCGCTGAGGTAGTAGTCGAGTTGGCTGTCGTTGCCGTGGGCGACGGCGATCGCGAAGGCAACGGCGTACTGCCATGGCTCGATGTACCGCGGCTGCCCCTCGGGCACGAAGTCGCCGATGGGCACGAGGGCGCTGCCCTTGTCGATGGACCACATGGTCATGCGGTCGACGACCTGGCCGTGCCAGCGAATGTCGGCGAACGAGTTCGTGACCTCCCAGTTGCGCTTCTCAGCCCAGTCGAAGTGGAGTCGCCGCTTCTCCTCGGGGTCGACCTTGAGTCCGTAACCGATGCTCAGGACGACGTCGCGCTCCCAAACAAGTAGGTCAGAGTAGTTCCGTGAATACCAGCCCTCGACTTCGCCGTACTCGCCGGTGCTCATCACGCTGGTGAGCGCTGGCCCGACGGGAGCGGCGTTCGCCCCCCAGCCCGCGATGCGGTTCCAGTCGTAGGGCGAGCTGTCGGCCAGCGCGGTGCGAATCTCGGCGAGGGACGGCATGCCTTGGAGCGTTGCACGACAGGGCGGTGCCCGCCTTCGGTGATCGGGGCAACCGGGATCCCACGGCTGGTGGGACCGCCTCCACGAGCAAACGTTGACGAGGCGGGCCCCTCCAGTCCTCCAGGTCTCGGCTGTGGGTATCACTGCCACAGTGGCCCTGGCTCACCGGGCGCACCGCTGCTACCCAAGGTCGACTTGGGCGGATTGGTCACCGCCGAGTGGCACGATTCCCAGAGCCGGTTCCGGACGGAGGCTCACTGATCGGCGCGGCAAGATCGAGCCATCGCAGAAGGGCCTGATCGTCCTGCAGTTGGAGGGTTGCAGACGTGACGGCTATCGATAGGACTGCCTTCCGCACGAGGTCGAGAGCGAACGAGGCAGTGTCCGCTAGGTGTGCGAGGGGAGAGGGGCTGAAACCCTGGTGTCCGACTTGACTCCGCGCGTCGTAGAGCGCCTCAAGTTGACCTTGCGTGGGAGCGGCTGAGTCAAGAAGCCCTAGAAGGCGGCGCACGAAGCGGTCCGTGACTCCACTGGAAGCTTCGTGGTCGCTGATGAGTGCTTCGAGGGCGACGACCATGTGCAGAATCTGCAAGTCAAAGGCGCCTTGGGGTTCAGCAAGGGCCGCGAGGCGGCATGCGGCGAGCACGCGCCTGGCGAGTCGTTGTCGCCCGCCCGGGGTTTCAGCCTGAGAGACGAGATCAAACAGCTCTGCTTGCGCCTCCACAGCAGCGCGGGCATTTACTGCAGGCGCTCGGACGAAGAGGGGCACGGCCTTCGTTCCCCTATCTCGAGTATCCGCTTGCAGCGTGGCGATGGGGAGGGCGCGATCGGGTTCGAGCCCAGGGCTTCGCGGATTTTCGGCCGCGGTCGGCGCGCCGAGCAGTGTCGGTGGCATGCACGGCCATTGCGCGTCGCGTTGGTCCACGAGCCAGAGCGCGCCTAACAAACCTTCGGCAAGTTGGCGTGCCCGCAGCGTGGCTGTCATGTCCACCGCGTCGACAACGACGGCGAGGACGGTCACTGACTCGTCTAGCGGTTCTTCCTCGTATGACTCGGGATCGCGACGGCGGCCGTTGTAGTCCTCGGTCCACCAGGCGCCCTCCGAGAACCGAAAAGCGGCTCCAACTCCGCGCTTTGCCAGGGCTGAGATAGCTGCTTCAGTCTCCTCATTGACATGGCCCAGAAGCAGGCGCGGAGACAGGGCCATCGGTGAGCAAGACCCGTCAGCAGCCGGCCCGAGATTGATGCCGGTGAGGGGAAGCACCACGACGCTGCGGGCAAGGCGCCGGGCGGTCTGATCGAGCAGGAGACGCCCGAGGTTCTTCGTCTTGGGCGAGATTGTGCCGTCTATGACGGAGCAACTAAGGCGCAGCACCTCGGCGAGTAGATCATCGTCGGACGCTCCAGTGGCGAGACCAAGATGGGCGCGCAGCCTTCTGGCGAGGATGGCGGCAGCCTTGCGCCCAGCAGGAGCAATGCGTACGACGACCCCGCTGGCCGTACGGACGAAGGCGTCCTCTTCGTCACCCCCCGGCCCATCGAAGAAGAGGACACCGACAGGCGGTCTGAAGAGGCCCTCGTCGCCGCGGTCAGCCCGGTGGCTCTGCCGGATGACCTGTACAAAAAGGAAGTCGGCGTCCTGTTCGGTGAGGATCTCGGACGACATGCGGTCAGTCTCCCCCGGCATCGGTTCGGGCCTCAGCCACAAGGCTGCGGCATACCTGGCTGAACCGCCTGCAGTGGCCGGTCACTGCAGCGCTCGTCACTTCAGCGAGCGTCGAGATGGCGGCAATCCGCCCCCCTGCGGGCACAGGAGCGACCGGCTGCGGTGACTCAGTCCTCCCACAGCATGGAGAGGGCCTGGCGTCGCACCAACTTCTTGGAGCCCCTTCCAGGTAAGCAATCTTCGACCTCTGCCCCTCTTGCCGGGGTGGCCTTGACGACCACGCTGCGAGCAGCGACGGTCACCGCATGTCAGTTTGGGAAGAGCAAGGGGTTGAGGCAGCGGTTCTCGAGGCGCTGCACGCGGTCCATCTCAACAACGCGGGCGGTCATCACTTTGGCCGTCCATACGTCACCGCTTACCAGCTGGCGATCGCAGTCCAGGCCGCACATCCCGAAATCGCGGCGGCGCTCGGCGGGGTCACCGTAGGAGGCCGAGGGGCTGGAGCGCAGAGCAGCCTGGCCCAGTACCTGGCCCGCGAGCTGTCTGGGCGCATCAAGCGAGACGGCAACAGCTACCCGGTGGAGGGGGCCTTCGTCTCTAACGAGCACCTGACCGCGTTGATCTACCGGGACGCGTCGGGCCAGGCGATCACGAGCAGCCTCACCGGCTCGGGCTTCGACCTCTCGCTGTTCCGCGCCCGAGCGGGCGCACAGTAACCGGGTTGGCAGGACGCCAGCTTGCACGGAGGTCGCCGAGGGACAAGATGAAAAAGGCATCCCCAGGCCAGTGGCATCGTCGCCGGAGGACCGCGCGGATGCAGGTCATCTGGCAGCAGGACACCAAGCCGCAGCTGGCGCTACGCCGGGCCCTGCTTGCTCGTGAGCTGCGCTACCGAGTGGACTACTAGCCGTTGCGCGTCTTTATCGGCCGGTACGACTCCCCTCTACGAGCCGGCCTAGCTCAGCGCGAGGATCCTGGTAGGCCGAAGTTGGTTCTCCATGCCTGCTCGACCATGCATCCATCGCGCCCCGTGTCGCCTCTGGAGTTCGCCGTCGTGTCCAAGCACAGTGCTCGACCTGCCCGTCCGCGTCCTTACCGGTCACTGGGCTGACCCACCGATGAAACCCCGCCGTGTGGCGGGGCGGGGTCAGCGCACAGCGGGGATGCTGTTCCGGTGACCGATGTCGTCTACCTCGCCGCACCACCTGTGGACAACGGCAGGCCCTTCATGCCAGGGCTCGATGACGGGAGCGAGCGCCCGCCACTGCACGCCGTCAAGGCAGGTCCCGAGGGGCGAAGTCAGGCGGAATGTGGAGCGTGGATCCGCCGCCGCGACAACGAGGAGTACTGGCCGCCGGCCGAGCGTGCGGCGTGCTCAACGTGCACGGGCATCGTCGGGTACTAGGCCGCACTGGCCAGGGCCCGCAGTCGAGTGGCCACCATCCGCTACACCCCCGGCGAGGACGGCTCGTGCCCGAGGTCGACGAGCGACGCGCGGATGACACATAGCTCCACCGCCGCGGGGCTCGCCAGATGTACGACCGACGGGACCGGCACCAATGGAGGGGCGAGGCCCCTGCGAGCGTTACCGGCACCTCGAGCACCATCCGACGAGGCCCTCTCCGTGTGTGGCGGAGGGGGCCTCGTCGTAGTTGCTGGATTCAGAACGACTGGGCATCGCGTCTCGACTCGGCGCTTAACGAGCCGGTGCTCTGCACCCTTGGCGCGCTGCTTGAGCACGCGGCCAGGCCCGAGGGACCGTATGGCCGTGTGGTCGCGGACTGCGCGACAGCGGTCGAGTGACGACAGCAGCCCGTGGCACGCCGTGCGACCTTGACCAGCGCAGACGGCATTTCGCAGAACCGTCCGTCACGCCCGGTTTAAGACTCTTGATCTGCGGGTTGTGGGTTAGATCCCCACGGGACTCACCCGCCGACAGCCCGGGCCATTGCCTCACGCCGCTCCTTCTCGTCCGCAACTCGACGAGCTTCTTCGAGCGGACGGGTACCGGCCGCACTAGGCCTGCCCCGGTCCCTGAGTCAGTGCAGCCGCGAGCACCTGGTCCTGCTTGCGGCGCCTCCGCACCTGGACGGCCGCGAAGACGCACGCGCCGAGCACCACCAAGGGCGCGCCCAACGGGAAGAGCAGGACGACCAGCGCCTGCACCGGGTCGGCGTGACGCATCTCGGCGGTTGTGAGCTGTGCCGCCGGGACTAGCAACCAGATCAGCGTTCCGAGCACCGCCATGGATCCGACGGCCAATAGGACGATCAACCCGGGATGCAGCATGTATCTCGGCCGCAGGCCCGCACTGCGGCAGATGCGCATGATCGCGCGTCGGCGGTGCGCCCGGACGACTACGGCACCGAGCCAGGCGATCGCTGACACCCCAAGCAGACCCAGCCAGGTCCAGTCGACCGCGTCCGCTACTGCGCCTAGTGGCGGCTCTCCGGGCGAGGCGTCCCGCCACGAGGGATCGATCGCGGCTTGCGCGGTCATCAGGCCTCCCATAAGGGCGATGGGGAGGAGGAAGGCCGTCGCGGCGAGCCTCTCAAGGCGGTCGGGGAGGTCAAGACGGGGCACGGAAAAGTTCAGCCACTGGCTCTTCACCGCCCGATAGGAGCCGTAGAGACAGCCGATGGTCACCGCGGCGAAGAGGACCCGGCCGCCAGCGTCGGAAGCCAGCGCCGTCCGCGACAACTCCTGCGCCTCCGTCGTGGAGTAGACAAGCCACCGCTGGAGCCAGTCGGTGGCGAGGACCACGGCCGCGTTGGCGAGGCTGACAAGGACGGCCGCGATAAGGAGGACCTTGTCCCGGCGCGACGTCCGGACCGGCTCGGCCGCGTTGAGCCGGTGGGCGCGGTGCACCAGGCTGCCGCAGCCGACTACGACCCCGACGATGATGCCAATGTTGGCCGCCTCTGCCACGTGGTAGTTCGGCGGCTGGGCGTCGCCCAAGGAGCCCGACACCACCCCGACGACCGAGCCAACCAGCAGTCCGAGCACGGTGAAGGTGGACACGTGACCGCCGACGATCCATGCCGCCGAGAAGATCACCCGGGGAGCGAAGTCGCGAAGCGCTCGCAGGCGAAGCCTTGCCTCCTCCCGGGTCAGGGCCAGCGAGGCGTTCGCCGAGAGCGTCGCAAGGGTGGCGACGGGAAGTGTGACGGCCTGCGAGATGCGGCGGAGCGCGTCCTCCTGAAGTTTTGCTCTGGTCGCGACGATGCTGTTGAGGTCGATGGCCGGGGCGTCCGACAGGCGCATTACCGACGCCGCCACGCGGGACTCCTCGGCCAGTCCCGCCAGGTGCGCGGTGAACAGGGCCGGATCGATGACGGCCGTGCTTCTCCCAGCGACGGCCCGGCGGTAGCTCTCCAGAAGGCGGGTCACCCGCTGCCGCTGGTACTGCCAAAGGAACGCTGCCTCTAGCGCGGTGCGGTCAGACAGGGCCTCGGCGACGAGCCGCCGGGCGCGGATGCGGTAGTCGTCATCGCAATAGGTGCAGGAGACCCCGATGATGAGCGCCCCCACGACGCTGAAGGCGAGCAGACAACACATCGCCACAACGATGTCCACGACCACCGACAAGGCGCTTCCCCCCGTCCCGCTGACGTGCCGCACGGCTCCGATTCATTGTCGGCGAGGGCAGTGACATTCAGGCCGTGGGCCACGGCTACGGCGTCTCGCCGCCGCGGCCTGACCGGTCGGCACATGGGTCTCGTGGGCGCACCGTGGGCGCGAACGTGCGAGCACGGGACGGCATTGGGAGGCGTTCCAATGCGCGGCGACGCCGCGTTGAGCTGCCCATTCGGCACGCCGCCTCACGCGGGACCATCGTCCGGCACTTCCTCGATCTGACTACGGATCAGAAGGTTAGGGGTTCGAATCCCTTCGGGTGCACGTCTGGTTGAGACACCGACCTGCGGGTTCTCCTCTTGGGGAGGGCCCGCAGTGTCGTCTCTGCGGCTTCGTGGGCGCGATGTGGGCGCAGCTGGTGGCGCCAGGCGGTCGGCACGGGCGGGCACGAGGCCCTCGGCGGCGTCCGCTGCTCGTCGGCCTCCACCAGTACCCATCGCCCTTGCCGAAGCGGTAGTACTTCGGCTGCCGGGCCATGCCGTCGGTGACCACCCGTAACTCGGCGTCCGCCCAGTGAATCGTTCCCTGAACCTGCTGTTCGCCATCAATCCAGAAGAGGCCTGTGGCTTGATCGAGGTCGTGGCCGGCTGCTGAGCCGGTGTCTCCGGGTGTGACCGTCACGAGCACGAACCTAGGGGTGCGGGGTCTCCGCCCTCGTCCTCGAAGTCGTGTACCCAGTCCCGCGGGAGGCGGGCTGGTAGGAACAGTGCCTCCACTGTGCACGTCATTTGCGCGGGTGGCCTGCCCTACGCTGCGGTGGCCGGGCAGGGGCGCCCCCGGCAGCAGCCCGAAGCCGAGAGGAGTGGGTGGAGGCCGTGGAGATCGACCTCTCGCGCGTGCCCCGGGGCGAGCTCGCGGCTCGCGCCCTGGTGGAGGCCGTAGCTCAAGCGGATGACCGCGTCGAGCGTCACTGCCTGGAGGTCAAGAGCTCGATCGACCTCAAGAGCAAGGACGGGATCTCCAAGGTCGCGAAGTTCATCCTGGGGGCGGCCAACCGGATGCCCGACGTCGCTGCCCGCTACTTCGGTGGGCACGCGGTGATGGTGCTCGGCGTGGCCCCCGGCTCAACGCCGGGATTCGAGGCCGTCAAGGCACTCGACATCGAGAGCTGTCGAGAGACTGCCGCGGGCGGCGTACGCCAGAGCCTCACGCTGCGGATTAAGTATCCGCGCACAGTAGCGCTGACCTGTGTCTTGCCCGCTTGTGGTCGCGGTGTGGTCGCGCGGTACATGCCGGTGCCGAGTCCAGGCTGTGATTGATGCCCCTGCGCGTCTGGCTCGGATAGACCGCGAAGAGCAGTGAGCGCCCGACGTAACTTCGCTTGCGGCGGGACCTACAGCCCCAGGGCTCGTGCAAAGTTGTTAGACACGCGGTTTACCTGCGCGGATGCTGGCGTAGAGAGGCTGCGATCCGGTGCCGACTCCGGGCCGTCGCATCGAGAGACCGACCGCCAACTCGCTCTGACCTGGGCTCGAGTCAGTGCTCACCATGCAGGTGGGGGGCGCAGCGGCGGCTCAGGAAGCTCGACCTCGGGCCGCTGGCCGCCATAGCCGCAGGTCAGGCCACGCAAAGCTGACTTTGCACGGGCCCTGCCTACAGCCCCACGTCGGTGCCCGTGCAGCGGTGGTTGGCGAACCCCACAGCGGAATCCGAATCCGCGCTTGAACGTCGGCGCGGCGATGACGAACGGCCGCGGTGTCGACCTCGGAGATCGGGGAGCGTGTCAGCCGGCTCGCACCTGTTGACTCGGCCGCGAGCCGCTGCGCGAGCGGCGTGCATCGCGGCTAGTGCCGCGACCGAGTTGGCGTGGGTAGTGGCGACGAGCCAGGACTCAATCGGGTCGGGGCGACCGAGCCAGCCCTCCCGATGGGCCGCAACTGGCGTCGGGCCAAGCGGTCCCCGCGAATCGCCAACGAGGTTGCCAGGTCCAGCACGATCTCGCCCCGGGTCGCGTGACCAGCAGCTTGAACCGCCAAGGCAAGTCTGCGACAGGTGCCGCCTCAGCGCTCGGGTGACGCTAGATGATGGCTAGGCGTGCTGGTGGCGCCCTATCTGGCTAGGGTGTGATGCAGCAGACGCGAGATTACGCGTGCGTACTCGGGGGAGCGTGACGCGTGTCCCAGACGGTTGACGACTGGCTAGACGGCCATGCTAAGTCCCTGCTGCGGTGGCGCTTCATCATCCTTTCTACGATGGGGCTTGCAGCCTTCAGCTTCGGCGTCGGCAAGTCCAGCGGGGGGTTTTTGTGGCTTTCCATTGTGGGTGGGCTCCTCTGCGCTGGTCTTGGCGGAACCATCGCCTGGGCAAGGGACCGCGTTAACCGCAGGGATAAGGAACGAGCGGCTCAGGCTGCTGCAACGTCTGCTCAGGAGGCGAAGGATGGCCAAGACCTTGCGGCGCAGATTCTGGCCACGTTCATGGGAGCGGGGCTGCCCCTGGTAATCACGCTGGGCAACATCTGCGCAGGAGCGGATAAGGATGCTCGAGCTGTCCTGGTGGCTCGGGTCCTGGACGCCGCCCGCAGGCGGGTTGGCACAAAGCCCGTGCAGAACCGGGCCGTCTTCTACAGGCTTGTTGACTCAGACACGCTGGTGTGCGACCCAACAGCGTGGTCCGGACGCGAGCGGCCACCGCGGAGGCAGCGACTGCAGCGAACGGTGGAGCAGTCCCTTGGCCGCACCATGCTCGAGTTCCTCTCGCGTGACTGGCCTCCCTTCCAGGACTTCCCAGACGTGAGGGAGCGCCCCCCGGAGGGCTTCGGTGACCCGGCAGAGGCCAGTTACCGAAGCTTCCTCACAGTGCGTGTCGCCGCTGGCACTCACCGCATGGGGCTGCTGTGTGTGGATTCCCCGGTTCCAGGGAATTTCACCGACCACGACAAGGATGCGATGAACCTGCTGGCCGGGATGCTCGGGGCCGGACTGGCTGCGGCCGAGGTGCGGGCTTGCGGGAAAGCCTCAACCGAGGGACACGCTGCAGGGTGGTAGGCGATCGTCAGGGTTCGCGGCTACAGTGTCGTGATCCCTGGACAGGATGGGGACAACTCTGGGGGGCGCGGGCGCGCATGACCATCACGGATGCCGGTGCTGAGGTGCGAGGCTCCGGGGCGGAGGACGATTTGGCGTTGCAAGTCGCTCGTCTAGCCGAGGAGTACTTGGCCGGCAGGGTGAACGCGGACGACTACTTCGAAGCCATCGACAAGATCGCCCAGAGCGCCGTCAAGGAAGAAATCAAGCGCGTCGCTGAACGTCGGCTTGCAGCGAAGGAAGAGCTTCGCGCTGCCGGTTGAGCCGCGGGCTCCTTCTGGAGCGGCTGAAATCACTTGAGTCTGAGCCTTCAGCCTGTCTCCTGGGCCTTGGGTGCAGCGCGACGTCACACAGCTACCCCCGAGGCCACCGGTCCTGGCGCCATCCGGTGGCAGGTCGATACGGCCAGCGTGTCGTCGCAAGCGTCCCCTGCCGCCGCCAGCACACAGATGCAAGCTCGCGTGGCCTGACTGCTGTCCGTATAGACTCAAGGACTGAGGCGACGCTGTTGGTGTCCGTGTCAGAAGTCATTGTGGGAGTTCGATGCCCCTCGCCCCGTCAGCGCCCACCGTGCGGTGGGAACTTCCTCGGCGTCTGCGACGCGAGGACGTCGAGGAGTGGCTTGGGAGGGTGCCGAGCACGGCGACAGCCGTGACAGTGCACCTCGGTCAGCACGGGTGTGTCGCGGCTCCGGGCGCGAGCGCCGCTCTGCAGTCCTCGCTGTGCCTGCTGCACCGCAGGGGGGTCATGACGCGGCTGTCGTTCCCAACGCTGACCTTCAAGGACGGCCGCGGGGACAAACTGTTCGAGCCTGCAAGCGTCGTGCAACGGGAGCACCGTCTGGAGCTGGATGAAGAACCGCACACCGAGGCAGAGAAAACGCTCTCATCTCGGCTCCCCGGCCTCATCCTGGCTCAGTTGTGCGACGCGGATGGTGACGAAGGACGCCTAGAGCGGATTCGATGGCTGCAGGCTAATCTTCTCGCAGCCAACCGGACCATTTTTGGTCACGGCAAGGACCGAGTCCTAGCGGTTCTTGGAGCGAGCGACGACCGTGTCCGCTTGGCGTTACTCCCAGACGACCGACAAAAGAACCTTGAGTCGTTGCTGCTGCAGCTGTTGGGGTCCCCCAAGTACCACCCGCGCGGCCGTATCGGGAAGATGGAGCAGCTCGTTGAGTTTGTCTATCAGGCGACCGAGAACACTTTCGACCATGCGCGGCTTGACTTCGACGGCCGCCGGATCCGTCAGGTTCGCTTCGTTAGCGTCGAGCGTTTCCAAGTGGGAACCGGGGCCGGTGCCGTACCGATTGAGAAGCTTGCGCCAGTCGAGTCAAGCCCATTAGCACAGTACCTGCGACGACTAGAACTCCGCACAGCACGAACCGGCGGCGACGCCTCCCGGATGCAACTCCTATCGGTGACTGTCGCGGACGGCGGCGTGGGTTTGGCGGCTCGGATGAATAACGGCTTCGAGGCTTATGGCGGCGACCGGCACTTCGAGTTCAAGCTGGTGCAGGAAGCAGTGCTGCCAGAAGGCACAACGAAGCCACCCGGCGAACCAGGACGCGGCGCAGGGTTGAAAAAGATGATGCGCGCATGTCACAGACTTGACGGACTGTTTGAAATCCGCACGGGCCGCTTGGCCTTGCATCGGACATACCTGCGTGAGGACGGTACGGTCCAGCAGCAGGACTTCGTCGGTCGGGATAGCTCAGCCTTCAACCTCGAAGGGGCTGACGACGAGGTTCCAATGATGGCGGGCACCACAACCTCCCTGATGTTCCCCAACATTGATTTGTTTGAGCGCCCCGGATCGCGATTAAAGGGTCGTGGGTGAGACTGACTGTCGCTGATCTCGAATCGACGGACGACTCGACTGCAAGCAGCCATATCAAGCAAATCCGCGGTCTCGAAGACACCGCGAGCATTCTCTACATTCCGCTTCCTGCAGCAATACCTCCGGCTCTGGCGGACAACTCTGTTGTAGACCTGCCCCCCTGGGCCCTCCGTAATCACATGACGGTCCTTGGCGTGCATCCGTGGCGCATGCAGGACGTCACCGACGACGCTCTTGACGACATCGCTAGCCGAGTCCCTGACGCACCGCTGTACTTGCTCGCGCACGACCGCGAAGGCTGGCCCCAGCTGCGGCATACTCGTGGGACGCCTATCAATGGTCTAGACGAGGACGCCCTAGTGGAGGGGCTACGGCAAGCGGATCTACTGACGTTGCTGCAGCATGGAGGGGGACATCTTCCTGCCACGAGTATGCTGCACTACGAGGGTCCAAACGGTCACCACTACGGCGCATTCCTGCGACCCGGTTTTGCGTTGACGACCACCAGCGCGCTAGACCGTATTGCATTCTGGCTGCTAGCCGACCTGCGCGACCGATCGAACATAGTCGTCGATCACTGGTCGATGCTCGCGACCGGGCACCACGCGATCGCTTATGCGAACCGATTCTTTGATCGAGACAAACAGATCTTCGTCGAGCCCCTGCATGGCTACGAGGACCCGAACACGCTCACCGCGCGCCTGCGCCGGGCTTTTCCGGAGCCGACAGTCAAACAGGCGCTTTTTCTGCTGTCAGTCAACAGCTCCGGACGGATGGCCCACCAAGTAGTTCTGCCCGCGCTGGAGCAGGCAGATCAGGTAGGGGCTATTGTTGTGGCCTTGGCGACCGCGCCGCCCGGGTCGACCGCACCCGTCCGGTCGCTGAGCCAGCTCGACAACACCTATAGGCGCTACAACGCGGATAGTTGCGCTTACTGCGAAGTCAAGCGGACTGTGATCCCAATTGACCGTGACACCTACCTAATGAGGCTCGCGGCCTACACCCAGCAAACGGCGATCACAAGGGCCGACACGGCCCGCTCAACAAAGATTGTCGAGGCATACAAGGGCCTAGGCGCGTTCAGTCTCCATCGGGATCACGTCGACGGCAGGCACCATGCATTCTACGTCGACCTGCTTCCTATGCTTGACACCGAACGCTTCGCTAGAGGCCTATCGGAGGCGGTCTCAAGCCTCAGAGACATCAGGCCGCAGGTAATCCTGCACCCGCCCACCGAGGCGGCGGCGCGGCTGGCCGGCAGTGTCGCCGATCTATTGAATCTGGATCAAGTATGCGTGGTGTCTACGATTGAGCGCGGACTCCCCCAGCTCCAGCAACGCCAGCGTCAACTGCTGCGGGAGGCATCGGACGTGCTGGTTGTGGACGACGTGGTGATCACAGGGCGGCGGCTAGAGGGCTACCGCCAGCAGTTGATCACCCTTCGGCGCAACGGCGGCGACTCCGGGGAGGTCAACCTAGGGTGCCTCGTCGGCGTCGCTCGCGCTCGCGACGCGAGGGCTCTTAAGGGCTCGGCCGACTTCGTTCATCACGACCCGAAGCGCTGGCACACCTTCGCTGCGGTCGAGACGTTGTACCTCCCGAACTGGGACAAGCGGCAGTGCCCCTGGTGCCGGGAGCAGGCCGTCCTGGAAAGGCTGCGCAGCGATGTCAGACAGCATCCGCTTATCGCCGCGCGGCTCGACGCGCTGCGCAGCTCAGGGGGGCTCGAGGATATTTTCTTCCCGTGGCCGCACGCCGGAGGCGGGCCGGATGGGCCCGCTCCGATCACCGAGGAGGCGTGGAAGGTCGCAGGGAGTTCCGACGATGCGTCAGCGAAGTTTGCCGACCGCTTCTGGGAATTGAATCCCGGTTCGGTGTTCGGAGAGGTGCAGGGTGCGGACCTGATGACCAGCGTCGCTGCAGCGATTCACGGGTTGAGGGCCAAGACGACCGACGACGGTCGGACGCCCGTCGAGCCGCGGCTGGACACCCGCTTCCGGTCGCCGGTGTCTAAGGTGCTGGACCCCGACCTGTATCTTCTGGGCCGATTCTACGAACCGGTCTTGATTGCTTCTATTCTGCGCGCCAGCCACGAATGGGATGTCCGGTCACCTGATGGTGACGACCACCTCGCAGACGCCGTGCGTCAGCATCTGACCTACTTGGCGTCAGGGGACAGATTCGCCGGGGAGTTGCTGGTGATGGCCGCGCTAGGGCACCTCCCGGCCGAAAGCGTCCAAGACACGCCCAGCAATGGCGATCCGGACCTCCAGCGTGCCATCGACGCGCTGGTCGCGATCGCGCGCAAAGCGGGTGGCACACCATGACATTGCACAGGGCGGCCGCAGCGGAGTTCAGGCGCCACCACTACGCTCTAGTGAGGGGCTTCGTGCCAGCGAACATCCTAAACGACCTCTCAGGGCTGGCTGCGACCGCTTCCTGGCGAGCGTGCCCGCTCATCGACGGACCAGTGCGCCAGCACAAGGATGAGGCCGTACTAGACCGGCCCAGCGACATAGTACCCCTCGAGCGGTGCGCTCAATTGCTACACGAACAAGCGGTTCTGGTCGGATTCCAATCGTGGGAGCCTAACGAGTTTACACTGAACAGATACGTCGGGACATCGGCACATATAACGGCACACCGCGACAGTGTGCGCTACATCGGTCTTGTTGCGGTGCTCACTTTGTACGGGCGGGCGAACTTTCGCATCTGCCGTACCCGTGCTGGGCCCACCGTCCAGCAATGGCTGTCGCGTCCGGGTGACCTCGTGCTGATGCGAGGGGCTCGTCCGGGCGCACCGGATGAACGGCCGTATCACGCTGTCGACGGACCTGTCGACGGCGCGCGGTTAACGCTCTCCGCCCGCTGTCGAGTGGACTGACCGTGGCCCTGGATAATCTGGTCGACGAATTCGTGGGAGTGGCTGAACAAGGAGGTCGAGCGGCGCACTGACGTCGTCGGCATCTTCTCGGATGACACCGCGCTGCCGCCGCTGGCCGGCTGCGTACTGATCGAGGCCATGACGAATGGCAGGTCTCCGACCGCCGCTACCTCTCCGAGGCCCCGATGGCCTTGCTCACCCCGCCCGCGCCGACCGCCCTGGACACCCGCCGCAGCGACGCCGACGAGGTGATCGATCAGCCCACCTTGCCGACGGCAGAGTTGGCACCACCGCAGAGCTACACGCGACGAGCTACACCACGACGTTGGACGTTACCCCGGCCGATGACCTCATCAGCGCGCGCCTGCGAGGGGACGAGCCGCAAACAGATCCGCGCGAGGGTCACGCCCGTGACCTGCCGTAGGTCCAACGTTTGTGGTCGCGTTGTGGTCGCGGACTGCCCGCTACCCGGAGAGGTTTGTCGGTAGGCGCTGGCACCCTACGCCGCCCTGACCAGCGTGGACGGCATCATGTGGCCTCGCCCGGCATGCCCGGGTTGGGACTTTTAATCCGCGGGTTGTGGGTTCGATCCCCACGGGGCCCACCCGAGAGTGCTGGTCGAGAGCTCGCTCGTGGAGCACGTCCATCGCGATCCGCAGCCGGCGTGGTGCGGAGGCCGATGAGTTCCGTGATCGTCGCTGGTCAGGACCACATGAGCGTCGGGACCCAAGCGATCCGGCTGGACATGACCATGTCCCTCGACGGTTTCGTCGTCGGGCCGCAGGACAGCACGGAGGAGCCGATGGGCACCGGCGGGTTCCGGCTGTTCAACTGGCTGGACCACCGCCACGACCCGGGACCGAACGGTCAGGTGTTCGCCGAGGCCACCGCGACCCGGGCCGTCATCTCGGGCCGCCGCACCTACGAGCACGCGAACCGCTGGCAGGGCGACCACCACGACGGCGTCCCGGTCTTCGTGCTCACCCACCGGGTGCCGGAGGAGCCTCCGCCGGGCAGCGTGCAGTACGTCACCGACGTCCGCACCTGCGCGGAGTCGGCCCGTGCCGCCGCCGGCGACGCCGATGTGCTGGTCCTGGGCGCCGGGGCCGCTCAGGCCCTGCTCCGGGCCGGGGAGCTCGACGAGATGGAACTGCACGTCGTCCCCGTCCTCCTCGGACGGGGGCGACGGCTGTTCGACCACCTGCCCGCCGAGCCGACCGAGCTCGAGCTGACCCGCGAGTTGAACGCTGCGGATGCCGACCCCGTGCACCGGGTCCTGCACCTTCGCTACCGCGTACAGCGGCCGCCACCCACCCAGGACGCGGGAGACAACCGATGAGGACGTTGCACGTCGGCCTCCGGGTCGCTGATCCCGATCGAGCGGTCGCGTTCTACACGGCCGTCGGCTACGAGGTGGTCGGACGGGTGCCGGAGACCCCGGCCGGACAGCTGACGATGCTCAAACTGCCCGACGACGACGTGGTCAGCGTCGAGCTCGTCTTCGACCCCAGTGCGGCCCACAGGGATCGGGGCACCGGCCTCAGCCACCTCGTCATCCAGGTGGAGTCGATGGACGCCACGATCGCCGACCTCAGGACAAAAGGCATCGAGGTCGCCGAGCCCGAGTCGCCCGATGGTTCAGCGGACTTCCTGACGACCTGGATCACGGACCCCGACGGCAACCGGATCGAGCTGGTCCAGTGGCCTGCCGGCCATCCCGACGGTCTCACCGCGGCTGACTGGTCGTGACAGCACCGGAGCTGTGGTGCTCCTCGACGGGCGCGAGGAAGGGCAGCGGCAGTCCCGGCCCGAACTGACGCGATCAGCCGCGCACCTGCTCGAGCAGGCCCATGTCGTCCCGGCACGCCCAGTGCTCGACGATCAGCCCGTCGGCGACGCGCCAGATGTGGATGAACGTCCACGCGATGGGACGACCCGACGGGGGCACGTCGGCGAGCAGCGGCATCGTCGACTCCCGATGGGTGCCGCGCAGAGTGAGGTGCTGCGCCACGATGTCGCCGTTCCCGATGAGGTGGTGTTGCTCGAGGGTGACCGGCCCGAGGTCGTGGTCGAGGGTGCGCAGGATCCGGGCCAGCCCATCGCGGCCCTGGGGGCCGGCCGCGTGGTTGACCATGTCGACGGCGACGAACTCGTCGAGGAAGGTGTCGTCGCCTGCCTGCTGACGCCGGAGCATCTCCTCGACGATCTCCCGCGCGCCTCGTCCGTCCATGCCGGCAAGCGTGCCAGCGCGAGTGTGCCCCTGGGGACGGCGTCCCGCCGCTGACGTCAGGCGCCGACGTAGGCCGCGAGGTGCTCACCGGTCAGGATGGAGCGGGCGGCGACCAGGTCGGCGGGGGTGCCCTCGAAGACGACCCGCCCGCCGTCGTGCCCGGCGCCGGGGCCGAGGTCGATGATCCAGTCGGCGTGCGCCATGACCGCCTGGTGGTGCTCGATGACGACGACCGACCTGCCCGAGTCGACCAGCCGGTCCAGCAGCCCCAGCAGGTTCTCCACGTCGGCGAGGTGCAGGCCGGTGGTCGGCTCGTCGAGGACGTAGACGTCGCCCTTCTCGGCCATCTGCGCGGCCAGCTTGATCCGCTGCCGCTCACCACCGGAGAGCGTGCTCAGCGGCTGGCCGAGCGTGAGGTAGCCGAGTCCCACGTCGGCGAGCCGGTCGAGGATCGCGTGGGCGGCCGGCGTCCTGGCCTCCCCGTCGCCGAAGAACTCCTCGGCCTCGGTCACCGACATCGCGAGCACCTCGGCGATGTCGCGACCGCCCAGCGTGTACTCGAGCACCGACGCCTGGAAGCGCTTGCCCTCGCACTCCTCGCAGGTGGACTCGACGGTGGCCATGACGCCCAGCTCGGTGTAGATGACGCCCGCGCCGTTGCAGGTGGGGCAGGCGCCCTCGGAGTTCGAGCTGAACAGCGCCGGCTTCACGCCGTTGGCCTTCGCGAACGCCTTGCGGATCGGCTCGAGCAGCCCGGTGTACGTCGCCGGGTTGCTCCGCCGGGAGCCGCGGATCGCGCCCTGGTCGACCACCACCACGCCCTCCCGGTCCGCGACGGAACCCTGGACCAGTGAGCTCTTCCCCGACCCGGCCACACCCGTGAGCACCACGAGGACACCGAGCGGGATGTCGACGTCGACGTCCTGCAGGTTGTGCGTGCGCGCGCCGCGCACCTCCAGCGCACCGGACGGCGTCCGCACGTCGGACTTGAGCGACGCGCGGTCGTCCAGGTGCCGGCCGGTGACGGTGTCGCTGGCCCGCAGCCCGTCGACCGTGCCCTCGAACACGACCTCGCCGCCGGCCGTGCCGGCGCCGGGGCCGAGGTCGACGACGTGGTCGGCGATCGCGATCGCCTCCGGCTTGTGCTCGACGACCAGCACGGTGTTGCCCTTGTCGCGCAGCTGCAGCAGCAGCCGGTTCATCCGCTCGATGTCGTGGGGGTGCAGGCCGATCGTCGGCTCGTCGAACACGTAGGTGACGTCGGTGAGGGACGAGCCGAGGTGCCGGATCATCTTCGTGCGCTGCGCCTCGCCGCCCGACAGGGTGCCCGCGGGCCGGTCGAGCGAGAGGTACCCCAGACCGATCTCCTCGAACGAGTCGAGCAGGTGCTGCAGCCCGGCGACCAGCGGTGCGACCGACGGCGCGTCGAGCCCCCGCACCCAGTCGGCGAGATCGCTGATCTGCATGGTGCAGACGTCGGCGATGCTCTTCCCGCCGATCGTCGACGACCGGGCCTCCCTGCTGAGGCGGGTGCCGTCACACTCGGGGCAGGTCGTGAACGTCACCACCCGCTCCACGAAGCGCCGGACGTGCGGCTGCAGCGCGTCGACGTCCTTGGAGAGCATCGACTTCTGGACCTTCGGGATCACGCCCTCGTACGTGAGGTTGATGCCCTCGACCTTGATCTTGGTGGGCTCCTTGTAGAGGAGGTCCTGCATCTCCTTCTTCGTGTACCTGCCGATCGGCTTGTCCAGGTCGAGGCCGATGCCCTGGAAGAGGCGGCCGTACCACCCGTCCATGCTGTAGCCCGGCACCATCAGGCCGCCCTCGTTCAGCGACTTCGACCCGTCGTAGAGCGCCGTCAGGTCGAAGTCGTTGAGCGCGCCCATGCCCTCGCACCGCGGACACATCCCGCCCTGGTAGACGGCCTCCCGCACCACGTTCTTCTCGACCCGGCCGCCCTTCTCGGTGCTCATGACGCCGCTCGCCTTGCGCGTCGGCACGTTGAACGCGAAGGCGGTCGGCGGGCCGATGTAGGGCTGCCCGAGCCGGCTGAAGAGGATCCGCAGCATCGCGTTGGCGTCGGTGGCGGTGCCGACGGTGGAACGCGGGTTGGCGCCCATCCGCTCCTGGTCGACGATGATCGCCGTCGTCAGCCCCTCCAGGAGGTCGACCTCGGGCCGCGACAGCGTCGGCATGAAGCCCTGCAGGAACGCGCTGTAGGTCTCGTTGATCAGCCGCTGCGACTCCGCGGCGATGGTGCTGAACACCAGGGAGCTCTTGCCCGAGCCGGAGACGCCGGTGAACGCCGTGAGCCGGCGCTTCGGGATCTCGACGCTGACGTCCTTGAGGTTGTTCACGCGCGCGCCGTGGACGCGGATCAGGTCGTGGCTGTCGGCGGCATGCTGGGCGGACGACTGCGTGCCGGGCCCCGTGGCCGTGCTCATCGGAACTCCCTCTGTCGAGCGGCCGTCCCCGCACTCGCGGCGACGGTCCGCTGTCTACCGGATGGGGGTGTCAGTCGGGGTGCCGCGCGCCCGTCCGGGTGACGGCGGCCGTTCGCGACACGCGGGTGTCGCACCGGCGTCCGGGCGTGACCGCGTGCCGCAGCGGCCGTCCCACGCTCGTGGACAGGGCGCTTGTCGACAAGACGGCGTCCGCAGCGAGGGGTCGCCGACCCCCGCGCACGGCCTCCACAACGATGCGGTGACGGGGCCGGGAGCGGGGTGTCCGGGCGGGTGGTCCGCGGCCCCGCGAGCCCTAGTTTTCCGGCTGCGCGCGGCCCTTCCCCGGCCGCGGCGGGACCCGCCCGAGGAGACCTGCGTGAGCACGCCCAGCACCACCATCCCCCGCACCCCGACCGGGACCGAGGACCTCCCGGCCGACGACGGGCTCGCCCTCCTCCTGGACCTGTTCGCGCTCGGTTCCGCAGCGGAGCCCGCGCCCCGGGCGGCCGACCGGCAGCGGCCGGGGGGCCGCGCGCGGCTGCGGGACTGGGTGCGGCGGGCGGCCCTCTGGGGCGCGGGACCACAGGGGGCCTGGCGTGCCTGGTGAGCGCGGTCCCCGGTCGACGTCGATGACCAGCCGGTCCGCCGCCCGCGCGGCGGCCGGATCGCACTGCGGAGGTGTGGAGTCGTGATGCTGGAGCTGGGAGAGGCCCTGCTGGCCCTCCTCGCGCTGCTCGTGCTGGTCGTCGCCCTGGGCAGGAGCTCGACGGCCCGCTACGAGGCCGAGCGGGCGCACCGTGCTCGGCAGCAGGCGGCCGACGCCGCGGCCCCCACCGGGCGGGAGCGTGCCGAGGGCGAGGGGACGGCGCACCCGGCCGGCCGCGGGACGGCGGCGTGGTGGCTGGTCGACGAGCCGCAGGACCGAGCGGGCACGGTCGTCCTGGCCGGCCCCTTCCCCGGCCGGATGGAGGCGGACTGGGCCGCGGTCTCCGGCGGGTTCCCCGCGACGGTGCAGGTGGTCCACGGCGCCCGCCGGGCCGACGGCTCGCTGGTCCGGCGTCAGTCGCCGCAGGAGCGCGCCTGGCTGACCGAGCTGGGCAGCCAGCTGGACCGGCTGGCCGACGACTGGGACGAGCTGCTGTCGGACGCCGACGCGCTGACGACGCTCCTGGTGGAGGTGAGCGCGGCGCTGGTAGAGGCCGGGCTCAGCCTGCACGACGCCGCGGGGGACAGCCCGGCCGGCGGCGTGTGCCTGACTCCCGACCCGGCACGCCGCGGCATCCTCGTCACCTGGCGCCAGCACGACCGGATGAGCCTGGAGCGGGTCCGGGGCGAGGTGGTCGAGGCGGCGGTGGAGCGGACGATGAACGCTGCGGTCGCCGACGTCCTCACCGCGATGGGCTTCCCCGTCACGCCGGTCGGGACGAGCGGGTGCCACCTGGTCGCCGCTGACCAGCAGTCGGCGTCGGCCGCCTGACGCCACCGCCTCCGGCCGGCGCACGGGGGCCGCGGCGACCCGCACGCTGGCCAACGCCGCCCGGATGGTGGCCGGCCAGCCAGCGCTGCTGCACCTGCGCACGCTGCAGGCCGTCGAGGCCGGCGGGCCACGGTCCACCTCTCCACGGCACCGGCCGGCTGACCCGCCGGCCGGGCGCCGGGACGCCGGTCAGAGCACCGCAGTCGAGGCCGGTGAGGGGTTGCCGACCCAGCGGCCCCAGACCGGGGCGACGGTGTACTGCACGCTGCCCAGATAGCGTCGCGTGGTGTCGGTGCAGGCCTGGGTGGCCGCTCCGGGGTCGGCCGGGACGTAGACGCCGGGAACGCCGTCTGCGACCACGCCCGAGCAGCTGCCGGTGTCCATGGGCGGGTTGCTGAGGGTGGTGGTCCGCGTCAGCACGTACCCGGTCGCCGGCCGGCCCCCGAACGGCCGGACAGTGGGCCAGGTGACGGTGAAGGTGCGAGCCGACTGGTAGGTGCCTTCCGCGGTCACCGACGGCGCCGTGGTGTCCCCGGCCGGCATCTGGGCGGCCTGGGCGGGGAGCACCGCCCCGCCGGCGACGGTCCAGGCCGCGGCCGCCTCCGGGGGCGGGGACAGCAGGCCGCTCGCGAGCGCGAGCAGCGCGAGGACGGCGGGCAGGCGGTCGCGCACGAGCGGTCAGGCGGAGGCGCCGGTGACCGTGACGGGGACGCTGAAGGAGGCGCCCTGGCAGCCGTCCTCGGCCGTCGCCACCATGTAGACCGCGCCGGGGACGGTCACCGGGGTGGGCGCGGAGCCCGCCGCCAGGGTCACCGGGGGGTCCAGGGAGATCGGCGCTGTCGTGGCGGGCAGCACGCTGCCGGCGGCGCAGGTCCGGCCGCCCACCGGGCTGGCCGTCGCCGAGCCGACGACGGCCGAGGTGATCGTCACCGGGAACGGGTTGGGGTTGCTCACCGTGGTGGCGACCGACCCGACGGTGCCCGAGCCGTAGCCCGTCGCCGGCGTCGTGCCCCCGGGCAGCGGGTAGAGGGCGCCGACCGGGCTGCCGGCGCTCACGACGAGCCCGGTGACGCTCGCGGCGCGCGCGGACCCCTGGCCGGTGCCGGAGGCGAGCCAGGACGCGACCGCGACGCCGCCGCCGGTCAGCAGCAGGGTGACGCCGAGGACGACCCCCACCCTCCGGCGCAGGCTGGTTCGCATCGTGGTCTCCGTCCCCGCGTCGAGCCGATCTGTCGTGCCCGACCATCGGCTGCGCGACCGGTCTTGTTGAGACGAACGTGCCGTGGACCTCACCCCGGCGGGGCGGGAGGTGACCACCGTGACGTTTGAGCCGGTGGTGTGGCCACCTGCACAGACGTGCTGACGGCGGGACGCGGCGCGAGCTGCCACCGTGGACGTGGGTGCCCGAGGTCGTGTGCTCTCCCCGCCCCTCGAGCGGCCACCCGGTGCGGTGGCCCGTGTCTCCCTCCTGCGAGGTCCCCGTGTCCACCTCACCCCTGCTCTCGCGTGTCCGGACCCCGGTGTCCGCGGCCGTACCGACCGTCCCGACGTTGCCCCGCCTGCAGGTTGCCGTCGCCGCCGTCTTCGCGCTGGACGGCGCCGTCTTCGGCAGCTGGGCCGCCCGCGTGCCCGACGTCGCCGCCGGCGTGGGCATCGGGCACAGCGCGCTCGGCGTCGCCCTGCTGTGCCTGTCCATCGGTGCGTTGGCGGCCATGCAGGTCACCGGCGCGCTGTGCGCCCGGCTCGGCGCGGGCGTCGTAACGGCCGCCGCGTCGTTGCTGCTCTGCGTCTCCCTGGTGCTGCCCGGCCTGGCGACGTCGCTGCCGGCACTGTGCGCCGCGCTGCTCGTCTTCGGCGGCGCCACCGGCATGGTCAACGTCGCGGCCAACGCGGTCGGCGTCACCGTCGAGCGGCGGCTCGGCCGGCCGCTGCTGTCCGGTCTGCACGCCGGCTTCAGCTTCGGCGGCCTGGCCGGCGCGCTGCTGGGCGGGCTGCTGGCGACCGTGGCCGGCGTCGCCGCCCACCTGGTGTTCGTCGGCGCCCTCGGCCTGCTCGTCACCGCCTGGGCCGCGCGGGCCCTCGTGCGCGCCGACGGCCCACGGTCCGCGGCACCCGGGCCCGCCGGCGCGGACGGCGGGCCGCGGCCGACCGCGGTGCTCGTCGTCCTCGGCGCCATCGCCGGGTGCACCGCCTTCGGCGAAGGCGCGCTCTCCGACTGGGGCGCGCTGCACCTGCGCGACGAGCTCGGCGCGACGACCTCGCTGGCCGCCGCCGGGTACGCCGGCTTCTCGCTCGCCATGGCCTGCGGCCGCCTCGCGGGAGGCCGGCTGGTGGCGGCGCTGGGGGAGCGGCGGCTGCTCGCCGGCGGCGCCGTGCTGGCGGCCGCCGGGGGCGCAGCAGCGGTGACGGCGACCTCGGTGTCGACGGCTCTGGGCGGGTTCGTGCTGGTCGGGCTCGGCCTGGCCAACGTCTTCCCGCTGGCGATCTCGCGGGCCGGCGTCCTCGGCGGTGCGCGTGGCATCGCGCTGGCCACCACGGTCGGCTACACCGGGCTGCTGGGCGGACCCCCGCTGATCGGCCTGCTCGCCGAGCACGCCGGGCTGGCCGCGGCGCTGGCCACGGTGCCGCTGCTGGCGCTGGTCGCCGGCGTCCTGGTGCTGTCGGTCGCCGGGGACGCGCTCCGGGTGCCCGTGACGCCGCGCGGCCTGGTCGCGGCCGTCGCGCCCCGCGTGCAGCCGCTGGTGTCGGGCTTCGGTCACGGCACCGCCGTCTACGTCCGCGACCTGCGCGTCCTGGACCCGTCGGTCTGACCCTCGGTGCCCTGCCCCCGGTGCCGGACCGCCCGACGGCGGGCGGTCAGGCGCCGGCGGACAGGACGACCCCGCCGGACGTCGAGGCCTCGATCGCAGCGACCCGCGCGAGCACGTCCTCGGCCGGTCCCGGCCGGCCCAGCCAGTAGCCCTGCGCCTCGTCGCAGCCGAGTGCGACGAGCCGCTCCCACGTGCCCCGGGTCTCGACGCCCTCGGCAACCACCCGCAGCCCCAGGGCGTGGGCCAGCTCGATGGTGCTGCGCACGATGACCTGATCGGTGCCGTCGACCTCCATGGTCGACACGAACGAGCGGTCGATCTTCAGCGTGCTCACCGGCAGGCGGCTGAGGTAGGACAGCGAGGCGTGCCCGGTGCCGTAGTCGTCCACCGACAGCGTGATGCCGAGCGCGCGCAGCCGTTGCAGCACGTCGAGGGCCTGTCCGGGGTCCTGCATCGCCGCGCTCTCGGTGACCTCCAGCTCCAGGCAGTCCGCCGGCAGGCCGTGCTCGGCGAGCAGGCCTGAGATCCGGTCGGGCAGGGCGGTGTCGAGCAGGACGCGGGCGGAGAGGTTCACCGCCACGCTGAGCGCCGCACCCTCCGCCCGCCAACGGCGGCAGTCCCCGAGCGCCCGGCCGAGGACGACGTCGGTGAGCGTGCGGATCAGCCCGGTCGTCTCGGCCACGCCGATGAACTCCGACGGGGGGAGCAGGCCCCGCTGGGGGTGGTCCCAGCGGACCAGGGCCTCCACCCCGATCACCCGCCCGTCGGCCAGCGTGGCTTTGGGCTGGTAGTGGACCCGGAGCTCACCGTCGCGGATGCCGCGGCGCAGGTCCCCGAAGAGGCCCAGCTGCGCGGGGTCGTGCCGGTCCAGGTCGGGGGAGTGGACGACGACCCCGCTGCGGTCGGCCTTGGCCGCGTACATGGCCACGTCAGCGGCACGCAGCAGTTCGGTCGGGCCGGTACCGGAGGTGGCCACCCCCAGGCTGCCGTCGACCTCGAGCGCCAGACCGTCGACCTCGAAGGGCCGCCGCAACGCGGCCAGGACCCTGCGGGTGGTGTGCTCGACGGTGTCCGGGTCGGCGTCGCGCAGCACCAGGACGAACTCGTCCCCGCCCAGCCGCGCGAGCACGTCGTCCCGGCGCAGCTCCCCGGTCAGCCGCTCGGCGACGGCGCACAGCAGGGCGTCCCCGACGGCGTGCCCGAGGGTGTCGTTGACCTCCTTGAACCGGTCGAGGTCCAGCATGACCACGGCGGGCGGCGAGCCGCCGCCGGCCGCGCCCTCGACCGCCGAGCGCAGCTCCTCGGCCAGCCCGGCGCGGTTGAGCAGCCCGGTCAGCGGATCGGTCCGGGCGCGTGCGCGCAGCTCGTCCTCCGCCTGCACGCGGCGGGCGTACTGGGCCTTCAGCTCCCGGGCCCGGCGCGACCCGAAGACGGCCATGAACAGGTGTGACGCGGCCAGCAGCAGGACGACGTCGTCGAGGGGGCCGACGGCCGACCGGGACCAGTCGGTGATCCGTCCGGGCAGGTCCCACATCCCGCTGGACACCGCGACGAGGACTGTCAGCACCGCCACCACGGCCGCCTCGCGCGCCACGGCCGACCGCAGTGGGGCGAGCGCCTCCGACCGGTTCACCACCATCGGTCCCTCCACGTGTCGTCCCCGGTGATCGCCGTCCGCCTCGGCCGACGTCCCCGCCCAACGGCACCGACGCCGGGGACCTTGAGCCGCCCGGGGAGTCCTCACCCGGGCGGGGCGGTCGCGCCCCGGCCGGCCCGGCGCCCTTCGGCTCAACCTGCGCCCTCCGGCTGCCGATGGAGCTGAACGGTGGAGTCCGCCTCCACCGCAGGTGACAGGGGCGGGGGGTGAGGGCGGTCCGCGGCACGACCACGCTCGGCACCACGCTCCCGCCGGCCGCAGCCGTCCCCGCAGCGGCCCCGGGGGACCCGCACGCCGCCCGGCCGGAGGGGCGGCCCCTGGTGCTGCTCGCCTACGCCTGCGGCTTCACCCTGGCCGCCCTCTTCCACGGCCTCGACGAGACCCTCGGCGTCATCGGCGGGGTGCTCAACGTCGCCTTCGGCGTCTACTTCTGCCGGCACCTCGGCTTCGCCGTCGCCGCCGCGCGCTGGGCCGAGCACGACATGCTGGCCGCCGACGTGGGGCTGCACAGCTACACGCCCTCGGTCGCCGTCTTCGTCGGCTGCAAGAACGAGGAGCTCGTCGTCGACGGGATGGTCACCGCGCTGCTGGCGCTGGACTACCCGGCCGACCGGCTGACCCTCGTCGTCGTCGACGACGGCTCCGACGACACCACCGGCGCCCGGCTCGACGCCTGGGCCGCCCGCGAGCCGCGGCTGCGCGTGCTGCACCGCCCGCCGGGCTCCGGCGGCGGCAAGTCCGGCGCGCTCAACGACGCGCTGCACCTGGTGGACGCCGAGATCGCGGTCGTCTTCGACGCCGACCACGAACCCGACCCCACGGCGCTGCGGCGGCTGGTCCGGCACTTCCGCGACCCGGTGGTCGGCGCGGTGATGGGCCGCTGCGTCATCCGCAACGGCCGCGACTCGCAGATGGCCTCGACCGTCTTCGTCGACTTCCTCTCCGGCTACCTCGTCAACGAGTACGGCCGGCAGGCGCTGTTCGAGCTGCCCGCGTACGGGGGCGCGAACTGCGCCGTCCGCATGTCCACGCTGCGCGGCCTCGGCGGCTGGAACCCGCACACCGTCACCGAGGACACCGACCTCACGCTGCGTGTGCTCATGGCCGGCCAGCGGGTGCGCTACGACCTCTCCGCCGTCGACTTCGAGGAGGCGGTGGTCAGCGCGCAGCGGTTCTGGAAGCAGCGGTACCGGTGGGCCCGCGGCCACCAGAAGTGCTTCCGCGACTACTGGCGCCCGCTGATGCGCTCGCCGCACCTGAGCCTCGTCGAGAAGGTCGAGACGACGCTCTTCCTGCTCGTCTACCACGTGCCGCTGCTCAGCGGGATCGGCCTGCTGCTGACCGTGCTGCGCGCCTTCGGCATCGGCGACCTGCCGATCGTCGCGCTGCTGCCGCTGTCGATGCTCCTGTTCGTCGGCCCCCTGGCCGAGCTCTCGGTCGGCCTGCTGATCGGCCGGGTGGAGCGGCGGTCGGCGTGGCGGCTGCTGGGCTTCCTGCCGGCCTTCGCGCTGTCGATCTGGATCACCACGCGGGCCTACGTCGACGGCATGCTGGGCCGCCCCTACACCTGGGTGAAGACCTCCCGGTCGGGCGCGACGTCGACGGTGCGGGTCGACCCGCCGGTGGTGGCGGCCGGGGCGGGCTCCTGATGGCCGCGCCCGCGGCGGTCGACGAGCGGATCCGGCGCCGGCAGGGACGACGTCCTCTGGGCAGCAGCCGGCGGCTGGTCCCCGTGCTGCTCGACCTGCTGCTGGCGGTGGTCATCTGCGCCGTCGGCTTCCGCTACGGCGCCGGCTTCCTGCAGGTGCACGAGGCCCGCTGGGCGGCCGACGTGCTCAACCTGTTCGGCGTCGACTCGGTGTCGGCGTCCCTGGAGCGGCACGTCCTGGTGTTCCGCCCCGACGGCGAGATCATCCTGGCCGAGGTCACCGAGTCCTGCTCCTCGATCCTGTCGGTGCTCGGCCTGACCGCGCTGACCGCCGTCGTCCTGCGCGGCCGCCGGCAGCACGCCGTCGCGGGGCTCGTGGTCGCCGTCGCCGCGCTGCTGGCGCTCAACCACCTGCGGCTGGTCGGCTCCACCCTCGCCGGCCTCGTGTGGGGGACGCCGGCGCTGGTGCTGTTCCACGACTGGGTCGGCACCGTGTGGAACCTCGCCGCCACCCTCGGCGGCTTCCTCCTCATGGTGTGCATCACGCTGCCGACCGCCGAGCGCGCCGAGCAGGACGTCGCCGGGCGGCACACCGCCCGCCGTCCCGACAGCTGGGCGCGCCCCGGCCTGGGCTACCGGCTCGACGACGACGACGTCCGCCGCGCCTCCCGGCGCACCAACCTCACCGGCCTGATGTACCGGTACGTGCTGCCCGGGCAGGTCGCCCGGTGGATGGGCGCGCGCCGCGAGGCCGCGCGCATCGACTACCGGATCGGTCACCTCCCCCCGGCGGAGCGGGCTGCCCGGGTCCGCGCGCTGGCCGACGACGGCCTGGGCGCGCACGCGGCATCCCTCGTCGCGGTGGCGACCTACGACGACGAACCGGCCGTCCTCGACGCGCTCGCCACCTCGATCGCCGCGCGCCAGTGGGAGCCGGTGACCGACCACCGGGTCGCCGCGCTGCGGCTCTGGGCGCGCGGCTGGCTGCTCCAGCACCCGGAGCGCGACGTCGTTCCGGCGTCCGCCGCGGAGCCCCCGCCGGCACCCGGGTCCGTGCCCGTGCCCGAGACCGGGCCCGGACCGGTGCCCGTGGCCCCGCCCGTGCCGCCCCTGCCGCCGATGGCGCGGGTGCCCGGGCCCGTGCCGCCCCTGCCGCCGATGGCGCGGGTGCCCGCGCCCAGGCCCGTACCCGTGCCGGTGCCCGTGCCCGTGGTCGGTCCGGACGACGAGCCGCCGACCGAACGGCTGCCGCGGCTGCCCGTCCGCGCCGACCTGCGCCCTCCCGTGCCGGCGCAGCTGCGCCCTGGACCTCCCGTTCCCGCCCCGACGAGCCAGGACGACCGATGACCCCCTCGCTGCCCCAGCCCCGCCCGCCGGCCACCGCCCCGATCCGCGGCGACGCCGCCGTGCTCGTCACCGGTTCCGGTGGCCCCGCCGGCGTGGCCGTCGTCCGCCGGCTGGTCGCCCTGGGCCACCGGGTCGTCGCCGGCGACGCCGACAGCGCCGCTGCCGGTGGCGCCCTCGCCGACGAGGCGGTCACCCTGCCGCGCGGCGACCACCCGCGCTTCGTCGAGGCCGTAGTCGGTGTGTGCACCGTGCACGGCGTCGACGCGCTCATCAGCACGGTCGCCGAGGAGCTGCCGTACCTGGCCGCCGGTGCCGGCCGGCTGGCCGCCGCCGGCGTCGCCACCTGGCTGCCGGACGCCGCCGCCGTCGACGTGTGCTGCGACAAGGCTGCCTTCGCCCGGGCCATGGCTGCCGCGGGCGTACCGCACCCGGCGACCGCGGCGTCCCCCGGCGAGGTCGCGAGCGTCCCCGGCCCGTGGGTGGTCAAGCCGCTGGCCGGGCGCGGCAGCCGTGGCGTGCGGCTGCTCGACGAACGGGACGACGTGGTGGCGGTGCTCGGTGCGGACGACGGCCTGATCGCCCAGACCCGGCTGGCCGGCCGCGAGTTCACCGCCGACGCCCTGGTCGACCGGGACGGCGCCGTCCGCGTGGTCGTGCCGCGCTGGCGCGAGGAGACGAAGGCCGGGATCTCGGTCAAGGGCCGCACCTTCGCCTCCGACGCGGTCACCCGGGTCGCCACCGCCGCGCTGGCCGCGGTGGGGCTGACCGGGCCGGCCAACGTGCAGGGTTTCGTCACCGACGACGGCAGCGCGACCGTCGTGGAGATCAACCCGCGGTTCTCGGGCGGTCTGCCGCTGACCCTCGCGGCCGGGGCGGACGTCGTCGGCGCGTACCTGGCCGGCGTCCGCGGCGAGCCGCTGCCGGAGCTCTCCTTCCGGCCCGGCGTCGCGATGAGCCGCTACTTCGCCGAGACCTACAGCAGCGACGACGGCAGCCCCGTCGTCGACCCGTGCACCCCGCTGGCGGTGACGGCATGACGCGCTCGCGGCACGTGCTGGTGCCGTTCGGCACCCGGCCCGAGGTGGTGAAGCTGGCCCCGGTCGTCCGCGCGCTGACCGACGCCGGGCACCGGGTCAGCGTCGTCGACACCGGCCAGCACACCGACCCGGAGATGGGGTCGCAGCTGCAGGCGGCGCTGGGGCTGACCCCCGGGCACCGCTTCGCGCTGCCGGCCGACCCGGCCGAGCGGACCGGCGCGCTGCACGCCGACGCGTCCCGCGCGCTGCGCCTCGTGGCGCCGGACCTGGTGCTCGCGCTCGGCGACACGAACACCGTGCCGGCCTACGCGCTGGCTGCCCGCGCCGCGGGGGTGCCGTTCGCGCACCTCGAGGCCGGGTTGCGCAGCCTCAACCCGCGCAGCGTCGAGGAGGTCAACCGGCGGGTCGCCGCGGCCACCGCGCAGCTGCACTTCGCGCCGACCAAGCGGGCTGCGGCCTTCCTCGCCGACGAGGGCGTCCCCGCCGAGCGGGTGTTCGTCGTCGGCAACCCCGTCATCGACACGCTCGTGGCCCGCGGCGTGCGGCGGGTGCCGGTCGCCGAGCGCGCCGGCGTGCTGGTGACCGCGCACCGGCCGACCAACGTCGACGACCCGGTCCGTCTCGCCCGCCTCGTCGGCGTGGTGCGGGCGCTGGCCGAGCGGGTCGGGCCGGTCACCTTCCCGGTGCACCCGCGCACCGCGGCGCGCCTCGAGGCCACCGGGCTCGGCGCGCAGCTGGTGGACCGGCGCATCACCTTCACCGGCCCGGTCGGCTACGACGTCCTGCTGGCCGCGCTGGCCTCGGCGCGGCTGGCGGTCACCGACTCCGGCGGCATCCAGGAGGAGGCGGCGTACCTCGGCGTCCCGGTGGTGGTGCTGCGCGGCTCGACGCCGCGCTGGGAGGGCGTGGAGGCCGGGACGACGACGCTCGCCGGTCTGGCCGACGACCGCGCGGCGGCCGCCGTGCTGGCCGCCGCGGCCGGACACACCAGCGCCGAGGGGCAGGAGCGGGCCGCGACCGTGCCGTGCCCCTACGGCGACGGGACGACGGGGCCGCAGGTGGCCGCCGTCCTCGCCGACGAGCGGACCGACGCCCTGCTGGCCCTCGACGAGCCGGACTTCACCGACGGCCGCCTGCCGTGGTGAGCGGACCCGCGCCGCTGGGCGTGGTCGTCGACCTCGACGACACGCTCTACCCGCAGGCCGACTACCTCGCCTCCGCCGCGGCGGCGGTCGGGGTGGCGGCCGGTTCCGCGGGGCTGGACGGCGCCGCGGTGCACGCCGCGCTGCGGTCCGAGCTGGCCGCCGGCTCCGACGCCGGCGGGACGATCGACCGGGCACTGCTCGCCGTCGGCGTCCCGGCGTCGGCGCTGGCCGAGGTGGTGCCGCCGCTCGTGGCGGCGTTCACGCTGCACTCGCCGCCGCGGCTGTCGCCCTATCCGGGGGTGGAGGAGTCGCTCCGGCAGTTGGTGGCGGCCGCCCCGCTGGCCTGCCTGACCGACGGCAACCCGGCCATCCAGGCGGCGAAGGTGGCCGCGACCGGGCTCGGGCCGCTGCTGCCGGTCGTCGTCGTCAGCGACTCGCTCGGCGGTCGCGCTGTCCGCAAGCCGCACCCCGCCGGCCTGCTCGCCGTCGCCGGGCGGCTCGGCCTGCCGCCCGGGCGGCTGCTCGTCATCGGCGACCGGCCGGGCAAGGACGTCGCCGTGGCGGCGGCCGTGGGCGCGCGGTCGATCCGCGTGCGGCAGGGGGAGTACGCCGCCGCGCCGGACGAGCCGCGGGCCGAGGCCGTCGTCGACACCTTCCCCGAGGCCGCGGAACTCGCCCTGGACCTGATCGGGGCGCTGACGCATGGCTGACGTCCCCCGACCGGGTGGTCCTCGTCCGGAACGCTCCAGTGCCGGAGTCGTCGTGCCGATGCGCCGGACGACGGGCGGGCCGACCGCCCCCGGACACGAGGACCCGGTCATGGACAGCAGACCACCGTCGCCGCGCGCCCGCGGCTTCCTCCGGCGTGCCGCCCTGGTGGCGGTCGTCGCCGTCGTGGCCCTCATCGCCACACCCGGCGCAGCCTCGGCCAAGGGCACGGTGGTGCCCCTGCTGGACTGCGTCCTGACCAACGGCGACCGCACCTGGACGGCCGTGTTCGGCTACCGCAACACGTCCGGCTCCGCGGTGAGCATCCCGTCGGGACCCCGGAACAAGGTCACGCCGGTCACCTACGGCGTCCCCCAGCCGACCACCTTCCGGCCGGGGACCCACCGCGGCGTCTTCACGGTCACCGTCGCCCGTGGTGCCGGGCCGATGTGGCACCTGGACGGCACCAACCTCGCCGCCCGCCTCGGCTCGGCGACGGCCTGCCCGTCGCCCACGGAGCTGCCGGCGGAGGGCAACAGCACCGGCGTGGTGATCGCCCTGGCCGGTGCCGGCGTGCTGGGCGTCGTCCTGGTCCGGCGGGCCGGCCGGCGGGCGCGCGCCCTGGAGGTCGCGGCGCGGGACGGTGCACGAGTGCCGTCCCACCCCTTGGGGTGAGAGGGGGCAGCTGGGGCTACGGGAACGGGCAGGACCTGCCGATGAGACCCCGTCGGGCGGGTCCGCCGCCCCGGACACGAGGACTCACGTCATGGACGGCCTCTTGAGGTCTTCGAGGGCACGTCGCCTGCGCGCGCGTGCCTCCCGCGCGGCCCTGGTCGCTGTCATCGGCCTGGTGGGGCTCGTCGCCTCGCCGGGGACGGCCTCGGCGGCGGGCACGTACACGGTCGAGCCGGTGCTGAACTGCTACAAGGAGAACAGCAACAAGTCCTGGACCGTCGTCGTCGGCTACGTGAACGCCTCGTCGAGCACCGTCACGATCCCGCGCGGCGCCGACAACCAGGCCGCCCCGTCGAAGTTCGCGTCCCTGCCGCCGACGTCGTTCGAGCCCGGCACGGTCAACGGCGCGTTCACCACCACGGTGAGCCAGGCCGACCTGAACGCCGGCGCCCGCTGGGTGCTCGACGGCTTTACGCTCGACTACCGGGCGGCAGCGGGCGCGTCCCGGGTCTGCCCGGCGTCGACGGAGCTGCCGGAGGAGGGCAACGGCACCGGTCCGGCCATCGGGCTGGTGGCTGCCGGCGTCGTCGGCGCCGCCCTCGTGCACCGGGCGCGCAAGCGGGCGCTGGCCGCTGCGGGACGCGACGATGCGTAGGGTCCTCGCGGTCGGGGCCCATCCCGACGACATCGAGCTCGGCTGCGGCGCCACCCTGCTGGCCCACTCGGCGGCCGGCGACGCCGTCACCATGCTGGTCATGACCGGTGGCGAGAACGGCCCCGGGGACGACGCGGTGATCACCGGCCGGCGTCTCGAGCAGGAGCAGGCCGCGCGCACCCTGGGCGCCAGGCTGCTGTGGGGCGGCCAGGTCGACTGCACCGTGACGCCCGACGCCGCCACGGTCGCCGTCGTCGAGCGGGCGATCAAGGAGACCGACGCCGACGTCGTGTACGTGCACGCGCCCGACGACAGCCACCAGGACCACCGCGCCGTCGCCGCCGCGACGCTGTCGGCCGCCCGCCGGCTGTCGCGGGTCATGCACTACCAGAGCCCGTCCACGCTCACCTTCCACCCGACGACCTTCGTCGACGTGACCGCCTACCTCTCCGGCAAGCTCGCCGCCCTGGGCGCGCACGCCTCGCAGGTGGAGATGTCGGCGATGGTGGAACCCGACGCGGTCGTGGCCTCGGCCCGGCACTGGGGCGCCCAGGCCCGGATCGGCTACGCGGAGGCGTTCGCGCCCACCCGTCTGGTCATCGACCTGCTGCCCAGCCCGCGGCGCACCGCGGAGGAGGTCCCGGACACCCTCCGGCTGACCCTGCCGGCCTCCCTGGGGGTCAACGGCCGCTGACGCGGAGCACCTCGGACGAGCCCGGTGATCGGGGCCGGTACGCCGGCCCGGACTACCGGGCTCGTCGCGTTGCCGCTCGGGACGGCTCCGGTGCCGCTCCTGTCGATGTCGCCCTTCTCGGGCCCGGCCGGCCCGCGTTCGTCCCTCCCGTCCCGTCGCCGACCGGGAACGAGTTCTGCCGCCTTGACCTGCGTCTTAGCTCTTGCGGTGCGGGCGCGTTCGAACATACGATCGAATGCATGGACGGCGGGGCGCGGACCGGCACTCGTGGTGCTGGCGCGCCTTCCGTCGGGTGGGCGTCCGGGCCGTTGGGGGCGGTGCAGGCCGCGGCGAGGGAGATCTCGCGGCAGACCGCGCTGCGGGCCCGCGCGGTGGCGGCGTTCGCCGCGACCCGCCCGGCGAGCACGGACCGGGCGCAGGGCGAGCGCGGCGCGATGAGCGCCGAGCGGTGGGCGGCGCGGCCGGAGGTGCTGCGGCCGGTGAGCGAGTGGGCCGCCCAGGAGCTGTCGATCGCGCTGGACGTGAGCGTGGCGAAGGCCGAGGCGGAGCTGGCGCGGTCGCTGACGCTGGTGACCCGGCTGCCGCGGGTGCTCGACGCGCTGGAGCGCGGCCTGCTGCACCCGGATCACCTGTGGTGCCTGCTCGAGCACGTCGCACCGATCGCCGACGACGCGCTGCGTGCGACGGTCGAGGCGGACCTGCTGGCGTGGCTGGCCGCCCGCAACCGGGTGACCACCCCGGCGGCGTTGGCCGACCGGGTGCGGCGGGTGGTCACCCGGCTGAACGCCCGGGAGGCGGCGCGGGACCTGGCCCGCGCGCTGGCCGAGCGGGGGGTGTCGCTGCGGGCGGACCGCACGCCGGGGATGTCGGTGGTGACGGTGGTGTGCAGCACACCGGAGGGGCAGGCGTTCTACCGGGCGCTGTCCGCCTGTGTCGACGCCCTCGACGCCGAGCCGGGGGACGGGCGCACGCGCGGGCAGCGGCTCGTGGACTGCCTGCTGGACCTGGTGCTGCGGCCGGGGGAGGCCGGGCTGCCGCCGGTGCAGGCGCTGCTCACCGTCGTCACCTCGGTGCACACCGCGCTGGGTGGGGACCAGCCCGGTGAGGTCGACGGGCACGCGGTGCCCGCCGAGATGGCCCGCCAGCTGGCCCGCGCCTTCGCCGGCCTCGACCCCGTCGCCGACCCGGCAGCACAACCTGCCGACGGCGCCACGCTTGCCGGCGCCACCACCAGCCCGGACCGGGCCGCCGTGGACGCGACACCCGACGTGTCCTCCCTCGTCGGCGGCGCTCCCGAGCCGGTGGACGTGGCGGGCGGCCCGATCGAGCGGGCCGTCGCCGAGCTGCGTGCCGCGGACTTCGATCGGTGGCTGGACGAGCTGGTGCGCGACGCGTTCGGCGACGCTCCCGCACCGGGTGAGCCGGGCCGGCCCCCGGAGGCCGACGGGTGGGACGTCGGCGGCTGGCACGATCCCGGCGAGTGGCTCGACGCCCACGATCCGGATCCGCCGGGCGGCGACGACGGCGACCCGCTGCTATCTGTTCCGGACACGCCCGTGGGCACCGCCGGTGACGGCTGGTGGGCCGCCGCCGACCGCGCGGTGGAGGACGCCGGCGCGGCGGTGCACGCCGCTCGCCTGGCGCTGGGCGCCGCGCAGCAGTCGGTGCGCACCGCGCAGCGGGCCGACGCCGCCGACGAGGCCGCCTGGCGGGCCGGCACCGCCGGGCGGGTCGCCGCGGCCGGTGACGCGCTGGCCGCGCTGGCCGCCGCCGCCGACAGCCAGCGCGAGGACCTCGCCGCCCTGCTGTCGGCGACCGCCGGCGGTGGGTTGGCCGACCGGCCCCGCATCGCGGTCACCGACGCCGTCAGCGGCGCCCTGCTGGCCCTCACCGACCTGCCCGAGCTGCGCCGGGTCGGCGCCTGTGGGCGTCCCGCCTGCCGACGCCGGCCCGAGACCTGCGGCCACGACCTCACCGGCCGCCCCGGCCTGGGCGCTCCGCCCGCCACCGACGGTTACCGGCCGGCCGCGGCACTGGACCGCTTCACCCGCGCCCGCGACCGGCGCTGCCGCTTCCCCGGCTGCCGCCGCCGCATCCCCAAGGCCGGGGAGCTCGACCACGTCGAGCGGTATCCCGACGGGCCGACCGCCGCGGCCAACCTGGCCGGCTTCTGCACGGCCGACCACCGCGGCAAGCACCAGGCGCCCGGCTGGAGCTACGCCCTGGCTCCCGACGGCACCCTGACCGTCACCGCTCCCAGCGGGTTGGTCGCGGTCACCGACCCACCCCCCTATTGACCCGACGACGCCCTGCGCCGGACGTGCAGACACGACGAGCCCCGACCCGGACGGGGTCGGGGCTCGTCGTGGACGGACCAGCAGGTGCCCGGCGTGCCGCGAGGCTCAGGCGTTGCGGATGGCGGCGCGGACCTGGCCGATCAGGCTCGCCGGGATGTCGCTGAGGCCGTGGTCGTCATGGGCGTGACCGGCGACGGCGGCGAGGATGTCGTCGTCGGTCGGCGCGGTGAACGTCCGGCCGCACGAGGGGACGACGTCGCCACAGGCGAACTGCTTCACGGGTACCTCCGGGGGTGGGGAGAGACCGCCGTCCGGCGGACGGCGGGGGTCCGTCAGCCGGCGTGCGCCGCGGCCAGCTGCACCAGCAGCCGTTCGACGCGGACGATGCCGAGGGCGGCGCCGTGTGCGTCCACGCACACGATCGGGTCGAACCGGGTCTCCTCGGGGCGCGCGGCCACCCGCTGGGCGACCTCGCTGAGCCCCGCGGACGCGGGGACGCGCAGGCTCACCGGCGCGCGGCGGTGGCCGGGCGGGTCGCCGCCGCGGCGGTTCGGCAGCAGCAGGTACCACGCGTGCCCGTACTCGTCGACCTCGACGCCGACCGCCCCGTCCGGCGCGACGCCGTCCTCGACGATCAGGACCGGCTCGGCCAGCCCGGCCACGTGCTCGGTCAGCAGCGCCTGCGCGGCCTGGCGCCGCAGCCGGTCCCGCACCGCGGGCTCCAGCTGCACCCACGGCGGTCCGGGCCGCCCCAGCAGCCAGCCCTGGCCGAGCGGCACCCGCAGCCGCAGGAACGCCTGCAGCTCACCCCAGGTCTCGATGCCCTCGGCGAGCAGCCAGGCGTCGATCCGCCCGCCGAACTCGCCCAGCATCTCGACGAGGGCCAGCTTCACCTCGTCGCCGTCCACACCGGTGACCAGCGCCCGGTCCAGCTTGATCAGCTGCGGCCGGAACTGGGTCATCTGCTGCAGTCCCGAGTAGCCCGACCCCGCGTCGTCCAGGGCGAGCAGCGCCCCCTTGGCCCGCAGCCGGTCGCGCAGGTCGATGAGCGGCCGCAGGTCGCCCACCGCCTGGTGCTCGGTCAGCTCGAGCACCAGCGGCGCCAGGTCGTCCACGGCCAGCAGCGGTTCGGCCAGCTCGCGCTGGGTGAGCAGGTGGGGGCTGACGTTGACGGTCAGGAAGCAGTCCGCCGGCAGCGTGGGCAGCACGGCCAGGGCCTGGCGGACGACGATCGCCTCCAGCTCGGCCCCGCGCCCGGTGGCGTCCGCGGCGGCGAACCACCGGTCCGGCGTCTCGCTGCTGGGCCGGCCGTCCGGCGTGCTGAAACGGGCCAAGGTCTCGTAGCCGGCGATCGTGCCCCGCTGCAGGTCGACGATCGGCTGGTAGACCAGGCGCAGCAGCGAGGGGTCGGCGAAGACCGCGGCCAGCCGGGCATCCCACTCGCACGGTGCCACGGCGGTGCGCTCGGGCAGGGACACGGACACCTCGTCCGCATCGGCAGCGGAGCACGCGCGGCGCAGCCCGGGCTGCCCACCCTCACCACGTCGGGTGAGGCCGGGCACCGATGAGGGAACTCTCATGCGGCTCTCACCGCCGGGTGCAGCGCGACGGGGAGCGTGCAGGTGTGCGAACCCGACTGCGCCGGCACGCGGCCCTGCTGTCGCTCCTCGCGGCAGCCGCGCTGGTCGCCGTCGTCGTGGCGAGCTGGGTGGCCCTGCGCCCCGCCGCCAGCGAGCGCGACTCCCTTCCGGAGCCCATCCGGATCGTCGAGGTCCCCGGCTCGTCACCGCAGCCGGATCCGCAGCCGCCCGCCCCCGCGCCGCCGACCCCGGTCCCGGTCCGGGTCCCGCTTCCGGTCCCGCGCATGTCGTCCCGCCGCCGCCCTTGCCGGACAATGACGCGGATGACGACGAGGACGACGGCGGGGACGGCGGGGACGGCGGGGACGACCTCCCGGCCGTCGTCCCACCCGACCTCGGCGGCGTACTGCACCACCGCCGCCCCGTCGGGCTGCAGGCCGGCCGAGGTGACGCGCAGGCCGCGCAGCCGGCCGCCGGCGGCGTCGAGCACCGTCGTCCAGACGTCGCCCGCGGCCTCGCCCAGGAGCAGGTGGAGGGACGGCGGCCAGTCGCGCCGCAGTGCCGGGACGGGGGAGAGCAGGAGGGGAACGGTCACCCGGGAACGCTGGACCGCGCCGGTGACGACGCCGTGAGACGCCGGTGAGCGCGCCCTCATCCCCCGGACACGCCGGGCGAAGGGGTGCCGCCCGCCGTCGCGGGTACCCCCGCCTCGCAGCGGCCGCGCACCACCGCGCAGCCCAGACGGAGGGGAGATGCCGTGCCCGAGGTACCGCAGCCGGTCACCGACAACAGCGTCAAGGTCCGCCAGCTCAGCCACTACCAGTTCAGCTGGATCGCGGGGGAGCCCGGGCAGCCCGGCACCTACACGCTGCAGCTCGTGCTGGACCAGGGAGCGTGGGAGGAGGTCCTCACCCTCGACCCCGACGATGCGGACAACCTGCAGGACCTGCTGGCCAACACCGCGACGGTGCACTACGACATCGAGCGCCGGGTGCTGATGTTCGGCGTCACCCCGACCGGGACCTGAGCCACCCCGCAGACACGACGAGGCCCCGCCGGCGCAGCGCGCCGGCGGGGCCTCGTCGTTGTCGGCCCCCTCCCAGGGGCCCGCCCTGAGCCTGCGAGGGGCGGGGAGGGAGGAGGGCCTTGCTCAGCTGCGGCGGTCGGTGTCCCGGGCGCCGTCGACCTCGATCTCCTCCTTGCGGACGTCGGCCGACACCCGCTCCTGGTCGGTGACGGTCTCCTTGTTCAGGCGGATCCGCTCGACCGGCACGGCCTCCTTCTCCACCACCGGGCGCTCGGCGCGCAGGGTGACCTCGTGCTCCTCCTCGGAGATCGCCGGGCCGTCCATGGCGTTGCCGACGTTGGCGTCGGTGATCGGCTCGCGCTCGACCCGGACCTCCTCGCGCGACACCGGCACGGTCTCGGAGACGTTCTCGGTGACGACGTACTTGCGCAGCCGGGCCCGGCCGACCTCCTCGCTGCGGGTGCCCAC
>NZ_FNOT01000010.1 GCF_900107105.1 Geodermatophilus africanus
CCTCAGGCGCGTTATGTGGGTTGACCTATGCAGCCCCGAGATCGGCGTGGTGAACGCGTAGCAGGGTGTGGGCGGCAATGGTGGCGGCGGTGCGGGTCAGCAAGCCCCAGAAGGTATGCGCGCCGTGGCGGGCCAGCTCCATCCGGTCGGTGAGCTCACCGAAGGTGACCTCGATGTAGTTGCGCCAACAGGCGATCACCTTGCGCAGGGCGCTGGGCATGCCGGCGCGCTGGGTCTTGGTGGGCGGGATCAGCACGGCGGTGCCGCGGGCGGCGCAGGCCGCGGCGAACGCCCGCCCGGCGAAGCCCTTATCCAGCAGGACGTCGCGCGGTGCCGGCCCGGTCTCGAGCAGATCGACCGCCACCTCCCGCTCGTTGACCGCGGCCGGCACGATGCTCCAGGCGCGCACCAGCCGGGATCCCAGGTCGGTGGTGACCGCCAGCCGGAAGCCGTAGAACCACTCGCCGTGCGCCCCGTCGCGGCCGAAGCGGGCGACCAACTCGTTTGGGCCGACCCAGCCATCGGGGCCGCGCACCCGGGAGGGGTGCTTGACCGGCAGCGCGGTGGTGTCGACCTGGGCGCAGTGATCGACCGGGCACCGAGCCGCGAGCGCGGCCCGCAGCTGCTCAAAGGCCGCCCACAGCCAGCGGATCCGCCGGTTGGCCTCGGACTGGTGCGGCAGCCGGGGAAACAGCTGCGCCCAGTTCCGGGCCACCTCGGCCACGAACCCGGCCTCGCTGCGCCGGCCCAGCAGATGACGGACCAGCGCGATGGTCAGCAGTTCGGCGTCGCTGCAGGCCGGGGCCGGACCCGGCCGCGCCGGGATGGTGACCTCCCCGGCGGTGATGGCGTCGTCGACGAGCACGTAGACGTGGACGAACAGGTCCTCGGTGGGCAGCATGATGGGCGCCTCTGCGGGCGAGGGGTCTTCGACAACCGCCACGTTCCGCAGAGGCGCCCCCATGTCAAGCGATCAGTTGACGTGGGCAACCCACATAACCCGCCTCAGGCGCCGCGAGGGGCCAGCGGGCTCTCCTCGACCGCCTGGCGCTCCAGCTTCTCCAGCCGGTTGCGTAGCATCCGCAGGTAGGGCTCGCGGCCCCGGGTGGCCTCCTCGTAGGCGACCAGGTCGGCCACGGTGGAGAGCTGGTAGCCGCGCAGCCGGCCGCGGAGCTGGGCGATCGTGAGGCTGTCGTAGCCCTCGACCGGGGCGGCGCCGGCGGCCGCGGCCCCCGTCGTGTCGGCGGCCTCGTCGGCGGTGGCCGACTCGTCGACGTCGGTGCGGACGCCGGTCGCCGCCGCCACCTCGGTGCCGCCCTCGTCGGTGGCGACCACCTCGCCGGTGGCGGCCCCGTCCTCGGTGGCGACCACCTCGTCGGTGGCGCCCACCTCCTCGGTGGCGCCCGCCTCGCCGGTGGCGGCCGGTGCGCTCGTGTCCTCGCCGGCGCCGAGGTCGTCGTCGACCTGCGCGCCCGCCGCGGTGACGACCTCGTCGCCGCGGCCGGTCGCGTCGTGGTCGTCGCCGGCCGGGGTCCCGTCGGTGGCGGGGCGGGTGTCGGCGTCGCTGACCCCGCTGCCGGCCGCCTCGTCGACCCCGGTGTCCTGCCGGTCGGCCCGGGCCGGGGCGCCGGGGGTCTCCTCGGCGGTCGCGGCGGGGGCCTCCTCGGCCGGTGTCTCGGGCGCGGCGACGCCCTCGTCGGTCACCGTGCCCTCGACGGTGGCGACCCCGCCGTCGGGCGTGAGGACGTCGACCTCGGAGGTGACGTCGGGCGCGCCGTGCTCCTCGCCGACGGGCGACCCGCCCGGGTCGCTGGGCGCCGGCGCCTCGGCCGTCCCCGAGGGGTGGACGTCGAACTCGGTCGCCTCGGCCTCCAGCAGGGACGCCGGCGGCGTCGTCGGGCTCTCGGCGATCTCGTCGCTGTCGACGGTGCCGGCGTCGCCCGTACCCCCGTCGACCAGCGCGCTGTCGGGGGCACCGTCGGCCTCCAGCAGCGCGGTCTCCAGCGCGTCCTCCGTGGTGAGGCCGGACTCGGCGCGGTCGAGGTCGAGGCCCGCGGCGGCCACCTCGTCGGAGATGTCGGCGAGCGCCTCGACGACCTCCTCGGGCGCCGGGTCGGCGGGCAACCCGGAGACCTCGTCGTCGATCATCGCGGCGACCTCCTCGGCCACCTCGTCGTCCTCGGCCGGCGCCGCGGCGCGGTCGAACGACGTCGCCTGGTCGAACCCGGGGGCGCGGTCGAAGGCGGACGTGCGCCCGGGGGTCGGCTCCGGCAGGTCCTCGTCGAAGGTCGCCATGCCGGGCTCGGCGTCGCCGCGCAGGCCGGTGAAGACCTCGTCCCCGCGGGCGACCAGACCCGAGTAGTGCTGCTGCACCTTCATCGTGGCCTGCATGGCCAGCCCGATCACCCGCACGGGGAGGCTCGGCAGCGCCCGAGGCAGCTGGAGGGTGTCGTCGATGACGGTTGCGGCCAGCCCGACCAGCGCCCGGACGAGCTGTGGGATCTCACGCGACATGGCCCCACCCTGCCCCGAATCGCCGCGCCCGACACCCCACTCCGGCGCGCAGCACACCGATGGTGGTAGGCGTCTCGTGCCCGGCGGCGGCTCCGGCAGGTGGGCGGTGTGAGCCTGCCGACACCCCCGAGGGTGGCCTCCCTGCAGGGACCCGGTGTGAGCTGGCGTTTGGCGTGTGCCTTGGGCAGGGCGGCCTCCTTGCAGGGTCCCGCCGCGAGCTTGCGAGTAGCGGGGGGCAAGGAGGTCCTTCTCCTACCATGGGGGGCATGGCTGATCAGCGCGGACGTGTCCTGCTGGCCGACCCCCGGGGCTACTGCGCCGGCGTGGACCGGGCGGTGGTCGCCGTCGAGCGCGCCTTGGAGCTCCACGGCGCCCCGGTCTACGTCCGCAAGCAGATCGTCCACAACAAGCACGTGGTGGCGACGCTCGAGCGGCGCGGGGCGGTCTTCGTCGACGAGACCGACGAGGTACCCGAGGGCTCGGTCGTCGTCTTCAGCGCGCACGGCGTCTCGCCCGCGGTGCATGCCGAGGCCGCCGCCCGGCAGCTGCGGACCATCGACGCCACCTGCCCGCTGGTGACCAAGGTGCACCAGGAGGCCAAGCGCTTCGCCCGCGACGACTACGACATCCTGCTGATCGGCCACCGCGGGCACGAGGAGGTCGAGGGGACCTCCGGGGAGGCGCCCGAGCACATCCAGCTCGTGGACGGCGCCGACGACGTGGCCGACGTCCAGGTGCGCGACCCGGAGAAGGTCGTCTGGCTGTCGCAGACCACGCTGTCGGTCGACGAGACGCTGGCGACGGTCGACCAGCTCAGGACCCGCTTCCCCGGCCTGCAGTCGCCGCCCAGCGACGACATCTGCTACGCCACGCAGAACCGGCAGCAGGCGGTCAAGCAGATGGCGAGCGAGTGCGACCTGGTGGTCGTCGTCGGCTCGACCAACTCGTCGAACTCCGTCCGGCTGGTCGAGGTGGCGCTGGAGGCCGGCGCGCGGGCCGCGCACCTGGTCGACTTCGCCTCCGAGATCGACCCGGCTTGGCTCGACGGCGTCGGCACCGTGGGCGTCACCAGCGGCGCCTCGGTGCCCGAGGTGCTGGTGGGCGAGGTGCTCGACTGGCTGGCCGAGCGCGGCTACCCCGACGTCGAGACGGTGAAGGCCGCCGAGGAGCGCCTGGTGTTCGCGCTGCCGCACGAGCTGCGTGCCAAGCGCGACGGAGCCGCCCGCCCCGCTCGCTGAACGGGGACCCCCGCCAACGACGAGAAGGCCCCCTCCCGGTTCCCGGGAGGGGGCCTTCTGCGTTCGGTCTGGACGTCGGCCCCTGGAGGGGGCCTCCCTCAGCGGCGCGCGGCCCATCGGATCAGCGCCACGACCCCGGCCGCCGCGGTGGCGACCGCCATCGCCGGGAAGCCGCGGATGAGCAGCGTGGCCACCGAGGCGAGGTTCAGCGAGGCCGACGGCGCGAGCGCGGTGTTCAGCGCGGCCACGGCGACGTAGACCAGCGGCGGGGCGATCACCGGGGTGAGCAGGTCGCTGCGGCGGACCAGCAGGGTCGCCACGGCGCTGGCCGCGGTCAGCGTTCCGAACGTGACCAGGCCGAGGCCGGTGTCGATCCACGACTCGAGGGCCGCACCGGCCAGCGTGACGAGGAAGACGGCGACGACGGCGACCGCGCCGCGCAGCCGGCTGCCCCGCTCGAGGGTCGAGGCCGTGGCGCCGCGACCGCCGGGACGGCGCCCGGCGGGCCGGGCCTCGGGCGGGCGGGGGTCGCGGCGGTCGTCGTCGGGGGTGGGCAGGTCGCGGGAGCGGTCCTCGCGCGAGCGCTCCTCGCGGACCCGCGGCCGGTCGGCCTCGGGGGAGACGGGTCGGCGGCCGGCGTCCCGCGCGGGGCGCGCCGTCCGGTCGGCGGACGGGCGCGGGGGCACCGGTGGGCGCTCGTCCCGGCGGCGCCCGGCGCGCGCCATGTCCTCGGGGAGGGGCGGCAGGTCGGTCGACCGCATCCGCGGGGGCGGCGGCGGGACCGGCGGACGGCCGATGCGCGAGACGTAGTCCGCGCCCTCGGGACGGGCGGCGACGCGCCGGCCGGCGCGGCCCGTGGACTCGCGCCAGGTGTCGGCGGTGCTCACCGAGGCCATGGCGGACCTCCCGTCCCCTCGTGGCGGACCTCCTGGCGGGGGTCCCTGTCGCGAGCCACGGTAACGACGGCGCAGGCCGGAGGGAGGGAGGACGGCAGCGAGGCGCGCTGTGCACAAGTGCCAAAACCGCAGCGCTGGGCGCACAGGAGGTGCGGGTCGCGGGACTCGTGTGACGGAGCGGTACGCGCGCGACGACGTGGACGCCCCCGGTCGCGCCGGCGGCCTCAGCCGGTCGTGCCGTCGCGCTCCGCCGTCCGCGAGTCGTCGTCCCGCGGCGGGAGGCCCGCCGGCCGGGGCAGCTCCCCGGGCAGCGGCAGCTCGGTGGGCCGCAGCGTGCGGACCGTGGCCTCGACCGGCGGCGGCGTGGGGACCGGTGACTCGGCGACCCCGAGGTCGTCGAAACGGCGGGCGGCCACGAGCACCGAGCCCTCGTAGGAGCCGACCGTCTCGTTGTACCGGGTCAGCGTCGACGACAGCGCCGAACCCAGCCGGATGAGGTGGCCGGACAGGGTGGCCAGGCGGGCGTGCAACCGGCGGCCGACCTCGAGCACCTGGTCGGCGTCGCGGGCCAGTCGTTCCTGCCGCCACGAGTAGGCGACGGTGCGCAGCAGCGCCAGCAGCGTGCTCGGGGTGGCCAGCACGACGTCGCGGCCGAAGCCGTACTCCAGCAGCCCGGGCTCGGCCTCCAGCGCGGTGGTGAGGAAGCCGTCGGAGGGCACGAACAGGACGGTGAACGGCGCGGCCGGGCGGAACGCCGTGGGGTAGCGCCGGGCGGCGAGGGCGTCGACGTGGGCGCGCAGCTGGCGGGCGTGCGCGACGATCCGCTCGGCGCGCACCGCGACGTCCTCGGCCTGCACCGCCTCGATGTAGCCGGTGAAGGGCACCTTGGCGTCGACCACGACCTGTCGGCCGTCGGCGAGGGTGACCACCAGGTCGGGCCGGACGCCCGCCCCGGCGTCGTTGGTGCTGGAGGGCTGCTCGACGAAGTCGCAGTGCTCGAGCAGGCCGGCGACCTCGACCACCCGGCGCAGCTGCACCTCGCCCCACCGCCCGCGCACGTGCGGGGTGCGCAGCGCGGTCACCAGCGCGGCGGTCTCCTGCCGGAGCAGCAGCGAGGTATGCCCGACGGTGCCCATCTGCTCCCGCAGCTCGCCGTGCGCGGTGGCGCGGTCCCGCTCGATGCCGGCCAGCAGCCGGTGCAGGTGGTCGAGCGACTCGTGCACCGGCTCCAGGCCGTCGTCGGCCGGGCGGCGCCGGGAGACCAGCGCGACGACGCCCAGGGTGACCGCGGTGGCCAGGAGCGCCCCGACGAGCAGACCGGTGAGCAGGGAGGCGGCGTCCACGATCCAGAGGGTGCAGCAAGCGACCGACACTTCCCGGGAGGCACACGGCCTTCCGGTCACCAGCGCCGAGCCCGGTGAGGCGCTGGAACGGCCCCCTCGCCGGGGGGCAAGGGGGTCCTCCGTCAGGCGGGGACGGGGGCGTGCGCCGCCTCGTGGTCGAGCAGCCACCGCTTGACCGGCGTGCCCCAGCGGAAGCCGCCGAGCCCACCGTCGGAGCCGAGCACCCGGTGGCAGGGGACGAACAGCGCCGCGGCGTTGCGGGCGCAGGCGTTGGCCGCCGCCCGGACGGCCGCGGGGCGCCCGCAGCGCGCGGCGAAGGCGGCGTAGCTGTCCGGCTCCCCGGCGGGGACGGTGCGCAGCACCTCCCACGCGTCCTCGAGGAAGGGGCCGGAGCGCTGCCGCACCGGGACGTCGTCGATGGCGGTCACGTCCCCGGCGACGAAGGTGGCCACCGCGTCGAGCACCGGCAGGTGCTCGACGGGCTCGACCCAGGCCGGCCGCAGCGCGCGGTGCACGACGGGCAGCAGGTCGGCGACGTCGGCGGTCCAGCCGCTGGCGAGGACGGCGCCGTCGGCGGCCACGACCACGGTGAAGGGTCCCGGTGGGGTGTCCACGGTGGCGGAGCGGGCGGGAAGCGTGGTCATCAGGCGCTCCGATCGAGGGGGAGTGGTCGGGTCAGGGGGACGGGGCGCGTGGACAGCGCCGGCACGGCGAGTGCCCACAGGTGCATCACGGCGTAGGACCGCCACGGCCGCCAGCGGGTCGCGGCGTCGGCGTCGGAACTGCCGAGGGCCGCCAGGGAGCGGCGCAACGCGAGGTCGCCGGGCAGCCACACGTCGGGGTCGCCGAGCCCGCGCAGCGCGACCAGCGCGGCGGTCCACGGGCCGATGCCGGGGACGGCGCGCAGCGCCCGGCCGGCCTCCTCGCGGTCGGCACCCGGGTCGAGCGGCACCGCCCCGGACGCCAGTGCCGCGGCGAGCGCGTGCACCGTCCGCCGGCGGGCGCCGGTCAGGCCGACGTCGATGAGGTCGGCGTCGGCGAGCGCGGCCGGGCGCGGGAAGGCGTGGGTCAGCGTGCCGACCGGCTCGGCCAGCGGCGTCCCTGCGGCCCGGAGCACCCGGGCGGTGAGCGTGCGGGCGCCGGCGAGCGAGACCTGCTGGCCGAGGACGGCCCGCACGGCCAGCTCGTCGGCGTCGGGGGAGGCGGGCACCCGGCGGCCGGGCGCGGCAGCGACCAGCCCGGCCAGCGCGGGGTCGGCGCCGAGGACGCCGTCGACGGCGTCCGGGTCGGCGTCGAGGTCCAGCGTGCGGCGGCAGCGCGCCACCGCCGTCCCCAGGTCGCGCAGCGCGGTGAGCTCGAGCCGCGCGGTCACCGCGGGGCCGCCGTCCGGGGCAGGGGAGAGGTGGACGACCCCGGGCCCGTGCGGCAGGTCGAGCACGCGGGAGAACGTCGTCCCGTCCCACTCCTCCAGGCCAGGGACGGCGTGCACGCCCAGGAACAGCAGCACCTCGGCGGCCTCGTACGGTGCGCGCGCGGCAAGCCGCAGCGTCAGCCGGCCGGGGGTGCCGGGCGGTCCGGCCGGCGCGGTCCGCCGCAGCTCGGTCGGGGTGGCGGCGAAGACCTCGCGGACGGTGTCGTTGAACTGCCGGATGCTGGCGAACCCCGCGGCGAAGGCAACGTCGGCCATCGGGAGGTCGGTGGTCTCGACGAGCAGCCGGGCGGTCTGGGCCCGCTGCGCCCGGGCCAGCGCGAGCGGGCCGACGCCGAGCTCGCCGACGAGCAGCCGGTGCAGCTGGCGCTCGGAGTAGCCCAGCCGCGCGGCCAGGCCTGGGACGCCGGAGCGCTCCACCTCGCCGTCGCCGATGAGCCGGACGGCGCGGGCGACGACGTCGGCGCGGTTGTCCCACTCCGGCGACCCGGGGACGGCGTCGGGGCGGCAGCGGCGGCAGGCCCGGTAGCCGGCGCCCTGGGCGGCGGCCGCGGTGGAGAAGAAGGAGACGTTGTGCGGCAACGGCGTGCGGGCCGGGCAGGAGGGGCGGCAGTAGATGCCGGTCGTGGCGACGGCGGTGAAGAACCAGCCGTCGAACCGGGCGTCCCGGCTGGCGACCGCGCGGTAGCAGCGTTCGGCGTCCAGCGGCGGTGTCACACGACGAGCATGACAGCGCGCGGGCCGGGGGACTGGCGGTTTCCGGACACGGCTGCCGGTGGGCGGCTACGCGGCGGCCGCGGCGTACGGAGCGTGCCGGCGGGTCCGGAGCGCGGCGACGGCGAGCAGGACCAGGCCGCCGGTCGCCCAGAGCGCCAGGACGGCCAGCGGTCCGCCGGCGCCGGTGCCGCCGAAGCCGGAGACCGCGCGCAGCGCGGCCACGACCGCTCCCGGGGGCAGTGCCTGGCCCAGCTCGCTCCAGCCGCCGGGTAGCAGTGCCGGGGCGCCGGCGGCGGCCGACAGCGGGTTGCCCAGGGCGATGACGGTCAGCTCGGCGAGGACCAGCCCAGGCCGACCCGCGACGGCGGCGACGCCCAGCACGCCCAGTGCGATGGCGGCGACCCCGAGGGAGACGACGGCCGACTCGGCCAGCCAGTCCCCGCTCAGCGCGCCGAGCCACCCGTGCAGGACCCCGACGGCGGTCGGGCCGGCCAGGAGGGCCAGGACGACGGCGCCCACCGCGCGGCGACCCGGTCCGCGGACCCGCAGCGCCAGGACCGCGCCGGCGACCGCGCCGATGACCGTCAGCGGCAGTGCGCCGGCGGCCAGTCCCGCGCCGCGCGGGTCGCCGGCCGGCGCGGGCGCGACGTCCTCGACCGGCACGGCGGCGCCGGTGGCCGCCTGCCCCACCTGGGTGAGCAGCTGCGCGACCGCGGGTCCGGCCTGGGTGGCGACGACGACGCTCGGCCCGCCGGGACCGAGGACGAGCGCCCCGGAGACCTCGCGGCTGCGGACGAGGTCCCGCGCCTGCTCGACGTCGGCGGCCGCGGTCACGTCGAACGCGCCCGGCTGGGCCCGGTCGAGGGCCGCCCGCGCCTGCTCGACGACCGGCGGGGGGCCGACCACCGCGACGGGGAGGTCGCGGGGCCGGGTCTGGGTGGCCGGCCACGCGAAGGCGGACAGCAGCAGGGCCAGGGCCGCGGTGAGCGCGAGCGCCAGCCCGAGGACGGTGCGCCAGGGGGTGTCCCCGGGCGGGAGAGCAGGGGAGTCGGACGTCGCCGTCCGGTTGGGGGTGAGGGTGCTCATGGCTGCTCCTCGGGTCGAGAAGGTCTGCAAATCGGACGACCGTTCGCCAATGAGGAGGGTGCTCCGCCCCACCCCGCCCGTCAAGACGGACGACCGTTCTCTAATGTGGTGGCGTGCCCCGCGTGACCGCCGACCACCTGGAGAACCGCCGGCAGGAGATCGTGCGTGCCGCGCTGCGCTGTTTCGCCCGCGAGGGGTTCCACGCCACGTCGGTGCGGGACGTGGTGCGCGAGTCCGGGCTGTCCGCGGGCGCGGTCTACAGCTACTTCCCGAGCAAGGCCGAGCTGGTCGCCGGCGCGGTGGAGCCCATCCTCGAGGCGCTGACCGGGGTGCTCGACGCCGTCGTCGTCGACACCGACCGGTCCCCGGAGCCGGGCCGGACGCCGGCGGAGGCCGTCGCGGAGGTGCTGCGGCGGATCTACCCGCTCGCGGTCGGCGGCGAGGTGGACTACACGCGGGTCGCCGTCACCGCGTGGGCCGAGGGGCTGCGCGACCCCGCCGTGCGGGCCATCGCGGAGCAGACGTACGGCACGGTCCGCGGCCGGCTGACCGACCGGGTGGCGACGTGGCGCGACGCCGGGCACCTGGCCGCCGACGTGGATGCCGAGGCGCTGGGGCAGGTGCTGTTCTCGACGCTGGTCGGCTTCGTCCTGCAGCACGCCCTGCTCGGCGACGTCGACCTCGACCGCTACGCGACCGCGGTCTGCCTGCTGCTGCCGCGCCCCTGATCCCGACGGCCGCCGCCGCGAGGGGGCGCGGGTCAGGGGAGCCGGCCGTCGTCGCGGACGATGCGGAGGTGCGGGCCGGTGTGGATGTCCTCCCGGGCGTCGTCCACGAGCGGCAGCCCGGCTACCCGGCGGACCCGGTTCGCCGGCACGTCGAGAGCCCGGGCGAGGGCCTCGGCCAGCCGCTCGGTCACCGGCCGGCGGTGCTGCCCACCGGCGATGCGCTCGATGGTCTGCGCGGTTACGGCCCAGCAGGATCGGCGGGCCGCCGCCACGGCGTCCCCGCCGAGCTCGAAGAGGCGGCGCTGCACCAGCCGCTGCAGGTCGTCGTCGGCCACCCGGTGAGGCTAGGTCGGCGCGGCCTCCGATGGCAGGGCCGCCGAGCCGAAGGCCGCCACGACCTCCCGGCTGCTGCAGCGGTGGGAGAGCAGGCTGTAGTCGAGGCCGGCCAGTGATCGCTCGGCCGCCTGGGTGTCCACGACTCCGCAGGCGTCGTCGACCACCACGGGCAGGAGGCCGAGGTCGGCGGCGTGCCGGGCGGTCGGCTCGACGCCGATCTCGAGGACGGCGCCGACCAGCACGAGGGTGGTGACGCCGCGGTCGCGCAGGACCTGCTCGACCGGGGTGCCGACGAACGCCGACATGCCGAGTTTGTCGAACACCGGTTCGCCGTCCACCGGTGCCAGTTCGCCGACGACCTGGGTGTGCGGCGCGTCCGGCGGGAAGGCCGCGGTCACCGCAGCCGCGTCCTGCACCCGCTGCCACGCCATGGCGGTGCGCAGCGCCGTCACGCCCATGTGGGTCGGCGGGAGCGACACGTGCCGGACGTAGAGCACGGGGACCGCTGCCTCCCGCGCTGCCTGCAGGACGGCCGAGATCCGCTCGACGAGCCGGTCCCGGTCCTGCACGTGGGCGAGGATGCCCACCTGCGCGTCGTACACGAGCACCGCCGACGTCGTCGGACGGCACATCTCGTCCACCGTCTCGGGGACCGCCATGCCGAAGGCCTGCTGCATGCGCGGCAGCCTGTCAGTCCCGGCAGCTCCCCGACCGGTCCAGCGCGCGGCGTCCTGGTCAACTCGGTCTGCCCCGGGTGGGTGGCCATCGATATGGGCGGCGCCGGCGGGCGCCCGGTGGCCGATGGGGCGGCCGGCGTGCTGTGGGCGGTCGACCTGCCCGACGACGGCCCCACCGGCGGCTTCTCCCGCGACGGCCGGCCGCTGCCGTGGTGAGCACGGACCCGACGGTCCGCGTGCACCGCTACGCCTCCGTGCCCGAGGTGCCCGGACCACCCAGGGCCGGCAGCACCGCCCGCGCCCGCTCCCCGGCCAGCAGCACCTCGGGCAGGCCGGCCAGCGCCGTGCGCATCTCCTCGACGCCACCGAACTGGAAGCCCAGCTGGGTGGGGTAGCAGGCGCAGGCGTCGGCGCGCCGGTCGAGGTCCTGGGGGAGGCGGACCTCGGCCAGCCCGTCCGGCAGCTCCGGGCCGGGGACGGCGGCCCGGTCGCGCAGCACGTAGGGGCTGTCGCGCCACCACAGCACCGGACGGTCCAGCCCCGCCACCGCCCGCAGCACCTGCCGGTGGTCGACGTGCCCGCCGAGCGCCTGCGGGGCCAGCCAGAGGTCGGCCTCGTGCCCCTCCAGCGCCGCGGTGAGCGACCGCCACACGTCGTCCCCGTCGTGCACGCCGGCGAACAGGTCGGGGGCGCTGGTGTACCCGCGGTGCGGCGCCTCGGGCAGGCCCAGGTAGACCGGCGTGGCGCCCAGCAGCGACATGGCCGCGGCGTCCTCGTCGCGCCGCAGGGCCAGGTAGTCGACGTCGGCCGGGAGCCCCTTGTCCAGCTGGCAGGCCAGCGCGAAGCCCTCGGGCTCGGGCACGCTCGCCGTGAAGCAGGTGACCACGGTGACGTCGTGGCCCTCCGCGGCGAGGGCCGCGAGGGTGCCGCCGACGGAGAAGGCGGCGTCGTCGAGGTGCGGGCTGACCGCGAGCACCCTCACAGCAGGTGGGCCGCCGCGCGGAACCGGCAGGTCAGGTCCACCCCCGCGGGCATCGACCAGTCGTCGGACGGCGTCGTCCCGACCACCTCCCGGTACACGTCGTCGATCGAGGCGGCCAGCACCGGCCAGGAGTAGAGCCGCCGCACCTCCTCGAGCGCCGTCGTCGCCAGCCGGGTGCGCAGCGCGCCGTCGGCCAGCAGGCGGGTCAGCGCGGCCCGCAGCCCGGCGACGTCCCCGGGCGCGTGCAGCAGCCCGTTCTCCTCGTGCCGCAGGCAGTCGACGACCCCGACGCTGTCGGTGCTCACCGTGGGCAGCCCGCTGGCCATCGCCTCGAGCAGCGTGTTGCTGAACCCCTCGCTGTAGGTCGGGCTGACGAAGACGTCGGCCGAGCGGTAGACCTCCGGCGCGCGCTCGGGCGGCACGAAGCCGAGGAACGTCGTCCGCTCGTCGGCACGGGCCCTCGCCTCGTCGAGGTCGGGACCGATGCCGGAGACGACCAGCCGGACGCCGTCGGGCAGCGCCTCGATCAGGTCCAGCACGCCCTTGCGCCGGTCCACCCGGCCGTGGAAGAGCAGCACCGGCGGCTCGCGCAGCGCGCCGAGCGGCCGCTCGGCCGGCGTGAACCGCCGCGTGTCGGTCGCCCCGGGGATGATCGTGAAGCGGGCCGGGTCGCTGCCGAGGTTGCCCACCACCTCGTCGCGGAAGCTGGCGCTGCCGATGAGCACCGCGCTCGAGGAGTCCACCACCGTGCGCATCGCCTCGGCGTGGATGGTGCAGCAGGTGCCCACCCAGTGGCCGTCGCCGCCCTGGATGCTCACCACGGCCGGCAGCCCGGTCTCGCGGGCGGCGGCCAGCACCGCCAGGCCGGGCGGGTAGCCGTACTGGGCGTGCAGCACGTCGAAGGGCCGCTCGGCGTGCAGGCCGACGACGGTGCGCACGATCTCCGCGATGTCGCCCTCCCAGTCGGCGGGGACGACGGTCTCGCCGCGGCTGGGCAGTGCCACCACCTCGACGCCGGCGGGCACGCGGTCGGCCGGGGGCGGCCCGCCGCCGTAGACGCGGGTGCCGGCCTCGTCGTCCCGGTACTGGCTGACCAGCGTCACCTCGGAACCGAGCGCGACCAGCTCACGCAGCAGGTTCTCCGCGTAGACGCTCATCCCGCTGACCGCCGGCCAGTAGCGCCGGCTGACGAAGCAGATCCTCACGCCGCCTCCTCCGCCGACCGCAGCGTGGCCATCGCCCGCGGCACCATCTCGTGCGCTCGGTGCCCGTCGCGAGAGAGCTCCAGGGTGACCAGCCGGTCGTATCCGACGTCCCGCAGCGCGCGCAGCACCGCGGGCAGGTCGACGTCCCCCTGGTCGAGGGGCAGGTGGTCGTGCACGCCGCGGCGCATGCCCTCGACGGCGACCGTGCCCAGGTGCGGGGCGAACGCGGCGACCGCCTCCTGCGGCTCGTACGCCCCGGCGACGACGCAGTGCCCGGTGTCCAGCGCCAGCGTGATCCCGGGCGCCTCCTCGGCCAGCCGGGCCCAGCCGTCGCAGTCCTCGACCAGCATCCCGGGCTCCGGCTCGACGGCGAGCGCGACGCCCCGCCCGCCGGAGCTGTCGACCAGCGCGCGCACGCCGTCGACCAGCCAGCCCCACGCCGCGTCGCGGCCGACCCCCGGCCGCGGCACGCCGGCCCAGAAGCTGACCGCCTCCGCGCCGAGCACCTCCGCCAGGTCGCAGGCCAGCCGCAGGTAGGCCAGCCGCCGCGCCCGGCCCTCGGCGTCCGGGGTGACCAGCGTCGGCTCGTGCTTGACCCGCGGGTCGAGCAGGTACCGCGCGCCGGTCTCGACGACGACGCCCAGGCCCAGCTCCTCGCAGCGGGCCCGCACCTTCTCCGCCTGGGCGAACGCGTCGGGCGCGAACGGGTCGAGGTGGACGACGTCCAGGGTCAGCGCGACGCCCGCGTAGCCGGTGTCGGCCAGGAGGGGCAGCGCGTCGGACAGCCGGTGCGAGGTCAGCCCGTTGGTGTTGTACGCGTACCGCAGTGTCGTCACCGGGCCAGCACCTCCGCGACCGTGTGCCGGCCGGGCTCGCGGTAGAGGGCGTAGAGCGCCCCCACCCGCCGGTCGGCGCCGGCGCGGTCGAACCAGGCCGGCCCGCCGAGGCGCGCTCGTGCCTCGGCGGTCAGGTGCACCCCCGCCCAGCCGCCCGGGTCGGCCCCGACCGCGACCAGCGGGTCGCCGCGCTCGAGCAGCCGGCGCACGCCGCGCTCGCCGATCCGCCCGTAGGACATCGTCTCGACCTCCAGGCCCGGCACCAGCACCTTGGCCGCGACCGCGTCGCCGACCGAGGGCTGCAGCTCGACCAGCACGTCGTGCCCGGCGGCGTGCAGAGCCCCGGTGACGGTCGCGTGCAGGTCGTCGCCGGTCCAGGTCGGCAGGTCGGCGAGCGCGACGGTCCCCCGGCGGGCGAGGACCGAGTCCTGCAGCAGGTCGACCAGCGCGCCGGTGCCCATCCGGGTCCAGGCCAGCATCGCCTCGAGGGCGCGGTCCTCCTCGACCAGCCGCTCCGGCGGGTGCCCGCCGCGCCACGAGTCGAGGTAGCCCGGTGGGGTCGCTGGCAGGACGACGTCGAACGGCCCGTGCATGAAGGCCTTGCGGCTGCGCGCGGAGGCGAACTCGTGCAGCGCCTTGCGGACGGCGGTGTCGCGGTCGGGGTGCGCCGCCTCGCCGCACGCCGTCGCCATGACCGGCACCGGCTCGGACAGGTCGCGCGAGCAGCCGACGGCGTAGACGTCGACCACGCCGAACTCCGTCGCCGCCAGCTTCACCATCACGTCGATGCCCTCGGCGTCGAGCCGGTCGAGCAGCGCCAGGGCGTCGGGGTCGCGCAGGCCGGCGAGGTCGACCACGACGCCGGTGTCCATGGCGCGGAAGGAGGTGGCGTTGCCGTCGCGCTGCAGCACCTCCAGCAGCGCGTGCGCGACCGCGCGCTCGGCGTCGAAGGCCGCGCCCTGTCCGTTGGTGATCACCGTGGTCAGCCAGCCGCCGGGCGGCGGGGCACCGGGCAGGTCGTCGGGGGCGGAGGCGACCAGCTCGGCGGGGACCAGCACCGTCTCGCCGTCCCGCTGCCGGGTCGTCGGCAGCCACTGCAGGGGCCGGTCGTCGTCGTAGGCGCTGCCGGCCTCCAGGCACAGGGTGCGCGGGTCGGCGACCCGGTCGCGGCCGTGCCGCCGGGTCATCTCCGCGAACGAGCCCTGCTCCCGCTCGACGCCCCGGTGTGCGCGCAGCGACAGCGCCATCTCGGCCATCTCGCCGAGCGCCCCGGTGCGGGCCTCCTCGCGGGTGGCGCCGTAGCCCAGGCCGCTGCCGCCGGGATGCGCCGGGCCCGGCGGCAGGACGGCGCTGTGCAGCGGCACGTCGAGGACGTCGAGGCCCTCGATGGCGAACTCGTCGACCGGGGTGGGGAAGGAGTCCAGGTACCGCTGCGAGGCGGTCGTGACCGGGGCGTTCACAGCTCCTCCAGGGCGACGGGGGCGGCGTCCGGCGGCCCGGAGAGCAGCCGCTGCACCAGGTGGACGACGTGGTCGGTGGTCACCCCGCGGACCAGCTCGAACGGCGTCGCGACGGCCTCGAAGTCCAGCGTGCCGACCACCGTCAGGTACTCGCGCAGCTCGCCGTGCGACAGCGGGATCTGCGCGTGGAAGGCCTTGTGCGCACTGAGCGCGACCGGGGCGCCGGCCTCGTCGACGTCCACCTTGAGCGAGTCGCCGCAGAAGAGGACGCCGCGGCGGCGGTCGTGCAGCACCGAGTGCCCGGGGAAGTGGCCGCCGGTGCGGTGCAGGGTGAGGTCGGGGGCCAGCTCCAGCTCGTCGTCCGCGGGCCAGGTGACCCGGAAGGCCTTGGTCCACTCCAGGTCCCGGACGCCGACGCAGACCACCCGCGGCTCCAGCTCCTGCTGCAGCTGCCACAGCGCGCCGTAGCCGTGCACGTGGCTGGAGGCCAGCACGTCGAACCCGCCCTTCGCGTCGGCCATCCGCCGCAGCCGGGCGAGCATGTCGGGGGTGTACCAGGGCGCGCACTCGAAGCCGACCAGGCCGGCGTCGCTCTCGATCACCCACCCGCGGCTGTCCAGCCCGAAGCGCGGGTGCGTGCCGAACTCCGTGACGCCGTCGACGGCGGTCGGCCGGCAGAAGCCCTCGACCAGCTCCTCGACCTGCGCGGGCGTGACGAACTCGAAGCCGTCCTCCGGCAGCGCGTTGCGGACGTCGGCGCAGACCGGGCAGGCCAGCGGCCCGGGCGCCGGCCAGCGCTGCCAGTGCCCGCAGTTGGTGCAGGCGTAGGCGGGCAGGTCGGGCAGCAGCCCGCGGTAGGGGTTGGTCATCTCGCGTCTCCCAGGGTGGTGAGGAGGAGGCGGTGCAGCGCCAGGTCGCGGTCGGCGTCGTACGGCCAGGGCGCGTGCCCGGCGACCGCGGCGGTGAAGGCGGCGAACTGCGCGGCGAACGGGGAACCGTCGGCGAACGGGACGTCGACCGGCTCGGGCCGGTGCAGCGTCAGGCACCCGCCCGCCGTCTGGCCCATCGTGTCGACGGCGACGGCCATCCCGCGGGTGCCGACGACCTCGAGCCGGCGGCGGGGGAGCGCGTCGGGGGTGTTGAAGGCGACGTGCAGGTCGACCAGCACGCCGCCCGCGGTGCGCCCGGAGAGCAGCGCGCCGTCGTCCACCGGGTAGTTCTGCACCCGGCGCTGCAGCAGCGCGCGCAGCTCGACGACGTCCTCGCCGAGCAGCACGCCGGCCAGGTCGAGGCCGTGCGGGGCCAGGTCGATGGCCGCGCCGCCGCCGGCCCGGGTCCGGTCGACCCGCCAGTTGTCGTGCGGCCGGCCGTCGGGCGACCAGTCGGCGGGCAGCCAGCAGCAGTAGACGATCCGCAGGGCGGTCACCGTGCCGAGCTCGGGAACCAGCTCGCGCAGCCGGACGTGCGCCGGGTGCCAGCGCTGGTCGTACGCCGTCCCGAGCAGGACGCCGGCCTCGCGGGCGGCGGTCGCCATCGCCCGGGCGTCGGCGACGTCGGCGGCCAGCGGCTTCTCGCAGAGCACCGCCTTGCCGGCCGCGGCCGCCGCCTCGACCACCTCGCGGTGCGCGGCGTTGGGGACGGCGACGTAGACCGCGTCCAGCCCGGGCGTGGCGAGGAAGGCGCCGAGGTCGGCGTGCGCCGGCCCGGCGACGTCCATCCGGGCCGTGGCGCCGGGGTCGCGGTCGTGCAGCGCGACCACGCGGGCGCCCGGCGTCGCGAGGAGGGCGGGCAGCGCGTGGTCGCGGGCCACCCAGCCGCAGCCGGCGACGCCCCACCCGACGGCGGTGCTCACCGCGCCCCTCCCCGCGGCGAGATCTGCACAGTGGCGCCCATCAGCGGCTGATGGGCACCACTGTGCAGATCTCGCGCGCTCACCACGCCTCCGGCAGGTCGACGAGCAACCGGCGGCGTGCCGCGTCGGCGGGCAGCGGGTCGGGCCAGCGGGCGGGCAGGTACGCCGAGCGCGGGCCGTACTCGGCGGCGTAGCGCTCGCTCGGCCAGCGCAGCTCCCCGTCGGCGTAGAGCGGGTTGCGGCGCAGCGGCGGCAGCGGTTCGCCGAGGTCGACCGGCGCGGGGGACAGCGGGTCGCCGGCCACCAGGGCGACCGCCTCGCTCGCGTGCAGGTCGGCGGCCGGGGCGGGGCGTGGGCGCCGGCCGGTGAGCAGCGCGCCGGTCAGCTCGGCGTCGTCGTAGAGCAGGTCGGTGCCGAGCACCGCGGCGTAGCCCTCAGGGGTCAGCGGCTCGCCGTGCGGGTCGGCGACGTGCGCGTGCCCGACGACGACGGTGCCGCCGTCCCCGGCGAGGTCGCGCATCGCCGCGGCCGCGGCCGGCTTGTCCCGCAGGAAGTAGAAGGCGTCGTGGCACAGCACGTAGGCCGGCGCCGGCACGTCCAGGTCGGGGACGCCGGTCACGTCGGCGCAGACGTAGCGCGCGGCCGGGCAGACGAAGCGCCGGGCCAGCCACAGCTTGGCCCAGACGACGTCGACGCCGACCAGGCCGGTGCAGCCCCGGCGGGCCAGCTCGCGCAGGTGCGTGCCGGTGCCGCAGGCGACGTCCACGACCGGCCTGCGCCCCGGCCAGTGCTGCTGGAGCAGGGCCAGGCCCGCGAGGTGGGTCGGGTCGGACCAGCGGTGGGCGAAGTAGTCGGCGACCCGGCCCATGCCGAGCAGCGCCATCGCCTCGCGCAGCGTCCCGGCCGCCGGCACCCGGGCCAGCTGCTCGGGCGGCGGGGGCGGCTCGGTCCACCAGTCGTCGGCGTCGGCCAGCAGCGCCACGCGGGCCCGGTCGACCTCGCCGTGTGCGATCAGGCCGGCCACCTCCGCGCGCAGCTCGTCGCGCCCGGCCCTCGCGTACGGGATGCCGTCGACCACCGGGACCGCCGGAGCCGGTGCGCTCACAGCGTCACCGTTCGCTCCCGCGCGGCGCCGCCGCCAGGTCGACACAGCCGCTCACAGTCCGGCCGCCGCCAGGACGTCGAGGTGGAAGGCCTGCACCGGCCCGGCGTGCACGAGCTCGAGGTCGTCGAGCGCCTGCGACGCGGTGAACGCCGCCGCGCGCGCGTGGTGGTGCACCTGCAGCACCCGGTCGAGCACGTCGGCGGCGTGGAACGCCTGCGACTCCGGCGCACCGGCGTCCGCCCGCAGCCGCAGCACGCCGCGCAGCCGCTCGGCCAGGGCACCGGGCAGGGCGGCCAGCTCCCGCTCCTCCAGCGTCGTCATCACCCGGTCGAGCGCCGAGCCGAGCAGCACCTCGCCGGCGAACCCGGCGTCGGGCAGCACGACGTTGTGCAGGTGGTGGGCCAGCCCGACGAGGAACGGCGCGACCGGGTCGGCGCCGAACACCGGGGCGACGAGCACGCCGTAGACCGCGACGGTCAGGCAGTGGTCGCCGTGGCTCTCCGGCGGTTCGACGACCACCCGCGGCTTCCCCGGGGCGGTGGCCCCGGCGCGCGGCTGGCGGTTGAGCCGCTCGGCGAGCGGGGGCGGCTGCGGCGCCGGGACGGCGAGCGGCAGGGCCGCGCGCAGCCGGGCCCGCAGGCCGTCGTCCAGCGGGCCGGCGACCTCGTCGAAGCCGCGGCGCAGCACGTCGAGCGCCTCGTCGTCGGCCAGGCCCGCCGTCCGCAGCACGGTGCCGTCGATGCCGGCCAGCCGGGCGCGGGCCACGGCCGCCGCCGTCTCCGACAGCGCGACCGCGGCCGCGTCCTCGCCCGCGACCAGCCGCCCCCAGGCGCGGGCGAAGGCCTGCTCGGCCAGCGAGCCGGGGGCGTCGGCGACACGGACCCGCTTGGCGTCGCCGACCTCGGTCAGCAGCGGGCGGAGCGCGGCGAGGGCGGGGGAGCCGCCCGTCACCGGCCGGCCGGCGCGCCGGCGACCCAGTCGAGCAGCACGCGCTCCTGCCGGTGCAGGGCGTGCTCGGGGGTGCTGCCGTCCGGGGTCATCGGCGCCTTGAAGAACCAGCCGAACTGGGTCTGCACGCCGGCCTGCCCGCGCTGCTGCGCCAGGTCGGTCAGCCGGGCCAGCTCGATCGCCAGCGGCGCGGCCAGGATCGAGTCGCGGCACTGGAAGTCGACCTTGACCTGCATGCGCTGGCCGAGGAAGCCGACGAGGTCGATGGCGTCCCAGGCCTCCTTCTGGTCACCGCGCGGGCGGTAGTAGTCGATCCGCACGACGTGGTCCTCGACCGGGTAGCCGAGGATCGAGTCCAGCACGCTGCCCTTGGTCTGCAGCTTGCTCTCCAGCGAGTCCGGGTCCTCGAGGGCCAGGCCGTCGCGGTTGCCCAGGATGTTGGTGGAGTACCAGCCCTCGACGGTCAGCGACCGGCTGCGGAAGGCCGGTGCCAGCACCGTCTTCATCATCGTCTGGCCGGTCTTGCCGTCCTTGCCCGCGACGGGCACGCCGCGGCTCTCGGCGAAGGCGATCAGCGCGGGGACGTCGGCGGCCAGCGACGGGGTGAAGTTGACGTACCCGACGCCCTCGGCGATCGCCGCGTAGGCATAGACCATCGAGGGGGTGATGGAGCGGTCGTCGGCGTCCAGGCCGGCCTCGAAGGCCTCGACCGTCTGCAGCGCGGGCGCCGCCGGGTCGGGCCAGCGCTCCGTGGAGGCCAGATTGACCAGCACCAGCCCGTCGAGCCGCTCCTCCTCGCGGAACCGGCGCAGGTCGGCCCGTACGGCGTCGACCTGCGCGCGGCGGGTCTCGGCGAGCACCACGTTGCCGCCGGTGACGTTGCGGCAGAAGTCGGCGTCGCCGGCCGCCGCCCACGGGGTGACCGAGGACAGGTACGGCCCGGCCTGCTCCAACTGACGGTGGTCGAGGACGCCGTGCTGGTCGGCGGCCTTACGCAGGTCGCTGCCATCGAGGTCCCAGCCGCCGACGACCAGGTCGGCGTAGTCGGCCATGCCGGTCGCCTCCGCGACCGGGACGCCGTCCACCTCCACTCCAGCGAGCGGCAGCCCGGAGGTGTCGCTCGCGCCGACGCGGAGCAGTTCCAGCCCCGCCACGGCGGTCGTCGCGACCGCTCCTCCGAGGCCGACGACGGCCATCCCGACCCGACGCGGTCCAGCAGACAACTCGATCCCCCTCGCACTCGACACCATGACGCGCGACCCACCGTGGCACGCCTCACCGGAGTCCGCGCGTCGAAAGTGGAATCAGTCCAGTTCTGGAGTCGGTTCCAGGTTCGTCCACCGACCGGTGGACGACGAGCCGCGTCGAGGCACCGACCGCGCGGCTGACCGCTGCAGGGATCGGGCGGGAGCCGGTGACGGTGGGGACCCACCTGCTGCGGGTCTCCGCCGAGCTCGCCGTCGACGACCGCGCAGGGGCGGTCATGGTCGCCGTGGAGCGCGGCCTGCTGCCCGGCCGCGGGCGATGACCGACTCGATCACCTCACCCTTCGCCCCGGCGTAGTGGTTGACGTCGGTCCACAGCTGCCGGGCGAGCTCCTCCTTGCGGGCCTGGTAGCGCGCGCGGTCGCCGGGATCTGCACGGAGCTGGTCGCGGAAGAGGAGGCAGCGCTCGACCTCGGGGTCGTCGGGGGCCCAGACGTGAACGTTGGCCGAGGGGCCGCAGCCCTCCGGGACGACCAGGCACCGGTGGCCGGGCTCGCGGACGTGCAGCCGGTAGCCGGCGGCCTCCAGCCGGCTACCGGCTGCACGTCCGGGGCCTCCGGGTCGGCGACGGTCACGAGGACGTCGACCCGCGGCTTGGCCCGCAGCCCGGGACCGACGTCGACCCGATGTGCTCGACGCGCCGGACGGCCGGCCCCAGCGCGGCCCGGATGCGCGCCTCGTGCTCGGCGTACTGCCGCGGCCAGTCGGGGTCGGGGTCGACGAGGACCACGTGCCTCGGCGTGGTGTCGCGCGGACCGACGACGACGTGGTCGAGGTACTCGTCGTCCACCGGTGGCGGGACCATCCGCGCTCCTCAGGCGGGGCGGCGCTCGGCGGTCAGCTCGCTCGGCGTGTCCCCGGTGTTCACCGTGGCGCTGGGCTCGACGAGCAGGACCTCCGCGCCGTGCTCGGAGAACGGCTGGTGCGGGGTGCCCCGCGGGACGACGTACAACTGACCGGGGCCGAGCGTGACGTCGCCGGCGTCCATGCGGATGGTGAGGGAGCCGGACAGCACGAGGAAGACCTCGTCGGTCTCGGGGTGGCTGTGCCGCGTGAACTCGCCTCGGGTCCGCACCACGCGCACGTCGTAGTCGTTGAGAACGGCGACCGTGCGGGGCTGCCAGGGCCGGTCGAGCCGGCGTAGGACGGCGGCGAGGTCGACGGGACCGGTCATGTGGTCATCGTGCCCCGACGACCGCCTCGCGGCGGGCGGTGCGCAGCTCGTAGAAGGCCGCGTCGAAGCGCCGCATCTGCCGCAGGAACGTCAAGGTGTGCGTGGGCCACAGCGTGACGTTGCGGCCGTGCTCGTCGCGGTACCAGGAGCGGCAGCCGCCGGCGTTCCAGACGGTGTCGGTGAGGGCGGCCTGCAGCTGGGCGTTGTAGGCGTCCTGCGCCGGACGACGGACCTCCAGCGCGCCGGCACCCGCCCGCTCCATCGCCCCCAGGGCCGCGAGCACGTAGCCGATCTGGGCCTCGATCATGAGCACGACCGAGCTGTGGCCGAGTACGGTGTTCGGGCCGAGCAGCAGGAAGAGGTTGGGGAAGCCGGCGACCGTCGTTCCCCGGTGGGCCTGCGCGCCGCCCTCGGCCCACCGCTCGGACAGCGTGCGGCCCTCCCGGCCGGTGAGCCGGTGCGCCAGCGGCAGGTCCATCACCCGGAACCCGGTGCCGTAAACGATCGCGTCGACCTCGTGCTCGGTGCCGTCGGCGTCGACCACCGAGTGCGCGCGGACCTCGGCGACCGGGGAGGCGACCAGCTCGACGTTGGGCCGGGTCAGCGCGGGCAGGTAGTCGTCGCTGACGATCACCCGCTTGCAGCCGATGGCGTAGTCCGGGGTGAGCTGGGCGCGCAGCTCCGGGTCGGGCACCTGCCGCTGGAGGGTGCGCAGCGACTGCCGCTCGAACAGCCGGCGCAGCAACCCGCCGCCGATGAGCGCCCGCGGCCGGGCCTCCCGGCTCCAGTACTGGCCGGTGCGCACGAGCCGTTGCGCGGCCGGAAGCCGCCGGAAGAGGGCCTGCTCGCGCGGGGTGTGGGCGCGGTCGGCGCGCGCGATGACCCACGGGGGCGTGCGCTGGAAGACGACCACGCGCGCCGCCGTCCGCTGCAGCTCGGGCACGAACTGGGCGGCCGAGGCGCCGGTGCCGACGACGGCGACGCGCTTGCCGGTGAGGTCGACGGCGTGGTCCCAGCGGGCGGAGTGGAACGACGGGCCCCGGAAGTCCGCGGTGCCGGGACCTCGGGCAGGTGCGGCTCGACCAGGCCGCCGCAGCCGCTGACCAGGACCACGGCGGTGAGCGGCCCGCGGCTGGTCTCCAGCCGCCACACCAGCGCGTCGTCGTCCCACCGCCCGGCGAGGACATCGGTGTCGCACCACAGGCGCGGCAGCACGCCGGCGTCGGCGGCGACCTGCTCGAGGTAGCCGCGGATCTCCGGCTGGCGGGCCTAGACGTGCGACCAGTCCGGCTTGGGTGCGGCGGAGAACGAGTAGAGGTGGCTGGGGACGTCGCAGGCCGCACCCGGTTAGGTGTTGTCCCGCCAGGTGCCACCGAGGCTGCCCGCCCGCTCGAGGACGACGAAGTCCTCGATGTCCGCCCGTCGCAGCGCGACCGCCGTGCCGATGCCGGAGAACCCGCTGCCGACGACGGCCACGCGGGTGTGGGCCGGCAGCGGACCGGTCGCGGTGGCGTGTCGGGCGGGCGGGCGGGGTCAACGGGGCCTGCCGGTGCGCGGGGTGACGAGCCTGGCACGGCCGGTGCCCGATCCGGCGGCGCCGTCCCGAGGCGGGGGCCGGGCCGCCCGGCGGGCCCGTAGGCTGGATGTGCCCGAGCGAGCTCGGCCATGAGCACAGCAGTCCGACGAACGCGGACGACGAGCGAAGCGAGGAAGTGCGCGTGAGTCTCACCATCGGCATCGTCGGGCTGCCCAACGTCGGCAAGTCGACGCTGTTCAACGCGTTGACCAAGAACGACGTCCTGGCGGCGAACTACCCGTTCGCCACCATCGAGCCGAACGTCGGCGTGGTCGGGGTGCCCGACCCCCGCCTCGACGAGCTGGCCCGGCTGTTCTCGTCGCAGAAGACGATCCCGGCGACGGTGTCGTTCGTCGACATCGCCGGCATCGTGCGCGGCGCCAGCGAGGGGCAGGGCCTGGGCAACAAGTTCCTGGCCAACATCCGCGAGAGCGACGCGATCTGCCAGGTGATCCGCGTCTTCACCGACCCCGACGTCGTGCACGTCGAGGGCAAGGTCAGCCCGGCCGACGACATCGAGACGATCAACACCGAGCTGGTCCTCGCCGACATGCAGACGCTGGAAAAAGCGATCCCGCGGCTGGAGAAGGAGTCGCGCAAGGACAAGGAGCGGGCCGCCCTGCTGGCTGCCGCCCTCGACGCGCAGAAGGTGCTCGACGAGGGGCGGACGCTGTTCTCCGCCGGCGTCGACCCCGAGCCGCTGCGCGAGCTGACGCTGCTGACGACCAAGCCGTTCCTCTACGTCTTCAACGTCGACGAGGAGGAGCTGGCCAACGAGGAGCTCATCGCCGAGCTGCGCGGCCTTGTGGCGCCGGCCGAGGCGATCCTCATGGACGCCAAGATCGAGGCCGAGCTCGCCGAGCTGCCCGACGACGAGGCTGCCGAGCTGCTCGCCGGCATCGGCCAGGAGGAGCCCGGCCTGCACCAGCTCGCCCGCATCGGCTTCGCCACCCTCGGCCTGCAGACCTATCTGACCGCCGGTCCCAAGGAGGCCCGCGCGTGGACCGTCCCGGTCGGCGCGACCGCCCCGCAGGCCGCCGGCGTCATCCACACCGACTTCCAGCGCGGCTTCATCAAGGCCGAGATCGTCTCGTACGGCCAGCTCGTCGAGGCCGGCTCCATGCAGGAGGCCAAGGCCCGCGGCTGGGTGCGCATGGAGGGCAAGGACTACGTCATGCAGGACGGCGACGTCGTGGAGTTCCGCTTCAACGTGTAGCAGGCGGCATTCGCGCAGGTCAGCGGCTCGTCAAGGTGGCCGAGTCCGCACCCAGTCCGCAACTGTCCGCGAAGAGTTCCTCGGCGGCGCGCCTCGTGCGGTCCTCCGCGGTGGGCCAGAGGTGGCTGTAGGTGTTCAGCGTCGTGGTGGCGCTGGCGTGCCCGAGGGCCCGCTGGACGGTGACGACGTCGCAGCCGGAGGCGATCAGTCCGGAGGCGTAGAAGTGCCGGAGGTCGTGCAGCTTCACGCCGCTGAGGCCGGCCGCGGCGAGCGTCGTCCGCCAGCGGTGGCCGACGGTGTTCTGGTGCGGCGGCTGGCCGGCGTCCCCGGTGAAGAGCCAGGTGCCCTCCGGGCAATGGGCGGCGACGTGCCGGGCGAGCAGGTCGACCAGGGACGGCGCGAGGTACACCTGTCGCTCGCTGCCGTACTTCGGTGCACGCAGCTCGATGGCACCGCCCGGGGCGCGCTGCACCTGGCGGGCGACGGTGAGGGTGCGGCGGAGGAAGTCGACGTCGCCGACGCGGACGGCGGCCGCCTCACCCAGGCGCAGGCCGGCGAAGCCGCACAGCCCGACGAAGGCGCGGAAGGGCCCGTCGGCGGCGTCGAGGATCGCCCCCACTTGGGCGGGCGTCGGCAGCGTCATGGCGGCGGCTGCTCGGCGCCGGCGGGGGAGGGCGACGCCCTCGCTCGGGTCGCGCGGGATCACCCGGTCGGCGACGGCGCCGCGCAGGACCGCGCGGACGTTGTTGGTCCGGGTGTGCACGGTGCCCGGCGCCAGGCCGCGGGAGACCATGCTCTTGACCCAGTGCTCGAGGTGCGAGCGGCGCAGCGACCGCATCCGGACGTCGGCGAAGGTCGTGGACCGGGCGGCCAGGCTCATCGCCGTCTCGGTGCCGGGTGCCCACACCTGGCGGGCCGACCACTCGGCGTAGTACTCGGCGAAGGTCTGTCGACCCGCGCCCGGGTCGACGTAGGTGCCGGTGACCACGGCCGCGGTGACCTCATCGAGCCAGCGCTGGGCGTCGACCTTGCGGTCGAAGTGGCGGGCGTGCTCCTTGCCGTGTTCGTCCCGGTATCGCGGCCGGTACTTGCCGTTCGGCAACCTCGAGATGCTGGCCATGCTGCTGCCCCTCGTCGTCGGTCGATCCGGCGCCCGCCCGAGGTCCCGGTGTAGCGCTCACAGGTCCGCCTGGGGGCTGGGGCGAGAATCTATGGCGGACCACTGCCATGTGGACGCTGGCGATCGGCGCAATCGCTGCGGCGCTCAGCTGCACCGGAGCGTCCCGCCGCTTCTCCAGTTGTTCTCCAGTAGCGGTGACCCGGGTCTCGTCCGTATCGGTTGGCCCTTGGAAGGGTTGGACGCGGGCTGCCGCTCCCCGCCCGGCAGCAGCGTGCCGGCTGCAGGAGGTCGTCGGAAACGCGTTGCGCGTCCCTGCGGGATGGGCCTACGGCCCACCCTTCCCCCGCCCGGTGCAGTCGGATGAAGGCTGGTTGTGGGAACCGGCCACACGTATGGACGAGCCCTGCCGTTCGCACACGCGCTAGCGATCATGACGGGACCCGTCGGGTCTTGACCTTCGAGCCGCCGCCATCGGACGCACGGCCCGATGGTGGCCGTCGGGGCGAGGTGCTCGGGGGTGGGAGTGGCCGCCCCCCTTAAGTCGGACGAGGGCGTGCCGATACCTGCCTCACGGCGGCGCGTCAGTGAGCGTCCGTCCGCCATCGCATCACGTGGAGAGACGAATGACTGAAGGCGCTCCCCTAGCCGAGGCCTCGGCCTTCGAGCCACCAGCTTCTGCGGCACCAGGCCAGCCCATGCCCCAAGGGCCGGCCAAGTCAGTCCGGTGGAGGTCCCTTCCGGGTGCCCTTCTGCTTGGTCTCGTCGTTGGCGGTGCAGTCGGGGCAGGCGTTGTGACCGCCGCGAGCGACCCGACACAGAGCGAGGCGTACCTCGCTCTGCAGGAGGAGCTGAGCACGGCCCAGGAGCAGGTGTCGGCCTCCGAGGCCGAGGCCCAGAGGGCGGCGGCCGATAAGCGCAGGGTCGAAACTGCAGCGGCGCAGCGCGACTCCGAGCTCGACCAGCGGGAGCGAAATGTTGCGGCAAGAGAACAGGCTGTGTCAGCCGTCGAGCAGCAGATTGCCGCCAACTCGATTGGTCAGGGCACCTGGACGGTCGGACGCGACATTGAGCCCGGCACCTACCGCACTCGCGAGGCCGTCGTGGGGGATTGCTACTGGGCCATTCTTGCGTCTGGCACCAACGGAGGGGACATCATCGAGAATGACATCCCTAGTGGCGGCTTCCCCACCGTGACGCTCAGCGCGGGGCAGGACTTCGAGAACAACGGATGTGGCACGTTCGTCAAACAGTAGTAGGGCTGCCCGTCCTGGACAGTCCCACATGGCAAGTCGCAGCTTATTGAGGAGTAGCATGATCATTGTCCGTCGTATTGGCGCTGCCATACTGGCGATCGCGGCTATCGCCGTTTGGTTCCTCATGGCCCCCACCGAGCCTGAAACGCCTGTCGTGCAAGCCCAAGAGTCGGTTCGAGACCGCAGTAGCGAGATCCGCTCCGCCCTCGCGGACTATGCACTGAACGAGGCGCGCACACAGGGTGCACCGCAGCAGGCGGTCGTGAACGGCTGGGTTGCGAAGGACCTGCTTACGATCATCGCCGAGCAGCAGAACGAAGCCCTCACCCGGGAGGAAGTTCCGCCGCCGGTGACTCCTGCTACGCCGATTGACGAAAGGGTCCCAGCCCTCGCAGGACTGCTCGTGCTGGGGCTCGCCCTTGCGGTGGCGACGTCGCCTCGGCCGACCCCTGTCGCTGGCACGGACGCGCCTGCTCGTACAGCTACATCGGAGCAGCCAGGGCTCGACAATGTCCAGCAGTCGGGCTTCTACAGCGGGCAGCAGTAGGATCCTCCCGCTCGAAGATCTGACTCACACCGCAATACCGGGACCCCTGAGATGCGCCATGACGGCCCACTCAGGGGTCCTGTAGTTGCGGAGGTTGGTTGGCGTCAGTGCCCCGCCGGTGGCCCAGTCCGAGGGCCTCGCCCATCACGGCGTGGAGTCAACGAAGCGTGTCGACGTCCGTCCGGTCCGTGTCCGCCGGCGGAACAGGATGTCGATCTGATGTGAGTGGCGGGGATCTTCAAGCACCCCAAGGCTGTAAGCATTGACCAGTTGGGCACAGAGACGCGTCCGACGCGAATGCCGTCTCGGCGCCGGTACCGATCCTGATGTGCGACGACGTGCCGGCTCGCGACCATCTTGACGATGTCGGGACCGGGCCGCAGATGATTTACGCGACGCCCGCGACGTGGTCACCATCGAGTCTGCGGTAAGCGTGGTCATCCCGGACATGAATGCAGCCGTGTTGTTGACTGCGCCGACCTGCCCCAGCAGGCATCTGACCAGCGGATATAGCGCTCAATGTGATTGACGGTCGACGGGCGGAAGTGGGCGTTCTGCGGACTATCTGCGGACTCGGGGCGGACTATCGACGGCGTCGGAGGACCGCAGTCAGGAGCGACGCCGCCCACAGCCGGCCGAGGATGCCGGCTGCAGCGGGTCGCCGGAAGGGCGCTGACGCGTCCCTATCGGGATGGGCCTGCGGCCCACCCTTCCCCCGACCCGCTGCAGCCGGAGGAGGCCGGTTGTGCGGAAGCGGCCAGAGGAGTGCGACGGGCGCAGATCCACCATCCGCCGCGACGTCGCCAGTGAGCAGCAGGTATCTCCTGCGCAGCCACCGGAGCACTGGGGGATCACTCCACGGCACGAGCCGCTCGAGCTCGGCGGGAGGCGGAGTCGGTAACCGCAGCACCGCGCACCGGGGCGAGGCTCCGCCGGAGACCTGCTGGACCGTGCGGGCTTAAAGCTGGGTTGCGACGTCTGCCGGCAGGCGGCGGGTGCCCTGCCAGTTGTCAACCGCGGACCTGCAGTAGTCCTCCAGTAGTCCTTGGGTCCGGGTGACCGCGGTCGGGGCGGTGCTGCCCGCACCTGTGGACAACGGCGGTCGTCCACAGAAGCGCAGGGCGCAGGCCCGTGGCAGCGACCAAGCACGGACGCTGCCGGCACGAGCCCAACGGAGGAGCGATGGGCTGGATGAGTCCGGTCGTCGACGGCCAAGAGCATGAAGGCTGGGTGGTGCCGCTACGAGCACGCGTCGCTGATCGCTCTCATCCTGCCCGCCGCCGACATCAACGTGTTGTCCCAGGACGTGCGGGTGGGCGCGTGGACCAGCGTGAAATCGTGAACTCCCGTTCTGACCTGCAAAAATACATCTCAGTCAATCAGAGTCAATCGAGCTCAATCGAACGATCATGTGCCCCGATTGTGCCCAAGGGCGGGGGGGCTCCGCGAGGATGCAGCGGGTCCACACGGCCGACGTCAAAATGGTGAAGGCCGTCGTGCGCGCCCGCACGGCGTCGCAGGAGCACTGCTGGCGGCGCTCGAAGGCCACGGCTGGTCGGCCGCGCCGGCCCGGTCCGCCCCGGCGAGGTCCAGCGCCGTTGGCACGGTACGGCCGGAGCCTCACGCGCACTCCCGCCGCGGACACCGGATCGAGACCTCCGCCTGGCACAGTCGGCGTGCGCCGCGAGGCGGTCGGGGGCCTGTGGACACGAAGCGGAAGCGGGTGGCTTAGCCTCGTCGGCGCCCGGACCTCGGTGAACAGCCGGAGCCGCCGCGGCTGATCACCACCCTTCACGTACCGCCCGGAGGCCAAGTCGACCGAGGACACCGACGAGGAGCGCGGTCGGCGCTGACGACGACACCGAGGTTGGGGAACACCACCATTCGTCCGCGGGTTGATCGAGCATCGTGGGCCCTGACACTGACGCCGGCCGCGTCGCCGTGCTCGTCGGTCTGCTGTTCGGACTTGCCGGCATGGGCAGCGCCGCCGTCGCCGTCACGATGCCCGAGATCGCAGCTGACCTGGACTTGACCACCGGTGGCGTTTCATGGGTGCTCACCCTCTACGCCCTGATGCTCGCGGTGGCGACGGCGGTCTACGGGCGCGTGGCCGACCTCGCTGGCATCCGCCTGCCATTTCTCGTAGGTGTTGGGCTCATGACCGCCGGCGCCGTGCTCGGAGGTCTCGCGCCGACGTACGAGGTCCTGCTCGGAGCGCGGGTGCTGCAGGGCTTGGGCGCCTCCGCCGTCCCGGTGCTCGGCATGGCCATCGTCACCGCCAAGTACGACGGACGGGTTCGCGCCCTCGCCCTCGGCCGTGTCGCCGGAATGGCGGCTGCGGTCGGTGCACTCGGCCCGCTGGCCGGCGGCCTCGTTGCGGACCTCCTGGACTGGCGCGCCGTCGTTGTCCTCCCCGCGTTGGGACTGCTCGTCGTCCCTGCGCTGTGGCGTGCGGTCCCGACGAGGGGGACCGGCGCCCGGCTCGACGTGCTCGGCGCGATCCTGGTGGCTGGCACCGCGGCGGGGCTCGTGCTGCTCCTGCAGTCCCCGTCCTCCGGTGTCGTCGTCGCCATAGCGGGCGTGGTTCTCCTGGGGCTCGGTGTCCCCGCTGTGGCGGCCCGCGTCCGCCGCCGGCCCGAGGGATTCCTCCCGCACACAGTCATTCGCGAGCCGGTCGTCGTCCGCAGTGCCCTGGCGGCCTCCGCGGTCCCGGCGGCGTGGTTTGCCTTGCTGATCGCCGTGCCGGCGGTCCTCGCACTGCGGGGATGGTCGCCGCTCGAGGTCGGCCTTGCCCTCGTGCCCAGCGCCTTCACCGGTCTCCTGGGGCCGCGGCTGGCGGGGCCGATGCTCGCCCGCCTCGGACCCAACCGGTCGCTCGCGGTGGCCGGGGTCACGGCGGGAGCCGCTCTCGCCCTGGCCGCCCTTGGCGCCGCTGCGGGGTCCGCCACGGTCCTGGTCTGCGCAGTCGTCCTCGTGACCTTCGCCTTCGGTCTCGGCCAGCCGGCGCTGATGGCCGCGGTCAGCGGAGCGGTACCGGTCGACGTCCGTGGGGTCGCGCTGGGCATCGCCATGCTCGTCTTCCTCGTCGGTGGGGGTATCGGGTCCGCGATCGTCGGAGGATTCGGCGAGGTGTTCGGGCTGGACCGGAGCCTGCTCCTCCTCGCGGTCTTCCCCCTTGCCGGCACCCTCGGGCTTGTGGGGTCGATCCGCGCCGAGCGCTCGGCACGATCGGCCCGCGGTCCGGACGGGCAGGACCGTGACGTGCGGCTCGGAGACGGCCGCTAGCTACTGGGGACGGTCGGGCCGACCGGCGGACGCACGGGACTGCCCCCAGTTGCACTGACTCTGCTGGACTCGCCGGGGCGGCGCTGGGCCTTGCCCCTTGAGCGTTGTGGGCTGACGACGGCCAAGGTTGGCTGAGTTGCGGACTTCCTGCGGACTAACTGCGGACTGGGACAGCGCGTTCCCTGGCCCGTGTGAACCTCCTCGGGTGGCGGCACGCCGCTCCCAGCCGGCCGAGGGTGCCGGCTGCAGCGGGTCGCCGGAAGGGCGCTGCGCGTCCCTGCGGGATGGGCCTACGGCCCACCCTTCCCCCAATCCGCTGCAGCCGGATTCAAGCCGGTCATGGGGAGCGACCAGGAGTGTGTGGATAGGCGTCGGGGCATCGGCGGGGGTGACTCACCCGTCAGCCGCTTGATCAGCCTCCCCGGTCACTGCCGCTAGCGCTGCACCCGCCAGAGAGTCCCGCATCCCCGTTCCGCGGCCGGCAGGGCGGGCTGTCCGCGGCGCTGCTTGCCCGCTCCCCGCCCGAGGCGCCGGTGCAAGCCGCAAAGGTTTTCAAGCCTGCTGTCGCGACTCCCGGAGCCATCGCCAATCAACCGTTTTCGCAGGTCAGACACCGAACCGCGTTGACCCCCATCTACCGCGACAAGCCGCCACGTCCCCGTACTACGGGCACGCAGCGGGCACGGCGTTCCAGCGACCCCCACGCCGGGGGGACTGTCGCGCCCCGGGTCTGATGGGGGCCCTCCACCAGCTTGAGGATGAGCGGCGAGGCGGCACTCGAGGAAGTGCCCCGACGCGCTGCGCCAGCGGAGGCGGCCCGGATGGCGGGTCGGGTCGAGGCCCGGCGTGGCCGGCCGCTAAGACCGCAGTGGTGATGGGGAACGCTTCTAGCGTGTTCGATCATCATCGAACGCTCCCGGCCGCGGGCAGATGGGCCAGGACGGTTGGCCCGCTAGTAGCGGGGATCTGGAGGCCGGCGCCACGTCCAACCGCGTGGACTTCAGTCACGATCCACCCGACCTGACCGTAGACACGCCGCCCCCAGGACCGAGGACTCGTGCGGCGAGTGCGTGCTGGTACAGCGCGGCTCAGGGCCGCTGCTAGAGCCGTTTGGTGGGCAGGCGCAGGCACCCACCGGGGGTCGCACTCCGGGCCGGCGGGCCTCTCGCGCCCGTGCACCACAACGACCCCCGCGAAGAGCCCGGACCGCTCGTCCTGTAGATCGAGGTTTGGCGACTGCGCCTGTCACGGACACCCCCGCTCCTCAGGCCACGAGGGCGCTCACGCGGCGCAGCCAGAAGCTCACATTCCGGCAACACCAGCACCGTTCGCCGCATGTCGCGGCTGCGCCTGTCCTAGGCTCGCCCGCATGCGAGGGGAGGCGCCGGGCCCCCAAGCGCCGAACCACCACGCTGTCAGCCCCATAGAACATGCTGCGCCTCGCCCTATCATCATCGAAAGGCGGAACCACGGACATGCACCTGACGTATGCCCAGGCCCAGGAGTTGACGGCCGAGGAGCGCTACAAGCTCGCTCTGCAGGCCTACGAGGAGCTCGCCAGCAAGAACCCCGCCCTCGAAGCGGCACCCGGTCGCATGGCGAGTGAGATCAGCGACGAGACCGGCGTGGATTTTGCGACCGCCGCCATCGTCGCTCTCTCGGCCGCCGGCGCATAAGCCAACATCCACGGGGGGCGTAGTGGAAGCGGCCGAGCGCGGCGACCGTCGATCAGGACGGGCTAATACCGACATCCGGGAAGATCTGCGGAGCGAATTTGAACGCGATCTCGACCGCTTCTACTACACCTACTATTTCAGGCGCTTGGCTGAGATCACTCAGGTGGCGAGCTATACGGCCCCACGAGCCACGTCCAGCGCCAGCGGAGCTAGCGCCCTCCCTCACAACCGCCTGACTCACTCACTGAAGGTCGGGCAAGTCGGCCGCCGCATGGCGCAGTACCTCATAAACGACTCCGACAACGCGACCGGAATCGAACAGGCCGGCGGACTTGACCCTAATGTCGTGGAAGCCGCAGGACGCGCTCACGATTTGGGCCATCCTCCTTTTGGTCACATCGGCGAAGAGGTCTTGGATGCCGTCGCAGCAGAACTAGGGCTTAATGACGGCTTCGAGGGTAACGCGCAGACCTTTCGCATCCTTGCGAGCTTGGTGCAACGCTACTCGCGCCAGGATAAGCAGCCATCCGACGACGGCCTGAATCTGACCAGCGCGACTCTCGCAGCCTCAGTGAAGTACCCCTGGCCCAGAGGAGAAAGCGGCAAGCGGTGGCGAAAGTTTGGCTACATCAGCCTGGATGAAGCCAAGTTCCAGGACATGGTCGCCCCACGACTCCTGTCAAGGGACAAGGGGACGCTGGAAGCGCAGATTATGGATTGGGCGGATGACATCACATATGCGACGCACGATATAGAAGATTTCGCCCTTGATGGGAGCATCCCCATTGCAGCTCTTCACCACCGCCAAGAGGGAGACGGGGACGACGCCTTCTTCCGTCCTGTCAACCCCGAAGAGTTCGAGGCATTCTGGTCGTACGCGGAAACGAAGCTGCGCGCGATGGACAAGGTTACAAGCGCAGAAGCCAAACGCGAGTTTCAACGGCTTGCCACGCTGTTCCCTCGCCGACAGCCCGATGGCAGCAGGCGGGCCGAAGCTCATCTGAGTCGCCTGTCATCTCACATCATCACCCTCACTAGCCAAGCTACATCGGTCAACGCCGTCGGTGAACTGGAGCGCCACGAAGAGATCGTAGGCCTAGTCAATGCGCTCAAACAGCTCACTTGGTATTACGTGATCGACAGGCCCGACGTAGCGTCAGCTCAGCGGGGGCAGCGTAAGCGATTGCGAGCACTGACTCTCGAACTCGTCGATTGGTGCACAGAGGCCTTTCGCACGGAGGACATCCCGCCATGGGGCGGACACCCTACGAAGCTTAGTGCCAGCGAGATACGCGCCAACGCGAACGCCCTGCCAGATTTTTTGCGCGATCTCGTTTCAACGCTCCTTGAGGCGAACAATCGACACGGCGCATATCGCGACGATCGTGCGAGAAATATTGCCCGGGGCGTCATCGATTTTGTGGCATCTATGCGCGAGACTGAAGTCGACGAACTGTTCTCCAGGATGTGCAGTGGCGACACGCACAGAGCATGAGCGCCGCTACCTGGTGCACTCGCTTGAGGATGTGCCCGGGCTCGACAGGCGGCACGGTCACGAGCTTATTGTGCAAGGCTACTTGGCCTCCCACGATGGGGCCACGCTGCGAATTCGCCGACGGATGGGAATGCGAAGCGAGACGGGACCGCCGCTGTACGAAGCCATTGGGAGCTTAGAGTACAAGGGACCCCGCCAAAATGCCGCTCGCCTTGAGCACGACTGGCCCGTTCCCGACCACATCGCCCCCCTGCTGATGCGGCTAGCAGCCCATATAATCCGTAAGCGTCGCTTCAGCATCGTAACAAGCGAGGGCCCCTGGGATATCGACGAGTTCCTTGGCGAGAACAGCGGCTTGATCATCGCTGAGTTCGAATCAGAGCAGGCAGTTCGAAATCTCCGTCGACCCGAGTGGTGCTACTCGGAAATCACTCCGGTTCGCGATTTTGACAATGAGCAACTAGCAATGCGACCAATCTCCATGTGGCCGGCCAGCGATCTCGAGAAATACAAACTCTTACCCAAGGCACATCAGGACTAGGCGCCCTCGGGCGTCGCGGCGATCGAGGGCCGTGGGACCTCTGTGGCCCAATGAGATTATTGGCGGTGTTGCCGCTTAGGCCACAAGAGCCCTATGAGCTGATTCCGACGAGCACACCCCCGGGGCGGCCATCGCGACGGACCATGTTCACCAGATCCTGGTCCTCGAGTTGGGTCTGCTGCTCGCGGAGGGTCCACCCTCGCTCGGAAAGAAGACGGCACATGCGGGCAGGCCGGGGGCGCGGCCGACGCCTTCTAGTCGTCATGGCGGAATTCGCGGATGGCCTGCAGGCCTTCGTGGCTGACTTCGGCGCTGCTACCTAGTCGCAGCCCTGCTCAATTGCACCTAAGGGAAGCCGCGCCGCACTTGGCGGCAGGATCGGCGAAAGTTAATCAGGCTCGTTGCCATTGGCGGCTCCTTGGCCAGCAGAGTCAGAGTCGCGGCGGGTGCGCCCATCTGCCTCGTTGTTGAGCGCAACCGCACGGGAAAGTCCGTCCATCCGAAGTATCCCGTGGGCCGTCTTGAGGGACATTCGGCACTCCGCGGCACGCCCGCCCATGAAACCGACAGCCTCGCCGTGGGGGGTCCCGCGCGAGCCAGACTCGCCCACTCCCTCCCGCACCTCAGACCCGGTGGCCCTCGTCGAAGGCATCGACATCGGGAGCGCAAGGTGTTCGCCGGCGCCCTTGATCTCAGCCTCGCCGACGCGGAAACTTGACGATCGGACCTTGTGCCTTGCTCGGACTCCAAACAGCAGACCGGCCGCGGAGATCTGACTGCAGAATAATCAGCAATCATCAACAGTGCCCGGGAACGTACAGAAGACGGTACAGAAGACGGCACGCATGCTACCAATGGGGGTAGTCCGGGCCCAGCTTCGTGGGGCCCAACGCCGTTTCTGGGGGTGGCGTGTTGGTCATTGTTGAGTGGCGTTGATAAATGCATGGCGGAATGAAGGTCTACGCTGGTGCTCCTGCGGCGGCCCGGCACTACGTGGAGACCGGCCGGGGCCGGGCCGATGACTACTACCTGACCGAGGGAACCGGGATCGCCCGCCGCTACACCGCTGCCGGCGGTCGAGTGCAGGAGCTCGCCGCGCTGGCCGGGGATGGCTACGAGGCGTGGGTGGCCGGCCTGAACCCCGACACCGCGGCGGCCCGAGGGCGGCTGCGCACAGACGAGCGGGCGGTGCGGTTCGTCGAGGTGGTCGTCAACGGGCCGAAGTCGTGGTCGCTGGCCGCCGCCCTGCATCCGGACATCGCCACCGCCTACGACGCCGCGCAGGACCGCGCCGCGATCCAAGTCATCGGCTGGCTCGGCGAGCACGCGACCACCCGGGTGGGACCGCGCGGTGGGCAGGTGCAGATGCCGGTCGAGCGCCTGGAGGCGGTGACGGTCCGCCACCACACCTCCCGGGCCGGGGATCCGCACCGGCATCTGCACCTGCAGGTCAACGCCCGGGTGTTCGCCGCCGGGCGATGGCGGGGGCTGCACACGGTGGGCGTGCGGGACTTCCTCGCGGCCATCAACGGGATCGGGCACGCCGCGGTCGCCACCGACCCGCAATTCCGCGCCGCACTGGCCAGCCACGGCTACACCCTGGGCGCGACTGGAGAAGTACTGGAGCTCGCCGAGCATGTGGGCGCGTTCAGCGCCCGGGCGGCGCAGATTGGCCGCCACCGAGACCGCTACGAACGGGAGTGGACGACCGCACACCCCGGCCAGACGCCCGGGCCGGCGCTGCGGCGGGCTTGGGATGCGCGGGCGTGGGCCGAGGGCCGCCCGGACAAGGTCACCCCGCAACCCGGCGCGGACCTCGCCGCCCGTTGGGTGGCCGAGCTGGTTGCCCTCGGCTACCGCGACCCCGGACGGCCCCTCGACCTGACCCCGACCCCGGTGGGCGGGCTGGACCGCGACGGTGCGGTTGGTCGCGTCCTGGCCCGGCTGGCCGCCGGCCGTTCGGCGTGGAACCCCGCCGACGTCCGCGGCGAGGTGGAGCAGCTGATCGCCGCCGCCGGGATCGTGGTGGATGCCGCCGTCCGTGGCGAGCTGGCCGAGGACCTCACCACCCGCACCCTGCACCGATGCGTGCCGCTGCTGGCCGGCGACGGCACCGCTGTTCCCGAGCACCTGCGGGCGTGGACGTCCCAGCCGGTACTCGACGTCGAGGCCGACCTGCTCGACCGGCTCGCCGCCCGCAGTCAGATCGTCGAGGACGCCGACGAGCCGGCGCTGCCGCCTGTCGTGCGCGGGCGGCTGGATGCCGGGCAGGCAGCGGCGGTCGCCGCGCTGACCGGCGACCGGCCGCTGGTGGTGGTCGAGGGTGCCGCCGGCGCCGGCAAGACCACCACCCTGGCCGCCACCCGCCAGCTGCTCGAGACCGACGGGCGCCGGCTGGTGGTGGTCACCCCGACCCTCAAGGCGGCCAAGGTCGCCGCCACGGAGGTCGGCACCCGCACCGGGTCGGCAGCATGGTTGGCCTTCCAACACGGCTGGCGCTGGGCCGAGGACGGCGTCTGGACCCGGTTGGCCCTCGGCCAGGCTGACCCGGTCACCGGAGTTCCCCACGCCGGCCCGAGGGGCGCGGCACGGCTGGCCGCGGGGGACCTCCTTGTCGTTGACGAGGCCGGGATGCTCGACCAGGACACCGCCCGCGGGCTCCTCACCATCGCCGACGAGTGCCGGGTCCGCCTGGCGCTGCTCGGCGACCGCCACCAGCTGGCCGCCGTCGGCCGCGGCGGCGTCCTCGACCTCGCCGCCCGCGAGGTCGACCCGGCAGCCCACCTGACCCTGGACGCGGTGCACCGCTTCGTCCGCACCGACGAGACCGGGCAGACAGCGCCGGACGGCGAGTACGCCGGGCTGACCTTGGCCATGCGCACCGGCGAGGACCCGGGCGCGGTGTTCGACACGCTCTCCGCCCGCGGCCGGATCCGCGTCCACGCCGCCCGCGCGGCGCTACAGGAGGCGCTGGCCGCCACCGCCGCCACCTGCTACGGGGTCGGTGAGCAGGTGGCGGTGGTGGTCGACACCCGCGAGCAGGCCGCCGAGCTGGGCGCCGCCATCCGGGAACGGCTGGTTGCCGCTGGCCGGGTCGACGACGCGCAGGTCGCGATCACCGGCAGCGGGCAGCGCATCGGGGTCGGCGACCGGCTCGCCACCCGCCGCAATGACCGCCACCTCGGCGTCGCCAACCGTGACACCTGGGCCGTCACCGCCGTCGACCGCGACGGCCTGCTGACCGTCATTCCCAGCACAAGGAACGTCACCCCTGCCGACGTCACCCCGTCCACGCCGCGGCAGCGTGTCCTGCCGGCGGACTACGTCACCTCCCATGTGGAGCTGGCCTATGCCAGCACCGCGCACGGCGTGCAAGGTGACACAGTCGCGACCGCGCACATGGTGATCGGCGAGCACACCGGCGCCGCAGCTGCCTACGTCGGCATGACCCGCGGCCGCACCGCTAACACCGCCCACCTGATCGCTGAGGACCTGGCCGAGGCGCGGGAGCAGTGGATCGCCGTGTTCAGCCGCAACCGAGCCGACCTCGGCCCCGGTCACGCCGCGGATTTCGCCGCCCGGGAGGCCGCCCGCTACGCCCAGCCCCGGTCGCTGGCTCAAGCGCTCGCGGATCTGCGTTCCGCGTGGACGGCTGAGCAGCGCTGCCTCGATCAGCTGGCCGTCGTCCGGTCGCGCCGTGACCTCCTGAGCGGTATCGCCGCGCTCGAGGCCGACCAGGTCGACCGGCTCGCCGCACTGCAGGTCGCGTGCGGACGGGCGGAACTCGATGTGGAGCACGCTCGCGAGCGGACCGAGGCCAGCGCCACTGCTGTCGCCGCCGAGGCCGACCGCGTCCGCGGAGAGCTCTTGGCCACCTGGGACGCCCAGCGCGGCACGGCCGCCGAGGCCGCCCGCATCGTGCTCGACGGGCCCGGCCGATTCGGGCTGCGGCGAGCCGCCGTCGCACGGGCTGCCGAGCAGCTCACCACCTGGGCGCACACCTGGCGTCCGCTGCTGCCGACCATGGCCCGCGACCCGCGGCGGATCGCCGCGTTCGCTGCCGCGGCCGATGACCGCCCGCACCTGGAGGCGGCCTTCGGCAGTCACGCCCGCAGCCACGCCGAGTCCACCCGCCCTGAGCACGTCCGGCTCACCGCTGCCGCCGACGCCGCACGGGCGGCGCACGACCGCGTCCGGCGCGACCTCGCCCACGCAAAGAGTCAGTGGGCGGACCGGCTCACCCGCCTCGACGCGACCGGCTCCGACCTCACCGGGCTGCAAGCCGACACCGCACGGGAGGTGGCGCACGCCGAGCAGCAGCTCGTCGCCGCGCGGGCCCGAATCGAGCAGCTCCGGGCCGAAGCGGCCCTCCTCGGTCAACCGGCCGACCGCCTCATCCGGGAACGCGACAGCTGGCGTGCCGAGCACAGCGCCGACCGCACGCCGCGTGGACCGGCGACCACCCCACCGCCACCGCCGGGCGTCCGTCACCCGCGACCCGAGCACGACCGGCAGCCTGTGGGACGTCCCGGCATGGGGCCCGGCCTCGGGCGATGAGCTTGAGTCATCACTGAGCTGCAGGACGCCACCCCAGCGTCAGCCGTCCATGACCTACGTGACGGAGACCAAGGTGGACAAGGGCCGCCGAGCCCTGTGAAGGGCCAGCGCCTGAGTCGACGCGGGTGTTCGCCGGGTCAGGACGACGTGGCCTCCGGCAGAAGCGTGAACGCTTCGACATTGACGGGCGAACGACCGTGAAGTGCCGCCGATGGAAGGTGGCGATGCGATGGATGCCGAGGCGCTCGGCGATGGCGATGACCGACGCGTCGGTACCGCCGAGGCGAAGGTCGGCATAGCGCTCGGCGAGGTCGGCCATACGAGCGACATCAGTGTCGGTCAGCTCGGCCAACTGCAGGCCACCCGGCCGGAAATCGCGCAGGAACGGGCCTCGGCGTCTGGGCCGCCCCACTCGCTGAGGAGGTAACAAACCTCGGCGACCACGGTGGGCGGGACCAGTCGCGGTTCATCAAGAGACTCGAGGAGCCGCGCCGCGCTGTGGTGGTTGGTGTCTGCGGTCCTGGCGGCGGCGACGAGGACCTTGGTGTCGAGGACGTTGGTGTCGAGGAGGATCACTCGTGGCCGAAGCCCCGCTTGAGGTAGTCGTCGGTCCGGGTGGAGAGGTCGTCGGGGCCCCCGTGCACCGAGCCGATGAAGTCCAGCTTGCGGGACGCCGGCCGCTCGATGGGATCACTCGACTGCTGCGCTGACTCGTCGGTAGCGCGAACCACGTGAAGGCGGTGACCGGGCCGCACGCCGTGGCGGCGCAGCTCGGCGAGCAACTCGGCTGTGTCCTCGGGAACGGTCAGGTCCCAGCCGTCGGTGGAACTCATGATCAGCAGGTTACCGAGAGATCACGATGACGAATCGCGCCCTGATGGGGTGTTCGTCCGTATCAGTGCCGGTCGCGGTGGTCGCCACAGCTGGCGCTGCACGTGCGGGAGTCGTCGTTCGGCCGACCCTTCGCGGGGATCCGGCACCGGGTCTCCATCAAGCGCGGCTCGGACGAGTTCCGCAGGTGTGGAGAAGTAGCGGCCGTGGGTGCGCTTGCTTCGCCGAGCGAGTCGGCGGTGAGGACGACGACTTCGAGATCCGCGTTGGTCTGGGCGATCTCCGCGTCGACGCGAACGGCTAGCACCGCGTCAGGCAACGTTCGCGCCGAAGGCGGCCCAAGGGACGGCCACGATCCGCTACTTGCGGCGACCGTCGGACCCGTCCCTACGAGCGCGACCCCGGTTGGCGCGAGATCAGGAGAGGGTCCGCAGTTCGCCGTCGGTCGGGGCCGGGTCCGAGATCGGCGTGGTGCCGTGCGCCGCCAGCCAGGCGGCTTTCCTGCGGGTGGAGGCCTGAGCGAGCCAGGCGTCCTGCACCAGTTCGGCCAACTCCTGCCGGGTGATCTCCCCGAGCCGGCTGGCCTGCACCAACACCGAGTTGTGCCCGTCGAAGTGCGGGGTGGTGAAGAACGGCGTTGTCTCATCCTGGACCAGGGCCTGCTTGTCGGCTTCGGACTCGACCCAAAAGACGATCACGTCGGGAAGCCTCTCCCCGGTCGAGGCGTCCACGGCGTCCGGCCGCGGGGTACGGAAGAAGACGAAGGACTTCCCACCCACCTGGTACACGGCATTGCCGCGCGCCCCGTGGACGACGGTCACGTGCGGGAGCCCCAGCGCGAGTTCGTGCACGTCCTCTACCCGTGCCGGCCGATCAGCGGTCACGCCGGGCAGCGTAGGAGCGGATCCCGTGGCCGTGCAGGACGGCGGACAACGGGTCGGGTTGGCGAAGGGCAACCCGACCCATCCATCTGGCCTCCAAACGGTCGGGCGGTCGGGCCTGCTGACCCGGCGGACCCGACTACTAAATTCCGATGCCAAGAGAATGCGTCGACGGATCGACCTGACAGGACACTTCAAGTCTGCCAGCCACGCCGGCAGGCGGCCCTGCGATCGGCAGCGGCCGATGGCCTCGGCGTGCGGAGCCGACCGGCCGAACACCGCCAGGTCGAGGATGCCGTGGCCGGAGGCGCGGGCGTACGCGCTGGTTATGCGCCGGCACTCGCGAGGATGCCTTCAGCCCACTCGACCGCCTGGGGCGCCAGCTCGTCGGCGTCGAGCTCGTTCTGGCATATATGTTCGCGTCCAGCCACTGGCATCTCGCGGACAGGCTCATGTCAGGGGCGTCGTTCACCACGAAGGTCTGCTTGCAGAGGAAACAGGGGACCGCTGAGTGGTCTCTCTTATCCACGGCGTGAGCTGTAGGGCAATGTGCATGGTCATTGCTATCCCGAAGTACATCCTTCACCGCGTTGAGTCATATAGGCCGCACGGCTGAGCTTTGGCCTTGACTCGACAGCAAATATGCGGATGATCACCGTTATGGCTACGAAGACTTCCGTCGTCCTCATCGACGATCTGGATGGCGAAACCCCCGCCGACACCACTGTCAGCTTCGGTCTCGACGGCAGGAGCTACGAGATCGACCTCTCGGACAACAACGCCGCCGAGTTCCGCGACGCCCTGTCGAAGTACGTCTCGGCGGGTCGTAAGTCCGGCTCGACGAGCAAAGGCCGGGCCGCTGTTCGTCACACCACCACTGACTCGATCGACCCCGCAGCCGTCCGAGCTTGGGCCAAGAGCCAGGGCATCGACGTTTCTCCGCGCGGCCGCATCAAGAGCGACGTGGTCGAGCAGTTCCGGGCCGCCGGCAACTGATGGTGGGGCGGGCCGCCCTTGGGTGCTTGCTCACCCTTTGACGCCTTCCCCAGAGCAGCGACCTTGCAGAGCGCTGAAGTCGGTCACCCGTAGCCCCGTGTCGACGTCGACTGTCGGCACGGGGCTTCACGTTCCGGCGGTGCCGATCACCGAACACCTAAGCCGGGGCGTGTCGAGCACGCGCTCACGAAGGCCGGGGAACGACGTGCCCCTCCGGTCCGGTCGCCGTCGAGGTGAGCCTGCTGCCGGAGGGCGCCACCCGCGACCGCCGGCTCGATGGCTGGTCCACGAACACCAGCGACGGCCTGCTCCGCGGCCCGTGCGCGTGGCTCAAGGAAGACGGGCCCTGAGTTCTGTCAGGAGTCTCTCGGCTGGCTTCGGACGGACCAGGTTCGGCCAATCTAATGCCGCGACAGGCAACCTGCGCCCTGAAGGCGGCTTGAGGGACACCCGGTTGTGCAGGCATGTGCGGCTGGGACACCGAATCGCTTCCGCGCGCACCGACCGGTGCGGAGGACCGGGAGCGCCGGGTATCGCGTACGCCGGGTGATGGGTGTAGCACTGGTGCGTGAGCGGTCGGGGGACCGATTTCTTCGTCAGTCATGCCGGGCGGGACACCGCCTGGGCGGAGTGGCTGGCCTGGCAGCTGCAGGAGGTCGGCTACAGCGTCGAGCTGGACGTGTGGGACTGGGCGCCGGGTGAGGACTTCGTGGCCCGCATGGCCGCGGCGCTTGAGCGGGCCGACCGGCTGTTGGCGGTGTGTACCGAGGCTTACTTCGCCTCGGTGTTCGGCGGCGCTGAGCTTCGGGCGGCCTTCGTGGAGTCCGCGGCGACCGAAGCTCGGATCGTGCCGGTGCTGGTCGAGCCGGTCACCCTGCCCCCGCTGTACGCACCGCTGATCCATCTGGACCTGACCGGCCTGGACGAGGCCGCGGCGGCGGCCCGGCTGCGGACCCGGCTGGCCGGAGGTCGACCGACCGGCCCACCCCCGTTTCCCCGTGGAGGATCGGCGCGGAGTGACGGACCGGGTGACCGGCCGGGGTTCGCCGGTGCTCTACCGGCGGTGTGGAAGGTGCCGCCGCGCAATCCGCGGTTCACCGGCCGGGACGGCATGCTCGCCGAGCTGCGCCGGCGACTGCACGCGGGCGAGGCCACGCTGGTGGTGCAGGCCCTGTACGGGCTGGGTGGGGTGGGCAAGACCCAGCTGGCATTGGAGTACGCGCACCGGTTCGCCGCCGACTACGACCTGGTGTGGTGGATCGACGCCGAACAGCCGGTGCTGATCCCCGAGCAACTGTTTACCCTCGCCATCCGGCTGGGCCTCTCCGCCGGCCCGACCGTGGCCGACACGGTGGAGCGGCTGCTGGCCGAGCTGCGCGCCCGGGACCGCTGGTTGCTGGTCTTCGACAACGCCGAGGGGCCGGCCGACGTTTCCGACTACCGGCCCGACGGTCCCGGGCACGTGCTGATCACCTCCCGATCTCCCGGCTGGGGGGCGCTGGGCGGGCGGCTGGAGGTCGACGTGCTTGCCCGAGCGGAGACGATCGCGCTGCTGCGGGCCCGGATCCCGGCCCTGGACGAGAACCTGGCGGACAAGCTGGCCGCCGAGCTGGGCGACCTGCCGTTGGCCGCCGCTCAGGCCGCCGGCTATCTGGAGCAGACCGACCTGCCGCCGGCGGACTACCTGCGCCGGTTCCGCGCCCACCGCGCCGGCCTGCTGGCCCGCGGTGAGGTGATCGGCTACCGCGGCCGGGTCGACACTGCCTGGGCGCTGTCGGTGGAGCGGCTGCGCTGCGAGGACCCGGCCGCGGTGCGGCTGCTGGAGCTGGCCGCCTTCCTCGCCCCCGAACCCGTGCCGCTGACCCTGTTCAGTGACCACGCGGAGCTGCTGGGCGAGCCGCTGGGCAGCGTCGCCGCCGATCCCGACGCGCTGGCCGACACCGTCGGCGCGCTGGTCGGCTACTCCCTGGCCCGCCGCTCCGCCGACGCCTTCCAGCTGCACCGGCTGGTGCAGGTGGTCATCCGCCAGCAGCTGCCCCTAGACCGGCAGCAGGCCACCGCCGAGCAGGTGCTTGCGCTGCTGGCCAACGCCGCCCCCGGCGACCCGGAGGACCCGGCGAGCTGGGCTGGCTACGCCCGGCTCGCTCCGCACATCCTCGTCACCGCCCCGCTGGGTGACCACTCTGCCGCCAGCCGACGACTGGTCCTGGACACCGTCCGCTATCTGCAGGTCCGCCGCGACAGCCACGCCGGCCGAGCCGTCGGCGAACCGCTGCTCGACCGCTGGCGGGCCATCCTCGGCCCCGACCACCCCGACACTCTCGCCGCGGCGGCCAGGCTCACCATTGCCCTGATCTCGGTGGGTGAGGTGGAACCGGCCCGCCTCCTGAGTGAGGACACCCTGCGGCACTGCCGCCGGGTGCTTGGCCCGGACCACCCCACCACCCTGGGGGCGACGACCGCCCTCACCCTCGCCCTGGCCCTGCTGGGTGAGGCTGAGCCGGCTCGCACACTCGCCGAGGACACCCTGCGGCGCAGCCGCCGGGTGCTCGGCCCCGACCACCCCGTCACCCTGTTGGCGGCGGCCGCCCTGACCCTCGCCCTAGCCTTGCTGGGTGAGGCGGAGACGGCCCGCGCCCTGGGCGAGGACACCCTGCGGCACTGCCACCGGGTGCTCGGCCCGGACCGCACCACCACCCTGTTGGCGGCGGCCGCCCTGACCCTCGCCCTGGCCTTGCTGGGTGAGGCGGAGCCGGCCCGCGCCCTGGGCGAGGACACCCTGCGGCGCTCCCGCCGGGTCTTCGGCCCCGACCACCCGATCACCAAGTACCTAACCCAGGACGCCGGCTAACCACCTCGTGCTGGGTGGCAGCACCTCACCAATGCCAGATCGCCCTGAACAGGCCGCTCAGGGCCAACGTTGACTGACGCGGTGCTGGGGCTTCCTCGCACGCGTGTTCGCCGACGAACTCCTCGACGTCGAGCTTGCCCGGTGCACCGGTCCTACCTCAGCAAGAAGTTGGCCATGCCCCTACAGGCTCGGCCGGCAGCGGGGACCCCGTGGAGGACACGGCCGGATACCAGGCTGCCAGCACCGCATGGGGTGTGTGGAGGGGTATGCCGAGCCACAGGCAGTCCGCACACAGTCCGCAAAACGGTCAATCAGGCCCCATCACTGCCGATCTTGCTCAACAGCATATGCGCAGCTCAAAGGCCATATCCGTCGCTTTTCAACGTCGTCCAAAGAGCCCAGATTCGTTCCGCTTCAACGTCTGACGGCGGTTTCGCCCCCTGCCGGTGGTACGGGACGGCGTGAGCGGGGGCGGCGGCCTCGAGCCGGTGTCGCCGTCCCGCCCGCAGCAGCGTGCACCGCACCGATCGTGTCGGTGAGGTCGCTCGATCCCCGTGGCAGCGATCCGCAGCGGTCGAGGTCTTGACGAAGCTAACGGTGTTAGCCAATGTAGTGGCTAACACCGTTAGCTCTTCGAGGAGTACGCCATGACCAAGCGGCTGCGCACCGACGTCGACATCGATGCAACGCCTGAGCGGGTGTGGGAGGTGCTCACCGACCTCGCCGCGTACCCGACGTGGAACCCGTTCATCGTCCGAGCCGAGGGGGCCGTGGAGCCGGGGCGCCGGCTGACCCTGACCATGAAGCCGCTCGGCGGCCGGGCGACGACCCTGCGCCCCCGGCTCGTCGAGGTGGACGTGCCCCGGCGGTTGCGGTGGCGCGGCACGGTGGGGGTGCCCGGGCTCATGGACGCCGAGCACTCCTTCACGCTCGAGCCCCGGGGGAGCGGTACCCGGCTCGTCCACCAGGAGGACTTCCGCGGTGTCCTCGTCCCGCTCCTCGCCGCGGCGCTGGACCGGAAGACGCTGCCTGCCTTCCTGGCGATGAACGAGGCACTCAAGAGCCGCGCCGAGCACGCCGCGTCGCACCTCGGTGGCTGACCCCCTCTCGACGCGTGCGCGCGAGATCGCGACCGTCGCCCGGGACGTCCTGGAGCGGGAGGGGCCGGACGCGCTGACCATGCGCCGGATCGCCGAGGTCATGGGGATCCGGGCCCCGTCCCTCTACAAGCACGTGCCCGGCAAGGACGCGCTGGAGGTCGCGATCACCATCGCCGGCTTCGAGGAGGCCGCCGCCGGGTTCGAGGCAGCGACCGACGGCGCGGCCGACCCACTGGCGGCGTTCGTCGGGGCCTATCGCGCCTTCGCCCGGAGACACCCGCACGTGTACCGGCTGATGACCGACCGACCCCTGCCCCGCGCGGACCTGCCTCCGGGGCTGGAGGAGCGCACCGCCGCGCCGCTCCAACGGGCCACGGGCAGCCCGGCTCGGGCCCGCGCGGCGTGGGCCTTCATCCACGGCATGGTCCTGCTCGAGCTGACGCACCGCTTCCCGGAGGACGGGGTCACCGAGCAGGCCTGGCAGGTCGGCATCGCGGCGATGCAGCGCGAGGCGTGACCGGGCCGACTCCCAGTGGTCCGGCGGTGCCCGCAGCAACCGCGACGCCGACCGATCCCCCACCCACCACCCCAGGAGTCCGCCATGGACATCCCGCAGGCACCTCGCCGACTTCGGCGACCGGGCGGACGACCGCCACGCCAACCCGCTGAACTGGTACGTCCGGCCGATCTTCCTGCTGCCTTCGGCTCGGTCCGCCTACCGGCGCAGCGGCTGGGGCACCACGGGCATCCTCGTCGCCCTGGCCGCCAGCGCCTCCCGGTCCCCCGCGCCCTCGTGGCCCGGTGCCGCCGAGGTCTCGACGGTCCCCGAGCGGTCGCTCCGTCGAGGGGCACGGGAGTCGTCATGCGAGGCGTGACGCGGCGATCGGTGCTGCAGGCGAGCGCCTGCACCGGCGCGGCCGCGATCGCGGGCAACGCCTTCGTGGGGAAGGCGGCGATGGCGTGGTTCCGAGAACTCGACGCTCCGCGCTGGCAGTTGCCGCTGCCTGCCTTCTTGAGCGTCGGGGCGCTCTACTACGGGGTCATCGGCTACGTGCTCGCACGGAGCATCGACCGTCGCGACGCGCAGAGCACCGCCTGGAGCCTCGCGGTCCTCCTCGGCAACGAGGCCTGGAACGGGGTCTTCTTCGGCCGTCGGAGTGCCCGTGCCGGCTTCGTCGGCCTGTGCGCCTTCATCGTCCCCCTCGTGGCGCTCCAGCGATCGGTGGCTGAGGACCCGCGCTCACGCTGGGCCCTGGCCCCGTACACGGCCTACGTCCTCGGCTACGACCTGCCGTGGGTCTACCGGCTGTGGCGGCTGAACCCCGCACCCCTGCGACCGCATCCCCGGCACCAGTGACCGAGGAGCCGGCGCCGAGCCACCGCCCGTGTCGGCTGCCCCGAGAAGCTTCGTGTTCGGCGTCCCGAGCCCGGCAATGGTGTGCGCGGATGCGCAGTTCCCGTGGAGGAACTGCGCATCCGCGCACACTGTCGTGGAGACGTCCGCGGGACGCCCGGCGCGGCCGAGCCCGCACCCGTACGCGGTGGCCGCTACGGCCACCCCGTCGTCACGGTCGCCCGGTGGAGTCGTCGCTCGACTTCGCGGGCGGGACCAGCGGGTCGGGCACCGGAGCTCGGCCCCCGGGGGTCCCACCCGTGCCCGACGCCGGCGCCGGCGGTGGCGCGACGGGGTCGACCGCCCCGATGTCCGCCGTCCCGCCGCTCGTGCCCTGTCGGCCGGACCCACCCCCGGCGAGCTTGTCGATGGTGCTCTGGAGCGGAGCCGGGGCGGCGGCCCTGACCTGCTCCACGGCCTGCTGCACCTCCGGCCGTCCCATGAAGCCGGCCGTGGCCTGCCTGATCTGCTCGTACCGGGCCCGCCCGGCGCGCGCGCCGAGCACGTACCCGACGCCCAGGCCGAGCCCCAACGACAACCTGCCCATGACTCTCCTCCAGCTCTTCTCCAGTCGTTCCCCGGTCTCGGCCACAGCCTCGGGTAGAGCCTCTGCTGCCGCGCCCAGCGCGAGCACGGCGCCCAGCCCCGCCCGTCCGGCGCGGACGGCGCCCTCGGCCACCCGCGGCACGGCGGCCGCGACCGCCAACGCGGCTGCATCGGTCGCCCGCAGGACCGAGTCGGTGCCGACGCGGGCCGCGCGCCCGGTCGTGGCCAGCAGCGGCGCGACCCGCGTCGCGGCCACGTCGGTGTACCGCACCGCCGTCGACGCCGCGCGGCCCAGGAACTCGGCCCCTGCGGACGCGCCCTGCAGCGCGAGGCGGCCCGACGCGTCCAGCGTCGGTCCGGCCGCCGCCGCGAGCTCCGCGGCCCGCGCGCGGGCCGCGGCGGTGCCGGCGAGGGCGCGTTGCGCGGCCGATCTCGGCGGGGGAGCCGCGCGTCGGAACGGGCGCACCGACCCGAGGGACGACCCGCGGCGCAGCCGTACCCCCGCGACGACGGCTGCGGCCAGCGCCGCGAGGACGGCCACGGCCGCCGCGGCCCCACGACCGCGGTCCGCGCCGCCGCTCGCGACGGGCCGTCCCGCGGCCGCGTCCGGCGCGGCCCTCGCTGGCTCGGGTGCCATCGGCTCACGTGCCGTCGGCTCGGGCCCCGTCGGGCCCGGCTCGGCTCCGGTCGGCTCGGACCCGGTGGACCCGGCCTCGGTGGACCCGGCCTCGGTGGACCCGGCGTGGGTCGGTTCGGCCTCGGCCGGCAGGAGGCTGTCCGAGGTGGCCGTCGAGAAGTCGATGCCGTAGTGCCGGTAGAGCGTCGCCTCCTGGTCCTGGGACAGCTCGCGGGAGGGACCGAACCGTGGCGCGCTCTCGGCCTGGTCCCGGGTGACGGCGACCTGCACCCGATCGCCGCTCCCCGTCGCGTCGACGAGCGGGACCACCACGGTCGCCTCGTCGCGGTCGGCGTACATCCACTCCGGCCGGCCGGTCGCCTCGTCGGCCAGCAGGGCGGCGCACACCCCGATCTCGGCGCCGTCGCGGTCGACCACCGTCCGGCCGACCCAGTCCCTCGCGGCCTCCCGGTCGGGCAGTGTCATCGTCGCCCCCTGTCGTGCGCGGCCGGACGCCGTGTCGGCGGCCGTCGCCCGCAGCTACCCAGCAGGTGGCGCGCCAATCCGCACGGCCGCCCGGACCCGGCACGAGCTGGCCGCTGGGACCCCAGCGGGATCGGGTGACGACGCCGCGTCAGGGACGCCGGGCACCGAGCGGCCGACCGGGGAGGCCACGTGCCGCCCGTCCGTCACCGCAGCAGGGCACTCGCCGCTGGGGTCACGCCTGGCTGCGGGGCTGCTCGGTCGCCGGTGTGGACTCGTCCTGCGGCAGGTCACGCGGTCGGGGCACCCGCACCGTGGGGTCCGGTCGATCCGCGGCCGACGCTCCCACGCGGGCGGCGCGCCGCCGCGCGAGGAGCACCTTCGTGCCGAGCCGAGGCCGCAGCAGCGACGCCGGCGGGTCGATCAGGTTCGCCACCCTCAGGAAAGCTGCGCCCACCTCGGGGTCGACCGCAGCCGCCGCCTGGACCTGCGCCACGTAGGCGTTGACCAATCGCACCCGCACCGGCCGGGGGCCGGGAACCGCTGGCAGTCGCAGGTCGCTGCCGGCCGCGATGTCCCAGGCCACGTCGATGAGCCCCGCGGCCCGGCGGAAGAACTGCGGTGCGAGGTCGTCGACACCAGCGATCAGGAGGTCCCGCAGGGCGAGGGCCTCGGCAGCGGCCACGGTGATCCCCTGGCCGTAGACCGGGTTGAAGCTGCTCAGTGCATCCCCGGTGACCACCAGGCCCCGGGGGAACCGCGTCAGCCGCTCGTAGTGCCGTCGGGTGCTGCTGACGAAGTGGTAGGTCCGGGGACCGTCGAGCGGCTCCCGGTCCGCCATGAGCGCGGCGATCTCCGGTGCGGTCAGGCCAGCTGCGAAGGTGCGGAAGCCGGCCAGGTCCGTCGGTGCGGTGTCCCCGTGGTACCCGCCGGCGGCGATGATCCACCGGTTCCCCTCGATCGCGAGGGCGGCGCCGAACCGTGGTCGGGCGACGGTGGCCCCGACGAGGCAGGCCCGATCGCCGTCGAGGTCGTCGGCGTACCGGGGAACGATCCAGGTGGTGTACCGGATGTCCACGTCGATCCGGGATTCCGCCGGTCGGTCGAAGCCGTGCGACGCGAGCCAGGACGGGGTGTGCGACCCGCGCCCCGTCGCATCCACCACCAGGTCGGCCGGGAGCGCTTTCTCGTCCGTGCTGCCGACCGACGGGCTCCCGTGGCGCACGCGTACTCCCGACACCCGCCCGTCCGTCGCCACCAGGTCGGTGAGCTGGGCGGGCGCGACGAGCTCGACCCCGGGGAGGCCGAGGACACGGGCCCGCACCCGGTCCTCCAGCAGCGGCCGGCTCAGGGCGACGGCCTGCATCCCGATCGGGGACTGGCGCAGCAGGTGCCCGTCGTTGTACCAGCGGGCGTCACCCTGCATGTCGCCGACCGCGGCGCCGTGCTCGACCAGCTCGTCGGTGAGGCCGGGGAAGAGCTCCTCGAGGACCTCACGGCCACGGGCGAGCAACCCGTGGGGGTGCCGGCCCTGGGGGACGCCCCGCCGCGCGGCGATCTCACCCGGGAGGTCGTCCCGGTCCACCACCGTGACCCGGTCGAACGCCTCGGTGAGCACCCGGGCGGTCAACAGCCCGCTCAAGCTCGCCCCGACGACGACCGCTCGCTGTCCCGTCCGTGCCATGACGGTCCCTCCCCGGGCTGTCACCCTGCGATGACGGGACGGTCCTCCGGGTGCCGCCGCATCGGGAAGGGTCGTCGGACCCGTGCGCTGTGACGTCCGGCGCTGGGCCGGTGGCCCGACGTGTCGGACCGACGGAGCCGACGGAGTGCGCGGGTGCGCAGCTCCGGAGCTCGGAGAACGCGCACCCGGCGCACGCCGGTGCCGTGACATCAGCGGGTGAAAGGGTCCGGGACGTTCCCGCGGGAACGTCGACGGGCTCAGGCGGCCAGCGGGTGGTGGTGGCAGCGGCCACCGGCGGTGGCGCGGGCGCCGCAGGGCGCGCCGGCCTTGGTGCGACCGCCGCTGTCGCCGCAGCGGGCGGGAGCGGCGACGGCCGGCGCGGCCACCGCGGAGGCCACGACGAGCGGGCGGGAGAAGGGCAGGACGACGGCGTCGTTCTCCTCGGCCGGGGTGGCGGGGAGGAGAGCGGCGGCCGGGGTCGGGCGGGCGGCCCGGCGGTGCAGGACCGTCGCGGCGGTCGACCCGGCGAGGAAGGCGGCGAGGGCGGTGGCGACGTGGCTGGCGCGCATGCCCACGTCATCGGCGGACGACGCGTCCGGTGCGAACCCGCACGTCACACGTGCCCCGCGCGTCGCAGCTCGCTCAGCGGAGCCGTGCATCACCCGTTGCACCCCGGGGTAGCGGAGGTGCTCCGAAGCCCCGCGAGAGGGAGGACGAGCGATGACCACCAAGGTCGAGAGGTCGATCCAGGTCGACGTACCGGTGAACCAGGCCTACAACCAGTGGACCCAGTTCGAGGACTTCCCGCACTTCATGGGCGGGGTCCGGGAGGTCCGCCAGCTCGACGACCGGCGGCTGCACTGGGTCGCCGAGATCGCCGGCGTCCGGCGGGAGTGGGACGCCTCGATCCTCGAGCAGGAACCCGACCGGAAGGTCGCCTGGGCCGCGACCAGCGGCGCCACCAACGCCGGCGCCGTCCGCTTCGAGGCCGCGGGCCCGAGCTCGACGATCGTGTACCTGACCCTGGAGTACGAGCCCGAGGGCGCCGTCGAGCAGATCGGCGACAAGCTCGGCATCGTGGAGCGGCAGGTCAAGTCGGACCTCGAGCGGTTCAAGGAGCTGATCGAGGACGAGGGCTACGCCACCGGCGCGTGGCGCGGCTCGATCAACGAGGACCTCGACGTCGGCACGCCCGGCGTCGGGGACGCCGTCGGCTCGCACGGGGACCAAGGCAAGGCCGGGGTCTCCGGGACGGCCGTCGCCGCCGGTGTCGCGGCCGTGGCCGGCGTCGCGGCGGCGGCCGGCGCGGCCGTGGCCGCGTCGTCGAAGGGGGACGAGGAGACGCCGCAGCCCGAGGGGGGCGTGCGCCAGCCCCAGGAGGTCACCGTCGTCGAGCAGCCACCGCCGGACGTGGTGCGGGACGACGCGCTGACCCGGGAGTCGGACCCGGCGGGCTACACCGCGCCGTCGTCCACGGAGGGCGTCGAGCAGGGTGTGCGGGACTCCGGTGACGACCCCATGATCGGCGGCGGCAGCCGCACCTGAGTGCCGTGGTCGGTGGAGGCGGCAGCGACGCCGCCTCCACCGACCGGCACGTTCACTGCGGGGGCCGCGGGGCGCCGTGCCGGTCGGGGGCCTGGCACGCTCACTGCGTGACGCGCGTCGGCGTGGTGCTGGGCGGTGGCGGGGTCGTGGGCCAGGCGTACCACTCGGGCGTGCTGGCGGTGCTCGAGCACGACTTCGGCCTCGACGCACGCACGGTCGACGTGATCGTGGGGACGTCGGCGGGCTCCATTACCGGCACGCTGCTGCGGCTGGGCGTCTCGGCCGAGGACCTCGCCGCCTGGACGGTGAAGGCCCCGCTGTCGGACGAGGGCGACGTCCTCCGCCACGTGGCCGGCACCCCCGTCCCCGAGCTCGCGCCGTTCAACCCGCTGCACGTCCTGCGCCGGCCGCTGCGGCTGCCGGGGCGGCACATGGTGCAGCGTGCGCTGACCCGGCCGTGGCGGTTCCGGCCGTTGGCGGCGGGCATGGCGCTCCTGGCGCCCGGACGGCACGACGTCGCCGAGCAGTTGGCCGCTCTCCGCGAGCTGGAGGGACCGGGGTGGCCGGAGCCCGACCTGTGGATCTGTGCCGTCCGCCGGCGCGACGGGCGCCGGGTCGTGTTCGGCCGCCCGGGTGCGCCCGACGTCCCGGTCCACCAGGCGGTCGCGGCGTCCTGTGCCGTGCCCGGGTACTTCGCCCCGGTCGAGATCGGCGGGCACCAGTACGTCGACGGCGGGGTGCACTCGCCCACCAACGCCGCGGTCCTCCGCGGTCGGCGTCTGGACCTCGTCGTCGTCATCTCGCCGATGAGCGGTCCCGCGGGGTGGCTCCCCGACGTCTACGCCGCGTCCCGCCGGCACGCCGCCCGCCTGCTGAGGCACGAGGTGGGGGCGCTGCGGCGGGCGGGTGTCCGGACGGTCGTCTTCGCCCCCGGCGCGGCCGAGCAGCGGGCCATGGGCAACGACATGATGTCGCGGCACGACCTGGGCGGGGTCATCCAGCAGTCCTTCCTGGCCGCCGGCGCGTACGCCGCGACCCCGGAGGTCGCCGGCCTCATCCGGGCGGCGGTCGACCGGCGGAGCGGCTGACCGCCACCGCCGGCGTCCCGACGTCGAGTGGTGGTCACCCGGGTGCTGCGGCAACGTCCCGTGGGACCCCGAGGGACAGGAGCACCGTCGTGGAGTACCGCACGCTCGGCCGCAGCGGCTGCTCGGTCTCCGCCCTGGCCCTCGGCACGATGACCTTCGGCGCCGAGACCGACGAGGCGGGCGCGCACGAGCAGCTCGACCTGTTCGTCGAGGCCGGCGGGACGCTGGTCGACCTCGCCGACGTCTACTCCGCCGGTGCCGCCGAGGAGATCACCGGGCGCTGGCTGGCCGACCGCCCGGCCGAGGTCCGCGACCGCGTCGTCCTCGCCACCAAGGGCCGCTTCCCGATGGGCGCGGACCCCAACGCCCTCGGCACGTCCCGCCGCCACCTGCGGCGCGCCCTCGACGACTCGCTGCGTCGGCTGGGCGTCGACCACGTCGACCTCTACCAACTGCACGCCTGGGACCCGCTGACCCCGCTCGAGGAGACGCTGCGCTTCCTGGACGACGCCGTCTCGGCGGGCAAGATCGGCTACCCGGGCCTGTCCAACTTCACCGCATGGCAGGTGCAGCAGGCCGTCGACCTCGCCGAGCACCGGCACCTCGCCGTCCCGGTGACGCTGCAGCCGAGCTACAGCCTGCTGGTGCGGGACGTCGAGTTCGAGATCGTCCCCGCCTGCCTGCACAACGGCCTCGGCGTGCTGCCGTGGGGCCCGCTCGGCGGCGGCTGGCTGTCGGGCAAGTACACCCGCGACCGGCGGCCCGAGGGCGCGACCCGGCTGGGGGAGGACCCCGGCCGCGGCATGGAGGCCTACGACCGGGTGGGCTCCCGGCAGCGCACCTGGGAGGTGCTGGAGGTCGTCCAGGACGTCGCCGAGGCCCGCGGGGTCTCGATGCCGCAGGTCGCGCTCGCCTGGCTGGTCGACCGGCCGGCCGTCACCTCGGTCGTCCTCGGTGCCCGCACCACCGACCAGCTACGCGACGACCTGGGCGTCGTCGACGTGACGCTGGACCCGGAGGACCGCGCCCGGCTGGACGCCGTCAGCGACCCCGGCCGCGCCGACTACCCGTACGGGGACGTCGGCGCCGAGCAGCGCAGCCGCACCCCCGCCGGCGCCTGACCTACGGGGCCGGCCGCAGCCGGGCGAGGACCCGGTCGCGCGCCAGCCCGGCGGCGGTCGCGTCGAAGCCGGGGGAGTCCCGCTCGGCGAACCAGTGCCGTACCCCCTCGTATCGGTGGACGACGACCTCCGCCCCGGCGTCCCGGAAGCCCGACGACACCTCCGCGAGCTCCTCCTCGGGAAACCACGGGTCGCCCGGCGCGGCGTGCAGCTCCACCCGCCGGGTGCGGACGTCCCCGGCCGGCGGCCGGCCGCCGTAGAAGAGCACCAGCTCGTCGGGTGCCGCCTCGCCCCGGCCGGCCAGCGGGCAGGCGAGGAACGCGCCCAGCGAGAAGCCCATCGCCGCCCACGGGACGCCGTCGGCCGCGAGGGTGTCCGCGCACGCGGCCACGAGTTCGGCGGTGGCCGGGTCGGCCAGGGCGGCGTCGGCGCGGGCCTCGGCCTCCGCCTCGGTGGCCGGGAGCGCGCCGTCGAACAGGTCGGGTACCAGCACCCGCCGCCCGGCGGCGACCAGGTGGTCGGCCCACTCGCGCACCGCCGGGGTCACGCCCCACCACGGGTGCAGCAGCAGGAGGCCGGGCGCGTCGGCGGGGCCGGCGGCGAGGACGCGGTCGCTCGTGGACACCGCTGCACCGTAGCCGCGGAGGCCGACACCCGGAGCCCGCACCCGGGACCACCCGGACCCGGGGAACGGGGGACCGATCCGGGCGTTCCCCGGTTCCCGCGCCGCCCGGGCGGGGCCAGGCTCGTGCCATGACAACTCCCTCCCCGCTCCCCGTCCCCACCCGGCCCGCACTGCGCCGCAGCGGCAGTGACCGCTGGCTCGGCGGCGTCTGCGGCGGCCTCGCCGAGTACAGCGGCATCGACGCCGTCCTCTGGCGGGTCGGCATGGTCGGCCTCACCGTGACCGGTGGCGCCGGCGTCGTCGTCTACCTGCTGCTGTGGGTAATGCTGCCGTCGGCGCCGCTGCCCGCCGACCGCTCACCGTCGATCGTCGACGGGTACGTCGACCGGCTGCACACCGCGGTCGCCGGCGCCCGGACCGGCCCCGCGCCGACCGACCGTGGCTGAGCGTCCCGGCGTCGTCGAACGGCGACGACGGCGTCGGATGGGCCACGATGACGCCCGTCCACACTCTGCCGACCCGTACGGGAGACCCGACGTGACCGTTCCGACCGGACCGCAGCAGCCGCCCGCCCCGATGGTCGTGCCGGCCTTCTTCATCAGGCAGCGGATCACGCTGATGGTCAACCGCTACGAGGTCGTCGGGATGAACCCCGACGGCTCCGAGGGGCCGCTGCTCGCCTTCGCGGAGCAGAAGCGCATGAAGCTCAAGGAGGAGGTCGTCTTCTACGCCGACACCTCGAAGAGCCGCCCGGTCTTCCGGTTCAAGGCGCGGCAGCGGCTCGACGTCGCGGCCGAGCACGACGTCTTCGACGAGTACGGCAACCCGCTCGGGTACTTCCGCAAGCAGTTCGGCGCCAGCCTGCTGCGCTCGACGTGGGACCTGTCGACCCCGACGCTCAACGCCGTCGGTCGGGAGCGGCGCCAGTCGATCGCCATCCTGCGCCGGGTCTGGGACTTCATCCCCTACATCGGGGACGTCTGGGTGCCGTTCGTCTTCCACTTCGACTTCGTGGACACCGCGACCGGCGCCCCGGTGATGACCAGCGAGCGGCAGAAGGCCATCCGGGACCGCTACACCGTCACCGTGGCCGACCCCCGCCTGGACTTCCGCGTCGCGGCCGCCATGGCCGTCGCCCTCGACGCGCTGCAGAGCCGCTAGTCGAGGGCGCCCTCGTGGACGACCTCCAGCGCCGCCTGCAGGTCCTCCGACTGCCGGCTCGCGCTGTCGAGGTCGCGTCACAGCCGGTCGCGCTCGGCGCCGTGGGCCCCGTGTCCCGCGGAGCAGCGGGCACCCGTGACCGGCCCGGGCTACGGCAACACCTCGTCGAGCCGGGCCTGCAGGAGGGCCCCGGGCGAGAAGTGCCGGGCTCCGCATGCGCGCAGTGTGGCAGGACGGACGCGCTGTCACGGTCCCCCTCCGCGGGGTGAGGCAGGCCCGGTGCTCGCCGTCGTGGGGTGAAGGCCCGCCGCCGGGTGGCCGATGCTGTCCCCGTGGTCGGACTCCTCGCGCGTGCCCGGCGCGGTCGCACCCGGCAGCCGGCCGATCGGCCGCTGCGGGTCGTCCGGGGCTGCGCGGCCGTCCTGGCATCGGCCTACGTGCTGTCCGTGGCCGCTCACGGGCTGGGCGCCGACGGCCTCCTGGCCACCCTCGCCGTCGGTGGCAAGTGGCTGTTCCTCGTCGGGCTGACCGCACTCCTGGTGACGCGGGCCGCCACCGTGCGGGAGGACCGCTGTGCCTGGCTGCTGTTCGCCGCCGCCGTGGGCTCCTACACCGTGGGCTCGCTGGGCTACGCCATCGCCGACGCCTCGCCGGGGCCGATCGTCCGCCCCGCCTGGTTCGACGTGGCCTTCGTCGGCTTCCACCCGCTGGCCTCCGCCGCGCTGTTCCGCATGCTGCGCGCGCGGGTCAGGCGGCTGACGTCGAGCATGTGGCTCGACGCCTTCGTCACCGGCCTGACCGCGGCGGCCTTCGCGGCGGCGTTCGCGTTCGGCGCCTACCTCGACCTGGCGGTGCGCGGCGCCGTGCTCGTCGTCGCCTACCCGGTCGCCGACCTCCTGCTGCTGGTGCTCATCGCCGGCGCTCTCGTCGTCATCGGCCGCGGTGCCGGTGCCGCCTGGTGGTGGCTCACCGCCGGGACGGCGATGTTCGTGGTCACCGACACCGGCTACGCCTACCAGGTCGCGCACGGCACCTACGTCGTCGGCGGTCCGCTCGACATCGGCTGGGGCCTGGCGTTCCTCTGCTACGGCCTGGCCGCCTGCCAGGTGCCCCGGCAGCGCACCTCCGACCCGCTGCGGGGCGTCCGAGCGCTCGTCATCCCGGGGCTGTGCGCCATCGGCGCGCTGGTCCTGCTGCTGCAGGGCTACCTCCAGGAGGGCGACCCGGTGGCCGGCGGGCTGGCCTTCGGCGCGGTGGTGGCCGCCCTCGCCCGCACCGCGCTGACCTTCCGCGAGGTCCGCGCCCTGGCCGACAGTCGGCAGCAGGCGCGCACCGACGAGCTGACCGGCCTGCCCAACCGCCGCCAGGTGTTCGAGACCCTCTCCGTCGCGGACGCGCGGATGGCGACGGGCGGCGGCACCGCGGTCCTCGTGCTCGACCTCGACCGGTTCAAGGAGATCAACGACTCCCTCGGCCACGGCGTCGGCGACGCGCTGCTGCGCGAGGTCGGGCCGCGGCTGGCCGGCCACCTGCGCTCCGGTGACCTGCTGGCCCGGCTCGGCGGTGACGAGTTCGTCGTCCTGGCCAGCGGGCTGGGAGAGGACGGCGCGCTCGCGCTGGCCCGCCGGCTCTGCGCCACGCTCGAGCGGCCGTTCCAGCTCGCCGGCATGTCCCTGAGCGTGGAGGCCAGCGTGGGCATCGCCCTGGGCCCGAGGCACTCCTGCCACGCCCAGGAGCTGCTGCAGATGGCCGACCTGGCCATGTACGCGGCCAAGGCCGGCCGCAGAGGCCCGGTCGTCTACGACGAGCAGCGGCACGGCTCCGGCCGGCACCGCCTCGAGGCCGTCGCCCAGCTGCGGCGGGCCATCGACGAGGGCGAGCTGACGCTGCACTACCAGCCGAAACTGAGGGTGGCGACCGGCCGGGTGGAGGGGGTGGAGGCGCTGGTGCGCTGGCAGCACCCCGAGCGCGGGTTGCTGTTCCCCGACGCCTTCATCGAGCTGGCCGAGTCCGCCGGGCTCATGGCGGCCCTGACCAGCCGGGTGCTCGACACCGCGCTGGCCCAGCGGCGCGAGTGGTCCGACCGCGGTCTCGAGCTGGTGGTCTCGGTCAACGTGAGCCCGTCGAACCTGGTCGACGAGCGGTTCCCCGACGAGGCGGCCGGGCTGCTCGCGCGGCACGGCGTGCCCGCGACCGCGCTGGTCCTCGAGGTGACCGAGAGCCTGCTGATGGAGGACCGGGAGCGCGCCGTCCGCGTGCTCGCCGGCCTGCGCGAGGCCGGCGTGGGCGTCTCCATCGACGACTACGGCACCGGCTACTCCAGCCTCGCCTACCTCGCGACGCTGCCGGTGACCGAACTGAAGCTCGACCGCACCTTCGTCCGCACGATGACCGGCAGCGCCCGGTCGGCGGCGATCGTCACCTCGACCCTGCAACTCGCGCACGCGCTCGGCCTGGTGTTCGTCGCCGAGGGCGCCGAGGACCCGGTGACCGTCGAGGCCCTGGCCGCCCTGGGCTGCGACGTGGTCCAGGGGTACCAGCTGAGCCCGCCCCTGCCGCCCGAACAGCTGGAGCGGTGGCTCGGGACCCGGGCCACCGCCTCCGTCGGCTGAGCGCTCGGCCGGCCGGCCCCGGACGCGCCGGAGGGTGGGGACCCGGTGCCCGGGGCCCCACCCTCCGTCAGCTCTTCGGCCGCGCCCCGGCGCGCAGGGCGCCGAGCAGGTCGTGGTTGAGCCGGGAGATGTTCTCCATGGAGATGCCCTTGGGGCAGGCCGCCGAGCACTCGCCGATGTTGGTGCAGCCGCCGAAGCCCTCGCGGTCCTGCTGGGCGACCATGTTGATCACCCGCTCGTTGCGCTCGGGCTGGCCCTGCGGCATGAGGCCCAGGTGGCTGACCTTGGCCGCGGTGAACAGCATCGAGGAGGCGTTCGGGCAGGCCGCCACACAGGCGCCGCAGCCGATGCAGGTGGCCGCGTCGAAGGCCGCGTCGGAGTCCTTCTTCGGCACCAGGATCGAGTGGGCCTCCGGCGCGGTGCCGGTGGGGGCGCTAATGTAACCGCCGGACTGGATGATCCGGTCCAGCGCGCCACGGTCGACCGACAGGTCCTTGATCACCGGGAACGCCGTCGCGCGCCACGGCTCGATGTCGATCGTGTCGCCGTCCTTGAACTTGCGCATGTGCAGCTGGCAGGTGGTGGTGGGACCACCCGAGGTGCCGCGGCCGTGCGCCGTACCGTTGATCATCAGGCCGCAGCTGCCGCAGATCCCCTCGCGGCAGTCGTGGTCGAAGACCACCGGGTCGTCGCCGGCGAGGATCAACTTCTCGTTCAGGACGTCGAGCATCTCCAGGAACGACATGTCCGGGGAGATGTCCTCGACCTGGTAGGTCACCATGCGGCCCTTGTCGGCCGGGCCCTTCTGCCGCCAGATCCGCAGCGTCAGGGTCATGCCGTGCGGGGCCATGGCCGGGTCGGTCGCCGTGCCGGACGCGAAGGTCGCGCCCTCACGTGTCGCTGTCACTTGTAGCTCCGCTGGGCGAGGTGGACGTACTCGTACTCGAGGGCTTCGCGGTGCAGGACGGGGGGAGCGCCCTCCGGCGTCCACTCCCACGCGGCGACGTAGGCGAAGTTCTCGTCGTCGCGCAGCGCCTCGCCCTCGGGGGTCTGGCTCTCGGCCCGGAAGTGCCCACCGCAGCTCTCGTTGCGGTGGAGGGCGTCGATGCACATGAGCTCGGCGAGCTCGATGAAGTCGGCGACGCGGCCGGCGTGCTCCAGGGTCGGGTTGATCGTGTCCTGGTCGCCGGAGACCTTGAGGTTCGTCCAGAACTCCTGGCGGATCTCGGGGATCCGGTCGAGGGCCTTGCGCAGGCTCTCGTCCGAGCGCTCCATGCCGCACAGGTCCCACATCAGCCGGCCGAGCTCGCGGTGGAACGAGGCCGGGGTGCGGGTGCCGTTGATGGACAGCAGCTTCTGCATCCGACCCTGCACCTCCTGCAGCGCCTCGGCGACGGCCGGGTGGCTGTCGTCGACCTTCGGGAACGGGCCGTCGGCGAGGTAGTCGTTGATGGTGTTCGGCAGGACGAAGTAACCGTCAGCCAGGCCCTGCATCAGCGCGCTGGCACCCAGGCGGTTCGCGCCGTGGTCGGAGAAGTTGGCCTCGCCGATCACGAACATGCCGGGGATCGTCGACTGCAGGTCGTAGTCGACCCACAGCCCACCCATCGTGTAGTGGACCGCCGGGTAGATCCGCATCGGCGTCTCGTAGGGGTCCTCGCCCGTGATCTGGGCGTACATGTCGAAGAGGTTGCCGTACTTCGCCTCGATGGCCGGCCGGCCCAGCCGCTTCATGGCGTCGCCGAAGTCCAGGTAGACGCCCAGGCCACCCGGACCCACGCCGCGGCCCTCGTCGCACACGTTCTTGGCCTGGCGCGAGGCGATGTCGCGGGGCACCAGGTTGCCGAACGACGGGTAGATCCGCTCGAGGTAGTAGTCGCGCTCGTCCTCGGGGATGTCCCGCGGGTCACGGGTGTCACCGCGCTCCTTGGGCACCCACACGCGGCCGTCGTTGCGCAGCGACTCGCTCATCAGCGTGAGCTTGGACTGGTAGTCGCCCTTGACCGGGATGCAGGTCGGGTGGATCTGCGTGTAGCAGGGGTTGGCGAAGTACGCGCCCCGCTTGTGCGCCCGCCAGATCGCCGTGGCGTTGGAGCCCTTGGCGTTCGTGGACAGGTAGAAGACGTTGCTGTACCCGCCGGTGGCCAGGACGACCGCGTCGGCGAAGTGGGTGCTCACCTCGCCGGTGATGAGGTTGCGCGCCACGATGCCGCGGGCCCGGCCGTCGACAATGATCAGGTCGAGCATCTCGTGCCGCGCGAACTGCTCGACGGTGCCGGCCGCCATCTGCCGCTCCAGCGCCTGGTAGGCGCCGTAGAGCAGCTGCTGACCCGTCTGACCGCGGGCGTAGAAGGTCCGCGACACCTGCGCGCCACCGAAGGAGCGGTTGTCGAGCAGGCCGCCGTACTCGCGGGCGAAGGGCACGCCCTGGGCGACGCACTGGTCGATGATGCTGACGCTGACCTCGGCCAGACGGTGGACGTTGTCCTCCCGCGAGCGGAAGTCGCCGCCCTTGACCGTGTCGTAGAACAGGCGGTGCACGCTGTCGCCGTCGTTGCGGTAGTTCTTGGCGGCGTTGATGCCACCCTGGGCGGCGACGCTGTGCGCCCGGCGCGGGCTGTCGTGGAACCAGAAGTTTTTGACCTTGTAGCCGGCCTCGCCGAGCGTCGCGGCGGCCGAGCCGCCGGCCAGGCCGGTGCCGACGACGATGACGGTCAGCTTGCGGCGGTTGGCCGGGTTGACCAGGCGGGCGCGGAACCGGCGGGTGCTCCAGCGCTCGCCGATGGGCACGTCCACCGGCGCCTTGGTGTCGGCGATCGGGTTACCGACGGTGAAGAGGTCGAGAGGCATCGCGTTGAGCTCCTTAGCCGACGAGCCCGAACAGGACGCTGAACGGGACGAGCAGGAAGCCGCCGATCAGCACCACGGAGAAGACCAGGGCGAAGAGGTTGACCGTCCGCTCCCGGCGCTTGTTGCTCTGCCCGAGGGTCTGCGTGGCACTCCAGATGCCGTGCCGCAGGTGCATGCCGAGCAGGACGAGGGCGATCACGTAGACCGCGGTGATGAGCGGGTTGGAGAACCCGGCGACCAGGCGGTCGTAGGGCGTGGTGCCGGGGCCCTCCGGGTTCGCCACGCCCATCGTGAGGTCGAGGATGTGGTAGACGACGAACAGGCCCACGATCACGCCGCCCCAGCGCATGGTCCGCGAGGCGTAGCTCTGGGCCACCGCCTTCTTGGTGACGTAGCCGTTCGGCCGCGCCCGCTTGGCCTGCCGCCACAGCGAGATCGCCGCCCAGATGTGGGCGATCACGGCGGCCAGCAGCACGATGCGGATGATCGTGAGGGTCGTCTGCGCGGGCACGGCCGGCTCACCGATCGTGCGGATCCAGTGGGAGTAGTCGTTGAACGACTCGCGGCCCGCGAAGACCTTGAGGTTCCCGATCATGTGCGCGATCAGGTAGAGCACCAAGATGATGCCGCTGACCGCCATGACCGCCTTCTTGGCGACCGAGTTGGTCTTGGCGGCCTTGGGGGTTCTGCGCTGTCCCGGTTGCGTCACGGTCACCACGAGGGCAAAGGTAGGCCTCCCGCTGGCTGGCGACCATGTGAACGCGTGGTGACTCAGCTCTCGTAAGGGTGCCCTTACCGGCTCGGGCGGTTAGGGTGCGCGCCCGCGGGGCGGCGGGACTTCGGCCGCGGGGTTCGCGGGCACCCCCGCGGGGGAGGGACACGACATGGCTGGACCCACGCGAGGATTCCTCGGCCGCCGCCGTGAGCGCAACCCGCGGCTGCCGCCCGGGCAGTACGACGTCGGCCGCGACTGGCCGGTGCTGACCGCCGAGCCGACGCCGCGCATCTCGCCGGAGACCTGGAGCCTGACCGTCGACGGCCGGGTGGAGGCGCCGACGACGTGGACCTGGGACGAGGCCCACCGGCTGCCGCGCTCGGAGTACCGCGGTGACATCCACTGCGTCACCACGTGGTCGAAGTTCGACACCTGGTTCGCCGGCGTCAGCGTCGACACCCTGCTCGAGGCGGCCCGCCCGACCGCCGACGCGCACTTCCTCGTCGCGACGTCCAAGACCGGCTACACCACCAACCTGCCGCTCGAGGACGTCACCGGCGGCCGGGCGTGGGTGGTCTGGGAGTACGACGGCGGCCCGCTGCCGGTGGAGCACGGCGGCCCGGTGCGGCTGCTCGTGCCGCACCTGTACTTCTGGAAGAGCGCCAAGTGGGTCACGCGGCTGACGCTGCTGCAGCGCGACCAGCCCGGCTTCTGGGAGCAGAACGGCTACCACGACCGCGGCGACCCGTGGCGCGAGCAGCGCTACCAGGGTGACTGAAGAAGGACCCCCGGAAGGACCTCGCTGCCCCCCACCGCTCGCGAGCTCGCGGCGGGACCCTGCACCGAGGCCGTCCGACCCCGCGCCGGCTCGGGGCGAGCCTCGGGACGGAGCCGGGCGGGCGCCCAGCGGCGGGTGGCGGACGGCGACCGTCGCGGAGGTCGACCGTCCCGTGCCGCAGGCCGTGCGGCTGCGGCTGTCGGTGGCCGACCGGGTCGACCACCTCCCGGGGCAGCACTACGTCGTCCGGCTCACCGCGCCGGACGGGTACCGCGCGCAGCGTTCGTACTCGGTCGCCTCGGCGCCGTCGGACCCCCTGGTCGAGCTGTTCGTCGAGCGGCTCGACGACGGCGAGGTGTCCGGCTACCTCGCCGACGTCGTCGAGTCGGGCGACGAGCTGGAGGTGCGCGGCCCCATCGGCGGTTGGTTCGTGTGGGACGGCACACACCCGGCCCTGCTGATCGGGGGCGGCACCGGCGTCGTCCCGCTGGTGGCGATGCTGCGCACCGCGCGCGAGCTCGGCCGCACCGACCTGCTGCGGACCGCCGTCTCCACGCGCACCCTCGCCGAGCTGCCCTACGCCGACGAGCTGCGGGCGGCCGGCGTCGTCGTCGTCACCACCCGCGAGGCGCACGGGGTGCGGCCGGCCGGCCGGCTCACCGCCGCGGACCTGGTGCCGCTGTGGGAGCCGGGGCAGACCGCCTACGTCTGCGGGTCGGACGGGTTCGCCGAGACGGCCAGCCAGCTGCTCGTCGACTTCGGCGTCCCCGCCGCCGGCATCCGGGTGGAGCGCTTCGGCGCGAGCGGGTGAACCTGCTCGTCCGGGGCGCCCGCCGGCGGGTCCCCCGGGGAGGATGGGCCCGTGCACACCGAGGTCGGCCCGGTCGACACCGTCGACGACGAGCTCCGGGCGCAGCTGCTCGCCTGCTGGGCCGACGTGAGCAACGCCGGCGGGTCGGTCGGCTTCGTCCCCCCGGTGACCGAGGAGGGGGTCGCCCCCTACCTGGACGCGGTGATCGAGCGGGTGCACCGCGGCCGGGAGCTGCTCGCCGTGCTGCGGGTGGACGGCCGACTGGCCGGTTTCGCCGTCCTCTCGTTGTCGGTCAGCCCGCTGCGGCGGCACTGGGCCACGGTGCTGCGCGTCCAGGTGCGCCCGGAGCTGCAGGGGCGGGGCCTGGGCCGGGTGCTCATGACCGGGTTGCACGACATCGCGCGCACGCGCGGGCTGGAGTTCCTCCACCTCACCGTCCGGGGCGGCACCGGCCTCGAGGCCTTCTACGCCGACATCGGCTACCGCGAGTTCGGCCGGATGCCCGGCGCGATCCGGGTGGCCCCCGGCGACGACCGCGACGAGCTGCACCTGACCTGCCGGCTGTGACCGCGCGGTGTCCGTCGCCGGCCGGCGGTGGCGCCGAGCGGGCCCACCTGGCTCGGGGGCGGGATCGCGAGCGCTGACCGGGTCCCGACGACCGGTCGTCGGGTGTCCCGCCGGCACCTCCACCCCTGCTTCCTCCTGGAAGCAGGGGTGGAGGTCCGGAGACGGTGCACCCACGAGGGTCTCTCCAGCCCTCACGGCCACCGCGTCCCGCAAGTCGACCGCTGCCCACAGGAGGGGCACCGGTCGCCGGGGATCGGCGCACCCCCGCGACCGTCGTCAGGCCAGTGGGTCGCGGCCGTCCAGCGTCCCCTCGGACGAGAGCAGCGCGAGCCGGGCGAACAGCTCCTCGGCGTACCAGCCCTCCTGTGCGGTGCGGGTCACGACGGCGGCGTGCGCAGCGCGGTCGTAGGCGAAGGAGTTCAGCGCCGACGCGGAGTCCCAGACGCTGAAGGTGCCCTGCAGCCCGAGCGGCGCCTCGCCGATGCCCAGCGCCAGGCGCAGCCCCGGGCTCTCGTGCAGATCGGCCGAGACGGGCGGGACGGCGCGCCAGAACCGAACCGCCTTGCGGGGGGTCAGCCGGGCGCGGGTGACCGCGGCGACCGGGCCGTCCCAGCGCTGCGGCCAGGGCCGGCCGAAGGGCTCCTCCCGCGACCACCGGCCTCGGGCGGCGAGCGGCCGCATCCGGGCGCTCCACTGCTCGTCGGCGATCCGCCGCCACCGCGCGACGACGTCCCCGGTCTCGAAGGCGGCGGCCGCGTGCTCGTCGTCCCACACGGCCAGCAGCGCCCAGCGGCGCGGGTCGGCGTCGCGCACCGTGAAGCTGAGCCCACTGCCGGTGCCCAGCAGCTTGGCGAAGCGCAGCCCGGGGCTGCGGCGCAGCGGCCGCCGGTCGGTCGCCATCCGCACCAGCGCGGCGGGCACCGCCCGGCCGGGCACGCCCCACACGTGCAGGGTCGCCAGCCGTCGTGTGGTCACGGACCCGATCCTCCCCGTCGGAGGGCGGCCGTGCCGGACCGGTCGGCCGCGACGTGTGCACCGGCCGGGGAGCCCGGGTAGCTCCCGTCCGGTCGCGCCTCCACCTCGGACCCGGGAGCCGGCGGGCCGCCCGAGAGGAGGCCTGCCGTGGCGCAGTCCGCACGCGAGGAGCTGGGCACCACCGACGCTCCCGAGGAGGACCAGGTCGTCGAGGCCTTCCACCGGATCGTCGACGAGGGAGCCCAGCGGCTGCACCGCTCCTGGCGGGAGGTGCTGACCACCGGGCTCGCCGGCGGCCTGGAGGTCGCCACCGGCGTCGTCGCACTGCTGGCCGTCTACGCCGAGACCGGCAGCCACCTGCTGGCCGGCCTGGCCTTCAGCATCGGGTTCATCGCGCTGATGCTGGCCAGGAGCGAGCTGTTCACCGAGGGGTTCCTCGTGCCGGTGACCGCCGTCGTGGCCGGCCGCGCCAGCCCCGCGCAGCTCGCCAAGCTGTGGTCGGGCACGCTGGTGGCCAACCTGGTCGGGGGCTGGCTGGTGATGTGGCTGGTCGTGCACGCCCTCCCGGAGCTCGGCGCCACCGCGGTCGAGTCGGGCCGGACCTTCGTCGAGGCGCCGCTCGACCTGCGGGCGGTCTCGCTGGCGCTGCTGGCGGGCGCCTTCATCACGCTGATGACCCGCATGCAGCACGGCGCGGACTCCGAGGCCGGCAAGCTCGCCGCGTCGGTGGCCGGGGCGTTCCTGCTCGCCGGCCTGGTGCTGTTCCACTCGATCCTGGACTCACTGATCATCTTCGGGGCCATCCACCACGGCGCCCCGTACGGCTACGGCGACTGGCTGGCCTGGTTCTGGTACACGACCCTGCTCAACGTCGTCGGTGGGCTCGTCGTCGTCACGTTTCTGCGGCTGGTGCGCAGCAAGGAGCTCATCGAGCGCGAGCGGTCGGCCGCCGGCGCCTGAGGACGCCGTCCCGCCGAGCTTCCCGGGTCGCCCCGCGCCCGGGCGGTGTGCGCAGTGCTGCTCGAACGCCGCGACCTCCGAGCCCGGCTCAGCGGGGCCCGAAGGCGACGGCCCAGAAGTCGGCGAAGAGCGCCGGCGGCTGGGGCGAGGACCACATCTGGTTGGTGAGCAGCACCGCCGTGGTCCCGGTGACCGGGTCGCTCCACCAGGAGCTGCCCAGGCCGCCGTCCCAGCCGTGGGAGCCCGCGTGCCGGCCACCGGGCTCGTCGGTGCGGCGGACGCCGATCCCGAGGCCCCAGCCGCCGCCCTCGTCGTCCACGGCGCCGGCCTGCTCGGTGGTCATCGCCCGCACCGTCTCCGCCGCGAGCACCCGGGTGCCCTCCGGCGTGCGGCCCCCGGCGGCCAGCACCGCGGCGAAGGCGGCCAGGTCGTCGACGGTGGACACCAGGCCGTCGCCGCCGTCGGGGAACGCAGGGAGGCGCGCCCACTGACCGTCGGCGGGGTCGTAGACCTCGCGGCTGCCGTCCTCGCCCGGCGGCGTCCAGTGCGGGCCGAACCGGTCGCGCGCGTGCTCCGGCACGGCGAACCCGGTGTCGCGCATGCCGATCGGCGCGAGAACCCGCTCGGTGAGCACCTCGGGCAGTGGCCGGCCGGCGGCCCGGGCCACGAGGACGCCCAGCACGCTGGCACCGGTGTGGTACAGCCAGCGCTCGCCGGGCTGGTACGCCAGCGGCACGCCGGCCAGCCGGCGCAGCCACTCGTCCGGCGCCGGGGCCGCCTGTGGGGCGGGCGGGCCGGCGGGCAGCCCGGCCTCGGCCAGCGCGGCGAGGGTGGGGCTCGGCCATGGGGCGGTGAAGTCCATGCCGAGCCCGAGCCGGAAGGTGAGGACGTCGCGCACGGTGATCGGGCGGCCGGCCGGCACGGTGCCGGCGGCGGCGTCGGCCGGGTCGGCCAGCACCTCCCGGCCGGCGAGCTCGGGCAGCACGTCGTCCACCGGGTCGTCGAGGCCCAGCCGCCCCTCGTCGACCAGAGCCAACGCGGCCGCGGCCACGACCGGCTTGGTCGTCGAGGAGATGCGGAAGAGGGTGTCCGGGCGCACCGGGTCGTCCCCGGCCGGCGTGTGCGTCCCGGCCGCCCCGCGGGCCACCTCGCCGTCCCGGCGGACCCACCACGCCGCCCCGGGCACCGCGTCCGCGACCACGTGCCCGGCCACCACCGCCTCGACGTCCTCCGCCAGCCCCACGGCTGCCTCCTCGCTGTGTCGTCCCCTGCTCCGACCGGCCGGCGCCGCCGGACTCATCGGCCGGCGGCCGCCCCGGACCGCGGTGGAGTGGTGCCCGGCGGTGAGGACGACGGCCCCGCCCGGCTCGTCCACCGGCCGGCGGGTGCGGAACCGGCCCCGTGGACGACGTCGCCGGATACCCTGCCGTCGGCGCGAGACCGTGCGATCCGGCCCCGTCCCACGTCGTTCCGGACGCGCACCTGCGCCGCCTTCCGGACGGCCCTCGCGAGGAGGGGACTCCCATGGGTTCGCTGCAGCGCACTCGGGCCGGCACGGCACGGCCGGTCGGGCTCCTCTCGGCAGTGCTCGCCGGCCTCCTCACCGGGGGGATGGTCCTCATCGAGGTGGTGCTGCTGCCGTTCTGGCGCAGCGTCCCGCCCGAGGAGTTCCGCCGCTGGTTCACCGCGAACGCCCCGCGGATCCGCGCGCTCATGGTGCCGCTGGGCGCCGCCGCCGGAGCGGCCGGCGTCGCCACGGCGGCCGCGGAGGCGTCCGTCTCCCGCCGTCCCGGTCCGGCCTCCCTGACGGCCGCGGCAGCCACCGTGGGCGTCGTGGCCGTCACCGTCACGGTGAACGAGCCGGCCAACGCCCGGTTCACCGGAGGCTCCCTGACCGATGCGGAGACCAGGGACCTGCTGGGCACGTGGGCCCGCTGGCACCACCTCCGCGTCGCCCTCGGGGTCGTCGCCACCGTGGCCGCGGCGTCGGCCCTGCGCGGGCGTCCTCAGCCGCGGGCGGCCCGGTGGACGGTGGTCAGGTAGCGCGCGGTGGCCAGGCGCTGGACCAGCCTGCTGACCGGCCCGCCGAGCCGGGCCAGCGGCGAGGCCAGCCGGGCGAAGACCCGCAGCGTGAAGACGACGTCGCCGCCGGGCTCCCGTCGGACGAGGAACGCCTCCTCGCCGCTCTCCGGGTGGCCGGGCAGCGTGCCGTAGGCGAAACCACGCTCGTCACCGGTCGTCTGCGCCCACACCACGCGGCAGGGGATGTCGTAGCCCGGCCGCGGCAGCCCCGCCGTGAGGACGACGACGGTGCCCGGCTCGTCCGCCGGCCCGGTCGCCCGCACCCGCAGCCCGACGCTGCGCTGCAGGCGCCAGTCGAACACCGCCGCCGCGGCCCGCTCGAAGGCCGCCGCCCCGGAGCCGACGACGACCGACCGCTCCACGTGGTCGTAGCCCGCGGGCAGCGCGGGCTCCCGCGTCGCGCCCACCTCCGGGTAGGTGAACGGGACGTCGGTCAGGTCGGCGGGGTCGAGCACGCGCAGGAGACCCATGGCCCCAGTGTCGTGGTCGCCGGTCCGGGCGCCGTCCCCGCCGGTAGGGTCGCGGCCACTGTGCTGCCCGCCGTCACCGCCACCCGCTACGTCACCCCGCTGCGCGAGGGTGGCTCGCTGCCGGGTCTCATGGAGGCCGACGACCTGGGCACCTACGTGGTGAAGTGGCGGGCCGCCGGGCAGGGCGTGAAGGTGCTGGTCGCCGAGGTCGTCTGCGGTGAGCTGGCCCGCGCCCTGTCGCTGCCGGTGCCCGCGCTGGTCACCGTCGACGTGGCCCCCGAGCTGGCGGTGGGGGAGCCCGACGTCGAGGTGCAGGAGCTGCTGCAGCGCTCCGCCGGGGTCAACCTGGGGCTGGACTACCTGCCCGGGGCGCTCGACTTCGAGGCCGCCGCCGGCTCCGTCGGGTCGGAGCTGGCCGGCCGGGTGCTGTGGTTCGACGCGCTCGTGGGCAACGTCGACCGCTCCTGGCGCAACCCCAACATGCTGTTCTGGCACGGCCGGCTGCAGCTGATCGACCACGGGGCCGCGCTGACCTTCCACCACCACTGGCCCGGCGCGGCCGCCGCGGTGGCCCGGCCCTACGACGCCGCGCAGCACGCGCTGGTCGAGTGCACGCCCGACGTCCGCGCCGCCGATGCCGCGCTCGGCGGTCGGGTCACCCGGCCGCTGCTCGAGCAGGTGCTGCACCAGGTGCCCGACGCCTGGCTGGAAGAGGCGGCACACGGGTGGCCCCGGTCAGGGCACCGCCCCGAGCCTGCGAGGGGTGGGGAGGCCGGGGTCCTTTCGGCGGTGCGCGCCCGCTACGTCGACCAGCTGCTGGCCCGGCTGGCCGCCCGCGACGCCTGGCTGCCGCCGCTGGTGGCCACCGCGGCCGCGGGCGGATCGCGGCGCCGGGCCCCGCGGGGGGAGAACCGGCCGGCGTGGCTGGGCCCGCCGCCGCCCGAGGGGATCACACAGCGGTGAGCCGGGAGACCTTCGAGTACGCCGTGCTGCGCGTCGTGCCGCGGGTGGAGCGGGGGGAGTCGCTGAACGCCGGCGTCCTCGTCTACTGCCGCCAGCGCGACTACCTCGGCTCCCGGGTGCACCTGGACACCGACCGGCTGCGGGCCCTGGACCCCACCGCCGACCCCGAGGCGATCCGCAGCGCGCTGCAGGCCGCCGCCGACGTCTGCGCCGCCGACCCGGCCTCGGGCGCCGCCGGGCGGGAGGCCCTGGGTTCGCGGTTCCGCTGGCTGACCGCGCCGCGCAGCACCGTCGTCCAGGCCGGTCCGGTGCACACCGGGCTCACCGACGACCCCGACGCCGAGGCCGACCGGCTGCTGGCGCTGCTGGTCCTGCCCGTCCAGGGATGACCCAGGATCCCCACAGCGACCACACAGGTCACGGGAGCTTCACCTCGCGTCCACCTGATCAGGGGAGCCCGCTGCCTAGCGTGCAAGGGACCTTTGTCACCTGATCAGAGGAACCTGATGACGGACATCCGCGCCCCCTGGCGCCGCTACCTGCCGCTGCTCGGCGCCAACACGGTGCGGCACGGCACCACCAGTCACACCACGTGCTTCTACAAGTGCGGCAACGCGTGTGACCGGCCGGTGCCCAACCAGACCGGCAACCCCACCTTCGCCTCGGTCGTCCAGTCCGCCGTCAGCCGGCGCAACGTGCTCAAGGCCGCCGGGGTCAGCGCCCTCGTCGTGGCAGCCGGTCCGGCCCTGCCCGCGGCCGCCCACGACCGCCCCCGGCGCGGGGGAGCGGCCGGTACCGACGCACCTCTGACGTTCCAGCCGGTCGAGCAGAACCAGCTCGACGAGCTCGTCATCCCGGCCGGCTACTCCTCCACCGTCGTCCTGCGCTGGGGGGACCCGGTCGAGGAGGGCTCGCCGGAGTTCCGCATCGACGCCCAGACCCCGGAGGCGCAGGCCAAGCAGTTCGGCTACAACTGCGACTTCATCGGCTGGCTCCCGCTCGACGACGACAACGCGCTGCTCGTGGTCAACCACGAGTACACCGACGAGCAGCTGATGTTCGCCGGCGTCGCCGACGAGGAGGGCGCGGGAGACATCACCGACGAGCAGAAGCGCATCGCGATGATGGCGCACGGCATCTCCGTGGTGCAGGTCCGCCGCGTCGGCCGGACCGGTCAGTGGCGGCCCACCCCCGAGCGCGACCGCAACCGGCGGATCACCACCGAGACCGAGTTCGAGCTGACCGGGCCGGCCGCGGGGTCGGAGTACCTGCGGACCAGCGCCGATCCCGAGGGCCGCACCGTCCGGGGGACGCTGAACAACTGTGCGGGCGGCATCACGCCGTGGGGCACCACGCTGCACGGCGAGGAGAACTTCAACCAGTACTTCGGCGCCTCCGCACCGATCACCGACGCCCTGCAGCTGGCGGCGCTGGAGCGCTACGGCGTCAGCGCCGAGGACGCCCCGACCCGGCGGTGGGAGACCGCCGACCCCCGCTTCGACCTGGCCGAGGAGCCCAACGAGGTGAACCGGTTCGGGTGGGTCGTCGAGCTCGACCCGTACGACCCCACCTCGACGCCGAAGAAGCGCACCGCCCTGGGTCGCTTCAAGCACGAGGGCGCCAACATCCAGATCGACCGGGACGGCCGGGTCGTCGCGTACTCCGGCGACGACGAGCGCTTCGACTACATCTACAAGTTCGTGTCGAAGAGGCGGTACCGCAAGGGCGAGGGACGCCGGACGCGCGAGCACAACATGACGCTGCTGGAGGACGGCGACCTCTACGTCGCCCGCTTCACCGGCGACTCCCCGGCCGCGGAGATCGACGGCAGCGGCGCGCTGCCCAGCGACGGCGAGTTCGACGGCACCGGCACCTGGGTCCCCCTGGTGGAGGACGGCCGCTCGACGATCCCCGGCAAGGACGTCGCGTGGGTGCTGACCTTCACCCGGCTGGCCGCCGACCGGCTCGGCAAGCGGCTGGACGACAACGGGGACCCGGTGCTCGACGCCGCCGGGGACGAGATCGTCGACGACCCGTCGAAGGTGCCGACCAAGATGGACCGGCCCGAGGACATCCAGGTCAACCCGGTCAACGGCCGCGTGTACGCGGCGCTCACCAACAACTCCCGGCGGGGCACCGAGGGCCAGCCGGGGGCGGACGAGGCCAACCCGCTCACCCGCTCGCACGCCTTCTCGGAGGGCGAGGAGGGCGCCGAGGCGAGCTACGGCGAGCAGCCGGGGAACAACAACGGGCACGTCATCGAGTGGGAGGAGACGGGGTCGGCCGGCGGGACCGGGTTCAGCTGGCGGATCTTCCTGCTCGCCGGTGACCCGGAGCGCCCGGAGACCTACTTCGCCGGCTACGACAAGTCCCAGGTGAGCGCCATCTCCTGCCCGGACAACCTGGAGTTCGACCCGGCCGGCAACCTGTGGATCTCCACCGACGGCAACGTCCTGTCGACCCGCAACCAGGAAGCCGGCACCACCGGACTGGTGGGCACCAACGACGGGTTGTTCGCCGTGCCGACTGCGGGCCCGGAGCGCGGTCACCTCAAGGCGTTCCTCACCGTCCCCATCGGTGCCGAGTGCAGCGGCCCGATGATCCCGGCGGACGGCAGGTCGGTGTTCGTGTCGGTGCAGCACCCCGGTGAGACGACCGGGTCGACCGTGGAGACCCCGTCGAGCACGTGGCCCGAGCACCGGGCCGAGGGGGGCTTCCCGCGGCCCAGCGTCGCGGTGGTCTTCCGCCACGACGGGCAGCGCCTGGGCGTCTGACGGAGGGCAGCCTCCTCTCGATCCGGGAGGACGCCGGCCGGCCCGGGGGTGACCCCCGGGCCGGCCTGCCCGCCCTCAGCCGGGGAAGAGCCCGTCGATCCGGCGGGCGAGCTCGAGGTCGAGCTCGGTGACCCCGCCCGCGGAGTGGGTGACCAGCGTGAGGTGCAGCCGGCGCCAGCGCAGGTCGACGTCGGGATGGTGGTCGAGCTGCTCGGCGACGAACGCGATCCGCACGAGCGCGGCGACGGCGTCCGGGAACCCGGGCAGCTCGACGGTGCGCCGGATGCCCTCGCCGTCCCCCGACCAGAGTGGCAGCCCCGACAGGGCGGCGGTGAGCTGGTCGGGGGACAGGCGGGACGGTCGCGGCACGGCGGTCATCCTGCCGCCGGAGGGCCTAGAGGTGCAGGCCGCACTCGGTCTTGCCGCGGCCGGCCCAGCGACCGGCGCGCGGGTCCTCGCCCGGGGCCACCGGACGGGTGCACGGTGCGCAGCCGATCGAGGCGTAGCCGATCTCCTGCAGCGGGTTGACCGGCACCTGATGCTCGGCGGTGTAGGCGTCGACGTGCTCCTCCGTCCACGCGGCCAGCGGGTTGACCTTGACCATGCCGCGCTTGGCGTCCCAGTCGACCACCCTGGTGCCGGCGCGGGTCGGGGACTCGTCGCGGCGGACGCCCGAGCCCCAGGCGCTGTACCCGGCCAGCGCCTTCGCCAGCGGCTGGACCTTGCGCAGCGAGCAGCACAGGTCCGGGTCGCGGTCGTGCAGCCTCGCGCCGTGCTCGGCGTCCTGCTCGGCGACCGTCTGCTCGGGCAGCACGTTGACCAGCGTGATCGGCATGACGCCGCTGACCCAGTCGCGGGTGCCGATGGTCTCGGCGAAGTGGTAGCCGGTGTCGAGGAAGACGACGTTGACGCCCGGCACCGCCCGCGACGCCAGGTGCGAGAGCAGCCCGTCGGCCATGGACGAGGTGACCGCGAAGTCGTCGCCGAAGGTCTCCCCGGCCCAGCGCAGGACGGCGAGCGCCTGCTCGACGGGGTCGGCGATGCCCTCGAAGCGGGCGTCGGCCTCGGCGGCGAGCTCCCGCGTGGGCCGGACGGCGGTCGTCATGGCTGCTGCACTCCTGTTCCGGTGAGCCGGACGGTGAAGGTCCGCAGGCAAGCGGCGCAGTGCCACTCGCCTCCGTCCCCGTGCGGGGTCAGCTCCTCGTCCCCGCAGTACGGGCAGAAGAACACGGGCAGGTGCCGTGTCCTTCCCTCCTGCGGCTGGTCGTCCATCTCAGAGCAGCCAGGCCTCGTCAGCCCGGGCGACATAGGCGGCGAAGCTCTCGCCGGCCTCCCGCCGCTCGACGTAACCGCGCAGCACGCGCTCGCAGTAGTCGGCCGTCTCGGCCTTGGTCACCTTGTGGCCGCGGAACTTGCGGCCGAACGCCGCCTCGACGCCGAGGTGGCCGCCCAGGTGCACCTGGAAGCCCTCGACCATCTCGCCCGCGTCGTCACGGACCATCGAGCCCTTGAAGCCGATGTCGGCGGTCTGGAACCGCGCGCAGGCGTTGGGACAGCCATTGACGTTGATCGACAGCGGCGTGTCGAAGTCCGGCAGCCGCTTCTCCAGCTCGGCGTAGAGGTCCTGCGCGTGCTGCTTGGTCTCGACGATCGCGAGCTTGCAGAACTCCAGCCCGGTGCAGGCCATCGTGCCCCGCCGGAAGGCGCTGGGGCGGACCTGCAGGTCGTGCTCGGTCAGCGCAGCGACCAGGTCCTCGACGTTGTCGTCCGGCACGTCGAGGATGACGAGCTTCTGCTGGGCGGTGGTGCGGACGCGCCCGGCGCCGTACCGGTCGGCCAGGTCGGCGACGCGGGCCAGCAGCGAGCCGTTGATGCGGCCGGTGCGCAGCGCGAAGCCGAGGGCGTTGTTGCCGTCCTTCTGCCGCAGAACGCCGACGTGGTCGCGCTGGTCGTTCCTGGGGGCCGCGGGCGGGGGGCCGTCGGGCAGCGCCGTCTTCAGGTACTCGTCCTGCAGGACCTGGCGGAACTTCTCCGGGCCCCAGTCGGCCATGAGGAACTTGATCCGGGCGCGGTTGCGCTGCCGGCGGTAGCCGTAGTCGCGGAAGATCGAAGTGCAGGCCGCCCACACGTCGCTGACCTGCTCCGGCCGGACGAAGACGCCGATCCGCTGGGCCAGCATGGGGTTGGTCGACAGCCCGCCGCCCACCCACAGGTCGAAGCCGGCCTCGCCGGCCTCGTTGACCACGCCGACGAACGAGACGTCGTTGATCTCGTGGCCGGTGCAGTGGTCGGTGCAGCCGGAGATCGACGTCTTCCACTTGCGCGGCAGGTTGCTGAACTCGGGGCTGCCGATGTACTTGTCGACGGTCTCCTGCAGGTACGGGGTCCCGTCGATGACCTCGTCGTCGAGGATCCCGGCCAGCGGACAGTTGAGCATGACGCGCGGGGTGTCACCGCACGCCTCGGTGGTCGACAGCCCGACCGCCTCGAGCCGCCGCCAGATCTCGGGGACGTCCTCGATGCGGATCCAGTGCAGCTGCACGTTCTGACGGTCGGTGACGTCGGCGACGTCCCGGCCGAACTCGGTGCTGATCCCGGCGATGACCCGCAGCTGCTCGGAGGTGAGCTGCCCGCCGTCGATGCGCACGCGCAGCATGAAGTAGGAGTCCTCGAGCTCCTCGGGCTCCAGCACGGCGGTCTTCCCGCCGGGGATGCCCTGGGCCCGCTGGGTGTAGAGCCCCATCCAGCGCATCCGGCCGCGCAGGTCGGAGGGGTCGATGCCGCCGAACCCGGTGTGGGCGTAGATGTCGAGGACCCGCTGGCGCACCGTGAGGCCGTCGGCGTCCTTCTTCATCCGCTCGTTGGGGTTGAGCGGCTCCCGGTAGCCCAGCGCCCACTGGCCCTGGCCACGCTGTGGTGTGTCGCGACGCTGGGGCCTGGTGCTGGTGCGGGGGGTCGTCACGGTGGCACTTCCTTCTGCGCCGTCCGCCGCGGCGCCGGGACCGGGACGGGGTGGGCGCTGCCAGATCGGGAGGCGCAGCGGGTGCTGCGGGAGACCGGGGTCAGCGCGCGGGGCGACAGACCGCGCTGCTGACCAGCGCGAGGTCGATGTGACGGCGCGCGACGAGGAGCAGGGCGCGACCGGTCACGCCTCCCATGGTCCCACACCCGACGGAACCGGAGGAGTGTGACTCAGGGAACAGGTGCCGTCGCCCCGTCGATCGCCTCCCGGATGCGGGCGACCGACTCGGGGAGCGGGGTCTGCGCGGTGTCGATGACCACCTCGGCGCGCGCCGGCGGCTCGTACGGGTCGTCGATGCCGGTGAACCCGGACAGCTGCCCGGCGCGGGCCCGCGCGTACAGGCCCTTGACGTCGCGGCCCTCGCAGACCGCCAGCGGCGTGGACAGGTGCACCAGAACGAACCGGCCGTGCCGCTCGACCAGCGCGCGGGCCTCCTCGCGGGCGGCCTCGTAGGGGGCGATCGCCGCGACCACGACCGTGCCGCCGTGCTTGACCACCTCGCCGGCGACGAAGCCGATGCGCCGGATGTTGAGGTCGCGGTCCTCGCGGGAGAAGGACAGCTCGCTGGACAGGTGGGTGCGCACCACGTCGCCGTCCAGCACGGTCACCGGCCGGCCCTCGGCCTCCAGGTCGGCGACCAGCGCGTCGGCGATCGTGGACTTCCCGGCACCGGACAGGCCGGTGAGGAACACGGTCACGCCCGGGCGCTGCTCGGCTGGCATGCCCGCCAGTCTCGCGCAGGCCCTCGCGGCTCCGCCGCCCCGCCCCGGCTACCGGCGCTCGGTGGAGTAGGCGGCGTCCCCGAAGGAGCGCCACGCCTCCTCGACCGCGATGAGCTCGGCGACCGCCGGCGGCAGCTCGCCCGCGACGACGTCGGCGAGGGTGACCCGCTCGAGCACCCGCCGGTAGGCCTCCCGCGCCGCGACCCACACCGAGGCCAGCGGGACGGCGGTGCCCGAGTACTCGACGTCCTCCGGGCGCTGGCCGTGCACCTCGGCGAGGAAACCCTGCTCCACGCGCATGACCCGGGCGATGGAGACCTCCGACGGCGGGAGGGCCAGCCGGTAGCCGCCGTCGCGGCCACGCTGGCTGGTGACCAGCCGGGCGTGCTGGAGGTCGCCGAGGATCGACTGGAGGAACCGGGAGGGGATGCCCTGGGCCGCGGCGATGCGGTCGCAGGTCAGGGCTCCGGGTGCCGCCGCGGCCAGTTCCACGGCGGCCCGGACGGCGTAGTCGACCCGGGCGGTGATGCGCACGGCGGCCAGTCTGCCCTGTCTGGGAGGGTGACACCGTGTCGCAGCTGCGTTTCACCACCTTGGTGGAGGCGCCGCTGACCGTGGCCTTCGACGTCGCGCGGGCCCTCGGCCGCCCCTGGCCGGTGCCGCTGGAGGAGGTCGTGTCGGTCCGCCCGAACCGTGACCTGTACGCCGTCGGGCCCGGCCACGGCTGGCGTCGGCTGACCCACTCCCGCCGTTTCACCGCCACCGGCGCCGGCACCGTCGTCGAGGAGCAGGTCGACTGGGCGACCGCGCTGCCGGGCCCGCTCGGGCGGGTGGTGGACCCGCTGCTGCGCCGGCGGGTCCGCCGCGCGATGCGGGCGCACCTCGACGGGTACGCCGCCGCGGCGGCGCGGCGCGCGCTCGACGTCGTCCAGGTGGTCGGCGCGGCGCTGGTGGACGGCGACCGGGTGCTCGTGGCCCGCCGGTCGGGCGGGCCCTACGACGGCTGCTGGGAGTTCCCCGGCGGCAAGGTCGAGCCGGGGGAGGAGGAGCTTCCCGCGCTGGTCCGCGAGATCGGCGAGGAACTGGGCGGGACCGTCGTCCCCGAGGGGTTCCTGGGCGAGGTGGTGCTCGACGGCGTGGTCGCCGGCGGACTACCCGGCGCCTCGACGCTGCGGGTGTGGTGGGCCCGGCTGCAGCCCGGCAGCGAGGTCACCGCGCACGAGCACAGCGAGCTGCGCTGGCTGGCCGCCGGCGAACTGGAGTCCCTGGACTGGATCCCTGCCGACCGGCCACTGCTGCCCGCCGTCCGCGCGCTGCTGGCCCGCCTCTGACACACCGCGGGCGCCGTCCCGGAGGAACGGCGCCCGCGGCGACGTGCTGGAACGGCCCCGTCCAGAGGCTCACCCCGAGCTAGCGAGGGGTGAGGAGGACGGGGCGGCCTCCTTGCAGGGTCCCACCGCGAGCCTGCGAGGGGTGGGGGGCAAGGAGGTCCTTTATTTGAAGACGTCCTTGACCTTCTCGCCGGCCTGCTTGAGGTTGCCGGAGGCCTGGTCGGCCTGGCCCTCGGCCTGCAGGTCGCGGTCGCCGGTCGCCTCGCCGACGGTCTCCTTGCCCTTGCCGGAGAGCTCCTCGGCCTTGTTCTTCATCTTGTCGATGCCACTCATGTCGACTCCTCTCTCGCCAGAGTTGGCTGGTCTACCCACCGCCGACGGACCTGACACACGGGGGTCGGAGGGGTGGAAGATGTCCGGTCGACCTGCCGTCAGGCCGGAGATCCTCAACTACAACGGACCCCTGGGCGCGTGCAAGCATGATTCCACCCTGTGAGATGGTGAGCCGAGGTCACAAGTCGGTGTCGGTCGTGGACGCCCTTCGCGGGGCGCGCCTAGGGTCCCGGCTCGTACCGAGTAGACCCGGTACCTGTCCGCACGACCCCGGCCGCCCGTCCGTGAACGCTGGCTGCCGGCGAACCAGTCCGTTCCCCCCGCTGAGCGGGACGAGGGAGGCATTGCACGTGAGGTTGAGCAAGCGCTCTGCTGCGCTCATCGCGACCGGTCTGTCCGGCGCGATGCTGCTGTCCGCCTGTGGTGGCGGCGACGACGACGGCGGTAGCTCGGGGGGTGCCGCCGCGGACGGCGGCACCTTCAGCATCTACATCAACGAGCCCGAGAACCCGTTGGTCCCCGGCAACACCACGGAGACCGAGGGCGGCCAGGTCGTCGACACGCTGTGGACCGGTCTGGTCGAGTACGACCCGGAGACCAACCAGGCCGCGTACACCGGCGTCGCGGAGTCGATCGAGTCGGCGGACCAGCAGACCTGGACGGTCACGCTGAAGGATGGCTGGACGTTCCACGACGGCACCCCGGTCAACGCGCAGTCCTTCATCCAGGCGTGGAACTACACCGCCAACAGCGCCAACGCACAGGGCAACAGCTACTTCTTCGCCAACATCGCCGGCTACGACGACCTGCAGGCCGCCGAGACCGGCGGCCAGCCCGCCGCCACCGAGATGAGCGGTCTGCGGCAGCTCGACGACCTCACCTTCGAGGTCCAGCTGGCCGAGCCGTACGCCCAGTGGCCCACCACGACCGGGTACAGCGCCTTCTTCCCGCTGCCGCAGGCCTTCTTCGACGACCCCGAGGGCTTCGGCGAGCAGCCGATCGGCAACGGCCCCTTCCAGGCCGAGGAGCCGTTCGTCCCCGGCGTGGGCATCACCCTGTCCCGCTTCGACGAGTACGGCGGGGACCAGCCGGCGAACGCCGAGTCGGTCGAGATCCGCGTCTACACCGAGCAGAGCACCGCGTACACCGACCTGCAGGGCGGCACGCTCGACATCGTCGACACCCTCCCGCCGGACGCCATCGCGACGGCCGAGCAGGAGTTCGGTGACCGGTACATCGAGACCGAGCAGGGCGACATCACCTCGCTCGGCTTCCCGACCTACGACCAGCGGTTCGCCGACCCGAACGTGCGCAAGGCCTTCTCGATGGCGATCGACCGGCAGGCAATCAGCGACGCCATCTTCAACGGCACCCGCACGCCGGCGGCGTCGTACATCAGCCCGGTCGTCAACGGCCATCGTGCGGACGCCTGCGACACCTGCCAGCTCGACGTCGAGGAGGCCAACCGGCTGCTCGACGAGGCCGGCTTCGACCGAAGCCAGCCGGTGGACCTGTGGTTCAACGCCGGCGGTGGCCACGAGGAGTGGATGCAAGCGGTCGGCAACCAGATCCGGGAGAACCTGGGCGTCGAGTACGCGCTGCGCGGTGACCTGCAGTTCGCCGAGTACCTGCCACTGCAGGACGCCCAGGGCATGACCGGCCCGTTCCGCTCCGGCTGGATCATGGACTACCCGGTCGCCGAGAACTTCCTCGGCCCGCTGTACTCCACCGAGGCCCTGCCGCCGGCCGGGTCGAACGTGACCTTCTACAGCAACCCGGAGTTCGACCGGCTGCTGGCCGAGGCCAACGCCGCGGACGGCGACGAGGCCGCCATCGCGGGCTACCAGGCCGCCGAGGACGTGCTCCTCGCCGACTTCCCGGCCGCCCCGCTGTTCTACCGGCTCAACCAGGGCGCGCACTCCGAGCGCGTCGACAACGTCATCATCAACGCCTTCGGTCGCATCGACGCGGCGGCAGTCGAGGTCGTCGAGTGACGGTCTGACCGAGTCGGACAGCTGAGGCACGAGGGGTGCGCCCGACCCACCCGGGTCGGGCGCACCTTCGTGTCCGGCCCCTACCCTGAGCCCGGCTGAGCCCGGGCCCCGCTCCTGGAGAACCAAGGAGGCAGCGCATGGGCCGCTACATCGCCCGCCGCCTGCTGCTCACCATCCCCGTCCTGATCGGGGCCTCGTTCCTCATCTTCGCGATGGTGTACGCGCTGCCCGGTGACCCCATCCGGGCGCTCGCCGGCGACCGGCCGCTCTCGGAGGCCGTGCAGGCCCAGCTGCGGGCCGAGTACAACCTCGACGACCCCCTCTGGCTGCAGTACCTGAAGTACGTCGGCGGCCTGCTCCAGGGCGACTTCGGCACCGACTTCTCCGGCCGGGCCGTGCTGGACACGATCGAACAGCGGCTGCCGGTCACCGCCAGGCTGGCCCTCGCCGCCGTCATCTTCGAGGCGCTGATCGGCCTGACCGCCGGCATCCTCGCCGGCATCCGCCGCGGGTCCTTCTTCGACAACCTGGTCCTGGTGACGACGACGCTGATCGTCTCCGTCCCGGTGTTCGTCCTGGGCTTCGTCGCGCAGTACGTCTTCGGCCTGCGGCTGGGGCTGTTCCCGACGTCCGGCATCGGCGAGGGCTGGTACAGCTACGTTCTGCCCGGCCTGGTCCTGGCCAGCCTGTCGCTGGCCTACGTGGCCCGGCTGACCCGGACCAGCCTCGCGGAGAACCTGCGGCAGGACTACGTGCGGACGGCGCGCGCCAAGGGGCTCAAGCCGGCGGTCGTCATCGGCAAGCACACGCTGCGCAACAGCCTCATCCCGGTCGTGACGTTCATCGGCGCCGACATCGGGGCGCTGATGGGCGGGGCCATCGTGACCGAGACCATCTTCAACATCCCCGGCCTCGGCCGAGCGGTGTACGACTCCGTGCTGCGCCAGGAGGGGGCGGTCGTGGTCGGCATCGTGACGCTGTTCGTCTTCTTCTACATCTTCTTCAACCTCGTCGTGGACATCCTGTACGCCCTGCTCGACCCGAGGATCCGATATGACTGAACGGCCGCCCACCGACCGCGCGACCGGGCTGGCCACTCCGGAGCACGGAACGGACCAGCCCCGGACCGAGCGCGCGGAGGCCACCCTCGAGGCGGAGGTCGCCGGCAGCCCGGCGATCGAGGAGGCCAGCCTCTGGTCCGACGCCTGGCGCAGCCTCCGCAGGAACCCGTTCTTCCTCGTCGGAGCGCTGCTGCTCGCCGTCTTCCTGGTGATGGCCGCGTTCCCGCAGTTGTTCACCAGCGTCGACCCGCGGTCGTGCGACCTGGCCCGCTCGGCGGAGGGCCCGAGCGGCTCGGCCTGGTTCGGCTACGACGTCCAGGGCTGCGACTACTACGCCAACGTCGTCCACGGGGCCCGGGTGTCGGTGACCATCGGCTTCCTCGCGATGCTCGGGACCCTGGCGCTCGGCATCGTGATCGGCTCGCTGGCCGGCTACCACGGCGGCTGGATCGACAGCGTCCTGGCCCGGGTCACCGACATCTTCTACGGCCTGCCGCTCATCCTGGGCGCCTTCATCCTGCTGTCCGTGCTGCCCGAGCGCGGCGTGCTCGAGGTGGCGCTCGCGCTGGTCGTCTTCGGCTGGATGACGTCGATGCGACTGGTCCGCTCGACGGTCGTCTCCGTGAAGGAGGCCGACTACGTGCAGGCGGCGCGGGCGCTCGGGGCGCCGACGCGGCGGATCCTGGTGCGGCACATCCTGCCCAACGCCATCGCCCCGGTGCTCGTCTACTCGACGATCTACATCGGGACGCTGATCGCCGCGGAGGCGACGCTGACCTTCCTCGGCATCGGGCTGCAGCTGCCGGAGATCTCCTGGGGTCTGCAGATCAACTCGGCGCAGACCCGGCTCCGGGACGCCGCGCACCTGATCTTCTTCCCGAGCATCTTCCTGTCGCTGACCGTGCTCTCCTTCATCCTCATCGGCGACGCCCTGCGCGACGCCCTCGACCCGAAGCTGCGGTGATCACGACGTCGTCCGCCATGTCCCACCCCGCACCCCTGCCCGCCCCGCTGCCCGGCACCCCGGTCCTCGAGGTGGAGGACCTCTCCGTCGAGTTCCGGACACCCAAGGGCGTCGTCAGGGCGGTCAACGGGATCAGCTACGAGGTCCACCCCGGCGAGACGGTGGCCATCCTCGGCGAGTCCGGTTCCGGCAAGAGCGTCAGCGTCCAGGCCGTCATGGGCATCCTCGACTCGCCTCCCGGTTTCGTGACCGGTGGCCGGGTGCTCTTCGAGGGGCGGGACCTGCTGGGTGCCAGCGCCGAGGAGCAGCGCGCCGTCCGCGGGCCGGGCATGTCGATGATCTTCCAGGACGCCCTGTCCTCGCTGAACCCGGTCTTCACCGTCGGTCACCAGATCGCCGAGATGTTCCGGGCGCACCTCGGCACCAGCCGCAAGGAGGCGAAGGAGGCAGCGATCGAGTTGCTCGACCGGGTACGCATCCCCGCGGCCCGTGAGCGGGTCAACGCCTACCCCCACCAGTTCTCCGGCGGCATGCGGCAGCGGGTGATGATCGCGATGGCGCTCGCGCTCAACCCGAGGGTGCTCATCGCCGACGAGCCGACGACGGCGCTCGACGTCACCGTCCAGGCGCAGATCATGGAGCTGCTCAAGGACCTGCAGCGCGACACCGGCATGGGCCTGCTGCTCATCACCCACGACCTCGGCGTGGTCAACGAGGTCGCCGACCGCGTCCTGGTCATGTACGCCGGCAACGTCGTGGAGACCGGCACCGTCGACGAGGTCTTCAGCGACCCGAGCCACCCCTACACCGAGGGCCTGATGGCCTCGGTCCCCGCGGTGGAGGACAAGGGAAAGCGCCTGCAGCCCATCGTCGGGACGCCGCCGGACCTCTCCCGCATCCCGTCGGGTTGCCCGTTCCACCCGCGCTGCCCGCGCCGGGTCCTCGAGGGGGCGCCGCCCGGTAGGAACTGCCGAGACGACGTCCCCCTGCTGCTCCCGGTCGGCTCCATCGGCCGGGCCAGCGCCTGCCACTACCGTGAGGAGGTCCTCCGTGCGCGCAGAACCGGAACCCCGGCCTGACGAGCCGCTGCTCGAGGTGCGCGGCCTCGTCAAGCACTTCCCGCTGACCCAGGGGGTCATCGCCCGCCGCGTCGTCGGCCACGTCCACGCGGTGGACGGTGTCGACCTCACCCTCCGCCGTGGCGAGACCCTCGGGCTGGTGGGCGAATCCGGCTGCGGCAAGTCGACCGTGGCCAAACTGCTCATGGGGTTGGAGAAGCCCACCGCGGGACAGATCCTGTTCCACGGCGAGGACGTGGCGCGGATGAACCGGCGCCGGCTCAAGGAGTACCGCCGCCGGGTCCAGATCATCTTCCAGGACCCGTACGCGTCGCTGAACCCGCGGATGACGGTGGGCGACATCGTCGCCGAGGGCTGGGAGGTCCACAAGGACGTCGTCCCGGCCAAGGACCGGCGCAAGCGCGCCCGCGAGCTCATCGAGCGGGTGGGACTGAACCCCGATTACGTGAACCGGTACCCGCACCAGTTCTCCGGCGGCCAGCGGCAGCGCATCGGCATCGCCCGGGCGCTGGCACTGCAGCCGGAGGTCATCGTCTGCGACGAGCCGGTGTCGGCGCTCGACGTGTCGGTGCAGGCCCAGGTGGTCAACCTGCTCGAGGACCTGCAGGACGAGTTCGGCCTCTCCTACGTGTTCATCGCCCACGACCTGTCCGTGGTGCGCCACCTCTCCGACCGGGTCGCGGTCATGTACCTCGGCAGTGTCGTGGAGGAGGGCACCGACGACCAGGTCTACGGGGCGGCGTCGCACCCGTACACGCAGGCGCTGCTGTCCTCGGTCCCGCTGCACGAGCCGCACCTGCGTGGCCAGAAGGACCGGATCATCCTGCAGGGCGACGTGCCGAGCCCGGCCGACCCACCTTCGGGCTGCCGGTTCCGCACCCGCTGCTGGAAGGCCCAGGACATCTGCGCCCAGGAGGCCCCCGCACTGGTCGACCGCGGCCAGGGACACCCGTCGGCCTGCCACTTCGCCGAGGCCCGCGAGGTCGTCCCGCTGGAGAGCTGAGCGGCGCGGCACGACGACCATGGCGTGGTGACCACCGCTGCGCCGCGCGGAGCGGTCAGCGCGCCATGATCGCGTCGGCGGTGCCAGGGAGGATGTGTCCGTGACGCCCTCCCGCCGCATGCTCCTGGTGCACGCCCACCCCGACGACGAGACGATCAACAACGGCGCCACCATGGCCCGCTACGTCGCCGAGGGGGCCGCGGTCACCCTGCTCACCTGCACCCTCGGTGAGGAGGGCGAGGTGCTGGTCCCCGAGCTGGAGCTGCTCGCCCCCGAGCACGCCGACCAGCTCGGCGGGTACCGGATCGCCGAGCTCCGGGCCGCGATGGAGGCCCTGGGCGTGACCGACTGGCGCTTCCTCGGCGGCGCGGGCCGGTACCGCGACAGCGGGATGATGGGGAGCCCGGCCAACGAGAAGCCCCGCGCCTTCTGGAACGCCGACCTCGACGAGGTCGTGGCGCACGCCGTCGCCGTCGTCCGGGACGTCCGGCCGCAGGTCGTGGTCACCTACGACGAGAACGGCGGCTACGGCCACCCCGACCACATCCAGGCCCACCGTGTCGCCATGCGTGCCGTGGACGCCGCCGCCGACCCCGCGTACCGCCCCGACCTCGGCGACGCGTGGGACGTCGCGAAGGTCTACTGGTGCTGCGTGCCGCGCTCGGTGATGCGGCAGGGCATCGAGGCGCTGGCGGCACTGGGGGAGGACTCGCCGTTCGCGTCGCTGGGCGAGGTGGACGACGTGCCGTTCGCCGTCCCCGACGAGCTGGTCGCCGCGGCGGTCGACGGGCGGGCGCACGCCGGGCGCAAGGACGCCGCGATGCGCGCGCACGCCACCCAGATCACCGTCGACGGCCCGTTCTTCGCGCTGTCGAACAACCTCGGCAAGGAGGTCCTCGGTACCGAGTACTACCGGCTGGTGCGCGGGGACCGGGGCCCGGCCGCGACGCCCGAGGGCTGGGAGGACGACCTGTTCGCCGGCCTGGACGCGTGATCCGGGGCCTCGGGGCGGCGCTGCTGGTCACCGTGCTGGCGGCGTGGCTGGCCGTGGTGGAGGTCCTCTGGCTGCCGCTGCGGGTCCTCGGTGTGCCCGTCCCCGTGTCGGTGGTCGCGGCGGTCGTCGGCAACCTGCTGCTGGTCGGCCTGGCCGTGCGGCTGACCGGCTCGCGCCCGGCCGCGGTGCTGCCCGCCGTGGTGTGGCTGGTCATTGCGGTCGCCGCCAGCCTGCGCCGTCCCGAGGGCGACCTGCTGCTCGTCGGCGGCGGCGTCCTCGGGGTGTTCTCGATGGCCTTCCTGCTGGGCGGTGTGGTGGCCGCGGCGTTCGCCGTCGGCAAGGTGCTCGCCGCCCCCCGGGACGGCGTCAGGCCGGCGCGTACCGGTAGTGGTACCGGTGGTGCTCGATGAAGCCCGCTCGCCGGTAGAGCGCCCGCGCCGGGGCGTTGGCCGCCGACACCTGCAGGTAGGTCCACCGCGCGCCGCGGTCGGCGCCCCACCGCTGCAGCGCGGCCATGACCGCGGTCGCCAGCCTCTGCCGGCGGTGGCGCTCCGCGACGGTGACCGCGGCGACGCCCAGCCAGTCGTCGGTGACCACCCCGCGGGCGACGGCGGCCAGCGGCGCCGGGGGCGGGTCGAGCCGCACGGCGGCGAAGGCGACCTCCTCGGCGTTGCCCAGCACGGCGCGGGCCGAGGGCGGCAGCGGCAGCCCGCGGTGCCGGTACCCGGCCAGCCACGCCTCGTCCGGCTCGGGGGAGAGGGTGACCGGGACGCCGTCCGGGGCCCCCGGCGTCAGCGCGGCGGTCAGCACGAGCACGTCCTCGTCCCGCTCCCACCCGGCCGCGGCGAAGGCGTCGTCGGCGGCGCGGGACTGGCGGCCCGGCAGCATCGCGCACGGCCGCAGCCCGCGGTCGGTGTACCAGCACGTGACGGCGTCCACCGCGTCGGGCAGCGGCATGCCGGGGTCGCCCACGACCAGCGCGGAGTTGGCCCGGCCGGTGAAGCCTCCACCCGCGCGCAGCAGCCAGTCGCCCAGCCGGGCCTCCTCCGTCCCGCGCCAGCCGCGCGCGGCCAGCAGTTCGAGGCCTGCGACGTCCAGGGGTGACCGACTCTGTCCCACGGCCCGATCCTGCGGGGTCCGCGCGGCGCGAGATCCGGTGGGGGCTCACCCGGCGGTGGCCCACCAGGCCACCCGTTCCGTTTCACGAGAGCGCCACGGGCCATACTTGAGGCCAGAGACGACCGGCCGTCGCGCCGGCGGAGCAGCTCCGCACGTCCCCGGGAGGGAATCACCGTGACCTACGTCATCACCCAGGCCTGCGTCGACGTCCTCGACAAGGCGTGCATCGACGAGTGCCCGGTGGACTGCATCTACGAGGGCGACCGGATGCTCTACATCCACCCCGACGAGTGCGTCGACTGCGGCGCCTGCGAGCCGGTCTGCCCGGTGGAGGCCATCTACTACGAGGACGACGTCCCGGACAAGTGGAAGGACTTCTACAACGCCAACGTGGAGTTCTTCTCCGACCTTGGCAGCCCCGGCGGTGCCGCCAAGACCGGCAAGATCGGCAAGGACCACCCGCTCGTGGCCGCCCTGCCGCCGCAGGGCGAGGGTCACTGACGGGCACGGCCACGGGGGAGGTGGCCGGCCGACTGCCGGACTTCCCCTGGGACTCGCTCGCCGGCGCCCGGGCCCGGGCGTCGGCGCACCCCGGCGGGGTTGTCGACCTGTCCATCGGGACGCCGGTCGACGACACCCCTGAGCTGCTCGCCACCGCGTTGGCCGGCGCGGGCAACGCGCCGGGCTACCCGACCGCGCTGGGTACCGCCGAGCTGCGGACCGCCGCGGCCGGCTGGCTGCAGCGCCGGCTGGGAGTGCGGCTGGCCGACCCGCTGGGCGCCGTGCCCTCGGTGATCCCCACCGTGGGGTCCAAGGAGCTCGTCGCGCTGCTGCCGACCCTGCTCGGGCTGCGCGGCGCCGGCACGGTGCTCATCCCCGAGGTCGCCTACCCGACCTACGAGGTCGGCGCGGTGCTGGCCGGGCTCACCGTGCGGCGGACCGACACCCCGCCGGACGACGCCGCCGGTGTGGTGCTGGTGTGGTTGAACTCCCCGGGCAACCCGCACGGTCGGGTGCTGACCGGTGACGAGCTGCGCGCCTGGGTGGCGTGGGGCCGGGCGCACGGCGTGCCGGTGGTCGCCGACGAGTGCTACGCGACCCTGGGCTGGGACGTCGAGCCGCGGTCGGTCCTGCACCCGGAGGTCGCCGGTGACGACCACACCGGCCTGCTCGCGGTGCACTCGCTGTCCAAGCAGTCGACCGCCGCGGGCTACCGCGCCGGGCTGCTCTCGGGCGACCCGGCGCTGGTCCGCCAGGTCTGGGAGGTCCGCCGGCACCTCGGGCTGCTGGTGCCCACGCCGGTGCAGGCCGCGATGGCCGCCGGGCTGGCCGACGACGCCCACGTCGGCGAGCAGCGGGAGCGCTACCGCGACCGCCGCGGCCGGCTGGCCGCCGCCGTCCGGGCCGCCGGGGCGCGCATCGACCACTCCGAGGCCGGGCTGTACCTGTGGGTCACCCGGGACGAGGACTGCTGGACGACGATCGACTGGCTGGCCGGCCTGGGCATCGTGGCCGCGCCGGGTTCCTTCTACGGCCCCGCGGGCGGGCGGCACGTGCGCATGGCGCTCACCGCCACCGACGAGCGGGTCGACGCCGCCGTGGGTCGCCTGACCGGCTGAGCGCGGGCGCCGCCTCAGCGGGCCAGTTCCAGGCGCACCGCGTCGGGGCCGGCGTCCGAGGGCGCCCACCCGCCGGCGGGGGTCCACTGGGAGCCGGCGAAGGACACCGACCGCAGCCCCAGCCGCTCGGCGTGCGCGACCGCCCAGGTGACCGCCGGCCAGCCGAACGCCGCGTCGACCTCCACCGCGCCGAAGCGCTCGGTGGTCGTCGCGCCCAGCTCCGACTCCACGACGCCCGCGGCGGCGGTGACCCGCGCGCTGAGCCGCCCGCCGGGGACCGGGGTCTCGTAGCTGCAGGTCAGCCGGCCCGGTTCCGGCGCGGCGAACGCCGCGGTGAGCTGCTGGGCCAGGGGCTCGTGCTTCTGGTAGGCCTCCGGGAAGCCGCTGCGCTGCACGCGCTGGGCGGCGTCGGTGAGCCGCAGGGACTCCCAGTTCCGCACCCGGACCAGGCCGTCGTAGAACTCGCCCGCCGCGTAGACCGGGTCCCGCACCTGCTCCGGGGTGCCCCAGCCCTGCGAGGGGCGCTGCTGGAACAGGCCCAGGGAGTCGCGGTCGCCGTAGTCGAGGTTGCGCATCGTCGACTCCTGCTGCGCGGTCGCCAGGGCGATGACCACGGCCCGCTCCGGCAGCCCGCGGGCCCGCCCGACGGCGGCGATGGTCGCGGCGGAGCCGGCCTGCTCGGCGGTCAGCGTGAGGCCGGTGCCCGCCACGGTGCAGGTGCCGGTGAGGGCCACCGGATCGGGACCCTCGATGCTGCGCACCAGCGCGACCACCCCCAGGACGACGAGCCCGACGAGGCCCAGCGGCAGCCAGGAGCGCCACGACCCGGCCGGCGCCCCCCGGCTCCCGCGCTTGGCGGGGGGCCGGCGCCGGGGGGCCGGGCGACGCGCCGGCGGCCGGCGGGCGGACGTCGTCCGCCGGGCCGTCGCGCTGCGTGTGCTGCTCATCGCCCGTGACTGTAGGTGCGCTCCCTGGCAGCGCGGTGCTGCCGCGGGGAGGTGTCCGTCGCTACCGTGTCCCGCCCAGCCACCCGCGAGGAGACCGCATGAGCGACAGCCTGCTGCCCGGCACCACCGCGACCCGGGTGCCCACCGACCGGCTGACCCAGAACGTGCTGCACCCCGAGGGTGTCGACCCGGCCGGGCCCGGGGAGGCCGTGCTCTTCGTGCACGGCAACGTCAGCTCGGCGCTGTTCTGGCAGCAGCCGCTGCTCGCCCTGGCCGAGACCGGCCGGGTGCGGCCGCTCGCGGTCGACCTGCGGGGCTACGGCGACACCGACCCGCTGCCGATCGACGCGCGGCGCGGGGTGCGGGACTGGGCAGACGACGTCGCCGCGCTCGTCGACGCCCTCGGCCTCGACCGGGTGCACCTGGTCGGCTGGAGCATGGGTGCCGGCGTGGTGCTGCAGTTCCTGCTCGACCGGCCCGAGCGGGTCGCGTCGGTGGCGCTGGTCGCGCCGATGTCCCCGTACGGCTTCGGCGGGACCGCCGGGCCGGAGGGGCGGCTGCTGTCGGAGGACGGCGCGGGCTCCGGGGCCGGCGTGGCCAACCCGGAGTTCGTGGCTGCGATCGCCGCCGGCGACACCACGGCCGACCGCCCGACCAGCCCGCGGGCGGTCCTGCGCGCCTTCTACGTGGCGCCCGGGTCGCTGCCCGTCGACCCGCAGCTGGAGGACGTGTTCGTCGCCTCGATGCTCTCCACCCGCACCGGCGAGGACCACTACCCGGGGGACGCGGCCACCTCCGCCACCTGGCCGGGCGTGTCACCGGGGGAGCGGGGGGTGCTCAACACGGTGGCGCCCACGGTGTTCGACCTCTCCGGGATCGCCGACCTGCCGGGCAAGCCGCCGGTCCTGTGGATCCGCGGGGACGCCGACCCCATCGTGTCCGACGCGTCGCTGTTCGACCTGGCACAGCTGGGTGCGCTGGGTGCGGTGCCGGGCTGGCCGGGGGCCGACGCCTGCCCGCCGCAGCCGATGGTCGCCCAGACCCGCGCCGTCCTGGACCGCTACGCCGCCGGCGGCGGGACCTACCAGGAGGTCGTGCTGCCGGGTGTCGGGCACTCCCCGCACATGGAGCGGCCGCAGGAGTTCGTCGTCGCCCTGCTCGAGCACCTCGACGTCCCGGCTCTACCGGGGGACGCCTGAGCCCGCCCGGCCCCCGTCCCGAGGGGTCCTCCCTCAGGTGTTGGCGTGCAGTTGGGCGTTGAGCTCGCCCCAGGTGCCCGTCCGCGGCAGGGCCTCGAGGGCGCCGGAGACCGAGTTGCGGCGGAACAGCAGGCCGTCCCGCCCGGAGAGCTCGGCGGCCTTCACCACCGAGCCGTCGGGCAGGGTCACCCGTGAGCCGGCGGTCACGTAGCAGCCGGCCTCCACGACGCAGTTGTCGCCGAGGGAGATGCCGATGCCCGCGTTGGCGCCCAGCAGGCAGCCCGAGCCGATCGAGACGACCTGCTTCCCGCCGCCGGAGAGCGTGCCCATGATGGAGGCGCCGCCGCCGATGTCGCTGTCGGGGCCGACGACGACGCCCGCGCTGATCCGGCCCTCGACCATCGACGGCCCCAGGGTGCCGGCGTTGTAGTTCACGAAGCCCTCGTGCATGACCGTCGTCCCCTCGGCGAGGTGGGCGCCCAGCCGCACCCGGTCGCCGTCGGCGACACGGACGCCGGAGGGGATCACGTAGTCGACCATCCGCGGGAACTTGTCGACGCCGTAGACGGTGACCTGCCCGTGCGCGGCGCGCAGCCGGTGCGGGTTGAACGAGGCGGCCTCGACCGGGCCGGCGCTGGTCCAGGCGACGTTCGTGAGCAGCCCGAAGACGCCGTCCATGTTGATGCTGCGCGGCGTGACCAGCCGGGCGGAGAGCAGGTGCAGCCGCAGCCAGACGTCGTGGGCGTCCGCGGGCGGTGCCGACAGGTCCGCGATGACGGTCCGGACGGCGGCCACCTCGACGCCGCGGGACTCGTCGCTGCGCACCAGGCCGCCGTAGTCGGGGCCGAGCTCGCCGGAGATCTCCAGCGCGCCCAGCCGGGTGGTGCCGGTCCGGGCGCCCTCGGGCGCGCCGAGCCGCGGCTCGGGGTACCAGGTGTCGAGCACCGTGCCCGCGCGGGTCACGGTGGCCAGACCGGCGGCGACGGCGGAGAGCGGGGCGGGGTCGGTCACGGGGACGACGCTACCGAGCGCCGGTCGCTCGCTGCCGACTCGGTCGGGGGCCGGGTGGCCGGCCGATGCACCCCCGCGCGGCCACCACGCGGGGCAGCGGGAGGGTCCCGGGAGACAGGAGTGCCCTCCCGGCCGCCTGTGGTGAACAGCGGGTGACGGGCTGCCGCGCTGCGGCGGCTGGGCCCGGACGCCGCCCGTAGGCTCGGGAGTCGTGACCGACCTGCCCCTGCTGGACCCCGCCGCCGACGTCCTGACGCTCACCCGCGCGCTGGTCGACGCGCCGTCGGTGTCGGGCAGCGAGGCGCCGCTCGCCGACGCCGTCGAGGCGGCGCTGCGGGCGCTCGGGGGCCTCGAGGTCGAGCGGGTCGGGGACGCCGTCCTCGCCCGGACCGACCTCGGGCGCCCGACCCGGGTGGTCCTCGCCGGACACCTGGACACCGTGCCGATCGCCGACAACGTGCCCAGCCGGCTCGACGAGGGGACCGGCCGGCTCTACGGCTGCGGCGCCAGCGACATGAAGGCCGGCGACGCGGTGATGCTGCGGCTGGCCGGGCGCTTCGGCGTCCCCGGCGCCGAGCCCGCCCACGACCTCACGTTCGTCTTCTACGACAACGAGGAGGTCGAGGCGGTGAAGAACGGCCTCGGCCGGGTCGCGCGGGAGCGGCGCGGGTGGCTCTACGGCGACCTCGCGATCCTGCTCGAGCCGACCGACGGCGAGGTCGAGGGTGGCTGCCAGGGCACGCTGAAGGCGGTGCTCGAGGTCCCCGGCCGGCGCGCGCACAGCGCCCGCAGCTGGCTGGGCGTCAACGCGGTCCACGGCGCGGCCGGCATCCTCGCCACGCTGGCGGCCTACGAGGCGCGGGAGGTCGACATCGACGGCTGCGTCTACCACGAGGGGCTCAACGCCGTCCGCATCGAGGGTGGGGTGGCCGGCAACGTCATCCCGGACGCCTGCGCGGTGACGGTCAACTTCCGCTACGCCCCCGACCGGGACGAGGACGCCGCCGAGGCGCACGTGCGCGAGGTCTTCGCCGACGCGCTCGCCGCCGGGGCGACGCTGACCGTCGTCGACAACGCCGGCGGGGCGCTGCCGGGCCTGTCCGAGCCCGCGGCCGCGGCCTTCGCCGCCGCCGTCGGCCGGCCGGCGCGGGCCAAGCTCGGCTGGACCGACGTCGCCCGCTTCGCCGCCTTCGGCATCCCGGCCATCAACTACGGCCCCGGCGACCCGCAGCTTGCCCACACCCGCGAGGAGCACGTCCTCGTCGACCGGCTGCAGCCGGCCGAGGACGCGCTCGTCTCGTATCTCGCCGGACAGGCCGACCGATCGCCCACCGACCAGGAGCGTGCATGACGACCACCCCCGAGCCCGCCAACGCCCGCAAGCCGCGGCCCACCCGCCACCGCGGCCCGGTGATGCTGCGCGGCGGGGAGCCCGACCCCCGCCTGCAGGGGACGACCACCGACGCGCGGCTGCTCGACCGCCGCGGCCCGACCGACTGGGTGCACACCGATCCGTGGCGGGTGCTGCGCATCCAGAGCGAGTTCGTCGAGGGCTTCGGCCTGCTCTCCGAGCTGCCGCGCGCGGTGAGCGTCTTCGGCAGCGCCCGCACCCCGCAGGACTCGCCGCACTACGCCTCCGGCGTGGCGATCGGCGCGGCGCTGGCCGAGGCCGGCTACGCGGTCATCACCGGCGGCGGCCCGGGCGCGATGGAGGCCGCCAACCGCGGCGCGTCCGAGGCCGGCGGGCTCTCGGTCGGCCTGGGCATCGAGCTGCCGTTCGAGCAGGAGCTCAACGAGTGGGTCGACGTCGGCATCGCGTTCCGCTACTTCTTCGTCCGCAAGACCATGTTCGTGAAGTACGCGCAGGCCTTCGTCATCCTCCCCGGCGGCTTCGGCACCCTCGACGAGCTGTTCGAGGCCCTCACCCTGGTGCAGACCCGCAAGGTGACCCGCTTCCCGGTGGTGCTGTTCGGGTCGGAGTACTGGTCGGGGCTGGTCGACTGGCTGCGGACGACGATGGTGCCCGCGGCCACGATCAGGGACACCGACCTGGACCTGTTCACGGTCACCGACGACGTCGACGAGGTCGTGCGGATCGTCCAGTTGGCCGAGAAGGCACGGCAGGCCGGCGACAACGGCGGCGGGATGCGGGCCTTCCCCGTCGACTTCCCGGTCGACGACGAGCCCAGCGACGCCTGAGGGCCCGGGTGCTCGAGGCGGTCGTCGTCGTCCTCACCGTCGCGGTGGTCGGCGGGCTGCTGTTCCTCGGCGGCTCGGTGCTGCTCGGCCGCGGCGAGACCCAGCCGCCCGCCGACCCGGACCGCTCCCCGCTGGAGCTGCCCGAGGACCGGCCGGTCAGCGCGGACGACGTGCGCGGCGTGCGCATGGCGGTGACCGTCCGGGGCTACCGGATGACCGAGGTCGACTGGCTGCTCGAGCAGCTTGCCCAGGCGCTCGAGGAGCGCGACGCGGAGGTCGCGGCGCTGCGCGCCCGCCTGGAGGAGACCGGGCGGACGGCGCCCGGTCCGGACGACGCCCCCGCGGGCGGGAACGGAGCGCGGAACGGTGCGTGAACTGGTGGAGACGGTGGTCGTGGACGCACCGCCGCAGCAGGTGTGGGCGGCGCTCACCGACTGGACCCGCCAGGGGGAGTGGATGCTGCTGACCGACGTCGAGGTCACCGGCGGGGACCCGCACGCCGTCGGCGGCCGGCTGGCGGCCCGCACCGGCCTGCCCCTCCGGGGACGCCGCCGCGGCGTGCTCGACACGATGGTCGTCACCCAGTGGGACCCGCCCCGGCGAGCCGTCGTCCAGCACACCGGCCGGATCGTGCGCGGGCCGGGCACCTTCGAGGTCACGCCCCAGGGGGCGGGTTCCCTCGTGACCTGGACCGAGCAGCTGTGGCTGCCCTTCGGGCTGCTGGGGCGGGTGGGCTGGCCCCTGGTGAAGCCGGCCGCGGTGGTCGGCGTCCGGCTGTCCCTGAAGCGCTTCGCCGACTTCGCGCGCCGCTATCCCGGCCGCGCTTGACCCGGCCCCTGGGGCCGGCTCCACGGTGGGCGAGACGAGCAGATGTTGCGGGTCGGCGACTTCCTGCGCCGCACCCGGCTGTCACCCGAGGCGCTGCGGCGCTACGGCGACCGGGGCCTGCTCGCGCCCTCGCGCGTCGACCGGCACACCGGCTACCGCTGGTTCGCCCCGGCCCAGGTGGCCCGGGCCCGCCTCGTCGGGCTGCTGCGCCGGCCGGCATGCCGCCGGCCCGGGTGCGGGAGGTGGTCGACCTCGAGCCGGCCGACCGGCTGGCCGCGGTCGACCGCTGGTGGCGCGACGTCGAGGACGACGTGGCGCGCCGGCGGGCGCTCGTCCGCTCCCTGCACCGGCGACTCGCCGGCGACGACGACCCCCCCGGAGGCCCCCGTGCACGACGTCGCCCTGCGCACCACCGACGAGCTCACCCTGCTGACCACGCAGCGGCGGCTGACCGTCGAGGAGCTCGGCGCCTTCGTCCCCGACGCCGCCCGCGCCCTCGAGGAGCACCTCGCGGCGTCGGGTGCGACCCGCGCCGGCGCGCTGCGGGTCGTCTACCACGGCATGGTCACCGCCGACAGCGACGGCCCGGTCGAGGTCGCCGTCCCGTTCACCGGCACGGTGCGGCCGACGGGGCAGCTGGCGGTGCGCCGGCAGCCCGCCGGCCGGGAGGCGGTCACCGTGCTGACCCGCGCCGAGGCGGAGTACCCACGCCTCCTCGACGCCTACGACGCCGTCGCCCGCTGGTGCGACGCCGCCGGGCTGGCGCGCATCGGCAGCCCGGTCGAGGTGTACCTCACCGGCCGGGACGTCGGCCCTGGCGAGCCCCATCTCGAGGTGGCCTGGCCGGTCAGCTGACCGCGTCACGCCGGGAGCGGGCGAAGGCCAGCGCCTCGCGCGCCAGCGGCAGGTCGGTGGCCGGCTCGCCGTCGGCCAGCGCGATCCACTCGTGGTAGGGCCGGCCCCGGCCACCGAACGGCCCGCCGCGCCCGTCGGCGAGCAGCGCGGCCACCCGGTCCCCGGGCAGCTTGAGCACCAGGGCGCCGCGCACCACCATCGCGAAGGCCGCGCCGTCGACCTTCAGTGCCCGCGACCCGAACCGGCGCGGGCCGGTGGTGTCGGGGGGCGTCACGTCCGGCTCGTCGGCGAGGGCGTCGACGAGGGCGGCGAGGCGGTCGGCGGCGTCCATCCGCTCATGCTGCCCGGACGGCGGGGCCCGCGGGTGCCCCGGTGGCCCGGACGGCGTCCCGGCTGGCGTACCAGCGCCGCCACAGCACCGCGGCCGTCCCGAGCGTGACGACGGTGCCGCCGTCCCACATCAGCCGGGCGCCCTCCGCGGCGTGCACCACCCCGGGCGGGGGCGTGGCGTACAGCCACGTCGCCAGGACGTCGTGGGCGGCCGCGCCGGCGGCCAGCGCGGTGGCCCGCACGCCGACCCCACGGCGGTGCGGCGCCGGGTCGACGGCCAGCACCGCGGCGGTCGCGAGGTACCCGCTGACGAGCACGTGCAGCGCCACGAGCGCACCCAGGGCCGGGCTGTGGCCGGCGGCCGCGTGCAGCCCGGTGCCGTAGAGCAGCCAGAGCCCGGCGGCGTTGACCGGGACGGCGACCAGCGGGTCGGCGGCCCGGCGCAGCGGCGGGGTCCGCAGCAGCCGGGCCAGCCGCCGGGCCGCCGCGACCGGCAGCGCCCGCAGCGCCAGGGTGGCCGGGGCGGCCAGGACCAGCAGCAGCGGCGCGACCATGCCCAGCAGGAGGTGCCCGGCCATGTGGGTGCGCAGGTCGCCGTGGGCAGTGGTGAGGACCACACCCGCGCCGGCCGCGGTCAGGCCGGTCAGCCAGGACGCCGTCCGCCGCAGCGGCCACGGGGTGCGCCAGCCGGCCGTGACGTACAGCGAGCCCGCGGCCAGCAGCGCCAGGACCGGCAGCGCGCTCACCGGGCGGGACGGCGCCGGGCGCGCACCAGCAGCACGGCGCCGGCGGCGAGAAGGACGACGGCGGAGGCGTTCCACGCCAGGTCGTAGCCGGTGAGGTCGACGCCGTAGCGGACCTGGTGCACCCGCAGCAGCTTGTGGTCGACCACGCCGTCCCACAGCTGGAAGGCGCCGGCGCCCAGCAGCACGAACGCCCACCACCGGCGGGGGTCCAGGGCGCCGCGGCGGCGCAGGTCGGCCAGCAGCGCCAGCCCGGCGACGACGGCCGAGAGCGTCGCCGCGTGCAGCAGCCCGTCGGATACCAGGCCCACCGTCCCGCTCGCGCGGTCGTAGAAGGAGTGCCAGCCCAGCAGCTGGTGGAAGACGATCTCGTCGACCGAGCCCGTGAGGCCGGCGCCGAACAGCAGCCCCGAGGCCGCCGGCCGCCGTCCGGGCGGGGGAGGGGCAGCGCGCACCGTCGGGCGGTGCCCGGTGCCGGCGCCGGGAAACGCCCGGGCAGGATGACCGGGTGCGGGGGCAGCGGTGAGCCGACGGGGTTGGGCGCTGTTCCTGGCGATGTCGCTGATCTGGGGCGTGCCGTACCTGCTCATCAAGGTGGCCGTCGAGGACCTGCCGCCCGTGGTCGTCGTCTTCGGCCGGTGCGTGCTCGGCGCGGCGCTGCTGCTGCCCTGGACCGTCGCCCGGGGCGGGCTGCGCACCGCGCTGCGGCACTGGCGGCCGCTGCTGGCCTTCACCGCGCTGGAGATGACCGGCCCGTGGCTGCTGCTGGCCTACGCCGAGCAGACGCTGTCGAGCTCGCTCACCGGCCTGCTCGTCGCTGCGGTGCCGTTCGTGGCCGCGCTGGCCGGGTGGCTGGCCGGCGAGGAGGAGCGGCTGACCCGCGTCCGGCTGCTGGGCATGGGCCTGGGCGTGGCCGGCATCGGCCTGCTGCTCGGCCTGGACGTCGAGGGCCTCGCGCCGCTGCCGCTGCTCGCGGTCGCGCTGGTCGTCGTCGGGTACGCCACCGCGCCGCTGATCGTCAGCCGGGCGCTGCCCGACGTGCCGGGCGTGGCCGCCAGCGCGGTGGCGCTCACCGTCACCTCGCTGGTCTACGCGCCGTTCGCCGTCCCCCGGCTGGACGCGGCCGCGCGGGCGCCCGCGGACGCGCTGCTGGCCGTGCTCGTCCTCGGGCTGGTGTGCACCGCGCTGGCGCTGGCGCTGTTCTTCGCGCTGATCCGCGAGGTGGGCCCGCAGCGCGCGCTGGTCATCACCTTCCTCAACCCGGCCGTGGCGGTGCTGCTCGGCGTGCTGCTGCTCGACGAGCCGCTCACCCTCGGCCTCGCGGTGGGACTGCCGGTCGTCGTGCTCGGCTGCGTGCTGGCCACCCGTCGCGGCCCGGCCCGCCGTACCCCTGCCGAGCCGGGTGGCGTCGACGCCGCCGTCCCCTGACCCACCCCTCCGGAGGAGCGCCCCCGTCCCCCCTCAAGCGGCGGCGATCGGTTGCCGACAACCCGGTTGGCCCCGCTGGTCCGCGGGCGCTCCGGCAGGAGGGACGCGACAGATGCGCGACGTCGGTGCCGCTCGGCGCGGTGGTCGGCGTCCCCGCGGCCGGCTGCTGCGGCCGCTGACCGGCGTCGTCGCGGTGCTGACCGTGGCGCTGTGCGGGCAGACCCCGCCCTCGCCGCGGCTGGAGACGGCGAGCACCCAGGACCCCGCACCGCCGGCGAGCGTCGGGGTGACCGACGCCGACCGGGCCCTGGCCGTCTCGTGGTCCGCGTCCACCGAGACCGCGACGAGCGGGTACCAGGTCTTCCTGGACGCCGAGACCGCCCCCCGGGTCTCGACGAACGCCGCCACCCGGACCGCGACCCTGACCGGCCTGGTCAACGGCCGGGAGTACGCGGTCACCGTCCGGACCGTGACGGCGACGACCGTCCTCTTCATCCCGACCACGTACGTGGGGCAGCCCAGCACGCCCCTGCGGGGCACACCGCGAGACGCCGTCGCGCCGGCCGCCCCGACCGGGGTGACCGCTGCCCGCGGCGACGGCCGGGTCACGCTGTCCTGGACGGCCAACAGCGCGGACTACGACGCGGACGGCTACCGCGTCCTCCGCGACGGCGTCCCGGTCACCGACCTGCTCGCCGGCCGCGGCACCGCCGGTTGGACCGACACCGGTCTGGTCAACGACCGCACCTACGCCTACACGGTGGAGACGCACGACACCTCGGGGAACTGGTCGGCCGCCTCCACGCCGGCGGTCGGCGCGACCCCGACCGACCTCACCCCGCCCGGTGCGCCGACCGGCCTCGTCGGGGGGCGGGGGGACGGCCGGGCCGGCCTGTCCTGGACGGCGAACACCGAGCCCGACGTGGCCTCCTACCGGGTGCTGCGCGACGGCGTCGAGGTCGCCACGGTCCCCGGCACGACGTACCTGGACACCGGGCTGGTCAACGACCGGACGTACACGTACACGCTGGTCGCCGTCGACGGCCACGGGAACCGGTCGGCGGCCTCGACCGCGGTCCAGGTCACGCCCACCGACCTCACGCCGCCCGCCGCGCCCACCGGCCTGACCGCCGTCCGCGGCGATGGGCAGGTCGCCCTCTCCTGGGCGGCGAACACCGAGCCCGACCTGGCCTCCTACCGGGTGCTGCGCGACGGCGTCGAGGTCGCCACCGTGGCCGGCGCGACGACCTACACCGACGCCGGGCTCGTCAACGACACGCCCTACCGCTACACGCTCGCTGCGGTGGACACCCACGGCAACCGGTCGGTCTCGTCGTCGCCGGCGACCGCGACACCGCACGAGCTGAGCGCCCCGGCGCCGCCCACCGGCCTGGCGGCCACCGCCGGCGACCGGCGGGTCGAGCTGACCTGGGCGGCGAACGCCGAGACCGACCTGGCCTCCTACCGGGTGCTGCGCGACGGCGCCGTCCTCGCCACCGTGACCGGCGGGACCGCCCACACCGACACCACCGTGGTGAACGAGACGACCTACGACTACGCGGTCGTCGCCGTCGACACCCACGACAACGCCTCCGCGCCGTCGGAGACCGTGCGCGCGACACCGGCCGACCGCCTCGCCCCCGCCCGCCCCGCCGGGTTCACCGCGACCCGCGGCGACGGCGAGGTGACCCTCAGCTGGACGCCGAACGCCGAGCCCGACCTGGCCTCCTACCGGGTGCTTCGCGACGGGGTGCAGGTCGCCACCGTAACCGGGTCGACCACCCACACCGACGTCGCCGTCGTCAACGACACGGCGTACGGCTACGAGCTGGTCGCCGTCGACACCTCCGGCAACGTCTCGGCCGCCGCGACGGCGTCGGCCACCCCGACCGACCTCACCCCGCCGCCGGCCCCCACGGGCCTGACCGCGGTCGACGGCGGGGACCGCGTCAGCCTGTCGTGGACGGCGAGCCCCGAGCCCGACGTCGCCGGCTACGTCGTGCTGCGCGACGGCACGGAGGTCGCGACCGTTGCCGGGACCACCCACATCGACGGCAGCCCGGTCGACGGCGCCGCGCACAGCTACGCGGTGGTCGCGGTCGACACCCACGGCAACCGGTCGGCCGCGTCCACCGCGGTCGAGGTGGCCGCGGCGGACCGCCGGGCGCCGGCCGCGCCCGACGGGCTGGTCGCGACCGCCGGCGACGGCCGGGTCACGCTCACCTGGACCGCGAATACCGAGCCCGATCTCGCCGGGTACGTGGTGCTGCGCGACGGCGTGCGGACCGCCACCGTTCCCGGCGCGACGTACACGGACACCACCGCCGTCAACGACACCGCGTACCGGTACGAGGTCGTCGCCGTCGACACCTCGGGCAACGCCTCGGGACCGTCCACGGCCGCGGCGGCGCAGCCGACCGACCTCACCGCGCCCGCCGTCCCGGCCGGGTTCACCGCCGTCCGCGGCGACGGGCAGGTCGCCCTCTCCTGGACGGCGAACGCCGAGCCCGACCTGGCCTCCTACCGGGTGCTGCGCGACGGCGTCGAGGTCGCCACCGTGACCGGCGCGACGACGTACGCCGACACCGGGCTGGTCAACGACCGGACGTACGGCTACACGCTGGTCGCGGTGGACAGCCACGGCAACCGCTCCGGCTCCGTGTCGCTGAGCGCGACCCCGACCGACCTCACCGCGCCGGCGGCGCCGGCCGGGTTCACCGCGGTCCACGGCGACGGGCTGGTCGAGCTGACCTGGACGGCGAACGCCGAGCCCGACCTCGCGGGGTACCTGCTTTACCGCGACGGGGTCCAGATCGCGACACCGGCCGGGACGTCGTACACCGACGCCGGGCTGGTCAACGACCGCACCTACGGCTACGCGCTGGTCGCCGTCGACACCCGCGGCAACCGCTCCGAGCCGGCGACCGCCGACGCCACCCCGACCGACCTCACCCCGCCGCCGGCGCCGACCGGCGCGACGGCGACCGCGGGCGACCGCCAGGCGGTCGTGGGCTGGGACGCCGGGGGCGCCGACGTCGCCGGGCACCGGGTGCTGGCCGCCGACGGCAGCACCGTCGCCACCGTGCCGGCGCCGGCGACCTCGGCGACGGTGACCGGCCTGACCAACGGCACGACGTACGCGTTCACCGTCGTCGCGGTCGACTCCGCGGGCAACGTCTCGGCGCGCTCCGCCGCGGTGTCGGCGACCCCGCTGTACGCCGCCGTCCCGGTCGAGGGAGCGGGGGAGAGCGGCGGCGTGGCCGCCAGCAGCGACGGCCGGTACGTCGTCGTCGGCACCCGCGCCCGCCTGGAGCCGTCGGACACCAACACCGCCTACGAGCTGTACCTCGTCGACCGCACCGCCGGCACCCGGACGCGGATCGCCCCGCTGCCGGCGACCGCCACCGGCGCGGCCGACACCACGAACACCAGCGTCCCGGCGGTCAGCGACGACGGGCGCTCCGTCGTCCTGGCCACGACGGCGGCCCTCGACCCGCGCGACACCAACGGGCTGGCCGACGTCTACCGCTACGACGTCGCCGCCCGCGGCTGGACCCTGGTGAGCGCACCGCAGGGCGGCAGCGCCGCCCCGACGGTGGCCGGCACCCTGCTGCAGCCCGCGGCGTCGGTCTACGCCACCGGCCCGTCGGTCGCGGTGTCGGGCGACGGCGACCTGGTGCTCTTCTACTCGGCGCGGGCCGACCTGGTCCCCGGTGACACGAACGGTCGGGTCGACGTCTTCGCCAAGCGGCTCTCCGACGGGAGCGTCACCCGGGTCTCCACGACGCCGACCGGCGGCGAGCTGAGCGGCGCCGCCACGGGCCCGGCCCTGGCGCTGACCCCGGACGGCCGGTTCGCCGTCTTCGGCGCCGACAGCCCCTCCGGGGTCCTGGCCTACCGCAGGACGCTGTCCGGAACGGGCGCCGGCGAGCTGCGGGTGGTCTCGCAGGTCACCACCTCCACCGGCCGGACCCTGCCCTTCGCCGTCTACCGCGACACCGGCGACCTCGCGGTCAGCGACGACGGGCGCTACGTCGCCCTGGTCACCAGCAACCGCGTCACCACGGCCTTCCCGGCGCAGACCTGGCCGACCGGGCTGGCCTACCGGGTGGACACCGTCACCGGCGCCGTCGTCCCCTTGGGCACCGGGCAGACGACGGTGTGGGAGCACCAGGTCGAGCTCGACCCGACCGGCCGCCACGCCTTCTTCTCCACCGCCGCGGCGGCGCTGCCGGCCGACACCAACGGGCACACCGACCACTACCGGCGCGACCTCGACGGCGGCGTCCCCGGACCGCTCGTGCTGGTCACCGCGGACGCCTCCGGGCGGCCCACCGCCGGCCCCACCGGCGCGATCACGCCGGCCGAGTACGGGCGGGTGCTGGCGGTCACCGGCGACCGGGTGATGGTGACGACGTCGCAGCCGCTGACCGCCTCCGACGTCAACCGGCTGCGCGACCTCTACACCAAGGACCTGCTGACCGGGGCCGTGGGCGTGGGGCTGGGCTGACGCCCCCTGTCACCGCCGGTGGCTAGCGTGCACCGGGTGGACGAGCGCACCCGCTGTGCAGAGCTGGTCCGGTGTGCCTGGGGGGACAGCGCGCCGGAGTACGTGGCCTACCACGACGAGGAGTGGGGGACGCCGCTGCACGGCGACGACGCCCTCTTCGAGCGGCTCTGCCTCGAGGCGTTCCAGTCGGGGCTGTCGTGGCTCACCATCCTGCGCAAGCGCCCGGCGTTCCGGGCGGCCTTCGCCGGCTTCTCGATCGACGCGGTGGCGCAGTTCGGTCCGGACGACGAGGCGCGGCTGCTCGCCGACGCCGGGATCGTCCGCAACCGCGCCAAGGTCGCCGCCGCGATCGGCAACGCCCGCGCCGCCCAGCGGGTCCCGGAGGGGCTCTCGGCGCTGCTGTGGTCCTTCGCGCCGACGGCCCCGCGGCCCCGTCCGGCCACCCTCGCCGACGTCCCGGCGACCAGTCCGGAGTCGACCGCGATGGCCCGCGGGCTCAAGCGCCGCGGGTTCGTCTTCGTCGGCCCGACGACCGCCTACGCGCTCATGCAGGCCACCGGGATGGTGGACGACCACGTAGCCACCTGCTTCCGGGCCTCGTGACGCGCGGGACGGCCCCCGTGCAGGGTCCCGCCGCGAGCGTGCGAGTCGTGGGGGGCAAGGGGGTCCTCCTCCCCTCGGGTTGGACCTCCGGCGGGGATACGGGATCATGGGCGGTGGAGCTCACAGCATCGACGACGCCGTGCGCAGCCCCCGGGCCGCGCACGGCCGACGAAGGAGGCACGCATGGCGGCCATGAAGCCGCGCACGGGTGAAGGTCCCCTCGAGGTCACCAAGGAGGGGCGCGGCCTGGTCATGCGCGTACCGCTCGAGGGCGGCGGTCGTCTGGTCGTCGAGCTGTCGCCCGACGAGGCCGCAGCCCTCTCCGAGGCACTGAAGGGCGCGACCAGCTGAACACCGCCGCGAGCCTGCCTCCGGGCAGCCCCGCGCAGGACGACGCGGCCCCGGCCGCCGGCAGCACGCCGGCGACCGGGGCCGCGCCGTTGCCGCGGGTCGAGGTCCGCACCGATCTCCCGGCGCTGGGGGAGGACGACGTCCTGGCCGTGCCGGTCGGCAGCGGCGCCGCGCTGCCCGGCTGGCTGACCGCGCCGGATGCGCCGGTCGACGCCGGCCTCCTCGCCGGCGCGCTGGCCGACACCGGCAACACCGGCCGCCCCGGCAACGTCACCAACCTGCCGGTGCCCGGCCGCCGCCCCCGCAGCGTGGTCGCCGTCGGGATCGGCGACGCGACACTGCCGGACCTCCGGGGCTACGTGGCCACCGCCGTCCGCCGCGCGCAGACCCTCGCGGAGCACGGCGCGCGCCGGCTGGTGCTGCCGCTGGACGACGCGGCCGCCCCCGCCGGTGCCGAGGAGGTCCGCGCCGCCGTCGAGGCCGCGCTGCTGGCCGGCTACCGCTACCGCGAGACCTCGACGCCGCACCCGCCGCGGCTGGCCACCGTCACGGTCGTCGCCGCCGACGGCGCCGACCCGGCGGTCCTCGCTGCCGCCCGCGCGGGCGAGGCGGCGGGGCGCGCGGTCGCCTGGGCCCGCGACCTGGTCAACACGCCCAGCAACACCAAGGACCCCGCCTGGCTGGCCGAGCGGGCCGTCGAGCGCTTGGGTGGGCTGCCGCACGTGACGGTCACCGTGCTCGGTCCCGACGAGCTGCGGGCCTGGGGCTTCGGCGGCGTGCTCGCCGTCGGCGGCGGCTCGGCCTCCCCGCCGCGGGTCGTCGTGGCGTCCTACCGGCCTCCGGGGGCCGCTCCCCAGCACCCCGTGCTGGTCGGCAAGGGCATCACCTTCGACACCGGGGGCCTCTCGATCAAGCCCAACGCGGGCATGCGCGAGATGAAGACCGACATGGCCGGGGGCGCCGCCGTCCTCGCCGCGGTCGACGCCGCCGCCCGCCTCGGGCTCCCGGTCGCCGTCACCGCCGTCGTCCCGGCCGCGGAGAACGCCGTCTCCGGCTCGTCCTACCGCCCGGCCGACGTCGTCCGGCACGTCGGCGGCCGGACGACGGAGGTGCTCAACACCGACGCCGAGGGCCGCATGGTGCTCGCCGACGGGCTGGCGTGGGCGCGGCTGGAGCTGGGCGCCACGGTGCTCGTCGACGTCGCCACGCTGACCGGGGCGATGAAGGTCGCCCTCGGCACCCGCACCGCGGGGCTGTACGCCACCACGGACGGGCTGGCCGACGCGCTGCGCACCGCAGCCGGTCACGCCGGCGAGCCGGTGTGGCGGCTGCCGCTGGCCGAGGAGCACGCCGACCTGCTGGACAGTCCCGTCGCCGACGCGAACAACGCGCCGGGCAACCCGGGCGGCACCACCGCGGCGCTGTTCCTGCGCCCCTTCGCCGGGGACCTGCCGTGGGCGCACCTGGACGTCGCCGGGCCGGCGCGGGCCGGGTCCGACGAGGGCGAGGTGGTCAAGGGCGGTACCGGCTTCGGCGCCCGGATCCTGCTGCGCTGGCTGGAGGCCGGCGCCCCGGTGGACGCGCCCGTGGTGGTCGACCGATGACCGACGAGGGCGTCGTCTTCCCGGCCGGCCCCGACGGGCGGCGCAGCACCGCGGCGCTGGGCCGGGCCGTCGTCGCCGACGCGCTGCGCCCGGTCGACCCGGCCGGTGCCGGCGCGGCCGAGCGGGAGACCAACTGGCGGGCCGGGTACCTGGCGCACTTCCGCCGGCTGGTGGAGGTCGGCCTGCCCTCGCGGGAGGCGGCGCTGACGGTCGCGGACGCCGGCCTGACGTCGCTGCACCGGCGGATGCGGGTGGCCGCACCGGACGGGGCGGAGACCGGCCTCGAGACGCTGGCCACCGCGCCCGCGGGCCGGGCCCTCGCCACGGCGGAGGTCCCCGGCACCGCCGAGCCCGAGCGGGAGCTGTCGCTGCCCTTCCGCGGTGAGCGGCTGCGCGGCGACGCGCTGCTGCGTCGGCTGGACACCTGGGTCGAGTGCGGCAGCGTCGAGCCCTCGGCCGCCGAGGCGGTGCGCACCGTCGCCGCGCACCCGGAGTGGCTGGCGCTGCCGGGCAGCACCGTCGTCGTGCTCGGCGCCGGTGCGGAGATGGGGCCGCTGACCGCGCTGCTGCGCTGGGGTGCGCGGGTGGCCGGGGTCGACCTGCCCCGCCGAGCGCTGTGGGAGCGGGTGCTCGACACCGCCCGCCGCGGCGCCGGCACGCTGCTGTACCCGCTCGACGACGCTTCGCTGTACCCGGCCGACGACGCCTCCCGTGCCGGGGCGGACCTGATCACCGAGGTGCCCGCGGTCGTCGACTGGTTGACCGGCCTGCCGGGCCGGGCGGTGCTGGGCAACTACGTCTATGCCGATGGCGCCACCAACGTGCGGGTCTCGACGGCGGTCGACGCGCTCACCGTGCGGCTGGCCGCCGCGCGGAACGACCTCGCCCTGGCCTTCCTCGCCACGCCGACCGACGTCTTCGCCGTCCCGCCGGACGCCGTCGCCCAGTCGGTGCGCGCCTACGCCGGGCGGTCGCGGGCGGCGAAACTGCTGGGCCGGCCGCTGCGGACGCTGTCGGCCGGGCGGCTGCTGCAGCGGGCGTACCTGCCCGGCAGCGACCCGGGCGTCGTCGACAGCCTGGTGGCCCAGCAGGGGCCGAACTACGCGCTGGCCAAGCGGCTGCAGCGGTGGCGGGCGACGGTCGCCCGGGCCGCCGGGACGACGGTGTCGATGAACGTCGCCCCGCCGACCCGCACCCGGTCGGTGCTGAAGAATCGCGCCCTGGCGGCGGCCTACGCGGGTGCCCACCGGTTCGGCGTGGAGGTGTTCGAGCCGGCAACGTCCAACGTGCTCATGGCCGCGCTGCTGGTGCACGACCTGCACACCGGCGGCGGTCCCGAGCACGAGCACCCGTGGCAGGACGAGGCGTACGCCGCGGTGCACGGCGGGCTGTGGCGGTCGGCCTACGCGCCGCGCAGCGCCCTCGGCCTGGCCGCCCTGCTCGGCTACGGCGCCGCCCGAGGCTGAAGAAGGACCTCCCTGCCCCCCGCCGCTCGTCGAAGGACCCCGTCCTCCCCACCCTTCGCAGGCTCAGGGCGGGACCCGGGACGGGGCCACCGTGGGGGCAGGGGTCCTCTCAGCCGCGCGGGGCGGTCGCGGACCGGCGCAGCGCCCGTCGCACGGCGTCGAGGACGTCGGCCTCCGCCAGACCGAGCCGGCGCGCCGCGGCGACCAGCCGGCCGGCGGCCTCGGTCAGCTCCAGCTCGTCCGCCGTCGCCGTCGCGCTGACCACCGCGCCCCGGCCGCGGCGCAGCTCGATCAGTCCCTCGTCGCGCAGCTGCTGGTAGCCGCGCAGCACGGTGTGCACGTTGACGTCGAGCGAGGCGGCCAGGTCCCGGGCGGCCGGGAGCCGGTCGCCGGGGCCGACGGCGCCCGCGGCGATGTTGCGGCGCACCGCCGCGGCCACCTGGTCGCCCAGCGGGACCGGTGAGGCCGGGTCGATGCCGATCAGCACACCCGGCTCCGCTCGGCGAGGGTGTTGACCAGGGCGGCGGCGGTCGCGGCGTCGTCGACGGTCACGAGGAAGCGGGACCCGTCGGCGAGCTCCAGGTCCAGCGCCTCGCCGCTGCGGAGGAGGACCGCCGTCCGCTCGCCGCGCACCCGCAGCCCCCAGCCGCCGAGCTTCCGGGCGCGGACGTCGGACCGCCCGGCGCGGACCACACGGGTGAGCGGCACGTGCACGCGGGGGCGCGGGAGGAGGGTCGGGCGCGCGCTGACCCCGGTGTGGTCGACGGTGACCCGCACGGAGGCGGTGGGGGCCAGCGCGGCCGCCACGACCAGTGCCGGGACACCTGCGGTCGGGCCGGCGACGACGGCCAGCGCGACGCCCAGCCCGGCCAGCACCACGGCACCGGCCAGCACTGGCGGCGCCACCACCACGCGCGTCCACACGGCCCGGGTGCCCTCGGGCAGCTCGACCCGGGGCGCGTCCGGCGGTGGGGACTGCCGGGCCTCGGCCGGAGCGGGGCCCCGCGCGAGGGCCCACCCCAGCAGGCTGCCGCCGCCCAGCGCCACGAGCACGAGCGGGAGCAGCCACCTGGGCGCCGGCTCGCCCAGCAGGGTGCCGCGGTCGAGGCTGGTGGCGAGGAGCGCTCCGGCGCCTGCCGCCAGCAGCGCGGCCGACCCGGTCGCGGCCGTCGCGACGAGTCGCAGCCCGGCCGGGTTCCGGCGCACGTCGCGGGCCAGCAGACCCCACAGCAGGGTCAGCCCGGCGCCGACGGCGAGCGCCGCCGCCGCGAACGCCCCGACGGACGCGACGGCGTCGACGACGCCGTCGGGTCCGACGTGCGAGGCCACCCCCGCGGGGAAGCGGTCGCGCCAGGCCAGCGCAGCGAGGGCCACCGACCCCGTCGCCAGGAGGGGGGACCACGGGACGACCCTGACCGAGCGCTGCACCACGACCTCCACGTTGTTTGAGTTTCGCTATAACAAGTATGGCGCAACGACAGGGTGTCGGCAAGCACCGGCCCTGGCCGCCCGCCGGCCGGCTGCGCCAGAGTGGGCCGCCACCGACCCCGAGGAGCGTCCATGGCCCGGCCGTCCACCGTCCGCGGCGTGCTGGCTTTCCTGCGGGCTGGGGACCTCCGTGCCCGGCTGCGGGTGACGCGCGACGGCCGGGCCGCCGTCCGGCTGAACACCGGCGCGGCGGCGCTGCGCACCGGGGTGCTCGACGTCCTCGCCGGTGGTCCGGCCGCGACGTCCGAGCTGGCCCGGCGGCTGGGCACGCCCGAGGAGGACCTGCTGGCGGCCTTCCAGCGGGTCCTCGCCGCCGGCGGGCTGGTGCGCGAGGACCGCGGCCGGTGGTCGCTGACCGCAGGTGGGCGCGCCCTCGTGGACGACGACCTGGTGCGGGCGTCCCACGAGGCGTTCGCCGGCTTCCACACGGGCCTCTACCGGGAGCTCGGCCCGCTGCTGGCCGGCGGTCCGCGGCGGCGGGACGTCGTCGAGGAGGGCGGGGTGATCGCCCGGGTCTCGGCGGCCTTCGAGCCGTTCGTCGACCAGGTCCTGCGGGAGACGGTGGCGGCGGTCGCCCCACGGCGGGTGCTGGACGTGGGCTGCGGCGCGGGGCTGCAGCTGGCCGCGATGCTGGAGGCTGCACCCGGCGCGGAGGGCGTGGGGGTCGACACGGACGCCGACGCCGCCGTCCTGGCTGAGCGGACGCTGGCCGACCGGGGGCTGACCGGGCGGGCGCGGGTCCGCCGGGGTGACGCCCGGGACCTGGCCGGCGGCGCGGAGGCCCCGTTCGACCTCGTGCTGCTGGCCAACGTCGTCTACTACGTGCCGGTCGGGGAGCGGGTCCCCCTGCTGCGCTCGCTCGCCCGGCTGCTCACCCCTGGGGGCGTCCTCCTGGTCGTGACCACGGCTGCGACGCCGCAGCTGACCAGCCGGCACTTCGACCTGCTGCTGCGCGCGCAGGAGGGGGCGATGGAGCTGCCGGACGTCGACGTGCTGGTCGGTCAGCTGCGCGGGGCGGGACTCGAACCGGCCCCACCACGGCGGATCGCGCCCGGCATGCCGCTGGTCGCGGTCCCCGCCGTCCGCCCCACCTGACCGTTCCCGGGCGGCCCCCGTGCAGGGGCCCGCCACGACCGTGCGAGCGGTGGGGGGCTGGGGGTCCTCGTTCACCCCGGTCCGACGAGGCCCGCGACGATCTCCGCCGACAGCGCCACCAGCGGCAGGCCGCCACCGGGGTGCGACGAGCCGCCGACGAGGAACAGCCCCGGCACGGGCGAGGCGTTGGCCGGGCGCAGGAACGCCGCGCGAGCGCCGTTGCTCGACGTCCCGTAGATCGAGCCGCCGACGCTGCGGGTGTCGCGCTCGAGGTCGGCCGGCGTCCGGACGACGCACCAGCGCACCCGGTCGCGGACGTCCAGCCCGCGGCGGGCCAGCACGTCGAGCACCTGCTGCGCGTACCGGTCGGCCAGCCCGGGGGCGTTCCAGTCCACCCCGCCGGCCGGGTCGTGCCGAGGCGCGTTCACCAGCACGAACCACGACTCGCTGTCGTCGTCGGGACGGGTCGCCGGGTCGTCGGGGGCGCTCACGTACACGGTGGGGTCGGCGACGGGCTGCGGGGCGCCGCGGTGCCGGCCGACGCCGAAGACCGCGTCGAACTCGGCGTCGTAGTCGTCGGGGAACAGCACGGTGTGGTGCGCCAGCCCCGGCGTCCGCCCGCGCAGCGCGAGCAGCAGCACGAACCCCGAGAGCGACGGCGTGCTGCGGGTCAGGTCGCGGCGCACCCGCCGGGTCGGGCGCGAGGCGGGCAGCAGGTCGGCGTACAGCGTCGCGGCGTCCGCCCCCGAGACCACGACGTCGGCCCGCAGCACCTCCCCGTCGGCCAGCCGCACCCCGGCGACGCGGCCGCCCTCGACCAGCACCCGCTCGACGGGGGTCCCGGTGCGGACGACGGCGCCCCGCTCGACCGCCCGCACGGCCACCGCCTCGCCCAGCCGGCGCAGCCCGCCGCGCACGTACCAGGAGCCGAACCGCTGCTCGACGTACGGCACGGTCGCGAGCACCGCAGGGGCGCGCCGCGGGTCGGAGCCGGAGTAGGTGGCGTAGCGGTCGAGCAGCGTGCGCAGCCGCGGATCGGGCAGGTACGCCGTCCCCAGGCCGCGCAGCGTGCGCCACGGCGCGACCGTCGCGACGTCGGAGCCGCTGCGGGCCAGCCGGGCCAGCGTGGCCCCGCCGGCCAGCGGGGAGCGCAGGAACGGCTGCTCGGTCACCCGCCACATCGCCGCGGCCCGCGCCATCAGCGCCGCCCACGAGGCGCCGGCCCCCGCCCCCAGCGCGGCGTCCAGCGCGCCGGGGATCGCGGTGGCCCCGCCGGGCACGGACAGCGGCGTGCCGTCGGCGAAGCGGTAGGCGACGGCGGGGTCCAGGCGGACGAGGTCGACGGCGTCCTCGAGCGGCCCGCCGGTGGCCGCGAACAGGTCGCGGTAGAGCTGGGGCAGGGTGACCAGGCTCGGCCCGGTGTCGAAGCCGTGCCCGTCCCGGGCGTACCAGCCCAGCTTGCCGCCGACCTGCGGCGCCTGCTCGAGCACGGTCACCGCGTGGCCCAGGGCGGCCAGCCGGGCCGCCGCCGCCAGGCCGCCGAGGCCGGCGCCCACCACCGCCACCCGCGCCACGCCGCCACGGTACGGCGGCGCGCTGACGACCCCCGGGTGCAACCCCTCGGCACCCCGCCCGGGGGACGGCCTCAGCGCGGGACGGCGAGGGCCAGGACGGCGAGGTCGTCGGCCTCGTACCGGGAGTCGCGCAGTCGTTCCTCGACCGCGGCGGTGATGGCCTCGACGGTCGCCTCCGCGTCCCCGCAGCCCCCGGCGAGCACCCGGCACAACCCGTCCTCGCCGAACTGGACGCCGGCGTCGTCGCGGGCCTCGGTGACCCCGTCGGTGTAGAGCACCAGGGTCGACCCGGGGGGCAGCCCCACCTCGACCACCGGGACGTCGAGGTCCGCGGCGATGCCCAGCGGCCGGCCGGGCGCCCCGATCTCCCGCGGGCCCTCGGGGTCGACCAGCACCGGCAGCGGGTGCCCGGCCACGCCGACGCTCGCGCAGACGCCGTCCGGACCAGGGGAGAGCACCAGGCAGCAGGCGGTGACGAAGCGCAGCGGGCCGTCGGTCTGGGCGCGCAGCAGCGCTTCGTTCACCGCGCGCAGCACCTCGGCCGGGCCGGCGGTCGTCTCGGCCGCCGGGCTCGCCGCCGCCCGGGCGGTGTGCCGGGTCAGTGCCGTGACGGCCGCGGCCTCGGCGCCGGTGCCGCAGACGTCGGCGATGAGCACCAGCCAGCGGCCGTCGGGCAGCGGCATGACGTCGTAGGTGTCCCCGCCGACGAGTCCGGCGCCGCCGCCGGGCCGGTAGCGGGCGGCCAGCTCGACGCCGCGGATGGCCGGCAGGTGTGAGGGCAGCAGGCTGCGCTGCAGCGTCTCGGCGAGCTGCCGGACCTCCGACTCGGCGCGCAGCCGGCCCAGGAACTGGCCGATCTGCCGGCCGGCGTGAGCCAGCACGTCGAGCAGCTCGGCCGGCACCGGCCGCTCCTCCCGGGAGAACAGCTCGCACACCGCGAGCAGCTCGTCACCGTGCACCACGGGAAAGGCCACGCCGCTGCGGATCCCGTCGGCGCGCGCAGCCTCGGCCCGGAGGAAGGTCGGGTCCTCCCACAGGTTCCCGACGGCCACGGGCGACCGGCGGGTCCAGACCAGGCCCGGGAGGCCCGTGCCACGGCGGAATCGCTGCGCGCGGGATGCGGCGTGCAGGGCGCCCGGCTCCTGGTCGGGCGCGGTCCATGTGCCGACGTGGGACAGGCTGCCGGTCGTCCGATCGGGCTGCCAGAGCGTCGCGGTGTCCCAGTCCAGCTCGGTGCACAACGTCGGCAGCAGGTCGCGGAAGGCGACGTCGGCGTCGCGGGCCTCGGTGAGCGCCGCGGTCACCCGTAGCGTCGCGGCGAGGTAGCGGCTGACCTCGAACTGCCGCTCCAGCAGGATCGTCGTGCTCGCGTCCCGCAGGACGGCTACCACGAGGGGGTCGCCTGCCACCGGGGCCGGGTGCCGCAAGCGCGAGAGGGTGAGGTCGATAGGGACCTCGTGACCGTCGGCGTGCAGAGCGGGCACCTGCGTCGTGGACCCCACGAGTTTGCCCTCACCGGTCTCGCGGTAGCGCGAGAATCCGGCGCCGTGACCGGAGCGGAGCCGTTCCGGCATGAGCACCGTCAGGGACCGCCCCAGCAGGGCCTCCGGGCGGTGCCCGAGCAGCCCCTGGACCGCCCCGTTGACGTAGGCGATCCGACCGTCCCGGTCGGCGACGACCACGGTGTCGGGCAGCGCGGCCAGCAGGGCCGGCGCTGTCACTGCGGCGTCGTACTCGGACAGCATCCCCTCACCTCATCACCCCGGGGTTGCACACAGAGTCGCACACGTTGTGTCAGTGACCCAGCACGGCCCGTCGACAGGTCGACACGGAAACGGGCCGTTGCGTCAGAACGCGTAGCGGATGCGCAGCCACGGCGCGTGCGCGGCGACGAGCTCCTGCACCCGGGTCACACCGGCGCGCTTGACGTCGTTGCGGTAGCGCACGTTCCAGCTGCCGTTCTGGCTGCGCTTGGGCTGCTGCAGGTCCGGCCGCCAGAGCAGCTGCTCGGCCCTGGGGTGCCAGCCGAGGTTGACCTGGTGCAGGTCCCGGTTGTGGGTCAGCAGGATGACCTCGGCGGCGGCCTGGGCCTTGGCGGCGGGGGAGAGCTCGTCGTCCAGCCGGCGCAGCAGCTGCGCCCAGTCGGCCTCCCAGCCCTCGCGGAGGACGACGGGGGAGAGGTTGAGGTGCACCTCGTAGCCGGCCTCCACGAAGTCGTCCACCGCCGCGATCCGCTCGGCAACCCGGCTGGTGCGGATGTCGAGCACCTTGGCGTCGTCCTCGGGCATCACCGAGAAGCGGATGCGGGTGCGGCCCCGCGGGTCGAGCTCGAGCAGCTGCCGGTTGACGTACTTGGTGGCGAAGGAGGCCTTGGCCGTCGGCAGCTCGGCGAAGGTCGCGACCAGGTCGGCGACGTTGTCGCTGACCAGCGCGTCGACCGAGCAGTCGCTGTTCTCGCCGAGGTCGTACACCCAGGCCTCGGGATCGCACTGGTCGGGCTCGGTCTTGGGGCCCTGCCGGGCGACGTGCCGGCGCAGGTAACCGGAGATCTGCTCGATGTTGGTGAAGACGGTGATCGGGTTGGCGTAGCCCTTCTGCCGCGGGACGTAGCAGTACGCGCAGGCCATGGCGCAGCCGTTCGCCGTCGAGGGGGCGATCCAGTTCGCCGAGCGGCCGTTGGGCCGGGCGGTCAGCGACTTCTTGACGCCGAGCACCAGCGTCTCGGACTTCACGCGCACCCAGCGCTCGACGTTGCCCTCGTTGCCGTGCAGCTCCGGGATCTTCCAGTGCGAGGGCACCTCGACCACGTCTGCGCCGGGGAAGCGGGCCAGCACCTGCTGTCCGCGGGGGGAGGCGAGGGCGGCGGGCTCGGCGTAGACCTGGCGGACCTGCAGCAGGCGGGACAGGTCATCGGAGGGGGCGGGGGACGACGAGGCGGCAGGGCTTCCCACGCCCGGTACAGCACCAGGTGTCCGTGGGGTGTTCCGGCTGGTCGGCGCGCCGGACGGGTCAGCAGCCGGTGGACGGCGAGGGCAGCGGCCCTGGGGCGGGCCACAGCCGGCCGGTCACCGTCCCGACGAGCGAGGAGACCGGTACCGGGCCGAAGGCACGCGAGTCGACCGAGCCGTCGCGGGAGTCGCTGAGCAGGAACAGCTGGCCGTCGGGCACCGTCACCGGCCCGAACCAGACCCCGTCGAGACGGGCCGGGTCGATCGCCGGCTCGCAGACCGCCGTCCCGTCGACGACCAGGACGCCGTCCTCGATGGCCACCTCGTCGCCGCCCAGCGCGACCGCCCGCTTGACCAGCATCCCCTCGCCCAGCGGGTCGGTCACCGCGACGACGTCGCCGCGCTCCACCGGCCCCTGCCCGTGCCGCACGAGCAGCAGGTCACCGGGCGCGACGGTCGGCGTCATGCTGTCGGAGTGCACCCGCATCGGCTGCACCGGGAGCAGGCCGGAGGTCGCCGCCACCAGGAGCAGCGACGTCCCGGCGGCCAGCCACAGGGCGGCGTCGCGGAGCCGCCGCCAGTGCCGACCGCCGGAGCCGGAGCCGGCTCCGGCGGTCGGCACTGGGGCCGCCCCGGCACGGGGGGTCTCGTGCCGGGGGGAGCCGCCGCGGTCCCTGGTGCGGGGGTCACCGGGGACCGCGGCGGCAGTTCGGGGGGCGGTCCTCACCCGAGGACGCCGGTGAGCCAGAGCAGCCACGCCGCCCCGCCCAGGGCGAGCAGGCCGTTGAGTGCGCGGCCCCGCCAGGACGCCGGCAGCAGGGCCGCCAGCGCGGCGACGCTGAGCAGCTCGGCGGCGACCACGGCGGTGCCTACCGCCTCGGGGCCGTGCCCGCCGGCAGACGTCGGGAGCCCGTCCATCGCCACGGGCCCGGCGGCGCCCAGCGGCATGCCCTGGGCGAACTCGACGCCGGTCAGCGGGTCGATCGCGGTGGTCACCCGGCCGGGGACGTCGTGCTCGTGCCCGGCCGTTCCGGCGTCGTGCACCGCGAAGGCGTCCAGCAGCCCGGTCGTGTGCGCGAGGACGTAGAGAACGAGCAGCGCCACCGTGCCCAGCAGCGCTCCGGCGACCGGTACGCGACCCGGGCGGGTGCCGGCCCAGGCGCCGAGGACCAGCCAGGCGGCCAGCCCGGCCTGGGCCAGCGCCGTCAACAGGAAGAAGCCGACCGCCAGCTGACCCGCGGACAGGTGGTCGACCGCGGCGGCCACGTGCAGCCCGCCGGCCGCGGCCAGGCCCAGGGCCGCGGCCAGCTGCCATGTGGGGGTGCTGCGGCGGGACCGCAGCACCTCCCGGGGCGCCGGGGCGGGGGCGAGGGCGGTCACCGCGACCGCCGGCGGGGCGGAGTGGTCGAGGCCGAGGTCGGCGCCGGAGCCGGAGCCGGAGCAGTGGTGGTGCCACCGCCGCCGGCGGGAGCCGACGTGGTCGGTGCCGCCGGGGTGGGCGTCGTCGGCGCGGGGACCGTCGTGGTGCCGGTGCTGCCCGTGCCGGTGGTGCCGGTGGTCCCGGTGCTCGTGGTCCCGGTGGTCGCCGGCGGCGTGGACTCGACGAGCTCCTCCGCGAGCTCCTCGGCCTCCTCCGCCGCCTCCTCGAGCGCGTCCTCCATCTCGTCCGGGGTGCCGCCCTTGGGCGGCGCGGTGTTGATGGAGTCGCAGTCGATGTCGTGGTGACCCACCTGGTACTGGGTCATCATGTCGTGGTCCTCGTGGGAGAGGTTGTGGCAGTGGATCATGTACCGCCCCTCCTCGTGGTCGAAGCGCATGAGCAGCCGGACGGTCTCGCCCTCGCCGACGTAGACGACGTCCTTGGGGCCCAGCTCCTCCGGTCGCGGCGGCCGGCCGTTGCGGCTGAGGACCTGGAAGTCGATCAGGTGCACGTGCAGCGGGTGGAACCAGCCGCCGGAGGAGTTGTGGACCTCCCAGATCTCGGTGCTGTTCGGCGCGACGTTGGCGAAGACGTGCTCGTACTTGCTCTTCACGACGTCGTCCCAGGTCTCGCCGTTGATGACCCACAGGCCGTTGCTGCGCTCGAGCTCCATCCGCCGGGTGGCCACCGCCGCGGCGGGGTCGAGCGTCATCGTCGGGTGCACCGGGCCCAGCGCGCTGGGGATGCTGTTGCCCTCGGTGCTGGTGACCGTCGTCCCGACCTCGAACTGCATGACCTTGCCGGTGTGGTCGTAGTCCCGGGCGTTCTTCACGCCGCCGTTGAGCAGCTGGACCTTCGTGCCCTTGAGGTCGGCGAAGTCGATGACGATCTCGTAGCGCTCGGCCATGCCGATGGTCAGCGTGGTGACCGTCTGCGGCTTGGGCATGAAGCCGCCGTCGGTGGCGATGACCGTGAAAGGCTTGCCGTTGCTCAGCTTGAGCGTGTAGCCACGGGCCAGTGAGCCGTTGAGCACCCGGAACCGGTACTTGCGCGGCTCGACCTTCATCGTCGGCCACGGCACGCCGTTGACCAGGATGACGTCGCCGTAGAGGCCGGACTCCCCGTCGTCGTCCCACATCAGCTGGCCGTTCCGGGCGAACATGACGTCGCTGATGATCAGCGGGAACTCGTACTGCGGCCGGGTGGTGCCGACCTTGGCCCGGTCGTAGCGGGGGATGCCCAGGTCGCGCTCGAGCTGCTCGTCGACCACGTGGTACTGGGCGGCCAGGCCCATGTAGACGTTCTGGGCGGTGTGGTGCACGCCGTGGTCGTGGTACCAGAGCGTCCGCGGCGAGCAGTTGTTCGGGTACATGTAGTTCTTCCACTCGCCCGGCTGCGTGAGGTCGCCGGCGTAGCCGTCGAACTGCGGCTTGGACGGCGAGCCGTGCAGGTGGGTCGAGGTCCAGGGGACGTAGCCCAGGGTCGGGTGCTTCGCCGGCAGCTTGTTGATCTGCTGCATGACGACCCGGCGGGTCTGCGTGCCGTTCTGGTAGACGCGGATGGTGGGGCCGGGGACCAGGCCGTTGTAGCCCCACACCGTCGTCTTGACGCCCTTGATGAACTCGACCTGCGCCGGCCGGTGCTCGATCCGGTAGTAGTCGGTGCCGACGTACGCGCCACCGGTGACGGGGGTCGTCGTCCCCGGCACGGTGCCGTAGCTGTTGCCCGGCTTGTCGTCGGACCGGTACGGCGCCAGCACCGGCGGGGCGGTGAAGGCAGCGACGTAGGGCCGCGGCATCTTCTTCTGGTCGAGCTCCGAGGCGGTCCGGGCCGAGAGGACAGCCTGGTACGGCAGGGCCATGGCCGCAGTACCGGCCAGCGACACCTTCAGGACGTCGCGGCGGTTCAGGCTGGGCGACTGCATCGGGGGGCTCCTCACTCACCATTCGTGATCGATGGAGGAACGCTCCCGCGTCCGCCTCCCTCGTCACAGCCGCGTGGTGGGGGGCGGGGGGGCCCCGCAGTTGGGGGGTCCGTGCAGGTCAGCCGCTCGTGGCGTCACTGTGCGTGGTGCAGCGGCAGCACAGCGGTCAGCAGAGCGCCGCCACCGACGCGGTCACTGAGTGTCACGGTGCCCCCCAGGTCGACGACCCGGTCGCGGAGCAGCGACAGCCCCAGGTGGCCCTCGGCGCGCTTGTCGGTGGACGCCGGGAAGCCGACGCCGTCGTCGGCGACCTCGAGCCGGACGGCGGGCGCGCCGCGCAGCTCGGTCTCCTCGAGGGTGACCCACGCGCACTTGGCCTGCGCGTGGTGGGCGACGTTGGCCAACGCCTCCTTGGCGGTGCGGTAGAGCACCGCGGTGACCTCCGGCGACGTCTCCGGCAGCGGGGCGGCGTCGATGAGCACCTCGATGTCGGCCGCGCGCAGCGGCTCGGCGACGTCGGCGATGGCCACGCCCAGTCCCGGCCCGCTGAGGTCGGGCGGGTAGATGTCGACCATGAGCCGGCGCAGCGACTGGACGGCGTGCCGGACGGCGCCCACCAGCTTGTCGACGGTCGGCTGCCGCTCCTCGGGCAGGCTGCCGCGCAGCGCGGAGAGGGCGTAGCTCACGCCGGCGAGGTCCTGCACCGGCCCGTCGTGCACGTCGGCGGCGATCGCGCGCCGCTCCCGGTCGGAGGCCTCGATGGTGCGCTGCACCAGCGCCGTCCGCTCGGTCTCCTGGCGGCGCACGCGGCGGGCCAGCGACGTCGCGATCGGCACCTGAACCAGCTGCAGGACGACGAGCGCCCCGATGGCCATCGGGATGATCTGGCCGCGCAGCCGGGCCGCCTGGCGGTCGATGCCGTCGTAGGAGAAGTACGCCTCGAAGGCCAGCTGCTCACCGGCGACGGTCAGCGGGGTGTAGACCTCCAGCAGGGTCCGCGGCCCGTCGCCCGGCGTGGTCTCGGACGCCTCGTCGACCTCGGAGACGGTGGTCCCGCCGATCGCGGCCAGCAGCCCGTCCGAGGGCGCGATGACCCGGCCCTGCTGTCCGTCCTCGCTGGAGTAGACGATCTCGCCGTTGGCCCGCCAGACGACCATGCGGGTCACCGACCCGTCGCTCATCCGGTTCCGGACGTCCCGGTCGAGCTCCTCCCACCGCCCCGGGACACCCGCCAGCGCGTCGGCGAGGACGGGAGCGACCAGCAGCTCGGCCAGTCGCTCGGCCATGCCCTCGGCCTCGTCGAGCGCGTTGTCCCGCGCGATCCGCTCGCTCAGCCACACCGTGCCCGCCGAGACGGCGAGCAGGACCAGCAGCGCGACCGCGCAGAAGGCGGCCAGCTCGCGGCCCCAGGCCGTGCGGCGACGCGCGGGAGCGCTCAGCGGGGTGGGGGAGGAGCCGGGCTCAGCGCTCATCCGCGGTGCTGAGGAGCCCCAGCTGCTGGGCCTTGACGACCGCCTCCAGCTGGGAACGGACACCGAGCTTGGCGTGCAGCGACTTCACGTAGCCCCGGCAGGTCTCCAGCGTGATGCCGAGCACCCGGGCGATCGCCTTGACCTGCATGCCGCGACCGAGGCAGTCGAGGACCTCCTGCTCCCGACGGGTCAGCTGCGGCACCGCGCCCGGCGTGCCGGCCGACGGGGTGCGCGGGGCGCCGCCGGCGAAGGTCGAGGGTGCGACGAGCATCTGGCCCGGCTGGACCCGGGAGAGGACGTCGATCATCTCGGCCAGCGAGCCGTCCTTCGGGATGAACGCCGAGGCGCCGGCCTGCGCGGCCCGGACCACCCAGTCGGGGTCGCGGTGGGCGGTGACCACGGCGACGACGGCGTCCGGGGCGACCTCGCGGATGCGGCGGGTGGCCGCCAGCCCGTCCTGGCGGGGCATCTCGATGTCCATCACCACGATGTCGGGCTGCAGCTCCTGCGCCATCGCCACCGCCTGCGCCGCCGAGTGGGCGGTGCCGACCGCGTCCATCCCGGCCGAGGCCAGCGCCCCGGAAAGGAGCTCGGCGAAGGTGCGGTGGTCGTCGACCACCAGGACCCGCGCCAGGTCGGTCGGCCGCTCCACCTGGGCAAGCGTCATGAGAACCCCCGTTGTCATCCCGTGCCCCGGCCCGCCGCTGCGAGGGAGCGTGATCATGGGACCCGACGCGCGGCTGTCTGGCCAGGCCCGTTACCCCGAATCAGGACGAAGGTCCCGGGTGCTGCCGGGCACACCGCGCGCGTCACGACTCTCCGTGAGGCGGCTGGCGGCGTTCGGTACGGGGCTGTTCACTCCCAGGAGTGAGCCGCTGGCGCCCCGTAGGGGCCTCAGTTGCCGGTCGCGGAGGCGGCTGCGGCGCTCCAGGCGGTGCCGCCGGCCGCCACGGCCCGCACGTGGCCGGGCAGCGCCCCGGGGTCATCGTCCTTGAGCAGGTACCCCACGACGCCGATCTCCCGGGCCTCCCGCACCAGCGCCGGGGTCAGCGACCCGGTCAGGACGACGACGCGCGACTCCGGGCGCTCGTCGAGCAGTTCGCGGGCGGCCTGCAGGCCGGTCACCCGCGGCATGGCCAGGTCCAGCAGGACGACGTCGGGCCGGGTGCGCCTCGCGGCTTCGAGCACCTGGGCGCCGTCCTCGCACTCGGCGACCACGGTGAGGTCGTCGCTGGCGCTGAGCAGCTCGACCAGGGAGTCCCGGACGAACGCGTGGTCGTCCGCGAGCAGCACCGTGATCACGCGTCTCCTCTCCTGTCCGCAGCGTTGCGGTCGTGTCCCAGCCCGTCGGCGGCCCCGGTGCCGGTCCAGCGGCACGAGATGAGTCTGCCCACCGGCCCTGCCCGGGGACAGCCCGACCCCCGGGGGTGCCCGACCCCCAACCTCGGGGGCCGGACCGGAAGAGACCGGTGACCCAGCGTGAGGTCGGGTCAGTCGTGGGTGGTCGGCGTGTGCCCGTCCGGCTGCAGGAGCTCGTCGGGGTCGACCCGGCCGGCGACGACGTCCCCGGCGAGGTCGTCCACCGTGCGCCCGCTCGCGCGGGCCGCGGCGCGCAGCACGTCGAGGGCCGCGGACTCGCTCAGCTGACGGGTCAGGACGACGAAGCCGATCGCCGTCCACACCAGGCCGCGGTCGCGTGCCGCCGGGCCGTGCAGCCAGGCCGGGCCGCCCTCCGGTGACCACGGCGCCCAGACGGTGGCGTCGCCGAGCGCCGCGCTGGTGAGGTCGCCCACGGCCATGGCCTCGAAGACGTCGAGGTCGGGGACGGTGCTCTCGTCGGTGAAGAACAGGTCCATGGCCCCGGGGCCGGCCAGGGTCTCGCCGATCGGCAGGGCGACCACTGCGCGGTAGGGCGTGTGCTCGGCCAGCAGCCCGGCGAACGCCCCCCACCGTCGCTGCAGGTCGGAGAACGCCGCGAACACCGGCTCCTGATACCGCTGGGCGGCTTCGCAGGGGCCCTGCCCGGCGGTGAACTGCAGCCGCTCGGCGAGCGAGGCGGTGCCCGTGCTGGCCCCGAGGGGCACCCGCGCCTCCCCGGCGCTGCCCACGCTGAGCCCCACGCCCTCGACCCCGAGCGTCCGGGCGCAGGCGCGCGCGAGCCGCACGGGGAGCAGTTCGGGGTCGGCGGGCTCGGGGACCCCGTCCAGCGCGGCACGGAAGCGCGTGGCGATCGACACGCACCGATCATCCAGCATGTCCGCGGACCGCCGGGTCCGGGGGATCCGGTTCCGCATCAGGGGGCGAGCTGCTCCGACCGGTGGGTGTGGGCCGCCTCGCGCACCGCGTCGTCGGACTCCAGCCCTCCACCCACGGCGCCGCCCACGGTCGCCGGGGCGGCCGCCCTCAGCCCCGGGCCGCGATCACCGCGCGGTAGACGTCCACGGTCTGCTGGGCGATCGCCGGCCAGCCGAACTCGGCGAGCACCCGCTCACGACCCGCGGCGCCCATGCGGGCGGCCCGCTCCGGGTCGTGCAGCAGCTCGGTGACGCGTGCGGCCAGGCCCGACTCGAAGGCGGCGGCGTCGTCGGGGTCGTAGGGGACCAGCAGGCCGGTCCGCCCGTCGGCGACCACCTCGGGGATGCCGCCCACGGCGCTGGCGACGACGGCGGTGCCGCACGCCGCGGCCTCGAGGTTCACGATCCCGAGCGGCTCGTAGACCGAAGGGACGACGAACACCGTCGCGCCGGTGATCAGCGGCACGAGCTGCTCGCGCGGCAGCATCGCCTCGATCCACACCACGCCGTCCCGCCGGGACTGCAGCTCGGTCACCGCGTCGGCGACCTGCTGCCGCTCGGCCGGGGTGTCGGCGGCGCCGGCGCACAGCACCAGCCCGGCGTCCTCGGGCAGCTGCTCGGCGGCCCGCAGCAGGTGGGCGACGCCCTTCTGCCGGGTGATCCGGCCGACGAACAGCGCGTACGGCCGGTCGGGGTCCACCCCGAGCGAGCGGACGACGTCGGGGTCGGGCACCGGCCGGTAGGCCTCGGCGTCCACCCCGTTGCCGACGACGTGCACGCGGGCCGGATCGAGGTCGGGGTAGGCGTCGAGCACGTCGTCGCGCATGCCGTTGCTGACCGCGATGACGCCGTCGGCGGCCAGGTAGGCGGTGCGCTCCACCCAGGAGGACAGCCGGTAGCCCCCGCCGAGCTGGTCGGCCTTCCACGGCCGGCGCGGCTCGAGCGAGTGCGCCGTCACCACGTGCGGGGTGCCGTGCACCAGCGAGGCGAGCAGGCCGGCGCCGTTGGCGTACCAGGTGTGGCTGTGCACCAGGTCGGCCCCGGCCAGCGCCCCGGCGATCTCGACGTCCACCCCGAGCGCCTGCAGCGCGCCGTTGGCGCCCTGCAGCCCGGCCGGGACGTCGTGCCCGGTCGCGTCCGCCCGCGGTCCGCCGAAGCAGTGGACGTCGAGGTCGGGACCGTCGGGCAACGCGCGCAGTGCCGCCGCGAGGTGCTCCACGTGCACTCCTGCGCCGCCGTAGACGTCCGGCGGCCACTCCCGGGTCACGATGCCGATGCGCACCCGGGTCACCCTAGAAGGACCCCGTCCTCCCCGCCCCTCGCGAGCTCGCGGCGGTGCCCTGGACGGGGCCGGCGCACGATTCTGCAGCGCCTGCGCCGATCAACGGATACCTTGCGACCCATGCGTGGCGGTCCTCGGGTTCTCGGCATCGTCCTGGCCGGTGGTGAGGGCAAGCGGTTGGCCCCCCTGACGCAGGACCGGGCCAAGCCGGCCGTGCCCTTCGGCGGCAACTACCGGCTCATCGACTTCGTCCTGTCCAACCTGGTGAACGCCGACATCCGGCAGATCGCGGTGCTCACCCAGTACAAGAGCCACAGCCTCGACCGGCACATCACCACGACGTGGCGGCTCTCGCAGATGCTCGGGAACTACATCACCCCGGTGCCCGCGCAGCAGCGCCTCGGCCCCCGCTGGTACACCGGCAGCGCGGACGCGATCTTCCAGAGCCTCAACCTGATCTACGACGCGCGGCCGGACATCGTCGTCGTCTTCGGCGCCGACCACGTGTACCGGATGGACCCGGGGCAGATGATCGACCAGCACCTGCGCACCGGCGCCGGCGTCACGATCGCCGGGCTGCGCGTGCCCCGCCACGAGGCCACCGAGTTCGGCGTCATCGACGCCGACGGCGAGGGCCGGGTGCGCGGCTTCCTGGAGAAGCCGGCCGACCCGCCCGGGCTGCCGGACTCGCCCGAGGAGAGCTTCGCCTCCATGGGCAACTACGTGTTCACCACCGACGCCCTGCTCGAGGCGCTGCGCAAGGACGCCGAGGACGAGGACTCGGTGCACGACATGGGCGGCTCGATCATGCCCATGTTCGCCGACGCCGGTGACGCGTGGGTCTACGACTTCTCGACCAACATCGTCCCGGGCGCGACCGAGCGCGACCACGGCTACTGGCGCGACGTGGGGACCATCGACTCCTACTTCGACGCGCACCTCGACCTGGTCTCGGTCACCCCGGTCTTCAACCTCTACAACGACCGCTGGCCGATCCTCACCCTGCCGCCGCAGCAGCCGCCGGCGAAGTTCGTGCTCGGCGGGCGGGCCGAGGAGTCGATGGTCAGCGCCGGCGCGATCATCGGCGGCGGCTCGGTGCACAACTCGGTCGTCTCGCCCGGGGTGCGCGTCGAGCGGGGCGCACGGGTCGAGGACAGCGTGCTCATGGACGGGGTGTACGTCGGCGAGGGCGCCTACGTCCGGCGGGCCATCCTCGACAAGAACGTCGTCGTCCCGGACTGGACGCGCATCGGCGTCGACCTCGCCGCCGACCGCGAGCGCTACCACGTCAGCGCCGGCGGCGTGACGGTCCTCGGCAAGGGTGCCCGAGCCCTCCGCTGAACGGCCCCTGTGAGGACCGTCGTGCCCCCCGACCCTCGCTCCGCTCGGCCCGGGCCCCTGTACGAGGGCCGTTCCAGCGCGTCACCTCTGGTCGTCACGCTGCTGCTGGAGCCCGGGGCGCAGGAGCGGTTCGACCGGCTGCGGGCGGCGCACTTCCCGGCCCGGCCCCTTCCAGGGGCCCGCCCCGAGCGTGCGAGGGGTGGGGGGGAAGGGGTGTTTCGACTCGCCGCGCACGTCACGCTCTTCCACGCGCTGCCCGGCGAGCAGGTCGACGCGGTGTCGGCCGACCTCGCCGACGCGGCCCGCCGGCCCGCCTTCGACGTCGCCGTCACCGGCCTGCGGCTGTTGGGCCGGGGCGTGGCCTACACGCTGGACGCCCCGGAGCTGACCGCACTGCGCGGGGGGCTGGCGGCCGCCTGGGATCCCTGGCTCACCCCGCAGGACCGGCAGCGGCACGCGCCGCACGTGACGGTGCAGAACAAGGTCGACCCGGCGGTTGCCCGCGCGCTGCGGGACCGGCTCGCCGCGGAGTTCGTGCCGCACCGGGTCGGCGCACGCGGTCTGGGGCTGTGGCGCTACCTCGGCGGGCCGTGGGCACCGCTCGCGGAGCACGCGTTCGGCTGAGAAAGGACCCCGTCCTCCTCACGCCTCGCACGCTCGGCGCGAGCCTCGGGACGGAGCCGTCAGCGGCGGCGGGTGGCGACGAGCAGGCCGGCCCCGATCGGGAGGACCGCGGAGGTCAGGTGCTCGTGCTCGCGGACGGCGCGGGCGACGTCCCGCCAGGCCGCCGTCTGGTCGTCGCGAGCACGGGGGTCGGCGATCCGGTCCCCGTCCAGCAGCCCGTGGCAGACCACGGTGCCGCCGAGGCGGACCAGCTCGACCAGCGCGCCGAGGTGCGCGGCGTACTGGGTGGGCGCCCCGGCGCAGACCACCATGTCGTAGGCCCCCGGTGACAGGCGGGGGAGCACCTCACCGGTCGTGCCGAAGATCATCCGGGTGCGGCCGGGCGGGTGGCCGGCCTCGGCGAAGGCGCGACGGGTGGCCCGCAGCGCCTCGGCGTCGCCGTCCAGGACGGTGAGGACGCCGTCGGGGCGCATCCCCTCCAGCAGCCACAGCCCGGCCACGCCGCCGCCGCTGCCGATCGACACCACGGTGCGGGCCGCGGCCCCGGCCGCCAGGACGGCCAGGGTGGCGCCCACGGCCGGCGTCACGGCCGGAGCGCCGGCCAGCCCCGCCGCGCGGGCCCGGGCCGACACCAGCGCGGGGGTCTCGGCGGCGAAGCGGTCGGCGTACGCGGCGCCGTCCCGCCCGGGTGCCTCGGTGCTCACCGCCGGCCCCAGGCAGCTCGCTGCGATGCTCGCCGGCTCGTCGTCCCCGCGGCGATCGTCACCGGCCGAGGGTAGTGGCCGGGTGCCTCCCGGCCCGGCCGGCTGCGCAGCTGTGAGGTCCCTGTGAACGGGAACACCGCCCCTCCTCCGGCCCGTTGGACCGGTCGTGCGCCCCGAGAGAGCCGCCCCTGCCCGACCCACCGACGTCGGGGGGTCGACGACGGCTCCGGTCTGCGATCCTGGGACCGTGCCCGACCCCGTCGACACCACCCCCGCCAGGACCGAGGCCTGGGTCGCGCCGACCTGGGAGCAGGTCGTGCGCGACCACTCCGCGCGGGTGTACCGGCTGGCCTACCGGCTCTCGGGCAACCCGCAGGACGCCGAGGACCTGACCCAGGAGACCTTCGTCCGGGTCTTCCGCTCGCTCGCCGACTTCTCGCCGGGCACCTTCGAGGGCTGGCTGCACCGCATCACCACCAACCTCTTCCTCGACATGGTGCGGCGCCGGCAGCGGATCCGGTTCGACGCCCTGCCCGAGGACACCGAGCGGCTGCCCGGGACGGCGCCGAGCCCCGAGCAGGTCTACTCCGACACCCACCTCGACCCGCAGGTGCAGGCCGCGCTCGACGCGCTCTCCCCGGAGTTCCGCGTCGCCGTCGTCCTCTGTGACATCGAGGGGCTGACCTACGAGGAGATTGCGGCGACCCTGGGCATCAAGCTCGGCACGGTGCGCAGCCGCATCCACCGCGGCCGCGTCCAACTGCGCGAGGCGCTCGCGCACCTGGCCCCGCGCCGGCCCGGGAGCGCCCAGGACGCCGTCGCAGAGGGGAGCACGGGGTGAACATCCCGGAGAGCCACCTGGCCCAGGAGGCCATCGCCGCCCTCGTCGACGGCGAGCTCGGCGGCGGTCCCGCCGCCCGGGCGGCCCGCCACCTGACCGGCTGCGCCCAGTGCCGGATGGCCGTGCAGGCGCAGCGGGAGGCCAAGGAGGCGCTCCACGCCTCGTCGGACGTCGCCGTCCCCGGTGACCTGTTGTCCCGGCTGTGCGCCATCCCGTTCACCGCCGACGTCCCCGGCGCCGGGGGCGGGCTGGGCGCGCTGAGCGCCGGCCCCGGCCAGCTCACCATCAGCGGGAGCACCGGCTCGTGGTCGGTGCCGCTGGAGCCGGGCCCGGGGGGCAGCGACCGGCCCGGGTACGCCCGCTGGCTGCGCCGCGGCTTCACCGGGGCGCTGGGCGTCCTCGGCATCGGGGTCACGGCGCTGGCGCTCAACCTGCCGGCCGGCAGCTCCGACGGCGCCCGCCCGTCATCGGAGTCGGTGGCCCGCGGCTCGTTCGAGGAGCGCACCGAGATCGTCCCGCCGGTGGTGCGCGCGACCACCGTCGGCACCGGCGGCGTCGCGCCCACCGTGCACCCGGGCGGGACGCCCTGACCAGCCGAGCCGGCACCCGCTCGGGGGAGGACCCCGTGGACCCGCGGACACCTGACCCGTCCGGCGGCGACGGCCGCCCCGAGCCGACCGTGCCCGACGAGGCCTTCGCCCGGCCCCGGGACGGTGTCGGCGGCTTCGACCCGCCGTCCCGTCCGCAGCCCGAGCCGGCGCGGACCCCCGCGCCCAGCCCCGCCCAGCAGGCCGCCTTCGGGCGGCCCGCCGCCGTGCAGGGCGGCTTCGCCGGGGACCGGCCCGTCCCGCCGGCCCGCCCGCTGCCTCCGCCGCCGCCGGAGGCGGTGCTGCGCGCCTTCGCCCCCGGAGCCGGCCAGCGCGGCCTGCAGGAGCCGCCCGGCGGCCGGCCGGGCCGGCGGCGCACCGCCACCGGCCCGTGGTGGAAGGCCGACGCCCGCTCCGACCCCTGGCGCGACCCGCACGCCCCCGCCGGTCTCACCGGCCCGGCCGTCTTCGACGAGCCCGAGCAGCAGGCCGGCCCCGTCGTCGTCGACGCCAAGGGGCGCCGGCGGCTGCGGCTGGCCGACCTGTCGATCCGGCTGTCGGTGCTCGCCCTGCTCGCGGTGCTCCTCACCGGCCTGGTCGGCGGCGCCGCCGGCTACTGGCTGACCCGCACCGCCGACGAGTCGCCGCTGCTGGCCCCGGGCACGCAGCTGAGCCAGACCGAGGAGGGGACCGCCCGCGAGCCGGGCTCGGTCTCCGACATCGCCTCGCGGATCACCCCGGCCGTCGTCTCGGTCGAGGTCCGCATCGGCGAGGCCGGCGCCACCGGGTCGGGGGTCGTCGTCGACGGCGAGAACGGCTACATCGTCACCAACAACCACGTCATCTCCGGCGCCGACGGGGTCGAGGGCGCCGAGATCCGCGCGGTGTTCTCCGACGGCAGCGGGTCCGCGGCGCGCATCGTCGGCCGCGACCCGGCCAGCGACCTCGCCGTCCTCAAGGTGGAGAAGCCCGGGCTGCTCACCGCCGCGCTGGGCAGCTCCGGCGACGTCGTCGTCGGCGACCCCGTCGTCGCGATCGGCTCGCCGCTGGGCCTGGCCAGCACGGTCACCAGCGGCATCGTCAGCGCGCTGGACCGGCCGGTCCGGCTGGCCGGCGAGGGCAGCGACACCAACGCGGTGATCAGCGCGGTGCAGACCGACGCCCCGATCAACCCGGGCAACTCCGGCGGCGCGCTGGTCAACGGCGCCGGCGAGGTCATCGGCATCAACACCGCGATCGCCTCGGTCGGCGGCGGCAGCGTCGGCCTCGGCTTCGCCATCCCCGTCGACACCGTCCGCGACATCTCCGAGCAGCTCATCGGGACCGGGCGCGCGGTGCACGCCTCGCTCGGGGTCAGCGCCCGCTCGGTCACCGACGGCACCCGGGACGGCGCGCTGGTGGTCAACGTCGAGCCGGGCAGCGCGGCGGCCGACGCCGGCATCCGTGAGCAGGACGTCGTCATCGCCGTCGACGGCGAGCCGGTGGGCAGCTCGGAGGAGCTCGTCGTGGCCGTCGACTCCCACGAACCCGGCGAGACGATCGGCCTCGAGGTGGTGCGGGGCGGGTCCTCGACGACGGTCGAGGCGACCCTCGACGAGGCGTGAGAGGACCCCTCATCCCCACCCTCGCGGGCTCGGGGCGGTGCCCTGGAGGGGATCACCCTGCGCCCCGCCACTCGCAGGCTCGCGGTGGGACCCGGCAGGGGGCCAGCGGCCCCGGGCGGGCCGGCGGGACCCCTCACTTCGGGGCACTGACCGCGGCCGCCGCGCCGCCTACGCTGGACGACGCGCGCCGGCCGGACCGGGCGCACGAGGAGGGGAGCGGCGCGTGTTCGACTCGATCGGCTGGGGCGAGATCGTCGTCCTGGCGCTCGCCGCGCTGTTCATCTTCGGGCCCGACCGGCTCCCGGACCTCGCCAAGGACGCCGCCGCGGGGCTGAAGAAGGTGCGCTCGGCGGTCACCGGCGTGCGGGCCCAGGTCGACGAGTCCCTGGGCGACGACCTCGCCAAGCTGCGCGACCTCGACCTGCGCCAGTACCACCCGCGCACGTTCCTCCGGAACCAGCTGCTCGCCGACGACGAGGGCGCGCCGCGGCGGCCCTCCGGGGCCACGGCCGCGACCACGGTGGCGGCCGCCGCCGCCCGCACGCGGGACCACTCCGCCCCGCCCCCGTTCGACCCCGACGCGACGTAGTCCGGCGCTCCCGCGCTGTTCCTGACGCATCCGCGCCGTTGCACCGGCGCAAGGGTGGCAGCAACAGCGCCAGAGACGCAGCGCGGCCCGGCTCCCCATCGGGGAGCCGGGCCGCGCTGCCGGATCAGCTCAGTGGCGGACGGGCGTGAGCCCCAGCGACATGCCCGACAGGCCGCGCTGGCGGGTGGCCAGGCCGTCGGAGATCCTCGCCAGCGCCTGCGCGGCCGGGGACTCGGGGTCGGCCAGGACAACCGGCGCGCCGGCGTCCCCGGCCTCGCGGACCCGGGTGTCCAGCGGGATCTGGCCCAGCAGCGGCACTCGCGCACCGAGTGTGCGGGTCAGCGCGTCGGAGACCGCCTCGCCGCCACCGGAGCCGAAGACCTCCATGCGGGAGCCGTCGGGCAGGTCGAGCCACGACATGTTCTCGATGACGCCGACCACCTGCTGGTGGGTCTGGGTGGCGATGGCACCCGCCCGCTCGGCGACCTCGGCCGCGGCCAGCTGCGGCGTGGTCACCACCAGGATCTCGGCGTTGGGCAGCAGCTGGGCGATCGAGATCGCGACGTCGCCGGTGCCGGGCGGCAGGTCCAGCAGCAGGACGTCGAGGTCGCCCCACCACACGTCGGCGAGGAACTGCTGCAGCGCGCGGTGCAGCATCGGCCCGCGCCATACCACGGGGGTGTTGCCGGGGGTGAACATGCCGATCGAGATGACCTTCACGCCGTAGGCCTGCGGCGGCATGATCATGTTGTCGACCTGGGTCGGCTTGTCGTCGACCCCGAGCATGCGCGGCACCGAGTGGCCGTAGATGTCGGCGTCCACGACCCCGACCGACAGGCCGCGCTTGGCCAGCGCCGCCGCCAGGTTGACCGTCACCGACGACTTGCCGACGCCGCCCTTGCCGGAGGCGACGGCGTAGACGCGGGTCAGCGAGCCCGGCTGGGCGAAGGGGATGACCGGGTCGGGGGCGTCGGTGCCGCGCACCGTCTTGCGCAGCTCGGCGCGCTGCTCGTCGTTCATGACGTCCAGGCCCACCTGCACCGAGGTGACACCGGGGACGGCGGACACGGCCTGGGTGACGCGGTTGGTGATCGTCTCGCGCATCGGGCAGCCGGAGACGGTCAGGTAGACCTCGACCCGGACCGTGCCGTCGGCACCGATCTGCACGTCCTTGACCATGCCGAGCTCGGGGAGCGGGCGGTTGATCTCCGGGTCCTGGACGGTGGCCAGGGCGGCGTTGACGGCGTCGAGCGCCGGCGCGCCGGTCATCGGGGCGGACATGGTGTGCGTCTGTCTCCTTCGACGGGGGACCCGGTCCGGCCCGCCGGGGAACGGCGGTGACCTGCGTTCACGGGTCTCCTGCCACTGTACGGCTGTCGCGCGGACCGGCTGCCGTCCAGAGGGTGATCTGTTGCTCAGGCCGCCCGCTCAGCCCACCGGCAGGGACCGGGCGGGGGTCCGGGGGCCGGCGCAGACGGCGTTGCGGGTGGTCTTGGCGCGGTAGAGGTGCGCGTCGGCCTCGACGGTCAGCAGCTCGGGCACCGCGTCCCGTCCGGTGGCGACCGCGACCCCGAGGGACAGCGTCAGCGATCCCGGCCCGGCGTCGGGCAGGCCCAGCTCCAGGGCGGCGACGCGCAGCTGCTCGGCCAGCGCGACCGCCCGGCCGAGGTCGGTGCCGGGGAGCAGGACGGCGAGCTCGTCACCACCCAGGCGGGCGACGACGTCCCCGGCCCGGACCCGCGAGGTCAGCGCGCCGGCGATGAGCCGCAGTGCCTCGTCCCCGCCGCTGTGGCCGTACCGGTCGTTGATCTGCTTGAACCGGTCCACGTCGACCAGCACGACGGCCAGCGACGTCCCGGTCCGGCGGGTCGCGGCGCAGGCCTCGGCCAGCTCGGCGTCCCAGCGCCGGCGGTTGGCCAGGCCGGTGAGCGAGTCCTCGTGGCTGAGCCGCTCGAGGCGGGCCAGCAGGGTCCGGGTGCGCTCCCGTTCCTGCTCCAGCCGGACGCGGACCGTGGACTCCCGGTTCGTCAGCCGGTGTCGCTGGTCGTGGGCGACCACCCCGATGAGCGACGCGGTGGCGAGGTAGATGGCGGCTGCGAGCAGGTCGTCCGCCCGCATCGACGTGGGGGCGGTCAGGACGGCGACACCGAGCGCCGACCAGGACACCGCGACCAGGACGCCGGTCCACAGCGGCCGGGTGACCAGCAGACAGCCGCTGGCGTAGATCGCCAGGGTGAAGCCGAGCAGGTAGAACTCCGCGTGCTCGACCTGCGGGATCATCCAGGCGACCTCGACCTGCACGGTGGCCAGCGCGGAGCAGGCCAGCAGCTCGGGCCGGCGGCGACCCAGGGGACGGCGCCAGAGCAGCCAGAGCCCCACCAGCATGGGGACGACGCTGGCGAGCCGGACGACGAGGAACGTCTGCGCGAGCTGCGGCTCGAGCAGCAGGTCGAAGCCGGACCAAGCAGGGGCGATGACGACCGCCAGTCCGGACACCCACAGTGCCGACTCCTGCGCACGGGTCCGCCGGTCGTCGCCGAGGACCGGCCGGTGACGCCGCTGCGGGACGTCGGACGTGGGGCAGGGAAGCACGAGACCTCATCGGATCCCGGGCGTCCGGGCTGAGCCCGCGGGAGGCCGGTAGTCCCCCGTCGGGGGGATGCCGGGGGACGTCGGACCGGCTGGCTAGCCTCGCGGCGTGCCCGCCGCCCGCACCGCCACCCTGCGCGACGCCGTCGGGCTGGGGTTGGCAGTGGGCCTCTACGGGGTGGCCTTCGGCGCCGCCGCCGACGCGGCCGGCCTCGACGTCTGGCAGGCTCTCGCGCTGTCCGCGCTGATGTTCACCGGGGCTTCCCAGTTCGCCCTGGTCGGCGTCCTCGGCGCCGGCGGCAGCGGACTGGCGGCGATCGGCAGCGCGTTGCTGCTCGGCACCCGCAACACCGTTTACGGCGTCCGGCTGGCCCCGTTGCTGGCCCCTCGCGGCCCGCTCGACCGGGCCGGCGCCGCCCACTGGGTGATCGACGAGACCACCGCGATGGCCGTGGCCGCACCCGACCGCGAGCTGGGCCGCCTGGCTTTCTGGGCCACCGGGGCGACGATCTACGTGGGCTGGAACCTGACCACGGTGATCGGCGCGCTCGGGGCCTCCGGGCTGGGGGAGACGGCCCAGGCGGCGCTGGACGCTGTCGTCCCCGCGGCCTTCCTGGCGCTGCTGTGGCCGCGGCTGCAACGCGGCCGGCCGGAGGCGGCGGTGCAGCGGCGGGTCGCCGTCGGCGGGGCGGTCGTGGCGCTGCTGCTCACCCCGGTGGTGCCCGCGGGTGTGCAGGTGGTGGCCGCCGTCGTCGCCGTGGCGCTGGCCGGCCGGCCGCGCGGGGTGGGCGCCCGGTGAGCAGCGGCACGCTGTGGGCAGTCGTGCTGGTCGCGGCCCTGGGCTGCTACGCGCTCAAGCTGGCCGGGCTGTCGGTGCCGGCCGCGTGGGTCGAGCGGCCGTGGGTGACCCGGGTCGTGGAGTTCGTGCCGGCGGCACTGCTGGCCGCGCTGGTCGCTGTGCAGGCGGCCACCACCGGCCCGGAACTGGTGGTCGACGGGCGGCTGGCCGGCCTGGCGGTCGCGGCGCTGGCCCTGGCGCTGCGGGCGCCGTTCATCGTCGTCCTGGTGCTGGCCGGGGCCACCGGGGCGCTGGTGCACGTCCTCACCGGCTGAAGGAGGACCCGTTCTGCCCACCCCTCGCAGGCTCTGGGCGGGCCCGCAACGGGGCCACCTGCCGGGATCCTGACCCGCACTGCTCAGCTGGTCCCTCAGCAGTTATCCGGGAACCGGCGGCGGGAGGCGTCCTCCTGGGCCAGGCGGCGCAGCGCCAGCAGCACCGGCTCCAGCAGCACGGTGTTGACCACCACGAAGCGGACGGCCTCGGCCACCGACCCGGTCGGCACCGCCGCGACGTCCTGCTCGCCGATGCGGCCGGCGGCCTCGGCGTAGCGGTCCAGCAGCGCGTCGGTCGGGGCGGCACCGGCGGCGCGCAGCGCCTCGAGGGCGGCGGCCAGCGCGATCAGCGCGGGGGAGTCGCCGGCGACCCGCCACCCCCGCCGGCGCAGGAGGGCCCGGGCCCGGTCGAGGTCGGCCGGGCCCTCGGAGCCGACCCCGGGCAGGGCCCGGTGCGCGGCGCCCAGGGCCGCGTGCACCGAGGTGTCCGGGGAGTCGACGGCGGCCAGCACCGCGCGTGCCCGGGCGACCGACAGCCCGCCGGGCCCGAGCAGGGCGCGGACCAGCCGTAGCCGCTGCACGTGCTCCTCGCCGTATCGCGCGCGGGTCGCCCCGGTCAGCTCGCCCGGCGGCACGAGCCCCTCCCGCAGGTAGTACTTCACGGTCGCGACCGGGACGCCGGCCCGACGGGCGAGTTCAGAGATCTGCACGGATCCGCCTCGACATTGGGTAGTGCCACTCTCTAGTGTTGGGTATCGGCACTATCCAACCAGGAGGACGCCATGGCACGCATCGCCCCGGGCCGCTGGACCCACACGCACGAGGGGGACCTGACCGTCTTCCTGATCGGCATGCGCATCAACCGCCCGTGGCGGCCGGACGCGTGGTTCCCCGTCCTGGCCGCCATGGGTCCGATGCTCGCCGAGTTGGCGCGGGACCCCGGCTCCGGCTTCCTCGGCCACCGCATGACGCTGGGCTGGCGGGGGCCGGTGCTGGTCCAGTACTGGCGCACCGTCGAGGACGTCTACCGGTACGCCACCAACACCGGGGCCCGGCACCGCCCCGCGTGGTCCGCCTTCAACCGGCGCGTCCGCCGCGTCCCTGGAGCGGTCGGCATCTGGCACGAGACCTACGAGGTCGCCCGCGCCGAGAGCGTCTACGTCGACCTGCCGGTGCAGGGCCTGGCCGCCGCCACGGGCGCCCGCGAGGTGACCGGCCGGCTGGACCGGGCCGCCGCCCGCCTCTCCGCCTGATGAAGGACCCCCTGGACGCCGGTGGTGGCCCCTCTGCAGGGTCCCGCCGCGAGCTCCCGAGTGGTGGGGGCAGAGGGGTCCTTCGTCAGCCGGTCGCGTCGCGGGCCGCGGCCTCGCGCTTCTTGCGCGCCTTGCGCTCCCGCCGCTCGACGTCCTCCGCGCTCTCCTCGGTCAGCCGGCTCAGCTCGCCGCGGATGAAGTCGCGGGTCGCCAGCTCGCCGATGGCGACCCGCAGCGCGGCGAGCTCGCGGGCCAGGTACTCGGTGTCCGCGCGGGTCTGCGCCGCCCTGGCCCGGTCCTCCTCGGCCTGCACCCGGTCGCGGTCGGCCTGCCGGTTCTGCGCCAGCAGGATCAGCGGCGCGGCGTAGGCGGCCTGGGTGGAGAAGGCGAGGTTGAGCAGGATGAACGGGTAGGGGTCCCACTGCAGCCGGACGGCGAGGACGTTGAGGGCGATCCAGACGATGACGACCACCGTCTGGACGGCGAGGAAGCGCCCGGTGCCCAGGAAGCGGGCGATGCCCTCGGCGAACCGGCCGACCGCGTCGGGGTCCAGCCGGAGGTAGCTGCCCAGGGAGCGTGCCGAGCCGCGGGGGACGTCGAGCCGGCGGCCGTCAGCCACGGCGGGCCCGCTCGCGCCAGTCCTCGGGCAGCAGGTGGTCCAGGATGTCGTCCACGCTCACCGCGCCGACCAGCCGGCCCTGGGCGTCGACCACCGGCGCGGCGACCAGGTTGTAGGTGGCGAAGTAGCGGGTGACCTCGGCCAGCGGCGCCTCGGGCCGCAGCGGCTCCAGGTCGTCGAGCGCCCCGCTGACCAGGCGCGAGGGTGGCTCCCGCAGCAGCCGCTGGATGTGCGCGAGGCCCAGGTAGCGGCCGGTCGGGGTGGCCGACGGCGGTCGGCACACGTACACCTGGCTGGCCAGCGCCGGGGACAGCTCGGGCTCGCGCACCCGGGCCAGCGCCTCGGCGATCGTGGCGTCGGGGGTGAGGATCACCGGCTCGCTGGTCATGATGCCGCCGGCGGTGTCCTCGGAGTACTGCAGCAGCTGGCGCACCGGCTCGGCCTCGTCGGGCTCCATGAGCTCCAGCAGCCGGTTGCGGTCGACGTTGGACAGCTCGGCGAGCAGGTCGGCGGCGTCGTCGGGGTCCATCACCTCGAGCACGTCGGCGGCCCGGGCCTCGTCGAGCGTGCCGAGGATGGTGATCTGGTCGGCCTCGGGCAGCTCGCCGAGCACGTCGGCCAGCCGCTCGTCGTCGAGGGCCTCGGCGACCTCGTGCCGCCGCTTGATCGGCAGGTCCTGCAGTGCGTGGGCGACGTCGGCGGCGTTGAGCTCGCGGTAGGTGGCGATGAGCGTCTCGGCGCCCTGCCCGGTCTGCGGCAGCGCCAGCCCGGTGACCTCGTCCCAGGCCAGCTGGTGCAGCTGCCCGCGCCGGCCGAGCCGGCCCGGCTCCTGGACGGCGACCCGGGAGAGCACCCAGTCGCCGGTGCGGGTCTGCTCGATGCCGGCGTCGACGACGGTCGCCGGACGGCCGGTCTCCGCGACCTGCACCCGGCGGTCGAGCAGCTCGCCGAGGACGAGGGTCTCGCCGCGCCGCTGTTCGAAGCGCTTGAGGTTCAGCGTGCCGGTGGAGAGCACGACCGACCCCGGGTCCAGCGAGGTCACCCGGCCCATCGGCACGAAGATGCGGCGGCGGGCGACCACCTCGACGACCAGGCCCAGCACGCGCGGCGCAGCCGTCCCCACCCGCAGCGCCACCACCACGTCCCGGACCTTGCCGACGCGGTCGCCGTTGGGGTCGAAGACGGGCAGCCCGGCGAGCCGGGAGACGTACGCCCTCGTCGCCGTGGTCACGAGCCGTGAGGCTACCTTCGGGCCGTGGCCGCCCCGGGGGAGCTGGAATACGAGGTCGTCGACGTCTTCGCGCCGCGGGCCTTCGCGGGCAACCCGCTGGCGGTGGTCTTCGACGCCGACGGGTTGAGCACCGAGCAGTGCCAGGCGATCGCCGACGAGTTCCACCTGTCGGAGACGTCGTTCCTCTCCGCGCCGACCGCGCCCGGCGCGGACCACCCTGGGTCGGCCGGCGGTCCGAAGGCCGACTACCGCGTGCGGATCTTCACCCCCTACGCCGAGCTGCCCTTCGCCGGGCACCCGAGCGTCGGCGCGGCGTCCGTGCTGGTCCGGGCCGGCCGGCTGCCCGCGGGGCGGCTGCGCCAGGAGTGCGGCGTCGGCGTCCTCGATGTGGTCGTCGACGGGGACGGCGCGACGCTGTCCGGAGGCCGCCCCACCCTGGAGGACGGGCCCGACCCCGCGGCGCTGGCCGAGGCGCTCGGGCTCTCGGCGGCCGACACGGTGGGGCTCCCCGCGCACGTCGCCGGCTGCGGCCTGCCCTTCGCGTTCCTCGCCGTCCGTCCCGAGGTGGTGGACGACGCCGCGCCGGTCCCCGCGCTGCTCGGCGCGCACGGCGTGGGGGAGGGCGTCTCGGTGCTCTCCTGGGACGGCGCGACCGCCACCGCCCGCGCGCGGGTGTTCGCCGCCGACCTGGCGTGGGGCGAGGACCCGGCGACCGGCTCCGCCGCGCTGGGCACCGGCGTGTGGCTCGTCGCCACCGGCCTGCTCGCACCCGATGGGAGGTCGTCCTACGTCGTGCACCAGGGCGAGGCGATGGGCCGGCCCTCGGTGCTCTCCTGCACGGTCACCGCCTCCGGCGGGCGCGCGGTCGCGGCCACCGTCCGCGGCGCGGTCGTGCCGGTCGCCCGCGGCCGCATCCGGGTGCCCGAGTGAGAGAGGACCCTCCTGGTCCCCGTGAAGGACCCCCCTGCCCCCACGGCCTCCCTGCAGGGGCCCGGCGCGAGCTTGCGAGCGGTGGGGGGCAGGGAGGTCCTTCTGTTACAGGGGGGCCGATCGACGCTCGCGGCGGGCCCCTGCAGGAGGGCCGATCCGACGCCTGGGCGGTGCACCGGCCCGGCGGGCGGGACGTCGGGATCATGGCGGTCGCCGTCATCGGCGTCTCGCTGTCCGCGCCGCTGACCACGATGCTGGCCGCGCCGATGCTCGCCCTGGCGTTCTGGCGCAACCTCGGCGGGGCGGCGGTCCTGCTGCCGCTGCTCCTGCTGCGGGAGCGCCGGACCCTCGCCGGCCTGCGGCCGCGCGACCTGGCCAGTTCCGTCGTCGCGGGACTGTTCCTCGCCGCGCACTTCGCCGCCTGGCTGCCCAGCCTGTCGATGACGACGGTCGCCGCCTCCACCGCCCTGGTGACCACCACCCCGATCTGGACGGCGTTGGTCGCCCGGGCCGGTGGCGTGCGGCTGTCCGCGTCGACCTGGTGGGGCCTGGTGCTGGCCGTGGTCGGCGCGGCGCTGATCGCGGGGGTCGACGTCACCGTCAGCCTGCGAGCGCTCGCCGGCGACGGGCTGGCGCTGCTCGGCGCGATCTGCGCCGGCGGCTACGTGCTGGCCGGCGCCCGGGCCCGGAAGCGGCTGTCCACCTCGGCGTACGCGGTGGTCTGCTACTCGGTGTGCGCCGCGGTGATCGCCGTCGCCGCCGCCGTGGTCGGCAACCCGCTGACCGGCTTCGCGGTGCGGGACTGGCTGCTCATCGCCGCCATCACCGGCTGCGCCCAGCTGCTCGGGCACACTCTGTTCAACCTGGTGCTGTCCTCGGTCGGCCCGACGATGGTGAGCCTGGTGATCCTGCTCGAGGTGCCCGGCGCGCTGCTGTTCGCGCTGGTGCTGCTGCAGCAGTTGCCGCCGCTGCTGGCGCTGCCCGGGGTCGCGTTGGTCGTCCTCGGCGTCGGGCTGGTCGTGCGGGCGAGCCGTCCCGCGGGCCTGGCCGAGCCGGGCACCTGAGGGCGGCCGGAACCCGTCGCTACCCTCCGGTAGCAGACCGACCCCGAGCTGCGTGCTCACCCACCCCACCACCCCGCCGGAGGCACCGTGGCCGAGCTCCGATCCCGCCGTTCCAACCTCGCCGTCCCCGGCAGCAACCCGCGCTTCCTGGAGAAGGCCAAGGGGCTGGGCGCCGACCAGGTGTTCCTCGACCTGGAGGACGCGTGCGCGCCGCTGGCCAAGCCCGGTGCCCGCAAGAACATCGTCGCGGCGCTGAACGAGGGCGGCTGGGGCGAGAAGATCCGCACCGTCCGGGTCAACGACTGGACGACGGAGTGGACCTTCACCGACGTGCTCGAGGTCGTCGGCGGAGCCGGGGCGAACCTCGACTGCATCATGCTGCCCAAGGTCGCCGACGCCGCCCAGGTGCAGGCGCTGGACCTGCTGCTGACGCAGATCGAGAAGGCGAACGGCCTGGAGGTCGGCCGGATCGGCATCGAGGCGCAGATCGAGACCGCGCAGGGCCTGATCAACGTCAACCAGATCGCGTTCGCCAGCCCGCGGATCGAGACGATCATCTTCGGCCCGGCCGACTTCATGGCCAGCATCAACATGAAGTCCCTCGTGGTCGGCGCCCTGCACCCGGACTACGCCGGCGACCCGTTCCACTACATCCTCATGCAGATCCTCATGGCCGCCCGTGCTCGCGGCGTGCAGGCCATCGACGGCCCCTTCCTGCAGGTCCGCGACGTCGATGCCTTCCGCGAGGTCGCCAAGCGCTCGGCCGTGCTGGGGTTCGACGGCAAGTGGGTGCTGCACCCGGGCCAGGTGGACGCGGCCAACGAGATCTACTCGCCGTCCCAGGAGGACTACGACCACGCCGAGCTCATCCTCGACGCCTACGACTGGGCGACCTCGGAGGCCGGTGGCAAGAAGGGCTCGGCGATGCTCGGCGACGAGATGATCGACGAGGCCAGCCGCAAGATGGCGCTGGTCATCGCCGGCAAGGGCCGCGCCGCGGGCATGCAGCGCAGCTCGACGTTCACCCCGCCGGAAGGCTGAGCCCGGCACGACGACGGCCCGCCGGGGGAGCGCCCGGGCGGGCCGTCGTCGTCTCTCACGGGGCGAAGGCGCCCGACGAGCCGGCCGCGACCAGGGCGAGGAAGAAGAACACGAGGGTGAGCACGGCCAGCGCGGTGGCGATGCCGCCGATGATGATCCCGGCCAGCGCCAGGCCGTCGCCCTGCTCCCCGGTCTGCCGGATCTGCCGGCGCGCCACGATGCCGAGCACCAGCCCGACCGGGCTGAACACGAAGGCCATTACCAGCGACAGGATCGCCAGCGTGTTGGTCGGTCGTGGGTAGCCGTAGCCGGGCGGGGGCCCGTAACCGGGCGGGCCGTAGCCCGGCGGGGGCCCGTAGCCCGGCGCGCCGTACCCGGCCTGACCGCCGTACGCGGGCTGGCTGCCGTACCCCGGCGGGGGGCCGTAGCCCGGCTGCTGGCCGTAGCCGGGCTGGTCGCCGTACCCCGGCTGGCCGGCGGCGCCGGCCCCCTGGCTCCCGGCACTGGCCGGCTGGCTCCCGGCGGTGGACCCGTGCGCGCCGTAGGAGGGCAGCGGCGGGTGGTCCGGGAGCCGCTGGGTGTCGCCGCCAGGGGGCGGCGGCGGGGAGTCGGGGGTGCCGCGGTGGGCGTCGTCCTGCGTCATCGTCGTCCTCCGGCGGTCGGTTCCTGCTCGTGCGCACGCTAGACGGACGAGGCCCCGGAGGGTGAGCAGGCGCACACGGACGCCGCCCGCCGGTGCTCCATACTCACCGGTAACCCGGACACCGGAGTCCCTGGAGGAGCGACGCGATGACCCGTCTGGCGCAGACCGCCGACCTGACCGACATCCAGCAGGAGATCCTGTCGACGGTCAGGACGTTCGTCGACAAGGAGATCATCCCGCACGCGCAGGAGCTCGAGCACGCCGACGCCTACCCGACCGAGATCGTCGAGGGCTTGAAGGAGCTGGGCATCTTCGGGCTGATGATCCCCGAGGAGTACGGCGGGCTCGGGGAGTCGCTGCTGACCTACGCGCTGGTGGTCGAGGAGATCGCCCGCGGCTGGATGAGCGTCTCCGGGGTCATCAACACCCACTTCATCGTCGCCTACATGGTGCTGCAGCACGGCACGGCCGAGCAGAAGGAGCGCCTCCTCCCGCGCATGGCCACCGGCGAGGTGCGTGGCGCGTTCTCGATGTCCGAGCCGGGCCTGGGCTCCGACGTCGCCGGCATCCGCACCAAGGCGGTGAGGCAGGCCGACGGCGACTACGTCATCGACGGCCAGAAGATGTGGCTGACCAACGGCGGGTCCTCCACCCTGGTCGCCGCGCTGGTGCGCACCGACGAGGGTGCGGAGAAGGCGCACCAGAACCTGACGACCTTCCTGGTCGAGAAGCCGGCCGGGTTCGGCGAGGTCGTCCCCGGGCTCACCATCCCCGGCAAGATCGACAAGATGGGCTACAAGGGCGTCGACACCACCGAGCTGGTGTTCGACGGTTACCGGATCGGCGCGGACGCGATCCTCGGCGGGGTGCCCGGGCGGGGCTTCGCGCAGATGATGGACGGCGTCGAGGTCGGCCGGGTCAACGTCGCCGCGCGGGCCTGCGGCATCTCGATCCGGGCCTTCGAGCTGGCGATCCAGTACGCCCAGCAGCGGGAGACCTTCGGCAAGCCGATCGCCCAGCACCAGGCGATCGCCTTCCAGCTCGCCGAGATGGCGACCAAGGTCGAGGCCGCGCACGCGCTGATGGTCAAGGCCGCCCGGCTCAAGGACGCCGGCCGGCGCAACGACGTCGAGGCCGGCATGGCCAAGCTGCTGGCCAGCGAGTACTGCGCCGAGGTGACCACCCAGTCCTTCCGGATCCACGGCGGCTACGGCTACTCCAAGGAGTACGAGATCGAGCGGCTCATGCGCGAGGCGCCGTTCCTGCTCATCGGCGAGGGCACCAGCGAGATCCAGAAGACGATCGTCAGCCGGGGCCTGCTCAAGGAGTACGCGCTCAAGCGCTGAAGAAGGACCCCCTGCCCCCCACCACTCGCACGCTCGCGGCGGGACCCTGCAGGGGCCGTGGTGTCTGCCGGCCTCGTCCAGAGGCTCGCCGCGGCCCCGTTCCGGGCACCGCCCTGAGCCTGCGAAGGGTGGGGAGGACGGGGTCCTTCCACGGTGAGGGGGACGAGGTCCTTCTCCTAGCTCCCGCCGTCGGCGGGCTCGTCGAAGGTCACCTCGACCTGCTGGACGCCGAGCGAGCGGGCCAGGCCGGTGAGCATGTCGCGGGTGTTGACCTCCGCGCGCTCGCGCAGGTCGCTCGCCGCGGCCGCGGCCGCCAGCCGGTCCTCGGCCAGCGCGTACAGCGCGCTGTCATCGACCGGGTTGTCGCCGAGCGCGTCGCCGACCCGCTCGACGAGCCCGCGGTCACGGTCGAGCACGCGGCTCTCCGCCGGGTCGATGCGCACCTCGCCCAGCCGCGGGGCGGGCAGCGCGATGGTGGCCGACGTGCCGTCGGGGGACAGGGTGACCCGGCCGGCGTCCAGGCCCGTGAAGTCGACGTAGGCGTCGGCGGAGCCGGTGGCCAGGAAGCTCGCCGACTCGCCGCTGATCACCGACGGCACGTAGCGGGTGTCCACCTCGCGCTCGACGACGACCTGGAAGGTGCCGGTCGCAGCGTGGTACTCGGCCAGGTCCTCGAGCGCCAGCAGCAGCGGAGGGGTGCTGGTGTCGACGACGTCCTGGCCGAACGGCCGGTCGGGCAGCCAGTCGGCCACCTGGAACCCGGCGGGCACGAGCAGCGCCAGGCCGATCCCCGCGGCCACCAGCCTGGGGCGCAGGCGACGCCGCCGGTGCGGGACCGGGTCCAGCGAGACGGGGCGGGACGACAGCAGCGTGGGCATGCTCGGCCTCTCAGGTCGGGGCGGGCGTGCGGTGCTCTGGATGTCCAGCGAACGGGAGGCGCACACCATTCCCGACACGCCGCTGCTGTCCCGCGGGACGGCGCCGGCCGGTGTCCGCGAGGCTGCCGGTCATGAGAGCCGTCGGAGTGACCGCATTCGGTGGGCCGGAGGCCCTGCACGTCATCGACGTCCCGCCCGAGCCGCTGGGGCCGGGCCGGGTGCGGGTGCGGGTGACCGCGGCGGCGGTCAGCCCGACCGACACGCACCTGCGCGAGGGCGCCTACGCCGGGCGCGACCCGGCGCAGGAGTTCCCGTACGTGCCGGGGATGGACGCTGCCGGTGTGCTCGCCGAGATCGGACCGGACACCGACACCGACCTCCGGGTGGGCGACCGGGTGATGGCGATCGTCGTCCCCACGGGGGCGCACGGCGCCTACCGCGAGGACCTGGTGCTGCCGGCCGGCTCGGTGACCCGCTCGCCCGCCGGCAGCACCGATGCCGAGGCCGCGACCCTGCCGATGAACGGGCTCACCGCACGGCTCGCGCTCGACTACATGGGGCTGCGGCCGGGCCAGGTGCTCGCGGTGACCGGCGCGGCCGGCGCCTTCGGCGGCTACGTCGTCCAGCTGGGCAAGGCCGACGGGCTGACCGTCGTCGCCGACGCCTCCGAGGCCGACGAGCGGCTGGTGCGCGAGCTGGGCGCCGACGTCGTCGTCCGCCGCGGGGACGACGTCGCCGCGCGGATCCGCGAGCACGTCCCCGAGGGCGTCGACGGGCTGGCCGACGGCGCGGTGCAGGACGCGCTGGTGCTGCCCGCGGTGCGCGACGGCGGCGCGGTGGCGACCGTGCGCGGCTACCGGGGCGACGGCTCGGGCCGGGTCCAGGTGCACCCGACGCTGGTGCGGCGGGTGGCGGAGGACCGGGCGGCACTGGACCGGCTGCGCCAGCAGGCCGAGGACGGCGTGCTCACCCTGCGCGTGGCCGACGTGCTGCCCGCCGAGCAGGCCGCCGAGGCGCACCGGCGGCTGGCGCGCGGCGCCGTCCGCGGTCGGCTGGTGCTCACCTTCTGAGGTCTGGTCCCGCGGTGGCGGCAGGTCGTCCCGTCCTGACAGGGTGGAGGTGGTGCCGGGCAGTGGAGCCCGGCGGAGTGCGGAGGTGCGGCACATGGTGCACAGGCTCGTCGTCAGCTACGGGCAGCCCGAGGACCCGGCGGCGTTCGACGCGTACTACCGCGACACGCACACGCCGCTCGCCACGAGCCTGCCCGGCCTGGTCCGGCTGACCACCGGGGCCCCGCAGGCGATGGACCCGTCGCACGCCACGCCGTACCTGGTGGCGGAGCTGGACTTCGAGTCCGAGAAGGAGATGGGTGCGGCCTTCAGCTCCTCGGAGGGCAAGGCGGCCGCCGACGACATCGCCAACTTCGCCACCGGCGGCGCGACCATGACGCACTACGAGCTGACCGAGGTGCACGCCGCCCGGTGAACGGCGCCCAGGCACTCATCCGGACCCTCGTCGGCGCAGGTGTCGACGTCTGCTTCGCCAACCCCGGCACGTCGGAGATGCACTTCGTCGCCGCGCTCGACGAGGTCCCGGAGATGCGCGGCGTCCTGACGCTGTTCGAGGGCGTCGCGACCGGCGCCGCCGACGGCTACGCGCGGATGGCCGGGCGGCCGGCGGCCACGCTGCTGCACCTCGGCCCGGGGCTGGCCAACGGCCTGGCCAACCTGCACAACGCCCGCCGGGGCGGCGCGCCGGTGGTGAACGTCGTCGGCGACCACGCCCGCTCGCACAAGCGGCTGGACGCGCCCCTGGAGTCCGACCTCGACGCCCTGGCCGGCGCGGTGTCGGGCTGGCTGCGCCGCTCGCTGTCCCCGGCCGACGTCGCTGCCGACGCCGCCGAGGCAGTCGCCGAGTCCGCGCGACGTGGCATCGCCACGCTGGTGCTGCCCGCCGACGTCTCGTGGGAGGACGGCGCGCAGCCGGTCGCGCCCCGGCCGGCGCGCCCGGCGCCGCAGGTGCCGCCGTCGGTGGTGGACGACGTGGCCGCGGTGCTGCGCCGGGGCGAGCCGACCGTGCTGTTCCTCGGCGGGGACGTCGTCGCCCGCGAGGACGCGCTGCTGGCCGCCGGGCAGGTAGCCGCGGGCACCGGTGCCCGGTTGATGGCCGAGACGTTCTCCCCGCGGACGGTGCGCGGCGCCGGCCTGCCCGACCTCGCCAAGTTGCCCTACCCGCCGGAGATGGCGATCGCCGCGCTCGCCGGCACCCGGCACCTGGTGCTGGCCGGGGCCACGTCGCCGGTGCACTTCTTCGGCTACCCGGACGTGCCCGGCACGCCGGTGCCCGAGGACTGCACCGTGCACGTGCTGTCCGCGCCCGGGGAGGACGGCGTCGCCGCGCTGCGGGCACTGGCCGCGACCGCGGCGCCGGACGCGCGCGCGGAGCTGCTGGAGGCCTCGCGGCCCGAGCTGCCGAGCGGGGAGCTCACGCCGCGGGCCCTGTCGGCCGTGGTCGGGGCGCTGCTGCCGGAGCGGGCGGTCGTGGTCGACGAGGTGCTGACCTCCGGTGTCGGCCTGGCCGAGCTGACCGCCGGGGCGCCGCGGCACGACTGGCTGGCGCTGACCGGCGGGGCCATCGGCGACGGGCTGCCGATGGCCGTGGGGGCCGCGGTCGCCTGTCCGGACCGGCCGGTGCTCGCGCTGCAGGCCGACGGCAGCGCGATGTACACGATCCAGGCGCTGTGGACGATGGCCCGCGAGCAGCTCGACGTCACCGTCGTCGTCTGCGACAACGGCTCGTACGCGATCCTCGAGCACGAGCTGTCCCGGGTGGGCGCGGCCGAGGACGGCAAGCGCGCCGGCGAGCTGCTGCACCTGGGCGGGCCGTCGCTGGACTTCGTCGCGCTGGCCACCGGCATGGGCGTGCCCGCGACCCGGGCCACGACCGCCGGAGAGCTGGCCCAGCAGGTCCGCGCTGCCCTCGCCGCGCCCGGCCCCCACCTGGTCGACGCGGTGCTGCCCGGCCGCAGGTGAGATGGCTGCACCGGGCCCGGTCCGGCGCCTGCTCCGCGGCCTGGTCGTCGTCGCCGTCGTCCTCGCCGTGCTGACCGGCCTGCTCTGGGGGCTGCAGCGGCGCCTGGTCTACCTGCCCCACGACGGCCCGGTGCCCGCGGCCGCCACGGTGCTGCCCGGCGCCCGGGACGTCGTCCTGGAGACCTCCGACGGGCTGCGGCTGGACGCCTGGTTCGTGCCCGGCCGGGACGCGGGGGCACCCGCCGTGCTGGTGGCCAACGGCAACGGCGGACACCGCGGGCTCCGGGCGCCACTGGCCGCGGCGCTGGCCCGGCGGGGGCTGGCCGTGCTGCTGTTCGACTACCGCGGCTACGGCGGCAACCCCGGCAGTCCCAGCGAGGAGGGCCTGGCGCGGGACGTGCGGGCCGCCCGCGCCCACCTGCTCGAGGAGGCCGGGGTGCCGCCGGACCGGGTGCTCTACCTCGGCGAGAGCCTGGGCGCCGCCGTCGTCACCGAGCTCGCGACCGAGCACCCGCCGGCCGCGCTGGTGCTGCGCTCGCCGTTCGTCGACCTCGCCTCGGTCGGCGCCGAGCACTACCCGTTCCTGCCGGTCCGCGCGCTGCTGCGCGACCGCTACCCGGTGGCGGAGCGGGTCGCGATGATCCGGGTGCCGACCACGGTGGTGCTGGGGGACGCCGACTCGATCGTGCCGCCGGCGCAGAGCCGCGCCGTCGCCGCGGCGGCGGCCGCCCTGCACCGGCTGGTGGAGGTCCCCGGCGCCGACCACAACGACCGCGTGCTGCTGGACGGCGACGCGCTCGTCGACGCGGTCGTGGAGCTGGCCGGGCCCTGACCGGGTGTCCGGCTCAGGCGGTCGCGCGGTAGCTGGTGTACCGGCCGACCCAGCGGTGCACGGCGGAGCCGGTCTGCGCGACCTCGGCGAAGCCGGCCCGGCGGAGCAGGTCGGGGACATCGTCGGCGGCGTGCTCGTGGGCCAGCCGGTGCCGGTGCCCCCGGCCGCCGTCCGTGCCGTCGTCCCTGCCGACGTCCACCAGGTGCAGCGCACCCCCGGGCCGCAGCACCCGGCGCACCTCGCGCACCGCCTGCTCGCGCTCACCGGCCGGCACGTGGTGGAGCATGAACGAGGAGAGGACGACGTCCACGCTGCCGTCGGCGTAGGGCAGGTCGTCGGCGTGACCGCGGTCGAGCTGGACGGTCAGGCCGCGGCGGCGCGCCTTGCGGTCGGCGCGGGCCAGTGCGGCGAGGTCGGGGTCGAGCCCGACGACGACCGCCTCGGGCTGCGCCCGCTTGGCCGCGAGCAGCAGGTTGCCGGTGCCGCAGCCGATCTCCAGGACGCGTTGACCGGGTCGGAGGCCGGCCTGGTCGAGCAGTCTCCGGTGGACCGCGCTGACGCCGAGCAGCCGGTTCAGCGGGTCGTAGAGCGGCAGCAGCCACGCGTGCCGCATCCCGGGGAGGAAGCCGCGCCCGCCGCCGGTCACCGCCGTCCGCGCGCCCGTGCTCCCCATGTCGATCCCCTCCGTCGTGGACCGTCCCCGGTGACCACCGCCACCCTCGACCGTCCTGCACGGGACGGCAAGGCGGCGGCGGCCGCCGCGGCCGGGGTGACCCTCTCCCTTGGCGCGCCCTGGGGCGCCCGGCGAGCATGGGGGCCTCGACGACACGGGGAGGCCCGGATGGACGCCGCAGCGCTGCGGGACCTGCAGGCACCGCTCAAGCAGCAGTACCGCGACGACCCGGCGTCGGCCTGCGTGACGATGCACGCCGAGGCGGCCTTCGCCGCCCCGGGGATCACCTGCACCGTGCAGACCTGGGCCGGCCCCGCCCGCGCCGGGCTGCACCCCTCGACGGGTGGCGACGGCGGCGACGCCTGCTCCGGCGACATGCTGCTGCAGGCGCTGCTCGCCTGCGCCGGGGTGACGATGCGCAGCGTGGCCACGGCGATGGGCCTCGAGATCCGCTCGGCCCGGCTGACCGCGCGCGGCGATATGGACGCCCGCGGCACGCTCGGCGTCTCGAAGGAGACCCCGGTCGGGCTGGGCACGATCACCGTGGACGCCGAGCTGGACACCGACGCCGACGACGCCGCGCTCGACCGGCTGGCGCAGCTCACCGAGCGCTACTGCGTGGTCGCCCAGACCCTGGCGCAGCCGCCGCACCTCACCGTCCGCCGCGCCTGACCGCGGGCCGCGCGCGTCCTCGGCCCTGCCCACCGTGCGGGGCAGGGGCCGACGGTCGGCGACGTCCTCGAGTCGGCGTCCCGGCCGGGGAGCCCGTCGTCCCTACCGGTCGGCGGTCGGTCGGTACCCGCGGATCGGGCCGACCTCGGCGGCCTTCGGATAGGCCGCCGGGTCCCGGTCGGCCTCCGCGGGGAACTCGAACAGGTCGACCATCAGCACCAGCGGGTAGGCGAGGCTCTGCGGGACCACCCGGACGAGCTCGTCGTCGACGTAGAAGCGCGTCCCACCGGCGTCCCACGCCGCGGCGTAGGAGTGCCAGTCGGTCGCGTCGAGGTCGAGGACGACGTCGGCCATGTCCGTCCCGAGCCGCGGGTCGTGGTGGGCCTTGACGCCCAGGCGCACCGTCGAGCCACCGGGGCCGACGGCGGAGCCGTACAGCTCGGCGATGCAGACCTCCCCCGACTGGTCCGGTGCGGCCTCCTCCAGACCGACGAGCCACACCGCGAGCATGCACGTCGGGTCGGGAGTCGCCCGCAGTCGTGCCTCGACCAGCCCGCTGCGGGGCGTGTACAGCCGGCGGGTCGGGACGGCGGTCGCGACCCGGAGATCGGATCGGTGGCGGTGTGTCCCGCGGTCGGACCCCACCCCGCCGGAGAAGGACCCGGTCTGGAGGTTCGACACCCGCAGCTCGCCGTCGTCGGGGCGCCAGGCGGGCTGGTCGGCGTCGATCCGGAGCCGGAGCACCCCGGGGAGCAGGTCGTACCGGGCCGCCGACCGCTGGGGAGTGGTCCACTGAGGGAGGTAGTGGGTCACCCAGCGGCTCGGGTCGACCTCCGTGCCGGTGAAGTCCTCGGCGAACTCCAGGTCGTACCGGGAGCGGTCCAGCCGACCGGCGCCCACCGTCGGCGCGTTCACGGGGCCGGCGGGGCGTCGTCGAGCCACGTGCGCGCCAGCCGTCGGGGTGCCCGGGCCAGCCACGCCTCGGTGACCAGCTCCTCGAGTTCGCCGGGGTCGATGCGGTCGAGTCGGGCGAGCACGATCGGGTGGCCGTCGAAGTGCGGCGTCGTCAGGTAGGTGTCCGGGTCGTCGGTCAGGAGCGCCTCCTTCGCGCCGAGGTCGGGCACCCACGCGCCCAACGGCGGTGCGTCCGGTGCCCGGTTCCCGAGGTGGGCGAGGTCGGCCCGGCGCAGCGGCCGCTCCCAGACGAACAGCCGGTCGCGCACCCGCCACTCGAGGTGACCGCGCGAGGTCCGCTCGCCGACCTCGGGGAGCGCGAGGGCGAGTGCGCGGACGTCCTCCCAGCCGGGCACGCCGGCAGGCTAACCCGTCGCCGGTGCCCCAGGACCCGCCCTCGGCCCTGCACCCGTGCGAGGCAGCGGGTGGGCGTCGCGACGCCCCGCCGAGTGGTGACGCACGCGCCTCCGCGCGGGAGGCGACGTGGTCCCCGGACGCTCCACCGCTGCTTCCTCCTGGGAGCAGGGGTGGAGGTCGCCAGGAGTCACTCGTCAGGCGGCCGGGGACCGGGGATGACACCCGACCGGGCGGGCCACCGAGCGCTGCTGCGTGGTCGCCCGGACCCCGGCGGAGCCGCCGCACCTCGCCGTCCGCCGCGCCTGACCCGGCCGCCTCGGGCCCTCCCCCTCGCGGGTCAGGGCGCCCGCCCGGACCCTTCCCGGCCGGTGACCGGCTTGGTCGACTGCGCTGCAGGGCCTGCCGCGCGCGGCGCGCGGGCTGCCGCCGGGACGGCGGGACGACACGGGGGAGTGGTATGACGGCGACAGCTGTGCCGGTCGAGCGGACGGTCGTCCGCCGGAGCGTGGAACGCGCCGCGGCTCCGGAGCACCGCTCCCGGGGCCTGGAGCGCCGCTCCCGGGGCCCGGAGCACCGCTTCCGGCGGGACATCGAGGGCCTGCGGGCCGTGGCGGTCGGCCTCGTCCTGCTCGACCACGTGGTCGGCTGGCCCTCGGGCGGGTTCGTCGGCGTCGACGTCTTCTTCGTGATCTCCGGCTTCCTCATCACCGGCCTGCTGGTCCGGGAGCGGCAGCGCACCGGCCGCATCTCGTTCCGCGCCTTCTACGTGCGCCGGGCCCGCCGGCTGCTGCCCGCGGCGGTGTCGACGCTGGTCGTCACCACGCTGGCCGCCTGGGTGCTCTTCGTAGACGGCCGGTTCCGGAACACCGTCACCGACGGTCTGTGGGCGCTGTTCTTCGGCGCCAACGTCAACTTCGCGCAGCAGGGCACCGACTACTTCCAGACGGACGCGGCGCCCTCGCCGTTCCAGCACTTCTGGTCCCTCGCGGTCGAGGAGCAGTTCTACCTGCTGTGGCCGGTGCTGGTCCTCGCCGTCTTCGCGGTCACGGTCGGCCGGCGGGGCCGCACCGCCGTCCTCGGCCTGGCGGTGCTGGCGGTGACGGCGGCGTCGTTCGCGTGGTCGCTGCACGCCACGAGCACCTCGCCGGAGACCGCCTACTTCTCCACGTTCACCCGCGCCTGGGAGCTCGGGGTCGGCGCGCTGGTCGCCGTCACGGCCGCGGGCCTGCACCGGCTCCCGGGGCGGCTGCAGGCCGTGCTCGCGTGGGCGGGCCTGGCCGGCGTCGTCGCGTCGGCGTTCCTCATCACCGCGACCACGCCGTTCCCGGGCTCCGCCGCGGCGCTGCCGGTCCTCTCGACGGCGCTGCTCGTCGCGTTCGGCGCGGCGCCTCGCGGGCCGGGGGTGCGGTGGGCGCTGGGCAGCGCGCCGGCGCGCTTCCTCGGCCGGATCTCCTACTCGCTGTACCTGTGGCACTGGCCGGTGGTCGTCGTCCTCGCGGCCGTGCTGGACCCGGGGTCACCGGCCTACCCCGCCGTCGCGCTGGCCCTGTCGCTGGCCCTGGCGACGGTCTCTTACCACGTCGTCGAGCAGCCGGTGCTGCACTCGCGGTGGCTGCTGCCGCGGGCGCAGCGGCGGACGCCGCACCCGGCGGCGCCGCGGGTGTTCCGGCGCGCGCGGGCGGTGGCCGGTGCGTCGGTGGGCACGGCGATCGTCGTCGCCGCCGGACTGCTGGCCGTGCAGCCGCCGGGCCAGCTGGACGCCCGGGCGGCGGCCGCGGCCGACGCGGCTCTGCGCGTCGACGCGGAGGCGCGTGCGGCCGCGGCGGACGGCGGAGCGGCCGAGGACCCGCTGACCCGTGAGATCCGCGCGGCGACGGTGGCCCTGACCTGGCCGGCCGACCTCTCGCCGAGCCTCGACGACCTGCCCGACTACCTGCGCGGGCAGTGGTCGGAGGGCTGCTTCGACGTGCGTCCGGACAACGTGGCCGACTGCGGCTACGGCGACTCGGCCGCGGCCCAGCGGGCGGTCGTGCTCGGCGACTCCGTCGCGGGCGCCTGGCTGCCGGGCATCGTCTCGGGCCTGACGCCGCGGGGCTGGTCGGTGCAGACGCTGTCGATGGGCCGCTGCCCCAACGTGCTGGAGATGACGCTGGCCGGCGGGCAGCCGTTCACCGAGTGCGCCGAGCACCGGCAGTGGGCCCTGGGCTGGATCGCCGAGAACGGCCCGGACCTGGTCGTGCTCAGCAACGCCTACGACGTCGAGCTCGCCGACCCCGCACTGGACCGGACGGCGGTCTTCCGGGACGGGCTGACCTCGATGGTCGAGCGGATCCAGGCCTCCGGCGCCCGGGTCGTCGTCCTCGGGGCGCCGCCGGAGACCGGGAACCTGCAGTCGTGCGCGAGCGGGCTCAGCGAGCCCGCCGACTGCGCCGAGGCGCCGAGCCGGTCGTACCTGGCGTCGCTGGCGATCGAGGCCGAGGTGGCCGGGGCGACCGGCGCGACAGCCGTCGACCCGCAGCGCTGGTTCTGCGCCGACGACCTCTGCCCGGCCTTCGTGGGCAGCACGCCGGTGTTCGCCGACGGGGTGCACATGACGGCGGAGTACTCCGAGCGGATCGGGTCCGCCGTCGCCGCCGCCCTGCTGGAGCCCTGACGCCCTCAACGGTTCTCCGAGGTGGCCGCGTCGCCGTCCTGAGGTCGGTCCGCGTTCACCAGGTCACCAGCCGGACGTCGTCGTGACCGGTCAGGGTCTCGGCCATGACGACCCCCCGTGCGATCTCACGCCGTTCCGTGCTCCAGGGAGCCGGGGCCGCCGTGGCGCTGCTCGCCGGTCAGTCGCCGTCCTCCCGGGACGCGCGATCGGCCGCGCTGTCCTGCGAGCCGGTCAGAGCCGGATCGGCCGGCGGGAAGGGGACCATCGGGTCGCCGGTGAGGACCGGCGCCATGGCGTCGTGCCAGATGGTGGCGCCCTTGTCGCCGCCGCCTCCGCTGACCTCCTGGTTCCGCTTGGGGTTGAACACCATGACGCTGGCGGAGTACTCGGGTGTGAAGCCGGCGAAGGCGACCGAGAAGCCCCCCTGCGACGTCCCGGTCTTCCCGGCGATCTGGTGGCCGGGGACGTAGGCCGCGGCGCCGGTCTGCGTGGGGTCCGGTCCGGGTTCGACGTCCTTGCGGAGCACCTGGGCGAGGGTGTCGGCCACACCGGGCGCCACGGCCTCCGGGGTGCAGTCCGGGTCGACGGCGAGCGGCCGGCCGTCGGGGCCGGCCAGCGGCTCCCCGCCCCGGTCGAGCACCGCGACGACGGGGGTCGGTTCGCAGCGGGTGCCGCTGGCCGCGAGGGTCGCGTAGGCGTTCGCCAGGTCCAGCGGGCTGGTCGGCTCCGCGCCCAGGGTGAAGGACCCGCGGTTCTGCCCGACGAGCGCGTCGGCCGAGGTCGCGGTGAAGTGCATCCCCATCCGCTCGGCCACGCGCACCGGCCCCTCGACGCTGCCGAGCTGGTCCTGCAGCGCCATGAAGTAGGTGTTCGAGGAGCGGTACAGCGCCTGCTCCATGGTCATCGTCCGGATGTCCGCGGCGGCGTACGCCCGGACCGTGTACGGCTCGCTGCCGTTGCGGTACACGCGCGAGGTGTAGGGGTTGTCGGCGGTGATCGTGTGGGACGTCGGGATGCCCCGCTCGAGCGCGGCGGCGGCGGTGAAGACCTTGTAGGTCGACCCGGACCCCTGGCTCCGGGCGGTGGGCAGCAGCACCGACTCGCAGTCGGCCTCGGTGCAGCCGTAGCGGCGGTTGACGCTCATCGCCAGGACGTGCCCGGTGCCGGGCTGGACGGCGGTGTACACGCCGGCCAGTGGGTCGCCCATCGGGACGGTCCGGCGCAGCGCCCGGTCACCGGCGACCTGCACGTCCGGCTGCAGCGTCGTCCGGACGGTCAGGCCGCCCTGGTCCAGCTCGGTCCGGCCGATGCCCAGCTCCCGCGACAGGTACTGCTCCAGGTACGCGCAGAAGAAGCCGCCGACCGTGGCGTCGGCGCAGCCGTGGGCGACCCCGGGCCTGGGCGGATCGAGAGCGGCCGGTCCTGGGCGTGGGCCAGCTGCCGGGCGTTGATGGCACCGACGGCGTGCATCCGCTCCAGCACCTCGTTGCGGCGGGCGAGGGCAGCCGCCGGGGCGGTCACCGGGTCGTGGACGGTCGGGCTCTGCACGAGGCCGGCCAGCAGCGCCGCCTGCGGCAGGGTGAGGTCGTCGGCGTCCACGCTGAACCAGCGCTGCGCGGCGGCCTGGACGCCGTGGGCCCCGGCGCCGAAGTAGACGGTGTTGAGGTACCGGGTGAGGATTTCGTCCTTGGAGGCGGTCCGTTCCAGCGCGATGGCGAGCCGGGCCTCCCGCAGTTTGCGCTCGACGCTCCGCTCGGTGGCCGAGTCGCGCTGACCGGAGGTCTCGGCGCCCAGGAGCAGGCGCTGCTTGACCAGCTGCTGGGTGATCGTCGACCCGCCCTGCTCGACCGAGCCCGCCGCGACGTTGGCGGCCAGCGCGCGCAGCATGCCCTGCAGGTCCAGGCCGCTGTGCTCGAGGAACCGCGCGTCCTCGATCGCCATGACGGCCTGCTTGACGACCGGCGCGATCTGCCGGCTGGTCACCGGCACGCGGTCGGCGGCGTAGAAGGTGGTGATCAGCGACCCGTCGGCGGCCAGCACGCGGGTGTTGCCCGGGACGCTGCCGGTCAGTTCGGCGGGCAGCTGTCCGGCCGACGGCACGGAGTCGCGGGCCAGCAGGCCTGCCCCGCCCACCCAGGGCAGCACGAGACCGGCCACCAGGACCCCGGCGACGAGCACCGCCGAGAGCAGCTTCTTCAGGACGACGGACCGCGGCTGTGTCTCCGGGAGCACCGGCCGGAAGCTAGGCGGCACACCCCGCCCCGGAGGTTGCCGTCCGGTTGCCACGGCGGTAACTGCTGGAGTCGCTACACCCGGCCTCGCGGGGCGACGGCGGTGAGTCCCCGGCCGGTCACGGCCCGGTGACCGGTCCGCCCGTCGTTGCCGCAGGATGACACCCGACCGATTGGCTGCCGCGGGACCTGGACGGCGGTCGGCAGCCCGCCGATCCGCATCGCACCGCGGTCACCAGGTCCGACGAGGACGGCCGGCCGGCGGCCGTCGAGGTGGCTCCGGCCCGGGGTGCTCCCATGCCCCCGGTGCGCCCCGGCGGACACGGTGACGGCGCGGTGACGGCGCGGTGACGCCTCCTCCGAAGACTCCGTGGCCCCGCGTGCGCAGGGCGGTCCCGTCCGGGACCAGGAGTCGACAGGAGCGGCCGTGACAACGACAACCCGAGCAGCCGTGGCAACGGGTGGAGGCGCTGAGGCGACGAGCGTGCCGGCCGTTCCCGCGACCGCAGCGCACTGGTCGTACTGGCGCAGGAACGGCTGGCGCAACGGCGCCGAACTCTGGGCGGTCACCCACCTGGAGCCCGTCTGGACGCTGCTGCGACGGCTGCCCGGCGTCCGGTCGGCGACCAACCGGCTGCTCATCACCCGGTTCGTCTCCAAGCTCGAGACGCGGCCGAACGTCCTGAGCACGAAGACCCCGTACACGTCGTGGGAGTCGCTCACCGACCGCACGTACAGCGCCCGGCACCTGCCGCCGGACGACGAGCTGCAGCAGCGGCTGCAGCCGGCGGCGTCGGTCGCGGAGCTGTTCCGCCGGGAGCAGCCGCGGGTGTCGGCGAAGTCGACCCTGCTGTTCTCCCACTTCGCCCAGTGGTTCGTCGACGGCTTCCTCCGCACGGACCCCGAGGACCCGACGCGCAACACCTCCACCCACGACATCGACCTGAGCCAGCTCTACGGCCAGACCGAGGACGTGACCGCACTGCTGCGGACCCGCTCCGGCGGCCGGCTCAAGAGCCAGCAGATCAACGGCGGCGAGTTCCCGCCCTACTACTTCGGCCCGGACGGGCAGGTCCAGCCGGAGTTCGAGGACCTCCCGCTCAGCTACCCCGGCGCCGACCGGAAGGCCGTGGAGCTGGGCAAGCTGACCGACGCCCAGAAGCGGAGCCTGTTCGCCCTCGGCATCCCGCGGGGCAACATCCACTACGGCTTCGTGATGCTCAGCACGCTCTTCCTCCGCGAGCACAACCGCCTCGCCGGCCTCATCGCGGAGGAACACCCCGAGTGGGACGACGAGCACGTCTTCCAGGCGGCCCGCAACACACTGATCGTCATCCTGCTCAAGATCGTCATCGAGGACTACATCAACCACATCACGCCGTTCCACTTCAAGCTGTTCGTCGAGCCGGGGATCGGCGTCGGGGAGAAGTGGTACCGGCAGAACTGGATGTCCATCGAGTTCGACCTGCTCTACCGCTGGCACCCCCTCGTCCCCACCGAGCTGGTCGTCGGCGGCGTGCGACGGTCGGCCGGGGACGTCCTGTGGGAGACCGACGTCGTCCCCGAGCAGGGCCTCGCCGCGCTGTTCGACGAGGCGTCCCGGCAGCCGAGCACCGAGATCGCGATCCGGAACACCGCGGAGTTCCTGCGGGAGGTCGAGGAGCGCACGATCGCCATCGGCCGGACGGCGGCACTGGCCGGCTTCAACGCGTACCGCCAGGCCTGCGGCTACCCGCGGCTGCGGTCCTTCCGCGACTTCTCCGCCGACCCCGAGGTGGGCCGGGCGCTGGCCGCCCGGTACCGGTCGGTGGACGACGTCGAGCTGTACGTCGGACTCTTCGCCGAGGACGTCCGGCGGAACTCCGCGCTGCCCCCGGTGATGGGCACGATGGTGGCGGTGGACGCCTTCTCGCAGGCGCTCACCAACCCGCTGCTCGCGCCCGGCGTCTACGGTGCCGAGACCTTCTCCGGAGCGGGGGAGCGCGAGATCGAGCGGACCAGTCGGCTGCAGGACCTCGTCGACCGGAACACCCCCGGCGAGGGCACCGCGCCGCTGGTCACCTTCACCCGCACCGGCTCGGCGGCGACACGATGACCCCCGTGACCACGACACCCGGCTTCGTGCGGTACCGGCCGGACCTGGAGCAGCCGTTCCCGGACGAGCAGGAACTCGTCCGCCAGATCGTCGGGGCGATGGAGCGCGCCAACCGCCAGGTCGCCGCCAAACACCGGCACGGCCTGCGCGACGCGCACGCGAAGAGCCACGGCGTCCTCGCCGGCGAGCTGCGCATCGAGCCGGACCTGCCGGCGCACCTCGCCCAGGGCCTGTTCGCCGGCCCCCGCAGCTACCCGGTCATCGTGCGCTTCTCCACCTCGCCCGGTGACCTCCGCTCCGACCGGGTGCCCGCCCCGCGCGGGATGGCCATCAAGGTGATCGGGGTGGACGGTCCCCGGGCCCTCGACGACGGCGCCACCACGCAGGACTTCCTCCTGGTCAACCACCCGACCCTGCCCTTCGGCACGGTCGGCGAGTACGCCGAGCTGCAGGAGCTGCTCGAGCGGCAGCCCCGCGAGAGCGACCTGTGGCAGCAGTCGACCAGGCTGGGCGCCCGCATCGCCGTCCGGGTGTCCGCCCGCCTCGGGCTCCGGCCCCCGCGGGCCCTCGAGGCGCTGGCCGCGCCGAACCACCACATCCTCGGCGAGACCTTCCACTCGATGGCGGCCCTGCGCTACGGCGACCACGTCGCCAAGATCTCGGCCGCCCCGCGGTCCGAGGACGTGCGGGCGCTCACCGGCAGGCCCGTGGGCAGGCGCGCCGGGGACTCAGCGCTGCGCGACCTGGTCGCGGGCTTCTTCGCCCACCACAGCGCCGAGTACGACCTGCGGGCCCAACTGTGCGTCGACGTCGGCCGGATGCCGATCGAGGACGCCTCGAAGCGCTGGCCCGAGGAGCTGTCACCGCACCAGCGGGTCGCGGTCCTGCACCTGCCGGCCCAGGACCCGTACAGCGACGCCCGTCGCCGCTACGCCGACGACGTCCTGTCGTTCAGTCCGTGGCACGCGCTGGAGGCCCACCGACCCCTGGGCTCGATCATGCGCATCCGTCGCGAGGCGTACGCGCGGTCCAGCGACTTCCGGCACACGGTGAACGGGGTGCGGGAGCGGGAGCCGTCGAGCATCGACGAGCTCCCGGCCTGACCGCGCTCGCCCCGAACGGCCCACTCCGCGCCGTGCGCCGCACGTCGGGGCGGGGACGGCCCCGCGCCCTCAGGTCGTCGTCGATCCGGTACGGGAGCGGCCGAGCCGGGAGCCGGGCTCGCAGGCGGTCGAGGCCCCGGCGGCCGGCCCGAGGTGCCGGGCGAGGTCTCGCACCGTGACGACCACGTCGAGCCAGCAGAACGCGGCCCGCCCCGCGGCGACGACGTCCTCCAGGGAGAGCTCGGCGGGCCGGTCGCCCCCCGCGGCGGACGTCGGCGCCTCCGCACGGTCGGCCTCCGGACCCGGCACCTCGGCCAGGAGCGTCATCAGCCGGCGGTCGTCCCCCCGGTACCCGTCGCGCTCGTCCACGACCGCCTCCCTCCGGCACCCGGCCGCACACCCGCAGACCGCCAGGCCGGGGTCCGAGGTGGTCCGCACTCTCCAGAGGCGCGAGCTCCCCGTGCTGATACACCCCCGGCCGGATTCGTCGCTAGCGGCGCATCAGCCGGAACGAATCCGGGTGTGCCGACGGTGGCACCGTCCCTACAGTCGGCACATGAGTCGGGCGCTCCGCTACGCACCGCCCCTCGCCAATCGGGACCTCATCGTGCGTCCCCGGCTGCTCGACGTCCTGCGCAGCCGCTTCGAGCGCCCCCTCACCGCGGTCGTCGCACCGGCCGGCTTCGGGAAGACCTCGCTGCTGGGGCAGGCCGTCAGCGAGAACGCCCTCTCGCCCGCGGGGGAGGACCGCTGGCTGACCTGCCAGCAGGACGACACCACGCTGTCGGTCCTGGCCTCCGGCGCGTTCGCCGCCGTCGGGCTCTCCGCCCCGGTGCCGGAGGAGCCGCGGCAGGCCGCGGCCGCGGTGGCCGAGGCGCTGTGGAGCGCGGCCCCGCGCCACGTGGCCCTGGTCCTCGACGACGTGCACCTGGTGCTGCCGGGGTCACCGGCCGCGGACTTCCTCCGCCACCTGGTCGGGGAGCTGCCGAGGAACGGGCACCTGGTCCTCGCCTCCCGCCCGCCGCTGCCGCTGTCGGTCTCCCGGCTGGTGGCCAGCGGCGACGCCGTGGTCCTCCGCGAGACCGACCTGCAGTTCCGCGAGGACGAGGTGGCCGCGTTCGCCGAGTCCCGCGGCGTGCCGCCGGAGCTGCTCGACGACGTCGGTGGCTGGCCGGCGCTCGCCGAGCTGACGGCCACGGCGGGGCCCTTCGCCGTCAGCGGGTACGTGTGGGAGGAGCTGCTCACCCAGCTGTCACCGGAGCGCCGCCACGCGCTCGCGCTGCTGGTCGCCGTGGGCGGCGCGGACGAGGAGATCGCCGCGGCGCTGCTGGGTGAGGACGTGGACCTGCGGTCCCTGCTCGAGGGGCTCCCGCTGGTCGTGCGGTCGCCCTCGGGGTGGTGGTCGCTGCACGGGCTGTGGGCCGCCGCCCTGCAGCACCACCTGGACTCCGGGCAGGTGGCGGAGGCGCGACGGACCGCGGCGGCCGTCCTGAGCGGCCGCGGGCAGTACCAGGAGGCGATGGGCCTGCTGCTCGACGCCCGGGCGTGGGAGGACGTCCGCCGGCTCGTCGTCGAGGTCTGCGAGTGCTGCACCGCGCTGGTGCCGACCGACGTCCTCGAGGGGTGGCTGCACCGACTGCCGCCCGAGGTGCGGCGGAGCCCCGAGGGGCTGCTGCTGGCCGCCATGGCGGCGGAGCAGGCCAGCCCGGCCGCGGCCGAGGAGTTCCTGGTGCAGGCGCTCGAGGCCGCGCGAGGAGTCCCCGGTGTGCGCTACGCGTGCCTGAACGCGCTGGTGCACCTGGCGTTCTGGGGCAACGACCGGCGGCGGATGGAGTTCCTGCTGGAGGAGCTGGCAGAGCTGGCCCGGGAGGGGCACCCCGGCGCCCCGGCGTTCGTCGCGCTGCTCCAGGGCGTGCTGGCGCACTCGGTCGACGAGGTCCGCTCGGCGCTGGCGGCCCCCGGACTGTCGTCCCGGCCACCGCCGAACCCGGTGCAGGACTGGCTGCACGCCCACCTCGTCCTGCTGAGGCTGGGCGACGCCGCGGCCGGCGAGGTGCTCGCCCGCCGGTCGCTGTCCCACCCGGCGACCCCGGTGCACGGCATCTCGCGGTGCCTCCTCCTCGAGTCCTTCCGCCTGCGGGGGCGGCTGGAGGAGGCCGAGCGGCTGCTGCCCTACCTGCTCGCCGACATGCAGCCGGCCAAGGTGCTGACCTCGCCGGAGCTGGTGGCCTGTGCGGTCTCCGTGCTCGACGTCCTGGGGCGGCACGGGGAGGCAGGGGAGCTGCTCGGGAGGTACCGGCCCGTCCTGAGCGCCTCCCTGGTCGCCTGGGCCCCTCTTGCGCGGACGCTGGCCGAGGCCTTCCACGCCCTGGCGACGGGGGACGAGCAGCAGGCGGCGGCCGCCCTGCGGTCGATCGTCCCGTCGAACGGTGGGCGCCTCTCGGGTGCGCTGCGGACCTCCCCGGTCGCGCTGCCGCTGCTCTACGTGCTGGTGCCCGAGGTCCGGGGACGCTGGGACGCCGACCCGCCGCCCGGCGCCCTCGCCGACCTGCACGCCGGGGCCCGGGCGCTCGTCGAGCTGCGCGAACGCGGGTCGGCGACTGCGGCCGGCGCCGTCCCGCCCAGCGCCTGGCCGGTCCTGCGCGCCCTTCTGCCGGTGCCGTGGACGGCACAGTTGGCCCTGGGGCTGGTCGCCGCCGGTCAGGACGGTGCACGGGCGATCGTCGAGGACCTCGGTCCCCCCGCCCGGGCGACCCTGCGGGCCCAGGCCGCGGCGGCACCCCCCGCCCTCGCGGCCACCGCCCGCTCGCTGCTGCGCGCGATCCCGGCGGTGCCGACCGCACGGTTGCACCTGCGCGTCCTCGGCCCGCTCGAGCTCCGCCGCGACGGCGGAGTCGTCACCGCGCCCGAGCTGCGCCGGGAGCGGGTGCGCCAGCTCCTCGGCTACCTGCTCACCCACGACCGGCCGACCCGGACCGCCATCACCTCGGAGCTGTGGCCCGACCTCGACGACGCCGCGGCCGGCCGGAACCTGCGCGTGACCCTCGCCTACCTGCAGAACGTCCTCGAACCCGACCGCGGTGAGCTCGACCCGCCGTACTTCCTCCGGAGCGCCGGCCCGGTGCTGCACCTGGTCACCGGCGGCGCGCTGGAGATCGACGTGCTGCAGTTCGAGCGGGCCCTGGACGAGGCCGCCCGGCTGGAGCGCCAGGGCGCCCCCTCGGCGGCACTCCCGGCCTACCTGCAGGCGGCGGAGCTGTGGGGCGGGGACCTCCTCGCCGACGTGGCCGGCGGGACCTGGCTGGAGTGGGAGCGCGACCGCCTGCGGGGCAGGTTCGTCTCGAGCGCCGTCCGGGCCGGCAACCTGCTGCTGGCGCGGGGGGACACCGCGACCGCCCGGACCCTCGCCGAGCGTGCCCTCCGGGCCGACGACTGCTCGGAGGACGCCCACCAGCTGCTCGTCGCCGTCCACCTCGCGGACGGCGACCTCGTCGACGCGCACCGCGCGATGCGGCGCTGCCTGCAGATGCTCCGCGAGCTGGGGGTGCCACCCCAGCCGCGCACCCGCGCGCTCGCGCAGCGGCTGACCCCCCGCGGCTGAGGCCCGCTCCTCCTGGCGCTGACCAGCGTCTTCGTCCGGCTGGCGCTCCGCTAGCGCGGCCTCCCGAACCTCTCCCGTGTCGGCGCGATGCGCCGAGCCGAGGAGAGGAACAGGAACATGGAGCCTGCCGAGGTCACCGTGCTGGTCCGCCGCGCTGCCGAGGGCGACCCGGCGGCCTGGGACGCGATCGTCGACGAGTACGCCGGCCTGCTGTGGTCGGTCGTCCGCGGGTTCCGGCTCAACGAGGCGCAGGCCGCGGACGCGGTGCAGACGACGTGGCTGAAGCTGGTCGAGCACATCGCCGACCTCAGGGAACCCGGGCACGTGGCGGGCTGGCTGAAGACGACCGCCCAGCGGGTGTGCCTGCAGGTCATCCGCCAGGGCGGCCGTGAACAGCTCACCGACTGGGACGAGGACCGCGGCCCCGGCAGCGGGATCCGGTTCGACGGCCCCGACGAGGACGGGCCCGAGGCGGCTGCGCTGCGACGGGAGCAGCAGGTACTGGTCCGTCGCGCGCTGGCCGACCTCCCCGACCGGCACCGGCAGCTGATGGAGCTGCTCATCGCGTCCCCACCGATCAGCTACCAGGACATCAGCGCCCGCCTGGGCATGCCGGTCGGCAGCATCGGTCCGACCCGCGCCCGGATCCTCGCCCGCCTGCGGGAGTCACTGGCGACGGCCGGGCTCCGAGACCTCGCCCTGAGGTGACCGCCCCCGGCGGCGGGTGACACCCGACCGGGTGGGCCGGTCGGGTCCGTCGTCCACAGATCGTGGCGACCGGCGCCCGCGGACCGCTGCGTTCTCCTACTGTCCGTCGTCGTCCTGACCGGGTGGAACGACGGGGGTGCCGTGCCGACCAGTGCGCTGGAGGTCGTCGACGGCGAGGTGCGCGAGCTGATCCGCCGGCGCGGGCTGGACCCGTTCACCGACCCCGGTCCGGTGCGGCTGCTGGTGCGCGACGTGGTGGCCGACTACACCGAGCGGTCGCTGACCTCGGCGCTGCCGCCGATCGGTGATGCCGACGCGGTGGTGCGCGACGTGCTCGACCGGGTGGCCGGGTTCGGGCCGCTGCAGCGGTGGCTTGACGACCCGGAGGTCGAGGAGATCTGGGTCAACGAGCCCGGCCGGGTGTTCGCGGCCCGGCGGGGTCGCAGCGAGCTGACCACGACGATCCTGGCGCCCGGTGAGCTGGCCGACCTGGTGGAGCGGATGCTGCGCACCTCGGGACGGCGGATCGACATGTCGACGCCGTTCGTGGACGCGACGATGCCCGACGGGTCGCGGCTGCACGTGGTGATCCCGGACATCACGCGGCGGCACATGGCGGTCAACATCCGCAAGTTCGTGCTGCAGGCGCACTCCCTCGACGAGCTGGTCGCGCTGGGCACGCTCACCCCGCAGGCGGCGCGCTTCCTCGAGGCCGCGGTGGTCTCGGGCCTCAACGTGCTCGTCGCCGGCGGCACCCAGGCCGGCAAGACCACGCTGCTCAACTGCCTGAGCGCGGCCATCCCGGCACGGGAACGGGTGATCACCTGCGAGGAGGTCTTCAAGCTTGCGAAGTCAACCCAACTGCACACGTAAGGGGACCGTCGGGACCGGACTCTACGGTGCCCGACATGGCCTCTGACCTGCGCCGCATCGATCCGCCGCGCGTGGTCCAGGTGCAGCTTGACGACGGTCGATGGGTTGAGGGCTTTCAGGATGCGTGGGTCCGGCAGTCGGACGGATCCTGGCGGGCGTCGGTCAGCTACCGGCTTGATCACGAGTGGGGGCGGGGGACCCACTTGGCGGCCCTGCCGCCGGAGCGGGTCCGGCTCGCGGCGATCTTGGACTCCGTCAAGGAACTCTGACTCAGGGTAGCGATCCTGTGTACGTACGGTTAGCTTGACCCGTATGCCGCACATCACCACCTGCTCCCGCTGCCCTCGTGCCGTCCAGGACGAGATCCCCGATGACTGGGAGGTCATCGAGGACGAGGACGGCCAGCCGCACGAGGTCTGCCCCGACTGCGTCACCCCCGCCGAACGGCAGGCGTTCGATGAGGACGCCATGGACATGGTCGTGGAGATGACGAACCCCAAGGAGGAGTGGCTGACGTTCATCGCTGAGCGCCAGGGACTCCAGCTCGGGAAGTCACCGCAGCCCGACCCGGCAGCGGTCGACTACGGCACCTACGGCATCTCTCACGTCCAGACAAACGGACTCGTGGCCGGAGACAGGACCGGATGACGCGCCGCATTGAGATCCAGGACGAGACGGTCGTTGGTACGCCGTCATTGAGTGAGTACGACCCACCGTTCCTCGCCCCCGAGATGCGCCCGGAGACCGGCTGGGGCTGGTCGCTGTACCTCCGGAATGCCTCGGGCGAGGTCGTAAGCCCTCTGCACGTCCACGGCCCGATGGCACGCAGCGCCGAGGAGGCCATGTTCCCGGCGCTTGACTACATGTACCGGAACCACTGGACCAAGATCTAGACGACAGCGGAGCCCCCTGGGCGGACCTGCCCAGGGGCCTCCGTCATGTCCTGGCTCCGGCGCTGGTGAGCCGGGTGTGTGAAGGCCACCGTGGCCCGCAGGGTGCCCTTGACTGCGACCCGGTCGCTGGTGAAGAGCGAGTGCGAGGAGACCTCCACGCGGGCGTCCGAGCGGACGACGGTGCGGATCCGGTCGGCGGCGAGGGCGTACGTCGTCCCGGCCACCTTCCTGTCGGGCGGACTCAGCTCAAGCCCGCGACCGCCGTTCGCAGATCCGTGCGAGCCCTCACCACGTCCAAGCCAGCTCCGTAGCCCATTTCGCTCAGGGGCAGGCTGGCCACCTCCGCAGAGGCATCGGCTACGGCGCGGGCCTGGGAGGTCAGTTGGCGGTGTCGCAGTTCCTGACCCTCAGGCGGCGTCAGTGTCTCCCAATGGGCGGCCAGCGCTTCGTATGAGGTGACGATGGTTCCCCAGCCGTAGTCGTTGGAGGCGGATTCCGGCGTGGCGTCAATCTGTTGCTCGGTTTCGTCCAACGACTGGAGCATGTCGCGGGCGTAGGCGTCTGGGTCGACGGTGGCGGATGTCTCTGCAGCCTGGGTAGGCGAAGCGGCGGGAGCACCGCCCTCTCCACCGCAGCCAGTCACGAGCAGGAGCGCGGCCACCACGGGGCCAATCAGACGGCACTTCACGTCGCCGGATGGTGCCCTGTCTCGGCTCGCAGACCCAGCATCTCTCGGCCAGATTCACCGGTTCGGGCCTGTTGCCGCCCGAACGGAGCCCGCCGGAAGGATCCTCCCGCGGGCTCCGTCATGTCCTGGCGTCCGGCGCTGGTGAGCCACCCCAGGGACCGGGCGTCGGGCTCCCATCGTTCCGGCGTGCGGCCCGCCGGTTCTCAGGCGGCAGGCCCCGGTGACGTTGACGCCGGGCCAGGTGGTCGGTCAGCTCGCTGCCAGCCGGATGCGGACCAGCGCGGCGGTGTGCGGGAACCCGAAGCCGACCCGGCAGGTGGCCCGCACGGCGACTCGGTCGGAGGTGAAGAACACCGACCGGTCGGCCTGCACGTCGGCGTCGCGCCGGACGGCGGTGACCAACCGCTCGGCGGGCAGGCCCCACACCGTCCCGACCGGGGCCTCCGGGGAGGTCAGCAGCGGCACCCCGAAGATCACCCGGCGGGTCGGCTGGGTCGGGTCCGGCTGGAGCAGCGGCTTGCCCGAGCCGGTGGCCTCCTTCATATTGGCCAGCACCAGCGCGGTCGCCGGGTTGGTGACAAAGGCGGTGAGCTGCGCGCCCACGTTCGCGGCAAGCATCTGGCCCTCGGCGAAGGCGTCCAGGTCGGTCGGGGCGGTCCCGGCGGCGATGTCCTGCACGCCACCCGCGCCAACGGTGAGGGCGGCCAGCCCGTCTGGCTGCTCCCCGCCGTTGGCGGTTCCGTCACCGAAGAACGCGGCGTCGACCTTGCGGGCGATGTCCCGGGCCAGGCCACGCCCGACCTCGGCGGTGGCCTCCGGGTTGGAGTCCTCGGCCAGCTCACTGGTGACGACGGACAGCCCGGCCACCTTCTTGGTGACCACGTCGACCTCGGCCATGGTCAGGTCCGAAACCGGCAGCTCAGCGCCTTCGGAAACCCACGCGGCGGTGGGATCGGCCGTCACGCTCGGCAGCCGGACCGACGGTGCGGTCGGCCGCAGCACCCGTGAGCACAACGGGTTGAGCGCCACGGACGCGGCCAGGACGGGCTTGATGAGCAGGCTCTCGACCTGCTCAGGGGTGAGGAGGGGTCCGGCGGTGCCGGTGGTCAGGGTCATGCGTGCTGGCTCCGAGAGTCAGCCCCGGTGTGGATGGGGGTGATCCCTCGGGCCACGGACCCTTGGGTGCGCCGCTGGCGCGATGCTGGCCCGGCACCGGGTCGCTGACCACAGCGCCGGACTACCTACCTACCTACCTACTGATCATGACACCGTCGCGGGAGACCTCTCATGCATCCCCCGGTCAGCGCGCCCGGCGCATTCGCTGCGGCCGGTCCATGCTTGTGCCGTGGAGGGGGAGCGGGGCCCTGAGGACGGTGAGCGACGACAGTCACGGCGTCGGCAGGTGGGTGGCTTCCTGCTGCAGGGGGTCGCCCTTGGCCTCGGCGTCAATGCGCTGAGCACGGATGTTGGCTATCGCGGCGCGGCTGGCGTGGCGGCACTGGCTGCGGTCTTGTACGCCTCTGACTGGCTTCGGCGGCTCGAACCGGGGGCACCGCTGATCCGCATCGCGACGTGGGGCCTCGTGGCCTCTGCGGCGCTCGCTTCCGTTGTGGCAGTCGTCGTCTCGGAAAGGGACTGGGCAGGCTACGCCACCGTGACGGCGTCCCTCCTAACGACTGCCGCGGTGCTCATACCCAGCAGGGCCGAGGATCGCATGGACTTGCTCCTTGGGGTGGCGGCCATCGGCGGCGGGGTGGCGAGCATCGGCCTCGCGGCGGCCAACCTGCGCGCGAGCAGCCTGCTCCTCGGGGTGGCGCTCATCGGCGGCGGGGTGGCGTTCATCGGCCTCGGGGCGGCCAAGCTGCGCGCGAGCAGCCGGCATATCGGGGTGGCGCTCATCGGCGCCGGGGTGGCGGTCATCGGCGCCGGGGTGGCCGTCCTGCGCGACAGTGACCTGCTCCTCGGGGTGGCGCTCATCGGCGGCGGGGTGGCGTTGATCGGAATTGGGGTGGCCGTCCTGCGCGACAGCGACCTGGGCGGCGGGGTGGCGCTCATCGGCGGCGGGGTGGCGTTCATCGGCCTCGGGGCGGCCGTCCTGCGCGAGGGCAACCTGGTTTACGGGGTGGCGTCCATCGGCGGCGGGGTGGCGTTCATCGGCATCGGGGTGGCCGTCCTGCGCGCGAGCAGCCTGCTTTTCGGGGTGGCGTCCATCGGCGGCGGGGTGGCGTTGATCGGCATTGGGGTGGCCGTTCTGCGCGCGGGCCTCCTGGTTTTCGGGGTGGCGGGCATCGGCGGTGGGGTGGCGAGCATCGGCTTTGGGGTGGTTGAGCTGCAGAAGGCCGGCGCGTGGAAGCGGATCTCCTCCTACCTCAGGTCACTCACCACAGCACCACCCAGTCAGGGACCCGAACCCTGAAATCCTGGTTTCCCCCTTCCATGCAGCTCTGCTACTCGTGTCCGCGCAGCACCGAACTCCAGGTGACGCCACTGCCCTGGTCGACGGCCGCCCGGCGGCCCTGACCGAACCCGGGCGTTGGCACCCGCGCGCCCTTGGCGAGACCGGGCTTCCACTGCACGAGCTGTTGGGCGTACTCGGTCACCTTCTCGGCATCGACCGCGCCGTTCTTGTCGACCATGTCGTTGTAGTCGCCGGGCATGAAGACGATCAGGTCGAAGCCGTCCTCCAGGGTGTCGGAGGCGATCCGGGCCACCTCCCGGGTCACCAGGTTCTCCATCCGCTGCTCCAGGGCCTTGAGCTGGGCGCGGGCCTCGTTGCGCTCCCGGCGGTACCGGGCCTCGCGCCTCGTCGTCGGCGAGGTGCGGCAGGAGGAGTGCCTCGACCTGCTCATCGCGCTGTTAGGTGAACGTCATGGTCGTCAGGCGCCGCTCCGCCGATGCCGATCACGTTGGTGACGTAACGGCGGCTTGTGAGGGTCTAGGTCGATAGGACTTCGTCGGGACCACACGAGGGCCGGTGGTGGTTGTCCGTAGTGGTCGGGCTCTTCCGATCTCGCGGAGCGGACGAGAAGCCGCGGCAGGGTTGAAGCGTGGGCGGCGGGGGCGGTGGTGCAAGGCGCTGCACCACCGGCCCCGCGCTTACTCAGCGATTTGCCGTGTTGCGTGCAAGCAACTTGGCAACTGGGCTTTCTGCTCCTGCTTGTAGTCGGCGTGGCCTCTCGCCACGCGCTCGACCAAGGGCAAGGAATGACCCGTTGGCAGGGCTAGGCATGCCTGCTGGGCATTGAGTCGAATTGTCCTCCACCACAAGTCACGCTGCATAGCGGCCGCCATCGCTATCGCCTTGATGTTCAACATCTGGTATCACCCCCTTCTCATTGTTCCCTTCTACCAATCTCAGCATTATGAGTCAAAAAGCGGGAGACAGCATCGCAGGTTTCCCGTGGCTAGGGAGCCTTCACGGATGTGCAACTCTCGGGGCGCCCCAGGCATCGACGTCGACGTTCGCTGCGTCGACTGCCTGACACCCTTGCCGCCGGACCGCGGTCGCAGCCACTACTGCGAAGGCTGTCGACGGGCACCGTTTAGAAGCGTGGAGGAAGCGGACCGGGACTTGCCGGTCCGCCGCCGTACGCCGCTGCGAGTTGCGCCAGGAGCCTAACCGGCAAGGATTTGGATAAGCCCACGGCCGCTCGGGGTTTTACATTGACGCCGCCCTGCGCAACGGTTCACCCGAGAATCTGGTCGGCGGCGCGCATCTGCTCAAGTTGGCCGCTAAGCCTAGCGTCGATGTGCTTCCAGCCCCCGCAATCCAACGGAAAGACCTACTGCTGCGCTGCACGGAGCCGCTTGAGGACTCCAGACTCGGATAGCCCCGCCCGCCTAATAATCTCCGCCAGCGTGAATCCGGCGCCGCGCATTCCCATTCTTTGCTGGGTCGTCAAGGCTGTCGTCTTATGGCGTCGTCGTGGTCGACGGGTGAAGACATCAAGCACGCGCAGCACCACTGTCCGGCCGACCTTATAGGACGCTGTCGGGGTGAACTGCCGTTACTGAAAGCCGCCGGAACAGAACCATGCATCGCTGGCCATGGCGCTGTACATGGCTGTCTGCCAACTATTGACGCGTGCGGAGTGCCTGCTAGCCGCTTCTCGTTGTAGATGAACGACGACTCGGGCCGTCCCTTCGGCTCCACCTGCGCCGAAGTGATCTATAAGCGAACCCCTAATGCCGATCAGTTCATCGGCGGCTAGCGCGCCGTAGAAGAAGTCCAGTTCGAAGTCGAAGAAGTGGTTTCGAACGCGCGCGGCTAGTGTCGGGCTCCACGCATCTGGCGCACTGACGAAGAAGACGAATGTCGCGGGGGACAGTGGCTCCACCCTCGCATGTAGCCATAGGTCCGCTTCCAGATCCTCAAAGTATGGATGAATGGGCTCTTCTGTAGCGGTTGCGGGAGTCCTAGTGCCCTTAATCTTGTTGCAGTCTTTACAAGCGGGGACGAGGTTGCTTGGCACAACGGTGAGTGCCGAGTAGACCGTCTTTGGCAGGTGGTGGTCAAGTGTGCTGACTGTGCGATGACCGCAGAAGGAGCACCGTTGCGTGGGGTGTGCCGTCATGAGGTCGTCGTAGATGGCGCGCCCGTCTCTCCGACGGACCATTCCGTTGTCGTAGAGCGCGACCATCTCCTTATTGGTCATGCCCGGGACGTTGAATGACGCGCCATTGAGAGTATGAAGGGTTTGTGTCCTAGCGGCTGCGTCGAACTTGGCGGCTGCGGCCGCAACGTCACTCTCGACCGCTAGATACTTGGCCTTCTGCGCATCATCTGATATGCCATTTGCACATGCACGTACACTAGCCCGACTCGTCACCGTCGGAAGGGGGAGCGGCCACACGTTACAGGCGGCCTCTCGCTCGTCGGGCAGCGACGAGCGCCTGAGCGAGACCGCGCGCCTCGCTCCCAAGCGCGCCACCAAACTTAGCAAGGACCTCGTCGTAGGTTCCCTCATCCTCGATCACTGCTTCACGCAACAATCGATGAAAGCCCGACTGGGAAACCTCTAGTCCGAATACTTCGCGTGTGAGCACACCGACGTTCTCTCCAAAGGTTTCTACCTCTGGCCGGTCGACCGTGACGATTCGGCCAGTGCGGCGCAAAGTCCAGGCGCAGTGTTTAGGCACCTCTTGGAGAACCACCGGTGAGTGGGTGGCGATGATCGCCACTCCGTTACGGTTGATCAACAGGTCGGACAGGGCGCGCACGAATGCGGAAAGCAACGGAGGGTGCAGGTGCGCCTCTGGTTCATCGAGCAACACCAGCGTTCGCTCCTCAACTCGTTCGACGAGGCGGGTGATGGTCAGTAGAACGATCTTGTGCCCAGAACTCAGCCCCCGAAAGAGAGCTTGGGCCGACTCCTTGACCGCCTCACTGGGTCCTTCGCTAGCGAGTTCGGTGACTCGCAATGCCTCGAACAGTGGATCGCCGGTAAGTGCTTCTAGTGCTCGGCGCCAACGGGTGAGGCGTGCAGGGCTGCTTGCACAGAGCAGGACACTGTCCCCGAACTCCCTAGTTAGGGTCGCAGGACTCTTTGGAGGAAGTGGCTTATCGTCCGCGTTCCGGCGGGTCCGCTTGAGCCCGACATAGGTATAGCCTACGTCAGTCTTAGAGGAGTTCCGCGGAGTCGATAGTGGCTCGAAAGCGTCGAAAGCACTGAAGGTTACCGACACGAGATTGGCGAAGACATCTTGCCCGTCGGAGTCCTGAAGGTTGAAGGTTCCGACGTCCTTCGAGTCGGATTGCCTGTCGATCAGTGCCCGCGTCATCATGTTGAGGAGGCGCGTCTTGCCGACGCCGTTTCGACCGATAACGACATGAATGTTTGTCGGAGGGTTCGATTCGGCCACCACGTCAAAGTCAAGCGAGACGGGTTCCCGTCTTTCCCGGCCCGCCGCTGGCATTGTGTAGCGGAATCGGTAGTCGGAGAGGCGAGCACCACCGCGAGCCAGTCGACTGAACTGGCCCTCGATGGTGGTCGCGGGCACCCCTCGCATCAATGAGATCCCGGTGACGTCCTCGTTCAAGGCCCTGGCGTAGAGGTCGCCGCTCAAGGCGATGTCTCGGAGTGATTGAAGGACGTCTTCACGTACGTCATCACCTATGGCAGACAAGCCTTCGTAGTAACTGGCGTCCTGACCGAGGGAGAAGAACTCGTCGGTCAGTTGTTCAAAGTTCTCGGGTATAGACGGCCGACGTTGGTCCTTCGTCATGCCGAACTGCCCAATCTTGACTTGGCCGATGTCGTGTGCGATGCCATCCGCGTCGACATAGGTTAGGTAATACTGAGTGCTGAACCGAAACCAATCATCCCAGTTGTCAGTGTGCAGGTACGCGCCTTGGCTGGCATCGCGCGGAATGCGGCCAGCGGCGGGCAAAACCGTGAACCGCATGTCACCTCCAGGTAGGGCAGGGCCGATATAGCCCAGCGCTCGCGTACAGCGCAGCACGCGAGCGCTGCCTTGCTTTGTACCAGCGGCCGGTCACAGAACGATGCAGGAGGGCCGCCCTCCACCACGTACCAGCGCTCGACGGGGTCCCTGAAGCCTTGGCCGGAGTCCTACCCGGCCCCTTGGCTCTTCAGCAGTGGCCCGTCCTCCTTCGGGTGAGGCGACAGTTCCCCTAGGGCGAGCCGGCCCGTGGCACTGCCGTCGGCCAGTGCCACGGGCTGACTCGTTCTAGGGAGGCCACCGCATGCGCCTCAACAGACGACTCATTGCCACAACCGCCGCTCCAGAGGTGATCCTCTCGTAGCGACCGTCCCTGCGTCGAGTAACTGCGGGGCCGGGCGAAGGTGGCCACGCCCGGCGCGGTCTTGCTCTCCCAGAAGCACGCGGCGTCGAATACCAGAATCGCCGCCGCCACGGCATAGACGCCAAAGGTGTGCGGAAGGAGGACTACGTCCCGGAGGCTGTTCACCGAGCACTTCGTCGGCCCGAGCCCAGGTCTCGTAGGCCATCCGCCAAAGCAGCCGGTCGCGGCCGGTCACGTCGTCGAGCGCCCCAACGGTCGGCAAGCAGGTCGCGGTCGATGGGTCGTTCCCCGCGTTCGTCCTCCGTGCGGCGCCGCACCTTGCGCGGCTCGATGAGTGCGACCGGATTGGTCGGGATCCACTTTCGGCCCTCGACGCACCAGCCGAAAAACGACAGCAGCGCGGCGCGGTGCCGGTTAAAGGTGGTCGTAGCCCTGTCGTGCCACCGGTCGAGCAGGGCCTCGACCTGCCGGTCGGTGAGCCGGTCCACCGGGGCGTCCCGGCCGACCTCGTCTGCTAAGGCGTCGAGGGTAGCGGCGTAGGCGACCCGGGTGGTCGGCCCGAAGGCGTCCCGGCGCAGGAACCGGCGGGTGGCCTCGGCCAGGGTCGGCGCCGACGTGGCGCAGGGCAGGTGCGCGACGCTCATCGGCGGCTTCCTTCCACGTTCCCGGGAACGGTGCGTAGCAGTCATGGTGGTGGGCAACAGGCGCACCACGTCTCTACAGGGACGGGACGACGGTGATCTGTTGACCGTCGGCCGCCGCGTGACCGGGATGCCCTGCCCACTGACTCATGTCCGACAGCGACGAGGCAGCCGCGCGAGGACTGGACCCAGGGCGGCGAGCATCAGCAGTCGCATTCATCGGTGCAAGTCGTCCGGGTCGACTGCGCCGCGTCCGGGGCTGTGCCCATGAGGTGGCTGTGGCGGGTCCTGGTTGGGCAAGTAGTCGGCTACTAACTCAGCGACCGATGCCATGAAGACCGGGTCATTCCGGAGGCGGGTGAACTCCCTCCGCTTCACGCGCTTAAGGAACGGCACCTGCGCGATGAGGAAGATGCTGTCGGCCACCTTCAGCAGGACGAAGAAAATCGGCAGCAAGTACGTAGCCCCGAACGACCCCACAACGAGGATGACGGCCACTGGTCGGTGTTGCCTCCACTGTGGCCGTACCTGCACACACTGGAGCGCGACGGTGGCGGTCAGACCTAGCAGATAGGGAGTCAGGCGTGCACACAGGCCCACCTCGGGGACTGTCAGGGTCAGGTCCATCCCCCAGGTGTACAGATCGGTGATTGAGTTTAGGTGGCGGTACATGGCGCTGTCTTCGGGGATGAAGCGGGGGGCGAAGGTGCCCGTCTCCGACCGGATCGTCAGACCCTTCAGGAGCGCCCAGAAGCCGCCGAGCAGCGGAACTACGAATAGCGCCAGAAGGCAGGAGTTGAGCGGATTGACGTTGAGGTCCCTCTGGATGGCCATGATGGCCCGAGACAACCCCTCCCGGTCGCTGCCGTACTGCTTCCGCAGTCGCGGGAAAAATGACTTGGCAATGTCCATGCGAGCCGCCTTCCGAGTGGTCCGGATTGCCAAGGGAAGGGAGGCAAAGCGAACCAGAAGGAGCAGTAGGAGGGCCGCACCAAAGACCGGATCTGCCCCCAGGCTGCCGGAGGCGTCGGCTAACGGAAACAGCAGCCATAGGCACAGCCCGAGGGGAACTGCGATGACGGTCATCAAGGTAGCGAAGCAGCCGATGAGAGTCAGCGGCACAGCCCCCACGCGCTCCAGGACCCTGCCGATGCCGGACTCCCCCAGAGCGGCCCGCCAGCCTTCCAGAAAGGGAGTTGAGCCGATCTCCGATTCCCCGGCTGGGGCCGGGGCTTCCACCTCGCAGCGCATCTGCTCACGTCCCCCCGGTCACGGACCCGCCCATGGCGAGCAGGCCCGCTCGTGCTGCTACGCACGGGCACTGTGACAGGGTTCGCGTCCTCCGCCAAGGGATCGACGGCGTGTCCCGACGACATAGCCACGGCCGGAGTCCGTCAAGCCAAACTGCGGTCTGGAACCCCCGTAGACAATCGCCTGTTCCAGTGCCAGTCGTCGAACGTCGTTCCAGCCTCCTTGGTCAATCGAGTAGATAGGAGGCGCGGGCCGAACTCAAACTCCAGCATGGTGAGCAGGGGGCCCACTGCTACTCGACCAGCCTCGATGAGGGTGGCGTGGTCCTCTGAAGGTTCGTCGCCAACCAAGACGACTTCAAGAGCGGCAACGGCTTTCACGGTTTCTTTCCACCCCTCGGTGCTGAAGTGCAGGTTGGGACAGTTCATGTACAGTGACGTAGCCGTGGCCGTCATCGAGTACGCGGCCGTGCTCCGGGACGACCTCTTGATCCGATCGACGACCTGGGATTGTGTCATTGAAGCGAATCCCGCCGCGTTCGACGTCGCCGCAGTAGAAGGTGACGCGAAAATGTGGCCACTTCATCTCCACGGCGGGAAATGGGATCATGCGCAAGGTCTTATAGACCACTCGGTACGCTGGTTTTCCGGTGTCGGGTGGATGCTCTTCATCGGTCTGTTGCCACCCACTGGCCTGCTGGAGGTGGGGTACGTCTACGCCCGTGGTCCAGGCGTCGATGTATTCTTGCGCTCCCACGAGGCGGTCAGATACGTCCTCCCCTTCGCCGTTTCCTTCCGTAGTCGGGCTCGAGGCACTGGTCGGTCGGCCATCGTTTCCTATCCGCTTGTTCGTCGCCTCCCTTACATGTACGTCTGGTGCCGAGCGAGCCCGATCGAACTGCGGTCGAGTCCAAGGCCGTCCTGGGCCAGCAGGGTGAGGACGCTGCGCCCAGTCCCTAGTGGCAACGAGGACGCTGAGTGGGCCAAGGCAACAGGGATTACGGCGTTCGGGTACAGGCGGGTCTGGAGTCGGTCCAGGGCTTCGAGCGTCGGGCGGAGCGTCGGGTAACTGGAGGGCTGTTCCGCCGGATTTGTGCCGCCGCTCGTGTTCACAGCCTCGTAGGGCTGACCTGCGGGAATGCGTGGGAAGGTGGCCACGATCATCTGGTCGGTGCTGCTCTTGTAGAAGAACCGGCGTCCGTAGAACTCGTCCTTGCCGTAGATGCTGTCCGATGCCTTTCGGCGGACGTGCTCAGCGATGTACTTCTGGTCCAGCACCATCACGGATTCGGGCGACATGTGCTCCGCGAGTGCGTTCGCGTGATCGACGAAGGCCCCGGACTTCTCGATGCCGACAACCAGCGGTGGTGCGAAGCCGCCCTTGGCGAGGGCCTCGCAGAGGCTTCCCCAGTAGTTCACCATCCGACGCTTCAGTGGCGCGGTCGGGCCGAAGAAGGCGAGCGGTCCGTCCGTGATGAACATGAGTTGACCGAGAACGGCCGGGGTCGTGCGGGCGAAGCCGTCCATGTAGGTGATGGTGAGGAGCCGCTCGGCGAGGTTCATGGTTCGGGTGAGGATCTCGATGTTCGAGCCCTCCTCGCTGTACTCCTCGTGCGTGCGGAGAAGGTCTGTTGCATATATCGGCGCCTGACAGTTGGTGCAGTTCTGCGGCTCGGCCGTGACCTGCTGCCCTTCGTCGTCGCACGTGGGGCACCGGCCGAGCGGAACGGCAGGCGCCGGGGTCCCGGGCGTGCCGTGAAGGGTCAGCAGGGCATCGATGAGTGAGAAGTCGGAGCCGAAGTCTTGCACCACCTGGTTGCAGAAGGTCTCGTACAACTCGACGCGCCAGGAGTCAACGCCGGACATCCCCGGTCGCGTCACCTGCGAACTGGGCAAGACCGCATTCACGATCTTGGTGGTCTGCGCCCGCTGGAGTCGCCGCGCGTCCACGAGGCCGTCGTCGCGGGAGTTGAGGAACTTCTCCAAGTCCAGCAGGACGGCGCCGACCTGTATGAAGCCCACACGGACGGAGGGGTACTTGGTCTTGGCCTCCACCTCCTGGTTGGAGCCGTCGAAGGCCATGACATGGGTCGTCGCCGGACGCCGCGGTGACGCGAAGTGAGTGAGATCGAAGGTGCGCTGGGTGATCTCGACTGGATCGCTGATCTCGATCGTGGGGGTGTCCCAGCGAGCCAGGGCCTCGGTGACGATGGGGCTCTGCGCGATCGGAAGGTGCCCCAGGCGGGAGGCGCGCTCCTGCTCGTACGGCATCAGATGCCCGTGTTCGGGGCGTCGATGGGGAGCAGCCCCGCGGCGATGCGGGCATTGTTGATCATGGAGTGGTCGAACTTGGCCACCTGCACCGGCACGATGTACTTGCCGGAGAAGGTCTTCATCCGCACGAAGCCGCGGTCTTCCGACCGGCGGATCTCGTCCGCGAACTCGGCGTAGTCGTAGTAGTGCGCGAGTTCCCTCGTCTCCCGGTCAGAGTTCAGGTGAGCGATGACCCAGTTGTGGGTGGCCGAGAGGATCCGCGGGTCGATCGACGAGACCTCCTGCGTGGCATACATGAGCCCGATCTCGTACTTGGCGGCCTCCTTCGCCAGGCGTACCCACGGGTCGGTGTCGTTCTTGTTCGAGTTCTCCCGGTCGAACAACCGGTGGGCCTCCTCGACGACGATCTGGATCTTCCGGGCGGGGAGGTTGCTGCGGAACCGGTTGTTGGCGGCGTCGAGCAGTCCTCGTACGAGCCGTTCGGACATCCGGGTGCCGACCCGCTCGGATCCGTAGGAGAGGTCGACGATGACGATCTTGCCGTCGGCGAGGTCCTTGAGGACCTTGGGGACGAAGTTTCCGGACGACCGGGGGTCGTGAAACTCGACGTAGTTCTTCAGGTGGTTGAGTACGGCGGTCCCGCCGGTGCCGTCGTACGCAGCGCGGATCGCGTTCCAGGCGCCGGCGTTCTGCCACTTGGTGAAGTCGAGGCTGGCGTACTGCTGCGGCAGGCCGGCCTTCGACGCCGCCTCGGTCAGCCGCTTGCAGAGCCAGGTCATCGCGTTCTGGAGGCCGTCTGCGGTGTTGATCCGGACATACCCGGCGGTCGTGTCGGGGGTGACCGCGTCCGGGTGGTCGGCCAGGAGAAGGGTCGACATCGCGCCTGCCATCTGGATCCGGATGCCGCTCCAGCCGGTGGGGACCTTGTACCCGGCCTTGGCCAGGAGGGCGTAGAGAGCGAAGCGGCCGAGCGACGCCTGCTGACGGGCGGCCTGGAAGGCGCCCTGGGTCGCGTAGTCGTTCTGGTCGGGCTCTGTGACCTCGGCGGCCCGGAATGCCTGCACGTAGCCCGCGTCCAGATCGCTGACGCACTCCTCGATGAGCCCGCGGACGGCCACCAACTCCTGCTGGTTGTAGAAGTTGAGGGTGAGCGCTTCCTCCTGCGGGTTGGCGGGGTCGGCGCGGAACTTGTAGATCCGGACCCACTCCTCACCGAGGAGGCGGAGACCGGTCTGGTCCTGCTGGTTGACGGAGGCGTACTCGCCCTGCGGGTCGAAGATCAACTGACCGATTGACTCGTCGGTCATCCGGGAGTGCTCGAAGACGGCCGTGCAGATCGTCTTGTTCGTGTTCGACTTGCCTGCGCGGGTCATGCCGAGGACGGCGGTCTTCCGGGAGATGAAGTCCGTGACGCGCACGTGGACCGGGACCTGCGCGAGGCCCGCACTCTCGGCGCGGCGGCGCGTCGAGGCGAAGCGGACATGGCCGAGGGTGATCAGGTTGGGCTCGTCCCCGCGGTCGATCTCATCCTCGGTGCGCTCGGGGTAGGAGGCGATGAAGGACAGCACCTCCGGGCTGGGCGTGTAGACGAAGTACCGAGCCCCCGCGTACACGTTGTCCAGGTCGGCGCCCCACTGGATGAACTGGTGACCCCCGGCGGTGCTGGGGTAGAAGGTGCCGAGGACCTCGCACTCGAACGCGGACAACTCGATCTGGCTGCTGGTCAGGGCGTCGAGGACATCGGACGGCGGACGGTCCCGCAGGTCGGCATCTCGCATGGCTGCCAGGCGGGTCGCGACGACCTCGGCCTGGTTGGGCAGTTGGGCGACGTTCCTGACCCGGAGCAGGATGACCTCGTCCTCGTCGAGGGGCTGCTGAGACTCCTGATCGGGGACGGTCGCGGCCGCGAGCAGGAAACCGTGCCGGGGCACACCACCGCACTCCCGCTTCGTGTGGTCGTCGGTGATGATCACCGCCCGCTCGTAGTCGAGGTGGTACACGCCCCCCAGGCGCTTGGCTCCGGCGAACAGGTGCGTGAGCGGGTTGGTGCCCGTGCTCACCTGCGCCGCGATCCCCGTCAGCGTCACCGTGGTCTCCCTCGTCACTCCGCGCGGCGACGGCCCTACTCCGTGCCGCTATGGCCTGGCGCGAAGGTCTACCAGGTCACACTGACGGAACCGGGGAGGTTACGGACCTGTACCGATCCGAGTCCGGAATGTCCGGGTAGTTGGTGACGAGCAACTCGTCTCGCACTGTCCGACTGTTTGAGCCCGCGGCTGTGTACCGGTGAGGTACGAGCAGACTGGTCCTACCACCACCGTCCGGGTAGAGATTGCGGGCGACGGGGTTGTCGTCGTAGGAGAGCAGCCACCTAAAGTCGGAGCAGTCCCGGAGAGCCTCGGCTAGGGCCTCGTGCGCTTGGTCTTCGAACGACCACTCGTAGAGGTACGGCGCCTTCTCGACATAAGGTGGATCGAGGTACACGGTGATCTCGCCCGCGTCTAGGTCACCGAAGGTGCGCTTGACCCTCTGAAGTGTGGTCGCCCAATCGCTAGGCCACACATCGAGGATGCGACCAGTGTCAGCCAGTTCTCCGATAGCGCGAATCCGTCGGGCTAAACCCTCCTTGCCGAACCGGCAGTCAATCTTGTAGGCAGAGGTCTGAGCGCGACCGCCGATAGGACCGGCACGTCCGTGCAAGATGCCAGAGAAGGTCGTCCTGTTCAAGAATAGGCACTTTAATGCCTGCTCCCGGCGTGATGTCGGCTCAGCCGCGCGCCACCAATCCCACCGGGCCACGGATACTTCCTCTTCTTGCATTCGGTTAATCAGCCAGGTGGTCTCAAAGGCCGCCGTATACCAAAAGGAAGAGACGAGCGGGTCGGCGTCGGCCAGGATTACATGCTCGACCGCGCCGCTGCCAACCAAGCGCAGCGCAGTCGTTGCGCCACCGCAGAACGGTTCAACTAGCAGTCGAGGCGGCGGCACATTAGCGCGGATAATCCCCTCGATTATGGGGGTCAACTGACGCTTGGCGCCCGGATACCGAAGGGGGCTCAATACGGACTGGTCGAAGAACTTGGGGTTTTCCAGACTCTTGGGCTTGTCCAGGACCGCGTCTGGCGCCCATGGCCGCTGCCGCGTCGGAAGACGCTTGGTCGGCCTAGGCATTTTTCTCCCTCATCCTGCGCTCGCGGAGCGCCTGCGGCTGGACCCCAGCGGTAACGGCACGCTACTTGAGGGGGCTGACAGATCTTGGGAACGCCACGGACTCCCAGGCCATCGACGGATCCGCCGCGTCTAGCCAACCGAGCAGTACCGTGCCACCGTCCAGCCATGCCAGCCGGTCAGCCCTTCACGTCCGCGGATCTCGCGCGCTGGCCCGCCAGTGCTGAGAAGGTCGAGATTATCCTCGGCGGGCTCCTGTACTCCGGCAGGTTCACAGGGGAGGACGCTGCCGCAGCACGACGGACCTACCCCCTACACGAGGTCTACCTCGATGACCAAGGCATGCTGCGCGCGCAGGCCGCCGACGTCCGGGAGGCCGGCAAGCGCCGGCTGCTCGAGGCCGGCGGGCGCAAGGAGATCGCGATGATGGTGCCGGTCGTCTTCCTGGTGCTAGCCGTCCCAAACCATCACCTTAACGAAGACCGCCAGACGCTGATGGCGTTGAGGCGTCACCAGATTGAGCCATCTGGACCGCGACGCCATCCGCCTCCTCGACGAGCGCCGCTCGGTCCGCCCCGCAACCTCGGGGTGGAAAACGACGGTCCTCCCCTTGGCGCTCCGGTCTGCCAATGACCACTGCGTGGCCAACACTCGACTACGGTGCCCCGTGAAGGTGTGCTACAGCCACCAAGGGGGATGATCGACTTGGATCCAATTGCCATCAGCGTGGTCGCTGCAATCCTCGGCGGCTTAGGCTCGCTTGTCACTGGCTTCATATCGGATCGACATTCCCGCAACACCAGATCGATAAGCGTGGAGGGCGAACTACGACAGGTCAATGCAGCTCTCGATAGGACCGCAATAGACGCGCTCCGTTCGGATTCACTGGCCCGGGCTGCCGAAGCTCTCGCGACCACGACGGAAGCCCCCACGGTCCTAGTCGCATCACGTGAGCAGCCGAAAGCGGATGTCGAGTCTGCGGTCCAACGACACGTTGACTCGGCTGTGGAGTCGCTACAGGTCCGAATCAGGACCATAGAGGAACGGTTTCCGGCCCAGTCTGAGATTGACAAGATTGCGTCGGTGAACGCTGCTATCGCAGCGACGAAAATCGAAGCCTTGCAGGATTCAATCAAGCGACTAGAGGCGAAGATTGAGCCGAGATTGCTGAGAAGGTTAGCAAATGGGACGTTGCAACTATCGTGATGATGGTCCTCGGCGCAATCGGAGGCCTTGTGGGGGTCGTCTTCGGAATTATCAAGTTCGTTACGGGATGAGCTTATCGCCGCCATGACACTTCGAGCAACGTCGGCGCCAGACTGACGGTCGAACCGAGCGATGTGAACATGGGGACAGGACTCGCATTGTCATGCCGAGGATGGGGCAACTGCTGCGCTCTGGTGGTCTCCCTAGTGCTGTCGGTCCCAACGGGCAGGTTACTCGCGCAACCCGTTTCGATGAGGTAGAGGTCGGCCCGCGTAACCTCATACCTGTGCGCGTGCAGGTTTCCTCGCCTTGGGCCCCTCACAAGGTCTCCCCAACCCCCCACTTGGCGTAGAGGACCATCGCCACCATGCAGGCGATGAGCCCAATGATTGCCATCGTAAGTCCCGCCTTGGCCTTGCCGGACTGATCGCTGGGCAGGGCAACCGAACTGAACACGATCCCGAGGATGGACAACACCACCCCAATAGCAACTACGCCGAAGAGCCCGATAAGCAGGCCGAGAAGACCGCAAACAAATCCAGCACTGCCCATCGGGCTTGCTGGGGCGGGAGCTGGCATCGGTAGGGCAGCCGACGGCGGCTGTGGCGGTCCGCCGGGCGGCTTGCGCGGTGGGAAGTCGCCGTTCACTCCGGTGATCATGGCGTTATGGTGGGGCGTCCGTGGCAAGTTCGATCAACAAGCGTTCGTGCTTTTCCCTCATTTGGGTAAGCTTCGTCTACCACGCCGAGTCGGGTTGTGACCTCGACGCCCTGACCCACGGTGCGGCAAGCGCATCGATCAGCTCTACCGCGCCCGGGCCTCCAAGCGCGACCTTCGGGTCGTCATTATCGACCAGGACAGCGCGCCGCCTGAGCGGCCCAACCCCCCGGGGTGCCGCTGCTGTCAGGTACTACTTCTCTCCCGTGAGGACTGTCAGCCGGGTCGCATCAATCTAGCGGCGGGGCTGCAGGGCCTTCTTCGGCCTTCGATGTGATTGTGACCCACAGCAATTTCGACTGCAATCGCTCTTCGGGCACATTGAGCGGTTCGTCCCAGCAGCCTTCCGATAGGTTGTGGTCCGCGTCCTTCTCAACGCAGGACTGCTGATCGGCGAACCCGTTTTCGCGGTATCGGTGAATCTTCTGAGCAAGCTCGGGATCTACGGCGATGGCTAAAAATGCGTGCAACCCTTCCCCCACTGCGAACGCCTCGTCGCATTCCCAATGGCCATCGGACTTTGGACCGCAAGGACCGAAGGCAGGGTAAGCCGCATGAAAGGGGAAGGCGTCGGATGGTGAAGTCATTTCGGCCGTCAACACCCATACCGTTTCGCCGGGCCTGAGCCCGCTAGAGGTGCCCTCGACTGGCACAGCCCCACCAGTCTGCAAGGTCACATCTTCTGTGGTGAATGCAATGGCTCGCTCCTCGGTCGGAATGCCGGCTAAGCGAAAACCTATAATGCCCGCGCAAACTAGGCTTAGCACGGCAAGTGCTGCCATCACTCTAACCCCCTTGGGAAAGAGCCACGCCACGCCCTGGGTGCGCAACCTATTTAGAGCGATGTGGAATCCAACGACAGAAACGAACAAGCAGATGAAGGCGGCAAGGCGCCACCCATCATCCCCTGCCCATTCCTGCACCCAGATGCCAGTGCCTATAACAAGTGCCTCGAGGATCCAGAACTCTACAAGCATTCGATGGGAGCTAAGAGGCGTCGTCACAGTCGTGCATCGTCCATCAGATCACCGCACCGAATCGGTCAACTGGCCCGACGCATGAACTCCTTTGGCTCACCTCCCTCGCCTGGCTCATGTGTCACTGCAGCCTCCGGTCGAGAGCCCCTGCCGCGCTGCTGGACCGGAAGACCCTGACTGTCCTGGGCCCGGTCGTCATCCTCGTGCTGCCGGTGACCGTCCTCTTCGCGCTCTACCCCGGCTTGATCAGCATCGTCTCGCTGGCGCGATGAGCCCGCGGACACGACAGGAAGGACGCAGCATGCCGATGTTCACGGGGGTCCTCGCGGCGCTGGACGCACTGGCCGACCGCCTGCGCGGGGACGATCCCGAGCGGGGTGACGTGCCCGGCTGGGTGATGATCACGGTGATGACGGCGGCGCTGGTGCTGGCCATCCTCATCCCGTTCCGCGAGGCGATCGTCGCCGCGGTCACCAATGCCCTGGCGTCCGTCACGACCGGTGGATGAAGGACCTCGCTGCCCCCCACTGCTCGCAGGCTCGCCGCGGACCCCTGCAGCGAGGCCGTTCCCGGAGCGCGCCACCCCGCCGCTCGCAGGCTCGCAGCGGGCCCGTGCAGCGAGGCCTTTTCAGGAGCGCGCCCGTGAGCGGGGGGCCGCGGTCGTCGAGTTCGTGTTCGTGTCGGTGCTGGTCGTGGTGCTGCTGCTGGCGGTGCTGCAGGTCGCGGTCTACGTGCACGTGCGGAACGTGGTGACCGCGAGCGCGCAGGAGGGCGCCCGGTTCGCGGCCAACGCCGACGTGCCGTCGTCCGCCGGTGCCGACCGCACGGTGGCGGTGGTGGCGCGGGCGACCTCGCAGCAGACCGCCGACGGGCTGGTGTGCAGCTCGGCCCAGGAGGTCGACGCCAGCGGGCTGACCCTGGTCGTGGTCCGCTGCTCGGGCGCGGTGCCGAAGCTGCTGGCCGGGCTGGGCTCGCTGCTGCCGGTCGAGGTCACCGGCCGGGCGGTGGAGGAGGCCCCGTGAGGTGGCTGCGGGCGCGGCTGGGCATGGTCGCCGGGGAGCGCGGCTCGGCGCTGATCGAGTTCACGTTCATCGCGATCGTCGTGTTCGTGCCACTGGTCTACATCGTGGCCGGGTTCTCGGCGGTGCAGCGCGGGGTGTTCGCCTCGACCGCCGCGGCGCGGGAGGCCGGACGGGCGATGGGCACCGCTCCCGACCCGGTCACCGGCGCGGCCCGGGCGGAGGCCGCCGCGCGGCTGGCGGTGGCCGACCAGTCGGTCGAGGCCACCGACGTCGTCGTCGGCTACGCACCCGCCGGTGCGGGGTGCGACGCCGCGGGGAGCTACGCGCCGACGCTGACGCGGGGCGAGGAGTTCTCGGTGTGCGTGACCGTGACGGTGCGCATCCCGCTGCTGCCGGAGTTCGTCGACGCCAACACCGCCACCGGCCAGTTCGTCGTCGAGCGCGACCGCTACGTCGACGCCTGACCGACCGATCGCGGGCGTTCCTCGTGCACTGCCGTCACCACAGCGTCGGCAACCCGCGAGGAACGCCCGCAACGGCCTGATCGAGGAAAGCCAGGGCTGCGGTGCCCGGGTCGTCGACCTACCGGCGGCGCCGGCGGGTGCCGAACAGGCCCCGGGTGAGCTCGCGGCCCAGAGCGGACGCCGCCGACCGCGTGAACGAGCGGAACGCCGCCGACCCCAGCACCCGGTCGAGCGTGCTGTCCTCTTGCAGGGGCTCCGACGGCCGGCGGGGCTCGGGACGCTCCCGGACGTCGTCCGGCTCCCGGCGGTCCCGCTCCCGGCGGTCCGGCTGGGCGGCCGGGGATGGCGCCAGCCGGGCGGCCAGCCGCTCGTAGGCCGAGTCGCGGTCCACCGGCTGCCCGTACTTCGGCTGCAGCGGCGAGGCCTGCACCGCCTCGGCCATGGCGGCGGGTTCGATGGGCGCCATGAGCGAGCGCGGCGCCCGCAGCATCGTCCAGGCGACGGGCGTGGGCGTGCCGCGGTCGGAGAGGACCGTGACCGCCGCCTCGCCGATGCCGAGCGAGGTGAGCAGTTCCTCGAGGTCGTAGTCCTTCGTCTTCGGGAAGGTGCTCACCGTCTTGCGCAGCGCCTTGGCGTCCTCGGGGGTGAAGGTCCGCAGCGCGTGCTGCACCCGGTTGCCGAGCTGGCCGAGCACCGTGCTGGGGACGTCGGTGGGGTTCTGCGTCACGAAGAAGACACCGACGCCCTTGGAGCGGATCAGCCGGACGGTCTGGGTCACCGACTCGAGGAACGCCTTGCTCGCCCCGCTGAACAGCAGGTGGGCCTCGTCGAAGAAGAAGACCAGCTTCGGCTGGTCGACGTCGCCGACCTCGGGCAGCTCCTCGAACAGCTCGGCGAGCAGCCACATGAGGAATGTGGAGAACAGTGCGGGGCGGTCCTGGACGGCGGCGAGCTCGACGGCGGTCACGATCCCGCGGCCGTCGTCGGTGGTGCGCAGGACGTCGGCCGGCTCGAACTCCGGCTCGCCGAAGAAGACGTCCCCGCCGAGCTCGGCCAGGGCGATCAGCTTGCGCAGGATGACCCCCGCGGTCGCGGGCGACAGTCCACCGAGACCCTTGAGCTCCGGCTTGCCCTCGTCGCTGAGCAGCCACTGGACGACCGCGCGCAGGTCCTGCAGGTCGAGCAGCGGCAGCCCGGCGCTGTCGGCGTAGTGGTAGACCAGCCCCAGCGAGCTCTCCTGGGTGGGGTTGAGGTCGAGCACCTTCGACAGCAGCAGCGGGCCGAAGTCGGTGAGGGTGGCCCGCACCGGGACGCCGCTGCCGAGCCCACCGAGGGCCAGGAACTCCACCGGGAAGCCCGTGGGCTGCCAGTCGTCCCCGGTCTGGGCGGCGCGCTGCTGGGTGCGCTCGCTCGCGGTGCCGGGCTGCGCCAGGCCGCTGAGGTCGCCCTTGACGTCGGCGACCACGACAGGCACGCCGGCCGCGGAGAGCTGCTCGACGATCAGCTGCAGCGTCTTCGTCTTCCCGGTGCCCGTCGCACCGGCGATCAGCCCGTGGCGGTTGAGCATCGCCAGCGGCACCTGCACGGCTGCTCCGGGGTGTGGCCGGCCGTCGTGCACGACCGCGCCGAGCTCCACCGCCGGTCCCGCGACGGCGTACCCGGCCGCGATCTTCTCGGCCGGTCCGCCGGTGCTCTCGGTCGCCGGTGCGGCGCTCTGCTCGCTCACGGTCCAGGACGGTAGCGACGGACGCCGGAGGGCGCGGGTCGAGGGGACCGCGCGCCACCTGCGTCGACGCCTGACAGTGAGGATGTGGGAGAGCCCCGCAGCGGTCGTTCCTGACCCAGCGCCTGACTGACTTCGGGTCTTCAAGCCGATCTGTCGGTTCGGTCCGCTGCGGGGCTCGTTTGCACTCACCGGTCGAGGGTTCGTGACCTCATAGGAGCTTGTGCCAGCAAGCACCCGTCACTGTCTTGTCCGCTCGCTCGGCGGTGCGTGCCGCCCCGACCGGTCAAGTGACAAGGACGGCGATGACCACCATCGCAGAACCATTGCCGACTGCCCAGCCTGCGCCGGTGTTCGGCGGGGTGGACACCCATGCCGACACCCATACCGCCGCGGTCATCGACCCCGCGGGGCGGCTG
>NZ_FNOT01000028.1 GCF_900107105.1 Geodermatophilus africanus
CTCGGGTGCCTCTGATTGCTGCTGCGAGCGCGTGGGTCTGTGTCCTGGCAGAGGACCCTCCGGACGGCGTCCACCGACCGTCGTCAGGGAGGAAGTGGTCGCGGTGGAGGTGCTGTTCGAGCGGGTCGCCGGGCTGGACATTGGCAAGGAGTCGCTGACCGTCTGCATGCGGATCCCGGGCCCCGGCGGTCGCCGGGTGAGTGAGACCCGGACGGTCAAGACCACCACCCGCGCGCTGGGGGTGATGCGGAACTGGCTGGATGAGCACGGGGTGACGATCGCGGCGATGGAGTCGACCTCGACCTACTGGAAGGCGCCGTTCTACTGCCTGGAAGAGGTCATGGAGGTCTGGCTGCTCAACGCCGCGCACATGAAGGCCGTCCCCGGGCGCAAGACCGACGTCAAGGACGCCGAGTGGATCGCCCAGCTGCTCGAGCACGGCCTGCTGCGCCCGTCGTTCGTGCCGCCGCCGGGGATCCGCCGGCTGCGGATGCTCACCCGCTATCGGGAGCAGCTGATGGGCGACCGCACCCGGGAGGCGACCCGGCTGGAGCTGATGCTGGAGGACGCGTCGATCAAGTTGTCCTCGGTGGCCTCCAGCCTGACCACGGTCTCCGCCCGGGCGATGCTGGCCGCTCTGATCGAGGGAGAGCGCGATCCGCGGGCGTTGGCGCAGCTGGCCAAGGGCCGGATGCGGGTCAAGATCCCCGAGCTGACCGAGGCGCTGACCGGGCACTTCGATGCCAACCACGCCCGGCTGGCCCGCGCCATCCTGGACCGACTGGACCGGGTGGAGGCCGCGCTGGCCGAGCTCGATGCGGTACTGGAGGACGCGTTCGCCCCCTGGGACCGGCAGCTGCAGCTGCTGCAGACCATCCCCGGCGTGGGGCCCCGGGTCGCCCAGGTGATCATCGCCGAGACCGGCGCCGACATGTCCCGCTTCCCCTCGGCGGCGCACCTGGCCGCCTGGGCCGGGGTGGCGCCGGGGGTCTATGAGTCGGCCGGTAAGCGCAGCCCGGCCGGCGCCCGGCACGGCAACAAGTGGCTCAACCACATGCTGGTCGAGGCCGCCGGCTCGGTAGCCCGGATGAAGGGCACCAACTACCTCTCCGCCCAGCACGCCCGGCTCACCGCCCGGCGCGGGATGGGCCGCGCCCAGGTCGCGGTCGCCCACTCCATCCTGGTCTCGGCCTACTACATGCTCCGCGACGACGAGCCCTACCGAGAACTGGGAGCGGACTGGCTGGCCCGGCGCAACGACGAGGCGCACACCCGCCGGCTGGTCGCCCAGCTCGAACGCCTCGGCCACACCGTGGTCCTCGACCCCGTCGCCTGACCAACTGCAGAAGAACTGGAGGACGGGCTGCGCCCGCCCCGCGCTGACGCGCGCCTGCAACTCACCTATTCACGGGTCTGTGACGGCTCGTGATCTTGTAGCTCTGCAGCAGATGCCGGACGGCTGTGACGTCGTCATCGCGGCCGAAGCGGGGGAGCGGTCCGAGTTCCGGTCGCGGTCCTTTGAGACTGCCCAGCACGGTGTCTGGCAACGTGTGAGACAGGTGTCAGGCGACCAGTGCCTGCCGTGGTGCAGCGGCCGGATGCAGGGCGGGGCGTCGCGTCGGAGGGCGGCCACGTCGACGGTCGAGGTCTCGCGGACCTCGACCGCTGGTTGGTCCTCCGCCGCGACTGCGGTGCTGAAGACGCGGGTTGTCGGCGCAGCGCGCCTGAGCCCCAGGACGCACGCACCCGATACGGCGGCTCGTCGACGCCAGGACGGGACGGCCGCTGAACGCACGACAGCGGCAGCCGCGCCGTTCCTCATGTTCCGTGCTACGCCGACCGTTACGTCGCCGAGCTCCGTGGTCGGTCTGCACTCGTTCTCCCGTCGCTGCACTTCATCACGACGAAACGGAAAGCCGGTGGGGCAAGACGTGTGTGGCACATGATCTTGGTCGATCTCTAGTAGCGACCAGGAGCAGGATGGCCCGGTGGAGCAGGGCACCAGGATCGACGTCGAGGCCCCGGTCGAGCAGGTCTGGGAGGTGCTGCGCGAGTTCGAGCGGTGGCCGGAGTGGGCGCCGTCGCTGACCTCGGTGCGATGCCTGGACGACGGGCCGCTCGCCGTCGGGTCCCTGGTTCGGGTGGAGCAGCCCCGGATCCCCCCGACCGAGTACGTGGTGACCGAGCTCGAGCCGAGCCGCTCGTTCACGTGGGTGGCCACCGGCCCGGGTGTGCGCACCACCGCTCGGCACCTGCTCGAGGAACTTGGGACTGGCGGCACGCGTGTGACGCTGGCGGTGGAGCAGGCCGGGCCCGTGGGCGTGGTGATGGGACGGTTCTACCGCCGTCTCACTGATCGCTACTTCACAACTGTCTTTCGCTCCTGGCCTTGATCCCCTCGGCCCCGTCAGGTGCGGTAGGGGCCACGACGACGATTCGCGAGGCGGACAGGCTGGCTTTGACCACCATCGGGTGACGGGGCTACAAGGGACGGCTCGAACGCCTGCCAAAAAGAGTGCCCGGTCACGCCGAACGTAAGCATCACTATTCCCCCTGGCCTCAGTCTTCCCGCTGGCGGATGGAAGCCCGGCGTGTCTTCCTGCGCGGGTGATGCGGCGACGCAGACTCCTCGCGCGGCGAGTGGCGCTCAGGCGTCGCCGGCACGGTGCGGCAGCTGCTGACCGGACAGCCGCCTATTTCAGGCCAACCGAAGGACCGAACACCGTGATCATCGCTGTCGTACTCGTCCTACTCGCCCTCGTCGTACTCGGCGTGGTGCTCTACACCCGGCGCGGTGGTGCTCAAGCGCGCGCCCACCGGCAACGTCAACGCGAGCTCAGCAAGGCCCTAGCGGTCGCCACCAAGACCCACGCGAGCGCCATCAAGGCCACCGAGAAGGAGCTTAAGAGCGTGCGGTCGGCCTATGACAAGAGTGTTCGCGGCGCCGAGCGAACGCTCACCGAGCTGCGCAGTCCCGACGGCCGGCGGCTGGGCCACTACCGCGGCGTTACGCTGCACGAGCTGAGCATCAGCACCCCGCAGGGCAAGAGTTCCCTGATCGGGGCACAGGCCAGCGTCGACACGGCGGGTAATCTGGCGGTGACCCGCCGGGCGACGCTGACACGCACTGTCGCTGGTGGTGTGCTGTTCGGCCCAGTCGGCGCGATCATCGGCGGGGCCGGGTTCAAGAAGGCCAGCAAGCACGACAACCGCGAGCTGTACTTGATGATCGAAACCCCGACCCTGGTGGCGGTCGTGGAGTGCCCGCCGGATCAGGGACTGAAGGCGCGCGCGTTCGCTGCGCAGATCACCACGGCGGCCAAGCAGTCCGAGGCGATCGCCGCCGGCCGGCCGCAGCAGATCGCCGACGCCGAGAGCGCCCTGGAGGCCGCCCGGGCCGACACGGCGGCGCTGACCGCTGTGGAGAGCAAGCTGGCATCGGTATCCGCCGACCCCGCGATGCTCGCCGCCATTGACGCTGCCAAGCAGGCTGTCGACGCGCACATTCAGGCCGCTCCTGTGCGCAAGGCGCTGCCGGCCGCCAGCTGACCGGCAAACATCCGAGTTCATCGCAGACGCGGCGGCCCACCTGGTGTGGGCCGCCGCATCTGTTCGTGTGGGCCGTCGGTGACCGCACAGCCCCTGCGGGTCCAGTCGGAACGAGGCCGGCCCGCGGAGTTCGCGGGTGGGGCAATTGGCCATTGCCTTTCTTCACTCGTCCCTCGTTGACGTCGTCGCGGGGACCGCGCGCCGCGTTCGGCGGATTGGCGGTGGGGTCTGTCTTCGGCCGGACACGGCCCCGGCAAGAGGTGGGGTCCGGCGCGCCGACCCCCACGGTGACAGCTTGCGGCGTCGACGGTCGGCGGTGCGGAAGGCGGTGCCCATGGTCGAACGGACCCACTACGAGCTCCTTGGGGTGTCTCGCGACGCCTCTGCTGAGGAGATCAAACGCGCCTACCGGCGGATGGCGAAGGTGGCGCACCCCGACACCGGCGGGTCGTCGGCGGTGATGGGCATGCTGGCCGACGCGTATCAGGTCTTATCCAACGCTCGGCGCCGGCGAGAGTACGACGACACGCTCGCCATGCCCCCCCGCCCGGATGTCACCGGCCCGAGGCGGCCTGGCCCGACTCGGGAAGGTCCGACCAGCGACCCTCGCTTGTCGGCGGGGCAGACGCGCTCCGCCTGGATCTCACCAGGGGCGGCCTGCCCCCGCCGACCGCGGCCGGGATCGAACCGTGATGCGCAGCCCACGTGCCCGCCTCCAACGGCCGCGAATACTTCACTGCGGGCCCGTCTTGCCCGCGGGGTCGGCGATCAGCTCGCCACCGTGGGGGCGGTCGCGATCCTGCGGACACTGGCCATCGCCACCGGTACGGCGGTGCTGGCGGCGGCGTTGCGGCTGTCCGGCGCGGCGGCCGCCGCCCTTGGCGTCGCCGACGGCACAGACTTTTTCCTGGGCACGTACCGCGTGCTGCCCAGGGGCCCGCAGGACGTGCGCGCGACCGTCGTGCTCGCAGTCATTGGAGGCGGTCTTCTGATCGCGGCGATCGCAGGCTGGCAACGGCGGGTATTCCTGGGGCGGGTGCACCAGGCCGAGATCTGGGCGGTGGCCGCGTGGGCCGCTGCCGTCGCCGGCTCCGGCGAGCTGCTGCTCGCCCGCCCCATCGCGGGGAGCATGGCTGCCGCACTGGCCGCCGGGTACCTCATTTATGTCTGGGTCCGCACCCGGCCGCAGATCCGGGGTTGGAACACCCGGCAGGCACTGTCCTCCTGGCTTCGCCGCCTGTGGTGGCGGGGCCCGTGGCGGCAGCCATGGAACAGAATGCGCCGCGGGCTGCGCCGATGGGGTGGTGACGCCGGCTGAACCGACCGGTTGAGGCGTTGGCGCTCTTGCCACGTTCGGCCATAGGGCGGGTCGGTTCCGCGGCAGCGGCGGCGGACAACTTCGGGCGCCCAACCGCGTGGTCGGGCGCGGCGAGCGCCCTGCCGGAGAGACGGTTGGGTTGTGAAACCACGGCTGGGACTAGTGGTGCAAACCCGCTGATTCAAGGGCCAATCTGGAACAGGTACGTGTGCTTATGGTGCCGGTCACCACAACATAGGGGGGACTCACATGAAGCGCACCACAACGCTCGGCTTGCTCCTCAGCGCCGGCCTGGCTCTGGCCGGCTGCGGAGGCGGCGAACCCAACGCCAGCGGCGCGCCAGCGACGGTCACGCAGACCGTGGAGGCACCTGCGCCTGCACCTGCACCGGCACCGGTGCCCGCCCCCGCCACTCAGACACCAAGCGCAGCGGCGCCGACCATCGACTTCCCCATGCCCAATCTGGTCGGCATGAACTTGCAGGTCGCCCAGAACACTATGCAGGCGAACGGCGTCATGTATTCCGTCTCGCACGATCTGCTGGGCATTCGTAATCAGGTGCAGGACGGCAACTGGCAGGTGTGCGACCAGAACATTCCCGCAGGCCAACAGGTCGTGGGCGACGTCGAAGGCCAGATCGACTTTGGGGTAGTCAAGCTCGAGGAGCGGTGCCCGTGACCGCGGGTCCCGAAGCGAGGACAGGTAGATGGCCAAGACAATCCCGAAGGCCCCGTCCTTCCTCCCGTGGGGGCGGGGCGGGTGGCAGATAGGTAGTCCTCAATAAAGGAGCCGTCAGGTATTCGCCGCGAGCAAGCGCCCTCACAATGCCTCGTGAGCCGCTGCGATAGGCGACACGGGGAGCCGCGGTGATCCAGGTTCCGCCGGTCGAGAAGCGGTTAGCGGGCCCGGCTCCAACAGCGCTCAAGGAGCGACCGCCTCCGGCGGCTGGCGCCGCACATTCATGGTCCAGCCAGGCAGGTGTTCACGCAGAAGATTGAGCCGCCGCGGGGACGTCGTTCCCGCCGCCTAAAGATCATTAATGGCGGAGGTTCCGGACCCTGCTGACGTGCGGCGCGGTGTGCGCTATGCCGAAGCTATGAGGTATCCCGACGGTGGTGGGCTGACCGCCGAGGAGCGTGCCCGGCGGGAGCGGGTGCGGCTGGCGGCGGCCGAGTGGATCGAGGAGGGCGCCAGCGACCGTGAGGTCGCCACCCGGTTCCGGGTGACCCGGATCTCGGCCAATCGTTGGCGGCGAGCGCTGGTCGCCGGCGGCCGGCCGGCGCTGGCCTCCAAGGGTGCCGGCGGGGCCCGCTGCAAGCTCAGCCCCGCCCAGTTGGATGAGCTGCAGGTGCTGCTGGATGCCGGCCCGGCCGCCTGGGGCTGGGCCGATCAGTGCTGGACGCTGCCGCGCATCGCCGAGGTGGTGCGCACCAGGTTCGGCGTGGACTACACCCTGCCCGGGCTGGACCTGCTGCTGCACCGGCTCGGCTGGAGCGTGCAGGTCCCCGCCCGGCAGGCCGCCGAACGAAACGAGGAGCAGATCGCCGCCTGGCGGGAGGAGACCTGGCCGGAGATAGAACGGCGGCGGCGGACCTGGGCGCCTGGCTGGTCTTCGAAGACGAGTCCGGCCAGGGGCTGAGGCCGCCAAAGGGGCGCACCTGGGGCCGCCGCGGGCACACGCCGGTGGTGCGAGTGACCGCACAGAATGCCCCGCGGCTGTCGCTGGCCGCGCTGCTGGCCACCAAGCCCGGGCAGCGACCCCGGCTGATCTACCGCACCCACCGCGGCCGGCGACGCGGAAGCGGGAACGGCGGCCGGCGCAAGGGCTTCACCGAGGCCGACTACGCCGCCCTGCTCGACGCCGCCCACCGGCAGCTCGGCGGCCCGATCGTGCTGGTCTGGGACAACCTCAACACCCACGTCAGCGCGGCGATGGCCGAAATCGTCGCGGCCCGGCCGTGGCTGACGGTGTTCCGGCTGCCGCCGTACGCCCACGAGCTCAACCCGGTGGAGCCGGTGTGGTCGCACCTGAAGCGGTCGCTGGCCAACCTGACCAAGCACAACCTCGCCGAGCTGACCGCGCTGGTGAAGACCCGGCTCAAACGGATGCAGTACCGATCTGCGCTGCTGGCCGGCTTCCTGGCCAGCACAGGGCTCGACTTCGAGCCGTTCTGTAACCCCTGCAGTTAATGATCTTTAGTCACTGGTGGACACAAGGTCCCAGGCTGAGGCTCTTTTGGCTTGCTTCGCTTCGCACAGCGCGACTGCGGCCCCCCGCCGGCATGTCCGGAGGGGGGCCGCAGTCGCATGTCGGTGACGACGGGTTTAGACGATAAGGACGGTCTCCGTCTTCCCACGCACAGGGTCTTCGATCGTCACGCTGCCGCCGTGATATTGCGCCTCCATTACGCGACGCAGTACCTGAACGGCTCGGTTAACGACCGTGGTCTTGTTGAGATGATCATCGGCCTCAACCAACCAGGCCAAGTCCTCGGCCGCCTTCCGGCCTAGCTCGACCACGAGTCGGCGAGGCGCCTCAGGGGCGCGCGAGTCGTCAACGACTCGCGCCGACCTGCCGCTCCGCTCTGCCATTCGGACCTCCACCTGGCTGCATGTTGCAACCGTATATATACCCAGCGTTGCATGGCTGGTGACATCCCACTGTATGCCCCACGTTCGTGGCCTGTCACCGGGTTCCTTCGTCAGGGTGAACTCCCCACCACGCGGGCCCCTTCCCCTGAGCTGGACATCTCCTGCCGTGGCTAGTGGCAGTGAGGGTCCGGACCGGCGTTGACCGCCCGCAGTGTCGAGCATCCCAGTCAGCTCACTGACAGTCAAACGTGTCTGTGGTGTCGGTGCAGGTAACAGACAGCGGACATGTGGGCTACAGTAGCGGGGCGTGAGCACCTGGCTCACGGGCCTCGAGTTACCGCTCGGGGCGATCACCACTGAGGAAGAGGAAATCACCATGACGAAGCAACGTGACTGCGCAACTGCCCCTGGCCCGAGGGCCGCAGGCCGGGGGCAGCGAGCTCAGGGGACGTGCTGAGCGATGTGGCTTGGTCGGGGTTATCGACGCTTGATCGACCCCTGACCTAGAGACCTGCGCGTGGTCCCACGTGAGGGGCGGCAACCTCACACCACGCGCGTTGGAGGACGGAGGAGCTGGTGGAAGCCAGTATTCCGCAGTCCATGTCGGCCGACGAGTCTCAGGAGGAGGGCGCCGAGTACGGCGGCCCGCTGATCGAGGACAAGGCCGAGGTCCGCTGGGTCATCGTGTTCGAGGGCCGGTTCCGGTCCGAGTTCCGAGGCTCTAAGCGGGCGCTGACCATCGTGGTCGGCTTCTTGGGGATCATCGTCGGTGTCCTCGGGTGGCAGGCCAACGGGGCGGCATGTGGGGTGACCGCCATCATGGCGACCCTGGCGCTGGTGACGATCTACATGGTCCTGGGGGAGCGGAGGGGGCGGTCGGCCTAGAGCTCGGCGAACGCCAAACGGACGAATAGAGGCGGACGCGCGGGAAGGGCGCATAACAAGCTTCGGAGGGCCCCTGCCTCATAGGCAGGGGCCCTCCATGCCTCTGGACGATGGGATGTTCTATCCGCGGATGCGCGAGGGCCGGGAGCGGCCAGCGTGCGTGCACCTACCTTCACTGTTGGAGTAGCAGGACATACGTCCTGGCTTCATGGGACTGCCCCCGGTTCGGTTGATTCCTTGTCTGTGAGGCCTCTGCCTCGCTGGAAGGATCAGCATCGTGCCCAAGCCGTTTCCGGCGGAGTTCCGTCGTGACGTCATCGCCGTGGCCCGCAGGGGCGAGGCCTCGGTCGCCCAGGTGGCCCGGGACTTCGGGATCTCGGAGTCCTGTCTGCAGCGCTGGCTGAAGATCGCCGACCGGGAGGACGGCCTGGCCCCACCGGCCGCGTCGGGCGACCGCGGCGGTGGGGGCAAGGACGACTCCGCGGAGCTGCGGGAGTTGCGTCGGCGGAACAAGCTGCTGGAGCAGGAGAACGAGATCCTGCGGCGGGCGACGGCCTACTTCGCCCGCGACGTGCTCCCAAAATGATCTACCCGCTGGTCCGTGAACTCGCCGCCGAGAACATCCCCGTCGCGGTGACCTGCCGGGTGCTGGGCTTCTCTCCGCAGGCCTTCTACAAGTGGTGCGCCAACCCGGTCAGTCAGCGCGACTGGGACGACGCGCACCTGATCAACGCCGCACTGGACATCCACGCCGACGACCCCGCCTTCGGCTATCGGTTCATCGCCGATGAGTTGCGCGAGCGCGGGCTGGCCGTGGGCGAGAACCGGGTCGCGCGGCTGTGCTCGCAGCAGCGGATCTGGTCGATCTTCGCGAAGAAGCCGGGCCTGAACCGGAAGGCCGGCCCGCCGGTGCACGACGACCTGGTCGACCGCAACTTCACCGCGACCGCACCGAATGTCACCTGGCTGACCGACATCACCGAGCACCCCACCGGCGAGGGCAAGCTCTACCTCTGCGCGATCAAGGACGTCTACTCCGGCCGGATCGTCGGCTACTCCATCGACTCGCGCATGAAGGCCTCGCTGGCCGTCACCGCGCTGCGCAACGCCATCATTCGGCGTGACCCGATCGGCACTGTGGTGCACTCCGACCGCGGCAGTCAATTTCGCTCGCACGCCTTCGTCCGGACCCTGGCCACCAACGGCCTGATCGGCTCGATGGGCCGAGTCGGGGCCTGCGGCGACAACGCCGCGATGGAGTCCTTCTTCGCGCTGCTGCAGAGGAACGTCTTGGACCGGCAGCGCTGGGCCACCCGGGAGGAACTCCGGCTGGCGATCATCACCTGGATCGAACGCACCTACCACCGTCGCCGCCGGCAACGCCGACTGGGCCGCCTCACCCCGGTCGAGTACGAGACACTCACCCACGCCGCAGCAGCGGCCTGACCACCCCACCCGACGAGTCAACTGAAGTCGGGGCAGTCCCCATCTTCGACCTATGGGATCCGCTGCGGGACGTGGCGGTGATCCAGACGTAGGCGAATGGCGTCCAAGCTGACCGCTCGCGCGTGCTCGCGCAGTGTCTCGCGCAAGGCCGCCGAGGGGTCGATCGCGACCACCTCTACGGCGTCGCGCTATGCCGGCCTGGCTCCGCGCCGGAAGCCAGACGCCGGCGGAGTCGCGGCCGTCGACCACGCCGAGGACGCGGCCGGTGTCGGCGTCGACGAGGGTGGCAGCCCACTCGGCACCGATGCTCGAGTCTGGAGCCGAACGGGCACCCTCGTGGCCATCCGGTTCCGGCGAACTTTTCGGCGTTTTGCCAGGTCGACGTCGCTGGTGCGCCCGGACAGGGAGTCACACGCGCCGCACCTGCCCCAGCCTTCCCCGGCTGCGTGTTCCGGCCGCGGAGCGCCCGGCGCGCGTGCAGCATCCGTCTCCAACCTTCTGGTCGTAGCCAGCGGGCGACGTGAGGACGGAGCAGGATGCGGAACAAGCGGATGGCTGCGGTCATCGCCGGAGCAATGGCCCTGTTGGCCATCCCGGTGGGTGCCGCAGCGCAGGTCTCGACGACAGCCACGGCGACCTTCTCCGGCGCTGTGCCGGAACGTGACGGTGCCGCTGAGGTGTATTGCGGCGGCGCCGGCCCGACATTGTGCCCGAGCGGCGCCGCCGCCGAGGTCAGTTGGGGGATCGGCGGCAGCGGGCGGCGCAGCAGCCTCAGCTTCACCCCGACCGGTACAACCGGGCTTGGCCAGGTCTCCCTGGGGACGCTGAAACACAACAACACCGTCGTCGGGTTGTTCAACGGCATCACCGCCGTCAATCTGCATTTGAACACCACGGTGCGGGACGGCGACCGGTCGGTTGAGTTCTCCGCCGCGCTGCCGATAGAACTCGGCGTCCACGAGGTCCCCGACGATCTCCGCCCCTGTCCCTACGACACGGTCGACGGGAAGTGTGCCGACGCGGTCAGCCTCCTGCAGCCCCACAGATCGTTCGCCTTCCCGGTGGGCAACGTCACCTACGTCCTGGAGATTGTCGAGTTCCTCCGGCGCGACGGCAGCAGGGCTTGGAACACCGTCAGCCCGGAGGGCGGCTCAACCGAGGTGCAGCTGATGGCCCAGCTCACCAAGACCCCGCGGCTGGACGCCGACGCCGGCCCCGATCAGACCGTCGACGAGGGGAGCTCGGTCACCCTCGACGGCTCCGGCAGCCGGTATGCCGACCTCACCTACGCCTGGCGTCAGGTGTCCGGGCCCGCCGTGACGTTGGACGACCCGACCGCAGTCCGTCCGACGTTCCCCGTGGGCATGTTCACCGAGGACCAGACGCTGGGGTTCGAGCTGACCGTCCGGGACCGGCTCGAACCCGGATACGTCGATCGGGACACGGTCCAGGTGGCGGTGCGCGACCTCAACGACCCGCCGACCGCCACGGCCGACACGGGCGGGGACGGCTACGAGGTGCCCGAGGGCGGGCAGGTTCCGCTCGCCGGCAGCGTCACCGATCCCGACGGCAACATCGCCACGGTGAGGTGGGACTTCGACGGCGACGGGCAGTTCGACGACGGCACCGGCGAAACCCCGGTCTTCTCCGCGGTCGGCCTGGACGGACTCGACGACGTCACCGTGCGGCTGCGCGGATGCGACACCTTCGGCGTCTGCGCCGAGGACGAGGCCCAGGTCCGCATCCTAAACGTGGCCCCCACGGTCCACCTGGGCGACGACCTTGAGGTCTACCGCAACGACGTGGTGGCTCTCAGCGGCAGCTTCGACGACCCCGCCGGCGCGCTGGACGACCCCTACACCGCGGACTGGAGCGGCGACGCGCCCCTGACGCAGACGACCGCGGATGCCGCGTACGGCGTGCCGGTGGAGCGCGAGCTGGCCTATCCCCTCGAGGGCACCTACGAGGTCGACCTCGAGGTGACCGACAAGGACGGCGGCTCCGGGCGTGACAATCTGACCGTCACCGTGCTCAACCGGGCCCCCAGCTGTGCGGCCGCCAGCCCGACCGTCGCCGGCCTGTGGTCGCCCAACCACAAGCCGGTTTCTGTCGGCATCACCGGGCTGACCGACGCCGAGGGCGACGCGCTCACCGTCGTCGTGACCGGCATCCGGCAGGACGAGCCGGTCCGCGAGCCCGGCTCAGGCCGCACGGCGCCGGACGCCTCTGGGATCGGGACGTCCACGGCACTGCTGCTGGCCGAGCGGGCCGGCGGCGGGGACGGCCGCGTCTACCACGTGGCCTACTCCGTGACCGACGGGCACGGAGGCCAGTGCGCCGGCACCGTTGCGGTCGGGGTTCCCCACGACCAGCGCGGGTCGGCCCCAGTGGACCAGGGTGCGCTGTACGACTCGACCACTACGGGCTGAGCCAGACGTCGAGCTGGTGTGCGGGTGCTCGTTCGTGCACCCGCACACCACCTCGACGTCCAGCCCACCGGCGTCATGCGCCGGTCGGCCGCTCACTTGGGCCGATGAGTTCTGTGGCCGCCGTCGGTTGGGCCCGGGAGAACGGCCCCCAACTTCTATCTATCCGGTCGTCCGCGGGCTCGCCGCAGACGGGGGGTGCCCGTCGAACGGCCGGCCGGTTCCTGCAGGTGTCACTGGCCTGCCTGCAGGTCGGTGCGGAAGGTGGTGATGAGTTGAGTCGTCAGCGTCTGCCGGGTGAACCGCCCCGGGTTTGATGGAGTGTCCCCAATTCGCCGGGATGGCTGGGGAGCCCAGCGCGATCCCGCGGCGCTGGCACGCGTCGGCACGGAGCTGTTCTCAGACCTGAGCAGTCCTCGCCGACTTGTGTAGTTGGTTCACCATCGGGCTGCGCGTCCCGCTGCCCGACGTGGTGGCGATGCAAACCCGCCAGCCCAACCTGGAGGGCGCCGGGAGATCCCGCTGCGCCGGCTGGTGAAGGAGGCGCTGCGGATGCGGCCCTCCCGCATCGTCGTCGGCGAGGTGCGGCAGGAGGAGTGCCTCGACCTGCTCATCGCGTTGAACTCGGGGCTCCCTGGTCTACCTAACTGCGGTAGATCGGGTCGTCAGAAGGTGCGATCGAACGTCTCTTCCACGACCAACAGGAGGGAGCCAGGCGGGGCCAGCTCAGCGAAGTTGGTCGCCGCCGCTTGACCCTCAGGGCTGCTCATCCCGGCCTGCACCGCATCGACGTCGTCAAAGACCAGCTCGCCGACGAGGTAAAAGGGCGACTCGGAACCGTCCGCAGTCCCATGGACCTTGGCGGCCCGTTGCGCACGAAGTCCCGGTATCGCAGCTGCCAGCGGCAGGTGGTCCTCGGCGTAACGCCGCTCCCATCCCGCAGGATCCGCTGGCTGGCCGTACAAACCCACCACCTTGACTGTCATGCGGTGACGGTAGTGAGCAGCGGGCCAGCCGCGGAAGCGTCGACCGAGCGCGCCTCGCCCTACCAATAATCAACGCCGAGCCTGCGCCAGATCGTCATAAGGCCAGCCTGCCGGGCATGTGCACGCTGCACGCCGACAGCGCCCGTGAGGCGGTCACGAAGATGTGCACCGTGCCGCTGCTGGCCGGCGAGAACATCGGCCACCCAACACTGTGGCACTGCCTAGACGGGGAGGAAGACTGTCCCGTACCGGGTTCAGTGGAGGCTCGGAACTGACGCGGCGACGGTAGTCGCCGCGGGGTTGTGCCGGTAGAAGTCGTCCTCGTGCTCGGCCGGTGGGATCAGGCCGATCTCGCCGTGCAGGCGCCGGTGGTTGAACCAGTCGATGTACTCGGCGACGGCGATTTCGAGTTCGTCGATGCTTCTCCACGGCCCGCGGTTGCGGACCAGCTCGGCCTTGAACAGCGAGTTGAACGCCTCGGCCAGGGCGTTGTCATAGCTGTCGCCGGTGGAGCCGACGGAGGCCACGGCGCCGGCCTCGGCGAGGCGCTGGGTGTACCGCACGGCGACGTATTGCACGCCCTTGTCCGAGTGGTGAATCAGGCCGCCGACGTCGCGCCCGACCCGCCGACGGGTCCAGATGCCCATCTCCAGGGCGTCCAGTGCCAGGTCGGTGCGCAAGGACTTCGACAGCTGCCAGCCGACCACCCGGCGGGAGTAGACGTCGATGACGAAGGCGGCATAGACCCAGCCGGCGAACGTGCGGCAGTAGGTGATGTCGGCAACCCATAGCTGGTCTGGACCGGTCGCGGTGAACGCGCGCTCGACCAGATCCGGGCGCAGATCAGGACCCGATCCCGGGACCGTGGTCCGCGGCCCCTTCGCCCGGCTCAGGCCCTGCAGGCCGGCCGTGCGCATCAGACGCTGCACGGTGCAGCGAGCTACCTGATGGCCTTGCCGATGCAGCTGCGCATGGATCTTCCGGGCGCCGTAGACACCGAAGTTCTCGGCATGCACCTTCTCGATCACCGCAGTGGTCGCCGCATCCGTCACCGACCGCGCCGAGGGCCGTCTGGTCTTGGCCGCGTAGTAGGTGCTCGGGGCGACCTGCAACTGTTCGCAGATCGGCTCGACCCCGTGTTCCTCCCGATGCGCGTCGATGAACTCGACGATCACCGCTGTGGGCGGTCGAGCTCCGCCGCGAAGAAAGCCGACGCGCTCTTCAGGATCGCGTTCGCCCGACGCAGCTCGCGGTTCTCCCGCTCGAGCTCGGCCAACCGGGTGGCGTCATCGGTCGTGGTGCCGGGCCGGTGTCCCTCGTCGATCTCGGCCTGGATGACCCAGTTGCGCAGCGTCTCGGGATTGATGCCCAGCTGCTCGCCGATCCGCTTCAACGCCCCGGTCCGGGTCGCCGGGTCACGCCGGGCGTCGACCGCCAGCCGCACCGCCCGCTCCCGCAGCTCGTCCGGGTACTTCCTCGGTGCCGCCATGACTCTCATCCTCACGTGGATTGAGAGCCTCCATCAGACCCGGTACGGGACACTTCCGTGGCCAGGTGTACCGATGCCTGGGCCGGCGGGCCGATGAGCTGTTCGAGCTGACCGACGCGCTGTTGTGCGCCGAGGGACCGGTGCAGTCTCTGGTCGGGCTGTGCCTGGTTCCGGAGCATCGCCGCGGGCACGGCGCCCTCTACGACGCTCTGACCAGCGGAGAGGTGCATGCCGACCGGCTGCGCGCGGAGCTGGCGGCGCTGCCGGTGCCGCGGATGTTCGGCGGGCGGATCGTGCTGGCCGTCGACGGGTCGCCGTGGTTGCGGCCGGACGCGCCGATCTGCCCGGATCGGCTGTTCTGCCACGTCTACGGGCGGGGCCGTGGCCGGAACGCCGATCAGCGGATCCCGGGCTGGCCCTACCAGGTGGTGGCCGCGCTGGAGAGCGGGCCGACCAGCTGGACCGCGGTGCTGGATGTGGTGCGGCTTCACCCGGCCGATGACGCGACCGTGGCCACCGCCGCCCAGCTGCGCGCGGTCGTGGGCCGGCTGCGGGCGGCCGGCTACTGGCGTTCCGGTGACCCGCCGATCATGGTGGTGCTCGACGCCGGGTACGACGTGATCCAGCTGGCGTTCGTCCTGGCCGACCTACCGGTGCACCTGGTCGGGCGGATTCGCGCCGACCGGGTGCTGCTCGCCGCCACCCCGCCCCGGCCGGTGGAGGGGCCGGGACCGATGGGCCGGCCGCGCCGGCACGGGGCGGTGATGATGCTGGCCGATTCGGACAGCTGGCCGGCCCCGACCGCGCAGACGCGAAAGGCCACCGCCCGCTACGGCAAGGCCGAAGCCACCAGCTGGGGTCGGATGCACCCCCGGCTGGCCCACCGCGGCTCCTGGGCCGACCACCCCGGCACCCTGCCGATCGTCGAGGGCACCCTCATCCGGCTGGCCGTCGAGCACCTGCCCGGTCAGCGGGAGGCCAAGCCGATCTGGCTGTGGTCCTCGGCTCCCGCGGACGCCGAGGACGAGGTGACCCGGTGCTGGCAGGCCTATCTGCGCCGCTTCGACCTGGAGCACACCTTCCGACTGTTCAAGCAGACGATGGGCTGGACCGCCCCGAAGATCCGCTCACCGGCCGCGGCCGACCGCTGGACCTGGCTGGTCATCGCCGCCCACACCCAGCTACGCCTGGCCCGCCATCTGGCCGCCGACCTGCGCCGGCCCTGAGAAAGACCCCTGCCTCCCGAGCGGCTGACCCCGGCCCGGGTCCGACGCGGGTTTCGCCACCTCCGCGCGGAGATCACCCTGCCCGCCCGTGCACCGAAACCGAGCCATTCCGGGCCCGGACGTCCACCGGGGAGCCGGAACCGACATCGCGCCACCCGCTACGACGTCGGCAAGACCGTCTCGCGAGCCACCGCCGAGCAAGGCAGGAGTTGAACGACAAGCTCAGAGAAGGGCCACGCGATGGCCCAGGGCACACCAAAGCCTCGATCAATCCCGGGGCGGTTCACGGTGTCCGAGGTGGCCTTCGACCTGGAGATCAGCGACCAGACGATCTACTCCTGGCTGCGGGCAGGACCGGATCGACCGGGGCCTTGCGCCGGGCCTCACGACGCCCGAGCGGGCGGAGCTTCGTGCCGCCCAGCGCAGGATCGCCCGCTCCGCCTCCTGGCTCTCCCGCAGGCGTGATGATCAGCGGATGCGCCAGGCGCTGTCACACCCCGCTGATCCAACCTCCTTGAGGGCAGAGAAGGGGCGTGGCTGACGCGGGCAGGCTCGGCGATGGTCACCCGACCGAGCTGCCTTGGACGGCTCGAATGCGACTGCGCGCGCACGCTGTTGGAGTGTCCGGGCAGCCGCGCCGGCGTGGCTTCAATGGTCACGATGGTGTCAGCCGCTGCCGCCCGTCGGCGGCTCAGGCTGAACTGTGGTCGGGGGGCTCTGGGCGGTCACGCCCTCGGCGGTCTTGGCGGCCTCGGCCGCTGCTTCGGAGACGAGCTGGCCCCATTGGCCGATTTCGCTGGTGAAGATCTTCTCCACGCGGTCGACGTCGTGTTCGAGGTGTGCGTCGAGCAGGCGGGTGGTCCAGTCGATCTCCGCTTCGGCGAGGTTGCGGGCGGCGTCGGTGTACAGCTTCGTCAGCCGCGGGAACCCGATCAGGGCCTCGAAGCCGGTGACGGCGACGGCCAGGGCCCCCAGCACGGCCGCGGTGACGGCCAGCGCGCCGCGGATGGTGGGATCGGTGAACTGCCCGGCGACGCTGGCAAGGGCTGCGAGGACGAGAAGCGCGTTGCGGACGAGGACGGTCTGCCGATGCGCCGCCTCGTACTCCTTGCGGCGGTCGTCGTAGTACTTCTTCTGGTCCTCGATTCGGAGCGCGTGATACAGGGCCTGGAATTCCCTGTCCGGATCGGTCATGTGGGCTCCTTGCCGAATTGGATCGCGACGACGGCGCGCTGCAGGTTGGCCTCCCGGTCGGCGCCGGCGTAGGGCCCGGTTCGGGACAGGAAGCGGAAGTGCAGGGCGCGGAGCCGTTCGGCCTTGACCCGCTCGTTCAGGTAGTCCTTGAGGTCGTCGAGTTCGCGGGTGGCCCGGCCGGTCGCCGCGAGGAGGACCCCGAGCACGGCCAGGAGCAGGCCTGGCCAGCGCTGATCGGTGAAGAGGGCCTGCAGTCCGCCGAGGCCGGTGAGGGCCGCGGAGCCGAGCAGGATGAGTACCTGTTGCCGCCGGTAGCGGTTCTGGTGCCGGAGCGCGGCCAGGTCCGCCTCGGTGAACGCCGGCGCCACTTCCCGGTCGAGCACCTGGAAGTCCGGGGCCAGTGACGGATAGGGCGCCCGCCTGTCGGCGGGGATGACCGGCCAGGACGCTGCCGGGGCACGCAGCTTCGGGAACCGGACGAGCATCAGCGGTCGCATCGCACCTCCAGTGATGAGCGCCCCTGCCCTGCGTCACCCGAGAGACCACCCGATTGTTCGGCAGGGCGGGGCCGCGGCAGCATGTCGGGTACGCGACGACAACAGGTCATGCGTGGTTACCGGAGGACGACCGCGTCAGCACCGCCTGCAGCGTCCGTGCGAGCAGCTCGGGGTCGCCGACGTCGATGATGCGGGTCAGCGGGGAGGCGGCGAGCCGCACGGCGCGGGGATCGGCTGTCTTACCTGCAGCCGCCGCGGCCACGGCGTCGGCGGTGCGCCCCGTTCCGGCCAGCACAAGGACCGGCCGGCCGCCGGCCAGGCTCCGCTCGACGTCGGCGTAGGTGATCTCGCCGCCGTTGACGACCAGCGTCGCGGACGGCTTCCCACCGGCGATCGCGGAGACGACAGCGGCCAGCCAGGGCGACTCGTCACCCCAGGAGTCCCCGGGCACGAGGATCACGTGCGTGTGGTGCGGCTCGAGCTCTGCCGTGTCCCCGCCCTTCGGCTGCGCACCGCTCGCCGCGGCGACCGTTCCCTCGGCGGCTACCCCCACGAGCGGAAAGCTGGCACCGCTGGCCGAACGGACCTGGCCGATGAGACGCATGATCCCCGCATCGGTCCCGCCGTCGACCACGGCCCCTCCACAGCCGTCGACAACCGGGATGACGGCTGAGCGAAAGACCTCGTCCACGAGCTGGAGGTGAATCCCGTCCATTCCGGCCGCGCCACCGACGAGCGCAAGCACCGGCCGGCCCCGCAAGATGCCTAACCGGTCTAGCGTCGTCGGCAGCCCCGCGACCGCGTCAACTCGTCCGAGCGAGGCGCCTGGCCCAGCTGCTGCCTGGCCGCTCATCGCAGCCTCCACGCAGACCCGGTCATGCCGCCTCCCTCCTGCGGTGGTCCTCGCTCGAGGCGGCCGCCGCGCGCAGAGTATCGGCGGGCAACTCGACTTCGGGGGGACCTGTGGTTCGGGCCCACCTCGGGCCCCCTCTCCGCCGCCCGGCGCAGAGGCGCGGCTACCGTGGTGTCACCGTCGGCCGTCAGGAGGATCCTCCTGAGGAGCTGTTCTCGGGGGACGGGGGGTCGACGTGATCCGAATCTTCGTGAGCCACGCGCATGCCGACGCCCCTCTCGCACGGGCATTGGACGCCCTGATCACGACCGTCTTCGACGAGGTCGAGGTCGACTACTCCTCCGACGTGTCCGCAGGTGGAGGGATCGAGGCGGGAACCGACTGGCAGCGGTGGATCCTCGACAAGCTGCGCTCCTGCGACATGGCCGTGGTCGTGCTGACTCCTGAATCGCTGTCCCGGCCGTGGTTGATGTGGGAGTCGGGTGCCGTCAATGGCATCGCGCTGGCGCTTGAGCAGCAGCCTCAGATCGTGCCGCTGCTGTTCCGGGTCAATCGGGAGGACGTGGCCGGTCCGCTGAGCCATCTGCAGGCCGAGCTGGGGGAGTCCGAGGACGGAGTGCGCCGGGTCGCGCAGGCGGTGTGGCGGCGCCGGGGGCAGAAACCGGCAGCGGACAAGCTTGAGGTCCGGTTGACCCTCGCCCTCAAGACCTACCTCGACGGTGTCCGGGAGGCGCTGGCGGACCGTCCGCAGTCTCTCGACGAGGGCGGCGTCCAGGAGTGGTGCGATCGGCTGGATGCCCTGCGGCGGGCCGGGCGGCATGCCGAGGTGGTGCACGTGCACCGGGCACTGTTGCTGGCCCTTGGCCGCGAGACCGGTGACGCCGAGCGCGTGCCCCTGGACGTGCGGCTGCACCGCCGGCTGGGCGAGCTCTATCTGGACGCCAAACGCGGGCGGAACGCCGCCGCCCAGTTCGAGCTGGCGCTGCGCCTGTTCCCCCGGGACATCTTCCTGCTGCACAAGCTGGCGCTGGCCCAGCTCCAAGACGGCGACCGCGGACGATCGCTGGCCACGCTGAACAGCATCGAGGCCATCGACCCGACGGCGCCACGGGAGAATCCGGAGATCGCCGGTCTCAAGGGTCGCCTGTACCGGGAGCGGTGGCGGGCGACGTCGGACGAGGGCGACCTGCGCACGGCACGGGACGCCTATCAGGCCGCGCTGGAGCATTCGACCGACTCGTACTACATGGCGGGCAATGTGGGGGAGCTGAGCCTCGCCCTGGGCGACCGCGAGGCCGCCGAGGCGGCGTACGAGACGGCGGTGGCCGCCATCCGGCGCTCCGGGGAGCGCACGTGGTGGAGCCTGGCGAGTCTCGCCAGCGCCGCAATCGTCCGCGGCGACGAGGCGGAGGCACTGTCGCTGCTCGGTGAGGCTGGCGCCCTGGGACCGTCCCCCCGCGATGTCGAGTCGATCCGACTCGGGCTCCAGCGGCTGCAGACCTACCTCGGCCTGCCCACCGATGTCGCGGCTGGCTGGCTCGGAGCACTCGCCGGCGGCCGCCCGGCCTCAATTGATGCGGACTAGATTGAATTGGGATTGCTAAACTTACAGGCTTCATCAGTGAGGTGACTAACCAAGTTTGACGTCTTGATTGGTGTCGTTGCTGGTCGCGGCCGGGGTGGAGGAAGAGGGCGTGGGCTCTCGGGGTGAAGATTGTCCCCGCCAGAGGCCGATCTCCTCTTCCCCGGAGTCGCTGCGTCTCATCGTGCCAGCCTGGATGCGTCCGCACCGGTACTGACAGCGGTTTTCAGGCGGCTTGGGGGGTGGGGTAGCCGGCGTGGGTGAACCAGCCGGCGGCGTCGCTGGCACTGACCGCGGCCAGGGCCACAGCGATGGCGGCGTCCAGTGCCGCTCGGGTGCGCGCGCCGGCGGCCTTGACCAGCGCCTTGATCAAGCTGGCGGCCTCCTCGACCGGGGAGAGGTCCGGTGAGTAGGCCGGCAGGAACACCAGTCGGCAGCCGGCGGCCTCGACCAGGGCGCGCATCCGGTCGGGCTTGTGCGCGCCGACGTTGTCGACCACCACCACCTGCCCAGGCCGCAGCCAGGGAAGAAGCACCTGCTCCAGGTAGGCGGCGAACACCGCCGCGGTGGTGCCGCCCTCCACCGTCATCGCCGGGACCATCCCGGCCAGGCTCAGCCCGGTGAGCAGCGTGGTCACCGCACCCCGGTTGCGCGGCACCGCCCCGCGGGCGCGGGAGCCGCGGGGGCCGACACCCCGAAGATCGCCGCCGCCTGATCCTGGGTCATCCCGCCATCGACTGCGGCGACGACCCGCTCACGCAGATCCATCGAGTACGCCCGCATGCCATCAGCGGTACCCATCAAGCAATCAGCACACCGCTGTGAGCCCACTGCCTCCAACTGGCGGCGACCCGACGGGGCAGGCCGAGGCTCGGACGAGTCCGTGCGCCTTCAGCGCCCGCAGACACGGCTCGAGCAGGCTACCGTCGTCGAGGTCGAGCCGCGCGCACGGACGCGGTGTCGGCCGGCCTGTCCCGCAGGCACCCGAGCACGCCGGTGGACAGGCCTGCCGCGCCCACCGAGCCGGATGGCGGCCAGACCGTCACCGGCGACGCGCAGCCACGGCAGCCCGCCGCCGCGCAGGAGCTTCGCGGTCGCGACGAGGCGGCTCATGCTCCCCAATCAGCTCGTCGCCTGACGCGGCATCGCGACCCCGAGGACAAGCACGGCACCGTCTTCCACGGCGCCATCATTCTCGCCTCGGTCCTGATCTGCTCACCGATAGGGAACGCGCCCCAAATCCATCGAGATGGCGCCGGCCGAGAGCGCACCTACATGGCCGGCCGGTGACTCCCTTGATCCCGGCCCGCCTCATCAGCAGCTCTAGCGCCCCACCGGCGACGACCAAACCGCGGCTGAGGGGCACCTCCGCGTACATCCGGCGGATGCCGGGCCCGCAGAGAGCATGTAGATCTCCCTGATCGCATCGGTGTGCAGCGCAAGCGGATGCTGCGAGCCGAGGGCGCCCGAGTCCGCCACCCGTAGTAGCCCGACGCCGACATGCCCCGGACGTGAGTGCCCCAGCCGCACGGACAGTCAACCCTTCCCCATATCCACTCCGCACCCACCAGCGCCGATGCATCAGGCCGTCATCTCGACTGCAGGAGCTGGTGGTAAACCTCACTTGTCGATATACTCGGCCGCCTCCTGCCGAGGAGGAGCCATGGCTGGATTAGGCGGGATCTTCATCAGCTATCGGCGAGAGGATACGGCCGATGCGACCGGTCGCTTGGCCGATCTTCTCGTCGATCGATTCGGCTCGGCGCGGGTATTCATGGACGTCAACAATATCGAGCCTGGACAGGACTTCATCAGGAGGATCAATACGGCGATCGCCGCCTGCGATGTCCTGTTAGTGCCAATTGGCTCGAAGTGGCTCGCAGTAGACAAGAATGGCCAGCCGCGCATATGCGGGCCAGATGACTTGGTGTCCCTTGAGATCCGGGCCGCTCTGGAACGCCGAATCGTAGTGATACCGATTCTTATCGATGGCGCCGCCATGGTCGGGTCGACAAGACTTCCGGAAGGGCTTAAAGATCTAGCGAGGCGGCACGCCGTCCTTCTGCGCCATGCAAGCTTCGCCGCAGACGCCGAGCGCATCATCCAGTTACTCGACCGCGTTCTCGCTACGGCAGAACTTCGGCGGGAGGATCGACGCTCCCAGCTCAATCCTTCACCGTCGCCAGACGACTCCAGCGACCCCGCCGATGAGATCTGGTCGCTCCTGGTTAAACGAGTGAAACGGCGCAAACGATTGTGGTGGGGAACGTACTCACTTTCCATACTGCTCGCAACCGCACCGGCATCAATTATCAACCCTTCCGATGACGGCCCTTTTGCTATCGTGTCTACAATGTTAGTGCTAGCCACGGGGCTGGTCTGGTGTGTATGGAAACTGCAGAGTGAGATTGCAAATCAGCGTTTGCTGGTCGACCAGTTGCCGGTTAACGCTCAGGTTGAGCCCATCCGCCGCGCACTTTCGCGACGCCACATCATACAAATGGCGATGATCTGCCTGCTGGTCTCTCTCTTGTTCGGCGTCGGGATGGTGGTCTCCCCGCCCGATCCTGGCCCAGAGACGACTGGGGCCAGGGCACTACCTGCCTTGACCGCCCGCCTTGACTACGGGATTCGGTGATGGGTGGCATCTTCGTTAGCTACCGCGATGAAACGGTGCACTCCGCTGGACGGCTCGGCAATCTCTTGGGTGCACGGTTCGGGCCGGAGCACGTCTTCATGGCCGACTCGATTGATGCCGGTGCGGATGCCGTAGTCGCCACAATGGACGCCGTCGGCAACTGTGATGTGCTCATCGTAGTGATTGGTCCAACGTGGCTTACAGGCACTGACGATCACGGCCGCCGCAGGATTGATCAGGTCGACGACCTTGTCGGCGTGGGGATATCCAGTGCTCTCAGGCGTGGCATAACGCTACTTCCTGTCCTAGTTCACGGTGCTGAAATGCCGGCTGCCGAGGATGTGCCTGAGAGGGTGCGGGGTCTCGCGCGGCACCGAGCCGTGCGACTCGACCACATGTCGTTTCATTCCGATGCAGTGCAACTCATCGATTTGGTCGAATCCGCCCTTCCGAATCGGGTGCGGCCGCGCCCCCGATCGCGACCGGCCCGACGGTACCTGAGACGTCCGTCGGCCGACCGCCCCTCGCACCACCCTGTGCCGCTGTCGCGCGCGATTCGTCGGGTTGCATTGTGGTGGGCAATCTTCTTCTTCGCGATTTTGGCGTCTGAGGGGCTTTTTGGTCTGGTGGTCAATCCCACGGAGACACTCGGGGCCGCCATCGCTGGCTTACTGTCTAGCCTCGCAATTCTCTCGATCTGCGCGACTCTCCTCCGTTGGGAGATCAGGGCGCAGCGGCGCATGATCGCGCAATCCCTAGCTGTCGAGAATACAACGCGTGCGTACCGAGCCGTCTCCAATGTCCGTGTTCGGCTGATTTCCCTCATCTGCATTTTGATAGCGATCATGGTCGGAGTTAGCGTCGCGACTTCCCCTATAGCGGCTGCGGCACTGCCAAGCGCAATCTGACGCCTCTGCATAGATCCAGATCTCGGCCCTGAGCTCCTCGTCCCGGTCCGCCCGGGCCGAGGTGCGGCCGCGGGCGTCGTAGTAGGTGCTGGGGGCGATCGGCGTTCCGTGCTCGGTGAGCACTCGGCGGATCGGCTCGACACCCCAGCGCAGCCCAGCGTCGGTGCGCCGATCGGCGTGGGCTTCGATGACGCTCACGAGGTCCGCTGTGGCCGGTCTAGCTCGGCCGCGAAGAAACCCGCCGCCGCCTTGAGGATCTCGTTCGCCCGGCGCAGCTCGCGGTTCTCCGCCCGCAGCCGGCGCAGCTCGGCGGACTCCTCGCTGGTCACGCCGGGGCGGACACCGGCGTCGACCTCGGCCTTGCGGACCCACTTGCGCACCGTCTCGGTCGAGCCGATGCCCAGCTTCTGCGCCACCGAGCGCATCGCCTCCCACTCGGTGGCATGGTCCGGCCGGGACTCGGCGACCAGGCGCACCGCCCGCTCCCGCAGCTCCTGCGGATACCGGACGCTTCGATCTGCCACGACTCCATCCTCCTCAAGGACTGGAGTGGTGTGCCCCCTGTTTCCCGGAGTCGGGTTACTGGATTCTGAGGCCTCCCGAGTCCCGGGGAGGGCCGCATGGGGCGGCGTGGATATCCGGCGGAGTTCCGCCGCAAGGTGCTGGACCTGGTCGAGTCCGGCCGGCCGGTCGCCGACGTGGCCAAGGCGCTGGGCATCAGTGAAAACGATCTACACCTGGCGCCGGCAGGACCGCATCGACAAGGGACTGGAGCCGGGGCTGACCTCCGGGGAGCTGTCCGAACTGGCGGCCGCCAAGCAGCGGATCGCCGCCTTGGAGGCCGAGCTGGCCGTGCATCGGCGGGCCTCCGAGCTGCTGGGGAAGGTGGTGCCCCCAAAAGGCGGTTCGAGGCCATCGCGGTGATGGCAGATGAGGGCCACTCGGTGCAGCTGGCCGCCCGGGTCCTGGGCGTGTCGGCGTCGGGCTACTACGAGTGGAACACTCGCGCACCCTCGGCACGCAGCATCCGCCACGCGCTGCTCACCGACGCCATCCGCGAGGTCCATACCCTCTCCCGCGGCACCTACGGCTTCCGGCGGGTGCACGCCGAGCTGACCCTCGGTCGCGGCCTGGTCGTCGCGCACGGAACCGTCGAGCTGCTGATGCAGCGCGCGGGGCTCAAGGGCGTCAGCCGGCCGCTGCACACCATCGGCACCGTTGTCCGCGCCGACGGCCCGTTCATCTCGGTCCGTGTCCGCAGCCGCCGTGGCGTCACCCACCTCGAGCAGTACCGCCGTCGGGACGGCAGTTGTGTCGGCGGACGCGGCCAGACAGAGTCGGTCACCGCCGACCTGTAGGAACCGGTACTCCCGCAGGAGGACCAGCGGGCGCGGCGCATCGACTCACTATTCCGGGACTGGAGGCGGAACCGCCACGACGTCGACCGGCTCCAAGCGCTGCACGAAGCGATCGGCGAGCGCCTCGAGGATTTGACCGAGACGGCGTCGCGGTGAAGCCGCCCGCGAATCCGCCCCGCCTGGCCGTGAAGCCCCGGGGCGGTGCTGTTCGGGATAGGTCACCAACAACTTCGAGGCCGTGTTCAGCCGATGGGGGTCACTTCACGGGTGAGCATGTGGCGGGCCAGCTGGACTTGCTGGTGAACGGCACGGCATCGTCGATGCCGGCGGCGCGGGCGCGGTCCCGGTCGTCGACCCACGCGCGCGGCAGATGGAGCTTTCGGTCGATCAGCGCCCGACCGCTGGTGTGGCGTAGGTGCAGAACACGCCAATCTGACCAGGCATCGCTGCCGGGCGGCCTCGGCGAAACCCCGATATATCCCGATGCGGTGAACGCACGATCATAGCCGCGAGTGATCCTGGTAACCAGGAACATAACCGCTGTGAAGTGCCGTATTGATGAGTACGCTCAGGGAACCGTGAAGGTGATTCGCTCCTCGGCGGTCAGTTCCCGCGTCGTGTGCTGCGCTGCCAGTGCGACGAGCTCCTCGGGTGACCCGCATACCTCACAGTCAAAAACTGCGCCGTCGCCACCGTTGGAAACGGCGGCGATCCGTCGCCCGGTGTGATCGACGGCGATGTCAGAGACGTCACCTCCGGGCACGTGGAAAGTCGTAGCCAGTTGACCGTTGGTGACGTCCCACACCCGCACCGTGCCATCCTGACCGCCGCTCATCAGCATCGCACCACCCGGTGCGAAGGCGATGCCGTTGACGACGCCGCTTTGCCCCGTCACGGTGCGGGCTGGTCCACCGCCGCGCAGGTCGAGGAGCATGATCCGGGAATCGCTTGCCGCCGCTGCCATCCGTCCTTCATCGTCGACGGCCAGATCGAACACCGCGTCCAGAGACGCTCCGACCACTCTGTTCGTTCCATTCGGGATGTTCCACAGGCGCACGACGCCCGTCTCATCCCCAGTCAGCAGATGCCCGTCCGGAGTGAACGCGACCGCATACACCGCCGCGTCTCCGCCCTTAAGCTCCGCGCGCACCTCTCCGGTCCGTGGCTCCAGCAGCCGTGTCCGCCCACTGCGGTCACCGAGGGCCAGCAGCTGACCATCCGCGGAGAAGGCGAGATCGTCGATCGGAGCGTTGATTTGAGGAGCGCGGGCGACCTCGTCGGCGCTTTCCGCATTCCAGACGACGGCGGTGCCGTTCTGGCCACTGGTGGCGATCAGCGTGCCGTCCGGGCTGTAGCGCGCACGGGTGATCCAGCCCCCCTGCTCGGTGGCCACATTCAACCCGAGACAGAGTGCGCCGAGGGGCGGTGTCGTGCAGGCGGCGCCCAACGGAGTCTCAGCGGCGGAACTTGCATCCCACGCCCGCACAGGGCCACCCTGTGCCGCGGTCAGAAGCTCATCGCCTGCCGCCGTGAAGGTCACGCTCGTGGCATCTCCCGTCACGCCGGGCTCTGAGCTCGCCGGGAGGATGAGCGGCCGGTCGGGCAGTGCCCAGACGCGGATCACCCCGTCGCCAGTTCCGCTGACCAAGCGGAGACCGTCAGGAGAGAGCGCAGCGCGCTGGATCGCGGGACCGCCGCGCAGGTCGACGACCGGCTCCTGGTCGCTGACCCTCCAGATCCTGGAGACACCGTCCGTTCGGCCGATCTGCGCCAGGCTCCCGTCCGGGGTGAAGCCGGCGGTGATGCCAATTGGGCCGCGGGTAGCCAACGTGGTCTGTGCACCGCCGGCCGCGAGCAGGTAGACACCGCCGTCCACGTTCCCGACCAGGAGGTGGCTGCCGGCCGGGTCCATGACTGCCAGGAACGCGGGAACGGGGGATCGCGTGAGTTCTGCCCCATCGGAGACCCGTAACCAGCTGACTGCGCCGTCTTGGCTCGCGGTCAGCATGACCGAGCCGCCGCTATTCAGCTGCGTCGCGAACACTGCGGCCGAATGACGGACCGAGCGCACAGGTGTGGACGCCTGGGCCGGGCCGACCATGACCGTGCCGTCCTGCGTACCTAGGAGAAGGGTCCCGCCGTCGGCGGACAGGGCGAGGGATTCCACGGAAGAGGCGCTCCACCGCACCGTGGCGGCCTCGGTCCCGGATGCATCCCACAGTCGTACGGTGCCATCGGCCATCCCGGCTGCGACGACGCGGCCGTCGGCGCTGATGACGACTGCCGTCACACCGGAGCTGGCCAGTTGGGCGCGTGACGTGATCATGCCCGTGTCGTGGTCGAGCTCCCACAGCATCGCTTGACCGCGGTCGTCCGCCGCCACTCCGACCGAGGCTTCGGCCGCGACGCTCAGCGACGTGACCGCGGCTTGGCCGAGCACGAGCCGGCCACGCGGTGCCCCGGTCGCCGCCTCCCATGCGGCAACGCTCCCGTCCCGGCCTGCGCTGATCACCGTGGCTCCATCGGGAGACCAGGCGACGCCGGAGACCGCGTCGGAATGTGCCGTTGTCCAGGCCCGGATGCGGGAGCGGTCAACCGAGGTCCGCAGTGCCGCCACCGCCTCGTCTGTGGGGGCCCGCGACCACGCAGCCCTGGCCAGCAGCAACGAGCGCTCGGGGTCCACGTCCAACTGAGACATCGCGGCTGCGGCGAGCGCCCGGGATTGCGCCTGGTTGCGCTGACTCACCGCTTCCCTCCATTGGAAGACCGCCGCCACCGCAAGGACGACTGTGACTATGAGCGTCGTCACGGTCACCGCGATCGTCGTCCGCAGGCGCCTGCGCTCGGCCTGCCGGCTGGCCACGATGAAGTCGGTCTGCAGCGGCACGGGCGACGGCGGCTCCACTTCGGGCGAGCCAGTCCTCGGCAGTACGCAGATCCCTGCCGCGCAGCAGCAGTGAACGGTCCCCGCCGCGCCCGTCCCAGCGCAGCGCCCGGGAGAGCCAATGGGTGTGCTCCCGCACTCGCTCGGTATCAACGTCGATTGCGGCGAGAACAGCAGACGCGGCAGAGTCGGGGGCCGCGCTGCCGCTGGCATCGATCCACTGCAGCGCAGCCAGCGCATCCGGAAGCCGCTCGACCCTTGACATGAGTACCGGGATCAACCGCTTGCCCAATTCAATAGCTCGCCGGTACTCGCGCTGACACTCCTCCGAAGCCAGCCAGGCAGGACTAACGCAGCAGACGACGGCGTTGGCGGCCTCGATCGCCGTGCCCAATTCCGTCCGCCACGGCGCACCAGGTGGAATGTTGTCTTCATCGACCCACATCACACGCCCGCGGGCCCTGGCCGCCTCAACAATCTGCATCACACGAGGCGCATCGCGACGAGCGTAGGAAATGAACGCATCCAGCACCAACGGCGCCACGGTGCCACGCACCTGAGTCACAGCGTCCACCACGACACCCCAGTCACACCGCCCCCTGGACCGCGTGAAGCCACTCAGTAGAGCGTCGTCAAGCCCTGGTGATACACCCATTCCGTCGCCGACAGGCAGGGGGCTGCCCCCAGATCGATTGACCCGTGCCTGTGACGCTGCGGCCTCGCTGGTAGAGGGAGATGCGCCCGGAAACGACGGTTCTTGGGCGGTGGCTAGCACCCAGGTCTAGACGTGTCCTAACCGTCACTTTGACCTGGCACTGGCGGCCCACAGTCCTGGCTGCGTCGAGAGCGGTGCAGCACGCAGCGGTGGATCGCCTCGTGCTCCTCGGCAAACTCGTCGCACTCGGCACCTGACCGCGCTGGCCGCCCGCTTCCTCGAGGCGGCGGTGGCCTCGGGCCTCAAGATGCTGGTCCCGGGCGGCAACAAGGCCGGTAAGACGACGTTGCTGGGCTTCCAGTACGGCCTTGGTACTCCTTCGGCGTCGGCGACGAAGCAGTTTGGAGTGCAGTACGTGGCCGTCGACAACGGCTCACCGCCAAGCATCTCGCCGCAATCGCGTCCGGCGATCCGGTCACCATCAAGTGGTCCGCGACTGCTGCTGCCCCAAGCACGTCGCCGGCACCGTCGTCCGGCTGATCGTCCCAATTTCGTTGTGTCGTACAAGAGCGACCGCGGCGTCCGGCATGTTCAAGGCGCCCGCAAGGCCGAGATTCTGCGGGCGCTACAGGGCGTCGTCGATGGCGAGGCCATCATCGGCGCCCCTCTCGCCGCCAAGCTCACCGCCCTGCTGGCCGCCAAGCCCAGGCCCGGCGCAGACCTTCCCCCAGCTGTCCAGCCGCGAACGGGAGATCCTCCTCCTCACCCATCAACTCACCAACGGCGAGATCGCTGCGCAGCTGGACCTGAGTGAGAAGACGGTGCGCAACCACGTCTCCAACATCCTCACGAAACTTGAGGTATCCACTCGGGCCGAAGCCATCTCTCGACCGCCAGGGCCGCCGGGATCTGACCGCGATCCAAGGCATACGACCGCCCTCAGCGGCGTACGCCTCGCGGTCCGCGAATCGGATGCTGCGCGGGCTCGGCGTGTCGGCCGTCGTGATCGCCGTTGGACTGTTGGTGCCTCCCGTCGGCTGGATCGTGCTCTACCTGGCACCGGTTTGGTTCGTCGTGACCGGCGTCCTGCTGGCGGTCCGCAACCGCTGATCGAGAGAAGACACCGGACGTGACGCGGGGCCGCTCAACGAGTTAGGCGGCCCTGTAGGTCACTGCTCGGGCACCCGTTGGTGCCCGAGCAGTGAGCCGCCCTAACGGGCGGTGCCGAGGGCGATGAAGCCCGGAGCGAAGAGCGTCGACGGCTCCGGCGCGGCGTCCATGCGGGCGAATGCGGCCTCCCAGCGCCGCAGGTCGTCCGCCGACGCGATTCCCTCCGCAAGCATCGCGTCCCGCGCCGCCCACGCCGGTGGACGCATCCCGGGCGGCATCTTGGCGATCGTGTACCGGCCCTCATGCAGCACCACGTCCAGGCCGGCCCGACCGAGTAGCCGCCCGAGACGGAGCCCGGTCTGCAGGTCGTTGCCACGCCGTCGATGTAGCTCCAGGTAGTTCTCCGTCAAGTCCTCCAGGTCTGGGTCGATATCGAGGATGCGGAACGCTGTCGCGTCAGCGTCCACCAGGTAAACGCTGCCGCCCGGCCGGACGAGATGCGCGAGGTGGTCGACGATGGGTTGTTCGTCGGGGCCGTTGTGCGCGAGGACATGGCGCATCATCACGACGTCCACCGATCCGGCGGGGATGCCGGTGTCGGTGGCGGTCCCCGCCAGGAGCTCGACGTTGTTGGCGCCCGCCGCGGCAACGACTTGCCGCGCCTCGGCTCGGGCCGACTCCTCGCGTTCCACCGCGATGACGTGACCGGCCGGCCCCACGAGGTCGGCGATGACGACGGATACGGCGGCTGGGCCGCAGCCGACGTCGGCGACGACCGCCCCGGGGTCGATTCCGGCGCGGCGCCAAAGTCCGGCTTCGTCGATGCGGGCGCGTTCGGCCATGAACCGGTACCGCTGGACCTCTTCGTCACTGACGGCAAGTGCGTAGTCGGCCATGGGACCCCCTTGACCTCGGCAGGATGGCACGGGTCGTCCGGCGAGGAGGAAAATGACCGCGCCTGCCTCTGCCCTGCAGCCCCCAAGACGCCGCCATGAGTCTCATCCTCCGGTGGATTGAAAGCCTCCATCAGACCTGCAGCGGCACACCCCGAACCGTGGGATGTCTAACCGGAAGCGCAGTCCCGCCGGGTCGGCCGTCACGGCCGAGGGCGGACAGCGCTCAGCGCAGGGACCAGCGCACCGCGGCGGTCACGGTTACCGTCGTCGACCCAGGCGCGAGGGGCACCGCCTCGCCGCCGGCCGCGCTGTCGGCGGCGTACGGGATCGGTCCGGAAGGAGTCACCTGCTCGTTCACCCACACCAGGTCCCCCAGTTCCCGACCGGCGAGCTCGGCGTACTGCTCGGCCTTGCGCCGGGCGTCGGCGAACGCCTGCGCGCGGGCTTGCTCCTGCTGCGCCTCGTCGTTCTCGAGCGCGTAGGCCAGCGACTGGACGCGGGCGGCGTTCCCGCCGGCCTCGACCACCTCGGCGATTGTCTCGCCCGCCTGATCGACGCTGCGGAGGGTGACGAGTAGATCGTGGCGAGCCGTGTAGCCGGTGATCTCCTCGCCCTCGTGGCCGTGCCGCGGCCACACCGATACGTTCACCGTCTGCACGTCCCGCTCGGGCACATCCGCGACGCGCAGGGCGGCCAGAACGCGGCGCGCCGCCTCGTCAGCCGCCGTGAGCGCCTCGTCCACGTTCTCGGCGCTGGTCTCGACACCGATGGTGACCCGCAGGATGTCCGGCCTGCCGCTCGCGGTACCGACCCCCTCGACCTGCACGCCGGCCTCCGGGGCCGGATCGGCCGGCGCGGCGCGCACCTGCTGCGGGACGTTCAGGAGCGCCACCACGGCGACCGCACCGACGAGGCCGGCCACAGCGAGCGAGGGCAGAA
>NZ_FNOT01000017.1 GCF_900107105.1 Geodermatophilus africanus
AGCCCGGTGACGTGCTGGAACGGCCCCTCTGCAGGGCCCCGCCGCGAGCCCGGTGACGTGCTGGAACGGCCCCTCTGCAGGGCCCCGCCGCGAGCGTGCGAGCGGTGGGGGGCAGAGGGGTCCTTCTAGGGTCGGGCCATGCGCGCGGTAACCCTCAGCGGATCCGGTGGCCCCGAGGTGCTCGGCTGGGGCGAGGTCCCCGACCCGGTGCCGGAGCCCGGCGAGGTGGTCGTCGACGTCGTCGCGACCGCGGTCAACCGGGCCGACCTGCTCCAGCGGGCCGGCTCCTACCCGCCACCCCCGGGGGCCAGCGAGATCCTCGGTCTGGAGTGCAGCGGGGTCGTCAGCGAGGTCGGCGAGGGCGTGACCGGCTGGTCGGTCGGCGACGAGGTGTGCGCGCTGCTGTCCGGGGGCGGCTACGCCGAGCGGGTCGCCGTCCCGGCCGGGCAGCTGCTGCCCCGGCCGGCCGGGGTGGAACTGGCCACCGCGGCGGCGCTGCCCGAGGTCGTGTGCACCGTGTGGTCCAACGTCTTCATGCTCGCCGGGCTGCGCCGCGGTGACACGTTCCTGGTGCACGGCGGGTCCAGCGGCATCGGCACGATGGCCATCCAGCTGGCCGCCCGCGCCGGCGCCCGCGTGCTCACGACGGCGGGCACCCAGGCCAAACTCGACGTCTGCCGCGAGCTCGGCGCCGAGGTGGGCATCAACTACCGCGACGAGGACTTCGTCGAGCGGGTGCGGGAGGAGACCGACGGCGCGGGCGCGAACGTCGTCCTCGACAACATGGGTGCCAAGTACCTGGCGCGCAACGTCGACGCCCTGGCCACCGGCGGGCGGCTGGTCTGCATCGGGATGCAGGGCGGCACCAAGGCCGAGCTGGACCTGGGCAAGCTGATGCGCAAGCGGGCCTCGGTGCACGCCACGACGCTGCGGGCCCGGCCGGCGACCGGGCCCGGCGGCAAGGCCGAGATCGTCGCGGCGGTGCGGCACGACGTGTGGCCCGACGTCGAGCGCGGCGTCGTCCGGCCCATCGTCGACCGGCGGCTGCCGCTGTCCCGCGCCGCCGAGGCGCACCGGGTGGTCGACGCCAGCGAGCACGTCGGGAAGGTGCTGCTCATCGCCGAGTAGAAGGACCCTCCTGCCCCCCACCGCTCGCAGGCTCGCGGCGGGACCCTGCAGGAGGGCCGTTCCAGGACGTCACCTCTCTCAGCGGGGGCGCAGGGCCGCGACCGCGTCGATGAGGTACCCGACCTCCTCGGCCGTGTTGTAGTGCATCAGCCCCAGCTGGACGGCGCCGCCCTCCTCGTTGACCCCGAGCGCGTTGAACAGCTCCCGGGCCGAGAGGTCGCCGTCCCACGCGCAGATGCCGCGCCGGGACAGCTCGTGGGCCACCTGCCGCGGACGCATCCCGGCGACGGTGAACGACAGCGTGGGCGTGGTGTTCGGCGCGGAGCCGATCACCTGCACGTGGCGCATCGCGCGCAGCGCCTGGTCCAGCCAGTCGAACAGGCTGCGCTCGTAGGTGGCCACCGCCGTCATGGCGGTGCGCAGCCGCTCCCGCCGGGTGCCGGTGGCGTCCTCGCACAGCGCGGCCAGGTACTCGACGGCGGCGGTGACCCCGGCCAGCAGCTCGAAGGCGTGCCCGCCGCTCTCGAAGCGGTCGGGCACCCGGTCGGGGACCGGCGCGAGCTTCTCCGGTTCCAGGTCCACGAGCAGCCCCGGGTCGGCCACCACCGCACCCACGTGCGGGCCGCACCACATGTCGGCGGCGACGGCGAGGAAGTCCGCCCCCAGGGCCCGCAGGTCTAGCAGGCCGTGCGCGGCGGCGTGCGTGCCGTCGACGTAGACGAGCGCACCGGCCTCGTGCGCGCGCCCGGCGATCGCCGCGACCTCCGGCCGCGTGCCGATGGCGGAGCTCGCCGCCGTCACCGCGACCAGCCGGGTACGGGGGCCGAGCAGCTCGTCGTACTGCCAGTCGGGCAGCTCGCCGGTCTCGATGTCCACCTCGGCCCAGCGCACGACCACGCCGGCGCGGCCGGCCAGCTCCACCCAGGGCCGCACGTTGGCGTCGTGGTCGAGCCGGCTGACCACCACCTCGTCGCCGGGCCGCCAGGTGCGAGCCAGTGCCCGGGCGAGGGTCCAGGTCAGCCGGGAGGGGTCCGGCCCGAGGACGACGCCGGTGGGGACCCCACCGACCAGGTCGGCGACGGCGGTACGGGCGCTGGCGAGCAGCCCCTCGGCACGCGCGGACGCCGGGAACACCCCGCCCCGGTTGGCCACCGGCACCCGCATGGCCTGCGCCACCGCGTGCACGACGTTCTCGGGCAGCAGCGCGCCGGCCTGCCCCTCGGCGTGCACCAGACCGTCGGAGAGACCCGGGAAGAGGCCCCGGACGCGGGCGACGTCCAGCCGCGCCTCCCCCGGTCCCATGGCCCTCGACACTAGACGTTGCCCCTGGCGGCCGGAGGCGACCAGGGCCACCCCGGCAGGCCTCCGCGAGGCCGGGGAGGATGGGGACATGACCGCACCTGACAACGGCAGTGGACGCCCTCAGCAGGTCGTCGTCGTCGGCCCCGACGGCCGGCCCGTCGGCACGATGCCCGTACCCGACGGCGGGCCGCTGGGCGCGCGCGGCGACGACCCGGCCGGCGAGGGCGGCAGCATCGGCGAGATGGTCGAGCAGCCGGCGAAGGTCATGCGGATCGGCACGATGATCAAGCAGCTGCTCGAGGAGGTCCGCGCCGCGCCTCTGGACGACGCCAGCCGCAACCGGCTGCGCGACATCCACGCATCCTCGATCCGGGAGCTGGAGCAGGGCCTGGCCCCGGAGCTACGCGACGAGCTCGAGCGGATCACGCTGCCCTTCAGCGAGGGCGAGACGCCGTCGGACGCCGAGCTGCGCATCGCCCAGGCCCAGCTGGTCGGCTGGCTCGAGGGCGTCTTTCACGGCATCCAGACCGCGCTGTTCGCCCAGCAGATGGCCGCCCGCGCCCAGCTCGAGGAGATGCGTCGCCGCGCGCTGCCCGGCGGCTCGCAGCCGGCGCCGGGGCCGCACCCGCACGCGGGCGGCCAGTACCTGTAGCGACGACATCGTCGGCCTGCCGGCCGACACCGCGGCCAGGTGCCGTCCCCGGCTGTCGCTGAGCCCCGGACCCCCGTCCCTGCTCGGGGGAGCCTCCGGCCCCCCGCTCGCAGGAACCACACCGCAGCCAGGTGCAGCAGGCCGGCGACTGGCACGCGGTCGGTCACGGGGCGGGCACGACACGTGTGGCCGATGTCCTGACCTGGTGAACGGCCCGGTGGGGCGGTTTCGGGCGGTCCGCGGACACCCACCCGAGCCGGTCGACGGCCGGAGATCTCGGCCGTCGACCGACGCGTGGAGGACCCATGACCAGCGAGCAGACGAGCACCGCACGGACCGGGCGCACCGGCGGGTCGAACGGCCTGGCGGTCGCCTCGCTGGTGACCGGCATCGCCGGCATCCTCTTGGCCCTGCTCTTCGCCGTCGTGGGTCTGGCCCTCGGCGTGGTGGCCGTCGGCCTCGGCGCCGCGGCACGGCGCGACGGCGGACGGGGTGGCCAGGCCACGGCCGGGCTGGTGACCGGCACCATCGCCATCGTGCTCGCGATCGTCAACATGGTGGTGGCCTACAACCTGTTCACCTGAGCGGGCACGCACGCTGACGGCGCCGTCCCGCGTGGCGGCGCCGTCGGCGTGTGTGCGGGCGGTCAGACCAGCGGCAGGTGCTTGACCACCCGGGCGGCGATCCGGCCGACCCGTCGCCAGTCCGAGGAGAGCGCCTGGGCCGGCGTCGTGACCACCGGCGTCCCCTCGGGCAGCGTGCCGTGGTGCACGGCGGCGGCACCGGCCGCGTCCAGGCCGATGCCCACGCCCAGCCGGGACTCGCCGGCCGCCGCGTGGGCCAGGGCGGTGGCGTCGTCCGGGCCGGGGACCTCGGTGACGTCCGTGGGCACGCCCTCCTCCTCGACGCCGGCGCAGACCTGCCGCAGCACCACCGCCGGGGCCCCGGGGTGCCGGTACACCAGCACGGCCGGCCGCGGCCCCGGCGCCGTCAGCTGCTCCGGCACCGGGCCTCCTCCGCCACCAGGGCGGCGTGGGCGCGGACCAGACCCGATGCGACCGCGTTGCGGGGTCCCTCGGTGCCGAGCACGTTGCCCGTGCCGCAGACGATCCCGTGCGGGGCGAGGGCGTCGGCGATCATGTCCGGGATCTCGAAGTCCAGCGCCGAGCCGCCGAGCAGGACGACGAACTCCAGCGCCCGCAGGTTGCCCCCCGGCGCCACCTGGCGCAGTGCGCGCAGGGCGTTGACCACGAAGACCCGCCGTTTCGCCTCGCGGCGCACCCGCCGGACGTGGTCCAGGCCGTGCCGGGTGGGGACCGGTGCGGGACCGTCCGGGGTCAGCACCACGACCCGGGCGAAGACGTGCGGCGGCAGCGGCTGATCGACGAACTCCACCGTGCCGTCCTCGTGGCGCAGGTGGAAGAAGCTCTCCACCTTGCCGAGCGGGAACCACTTGACGCCCTCGGCCACTTCTCGGTCGCCCAGCGCCAGCTCGGAGTCGATCAGCTTGGTGACCAGCTCCCCGGCCCCGGCCACGTGGACGGCCGTGCACTCGCCCTCGCGGGTGAGCAGGGCGGCGTCCGTCGAGCCTCCGCCCAGGTCGAGGACGGCGATCGGCCGGTCGACGCCGGGCGTGGTGAGCGCACCGCCCACCGCCATCTCGCCCTCGACCCCGCCGATCCCCGCCGCGGCGCCCAGCCCCTCGGACACCAGGTCGGCGACCAACTGCATCCGGCTGCGGCTGGTCCGCACCATCGCCGCGAGCGCGACCGCGTTCTCCAGGGCCACCTCCCCGGCCAGCCCACCGCGCACCTCGGCCGGGACGAACGTGTCGACCGCGAGCACGTCACGGATGGCGATGTCGGACACCGGCACGTCCGGCTGGCCGGCGACGTCCATGACGTCGGCCATCGTGTCGCGGACCTGGGCGAGCATGCCGCCGACGTGGGTCCCGGGCTCCCCGCGCGCGTCGTCGAGGGGCTGCGCCCGGCCGACGACCTCCATGATCGCCTCCGCGCCGGCGTCGACGTCCACCCGCAGCGTCTTGCCCGCGCCGTGCAGCACCAGCTCGCCGACCGGGATGCGCCGATCGGTGACGTCCCCCGTCGGCGTGCGCACGACCACCGCCGAGCGGTTGCCGGTCAGCGCCCGGGCCACCGGGGACACCTGCCGGGTCTGGACGGGGTCCAGGTCGAAGACGGTGGCCAGGCCGTAGGAGTTGGACAGCGTCCGGATGGTCCGCCCCGGTGCGGCCACCTCGACGGCAGCCAGCATGCCCAGCGGGACCTTCTCCACGGCGGAGACCTCGTCCACCACCGGGATGGGCCGGGCGAGCCGGTTGGTGACCAGGACGGCGTCGTCCCCGGCCAGGATCGCCGCGACGACGTCCACACCGGCGGCGACGGCGGCGTTCAGCGTCGCCGCGACGTCGTCGAAGTCCCACCCGTGCGGCACGACGCACACCACCGGCTCACCGGGCTGCTGCTCTCCCAGCTCCCCGATCGACCGCGTGGTGCCGACGCCGAGACCCCCACCACCCGGGGTGGTGGGGTTGTGCCCGATCATCGTCGACTCGGTGATGATCGTCTCGGTGATCGTCTCCATGGCCAGGCCGCTGATCACCGGCGTCGCCTCGTTCAGCAGCACGGTCTCGACCTGGCCCGCGCTCCGGCCCGCGCTGGCCAGGGCGCCGCGGATCGCCTTGAGGGCGCCCTCGGTGTTGTCCGGGGTGCCCTTCACCCCGGTGGTCCGGGTCAGGTCGGTGCCCAGGTAGGTGATCGAGCCGTCGGGCGCGACGACAGCCAGGCACGCCTCGGTCGTCGAGTTGCCGATGTCGACGCCGACGACGAGCAGCCCCTCCGGCGGGGCGCCCTCGCGTGCGCCCACCTCAGCCGGCGGTGCCCGGACCGAAGACGGCCTCGACCTCCACCGGACCCCGGCCCGCCTCGATGCAGTCGAACTCCTTCAGGTGCAGCAGTGCCGCCTTCGCCTGCCAGCGGGGGCGGGCCATCTGGTCGTTGCGGGTCGGCACCGGCTGCGGGGACTCCCCCTTGGCGTACTGCGCGGCGTTCGAGCCGATCATCCGGAACACCGGGGCGTCGAGCAGCGGGGACTGCGGAAAGAGCTCCAGGTTGCTCAGCCGCGGCAGGTCCTTCTGGTGGATCATCGTCGTGCCGCGGGAGAGCACGCCCACCGAGATCCCCGACCCGGACAGCCTCGCCGCGGTGTGCGAGATAGCCGCCAGGTCCGCGGTGTCGAGCACCCGCACCAGCCGCGCCGTCACGCCCTGTTCCTCGACGCCGGCCATCAGCTGGCGGAGCACCTCGGCGTGCGGGACGTCGACGATCGTCTTGGTGAAGTGCCCGGCGAAGGCCGGGGACAGCGCGATGACGACCTCGTCGGGGCGGGTGCCGCGCCGCGCGGGACCCACCTCCCGGAGGCTGACCGTGCGTTCCGGCGCGGTCGTCGTCGGAGTGGTCATCGTTCAGCCCACCTCGGCCTCGGGGTTGGTCGACGACGTGACGTGGCGCAGCTTCTTGAGCTGCTCCCAGCGCTCGCCCTGGAGCCGGTACCCGGTGCCCGGACCGGCGTAGTCGTTGGGGTCGTTGATCGCCGACAGCGGTGTGAAGTCCGCTGTCAGGACGGCGGAGGTCTGCAGCAGGTCACCGGACACCCGCTGGCGCAGGACGGTGAGCAGGTTCTCCGCGACGTCGTGGAAGCCGGCCGACTCCAGGCCCTTGACCAGGTCCAGGCCGGTGATCTCCCGGTCCATGATGGACTGCGCGCCCTTGAGGTCGGCGAGCACGTCCCGGAGCGGGTAGTCGTTCGAGGAGTTGGCGTAGGTGGCCGCCTCGATCTCGTCGTCGGTGATCGGCGGGAGGTCGAGGTGGGCGAAGACCGCCTGCAGCGCACGGGCCGCCTTGTTGCGGGCGGCGAGGATCTCGTCCTCGCGGACGTGCCGGAGCCCCCCGTCGACCTGGAAGTCCCGCTGGATGGTGTTCCAGTCGTCGAAGTCCTCGGTGTCGAAGTTCGACCCGGCGAACATGTTGTCGGCGTTCGGGACCGACGAGTACCCCGAGCACACGAAGTCGGTGCCCGGGAGCATCTGGGGCATCGCCCGCGCCGTTCGACGCATGGCAGAGTGCGAGAACGACTGATCGTTCCCCGACGCGCACTCCAGGTCGACCATGCTGGCCACCAGGTTCTCCGCGGCCACCGCCCGGAGGCCGCCCGGCACCGCCCCGGGCACGCCGATGCAGCTGATCGAACCGTTCTGCAGCCCCTGCACCCCGGCCCCCTTGGCCATCAGGATGCAGCGGATCTCCAGGTACAGCATCGACTTGCCCTCGGCGTTGCCCATCTGCACCTCCGACCCGGTGCCCGAGGTGAAGCGCATCTTGATCCCGCGCGAGGCGTACGCCGCGGCCAGGAACGACTTGGACCACGGGGTGTCGTCCCCGTCGACGAACACCGACTCGGTGCCGTAGATCGAGATCGTCTCCGCGTAGGCGGTGATGCCGCGCATCCCGAGCTCGAGTTCGGTGGCCTCCTCCAGCGCGCACTGCGTGAGCACGCCGCCCCGGCCGACCTGGGCGCCCACCTGCAACGCGATGGCCACCAGGGGGGCGTACCGCAGGACCCCCAGGGTCGTCTCCAGCTCGGCGAACCCGCGCAGGGCTCCCTCGGCGGCGTCCGCGGCGACCTGGATCGGGTTGTCCCGGGCGCTGGTGGAGTGCCCCTGGTTCGCCGGTGTGCGCCGGGCACGCATCTTCTGCATCCCCTGCATGATCTCCACGACGTTCATCAGCTTGACGACGTCGAGGACCTTGGCCGGCGTGAGGCCGCGGGTCACCGCGAGCACCTCGTCGCGGGAGACCCCCGGGTCGATGAGCATCCGCGCGATCTGGGCCGAGGAGATGGCCATGGACGCCTCCGCCGACGCAACGTCGATCGCGTGGTTGGCGATGAAGGTGTCCATGAAGTCGAAGTCGTCACGCGACCTGCCGTCGAGCTCGACGATCCGGCCGTCCTCGACCCGCACGCTGGGCGCCGGGTCGAAGTCGCTCTCCATCGCGACCAGGCCCTTCTCGGGCCACTCCTCGACGAACCCGTCGAGGTTCACCGGGCGGCTCTCGAGGACCTCGGTGCGCGTCGAGGTGCGGGGTTTCGTGCTGGTCATGGGCGGGACGTCCCCTCTCGGTCCTGCGGAACGGGTCAGCCGACGTCGGCGGTCGGGCGGGCCAGGAGGTCGCGGCGCGCGTAGACCTCGGCGGCCTCGCGGACCAGGGCGGCACAGACCGGCGCCCCGTACGTCCCCTCCAGGCGGTCGGCCAGCTCACCGAGCTGCGCTGCCGTGGACGCCCGCGGGCGCAGCGCGTTGTACATGCCGAGGACCTCGTCGTCCGGGATGGCCGTCATCTCGGCGGCCCGGCGGAAGTTGGCGGCCAGCTGGGGACGGCCGCTGGCGTCGGCGAGCTGCGCCTGCAGCTGGAGGGTCTCGGGCGCGATCCGCAGGTCCTCGGCCGAGAGCTCACCGGAGACGACCGCGTCCATGGTCAGGGCCGTGATCGGCTTGCCGGTGGGGGTGCGCAGCAGCTCGGGACGGTTGATCGACAGGGGGTAGTCCGCAGCGGTCAGCTCGGGCGGCCGGGGGGCGCTCATCGCAGGCTCACTCCTCGGTGGGTCGGCGCATCGGGACGTCGCAGCGTCGCGCCACTGTGGCACGCGCCACGTTGCACCGACGTTGCATCGACCCGGCCGCCGTCCGGACCTCTCCACCCGGCCGGGCCGGCACCTGCCCGGCCGGGCAGGGGACCCGGTGACCTTCCCGGTGGCGGGACCGCCCGGCGCGCCTTGCTGGCCGGACGGGCATGGGTGATGATCCGCGGCAGGCCGGGGCCGCCCGCCCGGCCAGGACGCTCGGGGGTGTCATGACCCGTTCCGCCCGGCACCGGCTCCCCCGCACCGGCCGTGACCTGGCCGGTACCGACCCGGCCGCGCACGCCAGGCGGCTCGCCGAGACCTTCGACGCCGTGCTCGGCGACGGTCCGGTCCGCCGGGCGCCCCGTCCGGTCGTCTCCGCGTCCTGGGAGCGCAGCCTGGCGGCCCGCGTGGACCCCGACCGCCGCACGCCGCCGGTGGTGCACGCCCCGAACGAGCTGCGCGACATCCGATCGGCCCACCCGCTGGGCGCCGTCATGCCGCTGCTGCGGAACAGCCTGGCGGGCGTCGCCGAGGAGGCGGTGCACCTGCTGCTCGTCACCGACGCCGCGGGCCACATCCTCTGGCGGGAGGGGGCCGTCGAGCTGCTGGGCCCCGCGGACCGGGTCGGCCTGTTCCCCGGCACGGACTGGAGCGAGACCGCCATCGGGACCAACGCGATGGGCACCACGCTGGCGGTGGACGCGCCGGTTCAGATCCACTCCGCCGAGCACCTGGTCCGCACGTACCACTCGTGGACGTGCGTGGCCGCGCCGGTGCACGACCCCGACACCGGGGCGGTCCTGGGGGCGGTCGACCTCAGCGGGCCGCTGCGGGTGATGCACCCGTCGCTGGCACAGCTGGTGTCGACCACCGCGCAGCTGGCCGAGGCCGAGCTGCGGGTCCGCACGGCCGAGGCCGACCAGCGCTTCCTGCTGCGCAACGCGCCGCACCTCGCCCAGCTAAGGGGCACGGCCGGCGCGCTCGTCACCCCCACCGGCCGGGTGCTCGCCCCCGACCCGTCCGGCGGGTGGCCCGACCGCGTCGACCTGGACGGGGCGACCGACCGGGTGCTGCTGCCCGACGGCCGGGAGGTGCTGGTCGAGCCGCTCGCCGAGGGCCACCTGCTGCGGGAGCCGCAGCGCCCCTCCCGGACGACGGGCCCGTCGCGCACCTCGGCACTGGCGCTGCGGGTCACGGGCAACGGCACGCCGAGCGCGGTGCTCGACGGTCGCGCCGTCCCCCTGCCGCTGCGTGCGGCGGAGATCCTCACCGCCCTCGCCCTGCACCCGGAGGGCCTCACCGGGGAGCAGCTCGCCTACCTGCTCTACGGGGACGACGGCAACCAGACGACCGTGCGCGTGCAGATGCGCCGGCTGCGCTCGCTGCTGGGCGCCGACGTGCTGCGCACCCGCCCCTACCGGCTCGCGGGCGCGGTGGACAGCGACTTCGGGTCGGCCCGCCGGGCACTGCGCGCCGGGCAGGTCGCCGCCGCCCTGCGGACGTGCGCCGGCCCCCTGCTGCCGCGGTCGGACGCGACCGAGATCCGGCAGCTGCGCGAGGAGCTGACCGCCGGGCTGCGGTCCGCGGCGCTGGCCACCCGCGACGTGGGGGTGCTGCACGCCTTCGTCCTGCACCCCCAGGGCGAGGACGACCTCGACGCCCACGACCGGCTGCTCGCCCTGCTGCCGGCCGGGGACCCCCGGGCCGCCGGGGTGGCCCTGCGCGCGGCCCGCCTCCGCGCCGAGTGAGGAAGCGCCACCGTGATCATCGGCAGGTGGTCGTCCGACACGCCGACGGGATCAGCCACCCGCCGATGATCACGGCGCGCTGGGCGGCCGACGGTGTCACAGCGAAGCGAGGAAGGCCGCGACGCCGTCGTCCTCGTTGGTGCCGGTGACGTCCGTGGCCGCGGCGAGCAGGTCGGGGTGGGCGTGGGCCATCGCCACCGCCCGGCCACCGCCCTCGCGCACCCAGTCGAACGCGGCGATGTCGTTGGGCATGTCACCGAAGACGACGACGTCCTCGGGGCCGACGCCGTGCTCGGCAGCCACCTTGGCGATGCCGGTGGCCTTGGTGACGCCGCGCGCGGAGATCTCGGCCAGCGCGTCGGTGGAGGAGTTGGTGACCGTGGCGGTCTCCCCCACGACCCGCTCCACGAGCGCGATGAAGTCGTTCCGCGGCAGCGTCTCGTGGCGGGCCAGCAGCTTGGCCACGGGCGCGGCAACCATCTCCTCCAGCGTCGCCACCGCCACGCCGGGCGCGTCGACGTCCCACCGCGGCTGGTAGACCGGCTCGTGGCGGAACTCCAGGCCGTACTCGACGGCGAACCAGGTGTCGGGCTGGTGCCGGCGCAGCTCGGCGGTGACCTGCTGCAGCACCGCGGGCTCGAGGGCGTCCTCCTCGAGCACCTCGAAGCCGGCCAGGTCCAGCAGGACGGCGCCGTTGCAGCACACCGCCGTGCCGTGGCGCAGCACCTCGCGGATGCGGACCATCCAGCGCGGCGGCCGGCCCGTGGCGAGCACGACCGGTACGCCCTCGGACCGCCAGCGCTCCAGCTCAACCACCGTCGCGTCGCTGACGGTGTCGTTCCCGCGCAGCAAGGTGCCGTCCATGTCGGTCGCGATGAGCCGCGGTTGCCAGTCAGACACCCGGCCGCCTCCCGTCGAGCAGTGCCTCCAGGTAGCGGGCGACGCCGTCGACGTCGTGCCCGCTGGTGAGCAGCGGGGTGGCCGCCCGGACGGCGGGGTGCGCGTTCGCCACCGCGACCGCCCGGCCGCCGGCGTCCCGCACCGCCTCGATCATCGGCAGGTCGTTGGGCATGTCGCCGAAGACCAGCACGTCGCCGAAGCCGACCCCGTAGCGCTCCAGCGCGATGGCCAGGCCGGTCGCCTTGGTGATGCCCGGCGGGAGCACCTCGATGAACCCCAGCCCGGCGTGGGTGACCTCGGCGCGGGACGGGTCGACCACCTCGCGGGCCCGCGCCAGCAGCTCGTCCTGGCCGAGGGTCTGCGAGCGGAGGAAGACCTTGAGCACCGCCCCGGTGGGCAGCACCTGGTGCCGGGGCAGCAGGTGCGCCGGTTCCGGGTAGGGCCAGTCGAAGCCGTGCTGGACCCGCAGCGGGGAGTGCACCTCGCCCTGCTCGGCGGCGTCCTCCACGGCGATGACGAGCTCGCCGGCGACCGACTCGATCTGCTCGATGACCGCGGTCGCCTGCTCGCGCGGCAGGCCGACCGTGCGCAGCACCTCGTCGCGCTCCAGGTCGACGACGAAGCCGCCCTGCGCGAGGACGGCGATGCCGCGCCCGTCGAGGGCCGCGCGCACGCTGTCGAACAGCCGCGGGCCGCGGCCGGTCACCCCGACCACCGGGATGCCGACGTCCCAGCACGCCGTCAGCGCCGCCCGGGTGCGCGCGCTGACCTCGCCGTCGGAGGTGAGCAGCGTGCCGTCGAGGTCGGTGGCGACCAGCTCGGGCCGCCAGGTACCGAGGTCCCCGAGCTCGACGACGTCCTCCGCCCTGGCGCCGGCGGTCCCGGTGCTGGGCAGCACGTCCGGCCGGTCAGCCCTCATGCGACCGGCCCGGCGCGGGCGCCACGAGCGTCATGCCGGGGGTGAGCGCCTCGACGCCGCCGAGCAACGGGCGCAGCGCCTCCGGCACGTGCACCGACCCGTCGGCGCGCTGGTGCACCTCGAGCAGGCAGGCGATGGTGCGGGCGATCGCACAGAGCGTGCCGTTGAGCGTGGCCGCGGTCTGGTTCCTCCCGTCGGCGTCGCGGTATCGGGTGTTCAGCCGGCGGGCCTGGAAGGTGGTGCAGTCCGAGGTCGAGGTGAGCTCCCGGTAGGTGCCCTGCGAGGGGAACCAGGCCTCGATGTCGTACTTGCGGGCGGCGCTGGTGCCCAGGTCGCCCGCGGCGATGTCGACGACGCGGTAGGGCAGCTCCAGGGCCTGCAGGAACTGCTCCTCCCAGGTCAGCAGCCGCAGGTGCTCCGCCGCGGCGTCCTCCGGCCGGCAGAAGCTGAACATCTCGACCTTGTCGAACCAGTGCACGCGGATGATGCCGCGGGTGTCCTTGCCGTAGGAGCCGGCCTCGCGGCGGAAGCAGGACGACCAGCCCGCGTAGCGCAGCGGCCCGGCCGAGAGGTCGAGCACCTCGTTGCTGCGCATGCCCGCCAGCGCGACCTCGGAGGTGCCGACGAGGTAGAGGTCGTCGCGCTCGACCCGGTAGACCTCCTCGTCGTGCTCGCCGAGGAAGCCGGTCCCCTCCATCGCCTCGGGCCGCACCAGGGCGGGGGCGACGACGGGGGTGAACCCGGCCGTCACCGCCTGGCCGATCGCCAGCTGCGCCAGCGCGAACTCGAGCATCGCGCCCGGGCCGGTCAGGAAGTAGAAGCGGGCGCCGGAGACCTTGGCCCCGCGCTCCGTGTCGATCGCGCCGAGCGCCTCGCCGATCGCCAGGTGGTCGCGCACCGGGAAGTCGTGGGCCGGCACCTCGCCCACGGTGCGCAGGGTCACCGCGTCGTCCTCACCGCCGGGCGGGACACCGTCGTGGACCACGTTGGGGATGCGCAGGTGCGCCCTCCGCAGCGCCGCGTCGGCGGCCCGCAGCGCCTCCTCGGCGTCCTTGACCTCGGCGGCGAGCGCCTTCGCCTTCTCCAGGACGGCCGGCCGGTCCTGCGGCGTCGCCTTCCGCACCGCCTGCGAGGCCGCCTTCTGCTCGGCCCGCAGGTCGTCGGCGCGCTTGACCGCCTCACGGCGGGCGGCGTCGGCGGCGAGCAGCTCGTCGACCCGGGACTCGTCGGCCCCGCGGGCTCGCTGGCTGGCCTTGACGAGGTCGGGGTGCTCACGCACCAGGCGCAGGTCGATCACCGCTCGATCGTAGGTGGCCCGTCGGCGGCGTCCCGGCCACCCGACCCGACGGCGCTCAGCAGCTCGGTGACCGCGGCCCGCACCCGGGCGCGCTCCAGCTCCAGGGTGGCCAGCGTGTCGCCCACGGCGTGGGTGCCGGGGTCGGCGGTCTCGACGCGCTGAACGCGGCGCTCAACGTCGCCCGGCACCCGCTGGTACGCATGGTCGCCGCCGACTCGCTGCTCGAGCCCGAGGCGCTCGTGCAGGTGGCCCGCCCGTTCGTCGAGGACCGGGCCAACGTGGTCGCCGCCGGCGGCGTCATCCGGGCGGCCAACGGCGCGCGGGTGGCCCGCGGCAGCGTCCTGGAGCCGCGGCTGTCCTCCCGGTGGGTGGTCCGCTTCCAGGTGGTCGAGTACCTGCGCTCGTTCCTGCTCGGCCGCACCGGCTGGGCCGACGCCAACGCGCTGCTCATCATCTCCGGCGCCTTCGGCCTCTTCCGGCGCGACCTGGTCGTCGAGGTCGGCGGCCTCGACGCGCTCTCCCTCGCCGAGGACGCCGAGCTGGTGGTGACCCTGCAGGAGCACCTGCGCCGGCAACGCCGCCCGCACCGGGTGGTGTTCGTGCCCGAGCCGGTCTGCTGGACCGAGGTGCCCGAGACCCTCGCCGTCCTGGGCCGGCAGCGCCGCCGCTGGTCGCACGGCCTGGCCCAGCTGCTGTGGAAGCACCGGCGGATGATCGGCAACCCCCGCTTCGGCCCGGTCGGCGTCCTCGGGCTGCCGTTCTTCCTGCTCTTCGAGCTGCTGGGGCCGGTCGTCGAGGTGGTCGGCCTGGCGTCGGTGGCGCTGGCCGCCGGCCTCGGGGCGCTGGACGTCCCGACCGCCCTGGTGATGTTCGGGCTGGCCCTGGGGCTGGGCACGCTGCTGTCGACCGCCGCCGTCGCGGTCGAGGAGTTCTCCTACGCCCGCTACACGCGCGGCCGGGAGGTCGGCGCGCTGCTGCTGGCCGGGCTGATGGAGAACGTCGGCTACCGGCAGCTGCACGCCTGGTTCCGGCTGCGCGGCCTGGTCGCCGCCCTGCTGCGCCGCACCCCGGTGTGGACGGCGATGCCGCGCACCGGCTTCACCGAGGCCGAGCCGGTCGCCGTGTCCTGGTCCGGCGAGATCGCCGATCTCGCACGGATGCCGGCCCGCGAGCGTGCGAGATCGCCGATCTCGCCGGGCTCGGCGTGCGGGACAATGGCCGTCATGCGGTTCCTGAACGGCCAGCGCCCGGCCACCGACCTCACCTACGCCGACGTCTTCATGGTGCCCAACCACAGCACCGTGGGCTCCCGGCTGGAGGTCGACCTGACCACCCCCGACGGGGTGGGGACGACGATCCCGGTCGTCGTCGCCAACATGACCGCGATCTCCGGCCGGCGCATGGCCGAGACCGTGGCTCGCCGCGGCGGGCTGGCCGTGCTGCCGCAGGACATCCCCGCCGACGTCGTCGGCGAGGTGGTCGCCTGGACCAAGGCCCGCCACCCGGTCTACGACACGCCCATCACCCTGTCGCCGACGTCGACCGTCGGGGAGGCCCTCGCCCTGCTGACCAAGCGGGCGCACGGCATCGTCGTGGTCGTCGAGGGCAGCTCCCCGGTCGGCGTGGTCACCGACGGCCAGTGCCAGGGCGTCGACCGGTTCACCCAGCTCTCCCAGGTCATGACAGAGGACCCGCTCACCGTCCCGGCCGGCACCGACCTGCCGAAGATCTTCGACGTGCTGTCCGGGGAGCGGGTCAGCGCGGCACCGGTGGTCGAGGGCGACCGGCTGGTCGGCGTCGTCACCCGCAAGGGCGCGCTCCGGTCGGCCCTCTACCAGCCCGCGGTGGACGCGAACGGCCTCCTGCTCACCTCGGCGGCCGTCGGGATCAACGGCGACGTCGCGGGGAAGGCCGGTGCCCTGCTCGCCGCGGGCGTCGACGTGCTCGTCGTCGACACCGCGCACGGGCACCAGGAGAAGGCGGTCGAGGCGGTGCGCGCGGCCCGCTCGGTGGCCGGGTCGATGCCGGTCGTGGCGGGCAACGTGGTCACCGCCCAGGGCACCCGCGACCTGATCGAGGCCGGGGCGGACGTCGCCAAGGTCGGCGTGGGTCCCGGTGCCATGTGCACCACGCGGATGATGACCGGCGTCGGCCGGCCGCAGTTCTCCGCGGTCGAGGAGTGCGCCGCGGCGGCCCGCGCGCTCGGCAAGCACGTCTGGGCCGACGGCGGCGTCCGCCACCCGCGCGACATCGCCCTGGCCCTGGCCGCCGGCGCGGCCAGCGTGATGGTCGGTTCGTGGTTCGCCGGCACGTACGAGAGCGCCGGGGACATCCACGACGACGGCTCCGGCCGGCTGTACAAGGAGTCCTTCGGCATGGCCTCGGCCCGCGCGGTCAAGGCCCGGACGTCGACCCAGAGCGGCTTCGACCGGGCCCGCGCCGGGCTGTTCGAGGAGGGCATCTCCTCCTCGCGGATGTACCTGGACCCCGCGCGGCCGGGCGTCGAGGACCTGGTCGACCAGATCGTCGCCGGCGTCCGCTCGTCGTTCACCTACGCCGGCGCCCGCACCGTCGACGAGTTCCACGAGCGCGCGGTGGTGGGGGTGCAGAGCGCGGCGGGCTACGAGGAGGGCCGCCCCCTGCCGACCTCCTGGTGAGGCCGCTCCCCCTCCCGGTCTTCGAGGGGCTGGTCGCCGACGCCCTCGACCAGGTGCCGCCGGAACTGCTGGCGCTGATGGACAACGTCGTCGTCCTGGTGGAGGACCGTAACGAGGAGGAACCCGACCTCCTGGGCCTCTACGAGGGCCACGCGCTGACCGAGCGTGGCTGGGAGTACGGCGGCGCGCTGCCCGACCGGATCATGGTCTACCGCGAGGCGATCTGTGCCCTCTGCTCGACCGCCGAGGAGGTCGTCGAGGAGGTCACCATCACCGTCGTCCACGAGATCGCGCACCACTTCGGCATCGACGACGACCGGCTGCACGAGCTCGGCTGGTCGTAGGAGGAGGACCCCCCTGCCCCCCACCGTGGAAGGACCCCGTCCTCATCCCTCGCAGGCTCGAAACGAGCCTCTGGACGGGGCCGGCGGCGGGGCCCTGCAGGAGGGCCGATCCCGGAGGTCACCGCCGCGTACCGTGATCGGCGTGCCAGAAGCCGCCGGGAAGCTGCCGATCAAGATGCTGCACGACCGCATCCTGGTCGCACTGCGCCGGGAGGACGGCGAGCGGCGGTCCACCGGCGGCATCCTGATCCCGGCGACCGCACAGGTGGCCAAGCGGCTGGTCTGGGGCGAGGCGCGCGGCGTGGGGTCCGGCGTCCGCCAGGTGAAGGTCGGCGACCAGGTGCTCTTCTCCCCCGAGGACCAGCACGAGGTCGAGGTGCACGGCGAGGAGCTGGTCATCCTGCGCGAGCGCGACGTGCACGCCGTCGCGGCCGAGCGGATCGAGGAGTCCACCGGCCTCTACCTGTAGGAGCGGTCCCGGTCCGGGCGCGCGGCGCTCAGTCGACGGCGCGGGCGTGGCGGACGATCACGTCGGTCATCTCCTCGAGGAACCGGTGGACGACGGCGAGCTCGTCCTCGGAGTGGCCCGCCATCGCGGCGAGCAGGTCGCGGTTGAGCCCGCCGAAGAACTGCGCGCCGGCGGCCATCGCGGACGCCGACATCTCCAGCGCCACCCGACGACGGTCGGCGGGGTCGCGCACCCGGCGCACGTGACCGGCCTTCTCCAGCCGGTCGACCAGCGCGGTCACCGACGCCGAGCTCAGCTCGACCGCCTGCCCCAGCGTCCCGGCAGTGAGCGCCTCGCCGCGGCGGGCGGCATCCATGATCGCGACGAGCGCGCGCACGTCGGTCCGGCCCAGCCCGTGGATCGTGGCGAACCGCTGCCCGACCGCGTCGAGCTCTACGCTCAGCCGGCGCAGCAGCAGTGCGACCTCCTGCCGCGGGTCGTCAGCCACCGCCCACCTCCCGGGGTTGCGCCGGCTGGGCCGGGTCCCTAACCTCTCGATCGTCGAGATTATCGCTGATCGAGGGATGACACCATGGCCCGGCTCCGCTGGCTGCTCCCCGCACTCGTCCTCCTCGTCTGGCTCGGCGCCGCCGGCCCCCTGGGTTCCCTCAGCAGCCGGCTGACCGGCCTGCAGGAGAACGACACCGCCGCGTTCCTCCCGGACAGCGCCGAGTCCACCAGGGTGGCCGACCTGCAGCAGGGCTTCTCGCGGACCGAGTCGATCCCCGCCGTCCTGCTCTGGGAGAGCACCGACGGGCGGCTCGACCAGCAGACCCTGGCCACCATCGGCGAGCGGGTCCAGGAGGCCGCCCGCGTCGCCGAGGAGGCCGGCGCCCTGGCCGGGCAGCCGACGCCGCCCATCCCCGCCGAGGACGGCGAGGCCGTGCAGGCGCTGCTGCCGATCACCCCGGACGTCGGCGACGAGATCGTGACGCTGGTCGAGGACCTGCGCGAGACGCTCCCGGTCGAGGGCACCGACGCCTTCGTCACCGGCCCCGGCGGCATCTTCGCCGACTTCGCCAACGGCTTCGCCGGCATCGACGGGCTGCTGCTGCTCGCCGCCTTCGGCGTCGTCCTGCTGATCCTGCTCGTCGTCTACCGCAGCCCGCTGCTGCCGTTCCTGGTCATCGGCACCGCCGGCCTGGCGCTCACCGCCGGCAACGCGGTCGCCTACCTGCTGGCCGACGCCGGGGTCATCACCGTCAACGGGCAGAGCCAGGGGATCGCCTCGATCCTGGTGGTCGGCGCGGCCACCGACTACGGCCTGCTGCTGGTCGCCCGCTTCCGCGAGGAGCTGCGGCGGGAACGGTCGAAGTACGCCGCGATGCGCACCGCGTTACGCCGGTCGTGGGAGCCGATCGTGGCCTCGGGCGCCACCGTCGTCCTCGGCGTGCTCTGCCTGCTGTTCTCCGACCTGGCCTCCAACCGCGGCCTGGGCCCGATCTCGGCGGTGAGCGTCACGCTGTCGGTGGTGGCCGCGCTGTCGTTCCTGCCGGCCGCGCTGGTGCTGCTCGGCCGCGCCGCGTTCTGGCCGTTCCGCCCGCGCTACGGCATCGAGCCGCCGGAGGGCCGCGGCTGGCAGCGGGTCGCCGCCGCGGTGGGCCGGCGCCCGCGCCGGGTGCTCGCGCTGAGCACGCTGGCACTGGTGGCCGCCGCCGTCTTCGCGCCCACCTACGACGCCTCGGGCATCACCTTCTCCGACGCGATCCGGGGCGAGTCCAACGGCGTCGCCGGGCAGGAGGCGCTGGCCCGGCACTTCGACGCGGGCTCGGGCAGCCCGACCGTCGTCGTCACGCCGGAGGCGACCTGGCCGGCGGTGGCCGAGGCGGCCACCGGCACGGACGGCGTCGCGACGGTGGTGCCCTTCACGGGGGGAGCCCCCGGTGGCCCGCCGGTCGCCGCCGACGGGCTGGTCCGGCTCGACGTGGTGCTCGACGTCCCGGCCGACAGCACCGAGGCCATCGACGTGGTGCAGCAGCTGCGCACCGAGCTGGACGCCGCCGACCCGGACGCGCTGGTCGGCGGCGACACCGCCAGCAACCTCGACGCCCGGGAGACCGCGGCCCGCGACCTGCGGGTGATCGTGCCGAGCGTGCTCGTGGTCATCACCGTCGTGCTGGCGCTGCTGCTGCGCGCGCTGGTCGCCCCGCTGCTGCTGGTCGCGACCGTCGTCCTCAGCGTCGGGGCGACGGTGGGCGTGGCCGCGCTGCTGTTCGACGGCGTGTTCGGCTTCCCGGGCAGCGACCCCGGCATCCTGCTGATCGCCTTCGTGTTCCTCGTCGCGCTGGGGATCGACTACAACATCTTCCTCATGACCCGCGCCCGCGAGGAGTCGCTGCGGCACGGTGCGAAGGACGGCGTGCTGCGGGCGCTGGCGGTGACCGGCGGGGTCATCACGTCGGCCGGGATGGTGCTCGCCGCGACGTTCGGGGCGCTGTCGGTGCTGCCGCTGCTGTTCCTCGTGCAGCTGGCGTTCCTGGTCGGCTTCGGCGTCCTGCTCGACACCTTCGTCGTCCGCTCGCTCGTCGTGCCGTCGGCGGTCTCGCTCCTGGGCGACCGCACCTGGTGGCCCGGCCGGTTGGCCCGCCGGCCCTCGCCCGAGGAGCCGGAGCGCGAGCTCGAACGGGTGTGATGCCGGTGATCATCGGCGGGTGGCTGCCCGACACGCCGACGACGCCCGCCAGACGCCGATGATCACGGCGGAAGCCGGCCTCACACGCGGCCGGCGCGCACCCGCTCGAGCCAGCCGGCGGCCTCGCCGAACGCCGCGTCGGTCGACACCGGCGTCACCGGCTTGTTGTGCCGGCCGTCGGTGCGCGGGTAGGAGCCGAGGAAGCGCAGGTCGTCGCAGACGCGGTGCAGCGCCGAGAGCGCCTCCCCCACCCGGGCGTCGGCGACGTGCCCTTCGCAGTCGAGGGAGAAGGAGTAGACGCCCAGCCGCTCCCGGGTGGGGCGTGACTCGATGCGGGTCAGGCTGATGCCGCGGACGGCGAACTCGCCCAGCAGGTCCAGCAGCGCGCCGGTGCGGTCCCCCACGACGGCGACCAGCGAGGTCTTGTCGTTGCCCGTCGGCTCGGGCAGCGGCCCGGGCGGGGCGACGAGCACGAACCGGGTGACGGCGCCGGGCCGGTCGGCCACGTCGTCGGCCAGGGCGGCGAGGCCGTACCGCTCGGCGGCGATCGGCGCGCAGACCGCGGCGTCGTGCTCGCCGGCCGCCACCTGCCGCGCGGCCTCCGCGGTGGAGGTGGCCGGCAGCGGGACGACGCCGGGCAGCAGCCGCGCCAGCGAGCCGGCGGTCTGGGCCAGCGCGTGCGGGTGGCTGGCGACCGAGCGGACGTCGGCCAGCGTCGCCCCCGGGCGGCCGGCGAGGACGAAGGAGACCGTCAGGAACACCTCGCGGGTGATCAGCAGCGGGTCGCCGTCGGCCAGGCCGTCCATGGTGGCCGGCACGGAGCCCTCGACGGAGTTCTCCAGCGGCACGAGCGCGGCGTCGACGTCCCCCGCACGGACGGCGGCCAGCGCGGCCGGCACCCCGGCAGCGGGGTACCGGGCGCCCTCCGGCGGGGCGACGGCGCTGATCAGGGCCGCTTCGGCGAAGGTACCCTCGGGTCCCAGAAAGGCGTACCGCGTCGGAGGCGTCCCAGGCACCCGACGAGGGTAGAACGGTGCGGACGTCCCGCCCGGAGGAGCCGCCACGCCGGCCGCCGGACCCGTGGCCGCGCAGCGGCCGGACCGTGTGGAGGACCGCGTGACCCCCGGCCCGGAACGCCTGACCGTGGGGGACCTCGACGGTGCGCTCTGGCGTCTGCTGTCCGCCAGCGACCGGGACGACCCGGCCGCCTTCACCGCCGAGCACGACCGCGCCGCCGCGGCCCTGGACGCCGCGACCGACCCCCGGTGGATCGCCTGGCGGCACGCGCTGGCCGCCCGCCGCGCCCTGGTCGAGGGCGACCCCGAGGCCGTCGCGGCCGGCGTGTCGGCCGCCCGCGACGCCCTGGGCCGGTGCCTGCCCTGCGCGCAGACCGCGCTGACCCTGGCGTACCTCGGGGCGGTCGAGGGCGCCGCCGACCACGCCGACGCGGCGATGGTGCTCGCCATCGACGGCAGCCTGCTGGCCGAGACCGCGGCGGCCGACGGGCCCTCCCGCGCCCTGCACCAGGCCCACCTGTGGCTCTCGCTGACCCTGGCCGCCCTCGACCTCGAGGAGCTCGCCGTCGGCCAGGCGCTGCAGGGCTCCCGCGTGGCGGACGCGCTGCCGGGCCTGCCCGACCGCTGGCGACTGCTGCAGCTGTGCGCCCAGCAGCACGCCGAGCTGGCGCAGACGCTGCACCGCCGGGGCCGGGACGAGCCCGCCCGCGAGCTGGCCGCGACGGCGGTGGAGTGCGCCGAGGCCGCCCGCGCCCTGGACTGGGAGGCCGAGCCCGGCGACCAGGACCTGCTCGACGTCGTGCAGGCCTGGGCCATGGCCGGCCGCGGCGACCTGGCCGACGCCGTCGGACCGCTGCGCCGCGCGCGCAAGCGGGCGCACCGGGACGGCGGGACGTGGCTGCGCGGCTACGCGGACCTGGTGCTCGCCCGGCTGCTGACCCGGCTGGCCCGCGACCGGTCCGGCGGGGGGCACGACGCCGAGGCCGGCGACCTGCTCGTCGACGCCGCCGGGTCCTTCGCCGCGGCCGGCGACCGCCGCCGCTACCGGCAGTGCCTGCTGGAGCTGGGCCAGGGCACCGCGGCGATGGGCCGCCCGGCCGAGGCGCTGCACTGGCTGGAGGCCTACCGCGCCGACACCGGCCGGGCGCACGCCCGCGGCCGGGAGCTGTGGGCGGAGATGTTCGTCCGGCGCAGCCGGCTGCGCGAGGCCGAGCGGCAGACCGCCCACCTGCGCCGGGTCGCGCTGGAGGACCCGCTCACCGGGCTGGGCAACCGGCGCAGCGCCGAGCGGCGGCTGGGCGGCATGCGCGTGGGCGCCGAGCCGGTGTCGCTGGCGGTCGTCGACATCGACCGGTTCAAGGCGGTCAACGACGACACCTCGCACTCGCACGGCGACGAGGTGCTGCGCCGGGTCGCGGACCTGCTGCGGGAGCACTGCCGCACCGGCGACGAGGTGTACCGGTGGGCCGGCGACGAGTTCCTCGTCGTCCTGCCGACGGCGACCGAGGCCCAGGCGCTGGCCGCCGTCGACCGGCTGCGGGCCGCGGTGGCCGACGCCGACTGGGGCGACCTGCAGCTGCCCCAGCCGGTGACGGTGAGCATCGGCGTGGCCACCGCCCCGGGGGCGGCCGGCGAGCCGCTGGGCTGGCGCTCGCTGTTCGACACCGCCGACCTGCACCTGTTCACCGCCAAGCGCGGCGGGCGCAACCGGGTGCGCGCCCACGGCGGCCGGGGCGCCGGCGAGGGCGGCCCGTGACGGCGCGGCCCACGAGGGACGGGTGGGACGGGAGTGCCGCCGACGCGCGGCGTGCCCCCGGTCCGGTGCTCGACTCCATTGACAGCGGAGGGCACAGTGCGCTCGTGCCTCCCGGAGCCCTGCACCACCGGGTGACCGCCGCCCTCTCCAACTGGCAGCTCGACGACGCCGAGGAGCTGCTGGCCGACGTCGGCACCGACTCCTCCCCCTACGCGGCTCCCGCGCCGCGCGACGGCGGCCCCCGCCCGGCCGACCTGGGCCGCGCCTGGGTCGACACGCTGCGCGCCGAGCTGCTGGTGCGGCGGCTGCGGAGGGCCGGCTTCACCCTCGTCGGCGACCCCGTCGCGCCTCCGTCGGGCCCCGGCCCGGCCGTCGCACTGGACCTGCACGCGGGTGTGGCCGAGCTGATCGACGGCGTCCCCACCTCTGGGGACGGCGACCCGCGGGCGTCGCACGCGGCCCTGGCCATCGCGCTCGTCCGCTCCGCGAAGGCCGCCTTCGACGCCGCCGAGGACGAGCTGCAGCGGGCCGCCGGCCTGGCCCGGCACGCCCGCATTGAGCTGCTCTCGCGCCGCGTCGACGCCGCCATGGACGAGGCGGTGGAGGCGGCCAGCCTGCTCGACCCGGCGCTGCCGCCCTCCGCCCTGCTGGTGGAGACGCTGACCACCCTCGCCGGCGTGCTCGCCGACCTCGAGCTGATGCCGCTGGCGTTGGACTACCAGCGGCGGGCGCACGAGACCGCGGTGGCCGCGGCCGCCGTCCCCGGCGCGCTGCGGCACGAGGACGGCGCCCCCGACGTCCTGGCCGCCCGCACGGCCAGTGGCCTCGGCGAGCTGTGCGCCGAGCTCGGGGACGCGCTGCTCGACGACGGCCTCCCCGAGGCGGCCGCCCCGCACTTCGCAGAGGCCCGCGAGCTGGCCGAGCAGGCGCTGGCGCTGCTGCCGCCGGAGTCCGCCGAGGCGGTCGTGGCTGCACAGGTGGTGCACGGCTGGGCGCTGGTGGGCCTCGGCGAGCACGCCGCCGCCGTGGGGCCGCTCCGGGCCGCCGTGCGGGCCACGGCCGGCGGCGACGGTGCGCTGCAGACCGCGTCGCTGCTGGCCCTGGGCCGCGCGCTGCGCCGGGAGGGCGATGGCGCCGGTGCCGACGAGCAGCTGGCCCGCGCCCTCGCCACGGCGACCGAGCACGGCCTGCCGCGGCTGCGCCGGGCGGCGCTGCGCGAGCTGTGCACGCTGCACGCCGAGCTCGACGACGCCGGGCGGGCGCTGCCCTACCTGCAGGCCTACCTGGCCGACGAGCTGGACCGGGTCGACGAGCGGCGCACCCGCTGGGTGGAGCTGTTCGGTCGGCGCAAGAGCCTGCTGGAGACCGAGCGGGCCGCCGGGCAGCTGCGCCGGCAGGCCTACGAGGACCCGCTCACCCACCTGCCCAACCGCCGCTACGCCGAGGCCACCCTCGACGGGCTGATCGGCAGCGGGGCGGCGCCCGCCCTGGCCGTGGTGGACGTCGACCGGTTCAAGGAGGTCAACGACGCCGTCGGGCACGCCGGCGGGGACGACGTCCTGCGCCGGGTGGCCGACCTCCTCGTGGCCGGGTGCCGCGACACCGACGACGTGTGCCGCTGGGCCGGTGACGAGTTCGTCGTCCTGCTCCCCGACACCACCGCCGAGCAGGCCGAGCGCGCGCTCGAGCGCTGCCGGCGCGCGGTCGCCGGGACCGACTGGGCCGCGCTCGGGGTGCCCGTTCCGGTGACGATCAGCGTCGGCATCGCCTCGGCCACCCGCGGCGACGACCGCCGCACCCTGTTCGCCGCCGCCGACGGGGTCCTCTACGACGCCAAGCGCACCGGCCGCGACCGCGTCGTCCGGCTGTCGGCGGTGACCCAGACCCGGGCCGCCGGCGGCCCGCCGGAGGCGATCCCCGGGCCGCCGGCGCTGCAGCCTGGGACGGCTGTGACGGACGGGTCCTCCCGGGACGACACGGCCCCCGCCGGCTCCCCGGAGCAGGTGGCCCCGGCCCCTAGGGTCCCTGCCGTGCAGCCTTCCCCGCTGACCGACCCCACCGCCGTCACCAGCGGTTTCGCCCCCCTGCTCGTCGAGCCGGCCGACCCGCCGCTGGGCCTGGGCAGCCCGGCCGAGCCGACGCTGGCCCCGGCGCCGCCCGCTGCCGCGCCGGCCGCTGAGCCGCCCCTCCCGCCGGCCGCCCCGGCGGGCGGGCGGGCGGCCGAACCCGACGTCGTCTGGGCCCCGGGGCGCAGCACCGAGCAGGTGCTCGCGCTGGTCCGCGAGGCACGCCGGCAGTTCCCGGACCGGCCGGCGGTCGTCGTCCGGGCCCCCGCCGAGACGCTCGTCGCGCTGGCCAGCGAGCACGACGCCTACACGACCGTCGACGCCGCGGCCATGTCCGCGGCGGTCGGCCCGCTGCCCGAGCCCGCGGGCCGCATCGCCGTGCTGTGCGGCCTCGGTGGTGACCCCGCGGTGGCCGCCGAGGCCGCCTTCGCCGCGCGCGTCGCCGGTACCGCGGTGGTGCGGGTGGACGACGTCGGCGCCGGCCGGCTCCGCACCGGGCTGCCGGGCGACGCGCTCCCCGAGGACGTCGACTGCCTGGTCGTCGTCGCGGGGCTGGACGCCTCGCTGGCCGGCCTGCTCGGTGTGCTGACCGACGTGCCGATCGTCGCCGTCCCCACCTCGACCGGGCAGCCCGGCTCCTTCGGCGGGTTCAGCGCGCTGCTGACGATGCTGAACTCGGCCTCGCCCGGCGTCGTGGTGAGCAACATCGACAACGGCCACGCCGCCGGCGTGTTCGCCGCCCGCATCGCCCGCCGGACCCGCAGGGGCTGATCCCCTCCGCCGTGATCATCGGCGAGTGGCTGCCGCCCTCGGCGTGTCGGGCAGCCACCTGACGATGATCACCGCGAGTGCGTCACTGCTGTGCGCCCCACTCGGCCAGCCGCCGCTCCTGCTCCTCGGGGCTGACGTCCTCCACCTTGGTCATGACCGCCCAGCGGTGGCCGAACGGGTCGTAGACGGAGGCGAAGCGGTCGCCGGTGACGAAGGTGGCCGGCTCCTCCCGCACGGTGGCGCCGCGCTCGACGGCGCGGGCGAACACCACGTCGACGTCGGCGACGTAGACGCAGGTCGAGCTGCTCACCCGGTCCCCCTCCTGCCCGGCGGGCGTGGTCAGGCCGTACGCGTCGTTGGGGTCGCCGAGCTGCAGCCGGCCGAAACCGAAGTCGAGCTCCGCGTGCACGACCGTGCCGTCGGGACCGTCCATCCGCTGGACGAGGGTGGCGCCGAAGACGTCGGCGTAGAAGCGGATCGCCTCGGCCGCGGGGGAGCAGACGAGGAACGGGGTCAGCGCGGTGTAGCCGTCGGGACGGCCGTTCGTGATCGCCATGTCCCCGAGCCTGCCTAGGCTCCGGCCGTGCCGTCTTGGACGAACGCGACAGGTCCGGCGAGCGGCCTGCTGCGGCCGGCCGAGACCGTCCGGGAGGCCGGCCTGCGCCGCGACGCCCCGGTGTCCCCGGCGCTGGCCCCGTTCGTCGAGCGGTACTGGTCGGTGCGGTGGAACCGGACCGGCCGACCGCCGCACCGCTCGGAGGTGCTCAGCCACCCCAGCGTGAACCTGTCGGTGGAGTTCGGCTCGCAGCCGCGGTTCGGGCAGGCGCTGCCCGCCGTCCTGGTGCACGGCGTCACCCGGCGTCGCTTCACCATCGACCTCGTCGGGACCGGCCGGGTCACCGCGGCCAAGTTCCGCCCGGGCGGCTGGGTCGCCTTCGGCGGCCGGCTGCCCGGCCGGGCCTCGGTCACGCCGCTGGACTCCGCGCTCGGCCTGGACGCCGGCCTGCTGCTGGACGCCGTGCTCGCCGAGGAGGACGACGACGCCCGCGCGGCGGTGCTCGACGCGGCCCTCGCCCCGCTGGCCCCGGACCCGCCCCCGGCGTACCGGGAGCTGCTCGCCCTGCTCGAGCGGATGGCCGCCGACCGGTCGCTAATCCGCGTCGAGCAGGTGGCGGCGCTGGGGGCGATGAGCGTCCGGTCGCTGCAGCGGCTGTTCGCCGGCTACGTCGGGCTGAGCCCCAAGGCGGTGCTGGCCCGGTTCCGCCTGCAGGACGCCGCGGCGACGATCGACGCCGGCGAGGTCGGCGACCTGGCGGGCCTGGCGGCGTCCCTGGGCTGGTTCGACCAGGCGCACTTCAGCCGCGACTTCCGGGCGGTCACCGGGACGACGCCCTCGGCCTATCTGCGGCGGGCCCGCGCGGCCTCCGGCTGAGCCGGCCTCAGACCACCGGCTGCGGCTCGTCGGCGTCCGCCGGCGGTGGGGCCCCGGTCGCCTCGGCGTCTGCCCGCGCGAGCAGCCCCACCGCCCGGCGCAGGACGTCCGGCGGCTGGGTGTAGGGCAGCCGCAACCGGTCGTCCAGCGCGTGCCCGGTGCCGAACAGCGGACCGGCCGCCAGCCGCAGCCCGAGCCGCTCGGCGGCGGCCACCACCGCGCGGGAGCGCGGGGACGGCAGCCCGCACCACAGCACCAGACCCCCGGCGGGTTCGGGCACCCGCCACTCCGGCAGCCGCTGCCGCAGCTCGCCGGTGAGCACCGCCCGCCGCTCGCGCAGCTGCTCGCGCAGGGCGGTCAGCGACTCGTCGAGGCCGTCCAGCAGCGCACAGGCGGCCAGCTGCTCGACGACCGGCCCGGACATCGACGTCCGGACGGCGACCGAGGTCAGCCGGCGCACGACGTCGGCCTCGGCGCGCACCCATCCGACCCGCAGGCCGCCCCAGGCCACCTTGCTCAGCGTCCCCACGGAGAGGTGGCCGGCGCCGAAGGCGGCCAGTGGCGCCGGTGCCGCCGTGTCGAGCCCGAGCTCGGCGAACGTCTCGTCGACCACGGCCGGGGTGCCGGTGCGGCGCAGCGCGCGGGCCAGCCGCTCCCGGCCGGAGGCGTCGAGGAGGACGCCGGTCGGGTTCTGGAAGTCCGGCATGAGGTAGGCCGCCGCGGGCCGGACGGCGGACAGGGCGCGCTCGGCGGCGTCGAGCCAGGCCGCGGGCTCGTCGGGGTCGAGCGCGACGGGGAGCACGCGGGCGCCGAGGGCCCGGGCGGCCTGCAGGGCGTTGGGGTAGCTCGGCTGCTCGACCAGCACCCGCCGCCCGCGCCCCAGCAGGCCTGCGAACCCGATCGACACCCCGTGCAGGGCACCGTTGGTGACCAGTACCTGCTCGGGCGCCGTGGGCAGGCCGCGGGCGGTGTAGCGCGCCGCGACCCGGGCGCGCAGGTCGGGCAGGCCGGCGGGGTGGTAGCCGTGGGAACCCAGGAAGCGGGGCAGTTCCTCGAGCGCCGCGGCCAGGGCGGCCGGCACGGATGCGGGCGCCGCCGGTGCGGCGTGGGCCAGGTCCACGGCACCGTCGTCCGGCGGGCCGGGGACCCACGCGCCGCGGTGCGGCCCCGCAGGCAGGGCCGCGAAGGTCCCGGCGCCCTGGCGCGCGGTGGCCCAGCCGTCCTCGCGCAGCCGGGTGTAGGCGGCGGTGACGGTGGCCCGGCTGAGCGCCAGCGCCGTCGCCAGCTCCCGCTCGGCCGGCAGCCGGGTGCCCAGGGGCACGCGACCGTCGGCGACGAGCCGGCGGATCCGCCCGGCCAGTGCCGCGTAGCGCGGCGGCCGGTCGGAGGCGAGGTCGCCCACGAGAGCGGCGAGCGCGCGGGCCGACGTGGTCTCCATGCCACCTCCTGCGGATTGGCCCGGGATCCCCAGGCCGATCCTGGCGCAGGATGGACTCATGCACCAGCTCCGCACCCGGCCGGCCCGTCGCCTCGTCCAGCTGTACGCGGGCCTGGTGCTCTACGGCCTCTCGATGGCCCTGCTCGTGCGCTCGGGGCTGGGCGTCATGCCGTGGGACGTGCTGCACCAGGGGCTGGCCCGCCAGCTCGGCTGGTCGCTCGGGACGGTCACCATCGTGGTCGGCGCGCTGGTGCTGCTGGCCTGGGTCCCGCTGCGCGAGCGGCCGGGGCTGGGCACGGTGAGCAACGTCGTCGTCATCGGCCTGGCGCTGGACGCCGCCCTGGCCGTCCTCCCCGAGCCCTCCGCACTGCCGATCCGGGTCGCGCTGGTCCCCCTCGCGATCGGGCTCAACGCGGTCGCGACCGCCGCCTACATCGGCGTGCACCTCGGCCCCGGTCCGCGGGACGGGCTGATGACCGGCCTGGTGCGCCGCAGCGGTCGCTCGGTGCGGCTGGTGCGCACGTCGATCGAGGTCGCGGTCGTCGCCCTGGGCTGGCTGCTCGGCGGCACCCTGGGCGTCGCCACCGTGCTGTACGCGCTGGCGATCGGCCCGCTGGTGCACGCCCTGCTCCCCCGGCTGTCGGTGGAGGTGCCCGCCGCGCGGGCGGTCCAGCCGGTCAGCTGACCACCGTCCGCCGCAGGCCGGCCGCCACCACGGGGACGACGGCCACGACGAGCACCGCCACCGCCACGACGCCGCCCAGCGCCCACGCCGCGAACACCAGCAGCCCGGCCAGCTCGATGCCCAGACCCGCGACCGAGGTGACCGTGGCCCGCCGGCCGCTGTCGATCCGCTCCTGCAGCCGGGCCTCGGCGACCACGAGCACCGCCAGGTACAGCGCGTAGGCGACGGCCACCACCGCCAGCGCCCCCGGCCCCGGCACCACGGCCGCCGCCCCGAGCAGCACGCCGGCGAGGAGCAGCAGGACGGGCAGCGCGCGGTCGGGCAGCCGGTCGGCCCGGCCGCCCAGCGCGGCGCCGAGCGCCCCGGCCAGCGTGATGCCCAGGACTGCGGCCGGGACGACGGCCGTCGGCACCCCGCGGTCGCCGGCGAGCACCGGGAAGTACTCCTCCACCGCGTCCAGCCCGCCGACCAGCGCGGCCGCGAGCACGGCGAGGCGCAGCGCGGGCACCCGGGCGACCTCGGCCACGCCGCTGCGCAGGGTGCCGAGCAGCGACTCGCCGTCGGGCTCCCGCGGTGGCTCCGGGAACCGCAGGGCGAGCGCGGCCCAGACCAGGCAGATCGCCGCGCTGGCCCAGCCGACCAGCGGGTAGCCGCCGAGGGCGTACAGCAGGCTGGCCGCGGCCGCCGTCGGCACCTGGACGAGCAGTTCGGCGGAGGTCATCCAGCCGTTGACCCGCGCGAACCAGGCCTCGGCGCCGACCTCGGCCAGCCCGTCGTAGACCAGCGCCTCCACCGTGCCGGAGACCAGCGCGCTGGCGACACCCCAGACCGCGAAACCGGCGGCGAACCCCCAGAACCCGGGCGCGAGCGTCCACACGACGAAGGCGATCGCCTCCAGGACGCCGCCCAGGACCAGCGCGCCCCGGCGGGACCACCGGTCGGCCAGCGCCCCGGCCGGGACCTCGGTGACCAGCCCGGTGACCGACCAGGCGGCGAACAGCAGCGACAGCTCGGCGGCCGAGACGCCGGTGTCGAGGAACAGCAGCGCGTAGAGCGGGTAGAGCGGCACCAGCTCGGACAGCGCGGTCCAGCCCACCGCCAGGCGGGCGAGCGACCGGGCGGCGGGCGGCAGGGGCGTCACGGCCGGGCGTCAACGGAACGGCACGGCGCGGACCGTAGCGCGGGTCACCCCGGCTCGCAGCCGGATTACCGGCCCCGCTGGGCTAGGCTCGTCGGTCGAGAAGGGGAGTAGCCCCCCGTCCGCTGGTCGACACGCTGGCGCCCCCGGGCGCCCGGTCAGCGGGCCCACGCTCGGCCGTGGGTGGGCGAGACCTTCGACCGCAGCAGCCATCGCCGCGCTGCCGGTCGGAGGCTGCCCGCATCCGTCCGGCAGCGCCCTGACGGAAGTGAGAACCCCGTGTCCCTGACGGTCGTGCTGACCGCCTTCGTGCTCGTCCTGCCGGTCGAGCTGCCGGACAAGACGCTGTTCGCCAGCCTGGTCCTGGCCACCCGCTTCCCGCCGCTGCCGGTGTTCGTCGGCGTCGGAGCGGCGTTCGGGCTGCAGGTCGCCATCGCGGTGACCGCGGGCTCCCTGCTGTCCCTGCTGCCCGAGGCGCTGGTCAGCGGGGTGGTCGCCGTGCTCTTCCTGGTCGGCGCCGTCCTGCTGTGGCGCAGCGCGGCGGAGGGCCCGGAGGACGCCGAGGACGTGGCGGCCGACCGCGAGGGGACGTCGTTCCTCCGGGTCGCCGCCATCTCGTTCGGCGTCCTGTTCGCCGCCGAGTGGGGCGACCTGTCCCAGCTGGCCACCGCCGGCCTGGCCGCCCGCCTGGACGACCCGATCTCCGTCTTCGCCGGCGCCTGGGCCGCGCTGCTGACCGTGTCGGGCCTGGCCGTCTTCCTCGGCAAGAAGCTGGCCGACCGGCTGCCGGTGGCGATGATCCGCCGGGTGGCCGCGGTGCTCTTCCTCGTCTTCGCCGTCGTCGCGGCGGTGGAGACGGTGCGCACGCTCGCCGGCTGAGAGGAACCCCCGGCCCCGTCCAGGGACCCGCCCCGAGCTCGCGAAGGGTGGGGAGGACGGTCCTGCTGCCTGCGGGGGGCCCGAAGCCTCTCCATCCCGGTGGAGCAGGGACCTAACCTGGCTCCGCACGGGGGAGGGACCGAGGAGGTCGCCGTGCCACTCATCCCCGACCTGCCGTGGACCGCCGAGGACGTCGGCGACGGCCCGGGCATCGTCATGGTCACCCACCTGCACCTGCGCCGGTTCCGCGACGTCCCGGCGTTCCTGCGCGACTCACTGGCCATCCGATCCCAGACGATGGCCGCCCCGGGCGCGCGGTCGCTGTACCTGCGGGCCCAGCCGCTGGCCCGGCACTTCACCACCGTGTCGTGGTGGGACGACCAGGCCGTCGTCGTCGCGTTCGTCCGCACCGACCCGCACCGCGCGGCGATGCGCCGCTGGGGCCCTGAGATGCGGGAGTTCAGCAACCGGGCGTACCCCGGCACCGAGGGCGTCGTCCCCACGCTGAAGACGGCTGCTGCGCTGTCGGCGTAACGCGCACGGCCCCGACCCGTCCCGGTGGCAGCATGGCCACCGATGGATGCGGCCGTGCAGGTGACCGACCTCGTCAAGCGTTACCCCGGCCGGCCGGTCAACGCCGTCGACGGGATCTCCTTCACCGTGGAGAGCGGCGAGGTCTTCGGCCTGCTCGGCCCCAACGGCGCGGGCAAGACCACGACGATCGGCGTCCTCACCACCCGGGTGCTGCCCACCTCGGGCACCGCCAGCGTCGCCGGAGTCGACGTCGCCGCCGACCCGGTCACCGCACGCAGCCGGCTGTCGGTGGTGCCGCAGCGGTCCAACCTGGACCGCGCGCTCACCGCCCGGCAGAACCTGGTCTTCCACGCCGCCTACCACGGCGTCGGCCGGGCCGAGCGCAACCGGCGGGCCGACGCGCTGCTCGAGCAACTGGGTCTGGGCGGGCGCGGCGGCGACAAGGTCGACGACTACTCCGGCGGGATGGCGCAGCGGCTGCTCATCGCCCGCGCGCTCATGCACGCACCGCAGGTGATCTTCCTCGACGAGCCGAGCACCGGGCTGGACCCCCAGGCCCGGCTGTTCGTGTGGGACCGGGTGCGGGAGCTCCGGGCCGGCGGGGTCACCGTCGTCCTCACCACGCACGACATGGACGAGGCGGCCGCGCTGTCCGACCGGGTCGGGATCATGGACCACGGCCGGCTGCTCGCCCTCGACACACCCGGCGCGCTCACCCGGTCGCTGCCGGGCAGCGCGACGCTCGACATCGACGTGGCGCGCGCGCCCGAGGACACCGACGACGCCGTGCTGGCGGCCCTCGCCCCGCTGGCCGAGCGCGTCGAGCCGGTCGCCGACGGCTCGACGCTGCGCGCCCGGCTCTACCTCTCCGGGGACGCCGCGGCGCTGGTGGGGCCGGTGTCGGAGGCGCTCGGTGCGCGGCGCGCCCGGCTGACCGGCGTGCGCATCGGCGAGCCGAGCCTCGAGGACGTCTTCCTCTCCCTCACCGGGCGGGAGCTGCGATGAGCACGGACACACTCAGGACGGGAGCTGCGATGAGCACGGACACGGCCGCACCGGGGCTGGTCGTCGAGGTCGGCGCCCCCGCACCGGGACGGCCGGACGTCGGCCGTGCGTTCCGGGCGCTGCTGTGGCGCGACGTCTTCGTCACCGGCCGCGAGCTGGTGCCCTTCCTGCTGCAGGTCGTGCTGCAGCCGGTGTTCCTGCTGTTCGTCTTCGGCAAGGTGCTCGTCGAGCTCGGCTTCGCCACCAGCCAGTACTCCGACGTGCTGCTGCCCGGCGTCATCGCGTTGACCGCCTGCCTCACCGCGCTGCAGAACACCGCTTTCCCGCTGGTCATCGACTTCTCCTTCACCAAGGAGATCGAGGACCGGCTGCTCGCGCCGCTGCCCACCGACCTGGTCGCCGTCGAGAAGATCGTGTTCTCGCTGCTGCGGGCGCTGGTCGCCGCGGCGGTGATGTTCCCGATCAGCTGGTGGGTGCTCGGCGCGCTGCCGGTGCAGTGGGGCGACCTGCCGGTGCTCGCCGCCTTCCTCGTCCTGGGCTCGCTGGTCGGCGCGGTGATGGGCATGACGCTCGGGACCCTGGTGAAGCCCAACCGGATCAACGTCGTCTTCGCCGTCGTCCTGACACCGCTGCTGTTCACCGGGTCCACCCAGTTCCCGTGGCAGTCGCTGGACACGCTGCGCTGGTTCCAGGTGGTCTGCGCGCTCAACCCGCTGACCTACGTCAGCGAGGCACTGCGCGCCCAGATGGCGCCGGCCGTGCCGCACCTGCCGCTGTGGCTGTGCGCGCTGGCGCTGGCCGGCTTCCTCGTCGTGTTCGGGGTGACGAGCCTCCTCGGCTTCCGCCGCCGAGCGCTCGACTAGAAGGAGGACCCCGTCCTCCCCACCCCTCGCAGGCTCGCGGCGGTGCCCTGGACGGGGCCGCCCTCTACGCTCCCGGCCGTGGAGTTCCGGACGACGGTCGTGCAGAGCGGGAAGACGGCGACGGGGCTACAGGTGCCCGACGACGTCGTCGCGGCCCTGGGTGGCGGCCGGCGGCCGCCGGTGACCGTGACCCTGGGCGGGTACGGCTACCGGACGACGATCGCGCCGATGGGCGGGGCGTTCTGGATCCCGCTGTCCGCTGAGCACCGCGAGGCCGCCGGCGTGCGGGCCGGCGAGGAGGTCGACGTCCGGGTGGAGCTGGACACCGCGCCGCGGGAGACCCCGTTGCCCGAGGACCTCGCCGCCGCGCTGGACGAGGACGCGCGGGCCTTCTTCGACGGCCTGGCCCCCTCGCACCGCAAGGAGTGGGTGCGCTGGGTCGTGGAGGCCAAGAAGCCCGAGACCCGCGCCGCCCGGATCGAGAAGACCGCCGAGGCGCTGAAGGCGGGCCGCAGGACGCGGTGAGAGCGGGCCCACGCCTCCCCACCCCTCGCAGGCTCGGGGCGGTGGGTGCCCTCGAGGGGGCCGAAGGGACCGGCAGTGCGCCGGAGACGTCGCTCAGCGCAGGGTCGGGATCCACTCGGCCAGCGCCCGGCCGATCTCGTGCGGGGAGTCCTCCGGCACGAAGTGCGCGCCGGGCACGGTGACCTCGGTCAGTGCCCGCCACTTGCGCACGAACGCGCGCGGCCGGCCGACCAGGATCGAGCCGGGGTCGGCGTTCAGGAACAGCTTGGGGACGTCGCTGGTGCGCAGCCACTGGCCGTAGCGGGCGACGACGTCGCGCACCTTGGGCGGCACGTTCTCGATCGGCAGCTGCCGCGGCCACTCCAGCGTGGGCCAGCGGTGCGCCGGGTCGGCGAAGGGCTCGCGGTAGCGGGCGTGCGCCTCCGGGCTCAGGCCGCGGGCCACCGACGCCGGCAGGATCCGCTCCACGAAGGCGTTCTTCTCCAGCACCGCGGCCTCGCCGTCCGGCCCGCGCATCGTGTGGAAGATCCCGCGGGCCGCGGCCGGCCAGTCCGCCCAGTTCAGCGGGACGACCAGCGCCTCGGTGAACGCCAGCCCGCGCACCGCGCCGGGGTGGCGGTGCGCCCAGTCGAAGCCCAGCGCCGAGCCCCAGTCGTGCAGCACGAAGGTGACCCGCTCGGTCGCGCCGACCTCGTCGAGGAACCGCTCGAGGAAGCCCGCGTGGGCCGAGAACGAGTAGGTGCCGCGGCCGGGGTCGGGCAGCTTGTCCGACTCCCCCATCCCGATCAGGTCCGGCGCCAGGCAGCGGCCGAGATGCTGCACGTGCGGGATGACGTTGCGCCACAGGTAGGACGACGTGGGGTTGCCGTGCAGGAAGACGATGGGGTCGCCCGCCCCGGCCTCGACGTAGGCCATGTGCAGGTTGCCGTCGGCCCGGCGGTCGACCCGGACGCGCTGGCGGGGGAACGGGTCGTCGGGCGAGACGTCGGCGGCGGCCATGCCTGCGATCCTCACCCATCCCCCGGCGCGGCACCGCTCGGGGGCGGGGTCCCGGCCGCCTGCCGGGCGGCGGCCTCGACCCGCTCCCGGAACGCCGCCCACTCCTCCGCCGTCCGCTCCGGCAGGTTGCTGTTGGCCGGGCTCATGCCGGCCGAACCGTCGATGAGCTCGCGCAGCACGTCGGCGTGCCCGGCGTGCCGGGCGACCTCCACGCCCAGGTGCACGAGGACCGTGTGCAGCGTCGGGTGCCGGCGCTCCGCCCGCCACCAGGGCACCTCCCCGACGGCGTCCAGCGGTAGCGCCCCGACCGTCGCGTCGGCGTGCGCGGCCGAGAACGCGTACAACTCGAGGACGTCGGCGCGGGACTCCCCGGGCGCCGCCCACATGTCGGCGTCCTGCTCGCCGCCGTCGTCCCACGGGTACCGGCGGCCCGACGGCCGGCCGAACACGTCGCCGAGGTAGCCCAGCTGCACGTACGCGACGTGCTTGACCAGACCGAGCAGGTTGGTGCCGGTGGGCGTCATCGGCCGCCGGACGTCGTACTCGCCGAGCCCGTCGAGCTTGGCCAGCAGGTCGGCCCGGCGGTCGCGCAGGTAGCCCAGCAGCGCACTCTTCTCGTCCATGCGGGCACCCTGCCGCACCGGGGGGACAACGAGCTTGACCCCGACGCGACGTCAGGCCGTGCACTGGTCGGCGTCAGGGAGGAGGGACACCGTGAACGTGGGCGAGGTCGCGGCGCTGGCCGGGGTGACCGTGCGGACGCTGCACCACTACGACCGGATCGGGCTGCTGTCGCCGTCCGGCCGGACGGCCGCGGGATACCGGCGGTACGCGCCGGCGGACCTGGACCGGCTGCACCGGGTGCTGGTCTACCGGGAGCTCGGGTTCCCCCTCGAGGAGGTCGCGACCCTGCTCGACGACCCCGCCGCCGACCCGGTCGAGCACCTGCGCCGGCAACACCGGCTGCTGCTCGACCGGCTGGAGCGGACGCGGGCGATGGTCGCGGCCGTCGAGAAGGAGATGGAGGCGAGACAGATGGGGATCGCACTGACCCCGGAGGAGCGGTTCGAGGTCTTCGGAGAGCACGACCCGGCGCAGTACGAGGCCGAGGCCGAGGAGCGCTGGGGCGACACCGAGGCCTGGCGGCAGTCCCAGCAGCGCACCCGCGGCTACACCAAGGCGGACTGGGTCCGCATCAAGGCCGAGGGCGAGGACGTCGAGCGGCGCTTCGCCGAGGCGCTGCGGGCCGGCGTCCCGGCCGACTCGGAGCAGGCGATGGACGTCGCGGAGGAGCACCGGCAGCAGATCAGCCGCACCTTCTACGACTGCCCGCCCGGGATGCACGCCGGCCTGGGCCGGATGTACGTCGAGGACGAGCGGTTCACCGCCCACTACGAGCGGATCGCGCCGGGCCTGGCGCAGTACGTGAGCACCGCCGTCCAGGCCAACGCCGCCCGCCAGGAGGGCTGAGGAAGGACCATCCTGCCCCCCGCCGGGGGGCCGCTCGTCCTCCCACCGTCCGCGGCGATCAGCTGGGATCACGGCTGCGGGTCCTGGCTCACCACGCGAGGTGAGCCAGGACCCGCGGTGATCAGCTGAGCTGATCGTCGCTCAGCTGCGCGGGGACTGGGCGTAGCCGTGCGAGAAGACGCCACCGGGGTCGACGGCCGGTGCTGGGCACGCCGTCGCTCACGCTGGGCGCCTACGACGAGCTGCTCGGCCGGATCGCCGAGCGCAGCGGGGACCGGGCCGCGGCGCGGCGGTGGTGGCAGGCCGCCCGGCGGCAGGGCCGGCAGGTCGGGTCGCCGCACCAGGTGGCGCTGGCCGAGGCCCCCCTGGCGCTGGTGCCCGGGGCGCCGACGGCTCCGGTCAGGGCAGCTGCACCGTCGTCGTGACCCGCGCCAGGCTGGGCCGCGGCGGCACCGACCCGAACCCGAAGGTGACCGGCGGGTGCACCGCGGCCAGCGCGCCCAGCGGATCGCCGTCCCACGTCGCGTCGAGCGCGGCCACCGCGTGCAGGTCCTGCACGCCGTACCACTCGGTGCGGCCGTTGCCCGCCGACCCGGTGGTGCGCAGGCCGGTCAGCAGCCGCGCCGGGCGGTCGAGCAGCCCCGCCCACGCCGGCGTGCGGGCCAGCGGCGGCGGGACGGCGCGCAGCAGCCACCCCAGCGGCGGCCGGTGGCCGGTGGTGACCCGCAGCCGCAGCGGGCCGGCGTCGACCGCCCAGGTGCGCGGGTCCGGCCGCCGCACCGTCACCGGTACCAGCCGGACCTCGTCGAAGGCGTAGGTGGCGGCGATGAAGTCCGCGGCCGTGCGGGTGGGGGCCAGCAGCACCCGGACGCCGTCCGGCTGCTGGACCATGACGTCGGAGAGCGGCCCGAGCGGGGAGCGCGGCCAGTGGCCGACGACGACGCGGGTGCCCGACGCGGTGCCGGCACCGAGGATCCAGCCGTCGAAGCGGAGCCGCCGGGCCACCGTCAGAGGGTGGTGGCGCGGCCGCCGTCGACGGGGATGACCGCCCCGGTGACGTAGGCACCGGCCCGGCTGGCCAGGTACACGGCGACGCCGGCCATGTCGTCGGGCCGGCCGATGCGGCCCAGCGGGGACGACGCGGCGATCTCGTCCCCGTGGGCGGCGAGCGTGGCGGCCATCATCTTCGACTCGAACGGCCCCGGGGCGACGGCGTTCACGGTGATCCGCTTGGGACCCAGCTCCTTGGCCAGCACCCGGGTGAGGTGGTGCACCCCGGCCTTGCTCGCCGAGTACGAGTAGGTGGGCAGGGACGGCGCGTGCAGCCCGTCGATGCTGCCGACGTTGACCACGCGGGCCGGGTCGTCGTCGGTGCCGGCGGCCTCGAGCAGCGGCAGGAACGCGCGGGTGAGGAAGAACGGCGCCTTGAGGTTGAGGTCGAGCACCTTGTCCCAGGCCGATGCGGGGAAGGTCGCGAACGGCTCGCCCCAGGTGGCGCCGGCGTTGTTGACCAGCACGTGCAGCCGCTCCTCGCGGCGGCCCACCTCCGTGGCCAGCCGCAGGCACTCCGCCTCGGTGGAGACGTCGGCGGGGATCGAGTCGACCGTCCCGAACTGCGACAGCTCGGCGACGGCCCGCTCGCCGGCCTCGGGCTTGCGGGAGGAGACGTAGACCGCCGCGCCGGCCTGCAGCAGCCCGCGGGCCATCATCAGGCCGATGCCGCGGGTGCCCCCGGTGACGACGGCGACCTTCCCCGTGAGGTCGAACAGGTGCACGCTGGCCCTCCGCAGGCGTCGTGGGGGACGTCGTCGGCCCCCGGCCGGAGCACCGTATCCAGCGGCCGCGACGCCTCCTGTGCCAGCCTCGCCCCATGACCGCACCTGCCGTCGGGGGCGCCACCAGCGAGGTCGGGGCGCTGCGGACGGTGCTGCTGCACCGGCCGGGCGCCGAGCTGCGCCGGCTGACCCCGCGCAACAACGACCAGCTGCTGTTCGACGGCGTGCCGTGGGTGCGCCGCGCCCAGGAGGAGCACGACGCGTTCGCCGCGGCGCTCACCGCTCGTGGCGTGGAGGTGCTCCACCTGGACCGACTGCTGGCCGAGGTGCTCGCCGTCCCCGCGGCCCGGGCCGAGCTGGTGGCCGCCGCCGTCGACGACCCGCGGCTGGGCGCCACGCTCAAGCGCACCGCGGCCGCGCACCTGGCCGACCTCTCCCCCGAGGACCTCGCCCGCGCGCTGGTCGCGGGGCTGGCGCACGACGAGCTGCCCGGCGCGCGCGGGCTGTCCTTCGAGCTCATGCGGCGCGGCGACTTCGTCGTCCCGCCGCTGCCCAACCTGCTGTTCACCCGCGACTCGTCGGTGTGGGTGGGCGACCAGGTCGCGGTGGCCTCGCTGACGATGCCGGCGCGGCACCGGGAGAGCACCATCACCGCCGCCGTCTACGCCCACCACCCCCGCTTCACCGGTGCCGAGCAGCTCTACGACGCGTCGCTCGAGCACCTCGAGGGCGGCGACGTGCTGCTGCTGGCACCGGGGGTGGTCGCCGTCGGCGTCGGCGAGCGGACGACGCCCGGCGGCGCGGAGCGGCTGGCCCGCCGCGTCTTCGCCCGCGGGCTGGCGCGCACGGTGCTCGTGGTCCCGATCGCCCAGCAACGGGCGACCATGCACCTGGACACCATCGCCACGATGGTCGACGTCGACGCCATGGTGATGTACCCCGCCGTCGCCGACTCACTGGTCGCCTGGACGGTCACCGCGGACGTGCCACCGGACGACGACGACACCACCGACCTCGTCGTCCGCGGCCCCGCGCCGTTCCTCGAGGCCGCGGCCGCCGCGATGGGCATCGAGCGGCTGCGGGTGATCGACACCGGGCTCGACCCGGTCACCGCCGAGCGCGAGCAGTGGGACGACGGCAACAACACCCTGGCGCTGGCCCCGCGGCTGGCCGTGGCCTACGAGCGCAACACCGTCACCAACGCCGCGCTCGAGGCGGCCGGGATCGAGGTGGTGCCGATCGCGGGCTCGGAGCTGGGTAGCGGCCGCGGGGGGCCGCGGTGCATGTCGTGCCCCGTCCGCCGCGACCCCATGTGATTGGTACGGCTGTACCAGATTGTGGTACGGTTGTCCCAGTCGAGATGAGGAGGCCTGCAGTGGCGTGGGCGATGGTGATCGTGGCCGGACTGTTCGAGACGGCCTTCGCGGTCTCGCTGAAGCTGTCGGAGGGGTTCAGCCGGCTGGGCTGGTCGCTGGCGTTCGCCAGCTCCGCCGCCGTCAGCTTCGGGCTGCTGTCGTGGGCGCTGCGGAGCCTGCCGGTGGGCAGCGCGTACGCGGTGTGGACCGGCATCGGCGCGGCCGGGACGGCGATCGTGGGGATGGTCTTCCTGCGCGACCCGGTGACGACCCTCCGGCTGGTCTCGATCGCGCTCATCGTCGGCGGGGTGGTCGGCCTGAACCTGTCCTCGTCGTCGGCCCACTGACCGTGGCCGCGACGGGCGGGCCGGCCCGGGCGGCGACGGCCAAGGGCGCGGCCCGCCGGGAGGCGATCGTGGCGGCGGCGGCCCGGCTCGTCGCGACGGAGGGCCCGGACGGGACGTCGCACCGCGCGGTGGCGGCCGCCGCGGGCGTCCCGCTCGCCGCCACCACCTACTACTTCCGCTCGCTCGACGACCTGCTCGTGGCCGCCGTCGAGCGCGCCGCGGACGACGAGCTGGGCCCGGTCACCGAGCTGGTCGCCGCACTCCCCCGGCGTCGCACGTCGGCCGACCGGGTCGCCGGCATCGTCCTGGACGTCGTCCTCGGCCCCGACCGGCTGGCGGACGCCGACCTCCAGGCCCACTACGAGCGGTTCCTCGCCGGGGGCCGCCACCCCGCGCTGCGGCCGGTCCTGCAGCGCACCCGGCGCCGGGTGGATGCGCTGCTCACCGAGGCGCTGGACCGCTGCGGGCACGCCGGCACCGACACGGCCCGGCTGGTCGCCGTCCTGGACGGGACCGTGATCTCCGCACTGGTGGAGGGCGACGGCCGCGCCCGGGTCCGGGCCCGGGCCGCGGTCGCCGCCCTCCTCGGGAACCGCCCGCCGGCCTAGAGGCCCTGGGCCAGCCGGTGGTAGGCCGCCCCCCAGCGCAGTTCCCTGGCCAGCGACCGACGCGTGGTCTCCGCGTCGATGAGCACCAGCTCGGTCGCGAACACCTCGGCCAGGTCGGTGAGCTCGTCGGCGCCGACCGCGGTCGAGAGCACCGTGTGGTGCGGTCCCCCGGCGGTCAGCCAGCCCTCGGTCGCCGTCGCGAAGTCCGGCCGGGGCTGCCAGACGGCGCGGGCCACCGGCAGGTTGGGCAGCGGCTCGTCGGGCTCGACGACGTCGACCTCGTTGGCCACCCAGCGGAACCGGTCGCCCAGGTCGCACCAGCCGACGACGACGCCCTCGCCCGGGGCCGCGGTGAACACCAGCCGGGCCGGGTCCTCGCGGCCGCCGATCGACAGCGGGTGCACCTCGACCCGGGGCCGGTCGCCGGCGATGGTCGGACAGACCTCGAGCATGTGGGCCCCGAGGATCTTCGGCGTCCCGGTGAGGTCGTAGGTGTAGTCCTCCATGAAGGAGGTGCCGCCGGGCAGCCCCGCCGCGGCGACCTTGAGGGTGCGCAGCAGCGCCGCTGTCTTCCAGTCGCCCTCGCCGCCGAAGCCGTAGCCGTCGGCCATCAGCCGCTGGACGGCGAGGCCGGGGAGCTGGCGCAGCCCGCCGAGGTCCTGGAAGTTCGTGGTGAACGCGGTGAAGCCGCCGTCCTCGAGGAAGCGGCGCAGCGCCGCCTCGATGCGGGCCTGGTAGCGCACCGCCTCGTGCCGCTCGCCGCCCGGCCGGCAGTCGTCGGCCCAGTCGTAGCGGTCGCCGTACTCCTCGACGAGGGCGTCGACCGCCTTGTCCTCCACGGCGTCCACCACGGCGACCAGGTCGTTGACGCCCCAGGTGTTCACCGACATGCCGAAGCGGATCTCGGCCTCGACCTTGTCGCCCTCGGTCACCGCGACGTTGCGCATGTTGTCGCCGAAGCGCGCCAGCCGCAGCGACCGGGCCGCGGCCGCCGCCGTGGCCGCCCGCGCCCACGAGCCGACCCGGGAGCGGACCCGCGGGTCGGACACGTGGCCGGCGACCGTCGTCCGCGGCATGCGCAGCCGGGTGAGGACGAACCCGTACTCCCGGTCGCCGTGGGCGGCCTGGTTGAGGTTCATGAAGTCCATGTCGATCGTCGCCCACGGCAGGGCGGCGTCGGCCTGGGTGTGCAGGTGCAGCAGCGGCTTGCGGAGCGCGTCCAGCCCGGTGATCCACATCTTCGCCGGCGAGAAGGTGTGCATCCAGGTGACGACGCCGACGCAGGAGGGGTCCTCGTTGGCCTCGCCCATCGCCCGCCGGATGGCAGCGGCGTCGGTGAGCACCGGCTTCCACACCACCCGGACGGGCACCTCGGCGGCCTCGTCGAGCGCCACAGCGACCCGCTGCGACTGCTCGGCGACCTGCTGCAGGGTCTCCTCGCCGTACAGCCCCTGGCTGCCGGTCAGGAACCAGACCTCGTGCCCCTCGAACGGGTCGTCGACCACGGTAGCGGCTCTCCTCACTGCCCGTAGGCGTTCTGGTAGCGCGCGTAGAGCGAGTCGATGTCCGACTGCGCGATGGGCAGGGGCTCGCCGAGCTGGCGGGACAGGTGCACGGTGCGGGCGACGTCCTCGGTCATGACCGCGGCCTTGACCGCTGCCAACGCCTGCGGCCCGATGGTGAAGACGCCGTGGTTCTGCATGAGCACCGCCGGCGACCGGGAGTCGCGCAGCGTCTCGACGATGCCGCGGCCGATCGAGTCGTCGCCGATGAGCGCGAACGGGCCGATCGGGATCGGCCCGCCGAACTCGTCGGCCATGGCGGTGAGCACGCACGGGATCGGCTCGGCCCGCGCCGCCCAGGCCGTGGCGTAGGGGCTGTGCGTGTGCACCTGGCCGTTGACCTCGGGCACGTGCCGGTAGACGTAGGCGTGCGCGTCGGTGTCGCTGGAGGGCTTCTTCACCCCGTCGACGGCGTTGCCGTCGAGGTCGCAGACGGTGATGCCCTCCCAGGTCAGCTCGTCGTAGAGGACGCCGCTGCCCTTGATGACGAACAGGTCCTCGCCGGGCACCCGCTCGGACACGTTGCCCGAGGTCCAGGTGACCAGCCCGTTGCGGGTCAGCTCGGCGTGCAGGGCGGCGACGTGCTCGCGCTGCGCGCGATGGGTGCCCCGCTCGGTACGGGGCTGGGTGGCGGTCATTCCGGTTGCTCCTCGGGACGTGCGGCGGAGGTCGTCTCGGTCTCGGCGGCCCGCGGGTGGCCGATCCCCACGTGGTCCACGGCGGCCCGCTCGACCGGGAGTCCGGCGACGTACCGCTGCATGAACGCGTCGAAGCCCGCGACGTCGTCGGGCTCGGGCTGCGCGGTCTGCAGGCTCGTGCCGCTGAAGACCGCGGTGTCCAGGTAGTCGGCCAGGCTCTGCCCCGGCGCGCGTCCGGTGGCGAAGGCGGCGAGGACGGCCATCCCCCAGGCGCCGCCCTCGGACGCGACGTCGCCGACGGAGACCGGGGTGTCGATCGCCGCGGCCAGGAAGCGCTGCGCCACGCCCTCGGTCTTGAAGAGGCCGCCGTGCGCGAACATCCGGTCGAGCCGCACGCCCTCGGCCTGCTGCAGGACGTCCATGCCGATCCGCAGCGTGGCGAGGGACGCGAACAGGTGCGTCCGCATGAAGGTGGCGAGGTCGAACCTGCTGTCCGGGGACCGCACGAACAGCGGCCGGCCCTCCGCGAGGTCGGTGATCGGCTCCCCGGACAGGTAGTTGTAGGCGAGCATCCCGCCGCAGTCGCTGGCGCCACCGAGCGCGGCGGTGAAGAGCGTCTCGAAGACCTGCGACGGGTCCACCTCGGCACCCATCGCCCGGGCGAACTCGGCGAACAGCCCGGCCCAGGCGTCCAGCTCACTGGCGCCGTTGTTGCAGTGCACCATGGCCACCGGGTCGCCGGCCGGCGTGGTGACCAGGTCCAGTTCGCGGTGCGCCCGGGTGAGCTCCCGCTCCAGCACGACCATGGCGAAGATGCTGGTCCCCGCCGAGACGTTGCCGGTGCGCGGAGCGACCGAGTTGGTGGCGACCATGCCCGTGCCCGCATCGCCCTCCGGGGGGCAGAGCGGGGTGCCGGGACGCAGCCGCCCGGCCGGGTCGAGCAGCTGCGCGCCGGCCTCGGTGAGCGTGCCGGCCGGCTGGCCGGCGGACGCGATCCTGGGCAGCAGGTCCGCGAGGGTCAGCTCGACCCCGGCCTCGGCAGCCAGCTGGTCGAACCGGGCCAGCATCGTGGTGTCGTAGCCGCCGGTGTCGCTGTCGATCGGCAGCATGCCGCTGGCGTCGCCGATGCCGAGCACCTTCTCGCCGGTGAGCTGCCAGTGCACGTACCCGGCCAGGGTCGTCAGGTGGTCGAGCCGACCGACGTGGTCCTCGCGGTCCAGGATCGCCTGGTAGAGGTGCGCGACGCTCCACCGGTGCGGGATGTTGACGCCGAACTCCGCGCTGAGCCGCTCCGCTGACCGACCCGTGTTCGTGTTGCGCCAGGTGCGGAACGGCGTGAGCAGCTCACCGTCGGCGTCGAACGCCAGGTAGCCGTGCATCATCGCGGACACGCCGAGGGAGCCGACTCCTGTCAGCTCGACGCCGTGGCGTCGCCGCACGTCCTCCGCCAGAGCCGCGACGCTCCGCTGCACGCCCGCCCAGACGGACTCCAGCGAGTACGTCCACCGCCGCTCGACGAACTGGTTCTCCCAGTCGTGGCCGCCGACCGCGAGCGGAGCATGGTCCGGGCCGGCGAGCACCGCCTTGATCCGGGTCGAGCCCAGCTCGATCCCCAGGGCCGTGCGACCTGCGGTGATCGCCTCGCCGGCGTCCGTCGTCATCGCTCGCGCCCCGCTCGCCACGGGGTGGCGGGCTCGCCCGGGGCCCCGGTGAGCGTGGCACCGCCGGTCCCCGATTCCCGCCCGGCGCGGGCGACGTCCGCCCGGTCCGGCGACGTCCCGGAGCGCACTCCGACGACGACGGGGGTGTCGCCCGTTCCTGCGGTGTCCGGCATGGTCCCTCCTGCGCCCGGCGGCTCCGACGACGGCCGGACGGCCACGTCGCCGCCCGGGATGTTAGCGCTAACAGCGGCGGGCGTCACACCCCGGCCGGCATCCTCCCCACCGGCACCGGGCCGCTGCTGGCGCGGGTCAGCAGCACCGTGGGCACCGGCTGCAGGTGCAGATCCCGCCCGGCCAGCCGGGCCAGCACGAGCTCCACCGCCCGGTGGCCGAGCTCGGCGAAGTCCTGCCGCACGGTGGTCAGCGGCGGGGTCAAGTAGGGCGCCTCGGGCAGGTCGTCGAAGCCGACCACGCTGATGTCCCGCGGCACCTCCAGGCCCTCCTCGTGCAGCGCCGCGAGCAGGCCCAGGGCCATCTGGTCGTTGGCGAGGAAGACCGCGGTGATCTCCTCACCGGCGCGCCTGCGCTCGGCGAGCCGGCGGCCGGCCGCGTACCCCGAGGACGGCGTCCAGTCGCCGTGCAGGCACACCGGGACGTGCGCGCCGGCCGCGGCCAGCTCGGCACGCCAGCCCTCGACCCGGTCGCGGGCCTCCTGGGAGTCGGCCGGGCCGGTGACGTGGTGGACGGTGCGGTGGCCGAGGTCGAGCAGGTGGCGGGTGGCCAGCCGGGCACCGGCGACCTGGTCGACGCCGACCGCGGGCTCCTCGAGGGCCCCGCCGCTCTGCACGGTGACCAGCGGCAGCGGGGTGTGCACCAGGTGCAGCGCCTCGACCGCGTCGTCGTAGGTGGCCAGCGCCAGGACGGCGTCCACCGACTGGGCGACGAACCGGTCGACGGCGTCGCGCATCGCGTCGGCGGTGGCCTCGTCGAGCACGGTGACGCTCAGCGAGTAGCCGGCCGCCCGCGCCGCGCGCTCCAGGCCGACCAGGGTCTGCGCCGGGCCGTACTGGTTGATGTTCACCGTGACGAACCCGATGGTCCGGGTGGAGCCGGTGACCAGGGCCCGCGCGGCGGTGTTCGGCCGGTAGCCCAGCTCGCGGATGGCCCGCTCGACGCGCTCGCGGGTCTGCGGCGCGACGTTGGGGTGCCCGTTGATGACCCGGGACACCGTCTGGTGCGAGACGCCGGCCCGAGCCGCGACGTCCGACATGACCAGCGCTCGGCTCGGCCCCTCGGGCTCCACCGTCACCCCTCCCCGTCGAGGAGCCGGCCCGTGGCCGGCTGGCGTCGATGCCCTGCCGGGCGGCCCCGCGGGAGCTCCGCGGAGCCGCCCCCAGGGCGTCAGCGGGACGCGCCGGCGCGCCGCTTGTTGTAGACGTCGAAGGCCACGGCCAGCAGCAGCACCAGGCCCTTGACCACCGACTGGATGGACTGGTCGACGCCCATGAGCTGCATGCCGTTGCTCATGACGGCCATGATCAGACCACCGACCATGGCGCCGACGACCGTGCCGACGCCGCCGGTGACGGCCGCACCGCCGATGAACGCCGCGGCGATCGCGTCGAGCTCGAACATGTTGCCGGCGCTGGGCTGGGCACCGTTGGACCGCGACGAGAAGACGACGCCGGCGACCGCGGCCAGGAAGCCCATGTTGACGAAGATCCAGAAGTTGACCGCCCGGACCTTCACACCCGACAGCGTGGCCGCCGCCAGGTTGCCGCCGATCGCGTACACCTGGCGCCCGAAGACGGTGCGCGTGGTGATGACGCTGTACGCGATGATCAGCACGGCCAGGATGATCAGCACGATCGGGAGGCCGCGGGCGGTCGCCAGCTGCCAGGCGAAGGCCATGACCACCGCGCCGACGAGCACGATCTTGAGCACGAACAGCGGGAACGACTCCACCGGCTGCTCGTAGCGGATGCGCGCGATCCGGCTCCGGTACTGGCTCACCGCGTACCCCGCGACGGCGATGGCCCCGATCAGCAGGGTGAAGGCGTCGTACCCGTTGCCGCCGAGCAGGCCGTTGAGGAAGCCGCTGGCGATCCGGCTGTACCCCTGCGGGAACGGCGAGAGCGAGATGTTGTCGAGCACCTGCAGGGTGAGACCGCGGAACAGCAGCATGCCGGCGAGGGTCACGATGAACGCGGGGATGCCGACGTAGGCGACCCAGAAGCCCTGCCAGGCACCGATCGCGAGGCCGACGGCCAGGGCGGCGAGCACGCCCACCCACCACGGCATGCCCTGCTGGATGACCAGGACGGCTGAGGTGGCGCCGGTGAGCGCGACGACGGAGCCGACGGAGAGGTCGATGTGGCCGGCGATGATCACGATGACCATGCCGATGGCCAGGATCAGGATGTAGCTGTACTGCAGGACGATGTTCGTGACGTTGCCGGGGGACAGCGACGTGCCCCCGGTGAGGACCGCGAACAGCCCGATGATGACCACGAACGCGACGTAGATGCCGCTCTGCCGCAGGTTGCTCGTCAGCAGGGCGCGGACGTCGCTCGTCCCGGTGTGGAGGGCGACGGCGGGTGCGACGTCCTTGGGCCCCGTCGAGGTCTGGGCCTCCGGCTCCGACGAGGGGGGCACGGTCCTGGTCATGCCGCCAGCTCCTTCTCCTTGGTCATGAGCTCCATCAGGTTCTCCTGGGTCGCCTGACCGACGGGCACCTCACCGGTGATCCGGCCCGCGGACAGGGTGTAGATCCGATCGCAGATCCCCAGCAGCTCGGGCAGCTCGGAGGAGATGACCAGCACCGCCTTACCGGATGCGACCAGCCGGTTGATGATCGTGTAGATCTCGTACTTCGCACCCACGTCGATACCGCGGGTGGGCTCGTCGAGGATGAGCACTTCGGGGTCGGTGTACAGCCACTTGGACAGCACGACCTTCTGCTGGTTGCCGCCCGAGAGCTTCCCGACGACCGAGGCGACGCTCGGGGCCCGGACGTTCATGCTCTTGCGGTAGCCCTCGGCGACCTTGATCTCCTCGTTGCCGTTGACGAAGCCCCTGCTGGCGAGCTTGTCCAGGGCGGCGGCGGAGACGTTGCGTCGGATGTCCTCGATGAGGTTGAGGCCGTAGTGCTTGCGGTCCTCGGTGGCGTAGGCGATCCCGGCGTCGATGGCCTCGGCGACGTTCTTGGGCCGGACCTCCTTGCCGTGCACGAACATCCGGCCGGTGATGTTGCGGCCGTAGGCCCGCCCGAAGACGCTCATCGCCAGCTCGGTGCGCCCGGCGCCCATCAGGCCGGCGATGCCCACTACCTCCCCGGCCCGGACGGTGAGGTTCGCACCATCGACGATCTTGCGCTCCTGGGTCGGGTGCCAGACGGTCCAGTCCTCGACCCGCAGCACCTCCTCGCCGGGGTGCGACTCGCGCTCGGGGTAGTAGCTCTCCAGGTCGCGGCCGACCATCCCTCGGATGATCCGCTCCTGGGTGACCTCGCCGGCGTGCAGGCTGAGCGTCTCCACCGTCTTGCCGTCGCGGATGACCGTGACGTTGTCCGAGACCGCGGTGATCTCGCCGAGCTTGTGCGAGATCATGATGCTGGTGATCCCGCGCTCGCGGAGCCGGCGCATCAGGTCCAGCAGGTGCGCGGAGTCGTTGTCGTTGAGCGCGGCCGTCGGCTCGTCGAGGATGAGCAGCCGCACGTCCTTCGACAGCGCCTTGGCGATCTCCACCAGCTGCTGCTTGCCCACACCCAGCTGCCCGACCGGGGTCACCGGGTTCTCGTCCAGCCCGACCTCGGCCAGCAGGCGGGCGGCCTCGGCGTTGGCCTTGTTCCAGTCGATGAGCCCGCCGCGGCCGCGCCGCTCGTTGCCCAGGAACATGTTCTCCGCGATGGACAGGTAGGGCACCAGCGCGAGTTCCTGGTGGATGATCACGATGCCCACGTGCTCGCTGTCGCGGATGCCGTTGAAGCGGACCGGCTGGCCGTCGTAGACGATCTCGCCGTCGTAGCTCCCGGCGGGGTAGACACCCGACAGGACCTTCATCAGGGTCGACTTGCCGGCGCCGTTCTCGCCACAGATCGCGTGGATCTCGCCCCGGCGGACCGCCAGGTTGACGTTCTCCAGCGCCTTCACGCCCGGGAAGGTCTTGGTGATGCCGCGCATCTCCAGGATGTGGTCGTCCATGGGACCTCGTCGTCCTGTCGTCGGCGCCTCCCGGGCGCCCGCGGATGGTGGAGAGAGTGTGCGCTCACCCGGCGGGGTCGGCCAGGGGCGCGGCGGGTGACCGGGTGGTACCGGCCGGGCCCGACAGCAGGTGCTGCCGGGCCCGGCCGGGCTCGGGGGCGGAGGGTCAGTCCGACTGGCCGCTGGCGACCTCTTCGGCCGTCCAGTAGCCGGAGTCGACCAGCACGGACTGGATGTCGTCCGCGAAGACCGTCTCGACCGGGAGCAGGTAGGACGGGACGACCTTGACGCCGTTGTCGTACGTCTCGGTGTCGTTGGCCTCCGGCTCGCCACCCTCGGCGAAGGCGGACGCGGCGGCGACGGCCTGCTCGGCAAGCAGGCGGGTGTCCTTGAAGATCGTGGAGCTCTGGACACCGTCGGCGATCAGCTTGACCGAGCCGATCTCGGCGTCCTGACCGGTGACGACCGCCATCGGGTTGGCGGCGTCGAGCGCCGGGCCGTAGCCCGCGTTCTGCAGCGCGGTGATGACGCCGCGGGAGATGCCGTCGTAGGGCGAGAGGACGCCGTCGACCCGGGTCCCGTCGTTGTAGGAGGAGGTGAGCAGGTCCTCCATCCGCCGCTGGGCGGTCTCCTGCTCCCAGCGCAGGATCGCGGCCTGCTCGATGCCGGTCTGGCCGGACTTGACGACCAGCGTGCCGTCGTCGATCAGCGGCTGGAGCACCGACATCGCGCCGTCCCAGAAGAAGAAGGCGTTGTTGTCGTCCAGCGATCCGGCGAACAGCTCGATGTTGAACGGGCCGGTCGCGGTCCCGGGCGAGCCGTCCTCGTTCTGCAGGCCCAGGCCGGTCAGCAGCGCGTTGCCCTGCGCGACGCCGACCTGGAAGTTGTCGAAGGTGACGTAGAAGTCGACGTTCTCGCTGTCGCGGATGAGGCGGTCGTAGGCGATGACCGGGATGTTGTTGGACGCCGCGTTCTCCAGCTGGCCGGAGAGGGCGGTGCCGTCGATCGCCGCGATGACGAGGATGTCGGCACCCTCGGTGATCATCTGGTCGACCTGCTGCGACTGCGTGGGGATGTCGTTGTTCGCGTACTGCAGGTCGACGGTGTACCCCTCGCCCTCCAGCTGCTCCTTGACGTTGTCGCCGTCGGCGATCCAGCGCTCGGAGGTCTGGGTCGGCATCGAGACGCCGATGGTCAGGTCCTCTGCCTCACCTCCGCCGCCGGCGCCACCGCTCCCGCCGGCGCCCTCGCCGCCACAGGCCGCCAGGGTCAGCGCCATGCCGGCGCCGAGGGCGGCGAAGCCGAGCCTCTTGCTCACGTGATCTCCTCCTCGAGAACTCTGCGCGCTCCGACCCGGCGCAGGCCCGCCAGTAGCGAGCGGCACAAGTGTGAGCGTTAACAACCCACTGCCGTCAACCCCTGACGGCCACCTCGGTGTCACGGTCTCGTAACGCTGCCCCCGGGGCGCACCTCTCCGGGGCGACGCGATCCCGAACCGTGATCCGGCGGAAACGTGGTGTCGACAGCGGATACGGCACGACGGCCGGGCGGACGGACGTCGTCCACCGGGCCGTCGTGCCGTGGTGTCCCGTCAGATCTCGCCGCGAGCTCGCGAGCGTAGGGACGGGGAGGCCCTCCCTCAGCGCAGGGTGATCTGGCGGGAGAGCAGGCCGGCGCGGGCGCGGCGCTCGTCGGCGGTCAGCGGGCCGGTCACCCCCAGCGCCAGCTCCAGCCGCGCCTGGAACGCCGTGGCCGCGTCGGTCCAGTCGGCGGCCGGGACGTCGGCGGGCAGGTCCCACACCGGCACGAGCAACCCGTGCGCCCGGAAGGCGCCGGCGTAGCGGGTGCCCTCGCCCAGCACGATCTCGCCCGAGGCGCGCAGCCGGGCCAGTGCGTCGAGGAGCCGCTCCTCCGGCTCGGGCCGCACCCACCGCAGGTGCGCCCGCTCGGCACCCGGCCGCACCCAGTAGGCGGCACCGAGGCCGGGCAGCAGCACGGTCGGCAGGATCGCCGCGTTCGCCTGCTCCAGCCCGGCGCGGGCCGCCGCGCCGGCCTCGACGCCCTCGAGCCAGAAGCCGAAGTCCTCGTGCACGGTCACCTCGAGCGGCGCCGCGGGATCGACCAGCTCCTGCAGCCGCGGGCCCGCCGAGCCCGCACCGCCGAGCGGACCCGGTTCGACCGGCGCACCGGCCGGGGCCTGGAGCGCCGCGGCCAGTGCCGTCCCCAGGTCGCGGCTGACGTCGTCGGAGGCGCCCTGGAGCTGGACGCCGAGCAGGATCTCGCCGTTGGCGCGGACCAGGGCCGGGGCGCCGCCGGGCAGCACGCTGGCGAGGGTGACGTCGCGACCGTCGGTCGTTCGCAGCGGCGCGGTCGCCGCCGGGACCAGCTCGCGCAGCGCGACCCAGTGCTCCTCGCCGGGCAGCCCCTCGAACGGCCGGGTCACCGGCGGGGCGTAGCCCGAGCCGTGGCAGTGCTTGTACCGGCGACCCGAGCCGCACGGACAGGGCGCCTTGGGGTTGACGCCGTCGCCGGCGGCAGGGGCAGCGGGACGCTTGCGGGTCGCGGAGCGGGCCATGGCCCGAGCCTAAGCGGCCCCCCGCGCAGCGGCTCCGGCCCCGTCCAGAGGCTCACCCCGAGCGTGCGAGGGGTGCGGAGGACGGGGTCCTTCGACGAGTGGCGGGGGCGAGGGGGTCCTCTTACTACGCTGCTCGGCCGTGGCACTCGCGGCCCCGCCGATCGACCTCACCGACCCCGCCGTCGTCGCCGACCCCTACCCGTCCTTCGCGCGCGCCCGGGCCCAGGCGCCGGTTCAGTGGCACGAGGGCCTGGGGCTGTGGCTCGCGTTCACCCACGCCGACAGCAACGCCGTCCTGCGCGACCGGCGGCTGGGCCGGCTGTGGCGCGACCGCGAGCCGGCCGAGCGGTTCGGCAGCTTCAACCTGATCCACCGCAACGCGCTGCTGGAGATGGAGCCGCCGGACCACACCCGGCTGCGCCGGCTGGTGAGCGCCGCCTTCGCCCGGGGGCACGTCGAACGGCTGCGGCCCTGGGTGCAGCGGCTGGCCGGCGAGCTGGTCGACGGCCTGGCCGAGCGCTCCGGCGGCAGCGAGCCGGTCGACGTCCTCTCCGGGATGGCCGAGGAGCTGCCGGTCGCGGTGATCGCTGAGCTGCTCGGCGTCCCGGACGGCGACCGCCCGCTGCTGCGGCCGTGGTCCAACGCGATCGTGAAGATGTACGAGTACGGCCGGACGGCGGCGGTCGAGGACGCTGCCGAGCGTGCGGCGGACCAGTTCGTCACGTACCTGCGCGGACTGGCCGCCGACCGCCGCCACGCCCCTGGCGAGGACCTGCTCTCGCACCTGGTCACCGTCCGGGACTCCGACGGCGACCGGCTCAGCGAGGACGAGCTGGTCACCACCTGCATCCTGCTGCTCGACGCCGGGCACGAGGCCACGGTCAACGTCAGCGGCAACGGCCTGCTGGCGCTGCTCGAGCACCCGGACCAGCTGACGCGCCTGCGCGACGACCCGGGCCTGCTGCCGACGGCGGTCGAGGAGCTGATGCGGTTCGACTCGCCGCTGCAGCTGTTCGAGCGGACGGCGACCGCCGACGTGGAGCTCGGTGGGGTGACGGTGCGGGAGGGGCAGAAGGTCGCCGCGCTGCTCGGTGCGGCCAACCGGGACCCGGCGGTCTTCCCCGACCCGGACGTCCTCGACGTCGGCCGCACCGACAACCCGCACATCACCTTCGGGGCTGGCGTGCACTTCTGCATCGGCGCACCGCTGGCCCGCGTGGAGCTGCAGGCGTCGTTCGGGGCCCTGCTGGAGCGCACGTCGCGGCTGGAGCTCGGCGGGGAGCCGGTGCGCCCTCCGGAGTTCGTCATCCGCGGCCTCGCCGAGCTACCGGTCGTGGTCGCCGGGACCTGACCCCTGTCCTCACCCCGCGGTCGCCCTCCTCGCGCTGCAGCACGGTGTCGGCGACCGAACGGCGAGGTCGGCCGGGGTGATCGGGGTCCGGGACACCTGTGGATCGTGAGCGCGGTCACTGGCACCATGCCGCTCATGCGCGGCCTCATGCAGGACTACCCCCTCACCATCGACGCGATCTTCCGGCACGTCGAGCAGCACTACGGCGACGGGACCATCGCCACCGCGGGCCCCGAGGGGATCACCCGGGTCACCTACGCCGAGTGGGCCGAGCGCACCCGCCGGCTCGGCGGCGTGCTCGACACCCTCGGCATCTCCGCCGACGGCCGGGTCGGCACCTTCGGCTGGAACAGCCAGCGCCACCTGGAGCTGTACTTCGCCGCACCGAGCACCGGCCGCGTGCTGCACACGCTGAACGTCCGGCTGTTCCCCGAGCAGCTGACCTACATCGCCAACCACGCCGAGGACGAGGTCGTCTTCGTCGACCGCTCGGTGCTGCCGCTGCTGTGGCCGCTGGTCGACACGATGAAGACGGTCCGGCACGTCGTCGTGATGGACGACGGCGGGGACAACGAGATCCCCGACGACCCGCGGGTGTCGGACTACGAGACGCTCCTCGCCAGCGCCCAGCCGGTCGACTTCGGTGTCACGGACGAGAACTCGGCCGCCTACATGTGCTACACGAGCGGCACCACCGGCAACCCCAAGGGGGTCGTCTACTCGCACCGCTCGACCTGGCTGCACACCATGGGCGTGATGGCCCCCAACGCCTTCGGGCTGGGCATCCAGGACGTCGCGATGCCCGTTGTGCCGATGTTCCACGCCAACGCCTGGGGCATCGCGCAGGCCGCGCCGGCCGCCGGTGCCTCGCTGGTCATGCCCGGTCCGATGATGCAGCCCGAGGCGCTCGCGAAGCTGATCGTCGACGAGGGGGTCACCTTCACCGCCGGCGTCCCGACCATCTGGCAGGGCGTCCTCCCGCACCTCGCCGGCAAGCCGCACAAGCTGCGCGAGATCGGCTGCGGCGGCTCCGCGGTGCCCAGGGCGCTGTCGGAGGCCTACCGGGAGCAGGTGGGCCTGGCGATCCTGCAGGCCTGGGGTATGACCGAGACCCACCCGGTCGCCTCCTCGGGCATCCTGCCGCGCCGGTACGCCGACGCCGACGAGGAGACCAAGGCGGCCCAGCGCGCCCGCGCCGGCATCCCGTTCCTCGGCGTGGAGGCGCGCATCGTCGACGCCGAGACGCTGGAGCCGCAGCCGTGGGACGACCAGGCCACCGGGGAGCTGCAGGTGCGCGGCCCGTGGTGCGCGCAGGACTACTACAACCCGGACGCCGGCGTGCAGCTGACCACCCCGGACGGCTGGATGCGCACCGGCGACGTCGCCGCGATGGACGCCTTCGGCTCGATCCGGATCGCCGACCGCACCAAGGACCTCATCAAGTCCGGCGGTGAGTGGATCAGCTCGGTGGACCTGGAGAACGCGATCATGAGCCACCCGAAGGTGAAGGAGGCCGCGGTCGTCGGCATCCCGCACCCGAAGTGGGACGAGCGCCCGCTGGCCTGCGTCGTCCTGAAGTCGGGCGAGACGGCGACGGAGGAGGAGATCCTCGAGCACGTCCGGCCCCAGGTGGCCAAGTGGTGGCTGCCCGACGCGGTCGAGTTCATCGACGAGGTGCCCAAGACCAGCGTCGGCAAGTTCTCCAAGAAGGACCTGCGCGCGCGGTTCGCGGAGTTCCCCGCGAAGGACTGAGCGCGGGGGTGGGTCCGTCCGCGACGGGGCGGACCCACCCGGGACCCGGCTGCCCGGCAGTGCACGGACACGCTGTGCGCACCAGCGTCGTCACGTGAAGGAACCGTCCGACTACTTTGTGTATGTGCTTACTGCTCCGACCCGGTCCAGCGGCTCGTCCACCAGCGCTCCCGGCCGGCACCGGGCGGGGCGCGGCCGCCGCCGGCTGTGGACCTCCGCGCTCGCCGCCGCGGTGGTCGGCGCCGGGCTGCTCGCGCCGTCACTGCTGGTGTCCGAGACGCCGGCTGCCGCGGTCTCCGCCGTCGAGCAGGCCCGCAAGCGCAGCACCCTCACCACGACGCCGGCTCCCGCGCCGACGACGGTCGCCCCCGCGCCGCGCGCGTCGGCGCCGAGCGCGGCGACCACCGCGCCGGCGGCCACGGGCACCCCCGCCACGACGACCGCCTCGAGCGCCGCCGCACCGAGCACCACCGCGGCCCCCGGCTCCACCACGGTGCCGCCCGCCACGACGGACAACCCGCTCGCCGGCATGGCCTTCCACGGCCTCAACACCGCCGCCGCCCGGGCCGCCGGGCAGCCGGGCCGCAGCGCCGAGGACACCGCGGCGCTCGCGGAGCTGGCGGCGGTGCCGACCGCGACCTGGCTGGGCGCGTGGAGCGGCGACCTCACGACGGCGGTCCGCCAGGAGGTCGCCTCCGCGCGGGGCGTCGGTGCCGTGCCGGTCTTCGTGACCTACAACGTCCCGGAGCGGGACTGCGGCGGATACTCCGCCGGCGGCGTCGGCTCCTCGGCCGAGTACCTGCGCTGGGTGCAGGCGGTCGCGGCCGGCATCGGGACGGCGACGGCGGTCGTGGTGGTCGAGCCCGACGCGCTCGCGCAGCTGTGCGGCGACCCTGCGGCGCGGCTGTCGCTGCTGCGGTCGGCGGTCGAGCTGCTCGAGGCGAATCCCGGCACCCACACCTACCTCGACGCCGGCAACCCGACCTGGATGAGCGCCTCGACGATGGCCGAGCGGCTGCGCGCCGCGGGCGGGACCACCGCGGACGGCTTCGCGCTGAACGTCTCCAACTTCCAGACGACGGCGGCCAACGTGGCCTACGGCCAGCAGGTGTCCGCGCTGCTGGGCGGCGCGCACTTCGTCGTCGACACCAGCCGCAACGGCAACGGCGCGGGCAGCGACTGGTGCAACCCCCCGGGCCGCGCCGTGGGCGAGCGCCCGACCGCGCAGACCGGGCAGCGCGGCGTGGACGCCTACCTGTGGATCAAGCGCCCCGGCGAGTCCGACGGCACCTGCAACGGCGGTCCGGCGGCCGGCACCTTCTGGGACGCCTACGCGATCGGGCTGGTGCGCGGCGCGTAGCGGTCAGCCGCCCGCGCCGGCGCGCTCACCGGCCGGTGGCAGTGCGCTGCAGCCGACACCTCAGCGCACGACCACACCGGTGCGCCTCCGCGCCGCGGTCCGCTCCTCGCTCGCAGCGCTCGCTGCGATGCTCCCGCGGCTGTCAGCGCACGAAGGGCTGCTGGCCGGTCTCGCTCACCATCGGCCGTCCCGCCGCCTCCCACTCCCCCATGCCGCCACCCACGTTGACCGCGTCGTAGCCGTTGGCGTTCAGCCAGGCGGCCACGCGGGCGGAGCGCCCGCCGCCGCGGCAGGTGACGTAGAGCGGGTCGGCCTCGGGGAGGTCGTCCAGCCGCGCCGGGACCTCGCCCATCGGGATGTGGGTGGCGCCGTCGATGTGGCCGGCCACCCACTCGTCGTCCTCGCGGACGTCGAGGACGACGGCGTCCTCGGGGACCTCGCTGGCGGGGACGGTCGGGACCTGCTGCGGCATCACGTCCCCCATCGTGCCACCGGCGTGGTGCACGGCGGGGCGTCGACCGGCCCTCCGGCACGCTGCGCTGCGAGGATGGCGCCGATGAGCACTCCCGCCCCGCCCGTCCGCGACCCCGCCTGGTCGCTGTCCCGCTCGGCGATCGGGCTGTGGGTGACCGAGGGCGTGATCGGCACGCTGGTCTACGGCGCGCTGGTGGCGGTCTTCGTCCTCTTCGTGCCGGACGGTGGCCCGGTGCCGGTGCTGCGCTGGCTGCTGCCGACGCTGCTGGCGGTGTACGCGGTCACGGCGATCGGCGTCCGACCGCGGGTCCGCTTCCGCGTGCACCGCTGGGAGGTCACCGGCGAGGCCGTCTACACCCTCACCGGCTGGCTGACCCGCACCTGGACGCTGGTCCCCATCTCCCGCATCCAGACCGTCGACGTCACCCGCGGCGTGCTGCAGCAGCTGTTCGGCCTGGCCACGGTCGCCGTGCTGACGGCGTCCTCGCAGGGCACGGTCCGCGTGCTGCACCTGGAGGCCGACGTGGCCCAGCGGGTCGCCGACGACCTCGCCCGGCGCGCCGAGCTGGTCCGCGACGAGGCGACGTGAGCGGCCCCGCCGTCCCCCCGGCACCACCGGACGGGGTTCCGCCGGTGGACGCCGGCATCGGCACCGGGACGCAGCCGCGGCGGACGTCGCCCCGCGTGGTGCTGGTGCACACCGCCACCTTCCGGCAGGCCCGCCAGCTGGTGCCGGTGCTCATCCCGATCGCAGCACTGATCGGCCTCGACGACGGGCTGCTCACCGTCGTCGTCATGGCGGTGGTGGTCACCGCGCTGTCCCTCGGCGCGGCGGTGCTGAGCTGGTGGCGGTTCGGCTACGCCGACGGGCCGACGGCGGTGGTCGTGACCCGCGGGCTGCTGGCCCGGTCGGTGCGCACCGTGCCCAACGACCGCATCCGCGGCGTGGAGGTGGAGGCCCCGCCGCTGCACCGGCTGCTCGGCCTGGTGCGGGTCCGGATCGACGCCGCAGCCGGCTCCGTCGGGGCCAGCGGGGAGGAGCTCCTCGTCGATGGCGTCCCCCGCGCCGAGGGCGACCGGCTGCGCACCCGGCTGCTGGCCCGCCGTCCCACCGGTGCGCCGGCCGCGGAGGGTGCACCGCCCCCGGAGCCGCCGGTCGAGGAGGAGCTCTCCCGCTTCCAGCCCCGCTGGCTGCTCTACGCGCCGCTGGTCGGCAGCTACCTCGTGATCCCGCTCGCCGCCGTCGGCACGCTGTTCCGGCTGGTGCAGGAGCTGCCCGACGCCGTCGTCCCGGACCTCGTCGGGCCCGAGCCATCGCCGCACCTGCTCGTCGCCGGCCTGGTGACCGCGGTGCCGCTGCTGGCGCTCGCCGCGGTGGTCGGGGCAATCGTCGTCAACTGGGGCTACCGGCTGGTGCGGCGTGGCGGCTCGCTGGTCGCCGTCCGCGGGCTGCTCACCCGGCGGCACACCGAGCTGGAGGTCGACCGCATCCGGGGCGGCACGCTCAGCGAGGGGCTGGGCATGCGCTGGGTGCGCGCGGCACGGGTGAACGCCCTGGTCACCGGCCTGGGCCAGGCGAACCGACGCGGCCAGCTGCTGCCGCTCGGCCCACGCGCCGAGGCGCTGCGGCTGCTGGGCCGGCTGGTCGAGGACCCCGGCCCGCTGACCGGCCACCCCCGCGCGGCGCTGCGCCGCCGGCTGGCGCGGGCCCTGGCCGCCGGCCTGCTGGTGACCGCGGCCGGGGCCTGGGCGGCCGCCGCCGGGTGGTGGTGGGTGCCGGTCGCCGGCGTCGTCCTCACCGTCCTGGGCGTGCCCATGGGCATCGGCCGGTTCCGGGCGCTCGGGCACGGCGCCGGTCCGCGGTCGTTCAGCGTGCGCAGCGGCTGGCTGGTGCGCGAGCAGGCCGTGCTGCAGCGCCGCGCCGTCGTGGGCTGGCAGGTGCGCCAGAGCGTGCTGCAGCGGCGGGCCGGCCTGGCCACCGTGGTCGCCTGCGTGGGCGCCGGCAGCGGGGGCTACGCCGCGGTCGACATGGCCGCCGCGGAAGTGCCCGGCTTCACCGCGGCGGCGTCCGGCCCGTGGGCGGGGACGCTGGCCCCGTAGGCGGTCGGCACGAGCCGATCCGGTACCGCGCGTGTCGATCACCGTTGCGGGTAGCTGCTGGGCGATGCACTCCGAGCCGACACCGGTGCGGAACTCAGCCGCGCCTGTCGCTCCCGCCCAGGTGCACGCGCCCGGCCAGCGCCGCGGCCTCGACCCGGGTAGCCACGCCCAGCGTCCGCAGCAGCGCCGCCACGAGCCGCTTCGCCGTCCGCTCGGAGACGTGCAGCGTCGTGGCGATCTCCACCGTGCTCGCACCGTCGGCCACCAGCCGCCACAGCCGGCGCTCGTCGGCGGTCAGCCGCTGGGCGAGGCCCTGCTCGCCGGCGGGCGCGGCCTCCTCCAGCAGCCGGCGCAGCAGCTCCTCGGGGATCACCGACCAGCCGTCGAGCACGGCCAGCAGCGGGCGCACCAGCGCCTCCGGGTCGGCCGTCTTGGGCAGGTAGCCCGCCGCCCCGGCCCGCAGCGCCTCGAGGACGGCGTCCTCCTCGGCCTGCCCGGACAGCGCCACGACCCGCACCGTCGGGTCCGCGCGGCGGATCGCCGCGATCGCCCGCGTGCCCCCCGGCGGCGGCATGTGCAGGTCCACCACGGCGACGTCGGCGTGGTGCCGGCGCACCATCGCCGCGGCCGCGGAGGCGTCGTCGGTCGTCGCCACGACGCGGACCCGCCCCCCGCTCACCCCCGGCAGCAGCAGGGCCAGGCCCCGGCTGAACAACGGGTGGTCGTCGACGAGCACGACGTCGACCTGCGGACGGCGCTGAGCACCGGCGTCGCTCGGCTCCATCTCTCCCCACACGGACAGCTGCGCCGGCGCTGCTGACCGCACGCACTCCGGAGGTGCCCATGACCCTGGCCGCCAACCCCCCGACGTCCCCCGAGTCCCGCCGGGTGCTGCCCGCGCTGCGCCGCCTGCTGCGGCACCGCGCGCCGCCGCGGCCGGACGAGGCAGAGGGTCCGGAGCCCAGCGAGGCGCTGGTGCGGGCGCTGTGCCACGACATGCGCTCGCCGCTGGCCTCGCTGGAGGCGCTGCTGGGGGCGCTGGGGCGGCCGGCCGGACCCGCGGCCGACCCCGCGGAGGTGCTGGGGTTGGCCCGCGCGCAGACCGCTCACCTGGCCTCCATGCTGCGGACAGCGGCGGCCACGGGCGGGGCGGCGCCGCTGGGGCGGGGGACACGCCGGCTGGGGGAGGTCGTCCGCGCGTCGGTGGCCGCCTCCGGGCTGCCCGCCACCCAGCTGACCGTGCGGCTCGGCCCGGGCGCCGAGGACGTCGCCGTCGCCGACGCCCGCGTCCAGCGGATCCTGACCAACCTGCTGGAGAACGCGCACCGGCACGGGGACGGCGCGACGGTGCGGCTGGCCGTCCGGTGCCGCCCCCGCTGGGTCGACCTGGCGCTGACGCAGGCCGTGGTTCGCCCGGAGCGGCTGCTCGGGCACCTGCGCACCGACTCCCCACCGCCGGACCTCACCGGCCTGGGGCTGTGGTCGGTGCGGCGGCAGACCGGGGAGCTCGGCGGCCGGATCGTGTCGGCCGAGGACGGCGAGCACCTGACGCTGACCGTGCAGCTCCCGGACCGATGACACCGTCGGCCTACCGGCCGACACCGCGGCCACGTGCCGTCCCCCGGCTGCGCTGAGCTCACCCGGGCCTCGCCGGGGAGGCCTCCGGCCCCCACTCCTCGACCCGACACCACGGCCAGGAGCCGTCCCCCACCCGTTGAGCCCTGCCCGACGCTCGATCGCGGGAGCCTCGGGCCCCACTCCTCGCGCCGCCCGCGGGGCGTCTCCCGTGAGCTCCGCGGCCACGTGCCGTCCACCTGCCGCGCCTCGACGCCGCAGGGGCCCAGGTTGGCACCGCCGGGCCAGGGCTCGGCACGGGCGGGCCATGCGACGCGGGCAGATCCCTGGTGTCACCGCACCGGCGGTGGTCGCGACGACGCCAGGGAGAAGCACGATGTTCACGCACACCCACGCCCTGCAGTACGAGGCCAAGCCCGACGGTCCCGACCCGGACTTCGCCCGCAAGATGCAGGAGATCCTCGGCGGTCAGTGGGGCGAGATGACCGTCGCCACGCAGTACCTGCTGCAGGGCTGGAACTGCCGGCTGCCCGGCAAGTACAAGGACATGCTCCTGGCCATCGGCACGGAGGAGCTGGCCCACGTCGAGATGATCGTGACGATGATCGACCGGCTGCTCGACCACGCGCCGCTCAAGCCGGACGCGGCCGACCGCACCAAGGAGGCTGCCGCCGGCTACGGGCAGCACAACCCCCAGCACCTGATCGCCAACGGCCAGGGCGCGTCCTACATCGACGCCATGGGCAACCCGTGGACCGGTGCGTACGTGACCGCCAGCGGCAACCTCATGGCCGACTTCATGTACAACGCCACCGCCGAGATGCAGGGCCGACTGCAGGTCTCCCGGCTCTACAACATGACCGACGACCCCGGGGTCAAGGACATGCTGCGCTTCCTCATCACCCGCGATCACATGCACCAGCAGCAGTGGCTGGCCGCGACCGAGGAGCTCAAGTCCGACGGGATCGAGGGCATCCCGGTGCCCGAGGCGTTCCCGCTGGAGGAGGAGGTCGGCGACCTGGGCTACACGTTCATCGACGCCTCCGACGGCCCCGAGGCCTCGGCCGGCCGGTGGGCGTCGGGTCCGTCCGTGGACGGCCGCTCGGAGTTCCGTGCCCGCCCGATCGAGGCGACGGCGGACGCCCCGATCCTCCCGCCCGGCGACCCGCGGCTGTTCTCCACGCCGCAGATGCCGGGGCAGTCGCTGCTGCAGAAGGCCAAGGACATGCTCAAGTAGCCGACCCGTCCCACCCGCGCCGTCGCCGCGCCGGTGGCCGGGTCACCGCAGACCCCGGCCACCGGCCGGCGGGCCGCCCCGCCGGAGGAGAGCACCGTGCACCTGTCACTCCCCGCCGTCCTGTTGACGGTGGTCTACGCCGCGGCCCTCGCCGTCGCGGTGACCGCGCCCGGCCAGCACCTGGTCGCCGGGCTGGTCGTCCTCACCGGCCTGGTCACCCGCTGGGCCGTCCGCCACCGCCGCGCCCACGCCGCCGCCCCGATCGCGGCCGCGGGCGCCGTGCTGGCACCCGAGTCCGCGCCCGCCCGGGCCGTCGCCTGACCCGGCGCCCAGTCCCCGATGACCAGCTCAGCTCACCGTTGCGGGTCCTGACTCACTCCCGGTGGTGAGTCAGGACCGGCGACGATCAGCTCAGCTGATCGTCGAGGGAGCCCCCGGACACGCGCGAGGCGCGCGCCCCCGGCGAACGGGGACGCGCGCCTGGCGAGGTGCTGGAACCGGCCCCCGTGCAGGGCCCCGCCGGCCCCGTCCCGGGTCCCGCCCCGAGCTTGCGAGGGGTGGGGGGGACGGGGTCCTTCAACGAGCGGTGGGGAGCACGGGGGTCCTTCCTCAGTGGGCGACGGCCTTCTCCGCACCGATCCCGGTGAGCGCCCGCACCTCGAGCTCGGCGTTCTTGAGCTCGTCGGGCTGTTCCTTGGACAGCTTCGTGCCGAGCCAGCCGAGGAAGAACGACAGCGGGATCGACACGAGGCCGGGGTTGTTCAGCGGGAACCAGGAGAAGTCGACGTCCTGGATCAGCGACGGGCTCTTGCCGGTCGCCGGGTTGACCGGCGCACCGGACACCACTGGCGAGAACAGGATGAGCGTCACGCAGGTGATCAGCCCGCCGTAGATCGACCAGAGCGCGCCCTGCGTGGTGAACCGCTGCCAGAACAGGGTGTAGATGATCGTCGGCAGGTTCGCCGAGGCGGCGATGGCGAACGCCAGGGCCACCAGGAAGGCGATGTTCAGCCCGGCCTGCAGCGCCAGGATGCCCAGCCCGATGGAGATGGCGCCGATCACGATCGCGGCGATCCGGGCCACCTTGACCTCGGCGTTCGGGTTCACCTGACCCTTCTTGATGACCGAGGCGTAGATGTCGTGCGCGAAGGACGCCGACGCGGTGATCGTCAGGCCGGCGACCACCGCGAGGATCGTCGCGAACGCGACACCGGCGATGACGCCGAGCAGGATCGTGCCGCCGAGCTCGAAGGCCAGCAGCGGCGCCGCCGCATTCACCGCACCGGGCGCCGCCAGGATGGTGTCCGCGCCGACCAGCGCGCCCGCGCCGTAGCCGATCACCAGGCTGAACAGGTAGAAGACGCCGATCAGCCAGATGGCCCAGACCACCGAGCGGCGGGCGTCCTTGGCGGTGGGGACGGTGTAGAAGCGCATCAGCACGTGCGGCAGGCCGGCCGTCCCGAACACCAGCGCGAGCGCCAGCGAGATGAAGTCCAGCTTCGAGATGCTGGTCGCGCCGTACTGGCCCCCGGGGGACAGGACGTCGCGCGGCGTGGCCTGGGTCGCCGAGGTGTCGACCGCGCCGCCGAGCAGCGCGGAGAAGTTGAAGCCGTACTTGCCCAGCACCCAGACCGTCATCACAGCGGCGCCGGCGATCAGCAGCGTCGCCTTGATGATCTGCACGTAGGTCGTGCCGCGCATGCCGCCGACGAGCACGTAGACCATCATCAGCGCCCCGACGAGGACCACGACGACCGCCTGCGCCAGCTCCCCGGTCACGCCGAGCAGCAGGGTGACCAGCGCGCCGGCGCCGGCCATCTGGGCGAGCAGGTAGAAGAGGCTGACCACGAGGGTCGAGGTCGCCGCCGCGGTTCGGACGGGCCGCTGGCGCATCCGGAAGGCCAGCACGTCGGCCATCGTGTACCGGGCCGTGTTGCGCATGAGCTCGGCGACGAGCAGGAGGGCGACCAGCCAGGCGACGAGGAACCCGATGGAGTACAGGAAGCCGTCGTAGCCGTAGATGGCGATGGCGCCGGCGATGCCGAGGAACGAGGCGGCCGACAGGTAGTCACCCGCGATGGCCAGGCCGTTCTGGGTGCCGCTGATGTTGCGGCCGGCGGCGTAGTAGTCGGCCGCGCTCTTGTTGTTGCGGCTGGCCCTGAAGGTGATGGCCAGCGTGATCAGGACGAAGATCCCGAAGATGGAGATGTTGACCGCCGGGTTCCCGACGGTGGTCGTCGCCGGAGCGGCGGGGGCAGCGTAGAGCATCACTGCCGTCCTCCGCGGGTCTCGTCGGCGCCTCGGGTGACACCAACACCACCGGGGCGCGCGTACTCGTGGTGCTCCAGCCGCTCGCGCATCTCGTCGGAGATCGGGTCGGTGCGCTTGTTGGCGTGCGCCACGTAGACGTGCGTGATGACGAACGTCGACACGAACTGGCCCAGGCCGAGCAGGATGCCGAGGTTGATGTTGCCGAACACCGGCGTGGCCATGAGGTCCGGCGCGTAGGTCGAGAGCAGGACGTAGAGCAGGTACCAGGTCAGGAAGGCCACGGTCATCGGGAAGGCGAAGCGGCGGAAGCGCCGCTTCAGCTCGACGAACTCCGGGGAGGCCTGGGCCTCGCGGTACTCCTCCGGCGTCAGGAGCCTGCGTTCAGCGGGTGGTGTCACGGTGCCTCTCCCTGTCGTCCTGGTCACCTGTTGCCGGTGACCGCGGTCACTCTAGAGACAAGTCTGTCCGTAATGCGCCGCCGGTGGCCTTTTTGTTGTGCGCAACCCGTGTCGCCTGACCGTTGAGCGGGTGTAACCGGGCGGGAACCCGGCGGCGCTGCAATGGGTCATGACCACATCCGCGGGGACGACGACGGGCTGGTACCCGGTGGCACGCGCCGCCGAGGTCGGGACCAAGCCGCTGCCGGTGGGGGCCGGCGGGCGGGCCTACGTGCTGGTGCGGCTGCGCCCGGGTGCCGAGGTGAGCGCCTTCCCGGCCCGGTGCCCGCACCGGCTGGTGCCGCTGAGCGCCGCCACCGTCGTCGACGGGCGGCTGACCTGCCCGAACCACGGCTGGCAGTACGACGGCGAGGGGCGCTGCGTCTCCCTCCCGTCCCTCGGCCCCGACGGGACGGCGCCGCCGCGGGCGGACCTGCCGGTGCCCTGGGCGGTCGAGGAGCGGCACGACTGGGTCTGGCTGGCCCCCGAGCGCACCGCCGTCCCGACGCCGCCCCGCCCAGCGGCGGGCACCGCCGCCGAGCCTGTCCCGGCGCCGCCGGAGCCGTCCGGTCGGGTCCTCGGCAACCTCGACCCCGCGCTCGGATCGGCCTGGCACCCGGTGGCGCTCTCCGGCGAGCTGCGCCCCGGCGGGTGGTCGCAGGTGCGGCTGCTCGGGCGCACCTGGACGCTGCGCCGCACCGACCGGCTGGAGGTCGACCCGCCCGCGTACGGCGTCCGTGAGCGGCTCGGCGTGGTGTGGCTGGCCCCGGACGAGCCGCGCGACGTGCCGCTGGAGTTCCCCGAGGACGGCGACCGGCACTTCGTGACCGGCTGGTTGCCACCGCGGCGCTCGGCGGCGACGGCCGGCGTGCTGGCCGACATCCTTCTGGACGTCGCCCACGGCCCGTTCGTGCACGCCGGGACCGTCGGCGCGGCCGACCACCCGGAGGTGCCCGCGTATCACGTCGAGCCGGAGCCGGGCGGCTTCCGCAGCGTGCAGGAGCAGTGGTTCGACGACCCGGCCGACCCCGGGGTGGCCACCGGTGAGCGGCCGCTGCGGCAGCGCCGGCGGGCGACGTACGTGTACCGGGCACCGTTCCAGCTGTTGCTGCGCGTGGCGTCCCTCGACTCCGGCGCGGTCACGGTCGTCCAGTCCCTGCTGCAGCCCGAGGACCAGGACTCGACCCGCGTCTACACCCGGCTGCTGCTGTCGGCGGGCCCGGGCCGCCCGCTGCCCGCCCCTCCCGAGGTCGCCCGGGCGGTGGCCCTGCGGCGGCAGGTGCTCGACGAGGACCTCGCCCTGGCCGCGCACCTGGCCGGGCAGGGGCTGCCGCTGGCGGTGCGTGACGAGCTGCACGTGCCCGCCGACCGGCTGGGCCTGGCCCTGCGCCGCGCGCTGTGCGACGTCGTGCTGGCCGCACCCCCCGCCGACCGCAGCGCCGCATAGTGCGCGGGCCGCCGTGACCGGTGCTGTTGTGCGCTCGTGGTGGTCTCCGCCCGTCCCGAGGCGACCACCAGCGCACACCGGAGGCGCGAGTCCGCCCTCACTCCGCCGGGAGCAGCTCTCCGCAGGCCGCGCAGCGAACCGGCGGGTCGGTGTCGGCGAGCCGACCGCACGCCGGGCACACCCGGCGCAGCCAGCACGCCGGGTCGCCGCCGCCGGCCGGCTCGGCGGGTCGTGGGTCGTCGGTCACGGGGCCATGCTCGGCCGCCGCCTCCTGCCGGGCAACCGCCGCCGAGGGGGACGCGCCACCCTCCCGGAGGACGCCGCCTCCGCGCCCCCGGCTGGGATGCTGGCGGTCGTGCCGTCCTCCGCCACCCGCCGCACCGCACTGGCCCTCGCCGCCACCCTCGCCGGACCGGCCGCGTGGGTCGCCCGCGCCGCCTGGGGCCTGCCCACCGCCCTCGGCGCCGGCCGACGCCAGGTCCGGGCCCGTGCCGCCGGCTCGCCGCAGTTCGCCGAGGGCCGCTTCCACAACCGGCTGAGCACGCCGGCGCGACCACCGGCCAACGCGCAGCGCGGCCTGCTGCGGCAGGTGCACGAGGAGCGCCACACCGGCCTGCCGGCGCGCCCGGTGCCCCTGGCCCGCCCGGAGCTCCCCGCGGTGGCCGGCGAGCTGGCGGTGACCTGGTTCGGCCACTCCAGCGCGCTGCTCGAGGTCGACGGCCGGCGGGTGCTGGTCGACCCGGTGTGGGGCGAGCGGGTGTCGCCGTCCCCGCTCATCGGGCCGACCCGGCTGCACCCGGTGCCCGTCCCGATCGAGGCGCTGCCGCAGGTCGACGCCGTCCTCGTCTCGCACGACCACTACGACCACCTCGACCTGCCCACGGTGCGCGCGCTGCTGCGCACCCAGACCGCGCCGTTCGTCGTCCCGCTGGGGCTGGGCGCGCACCTGCGCGGCTGGGGCGTGCCGGAGGAGCGGGTCGTCGAGCTGGATTGGGACGGCGCGGTGGACGTCGCCGGCCTCAGGCTGACCTGCACCGAGGCGCGGCACTTCTCCGGCCGCTTCCTCACCCGCGACACCACGCTGTGGGCGTCGTGGGTGGTCGCCGGGCCGCGGCACCGGGTCTTCTTCGGCGGCGACACCGGCTACACGCCGGCGTTCGCCCAGATCGGCGCGCTCCTGGGTCCCTTCGACCTGACGCTGCTGCCGATCGGCGCCTACAACGACGCCTGGGCGCTCATCCACATGACGCCGGAGGAGGCCGTCCGGGCCCACGGCGACCTCGGCGGCGAGCTGCTGGTGCCGGTGCACTGGGCGACGTTCAACCTGGCCTTCCACCGCTGGGCCGAGCCGGTGCAGCGGCTGTGCGCCGCGGCGGAGCGCTCCGAGGCGCGGGTGGCGGTGCCGCGGCCGGGCCAGCGGGTCGACGTCCTGGCCCCGCCGGCGCTGACCGACTGGTGGTCGGCGGTCGGCTCGCTCGTCGACGATCCGGCCGAGACCGGGGACGGCGGGGCGGGCAGCTCCGTCGTGGCGCGCGCGGCGTCCTGGCTGACCACCCGCCGCCCGGTCGACTAGCCCAGCAGCCGGACCACGTCGGTGCCCGCCGCCAGGGCGCTCCCGGACGAGGCCGGGAGTGGCAGCGAGGGCACCCCGGCGTGCATCAGCGCAGCAGCTTGGACATCCGCCGGTCGGCCAGCGGCTTGCCGCCGGTCTGACAGGTCGGGCAGTACTGCAGCGAGGTGTCGGCGAAGCTCACCTCGCGGACGGTGTCCCCGCACACCGGGCAGGGCAGGCCGGTGCGGGCGTGCACCTGCAGCCCCGAGCGCTTCTCGCCCTTCATCGTGGCCGCCTGCTGCCCGACCTGGCGCTCGAGCGCCTCGGTGAGGGTCGCCCGCACCGCGTCGTACAGGCGCAGCGCCTCCTCGTCGGTCAGCTTGTCGGCCATCTTGAACGGCGAGAGCCGCGCGGCGTGCAGGATTTCGTCGGAGTACGCGTTCCCGATGCCGGCGAGCAGCGTCTGGTCGGTGAGCGCGCCCTTGAGCCGGCCGCTGCGACCGGCCAGCAGGGCGACGAAGGTGTCCCGGTCGACCTCCAGCGCGTCCGGGCCCAGCCGTGCGACACCCGGCACCTCGGCCGGCGACCGGACGACGTAGACCGCCAGCCCCTTGCGGGTGCCCTGCTCGGTGAGGTCGAAGCCCGGGGCGGGCGGGTCGGAGTCGTTGGGCGCCAGGTGCACCCGCAGCGCCAGGGGGCCCCTGCCGGGCTTGGGCGGGGCGGTGGGCAGTCCGGTGCGCCAGTGCAGCCAGCCGGCCCGCGCCAGGTGGACGACGAGGTGCAGCCCGGAGACGTCGAGGTCCAGGAACTTGCCGAGCCGGGCGACGCCGGTGAGCTCCAGCCCGCCGAGCGCCGACAGCGGCGGGTCGAAGGTCTTGATCGCCTGGACGGCGGCCAGGTCGACGCGGGTCACCACGCGGCCGACCGCGTTCGCTCGCAGGAACGCGGTCAGCGCCTCCACCTCGGGCAGCTCGGGCACCCGGCCACTATGCCGCGCGGGATCGTCCCCCGGCGTCCCCGATCGGGTGGTACCGCGAAGTGGCCGACCTGTTCGACGGACCTGGCGCCGAGGCGCGGAACGAGGACCGGGACCGGATCGACACAGAGCTGACCGATCCGGGGGACCGCCGGGTCGAGCGGTCCTGGAGGTCGTCGCTGTCCGAGGACGACGCGCCACGGCGTCTTGCCACCGGGCGCCGGCTGTCCCTAGCGTCCGGGACAGTCGGCGTGGGGAGGCCCGGACGTGACCGAGAGCACAGAGGGCCGGCAGCCGGTGGACGAGACCCGTCCGTCAGCGCCGGAGCAGGACACCGAGGGCGGACCGCCGGTCCCGACCGACAGCGGCGTCGGCATCGGGCTCGGCGAGGCCGACACCTTCGAGCCGGAGGAGTCCACCGCCGAGGACGCCGACCGCGAGTAGCCGCTCGTCGCACCTCGGGGTCCGGGCCGGAGGGTTCCGGCGTCCCCGGTGCGGCGTCCGGTGGTGGACGTGGTCGAGGAGGCGCGGTGGGGCCGGTGTCGGGCAGCTTCCTCGTGGAGGGCGCGACGGTCTTCGACGGGGAGCGCTTCCACCCGGCGACCCCGGTGTTGGTCCTCGACGGCCGGATCGCAGCGGTCGGCGGCCGACCGGCCCCACCGGCGGGCACCCCGGTGGTCGACGGCCGCGGCGCCACCCTCCTCCCGGGCCTGGTCGACGCGCACACCCACGTGTCCCCCGGCGCGCTCGAGACGGCGCTGCGGTGCGGGGTGACCACCGAGCTCGACATGTTCGCCGACCCCGAGCTGGCCGGGTCGCTGCGCCGTCGGGCGGCGGCCGACCCGCGCACGGCCGACGTCCGCTCCGCCGGCACCGGGGCGACGGCACCAGGTGGGCACCCCAGCCGGCTGGTCGATCGGGGGCTGCTGGCGCCGTTCCCGACGGTGCACGGCCCCGGCGCGGCGGAGGCCTTCGTCGCGGCGCGGGCGGCCGAGGGCTCGGACCACCTCAAGCTCGTGCTCGAGGACGGCACCGTTCCGGGGCACCCCTGCCCGACCCTCGACGCCGACACGGTGCGTGCCCTGGTCCGCGCCGGGCACGCACACGGCCTGCTCGTCGTCGCGCACGTCCTCACCCAGGCGCACGCGCTGCTCGCCGTGGACGCCGGCGTCGACGGGCTGGCCCACCTGTTCGTCGACCAGCCGCCGTCCGCACGGTTCGTCGAGGCCGCGGTGCGGCACGGCGTCTTCGTGGTGCCGACCCTGACCTCGCTGGCCGCCCGCGCCGGACACCGGCGAGGACACGCCCTCGGCACCGACCCGGACCTCGGGCCGCGCCTCGATCCGCGGGACCGGGCCCTGCTCGAGGCGGGGTTCCCCGGCCCGCCCGCCGTACCCGACGGGCTCGCGCACGCCATGGCCGGCGTCACCCGGCTGGCCGCGGCGGGCGTGCCCCTGCTGGCGGGGACCGATGCCGGGAGCCCGGGCACCGCCCACGGCGCCAGCCTGCACGACGAGCTCGCCCTGCTGGTGCGGTCGGGGCTGTCCCCCGCGGCCGCGCTGACCGCGGCGACCCGCGCTCCGGCCGCGGTGTTCGGCCTCCCCGACCGCGGCCGGATCGCCCCCGGCCTGCGCGCCGACCTGGTCCTCGTCCGCGGCGAGCCGGAGCGCGACGTGACCCGCACCCGGGCCGTCGAGGTGGTCTGGCGCGGCGGGCACGCACTGGGCCCGCCCGGACCGACTCGCGGGACTACTGCGAGGTGAGGGTCTCCACCTCGCTCACCGGGGCGGTCGCGCCGGGCTCCTGCCGTGCCTGCTCGGCCACCGCGGCGGCGACGGCCGACGTGACGGCGGGGTCGAAGACGCTCGGGATGATGTAGTTGGCGTTGAGCTGGTCGTCCTTGACCACGCGGGCGATCGCCTCTGCCGCGGCCAGCAGCATCCCGTCGCTGATCTCCCGCGCCCGCGCGTCCAGCAGCCCCCGGAACATCCCGGGGAACGCCAGGACGTTGTTGATCTGGTTGGGCAGGTCCGAGCGGCCCGAGGCGACGACGGCGGCGTGCTGGCGGGCCCGCACCGGGTCGACCTCCGGCGTCGGGTTGGCCATCGGGAAGACGACGGCCTGCGGCGCCATCCGGGTGAGGGCCTCGACGGGCAGCACGTTCGCGGCGCTGACGCCGATGAACACGTCCGCACCGTCGAGCGCGTCGGGCAGCTCACCGCGCACGCACTCGGGGTTGGTGCGCTCGGCGAGGTCCCGCTTGGCCGGTGAGAGCCGTTCGTCGTCCGGCGAGAGGATGCCCTCGCGGTCCCAGACGAGCACGTGCCGGGCGCCCGCCTTCAGCATCAGGTGCACGATCGCCGTCCCGGCCGCCCCTCCGCCGGCCACCACGATCTTGACGTCCTCCAGCTGCTTGTCGACGACGCGCAGCGCGTTGCGCAGTGCGGCCAGCGCGACGATCGCCGTCCCGTGCTGGTCGTCGTGGAAGACCGGGATGTCCAGCTTCTCGCGCAGCCGGGCCTCGATCTCGAAGCAGCGCGGCGCGGCGATGTCCTCGAGGTTGATGCCACCGAAGCCGGGGGCGATCAGTTCGACGGTGCGGACGATCTCGTCGACGTCCTGGGTGTCCAGGCAGATCGGCCAGGCGTCGATGTCGGCGAACCGCTTGAACAGGACGGCCTTGCCCTCCATGACCGGCATCGCGGCCCCGGGCCCGATGTCGCCGAGCCCCAGGACGGCGGACCCGTCGGTGACCACGGCGACGGTGTTGCCCTTGATGGTCAGCCGGCGGACGTCGTCGGGGTTGTCGGCCAGCGCCAGGCAGACCCGCGCGACGCCCGGCGTGTAGGCCATGGACAGGTCGTCGCGGGTCTTCAGCGGCACCCGCGAGGCGACCTCGAGTTTGCCGCCCAGGTGCAGCAGGAAGGTGCGGTCGCTGACCTTGCGGACCTTCACCCCGAGGACGGCGCGCAGCGCGTCCACCATCTCCTCGGAGTGCGCGGCGTCCGCGGCCGAGCAGGTGACGTCGACGGTGAGCCCGTCGGAGCGGGAGTCGACGACGTCGATGGCGGTCACCGCGCCGCCGGCCGAGCCGACCGCGGTCGCGATCCGGCCGATGGACGCCGGGTCGCCGTCGGCGGTCAGCCGCACGGTGATCGAGTACGACGCCGACGTGACCGGCCCGCGGGGCGGCGTGGCCGGCTCGCCGAGGGCGGTGTCGTCGGTGCTGGACGTGGCTGCGGTGTCAGTGCTCATGGCGTCGCCCATCGTCGCACCGGGAGTCCCGGGAGGGGTGGTTGCGGTCACAGTGGTCGCACACGGGCGCCGGCTCGGCCGGGCTGGTCGCCGGGCCGACCCGGGCGCCGGTCAGCGGGTGGGGCGGGAGGTACGCCCCTCGGCGCGGGCCTTGAGCCCCTCGCAGAAGTGCCGGAAGGAGGGGTTGAGGTCCGGCGTGGAGCGGCCCAGCAGCACGGCGAGCGGGCCGGTGTGGTCCTCCCGGACGGTGACCAGGGTACCGCCGTCCTCCTGCGCGTCGAGCATGTAGGTGCGCTCGATGACCGCCAGCCCCAGCGGCAGCCCGCCGCGCCAGCGCATGGCCTCGCGCGGGCGGATCTCGGTGACCGTCACCTCGAAGGGACGGGCGCGGATCATGGTGGCGTACAGCGTCAGCCTCTCGCCGAGCGCGACCCGGCCCTCGACCCGGTCGACGCCGGAGTCCCAGTCCCGCCAGCCGCCGACGTCGCTCAGCAGGGCCCACACCTGCTCCGGGCTCGCGTCGATGCGCGCCGCCGCCTCGTAGCTCCTCACGCTGCTCCACCTCCCATCCCGCCCGCCCTCTCACCCGGCCCGCACGGCCGTCGTCTGCAGGTAGGTGTTGGGTACCACGACGCCCGGGCCGCCGCCTCGGGTCGAGCTGCCCCACAGGTCGGCGAAGTCGGCCTCCAGCGCGGCGCGCCCGGCGGGGTCCAGCCGCCGCCACGCCACGTGCACCGGCCCGAACCAGTCGCGGTAGCGCTGCCACTGGTCGGCCAGGGACGGGGCGGTCATGTCCACGGTCCGCTCGGTGTGCCGCACCTGGCGCACCTCGCCCCGGCCGAGCAGCCCCTCGACCCCGGTGGGCGTCCCCCAGCGCAGCGGGTCCCCGGTGGCGTCGGCCGGGTCGTGCCGGGCGACCAGCGCCAGCAGCCGCCCGCCGGGCGCGTCCGGCCGCCAGGCGGTCAGCCCGAGCCGGCCGCCGGGGCGCAGCACCCGCAGGAGCTCCCGGGCGGCCTGCTCCGGCTCGGCGGCGAAGACCACGCCGAACGTGGAGACGACGACGTCGAACGACGCGTCGGGGAAGGGCAGTGCGCAGACGTCGGCGACCTGGGTGACGAACGACAGCCCCTCCAGCTGGGCCCGGCGCCGGGCGAGCTCGAGCAGCTCCGGGACGACGTCAGTGCATACCACGTCCCCGTCGCGCCGGGCCGCGGCCAGCGCGGCGTTGCCGGTCCCGCCGGCCACGTCGAGCACCCGGTCGCCCGGACGGACGCCGAGGTCGGCGGCCAGCTGCTCCGCGGCGGGCACCAGCCGGACGCCCACGCGCTGGTAGTCCCCTGCCGCCCAGACCTCACGGACGCGGTCGGCGACGGGCGCGGCACTCATGGTCCGGCAGTGTGCTCCGCGTCACCCCGCGACGGAAGCGGCCGCGGCAGGGCGGAGGACTCCGTCTTCCACTTCGCGAGCTGGGGGCGGCCCCCGTGCAGGGTCCCGCCCCGAGCCTCGATCGGCCCCCGTGCAGGGGTCCCGCCCCGAGCCTCGATCGGCCCCCGTGCAGGGTCCCGCCCCGAGCCTCGATCGGCCCCCTCGCAGGGCCCCGCCGCGAGCCTGCGAGTGGTGGGGGGCGAGGGGGCCCTTCAAGGGGGGCGAGGGGGTCCTTCAAGGGGGCAAGGGGGTCCTCTTTCAGCCGACCAGGAGCGCGCCGCGCTCCCGCCGTCCGGCCACCCGGACCCCCAGGGCCGCGGTCACGACCGCAGCGGCGCCCACGGCCGCGACCGCCACCGCGTCCGGCCCGCCGTCGGCGGCGACCGCGACCAGACCCCAGACCCCAGACCCCAGACCCCAGACCCCAGACCCCAGACCCCAGACCCCAGACCCCAGACCCCAGACCCCAGACCCCAGACCACGGCCAGGGCGAACGGTCCGGCCGCCACCCGGGCGACCCGCACGATCGCCGTCCCGAGGGCCGCGACCGCTCCGAGGGCGACGGCCGCCGACACCCGCGCCGCCGTGCCCTGGGCCGGCGCCCCGAGCGCGACGCCGGCGCTGCGACCTGCACCGCCGCGGCGAGCGTCACCCGGCCCAGGAGC
>NZ_FNOT01000018.1 GCF_900107105.1 Geodermatophilus africanus
CCTCCGGCCCCCACTCCTCGCACCGCCGCGCAGGGCGTCTCGGGTTCACGCCGCGGCCAGGGGCCGTCCCCCCGCTGAGCTGAGCCCCACCCGGCCGGGCCACCCACGACTTCAAGGAAGTGGTCCCCGGAGGGCCCGATCAGGCAGCACCTCCCCCGGAGTTGCGGCCGCCTCCACGCGGTCCTCCCTCAGTCCTCCTCCTCGGGGTCGGGGAGGCGGGCGCCCGCGGGGACCTCGCTGCCGGCCGCCACCTCGGAGCGTCGGCCGACCAGCGTGACGTCACCGTCCCCACCGACCGTGGCGCGCTCACCGACCACGACGCCGTCGTCGAGCACCGTGCGGGTGACCGTCGCGCCGGCCCGCACGCGCACGCCCGGCAGCAGCACCGAGTCGACGACGGTCGCGCCCTCCTCGATGACCACGCCGGGGGAGAGCACCGAGCCGTGGACGTTCCCGAGCACCCGGGTGCCGCCAGAGATGAGGCTGTTGTCCACCGCCGAGTCCAGGAGCACCCTCGCCGCGCTGTGCCGGCCGCCGCGGGTGTGCACCGCCCAGGCCGGGTCGTCGAGGTCCAGCGGCGGCTCGGCGGACAGGAACTCCTGGTGGGCCCGCCAGTAGGCGTCGACGGTGCCCACGTCGCGCCAGTAGCCCTCGAACGGGTGGGCCCGGGCCAGGCCGTCGCGGGTCTGCGCCGGCAGCAGGTGCGTGCCGAGGTCCTCGAGGCCCTCCTCGCCGTGCTCGGCGGCCAGTGCCTCCAGCCGGTCCAGCATGGCGCCGGGGGAGAAGACGAACACCTCGTTGGTCGCGGTGGTGGTGCGCGGCTCGTCGGGCTTGTAGGCGTAGTCGGTGACCGCCCCGCCCGAGCCGACCTCGACGATGCCGTAGCGCGGGGCGTCGTCCTCGGCGACCTCGGTGGTGACCATGGTGACCTCCGCGCCCGAGCCGAGGTGGCCGTCCACGACCTCGCGGTAGTCGAGCTTGTAGACGGCGTCGGCGCTGACCACGACCAGCGCGTCCGGGGCGAAGTCGCGGACCAACGGGGCGTAGCGCCACAGCGAGTTCGCCGTCCCGGAGACCCAGCCGGCGCGGGCGGTGCCCTGGTACGGCGGCAGCACGAGCAGCCCGCCATCGGTGCGGTCGAGGTCCCACGGCCGGCCGTTGGACAGGTGCAGGGTCAGCGACGCCGGGTGGAACTGCACCGACACCCACACGTCGGCCAGGTGCGAGTGCTGGCAGTTGCTGAGCGGGAAGTCGATCAGCCGGTACACCCCGGCGAAGGGGACGGCGGGCTTCGCGCGCTGCTCGGTCAGCAGCTCGAGGCGGCCGCCGGCACCGCCGGCCAGGACGAGGACGAGGACCCGGGGGAGTGCCATGGCCCCCGGCTACCCGAGCGGACGGCGTTCACCCTCGCGAGCCTTCTCTACGGCTCTCTCGTCCAGGCGCTAGAAACGCCCAGACGACAATCGCGACGCTGACCGTCCCACCGCCGGACACCTGTCGACGAATTGCGCGGATCGGTCGGCGAGCGCATTCATGATCATCGGAAAAGTGTGGCGCGCGATGTTCCCGATCGGCTCAAGGAGGTCGGGGGAGCGGCCGACAACACCCGTGACAGGCACTGCCAGCGGGCGCCGCCGGGGAGCACCCGGCCGGCCGCCTGCTGCACCCCGTTCCCGGCTGCCGGGCGGGTGCCGACCCGCAACGCCAGCTCGCCCCTGGCCGGCACCCCGCACGGGGAGACGGAGGACCCATGGACCCGATCCGGGTGTTGGTCGTCGACGACTCGGTGGTCGTCCGCAAGATCGTCACCGACGTCCTCTCGGAGGACCCGGCGATCGAGGTGGTCGGCACCGCCGTCAACGGCCGCATCGCCGTCGCCAAGCTCGAGCAGCTCAAGCCCGACCTGGTCACGATGGACATCGAGATGCCGGAGATGAACGGCATCGAGGCGGTGCGCGCCATCCGTGCCATGCGCAGCCGCGTGCCGATCATCATGTTCAGCACGCTGAGCGAGCGGGGCGCGTCGGCCACCCTCGACGCCCTCTCCGCCGGCGCCAACGACTACGTCACCAAGCCGGCCAACGTCGGCAGCGTCGCCCAGTCGATGGAGAGCGTGCGCGAGCAGCTCACCCCGAAGATCAAGGCGCTGACCGGGCGCCCGGTCACCACCGGCCGGGCCCGCGCGTCGGTCCCGCCGCCCACCCCCGTCCGCCCGCCGGCCCTGCGCACCGGCGCGGTCAAGCAGCCCGCCGTCCTCGTCATCGGCTCCTCCACCGGCGGCCCCGAGGCCCTGGCGAAGGTGCTGCCCGTCCTGCCGGCGACGCTGCCGGTCCCGATCCTGCTCGTGCAGCACATGCCGCCGGTGTTCACCCGCCAGTTCGCCCAGCGGCTGGACCGGCTCTGCCCGCTCACCGTCGTCGAGGCCGTCGACGGCACCCCGCTGGCGCCCGGCACGGTGCATCTGGCCCCCGGCGACCACCACCTGCGGATCCGGAGGAACGGCCGCGGCCTGTTCACCGCCCTCGACCAGGCGCCGCCGGAGAACTTCTGCCGTCCCGCCGTCGACCCGCTGTTCCGCTCCGCGGTCGAGACCTTCGACGGCGCCGTCCTCGGCGTCGTGCTCACGGGCATGGGCTCGGACGGTCGCCTCGGCGCCGGCCGCATCCGCGAGGCCGGGGGTGCGGTCGTCGTCCAGGACCAGGCGACCTCCGTGGTGTGGGGCATGCCCGGGGCCGTCGCGACGGCGGGCTTCGCCGACGAGGTGCTGCCGCTGGACCGGGTCGCCGAGGCGATCACCCGGCGCATCACCGGACCGTCGGTCGCCCCGGTCCGGCCGGCTCCCACCGCCCCTGCCCACGCCGGAGGACGACGATGACCCTCACCGCGACCAGCTTCGACTGGGTGCGCCAGCTGGTGCACCGGGAGAGCGCGATCGTGCTCGCCCCGGGCAAGGAGTACCTGGTGGAGGCGCGGCTGCTGCCCATCGCCCGCTCCATGGGCCTGCCCGACGTCGGCCAGCTGGTCGACTCGGTCCGCACCCGGCCCAGCCCGGAGTCGACCCGCAGGATCGTCGAGGCGCTGACCACGAACGAGACGTCGTGGTTCCGGGACGGCGACCCGTTCACCGCCCTCACCTCGACGGTGCTGCCCTCCCTGCTGGCGGCCCGCGGCCCGGCCGAGCGGCTGCAGATCTGGTCGGCGGCCTGCTCCAGCGGGCAGGAGCCGTACACGATCGCGATGCTCCTCGAGGACGCGCTGCCCAACGCCACGAGCCGGGTCGCCATCACCGCGACCGACCTCTCCCGCGAGATGGTCGAGCGGACGCGGGCCGGGAAGTTCAGCCAGCTCGAGGTCAACCGCGGGCTGCCGGCGGCGATGCTCGTCCGGCACTTCGCCCGGGCGGGCACCGAGTGGCAGGTCTCCCCGTCGCTGCGGCGCATGGTGACCGCGAGCGAGTGCAACCTGGCCGCCCCGCTGCCGCGGATGGGTCCGTTCGACGTGGTCTACCTGCGCAACGTCCTCATCTACTTCGACCTGCCGACCAAGCAGGCGATCCTCCGCCGGGTCCGCGCCCTCATGCGGCCCGACGGTTGGCTCTTCCTCGGCGCTGCTGAGACCACCCTCGGCGTCGACGACTCCTGGGAGCGGGTCGTCATCGGCCGCAGCTCCGCCTACCGCCCGCTGAAGGGGAACTGACGTGCGTGCACTGGTGATCGACGACTCCCGCGCCATGCGGCGGATCGTGAGCGCGGCCCTCGAGGGGTTCGGCTACGAGACCCGCCATGCCGGCCACGGGCAGGAGGCGCTCGACGTGCTGCAGGAGGGCTACGCGCCCGACCTGTGCACGATCGACTGGAACATGCCGGTCATGGACGGGCTGCAGTTCGTCTCCGCCGTCCGGTCCAACCCGGCCTGGCGCGCCCTCACGCTGATGATGGTGACCTCGGAGAGCGAGCAGGGCCAGATCGTCCGCGCGCTCGCCGCCGGCGCCCACGAGTACGTGATCAAGCCGTTCACCGCCGACGCGCTCCGCGACAAGCTCGCGCTGCTCGGCATGCTCCCCGAGGAGGCCCACCTGTGACGCTCGCACCGGAGTCGGTCGCACGCCCCGCCCACCCACGCCAGGTCATCACCGCGCTGATGGACGAGGCGACCGTCGAGGCCATCGCCAACGAGGCGTGGACCGCCCTCGTCGGCGAGGACGAGCTGCTCGTCCCGGTCCCCGGCGACCTGCCGGCCGACACCGTGTCCGCGTGGGTCGACGTCGTCGGTCCGTGGACCGGCAGCGTCGTCCTCACCACCGGCCGGCAGACCGCCGCCGACCTGACCCGGGCGCTGCTGGGGGAGGCAGCGCCCGAGCTGCTCGACCACGAGGACGTCGCCGACGCGATCGGCGAGATCGCCAACGTGGTCGGCGGCAACGTGAAGGCCGCCCTCCCCGGCCCGTCCACCCTGGGCCTGCCCGTGGTCGGGGAGGCCCCCGTCGTCCGCAACCCCGAGGACGTCTGCCGCATCGACGTCCTCTGGCGCGGCCAGCCACTGGCCGTGTCCGTGCAGGGCGCCCTGCCGCCCCTGCCCACCCCCTCCCCCGTGCACGACAACCCGCACCCGAACGGAGCGTCCCTGTGAAGATCCTCGTCGCCGACGACAGCCGCGTGATGCGGCAGATCGTCATCCGCACCCTGCGCCAGGCCGGGTACGACGACCACGAGATCGTCGAGGCCGAAGACGGCCGCGACGCCTACGACAAGGTCCAGAGCGAGCATCCCGACCTGGTGCTGTCGGACTGGAACATGCCGAACATGACCGGCATCGAGTGCCTGCAGGCGCTGCGCTCGTCCGGCTCCGGCGTCCCCTTCGGCTTCGTCACCTCCGAGGGCTCGGCCGAGATGCGGGACAGGGCCAGCGCCGCCGGCGCGCTGTTCCTCATCGCCAAGCCGTTCAACGAGGAGACCTTCAAGGACGCCCTGGACGGGGTGATCGCATGAGCGCGCCGCTGACCGTCGTCCTGCCCGACGCCAAGGCCGTCAAGGACATGCTCACCGGCCTGGTGGGCAAGCCCGTCAGCGTGGCTCCGGGCGCCCCCGTCACCCCCACGCCGCGGTCGCCGGTGTCGGTGGCCGTGTACGTGGACCCGTCGATGAGCGTGAACGCGCTGTGCGTCCTGGACCTCGGCGCGTCGGCCTACACCGGCGCCGCCCTCGCGCTGCTGCCCCCCGGTGGCGCGCAGGACGCCGTCGAGGAGGACGGCGAGCTGACCTCGATGCTCACCGAGGCGCTGCACGAGGTCGTCAACGTGCTCTCGGCGCTGTTCAACGTGCCGGGCGCGCCGCACTCGAAGCTCTACAAGCTCTACGCCCCGGGCGACGACCTGCCCGGTGACATCGCCGGCTCGCTGGCCGACTTCAACCGGCTCGACCTCGCCATCGACGTCCCCGGTTACGGCAAGGGCGGGCTGTCCCTGGTCATCCCCTCCGGGGCCTGACGCAGCAGACGCCCCGGGACGGCGCTGGAGCGACCCTCCCGCCGTCCCGGGCGCACGACCACGACGGCCCCGAGGCACCGCGCCTCGGGGCCGTCGCCGTCCACGGCCCCCTGCAGGGGTCCTCCTTCAGCTCAGCGCCGGCTCGCGGTCGTCGGTGCTTGTGGGCAGACAGGCCCAGACGTGCTTGCAGCCCTCGTCGACGTACCAGCCGTGCGCGACCGACAGCCGGGCCACGAGGTAGAGCCCCAGACCGCCCTGGGCGGGATCGCGGTCGACGGCCGGGCTGGGCATCGTGTCGGGGTCCCGGTCGCTGACGTCGAGCAGCCAGCCGCCGCTGCCGGCGATCACCGTGGCGACGACGGGGGACAGCCCGTGCCGCAGCGCGTTGGACGCCAGCTCGTCGAAGGCCAGGATCAGCCGCTCGGCCGCCGTGTCGTCGTCGTCGCGGGGGTACCCGACACCGTCCAGCCGGGCGCGCAGCACCGCGCGGGCCGCGGGGAGCTCGGCGATGGCCTGCAGGTCCCACCGCCACACCTCGCCCCGGCCGTCCGGTAGTGGGCGCAACGGCCACGCGAGTCGACCCACTGCCCTCTCCCGTCCGTCGGTGACCTCGTCACGGAGCGGGTTGCCCAGGCGGCTGGGGGCTCAACCGTGCCGCGGCGTTTCCCGCCCGCGGAGTGAGCGCCTCTCGTCACCTCGGCGGGTGCACGCAGATCGCCACCAGGGCGACGTCGTCCCCGGGGGTCGCGGGCAGCATCCGGGCCAGCAGCTCGTCGGCCAGCTGCTCGAGCGGCCGGCCGGCCAGCGCGGCCAGGTGCTGCCGCAGCCGGGCCACACCGGTGTCGACGTCGCAGTCGCGCCGCTCCACCAGCCCGTCGGTGTAGAGCAGCACGACCGCACCCCGGCGCAGCGGCACGGTGGACTCCCGCCGCACCGCCGTCGGGTCCACCCCGAGCAGCAGGTCGCCCAGCCCGTCGGCGAGCACGGTCACCGTCCCGTCGGGGTCGGCGACCAGCGGCGGCGGGTGCCCGGCACTGGCCCAGCGAAGCCGGGTGCCGCCGTCCTCGAGCCGGGCGATCGCCGCCGTGGCCAGCGTGCCGGTGTGCATGGCGGCCATCGCGGCGTCCAGGCCGCGCAGCACCTCCGCCGGCCCCGCGGCGCTGTAGTGGGCGATGCCGCGGAGCAGCCCGCGCAGCTGGCCCATCTCGGCGGCCGCGGCGGTGTCGTGCCCCGCGACGTCCCCGATCACCACCACCGGGTCGCCGTCGGCGTGCAGGAAGGCGTCGTACCAGTCGCCGCCGACGCGGGCGGCCTCCGCCGCGGGCACGTACCGGGTGACCACCTCCGCTCCGGCGATCGTCGGCGGTTCGGTGAGCAGGCTGCGCTGCAGGCCCTCGGCGAGCTTGGCCTGCTGGCTCTGCCGGTGCACCCGGTCGACGGCCCGGCCGGCCTGCGCGGCGACCTCCCGGGCGGTGGCCAGGTCCTCGTCGTCCAGCGTGCGTCCCGGGTCGAGGTAGAGGGTGAGGACGCCGACCGCGCGGCCGTCGGCGGTCAGCGGCAGGACGACGGCGGTGTCCGGGCCCAGCGCGGCCAGCAGGTCGCGGGCGGGGCCGTCGGGCATGACCTCGAGGACGGCGGACACCGGCTCCCGCGCCTCGCTGCCCGCCCGCAGCGCGCAGGCGACGGGGGAGACCGCGGGCAGGGTGTCCAGGCGGACCTCGGCGTAGCGGTCGAGCAGCGGGCGGCGGGCCGGGTCGGCGTGCCAGGAGCCGACGTCGCGGGCCCGGCCCTCCCGGTCGACGACGGTGACCACGCAGCCGTCGGTGAGCGCGGGGACGACCAGCCGGGCCAGGCTGCCCAGCGCCGACTCGCTGTCGAGCGCGCCGGAGAGCTCGCCGGTCACCGCGGCCAGCAGCGCCGTGCGCGCACCGGCCCGCTCGGCGGCGCGCCGGGCCGCCTCGGCCTCGTCCTGCGCCCTCCGGCGCGCGGTGACGTCGACGAAGGCGAACGCGGCGCCGTCGGACGCCGGCCAGGCGTGCAGGGCCGACCAGCCGGGGCCGCCGCGGGGGTCGGGCACCTCCAGGGACACCGGCGCCCCCGTCGTCAGGGCCTCGTGGCAGGCCCGGGTGACCGCGGCCGCCGTGCCGGCGCGCAGCACCTCGGTGACCGGCCTCCCCAGCACGTCGGCGGCGGGGCGCGCGAGCAGCCGCTCGCCCTCGGCGTTGAGCAGCGCCAATCGCCCGGCCGGATCGAGGCAGCCCAGGGCGGCGGGCATGCCGGCCAGCACGCCGGCGGCCAGCCCGGCGGACCGGTCGAGCGGCTCGTGCTGCCGCGGCTGCGGCCCCGGGGTCCCCACGACCGGCCCACCTCTCCGTCGGGCTGGCCCCGGCCCCGGCCTCGGAGCCCCCCTCCTGCCGCCCTGCAGGCCGGGAGGGTGCCCGGATCGTGGCAGCGGGCCGACGCGCTGCCAAGGCGCACCCGCGCGGCGCGCCCCGCGTGTCCTCAGCCGCGGGCGGCGGCCTCGCGGACGGCGGCGGCGACCGCCTCGACCCCCTGGCTGGCCCACACGATGGAGTAGTGGTTGGTGTCGGGCACCTCGCGGGCGGTGATCCCGCTCGGCTCCAGACCGAGCTGGGCCAGCCGCACCTCGTCGTAGATGCCCGGTGTCTGGTCGAGGAACCCGCGGGTCGCCCAGAGCAGCGTGGCGGGCACCGGGAGGTCGGTGGTCGCCTCGAGCACCCGCTCGTTGAGCAGCACGTCCCCGCCGTCCACCCGCACCGCCTCGCGCACGCAGGCGCTGCGCAGCGCCGGGGGCTCCCCGACCACGTCGCGCGCCAGGTAGGCCGCGACCGAGGGCACGTCGACCCACGGGCCGACCGCGGGGTGCTGCGCCCAGAAGGCCCGCACCGCGGCGAGGTCGGGGAAGGTCATCGAGAGGCGGTCCAGGGACGGACCGATGACGGCGGAGAGGATGGCGTCGATGTCGGCTCCGGGCGGCGTCGGGAACGACAGCCCGCCGTCGACCATCACCAGGCCGTGCACGCGGTCGCGGGCCACCCCGGCGGCCGCCAGCGCCGCGACGTACGCCCCCATCGAGTGCCCGACGAGCACGCTGGCCTCGGCCCCCGGATCGCCGTCGGCTCCCAGGGAGTCGAGGACGGCGGTGACGTCCGCGGCGTGCCGCTCCAGCCCGTACGGGCCGGGCAGGCCGGCCGAGGCGGCCCGGCCGCGTAGGTCGGGCGCGACCACCTCGAACTCCCCGGCCAGCGCGCCGGCCACCCGCGCCCAGGCCATGGCGTTGGCGGTGATGCCGTGCAGCAGCACGGCGACGGGGGCGCCGGGGGCCTCGGCGGGCCAGTGCAGGGCGGCGAGCTCACCGCCCTCCACCGGGACGCTGATCAGCTCGGGGTCACGGGCGGGGTCGCTCACGCCGTCCACCCTGCCCGTGCGGAGCGCGGGCCGCAGCCCGTGCCGGGCCGCCTCGGCGAGAGCGGCGATCCCGCACGGTCGCCGGGCCCCGGGCGTGCGAGATCGGCGACCTCGCCGCGGGGAGCCCTACTCCGAGGGGTGGCTGAGCAGGTAGCGGCCGAAGTGCGGGACGGTGAAGGCGATCTGGCCCCGCTCGGCGGAGTAGACCAGCCCCTTCTTGATCAGCGAGTCCCGCGCGGGGGAGAGGGAGGCCGGCTTGCGGCCCAGCGACACCGCAACCTCCGAGGTGGACACGGCCGCCCCGGCCGGTCCGCCCAACTCGGCCATGGCGTGCATGTACTCGCGCTCGGCGGGGGTGGCCCGGTCGTAGCGGGAGCCGAAGAACCCGACCGCCAGCTCGGCCTCGGCGACCGGCGCGGCCACGGCGACGTCCGCGGCGGTGATGGGCGAGGAGGCGGCGACGTCCCAGGTCACCTTGCCGTAGGCCTGGACGAAGTACGGATAGCCGTCGGCGGCCGCGTACAGGGCGTCGAGCGCCTCGGGCTCGAAGGTGACCTCCTCCCGCTCGGCCGGCGCGAGCAGTGCGCGGTCGGCGGCGGGCCGGTCCAGCCGGTCGATGCGCAGGTAGCGGAACAGCCGCTCGGAGTAGCTCTTGGACGCCGACAGCACCGCCGGCAGGTGCGGCAACCCCGCGCCGACGACGATCAACGGCGCGCCCTGCTGCGACAGCTCGTGGCAGGCCGCGCAGATCGCCGAGACGTCGTCGCCCGGCACGTCCTGCATCTCGTCGATGAACAGCGCCACGCCCCTGCCGACGTCGGCGGCCAGCCCCGCGGCGTCGCTGAGCAGCTCGACGAGGTCGATCTCCATGTCGCCGGAGTCGGCCCGCCCGCTCGACGCCGCGACGTCGATGCCCGGCTGCCAGCGGTCACGCACCCGGGGTGGGTGGGACGACGACTCGGCCTGCCGGAGCGCGAACGCCTTGAGCACGCCCAGGACGGCGTCCATCGACTCCTGGTCGGGGTGGCGCAGCTCGCGCAGCGCCATGTGCAGCGCCGAGGAGACCGGCCGGCGCAGCGACTGGTCCGGCCGCGCCTCGATCTTCCCGGTGCCCCAGCCACGGCCGATCGCCGCCGAGCGCAGCTGGTTGAGCAGCACGGTCTTGCCGACCCCGCGGAGCCCGGTCAGCACCAGCGAGCGCTCCGGGCGGCCGTGCGCGATCCGCTCCAGGACGACGTCGAAGGCCGACAGCTCGCCGTCCCGGCCGGCCAGCTCCGGCGGGCGCTGCCCGGCGCCGGGGGCGTACGGGTTCCGCACGGGGTCCATGTCGAGCACCGTATGGCCTCGTCTAGATCGGACCGTAGACGTGGGTAGAACCGGCTAGGGCGTGTCGCGCAGGGCGGCGAGGTGGGCCGCGAGCACCTCGCGGGCCCGGTCGGGCGGCAGCGCCGACGGGCGGGTCACCGCGTGCACGGCCAGCCCGTCCAGGACGGCGTACAGCCGCTCGCCCTCGAGGCCGACGTCGAGCTCGGCCCGGGCGGCCCCCTCCGCGACCAGGACCTGCACCACCTGGGTGCAGAACCCGTGGAGTTCGGCGGCCGAGCGGTCGCGCAGCTCGGCCAGGCGGGGGTCGACCAGCGCCCGCGCGGTGAGCGCCAGCCACACCTCGGTCTCGGCCCGCCGCTCGTCGTCGAGCGGGAGGGTCTCCTCCAGCACCCGGAGCAGGCGGGGGACCAGCGGTCCGCCGGAGGCCGCGACCGCCTCGGCCCGTGCCCGCGCACGCTCCATCACGAGGGTCATGGCGAAGTGCAGCAGTTCGTCCTGGGTGGCGAACCAGTGCCGGAGGGCGCCCATCGACGTACCGGCCTCCCGGGCGACGGTCCGCACGGAGGCGCCCGGGACGCCGTCCCGCCGGATCACCCGCCAGACCGCCTCGGCCAGCTCCCTGCGCCGCTGGTCGGCGTCGACGATCCGGGGCACGCCTCTTGATAGCACGACTGTGCTACTTTCTCATGGCAGCACAGTCGTGCTGGAACGCGAGGGAGGTCGGGTGGACGTCGCACTGCTGCTGTCGCTCGCCGGGCTGGCGCTGGTCGACAGCACGAGCATCGGCACGCTGGTGCTGCCGCTGTGGCTGATGCTGGCGCCCGGCCGGGTCCGGGCGGGCCGGGTGCTGCTCTTCCTCGGCTCGGTCGCCGGCGCCTACCTGCTGCTCGGGGTGGCGCTCGCCCTGGGCGCCGCGCAGCTGCTCGACCCGGTGTCGGCCGCCCTCGAGAGCACGGCCGGCCGCGTCGCGCAGCTGGCCGTCGGGGTGGTGCTGGTCGTCCTCGGCCTCACCGTGGAGCCCTGGACCACGGCGGGCAAGGAGCGGCGCCGGGCGGCCCGCGCCGCCCGCCGCCCCGGGCGGCTGGTGCGCTGGCGGGAGCGGGTGCGGGGGGACGCGGACGGGGGCGGCGGAGCGGTGGTCGGTCTCGCGGTCGTCGCCGTGGGGGTCGAGGCCTCGTCGATGCTGCCCTACCTGGCCGCCATCGCCCTGCTGGCGACGTCGGGGCTCGGCACCGCGTCCACCGTCGCCCTGCTGGCCGGCTACTGCCTGGTGATGGTGCTGCCCGCCCTCGTGCTGCTCGCCCTCCGCGCGGCGTTGCACGACCGGCTCACCCCGGCGCTCGCCCGCCTGGAGAGCCGGCTGTCGCGCGCCTCGGGCGAGGCGGTCGCGTGGGTGCTGTTCCTGCTGGGCCTGTACGTGGTCGTGGACGCCTTCCCGCTGACCTGAGCCCGCGGGCCGGGTGCCGCAGCTCAGGCGGCCGGTCGCTCCCCGGCGTCCGGACGCGGCGGGAGGGCGCAGGCCGCCGTCCCCCCGGGCAGCCGCATCCGGTTGGCCGCCACCACCCGGTAGACCCGGTCGGCCAGCGCCCGGACGAGCGGCAGCTGCAGCAGCCGGCCCAGCAGCGCCCACCCCGACCCCGCCTCGCGCAAGGCGGCGGCGACCGCGCGCGCCCCGCCCACGACGTCCCCCGTGCGCGGCACCCACAGCACCTCCTCGTGCGCGCGGGCCGCGGTGGTGCCCACGGCGGCCAGGTCGGCGCCCTGCCACGGGACGACGGCGCAGCCGGCGGGCAGCACCCGCCGGGCCACGGCGGCCGAGCGGGTGCAGAACCCGCAGTCGCCGTCGAAGACCAGGGCCGGTCGCTGCACGGGGCCTCCTCTCGTCGCGGGAACGCGTGCTCCGTCGAGCATGGACCAGCGGCGGGTGACGGGCGGCGGGGAGGGCACCCGTCGAGGGGCGTCTGCGGTCGTCTGCCCGTGCTCCTAGAGGGCCGTAGAGACGCCGGCACACAGAGTCCTGGCAGGGAGCGCCGCTAGCGTGGGCGGGGTGCTGAGGTTCCTGGTCAAGGTCGTCCTCATGGCCGCCGTCTTCTACGGCGTCGCCTACCTGCTGAACGGCATCGAGGTGATCCCGAACCCGGACGGGCCGCTCGGCGAGCCCGGCACCTACCTGTGGATCGCGCTGATCTTCGCGGTCGTCAACGCCGTCGTCGGGCCGATCCTGCGGCTGCTGTCGTTCCCGTTCGTGCTGGTCACGCTCGGGCTGTTCCTCCTCGTCGTCAACGCCGCGCTGCTCGGCATCACCGCCGCGATCACCGACCGGTTGCAGGTCGACGGCTTCGGCACGGCGATCGTCGGCGGGCTGCTGCTGGCCATCGGCGGCTGGATCGCCGACCAGCTCACCGAGCGCCGCTGACCCCGGGGCCCCTGCAGGGACCCGCCACGAGCGTACGAGTGGTGGGGGGCAGGGGGTCCTTCTACTAGTTTCGCTCTCATGACCCGCACCACCGGCGCGGTCCCGGCGATCCCGGTACCGGCCTCCGCGGAGGACGGCACGCCCGCCGCCGCGACCGAGCTCGCCGCCCTCGAAGCGGAACGCGACGAGAAGCGCCGCGTGCTGGAGCGGGCGGCCCGGGCGGCCGTGGCCGGCGGACCCGGTCTGCCGCCCGGCTGCGACGCCGACGACCTCCCGGCCCTGCTGCGCCGCTACTACTGGAGCGAGCCGGCGGCGGAGGTCCTCGACCAGGACCCGGCCGACCTCGCCGCACTCGCGCTGCGGCACCTGCGGCTGGCCGAGGTGCGCCCCCAGGGGTCGGCCACGGTCGACGTCCAGGAGCTGCCCGCCCCCGGCGGAGCCGGTCCGCGCGCGCTGGTGCTGGTCGCCACCGACGACATGCCCTTCCTCGTCGACTCGGTGACCGCCGAGGTGGTGCGGCAGGGCTTCGGCCTCGAGCACGTCGTCCACCCGGTCCTGGTGGTCCGCCGCGACGTGACCGGCCGGATCCGGGCGTTCTGCGACAGCGCCGACCCGGAGGGGTGCGGCACCGACGCGCTCGCCGAGTCCTGGATGGCCGTCGTCCTCGACGGGCCGCTGGACGACGAGGCGACCGGCGACCTGGTCGCCGGCCTGCGCACCGTGCTGGCCGACGTCCGGGCCGTGGACGAGGACGCCGGCCGGATGCGGACCCGCGTGCTGGAGCTCGCCGACCGGCTGGAGCGCGGGGGAGAGGCGGGCGCCGCCGGCCCCGAGGACCCGGCCGACAACCCCGCCGAGGCCGCGGCGCTGCTCCGCTGGCTCACCGACGGCAACTTCGTGCTGCTCGGGGCGCGCGACGTCGACCTCGCGCGCGCCCGGGGCCGGACGACGGCCCGCCCGGTCGCCGGCAGCGGGCTGGGCGTCCTGCGCAGCGACACCGACATCGCCGCGGCCCCCGACGCCGCCTCGGGCGCCACGCTGCTCGCGGTCACCAAGGCCGACGCCCGCTCGACCGTGCACCGCCGCACCTGGCTGGACCTGGTCACGGTAACCGTGCCCGACGCGGACGGCGGCCCGGCCCGGCAGCACCGGCTGGTCGGGCTGTTCCCGACGGCGGCCGCCGCGCACACCGTCCGCGAGGTGCCGCTGGTGCGCCGGCGGGCGGCCGAGGTCGTGGAGCGCTCCGGTGTCCCGGCCGACAGCCACACCGGCAAGGCGCTGTTCGACGTCCTGGAGACCTACCCGCGCGACGAGCTGTTCCAGGTCGGCACCGACGAGCTGCTGCCGGTGGCGCTGGCCGTGCTGCACCTGCAGGAGCGCCGGCAGACCCGGCTGTTCCTCCGCAGGGACCCCGGAGGCCGGTTCTGGTCGGCGATCGTCTACCTGCCCCGCGACCGGTACACGACCGAGGTCCGGCTCGCGGTCCAGCAGCTGCTGCTCGAGCGGCTGGGCGGCTCGTCGATCGAGTACTCCGCGCGGGTCACCGAGTCGGTGCTGGCCCGGCTGCACTTCGTCGTCCGCCCGCCCGTGGCGCGGGGCGGGCGGGCCACGCTGCCCGACGTCGACGTCCCCGCGCTGCAGGACGCGCTGGCCGCCGTCGTCCGGAGCTGGACCGACGAGCTCTCCGACGCGCTCGCCGCCCGCTACGGCGCGGACGCCGAGCGCCGGCTGGCGCGGGTCGCCGACGCCTTCCCCGCGGTCTACCAGGAGGACTTCCCCGCCACCACCGCCGTCGAGGACCTCGAGCGGCTCGACGGGCTGGCCGAGGGCGAGCTCGGGCTGGTGCTGCGGCGGCCGAGCGGGGCGTCGGCGTCGGAGCCGCGGCTGGCGGTCTACCGGGTGGGCCAGCGGCTGCTGCTCTCCGACGTGCTGCCGATGCTGCAGCACCTGGGGGTCGACGTCGTCGACGAGCGGCCCTACGAGATCGACCGGATCGGCGCCCCGCTGGCCTGGATCTACGACTTCGGGCTCACCGCGCCGGTCGGCGACCTGCCGTTCCCCGGCTCGCTGCCGGAGCGGTTCACCGAGGCGCTGTCGGCGGTGTGGCGCGGCGACGCCGAGGACGACGGCCTGGGCGCGCTGGCGCTGCTCGCCGGGCTGAACTGGCGGCAGGTGACCGTCGTCCGCGCGTACGTGCAGTGGCTGCGGCAGGCCGGCCTGCCCTTCGGCCAGCGGTACGTGGAGACGACGCTGGCCGCCCACCCCGACGTCGTCGCCCGGCTGGTGGCGATGTTCGAGACCCGCTTCTCCCCGGGTCGGGACCGCGGGCGGGCCGCGCGGCAGGAGGAGCTGACCCGGTCGCTGCGCGAGGCGATCGGCCGCGTGGAGTCGCTGGACGCCGACCGGGTGCTCACCGCGATGCTCGCCGCCGTCCTCGCCACCCAGCGCACCACGTACTACGCCGGCGGTCCGCTCGCGTTGAAGCTGCACCCGGCCGAGGTCCCCGACGTGCCCGAGCCGCGGCCGGCCCGCGAGGTGTGGGTGAGCTCGCCGCGGGTGATGGGCGTGCACCTGCGCTTCGGCGCGGTCGCGCGCGGCGGGCTGCGCTGGTCCGACCGGCACGAGGACCTGCGGACCGAGGTGCTCGGGCTGGTCAAGGCGCAGATGGTGAAGAACACCGTCATCGTGCCGACCGGCGCCAAGGGCGGCTTCGTCGTCCGCAGGCCGCCGGCGGAGAGCGAGGGCCGCGACGCCTGGCTGGCCGAGGGGCAGGCCTGCTACCGGCTGTTCATCGGCGCGCTGCTGTCCCTGACCGACAACCTGGTCTCCGACCACGCCCACCCGCCCGAGGTGGTCCCGCCCGAGCGCGTGGTCCGGCACGACAGCGACGACACCTACCTCGTCGTCGCCGCCGACAAGGGGACGGCGACCTTCTCCGACCTGGCCAACGCCGTCGCGGTGGAGCGCGGCTTCTGGCTGGGCGACGCCTTCGCTTCCGGTGGCTCGGTCGGCTACGACCACAAGGCCATGGGCATCACCGCCCGCGGCGCCTGGGAGTCGGTGACCCGGCACTTCCGCGAGCTGGACCTGGACGTGCAGAGCCAGGACTTCACCGTGGTCGGCGTCGGCGACATGTCCGGCGACGTCTTCGGCAACGGGATGCTGCTGTCCGAGCACATCCGGCTGGTCGCCGCCTTCGACCACCGGCACGTGTTCGTCGACCCCACGCCCGACGCGGCCGCCTCCTTCGCCGAGCGGCGCCGGCTGTTCGACCTGCCGCGCTCCTCGTGGGCCGACTACGACCCCGCGCTGATCAGCCCCGGCGGCGGCGTGTGGCCCCGGACGGCGAAGACGATCCCGGTCAGCGAGCCGATGCGCGAGGCGCTGGGCCTGGCCGAGGACGTCGACGCGCTCTCCCCGGTCGAGCTCATCCGCGCCGTGCTGCTGGCACCGGTCGACCTGCTGTTCAACGGCGGCATCGGCACCTACGTCAAGGCCTCGACCGAGAGCGCGCTGGACGTGGGGGACAAGGCCAACGACGCCGTCCGGGTCGACGGCCGCGACCTGCGGGTGCGCGTGGTGGGGGAGGGCGGCAATCTCGGCCTCACCCAGCGCGGCCGGGTGGAGTACGCCCTGAACGGCGGTCGGGTGAACACCGACGCCATCGACAACTCCGCGGGCGTGGACACCTCCGACCACGAGGTCAACATCAAGATCGCGCTGAACCGGGTGGTCGAGGCCGGCGAGCTGGACGCCGGGGGTCGCGCGGCGCTGCTCGGCGAGATGACCGACGAGGTCGCCGTCGCCGTCCTGACCGACAACCACGCGCAGAACGCGGCCCTCGCCGTGGAGTCGACCTCCGCGCGGAGCCTGCTCGACGCGCACGCCCGCTTCCTGCGGGCGCTGGAGCGCTCGGGCCGGCTGGTGCGCAGCGTCGAGTTCCTCCCCGACGACCGGCAGCTCGTCGAGCGGCGGCGCGACGGGCAGGCGCTGACCAGCCCGGAGCTGTCGGTGCTGCTGGCCTACGCCAAGCTCGAGACGGGCGACGCCGTCCTGGCCTCCGACCTGCCCGACGACGCGGCACTGGAGGAGCTGCTGGTCGGGTACTTCCCGGCCGAGCTGCGCCGCCGCTTCCCCACGGCGGTCTCCGGGCACCCGCTGCGGCGGGAGATCGTCGCGACCGCGCTGACCAACCGCGCGGTCAACGTGGCCGGGGTGACCGGGCTGTTCCGGCTGGCCGAGGAGACCGGGGTCCCGGTGGCCGGCGTGGTTCGGGCGCACACGGTCGCCCGGGCGGTGTTCGAGGTGGACCGGCTCTGGGACGCCGTCCGCCCACTGGACAACCGGGTGCCGGCGACCACCCAGGTGGAGCTGCGGACCGAGGCGACCCGGCTGGCCGAGCGGGCGACGCGCTGGCTGCTGCGGCTGCCGGAGCTGACCGCCGCCGAGGCCGCGCCGCTGGGCGCCCTGACCGACCGCTTCGCCGCCCCGGTGGCCGCGGTGCGCGCCGGACTGCCGTCGTGGCTGCTGGGGGCCGAGGCCGCCGCGTTCGCCGAGCGCACCGACCGGCTGCGGCGGGCCGGGGTGCCCGAGGCGCCGGCGGCGGAGGTGGCCGCGGCGCCGCTGCTGCCGGCCGCGCTCGACCTCGCGGTCGTCGCCGAGCGCACCGGCGCCCCGATCGAGCTGGCCGGGCAGGTGCACCAGGCCGTGGCCGACCGGCTGTCGCTGGTGCCGCTGCGCGAGCTGGTCGTCGCGCTGCCCCGCGACCGCCGCTGGCCGGCGATGGCCCGAGCCTCGCTGCGGGACGACCTGGCCGCCGAGCAGGCCGCGCTGACCGCCGAGGTCCTCGGCGGCCGCGACGCCGCCTCCGAGGACGCCGGCGGGCTCGTGGCGCGCTGGGTCGCCGGCTGGGACGGCGCGCAACAGCGGGCGGCCGCGCAGCTGGTCGACATCGCCGCGGGGGACCGGCAGGAGCTGGCCGAGCTGCTGGTCGCGGTCCGGACCCTGCGCGGCCTGCACCGCCGCGCCTAGCGGTCGCGTCCTGCGCGAGATCTGCACAGTGGTGGCCATCAGCCGCTGATGGCCACCACTGTGCAGATCTCGCCGCGGCGGGCGATGAGTTGCGGGCACGGTGCCGGTCTGGATCGGTGTGACGGACTCGTGGCAGGCGGTGGCGGCCGAGCGGGCCGCTCTGGTGGCGGACCTCGGGGACCTGGGGGAAGCCGACTGGCGCGCGCCGTCCCTGTGCGACGGGCTCGACGTCGAGGAGGTCGTCGCCCACCTCACCGCCGGGGCCAGCTCGGGCCCCCTCCGGTGGCTCGCCGGCCTGGCCCGCTGCCGCTTCGACGTCGACCGGATGGTCGACGTGCGCCTGCGCGAGCAGCTCGACCGCACGCCGGAGGAGACGCTCCGGCGGTTCCGCGGGGTCGTGGACAGCAGGACGGCTCCCACCCGCGGCAACGTCGACGCGTGGCTGGGGGAGGCCGTCGTCCACGGCGAGGACGTCCGCCGTCCGCTCGGCATCTGCCACGCGTACGCGCCCGCGGCCCTGGAGCGGGTGGCGCGGTTCTACGCGGCGCGCGACTTCACGGTGCCGTCGAAGCGGCGGGCGGCGGGACTGCGGCTCGAGGCGTCGGACGGCCCCTTCGCGTCGGGGAAGGGGCCGCTCGTGCGGGGACGCACCGTCGACCTGGTGCTCGCCATGGCCGGCCGGCCGGTCGCGCTCGACAACCTCGAGGGTCCCGGACTGCCCACGTTCGCGGCCCGGGTGGTCGCGCCATCGGGTCGAGCACCGTATTCGGCTGTCTAGCGCCTGGCCGAGAGAGTCGCAGACAGCGGTCGATCGGGCGGAGGTCCCGGTCGGGTTCCGTCAGGACGCCGCTCGCGCCGGTCTGCGGGACCCGGCGGCCGCGACCGCCCACCTCGACTGCGTGGCCGGTCGCCCGTTGTCCGGCGCGGGTGGAGCTGCCACCGTGGGTTCGTCCGCCGCACCCCGGGAGGTCTGCCGTGACCGATGTCCCGATCGTGTACTACCTGCCCGGGTGCCCGTACGCGGCCAAGCTGCGCGCCCAGCTCACCCTGGCCCGCGTCCCGCACCGGTCGGTCCGCTTCCGCGACGACGAGGAGGGCGCCGCGGCGGTACGGGCGCACCACCCGCAGGGCCACGAGCTGTCGCCCACCGTGGTGGTCGGCGGCCGGTATCTCCCCAACCCGTCCCTGCGGCAGGTCCGGGAGGCGGTGGCCCGGGCCCGGTGAGGTCGCCCCCGGCTGTCCGGCCCCGGCACCGGGGTCGAGTGCGACGAACTCGTGGCCGTCGAGCGCTGATCGCCACGCGTTCGTCCCACTCGACGCGTCGAGCAGCGTCTACGGCTGTCCAGCGCCCGGCCGATGGGGTCGCAGACGCCGGTCGAGGCTCGTCTGCGACTCTCTGGCGTCAGCGCTAGACGGCGTCAGACGGCGTCAGAGGAGCGGACGGCGCTCGCCGAAGCGGGTGGCCTGCTCGAAGGCGTGCCCGACCTCCAGCACCCGCCGGTCGGCCCGCGGTGGCGCGACGACCTGCAGGCCCACGGGCAGGCCGTCGGGCGTGAAGCCGCCGGGCACCGACAGCGCCGGGCAGCCGGTCGGCGTGATCAGCGTGCAGGAGCGCATCCAGGCCAGGTAGTCCTCCAGCGGCTGCCCGTCGATCTCGGTCGGGTACTCCCGCTCGACCGGGAACGGCAGCACCTGCGTCGTCGGCGCCAGCAGGACGTCGTAGCGGTCGAAGAAGGCCACCACGCGCTCGTAGAGGGCCGTGTGGGCCATCTCGGCGCGGGCGATGTCGGCGCCGGTCAGTCCGGCCCCCAGCGAGGCGTTCCAGCGGATCGACTCCTTGAGCCGGTCCGGGTGCTGCCGCGCCAGGTCGCCGAACGTCGCGTCGAACACCCAGGCCCGGAGCGTGCCGAAGACGTCGTCGGCGCCGGAGAGGTCGGGGCAGTCGGGCTCCACCGTTGCGCCGAGCTCCTCGAACACCCGCACGCTCTCGGCCAGGACCGTGGTGATCGCCGGGTCCACGCGCACCCGCCCGCCCAGGTCCGGCGCCCAGGCCACCCGCAGCCCGTCGAGGCGCTCGGGCAGCGGCGCGGCGAACGAGGTGCCGGGGTCACCGAGGGAGATCGGCACGCGGCGGTCCGGCCCGGCCACCGCCGACAGCACCAGCGCGACGTCGGCCACGGTCCGGCCCATCGGCCCCTGCACCGACATCTGCGACCAGCCCATCGCGGCCGGCCAGGTCGGCACCCGGCCCGGCGTGGGCCGCAGTCCGACGACGTTGCAGAACGCCGCCGGGTTGCGCAGCGAGCCGCCGAAGTCGCTGCCCTCGGCGATCGGCACGAGACCCGCCGCCAGTGCCGCGGCCGCACCCCCGCTCGAACCGCCCGCCGACAGCCCGTGCCGGTACGGGTTGTGGGTGACGCCGAACAGCGGGTTGAACGTGTGCGAGCCGGCCGCGAACTCGGGCACGTTGGTCTTGCCGACCCGCACCGTCCCGGCCGCGCGCAGCCGGGCGACCACCAGCTCGTCGTCCGCCGGCACGGTGTCGGCGAGCGGCGAGCCCCAGGTGGTGCGCATGCCGCCCGTGGCGTGGGTGTCCTTGTGCGCCACCGGCAGCCCGTGCAGCGGGCCGACCTCCTCGCCGGCGACCAGCGCGGCGTCGGCGGAGTCGGCGGCGGCGCGGGCGCCATCGGCGTCGAGCGTGACGACTGCGTTGACCCGATCGTCGACCTGCTCGATGCGGGCCAGGCAGGCGTCGGTCAGCTCACGCGCGGACAGCTGCCGCGAGCGGATCAGCGCGGCCAGCTCGGTCGCCGGCAGGAGGCAGAGCTCGTCGGTGGTGGTCACCCGGGAACTCTGACACCGCCGGGGTCCCCCGTGCACTGCCGGTGCTGCAGGACCCGCGGAGCACGAGGAACGCCGGCAGGGGCCGGGTGACTACGCAGGCTCCGGCGGGACGACGTCCGGGACGTCGTTGGGGCCTGCCTCCGGCGGGCGCGGCCGGTCCTGGCGGTGCAGGCGGACGGCGACCAGCGCGACGTCGTCCTCGGGGCGGCCGTCGACCAGCCGCTCGAGGACCTCGTCGAGCAGCTGCTGCAGCGGCAGGTGGGCGAGGTCGACCAGGGCCTCGCGCAGCCGCACCATCCCGGCGTCGAGGTCGGCGTCGCGCCGCTCGACGAGCCCGTCGGTGAACAGCAGCACCGTCGAGCCGCGGTCGAGGGTGACCACCGACTCCTGGCGCCGCACGTCGGGGTCCACGCCCAGCAGCAGGTCGCCCTTCCACGCGGCCAGCTCGGCCACGCTGCCGTCGGGGTTGATCACCAGCGGCGGCAGGTGCCCGGCGTTCGCCCAGCGCATCCGGGTGAGGCCGCGGCCGCGCTCGTCGTCGGTCTGCTCGAAGCGCGCCACCGTGGCCGTGGCGAGCACGTGCGTCTGCAGCACGGCCATCGAGGCGTCCAACCCGCGCAGCACCTCGACCGGCGGCGCGTCGCTGTAGGTGGCGATGCCGCGCAGCAGCCCGCGCAGCTGACCCATGGCCGCGGCTGCCTCGGTGTCGTGTCCGACGACGTCGCCGATGACGAGCATCGTCGCCCCGCTGGGTTGGAGGAACGCGTCGTACCAGTCGCCCCCGACCCGGGCGGCCTCGACGGCCGGCAGGTAGCGGACGGCGATCTCCGCGTGGTCGGGCTCCGGCGGCTCGGTCAGCAGGCTGCGCTGCAGGCCCTCCGCCAGCTGCTGCTGCTGCGCGTACAGCCGGGTGTTGTCGAGGGCCAGGCCGGCCCGGTCGGCGACGTCCTGCGCGGTGGCCAGGTCCTCCCGCGACATGGCCTCGCCGGGGGCCGAGTAGAGGGTCAGCACACCCAGGGTGCGCCCGCGGCCGCGCAGGGGCAGGCACACGGCCGAGCCGGGCGCCAGCGCGTCGAGCAGCTCCAGCGCCTCGCCGGTGGGCAGCAGCTGCCGCACGTCGACGGCGTCGGCGCGCACCGCCTCGCCCGCGAGCAGGGCCCGGGCCACGGGGGACGTCGCCGGCATGGCGTCGAGCCGGACGGCGGCGTAGCGCTCGACCAGCGCCCGGGCGGCGGGCTCGGCGTGCCACCAGCCGACGTCCCGCGGCCGCCCGTCGCCGTCGACGACCGTGACGATGCACCACTGCGCCAGGCCGGGGACGACCACCCGGGGCAGCCGGCCGGTGGCGGCCTGTGCGTCCAGGGTGCCGGCCAGCTCGGCGCTGACCTGCGCGAGCAGGGCCAGCCGCCGCGCGGAGCGCTCGGCGTGGTCCCGCGCCTGCTTCCGCTCGGTCACCTCGATGAAGTAGACCGACAGCCCCTCGGGGCTGGGCCAGGCGCGCAGCTCGTACCAGCCGTCGAGCGGCGCGGGGTAGTGCGCGTCGAAGTTGACCGGCTCCCCGGTCCGCACCGCGCCGCGGTAGTGCTCCTCGAAGGCGCTGTTCACCGTTGCCGGGAACGCCGTCCAGATGACCTGGCCGAGCAGCTCCTCGCGGCTGCGGCCGAGCAGCCGCTCGGCCTCGGCGTTGACGTGCGTGAATCGCCACTCGTGGTCGAGCGAGTAGAAGCCGGCCGGCATCGCCTCGAGCACGCGCGTGACGCGGACGTCGCCGGTGCGGTCCTCGGTGGTGTCGTACGCGGCACCGAGCACGCGGACGGCGCGGCCGTCCGCGCCCGCCAGCGCCCGGCCGCGGGCCTGCACCCAGCGGGTCTCGCCATCCGGGCGGACGACGCGGTACTCCGCCTCGAAGTCGCCGACGAGATCGATGCAGGCGCGCAGCGCCTCGCTGACGCGGGGCAGGTCGTCGGGGTGCAGCCGCCGGTTGAAGGCGGTGATGGTGCCGTCGAAGTCGTCGATGGTGTAGCCGAACATCGCCATCAGCGGGTCGTCCCACACCAGCTCGCCGGACCGCAGGTCCCAGTCGAAGGTGCCCACGCCGCCGGCGTCCATCGCCAGCCGCCAGCGCAGGTGCTGGCGCTCGTACTCGCCGGTGAGCGCCGCGTACTCGAGCTCGGTCATCACCGAGGCGGCGAGCTGCTGCAGCGTGGCGGCGTCGGTCTCCGACCACTCCCGCGGCAGCGGGTCGAACACGCACAGCGTCCCGACGACGTGGCCCTCCCCGTCGGTCAGCGGGGCGCCGAGGTAGGCGACGACCTGCCCACCGGTGACCTGTGGCAGCCGGCCGACCCGCTCGTCGGCGCGCGCGTCCGGGATGGCCAGCACCTGGGTCTCGGCGGCGGCGAGCGTGCAGGGGGTGGCGGCGAGCCCGGTCTCCCGGGTGGCACTGCCCGGCGGCAGCCCGGCGACGCCGGCGACCGACTGGACGTCGTCCAGCAGCGAGATCTGGCCGGCCCGCACACCGAGCAGGCGTGCGGCCAGCTCGACCAGCCGGTCGACCGCCGGTGAGCCGTTCTGCGCGGTGCGGAGGCGACGGGCGGCGCGGGTGCGCGCGGGGTCGCTGCGCAGCGCCTCCGCCGCCGACTCGAGGTCGGACGTGCGCACGGCGCCACGCTGCCGCGGGGATCCCTCCACGAGCACCTTTCGTCGTGTCGACGCCCGGCTGGGGGGCGCCCCGGGGCCGCAGGTGGCCACGCTCTTCGGGCCGACGCGTCCCCAGAGTTATGCCATGCCCTTCCCGTTGGGCGCAACGATCCCGACGCAGATCACCTCCGCGGCGACGCAGCGTGTCGGCTCAGTTCGCCGCCGCTGCCGGGACGACGAGCGTCAGCGCCGTTCCTCCGGCGTGTTCCACGTGGAACCCGGCGCGTCGCAGCAGCGCCCGCAGCCGGACGACGTCCCCGGGCTCGCCCGTCGTGGTGGCCAGCAGTCGGGCCACGCGGCCCTTGTGGGCTTTGTTGGAATGGCTGACCACGGCCCGCGTGCCGCCCGGGCGCTCGCTGAGCACGTCGAGGGTGACCGCCCCGGGCACCGGGGCCAGCGCGGCGTAGGCGCCGCTGCGCAGGTCGACCACCAGTTCGTCCACGGCGGCCAGGACCGGGCCCAGCGACGGCCGCCAGAGCGCGCGCAGCGTCGGCCGGCCGGGCAGCGCCGAGCCGGCCGAGAGCCGGTAGCCGGGGATGCGGTCGGTCCCGCGGATGAGCCCGAACAGCGCCGACCCGACCGCCAGGCGCCGGTCGGCCCGGGCGCGCTGGGCGCGGGTCATCGACCGGATGTCGAGGGCGTCGTAGAGGACGCCGGTGTAGCGCTCGAGCGCGGGGGCCGTCGGGGCGGAGCGCAGCCCGGCGTTGCGGGCGACCTCGTCGTCCTGCCGCTCCGACAGACCCAGCGCCGTCCGCGCGGCCGCCCGGTCCCCGGCCAGCTCGACCAGCGTGTCGAGCAGGCCGGCGCGGACCCCGGTCAGCTCGGGCCAGGACAGCGCGGCCAGGTCCAGCGGGGCGCCGTCCCCGCCGAGGGCCTTGGTCTCCGACGGTGGCAGCAGGACGAGCACGACGGACCACGCTACGTGTCCACAGGCCGTGTGCCGGATGGCGGTGCCGTGTTCCGGCGAGCCGCATCGGGGGTGGCGCGGACCACACTGACGACCCTGCCGCCTCCGAGCCCCGGAGGACCGTCGCGGATAGAGGGACCGGCCATCGGGGCGCCCGGGCGGTGGGCACCGCGGCCGGCACAGAGGCGTGCCGGCGCCGACGAAAGGGATCGTCCGTGGCAGGCAACAAGGCAGTCATGTACATGGGGCCCGGCAAGGTCGAGGTAGCGGACCTGGACTACCCCGGGTTGGAACTCAAGGAGGGGCCGGGCGTCAACCCGGCCAACGTCGGTCGCAAGACCCCGCACGGCGTCATCCTGAAGACGGTCAGCACCAACATCTGCGGCAGCGACCAGCACATGGTCCGCGGGCGGACGACGGCGCCCGAGAGGCTGGTCCTCGGCCACGAGATCACCGGCGAGATCGTGGAGAAGGGTTCCGACGTCGAGTTCCTCGAGGTCGGTGACATCGTCAGCGTGCCCTTCAACATCGCCTGCGGCCGCTGTCGCAACTGCAAGGAGGGCAAGACCGGCATCTGCCTGAACGTCAACCCCGACCGTCCCGGCTCGGCCTACGGCTACGTCGACATGGGCGGCTGGACCGGCGGCCAGGCCGAGTACGTGTTGGTCCCGTACGCGGACTGGAACTGCCTGAAGTTCCCGGACCGGGACCAGGCGCTGGCCAAGATCCGCGACCTGACGATGCTGTCGGACATCTTCCCGACCGGCTACCACGGCTGCGTCACCGCCGGGGTGGGCACCGGCTCGACGGTCTACATCGCCGGGGCCGGTCCGGTCGGGCTCGCGGCGGCGGCCTCCGCGCAGCTGCTCGGCGCCGCCGTCGTCATCGTCGCTGACCTCAACGCCGACCGGCTGGCCCAGGCCCGCAGCTTCGGTTGCGAGACCGTCGACGTCTCCCAGGGCGACCCGAAGGACCAGATCGAGCAGATCCTCGGCGAGCCCGAGGTCGACTGCGGCGTCGACGCGGTGGGCTTCGAGGCCCGCGGGCACGGCAAGGACGCCGAGCGGGAGGCGCCGGCGACGGTGCTCAACTCGCTGATGGACATCACGCGGGCCGGCGGCGCGCTCGGCATCCCGGGCCTCTACGTGACCGGTGACCCGGGCGCGGCCGACGAGGCGGCGAAGACCGGGTCGCTGTCCATCAGGCTGGGCCTGGGCTGGGCGAAGTCGCACGCGTTCACCACCGGCCAGTGCCCGGTCATGCGCTACAACCGCCAGCTGATGATGGCGATCCTGTACGACCGGGTGCAGATCGCGAAGGCGGTGAACGCGGAGGTGATCCCGCTGGAGGACGCGCCGCGCGGCTACGCGGAGTTCGACCAGGGTGCGGCGAAGAAGTACATCCTCGACCCGAACGGGATGATCCCGGCCGCATGACGCCGACGATCATGGCGCCGTGACCACCTCCGGCCCGTCCGGAGGGGTCCCGGCGCCATGATCGCGCCCACGCTCAGGTCCAGTACAGGAGCTGGGCCCGGGGCAGCCGCTCGGCCAGCGCGGCCTCGAACCAGCCGCGCAGCTCGGTCATCGTCTCCCTCGGGTAGACGTGCTTGACCGAGCCGTACTTGCCGCGCTTGGTCGTGCGGCGGGCCTCGTCCATGTCGAGCTTCGTGCGGGGGTACCAGTCCAGCAGCGTCTCCTTGCTGCCGGGCGTGAACCGGTGGGTGATGCACTCGACGGTGAGGTCGGCGTCAGCCGGCAACGCCGCGGCGACGGCGTCGAGCAGGTCGCCGTACTCCGCGCGCCAGCCCTCGACCGGCATGATCGGGGCGACGGTCAGGCCCACCGGGTAGCCGGCCGCGGCCACCGCGGCCAGCGCCCGCAGCCGCGCCGGCACCTTGGCCGTCGCGCCCTCGAAGCGGCGGTCGACCGACGTCGCGTTGACCGAGAAGCGCAGCCGGGTGCGTCCGCCGTGCGGCAGGTCGAGCAGGCCGGCGACGTCGTCGAACTTGGTGGTGGCGCGCAGCTGCACGGGGCCCGGCCACTCGTGGGTGCCGAAGTGCTCGACCATCCGCGCCAGGCCGCCGGTCAGGTGCTCGATCGCCAGCGGGTCGGTGTAGCAGGACGCCTCGAACGTCGTCCCCTCACCGCCGCGCTCGAGCGAGCCCGAGGTGACCGCGCCGCGGCCGACGTACGCGTCGAGGCCGTCGAGCACCTCGTCGAGGTCGGCGAACACGCGGGTGACCGGCGGGCCGGACAGCGACCCGGCGAGGTAGCAGTACTGGCAGTGCGCCGGGCAGCCCTCGGCCAGGTCGAGCCGGAAGTCCGCCGACGGTGGGATGGGCTGCAGCCTGCGCTTGGACGGCGGCGGCACGACCAGCGCCATCGTGTCCTTGGCGGCCATGAACGCGGCCCGGTCGCCGTCACCCCGCAGTGACGGCAGCCGGTCGCCGGGCAGCAGCTCGACGTCGGAGACCCCGGCGGCCTCGAGCCGCGCGAGGACGCGCTGCCCGTGTGGACGCTCGGCGGCCGAGCGGGTGACCAGGACGCGCGACGGCGTCCACAGCCGGGTCGGGGCGGGGGCGATGGGAGAGAGCACGGCGGTCATCACCCGGTACAACACCGGGCGGGACGGCGTCCCTGCAGGTCAGCCCGTGACTTCGACCACCACGGGGGCGTGGTCGCTGGCGCCCTTGCCCTTGCGCTCCTCGCGGTCGATGCACGCGCCGCCGACCCGGGCCGCCAGGGCAGGGGAGCCGAGCACGAAGTCGATCCGCATGCCCTCGCGGCGCGGGAAGCGCAGCTGCGTGTAGTCCCAGTAGGTGCGACCGGGGTGTCATGACCAGCACGATCAAGGCGCATCTGCGCTTTGAGCTGCGAGGACACACATTGACCAAGCAGTGCCGAACACGGCCAATCACAAGATCATGTGCCCCAGATGTGCCCCACCGGGGTCGCATCTCGCAGACGCGCCAACGCAGCAACCCTCGGTCGGTGGGATTCGGGCCGGTCAGTGTCGGCGCATGACGCCGTCCACGCCGAAGGTCTCGTGCAGCAGCACGACGCCCGGCCACGGGCCGGATCCCTCCGGGACGCCGAGCACGCCGCGCAGCTCGGGCGTCCCGCCCGGCCCCGTGGGGATCGAGACGTCGCTCAGCACGGCCCGCTGCAGATCGGTCATGCGTGCCTCCACGCTCGCGGGTCCCGGTCGGTCTTTGGCGATGCTGGCAGAGGAGTCGGACGGGATGGACCCACTCGTGCGCGCCGTGCGGGCAGGGGTGGAAACGCGCCGCGACGTGTGAGGGGATGCCTACCCAGGGCCCGCCGCCGCCGGCGACGGGCGCGCCGACGCGGAGGTGCCCGGCATGACGCGAGCGATCGTCATCGGCGGCGGGGTCGCCGGCCCCGTGGCCGCCATGGCGCTGCAGAAGGCCGGGATCGCGGCGACCGTGCACGAGGCCCACCCGGCGCCCGCGGGGGACGTCGGCGCGTGGCTCGGCGTGCAGGTCAACGGCCTCGACGCGCTGCGGGCCATCGACGCCGAGGACGTCGTCCGCGCCGCGGGATTCCCGTCCCACGTGATCGAGTTCCGCAGCTGGACCGGCAAGGTCCTGGGCTCCCTGCCGACCGGTCACCCATCGTCCGGGTGGGCGCCCGGCCTGTCGATGCGCCGCTCGGACCTGTACCGGGCCCTCCACGCCGAGGCGCTCCGCCGCGGCATCGACATCCGCTAAGGCTCCCGCCTGACCGACGCGCACAGCACCGGCGACGCGGTGACGGCGGTGTTCGCCGACGGCACCACCGAGTCGGCGGACCTCCTCGTCGGCGCGGACGGTGTCCGGTCGACGGTGCGGACCCTGGTGGACCCCGGCTGCCCGCCGCCCCGGTACGTCCCCGTGCTCAACACCGCCGGCTACTCCGAGCACACACCGCCCGGTGCCGAGATGGGCCGGCTGACGATGGTGTTCGGCCGGCGCGGGTTCGCCGGCTGGCTCCCCGCGCCCACCGGGGGCACCTGGTGCTTCGCCAACCCGCCGCTGACCGGGGAGCCGTCGGCCGAGGAGGTCGCCAAAACCTCGGACCTGCAGTGGCGGGCTCGGCTGTACGACCTGCACCGGAGCGACCGGTCGCCGATCGTCGCGCTCGTCGAGGCGACGCCCGGGCCGCTGCGCGGCTGGACGACCTACGACGTCCCGACCGTGGGCCGGTGGCATCGCGGGCGCATGGTGCTCATCGGGGACGCCGCGCACGCGACCTCGCCGGCCGCGGGCCAGGGGTCCTCGCTCGCCGTCGAGGACGCCGTCGTCCTCGCCCGCTGCCTGCGCGACCTGCCGGTCCCCGAGGCCTTCCGGGTCTTCGAGGTCCTTCGGCGGGCGCGGGCCGAGCGAGTGGTCGCCGAGGGGTTTCGCACCAGCAGCGCCAAGTCACCGCCTGCCGTGGGCCGCCTCGTCCGCGACCTGGTCATGCCGGTGGTGCTGCGCCGTCACGACCCGCAGGCCTGGGTGCGCGCCCACCACGTCGACTGGGACGCCCCCGTCGTGCCCGTGCCGGCCTTGGCGGGCTGACGGGCCGGGAACGTCGGACCGGCCGGTCGGCCGGTCTGCCGGATCGCTCCCGGTGCGATCAACCCCCGCTCGATCCCGACAGCGAAACGCACAAGTGCCGTTGCAGTACTACGTTACGTATTTCGTAAAGATCATTCAGCGTTTACTCCCCGGTCACCGACGTGACGCAGGCAGGGGCTGTACGCATCTGTCAGTCGGCGCCTGGCCCGAGCGGTATGGCGAGCGGAGCGAAAGTCGAGGCCGGAACCGCGGACAGTGTGAAACGGGTCCTATTTGCGGCGGCGACGTGGTGCGAGCAGACGATCCGGGGAACGGTAGGTACCGAGTGAGGTAGGGCGCTGCCCTCCACATGTGACAGCACATGTGGCGACCGTGGCGGACGCCTGTCGCTCCGGAGCCGTGAACTGTGTTAGCCGCAGCTGCCACCCTGGGGGTCTGTCATGGCGGTGCAGAACGGAAAAGTTCACACAGCGGTCGTTCTGCAGGGCGGCGGCGCCTTGGGAGCTTACGAATACGGGATTCTTCAGGCGCTCTACGAGCAGCGGCCAGGCTTCCGGCCGGTAGCGGTCGCTGGCATCTCGATCGGCGCAGTCACGGCGGCCGTGTTGGCAGGTGCCAAGGCCGATCCGATCTCCGCGCTGGACCGCCTCTGGCGGAACGAGTTCGTCGTGTCCCCGCCGCGCCCCATCGATCGGCTTGTTCCGCCTCGGATCGGACGCTCGCTTGCTGTTCTCGGCAACCCAGGCATGTACCGGCCCAACCCAGCGCTGTTCACCACGCCGTGGACGGCGACGAGCCTCTACGACACCACGCCGCTACGGCGGATCCTCACGGAGCTCGTGGATCCGGACAAGCTCAACGGCGAGGAACCGCAAGCGATCGTCGGTGCCACCAACGTCGGCACCGGTGAAATGGAGTTCTTCGACCGCCGTCGTCCCGGCGGCCTGACGTTCGACCACGTGATCGCCAGTGGAAGCCTGCCGCCCGGCTTTCCGATGACAGAGATCGACGGTCGGTGGTACTGGGACGGTGGCCTGTTCTCCAACCTGCCGCTGGCTCCGGCTATCAACGCACTACACCAGGCCGGAAACGGCGACCGCTCAGCAATCCGAGAACTGATTGTCGTCGAACTGTTTCCCATGAGCGCACCGATTCCGCACACCATGCCCGAGGTGCTGCAGCGCATGGTTCAGCTGCAGTACACGAGCAGGCTCAAGCTCGACAAGCCCTATTTCGAGGAGAGTGGTCGGTTCGTGGATCTGATGGCGAAGATCGATCAGCAGCTCCCGAGAAGGAGTGAGGTCCGTCGTGACCCGACCTACCAGGCGCTACTCACCTCTCGAAAGATCGATCGCTTCTCTGTGGTGACCTCCTCCCTTCCTGCGGAGTTGTCACACGCGTCGGATTTCTCTCGCTCCACGATCGAGGCACGCATCCGAGCCGGCCATGACGACGCGATCGCCCAGGGCATCGGTCACGTCGATGTCGAAACTCCGTCCCAAGACCACCGGCTCAGCACAGTCGTGAAACGATGGGTGAGGCAGCACTGGGGCAGCAGCAGGTCCGCGTGATCGCTGTCGGTGCACCCGCTCCATGTGAGGGCCGACCGGGGTTGCGCCGTAGGACGGTGCTTCTCAGGGTGGCGCGAGGGGGTCAGGCCGGGCCGGGCCGGTGAGCCGTGGCGGAGATGAGCGGCGGGCTCGCCTTCTCGGGTTGGCGTGCGGCGGCGGCGATCTCGACGCGGAGCCGGTCGATGGAGGCCAGCAGTGCGCCGTGTTGTTTCCAGGCGGCCTGGTCGGTCTGGGCGTCGACCGCGAGCAGGGTGTTGATCCGGTGGCGCTGATCGTCGAGCTCGGCGAGGTGGGCCTCGACGCAGAGCCGGGCGGCGTCCGGGTCGATGCCGGTGGCGATGGGGGTGACGCTGTCGATCGCGGCCGCGGCGGTGGTGAGCAGGTCGGCCAGCGCGGCGCGCTGCTCGGCGGTGTAGGCCGAGGACTGCTCGGTGAGGGGCATGAAGTAGGTGCGATCCAGGACCGCACGCGCCAGCGTGCGCAGGGTGAGGTGGCAGCGTTCCAGCCCGGTCAGCGTGCTGCGGAGCTGGGGTTGGGCGTCGCGGGAGCGGCGGGCGTGGGGATGGAGCCGGGCGCTCTCCTCGACCCGGGCGACGGTCAGGTCCGCGCGCAACACCTCGTCGCGGACGCTGCGAGCCTGGGTGAGCCAGTGGTCGGCCGCGGACCGGGACCAGGGGCCGCGCAGGCCGTCGGCGAAGTTCCGCGCGAAATGGGCCATCCGCTCGGCGAGCTCACCGATGGCCTCGCCGGCCGGCTGCAGGTACAGCGGAGGCGCGACGAGCACGCTCACGGCGATTCCGACCAGCGCGCCGAGGAGCGCCTCGGTGACCCGAGTGAGCGCGAGCGCGCCCCCGGCGCTGACTTCGAGCAGCAACATCGCGGTGATCGGCGCCTCGAACAGGTGCGGGCCCAGCCGGAGGAGGCGGCCGATGACCAGTGATCCGGCGACCACGGCGGCCAGACTCCACCAGGTGAGCCCGGCGACGTTGGCCACGCCGACGGCCACCAGCACGCCGGCGAGCACGCCGCCGACGCGGCCCAGTCCGTGCATCAGGGTCTTGTACAGCGTCAGCTGCACCACCAGCAGCGCCATCAGCGGTGCGACGATCGGGTGCTCGCTCAAGTGCAGCACCTCGGCCAGCAGGTAGGCGGCGACCACCGCCAGCGTGGCCTTGGCGGTCCGCAGGCCGGGGATCCGGCCTCGGCGGACCAGCGTTAGGCGGACTCGCTGGCGCAGCCGCGCGGCTGCTCCAAGCATGAGATACCTCCAGCTCAGGTCGAGTAGTGACGAGGCGGAGGACGGCGTCGTCCGATCCGTTCGGGGACCGCGGACCGGCCCACACCGCAGGAGTGATGACCCTGCGCACCGCCGTGCTGAAACAGGCGGCTGCCGATCGTGGCTCAGGGCTGAGTTGAGGTCAGTCCGTCGGCAAGGACCGAGGCGGCGATCACCCCGATCAAGCCGGAGCATCGTGGTGCCCATGCCCTCACAATGCACGCGCAAGATTGCGACCGAGTGAACAGTGCGTCCCATCCGGAGTGGATAACTTCATAGTGCCGCACATCTCATCACGTGAGAACCATCACAGAGTTGAGCTCCACACCACGAGCGCACCCAGATATCTATAGAACAGCAGCAGTTCTACGCAGTCATAGCCTGGCCAACCTGCCGCTGCATGACTTCGCGCGCAGAAGCAGATCTCGTCCGCAACCGTCACCCTGGCCGGCGACCTGATCGCCTGAATGCAGACCCTCGCGCTGACGAGCATCCGGCCGTCCGCTGGGAGCCCGAGCGGCTCCGTCTGCGACTGTTCTCGATGGCCGGACGCCTCGCCGCCACCGGCCGCCGACGCCTGCTGCACCTGGCCGCCCTTCACCGCCCTCGCCCTCGACGGCCTTCGCCGACTCGACGCCCGGGCCACGCCCGGTTGACCGGCCACACCCCGTCCCGACCCCCTCACCGACCCGGGCCAGTGGAGCCCGGCGATCACCCCGACGACACGGGGGGATTTGTCAGGCCCCGAACCCACAATCACCGCCACGGCGGTCACGCACCCGCTCGATGACCGACCTCAGCAGAATCACGAATGATCGCGGTTAACTCGATCGGGAACCGTGTCCGCCACGACACTCCCTCTATCGAGCCTGAACTCGCCCCAAACAATCAATGGCTTCCATGAACGCTCAACAAGCCGACCGTCAACCGGCTCATTCGATCACAAGCTCAACCGCTGCCGTTGATTTCCAGGCCTTTACTCGCCGACGGCACACATGCTACCCATAGCGGTAGTCCGGGCCCCCTTCGCGGGGCCCACTGCCGTTTCTGGAGGTGGCGTGTTGGCCATTGTTGGGTGGCGTTGATAGATGCACGGCGGGATGAAGGTGTATGTCGGCGCACCCGCCGCGGCCCGGTGCTACCTGGAGGCCGGTCGGGGCCGGGCCGATGACTACTACCTGACCGAGGGGACCGGGATCGCGCGCCGCTACTCCGCCGGCGCCGGCGACAGGGTGCAGGAGCTGGCGCAGCTGGCTGGGGATGGCTACGAGGCATGGGTGGCCGGCCTGGACCCCGACACCGGGACGGCCCGGGGGCGGCTGCGCACCGACGACCGAGCGGTGCGTGTTGTCGAGGTGGTGGTCAACGGCCCGAAGTCCTGGTCACTGGCCGCCGCCCTGCACCCCGACGTCGCCGCCGCCTACGACGCCGCCCAGGACCGCGCCCCCACCAAGATCATCGGCTGGCTCTCGCAGCACGCCACCACCCGGGTCGGGCCGCGGGGCGGGCAGGTGCAGGAGCCGGTCGAGGTGCTCGAGGCGGTTACCGTGCGGCACCACACCTCCCGGGCCGGAGATCCGCACCGGCACCTGCACCTGCAGGTCAACGCCCGCGTCTTCGCCGCCGGGAGATGGCGGGGGGTGCACACGGTAGGCGTGCGCGACTCGCTGGCTGCGATCAACGGGATCGGGCATGCCGGTCGCCACCGATGCACAGTTCCGGAGCGCGCTGGCCGCGCACGGCTACACCCTCGATGACACTGGAGAAATACGGCAGCTGGCCGGGTACGTGGGCGCATTCAGCGCCCGGGCGGCGCAGATCGGGCGCAACCTGGACCGCTACGAACGGGAGTGGACCCAGGCGCACCCCGGCCAGATTCCGGGGCCGGTGTTGCGGCGGGCCTGGGATGCGCGGGCGTGGGCCGAGGGCCGCCCGGACAAGGTCACCCCGGAACCGGGCACCGACCTCACGGCCCGGTGGGTGAGCGAGCTCGCCGCCCTGGGCTATCGCGACCGCGACGTCCCCGCCGGCCTGACGCCCACCTCGATCGGCGGGCTGGACCGCGACACTGCCGTCGACACCGTGCTGTCCCTGCTGGCCGCCGGCCGCTCGGCGTGGAACGCCGCCGACGTCCGCGGCGAGGTCGAGCAGCTGATCGCCGCCGCGGGCATCGTCGCCGACGTCGCAGTCCGCATGGAGTTGGCCGAAGACCTCACCGCTCGCACCATGGCGAGGTGTGTGCCGCTGCTAGCTCACGACGGAACCGCTGTTCCCGAGCACATCCGGGCCTGGACCTCCCAGCCGGTGCTCGACGTCGAGGCCGACCTGACCGATCGGCTCGCCGCCCGTAGTAGGACCGCCGACGCCGACGTCGACGAGCCGGTGCTGCCGCGTGCCGTGCGCGGGCAGCTGGATGCCGGTCAGGCCGCAGCGGTCACCGCGCTGTCCGGCGACCGATCCCTGGTCGTGGTCGAGGGTGCGGCCGGCGCGGGCAAGACCACCACCCTGGCCGCTATCCGGCAGCTACTCAACGCGCAAGGGCGCGGGCTGGTGGTGGTCACTCCGACGCTGAAGGCGGCCAAGGTCGCCTCCGCCGAGGTCGGCACCGCCGCAGGGTCGGCAGCATGGCTGGCCTTTCAGCACGGCTGGCGCTGGGCCAACGACGGCGTCTGGACCCGGCTGGCCATCGGCGACGTGGACCCGGTCACCGGGGGTGCCTACGCCGGCCCGGGGGAGGCGGCACGGTTGAGGGCGGAGGACCTCCTGGTCATCGATGAGGCCGGGATGCTCGACCAGGACACCGCCCGCGCGCTGTTGACCGTCGCCGACGAGGCCGGGGCCCGGCTGGCGCTGCTCGGCGACCGGCACCAGCTCGCCGCCGTCGGCCGCGGTGGGGTCCTCGACTTGGCCGCCCGCCAGGTCGACCCGACAGGCCACCTGACCCTGGACGCGGTGCACCGGTTCACACGCACCGGCGAGGCCGGGCAGACGGTGCTAAATGCCGAGTACGCCGAGTTGACCCTGGCCATGCGCACCGGCGTTGACCCCGCCGCGGTCTTCGACGCGCTCTCTGCCCGCGGCAAGGTCCGCATCCACGCCGACCCTGCGGCGGTGCAGGAGTCGCTCGCCGCGAGCGCCGCTGCTCACTATTTCCAAGAGGCGGCTGAGGCCGGGATGGCGGTGGTGGTCGATACCCGCGAGCAGGCCGCAGAGCTGTGCGCCGCCATCCGGGAACGGCTGGTCGCCGGCGGCCGGGTCGATGACACCGGGGTCGTGACCACCGAAAGCGGGCAGCGCATCGGGGTCGGCGACCGAATCGCCACCCGCCGCAACGACCGCCGCCTCGGCGTTGCCAACCGTGACACCTGGACCGTCACTGCCGTCGACCATGACGGCCGGCTGACCGTCACCCCCACCCGCGCAAACGTCACCCCTGACGTCACCCCGTCCACGCCTCGGCAGCGGGTGCTACCCGCCGACTACGTCACCGCCCACGTGGAACTGGCCTACGTCAGCACCGCGCACGGCGTGCAGGGCGACACCGTCGCGACGGCGCACGTGGTGATCGGAGAGCACACCGGCGCCGCCTCGGCCTACGTCGGGATGACCCGCGGCCGCGCGGCCAACACCGCGCACTTCATTGCTGCGGACCTGGCCGAGGCGCGCGAGCAGTGGATCGCCGTGTTCGGCCGCGACCGCGTCGACCTCGGCCCCACCCACGCCGCCGCGCAGGCCGCCGCCGAAGCGGCCTGCTACGCCGCATCCCGCCCGCTGAAGCAGGTGCTGGCCGACCTGCACGCGGCCTGGACCGCAGAGCAGCGCTGCCGGGACCGGCTGGCCATCTGGGAGCCATGGCGCGACATCCTGCGCCAGGTCGTGGCGCTCGAGGCCGCCCACGTCGGCGAACTCACCCGGCTGGACGCCGACTCCCGGCAGGCGGCCCTCACCGCCGAGCGAGCGATACAGCGAGCCGAGGCCAGCGGTGCCGTCCTCGCCGAGGTGGCCGACCGCATCCGCGAGTACCTGCTCGCCGCCTGGGACGGCGAGCGCGGCGCCGCCCGAGCCGCCGCCAGGGTGGTGCTCGACGGGCCTGGCTGGTGGGGGCTCAAGCGCGCCGCCGTTGCCCTCGCCGGCGAACAGCTGGCCGACTGGGCCGACCGGTGGCGCCCGCACCTGCCCGACCTGCCCGCCGACCCGCACCAGATCGCGCGTGTGGCCGACCGGTTCGACGACCGGCCCGCGCTGTGGACGGCGTTCGACACCACCGCCCACCGTGCCGCCGAACGAGAACACCCCGACCACGCCCCGCTGCACGCCGCCGCCGAAGCGGCCCAGCGAGCCGCCGAGCAGGCCCGGCGCGCCCTTGCCGATGCACATCGTCGACACGACGAACGGCTCGCCCCGCTCGGACCGATCGCCTGCACACCCGATCCCCAAGCGCGGCTGGCCGACCTCGAGCGCGACGTCGCCGCCAACCGGCACCGGCTGGCCGCCGCACAGGCGCGCATCGCAGGACTCGCAGCCGAGCCGGCCCTGCTCACCCGGCCGGCCGGCTGGCTGGACGACCAGCGCGAACGGTGGCGCGTTCGCCACGACGCGGAGCGCACCGCCCGTTGGGCGACAGGGGCACCGGCGTCATCCCCGCGACCAGCCCACCGCATCCCGCAGCCGGAACCTTCCACCCGCTTGGCGCCCCGCGGCGCCGGTCCCGGTATTGGGCGCTGAACTCAGCTTGGACTCCGGCCGGCCGCGGACTGGAGAAAGCAGGAGAAGTTGGCTGTGGGCCGTCACCAAGGGCCGCGATCTGACGCCTTCTGTAGGCGTACCCGCACTCCCGCCCGCCCAGATCCGGAGGCAGCCATGTCCGAGCACACCGCCGGCCACCACCCCGACCTGCTCACCATCAGCGAAGCCGCCGAACTGCTGCGCGCTCCCGTTGCCACCCTCCGGTACTGGCGCCACCTGGGCACCGGCCCACGCAGCTTCCGCCTCGGCCGCCGCGTCCTGTACCGCCGTGACGACCTCCAGGCGTGGGTCGAGGAGCAGCTGGGCCGAAGCGCCACCGGATAGCGACGCGGTGGAGGGCCGTAGTCCCCGTAGGTTGCCGCCCTCACCTCGTCGGATCTCTTCGGCATGCTGCGTGCGATCCGTTCCGTCCCCCGAGCGAAGACGCCGACCGCGAGCCAGGCCGCGTCGGAGACGTTGAGGAGTCAGCCATGGCGAGCGTTGAGAAGCGGGTCCGCAACGGGCGGACGACCTACGAGGCGCGGTGACGGGACGACCAGGGCAGACAGCGTAGGAAGTCCTTCGGCAAGAAGGGCGACGCCGATCGTCACGCGGCCACGGTCGAGGCGGACAAGGCGCGCGGCGCGTACGTCGAACCCTCGAAGACCACCGTCGCTGAGTACGCCCGGAGGTGGGGAGACCCGGCCGCACCGGCCGACCACGGCGCGGCGGACCGAGATGATGATCCGGTTGCACATCGACGGGACGCGTCTCGGTGGCCGGAGGCTCGCAGACGTGCGCCCGTCCGAGGTCCAGGCGTGGGCCACCGACCGGTCGAGGGTGCTGGCCCCCACCACCCTGCAGCAAGCGGTCGGGCTGCTGCGAAGCGTGTACGGGGCCGCGGTCCTCGACAGGCTGGTGGCCTCCTCACCCGTCGTCCGCATCCAACTTCCCCGACACGAGAGGGAGCGGGTCGTGCCGCTGTCGGTCGAGCAGGTCGCGGCCCTGGCCGAGGCCATGCCGGAGCGCTACCGGACCATGGTCCTCACCCAGGCCGGACTCGGGCTCCGGATCGGCGAGTTGCTCGCGCTCCGCGTCCAGGACGTCGAGTTCCTCCGCCGCACCGTGCGCATCGAATCGCACTTCACCCAGGGGTCGAAGGGAGAGCGAAGCGACCCGAAGACGCCCCGGTCGAAACGGACGATCCCGCTGCCTCGGGTGGTCGCCGAAGCGCTGGCCGCTCACCTGGCGGCGTCCCCAGCGGCCGAGGACGGAACGATATTCACCACCCGCAAGGGGGCTCCGCTCGGGCACGTCTACTACGGCCACAACCTGATGGGCCGAGCGGTGAGCGAGGCAGGGCTACCGAAGGGGACGACGAGCCACGACCTGCGGCACCACTACGCCAGCGTCCTGCTGGCGGCCGGCGAGTCGGTCGTGGCGGTGGCCGAGCGGCTGGGGCACGAGGACGCCTCCCTGGTCCTGAGCACCTACGGGCACCTGATGCCGGACTCGGACGACCGGACGCGGAGCGCCATCGACGCGGCGTGGGACGCAGCCAGCGCCTCGTGTGCCCCCGATGTGCCCCAGGACGCCCAGCCGGTCCGCTAGTCCGCCAACTCCACCACCACGGGGGCGTGGTCGCTGGCGCCCTTGCCCTTGCGTTCCTGCCGGTCTATCAGGGCATTTGTCACCCGGCCGGCCAGCGCGGGAGAGCCGAGCACGAAGTCGATCCGCATGCCCTCGCGGCGCGGAAAGCGCAGCTGCGTGTAGTCCCAGTAGGTGTAGACCCCGGGACCGGGGGTGTGCGGCCGGACGACGTCGGCGTACCCGGCGTCGACGATCGCGCGGAACGCGGCGCGCTCGGGCTCGGACACGTGCGTGGAGTGCGCGAAGACCCGCACGTCCCACACGTCGTCGTCCTGCGGCGCGATGTTCCAGTCGCCGACCAGGGCCACCTGCGCGCCGGCGTCCGCGGCCAGCCACCCGCTCGCCGCCGTCCGCAGCGCCTCGAGCCACTCCAGCTTGTAGCGGTAGTGCGGGTCGGTCAGCGTGCGCCCGTTGGGGACGTAGAGGCTCCACACCCGCGCCCCGCCACAGGTGGCGCCCAGCGCGCGGGCCTCGGGCGCGGGGTCGACGCCCTCCTTGGCCGACCAGGACGGCATCCCGGGGAAGCCGACCTCGACGTCCTCGAGGCCGACCCGGGAGAGGACCGCCACCCCGTTCCACTGCGAGTGGCCGACGTGCGCGACCTGGTAGCCGAGCTCGGTGAAGCGCGATTCCGGGAACTGGTCGTCGCGGCACTTCGTCTCCTGCAGTGCCAGGACGTCGACGTCCGAGCGCTGCAGCCAGGCGACCACGCGGTCGGCTCGGGTGCGGATCGAGTTGACGTTCCAGGTGGCGAGGCGCACGCCCACCGACCATACGGAGTGCCCCGCCGGCCGGTTCCGGGCTCCGGGCAGCCCCCCGGAGGTGAGCCAGCTCACCGCCGGGGTACACGGATGGGTGTCCGCGCAGGTGGGTGGAGTTCCGACGGCGCTGCGGCGGCGCTGCGGGTGGGAGCATGGGCGGCAGACGGGCTGCCACGGTCGCCCCCGGTTCGGTCGAGGACGGTCAGCGAGGAGGGCCCGTGAGCGAGCACGAGTGGGACCTGACGCGTCCCATCGGCCCGTCCCGCCCCCTGCCGCCGCCACCCCAGGCACCGCGGCGGCAGCCGCACGAACGCGGCCGCGGTCTCACCGCGGCGCTGGCCCTGACCGTGCTGAACGCCGTCCTCCCCGGAACGGCGTTCCTCGCGGCCGGCCGGCGCCGGCTGGGCGCGCTGGTCCTCGCGCTCTTCCTGCTGCTGGTCGGCGGCGCCGCCTGGCTGGGGCTGGCCACCACGGGGCAGCGCACCGCCGCCCAGGTCGCCGTCGACGCGACCGCGCTGGTGTGGGTGTTCGGCGGGCTCGTCGCGCTGGGCCTGCTGTGGGTCGTCGTCGTCGTCGCGGGCTACCGGGTGCTGCTGCCACCCCGCACCTCCCGCGGTGGGAAGTTCCTGGGCGGCGTCCTCGTGGCCGCCCTGGTGGCCGGGATCGCCTACCCGGTGGTCGCGGCCGGCCAGGTGGCGCTCGCCCAGCGGGGCCTCATCGACGACCTCTTCGCCGACCGGGAGTCGGCCACGGTGACCGAGGCGGCCGACCCGTTCGGCGACCAGGAGCGGATCAACGTGCTGCTGCTGGGCGGCGACGGTGGCGAGGGCCGTGAGGGCGTGCGCACCGACACCGTGATCGTGGCCAGCGTCGACACCGAGACCGGCGACACGACGATGTTCAGCCTGCCGCGCAACCTCCAGGACCTGCCCTTCCCCGAGGACAGCCCGCTGGCCGAGGTCTACCCCGACGGCTTCGAGGGCGCCAACGAGTCCGACAGCCTGCTCAACGCCGTGTACCGCACCGGGCCGGCCTGGTACCCCGACATCCTCGGCCCCACCGACGATCCGGGCGCGGACTTCCTCAAGCTCGGCGTCGGCGAGGCGCTCGGCCTGGACATCCACTACTTCGCGCTGGTCAACCTGGACGGGTTCGCCAGGCTGGTCGACGCCCTGGGCGGGATCACGGTGGACGTCAACTACTACGTGCCGATCAACGGGATCACCGGGGAGGAGCTCCCCGACGACTACATCGAGCCGGGGCCCGATCAGCACATGGACGGCTGGACGGCGCTGCAGTTCGCCCGGGGGCGCTACGGACTCACCGACTACGACCGGATGGCCCGCCAGCGCTGCACGATCGACGCGATCATCGACGCCGCCGACCCGGTGACCCTGCTGGAGCGCTACCAGGAGCTGGCGGCCACCACGCAGGACATCGTGAGCACCGACATCCCGCGGTCGGCCCTCGACGACTTCGTCGACCTGGCGTTCCTGGTCAAGGACGCCGACGTGCGCAGCGTCGTCTTCGACGACACCGTGATCGACCCGGCCTACCCCGACTACGACGAGATCCGCGCGATCGTCGACGAGGCGCTGGCCCCGGCCCCGGCCGACGACGCCGCCGCGGACGGCACGCCGACACCCGCGCCGGCCCCTGAAGCGCCCTCCCCGGAGCCCGACGCGCCCGCAGGCGACCCGGCGACGGTGACCGACGTGGCCGACGCCTGCGCCTACGACCCGGTCCGGGCGGCCGAGGCGCTGGCCGCCGGCGAGCCGCCGAACCAGGCCGACTGAACAGAAGGACCACCCTTCCCCCCACGCCTCGCAGCAGAAGGACCCCGTCCTCCTCACCGCTCGCAAGCTCGCGGCGAGCCTCTGGACGGGGCCAGGGGGACCCTGCAGGGGGCCGTTCCAGCACCTCGCCGGGCGCCGGGACGGGGCCGCCTAGGGTCGGTCGCATGACCTCACCCGCCGGGGACCACCGCGAGCGCCTCGTCGCCCTCCTCGTGGCCGGCGTGGCCGTCGTCCTGCTGGTGTCGTCGCCGACCTGGTTCGCCAGCGACCGGGTCGGCGTGGGGGCCGCCCAGCTGTTCCTGGGCGCGGTCCTCGCGGCGGTGGCGACCTTCCTGTACCGGCGCGCGCAGCGCCGCTGAGCACCGCGCGCGGGTCCGGGCCTCCGCGGCCAGCTGCCGCATCGCGACCACCGACGCCGGCTCGGCCGGTGTCACGGGGCGCGCTCGATCGGCACCTCGGCGACCACGGTGCCGTCCGCGGCGACCAGCCGGGCCGTGGTGGCGTCCGCGGCGAGCGGGCCGGTGCCCGCGCCCTGCTCCAGCGGCAGGGGGCCGAGGACGGCGCCCCGGGCGTCGAGGACCTCCGCCGTGACCGCGGTGGCCGGAGCGCTGACCAGGATCCCGCCCAGGGCCCGGACAGCGACCACGCGGTCGAGCAGCGCCGTCCCCGCGGGTCCGTGGGGCAGCCGGTAGGAGTACCCGGCCATGCCCGTGCCCTCGGCTGTCTCGGCCTCGAGCTGGACGCCGGTCGCCCCGGACGGGAACGTGACGCCGACCAGCCATGCCTGCGGGCTCCACTCGGGGTCGAGCGGGCCGGCGGCGAGCAGCGTCGGGTCGGCCTCGGCCGCCGTCAGCCCGTAGGAGTCCAGCAGGGTCCGGGTCGCCAACCCGAGCCAGGTGGCGTCGAGCCGTCCCGCCAGCCCGCGGGGGTCGGCAGCTCTCGCGGTCGGGAACTCCTCGCCGGCGAGGCGGGTGGTCTGCTCCGGGAAGAGGCTGACCAGCAGGCTCCCGTCGCGGTGCACGCCGATGGCGGTCGCCCACGACACGGGCCCGGCCAGCTCGGTGACGGCGACGCCGTCCTCCATCGGCAGGTCCAGCGTCCGGGTGCTCTCCGAGCCGTCGGCCGCGACGACGGGCGGAGTCGTCCAGGTGGCGCTGTCGCCGGGGCGGGCCACCAGGACGAGCGTGGCCTCGTCGGCGTCCGGACCGGCCGCGTCGAGCAGCGCCAGGCGGCCCTGGTCGGCGGTGGGGCCGGCCGGCGTGGCCGGGCTCATCCCGGCCGGGTCGGCGCCCACGGGCCCGGTGAACCAGACGTGCCACAGGATGCTGCCCTGCCGGCCCAGCACGAGCGCGACCCGTCCGGCGGGGGTGTCGCCGGCGTAGACGACCCGGGGGTCGGTCACGATCGGGACCGGGAGTCCCGCGTCGGGCGGGACGTCGGGGAGCTGCCAGGGCAGCGCGGCGACGGCGTCGAGCCACTGCGCGTCCCCGGCCAGGGACCCGCGCGTCGGGAGCTCGTCCAGCGGCGGCGGCGCGGGGCTGGTGCGCTCGGCCGGCGCCGCCGTCCCGCCGTCGGCCAGCAGCGTCGAGGCCACGACCGGGACGCCGACGAACACCAGGGCCGCGGCCACGCCCGCGGCGGCCACGGCCAGACGCGTGCGGCGCTGGGCGCGCGCCCGGTGCCGCACCCGGTCGGCCAGGTCGCGGGGCGCCGGGCCGACGTCGTCGGCGGTGGCCTGCAGGCCGGAACGGAGACGGGTCTCGAGGTCGGACGGCATGTCAGCACTCCTCGATCAGCGTGGCGGGGGCGGCGTCGCCGAGCAGGACGCGCAGCCGGGCCAGGCCCCGGACGGTCTGGCTCTTCACCGTGTGGACCGAGCAGCCGAGCGCCGCGGCGGTGTCGGCCTCGCTGAGGTCCTCGGCGTAGCGCAGCACCAGGACGGCGCGCATCCGGGGCGGCAGGGTCGCCAGCGCGTCGGCCACCCGCTCGCGCTCGGCGACGTCCTCGGTGGCGTCGGGGCCGGCGAGCTCGACGGCGGGCAGTGCGACGATCTCCTGCGAGCTGCGCAGCCGGCGCCAGCTGGCCGCGCTGGTCACCAGGACGCGGCGCACGTAGGGGTAGGGGTCCTCTCCGTCGATGCGGGACCACCGCCGGTAGACCTTGACCAGGGCCGTCTGCAACAGGTCCTCGGCGTGGCCGCGGTCGCGGGTGAACAGCACCGCGGTGCGCAGCAGCTCGTCGGACCGTGCGGCGACGAACGCCTCGAAGGCCGCCTCGTCTCGCGCTCTCACCCGTACCCCCTCGTCATCACCCCTTGGGACGTCCGGGGTGGGCGTGGAGGAACGCCGTCGGAACCGGATCGTGATGTCGGGCGGTCGCGTTGCGCGGCGCCGTGACCGGCATCACGCTGACCGGACCTGTCAGGAACCAAGTGGAGGTCGGGCGTGAAGCTGGACAAGCAGGAGCTGCTGCGGGTGCTGCACACGGAGGGCGACAACGAGACCGCCGACAAGGTGGCCGCGCAGCTGCCCGACGAGATCGACACCGACCGGGACGGCGAGGCGCTCGACGCGGTCGGGCTGGACCGCACCCAGCTGATGGCCAAGCTCGCTGGCGGCGGTCTCGGCGGGACGATCGCCCCCTGACGTCGTCTCGGCGGCTCATCGGGCGCGGAGCCCGGCGCCCAGCTCGACGGCGTGGTCGAGGAACGGGACGACGACGGCGGGGTCGACCTCGTCCGGCGTCGTGAACTCCAGCGCGCGGACCTGCCGTCCGGTGCCCGTGAGCCGCCCGTCCGGGTCGGGCAGCCGGGCGCCGTGCTCGAACACCAGCTGCACCCGGTCCTCCCGCGGGAACACCGCGCAGACGAAGCCCGCGGCGGGGTCGCGGTAGTTGATCGAGTGCCAGCCGCGGCGGACCTGCTCGGCGAGCTGCGGGTGGGCGTCCAGCAGTACCGCGCGCACCCGTCGGGCGGTGCCGGCCACCGCGTCCGGGTGCTCGCTCAGCAGGTCGTCGACGTCCGGGTTCCTGGGCACGCGCGCAGCGTGGCACCGGGCACCGGGCACCGACAGCCGGGAACGGGTGCGGTCCCCGGCGGCCGGCCCCGTCCAGGGCACCGCCCCGAGCCTGCGAGTGGCGGGGGTAGGAGGGTCCTTCGTCAGCCGCTGTAGGGGCGCTCCCGGGCCAGCTCCTCCTTGGCGACCCCGCGGACGTGCACCGCGTCGGGGCCGTCGACGATCCGCAGGGTGCGGGCGTGCGCCCAGAAACCGGCGAGCGGGGTGTCGTCGCTGACGCCGGCGCCGCCGTGCACCTGGATCGCCCGGTCGATGACGTCGAGCGCCACCTTCGGCGCAGCGACCTTGATCGCGGAGATCTCGGTGCGGGCGCCCTTCGCCCCGTACTTGTCGATGAGGTCCGCCGTCTTGAGCACGTAGAGCCGCGCCTGGTCGATCTCGATCCGCGACAGCGCGATCGCCTCGCGCACCGTGCCCTGGTCGGCCAGCGGCCGGCCGAAGGCGACGCGGGCCTTCGTGCGCTCCACCATCAGGGCCAGCGCCCGCTCGGCCATGCCGATGGCACGCATGCAGTGGTGGATCCGGCCGGGGCCGAGCCGGGCCTGGGCGATCATGAATCCGTCACCCTCGCCGGCCAGGATGTTCGAGGCCGGCACCCGGACGTCGGTGAACCGCAGCTCCGAGTGGCCGTGCTGGTCCTGGTACCCGAAGACGGGCAGGTGCCGGACGATCTCGAAGCCGGGGGTGTCCCGGGGGACGAGCACCATCGACTGCTGGCGGTGCGGCGGCCCGTCCGGGTCGGTCTTCCCCATGACGATGAAGATCTGACAGCGCTCGTCGGCCGTGCCGGTGATCCACCACTTGCGGCCGTTGACCACGTAGTCGTCGCCGTCGCGGACGATTGAGGTCTGCACGTTGCGGGCGTCGGACGACGCGACGTCGGGCTCGGTCATCGCGAACCCGGACCGGATTTCGCCCTCCAGCAGCGGGTCGAGCCACCGCTGCTTCTGCTCGGGTGTCCCGAACAGCATGAGGGTCTCCATGTTGCCGGTGTCCGGCGCTCCGCAGTTGGTGACCTCGGGGGCGATGACCGGCGACCAGCCCATGACCTCGGCGACGGAGGCGTACTCCAGGTTGGTCAGCCCGCCGAGCTCGTGGTGGAAGAGGTTCCACAGGCCGCGCTTGCGGGCCTCGACCTTCAGCTCCTCGAGCACCGGGGGGTGCTCGTGGTTGTCGTGACCGCGTTCGGCACGCCACGCGTCGTAGACGGGCTCGGCGGGGAAGACCTGCTCACGCATGAAGTCCCACATCCGGCCGCAGACGTCCTCGGCGCGTGCGGAGAGGGCGAAGTCCATGACCGCAAGGTAGAGGGCGGCGTGACCGGCGTCTCGTCAGGGGTCCGCGGTACGTCAGGGGTTCAGTACGGCAGGTCGTCGTCCGGCCCGGGCTCCGGGGTGGGCAGCCAGCAGCTGAAGGCGAAGGGGCAGCCGATCAGCACCAGCACGGCCATCACGCCGAAGGCCGCCGGCCCCAGCAGCAGCGGTGCGGTGACCATCACCGCCGCCGCCAGCAGGATCATCCAGAGCGCACCGCGGCCGGGCGGCGGGGTCCGGGTGCCGGGGCCCGCGGTGAGGCGGGCGGCCAGCTCGGGGTCGTCGCGGGCGAGGTCCTCGCCCAGGGCGCGCAGCACGGCGTCGTCGTCCACGGCACGGGCCTCCGGTTCCGGCACGTGCGGCGCCCCGGGCTCAGGCGCGGCGGGGGCGTGGTCCCCCGTGTCGCGTCCCTGCCGATCCAGCCTCCGCCGCGGGCGGCCGGACCGCCAGCCCCCCGTGCGCGCCGTCCCCCGGACACGCCGGAGGCCGGACCCCGTACGGGGCCCGGCCTCCGGCGACGTGCTGGAACGGCCCCGCTGCAGGGCCCCGCGCCGAGCCTGCGAGGCGTGGGGGGCAGCGGGGTCCTTCTTCAGACGCGCGAGGTGCGGTCGACGGCGGTGCGCACCGGGCCCAGCGCGATGACCAGGCCCACGACCGCGGTGGCCAGGTGCAGGACGTTGTCCGCGGCGTTGAGGCTGAGGAAGTCCCAGGTCTGGCCGATGGCGACCAGCCCGTAGACGAACGCCGCGCCGTAGCCGACGGCCAGCAACCAGCCGTAGGTGCGGGCACCGGCCAGCGTGCGCGCCAGCAGCAGGCCCGCCACGCCGATCAGGAGGTGGACGACGTTGTGCATGCCGTTGATCTCGAAGCCCAGCAGGGTCTGGTTCGTGTCGTGGGCGAAGAAGTTGCCGAAGCCCGTGACGAGGAAGCCGAGGATCCCCACCAGCAGGTAGACCGCGCCGAACGCGAGCGCGAGCAGCTGCGGCCAGGTCCGTGCTCCGCCGTTCGTGTTGCCCGCCGTAGCGGCCATCGTTGCCTCCAGAGTGCAGTCGATCCGCCATGGTCCGACGGTTGGGTTGTGCGCTACCCATCCACTGCCGTTCCGGAACGGTTGTCACCCGTCCGGGTGTGCGGGCGGCGCACCGGCGGGGTGGCCCGCCGTCGGGTCGCCGCGGCGATCCGCACCAGTCGTTCGTCGGACGCCGCCCGGGCGGTTCGTCCCCCCGGGAGCCCCGCCGCGCCGTGTCCCCCGGACGCGTCACCTCCCGCGTCCTCACGACCGGCGACGGCACGACTACGGTCGGGTGGTCCCGTGGTCGGATCACGGGAGGAGGCCGGTCCCCGCCCCGTGCGCCACGGGGGACCACGGCGTCGGGACCGGCCTCCCTCCCGGTCAGCGCCGGGTGGGGCGGGGCCGGCGGACGACGAAGGGGCCGATCGCCAGCAGGTCGACCGGGGCCGAGCCGAAGCACTCCAGCGCGTCGCGGGGGTCGTCGACCATCGGGCGGCCGGCGGTGTTGAGGCTGGTGTTGACCACGACGGGCAGGCCGGTGCGCCGCTCGAACGCCGCGATCATGCGGTGCACCAGCGGCTCGGTCTCGCGGTCGATCGTCTGGATGCGCGCCGTCCCGTCGACGTGGGTGACCGTGGGGATGCGGTCGCGCCACTCCTCGGCCACGTCGTGCACGAAGAGCATGTACGGCGAGGGGATCGGGCCGCGGCTGAATATCTCCGGTGCCCGTTCCAGCAGGACCATCGGCGCCACCGGCCGGAACTGCTCGCGGCCCTTCACGTCGTTCATCCGCTCGAGGTTGGCCTCGAAGCCGGGGTGGGCCAGCAGCGAGCGGTGGCCCAGCGCCCGGGGGCCGAACTCCGACCGGCCCTGGAACCAGGCGACGATGCCGTTGTCGGCCAGCACCTCGGCGACCGCCTCGGCGACGTCGTCCGGCCGCTCGTAGTCGATCGCGGCCGTCTGCAGCCACCGCTCGATCTCGTCGTCGGTCCAGCTCCGGCCGAGCGCGGCGCCGGGCATGGACTCGGTGCGCTCGCCGAGCTGGGTGGCCACGTGCAGGGCCGCGCCCAGCGCCGTCCCGGCGTCGCCGGCGGCCGGCTGCACCCAGACCTCCTCGAACGGGCTCTCGGCGAGGATGCGGGTGTTGGCCACGCAGTTGAGGGCGGTGCCACCGGCCAGGGTGAGGGTCCGCTCGCCGGTCTGCTCGTGCACCCACCGGGCCAGGTCGACGAGCACCTCCTCCAGCCGCTGCTGCACGCTGGCGGCGAGGTCGGCGTGCGCCTCGGTCCAGTCGTCGCCCTTGCCGAGGCGGGGGGCGAACTCGGTGAAGTCGATCCTCTCGGTGACGAAGCCGCCGTCGCCGGTGACCCGGATGAGCTCCGACAGCTCGCCCATGAACCGCGGCTTGCCGTAGGAGGCCATCGCCATGACCTTGAACTCGTCGGAGCTGCGCAGGAAGCCGAGGTGGTCGGTGAGCTCCTCGTACATCAGGCCCAGCGAGTGCGGCAGCGCCTGCCCGGCCAGGACCTCCAGCTGCCCGTCGGTGTAGCGGCCGGCGAGGTGGCTGTGCGCCTCACCGCGGCCGTCGAGCACCAGCACCGCGTTGTCCCGCTGCGGCGCGGCCAGCCCCGCGGAGGCCGCGTGCGCCACGTGGTGCTTGACGAACCGCACCTTCGCCGGGTCGAGGCCGGGGAGGGCGTGGGCGAGGAAGTCCGGCGCCTTCTCGGCGTACGTCTTGCGCATGACGTCGCCGTCGTCGAACAGGCCCGACTCCTCCGGCGTCCCCATCAGCGCGGGGTCGAAGGAGTAGGCGACGGCGTCGAGCTCCTCGGGGCGGACGCCGGCGTGCCTGAGACACCAGGCCGCGGACAGCTCGGGCAGCTCCCAGGCGCTCCACGGCAGCGGGCGCTTGCCGTGCTTGCGCCGGCTGAACCGCTCCTCCTCGGCCGCGGCCACGACCCGGCCGTCGACGACCAGGGCCGCCGACGGGTCGTGGTAGATCGCGTTGATGCCCAGGACCTTCACCCGTGTACTCCTCCCGCCGCCGGGCACGAGGACGCCCGGTCTCTGTGGTGATCATCGAGCCGTCGGCAGCACTTCGCAGGACGAGGGCGTTCCGCCGTCCCCCGTCCGGAGCCGCCCGGCGGGTCAGGAGCGGCGCTCGAGCAGGTCGTTGTCCAGGACGGCGGCGAGGGCCAGCGTCTTGTAGCCGACCTCCTCGAACAGGACGACGAGCCGGTCGTCCTCGACCCGCATGACCACGCCGGGGCCCCACTCGGCGTGCTGCACCGGCGTCTGCGCGGGGAACGGTGACTCGTCGCCGTCGGGCTGCTCCTGGGAGAGGCCGGCGTCGCAGTTGTCGCAGTTGCCGCACGGCTGTTCGAGCTGCTCGCCGAAGTAACCGAGCAGGAACTGGCGCCGGCACTCGGTCGTCTCGGCGTAGCCGCGCATCATCTCGACGCGGCTCTGGTCGACCCGCTCGTGGTGTTGGGCGAGCTCGCGCGCGGCGGCCGCGGCCTCCCCGGGCGCGGGTGCGTCCTCGGCCGGGTGCGCGGCGCCCTCCTCGTCGAGGACGACGGCCGACACCTGCTCGAGCAGGTTGAGGTCGCGGGCCAGGGGAGTGGCGGCGCGGCCGGTCTCCTCGCGCAGCTGCCTGACGTCGACGCCCTCGTCGATGCCGGCGGCCTCGGCCGCGCCCACCAGCCCGGCGACCTGCTGCAGCTCCTCCTCGGCCGGGACGCCGGCGGCGAAGAACCTGCGCAGCCCCAGGTCCTCCTGGCGGTACACCAGCAGCGCCAGCGCGGGCTGCCCGTCGCGGCCGGCCCGGCCGATCTCCTGGTAGTAGCTGTCCACGGAGTCGGCCGGCTCGGCGTGGACGACGAAGCGGGCGTCGGGCTTGTCGATGCCCATGCCGAACGCCGTCGTGGCGACGACGACGTCGAGCTCGTCGTCCATGAAGGCGCGCTGGGTGTCCTCCCGCTCGGACTTCTTCAGCCCCGCGTGGTACGGCCGCACCCGCAGCCCGCGCTCGGTCAGGTCGGCGGCGATCGACTCGGTGCCCTTGCGGGTGGCGCTGTAGACGATGCCCGGGGTGCGTCCGTCGCCGACGAGCTCGGTGACCCGGTCGAGCACGGCCTGGTCCTTTCCGTGCGCGTCGGCGTGCTGCTCGACCTCGAGCCGGATCTCCGGCCGGTCGAACCCGGCGACGACCACCCGGGCGTCGCGCATGCCCAGCCGCTCCACGATCTCGGCGCGCACCGGGGGCGCGGCGGTGGCGGTCAGGGCGAGCACGGTGGGGTGGCCGAGCTGCTCGATCACCCCACCCAGCCGCAGGTAGTCGGGGCGGAAGTCGTGGCCCCACGCGGAGACGCAGTGCGCCTCGTCGACGACGAACAGCGCCGGGTGGGCCTTCGCGACGGCCTCCACCACCTCGGGCTTGGTCAGCTGCTCGGGGGCGAGGAACAGGTGGCGGACCGTTCCGTCCGCCAGGCCCTCGAGGGCCGCGCGCTGGTCACCGGTGGAGAGGGCGGAGTTGAGCTGGGCGGCCCGGCCCTCGAGCCCGTCGAGCTCGTCGAGCCGGCCGACCTGGTCGCGCTGCAGAGCGATGAGCGGGGAGACGACGAGGACCGGACCGTCGACCAGCTGCCCGGCGACCTGGTAGACGGCGGACTTGCCGGCGCCCGAGGGCAGCACCGCGAGGGTGTCGCACCCGGAGACGACCGACTGCATCGCCTCCTCCTGGCCGGGCCGGAACTCCTCGTAGCCCAGCAGCTCGCAGGCGGTCTGGCGGATGCGGCGGGTGCGGACGGAGAGGGACGCCCCGGCGGGGTCGGCCTGCTTCTTGCGGGGCACCGGCCTCCGCTGCCCGAGGTCCGGTGCAGGCAAACGGAACGCCGGTGGTACGCCGGGTGAGGAGTGCCGTGGGGACAGGCCACCGGCCGCCCGCCGTGTTCCGTCGGCGTGTGCAGGTGCAGGCTGAGGCTGCGAGACCGCCCCTGCTCCACGACCTCCGCCAGGCCGTTCCCGCTGAGGCCGCACTGCCCCGCTGCCTTGGGGCCCCGCTGGAACGCTCCCGGACGACTCCGCAGGACCACTCCTGGACGTCTCCGCGGGTTCGCTCCTGGACGTCTCCGCGGGAACGGGACGCGCCGTGCCGCGGGTCAGCCGCTCATGTCGACCCGGCCTCCGCGGCGAGGCGGCGGATGAGGTCACGATGGCTCATCAGGACCCCGACGGCGTAGCGCAGGTCCATCCGCTCGCCGTTGACGTGCACCGCGTCGGGTAGTGGCGGCTCGCCCGTCGGGAAGAGGGTCCTGTTCATCGCCGCGACCGTCTGCTCGACGCCGGGTGCTCGTCGGACCCGGCGGCGATCCCTCGGCCAGCGGGAACGGGGCGGGCCCGCGGGCGCCGGCCGTGCCGCACCGCCGCCCGGCCGGGTCCAGGACCGGCGTCCTCTCCCGCCTGCTGTCGTGCGTCGCCGCTGCCGGGCCGGGTGTCGCCCGGGATCGAGGACCGCGTCGAGCGGGAGCGCAGGACGGCGGCCGGTCTCGACGTCGATCGGGTGCACGCCCGTGAGGGGATCGGCGGTGGTGGGCTTGGCCCCGGCCGAACGCTCGTGCACATCGGTGACATTCGGCGCCGGGCGGTCGCCGAGTCCGGCCAGGCCGGCGTGGAAGGCGGCGTCGGCGGTGCCCCACACGTGCCGGCCGTCGGGTGCGGTGACGACCAGCCGCCCGTCGACGCGGGCCACGACCAGGTCGAGGTCGTGGACCAGGCCGTGGTCGGCGTCACAGAGCAGCACGAGGTTGTCCAGGTCGGTGCGGCCGCCGAACAGCCAGTGGCGCAGGTGGTGGGCGTGCAGCCGCTCGATGCGCGTCTCCGGGCAACCGGGCCGGGCGCAGCCGCCGTCGCGGCCCAGCAGTGCCCGGCGTTGGGCCTTGCTGGCGCGCCGCCGCCTCCGGCCGAGCGCGAGGGGCTCGCGGCCGCGTTCGAGCATGGTGACGACGGTGGCGTCGCAGACGATCCGTCGCGCCTGGGCCGCGGTGAGCGCAGGACCGCCCTGGACGTGGGCGCGTCCGGCGGCAGTGTCGTCGGCGAGCTCGGTGGCGTCGATGTGCACCACGACCTCGCGGCCGGGCGGGTCCCCGGGGCGGCGGTCCCGATCGACCCCCGCCCGGGCCAGCGAGGCGAGTGCCGCCAGCCGGCGGGCGGTGGCGCGCTGGCGGGCCAGCCCGGCCACCTCGTCGTCGTCCGCGCAGCGGCGGTCGAGCTCCTGCTGCTCCCTCCAGTCGAGCCCGGGCGGGTGAGCGGCAGTGCGGGCGCGGGCGTTCTGCGCTCGCTCGCGCCGAGCCTGGCGCTCGGCCTCGGACTCGACCGCGATGATCAGGTCCGTCCCCTGCTCGGGCCGCATCCGCAGCCTCGCGTTGAGCATCCCGTCCTCGTCCCACCAGTACTCGAAGCGCTCCTGCGGTTCCGGGCGGTCGGGCGGGTCGTCGGCGTCGTCGGCATCGGCGCGCCGCCAGGAGCGGACGAACCTTTCCAGCTGGGCGGCGGTCGTCTCGGTGGCGAGGTCGAGCAGCGTCTCCTCGGTGTCGGGCTCGGCGATGCGGGTGAGGGCCCGGACCTTGGAGTACGACAGCCGTCCGTCGGCGAACGCCGCCTCGGTGAGCGGCAGAGTTCGTAGGGCGCGGGCCACCCGGACATGCTCGCGGGCCGCGCCGGGTGCGAGGCCGCACTGCCACGACAGCCACTGGGCGCACGACCGGATGCCCCAGCCGTGCCAGCCGTCGCGCTCGTCGAACTCGGCGACGAGTCGCAGCCACGTGGCGGTCGCTGCGGCCAGCCGGACAGCCGGCGGTGATCGCCCGGGCCAGGTCGGGCAGCGGGCTGCCGGATGGGTGGGGTGTGCTGCGCTGCTCGGGCACGGCGCCTCCTTCTCGATCAGGTGTTCGGAGGGTAGAGCGTGCCAAGGACAGAAACGGCTGGTCAGGGGGCTGACGTGGGCGCACTGGAGTGGGCGGACCGGGGGATCCTGAGGTGGTCCGGTGGTGGGTCGGGAGCGCGGTACGCGGACGTTCTCGCGGGAACGTCCGGGGTGGACGTCGGCACGTGGTGGCGGCGCCGGAGCCCTCTGGCGGACGCGGCCCTTCCCGGAGGTAGCGGGGCGTCGGTGTCCACGTGGAACCGGGTTCCACCGGGAACGCCGCGGCGTGGCGTTCCGAGAGGGCGAGAGGGGCCACTCGTGCGGAGGCGTGAGGACGGTGCTGCTTGAGCGGGGGCGCTCCCGCGGAGACGTACAGCGAGGCAGCACCTGTGGCGGGAGGTCTCCGCGGGAACGCCGAGCCTCAGCGCAGGGACGAGTGGCGCGACCCGACGTCCGCGGAGTCGGCGGCCGCGCGCCCGGCCACCAGCCCCCGGCGTCCATCGACGAGCGGCTGCGGGTGCTGCGCACCCGCGGGAACAACTCGGTGAACGCGTCGTCGACCGCTTCCTGCCGGGACCGCAGCGCGGGCAGCAGGTCGACGCCCTGGTCCGCGGCGGCCTCGCTCGTGGCCCGCTCGCGGGCGCTGGTCAGCCGCTCGCCGACCCGCCCCGCGTAGCCCACCAGGAACGCGCGGCGGAACGAGCGCGAGACCGACCGCCGTCCCGCCGTCCGTTCGGCCGCCGCCAGCGCCTGCCCGGCCTGGAGCAGCAGCGAGGTGAACAGCAGCTCGACCGCGTCGAGGTCGGCGGCGACCCCGACCAGGTTGACGATGCCCAGCCCCGGGTACCAGACCAGCCGGGTCATCAGCTCCTGCGCCTTCGCGGTCAGCGCCTCCGCCTCCTCGGCGTACTCGGTCGACTCGGCCTTGGCCAGCAGCGCGCGGACCCGCCGGAGCACCCGCGCGTCGTCCGGCCCGGGGGCCACCGCCGGACGCCGTGCCCGCGCACCCCACCGGGACGGCGGCGGCACCAGCTGGTCGAGCCGCGCCAGGCCGGTCAGCGCTCCGGCCAGCAGCAGGACCGCGCGCCAGGCCTCCTCGGCCGGGCGGCCCTCCGCGCGGTGCCAGGCGGCCACGACCGCGGGCTCCCCGGCTCTCAGAGCGCCCAGCTCGCGCAGCTGGTCGACCCACACAGCGGGCGCACGCGAGGCGGCGTCGGTGGCCCGCGCGTCCTCGGCGACCAGCGCCACCACCAGCCGGGCCGAGCGGGCGGGGCAGCGCCGGCGCACCGCGTGGACGACGTCGGCCGGCTGCCAGCCCCGCTCCCAGGCCGCGCCGAGGGCCGACAGCAGCGCCCGCGTGACGCCGCCGGAGCCGTCCACCGCCGGGTCGCCCGAGGCCAGCACGGCGGCCATCCCCTCCGCCCGGTCGCCGTCGGGGTGCCAGTCGCCCCGGAGCAGCAGCTCCCGGAGCCAGGGGTCGTCCGCGGTCGTGGTCGCCATGCCCGGGATGCTCTCCCGGCGCTCGGACGCCGGCGGGACAGCGCTGTGCACGGCGGGTCGCCGTCCACAGGAGAGGTCACCTCGGACGACGCAGCCAGTCCCGCTCGATCTGCTCCCCGGTCGCCGGGCGGCTCAGGAGGAAGCCCTGGACCTGCGGGCACCCCAGCTCTTGGAGCCGCTGCAGCTGCTCCTGCGTCTCGACACCCTCGGCGGTGACGGTGGCGCCGAGGTGGCCGGCGAGCGCGAGCACGGCGGAGACGATCGCGTCGGTCGGGCGGTCGTCGGGCAGGCGCGCCACGAAGGAGCGGTCGAGCTTGAAGGCCTGCGGCGTCCGCTCGCGCAGGGCCGCGAAGCTCGAGTAGCCGGTGCCGAAGTCGTCCACGGCCAACGTGACGCCTGCGGCGGTGAACCGCTCCAGGGTCACGCGCGCCCCGGGTTCCATGGCGCAGGACTCGGTCATCTCCAGCTCGAGGGCGTCCGGGGGCAGCCCGACGCGGTCGAGCATCGCCAGCACGCGGGGGGCGAAGTCGGCGGGCAGCAGCTGACGGGTCGAGACGTTGACCGCCACGCGCGGGGCGGCGGCGCCGAAGGCCCCTCGCCACCGCGTGGCCTGCGTGCAGGCCTGCTCGAGCACCTGCATGCCGAGGTCGTGGATCAGCCCCGTCTCCTCGGCCGCGGTGATGAACTCCACCGGGAGCACGTCCCCGCGCTCGGCGTCGTGCCACCGGGCCAGCACCTCGACGGTCGTGAGTCGGCCGTCCGCCACCCGGACGATCGGCTGGTAGGCGACGGTCACCGCGCCGGCCTCGACCGCGCGACGCAGCGCGGCCCGCAGCCCCAGCCGGTCCCGGGTCTGCCGGCGCAGCGGCTCGTTGAACAGCTCGTAGCGGTGCCCCCCGTTCGCCTTGGCCCGCTGGAGGGCCATGTCGGCCGCCCGGAGCAGCTCCTCGCCGTGCCCGCCCTCGTCCGTCCCGGTCGGGCCCGCCCGCTCCTCGCGGAGCCGGGGGCCGGCCAGGCCCTCCCCGTCGGCGACCGCCACCCCGACGCTGACCGTCACGACGACCTCCCGGCCGTCGACGTCGTACGGCTCGGCCAGCGCGGCGAGCAGCCGCTCGGCCACCCCCGCCGCCTCCTCGACGCCGGTCACGCCGTCGAGCAGCACGGCCATCTCGTCCCCGCCGAGGCGGCTGACCAGGTCCGCGGGCCGCACCGCCGCCTCCAGCCGGCGCGCGACCGCCACGAGCAGCTCGTCGCCGGCGTCGTGGCCGAGCTGGTCGTTGACGCCCTTGAAGCCGTCCAGGTCGCAGTAGAGCACCGCGAACCGGGCACCCGGACTGCGCTCGGCCCGGTGCGCCGCGGCCTCCACCCGGTCCATCAGCAGCACCCGGTTGGCCAGCCCGGTGAGCGGGTCGTGGAGCGCCGCGTGCTCGGCGGCGGCGATGCTGGCCTGCCGGCCGGTGACCAGCGCGCCGAGGGTCAGCCCGGCCAGGGTGAGCGTGACCAGGCCGAGCTGGAGCCGCAGCGGACTCTCCACGACGTCCCGGCCGACCAGCGCCACGGCGACGGCGTTGGCGACCAGGACGGCGAACGCCGCCCGGGGCAGCCCGCCGCGGACGGCGATCCAGATCAGCGGCACGTACACGAGGTAGGCCAGGTCCAGCCCGCCGACGGACGGCTCGCCGTAGGCCAGGTACACCGTGAACAGCAGCAGGACGGCCTGCGCGACCGGCTCCAGCCGCTGGTCGAGCAGGCTGGCGACGAGCCGGCCGAGCCACCGCGGCCGCAGCGAGTCCACCCACGACGGGTGCCCGCGCCACCGGCCGAGCCGCACCGGGCCGGGGAGCGGCGGCCGGTCCCGCCAGAGCGCGGGCACCCGCCGGCTGGCGACGAGCAGGGCGGGCGCCAGCACCCCGACGCCCGTGGCGCGGCCGGACCAGAACCCGAGGACTCCCCGGAAGAGTTCCCCCCACGTCAGCAGCCCCGTGACGGTGTACTGCAGGACCTGGGCCACCGCGACGACCAGCGGCCCCGCGACCGCGGCCAGCCCCAGGAACCAGGCGACGTCACGCTGGCCGGGGAGCCGGGGGTCGATCCGGAGCCGCCGCAGCAGCAGCCAGGCCACGACCGTGTAGACGGCGGTGCTCAGCACCCCGCCGAGCCAGACGCTGACCCAGCTGACGGCCGGACTGCTCACCACCAGCCCGTGCAGCGGGTCGGTCAGCAGCAGCAGCGGGGCGTACCGCAGCCCGAACACCAGCAGCAGCGCGAAGCTCAGCCCGGTGGGGGGATACCAGAGCGACACCTCCTGCCGTGCCTGGAAGACGCTCGCGATGGCGTCGAGCCCCAGCCAGAGCGCCAGGTACACCACCGAGACGATCAACGGACCGCGCCACCGGCGCATGCTGGTCCCGCCCCCTCCTCCAGGCCGGCCGGACGGGTACCGGCTGGGTCCCTCCCGTGCCCCGAGTCCGTGGGCCTACACCCCGCGGCCGGACCGCGGGCCGGTCCCGGGCGTGCGAGGGGTCATGCGGGGCGCCTGCTCCTACGCTGCCCCGGTGACGACCAGCTACCGGATCGCCGAGGCCGCGGGCCTGCTCGGTGTCAGCGACGACACGGTGCGCCGGTGGATCGACAGCGGCCGGCTGCCCGCCTCCCGGGTCGGCGGCGGCCCCGCGCACGTCGACGGCGCCGACCTCGCCCGGCTCGCCACGCAGCTGCACGAGGCCCCCGAGCCCGGCACCACCCGCGGCTCCTCGGCGCGCAACCGGCTGACCGGCATCGTCACCCGGGTCGTCCGCGACACGGTGATGGCGCAGGTGGAGATCCAGGCCGGGCCGTTCCGGCTGGTGTCCCTCATGTCGCGCGAGGCGGCCGACGAGCTCGGGCTCGACGTCGGCGTCCGTGCCATCGCCACGGTCAAGGCCACCCAGGTCAGCGTCGACGTCCCCTGACCCGGCCGCAGCCGCGGAGCCCTGCCCGATCGGGTGGTCGCAGCTGCGGGCGATGACCGGGTACGGTTCCGCAGGCGCGGACCACGGTGGTTCGCCGTGGGGAGGTCTCGTGTCCCGGTGCGCTGTGCTCGGGACGGCGCTCGTGCTCCTGCTCGCCGGCTGCGGTGGGTCGGCCGACGGCGACGCGGCCGCGACGCCGAGCGACGACCCGGCCGGGCCGAGCGGCACGCTCACCGTCTTCGCCGCCGCCTCCCTCACCGACGTCTTCCCGGACCTCGGCGAGCGCCTCGAGGCCGATCACCCCGGCCTGGACGTGCAGTTCAACTTCGCCGGCAGCTCCGCGCTGGCCACGCAGATCACCCAGGGCGCCCCGGCGGACGTCTTCGCCAGCGCGAACGGGTCGCAGATGGCCGTCGTCACCGACGCCGGGCTGGCCGCCGGCGAGCCGCGGGTCTTCGCCGCCAACGTGCTGCAACTCGCCGTCCCGGCGGGCAACCCGGCCGGCGTCACCGGCCTGGCCGACCTCGCGCGGGAGGAGCTGGCGGTCGCCCTCTGCGCACCCCAGGTCCCCTGCGGCGCCGCCGCCGAGGACGTGCTCGCCGCCGCCGGCGTGACCGCCGCCCCGGACACGTTCGAGGAGGACGTGCGGGCCGCGCTGACCAAGGTGGAGCTCGGCGAGGTCGACGCCGCCCTGGTCTACAGGACCGACGTGACCGCGGCCGGGGACGCCGTCGAGGGCATCGATGTCCCGGAGGCCGAGCAGGCGGTCAACGACTACCCGGTCGCGGTGCTGGCCGACGCCCCGAACCCGGAGGCCGCCGCCGCCTTCGTCGAGCTGGTGCGGTCGGAGGAGGGACAGCAGGCGCTCGAGGACGCCGGCTTCCGGGTCCCGTGAGCGGACAGCGGCGTGAGCATCGCATCGAGCGCCAGCGAGCGAGGAGCGGAGCGCCGCGCGGGAGCGAACCGTGGGCACCGTGAGGCGCAGGGAGCCCGGCGTCCCCCTCCCGCTGCTGGTCCCGGCGGTCCTCGCCGTCGCCTTCCTCGTCCTCCCCCTGGCCGGCCTGGTGGTCCGGGCGCCCTGGGGCGAGCTCGGGTCGCAGCTGACCGGCCCGGCGGTCGGGCAGGCGCTGCGGCTCAGCCTCGTCTCCGCCACGGCCGCGACCGGGCTCTCCCTCGTGCTCGGCGTCCCCCTGGCCTGGGTGCTCGCCCGCTCCCGGGCCCGCGGCCGGTCGGTGCTGCGCGCGCTGGTCACCGTGCCGCTGGTGCTGCCCCCGGTCGTCGGCGGCGTCGCGCTGTTCCTCGTGCTGGGCCGCCAGGGCATCGTCGGCCGCTGGCTGGACCAGGCCCTCGACGTCACCATCCCGTTCACCACCACCGCGGTCGTCATCGCCGAGACCTTCGTGGCGATGCCGTTCCTGGTCATCAGCGTCGAGGGCGCGCTGCGGGCCGCCGACGCCCGCTTCGAGGACGCCGCCGCCACCCTCGGCGCCGACCGGTGGACGACGTTCCGCCGGGTCACCCTGCCGCTGGTCGCACCCGGCATCGCCGCCGGCGCGGTGCTCTGCTGGGCCCGCGCGCTCGGCGAGTTCGGCGCCACCATCACCTTCGCCGGCAACTTCCCGGGGACGACGCAGACGATGCCGCTCGCGGTCTACCTGGCGCTCCAGCAGGACCCCGACGCGGCGATCGTGCTCTCCCTCGTGCTGCTCGTCGTCTCCGTCGCCACGCTGCTGCTCCTCCGGGACCGCTGGCTCACGCGGGCCGTCCGGTGAGCCTGACCGCCGGCGTCCGGGTCGACCGCGGCCCGCTCACCGTCGAGCTCGGCCTGGAGGTGGCCGACGGCGAGGTGCTCGCCGTCCTGGGGCCCAACGGCGCCGGCAAGTCCACGCTGCTGCGCGTGCTGGCCGGGCTCCTGCCGCCCGACGACGGGCGGGTCGCCGTCGGCCCGGACACCTGGGACGACGTCCCCGCCGGCGTGCACGTCCCCGCCCACGAGCGCCCCCTGGGCATGGTCTTCCAGGACCACCTGCTCTTCCCGCACCTCTCGGTCACCGACAACGTCGCCTTCGGCCTGCGCACGCGCGGCATGCGCAAGCCCGCCGCCCGGGCCGCGGCCCGCGAGTGGTTGGCGCGGGTGGGCATCGCCGAGCTCGGCGACCGGCGGCCCGGCCGGCTCTCCGGGGGGCAGGCGCAGCGGGCGGCGCTGGCCCGCGCACTGGTGGGGCAGCCGGCACTGCTCCTGCTCGACGAGCCACTCTCCGCGCTGGACGCGCGCACCCGGCTGACCGTCCGCGCCGAGCTGCGCCGCCACCTCGCCGACTTCCCCGGCAGCACCGTGCTGGTCACCCACGACCCGGTCGACGCGATGGCGCTGGCCGACCGGGTGGTCGTCGTGGAGGAGGGCCGGGTCGTGCAGGCCGGGACGCCGGCCGACGTCAGCCGCCACCCCCGGACCGATTACGTCGCCCGGCTGGTCGGCCTCGCGCTGCTGCCCGGGGTGGGCGAGGGGACGACGGTGCACCTGGACGGCGGCGGCCGCGTCGCGGTGGCCGAGGAGACAGCGGGGCCGGTGTTCGTCGCCGTCCGCCCGGAGTCGGTGGCGCTGTGGACCAGCCGGCCGGAGGGCAGCCCGCGCAACGTCTGGCCGGCCCGGCTGGTGTCGGCCACCCCGCACGGGTCGACGGTGCGCTGCGAGCTCGACGGCGAGGTCCCGCTGGTCGCCGACGTCACCGCGACCGCCTTCGCGGAGCTGGGCCTGGCTCCCGGCACCCCGGTCTGGGCGTCGGTGAAGGCCTCCGACGTCGCCGTCTACGCACGCTGAGCCCGCCGACGACGATCAGCTCAGCTCACCGTCCCGGCTCCTGGCTCACTCCCAGTGGTGAGCCAGGACTGGGGACGACCAGCTCAGCTGATCGTCGGAGCGCGCTGAGAGGGTGGCGGGATGAGCACGGTCGCGGGACTGGTCCTCGCTGCGGGCGGCGGGCGGCGCTACGGCATGCCCAAGGCGCTCGTCGAGTACGAGGGCAGCCTGCTGGTGGAGCGGGCGGTGCGGACGGCGCGGGCGGTGTGCGACCCGGTGCTCGTCGTCCTCGGTGCGCAGGCGGTCGACGTCTGGAGGACGGCGGACCTCGACGGTGCCACCGTGTTGGCCAACCGCGACTGGGAGACCGGCATGGCCTCCTCGCTGCGGACCGGCCTCGACGGGCTGCGCGGCTGGCCCGGGAGGGTCGACGCCGCGCTGGTCACCCTGGTCGACCTGCCCGGCATGACGCCGGAGGCGCTGCGCGCCGTCGCCGCGCACGCCGCCCCGGACGCGCTGGCGGTCGCCACCTACGACGGCGTCCGCGGGCACCCGGTGCTGCTCGGCCGGGAGCACTGGGCGGGCGTCGCGGGGACGGTCACCGGCGACGAGGGCGCCCGCCGCTACCTCGCCGGCCGCGCCGTCACCGAGGTTGACTGCACCGGCCTGGCCGATCCGACCGACCTCGACGTGCCGCCCGGCGGGGTACCGTCGGCGCCGTGATCGCCCGGGTCGTCGATGCGCCGCTCTCCGTCGCCGAGCACGAGGACGCCGTCGCCGACAAGGCGGCCGGCGCGGTGGTGTCCTTCGCCGGCGTGGTCCGCGACCACGACGGCGGCCGCTCGGTCACCGAGCTCGAGTACGTGGGCCACCCGACCGCCGAGCAGGTGATCGTCGAGCTGGCCGAGGAGTTCGCCGCCCGGCCCGACGTGCACGCCGTCGCCGTCTCCCACCGGGTGGGCATGCTCGGCATCGGCGACGTCGCGCTGGCCTGCGCGGTCAGCACCTCGCACCGCGGGGACGCCTTCGCCGCCTGTGCCGAGCTCGTCGACCTGGTGAAGGAGCGGCTGCCGATCTGGAAGCGGCAGGTCTTCACCGACGGCGAGGAGGAGTGGGTCGCCTGCCCTTAAGGGCGCCGGGGCGCCAGCCGCGCCTCGACGATCTTCGTGGCGCCGGCGGCCCGCGCGGCGACGTCGCCGCTGCGCTGCCGCACCCGGTCGAGCATCTCGGTGTCGTTGAGCGGCATCGTGGCGACCAGCAGCTCGGCCTCGTCCAGCAGGGCCTGGTCGAGGACGGCGTCCACCAGGCGGGCGCCGGTGCCCACCGGCAGGTGACCGGACTCCACGTGCATCGCCGAGGCGACGACACCCGGTTCGCCGGTGCGGCGGATGTCGGCCTCGGCGAGCACACGGCCGTCGGCCTGCACCTGGACGACGGACAGGACGGATGGGGGCATGTGACGCCTCCACGACTCGGCGGGTGGTTCCGGCCCGGCAGACCGGCGGCGGCCCTCCTGTGGGCCTGCAACAGCGCGGCACTGCACCGTCACGGGACAGCCTCCCCTGCGCTCCGCGCGCCGGGGTAGGGACTTCGGTCCCGGCTCCGAGGAGGCCCACGGGCCGGAGGTGCCGGGCGAGGCCGGTCAGGCGCGTGGAGCCGCCGGCGGGTCGGACGGCGTCATGCCGGCGGCGATCAGCGTGCTCAGCAGGCGCGCCACCGTCTCGACCAGGGGCAGGTCGCGGGCGGCGCTGCGCGGCCGGGCGCGGAACCCGAAGGCGCAGAGCGTGCCGAACAGCTCGCCGTCCGTGGCGACCAGCGGAACGCCGATGTAGGCGCCGATCCGCGAGGCCGGCCCGGTCATGCGCTTGGCGAAGGCCGGCACGGCAGCGGTGACCGTGGCCGCGCGTGGGGCCTCCCCGGCGACCATGGCGCGGCAGAAGGTGTCCGCCCACGGCAGCCAGGTCCCGGGCCGGATCAGGTCGGGTGGGTGCGCGTGGAGCACGACCTGCCGGTCGTCCACGACGCGGGTCACCACCCACACGTCCCAGCCCAGGCGCTCGTGCAGTGACGCGAGCACCCCGCAGGTCGCGGCCGAGAAGTCGCCCCACGGGGCGACGTCCAGGACGGCGGGGGCGGCCATGCCCTCCATCGTCCTCGCTCCCTCCCCGTTCCGGTGCGCGACGGGGCGCAGCTCAGCGGACAGGAGCCGCTCCGTCGTCCGGGTCCCGCCGGGCGGCCTCGTCCCGCAGGGCGGCTTCCTCCTCGGCCTCGCCCTCCAGCCGGTGGGCCTCCCCGTGCAGCTGCGCGGCGGCGTCCCCGTGGGACTCGCCGTACACTTCCTCGGCTCGGCCGACCAGCTCCTCGACCTTGGCCTTGGCCCTGTCCCAGATGCTCATGCACCCATTCTCCGCCGAGCGCGCGGCGGCCGGTCGGCCCCCGTGCAGGAGAAGGACCCCGTCCTCCTCACCCTCGCGAGCTCGGGGCGAGCCTCGGGACGGGGCCGGGGGCAGGGACCTTCTCTCAGCCACCGGCGAAGGGCGGCAGCACGTCGACGACGGCGCCCGGTGCCAGCGCCAGCGACCGGTCCCGGGTCGAGGTGCCGTCGACGAGGAACGAGCAGGCGGTGAGCACCTTCTCCAGGCGCTCCCCGTGCGACGCCACGAGCTGCCCGACGAGCTCGTCGAGGGTGCCGGCGTCGCGGGTCTCGCTGTCCACGCCGGCGGCGGCGCGGGCCCCGGCGAAGTAGCGGACGGTGACGGGCACGGGCCTCAGCCGCCGATGGCCGACATCGGGCGGGCCGGCTGCAGGAAGCTGGGGTCGTCGATCCCGTGCCCGGGGAGCTTGCCGAGGGTGGCGATCCGCCAGCGGTCGGCCAGCTCCTCGTCGGTGGCGCCGTCGCGCATCGGCGTCCGCAGGTCGGACTCCTCGCGGGCGAACAGGCAGTTGCGCACCTGGCCGTCGGCGGTCAGCCGGGTGCGGTCGCAGCTGCCGCAGAAGGAGCGGGTCACCGAGGCGATGACGCCGACGGTCGCGGGGCCGCCGTCCACCAGCCAGCGCTCGGCCGGCGCGGAGCCGCGCTCCTCGGTGTCCGGGGTGAGGGTGTGCGCCGCCGAGAGGCGCTCGAGGATGTCCTCCGCGGTGACCATCTCGCCGCGGGTCCAGGCGTGGTGGGCGTCCAGCGGCATCTGCTCGATGAAGCGCAGCTGGTAGCCGTGCTCCAGGCAGAAGTCCAGCAGCGGGACGGCGTCCTCCTCGTTCAGCCCGCGCAGCAGGACGGCGTTGACCTTGACCGGCGTGAGCCCGGCGCGCTGGGCGGCGGCCAGGCCGGCGAGGACGTCGTCGAGGCGGTCGCGGTGGGTGAGCTGCGTGAACCGGTCGCGGTCGACGGTGTCGAGGCTGCAGTTGATCCGGTCGAGGCCGGCGGCGGCCAGCGCGGGGGCGACGCGGGCCAGGCCGATCGCGTTGGTCGTCAGGCTGACCTCGGGGCGGGGCTGCAGCGCGGTGGCAGCCGCGACGATGCCGACCAGGCCCGGGCGCAGCAGCGGCTCCCCGCCGGTGAAGCGGACCTCGCGGATGCCCAGCTGCTCGACGCCGATGCGGACCAGCCGGGCGATCTCCTCGTCGGTGAGCACCTCGACCTTGGGCAGCCAGTCGAGGCCCTCGGGCGGCATGCAGTAGGTGCAGCGCAGGTTGCACCGGTCGGTCAGTGACACCCGCAGGTCGGTCGCCACCCGGCCGTGCCGGTCTACGAGCCCGCCCGTGCCGGGGGCGGGGTCCGGACGGCGGACTCCCGGGTGGGGGAGCGGGCTGGTCGAGGTCACCCCCCGAATGTAGTGCGCGGGAGCGCCGGTGCGCCCCTGCCCGGACGGGCGGTGGGGGGTGACCGGAGCTCCGGTCGCCCCCCACCGGGGGAGTGCTGGGTCAGCCGATCGGGGTCGGGTCGACCGGGTCCGGCGGCACCGGCACCGAGCCCTGGATCCGGTTGCGGGCCTGGCAGTCGGTGGTGCAGTTGGTCGCGCCGGCCGACAGCTCGATCGAGTCCTCGCCGAGGACGCCGCCCATGCGACCGCCCGAGGCGACCGACCAGCGGGTCGTCGTCCCGTCCTGGTACGTCTTGGTGGCCACCTGGGGGCTGTCCTTGCCGAGCAGCATGTGGTGCGTCGCGTCGCCGGGGACGCCGTCCCCGAAGTTGACCTTGCCGGTGTACTCGTTGACGAAGTAGAAGAGCGTCGGGCCGAGGGTGTGCACGTACTCGACGGCGGTGCCGAACTCCTGCTCCATCTGGAAGATGCCGCCCTGCGGCGCGTCCTTGGCCTGGACCTTGAGCTTGCCCGCGGCGGTGGTGAACTCGGCGACCAGGACGCCGTCGCGCAGCCGCAGCTCGCCGATCCGCACGCTGCGCAGCTGGGCCGCGGTGAGCTGCGGCACCTTCGAGGCGAAGACGACGGTCGGGGCGGGAACCATCCGCTGGGCGTCCGGCGCGCCGGTGAGCGTGTAGTCGTACACCCCGAGGGTGGCGGGGTCGATCCTGAAGGTCACGTGCCGGCCGCGGACGGCGATCGATCCGGTCGGGGTGACGTCGCGCAGCCGGGCCTCGGAGCCGGGAGCCGGGTTGGTCGTGCGGCCGTTGACGGTGACGGCGAAGTCGCCGGCGGTGGCCGTGGTGCCGCCGCCGTCCTCGGTGCCGGTGGGGTCGTCGCCCTTGGCCGCGGCGGTGCCGGGGGCGAGCAGGACGGTGAGGCCGAGCAGGAGGGCCAGCAGGCGGCGCGGGCGGGGAGTTGCGGACACGGGGCTCCTTCGACGGGGACGCGGTGCGTGTGCGACCGCTCACAGAGGGTGTATGAACCGTCAAGTACCCGACCGGAGGCGCGCCGGGCCGGCCGAAATGCGACGGCGGGGCGCGGGAGTCCGTTGCTACCGTCGCGAGGCCACCCGAGAGACCGGCGGGCAGCCCCGCACTCGCCTGTGGCCAGGAAGCGCGAGACGTCCCGTGTCACCCCGCACCGTGTTCGGCCCCTACGCCCGCCTCCTCGCCGTCCCCGGCTCGCTGGCGTTCTCCTTCGCCGGGTGGGTCGCCCGGCTGCCCATCCCCATGCTCGGTCTGGGGGCGGTCCTGCTCGTCGCCGGGGAGACCGGCAGCTACGGCCTGGCCGGCGCCGTCTCCGGCACGCTGGCGCTGAGCTTCTCGCTGGCCAGCCCGCAGTGGGCGCGCGCCATGGACCGCCGGGGGCAGGGCGCCGTGCTGCGCTGGGCGATGACCGGCTACGTGCTCTCCGGCTACGGCTTCGTCGCCGCGGTGACCCTCGGCGCGCCCCGGTGGAGCTGGTTCGTGCTGGCCGCGCTGTGCGGGGCGAGCGGGCCCAACATCGGGTCCCTGGTGCGGGCCCGCTGGGCCGAGGCGCTGGCCGAGCCGGGCCGCCGGCAGACCGCCTTCGCGCTGGAGGCCGTCGTCGACGAGGTCGTCTTCGTCGTCGGCCCGCCGCTGGTGACCCTGCTGGCCACGCTGGTCGCCCCGCCGGTCGGCTTCCTCACCGGCATCACGCTGGGCGCCGTCGGCGGCTTCTGGCTGGCCCGGCAGCGCGCCACCGAGCCCGCCGTCCAACCGGCCGACCCCGGCGCGCCGGCCAGCCGGTGGGCCGCGCTCAACGCGACGGTGCTGGTCGTCGCCGGCACCTACGCGGCGGTCGGCACCGTGTTCGGGGCGATGGACGTCGTCGTGGTGGGCTTCGCCGACGAGGAGGGTGCGCCCGTGCTGGCCGGGGTGGCGCTGGCCGTCTACGCGTTCGGCAGCCTCGTGGCGGGTCTCGTCTACGGCGTCGCGCGGCTGCCCGGGACGCTCGCCGCCCGGTTCGTGGTCACGGCCGTCGCCTTCGGTCTCGCCGCGCAGCTGCTCTGGGGCGTCGGCTCGCTGGCGGTGCTGGTGGCCGCCGGCTTCCTCGCCGGCACCGCCATCGCCCCGGTGCTGGTCTCGGGCACGTCCCTGGTCGAGTCGCGGGTCCCGCGCACCGCACTGACCGAGGCGTTGTCGTGGACCACCACCGGGCTGACCCTCGGTGTCACGGCCGGGTCCGCGCTGGCCGGCGCCGCCGTCGACGCCTGGGGTGCGGAGTCCGCCTTCGCCGTCCCGGCCGGGGCCGCGGCGCTCGCGGCCCTGCTCGCACTGGCCGGCGCGCCGCTGCTGCGTCCCCGCCGGGTCGCGGTGCCGGCATGAGCCCGACCGTGCGGCCGCTGGCCGACGAGCTGCCCGCCGCGTGGGAGCTGGGCCGGCTGGCCTTCGCGGGCCCGCCACGCCGCCGGAGTGGGCGCTGCGGCCGGTCGACGGCGTGCTGCGGCTGGGCGCGTTCGACGAGTGCGGCCGGCTGGTCGGCAAGGCCACCGACACCGGCCACCGGCAGACGTGGGGCGGCCGGGCGGTGGCGACGGCGGACGTCGGCGGGGTCGCCGTCCTGCCCGAGCACCGCGGCGGCGGGGTGGCCCGGGCGCTGCTCACCGACCTGCTGGCCCGCGCCCGGGAGCGGGGCACCGCGGTCAGCGCGCTCTACCCGACCGTGTCGGCGGTCTACCGGCGCTGGGGTGGGAGGTCGTGGGCGCGCTGCAGCGGGTGGAGCTCGACACCGCCTCGCTGCCGTCGGCCCCGGCGCCCGGCGTCTCCGTGCGCCCGGGCGAGCCGGCCGACCTGGCCGTCGTCGGCGCGCTGTACGAGACGCCCGCCCGCCCGCGCGCCGCCCTCACCCGCCGCGGCGGCGCCTTCGACCTGCCGCACGAGGGCCGGTGGCCCGACGGGGTGGACGGGCTCACGGTCGCCGAGCAGGATGGGGTCCCCACCGGCGCCCTGGTGTACGAGCGCGGGACCGGCTACGGGGCCGAGGCGCGGCTGACCGTGCACGACCTGCTCGCGGTCACCGCCGAGGCGGCGCGGGCGCTGGTCGGCGTGCTGGCCGGCTGGCGCACCGTGACCCGCACCGTCCGGCTGCCGTTGCTGGCCGGCGACGCGGCGTCGGGCCTGCTGCCGGTCGAGCGCGCGACGGCCGGCGGAGCGACAGCGTTCATGCACCGGCCGGTCGACGTGGTGCGCGCCGTCGCCGACCGCGGCTGGCCGGGGCACGTGCGCGGCCGGGTGGCGTTCACGTTGCTCGACCCGGTCGTCACGGGGAACACCGGACCGTGGGAGCTGGAGCTGGCCGACGGTGCGGGGAAGCTGCGCCGTCCCGACCGGGAGCCGGGGCTGAGCAAGGACCCCGTCCTCCTCAGTCCTGGCAGGCTCGGGCTGAGCCTCTGGACGGGGCCGAGTGATGCGGGCCTGGGGTCCGGCCCGGACGACCCGGCCGCGCTCGACCTGCTCGCCTGCGGACCGCGGGCCGAGCTGCTCGACTACTTCTAGGCCGGTTGAGCGGCGGGCTCCCGGGTAGGCGGTGGACGGCAGGTTGTGCGCCATCTGATGCGCGCGACGCCCCCCGTCCGGACTCGAGAGGAGCCCCGTGGCCACCGTGCCCACGATCCGCCTCAACAACGGCGTCGAGATCCCGCAGCTCGGCTTCGGCGTCTACCAGGTGCCGCCGGAGGACACCGCCGACGCCGTCTCCACCGCCCTGGAGATCGGCTACCGACACATCGACACCGCCGAGATGTACGGCAACGAGAAGGGCGTCGGCGAGGCCGTCGCGAGCTCCGGCATCGACCGCGGCGAGGTCTTCGTGACCAGCAAGCTGAACAACGGCTTCCACCGCCGGGACGACGCGCTGCGCGCCTTCGACCAGTCGCTGGGCGACCTCGGCCTCGAGTACCTCGACCTGTTCCTCGTCCACTGGCCCCTGCCGGGGATCGACGTGGACTACGTCGAGACCTGGAAGGCGATGGAGGAGATCTACGCCAGCGGCCGCTGCCGCGCGATCGGCGTCTCCAACTTCCAGGCCCACCACCTGCGCCGGCTCTTCGCCGAGACCGAGGTGCGCCCGGCGGTCAACCAGATCGAAGTGCACCCCTACCTGGCGCAGGAGGAGCTGCGGGCGTTCGACGCCGACCACGAGATCGTCACCGAGGCCTGGTCGCCGATCGCGCAGGGCAAGGTCCTCGGCGACCCGGTCGTGCAGCGCGTGGCCGAGCGCCACGGCCGGACGCCGGCGCAGGTCGTGCTGCGGTGGCACGTGCAGCGCGGCGACGTCGTCTTCCCGAAGTCGGTCTCCCGTGAGCGCATGCAGGAGAACTTCGCGCTGTTCGACTTCGCACTCGACGGCGACGCCATGGGCGACCTGTCCGCTCTCGACCGCGGCGAGCGCACCGGCCCCGACCCGGACACCTTCAACTACATCCCCGGCTGAAAGAGGGCCCCTCTGCCTCCCGCCACTCGCAGGCTCGCGGCGGGACCCTGCAGAGGGGCCACTCAGCGGGCGCGGGCCAGCGCCGCACGCACGATGCGCAGGATCCCCTCGTCGTCCACGCCCGACGCCCGGGCCGCGACGACGAGGTCGGCCGCGAGAGCGTGCAGCCGCGCCTCGGCCGGCGCTGCCCGCCCGCCGGTGACGACCGTCCCGGTGCGCCGCCGGCTGGTCACGAGCCCCGCGGCCTCCAGCTCGGCGTAGGCGCGGGCCACGGTGCCGGTGGCGACGCCGAGGTCGGCGGCGAGCGCGCGCATGGTGGGCAGCCGGGTGCCCGCGGCGAGCAGCCCCGCGTCGACGTAGGCGGCGATCTGGCTGCGGATCTGCTCGTACGGCGGCGTCGCGGCCCGGACGTCGACGGTGATGTCGAACGCGGTCCCGGTCACGCCGGGACGGCGGGCTCGTCGGCCGGCACCCGGGGCGCCCGGACGCACAGCACCACCGCGGCCACCAGCAGGGCCGCCTCCACGCGGTCGTCCCCGGTGGCGACGGCGGGCCGGTTCGCGACCACCCACAGCGCGGCCGCCGTGACGGCGGCGAGCGCCAGCAGCCCGAGGGCCGCCGGCCGGCCGTAGACGGGCCCGGCGAACGGGCCGGCGGTCGCGCCGACCAACCGGTCCGCGAGGGCGTAGCTGCGGCCGTCGGGAGCCGCGAGCAGCGCGCCTCCGGCGAGGGTGAGGACTGCGGCCGCGCCGGCGACGGCCGCCGTCCGGACCAGCCGGCGGGGTGCGGCGTCGAGCAGTCCCCGCCGCACCAGCCGGGCGCGGCGCACCGCGCCCTCGGGGCGGGGCCAGGTCAGCTCGGCGACCCCCAGCACCGCGGTGTGCCCGATCCCGAAGGCGATCGGTACCAGGAGTGCGGTGACCCCGAGGTCCCCCGCCCCGGTGGCGTCCTCGAGGCGGCCGGTGCCGGTCCACAGGGCAGCGGCGGCACCGAGGACGACCGCGGCCGCCGAGCCGAGCCGGGCGTGCGCCCGTGCGGCGGCGACGGTGTGCTCGCGGCTGGGCGGCGAGCGCCGCAGGACGCCGGTGACGACGAGGGCCGCCATCCCGGCGAGGACCGGCAGCAGCACGAGCACGCTCACCACGGCACCCCATTCTCACTCATTGACTCGAGGGATTGAGACAATGGCAGGGCGACGGCGGCCCCACAAGGATCGGGACGGCGCTGACCGGCGGGTCGTCGTGGTGTCGGCGCCCGGGAGGCCACGCCGACCCGCCGCTCGCGTCGCGGGAGGTCAGTTCGTCGTGACGAAGTCGATGAGCTCCTCGACGCGGCCGATCAGGGCCGGTTCCAGGTCGGTCCAGGTGCGCACCCGGGCGAGGATGCGCTGCGCCCACACGTAGCCGGTGTCGTCCTCCCAGCCCAGCCGGCGGCAGACGCCGTCCTTCCACGACTCGCCCTTGGGCACGGTCGGCCAGGCCCGGATGCCGACGACCGACGGCTTGACGGCCTGCCAGATGTCGATGAAGGGGTGGCCGACGACGAGGGCGTGCGCGCCGGTCACCTGTGCGGCGATGCGGGACTCCTTGGAACCGGTCACCAGGTGGTCGACCAGCACCCCGAGCCGCCGTCCGGACGACGGGCGGAAGTCGCGCACGATGCCGGGCAGGTCGTCGACCCCGTGCAGCGGCTCGACGACGACGCCCTCGATGCGCAGGTCGTGGCCCCAGACCTTCTCGACCAGCTCGGCGTCGTGCTTGCCCTCGACGTAGATGCGCCCCTCGCGGGCCACCCGGGCGCGGGCGCCGGTCAGGTAGGTCGAGCCCGACGCGCTGCGGGTCGGGAGGACCGGCGCCTGCGGCCTCGGCCGCACCAGCACGACCGGTCGGCCGTCGACCCAGAAGCCGGGCCCCAGCGGATAGGCGCGGACCTTCCCGAATCGGTCCTCGAGGTGGACGACGTCCTTCTCGCAGCGCACCACGGCACCCACGAACCCCGAGCTCGGGTCCTCCACGACGAGGTCGCGCTCGGCCTCGACCTGCGGGGTCGGCTTCTTCACGGTGCGCGGGTGCACCAGGTCGTCGTACGGCGAGCGGGGAGGCACGCCCTCCAGGATGGGCACGCGCACCGTCGCCGAGGGGACCGACGCGCCGGGGCGGGACAAGGTGCGACACGCCCGACCCGACCGATGTGACGCACCGTCACGATCGGTTGCGCCGCCGCGTCGGCTGGTGTGGCGTCGGACACACCTGTGTGAGCTGCGCGGATGCTGCACACGACCGCTCACGGGATCTCGGAGCGGCCGAGTGTCACCACCGGTCGGTCGGGTCGCGACGATCGCGGCCGTTTCGTGATCCGCCGGACGGTCACCCCTGTGATCGACAGGGGACACACACCAGTTCGGATGGGGTGACAGCCACCATGATCGGCACCGATGCCATCAGCCGTGTGATCGGCAAGGACGTCTACGACCAGAGCGGTGACAAGATCGGCTCGGCCGCGGAGGTCTACCTCGACGACGACAGTGGCCAGCCGGAGTGGGTGACCGTCCGCACCGGCCTGTTCGGCACCAAGGAGTCCTTCGTCCCGCTGCGGGACGCCGACCTGACCGACGAGGGCCTGCGCGTACCGGTGAGCAAGAGCCAGGTCAAGGACGCCCCCCGGGTCGACACCGACGGGCACCTGTCGCCGCAGGAGGAGCAGGAGCTCTACCGCTACTACGGCCTCGGCTCCGGCCAGGGCGGGACGACCGACGTCGCCACGGGCCGGGGCGACAGTGACCGGACGGCGGTCATGGACCCCTCGACGACGACCGGGACCGCCGGGATGGCCGGCGGCGGGACCAGGGACGTCGTCGATCCCACGACGACGACCGGGACCGCCGGGATGACCGGAGGCGACACGAGGGACGTCATCGACCCCTCGACCCCGACCCAGAGCAGGGGGATGACCGGCGGCGGGACGAGGGATGTCGTCGACCCCTCGACCCCGACCGAGACCTCGGGGGTGGCCGCCGGGACCACCGGGATGGGCGCCGGGACCACCGGCCGCACCGACCGTGACGGGGACGGCGTCTACGACGACGTCGCCGACCGGGCGGTGGGTCGCGACACCTCCGGCCCCACCACCGACGACGCGATGACCCGCTCCGAGGAGCGCCTGAACGTGGGCACCCGCAGCGAGGAGGTCGGCCGGGCCCGGCTGCGCAAGTACGTCGTCACCGAGAACGTCTCCGAGACCGTGCCGGTGTCGCGCGAGGAGGTCCGGGTCGAGCGCGAGCCGATCACCGACGCCAACGTCGGCAACGCCATGGACGGCCCGGCGATCTCCGAGGAGGAGCACGAGGTCACCCTGCGCGCCGAGCGCCCGGTGGTGGAGAAGGAGGCCGTGCCGGTCGAGCGGATCCGCCTG
>NZ_FNOT01000032.1 GCF_900107105.1 Geodermatophilus africanus
GTGGAAGCACCGCGAGGTGCGCAGCTGACCGGTACTAACCGGCCGAGGGCTTGACCACACGACTACACCACCCCCCACCCCCGGGCGGGCGGGTAGCCGGCGACCAACTGATCGATACCACGCGTCCACTGTGCGGTTCTGAACGCACCAACCCCCACCGGGGTCGGTTCCCGTTCACCTGTGTTACGGCGGCCATGGCGAGAGGGAAACGCCCGGATCCATTCCGAACCCGGAAGCTAAGCCTCTCAGCGCCGATGGTACTGCCCCGGAGACGGGGTGGGAGAGTAGGACGCCGCCGGACAATTCTTTCATGAAGGGCCCTCACCACCCGGTGAGGGCCCTTCATGCGTTCCGGGGGCGCCGGAGGGGCCACCGCCTCGGGCTCGCGCCGTCCGCGCAACATCGCTGTTACACGCTCGCACTAGCGTCCGGGCTCTGCCGACGGCCGGAGGTCCCTCGCGTGCACCTGTCCCCGCACGAGCAGGAACGGCTGCTGCTCTCTTACGCCGCCGAGCTGGCCCGCCGGCGGCGCGCGCGTGGGCTGCGGCTGAACCTCCCGGAGGCGACCGCGCTCGTCTCCGACCACGTCCTCGAGGGGGCCCGCGACGGCGTCCTGGTGGCCGAGCTGATGCAGTCCGGCCGCACGGTCCTGACCCGGGACGACGTCATGGACGGCGTCCCGGAGCTGCTGGAGGAGGTGCAGGTGGAGGCGACCTTTCCGGACGGGACCAAGCTCGTGACCGTCCACCACCCCATACCGTGAGCGCAGGCGAGCGAGATCTACCGGGAAAGCCCGTGATCCCTGGCGAGGTGATCCCGGCGGTCGGTGTGATCGAGACGTTGCCCGGCGCGCCTCGCGTGGAGATCGAGGTGACGAACGCCGGCGACCGGCCGGTGCAGGTGGGGTCGCACCTCCACTTCGCGCAGGCCAACCGGGCGCTGGAGTTCGACCGTGGGGCCGCCCACGGTCACCGGCTGGACGTCGCCGCGGGCACCGCCGTCCGTTTCGAGCCGGGGATCACCCGCACGGTGACGCTGGTGCCGCTGGCCGGCGCCGGCGTGGTCCCCGGCCTGACGGGCGAGGGGGGTCTCGGCTGATGGTGCAGCTGTCCCGAGAGCGCTACGCCCAGCTGTACGGGCCCACGACCGGCGACCGGATCCGGCTCGCCGACACCGACCTGCTGATCGAGGTCGAGGAGGATCGCTGCGGCGGTCCGGGCCGCGCCGGCGAGGAGGCGGTGTTCGGCGGCGGCAAGGTGATCCGCGAGTCGATGGGCCAGGGCCGGGCGACCCGTGCGGAGGGGGCGCCGGACCTGGTGATCACTGGCGCTGTCGTGCTCGACCACTGGGGGATCGTCAAGGCCGACGTCGGCGTCCGGGACGGCCGGATCGTGGCGCTGGGCAAGGCCGGCAACCCTGACACGATGGACGGCGTCCACCCCGACCTGGTCATCGGCCCGGGCACCGAGGTGCTCGCCGGGAACGGCCGGATCCTCACCGCCGGCGGCATCGACTGCCACGTGCACTTCATCTGCCCCCAGATCGTCCCGACGGCGCTGGGCTCCGGCGTGACGACGCTGATCGGCGGTGGCACCGGCCCGGCGGAGGGCTCCAAGGCCACCACGATCACCCCGGGCGACTGGTATCTGGCCCGGATGCTCGAGGCGATGGACCCGTGGCCGGTCAACGTCGCGTTGCTCGGGAAGGGCAACACGGTCTCGCAGGAGTCGATGGAGGAGCAGCTGCGCGGCGGGGCGAGCGGCTTCAAGCTCCACGAGGACTGGGGCTCCACGCCCGCGGCGATCGACGCCTGCCTCATCGTGGCGGGGCGCCACGGCGTCCCCGTGGCGCTGCACTCGGACACCCTGAACGAGACCGGCTTCGTCGAGGACACTCTGGCGGCGATCGCCGGCCGCAGCATCCACGCGTACCACACCGAGGGGGCCGGAGGCGGGCACGCGCCGGACATCATCACCGTCGCCGGGCACCCGAACGTGCTGCCCAGCAGCACCAACCCGACCCGGCCGCACACGGTGAACACCCTCGACGAGCACCTCGACATGCTCATGGTCTGCCACCACCTGGACAGCTCGGTGCCCGAGGACCTCGCGTTTGCCGAGAGCCGGATCCGGCCGACGACGATCGCCGCGGAGGACCTGCTGCACGACCTGGGCGCCATCTCGATGATCGGCTCGGACGCGCAGGCGATGGGCCGGGTCGGCGAGGTGGTGCTGCGCACCTGGCAGACCGCGCACGTGATGAAACTCAAGCGTGGGTCGCTGGCCGGGGACGGCGCGGCGGACAACCTGCGGGCCCGCCGGTACGTCGCCAAGTACACGATCTGCCCGGCCGTGGCCCACGGGATCGACGGCGAGGTCGGCTCGGTCGAGCCGGGCAAGCTCGCCGACCTGGTGCTGTGGGACCCGCGGTTCTTCGGCGTCCGGCCGCACGCCGTCCTCAAGGGCGGGGTGATCGCCTGGGCCCAGATGGGTGACGCCAACGCCTCCATCCCCACCCCGCAGCCGCAGCTGCCCCGGCCGATGTTCGGCGCGTACGGCCGGGTGCCGGCGCGGACGTCGCTGCACTTCGTCGCCCCGGCAGCGGTCGAGGCGGGCCTGGCCGACCGGCTGACCGTCGACCGGCGGCTGGTGGCCGTCACCGACACCACCCGGCTGACCAAGGCCGACATGCCGGAGAACACCGCGCTGCCCGAGATCCGGGTCGACCCCGACACCTTCACGGTCACGGTGGACGGCGAGGTGTGGGAGCCCGAGCCGGTGCGCGAGCTGCCGATGGCCCAGCGCTACTTTCTGTTCTGATGACGGCGGCACTGCTCACGCTCGCGGACTCGCGGCTGCCGGCCGGGGGGCACACCCACTCCGGCGGTGTCGAGCAGGCGATCGCCGCCGGGGTCGTGCACGACCCCGCGACCCTGTCGGCCTTCCTCCGGCGTCGCCTGCACACGTCGGGCGCCGTCGCCGCCGGACTGGCGGCCGCGGCCTGCGGTGCCGACCCGACGACGCTGGTGCGACTGGACCAGGAGGCCGATGCGCGCACGCCGTCGCCGGCGCTGCGGGCGGCGTCCCGGCAGCAGGGTCGCGGGCTGGTGCGCGTCGGCCGGCGGGCCTGGCCCTCGCCGGCGTGGGACGACCTGCCCGAGCGACCGCACCACGCCTTGGCCCTCGGCGTCGCCGCCCACGCCGGCGGGCTGCTCCCGCGGGACGCCGCGGCGGCCGCCGCCTACCTGTCGGTCAGCGGCCCGGCGACCGCCGCCCAGCGGCTGCTGGCCATGGACCCCCTCGCCGTCGCCGCGCTCACCGCCCGCCTCGCCGCCGAGATCGACGCCGTCGCTGCGGTGGACGGCGTCCCGGCGGCGGCGGATCCCCTGCTCGACCTCCTCGCCGAGGTGCACGCCGCACGAAAGGACCGGTTCTTCGCCTCATGAGCCCACCGGGAGTCCAGATGCCGCCTGACCACAACGTGGACGACTACGTCGACGCGCCCGCGCCCCACCGCCACGGCGGTCCGCTGCGGGTCGGCCTCGGCGGGCCGGTCGGCTCCGGGAAGACGGCGCTGGCCGCCGCGCTGTGCCGCACCCTCGGGGCCGAGTACGACCTCGCCGTCGTCACCAACGACATCTACACGACCGAGGACGCCGACTTCCTGCGCCGCAACGCCGTCCTCCCCGACGACCGCATCGAGGCGGTGCAGACCGGCTGCTGCCCGCACACCGCCATCCGCGACGACATCACCGCCAACCTCGACGCCGTCGAGCTGCTCGAGTCCCGGCACCCGGGGCTGGAGCTCGTGCTCGTCGAGTCCGGCGGGGACAACCTCACCGCGTCGTTCAGCTACGGCCTGGTCGACGTGCAGGTGTTCGTCGTCGACGTGGCCGGCGGGGACAAGGTGCCGCGCAAGGGCGGGCCCGGGGTCACCGCCGCCGACCTGCTCGTGGTGAACAAGACCGACCTCGCCCCGCTGGTCGGCGCCGACCTCGGGGTCATGCGACGGGACGCCGACGCGGTGCGCGGCGGCAGGCCGACGCTGCTCGTCTCGCTGCGGGAGGACCCGACCGCCGCCGCGGTGGCCGACTGGGTGCGCGAGCAGGTGCGGGTCCGCGGAGCCGCAGGCGCGGACACGACGCGGGCGTGAGCCCCGCAGCGGGGGGCGGGCGGCTGCGGAGCGGGGCCCGACGGTGAGGACGCTCGTCGAGGTCGTCGCGCGCCGCGGCCCCGGTGGACACACCGTGCTCCCGGTGGTGCGTGCCGGCGGTCAGTACGCCGTCCGCCGGACCGGCCCGGCGACGTTGCACCTCGTCGCCACCGCGTTCGGTCCGCTCGGCGGGGACGAGGTGGCGGTCCGGCTGGTCGTCGAGGAGGGTGCCCGGCTGTGCGTCCGGTCGGTCGCGGCCGCGGTCGCGCTGCCCTCCCGCGGCGCCGCCCGGCCGTCGGTGCAGCGCATCGAGGCCACCGTGGCCGGGGTGCTGGACCTGGCGCCGGAGCCGACCGTCGTCGCCGCGCGCACTCGGCACGTCGCCGAGCTCGAGGCGGAGCTGGGACCCGACGGCGTGCTCACCGCCGCGGACCAGGTGCTGCTCGGCCGGCGCGGCGAGGAACCCGGCCGCTGGACCGGCACCACGCGGGTGGTCCGCGGCGGCCGGCCGCTGCTGCACACCACGGTCGACCTCGGGCCGGGCGCGCCCGCCTGGTTGCCGCCGGTGGGTCCGCGGGCGTACGCATCCACCGTGCACGTGGGCAGCGACGACCGGCCGGTCGCGACGGGGGCGGACGCCGTCCGGCTGCCGCTGCCCGGCGGGTGGACGGCGACCGCGTGGGGAGCCGAGCTGCACCGGGTCACCGGCGCGCTGGCGACGCTGACGGCCCCCGAGCGGGAGACCGCGTGACCGGGCCGGCCGCCCTCGTCGTCCGCGCCCGCCGGGTGGTGCTGCCCGACGGCGAGCGCGCGGCCACGGTGCACACCGCCGACGGTCGGATCACCGCGGTCACCGGCTTCGACGACGCGCCTACGGCTGCGGTGACCCTGGGCGACGACGAGGTGCTGCTGCCCGGGCTGGTCGACAGCCACGTGCACGTGAACGAACCCGGCCGCACCGAGTGGGAGGGGTTCGCCAGCGCCACCCGCGCGGCGGCCGCCGGGGGCGTCACCACGGTCGTCGACATGCCCCTCAACTCGGTCCCGCCCACGACGACCGTCGAGGCGTTGCACGTGAAACGGCAGTGCGCCGAGGGTCAGGTGTCCGTCGACGTCGCCTTCTGGGGCGGCGCGGTGCCGGGCAACGTCGACCAGCTGCGGCCGCTGCACGAGGCCGGGGTCGTCGGGTTCAAGTGCTTCCTGCTCGACTCCGGCGTCCCGGAGTTCCCGCCGCTGGACGACGACGGACTGTGTGCCGCGCTCACCGAGCTCGCCGGCCTGGACGCGCTGCTCATCGTGCACGCCGAGGACGCCGACGTCATCGCCGCCGCACCCGGACCGGCCGGCGCCAGCTACCCGGCCTTCCTCGCCTCCCGGCCACCGGAGGCGGAGGAGACGGCGATCGGCCGGTTGCTGGCGGCCGCCCGCGACACCGGCGGGCGGGCGCACGTCGTCCACCTCGCGGACGCCGGCGCGCTGCCGCTGTTGAGGAGGGCACGCGCCGAGGGGGTGCGGGTCACCGTCGAGACCTGCCCGCACTACCTGACCTTCGCCGCGGAGGAGGTGCCCGACGCCGACACCTCGTTCAAGTGCTGCCCGCCGATCCGCGAGGCCGGGCATCGGGAGGCGCTGTGGGCGGCCCTCGCCGACGGGGACGTCGACCTGGTGGTGAGCGACCACTCGCCGTGCACCCCGGAGCTCAAGCGGCTCGACGTCGGCGACTTCGGTCTGGCCTGGGGTGGCATCGCCTCGCTGCAGGTCGCGCTGCCCGCGGTGTGGACCGGCGCGCGGGCGCGCGGGCTGGAGCTGGCCCAGGTGGCGACGTGGATGTCGACAGCCCCCTCCCGGTTGGCCGGGCTGCCGCAGAAGGGGGCGATCGCGGTCGGGCGGGACGCCGACCTGGTCGCGTTCGCCCCGGACGGGCGGTGGCGGGTCGAGCGGCTGCTGCACCGCAACCCGGTGACCCCCTACGCGGGGCGGGAGCTGACCGGTGTCGTCCGCCGGACGTGGCTGCGCGGGATCGAGGTGGACGGCAGCCCCCGCGGCCGGCTGCTCAGCCGGGGCAGCACCTGAGCCGGCCTCCCTGCAGGGTCCCGCCGTGCCCCGTCTCAGGACGGGTCCTCTCACGGTGAGGAGGACGGGGTCCTGCTACTCGCGCAGGTCGTCGGTGGGTCCGGACACGGGTCCTCCTCCGCGCGGTCCCGGGACACCGGCTGCCCCACCCACCCCGTGCCACAGTGACCCCCGCGCCATCCCCGACCCGGCGAGGAGCCCGATGACCGACCCCACCCGACTGCCCGACCTGGCCAGCCGAGCGCTGGGCGGAGCGGTGATCGCCGCCAACGACGAGTCCTTCGCCGCGAAGGAGAACCTCGTGCTGCCGCACCCCGCCCAGGCGCTGCCCGGGTTCGGCCACCGGGGCAAGGAGTACGACGGCTGGGAGACCCGGCGGCGGCGCACCCCGGGGTCGGACTGGGCGGTCGTCCGGCTGGGCGTGCCCGGCGTGGTCGTGGCGGTCGTCGTGGACACCGCGCACTTCACCGGCAACTACCCGCCGCAGGCGTCGGTCGAGTGCGCCGCCGTGGAAGGCCACCCCACCCCCGCCGAGCTCGACCGGGCCGACTGGCAGCCGCTGCTGCCGCTGTCAGACCTCGCCGGGGACACCGCGAACACCTTCCCGGTCGACTCGACCCGGCGGGTCACCCACGTGCGGCTGACCATCGCCCCCGACGGCGGCGTCGCGCGGCTGCGGGTGCACGGCACCGCCGTCCCCGACCCGCGCCTGCTGGACGCCGGCCCGGTCGACCTGGCCGCTCTGGAGAGCGGCGCCCTCGTCACCGGGGTCAGCGACGAGTTCTACGGCCGCCCGGTGTACCTGGTGTCGCCGGGGCTCGCCCGGTCGATGGGCGAGGGCTGGGAGACCCGCCGGCGGCGCGGGGACGGCAACGACTGGGTGGAGCTGTCGCTGGCCTGCGAGGGCGTGGTCACCCTCGCCGAGCTGGACACCTCGTACTTCCTGGGCAACGCGCCCGGGTCGGCGTCCCTCACCGGCAGCGGCCCGGACGGCGAGGTCGTCGTCCTGCCGCGGACCCGGCTGCAGCCCGACACCCGGCACCGCTTCGTCCTCGACGGTGGTCCGGCGGTGGACCGGGTGCGGCTGGACGTCTTCCCCGACGGCGGCATGGCCCGGCTGCGGCTCTGGGGCCGCCCGACCGGCGCGGGGCGCGAGGCGCTGGGACGGCGCTGGTTCGACGCGCTGCCCGACGTCCAGGCGCTGGAGGTCCTGCAGGCGGCCGGGGTTGCGCCCGCCGAGGCCGGCCGGCTGGTCGGCACCCGCCCCCTGGGTGCGGATCTGCCCCTGGCCGTCGCCCGGCTGGTCCTCGGTCCGCAGCGGTGATCGAACCGGCCCGGAACGCCGCCGGGCGCCGCTAGGGTCTCGCCCGTGCCGCGCCGCCCCCTGCTGCTCGTCGCCGTGCCCGCCCTCGGCCTGGGCCTGACCGCCTGCAGTTCGTCGATCGAGCAGGACGAGCTGGAGCGGCAGGTGTCGAGCACCATCGAGTCCCGGTTCGGGGTCACCGCCGACGTCTCCTGCCCCGGCGCCCTCGAGGCCGAGGTGGACGCCAGCACGGAGTGCACCGCGACGGACCCGGACAGCGGCGAGGAGATCGCGCTGCAGATCACCGTCACCTCGGTGGAGGGCGACACGGCGAACTTCGACATCGTCCCGGTCGACTGACCGGCGCGCGCGGCTGACCCGGACGGATGGCCGCGTACGACTCCGGGCCGTGGGTGGACCTCTACGTGGCCATGGCGGGCGCTGCTGCCGCGCTCCTCGGCCTGCTGTTCGTCGCGGTGTCGATCAACCTCGAGCAGGTGCTGCGGATCCCCTGGCTGCCGTTGCGGGCGGGGGAGACCCTCGGGGTGCTGGTGGTCCTGCTGGCGACGGCGGTCTTCGTGCTCGTCCCGGGCCAGTCCCTGACGGCGCTCGGCCTGGAGCTGGCCGGCACCGGTCTGTCCCTGATCGGCGCCGACGGGCTGCTGCGGATCCGGCGGGGCCGGCCCCCGGGCGCCCCGGCACGCAGCATCGTCGTCCCCGCGGTGATCGTGGCCCTGACCGGCGCGCCGCTGGTCGTGGCGGGGGCGACCCTGCTGGCTGGCGCCGGCGGCGGGCTGTACTGGACGGTGCCCGCGCTGCTGGCCGGCTTCGCGGGAGCGGTCTGCAACGCCTGGGTGCTGCTCATCGAGATCCTGCGCTGACGCGTGGTCGGAACAGCGGGCGGGCAGGATGCGGGCGTGGAGGACGCCGCCGACCTGCTGGTGCACGACGCCGAGCTGCTGGCCACCGTCGACGACGCCCACCGCGAGATCCCCGGCGGCTGGGTGGCCGTCACCGGCGGGGTGGTGACCGGCGTCGGCGGCCCGGTCGACCCGCCCCCGGCCGCCGTCCGGCGGGTCGACGCCCGCGGCTGCCTGGTCACCCCCGGGCTGGTGAACACCCACCACCACCTGTACCAGAACCTCACCCGCTCCTTCGCGCCTGCGCTGACCGGCGGGCTGTTCGAGTGGCTGGTGACCCTGTACCCGCTGTGGGCCCGGCTGGACGAGGAGGCCGCGCACGTCAGCGCGTACGTCGGCCTGACCGAGCTGGCGCTGTCGGGCTGCACCACCTCGACCGACCACCTGTACGTCCACCCGCGCGGCGGCGGCGACCTGATCTCGGCCGAGGTGGCGGCCGCCCGCGAGCTCGGCGTCCGCTTCTCCCCCACCCGCGGCTCGATGTCGCTGTCGGTGGAGGACGGCGGCCTGCCGCCGGTCTCCGTCGTCCAGGACGACGACGAGATCCTGGCCGACTCCGAGCGCCTGGTGGCCGCCCACCACGACCGCGTGCCGCACGCGATGACCCGCATCGCGCTGGCGCCGTGCTCGCCGTTCAGCGTCTCGGCGGCCCTGATGCGGCGCACCGCGGAGCTGGCCGAGGCCCTCGACGTCCGGCTGCACACCCACCTGTGCGAGACGCAGGACGAGGACGCCTTCTGCCTGGCCACCTTCGGCCGCCGGCCGGTCGACCACCTCGCCGACGTCGGCTGGCTGACCGACCGGACCTGGCTGGCGCACATGGTCTGGCCCTCCGCCGAGGAGGTCGTGCGGCTCGGCGCGGCGCGGGTCGGGGCGGCGCACTGCCCCTCGTCGAACATGGTGCTGGGCAGCGGGCTGGCCCCCGTCGCCGAGCTGCGGGCCGCCGGGGCGCCGGTCGGGCTGGGTGTGGACGGGTCCTCGTCGGCGGACTCCGCGTCGCTGTGGCTCGAGGCCCGGACGGCGATGCTGCAGGGCAAGCTGCGGCACGGCGCGGGCGCGATGTCGGCCCGGGACGCGCTGGAGATGGCCACCCGCGGCGGCGCGGCCTGCCTGGGGCGCGCCGGTGAGGTCGGGGAGCTGTCGGTCGGCGCCTGCGGTGACCTGGTGGTGTGGCCGCTGGAGGGGCCCGCGTTCGCCGGCGCGCTGTCGGACCCGGTCGAGGCGTGGCTGCGCTGCGGCCCGGTCGCCGCGCGGCACACCGTCGTCGCCGGGCGGCTCGTCGTCGAGGATGGCGTCCCGGTGCACCCGGGCCTGGACGAGCAGCTCGCCGTCCACCGCCGGGTGTCGGCCGCGATGCAGGCGGCCGCCACGGAGGCATAGGGAGGCAACACCCACGTCGGCGGGTCGTCCGGCGTGGGTCTGGCTTCCTATCCCTGCGACAGGGCCGAGGCGAGGGCCTCGAGGTCGTCGGCCGTGGCGTCCAGGTGCGGCGAGACGCGCAGCACCGGGCCGGTCATCTCGCCGGGAGCCCGCTGCGGCCCGATCGCGGTGGTCACGATGCCCTGCTCGGTGAGCAGCCGGGCCCGCGTGGTGACGACGTCGACGCCGTCCGGTGGGCGCAGCGTCGTGGTGGCGGTCGGCTCGTCGCGCGGCTCGACCACCCGCCAGCCGGCCGCGCCGTCGAGCACGTCCCGGGCGGCCCGGCCCAGCGCCGCCAGCCGTTGGCGCACCCGCACCGGCCCCGCGGCCAGGTGCTCGCCCACGGCCAGCACCAGCCCGACCCGGCCGGCGACGTGCGCCTCCCCGGACTCGAACGCGCGCAGCGGCGGGACGTCGTCCGGCGGGCTCAGCAGCGGGGTCAGCTCGGCGGCGACCGAGGGCGGCACGCACAGCACGCCCACCCCGCGCGGTCCGGCCAGCCACTTGCGGGAGGTCGAGTAGACGACGTCGGCGCCCAGGTCGGTGTCGACGTGCCCCAGCGACTGCGCGGCGTCGAGCACCAGCGGCACCCCGGCCTCGCGGCACAGCGCGGCGACCTCGGCGGCCGGCTGGACGACGCCGCGGTGGCTGGCGACGTGCGTCAGGTGCACCACCCGCGGCGGGTCGGCGGCCAGCAGCCGGGCGACGCCGTCGAGGTCGGCCCGCCCGAGGTCGTCGACCGGCAGCTGCTCGACCGTCAGGCCGGCCGCGCGCAGCTGCGCTGCGTTGGGGGCGTACTCGCCGGGCAGGCACGCCACCCGGGTCCCCGCCGGCAGCCGCCACCCGGCGAGCAGCGCGGCCAGCGCGGCCTGCGCGGACTCGACGAAGACCACGTCCGCGGCGGCCATCCCGACCAGCCCGCCGAGGACCGACCGGCCCTGCTGCAGCAGGTCCTCCGCGGTCGCCTCGGCGACATACCCGCCGAGCTCGGCCTCGTGCCGCGCGTGGTGGGCCACGGCCTCGAGCACCCGGGAGCTCTGCCGGCTGCACGCCGCGCTGTCCAGGTGGCGACCGGCCGGGCGAGGGCGGGCCGAGCGCCACGCTGCGCCGAGGTCCTCGTGCACGAGGGCGGGATGGAGCGTCGTCACGCCGGTCAGCTCTCCAGCACGCCGCGGGCGACCGAGACCCCGGAGTGCCGCGGGTCGCCATCCAGCGGCTCGAGGGAGACGTCGACGACCGGGAACTCGGTGAGGTCGACCCCGGGGGGCACCTCCAGGGTGACCTCGCCGCCGCCCCGGACGACGCCGAGGGGGTACATGTCCTCGACCGCCTCGTCGATCAGCCAGACCTCGTAGAAGCCGTCGTCCGGGTCGGCGGCCGACAGGTCGAGCTCGAGCACCCGGGAGCCGTCCGGCCGCTCGACCGCACGGGCCTCCCCGGTCGCGCCCCTGTCGTCGAGCGGGTCAAGCGCCGCCGCGGCGACGGCCAGTCCGTCGTCGTCCCCCGTGCCGAGGGCGACCACGCCCGCACCGATGCCCACGCCGACGACCAGCGCCGCAGCGGCGGCCAGCAGCAGCCGTGACCACTGCGGCCGGACCACCCCCGCCGCCGCAGGCCGTTCCGACCGGGGCGCCGGCGTCACCGGTCGCACCCGATCCGCCGGCACGGCGGTGAGCGGACGACGGGACCCGGCCACGACCTCCGGCCGCGGGGCGGCCGAGACACCGGTGGCGGCGGCGATCCCCGACCAGACCGACGGCGGCGGCGGGACCGGTGCCTCGGGAGCCGCCAGCTCGCGGACGGCGAGCGCGTCGACCCCGCGCTGCAGGGAGGCCACCTCGGCCCGGCACTCCGCGCAGACAGCCAGATGGGTCGTGTCCGTATCGGGCAGCCGCTCGCGGAGCGCGGCCAGGGCCAGCTGCTCAGGCGTGCAGTGCGGCACCGTCCACCTCCAACCGTGTCCTCAGCCGTTCGAGCGTGCGTCGGATGTGGGACTTCACCGTGCCCAGGGGGAGACCGGTGCGTTCGGCGATCTGGGTGTGCGTGAGGTCCTCGAAGAACGCCAGCTCGATGATGCCCCGCTGCGGCTGCCCGAGTTGCTGCAGCTCGCCGAGCAGGAGCACGCGGTCGGCGACGGCGGTGTCGACCTGCGGGCCGGTGCTGTCGACTGCTGACCGGGCCTCGGTGACCGCGGCCTCGGCGGCGCGGCGCTGCCGATCGCGGCGCACCCAGGTGTCGGCGATCTTGTGCCGGCAGATGCCCACCAGCCAGGCCGGCAGGGGGCCCTGCTCGGGGCGGTAACCGGTACGGCCGGTCCAGGCCGAGACGAAGACCTGCTGGGTGACGTCCTCGGCGTCCGGGCCGGGGCCGAAGGCGCGCACAGCCATGCCGTGCACCTGACCGGCGAAGCGCTCGTAGGCCCACGCCAGCGCCTGCTCGTCTCCGGCGGCGAACCGGCGGCCCACCTCGGCGTCGTCCGGTTCGGGGATGCCCCCGAGCGGCGGGACGGCGTCGTCGCTCACGGATCCGACACTAACCCGGGCACGACGCCGTCGGCCTCGCTGCAGGGCCCCGCCGTGAGCCTGCGAACGGTGGGGGGCGGCGAGGTCATTGATCACGGCAGCGGCTCCGCGACGACGACGACGTTGGACTCGTAGCCCCCGACCTCGGGCAGGAACTCGCCCCCGCAGGTGATGAGCACCAGGCGAGGCGGTCCCGCGCGCGCGAACAGCCGGTCCACCGGCAGAGCCTGCTTGTCGACCTGCACCCGGGAGACCACCCGCCAGCGGGTCGTGCCTCCCGCGGCGTCTGTGACGAGCACCTGCGCGTCCACCTCGGCCTCCCGGAGCGGAGCCAGCTCACCCAGCCCCTGCTCGCGATCGTCGACGTGGCCGGCGAGCACTGCCGACCCCTCGCGACCGGGCACCGGCCCGAAGCGGTACCAGCCCACCCGGTCGACGTCGTCCGGGATGGCCATCTGACCATCGGCCCGCACACCGACCGGGTCGACCGGCGCCTCGACGCCCAGGGCTGGTACGGCCAGGGCCACGGGGGCCGGCCGCTCCGGGGCCACGGTGGGTGCGGCGTCGCGGGTGGTGACGGGAGGCGGCCCCGCCGGCGGGGCCTGCGGGGGGAGGACCTGCTCGAGCGGCGCGCCCGCCGCCGCCGGCTCCCGGGTCAGCTGCCACGCGGCGGGTACACCGAGCGCGACGGCCAGACCCAGGACCGCGCCGGCGGCGGCGGGACGCATCCGTTTCTCCTCCGTGCCGGTCGGGTCAGGCCCGCGAACCGGCCAGCCGGCGGACGGCGACCCCGGCGGCGACCAGCCCGGCCAGCGACACCGCGGCGAGCGGCAGCGGCAGGCCGCCCTCGTCGGCCAGGCCGGCCGAACCCCCGGGGACGCCGGACGGCGCGGAGTGGGTGCCGGCGACCGTCTGGACGGCGAGCTCGTAGCCGGCGTCCTGCGAGCCCCACGCGTACACGACCGTCGTCGTGCCCTCGGCCAGCGTGAGGTCGGCCGGGCCGATCGCGACGGTGTCGGTGCCGGCGAGCACCACGTCGGCGCTCACGGTGCCGGCGGGCACGGTGAGCGACTCCTCGTCCGGGTTGGTCAGGCCCGGGACCACGACCTGGCCCCCCGCGCGGACGTCGACGGCGGGCGCGGCCGCGACGTGCCGGACGGACACCCGGGCCTCGCCCGCGGCCACCTCGGAGGTGTCGTTGACGAACGGCGTGAGCGCCGGCTGGCCGGCCTCGGTGAGGTGCGCGACCACCGTCGCATCGGCCCCCGCGGGTACGGCGACGCCGTCGGCCGACAGCAGCGGCGTGCCGGAGCCGTCGGCCGCGTCGGCCGGGAAGAGGGCCAGGTCGTAGTCGCCGGCCGGCAGCTCCAGCGGGTCGGTGAGCGTGCCCGGCTGGAAGTCGTCGATGAGCCGCTCGCCGTTCGCGTAGACGTCGACCGGGGTGTCGGGTACGGCGTGCAGCACCGACACGGTCGCGGTGTGGCTGTCGGCCAGCGCCGGGGAGGCGCCGAGGACGACGAGCGTGCCGGTGGCTCCGGCGGCGAGGGCGAAGGCGGTGCGGGAGCGGGTCATCGGGGCGGTCCTTCCGTCTTTGGTGAGGTGCCTGACACCCCTCCTTCCGACGGCCCCCGGATCCCGGATGCAGCGAGTGCCCCGAACGGGTGACCCCGCAGCCCGGGCCACTCCTCGCCGGCCCCCGACGTCCCCTCCCCGACGATCATGGAGCTGCGGTCGCGACACGCCGGGCCGGAACGGCGTGTCGCCACCCGGATCCCATGATCGTCAGCGGGTGTGGCCTTCCTGCAGGGGCCCGTAGGCCCCGTCCCGGGCCCGCACCGAGCGTGCGGAGGATGGGCAGGACGGGGTCCTTCTACGAGGGGTGGGGAGCGAGGAGGTCCTTCCTGGAGAGCGAGACGCCGAAGTCGCCGTCGGGGTCGGTCCACCACCGCGTCATCCGCAGGCCCGCCGCGGCCAGCTCGGCCTCGACCCGCTCGCGGCGGAACTTCGCCGAGACCTCGGTCCGCATCTCCTCACCGGCGGCGAACCGGACGTCGAGGTCCAGCCCGGGGACGTGCACCACCTGGTCGGTCCGGGAGCGCAGCCGCATCTCCATCCACTCGTGCTCGGCGTCCCACACGGCGACGTGGTCGAAGGCCGCCGGGTCGAAGTCGGCGCCGAGCTCGCGGTTCAGCACGCGGAGCACGTTCCGGTCGAACTCCGCGGTGATCCCGGCGGCGTCGTCGTAGGCGCGCACCAGCCTGCCCGCGTCCTTGACCAGGTCGGTGCCGAGCAGGAAGGAGTCCCCGGGCTGCAGCGTGCCGGCCAGCTCGGCCAGGAACGCCGCCCGAGCCTCCGGCTCCAGGTTGCCGATGGTCGAGCCGAGGAAGGCCACCAGCCGGCGTCCGGACCGCGGCAGCTCGCCGAGGTGCCGGGTGAAGTCGCCAACGACCGCCTCGACCGCCACGCCCGGGTACTCGGCGGTGATGGCCGCCCCGGCCGCCTGCAGCACCGACGGGTCGACGTCGCAGGGCACGAACCGGCGCAGCGTGCCGGCGTCGTGCAGCGCGTCCAGCAGCAGCCGGGTCTTCTCCGACGTCCCGCTGCCGAGCTCCACCAGCACGTCGGCGCCCGACGCAGCGGCGATCTCGGCCGCGTGCGCGGCGAGCACGGCCCGTTCGGCGCGGGTCGGGTAGTACTCCGGCAGCCGGGTGATCTCGTCGAACAGCTCGCTCCCCCGCTCGTCGTAGAACCACCGCGGCGGCAGCGACTTCGGCGTGGCGGTCAGGCCGGCGCGGGCGTCGGCGCGCAGCGCGTCCGCGGCGTCCTCGAGGGCGAGGTGGTTCGTGAGCGGGATCGACACGGGGCTCCAGTGCTCGGTCGGTGGGCGGGCAGGGTGGGTCAGGACAGCGACGTCGTCGTCAGGCCGTCGGGGGTGACCTCGACCAGCGACCGGTCGGGGACGTCGGTCCACCGCGGGTCGTCGTCCCACGGCTCGCTGGCCAGGGCGGTGCCGTCGGCGGTGACCAGCGCCGACAGCGTGTCGCCCCAGGTGGTGGCCAGCAGCCGGGTGCCGTCGGCGGCCAGCAGGTTCAGCCGGGCGCCGGGGTCGGCGGTGGCCACCTCGCGCACCGTGTCGGCCAGGGCGTCCAGCCCGCGGTCGAACACCAGCGCCGCCAGCAGTGCGCTGTCGACGGTCGACTCGGCGTCCCGCACCGGCGGCAGCACCGCGCGGTCCACCCGGCCGTTGTGCGACAGCAGCCAGCGCCCGTCGGTGAACGGCGCCACCGCGCTCTCCTCCAGCGGCATCCCGACGGTGGCCGAGCGGACGGCGGCCACCACGCAGCCGGAGGAGAGCACCGGCGCCACCGAGGCGAACGACGGGTCACCCCACAGCGGCCGGGCCGAGCGCCAGCGCGCCGGCTGCGCCCGGCCGGGGGTGAAGACGCCCACGCCCCAGCCGTCGGCGTTCACCGTGCCGTACCGCTGGCGGCGCGGCGCGTAGGACTGCACCAGCAGCGAGGACGGCGGCTCGAGCACCAGCTCGGCCAGCGTCCGTGGCCGGCCGAGCCAGGCGAGGTGACGGCACACGCCTACGCGTCCCAGGCCAGCCGGAAGCCGCTGAACACCTGCCGGCGGATCGGGTGATCCCAGTTGCGGAAGCTCGGCCGCAGGATCGACGCGCCGACCGCCCACGAGCCGCCGCGCAGCACCTTGTAGTCGCCGCCGAAGAACGGCGCGGAGTAGTCGGCGTAGAGCATCGGCCGGAACCCGGGCCACGGGGAGAAGTCCGAGGAGGTCCACTCCCAGACGTCGCCCATGAGCTGCTCGGCGCCGAACGCGGAGGCGCCGGCCGGGTAGGCGCCCACCGGGGCCGGGCGCAGCGCCTCGCCGCCGAGGTTGGCCAGGGCCGGCGACGGCTCGGCGGAGCCCCACGGGAAGCGGCGGCGCCGCTGCGTGGCCGGGTCCCAGACGGCGGCCTTCTCCCACTCCACCTCGGTGGGCAGCCGGGCGCCGGGCGGGGCGGCACCGGTCGCGCCGGCCCAGGCCGCGTACGCCTCGGCCTCGACGTACGCGACGTGCTGGACGGGCTCGTCGGCGGAAACGGTCTCCACGAGGCCGAAGCGGGTGCGGGTGCCGTCGGCGCCCCAGGACTGCGGCCGCTCCAGCCCGGCCACGACCCGGTGCGACCAGCCCCGCTCGGACCACCAGCGCCGGTCGTCGTAACCGCCGTCGGCGACGAAGGCGGCGTACTCGGCGTTGGTCACCGGCACCCGGCCGATGCGGAACGCCGGGACGTCGACCACGTGCGCCGGCCGCTCGTTGTCCAGCGAGAACGGCTCGTCGGCGGCGTCCACCCCCAGCACGAACTGCCCGCCGGGCACGGGCACCGACGTGCCGGCCACCCCGGGCCGGCCGGGCGGCAGCGGGGTCCCGGTGCCGAGCAGCGGCGGTCCGGAGCGCAGGTTGAGCGCCTGCAGCATCGTCTCGTCGTGCTGCTGCTCGTGGCTGACCACCATGGCGAAGTCGAACGGGTCGCCGTCGTCGTCCCGGCCGAGGCGGCCCAGCCGGTCGAGCACCCGGCCGCGCACCTCGCCGCAGAACGACCGCGCCTCCACCGGCGGCAGCAGCGGCAGCCGGGAGCGGACGGCGCGCGGGTGGGTGAACGCGTCGTAGAGCGCCTCGACGTCGGCCGGCAGCAGGCCCTCGCGGCGGGCGTCGCCGCGGCGCAGCAGCCACAGGTCCTCCTGCTGGCCGACGTGCGCGAGGTCCCAGACCAGCGGGCTGAGCAGCGGGGTGTGCTGCCGCAGCAGCTCGGGCTGGTCGTGGTCGGTGAGCCGTAGGGTGCGCTGCCGGGCGGCCTCGAGGTCGCGGGCGAGGATCTCGGTCAGGTCGGTCACCGGGCGGCTCCCGTGGCGGCGAGGAGGGCGGCGGGGGCACCAGCGGCGCGGGCGGTGTCGAGCACGACGTCGCCGGGGCAGCGGCCCCGGTCGACGAGGTCGGCCAGCGCCTCGACCTCGGGTCGCAGCGCCGGGGGGACGGCGGCACAGGCGGCGGCGAGGCAGGCACGGGCCGCGGTGCGCAGCGCGGGGTCGGCCAGGCCCCGGTGGGCGGCGCGGTCCCAGGCGCCGGCCACCGGCGCGGTGGCCGCCGCGGCGTGCCCGGCCGCGACCGGGTCGTCGAGCAGCACGGTGGTCACCGCCGCCAGCGCCGGCCACCACGGCTCGGGGGCGGCGTCGAGGTAGCGGATCTCCAGGTAGCCGCGCGGCCGCACCGGCGGGAACAGCGTGGTCAGGTGGTAGTCGAGGTCGGCGGTCGTGGGCGCCCGGCCGCCGAGCAGGACCTCGCCGGTCACCCAGTCGGCGAACCGGACCCGCTCCCGCACCGCCACCGCGCCGCCGTCGGGGTCGCGGACCAGCATCACCGGGGCGGTCAGGGCGTACCCGGCCCACTCGCCGCACGGGTCCGCGCCGCCCAGCAGCGGCCCGCAGCGGGCCTGGTCGAGGTCGCCCCACACCCGCTGCCGCTGGGACACCCAGCCGGTCGGGTGGCCGCCGGCGAGCGGGGAGCAGGCCGCGACGGCGACCAGGGTGGGCCCCAACTGGTGGGCCAGGGAGACCCGCTCGCTCCACCCCGCGCACGGCCCGGCGTCCAGGTTGACCTGCAGCGCGGCGGTGCCGGTCATCATCACCGTCCCGGCCCGGGCGCAGCCGACGGCGGTGAAGTGCTCCGCCATCGCGGCGTAGCGGGGGGCCGGGCTGACCCGGGCCGGGCGCCGCAGCGGGTCGGCCCCGAGCGGGGCGGCCGCCAGCCGGTCGGCAGCCAGCGCCGCGGCGAGCACGTCGCGGTCGGCGCGCAGCGCCGCCACCGCGGCCGCGACGTCGGGGTACGGCGGGGTGGACAGCTCCACCTGGCCGCCGGGCTCGAGGGTGACCCGGCTGCCGCCGGGCAGTGCGGGCAGCGTGTCGACGAGGCTCCGGATGCGCTGCCAGGGGACCCGCGACCCAGGCGCGTCGACGTCGACCAGGTGCGCCTCGAGCTCCAGGCCGACCGAGCCGACCGGGCCGGGACGCAGCGCCGTCCCGGTGACGTGCGCGACGGCGGCGTCCAGGTCGAGGACGGCCGTGCGCTCCTCGGTGACCGGGGCCACGGGCCCCACCCCCTCCAGGTCCGGACCGGTCGAGTTCGACCGCGGGTCGGTGCGGGGGCGGCCCGTCCTGCGACCGTCCTCGGGTCCCATCCTGCACGCGACCACCGACGGAACGCACGACCCGGCGGCGCGCAACGGGGGTTCGGGCCAGGATCGTCCGGTGGACGTCGACCGGGACCGGGACCCCGCGGGCCGGGCGCGCAACGCCCGGCCCCGCGACGCTCTGGGGCGCCCGCTGCCGCGCGGCGCCGTGGGGGAGGAGCGGGCGCCGGAGGGGGTGCTGCGCAGCCCGGAGCATGCGCTCGCCGAGGCCCAGGAACTGCTGGACGCCGGGCGGCCCTTCCACGCCCACGAGGTGCTCGAGGACGCCTGGAAGTCCGCGCCGGACCCCGAGCGGCAGCTGTGGCGCGGGCTGGCCCAGCTCGCCGTGGGCCTGACCCACGTGGCCAGGGGCAACGACCGGGGTGGGGCGCGGCTGCTGGAGCGCGGCGCCGGGAACGTCGAGCCGTACGCGGCCGACCCCCCGCACGGCATCGACGTCGCCGGCCTGGTCGTCTGGGGCAGGGGGCTGGCCGCCGTACCGCCGTCGTCCCGCGACGCCGCCGCGCTCGCGCCCCGCCTGCGGGCCGGGTGATCCTGCTACGCCTTCTCGATCTGGGGGCCGATCTTCGCGGGGGCGCCGGCCTGGGCGGTCTACCAGGCCCTCCCCGGGCAGCGGGACCGCGCGGTGCACCGGGGCAACCGGCTGGCCACTGGCGGCGGCCTCCGCCGGGAACGCCGTCTGGGAGCTGCTCTTCCCGCTGGTCGGCGACCGCGTGCCGGTCCTGCCCGCGGTGCTGCTCTTCGCCATCGTCGCCGCAGCGGCGACGGCCTGGGCGCGGCTGCAGGCCAGGCCGCTCACCGGGCTGCCGCGGCTGCTCCCGGCGGCGGTCACCGGGCTGCTCCTGGGCCGGGTGACGCTCGCCGCGGCGGTGCAGGTCGCAGCGCCGGCGTCGCGCTCGGGGCGCCGGCCCAGGGCACGGCGGCGCGGGTGTCGGCGGCCGTCGCCCTCGGAGCGGTCGCGGCCCTCGGGACGGCGATCGTGCGGGTCGCCCGGGTGGCGGCCGGACCGTTCGCCCTGGCCGTGGTCTGGGGTCTGGGGTCTGGGGTCTGGGGTCTGGGGTCTGGGGTCTGGGGTCTGGGGTCTGGGGTCTGGGGTCTGGGGTCTGGGGTCTGGTCGCGGTCGCCGCCGACGGCGGGCCGGACGCGGTGGCGGTCGCGGCCGTGGGCGCCGCTGCGGTCGTGACCGCGGCCCTGGGGGTCCGGGTGGCCGGACGGCGGGAGCGCGGCGCGCTCCTGGTCGGCTGAAAGAGGACCCCCTTGCCCCCTTGAAGGACCCCCTCGCCCCCCTTG
>NZ_FNOT01000008.1 GCF_900107105.1 Geodermatophilus africanus
TATCCCAGAGCCGGGGGCAGGTTGCCCACGTGTTACTCACCCGTTCGCCACTCATTCCCCACCGAAGCGGGTTCAGCGTTCGACTTGCATGTGTTAAGCACGCCGCCAGCGTTCGTCCTGAGCCAGGATCAAACTCTCCGTAGATGAATCGATCCGGGCGAGAACCGAGAACAGGCGCTCTCGAAATCCATCAACCCAAAGAAACCCACAAAGGGGTTACATACATGGCACTGACTTTCGGCACGCTGTTGAGTTCTCAAAGAGCGGACGCGCAGCGACTCGACCCTCTCGGGCTTCGTCTCTGGCGGCTTGTCCCACTGTACACCGCGCTCCGCATCGGTCGGACCTCGGGGTCCTACCGGCGGTTTCCCAGGCTTGCGGCCCGGTCCGTTCTCGCTCGGTGCAGCGAGAACAGTACACCAGCCTCAGGGGCCTCTGCAGGGGGGTCCCCGGAGGTCCCCTGAGCCGGCCGGTGACCGGGTCGCCCGGCCACCGGCACCCTCCCCGGGGCCATCGACCACGCGGGCCGCTGGGGTGGTCGCGACCCGGCCGACACCAGGCGGTGGGCGGCGGTCCCGCTCTGCGCGGTCGGCCCCCCGCGAGGCTCGACCGGCCGGGGCCGCACGGGCGACCCGCGCATCAGGCGACCCCGCGGGGCCGGAACTGGACGCTCACCCGGGGTCCTACCGGCTTGGCCGTCTTCGGGATGCAGTGCTCCCACGTGCGCTGGCACGACCCGCCCATGACCACCAGGTCACCGTGTCCCAGGGGGAACCGCAGGGCCTCCCCGCCGCCGACCGGGCGGAGCAGCAGCGGCCGCGGCGAACCGAAGGACACGATCGCGACCATCGTGTCGGCGCCGCGCCCACGGCCGAGCCGGTCCCCGTGCCAGGCGACGCTGTCACGGCCGTCGCGGTAGAGGCACATGCCGGCGCTGACGAACGGCTCGCCGAGCTCGGGGCCGTAGTGCGCGTTCAGCGCCTCCCGCGCCTCGGTCAGCGATGGGTGCGGCAGCGGTTCTCCGCCGCCGTACCACCGCAGCAGTCGAGGGACGGCGACCTCGCGCTCGTACATCTGCCGCCGGTCGGCCCGCCAGCCGATGTCCCCGAGCAGCACGTCGAGGACCTCGTCGGACCCCTGGACCCATCCGGGCAGGTGGTCGACCCAGGCACCGTGGCTGAGTGAGTGCCGCGTGAGCGACAGCGGTCCGAGCGTCGCCTCCTCGGCGAGGTCCCACATCGACGGCTGGTGCGCGAGCGACATGCGGGGAGGCTACGCGGGATCGAACGCGTGTACGAGTGGGAGCGTCGTCAGCCCCTCGGCCACGCCGTGACCCCGGCCCGAGCTCGCGAGTGGACGGGGACAGGGGGTCCCCTCACGAAGGGCGGGGAGGACGGGGTCCTTCCTCAGGCGGTCAGTGCCAGCGCGAAGGGCAGCACGCGGGAGGCGCCGGCCAGCCGCAGCTCCCGGCCGGCGACGGTCATCGTCCACCGCGAGTCGGCGAGGTCGTCGACGAGCAGCACCGGCACCGGGCCCAGCTCCTCCAGCCGCCGGCGCAGCTCCGGCCCGACGACGATCCGCTGCCACACCCCGGCGAGCCGGAAGGCGCTGTTGCCGCCGGGCTGCCCCGTCGGGCCGCCGTGCGCGAGGGACAGTTCCCCGAGGTAGGGCAGCCGGCCCAGTCCGGCCAGCCCCTGTGCCAGCCCGGTCACCAGTCGCGGCCGGCGTCGCGAGGGCACGGCGACGACCCCGGCCGGGCGCTCCGCCCAGTCCCAGGCGCCGAGCACCCGGGCGCACGCCCGCAGCAGCTCGTCGTCCGGCGGGACGTCCGACGGCGCCCGCCGCACCGGTACGTCGAAGGCGGCGTCCGGGTCCTCCTCCAGCCCTGGGGCCTCGAGGTCGACCACGCCGCCGACGCCGTCGTCCCCGAGCAGGGTGCGCAGCCGCTGACCCCAGCCCAGGTCGGTGAGCCGGGCGACGGACCGGCCCGGGTCGAGCTGCTCGCCGGGCGCGATCTTCCCCTTCACCTCGATGCCGAGGCGGTCGGCGCCGGTCGGCCACTGGGCGCGAGGGGCCAGCTCCACGCCGGGGCGGTCGAGCGCGGCGGAGGCGGCCTGGGCCGCGCCCTCCGGGACGTCGGTGGAGTACCAGGGGCCCGCGCAGACGTCGCAGCGGCCGCAGGGCGCGGCGGTCGGGTCGTCGAGGGCCTCCTGCAGGAAGGCCATGCGGCACTGCGCCTCGTCGACCGGGCGGGCGTAGGCGATCATCGCCCGCTGCTCGGCCTCGCGGGTGCGCGTCACGCGGGCGTACCGGTCGGCGTCGTACACCCACGGCCGGCCGGTGGACCGCCAGCCGCCCTGCACCCGCTCGACCGCACCGTCGACCGCGAGCACCTTGAGCAGCAGCTCCAGCCGGGAGCGGCGGACGTCGGCCACCGTCTCCAGCCGCGCCACCGACCACGCCTTCCCGTCGGCCATGGCCGACAGCACCGCGGCGGCGTGGTCCTCCCGCGGCATGGAGGAGGTGGCGAACCACTGCCAGATCGCGAGGTCCTCGGGGCCGGGGAGCAGCAGCACGTCGGCGTGCTCGACGGCGCGGCCGGCGCGGCCCACCTGCTGGTAGTAGCTGACCGGCGAGGACGGCGCCCCCAGGTGGACGACGAAGCCGAGGTCGGGCTTGTCGAAGCCCATGCCCAGCGCCGAGGTGGCCACCAGCGCCTTGACCCGGTTCTCCCGCAGCGCCTCCTCGGCGTCCTTGCGGTCGGCGTCGTCGAGCCGGCCCGTGTAGGCGCGCACCTCGTGGCCGGCGTCGCGCAGCAGCGCGGCGGTCTCCTCGGCGGCGGCCACGGTGAGCGTGTAGACGATCCCGCTGCCCGGCAGGTCGCCGAGGCGGGCGGCGAGCCAGGCCAGCCGCGCCCGGTCGGTGGGCAGCCGGAGCACGCCGAGGCGCAGCGAGTCGCGGGCCAGGGGGCCGCGCACCGCCGTCACGCTCACACCACCCGCGCCGAGCTGCTCGGCGACGTCGGCGACGACGCGCTCGTTGGCCGTCGCGGTGGTGGCGAGCACGGGCGTCCCGGCGGGGAGGGTGGCGAGCAGGTCGCGGATGCGGCGGTAGTCGGGACGGAAGTCGTGACCCCAGTCGGAGACGCAGTGCGCCTCGTCGACGACGAGCAGCCCGCAGCGGGCGACCAGCCCCGGCAGCTGCTCCTCGCGGAAGCGGGGGTTGGTCAGCCGCTCCGGGGAGACGAGCAGGACGTCGACCTCGTCGGCGGCCAGGGCCGCGGCTACGTCGTCCCACTCGGTGGCGTTCGCGCTGGAGATCTCGACGGCGCGGATGCCGGCGCGTGCGGCGGCGGCGACCTGGTCGCGCATCAGCGCGAGCAGCGGGCTGACCAGCAGGGTGGGACCGGCGCCGCGGCGGCGCAGCAGGGCGGTGGAGACGAAGTAGACCGCCGACTTGCCCCACCCGGTGCGCTGCACGACCAGGGCCCGCTCGGAGCGCTCGACCAATGCGGCGACGGCGGCGTCCTGCCCCTCGCGGAAGACCGCGTCGGGCCGGCCGGTCAGCTCGCGGAGGACGTCGAGGGCCTCGGTGGCCAGGTCGGCGGACGGCACGGCGGTGGTCATGGCACCCGACAGTAGGCAGCGACGACGACAGGACCGGCCGCCGCGCGGATCCTGGGGAGAGAGGGGGACAATCCACAGACCATGCGACCACCGGACAACCACGTGCACACCAGGTGGTCCTGGGACACCGCCGAGTCCTCCACGATGGTGCGCGCGTGCGAGCGGGCGGTGGCCCGGGGCCTGCCCGCCATCGCCTTCACCGAGCACCTCGACTTCACGACCTGGACACCGGAGGACCGGGCCACCGCCGACGGGCTGGTCGACCGGCACGCCTCCCGGCACCTGCCCATCGACGTCGAGGGCTACTCCGCCGAGCTCGAGGAGTGCCGCGAGCGATTCCCGGAGCTGCGGATCTGGTCGGGTGTGGAGACCGGCGAGCCGCACCTGTTCGCCGCCAGCGTCGCCGCCCACCTGCGGGACTCCCCCGTCGACCGGGTGCTCGGCTCGCTGCACTCGCTGAGCCAGGACGGCCGGCTCTACGGCATCGGCCGGCTGCTCTACCCCGACCCGGACAGCACGATGCGCCGCTACCTGGCCGAGGTCGTCGACATGGTCGAGAGCAGCGACGTCTTCGAGGTGCTCGCCCACGTCGACTTCCCGCGGCGGTACTGGCCCGGGGGCAGTGACCGGTACTCCGAGAAGGACTACGAGGAGGAGTACCGGGCGGTGTTCCGGGCGCTGGCCGGGACCGGCCGGGCGCTCGAGGTGAACACGACCAGCCCGCTGGCCTCGGTCGACCAGGTGCGCTGGTTCCACGAGGAGGGCGGCGCGGCGGTCAGCTTCGGCAGCGACGCACACCAGCCGGCCGGCGTCGGCCAGTACTTCGACCTCGCGGTGGACGTCGTCGAGGCGGCCGGCTTCCGGCCCGGGCGGGACGCCTTCGACTTCTGGCGCCGCTGAGCCGGGCGCTCAGGCTGCCATCCGATCCAGCGCCGAGCGCCAGGTCCGCGGGAACGCGAGGGGCCCGATCACACCCGGGGTCAGCAGCACGGCCCGGCCCCGCAGTCCCCGGTTGCCGCCGCCGTTCCGTGGCGCGATCAGGACCTCGCCGGTGACCCGGTCGGGAGCCGCCCACTCGTAGCGCAGCACCACCCAGAGGTGGACGCCGGCGCTGCCCTCCCGGACGACGGCCCAGCCCCCCCGGCTCGCGGACCTCGTACGTGGCCGGGTCGAGCGTCGTCGACCACACCTCGAGCCGCCGCTCGCTCACGTCGGTGAACGCCGCGAAGACCTGTTCCGGGCTCGCGTGCGTGTCCAGGCCGAAGTGGACGCGCATCGTCGTCTCCCCTCGGGACCCCGCTGCGGACAGATCCTCCTCTCCCGCCCTGATCGGAGGCGTGGACGAGCTCGTGCCAGGTACTTCACCGCTAAGAGAAAGGCGGATACGGTCGGTCGGTGACCTCCGGCCGCGTCGTGATCGCCCTCGGTGGCAACGCGATGACCGGCCCGGACGGCTCGGCCACCCCCGGCGCGCAGCGCGAGGCGATCGCCGCGGCCTCGCAGCGCGTGGCCGAGGTCGTGGCCACCGGCGTCCAGGTGGTGCTGACGCACGGCAACGGACCGCAGGTGGGCAACCTGCTGGTCAAGAACGAGCTGGCCGCGCACGAGGTCCCGCCGGTGCCGCTGGACTGGTGCGTCGCCCAGACCCAGGCGACCATCGGGTTCACGCTGGCCGACGAGCTCGACGCCGCCCTCGCCGCCCACGGGCTGCCGCAGCGCACCGCCGCCCTCGTCACCCGCACGCTCGTCGACGCCGACGACCCGCACTTCCGCGAGCCCTCCAAGCCGGTGGGGCGCTTCCGCCCGCGCGAGCAGGCCGAACGCTCGATGGCCCACGGGCAGGTGTGGGAGGACCGCGGCGAGCGCGGCTGGCGGCGGGTCGTCGCCTCGCCCGAGCCGCGACGGGTGGTCGACGTGCCGGGCGTCGAGGCGCTGCTCGCGGCCGGCTTCGCCGTAGTCTGCGCCGGCGGGGGCGGCGTCCCCGTGGTGGACGACGGGACCGGCGGGGCACTGCGTGGCGTCGAGGCCGTCATCGACAAGGACCTCACCGCCGCCCTGCTGGCCCGCGAGCTGGACGCCGGCACGCTGGTGATCGCGACCGACGTCCCCCACGTGCTCGTCGGGTACGGCACCCCCGCCGCCCGGCCGCTCGGGCGGGTCACCCCGGCCGAGCTGCGCGCGCACGCGGCCGCCGGGGAGTTCGCCCGCGGCTCCATGGCCCCCAAGGTCGAGGCCGCACTCCGCTTCGTCGAGTCGTCGGGCCCCGGCCACCCCGCCCGCGCCGTCGTCACGTCCCTCGAGCACATCGCCGACGCCGTCACGCGCGACGACGTCGGCACCGTCCTCCAGATGGGCCCTCCCGCCTCCGCGCACGAGGGCCACACCCGTCCCTAGAGAGAAGGAAGCCGTGCCCGCACCGATCGAGGTCCGCAAGATCCCGCTGCACAACGTCAGTGACGCCTCCGAGCTGGCGAAGCTGATCGACGACGGCGTGATGGAGGCCGACCGGGTGGTCGCCGTCATCGGCAAGACCGAGGGCAACGGCGGGGTGAACGACTACACGCGGATCATCGCCGACCGGGCCTTCCGCGAGGTGCTGCTCGAGAAGGGCAGCCGCTCCAAGGAGGAGGTCGCTCAGATCCCGATCGTGTGGTCGGGCGGCACGGACGGCGTCATCAGCCCGCACGCGACGGTCTTCGCCACGCTGCCCGAGGACGCCGTCGAGCGGACCGACGAGCCGCGGCTGACCGTCGGCTACGCGATGAGCGACGTCCTCCTGCCCGAGGACATCGGCCGGATCACCATGGTCGAGAAGGTCGCCGAGGGCGTGCGCCGCGCGATGGCGGAGGCCGGCATCGAGGACCCGGCCGACGTCCACTACGTGCAGACCAAGACGCCGCTGCTGACCATCGAGACCATCCGCGACGCCAAGTCGCGCGGCAAGGACACCTACTACGACGAGCCGCACGGCTCGATGGACCTGTCCAACGGGACGACGGCGCTGGGCATCGCGGTGGCGCTCGGCGAGATCGAGATGCCGCGCCAGGAGCAGGTCATGCGCGACCTGTCGCTGTACAGCGCGGTGGCCTCCTGCTCGTCCGGCGTCGAGCTGGACCGCGCGCAGATCGTCGTCGTCGGCAACGCCCGCGGGCACGGCGGCGCCTACCGGATCGGCCACTCGGTGATGCGCGACGCGCTCGACCAGGACGGCATCTGGAACGCCGTCCGGGACGCCGGGCTCGAGCTGCCCGAGCGGCCGCACCCCAGGGACCTCGGCGACCGGCTGGTCAACGTCTTCCTCAAGTGCGAGGCCGACCCGACCGGCTACGTCCGCGGCCGGCGCAACGCGATGCTCGACGACTCCGACGTCTTCTGGCACCGGCAGATCAAGGCGACGGTGGGTGGCGTGGCGGCGTCGGTGACCGGGGACCCGGCGGTGTTCGTGTCGGTGGCCGCGGTGCACCAGGGCCCGTCGGGCGGCGGACCGGTGGCCGCGATCGTCCGCGCGTGAGCCGCTCGGGTCACCCGGGGTGCGGCGCGCCTCAGTCCGCTCGGACCTCGAACTGCACCCGCGCGATCTCCTCGCAGACCGGGTCGAACTGCTCGCGCCGGATGCGGTTGTGCTCGGCCTCCGCGTCGTACGCGCGGTAGGCCTCGGCGTCGACGAAGTCGCTGGTGATGGCGAAGCTCCAGGCCCCGGGACGCAGGCCGGCGTCCAGGCCGACCCGCACGTCGACCAGCCCCGGCACGGGTAGGGCGACGATGGCGTCGAGCGCCTCTCGGACGTGGGCGAGGTCGGTGCCCGGGCGCACCCGGCCGACGACGACGTTGCGGATCACCGGGTCAGTCACCGCGACCGTCGGCGTCCGCGTTCCGGTCAGCCTGTCGGCACGAGATCTGCACAGTGGTGGCGATCAGGGCCCTGATGCCCGCCAGTGTGCAGATCTCGCGGGGAGGATCAGCGGGAGTAGTGCTCGACGACCAGTTGCTCCTCGCAGACCACCGGGACCTCGTCGCGGCCGGGCACGCGCTCGACGCGGGCGACCAGGTCGGCCAGCCGGACCTCGAGGTAGGCCGGCGCGGTGGCGTGCGCGCCGGACGCGGCGACGACGAACGGCTCCTTGCTCTTGGACTTCTCCGCGATCTGCACGAAGTCGCCGGGCCTGAGCCGGTAGGAGGGGCGGTCGACCCGCTTGCCGTTGACCAGCACGTGCTGGTGGGTGACGAACTGGCGCGCCTGGTAGATGGTTCGTGCGAAGCCGGCCCGCAGCACGGTCGCATCCAGGCGGGACTCGAGGTCCTGGATCAGCGTCTCGCCGGTCTTGCCGCCGGTCCGCCGGGCGCGGTCGAAGGCGGCGCGCAGCTGCGTCTCGCTGACGTCGTACTGGGCCCGCAGTCGCTGCTTCTCGCGCAGCCGGGTCGAGTAGTCGCTGTCCTTGCGGCGCTTGCGGCCGTGCTCGCCCGGCGGGTACGGACGGCGCTCGAAGTACTCGACGGCCTTCGGGGTGAGCGGGATGCCGAGCGCGCGGCTGATCCGGACCTTCGGACGAGGGGTGTTCACGGCGACCTCCAAGTTTGGTTAGGCTCACCTTATTCCATCGTCGAGCGTCATTGGGAGCCCCATGACCGCCGGTCCGACACCCCCGCCGGTGCCCGCCGCCCGCGACGCGGACGCCGCCGAGCGGGCGCGCACGGTCGCGACCCGGCCGGCCGCCTCGGTGCAGGCGCTGGGCCTGGGCACCAGCCGGCTGCTGGCCGCAGCCACGCTGGACGACGGGCGGGTGCTGGTCGTCGTCCCCCGGTCCGGTGGGCTGGCGACGGCGGTCCGCGACGCCCCCGAGGGTGACCTGCCGGCGCGGGTGAGCGTGACCTCGCGATCCGCCCAGCCGCTGCGCAACCCGCTGCGGGCCCGGCTGGAGCTGACCGGCTGGCTGACACCGGTGCCCGCCGGGGAGGAGGCCGGTCTGGTCCAGGCCTTCGCCGCCGTCCGCCCGGACGCCGTCCTGCTCGACGTGGGGCTCACCGCGACGCTGCTGCGCCTCGATCTCGCCGAGGTGGTGCTCCACGAGGGGGGTGGCTGGTCGGAGATCACACCCGAGGAGTACGCCGCCGCCCGTCCCGACCCGCTCGCCGCTGCCGAGGACGACCTGGTGGCCGAGCACGCCGGTCCGCTGGCCGCGCTCTGCGCCCGGGTGCAGGCGTGGACCGGCGACGACCCGGTGCACCTGCTCGGCCTCGACCGGCACGGGGTGCTGTTCCGGGTCGAGCCCCGCACCGGCTGCTACGACCTGCGGACGCCGTTCCCCGCCCCGCTCACCTCGACCGGGGAGCTGCCGGCCGCCGTCCGCACGCTGCTGGCCTGCACCCGTTGAGACGCCCGCCCCCCAGCCGGGCGAGATCGGCGATCTCGCACGGACACGGGAGCGCGAGCGTGCGAGATCGGCGATGTCGCACGCGAGCCGTGGCAGCTCAGCGCCGGGCGAACCAGCTGTCGTCGGGCAGGTCCGGCGGGGGCGGCGGCTCGCGGTGCGGGGGCTCCGGCTCCCAGGGCCACAACTCGACGACCTGCTCGGCGGCCCGCCGGATCGCGGTTCCGTCGAGCTCGGCCGACGTCTCCTCGATGCCGAGCTCGGGGCAGCGGACGACGACCCGCACCGGCCCCTCGGGCGGCAGCGGGGACAGCCACCACCTCTGATCGACCGAGGTCTCACCGCCCCCGCCGCCGCGGGAGTGGAGCAGGACACCCTCGCTGCTGCCCATGGGCAGGCTGCTGCCGCGCCGGCCGTCCGAGAACTCCACGCCCAGGAGGAAGCGGCCGCCGCGCGGGCCGTGGTTCCACACCAACTCGGTGAGGCGGTGGTCCACACGGCGCAGCGCAGCGGCGCGCGCCCGGACGGTCAGGTGGAACGACACCCCGGTCGAGAGGACGTGGAGATCCAGCAACGCCACCGCGACGTCGTCGGTTCGGGCCAGCAGCACGTTCTGCGGCAGGGCGACCGGGATCTCGTTCTCCGGTGGTTCGATCCGCCGGTGCAGCTCGTCGTCCGGCTCGCCGTACGGCCAGTGGCCCTCCATGTCCGCAGCCTGGCGGTTCGGCGTCCACCCCGGCAACCGACGGGTGCTCAGGCCGCGGCGCGCGCCTCCTGCGCCAGCGCGGCCAGCGCCTGCTCGAAGCACTCCTGCGGCGGCTGCACCAGCCCGGCGCCGACCTGCCCGGTGCCGGCCACCCGCCCGGCCATCCCGGTGTTGATCTGCGGCAGCCAGCCGGTGCGCGCCACGGCGAGGACGTCGATGCCGGTCGGCGAGCCCCGGAAGCCGAGGATCGGCACCTGCATCGCCGGGTTCTCGGCCAGGGTCAGCTGGTACATCCGCTCGGTGGTGGCCAGCGCGTCGGGCACGGTGCCGCCGACGAACCGGACGATCGCCGGGGCCGCCGCCATGGTGAAGCCGCCGACGCCGTAGGTCTCCATGATCGCGGAGTCGCCGATGTCGGGGTTGGCGTCGTCCGGGCCGTAGTCCCCGAGGAACAGACCCACCGGGGTGTTCGCCGGGCCGGTGAACCAGCGGTCGCCGGTGCCGGCGGTCTGGATGCCGAACTCGGTCCCGTTGCGGGACATCACGGTGACCATCGTCGAGCCGGGCACGTCCCGCGCGGCGTCGAGAGCCAGCTTCGCCGTCGGCATGCCGAGGTTGAGGAAGAAGTGCTCGTTGCCACCGATGAAGCGCAGCACCGCCGCGATGTCGGACGACGGCGCGTCGACCTCCACGATCGCCGGCGAGAGCTCGCGCAGGGTCATCAGCGAGCCGGCGCGGTTGCGGTTGTGCCCCTCGTCGCCCATCTGCAGCATCTGCGCGAGCACCGCCTTGACGTCCAACGGCTCGGCCGTCGAGCGCACCGCCGCCTGCAGCACCGGCCCCAGGACGTCGCGCATCCACCGCAGCCGCGTGAGCACCTCGTCGCCGTAGGCGCCCATCCGCAGCACCTTGCCGAGGCCCTCGTTGAGGTTGCAGAACGCCTGCCCGCCGGTGACCGGGTCCTCCAGGCAGTACACCCACATGGACGGCGAGGTCACCCCGGCCATCGGGCCGACCGTGCGGTGGTGGTGGCAGGGGTCGAGCGCCACCCCGCCGGAGGCCAGCAGCCCCTCGGCGTCCTCGACCGTGTCCGCCCAGCCCTCGAACAGGCAGGCGCCGATCAGCGCGCCGCGCAGCGGGCCGGACGCGTCGTCCCAGCCGATCGGCGGGCCGGCGTGCAGCAGCGTCCGGTCGGCGAGGCCGAGCACCTCGCGCGCGGGCCGGACGTCGACCAGCTGCGACCCGGCGGCCATCACCCGCTCGACCGCGGCGCGGTTGGCCGCGGCCCGGCGCCGGTCGAGCGCGAGGGTGGCGAGGTCGGCGGGGTCGCCGAAGCCGGGTGGGCGCCAGTCGACCTCGTGCACCTCGGCGCCCTGGGCGCGCAGCGCGGTGGAAAAGACGTCGACGCCCGCGGCGACGACGGTCGGCGGGCCGGAGAGCAGGTTCACCGGGCGGCTCCCAGCAGGTCGAGGGCGTGGCGCGTGGCGGCGGCGTCGGAGGAAGACGTCACTGCACCGCTCCCAACAGGCGCAGCGCATGCCGAGTGGCCTGGGCGTTGGACGCGAACACGTGGGCGCCGGCCGCGGCCAGCGCGTCGGCCTGGCGCGACCAGCACTGGGGGTCGGCCTCGGTGCCGATGAGGGCGACGACGGTGGGCAGGCCGGCGGCCCGCAGCGCCGCAGCCAGCGAGGCGGCCGGGTTCGGGTCGGCGCCGTACCCGAGGACGACGTCCAGCAGCAGCACCGCGGGCTCCCGCCGGGCGGCCAGGTCGCTGATCGCCTCGAGCCGCAGCGTCGGGTCGATCATCGGGTGCGCCCGGCCCACGGTCAGCGCGTCGTCCCCGAAGTCGACGACGACGTGGCCGCGGGCGGACAGGTCCGGGGCGGATGGGTCGAGGGCAGAGTCCAGCTCCGGCCGCAGCGGGGTGTTGGAGCGGATGTCGCCCAGCACGGGAGCGGCCAGCAGCATCGCCTCGTCGGCGAGGGTGCCACCGGAGTAGAGGCCCTTGAGAACGGCGCCCGGGGCGGCGGCGGTGCCGTCCCCCGGGCGCGAGGGCCAGGCCGGGACGGCGACCCCGAGGTCGCCCAGCACTCCCTCGACGGCGGCGGTGAGGTCCGGCGTCTCGGGCGAGAGCACCGCGGAGCGCACCGGCACCGGGAGCCCGCGGGCGGCCTCCGACACCGCGGCGGCCACCGCCGGCGCCGGCGGCTTGGAGACGACCACGATCCGCTCGGTCCCGTCGTCGGCGGCCAGCGCGGCCAGGGCGTCGAGCGTGGCCAGCCCGCCCACGGCCCCGGACAGGTCGCGGCCGCCCACGCCGAGCACGTGCGAGACCCCGACGCCGGCCGTGTCGAGCAGGCACGACACCTGCTGGGCACCGGTGCCCGAGGCGGCGACCAGCCCGACCGGGCCGCGGCGGACCACGTTGGCGAACCCGAGCGCCAGGCCGGAGACGATCGCCGTGCCGCAGTCCGGGCCCATGACGAGCACCCCGGCGTCGTGCGCGGCGCGCTTGAGCGCGACCTCGGCCTCCACCGGGACGCCGTCGGAGAAGACCAGCACGCTGCGGCCGGCGGCGACCGCGTCGGCGGCCTCGGCGACGGCGTACTGCCCCGGGACGCTGACGACGGCGAGCGCCGGGCCGTCGCCGTCCAGCGCGTCGAGACCCGCGCCGACGGTGCGCAGCGGCACGGCCTGCGCGGGGCCGGCGGCGCGCTCGCGGGCGGCCAGCGCGGCGTCGACGGCGGCGACCGCGGTGGCCAGCGTGTCGTCGTCCACGGCCTCGACGGCCACCAGGAGCTGGTCGGGCGAGGCGCCGTCCGCAGGGGCCAGGCCCATGCCTGCGGCGAGCTCGAGGTTCAGCGGCGTCCCCATCGCGACGAGCACCGCCGTGACCCCCTCGCGGGCGCCGACGTCCCGGCTGACCTGCATCAGCCGGACCGAGTCGGCGTACACGCCGCTGCGCAGGGAGACGTGCCGGACCGGCATCGCTGTCACCCGGCCGACCGTACAGCCGAGGTGTCTCAGCGGTAAGACACCGACGCAACGACGATTTAGCACTGAGGTACTTCCGCGCTGTCGGCCGGGCGTGTCAGATTGGCGCGTCCCTGGGTGCCGGAGACGTCCGTCGGGGGAACCGGCCAGGTGCCAGGGGCAGGTCGAGGAGGCGGTCATGGCGTTCGGCTGGAAGCTCTACGGGGACGGGAAGACCCCGCCGCTGGGCGAGGCGGTGGCTCCGGACGAACGACTCTCCTGGCCGCGGACGATCGGCATCGGCGGACAGCACGTGGTCGCCATGTTCGGGGCGACGTTCGTCTTCCCGCTGATCATGGGCCTCGACGCCAACCTCGCGATCATGATGAGCGGCGTCGCGACGATCATCTTCCTGCTCATCGTGAAGAACCGAGTGCCCAGCTACCTGGGCACCAGCGCAGCGTTCGTCGGGGGCGTGGCGGCGATCCGCGCCAACGGCGGCGACTCCAGCGACGTCGTCGGCGCCCTCCTGGTCGCCGGCGTCGTCCTCGCCCTCGTCGGCCTGCTCATCCACGTCGCCGGCCTGCGCGCGATCAACAAGGTGCTGCCGCCCGCCGTCACCGGCGCGGTGGTCATGCTCATCGGCTTCAACCTGGCCCCCGTCGCCGCCGCGGTGTACTGGCCGCAGGACCAGTGGGTGGCGCTCGCGACGATGGTCTTCGTCATCGTGGCCTCGCTGGCGTTGCGGGGCTTCCTCGCCCGCATCTCGATCCTGCTGGGGCTGGTCTTCGGCTACCTGCTGTCGGTCCTGCTGGACGTGACGGCCGGGCAGATCACCTCGCCCGACGCCACCGGTGACGTCGTCACCCGCGAGCGGATCAACTTCGACTCCGTCGCCGCCGCCGACTGGTTCGGCTTCCCCGAACCCACCTGGCCGAGCTTCTCGCTGAACTTCTCCCTGCTGGTCATCCCCGCCGTCATCGCCCTGGTCGCCGAGAACGTCGGCCACGTGAAGGCGGTCGCGGAGATGACCAAGCGCGATCTCGACCCGATGATGGGCCGCGCCGTGATGGCCGACGGCGTCGCCACGGTCGTCGCGACCTCGGTCGGCGGGTCCCCCACCACCACCTACGCCGAGAACATCGGTGTCATGGCCGCCACCCGCGTCTACTCGACGGCGGCCTACTACGTGGCGGCGATCGTGGCGATCCTGCTGGGGTTGGTGCCCAAGTTCGGCGCGCTGATCAACATCGTCCCCGGCGGTGTGCTGGGCGGCATCACCGTCGTCCTCTACGGGATGATCGGCCTGCTGGGCGCGAAGATCTGGAAGGAGAACCGGGTCGACTTCGCCAACCCGATCAACCTGGTGCCGCTCGCCGCCGGGATCATCATCGGCATCGGCCCGGTCAACCTGCAGATCACCGAGGACTTCTCGCTGTCGGGCATCGCGCTCGGCTCGATCGTCGCCGTCCTCGGCTGGCACGTCGCCCGGGCACTGGCCCCGGCGGAGATGAAGGGCGCGCTGCTCCGCGAGGGCACGCACCCGGCAGCGGGGACGACGTTCGGCCACGTGCACGGTGATGAGGTCAGCCCCGACCCCTCGTCGGTCGACGAGGTCGGCCGACCGGGCGCGACCGGCTCGGCGACGCCCGGGGAGACCCGCCGCCGGTGAAGCCCGCGCCCTTCCGGTACGCCGACCCCCGCTCGGTCTCCGAGGCCCTCGAGGTCCTCGCCGCCGAGGAGGGCGCCACGGTGCTCGCCGGCGGCCAGTCACTGCTGCCGCTGCTGTCCATGCGCCTGGCGGCGCCGACCACGCTGGTGGACCTCAACCGGGTGCCCGGCCTCGACGCCGTCGAGGTCACGGGGGACGGCGTGCGGGTCGGGGCGCTCGTCCGGCACGCCGGGCTGCTGGCGGACCGGGCCGCCGCGCGGGTGCAGCCGCTGCTCGCGCGGGCCACGGCGAACGTCGCCCACCCCGCGATCCGGAACCGGGGGACGACGGTCGGTTCGATCGCGCACGCCGACCCCTCGGGCGAGATGACGTCGGTGCTGGCGCTGACCGGTGGCTCGGTGGCGGTGGCCGCGCCGTCGGGCAGTGGCACCGTCGGCTGGCGGGACCTGTTCGTCGGCCCGCTGGAGACCTCGCTGCCGGCCGCTGCCGTCGTCACCTCCGCCTTCTTCCCGGCGCTGCCGCCGCGCTCGGGCACCGCCTTCGCCGAGGTGGCCCGCCGCAAGGGCGACTACGCGGTCTGCGGGGCGGGCGTCGTCGTCACCCTCGACGAGGACCGCCGCGTCGCCGCCGTCCGGGCCTCCTACGTCTCGGTCGGCCTGGTCCCGGAGGTCCACGACCTCACCGAGGCCGTCGCCGGCGCCCCGGTCGAGAAGGCCGACTGGGCCGCCGCCGGTGCGCTGGCCCGCACGCTGGTCGAGCCGGACGGCGACCTGCACGCCAGCGCCGACTACCGCCGGCTGCTGGTCGGCGTGCTGACCGAACGGACGTTGACCGAGGCCGCCGCCGAAGCCGCCGAGAGGACGCCATGACCAGCGTCGACACCGAGCGCACCGTCCGGCTGACCGTGAACGGTGTGCCACGTGAAACGACCGTGCCGGTGCGGCGGCTGCTGTCCGACGCACTGCGGCACGACCTCGGGCTGACCGGCACCCACGTCGGCTGCGAGCACGGCGTGTGCGGCGCCTGCACGGTGCTGGTGGACGGCGCACCGGTGCGCTCCTGCCTGGTGCTCGCCGTGCAGGCCGACGGCGCCGCGGTGACCACGGTCGAGGGGCTGGCCCGCGACGACGGCCGGGGCGGGCAGGTGCTGCACCCGGTCCAGGAGGCCTTCCGCGAGTGCCACGCCCTGCAGTGCGGCTTCTGCACGCCGGGCTTCCTGGTGACGATCGCCGCCGGACTGGAGGGGCGGGACCCGGCCGCGCAGATCACCGACGAGGAGGTCGACGACCTGGTCGGCGGCAACCTCTGCCGGTGCACCGGCTACGCGAACATCAAGGAGGCCGTGCGGCACGCGGCCGCCGCGATGGGGGACGCCGGATGACCACCAAGCTGTTCGGCGAGCCGGTCCGCCGGCGGGAGGACGCCCGGCTCATCACCGGCCGCGGCCGCTACCTCGACGACATCGGCGCCGGCGCGCTGGCCGCCGCCTTCGTGCGCAGCCCGCACGCCCACGCTCGCATCGTGGACGTCGACGTGGACGCCGCCCTCGACGTCGAGGGCCTGGTCGCCATCTACACCTACGAGGACCTCACCGGCCCGCTGGCCGAGCCGCTGCCCGTGCTCATCCCGCACCCGCAGCTGCACGCGCCGCGCACCGGCTACCCGCTGGCCAACGGCGAGGTGAACCACGTCGGCGAGCCGGTCGTGATGGTCGTGGCCACCGACCGGTACGTCGCCGAGGACGCCGCCGAGCGGATCGCCGTCACCTACGAGGAGCTGCCCGCCGTCGTCGGGGTGGACGCGGCGCGGGCCGCGCAGCACGCCGTCCACGAGGAGATCCCGGACAACGTGGCGGCCCGCCACCACCAGGAGACGGGGGACGTCGAGCCGGCGCTGGCCGCGTCGCCGCGCACGCTCTCGTTCACCCAGTACGTCGAGCGCAGCGCCTGCATGCCGCTGGAGGGCAAGGGCGTGCACGCGCGGTGGGACGCCGACGACCGCTCGCTGCGGGTGCACACGAGCACCCAGGCCTCGACGTCGGTGCGCGCCGCCATCGCCGCCAAGCTGCAGCTCTCGCTCGACGAGGTCGAGGTGGTCGCGCCCGACGTCGGCGGCGGCTTCGGCGTGAAGATCGTGCACCCGTGGCCGGAGGAGCTGCTGGTGCCGATGGCGGCGATCGCGCTGGGCCGGGAGGTGAAGTGGACCGAGGACCGCCGGGAGCACTTCATCTCCAGCGCGCACGAGCGGCAGCAGCGGCAGGAGGTCAGCGTCGGGTTCGACGACGACGGCCGGATCACCGCGCTCGACGTCCACGTCTGGCACGACAACGGCGCGTACACGCCGTACGGGATCATCGTGCCGATCGTGACCGCGACCCAGCTGGTCGGCCCCTACGTCATCCCCGTGTACCGGGTGGTCGTGGAGAGCGTCTACACGAACACGGTCATCGTGACGCCCTACCGCGGGGCCGGCCGGCCGCAGGGCTGCTTCGCGATGGAGCGGACGATGGACCGCATCGCCGACGCGCTCGGCCTGGATCGGGCCGTCGTCCGCGAGCGGAACCTCATCCAGCCCGACCAGTTCCCCTACGACCACCACCTGACGTTCCAGGACGGCCGCCCGGTCATCTACGACTCCGGCGACTACCCGGCGCTGCTCGGGAAGCTGACGGCGCTGGTCGGGTGGGACGGGGTCGACGCGCTGCGGGACGACGCCGAGGCGCGCGGGAAGCTGCTCGGCGTCGGGATGGCGCTGTACGTGGAGGGCACCGGGCCCGGCCCGTACGAGGGCGGGCACGTGCAGGTGCTGGGCAGCGGCAAGGTGCTGGTGTCGACCGGGCTGACGACGCAGGGCCAGGGGCACGAGACGTCGTTCGCGCAGATCGTCGCCTCCGAGCTCGGGGTGCCGATCGAGGACGTCGAGGTGACCACCGGGGACACCCGCCGCTTCCCGTACGCCGTCGGCACGTTCGCCTCGCGGGCCGCGGTGATGAGCGGCAACGCGATCGCGCTGGCCGCCCGTGGGGTGCGGGTGAAGGCGCTGCGGATCGCCGCCGACGTCCTCGAGGCCGATCCGGGTGACCTGGAGATCGAGGACGGCGTCGTGCAGGTCCGGGGGACGCCGGGCGCGTCGATCCCGCTGCGGACGGTGGCGGTGCTGTCCAACCCGTTGCGGTACGCGTTCGACGAGGCGGCCAAGCAGGCGACGCAGTTCGCGACGCACGACGACACCAAGCCGCCGGTGGCCGAGGGCGACGCCCCGGGGCTGGAGCACCGCGACTACTACTCGCCGCTGCGCTCAACGTTCGCGTCCGGTGCACACGCGGCGGTGGTGGAGATCGACCCGGCGACGTGGGAGATCGACGTCGTCACCTACGCGGTGGTGCACGACTGCGGCAACGTGGTGAACCCGATGATCGTCGAGGGCCAGGTGCACGGCGGGGTCGCGCAGGGTGTCGGTGGGGCGCTGTACGAGCGGATGGCCTACGACAGCGACGGGCAGCTGCAGAACGCGTCGTTCATGGACTTCCTGATGCCGTACGCCTCCGAGGTGCCCGACATCGTGATCGACCACCAGCAGACCCCCTCGCCGCTGAACCCGCTGGGCATCAAGGGCGCCGGCGAGGCCGGGGTGATCCCGGGGTCGGCGGCGCTGGCGTCGGCGATCGAGGACGCGGTGGGACGGCGGATCACCTCGATGCCGATCTCCCCCACCGAGCTGTACGACCTCATGCGTTCGGAGACGGCCGAGCGGACAGCGGCGTCGGGCCGCAGGACGGGAGTGGATGCGTGAACCTCGACGGCTCGGCGGTGCTGCACGGGTCGCCGGAGGACGTGTGGCGGGTGCTCACCGATCCGGCGGTGCTGGCGCGGACCATCCCCGGGTGCCTGGCGCTGGAGCGGGTCGGCGAGGACTCGTACCGGATGGACGTCTCCGTGGGCGTCGGTGCGGTGAAGGGGACGTACGCCGGCGAGGTGCACCTGACCGACCAGGAGCGGCCGACGTCGTACGTGATGCACGCGTCCGGGGCGGGGGCGCCGGGGCAGGTGCGGGCGACGGTGACGATCGAGCTGACGCCTTCCGAGAACTCGTCGACCGTGCTGACCTACTCGGCGGACGCCGTGGTGGGCGGTCCGGTGGCCGGCGTGGGCCAGCGGATGATCACCGGCGTCGCCAAGCGGATGGCCGCCCAGTTCTTCACCGCGGTGGACGCCGAACTGGCAGGTGCGGGCGTTGCCGCGGAGGCGCCCCAGGCGCCGGCGGCGGTGACCGGTCAGGCCACCGAGGCTCCCGCCGCTCCCCAGCCGCAGGTCTTCACCGGGCGTGCCGGCGTTCCCGCGGGAACGTCCGACCTCCGCACCCTCGCCCTCGGCGCCGCGGGCGGCAGCCTGCTCACCCTGCTCGGCGTCCTGGTCGGCTACCGCCTCGGCCGCCGATGAGGCCGTGCTCGAGGATGAGAAACCGCAGCAGACCGCCTGCGGTCCTCGACCACCGCTCTTCCCACCGCTCAGCCGCGAAGCGCTCGGAGCCCAGCGTCAGCCGGCGGTGGCCGGTCAGCCAGGCCAGCGAGCGCCAGAAGACCCGAGGGTGTCGGCCGAGCCTGGTGCGTCGGTGCCGATCCGGGCCGCAGCCGCCCGGGCGACGGGCACGTGTGCTTCGTCGTGGATGACCTGGCGACCGCCCGTCGACGGCTTCTGAGGGACGGCGCAGGGGAGGTCCTCGCCCTCGGTCCCGCTCCGGAGGAGGGGCCGGCTGGCACGGGTGCAGGAGCCGGAGGGAACCCGTTCGGGCTCGTCCCACCGCCACCCACCGGTCGATCTGCCCGGGACGGCGGTCACGTCGGTGGTCCTTGCCGCCGTCCGAGGACCGTTGTCACAGTGGCCGGGGCTGTGTCGATGCTCCGGCGCCGAACACGAGGAGAGACCGATGCCCGGTCGCCTGGACGGCAAGATCACGATCATCACCGGTGTCGGGGGGGCGGTCGGCCGCACCACGGCCCTGCTGTTCGCCGCCGAGGGCGCCACGGTCGTCGGCTGCGACCAGCAGGACGCGGCCGCTCAGGAGACGGTGGAGTCGGTACGTGCCGCCGGGGGACGGATGACCGCCGCGGTCGGTGTGGACCTCGGGGACGACGAGGCCGCAACAGCGTGGGTCGACTCCGTGGCCGACGAGCACGGCGGTGTCGACGTGCTGTTCAACAACCCGTCGGCACTCCGCTTCGGACCCGTGGACGAGCTGCCCGCAGAGGGCTGGCTGTTCACGATGCGCAACGAGCTGACCCTGGTCTTCTACACGATCCGGGCCGTCTGGCCGCACCTGCGGGCGCGCGGCGGCGGAGCGATCGTGAACGTCGGCTCCATCGCGGGCACCCGCGGATCGTGGTCCATGCCGCAGAGCGCCCACGCGGCGAGCAAGGGAGGGATCCTGGGACTGACCTACCAGCTCGCCGTCGAGGGCGGTCGCTTCGGCATCCGGGTCAACACGATCAGCTCCTCGCTGACCCGCACTCCGGCCACGGAGCACCTGCTCTCCAAGCCGGGCAGCCCCTTCGACCTGGAGAAGGCCCGGATCCCGCTGCGCCGCTTCGGCGAGCCCCAGGACATCGCCCGGGCTGCCCTCTTCCTCGCCAGTGACGACGCCTCCTACATCACCGGCGTCAACCTGCCCGTCGACGGTGGGACCGCGGCCGTCTTCTGAACGACGTGCCGGCGGTGGGTCCGCTCATCGGCGCGTGTGGAGACGGAGCCGCACCCGCAGCCGACACGAGACGCCTGGCCTCGCTGGCGGTCAGACGCCTCCGTCCACGTTGATGGTCTCGCCGCTGACGAACGCCGCGAGGTCGCTGGCGAGGAAGATGGCGACACCCGCCACGTCAGAGGCCCGCCCGAGCCGACGGAGGGCGACCCCGTGCTCGAACCTCTGGCGCGCCTCCGGCGGCATCGGCGCGTCGGACTCCATCGGCCCGGGAGCCAACACGTTCACCCGCAGCCCGCGCGGTCCGAGCTCCTTGGCCAGCGACCGGGCCAGACCGACCAGCCCGGCCTTCGACGCCGTGTAGTGCGCGCCCATCGGCAGGCCGACCGTGGCCACCCGCGAGCCGACGAACACGACGCTGCCCCCGGCGGACAACAGCGGCAGCGCCCTCTGGGTGACCGTGTACGCGGCACCGAGGTTGGTGTCCATGATCCGCTGCCACTCCTCGAGGAGGAGCTCGGGGAACGGCACACGACTGTTGACGCCCGCGTTGTGCACCAGGATGTCGAGCCCGCCGAGCGTCGCGCGACACTCGTCGACCAGGTGGTCGACCTCCTCGGCGTGCGTCACGTCCGCGATGAGCACGCGGTGCTGCCCACCGACGTCCTTCAGCTCGCGCGACAGCGACGTCAGCGCCTCGCTCGAGTGCCGACCACAGGTCACGACACTCGCGCCGGCCCGGGCGTACTCCAGCACGATCTCCCGACCGATGCCGCGCGATCCACCCGTCACCAGCGCCTTCTTGCTCTCGAGCAGCCCGTTCATGTCCCCTCCCCAGTTCGGGGCCCGGCCTACCTGTCCGTCGCGGCTCACGGCGGCGCCGCCACCGCCGGAAAGCCGCCAGCAGCGCTCCGTCGAGCCGCTGCGACACGCCGGCCCCAGGGCCACCCACCAGCCGCAGCCTGCAGGCTGCCCCAGAAGCGGCGTGCGCGGTGGCTGCAGGCCATCCCGATGATCCCGGCGCGCAACGCCCCTTGCCTGTCCTGACACCCCGTGAGCTCTCGTGTCCCCGACGTGTCACGGGCGCTCGCCTACGGCGACGCTGCCCGATCGAGCTCCGAGCAGCGGGAGCCCGACGGAGCTCACTGCGCACCGGTCCCGCTGAGGAGCCGGCACGTCGACGTCGCCCATCGTGCCTGCCGGCACGTGTGGAACTCATCGAGCGATCACGGGAGGGAACCCGCCGAGGCGACGTCCAACGGGATGCCGGTCTCGCGCTCGGAGACCTGCCACAGGACGTCGATCTGCTCCTGCAGGCCCCACCGCCGCAGGATCGGCCGGCGCACCGCTGGTCCGTGCGAGCCGTACCGCGGCGCGTACAGCTGTCCGCCCCGCGCCCGCGGGTCCGTTGCGGCCCGGAGCTGCGGCCGGGCCCCCTCGAACGGAGACATCCCCGACCGCGCGGTCAGCACCTCGAAGAACGCCCCCACCCGGCCGGCGCCGCCCTCCCGCACCGCGCGCGCCTGCAGGTCGGTGTTCGTCAACCCCGGGTGCGCCACCAGGCTCGACGCGCGGACACCGGCGCGGGCGAACCGCTGCTGCAGCCCCAGCCCGAAGTGCAGGTTGGCCATCTTCGACCGCGCGTACGCCGACCACGCCCCGTAACCCCGTTCGAGGTGGACGTCCGCCGGGTCCAGCCGCCCGGCCCGGTGCCGCGCCGTGCTCGTCACCGTCACCACCCGCGCCGCCGGTGCCCGCAGGAGCGCCGGCAGCAGGTGCGCGGTGAGCGCCCAGTGCCCCAGGTGGTTGACGCCGAACTGCACCTCGAACCCGTCGGCCGTCGTCCGCCGCGGCATCGCCATCACCCCGGCGTTGTCCACGAGCAGGTCCAGCTGCTCGTGCCGGGCCAGCACGGACCGCGCGGCAGCCGCCACCGACGACAGGTCGCCGAGGTCCAGCGACACCACCTCGAGCGATGCCGCGGGGTGGCTCACCCGGACCCGCTCCTCGGCAGCCGCCGTCTTCGCAAGGTCCCGGGCAGCCATCACCACGTGCGCACCCCCACCCGCCAGGACCAGCGCCGTCTGCAGACCCAGGCCACCGTTCGAGCCGGTCACCACCGCCGTCCGCCCGGTCAGGTCGGGGACGTCGCGCTCGGTCCAGGCCATGCACGAGTCCTACCCGCCGCGTGCCTCTGCCCGCATGGCGACCGCGGTGAGCAGCTCCCACCGGATGGCCGAGCTGCCCGGCCGGACGGCGAGCCAGTAGAGGCCGAAGCGCCGCCGCGTCCCCGCATCGGTGGCGGCCACCCGCGTCTCGCAGCTCAGCCGCGTGCCACCGATGGTCCGCGTCAGCCGGAACTCCATGCCGACCTTCACCCAGCCCGGCTCCGACCACTCCCGCACCCCGGCCGCGTCCAGCTCGGGCGGTCGCCGGCCACCGGTCAGCCGCCAGGCCTGCAGCACGCCGCCGAACACGACGTGCGAGGGCGGGTCGGAGGCCAGCTCCGGGATCGGCACCACGTCCAGGAAGGTCCGGTCGAGCCCGCGGCGGCGGCGTCCCCGGCCGGCCAGCAGCACCGGCAGCGCGCGTACCGCGCTGAACAGCAGGGTGACCGGCAGCGACGAGAGCCGCAGCCGGTGCAGCTCCTCCCACACCACGGACGGTGGCGCGTCGATCACCCGCGACTGCCGGGTCACGTGGTCGGCCACCGGGACGACGTCGTCGAGGTCCATGCCGCACTCCCCCCGAACCTCAGCCGAGCGCGGCGTACACCGCCCGGATGTAGGCCTCGCTGCGGTCCGACCCCAGGATCCCCGGTGCCATGCGGTTCATCAGGTAGCCGATGGTCAGCCGGCGGTCGAGGTCCATCACGATCATCGACCCGCCCCAGCCGCCCCAGAAGATGGTCCGCCCCTCGGGCACGTAGGGGATCAGCGGCGAGCCGAGGCAGTAGCCGATGCCGAAGCGGAACGGCGCCTCGAGCACCAGGTCCACGCCGTCGGACTGCTGGTCGAAGACGAGGTCGATCGTCGTCGGTGACAGCAGGTCGCCGCCGCCGAGGGACAGCACCCGCATGGCCCGCACCAGGCCGCGCGCGTTCGTGTGCCCGTTCAGCGCGCCGAGGTCCGCCCGGCGCCACTCCGGCGAGTTCGCCGCCTTCGCCGAGGCGACCGGGGCGGTGTAGGTCCTCACCATCACCGACCCCGGGTCCTGCTCCCGGGGGTCCTCCTCCGGCCGCGGCGGAGGGACGACGGGCGCGATGCGCTCCCAGTCCGACTCCCGTGCGCCGATCTGGAGGTCCGCGCCCAGCGGCCGGGCGATCTGGTCGGCCACGAACTGCTTGAAGGTGCGCCCGGTGATCCGCCGGATCAGCTCACCGACCAGGTGCCCCTGGTTGTTCGCGTGGTAGCCCGACGCCGTCCCCGGTTCCCACCACGGCGCCTGCGCGGCCAGCCGCTCGGTCGCGCTCTCCCAGTCGTACATGTCCCGGATCGAGAACGGCCGCTCCCAGCCCGAGACGCCCGACGTGTGCGACAGCAGGTGCCGCACCTCGACGTCCTTCTTGCCCTTGGCCGCGAACTCCGGCCAGTAGTCGGCGACCGGCGCGTGGACGTCGAGGTCCCCGCGATCGACCAGGAGCAGCGCGGCCAGCGCGAGCACCGTCTTCGTCGTCGACCAGCCGTTGACGATCGTGTCCTCGGTCCACGGGGTGGTCCGGTCGAGGTCGCGGTACCCGCCCCACAGGTCGACGACGGTCTCCCCGTCGAGGTCGACGGCGACCGACGCCCCCAGCTCGTCGGCGTCGAGCGCGCGCTCGAGCGCCTCCCGCACCCCGGTGAAGCGGTCGTCACACCTGCCGTGCACCTCGGCCATGGAGCCTCCTCGTCGCGGCGCGACCGCAGTGTCGCGCCGCGACGATCACATCACGGCCCGCTCAGGGAGCGGCGGCGCCGGCCGCTGCCACGAGCCCGACCGTCTGGTCGACGACGGCCCGGCGGTCGGCCTCGAACTCGGGACCGGTCAGCACCGCCGGGTCCTCCGGGTACACAAGCGCCGAGATGTGCAGGTGGCCGCCGGGGACGTCCTCCGCCTGCATGCCGATCCGCAGCCGGTTGGAGCGGTACATGCTCTCGTTGGAGAGGTAGTTGCCGCCCGGTCCGGACGCCGCCCGGGAGCCCTCGGACGGGTCGTCCTGGCAGCGCACCGCCGACGGGGCCGGGAAGGTCCCTGCGGGCCACTCGCAGATCCCGTCGTTGAGCACGACCGGCCAGGGGCCGGTCCCGGCGGCGATCATCGCCTCGTACGGCAGGGTCGTCTCGATCCACTCCGGGGAGTCGGCCGGCTGCGGCCAGTGCGACGGCCGGGAGATGGGCCCGAAGAGCGTGTTGCGGTTGTTGTCCGGGGAGCCACCGCGGGCGTTGGCGGCCCACTGCTCGACGTCCATCCGCCCCCGGCTCGTCTGACTGATGGTCATGATGAGGTCGGCGCGGTCCTCGTCCGGCCTCAGGACCTGGCCGAACGCGTCCTCGACGATGCCCTCGTCGAAGTCGGTCCAGTTGACGGGGAACACGACCGACTGGACGACGACCGGGCCCGCGTCGGTCTCGAGCGTGCGGCCGTCCAGCTGCAGGGCGGTGGCCCCGGAGGGGTTGGAGTTGCGCAGGCTCTGGTCGAGGCTGTAGGTGTCGAAGCCGCTGATCATCACGCGGGTCGCGTCGGCCGGGGCCTCCGGCCACTCGATGGTGGTGAGCCCCCGGGACGCGTGGTCGAGCAGGTGGACGAGCGCGTTGCGCTGGACGACGCTCACCTCGACCGGCGCCTCCCACTGGCGCACCGCACGCGTCATGTGCAGCCGGGCCCAGTACAGCGGCCGGTCGTCGTACCGGTCGATCGTGCCGGTGTCCCGCTCCCCCTGGGCCCGGGCCAGCGCCAGCTCCCACAGCGCCTCGCCGGAGCGGACGACGAGCTCCTCGGCCGCGGCCAGGTCCGGCGCCGCGCACAGGTCGGTGGCGAACTGCGCCACCGCCGCCTCGAAGCCGGCGGCCCGGAGGAACTGGGCCGCGGCCGACTCGCCGCCCTCGACCAGGGGCTGGCCGATGCGCTGCTCCTCCACCGTGAGCACCGCGTCCTCGGCGTAGCAGTCCGGGACGTCCGCGCCCACCGCGGCCCGCGAGACCGTCGACGACACCGCCCACAGCGCCGAGGAGGACAGCGCGATGGCGGCGGCGACACCGACCCGTGTGGCGAGCTCGGGGACCGACCTGGACCGTGACATTCCGACCTCCGGAGGTCGACGAGCGAGTGGTGACCCTTGTCACTGTCCCCGCGGGCCGCGCGCCGCGACACTCGGTCCCGGCGAGTCGTGCCCGGCCTCGGCGCGTCGGACGAGCAGCCGGACAAGATGGCGGTGCGCGGTCCTCCACCTACCCTGGGTGAGGAACGGATCGGTCCCGACCGAGGTGGTACCGCCTCGGGTGCAGGATGCCGATCACGAGGACGCGGGCGTCCGCTGGAGGGGTGCGTGCAACGCAGGAGGTCGGAGGCCGAGGCGCAGATCGCCCGGCTGCTGCGCACCGCGCGCCGCAAGCTGGACCTCAGCGTGGCGTTCCTCAGCCGCGTGGACGAGCGGGCGCGGACGATGCAGGTCGTCGACACGCTGCTGGCCGCCCCGGCCGACGGCTACAGCGGCCCGCGGGACAGCGGCTTCTGCCTCGCCGTCCTCGAGGGCCGGCTCCCCCGGGTCATGCCCGACGTCCGGCGCGTGCCCGAGGCGATGGCCCTGCACCCGGCCGACCTGCCGCAGATCCGCGGCCACGTCAGCGTCCCCGTCGTCCTCAGCGACGGCACCGTCTACGGCACCTTCTGCGCCTACGGCCTGGTCGGCGACCCCGAGGTCTCCCCCCGCGACCTGGCGCTGATGGAGGTCCTCGCCGACGCCGCGGCCCTGGTCATCGAGCCGCAGCTGCGGACCGAGCAGGAGCACGCCGAGATCCACCACCGCATCGACCCGGTGATCGACGCCGGCGGTCCCGTCGTCGTCCTGCAGCCCATCGTCAGCCTGTGCACCGGGGCGCGGGTCGGCGCCGAGGCGCTCAGCCGGTTCCCGGCCGCGTGGGGCGCAGCCCCGACGTCGTCTTCGGCGAGGCACACCGCATCGGCGCGGGCCACCGGCTGGAGCTGCTCGCCCTCGCCTGCGGCGCCGGGACCCTCGGCGACGTCGACGGCTACGTCTCGCTCAACGTCTCGGCGCAGACCCTGCTGACACCGCAGTGCGGCGAGCTGCTCGCGACCCTGCCGCTCGACCGGGTCGTGCTGGAGCTCTCCGAGCACGACCAGGTCGACGACTACCCCGCCCTCGAGGGGACCCTGGCCCCGCTCCGCCGCCGGGGGATGCGGCTGGCCATCGACGACGTCGGCGCCGGCTTCTCCAGCCTGCGGCACATCGTCATGGCCGACCCGGACGTGATCAAGATGGACCGCAGCATCGTCAGCGGCGTCGACTCCGACCCGATGCTGGCCCGGCTGGCCCAGTCGCTGGTCGAGTTCGCGCCCCCGGCGCCCGCCGCCGTCCTGGTGGGGACCGGCACCGTGCTGGCCCCCGCACCGCTCACCGCCTGACGACGCAGCAGAGCGGCCCCCTCCAGGCACCGCCGCGCGCCTGCGAGGGGTGGGGAGGAGGGGGTCCCTCCTCAGCCGGCCTTGAGCGTCGGGTAGTCGGTGTACCCCTCGGCACCGCTGGCGTAGAACAGGTGCGCCTTGGGCTCGTTCTCCGGGTGCTCGCCCCTCCAGCGCTCGACCAGGTCGGGGTTGGCGATGGCGGCCCGGCCCACGGCCACGGCGTCGGCGTGCGCGGCCTCGATCAGCCGCACCGCCTCCTCGCGCGTGGTGATCGAGCCGAAGCCGCTGTTGGCGACCAGGGGCCCGCCCAAGCGCTCGCGCAGCTCCTGCACGAGGTCACCGGCCGGCTCGGCGTGCAGCACCGACAGGTAGGCCAGGCCCAGCGGGCGGAGCTGGTCGATGAGCGCGCCGTAGGTGGCGCGGACGTCGTCCCGGTCGGTCTCGTAGGCGTCCTGGATGTCGTGCTCGGGCGAGATCCGCAGGCCGACCCTGCCGGCGCCGACGGCCGCGGCCACCGCCCGCACGACCTGGACGACGAAGCGCGCCCGGTTCTCCGGGGAGCCGCCGTACTCGTCGGTGCGCTGGTTGGACGCCGGGGAGAGGAACTCGTGCAGCAGGTAGCCGTTGGCGCCGTGGATCTCCACGCCGTCCAGGCCGGCGTCGATGGCGCGCGTGGAAGCGGAGACGAAGTCCTGCAAGGTCTGGCGCGCCTCCTCGACGGTCAGCGCGTGCGGCACCGGGTAGGGCTGCTTGCCCCGCTCGGTGTGGCCCTCGCCGTCGATCGCGATGGCGCTCGGGGCCACGACGCGGCGTCCGCCGTTGACGTCGGGGTGGGTCACCCGGCCGCCGTGCATCACCTGCAACACGACCTTGCCGCCGCGCGCGTGCACGGCCTCGGCGACGCGGCGCCAGCCCTCGACCTGATCGTCGGTCACGATGCCGGGCTGGCCGACGAAGGCCTGCCCCTCGTGGTCGGGGTAGGTCCCCTCGGTGATGACCAGCCCGAGCCCCGCGCGCTGGCGGTAGTGCTCGACGACGAGGTCTCCGGGGACGCCGCTGGCGCCGGAGCGCATCCGGGTCAGCGGGGCCATGACGACACGGTTGGCGATCTCAATGTCGCCCAGGGTCACAGGGGAGAACAGGTCCACGCCTGTGTCCATCGCCGGGATGACGGCGACCATTCCGGGCCGCGAGCGTCACGCCGCTCACAGTGACGCTCGGGTGCGCCGAGCCCCCTCCACTGTCGCGCTGTTCCACCTGCTCCCGCGCCGTTGCAGCCGCGCGGAGGCGTCAGGAACAGAGCGACAGTGGCCAGTGCCGGTGTTCCTTCAGGCGGCCGGTGAGCTCTCCCGGGTGACGAGGATGGCCAGCTCGGTCCGCGAGCGGATGCCGAGGCGGCGCATCGACGTCGTCAGGTGGCTCTTGACCGTGGCCAGGCTGAGGAACAGCCGGCCGGCGATCTCCTCGTTGCTGAGCCCCTGGGCCACCAGCTCGGCGACCTCGCGCTGCCGGTCGGTCAGCCGGTCGAGCGGCCGCAGCGTCGGGGCCGACGGCGGCTGCTGACCGGTGGTCAGGTGGTGCACCAGGTGGTTGGTGGCCGCCGGGTCGAGTGCGGACTCGTGCCGGGCCAGCGCCCGCACGCCGTCGACCAGCCGCTGCGCGCCCGAGCGCCGGGGCAGGTAGCCGCGGACGCCGGCCCGCAGGATCTCGACCAGCTCGTGATCGGACTCCGTCTCCGGCTCGGCGAGCACGAGGACCGACGTGTTCCGCCGGCACAGGGTGCGCAGCAGCGGCAGCGCGTCACCGGCGACCAGACCCTGCCGGACGACGACCACCACGGCCTCCTGGTCCCCGGTCGCCTCGAGGGCCTCGGGCAGGTGGGCGGTCTCGGCGACGACGGCCATGTCCGGCTCGGCCTCCAGGACGACGCGCAGCCCGGTGCGGAACACCTCGCGGTCCTCGCAGAGCAGGACGCACACCAGGCTCGTCGGCGGCCGGGTGGTGTGCGGTCGGGCGGGGACCGGCCCGCCGCACCGCGGAGCGGGTACCGAGCCCGCAGGGTGGAGTCGTGGGTCGCCCGGGCGCCCCGGTGCCGATCCGACATCGTGCTTGTCCATGTCGCCCCCTGTGCCCGGATCGACAGAGCTGTCGCCCCGCGAGCCGGCCTTCTCGACACGTGCCCGTTTCCTCCGGACTGGAGTGACTCTAGTGGCGGAGTGGCAGGTTGTGTCCAGAGGGTTCACAGCGCTTTCACAGGATCCTGCCCCAAGCTCCCGCACCCCGCCTCAGCAACCGGCGGGGAACACCCCCCGACCGTCGCCGAACTGCGGGTTCCGGTGCACGTGGATGGCGAGCTGGGTCCGGTCCCGCAGCCCCAGCCGGCGCAGCGCCACCGTGATGTGGCCCTTGACGGTGGCGCGGCTCAGCTGCAGGCGGTCGGCGATCTCCGCGTTGGTCAGGCCCTGGGCCACGAGCTCGGCCACCCCCTGCTGCCGGGCGGTCAGCGGACCGTGGCCGCGGGGCTCCCCGTCCTCGGAGCGCACCACGTCGTCGAGCCGGTGCAGCAGCTCGCCGGTGACGTCGGCGTCGAGGACGGTCTCCCCGCGGGCCACCGCGCGCACGCACTCGATGAGGCGCTGCGAGCTGACGGCCGCGTGCACGTAGCCACGAGCCCCCGCCCGCAGGACCTCCAGCAGGTCGCTCACGGCGCCGGACTCACCGAGCAGCAGGACGCGCGTTCCCGTCCCGGTCATCTCGCGCACCACGCCCGGGAGGGCCGCCCCCTGACCGTCGATACCCATCAAGGTGACGTCGGGGCGGGCGGTGGCGGCCAGCGGCAGCGCCTCGCCGACGGAGGCCGCCTCCGCGACGACGCTGAGGCCGGGGATGCGGCGGAGCACCGCCCGCAGACCGTGCCGGGTGACCTCGTGGTCGTCGCAGATGAGCACCCGGACCGGCCGCTCGGTGCCGGACACCGCGGAGGGGGGCACAGCGTCGTCCGGTTCGGCCATGCACCTCAACTCCGCTCCCCGTCCGGCCCCGCGGGGCGACCCCCAGCCTCCGGAAGCTAGGCCGCATTCGCGCAGGTCGCCACAGGGATCTGCGGGAGAGGCCCGATCCTGCGGCGAGTTCATACCCGGGTAGGGCCCCGGCTCCTCCGGCCGGGGGGTCGTACACCGTCGGGGTGGACGACCCTCCTCCGGCCGGAGGGGGACCCCTCGACGTCCGGACGCCCTCCCTGCTCCTCGGGGCGTGCCGGCCGGGTGCGCCTCCCCTCCTCCGGGTGTGCCGCTGAACTGGACCTGCGGCCGATGTGCCAGCCCCTGCCGCGTCCCTAATGTCGTCGTCCCGAGCCCCGCTGCGGGCCGCCGCGACGCTGGGAGACCCCGTGCACCAAACGATGATCATCGCGAAGATGGCGCCGGCCGACGCCGACAAGGTCGCTGACATCTTCGGCCGTTCCGACGCCACCTCGATGCCCCACGAGATCGGCGTGCGGTCCCGGTCCCTGTACCAGTTCCACGAGCTCTACGTGCACCTCATCGACTTCGACCGGCCCGCGTCGGAGGCGATGCGCATCGCGCAGTCGCTGCCGTCCTTCCGCGCCGTCAGCGACGAGCTCCGGCCGTTCATCGAGGCCTACGACCCGAACTGGCGCTCACCGCAGGACGCGATGGCTCGGCGCTTCTACCACTGGACGTCTTCCGCCGAGTGAGACCGCACGGGGGGACTGGGAGGCCGACATGACACGTTCCGCGCCGACTGCCACCGCGTCCGTCGCGGCCGCAGCGGACCAGGTGGGGTGGGTCAGCTGCCCCGACTGCGGGTGGCTGCTCTACCGCAAACGGCTCGACCGCAACCTGCACGTCTGCCCGGAGTGCGACCACCACCTCCGGCTCAGCGCGCGCGCCCGGATCGTGCTGCTCACCGACCCGGGCAGCTTCTCGGAGGTGGCGTTCCAGTTGGGCGCGCCCGACCCGCTGTCCTTCACCGACCTGCGGGACTACCCCGACCGGCTGGCCGACGCCGCGCGTCGCTCGGGCGAGTCGGAGGCCGTCGTGGTCGGCGTGGCCCGCATCGGCGGGTGCGAGACCGTCGTCGCGGTCATGGACTTCGCCTTCCTCGGCGGCAGCATGGGCGTCGAGGTCGGCCGCCGGGTGAGCGGCGCGGCCGAGCTGGCCCTCGAGCGCGGTCTGCCCCTGGTCACCGTGTGCGCCAGCGGGGGCGCCCGGATGCAGGAGGGCGTCTTCTCGCTGTTCCAGATGGCCCGCGTCAGCGAGGCGTTCGGCCGGCACCGCGAGGCCGGGCTGTTCTCGGTGTGCGTGCTGACCGACCCCACCTACGGCGGGGTGTCGGCCTCCTTCGCGACCCTCGCGTCGGTCCTGGTCGGCGAGCGCGGCGCGCACATCGGCTTCGCCGGGCCGCGCGTGGTGCAGGAGACCATCCGCGCCGAGCTGCCCGCCGACTTCCAGACCGCCGAGTTCCTCCTCGCGCACGGACTGGTCGACCGGGTGGAGAACCGGGCCGACCTGCGGCCGCTGCTCGCCCGCCTGCTCGCGCTGCACGGGCCCGGCATCCTGCCCGGGGAGCCGGACGACGACGCCGGGGACTACGAACTGCCGGCCGACGACGGCGTGGACGACGACCCGTGGGACGTCGTCCAGCGGGCGCGGGTCGTGGAGCGGCCCACCACCCTGGACTACCTGCGCACCGCGTTCGACGACTTCGTCGAGCTGCACGGCGACCGGGCCTTCGCCGACGACCCCGCGGTGGTCGGCGGGATCGCCGCCATCGGCGGCCGGACGGTCGTCGTCATCGGCCAGGAGAAGGGCCACACGGTCCGCGAGCGGGTCGCCCGCAACTTCGGGATGCCCCACCCGGAGGGCTACCGCAAGGCGCAGCGGCTGCTCGACCACGCCGAGGCCTTTGGACTCCCGGTCGTGACCCTCGTCGACACACCCGGGGCGCACCCCGGACCCGAGGCCGAGGAGCGCGGCCAGTCGCACGCGATCGCCGAGATCATCATGCGCAGCAGCCGGCTCCGGGTGCCCGTCGTGTCCGTGGTCACCGGGGAGGGCGGCAGCGGCGGCGCGCTCGCGCTGTGCACGTCCGACCGGCTGCTGGTCCTGCAGAACGCCTACCTGTCGGTGATCAGCCCCGAGGGGTGCGCCGCCATCCTCTGGCGGACGGCGGTGGCCGCACCGACCGCCGCCCGCGCCATGCGGCTGGGTGCGGCCCACCTCCGGTCGTCGGGCATCGCCACCTCGGTGGTGCCCGAGCCCCCCGGCGGCGCCCACACCGACCCCGCCGCGGCGGCCCGGCTGCTCCGCCGGGCGCTCATCCGCGAGCTCGACGAGATCTGCCGCCTCGACGTGGCCACGCTGCTGGACACCCGGTCCCGGCGGCTCGAGCGCATCGGCAGGGACGAGCGCCCCCTGCAGCCGGTGGAGGGATGACCGTGTCAGCCAGCGAGTTCCCCCCGCGGACGATCGCGACGACGCCCGCCCCCCGCCCGGACGACGAGGCTCCCGACCTGCGCGACGACGTCGTGGCGCTGGCCCGCGCCCTGCCCGGTGAGCTGCGCCGGCTCAGTGTCCGCGACGGCGACCGCGCCATCGAGGTCGAGTGGGCCGCACCGGCTCCCGCGGCCGCGCCCGCCGCGGCGCCGTCCCCGGTGTCCGCGGCCCCCGGCGACCGCGACGTCCGCCCGGCCGCCGGGCCCGACCCGGCGGCGGCCGCTCCGGAGGTGGCGGGGTCGGTCCGTTCGCCCCTCGTCGGCACCTTCTACACGGCGCCGTCGCCCGGGGCCGACCCGTTCGTCCGCGTCGGCGACGAGGTCGAGGCGGGCCAGACCGTCGGGATCGTCGAGGCGATGAAGCTGATGAACCCGATCGTCGTCGACGAGGCCGGCGTGATCGCCGAGATCCTGGTGGGCGACGCCGAGTCGGTCGAGTACGACCAGGTGCTCATGCGGCTGCGGCCCCCGGGACGGTCCCGGTGATCGGCCGGCTGCTCGTCGCCAACCGCGGCGAGATCGCCGTCCGGGTCACCCGGGCCTGCCGGGAGCTCGGCATCGAGGTCGTCGCCGTCTACTCGACCTCCGACCGCAACTCCGCCGTCGTGGACCTGGCCGACGAGGCGGTGCACATCGGGCCGGCCGCGCCCCGGCGCAGTTACCTGCACGTGGCCAACATCGTGGAGGCGGCCCTGCGCACCGGCGCCGACGCGATCCACCCCGGCTACGGCTTCCTCTCCGAGGACCCTGACTTCGCCGAGATCTGCGCCGCGGAGGGGCTGACCTTCGTCGGCCCGCCGCCGGCCGTGATGCAGCAGATGGGCAACAAGGCCACCGCGCGCCGGCTCATGGCCGAGGCCGGCCTGCCGCTGCTGCCGGGCGTCGTGGAGCCGGTCGGCAGCGTCGACGAGGCGCGGGAGGTCGCCGAGCGGATCGGCTACCCGCTGATCATCAAGGCGGCCGCGGGTGGCGGCGGGCGGGGCATGACCGTCGTCGGCGACCCCGCGGACCTGCCCGACGCGTTCACCGCCACCCGGGCCACCGCCCGCGCGGTGTTCCGGGACCCCGCCGTCTACATGGAGCGCCACCTCGCCCGCGCGCGGCACGTGGAGGTGCAGATCCTCTGCGACACCTACGGCAACGGCGTCTCCCTCGGCGAGCGGGACTGCTCGCTGCAGCGGCGCCACCAGAAGCTGCTCGAGGAGGGCCCGGCCGGCCACCTCAGCCCCGAGCAGCGCGCGGAGCTCGGCCGGCTGGCGGTGCACGGCGCCCTCTCGGTGGGCTACACCGGCGCCGGCACCATGGAGTTCCTGGTCGACGAGTCCGGGTCGGCCTACTTCATGGAGATGAACGCCCGGATCCAGGTCGAGCACCCGGTGACCGAGCTGCTCACCGGCATCGACCTGGTGCGCGAGCAGATCCTCGTCTCGGCCGGCCGGCGGCTGCAGCTGCACCAGTCCGACGTCGTGCCCCGCGGTGCGGCCATCGAGTGCCGGATCAACGCCGAGGACCCGGCGCGCGGCTTCGCCCCCGCCCCCGGCCGGCTCGACGTGCTGCAGGTGCCCGACGGGCCGTGGACCCGGTTCGACACCGGCTACCGGCAGGGCGACACGGTCAGCCCGGACTACGACTCGCTGCTGGGCAAGCTCGTCGTCTGGGCCCCCGACCGGGAGCAGGCGATCCGCCGGATGGACCGCGCGCTGGCCGAGCTACGGGTGGAGGGCCCCGGCGTGCACACCACCGTCGCGCTGCACCGGGCCCTGCTGCGGGACCCCGACGTCACCGCCGACCGCCACGACATCCAGTTCCTCGACCGGCAGCTGCCCGACGTGCTGGCCCGCGCGGCCGCGCTCGCCGACTCCCCCACCCCCGGGCTCCCCGCCTCCCGCGGCGCCCTCTCCCTCGTCCAGCCGGCCGCAGACGCGCAGCCGGACCCCGCCACCCCACCGGAAGGACCGACACCGTGCCCGACACGACCTTCACTCTCAGCGACCTCATGACCCTGCTCACCGAGAAGTCCGGGCTGCCCCCGTCGTCGCACACCACCGACCCCGACGCGCGCTTCTGCGACATCGGCCTGGACTCGCTGGCCTTCCTGAACCTGCAGACCGAGCTGCAGGACCGCTTCGGCACCGAGATGCCCGACGACAGCCCGGACCGCTACACGCTCGGCGAGATCGTCGACACGGTCAACGCGGCCCAGTCCTCGGCCGGCATGGCCTGAGAAAGGACCCCGCTGCCCCCGCCACTCGCAGGCTCGCGGCGGGCCCCTGCAGCGGGGCCGCCCGTCCTCCGCACCGCTCGCGAGCTCGTGGCGAGCCTCTGGACGGGGCCCACCGCCGTTCCATCTACCGACACCCCGAGGAGCTCCCATGAGCAGCAGCGTCGAGCCGGGCACCGCCACCGCCACCGCGGGGCACACGGACAACTCGATCCTCATCGACGCCCCCATCGACCACGTCTGGGCGATGACCAACGACCTGCCGTCGTGGCCGGACCTGTTCACCGAGTACAGCGAGGTGGAGATCCTGGCCGAGACGGAGACGTGGTTCCGGTTCCGGCTCAAGATGCACCCGGACGAGAGCGGACGCGTCTGGAGCTGGGTCTCCGAGCGCACGCTCGACCCGGCGACCCACGAGGTCCGCGCCCGGCGGGTCGAGCCGGGGCCCTTCGAGTTCATGGACATCTACTGGAGCTACGCCCCGGAGGGGTCCGGCACCCGGATGCGGTGGGTGCAGGACTTCCGGATGCGTCCGGAGGCCCCGATCGACACCGAGGGCATGACGCGGCGGATCGACGCGAACAGCAAGGTCCAGATGGCCGTCATCAAGGAGAAGGTGGAGGCGGCGGCCCCTGCCCCGACCGAGGAGCCAGAGAGGTGACCGGTCCCGCCGTCGTCCTCGCGGGCGAGGCCGGCGTCCGCGCCGGGGCCATCGACGCCTGGCTCGACGACGAGGCGGCCCGCGCGGTGGTCGACGAGGCCACCGCGGTGGTCGGGCGCGACGTGGCCTCCTGGTGGCGCGACCCGCTCAACCTGTGCTGCGACACCACCGCCGCGCACGTCGAGGTCGTGGTCAACGGGGTCGCCGGCTACCGGAGCCTGACCGCGCGCGGGCTGCGGCCGGTCGTCGTCGCCGGGCACGGGGTGGGTGAGTACGCCGCCCTGGTGGCCGCCGGCGCCCTGCCGCTCGACCAGGTCGTCGAGTTCGTCCACTGGCGGGCCGAGCTGCTGTCGCTGTCGCCGCGCCCGTCCTGTGCGGGCATGGCCGCGGTCGTCGGGCCCGGTGCCGGCGAGGTCGCCCGCGCGGTCGTCGCCGAGGTCGGCACCACCCGGGCGCTGACCGTCGCCGCGGTCGACGGTCCGGCGCAGGTCCTGCTGGCCGGCGACTGTGGGGCCATCGACCGGGCGCGGGAGGCCGTGCTCGCCGCCGGGCTGGACCTCGTCCGGCTCCCGGGGCGCAACGCCTGCCACGGCCCCCTGGTGGCGCCGGTCGCCCGGCACCTCACCGCCGCCCTGGCCGACCTCGAGTGGTCCGAGCCCGAGGTGCCCGTCGTCCCCAACGCCGACGGCCGGCCGACCCGCGACCCCGAGCAGCTGGCGCGCTGCCTGCGTGCCCACCTGACCTCGCCGGTGCAGTGGGAGGCGACCTCGCGCGCGCTGGTCGAGGCCGGCGCCACCTCGGTGGTCGAGGTGGCCGCCGTCCCCGTCCTGGGGCCGCTGGTCCGCCAGGTCCACCCGCACCTCCCGGTGCACCTGGCCTCCGGGCCCGGGACACCGCTCCCCCCCGACCCGCTCCAGCCCGCCCCCGCGGTGCCCGTCCCGACCCGAGGAGAGACATGACCACCATCCAGCACGCGCCGGCCACGCCGACGCGCTGCGGGCCGACCGTCCACCGCGCCGACACGCCCCCCAACCGCCGCCGCGGCGGGGACATCCGCGTCCTGCTCTCGCCGGCCAGCGTCGGCGCGACGGCCGGCTTCATGGGCACCCTCACCCTGGAGCCCGGCGAGATCGTCACCGAGCACTGGCACCCGTACTCGGAGGAGTACCTCTACTGCCACAGCGGCGACGTCCTGGTCACCCTGGACGGCGAGGAGCGCCGGCTGACCCCCGAGTCCGCCGTCCACATCCCGATCGGGGTGCGGCACCGCATCGTCAACGACTCCTCGACCACCGCGTTCTTCGTCTTCATGTGCGGCCCGCTGGCCCCGCGCCCGGAGCTGGGGCACGTGGACACCGAGCTCCCGCCGGGCGTGCGATGAGCGCCGACGGGCGGCGGGTCGTCGTCACCGGGATCGGGGTGGTCGCGCCCGGGTCGATGGGCCGCGAGGGCTTCTGGGACATGATCACCGCCGGACGGACCGCGACACGCCGGATCACCTTCTTCGACGCGAGCCGGTTCCGGTCCCAGGTCGCCGCCGAGGTCGACTTCGACGGCCGGCTCCTCGGGCTCACCGCCCAGGAGGTGCACCGCAACGACCGGTTCGTGCAGATGGCGATGGTGGCCGCCGACGAGGCCGTGGCCGACAGCGGCCTGCCCATCGGGTCGGACTCGCCCGACGCCCCGGACCCCGACCGGGTCGGGGTCACGCTGGGCAGCGCCGTCGGGGCCACCATGCGGCTGGAGCAGGAGTACGTGTCGGTCAGCGACGCCGGCCGGCACTGGCTGGTCGACCCCCGCTACGCCTCCCGCTTCCTCGCCCACGCCCTCGTGCCCAGCTGCGGTGCCACCGAGCTGGCCGTCCGCTTCGGCGCCCACGGCCCGGCCACGGTGGTCTCCACCGGCTGCACCTCGGGCATCGACTCGATCGGCTACGGCAGCCAGCTGATCGAGGACGGCGACGCCGACGTCGTGGTCGCGGGGGCCAGCGACGCCCCCATCTCGCCGATCTCGATGGCCTGCTTCGACACCATCCGGGCCACGACGGACAACAACGCCGACCCCGAGCACGCGTCGAAGCCCTTCGACGCCCGCCGCAACGGCTTCGTCATGGGTGAGGGCGCCGCCGTGCTCATCCTGGAGGAGCTCGAGCACGCCCGGCGGCGCGGCGCGGAGGTGTACTGCGAGGTCACCGGCTACGCCAGCCGGTGCAACGCCTTCCACATGACCGGCCTCAAGCCCGACGGCACCGAGATGGCCGAGGCCGTCGGCCAGGCGCTCGACCAGGGCCGCATCGACCCCAGCGAGGTCGGCTACGTCAACGCGCACGGCTCCGGGACCAAGCAGAACGACCGGCACGAGACCGCGGCGGTGCACAAGAGCCTCGGATCGGCGGCCGACCGCGTGGCGATGAGCTCGATCAAGTCGATGGTCGGCCACTCCCTGGGCGCGATCGGCTCGATCGAGGTCGCCGCGACGGCGCTGGCCGTGCAGCGCGGCGTCCTGCCGCCCACCGCCAACTACGAGGTGCCCGACCCCGAGTGCGACCTGGACTACGTGCCGAAGGTCGCCCGCGAGCAGAAGGTCGACGTCGCGGTCTCGGTCGGCAGCGGGTTCGGCGGCTTCCAGTCGGCCATCGTGCTGGCCGCCCCCTCGAGGAGGACCGAATGACCGGCCTGCTGGTCACCGGGATCGGGGTGGTCGCCCCGACCGGCATCGGCGTCGAGGCGCACTGGGAGGCGATGCTGCGCGGCGAGCCGGCGATCAGGCCGATCGAGGGCTTCGACCCCACGTCCTACGGCATCTCGCTGGCCGGCCAGGTCCGCGACTTCGACGTCGACGAGCACGTCGCGACGCAACTGAAGGTGCAGACCGATCGCTGGACCTGGATGTCGCTGGCCGCGGCCACCCTGGCAGCGGCCGACGCCCGCTACGAGCAGCCCGAGGACGTCTACGCCACCTCGGTGTTCCTCGCGTCGGGGTCGGGCGGCAACGAGTTCAGCCAGCACGAGATCCAGGGGCTGTGGGCCAAGGGCCCGCGCTCGGTGGGCGCCTACCAGTCCATCGCCTGGTTCTACGCGGCCAGCACCGGCCAGATCTCCATCCGCGACGGCTACAAGGGCCCCTCCGGCGTCGTCGTGAGCGAGGGCGCGGGCGGCCTGGACAGCATCGGGTGGGCGCGCCGCGTCGCGCGTCGCGGCACCCCGGCGGTGCTCGTCGGCGGCACCGAGGCCGGCCTGTGCCCGTACGCCCTGCTGTGCCAGGCGACCAGCGGCCGGCTCTCGACCGCCACCCGCCCCGAGGAGGCGTACCTGCCCTTCGACCGGCGGGCCAACGGGCACGTCGTCGGCGAGGGCGGCGCCATCCTGCTGCTCGAGGAGCCCGGCGCCGCCCGGGCCCGCGGGGCGGAGAAGGTGTGGGGCGAGGTCGCCGGCTACGGCGCCACGCACGACGCCCACCACCACGAGGACCCGGCACCCGACGCCACCCAGTACGCCCGGGCGATCCGGCTGGCCCTCGCCGACGCCCGCGTGTCGCCCGACGAGGTCGACCTCGTCGTCGCCGACGGGGCCGGGACGCCGGAGCTCGACGCGCTCGAGCTGCAGGCGATCGGCGCCGTATTCGGCGACCGGCGGACGCCGGTGCCGGTCACCGCGCCGTCGTCGTGGACCGGCCGGCTGATGGCCGGGGGATCGGCGCTCGCCGTCGCCACCGCGCTGCTCGCCGCCCGGGACGGCATCGTCCCGGGGACGGCGTTCCTCGAGCAGCCGATCGAGGCACCCGGCGTCGACCTGGTGCGGGACACCCGGGTGCAGGACGTGTCGACCGTGGTCGTCCTGGCCCGCGGCGCCGGCGGCTTCAACAGCGCCCTCGTGCTGCGCCGCACGCCGGGGGAGGCGCGGACGTGAGCGCCGGCGAGGAGCTCCCCGGCGTCCGGACGATGCTGCGGATGCGGACGCGCGAGGGCTGCGAGGCGGCGTTCGAGGCGGCCTGGCGGCGGGCGGCGGCGGAGATCGCCCGGGTGCCGGGCAACCTGCGCCAGGAGCTGGTGCGCGACGTCGAGGACCCCCGCACCTTCCTCATCACCAGCGACTGGACCGACCGCGCCGCGGTGGACGGGTTCGGGCGCAGCAGCGCCCGCGAGACGCTCACCGAGGCACTGCGCGACCTGCGCGAGGACGCCGCCCGCAACACCTACGAGGTGCTGGCCGTCGTCCCCGGCGCAGGGCGGTCGGTGGAGGTCCGCGCATGACGGCGGCGCCGGCGGACGGCGGCAGGGCGGCCGTGCGGACCCTCCTGCGGATGCGCGCGCGGGAGGGCTGCGAGGCCGAGTTCGAGGCCGCCTGGCACCGGGCCGCCGCGGAGATCGCCCGGGTGCCGGGCAACCTGCGCCAGGAGCTCATGCGCGACGAGGGCGACCCGCGCTGGTTCGGCATCGTCAGCGACTGGACCGACCGGGCGTCGGTGGACGCCTTCGGACGCAGTGCCGCCCGGGAGACGCTCACCGAGGCGCTGCGCGACCTGCGCGAGGACGCCACCCGCTCGACCTTCACCGTGCTGGCGACGGTGGCGGCCGAGCGGCCCCGGCCGGTGCGCATCGACTTCTCCACCAGCGTCAAGCCGGGCGAGCAGGTCGCCTTCGAGCGGGCGTACACCACGGTCACCCAGCGGATCGGGGACTCCCGCGGGTACGTGCGCGAGGAGCTGCTGCGCGACGAGTTCGGCCTGCGCTACCACATCTTCGCGGAGTGGGAGTCCGAGGACGACTTCGTGCAGTGGGTGGAGGACCCCTCGCACATGGACGCCGGCGCACCGCTGGCCCGGTGGCACTCGGTGGAGTTCCGGCGCGAGGTGCTGGAGATCCGCCAGCGACCGGACACGGACACGGACTTCACCCCGCTGGACTCGCCGGGCGGGGACGTCGAGGTGGAGCGGGTGCGCGTCGACACCGCCGTCGCCGTCGAGCCCTGGGAACAGGAGGCCTTCGAACTCGCCTACCTCGCCGCCGCGCAGCTCGCCCGCAGCGCCCCCGGCCACGCCCGCGAGGAGCTGCTGCGCGAGGCCGACGGGCGGCGCTACCACGTCGTCGCCGAGTGGGACTCCGAGCAGCGCTTCACCGACTGGGCGGCGGAGCCGGGCAACTGGACCACCGGACCGCTGGGCCGGTGGCTGGCCAGGGGCGAGGACCGCAGGGTCTTCGCGCTGCGCGCCCGACCGGCGACGCCCTCGGCCGCGGAGGCGACGCCCGGGCCCGCGCAGCAGCCGGCCGCCGTGGACGTCGGCGTGCCCGTGGCGCCGGAGCCGGACCTGGAGCTGGTGGCCGGGCCGCCGGTACGGGCGGCCGCGCCCAGCACGGTGCCCAGCGCCAGCGTGCAGGAGTTCGTGGAGAAGCCGGACGACGGGCACGCACCCGCCGCGGCGCTGCTGCCGGCCGACCTCGGGGAGGTCTCGCACACCCCCGGCCGGGCCGTCGAGGTGCTCGTCGTCGGCGCCGGACCGGCGGGCCTGACCCACGCCATCGAGCTGGCCCGCCGGGGCATCGCCGTCCGCGTCGTGGACAAGCGCCCCCAGGCGTCGACGCAGGCGGACAAGGCGATCGGCATCCATTGCCGGACGATGGAGATCTGGGAGGACCAGGGCATCGTCACCGAGGCGATGGACGCCGGGATCTGGCTGTACGGCCAGACGGTGTTCGTCAACGGCGTGCAGACCCACCAGGTCGACTGGGCCGGCCTCGACGAGCTGCCCTACGCCCACCTGGGGCTGCCGCAGTACGACACCGAGCGCATCCTCGGAGCCAAGCTGGCCTCCCTGGGCGTGGTCGTCGAGCGCGGGGTCGAGCTGGTCGGCTTCAGCCAGGACGACGAGGGCGTCACCGCGCAGCTGCGGCACGTCTCCGGCGAGGTCGAGACCACCCGGGCGCAGTACCTGGTCGGCTGCGACGGAGCGCACAGCGCCGTCCGCTCCGGGCTCGGGCTGGCCTTCGAGGGTGGGCTGTCGATGTTCCCGCAGCTGTTCATGCTCGGGGACGTCGACGTCGACTGGGACCTGCCGGCGGGGCACCTGGTGCGCTTCGTGCGCATCGAGAACGAGGACGACTTCACCGGGATGCTCGTCTGCGTTCCGCTCAAGGGCCGCAACCGCTACCGGATCGCGACCCTGGCCCCCCAGCGGTGGCAGGACGCAGTGGGCTCCGGCGTCGTCCCGCCCGGGTTCTGGCAGGAGTACGAGCCGCCGACGCTGGCCGACATGCAGGCCGCGATCGACGACCTCGGTCCCCCCGGGACGACGGCGAGCAACCTGCGCTGGTCATCGATCTTCCGGATCAAGCACGGCATCGTCGACCGCTACCGCGAGGGGCGGGTCTTCGTCGCCGGGGACGCCGCGCACCTGCACCCGCCGGCCGGCGGGCAGGGGATGAACACCGGCATCCAGGACGCCTGGAACCTCGGCTGGAAGCTCGCCCTCGCCGTCCGCGGGCTGGCCGCGCCCGGACTGCTGGACAGCTACGAGGCCGAGCGCCGTCCCGCCGGGAAGATGATCGTCGACCGGGCCGTGGCCATCGCGTTCACCGACGAGATGGACATGGCGGACGAGAAGGCGCAGTTCCTGCTCGAGATGCAGATGACCATGAACTACGCCGGCAGCCCCCTGGTCGGCGAGACGGCCCCCGGCGGCTTCCCCGCCGGACCGGAGTCCGGGCATCGTGCGCCGGACGTGCACGGGCTGCGGCGCTTCGGCGTCGCGCACCCGCTGCGGCTGTTCGACCTGACCCGCGGCACCCGCTCCACGCTGCTCCTGTCGGCCGACGCCACCGCATCGGAGGAGCAGGTGTCGGACCTGGAGAAGCTGGCCGTCGCCGTGCGGCAGCAGACCCGCGGCGAGGTGGGGGCCTACCTCGTCGCCGCGCCCGACGCCCGGGTGCCACTCCTCGTCGACCTGCCCGTCGTCCGCGATGCCGAGGGCACCTTCGCCGCCGCCTACGGCACCGCGGGCGCGGGGGCGGCCGCCTACCTGGTCCGTCCCGACGGCCACGTCGGCTTCCGCAGCCGCCCCCTGGACGAGGACGCCCTCCTCGACCACCTGGCGGGGGTGTTCGCGCAGTGACCGGCCCAGCCACGGCCCGCTCCCGATGGACCGCACCCGAGACCGTCCCACCCCTCAGGGAGACGACATGACCCAGACCGCACCATCGGCGTCTGCCGCACCCCCGGACGACGTCGTCCCCGGTCAGGAGATCTTCACGCCGGAGTTCCGCGCCGACCCCTACCCCGTCTACGCCCGGCTGCGCGCCGAGCGGCCGGTGGTGAAGGTGCGGACGCCGCGCTTCGACTCGTTCCTGGTCACCCGCTACGACGACGCGCGGCAGGCGCTGTCGGACCCGCGGCTGTCCAAGGACCTGTACCGCGCCGGAGACACCTACCTGGCGGTGTTCGGCGAGAAGGCGCGGCAGATCAACACCAACATGCTGAACTCCGACCCGCCCGAGCACAGCCGGCTGCGCCGGCTGGTGACCCAGGCGTTCACCCCGCGGCGGATCGAGGCGATGCGGCCGCGGGTGGAGGAGATCGTCGAGGGCCTCCTGGACCGCATGGCGCCGCACGGGCGGACCGAGTTCGTCGACGAGTTCGCGCTCCGGCTGCCGCTGGCGGTCATCGGCGACCTGCTCGGCATCCCCGAGGCCGACCACGAGGAGATCCTGGCCGGCACCCAGGTCATCCGGACCGTCGGCACCGGCGGGCGCAGCCCGCAGGAGGACCGGGCCGCCATCGGGCAGGCCCAGGAGCGGCTGCACGCCTACTTCACCGGTCTGGTCGCCGCCAAGCGCCAGGAGCCCGGCGAGGACCTGGTGAGTGCGCTCATCGCCGCGCGCGACGGCGACGGCCGGCTGTCGGAGGCGGAGCTGGTCAGCACCTGCTTCCTGCTGCTGTTCGCCGGCTACCAGACCACCTCGGACTTCCTGGGCAACGCCGTGGTCGCGCTGCTGACCCACCCCGAGGAGATGGCCAAGCTGCTGGCCGACCCGGACCTGCTGCCCGACGCCGTGGAGGAGCTGCTGCGCTTCGACGGGTCGGTGCCGGTGTCGAGCTTCCGGTTCGCGACCGAGGACCTGGAGATCGGCGGGGTGCCCATCCCGGCGGGCTCGATCGTCACGATCGTGCTCAGCTCCGCCAACCACGACCCGGCGCTGACCCAGGACCCCGACGCGCTCGACCTCACCCGCGGGGACACCCCGCACATGTCCTTCGGGCACGGCGTCCACTACTGCCTGGGCACCGCCCTGGCCCGCCTGGAGGCGACGACGGCGCTGCGCCGGATCCTCGTCCGCCTGCCCGACCTGCGCCTCGACGTCCCCGTCGAGGACCTGCAGTGGCTCCCGGCTGCCTCGGCCTTCCGAGGGCTGCTCGAGCTTCCGCTCCGCTTCACCCCCACTCCCACCGAAGGAGGCCCCCGATGACCCAGACGACACCCTCGGCCAACCCCGAGGCCACTCCCTCGGCCGACCCCGCGGCCGACGCCTCGACGACCCCCACGGAACCGCCCTGGGCGAACGACACCGTCGAGTTCGCGAACACCTCCTCGGCGCCTGCGACCTGGTACGGGGGCACCTGGCGCCCGTTCCGCAACGTCATCGTCTGCCGGATGGTCCCCGGCAGCGAGGACAAGGTCGGGCCGGTGTTCGCCTACTACGACCGGACCACCCGGCCGCAGGACCTCGGCGTCGTCGGCCGTGTCCTGCTCTCGTACGAGGGCCTCTACCTGCACGTCATCGAGCGCAAGGAGGACCCGGAGGTCTCCGGCCAGCGCCGCGGCCTGCCGGCGTTCCAGGCGATCGCCGAGGCCATCGCCCCCTACGTGACGCCCTACCCGAGCTACTGGCAGAACCCGTCGCACTCGGTGGCGAAGCACTTCTACACGTGGGTGCCCGAGGGCGAGGTCTCCCTCGACCGGGAGATGACCGTCATCGTCCAGCGGATGAAGCCGGGCACCGAGGAGGACATCGCCCGGGTGTTCGCCGAGTCCGACGCGGGTGGGCTGCCGACGGAGACCGGCGTCACCGGCCGTTGGCTGTACTCGATGGAGGACGTGTTCGTGCACCTCCTCGAGCAGGACCGGGTCAAGGCCGCGGCCGTGCGGGAGAACCACGAGTCGATGCGGCCGGCCTTCGCGAAGGTCATGGCGAACCTCGCCCCCTACGTCAGCCCGTACCGCCCGGAGACGTGGCAGAGCCCGCGCGACTCGGTGGCCCGGGTGTTCCACCGCTGGACGGCTCCGGACTGGAAGCCGGAGGCCTGACGGTGAGTCTGCGAGGGTTCTCGACGCTCATCTTCCTGGTGGACGACGTGGCCGCGGCCACGGACTGGTACACCGACCTTCTCGGCCACGCGCCCGTCTTCACCCGGCCCGGGCCGGGTGGAGGCGTCACGTACGCCAAGTTCCTCATCGGTGACCACCAGGGCGAGCTGGCCCTCGCAGACGGCACCCGGGCTCCCGTGGGTAGGGCGGCCGGGCCGGGCGGCGCGATCGCGCACTGGCGCGTCGATGACTTCGAGGCCACCTTCACGCGTCTGAAGGCGATGGGGGCGGAGGAGTACACGCCGGCCACGGCACACGGGCCGTTCGTCACCGCGGTCGTCGTCGACCCCTTCGGCAACCTGCTCGGCCTGCAGGGGCGCGCGGCCACACCGCACTTCACCGACGACTACCACGCCGTCACCACGGCGAACTGACCGCGGACGGTGGTGGCCGGCCCGGATGCATCCCGGGCCGGCCACCGGCTCGCGCATGCTGGCTACCGTGACGGCGTAGGTTGCAGCCACACGCGTCAACGCGGACACCATTCGTCACCGACTGGGGGGATCGAGCCGAGCGCGTCCCAACCGGAGCCTTAGTCCGCATGAGCCGGCGGAGAACCCCCGACGCGGCAAGGGGCGCCCCTGTCTTCCCCATCCGCAATTTTCTTTTGCGAGCACCTGCTAGTGCTCCGTCGCGGTGCTTCTTGATGTGATCTCACGGCCAGGGTGACCATTTCTCATGGCCGCGCTCGTGCGGGTGGTGCAGGTTCCCGACGCCGATCGGCGGGAGCTGCAGCGACGTGCTCGGGACAAGGGCGCACCGGCGCGGGTGGTGGAGCGGGCCCGGATCGTGCTGCTGGCCGCGGATGAGGTGCCGGGCAAGCAGATCGCCACGCTGGTCGGCTGCGCCGAGGGCACGGTGGTCACCTGGCGCGGCCGCTACGCCGAGCACGGGCTGGCCGGGCTGGAGGACCTGCCGCGGCCGGGCTCGCCCTCCCCGCTGCCGGAGGCCCTGCGGGATCGGGTGCTGGAGCTGACCCTCACCGCACCGCCGACCCAGTTCGGCGCCACCCACTGGTCCTCCCGCCTGCTGGCCGCGGCGCTGGCCGGCGAGGGGACGCCGATCTCGCACGCCACCATCGCTCGGATCTGGCATCGCTTCGGCGTGCAGCCGTGGCGGGCCGAGACGTTCAAGTTCTCCACCGACCCCGAACTGGAAGCCAAGATCCGCGACGTGGTCGGGCTGTATCTGGCTCCGCCGGAGCAGGCGGTGGTGCTCTGCGTCGACGAGAAGCCGCAGCTGCAGGCACTGGAGCGCACCGCGCCGACGCTGCCCGTGCGGCCGGGGCATCCGCAGGCGGCCAGCTTCGACTACGTCCGGCACGGCACCACCACGCTGTTCGCCGCGCTGGAGGTGGCCACCGGGCGGGTCACCGACGCCTGCACCGAGCGGCACCGCCACCAGGAGTTCCTCGGCTTCCTCAAGCAGGTCGCCGCCGCCTACCCCCGCCGGGAGCTGCACGTGGTGGTCGACAACTACGCCACCCACAAGCACCCGGCGGTGCGGGCCTGGCTCAAGGGTCATCCGCGGGTGACGCTGCATTTCACTCCGACCTCGGGGTCCTGGCTGAACCTGGTCGAGGCGTTCTTCTCGATCATCACCCGCCAGGCCCTGCGCCGCGGCAACTTCCCCACCGTCGCCGACCTCATCGCCGCCATCGGCCGGTTCATCGATGCCTGGAACGACCGCTGCGCGCCCTTCACCTGGACCAAGGACCCCGACACCGTCATCGCCGAAGCCATCGACCCGCGGCACCGCAAGGCGCCAACGACGTCAGATACGGAGCACTAGCACTACAACCGAGACCAGACAACGCACGACCCCGCCAGGCTAGCGGCGGGGTCGTGCCGTGCTGGCTAATCCATGCGCAACCGGTGGGGCTCTGCGCAGCGAATCAAAGTTCCACTAGCAACTCATCCCTTCATCTCGCCAGTTTGATGAGCCTTCACTTCTGCCCGCAGTTACTCCGGGTCTGCTCGGGAAGCGAAGTGCTTCACCAGTACGGCTATCAGCAAAGCTGCCACAGCGGGACTGGCAGCGACGCACAATGCAGAGATGACCGCAGATGACGATGCCAGGTTTATACCCGACAAGGCAACCGAAATGAGGTTGCCGTCGTAGCGGTAGGCCCAGCTGATGTCAGCAACTCAACGTAATTGACCGGCACCGCCGGCCGACCCCGGCGCTCGGATGCGGGCCGAGTCGCCGGCAGGTCGCAGACGCGAGGAAGCGGCCATGCGCATCGAGGACTGGGTCCTCGAGCGGGACGAGGTGGTGAGCCGGAGTCACGGGATCGAGCCCCGCGTCCCCTGCACCAACCGGGACAGCGAGCGTCCTGCGGCCCCGGTGGTCGCACACGGTGAGCTGACGAGCGCGCGTCCTGGCGTGTCGGCGGCCTGTCGCCGAGCAGTTGGAACCGAGTCGGCCGCGGCGATTGTCACGGAATGGTCACGGCCCTACGTTTCCCTGCGTCCGGCCGGTCGGCACCTCCCCGCCCGGGGAACCCGCGTCGGATGCCGCCGAGTCGCACCCCGCGTGGGTGCGAGCCGGGGACCCACCTTGTACCACCGGGGTGAGTCCCGCTCCCGGACACCTCCAGGGGCGGGTAGGGCCCTCCCAGCCCGAACCCGTCAGCTCACCCGGTAGGCGGCCAGGGGAGAACGGAGATCCACCGCGCCCGGGGCCTCGGAGCCCCGCGCCCGCAGGCCTGGGACGGCCGCGTTCCCGCCTGCCTTCCTGCCAGGACCAGCCACCGCACGACACCCGGCAGCCGGACCGAGCCCGTCGTCCGGCCGGTGCCGCGCGCCCGGCTGCCGACCCTGCACGTCCAGGCCTCGTGCCGCAGCTCGCCCCGTACGACCCGCCACCGGCGCCGCCGGCCATCGGCGCGCGCCCTCCGCAGATCGCACCCAGGAGGAACTGCCCTCATGCACGCACGCACCCGCCGCGCCCTGCACCTGCTGACCGCCACGGGCGCCATGACCCTCACGCTGACCTTCGCCGGGCAGTCGCTCGCCCAGGCCGACGAGCACGGACCGGACCGCGACCGCTCGTCGTCGTGGGACGGCCAGCGGGGGGACGGCGACCGCTCGCGGGACGACGCCGCGGCGCCGGCCCCCGCACCCCCACCCGCCCCCGCACCTGCACCTGCACCGGAGCCCGCGCCGGCCCCTGCGCCCGCACCCACCGGCACCGGGACGCAGGCCTACAAGGACTACGCGGCGGCCCAGGTCGGGGGCGGCGCCCAGTTCGACTGCCTCGACGCGCTGTGGCAGGCCGAGAGCGGTTGGCGGCCCACCGCGCAGAACCCGACGAGCACTGCCTACGGCATCGCCCAGTTCCTGAACGCGACCTGGGCCAGCACCGGCATCGCCAAGACGTCGGACCCGTTCCAGCAGATCGACGCAGGGCTGATCTACATCGAGGAGCGCTACGGCTCCCCGTGCGCGGCCTGGGCCTTCCACCAGGCCAACAACTGGTACTGACGCCTCCGCGCGCCCCGGCGTCCTGCAGCGCGCGGGACGCCGGGGCCCGCCCACCGGCAGCGCCGGTCACCGAGCGGCCCCCTCCAGGGCACCGCCCGAGCCCGCGAGGGGTGGGGAGGAGGGGGTCCTCCCTCAGGCGGCGACGGACTCCATGGCCTCCGCGGTGAGCTCGACCGACCGCAGCCGGCCCTCCTCCCCGGGGAACTGGTGGGCGACGATCAGCTCGTCGGCGTCGGCCTCGCGCGCGAAGCCGGTGAGGTACTCGCGCACCTCGGCCGCGGTGCCGACGGCGGTGTGGGTGAGCATCGTGTCGACGTGCAGCCCGGCGCCGCCGTCGAGCAGCAGCTGCGCCTCGTCGTCGGACAACTGCCGCCCCCGGCCGAACAGGCCGACGGCCAGCCGCCGCCGGGCCGCGGCGAACGCCTCCTCCGCCGCCTCGCGGGTGTCGGCCGCCACCGCGTTGACCCCGGCGATCACGTACGGCCGGTCGAGCTGCGCCGACGGCTGGAACTCTCGCCGGTAGGCCTCGACCGCGGGCTGCAGCATCGCCGGCGCGAAGTGCGAGGCGAACGCGTAGGGCAGGCCCAGCGCGGCGGCGAGCGTCGCGCCGAACATCGACGAGCCCAAGACGTACAGCGGCACGTCCGAGCCCTTGCCCGGGACGGCGTCGACGCCGGGCACCCGGGTCTCGCCGGTCAGGTAGCCCTGCAGCTCCAGCACGTCCTGCGGGAAGCGGTCGGCCGAGCGCGCGTCGCGGCGCAACGCGTACATCGTGTTCTGGTCCGAGCCCGGCGCGCGGCCCAGCCCCAGGTCGATCCGCCCGGGGTGCACCGCCTCGAGGGTGCCGAACTGCTCGGCGATGGTCAGCGGCGAGTGGTTGGGCAGCATGACCCCGCCGGCACCCAGCCGGATGGCCGACGTGTGCGCGCCGACGTGCGCGATCAGCACGCTCGTCGCCGACGAGGCGATCGACGGCATGTTGTGGTGCTCGGCGTACCAGACCCGGCGGTAGCCGGACTGCTCCGCGCGCTGGGCCAGCGCGACGCTCGCGGCGATGCTCTCGCCCGGCGTCTGACCTCTCGAGATCGGCGCCAGGTCGAGGACGGACAACGGGATGCTCATGTGCGCGATACCTCTCGACTGTGTTGTCCTGCGCAACCACCGACGTCCCGCCGTCCTTCCCTCCCCCCGACGGGTGAGGGGACTCCAACTCCCGTTCCGGACGGTCGATGACCGTCCGGGACGAGAGGAGGCCGCCCATGCGCAGGAAGCGAACGGCTGCCGACCAGCAGATCGCCGACCTGCTGGTGACCGCGAAGAAGTCGCTGGACCTCAGTGTCGCCTTCCTCAGCCGCCTGGACGGCACCACCCAACACCTGGAGGTCGTCGAGACCTCGGTGCCGGTGCTGGTCCAGGAGGGCGCCAAGGTGCGCCAGGACACCTCGTTCTGCCAGGCCATCCTCGACGGCAGGCTGCCCGCCGTCATCCCCGACGTGAAGAAGTACCCCGAGGCCATGAAGCTGCCCTCGGCGCGCATCCCGCGCATCCGCAGCTACGTTTCCACCCCGGTGCACCTGTCCGACGGCAGCCTCTACGGCACCTTCTGCGCGTTCGGATTCCGGTCGGACAAGGAGCTCGGCAAGCGCGACGAGGCGCTGATGAAGGTGCTCGCCTCCGCGGCGGCCGTCATCGTCGAGCCCGAGGTCCGCGACCAGGAACGGCGCACCGAGATCGAGGGCCGGCTCGACCCGGTCGTCGCCGACGGCGGCCCCGTCGTCCTGCTGCAGCCGATCGTCGACCTCGCCACCGGCGGCCGGGTGGGCGCCGAGGCGCTCTCCCGCTTCCCCGCCGAGTGGGGCCGCACGCCCGACGTCGTCTTCGCCGAGGCGCACAGCGTCGGCATGGGCCACGACCTGGAGCTGCAGGCCCTCGAGCGCGCCGCCGAGCACCTCGACCGCGTCGGCGGCTACGTGGCGATGAACGTCTCACCGGCCACCGTGCTCACCCCCGCGTGCGGGGAGCTGCTGGGCCGGCTGCCGCTGGAGCGCGTCGTCCTGGAGCTCACCGAGCACGACGAGGTCGAGGACTACGACGTCCTGCTCGCCACCCTGGCGCCGTTCCGCGCCGCCGGGCTGCGGCTGGCCATCGACGACGTCGGGGCCGGCTTCTCCAGCCTGCGGCACATCGTGGTGACCTCCCCCGACGTCATCAAGCTCGACCGCAGCATCGCCGCCGGCGTGGCCGACGACCACGTGCTCGCCACCCTGGTCGGCTCGCTGGTCACCTTCGCGCACGGCTCCGGCGCGCGGGTGGTCGCCGAGGGCGTGGAGACGGCGGACGACGCCGCGGCGCTGCGGGCGCTGGGTGTCGACTACGGCCAGGGCTGGCACTTCGGCCGGCCGGGCCCGCCCGAGGCGCTCGCCGTCCCGATGCCGCGGACGCCGGCCGACGACGCGGCCCCGGAGCCGGTGCTCAGCCGCTGACGGCGTCCTCGTACTCGGCGCCCATCGCGCCGGTCTCCACCTCGCCGCCCCGGCGGTAGGTGCACAGCAGCACGCCGGCCGGCGTGGTGGCCGACGAGGTCAGGCGCCACGACCGCGGAATCGCGCCGTCGCCGAACAGCCGCTTGCCCTCCCCCAGGACCACCGGCGCCACCACCAGGCGGAGCTCGTCGACAAGGTCGGCGCGCAGCAGCGTCTGCACCAGCCCGGGCGAGCCGTGCACCTGCAGCTCGCCACCGTCGCGGTCCCGCAGCTCGCGCACCGCTTCGACGACGTCCCCCTCCACGAGCCGCGCGCCGGACCAGTCGAGGGAGGTCAGCGTGCGCGAGGCGACGTGCTTGGTCCGCGTGTTCAACGCCTCCGCGACCGGGTCGTCCTCGGTCGGTGCCTGCGGCCACGCCGCGGCGAAGATCTCGTAGGTCCCGCGGCCGAGCAGGAAGTCCTCGACACCGGCGAACCAGGCGTCCATCTGGGCGCCCAGGGTCTCCTCGAAGAACGGCACCAGCCAGCCGCCGTGGGCGAAGCCGCCGGTGGTGTCCTCGTCGGGGCCGCCGGGCGCCTGCACCACCCCGTCGAGCGTCGTGAACTCGGTGACGACGAGCGGTCGCACGCTGCCTCCTCGGTGCCCGGCCGCCTCCGGTGGCGGCCACTGCCCCTATGACCGCGCCGGACCGCACTTCTCATCGGCCGACTCGGTCAACCCCCGGACCTGGGGGGACGAGGACTGCGGAGAGCACCCGTATCGCTCACCGTGGGTGATGACGCGAGGGACGGCCCCCTGTCCTGGGGGCCGCCCGAGATCGGAAACGGGGGGTGTCGGCCCCTTCGGCCGCCGGTCAGGGTCGGTCCAGCTCGACGGGGGCCGGGCCTGATCCGCCCCCGCACGTCCACTGACATCGGGGGTTGTCATGAAGCGCACCACCAGCCTGCTCACCACAGGGGCCCTGGGCCTCGGCTCGTTCGCCCTGATCAGCACGGTCGCACCCGGGATCGCCTCGGCCAACGGCTGCGGCGTCACCCCGCTCGACCTGGGGGGGCTGGAGGCCGCCTTCGACGGGCAGCTGACCGGCGTCGGCGGCGGCGCCACCGCCGAGATGCTGGCCGCGGGGCTGCACCTGACCATGCCGTCGGCCGAGGCCGACCCTGACGGCGCGGCGTACGCCTCGTACTTCATGGACGGGCTCGGGATCCCGCTGGCCGAGGCCACGGCCCAGTCGAACTTCGACCTCGACGCCACGCTCGCCGCGGGCCAGCCCGTCGCCAACCACCCGACCTACGAGCTGTACGTCGACCTCGACGGCCCGGCGAACGAGGACCCCGCGCAGGCCATCCTCGTGTACTGGGAGCCCGACGCCGGCGAGCCCACCGACCTGTGGTGGAGCGCGCTCGGCCCGCTGACGGAGCTCGAGTCGGAGAGCACCGAGGAGGCCAGCCTCGTCGAGGTCAGCGCGGCCTACCCCGACGCCGTCGTCACCAGCCTCGGGTTCCAGCTGCTCTACCAGCCGGGCGCCGACGTGGTCGTCCACGGCCTCACCTTCGGCTGCAACGAGTTCCGGCTGAGCTCCGGCTCGGGCGGCGGCCCCGGCGGCGACAACGGTGGCGACCCGGGTGGCGACCCGGGCGGGAACCCGGGTGGGAACCCGGCCAACCAGGCGCCGCTGGCCGCCGTCACGGCCACCAACACCGGCGCGACCTTCATCTTCTCGGCGGCCGGGTCGACCGACAGCGACGGCCGGATCACCGGCTACCGCTGGGACTTCGGCGACGGCTCCGCACCTGCCGAGGGCACCGACGTGACGCACCAGTACGCCGCCGCGGGCACCTACACCGTCACGCTGACCGTCACCGACGACGACGGCGCCACGACCACGGCCACCCGCCAGGTCGTCGTGCCCGCGGCCGACCAGGGCGGCCCGACCGACCCGGCCGAGCCCACCGAGTACGGCACCCCGCTGCCCGACACCGGAGCCGACGTGCTGGGGCTCGCCGCGATCGGCGGCCTGGTCCTCGTCGGCGGTGGCGCCGGGCTGGTCGTGAGCCGTCGCCGGAAGGCCGGCTCCGCGTCCTGACCGTCGTCCGTCGCGTCCCGCCCGCCGGCTCCCCGGCGGGCGGGGCGCCCTCGGTCAGGGGGACCGATGCTCCGCACGATCGTCCGCGGGCTCTCCGAGCTCGCCGTCACCGCCGGCGCGGTGCTGCTGCTGTTCGTCGTCTACGAGGTGTGGGTGACCGACCTGCTCAGCGACCGGGCGCAGGACCAGGTCGCCGAGGAGCTCCGCGAGGACTGGACGTCGGGCCCGCCGGAGGCGCAGCCCGACTTCGGGGAGGCCTTCGCCTTCGTCCACATCCCGCGCTTCGGCGCGGACTGGACCCGCGCCGTGGTCGAGGGGACCGACCCCGCGGAGCTCGAGGAGGGCCCCGGCCACTACGTCGGCTCGGCGATGCCCGGTGAGCAGGGGAACTTCGCCATGGCCGGCCACCGCGTCGGGCGGGGCAGCCCGTTCCTCGCCCTCGACGTCCTCGAGCCCGGCGACCCCGTCGTCGTGGAGACCGTGGACGCCTGGCACGTCTACCGGGTGACGACGACGACCGTCGTCGACCCGCGGGAGAGCAGTGTCGTCGCGCCCACGCCGGGCGGGTCGGCGAACGGGGCGGCGACCGGCGCCTTCCTGACGATGACGACCTGCCACCCGAAGTTCTCCACCCGCGAGCGGCTGGTCGTCCACGGCGAGCTGGAGTCCTCGGTCGGCAAGGCCGAGGCGCCGGACGGCCCCGCGGCCCTCGAGGAGGTCTGAGCCGTGTACCCCTGGATCTGGCGCCGCCTGCCCGGCCCGCTCCCGGTGCGGGTCGCGACGGCGGTCCTGCTGGTCCTCGCCGCGGCGGCGCTGCTGCTGTTCGTCGTCTTCCCGGCGCTGGACGGGCCCGGCGGGCTGTGGAGCCCGACGCTCTGAGCCCAGCTGCTCCGAGCCGGCTGCTCCGAGCCGGCTGCTCCGAGCCGGCTGGTCCGAGCCAGGCGGCGAGCGGGGCTACGCGGCCAGCGCGGGCTCCCGGTCGCCGGCGGCCACCAGCGCGGCGTACCGGCCGCCGCGGGCGACGAGCTCGTCGTGCGTGCCGCTCTCCACGACCCGGCCGGCGTCGAGGACGGCGATCCGGTCGGCGTGCCGCACGGTGGACAGCCGGTGCGCGATGGTGATCGTCGTCCGGCCCCGGCCGGCCTCGTCGAGCGCGGCCTGCACCGCCCGTTCGGTGCCGGTGTCCAGCGCGCTGGTGGCCTCGTCCAGCACCAGCACCCGCGGGTCGCGCAACAGCGTGCGGGCGATCGCCAGCCGCTGCTTCTCCCCGCCGGAGAACCGGTGCCCGCGCGCGCCGACGACGGTGTCGTAGCCGTCGGGCAGCGCGGCGATCACGTCGTGCACCCGGGCGCGGCGGGCGGCGTCCTCGAGTTCGGCGTCGGTGGCGTCGGGCCGGGCGTGCCGCAGGTTCTCCCGCACGGTCGTGTGCAGCAGGTAGGTCTCCTGCGCGACGACGCCGACCACCCGCGACAGCGTGGCCAGCGAGAGGTCGCGCAGGTCGACGCCGTCGATCGTCACCCGGCCGGCGGTCGGGTCGGCCAGTCGCGCGACCAGCGAGGCCAGCGTGCTCTTGCCCGAGCCGGTCTCCCCCACCAGCGCCAGGGTGCTGCCGGCGGGGACGGCGAGGTCGATGCCGTCCAGCGCCGGCCGGTGCCCGTCGGGGTAGGTGAACGAGACGCCCGCCAGCGCCACGTCGCCGTGCACGGCGGCCGGGTCCACCCGCACCGGGTCGGCCGGGTCGTCGACCTCCACCGGCAGGTCGAGGTACTCGAACACCCGGCTGAACAGCGCCATCGAGGCGGTCACCTGCACACCGACGTCCAGCAGCCCCATGAGCGGGCGGAACAGCGTGCCCTGCAGCGTGGTGAAGGCGACCAGCGTGCCGATCGTCATCCCGCCGGAGGTCGCCGGCAGGCCCGCGGCCAGGTAGATCAGCGCCGGGATGCCGGCGAAGACGATGCTCATCGTGGCCATCCGCCACCGCCCGGCCAGCTGCGCGCGCACCTCGAGGCCGACGAGGTCCTGCGAGGTCTCGGCGAACCGTCGCGACTGGGCCGGGCCGGCGCCGAGCGTCTTGCCGAGCAGCACCCCGCTGACGCTGAGGCCCTCCTCGACCTGCGCGTGCATGTCGGCCAGGTGCCGCTGGCGCTGCGCGGTGACCGTGCGGCGCATGCGGGCGACCCTGCGGGTCAGCGCGACGGCCGGCGGCAGGACGACCAGCGAGAGCAGCGACAGCCGCCAGGACAGCGCCACCATCGCGGCGACCGTGCCGACGACGGTGGTCGCGTTGGACGCCAGGGACGTCGCCGTCGAGGTCACCACCGACTGCATGCCGGCGATGTCGTGGGTCAGCCGCGACTGCACCTCGCCGCCGCGGGTGCGGGTGAAGAAGCCGAGCGACTGCCGCTGCAGGTGGCCGAACACCGCCGTCCGCAGGCCGTGCATGACCCGCTGGCCGACCGTCGTCGACAGCCAGGTCTGCACCACCCCGAGGACGGCGGTGGTCGCGGCGACGGCGAGCATCCCGAGGACCGCCCACACCAATAGCCGCACGTCCTGCCGCGGCAGCGCCTCGTCGATGACCAGCCGGACGAGGAACGGTGTCGCGAGCGCCACGAGGGACGAGGCGACGATGAGCACCACGACCGTGGCGACGGGCCGGCGGAAGGGCGCGAACAGCGCGGTCACCCGGCGCAGGGGCACCGGGTTGCGCTCGAGCTGGGCGCGGTCCGCGGGGTCGACCACGCGCCCCGAGCGCCCGCCGCCCGGTCCTCGGTTGTCGTCGATGGCGACCACCTCCCGTTCCTGAGGGTACCTCACCATGAGGCAACCGCGCGGTCACCGGTAGGATTCCCGGCATGCCGGACGACGACGCCGAGGCGCTGGGCGAGCTGCTCATGCGTGCCGCTCGTGGTCAGCGGCGGCGGTGGCGCGACACGCTGGCGCCCTGGGACCTCTCGCCGCACCACGCCCGCGCTCTGCGCGTGGTCACCGACCGCGCGGGCACCCGGCTGTCCGACCTCGCCGAGGCGCTGCACATCGCCCCCCGCTCGGCCACCGAGGTCGCCGACGCGCTGCAGACCCGCGGCCTCGTCGAGCGCCGTCCCGACCCCACCGACCGGCGGGCCGTGGTGCTCGCGCCGACGGAGGAGGGGCGCCGGGTGCAGGCCGAGATCGCCGCGGCCCGGGCCGCCGACACCCGCGACCTCTTCGGCCGGCTCGACGCCGCCGACCGCGCCGCGCTGGCCCGGATCCTCCGCAGCCTCGCCGCGGAGTGAGTCAGCGGCGGCCGCGCTCCGGCGCCGACCGGAGGGGCTGGGCCAGCATCGAGATGAAGGCCGCCAGCAGGCCGACGCCGGTGAGGATGAAGACGATCGTGAACAGCTGCCCCGGGGCGGTCGCCGGCGTGAGGTCGCCGAGCCCGACGGTGGCCAGGGTCGTCACGCAGAAGTAGAGGGCGTCGAGCCACGACCAGCCCTCCTGCAGCGTGTAGAAGACGGTCCCGCCGACGAGCTGGACGACCACCAGCAGCGCCAACGCACGCCCCTCCGGCTGCCGGACGAGCAGGACGACCGCCCGCACCAGCCGGTAGGTCTGGACGAGGAGTCCCAACATGCCTGCAGGGTCGTCCCGGCCGGCCGCCGAGGGCCAGCCCCAGCGCCGCGGGCACGGGCACCCTCCCGCGCGTCGCACCTCCCACGGCGGGCGGTCGCGGTGCCACGATCAGCGGGTGATCGAACCGGTGCACCCCGACGAATTGCGCGTGTCGGACGCCGAGCGGGCCGCCGTCCAGGAGAAGCTCCGCCGCTCCGTCGCGGCCGGGCAGCTGGACCTGCACGAGTTCGACACCCGCGTGCAGTCGGCCTGGGCCGCCCGCACCCGCGGCGAGCTGGGCCGGGTCACCCGCGACCTGCCCGAGCCGCCGTTCCCGCCGCCGCTGGGCCACCGGTTCTCCGACGACGACGCCGGCACCGCGATGCGGGTGCTCACGATCGTCTGGGCCAGCATCACCGCGGTGAACCTCGCGGTGTGGACCCTGGTCTCGATCACGACCGGGCAGTTCGTCTACCCCTGGTGGATCTGGCTATCGGTTCCCGGCGCCGCCCTGCTCGTCCTGTACGTCGTCGGCATCGGCCGGCCGCGGCGCTGACGTGGCCGACACGCTGACCCGCCGGCAGGTGCTCGACCTGCGGGTACACGCCCAGCAGCTCGGCCGCGCCGCGGGCGTCCTCGCGGCCACCGCCGTCCTCGACCTCGGCGTCCAGGACACCGGGCCGGACGGCGGGCTGTGGGCGCTCGCGCTGCGCGGCGTGGACACCGCGGCGCTGGACGGCGAGGCGCTCGCGACCGTGTGGACGGTCCGCGGCGCCCCGCACCTCTACCGGCGGGCCGACCTGCCCGGGGTCGCCGCGGCCACGGCGCCGTTCTCCGACGCCGACGCGGGCAAGCGCATCTTCGACGCGGCCAAGCCGCTCAAGGCCGCGGGGATCGGCAACCTCGAGGCGCTGGACGCCGTCGCCGCGGCCATGCGGTCGGTGGTCACCGCCCCGATGGTCAAGGGCGAGATGTCCGGCCGGCTGACCGCGCTCATGCCGGAGCCCTACCTGCGGCTCTGCCGGCCGTGCGACGCCACGCACATCCACGAGCAACCGTTCCGGCTGGCCGCGCTGCGCGCCGGGCTGGAGCTGGAGCCGGGCACCTCGCCGCCGGTGCTGCGCCCGGTGCCCGGCCTGGCCCCCGCGGCCACCGTGCCGCCGCACCTGGACGTCGTCCGCGGCTACCTGCGGCTGCTCGGCCCGGCCACGCCGAAGCTGGTCGCCGGCTACCTCGACGCCCCGGTCAAGGACGTGCAGGCCCGCTGGCCCGAGGACGCCGTCGAGGTGACGGTGGACGGCGAGCGGCGCTGGCTGCTGGCCGAGGACGCCGACCGGGTCGACGAGGTCCCGCCCGCGGCCGGGGTGTTTCTGCTCGGCCCGTTCGACCTGTTCCTGCAGGCCCGCGACCGGCCGATCCTGGTCGACGACCCGGCCCGGGCCAAGGCGCTGTGGCCGGTGCTCGGGCGTCCCGGCGCGGTGCTGGCCGACGGCGAGGTCGCGGGCACCTGGCGGCCGCGCAAGGCCGGCTCGTCGCTGACGGTGGCGGTCACGCTGTGGGCGCCGGTGCCGCGGGATGCGCTCACGGAGGCGGCCGAGCGGCTGGCCGCCTTCCGCGGGGTAGTGCTCAAGGACGTCCACACCGACTGAGGGAGAGCTCATGACCGGCCCCGACGACGCCTTCCTGGCTCCCGACGACGCGCTGCGCGGCTTCGACGACGACAGCGACGTCGAGTTCGGCACGGGCGGCGATGACCGCCCCGGGACCGAGGACGTCGAACGCCCCAACCCCGCCGGCGCCGCCGTCGAGGACGCCGGCCGCTCGACCGGCTCCCTGGACGGCGGGACCGAGGGCTAGCAGCCACCGGCGACACGGCCCGCCGTCCTGGCGGGTGCCCGCATGCCCGCGCCCCGGGACCCTGCCGCCGTCCGGCCGTGGACGCTGTGGACGCCGGTGGGCCTCGCCCTCGCCGTCGTGCTGTTCCTCGCGACCGTCGGCAGCCTGGGTGTCGGCTTCGGCGTGATGACGGACTGCACCGGCACCCACAGCTGCACGACGGCCGGGTGCGCGCCGTGCGCGACGTCCAGCGCCTGGCTCACGGCCGGGTGGGTCGGTCCGGGCGTGCTGCTGCCGGCCGCCGGAGTGCTCGTCCTCGCCGCCCGCCGCCGGCGGCCGCACGCCGTCCGGACGGGGCCCTCGTGCTCACCGCGCTCAGCGTCGCGCTCGTCGTGGGGACGACCGCGCCGGCGCTGACCGCCGGCTGACGCTTCCGCGGAGAGGTATCTCAGCCCTAAGGTATCCGCGTATGGAGCCGCGCCGCGTCCGCATCGGCATCGACACCGGCGGGACGTTCACCGACGTCGTCGCGCTCGACGAGGCGACCGGCCGGACGACGACCACCAAGACGCCGTCCACCCCGGCCGACCCGGCGGAGGGCTTCCTCACCGGCGTCCGCAGGGTGCTCGACCGGCTCGGGCTGGACGGCGACGCCATCACCGCGGTCAGCCACGGGACGACGGTCGCGACCAACCAGCTGCTCGAGGGGGAACTCGACCGGATCGGCTTCATCACCACCGAGGGCTACGAGTCGGTCCTGGAGATCGCCCGGCAGTCGGTGCCCGACGGCTACGGCAACAGCTACTTCTGGGTCAAGCCGCCGCGGATCGTGCCCGCCGACCTGGTGCGCACCGTGCGCGGCCGACTCGACCACCACGGGGCCGAGGTCCGTCCGCTCGACGAGGACGACGCCCGCGCCGCCGCCCGGTTCTTCCGGGCCTCCGGCGTCGGCACCGTCGGCGTCTGCCTGCTGCACTCCTACGCCGACGACGCCCACGAGCGCCGCGTCCTGGAGGTGCTGCGCGAGGAGCACCCCGGCGCGGTGGTCAGCATCAGCTCGCAGGTGCTGCGCGAGTACCGGGAGTACGAGCGGTCGGTGACCACGCTGGTCGACGCCGCGGTGAAGCCGCGCGTGGCCGCGTACGTGACGGCGATCCGCGAGCGGCTGGACGGCATCGCACCGGGCGTGCCGTTCTACGTGATGAAGAGCAACGGCGGCGTGCTGTCGGCCGAGGAGGTCGTGCACCAGCCGATCACCACGATGCTCTCCGGGCCGGCCGCGGGGGCTCTCGGCGCGGCCCTGGTCGCGGGCGCGGCCGGGTTCGACCGGGTGCTCACCTGCGACGGCGGCGGCACCTCCACCGACGTCACGGTCGTGGTCGACGGCGAGCCCGCGCTCACCACAGAGGGCTCGGTCGGCGCCTACCCGTCGAAGATCCCGATGATCGACGTCGTCACCGTCGGCGCGGGCGGCGGCTCGATCGCCTGGCTGTCGCCGGAGGGCACGCTCAAGGTCGGGCCGCGCTCGGCGGGCGCCGACCCGGGCCCGATGTGCTACCCCGGCGGCGGCTCGGAGCCGACCGTCACCGACGCCCACGTGGTGCTCGGCCGGATCCCGCCGCACCTGCTGGGCGGGGAGATCCCGCTGTCGGTGGACGCCGCGCGCGACGGGCTGGCGCAGCTCGGCGGCACGCTGGGCCTGGACCTGGAGCGCACCGCCACCGGCATCCTCGAGATCTCCGCGTGGAACCAGGCCAACGCGCTGCGCCAGGTCACGGTGGCCCGCGGCCTCGACGTCCGCGACTTCACGCTCACCACGTTCGGCGGCTCCGGGTCGCTGCTGGCCTGCCGGCTGATGGACGTCCTCGGCCTGCCCCGCACCCTCGTGCCGCCGGACCCGGGCAACCTCAGCGCCTTCGGCCTGCTCACCGTCGACGTCCGCAACGACCACGTGCAGACGGCGATCAGCCGGCACGCCGACCTCGACCTCGACCGGGTGCGCACCGTGTTCGGCGAGCTGGAGGCCCGGGCCCGCCGGGCGCTGGACGGCGAGGGCTTCCCCCGCGACCGGCAGCGGGTGCAGCGCAGCGCCGACCTGCGCTACGTGGGCCAGGCGTTCGAGGTGCGGGTCCCGGTGCCGGACGGCGACCTGGACGGCGTCGCCGCCGAGCACGTCGCCCAGGCCTTCCACGCCGGGCACCGCCTGCTCTACGGCTACGACTTCGCCGAGGACCCCCGGCAGGCCGTCGAGTGGGTCAACCTGCGGGTCAGCGGCATCGGGCCGATCCGCCGTCCCGACCTGGTGGAGCTGTCACCGGCCGACGCGCCCGTGACGGACCGGGCCGTCACGGGCACGCGGCCGGTGTTCTTCGACGACTGGACCGACACCCCGACGTACGACCGCCCCCGGCTGGCGCCCGACGACGTGGTCCACGGGCCGGCGGTGATCGAGGAGTTCGGCTCCACCGTGCCGGTGCACCCCAGCTTCGCCGCCACCGTCGACACCCACGGCAATCTGCTGATCGAGAGGACCGCCCGATGAGCACGGTGCAGACCGCCGACCCGGTGCTCGTGGAGATCGTGGCCGGCACGCTGGCCGCGATCGAGAAGGAGGTGGAGACCTCGATCGGGCGGACGTCGCGGTCGCCGATGATCCGCGACGCGCACGACTTCCGGGCCGGCATCCACGACCGGCAGCTGCGCAAGCTCACCGGCCGCTCGTACTCCGCGCTGGTGCACCCGGTGGTGCGCGACCACCCGATCGAGACGATGAACGTCGGCGACGTCTACTTCCACAACGACGTCTACCTCTCCGAGGGCGGCATCGGGCACCTGCCCGACCTGTGCGTCACCGTGCCGGTCTTCGCCGAGGTGGACGGCCCCGTCGGTCCAGAGGCGCGGGTCGTCGCGTTCGTGCAGGCCTTCGGCCATCACGACGACATCGGCGGCGCGGTCCCGGGCTCCATGCCGTCGGCGGCGACCAGCGTGTACGAGGAGGGCCTGATGGTCCCGCCGATCAAGCTGTGGGACCGCGGTGTCCGCAACGAGGCGGCCCTGGCCATCATGACCCGCAACTCCCGGATGCCCGACTCGCTGGCCGCCGACCTCGACGCCGAGTGCTCGGCCTGCCTGAACGGCGCGCGGCGGCTCGGCGAGCTGTTCGAGCGGTACGGGGTGGAGGCCGTCGAGGCCTGCTTCGACGCGATCCTGGCCAACTCCACCGAGGTCTACCGGCGGGAGGTGCTCTCGCAGATCCCCGACGGCACCTACGTCTGGGAGGACTACGCCGAGCACGACGGCGTGGAGCCGCCGAAGCTGCACCGGCAGCGGATCACGCTGACCATGGACGGCTCCGCCGACGTCCCGCTGGTCATCGACTTCACCGGTACCGGGCCGCAGGCCAAGGGTCCGATCAACCACTGCGGCGACTACGCCGACGGCAACTTCCTCAAGAAGTGGCTGGCGCCGATCCTGCGCAACCTCGCCGAGACGCCGCAGCGGATGGCCGAGCTCGACGTCAACGAGGGCGTCGTCCCGCTGATCGAGATGCGCTTCCCGGAGAAGGGCACGCTGCTCACGCCGGTCTTCCCGGCACCGACCAACGCGCGCACCTTCGTGATCCTGCGGCTGCTCGGGGTGCTGGCCGGGGTGCTGGCCAAGGCGACCGGCGGCCGGATGCCCGCCGACCAGGAGACGATCCGCTACACCGGCGTGTATGGCACCGACGCCGACGGCCAGCCCTACCTCATGCGCGAGGTGCTCGGCGGCGGCTCGGGCGGGCGGTACTACGCCGACGGCGAGGACACCATCCACGTCGTCCCCGACTCGCGGAACTTGCCGACGGAGTTCACCGAGTCCCGCTTCCCGCTGCGGGTGGAGCGGCTGGGCCTGGCGGTCGACTCGGGCGGGCCGGGCCGCTACCGCGGCGGGTGCGGCTACGAGAAGCACATCCGGGTGCTGCGCGACGCGCACTTCATGTCGATCGCCGACCGCTCGATCCTGTCCTGCTGGGGAGTCGCCGGGGGCCGCGCCGGGCGGCCGTTCCGAATCACCGTCGACCCCGGGGGGCCGGACGAGCACGACGTCGACGCCCTGGCCGACGCCGAGCCGCTGGCGGCCGGGACCGTCGTGCGCATCCGGACGACCGGCGGCGGCGGCTGGGGCGACCCGCTGGACCGGCCGGTCGAGGAGGTGCTCCGCGACCTCGCCTGGCGCAAGGTGAGCGTCGTCGGCGCCCGGGAGGACTACGGCGTGGTCCTGCTCGACGACGGCGCGGCCGATGTCGCCGCCACCGAGGCCCTGCGCACTGAGATGCGCGCGAAGCGCACCGGCGACGAGCCGTTCTTCGACCGCGGCCCGGGCTACGCGCGGCTGTCGGGCGGCGCGACGTCCAACGAGTTCGACGTCCTCTGAGGCCGGCGAGATCGGCGATCTCGCACGGCTGCACCCCCGCGTCCGTGCGAGATCGGCGATCTCGCCGGGGCGTCACTTCGCGTGAAGCCAGGCCAGCGTGGCGAGCACCCGGCGGTTGTCGTCCGGGTACGGGGCCAGGCCGAGCTCGGCGGCCGGGGGTCAGCGCGTGCCGAACTCGGTGCTCCCGGGCGGTGGCTTGACGTCGTCGCCGGTCTGGCCCTCGTCGCCGCCGTACGTCGGGTGATCCGTGTGGCGCGGGTCGTCGTCCCCCGCGTCCTCGACGTCCTCGGGGACCAGCGGCGTCTCGTGCAGGACGTTCTCGCGCGCCTCGTCGCGGTCGGTTCCCGGCACCTCGGTCATGGCGACCTCCTCATCTCGGGGTTGCTCACCTACCCGGCCCCCCGGGGCGGATGCGCCTGGCCGCTACGCCCGCGGCGAACGGCGGCGGCGCCACCAGCGGGCGCGCACCGGCACGGACGGCGGGGCCACCACCGGCCCGGCAGCCGACGGCGGCGGGCGGGTGGCGTGCCACAGCCGCACCAGCGCGTCCTCGTCGGCCAGCCCCGGGACGGCGTCGGGCCCGTCCGCCGGCCGCCGCCAGTGCTGCTCCACCCGCGCGTTGAACTCCGCCACCGTGGCGCGCACCGCGGCCTCGCTGGGCAGCTGCGGCACCCGCAGCGCGAGGTCCTCCCGCTCGCGGCGCAGCGCCATGCCCGGCGGCAGCAGGTCGCGCGGGTCGGCCTGCTGGCGACGCGCCCACTCCAGCGCCCACTCGTAGCTGGTCTGCTCCCTGTCCCGCCGCGGCAGTGGACGGCCGGCACCCTCGAGCCCCTCGAACGCCCCGCGCTGCTGCGCCTGGGTGATCTGGTGGTCGATCCAGGTCTCGAAGGCCATCCCCGGGGGCTTGCGCTCGGTCATCACCCTCCTTGGTACCCCGTCTCGTGCGGCCCCGTCAGCCGCTCGACGAGCCAGCCCGCCGCACGGTCGGCTGCCTGCCCCGGGGCGAGGAAGTGGACGAGCAGGAGGCCGTCGACGACCGCCAGCACACCCGCCGCGGCGTCCGCCCGCTCGCCGTCCGGCACGTCGAGCCGCGACCCCAACCAGGACGACCACCCCTCGGCCACCGCCGCCGCGACCGTCCGGTGCGGCTCCTGGCCGCGGGCCGCCAAGCCGCTGACCTCGACGTACAGCCGGAGCGAGGCCTCGGCGGCCGGCTCCTGCAGAGCCGTCGCGAGCCCGCGCAGCAGCGCCGCCGGGGACACCGGGTCGGCGGGCAGGGTCGCCGCGAACTGGGCCTGCAGCCGCTCCCCGACCGTGCCGAGGACGGCGGTCAGCAGCTGCTCCCGGGTGCCGAAGTAGTACAGCAGCATGCGGTCGCTGGTCCCGAGCGCCGCAGCGAGCGGGCGCAGCGACAGGGTGGCGACACCGTGGCGGAGCACGTGCTCCACCGCTCCCGAGAGGAATGCCTCGCGCTGCTCCGGCCGACCCCTTCCCCCTGTCATGTAGCAGACGCTACAGTCCCGGCCGTGTAGCACTCGCTACAAACGAGGAGGCGACCATGATCACGCAGCTCGAGATCCCGACCCGGGTGGGTCCCGTCCCGGTGCGGGTGACCGGCGACGGGCCGGCCGTGCTGGCCGTGCACGGGGCCCTCGTCGACGGCCGGCTGTGGGACGAGACGGCGCGACACCTCGCCCCGCACGCGCGGGTAGTAGTCCCCGACCTCCCGCTGGGCGCGCACCGGCGAGCGGTCCCCGACCGGTCCCGGCTGACACCGACCGAGGCCGCCGGCGCGGTCATCGACGTCCTCGACGGGCTGGGCCTGGACAGCGCCGTGCTGCTCGGCAACGACACCGGGGGCGCGCTGGCGCAGCTCGCCGCGGCTGCCGAGCCTGCGCGGGTCGCCGGCCTGGTGCTCGCCGGGTGCGACGCGTTCGAGCACTTCCCACCGCCGCTGCTCCGCCCGCTACCGGCCCTCGCGGCGATCCCGGGGACGACCCGGCTCCTGGTCCGCACCCTGGCCGTCCCGGCGCTGTTCGCCGACCCCGGCCGGCTCAACCCGTTCACCACGCGCGGCTTCGGCCGCGCGCTGGTCCACGACTGGCTGCGCCCGGCCCGCACCGACCCGGCGGTCCGCGCCGACCTGACCGCGTTCCTGCGCGCCATCCGGCCGGGACCGCTGCTGGCCGCCGCCGAGGCCCTCCCGGCACTGGCCGGACGGGCCGCCGTGGTGTGGGGACGCCACGACCGGGTCTTCCCGCCCCGCGACGCCGAGCGGCTCGCCGACCTCCTGGGCACGTCGGTCACCTGGCTGGACGACGCCCTGACGTTCGTCCCCCGGGACCGGCCGGACGCGGTCGCCGACGCCGTCGGGAGGGTGCTGACCACCGCCGCCCGCTGACCTGTCGCGCCGTTGCCGGATCGTGTCTTGACCTCCAGCACCGCTCGTGCGGGGACCCCGGCGTCCTCGCGGAGGGTGGCGACCTGCCACGAATGGGTGAACCAGCAGCTCAGCGACCTGTGCACGCGGCCGGGAGGCCCCACGCTGGCCGTCGTGCCGCTGTCCGTCCCCGGCTTGCCCGACGTGCCGCCCGAGCTGGCCGGACCGGTCGCGGTGGAGCTGGCCAAGCCGGTGCGCGACCTCCCGCGGGCCGACGCGCTGCCCGGCGGCGTGCTGTACGAGCCCAAGTGGGACGGCTACCGCCTGGTCGTCGTCCGCACCGGCGGCACCACCCGGGTCTGGTCCCGCCAGGGCCGCGACCTGTCGTCGCGCTTCCCGGACGTTGTCGCCGCGGCCGTCGCGCAGGTGCCGCCGGGCACCGTGCTCGACGGCGAGGTCGTCGTGTGGAACGGCTCGCGGCTGGACTTCGGGCTGCTCCAGCAGCGGATGGTCGCCCCGCGCGGCCGGGTCGGGACGCTCGCGGCCGCCGCGCCGGCCTCCTACGTCGCCTTCGACGTGCTCGCACTCGGCGGCGCCGACCTGCGCGGCCGCCGGCTGCGGGAGCGGCGGGCCGCCCTGGAGGAGCTCGCCGCCCGCTGGGCCCCGCCGATGCAGCTCTCACCGGTCACCACCGACCCCGCCGAGGCCCGGCAGTGGTCGGTCGACTTCCGCCCCGCCGGGGTTGAGGGCCTGGTCGCCAAGGGCGCCGGCAGCCGGTACGCGCCCGGCCGCCGCGAGTGGCTGAAGGTGAAGTCCTGGGAGTCGACCGAGGTGCTCGCCGGCGGCGTCATCGGGTCGCTCGAGCGGCCCAGCCAGCTGGTGGCCGGGCGGTACCGGGCCGGCGAGCTCGTCGTCGTCGGCCGGACCAGCCCGCTGGCGCCCGCGCAGTCCGCCGAGCTGGCCGCCGTCCTCGCGCCGGCCGGGCCGGACCACCCGTGGCCGGACCGGATCGGCACCGGCGCCTTCGGCGGCGGCCGGCTGTCGGTGCCGCTCACCCGCGTGCGCCCGGACGTCGTCGTCGAGGTCAGCGCGGACGCCGCGCTGCAGGCCGGCGTCTTCCGCCACCCGATGCGTTTCCTGCGGGTCCGCCCCGATCTCGCGCCTGACGACGTGCCCGGGGTCTGATCCCGGGCCTCTCGCGCCCCTCGACGGACGGCCGCGCCCCGATCAGCGCTGCCGGTCAGGGGCTCCGGCCCCCACCCATCGACGGCCACACCTCAGCTGGGCACGCGGCCGAGGGCGATCAGCAGCCGGCGCAGCAGGCCGGCGAGGGCGTCGAGGTCGTCGCCGGAGAGCCCGGCCAGCAGCCGGCGCTCGGTCTCCAGGTGGTCGGGCAGCGTGGCGTCGAGGGCCGCCCGGCCGGCCTCGGTCAGCGTGACGACGACGGCCCGCCCGTCGGCCTCGCTGCGCTCCCGGGTGATCAGCCCCTTCTCCTCCAGCCGGTCCAGCCGCTGGGTGATGGCGCCGGAGGTGACCAGCGCGGTCCGCATCAGCGCGGTGGGGGTCAGCTGGTACGGGGGCCCGGCCCGGCGCAGCGCGGCCAGCACGTCGAACGAGGGGACGTCGAGGCCGTGACGGGCGAAGGTGGCGCGCTGGGCGAGGAAGACCTCGCGCTGGAGCTGGGAGATGCGCCCGACGACCCCCATCGGGCTGCAGTCGAGGTCGGGGCGCTCGTGGGCCCACTGGGCCAGGATCTGGTCGACGGCGTCCCCCACGCCGGTACCTCAGCAGTGAGGTATCGACGCCGTCAAGCCGGGTGGAGGCGGGTGCTGAGCCGGACGGTGAGCCCGGCGGGGCCGGGCAGCAGGTCGACGGAGTCCCACAGCTTGCGGGCCAGCCACAGGCCCATGCCGCCGCGGCCGAGGTCGGCGCCGTGGGCCGGGCGGAAGCCGGCGAGCGGGTCGGCGAAGGAGTGCCCGGAGTCGGTGATGGTGCAGACCACCCGCTCGTCGTCGGCCCAGATCCGCGCCGACACCGGCCGGACGCCGTGCCGGAAGGCGTTGGCGGCGACCTCGGCGGCGGCGAGGTGCAGGTCCTCCCGCTGGTCGCGGTCGGGCACCCGGGCGGAGAGGGCGGTGCCGATCTCGTGGCGCAGCGCCACCAGGCTGGGGACGTCGTCGAGGGCCAGCACCGGGGCGCTGTCCTCGACCGGCTCGCGCGGCCAGGGCAGCTGCGCCAGGTAGTCGGCCGGGTCGCGGTAGGCCGGGCTGCGCGCCCACGCCCCGTCGTGGACCAGGTACGGGTGGGTGGCGGCGGCGGCCTCGACGACCGCCGCGGGCAGCCGGCGCCGGTCGTAGACGCACAGGCAGTCGATCGGCGCGTCCTGCATGACGCGGTTGGCCGCCGACTCGAACCGCAGCCCCTCGCGCCAGCCGGCGGAGGTGAACCCGAAGTCGACCAGGGAGAGCACCCGGAGCTGACCGGAGCTCGCCTGCTCGGCGGTCCGCCACGCGTGCGCCAGCGCATCGGGCGCCCGGGCACCCAGCAGGCTCAGCCCCGGGTCGTCGCGGACCTGCCGGGCCCGATCGCCGAGCTCGCCGCACAGCAGCGCCACGACCTCCGGCGGGCAGGCCAGGGCGACGGAGTTCCCGGCGCGCAGCCCGGCCTCGAGGAAGGGCAGGGCGACGGCCAGCAGGTCGGCCTCCCCGCGGACCACGGCGACCGCGTGCCGCGACAGCACCGGGGACCCTGCCGCGCTGCGCGGGTGCGGCGGGCACGCCCGGGGCTCACCCACCGCTCGGTCCACCTCGTCCGGTCCTCCCTCCGGCCGGGGGCTCCCGCCGGGTGCTGGCTCATCCTCGTACACGGCCACCCCCGCTCCTCGGCGGGGTACCCGGTGACCGCGCCGTCACGCGAGCGCTACGCCCGGGACGAGCTCGTCGACCCCGGCCAGGGCGAGGATCCGCGCCGGCGGCGTCCCCGGCCGGGTGCGCACCCGCAGCTCGACGCCGGCCTGCCGCGCCCGGGCCACCGCCTCCAGGACCAGCCCGACCCCGGCGCTGGCCAGGTAGTCGGTGGCCGTGAGGTCCAGCGTGACGACCGCCCCCGAGCCGAGCTGCCCGAGCCGGGCGAGCACCTGCTGGCGGACCTGCCGGGCGGTGGCCAGGTCGACCTCGCCGTGCACCGCCAGCCGCGTGCCCTCGGGTTCGTCGTGCACGGCCACGCTCGCGCCGCCGTTCCAGGGCGGCCGCGCCGGACCGGGCTCCGGGCGGGCCTGCGGGGCGGGGACGGGGGGCGCCATGCGGAAGCGGACGGTGGTGCCCTGGATCCCCGGGGCGTGCACGACCTCGACGTCGGTCCCCAGCGCCTCGATCAGCTCCAGGCCGCGGCCGCGGTAGCCCCGGTCGGCCGGCGGTGGCCGCCACACGCCGGTGTCGCACACCTCGACCCGCACGCCGCCGTCGGCCTCGCGGGCCACCACGTAGCTGCACTCGCCCTCGTCGGGGGACGCCGCGTAGGCGTGCTCGACCGCGTTGGCCAGCGCCTCCCCCAGCGCCAGCTGCAGGTCCTCGGCGGTCTCCTCGGGCAGCCCGGCCGCCGCCGCCCACGCCGTCACGGCGCGCCGGACGGCGGAGAGCCGGCGCGGGTCGGCGGCCAGCCGTTCCTCCAGCGGCTCCGGCACCAGCCGGGCGGCGATCAGCGCGACGTCGTCGGGCTGGTCGGCGTCGGCAAGGACCTCGACGAGCAGCCGCCCGGTCAGCGCGACCGGGTCGGCCGCCGCGTGGCGGGCGGCGGCGGCCCGGACCCGCTCGAGCCCGTCGTCGAGGACCTCCCCGCGGCGCTCGACCAGTCCGTCGGTGTAGAGCAGCAGCGTCGCGCCTGGGGCGATGTCGACGGTGCCCTCGGTGTAGGGACGACGACCGGGCGCGCCGAGGACGGTCCCGGACCCCTGGCCGTCGAGCAGCCGGGCGCCGTCGGGTGTCACCAGCAGCGCCGGCGGGTGACCGGCCCGGGCCCAGGTGACCGTGCCGGCCGTGCCGTCGACGACGAGGCAGGCCGCGGTGGAGGCCAGCGCGCCGGGCAGCCGGGCGGCGAACCGGTCCAGCAGCTCCAGCGCCTCCGCCGGGCCGCAGCCCTGCAGCAGCGCGGTGGACAGCGCGCTGCGCAGCTGGCCCATCACCGCGGCGGCGGCCGGCCCCTGGCCGACGACGTCCCCGACGGCGATCGCGATCCGGTGGTCGGCCAGCTCCACGACGTCGTACCAGTCCCCGCCGGCCTGGGTGCCCTCGGCGCCGGGCAGGTAGTGCGCGGCGAGCGCCAGCCGCTCCAGGGCGGGCAGCTGCGCCGGCAGCAGGCTCAGCTGCAGCGTCTGGGCGATGCCCCGCTCGGCCCGGTACAGCCGGGCGCGGTCGAGGGCCTGCGCGCACTGCTCGGCGACGGCGAGCAGCATCGCCCGGTCGGTGGCGGAGAAGCGCTGCACCTCCGGCCAGGCCACCGACAGGACGCCGACCACCCGGCCGGCCGCGATCAGCGGGAGGGCGACCACCGCGGCCAGCCCGAAGTCCCGCGCCGACGCGGCCAGCTCGGGCGCCAGCCCCAGGCCGGCCGCGGGCTGGGTCCGGACGTCCTCGATCCAGACCGCCTGTCGCTCGGTGACCGCGGTAGTGGCAACCAGCGGCGTCGACATCGGCACCGTCCGCCACATCTCGATCCCCGCCGGGCTGCCGCCGTCGATGGCCAGCACGGACAGGGCGCGGTGGGAGGAGTCGACCTCGTACACCGCGACCCGGCTGTGCGTGCCGGCCAGCGCGCGGACGTGGCCGCCGGCGGCCGCGGCGACCTCCTGCGGGGTGGTCGCCGCCGACAGCTCGGCGGTCGCCTGCTGCAGCAGGGCCAGCCGCCGTGCTGCCGCCCGCTCCTCGGCGAGCAGCGCCGCGTTGTCGACCGCCAGGGCGGCGCGCCCGGCGACCTCCTCGAGCAGCACCCGGTCGTCGTCGTCGTACGGCGGCGCGGCGCTGTCCCGCCCCAGCACCAGCACCGCCCGCAGCACCCCGCGGACCGCGAGCGGCACCGCGATCGCCGAGAGGGCGGACAGCGGCCAGCCCCGCTCGTCCTGGCCGGGCGGCGGCGGCCAGGACAGCTGCTCACCCAGCACGGAGGCGCCGGTGCCCAACACCTGCAGGCTCAGCCCGCTGTGCGGGTCGAGGGAGGCCATCGCGGCCTCGGCGGTGCCGTCCAGGCCCGCGATGCCGGCGAAGCGCAGCCGGCCGTCGTCCCCGAGCAGCCGCACGCTGCACAGGTCGGCCAGCCGCTGCTCGACGAGCAGCCGGGCCAGTGCGCCGAGCTGGCCGTCGACGGTGGTCTCCCGGTCCAGCGCGGTGCCCACCTCGGCGAGCAGCGTCTGGCGGGCCGTCTCGCGGGTCCGGGCGTTGATGTCGGTGCAGCTGCCCACGTACCCGGCGAACGTCTCGCCGGCGCCGATCGGCGCGGCCCGCTCCAGCAGCCAGTGGTACGTGCCGTCGGCGCGGTGCAGCCGGACGTCGACCTCCCAGCCCTCGCGGCAGGCGGTGGCCGCGGCGACCACCTCGGCGTAGCGGTCGCGGTCCTCGGGGTGCAGACCCTGCGCCCAGCCGTCGCCGACCTCCTCGCGGGCGGGCCGGCCGGTGAACTCGGTCCAGCCCCGGTTGACGAACACCCGCTGCCCGTCGGGGTCGGCCACCCAGATGAGCGCCGGCGCCACGTCAGCCATCGCGGTGAACCGCTCCTCCGCGGCGCGGCGGGTCCGGCCGAGCTCGAGGTGCGCGCCGACCCGGGCCAGCAGCTCCTGGGCCGAGAACGGCTTGACCAGGTAGTCGTCGGCTCCGGCGGCCAGGCCCTCGACGGCGGCCCCCTCGCCGGCGCGGGCGGAGAGCAGCACCACCGGGACCCGGGCGGTGCGCGGCTCGGCGCGCAGCGCCGCGAGCAGCCCGAGGCCGTCGAGCCCGGGCATCATCACATCGCTGACGACGAGGTCGGGCGGGTCGGCCAGCGCCGCCTCGAGCGCCTGCCGGCCGTCGGCGACCGCCCGGACCTCGTAGTGCGGGCCGAGCAGCCGCCGCAGGTACCCCCGCATGTCGGCGTTGTCGTCGGCGACCAGCACCCGCCCGGACACCGCGGCCGGACCCGGGACTGCGGGCGGCAGCTCGGCGCCGGGAGCCGCCTCACCGGCGGGCAGCCAGCGCAGCGCCTCGGTGACGAACGGGACGACCGCCGGTGAGACGGCGGGCGCGTCCCGCACGGGCTCGGCCAGCCGCTCGGGGGGCAGGTGGGTGGTGCCGAGCGGCAGGGTGACGGTGAACGTCGTCCCGGCGCCCGGGGTGCTCTCGACGTCGACGTCACCGCCGTGCAGCGCGACCAGCTCGCGCACCATCGCCAGGCCGATGCCGCTGCCCTCGCCCGACCGGCCGCGGGCGTCGGTCACCCGGTGGAAGCGCTCGAACAGGCGGGGCAGCTCGTCGGCGGGGATGCCGGTGCCGGTGTCGCTGACGGTCAGCCGCGCACCGCCGGCGTCCTGCCGCAGCCGCACGGCGATGCCGCCGGTGAAGGTGAACTTCAGCGCGTTGGAGAGGAGGTTGAGGACGACCTTCTCCCACATGTCCCGGTCGACGTGCACCGGCGCGGCCAGCGGCGGGCAGTCGACGGTGAAGTCCAGCCCCGCCCGGACGACGGCGGAGCGGAAGACGCTGGCCAGCTCCGCGGTGGTGGCGGCGAGGTCGACGGGCTCGAAGCGGGCCTCGATCCGGCCGGCCTGGATGCGGGAGAAGTCGAGCAGGGTGTTGACGAGCTTGCCCAACCGCTGCGCGTTGCGCTCGATCACCTCGAGCTCCTCGCGCAGCCGGGGGTCCGACGCCGCGGCCGGGGAGGCGCGCAGCTCGGCGACCGGGCCGGCGATGAGCGTCAGCGGCGTGCGGAACTCGTGGCTGACGTTGCTGAAGAAGTCGGTCTTGGCCCGGTCCAGCTCGGCCAGCGCCTCGGCCCGCCGCCGCTCGGCCTCGTAGCTGCCGGCGTTGGTGAGCGCGGCGGAGACCTGGTGGGCGACCAGGCCGAGGAAGCCGCGGTAGTCGTCGTCCCAGCGGCGGTGCGGGTTGAGGCCCACGACGAGGAAGCCGGCGAGCCCGGCCCGGTCGGGTGCCGAGGAGGCGATCGGCAGCGCGGCGCCCTGCACCGGTGGTGAGTCCCAGGCGCCGGTCGGCAGGCCGGGGCACCGCTCGCCGAGGTCGGGCACGAGCACGGCCTCGCCGCCCAGCAGCCGGGCCAGCGGCCAGACGCCGTCGTCGGTCAGCACCCGGGGGACGGCGGTCGACCCCGGCTCGATGCCCACCGCGCCGCCCAGCCGGGCGGTGCCGTCGTCGTCGAGCAGGTAGACCGCGCTGAACGGCAGGTCGGTGCGGTTGCGGGCGAGCTGTTCCTCCGTGCCGGCGAGCACCGCCTCCTCGGAGCGGGCCGCCCCGAGGGCCGCGGCGAGGTCGCGCAGCGTGCCCATCCGGCGCTCGCCGACGACCTGCTGGGTGGTCTCGGTGACCACGCAGAACAGGCCGCCGTTGCTCCCGTCGTCGGCGGGCAGGGGGCTGTAGGAGAAGGTGTGGTACGTCTCCTCCGGGTAGCCGCTGCGCTCCAGGAAGAGCAGCAGGTCCTCGTCCCAGGTGGCGGTGCCGTCGCGGAGCACCGCCTGCGTGCGCGGCGCGATGTCGGGCCAGATCTCGGCCCAGACCTCCGACGCCGGCCGGCCCAGCGCCCACGGGTGCTTGGCCTGCAGCGTGTCGTGCCGGTAGGCGTCGTTGTAGAAGAAGGCGAGCTCCGGACCCCAGCCGGCCCACATCGCGAAGCGCGACGTCAGCAGGATCCGGACGGTGTGGCGCAGCCCCGAGGGCCACTGCTCCGGCGGCCCCAGCGGCGTCTGCGCCCAGTCGACGGCGGCCATCGCGCGGCCGACCTCGCCACCGCCGGCGAACAGCGAGGCGCCGGGGTCCCCACCGTTCACTCCGCCATCACGAGGGGATCGTAGGTCGGGGGCCACCACGGCCGGTTGCGGGCGGGGCGACGCGCGCGGTCCGACCGGCGAGTCGGTCGAGGACGGCGCGGTCGACACCGGTCGCCGCGCGCACCTCGGCGTCGTCGACGGCCCCGCAGTCCAGGCCGCGCAGCACGACCGTGGCCAGCGCCCGCGCGGTCGCCGGCTCGTCGAGGACGCCGCCGTCCACCCGGTCCAGGTAGGCCGCCAGCCGGGCCGCCGCGGCGGGCAGCGCCGCCCGGAAGAAGGCGTAGGTGGCGGTGTAGCGGGGGACCAGCTGGGCCGGGTGCAGGTCCCAGCCCTGGTACAGGCCGCGCTCCAGGGCCCGGCGCACCAGCCCGGCGTGCAGCCGCCAGGCCGCCTGGACCTGCGTGCGGTCGCCGACCGGCAGCACGTTGCACGAGCCGTCGACCGCCACGGCCCCGGTGCCGGCGACGGCGACCTGCATCACCTGCTTGGCGAGGTCCAGCGCCGGGTGGTCGGAGGACTGGTGGGCTGCGGCGATGCCGAGCGCGGCGCTGTAGTCGTAGGTGCCCGAGTGCAGCCCGGTCAGCCGGGGTCCGGCCGCGTGCACCAGTCGCGCGGGGGTCACCGCACCGTCGGGGCCGACCACCGCCTGCGGCGTCTCGACCTGCAGCTCGAGGTCGAGGGCGACGCCGTGCACGGCCTCCAGCGCGTCGAGCACCGAGAGGAAGGCCCGCACCTGCTCGGCGTCGGTCACCTTGGGCAGCGTGACCGTGGCGCGGGGGACGCCGGCCAGACCGCCGAGGAACAGGTCGAGGGACCGGACGCTGCGGCGGCGGGTCGGGGGCTCCAGGCTCTTGGCCCGGATGCCGAGCTCCGGCGGGGCGGTGCCGGCGGCGACGTCGGCGGCCACGACCGCGGCGGCCCGCAGGACGTCGTCGTCCTCCCGCTCGGGTGGGCCCCGGTAGCCGTCCTCGGCGTCCACCCGCAGGTCCTCGACCGGCTCGGCGGCGAGCTTGGCGCGCACCCGGGGCAGCACCTGCTCGAGCAGCGCGTCGTCGTACCCGAGGTCGGGCAGGCCGTGCTCGTCGAGGGCGGCCAGCGCGGCGTCCCCCCAGGCGGCGGCCAGGCCGGGGACGACGGCGTCGGCGGGCACGTAGCAGGTGTGCACCGGCTGCCGCGTCGTCCGGTCGCCCGGGAAGGCGGCGGCGCGGGCGGCGTCGACCGGCGCGAGCCGCCGGTCGAGCTCGGCGAGGACGTCCTCCGGGAGCGGCATCCGTCGACCCTGCCACGGCGACCGCCGGCTGCCATCCTCGTCGCATGGCCGCCCTCGACGACTTCAACGCCGAGTCCGCCGACCGCGCCGTCCAGGCCCTCCGGACGTGCAACGCCGCGCCGCGGTTCGCCGCACAGGTCGTGGCCGGCCGGCCCTACCCGGACGTCGACGCGCTGGTTGCCCGCGCCGAGGAAGCCGTGCGCGGGCTGCCGTGGGAGGAGGTGGAGCTGGCGATCGCCGTCCACCCGCGGATCGGCGAGCGGCCGGAGGGCTCCTCGCCCGAGGCGGAGGCCTCCCGCCGGGAGCAGAGCGCGGTGGGCTCGGCCGACGACGCGACGCGGGCCGCCCTGGTCGAGGGCAACCGGGCGTACCAGGAGCGCTTCGACCGGGTGTTCCTCGTCCGCGCCGCGGGCCGGTCGCCGGAGGAGCTGCTCGCCGAACTGCGCCGCCGGCTGGGCAACGACGAGGAGGCCGAGCGCGCCGAGGTGACCGGCCAGCTCGCCGAGATCACCGCGCTGCGGGTGCGCGAGCTCGTCTCGTGAGCGAGCTCGCGAGCTCACGCAGGGGCACAGCAGCGTCACGAACCCGGCCGACGAGCGCCACCGAGGTGGACACGTGAGCGAGCTCGCGAGCTCACGCAGGGGCACAGCAGCGTCGCGAAGGCGGCCGACGAGCGCCAGCGAGGTGGACGCGTGAGCGTGTCGACGCACGTGCTGGACGCCGTGCTCGGGCGGCCGGCGATGGGGATGGCGGTGCGGCTGCTCGCCGGGGAGGAGCTGATGGCCGAGGGGGTCACCGACGCCGACGGCCGCTGCCGGCTGGTCGACGGGGCGACCGCACCGGGTGCCCACCGGCTGGTGTTCTCGACCGGCCCCTGGTTCGCCGACCAGGGCCGGGACACCTTCTACCCCGAGGTGGTGCTGGCCTTCGCCGTCCGCGAGCCGGCCGACTCCCACCACGTCCCGCTGCTCCTGGCGCCGTTCGCCTACTCGACCTACCGCGGGAGTTGACAGGCCCCTCCAGGGCACCGCCTGCCCGCGCTGTTCCACGTGCAACAGTGCGGCGCATGGCGATCCGGCTCGGCCCCAACCAGTACGGCAAGGCGGAGGTCCGCGTGGTCGCGGTGGACCGCAGCGGCCCGCGGCACACCCTGGTCGACCTGAACGTCAGCAGCAGCCTGCGCGGGGACTTCACCGCCGCGCACACCGCCGGCGACAACGCCCACGTGCTGGCGACCGACACCCAGAAGAACACCGTCTTCGCCTTCGCCCGGGACGGCGTCGGCTCACCGGAGGCGTTCGCGCTGCGGCTGGCCCGGCACTTCGCCGGCGCCTACCCGTGGATCTGCGGCGCTCGGATCGCGGTCGATTCGTTCGGCTGGCAGCGGATCGCCGTCGGCGGGCAGCCGCACGAGCACGCGTTCCGCCGCGACGGCGGCGAGGTCCGGACGGCGGTGGTCACGGTGGACGGCGCGGACGCGCACGTGCTCGCCGGGCTGCGCGACCTCGCCGTCCTCAAGACCACCGGCTCGGAGTTCTGGGGCTTCCCGCGCGACCGCTACACGACGCTGGCCGAGACCCGCGACCGCATCCTGGCCACGGCGGTCACCGCGCGCTGGCGCTACAGCGCTGCCGACCTGGACTGGGACGCCACCTTCGACGTCGTCCGGACGACGCTGCTCGAGACCTTCGCCGTCACGCACTCGCTGGCGCTGCAGCAGACGCTCTACGCGATGGGCGAGGCCGTGCTGGAGCGCTGCCCCGACGTCGCCGAGGTGCGGTTGTCGATGCCGAACAAGCACCACAACCTGGCGGACCTCTCGGCGTTCGGGCTGGACAACCCCGGCGTCGTGTACCACGCCGACGACCGCCCCTACGGGCTCATCGAGGGCACCGTGCTGCGCGACGACGTCCCTCCCGCCGAGGTCGCCTGGCTGGGGACGCCGGGCTTCTGCTGAGCGGCGGTGTGTGCACGCAGCGCAGTCTCGAGCGCGCCGGGACCGCGCTGCGTGCACACCGTGAGGCGCGGACGCCGTGCCCGGTCAGCGACCCCAGCTGTCGTCCTGCGGCGCACCCTCGATGCCGATGCCGCCCAGGAGCACGGTCGCGTGCACCCGCAGGTCGGCGCCGCGCTCGTCGTCGGTGTGCACCAGCCCGTCGTCCTGGGCGAAGCCCACCCCACCCACGCCCTTGCAGTCCCACCACACCTTCCAGCCGGCCGGCACCGTCAGCCCGACCCCGCCCATGAGCGCCCGGACGGTGAGGTCCACCCCGCCCGGCACGTGCGGGACGGCGCCGAGGTCGAGCTGGACGCCGCCCATCAGCACGTCCAGCCGCACCCGCGACAGCTCTGGGTGCACCGGCCGCAACTCGTCGCCGCCGACCACCACGACCCGCCGGATGCCGGCCGTGCTCTCGTCGCCCTCGTTCTTGCGCCGGGCCACCAGCCGGCCGACGACGGCGAGCGCGGCCTGCACCGCCCACCAGCGCAGCAGCCAGGGCAGCACCCTGCGGACGGTGGACGGCAGGGTGCGCGGGGTCGTCATGCCGTCAGCGTGCCCGCCGACCCGTCCGGTGCCCAGGCCCGGGCTCCTGGCAGCACCGACCGGCCTGGGCGGGCCCTCCTGCAGGGGCCCGCCGCGAGCCGGCGAGTGGTGGGGACAGGGGATCGGCTCAGTACTGGAAGCGCTGCACCGACGCGCTGAGCGTCGAGGCCATCCGGGCCACCTCGTCCATCGCCGTCCGGGCGTCGGTCATGGCGCGGGTCGTGGCGGTCGCGGCGCCGGCCACCGCGGTGATGTTCTCGGCGATCTGCCCGGCCGACTGCGCGGCCTCGGCGACGTTGCGGTTCATCTCCGTGGTGGTCGCGGTCTGCTCCTCCACGGCGGCGGCGATGGTGCCCTGCGAGTCGTTGATGTGGGCGATGATCTGCGCGATCTCCCCGATCGCCCGCACCGCGCCCTCGGTGTCGCCCTGGATCGCCTCGACCCGCGCGGTGATGTCCTGCGTGGCCTTGGCGGTCTCCTGGGCGAGCTCCTTGACCTCGTTGGCGACGACGGCGAAGCCCTTGCCCGCCTCGCCGGCCCGCGCGGCCTCGATGGTGGCGTTGAGCGCGAGCAGGTTGGTCTGCTCGGCGATGGCGGTGATCGTCTTGACGACGCTGGCGATCTCGAGCGAGGACTCGCCCAGCTTGGCGACGGTCGCGTTGGTCGAGTCGGCGACCTGCACGGCCTGACCGGCGACCCGGGCCACCTCGCTGGCGTTCTGCGCGATCTCGCGGATCGAGACGCCCATCTCCTCCGAGCCGGCGGCCACGGTCTGCACGTTGACCGACACCTGGCCGGCGGCGTCGGCGACCACGCCGCTCTGCACCGAAGACTCGTCGGCCAGCCGGGTCATGTCCTGGGCGGTCGCCGAGAGCTCCTCGGTGGCCGAGGCGAGCGTCCCGGTGGTCTCGCCGATCGAGGTCAGCACGGCCCGCACGTTGCCCATCGAGGTCTCCAGCGCGGCGGCCATGCGGCCGACCTCGTCCCCGCTGTTCACGCCGGTGGTGCCGCGCAGGTCGCCGTCGGCCATGGCGGCCAGCACCGCGCCGACGCGCTGCAGCGGGCGCACGACCGAGCGGGTGACCACCCAGCCGAGCAGGGCCAGCACGACCACCCCCGCGACGGCGATCGCCAGGGCCAGGGTGATGGCGGTGCTGCGCTGTCCGTCCGCGTGCGCGACCGCGCCCTCCGCGAACGCCGACACGGCGTCCGCGAGCACCGGCAGCTCGTCCTCGAGCGCCGAGAACGTCTGACCGAACGCGGGATAGGCGGCCTGCGCGGCCACCGGGTCCTGCCCGGCGGTGGTGACGATCTGCTGGGCGGCGAGGAGGTACGCGTCGACGGCGGGGGTCACCTCCTCGACCGCCGCAACGATCTCCGGGCTCAGGCCGTCCCCGGCGATCTCGGCGAGGAGGTCGCGGAAGACCCGGTCGTGCTCGGCCAGGTCGGCGACCGCGCCCCGGTAGAGGTCGCCCTGCCCGCCGCTGACCAGCGCCTGGAGCACGTCGCCGCGGACGGCGTCGTGCATCATGTCGGCCGTCAGCACGTCCCCGGTCACCTCGGCGCTGGCGAGCAGGTCACCCGCGGTGGTCTCGGTGCTCTGCAGCGCCCGGATGGCGATCAGGGCGAAGACGGCGAGGACGACGGCGCCTGCGGCGACCAGCGTTCCGAGCTTCACGCCGAGGGGACGGTCGGACCAGAGGTTGCGCGCCATGCCGGCACTCCTGCGGGGAGGGATCGGCGCGGAGGTGCGCACCGTTGACACGCAGTTCGGCGCAGGCGTCGGACGACTACAGCCGAACCGCCCCCGTGCCGAGTCCTTTCTGGTTCCGGAAGGTGGCCCGACTCACGTCTGGGCGCGCAGCCGGTAGAAGCGGAACATCTCGTGCTCGACGGGGAGGACGTCGACCCCGGCGAACCCGGCCTCGCGGGCATAGCGCTCCAGTGTGGCCGGCCGCATCACCGTGCCGGTGCCTGCCGACGGCCGGGTGGACAGCCCGTCGGGCAGGCAGCAGGTGACGCTGAAGCCGTACATCAGCCGCTCCAGGTCGTCGCCGGGCGCGGTGAACCGTTCGGCCACCTTCTCGTCGACGACCAGGACGGTGCCGCCCGGGCGGACCATGCGGCGCATCGCGGCGAGCACCGCCACCGGGTCGGCCAGGTCGTGCACGCACTCGAAGGCGGTGACCAGGTCGTAGCTGCCGGGCTGCCCCGCGGCCGCGGCGTCCACCGTGGTGAAGCGCACCCGGTCGGCGACGCCGGCCTCCTCCGCGTTGTGCCGCGCCTGCTCGACGGAGGGCTCATCGACGTCGAAGCCGTCGACGCGAGCCTGCGGATAGGCGCGGGCGATCCCGATCGAGGACCAGCCCATGCCGCAGCCGACGTCCGCGACCCGGCCGCCGGCCCGGAGCGCCGCGTCGATCTCGGGCACGGACGCGAGGTCCTGCGAGGCCATGGGGCCCAGGAAGTACGGCCGGTTGCCGGCGGCCTGGGCGTTCCGGGCCTCGCCCATCTCGGCCCAGGACAGTCCGCCGCCGCTGCGGTAGACCTCGAGCAGTCGCGGCACGTTGCGGCTGAACACCAGCGCCTGCTGCACGAACGGTGGCATGTAGGAGAGGTCGTCCCGGTCGACGAGGACGGGGCGGTACGCCTCGGGCAGGGTGTAGCGCCGCTCGTCGGGGGCGGCGGTCTCGTCGTCCACCGTGAGGAGGCCGGCGACGGCCTGCTGCTCCAGCCACTCGCGGGCGTAGCGCAGGGCGGTGCCGGTGCGCTCGGCGAGCTCGGGCGCGGTCGCGGGAGCCTCGGCGAGGGCGCGGTACCAGCCCAGCTCGCTGCCGAGGTGGACCGCGGCCAGTTCGAGGGTGGCGATCACCCCGTCGAACAGGCGCTCGGCCAGCGCGGTGGTGGCGTCGACGGGCGGGGTGTCGGTCGTCGTCATGCGCCCCGACGGTGGCCCTCCCCGGATGGCCGGGCCAGGGCCGTCGGGCCTCGGTGCGGGCTCACCGGCGCGTCGAGACCGTCACGGTGAAGTGCCGGTCGGACGCGGCGACCTGGGTGGGGCCGACGAGCCGGCGCAGCGCGGCCCGGTGCGGCAGCCGGTTGTTGTAGACGCACCACAGCTCGCCGCCGCGCCTCAGCACCCGTCCCGCCGCGGCGAACAGCCGGTCGGCCGCGCCGGTGACCACGGCCGCGCCGAGGTGGAACGGCGGGTTGCAGACGACCAGGTCGACGCTGGCATCGGGGATGGACGACGCCGCGTCGTCCCGCACCACCCGGACCCGCTCCGCGACCCCGTTGGCCGCCGCGGTCTCCACCGCCGAGGCCACCGCCGCCGCGGACTGGTCACCGGCCAGCACGGTCAGCTCCGGCCGGGCGAGCGCGAGCGCGGTGGCCAGCACGCCGGTGCCGCAGCCGAGGTCCAGCGCCGTCCGGGCGTCGGGGGCCATCCGGGGCAGCACGGCGAGCAGCGCGCGCGTGCCGGCGTCCACCCTCGTGCCGGCGAACGCGGCGCCGTGCGCGCAGACCGTGAGCCCCAGGTCGGGGTGCGCCTGCCGGCGCGGGGAGGACGACGCCACGCCCGGCCGGGGCCCGCGGGCGACCAGCACCCGCGACTTCTGCCGGGCCAGCGTCGCGTGCACGTCGCTGAACCCGAGGCGCAAGACGTCGTTCATCGCGTGGGTCATGTGCTTGACCCGGCCGCCGACCAGCAGCGTGACGTCGGGCGCGGCCGAGGAGGCCACCACCTCGGTGAGCTCGCGCAGCGCGTCGAGGGACTTCGGCGCCTTGGCCAGCACGAGCCGGGCGCCGTCCGCCAGCCCGGGGCCCAGCGGCAGTGAGCGGTACGTGCCGGTCAGGCCGGTGCGCTCGGCGTTGCGGGCCAGCGCCAGCTCGCCGACGAGCAGGTCCTGGTGCACCCGGACGTCGCGGGCACCGGCGGCAACCGCGCCCAGGGTCAGCGCGCCGTGGGAGTCGTCGACGACGGCGACCGCACCGGGACCGGCCGCGGCGAGCAGGCCGGCGGCCTCGTCTAGCAGCAGCCGGTCGGTGGCGTCGACGGCGACCAGTTCCGGCGCCTCGACGTCCGGCTCCCGCCGCAGCTGCTCGAGGAGCCCGAGGTCGGCCACGCCGGTCACCACGCCGGCGGCCCCGTTGCAGGGTCCCGCCGCGAGCCTGCGAGTGGCGGGGGGCAACGGGGTCCTTCTTCAGACGCCCGACAGGCCCACGGGGCAGGACACGCCCGTCGAGTGGATCGGGCAGTAGCCGTTGGGGACCTTGTACAGGTACTGCTGGTGGTAGTCCTCGGCGTAGTAGAAGTCGCCGAGCGGCGCGATCTCCGTGGTGATCTCGCCGTAGCCGGCGGCGGTCAGCCGCTGCTGGAAGGCCTCGCGGCTGGCCCGGGCGGCCGCCTCCTGCTCCGGCGACGCGTAGTAGATCGCCGAGCGGTACTGGGTGCCGACGTCGTTGCCCTGGCGCATGCCCTGCGTCGGGTCGTGGTCCTCCCAGAAGACCTTGAGCAGCTGCTCGTAGGAGGTCACCGCCGGGTCGAAGACGACCAGCACGACCTCGGTGTGGCCGGTCTGCGCCGAGCAGACCTCCTCGTAGGTCGGGTTGGGCGTGTGGCCGCCGGCGTAACCGGCCGCGGTCGAGTAGACGCCCGGCTGCTCCCAGAAGACCTTCTCCACGCCCCAGAAGCACCCGGCCCCGAAGACGGCGGTCTGCATGCCGTCGGGGAACGGCGGCTGGATGCGGTTGCCGTTGACCGCGTGCAGCTCCGGGACGGAGGGCAGCGGGGTGGAGCGGCCCGGCAGCGCGTTCGAAGGAGCCACCGGCTGGGTCTTGAACCGGGAGAAGAACATGCTCCGAGCGTAGGCCGGTACCGCAAAGAGACCGGGTGCCACGGGCAGCGACCGGGCGCCCGACCTCGGCGGACACCGTCCGGGCCAGGCCGCCGGCCGGGTCCGTCCGGACGGAGGACACGTTCCCGCGGGAACGCCGACGAGGGCGGGGGCCCGACGGCGGTCCCGCGGGAACGTCGGTCGACCGGGTGCAGGATCGGGGCATGTCTGCGACGACGCGCGAGTGGCACCTGGCGGCCCAGCCGCACGGCGAACCGACCCCCGCGGACTTCCGGCTGGTCGAGGTGCCCGTCCCCGAGCCGGCCGAGGGGCAGGTCGTCGTCCGGAACGTCGTCATGTCGGTCGACCCGTACATGCGCGGGCGGATGCGCTCGGGGCCCTCGTACGCGCCGCCGTGGAAGGTCGGCGAGGTGATGCGGGGCGGCGCCGTCGGCCGGGTGGTCGCCTCGCGCGCGCCCGGGCTGCCCGAGGGCTCGTTGGTCCTCACCGACGCCGCGTGGCGGGAGACCGCCGTCCTCGACGCCGCCCAGGCCACCCGGCTGCCCGCGGCGACCGACGTCCCGCCGTCCTGGTTCCTGGGCGTGCTCGGCATGCCGGGACTGACCGCGTACGCCGGGCTGTTCCGGGTCGGCGCCTTCCGCGAGGGGGACGACGTGTTCGTGTCCGGGGCCGCCGGCGCGGTGGGCAGCCTGGTCGGCCAGTTCGCGCGGCTGCGCGGGGCCGGCAGCGTGGTCGGGAGCGCCGGGTCGCCGGAGAAGGTCGCCTGGCTGCGGGAGCTCGGCTCCACCGCCGCCTTCAGCTACCGGGACGGGATCACGCGAGGGCTGGCCGAGGCGGCGCCCGACGGGATCGACCTGTTCTTCGACAACGTCGGCGGCGAGCACCTCGAGGCCGCGATCGGCGCGCTCCGGGTGCACGGCCGGGCCGCGCTCTGCGGGTCGATCTCCGGCTACAACGCCGTCGAGCCGCCGCCCGGGCCGCGCAACATGAGCCTGATGGTCGGCAAGCGGCTCACGCTGCGCGGCTTCCTCGTCAGCGACCACGCCGACCTGCGCCCGGAGTTCACCGGGACGGTCACCGGCTGGCTGCGCTCCGGCGACCTCGTCGTCCGGGAGACCGTCCGCGAGGGGATCGAGCAGGCGGTGCCGGCCTTCCTGGACCTGCTGCGCGGGGGCAACGTCGGCAAGATGGTGGTCCGCCTCGCACCCGACCCCGACTGAGGTTCCCGCGAGCACCATCAGGGCAGACTGCCGATCATGTGGTTCCTCCTGATGAGCCGGGTGCGCACCTGGCTGCTGCTGACCGTCGTCGTCCCCCTCGCCACCGGCCTGCTGCGCCGGGCCGCGCGGGCTCTCGAGCGGCGCACCGGGTCCACCCAGGTGACCCGGGGGCTGTACAAGGCCGGCGACCTCGGCGACCGCGCCCGCGCGACGCTCCGCGGCGGACGCCGGCGCCGGCGCCGGTGACCACCGGCGGCATCCGCCCGGGCCTGGACCACGAGCCCGCCCGAGGACCGACCCGGGCGCTCGCCGTCTTCTGCCACGGCGGCACCGTGGCCAGCGTCCAGCCACCGAAGGAGCGGGCGCTGTCGCTGCTGCGGATGCGCGCCATCGAGCAGTTCGTGCGCGCCTCCGCGGCCGACCGCGGCCTGGGCACCTACGTGCTGCGCTACCGGGTGGCCGGCTGGAACGGGGTGGCCGCCGACGCGCACGCCGACGTCCGGTGGGCCCTCGGCGAGGTGCGCGAACGGCACGGCGACGACGTCCCGGTGGTGCTGGTCGGCCACTCGATGGGTGGTCGCGCAGTGCTGCGCGCCGGGGACGACGCCTCGGTGCGGGCGGTCTGCGCGCTCGCGCCGTGGACGCCGCCCGGCGAGCCGGTGGACCACCTGCGCGGCCAGACCGTGGCCGTCCTGCACGGCCGCGGTGACCGCTGGGTGCCGGCCGCACTGTCGGCCGACTTCGCCCTCCGCGCGGAGCAGGCCGGCGCGCACATCGCGCGGTTCACGATCGCCGGCGGGCACAGCATGGTGCGCCGGGCGCCGGTCTGGCACGCCTTCGTGCGGGACGTCGTCCTCGCCGGGACCGGGCTGGCGCCGTGGCGCGCCGACCTGCGGGCGGCCCTGGCGGGCCGGGAGCTCGCAGTCCCTCTTTGAGCCTCCGCCCCCTCCTTCCTCCTGCCAGTTGATCATGGCGATGATGCGACCGACCACGACGTGTCCGCGCGTGTCGCCGGCAACATGCCCATGATCAACGCGGCGTCGGGATCAACGCGGCGTCGGGCGGAGGGGTCCGCCGCTCAGGAGAACAGGGCGCTGTAGCCGTTGAGCGCCGGCTGCCCGCCGAGGTGCGCGTAGAGCACGGTGGACGACGGGTCGATCTCCCGGCGGCCGACGAGGTCGATGGTCGCGGCCATCGACTTCCCCTCGTACACCGGGTCGGTGACCACGCCCTCGGTGCGGGCGGCGGTCTCCATCGCGCGGATCGTCGTCTCGTCGGGGATGCCGTAGACGCCGGCGTGGTAGCGCTCGTCGAGCTCGACGTCGTCCAGGGTGAGCTCGCGCTGCAGGCCGATGGCCCGCGCCGTCCGCTGGGCGATCCGCAGCACCTGGTCGCGGGTCTCGGCGGGCTTCGCGGAGGCGTCGACGCCGAGGACCCGGCGCGGCCGGCCGCCCTGCTCCTCCAGCTGGGCGAAGCCGGCGACCATCCCGGCCTGGGTGGAGCCGGTCACCGAGCACACGACGACGGTGTCGAAGAAGACGCCGAGCTCGGCCTCCTGCGCGGCCACCTCGTACGCCCAGCCCGCGAAGCCGTGCCCGCCGAGCGGGTGGTCGCTCGCCCCGGCCGGGATCGCGTAGGGCGTGCCGCCGCGCTCCTCGATCTCCGCGAGCGCCGCCTCCCAGCTCTCCTTGAAGCCGATGCCGAAGCCGGCCTTGACCAGCCGCACGTCCGCGCCGGCCAGCCGGCTGATCAGGATGTTGCCGACCTTGTCGTAGACGGCGTCGGGCCAGTCCACCCAGCTCTCCTGCACGAGCACGCACCTGAGCCCGACCCGGGCGGCGACCGCGGCGACCTGGCGGGTGTGGTTGCTCTGGACGCCGCCGATCGAGACGAGCGTGTCGCAGCCCTTCGCCAGCGCGTCGGCGACCAGGTACTCGAGCTTGCGGGTCTTGTTGCCACCGAAGGCGATGCCGGAGTTGCAGTCCTCGCGCTTGGCCCAGACCGCGGCGCCGCCGAGGCGCTCGGTGAGCCGGTCGAGCCGGTGCACCGGCGAGGGGCCGAACAGCAGCGGGTACCGCGGGAAGTCAGACAGGGCCATCGGGGGTCTCCTCCAGCTCGGACAGCAGCGCCGTCCAGATCTCGGTGGTGGTGGTGACGGCGGCGTCGGCGTCGTGGTCGGCACAGGCGGCGATCAGGCGGTCGTGCAGGTCGACGGACTCCGCGCCGTGCGCCGCGGCGAAGCGCCGGCGCTCCAGCCGGCGGACGGCGGGGGTGAACCGCTCGACGGTCGCGGTGAGCGCGGTGTTGCCGCAGCGGACCAGGAGCACGCCGTGCAGGTCGTCGTCGGCGGCCAGCGCGGTGTCGACGTCCCCGGTGCGCACCGCGGCGGCGAAGCGCTCGTTGGCCGCGCGCATGGCCACGACGTCGTCCGGGGTCACCGCGGGCACGGCCTCGCGGACCGCGAGCTCGTGCATCGCCCGGATGACGACGGCGGCGTCGCGGACCTCCCGCACCCGCAGCGGGGTGACCCGGGTGTGGCTCTGCGGCTTGGCCTCGACCAGGCCCTCGTCGGCCAGCCGGGCCAGCGCCGCGCGCACCGGGGCGACCGACAGGCCGAGCCGGGCGGCCAGCTCGGCGTCCTTCACCACCGCGCCGGGCTCCAGGTCGCCCGAGACGATCGCCGCGCGGATGCGCTCGAGGGCCACGTCGCGCAGGAGCACGCGGGGGACGGGGGCGAGGACCACAACTGACATCTCAGATGTCAGCCTGCGTCACGTCAAGAGGCTGGCCGATCCGGTGCGGTCGTTGGCGGGTCGGGATCTCGTGACGGGCGGGCCGCGGCCGGACAGTGCTGGCATGTCCACCGACTGGACCTCCCCCGCCGACGCGGCTGCCCACTTCGCGTACCGGTTGTCAGTCGGGACCGACGTCGGCGACGTGGAAGAGGCGCTCGCGTCGGGGACCCGGGCTTCGTGCTGGTCGACAGCCGCAGTCGGGAGGCCGGTGGGACGCCGGCCACGTGCCCGGCGCGGTACACCTGCCCGGCCGGGAGGTCGCCGAGCGCGCCGCGGCGGAGCTGGACCGCGCCGTCCCCGTCGTGACCTATTGATGGGGCCCGGGCTGCAACGGCGCGACGCGAGCGGCGCTCGCGCTCCCGCTGCTGGCTAGCGGGTGCGGGAGATGCTCGGCGGCTTCGAGTACTGGGCGCGGGAGGGCCTGCCCGTGGCGACGCCGGACGGCGTCCGCACCCCGGCGGTCGACCCGCTCACCGCCTGCGGCTGCTGAGGTCGGGCGCGGGGTCGTCGGCGAGCCGGCTCCAGATCAGCTCGTCGTGCCGGGCGCCGTCGCCGTAGCGGTACGAGCGGCGCAGCCGCCCCTCGAGGGTGAAGCCGGCCTTCTCCGCCACCCGGCCGGAGGCGGTGTTCTCCACGGCGTGGCAGAGCTCGACCCGGTCGAGCGGCACGGCCGCGAAGGCCCACCGGCAGGCCACGTCCACCGCCCGGACGGCGACCGCCCGCCCGCGCGCCGGGGGGACGGTCCAGTAGCCGACCTGCGCGTTGCCCTGTTCCCGGTCGAGGGAGTGCAGCGTCACCGAGCCGAGCAGCCCGCCGGTCGCGGCGTCGGTGACGGCCCAGGAGGCGTGGTCGCCGGTGCTCCAGTCGCCGCGCCGACGCAGGAAGGCCAGCGCGTCGGGGCGGGTCGTGGCCGGCAGGCCGTTCCACCGCCGCATGACCGGGTCCTGCATCGCCGCGACGACATCGTCGGCGTCGTCCTCGCGCCAGGGCCGCAGCAGCAGCGCGCCGGCGGCGAGCTCGACCGGGTCCACGGGGAGCCATGGTCCCCGCAGGGAACGGCCACCCTCCCGGGCCCCGCCCTGAGCTTGTGAAGGGTGGGGAGGAGGGGGTCCTTCACGGGGAGGACGGGGTCCTCTCTCAGGCGGGGACGGAGACCCCTACGCCGCCGCGGGTGTCCGCGCCGTATCGTGCGATCTCGCGATCGAGGTCCAGCGGAGCGGTCATCGGCGCGCCCTCGGTGAGCTCCGGGGTGACGAGCGCGGCCGGCAGCAGCCAGGAGACCTCGAACTCCAGGCCGTCGGGGTCCTGTGCGTAGAGGGCCTTGGTGGTGGCGTGGTCCGACGCCCCGACGAGCGCACCGGCCTGCAGCAGCGCGTCGCGGACGCGGGCCAGCTCGGCGAGCGTGTCGACCTCCCAGGCCAGGTGGTACAGGCCGACGGTGCGGCGACCGGCCTCCGAGGCGCCGGCGCCCTCGCCGACCCGGAACAGGCCCAGGTCGTGGTCGTTGGTCGACCCCTCGGCCTGGAGGAACACCGCGGCGCCGGGAATCTCCGTCTTCACGCGGAACCCGAGGACGTCGCGGTAGAAGGCGAGGCTGCGCTCCACGTCGCGGACGTAGAGGACGGCGTGGTTGAGGCGCTGGACGGGCACGGCGGGCTCCTGACGGGTCGGGGGGACGCCGTCCAGTGTGCACCCATTTGTTTGAGAGTTCAAGCATCTGCGCCGAACGCCCGGGTACGGGCTCCCCGTGGCCGCCTCGTCCGCCCCGGTGGTCGCCGTCCGGGTGCCACCCGAGCTGGCCTTCCTGCTGCGCCCGCGGGACCGGGCGGCGCGCGAGCGGCGGCTCGGGTACGACCCGGACGCGACGGTGGCCCACGTCGTGCAGGCGGCCGGGGTGCCGATGACCGAGGTCGGCGGGCTGCGGCTGGACGGCGTCCCGACGCAGCCGACCGCGCGGCCGGGACCCGGGAGCGTGGTGCAGGTGGCGGCCGTTCGTCGGCCGCAGCCGGTGCCGTCCGGCGGGTTCCTGCTCGACGTGGGCCTGGGCGCGCTCGCCCGCCGGCTGCGGCTGCTCGGCCTGGCCGCCGCCTGGTCCAACGACGCGGCGGACGCCGACCTCGCCGCGCGGGCCGCCGCCGAGGACCGCGTGCTGCTCACCCAGGACCGCGGCCTGTTGATGCGCCGGGGCGTGCGCGGCGCGCTCGTGCGGGGCGGCCGGCCCGACGACCAGCTGGCCGACGTCCTCGATCGGTTCGCCCCCGCGCTGGCGCCGCTGACCCGCTGCACTGCCTGCGGCGCCGGGCTGGAGCCGGTGGCGAAGGCCGACGTCGCCGACCGGCTGCCGCCGGGCACCCGCCGGACCTTCGACGACTTCGCCCGCTGCCGGGCGTGCGGCCGGGTCTACTGGCACGGCGCGCACGCCCGGCGGATCGAGCAGCTCGTCGCGCGATACAGGTGAGGCTCACCTCGGCCCCCGGGGGCCACGGCTTGGCCCCGGTGTGACACCGGCGGCGGGCAGGACAGGAGCGACCGCTCACCCGATGCGCGCACACCCGCCCGACCCACCCCTGCGAGGCCGCCGTGTACCTCTCCAAGACCGAGGCCGCCGTCCTGCCCACCACCCTGGTCGGCACGCCGAGACGACCGGCCCCGGCCACGGGCCGGCGGCGCATCTGGCCGCTGCTGGGCCCGGCCTTCGTGGCCGCCGTCGCGTACGTGGACCCGGGCAACTTCGCGACCAACTTCTCCGGCGGCGCCGCCTTCGGCTACACGCTGCTGTGGGTGATCGTCGCGGCCAACCTCATGGCGATGCTCATCCAGTCACTGACCGCCAAGCTGGGCCTGGCCACCGGCCGCGACCTGGCCACCAACTGCCGCGAGCAGCTGCCGAAGCCGGTCACCCGGGCGCTGTGGCTGCAGGCCGAGGCGGTCGCGATCGCCACGGACCTGGCCGAGATCGTCGGCGGCGCGGTCGCGCTGTACCTGCTGTTCGGCGTCCCGCTGCCGATCGGCGGGCTGATCACCGCCGTCGTCGCCTTCGTGCTGCTGGCCGCGCAGTCCCGCGGGCACCGGCCCTTCGAGCGGGTGATCACCGGGCTGCTGCTGGTCATCGGGCTGGGCTTCGGCTACACGCTGGTCGGGTCGGGCGTCGACGTTGCCGGGCTGGCCGGCGGGCTGGTGCCCTCCTTCGCCGGCCCGGACAGCCTGGTGCTGGCCGCCGGCATCCTCGGCGCGACGGTGATGCCGCACGTCATCTACGTGCACTCCGCGCTCACCCCGGGCCGCTACGGCGACGTGGTCACCGCCGGGAGGACCGAGCAGGGACGGCGCCGGCTGCTGCGCGCCCAGCGGCTCGACGTGCTGCTGGCCATGGGGCTGGCCGGGCTGGTCAACGCCGCGATGCTGGTCATCGCCGCGCAGCTGTTCACCGGCAGGGACGACGCGAGCTCGCTGGAGGGCGTGCACGCCGGACTCGGCGCCCAGCTCGGCTCCGGGGCGGCGCTGGCCTTCGCGCTCGCGCTGCTGGCCTCCGGGTTCGCCTCGTCGTCGGTCGGCACGCACGCCGGCCAGGTGGTCATGGCCGGGTTCCTGCGCCGGCACATCCCGGTGCTCGCCCGCCGGCTGATCACCCTCGCCCCGGCGCTGCTGGTGCTGGTGCTCGGCGGCGACCCGACGACCGCGCTGGTCTGGTCGCAGGTGGTGCTCTCGTTCGGCATCCCGTTCGCCCTCGTGCCGCTGCTGTGGCTCACCAGTCGGCGCGACCTCATGGGCGGCTGGGTCAACCGGCGGGTCACCACGGTCGCCGGCGCCGTGGTGGCGGCGCTGATCATCGGCCTGAACGCCCACCTGCTGCTGGGCTTCGTGCTCGGCTGAAGAAGGACCACGAGGCCTCACGCGGGTTCGGGGACACCGCCCGGGTCACCGCCCGGGTCACCGGGCGTCGGCTCGATCGGCGGGGGCGGGAGGGGCTCCGGTGCGTCGGGCAGCAGCTCGCCCGGATCGTCGGGCACCGGTTCGGTGGGATCGATGCTCGGGTCCGGCTCGGGGATGGGCGCGACCATGCGGGCAGTCAACCAGCGCGGCCCGCCGGAGGGTGCTGCAACGGCCCCGCGTCAGGGTCCCGTCCCGAGCTCGCGAGGGATGGGGGGACGCGGGGTTCCGTGTGGAACCGGCCGGTCAGGCCCCGCGCCAGGCGGCGTCGAAGAAGCCGACCTCGAGCCGCATCGCCCGCCGGTAGGCCGACCGCACGGCGGGGACGTCGTCCGCGTGCCGGTCGAGCAGCCGCTCCAGGGTGGCAGCCAGCTCCTCGAACCCGGGGTCGGCGTAGGTGGTGACCCACTCGGCGTAGTCCCCGGCGCGGTCGGCCGACAGCGACCGGCCCAGGTGCGCGTAGAGCCGCATGCACGGGGTCATCGCCGCGGCGGTCAGCGTGATCCCACCGAGGAAGGCCGTCGAGAGCAGGAACTCGGTGTAGGCCAGCGTCGCCGGGAGCGGCTCGACCGCCGCCAGGTCGATCCTCCAGCGGGCGGCGTAGCCGGCGTGCAGCGCCAGCTCCCGCCGGACGCCGGCCAGCAGGTCGGCGAACGTGTCCAGGGTGGCCCGATCGGGGCTGTGCGCGATCCCGACGGCGTAGGCGCGGGCGAAGGACTCGAGGAAGAACGCGTCCTGGGCGACGTAGCCGGCGAAGACCGCGCGGGGCAGCGTCCCGTCGCCGATCCCGGCGACGAACGGCGAGGCGAGCGCCTCGGCGGCGAGGTCGGCGTTGGCCGCCCACAGGTCGGCGGAGAGGCTCACGCCGCCTCCACAGCCATGTCCCAGAAGGCCACCTCGGCCGCGACCACCTCGGTGAACACGGCGTCGGCGTCGGCTGCGGGGACGCCGTCCGCGGCCGCCTCCAGCCCGGCGACGTAGCCGGCGAACCCCGGCTGGGTCCAGTGCTCGACGAACCCGCGGTACTCCGGCGCCCCGGGCCGCGCGGCCGACCAGGCGTCGAGGTAGGTCCGCTCGATGGTCCACAGCGCGGTCAGCGCCGTCCCGACGTCGGTGGCGTCCAGCCGCCCGAGCAGCCCGGCGTAGGCGGCGGTGACCGGCAGCACCGCCGCGTCCAGGTCCAGCCCGCGGACGGCGGCCTGCTCCTCGAACCACGACAGCTCGTCGACCAGCGCGACCAGACCGCCGGCGAGGACGGCCTGCGCCGGGCGGGGCGCGCGGGCCAGCAGCCGCGCCTGGAAGGCCAGCAGGTCGGACACGAAGCGGGCGTCCTGCACCAGCCAGGTGTCGAAGGCCGCGGCCGGGACCGTCCCGTCCCGGACGGCGTCCAGGAACGGGTGGCGGGTCGCGGCCCGCCAAGGGTCGGGGTGGCGGGAGGGGAGCTCGGCGACCGGCACGGCGGGGACCGTACGCGTCGGGTCTACTGTGGTCACAGCCATGTGCGGGAGCTCGGGCGAACCGGGCTGAGAGGGCGGCTGGACGCGTCGCCGACCGCTGGAACCTGACCGGGTAATGCCGGCGTAGGGAGCAGCCATGAGCACCTCGGACGTCCGTACCGGCGCGCCTGCCGGCGATGCGCCGCTCACCCTCACCGAGGCCCCCGCCCCGGTCCTCGGCCTGCGCGACGCCTTCGGGCTGTGGGCCAACCTCGGCGTCAGCCTGCTGCTGCCGGTCGCCGCGGTCTTCGTCGTCCTCCCCGGGCGGCCGCTGTCGACGACGCTCGGCGCGATCGTCGTCGGCGCGGTCGTCGGGGCCACCCTGCTCGGGCTGGGTGCCGCGGCCGGCGCGCGCGAGCGGGTGCCCACGATGGTGCTGCTGCGCGGGCTGCTCGGCCGGCACGCCTCGGCCCTGCCCACCGCGATCAACCTGGTGCAGTGCATCGGCTGGGCGACCTTCGAGATCGTGATCATCGCCGAGGCGGCGTCCCGGGTGCTCGACGCGCCGCGCTGGCCGTTCGTGCTGGCCGCGGGCGTGCTGGCCACCGCGATGGCGCTGCGCCCGCTCGGCGTGGCCCGGGTGCTCGCCCGCTACGCGATCTGGGCGGCGCTGGCCGCACTCGTCTACCTGTTCGTGAACGTGCTGGCCGAGCCGCTGCCGCCGCTCACCGAGGGCGCGGCGATGTCGTTCTGGACGGCGGCCGACATCGTCATCGCCCTGCCGGTCTCCTGGTTCCCGCTGGTCGCCGACTACACCCGGCACGTGCGCAGCGGCCGGGCCGCGTTCACCGGCGCGGCGGCCGGCTACGGCCTGGCGACCATCGTGATGTTCACCCTGGGCGTGGTCGCCCTGGCCGCCTACGGCAGCGCCGGGTTCGACGTCATCGACGCGCTGCTCGCCGTCCCGCTGGGCGCCCTGGCCGTGCTCGTGCTGGTCTCCGTCGAGCTGGACGAGGCCTTCGCCAACGTCTACTCGACCGCGGTGTCGGCGCAGAACATCGTCGCCCGGGCCGACCGCCGGGTGCTCGCCGTCGTCGTCGGCGCGGTCGCCACGCTGCTCGCGCTGACCTTCGACATCGCCGCCTACGAGCCGTTCCTCTTCCTCATCGGCGCGGTGTTCGTGCCGCTGGTCGGCGTCTTCGTCGTCGCCTACCACTCGACTCCCCGCGGCGCGTGGGACACCTCCGACACCGCCCCCGCCCGGCCGGTGTTCCTGCTGCCGTGGGCGGCTGGCTTCCTGGCCTACCAGCTCACGCTGCCGACGTACTTCTCCGGCCCGGGTGCGGGCTGGACGGCGTGGTGGGGCGCCCGGCAGGCCGAGCTCGGCATCGACCCGGCGAACGGCTGGTCGGCTTCGCTGGTGGGCCTGGGCGTCGCGGTGCTGCTCACCGCGCTCGTCCGCCTGCCGGCGATGCTGCGGGCGAGGCGGTCGTGAGTGACGTCGCGGTCGCCGGCGGGGGGCTCATCGGGCTGGCCACGGCCTGGCAGGCGGCCCGCCGGGGGCTCTCGGTCACCGTCGTCGACGACTCCCCCGGCACCGGCGCGTCGGCCGCCGCGGCGGGGATGCTCGCCCCGGTCACCGAGGCCGGCTACCGCGAGGAGTCGCTGCTGCGCCTGGGCCTGGCGTCGGTGCAGCGCTGGCCGTCCTTCGCCGCGGACGTCGAGCGGGCCTCCGGCACGTCCATCGGGCTGCGCACCGCCGGCACGCTCGTCGTCGGCTTCGACGAGGACGACGTCCGCGAGCTCACCGCGCTGCACGCCTTCCAGACCGAGCTCGGCCTGGCCGCCGAGCGGCTCACCCCGGGGGAGGCGCGCCGCCGCGAGCCCTCGCTGACCCCGCGGGTGCGCGGGGGGCTGCTCGTGGCCGGCGACCACTCCGTCGACGGCCGCGCGCTGCACGCCGCGCTGCTGGTCGCTGCGCAGGCCGCCGGGGTGCGCCTGGTCCGCGACCGGGTCACCGAGCTGTGCGTCGTCGGCGGCCGGGCGGTGGGCCTGGAGACGGCGGACGGCGGTGCCCTCACGGCCGGCAGCGTCGTCCTGGCGCTCGGCGCGCACAGCGGGCGGCTGCCCGGGGTGCCCCCGCTGCCGGTGCGCCCGGTCAAGGGCCAGATCCTGCGGCTGGCCGGGGCGGCCGGCCTGCTGGAGGGCACGGTGCGCGCGCTGGTCCGCGGCCGGCAGGTCTACCTGGTGCCCTACGGCGGCGACCGGCTGGTCGTCGGCGCCACGACGGAGGACCGCGGCTTCGACCCGACCGTCACCGCCGGCGGGGTGCACGACCTGCTCCACGACGCGATCGACGTCGTCCCCGGGATCAGCGAGCTGGAGCTGGTCGAGACGCTGGCCCGGTGGCGTCCGGGCACGCCTGACAACGCCCCGCTGCTCGGCCCCGGCCCGCTCCCGGGCCTGGTGCTGGCCACCGGGCACCACCGCAACGGCGTGCTGCTCACCCCGGTCACCGCCGAGGTCACCGCCGAGCTGCTGGCCACCGGCGTGCTGCCCCAGCTCGCCGCCCCCTTCACCGCCGACCGCTTCGGGAGGTAGCCGTCGTGCAGGTCACCGTCAACGGCGAGGACACCCAGCTGACCGCGGGCACCACCGTGGCCGACCTGGTCGCCGCCCGCAGCGGCGGGCACGACCGGGTCGCGGTGGCGCTCAACGGGGACGTCGTCCCGCGCAGCAGCTGGCCCGAGACGCGCATCTCCCCCGGCGACGCCCTCGAGGTGCTCGCCCCGACCGCAGGAGGCTGACCATGTCCACGTCCGAGCTCGCCCCCGCCCTCGCCCGCGAGGAGGCCACCGACCCGTTCGTGATCGCCCGCGAGACGTTCACCTCCCGGCTGCTGCTCGGGACCGGCGGCGTGCCCAGCCTGGAGACCCTCGAGGCGGCGGTGCGGACCTCGGGTACCCAGCTGGTCACGGTGGCGCTGCGCCGGGTGGAGGCCTCCACCAGCGCGTCGATGCTCAAGGTGCTCGACCGCTGCGGGGTGCGGCTGCTGCCCAACACCGCGGGCTGCCGCACCGCCCGCGAGGCCGTGCTCACCGCCCGGCTGGCCCGGGAGGCGTTCGGCACCTCCTGGGTGAAGCTCGAGGTCATCGGCGACGAGCACACCCTGCTGCCCGACGCCGTGGAGCTGCTGGACGCCGCCGAGCAGCTGGTCGCCGACGGGTTCACCGTGCTCGCCTACACCACCGACGACCCGATCCTCGGCCGCCGGCTGGCCGACGCCGGGTGCGCCGCGGTCATGCCGCTGGGCTCGCCGATCGGCAGCGGGCTGGGCATCCGCAACCCGCACAACATCGCGCTGCTGCGCGAGGGGGTCGACGTCCCGGTGGTGCTCGACGCCGGCATCGGCACCGCCTCGGACGCCGCCCTCGCGATGGAGCTCGGCTGCGACGCCGTGCTGCTCGCCTCCGCCGTCACCCGCGCCCGCGACCCCGAGCGGATGGCGCTGGCCATGCGGCAGGCGGTGGAGGGCGGCCGGCTGGCGAGGCTCGCCGGGCGCATCCCGCGCCGCTGGCACGCCGAGGCCTCCACGTCCTTCGAGGGCCTGCCCGCCCTGTGAGCGAGCTCGCACGAGGGCACAGCAGCCTGGCGCACGCGTCCGACGAGCGCCGGCGAGGCGGACACGTGAGCCTGCCGCGGCTGCTCGTCGTCACCGACCGGACGCAGGCCGCCGGTCCGCTGGTCGACGCGGTGGCCGAGGCCGTCGACGCCGGGGCCCGCGCGGTCCTGCTGCGCGACCGGGACCTCCCGGACGACGAGCGGGCCGCCCTCGCCGCCGAGCTCCGGGCGGTGCTCCACCCGGTGGGCGGGCTGCTGGTCACGGCGGGGACCGGGACCGACGCCGTCCACCTCGCCGCGGCCGAGCCGTTCCCCGACCCCCGCCCGGCGCTGGTCGGCCGCTCCTGCCACTCGGCCGCCGAGCTGGCGCGGGCCCGGGCGGAGGGCTGCGACTGGGCCCTCCTGTCGCCGGTCTTCCCCACCGCGTCCAAACCCGGCTACGGCCCGGCCCTCGGCGTCGAGGGGTTCGCCCGGCTGCGTCCCCCGGGCCCGCCCGCCCACGCGCTCGGCGGCGTGCTCCCGGAGCACGTGCCCGACCTGCTCGCCGCCGGCGCGGCCGGTGTCGCGGTGATGGGCCCGGTCATGCGTGACCCGGCTGCCGCCCGGGACTACCTGGCGGCCCTGGCCTGACCCGGAGAGCGCCGCTGGGACGCCGGTGCCCACGGCGGATGGAGCCGGCCCGTGCGTGCTGTGACTCCTGTCTCACGATGTTTGAGACCGTCCTCGGGGACCCATACGCAAGTGTTCGGCTCGCCCGCGAGCCATCGGTCGGTCGCGCCCGCCGGGCGAGGGCCAGGGGCGCCTCCGGGCGGTACGAGCACGTGAGGGGACGACGGCGTGACAGGCGAGACGGCCAAGCAGCTCTGGCCGTCCGCCCGGCCGCCCGCCGCTCCCGACCGCTTCGCCTGGGACCTCGACAGCGTCGCCGAGCTGCCCCTGGTCCGGGCCCAGGTGCGGGCCCACCTCGCCGGCCCGCGGCAGGGCGACCTGCGGGACCGGCTGGTCCTGGCGCTCGACGAGATGGCCTCCAACGCGCTGCGCCACGGCGGCGGCCGGGTGCGGGCCACCGTGCGACCGCTCGCCGGCGCCTGGCTGGTCGAGGTCCGCGACGGCGCACCGGACACCCCGCCGACCCCCGCCGTCGGCCGCGACCCCAGCGAGGGCGGTCTCGGGCTCTACCTCATCGCGGAGCTGGCCGCCGACCACGGCTGGTACGTCACCGGCGGGACCAAGTACGTCTGGGCCGTGCTCGCGCCCTGAAGGAGGGCCCCTCTGCCCCCACCCCTCGCTAGCTCGCGGCGGGACCCGCAGAGGGGCCGGGCGAGAGATGCCACCTGCTGCGGCACCCTCCGGATCGCGCCCGGTCGTGCCGACCGGTAGGACAGGGGACGGGACGCCGGCCTCGGTGTCCGTCCCGTTGCCGGACGACGCGAGCGAGGACCGTACGTGACCGCCCCGACCCTGGACGTCGACCCGTGGCTGGTGCGCGAGCCGGACGTGGACCCCGGGACGATCCCCGTCGCCGAGTCGCTCTTCAGTCTCTCCAACGGCTACGTCGGGACCCGGGGGACGCTCGACGAGGTCGAGCCCTCCGCCATGCGCGGCACCTACCTCTCCGGGGTCTACGAGACCCACCCGCTGTCCTATCCCGAGGGCGGTTACGGGCAGCCCGAGGTGGGGCAGGCGATGCTCACCGTCGCCGACGGCACACCGCTGCGCCTGCTGGTCGACGGGGTCCCGCTCGACCTGCGCGAGTTCGAGCTGGACGTCCACGAGCGCACGCTGGACCTGCGCGCCGGCACGCTCGACCGCCGCGTGCGCTGGAGGACGCCGTCGGGCACGTCGGTGGAGGTGTCCTCGCGGCGGCTGGTCTCCCAGGTCGAGCGGTCGGTCTGCGCGGTGCGGTACGAGGTCCGCGTCCTGGACCGGCCCGCGCACGTCGTCGTCCGGTCCGAGCTGGCCGCCGGCGAGGTCACGCCCGCGGGCGTGGACAACGACGACCCGCGCGTCGCGGAGTGCCTGCACGAGGCCTTCGAGCCGCGCGCCCAGATCGGCAACGCGAACGGTGGCGCCCTCGTGGAACGGACGCGCCGCTCGGGCATCACGGTCGCGGCCGCGGGCGCGCACGAGGTCGACGGCGGGCGGGTGAGCACGCACGTCGACGAGCAGCACGTCACCACCACGGTCGCCGCCGACCTGCGCCCCGGGGAGGGCCTCACGGTCGTCAAGGTCGTCGGGTACAGCTGGTCGCACGACACCGGGTCCGACTCCGTCCTCGCCGAGGCGTCGGCGGCCGTGAGCTCCGCCTTCGACCTCGGGTGGGAGGGTCTGCTCGCCGGCCAGCGCGCCGCGCTCGACGAGCTGTGGGCGACGGCGGACGTCGAGGTCGACGGCGACCCCGAGCTGCAGCAGGCGCTGCGCTACACCGTCTTCCAGCTGTTCTCCTCCGCCGCCTGCATCTCGGGTGCCGCTGTCGGCGCGAAGGGGCTGACCGGCATCGGGTACAGCGGCCACACCTTCTGGGACGTCGAGGGGTTCGTCGTCCCCGCCCTCACGCTGCTGCGCCCGGACGCGGCGGCACGGCTGCTGCGGTGGCGCGCCGCCACGCTCGACCTCGCGCGGGAGCGGGCCGGGACGCTCGGGCTGGCGGGCGCGTGCTTCGCGTGGCGCACGATCAGCGGGCGCGAGGTCTCCGCGTACTGGCCGGCGAGCACGGCCGCGATGCACGTCAACGCCGACATCGCCCGCGCCTTCTGGCTCCACCAGAACGTCACCGGCAGGGACCTCGACACCCTCGGGGGCCTCGCGGTGCTCGTCGAGACGGCGCGGCTGTGGATGTCGATCGGGCACGAGGACGCCGCCGGCGGCTGGCACCTGTTCGGCATGACGGGTCCGGACGAGTACACCGGGGTCGTCGACGACAACGTCTTCACCAACCTGATGGCCCGGGCCCACCTGCGGCGCGCCGCCGAGGCGTGCCGGCGCTCGGCGGCGCGCGCGTCGGAGCTGGGCGTGGACCACGCCGAGACCTCCGCCTGGCGCTCCGCGGCGGACGCCGTCCACGTCCCGTGGGACGAGGGCCTGCGGGTGCACCCGATGAACGCGAACTTCACGACCTACCGGGAGTTGCCGTTCGAGGACGAGCGGGACTCCTACCCGGTCCAGGAGCACCAGCACTACGCCACCTTCTACCGGCGGCAGGTGCTCAAGCAGGCCGACCTGGTCCAGGCGCTGTGGTGGTGCCGCGACGAGTTCACGGCCGAGGAGGTGGCGCGTGACCTCGCCTACTACGAGGCGCGCACCGTCCGGGACTCCTCGCTCTCGGCCGCCGTCCAGGCCGTCGTGTGCGCCCAGGCGCAGCACCCGGACCTCGCTCTGCGCTACCTGCGGGAGGCCGCCCTCGTCGACCTGCGCGACGTCCGGGGCGACACACCGAACGGCCTGCACCTGGCCGCCGTGGGCGGGACGTGGCTGGCGTTCGTCGCCGGCCTCGGTGGGCTGCGGGAGGACCACGAGGACCTCGAGCTCGCCCCGCTGCTGCCGTCCTCGCTCTCCCGCACCGCCTACCACGTGACCTGGCGCGGCAGCCTGCTCCGCGTCGAGACGACGCGGGAGGGCACCACGGTCACGCTGGTGCGCGGCGCGGAGCCGGTGACCGTCGTCGTGGACGGCGCCCGGCTGTCGGTCACGGCCGCCACCCCTGCGCACGCGCCGCTCCGCGACCCCGACCCGTTGCTCGACGAGCCCAGCCAGCCGGCCGGTCGCGAGCCGCGCACCTGAGGGCGTCGGCGACGCGCGACGGACCCGGGGACGTCGCCGGGAAGCGGCACCGGATGCTGTACCCGTGGTGATGCACGCAGGGCAGGTGGACCTGACCGCAGCCGAGGTCCGCGTGCTGGTGGACCGGCAGTTCCCCGCCTGGCGGGACCTGCCGGTCGAGCCCCTGCCCCTCCGGGGCACGGTGAACGCCCTGTTCCGCCTGGGGCCCCGGCTGGTCGCCCGGTTCCCGCTGGTACCGGACGACGCCGACGTGGTCCGGGCCCGGCTGGAGTCCGAGGCGGCCCTCGACCTCGTCGCCGCCTGGCACCTGCTCGACGCGGGCCCCCGCGGCGCGCTGCGGGCCGACCTGGGCAGCGGCGACCTCGAGTGGGCGCGCGGCGCGGCGTGGGCCCTCCAGCAGGCCCTCGGCGCGGGCTGGTACTACGTCGACAGCAACCCGGCGATGAGCGCGATGGGCCTGCGGACCCTGGAGCGGCTCGTCACCGACCCCCCGGCGGTGCCGTGAGCCGATCCGCTCAGCCCTGGGGACGCAGCCGGATGGCGACGAGGGCGATGTCGTCCTGCAGGCCCTCGGGGCGCAGCCGCTCGATGAGCGCGTCGCAGAGCCGCTCCAGCGGCTGGTCGCCGAGGTCGGCCAGCGCGGCCGCGAGCCGGCCGATGCCCTCGTCCAGCGGCAGGTCGCGGCCCTCCACCAGCCCGTCGGTGTAGAGCAGCAGGGTCGTCCCGCGGCGCACGGTCAGCACGCGCTCGTGCCGTCGTGCCGCCGGGTCGACGCCGAGCATGAGGTCCGGCCGCTCGGCGGCGAGCGCCTCCACCCGGCCGTCGGTGTGCAGCACCAGCGGCGGTGGGTGCCCGGCGTTCGACCAGCGCAGCGTGGTCAGCCCGGCGTCCCGCTGCTCAGGGGTCTGCTCGACCTGCGCCACCGCCGCGGTCGCCATCGTGCGCATGCCGAGGCCCTCCATGGCGGCGTCCAGGTCGCTGAGCACCTGCGCCGGACCCACGCCGTCGCGGTAGGCGATGCCGCGCAGCAGCCCGCGCAGCTGGCCCATGGCCGCGGCGGCCTCCGTGTCGTGGCCGACGACGTCACCGATCACCAGCACCGTCGGCCCCGAGGGCTGGACGAAGGCGTCGTACCAGTCGCCGCCGACCTGGGCGACCTCCATGGCCGGCCGGTAGCGGACGACGATCCCGGCGGCGTCGGGTGCCGGCGGGGCGCTGAGCAGGCTGCGCTGCAGCCCCTCGGCCAGCCGCCGCTGCTGCTCGTAGAGGCGGGCGTTGTCCACGGCCAGCGCGATCCGCGCGGCGACCTCCTGGGCGGTGGCGACGTCGTCGTCGTCGGGGGCCGGCCGGCCGGCCGAGCGGTAGAGGCTCAGCGCGCCCAGCGTGCGCCCGCGGGCGACCAGCGGCAGCGTCACGCCGGTGCGCGGGTCGAGGGTCCAGAACACGTCGCTCACCTCACCCGGCGGGAGGGCGCGCCCGACGGTGCCGCCGACGTCGGCGACGGTCAGCGTCCGGCCCGAGGCCAGGGCCCGGAGCACCGGGGCGTCTGGCGGCAGGGCGGCCAGGCGCAGCTCGGCGTAGCGGGCGACGGTCGCCCGCTGCCCGGGGTCGGTGTGCCAACTGCCGACGTCGCGCAGCCGGCCGTCGGGGCCGGCGAGGCTGACGATGACCCAGTCCCCCAGCACGGGGACGACGGCCTCGGCCAGCCGCTGCAGCGCGGCGCCCTCCCCCCCGCCGGAGCTCAGGGTCTCGCCGGTGACCGCGCCGACCTCGGCGATGAGGGCGAGCCGGGCGGCGCCGGCGCGGGCCCGCTCCTCGGCGGCCCGGCGCTCGGTGACGTCGAGGAAGTAGACCGACAGCCCGTCGGGCACCGGCCAGGCCCGCACCTCGTACCAGGCGTCCAGCGGCGCCGGGTAGTAGGCCTCGAAGACCCGCTCGCGCCCGGTGGCCGCGGCCCCGCGGTAGTGCACCTCGAAGTCGCTGCCCAGGGCGGCGGGGAACAGCGCCCAGATGTCACCGCCGAGCAGGTCGCCGCGCGGGCGCTGCAGCACCCGCTCGGCCTCGCCGTTCACGTAGGTGAAGCGCCAGTCCCGGTCGAGGGCGAAGAAGGCGGCGTTCATCGACTCGAGCACCCGCGCCACCCGGGCGTCGGCCCGGCGGTGCTCGGTGGTGTCGTACCCGGCACCCAGCAGGCGCACGGACCGGCCGGCCTCGTCGGCCAGCGCCCGGCCCCGGCCCTGCACCCAGCGGGTCTCGCGGGTGGGCAGGACGACCCGGAACTCGGCGTCGTACTCGCCCTGGGTGTCGATGGCGTGCTGCAGCGCCTCGAGGGTGCGGGTGGCGTCGTCGGGGTGGAGCCGCTCGGCGAAGGCCTCGATCGTGCCGGGCCAGCTGGCCCGGTCGTAGCCGAAGATCTCCAAGAGCCGGTCGTCCCACTCCAGCCGGCCCGTGACCAGGTCCCAGTCGAAGCTGCCGATGCCCGCGGCGTCGATCGCCAGGCCGAAGCGCAGCCGGGTGGCCAGGGCCTCCGGGTCGGCGTCCCCGGTCTCGGTCGGCGACTGCTCCAGGCTCACTCACATCCTCGGCAGGGTTCGGGCACGGACGTCGGTGCTGCGTCCACGTTGCCCGGCCGGTGCACCGGGGCGCGCGATCACCCTTTCTCTCACGCCGGAGGCCTCCGGGGCCAGCCGTCGTGCCGGATGTGACGAGCAGGACCGGCCCGTGCCGGGAGCGCCGGACGCCGACGGCGGGCGCCCCGGGCCGGAGGGGCGCCCGCCGTCGGCGGGGTGGACGGTGTCACCGTCCGCGGCACGGTCGCGCTCCCGTGCGGGGTCGTCCTGCGGCGCACCGGCTCCTGGCTGCGGGTCGTCTCCTGCGGTCGACTCCCGGGCCGGCAGCGGCCGGGCGCCCGCCCGCAGCGCCGCCGGGCCAGGTCGGTGCCGGTCAGAGACCCGGGGAACGGGTACCGGCGCGGACCTGTCGTCCCGCTGGACGGACCGCGTCGCCGGCCAGCCGTGCCGCGCTGCGGTCGCCGCCTCCCTGGAGGGTCCGCGCGCTGCGCTCGGGGGCGCAGTCGGCGGGGGGTCGAGGCGGGTACCGGTGGAGCAGCGACGTCTGGGGCGACGGGAGGAGCACCGTCGGAGGGGACAGCCAGGAGCAGTTGCGGGTCGGTCGGGAGGAGCGGAGACCACCGGGCTGCGGCCGTCGGAGGGGCGGCGGCCGGTGCCGGGGGGCGGTGCGGGGGACGGCGTCCGTTTCGGGGAGCGGCCGGTCCAGAGGCTCACCGTGAGCCTGCGAACGGTGAGGAGGACGGCTCCTTCACCAGCAGGGTGGTGGCTGCCCACGGGCCGGAGGCGGGCGCGGGTCGCCCCGGCTCCGGGCCGGGGCGGAGGCCCGGGCGGCTCCCGGCGGGCGGCCTCCCTGCGCGGTCCTCGGTGCGGGGGCAGGCCGCGGTGCCGGCACCTGCCGGGCGAGCGGGGCGACCACCGGGACGCGGGGGCGGGCAGCCGGCCGGGGGACCCGGACCGGGGGTAGCGCCGCGGCGGGGGAAGGCGCCGCGGGCTGGACCGTGGGGGTGTTCGGCAGCTCGGTGAGCACCACCGGGCCGTCGCGGCGGGGGGCCGGCGCGGCCGGGCGCCCCCACGCGAGGTGGGCGCCGTCGGGGCCGGCGCCCCAGAGCGCGAGGCGACGGACCAGTCCGCGCATCCGGGCCCGCAGGCCGTGGCGGACCGCCGGGGCAGGGGCCGGCGCGGTCCAGGCCGGGGCGGCCGGCGTGGCGGCCGGGGCGGCCGGCGCCGGGACCAGCGGCCGGGGGCGCGCGGCCGGGACGGGGACGGGCCGGACGGCGGCCGGACGGCGCGCCGCACCGGTGCGGTGCAGCGCCGCGCGGCCGGACCGGGAACCGCTGCGGACGGGCTGCGGCTCGGCCCGGTCCAGGACGTCGAGCAGGCCGCTGAGGGTCAGGTCGTCGGTCACGCGGGACGGACGCGGAGCCACTGCCCGGTCGTTCGCCATGACGTCCTCCTCAGGTCGGTGCCGCGGTCGCTGCGGACAGGGAGAACGGTAGGGACGGCGGCGCCTCACGACGGCCTCCTGCGACACCTCCCGGAACGCGCGTGACCGAACCGTTGCGGCGGCCCGCCGCGGCGGCCGGTGACCCCTCCTCCCGGGCGCCCGCTTGTCGACACGACCACCCCCGCCGAGCGTGGAATGCGCTGGCCAGGGCATCGGTGACCTCGGGGCACGGCACGACGCGCACGGCGTGTCGGGTTCCGGACCATCCGGTCCGCTCCGGTTGCCAGGCCGTGCGGCCCTGCCCAGACTCGACCGGTGACAGACCAGGCCGCACCCCCGGCAGACCGGACCGACACCCGGCTGCGCCGGGCCGTCACCGGGCCGCTCCTGTTCCTCTTCATCCTCGGCGACGTCCTCGGCGCCGGCGTCTACGCGCTGGCCGGCCAGGTGGCCGCCGAGGTCGGCGGGGCGATCTGGGTGCCGCTGCTCGTGGCGCTGCTGTTGGCGCTGCTCACCGCGACCTCCTACGCCGAGCTGGCCACCAAGTACCCGCGCGCCGGCGGCTCGGCGGTGTACGCCGAGCGGGCGTTCCGGCAGCCGCTCGTCGCCTTCCTCGTGGGCTTCTGCATGCTGGCCGCCGGGGTCACCAGCGCGGCGGGCCTCGCGCTCGCCTTCGCCGGCGACTACCTGGGCGTCTTCCTGGACGTGCCCGCCACGCCGGCCGCGCTGGTGTTCCTGCTGCTCGTCGCGCTGCTCAACGCCCGCGGCATCCGGGAGTCGCTGCGCGCCAACCTGGTGATGACGCTGGTCGAGGTGTCGGGGCTGGTGCTCGTCGTCGTCCTGGGTGCGCTGGTGCTCGGCCGCGGAGACGGCGACCTGGGCCGCACCGTGGAGTTCCCGCCCGGCGTCGCGCCCGCCTCGGCCGTGCTGGCCGCCGCGCTGCTGGCCTACTACTCCTTCGTCGGCTTCGAGACCTCGGCCAACCTCGCCGAGGAGGTGCGCGACGTGCGCCGGGTCTACCCGCGGGCGCTGTTCGGCGCGCTGCTGGCCGCCGGCGTGGTGTACGTGCTGGTCGGCCTGGCGGCATCGGTGGTGCTGCCGCCGGAGGAGCTCGCCGCCTCCAGCGGGCCGCTGCTCGAGGTGGTGCGGGCCGCGGATGCCGGGGTGCCCGACTGGCTGTTCAGCGCGGTGGCGCTCGTCGCGGTGGCCAACGGCGCGCTGCTCACGATGATCATGGCCAGCCGGATGGCGTTCGGCATGGCCGAGCAGCGGCTGCTGCCCGCCGTCCTCGGCCGCGTGCTGCCCAACCGCCGGACGCCGGGGGTGGCGATCGCCGTCACCACGCTGGTGGCGATGGCCCTGACCCTGGTCGGGGACCTCTCCACGCTGGCCAACACGGTGGTGCTCCTGCTGCTGTTCGTCTTCCTCAGCACGAACACCGCCGTCCTGGTGCTGCGCCGCGACCCGGTCGGGACCGGGCACTTCCGCGCCCCGACGGTGCTGCCGGTCCTGGGCATCGCCTCCTGCCTGCTGCTGCTGTGGCAGCAGGAGGCGCGGGCGTGGGGCCTGGCCGGCCTGCTGCTCGCCGGCGGGGTCGTGCTGTACCTGCTCACCCGCCTGGCCGGAGGCCGTCCGAGCGCGCCCGGGGCCGCCCGGCGCGACTGACAGGATCGGGCCCCGTGGCGACCCCCCTCGTGATCGACACCGACCCCGGCATCGACGACGCCCTGGCCATCCTGCTGGCGCTGGCCAGCCCGGAGGTGGACCTGCGGCTGGTCACCACGGTGCACGGCAACGTCGAGCTGGCCCAGACCACCGACAACGCGCAGCGGGTGCTGCACCTGGCCGGGCGCGCCGACGTCCCGGTGGCCGCCGGCGCCCGCGACTCGCTGGTCTACCGGCAGCCCGAGCGAGCCGGTCACGTGCACGGCAAGACCGGCCTGGGCGGCGTGGACCTGCCGCCCTCGCCGGCCGCGCTGGACCCGCGCCCGGCGGTGGTCGTGATGGCAGAGGTGCTGCTGGCCGCGGAGGCGCCGGCGACGGTGGCCGCGATCGGCCCGTGGACAAACGTCGCGCTGCTGCTGGCCACCTACCCCGAGGCCGCCGAGCGGATCGGCCGGCTGGTGCTCATGGGCGGCTCGGCCGCGCGCGGCGGCAACGTCACCGCGGCTGCGGAGTTCAACGTGTGGGCCGACCCGGAGGCCGCGCAGCGGGTGCTGGGCTCGGGCGTCCCCACCGTGCTGGTCGGCCTCGACGTCACGCTGCCCACCGTGCTCGACGTCGAGGGCATCGCCCGGTTCGCCGCGGCCGGGCCGGTCGGGGCGACCGCGGCCGCGATCCTGCAGCAGTACGTCGACCACGCCCGCACCAGCTACGGCACGACCGGGGTGGTGCTGCACGACGCGCTCGCCCTGAGCGAGGCGATCGTGCCGGGCACGCTGGGCACCGTGCGGCGGGACGTCGTCGTCGACACCACCCTGGGCGCCGGCCGCGGACAGACGCTGGTCGACCGGCGCTCGGTCGCGGACTCGCCCACCGCGGTCGAGGTGGCCGAGACGGTGGACAGCGACGTGGCGGTGGAGTTCCTGGTCAGCCGGCTCGCGCAGCTGGCCCGGTCGGTCGGCTGACCCCCGCTACCGCGGGCCTCCCTCGCTGGCGGACTGCACGATGCCGGACGCGATGTCGCGCAGCTTGCGGTTGTAGCGCTGCGAGGCCTCCCGCAGGACCTCGAACGCGGCCTCGGCGTCCAGCCGCCGCTGCGCCATGAGCACACCCTTCGCCTGCTCGATCACCGCGCGCGACTCCATCGCCAGCCGCATGTTGCGGGCCTGCTCGGCGAGCCGGTCCTGCGCGTCGGCGTTGGCCACCAGGACCGCGACGGCCTCGGCCACCGTCGTCGCCGCCTCCTCCGACTCCCGGGAGGAGAAGGCCGCCGGCCGGGTGGAGTAGATGTTCAGCGCGCCGATCGCACTGCCCTGGTAGGGCAGCGGCATCGACAGCGAGCTGCGGACCCCCACCTCGAGCACGCGGGGGGTGTAGTCCGGCCAGCGCTGCTCGGTGCGCATGTCGTCGATCCGCAGCACGACACCGGCCCTGCCGGCGTCCATGCACGGCCCGTAGCCACGCTCGTACTGCAGCTCGTCGGCGGCCAGCGCCATCTCGCCGGTGTGCGCGGCGGTGAACGCCCGGTCACCGCGGACGAGGGTGATGGAGGTGGACTCCGCGCCGGGGACGCCGCGGGCGGCGATGCCGGTGACCTCGCCGAGGACGTCGTCGAGACGCCGGTCGGCCAGCACCACCTGGCTCAGGTCACGCCAGAGCTCCTGCACGCGGGCCAGTCTGCCCCACCCGCGCGGCCGGGAGCCCGGAACGACCTCCGGGGGGTCGCCGCTGCAGGAAACGGGCCTTTCGGTCAGGATGGAGGAGCGGGTCGGGGTGGGGGCACTCCGGTCCGGTCGCCCAGCGACGGCGGAGGAGGTTGCCTTGGGCCAGGAGCCGTGGCCGCACGCACCCGTGCCGTCCCTCGCGGGCGACGTGTGGCACTGGCAGCTCGAGGCGATGCACGTCGTCTCCCGCGTCCGGGCCGACCTCCGGGCCCGGATCGCCCACCCGTCGGTCTGCTCGACCTCCACCGACGACGCGCGCGACGGGCTGCTGCTGGTCTTCGAGGAGCTGGCGTCCAACGCGCTCCGGCACGGCGGGGGTGCGGTGCGCGCGCTGGTGGTCGCCGGCACCGACGGCTGGCTGCTCGACCTCAGCGACGAGGCCCCCGAGCGGCCGCCCGTCCCCGCCGTCGACCGCGACCCGGCGCTCGGTGGCATGGGGCTGCACCTGGTGGCCCAGCTGTCCAACGACTACGGCTGGGAGAGCCGGCCGGGTCGCAAGCACGTCTGGGCGATGCTGCCCAACGGGCTCGCGCCGCTGGAGACCGGCCACGTGCCCGAGCCGCGGGCCGGGGAGCAGTCCCGCGACTGAAGAAGAACCCGTCCTCCTCACCCCTCGGAGAAGGACCCCGTCCTTCCCACCCCTCGCAAGCTCGCGGCGGGACCCGAGACGGGGCCGGAGCCTCTGGACGGGGCCACGCCGCGGCCAGGTGCCGTCCCCGGCTGACGCTGAGCCGCTGCCCGTGTCCCGGTCGGGGGACCCTCCGGGCCCCGCGACCGATCCACCGTGGCCACGAGCGGTCCCCGACCGCCTATTCACCCCTCGATCTCCGCCCCGCTACTTCCTGGCGCGGGTCACGGCGGCGCAGTAGCGGGCGTGGTCCTCGCGGACCTCGGCCATCGGGGCGAGCACCTCCTCCTGCCCGACGACGTCGACCGCCGCGTACAGCCGCTGCTCGGCCCGCCGCGCCCGCCGCCTCGCCCGCACCCCGACCAGTGGCCGGGCGACCAGCGCTAGCAGCGCCCCCGCCAGCAGCCCGCCGACCAGCAGCAGCGTGGGCAGCGGCAGGCCCTCCACCCGGGGCAGCGGGACGACGTCGTCGAGCTGGAAGAACCCGAGCACGACCAGCGCCAGCAGCCAGAGCGCGCCCGCGAGCGCGACCAGCGCGAGCAGCCACTGCAACCCACCGACCCCCCGCTGCCACAGCGGGGTGCGCTGCGGGCCGAGGTCGGTGCCCGCGACGGCCCGGTCGAGCCGGTCGGCCAGCAGCTCCTCCGACACCTCGACGGTCCGCCGCAGCTCGTCGCGCCACGCCTGAGGCAGCCCCTTCCCGGCCGCCTCCCGCGCGGCACGCACCGCACGGGTCACCCCGGCCCGCTGCACCGCCCCCGCGGCCGGCAGCGACGTCCGGGCCACCACCTCGCCCTCGCCCTGCCCGAGGTGCAGCCGGTCGAGCGGGTCGGGGCGCAGCTTCCGGGTCCAGCGCACCAGGGGCCAGCCGGTGGCCGCCGTCCCGCTGCGGCGCACGGACCGCTCGACGGCGGCGGTGACCGCCGGCACCCCGGCGGCCTCGGCCAGCGCGTCGGTGAGCTGCTCGCGCTCGGCACGGCCCACGCCGCCCCCGGCGTCGCCACCGCAGTGCGCCGCCAGCGCCGTCGCGACCCCGCGGACGTCGGCGGCGAGCCGGTCGGTCGCCGCCCGCCGGGCCGTCACCCGCCGGGCCAGGTCGGCGCGCAGCTCCCCGACGCCGGTACCGGCGCGCGCGGAGACGGCCAGCAGCGGCGTGTCCGCGAGTCCCTCCCGGTCGAGCAGCCCGCGCAGGTCGGTCAGGCAGGCCCGCGCGGCCGCGGCGTCGAGCCGGTCGATCTGGTTGAGGACGACGAGCAGCACCCCCGCGTGCCCGGCGAGCGGCACCAGGTAGCGCTCGTGGACGGCGGCGTCGGCGTACTTCTCCGGGTCGAGCACCCACACCAGCACGTCGACCAGCTGCACCAGCCGGTCGACCTCCAGCCGGTGCTCGAGCCGCACGCTGTCGTGGTCGGGCAGGTCGAGCAGCACCAGGCCGTCGAGCGCCGGCTCGGGCGCGTGCCGGTGCCGGCGCGGCACCTGCAGCCAGTCGAGCAGCCGGTCCTGCGGCTCCCCCCACACGGTGGCGTGCGCGACGCCGGTCGTCGGACGGCGGATGCCCGGCGTGCTCACCTCGGCCCCCGACAGCGCGTTGAACAGCGTGGACTTGCCGCTCCCGGTGGCCCCGGCCAGGGCCACGACGGTGGCGTCGCCGAGCGCCTCGCGGGCGCCGGCCTTGGCCAGCAGCGTCCGGGCCGCGGCGAGCTCGGGTACCTCGAGGCGGCCGTCCGAGACCTCGACCGCCTCGCGCAGCGCCCCCAGCCGGTCGGCCAGCGGCGGCGTCCGTCCCCTCATGCCCGGTCTCGCGCCGCGGTCAGCGCGGTGGCGGCGGCGCGCAGGTCCGCGGCGGCCTCGGGCCCCGGGCCGGCGGCGTCGACCAGCGCGTCGAACCGGTCCTGCTCGTAGCGCAGCAGCGCGTCGGCGCGGGCCTGCAGGTCCTCCCGGGCGCGGGCGGCCAGCGAGCGGACGGCGGCGTCGCCGAACACCGCCTCCAGCAGCCGCTGCCCCAGCGCCGTCGTCCCGCCGGCGACGGCCACCTCCCCGCCGGTGAGCCCGCCGGTGTGCGCGAAGACGGCGACCATGACCGCGGCGCCGGCGCCGTTGACCCCCCACGAGAGCACCCGGGCCTGGGTGCGCTTTCCTGCGCCCTCCTCGCGGACGAGGTCCAGCACGTAGCCCTGCCAGTCGCGGACCTGCGCCGCGGCGGCCTCGGGGAAGTCGGGCGACACCCGGTCCAGCGGCTCGTCCCCCGCGGCCAGCAGTGGCGGCCCGCCGGGCAGCGCCCGCCACGCGGTGACGGTGCGCTCGGCCGCGCGGTCGGCCTCGGCGCGCAGCAGCGTCTCCACGCTGGTCTCCAGTGCGCCCTGCAGCTCGTCGGCGGGCGTGGGGCGGCCGGTGACCGCGGCAGCCACGCGGTCGCGCAGCCGCCCGATCGAGCTCTGCAGCGACCGCATCCACTCGCCGGTGCCCACGAATTCCTGCCAGCGGGCCAGCACCTCGCCGCGCAGCAGGCTGCCGCTGCGCACGCCCTCCTCGATGCCCTCGTAGGCGGCGGTGTAGGACGCGGCGGCCGCCTCCCGCAGCGCGCCGGCGGCCCGCGCCTGCTGCTCGACCTCGGCGGCGATGCCCGCCACCCGGTCCTCCAGGCTGGCCAGGGCGCCGGTGAGGGTCTGCCGGACGACGGCGGCGCGCTGCTCCTGGTCGGCGGCGAGCGCGTGCAGCCAGCCGCGCAGCGGGGCGACCTGGTCCTCGGTGAGGAAGCCGTCGACCAGCGGCCGCTCCTCGACGACGAACAGCCGCACCCCGGTCAGCCCGGCCCGGTCCAGCATGCCGGCGAGGTCGGGGGCGATCTCGTCGGCGGCGCCCGGGGGCACCCGGTCCAGGACGACGGCCAGCGCGGTGCCCCGCTCCTGCGCCGTCCGCAGCACGTCCCAAGGGACGGCGTCCGCGTAGCGGGCCGCGGTGGTGACGAAGACCCACAGGTCGGCGGCGGCAAGCAGCTGCGCGGCCAGCTCGCGGTTGGACTCCACGACCGAGTCGACGTCCGGCGCGTCGAGCAGCGCGAGGCCGGGCGGGACGTCGTCCCGCGGCACCAGCTGCAGCGTGCCGGGGCCGCCGGCCCCGCCGGTGACCCGGGCCAGGCCCGGCAGCACCCGCTCGCCCTCGAAGGCGGCGACGTCGGCGCGGGCGCAGACCAGCACCGGCGCCCGGGTGGTCGGCCGCAGCACGCCCGCGGTGGTCACCGGTGCGCCGATGATGCTGTTGACCAGCGTGGACTTGCCCGCCCCGGTGGAGCCGCCGACGACGGTGAGCAGCGGGGCGTCCAGGTCGCGGAGCCGCGGCAGCAGGTAGTCGTCCACCTGCTCGACCACCCCGCGGGCCGCGCGGCGGGCGGCCTCGCCACCGGGCGTGGTCAGGCCGAGCGGCGCGGCCGCGACGACGTCCCTCAGGGACGTCAGGGCCTCGGGCAGGCGAGCGGGCGCGGTCACGCCCCGGGACTATCCCGCCGGGGCAGTTCCTAGTCGGCCTGGCGGAGGCGCTCGAGCCGCAGCGCCTCGAAGACCCGCCGCCGCAGCCGGTCCTGCTCCTGCTCGGTCAGCTCCGGGAACTTCACGGAGATCAGCCAGCGCGGTCCCCGGGGTTCCACGCGCACCACCTCACCGGCCGCGGTGAAGGCGCCGTCCCCGAGCTCCAGGGTCGCGTCGATGGGGGTGCCCGGCGGCGGCTGCAGACCCCAGCCGTCGAACCAGGCACGGGCGCCGGCCTCGCTGAGGTCCACGGTCTCACCGGTGATGAGCACCGATCCGCACCGGGCCACGACCGGGACCTCGACGCGGGCACGCACCGACTGACGTCGCTGGCTGGCCTCGGCCGGCCCCGTGATCTGCAGGCTCCAGCGCAGCTCCGGGTCGGACCGGACCTCGGTCACCTCCGCCGGGAGCGACCGCCCGCCCGTCGGGCCACCCCACAGGACCTCGACGCGGTGCCCCGGCTCGACCTTGAGCTGCTCGGCGTACTCGGCGAGCACGAGCCGGACCCGCAGGTCGGTCCCGTCCGAGACCTCCACGGAACTGGGCAGCGCGACACCGCGGGCCAGCGGGATGACCTCGGCTGCACAGCCCGGCTCGGGCCAGTCCACCCCGGCAACGCTCATCTTCGTCTCCCCGATCGAGTCCACCGCCCCGGGCGGACTGCGGCCGGAGGTGTTCCGGCCGCACGACCCCGGGGATGCACGACGGTCCTGGGATCGGCCGGGGAGGCGTCGGGGTTTAGCGGAACCGCGGACCCTCGTTCCCCCGAGGGGTGACGGGCTCAGATCGCGCGGGCCCGGTCCTCGCGCATCGCCCGGAACACGCGGCGGCGCAGCCGGTCCTGCTCCTTCTCCGGCAGGGCGGTGAAGCGCAGGGACAGCGTCCATCGACCACCCCGCACCTGGTACCAGACCACCTCGGCCGGGGTGACCAGCGCGTCGTCCTCGAGCTGCAGCACGACGGCGACCGTGGCGCCCGGCGACGGGGGTGGGCCGTAGGCGTCGACGACGACGCGGATGCCGGTCTCGCTGAGGTCGAGGACGTCACCCTGGAGCTCGACGCCGTCGACGGTCACGGTGAGCGGCAGCACGAGGCGGCCGCGGACGGCCTCCCGGCGCTGGACCGGCTCGGCGGGTGCAGTGACGTCCAGGTGCCAGCGCGGCACGGCGCCGCGCCCCACCGTGGTCACCTCGGCCGTCAGCATCCGGACGTCGAGCGCGTCGTGCCAGACGAGCCGCACCTCCTCGCCGACGCGGACGACCTGCTGTCCGGGGAAGTCACCGACCGACGGGCGGAGGACCACCGTGGCCGCGTCGGCGACCTCGACCCTGGCGCTCACGGACACCCGGTGCTCGGGCAACATCACCTCCACCTCACCGTCCCGGTGCGGATGGTCGACTCCGGGCGTAGTCATGGTGTCCCTCCGTTCACGTGTCGCGACGGGCGGTCACAGAACCCGTGCGGCGGAACGGTAACCCGCCGTCCGTCCCGCCCACGGCGGAGGACCGCTGCACCGGCGTGCCGTCCGACGACGGGCCCGGTCCTCGCCCCGGTGCTGCCTACGCGGATCGGACCGGCCTGACTCCACGCCGCGGTCCGCTCCTCGCTCGCACAGCTCGCTGCGATGCTCCCGCGGCTGTCGTCAGGCCTTGCTCACGGGCCCGACTCCGCGCCGCGGTCCGCTCCTCGCTCGCAGAGCTCGCTGCGATGCTCCCGCGGCTGTCGTCAGGCCGAGTCGCGGACCGGGGCGTCCCCGTGCTCCTGCCGGGCGCAGTGGGCGCAGCAGTAGAAGTGCCCCTCGACGACGACGCCATGGCCGACGACCTTGACGCCGCAGTGCTCGCAGATCGGCGCCATCCGGTGGATCGCGCACTCGAAGCTGTCGAAGGTGTGCCGCGCCCCCTGGGCGACCACCTCGAAGCTCAGCTCGTAGTCATTGCCGCAGACCTCGCAGACCGCCATGACCCCTCCTCGCGGGTGTGGTCCCCTCCCCGTTCCCCGTTCCCCGGCGCGGGCCACGGGACACCGGCGGGCCCGCCCGGCGCCTCGTCGAGGGAGACGACCTCGTGGTGATCAGCGTCCGATGGCCACGAGTTCGGCGCACCCGACGAGCGGGCCGCGGCGGCGGGACCACGGCGGGTCAGCGGCGGCGGGTCAGCGAGCCGCGCAGCCGCGGCCGGAAGCTGCGGCGCACCCGCTGCCACCGGTTGGGCGTCCGCTCGGCGTCGAGCAGCTCGGTGTCGGCCAGGGCCTGCTCCACCGGGTTGAGGTCCGGCGGGGTGAAGGGCACCAGTGAGCGGCCCACCGGACGGCGCAGGCTCTCCACCGCCCGCAGCAGCGACCCGCCGCAGGCCACCAGCGCCTCGGCGACCGCGGACGGTGGCACGCCGAGGTGCTCGCCCAGCAGCCGGTCGCGAAGGCCGGTGACCGCGGCGCTCTTCTCGGCCGCGCGCGGGTCGCCGGGGCGCACCTCGATGGAGACGTCGCACTCGGTGTCCAGCCCCATCGACCGGTTGTTCAGGTTGGAGGACCCGATCCGCAGGAACCGGTCGTCGACCACCGCGACCTTGGCGTGCACGTAGATCGGCCGCCGCCCCTCGGTCACCGGCACGTAGAGCTGGAACCGGCCGTGGACGTCGGCCTCCCGCACCAGGGCGAGCAGCTTGGCGCGGGCGGTGCCCATCGCCTTCTCCTGCAGCCACCCCTCGGCGCTCTCGGGGTTGACGACGACGACGTCGGGGCCGTCGGGCTCGCGCAGCCGCTGGGCGATGGCCTCGGCGATCCGGCGGTTGGCGAAGTACTGGCTCTCGATGTAGACGCTGCGCCGGGCCCCGGCGATGACGGCCAGCCACAGCAGCTCGATCTCGTGCACCAGGCTGGTGCCGCCGTGCTCGGGCCGGGTGCGGGAAACGGCGACGTCCACGTCGGTGAGCAGCGGCTCGACGCCCGGCGGCCAGCAGGCCTCGACGTCCTCGACCGGCTCCAGCGACCGTCCCGTGCCGCTCTCCCACCGCTCCCGCGCCAGGTCGCCGATCGCCCGGGCGGCCGGGCCGGAGACCAGGCTGGTCACGTCGTGCCACGGGCCGGTGAGCTGGTGCGACGAGGGACGGCGGCGCAGCGGGTGGCGGTCGAGGTGCTCGGAGGTGTCCCAGCGGTCGGCGGTGACGTCGATGCCGCCGGCGAAGGCCAGGCAGTCGTCGACCACCACGATCTTCTGGTGGTGGGCCCCGCCGACCGGGTGGTGCGTGTCGACCGTCATCCGCAGCCGGTCGGGGGTGCGCCGGTCGAGCAGCACGACCGGCACCAGGCCGCGGCCGAGCGCGCCGATGACGCCGTAGTCCCAGACCAGGACGCCGATCTCCAGCTGCGGGTTGGTGCGGACCGCCTCCTCCAGCACCCGCCCCAGCTTGTCCGGCCGTCGTCGCCCGCGGCGGTGCCGTCCGGCACCGCGGGGGTCCATCCGGATCCGCGGGTCGAAGTCCCAGCCGATGAACAGCACCCGGCGCTGCGCCCGCAGCACCGCGCCGCGCAGCGCGGCGAAGTAGTCGGCGGCGTCCACGAAGACCGCGTGCCGCTCGGCCCGTTCGATCCGCCAGCAGGTCTCCCCGGGGACCAGCAGGTCCTCGGTGGCGACCGGCCCGGCGCCTCCGTCGGCCACCCCGGTCAGCCGTTGCGGCGGACGTAGGAGCTGACGAAGTCCCGCAGGCTGCGGGTGGGCCGCAGCCAGGCGCCGTCCGGCGGCAGCGCGTCCAGGCGGACCCGGTCCAGCGGGACGGCGAAGGCGCCGGGCACGTCCTCGATGTCGATGAACTCGAGCAGGTCCGAGCCGATGGCGTAGCCGGCGACCTCGCTGAAGGCGACCACGGTGACCTGGGTGCCGGCGCGGGCCAGCTCCTCCAGCGGCTCGGCGAAGTTGCGGCCGTCGCCGGAGAAGACGACCAGCCGGCGCAGCCGGTGGCTGTGCTGCCGGACCTCGATGTGGTCGAGCATCGCCTGGTCGATGTCGTCGTCGGGCTGCTGCTTGGGACGGGCGAAGACGGCGAAGCCGAAGCTGCGCAGCGCCTCCACCCAGCGCTGCAGCGTGCCCACCACGGGCGGGATGTTGGCGAAGACGCAGGCCTCGACCTCCGGGGCGTCCGGTGCGCCGGGGTCGCCCGCCGCCTCCACGAACCAGGCGGCGATCGCGTCGAAACGGGGGCGGGAGGCCGCGGTGGGCCGGGCGCCGATCACCGTCGAGAGGGTCATGTCGATGTTCGGCGCGTCCCAGATCAGCAGATCCAGCGCCGGGCGTGCCCGCCCGTCGAGCACGTCGGCGCCGGCAGTCCCCGCGGCGGCGTCCAGGTCGGTCACGTGCCCTCCTCGCTGCGCTCGTCGCACACGTGCCCGACGGCGGTGCTGTCTTCGTGCGGGACCTCGCCAGCCCGGTCCCGGTAGGGCAGTCTGCCCGGCCGGGGCCGGAACGGGGGACGGCGCACCTGCGGCGCGTGGCGGACCGGCCGGGGACGCGGCCCGTCGCGGCGTGCGGCGGCGCAGCCTGCGGGCCGGGGCCGGGGCGTTCAGCGACCGCGGCTCTGCAGCGCGAAGGCGCACGAGTCACCACCCGCCGCCCGCACCCGGGATGCCCACCGCATCACGTCGCAGGCCGGCATCGGCTGGGCGAACAGGTAGCCCTGGGCGAGGTCGCAGCCGGCGTCGCGGACCATCTGCAGGTGCTCGGCGGTCTCCACGCCCTCGGCGACCGAGCGGATCCCGAGCGTGCGGGCCAGCGAGACGATCGCGGCCAGCACCGGCCCGGTGCCGCCGGCGGCCAGCCGGGCCGCGGCGGCGAGCAGGGAGCGGTCGATCTTGAGCGTGCCGATCGGCAGCGCCAGCAGCTGGGCGAGCGAGGACCAGCCGGTCCCGAAGTCGTCGATCGCCACCCGCACCCCCACGTTGCGGAGCACGGCGAGCTGGTCCTCGGCGCGGGTGGGGTCCTCGGCGACGCTGGTCTCGGTCAGCTCGAGCACCAGGTTCTCCGGGGCGAGCCCCGAGTCGTGCAGCGCCACCCGCACGTCGCGCACCAGCGTCTCGGCGGAGAAGTGCCGGGCGCTGATGTTGACCGACATCCGCAGCGGCAGCCCCTGCTCGGCCCATTCGGCGGCCTGCCGGGTGGTCTCCCCGAGCAGCCACCGGGTGATCGGGATGAGCTGGCCGGTCTCCTCGGCGACGGAGAGGAAGGCGTCGGGGGTGAGCAGTCCGCGCTCGGGGTGCTGCCAGCGCAGCAGCGCCTCGACGCCCTCGATCTCTCCGGTGTCCACGCGGACCAGCGGCTGGTAGTGGACGACGAACTCGTCGACGGCGCCGTCCCGCAGCCGGTTGGCCACCTCCAGCCGCCACCGCGCCGCCTCGCGCAGCCCCGGCGAGAAGACGTGGACGCGGTCCCGACCGGCGCCCTTCGCGGCGAAGACGGCGGTGTCGGCGTCGCTGAGCAGCTGGTGCGCCCGGTCGGCGCCCGGCGTCGCGGCGGCGACGCCGATGCTGGCCGACAGCGGCACCGAGATGCCCTCGGCCTGGAAGGGCCGGGAGAAGGAGTCCTGCAGCCGGAAGGCCAGGGCCGCGGCCTCGGCGGTGTCGCAGTCCCGGGCGAGGACGAGGAACTGGTCGGCGCCCAGCCGCCCCACGGCGTCCCCCGGCCGGACCTGCTCGACGAGCCGGCTCCCGACCTGCCGCAGCAGCTCGTCCCCGACCTCGTGGCCGAGGGAGTCGTTGACGGTCTTGAACCCGTCGAGGTCGAGGAAGAGCAGCGCCGCCCGGCCCCTGCCGTCCGCCAGCGCCTCGCCGACCAGCTGCAGCAACCGGGCCCGGTTCGGCAGTCCGGTGAGGTCGTCGTGGCTCGCCTGCCAGGCCAGCGCCTCCTGGTCGCGGACCCGTTCGGTGATGTCGGTGTGCGTGACGATCAGCCGGTCCGAGGCGGCCACCCGGGCGGCCTGCAGCCGGTACCAGGTGCCGTCCGGGTCGTGCTGCTGCGGGTAGTCGTGCGTGAAGGTGGTGGCCGCGACGGCGTCCCGCAGGCGGCGCAGGCCGGCGGCGATCGACCCGTGGTGGCCCCTGTCGAGGTAGCGGGCCATCGCCGCCAGGTAGTCCTCACCGACGCCCGTGGCCGCCTGCCCGCTGCGCTCCAGCGCCGCTCCGTTGAGCTGCCACGCCCGATTGACCATCTCGATCCGGCCGGCCACGTCGAGCAGCACCGTCGCCGACGGCAGGGCGTCGAGGACGGCGGTCAGCTGCCGCAGCTCGGCGGACTGCTGCCGCTCTCTGCGCCGCCGCTCGTCGACGTCGCGGAGGAAGGCCGTGAGACCCTCCGCGTCGGCGAAGGCGCGGATCTCGTACCAGCGGCCGTGGGGCTCGGAGAAGTACTCGAACGCGCGGGGGCTGCCGTCGGCGAGCACGGCCCGGTACTGCTGCTCGAGGACCGAGCCGAGCGTCTCGGGGAAGCACTCGAACGCGTGGCGGCCGATGATCTCGTCGGCGCGGCACCCCAGCGCCTGCTCGGCGGCGGCGTTCAGGTAGGTGAACCGCCACCGGCGGTCGATCCGGTAGACGGCGTCGGTGACCGCGGAGAAGGGGTCGGCCGGCGCGACCTGCCCTGCCACAACGTGTCGGTGCACCCTGCCCGCTCTCTCTCCCCCTGCGGCTCACGTCAGGTCCCCGTGGCGGGGACCGCACCCCACCGCCGTCCCCTTCCGGCGGCGCCGGGTGCCCGACGTACGACCGAGGGTAACCACACGGATGCAATTCAGGCAGGGGAGACCCTCGCCCGCTCGACGAGCGCGCGCACCGGCGTCCCGCCCGGCAGGGTGCCGAGCACCGCGCCCCAGTCCCCGGCCAGCCGGGTCGCGCAGAAGGTGTCGGCGACGGACGCGGGGGCGTGCCGCAGCAGCAGCGAGGCCTGCAGGCACAGGGCCAGCAGGCCGGCGATGCGGCGGGCGCGCACGGGGAGCTGCTCGGGGTCGGCGAGCTCGGCGGTCAGCCGGCCGACGGCGGCGTCGAGCCGCGGGTCGGCGCCGCGGGCGAGGTCGATCTCGGCCCGGACGGCGGCCAGGGACGCCGAGGAGCGGCCCATCGCGCGGAGGACGTCGAGCGCGATGACGTTGCCCGAGCCCTCCCAAATGCTGTTCAGCGGCGCCTGGCGGTAGAGCCGGGGCATGCCCGACTCCTCGAGGTAGCCGTTGCCGCCGAGCACCTCGAGCGCCTCGGCGACGGCTGTCGGGGTGCGCTTGCAGACCCAGAACTTCGCCGCCGCGCCCGCCAGCCGGAGCAGGTCGGACTCACCCGCGTCGACGGCGGCGGCCAGCCGGACCGCGAGCGCGGTGGCGGCCTCGCTCTCCACGGCCAGGTCGGCGAGGACGTTCTGCATGAGCGGCTGGTCGGCGAGCAGCGCACCGAAGGCCCGCCGGTGCGTCGCGTGGTGGATGGCCTGGGTGAGGGCGGCGCGGATGGTGGCGGCCGAGCCGAGCACGCAGTCCAGCCGGGTCGTGTTGACCATCTCGATGATCGTCGGGACGCCGCGACCGGGCTCGCCGACCAGCCAGGCCGCCGTCCCCTTGAACTCGACCTCGCTGGAGGCGTTGGCGCGGTCGCCGAGCTTGTCCTTGAGCCGCTGCAGCCGGAAGACGTTGCGGGTGCCGTCGGGCAGCACGCGCGGGACGAGGAAGCAGGTGACGCCCTCGGGCAGCTGGGCGAGGACGAGGAAGAGGTCGCTCATCGGGGCGCTGGTGAACCACTTGTGGCCGGTGAGCGAGTACGTGCCGTCGGCGGCGGGGACGGCGCGGGTGGTGGTGGCGCGGACGTCAGACCCGCCCTGCTTCTCGGTCATGCCCATGCCGGCGACCAGGCCGCGCTTGCCGGTCGGCTCGGTGAGGCCGAACTCGTAGGCGGTCGCGGTGAGGCCGGGCTCGTACCGCTCCGCGAGCTCGGGGCGGCGCGCAGCGCGGGGACGGCGGCGTAGGTCATGGTCACCGGGCAGCCGTGGCCCATCTCGACCTGCGTCCAGCCGAGGTAGCCGACCGCGCGGCGGACGTGCGCGTGCGGCTCGGGGGATCTCCACGGGGTCCCTGCCAGGCCGTGCTCGACCGCGGTGCGCAGGAGGTCGTGCCAGGCGGGGTGGAACTCGACCTCGTCGACCCGGTGGCCGTAGCGGTCGTGGGTCCGCAGGCAGGGCGGGTGCTCGTTCGCCAGCCGGCCCCACTCCTGGGCCTGCTCGCTGCCCGCCAGGGCGCCCAGCGCCTTGAGCGAGTCGAGGGTGGCGACGTCGGCGTGGCGGACGCAGGCCTCGGCGAGGGCTGCGTCGCCGGCGACCGGGTCGTGCCCGACCAGCGGCGGGACCTGGTTGGTGACCTCGTGCGTGGCGCCCATGGCGGCAAGATGACACCGCGGTCCTCCGGACCGCACCGCGTCCAGGTGCCGTCCCCGTGACGCGCTGAGCCCCTCGTCGTTCTGCCCGGGACTCTCCGGGCCCCACTCGATCACGACACCCGGGCGGGGACCGCCTCCTCGCCGGCGTGCGCGACGTGCGCGAGCTGGCGCCAGATGAGGGCGAGGACCAGCGCGGAGCCGACGAACCCGAACCAGAACGGGCCGGTCACGCCCCAGGCCCGGGCGACCAGGCCCCCGGCGAGCTGGCCGAGCAGGATGCCGCCGAAGACGCCCATCGCGTACAGGCTGCCGACGCGCCCCTGCAGGCCGAGCGGGACGGCCCGCATCCGCACCGTCCGGGACGTCGTGCTCCAGACAAAGGCGTGCGCGCCGAAGACCGCCATGACGACCATGGCCACCCAGGCGGTGGTGGTCAGCGCGAGGGCCAGGTGAGTGAGGGTCTCGAGCACCAGGCCGACACGCATGAGGGTGGCCAGGCTGGCGTGCCGCTCGAGCCAGTCGTAGGACGCCGTCCCGGCGATGCCGCCGACCGCGGTGGCCGTGCTGAGCACCCCGAACCCGACGGGACCGAGGTCGAGCCGCTGGTCGGCGTAGAGCACCAGCACCGACCAGGCCGCGCCGTAGGTGACGTTGAAGCTGACGATGGCGAGCGTCAGCGTGCGGACGGCGGGGTTGCCCCAGGTCCAGCGCAGACCCTCCGCGATGTCCTGCCGGACGTGCGAGCGCTCGACCGGACGCGCGCGCGACGGCAGCCGCATGCGAGAGAGGAGCAGTGCACCGAGGGCCACCAGCACGGCCTGGGTGACGAACGGCCAGGCGGTGCCGGCGAGGAAGAGCGCGGCGCCCACCGCCGGCCCCGCCAGCTCGTCCATGGTGAGCGCCCCGGCCGTCAGCCGGGCGTTGCCGATCCCGAGATCGGCGCGCGCGACGACCATCGGCAGCAGCGTGCCGGTACCGGTGTCGACGAAGACCTCGGCCACGCCGAGGACGAACAGCGCGGTCAGGACGACGGTGATGCCTACGTTCCCGGTCAGCAACGCGGCCGCGAGGACGACGAGGACGCCGGCGCGGGCGAGGTCGACGGCGATGACGAGCCGCCGGCGGTCGACCCGGTCGGCGAGGACCCCCGCGTGCAGGCCGAACAGCAGCCACGGCAGCCGCTGCAGCAGCGCGCCGAGGGCGACGAGGAGCGGGTCCTGGGTCTGGCTCGCGACCAGCAGGGGCCCGGCGGCGAGGGCGATGCCGTCGCCGAGGTTGCCCACCCACGAGGACCCGACCAGCCAGCGGAACGGCGTGCCCATCCGGGCGGGCAGCGCGACCTCGACCAGCCCCCGCACGGGTACGGACTGTAGGCATGGCGCCCCATCGCGTCCGCCCTATTTCCAGTCCGGCCAACTCTCGCATTTACGCGCCCACCCCCATCCGCGTGCACGGCAGCCGCGCGTTCCACGTGGAACGCGCCGCGGCGGAGTCGTCGGTCGGGTCAGGCGGCTGTGGTGAGGGGTGCCCCTGTCCGCTGCGGTCCGGTCAGGATCTCGGTGCCGTCCGGTCGCCAGGTGCGCCACCGGCCATCCGGTTGTCGCTCGACCCGGAAGCCGTGGTGGACCTTGGTGTGGTGCCGTTCGCACAGCAGCGCGGAGTTCTCCAGGTTCGTCTCGCCGCCGTTGATCCACTCCAGCAGGTGGTGGACGTCGCACCAGAACGTCGGGGCCCCACAACCGGCGAACACGCACCCAGCGTCGCGGACCTCGGCGGCGCGGCGGACGTGGGGTGGGACCAGGCGCAGGGTGCGGCCGTAGTCGAGCGGCATCCCGTCCGGGCCCATGACGATCCGGGTGACAGCCCCGTCGCAGGCCAGCCAGCGGGCACGAGCCGCGGAGATGGTCGCGCCGAACCCGGTCCCGGCCGCCCCCGGCCCGGTGGCCGGGTCAGCCAGGTCCTCGACGGCGATCTTCACGATGACCTGCGGCTTGTGGCCGCGCAGGATCGGCAGGGTGCCGGCGGCCAGCTGGTTGTCGCACAGCTGCACCAGCGCATCGGCCGACTGCTGGGTGCGGGTGCGCTCGTCCCCGGCGCACCGGCCGACCTGCACCACCGACTCCAGCGCCGTCTGCAGCTTCTCCCCACCCACGGCGTCCAGATCGAACCGGCCGGTGATGCTGCCGTCGGCGTGCTTGATGATGGCCAGCCGCCGCCCTTCGGTGGGATCGGGCTCCGGACCGTCTGGATCGAGCATCGCCAGATAACGGTCCACCGCCTGCCCGAGCACCCGGTGCGGCTGCGGGACGGCGATCGCCGTCAGTGCCGCGTCGACCTCGGCCAGGTCCACGCCCTGCTCCGCGGCGGCGACCCGGTGCGCGTCACGCGCGATCGGGGCGATCGCGGCGACCTGATCGGCGGTCACGTCCCCGGCCGCGAACGCGGCCGCCAGTACCGGCAGGTGCGCCAGCGCACGTCCGGACCGGACCAGCTCCGCCGCCGCCGCGGCCGAGAGCCGGGAGTGGTTCCGCAGCCACGACGGCATCGTCTTCAGCCCGTCGTGCTCGCATGCCTGCCGCGCATCCGCGACACGGATCGTGCGGGTCAGCTCGGCGTCGATCCGATTCCGCTCGCGGACCAGCTCAGCGGTGCGGTCGAGCAGTGCACGGTCCCCCAGAGCGTGCAGGTCGTCGTCCGCCAGCACCAGCAACCTGGCCACGACACCTCCCACCGGATCGATCAGGTGTTCGAAGTGTAGCCGATCCGCAAGCTCCCGACCACGTGAATCCGCAGCTCAGATGCCTGTCCACGGATGTGGCGCGCTCCTTGACAGCAGCTCTGCGGCATCCATCCCCAGCTATCGTCCGGGCGTGCACCTGGCGACCGAGCGTCTGCTCATGCCGCCGCTCGGCGTTGAGCACACCGAGGCACTGGCCGGGGTGTACGCCGACCCCAGATGTCGCCCGCCACATCGGTGGAGCCGCGCTCGACGCCGAGGGCACCGCAGCCCAGGTGGCCCGCTTCCAGACCGTCTGGCGCGAGCACGGCTTCGGCTAGAGCGCGCTGGTCGACAGGGCCTCCGGAGCCTTCCTCGGCCGGGCCGGGCTGCACCCCTGGCCGCAGTGGGCGAGGTCGAGCTCGGATACGTCATCGCCCGGCACGCGCAGGGCCGCGGCCTCGCCACCGAGGCCGCACGGGCCTGGCTCGACGTCGCGTTGGACGAGCTCGGCCTGCGCCGACTCACCGCCGTCGTTCACCCCGACAACGCACCGAGCCAGGCGCTGGCCACCCGGCTCGGCTTCCGCATGCACCGCGAGGACGTGACGCCGTCCGGCGTCCGGGTCCTGGTCTACGAGCGGCTCGCGGGGTGACCGGTCAGTCCTCCTCGAGCAGTCGCCGCAGGGCTGCCGCGGCGAGTGCGTCACCACTGGCGGCGCCGAGCCGCAGGTGGAACTCGGCGCGGTCCAGGTCACCGCGGTCCAGGAGCAGCACGGCCAGGTTGTGGTGGCTGTGGCCGTCCCCCGCGGCGATGCCGCTGCGGTAGGCGGCCTCCGCAGCGTCCGGGTCCCCCAACTCGTTTGCGTACAGGTTCCCGAGCGGGAGCCAGCTCGCCACCTCGCCCCGCGCAGCGCCCGTCTCGAGCACCTCCCGGGCCTCCTGCACCCGGCCGGTGGTGCGCAGCAGGTCGGCGAGGCCGGCACGCGCGGAGCCGTAGTGGTCGGCGCCCTCGCGCAGCGCCCCTCCAGGGACGACGGGTCGAGGGTCCGGTCCCAGCGCCAGCAGGCGACCAGCCCGACGGCCCTCAGGTATTCGGCCTCGGCGGCGCGGACGGCGACGCGCTCGGCCTCCTGCAGATCCCCGAGCTCACGGAGCAGGAAGGCGAGCTGGAGGGCTCCCTCGAGGTCCCCGCCGGCCTCCGCGGCACGGAACGCGTGCAGCGCACCTGCCAGGTCGCCGAGCCCCGGAGCGCGGTGCCGATCGGGGCCTGCGCGCCGTCGTCCCCGTTGGCCAGGGCCGTCTTCAGTACCGGCAGCGCCTCTGCCCAGCGTTCGAGGTCCAGCAACACCAGGCCCAGGCTCAGCCGGGCGTCCTCCTCCCCGCCCTCGACCGCGGTCGCGAACGCGTCGAGCGCCTCGTCGAGGAGGCCGAGCTCTCTCAGCACGTTGCCGAGGCCGAAGGACGCCACGGCCGAGCCCTGCGCGGCCGCCTCCTCGAAGCAGCGCCGAGCACCGGAGAGACGACCGGCCTCGGCGAGGTCGTAGCCCAGGTGGTACAGCTCGTCGGCGTCCCCGCTCCCGAGGGAGCGGGCCAGCCGCGCGTCCAGACCATCCACGAGGACACGATGACGTGCCGGGGCCGCGCCGACCGACGGGTCCGCCGGCTCGTCGTCCCTATGGGGTCAGCGCAGCGGGCGGACCAGCCTGCTGATCGCCAGCTGGGCCGGCGGGGCGTAGCCGACCACCAGTGGCGCCGGACCGAAGACCCGCAGTCCCGTGGTGCTGCCGCCGTCCGGCCCGTCGGTGACCCAGTGCAGGAGGTGCAGCCGCACCGGCCCGAGCGACACCGTCCAGGACCACCGCCGGGCCGCCTCGTCCAGCGTGTCGACGACGAACGGCAGCGTCACCCCCAGCGGCGCGCGCACCCGTCCCCGCACGCCGGCCGCCAACCGTGCCACCGGCAGCTCCACGCCGGTGATCTGCGGCGCCCAGTCCGGCCACCGCGCCGGGACGGCGTAGCGCTCCCACACCTCGTCCGGTCCGAGGGGCCCCGTCGCGTGCAGCGTCAGCGTGGTCACGCCGGCGGCCCGCCGAGCAGCAGCTGGCGCAGCAGCTGCATCGCCAGGCTCACCGACCGCTGCCGCACGGCCGACCGGGAGCCGGGCAGCACGACCGAGCGCGACAGACCCTCGGAGGACGGCCCCACCGCGCAGAGGTGCACCGTGCCGACCGGCTTCTCGGCGGAGCCCCCACCCGGTCCGGCGATCCCCGTGATGCCGACGCCGACGTCCGCGCCGAACCGCGCCCGCGCCCCCTCGGCCAGCGCCGCGGCGACCTGCGGGCTCACCGCGCCGTACGAGGCCAGCAGGTCCGGGGGGACGCCGACCAGCGCCTCCTTCGCCGAGTTGGCGTAGGACGCCACCCCGCCGAGCACCCACGCCGAGGACCCGGCCCGCTCGGTCAGCCGCGCCACCAGCAGTCCGCTGGTGCACGACTCGGCCGTCGCGACGGTCAGCCCGCGGTCCGCGAGCGCCGAGGCCACCAGGTCGTCGACCGTCGGCCCGGTCGAGAACAGCTGCGGCCCGTGCGCCTCGCGCACCACCGCGACCAGCCGGTCGTACTCGGGCTGCACCTCCGTGCCGTAGCGGGTGACGATCTCCAGCTCGCCGTCCCGCAGGCAGGTGGTGACCTCCAGGCCGGGGAACTCGTGCTCGCGCAGCGTCGCGGCCAGCTGCGACTCGAGCGTCCCCCACAGCCGCAGCGTCTCCTGGCGCAGCTCGCTGCGGTCGGCCAGCGCACGCTGCACCGCCTCAGCGGCCAGCGCGGCCGGCCACATCCCCTGCAGCTCCGACGGCGGCCCCGGCAGGACGACGACCACGGGTCCGTCCCGCCCGTCGGCCGGGGGGACGACGAGGCCCGGCGCCGTCCCGACCGGGGGCAGCACCGCCGCCCCCTCGGGCACGAGCGCCTGCTTGCGGACGCCGGCCGCCGTCGCCTCCGGGTCGGCCCGCCAGCCGCGACCGTCCATCAGCCCCTCGACGATGCCGGCGATCTGCCGCTCCAGCCCGGGGTCGACCGACGACGGCCGGCCCTGGACCTCGCCGACGATCTGCGCGGTCAGGTCGTCGGCGGTCGGGCCGAGCCCGCCGGTGGTGAAGACGACGTCCCGGCCGGCGAGGAAGCGCAGCGCGGCGCGCAGGTCCTCGGGCCGGTCGCCGACGACGACCACCGAGCCGACGTCCACCCCCAGCTGTCGCAGCTGCTCGGCGACCCACGGGCCGTTGCGGTCGCCCACCCGGCCGGTGAGGACCTCGGTCCCGGTGACGACGATCCCTGCGCTCACGGCCACCCGGCCGACCCTAGTGAGACCTCGGCCCGCCCGCGTTTCCTGCCGGGCGCCCGGCCGCCGCGCCACTAGCGTGCGGACGGACCGGTCCGGCGCGCGCCCGCGTCCCGAGCGAGGAGGAACCGTGACCCACCCGAGTCCCAGCCCCGAGCCACCCGCGCCGCGCGACCCGGGCATTCAGCAGATCGCCTTCGCCTCCTCCGGGGCGACCGCCGCAGGCACGCACCAGTTCCCGCGGGTGGACGGCGAGCCGCTGTCCGGCGGGGTCCAGCCGACCGGCCCCGTCGGCTCGCTGCCCGGACCGCCCGGCGCGGGGACGCCGTCCCCGGCCGCCGACGCTCCCGGCTCCCCGCTCGCCCCGCCCCTGGCCGCCGGAGGGCGCCCCCGCCGGACCCGGACGCCGCGCCCGCCCCGCGTTCCCCGCACCCCCGGCACCGCCCGCTCGCCGCGGAGGCGTGCCGTGCGCGCCGGCGCCGGCCTGACCGCGCTCTCCCTGCTGCTGCTCCAACTGGGCCTCGGCCTGGGCTTCGGCGAGGTGCCGCTGTGGTCGACCGTCACGCTGTGGTCGGTCTTCGCGACCCTCGCCGTCCTCGTCGGGGCGCTGCCGTTCACCGGCCGCGTCGTCCCTGCCGCCCGGCAGCACCCCGACGCCGTCTGGAAGGTCGCGGCCGCCGGGCTGACCGGCCTGGCCGTGTTCTGGGTGCTCGTCGTGCTGCCGAGCGTCGACAGCGACCGCGGCTTCGTGCTCACCGCCGCGCTCGCCGCCCTCGGCGCAGCGCTCTGGATCTCCCCCGGCCGCAGCCGGGGCTGACGCGGCGGCCGGCCGCCGCGGGACCGCGAGCGGGCGCCGCGGGACGGCGCCGGGCCACCACCGGACGCGGCCGGGCCGCCGGTGGGGTCAGCCCCGCCCGTTCCCCCTGCCGGAGTTGTCCGGCTTCGCCCGGTCCCTGCCCCGCTCCTCGTCGTCGCTCCGGCCCGGCCCCTCGTCGGACTCGTCGTCGTCCTCGACGAGGACCGGGGCGGGCTCGGGGACCACCGGTGCCGGCGGGGCCACCGCGACCGTCAGCGTGACCAGGTCGCCCGGCTCCAGCGCCCCCACCGGTCGCAGCTCGACGACCGAGCCCGCGGGGGCGTCGGCGCGCACCACGGACTCCCGCTGCACCCGCAGGCCGAGCGCCGCCAGCTCCGCCTCGACCTCGTCGGCCGGCCGGCCGACGTGGTCGGCCGCGGTGACCAGCAGCGACGCGACCGGTGCGACCGGCGCCTTGGTCGGCGCCTCGGCCTGCGCGACGGGCACCGGCGTCCCGGCGTCCCCGCCGCCGACCAGCTCCAGCGCCCCCACCCCGAGCCCCACGCCGAGCAGCAGCGCGGCCACCGGGACCAGCAGCCGTCGGCGGCGGGGGTCCGCGCCCGGCAGCGCGGCGATGGCCGGCGGCAGCGGCGCCAGCGGCCGGCCGGCGCGCACGGCGTCGGCAGCGGCCCGGAAGGCGGCGCCGTCCGGGAAGCGCCGGGTCGGGTCCTTGACCATGGCGCGGGCGACGAGGGTGCGCATCGCCTCGGGGACGTCATCGGGCAGCGGCTCGGGCTCGTCGCGGATCTGCGCCAGCGCGATCTGCACCGGGCTCTCGCCGTCGAAGGCGCGCCGGCCGGCCAGGCACTCGTAGGTGATCGCGCCCAGCGCGTAGACGTCGCTGGCCGGGCCGGCCTTGCCGCCGTCGGCCTGCTCCGGTGACAGGTAGTGCGCGGTGCCGACCACCTGGCCGGTGCGGGTGAGCGGCACGCTCGACGCCGACCAGGCGATCCCGAAGTCGGTGATCTTGACGACGCCGTCCCAGCCGACCAGCACGTTGCCCGGCTTGACGTCGCGGTGCACCACCCCGGCGGCGTGGGCCACGGCCAGCGCCGCGGCGGTCTGCCGGACGATGTCCAGCGTCCGGTTCGGGTCCAGCCGGCCGCAGCGGGTCAGCAGCGCCGACAGCGGTTCCCCCTCCACCAGCTCCATCACCAGGTAGGCGAGGCACTCCCCGTCGGCCGCCACGACCTCGCCGTAGTCGTGGAGGGCGGCGATGTTCGGGTGCACCAGTCGCGCGGTGTGCTGCGCCTCGGCGCGGAACCGGGCGAGGAACGTGGGATCGCCGGTGTACTCGCTGCGCAGCACCTTGACCGCGACGAAGCGGTCCAGCAGGGCGTCGGAGGCCCGCCAGACCTGGCCCATGCCGCCGGTCGCGAGCAGCGAGTGCAGCGCGTAGCGGCCGCCGAGCGTGCGCACCCCCGGCTCAGCCACCCGTGCCTCCCGCGCGTCACCGCCGGCGGCCATCCCCCGGCGGGCCCCCAGCGTGCCACCCGGGGCCCGCGTAGACCCCCGGGAGCGGAACGGTCACCCGTCCGGGGTCGGTCAGCCGTCGCTGCGGTCGCGGCCGCGGTCGCCGTCCCCGTCACCCTCGCCGTCCCACGACGGCGAGGAGGAGGACGTCGACCCGCTGGGCGTCGTCGGCACCGAGGCCCCGGACCGACTCGGCGCGCTGGTCGTCGGCTCGGGCTCCACGGTCGTCTCGGGGGCGCCCGACGTCGACGTCGGGGCCGGCGGGGTGCTGGCCGGCAGCTCCTCCTCCACCGTCGCGGTCGGCGGAGCCGCCTCGGTGGGCTCGGGCTTCGGCTCGGGCTGCCGTGGGGGCTGCTCCGCGTCGTCGCCGGTGTCCTCGGACACCCGGGTGGCCGGCGCGGAGTCGCGCTGCCGTGGTGCCGGCTCGGGTGCCACGGCGTACAGGACCCGCACCGTGTCGCCGGGCCGCAGCTGCGCGCCGGCCGGTTCGACGGCGGTCACGACGCCCGGCGCGACGTCCCCGGTGACCTCATCGACCCGGTGCACCAGCAGACCCAGTGCGGACAGCGCGAGCGCCACCTCGTCGACCTGCCGCCCGACGTAGTCCTCGGCGGCCAGCTCGATCCGGGCGTCCTCGGTCTGCGCGGCGACGACGGTCGGGCCGGGCTGCTCGTCGCCGGAGACGGCCACGAAGACCCCGGCGGCCGCGGCGGCGCCCAGCAGCAGCGTCACCACCGGCACCAGGATGACGGCCACGCCGCGGCGGCGGGGTCGTGGCGGACCGGCGGTCCGGGCACTGGAGGCGGTGCCCGCGACGGCCCCCGCGGGCGGCCCCGCGAGGACGTCGACACTGCGGGTGGGCGCGGGCTCGGCCACGGGGCGGCCGGCGCGGACGTCCTCGACCGCGGCGACGAAGGCCGCGCCGTCGGGCATGCGGGCCGCCGGGTCCTTGGCCAGCGAGCGGCGGATCAGCGAGCGGACGTCGCCGGGCAGGTCGTCGGGCAGCGGCTCGGGGTCGTCGCGCACCTGCTTGAGTGCGATCGTGACGGCGTTGTCCCCGTCGAAGGCCGGGCGGCCGGTCAGGCACTCGTAGCCGACGAGGCCCAGGGCGTAGACGTCGCTGGCCGGGGTGGCGTGGTGGCCCTCGGCGACCTCCGGGGCCAGGTACTGCGGGGTGCCGATCACCTGGCCGGTGCGGGTGAGCGGCACGCTGCCGGCCGACCAGGCGATGCCGAAGTCGGTGATCTTCACGCTGCCGTCGTCGCGGACCAGGATGTTGCCGGGCTTGACGTCGCGGTGCACCAGCCCGATCCGGTGGGCCTCGGCCAGCGCGGAGGCGGTCTGCTCCAGCAGCGACAGCGTCACGGCGGCCGACAGCCGGCGCTCGCGCTGCAGCACCGCCGACAGCGGCTCGCCCTCCACCAGCTCCATCACCAGGTAGGCCAGCGTCTCGCCGCTGCCGTCGGTGGCCTCGGTCTCGCCGTAGTCGAAGACGGCCGCGATGTTGGGGTGGGAGAGCCCGGCGGCGTGCTGCGCCTCGGCGCGGAAGCGGGCGCGGAAGGTCGGGTCGCCGGTGTACTCGCTGCGCAGGACCTTCACCGCCACGGGACGGCCGAGGAGGACGTCGGTGCCGCGCCAGACCTGCCCCATGCCGCCGGCGGCGATCAGCTCGGCGAGCTCGTACCGCTCACCCAGGTTGCGCCGACCCGGCTCCACCACCGTGGTTCTCTCCTCGCCTGTGACTCAGCGTCGTCCGCGGCCCGGGAGCGCCGGTGCTCCTGGGTCTGGATGTCCCGCGCCCCTGTCGGCTACACGTCGGCGCAGGACGCCGGGCGTGTCGCCCACCGGGGGGACGGCGCCGCGCGCTCCGGCCCGCGCCGCGTCCGCCCGCCGCCCATCCTCCCAGGTCCGGGGTCTGCCGCGCCCGGACTGTTCCGTCACGATCCGGCCACGGTCGGGTGGCCGTGAGGCGTCTGCGGTGAACAGCGGGCGGCCACCAGTCGTCGCCGCGGACACCGGGCGAGATCGCCGATCTCATACGCTCCCGGTCCCAGAGCCGCGCGAGATCGCCGATCTCGCCGTGCGTGGGGACCGACGACGAGGAGGGGCGACGATGCCCGAGACCGTGACCCGCGAGGACGCCGGCGGGGTCGCCACGATCACGATGCTGCGGCCGGGGCTGACCCACCAGTCGCGGCGCGAGCTGCTCGACGTCGTCCGCGAGGTGGCGGCCGACGACTCCGTGCGGGCCGTGCTGCTCACCGGCACCGGCCGGGCCTTCTGCGTCGGGCAGGACCTCGGCCAGCACGTGGAGGCGCTGCGCGGGGACGCCGCCACGTCGCTGTCGGTCGTCGAGGACGAGTACAACCCGCTGGTCCTGGCGCTGGCCGCGCTGCGGGTGCCGGTGGTCGTGGCGGTCAACGGGGCGGCGGCCGGCGCCGGGCTCGGCATCGCCCTCGCCGGCGACCTGCGGGTGGCTGCCGCGGGCGCCAAGTTCACCACCGCGTTCGCCGGCATCGGGCTGTCCAGCGACTCGGGCCTGGCCGCCCGCCTGGTGCACTGTGTCGGCGGTTCTCGAGCGGCCGAGCTGCTGCTGCTGCCCGAGCCGTTCCCGGCGGAGCGGGCCGCCGAGTGGGGCCTGGTGCACCGGGTCGTGCCCGCCGAGCAGGTGCCGGCCGAGGCGCTGGCGCTCGCCGCGCGGCTGGCCGCGGGCCCGACCGCCGCGTACCGGGCGATCAAGACCGTGCTCGCCACGGCGGCCACCGACCGCCTCGAGGAGACCCTGGCGCTCGAGGCGCGGCTGCAGACCGACCTGGGACGCACCGCCGACCACCGCGAGGCGGTCGAGGCCTTCCTGGAGAAGCGCGCCCCGCAGTTCACTGGTGACTGAACGCATCCCCGGCACTGCTGCCGGTACTGACACGAGGACATCCGCGCAGCTGGGCCGGGAGTGCTCCCGAGCACGGCACCGCGCGGTGACAGGCTGCCACGGTCCGGCGGTCAGGCCACGGGGGGAGCGGCACGTGACGGGGTCCACCAGGTCCGACCAGGCGCCGACGACGGCACAGCGCCCCCTCCCACGGCGGGTCGTGCTCACCGGCAACGTCGCCGCCCCGCCGCCGCCCGCGCGGCCGGCGGTGACCAGCGACCTCGCGCCGCCACTGCCCCGCACCCTGCCGCCGCTGCCCGCGACCGTGCGGGCGGCCACGGCGCTGTGGTGGGCCGCCTGCCTGGCGGCCGTCACCGGCATCTCCGCGGCGCTGCTGGACCTCGGTGCCCTCCGGGACCGGCTGGCCGTGCTCGCGACCGCCGAGGACCCCGCCGCCCCCGCCGACCTGGTCGCCGACGGCGTGCGGGCGACCATCGCGCTGGTCCTCGGCGGGACCGGCGCGCTGATCCTCGTCTCCCTGGTGTGGACGGCGCTGGTGCTGCGCGGCCGCCGGTGGGCGCGGTGGGCGCTGCTGCTCACCGCGGTGCCCACCCTGCTGGCCCTCGACGTGGCGCAGACCGTCGTCGCCGGTGGCGCCGACCTCGACCGGTGGGCGCTGGTTGCCGCCGCCGGGCTGGTCGTCCTGGCCGTCGTCCCGCTGCTGACCCGCTCAGCCCACGCCGCGTCCCGCCGCTGACCCGTCGAGCCCGGCGAGCAGCGCCTCGCAGGCCCGGACGACGACCTCGGCGGCGTCCGCGGTCGCCCGGCCCGCCAGCGGGTCGCCGGCGGCGGTCCGCCAGCGGGCCAGGGCCCCGAGCGCCGCCTCGCGCAGCTCGTCGTCCGGCGTCCCCTCCGGCAGCCCCAGCCGTGCGGTGGGGCCGGTGCCCTCGGCGCCGAGCAGCCGCTCCCCCTCGGCCCGCAGCGGCGCCTGCAGGGGGCCGTCGGCAGCCCGGGAGCGGGCCAGCAGGTCCAGCTCGGCCAGGTCCGGGGTGGCCAGGCGGAGCCGCTCCAGCCCGGCCCGCAGCCCGTCGTCCCCCGCCACCGGGTGCTCGGCCAGCACCGCCTCGAGCTGCCGCAGCGCCGTCCCGGCCCGCAGCTGCGTGCCCCGCTCGGTGAAGTGCACGCGGAGCAGCCGCCGGAGCTCGGCCAGCCCGCTGCGCTGCAGCAGCTCCTCGGCCAGCGCGGTGGCGTCCGGGACGCCGGCCCGGACCAGCGCGATCGACAGCCGGATGCCGAACAGGCCCAGCCGGTCGAGCAGCGCCGCCCGCACCTCCGCCGCGAGCGGCACCGGCGCCTCCGGCCGGGTGAAGCGGTCGGCGGTCAGCAGCATCCGCGACACCTGCGACTGGTCGGCGTCGGCGAGCGCGCGCAGCGCGACGAAGTCGCCGTGCCGCAGCGTCCGGCCGGCCAGCGCCAGCAGCCCGGCCACCGGCACCACCGCCGAGCTGACCGCCGCGACCCGCGGGTCGGCCGACATCCGCCGCGCCACGGCCTCGGCGGCCAGCAGCGCGTCCAGCCGCCCGGCCCCCACCTCGTCGGCGCGGGACAGCACGGTGATCGTCGTCGTGAGCGCGCCCTCCCCGGCCGTGCCGGCCTGGAAGGCGGCGAGGACGGCGACGTCCTCGGGCTGCGGCTGGCGGGTGAGGAACACGACGGCGTCGGCCCCGGCCGGGCCGTCGTCGGCGCCCAGGAAGCCGTGGGTGCGCGCGCTGGTGCCGGTCGACAGCGACGCGATCCCCGGGGTGTCGACGACGGTCGCCGGCAGCAGGTCGTCGGTCGGCCAGTCGACGACCAACTGCGCGACCTCCTCCGGCGGGGTGCCGCCGAGCTCCAGCCGCAGGCCGCCGTCCGCGCGGCGCACCGGCAGGGTCCGCCGTCCGCCGTCGGTGCCGTGCAGCTCGACCCGCGGGGTCGCGCCGTGCCGGTAGACGGTGACCACACGGGTGCACTCGCCGGCGTCGGTGGGCGCCACCCGGGCGCCGACCAGCGCGTTGAGCAGCGTCGACTTGCCCGACTTCACCCGGCCGACCAGCGCCAGGCGCAGCGGCTCGTCCAGCCGGCGCCGTTGCGCCTCGAGCCGGGCGGCGGCAGCGGGGACGTCGGCGTAGTGCGCCAGCGCGTGGTCGAGCAGGGCGCGGACCTCGTCCAGGGCCGCCGCTCCCGTGTCCCCGCGCGACCCCACCCCCTCGGTCACGGAGCCTCCCTGCGTGACCTCGCCCGCTCGGTCACGGAGCCGCCACGGCGTCCCGGCCCAGCGCGCGGACGTCGGCGGCCAGCCGGTCGAGCTGGTCGCGCCGCTGGCGCAGGGAACGGATGCGGGAATCGCGCTCGGCGGTGGCCTCCCGGGTGGCCCGCTGGGCGGCGGCGACCGCGTCGGCCAGCGACCGGGACATCTCCTCGGCGGTGTCGGTGATCAGGTCGCGCAGGGTGCGCGACACCGTGCGCAGCCGGTCCTTGAGGTGCTTGGCGACCTGGAACACCACTTCGTCGAGGTGCCGGCGGACGACGGCCTTGGCCTCCGACCGGCGCCGCTGCAGGCGTTGCTGCTGGTCGTCCCGGTAGGCCTTGCGCCCGAGCAGGACACCGGCGACCACCGAGACCGGGTTGATGATCGCCATGCCGGCCAGGCTGGTGACCAGGCCGGTCATGAGCACGCCGGTGTAGGAGCCGCGCAGCCCGATGAGGGTCCGCTCGCGCAGCGTCATCGCGCCGTCGTCGACCGCCGGCAGGTCCACCAGGCCCGCCAGCGCGTCCCCCGCGGCACCGACGGTCAGCGCGGGGACCGCACCCCCGCCGTCCCGGGCGAACTGCTCGATGACCCGCTGCGCCAGCCACTCCGAGCGCTGCTCGGCCCAGACGTAGCTGTCGGCGACCGCCGCGGCGATCCGCCGGTCCAGCCATTCGGACAGCTCGGGCCACATCGGCCCGGGGTCCTGGGCGTCGATCGCCTCCTCGGCCTCCCGCACCACGACCCGGGAGCGGTCGCGCAGGTCGAAGTCGATGTCGGCCACGAGGTCGGTGACGCCGTCGGTGAGCACCTGCTGCCAGCGCGACGAGCGGCGGCGCAGGTCGTCGGCGGCGGTCCGGGCCTCCTCGAGCCCGCGGACCAGCGCGTCGCGCGCGGCGGGGTCCTCCAGGCCGGCCAGCTCGGTGCGCACCGCCAGGGAGAGGTGCTCGGTGACCGCGCCGAGGTCGTGCACCAGCGCGCGGCGGCCGAGCACCTCCGCGCGGTCGACCACCTCGCGACGCAGGTGGGTGACCAGCGCGCCGATCCCGGACTCCTCGTGCAGCTCGCGGTCGCGGTGCTGCACCGCCAGCTGGGCGAGGGCGGCCGAGACGGCGAACAGCGGCACCTCGAGGCCGCGGCGGGCCAGGTGGCCCCGGTCGAGCTCGGCCACCTCCCGCCAGTGCGGGCAGGCGTCGGTCTTGGTCAGCACGCAGACGACCGTCGGGCAGAGCGCGGCGGCCTGCTCGAGGAAGGCCATCTCGGGGGCGGTGAACTCCTGGCTGGCGTCGGACACCACCAGGACGGCGTCCGCGGTGGGCAACAGGTCGACGGTGCGCAGCGCCCGCTGCGCCCCGACGCCGCCCACGCCGGCGGTGTCGACCAGCTCGAGCCCGTCGAGCAGCCGGCGCGGCAGCTCCACCTCGGCCTGCACCAGCCGGTCGGTCCCCTCCCCGGTGACGCGCGCGGCGACCTGGTCGACGGGAACCGGCACCCGCTCGGTCGGCCCGTCGTCGTCGGGCGAGTCCCCACCGGACCCACCCGGCCCCGTGGCCAGCACCAGGCTGGCGCGCGGCGCCGCGCCGGCCCGCACCAGTGTCGGCACGACGGTCGCGACGTCGTCGGCCACCGGGCAGACCGGCGCGCCGACCAGGCCGTTGACCAGCGAGCTCTTCCCCTGCTTGGGCTCGCCGACGACGAGGACGCGCACCCGGGGGTCCGCGCTGCGGGCGCGGGCCTGCAGCAGCCGACGGCGCAGGTCCGGCCGCTCGCACGCTTGCGCGAGTGCCAGCGCCCGCTCGAGCAGCTGTGCTGGGGTCCCCATGGGTCACACACCTCCTGACGCCTCGGTCCTACCACCGGGACGCCGGCCGGGACAGCCACGGCAGCCGGGTCCCGGCCGCCCCCGCGGAGCGACCGGGACCCGGGGTATCTGCGGGGTCAGCCGCCGATGGTGACGTCCTCGGTCTCGGTCTCGGCCTCGGCGCCGTCGTCGGCCAGGGCGTTGCCGTTGAGCGACCCGTTGAGCGAGTCGTCCAGGCCGTCGTCGTCGGAGTTGAAGCTGTCCTCGGTGGTGATCGAGTCGTTGTCCTCGTTGCCGTTGAACGAGGAGTCGACGCCGTCGTCGTCGGACAGGTCGTTGCCGTTGAGCGAGCCGTTGAACGAGTCGTCGACCCCGTCGTCGTCGGACAGGTCGTTGCCGTTCAACGAGTCGTTGACGCTGTTGTCGGTCTGCGAGTTGTCCGAGTAGTCGTTGCCGACGTTCTCGTTCGACAGCTCGTTGCCGTTGAAGCTGTCGTCGACCCCGTCGTTGTCCTGCGACAGGTCGTTGCCGTTGAACGAGTCGTCGATGCTGTTGTCGGTGTTATCGCCGACCTGGCCACCGCGGTCGGCGATGACGTCGTTGTCCTCGTTGCCGCTGCCGTTGCCGTTGAACGAGTCCTCGGCGCGCTCGACGTCCAGGCCGTCGTTGTCCTGGTTGAAGCTGTCGACCGCCTGGTCGCCACCGATGTTGATCGGGCTGTCCTCGATGTCGACGTCGACGTCGGTGTCGTACGAGTCGCTCACCGAGTGGTCGCTGTTGTCGACCGCGGACTCCTCGACGTCGTCGCCGGCGACGATGCCGCCCTCGTTGTCGATCTGGGTGACGTCACCCTCGACGTCGCCGAAGATCGCCTGCGCGTCGCCGCTCACCCAGATGCTGTGCGAGGCGTCGATCTCGACGGTCGTCTCGTTGTGCGTGTAGTGCACCTCCTGCAGGTGGGTGATGACCACCGTCTCGGTGCCGCCGGCCGGCGCGGGGGCGTGGTGGTGCCCGCCGCCGCCGGCGTTGCCCTCCTCCTCGGGCTCGTCCTCGTCCCGGTCCACCGGCGCGACGCCGCCGCCAGAGTGCCCCTCGTCCTCGTCGTCCACCGGCCGCGCGTGGCCGCCCCGGTCGTCGTCGCAGTCGCGACCGCGGCCGCCCTCGTCGTCGCGGTCGGAGCCGCCGCGGTCGTCGTCCCGGTCGCCGCGGCCGTGGTGGCCGCCGCCGCTCCAGCCGGTGACCGTGGCGTAGTCCGCCACCATCGGCGCGAGGTCGGCCACGTCCTCCGGCGTGGCGTCGCGCAGGCCGGCGGCGTCCAGCATGCCCCGCGGGTCCGCCTCGTAGGCGGCGGCCTTCTCCGGGTCGCGGAACAGGCCGATGAGGAAGTCGAGCAGCGTGCTCGCGACGGTCGACATGACTGCACTCCTGGGGTCCCGAGCCGTCCACCCGTCGGCCGGCTGCTGCGGCGCAGTCGACTCCGGGGCGCCGTCCCCCGGCATCGGGGAGCCGCCCCCCATCGCCGGACCGGGATGGGGGATGTCCGCTGACGCTCCGTTAGGGGCTGCGGGGTGTCGCCCCCTCCGCACCGTCCGCGGCCGATCACGAACGGCGACACGCGGGACAGCGCGGACGGGCCCGACATACGTTGCGGCGACCCCGACCGGTCCGCAGGCGGACCCGGGGGGACGCATGGACAGGGGGACCTGTGCGCAAGGGCGAGTACGGGTTGGGAGTCGACGTCGGTGACGGCGCCGTCTCCGCGGCGGTTTGCGGGCCGGACGACGGGGCGGTGCCGCTGCGGCTCGGCGTGGGCCCAGTGGCGGCGGCGATCGGGGACGACGGGCGGGTCGCGCTGGTCCCGGCCGGCGGGACGGCCGCCCGCGCGCCGATGGTGGCACGCGTCGGCGACCCGGTGCCGGTGTACGCCGGCGGCCGCGCCGTGCCGGCCGCCGAGCTGGTCGCCGACGCCGTCCAGCAGGTCCGGGCGCTCGCCGCCGAGCAGGAAGGTCGGCCCGATGCGTGGACGGTGGTGACCGTGCCGCCGTCCTGGGCCGGGCACCGCTGCGCCGCGCTCGCCGACGCGCTCACCGCGGCCGGCGTCCCCCGCTTCTCCCTCGTGTCCTCCGCCGTCGCGGCGGTCGCCGCGCACGTCGTGGCCGGGGACCTGCCACCCGAGCCGACCGTCGCCGTGTACGACCTCGGCGCCGGCACGCTGGACACCGCCGTCGTGGGCCCGGGCGAGGACCGGCTGCTGGAGCACCTCGCCGTCCCGCCGGCGCGGCTGCCCTGGGGCGGCCGGGACGTCGACGACGTGGTCCTCGCCCACGTCCTCGACTGCCGAGGCACGCCGGACGGGGACCCCGGGGCGCTGCGGGCGGCCTGCCGCGCAGCCAAGGAGGCGCTGTCGACGGCCACCGTCGTCAGCGTCGACGCCGGTGGGGTGGACGGACCGGTCCGGCTCACCCGGGAGGAGCTCGACGAGGTGCTCGCCGGGCCGGTTCGGGGGTCGGCCGAGGCGCTCGCCGCCGCCGTGGCGGCCGCGGGGCTCGCAGCCGACGACCTGGACGCCGTGGTGCTGACCGGCGGCGGCGTGCGGGTCCCGCTGGTCGCGGAGGCCGTCAGCGACGCGCTCGGGCGGCCGCTGGTCGTGGCCGGGGACCCCGCGCTGACCGCCGCGCTCGGGGCGGCCGCACTGGCGGCCGACGCCCTCGCCGCCGAGCCGCCCGCCGGCGCGGCACCTGCCGACGGGCCGCGGGCGGTGTCCCCCACCGTCGAGGGGACGCCGGCCCTCCCGCAGCCCCGGGCCCCCCGCGGCCGGACCCGCCCGGGGTCCCCTCCGCGGGCGGCGACCCGGCCGGGACGGCGGCGGGGCAGCCGGCTGGGCCGCGGCGCGGTCGTGGCCGGCCTGGCGCTCGGGCTCCTGATCCTGGGGCCGGCGGCGGCTGGGCTGTTCGACGCCGTCCTGACGCCCGGGCCCGCGGGCCAGGAGGCGACCGCCCAGGCCGACGACCACTCCGGCGACGGGGCCGTGGTCGCCCGGGGGTCGGCGGCCGTGGGCGGGGACGCGACCGCGCGCGCCGGGGGGAGCGCCGGGCGAGGCGCGCCGCGGTCGGCGGCCGAGCCCACGAGCTCCCCCCGGACCAGTCTCGCCGCCGCCATCGCCACCGCGGCCCGCACCGGCGCGCCGTCCGCAGCCGACAGCGCGGCGCCCACGAGGGACCGCCCGGCGCCCGGGACCACGGCGCTCCCCGCGGCCCCGTCCCCGACCCCCGACGGCGAGACGCCGTCCAGCCCGGCGTCGACGGGCGCCCCGGCGACCGGGCCGACGGCGGGACCGTCCACGTCGGCCCCCGCCGAGCAGCCGACCGGGAACGGGCGGCCCCCCACCTCGCAGCCCCCCGTCTCCCAGCCGCCGACCCCCCAGCCCCCGGTGTCGCAGCCCCCGGTCCCGGAGCCCCCGGTCTCCCAGCCGCCGGTCTCCGAGCCCCCCGGGTCGCAGCCGCCCGCCTCGAACCCGCCGGCCCAGCAGCCGCCGACCTCCGAGGCACCCGTGGAGGAGTCGGCGCCGGTGGTGGAACAGCCGGCGACCGGGCAGACCGATCCGGGGTCCGCGCCGACCGACGCCCCCGCGACCGGATCGACTGCCTCGACGGGGGGTGCGGCGTGAGCGCGGCGACCGGGTGGGGCCCGGAGCTGGTGCGCGAGCTGACCGCCCCCTCCGGCCGGGTCCCGGCGGTCGTGACCGTGGTCGGACCGGGCGGCACCGGCAAGTCGCTGCTGCTGGCCGAGCTGGCGACGGCGCACGAGCGGGCCGGGCTGGCCGTGCTCGACGCCGTCCCCGAGGACCCGGCCGCGCTGCCGGGCCCCGTCGCGGTCCTCGTCGACGACGCCCACCACCTGGACGACGCCGAGGTGGCCCGCCTGGGCGTGCTGGTGCGCTCGCCCGCCGCCCGCGTGGTGCTCGCCCTGCGCCCGTGGCCGCGGCCGCCCGCGCTGGGCGCGCTGTTGGCCGAGGCCGGGCCGGCCCGGCGCACCGTCGGCCTCGCGCACGCCGACCGCGGCCGGCTGCGCGAGTGGGCCCGCGAGCTGCTGGGCGAGGCGCTGGCCCCCGATCTCGCCGACGCCGTCCTGACCCAGACCGGCGGGTTGCCCGCCTTCGCCGTCCCCCTGCTGCGCGCCTGGGGCCGGCGCGGACTGGGCGCCGCCGCGCAGCCGGGGCGCCTCGCGGTGCCCGAGGAGGTCGCCGACCGCGTCCGGGCCGACCTGGCCGCGGTGGAGGAGCAGACCCGTGCGCTGCTGCACGCCCTCGCGGCCGGGGCGCCCCTCGACGAGGACGTGCTGGGCGAGCTACTCGGGGTGCCGCCGGACCGGGCGGTCGGGCTGCTGGACGCCGGCCGGGCCACCGGGCTGCTGCTGGGCACCGGCGAGGTCGTGCCGCTCGCGGCCCGTGCGCTGCTGGCGGTCACCCCGCCCGACGTGACCCGGCGGGTCCGCCGCCAGGTGCTGGCACTCCTGGTCGAGCGCGGCGAGGAGCCGGTCGAGCTGGCCCGGCGGCTGGCCGCCGAACAGGTGCGCGACCGGCACGCAGCCCGGCTGCTGGAGCGGCACGGGGAGGCGGCGCTGACCCACGACCCGGCGCTGGCCGCGCAGCTGCTCGGGGAGGCGGCGCGCAGCGGGGCGCCGGTGGCGTCGCTGGCCGGCCGGCGCGCACAGGCCGCCGCGCTGGCCGGGGACCTCGACGGCGCGCTGCAGTGGGCCGACACCGCACTGGCTGACGAGTCCGCGCCGGACCGGGCCCGCGCGGCCGGGGTGACCGCGGCCGTCCTGGCCCAGCGGGGTCTGCTGTCCCGCGTCGCGGGGCTGTGCCGGCTCGCCGGGAGCGAGCGCGCGGGGTCGGCGGCGCTGGCGCTGGTAGCGACCGGCGAGCCCGACGCGGCGGCCGCCGCCCTCGAGGCGGCGCGCACCGCCCGGGAGCTGCCCACGGTGCTGTCGGTGAGCGAGGAGCTCACCGCGCAGGGGGTGCTGCAGTCGCTGCGCACGGGGGACGACGCCGCCGCGGACATCGCCGCCGCGCTGTCGACGCTCACCCGTGCGGCCGCGCTGCTCGAGCCGGTGGGCCGCACCGCGCTGTTAGTCGACTCGCCTGCGGCGCTGGCCGCGCTGGTCGCGCTGCACAGCGGAGAGCTGGGGGTGGCCGAGTCGGTGCTGCAGCGGGCCGTCGGTGCCGACCTCGGCGGACCGCCGTGCCGGCGCCGGCACCGGCTGCTGCTGGCGTGGATCGCGATGCTGGCCGGCCGGGTGACGCAGGCGCGGGAGCACATGGCCTGCGCGCAGGAGGACGGCGGCCCGCTGGAGCCGCGTGACGACGTCGTCCTGCAGGCCCTGGAGGTGGGGCTGGCGCGGCGCGGCAGCGACCTGCCGGCCCTGGTGCGCGCGTGGGTGCGGGCGCGGGAGGCGGTGGTCCGGTACCCGGTGGACCTGTTCACCCTGCTGCCGTTGGGCGAGCTGGTGGTCGCCGCGGCCCGGCTGCGGGACGGCGAGCGGCTGCGGCCGCACCTGACCGAGGCGCAGGCGCTGCTGGCGCGGCTGGGCGACCCGCAGCTGTGGGCGACCTCGCTGCACTGGAGCGGCGCGCAGGCGGCGATCCTGGCCGACGACCCCGAGGGCCTGAGGCCGCACGCGGCGGCGCTGGTGGCGGCGGCCCGGACCAGCCCCTACGCGGCCACGCTGGCGCGGGCCGGGCGGACCTGGCTGCACGTGCTGTCGGGGGACGTCGACCCCGACGCGGTGGTGAGCACGGCCGAGCAGCTCACCGCGGTGGGGCTGGGCTGGGACGGGTCGCGGCTGGCCGGTCAGGCGGCGGCGCGGGCGACCGACGCCCGGGCCCGCTCGGTGCTGCTGGGCTGTGCGCGGTCACTGGCCGACAGCGCCGGCTGCGAGACGGCACCGGCGGTGCCGGTGCCGCGGTCGGCCGGCCGCGACGCCGCCCCGCCCGGCCCGTCGGCGGTGGTCACCGGGACGCTGAGCGACCGGGAGCGCGAGGTGGCCCGCCTGGTGGTGGCCGGCCAGACCTACCGCGAGATCGGCGGGCGCCTCTACATCTCCGCGAAGACCGTGGAGCACCACGTCTCCCGGATGCGCCAGCGGCTGGGGGCGGGCACCCGGTCGGACCTGCTGGCCCGGCTGCGCGCCGAACTGGCCGAGGAGCCGGCCTGAGGGAGGACCCCCCTGCTCCCCACCACTCGCGAGCTCGCAGCGGGTCCCTGCAGGGGAGCCACCCCGTCAGCTCGTGAGGACCACGCAGGCGGGGCAGACGTCGCGGGCCGGCGTCGGCCAGGACTGCTCGACGTCGATGCGGGCCAGCGAGCCGCAGAGGGTGAGCTCGCAGGCGCCGTCGACCTCGGCGGTGGGGCGGTGCAGCTCGACGGCGTGCCAGAGGGCCGACGTCGGGCCGTGCGCGCGGCTGCGGGCGGCGACGAACGTGGTGGCGGCGAGGGTGGAGGCGCTCATGTCCCAGGGTGTCGGCAGGACGCCGCCGCAGGGTCACTGCCGGTGGCGGCGTCCTCACCCCTCCGGGTGAGCCGCTCACCCGGAGGCGGGCCAGGCGGGTCTCGCGGGCCGGGGGCAGGATGCGGGCATGGAGCTGACCAAGCACGGCCATGCCTGCGTCGTCCTGAGCGAGGACGACCGGCGGCTCGTCATCGACCCGGGCGGGTTCACCGACCCGTCGGTGCTGCAGAGGGCGAGCGCGGTCCTGGTGACCCACGAGCACGCCGACCACTTCGCCCCCGACGTGCTCAGCGCCGCCATGGACGCCGATCCCGCCCTCGAGGTGTGGACCAACCCGTCGGTGGCCGGCCGGCTCGACGGCGCGGCCGGCCGGGTGCACGCGGTCGGGGACGGCGACGCGCTGACCGTCGCCGGCTTCGACGTGACCGTGCACGGGGAGCTGCACGCGGTGATCCACCCGGAGATCCCGCGGGTGGCCAACGTCGGCTTCCTGGTCGGCGGGGTGGTCTTCCACCCCGGGGACGCGTTCACCGTGCCCAGCGAGCCGGTGGCCACGCTGCTGCTGCCGGTGCACGCGCCCTGGTCCAAGACCGCCGAGGTGATCGACTACGTGCGGGCCGTGGACGCCGACCAGGCGTACGCCATCCACGACGGGCTGCTCAACGACGCCGGTCTGGGCATCGTCGGTGGCCTGCTGGGTGAGCGCGGGCCGGGGACGCCGACCCCGTTCGGCCGGCTGGCACCGGGCGACTCCGTCGAGCTCTGAGGTCTGCCGGTGTCCGGCGTCAGTGGACGGCGCGGTTGCGGCCGGCCGCCACGGCCTCGGCGATGCCGACCACCAGTACGGCGGCGAGGAGGGCGAAGACGAAGCCCCAGGAGTTGAGCTCGGTGATCGAGCCGACGTCCAGCCAGTCGGCGATGAGTCCGCCGATGACCGCGCCGACGACGCCGAGCAGCATCGTGGCGAGGACGCTCATCGGCTGGCGGCCGGGCTGGAGCAGCCGGGCCAGGGCCCCGATCACCAGGCCGACGGCGATGAGGCCGAGGATCTGCACGGTCTACTCCCTCGTGCTCACGGGCCGTGGGCGCCGACCCCGACCAGCCGGCTGACCCCGGGGGACTCCGTCGAGCTGTGGAGCCCCCCGGGGACCGGCGTCAGCGGATGGCGCGGCTGTTCCGGCCGGTGAGCGTCGATGCCGCCACCACCAGCACCGCCGCCAGGATGATGGAGATGATCCACCTCATCCAGTCGATGCCTGGAGTGGCCGCCACACCCAGCGCGCCGCTCACGTAGTACCCGATGAGCACCCCGCCGATGCCGCACAGCAGCGTGAGCCACAGGGGCGTGTTGTCTCGCGCGCCGGGGGCGACGAACTTCCCCAGCAGGCCGATGATGAGCCCCGCGATGATCAACCCAATGATTTCCATAGCCAACTCCTCGGTAGCCCGCCCGGAGCGCGTACACCCGGCACAGCGCCGGGTGCTGCACACCGAATCATGGCGCTCCCGTACCCGGCGGTCGAGGAGACGATGCGCGCGTCGCCCAATCTGATGATCACTCCTGCAGGCGGGCGACGTGCGCGGGCAGCCGATCCAGCTCGCCGTCCACCGTGCGCTGCACCATCTCGCGCACGCCGCCGCGCATCAGGCGCTGGGTGAGCCGCTGGGTCAGGCGACCGCCGGCGTGCGGCTCGTGGCTGACGGTGATGGTCACGAGCGTGGCGCCGGGTGCGGCGTCGGCGAGCCGGATCGTCGTCGTCCAGGTCTCGGGGGTCAGCCGCAGCCGGGTGGTGACCCGCTCCCGCGGCACCCACTCGACGATCTCCCCTTGCGGTGCGCCCGCGGGCGGCGCCACGCCGTCGTCCAGGCGGCCGGGCACGCACACGAAGCGGGTGCCGCGGCCCGGCGCGCCGTCGCCCTCGACGACGTAGGAGACGTCGCAGACGGCGCAGTACGGCGCGAGCACGGCCAGCGCCTCCCACACCCGGCGCCGCTCGTGGGGCAGCTCGCGGCTGCCGCTCGCGGTGACCGGCTGCGGCATGGGACCTCCGGGGACGACGGGTGCTGCCGCGCCGACGGTAGCCCGCGCCGGCCACCCCCCAGGGCTCGCCGGCCTGCTGCAGGGTCCCGTCGCGAGCCTGGTGAGGTGCAGGCACGACCCCCTTGCAGGGTCCCGCCGCGAGCCTGGTGAGGTGCTGGAACGGCCCCCTTGCAGGGTCCCGCCGCGAGCTTGCGAGGGGCGGGGGGCAAGGGGGTCCTTCTTCAGCGGCCGCTGACCGAGACCTCGAACTCGACCTGGCTGACGTCGGGCCGCAGCCGGGAGAAGCTGTGCACGAGCGGGTGGCCCGCGCTGTCGCGGACCGTCGTCCGGACGACGAGCAGCGGCGAGCCGGCGACCACGCACAGCAGGTCCGCCTCGTCCGGGGCGGCGGTGCCGACGTCCACGACGATCCGCGCGTGCGCCAGGTCGGCCGAGTACTCCCGGCGGAGGAACTCGTACAGCGAGCCCTCGCTGAGGTCCGCCTCGGCCGCCCGGGGGTACGTGGCGGCGGGCAGGAAGCTGTGCGCCACGTGGTTGGGGGTGCCGTCGACGCTGCGGAGCCGGACCAGCTCGACGACGTCGGTCGCCGCCTCGAGCCCCAGCTCCGCGGTGACCGGCGGCTGGGCGGGGACGACCCGCTGGGTGAGCACCGTGGTGCCCACCTGCGCGCCCTGCTCGGTCATCACCGAGCTCCAGCCGGCGATGCGGTGCACGAAGCTCTCGCGGTACTCGTGGCGGATCGCCGGGCGGGTGACGTAGGTGCCCCGGCCCTGCTCGCGCACGAGGTGCCCGTCGGCCACCAGCCCGTCGACCGCGCGGCGCAGCGTGATCCGGCTGACCCCGTACTCCTCGCACAGGACCGGCTCGGGCGGCAGCAGCGTGTGCTCGGGCAGCGCGGACACCCGGCGGCGCAGGTTCTCGCGGACCGAGAGGTACTTCGGTCCCGACACGGCGCTCGTCACGCATCAAAGGTACTGCCTGTGTAGACGTCTGGTCGTCTACAGACGTCTCACTCACCCGGCCGTGTCCCGCAGCCGCCACGCGGTCGTGGGACGGGGCGTGCGGAAGTCCCGGGCGCCACAGATGATGTGCTGGCCTCTCGGCGTTCGCGCCCGCTCACTGTCAGAAGTGACCGAGCGCCGGGGGCGCCGAGCACCGGAGGGGGGACCGACTGTGGCCCAGGACCACCGCGCCCGTCAGTACGCCTCCACGCACCAGCGGATCTACGACGCCGCGATGGAGCTGTTCACCGAGCTGGGCTACGAGGAGGTCCCGATCTCCCGCCTGGCCTCGGCGGCCGGGGTCTCGGTGCAGACGTTCTACGCCCACTACGCGGGCAAGGACGAGCTCATCATGGCGCTGCCGGAGCGTGCCGACGTCGACGCCCTCATCGCCAGCGTCCCGGCCGACCGGCCGCTCCGCGAGCGGACCAGCTCGGCGATCCTCGGCTTCGTCCGCGGGCTGTCGGGTGACCGCTACGCCGACGCGCTGGCCCGGTGGCGGCTCATCGCGCGGACGGCGCGGTTGCGCTACCGGGCGGCGGAGTACGAGCGCGCGACCGCGCAGCTGTTCCTCGACTCCCTCGGCGTGGCCGCCGACCCGGCCGCCACCGTCGTCGTCACGGCCCACCTGTCGGCCTACACGCAGGCGCTGCTGCGCTGGGGGGAGTCCGGCGGCGAGCTGGCGTTGGCGGCGGTCGTCGAGGAGGCCCTGGACGCGCTGCGCGGGCTGTGAGCCTCACGGGGCGCGCAGCTCGACCACGGCCACCTCGGGCCGCGCGCCGATCCGCATCGGCGGCCCCCAGAAGCCGGCGCCGGTGGTGACGTAGAGCTGGGTGTCCCCGACCCGCGACAGCCCCTGGACGGCCGGCTGGTCGAGCCGCACCGCGTAGTCGAAGGGCCACAGCTGGCCGCCGTGCGTGTGCCCGGACAACTGCAACCCCACCCCGGCGGCCGCCGCCTGCGCCACCTGCACCGGCTGGTGGGCCAGGAGCACCACCGGGACGGCGTCGTCGCGGCCGTCCAGCGCGGTGTCGAGGTCGGCGCCGTGGCCGGGCACGCCGGAGCTGATCGCCGTCCGGTCGTCGATGCCGGCGAGATCGACCGACGCGCCGCCGCGCACGATCGGCACCCGCTCGTTGCGCAGCACCCGGACGCCCAGCGTGGGCAGGTGGCGCAGCCACGCGGTGGTGTCGACGAAGTACTCGTGGTTGCCGGTCACGAAGTAGACGCCCTGCTCGCTCACCAGGTCGGCCAGCGGGGCCACCTCGTCGCGCAGCTCCCCCAGCTCGCCGTCCACCAGGTCGCCGACGATCGCCACGACGTCGGGCCGCTGCTCGTTGACCAGCTCGACCAGCCGCTCGAAGCGCCGGGTGCTCGACATGGCCGAGAGGTGGCCGTCGGAGAAGGTGACGATCCGCAGGCCGTCCAGGGCCGGGTCCAGGCCGGCCAGCGTCACCGGCACCCGGCGGACGACGGGCGCGCTGTTGGCCAGGTAGGCGCCGGTGCCCGCCGTGCCGAGCGCGACCACCCCGGCGGTCGCCGCCAGCCCCCGCGCCAGCAGCAACCGCCGCGACGGGAGAAGGACCGTGTCATCGCCGTCCCGCCGGTCGGCACCGCTTCCAGGTGCGATCCCGGCCGCCGTGGAGCCGCTGCCCGTGTCCCGGTCGGTAGGAGGACCTCCCTGCCCGCCACCGCTCGCAAGCTCGTGGCGGGACCCTGCAGGAAGGCCGCCCGGGCCCCCGCGACCGGTCCACACCGGCTCAGGTGCCGTCCCCGACTGCTCTCCGGCCGTTGCCTCCCTCCGGGCCCCACTCGCGACGACCCGGTCGTCCTCGGCCACCGTCGTCGGGCTCGCCGCGCTCCGGAACCGGCGGCGGAGGAGCAGCCGGACCGGCTCGAGGGCGAGCAGGGTCAGGAACAGGTAGAAGGCGACGCCGAGCCAGCTGAACCCGACCCACTGCACCACGGTGCTCAGCAGCGAGTCCTGGCGCCGCAGCACGACCGCGCCCACCGGCAGCACGGCGACGACCACGAGGCCCAGCGTCAGCAGCCGGCGCGTGCGGCCCGGCCGGGTGGTGCTGCGGACCAGCCGCCACCACAGGTAGCCGTGCAGCAGCAGCACGGCCAGGAGGACGACGGTGGCGAAGCCCAGCAGGCCGATCAGGGACAGGACGGACTCCTCGTGCTCGTGGGGACCTCACGCGTCGGGCCGGTCCCGTTCGCGACCTCCTTGCAGTGTCCCCGGCCCCGCCACCAGCCCGGGAGAACGGACGGGGACGGCCGCCCTCCAGGGGTCCGCGCCGAGCGTGGCGGCTGGTCCTCAGCCCAGCGAGGCCACCGCCTTGACCGCCCTCCGGAGATCGCGTTCCTGCGTCCAGAACCCCGCCTCGGCGGCCTCGGCCCGGGCCTCCTCGAGACCGTGTAGCCGGCCGTAGGTCCAGGCGTTCTCGCCCGCCGCGAAGGCGGCCCGCCCGACCCGCACCGCGACGTCGCGGGTGACCACGGTGTCCTGCGCGGCGCCCAGCAGGTCCTGCACCTGCTTGGTGCAGTCGACCAGCGCCGTCGCCGGCGCCCCGAACTCGGCCTCCGCGACCTCCGCGGTGTACCGGACCCGCTTGGCGGCCTTCCGGACCTCGTGCAGCAGGTGGTGCCGCTCGGCCCCCTCGGCCTCGCGGGCCGCGTCGACGATCCGGCGCAACCGCTTGCCCGTACGGCGGACGGCGTCGGCCAGCTGCGCGGGCGCGGGCGCTGCCGCCAGCTCGGTCACCGGCGGGTCGGCCAGCAATGCGTCGAGGGCGTCGAGCAGCCGCAGGTAGCGCCGGTCGGTGAGCGTGCGGGTGACCCGGCTGGCCCCGGCCTGGTGGTCCTTGATCTCGGTCTGCTGCAGCCGGGCGGCGACCGGTCCGAGCACCAGCTCGACCGGCTGGGCGGCGACCAGCTCGCGCAGGTGGGAGAGCGCCACCTCGGTGTCCCGGGCGCCGGACAGCTCGGCGCCCACCCACTGCAGCTCGGCGCGCAGCGGGTCGGTGTGCTCGCGGTCGAGCACCGAGCGGAAGGCGGCCAGGATGCTGCGCAGCCGACGGCAGGCGACCCGAAGGTCGTGCACGCCCTCGGGCTGCTCGGTCCGCACCGCCAGGTCGGCGTTCCGGAGCGCCTGCAGCTGCCCGGCCACCGCCCCGAGGACCACCTCGCCCGCCGTGCGGACCGGGGCCTTCACCTTCCTGCCCTTCTTGCCCTCGCCCTTGCCCGCCTTCCCGTCGACCGCCGCCGGTTCCGGAGCGGGGGCCGCCGGCGCCGGCAGCCGCCCGCCGAGCACCCGGCGGAGCTTCGAGGGGACGGCGGAGGGCCGGGCGCCGGCCGCGACGAGCCGCTCGGTGACCGCCTCGAGCAGCGCCTCGTCGCCGTCGACCAGCTCGACCTCGAGCTCGCGCCAGGTGGTCACGGTGGCCGGCTCGCCAGGGTCGGTCGCGAACGCCGTGCCGACGACGGCGTCGTCGGCCACCTCGGCCAGCACCCGGCTGCCCTCGTCGAGCAGCCGGTGCACCACCCGGCGCGTGGAGATGGTCGCGACCGGCTCGGCTGCGGCGGTGCCCAGCAGGCCGAGCACGGGGGCGACGACGGCGCGCGGGGCGGTGCGGGCCGCCCGCCCGACCGGCTGGTGCAGCTCACGCCGGGCGCCGTCGGCGCCCGGCAGCTTCACGTGCCAGCCGGCGTCGGCCCCGCCGGTGCGCCGCCGCAGCGTCACCCGGGAGCGCAGCAGCCGCAGGTCCGGGGTGTCGTAGTAGGTCGCCTCGAGCGACTGCTCCTCCGGGTCGCCGACCCCGGCGACCTCTCCGACACCGGTCAGATCGGGGAGGGAGAAGCCCTCGTCGGCCTCGAACTTGCGCTCGACCTCGATGTGCTCGCTGGTCACGGTGCCACGGTAAGCAGGGAGGACCGCGTCAGCACACCGGCGGACGCCGCGCAGCACCCCATGTTCGGCCGGTGTCCCGGGTGGGCACGCTGGACCCGGCGGGTCCCGCGGGGGACCTGCGAGGACGAGGGGAGCCGACCCGGTGTTGAGCGAGCGAGAACTGTCCGCGGCGATCGGCAGCGCGGCCTACGGCCCGGACGGCGAGAAGATCGGCACGGTCGAGCACTTCTTCACCGACGACCGCACCGGCGCCCCCACCTGGGTGGCGGTCTCCACCGGGCTGTTCGGCACCCGGCACTCCGTCGTCCCCGCGACCGACGCCACCTTCTCCGAGGGCAGCGTGCGGCTGCCGGTGACCAAGGAGGCGGTCCGCACCGCCCCGCCGGTCTCCGACCAGCACCTCGACCCCGACACCGAGGCGCTGCTGCGCCGGCACTACGGCCTCGACAGCGGGACGGGGACGACGGCGCCGGCGGCGCCGGCGGCACCGGCCGGCGACGACACGACCACCCGCGACCTCTCCCAGCCGCCGTCCGACGCGACCGGGCCCGGCTCCCAGCAGGACACGGTGAGCACCGACCAGGCGGCCGCCGGCGGGCACACCGTGCCGGTGGCCGCCGTCCCGGGCCCTCAGGCCGCGACCACCGACGGCGCCATGACCCGCAGCGAGGAGCAGCTGCGGGTCACCACCGAGCGGTACGCCGCCAAGCGGGTGCGGGTGGTCAAGTACGTGGTCACCGAGGAGGTTCAGGTCACCGTCCCGATCCGCCGCGAGGAGATCCGGATCGAGGAGCTGCCCCTGGACGACGACGCGCCCGCGGCCGCCGGCGCTCTGGGTGCGGTGGGCACGGGCGGCCTGCCGGAGACGATCGTGCTGCACACCGAGCGCCCGGTGGTCGCGACCGAGGTCGTGCCGGTGGAGCGGGTGCGGCTGCGCACCGAGTGGGTGGAGGAGCAGGCGCAGGTCCGCGACCAGGTGCGCCACGAGCGGGTCGACGTCGACGAGGACCGCCTGGGCCGGGAGCGCGCGGAGCACGACCGCCCGGGCCGGCACCGCCTGGACCGGGACCGCCTCGGCTAGGCGCGTCGGTCGGCGAGTCCCTGCTGTCAGCGCCTGTCGGCGAGGAACTGCAGCCGCTCGCGGGTCGCCGTCACCTCGGCCGGGTCGACGTCGGCGACGAGCACCGTCTCGACGCCGGCGGCGGTCGCCAGCAGCTCTCCCATCGGGCTGACGATGCGGCTGTCACCGGTGTGCTCGGTGCCGTCGCCCGCGGTCCCGACGCGGTTGCAGCCGACGACGTAGGCCTGGTTCTCGATCGCCCGGGCCTGCAGCAGCGTCTGCCAGTGCAGCCGGCGCTGGGCGGGCCAGTTCGCCGTCACCAGGAAGACGTCGGTGTCGAGCGCGGCGGACCAGAAGACGTCGGCGAAGCGCAGGTCGTAGCAGACGAACGGGGTCACCCGCAGGCCGCCGACCTCCACGGTCACGGGCTTCTCGCCGGCGCGGAAGCGCTCGTGCTCGCCGCCGTGGGTGAACGGGTGCAGCTTGCGGTAGCGGTGCACCGTGCCGTCGGGGCCGGCGAGGACGAACGAGTTGTAGGGCAGGTCGCCGTCCGGGGCCACCTCCGGGCAGCTGCCGGCCACCCAGACGCCGTGCTCGGCGGCCCGCTCCTGGAGGAACTGCGCCGACGGGCCACCCTCGGGCTCCCCGATCCCCGGCGTCATCGAGAAGCCGGTCGAGAACGTCTCGCTGAGCAGCACGAACTCCGCCCCGGCGCCGACCGCGCGGGCGACCAGCGGCGCCAGGCGCGCGAAGTTCGCCTCCCGGTCCTCCCAGGCGATGTCGTGCTGGACCACCCCGAACCTCATGCCGACCTCCTCATGCCCCCGCCCGACCCATCCCCGTCAACCTGTCGACCGCCTCGGCCAGCACGGCGTCGCCCTTGCAGAACGCGAACCGCACCAGGTGGCGGCCGAGGTGCGCGTGCTCGGACGAGTAGAAGACCACCGTCGGGACGGCGACCACCCCGGCGCGCTCGGGAAGCGACCGGCAGAAGGCCAGACCGTCGCCGTCGGTCTGCACCGGCCGGACGTCGACCGTGGCGAAGTAGGTCGCCTCCGGGCACACCACCGGCAGGCCCGCGGCGGTCAGCCCGTCGACCAGCACGTCGCGGCGGTGCTCCAGGTCGCGGGCGATGCCGGCGAAGTACTCGTCGGGCAGCCGCAGCCCGGCCGCGACCGCCGGCTGGAACGGCCCGCCGTTGACGTAGGTGAGGAACTGCTTGGCCGTGCGGACGGCGGACACCAGCGGCGCCGGCCCGCAGATCCAGCCGACCTTCCAGCCGGTGACGTTGAAGGTCTTCCCGGCGCTGCCCACGACGAGAGTGCGCTCGCGCATGCCGGGGACGGTGGCCAGCGAGGCGTGCCGGCTGCCGCTGAAGACCAGATGCTCGTACACCTCGTCGGCCAGCACCAGCAGCTCGTGCTCCATGGCCAGCGCGGCGAGCGTGCCGAGCTCCGCGCGGGTGAGGACCTTGCCGGTGGGGTTGTGCGGGGTGTTGAGCAGGAGCAGCCGCGCCCGCGGGGTGACCGCCGCGCGCAGCTCGGCGGGGTCGAAGGTCCATGGGCCGGTGCCGGATGCCGGGGGCCGCAGCGGTACCGGCCGCGCGACGCCGCCGGCCATCGCGATCCCGGCGGCGTAGTTGTCGTACATCGGCTCGAACAGCACGACCTCGTCCCCGGGCTCGAGCAGCGCCAGGAGCGTGGCGGACAGCGCCTCGGTGGCGCCCGCGGTGACCAGCACCTCGGTGTCGGGGTCGTAGCCGTGGCCGCCGAAGCGCTGCAGGTGCTCGGCGACCGCCTGCCGCAGCTCGGGGATGCCCGGCCCGGGCGGGTACTGGTCATGGGCGGTGCCGATCGCCGCGCGGGCGACGTCGAGCACCTCGGGCGGGCCGGGGTAGTCGGGGAAGCCCTGCCCGAGGTTGATCGACCCGGTGGAGACGGCCAGCGCGCTCATCTCGGCGAAGACCGTCGTCCCGAAGCCCTGCAGCCGGGACGACAGATACGGCGCGCGCGTCATGGGAACAGCGTTCCACGTGGAACCCAGCCGACGACGACGCCGGTCGGCTTCCCGGCCCCTTGCAGGGTCCCGCCGCGGGCGTGCGAGTGGCGGGGGGCAGGGAGGTCCTCCAAGGAGAGGACGGGGTCCTGCCACGGTCGGGGCAGGCGGTCCTCTCTCAGCCGATGCGGACGTCCGCCATGCCTTCCACGCTCACCACGTCACCGCGCCGGAGCTGCCGGCCGCGCCGCTCCTCGGGTTCGCCGTTGACCCGCACCGTGCCGGTGAGCAGCACGTCCTTGACCTGGGCGCCGGTCGGGACGGCGTCCACGAGCTTCAGCAGCTGACCGAGCCGGATGGACTCCTCGCCGGGCCGCAGGTGCACGGTGCGCACGCTCACCACCCGCTCAGCTCGTCGCCGACCACGACGGTGCCCGGCCGGGTGACCAGCGCGCCGACCGCCAGGAACCCGTCCCGCTCGCGGTGGATGGTCTTGAGGACGCCGGTGTCGCGGCCGACCCCGCCGGGCTGCGGGCGGGTGACCATGACGCAGCGGTCCACCTGCTTGACGACGTCCAGCTCCGCGCCGCCCAGCCGCACCCGCCGCCCGACCAGCGCGTCCTCCCCCGCCCCGTCGAGGACGACGTTGGCGCGGAACCGCCGACGGTCCCAGCTGCCCAGCGTGCCGGTGGAGACCAGCGAGACGCGGGTGCGGGAGCTGTCGTGGAAGGCCCCGCGGGCGCCGGGGAACGCGTCCCAGTCGTACTCGCCGGCCTCACCGACCTCGTCGGGGTTCTCGTACAGCCGCTCGCCGGTCGCCTCGGCCGCGGCCCGCAGCGCCACCGGGCGCCCCAGCCGGCCGGACAGCACCGCGTCGTCCGCGGTGACCGACCCGTCCGGCAGCACGACCTCCGCGCGGCCGTCGGCGCGCAGCCGCCCGGTGAGGAACAGCAGGTCGGGCAGCCGCCGGGCGGTGAGGCCGTAGCCGGTCGCGGTGTCGAACAGCGCCCACTGCCGGTCGCCGGCGAGGCCTTCCGGGCCGACCTCCGCGCGGGTCAGCCGCTCGCCCTGCAGCGACTTGACCGGATAGCGCCACAGCTCGGCGACCCGCACGTCAGGCCTCCCAGCCCAGCGTCCAGGTGCCCGACCAGTCCGCGCCCGGCTCGAGGACGACGAGGTCGACGTGGTCGGCGAGCGCGTTCGGCGGGCAGGTCATCGGCTCGACGGCCACGCTGCGCCGGCGCTGCCCGGGCTTGAGCGTGTCGCCGGTGAAGACCTGCAGCCACGGCCACGACCCGTCGGCGGCGAGCTCGAGCGTGCCCAGCGCCGCGCTGCGCAGCCGCACCCGGGCCCAGCCGTCGGCGTCGCGGTCGAGGTCGGTGACCGGGGTGTCGAGGCCGCGGTCGCCGATCCGGCCGATCGCACCGTCGAAGGGACGCCGCTCCCCCGTCGGGAGCCCGGCGTCGTCCACCACCAGCTCGGTGTGGACGGGCAGCTCGAGCTCGGCGTCGGCGATGCCGCCGTCCTCCTGCGCGCCGACGGCGAGGTACGGGTGGAAGCCGGCACCGAAGGGAGCGGGCTCGGCACCGGCGTTGCGGACCCGCATCGTCACGGTGAGCCGCCCGGGCTCGAGGGTGTGGTCGATCGCCGCAGCCAGCCGGAACGGGTAGCCGGACCGGGCCTCGACGACGGTGCCGACGGTGACCGCGTCGTCGCCGCTCTCCAGGACGCTCCAGGGCTGCCAGCCGACCAGGCCGTGCATCGCTGTGGGCTTGTCCGGGCCGGCCAGCTCCAGCTGCAGGTCCCGGCCGCCCCAGCTCCAGCGGCCGTCGCGGATCCGGTTGGGCCAGGGCAACAGCACCCGGCCACGGCTGGCGCCGGGCACCGTGCCCGCGGGGTAGCCGTCGAGCAGCTCGCGGCCGCCCGCGGTCAGCGTCCGCACGGCGCCACCGCGCAGGTCGACCGCCAGCCGCGCGTCGCCGGCGGTGATCTCGACCTCGGTGGGCTCGGTCGCGGGCCAGGCAGCGCTCATGGGCTCCAGCCCACCACACCGGGGCGAAGCCGGCGGCCACCTCCCGGGACGACGGCTCCTCGTCGACTCGCGGGTGGCCCGCGCACCTCGCTCGGGGAGTCCTCCACCCTCGCGCTCGGACGGTTGGCCCGTGCTGTCCCTCGGCCCGTCGACGCCTCGCTCACGACTGCTGTTTTGCCTGCGTCAAGGCCTCCGCCACATCTGTGGACGAGCGCATGACCTGCGGATTCAGGTGGTGGGGCATCGGCGGATCGGCTATGCTTCGAACAACTGATCGATCCGGCGGGGAGGTGTCGTGGACGAGCTGACCGCCGCACTCGACGCGCTCGCCGCCGAAGACCTGGCGCCGCTGTTCGGCCCGGCGCTGCTCGACCGGCTGCGCCCGCTGCTGGCCGCGCAGAACCGGCTGGCCGCCGAGGTCGCCCGCACCGTGCGCGAGGCCGAGCTGTCCGGCGCACCGGAGGTCGACGGGCTCACGACCATGACCTCCTGGCTGCGCGGGCACGCCCACCTGGCCGACGCAGAGGCGGCGCGGGTGGTGCGCACCGGGCGGGCGCTGGCCCACCTGCCGGGCCTGGCGGCGGCGTTCGCCGCCGGGCAGGTCACCGGCGGGCAGGCCGGGGTAATCGCGCGGGTGGCCGAGTCCGAGCACCGCGCGGCCGCCGCGGAGCAGGGTGTGGACCTGGCCGTGGTGGACGGGCTGCTGACCGGCGTCGCGACCTCCCACCCGTATGCCGACACCGCGCAGGCGGTGCACCACTACCTCGACCGGCTCGACGCCGACGGCCCGGAGCCCGATCCGACCGAGGGCCGCCGGCTGGTGCTCACCACGCACGCCGACGGGTCGCTGTCCGGCCGGTCCGAGCTGGACCCGGTGGGTGGGGAGAAGCTGCAGACCGCGCTGGAGTCTCTGGTGCAGGCCGGCCGGGCCGCCGGCGACGACCGGACGAGAGCCAGCAGTCGGCCGATGCCCTCGTGCAGCTGTGCGACAACCAGTTGGCCGCCGGGGGCCTGCCCACGCTGCGCGGCCACAAGCCCAAGGTAATCGTGAAGGTCGCCCGCGACGACCTGGCCGACCCCGCGGTCGGCCGCGGTACGGCGGCCATGGGGTTCGGCGCTCAGGTCTCCGCGGCGCGGGCTCGCTGGCTGGCCTGCGACGGGCAGGTCAAACGCATCGTGGTGGGCCCCGACGGGGTGCCACTCGAGCACGGCCGCACGCTGCGGCTGTTTCCGGCGCACGTCCGCCGCGCCGCGGAGGTCCGGGACGGGGGCTGCGTGTTCGCCGGCTGCGGGGCACCCACCTGGTGGTGCGACGTGCATCATCTGCTGGCCTGGATAGACGGCGGCGCGACCGACCTGGCCAACGCCGCGCTGCTGTGCGAACAGCACCACACCAAGGTCCACCACGGCTTCCGCCTGCAACGACAACCCGACGGCCGCTGGCGCACCCGGCGACCCGACGGCACCGAGACCTCATCGGACCCGGCCGCACCGGCCCGCCACTGGTCACCGCCGCCTGACCGACCGCCACACCACGACCCCGGCAGCACCAGCGCCGGCAGCCGACCGACGCCTTCTGCGGGCACCGGCCGGCTGCCGGCTGCCGTCATGTCGAGGGGACGGTCGGCCGCGCCGCGACGGAGTGGTGGAACGGGGCCATGGGGCTCCGGCCGGATCGAGCACCCCCTCGTAGAACAGCGAGTAGTCGGCGTCGTCAGCGTCGTCCCGGGCCGAGAGCGCCAGCTGCGCAGGGAGCACCGCCCGACCGTACTGACGCGTTCCACGTGGAACCCGTGACGTCCGTCAGTACCGCCCGGGACCGCCCCCGCGGAAGACTGGAGCCCCGACCCGAGGAGGCCATCCCGATGCCCGAGCCGCACCTGCGCGCCGCCGACGCCGACCGCGTCGCCGTGGCCGCCCAGCTCGGCGAGCAGATGAGCGCCGGACGGCTCACCGTCGCCGAGTACGACGAGCGGCTCGCCCGCGCCTATGCCGCGCGCACCTACGGCGAGCTCGAGACGCTCACCGCCGACCTGCCGCGACCGGCCCCGCAGCCCGCGCCGGCCCCGTTCGGCGCCGTCCACGGTGTCCCGGCGTGCGGCTGGAGCGGCGGTCCGTCCCGCGCGGCGGCCTGGCGGAACTGGGCCGTGACCGCCGTGATCGTGCTCGCCGTCTGGGTCGCCACCGTCATTGGCTCGGGCGAGCTGCAGTACCCCTGGCCGGTCTGGGTGATCGGCCCCTGGGGCGCGGTGCTGCTGGCCCAGACCATCGGCCGGGGCCGCCGCGACGACGACCGGCGCCGGCTGACCTGACGGCGCGGGTGACGGTCCCTGGAGTGGGTACACCGATGCCGACCACACACGCCGGAGGACCGGGGGACCGATGCACTCCATGACCGAACGCTTCACCGATGCGCTGCACCGGATCGACAGCGACCGCGACGTCCAGCCCATGGTGGACCTCACGGGGGACGACGCCGAGCTGGTCAAGCTCGACGAGCACCACCAGACCAGCGGCAAGGACGGCGCGACGACCTTCTGGGAGGACTACCGCAACGTCTTCGGCGACCTGGAGACCACCTTCACCCACACCGTCGTCGGCGAGGACAGCGCCGCGCTGGAGTGGACCTCGACCGGCACCCTGCGCAGCGGCAAGCCGTTCCGTTACCGCGGGGTGACCGTCATCCAGGGCGACGAGGAACGCCTGACCGGCGTCCGGACCTACTACGACAGCGCCGCCTTCCTCCAGGAGCGCGGCGGCACCGCCTGAAGAAGGACCCCTGCCCCTACCGCTCGCAGGCTCGCGGGGGGGGACCCTCATGGGGGCCACCGACGACGGCGAGGGCCCCGGGGAGATCTCCCCGGGGCCCTCGCCGCGCCTGTGGGCAAGGGGGGAGTTGAACCCCCACGTCCTTTCGGACACACGGACCTGAACCGTGCGCGTCTGCCATTCCGCCACTTGCCCTGGCGAGAACCGACAGTAGCAGCCCCCCGCGCGGGGCCCAGGGAGGGGTCGGTCGTCGTCCCGGCGGGCCCGGCACCCACCCTGGGACGTGAGTCGGTCCCCGGCTGGCCGCTCCGTGGACGGCTACGATCATCGGTGGCAGACCGGACGACCGCGCGAGTGCAAGGGAGCGACTGTGGGTGTGCTGCAGCGCTTCGAGCGGCGGCTGGAGGGCATGGTCGGACTGGCCTTCGCCCGGATCTTCAAGGGCAAGGTCCACCCCGCCGAGATCGCCAAGGCCCTCACCCGCGAGGCCGACGAGCAGCGTGCGGTGATGGGCGAGGGCCGCGTCCTCGCGCCGAACATCTACGACGTCCGACTGGGCCGCACCGACTACGACCACCTCGCCGAGTGGTCGGAGCAGCTGGCCACGCAGCTCGCCGACATGGTCACCGAGCACATCCAGGGCGAGGGCTACCAGGTCTTCGACGCCGTCCAGGTGCGGCTGGAGCGCGACGACGAACTGCCCACAGGTGTGTTCGAGGTCAGCTCGCATGTCGCCGACCCGTCGGCGAAGCCGGGCCCGCGCATCGAGGAGCCGGTCGGCCCGCGCAGCGGCGCCGTCCCCCCGCTGCCCCCGCTGCAGGGCCGCATGGCCACCGACACCGGCCGGCAGTCGCCCTCGACGATGGTCGGGCGCGCCGGCAGCCGGCCCGGGGTCACCCACGTCCTCCTGGTCGACGGCCCGGGCACGCGGCACGAGCTGACCACCGGGCGCAACGTCATCGGCCGCGGCACCGACGCCGACATCCGGCTCCCCGACACCGGGGTCAGCCGCAAGCACGTCGACGTCGTCCTGGACAGCGGGACGGCGATCGCCGAGGACCTCGGCTCGACCAACGGCACCCTCGTCAACGGCCGGCGGATCACCCGCCAGCCGCTCGCCGACGGCGACGTCATCCGCATCGGCCACTCGGTGCTGGTCTACCGGCAGGACGGGACGTGACCGGGCTCGCGAGGTCACGCATGAGCAGAGCACGCCCCGGCCCGCGGCCGACGAGCGCCGGCGAGGCGGACGCGTGACGGCCGAGATCGTCCTGCAGATCTTCCGCTTCGGCTTCCTGCTGCTGTTGTGGCTGTTCATCTTCGCCGCGTTCCGGGTGGTGCGCGCCGACCTGTTCGGCGGCCGCGCCGGGCGGGTGGCCTCGGTGCCGCCGCGCGCGGCCGCGCCGGCCAAGAAGAAGGCGCGCGGCGCCCCCAAGACCCTCGTCGTCACCGCCGGCCCGCTCACCGGCACGAAGATCACGCTGGGTGACCAGCCGATCCTCATCGGCCGCGCCGACGACTCGACCCTGGTGCTCACCGACGACTTCGCCAGCTCCCGGCACGCGCGGCTGACCAACCGCAGCGGCCAGTGGTACGTCGAGGACCTCGGCTCGACCAACGGCACCTACCTCGACCAGCAGCGCGTCCAGGGCCCGCTGCTCGTCGCGCCGGGCCAGCCGATCCGCATCGGGCAGACCGCGCTGGAGCTGCGCTCGTGACCCGCCGCACGCCGGGGAGCCGGCCTCGATGAGCCTCGCGCTGCGCTACGCGGCCCGGTCCGACCGCGGCCTGGTCCGCGGCAACAACCAGGACTCGGTGTACGCCGGGCCCCGGCTGCTCGCCGTCGCCGACGGCATGGGTGGCCACGCGGCCGGCGACGTCGCCAGCAAGGTCGTCATCGCGGCGCTGGAGCACCTGGACGACGACGCGCCCTCCGGCGACATGCTGCAGGCGCTGCGCGAGGCGGTGTTCGACGGCAGCGAGCACCTGCGCGAGGTGATCCGCGAGTCCCCGCAGCTGGAGGGCATGGGCACCACGCTCACCGCCGTCCTGTTCGCCGGCGGCCGGCTGGCGCTGTGCCACGTCGGCGACTCGCGCGCCTACCTGCTGCGCGACGGCGTCCTGCAGCAGATCACCCACGACGACACGTTCGTCCAGACGCTGATCGACGACGGGCGCATCACGCCCGAGGAGGCCAACCACCACCCGCAACGCTCGCTGCTGCTGCGCGCGCTCAACGGGCAGGACGTCGACCCCGACCTGTCGATGCGGGAGGCGCGCGCCGGCGACCGCTACCTGCTCTGCTCCGACGGCCTGTCCGGGGTGGTCAGCGAGGAGACCCTCGCCGAGGCCCTGCAGGACCCCGACCCGCAGTCGACCGCCGACCGGCTCGTCGAGCTGGCGCTGCGCAGCGGCGGACCGGACAACATCACCGTCATCGTGGCCGACGTCGTCGAGGACAACGGCGGCGCGCTGATGGACCCGGTGGTCGACGGCGCCGCGGGCGACAACGTTGGTCAGCGCGCGGTCGACCCCCGCTCGGCCGCCGGGCGGGCCGCGCTGGCCGACCCCCGGCCGGAGCCCCCCGCCTCCGCCGCGCCGGTGGCGGTCGCGCCGCCGCCGGGCCGCCGCCGGCGCCGGCTGCTCGGGGCGCTGGCCACCGTCGTCCTGCTGGGCGCCGCCGCCGTGGGCGCCTACCTGTGGGTGCTGTCCAACTGGTTCGTCGGCGTGCAGGACAACGCGGACGGCGTGCGCGTGACCGTCTTCCGGGGCCTGGACACCTCGCTGCTGGGCATGGACCTCAACCGGGTCGCCGACGTCACCGACCTGCCCGTCGCCGACCTCACGCCGGCGGCCGCCAGCAAGGTGCAGCGCGGCATCGACGCCACCGACGGCGAGCACGCCGAGCGCATCGTCTCCATGCTGCGCGAGCAGCGGCTGCCGCTGTGCCCGAGCGGCGAGGAGGAGCCCGAGCCGCCCGCGCCGACCACGGCACCGGCCCCCACGCCGGCGCCGGACGGTGCGGCGCCGACCGACGCCGCACCCACCCCGCCCGAGCCGACGACCCCCGCGCCGACGTCGCAGCGCGCCACGGCGACGCCGGAGCCCGGGGTGGACTGCCGGGAGGAGGAGTGACGGCCGGCCCGACGACCGACCCGCGCGCCGCGGCGCCGGGGACGGCGACCCCGCCCAAGCGCCGCAACACCGAGCTGGCGCTGCTCGGCTTCGCCGTCGTCATCACGCTGGTCGCGCAGGCGATCGTCGACCTCACCGTCACCGGTTCGCTGACCGCGGAGCTGGCCACCTTCGGGCTGTGGTTCACCGCCCTGTGGGCCGTCGCCCACCTCGTCGTCCGCCGGTGGGCGCCCTACGCCGACCCGCTGCTGCTGCCCTCGGTCGCCCTGCTGGTCGGCCTCGGGCTGTCGTTCATCCACCGGCTCGACCTGGCCGCCCAGCAGGCCGGCAGCTCGGTCAGCCGGGAGGACGCCCCGATCCAGCTGGTGTGGGCCACGCTGGGCATGGTCCTGTTCGTCGGCGTGCTGCTGGTGCTGCGCGACCACCGGCTGCTGTCCCGGTTCGCCTACACGCTGGCTCTCGTGGGCCTGGTGCTGCTGGCGATCCCGGCGGTGCTGCCGTCGTCCCTCTCGGAGGTCAACGGCGCGAAGATCTGGATCCGGGTGGCCGGCTTCAGCATCCAGCCGGGCGAGTTCGCCAAGATCTGCCTGACCGTGTTCTTCGCCGCCTACCTGGTCGACAAGCGGGACGTCCTGGCGCTGGCCAGCCGCCGGGTGATGGGCCTGGAACTGCCGCGGGGACGCGACCTCGGCCCGGTGCTGGTCGCCTGGATGCTGTCGATCCTGGTGCTCGTCTTCGAGCGCGACCTGGGCAGCTCGCTGCTGCTGTTCGGCATCTTCGTAGTGATGCTCTACGTGGCCACCGAGCGGGCCAGCTGGCTGCTCATCGGCCTGGGCCTGTTCGCCGCTGGCGCGCTCGTCGCGTACCAGATCTTCGGCCACGTGCAGCAGCGCGTGGACTCCTGGTTGGACCCCTTCGCGTACTACGACGGCTCCGGCTTCCAGGTGGCGCAGGCGCTGTTCGGCCTGGGCACCGGCGGGCTGTTCGGCGCCGGGCTGGGCGGCGGCCGCCCCGACCAGGTCCCGGTCGCTAAGAGCGACTTCATCGCCGCCGCGGTCGGTGAGGAGCTGGGCCTGTTCGGCCTGGTCGCGGTGATCATCGTCTACCTGGTGCTCGTCGAGCGCGGGCTGCGCACCTCGCTGATCTGCCGGGACGCGTTCGGCAAGCTGCTGGCCGCGGGCCTGGCCTTCGCGATCGCCTGGCAGGTCTTCGTCGTCCTCGGCGGGGTCACCGGCCTGCTGCCGCTGACCGGCCTGACCACGCCGTTCCTCGCCTACGGCGGCTCGTCGCTGGTGGCCAACTTCGTGCTGGTCGCCCTCCTGGTGCGGATCAGCGACGCCGCCCGCCGCCCGGCCGCCCCCACCGGCCCGCCCAAACCCGCGCTCGGTGACGCCCCGACCGAGGTGGTGCAGACGTGAACGCCCCGCTGCGCCGTGTCGCGATCAGCGTGCTCGTGCTCTTCACGCTGCTGATCGTCAACGTCAACGTCATCCAGGTCGTCCGCTCCGACGAGCTGCGCTCCGACGGCCGCAACACCCGCGTGCTCGTCGAGGAGTACGACAGCGAGCGGGGCTCGATGGTCGTCGGCGGTACCGAGGTCGCCAACTCGGTCCCGACCGACGACCAGCTGACCTACCTCCGGCAGTACGCGAACGGCCCGGTGTACGCCCCGGTCACCGGCTACTACTCCCTGGTGTACGGCAACTGGCAGTTGGAGCGGGCCGCCGACGACGTGCTCTCCGGCGACGACGCCCGGCTGTTCACCCGGCGGCTGGCCGACCTGTTCACCGGGCGGGACCCCTCCGGCGGCGACGTCGTCCTGACCCTGGACACCGCGGTGCAGGAGACGGCGATGGCCGGGCTCGAGGGGGTCACCGGCGCGGTCGTCGCCCTGGACCCCTCGACCGGGGCGGTGCTCGGCCTGGCGAGCACCCCGACGTACGACCCGAACCAGCTCTCCAGCCACGAACCGGCCGCGATCCGCGAGTACGCCGAAGGGCTCGAGGCGCTGGAGATCGACCCGCGGCTGAACCGGGCGATCGACGCGCGCTACTCACCCGGCTCGATCTTCAAGGTGGTCGTGTCGGCCGCTGCGCTGGCCGACGGCCAGTACACGTCCGACACCGTCATCCCGGCCCCTCAGGAGCTGGTCCTGCCGGGCACCTCGACGCCGCTGGAGAACTTCGGCGGCTCGGCGTGCGACCCGAGCGGCCGGCAGAGCCTGCTGGACGCCCTGACCGTCTCCTGCAACACCGCCTTCGCCCAGCTGGGCATCGACCTCGGCGAGGACCGCGTGCGGCAGATGGCCGAGGCGTTCGGCATCGACGGCGAGGGCTTCGACATCCCGCTGACCGTCGCGGACAGCACCCTCGGCGAGATCGAGAACGACGCCCAGCTCGGGGTCAGCTCGATCGGCCAGCAGGACGTGCAGCTCACCCCGCTGCAGGCGGCGATGATCGCCTCCGCGGTGGCCAACGACGGGACGCTGATGAGCCCCTACCTCGTCGACCAGGTGCGCGCGCCCGACCTGTCGGTCATCGACCAGACCGACCCCGAGGAGCTCAGCGAGCCGGTCTCGGCCGAGGTCGCCGACCAGCTGACCGAGATGATGACCAGCGTCGTGGAGAACGGCAGCGGTCGCCGGGCCCGGATCCCCGGCGTCACGGTCGCCGGCAAGACGGGGACGGCGGAGAACGCCGGGCCCGATCACAACTGGTTCATCGGGTTCGCCCCCGCCGACGACCCGCAGATCGCCGTGGCGGTCTTCGTGGCCAACGGCGGCGGCACGGGCGGCGACGTCTCCGCCCCCATCGCCCGGGACGTCATGCAGGCCTACCTCGACGGGCAGGGCGGCTGATGACACTGTCGACCGGGACGATCCTCGCCGGCCGCTACGAGATCACCGCACCCATCGCCACCGGCGGTATGGGCGAGGTGTGGCGGGCGCGGGACCGCGTCCTCGACCGCGAGGTCGCCGCCAAGGTGCTCCGCAGCGAGTTCACCGGCGACCCGAGCTTCGTGGCCCGCTTCCGCAACGAGGCGCGGCACACGGCGGCGCTCTCCCACCCCAACATCGCGTCGGTCTACGACTACGGCGAGACCCTAGACGAGCGCGGCAGCCAGCTGGCCTTCCTCGTCATGGAGCTGGTCGAGGGCAAGCCGCTGGTCACGATCCTCCACGAGGAGGGCAAGCTCCCGGTCGACTGGACGCTGCACGTGCTCGGCCAGGCGGCCGACGGGCTCTCGGCGGCCCACCACGCCGGCGTCGTCCACCGCGACATCAAGCCGGGCAACCTCATCGTGCGCCCCGACGGCGTGGTGAAGCTGACCGACTTCGGCATCGCGCGCGCCCGCGACGCCACACCGCTGACCCGCACCGGCATGGTCGTGGGCACCGCCCAGTACCTCTCCCCCGAGCAGGCGCAGGGCTTCGAGGTCACCGCCGCCTCCGACGTGTACTCCCTCGGCGTCGTCGGCTACGAGTGCCTGACCGGCGGCCGGCCCTTCGACGGGACGTCGCAGGTGGCCGTCGCGCTGGCACACATCAACCGCCCGCCGCCGCCGCTGCCGGCCAACGTCCCGCCGGCCGTGCGGCTGCTCATCGAGCGCGCCCTCGCCAAGGACCCGGCCGACCGCTTCGCCGACGGCGCCGCCTTCGCCGCCGCGGTCCGGTCGGTGGCCTCCGGCAACGGCCTCGCCCCCGCCGCCGGGGCCGCCACGACCCCGCCGTACCCGCAGGGGGCGGGCACCGCGCAGACCGAGGTCGTCGACGACCTCGCCGACTCCCGCACCCAGGTGCTGGGTGCCGCCTCCGCCGGCGGAGCCGCCGTGACCGGCGCGCGCACGTCGGCGGGCGCGATGCCACCGCTGCGCCGTACCAGCGACGACGACGAGGACAGCCGGTACGCCGCACCGCCTCCGGACGACGACCGCCGTCGCGGGCCCTGGGTGTGGCTGGTCGCCGGGCTGCTGCTGCTCGCGCTGCTGGGTGGCGGGGTGTGGGCCCTGACCCGCGGCGACGACGCCGCGACGAACGACGACGCCGCCCCCACCACCTCGGCGCGCGCCACCTCGGACCCGGCCGCCGAGACCGTGTTCGTCGACAGCGCCGGCTACGTCGGCGAGCCCGTCGACGACATCGAGCAGGCCCTCACCGACGATGGACTCCAGGTCGTGACGGAGGAGGCCACCGCCGCGCAGCTGGCCGAGCTGGGCCAGGCGCTGGACGCGGGCGACGTCGTCACCACCGACCCGTTCGCCCAGGACGTGGCGCTGGGCTCCACCGTCACGCTCTACTACGCCGCCGACGACTTCGCGCCCGGCACGGGGGACGAGGACCCCGGCACCACGGACGAGCCCCCGGCCCAGCAGACCACCCAGGCCCCGCCGCAGACGACCGCCCCGGCCCCGAACACCTCGCGTGGCAACGCGACGACCTCGTCCGCGCCCGCGCCTGCGCCGAGCACGTCTGCCTCCACCGCCACGACGCCGAGCCGGCCCGCCGACGAGGACGAGGAGGACGCAGCGCCCGGCACGCCGGCGCCCGAGCCCCAACCGGGTGCGCCGGTCCCCGACGGTGCGGGTGGCGGCGCCGGCCGGGGTCCGGACGAGGACCCGGGCCAGGCAGCGGGGCAGCTGGACACGGACCCGGCCGGGTGACCGTCCTCCCTCGCGCCGCCCAGGTCCGGCCGGCCGCGGCGGTTACGCTGCCCGGCGGCCCGCCCGTCCGCTGCGCTCGGCCGGGCCGCGCCCGGACGCAGGACTGCACCGCCCGAGAGGACCTCCGATGACCACGCCTCCAGTGCTCGGCGAGCGCTACGAGATCGGCGGGGTGCTCGGCCGCGGCGGCATGGCCGAGGTGCACCGCGGCCGCGACCTGCGCCTCGGCCGCGAGGTGGCAGTCAAGGTGCTCCGCAGCGACCTCGCCCGCGACCCCTCCTTCCAGGTCCGCTTCCGCCGAGAGGCGCAGGCCGCGGCCTCGCTGAACCACCCGGCGATCGTCGCCGTCTACGACACCGGTGAGGACCGCTCGTCGAGCGGCGCGACGCCGTACATCGTCATGGAGTACGTCGAGGGCGAGACCCTGCGCGACGTGCTGCGCCGGGAGGGCGTGCTCTCCCCGGAGCGGGCGATGACCTTCGCGGCCGACATCTGCGCCGCCCTGGACTTCAGCCACCGCAACGGCATCGTGCACCGCGACGTCAAGCCCGGCAACGTGATGATCACGCCCGAGGGCACGGTCAAGGTCATGGACTTCGGCATCGCCCGCGCGGTGTCGGACTCCGCGGCCACCATGACCTCCACCGCCGCGGTGATAGGGACCGCCCAGTACCTCTCCCCCGAGCAGGCCCGCGGCGAGAGCGTCGACGCCCGCTCGGACGTCTACTCGGTCGGCTGCCTCCTCTACGAGCTGGTCACGGGCGCCCCGCCGTTCACCGGCGACTCCCCGGTCTCGGTGGCCTACCAGCACGTCCGCGAGGACCCGAGGCTGCCGTCGTCGGTCAACCCGGGGATCCCCGCGGACCTCGACGCCATCCTGCTCAAGGCGCTGAGCAAGAACCCGGCCAACCGCTACCAGTCGGCCGCGGAGATGCGCAACGACCTGCTGCGGTCGCTCGCCGGCCAGCGGGTCGAGGCCACGCCGGTGATGGGCGACGCCGAGAAGACCGCCATCATCGGTGCCCCGCCCGGCGGGTACGGCGACGGCGACTGGGACGACGAGGACGACGGCAAGCGCCGGCGCAACCGCGTCATCGCCGCGGTGATCGCCAGCCTGCTGATCATCGGCGGCGTCGTCGCCGTGGCGCTGCTGGTCAACTCCGGCGACGACGAGCCCGCGGCCGAACCCACGGCGACGCAGGTGAGCGTGCCGAACGTCGCGGGGCAGGACCAAGCGACGGCGACCCAGAATCTCGAGGCCGCCGGGCTGACCGTCGGCGAGGTGACCCAGCAGGTCACCCAGGACGTGTCCCAGGAGGGCACCGTGCTGGGCACCGACCCGTCCAGCGGCACCCAGGTGGCCGAGGGGACCGCCGTCGACCTGGCCGTCGGCGTCGGACCGGACACGGTCGAGGTCCCGGCCGTCGTCGGGCTGGACGTCGACCGCGCCGAGACGACGCTGGGGAACGCGGGCTTCTCGGATGTGCAGACCGAGGAGATCGACTCCCTCTCCCCCGCCGACCAGGTCGTCGACGTCAGCCCCGGTGAGGGCCAGTCGGTCGACCCGAGCACCACCGTGACGCTGCAGGTGTCCGACGGCGACGCCGAGGTGCCCGACGTCACCGGCCAGCAGCAGGCCGCCGCCACCCAGGAGCTGCGGAGCGCGGGGTTCACCAACGTCACGCCCGAGCAGGTCGAGTCCCCGCAGCCCGAGGGCACCGTCATCGGGACTGACCCCTCCCCCGGCGAGCAGGCCTCCGCGGACGACCCGATCACGCTGCAGGTCTCCAGCGGCCCGGCCGAGGACCCGCGGCCGACCGTGCCGGTCGTGACGAACCAGCCGTCTGCCGCGGCGGCCGTCAGCGCACTCAGGGCGGCCGGCTTCACGAATGTCGGCGTGGTCGACACCGCCGGGAACGAAGCCGACCCGTCATCGGCGACCGCGATCGTGGGCACCGACCCGCCTGCCGAGAGCCGGGCCGATGCGAACGACCGCATCCTGCTGGTGATCCAGGTGCCTGAAGCACCCACCCCTGGCGGTGACCCGGGCATCGAGGACTAGCGGCAGGACGAGGGCAGGACCCTTCCCCGCAATGGGGAGGAGGGCCCTTCCCGCACCGGGGGAAGGGCCCTGCATCGTCCCGGCCCCGTCCAGGGGCCCGCCCCGAGCGTGCGAGGGGTGGGGAGGACGGGGTCCTCTTCAGCCCGTCGTGGCGACCGTGGTCAGCCGGTGGGCCGCGGCGCCGGCCGCCTCGACGACGGCCGGGTCGGGCGCCAGGCCACAGGCCTCCAGCCAGGTGGCGAGCATCCGGTGGCCGCCCTCGGTGAGCACCGACTCGGGGTGGAACTGCACGCCCTCGATGGGCAGCTCGCGGTGCCGCAGCGCCATCACGATGCCCGAGGGCGTCGTCCCGGTGACCTCCAGCTCGGCGGGCACGGTGTCGCGGTCGACGGCCAGCGAGTGGTACCGGGTGGCGGTGAACGGCGAGGGCAGCCCGGCCAGCACGCCGGCGCCCTCGTGCACCACCTGGCTGGTCTTGCCGTGCAGCAGCTCGGGCGCGCGGACGACCTCCGCGCCGAACGCCTCGCCGATCGCCTGGTGGCCCAGGCAGACGCCCAGGACCGGCGTGCCCGCCTCCGCGGCGGCCCGCACCATCGGCACGGTCACGCCCGCGTCGGTCGGCGTCCCCGGCCCCGGGGAGAGCAGCACCCCGGCCACGTCGAGGTCGGGCAGCTCGTCGACGGTGACGGCGTCGTTGCGGCGGACGACGCACTCGACGCCCAGCTGGCCCAGGTACTGGACCAGGTTGTAGACGAAGCTGTCGAAGTTGTCGACGACGAGGACGGGACGGCTCACGCCCCCTGTCTACCAAAAGGACCCCGTGCCCCCCACTGCTCGCAAGCTCACAGCGGGACCCTGCACGGGGCCTAACCGGCAGCCGCTGTGGCGTACTCCATGGCCGGCGGGCCCTCGTAGGCCGGCAGCGTGAGCTCCCCGCGCTGCTGGACGGCGAAGCCCAGCCCGAAGTCCTCGACCGCCTGCTGGAACACCTGGACCTGCGGCGACGCGGCCAGCTGGGCGCGGATCGCGTCGACGTCCCCGATGGCGGTGACCACGAACGGCGGGGACCAGGTGCGGCCGTGCAGCAGCAGCACGTTGCCGACGCAGCGGACGGCGCTGGTCGCGATGAGCCGCTGGTCCATGATCGCCACTGCGTCCGCGCCGGCGGCCCACACGGCGTTCACGACGGCCTGCACGTCGGACTGGTGGATGACGACGTCGTCGGGCCGGGCGCCCATGGGCAGCGAGCCGTCGGGCCGCCGCGGGGCGTCGTCCAGGGTAATCTGCACACCCAGGCCGGTGAGGGCCACCAGACCCGCCGAGAGGGCCCCGGCGTCCCCGGCGTCGCGGGCGGCCGCCACGTCGCCGTCGCGGGACGCCGCCTGGTCGGTGAGGGCCTGCACCTGCGCCTGCAGCGCCTCCAGCTGCTCCTCCTGCGAGGCGACGGCCTCCTCCCGGGCGGGGATGAGGGCGGACAGCTCGGTGGCCTCCCCGCCGCGGAGGTCGGTGCCCTGCGCGGTCTGGCTGGAGGTGGCGAACAGCAGCCCCGCGGCCAGCGCCACCACGGGCACGAGGGCGGCCCAGGCGGTACCCCCACGGGTCATCCGCAGGCGCAGGGTGCGGGCTGTGGCCACACCCGCAGCTTAGGCTGGGGAACCGTCACGGCCGGTCGCGACGGACCGGCCCCGGAGGGAGTCCATCGGTGCCGAAGTCCAAGGTGCGCAAGAAGTCGGTCTACACGCCGCCGCAGGGCACCCTGCAGTCGGGGACGGCGAGCGCGCGGGCCGTCCAGCCCAGCCCGCGCTGGTACGCCCCGCTCATGGTCACCCTCATGCTGCTGGGGCTGCTGTGGATCGTCGTGTTCTACGTCGCGGGTGACCGGATCCCGGTCATGTCCGGCCTGAACGCCGGGAACTTCCTGATCGGCTTCGGCCTCATGGTGGCCGGCCTGGTCATGTCGATGCGCTGGCGCTGAAGACAGGACCTGCTGCCCCCACCGGTGAAGGACCCCGTCCTCCTCAGCCCTCGCGAGCTCGGGGCGAGCCTCGGGCCAAGGCCCGCGGCGGGCCCCTGAAGCAGGGCCGGTGAGCATCCTCCGCGGCCCCCGTCCCACCCGGGACGGGGGCCGTTCACTTGTGACCGCCCGGATACGCACAGTGCTGTACACAGGCCGCGCTGTGCACAGCCGGCCGGCGCTGTCCACAGGTCGACAAAGCGCTCAACCCCCAGGGTTGTCCACGACGTGTGGAGAACGCCTGTTCGACCACACGCCGCTGACCTGCGGTTCCACCACGAGTGGGACAGATGTGACGAGAAGGGCGGCCGGGTAACTACAGCGGTGCAAGTCCATCCCCAGCTGTGCACACAGCTGTGGACGAGTCGACATGGCGGCAGCCGGCGGACGGCCCCGCGCTCGCCGTCCGGCTCGCGCTGTGGTAGCGCGACACGCGGCCTGACCACGGCGAATCCGCTCCTCCACCGGCGCCGTCCCCGCGGACGGCGACGGCCCCCGGTCCACGCGGGACCGGGGGCCGTCGTCCGGGGGGACTGTGGACTACTGCGGCAGGAGCTCCAGGACGGTCGCGTTGGCCATCCCCCCGCCCTCGCACATCGTCTGGAGGCCGTAGCGGGTGCCGGTGGCGAGCATGCTGTGGACGAGCGTGGTCATGATGCGGGCGCCCGACCCGCCCAGCGGGTGGCCCAGCGCGATCGCGCCGCCCCGGGGGTTGAGCCGGTCGGCGTCCGCCCCGGTCTCCACCCGCCAGGCCAGCGGCACCGGTGCGAAGGCCTCGTTGACCTCGAAGACGCCGATGTCGTCGACGGACAGGCCCGAGCGCTGCAGCACCTTGTGCGTGGCCGGGATGGGGGCGGTCAGCATGACGACCGGGTCGTCGCCGGCCATGACCGTCGTGTGGATGCGCACCAGCGGGCGCAGGCCGAGCTCGCGGGCCCTCTCCGAGGTGGTGACCAGCAGGGCGGCCGACCCGTCGGAGATCTGGCTGGCGTTGCCGGCGCTGATGACGCCGTCGGCCTTGAACGGGGTCTTCAGCGACCCCAGCTTCTCCACCGTGCCGCCGGGGCGGATCCCCTCGTCGGCGCCGACCACCGTGCCGTCGGGCGTGGTCACGGAGACGATCTCCTCCTCGAAGGCGCCGTCGGCCTGGGCCTTGGCCGCCTTCTCGTGCGAGGCGAGGGAGTACTCGTCGAGCTGGGTGCGGGAGAAGCCCCAGCGCTCGGCGATCATCTCCGCACCCGTGCCCTGGTTGGGGAAGACCCCGTCGTAGCGCTCGAGGAAGCGCGGGCCCAGCGGCGCCCCCGCCCCGATGGCCTGGGCGTACGTCGAGCCCATCGGCACCCGGCTCATCGACTCGACGCCGCCGGCGACCACGACGTCGGCCTGGCCGCTGATCACCGTGGCGGCGGCGAAGGCGACCGCCTGCTGCGAGGACCCGCACTGCCGGTCGATCGTCGTCCCGGGCACCGACTCCGGCCAGCCCGCGGCCAGGACGGCGTTGCGGCCGATGTTGAACGTCTGCTCGCCGACCTGGCTCACGCAGCCCCAGAAGACGTCCTCGACCACGGCCGGGTCGATGCCGGTCCGCTCCACCAGGGCGTCGAGCACGGTGGCCGACAGGTCGACGGCGTGCACGCCGGACAGTCCACCGCCCCGCTTGCCCACCGGGGTGCGCACCGCGGCGCAGATGACGGCATCTCGCATGACCACTCCTCGTCGACGTGGGCGGCGTTCCACCCACCGTGGGGCCGATCGTAGGACGTCCACACACCCGTCCCCTGGCCCCGTCCAGAGGCTCGCCGGCCCCCTGCAGGCACAAGGACCCCGTCCTGCTCACCGGAGGAGGACCCCGTCCCCCTCATCCCTCGCAGGCTCGGGACGAGCCTCTGGACGGGGCCTGCGGCGAGCCTCTGGACGGGGCCTGGCGCGGGCCTGCGAGTGGCGGGGGCGAGGGGGTCCTCCCCCTGGGAGGCTGCACGGCGTGGAGTGGTCGCCGCGCACCGGGGAGTCGGCGGTCCTGGCGGGCGTGGGCGCTGTCCTGGGCGGAGCCACGGTGCTCCTGGACCCGCTCGGCCGGGTGCTGGTCGGCGCGGCCGCCGTCCTGCTGCTGGCCCTGGCCGTCCGCGACCGCCTGCTCCGCCCCCGGCTGGCCGCCGGGCCCGACGGGGTCGTCGTCCGCCGGCTGACCGGCGCCACGGTGCTGCCCTGGGCGCGGCTGGGGGTGCAGGTGCGGGAGAGCCGCCGGTGGGGGCTGCGCTCCCGGCTGCTGGAGCTGGACACCGCCGGCGGGCCGGACGACGACGGTGAGCTGGTGCTGCTCGGCCGCCGGGACCTGGGCGCCGACCCGGGCGAGGTCGCCCAGGCGCTGACCGCCCTGCGGCCCTGGTGACGGACCGGAACGGCCACCCTTCAGGGCCGCGCGCCGAGCCCCGACGGCCCCCTTGCAGGCACAAGGACCCGTCCCCCTCACCACTCGCAAGCTCGCGGCGAGCCTCTGGACGGGGCCTGGCGCGAGCCTGCGAGTGGCGGGGGCAAGGGGTCCTTCACGGGGGAAGGGTGGTCCTTACCCGAGGACGACGAGGGTGGACACGGTCAGCGCGACCACCACGAGCGCCGCCGTCAGCAGCATCAGGCCCAACACCTGCAGCTCGGTGCGGCGCCGGGCGAGCACGACCACCCCGGTGGCGGCGAAGCCGGCCACCAGCCCGCCCAGGTGCCCCAGCAGCGAGACGCCGGGCAGGAAGCTGATCAGCACGTTGATCGCCAGCAGGGTCAACAGGCCGCGGAGGTCCTCCCGACGGGCGATCATGGTGACGGCGAGGCCGCCGAGCAGGCCGTATATGGCGGCCGAGGCCCCCGCGACGGGACGTCCGGGCTCACCGAACAGCTGCAGCGCCACCGCACCGCCGAGCAGCGACACCAGGTAGACGGCGAGGTAGCGCCACCGGCCCAGCTGGCGTTCCAGCTCGGAGCCGAAGACCAGCAGCGCGAGCATGTTGAGCACCAGGTGCAGCACGCCGATGTGCAGGAACGCCGCCGTGACCAGCCGCCAGTCCTCACCCAGCTCGACGAGCACGGGGATCTGCGCCAGCTGCACGAACAGCGGGCTGAGCTGGTTGTCGAGCGGGTCGGACCCGGCCAGGCCGGCGGAGACCGCGGTGGCGACGAACACCGCGAGGTTCAGCCCGATGAGGGTGACCGTGACCGCGCCGAAGCGCCGGCCGGCCCGCTGCAGGAACGAGGCCTGGCGGGGACGGCGCACGGAGGCGTTGCCGGCCCGGACGTCGTCCGGGCACTGGAAGCCGACCGAGGCCGGGGTCATGCACTCCGGACAGATCGGCCGGCCGCACCGGGTGCACGCGATGCGGGTCGGCCGGTCCGGATGCCGGTAGCAGGTGGGTGGCGGGGGCGCCGGCTGCGGCTGGCCGGCGCCCCCGTCGTCCGGGCTGGTGGTCAGCTGCGCTGCACCTCGACCGACTGCAGCACCACGTCCTCCACGGGGCGGTCGCCGCGGCCGGTCCGCACCTTGGCGATGCGGTCGACGACGTCCCGGCCGGCCTGGTCGGCCACCTCGCCGAAGATCGTGTGCTTGCCGGTCAGCCAGGTGGTCGGCGCGACGGTGATGAAGAACTGGGAGCCGTTGGTGCCGGGCCCGGCGTTGGCCATCGCCAGCAGGTAGGGCTTGGTGAAGGCCAGTTCGGGGTGGATCTCGTCGCCGAACTGGTAGCCCGGACCGCCGATGCCCTGACCCAGCGGGTCACCGCCCTGGATCATGAAGCCGTCGATGATCCGGTGGAAGACGGTGCCGTCGTAGAGGCGGTCGGTGGTCTTCGCGCGGGTCTGCGGGTGGGTCCACTCCCGGCGGCCCTCGGCGAGGTCGGCGAAGTTCGCGACCGTCTTCGGAGCGTGGTCGGGGAACAGGTCGACGGTGATGTCGCCGTGGTTGGTGTGCAGGACGGCGCGGCGCGCAGGAGTCGCTTCAGTCACGACGTCCACTCTCCCACTGGTCCGCGCCCCGCGAGCACGGGGAGCGGGCCGGTGGGCGCCGGCGTCAGGGCCGCAACACGCGGACGACGTCGAGGTCGCGGTAGGACGCCTCCCCTTCGGTGACCTCCTGCATCCGCTTGGCGAAGTCCGCGGTCACCGGGTGGTCGGAGTTGCGCATCGCCGAGGTGTGGTCGGGGAAGGCGACTATCTCGACGTAGGTGTCGGCGCGGTGGCGGTCGGCAGCGACCACGCCCCAGCGGATGGTGGTCTCCTGCCCCATCCGCTCCCGCCACTCCTCCACGATGCGGCCGAAGCCGTCGAGGTCGCGGGCGTGGAACTCGATGAGCTGCAGGAAGGAACCAGGCTCGGCCAGGAGCCCCTCCTCGTCCCGCAGCCCGGCCCGCAGCCCCTCCCGCAGCTCGGCGCCGTCGGTGTGCCCGTGCGCGGCGACGGCGTGCGCCACCGCCAGTTCGAGGACCTCGTCCTCCTCGCCGGAGATCTGCACGGTGCAGCTGCGCTCGCCGGGGATCGTCCGGCAGTCCAGGCTCTTGCGCGCCACGGCTCCTCCTCCGTCGCGAGGCCCCGGCCCGCCCGGCCGGTGGGCCAGTGGCCGGGGCGACGGTGGCGCAGGGAGGGAGCGGCGTCCAGTGCCGGAGGTCCTGGTCGCGCGGGTGCCTCAGCGCGGGGTGCAGGCGGCCGCGAGCTCCCCGTGGTAGGCGAGCACCAGGGGGGTGCCGGTGCACACGACGCTGCGCCCGGGCTCGCCTGCCACCGCGCCGACACCGGAGGGGCCCACCGGCCACTCGGCGCCGAGGAGGGACTCGACGAACCCCGGCGCCACCATCCGGTCCACGCGGGTGTCCTCGGGGTCGACGCCGTTCATCTCGGCGGCGTACCGGTAGGCCTCCTCGCGGCCGAGGACCCGGTCGACCAGGCCCCGGTCCACGGCGGTGTAGCCGTCGAAGACGAAGGCACCCAGCTCGTCGACGATCGTCTGCGGCGGGATGCCCCGGGTCTGGGACACCCACCCGACGAACGCCTCGTACTCCCGGTCCAGGCCGCGTCCCAGGACGGCCCGCTCCTCTTCGGTCATGTCGCGGTAGGGGTTGCCGAGGTCCTTGCCGCGGCCTCGGGAGAGGTACTCCTCGGTGACACCGCCGTCGGTGGTCACGCCCGGCTCCAGCAGCGAGCCCGGGATGCCGGTGACGTCGCGGAACCGCTGGAACGGGCCCATGACCACGCCGATGCTGCCGACGAGGCTGCCGTGGTCGGCGACGATCTGGTCGGCCCCCGCCATGGCGTACACCCCGCCCGAGGCCGACATGCCCTGCACGTGGGCCATCACCTGGTTGCCGGTCCGCTTCTGGTAGCGCTCCACGGCGTCGGCGATGGCGCGGGAGCCGTAGATCGTCCCCCCGGGGGTGTTGAGCTCCAGGATCAGCCCGTCGGCGTCCTCGGCCTCCAGGGCGTCGATGGTGTCGGCGACGTCGTAGCCGTAGGTCGCACCGCCGAAGGTGACACCGTCGCTCTCGCCGCCCAGGATGACACCGGTGACCGGGACGGCGATCAGCCGCGCCGAGGCACCCGCTGCGCCCCACACGGTCTCGGTCGGCGGCCCGGGAGGAGAGCTGTTGTCGGCCCCTGCGGTCAGCCCGACCAGGGCCAGCACCATCACCACGGTCAGCCCCAGGGCGACCCCGCCCAGCGCCAAGCCGGCGCCCAGGGCCGCCCCCAGCCCGACGGCGAAGCCGCGCCGGAAGTAGCCGGGCCCCCACACCCGCGGTGGCAAGGGCACCGGTACCGGCCGCGCCGCCGGCGGCGGGGTCGCCGGCGGCGGCGCATCGGGTGGTGGCAGCTGCGTGCTCACGTCGGGGCCCCCCGGGATGTCATGACAGCGGAGCGGCGACCCTAACCACGGACATCGGCCACGGACAGTCACCGCGCCGCGTCGTCAGCAGCCCGTGACCGGGCCGACCGGGGAAGGGGGACGGGTACCCACCGACCGGCAGGAGCGCAGGTCGGACCCTCGCTGGGCTGGTGGAGACGAGGGGAATCGAACCCCTAACCCCCGCCTTGCAAAGGCGGTGCTCTGCCAATTGAGCTACGTCCCCGGGGTGGGAGGCGGGGCCTCCCGGCGGGTCAGCGAGCGGCCGGCGTGCTGACCGCCTGGGGGCCGCGGGTCGCCTCGGCCCAGAGGTCAGCCTCTGCCCTGCCCGCCGAGCGCCGGCGGACGGCGGCGAGGGCGGTCGCGGCGGCGGCCGCGAAGACCAGCTTCCTGAGCACGCGGGGTACCTCCTCGAGGGGAGTCCCCCTCCTCGAGAGGGGGCCGGAGGCCGACCCCGGGACCGGGGTGGGCCGGTGGGGCCAGTACACGGGTGGGCCTGGGAGGACTTGAACCTCCGGCCTCATCCTTATCAGGGATGCGCTCTAACCGCCTGAGCTACAGGCCCGTGGACCTCGACCAGCGTACCTGCCGCCGGTACGCCGTCCGCAGGGGGGTGGTGCGAGGTCGACCTCGCGGGCCGGCTGCGGATACACGTCAGGCGCCCCCTGAGCAGGTGCGAGAGGACGCCTGTCGCGTGTTCGCCGAGGACGGGGTCCTCTGTCAGTCGCGCTCGGAGAGGGTGACCTCCAGGCCGCCGACCAGGTCGGAGCACATGTTGTAGATGAACGCCGCGACGGTGCACAGGGCGGTCATCAGCACGATGTTGATGGCCCCGATGACCGCGGCGCCACCGAAGACGATGCCCGGGGTGATGACCTCGCTGCGGCCGTCACCACCGGAGGCGCTACCGAGCTGGCCGAAGAGGTCGTTGAGGGTCTCGAAGACACCGAGGCCGGAGAGGATGCCGTAGAGCAGGCCGACGGCGACCATCCAGATGAAGAACATCGCGATCGACAGGACCAGCGAAATCTTCAGCGCGGAGAACGTGTCGATGTGCCGCAGCTGCAGCCGGGCGCGGCGCGGGCCGCGGGCGGACTTGCCGGCACCCCCACCACTCGCAGCGGAGGCCGCCACCGCACCCGCGGCGGGCTGCGCGCCGGTGGACGGGGAGGCGGCGGGCTGCGTGCCCGACGCCGGGCCGGTCGCGGCCGGGGCCCCGTCGGCGGCCACGGCCTGGCTCCGGGCGGTGTTCGCGCCGGGGATGGTCTGCGTCGACCCCACCGAGGGCGGATCGTCAGCCGCGGGCTGCTGACCGGTCGCCGTCCCCTGTGCCGGGGAGGTCTCCCCGGTCCGGGACCCGGTGCGCACCGAACCCTGCGTCCGGTCGCTCATGCGAGTCTCCCGTTCCCCAGCGGCCCTCGCCGCTGCCTCACACCCGGGGTACCCGGCGCGCGGCCGGGAGCACCCGGGCGCCGGTCAGATCCCTGGTGGCTGTGACGGAGGAGCGGGGCGCCCACACCCGGGAGTGCGGACGCCCCGCCTCTCCGTCATCGTCCCCAGACTAGGCGGCAGGCTCGTCGTTGTCCGTCGTACGGGCGATCGCCACGATCGACACGTCTTCCGGCAAGTTCATGAGCTTGACACCCATGGTGGCGCGGTCCTTGTTGTGCCGGACGCCGTTGACCGGGGTCCGGATGACGCCGCCGCCGGAGGTGATGGCGTAGAGCTCGTCGCCGAGCCGGACCGCCAGGGCCCCGACCAGGTTGCCCTTGCGCGCCTTGGGATCGGCGGTGAGCACGCCCTTGCCGCCGCGGCCCTGGGCCGGGTAGTTCTCGATCCCGGTCCGCTTGGCGAAGCCGCGCTCGGTGGCGACGAGGACGTCGACGCCCTCCTCGACCACCATCATCGACAGCAGCGAGTCGTCCGAGAACAGCGCGATGCCGCGCACGCCCTCGGTGGCCCGGCCCATCGGCCGCAGTGTGGCGTCGTCGGCCTTGAACCGGATCGACATCGCCTTGCGGGTGACCAGCAGCAGGTCCTGCTCCGGGTCGATGAGCGCGGCGCCCACCAGCTCGTCGCCCTCGCGCAGGTTGATCGCGATGACGCCGCCGCTGCGCGGGGAGTCGAAGTCGGTCAGCCGGGTCTTCTTGACCTGCCCGTTGGCCGTGGCCAGGACCAGGTACGGGGCGACCCGGTAGTCCTTGATCTGCATGACCTGGGCGATCTTCTCGTCGGGCTGGAAGGCCAGGATGTTGGCCACGTGCGCACCACGGGCCGTGCGGTTGGCCTCGGGCAGCTCGTACGCCTTGGCCCGGTAGACGCGGCCCTTGTTGGTGAAGAAGAGGATCCAGTCGTGGGTGGAGCCCACGAAGAAGTGGTCGACGATGTCGTCCTGCTTCAGCGCCGCACCCATGACGCCCTTGCCGCCGCGGCGCTGCGACCGGTAGAGGTCGCTCTTGGTCCGCTTGGCGTAGCCGGTGCGGGTGATGGTGACGACGACCTCCTCCTCCGCGATGAGGTCCTCCATGGAGACGTCGCCGTCGTTCGGCACGAACTTCGTGCGGCGCTCGTCGCCGTACTTCTCCACGATCTCGGCGAGCTCGTCGTGGACGATCTGCCGCTGCCGCTCGGGCGAGTCGAGGATCGCCTGCAGGTCGGCGATGCGGGCCTCGAGCTCGCCGAGCTCGTCGAGGATCCGCTGCCGCTCCAGGGCGGCGAGCCGGCGCAGCTGCATGTCCAGGATGGCGGTCGCCTGGATCTCGTCGATGTCGAGCAGCTCCATCAGGCCGCTGCGCGCGGCGTCGGCGGAGGCGCTGGACCGGATGAGGGCGATGACCGCGTCGAGCTGGTCGAGGGCCTTGGCCAGCCCGCGCAGGAGGTGCGCCCGCTCCTCGGCCTTGCGCAGCCGGTAGCGGGTCCGCCGCTGGATGACCTCGATCTGGTGCAGCACGAAGAAGCGGATCAGCTCGTCGAGCCGCAGCGTCCGCGGGACGCCGTCGACGATCGAGAGCATGTTGCAGCCGAACGTCGTCTGCAGCTGGGTGTGCTTGTAGAGGTTGTTCAGCACCACCTTGGCGACGGCGTCCCGGCGCAGCGTGATGACCAGCCGGCGGCCGACGCGGTCGCTGGACTCGTCGGCGATCTCGCTGATGCCCTGCAGCCGGCCGTCGCGGACGGCCTCGGCGATCGCCTCGGCCAGGTTGTCCGGGTTGACCTGGTAGGGCAGCTCGGTGACGACCAGCTGCACCCGGCCCCGGGCGTCCTCCTCGACGGTGACCACCGCGCGCATGCGGACCGAGCCGCGGCCGGTGCGGTAGGCCTCCTCGATGCCCTCGCGGCCGACGATGAGGCCGGCGGTCGGGAAGTCGGGGCCCTTGACCCGCTGCATGCAGGCGGTCAGGGCCTCCTCCGGCTCGGCGTCGGGGTGGTCGAGCACCCAGAAGACGGCCTCGGCCACCTCGCGGAGGTTGTGCGGGGGCATGTTGGTGGCCATGCCGACGGCGATGCCGGCCGAGCCGTTGATCAGCAGGTTGGGGATGCGCCCCGGCAGGACCAGGGGCTCCTGGTTCTTGCCGTCGTAGTTGGGCTGGAAGTCGACGGTGTCCTCGTCGATGTTGGCCAGCATCTCCATGGCCAGCGGGGTCAGCCGCGCCTCGGTGTAGCGCATGGCCGCCGCCGGGTCGTTGCCCGGCGAGCCGAAGTTGCCCTGGCCGTCGATCAGCGGGTAGCGCATCGACCACGGCTGGGCCAGCCGCACGAGGGCGTCGTAGATGGCCGAGTCGCCGTGCGGGTGGTAGTTACCCATGACCTCGCCGACGACGCGGGCGCACTTGACGTAGCTCCGGTCGGGGCGGAAGCCCTGGTCGTACATCGCGTACAGCACGCGGCGGTGCACCGGCTTGAGGCCGTCACGGACCTCGGGCAGCGCGCGGCCGACGATGACCGACATCGCGTAGTCGATGTAGCTGCGCTGCATCTCCTGCTGGAGGTCGACCGGCTCGATGCGGTCGCGGGCAGGGGTCTCGGTCACGGTTCAGGTCTCCAGGTCGTGCACAGATGGGAACGAAGTCGCGGGTCGGGCCCCTGCAGGACCCGACGCCGGCCCGCGTGCAGGTGGAAGGACCCCGTCCTCCCCACCCTCCGCGAGCTCAAAGCGGGACCCGGGACGGGGCCGGGAAGAAGACGCTGCGGGGGGCACGGGGTCCTCTCTCAGACGTCGAGGAAGCGGACGTCCTTGGCGTTGCGGGTGATGAAGCTGCGGCGGGCGTCGACGTCCTCGCCCATGAGCACGCTGAACAGCTCGTCGGCGGTGGCGGCGTCCTCGAGGGTGACCTGCAGCAGGATCCGCGTCTCCGGGTTCATGGTGGTCTCCCACAGCTCGGTCGCGTTCATCTCGCCGAGCCCCTTGAACCGCTGGATGCCGTCGTCCTTGGGGATCTTGCGGCCGGCCTCGGCGCCGGCCTTGAGCAGCGCGTCCCGCTCGCGGTCGGAGTAGGCGTACTGGTCGCCGACCTTGCCGCCCCACTTGATCTTGTACAGCGGCGGCTGCGCCAGGTAGACGTGCCCGGCCTCGACCAGCGGCCGCATGAAGCGGAACAGCAGGGTCAGCAGCAGGGTCCGGATGTGCTGCCCGTCGACGTCGGCGTCGGCCATCAGCACGATCTTGTGATAGCGCAGCTTCGACAGGTCGAACTCGTCGTGGATGCCGGTGCCGAACGCCGTGATCATCGACTGGACCTCGGTGTTCTTGAGCACCCGGTCGATGCGCGCCTTCTCGACGTTGATGATCTTGCCGCGGATGGGCAGGATCGCCTGGAACATCGAGTCGCGGCCGGACTTGGCCGAGCCGCCGGCGGAGTCGCCCTCGACGATGTAGACCTCGGAGTTGCGCGGGTCGGTCGAGCGGCAGTCGGCCAGCTTGCCGGGTAGGCCGGTCGAGTTCAGCGGGTTCTTCCGCGCCAGCTGGCGGGCCTGCTGGGCGGCGCGGCGGGCGCGCGCGGCCGAGCTGGCCTTGGTGATGATCTGCTTGGCCTCGGCCGGGTTGGCCTCGAACCAGTGCCCGAGCTGCTCGTTGCAGACCCGCTGGACGAAGCCCTTGACCTCGGTGTTGCCGAGCTTGGTCTTGGTCTGGCCCTCGAACTGCGGGTCGCCGAGCTTGATCGAGACGATCGCGGCGAGGCCCTCGCGGATGTCCTCGCCCGTGAGCTTCTCGTCCTTGCCCTTGAAGAGCTTCTTCTCCTCGGCGTAGCGGTTGACGATCGAGGTCAGCGCCGCGCGGAAGCCCTCCTCGTGGGTACCGCCCTCGTGGGTGTTGATGATGTTGGCGAAGGTGTGCACCGACTCGGAGTAGGCCTCCGACCACTGCATCGCGATGTCCACCGACATCGCCGTGTCGTTCTTGCCGGTGCCCTCGGCCGCGAAGCCGATGACCGAGCGGTGGATGCCGGTCTTGGTCCGGTTGAGGTGGGCGACGTAGTCCTTGAGGCCGCCTTCGTAGAAGTACGAGATCTCGGTGGGCTCGAAGGCCGGCTCCTCGTCCTGCGGGGCCGGGGCCTCCTCGGCGAGCGACACCTCCTCGGCCATGCCGGTCTCGGCCTTGCTGTGACCGGGGCGCTCGTCGCGCAGGATGATCCGCAGGCCGGCGTTGAGGAACGCCATCTCCTGCAGCCGGCGGCTGATCGTGTCGAACGAGTAGGTGGTCGTCTCGAAGATCGCCGGGTCGGCCCAGAAGGTGATCTGCGTGCCGCGCTTCTTCGTCGGACCGATCTTCTCCAGCGGGGAGGGCTTGGCCTCGGCGTAGTGCTGGTGCCACTCGGTGCCGTCGCGCCAGACGCGCACGTCGAGCTCGCTGGACAGCGCGTTGACGACGGTGACGCCGACGCCGTGCAGGCCGCCGGAGACGCCGTAGCTCTTGCCGTCGAACTTGCCGCCCGCGTGCAGGACGGTCATGACGACCTCGACGGTCGGCCGCTTCTCGACCGGGTGCATGTCGACCGGGATGCCGCGGCCGTTGTCCTCCACCCGGATGCCGCCGTCGGCGAGCAGCGTCACCCGCACGGTGTCGCAGTAGCCGGCCAGGGCCTCGTCGACGGCGTTGTCGACGACCTCCCAGACCATGTGGTGCAGGCCCCGCTCACCGGTGGAGCCGATGTACATGCCGGGGCGCTTGCGCACCGCCTCGAGACCCTCGAGGACGGTGATGGAGCTGCCGGAGTAGGCGTCAGCCTGGGCGTCGGTCTTCGGTCGAGCGACCACGTGGGGCCCTTCTGTCGCGCACCCGGTGGCTGGCGCCCCGAGTGTGGACAGGGGCGCAGAACGGCTCTCAGCCGGATGCTGGCGGTTTCTGCTCTCCAGGATACCGGGTGGTACGACAGGAATGCCGTCGTCCCGGCCCTCACGTCGTGTCTGCGCCACTCGCAGCTCGTCTGCCACCACCGGTGTTGCCCCCGGGGTCGACACGCCGTCCCCGGGACGCTGGCGGCCCCGTCCCGGGCAGGCCCCGTCCAGAGGCTCACCGCGAGCTCGCGAGCGGTGAGGAGGACGGGGCCTGCTACTGCGAGCGGTGGGGGGCGGAGGGGTCCTTCGTTCAGTTGTGCGGTCCCGTCGGCCCCTCGCCGGTCAGGTGGGCCGGGTCGAACCGGGGCACCGCGGCGCCGGTCCGCCGGTTGACGAGGACCGTCACACCCCACAGGACGACGCCGATCGCCAGGAGGACCCCGGCGATCCGGTACTGCTCGGCCGGCCGACCCGCCCACGGGGTGGCGAGGTAGGCGCAGGCCAGAGCGCCGACGACGGGCAGCACCGTCGGGGTGCGGAAGTGGTCGGCGTCGACCCGGTCCCGGCGCAGCACGAGCACGGCGACGTTCACCACGGTGAAGACCATGAGCAGCAGCAGGGCCGTCGTGCCGCCGAGGGCCGGCACCGCCCCGACGAAGGTGATGAGCCCGAACGCGAGCGCGGTGGTGAAGAGGATCGCCGTGGTCGGGGTCCGGCGGCGGTGGTGCACCCGGCCCAGCAGGGGCGGCAGCACCCGCTCACGGCTCAGCCCGTAGACCAGCCGGCTGGCCATGAGCATGTTGATCAGCGCGGAGTTGGCGACGGCGAACATCGTGATGACGCCGAACAGCCCCAGGGGGAACCCGGGCGCCCCGGCCTCGACCACCTGCAGCAGCGGGGTGTCCCCCTGGCTGAGGTCACCCGCCGGCACCAGCGCGATCGCCGAGATGGACACCAGCACGTAGATCAGGCCGGTCAGGCACAGCCCGGCCAGCAGCACCTTCGGGAAGATCCGCCGCGGCTCCTTGCACTCCTCGGCCATGTTCACCGAGTCCTCGAAGCCGACCATCGCGAAGAAGGCCAGCCCGGTGGCGGCGATGACCCCGCCGACGACCGAGCGCTCGCCGGTGTCGAACTCGGTCACCCGCGAGAAGTCGCCGTCCCCACCGGCCAGCGCCCACACGCCGACGCCGATGACGATCAGCAGCCCGGTCAGCTCCACGCAGGTCAGGACGACGTTGGTCTTGACGCTCTCGCCCACCCCGCGGAGGTTGACCAGCGCGACCAGGGTCATGAAGCCCAGGCCGATCAGCGTGATGCCGATGCCCTCGCCGAGCCCGAGGCCGGTCACGCTCGCGAAGTTGGCGCTGAACGCCCGCGCGGCGGTGGACGCCGAGGTGATGCCCGAGCTCATCACCGCGAAGGCGACCAGGAACGTCACGAAGTGGACGCCGAACGCCTTGTGCGTGTACAGCGCCGCGCCGGCCGCCTGCGGGTACTTGGTGACCAGCTCCAGGTAGCTGAACGCGGTGACCAGCGCGACGAGGAAGGCGACCAGGAAGGGCAGCCACACGACACCGCCGACCTGGGCGGCGACCTGGCCGGTGAGGGCGTAGATGCCGGTGCCGAGGACGTCGCCGACGATGAACAGCAGCAGCAGGCCCGGGCCCATCACCCGCTTCAGGGCGGGCTGGCCGTCGGACGTGCGGTCGGGTGCAGCGGTGGTGTCGGCCATCGGGGACCCCCTGCTCGACGGGTGCCGGTCGACGCGACCGCCGTTGGTCTGAGCGGACCCTGCCGATGGTGGCGGGTCGACCGGGTGTCCTGCGACCCGAGCGCGCGCGGGGTCCACGGCCGACACTCGGGACATGGCCGAGAGCGACGGCACCACCAGCGTCCCCCCAGCGAAGACCTGCCTCGTCACGGGCGCCACCGGCTACATCGGCGGGCGGCTCGTGCCCGAGCTGTTGGCCGCCGGGCACCGGGTCAGGGTGATGACCCGCGCCCCGGAGCGGCTGCGCGACCACCCCTGGGCCCGCCGGGTCGAGATCGCCCGGGCCGACGCCGCCGACGAGGAGGCGGTCGCGGCGGCCTGCGCCGGGGTCGACGCCGTCTACTACCTGATCCACGCCCTGGGCGCCGGTCCGCAGTTCGAGGAGACCGACCGGCGGACGGCGCAGGTGATGGCCCGGGCGGCGCGGGAGGCCGGCGTGGGCCGGCTGGTGTACCTCGGTGGGCTGGAGCCTGACGGCGAGGAGCTCTCCCCGCACCTGCGCTCGCGGGCCGAGGTCGCCGAGATCCTCCTTGGCTCCGGCGTCCCGACGGCCGTGCTGCGGGCCGCGGTGGTGCTGGGGTCGGGGTCGGCGTCCTTCGAGATGCTGCGCTACCTGACCGAGCGGCTGCCGGTGATGGTGACGCCGCGCTGGGTGCACAGCCGGATCCAGCCGATCGCCATCCGCGACGTGCTGCGCTACCTGGTCGGCTGCGCCACGCTGCCGCCGGAGGTGCACCGGTCCTTCGACATCGGCGGCCCGGACGTCATGACCTACCTCGACATGATGCAGCGGTTCGCGGCGGTGGCCGGGCTGGCCCGGCGGCGGATCCTGCCCGTCCCGGTGCTCAGCCCGGGGCTCTCCAGCCACTGGGTCGGCGTCGTCACCCCGGTGCCGGCGTCCATCGCCCGGCCGCTGGTGGAGTCGCTGCGCAACACCGTCGTCTGCTCCGAACACGACATCGCCCGGTACGTCCCCGACCCGCCGGAGGGGCTGCTCGGGTTCGACGAGGCGGTACGGCTGGCGATCCAGCGGGTCCGGGACGCGACCGTGGCCACCCGCTGGTCGTCGGCGTCCACACCCGGTGCGCCGTCGGACCCGCTGCCCACCGACCCGGACTGGGCCGGCGGCACCCTCTACCTCGACGAGAAGACCCGGGAGACCTCCGCGTCACCGGAGGCGCTGTGGCGGGTGGTCGAGGGCATCGGCGGGGACGCCGGCTGGTACTCGTTCCCGCTGGCCTGGGAGGTGCGTGGCTGGCTGGACCGCGCGGTCGGCGGGGTGGGGCTGCGCCGGGGACGACGGTCGCCGTCGGACCTCTACGTCGGTGACGCGCTGGACTTCTGGCGGGTCGAGGAGCTGGAGGAGGGCCGGCTGCTGCGGCTGCGCGCCGAGATGCGGCTGCCCGGGCTGGCCTGGTTGGAGTTCCACGTGGAACAGGAGGACGGGCGCACCCGGCTGCGGCAGAAGGCGACGTTCAAGCCGAACGGCCTCTTCGGCCACCTGTACTGGCGGGTGCTCGTACCCTTTCACGGCCCGATCTTCGGCGGCATGGTGCGCAACATCTGCCGCGCCGCGGAGCAGGGCACGGCCGCCGCGGCGGGGCAGCAGCGCGCCCACGCGGCCTAGCGGCGTGACGGTGATGATCAGCTGAGCTCACCGTTCCGCGTCCTGGCTCAGCACCGGTGGTGAGCCAGGAACCGCGGTGATCAGCTCACCTGATCACCGCGGAATCAGACCAACAGTTGGGCGGCGGCGAGCTCGCGGTAGAGCGGGCTGGTCTCCACCAGCTCCTCGTGGGTGCCGGTCGCGACCACCCGCCCGGCGTCCAGGACGACGATGCGGTCGCTGTCGAGCACGGTCGACAGCCGGTGCGCCACCACCAGCAGCGCCCGGTCGGCGGACGCCGCGGCCAGGGTGTCGCGCAGCAGCGCCTCGTTGCGGGCGTCGAGGCTGGCGGTCGGCTCGTCGAGCAGCAGCAGCGCCGGGCGCGACAGCAGCGACCGCGCGATCGCCAGCCGCTGCCGCTCCCCGCCGGAGAGCAGCACGCCGTCGTCCCCCACCGGGACGTCGAGCCCGCGCGGCGAGCGCTGCACCACCTCGGTGAGCCCGACGTCGGCCAGCACCGCCCACAGCTCGGGGTCGGTCGCGTGCGGCGCCGCCAGCAGCAGGTTGTCGCGCACCGACCCGGCCAGCACCGGCGCCTCCTGCTCGACGTAGCCCAGCCGGGCGCGCAGGCCGGCCCGCGGCAGGTCCCGGACGTCGGTCCCGGCCCACCGCACCGCCCCGCCGGTCAGCGGGTAGAAGCCCTCGACCAGCGCCAGCACCGTCGACTTGCCCGCACCCGACGGGCCGACCAGCGCCACCCGGCTGCCGGCGGGCACGGCCAGCGACACCCCGCGCAGCACCTCCGGGCCGTCCGGGTAGCGGAACGAGACGTCGTCCAGCTCGAGCAGCGGCACGTCGTCCCCCGGCGACGACGCGGGGACGGCGACGGCCGCTCCGCCCCGCTCGGGCCGCGCGTCGTCCTCCGGGTCGAGCGCGAGCACCTCCCGCACCCGCGCGAGCGCGCCCAGCCCGTTCTGCAGCTGGGTCCACGCCCCGATCGCCTGCCCCAGCGGCATGACCAGCAGGAACAGGTACAGGATGAACGCGACCAGGTCGGCGACGGCGATCGAGCCGGCCGCCACCCGGTACCCGCCCAGCCCGAGGACGGCGAGGAACGCCCCCTGCACGGCGATCGAGCCGGCCGGGCTGACCAGGGCCTCCAGCCGGGCCACCCGCACGCCGGCCTCGTAGGCCCGGCCCGCGCTGGCCGCGACGACGTCCACCTCGCGCGCGGTCGCCCCGCTGGCCCGGATGGTGCGCACCGCCGACAGCGCCCGCTCCACGGCGGCGGTCATCGCGCCGACCTCGTCCTGGGCCTGCCGGGAGAGCCGCTGCACGCCGCGGGCCACCGAGACGACGACCGCGAGCCCGACGGCGACCGACGCGACGGTGACCAGGAGCAGCCACCCGTCGACCAGCGCCATCGCCACGACCGCGCCCACCGCCACGACCGCGGACCCGGCCACCTCGACGACCCCGGAGGTCACGGTGGCCCGGAGCAGCGTGGTGTCCGCACCGACCCGCGACATCAGGTCCCCGGTGCGCCGCCGGTCGTACTCGGCGACCGGCAGCCGGAGCAGCCGGTCGGCCAGCGTGCGCCGGGTGGAGAGCACCACGCCCTCGGCGGTCCGCTGCAGCAGGTACCCCTGCACCGCCCCGAGCGCCGAGGAGGCCACCAGGACGACGACGAGCAGGCCGACCGCGGGCAGCAGCTCCCGGCCGGCGCCGACGGCCTCGATCACCCGGGCGACCAGCACCGGCTGGGCCAGGGCACCGGCCGCGGCGACCAGCGAGAGGACAGCGGCTGCGGCCAGCGGGCGCCGGTGCGGCCGCAGCAGCGGCAGCAGCTCGCGCAGCGTCGCGGGAGGAGCGGCCGCTGTGGGGGTGGTGCTCACCGGCCCGGACGCCGGCTCAGAGGGCGGGGGCCAGGGCGCTGACGATCGCGGTCAGCAGGCGGGCGTGGTGCTCGATCAGCTGCGGACGGTGCCCGTCGGGACGGATCGCCGCGATGTAGCCACCCGCCAATCCACCCCCATCAGCCCCCGCCGCCGTCCAGAACTCGTCGCCGTCGTCGGTCCCCAGCAGGAGGCCGCGCACCGTGGCGTCGCCGACCAGCGCGCGGGCGGCCGGGCCGTCGTCGGCGGCCAGCAGCACCCAGCGGGTGTCGAAGGCAGGGTCGCCGCTGGGGACCTGCACGAGCCCGCCGGTGCGGTGCTTCCAGAAGCGGGCCGGCGACAGCCGCAGCGGCGGGAGGATGCCGAGCACCGGAGCGGCGGTGACCGCATACTCCGGCACCGCGTACCGCCCGGAGGCGTACAGGACGTCGAAGGCGACCAGGTCGAGCGTGCCGTGGCGGCCGCGCATCACGCCGGCGGGGCGGTGGTCCCTCGTGGCGCGGACCGGGGCCGTGCGCACCAGCTCGGCGAGGACGGCGTCCTCCGGCGCGGTGCCGTCGGAGATGGCCCAGCCCTGCTGGACGGCCCAGCCCTGCGCCCCGACGGCGTCGCCCTGGTAGGCGAAGACCTGCTCGAGCTCGCTGGGCCGGCGTGGCCGCCGGCTGCCGAAGAGGCCGCCGGGGACCGGCTGCTCGCCGGCGGTCTGCGGGCCGGCGGCCGGGGGCTGCGCCGGGCGTTCCGGGGCGGCGGGCGGCAGGTCCCAGCCCGGCGGCTGCCAGGCGGTGCTGCCGCCGCTCTCACTGCCGCCGCTCTCGGCCGGGCGGTCGGCGGCCGGCCCGTCGGCGGGCGGCTGCTGTCCCGGGATCTGCTCGGCCGGCGGCTGCCCGCCGGAGCCGCCGGCCCCGCCGAGGTGGCCGGGCTCGCGCCAGCCGCTGCCGTCGTCGGGGCGCTGCTCGAAGCCGTCGCGGTCGCGCGGGCTGCTCATCGCTGCCTCGTCTCCATGTGGGTCGTCCTCCCGGAGCCCCCGCGCCGGGCGGCTCCTACCCGTACGTGTCCCGCGGTCCGCGGCCGCGGACCGAGCGGGGGCCCTTCTTCCAGCTCGGGGCCGTCGGACCGACAACGCGCAGCCGGGTCACGACGTCCCCGCCGACCGACGCGTGCAGCTTGGCGAGGATCGTCGGGGCCAGCAGCCGCAGCTGAGTGGCCCACGCGGTGGACTCCGCGACCACCAGCAGCTCGCCCTCGGTGAGGGTCTGCGGCGCGCAGTGGGCGGCGATGTCGGGACCGACCAGTGCCGACCACCGGCCGAAGACGGTGCCGACCTTCGTGTGCTCGGTCCAGTCCTGGGTCCTGACGAGGTTGTCCACCAACCGGGCCAGTGGCTGCGGGTCGTCGTCCCCCGGCCGGGGCCCGCTCCAGGTGCGCTTCGGGCCGGCGATCCGCCGCCGGGTGGGGCGGGGCCGGGACGCCGACGCCGCGCGCGCCGCCTCCAGCGCCGCGCGGGCGATGTCGCTGGGCCGCGCCGGCCGCTCCTCGCTCATGGGACCTCCTCCCGCACGGCCCCATCCTCGGCGGCCTGCGGGTCGAGCGGTACCGCCTGCCCGCCGGCGACCTGCACCACCGTGCCGCGCAGCTCCGCCGGGACGTCGTCGAGCACCGCCGCGGTGACCAGGGACTGCTCCGCGCCGCGCGCCACCGCGGCCAGGGCCGCCCGGCGGTCGGCGTCCAGCGTGGCGAAGACGTCGTCGAGCACGAGGATCGGCTCGTCGCCGTCGGCCCGCAGCAGCGCGAAGCAGCCGAGCTTGAGCGCCAGGGCCAGCGACCAGGACTCCCCGTGGCTGGCGAACCCCTTCGCCGGCAGCGACCCCAGCGAGATGACCAGGTCGTCGCGGTGCGGGCCGACCAGCGTCATGCCGCGGTCGACCTCGTCGCTCCTGCGCTCCGCCACCCGTTCCCGCAGCGCGACGGAGAGCTCCCCGGCCGTCGGCAGCCCCGTCCCCTCGCCGACCGGCGTCCCGTCCCCGGCCAGCGGCACCGTGCTGGCGTAGCCGAGCGCGGCGACGGCGGCATCGGCGCCGGCGACCTCCGCGTAGGCGCGGGCCATGTGCGGGGCCAGGTCAGCGACCAGCCGCAGCCGCGCGGCGAGCAGCTGCCCCCCGAGGTCGACGAGGTGCCCGTCCCAGACGTCGAGCGTGGCCAGCGCGTCGCCGCGGGCCATCCGGGCGGTCTTGAGCAGGGCGTTGCGCTGCTTGAGCACCCGGTCGTAGTCGTTGCGCACGCCGGCCAGCCGCGGGGTGCGGCTGACCAGCAGGTCGTCGAGGAAACGCCGCCGTTCGGCCGGGTCGCCGCGGATGAGCACCAGGTCCTCCGGTGCGAACAGCACGGACTTCACCAGCCCGAGCAGCTCGCGGGGCCGCGGCAGCGGCGCCCGGTTGACCCGCACCCGGTTGGCCTTCCCCGGGTTGATCTCGATCTCGACCAGCAGCTCGCGGTCCTCGCGGCGCAGCGCCGCCCGGACCACCGCCTGGGACGCGCCCTGCCGGACCAGTGGGCCGTCGCCGGCGACCCGGTGGCTGCCCATCGTGGCCAGGTAGCCGACCGCCTCGACGAGGTTGGTCTTGCCCTCGCCGTTGCGGCCGACGAACACCGTCGGCCCCGGCTGCAGCGCGAGGTCCACCCGGTCCCAGTTGCGGAACGAGCCCAGCTGCAGGTGTCGCAGGTACACCTCAGCATCCCCGCGGTGAGGTGCTGGAACGGCCCCCCGGTGACCGGATGGAACGGCCCCCTTGCAGGGCCCCGCCACGAGCCTGCGAGTGGTGGGGGGCAAGGGGGTCCTTGTTCATGCGGGGCGCTCGGCCTCCTGCTCGCGGACGGCGTGCACCGCGTGGCCGCCGAACTGCTGGCGCAGCGCGGCGACGGCCTTCATCGTCGGCGAGTCCTCCTGCCGGGAGGAGAACCGGGCGAACAGCGAGGCGGCGATCGCCGGCATGGGGACGGCGTTCTCGATGGCCTGCTCGACGGTCCACCGGCCCTCGCCGGAGTCCTCCGCGTAGCCGGTGATCTTCTCGAGGGCCGGGTCCTCCTCCAGCGCGCGCACCAGCAGGTCGAGCAGCCAGGAGCGGATGACGGTGCCCTGGGTCCAGGACTTGACGACGCCGGGGACGTCCTCGATGAGGTCGACGGCGGCCAGCAGCTCGTAGCCCTCGCCGTAGGCCTGCATCATCGCGTACTCGATGCCGTTGTGGACCATCTTGGAGAAGTGCCCGGCGCCGACCGGCCCGGCGTGCACGAAGCCCGCGCCCGGCATCTCCTGCCCGGACTCGTCCTTGGGCGACGGCGGCTTGAGCGCGTCGAAGACCGGCTGCACCTTGGCGACGTCCTCCCGGGTGCCGCCCACCATCAGCGCGTAGCCGTTCTCCAGGCCCCAGACCCCGCCGGAGACGCCGGCGTCCAGGTAACCGATGCCCTTCTCGCGGCACAGCACGTCGTGGACCTGGTCGTCGGTGTACTTGGAGTTGCCGCCGTCGACGATCACGTCGCCCGGCTCGAGCAGCCCCGCCAGCTCCTTGACGGTGGCCCGGGTGGGCTCACCTGCCGGGACCATCACCCACACCACCCGCGGCGCGGACAGCGCCTCCACCAGCGCGGGCAGGCTGTCGACGTCCCGCCTCTCCGGGTGGTGGTCGAAGCCGACGACCTCGTGACCGGCGCGGCGCACCCGCTCGGCCATGTTGCCACCCATCTTGCCCAGCCCGATCAGCCCCAGCTGCACGACGCAGTCCTCTCCTCAGCAGTTGACGGACCCCCTGCCCCACGGCTCGCGTGCTCGCGGCGGGACCCCTCGGGAGGGACGTGCACGCGCCCGCGCTCGAGGGGGCCTGGGTCCATCTTTCAGCCTGGCAGGCGCACCGGCATGATCAGGTACCGGTAGCTCCCCGGCCGCTCCGCCGGGCGGGACGCCGCCTCGTCGCCGTCGGCCGCCGGCTCCAGCACGCCGGAGAGGACGGCGGGCTTCAGCGGGCTGGTGAAGTCCATGCGCGCCCGCGGCGTGTGCACCGCGGCCAGCCCGTCGAGCAGGAACGTCGGGTTGAAACCGATGGTCAGCGGATCGCCCTCGAACTCGACGTCGCAGCGCTCCTCGGCCTGACCCTCGTCGTCGGTGCCACCGGCGCGCAGGGTGACCTGGCCCGGCGTGAACTCGCAGCGCAGCGGCGTGCCCCGCTCGGCGACCAGCGCGACCCGCTTGGCGGCGTCGGTGAACGGCCCGACCGGCAGCGTGGCGTTGCTGGCCGACTCGGTGGGCATGATCGCCCGGTACTTGACGAACTCGGCGTCCAGCAGCCGGGTCGTGGTCTGCCGGTCCTTGCCGGAGAGCCCCAGGATGCCCTCCCCGGAGCCGCCCGAGGACAGCGACAGGGTGATCTCGGGCCCACTGGTCAGCGTCTTCGCCGCGTCCGCCAGCGTGCGGGCGGGCACCAGCACGGCCGCGGTCAGGCCCGGGGTCTCCGGCCGCCAGGCGAACTCGCGGACGGCGAGGCGGTAGCGGTCGGTGGCCGCCAGCGTCACCAGGTCGTCCTCGATCTCCAGCCGGACGCCGGTGAGCATCGGCAGGGTGTCGTCACGCCCGGCGGCGACGGCCACCTGACCGACGGCCTCGGCGAAGACGTCGCTGTCGACGACGCCGGCCGACGACGGCATGGCCGGCAGGGACGGGTAGTCCTCGACCGGCAGCGTCGGCAGGCTGAACCGCGCGTTGCCACAGGAGATCGACAGCCGCGGGCCCTCGGCGGTGAGGTCGACCGGGTGCGGCGGCAGCGCCCGGGTGATCTCGGCGAGCAGCCGGCCCGGCACCAGCACCCGGCCGCTCTCGGAGGCCTGCACGTCGACCTCCGCGCGCGCGGAGACCTCGTAGTCGAAGCCGGACACCGACAGCTGACTGCCGTCGACCTCGAGCAGGATCCCGGCCAGCACCGGCACCGACGGCCGAGGCGGCAGGCTGCGCGCCGTCCACGCGACGGCATCGGCGAGCACCTCACGTGCCACCCGGAACTTCATGACCCGATCCACCCCAGCTGTCGTCGACGTCCCTCGTGGTGCGCTGCTCATCGTGCCCTCTAGGGGGGACATCGAGGTAACCGCTGTCCTCGATCAGGTCACTCCCAGCGCAGCGTCCCCACCCAGAGTGTGGTTCGAGAAGCCCCGATCTATCTCCCTCATCCTCGTCATCACCGGTGTGGATCCTGGGGATCGAGGCCGTCCGCGCAGGTCAGCCCACAAGTCGACGTGTTGACCGGCTGTGGGGGGATCGGCGGACTCCCGTGTCGACACGTGGACATCTCGACGGTTGCCCACACCGGCCGCCGTCTCTCCACGCCCTGTCCCCTGCTTGCCCCAGCTCCGTCCCCAGTCGGTACCCAGGCGCGGGCGCCCGGCGTCGCGACGGCCGGCCCCGACGGCGCCAGAGCGAGGAAAGCCGCAGGTCAACGCGTTCCCCAGGTGGATCCCCAGGCGTGGACGGCGCCGCGGGTGTCCCGGGCACGTCGTGACGGCTCGTGACCGAACGAGGAGAGATCTCCCCAACCTGTGCACATCGCTGGGGACAACTCCTCTCCGAGTCGATACCGGTCACCGGTACGGGTGACCTGCTCACCGCGCCGGGCGGGGACGGCGACCGCGCGTCCACCCACAGACTTGTGGACACACCGCGGCCCGGTGGGGACGCAGAGGTGGACGACCGGGAGTCGCCGCTGCCGCTGACGGCGGTTCCCGCGGGGACCGCCGGGAGACCTCGGTCAGGCGGACGGGGGACGACGCCCAGCGCCCCCCGATCCGCCTGACGACGTCGGCCGTCGACCGCAGGTCTGCGGCGGAGGGCCGGATCACCGTCCAGCCGGCGGCGACGAGCCGCCGGAGCCGGACGCCGTCCCGAGCGACCTGACGGCTCTCGACGCGGCGCTGACGCTCGTACCGAGGTGCCGGGCCGACGGAGGTGCCGACAGGGGTCAGGAGCGCGCGCGGCTCTTGATCCGGGCCGTCAGCTCGGTGACCTGCGTGTACGTCGCCCGCCGCTCGCTCATCAGGTTGGTGATCTTCTTGACGGCGTGCATGACCGTGGTGTGGTCCTTGCCGCCGAAGGAGGCCCCGATCCGCGGCAGGGACAGCTCGGTGAGCTCCCGGCACAGGTACATGGCGATCTGGCGGGCGTTGACCAGCGTGCGGCTGCGGTTGGCGCCCTGCAGCTCCTCCATCGTCACGGAGAAGTACTCCGCGGTGGCGGCCATGATGATCGCCGCGGTGATCTGCGGGCCCTGCTCGTCGCTGATCAGGTCCTTGAGCACCAGCTCGGCCAGCGGCAGGTCGACCTGCTGCTTGTTCAGCGAGGCGAACGCCGTCACCCGGATCAGCGCGCCCTCGAGCTCGCGGATGTTGGTCTGCACCTTGCTGGCGATGAACTCCAGCACCGGGTCGGGCACCTGCAGCCGCTCGCCGTAGGCCTTCTTGCGCAGGATCGCGATGCGGGTCTCGAGGTCCGGCGCCTGGACGTCGGTGATCAGCCCCCACTCGAACCGCGTGCGCAGCCGGTCCTCGAGCGTCGTCAGCTTCTTCGGGGCGCGGTCGGACGTGATGACGATCTGCTTGCTGGCGTTGTGCAGCGTGTTGAACGTGTGGAAGAACTCCTCCTGCGTCCGCTCGGCGCGCTCCAGGAACTGGATGTCGTCGATCAGCAGGAAGTCGATGTCCCGGTAGCGGCGGCGGAAGTCCTCGGCCCGCCCGGAGTGCACCAGGTTGATGAACTCGTTGGTGAACTCCTCGGTGCTCACGTAGCGCACCCGCACGTTGGGGAACATCCGCGCCGCGTAGTGGCCGATGGCGTGCAGCAGGTGCGTCTTGCCCAGCCCCGAATCGCCGTAGACGAACAGCGGGTTGTAGGCGCGCGCCGGCGCCTCGGCGACGGCGACGGCCGCGGCGTGGGCGAACCGGTTGCTGTTGCCGATGACGAAGGAGTCGAAGACGTACTTGGGGTTCAGGCCCGGGTCCTGGGCGCCGGCCGGAGCGCGGCGTTCGCCGAACAGCGGGACGGCGTCCCCGGCGCCGCGGACCCCGCCGCGCCGGCCGCGGGACGGCGGTGCGGCCGGCTGCCCTGCGTCCCCGGCGGTGTCGCCGGTGTCCAGGTCGAAGGGCAGCACGGCCACGCCGTCCTCGTCGAGGTCGGTGCCGCCCCAGTCGCGGTCGGCCGCACGGGTGCCGCGGGGGGCGGGGCGACGCGCCGGCGGGCTCCAGTCGGTGGGGGACCACTCCTCCGCGTCGCGCTCGGCGGGCCGGGCGTCGGGGGCACCGGCACCCGGGTCCTCCCAGGCGGGCCTGACGTCGGCGCGCACCCCGAACGCGCTGCGCCCGTCGTCGGCGCGGTCGCGGGTCTCCCGGTCCTCCTCGGCGCGCTGCGCCTCGACCACCGACCAGGGACGGCGGGTCGGCACCTCGGGCGCGGGCGCGGGTGGCGGCGGGGCCGGGCTGTCCTCCACCTGGACGGCGACGCGGATGTCCCGCCCGAGGTGCTCCGACAGCGCCTCGGCCAGCACCCGGCGCATCCGCGACTCGAGCACGGTCTGGGTGAACTCGTTGGGCGCCGACAGCACCGCGGTGTCCTCGAAGACCCCGACCGGGCGGGTGAGGTTGAGCATCGCGTTCTGCTGCGGGGACAGGCTCGTCGCCAGCCGCTCGCGGATCTGGTCCCAGACCGTCGCCAGGTCCACCGTGGCATCGGCCATGGCCCTCGTCCTCCCAGGTTCCCGTGTGTCGTCGGCCCCCGCCGCGGCCGCCCGCCGTCGGGTCCGTCGTCCCCGGTCGGTGCCCCACTGTGGACATCCGGACACACGGAGTCCACACCGGTGTCCACAGGCTGTGCACGATCGGCGACGGATGCGCACCGGCTGCCGAACGTGTCCGCCGGACTGGGGCATCGCCGCTGGTCAGAAGAGAGTCGTCGTTGATCTCCGGAGTGCGTGGTGGTCGGTCGACACCAGCGGGGCGGCCCCTGCGCCGGACGTCGTTGTCCGGTGTGGAGCGACGGCGACGCTAACAGCCCCGTCCACAGCCCGGCAACGAGCCCGGCGGCGCCCGACGGCGCGCCGCGTGGCGTGTCGCGACCGTCCGCGGCGCGGCAGCGCCCGTCCGGTCCGCCGCAGGGGGAACCTGAGGAGTCGGCGTCCGGGCCGCCGGTCCCCGCGTGTCCTCGGCTATGCTGGCGGGAGATCCGTGGACGGGGAGCCGGCTCCCGCCGTGTGCCCGTCCCTGTCGCGTGCGCCCGCCTGCCGGTGGGCGCGCCCCGTCGATGTCGTGTAGTGGGAGTACCTCGTGAGCAAGCGCACGTTCCAGCCGAACAACCGCCGCCGGTCCAAGACCCACGGCTTCCGGCTGCGGATGCGCACCCGCGCGGGTCGGGCGATCATCGCCGGCCGTCGGCGCAAGGGCCGCGAGAAGCTCTCCGCCTGAGGTGCTGCCCGCGCAGGCACGCCTGCGCCGGCGTCCGGAGTTCACCGCGGTCGTCCGGTCCGGCAGGCGTGCCGGACGGCCGACCATGGTGCTCCACTACCTCCCCGAACGGCCCGTGACCCCGACCCCCCGCGACGACGCCGGGACGGTCGGTGGTCCACGGGCCGGCCTCGTGGTGGGCCGCGCCGTGGGGAACTCGGTCGTCCGTCACCGCGTGACCCGGCGGCTGCGTGCGGTCGTGCTCGACCAGCTCGACCGGCTGCCCCCCACCGCGGACCTGGTGGTCCGCGCCCGGCCGGAGGCGGCCGCCGCGAGCTCGGCGGAGCTGCGTCGCGACCTCACCGCCGGGCTCGACCGGCTGCTCCGGGTCCGCACCCCGTGACCGCCGACCCGCCGGCCCCCCGCGCCGGACGACGTCCGGTTGCCCGGGCGCTGCTGGCGGCCGTCGGCTTCTACCAGCGGGCCATCAGCCCGGTCTTCCCGCCACGCTGCCGCTTCCAGCCCACCTGCAGCGCCTACGCCGCGGAGGCGATCGCCGTCCACGGTGCCGGCCGCGGCAGCTGGCTGGCCCTGCGGCGGTTGCTGAAGTGCGCCCCCTGGCACCCTGGTGGCCTCGACTTCGTGCCGCCGGCCCGCACGACCTCGCCCGGAACCGCTCGACCCGTCCCGTCGGCACCCCGCCGGGCCCCGCAGGAGGAGTCCCCCGTTGCTTGACTGGCTGTACACCGCCATCTCGTGGGTGCTGGCCCGGTGGCACTCGCTGTGGAGCCTCGTCTTCGACGACCCGGCGGCGGGGACGGGCCTGTCCGGGTTGACCTGGGCGCTGTCGATCGTCTTCCTCGTGGTCACCGTCCGGGTGATCCTCTTCCCGCTGTTCGTCAAGCAGGTCAAGTCACAGCGGGCGATGCAGGAGCTGCAGCCGGAGATCCAGCGGCTGCGCAAGCAGTACGGCAGCGACCGGCAGGGCTTCGCCGTGGCCATGCAGAAGCTGCAGAAGGAGCGGAACGTCAGCCCGCTCGCCGGCTGCCTGCCGATCCTGCCGCAGATCCCGATCTTCCTGTCGCTCTTCCACGTGCTGCGGCGGCTCGCCCCCGACGCGCAGGGCCTCTACAGCTGGGACGACCAGCTCACCGACGAGGCCGCGCGAGCGCCGTTCTTCGGGGCCCCGATCTCCTCCTCGTTCTTCATGAGCGGGGCCAAGGAGGAGGCGATCCTCGGGATCACCGGCGGCTACGGCCAGATCCGGGTCGTCGCGTTCCTGCTCATCCTGATCATGAGCTTCACGACCTTCTTCACGCAGAAGCAGATCATGCGCCGTTCCGGGCCGGTCGAGGGCCAGGCCGCGATGGTGCAGAAGATGCTGCTCTACGTGATGCCGATCGGCCTGTTCGTCTCCGGCTTCCTCTTCCCGATCGGCGTCCTCCTCTACTGGTTCACCAACAACCTGTGGACCCTGGGCCAGCAGTTCTTCATCCTGCGCAAGATGCCGCCGCCCGGCTCGGACGCCGCCAAGGCCAAGGCCGCCGCCGACAAGCCGGCCGTCGACCCGAAGACGCTCGCGCCCCGGCCCGGTGCCAAGCCGGTCCGCCCGAAGAGCGGCCGCACCGCCGCCCCGGAATCGACGGTCGACGGCGGCAACCCGACCGGCGACACCACCGCCGACGACCCCCCCACCCCGACCGGCGCCACGGCCGCGGGCTCCGACGGCACGTCGGCCACCCGCTCGTCCAGCGGTCGCCCGCGGAGCGGGACCAGTCGCGGCAGTCAAGGGCCGGCCAACCGCGGCAAGCGCAAGCGCCGTTGAGCCGGCGCGCGCGGCGCCCCTGCGGGCGCCCGCGCCGGCGACCGACCACCGGGGGCGACCCCGGACGCCCGCACCGACTGGAGGACACGCCATGAGCGCCCCGCAGCACCCCACCGAGCCGGCCGGCCCCGTCAGCGAGGCCACCTCCGGCGCGGTCCTGAGCCCGGTGCCCGCCGACGTCGGCGTCCCGGCGCAGCCCGACCTGCCCGACCCGGACGCCGACGGCGCCGACGCGACCGTGGAGCCCGTCGACGTGGCCGGCGATGAGGACGACGACGGCGCCGACGACCTGCTGGTCCGCGAGGGGGACGTCGCCGGGGACTACCTGGAGCGGCTGCTCGACATCCTCGACGTGGACGGCGACATCGACCTCGACGTCGAGGGCGACCGGGCCTCGGTGGCCATCGTCGGCGGCGAGCTGGCGGACCTCGTGGGCACCGACGGCGCCGTGCTCGAGGCGTTGCAGGAGCTCACCCGGCTCGCCGTCGCGCAGGCCACCGGCGTCCGCAGCCGGCTCATGCTCGACATCAGCGGGTTCCGCGCCCGGCGCCGGGCCGACCTGACCTCGCTGGCGGCCGAGACCGCCCGCCGGGTGGCGAGCAGCGGGCAGCCGGAGCGGCTGTCGGCGATGAACCCGTTCGAGCGCAAGGTCGTCCACGACGTCATCGCCGGGGTCGCCGACGTGCACAGCGAGTCCGAGGGCGAGGAGCCCAACCGCCGCGTCGTGGTGCTGCCGGACAGGTGAGCGAGCTCGCGAGCTCACCAGGAGACAGAGCAGCGTCGCGATCGCAGCCGCCGAGCGCCAGCGAGGTGGCTGGCGGGAGCGAGCTGGCCGGGGACCCAGCAGGGCCGCCGTTCGGCCCGCCGGGCGGCGGCGCCGCCTCACCCGACGCGGACGCCCCAGCCGTCCCACCGGCCCCGGAGGTCGCTCGCTCGGTTTTCGGGCCGGGGCTGGCCGACGCCGAGCGCTACGTGGCCCGGCTGGCCACCGACGGGGTCACCCGCGGGCTGATCGGGCCGCGGGAGGTGCCCCGGCTGTGGGAGCGGCACGTCCTCAACAGCGCCGCGGTCGCCGACGCCGTCCCGCCGGACGCCCGCGTGGTGGACGTCGGCAGCGGCGCCGGCCTGCCCGGCATCCCCCTGGCACTGGCCCGGCCGGACCTCCGGATCACCCTGCTCGAGCCGATGGCGCGCCGGGTGGAGTTCCTCGAGGAGGTCGTCGCCGAGCTCGGGGCACCGTGGCGCGTGCTGCGGGGCCGCGCGGAGGAGCGGTCCGTGCGGACCGCGGTCGGGCCGGTGGACGTCGTCACGGCGCGCGCCGTCGCCGCCCTCCCCCGGCTGGTCGCGTGGTGCCGCGGGCTGCTGCGCCCCGGCTCCCAGCTGGTCGCCCTCGTCGGCTCCCGGGCGCTGGAGGAGCTCCCGTCGCTGGTGCCCGAACTGGAGGCGGCGGGGATGCGCGACGTCCACGCGCGGGCTGTCGGTGCGGGGCTGGGGGAGGCTGCCACTACCGTGGTGGTGATGACGCGAGGGACGCGGTGACGCGCGTTCCACGTGGAACCCGTACGACTTCCCGCGTCCGTTCCACGTGAAACGGACCGGCAGGAAGGACTCCAGATGACCGACCCGGGCCAGCGGCTGCGGAGCAGTCTCACGGCCGAGCAGTCGGCCTCCGCCGTCGAGTTCGACAGCCCCATCGCGATGGAGGCGCTCCGGGCCACCCAGGTCCTGCACGCGGCCGACCAGGAGCCGTTCCCCGCCCCGGGCCGCATCCGGGTCATCACCATCGCCAACCAGAAGGGCGGCGTCGGCAAGACCACGTCCTCGGTCAACCTCGGGGTCGCCCTCGCGCTGTACGGGCTGCGGACGCTGGTCGTCGACCTCGACCCGCAGGGCAACACCAGCACGGCCCTGGGCGTCGACCACAGCGTCGGGACGCCGTCGGTCTACGACGCCCTGGTCGGCGACAGCTCGCTCACCGAGGTGGTGCACCCGACGACGGCCACGCCGCTGCTGTCCTGCGTGCCGGCGACGATCGACCTGGCCGGCGCGGAGATCGAGCTCGTCTCGGTGGTCGCCCGGGAGTACCGGCTGCGCCGGGCCATCGAGACCTACCTGCAGGAGCTCCCGCCGGAGCAGCGCCCGCACTACGTCCTCATCGACTGCCCGCCGTCCCTCGGCCTGCTCACGCTGAACGCCCTCGTGGCCGGTGACGAGGTGCTCATCCCCATCCAGTGCGAGTACTACGCGCTCGAGGGCCTGGGGCAGCTGCTCAACAACATCGACCTGGTACGCCGACACCTCAATCCGGGGATCGCCGTCCGGACCATCCTGCTCACGATGTACGACGGGCGGACCAAGCTGGCCGACCAGGTCGCCGAGGAGGTCCGCAACCACTTCGGCAGCCTCGTCCTGGACACCGTCATCCCACGGAACGTCCGAGTCTCGGAAGCCCCCGGCTACGGGCAGTCCGTGGTGACCTACGACCCCGGCTCGCGCGGCTCCACCAGCTACGTCGAGGCCGCGCGGGAGCTCGCCCGCCGCGGCGTCTCCCTGCCCCCACTGCCCTCGCGCCCGACCCCCGGCACCCCCGTCGCCGCACCTCTGGGGGCGGCGTTCCCCGACACCGACGCGGCAACGGTCCCCGTCCTACCGTCTCCTGAGGAGAACAAGGCATGAGCAAGCGTGGCGGTCTGGGCCGAGGGCTGGCGGCGCTGATCCCCACCAGCGCGCCGGACGACGAGCAGCCGGCGCTGCCCGCGGTAGACGAGAGCGCAGGTCAGCCGGCCGATCAGGAGGCCGCACCGGCCGCGGCGCCCGTTCCTCCGGTGCACCTGCTGCCGCCGGCGGCCCAGGCTGCAGCGACGGTGGCCGCGCAGGCGGAGGCGGCCGTCGGCGTCCCCGGCGCGCAGCTGCGCGAGGTCGCGGTGATCGACGTCGTCCCGAACCCCAAGCAGCCGCGCCAGGTGTTCGACGACGAGGCGCTGGAGGAGCTCACGTACTCCGTGCGCGAGTTCGGCCTGCTGCAGCCGATCGTGGTCCGCGAGCGCGCCGAGGGCGGCTACGAGCTCATCATGGGCGAGCGCCGGCTGCGCGCCGCCCGGGCCGCCGATCTGAAGTTCGTGCCGGCGATCATCCGGGACACCACGGACGACGCCCTGCTGCGCGATGCGCTGCTGGAGAACATCCACCGGGTCCAGCTCAACCCGCTGGAGGAGGCCGCGGCCTACCAGCAGCTGCTGGAGGAGTTCGGCGCCACGCACGAGGAGCTGGCCAGCCGGATCGGCCGCAGCCGCTCGCAGGTGACCAACACGATCCGGCTGCTCAAGCTGCCGGTGAAGGTGCAGACCCGCGTCGCCGCCGGGGTCATCTCGGCCGGCCACGCCCGGGCGCTGCTCGGCCTGCCCGACGCGGAGAAGCAGGAGGCGCTGGCCGCCCGGATCGTCGCGGAGGGGATGTCGGTGCGGGCCACCGAGGAGGCGGTCGCGCTGGCCGTCGCCGAGGAGCCGACGGCCAAGCGCCGGCCGCGGAAGTTCAGCGCGCCGGGCGTGGAGGACCTAGCCGGCCGGCTCTCCGACGCCTTCGAGACCAAGGTGAGGATCCAGATCGGCCGCGCGAAGGGTCGCATCGTGGTCGAGTTCGGCTCGGTCGACGACCTGCAGCGCATCATCGGTCAGATGGCCCCGGACATCACCGGACGCCGTCCCGAGGAGTGATCAACACACAGCGGCCCGGTTCCGTCACCGACGGAACCGGGCCGCTGTGGTGAGCGACGGGTGCGGCCCCGTCCAGAGGCTCGCCGCAGGCCTCGTCCCGGGTCCCACCCTGAGCCTGCGAAGGGTGGGGAGGACGAGGTCCTTCCACGGTGAGGAGGACGGGGTCCTTCTTCAGCGGGCGGTGGCCCGCCGGGTCAGCAGCCGGGCGAGGACGTCGCCGAGCGAGGACCCGGCCGCCTCGACCGCCATCGGGAACATCGAGGTCTCGGTCAGCCCGGGCGAGACGTTCACCTCGAGGAAGTGCACCTCGCCGTCCGGCGTGACGATCGCGTCGGTACGGGAGAGATCGGCCAGGCCGAGCACCTGGTGCACGCGGACGGCCATCTCGGCGGCGCGGGTGGCCACCTCCGTCGACACCCGGGCCGGCGCGTGGTACTCGGTCAGGCCGGGGGTGTAGCGCGCGGTGTAGTCGAAGACGCCGGATTCCGGGGCGATCTCGACGGCCGGCAGCGCCTCCGGGCCGTCGCCGAGGTCGACCACCGCGAGCGCCAGCTCCACCCCGTCGACGTAGCGCTCCACCATCACGGTGTCGCCGTAGGCAAAGCAGCTGACCATGGCGGCGGGCAGGTCCTCGACCCGGCCGACCTTCTGCACGCCCAGGGCCGACCCGCCCGAGGCCGGCTTGACCATCAGCGGCAGGTCCAGCCGGGCGACGATGAGGTCCAGCACCGCACCGGCGCCCAGCTCCCGGAAGGTGCTGTGCGGCAGGGCCACCCAGTCCGGCGTGGCCACCCCGGCGGAGCGCACGACGGACTTCGCTGCCGGCTTGTCCCAGGCCAGCCGGCAGGCCGCGGCCGGGGACCCGACGTAGGGGACGCCGGCCAGGTCGAGCACCGCCCGCAGCGCGCCGTCCTCACCCGTGGCGCCGTGCAACGCGATGAACACGGCGTCCGCCGGGGCGGCGGCGAGGCCGGGCAGCAGCTCGGCGTCGGCGTCGCGCAGCTCGGCCTCCACGCCGGCGCGGGCGAGCTCCTCGGCCACCTGGGTGCCCGAGGAGAGGCTGACCTCCCGCTCGACGTTCAGGCCGCCGGCGAGGACGACGGCGCGCAGCGGGTGCGCGACCGCCCCGGGCTCCGCAGCGGGGACGGCGGTCGGCTCGCTCATGCGCGGTCCTCGTATCGGTCGCTGTTGGCCGGGCCGACGATGGTGCCGGCACCCGGCGCCGCTCCGCCGTGCGGACCGGGAACGGCCCGGAAGGTGCCGGTGTCCACGGCGTCGAAGGTCGAGTGCAGGTCCAGCTCGGCCTCGATGACCCGGGCCAGCCGGCGCACCCCCTCGCGGATCTGGTCCGGCTCGGGGTAGCAGTAGGACAGCCGCATGAACTCCGAGCCCGACCCGTCGGCGTAGAAGCCGATGCCGGGGACGTAGGCCACGTGCGCGTTCACCGCGCGCGGCTGCATCTGCTTGGCGTCGAGCCCGTGCGGCAGCTTCAGCCAGACGTAGAAGCCGCCGTCGGGCCGGGTCCACGTGGTGCCCGCCGGCATCAGCGCCTCGAGCGACTCCAGGGTGGCGTCGCGCCGCTCCCGGTAGAGCTCGACGAAGTGCTTGACCTGCTCCCGCCACGGCTGGGTGTCGAGGTAGCGGGCGACGGCGTACTGGGTCAGCGAGGGCGGGCAGAGCACCTGCGCCTCGGTGGCCAGCACCAGCTTCTCGCGGACGGCGAGCGGCGCGAGCACCCAGCCCACCCGCAGGCCCGGCGAGAACGTCTTGGAGAACGAGCCGAGGTAGATGACCCGCCGGTCGTCGCGGGCCCGCAGCGCGCGCATCGGCTCCCGGTCGAAGCCGAGCAGGCCGTAGGGGTTGTCCTCGATGACCAGCAGGTCGTAGCGCTCGGCGATCTCCATGACCGCCTGCCGCCGCGGCTCGGACAGGGTGACGCCGGCCGGGTTGTGGTAGTTCGGCACGGTGTAGAGGAACTTCACCCGGTCGCCGTCGGCCCGGCACTCGAGCAGCGTCTGCTCCAGGGCCTCGGGGATCAGCCCGTCGTCGTCCATGGGCACGTGCCGGACGCGCGCCTCGGCGGCCTGGAAGACCCCGAGCGCGCCGACGTAGGACGGGCCCTCGGCGAGGACGACGTCGCCGGGGTCGCAGAAGACGCGGGTCACCAGGTCCAGCCCCTGCTGGGAGCCGACGGTGACGACGACCTCGCTGGGCGAGGCGTCGGTGATGCCCTCGAGGGCCATGACGTCGCAGATCCGCTCGCGCAGCCGCGGGTCGCCCTGGCCGGAGCCGTACTGCAGCGTCTGGGCGCCCATCCCGGACACCAGCTCGCCGATCATCGAGCCGACCGCGTCCAACGGCAGGGCGGTCACCGCGGGCATGCCGCCGGCCAGCGAGACGACCTCGGGGCGGCTGACGACGGAGAACAGCGCACGGATCTCCGAGGTCTTCATGCCGTGGGTGCGTGCTGCGTACCGGTCCGCCAACGGGTCCAGCCGCGGGTGTCGCGGAGCAGGGTGGTGCACACCGGGGCCCGGGGGTGTTCCGGGCTGGAGATCGGCCACGCTCCGAGTGTAGGGAGCCACACCGGGCGGCCCGCCGGGGACACGGCGAGGGGACGGACTGGTCCCCTCCCGCCCGTTCCACCCGGCGCGCCACCCCGGCGAGATCGCCGATCCCACACGTCTGGAGGGCCTGGACCGTGCGAGATCGCCGATCTCGCCGGCCACGAACCCCTCAGCGCTTCGCAGGCAGGATGAAGGTGCCGGTCGGCGGGTCGGCCTCGGCGGGCAGGAACAGCCGCTGGACGGCGGCCAGGACGGCGCTGGCGACCGTGCTGCGCAGCCGCGCGTCGAGCAGCAGCAGCCGGTCGACCGGGTGGGACAGGTAGCCGACGTCGAGCCGGACGGCGGGCATCCGGCTCATCCGCAGCAGGTCCCAGGTCTTCGGGTGCGAGCCGAGGTCCAGCATGCCGGTGCGCGCGACGACCTCCCGGCGCACCAGGTTGGCGAACTGCTCGCCCACGGTGGACGAGGCGCCCGAGCCGGTGCCGTAGTAGTAGCTGGCCACCCCGCGGGCGTGCTCGGAGCTGTGGGCGTCGGTGTGCAGCGAGAGGAACAGGTCGGCGCGGGCGTCGTTGGCGAACGCCGTCCGCTCCGCCGGCGAGGGGTCCTGGTCGCGGCCGCGGGTCAGGTAGACGGTGGCGCCGGCCGCGGCGAGCCGGCCCTCGATGCGCGAGGCGAGGTCGAGCACCAGGTCGGCCTCGGTGGTCTCCCCGACGGTGTTGCCGGTGTCGGTGCCGCCGTGGCCGGGGTCGACGACGATCCGCCGTCGGATGAGGTGCGGGCCGCTCTCCACGAAGCTGGCGCTCTGCCGCAGCAGCTGCGGCCGCCCGCCGGTGACCTTGCGGCCGAGCTGGCGCAGCGCCCGGAGGGTGGCCGGCCCGCAGGTGCCGTCCGAGGTCAGCCCGTAGTCACGCTGGAAGGCCCGCAGCCCGACCTCGGTCTCGGGGCCGAAGACGCCGTCGACCGGGCCGGCGTCGTAGCCGAGCTCGTGCAGCCGGTCCTGCAGGTTGGTGACGTCGTCCCCGCGCATGGCGCGGACCGGGTCGTGGTGCAGCAGCCGGTCACCGAGCGACCAGCGCGCCTCGGACAGGGCGCGGTACGTCTCCTCGCCGACGCGGCCGTCGACGGTCAGCCCGCGCACCTGCTGGAAGTGGCGGACGGCGAGCTCGGTGGCCGGGTCGTAGACCGCCTGGTCCAGCGACGCCTCCTCTGCGGCGCCGGCCGCCGGCAGGAGGGTAAGAGCGCGCAGCGCGGCGTGCACGTCGGCCACGGCGGGGCCACGGTCGCCCGGCCCCAGGGGCTGCATGCTGTCGTCGGTTGCCATCGTGGGTCGATTGTGGTCCCCGGGCGGCGCCGCGGCCCGACGGGGGCCCACACGCGCGAGGGCCTCCTCCGCCACCGGCGGAGGAGGCCCTGGTGACCGGTTGGAACGGCCTCCCTGCAGGGTCCCGCCCCGAGCCCGCGAAGGGGGGAGGGCGGTCCTCCCGTTACAGGTAGTCCGCGAGGTCGGAGAGGATCGCGCCCTTCGGCTTGGCGCCGATGATGCTCTTCACCGGCTTGCCGCCCTGGAACACCGTCATGGTCGGGATCGACATGACCTGGTAGTCGCGCGCGATCTGCGGGTTCTCATCGATGTTGAGCTTGGCGATCGTCAGCTTGTCGGCGTGCTCGGCGGCGATCTCCTCGAGGACCGGGGCGACCATCTTGCACGGCCCGCACCACTCGGCCCAGAAGTCGACGAGGACGGGCTTGTCGCTGCCCAGGACGTCATCGGCGAAGGTCGCGTCGGTGACCGTCACGGTGTTACCTGCCATGGGTCGTTCTCCCTCTCGGTCTGCTGGTACCCGTCGGCTCCAACCGGACGGGAGGTCGGTGTATGCCCCGGACCGGGCGCGGCCCCCTGCAGGGTCCCGCCGCGGGCCGGGGGGCGCCTCTCAGCGCTCGCCGAAGGCGGCGGCCAGCCAGCGCTCGGCGTCGATCGCCGCCGCGGCGCCGGTGCCGGCCGAGGTGATGGCCTGGCGGTAGATGTGGTCGACGACGTCGCCGCAGGCGAAGACGCCCTCGATGTTGGTCCGCGTGCTGGGGTGCTCGACCTGGACGTACCCCTCGTCGTCGAGCTTGAGCTGGCCGGCGAAGAGCTCGCTGCGGGGGTCGTGGCCGATCGCGACGAACACCCCGGAGACCGGCAGCTCCTCGGTCGCGCCGGTGCCGACGTCGGTCAGCCGGACACCCGAGACGGTCTGGTCGCCGAGCACGTCGGTGACCTGCTTGCCCAGCGCCCAGCGGATCTTCTCGTTCTCCTGTGCGCGCTGCTGCATGATCTTGGAGGCGCGCAGCTCCTCCCGCCGGTGGACGACGGTCACGGTCTTGGCGAACCGGGTGAGGAACGTCGCCTCCTCCATCGCCGAGTCGCCCCCGCCGACCACGACGATGTCCTGGTCGCGGAAGAAGAAGCCGTCACAGGTGGCACAGGCCGAGACGCCGCGGCCGAGCAACCGGGCCTCGTTGTCCAGGCCGAGGTACCGGTACTTCGAGCCGGTGGCGACGATGACCGCGTGGGCGCGGTGCACCTCGTCGCCGACCGTGACGATCTTCGGCTCGGCGGTGAGGTCGACCTCGGTGACGTCGCGGGCGACCAGCTCGGCGCCGAAGCGCTCGGCCTGGGTGCGCATGTCGTCCATGAGCTGCGGGCCCTGGACACCCTCGGCGAAGCCGGGGAAGTTCTCGACCTCGGTGGTGGTCATCAGCGCGCCGCCGAACTGCGAGCCCTCGAACACCAGGGGGTGCAGGTTCGCGCGGGCGGCGTAGATGGCGGCGGTGTACCCGGCCGGACCCGACCCGATGATGATCAGGTCACGGACGCCGTCCTGCTCGGCGGGCGGGATCGCGGGCTCCACGTGCTCCGCCGTCACGGCGGGGCCGGGGGTCGGGTGGTTCGTCGTCACGCGCGGCACAACGGAGATCGTAGGGGCTGCATTCCCAGGTCCACGGCCCCGCAGGGGGTGTCAGCCGCCACCGCCGGCCCCGTTCAGAGCACCGCCCCGAGCTTGCGAGGGGTGCGGAGAACGGGTCCTTCTCCGAGGCGTGGGGAGAAGGGTGGTCCCTACTTCAGCCCGCCGGCGTGAGGGTGACCTCGGCGACCTCGGCGGAGAAGCCGCCGTCCGACGGCGCCAGCCCGGTCAGCCACAGCAGCACGTAGCGGGTGGTGACCGGCTCGTCGAAGGAGAGGTCGGCCGCGTCGCCGAGCTCGCCGTCGGCGACCACCTCGTAGGAGTCGAGGTCGCCCTCGGCCTCGTCGCCGACCCGGACCTCGACGGTCGCGCCGGCGGTGCCGGTGACGCCGAGGCCGGTCAGGGCCTGCTCGGAGCCGAGGTCGTAGAGGACGCCGATGCCGTCCTTGAGGTTGCCGAACGCCGCCGACCCCCGGTAGGTCACCGTCGACCAGGCGGTGGACGGGTCGCCGTCGAAGGACAGCGGCACGTCGTCGGGGTTGTCCGGGTCCCCGTCGCCGAACGGGTCGTACACGCTCGCGCCGGAGATGGTCAGCGCGGGGGTGTCGTCGGGCTCGGCCGTCCCCCCCGCGGGCGGCGCGCTGGACGACGGCGTGCTGGGGACGGGTGACTGGTCGCCGGTGACGTCGTCGGGCGAGATCACGTTGCCCAGGTAGACCGCGAGCGCGATCACGACGGCCAGCGCGGCCAGCGGCAGCCCGACGACGAGCAGCCGCCGCCGTCGCTCCTGCGCGGGGGCGTGGTCGCGGGCGTGGACCGCGCCGTCGCGGTCGTCGTCCCGGTCGGCCGACAGCGGCAGCAGGTCGTCCTCGTCGTCCTCGTGCCGGCGGGCGGGGACCGGCGGCAGGCCGCGGGCGTCCAGCGGCGGGGAGGCGGTGCCGGAGGCGTCGCGGGTCGGCGCGGGGTCGACCGCGACGTCGTCCCGGGCGCCGGCCGAGCGCTCCTCCTCGCGGCGCTCGCGCAACCGGCGCAGCCACCCGCTGTCGGACTCGTCCGGGGCGCGCTGCGGGTCGGCGGTGTGCCCGGTGCGCGGGCGCTCGGCCAGCAGGGCGGCCATCGCGGCGACGCTCGACAGGCCGGCGCCGGGCTCGGTGGACCGGGCGCGGCGCACCAGCGCGGCGAGGTCCGGGGGCATCCCCGCCGTCCGCCCGGCCGGTGCGGTGCCGGGGCGCCGGCCGGTGAGGCAGTACTCGAGCAGCTCGCCGAGGGCGGCGACGTCGCCCTGGACGCTGCCGCTGGCGGCCGGCACGGACCGCAGCCCGACCAGGCCGTTGGGCCGCAGGACGACGGTCTCCGGGGTGAGCCCGCCGACGGCGAGTCCCACCCGGTGGGCCGCGGCGACGCCCTCGGCGAGCCGGCGCAGCACGGTGCGCGCCTCGCGCTCGGGCATCGGACCCTCGGCCAGCCGCTCGGCGAGGGTGCGGCCCTCGATCCACTCGTTGACGACGTAGGCCGCGCCGCCGGGTGCCGCCCCCTCGCTGCCCTCGGCGGCGTCGTAGACCATGGCCAGGGCGGGTGTGGCCAGCCCGCCGGCGGTGAGCGCGCGGGTGATCCACTCGCGGGCGGCCGGGCCGCCGGGGGTGTGCACCCGGATGGCGACGTCGCGGTTGAGGATCCGGTCCTTGGCCCGCCAGCAGTGGATGACGCCGGTGGCGGTGGTCTCGGTGGGGCCGACCTCGTCGAGCGGGCGGTACCGGTCGGGGAGACCGATGGCTGTGGACGTCATCGGTGCGTCCGGCCCCCTGTCCCCTCCGTGCCGGCGGCTGGGTTGCCCCGGCGGCGGCGCCACGCCGCTCACCTGCGCCCCAGCCGGGCCCGGACGGCGGCCAGGGGCTCCTGGACCTCGGGGACGCGGGCGAGCACGAACCCGATCAGGGTCGCGACGCCGATGACCACGGTACCGAGCAGCACGGTGCCGAGCGAGCCTGCCACCGACGGTCCCAGTGCGCCGTCGGCCAGGGACACCGCCAGCCAGCCCAGCAGGCCGGCGACGACCGCGACCAGGGTGACGCGCAGCACGGGGACCAGCGTGGCGCGGTTCTCCAGCGTCCCGAGCCGGCGGTGCAGCACGGCGTGCCCGATCAGCCAGCCGGCCACGTACGTGACGCTGGTGACCAGCATCAGCCCGGCCACCACCCGCTCGGGCGGGACGACGACCGGCACGAGCAGCAGCAGCGACACGCGGACGGTGACCATCCCCACCTGGATCAGCGTGGGGGTGCGCGAGTCCTTCATGGCGTAGAAGACCCGCAGCTGCAGCAGGGTCACCGCCATCGGGAGCAGCCCGAACGCGCCCACGGCGAGCGCGAGGCCGATGGCGCGGGCATCGTCGGCGCCGGTGTTGCCGCGGGCGAAGACGACGACAGCCAGCGTGGGGCCGAGCACGGTCAGCGCGGCGCTGAGCGGCAGCAGGCCGAGGGCCGACAGCCGCGTGCCGAGGGAGAGGTCGCGCACCACACCGGGGACGTCGGCGCGCGCGGCGGCCCGGCTCAGGCGCGGGACCAGCGCGGTCAGCAGCGCGACACCGATGATCCCGTAGGGCATCTGGAACAGCAGGCTGGCGTTGGCGAACCCGATCGAGCCGAGCCCGCCGGCGCGCCCGGCGGCGTTGGCGATGCGGGTGGCCACCACGACGCCGACCTGGCTGGCCGCCACGTAGCCGATCACCCAGAGGCCGAGCCTGGCCGCCTCGCCCAGCCCGGTGTCGCGGAGCCCCCAGCGGGGACGCAGCGGGACGCCGGCCCGGCGCAGCAGCGGCAGCAGCACCAAGGCCTGGACGGCGATGCCCAGCGTGGTGCCGGCACCGAGGAGCCACACCTGGCCGTCAGTGATGGTCACCGGCGTGAGCTGACCGGGGCCGGTGGCGGCGAGGAACAGCAGCCCGGTGGCGATGACGACGACGTTGTTGAGCACCGGCGCCCAGGCCGGCGGGCCGAACACCCCGCGGGAGTTGAGGATCGCCTGCGCCAGGGCGCCGAGGCCGTAGAAGACGATCTCCACGAGCAGGATGCGGGCCAGCCAGGTCGCCAGCCGGTACTGGTCGGGGTCCTCGTCGAGGCCGTACAGCGCGGTCAGCAGGGGCGCGGCCAGGATCGCGAGTCCGGTGACCAGGACCAGCCCGGCGGTCGCGACGGTGGCCAGCCGCTGGGCGTAGGCGGTCCCGTCGTCGTCGTCCCGCTCCTGGGCCCGCACGAGCAGCGGGACGACGACCGAGGTGAGCACCCCGCCCAGCAGCAGCTCGTAGACGATGTTGGGCAGCGTGTTGGACGTGTTGTAGGCGTCGCCGACCAGGCCGACGCCCAGCGCCGCGGTGAGCACCATGGTCCGCAGCAGTCCGGTGATGCGGGAGACGAGCGTGGCCACGGCCATCGTGCCGGCGGCGCGCAGGATGCCGCCGCTGGCGCCCGGCCGGCCCTCGCGGGCCTCGACCTCCTCGTCGGTCTCGTCGACGCGGCGCGGCACCGCCGGCAGCACCGGGATGAGCTGGGTGTCGTCGGGCCCGGGGACCCACCGGGAGGCGCGCCGCGGCGGCGGCACCGGCGGCAGGTCGCGGACGCGCGGTGCCGGCGGCGGGACCGGCGGCAGCGGCCGCCCCCCGGGCGGCGCCTTGGGGTACGGCGGCGGGGGCAGCGGCAGCGCCGGCGGGGTCCGCGGACCGCCCACCGGCGGCGGCTCCCCGCGGCCGTCGCCCGGGGCCCGGGTGCGGTCGGCGGGGCGGGGCGGCGCGGCGGGCGGCGGCGGGACGGGGGGCAGCGGCCGACGGGGCTGCTCCCCCGCGCCGCGATCGCCCCGGGGCCGGCGCTCGGCGGCCCCGTCCGCGGGGCTGCGGTGCTCCTCGTGCGAGCTCGTGACCTCGCTCACACCGGACTCCGCGTGGGCGGCAGCGGGACGGCCGCGCCCTCGGGGGCCGGGCCGGGCAGGTCGCCGTCCTCGTCGCCGGGGACGCCGCGGCGGCGGCGCAGCACGAAGCGCACCAGCCGGCGCAGGAAGAGCAGTCCGAGCAGCGCCGCGGCGCCGATCGTGATGACCACCGAGATGGTGCCGTACGCGGTGCTCTGCACCTGCAGCTGCACCGGGTCGCCCAGCGGGGCGCCGTCCGGGGTGACGAGCGTGGCCGCGACGCCGAAGCGGCCGGACTGCCGCACCTGCGCCGGGACCTGCAGCGTCGTTCGCTGCTCGGGGCCGAGCACCTGGTCGCCGAGGTCGCCCACCGACAGCGCGTTGCCGCGGCTCTGCACCCGCAGCTGCACGCGGAGGGCGAAGGGCAGCTCGTTGCTGACGGTGAGCACGAGCGGGGAGTCGCTGGAGGCCAGGCTGTAGATGCCGGCGGCCGGGGCGAGCAGCGTGACCCGCTCGAGCAACCGCCGGACCGTCGTCCGCAGGTCCGCGGCGGCCGAGAGGAAGGCGGCGGGATCGTCCCGCCACGCGGCGGAGGTGGTGCGGGCGACCGCGGCGTCCCAGGGCGCGAGCACCGCGTCCGCGTTCCCGACGACCGCGCCGGCGAGCTGGTCGCGGACGCGCACCGCTTCGGCGACGTCGGCCAGCCCGGCGGCCTCGAGGCCACCTGGGTCCTCCGGGGCGGCCAGCTCGCCGGTGTCGGCGACCGGGCCGTCGCCGAGCTGGGCCACCGACAGCGGCCGCAGCCCCGGCAGTGTCGCGGCGGCGGCCATCACCGCGCTGACCGTGGCCGGGTCGGGGTCGACCTCGCGCGGCGGGGCCACGAGCAGGGTCTGCCCGGTGGCGGCGTCGCCCGGCTGGAGCGTCTGCAGCACCAGCTCGGCGACCGAGCGCTGCTCGGCGGCGCGGGGTCCGCCGGCGACCGGCGCCCCGCCCGCCAGGCCGCTGAGTGCGGGATCGGCGACCAGGGCGTCGACCGCGCCGTCCCCGGCGGGCACCGTCGTCCGGGCGACGGCCGGGCCCTCGAGGCCGAGTGCGGCCGCGCCGTCGATGAGCCCGCCGGGGGCCAGGACGACCTCCTCGACGCCGCCGTCCCGGAGGACGTCGAGCGTCTCCGGGCGCAGCGCGCCGCCGACGGCCCAGGCGAGGTCGGTGCGGGCTTCCACGCCCAGCACCTCCCGGAGGATGTCCGCGCCGGCGGTCCCGTCGGCCTCGGTCTCGGCCGGCGCGCCGGTCGGTGGCGCGGCGGGCGCGTCGGGGTCGTCCTGTGCCGTCCCCTCGGCACTGCCGGGGAGGCTGCGGCTGACGACCGCGGAGAGGCCCGCGCCGGTGAGGGAGTCGGCGTCGACGTCGCCGTAGGGCAGCGCGACCACCGGGTGGTCGGCGGCCACGGCGCGCAGCCGGGTGAGCCAGGCGGCGGCCTCGTCGCTGCCGGAGCCGGCGTCCTCCTCCCCGCCGACGGGATACGGGCCGTCGGCCATGACCTGCAGCTCCTCGACGAGCGCGGGGTCCACGGCCAGGGTCACCGGCACCACCGGCGCCGGCTCGCCGCCCTCGGGCGGGGCGGTCTCGGGGAGCCGCTCCACGGTAGCCAGTGCCCGGTCCAGCCGGCCGCCGGCCGCCACCTCGTCGGTCAGCCGGTCGTCGACGAAGGTGCCGGAGGCGTCGCGGTGGGTGCGCTCGACCAACGGCCAGAGCCAGGCGACGCCGGTCGGCGTCGCGGGCACCGCCGGCGGCTGCACGAGGTAGGTGGTCAGCTCCCCGACCCGGCGGCGCTCCCCGTCGGCGCCGATGCCGTTGAGGTTGAGCAGCACCGGGTGGACGCCGTCCCGGTCGATCGCCAGCGCGTCGCTGGTCGTGGTGAGGCTGAAGGGGACGGCCCCGCCCGGGGGCAGCTCAGCGGTCACGTCCTGGAACGGCGTGGTGGCGACGGCGACCGGGTCGGGGTCGCCGTCGACGGCCTGCAGCTCGCCGCGCGTGTCCAACGGCTCGCCGCGCTGCAGCCGCACGTCGAGGTCGGTGAGCGTCTCCGTGCCGGTGTTGGTCAGCTCGCCCTCGATGGTGACCGTCGCGCCCGGCACCAGCGTGCGGGGGTCCAGGCGGGTGAGCCGGACGCCGACCGGGCGCTCGTCGGAGGTCGCTTCGGTCGTGGCGGGTTCCCGGGGCGCGGCGGCCGCGGCCGGCGCCAGCGTGACGAGCGGGGCGGTGAGCACGCCGGCCAGCGCGGCGGCGACCGTCGTCCCCCGGGCGGTGCGGCCGGGGCCCCGGGCGGCGGACCGGCCGCCGGTGCGCCCGGCAGCCGGCCGGCTCACCGCAGCTCCTCGCCGGTCGTCGCCACCGCGACCCGGTCGGCTGCTGTGCCCCCCGGTGCGCTCGCGAGCTGGCTCACGCGCTGTCGGCGAGGAGGGCGGGGGCCCGCTCGACCAGCGCCCGCTCGTCGGCGTAGGCCAGCCGGGTGCTGAGCTCGTCGAGCGGCACCCAGGCGACCTCGGTCACCTCGATGTCGGCGTCGGACAGGGCTCCGCCGATGGCGCGCAGCAGGAAGTGGTGCACCGTCTTGTGCACACGGCGGCCGTCGGCGACGAACCAGAAGTCGATGATGCCCAGCGGGGCGACGACCTCGCCGATGATCCCCGTCTCCTCGGCGACCTCCCGGACGGCGGTGTCCTCCGGGGTCTCGCCCTCCTCGATGTGACCCTTGGGCAGGGACCAGAGCAGCCGGCCGCGTCGGTCGGTGCGGCCGATGAGGGCGGCGCGCGGCCCCGTGACGGGGTCGTCGGCCACCACCAGGCCCCCGGCGGAGGTCTCGTCGACCCGCCGCAAGCGGCGGCCGGGGCGCCCGCGCCCGCCCGTCCCAGCCATGCCAGGAGGGTAGCGCGCGCCACGGCAGTACCCTGGATCGTCGTGTCCGGTGAGCCTTCCCCTCCGACGGCGGCTGCTGCCCCCGTGCCGCCCGCCGTCCAGGAGACGGTGCGCGAGCTGGTCGACCTCTCCCCCGTGCTGACCCGGCTCGGGGAGCGCTTCACCGCCGCCGGGTTCGAGGTGCACCTCGTCGGGGGCTCGGTCCGCGACGCGCTGCTGTCCGCGGGCTCCGGGGGTGGGCGGGGAGCCGGCACGGTGCCCGGCGACCTCGACGTCACCACCGACGCCCGGCCCGAGCAGGTGCTGCAGCTGCTCCGCGGGTTCGCCAGTTCCACGTGGAACACCGGCATCGCCTTCGGGACGGTGGGGGCCGAGGTGGGCGGCGTCCGGCTGGAGATCACCACCTTCCGCGCCGACCGCTACGACCGGGAGTCGCGGAACCCGGAGGTGGCGTGGGGCGACTCGCTCGTCGACGACCTCGCCCGTCGCGACTTCACCGTGAACGCGATGGCGGTCTCCCTGGGGCCCGACCGCACCGTCACCGACCCCTACGGAGGCCTGGGTGACCTGCTGGCCGGTCGGCTGCGGACGCCGGGCACGGCGGTCGAGTCCTTCGCCGACGACCCGCTGCGGATGCTCCGCGCGGTCCGGTTCGTCTCCCAGCTGGGCTTGACGCCGGTCGACGAGGTGGTCGAGGCGATGACCTCGCTGGCGCCCGAGCTGGGCCGCATCACCCCGGAGCGGGTCCAGGTGGAGCTGTCGAAGACGCTGCTGCAGCACTCCCCCCGGGCGGCGCTGGAGCTGTTCGTCGCCACGGGCCTGGCCGACGTCGTCCTGCCGGAGCTCTCCGCGCTGCGCATGGAGATCGACGAGCACCACCAGCACAAGGACGTCTACAGCCACTCGCTGACGGTGCTCGACCGGGCGATCGCCCTGGAGGAGGCCGACCCGGACCACGAGTCGCCCGACCTCGTGCTGCGGCTGGCCGCGCTGCTGCACGACATCGGCAAGCCGGCCACCCGCCGGCACGAGCCGCGCGGCCGGGTCTCCTTCCACCACCACGAGGTGGTCGGCGCGAAGCTGGTCCGCAAGCGGCTGCAGGCGCTCCGGTACTCCAAGGAGGTCGTGGAGGCGGTCGCCCGGCTGACCGTCCTGCACCTGCGCTTCCACGGCTACGGCCGCGGCGAGTGGACCGACTCGGCCGTCCGCCGCTACGTCACCGACGCCGGGGACCTGCTGCTCCGGCTGCACAAGCTGGTGCGCTCGGACTGCACGACCCGCAACCGGCGCCGGGCGGCCGCACTGGCGGCGACGTACGACTCGCTGGAGCAGCGGATCGCCGAGCTGTCGGCGGCCGAGGACCTCGCGCGGGTGCGCCCGGACCTCGACGGCAAGGCGATCATGGCGATCCTGGGGATCGGGGAGGGCCCCGACGTCGGCGCGGCGTGGCGGTTCCTCAAGGACCTGCGGCTCGAGCGCGGCCCGCTCGACCCCGACGCGGCCGAGGCCGAGCTGCGCGCCTGGTGGGCCACCCGCCACGGCTGACCCGGCTACAGCCCGGGCCGCCGGCTGCCGACAGGAGACACGTGCGCGACGAGGACGGCCCGGAGCCGCGGTCGGGGCTGCCCACCTCGCCGAGCGGACGCACGCCGCAGTGGGTGGTGGACGAGGCACTCGGCCTGCCGGTCCGGCCGGTCCCCTGGCGTGCCGCGGAGCCGCCCCCGCGCCGGCGCCGCGGCTCGGGCCTGCTTGGCCTGCTCGCCGTCCTGCTGGTCGTCGGCGGCTCGCTGGGGGCCGCCCTCCTCACCGGGACCGTGCAGTGGCCGTGGGACCGCGTCGTCGCGGCCGACCCCGCACCGGGCGCGGGCGTCCCGGTGGCGGCCGCCCCGTCGGACCGCCCCACCCCCGGCGTCGACGCGAGCGGCTCGCCGCGGGGGGTCCCGCAGCCCGTCCCCGAGGGTGGCGGACCGCACGCGTTCTCGCTGCTGCAGGCCGACGGGACGACGCCGGTGGCCTACGACCCGTGCCGCGTCGTCCGCTACGTCGTCCGGCCCGACGAGTCCCCCACTGGCGGGGAGGAGATGGTGCACGCGGCCGTCGCCCGGCTCGGCCGGGCGACCGGCCTGGTGTTCGTGTACGACGGCCCGACCGACGAGGTGCCGTCCCTGGAGCGGGCGGCGTACCAGCCCGACCGCTACGGCGACCGCTGGGCCCCGGTCCTGGTCAGCTGGCGGACGGCGGCCGAGGCGCCGGGGCTCGCGGGCGACACCGTCGGCGAGGCCGGCAGCCTGGCGGTGTCGCTGGGCGAGGGCGCCCGGGTCTACGTCACCGGCACGGTGACCCTCGACGCCGAGCAGTTCCCCGAGATCCTCGCGCAGCCCGGCGGCGCGGCCACGGCCTCGGGTGTCGTGCTGCACGAGCTGGCCCACCTGGTGGGCCTCGACCACGTGGACGACGACTCCCAGCTGCTCTACCCGGAGACCGTGCCCGGCGTCACCGACTACGCCGCCGGGGACCTCGCGGGCCTGGCCCGCCTCGGCCAGGGACCCTGCGTCCCGGAGCTCTAGGCCCCCGGCCGGTCAGCGCCGCAGCAGGGCGCGAGCGGCGTAGAGGGCCGTGAGGACGTAGGCCGTGCCGACGGCGACCACGGCGGGCGGGGAGACGCCGTCGGCCGGCAGCAGGAACGCCGCGGCCAGCAGCGCGACGACGTAGCCGACGTTGACGAGCACGTCGTAGACCGAGAACACCCGGCCGCGGACGTCGTCGTCCACCGCCTGCTGCAGGGTCGCGTCGACGCAGATCTTCACGCCCTGACCCAGGAACCCGAGCACCGCGCCGGCCAGCACCACCGTGACCGGCAGGAAGGGCAGCGCGAGTGCGGTCAGCAGCACGCCCCCGAGCGCCAGCAGCAGGGTCACCCACCGCGCCGTCCCGAGCCGGCGCACCGCCCCGGGGGTGACCGCGGCGGCCAGCAGCGTGCCGACCGCGCCGGCGGCCACCGCCGTCCCCACGCCCAGCAGCCCCGCCCCGGGCGGTGCGGTGGCGCGGGAGAACAGCAGCGTCATCAGTGTCAGCACGCCGAAGCAGAGCCGGTGCACGGTGATGACGGCCAGCGCGGGGACCGCCGGTGGGCGGGCCCGCACGTGGCGCACGCCGGCGACCAGGCCGACGAGCACCTGGCGGGCGGACGAGTCCGCGGTCCCGTCCGGGCCGAGCGCGCCCGGGGGGAACCCGGCGGCGGCCGCCGCGGCGAGCAGGTAGGGCCCGGCCGCGCCGAGGGTCAGCAGCGCGTACCCGGCGTCACCGGCGATGCCGGCGACCTGCTGCACCGCGACCGCGGCCGCCCCGCCGACCACCGTGGCCACCGCGCCCGACGTCGTGGACAGCGCGTTGGCCGGCACCAGGTCCACCGTCGTGTGCGGCAGGGCCGCCGACAGCGCCGACAGCACGAAGCGGGCGACGGAGAACAGCGCCAGCCCGGCGAGCAGGAACGGCAGACCGGTCGACCCGCCCGCCACGAGCAGTGCCAGGACGCCGACCAGCGCCGCGCGCAGCAGGTCGGCGTGCACCAGCACCTGCCGCCGGCGCCACCGGTCCAGCCAGACGCCGGCGAAGGGCCCCACCAGCGAGTACGGCAGGAGCAGGACGGCGAACGCGGCGGCGACCGCGACCGGGTCGGTGGCCCGCTGCGGGTTGAACAGGACGGTCCCGGCGAGGGTGGCCTGCAGCACGCCGTCCCCGAACTGGGCGGACAGCCGGGTGGCCAGCAGCCGTCGGAAGTCGGGGCGGGCCAGCAGCGAGCGCACGGTCGTCCCCGCCTGCCGCACCCGGTCACCCTACGATGGCCTCCCCTCCCCTCAGGGTGGACGACGGGCCGAAAGACCCTTCCCCGCGGGGAGAGTTCCGCCCGCCGGTCGGCGTTCCCGTGGGGCACACTGGAGAGCGATGACTCCCCCGTCCTCGCCCGATCCCGAGTCGGGGCCGCCGGCCCGGCCCGCGACGGGCCGACGCCGTCCGGACCCGGTCCCGGCGCTCTCGACGGGCACCCTGGACGACGTCCGCCCCGGCTCGCTGCTCGTGGCGATGCCGGGGCTCACCGACCCCACCTTCGCCGGCACGGTCGTGTTCGTGCTCGACCACAACGACAGCGGCACGCTGGGCGTCGTGCTGGGCCGGCCGAGCCAGGTGGAGATCGGCGACGTGCTGCCCGGCTGGTGCGACCTCGCCGTCGACCCCGGCGTGTTCCACGTCGGCGGCCCGTGCGAGACGGACACGGCGCTGTGCCTCGCCGTCTGCACCACCCCGAGCGGGGACTGCGGCCTGCGGCCGGTGGCCGGCGACGTGCACCTGGTCGACCTGGACGCCGACCCCGACGAGCTGGTCGGCCGGGTGCGGGGCCTGCGGGTGTTCGCCGGCTACGCGGGCTGGTCGCCGGGCCAGCTGGCCGCCGAGGTCGCCGAGGGCGCCTGGGCCTGCGTGCCGGGCCGCCCGGACGACGTGCTCAGCGAGCTGGCCGGCCCGGAGCTGTGGCGCCGGGTGATGGGCCGCCAGACCGGGCCGCTGGCGGTGCTGTCGACGGCACCGGCCGACCCGACCGTGAACTGACCGGCGCGTCGGTGGGTGCGGGGACGCCCCGCGTCTGGTAGGAACGTGCCCGGAGGGGGCGGTCTGGGGAAGAGGCCGCCCCCTCCCCTCATGTCCCGGATCCTGCAGGCCCCGCCCCCTGCAGGGTCCCGCCCCCTCCCCTCAGGTCCTTCCATGGTGGGGGGCAGCGGGTCCTTCGACTACAACCCGACGGTCGCCGCCACGTCCGGGTGCGCCTCGCCGTCCACGGACTCCCCCTCGGCCGGCAGCGTGATCTCCCGCGGGCCGTGGTCGGACAGCGTGACCGTCACCTCGAACTCCTGACCCGGCAGCGGGGTGCGGTACTGCACCAGCAGGTCGGTGGAGCGGTCGACCGCGACCGACCAGCCGGCCTCCGAGGCGTAGAGCTGGGCCAGCTCCCCGTCGATCGAGCGGTCGCCCGCCCACGTGTAGCCCGCGGCGCGGAAGTCGCCGGTGTCGTCCGGCTCCTCGGCGGCGAGGTTGAGCACCACCCGGGTGAGGACGTCCACCAGCGGCGCCTGCTCCCCCAGCGCGACGGGACGGCGCACGTAGGAGGCCTCGGGCAGACCCTCGGCGCCCAGCGCGGCCGGGAGGCCCGGCACCTCGCCGAACCACAGCTCGTCGGCGGTGAAGAAGAGGGTTCGGGTCTCGTCGGCGCGGTCGTCGCCGTACGTCGTGACCGCCTGTGCGCGCCCGGCACCGCCGGCGAGGTCGACCTCCCCGGTGAGGGTGAGCACGGTGTCCTCGCCGTACGGGGCGGTGACGACGAAGTCCGCGCCGCCCCGGTCGTGGGTGTCGGCCAGCAGCTGGGCGAGGAGGGCGGCCTCCTCCTCGGTGACCGGCGCGCCCTCCGCACGCTCGTCGGTGCCGCCGCAGCCGGCCAGCAGCGCCACCGTCAGCCCCAGCGCGGGCAGCAGCGGACGGCGGCGGGCGGGCATGCGGTCAGCGTAGGCATCCGGGCAGGTCGCCGGCGCCGTCCCACGCGGTAGGAGGACCCCTCTGCCCCCGCCTCTCGCCGGCTCGCGGCGGGACCCTGCGGAGGAGCCGGCCGGCCCCTCCGCAGGGGTGTCCTCACCGCTCCAGGTCACCCCGGATGAACGCCTCGACGGCGTCGCGGGCCTCGCTGTCGCTGTATTGCACCGGCGGGCTCTTCATGAAGTAGGACGACGCGGAGAGGATCGGGCCGCCGACCCCGCGGTCCTTCGCGATCTTCGCGGCCCGGACGGCGTCGATGATGATGCCGGCCGAGTTCGGGGAGTCCCAGACCTCGAGCTTGTACTCCAGGTTCAGCGGGACGTCGCCGAACGCGCGGCCCTCGAGGCGCACGTAGGCCCACTTGCGGTCCGACAGCCACGGCACGTGGTCCGAGGGGCCGATGTGCACGTTGTCGGTGCCCATGTCCCGGTCGACCTGGCTGGTGACGGCCTGGGTCTTGGAGATCTTCTTGGACTCCAGTCGCTCCCGCTCGAGCATGTTCTTGAAGTCCATGTTCCCGCCGACGTTGAGCTGCATGGTGCGGTCGAGCTGCACGCCGCGGTCCTCGAAGAGCTTGGCCAGCACCCGGTGGGTGATGGTCGCGCCGACCTGCGACTTGATGTCGTCGCCGACGATCGGGACCCCGGCCGCGGTGAACCTGTCGGCCCACTCCGGCGTCCCCGCGATGAAGACCGGCAGCGCGTTCACGAAGGCCACGCCGGCGTCCAGCGCGCACTGCGCGTAGAACTCGGCGGCCTGCTGCGAGCCGACCGGGAGGTAGCAGACCAGCACGTCGGCACCGGACTCGCGCAGCGCCGCGACGACGTCCACCGGCTCCTCGTCGGACTCCTCGATGGTCGCCCGGTAGTACTTGCCCAGGCCGTCGAGCGTGGTGCCGCGCTGCACCGTCACGCCCAGCGGCGGGACGTCGCAGATGGTGATCGTGTTGTTCTCGCTGGCGACGATGGCCTCGGAGAGGTCGCGGCCGACCTTCTTGGCGTCGACGTCGAACGCGGCGACGAACTGCACGTCGCTGACGTGGTAGTCGCCGAAGCGCACGTGCATCAGGCCCGGCACCGACGTGGTCTCGTCGGCGTCGCGGTAGTAGTGCACGCCCTGCACGAGCGAGGCGGCGCAGTTGCCGACGCCGACGATGGCGACCTTGACGGATCCCATGGACATCTCCTTGTTCTCGGACCGGGTGCGGCCGGTGGACGCGGACCGCTGACGGTCCTGCTGGGGGTGGCGGGCGCGGAGCTCTCCCGCCGGGTCGTCGGGAGGTGCTGGTCAGGGCTCGGGTGGCGCCTGTGCCGGCGGGTCCCCCTGGGCGGCGCCGTCGTCTCGGCGCCCTTCGCTGTCGGTCAGCTCGCGGTCGATGAGCTCGGCCAGCCAGCGGACCTCACGGTCGACGGAGTCCAGACCGTGGCGCTGCAGCTCGAGGGTGTAGCGGTCCAGCCGCTCGCGGGTCCGGCTCAGCGAGGCCCGCAGGCCCTCGCGCTGCCGCTCGACGGTGCGGCGGCGGCCCTCGAGGATCCGCAGCCGGACGTCCGCGGCGGTGTGCCGGAAGAACGCCAGGCGGACGCCGAAGAGCCCGCCGTCGTCGTACGCCTCCGGGCCGGACTGGCTCACCAGCTCGTGGAAGCGCTCCTTGCCCTCGGCGGTGATCGTGTAGACCACCTTCCCGCGGCGGCCGGTCAGCGGCGGTGCGTCCGCCGGCAGGGGTGCGCGCGGGTCCGGCTCGTCGGTGGTGACGTAGCCGGCGGCGTACAGCCGCTTGAGCGCGGGGTACAGCGACCCGTAGGAGATGCTGCGCAGCCCGCCGAGCACCTGGGCAAGCTGTTTGCGCAGCTCGTAGCCGTGCATCGGCGACTGGTGCAGCAGGCCGAGGATGGCGAACTCGAGCACGTCGCCCCCTCGTCGTCTGCGGATCGATGTATCGGGACGATACATTAAGGACCCCGCTGCCCCCCGTGCCTCGCTCCGCTCGGCCCG
>NZ_FNOT01000024.1 GCF_900107105.1 Geodermatophilus africanus
CTCGGGTGCCTCTGATTGCTGCTGCGAGCGCGTGGGTCTGTGTCCTGGCAGAGGACCCTCCGGACGGCGTCCACCGACCGTCGTCAGGGAGGAAGTGGTCGCGGTGGAGGTGCTGTTCGAGCGGGTCGCCGGGCTGGACATTGGCAAGGAGTCGCTGACCGTCTGCATGCGGATCCCGGGCCCCGGCGGTCGCCGGGTGAGTGAGACCCGGACGGTCAAGACCACCACCCGCGCGCTGGGGGTGATGCGGAACTGGCTGGATGAGCACGGGGTGACGATCGCGGCGATGGAGTCGACCTCGACCTACTGGAAGGCGCCGTTCTACTGCCTGGAAGAGGTCATGGAGGTCTGGCTGCTCAACGCCGCGCACATGAAGGCCGTCCCCGGGCGCAAGACCGACGTCAAGGACGCCGAGTGGATCGCCCAGCTGCTCGAGCACGGCCTGCTGCGCCCGTCGTTCGTGCCGCCGCCGGGGATCCGCCGGCTGCGGATGCTCACCCGCTATCGGGAGCAGCTGATGGGCGACCGCACCCGGGAGGCGACCCGGCTGGAGCTGATGCTGGAGGACGCGTCGATCAAGTTGTCCTCGGTGGCCTCCAGCCTGACCACGGTCTCCGCCCGGGCGATGCTGGCCGCTCTGATCGAGGGAGAGCGCGATCCGCGGGCGTTGGCGCAGCTGGCCAAGGGCCGGATGCGGGTCAAGATCCCCGAGCTGACCGAGGCGCTGACCGGGCACTTCGATGCCAACCACGCCCGGCTGGCCCGCGCCATCCTGGACCGACTGGACCGGGTGGAGGCCGCGCTGGCCGAGCTCGATGCGGTACTGGAGGACGCGTTCGCCCCCTGGGACCGGCAGCTGCAGCTGCTGCAGACCATCCCCGGCGTGGGGCCCCGGGTCGCCCAGGTGATCATCGCCGAGACCGGCGCCGACATGTCCCGCTTCCCCTCGGCGGCGCACCTGGCCGCCTGGGCCGGGGTGGCGCCGGGGGTCTATGAGTCGGCCGGTAAGCGCAGCCCGGCCGGCGCCCGGCACGGCAACAAGTGGCTCAACCACATGCTGGTCGAGGCCGCCGGCTCGGTAGCCCGGATGAAGGGCACCAACTACCTCTCCGCCCAGCACGCCCGGCTCACCGCCCGGCGCGGGATGGGCCGCGCCCAGGTCGCGGTCGCCCACTCCATCCTGGTCTCGGCCTACTACATGCTCCGCGACGACGAGCCCTACCGAGAACTGGGAGCGGACTGGCTGGCCCGGCGCAACGACGAGGCGCACACCCGCCGGCTGGTCGCCCAGCTCGAACGCCTCGGCCACACCGTGGTCCTCGACCCCGTCGCCTGACCAACTGCAGAAGAACTGGAGGACGGGCTGCGCCCGCCCCGCGCTGACGCGCGCCTGCAACTCACCTATTCACGGGTCTGTGTCGGCTCGTGATCTTGTCCAGTTGGGTAGCGGAACCGGGGCCGTGAGCGAGGATCGACTACGCAGCCGAGGGTCGACGGTGCGGCGCTGCGGAGACCCGTGGCAGGTTTCAAGTTGCACTGCTGCGGAGGCGACTTGCCGAGGAGTGTCATGACGCCCTGAACGAGGACATGTCCGAAATGCCCCACCGGCTCACGACTCCACGGGGCTCGTGGACGCCGCACCCCGTCCGCGTAGCCCCGAAACGTGCGCAGGTCTGCCGCTATTGGAGATGGCGGATACGCAACAGGCCGCGCTGCGCGACGGTGACCGTGCCGGCGAGCGTGGTCAGGTCGTGACCGGCGACCACCTCCGCGAGCGCAGCGGCCACGGTCGGCGGCGACTGGTCAGACGGGCGCAGCACCAGGATGCCGGCGTGGCTACCCGACGGGTACGCCCGGATGTCGCCCAGTCCGCGATCGAGGGTCATCAACAGTCGTCCGTCAGCGGCTGCAGCGGTCACGACCTGCGGATCCGACGCACCGCCGAGGCCCTCGTCGACGACGGTGTCGACATCGTGTCCGGCGGCGATGAGCACCTGGCGAGCTGAACGAGGGACGTTCTCGTCGAGCTTGACCCTCACTCGGGGCCCAGCGGGACCAGTTCCTCACGGGCCAGCAGCGCCCCGTAGGCGGCAGCGGCCTGCACGCCTTCGGAGGTCAGGGTCGGGCACTCCTCGACGATCTGTTCGGTGCTCATGCCGGCGGCAAGGCAGTCGAGCACCACGCTGACCGGCACGCGGGTGCCGGCGATCACTGCCTGGCCGCTCAGCACGGCCGGATCGGTGGCGATCAACCCCAGCCGGTCGGAACTCACGCGCCTACTGTGCCCGTGCTCGCCAACCCCAGCCCAGCACGCCGAGTCCTCGACCGTGCGGACCTCGTCGAGCCGGACCCTCCATGCCTGCGCTGCGACCGGTGACCGCCCGATCACCTGCGCTCGCATGACACCGCCCGAGCCCCTCGACGTACCGGAGGAAAACCGGAGACACACCAGAGCCCGCCGGGAGGACGAGGGACTCGAAGGACGCCGCCCCTCGGTGATCGAGGACCCGGACTGCAGGAGAACCGGAGAAAAACAGGAACTTCGCCGTGCAGTGTCACCAACCGGCCGGAAATGGCGCCTTCTCCAGGTGGGCTGCCGCGCCGAACGCCGGCGCACGAGGCCGGCCGACGAGGAGGGCGACACATGGGCGACACTCATCGACCTCGGGAGCCGGTGTCCAGCGACTCGTTGCTGCTGACGCCCGAGGAGGCCGCCACAGTGCTCCGCGTCGGCCGCACCACGGTCTATGCCCTCATGAAGGCCGGCGACCTACGCCCGGTGCACATCGGCCGCAGCTGTCGGATCTCCCGCGCCGAGCTCGAGCGCTACGTGCAGCACCTTCAGGCTCCCCCACCGCCTCAACCGACCCGGACGCGCTCCCAACGCAGAGGAACCAGCACGGATCAGGGCAGGCTCTTCGACGTCGTCCACAGCCGGCTGAATCGGCCCTGACCTGTGGATCCACGACGGCCTGCGTCGGCCCGACCCCTGACACTCGTCACTTGGTGACGGCGAGAGGGGCCGGTGGTGAGTCCACGGACGCCGCGGAGCGGGTCCTCGGCGAAGCGTCGCGGCAACAGGGAAGGATCCACGCCGCGACGCCGACCGGACGGGCGCTGGCAGATCAACCTCCGAGTCACCGACGAACTTGGAGTGGCCACCCGTCACACCGTCTACGGCGAAACCCCGCAGGAGGCGCGTGACAAGGCGGCCGCGATCCGGCGGAGGGTGGCGGACGGGCAGCCCGCCCGGGACCGCAGACAGACGGTCGCGGCCTTTGCCCAGCACTGGATCGACACGACGCTGCAGGCCTCCGAGTGCAAGCAGACGACCAAGGTCATGTACGCCGGCGTCGCCCGGACGCACATCCTTCCCAGCCCCATCGGGCGGCTGACCCTGGACAAGGTCCGGCCGTCCCACGTCGAGGGGTGGGTGGTGGAGCTCCGGCACAAGGGGTTGGCCGAGTCGACTGTCCGTTCGGCGTACACGATCTCCGCGCCGTGCTGGACACCGCCGTCCGCGACGGTGCGCTGGCGTCCAATCCGGCAGCAGTCATCCGGCGGCCGAAGGTAACCAGCGTGGAGGCCGCCCACCTGACACCTGCCCAGGTCGCCGACCTCCTGCGTGCGGCTGAGGACACCCGCTACGCCCCACTCTTCGCGCTGCTGGTGCACACCGGCCTGCGCCGGGGTGAGGCGCTGGCTCTCAGGTGGGCGGACGTCGACCTGACGAAGCGCCTGCTCCGGGTGCGGGGCACGCTCGCCCGCGTCCAGGGACGCCTGGTGGTCACCGAGCCGAAGACGGCGAGGTCGAAGCGCTCCGTCCCGCTGTCCGCACCGGCCGAGCGACTGCTCCGCGACGTCCGCGCCACCCAGGACGACGAGCGGCAGCAGGCCGGCTCGGTCTGGCAGGAGACCGGCTTCGTCTTCACCACCGTGACCGGCGAGCCCTCCGACCCCCGAAACGCCCTTCGCGCACTCAAGGTCGCCGCCACGAGGGCCGGTCTCCCCCACGCCGGGCTGCACACCCTCCGGCACTCGGCGGCCAGCGTGCTGCTCACCTCCGGCGTCCCGCTCAAGGTCGTCTCGGAGATCCTCGGCCACTCGTCGATCGCCATCACCGGCGACGTCTACGGGCACGTCGCGCCCGACGTCTCACGCGGCGCGATGGACGTCCTCGGCGCCGCCTTCGGCGAGTAAGAGTGGCCTAACGGTGGTCAAAACGGTGGTCATGCGCCGCAAGACGCAGTCAGGGGCCGTTCCGGATCTCTCCGGACACGGCCCCTGAGCTGCAGTTTCCCACTGTCGGGCTGACAGGATTTGAACCTGCGACCCCTTGACCCCCAGTCAAGTGCGCTACCAAGCTGCGCTACAGCCCGAGCGCCGGGTGGCTCGCACCGCCCGGACGCCTGCGTAGAGCAGGTTACCGCACCGGCCGAGGCAGTCGGACCGGTGGTCAGCCGCCCTGGGTCACCGTGTCCCGGTCGCCGGCCAGCACATCGCGCAGCCGCCCGGCCACCGCGTCGACGTCCGGCGGCGGGCCGTAGCCGGAGTCGAGGAAGCTCCCGTGGTCGCCGGGGAACTCCACGGCCGTCGTCCCGAGCCGGTCGGCGAGGGCGAGACCACCGCGGTGGGCCAGCTGCCCGGCCGAGCCGACACCGACGGCCGCCACGACCCGCGTCGGGACCCGGCGCAGCGCGTCGACGTCGTGCTCGTACGACGTGGAGGTCAGCAGGTTCTGCCCGAGCAGCACGTCGTCCCGAGAGCCGTCGTCCTCGGCCGGCAGACCGAAGGCGGCGGGGTCGGCCGACGGCTGCTCGGTGAACCCGTCGGTCGGCCCCGAGTGCATGACCAGCCGGATGAACTCCGCCATCCCCGCGCCGTGGCCGGCACGCCGGTAGGTCTCGGCCACGTGCCGGCAGGCGGCCAACGCCGGCTCACGGTCGGGCAGCAACTGCACCGCGGGCGGCTCGTGCGCCACCAGGGTGCGCACCTGCTCGGGGTGCCGGGCGACCAAGACCAGCGCGTTGACCGCTCCCCCGCTGCTGGCGAACACGTCCACCGGCCCGGCGCCCAGCGCGTCGACCAGCCGGGACAGGTCGTCGGCGTGCTCCTCCGGCGTGGACTCGGCCGCGCCGTCGGTGCGCCGGCTGCGGTCGGCCCCGCGCGGGTCGTAGGTGACGACGGTGCGCTCGGGGAAGCGCTCGGCCAGCGAGGCGAAGCCCGACGCGCCCATGGGCGAGCCGATGAGCAGCAGCGGCGGCTCCGAGGCCTGCGTGCCGGGCCGGACGTCGTAGGTCAGCACGGCGCCCCGGGTCTCCAGGGTGTGCGTCTGCGGTGCGGTCATGCCGGGGAGACCGGCGTCGGCGGCCGGACTCATCGGTCAGCTCCTCGGCTTCTCGCTCCCCCGACCCTCGCGCACCTTCACCGAGATCTCGATCGGCGTCCCGTGGAACCCGAACCGCTCGCGCAACTTGCGCTCCAGGAACCGCCGGTAGCCGGCCTCGAGGAACCCGGTGGAGAAGACGACGAACCGCGGCGGGCGGACGTCGGCCTGCGTGACGTACTTGATCTTCGGGGCGCGGCCACCGCGGGCCGGCGGCGGCGTCTCCTGCACCAGCGCGCGGACATAGGTGTTCAGCTCCGCCGTCGGCACGCGCGTCTCCCAGGAGGCCAGCGCCTCGCGCAGGTGCTGGGCCAGCTTGTCCACGCCGCGGCCGGTCTTGGCCGAGATGTTCACCCGCGACGCCCACCGCACCCGGGCCAGGTCGCGCTCGATCTCGCGCTCCAGCTGCAGGCGGCGGTCCTCGTCGAGGGTGTCCCACTTGTTGAACGCGATGACCAGCGCGCGACCGGCCTCGATCACCTGGGTGATCACCCGCTGGTCCTGCTCGCTGACCACCTCGTCGGCAGCCACCAGCACGACGGCGACCTCGGCGGCCTGGATGGCGGCTTCGGTCCGCAGGCTGGCGTAGTACTCCATGCCGCTGGCGGTGTTGACCTTGCGGCGCAGCCCCGCGGTGTCGACGAACCGCCACTCCTCGCCGCCCAGGGTGACGATCGAGTCGACCGGGTCGACGGTGGTGCCCGCGACCGAGTCGACGACGGATCGCTCCTCGCGCGCCACGCGGTTGATCAGGCTGGACTTGCCGACGTTGGGCCGGCCGACCAGCGCCACTCGGCGGGGGCCGCCCTCCTCCTCCTGCTCCCGCGGCGCCTCGGGGAGCGCGTCGAGCACCAGGTCGAGCAGGTCGCCGCTGGCCCGGCCGTGCAGCGCGCTCACCGGCTGCGGCTCTCCCAGCCCCAGCGACCACAGCTCGGCGGCATTGGACTCGCTGCGCTCGTCGTCGACCTTGTTGGCCACCAGGATCACCGGCCGGTCGCTGCGGCGCAGGATCCGCGCGGCGGCCAGGTCGGTGTCGGTGGCGCCCACCTGGCTGTCGACGACGAACACGATGACGTCGGAGGTCCGCATCGCGTACTCGGCCTGGCGGGTGATCGAGGCACCCAGCCCGCTGGCCCGGGGATCCCAGCCGCCGGTGTCGACGACGGTGAACCGCTTGCCGTTCCACAGCGCCTCGTAGGCGATGCGGTCGCGGGTGACGCCCGGGGTGTCCTGGACGACGGCGGCGCGGCGGCCCAGGAAGCGGTTGACCAGCGTGGACTTGCCGACGTTGGGCCGGCCGACGATCGCGACGACCGGCAGCGGCCCGGTCTGCTCGCTCATGCGTCCTCCTCGCTGGCACTCGTCGAACGCACGAGCGGCGTTGCTGTGTCCCTGCGTGAGCTCGCGAGCTCGCTCACGTGCCCGCCCCGACGGTGCTGAGGGCCAGCTCGACGACCCGGTCGACGACGCCCTCGCGGTCGAGGTGGGTGCTGTCGACGACGACGGCGTCCTCGGCCGGGCGCAGCGGGCTGTCGGCGCGGCTGCTGTCGTACTCGTCGCGGCGGCGCAGGTCGGCGGCGAGCTCGGCGATCTCCTGGGGCGTGGTCAGCCCGAGCTGGGCCGCCCGCCGCTGGGCGCGGGCCTCGGGGGCCGCGGTCAGGTACACCTTCAGCGTCGCGTCGGGCAGGACGACGGTGCCGATGTCCCGTCCCTCGACGACGACCGCGTCGGCCGCGGAGACCAGCGCGCGCTGCTGGTCGACCAGCCGCCGGCGCACCGAGGGCACCGCCGAGACCGCCGACACCGCACGGGTGACCTCGGCGCCCCGGATGCGCACGGCGACGTCCACGCCGTCGACCTCGACCAGCTCGGTGTCGGCCGCCGTCCCGACCTCGATCCGGGCCGCGGCGACGACGGCGGCCACGGCCTCGGCGTCCTCCGGGTCCACCCCGGCATCCAGGACGGCGACCGTCGCGGCGCGGTACATCGCGCCGGTGTCCAGGTAGGCCGCGCCCAGCCGGGAGGCGACCGCCCGCGCGACGCTCGACTTGCCCGTCCCCGACGGGCCGTCGAGGGCGACCTGGCCGGTGAAGCCCGCGCTCACTGGGCGATGTCCCGTCGCAGCGCCACGGCCCCGCGCAGGTACACGTGCTGCACCTCGTCGCGCGGCCGGTCGGTCTCCACGTGGGCCATCAGCCGCAGCACCCGCGGCAGCGCGTGCGGGACGCCGATCTCGGTGGCACACATCAGCGGCACGTCCCCGAAGCCGAGCTCGCGGGCGGCCAGCGCCGGGAACTCCGAGACCAGGTCGGGGGTGGCGGTGAACAGGATGCTGATGACGTCGTCGTGCTCGAGCTGGTTGCGCTCCATGACCGCGGTGACCAGCTCCCGCGTCGCGTCGAGGACCAGGTCCCGCTCGTCGGCGTCCACCTGTGTCGCGCCGCGGATGGCTCGGACGGCCACTACCACTCTCCTCGATCGGTGCGGGGTCCCGGATCGCCGTGCCCCTCGGTCGAGTCTAGGTACCCCCCGCCGACCTGCCTCCGGCGTCCCGCGCTAGTTGGGGATAACGGACGCGCGTCAGCGCAGCCGCGGCGCGGTGAGGTCACGCACGTCCGCGTAGCGCTCGCGCACGGCCGGCACCGGGTCGGCCTCGTACCGCTCGGTGCCCGGCCGCGGCCACTCGGGCGGCGCCTCGCCCCCGGCCAGCACCCAGGCCGCCTGCCGGGCGGCGCCGTCGGCGACGTACTCCCCCGGCGGCGGCGCAAGCACCGGCACCCCGAGGACGGCGGGGGCGATGCGGCGCACCGCCTCCGACCGCGCCCCACCGCCGGCCAGCAGCACCCGGCGCACCGGGGTGCCGGTCGCGGCGACGGCGTCCAGCCCGTCGGCCAGCCCGCACAGCAGCCCCTCGACCGCCGCGCGGGCCAGGTGCGCCCGGTCCGCGGTCGCCAGCGTCAGGCCGTGCAGCGCGCCGGTGGAGTCCGGGCGGTCCGGCGTCCGCTCGCCCTCCAGGTACGGCACCAGCACGAGGCCGCCGGCGCCGGGCGGGGCCGACAGCGCCAGCCGGGACAGCTCGTCGAGGTCCACCCCGAGCAGCTGGGCGGTGGCGTCGAGCACGCGGGCGGCGTTGAGCGTGGCGATCAGCGGCAGGAAGTTGCCCGTGGCGTCGGCGAACCCGGCGACCGTGCCCGACGGGTCGGCCGCCGGCGTGGTGGAGACGATCGACACCACGCCGGAGGTGCCGATCGAGCAGACGACGTCCCCGGGCTCCGCCGCCAGGCCGAGCGCGGCGGCGGCGTTGTCCCCGGATCCGGGCCCGAGGACGACCCCGCCGGGCGTCGACCCGGCGGCCTCGGCCGGGCCGAGCACCCGCGGGACGACGGCGCCGTGCCCGAGCGCGCGCTCGAGCAGGTCGGGGCGGTACTCCCCCGTCGCCGCCGACCAGTAGCCGGTGCCGCTGGCGTCCCCGCGGTCGGTCACCAGGGCCTCGAGGCCCGGTCCACCGGGCAGACCGGCGCCCGCCAGCCGCCAGGTCAGCCAGTCGTGCGGCAGGCAGACCGCGGCGGTGCGGGCGGCGTTCGCGGGCTCGGCGTCGGCCAGCCAGCGCAGCTTGGTCACCGTGAACGAGGCGACCGGCACCAGCCCGACCGCGTCGGCCCACGCCTGCCCGCCGCCGAGCTCGGCGGTGAGGTCGCGGGCCGCACCGGCCGAGCGGGTGTCATTCCACAGCAGCGCCGGGCGCACCACCGCGCCGTCGTCGTCCAAGCAGACCATGCCGTGCTGCTGGCCGCCGACGGCGACCGCCGCGACGCCGTCCAGCCCGCCGGCCTGCGCCAGCGCCCGGTCCAGCGCGGCCGCCCAGGCGGGCGGGTCGACCTCGGTGCCGTCGGGGTGCGGCGCCCGGCCCTCCCGCACCAGCGCGCCCGAGACGGCGTCGCGGACGACGACCTTGCACGCCTGGGTCGAGGAGTCGACCCCCGCGACCAGCGTCATCAGCGGGCGCCGAGCAGGTGCTCCACCGCCAGCTGCGAGAGGCGCACCTGGCCGCCGGGGCGGGCGCCGGCAGCCTCGGCGTCGAACTCCTCGAACGCCGAGGGGTCGGCCAGCAGGTCGGCGTGCGTCTCGCCGTCGGCCAGCGTCGGCTGCGCCAGCTCCGGCACCTGTGCCGCGGCCAGCGCCTCCTGCACCTCGGGGTCGGCGCGGAAGGCGGCGGCGCGCTCCTTGAGCAGCAGGTAGGTGCGCATGTTGGCCGCCGCCGAGGCCCACACGCCGTCGGCGTCCTCGGTGCGCAGCGGCTTGTAGTCGAAGTGCCGGGGGCCGTCGTAGGCCGGGCCGCCGCCGGGGCCGCCGTGCTCGAGCAGGTCGACGGTGGCGAAGGCGGACAGCAGGTCGCCGTGGCCGAAGACGAGGTCCTGGTCGTACTTGATGCCGTGCTGGCCGTTGAGGTCGATGTGGAAGAGCTTGCCCTGCCACAGCGCCTGCGCGATGCCGTGCGTGAAGTTCAGCCCGGCCATCTGCTCGTGCCCGACCTCGGGGTTCAGGCCCACCAGGTCGGCGTGCTCGAGGGTGGCGATGAAGGCCAGGGCGTGGCCGATGGTGGGCAGGAAGATGTCGCCGCGCGGCTCGTTCGGCTTGGGCTCGAGGGCGAAGCGCAGGCCGTAGCCACGATCCTCCGAGTACCGGGCCAGGGTGTCGATGCCCTCGCGGTAGCGGTCGAGCGCGGCGCGCAGGTCCTTGGCGGAGTCGACCTCGGCGCCCTCGCGGCCGCCCCACAGCACGTAGGTGCGCGCGCCCAGCTCGGCGGCGAGGTCCATGTTGCGCATGACCTTGCGCAGCGCGTACCGGCGGACGCCGCGGTCGTTGGCGGTCAGCGCGCCCTCCTTGAACACCGGGTGGGTGAACAGGTTGGTCGTGGCCATGGGGACGACGAGGCCGGTCTCCTCGAGCGCCGCCTTGAACCGCTCGACGTGCTTGGTGCGCTGGTCGTCGTCGCTGCCGAAGGGGATGAGGTCGTCGTCGTGGAAGGTGACGCCGTGCGCGCCCAGCTCCGCGAGACGGTGCACGCTCTCGACCGGGTCGAGCGCCGGCCGGGTGGCGTCCCCGAACGGGTCGCGGGCCTGCCAGCCCACCGTCCAGAGGCCGAAGGTGAACCGGTCGTCCTTGGTGGGCTGCGGCGCGGTCATGCGATCTCCCTCGATCGGGTTTTGTTCTTCCGTAGAACATAAAGCAGGACGCCACTAGCCTCAAGGGGTGGAGACCGGGGCGCGTCAGTCGACGCTGCGCAGCAGCAACCTGGCCCTCGTGCTGCGCACCGTCTGCGCGGCCGACGGGCCGCTGTCGCGTGCCGACGTCGCCGTCCGCACCGGGACGACACGGGCGACCGCGGCCCGGCTGGTCGACGAGCTGGTCGCCGGCGGTCTGCTCGACGAGGGCGAGCGGCTGGCCCTCCCCCGGCGCGGACGCCCGGCCACCCCGCTGCTGCCCGGCGCGCGGATCGGCGCCCTCGGCCTGCAGGTGGACGCCGGACTGCTCGCCGCCCGCGTGCTCGACCTCCGCGGCCGCGTCGTCGCCGAGCGGGTCGAGGAGGACGACCTGGTCGGCAGCGACCCGGCGCGCACGCTCGGCCGGCTGGGCGTCCTCACCACCGGGCTGCTGGCCGGGGTGCCCGCCGGGCTGCGGCTGGCCGGCGCCGGCCTGGCGCTGCCGGGCCTGGTGGACGGCGACCTGCTGCTGCGCGCGCCCAACCTCGGGTGGTCCGACCTCGCCGCCGTCGATCTGCTCAGCGGCCACCTGCCGGACGACCTGCGCCCCGTGCTGGGCAACGAGGCAGACCTGGCCGCGCGCACGGTGGCCGAGACCGCGCCGGGCCGCCCTGGCCCGCTGCGCGACTTCCTCTACGTCTCGGGGCAGATCGGCATCGGCGGCGCCGCCGTCCTCGGCGGACGGGTGGTGACCGGCAGCGCCGGCTGGGCGGGCGAGGTGGGGCACGTGTGCGTCGACCCCGAGGGGCCCGCCTGCCGCTGCGGCTCGACCGGCTGCCTGGAGCAGTACGCCGGGCGGCACGCGCTGCTGGCCGCCGCCGGGCTACCGCTGGACACCCCACCGGCGGAGGTCGTCGCCCGGGCCGGGGACGCCGACGTGCGGTCGGCCCTCGACGCCGCGGCCCGTGCGCTGGGCGTGGCGCTGGCCGGCGTCGTCAACGTGCTCGACCTGCCGGCCGTCGTCCTCGGGGGGCACCTGGCCGCGCTGGCCGAGCCGCTGCGCCCCCGGCTCGAGGAGCTCCTGGGCCGGCGGGTGCTGTCGGCACGGTGGCGCCGGCCGGTGGTCGCGGCGGTGACCGGGCCGCCGGCCGCGGGCGCGACTGGTGCGGCGCTGCGGGCACTGGCCGACGTGCTGGCCGACCCGGTGCGCCGGCTCCCCTAGGCCGTGTTTGAGAAGTCGCTCGGCGCGCCGGACAGGCGTGTTGGTGCCGGGAAGTAGGCGAGGCCTCCGGTAGAGGGATCAACGACCAAGAAGACCCTCACCACGGAGACCTCGTGGACGGCACCCTACCGGCCGGTGCCCGCCATGACCTGACCGACGAGCAGTGGCTGATCCTGGCGGCACTGCTCCCGGGCAGGCCACGGACGGGCCGCCCACGCCGCTGGACGTTGCGGCAGCTGATCGACGGCATCCGGTTCCGCACCCGCACCGGGTGTCCGTGGCGGGACGTGCCCGAGCGCTACGGCACCTGGCAGTGCGTCTACGGGCTGTTCCGCGCCTGGCAGCTGGCCGGGCGCTGGGCCGGCATCGAGACCGCGCTGCAGGCGGTGGCCGATGAGGTCGGGTTGATCGACTGGACGGTGTCGGTGGACTCCACCGTCAACCGGGCCCATCAGCACGCCGCCGGCGCCCGCCGCCATCCCGAACAGCAGACCGAACCTCCGGTCGGCGAACCGGCCGACCACGCATTGGGCCGGTCCCGCGGCGGGCTGACGACCAAGGTGCACCTGGCCGTCGAGGCCGGCCGCAAGCCGCTGGCCACGCTCCTCACGCCCGGCCAGGCCGCCGACAGCCCGCAGTTCACCGTGGTGCTCGGCCGCATCCGGGTGCCGTGACGATCCGGGCCGGGACGGCCCCGGACCCGGCCGGACCGGGTGCGGCCGATCGGCCTATTCCAGTCGCGGCAACCGCGCCTACCTGCGCCGACGCGGCGTTCCGGCGACCATTCCGAACAAGGTCGACCAGTTGGCCCACCGCCGCGCGAAGGGCTCGGCCGGCGGTCGGCCGCCGGCGTTCGACCGGGCCCGCTACCGGCAGCGGCACGCCGTGGAGTGCGGCATCAACCGGCACAAGCAGAACCGCGCCTTCGCCACCCGGTACGACAAGCTCGCCGTCCGCTACGACGCCACCGTCGAGATCACCAACATCAACATCTATCTCCGCGACTTATCAAACAGGGCCTAGAGACCCACGGCCTCCTCGAGCGCGCCGACCTCGGCCCGGGTGAGCCGGCGGATCGACCCGCTGCGCATCCGCTCGAGCTTGACCGGGCCGACGGCGGTGCGGGTCAGCCGGGACACCGGCAGCCCGACGGCGGCCAGCAGCCGCCGCACGATGTGCTTGCGGCCCTCGTGCAGCACCACCTCGACGACCGACTGGCCGGCGTGGGTGTCGACGACCTTGAAGGAGTCGACCTTCACCGGCCCGTCCTCGAGCTCCACCCCGGCGCGCAGCCGGCGGGCCGTGTCCCGCGGGATCGAGCCGGACACCTGCGCCAGGTAGGTCTTCTTCACCTCGTAGGAGGGGTGGGCCAGGCGGTGGGCCAGCTCGCCGTCGTTGGTGACCAGCAGCAGGCCCTCGGTGTCCTGGTCCAGCCGGCCGACGTGCACCAGGCCGGGCGCCAGGTCGCCGACCATGTCGCCGACGGTCGGGCGGTTGCGGTCGTCGCTCATCGCGGTGATGACCCCCGCGGGCTTGTTGAGCGCGTAGGTGACCCGGTCGTCGCGCAGCTCGATCCGGACCCCGTCGACGGCGATCTTGTCCCGCTCCGGGTCGACCCGCATGCCCTGGACGGCGACGGTCCTGCCGTTCACGCTGATCCGGCCCTGGTCGACCATGTTCTCCACGACGCGGCGGGAGCCGACCCCGGCGCGGGCGAGCACCTTCTGCAGCCGCTCCCCCTCCGCGGCGGCGTCACCGCGGGCGCGGCCGCGGTCGCCGGGGTGGACCGGGGCGAGCTCCATGTCCTCCGACCAGCCGTCGACGGGGCCGGGGGTGTGGTCGTCGTGCGGGGCGGTGTCCATCGCCGTCCAGTCTCCCACCCGGCGTCGCACGGCCTCCCGCCGCCGCTCTGCCGGCCCGCCGGCCCAATCCCGCCCGCACGCCCGGCGATCCGCCGGCGGAGCCGCGTACCGGTCCCCCGACCCAGCGGATGGCGGCCGACGTCTCCCCGCAGGTCCTCCGAGTCACGGCGGTCCGAGCGTGCTGGGCCGCACTCCGGCGCGGTTCCTGCTGCTCCCACGCCGTTGCACTAGCGCTGGGACGCGGGGAACGGCGCGAGAGTGCCGTCATCTCTCAGGCGTCGGGGTGCTCGTCCAGCACGGCCGACGTCTCGGGCAGCAGCGGGCCCAGCTCCGGCAGCTCGTCGAGGCTCTCCAGCCCCAGCCGCTCGAGGAACAGCGGGGTGGTCGCGTACAGCCCGCCGCCGCTGTCGGGGTCGGTGCCGACCTCGGAGACCAGGCCGCGGGAGACGAGCGTGCGCATCACGCCGTCCACCCCGACGCCGCGGATCGCCGACACCCGGGCGCGGGTCACCGGCTGCCGGTAGGCGATGACGGCGAGGGTCTCCAGCGCCGCCTGGGTGAGCCGGCTGCGCTGCCCGTCGACGAGGTGGCGCTCGACGACCCCGGCGTACTGCTCCCGCGTGTAGAGCCGCCAGCCCTCCCCCACCCGGCGCAGCGTGATGCCCGAGCCGCGGCGGTCGTAGTCCTCGGCGAGCTCGGCGAGCAGGGTCCGCACCCGCGACGCGGGGCAGCGCAACGCCTCCGCGAGCGTGACCTCGTCGGCCGGGGTGTCGACGACGAACAGCAGCGCCTCGAGCCCGCCCCGCAGCGCGGCCGGGTCGAGGTCGGGCTCCGGTTCCGGCTCGGGTGCCGGTTCCGGCTCGCGCGGCGGGACGGCGGCGACGGGCGGAGCCAGCGGCTCGGGCTCCTCGACCGGGGCGGGCTCGGCTCCCGGCGCCGGCCGCTCGGCGACCCGGGCGGCCAGCTCCGCGGCGACGGCGTCCCAGGTGGCGGGATCGGGGCCGTCGCGCTGCTCGGCCTCCTCGCGGGGAACGGCCAGCTCCGCGGCCAGCGCCTCCCACGAGATCGGCGGCCGCTCGTCCGTCACGCGCCCTCCTCGCTGGCGCTCGTCGGCCACGTGCCGGGCCGTGCTGCCCCCCGGCGGAACCTCGCGAGCTCGGTCACGCGTACCCCCCGTCGACGAGCGGCTCGGGCCCGGCATCGGCACCGCCCACCCAGCGCACGTGCAGCTCTCCCAGCGGGGTCAGCTGGTCGAAGACCACCCGCTGCTGGCGGTAGAGCTCCAGCAGCGCGAGGAACCGGGCCACCACCTCGAGGGTGTGGTCGCAGTCGGCGGTCAGCGCCCGGAAGCTCGCCGTCCCGGCGCCGGCGAGCCGGTCACGCAACAGCACGAGCTGCTCGGACACACTCACCGGCGGCGCGTGCAGGTGCGCCACGCCGACCGTGGGCGGCAGCGTCGGCGTGAGCGCCTTCGTCGCCAGGGCCGCGAACTGCTCGGGGGTGACACCGAGGAGGACCTCGGGCAGCAGGTCGGCGAAGCGGGGCTCGGGCGCGGCGTCGCGGGGGTGCCGGCGGACGGCGTCGGCCTCGCGGTCCCGCAGGAAGGCGGCCGCCTGCTTGTAGGCGCGGTACTGCAGCAGCCGGGCGAAGAGCAGGTCGCGGGCCTCGAGCAGCTCGAGGTCCTCGTCGTCCTCCACCTCGGCGGCCGGCAGCAGCCGAGCGGCCTTGAGGTCGAGCAGGGTGGCGGCGACGACGAGGAACTCGCTGGCCTGGTCGAGGTCGAGCTCGTCGCCGAGCGCGTCCAGGTGCGCGATGAACTCGTCGGTCACCTGAGACAGCGCGATCTCGGTGACGTCGAGCTCGTGCTTGCCGATCAGCTGCAGCAGCAGGTCGAACGGGCCCTCGAAGTTGGTCAGCCGGACGGTGAACCGCCCATTGCCGACCGCCGAGGCCTCCGTCGTCGTCACACCGTCAGCTTACGAGCGGTCACCGACGGTTCCGGGCTCGCGCACGCGCCTGTCTGTCGTCGGCGTGTGGCGGCCCGACACGCCGGCTGCGACGACCACCTGCCGATGATCACCGTGACGGGGCGGTCACGTCCCCGTGAGCCGCGAGACGAGCACCGAGTCCTCGCCGCGCTCGGCCAGGTCGGCCAGCAGCACGCTGATCGCCTCGCGGACGATGCGCCCCCGGTCCGCGGCCACCCCGTGCTGGCCGCGCAACGTCAGGCGCGCGCTCTCGAGCGCGAGCAGCTCCTCGGCGGAGATGTAGACGGTGATCTTCTCGTCGTGCCTGACGCGCTCGCTGCGCTGCGCCCGGCCGCGGGTCGGCCGCACCGGCGTGACGGCCGGGGCGGGAGCGGGCTGGCGGAAGGCGGCCAGCGGGTCGGCGTCGTCCGCACCACCGGGCACCAGCGTCAGCGGCGCGACCGGCTCGCCCCCGTCCCGTCGGGCGGGCCCGCCGCGCAGCGCCGGCGAGCTCACCGTGGCGCTGATGCTGGGCAGCTCGGTGACCTCCGGCGCCGGGGCGGCGTCGGTGCGGCGGAACAGCTCCGCCGCACCAGGCAGAACGGGACGACGCGTCACGCTGCCACCTCGCTGGCGCTCGGCGGGAGCGCGACGCAGCGTGCTCTGCTCATCGGTGAGCTCGCGAGCTCGCTCACAGCGCCAGGACCTCCTTGGCCAGGTCGCGGTAGGCCGACGCGCCCGAGGACGTCGGCGCCCACGTGGTGATCGGCTGACCGGCGACCGTGGTCTCCGGGAAGCGCACGGTCCGCTGGATGACGGTCCGGAAGACGGTGTCGCCGAAGGCCTCGACGACCCGGCTGAACACCTCGCGGCAGTGCACGGTGCGCGCGTCATACATCGTGGCGAGGATCCCGGAGATCTCCAGCTCGGGGTTGAGCCGCTCCTTGACCTTCTCGATGGTGTCGACCAGCAGGGCCACGCCGCGCAGCGAGAAGAACTCGCACTCCAGCGGGATGACCACGCCCTGCGCGGCGGTCAGCGCGTTGACCGTCAGCAGGCCCAGCGAGGGCTGGCAGTCGATGAGGATGTAGTCGTACTCGTCGCGGACGTCGGCGAGCACGCGCATCAGGGTCTGCTCCCGCGCCACCTCGCTGACCAGCTGCACCTCGGCGGCCGACAGGTCGATGTTGCTGGGCACCAGGTCCAGACCGGGGATGTCGGTGGACACCCGCACGTCCTTGAGCGAGGTGCGCCGCTCCATGAGGGCGTTGTAGATGGTCCGGTCGAGGTTCTGCGCCGGGACGCCGAGCCCGACCGACAGCGCCCCCTGCGGGTCGAGGTCGATGAGCAGCACCTTGCGGCCGTACTCCACCAGCGCGGCACCCAGGTTGATGGTCGACGTGGTCTTGCCGACGCCGCCCTTCTGGTTGCACATCGCGATGATCCGCGCGGGGCCGTGCTGCGTGAGCGGCTTGGGGTCGGGCAGCCGGCGCATGCGCGCGCGGGCTGGGTCCAGCCGCGAGGCGGCCGCACCCATCTCGGGCTCGGGGTCGGTCGGGAGCGCGAAGGCCTGACCGGCCGCGTCCCCTCGGATCGCCATCGCTGTCGTGTCCTCCACCTCGTGCCCGTCCGGCTCGCACCGGGAGCGGTCAGCCGTTCTGCCGCGCGGGATGCACCGACGGTAGGGAGATGGACACGCTTCACCCAGGAGGCACGCCGCATGTCGTGTCGACTTGGCGACCCGTGCCAACACAGCCGTCACATTCAGCCGAGACCGTTGGCAGGAGCCGCCGATAAGTGGCCTGGCAGCTGTCAGGTGACCGCACGCGGGTGGCTGCTGGCGTACACCTCGCGCAGCCGGTCGACGGTGACGAGCGTGTAGACCTGCGTGGTGGTCACCGAGGCGTGGCCGAGCAGTTCCTGGACAACGCGGACGTCGGCGCCGCCGTCGAGCAGGTGGGTGGCGTAGGAGTGCCGCAGCGTGTGCGGGGACACCTCCGCCGTCAGCCGCGCCCGCTCGGCCGCCGTCCGCAGGATCGCCCAGGCGCTCTGCCGCGACAGCGGGCCGCCGCGCGCGTTGAGGAACAGCGCGCCGCCGCGCACCCCGGCGCGGCCGGCCGCGACCAGCGCCGGGCGGGCGCGCACCAGGTAGTCCTCCACCGCCCGCAGCGCGTAGGACCCGACCGGCACGATCCGCTGCTTGCCGCCCTTGCCGGCCAGCCGGACCACCGACTGGCCGCGGTCGAGGTCGTCGACGGCCAGCCCGACCGCCTCGGAGATGCGCGCTCCCGTGCCGTAGAGCAGCTCCAGCAGCGTCCGGTCCCGCAGCCCGCGGGGCCCCTCCAGCGCGCCGGCGGCCTCGATCAGCGCGACCACCGATTCGACGGGGATGGCCTTGGGCAGCCGCCGCGCCGGCGACGGCGGCCGCACCTCGTGGGCCACGTCGTCGGGCACCAGCCCGTCGAGCAGCGCGAACCGGTGCAGCCCCCGGACGGCGACCACCGCCCGCGCCGCCGACGGAGCCGACAGGGGCGGGTGGTCGTCGTCCCCCTGCCGCAGCGCGGCGAGGAACCCGGCGACGTCGGACTCGGCCACCTCGCCGAGCCCGCGCACGCCCGCGGCGTCGAGGAACTCGGTGTAGCGGCGCAGGTCGCGGCGGTAGGCCGAGATGGTGTTGGCCGACAGGCCGCGCTCGACGGTGAGGTGGTCGAGGTAGCCGGTGACCACCCGCTCGACCGCGGACGTGGTGGACGTCGTCAGTGGAGCACCTCCTCGAGGGGGACGGGCGTCATCCCGTGGGCCGCGGCGACCTCGGGCAGCACCACCTGCCCGGCGACGACATTGACGCCGTGCGCCAGCGCCGGGTCCGAGCCGACGGCGGCCGCGGTGCCCTCGTTGGCCAGCGCCATGACGTAGGGCAGCGTCACGTTGGTCAGCGCGTGCGTCGAGGTGTTCGGCACCGCGCCGGGCATGTTGGCCACGCAGTAGAAGACCGACTCGTGCACCCGGAACGTCGGGTCGTCGTGGGTGGTGGGCCGGGTGTCCTCGAAGCAGCCGCCCTGGTCGACGGCGATGTCGACGAGCACCGAGCCGGGCTTCATCTGCGCGACCAGCTCGTTGCTGACCAGCGTCGGGGCCTTCGCGCCGGGCACCAGCACCGCGCCGATGACCAGGTCGGCGTCCAGCACGGCGCGCTCGACCTCGTAGGCGTTGGAGGCCACCGTCTGCAGGTGGCCCTGGTAGATCCGGTCGGCGGCACGCAGCTTGTCGACGTCCCTGTCCAGGACGACGACCTCGGCCTGCATGCCCAGGGCGATCGCGGCGGCGTTCATGCCCGACACCCCGGCGCCGATGACGACCACCTTGGCCGCGTAGACACCGGGCGCACCGCCGAGCAGCACACCGCGGCCACCGTGCGCGCGCTCCAGGCTGTGCGCGCCGACCTGCGGCGCCATCCGCCCGGCGACCTCGGACATCGGGGCGAGCAGCGGCAGCGCGCCGCCGGCGGTCTGCACGGTCTCGTAGGCGATCGCGGTGGTGCCGGAGGTCGTGAGGGCGTCGGTGCACTCCTTGGACGCCGCCAGGTGCAGGTAGGTGAACAGCGTCTGCCCCGCCCGCAGCCGGGCGTACTCCTCGGCGACCGGCTCCTTGACCTTGAGCAGCAGGTCGGCGTCGGCCCACACGTCGTCGGCGTCGGCCACGATCCGCGCGCCGGCCGCGGTGTAGTCGGCGTCCGGGATGGACGACCCCTCCCCAGAGCCCCGCTCGACGAGCACCGCGTGCCCGGCCCGCACCAGCTCGGTCACCCCCGCAGGGGTGAGCGCCACCCGGTACTCCCGGTTCTTGACCTCTCGGGGAACCCCGACCCGCATCGTCCGCTCTCCTGGTCCCGGCGGGTCGTCCCGAGGGTGACGGGCGCCCCACCGCGTCGTGGGCCGCCCGGTCGGGGCGTGCCTCGCGCGGAGTCTAGGAGAAGGACCCCCGTGCTCCCCGCCACTCGCGGGCTCGCGGCGGGCCCCTGCACGGCGCCGGGGCCGCGGTGGGGGTCCCGCTCAGTTCGCGGTGGTGGCGAACCCGCAGGCGGTGACCGCGGCGCTGCAGACGTCCTCGTCCTGCTGGCCGGTGCCGCCGCTGGCGCCGAGCGCCCCGGCCAGCTGCCCGTCGGCGTAGACCGGGACGGCACCGGGCTGCGGCGTGAAGCGGCCCCCGGTCATGGTCGCCAGCGCGGTGGAGAAGTTCGGCAGGCTGTCCATCTTCGACTTCTGCCCCGCGCTGGGCATGCCGTAGGCGGCAGCGGTCCACGCCTTGCCCTGGGCGACGTCGGTGGAGATCCACGGCGCGCCGTCGCTGCGCAGCGCGGCCACCAGGTGGCCCGCGGCGTCCATCACCGCGAAGGACATCGGCACGCCGACCCGGGCGCACTCCTCCCGGGCGGCGGAGAGGAGGGCCAGGGCCTGGTCGGAGGTCAGCACGGGGCCAGCCTGCCAGGGCCCCGGGCGCTCCGCCTGCGGGCGGGGCCCGCGGAGCGGAAGGTGGTCGGGTCGCCCGTCCGGACCGAGGAGTGCCCATGCCCCTCTACGCCCCGTCGCCCGCGCTGCGCGGCCGCCAGCTGGCCGCCGACCTGGGTCTGGGAGCCTGGTTGGTGCTGTGGGTGCTGGTCGCCCGGACGGTGCACGGCGCGGTCCTCGCCCTGGCCGAGCCGGGCCGGGCCGTCGAGGACCTCGGCGCGTCGGTCGCCGGCAGCATGTCCTCGGCCGCGACGGCGGCGCAGGACGTGCCGGTCGTCGGCGATGACCTGGCCGCGCCGTTCGAAGCCCTCGGCTCGGCCGGCGGGTCGGTCGGCGGCGCGGGGCAGGCCGCGCAGGACGCCGTCGGCACCCTGGCCACGGTGCTCGCCGTCGTCCTCGTCGTCCTGCCGGTGGGGTGGCTCCTGCTGCGCTGGCTGCCGTGGCGGGTGCAGTGGGTGCGGGCGGCCGGTGCCGCCCGGCGGCTGGCGGCCGCCGACCCGGCCGTCCTCGCCGCCCGGGCGCTGGCCACCGCGCCACTCGGCCGGCTGGCCGACCTGCCGCCGGGCACGGCCGACGCGTGGCGCGCCGGCGACCCGGCCGCGACCCACGCGCTGGCCGCCGTCGAGCTCGACCGCCTCGGGCTGCCGGCGGACACCCTCGCGGGGGGTGGGCGCCCGTTGGGGTTGAGGTGACCCCTGTGACTGCCGATGACCGGGAGGACACCGGGAGGTACTGCGTGGCACGGCGGGCACGACGACGGGGACGCGGGACCGGCACGGTCGCCGCGGTGGCGGCGGTCGGGCTGATCGCGCTCAGCGGGCCGGCCACCGAGGTCGCCGCGACGGTGACCGCCTCCCGGACGGCGCTGCCCGCGGCCCCGGCCGTCGCCGCGGCGCTCCCGGGCCCGGTGAGGGTCGTCGCCCCGCCCCCGGCCGCGCCGGCCGCCGTCCCGCCGGTCAGCGCAGTGGCCGTTCCGCGCCCGCAGCCGATCGAGGTCCGGGTGCGGCCCGGCGTCCCCCACGGCGTCATGCCCGACACCGACCCGCCGCCCTCGTCGTGCGGCGGCTACGCCAACCCGCGGCAGATCCTCCCCGGCGTGGTGCCCGGCGTCGCTTCGGCCACGGTGAGCTGGCAGGCCGACGGGCACACCGACGTCCAGCGCTACCGGGTGCAGGCGGTCAGCCAGCGGCTGGTGCCCGGCCTGCAGCCCGAGCCGCCGTCGCTCATCGCGCCCCAGCCGGCCGACTGCGTGCCGGTCAGCGTGACCTTCGGCGGGCTGACCTCCGGCGTCCCCTACGTGTTCTGGCTCGAGGAGGAGGTGCCCGACACGTTCGGCGTGCTGCGCTGGGTGCAGGTGGGCACCTCGTCCGCCGTCGTCATCTCCTGAGAACGGCGGCCCCCTCGCCGGGTCCGGCCGCGAGCTCGCGAGGGGCGGGGGGCAAGGGGGTCCGTCACTCCGCGGGGCGCAGCTCCGGCGCGGCCGCGCGGACCTGCGCGGCGGCCAGCACGCCGATCACCGCCGAGGAGTTGCGGATCCCGCCCGCGAGGACCCGCTGCACCGCCTCGTCGAGCGGCACCCGCTCCACGGTCATGTCGAGCTCCTCGTGCTCGACGACGAAGCCCTCGGGCCGGTCGACCGGCGAGAGCCCTTCGGCGAGGAACAGCAGGATCTCCTCGTCGCAGAACCCGGGCGTCGAGTAGCTGTTGACCAGCAGCGACCAGCGCTCGGCGGCCAGTCCCGCCTCCTCCGCGAGCTCCCGCTTCGCGGTGGCCAGCGGCGCCTCGCCGTCGGCGTCGCGCAGACCGGCGGGCAGCTCCCACAGGTAGCCGCGCACCGGGTGGCGGTACTGGCGGACCATCACGATCCGCCCCTCGTCGTCCACCGCGGCGACGCACACCGCGCCGATGTGCCGGACGATCTCCCGCACGCTGTCCCCGCCGCCGGGCATGGCGACGGTCTCCTTGACGAGGGTGATGATCCGGCCCTCGTGCACGGTCTCGCTGGCGAGGACCGCGTACTCCCCCGGCCGGGCGGGCTCGGCCATCAGTCCTCCTCGCTGGCGCTCGTCGTCCTGATGGCCGTCGACGCTCTGTTCTCCGGTGACCTCCCGAGCTCGGTCACCCTCAGATCCCGACCTTCTCGGCCTCGTCCACCGGAACGGGCAGCCGCGCGGACTCCGAGAAGTCGATCGCCGCCCGCACGAACGCGGCGAACAGCGGGTGCGGCCGGGTGGGCCGGCTCTTGAGCTCGGGGTGGGCCTGGGTGCCGACGAAGAACGGGTGCACCTCGCGCGGCAGCTCGGCGAACTCGACCAGCAGGCCGTCGGGCGACGTGCCCGAGAAGACCAGCCCGGCCTCGCCGATCCGGTCGCGGTAGGCGTTGGCCACCTCGTAGCGGTGCCGGTGCCGCTCGGTGATCTCCGTGGCGCCGTAGGCCTGGGCGACGACCGAGCCCTTCTGCAGGGTGGCCGGGTAGCTGCCCAGCCGCATGGTGCCGCCCATGTCGCCGCGGCCGGCGACGACGTCGACCTGGCTGGCCATGGTCGCGATGACCGCGTCGGGGGTGTCCGCGTCGAACTCGGCGGAGTTGGCCCCGGGCAGCCCGGCGAGGTTGCGCGCGGCCTCGATGACCATGCACTGCAGGCCCAGGCACAGGCCCAGCAGCGGGAGGCCGTTGACCCGCGCGTGGCGGATCGCCCCGAGCTTGCCGTCGATCCCGCGCACGCCGAACCCGCCGGGGACGCAGACGCCGTCGACGCCGGCGAGGGCCCGCTCGGCGCCCTCGGGGGTCTGGCAGTCGTCGGAGGGCACCCAGCGGATCTGCACCCGGCTCTTGTGCGCGAACCCGCCGGCGCGCAGCGCCTCGGTCACCGACAGGTAGGCGTCGGGCAGGTCGATGTACTTGCCGACCAGCGCGATGGTCACCGTCTGCCTGGGCGCGTGGACCCGGTCGAGCAGGTCGCCCCACACGGTCCAGTCGACGTCCCGGAACGGCAGCCCCAGCCGGCGGACGACGTAGGCGTCGAGGCCCTCGCGGTGCAGCACCTTGGGGATGTCGTAGATCGACGGCGCGTCGGGGCAGGAGATGACGCCCTCGGCATCGACGTCGCACATCAGGCTGATCTTGCGCTTGAGGCCGGTGCCGATCTCCCGGTCCGAGCGGCAGACCACCGCGTCGGGCTGGATGCCGATGTTGCGCAGCGCGGCGACCGAGTGCTGCGTCGGCTTGGTCTTCAGCTCACCCGACGGCGCGATGTAGGGCACCAGCGAGATGTGCAGGAAGAAGCAGTTCCCCCGGCCGATCTCGTGGCGCACCTGGCGGGCGGCCTCGAGGAAGGGCAGCGACTCGATGTCGCCGACGGTGCCGCCGACCTCGGTGATGACGACGTCCACCCGCTCGGGGCCCTCGGCCGCGGCCATGATCCGCGACTTGATCTCGTTGGTGATGTGCGGGATGACCTGCACGGTGTCCCCGAGGTACTCGCCGCGCCGCTCCTTGGCGATCACGTCCGAGTAGACCTGGCCGGTGGTCACGTTCGACCGGCCGGTGAGGTCGGTGTCGAGGAACCGCTCGTAGTGCCCGATGTCCAGGTCGGTCTCGGCGCCGTCCTCGGTGACGAACACCTCGCCGTGCTGGAACGGGTTCATCGTCCCGGGGTCGACGTTGAGGTAGGGGTCCAGCTTCTGCATGGTGACCCGGAGGCCACGGCTGGACAGCAGGGCGCCCAGGGAGCTGGCCGTCAGGCCCTTGCCGAGCGAGGAGACAACTCCGCCGGTGACGAAGACGAACTTCGTCGGCTGCGAGTTGTGGAGGAGACCCCTTGCCCCGTTGTCGTAGTCACGCGTGCCATGCGGTCGATCCACGGGAGACCACCGTAACACGATCGGCCGCCTCCCCCGCCGGGCCCGCGGCCGTGCCGTCGGCCACCCCGCCGCCGGGCCGCGGGCCCGCGGCCAGCCACACCAGCAGCGGCAGCAGCAGGGACGCCGCCGTCGCCGGCAGCGCCACGCCGGAGTCGTTGGCCGCCGCCCCCAGGGCGAGGCTGAGCGCGACGGCCAGCAGCCCGGCCCGCAGCACCGCGCGGTCGCCGGGCGACAGCAGGTCGCGGCGGCCGCGCAGCAGCCCGGGCCCGCGCAGCGGCCCCGGCAGCCGTCGCCGCAGCCACCCGCCCCGCCGTCCCCCCGCCGGGCGCACCAGCCAGACGACGGCGACCAGCGCGACCGGCAGCAGCCACGCCAGCGGGCTGCCGAACAGGATGCCGAGGTTGGCCTCCGCCTTGCGGCTGATCACCGTCCACGCCTCCCCGGTGAGCAGCTGCTCGACGAAGCGGCCCAGGTGGCTGCGCTCGGCGGCCGGCCGCAGCCAGTCGAGGAAGGCCAGCGAGCCGACCGCCGCCACGGCCAGCGCCAGCACCGCCGCCATCCGGGCGACCGTCACGCGGGTGCCGGTCAGCAGCATGGCCAGCAGCAGGAAGCCGGGCAGCGCGGCGAGCACCCCGCCGAAGTCGCGGCCCAGCGCCGGCGCCCCGACCACCAGCACGGTGAGCGCCCCGGCGCCGAGCACGACGGCCGCGGTCACCACCCGCGCGCGGCCCGCGGGGACCCGGCGGGCGGCGGCCGTGGCGAGCGCGGCGGTGAGCAGCAGGGCGCTGACCGCGAGCAGCCCGAAGCCGAGGTTGCCGTAGCCGGTGAAGCGGCCGGCCACGATCGGGTCGTAGCCGAGCAGCCCGTTGAGCTCGAGGGTCGAGCCGGTCAGCACGTCGCCGACCAGGGTGCCCAGCGTGACGGCCAGGACGACGACCGGCGGCCCCAGCCGGGAGTGGCGCCACGGGCCCAGCGCGGCGACGGCGAGCACCGCCAGCGCGGCGAGCAGGACGCTCCCGGCCAGGGCCAGGCGGGGTGCGGCGGCCCGTTCCCACGGCAGCAGCCCGGCGAGGTAGCTGGCCACCGGCACGGCCGCGGCGCCCAGGGCGACCGGTCGCAGCGCGCCGCGCAGCCGGTCCCCGGCCGGTCGCGGCGCCCGGTCGCGGCGCCGGCCGCCGGCCACCAGCAGGCCCAGGCCGACGACAGCCGCGTCGAGCAGCACGAGGGCCCAGAAGAAGGCATCCGTGCTGCGGTGGTGCACCGAGGCGGCGGTGTTGGCCCGCTCGAGCACGCCGACCGCCTCGGCCAGCGGCGGGCGCTCGCCGCCGGGCTGCAGCGGCTGCCCGTTCATCGACGCCGGCCGGTCCAGGCCCAGCGCGGCGAGGACGGTGGGGGCGGTGTCGATCAGCTGCACGAACGGCGCGCGGCCGGTGCTCGCCGAGGTCAGCCACCGGTCCCCGGAGAAGCCGGCGCCCGAGGCGATGCCCACGTGCAGCTGCGCCCGGCCGTCGTTGACCTCGGAGATGCCCTGCACCAGCAGCAGCGTCTCCCCCGGCGCCGCCCGCACCGCCTCGACCAGCCGGCCGAGCGCGGCGTCGACGGCGGCCAGCGCGGCGGCACGCGGCCGCGGCTCGGTGCCGGTGTCGCTGCCCTCGAGCGCGGGCTCCCCGGCGTCCACCAGGTCGTCGAGGCCCACGAGCACCAGCGGACAGCCGGTCAGCAGCTCGCCGGGGTCGGCGGGCAGCTGCTCGCGCTGCCCGACGGTCACCCCGGGCGCGCCGACGGCCAGCGCCGGCGCCCGGCCCACGACGGTGGCACAGCCGACCGCCTCGCCCAGCGCCGCCGGCCGGGCGCCGAAGCGGGCCGTGGCGGGGTCGGCGGCGACCGCGGCGACGGCGGCCTGCGGATCGGCCAGGCCGGCCCCGGCCAGCCGCTCCTGCAGGCCGCAGTGCGACAGCGCGGGGCTGGCCGGCGGCACCGGCACCGGCTGGGTCTGCTCCTGGGGCGGGGCCGCGGTGTCCGCCCCACCCTCCCCGGTCGGCGCCCCGCTGGGCAGCGGCACGGTCGGCAGCGGCACGGTCGGCAGCGGCACGGGCGGGATCGACTCGTCGGGGGCCGGGAAGCGCGCGCGGTTGCCCGCGCCGAGCGTCGCCCAGCCGTCGAGCACGCAGCTGGTGGCGCGCGCGGCGCGCACCGACACCGCGCCGATCGGCGAGCCCTCAGCCAGCGCCCACAGCGCCGGCGTCGCCTGCGGGTCGACGTCGTCCCACACCAGGCCGGGGACGCCGACGACGACCACCCGGTCGGCGGTCGCGTCGTCGGCGGCGCCCGCGGTCCCCGTCCCCACCGCCAGCACGGCGAGGACCGCGAGCAGCAGCGCCGCGGGCCGGCTCATCGCGGTGCGCCGAGCAGCTCGCGGTAGAGGGCGACGAGCTGCCGGGCGGTCGCGGCCTCGTCCGGCCAGGTCGCCGCCTGCCGGGTGCCGGCCTCGGCGAGCGAGCGGGCGCGCGCCGGGTCCGCGAGCAGCCCGGTGACCGCCTCGGCCAGCGCCGCGGCGTCGCCGACCGGCACCAGGGCCGCGCCGTCGCCGAGCAGCTCGGGCAGCCCGCCGGTGCGGGTGGCGACCAGCGGCGTGCCGGCGCGCAGCGCCTCCTGCGCGGTGAGCGAGCGGGCCTCCCAGCGCGACGGCAGGACGGCGAGATCGGCGGCGGCCAGCAGGTCGGCGACGTCGCCGCGCCGGCCGAGCAGCGCCACCGGCAGCCGCTCGGCGGCGATCCGGGCGGCCAGCTCGTCCTGCAACGGGCCGTCGCCCGCGATGGCCACGAGCGGCGGCTGGGCCAGTCCCCCACCGGCCCCGGCGGCCCAGCGGGCGGCGGCGTCGAGCAGCACGTCGTAGCCCTTCTGCGGGTGCAGTCGACCCACGGCGACCACCAGGGCCCGACCATCGGCCACCCCGAGCTCGGCGCGGACCTCGGCCGCCGGCCGGGCCGGGGCCGGCAGCGGCGGGGCGGAGACGGGCGCGACCCGGACGTCGCGCGCACCCTGCCGCCAGGCGTTCTCGGCGAGGTCGCCGGAGGCGGCCAGCACGACGTCCGCGGCGCGGACCGTGGCGCGCTCGACCAGCCGCAGCACCCGGCGCAGCGCGCCGCCGAGCTCGGGGAGGGCGTTGTGCAGGGTGAGCACCAGCGGCCGGCCGCGCCGCCGCGCCGCCGCGGCGACCAGGCCGGCGCGCAGGCCGTGGGCGTGCACCAGGTCGGCGCCGGCGGCGGCCCGGCGCAGCGCAGCGACGGCGCGGGCGTCGGCTCCGGGTGAGAGACCCGTGGAGATCCCCACCGGCGCGAAGCCTGCTCCCGCGGCGGTGAAGCCGAACAGTCGCTCGGTCGCCGCCGGCCCGCACACCCGCACGTCGGCGCCGGCCGCGGCGAGGCCGGGCAGCACCGCGCGCACGTGCGTGCCGACCCCGCCGGTGCTGGTGGCCAGGACCTCGGCCACCCGGCGGCCCTGCAGCGGGAGCCGCTCAGCCACCGTGCACCTCCTGGCGATCGCTCCGACGCAGCGCGCGTGCAGCCACTGCGAGCGGTCGCCGCGCGGTCCCCATCATGACCGCCGCGGCGACGGCCAGGGCGGCCGCCGCGGCCAGCACCCCGGCGCCGACGGTCGCGAGCAGGCGGCCCTCCGGCACCGGGTCGGCGCCCAGCGCGCCGGCGACGGCCAGCCCCGCGGCCGCGGCGAGGGCGGCGGCGACCGCGGCAGGCAACCCGGTACGGGCGACCCCGGCGAGGCCGGCCGGGCCGACCACCCGGGCGACGACGACGAGCAGCGCCAGCCCGGCCGCCGTGACCCCGGCGCTGTGGCCGGCGGCGAGGGCGACGCCGCGGTCGGCCGCCGGCAGCACGCCCGCGAGGACGACGTCCGCCGCGACCGCGAGCAGCCAGCCGCCGAGCACGCAGGCCGTGGGCGCCCGCCACAGACCGCGGGCGTAGAGCGCGCGGGAGAGCACCGCCACCACCCCGTAGCCGGGCAGCCCCGGGGCGAAGGCGACGACCGTGTCCCGCAGCGCGCCGACGACAGCGGCCGGCTCACCGGCGAGGAAGACCCCCGCCATCGGGCCCGCGACCGCCACGAGCACCGCGGCGGCGACCGTCGAGGTGACGAGGACGAGGGCGGTCACCGGCGCCAGCGCCCGCCGGAAGCCGGCCTCGTCGCCGGTCTCCGCGCGCTCGGCCAGTCCCGGGTAGGCCGAGGTGGCCAGCGGCACCGCCAGCGCGGCCCACGGCACGAGGAACACCGTCAGCCCGGCGGCGTAGACGACCTGGGTGCCGTCGGGCGCGCCGGCGTTGGCCAGCCGGATCGCCACCGCGGCCAGCAGCTGCTGCCCGGCGAGGGTGAGCACGCCGGCCACCGCCAGCCGGCGGACCCGCGGCGCGGCGCCGACCGGGAAGCGCAGCGACGGTCGCAGGCCCAGGCGCAGCCGCCGCACCGGCAGCAGCAGCGACAGCGACAGCGCCGCCACGCCGAGCGTCGTCCCGACCGACAGCACCAGCTCGGCGGGCGTGCCCAGCCCCTCCGCCGTCCGGCTGCCGCCGATCGCGGCGAAGGTCAGGTAGGCCCCGGCGACCACGACGCTCGACAGGAGCGGCGCCAGCGCGGGCGCGGCGAACCGGCGGTGCGCCTGCAGCACGCCGGTCAGCACGATGCCGAGGCCGTACAGCACGACCTGCGGGGCGAAGACGACGAGGAAGCGGGCGGCGAGGTCGACCTGCACCGGGTCGCCGGAGCCCAGCAGCAGCCGGGCGACCGGCTCGGCGCACAGCGCCAGCAGCACGGCCAGCGGGGTGAGCACCAGCAGGCTCCAGCCCAGCAGCGCCGAGGCGGTGCGCCGGACCTGCTCGCGGTCGCCGGTGGTGATGCCGCCGGCGAGCATCGGGACGACGAGGCTCGCCAGCGCACCGCCGGCGACCACCTCGAAGACGATGTTCGGGACGTTGTTCGCGGCCAGGTAGGTGTCGCCGGTGCTGCCGGCGCCGACGGCGTTGGTGAACACCAGCGTGCGGCCGAAGCCGGCGAGCCGGGCCAGCACGGTGAGGACGGCGATCAGCGCGGCGGCGCCGGCGACCCCGCGGACGGCCTGCGCCCGCGTCATGCGCCCTCCTTGCTATCGCTCGTCGTCCGCATGACGGGCGTCGCTCCGTCCATCGGTGAGCTCGCGGGCCCGCTCACGCACGACGGCGGCCGAGCCGGTCCAGCTCCCGCAGGACGGGGGTCGCCTCGATGACCCGCGTGAAGCTGACCCGCTCGCTGGCCAGCGTGAGCCCGGCGACCAGCGCGAGCGCGCCGGCGCGCGCCGGCCGGCCCGGCACCGCGGCCAGCCGCAGCCCGAGCAGCGCGCCGACGGCGTTGGCGCCGCAGTCGCCGATCATCACCCGTTCCCCCAGATCGGCCGGCAGCACGGCCAGGTCCGCGCCGAGCGGTCCGGCGACCAGGGCGCCCGACGGCCCGCCCAGCCCGGCGGCGGCCGCGAGGGCGGCGGCCTTCGCCGCGCGGCCCGGGCGCAGGTCGAGCAGGTTGACCAGGTTGGCGGTGCCGGCGACCAGCCCGGTGGTGAGGACGGCGTCGGCGAGCGTGGTGAGGCGATGGAGCGGCCCCGCTGCGGGTGGGAGGAGCCCGTCGTCCCTCTGGAGGACCCCCTTGCCGCCCGCCACTCGCAGGCTCGCGGCGGGACCCGGCAAGGGGGCCGTCAGAACGCGGGGGCGGTGCCCCGGACGGGGCCGGTGGGCGGCAGCGGGGTCGTCGTACAGCAGGGCCGCGGCCGCGGCGGCCGCGCCGATGCCGGCGACCTTCACCGCGCCGGCCGACACCCGCCCGGCGCGCAGCGCCCGCAGGTGCCCGGCCAGCCCCTTGTCCCGCGCCTGCTCGGCCCGGGCACCGGCGAGGTCGTCGTAGCCGCCGACCAGCCCGGACACGCCCCCGACCAGCGCGGCGGCCACGCGGGTGCCGGCCGGGGCGCCGACCACCGCGGACGCCGTCGCGGCCACCGCCAGCGCCGGCCCGCCGAGCAGGGTCACCGGGCGGCCGGCGTAGTTGGTGCGCCGCCAGGATGCGCCGGCCGGGCGGGCGTCGAGCGCCGCCGCGGCCGCGAGGCCGAGCCGGGCCGCGGCCGCGCCGCCGAGGGCCAGCAGCGCCCGGCGCCGCGCGCCTCCGCCGGACCGCCGGCCGGTCACGGCGCCGCGGCAGGGACCGGTGGCACCGGCTGGGTGTCCTCACCCACGCCGTAGGCCCCCGACGTGCCCGCGCCCTCCCGGCCGAGGGCGAGCACCGTGCTGATCCGTCCCGGCGCCGTGTCCACGTTGTCGACGGTCGAGACGGCCGCGGAGTCCTCCGGGTCGGCCCGGATCACGCCGACCAGCCCGGGATCGCCGGCCGACGCGGCATCCCCGGCGACGACGGCGCCCGAGCCGGCGGCGTCGAGGGCCAGCGCGAGGTCGACGAGGGTGTCGGTGCGCTGCGCGCCGTCCTCCTCGGCCGGCGCGCCGGCGGTGAGCAGCACGGCGAAGTCGGCCGGGGTGACCGAGGCCGACTCCACGTCCAGCACGTCCAGCGCGCGCAGGCCCGCGAGGACGGAGGACAGCGCGGCGGTGTCGGGCACCGTGGCGCCCGGCGCGGCCGGGCGCATGAGCACCTGGCCCAGCAGCGAGCCGACCAGCTGGCCGGTGTCGTCGGTCTCGGGCAGCGTGACGCCGGTCGGCAGCCCCGGCCCGGTGACGTAGCTCTGCACCTCCGCGGCGACGGCCGGGTCGGTGTAGCCCGGCTGCAGCCGGATCGTGCCGGTCACCGTGCCGCCGGCCTCACCGACGAGGGTGGTGAGCTCCTCGACGGTCTCGACGGCGACGTCCTCGCTGATGGCGACCAGCACCACACTGCGCCCGGCCAGGCTGCCGGCGACCAGGGCGGGGGCGACGGCCTGCCCGAACGCGTCGCCGGTGTCCACCTGGGCCTGCAGCTCCTGGGTCTGGGTCTCCAGCTCCCGCTTGTCCTCGGCCAGCGCGGCCACCTCGCCCTCGAGGTCCTCGAGGATCGGCGCGTTGAGCGCCGTGGTGCCGATGACGATGCCCAGCGCGACGGCCAGGAAGACCGCGATCAGCGAGACCAGGTGGTAGCGGAAGTCGATCACGAGAAGAGGTTCTCCAACCAGAACACGAAGCTGTTCCACTGGTCGACCAGCAGGTCGAGGTAGACGCGGCCGGCCGCGGAGACGGCCAGGGCCGACCCGATGGCCACGAAGGCGGCCAGCACCAGCACGACCAGCGTCAGGGTCGAGATCCGGCTGCGGTAGAGCCGGCTCACGCCCTTGGCGTCGACCAGCTTGCCGCCCAGCCGCAGCCGGGTGAGGAAGGTGGAGGCCATGCCGCCGCGGCCCTTGTCGAGGAACTCCACCAGCGTGGCGTGGGTGCCGACGGCGACGATGAGCTTGGCGCCCTTCTCGTCGGCCAGCAGCATCGCGATGTCCTCGCTGGTGGCGGCCGCGGGGAAGGTGATCGCGTCCACGCCGAGGTCCTGCACGCGGGCCAGGCCCGGGGCGCGGCCGTCGGCGTAGGCGTGGACGACGACCTCGGCGCCGCTCTTGAGGACGTCGTCGCTCACCGAGTCCATGTCGCCGATGATCATGTCCGGCCGGTAGCCGGCCTCGACCAGGGCGTCCGCGCCGCCGTCGACGCCGACGAGCACCGGCCGGTAGTCCCGGATGTAGGACCGCAGCGCCTGCAGGTCCTCCTTGTAGTCGTAGCCGCGGACGACGACCAGCACGTGCCGGCCCTCGATCTGCGTGGTCACGTCGGGCACGCCGACGCCGTCGAGCAGCAGCGCGCGCTCGCGCTTCATGTACTCCATCGTGTTGGTGGCGAAGGCCTCCAACTGGACCGAGAGCCCGGCCCGCGCCTCGGCCATCGCGTCGGCGACGGTCTCGGGGGTCTGCTCGGTGCCCTCGGCGAGGACGGTGCCGTCCTCCAGCAGCAGCTGGTTGCCGTCGACGCGGACGGGCGTCCCCTCCCTGACCGCCGACAGCACGTCCTTGCCGACGCCGTCGACCAGGGGGATGCCGGCGCCGACGAGGATCTCGGGGCCCAGGTTCGGGTAGCGGCCGGAGGTGCTGGGCGCGGCGTTGACGACCGCGGCCACCCTGCACGCGACCAGGGAGTCGGCGCTGACCCGGTCGATGTCGACGTGGTCGATGACCGCGACGTCGCCGGGGCGCAGCCGCTTGGTCAGGTTCTTGGTGCGGCGGTCCAGCCGCACGGTGCCGGTGACTCCCGGGGCCGCTTCCGGCGCCCGGCCACGGCGGAGAGAGCCGATGCGCATGGCCTGCACTCTCCCACGGAGGCCTGTGGCCGCCGCCCTCCGACGCGCATCGGCGATCCTCCGCTCACGCAGAGTGTGCGACACCACGGGGCCGGCGACACGCCGGACACGCGGGTCCACCAGTCCCGCCGGAGCGTCCAGTAGTGCTGTCTAGCGTTGGGCGGGTGACTCCAGGGGCGCAGGCGATCGGCCGCACGGACTCCGGCGACGAGATCCGACCGGAGTCGCCCGAGGCGGTCGTCCGCGAGCTGCCCGCCCCGGAGGACGCCGAGGAGGAGGCCCCCGCGCTGCCCGGTGCGGCCGCTCCCCCCGCGGCCGCCGAGCCCGAGCCGCCCGCCCGCGGCCGGCGCGGCCGGCGGGCGCTGCGCGGCCCCGGTCTGCGCGATCGGCGTCGCCAGCAGACCCGCGCCACGATCATCGAGGCCGCCGCCGAGCTGTTCGCCGAGCGCGGGTTCGACGCGGTCAGCGTCGTGGAGATCGCGCAGCGGGCCGGCGTGGTCGAGAAGACGGTGTTCAACCACTTCCCGGTCAAGGAGGGGCTGGTCTTCGAGGCCGACCCCCCGATGCGCGCGGCGCTGCTCGAGGCGGTGCGCCGCCGGCCGGCCGGCGAGTCGGTCAGCGCCGCGGCCGGCACCTTCGTCGTCCGGGCGATGAGCGGGCTCGGCGCGCCCGAGGCCGCGGCCGGCGTGGCCGAGATGGCGCGGGTGATCCGCGGCAGCCGCACGCTGCAGGTCCGCGAGCGGGAGATCCTCGGCGAGCTGACCACCGCGCTGGCGGAGCTCATCGCCGAGGAGACGCAGGCCGAGCCCGGTGAGCTCGCGCCGTGGCTGGCCGCCCACGCGGTGCTCAGCCTCTACGCGGCACTGCTCGAGCTGGCCCGGGACCGCGTGCTCACCGGTGTCTCGGGCCCGGCGCTGTCCGCGGAGCTGCGCGCGCGCGGCGAGCGGGGTCTCGCGCTGCTGCAGTTCGGGCTCGCCGGCTACGCCAAGCGGAGGTGACGGTGACGTCGCGGTCCTCCGCACTGCACCGCGATGACACTGCGGTCCTCGGGACCGCACCGCGGCCAGGTGCCGTCCCTCGGCTGAGCTCAGCCCACCTGGCCGTCGTCGCGGGACCCTCCGGGCCCCACTCGTCGGACCGCCCCGCAGGGCGGCTCACCTCATGGCCGCCGGTGGTCAGGCTGGGAGCTGCAGGGCCCGCAGCAGCTGGCCGGCGCGGTCGCCGGGGATGTCCGGGTCCTGCGTGAAGAGCGCGACGGCGACCATGTACTCGTCCTCCCCCGCCCAGCCGCGGCCCTCGGCGACCAGCCGGCGGACGTGGTCGCGCACCCTGGGCTCGCTGCTGTACTCGCCGTAGTCCAGGCCCATGGCGAGGAAGTTCACGACGCGGTACCCGAGGTCCTCCGCCGTCCGGACCGTCGTCTCCGGGTCGGCGTAGCTCGGCACCGCGGTGACCACGTTGCGGTAGCCGGCCTTGAGCAGCTGCAGCACCAGGTCGTTGCCGTACACCCCGCCCCACAGCTCCGGCATGAGGATGTCGCGGTCCGGCGCCGGGATGTAGGGCGGGTTGGCGATCACCGTGGCCACTGGCGGCGGGGCCGCGGAGTCGGCGCCGTCGAAGAAGTCGCCGAGCTCGACGGTGTACCGGTCGGCGACTCCGCGGGCGGCGATGTTCTCCCGCGCCCGCTCGACCGACGAGGCGCTGATGTCGAAGCTGCGCACCCGGAGCTCCGGCAGCCCGGCCACCACGTCGGCGATGGCGGTGGCGTCGCCGGTGCCGAGCTCGACGACGCCCTCGCGCGCCCAGCCCAGCTGCCCGCGGTACTGCTGCAGCAGCATGCAGACGCTGAACCCGTAGTGCGCGGACTCGTCGGCGGAGGAGAAGCAGCTCACCGGGCGGCACCGGTCAGCGGACGGGGGGTGGGGGGCAGCGCGGCTGCGGCAGTGCGACGTCGGTGGGGCACGATCCGGCCCTACCCCACGCGTTCCGCCGTCACTCCTGTCCGCCCCCGCTACGCCGCCGTCCGGGCGGTCGCCGCCACGGCCAGCAGCTCCCGCGCGTGCGCCTGCCCGGTGTCGCTGTCGGCCAGGCCGGAGAGCATCCGGGCCAGCTCGCGCACCCGCTCCTCGCCGTCGACGGCCCGGATGTCGGTGGCGGTCACGCCCGCGCCGGTGTCCGGGGACTTGTCCACGACCAGGTGGGTGTCGGCGAACGCGGCGACCTGCGCCAGGTGGGTGACGACGACGACCTGGTGGCGGCGGGCCAGCCGCGCCAGACGCCGGCCGATCTCCCCGGCAGCCTGCCCGCCGACCCCGGCGTCTACCTCGTCGAACACCATCACCGGCACCGGGTCGGCGCCGGCGAAGACCACCTCGATGGCGAGCATCACCCGCGACAGCTCACCGCCGGAGGCGCCCTTGTGCACCGGCCGCGGCGGGGCGCCGGGGTGCGCGGCCATGAGCAGCGCCACCTCGTCGACGCCCTCGGGGCCCGGGGCGTCGGCGTCGCTGTCGATGGAGAACGAGACGCGCGCGCTCTTCATCGCCAACCCGGCCAGCTCGCGGCCCACCTCGGCCGCGAAGCCGTCGGCCGCCGCCCGCCGGCCGGCCGACACCTGCGCGCCGAGGTCGTCGACCTCGGCCCGGGCGGCGTCGCGGGCGGCCTCCAGCGCCTCGAGCGCCTCGTCGGAGACGTCGAGCTCGTCGAGGCGGCGGCGGGCGTCCTCGGCCCAGCCCAGGACGCCGGCCACGCCCTCACCGACGTCGGCGTACTTGCGGACCAGGGCGGTGATCGCCGCGCGGCGGTCCATCACCTCGGCCAGCCGGGCGGGATCGGCGTCGAGGTCGGCGACGTAGCCGGCCAGCTGCCCGGCGACGTCGGAGACGACCGCGACCGCGTCGTTCAGGTCCTGGGCCAGCATCACCAGCGTCGGGTCGTCGGAGGCCGCCAGCGCCCGCTCGGCGATGGCCAGCGCGGCGCTGGCGTCCTGCGGCAGGTCGTCGCCGAGGTCACCGGTGACGTCGCCGACCAGCGCGGTGCGGGCCTCGTCGGCGGCGGCGCGCAGCGCGTCGGCGTCGCTGAGCCGCCGCGCCTGGGCGTCGAGCTCGTCGTCCTCCCCCGGCTGCGGGCCCACGGCCTCGATCTCCGCCAGCCCGTGCCGGAGGACGTCGGCGGCCTGCGCCAGCTCCCGGGCCTGGCTGCGGCGGCGCTCGAGGTCGCCGGCCAGCTGCCGCCACCGGCCGTACGCCTCGCGGTAGCGGTCCAGCAGCTCCAGGTGGGCGGTGCCGGCGTAGCGGTCCAGGGCCCGGCGCTGCTCGGCCGGGCGGGACAGCCGCAGCTGGTCGCTCTGTCCGTGCACCGCGAGCAACCCCTCGGCGAGCTCCGCGACGACGCCGACCGGGACGCTCCGGCCGCCGAGGTGGGCACGCGAGCGCCCTTCGGCGCTCACGGTGCGGGCCAGGATCAGCGTGCCGTCGTCGTCGGGGTCGGCGCCGGCGTCGGCCGCCCGCTCCCACACCGGTGAGTCGGCTGGCAGGGCCAGCCGCCCCTCGACACCGGCCCGGCCGCTGGCGCGCACCCGCCCGGGGTCGGCCCGGCCGCCGAAGAGCAGCGTCAGCCCGGTGACCACCATCGTCTTGCCCGCGCCGGTCTCCCCGGTGACCACGGTCAGGCCGTCGCCGAACTCGAGGGTGACGTCGTCGATGGCGCCGAGGCCGCGGATGCGCAGCTCGGTCAGCCGGCCCCGCGTCGTCCCGCCGTCGGCCGGCTCCGCAGCGGCGACCGGCGCGGCCGGCTGCGCCGTGCGGGCCGGCCGCCGGGTCTCACGCGTCGTCGTCCGTGCCGCCACCGCGGTCGCCCTCCCCTCCGTCCCCGCGGACCCAGCCGCGGGCCAGCACGTTGCGGTCCTGGCTCGTCTCGTGGCTCATCTCGTGCCCCGGGTCGTGCCGGCGCGCGTCCCGGAACCCGCGCACCGGGAGGCCGAACTTGGCCACCAGCCGGTCGCCGAACGTGGTGGCGTGCACCCGGGCGATGCGCACCGGCCGGGCGGCCCGGCGGACATCGACCCGGCCACCCTCCGGCACCTCCAGCGCGCGCCGCCCGTCGGCGGACACACGGGCGCGGTTGCCGTCGGTCGGGATGGCCACGGTGAGCACCGAGTCCGGTGAGGTGACCAGCGGCCGGGCGAACAGCGCGTGCGCGTTCGACGGCACGACCAGCATCGCCTCCACGTCGGGCCACACGACCGGCCCGCCGGCGGAGAACGCGTAGGCCGTGGAGCCGGTGGGCGTGGCGAACAGCACGCCGTCGCAGCCGAAGCTGGTGAGCGGGCGGCCGTCGATGGCGACGACGAGGTCGAGCACCCGCGAGCGCTCGGACTTCTCCACCGACGCCTCGTTCAACGCCCAGGTGCCGCCGACGACGGCGCCGGTGGCGTCGAGGACGTCGACCTCGATCGCCAGCCGTTTCTCCACCGAGTACTCGCAGCGCTCGATCGCGGTCAGGGTCTCCTCGACCGCCTCGGGCTCGGTCTCGGCGAGGAAGCCGACCCGGCCGAGGTTCACCCCCATGAGCGCGGCGTTGCTGTACCGGGCGAGCTCGGCGGCGCGCAGGAAGGTGCCGTCCCCGCCGAAGACCATGACGATCTCCGCGCCGCGGGCGGCCTCGGCATCGGCGGGCACCACCTGGGCGCCCTCGATGCCCAGCTCCGCCGCCTCGTCCTCGAGCAGCCGCACGGTGATGCCGCCCTTGGCCAGGCGGGCGGCGGAGCTGCGGGCGAGCTCGACGATGTCCTGGCGGCCGGTGTGCACGGTGAGCAGCACGTGCCGGCTCCCGCTGGGCGCCCACACGGTGGGGCTGACCTCTGTCACGCTTCCTCCTCGCCGGCGCCCGGTCGCGTGCCGGACAGTGCCGCGTCCCTGGGTGACCTCGAAGGCTCGCTCACTGGTCCTCCTCGGGTGTGCCGGCCGCGGTGCCCGCGGGCCGACGGGTCGTGGTTACCCGTTCCGATGGGCCCTCCGCCACGGCGCGGCGCACGTCGTCCTCCCGCGGCGGCCCGGCGTCCCGGCGCAACCAGAGGAAGAACTCGACGTTGCCGGCCGGCCCCGGCAGCGGGCTGGCGACGACGCCGGCCGTCCCCCAGCCCAGCTCGGCGGCGGCCCGCGCCACCGTCAGGACGGCGTCCTGCCGGTGCGCCGGGTCGCGCACCACGCCGCCGGCGCCGAGCCGCTCGCGGCCGACCTCGAACTGCGGCTTGACCATGGGCAGCAGGTCGGCCGCGGCGGTGGCGCACGCGGTGAGGGCAGGCAGCACCAGGCGCAGCGAGATGAACGACAGGTCGGCGACGACGAGGTCCACCGGGCCGTCGACCTGCTCGGGCGTGAGCGTGCGGACGTTGGTGCGCTCGAGCACCCGCACCCGCTCGTCGGTCCGCAGCGACCAGGCCAGCTCCCCGTAGCCGACGTCGACCGCGACGACCTCCCGGGCCCCCCGGCGGAGCAGCACCTCGGTGAAGCCGCCGGTGGACGCGCCGGCGTCCAGCGCCCGGCGGCCGGCAACCGGGACGGGGAAGGCCTCGAGGGCGCCCACCAGCTTGTGCGCGCCGCGGGACACCCAGCTCGGCTCGTCGGGATCGGTGCGGACGACGACGGGCGTGTCGGCGCCGACGCCGGTGGCGGGCTTGGAGGCCGCCCGCCCCGAGACGGCGACCCGCCCCTCGGCGATGAGCGCCACGGCGTGCTCCCGGGAGCGGGCCAGGCCCCGCCGCACGAGCTCCGCGTCGAGCCGGCTGCGGCGGACCATCAGAGCTGGTCGATCGTGCCGAGCTCGCGCTGCAGCCGGGCGTGCTCGGCCTCGAAGACGGCGACGTGCTCGGCCACCGGCCGGTGGGCGAGGTCGGCGAGGGGCGCGCCCCCGTCCGCGGCCGAGGTGCCCGCCGGCGGGGCCCCGGCCGGCACCGCCCCGGTCGGGACCGGCGCCGGACCACCCCCCGGGCCGGGCCGGGGAGGCCCCGGGACCGGTCGCGGTGGGGTCGGGTCGGTCATCGGTGGCCTCTCGGGTGGACGGGCGCGGCGCGGGCGGGCGCCGGCGGGACCTCGGGGACCGGCGTCCGGGGTGCGACCCCGTGCTGTTCCCCCGGCCCGCGAGGGTACCGGCCGGGGGCGACGCGCACGGGTCGCCGGCGGGCGCTAGCGTTCGGCCGCCCGGTCCCCGAACCCGATGGAGGCGTGCCCGCGTGGCGACGATGAAGGAGTGCATGACCGCCCTCGAGGGCATCCTCGGCGACCTCGCGGCCAAGCCGGCGGCCCAGGGCCTCGACCGCAGCCTGTCCTGCCGGCTGACCGACCTGGGGCAGGTCGTCCGTGGCCGGCTGGCCCGCGGCTCGGTGCGTGAGCTGCGAACCGAGTCCGACGGCGAGTCGCTGGAGAAGGCCGACATCCGGCTCACCATGACCAGTGACGACCTCGTCTCCCTGACCGACGGCCGGCTGTCGTTCGGCCCGGCCTGGGCGTCGGGGCGGGTCAAGCTGGAGGCCGGTCTTCGCGACATGCTCCGGCTGCGTTCCCTCCTCTGAGGGAGGAGCCTCCTGCCCCCGCAGTGAGAGGACCCCGTCCTCCTCCCCCCCGTGGAAGGACCCCCTGCCCCCACCACTCGCCCGCTCGCGGCGGGACCCTGCAGGGGGCCAGCGGTGCCCTGGGCGGGGCCGGCGGCGGGACCCTGCACGTGGGCCGTCAGAGCTCGCGGGATGCCCTGGACGGGGCCGGCAGCGGGCGTCGGCAGGAGGGCCGTGCGGCTCCCCGGGCCACCTCAGGACGCCAGACCCCAGTGCCGCAGCGCGTCGGCTGCGGCCTCGTCCTCGGCGGTCACCTCCGCCGGCGCGACGGCCTCGGGGTGCCGGGTCCAGTGCGCGACGCACAGTGCGCGGAGCCCGTCGAGCCCGTCGGCGCTCCCGGGTCCCTCGGCACTGTCGCGCCTCAGCCGGAGGACGCCGTCCGCCGACCGGGCCGTCCAACCGGCGCAGCGCCACCTCCCGTCGCCGGCGGCGACGACCGCGGGATGGGCGGTGAGCAGACCCGCGGCATCGGGCGCGAGCAGGTCGGGCCGTCGGTCCGGGCCGGCGGCGAGCAGGGTCGCCGGGTCGGTGACGCCGCTGAGGACCAGCAGCGTCGCCGCACCGGCCCGGCGCCCGCCCTCGACGTCGGTGTCGAGCCGGTCGCCCACCACCACGGGGCGGTGGGCGGCCGTGCGGCGGACGCACTCGGCGTGCATGGTCGGGTCCGGCTTGCCGGTCACCAGCGGACGCCGGCCGGTCACGGCGCTCACCACGCCCACCAGCGCACCGTTGCCGGGCAGCAGGCCGCGCGGCGACGGGATGGTGGCGTCGGCGTTCGTGGCCACGTGCTGGGCCCCGTTGCGGACCGCCACCACGGCCTCGGCGAGCTGGGTCCACCCCACGTCGCGGCCGTAGCCCTGCACCACCGCGAGCGGCTCCTCCTCGGCGCCCGCCACCAGGGTGAGGCCCGCGGCCTCCAGTGCGGCGGCCACGCCCGGTCCGCCGACCGGCAGCACGCGCGCCCCGGCGCCGAGCCGCTGCGCCACGACCGTCGCCGCCGCCTGGGAGCTCGTGATCACCTCGGCGGGGCTCGCCGGGACGCCGAGGACGGTGAGGTGCCCGGCGACCTCCTCCGGCGTGCGGGAGGCGTTGTTGGTGACGAAGCCCAGCCGCATCCCCGCCGCCCGCACCGCGGCCAGCGCCTCGGGCACGCCGGGCACCGCCTCGGGACCGACGTAGACCACGCCGTCGAGGTCGAGCAGCGCGACGTCGTACTCCTGGTGCGGCGGCCGGACCTTGCCGACGGCCAGCGGGGTCGGTGTGCCGCTCACGGGGTCTCCCCGCCGCGGCGTGCCCGTACGCCGCGCAGCGCCCGGGAGTAGTGGCCGAGGTCGGGCCGCATCGCCACGGCGAGGGCCAGGTGCTCGGCCGCCAGGTCCAGGTCACCCGCCCGGCTGGCCGCCAGGCCCAGGCCGAACTGCGCGTAGTCGTCGGCCGGGTTGCGGACGGTCAGCTCGCGGAAGGTGCCCACCGCGTCGGTGTAGCGGCCGGCGTCGTACTGGGCGCGTGCCAGGGCCTCGAGCAGGCTGCGCGAATCCGGCTCGGCCTCGGCGGCGCGCGCCAGGATCGTCGCCGCCGCCGCCGGGTCCCGGTTGGCCAGCAGTTGCAGCCCCCGCTGGTACCAGTCGTACACGTCGCCGTCGGGCACCCCCGCGTCGGACACCATCGCTCCCTCGCTCCGGGTGTCGCCAGCCGGTGCCGGGGTCGCCGGCCCTCCCCCGCAGCCGGACCCTCGCACCCACCGGAGCGCACCGCTCCTACGATTCCTGTCGTGCTCTCGTCGTCGGCGGACCCCGCGTACCCGGCAGCTGCGACGGGACTCGAGGTCCGACCCTTCCGCGCCCTCGTCTACCGACGACGAGACCCCGGCCACCTCGCCCGGGTGAGCTCGCCAGCCTACGACCTGGTGACCCCGGAGGGCCGGGACCGCCTGGCCGCCGCCGACCCGCACAACATCGTGCGCCTGATCCTGCCCCGCGTCGCGTCCGGACCCGACGGCGCCGACGCGCTGCACCGCGCGGTAGCCGAGGCCGCCGGGACGCTGCGCGACTGGGAGCGCACCGGCGTGCTCGAGCGCGACGCCGGTCCGGCGCTGTGGGTCTACACGCTGCGCCCCTCCGACGGCGCTCCCGAGACGGTCGGCTGGCTGGCCGCGGTGGGGGTGCCCGCAGCCGGCTCCCGCGCCGTCCTGCCGCACGAGGACACCTTCCCCGGCGCCGTGGAGGGCCGCCGTGCCTTGCTCGCGGCCACCGCGACGGACCTGGAGCCCATCGTGCTCGCGCACGATCCGCACCCCGGCCTCCCGGCGCTGACCGCCGCTGCCCAGGACGGCGCACCGACCCTCGAGGTGACCGACGCCGACGGTGTCCGGCACGCCCTGTGGCGGGTCACCGACCCGGTGCTGACCGGCCCGGTCACCGCCGCGCTCGCCGAGACCGGCGCGGTCATCGCCGACGGTCACCACCGCTTCGCCGCGGCGCGAGCGCACGGGGCGCGCGCCGTCCTCGCCCTGGTCACCCCCATGGGCCCCGGCGGGCTGCAGGTGCAGCCCATCCACCGGCTGGTGCCCGACCTGGTCCTCGACGAGGCGCTCGCCGCGGCCTCGGCCGGGTTCCGGGTCACCGAGCTGCCGCAGGGCTCGGAGGCCGTCGCCGAGGTCGTCCGGCGGTGGATCGCCGACCCGCTCGAGTCGGGCCTGCTCGTGAGTGACGGAGCCCGCCTGGTGCGGCTGGGCTCCCCCACGGGGAAGGTGCTCGACGCCGTCCCGCGGGAGGCGCCCGGAGCGTGGCGCGGCCTGGACGTCGTGCTCGCCCACCACGGCCTGGTGCAGCGGCTGTGGAGCCGGGACAGCGACGACGGCGTGGTCATCGCTCACGGTGTCGAGGAGGCGCTGGACGGCGCGCGGCGCCGTTCCGGCGTGGCCCTGCTGCTGCGCGCCCCCTCGCCCGCCGACGTGGCCGCCGTCGCCCGGGCGAACGCGAGGATGCCCCGGAAGTCGACGCTGTTCGTGCCCAAGCCGCGGACCGGACTGGTGCTGCGGCCGCACGACGACTGACCGCCGGTCAGGCAGTGCGGGCGTCGGGGCTCGCCGACCGCGGCACCTTGCGCCCGCGGCGGCAGTTAACCTCCGTCACCGACGCCGTACCACCGCCGGCGGTGCGCCAGAACCGCCGCTGCAGCGCACCCTCGACCTCGACGACGTCGCCCGCCCGCCACGCCGTGACGCGCCGCTGAAGCGCGCGGTCGTAGGTGATGCACGGCAGCGTGTCCGTCGACTGCCCCCTGACCCGCGGCTCGGGCCGGCGCACCACCAGCCGGAAGCTGACCAGCGTGTCGCCGCTGGGCAGCGTCCTCACCTCGGCGGGGGCCGACAGCCTCCCGCGGAGCACCACGTCGTTCCGGTCGATCACAGCCACGCTCATGACGGCAGCCTCGCCGGGCGTCCCCGGCCCGACCAGGCGCGCCGCCGGTCTGTGGACCGGCGGCGCCGGTGTGGACGACGGGAGCGCGCCTGTCGGTGGTCAGTGCTCGGCGTCGTCCTCGGATCCGTCGGTCTCGCCCAGCAGCTCGGCGACCTCGGCCTCGACGTCGTCGTGGAAGTCGTGGTCGCCGGTCACCGCCCCGCCGGCCTCGTCCGTGCCCTCGACGTCCTCGTCGGCCGCCTCGGGAACCCCGGCTGCCGGCACCACCGCTGCGGGCTCCTCGTCCGCGGCCGGCACCGCGTCGGGCACAGGCAGCTCCTCCTCGGCGAACTCGACGTCCTCCTCCGGCGTGTACACCGCCACCGCGGCACGCCAGTGCTCGGCGCCCGCGTCATCGCCGGCCGCCTCGAGGAGGTCGGCGTAGGCGGCCGCGAGCCGCAGCGCCGAGGGGTCGGTCAGGTCCACGGCGTCCGGCCGCGGAGAGCCGCCGAGGGCACCCTCCAGGACCAGCCGGGCCGCGGAGAGCTCACCGAGGTCCTGTCGGGCCCCGGCCTCGACGAGGCGCAGCTCGACGGTCTCCTCCGCGTCGGGTCCCTCGCCCAGCGCGTCCCGGACCAGCCGCAGGGCGACCTCCGGGCGGCCCACGGCGCGCTCGCAGTCGGCGAGCACCGCCCGGTAGCCGGGGTCCCCGCTCATCCGGCGGTAGGCGCGCAGCTCGCGGGCGGCCTCGGCGTAGTCGCCGGCGTGGTACGCGGCCACGCCCACGGCCTCCCGCACGACGGCGATGCGCGACGCCCGGTCGCGCGCGGCCCGCGCGTGCGCCAGGGCCTCCTGGGGCTGGTCGTCGATGAGCGTGCCGGCGACGACCAGGTGGCTGGCCACCCGCTGCGCGTTGCGCGGGTCCAGCCCCCGCAGTGCCGCCCTGACGGACTGGTCCAGGTCGCGGGGGTCGGCCCACTCGGGGACCTCCGGGCCCGTGGGCGCCGGCGGCGTACGGTCCCCGCTCCGGGACGGTCGCGGACCCCGGTCCGGACCTCCGCGACGGTCGTCGGCGGGACGCCGGTCGCGCCAGTCGCTGCGCTGTCCACCCGGACGACCCCCGCGGGGCTGCCCCCCATCGCGCGGGCCACCAGGATGCTGCGGGCGTCCCTCCCACCGGTCCGCGCCGGGTCCGTCGGGCCGTGTCGCGCGCGGCCGGTCGCGCCCTGCGGTGCGAGCACCCTGGTCGCGGTCTCCGGGCGGACGGCGATCCTGCCAGTCGCCACGTGCCGGACGATCCCGCTCCGGACGGCGGTCCTGCCAGTCGCCGCGCGCCGGGCGACCCCGCTCCGGACGCCGGTCGTGCCAGTCGCTACGCGCCGGGCGACCCCGCTCCGGACGCCGGTCGGGGCGGACCGGTCGGTCGTCCCGGCCCCGCTCGCCCTCCGCTCGTCGGTCGCGCCAGTCCCCGCGCCCGCCGGCCGGCCGGCCTGCCTGCGGGCGCCGGTCCTGCCACTCGCGTCGTGGCCCGCCGGTCGCGGCACCGCCCTCCCGCTGCGGACGGCGGTCATGCCAGTCCGACCGCCCGGGGCGCTCCGGCACGGCCCCCTCGTCCTGGGCCCGACGCTGCGGTCGCTCCCCCTGGGGACGACGCTCCTCCCACCTGCCACGGTCGTCCTCGGACCGGCCACCGGTGGGTCGCCGGGCCTGCCAGGACCCCTGACCGCCGCGACCGGCCGTTCCACCGCGCGGACCGGCGCCCCGACCCTGCGGGCGGCCCTGGCCGGAGCCGCCCCGACCCCCCCGGGGTCCCTGTCCGCCGGTACCGCCGGCGCCTCGTCGCGGTGAAGTCATGTGTGGATGCGTACCTCAGGAGTGGGTGCAGCACGCGTCGTGCTGCAGAGAGCATGCGGAAACGCCAGAACGGGGGTCAGAGCACGTGGCTCCGACCCCCGTTCTGGGAGGTGTTGTCCGGCGGCGTCCTACTCTCCCACCCCGTCTCCGGGGCAGTACCATCGGCGCTGAGAGGCTTAGCTTCCGGGTTCGGAATGGATCCGGGCGTTTCCCTCTCGCCATGGCCGCCGTAACACAGGTGAACGGGAACCGACCCCGGTGGGGGTTGGTGCGTTCAGAACCGCACAGTGGACGCGTGGTATCGATCAGTTGGTCGCCGGCTACCCGCCCGCCCGGGGGTGGGGGGTGGTGTAGTCGTGTGGTCAAGCCCTCGGCCGGTTAGTACCGGTCAGCTGCGCACCTCGCGGTGCTTCCACTTCCGGCCTATCAACCCGCTGGTCTGAGCGGGGGC
>NZ_FNOT01000043.1 GCF_900107105.1 Geodermatophilus africanus
GCGCAGGAGACGGCCAAGGCCACCGAGGACATCGCCCGCCGGGTGCAGGCCATCCAGGGCGACACCACCGCCGCGGTGGCCGCGATCGGGGAGATCTCGCACATCGTCGCCCAGATCTCCGACCGGCAGACCACCATCGCCTCGGCGGTGGAGGAGCAGACCGCGACCACCAACGAGATGAGCCGGTCGGTGACCGAGGCCGCGCAGGGCTCGGGTCAGATCGCCAGCAACATCACCGGGGTCTCGGCGGCGGCGGACTCCACCACGCAGGCGCTGACCCAGACCCGCACCGCGGTCGGCGAGCTCTCCCGCATGGCCACCGACCTGCGCACGACGGTGGGCCGCTTCACCTACTGAGCGGTCGTCCGGGCCCGGCTGCAGCGCCGGGCCCGGACGGCGCCGCTGCAGTCACCGGCGGCGGCGATTGGCCTTCACATCGGGGCGCGGACCGCCGATGACCATCCCGAAGCGCGCCCGCTGCGCCGAGGACGAGAGAGAAGAGCAACGTGGACGGTCTGGACGACATCGTCGAGGAGTTCCTCGTCGAGAGTCACGAGAACCTCGACCAGCTGGACTCCGACCTGGTGGCCCTGGAGCAGGAGCCCGACTCGCGGGACCGGCTGTCGAGCATCTTCCGCACGATCCACACGATCAAGGGGACGAGCGGCTTCTTGGCGTTCCAGCGCCTGGAGGAGGTCACCCACGTCGGCGAGAACATGCTGTCCCGGCTGCGGGACGGCGCGCTCGCGCTCACCCCGCACCGGACCAGCGTGCTGCTGCGGATGGTCGACACCGTCCGGTCGCTGCTCACCTCCATCGAGGCCACCGGCGGCGAGGGCTCGGTCGACGTCTCCGCCGTCGTCGCGGAGATCAGCGCCGCCATGGAGGACAGCCCCGCCGCGGCCGAGCCGGTCGAGGTCGCCGCCGAGCCGGTCGCGGCCGTCGCCGAGGTCGTCGCGGAAGCCTCGGTCGAGGAGCGGGCCGAGGAGCCGGCCCCCGAGCCCACCGCCGAGCTCCCGGCGCCCGCGGTCGAGCCCCTGGCCCCCGTCGCGGAGGTCCCGGCCGCGCCGGCGGTCCCCGCCCCCCGCCCCGCGCCGGTCGCCGAGGCCGCTCCCGAGCCGGAGGCCGCGCACGAGGAGGCCGCCCCGTCGTCCGAGAGCGGCGCCGGCCAGGCCCGCCGGGCGGTCGCCGACAGCACCATCCGCGTGGACGTCGACCTGCTCGACGAGCTGATGCTGCTCGTCGGTGAGCTCGTGCTGACCCGCAACCAGATCGTCCAGTACGTCGGGCGCTCCAACGACACCGACCTGGTGCGCGCCTCGCAGCGGCTCAACCTCATCGCCAGCGAGCTGCAGGAGGGCGTCATGAAGACGCGCATGCAGCCGATCGACCACATCTGGTCCAAGCTCCCCCGGGTCGTCCGGGACCTCGGGCTGCAGCTGCAGAAGTCGATCCGCCTGGAGATGGAGGGCCGGGAGACCGAGCTCGACAAGACGCTGCTCGAGGCGGTCAAGGACCCGCTGACCCACCTGGTGCGCAACTCCGTCGACCACGGCATCGAGACACCCGAGGACCGCAGGAAGGCCGGCAAGCCCGCCGAGGGCGTGCTGACCCTGCGCGCCCGGCACGAGAGCGGCCAGGTCGTGGTCGAGGTCGCCGACGACGGCGCCGGCATCGACCCGGCCAAGCTCGGCGCCAAGGCCGTCGAGCGGGGGCTGGTCACCCAGGAGGCCCTCAACCGGATGGGCCCCCAGGACGTCCTGCAGATGATCTTCCTGCCGGGCTTCTCCACGGCCGCCCAGGTCACCAACGTCTCCGGCCGCGGCGTCGGCATGGACGTCGTGAAGACCAACATCGAGGCGATCGGCGGCACCATCGAGGTCGAGTCGCTGCCGGGCAGGGGCACCGTCTGCCGGCTGCGCATCCCGCTGACGCTGGCGATCGTGCCGGCGCTCACCGTCGAGTGCGCCGGTGACCGCTACGCCATCCCGCAGATCAGCCTGCAGGAGCTGGTCTCCCTGGACGCCGAGAAGGCCGCCAACGCCGTCGAGGAGGTCGGCGGGGCGCCGGTCTACCGGCTGCGTGGTGAGCTGCTGCCGCTCGTCCGGCTCACCGACGTGCTCGGGCTGGCCTCCGACCGGCACGACGGCCACGTGGTCATCGCCGTCCTCCGCTCGGAGGGCCGGCGCTTCGGCCTCGTCGTCGACCGGGTCATCAACACCGAGGAGATCGTCGTCAAGGCCGTCGGCGGCCAGCTCAAGGCGATCGGGCTGTACTCCGGCGCGACCGTCCTCGGCGACGGCACGGTGGCGCTGATCCTCGACGTGCAGGCGCTGGCCCGCCGGGCCCTGCGCGCCGAGACCGGCGAGCGCCAGGAGTCCCGCGCGACGGCGCTGCAGGCCGCGGCCACCGACGCCGAGCGGCAGCGGATGCTGCTGGCCGCGATCGGCGGCGGCCGCCGGGTCGCCATCCCGCTGGACACGGTGACCCGCCTCGAGCAGGTGCGCACCGAGTCGGTGGAGCGGGTCGGCAACCGGGAGGTCGTGCAGTACCGCGGCGCGATCCTGCCGATCGTCCGGCTCGACCGGCACCTGGGCGCCTACGGCGAGAGCGACCGCGAGGTCCTCGAGGTGATCGTCTACAGCGACCACGGCCGCAGCGTGGCCATCGTGGTCGAGGAGATCCTCGACATCGTCGACGGCGAGGCGGCCGTCCGCAGCGACATCGACGACATGGGCCTGCTGGGCTCGGCCGTCCTCGGCGACAAGGTCACCGAGCTGCTCGACGTCCGCGCCGCCATCCTCGCCGCGGACCCGGCGTTCTACTCGGCCCACCCCGCCGCCCTGACCCACCCCTCCGCCCTCGCCCCGGTCGACCCCCTGTCCGTGACGCCGCACGGCGTCCCCGGCTCCCTGTTGGAGGTCTGAGTTGTCCACCCCCACCGAGGCCCCGGCCATCGGCGGCCAGCTGGCCACCTTTTGGCTTGACGGCGACCTCTACGGCGTCGAGGTGGCGCACGTGCAGGAGGTCCTCAAGAGCCAGGGGCTGACCCGTGTGCCGCTGGCGCCCACCGCCGTCGCCGGGCTGATCAACCTGCGCGGCCAGGTGGTGACCGCGATCGAGCTGCGCGAGCGGCTCGGCCGGCCGCCGCGGCCCGAGGACACCGACGCCGTCGTCATCGTCGTCCGGCTGCACGGCGAGGCGGTCAGCCTGCTCGTCGACGCCATCGCCGACGTCGTGGACGTCGACCCGGCCGACTTCGAGGCGCCGCCGGACACCCTCGACGGCTCGGCGCGGGAACTGATCCGCGGCGCGTTCAAGCTCGACGGGCACCTGCTGCTGGCCCTGGACGTGCAGAAGGCCGTCAGCGCCTGAGGAAGGACCCCCTCGCCCCCCACGCCTCGCTCCGCCCGGCGCGGGCCCCTGCGAGGGGGCCGTCCAGCACCTCACGACTCGGGCGCGGCCGGTCTTCCCCGGCGGCCACGCTCCTCCCCGACCCCCGGTCGGGCAGCCCCACTCTCCGGAGGGCCGCCCGGCCGGGGGTCGCGGCTTTTCAGGCTCGCGACGGCTACGCAGCGTGACCGTATGGGGACGGTGCAGTGCGGCGCACGAGGCCTCACCCGACGGGGGTCGGGCCAACGGGTGACGCTCACGTGGCGCCGCGTCGCGGTCACGGTCAGTCTGGGTCGACCTCACCTCGGGGGACGTCGACTGGGAGGCCTGCCGTGCCCTACTCACTGGTCAGTGCCGCCACGCTCGGCTTCGACCTGGTCCGCCTGCCGGCCGGCCGCGCCGTCGCGGATGCCCTGCTCACCGGGCTGGCGGCCGACGCCCCCGCGCTCGAGCACCTGGCCGCGGTGCACCCGGCCGCGGGCCGCGACCGGGAGCTGCGCGCCACCCTCGCCGTCCGGTCGCGCAAGGCCCGCGAGCTCGCCGCCGCCGTCCCGCAGCTGCGCGACGCCGTCCAGCCCCCGCCCGGCGCCGACCGGGCCGCCGTGCTGGTCGCCCAGCTCGAGCGCAGCACGATCGGGGACGCCGCCGCCGTGGAGCGGGTGCTCCGGGACGACGTCCTCGGCCCCGAGCACCCCGCTGTCGCGCAGGTCGGCGAGGACGTCCGGGACGCCGCCGCGGACGTCCTCGCCGACGCCGCCGTGGGCGCGTGGGCCGCGGCGGTGCTGCCGCCGCTGGTGGCCCGCCAGCTCACCGGCCCGCTCGCCGTCGCGGTCGCCACCGGCGTGCCCACCACACCGGAGCTGGACCTCGGTCCGGCCACCGGTGAGCTGTCGGAGCTGCTGACCGGGCTGCGCACGCTCGACGACGCCGGCCGGGCCCGCTGGATGGCCGCCGTCGACGCCTCCCGCGCCGCACGCCGTCCGTGGGCGACCGCGATGCACGAGGCGTCGTGGGGAGCGCACGTCTCCGGCCGCACCCGCACGCTCGCGGCCGCCCAACTGCTCGCCGTCCGGGCGTTCCTCGACGCCGGCTTCGGCGCCCCGGCCGCAGCCGCGGGGGCCTGGAACGCCGTCGCCGGCTGCGTGCAGGGCCTCGTCATGGCCGACCTGCTCGGCAGCGACGCCCTGGCGGTGCTGTGCTCACCGCGACCCTCCGGGTCGCACCGCGGCCAGGGGCCGTCCCCCCGCTGAGCTGAGCCCCACCCGGCGCTCGCTCGCGGGAGCCTCCGGCCCCCACTCCTCGCACCGCCGCGCAGGG
>NZ_FNOT01000022.1 GCF_900107105.1 Geodermatophilus africanus
CGCGCCCGGTGGGATGTGTCGCGCTCGGGCGGCTGAGCGAGTCGGTGGGTGAGGTGAAGCGGATGTACGTCGCCCCGGACACACGCGGGCTCCGGGTTGGTCGTCTGCTGCTGCGGGGGGTGGAGGAGCTGGCCGCCTCGCGCGGCTACCAGCTGCTGCGCCTGGAGACCGGCACTCAACAACCGGAGGCACTACGGCTGTACGACAGTTCGGGGTGGTCACGCATCGAGTGCTACGGCTACTTCAAAGACGACCCCACGACCATCTGCTACGAGAAGACCGTCTGCCGCTAGTCCCGCTGGCGGATCGCTCACCGGGGCGGTGGATAAGACTTGGTCTGGAGCCGACCTGCCCTCAATCGTTGTCGCAGGCTGTCACCCATCCACGAGACGTGAGCATCCAGGAGGTCTTGGCCTCAGTGTCGCCGCGTCACCGGTTGCATCTGGGCTGACTGCGATGCGATACCCGGGAAGCTTTCCGCCGACGCGGATGAACACCAGTCCGCGCGCATCCGGAGCCCGGCGTCGGCACCTCGACCCGGAGTCTCGTCAGTCGCCATCCGCGTCCCCGGACATTTCGTCGCCGTAGGGATGGACCGGGTTTGCCCAATCGGGCACGACGGCTCGGTGCTCGGTCTGCACCTCGATCTGCGCCTCGGGTGCGACCTGCGCGCTGGCAATCAATTCCTCGATCGGAATCGCGTACGGATTCTCCCTCATGCGGCAAGACTCCTCGAGCGAGAGCCCTTCGTCCACCGCTGCGGACGACGGTGTGGGGCGGGATGGTTTGGGGCCCGGCCTCCCGCCCAAGCTCCCACCCGACCTAGCCGGCGATGGCGTCAGCTGCGTGCCGCCGCCGACACTCAGCGACACCCTGTAGGGGGACGGCGCCTGTTTCGACCACCGGGCCGCTTGCTACAAGCCGTCCCAGTCTGGACCGTTCCCGATGGGGCGTCGGCGATGCTGTGGGCGTGGAGTACGTGTCCAGAGTGCCGCGCGCGCCGCTCGACGACCTGATCCACGACGTCTACTACCTGGCGGGCAGGCCGCCGTACCGCCGGCTGACGCTGCCAGCGGCGCCGGCACCGCTGCTCATCGTCAATCTCGAGGCGCCGTTCCACATCCGCGCGGGCAAGCACATCGAGGCGGCCGAGTACGCCGACGGCTGCGTGGTCAGCACGCCGACTCGTTCGTGGGAGTTCGGCTACCCGATCCCGAGCCGATCGGTCGGCGTGCACTTCAAGCCGTGGGGGCTGGCACCGTTCCTGCCGATGGCCGCGGCCGAGCTGTGTGACCGGTCGGCGACGATCGAACAGGTCTGGGGCCGGCCCGCCATCGCCGAGCTGCGAGACCAGCTGGCCACGGCGGCCGAACCCCACCAGATGCTGACGCTGCTCGAGGAGGCGTTGATGAGTCAGCTGAGTGAGATCCACGGTCTGGATCTGGTCCGCCACGTGAGCACCGCCATCGCGGCGACCGGTGGGACGGTGTCGATCGGCGACTTGATCGCGGCAGGAGGTGTCAGCAGCACCTATCTGGCGCGAAGGTTCAAGGAGATCATCGGCGTCACGCCGAAGCGGCTGGCCCGGGCGCACCGCTTCTCCACCACCGTGCTCGCCATCGACCCCGCCGAACCGATCGACTGGGCAGACCTCGCCGCTCGCGCCGGCTACTTCGACCAGGCGCACTTCGGTCACGAGTTCCGGGAGTTCACCGGCTTCACGCCGACCCGGTACGTCGAGGTCCGGAGGCGTTTCCTGCGCGAGCATCCCGGCCACGTGCTCGACGGCTGGCCGTTGCCGGCCGATTGATTTCTTACAAGAGCGAACAGCTCGACGCGCCGCAGACTTCGGGGACACATCCCATCAGAGGAGTCCCATGAGCAAGGTAGTCATGTACGCGTCGGTGTCGGTCGACGGCTTCATCGCAGCCGAGAACGACGACCCCGGGCCGCTGTTCGAGTGGCTGGTCAGCGGAGAGGTCGCGTTGGACGGGAGCGGTGTGTTGAAGGTGTCGCAGGCCTCCTACGACTACGTCCGGCCGTACTGGGACGAGATCGCGGTGACCATCGCCGGGCGCCATGTCTTCGACATCACCGACGGCTGGGACGGGACGCCGCCGGCTGGGGTCGACCACGTCGTCGTCGTCAGCCACCGGCCGCCGCCCGAGGGCTGGGACCCCGAGGCGCCCTACCACTTCGTCGACGGCATCGAGGCAGCGGTGGCCAAGGCGCGGGAGCTCGCGGGTGGTCGCACTGTCGAGGTCGCGGCCGGAGACGTCGGCAGCCAATTCCTTGCCGCGGGTCATGTCGACGAGGTGCGGATGGACGTCGTCCCCGTTGTGTTCGGGTCCGGCAAGCGCTTCTTCGGGTCGGTCCACGCGCAGCACCTGTTGGAGGATCCTGACGTGGTGATTCAGGGCAACCGAGTGCTTCACCTGCGCTATCGGGTGCGCCATTGACCGATCCCCGTGCGCGCGTCCGCGCGACGATCCGTATGCGGTGACGGCGGCTGCGATCTCCGGCCTGTCCCTAAGGGCGGTACTAAGGGACGGCCACGATCCGCTACCTGCGGTGACCGTCGGGCCCGTCCCTACGAACGCGACCCCGGTTGGCGCGCGATCAGGAGATGGTCCGCAGGTTGCCGTCCGTCGGGTCCGAGTCCGAGATCGGCGTGGTGCCGTGCACCGCAAGCCAGGCGGCTCTCCGGCGAGCTGAGGCCTGGGCAAGCCAGGCGTCCTGCACCAGTTGGGCAAAAATCTGCATGGCGATCCCCCCGAGCCGGTTCGCCTGCACCAGCAGCGAGCTGTGCCCGTCGAAGTGCGGGGTGGTGAAGGACGTTGTCTCATGGGTAACGACCTGCAAGGCTCAGGCTGAAGACTGGTCGCGCGTGGTCATGCCTTTGTGATTTTCAGCCAAACCTGTCCATTATAGCGCTCCGTCTTCAACTTGCTAACCCTTAGCCCGCGTTGACGACATTCGGTTCGAATCCAGCCAAGCCGATGGAACACTAGTCCTCGTCTGGATGATTCATGGCTCTTGCCGACCCACTCGTTACCCATATAATCCGGGAAGATAGGCCATCTTGCCCGTAGGAAGGAAGTCAAGAATACGGCCCCTCTGGCACTATTGGTGACAAACGAATCCAGCATCTGTGCAATTTGTCCCTTGGAGGCATGCGTCCAGATCGAGCGTGCCAGAAAAAAGTCAAAGTTCTCACCGAATACCGAGGCGTCGAAGGATGCGTTATGATCAAACCGCGGCTCCTTGGTCCGCAGCACCTCGGGCTCGAGCAGATGGCGCAAACCCGCTTCCAGCATCGCCCGGTTGGGCTCGATCCCGCACATAATGACCGGAAGCCAGGAAGTGAATGAGCCAATACCCGCCACGCAAGCAGCCGCAACCAACATCCAGGATCTTGGACTGCGGATATAGCCCGACGCGCAGCAAAGTGATTAGTTGAAGCCGTCCAACTCTCTCAAAATCTTTCACGAGACCGCCCAGGAATGTCTCCTTAGCGAGCCGTTCTGCTTTGTGGTGCAGGGTCATCTGGTCATCCTCATCCAGTGAAATTGTCTCAACGGATTGGTCGTTCGGCGGTGGTCAGGACGAGTGCCGCTTTGGCGATGACGCCGCTTCGCTGAGGGCACAATCGGATGCGGTTGAGCGCCTTCCAGCGGGGCGTGAGCAGTGCGATCGCGCGTTCGCCCTGGGCGCGCAGACAGTCGATGAGCTGGTGAAGGGTGAGGGGTGAGGGGTGAGGGGTGAGGGGTGAGGTTATCCGGGTGCAGGGTGCCACCGTCGCGGCGGCGCACGTGGTGATCGGCGAGCACACCGGCGCGGCGTCGGCTTACGTCGGGATGACCCGCGGTCGCACTGCCAACACCGCCCACCTGATCGCCGAGGACCTGGCCGAGGCCCGGGCTCAGTGGATCGCCGTGTTCGGCCGCGACCGCGCCGACCTCGACCCCGGCCATGCCGCGCAGCTCGCCGCCGCCGGGGCCGCTCGCTATGCCCCACCTCACCGCTCGAGCAGGTGCTCGCTGAGCTGCATCAGGCGTGGACGGCGGAGCAGCGCTGCCTGGACCGGCTCGCCCTGTTGCAGCCTATGCGCGACCGGCTGCGCGAGGTCGTCGCGCTCGACGCCGGCCACGCCGGCGAGTTCCCAGCCTTGAGGCCCGATGCCGGACGTCGTCCCTCGTGGCCGAACGGGCCACGCAGCAGGTCGAGGCCAGCGGCTCAGCCGTCACGGTGCAGGCCGAGCGGATCCGCGAGGACCTGCTCGGTGGCTGGGACGGCGAAGTGTGGGCACCGTGTGGGCACGGGGCTCGGTCGTCAAGATCGACAATCATGTACCAAGCCGCTGACCTGCCTTTTGCCGGTGGGGCGGGTGGGGCTCGAACCCACGACCCAGGGATTATGAGTCCCATGCTCTGACCGGCTGAGCTACCGCCCCGCGGTGTCCCAGCCTGCCAGATGCGCGAGCCGCCTCAGGACGCGGTGCCGATGGCGTCGATCGCCGTCCGGGCCTGGCCCCGCAGGGCATCGGAGATCGGCGCGGAGCCGGCGACCTCGGCGGCCGCGGCCTGGCCCTCCTCGCTCGTCACGTACGTCATAAAGTCAGCGACCAGTTCGGCGGTCGGGGCGTCCTCGTACGCCAGGCAGCCCGGGTGGTAGCTGACCAGCGCGATCGGGTAGCTGCCACACTCGGCCGTCGTCCGCTCGAGCTCGAGGGCGAAGTCGTACGGGCCACGGCCGCGCAGCGGCTCGGGCCGCTCGACGACGGCGGCCGCGGCCTCCGGGGTCGGCGCGACGAACTCCTCGCCGACGCCGATGCGGGCCACCCCCGGCTCCCCGGCCTGGGAGAGGTCGGCGTAGCCGACGGTTCCCGCACCACCGGCGACGGCGGCCACCACGCCGGAGTTGCCCTGGGCCGACTCGCCGCCCTCCACCGGCCACTCGCCGTCGGGCCCGAACGGCCAGGCCTCTCCGGCCGCGGCGGCCAGGTACTCGGTGAAGTTCTCCGTCCTCCCGGACCCGTCCGACCGGTTCACCGGGGTGATCGCCAGGGCGGGCATGGCGACGCCGGAGTTGTCCGCGGCGATCGCCGGGTCGTCCCAGGTCGAGATCTGCCGGGCGAAGACCCGGGCCAGCGTGGCGGGGGAGAGGGCGAGGTCCTCGATGCCGGGCACTTGAGCACGACCGCGATCGGCGAGATGTAGTTCGGCAGGTCGAAGACCTCGCCGCCGCAGCGCTCGCGGGCGGTGACGAAATCCTCCTCGTCGAGCGAGGCGTCCGAGCCGGCGAAGTCGATGCCACCGGCGAGGAACTGCTCGCGGCCGCCGCCGGAGCCGACGGGAGTCGTAGTCCACGGTCACGCCCGGCTGGACAGCCGAGTACCCGGCCTCCACCCCTGCATCGCCGCCTGCTGGCTGCTCGCCCCGGCGCCCACGAGGGCGCCGCCGAGGTCACCGGCGGCCACGGCGCCCTGGCCGCGCTCGTTCGGGGGCACGTACTGCGACAGCGCCACCGCCGCACCGGCCACCGCGGCGACCCCGACGGCAGCGGCGAGCTTCCTCCGGGCCGACACCCGCGTCCTCCCGACCTCCGGCCCCGCGCTCGCGCCGGGCGTCCGGGCGTCCGGGCGTCCGCCGCGCGACCCTAGGCGTCGCCCCGGGCCCCACCGACCGGCACCCGGCGGCGGCGCTACACGGGTCCCGCGCCCGGCGGAGGGGCCTGTGGACGACGGCCCGACGGCGTCCACAGCCGTTCGGTGTGGCCGAGATCTCAGTGGGATCTGTCCGAGTCGACGTGTACGCCCCATCCGGAGGGGGAAATCCGCGCCGGTTCGCCCGTCCGTGCAGGTCACCCCACCCATCTCGGTGACCACACCCGTCACCGCTCCGCAGTCGGTCCTTGACGCCCGGTAGTGGATGCAGGTGTCGGACCGCAAGGCGGCACTCCGGCTGCGTTACCCGATCGTGACCCGGGCCGGAGATCCGTGTAGGTTCCCCGACGGCCTCGCCGGGCTCAGCTCCTCGGGAACCGAGGGCCTCGGCGCGGCCACCGCCGAACCGCCGACGTCCCGATGCGGGGCCGAGGCGGACCGGGGACCCACCGAACACCTGGGGTGAGTCCTGCGTGCGCAGGTGCTGCGCGCGCGGGTAGGGCGCCGTCCGGCCCGAACCCGTCAGCTAACTCGGTAGGCGGTCGCGAGGATGGGAGAACAGTCGCCTTGGCGACCCTGCACCGCCAGAACACCGTGCTGCCCTGCGCCGCCCCGCCGCGCCGCCGCCTCCGTGCACCGCGCCGAGCCGTCCTCGTCGCCACCGCGGTGGCCGGGCTCCTGGCCGGCACGCCCGTCGTGGCCGGCGCCGCGCCCGCCACCTCCGAGCAGGCCTCGCTCGAGGAGCAGGTCGCCGCCATCGAGGAGCAGGTCGAGGCGGCGGAGGAGCAGCTCCAGCGGATGACCATCGAGGCCGAAGCCGCCGCCGACGCCGCCCTCGTCGCCCGCGCCCAGCTCGCCCACGGCCAGGCCGAGGCCGAGCGAACCGCCGCGGAGCTGGCCGCCGCCCAGGCCGACGTCGCCAGGGCCGAGGAGGACATCGCCGACCTCGGCCGCGAGGCCTACATGGGCGCCGACGAGCGCTACGGCGACCTCGAGCTCATCCTCGACGCGCAGAGCCCGACCGAGCTGCTGCAGCAGGCCGCCACGATGGAGCAGCTCGGCGACCACCGCGCCGACCGGCTGCAGGAGTTCCTCACCGTCCAGGCGCGGGTCGAGGAGGCCGACCGCGCCGCCCGGGCCGCCGTCGCGCAGCTCGGTGAGCTCGCCCGCAAGGCCGACGAGGCCGAGCGCGCCGCCAACGAGCACCTCGCCCGGGCGCAGGCCGACTACGACGCCCGCGCGGCGGAGAAGGCCCGCCTCGACGAGGAACTCCGCCTGGCCGGCGAGCGGCTGCTCGCCGCGCAGGGCGCTGCCGACGCCGCGGCCGCGTGGAACGCCCGCCAGGCCCAGCAGCAGCAGACACTGGCCAGCGCCTCGAGCACGTCCGGCATGCCGACCGCCGGCCGCGTGACCTCCTGCTATGGCCCGCGCTGGGGGACCATGCACCAGGGCGTCGACATCGCCGCGCCCATCGGCACCCCGATCTACGTGCCGGAGGACGGCGTCGTCCTGCAGGCCGGGCCCGCCAGCGGCTTCGGCCAGGCCGTCTACGTGCAGCACGGCGACGGGCAGATCACCCTCTACGGGCACGTCAACCAGTTCTTCGTCAGCGCCGGCCAGGTCGTCCAGGCCGGTGACCACATCGCCGACGTCGGCAACAAGGGCCAATCCACCGGGCCGCACCTGCACTTCGAGGTGCACCAGGGCGGGCTCTACGCCAGCCGGGTCAACCCGATGCCGTGGCTGCAGTCGCGCGGCATCTCGCTGGGCGGCGCCTGCTGAGGGAGGACCGGCCACACCGACGCGGCCGCCGGGGGAGTGCACCCCCGGCGGCCGCGTCGCGTCTACCGCCGTCCGCGCAGCCGGCCCACCAGCCCGCCCACACCGCCGAGGGTCTGCGCCGCCAGCGCCAGGATCGGGCCGCCGGGGATGCCCGGCGCCGACTGCACGATCGGCGCCAGGGCCAGCAGACCGCCCAGCTCGTGGACCCGCAGCCGCCGCCGGGCCAGCGCGGCGACCGGGTTCACCCGGCCGGAGGCCGCCTCCAGCAGGAGGTCCGCCGGGGCCTCCACCGCGGTGCCACGGACGTCGCCCGCGGGGGTCCGGCGCACCGTCCAGCCGGCGCCGTCCGCGGCGAAGGTCCAGCCGCCCTCCGGCGTCGCCAGCGTCGCCCCGCCGATGACGCCCTCCCGCGCCGCCAGGGCGCCGGTCACGTCGGCCAGTGCGGCCAGCCCGGACTGCAGCACCGCGGGCGGGGGAGGGGCCGCGCCGCAGGGGACCAGGTCCAGGCCGTGCACAGCGAGCTCGTAGGCCTGCCCCAGGACGACGCTCAGCAGCGGCAGCCGGCCGACGACGGCCACCGCCGGTGCGGTGTCGAGCTCCGCCGGCTCCTCGGCGAGGTACCGGGCGGTCGCGTCCCGGTTGCGGCGCAGCGCGGCCAGCACCTCCTCCCGGGAGGCGTCCCGGTGGGCGGCGGTCACCCGCGCGTTCGTCGCGTCGACGGCCGGCGGCGTCCCCAGCCCGCCGGCCCGAGCCGAGGCGATCAGGTCGGGCAGGGCGGCGTGGTCGTCCCAGAGGCCCAGGTGCACGCAGACCTCGTGCACCCGCCACTCGGGCAGCCGGGTCGGCCGCCCGAGGTCGACGGCCGCCGCCTGCTCGAGGAAGGCGTCCCACGCGCCGAGCATCATCGGCCCGACGGTGTCGCGGCCGGCGTCGGCCATCCCGCGGTGCTGGGTGTCCCCGCTCGGCGCCATGGCCGCCTCGTACCCGTGAGGGACGGCGGCAGGCGTGGCGTGGGTCTCCACCCCCGGGGTGAGCCCGGTCAAGGTGGAGTCACTCCACGTCGATGGTGGGGCCAAGGACGGCAGGCCGGCCGCGGACCGCCGCTCTCCTCGCCGTGACGGGGCGCGGGGTCGCCGTGCCGTGCTCCACGCCGCCCTGTACCGGCAGCTGGCCGCCGATGACGACCGCGCCGCCTACTGGGTGCGCCACGTGCGCCTGGGCGTCGGCCTCACCGAGGTCTCCGCCCTCGCCGTCGTCGCGTACGCGCTCGTGACCCCGGGCACCGCCACGCGCACCGCCGTCCTCCTGGCCCTCGCCGGCAGCGCCGTCCTGGCCGCGCCGCTGCTGCTCGTCCTGCCCGTCGCGCAGATGGTCCGGGACCGCCGCGGCAGGCTGCTCTTCTACGGGTGGAGCCTCGCGGTCACCGGGCTGGTCGCCGCCGCAAGCCGGGTGGACGGCGGGACGAGCAGCCCGCTGTTCGCGCTGCTGTTCATCACCCTCGGCTTCATGGCGGTCGCCTACCCGCCGTGGGGCGTGGTCGCGATGGGCGCCGTTATGACCGGGGCCTACCTGGTCTGCGTGACCGGCAGCAGCCTGGACTCCTCGGCGTCTTTCATCGCCGTCGTCATGGCCACCTGCACGGTGCTCTGCGCCATGGCCTCGGAGGATCATTGGGAGTCCTACGAGCGGCAGCAGTTGCTGCTGCACACCTCCGAGGTGCTCGCCGCGACCGACCGTTAACCGGGTGCCTCAACCGCCGGGCCTTCCTCGAGCGGCTGGACCGCGCGGCGGCTGGCGCTGAGGCCGCCTGGGTCGTCTGCCTGGTCGACCTGGACGGCTTCAAGGGCGTCAACGACGGCGCGGGCCACGCCGTCGGGGACGCCGTCCGGCGGGCGGTCACCGCCGCGCTCGGCGGCGTGGTCCGGGAGACCGACACCGTCGCCCGGCTGGGAGGCGACGAGTTCGCCGTCCTCGCGGCGGCGGACGCGGGCGGCAGCGAGGCGCTGGCCGCCCGGCTGCGGGAGGCCGTGGCCGTCGCCGGCGCCGGCACCGGGTTCACCGCGAGCGTCGGCGCCACCGACGTCCGGCCCGGCGACGAAGGGGACGAGATGCTCAGCCGCGCCGACCAGGCCATGTACCTGGCCAAGGGCGCCGGCTGACGCCGAGGCGGTGGAAGCCGGTCCCGCGCCAGGATGGTAGCTACGCAGCGTGAGCGCTTTCCGATACTGCCCCGATCATGTGGTCATGGGCTGTGGACCCACGGGGGAGATCCTGTGGACGGGATGTGGGGTGAGGGTGGATGCGTCCACCGCGTCCATGACCGTGCAGTACCGCCGCTGACCAGCGCGGAGGCGCAGGCGGCGTGACCGTCCCGTCACATCGGACTCATCTGTACCGCCCGCACTGGCGCGATCGGGTGACCATCGTGCACACTGTCCCCGGGACCCCTGGTCCGAGATCGCCGAACACAGCCTGTCACCGAATCGATCGTCCGTTGGGGAAGACGAGACCGATCGAGTCGATGGAGGTGCCTCGTGCAGCGACGGTCTACCCAGGGTGTCGTCTTCGTGCACGCGTGCCCGAAGGCGCTCTGCCAGCACGTCGAGTGGGCGCTCGAGCGCGTCATCGGCGCGCCGGTCTCCCTGTCGTGGGCCGACCAGCCCGCGGCACACGGTTCCTACCGCGCCGAGGTCGCATGGACCGGGGCCCCCGGGACGGGCGCCAAGCTCGTCGCGGCCCTGCGCGCGTGGCCGATGCTGCGCTTCGAAGTGACCGAAGAGGCCAGCTACGGCAACGACGGCGAGCGCATGTCGTACGTGCCCGGCTACGGCGTCTTCCGCGCGCCCACGAGCGCCAACGGCGACCTCGTGGTGAGCGAGCAGCAGCTGCGCAACCTCGCGGCCCACGCCACGTCGATCGAGGCGTTCCGGCACGGCGTCGACGAGCTGCTCGGCGCGGCCTGGGACGCCGACCTCGAGGTCTACCGGCACGCCGGCGACGGCAGCCCGGTCACCTGGCTCCACCAGGTCGTCTAGCGGCCCCGTCCCGAGGGCACGGGTTTCTTCATCACGAACTGGCCACGACCGGGCGGCGGCCCCCCACCCCTCGTCGTAGGCTCACAGCGGTCGTCCGGACGTCGTCGGGGAAGCGGCGTCCGGACGACCTGGCTCTCGCCGACCGGGCCCGGCACCTCAGCGGAGGTGCCGGGCCCGGTCGCGTGCGCTCAGAGCGGGATGTTGCCGTGGGCCCCGCGGCCGGGCGGCGCCGCCGCGAGTGCCGCCGCCAGCCGCTGCCGGGTCCGGGCGGGGTCGACCACCTCGTCGACCACGCCGATCTGCAGGGCCCGGTTCACGCCACCGGCGATCCGCTCGTGCTCGGCGGCCAGCTCGGCGTGCAGCGCCTCGCGCTCGCCGGGCGGGACGGCGGCCAGCTTCTTGCGGTGCAGGATGCCGACGGCGGCCCGGGCGCCCATGACCGCGACCTCGGCCCCGGGCCAGGCGAAGACGGTCGTCGCGCCGAGCGCGCGGGCGTTCATCGCGATGTAGGCGCCGCCGTAGGACTTGCGGGTCACCAGCGTCACCCGCGGCACCACCGCCTCGGCGAAGGCGTGCAGCAGCTTGGCGCCGCGGCGCACCACGCCATCCCACTCCTGACCGACGCCGGGCAGGTAGCCGGGGACGTCGACGAGCACCACCAGCGGGACGCCGAACGCGTCGCACATCCGCACGAAGCGGGCCGCCTTCTCCGCGGAGGCAGAGTCCAGGCAGCCGCCCAGCCGCAGCGGGTTGTTGGCGATCACGCCGACCGTCCGCCCGGCGAGCCGGCCCAGCGCGGTGACGACGTTGGGCGCCCAGCGCGGGTGCAGCTCCAGGGCGGGGCCGTCGAGGACGGCGGCGACGAGCGGCTTCACGTCGTAGGCGCGGTTGGCCTGCTCGGGCAGCAGCGCCCGCAGGTCGACGTCCGGCTCGTCGCCGGCCGGGGCGAACCCGCCCTGGGCGGCGAGCAGGTCGACGGCCTGCCGGGCGGTCTGCAGCGCCGCCTGTTCCGAGTCGGTCACCACGTGGACGACGCCGCTGCGCCGGCCGTGGGTGTCCGGCCCGCCCAGGCTCTCCATGTCCACGTCCTCCCCGGTGACCGAGCGGACGACGTCCGGGCCGGTGACGAAGACCCGGCCGGCCGGGCCCATGATCACCAGGTCGGTGAGCGCGGGGCCGTAGGCGGCCCCGCCGGCGGCCGGGCCGAGGACCACCGAGATCTGCGGCACCCGTCCCGAGGCGCGGACCATCGCCTGGAACACCTCGCCCACCGCGTGCAAGGCCGTGACGCCCTCGGCCAGCCGGGCGCCGCCGGAGTGCCACACCCCGACGACCGGTGCCCGCTCGCGCAGGCCGGTGTCGATCGCGTCGACGATGTGCCGGCAGCCGTCGACGCCCATGGCGCCGCCCATGACCGTGGCGTCGGTGCAGTAGGCGATGGTGCGCGTGCCCGACACCGTGCCCCGGGCCGCCACGACGCCGGAGGTGTCGCGCGGGGCCAGCAGTGACATCGAGCCCGCGTCGAAGAAGCGCGACAGCCGGTCCTCGGGGTCGCGCGGGTCGACGGCGGTGGTCGGGGGGACGGCGTGCAGCGTGGTCATGGGACCTCTCCGGGCCGGACGCGGGGGTGCGAGGACGGCCCGGGCAGGCACGCGGCCGACCCGGGCGGCAGTGGCCCCGCTGCAGGGTCCCGCCGCCGGCCCCGTCCCGAGGCTCGCCCCGAGCGTGCGAGGGGTGAGGTGGACGGGGTCCTGCTACGGCGGGGGCAGCGGGGTCCTTCTCTCTCAGGCGGTGGTGAACACCAGCGCGATGTTGTGGCCGCCGAAGCCGAAGGAGTCGTTGACGGCGGCGGCGAACTGCGCGCGCCGCGGCTCGCGGCGGACGATGTCGAGGGCCTGCACGGCCGCGTCGTCGTCCGGGTCGTCGAGGTTGGCCGTCGCGGGGACGACCTGCTCGCGCAGCGCGAGGATGGTGAAGACCGACTCCAGCGCCCCGGCCGCGCCGAGCAGGTGGCCGGTCTGGCTCTTGGTCGCCGTCACCAGGGTGTGCTCGCCGATCGTGCCCCGGATGGCCGCGGCCTCCGCGGTGTCGCCCACGGGGGTCGAGGTGGCGTGCGCGTTGACGTGGCCGATGTCGGCCGAGGTGAGCCCGGCGTCGCGGACGGCGGCCGCGATCGCCCGGCCGGCACCCTCGCCCTCGGGGTGCGGGGCGACCAGGTCGTAGCCGTCGGCGGTGCCGCCGGCGCCGGCCAGCCGGGCGTGGACGCGGGCGCCGCGGGCACGGGCGGAGTCGCCGCGCTCGAGCACCAGCGCGGCCGCACCCTCGCCGAGCACGAACCCGTCGCGGGCCTTGTCGAACGGCCGGGAGGCGCGCTCGGGCTCGTCGTTGCGGGTGCTCATCGCCCGCATCGCCGCGAAGCCGGCCATCGGCAGCGGGTGCACGCAGGCCTCCGCGCCGCCGACCAGCACGACGTCCGCGCGGTCGAAGCGCAGCAGGTCCAGGCCCCAGCGGATCGCCTCGGCGCCGGAGGCGCAGGCGCTGACGGGTGCGTGCACGCCGCCCTTGGCGCCGATGGCCAGCCCGACCGCAGCGGCCGGGCCGTTGGGCATGAGCATCGGGATGGTGAAGGGCGAGACCCGTTTGGGGCCCTTCTCCTCCAGGACGTCGTCCTGGCCGAGCAGGGTCAGCGCGCCGCCGATCCCGGTGCCGAAGACGACGGCCACCCGCTCGGGGGCGACGCCGGAGTCGGCGGCCCCCGAGTGGCGCCAGGCCTCCTCGGCGGCGACCGCGGCCACCTGCTGGCTGCGGTCGAGCCGGCGGGCGCGGACGCGGTCGAGCTGTCCGGCCGGGTCGGCGGCCAGCCGGGCGACGAGCTGGGCCGGGAACTCCTTGGCCCAGTCGTCGGTGATCCGGCTGACCCCCGACCTCCCGGCCAGCAGTGCGTCCCACGTGCTGGCGACGTCGCTCCCGAGCGGCGTGGTGGCACCGAGACCGGTGACGACGACGTCGCCGACGGACGTGCTCATGACGGGTTCCTCCTGGGACGTCCGGCCGGAGGGCCGGGGGTGTGGCCCCCCTGCAGGGTCCCGCCGCCGGCCCCGTCCCGAGGCTCGCCCCGAGCTCGCGAGGGGTGAGGTGGACGGGGTCCTTGCACGGTGGGGGGCAGGGGGGTCCTTACTTCAGGCCTTGTTCTTCTGGATGTAGCTCATGGCGTCGCCGACGGTCTTGATGTTGGCCAGCTCGTCGTCGGGGATGGCGACGCCGAACTTGTCCTCGACCGCGGTGGCGATCTCGACCATCGACAGCGAGTCGACGTCGAGGTCCTCGGTGAACGACTTCTCCGGGGTGGCGTCGGCGGGCGCCACGCCCGCGACCTCCTCAAGGATCTCGGCCAGTCCGGTCTGGATGTCCTCGCTCACGCGCGGTCCTCTCTCTCGGGTGGGGCGGGGGACTCCCGCCGTCGGGCCCCTGTGGCCCGGGGTTTGTGATGCCGGTCAGGGCAGGACGACGACCTGGCCGGCGAAGGTGAGACCGGCGCCGTACCCCAGGAGCAGGGCGATGTCACCGCTCTTGGCCTCACCGGACTCCAGCAGCGCCGACAGCGCCAGTGGGACCGAGGCCGAGGAGGTGTTGCCCGACCGCACGATGTCGCGGGCGATGACGGTGCGCTCGGGCAGTCTGAGGCGCTTGGCCATCAGCTCGACGATGCGCAGGTTGGCCTGGTGGGGGGCGAAGACGTCGATGTCCTCGGGGCCGACGCCGGCGCGCTCCATGGCCGTCAGCAGCGTGGCGGTGAGCCGGGTGGTGGCCCAGCGGTACACGGCCTGGCCGGCCATGCTCATCGCCTTCTCGCCCTCCGGGATGGCGATGGCGCTGGACTGGTCGCCGTCGCTGCCCCAGACGACCGGCCCGACGCCGGGACTGTCCGAGGGCCCCAGGACGGCGGCGCCCGCGCCGTCGGCGAAGATCACCGCGGTCGTGCGGTCGGTGAGGTCGGTGTAGTCGGTCAGCCGCTCGCCGCCGATGACCAGGGCGTTGCGCGCCGAGCCGCTGCGGATGGCGTCGGCAGCGGCGCTGAGCGCGTAGCACCAGCCGGCGCAGCCGGCGTTGAGGTCGAAGGCCCCGGGGCGCTGGGCGCCGAGCCGGTGCGCGACCTCGGGCGCCAGGCCGGGGATGGGCCGCGGGAGGCTGGCCGAGGCGAGCAGCACCAGGTCGACCTCGGAGGCGTCCAGGCCGCTGGCGGCCAGCGCCTTGCCGCCGGCGGCAGCGCTCATCTCCAGCAGCGTCTCGTCGGGCTCGGCCCAGCGGCGCTCGGCGATCCCGACCCGGGCCTGGATCCACTCGTCGTTGGTGTCCATGGTCTGGGCGAGCTCGTCGTTGGTGACCCGGCGGCGCGGCCGGTAGCTGCCGAAGCCGAGGATGCGCGCGCCGGCCGCCCCGGCCGTCAGCTGGAGCCCGCTCATGCCTGCACCTCCGGGTAGAGCCGCGCGATCGGGTCGCCGGCGTCGACGAGGTCGCCCTCCTGGACCAGCCACTCGGCGAGGACGCCGTCGTAGCCCGCGGACACGTCGGCCTCCGCGCGGCGGCTGCGGACGCGGCCCAGCGGGGTGCCGGCCGGGAGGCGGGTGCCCTCGGCGACGGCCGCGGGGCTGACCGTGCCGCGCACGGGGGAGACGACGACCCGCCAGTCGGGCAGGTGGTCGGCCTCGGGGCGGCCGCGCTCGGCCTCGATGAGGGCTCGGGCGCGGTCGAGGTCGGCGGGGCTGCTCACCGCCAGGACCTCGATGTCGCTGTCCTTCCACTCGCGCTTGGCCAGCCCGGCCAGCGCGCCGGCGGGGGGCAGCTCGATGACCGCGGTGACGCCGAGGTCGCGCATGGTCGCCAGGCACGCGTCGAACCGGACCGGGCTGGTGACCTGGCTGACCAGTCGGGACAGCACCTCCCGGCCGCTGGTCGCCGCGGCGCCGTCGGCGTTGGACAGCAGCAGCCGGCTGGGCTCGGCCGGGCGCAGGCCGTCGACGAGCCCCTCGAGCTCGGCCCGGGCGGGCGCCATGTACCGGGTGTGGAAGGCGCCGGCCACCGGCAGCGGCACCACCCGGGTCCTGGCCGGCGGGTCGGCCCGGAGCGCTGCGAGGCCCTCGAGCGGCCCGGCCACGACGACCTGGCCGCCGCCGTTCATGTTGGCCGGCGCCAGCCCGTGCGCCTCCAGCGCCGCGGTCAGCTCGTCGGGGTCGCCCCCGAGGACGGCGGACATCCCCGTGGGGGTCAGGGCGCAGGCGCGGGCCATCGCCCGGCCGCGGACGGCGGTCAGCGCGATCGCCGCCTCGACGCTGAGCACCCCGGCCAGGGCGGCCGCGGTGAGCTCCCCGACGCTGTGCCCGGTGATGACGACGTCCCGGCCGGTCTGCGGCGTGTGCGCCACCGGGCCGGGCAGGCCGCCCAGCTCGCGGGCGACGAAGAGGCTCATCGCGACGACCAGCGGCTGGGTGACCGCGGTGTCCTTGATCGCCTCGGCGTCGCCGGTGGTGCCCAGCGCCAGCAGGTCGGCGTCGGCGATGGCACCCGCCCAGCGGAAGAAGGACTCTGCCCCGGGGAGCTCGAGCCAATCGCTCAGCATCCCGGGCTTCTGCGCACCCTGTCCAGGGGCGAGGACGGCCAGCACCTCCTCACCGTGTCAGAGAACGGGAGGTGACGCGGTGGCGAACGACACGAAAGACCACCGCTGGTCTTTGGAGGGTTCCCACAACAGCACCGGCGTTGCGGGGGGCGTTGCGCGGGTCGTCGTGGTGGGAACTGCACTGTGCGGGGTCGGGGTGGCCTCCGGGCAGGCCCCGCCGTGGCCCCGTGCAGAAGCTCGCCGCGAGGCCCCGTCCCGGGTCCCGCCGGCCTTCCTGCAGGGTCCCGCCGCGAGCTTGCGAGCGGTGGGGGCAGGGAGGTCCTTTACGAAGGGTGGGGAGGGCGGGGTCCTTCCGCGGTGGGGAGGCCGGGGTCCTCTCTCAGTGCCAGAGCGAGCGGTCCTGGTCGAGGGCGGCGAGGGCGAGGGCGACCCGCACGGTCCAGCTCCCGCGCGGGTCGGAGGTCGCCACCCCGGTGATCTCGGTGGCCCGCCGCAGCCGGTACCGGACGGTGTTGGGGTGCACGAACAACGCGCGGGCGCTGGCCTCCAGGTTGCCCCCGCTGGCCAGAACCGCCCGCACCGTCTCGAGCACCTCGCCGCCGGCGGCCTGCAGCGGCACGGCGATCCGCTCCTGCAGGGTCGCGCGGGCGGTCGGGTCGCCGTCCAGGGCGCGTTCGGGCAGCAGCGCGTCGGCCGCCACGGGGCGGGGTGCGCCCGGCCAGGCGCGCACCGCCCGCAGCCCGGCGAGCGCGGCGGCGGCCGAGTCGCCGGCCCGGCCGAGGCCGTCGACCACGGGTCCCATGACCACCGAGCCGGGGCCGAACTCGTCGCTGACCCGCTCGGCTGCCGACTGCAGGTCCGGCGACCCGCCCAGCACGACCACCAGCTGGTCGGCGTGCACACCGACGAGCACCTCGCTGCGCACCTGCCGCGCGGCCCGACGGCAGGCGGCGTGCACGTCGCCGTCCGGCGGCGCCGCGCCGACCAGCACCGTCACCGGGCTCATCGCCGCCCAGCCGAGCGCCGAGGCCCGGCCGGAGAGCTCCTCGGGGCTCTCGCCGCGCACCAGGGCGTCGACCAGCAGGGCCTCCAGACGGGCGTCCCACGCGCCGCGGCTCTCGGCGAAGCTCGCGTAGACGTGGGCGGTGGCGAAGGCGACCTCGCGGCTGTACTGCAGCACCGCCAACCGCAGCACATCGGCGTCCCCGGGCTCGGCGACCGTGCCGACGAAGTCGTCCATCACCTCGACGGTCACCCGCACCAGGTCGACGGTGTGCTTGAGCGGCACGACGCGGGCCAGCTCGCGCGGGGCGGCGCCGAAGACCTCGCCGGTCAGCCGCGGCCGGCGATCGGGGCTGCGGCACCACTCGACGAACGAGGCGAGGCCGGCCTGCGCGACCAGCATCACCCAGGAGCGCTGGTCGGCGGGCATGGTGCGGAACCAGGGCAGCTCGTCGTCCATCCGGGCCACGGCACGGGTCGACAGCGAGCCCGACGCGCGCTCCAGCCGCCGCAGCGTGGCGGCGGAGGGCGGACGCCTGCTGACCCGGTCGGACACAGCGGCCAGCGTGGCACGCGGCGCGCCGTCAGGGAGAGTGGGAGGGGTGGCCGAGGAGCGGGGAGGAACGGAGCTGCGGCGGGACCTCCGGCGGACGGGAGTCCGGCGGGCGCTGGCGGCCGCCGGCGCGGGGGTCGCGGTGCTGTTCGCCCTCGGTGCCGGAGTGCTGGCCGGCTGGGCGCCGCAGGTCCGGCTGGACGAGGCGGTCAGCCGCGCGCTCTACGCCGGCGACGACCGTGCCGTGGCCACGGACGTGCTGCTGGAGGTGCTGACCACCCCGGGCGTGACGTGGTTCCGGGTGCTGGTCTCGCTGCCCGTGCTGTTCTGGCTGGGCACGCGGAGGGCGTGGCGGACGGCGGGCTGGGTGGTCGTGGCCAACGTGCTGGTCGGCCCGGTGACCGTGCTGCTCAAGGAGGCGTTCGGCCGGGTGCGCCCGGCGTTCGAGAACGGTGGGGCGAGCTATGACGGCCTGAGCTATCCCAGCGGGCACTCGTCGGGCATCGCCACGCTGGTGACCATCGCGCTCGTGCTGGCCTGGCCGCGGCTGACCGGGCGGCAGCGCCGGCTCGCCCTCGCGGCCGGTCTCGGCCTGGTCGCCCTCGTGGGGCTGACCCGGATGTGGCTGGGCGTGCACTTCCTCTCCGACGTCGTCGGCGGCTGGGCGCTGGGGCTGTCCTGGACACTGCTGGTGGCGGTCGCCTTCGACGCGCTGCCGGGCGGCCGCGGCGGGCTCCCACCCCGGGAGGGATCGTGACCCTGGACTCGAACGTCCTGCTGGAGCCCGGCGATGGCTCGCTGGGCCCGCTGCTCAGGCTGGCCGACGACCGGCTAGCGCCCGGCGCGGGCTACGGGCGGCACCCGCACCGGGCGGTCGACGTCGTCGCCGTGGTGCTGGCCGGCTCGCTGCGGCACGCGTGGGGGAGCGGCGCGGTCCTGGTCGCCGGTGACGTCGCCGTCCTGCGTGCCGGCACCGGCCTGGAGCACGACGAGGTCGCCGGCGACGACGGCACGCACGTCCTGCAGATCTACCTGCGCAGCGCCCGCCCGGACGACGGCCCCTCGCACGAGGTGCACGCGAACGCGGACGGCTGGGTCGACCTCGGCCGGCCCGCCGCCCGGCTCTGGGTCGAGACCGTGGCGGGTGGGACGTCGGCGACCGTGCCGCCCGGGCTGCTCGTGTTGGCCGGCCCAGGGAGCACCCGCGTGGAGCAGCAGGCGGGCGGCCCGGTGTCCGGTCCCGTCACCGCGGTGGTCTGGCAGCTGGACGCCACCCGCCCCGATTGGGCGCTCGAGTAGGGCTCGCGAGCCGTGCCGCCGGGGGTCGGGCTGTAACCGCCGGCGTGCTGGGGAAGAGTGGCGGCATGCCGACCCCCGCCGCGGACCTGCTGGCCGCCGCCCGTGCCGACGCCGACCGCACCGTCGACCTCCGCCGCCGGCTGCACCGCACCCCGGAGATCGGGCTGCACCTCCCGCGCACCCAGGCCACCGTGCTCGAGGAGCTCGCCCCGCTGCCCGTGGAGGTGACGACGGGGACGAGCACCACCTCGGTGGTCGGCGTGCTGCGCGGCGAGCGGCCGGGCCCCACGTACCTGCTGCGCGCCGACCTGGACGCGCTGCCCGTGCACGAGGACACCGGGCTGCCGTTCGCCTCGGAGATCCCGGGCGCGATGCACGCCTGCGGGCACGACCTGCACACCGCGATGCTGCTGGGTGCCACCCGGCTGCTGGCCGAGCGCCGGGACGAGATCACCGGCCAGGTCCTGCTGATGCTGCAGCCGGGCGAGGAGGGCTTCCACGGGGCGCGGTACATGCTCGACGAGGGGCTGCTGGACGCCGTCCCCGAGGCGCCGGTGGCCGGGGCGTTCGCGCTGCACGTGTTCGCCAATCAGCCCAGCGGGGTGGTCAGCGTGCGGCCCGGGCCGATGATGGCCGCCGCGGACCACTGGGAGGTCACCGTGCGCGGCCGGGGCGGCCACGCCTCGATGCCGCACGCGGCCGCCGACCCGGTGCCGGTGGCCGCGGAGATCGTGCTGGCGCTGCAGTCGATGGTCACCCGCCGGGCCCCGGTGTTCGACCCGGCGGTGGTGACGGTGGCCAACCTGGTGGCCGGCTCGACCGACAACGTCATCCCGGACACCGCCTACCTGCAGGGCACCATCCGCACCCTGTCGCCGGAGCGGCGGGCCGACGTCGTCGCCTCGGTGCGCCGGGTGGCCACGCACGTGGCGGCCGCGCACGGCATGGAGGTCAACTTCGTGCACGCGGAGGGCTACCCGGTCACGGTCAACGACCCCGAGGTGGCGGCGCGGGTGCTGGAGGTGGCGGGCGGGCTGGTCGGCCGGGAGCACAGCGTGCTCGCCACCGAGCCGCTCATGGGCGCCGAGGACTTCGCCTACGTGCTGCAGCGGGTGCCCGGCGCGATGGCGTTCCTGGGCGCCGGCCCGCCCGGGGCCGACCCGGCGACCGCCGCCGGCAACCACTCCAACCTGGTCGTCTTCGACGAGGACGTGCTGCCCGCCGGGGCCGCTCTGTACGCCGCGATGGCGCTGGGGGTCCTGGCCGGCTGAGGCTCCGTCCAGGGCACCGCCCCGAGCCCTGACGGCCCCCTTGCAGGGACCCGTCGCGAGCGTGCGAGTGACGGGGGGCAAGGGGGTCCTTCAAGGGGAGGACGAGGTCCTTCACCAGGCCAGGGACGCGACCTCGGCCGCGCAGCCCCAGGAGAGGGTGACGCCGGCGCCGCCGTGGCCGTAGCAGGCGACTACCGGCCGCCCATCGACGTCCAGCCGTTCCAGCCGGACGGTGGGCCGGCCCGGCCGCAGGCCCACCGCCCGCGACAGCACCGGCTGCCCGCGCAGCGCGGGGACCAGCGCGCACGCCCGCCGCAGGATCGCGGCCTCGACCTCCGGGTCGGGCTCCGTGCCGGTGGCGCCCTCCACCGCCGTGCCCCCGCAGACGACGTCCCGGCCGCGGGGGACGACGTAGGTCAGCCCCTCGGGGTGGTGGTCGTCGAGCACCCAGCCGGGGAGGCCCGGGTCGGCCAGCCGCACCACCTGGCCCTGCACGGGCACGCAGGAGTCGTCGCCGAGGAGCTGCCCCGAGGCCAGCCCCGTGGCCACCACCACGACGTCGCCGGGCACGTCGTCGAGCGCGGCGACCCGGCCGGGCACGGTCCGCACCCCGGCCGAGGCGCACGCGGCGGCCAGCCACGGCAGGTACCGTCCGGTGTCCACCACGGGCAGCGTGCAGCGGGTGCCCGCGGGCGCGCCGGGCGGGAGTTCCGCCGCGGTCGCGGGACGCACGTCGGCCACGCCGGGCGTCCACCACAGGTCCGGCTCGGATGTGCGGTGCACGAAGGTGCCCGACCGGAGCCGCACCCCGGTCGCGGGGTCGTCGGCCAGCCCGGTGAGGACGCCGAGCGAGGTGGCGCCCCACCGGAGCACGGCGTCCGCGGGGGCCGCGCGGTAGGGGAACCAGATGGCCGCGGCCACCGCGGAGGTGGTGGCCTCCAGCGGGTCGGCGGTGTGCAGCCGGACCCGGTGCCCGGCGCGGGCGAGCTCGAGCGCGCAGGTCAGCCCCACCACGCCGCCGCCGACGACGGCCACCTCACGGCGGCCGTCGTCGGCGGCGGGCATGGGCAGGGCGCCCGCCCTTACGTGGCCGGGCTCGGGTCGGACCGCTCCTCCTCGGGCGCGGCCTGCACGTCGCGGACCTGGTACTTCTCCACCGCCTGGCGGACGACGTCGCGGTCGACCTCGCCGCGCTGGGCCAGCGAGGCCAGCACCCGGACGACGACCGACTCGGCGTCGACGTGGAAGTGCCGCCGCAGCGCCGGACGGGTGTCGGAGAGGCCGAACCCGTCGGTGCCCAGCGTCGCCATCCCGCCGGGGACGTACGGCGCGATGAGGTCGGGCACCGCGCGCATCCAGTCCGACACCGCTACGACCGGCCCGGGGGCGTCCTGCAGCCGCTGGGTCACGTAGGGGACCTGCGGCTCGTCCTCCGGGTACAGCAGGTTGTGCTCCTCGGCCGCGTCGGCCTGCCGCCGCAGCTCGTTCCACGACGTCACCGACCACACGTCGGCCGACACGCCCCAGTCGTTCGCCAGCAGCTCCTGCGCGCGCAGCGCCCACGGCACCGCGACGCCGGAGGCCAGCACCTGCGCCTTCGGGCCGTCCCCCTGGCCGGGCGCGTAGCGGTACATGCCCGCGAGCAGTCCCTGCAGGTCGAGGTCCTCGGGCTCGGCCGGCTGGTTGTACGGCTCGTTGTAGACGGTCAGGTAGTACATGACGTCGGGCGAGCGGGAGCCGCCCAGCGGCGCGCCCGGGTCGTCGCCGTACATGCGGGCCAGCGCGTCCTTGGTGATGTGCCCGACCTCGTAGGAGAAGGCGGGGTCGTAGGAGACGACGGCCGGGTTGGTGTGCGCGAGCAGCAGCGAGTGGCCGTCCTCGTGCTGGAGGCCCTCGCCGTTGAGCGTCGTCCGGCCGGCGGTGGCGCCGAGGACGAAGCCGCGGGTCATCTGGTCGGCGGCCGCCCAGAAGGAGTCGCCGGTCCGCTGGAACCCGAACATCGAGTAGAAGATGTAGATCGGGACCATGGGCTCGCCGTGCGTGGCGTAGGAGGTGCCGACGGCGGTGAACGACGCCGTGGAGCCCGCCTCGTTGATGCCCTCGTGCAGGATCTGGCCCTGCTCGGACTCCTTGTACGCCAGCATCAGCTCGCGGTCGACCGAGGTGTAGCGCTGGCCGGCCGGGTTGTAGATCTTCTGCGACGGGAAGAGGGAGTCCATCCCGAAGGTGCGGGCCTCGTCCGGGATGATCGGCACGAAGCGCGGGCCGAGCTCGTTGTCCTTGAGCAGCTCCTTGAGCAGGCGGACGAACGCCATCGTGGTGGCGACCTCCTGCTTGCCGGAGCCGCGCCGCAGCACGTCGAGGGCCTTGTCCTCGGGAGCCTTGAGCGTCTTGAACTCCGACCGGCGCCGCGGCACCGCGCCGCCCAGCTGCCGGCGCCGCTCGAGCATGTACTGCATTTCGTCGGAGTCCGGGTCGGGCTTGTAGTACGGCGGCAGGGTCTTGTCGAGCTGCTCGTCGGGGATCGGCAGGTACAGCCGGTCGCGGAAGCCGGCGAGGTCCTCCGCGGTCAGCTTCTTCATCTGGTGGGTGGAGTTGCGGCCCTCGAAGTGGCTGCCGAGCGTCCAGCCCTTGATGGTCTTGGCGAGGATGACCGTGGGCTGCCCCTTGTGCTCCACCGCCGCCTTGAACGCCGCGTAGACCTTGCGGTAGTCGTGCCCGCCGCGGGAGAGGTCCCAGACCTCCTTGTCGCTCATGTTCTCCACGAGCTTGCGGGTGCGCGGGTCCCGGCCGAAGAAGTGCTCGCGGACGAAGGCGCCGTCCTCGGCCTTGTAGGTCTGGTAGTCGCCGTCCGGCGTCTGGTTCATGAGGTTGACCAGCGCGCCGTCGCGGTCGGCGGCCAGCAGCGGGTCCCACTCCCGGCCCCAGATCACCTTGATGACGTTCCACCCGGCGCCGCGGAAGAAGGACTCCAGCTCCTGGATGACCTTGCCGTTGCCGCGCACCGGGCCGTCGAGCCGCTGCAGGTTGCAGTTGATGACGAAGGTGAGGTTGTCCAGCTCCTCGCGGGCGGCGAGGCCGATCACGCCCAGCGACTCGGGCTCGTCCATCTCACCGTCGCCCAGGAAGGCCCACACGTGCTGGTCGGAGGTGTCCTTGATGCCGCGGGAGTGCAGGTAGCGGTTGAACCGCGCCTGGTAGACGGCGTTCATCGGGCCGAGGCCCATCGAGACGGTGGGGAACTCCCAGAACTCCGGCATCAGCCGGGGGTGCGGGTAGCTCGACAGCCCGCCGCCGGGGTGGCTGACCTCCTGGCGGAAACCGTCCATCTGCTGCTCGGTGAGCCGGCCCTCGAGGAAGGCGCGGGCGTAGATGCCGGGGGAGGCGTGGCCCTGGAACCAGATCTGGTCGCCGCCGCCGGGGTGGTCCTTGCCGCGGAAGAAGTGGTTGAAGCCGACCTCGTAGAGGGAGGCCGACGAGGCGTAGGAGGAGATGTGGCCGCCGACGCCGACCCCCGGACGCTGCGCCCGGTGCACCATGATCGCGGCGTTCCAGCGGATGTAGGAGCGGATCCGGCGCTCGACGTGCTCGTCGCCGGGGAACCACGGCTCCCGCTCCGGCGGGATCGTGTTGATGTAGTCGGTGCTGCGCAGGGCGGGCACGCCGACCTGCTGCGCGCGGCTGCGCTCCAGCATGCGCAGCATGAGATAGCGAGCCCGGCCGCGACCGGCGTGGTCGACGACGGCGTCGAGCGACTCCAGCCACTCGGCGGTCTCGTCGGGGTCGGTGTCGACCAGTTGGCTGGGGAGCCCGTCGGTGATGACCGCGCGGGCCCGTCCGGTCTCGTTGCCGGCGTCGCGGGCGGGGTCGCCGCCCGGCTGCTGCGGAGCACTCATGGGCCCATCGTCCCCCGCGGGTGGGGTGCGCGTCACGCCCGACGCTCACCAGGCGGGACGGCGGACGTCGAGGGAAGCTCCTCGACACACTTGCACCTGACCAGGCATGGCCTACGCTTCCGCCTACGCCGGCCGTGGCCTCGGACGACCGAGGCGGACCGGTGCGGGCGGAAAGGGGTGACATGGCCGGGCTGCGGGGGAGACCTCCCGCTGGTCGTGTCCTGCTCGGCTGCCGTTCGTTGCGCCCCCCACACCTGGCCGCGCTCCCCACCCCCACGACCCCCCGCCGGCGCGGGCACGGACGTGCCCCCCGGGCAGCAGCACCGGAACCCATGGAGGAACAGCAGGGATGAGCGTCGACTCGGGCAGCGCCAGCATGGCGGCCCGGCTGGGCATCAAGCCGGGCATGGTCGTGCAGGAGCTCGGCTGGGACGAGGACGCCGACGAGGACCTGCGGGACTCCATCGTCGAGGTCTCCGGCAGTGAGATGGTCGACGAGGACACCGACGAGGTGGCCGACGTCGTGCTCCTGTGGTGGCGCGAGGACGACGGCGACCTCTTCGACGCGTTGACCGACGCGATCACGTCCCTGGCCGACGAGGGCGTCGTGTGGTTGCTGGTGCCCAAGTCCGGGCGCCCGGGTCACGTCGAGCCCGGTGACGTCACCGAGGTCGCCCCCACCGCCGGCCTGTCGCAGACCAGCAGCGTGTCGGCGGCCAAGGACTGGTCGGGCATCCGCCTGGTCACCCCCAAGGCGGCGCGCAGCCGCCGCTGAGAAAGGACCACCCCTCCCCCCACGCCTCGCAAGCTGGGCGCGGGCCCCTGAGGGATGGCCGTTCCAGTGGGTCACCGGGGCCCTGCGAGGGGGCCGTTCCAGCACCTCGGCACGTGGGGCACGATCGGGCGCATGAGCCTCTCCGTCGGGGACGTCGCGCCCGAGTTCAGCCTGCCCGACCAGGACCGCCAGGTCGTGTCGCTGGCCGACCTGCGCGGGACCCCGGTCCTGCTGGTCTTCTACCCCTTCGCCTTCTCCCGGATCTGCACCGGCGAGCTGTGCCAGCTGCGTGACGAGCTGGCGACCTACACCGACGCGGGCGTCCGGGTGCTCGCGCTGAGCACCGACCCGGCCCCCACCCTCAAGGCGTGGCGCGAGCAGGAGGGCTTCGACTTCGCGCTGCTGTCGGACTTCTGGCCGCACGGCGCCATCGCGCAGACCTACGGCGTGTTCAACGACAAGGCCGGCATGGCCGTCCGCGGCACCTTCCTGCTCGACGCCGACGGTCGCGTCGCGTTCACCGAGGTCAACGGTCCCGGCGACGCCCGCGAGCAGTCCGGCTGGAAGGACGCGGTGGCGCAACTGGCCGCTTGAGGCCCGGGACGGCCCCCCTGCAGGGTCCCGCCGCGAGCTGGCGGGGGGCAGGGGGGTCCTTCCCTTACCCTGGGCGCGCGGGGCGCGTAGCTCAGCGGGAGAGCTCTCGCCTTACAAGCGAGCGGTCGCCGGTTCGATCCCGGCCGCGCCCACCCACCCGCGGGGCCCTGGACGCACCCTGCCGGGCCCCGCCACACTCGCGTCGTTCGTCGTGTTGCCCAGCGGGGCGTGCACCGCCGGGGCCGCACGAGGGCACAGTCCTCCGCTGCCCCTCGGGAGGCCCGCGTGGCCGATGCCGTCCTCGGTCTGCCGACCTGGCTCGTGGCCGTCCTGCTCGTGGTGGTCATGCCCGGGCTGGTGCTGCTGCTGCAGTGGGGGATCCGGCGCCGGTGGCCCAGCCTGGCCGAGGGCGACCACAACGAAGTGGTCGGCTTCATCATCGCGGTGGTCGGTGTCATCTACGCCGTCCTCCTGGCGTTCGTCGTGATCGTCGCGTGGGAGAACTCCGCCTCTGCGGAGCGGATCGTCGGCCAGGAGGCGAGCACCCTGCGCGGCCTGTACCGGGAGAGCGCGGCCTTCCCGGATGAGACGCAGGAGGAACTACACGTCCTGGTCCGGCAGTACGCCGACGAGGTCGTCGAACTGGAGTGGCCCGCGATGGCCGAGGGTGTCCCGGGTGATTCCCGGGCGGGTGCCGTCTTCGACGAGATGGCGGAGACGCTCGCGTCGGCCCAGGTCACGACGCCGGCCCAGGAGGAGTTCCTGGGCGCCGAGGCCGAACGGCTCAGCCAGCTGGTGAGCCTGCGCAGTCAGCGCCTCGACTACGCGGATCGGACGATCCCTGGCGTCCTGTGGACGGCGCTGATCGTGGGCGGGATCGTGACCATCGGCTTCGCGCTGCTGTTCGGGCTCCAGCGGGCCGTGCTGCACTCCCTGATGCTGGGCAGCCTGGCCGCGCTCATCGGCGTGCTGTTGTTCGTGGCCGTCGAGATGGACCGCCCGTTCGCGGGCGGCGTCGCCGTCCAGCCCGAGCCCTTCGAGCGGGTGCTGGCGGACTTCAGCCCCTGACAGGGGGCCCGGCGACCGTGCGGTCGCCGGGCCCCCGTCATCGGTGGGCTCAGGCCGCGGTGGCCGCCTCGACCAGCGGCGCGGGGACGTCGGGCCTCGGGAAGGCCGGGCGCAGGAACACCGGCGGCCGGAAGTGCGTCCAGCTGCCCTCGGGCTGGGCGAGCCGGTCGGCGATCGCCCAGAGGGCGGCCGGGTGGTGGCCGATCCCCAGGTGGCTGGCCATCACGGCGATGTTCTCCGACCGCTCGCCGGGGGTCTCCAGGCAGGTCTGCCAGTGCACGATGCCGTCGAAGTGGGAGTAGATCGACGTCGTGGGCACCGGCAGCGGGGTGCAGTCGGGCTCCAGCGGCAGCGAGCGGTACTCGACGTGCAGGTGCGAGTAGCTGTCGAAGACCCGCGACGCCCGGCTCTGGCTGTGCCGGGTGATCCGGAACGGGCTGCCCAGGGTTATCACCTGGCGCACCGAGTCCGGCGTCCGGCGGGCCAGGTCCCGGGCGAAGATGCCGCCGAGGCTCCAGCCGACCAGGGACAGCGGCCGCCCGTAGCGGTCGCTGAGGTCGTCGACCCGGTCGCGCATCCCGGCCACGCAGGCCGCGGTGGGGCCGATGTTGCGGCCCAGGCGCCAGCCGTGGACCCGGTAGCCGAGCCGGCGCAGCGTCGCGCGGAGCACCCGCGTCGAGGTGTCGTCGGCCATCAGGCCGGGCAGCACGAGCACCGGGTGACCGTCGCCCTGCGGCAACCTCGGCATCAGCGGCCGAGCCGCCAGGTACAGGCCGAAGTCGGCCACCGCCCGGCCGGGCTCGCTCCAGTAGAGCGGCAGAGCCGGTGCATCGCCTCGCGTCACGTCGCGCCTCCTCGTCAGCCGGCCGTCGTGGGCGGCTGGCTGCTCGCCGGTACCCACGCGGTGCCGTCCTCGACACACGGACGTCACCTGGACGACACATCGGCAGTCTCGCCCTGAGGTGTGACACACGCGTCACCGCTGCCGACCCGGCGGAGGGAGAACCGGGCGGGCGTGTCACGGTACGGGCATGGACACCGAGACCGACGCCGGGACGCCCGCCGCCCGCAGCTGCACCGTGGACCTCGACGGTCCGGTGCACCACGTCGACTTCGGCGGCCGGGAGGACGGGCCGACCGTCGTCCTGGTGCACGGCCTGGGCGGCTCGCACCTCAACTGGGACCTGTTCGCCCCGCTGCTCACGCCGCACGCCCGGGTGCACGCCCTCGACCTGCCCGGCTTCGGCCGCAGCGAGCCGGGGCAGCGGACGGCGAACGTGCGCGACAACGTGGTGGTCCTCGACCGCTTCATCCGCGAGGTGACCGGCGGGCCGGTGGTGCTGGTCGGCAACTCGATGGGCGGGATGGTGTCGGTGCTGGAGGCGCAGCGCTCACCGGCGAAGGTGAGCGGCCTGGTGCTGGTCGACGCGGCGCTGCCCGGTCCGCGAGGGCGCCCCGATCCCCGGGTCGCGGCGGCCTTCGGGCTGTACGCGCTGCCGGGCGCGGGCGCTCGCTACCTGGCCGGCCGTCGCCGCAGGCTCGGCGCGCGGGGCACGGTCCGCGAGATGCTGGTGCTGTGCGGCGTGGACCCCGACGCCGTCCCACCCGCGCTGATCGACCGCTCGGTGGCGCTGGTCGACGAGCGCCGCGACGTCGCCGGCATGGACCGCGCGTTCCTCACCGCGGCCCGGTCGCTGCTCCTGCTGCTGGCCGACCCGCGGCTGATCCGCCGGGCGATGGCCGGCGTGCAGGTGCCGGTGCTGCTCGTGCAGGGCGACCGGGACCGGCTGGTGCCGGTGTCGGTGGCGCGTGACGTCGCCCGGCGGCACCCGGACTGGCGCTACGTGGAGCTGGCCGGCGCGGGGCACGTGCCGCAGCTGCAGTGCCCGGAGTTGCTGGCCGAGCACGTCCTGGCATGGCTGCCCCGGTGAGGTACTGGAACGGCCCCGGTGCAGGGTCCCGTGCCGAGCTCGCGAGGCGCGGGGGGCACCGGGGTCCTTCCCTCAGGCCAGCGTCGCCCGCAGGGCCTCCAGCCCGGTGTAGCGGGGCCGCCAGCCCAGCTGCTGCTTGGCCTTGGCGGTGTCCATGATCACGGGGCGGCTGGCCGCCTCCACCCACTCGGCGACCGGCGGCAGGAACGGCAGCCTGGCCACCGCGCGGGCGGCGAACTGGGCCGGCGCGGCGGGCACCGGGATCGGCAGCGCGCCGAACTCGCGGGCGACGTCCGCGGCGGTCAACACGCCGTCCCCGGCGATGTTGTAGGCGCCGGGCGGACCCGCCGCGACGACACACAACTGCAGCGCCCGGCCGACGTCCTCCTCGTGGACGACCTGCAGCCGCAGCTCCGGGGTGACCACGGGGACGGTCACCGGCAGCCGCCGCGGGCGGCCGAACAGCCGGCGACCCAGCGGCGCGAGCGGGCCGGGCAGCACGTCCTTGGCGCCGACGGCGTTCGGGCCGAGCACGATCGGCGGCCGGAGCAGGTACAGCGCCAGGCCGGGCGCCGTGGCCGACTCGGCGCCGAGCAGCTGCTCGAGCTCGGCCTTCTCCTGCGCGTAGAAGAGCCGCGCGGCGGGGCGCACCGGCCAGTCCTCGTGGATCGGCTCGGGGTTGTCGGGGTGCCAGCCGTAGGCGGCCACCGACGACGCGTAGACGAACCGGCGCGCGCCGGCGGCCGCGGCGGCGCGGAAGACGTTGAGCGTGCCGTCGACGTTGATCGCCCGGGTCGTCTCCCGGGAGGCGTTGCCGGTGATCAGGAACGCCAGGTGGACGACGACGTCGGCGCCGGCGAACGCCTCCTCCAGGGCCGCGGGGTCGCGGACGTCGCCGCGCCGGTACTCCATCTTCGTCCAGCCCCGCTCGGCCGGGTCGAACGGCCGCCGCGCGATGCCGACGATGCGCGTGACGCGGTCGTCGGCCTGCAGGAGCGGGACGAGGCCGTTGCCGAAGGTGCCCGTCGGGCCGGTGACGGCGACGGTGAGGTCGGTCTCGGGGGCTGCCACGCCGACCGGCTACCCGGCCGGCGCGGTGGCCAACCGGTCAGGTCGCGGCGCCGGCGGGGGTGGCCGCCGAGGCGGCCTCGAGCAGCTCGCTCACGCCCGTGCAGATGCCGCGGGAGAGGACGTCGACGTCGGGGAAGGCGTCGAAGTCTGCGTTGATCCCGAAGGTCATCGAGCTCAGGTAGGAGAAGATCCCGATGGAGACCCGGGTGCCGCCGGCGATCGGCACGTAGGCGTGCGCCGAGGACATCCGTCGGCCGAGCACGTAGAGCGGCACCCGGGGGCCGGGCACGTTGGTCGTGACCGCCTGGCACCACATCTGCCCCGCGGCCAGCGCGGCCCGCACGCCGAGCGCGAGCATCGTCGGCGCCATGAAGTCGCCCATCGCGATGATCGAGCGGGCGTCGACGGTCTGCATGCGCCTCTTGTGCTCGTCCATCTGCCGGCGGACCGAGGTCAGCCGCGCCACCGGGTCGGGCTCGCTGACGGGCAGGTCGACGAAGACCGCGGAGATCTGGTTGTCCAGCTGCCCGTGCTGGTCGGGCCGCCGGACCGACACGGGCACCATCGAGCGGACCACCAGTCCATCCCTCAGGGACCCGCGCCGCTCGAGCAGGTCGCGGAAGCCGCGGGTGATGGCGGCGAGGACGACGTCGTTGACGGTGCCCCCGAACGCCGTCCGGACCCGTCGCAGGTCCTCGAACTCCGCGTCGGCCCACGCCCACCGCCGGTGCGGGCCGATCGGCCCGTTGAGGGAGCGGGCGGTCGGGGTGGCCAGCTGGCGGGCCGTCTTCGGCATGGTCGCGAACAGCGAACGGCCGGCCTTCACGGCGGTGCGGCCGGCGCCACGGACCCCGCCCGCGCCGGGGAGCCGGGTGAGCTCGCGCAGCGGGTGGGTGACGGCGTCCTGGACCGCGCCGGCGACCACCTCGAGGGACGACGGGCTGCGCTGCGGCGTCCAGTCCTGCGGCTCGCTGTGGGTGGCGTCGGGCGTGAGGTCGAACATCAGCTGCATGAGCTCGCTGCCGGCGACGCCGTCGACCATGCAGTGGTGCACCTTGGAGATCAGCGCCCAGCGGCCGTCCTCCAGGCCCTCGACCAGCCACAGCTCCCACAGCGGCTTGGCCAGGTCCAGGCGCTGGCCGAGGACGCGGCCGGCCAGGTTGCGCAGCTGCTCCTCACCGCCCGGGCTCGGGACGGCGGTGTGCCGGACGTGGTACAGGATCTGGAAGTGCGGGTCGTCGACCCACAGCGGCCGGCCCAGGTCCATCGGTACCCGCCGGACCCGCTGCCGGTAGCGGGGCACCTTCGGGAGCTTGCCGAGCAGCAGCCGCACGAGGTCGCCGTAGGAGGGTGCGGGCCCCTCGAACACCGCCACGGAGCCCACGTGCAGCGGCGTGTTCTCGCTCTCCGCGTAGTAGAACCCGGCATCGGTCGGACTCATGCGATCCACGGTCGGCTCCCTCCAGCCCGCCGGCCGACGGCGGGCCATCGTCGCAGCTCCTCGGGGGCTCGCGGAACGCCGTCGCCCCCTCTGGGTGGCACCTACCCGACCACGTGGCGGGGGTTGGCGTCCACCGGGGGCTCAGGCCGCCCGGGCGGCGTCCTCGACCCGGTCGAGCAGCCGCAGGAACGCCGCGTCGACGATCGCGGTGCGGGTCAGGTTGACGCTGTGCCCGGCGCCCTCGACCACGACCAGCTCGGCCGACGCGCCGATCTCCTCGGCCAGCCGCCGTCCGTGGGGGAGCGGGGTCAGCCGGTCGTGCGTGCCGGCGACGACGGTGACCGGCACGCGGCTGAGCACCGGCAGGGCGGCGTGCTCGTCGTGGTCGATCAGGGTCGCGTAGAAGGCCATCGTCACCGGCAGCGGCGTCTCCTCCAGCAGGTCCTGCACCACTCGGACCTGCTCCGGGTCGGCGTCGTCCCGGCCGAACAGGTAGCGGCGGGTGTACCAGCGCCCGATCCGCGTCCCGCGGCGGCGGGAGCGCTCCAGCAGCGGCGCCCACAGCTGCAGCAGCCAGAGGTAGAGCGGCAGGAGGTGCAGCGCGCGCAGCAGCCGCACCCCGAGCCCGACGACGCCGTCGCTCACCAGCCCACCGGCGGAGGTGGCCAGCAGGAAGGCCCCGACGACGCGGGTGCCGAACAGCTCGGGGCGCTGCCGGGCCAGGGCCATGACGCTCATCCCGCCCATCGAGTGGCCGGCCAGCACCACCGGCCCGCGGGGGACGACGGCGTCGAGCACCTGGCCCAGGTCGCGGCCGGTGCGGTCGATCGTCGCGCGGGTCAGCGGCGTCCAGCCGGAGCGGCCGTGCCCGCGCTGGTCCCAGAGGACCAGGCGGGCGCGGTCCCGCAGCGCCCGGCGCTGCAGGTCCCACTCGCCGAGCCGGGCGGTGAACCCGTGACTGAGGACGACGGTGAGCGGGGCTGCGTCGCTCCCGTCCCCGCCACCCCCAGCCGCAACGCCGTCGACCTCGACGTGCAGGTCGACGCCGTCGTCGGTGTGGACGGTCAGCTCGCGGGCGGTCACCCGGCCATCCTTACCCGCTGCGCCGGTGGTCCGCCCGGCGCGGCGCCGGGACCGCCCCGTGGGGAGCGGCCCCGGCGCTCGGCCCGTCGGCGCGGTCAGCCCAGACGGACCTCGAGGTCGACGGTGTCGGTGCCGGCCCGGAAGGTGCCGATCACCTCACCCGCGGCCCCGGCGTAGTCGCCGGTGCCGCCGGTGACCGCCCAGGTGTAGCCGGCCGGTCCGGTGGTCGGGTCCTCGTCGAAGGCGCCCTGTGTGGTGAGCGACCCCTCCGGGAGGATCAGCGTGGCCGTGCAGGCTCCTGCCAGGCGGGTCTCGGAGATCGTCGTGAGGGTGCAGCTGCCGGCGCTCGTGCCCACCGTCCGGCCGTCGCGCTGCAGGTCGTCGAGGAAGACCTGGGTGTCGCCGGCGCTCGGCCCGGGCGTGCCGAGGTCGAGGTCGGTGTTGCGGTCGGGGACGGCGACGGTGGTCAGCCGGAGCGGCTGGTCGGCGGCCGCGGCGGGCAGGACGACCAGCGCCGAGGCGGCACCGGCGACCAGCACGGTGGCCGCGAGCCCGGTGCGGCGGGTAGGGGTGGACGGGCTCATCGGGACCGCGCGGCTGCGGTCGCCCGGGCCCGGGAGGCCGGCCTGGGGCGGGCGTAGCCCGCCCGGCCTACTCGTCGGCGACGGCGGTGCCCGGACGGCGGCCTGGGGCGGCGTCGCGGACCAGCCGACGGGCGGCGTCCACCTCCCGGGCGACCGGCGCGAGCACGCCGTCCGCGTGGATCTCGGCGTCGTCCGGCGGCCGGTGCGCGCGGATGTCCTCCTCCAGCTCGCGGATCGCGCGGCGCAGGACGGCGACCTGCGCGAGGTCGGGTGCCGGCTCGCCGTGCCGGGTGGCGATCACGGCCTCGGTGACGGCGTCCGACGTCCGTTCCAGCTGCACGATGACCGGCCAGAACGCGGCGGCGCGGGTGCTCACCGGCGGCGGCTCGGCCAGCCGGCGCTGCAGCTGGGTGTGCAGCTCGGTCAGCGCGCGGTAGCTGCGGCGGCGGGCGCGGCGCCGCTCGGCGGGGCTCCCGGTGAACGCCGCCTCGACGAACTCGTCGAGCGCGTGGGCGGCGTCGCGCAGCGCCTCGTCGAGCGGCGCCCGCCAGGTCTGCGGCCACAGCAGGTAGCCGAAGACCAGCACGATCGCGCAGCCGATGAGGGTGTCGAGCAGCCGCGCGGCGACCAGCCCCGGGCCGCCGGGCAGGGCGATGTCCAGCAGCAGGATGATCACCGGCGTCTGGAAGACCGAGAACAGCCCGAAGTTGGCCGCCCGCCCCCAGGGCATGAGCGCCGCGGCCGCCGCCATCGCCACCAGCACCCACGCGTCGCGGGGCAGCACCGCCAGCAGCAGCGAGCCGATGAGCACGCCGAGCAGCGTGCCCCCGGCGCGCTGCACCGCGCGGGTGAAGACCGACCCGAAGTCGGGCTTGAGCACGATCGCGACGGTGAGCAGCACCCAGTAGGGGCGCTCGATGGGCAGGTACTGGCGGGCGATCTCGGCGATCGTCATGCACAGCGCCAGGCGGACGGCGAAGGCGCGGGTGTCGGGGCTGACCACCGTGCGGTCGGCCAGCTCGCGCAGCCGGAGGCGCCAGTCCGGTCGCAGCGGCGGCACGGCGGCCCCGGCACGCTCCTCGGGGTCGCCGACGACGTTCCACGCCAGCCGCAGCCCGTGGCGCACCGCCCGCCGGGTGGGCTCGCCCTCCGCCAGGGACGACGGCCGCTCCCCGGGCAGCTCCTGCCGGCCGGCCACCGCGGCCGCGAGCGCGTGCACGGCGCCCACGTCCTGCGGGTCGGCGGGCACCCCGGCGCGGGCGGTGGCCACCGTGCCTTCGACCAGCGGCGCGGCCGCGTTGAGGACGCCGGCCAGCTCCGCCAGGTCGCGGCTGCGCCCGGCGGTGCGGCTGCGGGAGCGGATGACGCGGTCGTAGGCGTCGTTGAGGGCGGTGGTGAGCTCCCGGCGGGCCTCCTCGGCCCGGGGTGTCCCGGCCGCGGCAAGCAGCTCTCCGATGCGGGTGAAGACGGTCGCGACCGCCGTCCGGTCGGGGTCGCTGGGCTCGGTGGCGTACTGGACCAGCGTGGTGAGCGTCGCCCACGCCGCCCCGGCGACGAACCAGCCGACCTCGGCGGCGGTGGAGAGCGGGGTGACCAGCCCGGAGGCGAGGGCGGTGTAGACCAGCAGCTGGAGGGCGCCGAGGGACAGCGCGGCGTTCACCGCGCTGACGAAGGCGGCCAGCGTGGCCGCGAGCGCGACGACGACCACCGGCAGCCACCCGCCGCCGGAGGCGAACTGTCCGACCAGCAGCCCGATGCCGCCGAAGACCGCGGCCGCAGCGGTGCGGCGCAGCCGGTCGCGCAGCGGGCCGCCCTGCGGGGCGAGGCTGCCGGCGAGCGCGCCGGTCGTGGCGAAGACGCCCGCGCCGAGCACCGGGCCGGGCGCGATGCCGCCCTCCACCGCGACCGCGACGGCCAGGGGCGCGGGCACGGTCACGGCGAAGCGGACGACGTCCCGCCACGGCACCGGCGGGGGTGTCGTGCGCACCAGCTCCTCGAGCCAGGCCGGTGCACGCAACCCCCGCTCCGCCACGGGTCCCGAGCTTTCCACGCCCTGGGACCGGGTCCCCGGAGCGCCCGGCGTATCAGGCGGGGTGGGGCCCGCATCCGTCCCCCGAGCAGCCGCCGTCCGGGCGGCGGAACCGGGAGGTACCGATGACGCAGCGCAGTCCGGGCCGGGACGGCACCGCCGCCGTCGTCGTCGGGGCGAGCATGGCGGGGCTGCTGACGGCCCGCGTCCTGGCCGAGCACGTCGACCGGGTCGTGGTGCTCGACCGCGACACCCTGCCCGAGGACGCCGTCCCGCGCGGCGGCGTCCCGCAGTCCGCCCACGCGCACGGGCTGCTGGCGCGGGGGCTGCGGGGGCTGGAGGAGCTCCTGCCGGGGCTGACCGCGGACCTCGTCGCGCAGGGCGCCCTCCGGGCCGACATGCAGGGGGACGTCCGCTGGGTCAACGAGGGCCTGCCGATGGCCCGGCGCAGGTCGGGGCTGGACGGCCTGCTGCTCAGCCGGCCGCTGCTCGAGCGGGAGGTGCGGCGCCGTGTCCTGGCCGACCCGCGCGTCAGCGTGTGCGAGCGGGTCGTCGCCCGGTCGCTCACCCACGACGGGGCGGGCCGGGTGACCGGTGTCCTCGGGGTGACCCGCGACGACCCGGCCGGCCCCCACCGCCGGTGGGACGCCGACCTCGTGGTCGACGCGTCCGGTCGGCAGTCGCCGGCACCGTGGTGGCTGTCCACGCTGGGCTTCGAGCCGCCGGAGGAGGAGCGGGTCGAGGTGGACGTCGCCTACGCGACGCGGCACTACCGCCGCGAGCCCGGCCACGTCGACGGCGACCTGGGGCTGGCCATGGCCGGCACGCCGGACAACCCGCGGGGCGGCGTCCTGCTCGCCCAGGAGGGCGACCGCTGGATCTGCGGCCTCAGCGGGATCCTGGGCGACCGGCCGCCGCTGGACCCCGAGGGCTTCGAGGCCTACGCCGCGACCCTGCCCTCGCCGGTGCTGCACGAGGTCATCCGCGCCGCCGTGCCCCTCGACGAGCCGCGGCGCTTCCGGTTCCCGGCCTCGGTGCGCCGGCGGTACGAGCGGCTGGCGCGGTCGCCGCGGGGGCTGCTGGTCACCGGCGACGCCGTCTGCAGCTTCGACCCCGTCTACGGGCAGGGGATGACCGTGGCCTGCCTGGAGGCGCTCGTGCTGCGCGACGTCCTCCGCCAGGGGCTGGAGCGGCCCACGCTGGCCCAGGACTTCTGGCGGGCCTGCGCGCCGGTGGTCGACGCCCCGTGGCAGATCGCCGCCGGCGGCGACCGGCGCTTCCACGGCGTCCCCGGGCCGGTGGACCGGCGCACGCGGCTGCTCAACGGCTACGTCGCGCGGGTCCAGCGCGCGGCCGCCGTGGACCCCGCCGTGGGGACGGCGTTCCTGCGGGTGGCCAACCTCGAGGTGCCACCGTCCCACCTGGTGTCGCCGTCGCTGCTGGCCCGGGTGGTGCGGTCGTCGCGCCGTCCCCCGGTGGACGCCCGCCGTCCCGAGCCCGTCGCCGCCTGAGCGCAGCCCGCGCGATGCCCCCGCGCGGCTCGCCTCCGGGATGCTCGGTGCGTGAGCGGGTCCGTCGTCCGGGTCGCCTCGGCCGCGGACCTGCTGGAGGTCCCCGCGGTCGAGGCGGCCGCCGACGAGCTGTTCCGGGCGCGGGGCGTGCTGGACCTGCCGCCCGCGGCGTCGGCCCGGGAACGTGCCCGCGCCTGGCGGGTGCTGGTCGTCGGGCGGCCGGTGGCGGGCTTCGCCGTCCTGGAGCGGGTGGACGGCCACGTGCACCTGGAGCAGCTGTCGGTGCACCCGTCGGCGATGCGGCGGGGGACCGGTGCGGTCCTGCTCGCGGCGACGGTGGAGCACGCCCGCGCGGCCGGCGCCCGACGGGTCACCCTGCTGACCTACGCCGACGTGCCGTGGAACGCGCCCTGGTACGCCCGGCACGGGTGGCGGGAGACCGACGACCTCGGGCCGCAGCTGCGCGCGCTCGCCGAGCACGAGGTGGAACTCGGCCTGGCGCGGCACGGCCGCCGGGTCGCCATGGCCCGGCCGGTGTAGCCCGTCCCCTGCCGCGCGAACCGGACGATCTCGTGGCCATCAGCCGCTGATCGCCACGACATCGACGGTCTCGCGCCGCTGCCCGAGGGCTGGCCTAGTCTCCCGCCGGTGACCGTGACACTGGGGCAGGTCGTCGCCGCGCTGGAGGCGCGCTACGACCCGGCGCTGGCCGAGGACTGGGACGCCGTCGGGCTGGTGTGCGGCGATCCGGACGAGCCGGTGGAGCGGGTGCTGTTCGCCGTCGACCCGGTGGCCGCCGTCGTCGACGAGGTCGTCGGCACCGGCGCCCAGCTGCTCGTCACCCACCACCCGCTGTTCCTGACCCCCGTCCACGGCGTCCCGGCCGACGACCCCAAGGGCCGCCTGGTGCACCGGCTGGTCCGATCCGGCGCGGGCCTGTTCGTCGCGCACACGAACGCCGACCGCGCGCCCGGCTCCGGCGTCAACGACGCCCTCGCCGCCGCCCTCGGCCTCACCGGCACCGGCCCGCTCCTGCCGGACGCCGGCGACCCCCGCGTCGGCCTCGGCCGCGTCGGCCGGCTCCCCGGGCCGGGGACCCTCGCGGAGTTCGCCGACCGGGTGGCCGACGCGCTCCCCGGGACCGTCGGCGGCGTCCGCGTGGCGGGCGACCCCGGACGCCGCGTCGAGACCGTCGCCGTGTGCGGCGGCAGCGGCGGCTCGCTGCTGCCCGCCGCCGCGGCGGCCGGCGCCGACGTCCTGCTCACCAGCGACCTGCGGCACCACCCCGTGTCGGAGTCCCAGGAGGTGCCGGGCCCCGCGCTGTGTGACGTGGCCCACTTCGCCTCCGAGTGGCCCTGGCTGCCGATCGCGGCCGACGTCCTCGCCCGGGACCTGTCCGGCCGGGTCGAGGTCGCCGTCTCGACGCGGCGCACCGACCCGTGGACGGCGCACGCCGGAGCCGGCCGCTGACCCGGCTGTGCGCGAGGCCGGTTCGCGGGAGCTGCCCGACCCGCTGGAGCCGACGTCACCGGGAGCGCTCGGCCCGCAGGTGGTGGTGGTGGAAGGACCCCCGTGCCCCCACCGTGGAAGGACCCCGTCCTCCTCATCCCTCGCGAGCTCGGCGAAAGGACCACCTCCTCCCCACCACTGGCAAGCTCGCGGCGGGGCCCTGGAGGCGGCCGGGACGGGGCCGGCGGCGGGGCCCTGCACGGGGGCCGGGGACCGGGGCGGTGCCCCGGTAGGTTGGACGGGTGAAGGCCGACCACTTCGACCAGCAGAAGCTGCTGGCCCTCGCCGCCGAGGACGTCGCCCTGGGCCAGCTGGCCCACCGCCGGCGCACCCTGCCCGAGAACGCCGCGCTCGAGACCGCGGCCGCGTCGGAGCGGGAGCTGGCCGACGCCGTGGTGCGCGCCGAGACCGAGGTGCGCGACCTGCAGCGGGAGGTCAAGCGGCTCGAGGGCGACGTCGAGACGGTGCGCGCACGGGTCGCCCGCGACCAGGGCCTGCTCGACTCCGGCAGCGTCTCGGCCAAGCAGATGACCGACCTGCAGCACGAGATGCAGTCGCTGGCGCGGCGCAAGTCGGACCTCGAGGACCAGGAGCTCGAGCTCATGGAGCAGCTCGAGACCGCCGAGGCGGCGCTCCGCGAGGCGCAGCAGGGGCAGGAGGCCGCCCGGGCCGAGCTCGAGCGCGCCCAGCAGCTCCGCGGCGACGCCCTGGCCGACATCGCCGACGGGACGGCGCAGCACGAGGCCGCCCGCACCGAGGCCGCCGGCCGCATCCCCGCCGACCTGCTGGCGCTCTACGAGCGGATCCGCACCCAGACCGGCGGCACCGGCGCGGCGGTGCTCAAGGCCCGGCAGTGCCAGGGCTGCCGCATCGAGCTGTTCGGGAAGGAGTTGGCCGCCGTCCGCAACGCCGACCCCCACGAGGTGGTCCGGTGCGACAACTGCGGTCGGGTCCTGGTGCGCACGGCGGAGTCGGGCCTGTGAGCCCCCGGTTCCTCGGCCGCGAGATCTGCACAGTCGCGGTCATCAGCGCCGCGAAGGCTGCCACTGTGCAGATCTGGCGCGGGGCACTGTGACCCGCCGGTTCATCGTCGAGGCCGACGGCGGGTCGCGGGGCAACCCCGGCCCGGCCGGCTACGGCGCCCTGGTGCGCGACGCCGGCACCGGCGAGGTGCTCGCCGAGCGGGCCGAGTCGGTCGGCCGGGCCACCAACAACGTCGCCGAGTACGGCGGCCTGGTCGCCGGGCTGCAGGCCGCGCTCGACCTGGACCCGACCGCCGACGTCGAGGTGCGGATGGACTCCAAGCTCGTCGTCGAGCAGATGTCGGGTCGCTGGAAGGTCAAGCACCCCGACATGCAGAAGCTCGCGCTGCAGGCCCGGCAGATCGCCCGGCAGCTGGGCGGCGTCCGCTACACCTGGGTGCCGCGGGCGCAGAACGGCGCCGCGGACGCGCTGGCCAACAGCGCGATGGACGGCCGGCCGGTGCACCGCGACCTCGCCGCCGAGCCCACCACCGCCGGCGACGACGTCCAGCCGGTGGCGCCGCGCGCCCCGGCCGTCACCACGGTCACGCACCTGCTGCGGCACGGGCGGACCGAGCACACGCCGGAGCGTCGGTACAGCGGCCGCAACGACCTGCCGCTGTCGGCGATCGGCCGGGCGGAGGCCGAGGCGGCGGCCAAGCGGGCCGCGGAGCTGAGCATCGACGTCGTCGTGGCCTCGCCGCTGCGCCGCACCCGCGAGACCGCCGAGGTGGTCGGCACGGCGCTCGGGCTGCCCGTGCAGTACGACGACGACCTGGTCGAGCTGGACTTCGGGGACTTCGAGGGCCTCACCGCCGAGGAGGCGAGGCAGCGGCACCCGCTGGCCGCCCGCCGGTTCGCCGACGACGTCACGGTCGCGGCGCCGGGCGGGGAGTCGGTCGCCGACGTCAGCGACCGGGTCGCCCGCGCCCGGGCCCGCATCCTGCGCGGGCACGCGGGGAAGACGGTGCTCGTCGTCTCCCACGTCACGCCGATCAAGCTGCTGCTGGCCGCCGGTCTCGACGTGCCCGACGACGTCGTCCACCGGGTGTTCCTCGAGGCGGCGTCGTTCTGCACGATCGCGTGGAGTTCCGACGGCCGCACCTCGGTCCGGCTGGTCAACGACACCGCCCACCTGCGCTGAGGTCCCCGGCGCGAGTGGTCAACCGATGAGTTGACGACCGCGCGCCGGTCTCCCCTGCAGGCGGCTCCGCCCGGGGCCGGGAGCCGGGAGGGACGTCATGGGTGCGGTGGTGCTGTTCGCGGCGGTGTCGCTGGACGGGTACGTCGGCAGGGACGACGACATGCCGGGGCCGCTGTTCGACTGGTACGGCAACGGCGACGTCGAGGTGACGTTCAGCGACCCGAACCGGGTCTTCACCGTGACGCCGCAGACGGCCGAGTTCTTGCGGACGACGGCGTCGCGGACGGCCGTCATGGTCTGCGGCCGCCGGCTGTTCGACATCACCGACGGCTGGGAGGGCGTGCCGCCCAACGGGGAGCACGTCGTCGTCGTCACCCACCGGACCGCCGACGACTGGCCGCACGCCGGCACGGCGCCCTTCACCTTCGTGCCCGACGTCCCGACCGGGATCGAGCAGGCGCAGGCGCTCGCCGGCGACCGGGACGTCACGGTGACCGCCGGCGACGTCGGCGGGCAGGCGCTCCGGGCCGGCCTGGTGGACCGGGTGGTGCTCAGCCTCGTGCCGGTCGTGCTGGGGTCGGGCAGGCCGTTCTTCGGCGGCGGCGGGCCGCCGGAGATCCAGTTCGAGGACCCGGTCGTCGTCCAGGGGAAGCGGGTGACCCACCTGGTGTACGACGTGCGGCGCTGAGCGGGAAGCGGGCCGGGGAGCCCGGTGTTGTACCGGACACCCCGCCGTCGCAGCCTCCGACGTGGCGGGGAGCATGAGAGCCCCTTCCCCCTGACGAGGAGCCCCGTGACCGCCACCATCGCGCCCGCCACCCCCGCCGTCGCCGGCGACGAGCGCACTCTCTCGCCCGCCGAGTACGAAATGTGGGCGGCCGAGGTCCGCCGGCTGGCCGAGGAGCGCGGCGCGGTGATCCTGGCGCACAACTACCAGGTCCCCGAGATCCAGGACGTCGCCCACTTCACCGGCGACTCGCTGTACCTGTCGCGGGTCGCGGCGCAGACCGACGCCCGGGAGATCGTCTTCTGCGGCGTCCACTTCATGGCCGAGACCGCGAAGATCCTCTCACCGGACAAGACCGTGCTGCTGCCCGACCACGACGCCGGCTGCTCGCTGGCCGACTCGATCACCGCCGAGCAGCTGCGCGAGTGGAAGGCCGAGCACCCCGGCGCCGTCGTCGTCAGCTACGTCAACACCACCGCGGCGGTGAAGGCCGAGACCGACATCTGCTGCACCTCGTCCAACGCCGCCGACGTCGTCCGGTCGATCCCGGCGGACCGGGAGATCCTCTTCTGCCCCGACCAGTTCCTCGGCGCGCACGTCAAGCGGGTGACCGGGCGCGACGACATCCACGTGTGGGCGGGGGAGTGCCACGTGCACGCCGGCATCAGCCCGTCCGACGTCCGCGCGCAGGTGGCCGCCCACCCGGACGCCGAGATCCTGGTGCACCCCGAGTGCGGGTGCACCACCTCGGTGCTCGACCTGGTCAGCCACGGCGACCTGCCGGCCGACCGCACCCGGGTGCTGTCCACCGGCGGCATGGTCGAGCAGGCGGCCACCACGACGGCCGGCCAGGTGCTGGTCGCCACCGAGGTCGGCATCCTGCACCAGCTGCGGGCGCTCAACTCCGGGACGCAGTTCATCCCGATGAACGACCGCGCCGCCTGCCGCTACATGAAGATGATCACGCCGGCCAAGCTGCTGCAGACGCTGCGCACCGGGAAGGGCGCGGTCGACGTCGACCCCGTGACCGCCGCTCGCGCCCGGCGGGCCGTGGAGGCGATGATCGCTATCGGCGAGCCCGGCCGCGGCGGAGAGTAGAAGGACCACCCTTCCCCCCACGCTTCGCAGGCTCAGCGCGGGGCCCTGAAGGGTGGCCGTTCCAGCACGTCACCAGGCCAGGGGTCGTTCAGCGCAGGACGTCGTCGGCGATGTCGGTGACGATCGCCCGGAACGTGCTGGTATCGACCTCGTCGTCCACGGTGACGCGGACGATGTCGGAGACCTGCTGCTCGGAGGTGGGCCGCACGGCCGCGGCCCGCGCCGCGGCGATCAGGTGCAGCTGCTGGACCCGGGCCGCGTCGCTCGCGTTCCGGACCGGGGAGAGTCGGTTCTCGCGCATGTCCCGACGCTAGGGAGGGCCGCGGCATGCGCGGGGACGCGACGGGCGTGTCCGGACCCGGGTGGACCCCTCCGTCACACGTGTAACGCGGCCCACACCCGCGACCCCGGTGCGGTCAGATGCGGGTGAACAGGTAGATCGACACGACGACCCCGAAGGCGACGATGAGGACCCGCAGCGGCGTGGCCGGGATGCGGGTGGCGATGCGGGCGCCCAGGAAGCCGCCGAGCAGGCTGGCCGGGGCGGCGACCGCCACGACCTGCCAGTCGACCGGCCCGAACAGGCCGAAGACCACGACGGTGACCGTCGCGGTGACCGCCGAGAGCGCCGACTTCAGCGCGTTGGCCAGCTTCAGCCGGTGCAGGCCCACGCCGAGGACGCCGACCAGGATGACCCCGAGCGCCCCGCCGAAGTAGCCGCCGTAGACCGTGGCCAGGAACAGCGCTCCGTACAGCCATCCCGGGTCCCGCCGCGGGCCGCCGTCCTCGGCCTGCCTGAGCCGCCGGGTGAGCAGCGGCTGCACCGCCAGCAGCAGGCTGGCCAGCAGGACCAGCACGGGGACGACGACATCGAAGGCCGCGGTGGGCGTCGTGAGCAGCAGGACGCTGCCGGCGACCCCGCCGACGAGCGCGACCAGGCCGAAGCGGAGCAGCCGGCCGCGCTGGCCGGCGTACTCCGACCGGAAGCCCAGGACACCGCCGAGGTAGCCGGGCCACTGGGCGATCGAGTTGGTGACGTTCGCGGCGACGGTCCCCAGGCCGAGCGCGACGAGCGTGGGGAAGAGGATCAGCGACCCGCCCCCGGCGACGGAGTTGACGGCGCCGGCGAGGAGGGCGACGCCCGCCGCGATGGCCAGGTCGAGGGCGGACACGAGCCGCGAGCCTACGGTGACCGGCGTGGCACTGACGCGGACGGGGACGGCACTGGCGCTGGCGCTCGGCGGGTCGGGGGTGCTGCACCTGGTCCGGCCGCGGACCTACGAGTGGCTGGTCCCGCCCGAACTGGGCGACGCCCGCGCATGGGTGCACGCCAGCGGGGTGGCCGAGATCGGCACCGCCGCGTTGATGGCGGTGCCGGCGACCCGGCGGGCCGGCGGCTGGGCCGCGGCGGCGCTGCTGGTCGGCTTCGTGCCCGCGCACCTGCACACCTTCCGGGTGGTGCCGCGGCGCGCGCTGCCGATGACGGTCGCCGCCGTCCGGCTGCCGCTGCAGGTGCCGCTGATCAGGCTGGCGCTCCGCGTCGCCCGGGGTCGGTGAGGCCCGCACTCCACCGCCCCCGGACGACGGCTCAGCTGTCCAGCGCGGACGTCGGCTCGGTCGCCGCCCGGGGCGCCGGCGCCGGCGCGGCGGCCGCCGTCCGCTCGGGGGCGGTCCCGGCGACGGCCGTACCCGGCACCTGGCCGGGAGGCGGCGTCGGCAGCACGAGCAGCGCCAGGCCGAGTCCGGCCAGACCGGACCAGACGATGGTGCCCGCCCAGATCTCCGGCGGGTACCAGACCCCCGCCTGGACGGCTAGTGCCGCGAACCAGGCCGCGGTCAGCGCCATCGGCGCAAGCAGGGCGACCACGCGCACGGCCGCCCGCCGCTCCGGCGCCGGGCGCAGCCGGCGGACCAGGACGTCGACGACCAGCCCGGCCACGAGTGCGGCCACCACCAGCAGCGGCCGCGCGAAGCCCTCGAGCGCGCTGGACAGGAGCGCGGGGACGGTGACGAGCACCGTCGCGGTGCCCGCCGGAGGCCGCCAGCGGCGCAGCACCAGCAGCAGCGGGCCGACGAACAGCACCGTCGCGGTCAGCGCAGCGGCCACGCCGTCGGTGACGAGGTAGTAGCGCAGCGACTCCTGGTAGTCGGCCGGGGCGCCGGCGACGTACGCCGCGATGTCCCGGGTGGGCGCCCAGGTGGTGTACGGCGACCAGTACATGAAGAAGAAGCCCACCAGCGAGACGACGAGCGTGATCGAGGCCAGCGCCGGGAGGAAGGCGCGCAGCCCCGGCGCCCCGGCGTCCGGCGTGCTCCACGCGTCGCGGAACGGCGAGGCGACGATCAGCGCGATCCCCGCGAACAGCAGCAGGTGCGTGGGGCTGAAGAGCGCGTCGATGTCGCGCTCGACGCCGAACACCAGGTGCCAGGTCATGTCACCGGCGCCCCCGACGGCGAACAGGGCGGTCCCGACCACGGCCAGCCCGTAGCCCTGGGGCACCGCGGCGACGCCGGGCCGTCCCTGCCGGAGACCCCGCCAGACCAGCCACGCCAGCCAGCCGGCGCAGGCGGTGAACCCCGAGTAGAAGAGCGCGTGCCACGGCGTGAAGAAGCTCTCGAGGGAGGTGTCGAGGTTGTTGTGGGCCCACCCGTCCACGAAGAGGCCGACCATCAACCAGGTCGCCACGGCGACGGTGACCAGGTGCTGGGCGTAGGACGCCCGGTACGGATCGCCCGACGCGGTCCGGCGCGTCAGCCGCAAGGCGGTCGGTCCGTCCATGGCACGTCTCCCGTCGTGGCGGAGCCTCGGTCGGTGCGCTGGAACCATCGCATCGTCGGGCCCTCCGGGGCGAGCCACTTCCGCTGTGTCGTGGCGACGTCGTGCCGACACCGGCCGTGGTCCGGTGGTGGGCCGCCGTCCTGGGGCGGGCACCGGGCGCTAGCCGAACCGGCGCCGGTGCAGCTCGTGCACCTCCTCGTCGAGCCCGGCGACCGGGCCCTCGACCGGCACGCCGGGAGCGACCTCGGGAACGGGGAGCGGCGCCACCGGCGAGGGCGGGGCGCCGAGCCCGGCCCGCCAGACCCGGAGCTGGGCCGAGGAGCTGGCGTAGGCGATGCGGCCGAGGCCGACCCAGGCGTGCGCGGCGGCGCACATGGGGCAGTGCTCGCCGGAGGTGTAGACGGTCGCCGCGGCCCGCTCGTCGGGGGTCAGGTGCGTGGCGGCCCAGCGGGCGATGGCGAACTCGGGGTGCTGCGTGGCGTCACCGCCGGCCACGTGGTTGCTGTCCTCGAACCGGACCCGCCCGTCGCCGTCCACCAGCACCGACCCGAAGGGCTCGTCGCCGGCGTCGAGGGCTGCGCGGGCGAGCGCGATGCAGCGCCGCAGGTGGGTCCGGTCGGTCTCGTCGATCACGCCGTCCATCCTGGCCGGACGTCGTCCCTCGGGAGCAGACTGCGCGCCATGCCACCTCTGCCGATGCCCGACGACTGGCGGCGCGCGCTGGTCGTGGCCGCGCACCCCGACGACATCGAGTACGGCCTCGCCGCGGCGGTCGCCGCGTGGACGGCGGCCGGCAAGGAGGTGCACTACCTGCTGGCCACCCGCGGCGAGGCCGGGATGGCGGGGATGCCGCCGGCCGAGTCCGGACCGTTGCGCGAGGACGAGGAGCGGCGCTCGGCCGCCGTCGTCGGCGTCACCGAGGTGGAGTTCCTCGACCACCGGGACGGCGTGCTGGTGGCCGGGCCGGAGCTGCGGCGCGACCTCGCGGGGGCGATCCGGCGGCACCGGCCCGAGCTCGTCGTCACCGGCTACTTCGGCCCGACGTGGACGCCGCCGGGCGTCTCGCCGGCGTACGTGAACTCGGCCGACCACCGTGCGCTGGGTCAGAGCACACTGGACGCGGTCGCCGACGCGGGGAACGAGTGGATCTTCCCAGACCTGACCGAGGAGCCCTGGCGCGGTGTGCAGTACATCGCGGTGGCAGAGCTGACGGACACGCCGCACGAGGTCGACGTGACCGATCAGGTGGAGAGGGCCGTCGCCTCCCTGTGCGAGCACCGCCGGTACTTGGAGCTGATCTCGGACGAACCCGTCGACGTGCAGGCACGTCAGATCGTCGACATGTCGACGCTGACCGAGGACGGTCGCCGGCGGGTCGGCTTCTCCCTCTACTGGGGCTGACACCCGCGAGGCGGGGTCTGGACACGACCGGCCTCCAGCGCCCACAGTGACGGCCGCCACACTCTCCGCGGCGGTCAGGGGAGCCGCCCGGTGGGCTGACAACGGGGGCGTCATGCGCAGACGCGGCACGGCCGGAGTGCTTCCTGACGGCCACGCCGCTGGGCTGCCAGGCCGCCTTGGATGCCGCGCTGACCGGCGTGGCGGAGCGGCTGACCACCATCCTCGGCGCGCTGGTCGATGCCGCCGTGCGGGACACCGAGGTGGTGGTGACCACCTACTACAACCCGATCGGCTCCTGCGTCCTCGGCCAGCGGAACCCGGCGGCCCCGAGGATCGCCGACGTCGGTCTCGAGGGCGGCAGCATCCCCGGCGTCCTGACCCTGACGGCGGGTCTCAACGACGTCATCCGCGAGGTCGCCGCCGGCACGGGCGCCCAGGTGGCGGAGCTGTACGGGGAGCTCGGTCCGGGCCAGTACATCGGTGGCGAGGACTGCCTGCACCCGAACGCGGCCGGCCACGTGCGGATCGCGGAACTCCTGTACGCCACCCTGGCCCACTGATGCGCGAGCCTCGGGGATCCGGCCGACTAGACTGCTCACCACGACGGACGAGTCGGCCGGGCGGTCGCGTCGGCGGGGGAGACCCCGTCGCCGAGGAACGTCCGGGCTCCACAGGGCAGGGTGGTCGCTAACGGCGACCCGGGGTGACCCGCGGGACAGTGCCACAGAGAACAGACCGCCAGCGGCTCGCCGCTGGTGAGGGTGAAACGGTGGTGTAAGAGACCACCAGCGCACCGGGTGACCGGTGCGGCTCGGTAAACCCCACCCGGAGCAAGGTCGAGAGGGACGACGGTCGCACCGCCGTCCTGCGCAGGCGTTCGAGGGCTGCCCGCCCGATGCCTGCGGGTGGACCGCTGGAGCCTGCCGGCAACGGCAGGCGTAGATGGATGGCCGCCCATCGGGATGCCGTGAGGCACCCGTGGACAGAACCCGGCGTACAGGCCGACTCGTCCGTCGCCCGGCTCTGAGCTGCAGGAATGCAGTCAGAGGTGGGCGTCGGTCCGCGCAGGGCCCGCGATTCGGCCGAGCACGGCGTCCACCCGGCCCGCTCCACGGCCGGTCGCCGGACCGCCGCCCTTCCGGCAGGCGCATCCCCGACCGACCGAGCCGGACGCAGACCCGCGGGACCGATGAGATCGTCCGCGTCGGCCGGTCCGAGCTGCCGGACCGAGTCGTGGATCAGGAGGACGCATGCGGAAGATCGTCGTGCACATGATGCTGTCGCTGGACGGCTACTTCGAGGGGCCGGACCACGACCTGAGCTGGCACCGCGTCGACGAGGAGCTGCACGCGCACTTCAACGAGCAGCTCGCGACCCAGAGCGCCTTCCTCGAGGGCCGGGTCAGCTACGAGCTCATGGAAACGTTCTGGCCGACCGCCGACCAGAACCCGGACCACCCGCCGACCATGCGCGAGTTCGCCGGCATCTGGCGGGCGGTGCCGAAGATCGTGTTCTCCCGCACGCTGCAGCAGGTCGGCCCCAACGCCTCGCTGCGGACAGAGGTGGACGCCGACGAGATCCGCGCACTGAAGCAGCAGCCCGGCGGGGACATGACGCTCGGCGGGGTCGACCTGGTCGAGACCTTCCGCCGAATGGACCTGGTCGACGAGTACCGGCTCTACGTCAACCCGGTCGTCATCGGCCGCGGTCGACGGCTGTTCGAGACCGCCGACGACCCGACCGACCTGGAGCTGGTGGAGAACCGGCGGTTCGGCAACGGTGTCGTCCTGCTGCGCTACGCCGTCCGACGGGCCCAGGTGTCGACGTCGAGCGGTTGAGCACGACCGCTCCGATGCGCCCACAGGTCACCCCAGGGACACCCGGGGTGTGCCGGGTTCGCGGCGCCGGAGGCCGCGCTCGAGTCGACACAGCGTCCACACCTCGGCCGGATACAGCCGTCTGCGACCAACTGGCCACAGAGCCCGGGAGCCGCCGTCCGATCCGCCACTGCACTCCCGCTCAGCACCGGCCTCAGTTCAGTCGCGGGAACGGCGACGGAACGCCGAGACGGCGAGCGGCGCGAAGATCGCCGTGAGCACGACCGACCAGCCGATCGAGACCAGGATCGGGTGCTGCAACGGCCACGCGGCATCCGCGCCAGCGGCCGGCCCGTTCCCCCACAGCTCGCGGCACGCCTGGGTGATGGCCGAGACCGGGTTCCACTCGGAGACGGCCCGCAGCCAGGCCGGCATGCTCTCGGTCGGCACGAACGTGTTGGCCACGAAGGTCAGTGGGAACATGACGGTGAACATGAAGCCCTGCACGGCCTCGACGGTCCGCATCAGCGAGCCGACCCAGATGCCGAGCCAGATGAGCGCGAAGCCGAACAGCAGCAGGAGCAGGAAGGCGAGCACTCCGCTCACGACCCCGTTGCGGACCCGCCAGCCGATCAGCAGACCGGTCACCGCCATGACGGCGACGCCGATGCTGGAGTGGATCAGGCTCGAGATGCTCCGCCCGACCAGCACCGCCGGCCGGGGGACCGGCAGGGACTTGAACCGGTCGACGAACCCCTTCTGCAGGTCGTTGGTCAGCCCCATGGCCACGATGGCGGAGGAGAAGACCATGGTCTGCACCATGATCCCGGGGAGCAGGAACTCCTTGTAGTCGGCGCCCGGCGCCGCGATCGCCCCGCCGAAGACGTAGGCGAACAGCAGCACGAACATCACCGACTGCACCGTGACGTCGAGCAGCATCTCGGGCATCCGCCGGATGTGCAGCAGGTTGCGCCAGACGATGGTCGACGACGCCCGCAGCAGGGACGGCGGGGAGATGGGCGGCCGCGTGGCCGGTGCCCGGGTGGCCTGGACGGTGGTCATGGCGTGACTCCCTCGTTCGTCAGGTCTGCGGCATCCTCGGCCTCGGCCCGGTGCCCGGTGAGGTGCAGGAAGACGTCGTCCAGGCTCGGCCGGGTCAGGCCCAGGTCGTCGAGTTCGATGCCGCTGGTCTCGAACACCGCGGCGATGCGCGTCATGTCGCCGAGCCCGCCGGCCTGCGCGGTCAGCCGCCGGCTGCCTGGCTCGACGTGCACCTCCTGGCAGCAGGACTCCATGAGCTGCGCCGCCCGGTCGAGATCAGCGGCGTGGGTCAGGGTGACGACGACGCTGGCTCGGCCCGCCTGGTCCTTGAGCTGTGTCGGCGTGCCGGCGGCGATGACCCTGCCCTTGTCCACCACCACGATCTCGTCGGCCAGGTGGTCGGCCTCCTCCAGGTACTGCGTCGTCAGGACGAGGGTGGTGCCCTCGCTCACGAGCTCCCGGAGGACCGCCCACAGCCCCGACCGGCTCTGCGGGTCCAGGCCCGTCGTGGGCTCGTCCAGGAAGAGGATCGGCGGTGCCGCCAGCAGGCTCACCGCCAGGTCGAGGCGGCGACGCATCCCGCCGGAGTACGTCTTCGCCATCCGGTCGGCCGCGTCGAGGAGGTCGAAGCGGGCGAAGAGCCGCTCGGTCGCCTCCCGGACGTACTTCTTGGGCAGGCCGTAGAGACTGCCGATCAGCTTGAGGTTCTCCCGTCCGGTGAGGATCTCGTCGACGGTCGCCGCCTGACCGGTGAGGCCCAAGCTGCGGCGGACCTCGGTCGGCTGCCTCAGGATGTCGAAACCGGCCACCCGACCCGTCCCGCTCGTGGGGACGCTCAACGTGGTCAGCATCCGCACCAAGGTGGTCTTGCCCGCCCCGTTGGGCCCGAGCAGGCCGAGGACCGAGCCCTCCGGAACGACGAAGCTCACCCCGTCGACGGCTCGGGTCTCGCCGAAGTGCTTGACCAGGTCGATCGCCTCGACCGCAGGTGCGGCGTTCATGCCGCGATCCTGTTCCTCGGTACCGACAGTTCGACGACGGTGGTCGTCCGCGGAGTCATGCGGCCAGCATGCGACCTCAACTGAGCTTGAGGGCAAGTGGATTACGAGGTCCTCCGGCGTCAGAGCCCGCACTCGTCGGCGAGGTAGTCGTCGACGTTCCGGCCGGCCGTGGTCAGGTCGCCCTCGGCCTGGTCGAGCGCCTCCAGCGAGTCGAGGTCGGTGAGGGAGTCGACGCCGGCGAAGGCGTCGGCCATCCGGTCCAGGCCGGCCGCCATCGCCTCCCAGTCGGACCTGATGGCGTCCGGTGCGTCGA
>NZ_FNOT01000025.1 GCF_900107105.1 Geodermatophilus africanus
GAGCTCGGTCACGGTGTCCTCCTCGCTGGCGCTCGTCGTCCGAGCGCCGACAGCCGTGCCGTGTTCCCTGCGTGCCCTCGCGAGCTCGGTCACGGGTCTTCCTCCTCGTTGCGAGACACGACGCCCGAGAGTCCGGCCCAGGCGAGATCGGTCAGGTGCGCGGTGAGCTCCGCGCGGGGCATCGGGCGGTCCGCCTGCAACCACCAATCGGCAGCCGAGCGGATCAGCCCGACCAGGCCGTGGCCCCACGGGGGCGCGGCGGCGGGGTCGCGGCCGGCCTGCTCGAGGGTCACGGCGACCAGCGCGGCCGCCTGGTCGCCGACGAGGTGGGAGAGGTTGGCGATCGGGTCTGCGTCCCCAGGGCCCTGGCCGGCCGGGCGGTCGGGTGCCTGGACGACGAACCGGTACAGCTCCGGGTCGCCCTCGAGGAACGCCAGGTAGGTCTCGACGGCGTTGGCGACCATCTGCCGCGGCTCGGAGGTGCTGTCGATCGACTCGCGCAGCCGGGCGGTGAGGGAGGCGGCCACCCGGGCGCAGACCGCGACGTGCAGCTCGGTGCGGTCGGCGAAGTGCCGGTAGACGACGGTCTTGCTGGTGCCGGCCGCCGTGGCGATCTCCTCCATGCCGACGCCAGCGCCGTGCCGGCCGACCGCGGCGATGGTGGCGTCGACCAGCTGCTCGCGGCGGGCGCGGCGGTGCTCGTCCCACCGCGAGTCGCGGCGGTCGCGTCTCGACCTCTCGCCTCTCACGATACCGACGGTACCTGATACCGTGGGTTCCGCACCCTCGTCGGGACGGCGTCACGCCGTGCCTGCCCCCATCCAGTGATCCGGGAGGTCACCCCGATGGCTCCGCTGACCCGGAAGGCCGCGATCGTCGGCGGCAACCGCATCCCCTTCGCCCGCTCGAACTCCGCGTACGCCCAGGCGTCCAACCAGGACATGCTCACCGCGACGCTGGACGGGCTGGTCGCCCGCTTCGGGCTGCAGGGCGAGCGGGTGGGCGAGGTCGTCGCCGGCGCCGTCCTCAAGCACTCGCGCGACTTCAACCTGACCCGCGAGGCGGTCCTCGGCTCGCGGCTGTCGGCCGCCACCCCGGCCTACGACGTGCAGCAGGCCTGCGGCACCGGGCTCGAGGCCGTGGTCCTGGTCGCCAACAAGATCGCTCTCGGGCAGCTCAAATCCGGCATCGCCGGCGGCGTCGACACCACCTCCGACGCCCCGCTGGCCATCCACGACGAGATGCGCCGCGTGCTGATCGCGCTCGGCAGCGCCAGGACCCTCCGGCAGCGGCTCGAGGCCCTCGCCGGCGTGCGTCCGGGGATGTTCGTACCCGAGACGCCGCGCAACGCCGAACCGCGCACCGGCCTGTCGATGGGTGACCACCAGGCGATCACCACCAAGCAATGGGGGATCAGCCGGGAGGAGCAGGACGAGCTGGCCGTCCGCTCGCACCAGAACCTCGCCGCCGCCTACGACCGCGGCTTCTTCGACGACCTGGTCACCCCCTACCTGGGCCTGACCCGTGACGAGAACCTGCGGCCGGACACCTCGGTGGAGAAGCTGGCGAAGCTGGCCCCGGTCTTCGGCAAGGACGACCCCGACGCCACCATGACCGCGGCCAACTCCACGCCGCTGTCCGACGGCGCCTCCGCCGTCCTGCTGGCCTCCGACGAGTGGGCCGCGTCGCGGGGGCTCCCCGTGCTGGCCCACTTCGTCGACGCGCAGACCGCCGCCGTCGACTACACCCACGGCGGCGAGGGCCTGCTGATGGCCCCGGCGTACGCCGTCCCGGTGCTGCTGGCCCGCAACGGCCTGACGCTGCAGGACGTCGATTACTACGAGATCCACGAGGCGTTCGCCTCGACGGTGCTCGCCACGCTGAAAGCCTGGGAGGACCCGGCGTTCTGCAAGGAGCGGCTGGGCCTGGACGCCCCGCTGGGCGCCATCGACCGGTCGAAGCTCAACGTCAACGGCTCGTCGCTGGCGGCCGGGCACCCGTTCGCCGCGACCGGCGGCCGGATCGTCGCCTCGCTGGCCAAGCAGCTGCACGAGGCCGGCCCGGGCACGCGCGGCCTCATCTCCATCTGCGCGGCCGGCGGCCAGGGCGTCGTCGCGATCCTCGAGTCCTGAAGGAGCACCCGTGGGTGATTGGTACCGCGACTTCGCCAACTCCGGCCTCGGCTCGACCCTGGTCAGGCAGCTCGGTCTGCCCCGCCCGGCCGTGCTGCGCCGGTACGAGCCCGGCGCGCCACTGCTACCCGGCCCGGCCGTGGTCGGCACCGCCGGCGAGGGCCGGCTGCACGGCGTCCTGACCCGGGTCCTGCAGGACGCCGGTGTCCCCGTGCTCCCCGCCGTGGACGGCGACGGCGAGCGGCTGGCCGCCGTGCTGCTCGACGCGACCGGCGGAACCTCGCCGGCCGACCTCGCCGCGGCGCACGCGTTCCTCGCCCCGGCGCTCCGGCGGCTCGGCCCGTCGGGGCGGGTGCTGGTCCTGGGCGACCCGCCGTCCGCCGCCGGCTCCCCGACCCAGGCCGCCGCCCGGCAGGCGCTGGAGGGGCTGGTCCGCTCGGTCGCCAAGGAGCTGCGCGACGGCGCGACGGCGAACCTGCTCCTCGTCCCCGCCGGCGCCGAGGCCGCCGTGCCCGGACCGGTCCGCTTCTTCCTCTCCGGCCGCTCGGCCTACGTCGACGGCCAGGTGGTTCCCCTGACCGCCGCCGACGTCCCGGCGGGGGAGCACGAGCAGCGCCCGCTGGCCGGGGAGGTCGCCGTCGTCACGGGCGCCGCGCGCGGCATCGGCGCGGCCATCGCGCGGGCTCTGTCCCGCGACGGTGCGCACGTGGTCGCCGTCGACGTCCCCGCCGCCGGCGACAAGCTCGCCGAGGTGGCCAACGAGATCGGCGGGACGGCGTTCCAGCTCGACATCACCGCGCCCGACGCCGGGCAGCGGCTCGTCGCGCACCTGCGGGAGCGGCACGGCGGGGTGGACGTCGTCGTCCACAACGCCGGCATCACCCGCGACAAGCTGCTGGTCAACATGGACGCCGCCCGCTGGAGCTCGGTGATGGCGGTCAACCTGCAGGCGCAGCTCGACACCACCCAGGCGCTGCTCGACGCCGACGGCCTGCTGGGGTCCGGCGCCCGGGTGATCTGCGTGAGCTCGCAGTCGGGCATCGCCGGCAACCGCGGCCAGACGAACTACGCGGCGTCCAAGGCCGGCGTCATCGGCATGGTGCGGGCGTGGGCGCCGGCGTTCGCCGAGCGCGGCGCGACGATCAACGCGGTCGCGCCGGGGTTCATCGTCACCGAGATGACGGCGTCGATGCCCCTCGGCACCCGCGAGATCGGCTCCCGGGTCAACTCGCTGCAGCAGGGCGGCCTCCCGGTCGACGTCGCCGAGACGATCGCCTGGCTCTCGCAGCCCAGCGCCGCCGGGGTGAACGGCCAGGTCGTTCGGGTGTGCGGCCAGTCGTTCCTGGGGGCGTGATGGCCCGCACCGAGCTGGGGTCCGCGCCGTCGATGCCGGTGCTGTTCGCGCGGGCCGCGGTCACCGCCCGCGGCCGCGGCGGCGACCTGCCCGACACCCGGCTGGCGCGCACCGGCGTCCGCGTGGCCGCCGTCGACCTAGCCGCCTACGACCGGGTCTGCGGCTTCCCGCTGGCCGATCCGCTGCCGGCCCCGTACCCGCACGTGCTGACCTTCCCGCTGCAGGTGGCGCTGATGAGCGACCGCGCGTTCCCGCTGGCGCTGCCGGGCCTGGTGCACGTCCGCAACCGGATCGAGGTGCTGCGACCGGTGGGGGCCGACGAGGCGCTGGACCTGGAGGTCTGGGCCGAGCGGTTCGCCCGGCACCGCAGCGGGGCGACGGTCGACCTGTGCGCGTCGGTGGCGGCCGGCGGCGCGGAGGTGTGGCGGTCGCGGTCGACGTACCTGGCCCGCGGGGCGACGGCGCCCGAGGGCGCGCCGGAGTCCGACCTGGCGGTGTCCGTCGGCGACCTGGAGCGTCCCGTCGCCACCTGGCGGGTTCCCGACGACGCCGGCCGCCGCTACGCCCGGGTCTCCGGAGACGTGAACCCGATCCACCTCTCCGGACTGACGGCGAAGGCGTTCGGCTTCAAGCGGGCCATCGCGCACGGCATGTGGGTGAAGGCCCGGGCGCTCGCGGCACTGTCGGGCCGGCTGCCCGACGCGACGGCGGTCGACGTGGTGTTCAGGAGGCCGCTGTTCCTGCCCTCGACGGTCACGCTCGCGACCGCCCCGGTGGACGGCGGCTGGGACCTCGCCGTCCGCAACGCGGCCAGCGGCGTCGAGCACCTGGTGGGGACCGTCCGCCCGCTGCCGTGACCATCGGCGGGGAGCTGCCCGACACGCCGTCCGGGGCAGCTCCCCGCCGATGATCGACTGGAGGTCCGGTCGCGGTCCCGGTGAGCTGGGTCCGTGGAGCACACGGACCCGACCGAGCACCCGCGACCGCTGCTGCGCCGTCCCTGGACCTCGCTGGACGGTGAGTGGGAGTTCGCCGCCGACCCCGACCTCGCCGGCTCCGTCGGCAGCGTCGCCTTCGACCGCACCATCCGGGTGCCCTACGCCCCGGAGACCCCGGCCAGCGGCGTGCACTGGACCGGCCGGCTGAACCGGGCCTGGTACCGCCGCCGGCTGCCCGGCCGCGCCGGCGACCGCCGCACCGTCCTCCACTTCGGTGCCGTCGACCGCGTCTGCGACGTGTGGGTCGGCGGCACGCACGTCGCCTCCCACGAGGGCGGCTACACGCCGTTCAGCGTCGACGTCACCGATGCGCTGGGGGACGACGGCGCCGAGCTTGTGGTCCGCGCCGACGACGACCCGCTGGACCTCGAGGCGCCGCGCGGCAAGCAGGACTGGCGCGACGAGCCGCACGCCATCTGGTACCCGCGCACGACCGGCATCTGGCGCACCGTCTGGCTGGAGCACGTGGCGGCGCGGCGGATCGCCGACGTCCAGTGGCGCGCGGACCCGCGCCGGATGCGCGTCGACGTCCGCGTGCAGCTCGCCGTCCCCGTCTCCGGAGCCCGGCTGCACCTGCGGCTGCGTGCCGGCGACCGGCTGCTGGTGGACGACGCGGTGCGGGTGGACGGCGCCGTCGTCGAGCGCACCGTGCAGGTGGGGGACGGCGGCATCGACGACCGCAGCCGGCTGCTCTGGTGGCCCGGCCCCGACCCGGTGCTGCTGGACGCCGAGCTGGCCCTGGTCACCGACGACGGCGAGATGCTCGACGAGGTCGAGAGCTACACGGCGCTGCGCTCGGTCGAGGTCGGCGACGGGCGGCTGCTGGTCAACACCCGGCCCGCGCCGCTGCGGCTGGTCCTCGACCAGGGCTACTGGCCCGACACCGGCGCCACCCCACCCGACGTCGCGGCGCTGCGGCGCGACCTCGAGCTGACCCGGGCGCTGGGCTTCACCGGGGCCCGCAAGCACCAGAAGACCGAGGACCCGCGCTACCTCGCCCTCGCCGACCGGAGGGGCCTCCTGGTGTGGGCGGAGATGCCCTCGGCGTACCGCCCGGGGCCGACGGCGAGCGCCCGGCTGCTGCGGGAGTGGGCCGACGTGGTGGTCGCCCACCGCGGGTACCCGAGCGTGGTGGCCTGGGTGCCGCTCAACGAGTCGTGGGGCGTGCAGGAGGCGGAGGTCGACGAGCGGCAGCGCGGGCTGATCCGGGCCATGGCCGCGACGGCGGACGCGCTCGACGGCACCCGCCCGGTCTCGGCCAACGACGGCTGGGAGACCCTCGGCGGCGACATCCTGGGCGTGCACGACTACGAGCAGGACCCCGCGGTGCTCGGCGAGCGCTACGCCACGGCCGCCGACCTCGAGCGGCTGGCCACCGGACGCCGTCTTGACGGGTACCTCGCCGACCTCGACCGGGCCGGCGTCGCCGGCCGGGCCGTCGTCCTCTCGGAGTTCGGCGGGGTGGCGCTGCGCTCCCCGGACGACGAGGGCTGGGGCTACGCCGACGCGACCTCGCCGGAGGACCTGCTGGCCCGCTACCGCGCCCAGTGGGCCGCCGTGCACGGCAGCACCGCCCTCGCCGGCGCCTGCTGGACCCAGTTGACCGACACGTACCAGGAGGTCAACGGCCTGCTGGACATGGGCCGGGTGCCCAAGGTCGACATCGAGGAGCTCCGCCGCGCCACCCTCGGGGAGGCGTGAGGCGGCGGTCACCGTCGGCGTCCGACCGGCCCCCCTCGTGTCGATCATGGGGTTGTTGCGCGTCGACACCCCGGGAGGCGGCGTGTCCCGCGGCAACGACCCCATGATCATCGAGGGGGAGGGGGGAGGGTCGGGCGCGCGGTCACGGGGGAGCGTGCGATCCCGTTCCGTCTCGGTCACGGCGAGGCAACGATCGCCGTCCCGACCTGCGAGCCGGGACGGTCCGGGCCAGGGTCGGGCACAGACCGCGACAGTCGAGCCGCCGGAGGTCCCCGTGCGCAGCAACCGACTCCTGCCCGTGCTCGCCGCCGGTGCCCTGGTGCTCAGCGCCTGCGGCGGAGGCGGGGAGAGCGTCGACACCGGAGCCGGGGGAGGCGGAGACGGCGGTGGCGGAGGCGGCGACACGCTGGTCGCGGCGGTGGCCGCCCAGCCCGACCAGTTCGACCCGCACGTGACGACGGCCTACCCGAGCTTCCAGGTGCTGGAGAACGTCTACGACACCCTCGTGGTCCCCAACGCCGAGGACCTCACGATGGAACCGAGCCTCGCCGAGAGCTGGGAGCCCAGCGAGGACCAGCTGACCTGGACGTTCACGCTCCGCGAGGGGGTGACCTTCCACGACGGCAGCGAGTTCGACTCCGCCGACGTCGTCTACTCGTACAACCGGATCATCGACGAGGACCTGACCAACGCCGATCGGTTCGCCAACGTCGCCGCGGTCGAGGCGCCCGACCCGCAGACCGTGGTGATCCGGCTCAGCCAGCCGACGCCCAACCTGCTGGAGCGGATCGGCGCGTTCAAGGGCATGGCGATCCTGCCGGAGAACGCCGCGGAGGACATCGACCTCACCACCGAGGCCAACGGCACCGGCCCGTTCCAGCTGGAGAGCTCCGACGCCAGCAGCACCGTGCTGACCGCCTACGCGGACCACTGGGGCGGGGCGCCGAGCGTCGGCGGGGTCGAGTTCCGCTACATCACCGAGCCGGCCGCGGCGTTGACCGCGCTGCAGAACGGCGAGGTGCAGTGGACCGACAACGTCCCGCCGCAGCAGATCGAGTCGCTCGGGGGCGACGACACCGTCGAGCTCCAGACGACGCCCAGCGTGGACTACTGGTACCTGTCCATGAACTACGGGCGGCCGCCGTTCGACAACCGCGACGTGCGGCGGGCGATCTCCTTCGCCATCGACCGCGAGGCGGTCGCCGAGGCGGCGTGGTTCGGCGCGGCCCAGCCCAACCAGACGGCCATCCCGGAAGCAAGTTCCTTCTACCTCGACTACGCACCGTTCCAGCCCGACCCCGACCAGGCCCGCCAGCTGCTCGAGCAGGCCGGGGTCCAGACCCCGCTGACCATGGGCCTGATGGTCACCGACCAGTTCCCGGAGACGGTGACCGCCGCCCAGGTGATCGCCAGCCAGCTCGAGCCGGTCGGGATCGACGTGCAGATCGAGACGCTCGACTTCGCCACCTGGCTGGATCGGCAGGGAGCGGGCGACTACGACGCGTTCTACCTCGGCTGGCTGGGCAACCTCGACCCGGCGGCCTTCTACCAGGACCAGCACGTCACCGACGGGACGAACAACTACCAGGGCTACAGCAACCCGCAGGTCGACCAGCTGCTCCAGGCCGGAGCGGTCGAGCCCGACGAGGCCGCCCGCAAGCAGCTCTACGACCAGGCCGCGCAGCTCATCGTCGACGACGTCTCCTACCTGTACCTCTACAACCCGCCCGTGGTGCAGGCGTGGGTGCCGGGGCTGTCGGGCTACCAGATCCGGGCCGACAAGGCGGTCAACTTCGAGGCGGTGGAGCTGCCCTGAGCGGGTACCTCCTCCGTCGGGTCGGCCAGTCGCTCGTCGTCCTGGTGGGGGTGAGCGTCATCGTGTTCGGCCTGGTCCAGCTGGTGCCGGGTGACCCGATCCGGCTGGCCCTGGGCACCCGCTTCGACCAGGAGACGTACGACGCGCTCCTCGCGCGATCCGGCCTGGACCAGCCGCTGGTCACCCAGTACTTCAGCTGGGCCGGCCGGGCCCTCACCGGGGACCTCGGGGTCAGCTTCCGCAGCGGGGAGACGGTCACCTCGCTGATCGCCGAGCGGCTCCCGGCCACGCTCACCCTGGCGTTCGCCTCGATCCTGGTCGCGCTGCTCATCGCCGTCCCGCTGGGCACCCTGTCGGCGCTGCGGCCCCGGTCCGTCGTCGACCGGGTGGCCACGGTGCTCAGCCAGATCGGAATCTCGGTGCCGGAGTTCTGGATGGCGATCGTGCTCATCCTGGTCTTCGCCGGGACGCTGGGCTGGCTGCCCTCGGGCGGGTACGTGCCGCTGACCGAGGACCCGGCCGGCTGGGCGCAGCGGCTGCTGATGCCGGCGGTGGTCACCGGCGTGGTGTCGGGCTCGGTGATCACCCGGTTCGTGCGGTCCAGCGTCCTCGAGGCGCTCGGTGCCGACCACGTCCGGACGGCGCAGGCCAAGGGGCTCCCCGGCCGGCAGGTCTTCACGTGGCACGTGTTGCGCAACGCGCTGCTCCCCCTGGTCACCGTCACCGGCGTGCAGCTGGCCTACCTGCTGTCCGGAGTGGTGGTGGTCGAGATCGTCTTCGCCTGGCCGGGGCTCGGCCAGCTCGCCCTGCAGGCGGTCCAGTCCCGCGACTACCCGGTGCTGCAGGGGGCGATCCTGCTGTTCGCCGTCGTCTTCCTGCTGATCAACCTGGTGGTCGACCTGCTCTACACCGCCATCGACCCGCGGATCCGGCGATGACATCCAGCCGAGGCCTGCTGCGATGACCGGCGCACCCCTGCCCGAGCCCGCAGCCTCACCCACCGCCACCGAGGACGGCGTCCCCTCGACGGCGCGGCCCCCGCAGCCGCGCTGGCGGCAGACCCTGGGCCTGCTCGCCCGCAACCCCACGGCGGCGGTCGCGGCGACGGTCCTGCTGCTCATCGTCCTCATGGCCGTCTTCGACGAGAGCCTGGCGCCGAGCGGCCCGAACGAGATCGCGGTCGAGGACCGCCTGCAGCCGCCCAGCCTGGCGCACCCGTTCGGCACCGACGACCTCGGCCGGGACATCCTCAGCCGGGTCGTCCTCGGCGCCGGCGTCTCGCTGCGGGTGGGATTTCTCGCGGTCGCGTTCGCGCTCGTCGTAGGCGGCCTGATCGGGCTGCTGGCCGGCTTCTACGGCCGGTGGGTGGACGACGTCCTGATGCGGTTCATGGACGTCCTGTTCGCCTTCCCCGCGGTGCTGCTGGCCATCGCGGTGCTCGCCGTCCGGGGGCCCGGGGCCGGCAACACCGCGTTGGCCATCGGGATCGTCTACATCCCGGTCTTCGCCCGCGTGACCCGCGCCAGCGTCCTCGGCGTCCGGGAGGAGGTGTACGTGCGGGCGTCGCGGTCGGTGGGCGCCTCGGACCTGCGGCTGCTCTCCCGGCACGTGCTGCCCAACGCGGCGCCGCCGATCATCGTGCAGACCTCGATCAGCCTGGCCTTCGCCGTCCTGGCCGAGGCGGCGCTCTCCTTCCTGGGGCTGGGCACCCAGCCGCCCAACCCGTCGTGGGGGCTGATGCTCGCCGAGGGGCGCGGCTTCATCGACCTGGCCTGGTGGCTGGCCTTCTTCCCGGGGATGGCGATCTTCCTGACCGTGCTCTGCTTCAACCTGCTCGGCGACGGGCTGCGGGACGTCCTCGACCCGCGCCAGCGCACGCTGATGGCGGGGAGCGGTCGGTGAGCGCGACGCTGCTGGAGGTGGCGGACCTGCGGGTGCGGCTGCGCACGCCACGCGGTCCGGCCGAGGTCGTCAACGGGCTCAGCTACACCGTCGGGCGCGGTGAGACGGTCGCCGTCGTCGGGGAGTCCGGCAGCGGCAAGAGCGTCTCGGTCCTCGCCCTGCTCGGGCTGCTGCCCGCCCGCCTGGCCACGGTGACCGGCTCCGCGCGGCTGGACGGCGAGGACCTGCTCACCATGTCCCCCGAGCGGCTGCGCCAGGTACGCGGACCCGGCGTCGGGATGGTCTTCCAGGACCCGATGACCTCCCTGAACCCGGTGCTGACGATCGGCCGGCAGCTGGTCGAGGGGATCCGGGCCCACGGCGAGGTGTCCAAGGCCGCGGCGCGGGAGCGAGCGGCCGGACTGCTCGCCGAGGTGGGCCTGCCCGACCCGCGGCGCGCGCTGGACCGCTACCCGCACGAGCTGTCGGGCGGCATGCGCCAGCGGGTGGTCATCGCGATCGCGCTCGCCAACAACCCCTCGTTGCTCATCGCCGACGAGGCGACCACGGCCCTCGACGTCACCGTGCAGGCGCAGATCCTCGACCTGGTCGCGGGGCTGCAGAGCGAGCACGGCACCGGGGTCATCTGGATCACCCACGACCTGGGCGTCGTGGCCGGGATCGCCGACCGGGTGCTGGTCATGTACGGCGGCCGCTGCGTGGAGGACGGCACGGTGGACGACGTCCTGGAGCGTCCGGCACACCCCTACACGCGCGGCCTGCTCGGGGCGCTGCCCGACCTGGCCTCGTCCGACGACGGCGAGCTCGCCACCGTGCCCGGGGTGCCGCCGGCGCCCACCGACCTGCCGCCGGGCTGCGTGTTCTGGCCGCGCTGTCCGGTGCGGTCGGACCCGCGCTGCGCGACCGAGCAGCCGCCGTTGGCGGTGGTGGGCGCGTCGGACGGCGCCCTGCCGCACCGGGCGGCGACGTGGTGCGAGGAGGGCAGCCCGCGATGACCGACCTGCCGCAGGGGCCGACCGCCCACGCCGCGGGCGCCCCCGCCCCCGAGGTCCCCACCTCCGACGTGCTGGTGTCCGCGCGCGGGCTGGAGGTGCACTTCCCGATCCGCTCCGGCGGCGCGCTGCGGCGGACGACGGGCGTGCTGCGCGCCGTCGACGGCGTGGACCTCGACATCCACCGCGGGGAGACGCTGGGGCTGGTCGGCGAGTCCGGCTGCGGGAAGTCGACGCTGGGCAACGCCCTGCTCCGGCTGGTGGAGCCCACCGGCGGGACGGTGACCTTCGACGGCACCGACGTCACCGCCCTCGACCGCCGGGCGATGCGGGCGCTGCGCCGGCGCGCCGGGATGGTCTTCCAGGACCCGTTCGCCTCGCTCGACCCCCGCCGCACCGTGCGGCAGACGGTGTCCGAGCCGCTGGAGGTGCACGGCCTGCGGTCGGGACGGCAGGAGCGCGCCGAGCGGGTCGCCGAGCTGCTGGAGTTGGTGGGCCTGGACCCGGCGGTGGCCGAGCGGTACCCGCACGAGTTCTCCGGCGGGCAGCGGCAGCGGGTCGGCATCGCCCGCGCGCTGGCCGGCGAGCCGGACTTCCTGGTCTGCGACGAGGCGATCGCCTCGCTCGACGTCAGCGTCCAGGCACAGGTGCTCAACCTGCTGCGCCGGCTGCAGCGCCGGCTCGGTCTCACGCTGCTGTTCATCTCGCACGACCTGTCCGCCGTCCGGCACGTGTCGGACCGGATCGCGGTGATGTACCTGGGCCGGGTCGTCGAGGTCGGGCCCGCGGCGGCGGTCGGCTCGGCCCCGGAGATGCCCTACACGCAGGCGTTGCTGTCCGCGGTCCCCGTGCCGCACCCGTCGCTGGAGCGGGCCCGGCAGCGGATCGTGCTGCGCGGCGACGTCCCCTCGCCGGCCGCCGTCCCCAGCGGCTGCCGGTTCCGCACCCGCTGCCCGTACGCCTTCGAGCCGTGTCCCGACGTCGACCCGGCGCTGCAGCCGGTCGGCGCGCCGGGTCAGCTCGCCGCCTGCCACCTGCACGGCGTCGTCGGCCGGCCCGCCGGACGGGAGGACGCCGCCGCCGGGTGAGCCGCTGCGGTCGCGTCGGCGACCGGGACTGCGCGGTCGCGGGTTCCTCCCGGAGCGCCGTCCCTGGTAGGACAGCCGGGTGCGGACGGCGGAACTGCGCAGGCGCTTCGCCTCCAGCGCGGTGGCCCGGCTGGCGACGGTGCGACCGGACGGCGCACCGCACGTGGTCCCGGTCGTGTTCGCGGTCGTCGACGGCACGGTCTACTCGGCGGTAGACGCAAAGCCCAAGCGGACGACCCGGCTGCAGCGGCTGGCCAACGTCCGGGTCGAGCCGCGGTGCGCGCTGCTCGTCGACCACTACGAGGACGACTGGTCGCTCCTGTGGTGGGTCCGGGCGGACGGCACGGCCGCGGTGGTGGACGAGCCGCCGGCGACGCACCCTGGTCTGGTGGCGCTCGCCGAGCGGCACCCGCAGTACCGCGAGCAGCCACCGGCGGGCCCGCTGCTCGTGGTCACCGTCCAGCGGTGGAGTGGTTGGTCGAGCACGGCCTGAGGAGAGGACCCGGCATGGAGATCGGCATCGGCATCCCGAACAGCGTCCGGGGCACCACGGGTGCCCAGTTGCTGGAGTGGGCGAGACGGGCGGACGCGGCCGGTTTCTCCACCCTGGCCTCGATCGGTGCGGTCTCCTACCCGTCGTACGAGGAGCTGACCGTGTTCGCCGCCGCCGGTGCGGTGACCGAGCGCATCCGGTTCCTGCCGAACGTGCTGATCGCGCCGGCGCGCAGCACCGCCGAACTGGCCAAGCAGGCCGCCACCGTGCAGGAGCTGACCGGTGGCCGGCTCACGCTGGGCCTCGGCGTCGGGTGGCGGGAGGCCGACTACACGCTGACCGGACGCGACTTCGCCGGTCGCGGCCGGCTGTTCGACCGGCAGTTGGCCGACATGCGGCGGGCGTGGGCGGGGGAGCCGCTCGTCGAGGGGACCCGCTCGCCGACGCCCGAGACCGGTTCCCCCGGGGTCCCCGTCCTCGTCGGCGGGCACACCGACGCGGCGATCCGGCGGACGGTGGAGCACGGCATCGGGTGGACGGCGGGTGGCCTCCCGCCGGAGGCGACCGCGCCGCTCGTCGAGCGGGTCCGCGCCGCCTGGACCGAAGCCGGTCGCGAGGGCTCTCCGCACATCGCCGCGCTCAACTACTTCTCCCTCGGCGACACGGAGGAGCAGTCCCGCGCCTACCTGCTCGACTACTACGAGCCGATGGGCAGGGAGACGGCGGAGTACATCGCCGGCAGCGCGCACCGGTCCCCGCAGGCGATCAAGGAGGTCATCGCCGCCTTCGCCGAGGCGGGCGTGGACGAGCTGATCCTCGACCCGACGGTCTCCGACCCGGCGCAGGTGGAGCTGCTCGCCGAGGTCGCGTTCTAGGGCCGCGGCCCCCGACCGAGCTGCTCACCGGCCGGGCCGGTGTGCCAGGCTGGCCCGATGGCGGCGGTTGAGCAGAAGAGCGGCCAGCGGACGGCAGCGCACGGGTACTACAAGGGCCACAGCGTGCACGCCGCGCCCGGTGTCCACGAGTACGCCGTGGAGCTGGTGCGCGCGGCGCTACCCGACGGCGGACGGGTCCTGGAGGTCGGTGCCGGCTGCGGCGCCCTGGCGCTGCGGCTGCGCGACGCCGGCCTCGACGTCGTCCCCACCGACCTGGACCCCCCGCACGAGTGGATCCACCGGCTGGACCTGGACGCCCCGGAGTGGAGCGACGAGACCCGCGGCCCCTTCGACATGGTCGTCTGCGTCGAGACGCTCGAGCACGTGGAGAACCCGCGGCAGGTGCTGCGCTCGATCCGCTCGCTGCTGCGGCCCGGCGACCGGCTGCTGGTCAGCACGCCGAACGTGACGCACCCGCACTCACGGCTGAAGATGCTGCTCCGCGGCGCCCCGTACATCTTCGGCCCGCGCCACTACCACTCGCCCGGGCACATCACGATCCTCCCGGACTGGATGCTCACCGAGCACGTGCGGCTGGCCGGTTTCGACTCGATCGAGGTCCGCACCGGCGGGGACACCTTCTACCGCGGCGTGGTCCGGCTGGCCTACCGCGCCGAGATCGCGCTGCTCGCGCTCCTCGGCATCCGACAGCGGCGCGACTCGGGTGAGGGCATCTGCACGTTCGTCACCGCCGTCGCGGTGTGACACGCCGGCGGCGCGCGTCGCCGTCCCGGGGTGACCGACCCCGCCGGAGGCGCCGCCACGCTCGCCGGACGCCGATTCGGTCGACATGTGGGTGCGTGCTGCGGCGGGTCACCGTGGTCGCTGTGGCATTTGGCAACGATTCAGCGTCGCGGTTGCGGAGGCACGTCGCGCGCATCCGGGATAAACGGCCGCCGCCACCTATGGTTTCGTCACCGCCGTCCGCACCGTGGACGGCGCACGGGAACCGTCGCCCTTCCCCGGTGGCGGCCCGTTGTCGGGGGAGGTTGGTGGCCTGGTGAGCATCGTGGGCACCCGGTTCAGCGAGGTGGTCCTCGGCGGCATCGTCCGTCAGGGCTGGTGGCTGGTCGTCGACGAGGAGGACGGCCCCGGGTTCGTCCTCGCCGGCCCGTTCGGGGACCGCGACGAGGCCGTCTGGGGCCTCGACGACCTCGACGACGCCCCGGCCGGGGTGCACCCCGTGTACGGCGTCCGGCGGGCCGACGGCCTGCTGCGCCGCCGCTCCTCCCCGCAGGACCGGGCCTGGTGGTCCTTCCTCGGCGAGCAGGTCGACCGGCTGCCCGCCGGCTGGGACGCCGACATGGACGACGAGCACCCGCTGCCCGGCCTCGTCGTCGAGGTGGTCGCCGTGCTGGCCGAGGCGGGGCTGTTCCTCTACGACCCCTCCGGCGCCGACGGCGAGCTCGGCGGCGTGTGCCTGACCCCGGAGGCCGCCCTGGACGGCGTCGTCGTCGGCTGGCGGCAGCACGACCGCATGAGCCTCGAGCAGCTGCACGGCGCCGCCGCCGACGCGCTGGTCCAGCAGGTGATGAACCGGGCCCTGGCCGAGGTGTTCACCGTGCGCGGCTTCGCGGTCGAGCCGCTCGGCGGGGCCTGCGTGGTGCGGGCGGGACAGCCGGCCGAGTAGTCGCCCGCCGTCCACCGCCCGTTGATCATGGGGTTGTTGCAGGCGGACACGCCGCTACCCGGCGTGGCCAGCGACAACAGGCCCATGATCAACACGGGCAGGTCGCCGTCCCGACCGCGCGCGTCCGGCTAGCGTGACGCCGTGGCCCCCGCTCCCTTCCGTCCGCCCTGGTTCGGCAACCGGGGCGTGCAGGTGCTCGCCGCCGGTGCGCTCGCCTACAGCCTGGTGCAACTGGTGGGACAGCTCCTCGACGGTGCGTGGGGGGAGGCGTTCCTCTACGTCGCCTGGTGCGTCCTGTTCGGCTACGTGCTGGTCGAGTCGCTGCGCTTCCGCCGCGAGCAGGACGCCGCCCGGGACGAGCCGGGCGACTGACCCGCCAGGGGCGGGATAGCCTCGACCCGCCAGGAGGGCTCGCCTAGTGGCCGATGGCGGCGGTCTTGAAAACCGCTATGGGGTAACACCCATCGTGGGTTCGAATCCCACGCCCTCCGCCTCGTGATGTCTCAGGACGTCCCGGACGGGCGGCTCGGGGCCGGCGTCGGTCGAGACGGTCCCGCTCAGGCGCTCGTCATCGCGCACTGTCGCCTCCTGTCGCCCGGACGGTCGTCGTCCAGTCCAGCGGAGGAGGCCCACCCGGCGGACGGGGCGAGCCGGGTCAGCTGCGGATGAGGAGCTCCCCGCCGTCCACGCGGAAGTCGTGGTGCAGCTCGCGGAGGGCGGCCAGGCCGTCGACGTCGGCGGCGGCCACGCCGCGGAGGTCGAGCACCACGCGGACGTGGCCGTCGCCGCGGAGCTGGTCGGCCGTGCCGCGCACCAGGTCCGCTCCGCTCGACGTCAGGTGGCCGCTGACCGTGATCAGGCCGGCGCGACGATCGACGACCTCGCTCAGGACGCCCGTCACGCCACCGCCAGCACGGGCTCGGGAACCAGGACGCGATCCAGGCCGGTACGCCGCAGCAGCGCCGCGGTGCGGGGGTCGACCCCGCGCAGCACCACCGCGCCGCCGCGGGCCCGGCAGATGCGGTGCGCCGACAGCAGGACGGCGACGACGGCGTCGGGCAGCCGCTGCACCCCGGAGAGGTCGACCACGAGCGAGCAGGCGCCCGCGTGCAGCGCGCCGAGCAGCGTCCAGCGGACGTCGGCCAGCCCACCGGCGAGCAGCCTGTCGTCGAGGTGGACCGTCACCTCGCGCACCCGTGCCGGTGCGATAGCCATCGTCACAGCCGTCCTCCTCGTGATCACTGATCGCTATCCTGCGCGGACGGTCTGACAGTTCCCTGATCCCGACGTGGGAGTTCGCCGCCACCGGGCGTCCCCCGCGTGGGGGAGGCGTGCTGGAGCCGCAGCGTCCGGACGACGATGGAGTGGCATGCGCTTCCCCGACCCCCTGCGTGCGCGGGAGCCGCGGGCCTCGGCGCACTCGATCGTCCTGATCATGGGCGTCTCGACCGTCGTCCTCGCGCTGCTCACGACGTTCGGCCCCAACTCGGTCAGCAGCGCCACCAAGGTCGCCTCCTGGGCCGGGGTCGCCGCGCTGGTCGCAACGATCGCGGTGTGCGTCCTGGTCCCGGCCGAGCGGCTGGACCGCGCCGGCGCCTTCCCGCTCATCGGCCTCGGCGGCGTGCTGCTGACCTGCGTGCTCAACGTGCTGACCGACGACCCCTCCGCCGGCGCGCAGGCCTTCCTGGCCTTCCCCGTGCTGTGGGCGGCCTCGCACCTGCGCTGGGCTGCCGTCGCCCTGGTGACGGGGGCGGCCGTGGTGGGCGACGGCGTCACCCAGCTGGTGCTCCAGCCCGTCGAGCCGGCGGTGCACGACGCGCTCGTCGTCGGGACCGTGCTCGTCGTGGCGGCCGTCATCCTGGTCCGGGCCGCCTCCATGCGGGACGGCCTGCTGCAGCGGCAGGCCGACGTCGACCCGCTCACCGGCCTGGTCACCCGGCGGGTCCTCGACGACGCGCTGACCGGGGCCCTCGAGCGGGAGCCGACCGGCGACGGTACGGCGCTGGTGCTGCTCGACGTCGACTCCTTCAAGCAGATCAACGACGCGCACGGCCACCCCGTGGGCGACGACGCGCTGGTCCACCTCTCCGGCCTCGTCCGGCGGCAGGTGCGGGCCGGGGACGCCGTGGTCGGCCGGCTCGGCGGCGACGAGCTCGCGCTGCTGCTGCCCGGCTGCACCGCCGAGATCGCCGGCCGGCGCGCGCACGAGCTGCTCGAGGCGGTGCGCCGCTCGCCGCTGCCGCGCGCCGACGGCGGCCCGCTGCCGCTGTCGATCAGCGTCGGCGTTGCCCACGCGCCGCTGCACGCGGCGTCCGTGCGCGAGCTCTACGCCGCGGCCGACGCGGCGCTCTACGAGGCCAAGCGGGCCGGCCGCGACCGCGTCGAGGTGGCCGTCAGCCCCGTCCCCGGACCAGCCCGAGGGCTGCCGCGGCAACGGTCCGCCCCGTGAGCCGCCCCTCGGCCAGCCCGAGCGCGACCACGTCGTCGAAGACCCGCTGATCGGCCCCGGCCGCGCGGACGGCGGCGTCCATCAGCCGCGGCCAGCGGGAGAGCTCGGAGGCGACCCGGGTGGCGCGCAGGTGCGCGCCGAGCCGCCGCCGCAGCGCCTCCCGGTACCGGGCGCCCGCGCCGGCCCCCGCGGACCACGCCGCACCGGCCAGCGCCCCGGACAGGACGGCGTAGAAGATGCCCTCCCCGGTCAGCGGGTTGACCAAGGACGCGGCGTCGCCGGCCAGTAGCGCCCGGCCGTCGGGCAGCCGTGGCCGACCGGTGGACAGCGGCAGCCGGTGCGCGCGCAGCCCCTCCGGCGCCACGCCGGGCAGCAGCCGGTGCAGCCCCTCGACCAGCGCCGCGCGGGTCGCGCCGCCGGACACCAGCTCGCCGTAGCCGACGTTGGCCCGCCCGTCGCCGAGCGGGAACGACCAGGCGTAGGCGGGCCACCGCTGCTCGGTGGTCACCAGCAGCTGCGTGCCGTCCTGCCCGGGCAGCGCTGGCGCGTAGCCGCGGATCGCCACGGCCAGCCGGTCCGCGCGGTTGGACCCCAGCCCCAGCGCCCGGCGGACGACGGACTCCGCGCCGTCGGCCCCGACGAGCACGCCCGCCCGAACGGTGCCGTCCACGGTGACGCCGTCCGCGCTGGCCGCCACGGTCCGCACGGTAGCCCGGCGGAACACCGCCCCGGCCGCCCGTGCGGCATCGAGCAGCCGGGCGTCGAACACCTCCCGGGGGACGACGGACGAGGGCCGGTGCGTGGAGCGCTCGACCCGCGCCCCACCGGGGGACCGCAGCGCCAGCCGGGGGACCGGCGGGTACCCGGCGACCAGCGCGGCCGGGTCGACGCCGAGCCCGGCGAGGACGTCGAGCGCCTCGGGCGCCACGCCGTCGCCGCACACCTTGTCGCGCGGGAAGTCGGCGCGGTCGAGCACCAGCACCGAGGCGCCGCTGCGCCGGGCGGCCAGCGCCGCGGCGGACCCGGCCGGGCCGCCACCCACCACGACGACGTCCCAGCGCTCCACCCGCCCGACGCTACGGCCCCCCGCAGGGTGCGACCCGATCACGGTGGGGTCGGCGCCCACTTCCGGGCCGGGTGCTCGTAGCGCTCGACGAAGGCGAGCAGCTGGTCGACCTCATCGACCACGCCCAGGGCGTCGAGCCGGCGGCGGTCGAGGTAGCCGTCGTCGACCATGCGGCGCAGCTGGGCCAGCAGCGGCTGCCAGAACCCGTCGACGTCCACCAGGACCGCCGGCTTGGCGTGCAGGCCGAGCATCCCCCAGGTCCAGGCCTCGAACAGCTCCTCGAGGGTGCCGGCGGCGCCGGGCAGGGCGACGAAGGCGTCGGCGAGCTCGGCCATCCGCGCCTTGCGCTCGTGCATCGAGCCGACCACCTCGAGCTGCGGGAGCCCGGGGTGCGCCAGCTCGTCGTCCACCAGGTGCTGCGGGATGACGCCGACGACGTGCCCACCGGCGGCCAGGGCGGCGTCGGCCACGACGCCCATCAGCCCGGCGCGCCCGCCGCCGTAGACGATGCCGACGCCGGCGCGGGCCAGCCCGGCGGCGAACTCCGCCACGGCGGACCGGTGGGACGGCGGCCCGCTCTGGGACCCGGTGAAGACGGCGACGCGCACGACCCCGAGCCTGTCACGGCGGCGCGGCCGCCCCGGACGGGGTTCACTGGGCGGGTGTTCACCTCCACCGACGGCTGGGTGACCTGCGCGCTCGGCCACCGGCACTGGGGGCGGGTCGGCGCGGCCGGCCTGCTGGTGCACCGCGCCGGCACCGACGGCCCCGAGCTGCTGCTGCAGCACCGGGCCACCTGGTCGCACCACGGCGGCACGTGGGGGACGCCGGGCGGCGCCCTGCACGCCGGGGAGTCCGCCGAGCACGGTGCCCTCCGTGAGGTCCAGGAGGAACTGGGGCTGACGCCGCGGGACCTGGAGCTCGGCCCGTCCTCGGTCGACGACCACGGCGGCTGGTCCTACACCACCGTGCTGGCCCGGCCGCTGCGCGACATCGAGGCCAGCGACCTGCGGCTGGACGGCGAGAGCGACGGCGTCGCCTGGATCGCGCTGGGCGACCTGGTGTCGGTGCCGCTGCACCCGGGCTTCGAGGCGTCGCTGTACCGCCTGCACGACCTGCTCGTCGCCTGAACGAGGACCCCGTCCTCCCCTTCGAGGACCCCCTTGCCCCCCGCAGGCTCGCGCCAGGCCCCGTCCAGAGGCTCGCCGCGAGCGTGCGAGCGGTGAGGAGGACGGGGTCCTTCCACCTGCAAGGCGGCCGCCAGGGCTCGGGGCGGTGCCCTGGACGGGGCCACCGCGCCGCCGGTCAGGCTGGGGTCACCGTCACGGTGAGCGCCCGGTGGTCGCCGACCGGCAGCACCGTCGCCGCGGCGTCGGCCCCGTGCAGCCCGCCCCCCACCGCGAGCAGGTGGTCCAGCTGCACCCGCGGGGCGGGTGCCGGGAAGCTCGGCGCGCGCACCAGCGGCGTCGCCCGCAGCAGCCGCGCGGGCAGCCCGCCGGGCAGGTTGAGGTCGCCGGCGAGCACGACCGGGCCGGGCATCCCGGCGATCCAGCGGCGCAGCCGCCGCAGCTGGCGGACGGCGGTGTGCGGGGCGAACGACAGGTGGGTGGCGACGACGGTCAGCGTGCCCAGCCGCGCGGCGACGGCGGCCCGCGGCTCGTCGGGGAACCACCACCAGCGCACCCGGCCGGTGCGCGGGTCCGGGCCCTGCACCGGCAGCCGGGCCCGGCCGGCACCCAGGTCCAGCACCGACCACTCGAGCACGGGCAGCCGGCTGAGCAGCGCGATCCCGTACAGCGGGCCGTCCCCCGGGGCGTGCCGGCCGCGTAGCACCGGCCCGGCCGGCGACCAGCTGCGGAAGGGGTCGGGGGTGCCGGCCACCGTGACCGCGCCCCGCCAGTCCGCGGCACCGATCCCGGCGGCCAGCGCGGCGGCCTGGTCGACGTGCCGGGAGCGGGGCTGCCCGGCGTCGACCTCCTGGACGGCGAGCACGTCGACGTCCAGGCCGCCGACCGCCTTCTCCAGCCCGGCCGCGTCGAGGACGGGTCCGGCCGGGGTGCGCCCCGACGCGACGTTCACGGTGCCGACTCGCACGGTGGGCACCCGGGACACCCCGGCGACGCTACCCGCGGGCACCGGACGGCGTCGTCCGCTCGAGGTGCCGCTGCGTGCCGGCCTGCCTACCCTGTGCACGGCCCGTCCGCGACGCCGAGGGAGCCGGCCCTGTCCTGCCGCCCGCGCCACCTCGCCGCCGGCCCCGACCGCCCGCGGCGGACCCCGGCCGACCTCGTGCCGGAGGTCGTGCGGACCCGGGCGCCCCTGGCGCTGCTCCTCCTCGCCGGCCTCCTCACCGCTGCGGCGCTGGTCCTGATCGTCCTCGCGCCGGTCCCGACGGGGAGCGACGGCGACCGGGGCGCCGCTCCCGACACGACGACCGGCCGGTCCGCGGACCCCGGCGAGGGCATCGGCTCGGCGGCCCGCGTCCCCGCACCGCCGCCCTCGACCACCGCGACACAGCCCCCGGTCGGGGCGGTCCCCGATGGCGCACCGGCGGCCGGCGTCCCCGCGGGCGCGGAGCCGGCGACCCCGGTCGGAGCCGTCCCCGCGGGGGACCGGCCGGCCGCCGTCCAGCCCGGCGGCGCCGCCGTGGCGGGCTCCCCGACCGGCGGGACGACGTCCGGCGGGACGACGTCCGGCGGGACGACGTCCGGCGGCACGACCCCGGGCACCACGACCTCCGCGGGGGCGACGTCGGGCGCAGGGGGGACGTCCCGCGGCGGGGCGTCCGGGGAGTGGAGCGGCGGCACCGCGGCCGGCCGGCCGGCGGACGGAACGAGCGGGGGGTCGGGCGGTGGCTCGACGGGTGGGGGCTCGACCGGCGGTTCCGGTGGCTCGGGCGGCGGGTCCGGCGGGTCCGGCGGGTCGACCGGCGGTTCCCCGGGTGGGGAGCCGGCACCCCCGCCGGAGCGGCCCTGCCTGTGCGAGACGGTGGAGGTCGTGACCGAGGGCCTGGGCGACGTCGTCGACGGGGGGACCGAGGAGGCGGGCACGGTCGTCGGCGGACTGCTGCCGTGACCGGTCGGCGTCGGGGCTAGGTTCGGCCCATGACCGCCCGCGACGACGTCTCGGAGATCTTCGACAGCGCGGCGTGGCAGCCGGTCGAGGGCTTCGACCTCACCGACCTCACCTACCACCGGGCCGTGGACGCCGGCGTCGTCCGGATCGCGTTCGACCGGCCCGAGGTGCGCAATGCCTTCCGTCCGCAGACCGTCGACGAGCTGATCACCGCGCTGGAGCACGCCCGGCTCTCGACCGACGTGGGCTGCGTGATCCTCACCGGCAACGGGCCCAGCCCGCGGGACGGCGGCTGGGCGTTCTGCTCCGGCGGCGACCAGCGGGTGCGTGGGAAGTACGGGTACGAGCACGACAAGGGCCGGTCGAGCGGCCGGCTGCATGTGCTCGAGGCGCAGCGGCTGATCCGCTTCATGCCCAAGGTCGTCCTCTGCGTCGTCTCCGGGTGGGCGGCCGGTGGGGGGCACAGCCTGCACGTCGTCTCGGACCTCACCCTGGCCAGCGCCGAGCACGCGCGGTTCAAGCAGACCGACGCCGACGTCGGCAGCTTCGACGGCGGCTTCGGCTCGGCGTACCTCGCCCGCCAGGTGGGCCAGAAGTACGCCCGCGAGATCTTCTTCCTCGGCGACGAGTACTCCGCCGAGGACGCGCACCGCATGGGCATGGTCAACCGCGTCGTCCCGCACGCCGACCTCGAGCGGACGGCGCTGGACTGGGGTCGGCGGATCGTGGCCAAGAGCCCGACCGCGCAGCGGATGCTCAAGTACTCGTTCAACCTGATCGACGACGGGCTGGTCGGCCAGCAGCTGTTCGCCGGGGAGACGACGCGGCTGGCGTACATGGCCGAGGAGGCCGTCGAGGGGCGCGACGCGTTCCTCGAGAAGCGGGATCCGGACTTCAGCCGTTTCCCCTGGCACGTGTAAGGACCCCCTTGCCCCCCGCCACTCGCAGGCTCGCGACGGGCTCCTGCAAGGGGGCCGTTCCAGGGGCAGTCAGGAGCCTGACCGTACGAAGGAGGACGAAGTGATCGTCGAGGTGGTGGGTGGCGCCGACGAGCGGCCCGAGGTCCGGGTGGTCGACGTCGACGACCTGACCCGGCTGCACCTGGCACTGGGGGCCGTGACCGACGAGGAGGCCGACGGCGTGCTGCGGGACGCCGGCCTGGGCCGGGTGCAGGACGCGCAGACCGGCGTCCTGGACGTGGCGGCGCTCCGGGCGGCGGCCGAACCGCAGGCCGGGAGCGAGGACTGGGCGGAGCGGTGGGACGCCATGCTGGCGAAGACCCGGGAGTCCGGCTGGCTCAGCGACGACGGCAGCAGCGTGCAGGTGCACGTGGAGAGCGCGGCCGGCGCCTGACACCAGCGTGACAGGCGTGACGGGAGGGGTTGTTTCCGGAACGTGAAATCGCCGGAAAAGCCGAAACTCTGCGGTGTCGTCGTTGTGGCGGCTCCAGCCGCGCGTCACGATGACCCCGTGACCCGCATCTCCTTGGTCCCGGCGTGAGCGGCACGCCGGGGCGCCCGCTGAGCGCCGAACTCTCCGAGCAACTGCTCTCCGTCGCGGTCGACATCCTGGCCGACGAGGGCTGGGGCAAGCTCAACAGCGACCGCGTCGCCGCCCGTGCCCACGCCGGCAAGGCCGGTATCTACCGGCGTTGGCCGACGATGGCGGCGATGGCCCGCACGGCGGTCGGGCGCTTCACGCTGGTGGAGGCACCGCCGGACCAGGGCTCGCTGCGCGAGGACCTGGCCGCGCTCGTCGACCGCTGGCACCGGCCGCTCGACCGCGAGGAGCGCGCCGCGGCCAGCCTGGTCGGGGTGGCCCGCCACGAGGAGGACCTCCGCGCCGGGCTGGACGCCGCGCTGGTCCGCCCGCTCGCCGACGCGGTGCAGACGATCGGCGCCCGGGCGGCCGACCGGGGCCAGCCGGTCCCCGCGGCTCGGCTGGCCCTGCTGTGCTCGGTCGTCGAGGCCTTCTGGTGGCAGCGCTACACCTCCGCCCACGGCGCCATGAGCCGCGGCGAGGTGCAGCGCGTCCTCGACGAGGTGCTGCTGCCGATCCTGCTGCCGGACCGGGAACGCGCCTCCGTCTGACTCAGCCGGTCGGCCGCAGCCCGTCAGCGGTCGGCCGGGACATCGCCGAGCCCAGCCCGCTGAACACCTGGTCGGCGACCGAGCGCGCCAGGCTCACGCCCTCCTCGTCGCTGCCCGGCAGCGCACCGGCCGGGCCGGTGAGCAGCCGGCGGTGCTGCACGATCAGGGTGCGGACGGCGGCCAGCCAGACCGCGGCGGTGACCGAGGCAGCCGTGCGGACGTCTTCCGGGACCGCGGGGGCGCCGCCCTCCGTCGTCCACACCTCGTACAGCGCGTCGCCGAGCCGCGCGGTCGCCTCGTGGTGGAGTTCCCGCTCGCGGGCCCGCAGCGCGGGGGAGGCCTCGAGCGTGGCGTCGAACGTGCGCCCCTCGGGGTCGGCCAGGTGCCGGACGTGCCCGGCCACCCGGTCGACGAGGTGGGCGTGCAGCGCGTCGAGGGGGCCGGTACCGGGAGCGCGCGAGCGCACCGACTCGGCGGCGCCCTCCACCCACGGCGTGTGCCCGTCGAAGAAGAGGTCCTCCTTCGTCGGGAAGTGGTTGAAGACGGTCTGGACGGCGACATCGGCAGCAGAGGCGATGTCGGCGATCGTCACCGCCTCGAAGCCGTGCTCGGCGAACAGCCGTTGCGCGGTCTCGCGGATGAGTGACCGGGTCAGTGCCTTCTTGCGGGCACGCCGGTCGATGGCCTCACTCACGGTCTCAGGTTAACTCCGCTCCGTGCTCACTCGCTGTAGTCCCTCCCACGACGCCATTGTGCGCTCCGTTCGGGGGACCAGCACGGCGCGATGGGGGGTATCGCCCGAATGGTCGGCCGCCCGGCCGGCGTGCCGCCCGTCACCCGCGGGACCGGACGCGGACGACGACACCACGCTCCCAGCGCCGCACGTCGGCGTGTCGCGGGGTGTGTCCGGACCCCCGGCCGGCCGCGGCCACGCGGGCGACCAGCGGTTACGCCGTCCGCAGGCGGGGCAGGACCCCGGCATGGGCCAATCGCGCACCGGGACTCCCGTCCGCGTCGGACTCGTCGGGGCCGGGGGTGTCGGCGCCCGCCACGCGCGGACACTGGCCGGCTTCCCCGACGTGGAGCTGGTCGCCGTCACCGACGCCGTCCCCGGCGCTGCCGACGCGCTCGCTGACGGGCTGCGCGTGCCGGTCGTCCCGGACGTCGACCGGCTGCTCGCCCAGGGGCTCGACGGCGTCTGGCTGTGCGTCCCGCCCTTCGCCCACGGCGAGCTCGAGCTGGCCGCCGTCCGCGCGGGGGTCCCGTTCCTCGTCGAGAAGCCCCTGTCGACGGGCGTCGCGGTCGCGGAGGAGGTGGCCCGGGCCGTGGCCGGGGCGGGGCTGCCCACCGCGACCGGCTACCACTGGCGGCACCTGGACACGGTGGCCGCCGCCCGCGCCGTCTGCGCCGCCCACCGGCCCCGGCTGGTCGACGCCACCTGGCTGGACAAGGTGCCGCCGCCGGCGTGGTGGTCGCGCCGGGAGCGCTCCGGCGGGCAGGTGGTCGAGCAGCTCACCCACGTGCTCGACCTGGCCCGGCTGCTCGTCGGGGAGGTCGTCGAGGTCCGTGCCACGGCCGCGCCGTCCAGCGCCGAGGGCCGGGACGTCGACGACGCGACCGCCGCGCTGCTCGTGTTCGACTCCGGGGCCGTCGGCACGCTGACCGCCGCCTGCTCGCTGCCCGGCAAACTGGCCGCCGGCCTCGACGTGGTGTGCGACGGCGCGGCGGTGCAGCTCACCGAGACCTCGCTGACCGTCACCACCGCCGAGGGCGCGCAGCGCAGCGAGCCGCGGGTCGACGGGCGCACCGCCGTCGACCGGGCCTTCGTCGACGTGCTGGCCGGCGGCGTGCCGACGGAGGGGCTGGTCGACTACGCCGAGGCGCTGCGCACCCACCGGGTCGCGGTGGCGATCGCCGAGTCCGCCCGCACGGGGGACGCCGTCCGGCCGTGAGCGGCGGTCAGTGCAGGGCGCGCTGCTCGCGGGGCACCGACAGCCGGCCCCGCGACCGGCTGCGGGCCCGGGCGATCGTCGCGGCGTAGAGCCGCTCGTAGCCGTTGGCCATCACGGCGGGGGCGAAGCGGCGGCGGGCCTCGGCCGCGCAGGCCTCCGGGTCGATGGCGTCGAGCCGGCCCAGCGCCGCGGTGAACCCCGCCTCGTCGGTGGCCAGGAAGCCGGTGCGGCCGTCGTCCACCAGCGAGGGCAGGCAGCCCCGGGCCATGGCGACCACCGGCGTCCCGGCGGCGAGCGCCTCGCAGACGGCGGTGCCACCGGGCTCCTCCCAGCGGATGGGGAACAGCACCGCGCGGGAGGTGCGCAGCCGCGCGTCCTTGTCGGCCCCTCCCACGCTGCCGATCCAGCGCGCCGCGGCGCCGTCGAGGTGCGGGTCGACGTGCTCGAGGAACCACGCGACGTCGGGGTGCGAGCGGGCCGGGTGACCGGGGGTCGCGAGGGCGCGCTCCAGGGCCTCCCGGTCCGGCAGGCCGCCGACCGGGCCGGCGAGCACCAGCGGCACCCCGGCCGCGCGGCAGGCGCGCAGGGCGGTGTCGATGCCCTTGGGCTCGCACAGCCGGGCCAGCACGAGGACGGCGTCGGACCGGTCCGCCCGCGGCACCGGGGGCGGACCGTCGACCGGTACCGACAGCGGGACGACGCCCACCACCTGCGCGCGCAGCGCCTCCGGGGCCTGCGCCACCTGGGTGTCGGAGACGCCCGCGAACCAGACCCGGCCGCCGCCGTCGAAGGAGGCCCAGAAGTCGGCGTTGCGCCGGGTGTCCCAGTGCAGCGTGGCCAGCGTCGGCGGGGCGGCGTCCCCCAGGCCGGCGAGCAGCGCCGGGCCCACCACCTCGACGTGGCTGTGCACGAGGTCGAACGGCTCACCGGCCAGCGCGTGCTCGGCGAGGGTCGCCAGCACCACCTGCTCGTGCGCGTGCGCGGTGCCGACCACCTGCGGGTACGGCCCGCCCAGCTGCTCGAAGCGGCCGCTGGGGAACGCGCTGACCAGGCCGTCGACCGGCAGGGTGGAGTCGCCGACCGAGGCCAGGACGACGGTGTGCCCGCGGGTCCGCAGCTCGGCGGTCAGCGTCGCCACGACGTTCTCCAGGCCGCCGTACCCGGGTGGCGGCACCGGCAGCCACGGCCCGGCGTCCATCAGGATCTTCATGCCCACGTCCCCCGGCGGCGGTCGGCGGCGCGGACGGCCCGCATGGGCGGGCGCTCGACGACGCCGACGTCCCAGGTGACGCTCTCCAGCCCGTCGGCGGTGCGCAGGAACTGCAGCAGCTCGCTCTCCGGCCGGCCCCCGCCGGGCCACCGGGCGAGCGCGGTCTGCAGGATCTGTCCGGCCATCCGGCCGAGCGCGGCGTCGGCCTGGTGGGTGTGCTTACGGGTGCCCAGGTCCACCTGCGCCAGCGCGTCGAGCCCGGCCAGCGCCACGAGGTCGACCAGCAACCCGAGCTCGACGCCGTAGCCCGAGACGAACGGGACCTGTTCCAGCAGCTCCCGGCGCCCGGCGTACTCGCCGGACAGCGGCTGCACGAACCCGGCGAGCTCGGGCCAGAAGGCGTTGAGCAGCGGGCGGGCGACCAGCTCGGTGACCCGGCCGCCGCCGGAGGGGACGATGCCGTCGGTGGTCGTCAGCGGGCGGTCGTAGAGCGCCTTGACGTACCCGATGGTGGGGTCGGTGAGCAGCGGGCCGAGCAGGCCGACGACGAACCTCGGGTCGAAGTCGACGAGGTCGGAGTCGACGAACACGATGAGCTCGCCGGTGGTCGCGTGCAGCGACTTCCACAGCGCCTCGCCCTTGCCCGGCCGGCTGCCGTGCCGGGGCAGCACGTCGTCGACGGAGACGACGCGGGCCCCGGCCGCCGCCGCGACCTCCGCGGTCCGGTCGCTGGATCCGCTGTCGACGACGACGATCTCGTCGACCAGCGGGCAGGCCTCGACGAGGTCGCGGCGGATCGTCTCGACGATCGCGCCGACGGTGCGTTCCTCGTCGAGCGCCGGGAGCACCACGCTGACGGTCGAGCCGCGGGTGCCCTTCGCGGTGACCAGGTCGGCCGCCTGCCACGTCTCGGCGGTGAAGGTTCGGGAACGGAGCCAGCGTCGGACGTCAGGGCGCACGCGTCTCCCCCAGGTCGGGTGCCGACGTCGGTGTCGGCACAGAGGTCCCCGTCGGGCGACAGGATGCACGAGAAGCAGGGTTCGTGGCTGGTCTCGATCGCCCTCCTCGGGCCTCGGGGCGCTCGCGGCGGTGCTCCCGGGGCGTCAGCCGGCTGTGGCTCCTGCGCCCATTCCCGCGCTGGGCTGCTCCCGGGGGCGTCAGCCGACGACGGCGTCGCCGAGCGGGGCCCGGTACTCCGGCACGGTCGCCAACGGCGGCCGCTCGTCCACGGCCACGGCGGTGCTGTGCGGCTCGAACCCTGCGCCGTCGTGGCGGAACTGGGTGAGCAGCCCGCCGGCCTGCTCCCGCCCGGCCCGGGCCAGCACCGTCGACACGACCTGCCCCGCCATCCGGCCCAGCGCCTCCTGTCCCTGCGAGATGTGGCGGCGCACGCCCAGGTCGACCTGCGCCAGGGCGGCCAGCCCGACGAGCCGCAGCAGGTCGACCAGCAGCCCGACCTCCACGCCGTAGCCCGACACGAACGGGACCTGCTCCAGGGCCGAGCGCCGTCCGGCGTACTCGCCGCCCAGCGGCTGCACGAACCCGGCGAGCTCGGGCCACAGCGCGTTGAGCAGCGGCCGCGCGGTCAGCTCGGTGACCCGACCCCCGCCGACCGGGACGCTCGTGCCCCCCACCTCGAGCGGGCGGGTGTAGCAGCCCTTGACGTACTCCACCTGCGGGTCGCCGAGCAGCGGTGCGAGCAGGCCGGGGACGAAGTGCCGGACGTCACCGAGCAGGTCCGCGTCGAGGAACACGACGAGGTCGCCGGTGGTCGCGGCCAGCCCCTTCCACAGCGCCTCGCCCTTGCCCGGGCGGCTGCCGTGGCCGGGGAGCACGTCGGCGGCGGCGACGACGTCGGCCCCGGCGGCGCGGGCCACCGCGGCGGTGGCGTCGGTCGAGTCGGAGTCGACGACGAGCAGCTCGTCGACCAGCGGGGTCCGCTGCACCCACTGCTCGTGGAGGTCGGCGATCAGCCCGCCGACCGTCGCCGCCTCGTCCCGGGCCGGGAGGACGACGCTGACCCGGTGCTGCCCGCGACGCTTGGCGCACAGCAGGCCCTCCAGGTCGAGCACGTCGAGGGAGGGCACCGAGGTGGTCCGGGACTCGAACCAGGCACGGGCGTCGGGTCGCATCCCCCCACTCTCGGCGAGGTGATCACCGCGGCGCCACGCTGACGCGACGAGTTCACGAGGACGTCACCGGCCGTGCCGCCGGAGGTCACACCGGGACGTCGGAGGTGCGCCGAGCGGTCGCGCTGAGGGCACCGACGGCGGCGTCGTCCCCCGTCGGCTCGGGGTGGCCGAGGTCGGTGAGCCAGCTGCGGAGGACCCGGTGCAGCGCCTCGGCGCCGACGACCTCGCCCGGCGCCCGGAACGCCCGCGGGTGCAGCAGGAACGCGTGCTGCTGCGACCCGCCGAGCCCGCCGTGCGAGCCGACGTGCGGTTCGAACGCCGAGGCCTCGTCGGTGACCGGGTCGTAGCGGCTGTTGACGACGACGTCCGCGCAGTTCGGGAACGTCGAGCCGCGGGCGACCAGGCCGGCGGCGTGCGCGCCGTAGGGGAGCAGGGGGTCCTCACCGACCACCTCGCCGGTCGCCAGGCGGTGCAGCCCGTCGCGGCCGAGCACCACCGGGCCGTGCTCCTCGGAGTGGACGAGCACGAAGCCGACGCCGTCGTGGTCGACCAGGCCGGGCAGCAGCGCCGGCCAGTGTCGCTCGATCTCCTCCAGCGAGACCCGGCCGGGGAGGTCGGCGAAGGACACCATCGCGGTGTGGCCGGAGACGGCGACGACCACGCCCGGGGCCACCCGCGGCACCCGGCCCTCGCGGCCGGCGGGCAGTTCGTGGGCGTGCGGCACGCCCTCGGCGCGCTCCACCCGTTCGCGCAGCCGGCGCGCTATCGGCCCGCCGCTCTCGGCGAGCGCCGCCCCGACCTGCCAGCCCTCGGTGAGCCGACGGCTGTCCCGGGGGCCGGTGAGGTGCCCGACCGGCAGCTCGCCGCGCCCGCCGCAGAGCCGGCCGACCAGCTGCTCGACGGTCTCCCCGAAGCGGGTGGCGAACGACTCGCCCTGGGTCTGGCCGTGGTCGGAGAGGCACACCAGGTGGTACTCGCGCGGCGCGAGCTGCGCGGCGCGGTGCAGCCGGCCGATCTGCTGGTCGATGCTGTGCAGCACGGCCAGGCTGTCGGCCCGCTCGAGGCCGCCGTGGTGGGCGGCCTCGTCGTAGCCGAGGAAGTCCGCGTAGGCGATCGGCCGGCCGGCGAGCATGTCCTCCAGCAGCGCGAAGACGACGACGTCGCGGGAGATGACCGTCGTCCCCGGCCGGGCCAGCGGGTAGATCCCGCCGCGGGAGACGCGCGGCCGGACGTCGTCCCGGCGCTCCCGGGCGGCGGCGACGAGCTCGCGGTAGACGTCGACGAGCGAGACCGCGAGCGTGCGCAGCGCGTTGCCGGGGTTGGCGAAGTAGGCGTAGTAGCCGGCGCCGGGGCGGTCGCGCCGCTGCCGCGCCCGACGGCTGGCGGCGGGGACGACGTACGCGAGCGAGCTCATAGTGAGGCTGACGTGGGCGGCGTCGCCGGTGAACAGGTTGCCGTGGCTGGCCCCGCCGCCGGAGAGCAGCCCCCGGCCGTCGGAGTGCGCCCGCTCGATGTCCGCGGCGTCGGTCGGGGAGGAGACCCGGACGACCCGGTCGCGCTCCTTGTCGTACCAGCGGAAACCGGGGATGTCGTCGTTGGAGCCGTGCAGGATGCCGCAGACCGAGGCGCCGGTCTGCGAGCTCCAGTCGGTGTGCCAGGAGGTCACCACGTGGCTGCCCGAGCGCAGCCAGGCGGCCAGGTTGGGCATCGTCCCGTCGCGGACCGCGCGGCGGGCGGTGTCGTGCGAGAGCGCGTCGATCTGCAGGAAGAGCACGCCCGGCGGGCGCGGCCGCCCCTCCGCCGTCCCCCGGGCCCGGCGGCGCGCGCGGTCGTCAGGCCTCCCCGCCGAACGGCGGCGGGCGCGGCGGAAGAAGAGTTCGTCCTCGTCGAGGGCGAGCACGCTGCTGACCAAGCCGGACACCCCGGCCATGGCGACCCCGACGACGACCGCGGTGCGCAGGTCGGCGATGACGACGCCGGGGACCAGGAAGGACAGGCCGAGCACCGCGGCGCCCAGCAGCAGGAAGCTGCCCAGCCCGAGGGTGAAGAAGGCCAGCGGCAACGCGACCCGCATGACCAGCGGCCACACCACGCCGGTGAGCAGGCCCAGCAGCAGCGCGATGAGCGGCGGCTGCCACCACGCCGGCATCGCGAAGGCGCCGAGCCACCGGTCGAGGACGACGAGCGCGGCGGTGCTGGCGGCCCAGGTGAGGACGACGCGCGCCGGCGTGCGGCCCCGCTGGAGGACCCGCCCGGAGGGAGCGGTCATGCCGGGCCGCACGCCGAGGGGTCCGGCTCGCGCTCCGGGTCGGGGGCGCGCCTGCGGTGCGAGCCCACCGCGTTGAGCACCACCCCGACGGCCAGCACCAGCAGGGTCGCCAGCAGGACGGCGACCAGCGGGGAGTCGAATATGCCGCCGCTCAGCACGCCGAGGGCGGCGTAGGCGACCGCCCAGAGGAACGCCGCCAGCAGTGAGGCGGGCAGCAGCCGCCGCCACGGGTAGGCCAGCGCGCCGGCGGCCAGCAGCACCGGGATGCGCCCCGCGGGCAGCAGCCGGCCGACGACGACGATCTGCCAGCCGTGCCGCCGGAACTGCTCGCGGACCTCCTCGATCCGCTCCGCGTGCTGGCCGCGGGCGACCCAGCGGACCGCCGCGGGCCCCCCGAAGCGGCAGATCGCGAAGGTGACGAGGTCGCCGGCCCAGGCGCCCAGGGTGGCCACGACGACGACCAGCACGAGGTTGAGCTCGTGGGCGGTCATGGCGAACGCGGCCCCCGCGCCGACCACCGCCCCGGTGGGGACGACGGGCACCACCGAGCCGAGCAGCACGCCGCCGAAGAGGACGGGGTAGCCCATCGAGCCGTCGGTCCAGCCCGCGGCCAGCGCGCTCACGACGTCGTCCCGGCGGGTTCGGGCAGCGGCACCGGCCGGCCCGGCTCGGCGACGACCACGGCGGTGTCCAGGCCACGGGCGGCGACCGCGGCGGCGTAGTCGCGCGGCGGCTCGACCAGCAGCCGGCGCATCCGCGGCAGGCGCTCGACGCCGGGCAGCGCGAGGGTGCCCCAGTGCACGGGGACGGCGACCCGCGGCCGCAACCGCGCCGTCGCCTCGGCCGCGTCGGCCGGGTCGAGGTGGTCGTGGCCGAGCGTGAGCCCCCACCCCCACACCGGCAGCAGCGCGACGTCCACCCCGCGCTCGCCGAGCAGCCACATCGTGTCGAGCAGCCCGGTGTCACCGGCGGCGTACACGGTGCGCCCGCCGCCGGTGATGAGGTGCCCCACCGCGGCGGTGTCCGGGCCGTGCGTCAGTCGCGGGCCCCATCGGTGCCCGGAGTGCAGGGCCGGGACGGCGGTCACCCGCAGCGCGCCGTGGCGGATCGTCTCGCCGGGCAGCACCTCGGAGACGTGCGCGAACCCCCGCGCCCGCAGCCACGCCCCGGCGCCGCGGGGGACGACGACCCGCACGTCCCGACCGAGCAGCCGCAGCGAGGGCAGGTGCAGGTGGTCGCCGTGCAGGTGGCTGACCAGTACCAGGTCGACGCCGGCGAACGTCTCCGGGGCTGGCGCCGGCACCATCCGGCGCAGCGGCCCGACCCGCGCGGTGAGCAGGGGGTCGGTCAGCACCGTGTGCCCGGCCAGCTCGACGCGCGCCGTCGAGTGACCGAGGAAGTGCAGGTGCAGGCCGCCCACCGGGCCAGTATCTGCCCGGGTACCGACGATCCGGCACCGGTTTGCCCCCTCCGGGCGTGAGGGCCCTGCCGGCGCCCGCGGTCACCCCACCGTCGCCCGGTCTCCCCACCCTCTCCTCCCGCGTCCCCTTCCCGACCATCCCCGCGTTGATCATGGGGTTGTTGCAAGTGACACGCGGCGACGCGCCGTGCGGACCGGCAACAACCCCATGATCACGGCGGGACGTGGCCATAGGACGGCGTCCACAGCCCGAGGCAGCGTCCACAGATGTCCACGCGGACGCCGAGCGGGCCGCAGCGCCCCGACGGTCGCCGGCATGACCGACATCGACCTCGGGACCGCCTACACCTGGGACGACGCCCGATCCCGAGGCGCGACCCGCGGGCAGATCGCCCAGGACGGCCGCCGCATCGGCCGTGGCCTCTACCTCTCCTCGGCCGTCGAGCCGGACCTGGCCACGCGGTGTCGCGCCTGGCGGCTGGTCCTCCCCGGTGACGCCGCCTTCGGCCTCGGGACGGCGGCGCGGCTGTACGGGGCGCCGGTGGCGGAGCCGGCCGCCGTGCACGTCGTCGTCCCGTCGCGGCGACAGCTGCCCAGGCGCGCCGGGCTCGCTGTCCACGAGCGGCTGGTGACTGAGGACGACGTCGTGGGGGACGGCGGGCTGCCGCTGACGTCCGGCTCGCAGACCTTCCTCGACCTGGCCGCGCTGCTGCCGCCCGCGGAGCTGGTGGCGGTCGGCGACGCACTCGTTCGCTCCGGGCACCTGGACGCCGGATCGCTGGCCCGGCGTCTCGAGCGCGCCGACCGCGTCCGGGGCGTCGTCCGCGCCCGCGAGTGCGCCCCACGGCTCGACGGGCGGGCGGCGTCCCGGCCGGAAAGCCTGGTCCGCTACTGGCTGGTGACCAGCGACCTGCCCGATCCGCAGGTGCAGCTGCCCGTGCACGACCGGTGGGGTCGCGTCGTCGCTCACGCCGACCTGGGCTACGCAGAGTGGAAGGTGGCCGTGGAGTACGAGGGCCGCCAGCACGCCGACGCCGACCAGTTCGGGCGGGACGTCGACCGCTACTCGCTCATGGCCGCCGACGGTTGGCTCGTCGTCCGCTTCGCCGCACGCCACCTGGGCAGCCCGGTCGTCGTGGTGGAGCGCACCCGGCGAGCCCTGGGCAGCCGCGGCTGGCGCCCCTGACGGCCGATCCTCCGCCGGCCCACTCGACCCCGCGCTCCTGGCACCTCCAGTTGATCATGGGGTTGTCGCAGGCGATACGCGACGACGCGCCGGCGAGGCCCGCAACAAGCCCATGATCACGGCACGGGAGGGGCAGAGACAGCCGCGGGAAGGGCGGGAGGCGGCGGAGGCGCAGGCCGCAGGCGGAACGGCAACGGCCGGTTGCCATCGGCGACGGCGGGTCTCGCAGCGCCGAGTCGGCGCCGGAGTGGCAGAGTTGCCGGTGTGAAGACCTGGCTCGACGCGTGGCCGGTGTTCCGGCAGCTGACCGGCCCCGACCCCCTCGGACGCGGCGCGGCCGCGCGCAGCAAGGCGACGGAGAACGTGGTGAGCCGCACGGCCACCGCCGACCGCGTCGTGCAGAGCGTGTGCCCGTACTGCGCGGTGGGGTGCGGCCAGCGGATCTACGTCAAGGACGAGCAGATCGTCCAGATCGAGGGTGACCCGGACTCGCCGATCAGCCGCGGCCGGCTGTGCCCCAAGGGCAGCGCCAGCAAGCAGCTGGTCACCAGCCCGACCCGCGTGACGACGGTGAAGTACCGCCGTCCGTTCGGGACGGAGTGGGAGGACCTCGAGCTCGACACGGCGATGCACATGATCGCCGACCGCGTGCTCGAGGCCCGCCGCAGGGGCTGGCAGGACGAGAACGACGGCAAGCGCGTCAACCGCACCATGGGGTTAGCGAGCCTCGGAGGGGCGACCCTCGACAACGAGGAGAACTACCTCATGAAGAAGCTCTACAGCGCCCTGGGCGCGATACAGATCGAGAATCAGGCGCGCATATAGCACTCCGCCACGGTGCCCGGTCTGGGCGCCTCGTTCGGCCGTGGCGGTGCCACGAACTTCCAGGAAGACCTCGCGAACTCCGACTGCATCGTCATCGAGGGTTCGAACATGGCCGAGTGCCACCCGGTGGGCTTCCAGTGGGTGGGTGAGGCCAAGGCGCGCGGCGCGAAGGTCATCCACATCGACCCGCGCTTCACCCGCACCAGCGCGATCGCCGACCTGCACGTGCCGCTGCGCATCGGCACGGACATCGCGTTCCTCGGCGGCCTGATCAACCACGTGCTCACCAACGAGCTGTACTTCAAGGAGTACGTCGTCGCCTACACCAACGCCGCGGCGCTGGTGAGCCAGGACTTCATCGACTCCGAGGACCTCGACGGCCTGTTCTCCGGGTTCGACCCGGAGCGGAACCTGTACGACGAGGCCAGCTGGCAGTACGAGCCGGAGGAGCCGCCGCACTCCGGCTCGGACGACCCGGCCGGGGCTGCCGAGCAGGACCGCAAGGAGCAGGACCCGGAGGTCAAGAAGACCGACAAGGCCCAGGCGGCCGGCAGCGGTGGCCCGCCGATCGCGGCCAAGCCGAAGCGGGACGAGACGCTGCAGCACCCGCGCTCGGTGTTCCAGGTCCTGAAGCGGCACTTCGCCCGCTACACCCCGGAGATGGTGGCCGAGGTCTGCGGCATCGAGCCGGAGGTCTTCCTGCAGGTCGCCCGCTGGGTGACCGAGAACAGCGGTCGCGAGCGGACGACGGCGTGGGTGTACTCGGTGGGCTGGACGCAGCACAGCGTCGGCGCGCAGTACATCCGCACCTGCTCGATCCTGCAGACACTGCTGGGCAACATCGGCCGTCCCGGCGGCGGGATCCTGGCGCTGCGCGGGCACGCCAGCATCCAGGGTTCGACCGACGTCCCGACGCTGTACAACCTGCTGCCGGGTTACCTGCCCATGCCGCACGCGCTGCAGCACGGGAGCCTCGACGAGTACTGCGCCGACGCGGCCGGCAAGGCCGGCTTCTGGGGCAACAAGCGCGCCTACATGACCAGCCTGCTCAAGGCCTGGTGGGGGGACGCCGCGACGCCGGAGAACGACTTCGCGTTCGACTACCTCCCCAGGATCGACGGCGACCACAGCTCGTACCGGACGATCACCGACATGATCAAGGGCAAGGTCTCCGGCTACTTCCTGGTCGGCGAGAACCCGACGGTCGGGCACCCCAACGGGCGCATGAACCGGTTCGGGCTGGCCAACCTGGACTGGCTGGTGGTCCGCGACCTGCAGATGATCGAGTCGGCGACCTTCTGGAAGGAGTCCCCGGAGATCGAGACCGGGGAGCTGGCGCCCGAGACGATCGGCACCGAGGTCTTCTTCGTGCCCGCGGCCTCGCACGCGGAGAAGGAGGGGACGTTCACCCAGACCCAGCGGCTGCTGCAGTGGCGGCACAAGGCGGTCGAGCCGCCGGGTGACGCCACGAGCGACCTGTGGTTCTACTTCCACCTCGGTCGCATCCTGCGCGAGCGGCTGGCCGACTCCACCGACCCGCGGGACCGCCCGCTGCTCGACCTCACCTGGGACTACCCGACCCACGGGCCCGACCAGGAGCCGAGCGCCGACGCCATCCTGCGGGAGATCAACGGCACCGGCCCGGACGGGCGTGCGGTGTCGGGGTACATGGAGCTGAAGGACGACGGCTCGACGTCGTGCGGCTGCTGGATCTACTCGGGCGTCTACGCCGACGAGGTCAACCAGGCCGCGCGCCGCAAGCCCGGCCGCGAGCAGGGGCCGGTGGCCGCCGAGTGGGGCTGGGCCTGGCCGTACAACCGGCGGATCCTCTACAACCGCGCCTCCGCCGACCCCGACGGCAAGCCGTGGAGCGAGCGCAAGGCCTACGTCTGGTGGGACGAGGAGGCCGGTCGCTGGACCGGCCTGGACAACCCGGACTTCGAGGCGACCAAGCGGCCGGACTACGTGCCGCCGGAGGGCGCCCGGGCGCAGGACGCGATCGGCGGCGCCGACCCGTTCGTCATGCAGGGCGACGGCAAGGCCTGGCTGTTCGCGCCCGCGGGGGTGGTCGACGGTCCGCTGCCGACGCACTACGAGCCGGCGGAGTCCGTCGTCGAGAACGCCCTGTACAAGCAGCAGGCGAACCCGACGCTGGAGCGCATCGAGGGGCCGTGGAACCGGGAGAACCCGCCGCTGTCCGACGTCTTCCCGTTCCAGGTGACCACCTACCGGCTGACCGAGCACCACACCGCCGGCGGGATGAGCCGCACGCTGCCCTACCTGTCGGAGCTGCAGCCGGAGTTCTTCGTCGAGGTGAGCCCCGAGCTCGCCGCGCTGCGCGGCCTGACCAACGGCGAGTACGCCACGCTGGTCAGCTCGCGGACGGCGATCGAGGCGAAGGTCCTGGTCACCGAGCGGATCCGGCCGATCAAGCTGCGGGACGGCCAGGTCGTGCACCAGATCGGGATGCCCTACCACTGGTCCTACAGCGGCCTCTCGACCGGCGACGGGGCCAACGACCTGCTCGGGATCGTGCTCGACCCGAACACGCACATCCAGGAGGACAAGGTCAGCACCGCCGACATCCGGCCGGGACGGCGACCGCGCGGGCCCGAGCTCGTCGACTTCGTCGAGGGCTACCGGCAGCGCGCCGGCGTGCCGTCGGGGCGGGTCGGGGTCAACGGCCGCGACCCGGTCGCCGCCGAGGCCGGCGAGGGGTCGACGCTGTGACCGGCTGCAGGGCAGACAGGAGGCCGGCATGACCTCGATCAGCTCGGCGAGCCCGGCCTTCACCGGGCGCGACCCCGACAACCGGCTGTTCGGGCCGCTGCCCGACGTGCAGGGGGAAGCCGGCTACGACGGTGACCACCCGGCGCGGGTGGGCTTCTTCACCGACACCTCGGTGTGCATCGGCTGCAAGGCCTGCGAGGTGGCTTGCAAGGAGTGGAACACCCTGCCGATGGACGACGCGCACGGCGTGCGCGACGTCATCGGGCTGTCCGGGATGTCCTACGACAACACCGGTCAGCTCGGCGCCAACTCCTGGCGGCACGTGGCGTTCATCGAGCAGACCCGGACCGTGGACCTGCCGATGCCGACCTTCGGCCGGCCCGGGGACGACCGGCAGGACTCCGGCCGCTCGGTTCCCGACGGCCCGAACGACGACAGCCTGGCGACCGCGCAGCAGTCCAGCGTGCTCAACGCCGAGGCGCTCAGCGAGTTCGACCCGCAGACCGGGCAGTCGGGGACGGACAAGCAGATCCGCTGGCTGATGAGCTCCGACGTGTGCAAGCACTGCACGCACGCCGGGTGCCTGGACGTCTGCCCGACCGGGGCGCTGTTCCGCACCGAGTTCGGCACGGTCGTCGTCCAGGACGACATCTGCAACGGCTGCGGTTACTGCGTGCCGTCCTGCCCGTACGGCGTCATCGAGCAGCGCAAGGGCGACGGCCGGGTCTTCAAGTGCACGATGTGCTACGACCGGCTGACCGACGGGCTGCAGCCGGCGTGCGCCACCGCCTGCCCGACCCAGTCGATCCAGTTCGGCAACCTCGACGAGCTGCAGGCCCGCGCCGACGCGCGGCTGGCCACGCTCAAGGAGCAGGGCGTCGAGACCGCACGGCTCTACGGGCGCGACGAGGACGACGGCGTCGGCGGCAACGGCGCGTTCTTCCTGCTGCTCGACGAGCCGGAGGTCTACGGCCTGCCGCCGGATCCGATCGTGACCACGCGCGACCTGCCCGCGATGTGGAAGTCGGCCGGTGCGGCCGCGGTGATGATCCTCGGGGTGGCGCTGTCAGCCGTCCTCGGGTCGAGGAGGCTCAGGTGACCAAGCTCGCGAGGTCACCGATGAGCAGAGCACCGATCGGCACAGCTCCGACGAGCGCCAGCGAGGAGGAGCTGTGACCGAGGGCATCACGACGCCGGGCGCGGGCTGGCGGCGGGCGGACGGGCCGCCGGCGCAGAAGCGGCAGAAGCGGCGCCGGCGCGGCGGGGGTCGCCCCGGCGGCGAGGTGGCAATGGTCGAGGAGGCCGAGTTCACCTCCTACTACGGCCGGCCGATCATCAAGCCGCCGGTGTGGAAGACGCCGGACGTGCCGCTGTACCTCTTCCTCGGGGGTGCGGCCGGCTCGTCGTCGATCATGGCGGCGCTGGCCGACCTCACTGACCGGCCGGCGCTCACCCGCAACGCCCGCTACGTCTCCGGTGGCGCGGCGATCGCCTCGGTCGTGTTCCTCGTCCACGACCTGGGCCGGCCCGAGCGGTTCCTGCACATGCTGCGGGTGATCAAGCCGACGTCCCCGCTGTCGATCGGCTCCTACATCCTGGCGCCGTTCAGCGCGGCGGCCGGGGCGACGGCGGCGGTCGAGCTGCTCGGCTGGTTCCCGCGGCTCAAGCGCTTCGGCGGGGTGGTCGCGGCGCTGTTCGGCGGCCCGCTGGCGACCTACACCGGGGTGCTGTTCGCCAACACCGCCGTCCCGTCGTGGCACGCCGCCCACAAGGAGCTGCCGTTCGTCTTCGGCGCCTCCGGGATGGCCGCCGGCGGGGGTCTCACGATGGCGCTCAGCCCGATCGACGAGGCCGGGCCGTCGCGCAAGATGGCGGTGGCCGGTGCGGCGATCGAGCTGGCCGCGATGCACCGGGTCGAGACCGAGTTCGGCATCGTCAGCGAGCCGTACCACGAGGGCAGGGCCGGCCGGCTGCTGCGCGCGGCGAAGTCGTGCACCGCGGCCGGTGCCGCGCTCACCGTCGTCGCCGGACGCCGGCGTGCGGGCGCGGTCGTGGCCGGGGCCCTGCTCGCGGCCGGGTCGCTGCTCACCCGCTTTGGCGTGTTCGAGGCGGGCATGGCCAGCGCCAGGGACCCCAAGTACACCGTCGTCCCGCAGCGCGAGCGACTCGCAGCGCGGGAGAACGGGCACGCACCGACGATCACTCGCTGAGGCGGGTGTAGCCGCCCTCAACGCGGCCCCGCGGTACCGGCTCGGAGCGGTACACCCGGTGGGTTCCGCTCGAACATCTCACCACGCGGCGCCGCTGGGGGAAGCAGCGAGATGGACGGCACCAGCGGCCCTGGTCGGGGACCGAGTCCGGACGCCGGGCCGTATTCAGCGTCCACATCGAGCCCGGCACCGCCGTTGAGATCACCCGTCGCTTCGAGCGGCTCGTCCCACGCCTGCCCAGCTGGACAGGCTGGGCGACGGCTGCCAGCGCGCCGCCCGGGCTGACCGGGTGGTCAACACCGACGGCCGACGATCAACTCGACGCACAGCGCCGGGGAGGCCGCTCACCCCCCTGTCCGCGCCGCTCGGATCCGCTGCAGGCCCCACCAGCCCAGTCGGCGCGCCACCGCGTCTGCGCCGGCCACGGGCGACCACGCCGAGAGCGGGTACACATTGACGTCTAGGCAGGAACGCACTTCCTCTGTCCATACGGCCGTCCACGGCTCCTCGGCGCCGAGGAAGTCGAACGCGGTCAGGCCACGGTTTGCGGCCTGCCGGACCGTGTGTAGCATCAGGAGATTGCCGGGCGAGCACCGGGCGAACTCCTCGTCAAAGCCGATCTTGAATAGGCTGTACCGCCCCTGCTGCTCGACGGCGACCTGGACTGCCACGGCTCGGCCGCCGATGCGCAGGAAAGCAAGCCGGGTGGCTTTCTCTTCCGCGGCGATCTCACAGAGCCGCAGCAGGAAGGAGCGCTTTCGGGGGCTAGCAGCGAGCGCCGTACCCGCCCTCATCTTCCAGCCGGAGGCCTCGACCGCGACAACCTCCTCGAAGAGCGGGCCGACCTGCTCGGGCGTGGGTTCCTCGACGGTCAGCTCCACCTGGCCCAGTTGCTCGGCGCGACGGAGCGCGGTCCGGAAGTCACCTCGCCGGCGCTTGCTGAAGTGGTGTTCCGGCTCGCGCCATCGCTTGTCCAACGCGATGGTGGGGGTTCCGACGACGAGCCTCGTGCGCACGAGCGCACGTCGACCGTGCATGGCTTGCAGAGGCGGGAGGAGTGGCGACTCGGCCGGCAAGCGCTTGAAGCGGAGCGGGACACCGCGACGTACCGCGTCCTCGACGAGAAGGCCCAGGCCACGGGCGTCGTAGCCGCGCACATCCATGGGCTCACTTACCTGCCGGACGCCGAGCATTTCCCACGTCCAGGGACTTCGGCGGTTGCGCACGAGCGGGAGGACGGCTGTCGGCACGTCGACAGAGCCGGCGACAGCAACGCCCAGTTCGTGTTCGGCGCCGTACACCTCGAGCCATGCCTGCACCCAGGCGTGTCCCCCGACGGCTGCACTCGTCGACGGGAGCGCGTCCCAAGCCGCGGAGGCTCGACTGACGTCAGCCGCACCGGTCAGCAGCTGCACTTCAGCATCCGCGGATGCCCTTGCCGTCGCATTCGTCATCGTTCCTCCCGGTGAGACCTGCACTCGGTGGCGGGGCGCACAGTAGGTCGCTCTCCAGCGTTCCGGGCCGGGTTCGCGCGCGACACAACCGAGGGCGGGTGTGGGCTCCGCGAGGCCGGTTCCGTGGCTCCGGGCTTAAGAAGACGTTGCATTAGTTCGTCAGTAGTCCTCGGGCGCAGATGAGGGTGACGGCCAGGCCGGGCGGGCCAGCGCGGTGATGGTCGTTCAGCGGTAGGCCGCAGGCTTCGACGAGCAGGTGGTACTTGCTGCCGGCCTTGCTGCTGTCGGTGGGGTTCGGGCCGGTCAGTGCACGCCCCTCTTCGCCCGGACGCTGACGGAGTCCAGGCTGGCTCGGTTCCAGTCCAGCCGGCCCTGCTCGCCCGGACGGTCCAGCACGAACTGGTGGAGACGGTCGAAGGCGCCGGCGTCGGCCCACTCGTGCATCCGTCGCCAGCAGGTCCAGCCCGACCCGTAGCCCAGCTCGGTGGGCAGCTTGGCCCAGCCGATCCCGGTGGACTTCACGAAGGCGATGCCCTCGAGTACGTCCCGGTCGGAGACCCGCGGGCGACCGATGCGGCCATGCACTGCTGGCCTCTGCGATGGGATCAGCGGCTCGAACAGCGCCCACAGCTCATCGCTGACCAGCCTGCGCCGCGGGGAAGACGCCGGCGAGGACACGCCCGACAGCCTGAGCCGAGCCGTCCAAACGGAACAGGGCCCAAAGCCCTACTTCTGCAACGTCTTCTTAAGCCCCGCCGACCGTGCCGCCTTCCGTCACGGATGCTCCGCGTCACTATGCGGTCATTCAGCGCGACCTCGGCACCGTCCGATGTGCATTTGTATACCCGGCGGATCACGAGCCGTGACGACTCGACCGAGCCTGTCTTCTCGCGAGCATTCAAGTGTTGCCCTCACTCGCCCCTTCCGGAAATTGTCCGTCTGCAACTGCTGCGAGTGACGGGTCAACGAAACGCCGCTTCGCTGTGGATTCCGAGCCAAGGAGCGTCCGTGTCGTTGTGGAGGGCGTCCGGCGAATTGCGACGTCGTCGCGCGCTGCGCCCTGGTGCCGAGCTGACGAAGCACCTGACCTGCTGCGCCCGGTGGCTGTGGCGCCTGTTCCTGACCACGGGTGCGTTCCTGCTGCTGGCGCTCGTGACCGACATGGCACGGGCGGACACGCCCGGGCCGGTCGACAGCACGGCCGACGATGTGTCGGGTGTGTCGGACGGCCTCGGCGATCCACAGGTCACGGACATCGGCACTGACACGGAGCTCGGGACCTCCGGGCCAGCATCTTCGGATGCCAAGACAGACGAGGGTGACCCGGCGGCCGATGAAGCCGACCAGGGTGACCGGGGCGACGAGAGCGCAGGCCCAGCGGGGCCCAACCAGGACGCCCCCTCGAACGAGGACAGCCCCGGCCAGACGTCCAGTGAACAAGGCGCCGACGATCAGTCGCCGAGTACGGACACGGACCAGCCGGGGTCGCCGGTCGCGGGATTCCCCAGCGCGGACCAGTCGGATCTCGATCCCGAACCAGACGGGGGATCGCCCGATGCCGAGGCACAGGCCGACTCGGCGTCCGAGCTGCCGAACACTTCTGCTGGCGAGAACCCCGCACCTCCGGACGAGAGTCCACCGCCTGCGGGCGGTGCTGGTGAGGAGCCGCCGGACGCCGACCGGCCGCCGAGCGACCCGACGCCTGACGTCGCCGCCTCGGAGCCCGCCGCTCCCGGACCATCGGCGCATCCGACTCCTGAGCCAGGGCTGCCCGACCCACCGGTCGAGCCCCGACAGCGGGACACCGATCTCTCGCCAGCTGACCCCCCGCCGCACCCCGCAACCCCGGATCCCACCGCTCCCGAACCGACGCCGCATCGAGTTCCGGAGCCGGGCGTCCCCAACCGACCGGCCGTGTCCGAGGTCGTCGGTGATGAGCCGCAGTTGCCCGAACCGCCGACAGCGCCGGTGTCCGAGTCCTCACCACCGGTCTCACCAGGCTCTGCGCCACCGATCGACTTTGTGTCCCCTGCACGGCCGAGCTCCGGGCCTCCACCGACAGCTGCGTCATCCACCGAACCCGCGCGGCACACAGACCCCGGGTCACCGACCGACCCGGTCCTCGATCTCTCGCTCAACGGGCCGGCACAGGCCACCTCCGCCCCGGACCGGATGCCCGAACCCGCGGCTCAACAGCGCCTCGGCTCGAACGATCCGACCGACGACGCCTCGGTCATGCCGGCCAAGGAGACCTCACACTCCGCCGACCGCCGGGAAGCCTCCCGGCCAGCGGCGCGGCACGACGGCGCGACCGGGCCCGGGCGCGGAGACCCCGTCGCGCCGGACACGCCCACTGACAGGAACCAGCGTAGTGAGCGGGCCGAGACCGCCCGCGCTGAGGACTGGGACCGCGACCCGTTCGAGCGCTGGCAGCGGAACAGCGACGCCGAGACCGCCCGCGCTGAGGACTGGGA
>NZ_FNOT01000026.1 GCF_900107105.1 Geodermatophilus africanus
CAGGAGGAGCCATGTCCGAGCAGAGCGTGCTGAGCCCGTTTCCCGGTGCGACGTCCCCGCCGACCCGGCTGATGCTGATCGGCGGGAACTGGGTGGAGGCCGTGGACGGCGACTGGCGGGAGATCGCCAGCCCGGCCCGCCGGGGCTCGGTGATCGCCCGGGTTCCGCGCGGCACCGCCACCGACGTCGACCGCGCCGTCGCCGCCGCCCGGGAGGCGTTCCCGGGCTGGCGCGATCAGCACTTCAAGGAGCGTCAGCGGGTGCTGCTGCGGATCGCCGACGCGCTGGAGGGCCGCGCCGAGGAGCTCGCCCGGGTCACCGCCGCCGACACCGGCAACGCGCTGCGCAGCCAGGCGCGGCCCGAGGTGGCGCTGCTGGTGGACCTGTTCCGCTACTTCGGCGGGGTCGCCGGGGAGGTCAAGGGCACCACGCTGCCGGCCGGGGCGACCCAGCTGCAGTACACCCGGCAGGAGCCGCTGGGGGTGGTCGGCGCGATCCTGCCGTGGAACTCGCCGCTGATGATCGCCGGGTTCAAGGTGCCGGCCGCGCTGGCCGCGGGGAACACCATCGTGCTCAAGGCCGCCGAGGACGCGCCGCTGTCGATCCTGCTGATGGCCGAGATCGGCGAGCAGTTCCTGCCGCCCGGTGTCCTGAACGTGGTCACCGGCACCGGCCGGGCGGCGGGCAACGCGCTGGTCGAGCACCCCGGCGTGGACAAGATCTCCTTCACCGGCTCCACCGAGGTCGGCCGCGGCATCGCCGGCCGGGCGGGGCAGCGGCTGGCCCACCTGTCCCTGGAGCTGGGCGGGAAGAACCCGTCGATCGTGTTCCCCGGCGCGGTGACCGACGAGCTGATCGAGGGGCTGGTGCTGTCCTCGCGGATCAGCCGGCAGGGCCAGAGCTGCACCGCCGGCTCCCGGCTGTTCCTGCACCGCGACGTGCACGACGAGGTGCTCGCCCGGCTGTCCGGGCGGCTGGGGTCGATGCGGGTCGGGGATCCGCTGGACGAGGCCAGCGACATCGGCGCGGTGATCAACGAGACCCAGTTCGGCTCCATCCGGGAGTACCTGCAGGACGGGCTGGCCGACCCCGCGCTGCACGTCGAGACCGGCGGGCTGCCGCCGACCGACGGGCCGCTGGCCGAGGGGTTCTTCCACGTGCCGACGCTGTTCTCCGGCGGCGACAACAGCTTCCGGCTGGCCCGCGAGGAGATCTTCGGGCCGGTGGTCGTGGCCATCGCCTGGAACGACGTCGACGACGTGGTCCGGATGGCCAACGACACCGCCTACGGGCTGGGCGCCTACGTGTGGTGCTCCGACATCGACCTGGCGCTCACCACCGCGCACCGGCTGGAGGCCGGCTGGGTGCAGGTCAACCAGGGCGGCGGGCAGGTCGTCGGGCAGTCCTACGGCGGCTACAAGCAGAGCGGCATCGGCCGGGAGGTGTCCCTGGAGGGCATGCTCGCCGGCTTCACCCAGACCAAGCAGGTCAACGTGCGCCTCGGCTCCGGCCCCACCCCCGCGCCCCGCACGGGACCCTGACCGGGCGCCGCACCACTGCCGACCTGACCGGAGGGGACCGATGGCCGACTACACCGCGACCGCGATCTGTGAGGGCGACCACTGGGTGATCGACGTCCCGGGTGTCGGTACGACCCAGGCCGACAGCGTCGACGACATCGAGGAGATGGCGCTGGACCTGGTCGTCGCGATGACCCACACCGCTCCCGAGGAGGTGCGCCTCCAGACGCGCATCGTCTGACCCGGCCACCTCCGGGTGGGGTGCGGTACCAGGAACGGGCGGGGTACCCGCACCGTCGCCCGACGGGGAGCCCGGTCGCCCGTCGGGGCGTGCGGACCCTCACGCCCCGACGTCCGACCCGGGACTCCGACACGGTCGTACGGTGAGCCCCGGTGTCGAGGCGCCGCGGCGTGCCACCCGTCGACGAGCGGAGCAGCAGTGTCCAGCCAACCCGGAGGCCCCGGCGTGCCCGGTCACCGCACCCTCGGGCAGCAGCAGGGGACGCCCGGATCCGCGGCCGCCGGCGGCTGGGTCCGGCGCCTGGTGCACGGCCTGGCGCTCCTCGACTCCTGGTACCCGGCCGGCGGGCACCCGGGCTCCCCGCAGGCCGCATGGCGGCTGCTGCGCGCCGAGTGGACCAGCTCCGGGGACCTCACCGAGCGCCAGGCCGCCGTCCTGGTGACCCTCGACGAGACGACGGCCTGGGGCGCCTGACCCCGGTGAGGCGGTTCCGGCGCGGGCGTCGGTGACCCGACGTCGGGCCGCCGTCCCCGGCCTCCCGCCCGCGCGCCGCGCGGGCTCCGCATCCCCGGCGTGACGCAGCGGGGTCGTGGTGGCGGCGCGGCTTGGATGGCCCCACGATCGTCGTGCGAGCCCCCGCCCGACCCCACCGACTCGGCGTCCCCGAGGAGCGGACATGGCACACGGCCCAGCAGGCAGCGGCGACCTCCAGAAGGGTCTCAAGCAGCGACACCTCACGATGATCGCGATCGGCGGCGTCATCGGCGCCGGCCTGTTCGTCGGCTCCGGCGCGATCATCGGCGAGGTCGGCCCCGCGGCGTTCCTGACCTACGCCCTCACCGGCGTCCTGATCGTCATGGTCATGCGGATGCTCGGCGAGATGGCGGTCGCCAACCCCTCGACCGGGTCGTTCGCCGACTACGCGCGGCAGTCGCTCGGCGGCTGGGCCGGCTTCAGCGTGGGCTGGCTGTACTGGTACTTCTGGGTCATCGTCGTCGGCTTCGAGGCCGTGGCCGGGGCCGCGATCCTGCAGCGCTGGCTGCCTGACGTCCCGCTGTGGCTCATGGCGCTGGTCCTGATGGTGCTCATGACGGCGACCAACCTGTTCTCGGTGGCCTCCTACGGGGAGTTCGAGTACTGGTTCGCCGGCGTCAAGGTCCTGGCGATCATCGCGTTCATCGGCCTCGGCGCGTTGTTCGTCCTGGGCCTGTGGCCGGGCCGCGACCTCGACTTCTCGAACCTCAGCGAGCACGGCGGCCTGTTCCCCAACGGCGTCGGCACGCTCTTCTCGGGCATCGTCATCGTGGTCTTTTCGATGGTCGGCGCGGAGATCGCCACCATCGCCGCCGCGGAGTCCGACGAGCCGGAGCGCGGCATCGCACGGGCGACGAACTCCGTCGTCTTCCGGATCCTGATCTTCTACGTCGGCTCCATCTTCCTGCTGGCCACCATCCTGCCGTGGAACTCCACGGAGCTCGGTGACTCGCCGTACGTGGCCGCGATGGAGGAGATGGGCATCCCGGCGGCGGCCGAGATCATGAACGCGGTCGTGCTCACCGCCGTCCTGTCCTGCCTGAACTCGGGCCTGTACACGGCCTCCCGCATGCTGTTCGTGCTCGCCGCCCGGCACGAGGCACCCGGCCGGATGCTCTCGATCAACCGGCGTGGGGTCCCCGCGTGGGCGATCCTCTCGTCCAGCGTCGTCGGATTCCTGTGCGTGATCGCGGCCTACGTCTCGCCGGACACCGTCTTCCTGTTCCTGCTCAACTCCTCTGGCGCGATCATCCTCTTCGTCTACCTGCTGATCGCCCTCTCCGAGCTGCGGATGCGGCCGACGATCCCGCCGGAGCGGCTGCGGGTGAAGATGTGGTTCTACCCGGTCTTGACCCTGCTCACGGCGGCCGCCATCGTCGCGGTCCTCGTGCAGATGTTCATCCGGGACAGCACCCGGTCGCAGCTGCTGCTCAGCTTGCTCGCCTGGGCGCTGGTGCTCGTCGCCTACGCCGTCCGGCGCAAGGCCATCGGCGAGGCCCACCTGACCGAGGAGGGGGTGGCCGCGGAGACCCGCGCCGACCGGTGGATGCACGAGCACGGCGCCGCCGCGGACGTCGAGGTCGACGCCGCCGTGGGGGAGGGCCGGCTCGACCCGCGCGTCATCCGCCGGATGGACGAGGAGGGCTACCCCAACGAGGCGCCGTGACCGGCGCGTCCCGGGCGCCGGACAGCGTCCGGGGCGCCCCGGCCCGCGGGCGGCTCACTCGGCGGTCATGGCGCGGCGGCGGACCCGCTCGTCGTAGCGGTCCCGCCGCGCGCCGAGCGGCCGGCCGAGGTACTCGCCCAGCGTGACGCCGGCGGCGAGGGCGAGCCCGATCGCCGCGGCCCCGACGAGGGCGGCCAGCCCGCCCGGGATGTCGGCCTCGACGACGATCGCGAACAGCCCTCGGTAGATCGCCAGCCCCGGCAGCAGCGGGACGATGCCGCAGACCGCGACGAGCACCGGCGGGATCCGGAGCCGGTCGGTCACCAGCTCACCGCAGAGCCCCAGGACGACGGCGGCGACCCCGCTGGCCACCGCCGGACCGGCACCCACGGCGCCGGCCGCCCAGAACGTCGTCCACGCCAGACCGCCGGCGCCCGCGGCGAGGACGACGGCGCGGGGGCGGGCGTGGGAGGCCAGGGCCCAGGAGCCGGAGATCCCCGCCGAGGCGGCCAGCCCGACGGCGAACGGCACGACGGGGACCGGGGCGACGACGTCCAGCGGGATGCCGGCCCGCAGGGCGACGTCCAGCACGGCGGCGATGCCGACGACGATGCCCGCGGTCAGCGTCAGCACCTCGAAGGCCCGGGCCGCGGCGGTCACCGGGAAGCCGCTGATGGCGTCCTCGGCGGCGCCGACCAGGGACAGCCCGGCGAGGAGCACGACGATGCCGGCCGCGACGACCAGGGAGCTGCGCACGTCGGCGTCCCAGGCGAGGAGCGCGACGGCGACGCCCGTCGCGAGCGCGGCCCCGGCCGCCTGCTGGAAGAACCGCGGCAGGCTGCGCCGGTCGAGCACGCGCAGCACCGCCTCGATCAGGGCGGTGGTCAGCGCCGCGACGAGGGCCTCCAGCCAGCTGCCCCGGAGGAGGAACCCCACGGAACCGGCGACGCCGGCCCAGCCCAGCGCGTTCACGGTGCGGCGGTAGGTGGGGGGTGCGGAGACGACGCGGTCGAGCCGGTGGTGGGCCTGCTCGACGTCCAGGCCGCCGGTGCCGACCGCACGGGCCAGGTCGGTGATCCGCTGCAGCCGCGTGTAGTCCGTCCGGCTGGTGCGCACCGTCCGCATCGCGGTGAGCGGCACCGCGTCCTCCCGGTCGTAGCTGACCGTGATCGACGTGAAGGTGACGTCGACCTGGCAGTTCGCCAGCCCGTAGGCGGCCGCCACCCGCAGCACGGTCGCGGTCACGTCGGCCGCGGCCGCACCGACGGCGAGCAGCGACGCCCCGATGCGCAGCGCCAGGCCCAGGGCCGCGTGCGCCGCGAGGTCGTCCATCCCGCCACGCTGGGCCCGCAGGCCGATCGGCGCGGTCGGCGGGGAGGTGCCCGCGATGGCCCGCCAGGCCCGCTCCGGGATGCGCGCGTAGGCCGAGCGACGGGACCGAGGGCGGTCGGACACGCCCTCAGGCTAGGTCGGCGCCACCCTGCCCGGGGCGCGGCGGCGGGCCAGCCCCAGCAGTCCTGGTGCCAGGGCCAGGGGTGTCCGCCCTCGCGGGCTCCCGGCCGGCCCGGTGCCCACCGCAGACTCGCGGTCGGCGGTTCCAAGTGCGGAGAACGGAGGCCCGGGGCCATGACGGAGGACGTCCTCTCCCTGGTGGACGAGTGGGGCCCGGAGAAGGTGGTGTGCGTGTCGGACCGCCGGTCGGGCATGCGCGGCGTCCTGGTCCTGGACAACACGGCGCGCGGCATGGGCAAGGGCGGCACCAGGATGAGCCCCACCCTCACCGTGCGCGAGGTCGCGCGCCTGGCCCGGACCATGACCTGGAAGTGGGCCGCGGTCGACCTGTTCCACGGCGGGGCGAAGGCCGGGATCCTCGGCGACCCCCGCGCGGCGGACAAGGAGGCGGTGCTGCGGGCCTTCGCCCGGGCGCTGCGCAACGAGGTGCCGGCCGAGTACGCCTTCGGGCTCGACATGGGCCTGACCGAGGACGACGCGGCCGTCCTCCTGGACGAGCTCGGGGACCGCGGCGCGGCCGTCGGCCTGCCGCGGGCGCTGGGGGGACTGCCCTACGACGAGCTGGGGGTGACCGGCTTCGGGGTCGCCGAGGCCGCCGACGCCGCGGCGGCCGAGTCGGGGTGGCAGCTCGCCGGCTCCCGCGTCGCGGTCCAGGGGTTCGGCGCCGTCGGCGAGGCGGCCGCGCGGCGGTTCGTCGAGCTGGGCGCGACCGTGGTCGCCGTCTCCACCGCGGCCGGCGCGGTTCACGACCCCGACGGCCTCGACGTCGCCCGGCTGTCGCGGCTGCGGGCCGACGTGGGCGACGACTGCGTCCGCGAGTACGGCGGGGTGCAGCCGGCGGACACCGCGCTCACCGCGCCCACCGACGTGCTCGTCCCCGCAGCCCGGGAGGACGTCGTCGACGACGCCGTCGCGCTGGCCACCACGGCCCGTCTAGTGGTCGAGGGCGCGAACCTGCCGACCACCAGCAGCGCCCGCAAGATCCTCGCGAAGCGCGGCATCCCGGTCGTCCCGGACTTCATCGCCAACGCCGGCGGGATCGTCGCCGCGGCGCACTCGATGGACATGCGCCGCTCGCCGTTCCGCGTCGATCCCGACGACGTCTTCCCGATGATCTCGACGAAGCTGCGGGCCAACGCGTCGGCGGTGCTCGCCGAGGCGAAGCGCACCGAGGACACACCGCACGCCGCCGCTCACCGGCTGGCCCAGCAGCGGGTGCTGGCCGCGATGCGGCTGCGCCGGCAGCTGCCGCCCGACACGACCCTGGAGCCGCTCCCGTGACCACCGTCGCCACTCCCGAGCTGCGGGCGCGCTTCGCCCGTCGGCTCTCCGCGCTCTACGGCCGGGAGGTGCCCGCCTACACGACGCTGGTCGAGGTGTCGAACGAGGTGAACCGGCAGGTCCTGGCGCGGGACGGCCGGGCCGCCGAGCGGCTCGGCTCCATCGAGCGGGTGACCGCCGAGCGGCACGGGGCCATCCGGGTCGGGACGCCGGAGGAGCTCGGCCAGGTGGCCCGCGTCTTCGGCGCCCTCGGCATGCACCCCACCGGCTGCTACGACCTGCGCGACGCCGCCCCGCAGCCGGTCCCGGTGGTCTCGACCGCCTTCCGCCCGACCGACCCCGACGAGCTGGCGGGCAACCCCTTCCGCGTGTTCACGTCGGTGCTGGTGCCGCAGGACCGGCGCTTCTTCGACGCGGACCTGGAGCGGCGGCTCACCCGGTTCCTCTCGGCGCGCCGGCTCTTCCCCGACGAGCTGCTGGTGCTGGCCGACCGGGCGGAGCAGGAGGGCGGGCTGGACGGGGCGGACGCCGCCCGCTTCCTGGACCTCGCGGCCGGGGCGTTCGCGCTGTCCCCCGAGCCGGTCGACCGGGCCTGGTACGCCGAGCTCGAGCGCGTCTCCGGGGTGGCGGCCGACATCGGTGGGGTGACCACCACCCACGTCAACCACCTGACACCCCGGGTCCTCGACATCGACGAGCTCTACGCCGCCATGCAGGCCCGCGGGATCCGGATGATCGACGAGATCCAGGGCCCACCCCGGTGGTCCCGGGCCCGACGTGCTGCTGCGCCAGACCTCCTTCCGGGCCCTCGCCGAGCCCCGGCGGTTCCGCGAGGCGGACGGCCGGGTCACCCAGGGCGAGCTGCGGGTGCGCTTCGGCGAGGTGGAGGCACGCGGCATCGCCCTGACCCCACGGGGCCGCGACCTGCACGAGCGGCTCGTCGCCGAGGTGGACCGGCGCCTGGCCGAGGCCCCCGGCCGGGCACGGCAGGAGGTCGCCGCCGCGGTGTGGGACGCCCGGCTGCCCGACTCCGAGGCCGAGCTGGTCCGCCGGGACCTGACCTTCGCCACCTTCACCCCGGCCGACCGCGTCCCCGACGGGACGGCGCCGCCGCGGGACCTGCCCGGCCTGCTCGCCGGCGGGTGGCTCCGAGCCGAGCCGATCGTCTACGAGGACTTCCTGCCCCGGTCGGCGGCGGGCATCTTCGCCTCCAACCTCAGCGGCCGGGGCGAGGTGGACGCGTCGCACGGCGGCGCGCACCGGGACGCCGACTGGCTGTCCGGGGCGATGGGGCGTCCGCTCCGCGTCCCCGAGCAGGTGTACGCGGAGCAGCGGGCGGCGTCGCTGGCCGCGGCCGCGGCCGCGCTGGGGGTCCGGGGCGGCATCGTCGACCCGGAGCCGGCCGCGCCCGCGCCGTCCGCCGCCGGCGCGCGCTGACGGCCGCGCCGGGGATCAGCCGCCCGGCACCGAGGCCCGGATGGCGTCGACGACCGCCCGCACCCCCGGCTGGGGTGCGGGCTCGCGGCGGTGCGCCAGCACCAGGGTCCGTTCCACGCGCTCGGTCAGGGGCACGGTGGCCAGGCCCTCGCGCCGCAGCGTGAGCATCAGGTCGGTCACCGGCGCCACGCCGAGGCCGGCGGCGACCAGGGCCAGCGTCGAGGCGGTGTCGGTGACGCTGTGGTCCACGCGGGGCTCGAAGTCCGCCCTGCGGCAGGCCATCCGGACGGCCCGGCCGTAGGCCGTGTGCTCGGGCGGCAGCACCCACGCGTCGCCGGCGAAGTCGTGCAGCGAGGACGGGCCCTCCCGCGCCGGGCCGCCGGCGGGCACGGCGACCGCGAAGCGCTCGGTGACGAGCACCAGCAGCTCGACGTCCGGTGCCCTGGGGATCGGCGCCTGCGGGTAGTCCACCCCGAAGGCGAGGTCGACCCGGCCGGCGGCGACGGCGGACGCGGCGTCGTCCACGTCCACCTCCATCGACCGCAGCCGGACCCCGGGGCACCGCTCGCGCACCCGGACCAGCGCCCGGGGCAGCAGCGCCGCCGCCGCGGTGCCGAAGACCCCCACGAGGACCCGCGCCCGCGGCTGCCCCGGCAGGCCGGCCAGCGCCTGCTCCGTCCGCCGGGCCAGCGCGAGCAGCTCGACGGCGTGGTCGGCGAGGAGGGAACCGGCGTCGGTGAGCTGCACGCGGCGCCCGACCTGCGTGAACAGCCCCGCCCGCACCGTCCGCTGCAGGGCGGCCATCTGCTGGGAGACCGCCCCGGTCGTGTACCCGAGGGCGGCGGCAGCCGCGGTCATGCTGCCGGTGTCCCGGACCTCGACGAGGGTCCGGAGCTTGACCAGGTCCAGGGTCACGTCCATGCAGGGAAGCTAAACGGTCTGAGCCAGGAAGCATCGCTGGTGCTGCACGGCGGTCGACCGCCACGATGGCGGTACGCCCTGCCGCGCCCGACCCCAGGAGGACCGGAATGACCGCTGACCGGCGCCACCCGCCGTCCTCCGCCACCGTCGTGGTGATCGGCGGGGGTGTGGTCGGCCTCAGCGCGGCCCACTCCCTGGCCCGGGCGGGGGTCCGCGACGTCGTGCTGCTCGACCGCGACGCCCTCGGGGGCGGGTCGACCTGCAAGGCGGCCGGTGGCGTCCGGGCGCAGTTCTCCGACCCGGTGAACATCGCGCTCGGGGCGCGCAGCCTGGAGGCGTTCCGCGAATTCCCCCGGCTGTTCGGCCAGGAGATCGACCTGCACCAGGTGGGGTACCTCTTCCTGCTCGGCAGCCGGCTCGCGGTCAGGGCCTTCGAGGCCAACGTCGCCCTGCAGAACGAGCTCGGTGTCCCGAGCCGCATGATCAGCGTGGCGGAGGCCCGGCGGCTGTCGCCGCTGATCGATCCCGACGGGCTGCTCGCGGCGGCGTACTCGCCGACCGACGGCCACTGCACGCCCGAGGCGGTGGTGCTGGGCTACGCGTCGGCCGCCCGCCGGGCCGGCGCCACCCTGCTGCCGCACTGCGCGGTCACCGGCATCGACGTCCGCGACGGACGCGTCGTGGGCGTGCGCACCGGCGCCGGGACGATCGCGACCGACACCGTGATCTGCGCCGCCGGCGCCTGGTCGGCCGAGGTCGGCTCGTGGGCCGGCGTGGACCTGCCGGTCACCCCGCTGCGCCGCCAGGTCGTGGTCACCGAGCCGGTCCCGGGTCTCGACCCGCACACGCCCTTCACCATCGACTTCGACACCTCCTTCTACTTCCACGCCGAGGGGGAGGGGCTGCTGCTGGGCATGTCCGACCCCGACGAGACCCCGGGCTTCCGGCTCGGCCGGTCCGACGGCTGGCTGCCGCGGCTCGGCGCGGCCGTCGAGCGGCGCGCACCCGCGCTGGCGGAGGTGGGCATCGCCGGCGGCTGGGCGGGCCTGTACGAGATGACGCCGGACCACAACGCGCTCATCGGCCGCGCCGACGCCGTCGAGGGCTTCCTCTACGCCACCGGCTTCTCCGGTCACGGCTTCCTGATGGGCCCGGCCGTGGGCGAGGTCGTGCGCGACCTGTACCTCGGCCATGATCCCTTCGTCGACGTCACCGGCCTGAGCGCGGGGCGCTTCGCCGGCGCGGACGCCCGCCCCGAACTGAACATCGTCTGAAAGAGGACCCCCTTGCCCCCCACCGTGGAAGGACCCCGTCCTCCCCACCCCTCGCACGCTCGGGGCGGTGCCCTGGACGGGGCCGCGGCGGGCCCCTGCAAGGGGGCCACCGCCGCCGCCGACCCGAGGAGCTGCACGTGACCACCCTGCCCACCGCCGAGGACCTCCGCCGCCAGGTGCTGGAGGCCGCCGGCCGCTGTGGCGTCGACCTCGACGCCCTGACCGGCGACCACCCGGTGACCTCGCCGATCAACGGAGCGCCGCTCGCGTCGGTCCCGTGGCGGACCGGAACCGACGTCGACGCCGCGGTCACCCGCGCCGGCGAGGCGTTCCGCGTCTGGCGGACGGTGCCCGCACCCGTCCGCGGCGGGCTGGTGCGCCGCTTCGGGGAGCTGCTCCGCGAGCACAAGGCCGACCTCGGCACCCTGGTCAGCCTGGAGGTCGGCAAGATCACCTCGGAGGCCCTGGGCGAGGTCCAGGAGATGATCGACATCTGCGAGTTCGCCGTCGGCCTCTCCCGCCAGCTCTACGGCCGGACGATCAGCTCCGAGCGTCCCGGGCACCGGCTGATGGAGACCTGGCACCCGCTCGGCGTCGTCGGGGTGATCAGCGCCTTCAACTTCCCGGTGGCCGTGTGGTCGTGGAACACCGCCGTCGCGCTGGTCTGCGGCGACCCGGTGGTGTGGAAGCCCTCGGAGCTCGCACCGCTGTCGGCCCTGGCGTCGGCGGCCCTGCTGGACCGCGCGATCGCCGAGGAGGCAGCGCCCGAGGGGCTCAGCCAGGTGCTGCTCGGGGGCGCCGACGTCGGCGAGGCGATGGTGGCCCATCCCGGCGTCGCCCTGCTCAGCGCCACCGGCTCGACCCGCATGGGCCGGGCCGTGGGGCCGCGGGTGGCCGACCGCTTCGGCCGGTCGCTGCTCGAGCTCGGCGGCAACAACGCCGCGATCGTCACGCCGTCCGCGGACCTGGACCTCACCACCCGCGGCGTCGTGTTCTCCGCCGCCGGCACCGCCGGCCAGCGCTGCACGACCATGCGCCGGGTCATCGCGCACGTCGACGTCGTCGACGAGCTCACCGACCGGCTCGCCGCCGCCTACCGGCGGCTGCCCATCGGCTCGCCGGTCGCCGAGGGGACGCTGGTCGGGCCGCTCATCCACGACGCCGCCTACAAGGCGATGCAGGACGCGCTCGCGGCCGCGGAGCAGCAGGGCGGGGAGCTCGTCGTCGGCGGCGGCCGCCGCCTCGAGGAGGAGGCGCCGGACGCCTACTACGTGGAGCCGGCGATCGTGCGGATGCCGGAGCAGACCGACATCGTGCGCCAGGAGACCTTCGCGCCGGTCCTCTACGTGCTGCCCTACCGCACGCTGGAGGAGGCCATCGCGCTCAACAACGACGTCCCGCAGGGCCTGTCGTCGAGCATCTTTACCTCCGACCAGGCCGAGGCGGAGCGCTTCGTGGCCGCCGACGGCTCGGACTGCGGCATCGCCAACGTCAACATCGGCACCTCCGGCGCGGAGATCGGCGGGGCCTTCGGCGGCGAGAAGCAGACCGGGGGCGGCCGGGAGTCGGGGTCGGACGCGTGGCGGGCCTACATGCGCCGGGCGACCAACACGATCAACTACTCCGGCGAGCTGCCCCTGGCGCAGGGGGTGAAGTTCACGGTCTGACGGCGCGACGGTGCTCAACCCCCTGCACCTGCGCACCCTGACCGCGGTGCTGCAGACCGGGTCCTTCGCCGTGGCCGCGCGGCGGCTGGGCTACACCCCCTCGGCCGTCTCCCAGCAGATCGCGGCCCTGGAACGGGCGGCCGGCCTGCCGCTGTTCGAGCGGGAGGCGCACGGCATCCGCCCGACCCCGGCGGCGGCGTGGCTCCGCGGCCGCGGGCAGGAGGTGCTCGCGGCGCTCGGGGCCTTGCAGGACGACCTGCGCGGCCTGGCGGACGGGGCGACCGGCACCGTCCGGCTGGGCAGCTTCCCGACGGCCAGCGAGCACCTGCTGCCCTCGGCGCTGGCCGCGCTGGCCGCCGGCTCCCCGTCGGTCGAGGTGCTGCTGGACGAGGGGGAACCCGGCGAGCTGGTGCCGCGGGTACACGACGGCGACCTCGACGTCGCCCTGGTCTACCGCTACACCCGGGTGCCCGTCCGGCGGCCGCGGGCGCTGGCGCTCACCCCGCTGCTCCGCGAGGACCTGGTCCTGCTGCTGCCGCCCGGGCACCGGTCGGCCGGGGAGGAGGAGGTGCGGCTCGGCGACCTCGCGGACGCTCCCTGGATCACCACCCGGCAGGGGACCGCGGGCGCCACGTGCCTGCAGCGGGTGTGCGCCGAGGCGGGCTTCGAGCCCCGGGTGGGGTACCGGAGCAACGACTACGACGTTCTCCGCGGCTTCGTCCGCGCGGGCCTGGGCGTGGCGCTCGTGCCGGTCCTGGGCTCCGTCCCGGACCCGGGGGTGGCGACGGCCCGGCTCGCCGGGGTGGACGTCCACCGGCACGTCGGGGTGCTGACCCGGCCCGGCCTCGGCAACCCGGCCGTGGCAGGCGTGGTCGCCGCGCTGACCGCCGCGGCGGCCGACCGTCACGACCCGGAGCGGGGGGTGTGCCGCGAGCCCGCGCTCCCGGCGACCCCTCCCCGGTTCAGTCCCGGGCCGGGACGCTCCCGGTGAGGCGGCCGGCGAGGGTTTGCGCGGCATCGGTGGCGCACCGGCGGAAGAGGTCGTCGTCCCCGGTGCACAGCCAGTTCACCGACGCCCCGAACAGCAGACCGAGCAACGACTCGGCCAGCACCTCGACGTCCCCGGACCAGGTGCCGCCGGAGGACTCGGCCACGCGCTGCAGCAGGTCGAGGACGTCGCTGCGGTACTGCTCGGTGGACTCCCGCGCCGCGGCCCGAAGGTCGTCGTCCCGGCCGCCCATCATGGTCAGCTCCTGCAGCACGATCTCGGCGCCGGGGTCGGCGATGACGCTGTCGACGTAGCCGAGGAGGGCGCGGGTCAGGATCTCCGCCGGGGTGCCCCCGGCCTCGACAGCCCGCCGGAGCAGCGCGGTCGACCGGTCGCGGTCGGCCCGGAACACCGCCCGCACCAGCTCGGTCTTGGAGCCGAAGGCGTAGTGCACCGCCCCCAGCGGGACGCCGGCCTCCTTCGCGACCGCCCGGGTGGTGAGCGACCAGGCCCCCTCGCGCTGCATCACCCGCATGGCGGCCGCCACGAGCTGGGCCCGGCGCTGCTCGACGGGCAGGTGCGCGCGTCTGGCCCCGGTCACCCGGCCAGCGTGGCAGGTGCCGGGTGGGCGTCAGCTGCCGTACCCGCACCCGGGCCCCGGCTGCCGCGCAGCAGAACGAGCGCCTGCACCGCCACGCCCGCCGCCAGCAGGGCGGCGACCAGCAGGACCACGTGCATGCCGGACACGAACGCCTGCCCGGCCTCGGCCAGGAGCGACGCGGCGGTCTCCGGCGGCAGCCCCGCCGCGACCTGCGCCGCGCCGCCCAGGGTCTCCCGGGCGGCCTCGGCGTCCCCCGCCGGCACGCCGTCGACGGCGCCGAGGTGCGCCGCGTAGACCGAGAGCCCCACGGTCCCGAGCACCGCGGTGCCCATCGCGCTGCCGAACTCGTAGGCGGTCTCGGACACCGAGGCGGCGGCACCGGCCCGCTCGGGCGGTGCGGTGGTGAGGATGACGTCGTTGGTCAGCGCCTCGGCGGCGCCGACGCCGCTCCCGATGAGCAGGCCGGTCACGACGAGCACGACCCGGTCGCCGTCCATCCCGAGCAGCGTGCCGGCCGCGAGTCCCGTCGCAGCCAGCGCCGTCCCGCCGCCGATGACCCACCGCAGGTCCAGGGAGCGGGCCAGCCACGGGGCGGCCAGCGACCCGGCCACGGTCGCGCCCGCGAGCGGGAGCATCCACAAGCCGGCGACCAGCGGGCTCATGCCGAGCACGAGCATGAGGTACTGCGGCAGGAAGAACAGCAGCCCGAGCAGGGCGAACACCGTCAGCAGGTTGGTGGCGACCGCGACGGTGAAGGCGCGGTACCGGAACAGCCGCAGGTCCAGCAGCGGCTCGGCCAGCCGGCGCTGCCGGCGCACGAAGGCCCACAGCAGCGCCCCGCCCGCGGCGAGGCCTCCGAGCACCGGCGCGCTCGCGCCGTCGTGGGCAGCGGTCTTGAGGGCGTAGACCAGCGGCAACACGCCGGCGATCGACAGGACGGCGGACAGCGCGTCGAACGGCCCGGGTCGCGGGTTGCGCGACTCGGGCAGCAGCAGCGGGGCGCCGACGAGCAGCAGCACCATGACCGGGGCGTTCACCAGGAACACCGAGCCCCACCAGGCGTGCTCGAGCAGGAACCCGCCGATGATCGGGCCGAGGGCGGCGCCGCCGGAGAACGCGGCCGCCCAGATCGCGACGGCCAGGCGCCGTTCCCGGGGGTCGGGGAACACCGAGCGCAGCAGCGCCAGGGTCGAGGGCATCAGCGTGGCCCCCCCGAGCCCGAGCAGGGCCCGGGCCGCGATGAGCATCCCGGCCGACGTCGAGAACGCCGCCACCAGCGAGGCGCACCCGAAGGCGGCGGCACCCGCGACCAGCAGCCGGCGGCGGCCGATGCGGTCGCCGAGGTTGCCCATGAGCACGAGCAGGCCGGCCAGCAGGAACGAGTAGATGTCGACGATCCACAGCAGCTCGGTCGACGTCGGGCCCAGGTCGGCGGTCAGGGCGGGCACCGCGAAGCCGAGCACGGTCATGTCGATGCTGATCAGCAGGACCGGGAGCGCCAGCACCGCGAGAGCGGACCAGCGACGGAGCGGGCTCACAGGGGTTCCTCGGGAGGTGGGCGGGGTGCCGGCCGAGCGGCCGGCAGCGCCATTCTGGCACGGACTTGGTCAACTGACCAAGTGCCTCCTCGACCAGGCCCTGCCGCCGGAGCCGGCGCAGCGCGGGAGCCCCGGGGGCGGCCGGGGAAGGGGGTGCGGTCCGCGGTCGCCGTCGGCGCCGCGCGGGCGGTCAGCCGCCGCCGAGGACGTCGATCGCCCGGCGGCCGAGGCTGCCCGCCACGTGGCGGCGCATGTGCTCCTCGGCGGCGTCGGGGTCGCCGTCGAGCACGGCGCCCATCATCGCCTGGTGCTCGGCCTGCACGCGGGCGCGGTCGCCAGAGGAGTCCTCCTGCGCCTCCAGGGCCGCCCGGCGGTAGCGGTCGGCCCTGTCCCACAGACCGTCGAGCAGCCCGACGAGCAGGTCGTTGTGGCTGGCCCGGTAGAGCGCGGCGTGGAACGCGCGGTGCGCCTCCAGGGCGGCCAGGCCCCTGCCGGCGTCGAGCGGCTCCAGCGACGCGGCCGCCTCGCGGATCCGCGCCCGGTCGGCCTCCGCGCCGCTCGGCGGCCAGCCGGACGGCGAGCGGGTCGAGCTGCTGGCGGATCTCGAACAGGCTCCGGGCCTCGGCCCCCGTCAGGGGTGCCACGCGCGCGTCCCGGTGGGCGCCCAGCACGACCAGGCCCTCCGACGACAGCCGGCGCATGGCCTCCCGCAGCGGGGTCGTGCTGACGTCGCGCTCGGCTGCCAGCGCCTCCTGGTTGAGGACCGCGCCGTGGGGCAGGGCGCCGGAGCAGGAGGACTCCCCGTGAGCGTGCTCGTGGACCCCCGGCACGCCGACCCCGACACGATGGTGGGGACCGAGGGCGAGCTCGCGGCGGCCGGGATCCCGCACACCGTCGAGCACCGCAGCGGCCGGGACCCGGTCGAGGAGCTCGTCGACATGGCGGGCCGGGACGGCGTCGAGCTCGTGGTGATCGGCATGCGGCGGCGCAGTCCGGTAGGCAAGCTGTCGGTGGGCAGTGCGGCCCAGCGGATCCTGCTCGACGTCAGCTGTCCGGTCCTGCCGGTCGAGGTCGCCGACTGAGCCCGGGGCGCTCGGCCACCTCGCCGCCGAGCGCGCGGCCGGGCGGGCCCCGGCTGTTCGCGGGCGGGGACGCCACGCGGGGGGGCGTGGTAGGCAACGACCGTCCTGCAGGGGACGGTCAGCGGCCGGGGGCCGAGCGGTGCCCCTGCCGCGCGACGAGGAGGTCGGTGCGTGACCGGGGACTGCTGCGGCGGCGACGGCTCTGCCGGCATCCGGGTGCTCCTCGTCGACGACCACCCGCTCGTGCGAAGAGCGCTCGCGGACGCGTTGTCCGAGGAGGCCGACCTCACCGTCGTCGGGGAGTGCGACGACGGCTCGCAGGCGGTGGAGGCGGCGGCGCGGCTCCACCCGGACGTCGTCTTCATGGACCTCTGCATGGCCGGGATGGACGGGTTGACGGCCACCGCGGCGCTGCGTACCGCCCACCCTGAGGCCCGGGTGATCGTGTTGACCGGGGAGGGCCCGGAGGTGCGGCCCGAGGCCGAGGTCGCCGGCGCGCACGCCCTGGTCCCGAAGGGCACCCGGCTGGGGCCGCTGCTCCGCTGCCTGCGCACCGTCGCGGTCGGTGGGACGGGCTGCCCCTTCTGCCTGTGACGGCCGGGCCCGCCGGGCCGCGCCGTCGTGCTGGGGCGGGCGCCTGCTGAGCTCGCCGGGAGCCGGGCCACGGCGACCTCCGGCGGTCCGGTCCGTCAGCACGTCGTCCCCTCGGCCGGGAGCGTGCCGTGGAGCAGGTAGGCGTCGACCGCGTCGTGGAGGCACTCGTTCGACCGCCGGTGGGCCGTGGCACCCTCACGGCCCGGACGCGATCGGCGTCCACGAGGCGGGCCTGGCCCGAGCCGGGGAGCGGCGGCCGGCAGCCTCAGGGGCGGGCGCGGTCGATCAGCCGGGAGAGGACGACCTCGCTGCGGGTCTGGTGGACGTTGGGCTGCTGCCGGAGCCGCTCGATGGCCTCCTCCAGGTGCGGGATGTCGGCGGCCAGGATGTGCACCAGCGCGTCCGCGGAGCCGGTGACGCTCCACGCGCCGACGATCTCGGGCACCTTCTCCAGGCTGCGGCGCAACTCCAGCGGCGCCGGCGTCCCCTCCCAGTAGACCTCCACGTAGGCCTCGGTCGTCCAGCCGAGGACCTCCGGGTCGACCAGCGCGGTGAAGCCGCGGATCACCCCCTCGGCCAGCAGCCGGTCCACGCGGCGCTTGACCGCCGGCGCGGACAGGCCGACCTCGTCGCCGATGACGGCGTACGTGGCCCGCGCGTCGCGGGTCAGGCAGCCGATGATCTGCCGGTCGAGCGGGTCCAGGCGGTCCACGGTCCTCTGCAACACATGCGACACCGTAGCCGCGGACACGCAACGGATCGACGCGCGGGACGCAACGGAAGCGCATTGATCGCGACATCCGGCCCTCCTAACCTCGATCGTGCACGAGCCCCCACGGCCGCCGCGGCCGGCTCGCGCGCGGTCCGCCGTCCGAGTCCCGGGAGGGTCCCCATGGTCGCGCTGCAGCACACGGAGAGCCGGTTGTCCTCGAGGGAGCACGCGGCCCTGACCCGGTCGGTGACGGCGCGCAACTACGCGCCCCTGCCGGTGGTCGTGGCGGAGGCGCACGGGGCGTGGGTGACCGACGTCGACGGCCGCCGCTACCTGGACTGCCTGGCCGGGTACTCGGCGCTGAACTTCGGCCACGGGCACCCGGTCCTGCTCCGGGCGGCCCGCGAGCAGCTCGAGCGGGTGACGCTCACCAGCCGCGCGTTCTACAACGACCGGCTCGGGCCCTTCGCCCGCGACCTGGCCGCGCTGGCCGGCATGGACCTGGTGCTCCCGATGAACACCGGGGCCGAGGCGGTGGAGGCGGGCATCAAGGTCGCCCGGCGCTGGGGGTACCAGGTGAAGGGCGTCCCGGCGGGGCGGGCGCAGATCGTCGTCGCGGCGGCCAACTTCCACGGCCGCACCACCACGATCGTCAGCTTCTCCACCGACGAGTCGGCGCGCGAGGGCTTCGGCCCCTTCACCCCCGGCTTCACCGTCGTCCCCTACGGCGACGCCGACGCGCTGCGGGCCGCGCTGACCCCGGAGACCGTCGCCGTGCTGATCGAGCCGGTGCAGGGGGAGGCCGGTGTCGTCGTGCCGCCCCCCGGCTACCTCGCCGCGGTGCGGCAGGCGTGCACCGACGCCGGGGTGCTGTTCATCGCCGACGAGGTGCAGTCCGGGCTGGGCCGGACCGGGGCCACCTTCGCCTGCGAGCTGGAGGGCGTAATCCCCGACGTCTACCTCCTCGGCAAGGCCCTCGGCGGCGGCATCGTCCCGGTGTCGGCGGTGGTGTCCCGCCGCGACGTCCTCGACGTGCTGACGCCCGGCAGCCACGGGTCGACGTTCGGCGGCAACCCGCTGGCGGCGGCGGTCGGCTCCGCCGTGGTGGGCCTGCTGGCGACCGGCGAGTACCAGCAGCGGGCGGCGGCGCTGGGCGTGCGGCTGCGCGACCGGCTCGACGGCCTGGTCGGGCGCGGCGTCCGGGCGGTGCGCAGCCGCGGGCTGTGGGCCGGGATCGACATCGATCCCGACCTGATGACCGGGCGCGACGCGTGCGAGCGGCTGGCCGAGCGCGGCGTGCTGGTCAAGGACACGCACGGGCAGACGATCCGGCTGTCCCCGCCGCTCGTGGTCGAGCCGGACGACCTCGACCGGGCCGTCGAGGCGCTGGCCGCGGTGCTGGACGAGGGCGCGCGCTGAACGCGGGCGCCGGCCGCCCGGCGCCCGTCCGCGTGTCACCTATTGACTCTCGATAGGTGTTTGTCGAGTATCGATGCGTGATCACGACGCGTCGGGTGGTCGGCCCACTCCGGTTCCTGCTCGCGGTGGCGTTCGCCGCCCTGCTGCTCGCTCAGCTGGTGTTCCTGCCGGCGCTGTCGGGGGCGATGGCGGCGGACTCGCCGGAGCTGGCGCACCTGCGGTGGCCGACGCTCGGCGTCGCCGTGCTGGGGCTGGGCTGCGTCCAGGTCGTGATCGTGTGCACCTGGCAGCTGCTCACCCTGGTCGAGGACGACCGCATCTTCAGCCCGGCGTCCATGGTGTGGGTGGACGCCATCGTCGCGGCGATCGCCACCGCGGAGCTGCTCCTCCTCGGCACCCTCGTGTGGTCCCTGGTCAGCGTGGGTCTCCCCGGCCCGCCGGTCGTGCTCCTGCTGCTGCTCGTCGCCGGGGCCGTGGTCGGGCTGCTCGTGGTGGTGATGCGGGCCCTGCTCCAGCAGGCCACGGCCCTGCGGACGGATCTGGAAGGCGTCATCTGATGCCCATCGTGGTCCGCATCGACGTCGAGCTGGCCCGGCGCAAGTTGAGCGTCGGGGAGTTCGCCGAGCGCGTCGGGCTCACCCCGGCGAACGTCGCGGTGCTCAAGAACGGCCGGGCCAAGGCGGTCCGTTTCAGCACCCTGGAGGCCATGTGCCGGGTGCTCGACTGCCAGCCCGGCGACCTGCTCGAGTGGGTCCCCGACGAGCACGGCGCGCCGCACGCCCCGCACGAGGCCGCCCGGTGAGCGACGACGTCGACGTGCTGGTGGTCGGCGCCGGGCTGGCCGGGCTGCACACGGCCACCCTGCTCGCCCGCCGCGGACACGACGTGCTGCTGGTCGACCGGCGGCCCACCCTCACCGGCGCGATCCGCACCACCGGGATCTTCGTCCGCAAGACGCTCGACGACTTCGCCCTCCCACCTGGGTGCCTGGGGCCGCCCATCCGGCGGGTGCTGCTCTACCCGCCGGGGCTGCGCCGCCCGGTCGTCCTGGACAGCGAGCGCGACGAGTTCCGCGTGGGCGACATGGGTCCGCTGTACGCCGCGTCGGCCCGGACGGCGGCCGCTGCCGGGGTGCGGATCGTCCTGGCCACCCGGTACGAGGGCCGACGGGACGGCGGACACCTGCTGGCCGGGCCCGACGGGCGGGTCCGGGTGCGGGCGCGCTTCCTCGTCGGCGCCGACGGGGCCCGGTCACGGGTGGCCCGGGACCTCGGCCTGGACCGGAACCGGCACCTGCTGGTCGGCGCCGAGGAGGTCTTCGCGGTCCCGGACCCGGGCGAGCCGCCGGCCTTCCACTGCGTGCTCGACCCCTCGCTCGCCCCCGGCTACCTGGCCTGGGTCGTCAACGACGGGCGGCACGCCCACGTCGGCGTCGCCGGCTACGCCGACCGCTTCCCCGGTGGCATGCGCCGGGCCCTGGACCGGTTCGCCGCCACCGCGCCGGGCCTGCCCCGCGCCGGCCGCCCTGAGCAGGTGGAGCGGCGCGGCGGCCCCATCCCGGTCGGTGGCCTGCTGCGCCGGATCGGCTGTCCCGACGGGCTGCTCGTGGGGGACGCCGCGGGAGCGGTGTCCCCGCTCACCGCGGGCGGCCTCGACCCGTGCCTGCGGCTGTCCGAGCACGCCGCCGACGTCCTCGACGCCGCACTGCGCACCGGGCGGCCGGACCCGCTGGCCGGCTACGACGGCGCGGCGCTGCGGGCCCGCTTCCGGGGCCGGCTGCTGCTGCGCCGCGGGCTGGCCCGGCTGCGCACGCCGGCCATGTCGGCGGCGGCGTTCCCGCTGCTGCGCACCCCGCTCGGCCGGGCGGCGGCGCGCCGGGTGCTCTTCGGCGACCACTCGTTCCCGGATCCGGTCGCCGTCCCCCTGCCCGTCCGCTGAGCCGCCGGGCTCAGTCGGTCGACCGGGGCGGCACCGCGATCTTGTACTGGGCGATCTTCCGGTACAGGGTAGCGCGGCCGATGCCGAGCTCCTCGGCGGCCCGGGTCACCGTCGTCCCGGGCCGGGTGAGGCAGCGGACGATCTCGTCGCGCTCCAGGCGCTCCAGCCGGCCGAGCGGGCGGCTGCCCCCGTCGAGGACCTCCGGCGCCAGGTGGTGCACGTCGACGACGTCCGCGCGGGTCACCGCCTCGCGCACCACACGCCGCAGCTGCCGGACGTTGTCCGGCCAGGCGCAGCCGGTCAGGGCGCGGGCGGCGCGCGAGGTGAAGTCCACCGCGCGGTGCCGCTCCCGGCGGGCGAACCGGTGCGCCAGCGGCAGGACGTCGTCGGGCCGCAGCCGCAGGGGAGGGGCCTCGACGACGGCGTCGGCCAGCAGGGCCAGCTGCCCGGGGATCGCGGCGAACTCCGGCGCTGCCAGCACGAACGGCTGGGGCGACCCGGCCCGCCGGACCGCGGTCAGGGTCTGCGCCAGCTCACCGGCCGCCCACGCCGGCAGGTGCTGCAGCCCGGAGGCGATCACGCAGGTGTCCGCGTCGCGCAGCTCCGGGGTCCACAACTCCAGCCAGGCCGCGACGTCGCCGCTCTCGGGCGCCCGCGCGTGCAGGATCCGCAGCCGAGGGGAGAGCCGGCGGCGGGCGAGCGCGGCCAGCGTGGCCTTGCCCGCTCCGGGCTCGCCGACGACGGTCGTCACCCGCCCCGCGTCGACGGCGATCTGCGCCTCGTCGACGGCGGCCCGCTAGGCCGCAGACACGCAGGGGTCGCCGGCGTCCGGGGCGAGGTGACTGCCGAGCACGTGGAAGACCTCGCCGCGCGGCGCCGGCCGCACCGCCCGGCCGCCGGCCCGCACCAGCATGAGCGCGCTGGTGGCGTTGGCCGCCGTCTGGGCCAGCCCCAGCAGCAGCCCCGAGGAGGCGGCCGACCACGTCGTCAGGTTGATGCTGCCCGCGAGCTCGCCGGTCACCGGCTCGAGCACCGGGGCGGCCGCGCAGGTGTACCCGCGCAGGTCGGTGCAGTAGTGGTCCTCGGCCCGCACCAGCGAGGGCGCGCGGTCGGCGAGGGAGAGCCCCAGGCCGTTGGTACCGGCGTTGCGCTCGTTGTAGGAGAACCCGGGCGCCAGGTGCACCCGGTCCAGCGACCGGCGGATGTCGGGGTCGTCGCCGAGCCGGGCGAGGACGAAGCCCTCGGAGTCGGCCACCATCAGGCTGACCGGCTCGTTGGGGATGGTGGCCTGCAGGTCGGTGAGCACCCGGTGCGCGCACTCGTAGAGCAGCGACCCGGTGTCCGGGGTGCCGGAGAAGACCGGGACGACCTCGTCCTGCGGCACGCCGTAGCCCTGGCTGCGCCGCCACGAGGCGCGCAGCCGGGGAGCCGCCGTCCGCCCGACCAGCGCGGGGTCGGACAGCGGGGACACCTCGTCCCGGCCCAGGTCGACGGTGCGCCTCCCTCTGCTGGGATGTGTGCGCTGTGCCACACCGGACTGTACGCGTCGGTTCCGCCGGGCCGCGTCCCAAAGTGAGACAGCGAGCAGTTCCGCAGCAGGTGGACGGGTGCCTAACGTCGTCGGCCAGGGAGCGTGACCGCTCTCACAGCGAGCCGACGGAGGCCGGAGATGTACAGCAAGGACGGCGAGCAGTACTACGTCGTGGACTCCCACATCGCCCTATGGGACGCGCGGCCGGAGAACCAGCGCAACATCCACGGCAAGCAGTTCATCGACTGCTTCTACGACTACCACCGCAACCTCAGCCCGGAGTCCGAGCTCTGGGGCTACGAGGAGTACCTCTACCAGGGCGGCGAGCGGCTGATGCGCGACGTCTTCGTCGACGACATCGTCGACCACGCGATCTTCCAGCCGGCCCGGCTGGCCGAGTTCTACCACCGGGGGTTCGGCCAGACCGAGGAGGCGCTCGCCCTGGCGCAGGCCCACCCGGACAAGCTGACCTACAACCACTACTGGGACCCGCGCGACGGCGAGAACGGCCTGGACGCGCTGCGCGCGAACGCCGAGCGCATGCACCTCAAGGGCGCGAAGCTCTACACCGCCGACTGGCACGGCGAGTCCCGCGGCTGGAAGCTCACCGACCCGATGGCCTACCGCTACTTCGAGGCCTGCCGTGAGCTGGGCATCAAGAACATCCACATCCACAAGGGCCCGACCATCCGCCCGCTGGACCGGGACGCCTTCGACGTCGCCGACGTCGACCACGCGGCCACGGACTTCACCGACCTGAACTTCATCGTCGAGCACTGCGGGCTGCCGCGGCTCGAGGACTTCTGCTGGATCGCCACCCAGGAGCCCAACGTGTACGCCGGGCTGGCCGTCGCGATGCCGTTCATCCACACCCGGCCGCGCTACTTCGCGCAGATCATGGGCGAGCTCCTCTACTGGCTCGGCGAGGACCGCATCCTCTTCTCCAGCGACTACGCGCTGTGGACGCCCAAGTGGCTGGTCGAGCGCTTCGTGGACTTCCAGATCCCCGAGGACCTGACCGAGTACGCCCCGATCACCACCGCGCAGAAGAAGAAGGTGCTCGGCCTCAACGCGGCCAAGCTCTACGACCTGCCGGTGCCCGCGCACCTGCAGCTGCCCGACGCCGACGAGACGGCCACCGGACCGCGCCAGCCCGCGGCCGCCGACCTCACCTCGGTCTGAGGGGGACGCCGATGACCGCCGTCCTCCCCGACCTGACCGTGACCGAGGCCGAGGTCCGCGCGGCCCTGGGCACCGTCGTCGACCCCGAGCTGGACGAACCGATCACCGACGTCGGCTTCGTCCGGTCGGTGTCGGTCGAGGGTTCTGCCGTCGAGGGCTGTGCCGTCGAGGTGCACCTGCGGCTGCCCACCTCGTTCTGCGCGCCCAACTTCGCCTGGCTGATGGTCTCCGACGCCCATGACGCGGTGTCGGCCGTCCCGGGGGTGAGGTCGGTGGTGGTCGAGCTCGACGACCACCACGACTCCGACCTGATCAACCGCGGCATGGCGGCCGGGCTGGGCTACCGGGGCACCTTCGGGCACGAGGCGGAGGAGTCGCTCGACGAGCTGCGGGCCACCTTCCAGCGCAAGGCGCACACCGCGGCGATGGAGCGCGCGATCACGGCCCTGCTCCGCACCGACCCGGCGGTGGACGTCGCGGCGCTCACCCTCGGCGACCTGCCGGCGGGAGAGCACACCACCGACGCGCTGCTGCGCCGGCGGGCGACCCTCGGCCTGCCCGTCGACGACTCGGCCCCGGTGCTCGTCCACGACGACGGCACCCGACCGGACCCCCGGCAGGCGGAGCTGGTGCTGCGCCGCGCCCGCTCGGTGCGCATCTCCGTCGACGGCAACGCGCACTTCTGCCGGGGTCTGCTCACCACCCGGTACCCGGGCTCGGAGGCCGACCAGGCCCCCCGACCCGAGGACCGTCCCCTGCTCCCGCTCACCGTCTCGGAGGGAACCGCCCGATGAAGGCCGTCCGCGTGCACGAGTACCACGCCGACCCCAGGATCGACGACATCCCCGAACCGCAGATCCAGGGTCCGCTCGACGTCGTGATCAAGATCGGCGGCGCCGGGGTCTGCCGAACCGACCTGCACATCCTCGAGGGCCAGTGGGCCGAGCTGCAGAACCCGGACCTGCCCTACGTGATCGGGCACGAGAACGCCGGGTGGGTGCACGCCGTCGGGGAGGGGGTCACCAACGTCGCCGTCGGCGACACCGTGATCCTGCACCCGCACCCGAGCTGCGGCCTGTGCATGCCCTGCCGCGCCGGCCGGGACATGCAGTGCGAGAACGCCTTCTTCCCCGGGCTGTCGAACAACGACGGCGGCATGGCGGAATACCTGCGCACCACGGCGCGCGCCTGCGTGAAGCTCGACCCGTCCACCAACCCCGCCGACGTCGCCGCGCTCGCCGACGCCGGCATCACCGCCTACCACGCCGTGCGCAAGGCGCTGCCGCTGCTGCACCCGGGCACGACGGCGGTCGTCCAGGGCGCCGGCGGCCTCGGCCACATCGGCGTCCAGTGCCTGGCCGCGCTCTCCGGCACCCGGATCGTCGTCGTCGACCGCAACCCCGACGCCCTGGAGCTCGCCCGGCAGATCGGCGCGGACGAGACCGTGGTCGCCGACGGCAACCAGGTGCAGGCGGTCCAGGACCTGACCGGCGGGGGTGCCAACGTCGTCTTCGACTTCGTCGCCGAGCAGGGCGCGGAGATGGACGGCTGGCACATGACCGGCCCGGCCGGCTCGTACTACGTCATCGGGTACGGCGGCGAGCTGCGGATCCCCACGCTGGACTTCGTCGCCGGGGAGAAGAACATCGTCGGCAACATCGTCGGGACCTACACCGACCTGGCCGAGCTGATGGTGCTCGCGCAGGCCGGGAAGGTCACCCTGCACACCCAGCAGTACCCGCTCGACCGGGCCGTGGACGCGCTGCGCGACCTCGACGCCGGGAAGGTCCGGGGCCGGGCGATCCTCGTCCCCTGAGCCCCCGTCCGTGCGGCCCGGGTCGCTCCTCGGGACCCGGGCCGCCACTGCATCCCCCGCGCCTCGGGCGCCGACTGGCGATCTGTCGTGGTGTCCGGCTGCCCGGGACCACGACGACCCGCCACTCGGCGGCGTGCCGGACGAGGTGCGCCTCGTGGTCGTCAACCGGGGGCCGGTGACCGCGCCCGGCCGCATCTCGGCGCGGCCCGCGGCTCACGGCGCGTCGAACAGGGTCACCTCGTCGGGCTCGGCCGTGAACGGGTTGGCCCACTCCGACGGGGTTCCGGTGATCGGCTGGGCGTCGGTGACGACGACGAACGGGCGGCCCGGGTAGACGGCGAGCACCCGGGTGGCCGAGGTCAGCGTCTCGGTGCGCTCGATCAGCTCCCCGCGCCGGAGCTGCTGCGTCGTCCGCTCGCCGGACAGCTCCGCCCCGACCTCGGCGACCCACCGGGCGCGGTCCTGGCCGAAGGCGATCGCGTGCACGCGCCGTCCCGGGGGAGCGGGCTCGCAGCCGGCGAACTCGGCGAGCGCCTCGTACAGCCGCTCGGCCTGCTCGTCGTCGCTCGCCCGGGGGAGGAAGAAGGCCACCACGGCGGCCATCCTCGCCGCCGGCACCGACAAGCCCGCGCGACCCCGCCGCGTCCTCGATTCCGCCTCAGGGGTCCCTCCGGACGCTCCGCCCCTGCTTCCGTGAGTGAACAGGGGCCGAGCGGCCGAGGGGACAGGAGCCCGGCGGAGCGTCGTGGCAGGATCGCGGCACCCGGTCAGTAGGACCGCGGCAGCCCCAGGACCCGGGTCGCGACGAAGGCCTTGACCATGTTGTTGCTGACCGGGGCGACCTGGTACAGCCGCGTCTCGCGGAACTTGCGCTCGACGTCGAACTCGTCGACGAAGCCGTTGCCGCCGTGCGTGTCGAGGGCGGTGTTGGCCGCGGCCCAGCTGGCCTCCGAGGCCAGGTGCTTGGCCATGTTCGCCTCGGCTCCGCACGGCTCGCCGGCGTCGAAGAGCCGGGCGGCCTCGTAGCGCATCAGGTCCGCCGCACGCACCTTCATGTAGGCGTCGGCCAGCGGGAACTGCACGCCCTGGTTGGCGCCGATCGGGCGCCCGAAGACCTCGCGCCCGTTCGCGTAGGCGACCGCCCGGTCGACGAACCAGTAGCCGTCCCCCACGGCCTCGGCCGCGAGCAGGATCCGCTCGGCGTTCCAGCCGTCGATGACGTAGCGGAAGCCGGCGTCGACCCGGCCGATGACGTGGTCGGCGGGCACCCGCATCCCGCGGTAGTGCACCTGGTTGGTCGCGTAGTTGAACATCGTGCGCACCGGCACGACCTCCAGGGCCTCCGGCTGCTCGGCGCGTACCCGGCGCAGGTCGACCAGGAACAGCGTCAGTCCGTGCGTCCGGTCGGGGCCCCGCTCGCTGGTGCGGGCCAGCACGAGGGCGAGATCGGACTCGGCGATCCGGCTGGTCCAGTTCTTGTGCCCGGTGATCACGAACTCGTCGCCGTCGCGGGTGGCGGTGGTGGCGATGGCGGTGGTGTCCGAGCCGGCGTCGGCCTCGGTGACGGAGAACGCCTGCAGCCGCAGCTCGCCCCGGGCGATCAACGGCAGGTGGGTGGCCTTGAGCGCGTCGCTGCCGTGCCGCAGCAGCGCGCCCATCGTGTACATCTGCGCGTGGCAGGCGGCGGAGTGGCCACCGGACCGGTTGACCTCCTCCATGACCACCGACGCCTCGGTCACTCCCAGCCCGGCGCCGCCGTACCGGCCCGGGACGAGCACCGCGAGCAGGCCGGCCGCGGTCAGCGTGTCGACGAACTCCTGCGGATAGCGGCGTTCCCGGTCGGTCTCCCGCCAGTAGGCGTCCGGGAACCGCGCGCACAGCGCGCGGGTGCGCTCGCGCAGCGCCGCGAGGCGCTCGTCATCGGGGTGGGGCACGGCCGTCCCTCCTGCTCCGCGCGTGACCGCCGCCGGGTCAGTCCAGCTGCAGGCGGTCGGCGATGCCGGCCGCGGTGAAGGCGGCCACCACGTCGTCCCGCGTCTCGCTGAAGTGCGCCCAGCTGTCGCAGTGGGCGGGGACCACCCGGCGGGCGCCGAGGATCGCGGCCGCCTCGGCGGCGCGCGTGCCGTCGACGGTGAGCAGCGCGCCGTCGAACAGGGCGGTGCGGGCGGCGCCGGCGAACAGCACCGCGGTGTCCACCGGGCCGACCCGGTCGGCGATCTCGCGGACGACGTCCAGCGACGCGTTGTCGCCGCTGACGTGCACGGTCGGCAGGCCGACCGCGGTCAGCACGAAGCCGACGACCTCGCCGGTGACCGGCTCGCACCCCTCGGGCCCGTGCTGCGCCGGTGTCGCGGTCACCGTGACGCTGCCGCCGTCCGGCCGGGGGAGCTCCACCGCGTCCCAGGGGGCGAGGCCGCGCGTGGCCCCGCCGAGGCGGGCCGCGGCGCTGCGGGTCGTGAGGACCAGCGGGACGCCGGCGAGCAGGGCGCGGCCGGAGGTGTCGAGGTTGTCCGGGTGCTGGTCGTGCGACAGCAGTACCGCGTCGACGGGATCGAGCTCGGCCGGGTCGACGGCGCACGGCGCGGTCTTGGTCAGCGAGCGGCCGCCGCCGAGCGGGTACTCGCCCGGGCCGTCGAACGTGGGGTCGGTGAGGAACCGGAGGCCGCCGTACCCGATCAGCGTCGTCGGCCCGCCCAGGACGCGGACGGCGACCTGCTCGGCGGCTGCGGGAGCATCGGACACGGACACGAGGACACCTCACGGGGTCGGCGGCAGCGGCGGCGCCCCGGCGTCGGGCGCACGTCCGGGACCCTAGGGCGCGGGCGCCCGGCCGGCCCGGCGGCCCGGTCAGGGCAGGCGGCGGCTCCACCCCGGCTCGACGCGGGCCCACTCGCGGGTCCACTGGCGGTCGCGGCGCCGGTCCAGCAGCCGGCCCAGCGCGACGTGCAGCAGGACGGCCGCCGCCAGCCCGCCGGCCCACCCCACCCCGACCAGCACCAGCGTGCTGCGCCATACCCTCGCGGCGGTCATGGGCTCGTCGGCCGGCCGGCCGTCGGACGTCGTCCAGATCGTCAGGGCGTCCCCGGCGCGCGTGGTCGGACGCGCGGGGACGGCGCCGGTGACGACGACGCCGTCCGGGGACGTCCACCGCGCCGGGACGGGCACGCGGGTCCGCGGCGGCGCGTCGGCGGGGGCCGCGGCGTCCGCGGTGGCGACGGCGGTGGCCTGCGTGCGCTCGCCGGCCTGCCGTTCGGCGCGCGCCGCGAGGTCGGACCGGACGGCGGTCCCCGCGACGAGCGCCGCCGGGACGGAGAGCAGCACCACGAGCAGGAGGACGACCCGGGAGACGCGCTCGACCGTGTGGCTCGGCCGCCGGAGCCGGCCCGGGCCGGCGGCGGGGCGGGGGAGCCCGCGGGCGGGGCGGCCGGGCAGGGTCACGGCACCGCCTCCCTCCGCACGGGGCCCCATCGTGCCAGCGGAGACGGCGCCGTCGTCCGGGCCGCGTGCCGGGTCGGCGGAGCAGTGTCGGTACGGCCGCGCCGGCGACGACGTCGAGGGCGACAGCGGCACGCCAGCCGCCCCGACGTAGATATACGAAGTGGGCGTACGTGTATATACTGACGCTCGTGACGAAGCGCCTGGTGGAGATCGACGACGCCGACCTCGACGCGGCTCGGGCGGCGCTGTCGACCTCCACGATCAAGGAGACCGTCGGCCGGGCGCTGCGCGAGGCGGCTGCTGCCGCCGCCCGCCGGCGCGAGGTGGAGCGGCTGCTCGACGGGTCCTCGGCCCTGCTCGCCGGCGGCGAGGACCGGGACCGGGCATGGCGGTAGTCGCCCGCTACCTGCTCGACACCAGCGCGGCCGCGAGGGCGCCCGCCCCGCCGGTGGCCGACCGCGTCGTCCCCCTGCTGTCCGCCGGGCTGCTGGCCACCTGCGCCGCCCTGGACCTGGAGGCCCTGTACAGCGCCCGATCCCCGCGGGAGTACCGCCAGGTCCGGGCCGACCGGCGGCTCGCCTACGAGTACCTGCCCACCGAGGACGAGGACTGGCAGCGCGCGCTGCAGGTCCAGGCGGCCCTGGCCGAGGCCGGCCGGTGGCGCGGCGTCGGGCTGGCCGACCTGGTCATCAGTGCGGTGGCCGAGCGGCACCGGGTGACCGTCCTGCACTACGACGGGGACTACGACGGCGTCGCGGCCGTGACCGGCCAGTCCACCGAGTGGGTCGTCCCGGCCGGATCGGTGCCCTGAGGGAGCCGCTCGCCGGCGATGCGAACGGACGCCCCGCCCGGGGTGCGCACGACCTGTCGGCGCCGGCGGCGAGACTGCGGCGGTGAACAGGGTCGTCCTCGTGCGCCGGGCCGGGGGAGCCGTCGAGGCCCGGGAGTGCGCCGACGACGGTACGACGGTGCAGGTCACCGCGCTGGCCGCCGGGGAGGTCGCGGGGTTCGTCCGGGAGCGGGAGCGCGTGCCGGTCCGCTGGGTGTGGGACGACACTTCCCGCTGGTACCCGGGCCTACTGGCCGCGGGGGTCCGGGTCGAGCGGTGCACCGACCTGCGGCTCGCCCACGCGGTGCTGCGGCGCTCACCGTTCGCCGACCAGGCGCTGCTGGCCGCGGGGGAGACCGCCGGCTGGGACGCGCTGCAGCCGCTGCCTCCGGCCGACCCGGCGCTCTTCCCGCTCGAGGACCCCGCCGACGCGCTCGACCCGGTCGCCGAGCACGAGCGCCAGCAGGCCGCGGTGGCCGCCTCGCCGCAACGGGCGCGGCTGGCGCTGCTGGTTGCGGCCGAGTCCTCCGGGGCGCTCGTGGCGGCCGAGATGACGCACGCCGGGCTGCCGTGGCGGGCCGACGTCCACGAGTGCCTGCTCACCGGGCTGCTGGGGCCACGCCCGCCCTCCGGGCAGCGGCCGGCGGTGCTGGAGGCGCTGGCCGGGGAGGTCCGTGCGGCGCTCCGGGCGCCCGAGCTGAACCCGGACTCGCCGGGCGCGCTCCTGGCGGCGCTGCGGTCCGCCGGGCTGGCGGTGGAGGACACCCGCTCCTGGACGCTCGAGCAGCTCGACCACCCCGTCGTCCCGCCGCTGCTGGAGTACAAGCGGCTCGCCCGGCTGCTGACCGCCAACGGCTGGGCCTGGCTGGACACCTGGGTGCGCGACGGCCGGTTCCGGGCGTCGTTCGTGCCCGGCGGCGTGGTGACCGGTCGGTGGGCGTCCAACGGCGGGGGCGCGCTGTCGGTCCCGGTCCAGGTGCGGCCGGCCGCCGTGGCCGACGACGGCTGGCGGCTCGTCGTCGCCGACGTCGCCCAGCTCGAACCGCGGGTGCTCGCGGGCATGAGCGGGGACGACGCGATGGCCGAGGCCGCCCGGGCCGCCGACCTGTACGAGGGCATGGTGGCCGGCGGCGCGGTCGAGACGCGGGCGCAGGCCAAGGTCGCCATCCTCGGCGCGATGTACGGCGCCACGCGGGGGGAGAGCGGCCGCGTGCTGCCCCGGCTGGTCCGCCGCTACCCGCGGGCCATCGGGCTCGTCGAGGAGGCCGCCCGCGCCGGGGAACGCGGCGAGGTGGTGCACACCCTGCTCGGCCGCGGCTCGCCGCGGCCCACCGGCGCCTGGGCCGCGCGCGCCGTCGCACTCGGCGAGCCGGCCGAGGTCCCGGGCACGCCGGAGGAGCGCGACCGGCACCGCCGCGCCTGGGGCCGGTTCACCCGCAACTTCGTCGTCCAGGGCACCGGTGCGGAGTGGGCGCTGTGCTGGCTGGCCGACCTGCGCAACCGGCTGTGGCGGCTGGGCGGCGCCGGCCCGGTGGAGCAGCGGCCGCACCTGGTCTTCTTCCTGCACGACGAGGTCGTCGTCCACACCCCCGGGGAGTCCGCGGCCGCGGTCGCCGAGGAGGTGCGCCGCGCCGCCGCGACGGCCGGCCGGCTGCTGTTCGGGGACTTCCCCGTCGACTTCCCGCTCGACGTCGCCATCGTCCGGTCCTGGGCCGACGCGGACTGAGGCGGGGTGATCCAGGAGCGACACGCACTGCCGACAGCGCCGTTCGACATCGTCGGACGAGCGCCGTTGTCACCGCTCCCCGCGGGCTCCCTAGCCTCCCGCCACGCCTCAGACCCCGATCGGGGTCGCTGGTTCGAGGAGGAACAGCATGAGAGTGCGATCCCTGACGACAGTCGTCCTCACGGCCGCCGGGTGCGTCGTCCTGGCCGCACCGGCGCTCGCGGTCGTCCCGCAGCAGGCGCCGCCGGCGACGCACCAGGACCCCGGCGCGGAGCCGTGGGTGGCGGCCTGGACCACCGCGCCGCAGGGCGTCTACCCGCTCGGCTACGCGGTGGGGCAGCCGGGGCCGCTCGGTGAGGCGGTGCCCGGCGTCGAGCAGCCGCTCCTCGAGCACGCCTTCCCCGACGAGCAGGCGCAGGACCAGACCCTGCGCATGGTCGTGCACCCGGGCATCGGCGGGGACGAGTGGCGGGTCGAGCTGAGCAACCGGTTCGGCACGCAGCCGGTGACCTTCGGCCGCGCGACCGCCGCGCTGCAGCAGCGTGGCGCCACCGTCGTCCCCGGCACCGAGCAGCAGCTCACCTTCGACGGCTCGCCGTCGGTGACCCTGCAGCCCGGTGACGAGGTGCACAGCGACGTCGTCCCGATGGAGCTCTCCGACGCCGAGGCGCAGCGGTCGAACGTGGCGGTGAGCCTGCACGTCGACGGGGCCAGTGGGCCGATGACCTGGCACGCGGCGTCCTTCACCACCTCCTACGTCACGGACCCGGGCTCCGGGGACCACACCGGCGATCTGACCGACGAGGCGTTCCCGCACTCGACGACGAGCTGGTTCTTCCTGACCGGGCTGGAGGTCCAGCGGGAGGACGCCGGGACGGTGGTCGCCCTCGGCGACTCCATCACCGACGGCTTCTTCTCCACCATCAACGGCGACGACCGCTGGCCCGACGTGCTGCAGCGCCGCCTGCTGGCCGAGGACGACGAGGAGGTCGTCTCGGTCGTCAACCAGGGCATCGCCGGCAACATGGTCACCCGGGTGGGGCGCCTCGAGGGCGGCTGCACCCCGTGCGACGGGCCCCCGGCCGTCGACCGGCTCGACGAGGACGTGCTCAGCCAGCCCGGCCTGCGCGCCGTCGTCCTGCTGGAGGGCATCAACGACCTCGGCGGCGGCGGTGCGACCGCGGCCGAGGTCATCGCCGGCATGGCGGAGATCGCCGACCGCGTGCACGCCGCCGGGATCCCGGTCATCGGGGCGACGCTGACGCCCTCGGGCGGTGCCGAGGACGGTCTGGCGAACTACGGCACGCCCGAGACCGACGCGCAGCGCCGGGCGGTGAACGACTTCATCCGCACCAGCGGTGTGTTCGACGCCGTGGTCGACTTCGCGGCGGCCACCGAGGACCCGGCCGACCCCAGCCGGTTGCTGCCCGCCTACGACACCAACACGTCGGTGGGCGGCCCCGGCGACCACCTGCACCCCAACCGGGCCGGCTTCCTCGCCATGGGCGGCGCGTTCGACCTGGCGGAGCTGCGGCGGCTCGTCGCCTCGGCCACCCCGCGGGCCATGGCGGCCGGCTGACGAACGCGGCACACGGGGGGCGGCGTCCTCGACGAGGGGGCGCCGCCCCTCCGGGCTACTGCCGCGCGGCCAGCGAGACCACCACCTTGCCGCGCAGTCGCCCGGAGCCCGCGTGCTCGAAGGCCGACGCCACGTCCGCCAGCGCCACGACGCGGTCGAGCGGGACGCGCAGGCGGGCCGTGTCGACGAGGTGGGCGAGGTAGGCGAGGTCGACCGGGGACCGCCGGGTGGCGATGGCGGTCGCGCGCGGCCCGGAGCCCGGGAGGAGCCCCCGGACCGCGTCGGGGGACAGCGGCCGGGTCGAGACCAGGACACCGTCGCGGCTCAGCGAGGGCCGGACGGCGGCGAGCCGCAGCGCGCCGGGCGCGTCGAGCACCACGTCCCACTGCGGGCCGCCGGTGAGGACGTCGTCCCGGTGCCGGTCGACGACGACCGAGGCGCCGAGGTCCCGGACGAGGTCCGCGCGGGCGGGGTCGGTGATCGCGGTGACGGAGGCGCCGGCCAGCCGCGCGAGCTGCACGGCGTAGGCGCCGATCCCCCCGGCCGCCCCGACGACCAGGACCCGTGGGGCGGTGCGCGTGTGCAGGGCGGCCCGGCCGTGCAGGGCCTGCAGCGCGGTGAGCCCGGCGAGCGGGATCCCGGCCGCCCGCTCGAGGTCGACCGTGCGGGGCGCGCGGGCGACGTGGCGCTGCGGCAGGAGGACCAGCTCGGCCATCCCGCCACCGGTGTGACCGATGAGCGCCATGACCCGGTCGCCGACGGCGAAGCCGGTCACGGCCGGCCCGCACGCGACGACCTCGCCCGCCACGTCGAACCCCGGGGCGACGCGGCCGGCCCCCAGCGCGCGGAAGAGCCGCCCCCCGCGCAGCAGCCCGAGGTCGGTGCCGTTGACGCTCGACGCGGCCACCCGCACCAGCACCTGGCCGCCCGCCGGGGCCGCGGGCGCGGGCGCCTCGACGACCCGCGGCACGACCGACCCGCCGGTGCGGACGAGCCGTACGGCCCGCATCGAACGCCGACCGGTCACCGCCCGGCGACCAGGGGCGCCCGCTGCACGTAGTCCGGCCGGGTCACGAGGTCGGCGAGGAAGGCGGCGAGGTCGGCCCGCGGGATGGAGGTGCGGCGTGGCGAGGTGTGGGCCGAGTGCTCGACCTGCCCGGTCGGCGGTCGGTCGACCAGCCGCGGGGGCCGCACCAGCGTCCAGTCCAGGCCGCTGTCGGCCCACACCCGCCGCTCCAGCGCCTTGTCCCGCACGGCCTCCCCGCCGAGCCGCTGCAGCAGTGCGGAGACGAGGCGGTCGCGCCGCGACTTGCGGTCGCCGGGGACGTCGATCCCCGCACCGCTCACACTCACGAACCGCCGCACCCCGGCGTCCCGCATCGCGGTCACCAGCAGCGGCGCGACGTCCCGGTGCAGGGTCGTGTCGCCCCGGCGCGGACCGAGCGCGGACACGACCGCGTCGGCGCCGTCGAGCAGGGCGCGCAGGGCCGCCGGGTCGCGGGCGTCCCCGCGCACCCAGCTCACGGCTCCCCGTCCTCCTCGGCCCGGGGTCCTGGTGAGCGCGACGACGGTGTGACCCCGCTGGACCAGCTCGTCCACCACCAGCCGACCGGTCGCCCCCGTCGCCCCGAGTACCGCCACCCGCACGGTGCACCGCCTCCTCGACCTGCGCCGATCACATCATGTGTATGGTACACACGTGGCAGACGACCTGCAGGCGCTCGACGAGGCCCTCGTGCGTCTCCGCCGGCTGTGGACGGCGTCGAGGGCCCACGTCGTCGACGACCTCGGCCGGCGCGTGGAGATGTCCAGCGTGCTGGTGGTGGAGGCCTGCGCCCGGACGGAGCCGGACACCGCCGAGGTGACGGTCGGCGACGTGGCCGCCTTCCTCGACGTCGAGCCATCCACCGCCAGCCGGATGGTGGACCGGGCGGCGACGGCCGGGCTGGTCCTCCGGACGGCCTCCCGGGTGAACGGGCGCCGGGCCGCGCTCGTGCTGACGGACGACGGGCGGGCACTGCGGGCGCGGGCGACCGCCGCCCGACTCGGCTGGCTGGGCGGCGTGGTCGCCGGGTGGCCCGCCGAGGACGTGCACCTGCTCGCCGCCGTGCTCACCCGCTTCGCCGACGCGGTGGCCGAGACCCCTGCGGGCGCAGCGCCGCCCCGACCGCGCTGACGGCGCCGGGTGCGCCCGGCGGCTACTGCTCGACGTCCATCCGCTGCACGAGGCCGCCCGCGAAGGTGTAGACGTGCCGGACGTCGGCGATCGCGAGCAGGGCGCCGCCCCGGTCGCGGACCACGTGGTGGACGCCGACCTCGACCGTGCCGTCGGGGCGCCCCCGGATGCCGGTCGGCTCGACCCGCGGGCGGATCTCGGCCCACTGGCGCTCCCAATAGCGGCGGACGGCGTCGTGCCCGACGACCCGGTCGCCCTCCCAGCCGTTGGGCCAGTCGACGTCCGGCGTCATGCCGGCCAGCACCGTCTCGATGTCGCGGGCGTTGAAGGCTTGGTACAGGGCGCGTAGCGACTCCTCGCGGTCCGGTGCGGTCATGGCGGCGCTCCTCCTGGCCGGCGGCGGGTGTGGCTGCACACCGTCGCACGTCTCGCGGCCACGGACCCCGGCGCCTATCCGTTATCCCCAACAAAACCGACGACGATGGCAGCCGGTGGAGGCGAGCAGCCGCGAGCGGGACCGCCACCCCGGCGGGGGAGCCCACCCCTAGACACCACCCCGGTGACGCCCTACGGCGTCGCGGCCCGGCGGTCGTGGCGGGCCCGCGCGAGGGCGTGCGCCGTCCGGAGCAGGTCGCGGAGCGCGGCCTCCGTGCGAGGGCCGGGTTCGACGACGGCCAGCCAGCCGAGGGAGCCGTAGACGGGGTGCGGGATCACGACGTCCGGGGTGCTCGGGTCGACGTCGGAGGGTGCGCCCTCCCGCGGGTCCGAGCCGGTCCACCGGCGGTACTCGTCCCTGCCGGCGGCGACGTTGACGCGGAACGCGCCGGGCCGGTCCAGCCGCGACGACTCGTCGCCGGGGTAGTCCTTCGTGACGACGGTGGCGAAGGGCTGCGTCCTGGGGACCACCCCGTCGGGGGCGTAGTAGAGGAACGCGTCGCCCCAGCTGACCTCCGGCGACCCGTCGCCGGGCTGCGGCCGGAGCGTCAGCACCCCGCCCAGGCCCTCGACGTGCGCGATGACCTCCTCCATCCTCATGCCTTCGAGTGTGGCCTTGAAGTGCTTGTGGAGACCTGGGCGGTCTCGACCGAGAGGACGACGTGAAGAGTCTCCAGTGCGGCCTGCGGACGGTCGACGTCGCGAGGCGGGCCGGGTACTCGGTGCAGCACGTCCGGGACCTCGAGCGCGACGGCGTCCTCCCGCCCGTGCCGCGCACCGGCTCGGGCTACCGCAGCTGGACCGAGGCGCACGTCCACGCCGTCCTGGCCTACCGCGCCGTCGCGGCCGCCATCGGCCCGGTCGAGGCCAGGCAGCTGCTCCGGGCGGCGTACGACGACCCGCCGTCGCAGCTGCTGGCGCTCCTCGACGCGGCGCACGCCCGGCTGCACACCGAGCGGCGGGAGGTCGCGCTGGCGAGGGAGGCGGCCGCCGCCATCGCGGCCGAGCCGATCGACGAGCCCCGGCCGTCGGACAACGATGGGCCCCGCCGAGCTCGCCGGTGCGCTCGGCGTCCGGACGTCAACGCTGCGGCACTGGGACGCCGAGGGTCTCGTGGTGCCCCGCCGGTCGTCCGGCGGCGCGCGCACCTACGCGCCGGGGGACGTCCGCGACGCGCGGATCGTCTCCCAGCTACGCAAGGCCGGCTACGGCATCGGCGCGCTGCGGGTGCTGCTGCCGCAGCTGCGCCGGGCCCGGCGGTGGGAGGAGGTGGTGGCCACGCTGGCCGCCCGGGACGCCGACGTCGACGCCCGCTCGCGCGCCCTCCTGCGTGGCGCCGCCCTGATCGCCGCCCTGCCGGCCCGGGATCCCGACCGGGGGACCGCGTGACAGCAGCGGTGGCGACCCCCCTACCGCGCCGAGAGCTGCCCGCCCGGGGTCGCGGCCCGCTCGGGCGAGGCGCGGCGGGACCCCAGTCCGAGCCAGGCGACCAGCGCGGTGGTCGCGCACACCGCGGCGCCGACGACGGCGAGCACCGTGTAGCCGCCGGCGGCCGGTGCCGCCGCACCGGAGGACGGAGCAGCGGCGAGCACGGTGGCGGTGAGGGCGCTGCCGAGCGCGAAGCCGACGTAGCGCAGCACCTGGTTGAGGCTCATAGCGCTCCCGCTCTCCGACGGCGGGACGGCGGAGACGACGAGCGCGGGGAACGCCGTGAACGCGGCCCCGACGCCCAGGCCGGCGACGGCCATGACCAGGAAGAGCTGCCAGAGGTCCGAGCGGAGCAGGGCGAACAGGACGAACGCCGCACCCTGCACGCCCGCCGCGACCGGGAGGACGACGTGCCGGCCCGCGCGGTCGGCCAGCAGCCGGGCCAGCCGCCCGCCCAGCACGCTCGCCGCCGAGAACGGCAGGAGGGTCAGCCCGGCGACGACGATGGAGGTGCCGAAGCCCGCGCGCTCCGACACCGGGGCCTGGGCGAGCACGGGCACGGCCGTGAGCAGCAGGTAGTGGGACAACCCGACCAGCAGCGCCGCCGCGTGGGCGGTGAGCGCCGGGCGGCCGCGGGCCAGGCGCAGGTCGACCAGGGGCCAGGCCGTGCGGCGCTCCCAGCCGACCCAGGCCGCCAGCGCGACCGCCGAGCCGGCGGCGAGCGCCCACAGCAGCGGCGAGGCCCACCCCCACACCTCGACCTGGCCGAGGGCGAACAGCAGCCCGGCCACTCCGGCGCCGAGCAGGACCGCGCCGACGACGTCCAGCCGCCCCCGCGGGGCCGCCGTCGACGGCGGCAGGACCGCGGCGCAGGCCAGCAGCGCCGCGAGGCTCACCCCGGCGCCGGCCCAGAACGCGGCGTGCAGCCCGCCGAGCTCGGCCACCAGGCCCGCCAGGGGGTAGCCGAGGCCGACGCCGGAGACCACCGTCACCGACAGCACGGCGATGGTGGACCGCGAGCGGTCGCCCTCGAGCGCCTCGCGGGCGGTGGCCATGGCCAGCGGGGTGAGGCCCAGCCCGACGCCCTGCAGCGCGCGGCCCGCGACCAGCCAGCCCAGGCCCAGCGGCAGGGCGGCCAGCACCGCGCCCAGGGTCACGACCGCGAGGACGGCGAGGACGACCCCGCGCCGGTGCGGGCCGTCGCCGAGCCGCCCGACGACCGGTGTGGCCACGGCGCCCACGAGCAGCGTGGCGGTCAGCGACCACTGCGCGCCCGGCAGCGTCGTCCGCATCGTCTCGGCGACCGCCGGCACCAGCGGCGCACCCAGGCTGCTGATGACGGCGACGACCGTCCCCACGAAGACCAGCACGGGGACGAGGGCGCGGGGGGACCGGTCGACCGCCATGGCGTCCAGGGTCCAAAATCGTTGCACCGACCAACTGGTGAGTCGCCCCACGGTGCCCGTCCCGGGTCCCGGTTGGCATCCTCGGCACACCCCGTTCGCGTGGCCCCGCCACCCCGCCCGGAGGCCGAGCATGCCCGCCCCCGTCCCGCCCGAAGCGCCGCCGGCCTACTTCGAGCGCCTCGCCCCCGACCGGTTCCGGGCCACCGAGCACACCGGCGGCGCGTGGTCGGTGACCGAGCAGCACGTCAGCCCGCTCAACGGCCTGCTCGTGCACGTGCTCGACCGGTTCGTCGCGGTGCGCGCCGCCGGACCCGGCGCGGCCGCCGACGGTCTGGCCACCGCCCGGATCACCTTCGACATCCTCGGCGTCGTCCCGATCGGCGAGGTCGACGTCTCCGTCGAGGTGGTGCGCCCCGGGCGCACCATCGAGCTGCTCGAGGCCGTCGCCGTGGCCGGCGGGCGCGCCGTGCTGCGCGCCCGCGCGTGGCGGCTGGCGCGGTCCGACACCCGGTCGGTGGCCGGCGGCGGACCCGGCTCCCTCCCCCCTCCGGACGGTCTGGCGCCGGCCGAGCTGTCGGGCGTGTGGCCCGGTGGCTACATCGCCTCGCTCGACGTGCGCCCGCTGCACGCGCCCGAGCCGGGGCGGGCCACCGTGTGGCTGGCCACCCCGGTCGCCCTGGTCGCCGACGAGCCGGTGAGCGAGCTGGCCCGGTTCGTCGGCCTGGTCGACACCGCCAACGGCATCGCCGTACGCCGGTCGCCGAGGGAGTGGCTGTTCCCCAACGTCGACCTGACCGTCCACCTGCACCGGCAGCCCGTCGGGCCCTGGGTGGGCCTGGACACCACCGTCGTCTTCGGGCCCGACGGTGCCGGTCTCACCACCAGCGTGCTGCACGACCGCACCGGCCCGGTGGGGCGCAGCGAGCAACTGCTCACCGTGCGCGCCCTGACCTGAGCGCGGCCCGGCGCTCCCGCCTGCCCTGCGGCTCCTCCTGGTCCTAGGCTCGCGCCCGCGGCGGGCCGCGGAGGGGACGCTCATGGGGACGATCGGCGTGGGGGTCATCGGCTTCGGCTGGATGGGGCGGGTGCACGCCCAGGCCCACGCCCGCCTCCGGCACCACTTCCCGGACGTCGGCCTGGTGCCGGAGCTCGTGGCGGTCGCCGACGAGGTGCGCGGGCGGGCCGAGCAGGCCGCCGCGCAGTTCGGGTTCGCCGCCGCGACCACCGCGGTGACCCTGGCCCGCCGCCTGATGGGGGAGGGCGCGATCGGCCGGGTCACCCACGCCCGGTTCGCGTTCCTGAGCGACTACGCCGCCGCGCCCGAGGGCGCCCTCACCTGGCGCTACGAGCGGGCGCGGGGCGGCAACGGCGTCCTGGGCGACCTCGCCTCGCACGCCGTCGACCTCGTCCGGTTCGACCTCGATGGCGAGGTCGACTCCGTGCTCGCCGACTCGGCCGTCTTCGTGGCCGAGCGGCTGCGCCCGACCGGCGCGACGTCCGGGCACAGCGTCGCGGCCGACGGCGTGCCCGGGCAGGTGGAGAACGACGACCACGTCGCCGCGCTGCTCCGGCTGTCGACCGGCGCCCGGGTGGCGGTCGAGGCCAGCCGGGTGGCCGTGGGGGAGCAGAACGCCTACGGGTTCGAGGTCCACGGGACGGCGGGCCGCCTGGCCTGGGACTTCCGGCGGATGGGTGAGCTGCAGCTCAGCCGCGGGCCGGCCGCCCAGGACCAGCCGGTCGCCACCGTCCTGGTGAGGCCGGACGCGGGGGAGTACGCCGCCTTCAGCCCGGTGCCGGGATCGCGATGGGCTACGACGACCTCAAGGTCGTCGAGCTCCGCGACCTGCTGGCCTCGGTCGTGGCGGGCCGTCCCACTGGCGCCGCCCTCTCCGACGCCGTGCGTGCGGCGGTCGTCCTCGACGCGATCGCCGCCTCCGCGGCGAGCGGCACGCGGGTCGACGTCCCGGCGGGCTGAGGCCGGCGCTCGCCCGGTCGGGCCGGACGCCTAGGCGTGGCGGTCGAGGCGGAGGAGGCTTGACGTCGCTAGTGGGCCGTGTCACATTGCTGCATGTAATTATGTCCAGACATACAGGCGACGCTGCGGGGGTCGTCGACCGGGTCCGGGCACACCGCAGCCGCCAGCACGGTGGCCGATCCCGACGAGGAGTCACGCATGAGGAGCACCCGGAGATCGCTGCAGGCGGTGGTGGCGGTCAGCGCTGCCACCGTGGCACTGGCCGCGTGCAGCAGCGAGGGCGGGGCCCAGAACGCGGAAGGCGGAGCCGCTGCCGAGGGCGAGAGCTACACCATCGCGATGATCACGCACGAGGCCCCGGGTGACACGTTCTGGGACAAGATCCGCGCCGGTGCCGAGGCGGCGGCAGCGAACCACAACATCACGCTCAACTACTCGAACAACCAGGACGCCGGCGAGCAGTCGACGCTCCTGCAGAACGCCATCGACCAGGGCGTGGACGGGATGGCGACCACGCTGCCCACGCCCGACGCCGTGGGGCCGAACGTGCAGAAGGCGGTCGACGCCGGCATCCCGACGGTCGCGTTCAACGCCGGGATCAACGACTACACGAACTACGGCGTCTCGATGTACTTCGGCTCGGACGAGGACCTCGCCGGGCAGACCGTCGGCACCAAGCTCGCCGCGGAGAGCCCCGGCCACACCGTGTGCGTCATCCAGGAGCAGGGCCAGGTCCAGCTCGAGGCCCGCTGCGCCGGCGTGGCGAAGACCCAGCCCGACACCGAGGTGCTCTACGTCAACGGCCGCGACCTGCCGGCGGTGCAGCAGACCATCGGCGCCAAGCTGCAGGAGGACCCCTCGATCACCAACGTGGTGGCCCTCGGCGCCGACATCGCGCTGGCCGCCCAGCAGGCCAAGACCGACGCGGGCAGCCAGGCCAACATCGCCACCTTCGACCTCAACGCCGACGTGGCCCAGCAGATCCAGGACGGCGGCATCCTCTTCTCCGTCGACCAGCAGCCCTACGTGCAGGGCTACATGGCCGTGACCTCGCTGTGGCTGAACCTCACCAACGGCAACGACATCGGCGGCGGCGGCCCGGTGCTGACCGGCCCGTCCCTGGTCGACGAGAGCAACATCGACCAGATCGTCGAGTACGCGCAGAACAACACCCGGTAGCCCACTCGGGGGGAGCCGGGACGGCCCGGCTCCCCCCGCCCCGTCCTCCCGACCCTGGAGCACGCGATGAGCTCATCCGTGGCGGCGAAGCCGTCCACCGCACCTCCGGCCGCACCCGCGGGCCGCGCCCAGCGATCACTCGTGTCGCGGGTGCTCGGCCGTCCCGAGATCGGCGCGCTGGCCGCGGCGATCGTGATCTTCGCCTTCTTCTACGCGGTCGCCGAGCCGTTCCGGACGCTGCCGGCGCTGGCGACGGTGCTGTACGCCTCCTCGACCATCGGCATCGTCGCGGTGGGGGTGGCGCTGTTGATGATCGGCGGGGAGTTCGACCTGTCCGCCGGTGTCGCGGTGACCACCTCGGCGCTGGCGGCGGCGATGTTCTGCTTCCAGTTCAGCCTGAACATGTGGGTCGGCGTGCTGGTGAGCCTGCTGATCGCGCTGGCGGTCGGAGCCGTCAACGGCTATCTGGTGATGCGCACCGGGATCCCGAGCTTCCTGATCACGCTGTCCACCTTCTTCATCCTGCAGGGCGTCAACCTGGGCGTGACCAAGCTGGTCACCGGCACGGTGGCCACGCCGAACACCAGCTCGCTGGACGGGTTCAGCAGCGCCAAGGCGGTGTTCGCCAGCGACATCGATCTGGGGTTCATCACGCTGAAGGTCACCGTGCTGTGGTGGCTGCTGTTCGTGGCGGTCGGCACCTGGCTGCTGCTGC
>NZ_FNOT01000023.1 GCF_900107105.1 Geodermatophilus africanus
CCAGCTGGGTGCCGCCCAGCCCGCGGGCCTTCAGCGAGCGCAGGAACGCCGTCCAGAACGCGCCGTCCTCGGAGTCGCCGACGGCGAAGCCGAGCACCTCGCGGTGCCCGTCGGCGGCCACGCCGGTGGCGATGACGATGGCTTGGGAGACCACCCGCCGGCCGACCCGGGCCTTGCAGTAGGTGGCATCCAGGAACACGTACGGGAAGGGCTGCTCGGCCAGGCTGCGGTCGCGGAAGGCGGCCACCTCGGCATCGAGGTCGGCGCAGATCCGGCTGACCTCGGACTTGGAGATGCCGGTGTCGGCGCCCAGCGCGCGGACCAGGTCATCGACCTTGCGGGTGGAGACGCCGTGCAGGTAGGCCTCCATCACCACCGCGAACAGCGCCTGGTCGATCCGCCGGCGGCGCTCGAGCAGCGAGGGGAAGAACGACCCGGCGCGCAGCTTGGGGATCCGCAGCTCCAGGTCGCCGGCGGTAGTCGTAAGAGTCCTGGGCCGCGAGCCGTTGCGCTGGGCGGTGCGCGCCTCGGTGCGCTGGTGCGGAGCGGCGCCGATCGTGGCGGTCAGCTCCGCCTCGATCAGCGCCTGATACAGCGTCTCGGTCGCCGCGCGGACGCGGTCATCGACGTCGGCGGCCTTCAGTGCCTCGAGCAGCTCGAGCAGGGCAGACTGGTCCAGGGCCATCGCGTGGCCTTTCTCCTGAGTGTTCCTTGGCGGGTTCACGCAGAAGATCCACGCGGTGGCCCCTCGCACGCCAGCACCTCGCCGACGAGCTCAGGACCTCCGACCAGCTACACCACTTCCTGGGACGTCACCCCCACCGCCTCCGGTCGGTGCACGGATCCCGGACAGGGCAGAGCCTCCCGGCACCGGAGCGGCAGGCAGCAGCTCCGGTGCCGGGAGGCTCAGACTCGCCCGGCCGGCCCCTACAGGGGTCCGCCGCGAGCCTGCGAGCGGGCGCTCCGCTCAGTCGCGCGTGTCCCGCGGGCGGCCGATGGCCTCCGCCCGGGACTGGCTCTGCGCACCGGCGGGCCCGGCTGCCTCCGGTGCCACGAAGTTGCCGTTGGGGCTGACCGACGGCTGGCCACCGGCCCCCGGGGACAGCCGCTCCGGCGCGGCCGCGTCGTCCGGCGCCCCCGAGCTAGGGGTCTTCTCCACGACGAGGACGAAGTCGTCGCCGTGGCGGCTGATGCCGTCGACGACGGCCTGCTCGATCGCCAGGGAGGCGTAGCTGCCGCGCAGGACGATCGGATCGCGGCGGAGGTCTTTGACCAGACTCACGGCCATCGCGACCATCACCAGCGCGAACGGCAGGGCCGCGATGATCGTCAGGTTCTGCAGCCCCGCCAGGGCCGCACCCTCCTCGCCCAGGAGCAGCATGATCGCTGCGACCGAGCCCATCACCACGCCCCAGAAGACGACGACCCAACGGCTGGGCTCCAGCGTGCCGCGCTGCGACAGCGACCCCATGACGATCGAGGCCGCGTCCGCACCGGACACGAAGAAGATCGCCACGAGAATCATCACGAGCACGGTCGCGGCGGTGGCCAGGGGATACTGCCCCAGGACGGCGAACAACTGCCCCTCCGTCGTGCCCTGGCCGGCGACGTCGGCGCCGTCGCGCTGCGCGGCGATCCCGGCCCCGCCGAACACGGCGAACCACAACAGACTGACCAGGCTGGGCACGAGCAGCACGCCCGTGACGAACTGCCGGATGGTCCGGCCGCGGCTGATCCGGGCGATGAACAACCCGACGAACGGCGTCCAGCTGATCCACCAGGCCCAGTAGAAGACCGTCCAGCCACGCAGCCAGGTGGCCATCGGGTCACCGCCGGTGGCCTCCGTGCGCGCGGCCATCTCACCGAGGTCGGAGAAGTAGCTGCCCAACGCGTCGGGCAGCAGGTTGAGGATGAAGATCGTCGGGCCGAGGACGAAGACGAACACCGCGAGCAGCAGAGCCAGGACCATGTTGGTGTTGGCCAGCCACTGGATCCCCCGCTCGATGCCGGAGACGGCCGAGGCGACGAACGCCGCGGTCAGCACCGCGATGATCGCGACCAGCAGGCCGTTGCCCAGGTCCCCGGCCCAACCGAGGATCTCGACCCCGCTGCCGATCTGCAGCGCACCGAGGCCGAGGGAGGCCGCCGACCCGAACAGCGTCGCGAAGATGGCCAGCACGTCGATGACCCGGCCGGCCGGACCGGCGGCCCGCCGCTCGCCCAGCAGCGGAACGAAGACGGAGCTGATCAGCTGACGGCGGCCCCGCCGGAAGGTGCCGTAGGCGATCGCCAGCCCGACGACGGCATACAACGCCCACGGGTGCAGCGTCCAGTGGAACAGCGTGGTCGCCATCGCCGTCTCGATGGCCTGGGACGACTCGGCCTCGACCGTCAGCGGCGGCGGGGAGACGTAGTGCGAGAGCGGCTCGGCGACCCCGAAGAACATCAGCCCGATGCCCATACCGGCGCTGAACATCATCGCGATCCACGAGATGGTGCGGAACTCCGGCCGCTCGTCGTCCCGCCCCAGCGGGATGCGCCCGTACTTGCCGGCCGCCAGCCAGATGACGAAGATCACGAACGCTGACGCCAACAGCACGAACAGCCAGCCGAGAGTGCCGGTGATCCAGCCGAGGACCGAACTACTCACGGTGCCCAGGCCCGTGGGTGTGACGAAGCCCCAGGCGACGAAACCCAGCGCCATGGCCGCGGCGACGGCGAACAGCACCCGGTCCACGGCCCAGTGCCGGTCCGCGATGCAGGCTGGCGGTTCCGCGATGGCCGGGTGGGTCCCGGTCACGGTCACGTCCGCAGCGGTGGAGGCGACGGGTCTCTCCCCTCCCCCCGGGGCCGCACCGACGGTTGTCGGATCGGCCCCGATGGCCTCCGACTGGCTGGGTTGGCGGGAGGGCGAGCCGTGCTCGCTGCGCCGTTGCTCCATGACACTCCCCTATCGTGTTGCGTCATCCGAGACGGACTTCGCATGAGGGAACCAGAGGCCCAGCTGTCAAACAAGGGTCGCACGTGACTCTTTACACAGTCTGTGCTCCGCCGGACGCTGCGTCACGCCCGCGTGACGAAGCGACGCTGGGCCGCTGCCCGGACACCAGCCGGCAGCCACGGTGGCCAGCAGGCGCGCGCAGGCAGCATCGCGTCAGCACGTCGACGTCGCCGGGGTGGTGAGCGCCGACGCGGAGCCCGACGCGGTCCGGTCACGCCGCCCGACGGCGTGCCGGTGACCAACGGGCCGCCGAGGAGCAGGATGGCGGCGTGCGAGATCGGCCGAGGGTGTCCTCGGCAGTGTCGACCCGTCACGGTGCGGCCGTGCCGGACGACCTCGCCGTCGACGGCCGGGTGACGGCCCCGACAGGCGTACCCGGAGCTCGCGGACCAGCCGTCCCGCGGTCCGCGCGACGGGCTCGACAGGAGAGGGGGAGGGATGGCGACCGACCGGCCGGACCCGGGCGAGTTCCTCGAGCTGGCACAGCGGATGCTGCGCGAGCTGTTCGGCGGCCCGGGGAGCGACGACGAGCCGTGGGCGGAGGCGACGCGTCGTCCGCGCGAGCGCTCCCAGATCGAGCAGGGCGACCGCGAACCCAGCGCCCACCGGCAGCGCGAGAACCTCACGTTCGCGCTCGCCACGCGCGCGGTCGAGGCGCTCGAGGACCTGGCGCTGAACGTCGCGGCGATCCGTCAGCGCCTGGAGCGCACCGACCCGCAGGCCTCGGCAGCCCGGCCCGACGACGCGGGCCGCGGCCCGGACGGGGCTGACGCCGCCGGGCAGTGACCCGGGCCCGTCAAGCCCGCGACCGCCGACCGTCGGCCGCGGACCTGCTGACGTCCGCCAGGCCGCGGACGTGCTCGACGACGCCCTCGACCGGCGGTCGGGTCCCGGTGGACGACCGACCCGGAGGGGGGCGCACGCTCAGCGAGGGCGCTCGCTGAAGTTGCCGTACAGGTCGTGCTCGGTGAACTCCCGGCCCAGCTGGCGGCGGAAGAACGCACTGGTCGAGTACCGGGTCGTGGAGCGGAAGAAGCGCTCCTCGTTGCGCCTGACCATGGCGAAGAAGGGATCCGCCGCGTCCGGGCCGAGGTCGAAGTTGTCGTAGTTGACGACGACGTGCACCCGCCGGTCGAGCGCGGAGAACCGGCGGTCGAGCTCCCGGGCCAGGTCGTCGGCGTCCTGCGCGGTCCCCAGCCGCAGCCCCTCGAAGTTGACGTAGACGGTGTCGGTGGCCGCGTCGAACCGGAAGCGCTCGTCCATGCCGACCGGGGGCCGGGCGCGCAGCCCCATCGGCCGGTCGCGGAAGATGACGTCCTCCATCGTGCAGAGGTCGTCGCTGACGACGGGAGCGACGTCCATGTGGGCCAGCACGTCCCGCTCCACGTCGACGCCGGGGGCGACCTCGACCAGCTCGAGGCCCCGCTCGGTCAGCCGCAGGACGCACCGCTCGGTGACGTAGTGGACGGCCTGCCCGCGCTTTGCGGCCAGGCGCCCGTTGAAGGTCACCTGCGCGACCCGGTCGCGGAACTTCGCGACCGCGCCGGTGTCGTCGACGACCAGCGCACCGTCGCGCACCGCCACCCTCGAGCGGGCGGTGAACGTACCGAGGAAGAAGACCGCCTTGGCGTTCTGGCTGATGTTGATGAAGCCGCCCGCACCGGCGAGCCTGCGACCGAACCTGCTGACGTTGACGTTCCCTTCCGCATCGGCCTCGGCCATGCCCAGGAACGCCTGGTCCAGCCCGCCGCCGTCGTAGAAGTCGAACTGGTACGGCTGGTCGATGATCGCCTGCGGGTTGGCGACGGCGCCGAAGCTCAACCCGCCGGCCGGGATGCCACCGACACCGCCGGGCTCGACGGTCAGCGTGATCAGGTCGAGGATCCGCTCCTCGGCGGCCACCGCCGCCACCCCCTCGGGGATGCCGATCCCGAGGTTCACCACCGCGTTGGTCGACAGGAACATCGCGGCGCGACGGGCGATCACCTTGCGCGCGTCGAGGGGCATCGGCGTCAGCCCGGTGCTGGGCGCCGTGATCTCCCCCGTGTAGGCGGGGTTGTGGGCCTCGGCGAACGTCTGACCGTGGTTGGCGGGCTGCGCGACCACGACCGCGTCGACCAGGATGCCGGGGACCTTGACCTCGCGCGGGCTCAGCGTCCGGTGCTCGGTCACGCGCTCGACCTGCACGATCACCACGCCGCCGGAGTTCTTGGCCGCCTGGGCCATCGACAGCACCTCGAGGGTGAGCGCCTCCCGCTCCATGGTGATGTTGCCCTCGGGGTCGGCGGTCGTCCCGCGCAGCAGGGCCACGTGCACCGGCTGCGCGGGGAAGAACAGGTGCTCCTCCCCGCGCAGCGTCACCAGCTCGACCAAGTCCTCCGTGGTGCACCGGTTCATCCGGCCGCCCCCGTGGCGCGGGTCGACGAACGTGCCGAGACCGACCGTGGTCACCACGCCCGGGCGCCCCCCGGCGATCTCCCGGAACAGGTGGCTGATCACACCCTGCGGCCAGCAGTACGCCTCGATGCGCTCGTCGAGAGCGAGCGCACCGAGGCTCGGCACGAGGCCCCAGTGCCCGCCGATGACCCGGCGCACCATGCCCTCGGCAGCGAAGTGGTTCAGCCCGCGCGTGCCGCCGTCGCCCTGGCCCGCCGCGTAGACCAGGGTGAGGTCCCGCGGCGAGCCGGTGGTCTCGAACCGCCGTTCCAGCGCGAGCGCCAGCTCCTCGGCGAACCCGACGCCGACGAATCCCCCGGTGGCGACGGTGTCGCCGTCGAGGACGATCTGCGCCGCGGCGTCGGCCGAGATGACCTTGTTGCGGTGCACCGGACGGCGGGGCTCAGCGCCGGCCGGCGCCGACCGCCGCCCGATCGGCGGCGGGGTCCCGCGTCAGGTCGCTGCGCGCGGTCTCCCGGCTGAGCACGACGGCGATCACCGTGAGCACCGCGGCACCGGCGAGGTACATCGAGATCGGCAGGGAACTGCCGTACTCGATCAACAACGCCGTGGCGATGATCGGCGCCAGGCTGCCGGCCACGATCGAGGACACCTGACCGGCCACCGACAGGCCGCTGTAGCGCACCTGGGTGGAGAACAGCTCGGAGAAGAACGACGCCTGGGGCCCATACATCGCTCCGTGGAAGACCAGGCCGATCGTGCCGGCGAGCGCCAGCAGCAGGAACGACTGCGAGTCGTACAAGGCGAAGAAGACGAAGCCCCACACCCCGACACCCACGGCCCCGACCAGGTACACCGGCCGGCGGCCGAACCGGTCGGACAACGCACCCATCGCGGGGATGGCACCGAAGTGGATCGCGGAGGCGATGAGCGCCGCGTTGAGCGCCGTGCTCTGCGAGACGCCCGCCTCACCAGTGGCGTAGGCCAGCGCGAACGCGGTGAAGATGTAGTAGCCGATGTTCTCCGCCAGGCGGGCGCCGATGGCCAGGATGATCTCCCGCGGGTACTCCTTGAGCACCTGGACAACGGGCAGCTTGGGAGCCTCCTCGGCCGTGGCGGACTGCTCCCGGGCGGCGCGGAAGACCGGCGACTCCTCGATCGAGACCCGGATCCAGAGACCCACGCCGACCAGCACCGCGCTGAGCAGGAAGGGGATGCGCCAGCCCCAGGACTCGAACTGCTGGTCGGTGGTCACCGCCGAGACGAGCGCGAGGACGGCGACGGCGAGGAGGTTGCCCGCCGGCGCGCCGGCCTGCGGCCAGGAGGCCCAGTACCCGCGTCGCTCCGGCGTGCCGTACTCGGCGGCCATCAGCACCGCGCCGCCCCACTCGCCACCGAGGGCGAAGCCCTGCACCAGCCGGAGGACGATCAGCAGGATCGGCGCCCAGATGCCGATCGTGGCGTAGGTCGGCAGCAGGCCGATCAGGAACGTCGCGCCGCCCATCAGCATGAGCGTGATGACCAGCATCTGCTTGCGGCCGATCTTGTCGCCGAAGTGCCCGAAGATCACCCCACCGATGGGGCGGGCCGCGAAGCCCACGGCGTACGTGGCGAACGCGAGCAGCGTGCCGACGAGCGGGTCGAAGTCGGGGAAGAACAGCTTGTTGAAGACCAGCGCGGCGGCCGAGCCGTAGAGGAAGAAGTCGTACCACTCCACGGTCGTCCCGACGAGGCTGGCGCCGACGACCTTGACGATGGACGTGCGGGACGCCGGCGGGACAGCGGCTTCCTGGTGAGACCTGGACAAGACTCATCCCCTCTGCGTGTGCAGGATCTGGTGAGGTTGCGGATGTCTCCGGCCGTGGGGCGGGAGCCCCCCGGCGATCGATCCGGCCGCCCGCTTCCGGGCGGCCGGATCGGCGTTGGTGACCGGTGCAGCGGCTGGGCAGTCGGCGACCCGACGACGGGCGGGTGCTCCTGCGCACGACACGGGGCACGACCCCCGCGAGGGCCGCCGTGCGGGCGGCCGTCGGCGGTCCGCGGCGCAGCGCCGCACGGGGACGAGCAGGGCCCACGGACGACGGTGCAGAGCCACGGTCACCCCCTCGCTGCCTGATCTCCGGCCACAGCATCCCGGGGTTGCGGCACATCGGCCAATTGCGGGGGTTCTCGATCCGGTGGGCGGCGCCGATCCTGGGAGCGGCGCGTCCGAGGACGAGGAACGCCCGCGCGGGACGATGCGCACCGGGAGCGATGAGTGGGCGGGCCCTGGGCGGTCCCCGCAGTGGGTCCGCGGACCGGCCGCGGAACGAGCTGAGCGAGGTCGCATGCGACGCGTTCTGGCCCAGCAGTGGGTTTCCGTCGACGGCATGGTCGCCGGCCGGAACGGCGAGACCGACGTCTTCGACGCCGTGCCCGACTTCTCCGCCTCGGACCGGCACAACACGGCGCTGCTCGACGCCGTCGACGAGGTGCTGCTGGGCAGACGCACCTACGAGGAGTTCGTCCGGTTCTGGCCCACGGCCGAGGACGAAGCGCTCGCCCCGCTCATCAACGCCCTGCCCAAGACCGTCGCGTCCAGCACGCTCGGCGCCGCGCCGTGGGGTGAGCACCCAGCGGCACGGATCGTGCCCGACGCCGTCGCGCACGTCCGGTCGCGCCGTGGGGCCGGCCCGACCGGGACCACGATCGTCTGGGGCAGCATCACCGTGATGCGCGCTCTGCTGCGCGCCGAGCTGGTGGACGAGCTCGAACTGTTCGTCGCGCCGGTGCTGCTCGGCACGGGCACGCCTTTGCTCGATCCGGCAGGGCCCACCGTGCGCCTGACGCTGCTGGACAGCGAGACCTGGCCGGGCGGCTCGCTCCGAGTGCGCTACGCGGTCCCGGCGGCCGACCCGGTGCCTCGGCCGTCGACCGGCGGCGCCGGCTGATCCAGGCGGGGGCGTCGTCGTCCGACGTCCTGTGACACGGCCGTCGCCGCCTGCACGCACCCCGCGGTCGGCCCGCCCTGCGCGATGAGCGCGACCGCCATGACCATCGGCAGCGAGACGACCGAGGCGACGGAGGTGACCATGGTCAAGGTCTTGAAGGTGCCCCGGGTCGACAGTCCCAGCAGCGACTTGTACATCCAGAAGGAGTTGCTGTTGACCTGGAGTGCGAACATCGCGCCCGAGGCGATGGCGAGGCCGATGACGATCGGTGAGACGTCGATCGACCCGTGCTGCACACCGCCATCGCCATCGCCGTCATTGTCCTGCTCATCATCAAGGTCAAGGTCGACCCGGTGATCTCGCTGATCATCGGGTCGCTCTACCTCGGCCTCGCCACCGGTGTCGGGTTCACGGCGACGCTGACGGCGATCGCCGACCATGACCTGCTCCTCCCGGTACGGGGATGGGCGAGGTCACCGCACCGTCGCCACGTCGACGCCACACCTTGGCACCGATCGGGCGCTGCGGGCGGTCCGGCTCGGGTCGACACGGTCGGTGCCCGGCCCGGTTCGCCACCGCCGGCCCGAGCCGGATGTCCACACCCGGGTCACGGAGCTCTGCGTCCAGCAAGTCCAGGTAGACGTCCCATTGCTGGCGTCCGCGCCGCAGACCCGCGGTGCGGGCACGCCCGCCCGACCTCGGTTGCTCCTCCAGGAGGGTCACCCCGGTTGCCCCGGCGAGCCGCACGGCGGGCAGCCTCGGCGCCGGCGTTCGCGCGTGATGCCCGCTCGGGCGTTGCCCTCCAGGACCCGTCGGCGACCGGCCGAGGCGCATCGAGTCGGTCCTGGCGCTGTCCGGTGGCGTCCGAAGGGATCAGGCGAAGGCGAACAGGCGGTGCGGGTCCGCGTCGCTGAGGTCCAGGACCTCGGCCAGCAGCTCGAGGGTGTCGGCATCCTGGCGGCTGATCGAGCGACCGAAGGGTCCTCGCGCCCGCGCGACGCCTTCGCCGACGGCGAGGAGAGCAGACCTCACCGCGCTCGCGACGTCAGGGCCGACCCTGGCCGACACCGTCGCGGCCGCGAGCAGGCCGGTGGTGACGGGGCGGCGGTCCCGCTCGTATGCCGCCACGATGTCGGGGTCGTCCAGCGTCGCCTGCAGCGCCTCGCTGCCCAGCGAGGTCGTCGTCGGCAGCGTGGCGCGAACGGCGTCCCAGATGGCATCCAGCTCCCAGGTCTCCAGCCGCGTCCGGCCGACCAGTGCGCTGAACACCCACAGCGGTGCCAGGCGCAGGGTCTGCTGATCCGATCGGGCGAGGGCTTCGTACAGGGCCACCGATGCCTCCTCGTGGGCGACGACGTCCGCAGTGTGCGCCCGCTGGTGTCCGCGATCAACGAGCGAACAGGCCGGACCGGTCCCGGCGAGTCCGGTGGGTCGCCGGACTCGCCGGGACCGTCCACTCAGCCGTCATCGACGGTTGCGACCACCACCGCAGCCGCGACCCGGGCCCTCACCCGCGCCCCAGCTCCTCGGTCGGTCGCATGCCGGCCGGACGTCGCTCGGATTGACCAGAGGTCATGAGCCAGGAGAGGCGAGGGTCCCGTCCGCGCCGGCCACCATGGACGTCGACGTCCGATCGGCTCACTGGAAGCGCACGGGCTGCCCGGTCGCCTCGAGCACCGACAACCACAGGTCACCCAGCGGGTCGACGTGGTTGCGACGGCTGACCGCCAGCGGCATGGGCATGTGCACGAAGCGCCGCCGCCTCCGCGCGACGATGACCTCCGTGCGTCCGGCCATCGCCGCGTGCACCGCCGCGTGCGCCAGCCGCAGGCAGTACGCGCTGTCGAAGGGGTTGGCCGGCACGCTGCGGATGGCGTAGCTGGGGTCGAAGTAGCGGACGTTGCACTCCGTGCCGTGCGCGTCGAAGTGCTCGGTGATCAGCCGGCGCAGCAGGCGACCGATGTCGCCGAAGCGGACGTTGCCTGAGGCGTCCGTGCCCGGCGCCTCGCCCTCGACGTGCTCCTGTCCGGCCCCCTCGGCCACGACCACAACCGCGTGCCCTCGCTCGGTCACCCGGCGGCGCAGGTGCTCCAGGAACCCCCGCTCGCCGTCCAGGGCGAAGGGCACCTCGGGGATGAGGACGTAGTCGGCGTCGTCCTTGGCCAGGGTGGAGTAGCAGGCGATGAAGCCGGAGTGGCGGCCCATGAGCTTGACCAGCCCGATCCCCCCGGGCGCGGAACGGGCCTCGACGCTGGCCGCGTGGATGGACTTCGTCGCTTCCGCCATCGCGGTCTGGAAGCCGAAGCTCTGGTCGATGTAGGGGATGTCGTTGTCGATCGTCTTGGGGATCCCCACCACGGCGACCTTCAGGCCCCGCTCCCCGACCACGCGGACGATCTCCATGGCCCCGCGGATGGTGCCGTCGCCGCCGATCACGAAGAGGATGTTGATGTTGAGCCGTTCGAGGGCGTCGACGACCTCCTCCGGATCCTGCTCCCCGCGAGAGGTGCCGAGGATCGTGCCGCCCTCGTCGTCGATGTGCTGGACGACCTCCGCGGTGAGGTCGACGACGTCCTCCCCGTACCGCGGGATGAACCCGCGGTAGCCGTTGCGGAACCCAACGATGCGCCGGACCCCGTAGTGCCGGGAGAGCTCGAGCACCAGCCCGCGGATGACGTCGTTGAGACCGGGACACAGGCCACCGCAGGTCACGATCCCGACCCGCGTCTTGGCCGGGTCGAAGTAGATCCGCTTCCGGGGGCCGCCGGGCTCCAGGCTGGGCAGCTGGTCGACCGGGAGGCCGCGGGCACCCGCCATGGAGATCGTGTCGTCGAAGAGGATCCGGTCCTCCTCCACGACCGAGTGCTGCGTCGTCTCCCGCTCGCCCAGCCGGGCTGCCAGAGGCGAGTCGATCCGGCAGGGTCCGAGCGTGCGCACGGCGAGGTCCTCGTGTCCGACCATGCCCGGAACGCTTTCACACGCCCCAGGAGCTCACCACGCCCGTCCCCGGACAAGGCCTCTGGCTCGGACGCCCGGACCGTCGTCGGGGACACACTGCGGACGACCGTGGACGCCGTCGTTCGGCCACCGTCGTGGCACCACGCCGAGGCTGCCCTGACGGACGCGCTGAGCCTCCCGGAGGTCCCGATCGTGCCCAGGGGGGTGTGGACGGCCGGCCGGGTCGGGACGTCCGGTGCCATGGATGCTGTCCGGGTGCCTGCCGTCGAGCGCTACCCCTCACGAGCGTTGCTGCTCACCGAGCCGCCGCGGGCGGGTCTGGACGTCGCCGCCCTGGCGGCTGCATGGCCGTTGCTCGCGGCTGCCCGCCGCGGTGACGGCCACCCGGTGCTGGTGCTGCCGGGCCTGATGACCGGCGACCCCGCCACCGTGGTGCTCCGGACCGCGCTCCGCGCCCTCGGCCACGACGTGTCCGGCTGGAGCCTGGGCATCAACCGGGGCCCGACGGGCCGCGTCGTCGACACGTTGCGCGCACGACTCGAGCGGTTGCACCGGACCTCGGGACGGCGGGTCAGCCTGGTCGGCTGGAGTCTCGGTGGGCTCTACGCGCAGGAACTGGCCCGAGCCGCGCCGGGCAGCGTCCGGGGACTGGTCACCCTCGGCACGCCGGTGGTGCGATCGGCGCCCTGGGTCCGCACGGCGTCGGGGATCGTCGACGGTGGCACCCGCCTGCTCCGCGGGGCGGCAGCGCTGCCCCGGCCCTGGGCCGAGCGCGGCTCCCTGCGCGTGCCCGCGACGTCGGTCTACACACGGGCCGACGGCATCGTGCCCTGGTCGTCGTGTCGGTACGAGGTCCGCTCCCGGCGGGAAAACGTGGAGGTACGCGGCAGCCACCTCGGCCTCGCCTGCAACCCGGCGGTGCTGTGGCTGCTGGCCGACCGGCTGGGGATGGCCGAGGGCGCCTGGACACCGTTCCGCGCTCCACTCGGACTGAGCCTGCTCTTCCCCCGCCGCCGGTGACCCAGGCAGGCCCACCTCGAGGTCGTCGCGGGGTGGGCCGTTCGCGACACCTGAGCCGGTCGAGCCGGTGCCGGCATGCGCCCGGTCACGGTCGAGGGTTCGCCACGGTTCCGGGCTGTGCGATCAGCGCAGCCAGGTGGCATCTGCCGTTCGCCGGCGTCCGGTCCGATGCGCCACTTCCCGGAGCGCGTCGCTGTACCGGTTGCTGCACTCCTCCCCCGCGCGTTCGCGGATGTCGAACACCCTGAAGGTCTGGTTCGTCGACGTGAGCCGGACACGATCATCGCGTTCCCGGCAGCGCGTTGCCGCCCGTCGGGGGCGGCTGCCGAGGTGCGCCCGGTGCCTCTGCGCCGGACAGCCCGTCGGCCACGGCCGGGTGCCACGATCCTGACGCGGCGTGGTCGACGGGCTCGTGGCGCTCACCGCTCGGCGTCCGCGGCGTCGTGACCCACCGGTCGAGTGGGACCGTGCTCGGTCATCGACGGGTTGCTGCGCCGGCGACCTCGGCACGCATCCCGTCGGCATCGACGAGGAGCCCGGAACAGGAGAGACGATGAGCCAGGACCCTGACAGCCAGGTCATCATCCGGCCCGACGAAGGCGCACGGGTGCCCCGGATGGACATGGTCCACAAGGTGGACGCACACCACCTCGGCGGTCGTCTCCTCGTCGTGGAAGGTCAGGTCGCTCCCGGTACGCTCATCCCGCCGCACACCCACACCCGTGAAGACGAGTGCTCCTACGTCATCTCCGGGCGAGTGGTGTTCCAGGTGGGTGAGGACGTCGTCACCGCCGATGCCGGCAGCTACGTGATCAAGCCTCGTGGCGTGTCACACGCCTTCTGGAACGCTGGCAGCGAGCCCGCGCGGGTGATGGAGCTGCACGTACCAGCGACCTTCGCTTCCTACTACGACGAGGTCGCCGCGATCTTCGCTGACTCCGCGATGACCGAGCCCGAGCGGCGTGAGGCACTGGAGGCGCACCACGCCCGCTACGGCGTGACCTTCCACTGGGACCGGGTTGCGGAACTCGCCGATCGCCATGGCGTCAAGCCGTGAGCCGATCCCCGCACTCCCAGGACGTCACGAGCGTGTTCAGGGCGGTGCACCGCCGTCCCCCAGGCCGCCTCCCCGGGTGGTGCGCGCGGCCGCGAACTCCCCAGCACGCCGTCGACTGCCACCACCCACAGGTCTCGTGCCGGCCCGCCAGACGCCTGGCTCCCACCCCGCCGAGGTCGTGGCCGGTTGGTCGACCGCGAGCAGCCGACCTGAGCCGCCCCGGCGCTGGTGCCAAGGTCTGGGTATGACCAGCCTCGACGACGTCGCGGCCATAGCCGCCGACGAGCACCACCTCGCGGTCATCTCCACCCTGCGGGCGGACTCGACCATCCAGGCCTCGGTGGTCAACGCGGGGATCCTCACCCACCCGGCGACCGGGCAGCCGGCGCTCGCCTTCGTCACCTACGGCCGGGTCAAGCTGGCCAACCTCCGCGCCCGCCCGCAGGTGACCGTCACCTTCCGGCACGGCTGGCAGTGGGCGACGGTGGAAGGACGCGCCCAGGTGGCCGGGCCCGACGACCCGCAGCCGTGGCTGCCCGACGCCGACCAGCTCCGCCTGCTGCTGCGCGCGGTGTTCGCCGCGGCCGGCGGCCAGCACGAGAACTGGGACGAATACGACCGCGTCATGGCCGAGCAACGGCGCACCGCCGTGCTGATCGATCCGCACCGGATCTACAGCAACGGATAGGTGACGCCGCAACCGTGCCACTGGGCCGGTGGGCCCCGGCGATCATCAGCAAGCTCCCTGCTGGCGGCCGGGACACACACCGACGTCGTCCAGGAGGACCTCGGTCACGACAGGCGGTGCCTTCGACAGGTCAAAGTCACGGTTAGGACGCGTCTACGAGCGACGGCGCGCTGCACCACTGCTTTGACGAAAGCGACCTGCGGTACCCCCCCACACGGTGCCTCCGCCGCCGCAGGCGCCGCTGGCCGACAGGGGCAGGCCGCCTTCTCAGGCGGCCCCTTTCAGCCAGCGGCCAGGCAGGACTCCAAGATCCCGAAGTCCCAGGCGACCTGCGCCACCGACGCCTCGCTCGTGCGTGCCACGGCGATCACGTCACGACGGACTCCGCGGGAGACGGCTTGGGCACGATGCTGATCCCTCCAGTGAGCCGGGCCTCACAGGCAAGGACTCAAGTGAACCGGGGGCAGTCCCTCAGCTACCGAAGCGCTCCTGGGGTCATGCGTTTGGCTGGGCTCCCGCAGCGGCAGCACGGTCTCTCTGCTCGTCGAATCGCACCACGACACCGTCGGCCATGTACTCCTGCAAGGCCTGCACGGCATCCAGGTGGTACGGGAGTCTGCGGTTGAGGTGGTGCCAGGCGCCGGGCACCGGAGAACGTGGTGTGCTGCGGCGCGAGTTCAGGCCACCGAACCAGTCCAACGAGCCCAGGAACTGATGCACGTGCTTGAACTGGTCCGGCACGTCGACGACGGCCCCGAATGTCACGACGTGCAATCTGTCATACAGCTCGTGGTCGTCTCCATCGAGCTCGCACACAAACTGCTCGAGCACGTAGTCGAGCAGGAGGCTGCCTTTGCTGTGGCCGACCAAGAGGACAAGTTCCTCGGGGCGTGCCTTGAGGATGTCGACGACGGTCTCGACATCAAAGCCGGGAGCGCCCCGGAGTTGCCGCACCGGCTCGATGTCCCGCCCCCCCAGCGCCGCCGGCAGTGCGCTCCCCAGCGCCGACCTCGAGGTCTCCACCAGCCGTTCGAAACGCATGCGGGCTCTGTCCAGAGCGCCGAAGAAGAACCAGCCGCCCAAGGCCTCCGTGATCAGGTCCGTGAACCCGTAGCCGGTCACCACGCCGGCGACATCGGAGCCGATCGCGTCGGCCACGTTACGCGCGAACGCGGCCGTGCCAATCACGGAGCTGCCGACCCCGGCGACGGCGAGGGCGCGGATCCGGTCACCTTCGGCGTTGACGTAGCGCGCGGCATTCCGATAGTGGCGCAACGGCCCCCTGCCGCTGGGCGGGACGACGACGATGGCCCCCTCGCGATCGGTCAACGGGGAGAGCTGCGCCTGCTCCTCGCCCGACAGGCTCCCGACGTCGTAGAAGAGGCTGTCCAACAGTGTGTTGCGCGCCTTGACCGGGATGAAGGGGACGTCAACTGCGAGATTGGTCAGGGAATCCTTCGTCGTCATCGTCAACTCCGTCTGTCTCGTGCGGCCATCTCGTCGCCCATGGGTAACCGCTCGATGCCGCCGCTGCTGCGCTCGCGTACCGCCGCCACTCCCCGGGCCGCCCACGGTCGGGCGACCCTGGCGTCGGCCCTCTCCTCAGCGAACGAGATGTGAGCAGTCGAGGAGCGTCGAGGAGCGCTGCTTCTGGGCTGCGGGTGGAGCAGACCGCCGAGGCCCCGCAAAGAGCGGGCGCGCACCGACCTGCCATCCCCTTCGATGGCCGGTTCCCGCGCGACGGTGGTTCCCCGTGGACGCGGTCCATGGTGGGACGTCCGTGTCACCGATCCGTCACCGCCACATATGAGGCGGCGTCATCGCCGGGCCCCGTCGACGCCGGCGCGCCAGCGGGCTCAGTGGCTCGCCACGGCCACCCGCACCCGAGAGCCACCAACATGCCCTGACCGCCTTCAGCCGACGCCGGGTGCGCCGACGCCGGAACCGGGACCCCGCCTGCGCGACCCCGGTGGTGAACACCGGCCCCTCGGCGGGTCACTGAGGTTTCTCACCAGCTTTGACGGCATGGTCGTCAAGCTGGTGGTAGCCGAGATTCAGGGGCGCTGACTTCGACGTGCACGGAATAGGTCAACCGTAGTGAACCCTTTCCAGGTTGCCGTAGCCGGCGTCGGCGGCCATCACCGGCGGGGTCAGCGTCGAATCGGTCAGCTCGGCGAGCATGTCCAGGGCCAGCGTCCACTTCGGCCGATGGCGCATGCCGTCGGGGATCGCGGCGCGGGGCCGGCGGCTCCGGATCGCCGCGGCCGCCTCGGGCGCTCACCGCTGCCTGGTCGCAGCGATGCTCAACTCGATGACCGTGAAGGCGGGTCGGGCGAAGCGCGCTCTGCCGCCGGAGCGTTCGATCTCCGCGACCGTCTGTTGCCCGGCGTCCTCGAGGATGTCGGCGACGACGTCGGCTGCCCCTTCCGAGGCCGGTGCAGCACATGCGGCACCGCCCGAAACCTCGCGCGCCGCCGGTGACGATGACGACCTTGTCCTCATCCGATCCATGGGATCTCCCTCTCATCAACCCCATTTCGATGACGATGTGCGTCGGTGCCCGTCCGGGGGGCCGGGGTGGCGCCGTGGCCGAGGCGCACGTTGACCTGCTCGGTCTGGGTGAAGCCGGTGAGCGTGCCCTCGACACCGCGTCCGCGAGGAAGGTCGACAGTCAGGAGCCGGCGGCGAGCGACGACGGCGCCCCGGGCGAGATCTCGCGGCCGGCACCCAGCACCCGATGAAAGTCGTCCGGCACGAGGAGGTGCTCCGGTCGCAGGTCGCGCACGGAGGCGACTCCCATGCCCAGCAGCGCTGAGTCGATGCCCATGCGCATGATGTCCAGCACGTTCTCCACCCCGGCCTGCCCGTTGGCGGCCAGGCCCCACAGGTACGCCCGCCCGATGAGCACTGCCCGAGCGCCCAGGCACAGCGCCTTGACCACGTCCGAGCCGCGGCGGATGCCACCGTCCATGACCACCTCGACCTGCTCACCCACGGCGTCGACGACCGGCTTGAGCATGCGGATGGCCGCCGGGGTGCCGTCGAGGTTGTTGCCACCGTGGTTGGACACCGAGATCGCAGTCACGCCGGCGTCGACGGCCCGCCGGGCGTCGTCGACGCGGCACACACCCTTGAGCATGAACGGGCCACCCCACTGCTGGCGCATCCATGCCACGTCGTCCCAGGTGGGCGGTGGCGTGTTCATCCACTCGTAGTAGGCGCCGAAGAACCCCGGCGCGGGCTGGCCCGGGCGAGCGAGGTTGGGCGCGGTCAGGTCGGGCAGGCGCCCGCTGCGGGCGAAGGTCGCCAGCCAACGCGGCTTGCGCGCGACCTCCGGCGCCATCCGCAGCATGGTGCGCAGATCCACCTTCTCCGGGATCTCGGGGCTGCCCCAGTCCCGGCCGATCGAGAAGGACCAGTCCAGCGTGGCGATGAGCCCGATGGCGCCGGCCGCCCGGGCGCGCTCCATGCGCTCAACCATCACGTCCCGGTCGCCGGTCCAGTACATCTGGAACAGCGTGCGCGGGTTCGCCGCGACGACCTCCTCGACCGGCTTGGAGGCGAAGTTGCTCAGCCCCATCAGCGTTCCCCGGGCGGCCGCGGCGCGGGCCACCGCCACCTCCCCCTGCGGATGGACGGCCTGCACCCCGGTCGGGGAGATCACCACCGGCAGCGCGATCTCCTGGCCCATGAGAGTGGTGGCCAGCTCCCGGACCGGCGGGTTGCCGGCCACGTGCGGGGCCAGGCCGAGCTCGCGGAACGCCAGTTCGTTCTCGGCCACCGTCTGGCCGCGTTCGGACCCGGCCAGCAGCGCCGCGTACACCGGCGCCGGCAGCCGCGTGCGGGCCCGCCGCTGGGCCACGGCCACCGACTCGAACCACGGGTTCTGCTTCCAGGGATTGGCCAGCCAGGTGGGCTTAGTCATCGAGAGGTGCCTCTTCGTCTCGGTCAGGGGGTCGGGGTGAAGCCGGCCAGCGGGTACTCGGCACACGCCGACACCGGGGGTGCCGCCGGGTGCTCGTCGCCGGCTCGATCTCCACAGGGCGGCGACGACATGATTGGAGTTCGGAGGCCGGGCCCCGGTCAGCGGCCCAGCACCGCTCCCATCGCCTGGGTGAGCGCGTCGGTGGCGTCCGGGACTTCTCCCATCGCGCGGTAGGCGACGTGGTTGTCGGGGCGGACGAGGATCGCGCCGCTCTCCCCGATCTCGCGGACTGTGCCCCAGGTGCCGTCCTCATCGGCCATGTCGGCGGCACCGCCGACCGCGACCACTCGAATGCGGACGCCGAACTTCTCCGCGACCGTGGCCACGGCGCCCGCCCATGCCGCGCCCGTGCTGCCCGTCAGCACGACGAAACCGTTGCGCTCGACGAGGTCATGGGTGCTCAGGCGCTGGTCCCCGCCGATGAGCCAGGCGTGCGGCAGGCGGTGGCCCGGCCGGGTCGTCGGTCGGTAGACGCCGCCCATCGGATCGGCAGGGGGCGGGCTGGTGCCATCCGGCACCAGGGCGCCGGCCGCGTAGGAGAACCCGATCTCCAGGTCGTGGGCCTGGAACTCGGTGCGTTGCGTGGCGATGACCTCCGCGGCCCGGGCGCGACGGGTTTCGCCCATCGGGGTGTCGGCGAAGAACGCCTCGAATGCGGCCCGGTTCGCCTCCGGCGGCTGACCTGGCAGCAGGCCGATGCCGGCGTCGATGACCAGGTGGTTGAGGAACGTGAACATCGCCCAGTCGACGTTCCGCATCCCGATCGCCTGTCGCTCCGGCTCGTAGGTGTCGAGCAGGGCCGGACCGGCCTGGCCACCGAGCACGGCAGCGAGCTTCCAGGCCAAGTTGTGCGCGTCCTGGATAGCGGTGTTCAACCCCAGACCGGTGGTCGGCGGGTGCCGGTGAGCGGCGTCGCCGGCCAGGAAGACCCGTCCGACCTGGTAGCGGTCGGCGAGGACGCCCTCCAGGATCCAGTGGCTGACCTTGTGCACGTGCACGTCGAGATCCGGCAGCTTGAGCAGGGCCTTAAGCCGCGGGACGATGGCCGCCTCGTCGAATCGATCCGGGTCGTCCGGGCCGAAGGTGAAGTGGACGACCCACTCCTCTGAGTGCTTCCCCCAGGTCGGGCCCATGGGGACCATCGCGCCGCTGCCCCACGAACCCGCGCCGTCCGGGTTGAAGAACCAGGTGATCAGGCAGGATTCGTCGACGTACTCGGACAGGTCTGCTGTGAAGTGCACGCTCACCATGTCGAGCAGCCCGCTGGGGCCCTGCATCGTGACACCGAGCTTCTCGCCGATCGTCTTCCCGCCGTCGGCGGCGATCACGTACTGGGCCCGGACCTCGTAGGTGGTGTCGGCGGTCCGATCCCTCACTGTCGCGGTGACCCCGTCGGCGTCCTGGACGAGGTCGACCAGCTCGTGGCCGAACCGGAGCTGGCCGGCCGTGTGCTGCTCGGCCTGCCGGCGCAGGAGGGGCTCGAGCCGGAGTTGGGGCAGGTTGCTCGACAGGCAGGGGCTGTCCTTGGCGTAGACGTCATACAGGGCGCCGCCGCCGAATCCGTCCATCTCGAAGAAGGTGCGCGCGTCCAGCGTGCCGTCGCCGCCCAGGGACGTCCGCCAGCGGACCCTGCCGAAGTTCGCCAACGGCGTGCCGACTGCGTAGACCGCGTCCGCCACACCGTGCTGGCGGAAGACCTCCATGGTGCGCTGGTTGAGGTAGTGGGCCTTCGGCAGGTGGGACGTCGATTCGTGCCGCTCGACGAGCAGGTGGTCCACGCCGAGGTTGGACAGGAAGATCGAGGAGGAGAGACCGCAGCCTCCCCCGCCGACGACGAGCACTGGGACCTGCAGGTCGGTCATCGAGTGATCCCTTCGTCCATGGGCCGACGAGCCGTCACGCGTCGTCTGTTGGAGATGTCGCGGCCATGTGGCTGTGGTGTGACCCAGACCATAGGGATCGCTATCTGATATAACAAGAAGTCCCGGCGCGAAGACAGGTCTATTGGCAGGACTGGCAACATCGGAACGGCAGTCGCTCGAGCAGGAGGTGCTCCTCCGCGCGAATCGTGGCTCGGCCTCGACGGCGCGGCCGTCCAACGGCATCGAGCGTGCCACGCCTCGCATGGCCAGAGTGCACTCGAACGGACCGCCGACGAAGTTGGAGGCCACTGACGCGCGAATCCGCGGTGCTCGGTGATGTGCAGGTAGTGCGAGGAGCGCAGGTGCCAGTCGCGGGGGACGAGACCCGTCCTGAGGCGATCCGCGGCGATCTCGCCGTCCCCGCTCCGGTCAGTGAGCCAGGGGCCGGCAGGATCCGTCGTCGAGCGGGCGGCCCAGGCGGCCCACGCCGCCACCGGGGCTGTCCCTCCACGACATCGACGTCTTCCAGCTCCACGACGCCAGCGCTTTCGCCGAGCTGGTGCAGTACGAGCAGGTTGGCATCGCCGCCAGAGGCGAAGCCATCGCCGCTGCACTCGACCGACGGACGGGCCCGAGGGGTGACAGGCCGGTCAACAGTGACGGTGGGCTACTGTCCCGCGGCCACGCTCTCGGCGCCACCGCCCTGGCACTGCTCAGCGAGTTGGTCCACCCGATGCGTGGCGAAGCCGGTGAGCGCCAGCCGCATCTGACATGTGAGAACACGGGTACCCGGCAGGCTCGACCCGATGTGTCTACATCGCCGCGATCGTGCCCCGCCGCTTGAACGGCTCGAAGACCGGCCGGCCGCCAGGACCCTGCGCCAGGCCTCCGTCTGTCAGTCGACGAAGAGTCCCCTGAGCGCTACGGCGACATCGCGGTGGTCCCGGACCGGCCGGACCCGGCCGTGGCTGAGCCGGGCGAGGTCCCGGGCCAGCTCGACGTCCTGCTCGCCGGAGGTGTCGAGCAGCACGTCCAGGCGCGGGAGCCGGGCCGCGGTCAGCCGCGGGTCAGGGCCGGCGTTGTGCACGCAGTCCGAGAGCAGCAGCACCCGCGCGTCCCGGGGCTGGACCCCGGCCAGCTGCCGAGCGGCGACCTCGAGGGCGAAGCCGACGTTGGTCAGCCCCTGGGCCGGAACCCTCAGCAGCAGGTCGAGGATGGCGAGCGGCTCCGCCGGCTCTCCCAACCGGACCAGCACCGCCGCGTCCGACCAGAAGGCCACGACGGCGAGCCGGTCACGGGCGAGCTCCCCGGCGAGCGCGCCAACCGCGGCAGCCGCCGTGCGCACGCGCTCGCCCTTCATCGACCCCGAGAGGTCGACGACGAGCACCACGGCCCGGGCCTGCCGGACCCGCTCACGGACGATCAGGTCGTCCCCCTCCGGGAACGGCTCACCGCCGATCACTTCGAGGGTGCGCTCCAGGTCCAGCTCGTCCGAGCCCCCCGTCCACGACCGGCTGGCCAACTCCCCCACACCCCGCCGCGCGCGCCGGTCCCACGGCGGCCGCGGTACCGAGAGCCGACGGGCGATCTGCCGGGCCCGCCGGCGGGTCTCGGCGTCGGCTGCGCTCTCGCGCGCAAGGTCGGCCAGCAGGATCAGGTCGGCCGGCTCCTCGGTCGTCCCCGCGGCCGTCCCGCCCGGCCGAGACGGGCCTCCCGGGCCGCGCCGCCGGTCCCCCGACGCCAGCGCCAGCCCGTTCCCGCCGCTGCTCGGCTGGTACAGCGACGGCTGCTCGGTGAGCTGCTTGGGCTTGCGCCGCAGGGGCCGCAGCCCCCGCGGCGACGTCCCGGACCGGGAGCGCCGGGTGACGGGCGAGTCGGCCTCGACCGCCCTTCAACCGGGCTCGGCCGCCGACGGCTGGAGCAGGAAGTGGTCCTGCCAGATCCCCCGGAGGACCGCCTCGGGCGTCGACTCCAGCGTCTCGACCAGGAAGATCCGCCCGGACAGCGCCAGCAAGACGGCGTCCAGCACCACCTCGGTGTACTCCGCGGGCAACCCACGCGGCGGCGCCACCGACGGCTCGTCCGGCAGCCGGACGCCGCGCATCGCGGCGAGCTGGGCGGCGACGAGGGCCACGTCGATCGCGCCGCGGACGCTGCTACCCTGCCGGACATCGTCGCACTCGCGGGTCGCCCGGGTGATCGCCACCGCGTCGGCGATCACCCGCGGCGACTCCACCCCGGTCCGCCGGCCGACGATGCCCCGCTCGGCATCGGCGTCCTGGTAGCCGATCGCCAGCCGGCACAGCCGGTCGTGCACCGAGGTCGACAGCCGAGTGGTTCCGATGTTGTCGTACGGGTTCATCGACGCCACGATCCGAAAGCTCGATGCCGCCTCGACGGTGCCCACCCGGGGCACTGTGATCCGCCGCTCGGCCATCGCGGTGAGCAGGGTGTTGAGCGTGTCCTCCGGCGCGCGGTTGAACTCCTCGACATAGAGGAAGCCGCCGGACCGCATGGCCTCGACCAGCGGGCCGGGCACGAAGTTCTCCGGGGTGTAGTCCTCGCGCAACACCCGCGCCGGGTCGTGGTGCCCGACCAACCGGGTGGGCGTGAGGTCGGCGTTGCCCTCGACGAAGACCAGCGGCACGTTCCACTCAGCGGTGATGGCGCGCAGCAGGGTGGACTTCGACGTCCCCGGCGGCCCCTCGAGCAGCACGTCCCGGCCGGCGGCGACCGCGGCCAGCAGCAAGTCGAGCTCCCGCTCGCGGCCCACCAGGTGGCGGGCCACCCGCGTCCGGACGGCGCGGACGGTGTCCCGGTCCTGACCGGTCACCCGGCTCCCTGCGGCGACCGGATCGCCCCCGAATGCCTCGTTCTCGCTCATGACACTCTCTTCGTCAGCTCGGTTTCAGGCCGGCGAGCGGGGGCTCGTCGCAGATCTTGGCAGGGATGGCCAGCATCCCCAGCAGCGTAAGCTGGCCCCGGACCGGGCCGCTGTGCGAGTCGTCGAGATGGCCATTGGGCATGACCGTCGAGCCGTCCCGCGCGACCAACGCCGCCTCCCCGAAGCCCTGCACGCACTCGGGGTCGGGCCCGTCGAGCGGCAGGCCGGTGAAGAACTTGGCCGCCATGCAGCCGCCGCGGCAGGCGTCGAAGTGGGCGCACTTCGTGCACGCGCCACCGGTCTGCGGGCTGCGCAGCTCGCTGGTCTGCCATACCCGCTGAAAGCCCGCCCTGATCACGGACGTTGCCGGCGAGGAAGCTCTCGTGGATGGCGACCGGGCAGGCGTAGACGTCGCCGACCGGGTGTTGCTCCAGCGGCCGGGTATGCCTTGCCGAACGGGGAGGCGACGCGCTTCCCCACGCCATGGAGACCCGTAATGGCCGCGCCACTCCGATCCAGGACGCGGCCATCGCGGTCTCTTCGCAGTCCACCCCGCTCCGGCTTGCCTTCTCGAGCGGGAGGTCGTCTGCGCCATGCTGACGCGCGGCGATGACCGCGGAGTATTCGGCCACGCTGGTGCCGACCACGACGGCGTCGACGGTGTCGCCGGACCACCGCCGGGTCGGTGGAGCCCTGCGGAGGACGCTGCTCACTCTCTCCTTCGGGACGGGAGCCTCGCCGCTGACCGGCATCAGATGATCTGGCGCTGGGCGGTCCAGAACGCTCGTGAGGTGGCGAAGTCGCAGAACTTGCCCTCGTCCTCGATGAGGCGTCGAGCAGCCTCCTCGCCGTCCGGTCCGGAGAAGCCGGCCCGCACGTCCTCCAACGAGTCCCACCAAGCCTCGGCGACCCCGCCCGGCGGCTCCTCGAAGGGGATCCCGCGGGCAGCGCAGAAGTCAGCGTTCAGCGGGGTGTCGAGCCTGTAGCTCTGAACGTATTGCTTGATCCGAATGGTGTCCTGCAGTTCCTTGACCAGTGGAGCGTGACGGTTGACCCAGTAGTCCTGGAACTGCTCCGGGGTGAGTTCCGGGCGTCGGCGGGCGACGAAGATCAGCTTGACCGGCACTGCCATTCCTTTCCGTGGGGATCCACAGTTCGGGCGCATTCGCGCCGCTGTCTGTCAACTACGGAGAAACACACCGAGATGGGTCATGACGCCGCGTCGGCGAGGTGCTGCCCGATGTAGGGAGTGATCCCGGGAGGCTGATTCGACATGCCGGCGTCGATCGGCAGTGCGATACCGGTGACGTACTTGGCCTCGTCCGATGCCAGGTACACCATGGCGTGCGAGACTGCCTCGGGCTCGATCCAGGGCACCGGCAACAGGTTCATGGCCTGCGCCGGGAACACGATGTCGGCGACCGTGGCATCCGGCTTGCCGCCGCTGAAGAGCGTCTGAATGGCCTGGTTGTGCAACATCGGTGTGGCGACGCAGGTGGGGCACACGGCGTTGACACGAATCCAGTACGGGGCGAGCTCTGCGGCCAACGCCTTCACCAGACCGATGAGCCCATGCTTGGCCGCTACGTAACCAGGCTGCCCCAAGAGGGGAACCAGGCCGCCGGCAGAGGCGGTGACGATGATGGCGCCACCTCGCTCCTTCATGTGCGGGATGGCCGCGCGCACCGTACGCCAGACGGCGGTCAGGTTGGTCTCGACGACGGCATCGAAGATCTCATCGGACGCCTCCTCCTCGACAGGATGGGGAAGACCGATACCGTGATTGACCACGAGGGTGTCCAGACGACCGAATTCGTTCACCGTCCGCGCGATGGCGTCGTGCATCTGCGCTGAGTCCCTCGCATCCGCGGTGATCGCGAGGCACCGGCGGTCTCGCTTCTCGACCTCGGCGAGGGTTTCGTCGAGCTCTTCTCGCGTGCCCATGGCGTACGGGACGAAGGGCAACTGTTCACACAGGTCGGTGACGACGATGTCGGCGCCTTCCTCCGCCATCCGTATCGCGTGCGCGCGCCCTTGGCCACGGGCCCCGCCCGTGATCAATGCGACCGTCCCTTCGAGACGTCCGGTCATGCTTTCCTCCTGTGTCTTCGTGCGGATTCGTGCTGGGGCGCAGCGTTCTCGCGGATCCCCGAGGGGCCCTGAGCCGGGCGATGGGCACGGGACCCATTCAGACTCAGCTGAGATGGTCGGCGCCCGTGACCTGGTAACCGTTATCGGTCGAACGCATGAGCGCCGTGGTTGCGTCAGCCATTGGGCTGCCTCGTCGCTCGGATGCTGAGGTCCAAGTGAACGAGGCGCGACACCCCCGCGATCGGAGACAGCATCGGGAAGGGGGTCCGGTCGAGCAGGAGGCGTCCGTCCACGCGCAGGACGCCCCTGGTGTACTCGACGGCGCCAATCTCGAACGCTGTGACACAGGAGACCCCACGCACGACCGCCGTGCACGGAATTGAGGCGGCCCCGACGGGGGCGTTGTCCACCGACACCCGGATGCGGGGGTGCTTCGCCGTGTGCAGATAGTGCGATGACCGCAGGTGCCAGTCGCGGGGCGCGAGACCCGTAGTGATTCGGTCGGCAGTCAACTCACCGGCTCCGCTCGCCCGGCCGTCGGCGACGCGGATCGTCCCGCCCGCAACGGGAATGGTCCCGCGGACCCATGACAGGGCGAACGCCTTCGCTCGGAACAGGAGCCGGGAGCCCTCGGGGTCGACCTCGTAGACCCCGTCCGGAGGGGTAGTGGCAATCCCGGACTCGGTCGACTCGGCGGTGTCGGGGTTGAGCATGATCAGCCTCCTGTAAGAAAGAGACACATCGGCGTTGCGCAGGGCCGGCTGCCTGGAAGAACGCCGGAGGGACGGAATGGCAGTGGCGCTGTCGACCTCAGCGCGATGCTGCTCGGACCGGACTCGGGTCCATGAAGATGAGGTACTCGGCGACCTTGCCGTCGCGCACGCGCGTCCGGGTCACGGCAGGCAGCGTGAACTCGGTGCCATTCTGCATGGTGTACGTGACCTCGACCCGGACGGCGGCGACGTCGTCCGCCGCCCACTCCTCGAGGATCACGTGTCGCATGCCGGCGACCGATCCGAGATACCGGGCAACCCAGGCCTGAATGGCGTCCCGCCCGCAGATGACCTCGCTGTTGGCCATGCGGAACCGGCAGTCGTCGGTGAAGAGGGCGAAGAACGCAGCGATGTCGGTGTCGGCAGCCGCCAGTAGCGCTCGGTTGGTGTCGAGGGCCGACGACGAGGGTGCGGTCGTGGTCACAGTGGCCTCCAGTCGAGGAATGGGTGAGGCACGAGATCGCGCCGCCAACCGCGACATCACGTGCGGGGTAGTGGCCGCGCCGGGCGCGAGTAGACATGTCAGGGGTTGAGACATGGGGCTGCACGCGACCGGGCGGGCTCGGCCCGACCATCCGCGACGTCACTCCGAGGACAGGCCCTCCTCCGGCTCCCGCGCCCGCACCCGTGCCATGCCAGGGAACGGCTGGGGCGCTGGACCGGTCGCGGGCCGACAGACGCGCCCGGCCCGCGACCGGTGAAGACCTCAGAGAGCAGCGGAGACGGACACCCGGCCAGTCACGCGCCGCAGAAGCGCACGCGGGTCGTCGGGCAGCACGTCCCCGCGCCAGGCAACGTGACCATCGGGACGCACGAGGACGAGGTCCCGCTCGTACAGCCGGCGCGCGTTCACGTCGTCCACGGCGAGAACCTCGAGCGGGACGTTCTCCGCTGCGGCAGCCGCGACCATGTCGGCGGCCGCCGCTGCGCCGGCGAAGCTCACCAGCGTGAACCCGTCCTGATAGGCGCCCAGCAGGGAGCTGCCGTCGGCCAGGCGGACGTGCGGGGCACGGGACCCGGGAATGGTCGTGGGCAGGTACACGCTGCCGTCGAACTCGGGCGCCTCCGTGCCGTCACTCACAACGACCGGTGAGCCGTCGTAGCGATACCCCATCTCCACGCCCCAGCTCCCGTGCTCTCCGGTGTTGGCGCTGAAGTACTCCGCGAGCTCGGCGCGGTGGGCGTCGGCCTCGGGGCCGTCTGCGTGCACCAGCGCCGGGTCCACAAGACCCTGCGCCTGGACATGGATACCCAGGTGACGAAAGGACCAGTCCCGACCCAGGATGGCGACCGGACGACGTTCGGCGTCGTAGCTGTCGAGGAGCTCGTCGCCGCCGTAACCCTTGATCACTGCCGCCAGCTTCCAGCCCAGGTTCACCGCGTCGGCGACACCGCTGTTGAGCCCGTACCCGCCGGTGGGGATCACTTCGTGCGCGGCATCGCCGGCGACGAACAGGCGGCCGACGCGGTACCGGTCGGCCACGAGGACGTTGGCCTTCCACACGCTGCTCTGCAGGACCTCGTCGATCTCGAGGTGACGTCCGCACACCTTGTCGAGAAGCTGCTGCTTGTCGATGTCGGCCGTGTCCACGCCGTCGGTGATGGCGCTCGTCTGCAAGGTCCAGGTGTCGACCTCGTCCTGCGCGATGATGGCGCCGACACCGCCGCCGACGAAGAAGGCGTGCCAGTACTGGCCGTGGGCATGCAGGGTCGCCAGGTCGCGGGACTTGAAGTGGACCTGGCAGAACGTGATGACGCCTCGCTCGCCTTCCATGGTCAGGCCCATCGCGCGGCGCACCACGGAGCCGGCACCGTCACACCCGACGAGATAGTCGGCGGTCAGCTCGTGGTCGGCGCCCCCGACGGGAGAGACGATCGTCGCGCGCACCCCGTCGCCGTCCTGCGCCACCGAGGTGACCTTCCACGGGCGCAGGACCTCGATGTTGGGGTCGGCGAGGCACCGCTTCATCAGCAGCTTCTCCACCTCGATCTGGGTGACGCGCTGCCACGGCTGCGCGGGCGCTGTGCCGTCGTTCGTCACCTCGATCCACTGCCGCATCTCGTCGACGCTTGGGTAGTGCCACCGGCCGACCTCGTAGCCGGCCATCGACGTGCAGAACACCACGTCGAAGGAGTGCTGGGGCGCTACCCCGACCCGACGGACCTCGTCCGCCAGGCCCAGCCGGTCCAGGAGCTCCATGCTCCGAGCGTTGGTGAGGTCCATCTTCGGGAAGGTGGTCGTCTGGGGCGCCTGCTCGACGAGGGTGCTGCGCACGCCGTGCAGGCTCAGCTCCAGGGCCAGGATCATGCCCACCGGCCCTGCGCCGGAGATGAGCACCTCACGTCGCACGGAGGGATCGAGGTGCACGCCGACATCGGCTGCGTCCGTGCCATCCGAACCCATCCCGGTCGCTGCTCGCGGATCTGTGCTCATGCCGTTCCTCTCCTGAGGTCCTGGGCGCGTGCCCGCAGCGGTGTGACACCGCTCACTCGCAGACGCTAGAGCTATATGTGATATCAGTCAACGCCGGGACCGATGTTTGCTGCACGCCAGAGACGGCGCTTCACGGTCGGCCTCATCGGACCGGGCGCCCGAATCGCAACACGCTCCCGCCCCTGACGAAGCGGCCAGGCAGACAGAGGCGGCGACGCGAGCCGCTCACTCCCTCACAGGCCGGCAGAGGAGCTGGGCCCCGCGCCATGGGGAACACGGTGGGGGCGAGTCCGCCCACCCGCGCACAGGCAACCCAGGCCACCGCCGGCGAGGAGGCCGGCGCCCGGCGAGGCGTGGTCGCCGAGGGGCTTGCTGATATCACATATAGCCCCCTAGTGTGATGGGCGCCACCAAGCCGAAGGAGCCCCCGTGACCTCGACAGCCCTTACCCCCGAGCAGATCGTCGCCCGCAACCTCGCCGCCGTGGACGCCCACTTCCACAACGAGAACCCCGAGGACATCGACAAGGCGATCGACCTCTACGGCGACTCCATCGTCTGGGAGGTGCCCGCTCGCGGGGTCCTCCTGCGGGACAAGGCGGCGGTGAAAGCCGCCTACCTGAAGATGTTCCAGAGCTACCAGATCCACTCGATGACCCCCATCCGGCGCTTCGCCGCCGACAACTACGTCGTCGACGACACGGTCGCGGACATGACCCTCGTCGGGGACGTCGAGACCAACGTGCCCGGCTGCCCACTGCCCAGCGGCACCCCGGTCAGCCTCCGGGTCGTCCACATCTTCGAGCTCGACGACGAGGGCCGGATCATCCGCGAGAACGGCTACGAGCTGTGGCGACGGGCTGACGGTCCGATCGATGACGACATCCCGGCCGACGCTCCCACGGTCACCTTCGACTGAGGGCTCTGCCGCCGTCCTCCCGTCCCACCTGGCGATGCCCGAGCCGCACGGGCCGGGTTGACCGGGCAGCTGCCGAGGTCCACGGCCCTCCGCGAGCCGTCATGTCCGCACGCCGGCGCCGGAGGCGCGCTCGGCCAGTCGCACCAGGGACACCACCGCGCCGCGGCCTGTGCACGGAGCGGGCCCCGTAGCGCAGCACCAGCGTCAACACACGAGCGGACAGGAGCCGACGTGACGAACGATCGCATGGATGGACAGTGGGACCAGGAAGTCGACGTGCTGGTCGCCGGAAGCGGGATCGGCGGGCTGGGAGCGGCCGTTGTCGCGGCCGCGAACGGCGCCGAGGTCGCCGTGGTCGAGAAGGCGGCGACCATCGGCGGCACGACGGCCAAGTCGGCGGCCTACATGTGGATCCCCAACAACAAGTACCTACGCGAGTCCGGGCGGACGGATCCGCGCCCGGACGCCCTCCGATACATGGCCAAGCTCTCCCGTCCACGGCTGTACGACCCGGCCCACCCGACCCTCGGTCTGCCCGAATGGGAGTACGCCGGGATCGCCGCCTTCTACGACCACGCCTCGGAGGCGGCCGAGACCTACGAGCGGCTCGGGGTCCTCGAGTTCGGCCACGCCGCGGACTTCCCCGACTACTACGCCCACATCCCCGAGGACGCGGCCCCGACCGGCCGGATCCTGTTCCCGGCGGAGAGCCAGGGAGCGCCGATCGGCGGGCGAATCCTCGTCGGCAAGTTCGCCGACGCCTGCCGCCGGGCCGGCGTCCCGATCACCGTGGAGGCCCGGGTCGTCGACGTCGTCCAGGACGCGGACGGGACGGTCGTCGGTGCGGTCGTCGAGCAGGGCGGCGCACGACGCCGCATCCGCACGCGACGCGGCGTGGTGTTCGCGACCGGGGGATTCACCCAGGATCCTGAGCTGCGGCTGCGTTACCTCGACCAGTCCTACGTCGGCGGCTGCGCCGCACGGACCAACACTGGCGACCTGCTGGCCATCGCGCGGGACGCCGGCGCCGACCTGGTCAACCTGAACCTCGGCATGCGGGCACCCATGGTGCTGGAGCGGCTCCAGCAGGACCCGGCCGGGGTCCGTGGGTCCTTCATGATCCCCGGCGACTCGATGATCATCGTCAACCGGTTCGGGCGGCGGGTGGTCAGCGAGAAGCTGCCCTATCACGACTTCGCCCGGGTCTTCTTCGAGTGGGACGGACAGCGGGGGACCTACCCGAACAACCCACTCATCGCGATCTGGGACGACGCGGCGATGCGCTTCGGCGGCGATGGCTTCGGCAATCCGATCCCAGCCCCCGGGGTGGACCCGTACTGGGTGGTCAGCGCGGACAGCCTGCCGGACCTCGAGAAGGGCATCGCCGCCCGACTCGAAGGGCTGCGATCCATGACGGGTCAGGCCGAGCTGGATCCCAGGTTCACCGAGACACTCGAGGCCACGATCGGCCGCTGGAACGAGATGGCTCGCGAGGGCGTCGATCACGACTTCGGCCGTGGATCCACTCCGATCGAGCAGGGTCTCAGTGCCTTCTTCGGTGTGGGCGAGGGACCGAATCCCATGATGGCGCCCCTGGCACCCGACGGCCCGTACCACGCCACGATCCTGGGACCGGCTCTCATCGACACCGCCGGCGGCCCGCGCTGCGACCCCGACGGCCGAGTCCTGCGGCCCGACGGCAGCCCCATCCCCGGCCTGCTCGCCGTCGGGAACTGCGCTGCCGCCCCGTCGGGCGAGGCCTACTGGGCGGGCGGACACACCATCGGCTTCATCCAGTGCGCCGCCTACCTGGCCGGCCACGCCGTCGCCGCGGCCTGACCGCCGCCCCCGCGTCCCCTCGCACGTCCGCTGTTCCTGTCCGCCCACCCACCCCAACGAAGGAGGGTCATCAATGACCCAGGCCACCACCAACCTCGACTCGGCCGTCCGCGCCTTCTACGCAGACCTGGACGCCAACGACCCCGACGCGTTCGACCGCCACCTCGCACCCGACGCCGTCTTCGCCTTCAACGACGTCGACCCGGTCACCGGCGTGCAGCAGATCAGCGACTTCGTCGGCGCTTGGAAGGGCAGCTTCAAATCGGTCACCCACGACCTCTCCGGCATCGCCGTCGACCCGGGACAGGAGCGGGTGGGTGTCGAGATCGTCGTCGCGTACGTCTTCCCCGACGACCGCGAGGTCAGGGTGAAGGGCTGCTCGTTCCTCGACTTCTCCGCCGACCGCATCACCGGATGGCGGGTCTACGTCGACACCACCCGGCTGAGCTGACCACCACCACCCCCACCCCCACCCCCACCCCCACCCCGAAGGAGAGAACTCATGGGACGAGTCGAGGGCAAGGTCGCCCTGATCACCGGGGCCGCCCGCGGCCAGGGACGCAGTCACGCGATCAGGCTCGCCGAAGAGGGCGCCGACATCATCGCGATCGACATCTGCGAGCACATCCCGTCCGCGCTGCACACGATGGGCACGGAAGAGGAGCTGAACGAGACGGTGCAGCAGGTCGAGAAGCTCGACCGCCGGATCGTCGCCAAGAAGGCGGACGTCCGCAACCGGGAGGCGCTGGGTGCCGCCATCGCCGAGGGCGTGCAAGAGCTGGGCCGGCTCGACATCGTCTCGGCCAACGCCGGCATCGCCTCCGTCAACCCCGTCCTCGAGGTCAGCAACGCCGAGTGGCACGACGTCATCGACGTCAACCTGACGGGCGCCTGGCACACCGCAGTCGAGGCCATCCCGCACATCCTGGCGGGTGGCCGCGGCGGATCCGTCATATTCACCAGCTCCGCAGCGGGCGTCGACGTGGTCCCGAACCTCGGTCACTACAACGCCTCCAAGCACGGGATCATCGGCCTGATGAAGACACTCGCAATCGAGCTGGGGCCGCAGAGCGTGCGGGTCAACGCCATCGCCCCGACCAACGTCGATACGCCGATGCTCGTCAACGACAAGCTGATGAAGCTGTTCATGCCCCACCTCGAGAGTCCGACGCGGGCGGACGCCGAGGCCGAGGGCTCGAACTACCGGGCGGTCAATGCCATCCCGATCCCATGGGTGGACCCGATCGACATCAGCAATGCCCTGTTGTTCCTCGCGTCTGACGAAGCGCGCTTCATCACCGGGATCGTGATGCCGGTGGATGCGGGCTTCCTCGTCAAGTAGGGCACCGAACTGGATCGCGAACCCGCGTGGGGTTGCCGGACACCCCGGTGGCCGCTCCTTGCGCGGGTTCGCGACCCCGCGGCCTTCGCGCACTCCAGCCGACTTCGGCCGTCGTCGATGGCCGTCCAGCACCAACCTGAGCCACGCGACTGACATCAACTATGAGAAACCTGTGCACGCCGTCGGCGCCCGACGGACGCCGACGCGCGGAGGAGGAGCGATGAATCCGCCGGAGCACCAGTCGGGCCCGCTGTGGTCACCGGATCCTCGTCGGGCCGGGGACAGCGCGATGGCACGATTCTGGCGCTCGACCCGAGAGACCGAAGGTCTGCAGCTGGAAAGCTACGACGATCTGTGGACTTGGTCGGTGGACCACCCCGAGCGGTTCTGGCCCCTGGTCGGCGAGTTCTTCGGGGTCCGTGCTGGTGGCGCGTGGACCCCCGTGCGGGACAGCTCAGAGCTCTCGGGGGCGGGCTGGTTCCCCGAACTCTCCGTGAACTACACCGCCCAGGTGTTCGCCGGCGCATCTCGCGACCGTCCAGCCCTGGTCATCGCCCACGAGGACACGCCACCGGTCGAGATGCCGTGGGCGGAGTTGCGCGCCCAGGTCGGGGCAGTCGCCGCCCGTCTGCGCTCCTGGGGCGTCAGGCCTGGCGACCGTGTTGCGGCTTACCTGCCCAACAGCGCGGAGGCGGTTGTGGCCCTGCTCGCGACCGCGGCCGTGGGCGCGGTCTGGTCCTGTTGCGCGCCGGACTACGGCGTCGACGCGGTCGTGGACCGCTTCGCCCAGATCGAGCCGCGGGTTCTCCTGGTGACGGCCGGCTACTCCTACGCCGGCCGACGCGCCGACCGCAGCGACCAGGCGGCGGCGATCGCCGCTCGGCTGCCTTCGGTCACGCACGTGGTGCAGGTGGGCGACGCACCGCCGAAGGGCTGGCTCAGCTGGGCCGACGTGGTCGGCACGCCCGCCGACCTGGTGACGGAGGAGGTGCCGTTCGCCCATCCGCTGTGGATCCTGTACTCCTCGGGGACCACCGGGTTACCGAAGGGCATCGTCCACTCGCACGGCGGCATCGTGCTGGAGCACCTCAAGTGGCTCGGCCTGCACAACGACATGGGTCCGGGCGATCGCCTTTTCTGGTTCAGCTCCACCGCCTGGATGGTCTGGAACGTCACCGTGTCCTCGCTGATGCTGGGCGCCACCGTGGTCGTCTACGACGGCAGCCCGACGTGGCCGGACAAGGACGCCCTCTGGCGCCTCGCCGCCCGGACCCGCGCCACCTACTTCGGCACGAGCGCCGGCTACCTGACCGCGTCCCAGCGCGGCGGGCTCGAGCCCGGCCGCGACCACGATCTCTCCGCTCTGCGGTGCGTCATGTCCTCGGGTTCCCCCCTGCCGATCCCGGCGTGGCACTGGGTGTACGAGCACGTCAAGCCGGACGTGTGGCTGGACGCGCCCAGCGGTGGCACCGACGTCTGCACCCCGTACGTGGGTGGCAGCCCGCTGGCCCCGGTACATGCCGGGGAGATGCAGTGCCGCCTTCTCGGAACACGCGTCGAGGCCTGGCGCGAGGACGGCACGCCGGTGATCGACGAGGTCGGCGAGCTCGTCGTCACCGCGGCCATGCCCTCGATGCCGGTCATGCTGTGGAACGACCCGAACGGCCGGCGCTACCAGGACACCTATTTCGACGTCTTTCCCGGCGTGTGGCGGCACGGGGACTGGCTCACCGTCACCGGCCGCGGCACCGCCATCGTGCACGGCAGGTCGGACTCGACGATCAACCGGCACGGGGTCCGGCTGGGCAGCGCGGACATCTACACGGCCGTCGAGGGGCTGCCTGAGGTGGCCGACTGCCTGGTCATCGGGGCCGAACTCACCGACGGCGGGTACTGGATGCCCCTGTTCGTCGTCCCTGCCGCCTGCGTGGCGCTCGACGACGCTCTGCGCGGCCGGATCAACGACGCGATCCGGAGGAGCTGCTCCGCGCGTCACGTGCCCGACGAGATCATCGAGGTGCCGGCCGTTCCGCACACGCTGACCGGCAAGCGCCTCGAAGTGCCGGTCAAGAGGCTCCTCCAGGGGGTGCCTCCGGCCCGTGCGGTGAACGCCGGCGTCGTCGACCGCCCCGACGTCCTGGACTTCTTCGTCCGGCTCGGTCAGGAGCGCCACGCGAACCGGGGGAACGCGTGATGACGGTCTTCGTCACCGGCGCCACCGGAAAGCTCGGTCCGCACGTCATCGCCTCGCTGGTCGCCCGCGGCGAACGGGTTCGTGCCCTGGTCCGGGACCCCGGTAAGGCGCGCCCGCTCCTCCCTGCGGATGCCGAACTGGTGCAAGGGGACTTCGCCGCCATCCCGACCGTCGAGGCCGAGCTGGCCGCGGCGGCCACAATGCTCCTTCTCACGCCGCACGGGCCGGACATGGCCGCGGTGCAGAACACGCTGATCGACCTGGCCACCCGGGCCGGCACCCGCGTGGTGAAGGTGTCCGGCACGAGTGCGGGCATCCGCCCCGACGGCCCCGACGCCTGCCGCCAGCACTTCGACGCCGAAAAGCACCTGGCCGACTCGGGCGTGCCGTGGGCGGTCGTCCGACCGAACGGGTTCATGCAGACGTTGATCGTCGCGATGGCCGCTACGGTGCGTGAGCGTGGACTGATCGCCAACCCCCTCGGCACCGCGGGCATCAGCCTGGTCGACTGCGCCGACGTCGGTGCCGCCGCCGCTGCCGTGCTCACCGATCCCCGGCACGACGGTCGCCACTACGTCCTCACCGGCCCGGCTGCACCGACCTACGCGGAGATCGCGGCGGTCATCAGCGAGGAGACCGGTGTCGATGTCAAGGTCCTGGACGTGACGCCAGAACAGGCCGGGGACGCCGCCCGGGCGCGGGGGCTGAGCGACTGGGAAGCCGGGCACCTGACCGAGATGCTCGGGATGTTCCGCACCGGCGCATCCGAGTACGTCACCACGGACGTCGAAGAGGTCACCGGACGCCAGCCCCGATCCGTACGCGACTTCGTCCGGGACCACCGTCACCTGTTCACCGGCTGACCGGCTGGGAGCGCCCCTCTGCCGCAACCGGCGCGGGCGCGCAGCACCCCCACCACAGCCCCCTGTCACGAAACGGAAGGACCTGTCGTGCGAATCCTCAATCTGGACGGTCGACTGAGCCTCGCAGTCCGCGACGGCGCAGTCGATGTCGAGACGGCCAGCGGAGGAACATTCCCCGCGGACGTCATGTCGGTGTACGAGCGCTGGGACGAGTTCGCCCAGTGGGCACGAGACTTCTCCGGCGCCCCCGACCGCAGCCTCGACGACGCCGCCGTGGGGCCGCCGGTCCCACGCCCCGCGCAGGTGTTCGCGGTCGGGTTGAACTACCGCGACCACGCGACCGAGGCCGGCCTGGGGCTACCGGACCGGCCGATGGTGTTCACCAAGTTCCCGGCCGCGGTGACCGGCCCCTACGGCGAGATCGTCCTGCCCTCGGACACCGTCGACTTCGAGGTCGAACTCGTGGCGGTCGTCGGCCGACGGGCCCGCAACGTCGTGGAGTCGGACGCCTGGGCGCACATCGCGGGCCTAACCGCCGGCCAGGACCTCTCCGACCGCGCCGAGCAACTGAGCGGACCGCCGCCACAGCAGTACAACCTGGGCAAGTCCTTCGAGGGATTCGCGCCCATCGGCCCCGCTCTCGTGACCCCCGACGAGTTCGCCGACCCCGATGACATCGCGCTGGGCTGCCAACTCTCCGGCGTGCAGATGCAGAAGGGTCGCACCCGGGACTTCGTCTTCAGCATCCCGCAGTTGGTCGCCCACCTCTCCCGGATCCTCCCCCTCCTGCCGGGCGACCTGATCTTCACCGGTACCCCCTCCGGCATCGGCTGGGTCCGTGACCCCCGCCGCACCATCGCGCCCGGGGAGGAACTCGTGACCTTTGTCGAGGGCATCGGCGAGATGCGGCACACCTTCGTCGCCCGGTGATCTCGGCCTCGGCTGACCCCCGTCCTCCCTTCCACCACGGTCCGCGGCGAGACCGCTCGACCACCCGTCACCACGCCAGGAGCCCAGACATGACCGCCTCGACCGCGACCCCCTCGGTGGACGAGCGCACCGTCGACCTCGAGGCGCTCGCCGCCGTGGAGCAGCGAGTGCTGTGGCTGGCCACCGCCATCGTCGACCACGCCAACCGCGTCAGGCCGAATCCGACCGGGCTCAAGGTCGGCGGTCACCAGGCCTCCAGCGCCTCCATGACCTCGATCATGACGTCGCTGTACTTCCAGCAGTTGAACCGCGACGACCGCGTGTCGGTCAAACCACACGCCTCCCCCGTGCTGCACGCGACCAACTACCTGCTCGGCGAGCTCGGCGAGGAGTACCTGACCACCCTGCGCTCCTTCGGAGGTCTGCAGAGCTACCCCAGCCGCAGCAAGGACCCCGATCCGGTCGACTACTCCACCGGATCGGTCGGCATCGGGGCGACCGCCACGATCTGGGGGGCGATCGCCCGCCGCCACGCCAACGGGCTGTCCGGCGCCGGCACCACCGGCCGGCAGTACGCGCTCGTCGGCGACGCGGAGCTGGACGAGGGAGCGGTCTGGGAGGCCATCCTCGACCCCGCCGTCGCCGAGCTCGGCGAGATCGTCTGGATCGTGGACCTCAACCGGCAGTCACTGGACCGCGTCGTGCCCAACATCGCGGCCACCCGGCTCGAGGGGATGTTCCGCGCCGCCGGCTGGCAGGTGATCACCGTCAAGTACGGACGAGTGCTCAGCGAGCTGTTCACCTGCCCCGGCGGGGATGCCCTACGGACCCGCATCGACGAGATGACCAACCCGGAGTACCAGCGCCTGCTGCGCCTGAGCCCCGACCACCTGCGCGAACGTCTGCCCGGCGACGGACCGCACCGACCGGCCATCTCCGACCTCATCAGCGGGCTGGACGACGCCCACCTGCACGCAGCCGTCCGCAACCTGGGCGGCCACGACCTGGGATCCCTGCTGGACGCCTACGCGCAGATCGACGACACCCGGCCCACGGTGATCTTCGCCTACACGGTCAAGGGCAACCGGCTGGCGACCGAAGGGCACCCGCAGAACCACTCCGCGCTGCTCAACGAGGACCAGATGCGGCAGCTCGCGGAGCGATGCGGTGCCGACCTCGAGCGCCCCTGGTCACGCTTCCCGCAGGGCACACCCGAGGCAGACCTGTGCGCCCGGGCCGCTCGCCGACTGCACCGGGACCACGTGGAGGCCGCGGTGCCACCCGCGGTGCCCACCGACATCGGCCGCACCCCGACCGGGACCGCGACCACCCAGGCGGCGCTCGGCCGCACGCTGCTCGACCTCAGCCGGGCCGCTCCCGACGCCGCGCGGCGCGTGGTCACCGTCAGCCCCGACGTCAGCTCGTCGACGAACCTCGGCGGCTGGGTCAACAAGATCGGTGTCTGGTCGGCGCAGGAGCGCACCAACTGGTTCGCCGACGACACCGAGACGATCCTGCACTGGCGCGAGCGCCCGAGCGGACAGCACATCGAGCTCGGCATCGCCGAGACCAACCTCGTCGGCCTCCTCGGCGAGCTGGGCGCCACCTGGAGCCGGTGGGGGGAACCCCTGCTGCCGATCGGTGTCCTGTACGACCCCTTCGTCGCCCGGGCCCTGGAACCCTGGTCCTTCGGCATGTACGCCGGAGGCCAGTCCATCCTCGTCGGGACACCGTCGGGTGTGACCCTCGCGCCCGAGGGCGGTGCGCACCAATCGATCACGACGCCGTCGATCGGGCTGGAGCAGCCCGGTTGTGTGACCTTCGAGCCGGCGTTCGCCCTGGACACCGAGTGGTGCCTGCTCGACGGGCTCTCGCGGCTGGGCCGAAAAGACGGCAGTTCCACGTACCTACGGCTGTCCACGCGCCCCGTGGACCAGTCGCTGGCCGCCGTCCCGACCGACGCCGCGGCCAGGGAGCGCCGCCGACGCCAGGTCGTGGCGGGCGCGTACGCCCTGCGGCGCTCGGCGGACCCACGCGTCACGATTGCGGCCATGGGCGCCGTGACGCCCGAAGCAGCCGCTGCGGTCGACCGGCTGGAAGCTCAGGGCGTCGGCGCCGACCTCGTCTGCGTGACCAGCCCGGGGTTGCTCTACCGGGCCTTGCGCGCCCGGCAGGGCCGCCACGAGGGACCGAGCTGGATCCTCGACCAGGTCTTCCCGGCCGCGCGAGCCCGTCCGCTGGTGACCGTGCTCGACGGGCACCCGCACACCTTGGCGTTCCTCGCAGCCATCCACGGCACGCCCGTGATCAACCTGGGAGTGGACCGGTTCGGGCAGTCCGGCGACCTGGCGGACACCTACCGCTACCACGGCCTGGACATCGACAGCATCATCGCCGCGGCGCTCGACGCGGCCGACGCGTAGGAGACGACCTCGGGCGGGTGCGCCCGGACCTCGGGAGGGGGGATGGGTCCCAGCCGACGTCGGCTGAGACCCATCCCCCAGAGCCGGCCCGGACGACGATTCGCCGGCCGATCCGCGTCGGCGGTCAGCCGGACGCCGTGCGGCCAGGTTCCGACGACGTGCCATCTCCCCCGGTCTCGTAACGCGACAGGGCAGACCGGGCGAGCTCCTCGTTTCGCTCGAGGTGCTGGCTCACCGCCTGCTCCACCGCTTGCGGATCCCGTGTGCGGAAGGCCGTGATGAGGTCCTCGTGGGCGTGCTCCCGGCGACGGTGCTCCTGCGGCTGCGGATCCAATGCGCGGAAACCGATCCGGATGTACCGCTCGGCGGCGCGCCACAGCGTGGTCAGCGTGCGGATGTCCCACTCGGTCGCCACCGGAGCGAGCAGCGCGAGATGGAAGGCCTGATGAGCCTCGTAAATCTCGTCAACGCCCAAGTCTTCCCGGCCGAACGAGGCCGCCTCCCGTTCCAGGTCGTCGAGGACATCGGAGGCGATCACCTGGCAGGAGCGACTGGCCATTTCCGGCTCGAGGCGGTGACGCAGCCGGTAGATCCCGTGCAGGTCGTCCAGGTGCACCGGCGCGACCGCGGCGCTGCGTCCAGGTCGGGCCAGCACCAGGCCCTCGGTCTCAAGACTGCGCAGAGCCTCACGCACGGGGATGAAGCTCACCCCCAGGTGACCGGCAAGCTCGCGCAGCGAGAATTCCTGCCCGGGCTCCAAGGAGCCCGAGATGATGGCCCGACGGATCTCAGCAGTCACCTGCTCGACGACGGACCGGGACTCCACCCGGCGGAGGGGCGAGCCAGGAGCTGACGCCACGAAGCCGCCTCCGATCACAAGTCACTTGCTATAAAGTATAGCTGGCTCCTCGCGCTCGGTAGGGAAGTCATTCCATATGACTGCGCCGCGTCGAGGACCACGTCGGCATCGGCCTCCGCCCCCCACGTCTCCGTCGGACGATCGCGGCACCCCGCGGGTCGTTATCGAGACACCAGTGCCCAGCTCACACAGGCTCTCGATCAACGTCCACAAGAGCCGGTCGCCGCCAGATCAATGTCGACAACCCACAGACGCTGGACGCCCGGGGGTGCCAGATCAGCAGATCCTCGCCGTCGCCAGCGGCACGCCATGCTTCGGTACGTCTCTGACTGACTGGATCGGCACAGCGCCTTCGTCCTCTCAGCTACCTGAACGGCCGCCACGTCGTTTCGGCTGCACTGGAGCCTTACAAGAGCCACGAGCCATCACACCTCGTGCACCGTCGGCTGCGAGTTTCGTCGTGATGAATACGCTGGCTGCCATGGCGAGGAAGCGGAGGGGACAGCGGGAGACCCATCACGAGCCACGAACAGCGACGTCCCCGGAGCGCGGAACCACAGCCGGCGCCGGCACCAGCGCAAGAAGCGTTGAGGCGACTTCCGCAGCGGCGAATCCGACCGATCGTCGCCGAGCGGCGACGACCTGCGGATGGTGCGGCGGACCGATTCAGCCGAAGGCCCGTGGGCGCATCCCCACCTGGTGCTCGCCGGCTTGCCGGCAACGCGCCTGGGAGCAGTCACGGGCCGCGGCCTCCGGCCGTGCGGCAGTCCAGGTCGTCGAGCGGCGCGTGGAGGTCTCGACGCGGCAGCCGCTCACCCGCCGGGACTGGCCCCAGGCGCTGCAAGAGCTGGCTCAGCAACTCGATGACGGGCGGATCTACGACCGCGACCTCTCCGGTCTGTCCGTCGCACTCGACGCCGTCCTCGAGGCCTACAACCGCCGGCCCTACGTCCGCCTCCGAGCCGCTGACGAGCGCCGCGCGATCTGGGGTCCCCGAAACACATCTCGCTGACGAGTGCTCCCGCGACAATGGGCGTACTGGAGACCCACAGGAGGCGCCGGTACGCCAGACCGCCCCTGGTCTCGCCCTGAGCGACGTTCTCCAGTTTTACTGCAGTAGGAGGCTCCGGGAACTGGAGGCGCCTCGAAGCCCGGGGGGTCTTGCCGCGTCGACAAGACCTCGCTGGTCGCAGAACAACTGGAGAAGCACCCGAGGCCGCTCCCCCATCGTCAACGGACGCACGGCATGAGCCGCCGTCCGCGCGTGGCCGCTGTCGGACGTCGGCGGGCTGAATGGAGAACTGGGGAGGACACGACATGGGCGACCCGGAGCCCCTTCAGGATGTGCTGGCCGGCAGTCCTCTGCTGTTCACTCCGGAGGAAGCAGCGACGGCCCTCCGCATCGGTCGAACGACCGTCTACGCGCTCATGAGGGCCGGCGCCTTGCGTCCAGTGCACATCGGCCGCAGCTGCCGTCTCCCCCGCGCCGAGCTCGAGCGCTACGTCCGCTGCCTGGAGACGTCGACGGACGAGGTCAACCCTGCACGGACTCCGCGACGTCGGATCGACGCCACCCCACGCCGCATGCACGCCGGATAGCCGGTCCGCATCGCGGCTGGGGACAACGCCGCGGCCATCCACCGATTTGTCGCACAGGCGTCCGCACCAGGCGCCCCCGTGGTGGGGTCGCCCGGCTGGTGCCGCGACCCGCAGGTCGACGGCAGGGAGCGGGGGCTCGGGCAGGCCTGACATCGCCGGAGGGATCGACGTGGCAAGACGCGCGAATGGTGAGGGGTCGATCTTCAGGCGCAAGGACGGCACGTGGTCGGCCGAACTCAGCTACCGGGACGACTACGGCACCTTGAAGCGGCGAACGGTCTACGGAAAGGACGCAGGCCGCGGTCCGCACGAAGCTCCGAGACGCCTGCGAGCGGATCGAGTCCGAAGCACCCGTCAAGGACGCCATCATGACCGTCGCCGCCTGGCTGGAGGACTGGATCACCAAGTCACTTGCCGCCAGCGACCGCAAGCAGGCCACCAAGGACCTCTACGCCACCCTCGCCCGCACCCATCTGATCCCCACGGTCGGGACGATCCCCCTGGCCCGGCTGCGCCCCTCCGACGTGGAGGCGGTCTTCGTCACCAAGCGGGAGGCCGGCCTCGCGCCGTCCACCGTGCGGACGATCTACACGGTCCTCCGAGGGGCCCTGGACGTCGCCGTGCGGGACGGGCTGCTCCGCAGCAATCCCGCGGCGGCGGTGAAGCGGCCCGGCGTCGAACGCAAGGACGCACCGCACCTGACCGCGGACCAGGCGCAGGCGCAGCTGAAGGCGATCCGGGGCGACCGGCTGGAGGTCCTGTTCCGCCTGATGCTGGCCACCGGGCTGCGCCGGGGCGAGGCGCTGGCCCTGCACTGGCGAGACGTCGACCTCGATGCGGCCGTCGTCCGGGTGCGCTGGACGCTGTCGCGGACGTCTGCCGGGCTTGAGCTCGGCGAGCCGAAGACTGAGAAGTCGCGGCGCACCGTGCCGTTCCCCGTCCCCGCCGTCGAGACGTTGCGGGCGCACCGCAAGCGCCAGGCCGCGGAGCAGCTCGCCGCAGGCAGCCTGTGGCAGGCCAGCGGGCTCGTGTTCGCGTCAGAGATCGGCACGCCGCTGGAACCGCGCAACGTCCTGCGTCGGTTCGAGGCACTGGCCGAGCGAGCCGGCCTGCGCGGCGTCCACCTGCACACGCTGCGTCACTCGGCGGCGAGCTTCCTGCTCGCCGCGGGCACGCACACGAAGGTGGTGCAGGAGCACCTTGGGCACAGCTCCTACGCCATCACGGCCGACATCTACAGCCACGTGGCCCCGGCGCAGCAGCGCGAGGCGGCCGACAAGCTCGGGCAGGCGATCCACTGGTGACGTTGCTGTGCAAACCGCGTTGCGGTTCCGGTTGCGGTGCGGTTGCTGTACTCATGCGAGAGGCGGGTCAGTCCGAAGGACCGACCCGCCTCTGACCTGCGGTTTCACTGTCGGGCTGACAGGATTTGAACCTGCGACCCCTTGACCCCCAGGCGTCGGCAGGGTGTGCAGCATCGTCCGCCGAAGTCCGTTTGCGCAGGTCAATCGGTATGCAGAACGCGCACGAACGAGCGAGAACGGCCCTGAACAGACCCGATGGTGGTCAAAATGGTGGTCAAGAACCGCGGTCCTGACCTGTACTAACACGGCCCTGGCGTCGCCGACCGCCCCGGTGCTGAGCGTGACGATGTCTCGAAGGGTCATGGCAGGATGGCTCGCTTGAACTGAATATCGCGGCCAACGCGGATTCGCCCCCGGCGCCTTGGGGGCGCACGTCCGCCATGGATAGAGGGGCTCCCGCCCCCTCCCCCTTCCTGCCTGCCTGCCCTGCAACTGACAGTTCCCCAGTGCGGGGTTCGTGGACGTGCGCCGTCGTACGGACACCCAGGTCAGACGGCTGATGCGGTCATCCGCGCATGGCTGCGGACAACGGTGAACGTCCCGCGGTGGCACACATGCTGGCACACAGCCTCACCCGCGAGTGAGGGAACAGCCGGTCGGCCGGTCGAAGCCGAGCCCAGCATCGATGACGACGATCTCCAGCTGGCCAAGCTGGCCATGCGGGTTCGATTCCCGTCACCCGCTCCACGCAAAGCCGCAGGTCAATTGGCCTGTCAGCCCTCCTGGAGAAGGTCTGGAGGATCCTCCGGACGGCCCGTTTGAACCCTCCCAGGACCCCTGTTTTCCGCTGCGTGGGTCATGGATGGGTCACGTCGGGCGGCTCGATACGGCCAGGTGGGAGCCCTCCTTCGGCCCTCGAGGAGGCCTATCCCGTGACCACAAGTGGTCACGGGGTGAGCTGGAGGCCGTGCCGAGCGGCGATCCGCCGAGCGACCTCCCCATCGGCAGTGTCAGCCGCTCCGCCGCGGCCCGGCTGTAGATGACGACGGCGAACACCGTGTACCGACACAGCGGGGTCTGCCACCAGCCGGCGTCGCTGGGCAGATCGCGCTACAGGCCGCCGCGCATGCAGGCGGCGGCGTACAGGGCGTACTGGCCGTTGCCGGTGCTCGACGCGACCGCGGAACGTCACCTCCGGCAGGTAGCGCTCGCGCAGCCCCTTGTAGCCCAGCGGCCCGGCGCCGGCCGGGCAGGCGAGATCGAGCGCCGTGACGGCCATGAACGAGGTCGCAACTGACGACCCGAACAAACGGCGGGACGCGGCGGACTCGAACCACCGCCCGTCGTCGCTGAGTTCAACCCTGACCCTTGGCAGCGCAACCGCTGGCCTCCCGACGGGGGCGGAGGTGATGACCCGAAGGAGCGGCAGAGCTACTCGTCCGCGGGTCGCTCATGATGTGTGGCTCATCTGGGTTACGGCACTCGGTCCCTCGCCGGCCTAGTGCTGCGGAGGTGATGGCGATCTGCCAGCCACCGTTGCGCGCGGTACCGCCCGCGCGGCCATCACCTGCTGCCTATGGCGGGGCCTGAATGCAGCGGGCGTCCTCGGCCCTGCGGTAATGGCGGGCCCGGAGTCCGTCGACGCCGCCGAGGCGTATCAGGCCGGGGGGCTCAGCGCTCCTCTCGATCGGCGGGGTTGCCTAGGGCAGGGGGAGGAAGGCGACATGCGATCCCACTCGTCGTGGAACGCATGTCACTGAGGAGGCGGTGTCCGATGGCGCGCGACAGCCTCAGCATGCCTCGCACCCGGTCCGGACGGACTCCATATCCCGGCCGATGGTCTAAGCCGTGTTCGTCGGCCCGTCGCGGGACCGACACGGAATCCCGGGCTGAACATCGAGATGCCGTGTCGTCGACCCGTGGCGGTGGAATTGGGGGCTGGGTAGTCAGTGGCGGGCAGTACGGCCGAGGTGGGACGGATCGCTGGGGGAGGACAGCATGGCCAGCAAGCCGGAAACCGCCGAGGAGCAGGAGGCGATCGCCACTGTCGACCAGGTGCGCCGCAGGCGGTGGCGCCGCGCGGGGGACGCCTCAGCTGGCGCACACCACCGCGGCTTAGGCGCGCAAGCTCCATCCGCGGGCGTGTTGTTCGGCCCTGCCTCGTGGGCAACCTCGTCACCACGGTCGCGGTTGGTGTGCCGGCGTCATGGCGTGGCACGGCCACACCGTTGCAGACATGCACCACCACGCTGTTCCTGCCATTGGCCGACCAGCCGGCACCCTCCGCCAGCGCACCGAGCCCACCTTGACCAGAAGGCCATCCCAACCTCGCTCAGGCTGGCCGACCAACCCCGCATGCTGGCGGCCAACGCCCGCCGCCACACCGGCACCAGCGGGCCTAGTGACACCCCTGTCACCAGGCTGATGGCCGTCCTCGCAGCTCAACCCAGCCCTTCGCCGCCCAGATCACCGAGACCACTGCACACGCCCGCATCGATGCTGGGGCCCTTGCACGACACAGGACCACCTGCTACTGCACACCTCAAGGATCAACGATTACGGGTCAGGACCCGCCGCTCAACCAACACGACCCAGGTCAGGGTCAGGAGTGGTTGACGACGTGCGTCAGCGGGTCAACGCTACTCGCAGCCCGAGAGGCGTTCCGCGCAGGCTGCGGCGGCAATCGGTCGAACAAGTCGGCCCTAACACTACCAAGCGAGCCGGTCGGACGGCGGACCATTGAAAGCGTACTTGTCATCAACCTTCCGGGACCTGGTGGTACACCGGGACCGCGCCTACCGAGCACTTCGCAGCCTCAACTTCGACGTCATCGCCATGGAAGACTATGTAGCCGCGGATGAGCGACCCGTTGATCGATGCCTGTCCGACGTCGCCTCTGCCGACCTTTATGTCGGCCTTTTCGCCTTTCGCTACGGCTACATCCCGGACACGAACAACCCGGAGCGTCGTTCCATAACAGAATTGGAATATCAGCAGGCTGTGAGAAGTGGTGTACCCCGGCTCATATTTATGGTTCCACAGCATGCCAAGTGGGAGGTGCAGTTCCTCGACGCTCTAACTGGAGAGGGCGACAGGGGCGAGCGCATCAACATACTGCGCATGACGGTGAGCAAGGAACGACTCGTTGGCGAGTTTGCAACTCCGGATCAGCTCGGGGCAGCCCTGGCTAGCAGCGCCTCGAACTGGCTACTCAGGCAGCAGGGAGTAGCGCCAGCCCACAGAAATGCGACGAATTTTGTGGCACCTCATCCTCGACAGCTTCGGTCTGATCTACTTTTGCTGCACGCCCCGGCTGACGGCCCTCCCGCAGCAGCCCTTACCGAGGCGCTATCCAGTGTCTGGAAGGTGCGGCCCTCAGCTACTGGCTTGAAGGCGGCTTCCGCGGACGAGTTCAAAGAATTGGATCGACTGGCCACATCAGCCCGACTCGCTGCGGTCCTTTTGACGCCCTCGTCCCTGACCCTCCTGACCGAGGATTCCATCCGATCGCGGCGGTCGCTGGGGTTGGCGCGTGACCGTACTGGTGGACTAGTCGGCATTGCTATGACAGACGTCCCCTCGGACGAGGCTAAGAGCTGGGGTCTCACCAGCGTGGTCGGTCGACCGTCGCCAAGCAATGTCCAAGACATCTCGGGTCTAGCTTCGCCTTTGCACTTGCACCTTGTAGAAAACCTTGGCTTACCGACTGCCCCAGAGATTGGCCTGCCCGTCGTGACGGTGGCAATGACGGCGATGGAGGCGGCCGACCTGCTCGCGAACCCGCCGGAACCGGTAGCCGCCCTTCTGGAACTTGTCGGCGAGTTCGGCTCGCGCTGGATAATGGACCGATACGGGCCAACGCGTTCGAAGTGGCGGCCGTTCGTCGACAGCGACGAGACGATCGAGCAGATTTTGACGGCTGGGGTTGCCGGCGTTACTCGGGGTGCTGACAGCCTTCGGGGACGAAGTGTCAGAATTCAGCCCTACCCTCTGGACGCACTCCTCCCCGACACCATCTTGACCATGTGGCCAATCTATCAAACTATTGCCCAAACTGGGTGCTTGGTAGTTGTCGACGAGTTGTCACTGTTCCACGAACAGGTGCGCCAACTTCTCATTAGCTCCCCCCTACTAACGGGCGAGCAGGTGGCCTTCGTCACACTGTCACCCCTCGACCCTTCCGCTGGCCACCCGCACTTGTTGATTCGCCAGCAGTTGGACGCATATCTGACGCAGGCAACTCGGCGCTTCAGTGAAATCCTCGACCCGCTTTGCGAGATAGGTATTCCGGAGCGCCGGAGGCTGAACCGGTGGCTCTACGGCAGTCTTCCTCGTGCTGTCGTAGCCTTCCGTGACGCGAACCGAGACCCCGATAAGATTCGCGATCTGGCCGAGGAGCTAGGTGTACAACCGAACCCGGCTCTGGGGCGGCTCATTGCCGGGGAAGCGGGTCCCGGATGATCGTGACGTTTTACTCCTATAAGGGCGGTGTGGGACGGTCTATGGCGCTGGCTAATGTCAGTGACCTAATGGCCCGCAGCGGTCTTCGCGTTCTGATCATCGACTTCGATCTGGAGGCACCTGGTCTAGAGCACTTCTTTCCAGTTGACCACGACGCAGTCGGCGGCCACGAAGGACTGCTGGACTTGCTGCTGACCTTCAAATATTCAATGTCGACCAATGCCTCCGGCTCGGAGGAGCGGAACGCCTTTAAGCAGTTGGATCGATTCCTGGTTAACGTTTACCCGTTCCGCGACGGTGCCGGTGGGATTGATCTCCTTCCGGCTGGAAAGCGGTCGTCCGATGAGCAGATCGGCCGCTATGGCGAGGAGCTGCGGCGGTTCGACTGGACCGACTTCTACTTCGCCTGGTCAGGAGAGCTATTCTTCGAATGGCTCCGTCGCGCTCTCGCTGATCACTATGACGTCGTCCTTGTGGATAGCCGCACGGGCGTTACAGAGATGGGCGGCGTCTGTGCGTACCAGCTTGCTGATGCCATCGTGGTGCTTTGTGCGGCAAATCTTCAAAATATGGCCGGTACGGAGGCGATGGTCCGACACTTCCTTTCGCCGCAAGTGCGCGCCGTTCGGGGTGATCGTCCGATTGATGTGCTGATCGTGCCTGCGCGTGTCGACCAGGAGGACAGCTCGCTCCGCAGCATCTTCGAGCAGCGATTTGAGGAGCGCTTTGGGCACTACCTGCCTGTCGCGCTTGCCAGCGAGCAGTTGCGGTTGTGGGATCTGCAGATCCCGTATGAGCCGCGATACGCCTTTGATGAACAAGTGGTGACCGACCCTAGTCGCTCTGCGGAGCGCCGAGGCCTGGCCGCAGCTTACGACAAGCTGCTTAAGGGTATCGCAATCCTTGCGTCGGACGACAGTCCGCTCGGCGCGCTGGGCCCCAGGAGGAGCGTAAACCGCTCGGAACATCTGTCGGAGCCTGTTGAGACCCGGTACGACCCCACGAAGCGCTTTGCGTCAGTTGATGTTTTTATCTCCTTCGGACTTGGCTCCGAGCAAAGTGCAACAGAGATCCGAGAGGTGCTGTCGCGCCAGGGGCTATCAGTGGCGATGTCACCCGACCCTGTAACTCGGGACGCTACTTACACGCGCGCGGCCGCGGACCTCATTCAATCGGCCAGGGTCGGGCTCTTACTAATCACTGCTGAGGGGGATCGTTCCCCGTGGCGACAACGAGAGATGGACCAACTCTTATCTTCATCTTTTAGGTTGGCCGTCCTCCCTGTGGTGCTTCCGGGTGCCAATCCTGAACAAATTCCACCGCCCCTTCGCGGTCTAGCCTTCTTGGACTTCCGAAGCAGTGGAATCGACGCAGTCAGGTTGCTGGCTTCTATCCAAGCAGCAAACGCCCGCGCCGCGTCTACCTCTGCATCCGTCCGTCACCTTGAGCGGAACCCCTACCGCGGATTAGCCCCATTCCGCGAAGAAGACCAGGACGTCTACCTCGGGCACGAGGCGGACGTAGACGTGATCCTCCATCGACTCGGTATTCAAGGCGCCTGCTCGATCGTCGGCCCGCCAGGCATTGGCAAGACCAGCCTCGTCTTCGCCGGGGTGGTACCGGCCCTGCGACGGGGCGCCCTACCTGGAAGCGAGCGCTGGCCTGTGGTGCCAGTGCGGCTTGGCAATCAACCGCGGTCGTCCGTCATTGAGGCACTGACCCGACTCGCAGCCGGAACGCCGGGGGAGATCCGCAATGAACTCGCTGATGACGCTAATGCGCTGACCGACTTGCTGCGCGAGCGTTTCGCGAGGATTGTTCTGGTCATTGATCATGTTGAGGAATTGTGGACGCGGGCAGGAACGGTCGAGCGAGGCCACTTCAGTGAGTACATCAACGATCTCTGCAGGTTGGGCGGCGGGACAATTGTGTCATTGTGGATTGTTCGGTCTGGCCATCGCGAAGGCGCGAGGCGCACGACCGGAGTTGTTGGTCAGGTTTTCACAGACCCGGTCTTGATCGGTCCGCTTGATGAGGGGCAGCTTCGGACGGCTATCGAGGTTCCAGCCCTCCGTCTTGGGCTGGCTTTTGAGCCCGGACTCATAGATAGGCTGTTAACCGACCTGTCCGATGCGCCAGGAGCGCTCAAATTGACCCTGTCGCAGCTCGTGTTGCATGAGCTGTGGGAGAACCAGCGGGACGGTTATCTCACACATGCGTCGTACGAGGCACATGGGGCCCTGCGGGCCCTCATCGATCGTGCTGACGCGACAATGGAATCTCTGCCAGCGGCCGAACGCCCCCTGGCGCTCCAAACCCTCCTCAAGTTGGTTGTGATCGATGAACAGGGCCAGCTAATCCGTAAGCAGGTGCGGCGCAACACATTGAGTGCCGAGGAGGAGGTAGCGATCTCCGCGTTCGTCGACGCGTCCCTGCTCGTCGGCGATCAAAGTCCTGCCGCTGCGGCCGAGGATGCCACCATAAGGGTGGCGCACGAGGCGCTCCTTCACCAGTGGCCACCCCTTTGCGACGCGATCGAGGACAGCTGGCTCAAGCTCCAGCTGCGCTCCGACCTGGAGCGACTGGCCGCCGACTGGCAGCAGAGTCGACGTAATGAGTCCTACCTGCTGCGTGGCAGGCGGCTGGACCAGATGAACCAATGGGCAACTCAGCACCCAGGAGAGCTTGGCCCACTCGAACAAGAATTCCTTGAGGCCAGCGGAGGACTGGCAACCCGCGAGCTGGAGGCCACCCGCCGCCGCAACCGACGCCTCCGCACGCTGGCCGGTGGCCTGGCGCTATTGCTGGTGGTCGCCCTACTGGTGAGTGTGTTGGCTGTGAACGCGAGACGGGAGGCTCAGGCGCAAAGCCGGCTGGCGCTGTCCCGGCAGGTCGCTGGAGAAGCCGAGCAACTGGTAAACACCCGACCGGACACCGCCATTCTAGCCGGTCTGCAGAGCCTCAGTCTCGCCCGCGATCATGAGGCGGCTCCATCAAGCGGCCTAATTACTGCGCTCGCCCGCGTCACGCATGCCTCCCAGCAACTGGCCGGCCACGCCGGGGCGGTGTACGGAGTGGCGTTCAGCCGCGACGGCCGGCTGCTGGCCACCGCCAGCCAGGACGGCACCCTGCGGCTGTGGA
>NZ_FNOT01000027.1 GCF_900107105.1 Geodermatophilus africanus
CCAGGCCACCAGGCCCACCCCGATGAAGGACCAGCCGACGGCGAGGTCCAGCACGAGCGTCGGTGCCAGCAGGTCGGCGGGCACCCGGTAGCCACCCCACACCAGTGCGCCGGCCGCGGCCAGACCGGCGGTCGCCCCGGCCGCAGCCACCACCGCGCGGCTGCGCGGCCTCAGCCGCTGCACGGGACCGGCCGTCCTGGTCCGTCGATCACGTCCAGCAGTGTCTCGCCGCTGAGCTCCGCCTTGGCGATGAAGCCGCGCGCCGTGCTGGCCTCGACCCGGTGGCCGTAGTCCAGCAGTGCCCGGCTGGAGACCAGCACGACGACGGGCGCGGCCGGCTCCCCGGCGAGCGCCTCGGCCACGGCGAACCCGTCCAGGTCCGGCAGCTGGACGTCGAGGAGGACCACGTCCGGCGCCAGGTCGCGGACCGCGGCGAGGGCGCCGGCGCCGTCAGCCGCCTCGCCCACCACCTGGAAGCCGCCCGCCACGAGCAGCCGTCGGGCCAGCGACCGGAAGGGGGCGTGGTCGTCGACGATCACCACCCGCGGTGCCACGGACCGAGCCTGGCAGCGCCGCCCGGCCCCTGCCACGGGGTCAGCCCCGTGCCCGTCCCGGGGTCAGCCCGCTGGTCCGGGAGGGCCTCCCGGCGGACTCTCGGGTGGGTCGGTCCCACCGTTCCCGGAGGCAGTCATGACCCGCACCGTGCACCTGGCCCCGATCCGCGTCGGAGTGGCCGGCGCGGCCGCCGTCGTCCTGCTGACCGCGTGCGGCGGCGGGGGCTCCGAGGCCGACTCCGCGACGACGCCGCCCGCGACGGGGCAGAGCGAGGAGGGGACGACGGCATCGGAGGGTGCGGCCGACTTCTGCGCCCAGGCCGCCGGGATCGACCAGCGGGTCGACGCGGCCCTGTCCGACCTCGAGGGCGACGACCCGTCGGTCACCGACGCGTTCCGTCAGATCGCCACCGAGCTGCGCGGCATCGACGCACCGGACGCCATCAGGTCCGACTGGGAGGCGATGGCGGCCGGCCTGGACCGGATGGCCGACGCCTTCGCCGGCGTCGACTCCCTCACCGACCTCGACTCGATCGAGGCACTCGACCAGGCCGAGGGCGACCTGACCACGGCGAGCACCAACGTGGACGCCTACCTCAGCGACGAGTGCGGGCTCTGACGCGGCGCTGCCCGCACCGCCGCACCCGTCCGGTCGGCGGAGGACACTGACTTCACCTCGGGCCTGCCCGGACGGAGAGGGGGCCATCGATGTCCGGTCCCGAGCACCGTCGGGCCTCCAGTGGACGGGACGCCCCTGCCCGGGTGCGACGACGCCAGAGGCGCCGGCGTCGCGCCACCGCCGCCGTGGCACTAGCGGCCGCGGTCTGGGTGACGGTGCTCAGCCTCGCGGCGGCGGTGGACGACTTCCCCCGCGGCCTGTTCCTGCTCGTGTGCGGCGCGCTCGTCGCCGCGGGCGTGTGGGAGGGGGTGCTCCGCCGCGGCTGGGGACGGGTCGCGGGGCTCGCCGGTGCCGGTGCGGCCCTGACCGGCGGCGTCCTCCTGCTCATCGACGAGGGGTACCTGCGCACCCTCCTCCTGCTGGGCCTCGGCGCCCTGGTCTGGCACGCGGCGGCCCGGTCGGCCTTCCGGCCGGACGTCGTGCTGCCTCCGGCCGAGCGCCCCCGGAGACCGGTCGTCGTCGTCAACCCCCGGTCGGGGAACGGCCGCGCGGTGCGGGCGGGACTGGCCCAGGCGGCCCGGGACCGCGGCATCGACGTGGTGGAGCTGCGGCCGGGTGAGGATCTGGCGGCGCTGGTGCGGAGCGCCGTGGCGGCGGGTGCCGACGCCGTGGGCATGGCCGGCGGTGACGGGTCGCAGGCCGTGGTGGCCGCCGTGGCCGCCGACGCCGGCCTCCCCTACGCGTGCATCCCCGCGGGGACGCGCAACCACTTCGCCGTCGACCTCGGCGTGGACCGGTCCGACGTGGTGGGGGCGCTCGACGCCCTCGTCGACGGCAGCGAGCGGGTCGTCGACCTCGCCGAGGTCAACGGCCGGGTCTTCGTCAACAACGTCTCGCTGGGTGTGTACGCGCACGCCGTCCAGCGGGAGGGGTACCGCGCGGCGAAAGTGCGGACCCTGCTCGACGCGGTGCCCGGTTCGCTGGGTGCGCGCGGCGGTTCGCGGGACCTGACCTGGACCACCCCGGGTGGACGCACCATGCAGGGGGCGGCGGTGATCCTGGTGGGGAACAACCAGTACCGGCTGGGCGGGGCCGCCGGCGCCGGCACCCGTCCGGCCGTCGACCAGGGCCTGTTGGGGGTGACGGTGGTCGATCCCTCCGACGGCAGCGCGCGGCACCGACGGCGCCCCTGGCGCCAGTGGGTGGTCCACGAGTTCCGCGTCGAGGCCACACCGCCGGTGCCGGTGGGCATCGACGGGGAGGCCGCCGTGCTGGACGCGCCGGTGGTCTTCCGCGTGCGGCCGGCCGCGCTGCGGGTCCGCATCGCCGTCCACCATCCCGGCGCCTCGCCGTCGGCGATCGAGCCCGTGGGCGCGCTGGCGGCCCTCCGGGCCCTCGCGCGCATCGCCGGAGGAGGCGACCCCCGGCAGCGCCCGTCCCGGGTGCCGCCGGCCGTGCGGCAGCAGGCCCGCTGAGCGGCGCCAGGGACCGACGTACCCCGCATCCGTCGGCCGGGAACGGAACGTGCGATCAGGCGCGCGGGTCGGTCGGTGGTCCCGTCCACGACGCCCTGCTCGACGACCCGGTCGGCGAGCTCGCCGACGTCGCGACACCGTTCCTCCCGGTCGGCCCCCGGCGGTGACGCACCGGTGACACCCCCCGCACCACACTGGACACGCGATCGCCGGGACCGACCGGGGCGAGCCGCGTCGCCGGACGTTCCCGAGCGCGGGGCCTCCCGGGCCGCCGACGTCTCGCGACGGGCGGCCGGGAGGTCGCCGACCTGGCACTCGAGGGGCCCCGCCGGAACCGCGCCGGGGTGGCCGGGCGGACACGGGTCGAGGAACGGCCCTGAGTGGACGCCGGCCGTCCGGGCCGGGATCGGACTGGAGCCTGGCGATGACAACTGTTCGGAACGCGGCGCCGTCCTCACCGGGTGGTCGCCTCGTCGGTGACCACCTGAGAATCCCCGTCGCAGGAGAGCCGCGCCGGTACGTGGACCTCGACACCGCGGCCACCACGCCGGCGTCCGAGGCCGTCCTCCGTGCCGTGCAGGACTTCCTGCCGTGGTACTCGAGCGTCCACCGGGGCGCCGGGGCCAAGTCGCAGCACTCCACCGCCCGGTACGAGCAGGCGCAGGAGACGACGACCCGGTTCGTGGGCGCCGACCCGGCGACGCACGTGGCGCTGTTCCCCCGGAACACCACCGAGGCGCTCAACCTGCTCGCCTTCCGGCTCGGCCTCACCCGCGACGACGTCGTCGTGACCACCGCGGTCGAGCACCACTCCAACCTGCTGCCGTGGCGGCGCGCGGCCCGGCTGCGGGTCGTCGACGTCGACCGGCGCGGCACCTTCGACGTCGCCGCGGTGGAGGCGGCGCTCGACCAGCGGCCGGCACCGCGCGCGCTCGCGGTGACCGGCGCGTCCAACGTGACCGGATGGGTGCCCGACCTGCGCTCGATCGCGGCGGCGGCCCACGAGCGGGGCGTGCTGGTCGTGGTGGACGGCGCGCAGCTGGTGCCGCACCGGCCGGTGGACATGGCCGCGCTCGGGATCGACGTGCTGGCGTTCTCGGGGCACAAGATGCACGCGCCGTTCGGCGCGGGAGCCCTCGTCGTGCCCCGCCGGTTGCTCGCGCACGGCGAGCCGTTCCTGGTCGGCGGCGGGACGGTGCGGGCGGTGTCGTTCGACGACGTCGTCTGGGCCGATCCCCCCGACCGGGACGACGCCGGCTCACCCAACGTGGTCGGCGCCGTCGCGCTCGCGGCCGCCGCGGACGACCTGCGCGACCGCGGCTGGGTGGACCGGCTCCGGCACGAGGAGGCGCTCGTCCGGGCCCTGGACGGCGAGCTGGCCGCCGTCCCCGGTCTCCGCCGCCTGGGAGCGGTGTCCGGGGACCGGCTGCCCGTGGCCGCCTTCGTCCTCGACGGGGTGCCGCACGGCCTCGTCGCGGCCCGGCTCGCCCAGGAGCACGGCATGGGGGTGCGCAACGGGTGCTTCTGCGCGCACCCCTACCTGACCCGGCTGCTCGGCCTCGGGCCGGTGGAGGTGCGGCGGTTCCACGAGGACGCGCGGGCCGGCCGGCACGACCGGCTGCCCGGAGCGGTCCGGGTGAGCTGCAACGCCACGACCTCGCTGGCGGACGTCGCGGCGCTGGGCGAGGCGCTGCGGACCATCACCGCCACCCCGGTACGGGCTCGCCTGTACCGGCAGGGACGCGACGGCTCCGTGGTGCCCGTCGTCCCGGCTCCCCGGACACCGGCCTGACCCGACCCGCGGGACCACCCCGGGGGTCCCGCGGGGTGAGCTGGGCAGTCCCGGGGCCTGTCGCTGCCGCCGTCCTCATCGCCGTCCTGGCGACGGCGACGTGGCTGCAGGCAGGTCTGGAGCCGGCCGCGCTGGTGCGGCTCGTCCCCGCGCTGCCGCTGGTCGTCGGCTGTGCGGCGTCTCACCGCGCTCGGCGAGGAGGTGGTCTACCGGTCCGGCCCCCTGGCCACCCTGGTCGGCGTCGTTGGGCCCGCGGCAGGCCGTCCTGATGACCTCGCTCTGGTTCGGGCTGGCCCACTACTCCGGCTCGGTCCCCGACGGGTTCGCCGGCGTGCTCTCGTCCGGCCTCCTGGCGCTCCTGCTGGGCGGGGCGATGGTCGCGACCAGGGGACTGGGCTGGCCGTTCGTCCTCCACTTCGCCGTCGACCTCGTCGTCTTCGCCTGGATCGCCGTCCTGGCCGGCTGACCGCGCCACACCGGCCCGGCGCGATGCCGGGCCGGCCGTGCCCGCCCCCAGCCGGCCGGAGACCCGGGAGCGCCGTCCGGGAGCGGCCGCCGGAGCCCGCCGGCGACCACGAGCCCGGCCGCGGCGGCGACCTGCAGCCCGACGAACAGCAGGTAGGGCGCTAGTCGCCGTCGGTCAGGGGCAGCGGGACGCCGAACAGGCCGAGCGCGCTGTGCAGAGCGACCGCCGGCAGCACCGAGCCGCCGGTGTGCAGGAACACCCAGGTGTAGCCGACGGCGCAGGCCGGCAGCTGGACGAGCAGCAGCCAGACCGGCGTCCCCTCCAGGACCGCCCCGCTCGTCCAGGACAGCGGGGCGTGCCAGACCGCCCAGACGACGCCCAGCAGCAGGCTGGCTCCGACCGGCCCCCGGCGCCGCAGCAGCCGCGGTAGCGCGAACCCGCGCCAGCCCAGCTCCTCGCCGAGACCGTCGGTCAGGGCCAGCACGAGGAACAGGAGGACCAGGCCTGCCGGCCCCGCCTCGACCGCCTGCGGCCGGACCTCGGCGGCGCGGCCGCCGAGGAGCACGTGCAGCCCCGCGGTGGCCGCTCACAGGACGGCGGGTCCGGCGAGCACCACGGCCCACCAGCGGACGCCGACCCGCCACCGGGTCAGCCGGGCGCCCAGCTCCCGCAGGGCCGGACGGCCGGCCCACGCGGCGGTCAGGACGGCGGCGACCGCCGGGCCGTACGCCCACCCGGCGCCCAGGCCGGACGCCCACCGGCTGTCGAGCACCCCGGCCGACTCCAGCGCCCGCGGCACCCACACCGCCCAGGTGAACCCGAAGGCGAGCAGCAGGAAGGCGGGGAGCGTCGCGCGTTCCCGGACGACGGTCCCGGTCACCGGGAGCCCCGTGCGTCGGCCGCGAGGACGCGCTCGGCGGTCCAGGCCGGGTCCTCCAGGGCGAGCAGGTGCCCGACGCCCGGGCGCACCTCGAACGTCCAGTCCGGCCGGGTCGCGGCGAGCGCACGGGCCCGGTCGGCCGCCGAGAGCGGGTCGTCGGCGCCGTGCAGCCAGAGCGTCGGGGCGGTGACGCCGGCGAGCGTCCGCCGCCAGGCCCGCGGCCGGGCGAGCAGGGCCATGGTGCCCAAGAGGGCCGCCCACTGCTCGGCCCGGCCGGCGGCGGCGTCGGGACGGGCGGCCCGGTCGCGGGTCTCGGCGACGGCGGCCGCAATGCCCTCGGCGGGGATCCGGTGCAGGTGCCGCGTCGCCTGGCGCAGCTGCCGGTCGACCACCTGCTCGGGGGTCAGGGCGGCCAGCTGCCGGGCGACCCGGCCGGCCACGCCGGGCAACCGGAGGAACGCCAGCTTCGCCGCGATGGCCGGGTCCAGCCGGCCGGCCGTGCCCGGCACCGGCGGGCTGAGCAGCACCAGCCGGCGGACCGTCTCCGGGGCCGCGGCCGCCTGCAGGACGGTCAGGACGCCGCCCATGGAGTGGCCGAGCAGCACCACCGGCTCCCCGACGACCTCGCGGACGAACCGGTCGAGGAGCCGGCGGTCGGCGGGAACCGCGTCCGGCCGGGGCCCGGCGGGCACCCCGCTGCCGCCGTGGCCGAACAGGTCGACGGCGAGGACCCGGTGGGTGCCCGCGAGGAAGGGGGCGAGCAGTCCCCAGGTGAGGGCCGAGCCGCCCAGGCCGTGCACGCACAGCGCGACCGGCGCGCCGGCCGGGCCGCCCAGGTCCAGGAAGCGGACGGGGCCGTCGAGGTCGGTGGTCGTGGCGACGGCGCCGGGCGGCCACGCCACGGGCGTCGCGGGGCTGGTGACGGCGGGAGGGAGGGACACGGGAGGCTCCTCGGGGTCGGGTGCCCCGGACGCTCCCGCCCCCCGGGGTGGTCGCGCACCACTCCACCCGCCGGACCACCCCGGGTGGGGCTCAGCAGAGCCCGAGTGCGCGCCCGCGCTCGACGGCCTCGCGCCGCGACCCGACGTCCAGCTTGCGGTAGAGGCTCCTCGTGTAGCTCTTCACCGTGTTGACCGACAGGTGCAGCGCGGCGCCCACCTCCCGCTGGGTGAGCGGTCCGCGAAGCGCCCGGAGGACCGAGAGCTCCCGCTCGGTCAGCGGTTCGGGCAGCGCCGGTCGCACCCGCGCGGCGGCCCGCCGGCCGGCCCGCGCCGTCACGGCGGCGACCTCCCGGTCGAGGACCGGGGAGGGCGGCGCGCCCAGCCGCGCCTCGTGGGCCCGGTCGAGGAGCCCCAGCGCGGCCGTCGGGTCACCGGCCGCGAGTGCCGTCTCCGCCGCGCTGACGAGCACCAGCACGGCGACCGCCGGGTGCGCCTGGACACCGACCAGGTCGGCGGCACGGTCCGAACGGGCGCGGGCGGACCCCAGTCGGCCCGCGCGCCGGTCGAGCACCCCTGCCGTGGCGTGCAGCAGCGCCAGCGCGGCGGCGGCGGCGTCTCCCAGCTGCGCCTCCAGGGCCGCGGCGTCGTCCCCGGTCGACCGCAGCAGCCGCTCGGCGCGGGCGTCCCGCTCGGGGTCGGCCTCGTCGTCGCCGGGCTGCACCAGGCACCAGGCGAGGAGCCCGGCCACCTCCAAGCGGGAGAAGACCGGCAGGGTGGCCGCAGCCGGGGCCCGCCACGCGGCGTCGAGCTGGGCCAGGGCCTCCTCCCACCGGCCCACACCGAGCATCGTGCCGCCGAGGGCCACCCGGGCGACGACCCAGCCGGGCAGCCCGGGATCGGTCTCGGCCACCACCGCCTCGTGCGCGGCCTCCAGCGCGACCGCCGGCGACTCCTCGGCCGCCGTCCCGTAGACCGCGCGCAGTGCGGCGATCGCCCCCGCGGGGTCGGTGAAGCCGGGATAGCCGGGGCCGGGCCGGCCCGCCCGGACCCGCTCGGCGGCCCGGTCGAGCAGCCCGGGCACCCGGTCCAGCCGGCCGGTGACCCCGGCGGCCCAGGCGAGGGACAGCAGCAGCGGCACCGAGTCCGCGACCGCGGCCGGGTCGAGCCGGTTGCCGAGTTCGGCGAACACGCCGACGCGTGCCGTGGCGAGGAACGTCCCGGTGCTCTGCAGCAGCCAGTCGGCGGCCCCGGCACTGTCGCCGGCGTCGAGTCGGGTGCGGATCGCCTCCTCGACCAGGCCCTGCTCCCAGAACCACGCCGCGGCCCGGTGGCGCACCTCGGCGACGCCCGCCGGGTCGGCCAGCTCGCGCCGCAGGGCCGCCCGGAACAGCGGGTGCACGCGGTACCAGCGCCCGTCGGCGTCCACCGCGGTGACGAAGACGCCGTCCCGCTCCAGGCCGGCCAGGACCGCGCCGGAGCCGGCGCGGTCGAGGACCGCGTCGCACAGCGGGCCGCACAGCCGGTCGAGCGGGGCGCAGCGCAGCAGCAGCTTCCGCCGGTCCGGTGGCTGGCCCGCGAGCACCTCGGCGAGCAGGTAGTCCACGGCGTGCCGCAGGCCGGGCGGGCCGGGCGGCGCCGCCCGGCCGTGCGCCCGGTCGCGCAGCGAGAGTGCGCCGAGGACGAGCCCGGCCGCCCACCCCTCGGTGCGGACGAGCAGCCCGGCGACCGCGGCCGGCTCCGGGCCGGCGTCCTCACCCGCGCCGGCCACCGAGGTCAGCAGCGCGCGGGCCTCCCCGGCGGTGAAGCGGAGGTCCGCGGTGACCAGCTCGGTCAGCCGGCCGCGGGCCCGCAGCCGGGCGAGGCCGACCGGGGGCTCCGTGCGGCCGGCGAGCACCACGCGCAGCGCGGGGGGCAGGTGGTCCAGGAGGAACTCCAGCCCCTCGACCACCCGGGGGTCGGTGACCTCGTGCAGGTCGTCGAAGACCAGCACGGTGGGTTCGTTCCGGGCGGCGAAGCCGTTGAGGAGCTCGGGGACGGCGACCTCGAGGGGGTCGACCGACGGGACGGACAGCGCGCGGAGGGCCCGGCCCGCGACGTCGGGGGCGGGGCCGGCCAGCGCGGTGGCCACATACGTCCAGAACCGCGCCGGGTCGTCCTCGCTGCGCTCCAGGGTGATCCAGGCGACCGGCACCCCGGCGTGCCGGGCCCAGGCGGCGAGCAGCGTCGACTTGCCCCACCCGGCGCCGGCCACGACCGCGGTCACCGGTGTGGTGCGGACGGCGTCGAGCCGGTGCAGCAGGCGGGGGCGCAGGACCAGCGAGGCGGGTGCCGGCGGCACGGTGAGCTTCCCGGCCAGCAGCGGACCGCCCGCGCCCGTCGGCCCCGACACGACCGCTCCTCCCCGGGCCGGCGCCCGCCGCCCCTCCCTCGGAGGTGTACCGGCGCGGGCGCGCGCCGTCCACGCCGTGCGCGCCGGCCCGGGTGCGGTGGAGGATCCCCCGCACCCGACAGGAGGACACGATGCCCCTCTCGCTCCCGCCGCTGCCCACGATGATCGTCGGCAGCCTCCCCCAGCCCGACTGGCTCATCGACCGGGATCGACTCGGGCACCAGTTCCCGCCACGGATCCGGGCGCGCGAGCTGTGGCGCATCCCGCCGGAGTTCCTGCAGGAGGCCCAGGACGACGCCACGCTCGCCGCCATCTCCGCCCAGGAGCTGGCGGGGCTGGACGTCCTGACCGACGGTGAGATCCGTCGCGAGTCCTACTCCAACCACTTCGCGACGGCGCTCGACGGGCTGGACCTCGATCGGCCCGGGACCGTGCGCAACCGCTCCGGCGTCGAGATCCCCGTGCCGCGGGTGACCGGGGAGATCCGCCGACCGGGGCCGGTCCAGGCCCGCGACGTCCGCTTCCTCCGCGAGCACACCGGCCGCGCCGTCAAGATGACCGTCCCCGGGCCGTTCACGATGGCCCAGCAGGCGCAGAACGACCACTACCCCGACGACCGCGCCCTGGCGCTGGCGTTCGCCGACGTCGTCCGTGAGGAGATCGCCGACCTGTTCGCCGCGGGTGCCGACATCGTCCAGCTCGACGAGCCGTGGCTGCAGGCCCGCCCCGACGTGGCCCGCCGCTACGGCGCCGAGGCACTGACGCGTGCCGTGGCGGACGCCGCCGGGCCGGTGCACGTGCACCTCTGCTTCGGCTACGCCGCCATGGTCGCCGACCGCCCGGACGGCTACTCGTTCCTGCCCGAGCTCGCGGACGTGCCGGCCGACACGATCTCGGTCGAGACCGCGCAGTCCCGCCTCGACCCCGCGAGCCTGCGGCCGCTGCGGGGCAAGGGGATCGCCCTCGGCGTCCTCGACCTGTCCACCCCGGACGTCGAGACGCCGGAGACGATCGCCGACCGGGTGCGGCGCGCACGGGACGCCGTCGATGTCGACCGGCTCGTGCTCTCCAGCGACTGCGGCCTGAAGTACCTCCCGCGGGCCTCCGCGGCAGGCAAGATGCGCGCCCTCGCCGCCGCGGCCGCCGTGCTGCGCGCCGAGCTCTAGTCCCGAGGCCCCCCGTGGAGGACCTCCGATGCGCATCCTGATCTGGCACGGCTATCTCCTCGAGGGCAGCGGCTCGAACGTCTACACCCGGGAGCTCGCCCGCGCGTGGAGCCGGACGGGCCACGAGGTCGTGGTCCTCTGTCAGGAACCGCACCCCGAGCGCTACGACCTCGGCGGCGCCGCGGTCGTCCGGCCGAGCCTGCCCGGGACGCTCCCGGTCTTCGCCATGGGACCGTACGAGGACGTGCAGCCGAGGTTGTTGACGGAGATGAGCCGCGACGCTCGGGAGGCGTTCGTGGCGGCGAACGCGGCGGCCGTGCGGGCGCAGGGTCCCGCGGACCTCCTGCTGGTCAACCACGTGCTGCTCGGCGCTCCGGTGGGGGCGGCGTCCGGGCTGCGGTACGTCGTCAAGGCGCACGGGTCGGAACTGGAGTTCGCCATGCGGGGGGACGCCGAGCTGTGCGCCTGGGCCCGGGAGACCCTCCCCGGCGCGGCCGTCGTCCTGGCCGGGTCCCGCCACGTGTCCGGTGTCCTCGGCGAGCTCGTGGGCGTGGACCCCGAGCGGGTCGCCGTCGTCCCCCCGGGCGTGGACGTCGACACGCTGCGTCCCCGCGAGCGGGCCGCCGCACTCACCGCGCTCGTCGAGGAGTGCCGGCGGGATCCGGCTCATCCGGCCGGGGGGCACGACGAGCGGTTGCCCGACGCGGGCAACGCCGAGCGGCTGGCGGAGTTCCTGAGCGGTGCCCGCAGAACGGTGCTCTACGTGGGCGGCCTCAGCGCCGAGAAGGGTGTCTCGCTGCTGCTGGAGGCCCTGCACGGACTGGACGCCCGGGCGGTGGTGGTCGGCTCCGGCCCCGCGCGCGCCGAGCTGACGGCTCTGGCCGGCCCGGACGTCCTGTTCACCGGCCCGCTGCAGCACCGCCACCTGGCACAGCTGTGGCCGCTGGCGGACGTCAGCGTCGTCCCGTCGGTCTTCCCGGAGGCGTTCGGCATGGTGGCCGCGGAGGCCGCGGCCTGCGGTTCGCCCCCGCTGGTCGCGCGGCACTCCGGTCTGGCCGAGGTCGCGGCCGGCCTGGAGGGCGAGTACCCGCCGCACCTGCGGCACCTGGCGTCGTTCACCAGCGGGGACGCCGAGGACCTCCGCACCCGCCTGCGCGAGCTGCTGGACCTGGAAACCGGGTCCTGGCGAGCGCTCTCCTCGGGAGCCCGCAGGGCGGCCGTCCGGCTGTGGAGCTGGGACCACGTGGCCGGCCGCATCCGCGAGCTCGCCGCAGGGGCGGGAGACGACGGCCCGGGGGCCGGGCGGCGGATGCCGTCGACGTGACGTGCTGCGGCAGCTCGGGGACTCAGCCGCCCTCTCCGACTTGTGCGGTCGCCACCGGACTCCCCACGCCGGGAGCGGTCCGTGCCGGCCCGGTCCGATCTCGGGTGCGCACCGGTCCTCGGAGCACAGCGCTCAGCTCCGCGGCGCGCCACCCCCGCAGCGAGCTGACCACCGCCACCCGCTCCGCCCGCTCGAGGTCGGCCACGGTGAGCACCCGCTCGGCCAGCCGGCCGGTCTCGAGCAGCCGCGCCCGCTCGACGCCGGGGAGGCACCCCGACTCCAGGGGCGGCGTCCACCACGCCCCGTCGAGCTGCAGCGCCAGGGTGGCCCGGGTGACCTCGGTGAGCTCCCCGCGGGTGTTGACCATGACCACGTCGTCGACGTCGGGCCGCCGCTCGCGGCGCCGGTCGTACGGCGCCCGCACGGTCGTCTTGTGGTACAGCCAGCGCTCCTGCGGGTCGACCGGCTCGTCGTCGACCGCGAGCCGGACCGGGCCGGGCGGGGGCGCCGGGAGCGCCGCGACGTCGACGGTGAGCGTGCCGTCGCGCCGCAGCCGGAGCCGCACCCGTGCCGTCGGGCAGCCGGCCACCCGGGAGCCCAGCAGCTCCCGCGCGGCGCCCGGGTCGAACCGGAACCCGAGGTGCTCGGCGGACGCCGCCAGGCGCTGCAGGTGGCGGTCCCGGTTGCGCAGGCCGCGCCCCGGCTCGTGCCGCATCGTCTCCAGCAGTTCGAACTCCCGGGGGCGGGCGCGGAGGACGGCGGCCTTTACGAGCACCTCGTCGTGCTCGGCCGCCGCCTGCGAGCCCCAGGTGATGCCGCCCCCGGTGCCGTACACCGCCTCCCCCGTGGCCGTGTCGACCACCGCGGTGCGGATCGCCACGCTGAAGCGGGCCCGGACCGGCGCATCCGGCGGCCCGATCAGACCGATGGCCCCGCAGTAGACCCCGCGGGGCTCGTCCTCGACCGAGCGGATGACCGCCATCGAGCTCGCCTTGGGGGCGCCCGTGACCGAGCCGCAGGGGAACAGCGCCCGGAACAGCTCCACCAGGCCGGTGCCGGGCCGCAGCCGCGCGGTGACGTCGGAGGTCAGCTGGAGCACCGTCTCGTAGGGCTCGACGGCGAACAGCGCCGGCACCTCGACGCTGCCGATCTCGGCGACCCGGGCGACGTCGTTGCGCATCAGGTCGACGACCATGACGTTCTCGGCCCGCTCCTTCTCGCTGGACCGGAGCTCGGCCGCCAGGCGCCGGTCCTCGTCCCGGTGCCGTCCCCGCCGTGCCGTCCCCTTCATCGGGCGGAGCAGCACCTGGTCCCCGCGGCGCTCGAAGAACAGCTCGGGGCTGGCACTGGCCACGACGAAGCGGCCCAGGTCGAGGTAGGCGTTGTGGGCGCCGCGCTGGCCCAGCACCAGGTCGCGGTACACGGCGAACGGGTCCCCGGCCACGCGCCCGGCCATGCGCACGGTGAGGTTGCACTGGAACGTGTCCCCGGCGGCGATCCGCTCCCGGATCCGGGCGACGCCGTCCGCGTGTCCCACCACCGTCCACGTGGGGTGCCACTCGGCGTTGCCGGGCGCCTCGCCGTCGTCCGGTGCACCCGGCCCGGCCGCGTCCAGTGGCGGCACCGGGACCGGCTCGGCGCAGATGCCGAACCACGCCAGCGGCATCCCCATCGGCGGAGCCGGGTGCACCGCGAGGTCCGGGTCCAGTCCGGCGGCGGCCTCGTAGGCGACGTAGCCGAACGCCCACCGGCCGGCGTCCGTGGCCCGCTCGACCTCGGCCAGCACGCCGACGACCTCGTTGGGTCGCTCGGCCACCAGGATCCGGTCGGGAGCGGCACACCCCAGCGCCGTCCCCGTCCGGAGGTCGTCGAAGCGGGCCCAGGTCACCGCGGCACCGTCGCACCGTGGACGGCGGCGAGCAGCTCGGCCGGGGTGGAGGCGCACCGGTGGACGCGGTCCAGCGCGGCCGCGTGCACCAGCAGGCCCGCCGTCCCGGTCCCCACCAGACCCTCAGCGGGTCAGCGGAAGACGACCGTGCTCTGGCCGTTGAGCAGCACCCGCTGCTCGCTGTGCCAGCGCACCGCCCGGGACAGCGCGAGCGCCTCGGCGTCCTGCCCGACGGTGGCGAGTGCCCGGGGGTCGTAGGTGTGGTCGATGCGGATGACCTCCTGCTCGATGATCGGGCCCTCGTCGAGGTCGGGCGTGACGTAGTGGGCCGTCGCGCCGACCAGCTTCACGCCGCGGTCGAAGGCCTGGTGGTAGGGCTTGGCGCCCTTGAACCCCGGCAGGAACGAGTGGTGGATGTTGATCGCCCGGCCGTACAGGGCGGCGCACGTCTCGTCGGAGAGGATCTGCATGTAGCGGGCCAGCACGACCAGGTCGGCCCGGTACTCGTCGACCAGCTCGAGCAGCCGCTCCTCGGCCTGCCCCTTGGTGGCCGGGGTCACGGGCACGTGGACGAACGGCAGACCGGCCGCCTCCGCCATGGGGCGCAGGTCCTCGTGGTTGGACACCACGGCGACGAGCTCGGCGCCGAGGCTGCCGGCGCGCCAGCGGAAGACCAGGTCGTTGAGGCAGTGACCGAGCTTCGACACCATGACCACCACCCGCAGCGGCCGGTCGCCGTTGACCTGGTAGCTCATGCCGAACTCGTCGGCCACCGCCCGGAAGTCCGCCGAGAGGCGCTCGCAGTCGGTGTCCTCGGTGCAGACGAAGGCGGTGCGCAGGAACAGCTGACCGCGGAGGGCGTCGTCGAACTGCTGGTGCTCGACGATGTCGCAGCCGTGCCGGAACAGGAACGAGCTGACCGCGTGCACGATGCCCGGACGCTCCTTGCAGCTGAGTGTGAGGGTGAACGGGTGGGACACGGGTGCCTCCTCAGCACTCGACGATGTTGAGCGCCAGCCCGCCACGGGCGGTCTCCTTGTACTTGTCCTTCATGTCCGCACCGGTCTCGCGCATGGTCTTGATCGCCTTGTCCAGCGGGACGTGGTGCCGGCCGTCGCCGCGGACGGCCATGCGGGCCGCGGTGATGGCCTTGACCGAGCCGACGGCGTTGCGCTCGATGCAGGGGATCTGCACCAGCCCGCCGACCGGGTCGCAGGTGAGCCCGAGGTTGTGCTCGATGCCGATCTCCGCGGCGTTCTCCACCTGCTCGGGGCTGCCCCCGATGACCTCGGCGAGGCCGGCGGCGGCCATGGAGCAGGCCGAGCCGACCTCGCCCTGGCAGCCGACCTCCGCGCCGGAGATGGAGGCGTTCTCCTTGAACAGCAGCCCGACCGCTGCGGCGGTGAGCAGGAAGCGCACCACCCCGTCCTCGGAGTAGGACTCGACGAAGTCGCGGTAGTAGTGCAGGACGGCCGGCACGATGCCGGCGGCGCCGTTCGTCGGCGCGGTGACCACCCGCCCGCCGGCCGCGTTCTCCTCGTTCACGGCCAGGGCGTAGAGCGTGACCCACTCCATCGCGCGGAGCGGGTCGGTCTCGTCCGGGTGCTCCTCGAGCTGGGCGCGCAGCGCCGCGGCGCGCCGGCGGACCTTGAGCCCCCCGGGCAGGACGCCGGTGGTCCGGGTGCCGCGCTCGACGCACTCCTGCATCACCGACCAGGTGTGCAGCAGCCCGGCGCGGACCTCCGCCTCGCTGCGCCAGGCCAGCTCGTTGGCCAGCATCACGTCGCTGATCCGCAGGCCGGTCTCCCGCGTCCGGGCCAGCAGCTCCTCGCCGGTGCGGAACGGGTACCGGACGGGCGTGGCGTCCTCGACGATGGCCGGGTTGCCGGCGTCGTCCTCGTCGAGGACGAACCCGCCGCCCACCGAGTAGTACTCGCGCCGGTCGACCTCGGCGCCCTCGGCGTCCAGGGCCCGGAAGCGCATGCCGTTGCTGTGGAAGTCCAGCCGCTTGCGCCGGTGCAGCACCACGTCGTCGTCCACGGAGAAGGGGATGGGGTGCTCGCCGGCCAGGGCCAGCTTGCCCTCGTGACGGACGGCGTCGACCCGCGGGCCGGCCGCCACTGGGTCGACCAGATCGGGCTGCTCCCCCTCGAGGCCGAGGACGACCGCCTTGACGCTGCCGTGCCCGTGCCCGGTCGCCCCCAGCGAGCCGAACAGCTCGCAGCGCACCCCGGCGACCCGGCCGAGCCGCCCCTCGTCGCGGAGCCGCGACACGAAGGCGCAGGCCGCGCGCATCGGGCCGACGGTGTGCGAACTGGACGGGCCGATCCCCACCTTGAACAGGTCGAAGGCGCTGATGGTCACTCGTACCTCCCTCTCCCCGCCGATGTCCTGACGCACCGACTGGGGACCTAGGTACACAGTTGGTATATCAGATGTACTGTGAAGGTATGTCGATCCCTCTGAAGAGGCAAGACCTGTTGGCCGCCAACCTCTACGATCTGGTCGTGAGCGCTGAGCCCCTGGACCTCGACTCGTCTGCTGCCGCGTCCCTGGCGGACAAGGCCTACCTCGCGATCCGGGACCGGCTGATCATGCTCGACATCCGGCCGGGCGACCCGATCGACGACGACGAGCTGGCCATGGACCTCGGCGTCGGCCGGACCCCGGTCCGGGAGGCGTTGAAGCGCCTGGAGGGCGACCGGCTCGTGGTGTCCTACCCGCGGCGAGGGACCTTCGCGACCGGGATGGACATCTCCGACCTGGCGCACATCTCCGACATCCGCGCCCAGCTCGAGCCGTTGGCGGCCCGTCGTGCCGCCGAACGGGCCGTCCGCGCGGCGCACGCCGAGCTCGAGGACCTGGCCTCGCGCATCCAGCACCTCGACGTCACCCGGATCGACCGGACCGAGCTGATGCGCTGGGACCTCGCCGTGCACCGGGCCATCTACCGGGCGGCCGGCAACCCCCACCTGGAGGACGTGCTGATCCGCTACGACAACCTGGCGACGCGGATCTTCTGCCTGTTCCTCGACCGGCTGCCCACGGTGGACGAGCACGTCGGTGAGCACGTCGAGCTGCTCCGCGCGATCGCCACCGGCGACGCCGAGCAGGCCGACGACCTCGCCCGTGAGCACGTCCTGGGGTTCGAGCGGGCGATCCGTTCGGTGATCTGAAGAAGTCGAAGGACCCCGTCCTCCTCACCGCTCGCAGGCTCGCGGCGAGCTCCTGGACGGGGCGGGCCCCGCACCGGGCGGACTACACCGGGCCGACGGCGTCCAGCACCGTCAGGACGTCCCTCGTGGCCGCGACGTCGTGCACCCGCAGCACCGCGGCACCTCGCTGGACGGCGACGATCGCCGCGGCCAGGGAGGCGGGCAGCCGGTCCCCCACCGCCCGTCCGGTGAGCTGCCCGAGCACCGACTTCCGGGACAGCCCGGCCATGACCGGGACCCCCAGGCTGCGCAGCCCGTCGAGCGAGGCCAGCAGGGTGACGTTGTCGGCCGGCGTCTTGCCGAACCCGAACCCCGGGTCCACCACCAGGTGCTCCTGCGGGATGCCGGCGTCGAGGCAGGCACGCACCCGCTCGGCGAGGAAGGTGCGCACCTCCACGACGACGTCCCGGTAGCGCGGGTCCTCCTGCATGGTCTCCGGCGAGCGCTGCATGTGCACCAGGCACACCGGCACGCCCAGCTCCGCGGCGGCCGCCAGGGCGCCCGGCGACCGCAGCGCCCGGACGTCGTTGACCATGCTCGCCCCGGCCGCCACGGCTGCCCGCATGACCTCGGGCCGCGAGGTGTCCACGGACAACGGCACGGGGACCCGCTGCACGAGGGCCTCGACCACCGGGACGACGCGCGCCAGTTCTTCGGCGAGCGTCGGCGGGCGCGAGCCGGGCCGGGTCGACTCCCCGCCGACGTCGATCAGGTCGGCACCCTCGGCGGCCAGGGTGCACCCGTGCGCCACGGCCCGGTCCACGTCGTCGAAGCGCCCGCCGTCGGAGAAGGAATCGGGCGTGACGTTGAGGATGCCGCAGACCAGGGGCCGACCCGCGCCGAGGACCCGGCCGAGGGGGTGCGTCGGGGTACGCGTGCCCACGGGCGGGCGGTCGGCCAACACCGTGCCGGTCATGGGGTGCTCCGATCTCGCGGGGTCGGGAGGAGGCGGGACGGCGGGTTCACGGCCGCCCGAGGAGGACGGGGTCCATCCACGGTGAGGGGGACGAGGTCCTCCCTCAGCAGCGCGCGGACGTGACCGTGTGCCGCAGGAGCAGGGCCGTGGTGACCGGGCCGACCCCGCCGGGGACCGGGGTCAGCCCGGCGGCGCGCCCGGTGACCGAGCCGGCGTCGACGTCGCCGACCAGCCCGCCGTCGGGCGTCGGGTTGGTCCCGACGTCGATGACCACCGCGTCCTCGGCGACGTGCTCGGCGGTGACGAGCTCCGGCCGCCCGACGGCGGCGACGAGCACGTCCGCGGTCCGGGTGACCGCGGCCAGGTCCTTGGTGCGGCTGTGGCAGACGGTCACGGTCGCGTCCCGCTGCAGCAGCAGGTGCGCCGCGGGCTTGCCGACGACGGTGGAGCGCCCGACCACGACCGCGTGCGCGCCGGACAGGGGGATCCCGTGGGAGTCCAGGAGCACGAGCACGGCCTCGGCGGTCGCCGGCGCGAAGGCGGGCAGGCCCGCGGCCAGCCGGCCCAGGGTGAGCGGGTTGGCGCCGTCGACGTCCTTGGCGGGGTCGATCGACGCGGCCAGGTCCTCGAAGACGGCGCCGGCCGGGAGCGGGGTCTGCAGGATGACGCCGTGCACCGCAGGATCTGAGCTGAGCGCGGCCAGCTCGGCGCCGATCCGCTCCGGCGTCGCCGTCTCCCCGAGGTCGACGACCGAGCAGGCGATGCCGGTCCTCTGCGCGGCGCGGGCGATGGAGCGGACGTACCAGGCGCTGGACTCGTCGGCCGTCGCGACGACGACGGCGAGATGGGGCGGTGTCCCGGCGGCGGTCAGGTCCGCGGCCGCGGCGGCGACCTCGGCGCGGATGCCGGCGGCCAGCTCGGTCCCGCTCAGCGTCGCGGTCATCGGACCAGCCCGTCCCGGACGGCGGCGGTGACCTTCTCCGCGCGCAGCACGAGGTCGTCGACGGTGTCGACGGCCGCGGCGAGCTCTCCCCAGGTCGCCGGGTCCTTGATGCCGGCGAGGTTGACCTCGACGTTGACCCGGGCCGTCGTGGCCGCGGCCCGGGCCGCCTCGGCCGCGGCGGCGACGTCGCTGACCACGTTGCGGTTGCCGATCGGGAGCAGCTGCTCGGCCAGGCCCAGCACCTGGTCGGCGACGGCGACGACAACCGCCGGCACCCGGGCCGCCGCGACCAGGGACGTCGCGATGGCCTCGGACCGGGCCGCGGCCTCGTCGGGCGTCACCTTCGGGAGCCGGTAGGCCGCGGTGACCGCGGTGAAGGCCGCGGCGTCCTCCTCGGCCAGACCCAGCGCGTTCTGGCGCAGCCGGTCGGTGGTGCTCGTGATGGTGGCGATCTCCTCGGCGTGGTCGGCGTACTTCGCCGAGTCGCTGTAGCGGGCGACCATCGCCACCAGGGCGGCGGCCTGGGCCGCGTGCAGTGCAGCGGTGGCCCCTCCTCCCGGGGCGGGCACCCTGGCGGCGAGCTGCTCCAGGAACGTCTCGATGGTGTCGGTGCGCATGACGGGTCCTCCGGGGGTGGGGGCGGTCGCGGGCCGGCGGGCGGCCCCGGCAGTGGTCGGGGTCGCCCGCCGATCCGGCGGGAGGGGGTCGGGTGGCCCGCTGCAGGGGCCAGCCGCGAGCGTGGTGACGGGCTGGAACGGCCACCCTTCAGGGGCCCGCCGGCCCCGTCCCGGGTCCCGCCCCGAGCGTGCGAGGGGTGGGGAGGACGGGGTCCTTCGACGAGGCGTGGGGGGAAGGGGCGGCCCCCTGCAGGGGCCCGCCGCGAGCCTGCGAGTGGCGGGGGGCAGGGGGTCCTTAACTCAGCCGCGGAGCCGGGTCATGCCCGGGTCCACGAGCGGCTCGGCGGCGACGGTGGCGGGGATGCGGGTGCCGAAGTACTCGATCTCGACGGCCGTGCCGACGGTCGCCGAGGCCGGCAGCCAGGCGTAGGCGATCGGCCGGCCGACGGTGTGCCCGAAGGCCGCGCTGGTCACGTAGCCGGCCGGTCGGCCGTCGACGAAGACCGGCTCGTGGCCGAGGACGACACTGCGGCCGTCGTCGATCGTCAGGCAGGACAGCCGGCGGCTCACCGTGTCGTCCCCCTTCCCCGCGAGGGCCTGCCGCCCCACGAAGTCGGCCTCCTTCTGCCTGCGGACGGCGAAGCCGAGGCCGGCCTCGTAGGGGTCGTGCTCGGTGGTCATGTCGTGGCCCCAGGCGCGGTAGCCCTTCTCCAGCCGGAGGCTGTTGAAGGCCGCCCGGCCCGCCGCGACGACGCCGAGGTCCTGGCCGGCGCGCCACAGCACGTCCCACAACCGCTGGCCGTTGTCCGCGCTGGTGTAGATCTCCCAGCCGAGCTCGCCGACGTAGGACAGCCGCATCGCCGTGACCGGCACTCCGCCGATCCGGGCCCGCTTGGCGCGGAAGTACTTCAGCCCGTCGTTGGTGAAGTCGTCGGCGCTGACCCGCTGCACCAGGTCGCGGGCGCGCGGACCCCACAGCCCGATGCAGCAGGTGCCCCCGGTGACGTCGCGGACCTGCACGCTGCCGTCGTCCGGCGCCTCGCGCAGCAGGAGGTCGAAGTCGAGGGGCCCGTTGGCGCCGACCTGGAACAGCTGCTCGCCCAGCCGGGCGACGGTGAGGTCGCTGCGGACGCCGCCGGCCTCGTCGAGGGCGAGCGTGTAGGTCACCGCCCCGACGGACTTGTCCATCTCGCCGGTCGTCAGCCGCTGCAGGAGGGCCAGGGCGCCGGGGCCGCTGACCTCGAGCCGCTTGAGCGGCGTCATGTCGTACATCGCCACGGCGGTGCGCGTCTTCCACGCCTCCGCCGCCGCGACCGGCGACCAGAACTGCCCCGCCCACGCGTCGCGCTCCGGCGGCACCCACTCCGTGGGCAGCTCGTCCAACAGGTGCGCGTTGGCCTCGTACCAGTGCGGCCGCTCCCAGCCGGCGCCCTCGAGGAAGACCGCGCCGAGCTCCTGCTGCCGGGTGTGGAAGGGGCTGACCCGCAGGTCGCGCGGGGACAGCCGCGGCTGCAGCGGGTGGAGCACGTCGTAGATCTCGACGAAGTTCTGCTGGGAGGTCTCGCTGACGTACTCCGGCGCGAGCTGGACGTCCTCGAAGCGGTGCACGTCGCAGCCGTGCAGGTCGATCTCGCTGCGCCCGTCGACGAGGAGCTGGGCCACCGCCCGGCCGACCCCGGCCGAGTGGGTCACCCAGACCGCCTCGGCGATCCAGAAGCCGGCCACGTCCCGCGACTCCCCGATCAGCGGGCCGCCGTCCGGGGTGAACGAGAAGACGCCGTTGAAGCCGTTGTCGATCTTCGAGGTGCGCAGCGAGGGCAGCAGCAGCTGGCTCTGCTCCCAGGCCGGGGCGAAGTCCTCCTCGGTGAAGGGCAGCATCGAGGGCATCGACGACTCCCGCACGCCGTCCCCCTGCGGCAGCTCGCGCAGGTCGACCGGCATCGGCCGGTGGGCGTACGAGCCGATGCCCAGGCGGTCGGCGCGCTCCCGGTAGTAGAGGTCCTGGTCCTGGTGGCGCAGGATCGGCAGGCTCGCCTCGCTCAGCTCGTCGTTGCGGCCGACCAGGTCGGGCACCTGGCCGGTCCACACGAACTGGTGAGCCAGCGGCAGCAGCGGCACGTCCATCCCGACCATCGCGCCGAGTTCCTGCCCCCAGAAGCCGGCGCAGGAGACCACGACGTCGGCGGGGATGACGCCGTCCGGGGTCCGGACGCCGCTCACCCGGCCACCGGTCTGCTCGATGCCGGTCACCCGGGTCGAGCCCTGGAAGCGGGCGCCCCTCGCCTCGGCACGGCGGGCCAGCGCGACGACCGCGCGCGCGGCCTTGGCCAGACCGTCGCTGGGGATGTGCAGTCCGCCGAGGATGCGGTCGCGGTCGACCAGCGGGTGCAGCCGCACGCACTCGTCCACGTCGACCACCTGCGACTCGACGCCCCAGGAGGTGGCCCAGCCCTGCTTGCGGTGCAGGTCGGCGAGCCGCTCCGGCGTGGTGGCGACCTCGAGGCCGCCGACCTGGTTGAAGCACCAGGCGCCGTCGACGTCGATGCTCTTGAGCTTCTCGACGGTGTAGCTGGCGAACGCCGTCATGGTCTTGGAGGCGTTGGTCTGGAAGACCAGCCCCGGCGCGTGCGACGTGGAGCCCCCCGTCAGCGGGAGGGGCCCCTGGTCGACCACGGTGACGCGGTCCCAGCCACGGGCGGTCAGCTCGTCGGCCAGGTTGGCCCCGACGATCCCCGCTCCGATGACGACCACACGAGGGGTGGTGGACATTGCTCTGCTCCTGACGTGCCGGTGGATCCGGGGACTGCCGACGGGGTCGGCTAGCTGTCGTGGGTGAACTCGAGGGCCGCGTCGAGCAGCCAGTCGGCCAGGTAGCCGGCGAAGGACGACCGGACGAGGACGACGACGTCGTCGCCGCTGTCGGACAGGGCGAGCAGCACGACGCCGGCCTGGCCGAGCGCCGTCTGCGCGCTGCTCCCCCGCCCGAACACCCGCGGGTGCAGGTCGATCGAGCAGCCCTTGGCCAGGACGTCGCGCACGCGGGCACCGGTCAGCCGGAGACCGATCCGCTGGGCGGAGACGTCGGTCGCGGACCCGCCCAGCGGGAGGACGGCGGTCCGGACCCGGGCCTCCAGCTCCTCCGGCGCCTCGGTGGTGCTGGTGAGCAGCCACTCGTCCGGGCCGAGCCAGACCACCCGCCCCGTGCCGGCCGGCACCCAGGTGTTGGGCGCCGTCGGCAGGTCGACGCCCAGCGCCGCCGACGACTCGGCGCCGACGGGAGCCAGCCGGACGTCGACCATCGCCACGTACGGCTCGGCGGCGATGCCGACGGTGTCGGGCAGCCGCTCGAAGGCGGCGGCCCAGGCCTCGAGGGGGTGGGTGCGCAGCAGCTCAGCCATCGCGACGGGCTCCTTCGGGGTCGACCAGCACCGAGCCGGTGACCTCGACCGGGACGAGGGTGCCGTTGAGGGGGACGTGGACGGTCTCGCCGATGCGCTCCCGGCCGCCCCTGACCAGGGCCAGGGCGAACGGGCGGGCGAGCTCGGCGCTGCGGTAGCTGGAGGTGACGTGGCCGAGCATCGGGACCGGCGGGGGCGGCAGCTGGCCGTCGGCGAGGAACTCGACGATCTGCGAGCCCTCCGGCAGCACGGTCTCCCGGTCCACGGGCAGCAGCCCGACCAGTTGCTTGCGCAGCGGGTTCTGGTTCTCGACGCGGGCGAAGGAGCGCTTGCCGACGAAGTCGGGCTTCTTCTTGGAGACCGCCCACGCCATGCCCAGGTCGTGCGGGCTGACGGTGCCGTCGGTGTCCTGCCCGATGATCGGGTAGCCCTTCTCCGCGCGCAGGACGTGCATGGTCTCCGTGCCGTACGGCGTGATGCCGTACGGGCGGCCGGCCTCGAGCAGCCGCTGCCAGACCGCGATCGCGTACCAGGGGTTGACGTAGACCTCGTAGGCGAGCTCGCCGGAGAAGCTGATCCGGGCCAGCCGGACCGGCACCCCGTCGAGCGTCGTGTCCCGCCAGGTCATGAACGGGAAGGCCTCGTTCGTGACGTCGACGTCGGGGAAGACGGCGCCGATGACGTCGCGGGAGCGGGGACCGACGACCGGGAAGGTGACCCACTGCTCGGTGACCGAGGTGCAGTGCACCCGCAGGTCCGGCCACTCCGTCTGGACCCACTCCTCCATCCAGTCGAGGACCTTCGCCGCGCCGCCGGTGGTGGTGAGGACGAGGAAGCGGTCCTCGGCCAGGCGCAGCACCGTGCCGTCGTCGATGACCATGCCGTCGACGCCGCACATGACCCCGTAGCGGACGGAGCCGACCTTCAGGCTGCTCATCAGGTTCGTGTAGAGCCGGTCCAGGAGGACGGCGGCGTCCGCCCCCTGGACGTCGATCTTGCCGAGGGTGGAGCCGTCGAGGATCCCGACGCCGGTCCGGGCCGCGGCGCACTCCCGCAGGACCGCGGCCGCCATGTCCTCGCCGGGCTGCGGGTAGTGGCGGGGGCGCTTCCACTGACCGACGTCCTCGAAGACCGCGCCGGCCGCCACGTGCCACTCGTGCAGGGCCGTGACCCGCTCGGGGTCGAAGAGCCGGCCGCGGTCGCGGCCGGCCAGGGCGGCGAAGGCGACCGGGGTGTAGGGCGGCCGGAACGTGGTGGTCCCGGTGTCCTGCACCGGGATTCCGAGCAGCTCGGCGGTGATCCCCGAGGTGAGGACGCCGGAGGTCTTGCCCTGGTCGTGCGCCGTCCCGATCGTGGTGTAGCGCTTGACGTGCTCGATGGAGCGCAGGCCGGCGCCGACCGCGCGGGCGATGTCGGCGACCGTCGCGTCGCGCTGCAGGTCGACGAACGAGGTGCTGCCGTCGGCGCCGGAGGTGTCCGGCACCCGCCACAGCACCAGCGGCGCGGCCGGGACGGCGGGCTCCGGGGCGGCGGGCAGCCGGTCCTCCCCCGCCGGCGGGATCGCCAGCGCGGTCAGTGCCGCGCGGGCTCTCCGCTGCCCGTCGGCGAGGCACCCGGGCAGGTCGAGCACGCCGGCGGCGGAGCCGGTGACCGACAGGCCGTCGAGGTCTTCGCCGGGCACGAACGCACCGAGGGCGTCGTCGTAGCGGAGCCGGCCGCGGGCCTGGCTGTACAGGTGCACCGCGGGGTTCCAGCCCCCGCTGACCAGGAGCAGGTCGCAGCCGATCGCGGTGCTGGCCCCGACCTCGCCGTCCGCGAACGGGGCGACGAGTGCGTGCGTGACCCGCTCGACGCCCTGCGTGCCGGTCACGACGGCACCGGACAGGACACGGATGCCGGCGAGCTCGCAGTCCTCGCGGCGCCGCGGGGACCCCTCCGGCCGGGCGTCGACCACCGCCTGCACCTGCACACCCGCGCGGTGCAGGTCGAGGGCGGCGTCGTAGGCGCTGTCGTTGGTCGTGAAGACGACGGCATCGCGGCCGGGCAGCACGCCGTAGCGGTGGAGGAACGTCCGGGCGGCGCCGGCGAGCATGATCCCCGGGCGGTCGTTGTCGGCGAAGACGACCGGGCGCTCGTGCGCCCCCGTCGCGACGACGATCGCGCGGGCCCGGATGCGCCACACCCGCTGGCGGGAGACGTGCTTGGGGGCGGCGGCGCCGAGGTGGTCGGTGCGCCGCTCCAGTGCCAGGACGAAACCGTCGTCGTAGCTGCCGAAGGCGGTGGTCCGCTGCAGGTGCAGCACCTCCGGGGAGGCGGCCAGCTCGGCGACCGCCGCGGCGACCCACTGCAGCGCCGGGGCGTCGTCGAGCCGCTCGGTGCCCGAGAGCAGGGAGCCGCCGGCCTCGGACTGCTCGTCCACCAGGGCGACGCGGGCACCGGCCCGGGCGGCGGTGAGCGCGGCGGCCAGGCCAGCGGGGCCGGCCCCCACGACCAGCACGTCCACGTGGTGGTGGACTGCGTCGTAGCGAGCGGAGTCGGGGACGTCGGCGAGGCGGCCCTGCCCCGGCAGGCCGTGGGCGACCAGTCCGTCGGAGAGCTCGACGGTGCTGGCCAGCAGCATCGGCTCGGGGAAGGGCTCCTCGATCTGCACGAGGCCGCCCGGGTCCTCGGCCCAGGCCGCGGCGATGCCGCGCGGCCGGCCGAGCTTGATGCTGGTGGCGACCTGGTGCCGGCCGTTCGCGAGCAGTGCCGAGGCCAGGGTGTCGCCGGGGTGACCGGTGAGGGTCTGCCCCTCGAAGGTGAACTCGACGGTGGTGGCGCGGTCGATGCGGCCGCCCGAGGGGGTGCGGAAGGGAGTGCTCACGGGGTCACCGGCTTCGGGTCGTCGAGGCGGTACACGCTCTCGAAGCGGTAGGTGGTGGTGTCGCGGATCGCGTTGAACCAGCGGCGGCAGCCGGCGTTGTGGTTCCAGCGCTCGGCGAAGCGGCCCTTGGTGTTGTCGCGGAAGAAGACGTAGTGCGCCCACTCCTCGTCCGAGAGCTCGGCGGGGCTGTCCGGGTAGGGGACGTGGGCCTGGCCGCCGTAGGAGAACTCGACCTCCTCGCGGGGGCCGCACCACGGGCATGCGATGAGTTGCACGGGGACTCCCTGGGTCAGTGGGCCACGGCGGCGGCGCCGTGCTCGTCGACGAGTGCACCGGTGACGAACCGGTCGAGGCTGAACGGCGTCACGAGCGGGTGGGGCTCGTCGTGGGCGATGGTGTGCGCCAGGGCCGAGCCGATGCCGGGCGTGGCCTTGAAGCCGCCGGTGCCCCAGCCGCAGTTGAGGTAGACGTTCTCGTAGGGCGTGCGCCCGACGATCGGCGAGGCGTCGGGGCTGACGTCGACGATGCCGCCCCAGGTGCGCAGCAGGTGCGCTCGCGCGAACACCGGGAAGAGCTCGACGGCGGCGGCCATCTGGCGCTCGATGATGTGGAACGCGCCCCGCTGGCCGTAGCCGTTGTACGAGTCGACGCCGGCGCCCATGACCAGCTCGCCCTTGTGCGCCTGGGAGACGTACACGTGGACGGCGTTGGACATGACCACCGTGGGGTGCACCGGCTCGAGCAGCTCGGAGACCAGCGCCTGCAGCGGGTGGCTCTGGATCGGCACGCGGATGCCGAGCATGTCGGTGAGCACGGAGGTGTTGCCGGCCGCGCAGAGGGCCACGGTGCCCGCGCCGATGGTGCCGCGGGTGGTCTGCACCCCGGTGACCCGGTCGCCGTCGGTGGTGAACCCGGTGACCTCGCAGTCCTGGATGAGGTCGATCCCGGCCTCGTCCGCGCGGCGGGCGAAGCCCCAGGCCACGTAGTCGTGCTTGGCGATGCCGGCGCGGGGCTGATAGGTGGCCCCGAGCACCGGGTAGCGGATGTCGGTCGAGGTGTTGACGACCGGGCAGACCTTGCGGACCTCGTCCGGCTCCAGCCACTCCGCGTCGACGCCGTTGAGCTTGTTGGCCTCGACCCGGCGCACGCTGTCACGGACGTCCTGCAGGGTGTGGGCCAGGTTGAGCACGCCGCGCTGGCTGAACAGGATCGGGTAGCCGAGGTCCTCTTCGAGCCCTTCCCACAGCTTCAGCGCGTGCTCGTAGATGCCCGAGCTCTCGTCCCACAGGTAGTTGGACCGGATGATCGTGGTGTTGCGGGCCATGTTGCCGCCGGCCAGCCAGCCCTTCTCGAGAACGGCGACGTTCGTGATGCCGTGGTTCTTCGCCAGGTAGTGGGCGGTGGCCAGGCCGTGCCCGCCGCCGCCGACGACCACCACGTCGTAGGAGCGCTTCGGCTCCGGGCTCCGCCAGAGGGCGTCCGGGTGCTCCGGTAGGTCCGCGCCGGGGGTGCGTGGGGTGCGGGTGGCGTGGGGGGAACCGAGGCTCATCGGGGGACCTCCGTCAGGTCGGGGTAGAGCGGGTGGCGGTCGGCCAGCCGGGTGACCCGGCCGCGCAGCTCGGCGAGCTGGTCCTCGCCCACCGAGGGCCGCAGCGCGGCGGCGATGACGTCGGCGACCTCGGTGAAGTCCTCGAGGTCGAATCCGCGCGCCGCCAGGGCCGGGGTGCCGATGCGGACCCCGGAGCTGACCATCGGCGGGCGGGGGTCGAAGGGCACCGCGTTGCGGTTGACGGTGATGCCGATCGCGTGCAGCCGGTCCTCGGCCTGCCGGCCGTCCAGCTCCGACTCGCGCAGGTCCACCAGGACGAGGTGGACGTCGGTGCCGCCGCTGACCACGTCGATGCCCGCCGCGCGGGAGTCGGCGGCCAGCAACCGGTCGGCCAGGATCCGGGCGCCGGCGAGGGTCCGCTCCTGGCGCTCGCGGAAGGCCGGCTCCGCGGCCAGCTTGAAGGCCACCGCCTTGGCCGCGATCACGTGCTCCAGGGGCCCGCCCTGCTGGCCGGGGAAGACCGACGAGTTGAACTTCTTCGCGAGGTCGGCCGTGGCCAGGATGACCCCGCCGCGCGGCCCGCCCAGGGTCTTGTGCGTGGTCGAGGTGACCACGTGCGCGTGCGGCACCGGGGAGGGGTGCAGCCCGGCGGCGACGAGGCCGGCGAAGTGCGCCATGTCGACCATCAGGTAGGCACCGACCTCGTCGGCGATCCGGCGGAACTCGGCGAAGTCCAGGTGGCGGGGGTAGGCCGACCAGCCGGCCACGATGAGCTTGGGCCGCCGCTCCCGAGCCAGCTCCGCCACCTCGGCCATGTCGACCCGGTGGTCCTCGCGGCCCACGTGGTACGCGGCCACGTCGTAGAGCTTCCCGGAGAAGTTGAGCCTCATCCCGTGGGTCAGGTGACCGCCGTGGGCCAGGTCCAGCCCCAGGATGGTGTCGCCGGGCTCCAGCAGGGCAGACATCGCCGCGGCGTTGGCCTGGGCACCCGAGTGCGGCTGCACGTTGGCGTACTCCGCGCCGAACAGCGCCTTCAGCCGGTCGATGGCCAGCTGCTCGATGACGTCCACGTGCTCGCAGCCGCCGTAGTACCGCCGGCCGGGGTAGCCCTCGGCGTACTTGTTGGTCAGCACCGAGCCCTGGGCCTGCATGACGGCCACCGGGGCGAAGTTCTCGCTGGCGATCATCTCCAGCGTGGTCTGCTGCCGGGACAGCTCGGCGGCGATCGCCTCGGAGACCTCCGGGTCGGTGTCCGCCAGGGACCGGTCGAGGACGGGGTTCGCGACGGCCGAGGCCGGTCGAGCCTCGTCAACCTGGACGACCATGCCGGGCGCTCCTTCTGTTGGTGCCGAGGACTGGTATATCAGTCGTGCAACACCGTAGGGTGACGATCGAACGCGGTCAAGGGGGTGCCAGGAGAGAACCTCCCGGACCCCACCGCCGGCCCCGTTGCGGGTCCCACCCCGAGCGTGCGAAGGGTGGGGGAACCGCCGAGAGCAGCGACCACCGCGTCCGGTCCGCACATCTGCGAGAGGAGATCCACCGTCATGGCCAACGAGGTGAAGGGCGTCGTCGCCCGCAGCAAGGGAGCCCCGGTGACCGTCGAGACGATCGTCGTGCCCGACCCCGGCCCGGGTGAGGCGGTGGTCGACGTGCAGGCCTGCGGGGTGTGCGCCACCGACCTGCACTACCGCGAGGGCAACATCACCGACACCTACCCGTTCCTGCTCGGCCACGAGGCCGCCGGCACGGTGTCCGCCGTCGGCGCGGGCGTCACCAATGTCGCCGTCGGCGACTACGTGATCCTGAACTGGCGGGCGGTCTGCGGGCAGTGCCGCGCCTGCCGCAAGGGCGAGCCGCAGTACTGCTTCGCCACCCACAACGCCGCCCAGCAGATGACGCTCACCGACGGCACCGCGCTGTCGGCGGCGCTGGGCATCGGCGCGTTCGCCGAGAAGACCCTGGTGCACTCCGGGCAGTGCACCAAGGTCGACCCCGCCGCCCCGGCCACCGCCGCCGGGCTGCTGGGCTGCGGGGTGATGGCCGGCGTCGGCGCGGCGCTCAACACCGGCGGCGTGCGCCGCGGGGAGTCGGTGGCGGTGTTCGGCTGCGGCGGCGTCGGCGACGCCGCGATCGCCGGCGCGAAGCTGGCCGGCGCGACCACGATCGTCGCGGTCGACGTCGAGGACCGGAAGCTGGCGTGGGCCAAGCGGTTCGGCGCCACGCACACCGTCAACTCCCGGGAGACCGACGCGGTGGCCGCGGTCCAGGCCGCCACCGGCGGGTTCGGCGCGGACGTGACCATCGACGCGGTGGGGCACCCGGCGGTGTTCGAGCAGGCCTTCCACGCCCGCGACCTGGCCGGCCGGGTGGTGCTGGTCGGCGTCCCCAGCCCGGACATGCAGATCACCCTGCCGCTGCTGGAGGTGTTCGGCCGGGGAGGGGCGATCAAGTCCTCCTGGTACGGGGACTGCCTGCCCTCCCGGGACTTCCCGATGCTGGTCGACCTCTACCGGCAGGGCCGCTTCCCGCTCGAGGACTTCGTCACCGAGGCCATCGGCCTGGACGACGTCGAGGAGGCCTTCGACAACCTGCGCCGCGGCGAGGTCCTGCGCTCGGTCGTGGTGTTGGACAAGTGAGCGGCCTGGTGAGCTCACCGGTGGGGACGGCAGCGCCGCTCGCGGGCCCGACGAGCACCCGGCGAGGTGGACGCACGAGCGCCCGCATCGACAAGACCGTGGTCTCGGGCGTGTTCAGCCTCGACGGGCAGGACTTCGACGTCGACAACAACGTCTGGCTGGTCGGCGACGACGACGAGGTGCTCGTCATCGACGCCCCGCACGACGCCGCCCCCATCCTCGACGCGATCGGCGGCCGCCGGGTCACCGCGATCGTGCTCACCCACGGCCACAACGACCACATCACCGCCGCCGTGGCGCTGCGCGAGGCCACCGGCGCACCGATCTGGTTCCACCCCGCCGACCTCATGCTCTGGGAGACCGTCCACCCGGGGGCGTTGCCCGACCACGCCGTCGGCCACTGCACCCGGTTCTCCGTGGCGGGGACGTTCCTGCTCTCGATGCACACCCCGGGTCACAGCCCGGGCAGCACCTCCCTCTACGCGCGTGACCTGGAGACGGTCTTCACCGGGGACACGCTGTTCTGCGGCGGTCCCGGGGCCACGGGCCGGTCCCACAGCGACGAGCCGACCATCCTGCACTCGATCCGGTCGTGCCTGCTGACCCTGCCCGGGGACACGGTCGTCAAGACCGGCCACGGCGTGGACACGACCATCGCCGCGGAGGCGAGCCGTGTCCCTTGAGGTCCCGGACGCGACCCGCGCGCCGATGGGCACGGGCCCGCCGCCGGCCGATCGCCGGCCGGCGTGGCGACGGTCCCGGGGCGCGCTGGAGCGCGCGCTGCGGGATGCGAGCTACGAGGTCCTGCCGCTGCGGGGTGCCGAGGCGTCGGTCGTCGAGCACGTCCCCCGGACCGTGCCCCTCAGCGTGACGGTGACCGAGGCCAAGGGCCTGACACCCACGTTGGAGCTGGCGGAGCGGTTGTCCCGCCACGGGTTTACGGTCACCCCCCACATCGCGGCCCGGCTGGTCCACGACGCCTCGCACCTAGCCGACGTCGTCGCCCGCCTCCACGCCGCGCACGTGGACAGCGTGTTCGTCGTCGGCGGCGACGCCGCCGAGCCCGCGGGGGCGTTCCCCGACGCCCTCGGCCTGCTGGAGGCACTGGAGACCGTCGGCCACCGCTTCCGGCACGTCGGGATCGGCGGCTATCCCGAGGGGCACGGGCACATCAGCCCGGAGCTGATTGAACGCGCCCTCGAGCGGAAGGCCCCGCACGCCACCCACGTCATCACCCAGCTGTGCTTCCACCCCGCGACGACGACGGCCTGGGCGCGGCAGGTCAGGCAGCGGGGCGTAGACCTGCCGATCCGGGTCGGGCTGCCCGGCGCGGTGACGCGCCAGAAGCTGGTGCGCATCTCGGCGGGGCTCGGGCTGGGTCAGTCGGCCCGCTTCCTGCTGAAACAGCACAGCATGTTCTGGCGCTTCTTCCTGCCCCACGGCTACCGGCCCGACCGCCTCGTGGACGGTCTCGCGCCCACCCTCGGCCGGCCCGAGCACCACCTGCAGGGCTTCCACTTCTTCACGTTCAACGAGGTGGCGCGGACGGAGGCGTGGCGGCAGGAGTGGCTGGCCCGGCTGTCCGACGCGGGCACCGGGTAACGGGGTACGCAGCCGGCGGGAGATCGGCCGGACGACCGGGGGGACGACATGGGCGGGGCCGATCTGCAGTACGGGGGCGTCACGCTCCTCACCTCGGCGGAGGGCGGGCGCTACCCGGCCGCCAACTCGTTGCTCGTCAGCGGGACGGAGGGCACCGTCCTGGTCGACCCGTCCCTCGAGGTCGGCCGGCGCGGTCGACTACCCGCCGACGTCAGGCTGGTCGCCCTCACCCATGCCCACGAGGACCACGTCGCGGGGCTGCACGTGTTCCCGGAGGTGCCGGTCGTCGCCCACCCGGCGGAGGTCGCCGCCGTCCGCGACCCCGAGAGGCTCCTCGCAGGGTTCGGCCTGGCGGCTGCCGAGGCGGACGTCGTCCGCCGGCAGCTGCACGAGACCTTCGGCCTGACCGGTCACGAGCGGGTGGGCACCGTCGAGGACGGCGCGGTGCTCGACCTGGGGCGGCGGTCCGTGACGGTGGTCCACCTGCCCGGACACACCGCCGGCCACTGCGGCCTCCTGGTCGAGCCCGACGGGTTCCTGTTCCTCGGGGACATCGACCTGACGTCCTTCGGCCCCTACTACGGCGACCTCTCCAGCAGCCTGGACGACCTCCTCACGTCGATCGGACGGCTCCGCGACGTGGCGGCCCGCTGGTACGGCACCTCGCACCAGGTCGGCGTGCTCGACGACCGGAAGACCTTCCTCGCTGCCCTGGACCGCTTCGCCGCGGTCGTCGACCGCCGGGACGAGACGCTGCTGCAGCTGCTGCGGCAGCCACGGACGCTGGCCGATGTCGTCGCCCACCGGCTGGTGTACCGGCCGCACGTCCGGTTGCCGTTCGTCGAGGCCGTCGAACGCCGGACCGCTCTGCTGCACCTCGAACGACTCGCACGCCACGGCCTGGTCGCCCCCGCCGACGGCGGCTACGTCGCCGTCTGACCGGGACGGCCCAGGTCGCGCGTCCCGCCCCACCACGGACGCATGGGTGCGCCGCCGTCCAGGGCACCGCCCCGAGCCTGCGAGCGGTGGGGGGCAGGGGGGTCCTTCGTCAGTCCGACAGACGCTGGGTCAGCCAGTGGTGGAACTCGCCGATGTGGTGCTCGGACGGGACGAGGACACCGCCGTTCGCGTAGGCCCGGGACGACATGGCCGGCTGGGTCCGCTCGCAGGCCTCGAAGTCCTGCTCGTTGACCCGGTGGAACAGCTCCACCGACCGGGACACGTCCTTCCCGGACTCCACCACCTCGCGGGTGTAGAGCCAGTCGCACTCCACGATCGTCCGGTCGACCGACACCGGGAACATGCGGTGGAAGATCACGTGGTCGGGCACCAGGTTGACGAAGACCGTCGGCCGGACGGTGATGGCGTAGTAGCGGCGGTCGTGGTCCTCGTCGACGCCGGGGAGCTTGTCGAAGCCCTCGCTGCCGTCGACGGTGAAACCCTGGACGTCCTCACCGAACTCCGCGCCGTGCCCGACGAAGAACTGCGCGGCGTACCCGTCGGCGAACTCCGGGAGCACCTCGGTGAGCTCGGGGTGGATCGTCGCGCAGTGGTAGCACTCCATGAAGTTCTCGATGATGAGCTTCCAGTTGGCCTGCACGTCGTAGGTGATGCGGCGGCCCACCGTGAGCGAGTCCAGCTCGTAGTCGTCGATGGAGTCCAGGCTCCCGAGGCGGTCGGCGATGGCGCCCATGACGTCGTCCTCGAAGGACGGGGGCTCATCGGCCAGGGAGACCCAGGCGTACCCGAGCCACTCGCGCAGGTGCACCGGCACCAGGCCGTACTGCACCCGGTCGATGTCGGGCATCTTGGTCAGGTTCGGGGCCGCGACCAGCTTGCCCGAGAGGTCGTAGGTCCAGGCGTGGTACGGGCACTGGAAGGCCCGCTTGACCTCACCGGAGTCGTCGGTGCAGATCTGCGCGCCGCGGTGCCGGCAGATGTTGAGGAAGGCCCGCAGCTGGCCGTCGCGGCCGCGGACGACCAGCACGCTCTCGCGGCCGACCTGGACCTTCCGGAACTTCCCGGGCGTCGGCAGGTCGGCCGACCGCACCGCGCAGAACCACATGGTCTCGAAGACCCGGGTCTGCTCGAGGGCGAAGATGGCCGGGTCTGTGTAGTACTGGCCCGGCAGCGTGGAGATGAGGCTCGCGGGCAGGTCGGTGGTGGTCATACGGCACCTCGGGGGTTCCATCCGGCGCTGAGGAGGGACACGCCGGGAATCGGGCAACGCGGCTCTGTGTCGACCACGGTCGTCGTCCGCCGACAGGCTCAGGACGACCGAGGTGTTGCACATTACACAGCGCGTCGCGCTCTACGCAACAGTTTCCCGTCGACCGCCGCCCTCAGCCGTGGGAGGAGCGCCGGCCCGGACGCGACACCGTCGCGACCCGCACCGCGACCACGCGATGGCGCGGCGCCCGGACGACGGGGCGATGTGTGCACTGAGCGCGCTCCCGACGGCGTCCTGTCCGCGCTGTGTGCACACGTCGCGGAGGAGGGAGGCGTAGCGAGGTCGGCGCGACGGCGGGACACCCGCCGGGTCGGCCGGGGTCAGCCGAAGAAGCCCAGCCGCCGGCTCATCTCCTCGGCGCCCGCCACCACCCGCCGGGCGAGCCTCGGGAACTCCTCGGTCCCCATGCGGAACGACGGCCCCGAGACACTGAGCGCCGCGACCACGTCCCCGTCCGCGCCCCGGACGGGCGCGGCGACGGCGTTGAGCCCCACCTCGTACTCCTCGGCGGTGGCACCCCAGCCCTGCTCGACGATCAGGTCGAGGTGCTGCTGCAGCACCTCCGGATCGGTGATCGTCCCGGCGGTGTAGCGCGGGAGGTCGTGGGAGAGCACGCCCTTGCGGACGGCGTCGGGCGCGTGGGCCAGGAGCACCTTGCCGCTCGAGGTGGCGTGCAGGGGGGTGCTCTGCCCCACCCAGTTGTGGGTGCTGAGCGCCGCCGGCCCACGGGCCTGGCTGACGTTCACCGCACGGTCGCTGTCGAGGATGGCGATGTTGACCGTCTCCTCCAGATCGGCGGCCAGCGCCTCGCAGACCCGGCGTCCCTCCCGGGCGATGTCGAGCTGCGCGGCGGCGGCACCCGCCAGGCGCACGACGCCGAAGCCCAGCCGGTACTTGCCCCGGTCGGCCAGCTGCTCGACGAAGCCCCGGCTCTCCAGCACGGCGACCAGCCGGAAGGCCGTGGACTTGTGCACCCCCAGCTCGGCCGCCACCTCCGTGACGCCGGCCTCACCGTGCGCCGCGAGGATCTCGAGGACGCTCAGCGCCCGGTCCACGGACTGGACCGCAGCGACCGAGCTCCGCTCCCCGTTCCCACTCTGCGGCCCGCTCATGACCTCAGCGTAGGTGGCCGACCGCGCGGACCGGGCCGCCGCTCTTGACGCCACCGCGGCACCCCGTCATGCTTGTTGCGCTATCGGCACATAGTTGCGGAAGACGCAACGCCAGTCAGCCAGGAGCGCCCATGATCCCGGTCTGTCCCACGACCGCGCTGCCGCCCGGCGAGGCGACCCGAGTCGAGGCCGACGAGCCCATCGCGGTCTTCAACGTCGACGGCGAGTTCTACGCGATCGACGACACGTGCACCCACCAGGACGCCTCACTGGCCGACGGCTGGCTCGACGGCTGCGCGGTGGAGTGCCCCCTGCACGCCTCGTGCTTCGACCTGCGGACCGGGAAGGTCTCCGGCCCGCCGGCCAAGACCCCGGTCCGCACGCACCGGGTCGTCGTCCAGGACGGCATGGTGTACGTGCAGGCGGGGACCACCGCGGAGGACGTCGCGTGACCTCCACGATCGCCGTCGTCGGGGCCTCCCTGGCCGGCCTCTCCGCTGCACGCGCGCTCCGCGACCAGTCCTACGACGGCCGCATCGTCGTCATCGGCGACGAGGTGCACGCCCCCTATGACCGCCCGCCGCTGTCCAAGGACTTCCTGGCCGGCACGGCCTCGCTGGAGGACATCGCCCTGGGCGCGCCCGACGACGAGGACCTCGGCCTGGAGTGGCGGCTGGGCACCACGGCGGTCGGCCTGGAGCACCTCAGCCGCTCCGTGCAGTTGAGCGACGGCAGCGAGGTCCGGGCCGACGGCGTCGTCCTCGCCACGGGCGCCCGGGCCCGGCGCCTCCCCGGCAGCGAGGGGCTCGACGGCGTCCACGTGCTGCGGTCCCTGGACGACGCGGTCGCGCTGCGGGAGGACCTGGCCGCCGCCGGACGTCTCGTGGTGATCGGCGCCGGCTTCATCGGGGCGGAGGTGGCCGCCACGGCCCGGAAGCTCGGGTTGGAGGTCACCGTCGTCGAGACCCAGCCCGTCCCGCTCGCCGGCCCGCTGGGTGCCGACATGGGCGCGGTCTGCGCCGGGTTGCACGCCGACCACGGCACCCGGCTGCTGACCGGGACCGGGGTCGCCCGGCTCGTCGGCACCGGCAGGGTCGAGGCCGTCGAGCTGACCGACGGCACGCGGCTGTCCGCCGACGTGGTGGTCGTGGGCATCGGCGCCACGCCCAACATCGAGTGGCTGGCCCACTCGGGCGTGGCCCTCGGCAACGGCGTCCTCACCGACGCGCGCGGCGCCACCAACACCCCGGGCGTCGTCGCGGTCGGCGACTGCGCCGCGGCGTGGTCGGCCGCCGCCGAGCGGCACGTCCGCATCGAGCACTGGACCAACGCGCTCGAGCAGCCGGCCACCGCGGTCGCCACCCTCGTGGGCGCCGGGGGTCCGGTGCCGACGCCCGTGCCCTACTTCTGGTCCGACCAGTACGGGGCCCGCATCCAGTTCGCGGGATCGCGCCGCGAGGGCGACGTGGCCCGCGTGGTGGAGGGCAGCTGCGACGACCGCAGCTTCCTGGTGGTCTACGAGCGCGACGGACAGCCCGTCGCCGTCCTCGGCATGAACCAGCCCCGGCTGTTCACCCGCTGGCGCCGCCAGTTGCGGGCGGCCGTGCCGACCGCGTCCTGACCGCCGGCCGGCCCCGACCGCCGCGGCGGGACCGCCTGGCGCCCCGCTCCCCCGCTCTCGGACCGCCGTCGCCCTGCTGACGGCGGTCCGCCCCGGCCACCGAGCCCTGCCCGCCACAGCCAGACGTGCGCGGGCAGGGCTCGCTGCGGTGGCCCACCGGCACCGGCCACCCAGGGCAGTGCGCCGCTCCCCCGCGCCCCCCGGCGAACGGCCGCGGGGACCCCGGCCTCGGTGTCCGCGCCCCCACGGCTGGGCCGTCCGGCGTGCAGGCTGTGCGGCGCCGCTCGCGAGCGCAAGAGTCGGTCCGGCGGCATCCCGGGACCCGCCGGTGCGCGAGGAGACGCGCTCGTCCGGACTGCGGGTGTCTCCCGAGTGCCACGGCAGGGGCCGTGTCCGCACCGCGTCGCCGACCCGGTCGCGCTCCCAGCCGGCTGGCTGCCCACCCGCGGACCGCCGCCCGGTCGCCCATCCCCGCAGGGCCACGGAGGACCACGACCCCGCCGCGTGCCCGTGCCCTCTCGGGACGGCCGACCGCGCGATCCCCCGACGTCCGTCTGTCGGACACCGCGCGGCACCGCGACCGGGAAGGGCCGGCCCCACCGCCGGTGACGTCCCGCCCGGTGGTGTAGCTCGCGGCCGTGAGGATGTTCTGCGGGGTGGACTATGACGCCATCAGTGCCGGCTGCGCCACCTCCTCAGCTGACTGGGTCGGTCGGTCGAGGAGGGCCATCGAGCCTTCGGAGAGGTAGCGGCGGTCGGAGGCCTGCCATTCGTCGTGCGCCTCGACCAGCACCGCCCCCGCGAGGCGGAGCAGCGCGTCGGGGTTGGGGAAGACGCCGACGACGTCGGTGCGGCGCTTGATCTCCTTGTTCAGCCGCTCCAGGGGATTGGTCGACCAGATCTTCTTCCAGTGGCCGTTCGGGAACGCGGTGAAGGCCAGCAAGTCGTCCTCGGCGTCGCGCAGCATGGCCTCGACCTGCGGGAACTGGCGGCCGAGCATCCCGGCGATGACGTCGAGCTGGGCATGCACGTGCTCGGCGTCGGGCTGGGCGAAGATCGTCCGGATCGCGGCGGCGACCATCTCGGCGTTGCCCTTCGGGACGCGGGCGAGCACGTTGCGCATGAAGTGGGCCTGT
>NZ_FNOT01000034.1 GCF_900107105.1 Geodermatophilus africanus
GGGGCCCTGCAGAGGGGCCGTTCCAGCACGTCACCGGGCTCGCGGCGGGGCCCTGCAGAGGGGCCGTTCCAGCACGTCACCGGGCTCGCGGCGGGACCCTGCACGGGGCCGCCCTGCCCCCACCGCTCGCGAGCTCGCGGCGGGACCCGGGACCGAGGCGCGCCCCGTTCGTCACGCCGGCTCGGGGAGGCCCTGGCGCGGGCCGCCACGGCTCGCCGGCACCCGAGCCCCCGACACCGCGACGCTGCGCAGGCCCTCGCCGGGGGACTCGGCGAGGTCCGCGAGGACCCGCCCCAGCGCTCGCCGCGACACCCGCATCCCCTCGGCGTCCCCGGTGCCGGAGACGGCGGCCGGCTCGTCGCCGTCGGTCAGGTAGACCGGCTGCACGAGCGTCCAGTCCAGCCCGCTGCCGCGGACGATCCGCTCCTGGCGCTCGTGGTCGGCGATCTGCGGGCGCAGCAGCAGCGCGAAGACCAGCCGGCTGGACAGGGGCAGCCGGTCCCGCGTCTCCCCGACGCCGTAGGACGACTGGACGACCAGCCGCCGGACGCCGTGCTCGGCCATGGCGGCGACGACGGCGGTCGTACCGCGCGAGCGCACCTCCAGCGGCGTCCCGGCGCTGCCCAGCAGGCGCACGCGCAGCGGGTGCTCGGTGATGCCCAACGTGACCACGACGGCGTCCTGACCCCGGACGGCGCGATCGACGTCCTCGGGGACGGTGACGTCGCCGTCCAGCGGCCGGACGCCGGGACGGCGCTCGAACGCCGTGCTCGCCCGGCGAGCGAAGGCCGTCACCTCGTGTCCCCGGCCGGCGAGCGCCGCCACCGCCGCTCGGCCCGATCCCCCGGTTGCCCCCACGACCAGCACCTTCACGTCTCTGCTCCTCTCGGTGGTGCCGGCCTCGTGGCCGGCACCACCGATGCTGGTGAGCCGGGCGCCCCTGGGCCCACGACCGCACGTCCGCGGTCCGTGGCCGTTCGTCCGGACGGCCTGGACGACCGGTGCCGGGGGCGACAGGGTGGCCACGTGACCAGCAACGCCGCGTCCGGCCAGCCCTGGACGCCGGTCGACCCGGTCGGCGGCGTGCTCGCCGACCTGCGGATCCGCGGCGTCTTCTACTGCCGGGCCGAGGCCACCGCCCCCTGGGGCGTGGAGATGCCCGCCCTCGACGGCTGCATGAGCTTCCACGTCGTCACCGACGGCAGCTGCGTCCTGGAGGTCGACGGCCTGCGGTCCGTGCTGGGGCCGGGGGACCTGGCGCTGGTGCCGCACGGCCGCGGCCACCTGCTGCGGAGCGACCCGGACGCGCCGATCGCGGGCCGGGCGGACCTGCTGCCCCAGCGGTACCTCGCGGAGCACTACTCGGTGCTGCGGCTGGACGGCGGTGGGGCGCCGGCCGGGATGGTGTGCGGCGTCGTCGAGCCCGACCGGCCCGGCGCGGCCCACCTGCTCGACCTGCTGCCGCCGGTGGTGCACGTCGACGGACGCGACGCCGCTCGCGCCGGCTGGCTGCCGGTGCTGCTCGGGGTGATCGCCGACGAGTCCCGGCACGACCGGCCCGGCTCCGAGGCGGTGGTCACCCGGCTCGCCGACGTCGTCGTCATCCAGGCCGTGCGGACCTGGCTCGACACCGCGGCCACGGGGCCGGGCTGGCTGCGGGCCCTGCGGGACCCGCAGGTGGGGCGTGCGGTGGCGCGGCTGCACCGGGAGCCCGGGGCGGCGTGGACGCTGACCCGCCTGGCCCGGGAGGCCCGGATGTCGCGCTCGTCCTTCGCCGCCCGGTTCACCGAGCTCGCCGGCGAGCCGGCCATGCACTACGTGGCCCGGTGGCGGATGCACCTGGCCACCGTCGCGCTGGCCGACGGCGCGCGGGTCGGGGAGCTGGCCCGGCAGCTGGGCTACGAGTCCGAGGCCGCCTTCTCCCGGGCCTACAAGCGGGTCGTCGGCGTCCCCCCGGTCGTGGCGGCGCGGCGCGACCCCGGACGTGCCGAGGCGCCGGCCGCAGCGGGTGCGGCCGGCGCCTGACCTCCGGCGGCCCCCCTGCAGGGTCTCGCCGCGAGCCTGCGAGCGGTGGGGGCAGGGGGGTCCTCTTTCAGCCCGCGGCGCGCAGCTCCTTGCGCAGGATCTTGCCGGCCGCCGACTTCGGCACCGCCTCGATGAACTCCACGATGCGGATCTTCTTGTGCGGCGCCACCTTGCCGGCCATGTACTCGATGACGTCGTCCTGGGTGAGCGTCGAGCCGGGCGAGCGGACGACGAAGGCCTTGGGCAGCTCCTCGCCGCTCTCCTTCTCCGGGACGCCGATGACCGCGGCGTCGGCGATCTCCGGGTGACCGATCAGCACGGCCTCGAGCTCGGCCGGGGCTACCTGGTAGCCCTTGTACTTGATGAGTTCCTTGACCCGGTCGACGACCGTGTAGCAGCCGTTCTCGTCGACGATCGCCACGTCGCCGGTGTGCAGCCAGCCGTCGGCGTCGATCGTCTCCGCCGTCGCCTCGGGGTTGTTGAGGTAGCCCTTCATGACGTTCGGGCCGCGCACCCACAGCTCGCCGCGCTCGCCCGTGGCGGCGTCCTCGCCGGTGGCGGGGTCGACCAGCCGGCACTCGGAGTTCGGGACGGCGAAGCCGACCGAGCCCTTGGGGACCGACCCCCGGGCCGCGCCCGGCGGCTCGGCGCCCAGGTCGGGGGTCGTGTGCGAGACCGGGGACAGCTCGGTCATCCCGTAGCCCTGGGCGACCGTGACGCCGCTGTCGGCGCCCTTGCGCAGCCGGTTCTCGGCGGCGAGGGCGAGCTGCTCGTCGAGCGGCGCGGCGCCGGAGAGGATCGAGGTCAGCGACGACAGGTCGTAGGCGTCGACCAGCGGGTGCTTGGCCAGCGCCAGCAGGATGGGCGGCGCCACGAACGCCCGGGTGATCTTGTGCTCCTGGATGGTGCGCAGGAAGTCCTCGAGGTCGAACCGCGGCAGCGTCACGACCGCTCCGGCCCACGCCAGGCCCTGGTTCATCAGCACGGTGAGCCCGTAGATGTGGAAGAAGGGCAGGACGGCGATGATCCGCTCGTCCTCGCCGAGCTGGATCAGTGGCCGGCACTGCGCCACGTTGGCCACCAGGTTGCGGTGCGTGAGCATGACGCCCTTCGGGAGCCCGGTCGTGCCGCTCGAGTAGGGCAGTGTGACCAGGTCGTCGGCCGGGTGGAAGTCCACCTGGGCCGACGGGGCGTCGGTGGAGAGCAGGTCCACCAGCGAGGCGTGGCCCTCGGCGCCGTCCATGACGACGATCTCGCCGACCGGGGACTTCTCGATGGCGGCCTTCACCCGGTCGAGGAAGGGGGAGACGGTGATCAGGATCTTCGCGCCGGAGTCGCGCAGCTGGAAGGCGATCTCGTCGGGCGTGTACAGCGAGTTGATCGGTGACATGACGCAGCCGGCGGCGGCGATGCCGTGGAACACCACCGGGTACCACGGGGTGTTCGGGCAGAACATCGCGACGACGTCGCCCTTGCGCAGGCCGCGCGCGTGCAGGGCGGCGGCGACGCGGTCGACGTAGGCGGCCAGCTGGCCGTGGGTGATGACGTCTCCCTTGAGGCCGTCGATGAGCGCGGGGGCGTCGGGCTTCTCGCGCCCGGCCGCGAGGACGAACTCGGGGACGGAGACGTCGGGGATCTCGACGTCGGGGAAACGGCTGGCCAGCGCCACGGATCGGGCTCCTTCGCACATCGGTGTGGCGCCAGTCTCACATCCCGGGTGGCCGCCGTCACAACGGGGTTACCGGCGAGTTCGGTCGGGCGGCCCCGCTGCAGGGCCCCGCCGCGGGCGGGCGAGTCGTGGGGGCAGTGGGGTCCTCCCTCAGCGCGGCCAGAGCACGGACTGGGTGCAGCGGAACAGCGCGATGGTCTTCCCGGAGCCGTCCGCGGTCACCACGGCGTCCCAGACCTGCGTCGTCCGCCCGGCGTGCACGTTGGTCGCCACGGTGGTGACCCGGCCCTCGCGGAGGGTGCCGAGGAAGTTGCTCTTGAGCTCGATGGTGGTGAAGCCGGCCGCCCCCTCCGGCAGCAGCGCCCGGGTGGCCAGTCCGCAGGCGGTGTCGGCCAGCCCCACGACGGTCGCGGCGTGCAGGTAGCCGTTGGGCGCCAACAGTTCCCGGCGGAGGTCGAGGGCGGCGGCCAGCCGGCCCGGCTCGTGCGCGGTGACGGTCAGCCCCAGCAGGCCCGGGAGGGTGCCCGGCAGCAGGGCGTTGAGCTCGTCGGCGGTGTGGAACCCGGTGGCGGCCATGCCGGGCAACGTAGCCCGCGGCCCGCCCGGCCCCGCGCGGCCCGAGTGATCAGCTCAGCTGATCGTCAGGCGTCCTGGCTCACTGTCGATGACGAGCCAGGACGCGTGCAGGTGAGCTGAGCTGATCATCCGGCGTGGTACCCGTCAGGTGCCGGCGGTCTCCCAGAGGCCGACGACGTTGCCCTCGGGGTCGCGCACGTAGGCGGTGAACCCCATCCCTCCGACCGGCTGCTTGCCGAGCACGGTGGAGCCGCCCAGCTCGGCCACCCGCTCCAGCGCGAGGTCGATGCTCTCGACGTCGACGACGACCACCGGAGCAGGCGCGGCGGCTGCGCTGCGCGGCAGCATCCCGCCGTTGACGAACCCCGGCTCGCTGGGACCCTCGTCGCCGCTGGGGCCGGTCACGACCAGCGTGTAGTCCATGCCCGGCATCTCCTGCACCTGCCAGCCGAAGGCCTCCTTGTAGAAGCTCCGCGCGCGCTCCCCGTCGTCCACGGGGATCTCGAAGTGCACGACCCGGCCGCTCATCGCCGTCACCTCCAGTGTCGATCGGTGCGGCGCAGGCTAGGCCCGCGGGCCGGTGGTCACCAGAGGTTCAGGCCAGGCCGCGGGTGGTGCGGGCCGGCGGCCGGTCGCCGCGGATCGCGGCCACCATGTCCAGCGTCTGCCGGGTCGCCGCGACGTCGTGCGCGCGGAACACCCTCGCCCCGAGCCAGGCGCTCACCGCGGTCGCCGCCAGCGTGCCGGTCAGCCGCGCCTCCAGCGGGACGTCGAGGGTCTCGCCGACGAAGTCCTTGTTCGACAGCGCCACCAGCACCGGCCACCCCGTGGCGACCAGCTCGTCGAGCCGCCGGGTGGCCTCCAGCGAGTGCCGGGTGTTCTTGCCGAAGTCGTGCCCCGGGTCGACCAGCACCCGCTCGCGGTCCACCCCCGCCGCCACGGCGGCCTCGGCGAGCGCCGTCGTCCGGGCCACCACGTCGGCCACGACGTCGGCGTAGACGACCCGGTGCGGGCGGGTGCGGGGCGGCAGCCCGCCGGCGTGGGTGCAGACGATCCCGGCGCCGGCCCCGGCCGCCACCTCCGCGAGCTCCGGCTCGACGCCGCCCCACGCGTCGTTGACGACGTCGGCGCCGGCGGCCAGCGCCTCGCGGGCCACCTCCGCCCGCCAGGTGTCGATCGAGATCGGCAGAGTGGGGTGCGCGGCGCGGATCGCGGCCACCAGGTCGACCGTCCGGCGGATCTCCTCGGCGGCGCCGACCTCCTCGCCGGGCGCGGCCTTCACCCCGCCGACGTCCACCATGTCCGCGCCCTCGGCGACCACCCGGTCGACCCGCTCCACGGCAGCGGTGAGCGCGTAGGTGGCGCCGCGGTCGTAGAAGGAGTCCGGGGTGCGGTTGACGATCGCCATCACGACGAGGCCGCCGTCCGGCACGGACAGGCTCCCGAGCCGCAGCAACCCCGCTCCCCTCGCCGTCGCACCGTGTGGTGGAGTCAGCAAACCAGACCCGCGGACTCAGAGGAGAGGCTCATGGCGCAGACCACGGTGGAGGGCATCGAGGGCGTGCTGGCGAAGGTCGGCCAGCACCTCGGGCACAGCGACTGGCTCGAGATCACCCAGGAGCAGGTGAACCAGTTCGCCGAGGCCACCCACGACCACCAGTGGATCCATGTCGACGTCGAGCGGGCGAAGAGGGAGAGCCCCTTCGGTGGCCCGATCGCCCACGGCTACCTGACGCTCTCGCTGGTCTCGGCGCTGTCCGCGCAGATCATCGAGGCCACGGGCTTCCGGATGGGCGTCAACTACGGCGCCGAGAAGATCCGCTTCATGTCGCCGGTGCCGGTCGGCGCCCGCATCCGCGCCTCCGCGACCCTCGACGAGGCCAAGCAGTTCGAGGGCGGCGTGCAGATGAACCTGGGCATCACGATGGAGATCGAGAACCAGAGCAAGCCGGCGATGGTCGCCTCGATCCTCTTCCGCCGTTACGTGTAGCCGCCGGGTCGGCCCCCCTGCAGATTCCCCGCCCAGTCCCAAGGCTCGCGCCGAGCCTGCGAGGTGTGAGGAGGACGGGGTCCTCTTCCGAGCGGGCGGGGAGCAGGGGGTCCTTCCTCAGTCGACCAGGGCCTGGTTGACCAGCTGGCGCAGGTGACCCCGGATGGGCAGCGTGCTCGAGGGCAGCAGCTGCGTGTAGAAGCTGACCGTGAGGTCCTCCACCGGGTCGACGTAGAAGACGGTGGACGCCGCTCCGCCCCACGTGTAGTCCCCGACGTTGGTCAGCACGCCGTAGCGCACCGGGTCGATCACCACGGAGACCCCGAGGCCGAAGCCCACCCCGCGCAGCGGCGTCTCGGCGAACACCGGCCGGCCGAAGGTCTCGATGTCGGCGTCGCCCGGCAGGTGGTTGCGGGTCATGTAGGCGATCGTGCGCGCGCTGAGCAGCCGGCCGCCGTCGTAGGAGCCGCCGCGGCGCAGCAGCTCGGCGAAGCGCAGGTAGTCCGCGGCCGTCGACACCAGCCCGCCGCCGCCGGAGAGGAACGTCGGCTTGCTGTGCGCCGCGGCGCCCATCGTGTCGAAGGGCGCGAAACCGGTGGCGGCACCACCGGGCTGCCCGGGGACGGCGGCGTAGAGCCGGGCCAGCGAGTCGACGTCGTCGCCGTCCCGCAGGCCGAACGACGTGTCGGTCATGCCCAGCGGGCGGAGGACCCGCTGCTCGAAGAACTCGTCGAGCGGCTGGCCGGAGAGGACCTCGACGAGCCGGCCGAGGACGTCGGTGGAGACGCCGTAGTTCCACTCCGCGCCGGGCTGGAACAGCAGGGGTATCGCCGCCCACTGGCGGCAGACCTCGGCGGAGTCCGCGCCGGCCGGGGTGCCCCACTCGTGCCCGGCCGCCCGGTACATGGCGTCGACCGGCGTGGCGTGGTGGAAGCCGTAGGTGAGCCCGGAGGTGTGGGTGAGCAGGTGCCGCACCCGGATCGGCTCCAGCTGCGGGGCGGTGACCGGCTTCTGCGCCGAGCCCGCCACGTAGACGCGCGTCTCGGCGAACTCGGGCAGCCAGCGCGAGATCGGGTCGGAGAGCTCGAAGGCGCCCTCTTCGTACAGCATCATCGCCGCGACCGAGGTGATCGGCTTGGTCATCGAGTAGATGCGCCAGCGGGTGTCCCGCTCGACCGGCAGGCCCGCCTCGACGTCGCGGTACCCGGCGGAGCCGACGTGCACGAGGTGCCCGCGCCGGGCGACGGTCACCAGGTAGCCGGGCAGCTGACCGTCGTCCACCCAGCGGGCCAGCCGCCGGTCCAGCCGGGCCAGGCGGCCGGCGTCGAAGCCGACCTCGGCCGGGTCGGTGTGCACCTCGAGTGCCGTCACGTGTCCTCCGTCCCTCTCGCCGCCCGCCGTCGGGCGGCGACTGCCCGGGCATCCTGACCCACGCTCTCGTGGGCCGGGTCACAGGGGGCGGCCGCCGTCCCGACGGCGGAGGACGGCCCCCTTGCAGGGTCCTGCCGCGAGCGTGCGAGCGGTGGGGGGGCAAGGGGGTCCTTACTCAGACCGGGACGTTGCTGGCCGCCTTCTTCAGGTTCGAGCCCGCGGTGACCTTGACCGTGTTGGCGGCGGGGATGTCGATGGACTCGCCGGTCTGCGGGTTGCGGCCGGTCCGCGCGGAGCGCTGGGTGCGCTCGACGGTCAGCAGGCCGGAGACGGCGACCTTCTCGCCGCGGGTGATGGCGTCGACGAGCTCGTCCTGGAGCCCGGCGAGCACCGAGTCCACGGTCGAGGCGGGCACGTCGGCCCGCTTGGCGATGGCGGAGACGAGTTCGGCCTTGTTCACGGGGTTCCTTCCGTGTCGGTGACAGAGCGTGCCGGACCACGCCGATGACGAGGTCGGACCGCAGGCACCGTGCCATGTCGCCCTGACAACCCGCCACCGAGGGGGGTCGAACAGGTCTCCCGCGTCCCACCGGTCCCTCCCCGGACGACGCCAGCGCATGATCAGCTCCGGGCGGCGGCGGCGGCGAGGTCGTCCACGCGCAGCAGGCCGACGACGGCGCCGGTCGCGTCCGTGCAGACCACCGGGTCGAAGCGCACCGCCGGCGGGCGGGTGAGCGCCCGCCGCAGGACGTCGACGGGGTCGTCGGAGGGGTGCGCGCGCAGCGAGACCGGCGCGCCGTAGGGCTCCCCGGTCCGGGGGCGGGCCAGCCACAGCGCCACCGGCTCGCCCCGTCCGGCCACCAGCACGGCCGGCGGGACGGCCGGTGGTGGCTCGGCGACGTCGCACTGGCGGACCGGGCGCACGAGGGCGGCGACGCCGCCGGCGACCTGCGCGCGGGCGACGTGCGTCCGGACCAGGGCGGCGACCTCCGGGGCGAGGGGCGCCGGTGTGGGCGCGGGCCGGCCGAGCAACCGGCCCTGGGCGAGCGGCACGCCCAGCCGGACCAGGGTGGCCAGCTCGGCCGCGGTCTCGACGCCCACGGCGAGCAGCGCGGCGCCGATCCGGCCGGCGAACCCGCCCACCACCTCGGTCAGGGCGGCACGCACCGGGTCGCCGTCGACGCCGGTCACCAGGGTCCGGTCGAGCGAGACGTACTCCGGGCGGACGACGGCCATCCGCTGCAGTCCCGACCAGTCCGAGCCGGCGTCGTCCAGCGCCACCTGTGCGCCGCGGGCGCGCAGCGCGTCGGTCCGGCGGCGCAGGGTGTCCGGGTCGTCCACGGGGGTGTGCCCGGTCAGCTCGACCACGACCCGGGACAGGTCCGGCCGGCCGGCGAGGGCGTCCTGGACCGGCCGGCTGCCGGGTCCCGGCGCGAGCTTGCGAGTGGCGGGGGGCAGGGGGTCCTTTCTCAGGTGCGGGCTGACGTCGACGGCGAGGAACGTGCCGGGAGGCAGCAGCGGGACGGCGGCCCGCGCCTTGGCGACCGCCAGCGCCTCGAGCTCGGCGGCCAGACCGCAGTCGGCCGCGGCGGCGAACCAGACGCCGGGGCCGGCGGTGCCCGGGAAGCGGGCGAGCGCCTCGTAGCCGACGACCCGCACCGTGGCGAGGTCGACGATCGGCTGGAACACCAGGGTGAGGTCGTCGGGGTCGGCCAGCAGCGGACGGCAGTCGGGCAGGCTGCGCTTCCGGGTCGCCGTCACGGGGAGCCCATCGGCGGCCGCCCCACCCGGCTCGACGCGGGCGCCGTCGGGCTCACCCCGACGGGTGGGGACCCGCAGTGACACGTGCGGGGGACGATCCGGGCCCGCGGGGGGGCCGCGTGCCAGGATGGTGGGTCGACGAGGCTGCCGCACGGGCCGCCCACAGGGGACGAGGGAGCGCGCGCATGGCTCCGGCACCCCCGCCCGCGCACCCCGTCGTGCTCGCCGACCCGGGGCGCGTCGCCGCGGCCCGGCGGCTGCTCTCCGAGGCGTCCTCCGGCGTCCACGACCGGCTGGCCCAGCTCGCCGCGCAGCTGACGGGGGCGCCGGCGGCGCTGGTCTGCCTCGTCACCGACGCCGAGGTGCCCGTCGGGTCCTGCGGCCTGCCGGCGGCGCTCGTCAGCCGTCCCCTGCCGCTCGAGGGCTCCCCCTGCGCGGCCACCGTCGGCCTGGGCGCCCCCGTCGTCGTCCCGGACGCGGCGCAGGACGAGCGGCTGGCCGCGCTGCCCGCGGCGGTCGGCGGTGCGCTCGTCGCTTACCTCGGCGTGCCCCTCCGCGCCCGGTCCGGGCAGGTCGTCGGTGCACTCGCGGTGTTCGACGCCGTCCGGCGCGGCTGGTCGCCGGACCAGGTCGCCTCCCTCGAGCAGCTGGCCGCCTCCGTGGTCGCCGAGCTCGAGCTGTCGGCGGCCCGGTCGGCCGCGGACGCCTCTCTGATGCGCCTGGAGCTGGCACTGGAGGCCAGTGCGGTGGGCACCTGGGAGGTGGACCTGCAGCGGCAGACCATCGACTGGGACGAGCGCTGCGCGGCGATCTTCGGGTACGACTCCACCGTCCGCATGGGCATGGACCGGCTGTTCGAGCAGCACGTGCACCCCGACGACCGGGCGCGGGCGCAGGAGGAGATGCAGGCCGCGGTCGACGCCCAGGCCCGGTACACGATCGAGCTGCGGGTCGTGCGCGCCGACGGGGCCCTGCGCTGGACGGTCAGCCGCGGGCGGGTCCTGGCCGGCCCGGACGGCGCCCCGCAGCGCATCGTGGGCACGGTCGTCGACGAGACCGAGGCCCACGAGCAGGCCGACCGGGAGCTCGACGCCGTCCGCCGGGCCGCCGCGATCGCCGAGGTCGCCGCCGAGCTGGCCGGTGCCACGCAGGTCACCCAGCTCGCCGAGATCGCGCTGCGCGCCGCCGCCGTCCTGGGGGCCGAGTCGATCGGCCTGGCGGTGTTCGACCCGCGCGACGACAAGCTCTACCTGCACCTGACCCGCCGCATCGTCGACAGCGTGGCCAGCGCGGCCGACGTCCGGCTGCCGGCCGGCGGGGTGGAGACACCGCTGGACGACGAGCTGCCCACCCAGTGGGTCGCCCGGCACGGGGAGCCGCTGCTGTACGCCGACGCCGCCGCGGCCGAGGCCCGCTTCCCGCGGATGGCCGAGATCAACGAGGTCCTCGGCAGCCGGGCGCTGGCCGCGCTGCCGCTGCGGGTCGAGGGGCGGCTGCTCGGTGCCTTCGTCGTCGTGTGGGCCACCGAGCACCCGTTCGGCGAGCGCGACGTCGAGCTGCTGGAGGGCCTCACCGCCCAGATCGCGCTGACCGCCTCGCGGCTGCAGGCCGACGTCGTGCGCGCCGACGCGGTCGCCGCGATGACCGAGGCCGCCGCCCGCCTGCAGCTCCTCGCCGACACCGGCCGGGTGCTGTCGGGGACGCTGGACATCACCGGGCAGGTCGGCCAGCTCGCCGACGTCGTCGTCCCCACGCTGGGCGACTGGTGCTGGCTGGTGGTCACCGACGAGCAGGGCCGGCTGCACGAGATGGCCTCCGCCCACCGCGACCCCGGGCTGCGTGCCGAGCTGGAGCTCTACGTGCACTCGATGGTCGCGGTCATGACCGAGGAGGCCGCCGCGTCGGTGGTCACCCGCACCGGCCGCCCGCTCGTGCTGCCCCGGATCGACGCCGAGCGGGTCGAGCGGGTCATCCCCGAGCCGGCGACCCGCGAGCTGCTCGGCCGGCTGGGCCTGGGCTCCGGCGTGATCGTCCCGCTGGTGGCGCGCGGGCAGTCGCTCGGTGCGCTGGGCCTGTTCAACGACGGAGAGCGGGGGCCGCACACGCCCGCCGAGGTGGAGACCGCCGTCGAGGTGGGCCGCCGGGCCGGCCTGGCGCTGCACCACGCCCGGCTCTACGACCAGCAGCGGGCACTGGCCGGAGCGTTGCAGCACAGCATGCTCACCGACCCGCCCGAGCCCGACCACTGCGAGATCGTCGTCCGGTACGTGCCCGCCGCGAAGGGCGCCGAGATCGGCGGCGACTGGTACGACGCGTTCCTCGAGTCCGGTGGCGCGACCGTGCTGGCCATCGGCGACGTCGTCGGCCACGACACCCGGGCGGCCGCGGCGATGGGCCAGGTGCGCGGGCTGCTGCGCGGGATCAGCTACTCCAGCGGCGCTCCACCGGCGCAGGTGCTGACCCAGGTCGACCGCGCCGTCCGCGGACTGGGGTTGGACACGATGGCCACGGCGCTGGTCGCCCGCCTCGAGCAGGCCGCGGAGGACCTGCGCGCCGACCGGACGTGGCTGCGCTGGTCCAGCGCCGGCCACCCGCCGCCGGTGCTGCTCCTGCCCGACGGGCAGGTGCGGGTGCTCGACGACGCCCTGCCCGACCTGCTGCTGGGCGTCGACCCGTCCGCTCCGCGCCACGACCGGCTGCTGGCCGTCCCCTCGGGCAGCACGCTCCTCCTGCACACCGATGGGCTGGTCGAGCGCCGCGACCGAGACCTCGACACCGGCACGGCCGCGCTGGTGGCCGTGCTGGCCGAGTACGCCGCGCTGCCGCTGGCCGACCTGTGCGACCGGGTCCTCGAGCGGCTGTTCCTGCCCGACGCCGAGGACGACGTCGCGCTGCTCGCCGTCCGGCTGCACCCGCAGGGCCGTCCGCGCCCGCCAGAGGCCGGCCCGCAGCTCCTCCCGCCGGGGATCCCACCGGCGCCCGCGGTGCACCCCCAGGCCGGCACCGCGACCTGAGACCGAGGCGCGGCGGCCCTCGGCGTCCGCCGCCTGGCCCGTCCAGGGCACTGCCCCGAGCGGAGCGAGGGGCGGGGAGGACGGGGTCCTTCTTTCGTCAGCGGCCGTCGCGGCGTCGCCAGCGCGCCGGGCGCCCGGCGCGAACCCCCAGCAGCCGGCGCCGGGCCCGGCCGGGCAGATCCACGGCGACCGGGGCCTCCCAGCCGCGCCACACGGAGAGCACCCGCAGCGTGGCGACGAGCACGATGACCAGCGCGGCCACGGGGATCGGGTCCAGGCCGGCCGGGCCGGAGAGCACGGTGAGCGCGACGGCGCCGAGCAGCGCGGCCACTGCGTTGTACGGGCCGGGCTGCACGATGTCGGCGCGCTGGGCCAGGAGCACGTCGCGGATCACCGCGCCGCCGACCGCGGTGACCGTGCCGACGAAGACCACGCTGGCGCTGGGCAGGGCGGCCAGCTGCGCCTTCTGCGCGCCGATGACGGTGAAGAAGCCGAGCGTGACGGCGTCGAGGACGACGAGCAGGCCGGTCAGCCGGGACAGCCAGCCGGAGAAGTAGAACGTCACCGTCGCGGCGATGGTCACCGTGGGCAGGTAGGCGGGGTTGGTGAGGGCGACCGGCGGCAGGTCGCCGAGCAGCACGTCGCGGACCAGCCCGCCGCCGAGCCCCCCTGTGAACGCCAGCAGCAGCACACCGGAGACGGCGAACCCCTCGCGGGCGGCCAGCAGCCCGCCGGTCAACGCGCCGATGACGATCGCCGCGAGGTCGACCGCCGCCGGCACCCGCAGCGTCTCGGCCGCCGCGGCGATGATCTCCACGGCCGGGATCGTCCCCCATGTCGCGGGGGCCCACCGTGGCAGGTCGTCGACGCGGGTGACAGGACGGGCGGGACGCTGTTGGCTGGCCCCTCCACCAGCCGCTCACCTGGAGGCCGCCGTGCCCGTACGCCCGCCGGACGAGAACGAGGTGGCCGCGCTCGCGGCCAGCTACGGCATGAAGCGCAGCCCCGAGGAGGTGGCCGCGTACACCCCGATCGTGGCGGCCTTCCTCAGCTCCTACGACGCGGTCGAGGAGCTCTACGCCGGGATCGCCCCGCACGCACCCGGCGACCGGCCGAGCGCCCGCCCCGCCGACACCGACAACCCGCTCGGCGCCTGGTACGTGACCACCGAGATCCGCGGCGCCGCCGACGGGCCGCTGGCCGGCCGGACGGTGGCGGTCAAGGACAACGTCGCCGTCGCCGGCGTTCCGATGATGAACGGCTCGCACACCGTCGAGGGGTTCGTCCCCCAGGAGGACGCCACGGTCGTCACCCGCCTGCTCGAGGCCGGCGCGACGATCACCGGCAAGTCCGTCTGCGAGGACCTGTGCTTCTCCGGCGGCAGCCACACCTCGGTCACGGGTCCGGTGCGCAACCCGTGGGACCCGTCGCGGACGACCGGCGGGAGCTCCAGCGGCAGCGCCGCGCTGGTGGCCTCCGGGGAGGTCGACCTCGCGGTCGGCGGGGACCAGGGCGGCTCGATCCGCATGCCCGCGGCCTTCTCCGGCATCGTCGGCCACAAGCCCACGCACGGCCTGGTGCCCTACACCGGTGCGTTCCCCATCGAGCTGACCCTCGACCACCTGGGCCCGATGACCCGCACGGTCGCCGACGCGGCACTGATGCTCGACGTCCTCGCCGGCCGGGACGGGGGCGACCCGCGCCAGCCCGCCGACGCGGTGCCCGAGCAGTACGCCGCCGCGCTGGGCGGGGACGTCACGGGATTGCGGGTCGGCGTGGTTGCGCAGGGCTACGGCTGGGAGGAGCTCTCCGAGCCCGGCGTCGACGAGACGGTGCGGGCCGCAGCGGGTCGGCTGCGCGAGCTGGGCATCGAGGTCGTGGACGTCGACCTGACGTGGCACCGGCACGCCCTGCACGTCTGGAACGTCATCGCGACCGACGGCGCGACGGTGCAGATGATCGAGGGCAACGGGTACGGCTGGAACTACGAGGGCCGCTACGACCCCGAGCTGGTCGCCCACTACGGCCGCCAGCGCCGCGAGGTGGTCGACCGGTGGTCGCCGACGGTCACCGCGGTCGCCCTGGCCGGGCGGTGGTCACTGGAGCAGGAGCAGACCCGGCACTACGCGATGGCGCAGAACCTGGCGATCGAGGTGCGCCGGCAGTACGACGCCGCGCTGTCCGACGTCGACCTGCTGGTCATGCCAACCGTGCCGATGGTGGCCCCGGAGATCCCGGCGCCGGACGACCCGGTGGAGACCCAGATCGCCCGCGCACTGGAGATGATCGTCAACTGCGCGCCGTTCGACGTCAGCGGGCACCCGGCCACGAGCGTCCCGGCCGGGCAATCCCAGGGCCTGCCGGTCGGGATGATGCTGGTCGGCCGCCGGTTCGAGGACACCACCCCGCTCAAGGTCGCGCACGCCTTCGAGCAGCTCGTCGGCGGGTTCCCGCAGCCTCCCGCCCGCTGACGCCCAAGCCGTGATCATCGGCGGGTGGCTGCTCGACACGCCGACGGGGACAGCCACCCGCCTGGTGACGTGCTGGAACGGCCACCCTTCAGGGCCCCGCGCCGAGCTTGCGAGGCGTGGGGGGAGGGTGGTCCTTCTACTGGCCGGGCGGGACCTCCAGGGAGGTCGCCGTCCCGCGGCGCAGCCCGGTGTCGTGGGTGGCCATGTCGTCGGTGTACATCGCCTCCTGGCGGCCGGCCTCCTCGCGCAGGATCGCCGCGCCCTTCCAGTCCTCCGGGATGGCGAAGGCGTCGACCAGCGTGACCAGGTGCGGGCGCAGGTCCTTGAGCAGCACGTTCACCGTGGCGGTCAGCGCCTTGGAGCGGGTCGCGGTCAGCCGCCCGTGCTCGAGGAACCAGGCCCGGTCGGCCTCGATGGTGGTGAGCGCGTACAGGTCGCAGACCCGCTCGAGCAGGGCCCTCGCGCCGGCGTCGGTGGTCCGCTCGATGCCGGCGACGAAGGCCTCCAGCACGATCCGGTCGACGTGCGTCTGCGCGGTGCGCAGCACGTGGTCCTGCACGTCGTTGAAGACGTCGAAGGGCTGCACGCCGGGGGTCTCGGCGCCGCGCCGCAGCCGCCGGATCGCGCCCTCGAGCACGTGCTTCTCGCGGTCCTCGAGCATCTTCAGCTGCCAGCCGCGGTCGAGCAGCGGCACCTCGTCGTCCCGGCCGGGCACGGCGTCGACGAGCCGGGCGATCAGGCCGCGGGCTGCCGTCCGCTCCAGCACGGTCTCGCGGACCATGTCGGCGATGAAGCCGACCTTGCCCCAGCCGTCGAGCGAGCCGAACGCGTCGCGGTAGCCGGTGAGCAGGCCCTTGGCGACCAGCTGCAGCAGGACGGTGTTGTCGCCCTCGAAGGTGGTGAAGACGTCGGTGTCGGCCTTCAGGTGCGGCAGCCGGTTCTCCTGCAGGTAGCCCGCACCGCCGCAGGCCTCGCGGGCCATCTGGATGGTCCGCGTGGCGTGCCAGGTCTGCGCGGCCTTGAGGCCGGCGGCCCGGGACTCCAGCTCCCGCTGCGCGCCCTCGTCGAGGTCCTCCGCGCCCTGGACGTCGTGCATCGTGCCGACCAGCTCCTCCTGCGCGAAGGAGTACGCGTAGGTGGCGGCCAGGGCCGGCAGCAGCTTGCGCTGGTGCACCAGGTAGTCGTTGAGCAGGACCTCCCGGTCGGCGCCCGGCGCGGAGAACTGCCGGCGGGTCTCGCCGTAGCGGACGGCGATGTCGAGCGAGAGCTTGGTCGCCGCCGCCGCGGAGCCGCCGACGCTCACCCGGCCGCGGACCAGCGTGCCCAGCATCGTGAAGAAGCGGCGGGTCTCGTTCTCGATCGAGCTGGTGTAGGTGCCGTCGGGCGCGACCGAGCCGTAGCGGTCGAGCAGCATGTCGCGCGGGACGGTCACGTGGTCGAAGGTCAGCCGGCCGTTGTCGACGCCGAGCAGGCCGGCCTTGGGGCCGTCGTCGCCGATGGTGACGCCCGGCATCGGGTCGCCCTGCTCGTCGCGGATCGGCACCAGCCAGGCGTGCACCCCGTGCCGCCGGCCCTGCGTCACCAGCTGGGCGAAGACGACCGCCATCCGGCCGTCCTGCGCCGCGTTGCCGATGTAGTCCTTGCGGGCGGCCTCGTGCGGCGTGTGCAGGTCGAAGGTCTGCGTCTCGGGGTCGTAGGTGCACGTCGTCCGCAGCTGCTGGACGTCGGAGCCGTGCCCGGTCTCGGTCATGGCGAAGCAGCCGGGCAGGTCGAAGCTCATGATGTCGCGCAGGTAGGCGTCGTGGTGCCGCTCGGTGCCCAGGGCCTGGACGGCGCCGCCGAAGAGGCCCCACTGGACGCCGGCCTTGACCATCAGCGACAGGTCGGTGAAGGCCAGCATCTCGATCGCGGTGACCGAGCCGCCGGCGTCGCCCTCGCCGCCGTACTCCTTGGGGAAGCCGAGGACCACCCGTCCGGACTCGGCGATCTTCCGCGCCATGCGGGTGACCCGTTCGCGGGCCTCCTGCACGCTCTCGCCGTAGGCCGGCAGCAGGTCCGGGTCGTGCAGGTCCGCCCGCGCGACACGGCGCACGTGACCCCACCGGCCGTCGAGCACCTCGGTGAGGGCCCTCGGGTCCACCGCGTGCGGCAGGCTCGTCGTCACTCGTCCTCCTCGCTGGCGCTCGTCGTCCGAGCGCCGACAGCCGTGCCGTGTTCCCTGCGTGCCCTCGCGAGCTCGGTCACGGTGTCCTCCTCGCTGG
>NZ_FNOT01000004.1 GCF_900107105.1 Geodermatophilus africanus
CGCCTGAGGCGGGTTATGTGGGTTGCCCACGTCAACTGATCGCTTGACATGGGGGCGCCTCTGCGGAACGTGGCGGTTGTCGAAGACCCCTCGCCCGCAGAGGCGCCCATCATGCTGCCCACCGAGGACCTGTTCGTCCACGTCTACGTGCTCGTCGACGACGCCATCACCGCCGGGGAGGTCACCATCCCGGCGCGGCCGGGTCCGGCCCCGGCCTGCAGCGACGCCGAACTGCTGACCATCGCGCTGGTCCGTCATCTGCTGGGCCGGCGCAGCGAGGCCGGGTTCGTGGCCGAGGTGGCCCGGAACTGGGCGCAGCTGTTTCCCCGGCTGCCGCACCAGTCCGAGGCCAACCGGCGGATCCGCTGGCTGTGGGCGGCCTTTGAGCAGCTGCGGGCCGCGCTCGCGGCTCGGTGCCCGGTCGATCACTGCGCCCAGGTCGACACCACCGCGCTGCCGGTCAAGCACCCCTCCCGGGTGCGCGGCCCCGATGGCTGGGTCGGCCCAAACGAGTTGGTCGCCCGCTTCGGCCGCGACGGGGCGCACGGCGAGTGGTTCTACGGCTTCCGGCTGGCGGTCACCACCGACCTGGGATCCCGGCTGGTGCGCGCCTGGAGCATCGTGCCGGCCGCGGTCAACGAGCGGGAGGTGGCGGTCGATCTGCTCGAGACCGGGCCGGCACCGCGCGACGTCCTGCTGGATAAGGGCTTCGCCGGGCGGGCGTTCGCCGCGGCCTGCGCCGCCCGCGGCACCGCCGTGCTGATCCCGCCCACCAAGACCCAGCGCGCCGGCATGCCCAGCGCCCTGCGCAAGGTGATCGCCTGTTGGCGCAACTACATCGAGGTCACCTTCGGTGAGCTCACCGACCGGATGGAGCTGGCCCGCCACGGCGCGCATACCTTCTGGGGCTTGCTGACCCGCACCGCCGCCACCATTGCCGCCCACACCCTGCTACGCGTTCACCACGCCGATCTCGGGGCTGCATAGGTCAACCCACATAACGCGCCTGAGGGGATCCCGTCCGTCGCACCCTCCGCGAGCTCGAGCCGGGACCCGAGACGGGGTCGCCCCGGGCTCCTGACGGAGCGCCGGCACCGTTTGGCACGCTCGGGGAGTGACCTCACCCTCCACGCCGGAAGCCCCCTGGCCGGTCCGCACGGTGGCCCGCAAGGTCGCCGAGTGGATCGGCCGGCTGGGTGAAGTCTGGGTCGAGGGGCAGGTCGCCCAGCTGTCCCGGCGCGGCGCGGCGACGGTCTTCCTCACCCTGCGCGACCCCGCCGCGGACCTGTCGGTGCCGGTCACGTGCAGCCGGGACGTCGCCGACCGGCCGGGTCTGGAGCTGGCCGAGGGCGCTCGCGTCGTGGTGCGGGCGCGGCCGGACTACTACATCGCGCGCGGGTCCTTCTCGCTGCGGGCCACCGAGATCCGCGCCGTCGGCCTCGGTGAGCTGCTGGCCCGCATCGAGCGGATCCGCCGCCTGCTGGCCGCCGAGGGGCTCTTCGACGCCGCCCGCAAGCGGCCGCTGCCGTTCGCCCCGGCCGTGGTCGGGGTGGTCACCGGCCGCGACAGCGCCGCCGAGCGCGACGTCCTGGTCACCGCCCGCCGCCGCTGGCCGGCCGTCCGATTCGCGGTCCACCACAGCCTGGTGCAGGGGCCCATGGCGGCGGCCTCGGTGATCGAGGGGCTGCAGCGGCTCGATCGGGACCCGGCCGTCGAGGTCATCGTCGTCGCCCGCGGCGGCGGTTCGGTCGAGGACCTGCTGCCCTTCTCCGACGAGGGCCTGGTGCGCGCGATCGCCGCCTGCCGGACGCCGGTGGTGACCGCCGTGGGCCACGAGACCGACACGACGCTGGTCGACCACGCCGCCGACGTCCGCGCGGCCACCCCCACCGACGCCGCGCACCGCGTGGTGCCCGAGATCGGCGAGCAGCGCCGGCTGGTCGACGGGCTGCGCGCCCGCGCCCGGCACCTGGTCGGCGTCCGGCTGGAGCAGCAGGAGCGGTGGCTGGAGAGCGTCCGCAGTCGCCCGGCCCTGGCCGACCCCCAGCGGCTGCTGCACGGCCGGGCCGACGACGTCGAGCAGCTGCGCACCCGCGCGCGGCGGACCCTGGTGCACCGGCTGGAGGGCGCCGAGCGCGACCTCGAGCACGCCCGCGCCCGGGTCGCCGCGCTCTCCCCCGCCGCGACGCTGCAGCGCGGCTACGCCGTCGTCCAGCGGGCCGACGGCGCCCTGGTGCGGGAGCCCGGCGAGGTCGCCGACGGCGAGCTGCTGTCGGTGCGGGTGGCGGGTGGCCGGTTGGCGGTCCGCGTGAGCAGGGAGGATGGGGAGCCGTGACCGACGAGCAGCCGACGACCACCTACGAGCAGGCCCGCGAGGAGCTCGCCGACGTCGTCCGGCGGCTGGAGGCCGGCGGACTGACCCTCGAGGAGTCGCTCGCCCTGTGGGAGCGCGGCGAGCAGCTGGCCGAGCTGTGCCAGCACTGGCTGGACCGGGCCCGCGAGCGCCTCGCCGCCGCGACCCCCCGCGATCAGCCCGAGTAGGGCGGCACCGCCCCGGCGACGGTCGCCAGCTCCTCGTCGGTCGCCGAGCCGGTGACCAGCACGGTGACGTCGCCGTCGGTGCGGGACAGCACGGTCTCGCCGCGCTCCGTCGTCCCCCGGGTCCAGGACTGCCCGCCCAGGTCGACGGTGCCCTCCTCCTGTGCGCCGTCCAGGACGTCCTCCACCGCCGCCGCCCGGGCGTCGTCGCTGACCACGAAGCCGGCGTACTCCACGGACGGCGTGAGGTAGCCGATCTCCAGGGTGACCGGGTCGCCGGCCGCGGCGCCGCCGGCGTCGGTGCGGGCGCTGGTCGGGCGGTAGCCGTCGGGCAGGCCGGCCGGGGCCGGCACCGGGTAGCCGGCCCGAGCGGCGGCCAGCTGCACCGTGCTGCTCGGGTCGACCTCGCGGACGGGGTCGACGTCGGACTGCTTGAACGACATCCAGCCCACCAGCGCCAGGCAGATCAGAACCAGCGGGCCCAGCGAGCGCAGCATGTTGGCCGCGCTCAGGCGGTTGGCCCGCTCGACCGCCGGCGAGGGCGCCTGCGCGGGAGGCTGACGGGTCGGACCGGCGGAGCTCACCCCCCTAGGATGACAGGACTCATCGCCCCACCCCGCTGCCCGACGTCCGTGCGGCGGAACGAGGAGGTCCGCGTGTCCCTGCCCCTGCCCGACGGCCCTCCGACCCACGGCGGGGCCGGCTTGCGCGTCGACCGCCCGGCTCCCGACCGCAACCTCGCCCTCGAGCTGGTGCGGGTCACCGAGGCCGGCGCCATGGCCGCCGGTCTCTGGGTCGGCCGGGGCGACAAGAACGGTGGCGACGGCGCGGCGGTCGACGCGATGCGCTCGCTGATCGGCACGGTGAGCATGCGCGGCGTCGTCGTCATCGGGGAGGGCGAGAAGGACGAGGCCCCGATGCTGTTCAACGGCGAGGAGGTCGGCGACGGGACGGGTCCGGAGTGCGACGTCGCCGTGGACCCGGTCGACGGCACCACGCTGATGGCCAAGGGCATGCCCAACGCGATCGCGGTGATGGCGGTTGCCAACCGGGGCGCCATGTACGACCCGTCCGCGGTCTTCTACATGGACAAGATCGCCACCGGCCCCGCCGCGGCCGACGTCATCGACATCACCGCCCCGGTCGCCGAAAACATCCGCCGGGTCGCCAAGGCCAAGCACAGCTCCGTCGCCGGCGTGACCGTCTGCATCCTCGACCGACCGCGCCATGAGAAGCTGGTGCAGGAGGTGCGGGAGGCCGGCGCGCGGATCAAGTTCATCAGCGACGGCGACGTCGCCGGGGCCATCGCGGCGGCCCGCGAGGGCACCGGCGTCGACCTGCTCATGGGCGTCGGCGGCACGCCGGAGGGCATCATCACCGCCTGCGCCTTGAAGTGCATGGGCGGGGCGCTGCAGGGTCGGCTCATGCCGCGCAACGACGCGGAGCGGCAGAAGGCCCTCGACGCCGGCCACGACCTCGACCGGGTGCTGGCCATCGACGACCTGGTCCGCGGCGACGTCTTCTTCGTGGCCACGGGCATCACCGACGGCGAACTGCTGCGCGGCGTCCAGTACCGGTCCGGAGGGTGCACCACGCAGTCGCTGGTCATGCGGTCGAAGTCGGGCACCATCCGGCTGATCGAGAGCCAGCACTCGCTGGAGAAGCTCCGCGCCTACTCGACGGTGCCCCTCGACCTCTCGGAGGGCTGAGTCACCGCGGTCCTCTGGACCGCACCGCTGAGACACCGCGGTCCTCCGGACCGCACGGCGGCCAGGGGCCGTCCCCCGGCGAGCTGAGCCGCTGCGTCGTTCGATTGCGGGGACCCTCCGGGCCCCGACTCCTCACGACCGGTGGGTCCTCAGCGAGGAGGCAGCGGCGGAGGTGGCGGGGGCGGTGGCAGCGGCGGGAGTGGCGGGGTCGGCGGCGGGGCCAGGTGCCGCGCGGCGAGGCGGTCGACCATCGCCCGCCACCGGCTGGCCGACTCCCCCGGCGCCAGGCTCCGCAGCCGCAGGTCGCCGAAGACGCTGCGCGCGTGGACGACGATGCGCGGCGTGCCGACCAGCCGCGGCACCGGGGCCAGCTGGGTCTTCCGGTCGCCGAAGACGGTCCGGCCGCGCAGCTCGGCGTCCACCCCCTCGGCGACCACCACGTCGACGTCGCCGAACACCGTGCCGAGGGTGATCTCGATGCGCTCGGCGTCGGTGCGCAGCCCGCGCAGGTCCAGCCGCACGTCGCCGAAGACGGTGCTCACCCGGTGCGGCGCGTCGGGGCCGGCGAGCTTCACGTCACCGAACACCGTGCTGAGCTCCGCCGGGGCGCGGGTGCCGACGATCTCGACCGGCGGCGGGGCGTCCGGGGGCAGGTCGGCGACGAGCGCGGCCAGGTCGTCGTGCGTGCCGGCCGCGTAGGCGGCCTCGACCCGGTCGCCGAACTCGGAGAGGTCGATCCGCCCCTCCGCGACCGCCCGCTGCAGCCGGGTCACGGTCGCCTCCCGATCGGCGTCCGAGGCGCGGACGACGGGCCGGGGCGGGACGGCATCGGGGTCCACGCGGCCGACCGTAGTGGAGCCGGTCACCGCTGAGGACGACGAGGCCGCGTGTGCGCCGCCCACTCTGGCGCGGGTGCCCAGGCCGGCGTCGGCCTCCCCGCCGCGAGCGGGACGGCGTCGGACGGCCGCTGCCGGGACGTGCGCATTCCTCTGACCTGGGTGGACGCCCCATGCCGGAGCCGCCGGTCCGCTGCCGGCTGCTCCCACGTCGGAGCGGTCCGGGCCGGGACCTCGCGGGCATCTAGGGTCCCTGTCGGAGCACTGTCACCAACGACCACACGGAGCCGCAGCAATGCCCGCTGAGACCCAGGCCGCCTCGCAGGACGGCGCCGACTACCGCATCGAGCACGACTCCATGGGCGAGGTCCGGGTCCCCGCGTGGGCGAAGTGGCGGGCGCAGACGCAGCGTGCCGTCGAGAACTTCCCGATCTCCGGGACGCCCATCGAGCGGGAGCTGATCGCCGCGCTGGCCGCCATCAAGGGCGCGGCCGCCGCCGTCAACGCCTCCCTCGGCGTCCTGCCGCAGGAGACCGCCGACGCCATCGGCACCGCCGCCGGCTCGGTGGCCCGCGGCGAGTGGGACGAGCACTTCCCCATCGACGTCTTCCAGACCGGCTCCGGGACGTCGAGCAACATGAACACCAACGAGGTGATCGCGTCCCTCGCCACCGAGGCGCTGGGCTCGCCGGTGCACCCCAACGACCACGTCAACGCCTCGCAGTCGTCCAACGACGTCTTTCCGTCGGCGATCCATGTGGCTGCGACGAAGGCCGTCGTCCGTGACCTCGTCCCCGCACTGGAGCACCTGGCCGGCTCGCTGGAGCGCAAGGCGCAGGAGTTCGCCGAGGTCGTGAAGAGCGGGCGCACCCACCTCATGGACGCCACCCCGGTCACCCTCGGCCAGGAGTTCGGCGGGTACGCCGCGGCGGTCCGCTACGGCGTCGAGCGGCTGGAGGCCTCGCTGCCGAGGATCGGCGAGCTGCCGCTGGGCGGCACCGCGGTCGGCACGGGCATCAACACCCCGCCCGGCTTCGCCGCCGCGATCATCGAGCGGCTCGCGGCGGAGCTGGACCTGCCGCTGTCCGAGGCACGCGACCACTTCGAGGCGCAGAGCTCGCGCGACGGGCTGGTCGAGGCCTCCGGGCAGCTCAAGACCATCGCCGTCGGCCTGGTGAAGATCGCCAACGACCTGCGCTGGATGGGCTCGGGCCCGCGCACCGGCCTGGGCGAGATCCAGCTCCCCGACCTGCAGCCGGGCAGCTCCATCATGCCGGGCAAGGTGAACCCGGTGATCCCCGAGGCGGTGATCCAGGTCGGCGCGCAGGTCATCGGCAACGACGCCGCGGTGACCTACGCCGGCACCACGGGTGTCTTCGAGCTCAACGTGACGCTGCCGCTGATGGCCCGCAACGTGCTGGAGTCGATCCGGCTGCTGGCCAACGTCAGCCGGATCCTCGCCGACCGCTGCGTCGACGGGATCGTCGCCAACGTCGACCGGTGCCGCGAGTACGCGGAGTCCTCGCCGTCGATCGTGACCCCGCTCAACAAATACATCGGCTATGAGGAGGCGGCGAAGGTCGCCAAGCAGTCGCTGGCCGAGCAGAAGACCATCCGCCAGGTCGTGGTCGAACGCGGCTACGTCGAGCAGGGCAAGCTCACCGAGCAGCAGCTCGACGAGGCCCTCGACGTGCTCTCGATGACCCATCCGTGACGCTCGGCGGGGCGGGTCCCGACGACGGATCCGCCCCGCCGTCCGGTGGGGGCGTGGTGGTACCCCCCCGAACCTGAGTAGCGTTCCCACCGATGAGCGAGACAGCGAGCGCACCTGCAGCCGGCAACCCCGACGCATCCCTGCGCTATCCCGGTGGAGAACTGCCCCTGCCAGTGGTCCCGGCCACAGAAGGGGCGAGCGGACTCGACACGAGCAAGCTGTTGGCGACGACCGGACAGGTCGCGCTGGACATCGGCTTCGTCAACACCGCCGCGTGCACCTCGGCGATCACCTACATCGACGGTGACGCCGGGATCCTGCGCTACCGCGGCTACCCGATCGACCAGCTCGCCGGCAAGGCCAGCTTCGGCGAGGTCAGCTACCTGCTGATCTACGGCGAGCTGCCCACGGCCGACCAGCTGGCCGAGTTCGAGGCCCGGCTGCGGCGGCACACGCTGCTGCACGAGGACCTCAAGCAGTTCTTCAACGGCTTCCCCCGCGACGCGCACCCGATGCCGGTGCTCTCCTCCGCGGTCAGCGCCCTGTCGACCTTCTACCAGGACTCCCTGGACCCGTTCGACCCGCGGCAGGTCGAGATCTCCACGGTGCGCCTGCTGGCCAAGCTGCCGACGATCGCCGCCTACGCGTACAAGAAGTCGGTCGGCCAGCCGTTCCTCTACCCGGACAACTCCCTGGGCCTGGTGGAGAACTTCCTGCGGATGACGTTCGGCTTCCCCGCCGAGCCCTACGAGGTCGACCCGGACCTCGCCGCGGCGCTGGACATGCTGTTCGTGCTGCACGCCGACCACGAGCAGAACTGCTCGACGTCGACGGTGCGGCTGGTCGGCTCCTCGCAGGCCAACCTGTTCGCCTCGGTGTCGGCCGGCATCAACGCGCTGTTCGGCCCGCTGCACGGCGGGGCCAACCAGTCGGTGCTGGAGATGCTCGAGTCGATCCAACGCGAGGGCGGGGACATCCCAGCGTTCGTCGAGCGGGTGAAGAAGCGGGAGCCCGGCGTCAAGCTGATGGGCTTCGGGCACCGGGTCTACAAGAACTACGACCCGCGCGCGGCGATCGTGAAGCAGACGGCCGACCAGGTGCTCGCCAAGCTCGGCGGCAACAACGAGCTGCTGGACCTGGCCCAGCAGCTGGAGGAGATCGCGCTGTCGGACGACTACTTCGTCGAGCGCAAGCTCTACCCGAACGTCGACTTCTACACCGGGCTGATCTACCGGGCGATGGGCTTCCCGACGCGGATGTTCACCGTGCTGTTCGCCCTCGGCCGGCTGCCCGGCTGGATCGCCCAGTGGCGCGAGATGATCAACGACCCGGCCACCAAGATCGGGCGGCCGCGGCAGGTCTACACCGGGGCCACCGAGCGCACCTTCGTGCCGGTCGACCAGCGCTAGATCCCGGCCCCGCTGCACGGGCCCGCCGCGAGCCTGCGAGCGGTGGGGGCAGCGGGGTCCTCCCCCTGACCATGCAGCCGAGGTCCCGTCGTCCGCCCCCGGACGACGGGACCTCGGCGTCTCGGGCAGCATGGGGCCCGCCACGTCCGCCCGCACCAGGTCCCGGAAAGGGAGTCCCATGGCCGAGCCGTCTCCCGAGGACGACCTCGTGCTGCCCCCCGTGCCGCTCGCCACGGGCAGCGTGGTCCGGGTCGGCGGCACCGGCCGTCGGGTGAGCTCGGTGGAGCTGGTCGTCTCCACCGAGGACGGCGGGGAGCTGCGCATCCCCCTCGAGCACCACCACGGCGCCTGGTGGCCGCCGGCCGAGCGCGGCGCACCGCCGGCGGGCGTGTACGCCGATCGGGTGCCACCTGCGGATCACCCTCACCCGGAGGGGTGAGACCGCCTCTCCCCTCCCTCCGGGCCCTCCCCCGCCCCGTCGATACGAGGTCTGAGCGCACCGCGGAACCCCGCGGAGCCGGCCAGTTCCGACGAGACACCCGGGGGGACCGCAGTGCCCGCACCACGCACGTCGGTCCCCCGCACCGCCGCTGCCCGCACCGGCCCCCGTCCCACCGGCGCCCGCCACAACGGCAGCCCGACCGCCACGACCCGCGGCGCCGCCGGCCGCCCGCCGTTCACGCCGCAGGAGGCCCAGGCGCTGCGCGCCGTGCTCGCCGCCCGCGCGGCCGCCTCGGCCGACGGCGCTGCGCCGGCCCGACGCACCTCCCCCGGCCGCCCCGCCGCCGGTCGCCGTCCGGCCGCTCCCGCAGGCCGCACGACGCAGCGACGGGGGAAGGCGACCGCCCGGGGCCGCGTGCCCGCCCGACGCCGGCTGCCGGCCGCCGACGGCCGCCGCTGGCAGCTGCGGCTGTCGGTGGCCGCCCTCGGCCTCGTGCTGCCGGTGCTGGCCGGCCTGGTGGCGCCGGGCGCCCAGGTGCCAGGGACCGCGGCCGAGCCGACCGACGCCACGGGCCTGGCCCTCGCCGCGCAGAGCACGATGCTCGACGCCGCGACGCGCTACCGCGGCTTCAAGCGATCCCTCGCCGCCCGGCAGGCGGAGTTGGCGGCGGCCCGCGCCGCGGAGCAGTCCGCGCAGCAGCAGCTGGCCGCCACCCGCACGACGGTGGGCACGGGCGCCGCCGCGCTCTACCGGTCGCCGGTCGAGGCGCGCACCCCGCTGCTCGAGCTGGACGTGCACGCTGACGACACCACCGCCGACGTCCTCCACCTCACCGCGATCGCCGAGCGCGCCGCCCAGGACCTCGAGGTCGACGTCGTCCGGGCCGAGCGCGCCGCGGTCGACCTGACGCTCGCCACCCGCCGCGTGGCGGTGGCCGAGGCCGCCCTGGCGACCGTGCAGGCGCGGGCCGCCGCCGTCCTCGACGAGGTGCGTGCCGAGGTGGGCGGACTGCGGACCGACGTGGCCGCGCAGCTGGCCGCGCTGGGCACCGGCCGGTCGGCGGCCGCCCAGCAGGAGGCCAACGAGCTGGCGCTGCGCCGCTGGCAGGACCACCTCACCGGGCTGGCGCTCGCGGGCATCGTGCCGCCGCCCGCGGCGGACCTCGCCGACCCGACAGCACTGCCGGCGGGGCTCTCACCCGCGCTCGACGGCGCCGGGCAGCCCGTCCCGGGCGTCGCCTGGGCCGTGGCCGGCAACCGCCCGGTCACGGTGCTGTCGGCCGAGACGGTGGCCGCGGTCAGCTCCGCGCTGGCTCAGCTGGGCAAGCCCTACGCGCCCGGCGGCGCCGGCCCCGACGTCTACGACTGCGGCGGCCTGGCGGCCACCTCGTGGCTGCTGGCCGGGTATGCCATCCCCACCGCCTCGGCCGACCAGTGGACCCACGGCGCCGCCGTCCCGCTGTCGCAGCTGCAGGTCGGCGACCTCGTCTTCGCCGACGGCGGCAGCGACGTGGGCATCTACCTCGGCGAGGGCCAGGTCGTGGCCGCGTCGGCGGCCGGCTACCAGGTCGGCGTGCGTCCGGTCGCCGACGGCGCCGCCGCGGTCCGGGTCACCCTGCCCGCCCCCCCGCAGCCGAACGCCGCACTGCCGGCCGGCGCCGCCGGGCGGGGGGCGTGCGGCGCCCCGCCGGCGCCGGCCGGCCCGGTGAGCCCCGCCTGGGGTGGCTGGGCGAACGGCCGGATCCCGGCCACCGCGCTGTGCGGGATCGCCCGCGGCCACGCCCTGCGCTGCGACGCCGCCGCCGGTTACGGGGCCATGGCCGACGCCTACCGCGCGGCCTTCGACAACCCGCTGTGCATCACCGACTCGTACCGGTCGTTGAGCGCGCAGGCCGGCGCCTTCCGCGCCAAGCCGGGCCTGGCCGCGGTGCCCGGGACGTCCAACCACGGGTGGGCGCTGGCGGTGGACCTCTGCGGCGGCATCAACGTCGCCGGCACCGCGCAGTCGGCCTGGATGGCGGCCAACGCCGGCCGGTTCGGGTTCGTGCAGCCCGACTGGGCGCGGCAGGGCGGCGAGAAGCCGGAGCCGTGGCACTGGGAGTTCGGCCACCTGGCCTGAGTGGGAACTCGCCCTCCGCACCTACAGGCCCATCGCGTTCGTCCCCAGCAGGAGCGACTGTCCACAGGAGACATCTCCGCTGTTCAGGACCTCAACATGGCACTTTAATCGAACACGTGTACGGACGTCGGTGGGTGCAGTGGAGCGACTCGCTGGTCGAGTCGCGACTGCTGCGCGGCGTGCTCGACCAGGCGGCCGCGCACGCCCGCCACAGGCTCCGTACACCGGTGACCGTGGTGCCTGGGCACACGTCGTTCCGGGACCTGACGACCGAGCGGGCGCCGACGGTGCTCGGCCGGTTGATCGACGACGGCGCTGCACTGCTGGACGTCGCGGTGGCCGCGCACCACGCCTCCGGTCGGGCCGCGGCGCGGCAGCTGCGGGCGCTGGCCGAGTTCACCCGGCACCGACCGGCCGGCTCCTTCGACCGGGCCCCTGGCGAGCCCGGGGCGGCGTCGGCGGCCTCCCGTGCGGCGCGGCCGGAGGTCCTGACCGCCGTGAGCGAGTGGGCAGTCGACGAGGTGGCCACCCGACTGCACCTGACCGGCCATGCCGCCCAGGATCTGCTGGCGCTGGCCGTGACGCTGGACGAGCAGCTGCCGGCGACCCTGACCGCGCTGGAGGAAGGGCGGATTGGACGCAGGCACGCCGAGGTGCTCGCCGAGCTGTTGCCCCTGCTCACCGACCCGGCGGTGCGCTCCCAGGTGGAGGCTCGGCTGCTCGCACGGGTCGGGTCGAAGACACCCAGCCAGCTGCGGGTCGCCGCCCGCCGGGCGGTCCTGAGCGCGGACGCGAACGCCGCACTGCGCCGGGCCGCGGCAGCGGTGCGGGAGCGTGGGGTGCGGCTCTACCCGGGCAAGGACGGGACCGACACGCTCTCGCTCGCCCACGCCAGCCCGGTCGCCCGGGCCTGCTACGACGCGCTCGAGCGGTACGCCGAGGCGTGTCGGACCGAGGGCGACTCGCGCACCAAGCAGCAGCGGATGGCCGACTGCCTCGCCGACCTGGTCCTGCGGCCCGGCGAGCACGGCCTGCCGCCGGTGCAGGCCCAGCTCACCATCACCGCGGCCGCGGCGACGCTCCTGGGCGGCGACGAGCCCGGCGAGGTCGACGGCGAGCCACTGCCGGCCGAGGTCATCCGAGAGATCGCCTACGCCCTGGGCCTGCTCCCCCGACCCACCGTGGCGACGAGCAGCATCTCCCCCGGCGGGACAGACACCGGCGCGGTCCCGCCGAGTGCCGACACCCAGACCGAAGGCGTTCCGCGGCCCAGAGGTGCGGACGCCGGATACGCCGGCACCCGACGCGACGGAGCGGTCGATGCGCCGGGCAGCGACCGCGCTGCGGCCGATCCCGAGGACACCTCGTCGTCCGTCGAGGAGAGACGCGCTGCGGTGGCCGACCTGCTGCTCGCCAGGCGGGTCACCGGAACCACCTTGGCCGCCCGGCCACAGGTCGCTGTCACCCATCCCCTCACCGGCGCGCTGCTCGCGCTCACCGACGCCACCGCGATCCGCCGGGGCGACCCGATCGGCCGGCCGGGGCGGACGCTCGCCTACCGGGCCGACGCGGCCATGGACCGCTTCGTCCGTGCCCGCGACCGGCGCTGCCGCTTCCCCGGCTGCCGCGCCCGACCCCGACGGTGCGACCTCGACCACCAGGTGCCCTACGACCGGGGCGGGCCCACCAGCCCCTGCAACCTGTGCTGCCTGTGCGAGTACCACCACCGCCTCAAGACCCTCGCCCCCGGCTGGGCCATGACGCCCGTGGCCGGCGGTGGCGTCCGCTGGACGCTGCCCGGCGGCCACCAGGTCACCACCCACCCACCGGCGTACGGCACCGACGACGACCAGCCGCCCGACCGGTCGACCGCCCCAGCGGGGTCGACCCCGCACACCGCCGACCCACCGCCGTTCTAAGGGCGAAGAGCAGCGCCGACGATCGAGCGAGGACGACGACCACGAGGGTGATCAGGACCGGGCGGACCGCTCCGGGGTCCCGCCGCCCCGATCTGGGAGGCGGGCGAAGGGGGCGTCGGCCCTCAGGTCCAGCGCAGGCGGGCGATCTGCCGCCAGGGCAGCCGCTGGCACGCCTCACCGGTCTCCCCGGCGAGCCGCGCGGCGACCGCGGCGCCGGCGCAGGCCAGCGGCGAGTGCGGCGTGACGACGACCTGGGGGTCGTGCGGGTCGAGCCCGGCTGCGGCCATCCGGTCGAGCAGCAGGTCCGGGGCCACGAGCACAGCGGAGGCGAGCACCGGCACCTCGGGGTGCGACCACAGCGCCACCGGGCCCTCGACCCGCAGCTGCCCGCCGACGGCGGCGGACCGCTCGGCGGCGGCCTCGCGCACCCGGTCGACGGCGCGCCGGTCCAGGGCCGACGACGGCGTCCACGGCAGGGCACGGTCCCCGCGACGGACGACGACCCGCCAGCCGACGGCGGTCTCGGTGCGGTCGGTCCAGTCGAGCACCGCGACGCCGGTCTCGGCGGCCACCCCGTCGGGCACCGGCCGGTCGCGCACCCACGCCGTCAGCGCGGCGGCGAGCTCCTCGGGGGTCGAGCCGACGCGGGCGTCGGTCATGTCCTCGGCCAGGTCCCGCAGCGGGGTGCGGACCCGCCGCTCGTCCTCCTCGAGGACCACCACCGCGCCGTCGGCCCGGTCGTCGGCGAGCGTGATGCGCAGCCGCCCGGTCGCCAGCCCCGGCAGCACCTCGTCGGCGACCCGGCGCAGGTCGGCCACCGTCACCGGGACCGACCGCAGCCGCTGAAGCAGCCCGGAGCCGGCGAAGAAGCCCCCGCTCACGGGCGGTCCTGGCACAGCGCGGTGCGCAGCGCCGACGCCAGCTCGGGCAGGGTCAGCACGCTGGAGAGCTCCCGCGAGGACAGCCGCACCGGCAGCACGTCGGCGCCCCAACCGGTCACGCGGCGCACCCGCGCCGCGGAGCTGGGCCACACGGCGTCACGCGCCGTGGCCACGTGCAGCTCGGTGAGCACGTCGGCGAGGTGGACGGCCGCGACCGGGTGCACGGAGGGGTCCTCCAGGGCGGCGCGCACGAGACCGGCCAGCTGCTCGCGCTCGACGGCGGTCAGCCAGTGCGGGACCAGGACGTCGGGCACGGGCCCGCCCGAGGCGAGGGCGCTCACCGCGGACCCGCCGCCGGGGCGTGCTCCGCACCGCGGCTGCGGCGGGCTCCCCTGCGCTCTGTCACACCTGGGATATCGGCAGGCAGGAGGCGTGGTGGACCCGGGTGCGCGCGAATTCCCGTCGATCCGGGCGGATCAGTCCGCGAGCTCGACCAGGCGGACCTTGAGCGCCCGCTCGACGCGGTCGGCGTGCACGTTCATGTTGCGCACCGAGGTGCCCAGGTCGCCCGACAGCTGCGTCTTCGTCCGGCCGCCCCACGTGGTCAGATACCACGTCGCCCAGCCCAGCACGTTGGGCTGGCCGGCCCGCTGGTCGGGGCGGGCGTCGGGGTCGGGCGCGCACGCCGCGGTCAGCGCGTGCGACAGCAGGGTCTGCTCGGCCTCGCCCATGATCTCGTCGGGCGCCTCGTGGGCGTCCGGCAGCATGATCTCGGTGCCGTCCGGGCCGACGCCGTCCAGGGACTGCAGGTTGCGCAGCCCGTTGAGCGTCGCCACGGTCTGCGAGTTGCGGCGCAGCGTCGCCACGCTCTGCCCCATGTAGGCGGCCAGCTCCTTCTCGCTGGGCCGCCGCTGGTGCTCGGCGAGGAACGCGGCGACGGCCTTCTGCTGCCGGTTCTCGGTGTCGGCGGCGGTGCGGCCGTGGGCGTTGCGGCCCAGGTCGTGCACCCACTTCGACAGCTGGGTGGCGAGGAAGGCCCCGAAGGGCACGCCCTTCCCCTCGTCGAACTGCTCGACCGCCTTGAGGATCCACTCGCTCACCTGCTGGGTGAGGTCGTCGGGGTCCGGCACGTGCAGCCGCAGCGTGCTCGAGTTGCGCTGCAGTCGCTTGAGGCTGACCGGGAGGTAGTGCCGGCACAGCCCGTCGAGGAAGGCCGGCGGCAGGTCGCGCGGCGCGCGCCGGCGGACGTCGGTCTCCGCGCGCAGCCCCACGGTCGCCGTCCCGCGCCCCGCGCACCAGGCCCGAACCCACTCGGCGACCACCGAAGCGGTGCCGCAGGCACCGTCCACGCGGTACAGGCCCTCGCCCTGGTCGTAGCTGACGGTCACGCCGTCGGGCAGCTCGCGGCGGAACTCCTCGAGCGGGAGCTCGTGGTCGGTGCGGAAATGCACCCGGTCGCGGGGCGTGATCGGCGCGAGGGCCCAGCCCTCGGCCTCGGGGACGCCGCCGAAGACCAGCGGCTCACGGGAGCGGGTGGGAGCGGTGTCGACGGCGGGGGTGGCGGGGAGGTGGTTCACCGGGACTCCTCGGCGCTGTGGGGAAGACGGCGCTGTGCGGACGACGTGGCCGCGACGGATCGGGGCGGCCAAGAGTGCATCAGGCCGGGATCGTCTCGACCGCGGCGGGCTGACGGGGAGCGGGGGCGACGACATCGGCCGTCGAGCCGGCAGCGAGGCGGACCACGAGGTCGGCGGCCGCGGCACGCTCGGCCTCGCCCGGCTCCACGCTGTAGACCGGCATGTGGTCGTACAGCGTGGTGAAGACCGAGCTGACGAACGCGTAGGCGGCCTGCGCCTGCGGCGAGAACTTGGCGACGGCGGCCCGCGGGCCGAGCTCGACACCGACGGTCACGCGCACGACCCGGTCGTCCTTGCTCAGCCCGGTCAGCGTGAAGGACACCGCGGGGTGCGCGCCGGCGAGCTCGGCCAGCACCGCGAGGCAGCGCCGGGTCGACCCGCGGCGCGGCCGCAGCTGCACGTGCACGACGACGGTGTCGGACTCCACGCCGACGACCGTGGCGACCTGGTCGCCGGACCCATTGATAACGCTGTGCTGCATCGTAATCGCCCCCTGTGACGTGCTTGGGGCAACTCTCGCGCATCAGCGACCGAGCAACCGGCACAACTCTCGCTGTGCCGTGCGCAATGTCAGGGCATCTCTTCGGCAGGTCTTGCCCGTGTCGCTCGCGTCCCGACCCCGCTGTCTGCGGTGATCGGCAGGAGTCCACAACGACCGGGGGCGGTGCCCCGGCCAGTCCTGTCAGCCCGCGGGCTTCTCCGTGACCTGCCCGTGACCGGCCGGCGCCGGCTCGGGCCGGGCGGCCGCTCCGGCCTCGTCGTCGGGCGCCGTCGAGGGAGCGAAGGCGGCCAGCGCGCCGAGGGTGTCGGCGGTGACCTGCGCCGCGAGCAGGTTGGCCTCGGCGATCTGCCGGTAGACCTCCTCGCGGTGGATGGTCACCTCGCGCGGGGCCTTGAAACCGAGGCGGACGGTGCCGCCGCGGACCTCCACGACGTGGACCTCGATGTCGTCGCCGATGCGGATGGTCTCGCCGACGCTGCGGGTCAGAGTGAGCACAGGAACCCCTCCATGGGTGTGTGGGTGGCCGTCCGTGGCTGGTGGGCGGGTCGGTGGCCCGAGCGGACCGTGGTTGGCGGACGCGTGTCCGCCTGTTCAGTTATCGGCGCAGGGGACGCCGGATGGGATGCGACCCGTCGAGCAGCACCACCTGCGTGGACCTCCAGTTCACCGGGTTGACCACCAGCGGCGCCCGCAGGTTGGCCGTCGCCGCGGCCGGACCCTCGGCCGGCACCGTCACCAGGCAGTACAGCCGAGCCTGGGCCGTGTCGTCCAGCTCCAGGTCCGCGCACACGGCCGGGGGCAGGGCCGGTGCGTAGTCCGGGAAGTACCTGCCCGGGTCGACGGCGAGGAACCGCGGACCCTCCGGCGCCATCGACTGCAGCCAGAACAGCCGGCCGTCGCCGTCGGCGGTCACCAGCACGTAGTCGCGGTGCCCCGGGAAGCCGGGCAGCGCCTCGGTCATCGAGAGCAGAGGCAGCGTCGCGACGGCGGAGAGCGTCATGCGAGGAAGTCCACGAGCGTCGGCTGGATCACCTGGGCGGTGGCCTGCAACGCGGCCTTGTAGCCGACCTCGGTCTGGTTGAGCTCCATGATCGTCTTGGCCAGGTCGATGTCCTCGACGTTCACGAGCTGCGAGGCGAGCGTCAGCTGCAGGTCGGTGTTGACCTGGCCGGCTGCCTCCATCCGGGCCGAGCGGGCGCCGACGGAGGCGGTGGCCCCGAGCAGCCGGTCGAGTGCCACGTCGAGCGCCTCCAGGTCACCGGAGAGCGAGCCAGGGGCAGTCTCGACGTCGGTGGCGATCTTGCCGACGAGCGCGAAGAGGTCGAGCCCACCGGGGCTCGCCGGGCCGAACGCCTCCGGGCCGGTCACGTCGATGCGGATCCGGTCGGCGTTCGACACGCGTCGGGTGATCCCCTCCCCCACGGGCGGCGCGCCGACGTAGGTGCCGTCGCTGGCGTACGCGCTCGAGCCCTGGGTCACGCCCCCGAAGAGGGCGCGGTCGTTGATGCTGGAGTTGGCGACACCGAGGAGACTCTCGCGCAGCGCCGCGACCTCGACCGCGATGGCCCGCTGCGCGTCGGTCGACACCGCGCCGTCGTTCAGGGCCTGGACGGTCAGCGCACGGACCCGCTGCACCTGGCCGATGGCCGTGGTGAGCGCGGTGTCGGTCGCGTCGAGCCAGCTCTGCCCGTCGGTGGTGTTCTTGGCGAACTGTTGGACGGCGCTCTGGTCCTGCCGGATCTGCAGCGCCTTGTTGGCCCCGGTGGGCGAGTCCGACGGGGCGCTGATCAGCTTCCCGGAGGTCAACTGCTGCTGCAGCTTCGCCACGGACGACAGGTTGTTGTTCAGGCCGAGGAGCGCGGTCTGGGTGACGGCCCGGTGCGTGATGCGCATCAGGTCACCGCCCCACGAGGCCGGTGCGGTTGATCAGCGTGTCCAGTGCCTGGTCGATGGCGGTCACCATGCGGGCGGCCGCGCTGTAGGCGTGCTGGAAGGACAGCATGTTGGTCATCTCCTCGTCGAGGTTGACGCCGGACACGGAATCGCGGGCGGCGTCCACCTGTGTGGAGATCACCTTCTGCACCTCGGCGTCCCGGGTGGCGACCGAGGCCTCCACGCCGAGGGCGACGACGAGCGCCCGATAGGTGGCGTCCACGCCGCCGTCCTCGAGGCTCAGGTCGAAGAAGGCATCAGCGTTGCCGCCGTCCGCCGAGGGCTGCCCGAGGACGCCGGGAGCGGTCTTCGCCGCGGCGATGAGCTCGGGCCTGGTGACGCGGACGCTGATGGTGCCGGCGTCCACCTTGGTCAGGTCGACGACGGGGTTGCCCGAGCCGTCGTCCATCAGCGGCTCGGCCGCCCCCGACGCGCCGGAGACGTCGTAGCCCTGGGCCTGGACGGCGTTGAGCTTCCCCACCAGGTCGCGGGCCAGATCGTCGAGCGCCCGGCGGTAGTTCGGCAGGGTCGTCGACAGCACGGTCAGCTGGCCGCCGGCGGTGCCCCCCACCCCGAGCGTCGTGCCACCGGGGGCCGTGACCAGCCGGGGGTCGTTGCCGGTGCCGACCGTTCCGGGGTCGTCGACCCCGGCCACGCGCACGCCGAGGGCGGACGACCCCGCGACCAGCGTCGTGCCGCCCACGAGGACGTCGACCATGCCGTCGTCCGCGGCCACGGAGGTGGCCCCGACCGTCCCGGACAGCTGCAGGACCAGCAGGTCGCGGCGGTCGGCGAGCTCGTTGGTGGGCAGCCCCGACCGGGTGGCCTGGCGGATCTGGTTGTTGAGGTCGGCGATGGAGGACACCGTCGTGTTGACCTCGGCGGCGAGAGCCACGACGTTGTCGCGGGTCTGCTGCCACTGCTGGTCGAGGGTGGCGCGCGTCGTCCGCATCCCCGAGGCCAGGATGTCCAGCGACTCGAGCACCTGGCTGCGCGCGGCCGGCTCGGTGGGGTCGGTCGAGTTGGCCAGCGCGCCGAAGCTCTTCCAGACGTCGTCGAGCATGCTGCGGATGCCGGTGTCACCCGGCTCGCGGAAGGCCGCCTCGACCTGGGCCAGCGCCTCGGTGGCGACGCTCAGCTGCGCGGTGCGCGCCGTCTCGACCTGACCGCGCCGATCCAGGAACACGTCGCGGATCCGGTCGACCTGGCTGGCGTCCACACCGTTGCCGACCGGGCTGCTCACCGAGTGGATCGCCGGGACGGCGGTGCCGCCCATGGCACGCAGTTCCACGCGCTGCCGCGAGTAGCCGTCGGTGTTGACGTTGGCGATGTTCTGGCCGGTGACGTCCAGCCCGCGCTGCGAGGCCCATAGCGCCGTCCGGGCCGTGTTCAGCCCGCCGAAGGTCGAACTCACAGGGCACCGTCCAGCGTGACCGCGCGGTAGGCACTCTGGTCGCTGCGGCCGGTGGACCCGTAGGTGCCGGCCGACGGGGCCTTCACCGACAGCAGCGCGTCGCCGATGGCGGACAGGCCGCCCTCGATCAGCTCACGGTTGGCGTCGGACAGCCCGCGCAGTTCCGTCACGAGCACCAACAGCGTCTCGTGGTGCTTGGCGTACAGGTCGTTCCACGGGGCCGGCGCGGCCTCGGCCAGCTTGCGCAGCGAGGGGTTCACCCCCACGCCGAGCCGCTCGGCGAGCACCTCGGTGGCCGCCGCCCGCTCGACCTCGAGGGTGCGCAGCTGGTCGAGCACGACCTCGATCTCGTGCGCGATCCGCGACAGCCAGCGGGTCTTGCCCGTGACGATCAGGTACTGCTTCTCCTCCGCCTTGAACAGCAGCAGGTCCAGCAGCTCCTGCTCGCGCCACAGCAACGTCGACAGGTGCTGGTAGTCCACGCCCCCACCGTCCTCCCGTACTCCCCAGGGGCAGGTGCCCGCCGGGTTCTCCCCAGCAGCTTCGGCATCCCCCGGGGGGCCTTGAGCCGAGGTGCTCAAGTCCGGACGGGTCCGTGCCGAGAAGGGGGTGCCGTCCGGGCCCGAGGCTGCCGAGAAGGGGGACGTGAGCCCATCGCGTGCCCAGGCGACCCTGCGGTCCCGTGCCTCTGTCTCGCGACACCCCGTCGCCCCGGCTGCCGGCGTCCCCGCCCGGCCGGCCGCGACGACGCACGTCCCCGCGCGGGACGTCGACGCCCTGGTGACCGAGCACCTGCCGCTGGCCGCCTTCGCGGTCAACGCGGTCGCATCGCGCATCTCGCTGCCCTCGCACGTCAGCCGCGAGGACCTGCTGTCCTGCGCCCGCGTGGCGCTGGTCGAGGTGGCCCGGCGGTTCGACCCGTCCGCGGGCGCCTCGTTCGCCACCTACGCCCTGGCCCGGCTGCAGGGCGCCGTCCTCGACGAGCTGCGCTCCGGCGACTGGGCCAGCCGCTCGGTGCGGGCCGCCGCCCGGCGCACCGACGCCGCGGCCGACGCGCTGGCGATCCAGCTGGGCCGCCCGCCGACGCGGGAGGAGCTCGCCGCGAGCCTCGGCATGGCGACCAGCGACCTCGACTCGCTGCAGGTGGACGTCCACCGGGCGGTTATGGTGAGCATCGACGCCGAGACCGGCCCGGACGGCGCCTCGCTGGACCTGCCCGACACGGGCGAGTCGCCGGAGCGGGCGCTGATGCGCAGCGAGCGGTCCCGGTACCTGCACGAGGCGATCCGCCAGCTGCCCGACCGGCTCGACGAGGTCGTCGAGCGCAACTTCTTCGGCGGCGAGTCGCTGACCGACATCGCCGTCGACCTCGGCGTCACCCTCTCCCGCGTCTCGCAGATGCGCGCTCGCGCGCTGACCCTGCTGCACGCGGCGATGAGCGAGGTCTGGGAGGGTCGCACCGTGCCGGCCGACGGCGGGGTGCGCGCGCGCAACCAGCAGCGGTCCTACGTCGACCGGGTCGCCGGCCGCAACGCCCCGCCGGCCGCGGCGCCCCCGCTGTCCTCCCCGCGTCCCGGCGTGGTCCCGCCGCGCCGCAACCCGTGGCTGACGGCGACCGGCCGGAGCGCCTGAGCCCGGCCCGACCACCCGCCGAAGGGGACCACAGCAGACGTGAAGTACTTCAACCTCACCCACCGGCCCGTCGACTGGACGGTGCCCGCGATCATGGAGCGGGTCTCCACGGTGCCCGTCGGCGAGGGCGTGACGGACCTCAGCGAGCGGTACCCCCACCTCCGCGGCCGAGGCCCAGAGCTCAGTGAGTACGCCACGCTCTTCGCGATCCGCCGCCTGCTGCAGGAGTCCTGGCCGGACGGCACCCCGCCGGAGGACGAGACCATGGTGGGCATCTCCCACTACCGCCGGTACGCGGTCACCGAGCCCGTGGGGAAGCCCTCGTTCGTCTACGGCCTGGTGACCCCCCAGGAGTTCGAGCGACTCCCCGACCGGCTCTTCGTCCCCCCGCCGAGGACGATCCTGATGCCGGCCCCGTTCGACCTCGGCATGCCGGTCGTCAGCCAGTACGGAGTCGCACACGTGACCCGCGACCTGCTGCACTTCATGGGCATCGCCGTCGACCTCGGGGTCGTCGACGATCGGAGCGTCGCCCACTTCCTGGGCCAGAACGTCATGATCGCCGCACCCACCACCGGGGTGTTCCCGGCGGAGTGGCTCGTGCTGGTGCTGGAGGCTCTGGAGAGCGTGGTGGACGCGTTCGAGGCGACGGTCGCCGTGCCGCACGAGGGCTACCAGCGACGCGCCCTCGGCTTCTGCTGCGAGCGCCTGCACTCCCTGCTGACCGCTTCGCTGGTCGCCCGCTGGTCGGAGGACTCGCTCATCGCCACCCGCCCCGTCGTCGTGAGCGACGAGGACACCTACACCGACGGCGGCTGACCGGCCGGCGGAGCGGTCAGGCCATCTCCGCGAGGACGGCGGCCAGTCCCTCGCGGAGGTCCACCGCAGGCCGCCAGTCCGGCAGCGGCGGCGAGTACCGCCACGGCGCCATCATCTCCCGCGGCCGGTAGGGACGGGCGCCCCACTGCACCGGCACCGCGGCGCCCAGCAGGTCGCCGACCAGCGCCACGAGGTCCCGCAACGGCAGGACCGTCCCGCTGACGGCGTACGCCGGAGCGTCCGGGCCCGCCAGCTCACGAGCCCGGAGCAGCGCGGCCACCACGTCCGCGACGTGGGTGAGGTCGATCCACTGCTCCCCGGGCGAGAGGGACAGCGGCTCACCGGTCCGGTGCGCCCGCACCAGCAGCTGCAGGAGCTTGGTCCGCCGGTCGTCGGGGCCGTAGGTGTCCGACAGCTCCAGGGTGACCACCCGCAGGGGCGTGCACTCGGCATAGAACTGCAGCACGTCCGCGAACGCCTGTTTGGTGGCCGCGTACAAGGAGGTCGGACCGTAGCGCCGGCTCTCGTGGTGCTGCCAGGCGGTGCCGACGTTGACGAACGCCGCCCCGCCCTGGGCCGACACTGCCTCGGCCAGCCGCGTGCCCAGCGTGAGGTTGGCAGCGATCAGCGGGTCGACGTCGGCGGGGCCGTGCACGCCGACGAAGTGGGTCGCGAGGTGGAAGCAGGTGCCAGGGGCGAACGCCTGGACGGCGTCGCTGAACGCCCCGGCCTCGACGTCCGCTCGGAGGAGCGCCGTCCGGGGCAGGAGGTCCTCGGGCACCCGGGACGTCGACCGCGCGACGAGGGCGACCTCCCACCCGTCGGCGAGCAGCCGACGGACGAGGTGCGGGGCGATGAACCCGCTCGCCCCGGTGACCAGTGCGCGCCGGCTCATGCAGTGAACGGCGTGCGATACTCGGCGAGTGGGGGGAGCCCCGCGTCGCGGGCGGAGACGAGGGGGGCCTCGACCGGCCAGTCGACGCCGGCCGAGTCCCACCGGATCCCGCCGTCCGTGCCCGGCGCGTACTCCGCAGTGGCGAGGTAGCCCATGGTCGCCTGCTCGGAGACCGCGGCGAAGCCGTGGGCCAGGCCGACCGGGATGTAGACCAGCTGCCAGTTCTCGGCGGTCAACGAGAAGGAGGCGTGTCGCCCGTACGTGGGTGAGCCCGCCCGCAGGTCGACGACGACGTCGAAGACCTCGCCGGCGATGCAGCAGACGAGCTTGTCCTGGGCGGCCGGCGGCAGCTGGACGTGCAGGCCGCGCACCACGCCCTGACGCGAGCGGCTGTAGAACTGCTCCGGGAAGTGCGTCGGCAATCCCCGGTCCGCGAACGCCGACTCCAGGTAGGTCTTGACCAGGACTCCCCGGTCGTCGGCGTGCACGGTGGGCACGACGAGGTGGCACCCGGCGATCCCGGTCTCTCGGAACTCCACGGTCAGGCGGCCTCGGCCACGCGGGTGGTCCGCTCGGCGAAGGCCAGCACCTGCTCGAGCGACACGTCCCGGACGGGCTCGCCGGCGGCCGTGCGCCGAGCCCAGTCGACGGTCCAGGCCAACGTCTCGTCGAGGTCCAGCAGGTTCCGCCAGCCGAGGTCCTGCTCCGCCTTGCCGGCGTCCAGCGTCAAGGTCGCCGTCTCGACGGGGTGGTCGGTGTGCGCATCCTGCTGCCAGGGAGCGCTGCCCTGCCACAGCGCCGCGACCTTGGACGCGACGGTGCCGACGGGCACGGCACTGGACGGCGGCGGGCCGAAGTTGAACGCCTCGCCGGAGGCTCGGCCGTCCAGCAGGGCGTCGACCAGCACGAGGTAGCCGTGCAGGCAGTCGAGGACGTGCTGCCACGGGCGGATCGCCCCGGGGTTGCGCAGCTGCGGCCGGACCCCGGCGGAGAAACCGGCGACGAGGTCGACTAGGAGCCGGTCGGCACACACGTCACCGCCGCCGACGACGTTGCCGGCCCGCGCGATGGCGGTGGGGACCGCGCCGGGTGTACTGGCCATCCAGGACTGGGTGACGATGTCGGCGGCGGCCTTCGACGCCGAGTAGGGGTCCCGGCCGCCGAGCGGGTCGTCCTCGCGGTAGCCCCTCGGCTGGGCGACGTCCCGGTAGACCTTGTCGGTCGTCACCACGACCTGCGCCCGGACGCTGCCGGTGGCCTGGGCCGCCTCGAGGACGTTGTACGTGCCCAACACGTTGGTCTCGATGGTGGAGCGGGGCTCCCGGTAGGACTCGCGGACCAGCGGCTGTGCGGCGAGGTGCAGGACCACGTCCGGCGCGGCGCCGGCGACGGCCTGCCGGACCGCTGCCGCGTCGCGGACGTCGGCGCGCACGTCGCGGGCCACGAGCTCGGCGACCCGCGCCCGCTCGTAGAGCGATCCGGGCGCCGGGTCCAGTGCCAGACCGTGCACCTCGTGCCCCTGGGCCACGAGTCCGAGGGCCAGCCAGGCCCCCTTGAACCCGGTGTGTCCGGTGACGAGGAAGCGCACGTCAGGCCTTCCCGGCGCGGTCGCGCAGGTATCCGGTGAGGACCTCGGCGACGTACTCGAGCATCGGCTCGGTGAGCCCGGGGTACACGCCGAGCCAGAACGAGCGGGTCATCACGACGTCGGAAGCGCGGAGGTCACCCACCACGCGTGCGTCGATCCCCCGGTAGGCCGGCTGCCGCAGCAGGTTGCCGGCGAAGACCAACCGAGTGCCGATCTTCTTCGCGTCCAGGTACCGCAGCAGGTCCTCGCGGTCCACCGGGTAGCCGGGCTCCAGGGTGATCGGGAAGCCGAACCACGAGGGCTGTGAGTACTCCGTGGCCCGCGGCAGGACCAGACCCTCCACTCCGTCGAGGAGCTTGTGCAGCAGCTCGAAGTTCTGGTGGCGCCGTTCGACGAACGTGTCGATCTTGCGCAGCTGGCTCATCCCGAGGGCGGCCTGCATGTCGGTGGCCTTGAGGTTGTAGCCGATGTGGCTGTACGTGTACTTGTGGTCGTACCCCTCCGGCAGGTCCCCGAGTTGCCACTGGAAGCGCTTGCCGCAGGTGTCGTCCTTGCCGGTCTCGCAGTAGCAGTCCCGGCCCCAGTCCCGGAAGGACTCCACCTGTCGCCGGATCAGGGGCGACTTGGTGAAGACCGCACCGCCCTCCCCCGTCGTGATGTGGTGGGCGGGGTAGAACGACACCGTCGCGGTGTCCCCGAAGCTGCCCGTCCGCTGGCCTCGGTAGGTCGAGCCCAGGGCGTCGCAGCTGTCCTCCACCAGCCACAGGTCGTGCTCGCGGCAGAGCTCCGTGACGGTGTCGAGGTCGAACGGGTTGCCCAGCGTGTGCGCCATCATGATCGCCCGGGTGCGGGGACCGACGGCCTCGCGCAGTTGCTCGGCGACGGCGTCGTAGGTGCCGATCTCGACGTCGACGAAGACCGGCTTCAGCCCGTTCTGCAGGATCGGGTTGACGGTCGTGGGGAACCCCGCGGCCACCGTGAGCACCTCGTCCCCAGGACGCAGCCGCCGTGGCCCGATCTTGGGGCTGGTGAGCGCCGACAGGGCCGCCAGGTTGGCCGAGGAGCCGCTGTTGACGAACGTCGCCGACCGGGCTCCGACGTACTGCGCGAGGGCCCGCTGGAACTCCGCGGTGAACCGGCCCGAGGTCAACCACCCGTCCAGGGACGAGTCGACCAGGGAGGCGATGTCCTCGGCGTCGAGTACCTTGCCCGACACGGGGACGGGGGTCTCGCCCGGCACGAACGGCGCCGGGACGAGGGACCCCTGCGCGTAGCCGCGCACCGCGGCCAGGATGTCGTCTCTGCTCGCGGGTGCGTCGACGCTCAACGTTCTCCTCGGGTTCGGGGCGGCCGCCGGCACGGCGGCCGGCGGCCGCGGTGCAGGCGGGTCCTGCCGCTGTGGGCGATGGGACTCGACCCCGAGCGCGGCTCGGACGGGCGGATTGGTACCGCAGCGTGATGCTCTGCCCACTCACGATAACGGGAGTTTCTGCCGGACCCGCGACCCGCGGGAGCCCAGGGACTGCCGTGACCAGCGGGACGCAGACAGCGGCACGAGGCGCCGACGCGGTGGGACATGCGGCCGGGAGCCAGGGGTCCCGCCGTCGCGTCGGTACGTTGCGTGGCAAGGGCTCACCAGTCCGTCACGGGTCCGCCGCGGTCGGCAGACGACCCGGCTCCCCGCTCTCCGTCGCCACACCCCTCGGGAAGAGGTGTCCACACCATGAAGGTCGTGCTGCTCGCCGGCGGTCTGGGAACCCGGCTCAGGGAGGAGACGGAGTTCCGGCCGAAGCCGATGGTCGAGGTCGGCGGCAAGCCGGTGCTCTGGCACCTCATGAAGGTGTTCGCGTCCCACGGGCTGACCGACTTCGTGATCTGCGCGGGGTACAAGGGCGAGCACATCAAGCAGTACTTCCTCAACTACGCCGCCCACAACAACGACTTCACGGTCAACCTGGGCCGCCCCGACGAGATCACCTTCCACGACGCCCACCACGAGAGCGACTGGACGGTCACGGTCGCCGACACCGGGCCGACCACCATGACCGCCGGCCGCGTGGCACGCATCGAGCGGTTCGTGCGCGGCGAACGGTTCCTCGTGACATACGGTGACGGCCTCGCCGACATCGACGTCCCGGCGCTGCTCGACTTCCATGACGCACACGGGCTCGAGGCGACCCTGACCACCGTCCGGCCCATGTCCCGGTTCGGTCTGGTCGACACCAGCGCCAGCGGCGTCGTGACCCGCTTCCGCGAGAAGCCGCAAATGGACGGTCGCGTCAACGCAGGCTTCTTCGTCTTCGAACCCTCGGTCTTCCGGCACCTGCGCGACAGCGACCACCTGATGCTCGAGCAGGAGCCCCTGACGGCCATCGCCGCGGAGGGTCAGCTGGCCGCCTACCGTCACGACGGGTTCTGGCAGCCGATGGACACCTCCCGTGAGCACCTCCTGCTCAACCAGCTCTGGGACGCAGGCAGGGCTCCCTGGGCGGTCTGGGACCGCTCCCGCGCTCCTGGCACGCCCGCCGACATCCCGGCGCCCCGTACCGAGCTGGAGCCGGCTCCCGCGCGGTGAGCCACCTGCACGAGCCCTGACGTCGAGAGGGCAGGACCTCCGGTTCCCCGGTGGTCCTGCCCCCTCGACGTCGGTGCGGTCAGGCGCCGATGCGGTCCGCGCGGCTGCGGATCTCACGGGCCCGCCGCCACGCGGTGGCCCACAGCTCGGCGGTGTGCTCGGTGAGGTGGTGCGCCAGCACCCGCTCCCGGTTGGCCGCGGCCTGCTCGCGACGCCAGTCGGCGTCCTCGATGGCGCGGGTGAGGGCCGTGGCCCAGTCCCGCGGTCGCCTGGCGCGGTAGCCCAGGCCGAGTCGCTCGTACTCGGCACTCGGCGAGCGGACGGCGAAGACGCCGCGCGCGGAGTACTCGAGCACCTTCAGCCAGCTCTTGCAGTTGTTGAAGGTGTCGATGCGCAGCGGCGCGACGCCGATGTCGAACCGCTCACCGATCGCCGCGGCGTAGCCGTCGACGTCCAGGATCCAGGGGATCTCCACCGGGTCCTCGGCCAGCCGCAGCATCTCGCGCGCGTTCCCGCCCTGCCCCATGATCGCGAACCGGCTCCGCCCCCGGTGCCTGTCCAGCGCCTGCGGCAGCCCGCTGCCCATCTCCTGCAGGTCGTACGGGTGGGTGCCCACCGTGCCGGTCCAGCCGATGGTGACCAGCTCGGGCTCGCGCTCGTAGGCAGGCGGCAGCTCGGCGATCCGGCGGGGGATCGCGTTGGGGACCAACATCCCGTGGCCCCCCTTGCCGTACAGCGCGAGCAGGTTGGGGGTGGACACCGTCACCAGGTCGGCTTCACGGACGCACGCCTCGGCGATCCGCCCGACGCCCTTCCGGATCAGGGCGTCGTGCCCCTGGTGGCCGGGTGGCAGCGCGGTCAGGTGGTCGTCGACCTCGACGACCACAGCGACACCCTGGGCCTGCAGCAGCCGCAGGCAGGCGAGCATCTCCCAGGTCTTCGGCAGCTGCAGGACGACGACGTCGGCGCCCTGGGCGTCGACGTCGCGGACCACGAGCGGGCCCGCCGGGTTCTCCGGGTCGGGGGCCATGACCGTCTTGAGGCCGTGCTGGACGGTCACCTCGATGCTGAGGCCGGCCTCGGTGACGGCGCGCGCGGGCTCGGCGATGCGGTGGAAGAGCGACCCGGTGAACATCGTGTGGGACAGGAGCACGTTCATGGCAGCAGACGTCCTCACGGCACTCAGCGGTAGAGCGCCAGCTACGTCGCCCGAGCCGCAGGCCGGGCGGGGGATCAGGTCGGGCGCGGGCGTCGCACGAGGCGACTCCTCAGCCGGGTCACCATCCCGGCCGGCCGCCGTCCCCGTCCGCCACCGACCGTGGACACGCCGTCCCGCGCCCCATGCGCCCCGGTCACCCGCCCCGCCCCAGCAGTCCCGACCCCGTGGGGGTGAGGTCGAGGAGAAATCCTCGGCGGTTCGCCTCAAGATCCCCTCGGCCCCGGCCGTAGTGACTCCTGCAAGGCCGCAGCACGGATGCAGCGGTTACCGGATACGACCCGATTCCAAGGAGGAACACCATGGGTCTGCGCGTCAACAACAACATCGCCGCGTTCAACGCCTACCGCAACCTGAACGTGACCGATGGTGCGATGAGCAAGTCGCTGGAGAAGCTGTCCAGCGGTCTGCGCATCAACCGGGCCGCCGACGACGCCGCCGGCCTGGCCATCTCCGAGGGCCTGCGTGCGCAGATCGGTGGCCTCAAGGTCGCCGTCCGCAACGCGCAGGACGGCATCTCCGTCGTCCAGACGGCGGAGGGCGCCCTCACGGAGACGCACTCCATCCTGCAGCGCATGCGCGACCTCGCGGTGCAGGCGGCCAACGACGGTGCCCTGACGGACACCGACAAGGCCAAGGCCAACGAGGAGTTCCAGGCGCTGAAGTCCGAGCTGGACGACATCGCCAAGCTCACCACGTTCAATGGCACCAGCCTGCTGAGCGGTGGCTACACGGGGACGTTCCAGGTCGGGTCGAACGCCGGCGAGACGCTGTCGGTCGGCATCTCCAGCATGGCGGCTTCGTCCCTGGGCGCCAGCGGGAGCATCTCGTCCCTGGCGACCGCCTCCGCGGCGATCTCGTCGGTCAACGACGCCATCGGCAAGGTCTCCGAGCAGCGCGCCAAGCTCGGTGCGGTCCAGAACCGGCTCGAGCACAAGATCAACAACCTGAACGCCACCGTCGAGAACCTGACCGCGTCGGAGAGCCGCATCCGCGACACCGACATGGCCCAGGAGATGGTGTCCTTCACGCGGTCGCAGATCCTGTCGCAGGCCGGTACGGCGATGCTCGCCCAGGCCAACCAGAGCTCGCAGGGTGTCCTGCAGCTCCTCGGCTGAGCCAGGGCGCTGAGCGCCTGACAGCACAGCACGACCCGGTGAGGGGGGAGGTTCCGGCCTCCCCCCTCACTGGCGTCCCCACCCCTGACCCCGCCTGGAGGCACCCATGGTCAGCCTGAGCGTCGACGGCCTGATCTCCGGCCTGGACACCACCACCCTCGTCTCCCAGCTCGTCGCCGCCGAGGCGCTGCCACAGACCCGGCTGAAGACGCAGATGACCGCAGCACAGAACGCCGCCGCCGCCTACCGCGAGGTCAACACCAAGATCGACGCCGTGCGCACGGCCGCCGCGGCACTCACCGCCGACGGTCTCGCCGCGGCCCGGACGGCGAAGAGCAGCACCCCCTCGGTGACCGCGAGCGCCACGTCGACGGCCGTCCCCGGCAGCCGGTTGAGCTTCACGGTCCGCTCCCTGGCCTCGACCGCCAGTTTCGTCAGCGGCGTCACCTGGGAGTCGGCGAGCACGCCGGTCCGCACCGCCACCACCTCCGGCGGCACCGTCGCCGACCCGTGGCCGCTGACGATCAGCCGGCCGGACGGCACCGAGACGGTCCTGACCCCGCCCGCCGGCGCGACGCTGGCGCAGACGGTCGCGTACATCAACGGCCTGGAGGGCGCCGGCGTCCGCGCCACGGCCCTGAATACCGGCGACGGCTACCGTCTCCAGCTCACCAGCGCCGTCTCCGGCGCAGACGGCGACTTCTCCGTCCGGCCGACGGCGGGTGACGCCTTCTCCCAGGTCTCCATCGCGGCGGATGCCGTGCTGGAGCTGGGCGGGGACAACGTCACGGTCCGGTCGGCAACGAACACCTTCGCCGAGGTGATCACCGGCGTCTCGGTCACGGTCACGGAGAAGAACGCCATCGGCGTCGTGGAGGTGGGCGAGGACCCGAAGTCAGTCGCCGCCAAGGTCAAGACGTTCGTCGACGCGGTGAACTCCGCGCTGAGCACCATCACGAAGCACGGCAACTCCGACAAGGGCAGCACCGCCGCACTCAAGGGCGACTTCCAACTTCGCGCCCTGACCAGCCAGCTCCTGCAGAGCGTCTCCGACGTGGTGAGCGGCGCCGGCTCCCCCGGCGCCGTCGGGATCGAACTGACCCGCGACGGCACCGTCACCTTCGACGAGACCACCTTCCTCGCGAAGCTCGCCTCCGACCCCGACACGGTGCAGCGGATGCTCTCCGGAGCGTCCGCCGACAACACGACGACGCCGCTCACCCCGGCCGTCGAGGGGATCAGCCAGCGCCTGGAGGCCCTGACCAAGCGGGTGACGAACGCGACCACGGGGACGCTGACCCTGCTGGCACAGGGCCGGGACACCCTGGTCAAGGACTTCGAGTCGCGGATCGCGGACTGGGACCTGCGCCTGGCCGCCCGCAAGGAGTCGCTGACCCGCCAGTTCACCGCCATGGAGACGGCGCTGAGCTCGCTGAAGAACCAGTCCACCTGGCTGGCCGGCCAGCTCAGTTCGCTGCCCAGCTCAAGCTGAGGCTCGCGCGGCCGAACCTGTCAGTACCCCCGCTTCCCCCAGGAGACGCACCTGATGAGCACCGCCTCCCTCCGTTCCCGCTACCTCGGCGACTCGGTCGCGACGGCGTCCCCCCAGCGGATCCTCGTGATGCTGTACGACCGGCTCGTGCTCGACCTCGAGCGCGCCGAGATCGCCCTGGACACCGGGGACCGCACCGAGGCCGCCGCGCAGATCCAGCACGCGCAGGACATCGTGTTCGAGCTCCGCGAGAGCCTGCGCGTCGACGCCTGGGAGGGCGGCCCCCGGCTGGCCGCGCTCTACACGTGGATGATCACCGAGCTGGTGCAGGCCGGCGTCAAGCGCGACCGCAACCGCGTCGCCGCCTGCCGGCAGATAGCCGAGCCGCTCCGGGACGCGTGGCGGCAGGCCGCCGCCACCCTCACGGCCTCCCCCGCATGACACCCGGTCGCCCGGCGGCGGCCGGGGACGGGTCCCGCGACTGGGCCACGGTCCTCGACGAGCTCGAGGGCGAGGTGCTCGCCGCCGAGTCCACGCTGCGGTCCGACCGCCAAGACGAGATCGCCGCGTGGGGACGCCGAGCCGAGGACTGGGTGCCGCCCTCGTCGGCCCTCGGCCCGGTGCCCGAGGACCTCCGCGAGCGTGCCGCGCGGCTGCTGCAGCACCAGCTGGCCGTCGCCGAGGAGCTCGTCGAGCGGATCATCCAGTCGCGGCGGCAGCGCGACGTCGCCGCCCGGATGTCCTACGGGCCGTCCCGCCCCATCGCCTCCTACATCGACCGGGCCCTCTGAGGGATCCACCGCACTCGACAGCCCCCCGTGGCGCCGGCACCGGCGCTGCGGGGGGCTTCGTCGTCCCCGTGGGCGGGACGGCGTCGCCGTCCCCCGGCACCCCGCAACGCACCGCGAGTCACAGTCGGCACGTCCATCCCACCGGCGTACACCCACCACTCCCGTGGGGGCCTGCCGGTCAGGGGCCCGCAGGCCGGTGCCGATGACTGCAGAGCACGGAAAGCGCACCTCTCGCCACGGATCGGCGGCCCACTCACTCGCTCGCGAGTGTCTCCTGCGTACCCGGAGGCCGATCGTGTCCTGCTGCCCTGCCCGAGGAACCGCCCGGTGATCGGCGACGTCACCTCGTCGGCGCTGCACTCCGCCCTGGCCGGGCTCGCCCAGCGGCAGCGGGTCACCGCCGACAACATCGCGAACCTGCAGACGCCCGGCTTCCTGGCCGGCCGCGTCGACTTCGAGACCGGCCTGCGCGGCGCCCTGACCAGTGGCCAGACGCCGACCGCCACCACCGGCACGGTCCAACGCTCCCTGGAGCCGACCCGGATGGACGGGAACAACGTGAACCTCGACGCCGAGACCGTCATCGCCACCGAGACCGGCCTGCGCTACCAGCTGGCGCTCAACGCCCTCGACGGCAAGTACAACGTGCTGCGCACGTCGCTGCGGACGGCGTGACGGCATGAGCACCTTCGACTCGCTCGGGATCTCCGGCTCCGGGCTGCTCGTGCACCGCAAGTGGCTGGACGCCGTCTCGGACAACATCGCCAACATCAACAACGTCACCTCGACCGACCAGGACGCGTTCCAGGAGCGGCTGATCGTGGCGCAGGCCGTCGACTACGGCTCCGGCGAGGGCGGCGTCCGCGTGGCCCGGGCCGAGTACGGCAGCGCGGAGGGCCGGATGGTCTACGAGCCCGACCACCCGCTGGCCGACGCCAACGGCTACGTGAGGTACCCGGACATCGACCTGGGCGACCAGATGACCCAGCTGATCATGGCGCAGCGCGGCTACCAGGCGAACCTCGCCGTCGTCGAGCGCGCCACCACCGCCTACCAGGCCGCACTCCAGCTCGGGAAGGGCTGACCATGACCTCCCCCGTCGGTGGCGTCTCGTTCCCCTCTGCGATCACCGGCCTGTCCGGGATCACCGGGGCGGCCGCCACCCCCGACGCCGTCGCGCAGACCACCGCGGCCGGCGACAACGGCTTCGCCTCGGTCCTGGTGTCCTCACTGGAGGAGCTGCAGGCCAAGCAGGCGACGTCCGACGGCCTGGCCGTCCAGGCCTCCACCGGCGACCTGCGTGACGTGCACGACTACATGATCGCGGCCAACGAGGCCAAGCTCGCCACCGACATGGTCGTGACCATCAAGAACAAGGCCGTCGAGGCCTTCAACGAGATCCTGAGGATGCCGGTCTGATGCCTGCTGCCCTCGCCGGGCCGCTGGAGCGGATCCGCTCCGCGCTCTCCACGATCAGCCTCGGCCAGAAGGTCGTCATCGGCCTGCTCGCCACCGGGCTGGTCCTCGGCGGGTTCTTCTTCTACCGGTGGATCACGGCCCCCACCTACGCCCCGCTGTTCTCGAACCTGGCCTCGACCGACGCCTCGGCGATCGTCGACGAGCTCAACGCGGCCGGTGTCGCCTACGAGCTCGCCGACGGCGGCGGGACGATCATGGTGCCGAACGAGCAGGTCTACGACCTGCGGCTGTCGATGAGCGGCAAGGGCCTGCCCGCGGGCAACGACACCGGCTACGCGCTGCTCGACGAGCAGGGCATCACGACCAGCGAGTTCCAGCAGCAGGTCACCTACCAGCGGGCCCTGCAGGACGAGCTGTCGGCCACCCTGGAGTCGCTCGAGGGCGTGCGCACCGCCGTCGTCCACCTGGCGCTGCCCGAGGAGGAGGTGTTCGCCTCCGACGAGGCCGAGCCCACCGCCTCGGTGCTGCTGGACCTGGCACCGGGCACCTCGCTCGACAGCGGCCAGGTGCAGGCGGTGACCAACCTCGTCTCCTCGAGCATCGAGGGCATGGACCCGGAGCAGGTCACCGTCGCCGACGCTGCGGGCACCGTGCTCTCGGCGCCCGGCCAGGGGGTGACCGCCGCCGCCGGCGACGCCCGGTCGCAGCTGGAGCAGGACTACGAGGACCGGCTGGCCGCCAACGCGCAGGCCGTCCTCGACCCCATCCTCGGCCCCGGCCGCGCCAAGGTGTCGGTCCGCGCCGACGTGGACCTGGACCAGCGCAGCACCACCTCGGAGACGCACACCTACGAGGAGGGCACCCCGCCCATCTCGTCGAGCACGACGACCGAGGAGTACACCGGCAACGGCGCCGCGGTCGGCGGCATCCTCGGCCCGGAGAACCAGGCCGACGCCGGCGCCGGGGCCGGGGACTCCGCGTACAACAAGGAGTCGACGACCGCGAACAACGCCGTCGGCACGACGGTCGAGACCGTCGAGGGCGCGCCCGGGCGGATCAACCGGCTCACCGTCTCCGTCGTCATGGACGAGGCGGTCGCCGGCAACCTCAACCAGGCGCAGATCCAGCAGCTCGTCGGCAACGCCGTCGGCCTCGACGTCGCCCGCGGCGACGACATCACCGTCGCCGCCATGGAGTTCGACACGACCGCGGCGGACGCCGCGGCCGAGGAGCTCGCCGCGGCCGAGGAGGCCGAGCGGCAGGCGCAGATGTGGTCGCTGATCAAGACCGGCGGCATCGCCCTCGGCATCGCCCTGCTCGTGCTCGTCGTCTGGCTGCGCTCGCGCCGCAAGGACGAGGACGAGGAGGAGGACTACGAGGCCCTCGAGCTCGCCGACGACGTGATGGCCGAGCTCGACCGGATCCGCATCGAGAGCACGCGGGCCGTGCCGGTCGTCGACAACGCCGCCCTGGAGCTGGAGGCCGCCGAGCGGGCCCGAGTCCGCGGCGAGATCTCCAGCATGGTGAGTGAGAAGCCGGACGAGGTCGCCGCCATGCTGCGCGGCTGGTTGAGCGAGAGCGGTGTGAAGTGACCGAGCTCGCGAGGTCATCGGACGACAGAGCACCCCGGGGCACAGCTCCGACGAGCGTCAGCGAGGAGGAGTCCATGACCGAGCGCGCGAGGTCAGGCGATGGCAGGGCACTCCTGGGCATCGGGACACCGAGCGCCAGCGAGGCGTCCCGATGACCCTTGCCTCCGTCGAGCAGATGGTCGGGATGGCCCCGGCGGCCCAGCAGACCGCCGTCCTCCCGGCCGTGCGGCAGCGGCCGGAGATGCCCGGTGTGCGCAAGGCCGCCGTGTTCATCGCGCAGCTGTCCAAGGAGGACGCCGGCGCGCTGATGGCCAAGATGCGCCCGCGCGAGGTCGAGCTGGTGACGCGCGAGCTGATGAAGATCAGCTCGGTCGCGCCCGACGACGTCGACGGCGTCCTGGAGGAGTTCCACGACCTCATGACCGCCCAGCGGTTCGTGGGGCGCGGCGGGGTCGAGTTCGCCCGCGAGATCCTCGCGGCCGGCCTCGGCGAGGACAAGGCCGACGGCATCCTGTCCCGGCTCAACGTCGTCTACACCGAGGTGCCCTTCGCCTCGCTGCGCAACGCCGACGTCCGCCAGCTGGTCACCTTCCTCAAGGACGAGCACCCGCAGGTCATCGCGCTGGTGCTCGCCCACCTGACCGCCGCGCAGTCCGCCGAGGTCCTGTCCGGCTTCGCCCCGGAGCAGCAGGCCGCCGTCGCGCACCGCATCGCGACCATGGACCGCACCTCCCCGGAGATGGTGCGGCTGGTCGAGGAGGAGCTCGGCCGCCGGATGGGCTCGCTGCTGGCCCACCAGGACATGAGCACCGTCGGCGGCGTCGAGACCCTCGTCGAGATCATCAACCGCTCGCCCCGGCCGACCGAGCGCTCGATCCTCGAGTGGCTCGACAGCACCGACCCGGAGCTGGCCGAGCAGGTCCGCGCGCAGATGTTCGTGTTCGAGGACATCGTGACGATCGACGACCGCTCGCTGCAGCTGGTGCTGCGCGAGGTCGAGGCCAACGACCTGGCCACCGCGCTCAAGGGCGTGCGTCCCGACGTCCGCGACAAGGTCGTCCGGAACCTCTCCGAGCGCGCCGCCGAGAACCTGGCCGAGGAGATCGAGCTGCTCGGCCCGGTCCGCACCCGCACGGTCGAGGAGGCGCAGGCCAAGGTCGTCGGTGTCATCCGCACCCTGGAGGAGCAGGGCGTGCTGACCATCTCGCGGGGCGGTGAGGACGATTTCGTCGCGTGAGCAAGGACCCCGTCCCCCCCACCCCTCGCAAGCTCGGGGCGGGACCCTGGACGGGGCCGGCGGGAGCCTCGCAGCGATGAACGAGCGAGGAGCGGACCGGCGCGCGGAGTCGCGCCCATGGGCGTCGCCTGAGTCGGCGCTCCTGCGCGGAGCCTCAGCCGAGCGGGCCGCCCCCTGGGTCCGCCCAGGGCAGGCCACCGGCGAGCGGCGCTCCACGGACCGGCGCACCGGCGACCGGCGAGGCTCGGTCCGCCGCGCCGCGGACGTGCCGGTCGCCTCCGACCGGACGTCGATCCGGCTCGGCGACGTGTACGCCGAGGAGCTGGCCCGGCTGCGCGAGCACGCCCGCCAGGAGGGCTACGCCGCCGGCCACGCGGAGGGCAGCCAGGCCGCCGGAGCGGTCGTCGCCGAGGCCGAGCGGGCCGCCGAGGCACGCCTGGCGGAGGTGCAGGCCCGCTGGGAGCGGCGGATGGTCTCGGCCACCGCGGCGCTCGGCGCGGCGGTCACCCAGCTGGAGCAGGCCGCCCTGCCGGTCGCCGAGGACGTCCGCGACTCGGTCGTCACCATCGTGCTGACCCTCGTCGAGGACGTCCTGTGCCGGGAGCTGGCGCTCGCCGACTCCCCCGTCGTGGACGCCGTTCGACGGGCGCTGACGCTGTGCCCGGCCGACGCGCCGACCGTCGTCCGGCTGCACCCCGACGACCTCGCCGAGCTGCCCGCCGAGGCGCTGGCCGAGCTGCCGGACACCGTCCGGGTCGTCGGCGACCTCTCCGTCGAGCGCGCGGGCGCCGTCGCGGAGACCGGTGCCACCCGCGTCGACGCCCAGCTGGGTGCCGCGCTGGAGCGCGTGCGGGCGGTGCTGGCACCGTGAGCGAGCTCACGCATGAGCACAGCACACCGTGGCACGTGTCCGACGAGCGCCAGCGAGGAGGACACGTGACGCTCGGGCTCCTCGACCGCGCCCGCGCGGCGGCCCGGCCCCAGGTGACCGGCTCGGTCGTCGGCGCGATGGGCCTGACCCTCTCCGTGGAGGGCGTCGTCGCCGCCGTCGGCGACCTCGTCGAGGTCGACCCGTCGCCGCGCGGCGGCCTGCTGGCCGAGGTCGTCGCCGTCTCCCGCGAGCGGCTCACCTGCATGCCGCTCGGCGAGCTGTCCGGCGTGCACGCCGGCGCGCGGGTCCGCGCCACCGGTATGCCGCTGCAGGTGCCGGTCGGCGAGGGGCTGCTCGGCCGGGTCCTCGACGGCCTCGGCCGGCCGGTGGACGGCGGCCCGCCGCTGGACGGGTCCCTGGAGTGGGTCGACCTGGCCAGCGAGACGCCGCACGCGCTGGCCCGCACCCGCGTCGAGGAGCCGCTGATCTCCGGCGTCCGCGTGCTGGACACGATGGCGCCCCTCGGCAAGGGCCAGCGGCTGGGCATCTTCGCCGGCTCCGGCGTGGGCAAGTCGACGCTGCTGGCCCAGATCACCCGCGGCACCGACGCCGACGTCCGCGTCATCGGCCTGATCGGCGAGCGTGGCCGCGAGGTGCGCGAGTTCCTCGAGGAGAACCTCGGCGCCGAGGGCATGGCGCGCACCGTCGTCGTCGTCGCCACCTCCGACGAGCCGCCGCTGGTGCGGCTGAAGGCGGCCTTCGTCGCCACCCGGATCGCCGAGGGCTTCCGCGACCAGGGCCGCGACGTGCTGCTGATGATGGACTCCATCACCCGCACCGCGATGGCCCAGCGCGAGGTCGGCCTGTCGGCCGGCGAGCCCCCGGCCACCCGCGGCTACCCGCCGAGCGTCTTCGCGATGATGCCCAAGCTGCTGGAGAAGGCCGGGACGGCGGCGGTCGGCTCGATCACCGGCCTGTACACCGTGCTGGTGGACGGCGACGACCACAACGAGCCGATCGCCGACACCGCCCGCTCCATCCTCGACGGGCACGTCGTCCTCACCCGCAAGCTGGCCACCGCCGGCCACTTTCCGGCCATCGACGTGCTGGAGTCGATCTCCCGCGTGGCCACCGCGGTCGTCCCGCCGGCGCAGATGGCCGACGCCCGCGAGGTGCGCCGGCTCATGGGCGCGCTGCGCGACGTCAAGGAGCTCATCGAGATCGGCGCCTACCAGGCCGGGACCGACCCGCTGGTCGACCGCGCCCGCCAGCTGGCGCCGGCCATCGAGTCGTTCCTGCAGCAGCCCACCGGCGAGCTCACGGCGGCCGCTGAGTCCTGGGCCTGGCTGAACCGCATCGTCCGCTCGTGAAGCGGTCCGCCTTCCGGCTGCAACCGGTCCTCGAGCTGCGCCGCAGCGAGGAGCGGTCAGCCGCGCTGGCCGCGGCCGACGCCGCCCGCGCCGCCGCCGACGCCGACCGCCGGGCCACCGAGGCCGAGGCCGCGGTCGCCGCGGTGCTGCCCACGGGCCCGGTCTCCCCGGGCGCCTTCGCCGCCGCGATGGTGCTCGGCCGGCTGGCCGCCGAGGACGCCGCCGCGGCCCGGGCGCTGGCGACCGCGTCGGCCGAGCAGGCCGAGCTGGTCCGGGCGGCGTGGACGGCGGCCGCGCAGCGCACCAAGGGCCTGGAACGGCTGCGAGAACGACACCTCCAGGCGGTGCGACTGGCCGAGCAGGCTGCCGAGGAGAGGACCGTGGACGACCTCGTCACCGGCCGCTCCGGCCGCCGATCCCGCACCGAGGGGGAGGCGGCGTGGACGGACTGACCGCGGTGCAGTCCCGGATCAGCGAGATCCAGGCCCGCTTCCTCATCGCGCCGCGCCCGTCGGCCTCCGCCGACTGGACCGCGGCCGCCACCGCCGCCGGGCTCACCGGCACCACCGCCGCCGCCGCGACGGGCACCGGCACCGCCGGCAGCGCCTCGGAGAGCGCCGTCGTCACCGAGGCGCGCAAGTACCTCGGCGTCCCGTACCTGTGGGGCGGCACCGACCCGGCCAAGGGCCTGGACTGCTCCGGCTTCACCAAGCTCGTATACGGCAACCTCGGCATCGAGCTGCCGCGCACCTCGTCGCAGCAGGCCACCGCCGGCACCGCGGTCGCGTCGCTGGCCGACGCCCGCCCCGGCGACCTGGTGTTCTTCGACCACTCCTCCGGCCGCCCCGGCATCGACCACGTTGGCATCTACGTCGGCGACGGCAAGATGATCGCCGCCCCGCAGGCCGGCGATGTCGTCAAGGTGCAGGACGTCGGGAACCCCTCGGTGATCCGCCGGGTGCTGCCGGCCGAGTCGGCCGCTCCCGCCGTCGCGGGCGCGTCGTCGACCGCGTCGCTGTCCGGCGTCCCGTACGCCGACCTGTTCACCCGGGCGGGCAACCGGCACGGCGTCGACCCGGCCCTGCTCGCCGCGGTCGCGCAGCGGGAGTCCGGCTTCGACGCCTCGGCGGTCTCCCCCGCCGGCGCGCAGGGCCTCATGCAGTTCATGCCCGCCACCGCCCGCGGCCTGGGCGTGGACCCGTTCGACCCGGCCTCGGCCGTCGACGGCGCGGCCCGCTACCTCGCCGACCTGACGCGGCAGTTCGGCTCCACCGAGCTGGGCCTGGCCGCCTACAACGCCGGGCCCGGCACCGTCCGCCGCCACGGCGGCATCCCGCCCTATCCCGAGACCCAGGACTACGTGCGCAACGTGATGAGCAAGGCAGCGGCCCTCCGATGACGACACCCCTGGTAGCGGCCGCGCCGGCGCCCGCGCCCTCCCCGAGCCCGGCCGCGACCGACGCCCCCGGCGGGGCCGAGCGCTTCGCCAGTGCCCTCGACGACGCGGTGGCGCGCGGTCAGGACGGCGCCCGCGGGCGGGAGCGCGCGGTGGAGACCGAGGATCCCGCCGCCGAACCGGTCGCCGAGACCCCGGACGGCGAGCCGCCCGCCGCCGACGGGCCGCCCGTCACCGGGCCGCCCGTCGCCGGCGCGGGCATGCCGCCGGGCCTGTGGGCGCTGCTCACGGGCATCGGACCCGGCGCGCCGGGACCGGCCAACGCCGTCGCCAACGCCGTCGCCCACGCCGCGGCCGGCTCCGCGGTGGTCACGGTGGCCGACGCCGTCGCGGCCGGCACCACGGTCGCACCGCCCACAGTCCCGGACGCCGCCCCCGCGGCGGCACCGGCCACCGGCGTCCCGACGGCGGCCCCGACCGGGCTCCCGGCCGGTGACCTCCCCGTCCCGGGCGTGCCGGCAGCCGACGCCGTCCCGACCGGCGCCCCCGTGCCGATCCCGGCGACCGCCGCGACCGCCCCGACCTCTGCGACCACCGCGGCCGACCCGCTCCCGGGGCTCACCGTCGTGCTCGCCGGCCCGGACACGCCGGTGACCCCGACGGCCCCGGAGCTCGTCACCCCCGAGGACGTCGTCCCGCTCCCCCAGCCGGCAGCCGCCGCGGCTCCGGCCGAGGGCGCAGACACCGGCGCCGGCACCGGCAGCGAGACGGCGCCCGACCAGGACGCCCCAGCGCCCGCCCCAGCCCCGGCCACCGCACCGGCCACCGCACCGGCCACCGCACCGGCCTCCGCGGTGGCCGCACCCGCCGTCCCGACGGCGGCGCCGGTCCGGACGGCCGAGCCGGCGGCCCTCCCGGCACCGCCGGTCGCCGGTCAGGTGGCGCAGCAGGTCGCCGTTCTGCGCTCCGCCCCGGACGGCACGCACACCATGACCGTGGTGCTCACCCCCGAGACTCTCGGGCCGGTCGAGGTGCAGGTGACCCTGAGCCAGGGCACCGTCGACCTCGCGCTGAAGAGCGCCACCGAGGCCGGCCGTGCCGCGCTGCTCGAGGCGCTGCCCGAGCTGCGGCGCGACCTGGCCGGCGCGGGCCTCACCTGCACGAGCGCCTCGGTCGACCGGGACGCCGGTGCGTCGTGGGCGTCGGCCCAGCAGCACGCCGCCGGCGACCGGGCCGGCCAGCAGGGGCAGTCCGACGGGCGCGGCCGGCCGTGGCTGCGCGGCGCCGAGGCCGACGCCGGTCGTCCCACCCCCCGCACCACCGCCACCCCGTCGTCCGGCCTGGACGTCCGGGTCTGAGAGGAGCGACCGATGACCAGTCCCGTGAGCGGGGTGGGCGGCGCCGCCACCACCGCCGCCGCCGCCACCAGCACGGTGACCCGCACCGACCAGATGGGCAAGGACGTGTTCCTGCAGCTGCTGGTCGCCCAGATGCGGTACCAGGACCCGAACAGCCCGGCCAGCACGACCGAGTTCATGTCGCAGACCGCGACCTTCACGCAGGTGGAGAAGCTCGAGGAGATCGCCGCGCAGAACGCCTCCCTGGTGGCGCTGCAGCGCTCGCTGTCCGCCGGCGCCCTCGTCGGCCACACGGTGAGCTACACCGGCGAGGACGGCGCCACGGTCACCGGCACCGTCGGCTCGGTGAAGATCACCGGCGACGAGCCCAGCGCCGTCGTCGACGGCGTCGACGTCCCGATGGGCCGGCTCACCGAGGTCTCCCTGCCCGGCACGCGCTGACCCGTCCCGCCCCGCCCCCCTCCCCTCCGGCGGTTTCCGCGGAAACCGCCGCCCCTCCCGGCCGTCCCACTCCTGAGGAGCCCTCCCCGTGCTTCGTTCCATGAACTCCGCGATCGCCGGTCTGCGCGCCCACCAGACCAAGCTCGACGTCACCGGCAACAACATCGCCAACGTCAACACCGTCGGCTACAAGAGCAGCACGACCGTGTTCGAGGACACGCTGTCCCAGGTCATGCGCAACGGCTCGGCGCCGACGGCGCAGGCCGGTGGCACCAACCCGGCGCAGATCGGTCTCGGCGTCAAGGTCGCCGGCATCACCACGAACTTCGAGCAGGGCGCGGCCCAGACCACCGGCCGCTCGACCGACTTCATGATCAGCGGTGACGGCTTCTTCGTCACCCAGGCCGGGAACGAGCAGCTCTACACCCGCGCCGGGTCGTTCAGCTACGACGCCGCGGGCAACCTGGTCACCCCGGAGGGCGCCCAGTTGCAGGGCTGGATGGCGACCGACGGCGTCGTCGACACGAACGCCCCGATCCGCACGCTGACCGTGCCGTTCGGCGACGTCATGCAGCCCACCGAGACCGACACCGGCGCGGTGGTGGGCAACCTGTCCAGCGCGGCGGCCACCAACACCGGCGTGCAGACCCAGATGACCATGTACGACGCCCTCGGGAAGGCGCACCAGATCAGCCTGTCGTTCACCAAGACCGGCGACAACAACTGGAGCGTCGTCGCCCGCGACGAGAACAACGCCGTCCTCGCCAGCACGGCCGGCCCGCTGGCGTTCGACCCGGTCACGGGCACCCTGCCCCCGGCCTCGCGGACCTTCCAGATCACGCCGGACGCCTCCATGGCCGCCAGCTGGCCCGGTCAGATCACCATCGACCTGGCCGACCTGCGCCAGTTCGGCGGCCCCTCGGGCCTGACGCCGGCGCGGGTCGACGGCAACGCGATGGGCAGCCTGCAGTCCATCGCGCTCAGCGGCGACGGCACCGTGATGGGGGTCTACTCGAACAACCTGCGGGAGCCGATCGGCAAGCTGGCGCTGGCCACCTTCGCCAACCCCGGCGGCCTGGCCAAGGCCGGCAACAGCTCCTTCCGGGTCGGTGACAACTCGGGGCAGCCGGCCATCGGCGAGCCCGGTGGCGGCGGGCGCGGCACGCTCGTCGCCGGCGCGCTGGAGATGTCCAACGTCGACCTGGCCGAGGAGTTCACCGGGCTGATCGTCGCCCAGCGCGGCTTCCAGGCGAACAGCCGCGTCATCTCCAGCTCCGACGAGGTCCTGCAGGACCTGGTGAACCTCAAGCGCTAAAGGACCCTCCTGCCCCCCACCGGTGAAGGGCGCCGTACGGCCCGGCCTCTCGTTCGCGGGGGCCGGGCCGCCGTCGTCCGGAGCGCCGGCGTCCCCGCAGGTCACACCCTCACCCCCCGGGGTGAGGCGGCCTGTTCGGCTCAAGGCGCGCCCGCGCCACGCCGAAGACAACTGCAGACCGGCACCCCGCGCGAGCGGTCGCCGTCATCCCCTCCCCGAGCGAGCAAGAGGACCTCCCGTGATCCGTGTGACGCGCCTGAACGGAGAGCGGTTCGCGCTCAATCCCGACCTCGTCGAGCGGGTCGAGGGCCATCCGGACACCGTCGTGTTCCTGGTCGACGGCACCCGGTACGTCGTCACGGAGAGCGTGGACGAGGTGCTCGTGGAGATCCGCGAGTACCGCGCCAGCATCCTGGCCACCGCCTACGAGATGGACCGCGGGACCTACCGCTCGCCGTCCCGCCAGGAGGCCGAGGCGCACGCCGCCGTCGTCCCCTTCCCGGCCCGCGAGGAGCGCTGACCCGTGGACCCCGCCACCCTGATCGGGTTCGTCATCTCGATGGTCGCCCTCCTGATCTTCATGGTCATGGAGGGCGCCGACCCGACGAGCCTGATCTTCATCCCGGCGATCATCCTCGTCATCGTCGCCACCTTCGGGGCGGCGATGTCCGGCCAGACGATGGACGACCTCAAGAAGATGCCCGGCTGGTTCAAGCTGGCCCTCATGCCGGCCAAGGTGCCGCCGGCCACCGACCAGATCCAGGTCCTGGTCACCCTCGCGGAGAAGGCCCGCAAGGAGGGCCTGCTGGCGCTCGAGGCGCAGGTCAAGGCGATCGAGGACCCGTTCCTCAAGCGCGGCCTGCAGATGGGCATCGACGGCACCGACCCCGAGGAGCTGCGCGCCGTCCTGGAGAGCGAGATCGGCGCCAAGAAGGCCGAGGACAAGGTCGCCGCCAAGTTCATGACCACGATGGGCGGCTACGCCCCGACCATCGGCATCGTCGGCTGCATCGTCGGCCTGATGAACGTGATGGGGAACCTCAGCAACCCGGAGGCACTGGGCCCGATGATCGCCGCGGCGTTCGTCGCCACGCTGTGGGGCGTCATGGCCGCCAACTTCTGGTTCCTGCCGATGGGCGCCAAGATCCTGCGGGTCAGCGAGCTGCAGGCCGCCCAGATGGAACTGCTGGTCGAGGGCATCACCGAGATCCAGGCCGGCACCAGCCCGCGCGCCGTCCGGCTCAAGCTCACCTCCCTCATCCCGCCCAGCGAGCTGGCCAAGGTGGCCGCGTGAGCGGGCTGGGGACCTCGGCCGGGGGGGCGCCGTGAGTTCCGGCGGCCACGGCGGCCGGCGGCGCGGCAAGAAACACGAAGAGGAGGAACACGAGAACCACGAGCGGTGGCTGGTGTCCTACGCGGACATGATGACGCTGCTCCTCGTGCTCTTCGTGGTGCTGTACGCGATGAGCCAGGTGGACAAGGAGAAGTTCGCCCAGCTCGCCAGCGGCCTCTCCGACGCCTTCGGCACGCCGGTGTCGGTCATCCCGGCGGCCACGCCGGAGGGCGAGCCGCTCGACGGGCTCCCCGGGGCGATCGACATCGCCTCGGCCATCGCCCCGGAGGAGACCGTCGCGCAGGCGGCGGTCGACGCCGCCGCCGCGCAGGCCGCGCTCGCCGAGGCCCAGCAGGTCGCCGCCGAGGCCCGCGCCGAGTACGAGGACCTGTCGGAGGTACGGGAGCGGATCGAGGCCGCGCTCGCCGCCGCCGGCCACGCCGGTGCGGCCCGCTTCGAGATCGACGAGCGCGGGCTGGTCGTGCACATCGTGGCCGACCAGGTGCTGTTCGACGCCGAGGAGGCGGTGCTGCGGCCCGAGGGCCGGCAGCTGCTCGGCGCGCTCGCCCCCATCCTGCGCGAGCTGCCCAACTCCCTCGGCGTCGAGGGCCACGCCAACCACCTGCCGGTCACCCCGGGCGGGCCGTGGCCGTCCAACTGGGAGCTGTCGGCCTACCGCGCGACCACCGTCGTCCGGTACCTGACGACCGACGGCGTCCCGGGCACCCGGATGGTCGCCAACGGCTACTCCGACACGCGGCCCCTGGTCCCGCCGACGGACCCGAACTCCATCTCCGTGAACCGCCGCGTCGACGTGGTGGTCCTCTCCGACGCCTCGGCCGAGGCCAAGGAACTGCTCCCCGGCCTGGACGCCGGGGCGACCGCCGCCGGCACCCCCCAGGAGGAGACCCATGGCTGACAAGAAGAACACGAAGGGCGAGACCCCCGAGGACGACGAGGCGAAGGGCGGCGGCAAGAAGAAGCTGCTGATCATCGGCGTCGTCGCACTGCTCGCCGTCGCCGGTGCGGCGTACTTCTTCCTGTTCGCCGGCAGTGGCGAGGCCGAGGCGGCCGCGGAGCCCGTGCACGGTGGGTACACCGCGCTGGAGCCGGTCGCGGTGAACCTCGCGGGCGGCGGCTACCTCAAGATCGGCATCACCCTCGAGTACACCGCGGACGCCGCCGCCGGCGGGCACGGCAGCGGCGGCGTCGACGGGTCCAAGGCCCTCGACCTGCTGATCTCGACCTACTCGCAGGCCCAGCCGGCCGACGTCGTGGGCGCCCGCGACGCGCTCAAGGAGGCCCTGGAGCAGAAGATCATCGAGGCCTACACCGAGGACGGCGTCCCGATGGTCATGCACGTCTACCTCACCGAGTACGTCACCCAGTGACCCGGGGGCGCCCTCCGGGGAGCCCCACCCGCACCACCCGCCACACCCGTCCGCCCTGACCGGCAGCGCCCCGCGCCGCCGGTCAGGGCGGACCCGTTCCCCGCCGATGAACCACTGCGTGACCCGCCCCGAGAACGGACCCGCCCGCACCGGGCGCAGCCGCCGCGGCGAACCCCGCACCTACGACTTCCGCCGCCCTACCAAGCTCTCCCGGGAGCACGTGCGGGTGCTGCAGATCGCCCAGGAGGCGTTCGCCCGGCAGACGACGACGGTCCTCACGACCATGCTCCGGGCCGGCGCGCGGCTGGAGCTGGTGACCATCGAGCAGCACTCCTACGACGACTACGTCGCCTCGTTGCCCGACCCGTGCTTCCTCGCGACCTTCACGATCGAGCCGCTGGCCGGCAAGGGCGTGCTGGCCTACCCGCTCGACATCGCGATGGCCGCCGTCGACCACATGCTGGGCGGCTCGGGCTCGGCCGACCAGCCGGACCGGCCGATGACGGTCATGGAGACCGCCATCACCAACCACCTGCTCGGCCGGCTGCTGCAGGAGTTCGCCGCCTCCTTCGCGCACATCCTCGAGCTGCAGCCCGAGCTCAGCGAGATCGAGTACAACCCGCAGCTCGCCCAGGCCGCCGCCGGCTCCGACACCGTGATGGTGGCCTCGTACACCATCGGGATCGGCGGCCGCACCGGCGAGGCCACGCTGGTGCTGCCGTTCTCCTCCTTCCAGACGCCGCTGAACAACGCCGCCTCCCCGCAGCTGTCGGAGTCGGCCCAGGCCAAGCGGCGGCGCGCCCTCGAGGCCCTCAACGAGCGGCTCACCCAGGTCCCGGTGGACGTCGGCGTGCGGTTCGCCCCGCTCGAGGTGTCGTCGGAGGACCTGCTCTCCCTCGCCGTCGGTGACGTGCTGCTGCTGCGCCACCCGCAGGACGCCCCGCTCGAGGTCACCACCAACGACGTGACCTTCGCGTACGCGATCGCCAGCAACCACCGCCGCCGGCTGGCCGCCGCCATCGTCCCCACCCCGGCCACCCAGACCCCAGCCCAGAAGGACACCGCATGACCGCCACCGTGGACCACTCGCAGGCATCCGAGACCGTGATCGCCGTCGTGGCCTCCGCCGCCCGGGCCGCGGCCGCGCTGGTGCCGGCGACCGCCGAGCTCGTCCCCGGGGCGCCGGTCAGCGACCCCGACGCCGTCCTCGCGCCGGCCACGGCCGCCGCCGCGGTCGCCGCGCGGCTGTCCGGCGAGGTGAGCGGGGACGTCGTCCTCGTCCTCTCGGCCGAGGTCGTCGACGCGCTCGCCAACTCCCCCGTGGGCCCGATGGACGTCGCCACCGCGCTGCGCCCGGCGCTCGAGGCCGCCGCGGCCACGCTGGGCCGGGTGCGCGTCGACGCCGAGCGCACCGAGGACCCGGACACCGCGATGGACGGGCTGCGCGACAAGGGCATGTTCGTCGCCGTCCCGCTGATGGGCGCCGGCGGCACCGTCGAGGCGGTTCTCGCGCTGCAGGTGACGCTGCCCCAGGCGCGCACCCAGCGCGGCAGCCTGGACCTGCTGCGGCACGTGGCCATGGAGGTCACCGTCGAGATCGGCCGCACCCGGATGACCGTCGGCGAGCTGCTCTCGCTGCACCCCGGCGAGGTGGTCGAGCTCGACCGCGCCGCCAGCGCCCCGGCGGACCTGCTGGTCAACGGCACGCTCATCGCCCGCGGCGAGGTCGTCGTCGTCGACGAGGACTTCGGCCTGCGGATCAGCGAGATCGTCACCGACGCCGCCGCCTCCGAGATCGGGGGGCAGCAAGCGTGAGCGAGCTCGCGAGCTCCGCCATGAGCAGAGCGACGTACGTCGTGGAGTCGCCGAGCGCCAGCGAGGTGACGCCATGACGTGGATGGTCGTCCGGCTGGTCCTCTCACTGGCGTTCATCGCCCTGGTGCTCTGGTTCGCCGCGCGGGTCGCGCAGAAGCGCGGCCTCGGCCAGGGCAACGGCCTCATCGAGGTGGTCGCCCGGCAGCGGATGGGCCGGGCCAGCAGCGTCAGCGTCGTCCGCATCGCCGGCCGCGTGCTGGTGGTCGGCTCCACCGAGGAGCAGGTCACCCTGCTCGCCGAGGTGGACGGCGAGGTCGTCGAGGAGGCCATCGCCGAGCGGCGGCCGGCCACCGCGCAGCCGGCCGTGGCCGGCGCCCCCGGCGTCCTCGCCGGCTCGGTGTTCGACCGCAACGGGTGGACGTCGTTCGTCTCCTCGTTGCGGGAGCGGACGGTCCGCCGCTGATGACCTCCTCCCCCGCTCCCGTCCGGGGCGTCCCGGTCGCCCGGCGCGTGGGGCTGGTCCTGCTGCTCGCGGCGCTGCTCGGCGTCGTGCTCGCGCTGCTGGCCTGCCCGGCGTCCGCCGCCCCGACCGCGCCGGTCGAGCCGACGGCCCCGACCGCGCCCGTCGTCCCCGCCGTCGACGGCGGCGTGGACATCTCCATCGGCGGCGGCAGCCCCAGCACCTCGATCACACTCATCCTCGCGATCACCGTGCTGTCGGTCGCGCCGGCGGTGCTGCTGCTGGCCACCTCCTTCACCAAGATCATCGTGGTGCTGTCGCTGACCCGGAACGCGCTGGGCATGCAGATGTCCCCGCCCAACACCGTGCTCACCGGCATCGCCCTGTTCCTGACGCTGTTCGTCATGGGCCCGGTGATCTCCGAGATCAACGAGACCGCCGTCCAGCCGTACCTGAACGGCGCCATGACGGTGTCGCAGTCCTACGACGTCGGCGTCGTCCCGCTGCGGGAGTTCCTGCTCGACAACACCCGCGAGGACGAGCTGGCGCTGATGGTCGGGCTCTCCGGCGAGGAGGCCCCGGCCGACGCCGCCGCGGTAAGCATGACGACGCTGGTGCCGGCGTTCGTGCTCTCCGAGCTCAAGAGCGCGTTCATCATCGGGCTGGTCGTCTTCATCCCGTTCCTGGTGCTGGACATGCTGGTCAGCGCCGCGCTCATGTCGATGGGCATGATGATGGTGCCGCCGGTGATCGTCTCCCTGCCGTTCAAGCTGCTGCTGTTCGTGGTGGTCGACGGCTGGGCGCTGATCACGACGGCGCTGGTGGGGAGCTACGGATGAGTGACGCCGACGTCACCGAGATCGCCGTCGCGACGATGCTGGTCGCCGCCAAGGTCGCCGCCCCCGTGCTGCTGACCGCGCTGCTGGTGGGCTTCCTCATCTCGCTGTTCCAGGCGGCGACGCAGATCCAGGAACCGACGCTCTCCTTCGTGCCGAAGGTGATCGCGGTGGCGATCGCGCTGCTGGTCACGGGCAACTGGGTGCTCTCCGAGCTGGTGACCTTCACCCAGGGCCTGTTCGACTCGCTGCCCCGGCTGCTCGACCGGACGTAGCGGCCGTGGACCTCGAGGTCCCGGCGGGCACCATGGCGGCGCTGCTGCTGGGCACCGCGCGCGCCACCGGCTTCGTGCTGCTGGCCCCGCCGTTCAACTCGAAGAGCATCCCGGCCCCGGTGAAGGGGGCGCTGGCGCTGGCCCTGTCGGTCGCGCTGATGACCCGCATCGCCCCGGGGCTGCCCGAGCCGACCACAGGCTTCCTGGTGGTCGGCGCGGTGACCGAGGTGGTCATCGGCGCGGCGCTGGGCTTCGTCGTCCACGTGCTGTTCGCCGCCGTGCAGTACGCCGGCGACCTCATCGACCTCACCGGCGGCTTCTCCCTGCAGCCGGCCTACGACCCGCTGTCGATGACGACGAGCTCCTCGGTCGGCCGGCTGCACTACCTGCTGGCGACGACGCTGCTGTTCACCAGCGGCGGCCACCTGCTGATCGTGCGCGGCTTCGCCACCTCCTACGAGGGGATGCCGGTCGGCGGGTCGGTGCCCACCGAGGAGCTGGCGCAGGTGCTCATCACGGCGCTGTCGATGATGTTCCTGGCCGCGCTGCAGATCGCCGGGCCCATGGTGGCGGTGCTGCTGCTCGCGGACGTCGCGCTCGCGCTGCTGTCGCGCGCCGCGCCCGCCCTGAACATCTTCTCCTTCGGCTTCCCGGTGAAGATCCTGCTGACGATGGCCCTGCTGGGCCTGACCTTCCCCCTGCTCCCCCCGGCCCTGGACTCCCTGCTCGAGCACGCGGCCCGGGCGATGGTCTCGCTGCGGAGCGGGTGACGGTGCGCGGACATCGAACGCCACCGTTCCGCCGGAGGAGGTGAGTCGTGGCCAAGGACGGACCGGGTGGGGAACGGACAGAGGACCCCACTCCTCAGCGGCTCAAGAAGGCGCGCAAGGAAGGCCAGATCCCGCGGACCCAGGAGCTGGGGACGTGGGCCGGCGCCGCGGCGGCGAGCTTCCTGCTGCCGATGCTGGTGGGCAACGCCTTCGACCAGGTCGGCCGGATGTTCGTGCAGGTCGGTGTGGTGGTCGACGACCCGGAGGTCGAGAAGGTCACGGCCCTGCTCGGCCAGGCCCTGGAGACCTTCGTCACCGTCGCGCTGCCGATGGCGGTGGCCTTGATGGTGGTCGGCGTCGCCGCCTCGGCCGCGCAGGGCGGGGTCACCGTGAGCAGTAAGCCGGTGAAGCCGACGCTGAAGAAGCTCAACCCCCTGCCGGGGATCAAGCGGATGTTCGGCGGGCACGGCCTGTGGGAGGCGGCCAAGGCGGTCATCAAGACCGCGGCGCTGGGCACCGTCGTCGTGGTCACCAGCGACAACGCCCAGCAGCTGGTGTCGGCGTCGGGCGCGCTGCCGCTGTCGGCGGTCACCGCGACCTTCACCGACTCCGCCGTCCTGATGATCCGCGTCGTGGCGGTCACCGGCCTGGTGATCGCCGTCGCCGACTACGTCGTCGTCCGCCGGCAGACGATGAAGCAGCTGAAGATGACCAAGTACGAGATCCAGCAGGAGCACAAGAACTCCGAGGGCGACCCGCACGTCAAGGCCCAGCGCCGGGCCACCCAGATGGCGATGTCGCGCAACCGGATGATGGCCGAGATCGCCACCGCCGACGTCCTGCTGGTCAACCCCACCCACGTCGCGGTCGCGCTGAGGTACGAGGCCGACCGCGGCGCCCCGCGGGTGGTGGCCAAGGGCGCCGACGAGGTCGCCGCCACGCTGCGCGAGCGGGCCGCCGAGGCGCGGGTGCCGCTGGTGCAGGACGTCCCGCTGGCCCGCGCGCTGCACGCCTCCTGCGAGGTCGGCCAGGAGGTCCCGGCGCAGCTGTTCACCGCGGTCGCGCGGGTGCTGGCGTTCGTGATGCAGCTGTCGGCGCGCGGCGTGCGCGGCGGTTTCCACCGGCCCGGCTTCGCCGCGCCGGACGTCGACGGGCTCCCCCGGGCGGGCGCCCGTCGCTGACGGGGCGCCTGGGGCGGGCGGGACGGCTGGGGCGGACGACGGTGCCCCGGGGTGGGGGCGCTGCCGATGAGGGCTCCGTGCGAGGAATGTCGAAGGCCGCCGTCCCGATCGGCGTGGTGGCCATCGTCCTCATGCTGGTCGTGCCGCTGCCCGCCGCGGTGCTGGACCTGCTGCTGGGACTGAACATCACCGCCTCCCTGCTGATCCTGCTGGTCTCGATGCAGATCAGGCGGCCGCTGGACTTCGCCGTCTTCCCGTCGCTGATCCTCATCGCGACGCTGTTCCGGCTGGCGCTCAACGTCTCCTCGACGCGGCTGGTGCTGACCGACGGCTACGCCGGCAAGGTCATCGAGGCGTTCGGCCACTTCGTGATCGGCGGCTCGCTGATCGTCGGCCTGGTGATCTTCGTGATCCTGACGATCATCCAGTTCGTCGTCATCACCAACGGTGCCGGCCGCGTCGCCGAGGTCGGTGCCCGCTTCACCCTCGACGCCATGCCCGGCAAGCAGATGGCGATCGACGCCGACCTGAACGCGGGGCTGATCAACGAGAAGCAGGCCCGCAAGCGGCGCACGGAGGTCACCGCCGAGGCCGACTTCTACGGCTCGATGGACGGTGCCTCGAAGTTCGTCAAGGGCGACGCCATCGCCGCCATCATCATCACGCTGATCAACCTGATCGGCGGGATGGCCATCGGCGTCGTGCAGCTGGGCATGCCCCCGGCCGACGCCGTCTCGACCTACTCGCTGCTGACCGTCGGCGACGGCCTGGTCTCCCAGATCCCGGCGCTGCTGCTGTCCACCGCGACCGGCATCATCGTCACCCGCTCGGCCTCCGACGGGGACATGGGCTCGGACCTGATCGCCCAGCTCGGCCGCTTCAAGCAGCCGGTGCGGATCGCCGGCGGCGCCGCCCTGGCGCTGTGCCTCATCCCCGGCCTGCCCAAGCTGCCGTTCCTGCTCATCGGCGGGCTGTTCCTGCTGATGGCCGCGCGCATGCAGGACACCGTGGACGTCGACGAGGACGCCGACCCGCAGGCCGCCGTGGACGACGAGCCGAAGCCCGACTCCCCCGAGGCGATCGCCGAGAAGATGCGGGTGGATCCGCTGGAGCTCGAGGTGGCCTTCGACCTGGTCGACCTGGTCGATGCCTCCCGCGGCGGCGACCTGCTCGACCGGGTGAAGGCGCTGCGCCGGAAGGTCGCCATGGAGACCGGCCTGGTCATCCCGCTGGTGCGCACCCGCGACAACCTGGACCTGCCCGCCTCCCAGTACGTCATCTGGCTCAACGGCGTCCCGGCGGCCAAGGGCACCTCGCCCGCCGGCACGGTCCTGGCCATCGGCGACATGCTCGACGGGCTGCCCGGCCGGGCCACCCGCGAGCCGGTGTTCGGACTGCCCGCGAAGTGGGTTCCGGTCGAGCTGCAGCGGCAGGCCGAGATGGCCGGCGCCACCGTCGTCGACCGCTCCTCGGTCATCACCACGCACCTGGCCGAGGTCGTCCGGCAGAACGCCGCCGACCTGCTCGGCCGGGAGGACGTGCGGCTGCTGGTGGAGATGGTCAAGCGGACCCACCCGGTCGTCGTCGAGGAGCTCACCCCGACGCTGCTCACGCTGGGCGAGATCCAGCGCGTGCTGCACGGCCTGCTCGGGGAGAACGTCTCCATCCGCGACCTGGTGCGCATCTTCGAGGCGCTCTCGGTCCGGGCGAAGGTCTCCACCGACGTCGACGGCCTGGTCGAGGCCGCCCGCGCGGCGCTCGGGTCGGCGATCAGCCACCCGTACGTCACGCCCGACGAGCGGCTGCACGTCATGACCCTCGACCCGGCCTTCGAGCAGCGCCTGCTCGAGGCCGTGCGGCAGAGCGAGGGCGGTCAGGTCCTCGCCCTGGACGCCGGCACGGTCGACGCGCTGGTCAACGGCTGCTCCGGCCTGCTGACCGACGCCGAGCGACTCGGCCTGGCCCCCGTGCTCGTGTGCTCGCCCCAGGTCCGGGCAGCGCTGTCCCGTCTGATGCGTCAGGTCCTCCCCCGCCTGCCGGTGATCTCCTACACGGAGGTCTCCCGCACGGCCCAGATCGAGTCACTGGGAGTGGTGAACGGTGCCGTTGCCGTCCGTTGAGAGTGCCTCCCGCGAGGGCGCCATCGCCGCCGCGCGGGAGAAGTACGGCTCGTCCGTCCGGATCGTCGGCATCCGCCGCATCCGCACCGGCGGGGTGATGGGCTTCTTCACCACCGAGCGCTTCGTCGCCGAGGTGGAGGAGATCGCCCCGACGCTCGTCGTCGAACGCCGGCCCGCGTCGAGGGCCGAGTCGATGGCCCGCATCGAGGCCGCGCTGCGCCGCGACCCGGTGCTGCCCGACCCGGTCGACGAGGTCGCCGACCTGCTCGGCGGCGGCACCGGCCAGCCGTCCGTGGGGCTGTACTCGCGGACCTCCGCGCCGCGCGCCGCCCTCCCGGCCGCGGCGAAGGGCTTCCGCAGGGCCCCGGCCGCGGCGCCCAGTGCGCCTCCGGCGCCGGCTGCTCCCCTGGCGGCCCCGGCCCCGGCTGCTCCCGTGGCGGACGACGCCCCGCTGCCGCCGTCGCCGTTCACCGCGGCGCTGGCGCAGATGGTGGCGCGGGACGTCGACGTGCGCGAGGCCGTGGACGAGGCGATCGCCGCCGTCGCGTCGGGCGCCCCGGCCCCCGCCCCGGCTCCCGCTCCGGCTCCGGCTCCCGCGCCCGTTCCCGCGCCCGCCGCCGTTGCCGCGGCGGCTCCGGCTGCTGCGCCCGCCCCGGCTCCCGCGCCCGCTCCGGCCCGGGTCGCCGCGGCTCCTGCTCCGGTGCCCGCGGCTCCTGCTCCGGTGCCCGCGGCTGCTGCGTCGGCGCCCGCCCCGGCTCCGGCTCCCGTGGCCCCACCGGCGCCGGCACCCGTCGCCGCGCCCGCGGTGGCCGCCGAGACCGACTGGTCCTCCGACGAGCACGACGCGGGTCTCGACATCCTCTGGGGCTCGGCACCCACGCCCGCCCCGGCCGCCGCCGTCGTCCCCCCGGCGCCGCAGCCCATCGCGACCGTCGTCCCTCCGGTGCCGGTCCCGGCGCGGCAGCCCGCCCCGGCCGTCGTCCCCCCGGCCTCGCAGCCCGAGCCGGCGCCGGTGCCCGAGTGGGTGCACGAGCCGGACTTCAACACGGGGCCGATCACCTCCCGCGAGGAGGCGATCGCCGAGGTGCTGCGCGCAGCCCTGGCGCACGACACGTCGGACGTGGCGCTGACCCAGCTGCTCCGCGGTGTGCTGGCCGGTTCCCCGGAGGTCGAGCCCGAGGCTCCCGCCGACGACGCCTGGGACGCCTTCTCCGAGGCGCACACCGCCGAGATCCCGGTGTGGGTCGACGCGACCGCCGAGGCCGACGAGTGGGAGGTGGAGGCCGAGGTCCTGGCCCCGACCGCCAGCGACCCGGCGCCGCTGCCGCTGCCCGCCGACGCCACCACGATCCTGCCGCCGCTGTCCCTGCTGCCCCCGCCGGCGCCCGGCACCGGGCTGGCCGTCCCGCCGCTGCTGTCCCGCCCGCCGGTGCCGCCGGCCATCGGCCGCGCTCCGGGGCAGTCGGTCGCCCGGGTGGCGCCGCCGAGCGCGGAGGCCCGACTGGCCACCGTGACCCGGCTGCCCGTGGACAAGCGCGCCGCCGCGTGGCGCCGGTCCGCGCCGATGGTGGTGCCGTCGGTGCGCGGGCGGTCGACGTCCGGTGGGAACAGCGGCCCGCTGCCGGGTGCGGCCGAGGACGCCCTCATCTGCCAGCTGCTGGAGCTCGGCGTGCCCGAGCGGCTGCTCGGCGAGGACTTCGCCGGTCAGGTCGCCCGGCTCGGCGCCTACGCCGCGCTCACCCGGGCGCTGGCCGCGGGCCTGCCGGCCGCGCCCGAGGTGCCCTCCGGGGCGGGCGAGGTGCTGCTGGTCGTCGGTCCGGGGGTCGAGACCCTCGCCGCCGCCCGCGCGCTGGCCGCCTCGCTGCGGCTGGACGCCGAGCAGCTGCAGTGGGCCTCCCGCGGCGACCTGGCCGCGCTGGCTCCGCGCAGCAACCGGATCACCAGCATCGACACGGCCCTGGAGCGCAAGCAGGAGGCCGACCGGTCGAGTGCCCTGACGATCGTCGCCGTCGACGTCCCGCTGCGCGCCGGTGGCGGTGCCTGGCTGGAGCAGATGGTCGCGGTCTTCGCGCCGGTGGGCGTGTGGGCGGTCGTCGAGGCCACCCGCAAGCCCGAGGACGTCGGCCCGTGGCTCGACGCCCTCCCCCGCGTGGACGCGCTCATGGTGCAGGACACCGACCTGACCGCCGACCCGGCCGCGGTGCTCGCCCGCACCTCGACCCCCGTGGCCCTCCTCGACGGTGCGCGGGCGACCGCCCACCGCTGGGCCTCGCTGCTGTGCGAGCGGCTGGAGAGCTCGGGGGCATGAGCCCGCTGCGCTGGGACGTGCTGGCGGTGTCCTTCCTCCTGGCCCTGCCGGTGCTCGCCCTGGGGCTCCGCGGCGACCTGGGCACGCACGACGTCGTCACCCGGCTGCCGTGGTGCCTGGCTGCGGGTTGGGGTGTGGTGGCGCTGCTGCGCTGGGCCGCCACTCCCTGCCCGTCGGCCACCCCCCGCCCGTCGGCCTCCCCCGCTCCCGCGGACGAGGACCCCGACCCCGCGGCGCCCTGACCCCGGCCACTCTCGCGCGGTTCCTGCAGCGCACGCGCTGGTGCAGCAGCGCCATCGCGCGGGGAACAGCGTGGGAGTGGCCGCTGTCCACAGATCCGGTCGAGCGCTCCCCCGGCCGCGGTGCGGCCACCAGTCTGGGTGCGTGACGGCCCCGGATCCCGACCCACTGTTCCTCCGCCGCGCCGACGCGCTGGCCGGGGGCTTCGACGACGCGGAGCTCGCCCGGATGGTGCGCCGGGGCGAGCTGCGCCGACTGCAGCGGGGCACGTACGCGCACAGCCCCGCGGAACTCCCCACGGACGCCGTCGCGCGTCACCGCCTCACGGTGCTGGCCACGATCCGGGGACTCCGCTCACCGGCCGTGGTGAGCCACCTCTCGGCCGCGGTCCTGCACGGGCTGCCCGTCTGGGGCGTGCGTCTCGACCGGGTCCACGTCACTCGTCGCCCGCCGACGAACGGCTCAGGCAGCAGGCGCCTGCACCAGCACGTCGGCCGGGTGCCCGACGAGCACCTGACCGTGGTCGACGGCCTCGCGGCCACCAGCGTCACCCGGACCGTGGTGGACGTCGCCCGTTCTACGCCCTTCGAGTCCGCCGTCGTGGTCGCCGACCGCGCGCTCCGGATGGGCGGGACCACCCGGCAGGACCTGGTCGGCTGCATCGCGGACATGGGACGGGTCCCCGGGACCCGTGCCGCCGCTCGCGTCGTCGACTTCGCCGACCCGTTGAGCGAGAGCGTGGGCGAGAGCCGCAGCAGGGTGCTCATCCACCGGCTCGGGCTCGCCGTCCCCGACCTGCAGGTACGGGTCCGCCGCCGCGACGGCAGCATCATGGCGCGCTGCGACTTCGGCTGGGAGGAGCACCGCACGGTCGGGGAGTTCGACGGTCAGGTCAAGTACGGCCGCCTGCACCGGCCGGGGCAGGAGCCGGGCGAGGTCGTCTTCCAGGAGAAGCGTCGGGAGGACGAGCTGCGCGACCACCGCTGGCAGGTCGCTCGCTGGACGTGGGACCACCTGGACCGCCCCCGCGCCGTGGGTGGTCGCCTCCTGCGAGCCTTCGCCCGGGGCGGCCGCTGACTCTCGCGCGGTTCCCCCCGCTTCCGCGCCGGTGCAACAGCGCGAGGACGGGCGGAACCGCGCGAGAGTGGGATCCCACGGACTCAGCGCGGGAGGTCCTCCAGCATCTCGGTGACGAGCGCGGCGATCGGCGAGCGCTCGGAGCGGGTCAGGGTCACGTGGGCGAACAGCGGGTGCCCCTTGAGCTGCTCGACCACCGCGGCGATGCCGTCGTGCCGGCCGACCCGCAGGTTGTCCCGCTGGGCGACGTCGTGGGTGAGCACCACCCGCGAGCCCGACCCCAGCCGCGACAGCACGGTCAGCAGCACCCCGCGCTCGAGCGACTGCGCCTCGTCCACGATTACGAACGAGTCGTGCAGCGACCGCCCGCGGATGTGGGTCAGCGGCAGCACCTCGATGAGGTCGCGCGCGGCGATCTCGTCGAGCACGTCCTTCGAGACCAGCGCGCCCAGGGTGTCGTAGACCGCCTGCGCCCAGGGCGACATCTTCTCGCCCTCGCTGCCCGGCAGGTAGCCGAGCTCCTGGCCACCGACGGCGTAGAGCGGCCGGAAGACGACGACCTTCGCGTGCGCCCGCCGCTCCATCACCGACTCCAGGCCCGCGCACAGCGCCAGCGCCGACTTGCCGGTCCCCGCCCGCCCGCCCAGCGAGACGATGCCGATCGCGGGGTCGAGCAGCAGGTCCAGCGCGATCCGCTGCTCCGCGGAGCGGCCGTGCAGGCCGAATGCCTCGCGGTCGCCGCGCACCAGCCGCACCTGCTTGTCCGGCGTCACCCGCCCGAGCGCCGACCCGCGTGAGGACAGCAGCACCAGTCCGGTGTGCGCCGGCAGCTCGGCGGCGGCCGGCACGTACACCTCGCCCTGGTCGTACAGGCCGGCGAGCTCGGCGTCGTCGAGGGAGAGCTCGGTCATCCCGGTCCAGCCGGCGTCGACGGCGTCCAGCGCCCGGTACTCGTCGGTGTCCAGCCCCACGGCCGCGGCCTTGACCCGCAGCGGCACGTCCTTGGTGATCAGGCAGACGTCGGCGCCCTCGGCACGCAGGTTGAGCGCGACGACCATGATCCGGCTGTCGTTGCTGTCGTTGCGGAAGCCGGCCGGCAGCACCGCCGGGTCGCTGTGGTTCAGCTCGACGTGCAGCGTGCCGCCGTCCTCGCCGATCGGCACGGGGGCGTCGAGCCGGCCGTGCCGGACCCGCAGGTCGTCGAGTAGCCGCAGGGCCTGCCGGGCGAACCAGCCCAGCTCCGGGTGGTTGCGCTTGTCCTCGAGTTCCCCGATCACGACGAGCGGGAGGACCACGTCGTGGGCACCCATGCGCAGCAGCGCACCGGGGTCGGAGAGCAGGACGGAGGTGTCGAGGACGTACGTGCGGCGAGTGGTCACGGTCGACTCCCGTTGGGGCGCGGCACGCGCCCCGGCTCGAAGGTGGCCGGGCCCCGGCCGAGGGGCCGGGTGCCGGCCCCCCTGGTCGACGAGTTCGTCAGCACCAACCGGGCCTCCCGTGGACGGCGAGGTGAGCTCGCCCTCCACCGCGGACGTTAGGCCCGTGAGGTGACAGGAACATGTCGGAGAGGGGGCGTGTCCCCCCTTCGGGGCACCTCCGGCACCAGCCGTCTCAGCGACGGCGCGGCCGGAGGGCGACCAGCACCCACGCCAGCGGCACCAGCAGGACCGGCCACTGGAGCCTCAGGTCACCCAGCCACCACAGCCCGCCGACCAGCAGCACGGCCAGCCACCCCGCCGTCCACAGGCCCAGGTCCCGGGCCTCCTCCGGGCTGTGCCGCGCCATGTCACCTCCCGCCACCTCATCCCACCCGCCTGCTCACCCGGCCCGCAGCTCGCCGGCGACGGCGGCCGGGGTGAGGGGCTCGTCGAGCAGCCGGACGAAGCGGTCGGCGACCGGCTGGCCGGCGGGACGGGCGTCCAGCCACCGCGACAGCAGGTCGAAGCCCTCGACGTAGGTGGTGGTGTAGGCCCGCCACAGCGGGTGGGTGAGGAAGCGCAGCTGCTGGCGGGCGCGATCGCCGCTGACCAGCGACCAGCGCTGGATGTAGGCGGCCACCTCGTCGGCGGGCGCGCCGCGGTCGTGCAGCAGGACGGCGGCGTCCTGGCGCACCCGGTTCAGCGGCGCGGCCGCCGCGGCGATGCGCTCGACGAGGTGCCCGTCGAAGTGCAGCCCGAGGTCGGCGAGCACCTCCGCCGCCCACGGACCCCAGCCGGGCCCGATGGCGGCCTGCATGCCGAGGTCGGCCAGCCCCTCGGCCATGAGGCACTCGGGGGTGTTGACCAGGAAGACGGTGTGCTCGAGCCGGGAGCCGCGCTCGACGAGCCCCAGCTCCTTGCGGCAGTGCTCGGTGTGGTGACCGGGGTAGGCCTCGTGGGCCACCAGGTGCGGCAGCTGGCCGAGCCGGTGCGGCAGGTCGGCGTTGATCGCGACGCGGGAACGGTAGTCGCCCTCGTAGTAGTTGAAGCCCGACCACGGCTTGTCGGTGACCACCTCGTAGCGGACCGTCTCGACCTCGGGCAGCCCGTACTCGGCGCGCACCCGGTCGCGCAGCGCGCTGGACAGGGCGTGCACCGCCTCGGCCAGCCGCGCGGGCGGGCACTCCTCGCGCCGCCGGTGCGCGGCGTAGCGGTCGGCCAGCGGCCCGCTGCCGGGCAGCAGGACGTCGAGCTCGGCGTGCGCGGCGGCGTAGGCGGCCGGGTCCCCGAGGGTGAGGTCGACCTGGAAGTAGCTGCTGACCTCGTCGAGGAAGGCCACCGGCTCGCCGGCCATCCTCCGGGCGGTGCACTCCAGGCCGGTCAGCTGTCCGCGGAGGAACCCGGCGCGGTCGGCGGGCAGGTCGGCCGACGCCAGCTCGACCTGCAGCGCGCGGGCCTGGTCGCGCAGCCCCTGCGGGGTCGGCGCCGGCTCGTCCTCGACGGCGGCGCGGACCCGCCCGTCGCCGGTGTAGGCGTCGACGAAGCCGGACTCCAGCCGGTCGAAGCGCAGCCCGAGCCGCACGTACTCCAGGGGGACGTCGAGCGCGGGGGCCATGGCCAGCAGTTTCTCAGCCGCCGAAGCGCCGGTGTCGGGCGGCGTAGGCGCGCAGCGCCCGGAGGAAGTCGACGCGGCGGAAGTCGGGCCAGTAGACGTCGGTGAAGTGGAACTCCGAGTGGGCGGTCTGCCAGAGCAGGAAGCCCGAGAGCCGCTGTTCGCCGCTGGTGCGGATGACCAGGTCGGGGTCGGGCTGGCCGCGGGTGTAGAGGTGCTCGGCGATGTGCTCGACGTCGAGGACGCCGATCAGCTCGTCCAGCGTCGTCCCCCGCTCGGCGTGCTCGGCCAGCAGCGAGCGGACGGCGTCGGCGATCTCCCGCCGCCCGCCGTAGCCGACGGCCAGGTTGACCGTCGCGCCCGGCCGGTCGCGGGTGTCCTCGGCGGCCTGCTTGAGGACGGCGACCGTCTCGGCGGGCAGCAGCTCGAGTGCACCCACCGGCCGCAGCTGCCACCGCCGGTCCGGCGCCGCGAGGTCCTCGGCGACGCCCTCGATGATCCGCAGCAGCGGCACCAGCTCGGGTTCGGGGCGGGACAGGTTGTCGGTGGACAGCAGGAAGAGGGTGACCACCTCGACGCCGGCCTCGTCGCACCAGCCGAGGAACCCGGCGATCTTGTCCGCGCCGCGGCGGTGGCCGGCGTTGGGGTCCTCCAGGCCGATCGCCCGCGCCCACCGCCGGTTGCCGTCGACGATCACCCCGACGTGCCGCGGGAGGGCCGCACCCTCCAGTGCCCGGGCGAGCCGGCGCTCGTACACCTGGGTGAGGACGTCGCGAGCCCACTGCCGCACCCCCACGGTGGGTCACACTAGGCCCACTCCGCGGCGTCGCGCGCACCCGCGCCCGGACCTGCACGAAGGCCCCGCCGGACTGCCACGGACCTCACAGCGCGGTCGCGTCGCCCCCCTCCCTACGGGTGCGTAACCTCGGCGCATGAGCGTCCCCCGCAGCGAGGGCGAGGTCGTCCGCGTGGAGGCCGACGGTGCCCAGATCGAAGCGCCGTCCGGCCCGGCCGTGGCCACCGTCCTCTCCGAGGGCGAGCAGGTCCAGCACACCTGGACCGCCGCGGACTTCGGCGACCGGGACTGGGACCACCCCGACACCCGGCCGCGGATGCGCGGCTGGCTGCATCTGTTCTCGTTCTTCGGCGCAATCGTCGCCGGCGCCGTGCTCATCCCGCTGGGGTCGGTGCTCGGCGCCCGCGCCGGCTGGTCGGTCACCGTCTACTGCGCCACCATCTGCGGCCTGTTCGGGGTCAGCGCGCTCTACCACCGGCGCCGCTGGTCACCGCGCGGCTGGAAGCGCATGAAGCGGCTCGACCACTCGATGATCTTCCTGTTCATCGCGGGCACGTACACCCCGTTCGCCCTGCTCGCCGTCGACCAGCCCACCGGTTACTGGGTGCTCGCCGGTGTCTGGGCCGGGGCGCTCGCGGGGGTCTCGCTCAAGCTCACCTGGCCGACCGCGCCGCGCTGGGTCGGCGTGCCGCTGTACATCGGCCTCGGCTGGGTCGCCGTCTTCATCCTCACCGACATCCTGCACATCGCCGGCGTGACCTCGCTGGTGCTGCTGGCCGTCGGCGGCGTGCTCTATACGCTCGGCGGGGTGGCCTACGCGATCAAGCGGCCGAACCCCTGGCCCGGCGTCTTCGGCTACCACGAGGTCTTCCACGCGATGACCGTCGTGGCCGCGATCTGCCACTACATCGCCGTCTACTTCGCGATGTACTCATCACCCTTCGTCTGACGATGACACCGCGGTCCTCCGGACCGCACCGCGGCCAGGTGCCGTCCCCGACCTGCGCTGAGCCGCTGCGTCCCGCCTGCGCGGAGCCCCTCCGGGCATCACTCGGCGCGACCGGTCGCCGGTCGGCTCAGGTGAAGGGCTTGCGCTCGTCCATCCGGGTCGACAGCCGGCCGGCGGTGCGCCACAGGCGGGCGACGACGTCGCGGTCGGCGTCGGTGACCAGGTTGCCCATGACCCGCAGCGCGACGGTCATCAGCGGCCGCGAGCGCATGCCGACCGGGCCGGCCGCCGGCAGGAACCGGGGCACGGTCAGCAGGGCGGCCAGGCGCCGGGCGATGGAGAACGCCTCGCCGTAGTGGCGCCGCAGCTCGGCCGGCCAGGCGGCGGTCCAGTCGTCCTCTCCGAACAACCCGACCACGTCGCGGCCGGTCTCCAGGCCGTAATCGATGCCCTCGCCGTTGAGCGGGTTGACGCACCCGGCGGCGTCGCCCACCAGCGCCCAGTTGCGCCCGGCCACACCGGAGACCGCGCCGCCCATCGGCAGCAGCGCCGACGCCGGCGCCTCCACCGGCCCGTCGAGCCGCCACTCGTCCCGGCGGGCGTCGGCGTAGACCTCCATCAGCGCCTTGAGCTGCACCCCCGCGGGACGGCGGGCGGTCGCCAGCGTGCCGACGCCGAGGTTCACCTGCCCGGCCTCCGCACCCAGCGGGAACACCCAGCCGTAGCCGGAGAGCAGCTCGCCCTCGGCGCCGCGCAGCTCCAGGTGCGAGGAGATCCACTCGTCGTCCGCCCGGCCCGAGCGCACGTAACCGCGGGCGGCCACGCCGTACGCGGTGTCCCGGTGCCACTCCCGGCCCAGCACCCGGCCCAGCGGCGAGCGGACACCGTCGGCGACCACCAGCCGCCGGCAGCCGACGGTGACCGTCTCGTCGTCCGCCGTCTCGAACACCACGCCGGTCACCCGGTTGCCGTCCCGCTCGACGTCGACGGCGCGGACCCCCTCCGCCGGGACGGCGCCGGCGGCGAGCGCCACCGCGCGGATCCGGGCGTCGAGCTCGGTGCGGGGCACCGCGCTGCCGTGGTCGGGGAAGGCGCCGCCGGGCCAGGGCAGCTCCCACGTGCGGCCGAAGCCGGCGGCCCGCAGGCCGCGGTTGCGGGCCCGCGAGCGGGCCCAGTTCCCCAGGCCCAGGAGGTCGAGCTCGGCCATCGCCCGCGGGGTCAGCCCGTCGCCGCAGGTCTTGTCCCGGGGGAAGACGGCCGCGTCGGCGAGGACGACGTCGTGACCGGCCCGCGCGGCCCAGGCGGCGGCCGCCGCACCCGCCGGACCGGCTCCCACCACGAGGACGTCGGTGTCGGTAGGGACGGCGCTGGCTGGCACGACATCGAGTGTCCCAGTGCCAGGACCCCCCTGCCCCCGCCACTCGCGAGCTCGTGGCGGGCCCCTGCGAGGGGCCGGCGCCAGACCTCCTCCGGCCGGGGGTCGGTCACCGGCGCGGACAGCGACCCGCAGGCGGCCTGGAGCAGCTCGGTCGGCGAGGGCTCCCCGGGCAGCCTGACGGAGGCGGCCCGTCTGCCGGGTCCCGCTGGCCCCGTCCAGAGGCTCGCCGCGAGCTCGCGAGCGGTGAGGGGGACGGGGTCCTTAACGAGGGATGGGGGCAGGAGGGTCAGTCGACCTGCGGGCCGCGGGCCCGGACCTCCTCGACCGAGGCCATGGCGGCGCGCAGCTCGCCGAGCCACTCGTCGGCGTGCTGGGCGACCAGCCGGACCGCCCAGGCCAGCGCCTCGGACCGGGACCGGGCGACCCCGGCGTCCACGAGCGTGTCGAGCACCAGCCGCTCGGGCTGCCGCAGCCGGGTCATCACCGGCACCGAGAGGTTGGTGAACACCTCCCGGACGTCGCCGCAGGCCGCGCCCCAGGCGACCGACCGGCCGTAGCGGGCCTGCGCGGCGTCGGCGACGGCCATGCGCTGCTCGCGGGTCTCCTCGCGGAAGCGGGCGATCCGGCCGGCCCGCGCGGCCGCGGCGTCCCCCTCGCCTACCTCGGGTTCGGCGAGGGTGCCGACGACGGTGATCTCGTCGCGGTCGACGGTCAGCTCGACCGGCCCGGTGAACCAGTCGTCGGGCAGCCGCCCGGCGAACCAGCCGGCGACCTCGCCGCGCTCGACGGGTGGCGGGGCGTCCGGGCCCCGGCCGCGGCCGCCGGGGCCGCGACCGCGCGGGCCGCGGAACCCGCCGCGCATGCCCGCGAAGGGGTTGTCGGAGAAACGGTGGTGGTGTCCGTGCACGACGGCCTCCCATGTCGGGTGATTACACACTTACACGGTAAGCCGTCACGTCGCGCTCAGGAAGGGGCCATCGCTGCGCCCAGAGCGGACACGTCGGTCACCGGCGCGGCGCAGACGAAGCCGCGGCACACGTACGCGGCCGCCTGCCCGGCCACCGTGGGCCGGCCGGCCAGCAGCGGGACGCCGGACGCGTCCGGCTCGCCGACCACAACCACCGCACCCGGGCTGGTCGAGGCACGGGCGGCGGTCGCCAAGGCGTCGCGCTCGGGCCCGGCCGGCCCGCTCACGGCGACCTCGAGCGGACCGGCCAGCAGCGCCTCGCCCACCGCGAGCGCCCACCCGACCGCGCGCGGCGCCCGCTCCGCCAGTCGCGCCAGCTGCCCCACGGCCGCCTCGCCCAGCTCCCGGTGTCGCGGCGCGCCGGCGAGGGCGGCGTACGAGACGGCGGCTCCCGCGACGGCGGCGATGCCGGACGGCGCCGGGCCGTCGGCCGGGTCGAACGGCCGGTGCACGAGCGCCTCGGCGTCGGCGGCGGTGTCGTGCCATCCGTCGGCGTCCACGAACTGTTCGGCGACGACGTCCAGCAGGTCGCCGGCCAGGTCCAGCCAGCGGCCCTCGCCGGTGGCCTGGTGCAGCGCGAGCAGCCCCTCGGCGAGGTCGCCGTGGTCCTCGAGCACCCCGGCCGGGGCCCCGGTGACGCCGTCCCGCGAGGCGCGGCGCAGCCGCCCGCCGACCCAGTGGACGTCGGCGAGCAGCTCGGCCGCCCGGCGGGCGGCCGCGACCGAGGACGGCGCCCCCGTCAGGACGCCGTGCTCGGCCAGCGCGGCGATCGCCAGCCCGTTCCAGGCGGTCACGACCTTGTCGTCGCGCGCCGGTTGCGGCCGCCGTGCCCGCGCCGCCAGGAGCCGCGCCCGCGCCGAGGCCAGCCGCTCCTCGTCGTCGGGGTCGCGCAGCAGCTGCAGCGTGGAGGCGCCGTGCTCGAAGGTGCCGGCGTCGGTCACCTCGAACACCGCGGCGGCCCACCGGCCGTCGTCCTCGCCGAGCACCTCGACCAGCTGCTCCGGCGTCCAGACGTAGGTGAGCCCCTCGACCCCCTCGGTGTCGGCGTCCAGCGCGGAGGCGAAGCCACCCTCGCGCGTGCCGAGGTCGCGAACCAGGAAGGCGGCCGTGGCGTCGGCGACCCGGCGGGCCCACGCCTCCCCGGTCGTCCGCCACAGGTGCAGGTACACGCGCAGCAGCAGGGCGTTGTCGTACAGCATCTTCTCGAAGTGCGGCACGACCCACCGCGCGTCGACGGAGTAGCGGGCGAACCCGCCGGCCAGCTGGTCGTGGATGCCGCCGCGGGCCATCGCCTCGAGCGTCCGGCGTGCCGTGCGCAGCGCCCGGTCGTCCCCGGTGCGGGCGGCGTGCCGCAGCAGGAACTCCAGCAGCATGGACGGCGGGAACTTCGGGGCGCCGCCGAAGCCGCCCCAGCGCTCGTCATAGTCCGCGGCCACCGCGGCGACGGCGCGGTCGAGCACCTCGGGCGTCAGCGGGGAAGGGGCGCCCAGATCCAGCCGGGCGGAGATCCCCTCGGCGATGCGCGAGCCGGCCGCCTCCAGGTCCTCGCGCCGCGTCCGCCAGGCGTCGGTGACCGCGGTGAGCAGCTGCCGGAACGACGGCATGCCGTGCGCCGGGCGGGGCGGGAAGTAGGTGCCGCAGTAGAACGGCCGGCCGTCGGGCGTGGTGAAGACCGTCATCGGCCAGCCGCCCTGACCGGTCAGCGCCTGGGTGGCGGCCATGTAGACGCTGTCGACGTCCGGCCGCTCCTCGCGGTCGACCTTCACGCACACGAAGCCGGCGTTCATCTGCGCCGCCGTCACCTCGTCCTCGAAGGACTCGTGCGCCATGACATGGCACCAGTGGCAGGCCGCGTAGCCGACGCTGAGCAGCACGGGCACGTCCCGGCGGCGCGCCTCGGCGAAGGCCTCCTCGCCCCACTCCCACCAGTCGACCGGGTTGCCGGCGTGCTGCAGCAGGTAGGGGCTGGTCGCCGTCGCGAGTCGGTTGGGCACGCCAGGGAGTTACCCCCGCGCCTCCGCGGCACGCCCGGGAGCCACCCCCTGCTCGCCGCCCTCGCCCTCGTCCGGCTCCCGCTCCTTGCGGCGCAGCAGCCACGAGGTGGCGCCGAGCAGCAGCACGAGCACGCCGAGGACGGCGATCTCGGTCATCCGGTCGCGGAACCCCGCGCCCTCCCCGACGACCCCCGCCGCCTCGACCGACAGGACGACGATCTCCTTGATCGAGGCGATCACCCCGATGACCAGGAACGGTTCGGCGACCAGCTCACGCTTCTCGACCGTCGTCCGGACGGCGAACAGCAGCTCCACGACGATGAACACGAGCAGCAGGACGTCGAGCAGCTCGAGCATCGGCGCCTGCGACAGGTCACCGGTCAGCGACCACGCCGTCCGCCCGGCTAGCACCAGGAGCGCCAGCGCGGCCAGGACGAGCAGCAGCGCGATGCCGGCGTAGACGACGTTCTCGAGGACCTCGAGCACCCGGGTGCCGACGCGCCCGAAGCCCGGTGGGGGAAAGCGCTGCTCGGGGTCGTGCCGTCGCTGGGCCATCCGCGCATCCTCGTCCCGTCGGTCGGCGTGTGGCCACTGCGCGTGGACGCCACCTCACCCGGACGGGTCCATAGCACGAGCTGCCGGGACCGCCGAGGACGCACACCCGCCCCGTTCGTCAGCTGTTGCTGGCGAACCAATAGCAGGTTCGTCGAGTCGACATGTCGACGCCCATGGTGCGGGCGGTCGCGTCCGGCAGATCCTGCCGTCGACACCGACACCCTCCAGGAGGCCCGCCATGAACCGATCCCGGTTCCTCACCCTCGCCGTCTCCGCCCTCGCCGCGCTCGGGGTGGCCGCACCCGCCTCGGCGAGTGCGGCTCCCTACTGCGGCATCACCTGGGGCTCCCAGCCGGAGGTGGCCGGCCGCGCCGACCCCGGGGACGACCTGGTCCAGGACGTCCGCGCCGGACGGCACGAGTGCTTCGACCGGATCGTCGTCGACGTCGCGGAGGTGTCCGGCTTCGACTCCTGGTCGGTCCGGTACGTGACCTCGGTGCGCGAGGACGGCAGCGGGACGGTGGTGCCGCTGCGCGGCGGCGCCGACCTGCAGGTCACCCTCGGTGCGGTCGCCCACGACGACCGGGGCCACCCGACCTACACCCCGGCGGACCGGCGCGAGGTCGTCGACGTGGGTGGCTACCGCACGCTGCGGCAGGTGGCGTGGCTCGGCTCGTTCGAGGGCCACACGGGCCTCGGCATCGGCACCCGCGCCCGGCTGCCGTTCCGCGCGTTCGTCCTCGAGGGCTCGTCCGCCGGCGTCGACCGGCTGGTCATCGACGTCGCCCACCGCTGGTAGCGGCGACCGGCGACGGCCGGCCGGTCAGCCCTGCGTGGCGTCCGGCCGGCCGTCGTCCCGGCGTGGGCCCTCGATCGCCCGGGGAGCCTGCCGCAGCGTGTCGAGCAGGTCCTGCCCCGGCGCAGGTGCCGGGTCGACCAGCTCGGCCGGGGTGTCCGGGACGACGACCCGGGGGCCGTCGTCCTCGGGGGCGAAATTGCGCGGCACCCGCTTGAGGTGGGTGGTCATCGACTTGACCAGCAGCAGGATGGCGATGAAGAGCAGCACGGTGAGCAGCGCGCCGATCGGGCCGGACTTGCCGACGTCCTCGGGGAGCTGCTGCTCAGCCGCCAGGAGCAGGGACCGGGTCATCGCACAGCCACCTCGCTGCGCACGCCGGTGAACAGGTCGTCCTCGGGTGCCGGCGAGTCGACCACCGACCGGGCCAGCTCGTAGTCCTCGGTGGGCCAGACCCGCTGCTGGACCTCCAGCGGGCAGGCGAACCAGCGGCCGTCCGGGTCGATCTGGGTGGCGTGCGCGATGAGTGCGGCGTCCCGGACGGCGAAGTACTCGGCGCAGGGCACCTTGGTGGTCACCCGGTGTGACATGTCGTGCTCGGGGTCCCAGTTCTCCAGCCACTCGGCGTAGGGCGACTCGTGGCCCGAGGCGAGGATCGCCTCGTGCAGCGCCCGCGTCCGGGGCAGCGTGAAGCCCATGTGGTAGTAGAGCTTGAGCGGCTGCCACGGCTCCCCGAGCCCGGGGTAGCGGTCGGGGTCGCCGGCGGCGTCGAAGGCGTGCACCGAGACCTCGTGGGTCTTGATGTGGTCCGGGTGCGGGTAGCCGCCGCGCTCGTCGTAGGTCGTGATGACGTGCGGCTTGAACCGGCGGATCAGCTCGACCAGCGGCGCGGCTGCCTCCTCGGTGGGCACCAGCGCGAAGCAGCCCTCGGGCAGCGGCGGCAGCGGGTCGCCCTCGGGCAGGCCGGAGTCCACGAAGCCGAGGAACTCCTGCTCGACGCCGAGAATCTCGCGCGCCCGGTCCATCTCGTCGCGGCGGATCTCGGGCAGGCGCTCCCAGACGTCGGGCCGGTCCAGCGCCGGGTTGAGCACCGAACCGCGCTCACCCCCGGTGCAGGTCGCCACCATGACGCGGACGCCCTCCGCCACGTACTTGGCCATGGTCGCGGCGCCCTTGCTCGACTCGTCGTCGGGGTGGGCGTGCACGGCGAGCAGGCGCAACGGGTCCGCTTCGGTCACCGGCCCATCATCCACCGCCCGTACGACGTCCCGCCGCCGCCAGGGCCCCGATCGGGTGTTCGTGGCGCGCGTCACGGTTCGATACGCTGGCGTTCCGCTTCCCCGCGGCAGGGACGAGCGGAACACCGTCCCGGTCGGCGGTGTTACGTTGACCGTTCTGAACGCGGCCGCTCCCCGGACGGGGAGCGGCCACCGACATTTCAGGAGCACTGTCGTGTCCACCAGCACTGACGAGCAGAACCAGGGCGTCTGGCTGACCCAGGAGGCCCACGACCGGCTGAGGGCCGAGCTCGACCAGCTGGTGGCGGGCCGTCCGGCCATGGCCGCCGAGATCAACGCTCGTCGCGAGGAGGGCGACCTCCGCGAGAACGGCGGCTACCACGCCGCCAAGGACGAGCAGGGCAAGCAGGAGGCCCGCATCCGCCAGCTCGAGGACCTGCTGCGCAGGGCCCGCGTCGGCAACGCGCCCACGACGGCGACGCACGCCGCCACCGGCACCGTGATCACCATCCGCTTCCAGGGCGATGACGAGACCGAGAAGTTCCTTCTCGGCTCGCGCGAGATCGTCGGGACGACGGGACTGCAGGTCTACTCCCCCGAGTCGGCGCTCGGCTCGGCCATCCTCGGCGCGAAGCCGGGGACGACGGTGACCTACCAGGCGCCCAACGGCCGCGACATCACCGTCGACGTCGTCGCCGTCGAGCCCTTCGTCCCCTGACCGGGGCCCGGCCGTGAGCCCCGTGCGCTCCCGGCGGGCGGAGAACACCGGGTTCGCCTGCGTGCAGTGCGGATCGGCGGTGCCGGCCAACACCGACGGGCACTACCGGAACCACTGCCCGGTGTGCCTGTGGTCGCTGCACGTCGACGACCTCCCCGGCGACCGGGCGAGCTCGTGCCGGGCGCCGATGGAACCGGTCGGCCTGGTGGAGAAGTCGGGCAAGGGCTGGCAGGTGGTCCACCGCTGCACGGCGTGCGGGCACCGCCAGCCCAACCGGCTGGTCCGCGAGGGCGAGGCCCCCGACGACCTCGACGTCGTCCTGTCCCTGCCCTGGTTATGAACCCGCCGCTGCCGCGCTGATCATCGGCGGGTGGCTGCCGCACTCGGCGTGTCGGGCAGCCACCCGCCGATGATCACGGCGCAGCCGGCAGCAACCCGCGGCGGCGGAGCAGCGGCGTCGGGTCGGCGTCCCGGCCGCGGACGGCGCGGAAGGCCTCCATCGGGTCCACCGACCCGCCGACGGACAGCAGCCGTGAGCGGAAGACCTCCCCGTTCTCGCGCCGCAGGCCGCCGTTCTCCTTGAACCACTCCACGGTGTCGGCGTCGAGCACCTCCGACCAGATGTAGGAGTAGTAGCCGGCCGCGTAGCCCCCGGCGAAGACGTGCTGGAAGTACGTCGTCCGGTAGCGCGGCGGCACCAGGGCGTAGGCGACGCCGGCCGCCTCGAGCGCGGTCCGCTCGAACTCCTGCGGGTCGCCGACCTCGGTCTCCGGCGTGATCCGGTGCCAGGCCTGATCGAGCAGCGTGGCCGCCAGGTACTCCAGCGTCGCGAAGCCCTCGCCCCACAGCTGGGCGGCCTCGATCGCCTCGACGACGCTGGCCGGCAGGGGCTCGCCGGTCTGGACGTGCCGGGCGTAGCCGGCCAGCACCTCGGGCCACAGTGCCCACATCTCGTTGACCTGGCTCGGGAACTCGACGAAGTCCCGGGGCACGCTCGTGCCGGAGAACCGCGGGTAGGTGACGGCGGAGCTCAGTCCGTGCAGCGTGTGCCCGAACTCGTGGAACAGCGTGTTGACCTCGTCGAGGGTGAGCAGGGTGGGCTGTCCGTCGGCGCCGCGGGTCACGTTGAGGTTGTTCACGACGACCGGCCGGGTGTCCAGCAGCCGTGACTGGGTGACGAACGAGCTCATCCAGGCCCCGCCGCGCTTGCCCTCGCGGGCGTGGAAGTCGCCGAGGTAGAGGCCGATCGTCCGGCCGTCCGCGTCGGTGACCTCCCAGACCCGGACGTCGGGGTGGTAGCCGGCGAGGTCCGGCCGCGGCGTGAACCGGTAGCCGTAGAGCCGCTCCGCGGCGGCGAAGACGCCGTCGACGAGCACGCGGTCCAGCTCGAACCAGGGCCGCAGCGCCGTGGTGTCGACCGAGTACCGCTCGGCGCGCACCCGCTCGCTGTAGAAGGCCCAGTCCCAGGGCGCGAGGTCGGTCACGCCGTCGCGGGCGGCCACCTCGGCGAGCGCGGCGGCCTCCGCCCGCGCATTCGCCAGCGACGGGCCCACCATCCGGCCGAGCATCGCGTCGACCGCCTCGGTGCTGCCCGCGGTCTGGTCGGCCAGGACCAGGTCGGCGTGAGTGGCGAAACCGAGCAGCCGGGCGCGCTCGGCGCGCACCCGGGCGATCCGGACGGCGACCGGCCCGTTGTCGTGCTCGCCGCCCGACGCCCGCCCCACCGAGGCCTCGTACACCCGGCGGCGCAGCTCGCGGTCGCGCAGCTTGGCCAGCACCGGCTGGCCGGTGGGCAGCAGCAGCGGGATGAGGTGGCCCTCGACCCCGCGGTCGGCGGCGGCGCGGGCTGCCGCCGCGACCTCCTCCGGCCCCAGCCCGTCGAGCTCGGCGGCGTCGCCCACCACGACGGCGGCGGCCTCGGTGGCCAGCTGCAGGTTCTGGCCGAACGTCGTCGACAGCTCCGACAGCTCGCGGTTGAGCTCGGTCAGCCGCGCCCGGCCGGACTCGTCGAGCCGCGCACCGGCGAGCACGAAGTCGAGGTGGTACCGCTCCACCAGCCGGACCGCCTCGGCGTCGAGACCGGTGTCGTGTCGCTGGGCGTGGACGGCGTCGATGCGGGCGAACAGCTCGGGGTCCAGCCGCAGCGCGTCGGCGTGCGCGGACTCCAGCGGGGCCAGCTCGCGCTCGATCTCACGCAGCCGGTCGGTCGCGACCGAGGAGGCGAGGTTGTGGAAGACCGCGCCGGCGCGGCGGTACAGCCGGCCCGACCGCTCCAGCGCGACGACGGTGTTCTGGAACGAGGGTGGCTCGGGGCACCCGACGATGGCGGCGACCTCGGCGCGCTGCTCGGCCATCCCGGCCAGCACCGCCTCCCGGCAGTGCTCGAGGGTGACGTCGGCGAAGGGCGGCAGCTGCAGCGGCAGCGGGGAGGGCTCGAGCAGCGGGTTATCGGTGGACGGGAGGGCGGAGTCGGGCACGAGGTCCATCCTGCGCGCGCGGACCGCTCGGCGCGCACGGGCGCCTGGGCAGCGGCTCAGCGCCGGTCGGGGACGGCTCCCGGCCGCGGTGCGGTCCGGTCGCGGGGCCCGGAGGGTCCCCGACCGGGACGCGGGCAGCGGCTCAGCGCCGGTCGGGGACGGCTCCCGGCCGCGGTGCGGTCCGGTAGGACCGCGATGTCATCGTCACCGCGTCGCGGTGCGCTGGTAGAGCCGCACCGAGAGCGGCACGAAGACCGCGAGGATGACCGCCGTCCAGAGCAGCGTGTAGAGCACCGGGTTCTGCAGCGACCAGGCGTCGGGCACCGGGGTGCCTGGAGGCACGTTCCCGAACAGCTCCCGTGACGCCAGGGTGACCGTCGAGACCGGGTTCCACTCGGCGAAGACCCTCAGCACCGACGGAAAGGTCTCCAGCGGCACGAACGTGTTGGCGATGAACGTCAGCGGGAAGATGACGATGAAGCTGGCGTTGTTGACCACCTCCGGCGTCCGGACCAGCAGCCCGACGACCGCCATCAGCCACGAGATCGCGTAGGCGAAGACCAGCAGCACGAGGAACCCGGCCAGTGCTTCCCCGAGCGAGGAGTTGACCCGCCAGCCGACGGCCAGGCCGGTCAGCGCCATGACGGCGATCGAGATGACGTTGAGCCCGGAGTCGGCGACCGTCCGCCCGACCAGCACGGCCGAGCGGGACATGGGCAGCGAGCGGAACCGGTCGATGAGCCCCTTCTGCAGGTCCTCGGCGATGCTGGCCCCGGTGGTCGTCGACCCGAAGACCACCGTCTGCGCGAAGATTCCCGGCAGCAGGAACTCCGCGTAGCTGATGCCCGGCGGCAACCCGCCGATCGCGCCGCCGAACACGTAGCGGAACAGCACCACGAACATGATCGGCGACAGCGTCGCGAAGACGATCAGGTCCGGCACCCGCTTGACCTTGATCAGGTTGCGCTTGGTGATGACGACGCTGTCGGACAGCGTCGTCGCGAGGCTGCTCATGCCATCCCCCCGGTCGCGGCAGGAAGGGCCGCCTGGTCGTCGTCGGTGGCGACCTCCTCGGTCGCGTGGCCGGTCAGGGCGAGGAAGACGTCGTCGAGGTCCGGCCGGCGCAGGCCCACGTCGAAGATGTCGGCGATGAAGCCGTCGAGCCGCTGCAGGGCCTCGGCCAGGACCTCGGCGCCGCCGCTGACCGGCAGGCTCAACCGGCGCGCCTGCTCGTCCACGTGCGGCTCGTCGACGGCCAGCCCGCGCAGCCGGGCCAGGATGTCGGGCAGCACGGCCGCCGTCGTCACGGTGAACTCCAGCCGCTGACCGCCGACCTGCGCCTTCAGCTCGTCAGCGGTGCCGCGGGCGATGACCCGCCCCCGGTCGATGACGACCATCCGGTCGGCCAGCCGGTCGGCCTCCTCCAGGTACTGCGTGGTCAGCAGGATCGTCGTCCCGCCGTCGGCGAGGTCGGCGATGAACTCCCACATGCCCAGCCGGCTGCGTGGGTCCAGCCCCGTCGTCGGCTCGTCGAGGAAGAGGATGCGCGGCCGGGCGATCAGCGACGCGGCGATGTCGAGCCGCCGGCGCATGCCGCCGGAGTAGGTCTTGGCCGGTCGGTCGGCCGCCCCCGTGAGGTCGAACCGCTCCAGCAGCTCACCGGCCCGCGCCCGCGCCTCGCGCCGGCTCAGCCGGTACAGCCGGCCGACCATCTCGAGGTTCTCCAGCCCGGTGAGGTACTCGTCGACGGCGGCGTACTGGCCGGTCAGCCCGATCGTGGCGCGCACCGCGTCGGCGTCGTCCACCACATCGAGGCCGGCCACGCGCACTCGCCCCGCGTCGGCCCGCAGCAGGGTGGTGAGGATCCGCACCACCGTCGTCTTCCCCGCGCCGTTCGGGCCGAGCAGGCCGAGCACCGACCCCTCGGCCACGGTCAGGTCCACCGCGTCGAGGGCCGTGGTCGCGCCGAAGCGCTTCACCAGGCCCTCGACGACTATCGCGTCGGTCATGACCGGGGAACCAGGTGACGGCGCCGACACTTCCCGACCACTCCTCCGGCCCTCCTGCAGGGGCCCATCGCGAGCCTGCGAGCGGTGGGGGGCAGGAGGGTCCTTCAGCCGGTGGTCACCGTGTAGCCGGCCCGGTGGAGCCGGGCGAGCACCTCCTCGGCGTGCTCGGGCCCGCGGGTCTCCAGGACGACGAACACCTCGACCTCGCCCAGCCCCAGCCGGGTCGCCGTCCGCTCGTGCTCGACCTCCAGCACGTTGGCGCCGACCTCGGCCAGCTCGCCGAGCACCGCCGCCAGCGACCCCGGCCGGTCGGGCACCCGCAGCCGCAGCGACTGGTAGCGGCCGGCGGCGGCCATGCCGTGCTGCACGACCTTGAGCAGCAGCACCGGGTCGATGTTGCCGCCGGAGACGATCGCCACCACCGGCGGCGGGAAGGCGGCCGGGTCAGCGAGCACGGCGGCGACCGCGGCCACGCCGGCCGGTTCGACGACGAGCTTCGCCCGCTCCAGGCAGAACAGCAGCGCCTGCGAGAGGTCCTCCTCGCCCACCGTGCGCACCTCGTCGACAAGGTCGCGGACGTGCGCGAACGTCAGCTCCCCCGGCGAGCCGACGGCGATGCCGTCGGCCATCGTCGTCATGCCCGCCAGCGCCACCGGCCGGCCGGCGGCCAGCGACCCCGGGAAGGCGGCGGCCGCGGCCGCCTGGACGCCGACGACCCGGACGTCGGGACGGCGGGACCGCACGGCGGCCGCGATGCCGGAGACCAGGCCCCCGCCGCCGGTGCAGACGACGACGGTGGCGACGTCGGGGCACTGGTCGAGCACCTCCAGGCCGACCGTGCCCTGCCCGGCGATCACGTCGGGGTGGTCGAACGGGTGGATGAACACCGCGCCGGTGCGCTGCGCGTGCTCGGCGGCCGCCGCCAGGGCCTCGGTCAGCGACGCGCCGCCCAGCCGGGCCTCGGCGCCGTACCCGCGGGTGGCCGCCACCTTGGGCAGGGGCGCGCTCTCGGGCATGAAGACCGTGGCCCGGATGCCGAGCAGCTGCGCGGCCAGGGCGACGCCCTGCGCGTGGTTGCCGGCGCTGGCCGCGACGACGCCTCGCGCCCGCTCCTCGGGCGAGAGCCGCGCCAGCCGGGTGTAGGCGCCGCGGATCTTGAACGAGCCGGTGCGCTGCAGGTTCTCGCACTTGAGCCAGACCGGCCCGCCGACCCGCTCGGCCAGCGCGCGCGAGTGCTCCAGGGGCGTGTGCCGGACGACCCCCTCCAGCAGCGCCGCCGCGGCCGCGACGTCCGCCCCGCCGACCAGCGAGACGTCGGCTCGTGTCATGCGGTGATCATCGCAGGCCCGGGGCCGGATCGGCAGCGAGCGACGGGTGCCCGCGCCGCCGCTCGCGTCGTACCGTGGCGGGGGTGACGGACCCTGGCTCCCCCGCCTCCGCTCCCCCCGCTCCCACGACCCTGGGCGAGCTCCGCGACAGCGGGGCCACCTGCCGGCCGGTCAAGGCCGAGATCCGCGCCAACCTGCTCGCCCGCCTGGCCGCCGGCGAGCCGTCCCTGCCGGGCATCGTCGGCTTCGAGGACACCGTCGTCCCGGAGGTCGAGCGCGCCCTCATCGCCGGCCACGACCTGGTGCTCCTGGGTGAGCGCGGCCAGGGCAAGACCCGCCTGATCCGCACGCTGATCGGCCTGCTGGACGAGTGGACCCCGGTGCTCACCGGCAGCGAGCTCAACGAGCACCCGCTGGCCCCGATCAGCGTGTGGGCGCACCGGCAGGTCGCCGAGCACGGCGACGCCACCCCCGTCGGCTGGCTGCACCGCAGCGAGCGCTTCGGCGAGAAGCTGGCCACCCCCGACACCAGCGTCGGCGACCTCATCGGCGACGTCGACCCGATCAAGGTGGCCGAGGGCCGCACGCTGGGCGACCCCGAGACGGTGCACTACGGCCTGGTCCCCCGCACCAACCGCGGCATCTTCAGCGTCAACGAGCTGCCTGACCTCGCCGAGCGCATCCAGGTCGCGCTGCTCAATGTGCTCGAGGAACGCGACATCCAGATCCGCGGTTACCGGGTGCGGCTCCCGCTGGACCTGCTGCTGGTCGCCAGCGCCAACCCCGAGGACTACACCAACCGGGGCCGGATCATCACCCCGCTCAAGGACCGGTTCGGCGCCGAGGTGCGCACCCACTACCCGATCGAGCTGGCCGACGAGGTGCGCCTCCTGCACCAGGAGGCGCGGGTGTCCGGGCTGGGCGACGGCGGTCTGGACACGCCCCTGGTCCCGGAGCACCTGGCGGAGATCGTCGCCCGCTTCACCCGGCTGGTCCGCGACTCCAACCACGTCGACCAGCGCTCCGGCGTCAGCGCCCGCTTCGCCATCGCCGGACTGGAGACCGTGGCCGCCTCCGCCGTCCGCCGGGCCGCGGTCGCCGGGGAGACGCGGCCGGTCGCCCGCGTCGTCGACCTGCCGAGCATCGTGCCGGCCAGCCGGGGCAAGGTCGAGTTCGCCGACTCCGGCTCCGACCCGGACGACGAGCGGGAGATCGAGGTGCTCGAGCACCTGCTGCGGCAGGCGACCGCGCAGACGTTCCGGGCCCGCTGCGCCGGGCTGGACCTCACCGGCCTGCAGGAGCACTTCACCGGCGGGGAGACCGTCGAGTCCGGCGAGCTGGTGCCGGCCGCGGCCCTGCTCGGGCAGCTCGGCACCATCCCGAGACTGGCCGAGCTGCTGGGGCGCCTGGGCGTGCCGGAGGGCGAGCAGTCGGCCGAGCAGGCCGCCGCCGCGGTGGAGTTCGCCCTCGAGGGCCTCTACCTCACCCGCCGGCTGGCCAAGGACACCGACGGCCCGCGCACGGTCTACGGGGCCTGACGTGAGCAAGCGTGCGAGCTCACGCATGAGCACAGCGTGCTGCACCACTGCTCCGACGAGCGCCAGCGAGGAGGAGCAGTGGTGAGGCGGCCGGGGAAGGGCTACCGGTACGGGCGCTGGCGGGGCGGGCCCGACCCGCTCGCCCCGCCCTACGACCTGGGCAGCGCGGTCGACGAGATCGGCGACTCGGTGCTCGGCGGCAGCGGCGTGCGCGAGGCGCTGCGCGAGCTGCTGCGCCGCGGGATGGACGGCCGGCGCGGGCTGGACGAGCTGCGCCGGTCGGTCCGCGAGCGGCTGCGGCAGGCGCGCAACGTGGGCCGGATGGACGGCACGCTGCAGGAGGTGCGCGAGCTGCTCGACCGCGCCGTCGAGGCCGAGCGTCGGGAGCTGTTCCCCGACCCGGACGACATGGCGCGGCTCAAGGAGGCCGAGCTCGACGCGCTGCCCGACGACACCGCGGGCGCGGTCCGGGCGCTCAAGGAGTACGACTGGCGCTCGGCGGAGGCCCGGCAGGCGTACGAGCAGATCCAGGACCTGCTGCGCCGCGAGGTGCTCGACAGCTCCTTCGCCTCGATGAAGCAGGCGCTGGAGAACGCCACCGAGGGCGACGTCCAGGCGGTCAAGGACATGGTCGCGGACCTGTCGCAGCTCATCGACGCGCACAACCGCGGCGAGGACACCGACGAGCAGTTCCAGCAGTTCATGGACAAGCACGGGCAGTTCTTCCCCGACGACCCGCAGTCGGTCGAGGAGCTGATCGACCAGCTCGCCCGCCGGGCGGCCGCGCAGGAGCGGATGATGGCCGGCCTGTCGCCCGAGCAGCGGGCCGAGCTGGCCGACCTGATGGCCCAGACGATGCAGGACATGGGCCTGGCCAGCGAGATGGCGCACCTCCAGGACGCCCTGCGCCAGGCCCGGCCGGACCTGCCCTGGGGGCAGCGCGGGCAGGTGCCCGACGGCGAGCAGTCCCTCGGCATGGGCGACGCCACCAGCGCCGTCGCCGAGCTGGCCGACCTCGAGGCGCTGTCCAACCAGCTGTCGCAGGGCTACGCCGGCGCGTCGATGGCCGACGTCGACGAGGAGCTCCTGGAGCGGGCGCTGGGCCGGCCCGCCGTCGACGACCTCTCGGCGCTGCGCCGGTTGGAGCGCGAGCTGGAGCGGCAGGGCTACCTCAACCGCTCCGACGGCAGGCTGGAACTCTCCCCCAAGGCGGTGCGCCGGCTGGGTGCGACCGCGCTGCGCCGGGTGTTCGCGCAGCTCGACGCCACCGGCCGCGGCGAGCACGACGTCGCCGACGCCGGCGCGGCCGGGGAGCTGACCGGCAGCTCACGGGAGTGGCGGTTCGGGGACGAGCAGCCGCTCGACGTCGTCCGGACGGTGCGCAACGCCGTCCTGCGCACGGCGCACGAGCCGCGTGCCGACGACGACCGGCGGGTGCGGATCGCCGTCGAGGACTTCGAGGTCGTGGAGACCGAGCGGCGCACCGGTGCCGCGGTCGCGCTGCTGGTCGACCTCTCCTACTCGATGGCGCTGCGCGGCACGTGGGGGGCGGCGAAGTCGACGGCGATGGCGCTGCACTCGCTGGTGACCACGCGCTTCCCGCAGGACGCGATCCAAATCATCGGCTTCTCCTCCACCGCGCAGGTGCTGCGGCCGGAGACCCTCGCCGAGCTGTCGGTGGACACCTTGCAGGGCACCAACCTGCAGCACGGGCTGATCCTGGCCCGCCGGTTCCTCGCGCACCACCGGGACGCCGAGCCGGTGGTGCTGGTCGTCACCGACGGCGAGCCGACCGCCCACCTGGAGGACGACGGAACGCCGTTCTTCTGCTGGCCGCCGATGCCCGAGACGATCGCCCGCACCGTCGCCGAGGTGGAGCGGGTGGCCCGCTCGGGAGCGACGATGAACGTCTTCGCCCTCGACCCGGAGCCCGGGCTGGTGCACTTCGTCCACGACATTACCCAGCGGGCCGGCGGCCGGGTGTTCACCCCGGACAGCGAACGGCTCGGCGAGTACGTCGTGGCCGACTACCTGCGCACCCGCCGGGGCCGTCGGGCGCGCTGAACGCGGCGAGATCGCCGATCTCGCGCGGTTCCGCGCCTCGGGGCGTGCGAGATCGCCGATCTCGCCGGGAGAGTGGGCACGTGACCCCCGCGCTGACCGTCGAGGAGGTGCCGCTCGACATCGTCCTGCCGCTGCGCAGCGCCGTCCTGCGCGGCGGTGGGCCCGCCGGCATGCCGGGGGACGACGACCCGGCGACCGTGCACCTCGCCGTGCGCACCGCGGACGGCGAGGTCGCGGGCGTCGTGCGCCTCTCCCCCGCCCCGTGCCCCTGGCGGGAGGCCCGCGCCCCGTGGCAGCTGCGCGGGATGGCCACCGACCCGGTGGCCCGCGGCACGGGGGTGGGCCGGCTGCTGCTCGACGCCTCGCTCGAGCTGGTCGGGGCGCGGGGCGGGGACCTGGTGTGGTGCGACGCCCGCACCACGGCGGCGGGCTTCTACGAGCGTGCGGGATTCACCGTGGTCGCCGGCCCCTACGACAAGCCGGGGGTCGGCCCGCACGTCGGCATGCTGGTCGAGCTGCCGCAGCGCTGAGTCCGGCGGCTCCGGGCAGTCGGTACCGCATGACCGAGTACGTGCGAACCGAGGACGGCGTGCCGATCGCCTACGACCGTGCGGGCAGCGGCCAGCCGCTGGTCCTGGTCGACGGCGCCGGCCAGTTCCGCGCGGTCGACCCCGACACCCGCGAGCTGACCGGCGAGCTGGCCTGCCGGGGCTTCGACGTCGTCCACCACGACCGCCCCGGCCGCGGCGACAGCGGGGGTGGACCACAGTTCTCGCTCGCCGGGGAGGTGGCGGCCGTCCGGGCCCTGCTGGACGTCATCGGCGGGCGGGCGTGGCTCTACGGCAGCTCCTCGGGCGGCGCGATCGCCCTCGCCGCGGCCGCCGGGATCCCGGGGGTGGAGCGGCTGCTGCTGTGGGAGGTGCCGCTGGGCGAGGAGGGGGGCACCGATGGCGCGGAGTTCCTCGGCGCGATCCGGCGGCTGCTGGCGGCCGGCGACCGGGAGGGAGCCCTCCGGGCGTTCACGGAGGACATCCCGGGCTGGTTCGACGCCGTCCGCAGCGGCCCGCAGTGGCCGCTGTACGAGCGGATGGCCCCGACCCTCGAGGCCGACGCCGAGGCGCTGGCCTGGACGCAATCGGCACCGCGTGCGCAGCTGTGGGCGTCGGTGACCGCACCCGCCGTCGTCCTGCTCGGCTCGTCGCCCTTCCCGTTCATGGTGGACGCCGCCGAGTCGCTGCTCCGGTCGCTCCCCCGCGCCGAGCGCGCCGAGGTGCCGGGCAGCGGCCACCACTGGGAGCCGGCCGACCTCGCCGACCGCCTCGCCGCGTACCTCCCCGTCAGCGGACCGTGAGCGAGCCGCTCGAGCTGATCCCCGGAATCCGGCCGGCCCGGAAGGCGTCGACGAACAACCGGAAGTCGTCCTGGGTGCGGCGGGCGTAGTCGTGCGCGAACCCGACGAGGTCGGCGACGAACTCGTCCTGCCGGTCCCCGACCAGCTCGGTGATCGCCTCCTCGGTCTGGAAGGGCACCAGCGTGTGGTCGCTGTCGACGTCCCCGACGCAGTGCACCTTCGCCGTCGCCCGGCCGAGCTGGACCATCACGGGCGCGATCTCCTCGGGCTCGGTGAGGTCCTCCCAGTCCAGGTCGACCTCGTAGGGCGAGAGCTCCTGGACGACGAAGCCGACCCCGCCGATCTCGGTGTGGCCGAGGAACTGCGAGGCGTTGGCCTGCAGCGCGCGCTGGGACACCGCCGTCCGGTGCCCCTCGTGCTCGAAGGCCGACCGGATCTGCGGGTCGCGGACGACGCGGCTCGGTGCCGGCACGTTGCCCTGCTTGAGCGAGAGGACGACGTCGTTCTCCAGCGCCTGGTCGTAGCCCTCGAGCAGCACGGTGTAGGCGGGCAGTCCGGCGCTGCCGATGCCGAACCCGCCGGTGGCGACGACGTCCTTCACGTCGTAGGCCACGTCGCGGCGCCGCCGCGGCGGGAACACCGTCTCCCGGTACCGGTCGAGGGCGGCGAGCACCCGGTCGCGCTCGGCGCCGTCGAGCCGGCGGCTGCGCGGGCCGTCGGCGAAGCGCCGCTGGAAGTCCTCGACGACGGTCAGCCGGTCCAGCAGCGCCGACCGGCTGCGGGCGCTGGTCTCCAGGATCGCGTCGTGCACCGCGCCCTCGGTGTTCTCCTTGACCAGGGCGAAGGACTTGTCGTCGTCGAGCCGGGTGAAGGCGCGCACCTGGTCGAGGTACGCGGTCAGGTAGGCCTGCAGCAGGTCGGTGATGACCTCGTCGCCGAAGGCCTTGCGCCAGGCCAGGAGCGCGAAGCTGGCGCCGAACCGGCGCAGGTCCCAGCTGACGTGCCCGACGTAGGCCTCGTCGAAGTCGTTGACGTCGAAGACGATCCGCCCGGCGCCGTCCATGTACGTGCCGAAGTTCTCCGCGTGCAGGTCACCCTGGATCCACACCCGGCCGGTGCGCTCGTCGCACCAGGGGTCGGTCAGCTCCGCCATGTCGGCGTAGAAGAGACAGGCGGTGCCCCGGTAGAAGGCGAACGGGTCGGCCGCCATCTTGCGGAACTTGGTGCGGAAGGCATCGGCGTCGGCGGTCATCAGCTCGGAGAAGGCGTCGACGAGCACGTCGACGATCTGCTGCGAGCGGTCACCGTGGGTGACCCGTGCGAGGGATTCGGCCACGGGAGGACGGTAGGCGGCGGTTAGCCTGCAGTGACAGGGGTTCTCCTTCCGAGGGACGGAGCGGCGGTGACGCGAGCGACCACGGCCTGGCGGCTGGCCACGGGTGCCGCCTACGGCGGCGGGGGGCTGGGCCTGGTCGGCGCCGGGATGCTGGCCGTCCTCCGGCAGCAGGCCCGCTCGGCCCGGCGCCGGGTGCAGGCCAACGACCTGCGCGGTGGCCCGCCCTCCGGCGAGGGCGTCTACGGGCGCGGCCGCGGCCGGCCGATCGTCTTCGCCGTGTTCGGCGACTCCAGCGCCGTCGGACTGGGCGTGCCGCGGGCCGCGCAGACCCCGGGCGTGCTGCTCGCCGCGGCGCTCGCGGAGCTCGCCGAGCGCCCCGTCCGGCTGGTGCGGCTCGCCGTCTCCGGCGCCCGGTCGTGGCAGCTCGACGAGCAGGTCGACAAGGCGCTCCTCGAGCACCCGACCGTCGCCCTAATCATGATCGGCGCCAACGACGTCACCAGCCGCACCGCGCTCGAGGTTTCCGTGCGGCACCTGCGCGACGCCGTCCGGCGGCTCACCGAGGCCGGCACGGAGGTCGTCGTCGGCACCTGCCCGGACCTGGGCACCGTGCGCCCCATCGGCCAGCCGCTGCGCTGGCTGGCCCGCCGGTGGAGCCGGCAGCTGGCCGCCGCGCAGACCATCGCCGTCGTCGAGGCCGGCGGGCGCACCGTGTCGCTGGGCTCGGTGCTCGGACCGTCGTTCGCCGAGGACCAGGGCCTGTTCAGCGTCGACGAGTTCCACCCGAGCGCGGCCGGCTACGCCGCGGCGGCCGCCGTCCTGCTGCCCTCGATCGCCGACGCGCTCGGGGTCTGGCCGGCCGCGGCGGACCGCGGGCTGCGCAACCTGCGCCGCGACACCGTCCGTCCGGTCGCCCGGGCCGCTGCCCGGGCCGCCGGCCGGACCGGCACCGAGGTCCAGGCGACCGCCGTCCGGGGCTCGGACACCGGACCGCGGGGTCCGTGGGCCCGGCTGCGGCGGCGCCGTCCGCCGGACCTGCCCACGCCGGAGCAGGCCGAGCGCGCCGCGGAGGCCACGCCGCTCGGCTGAGCGCGGGACGGGCCTTACCGGGGAGTAGGTTCGGGGTCGACCCGACGTCCGGCGACCCGTCGTCGGAGCCCCTCATCGTGGAGGACCCATGCCCGAAGCCGTCATCGTCGCGACCGCGCGTTCGCCCATCGGCCGCGCGTTCAAGGGCTCGCTCAAGGACCTGCGGCCCGACGACCTCACCGCCACCATCGTGCGTGCGGCCCTCGACCGGGTGCCCGCGCTGGACCCCACCGACATCGACGACCTGATCCTCGGCTGCGGCCTTCCCGGCGGGGAGCAGGGCCACAACATGGGCCGCGTCGTCAGCGTCCTGCTCGGCATGGATCACCTGCCGGGGACGACGATCACCCGCTACTGCTCCTCGTCGCTGCAGACCACCCGCATGGCGATGCACGCGATCAAGGCCGGCGAGGGCGACGTGTTCATCTCCGCGGGCGTCGAGATGGTGTCCCGCTTCGTGAAGGGCAACAGCGACTCGCTGCCCGACACCCAGAACCCGGCGTTCGCCGACGCCCAGGCCCGGGTCGCCAAGGTCGCCGAGAGCGGCGCGGACTCCTGGGCCGACCCGCGCGACAACGGCGACGTCCCGGACATCTACGTCGCGATGGGGCAGACCGCGGAGAATCTGGCGCTGCTCAAGGACGTCTCCCGGCAGGAAATGGACGAGTTCGCCGTCCGCAGCCAGAACCTGGCGGAGCAGGCGCTCGCCGAGGGTTTCTGGGAGCGGGAGATTACCCCGATCACCACGCCCGACGGCACCGTGGTCAGCAAGGACGACAGCCCGCGCGCCGGCACCACGCTGGAGGGCATCGCCGGCCTCCAGCCGGTCTTCCGCCCCGACGGCCGGGTGACCGCCGGCAACGCCTGCCCGCTCAACGACGGCGCCGCCGCGGTCGTGGTCATGAGCGACACCAAGGCCCGCGACCTCGGGCTGACCCCGCTGGCCCGCATCGTCTCCACCGCGGTCACGGGCCTGTCGCCGGAGATCATGGGCTACGGCCCGGTCGACGCCTCCAAGCTGGCCCTGCAGCGGGCCGGGATGAGCATGGGTGACATCGACCTGGTCGAGATCAACGAGGCGTTCGCCGCGCAGGTCATCCCGAGCTACCGCGACCTGGGCATCGACATCGACCGGCTCAACGTGCACGGCGGGGCCATCGCCGTCGGCCACCCGTTCGGCATGACCGGCGCCCGGATCACCGGCACGCTGATCAACGGCCTGCAGACCCGGGACGCCACCTTCGGCCTGGAGACGATGTGCGTCGGCGGCGGCATGGGCATGGCGATGGTCCTGGAGCGGCTGTCCTGAGCCGCTGACGGAGCGAGATCGCCGATCTCGCACGCTTCCCACCGCGGAACCGTGCGGGATCGCCGATCTCGCCGAAGCAGGCGCCCCACAACGGCCAGTGGCCCGGCCCCCTCGCGGGGACCGGGCCACTGGTGTGTGGTGCGGTGTCGCTCAGTCGCTGCTCTGCAGGTAGGACAGCAGCCGCAGGATCTCCAGGTACAGCCAGACGACCGTGATGAGCAGGCCGAAGGCGATGTACCAGGCGAACTTCGCCGGGGCGCCGCGGCGGATCGCCTCGTCGGCCATGTCGAAGTCGAGCAGCAGCGAGAACGCCGCCACACCGATCACGACCAGGCTGAAGACGATCGACAGGGTGCCGCCGTCACGCAGGCCCAGGCCCCCGGGGACGAAGAAGCCGACCACCAGGTTGACCAGGACCAGCGCCAGCACACCGAACATCGCGCCGACGATCCAGCGGGTCAGCTTGGGGGTGACCCGGATGGCGCCGGTCTTGTAGACCACCAGCATGCCGGCGAAGACACCGAAGGTGCCCACCAGCGCCTGCATCACGATGCCGGGGTAGACCTGGTTGAAGGCCTCGCTGATGGCGCCGAGCGCGATGCCGTACAGGGCGCCGTAGGACAGCGTGGCGACCGGGTTGGCGATCTGCTTGAACGCGATGACCAGGCCGAGCACCAGGGCCACGAGGACCGCGGGCAGGGCCAGCCCGAACGCCAGCTCCTGCGGGAGCAGCGCCCAGGTGACGGCGGCCGAGAGGACGGTGACCAGGAAGGACAGGCCCGTCTTCTGGACGACGTCGTCCATCGTCATGTAGCGGGTGGTCGGCGGCGCGTACGGCGACTGCGCGTACGGCGACGCGGCGTAGGGGTCCTGCGTCCCGTAGCCGTACTGCGGGGCTCCGTACTGCGGAGCGCCGCCCCACGGGCCGGTCTGCTGGCCGTAGCCGGGGCCGGCGTTCTGGAGTCCCCGGCCGAAGACCGGGTTGGAGCTGGGCATCGTCATCTCCTCGAGGTGACCTGGCTGTCGTGGGGCCCACGGTCCTGCACCCCACTCGGTCAGGTCAACGCCTGGAGTGCCTTGCGCGTTCCTGGACGCCGTCCGGACACCCGGACGAGGGGTGTGGGGGACGCCACGGGGCCGGTGGCGCACCGCCGCCGGCCCCGTGGGTCCTCGGGTCAGACCTGCTCGCCGTGCTCGTGGTCGTGGCCGGCGTGCAGCCCGCCGCCACCGTTGGGCTGCGCTGCCGAGAGCCGGTACTCACGGGCTGCGGGGTCGCCCTCGAACGTGCCGCCCGGCACGGGCTTGCCGACCACGCCGTTGACCCGCTGGCTGTCGTAGCCCAGCGTCAGCACCGCGTAGGCGATGGCGTCGGAGTTCTGGTCCAGCGCCTCGGGGTCGAGGTTGGTGATGTCGTCACCGACCTGGTGGTAGTTCGGGTCGTACGCGACGCCCGCCTCCCCGCCGTAGGCCTCCGCCTGGTAGGGCTGCTTGATGTCCTCGGCGCCGGTGAACAGACCACCGGACGGGATGCCGGCCAGGATGAAGGCCTGGTAGTCGCTGCGGCCGCTGAACTCGGTGCCCTCATAGAAGAGCTGCTGCTCCTCGTAGAAGTCCTCGAACACGTACTCGATCTGGTCCGAGCCCTCCGGCACCGGCACGCCCGGGGGAGCCGGGAAGGCCGACAGGTCGCCGTCGTAGATGAGCCGGGCGAAGTTCGGCGAGCCGACCATGTCGAAGTTCAGGTACAGCCCGATGTCCTCGCGCTGCTCGGGGGTCAGCGACGCCACGTAGTGGTTCGACCCGAGCAGGCCGAGCTCCTCGGCACCCCACCACGCGAAGCGCACGGTGTTGGGCAGGTCCACCTTCGCCATGTTCTCGGCGACCTCGATGAGGGCGGCGCTGCCGCTGCCGTTGTCGTTGATCCCCGGGCCCTCGGGGACCGAGTCGAGGTGGGCGCCGGCCATCACCACGTTGTCCGAGGTGCTGCCGGGCAGCTCGGCGACGACGTTCTCGGTCTGGCGGATCTCGCTGGTCGAGTCGACCGCGAGGTCGATCGTCGTGCCCGCGGTGGCGAGGTCCCGCCCGAGGGTCGTCGGGACGCCGACGACCGGGATCGTGACACCCGGGGCACCCAGCGTGCCGTTGAGCGGCCCCTCCGCGTTGTTGAAGACGACGACCGCGGAGGCGCCGGCAGCCGCGGCGTTGCCCGCTTTGAGGCCGAAGGGGCAGGTGCCCCGCTGGACGAGGGCCACCGTCCCGGCGGCGAAGCCGGTGAAGTCCTCGGTCTCGCAGCCGCTGGTCGTGGAGTCGATGTCGACCGGGGTGACGGCGCGGTCGTCGACCGTGCCGCTGGCGGTGTAGGTCATGGGCACGTAGTCGGTGCCCACCTGGTACGTCGTCGCCGTGGGCGCGACGCGGCTGAACGAGCTGCTCCGCAGCTGGAAGAACGGGAAGTCGAACTGCTGGCGGGAGACCTCCCAGCCGGCCCTCCGGAGCCGCTTCTCCACGTAGTCGGCCGAGGCCGTGAAGCCGGGTGTCCCGGACGCCCGGGTGCCGGCGTTCTCCGGGGCGTCCGCGATGGCCTGGAACGCCTCGAGGTGCTCCATGACCCCGTTCAGGGTCACGCACTCCGTCAGCTCCGCGACGGTGTCGTTCACCTGCTTCTTCTCACACGCCTTGCTGCCGCCCGGTGCGGCGGCGGCCGGGCCGGCCAGCGCGACGGTGCCCGCCAGCGCCATCGCGCCGGCGGCGCCGAGCGCGACGGCGCGCACCCGGTGGGAGGTGGTTCGGGTCATGCTGGGCTCCCCCTCTGCTCGCGGGTGACTCGACGCTGAGCGCACCCTCCGTGAACACCTGTGACTCTGCGTGGTGGGACGGTGACTCGTCACGCCTTGATCTGCAGCAGGCGAGGTATTGGTGCCCCCGGTCGGGTTCGAACCGACACTGGGACCCTTTTAAGGGGCCTGCCTCTGCCAGTTGGGCTACGGGGGCCGCCGAGCACGCCGGCCGGCGGTCAGCTCGCCCGGAGGGTGCCCGACTGGGCCTTGTCCTCCGCCGAGGGCGGGGGCAGCGACCCGGTCCGGCCGGTGTTGGCCGCCTGGACGAACTCGCGACGCGGGTCCTGCAGCTGGCCCAGCGAGATGACCTCGCGGCGGAACACCGCGGCCAGCGTCCAGTCGGCGACCACCCGCGCCTTGCGGTTGAAGGTCGGCACCCGGCTGACGTGGTAGGTGCGGTGCATGAACCAGGCCGGCCAGCCCTTGAGCTTCACGCCGTAGACCTGCGCCACGCCCTTGTGCAGGCCCAGGCTCGCCACGGAGCCGGCGTAGGAGTGCCGGTAGGGCTGGGGCTCGCGGCCCTCGATCGACGCCACGACGTTATCGGCCAGCCGCTTGGCCTGCCGGACGGCGTGCTGCGCGTTGGGCGCGGTGGTGGCGCCGGGGGTCTCCTTGGTGAGGTCCGGGACGGCGGCGAGGTCCCCCGCCGACCACGCGTCGGGCATTCCGCGCACCTGGAGGGTGGGCTCGCAGACCACCCGCCCGCGCTCGTCCACGGGCAGGTCGGTCTCACGCAGCATCGGGTTGGGCTTGGTGCCCGCCGTCCACACCAGGGTGTCGCTGTCGAACTCGTCGCCGTCGCTGAGCCGGACGTGGCAGTCGGTGACGGACTCCAGCCGGGTGTTGAGCCGGACGTCCATCCCGCGCGCGGTCAGCTGCTTGACCGTCCAGGCGGCCATGTCCAGGTCGACCTCGGGCAGGATCCGGCCCATCGCCTCCACCAGCACCCAGCGCATGTCCGCCGTCGAGAGCCGCGGGTAGTAGTGGGTGATGGCGTATCGGGCCATGTCCTCGAGCTCGGCGAACGCCTCGACGCCCGCGTAGCCGCCGCCGACGAAGGTGAAGGTCAGCGCGCGGCGGCGGACCCCGGGGTCGTCGGTCGAGCTGGCCGCGTCCAGCCGGCCCAGCACGTGGTTGCGCAGGTAGATGGCCTCGCCGACGTTCTTGAAGCCGACGCCGTGCTCGGCCAGCCCGGGGATGGGCAGCGTGCGGGCCACCGAGCCCGCGGCCATGACCAGCACGTCGTAGGAGAGCTCGTACGTCTCGCCCTCGATCGGCGCGATCCGGGCCCGCCGCTCGGCGTGGCTGAGCCCGGTCACCGCCCCGGTGACCACCCGGCAGCGCGGCAGCGTCCGCCGCAGCGGGACCACCACGTGACGCGGCTCCACCGAGCCGGCCGCCGCCTCGGGGAGGAACGGCTGGTAGGTCATGTGCGGCTGCGGGTCGACGACGACGACCTCCGCCCGCCCCCGCGACAGCCGCTTCTGCAGCCGCAGGGCGGTGTAGAGGCCGACGTAACCGCCGCCGACGACCAGGACCACGGGTCGCTGTGCCATGGGCCGAGCCTAGGGCCGGGGAGCCGCTTCCGGCACGGTCGCGGCCAGCTCCCTCGCGCGGGAGAGGACGGCGTCGAGCATGGGCTCGGTGAGCCTGCCGGTGAACGTGTTCTGCTGGCTGACGTGGTAGCTGCCCAGCAGGGTCAGCGGCCCGCGCGGACCCTCCAGCGACACCTCGACGCCGTGCCCGAACACCGGGCGGGGCCGGGGCAGCGCGTAGCCGGCCCCGGCCAGCACCGGCCACAGCGCCGTCCAGCCGAAGCCGCCGAGGACGACGGCGACGCGCAGCCGCGGCAGCAGCGCCAGCTCGCGCGCCAGCCACGGGGAACAGGTGTCCCGCTCCTCGGGGGTCGGCGCGTTCGCCGGCGGCGCGCAGCGGACGGCGGCGGCGACCCGCACATCGGTGAGCTCCAGCCCGTCCCCGACGTGGGTGGACGTCGGCTGACTGGCCAGGCCCGCCCGCCACAGCGCCGCGAAGATCCAGTCCCCGCTGCGGTCCCCGGTGAAGACCCGCCCGGTGCGGTTGCCGCCGTGCGCGGCCGGCGCCAGCCCGACGACGGCGATCCGGGCGTCGGCCGGGCCCAGCCCCGGCACCGGCCGGCCCCAGTACTCCTCGTCGCGGAAGGAGGCGCGCTTCACGCGGGCGACCTCCTCGCGCCAGGCCACCAGGCGGGGGCAGGCACGGCAGCCGGAGACCCGGGCGTCGAGGACGGCGAGGTCGCGGGCACCCCGCGCCGAGCGGACGACCCCGGCGGGGCTGCGGGTGACGGGGAAGCCGACTGCGTCGCCGGGGCGGCTCTGCCGCAGGGGCCCACCGCGAGCCTCGATCGGCCCCCCTGCAGCAGAAGGACCTCCCTGCCCCCCACCGCTCGCAAGCTCGCGCCGGGCCCCTGCAGGGAGGCCGTGGGGGCAGGGGGGTCCTTCACGGGGGGCAGCGGGGTCCTTCATGGGAGAAGCAGACCACCCGGCCGAGCGCGGGGACGCCACGGGGCGGCATGATCGCGGGGTGGCCCGGACGAAGAAGCAGAAGGCACCGCTGACCTGGAAGCTTCTGGGCACCGGCACGGCGGTCCCCGCAGGGATCGCCGTCCGGAAGCTCAGCGACGCCGCCTGGTACGCCGTGCGGGGCACTCCTCCGCCGAAGAACCCGGCCGCGCCGGGCGTCGGCTGGGGCGAGGCCCTGGCGTGGGCGGCGGTGTCGGGGGTCGCCGTGGCGGCCGGCCGGCTGGTCGCCGCGCGCGGCGCGGCGGCGGCCTACCAGTCGCTGACCGGCAAGCTGCCGCCCGGGGTCAACGAGGGTCCCTGACCGCTCCGCGGGCCAGCTGCAGCGCGATGCCGTCGAGGATGTCGTGCTCGCTGACCACGACGTCGTCGAGCGCGAAGGCGTCCATGAGCACCCGCAGGATCAAGGAGCCGGCGCCGATGACGTCGACCCGGCCCGGGTGCATGACCGGGTACGCGGCGCGCCGCTCGCGGGTGGCGGTGAGCAGCCCGGCGGTCACCGCGCGGACGGCGGACACCGGGATGCGCGAGCCGTGGATGGCCACCGGGTCGTAGGCGGGCAGGCCCAGCGCGAGGGCCGCGACGGTGGTGACCGAGCCGGCCAGGCCGACCAGGGTAGCGGCCTCGCCCACCGGGACGGCGGCGGCGACGTCGGCCAGCGCGGCGCGGATGTCGGCCTCGGCGCGCTGGATCTCGTCGGCCGGAGGCGGGTCGCCGTGCAGGTGCCGCTCGGTCAGTCGCACGCAGCCGACGTCGACCGAGCGGGCCGCCCGCACCCCGGCCGCGTCGCCGAGCACGAACTCGGTGGAGCCGCCGCCGATGTCGACGACCAGGTACGGCGGCCGGGGCCGCTCCTGGCCGTGTGCGGCGACCGCGGCGTCCAGCGAGGCGGTGGCACCGAGGAAGGACAGCCGCGCCTCCTCGTCGCCGGCGACGACGTCGGGCAGCTGGCCGAGGGTGTCCAGCACCATGCCCTCGAAGTCGGCGCGGTTGGCGGCGTCCCGGCTGGCGCTGGTCGCGACCATGCGCACCGCCGTCGCGCCCAGGTCGCGCGCCTGCGCGGCGTACTCCGCCAGCACCACGCGGGTGCGCTCGATGGCCTCGGGTGCGAGCCGGCCGGTGGCGTCGACGCCCTGGCCGAGCCGGACGACCTCCATCCGGCGCAGCAGGTCGCGGTGCGGCCCCTCGGGGGGTACGTCGGCCACCAGCAGGCGGATGGAGTTGGTGCCGCAGTCGATGGCCGCGACGCGGGTCATGGACGGTCCCCCTCGGGGAGCGCGCAGGGGCCGTTCGCCCACCACTCCCCCATCTCGGCCACCGCGCGGTCCCCGACCGGGTTCACGCCCGGGCCGGCGGCCAGCGCGTGCGCGGCCAGGGCGTGCAGGCACTTCACCCGGTCGGGCATGCCGCCGGCGGTGTTGCGGGTAAGCAGCTCCCCGAGGGCGTCGCGCTCGGCGAGGTAGGCCTCGTGGGCGGCGCGGTAGCCCGCGGCCAGCTCCGGGTCGGTGCCCAGGGCGGCCTGCCACTCCCGCATCCGGCCGGTGGACTCCAGCCGGCTGGCGGCGGCGCCGGCCCGCGGGCAGGTCAGGTAGTAGAGCGTCGGGAACGGCGTGCCGTCCTCCAGCCACGGGGAGGTCTGCACGACGTCGGGCTGGCCGCACGGGCAGCGGTGCGCGACCGCGTGCAGGGCACGCGGCGGCCGGCCGAGCTGGCGGGCCACGACCTCCCGCTCCTCGGGCGTGATCGATCCCGTCACTCGTCGGGCTCCTCGTCGCCGTCGGCCACCGCGACCGACTGCACCAGCGCCTCGTACCAGGGCAGGTCGCCGTCCGCGGGCTCGGGCACCGTGCCGGCGTCCCCCTCGACGGCGTCGCCGTCCACCACGACCACCAGCCGGTCACCGGGCAGCACGTAGGCCAGCCGCTCGCGGGCCTGCCGCGTCCGGTAGTCCGGGTCGGACTGCCGTTCCAGCTGCGCCTCGAGCTGCTCGACGCGCTGGTCGAGGGCGGTGCCCTCGGCGGCCAGCCGGGTCAGCTCGGCGCGGCCGGCCAGGAACTGGCGCAGCGGGCCGGCCAGGGTCAGCAGCAGCACGAGGACCAGCCCGGTCAGCAGCACCGCCCGGCCGGTGACCAGCGGACGCCGCGGCGCACCGGACCCCGGCGCCGTCCGCGGCGTGCGGCGGGCGGCCCGCCTCGACTCCGGCCGGATGCCCGCTCCCGATCGGGAGCCGGCCGGCACCGGGCGGGACGCCGCACCCGACAGTGGCCGCCCGGTGGCGCGTCGTCGTCCGGAGGGCGCCGCGCCCGACCCGCCGCGGCGGCCGCGCGCCGCGCTCACGGGCGGGCGCGACCGGTCACTCGCCGGCCGCCGCGCCCAGCCGCGGGAAGGCCGCCGCGCCGGCGTAGCGGGCGGCGTCGTCCAGCTCCTCCTCGATGCGCAGCAGCTGGTTGTACTTGGCGACGCGCTCGCTGCGCGCCGGCGCACCGGTCTTGATCTGGCCGCAGTCGGTGGCGACGGCGAGGTCGGCGATCGTGGTGTCCTCGGTCTCGCCGGAGCGGTGGCTCATCATGCAGCGGTAGCCGTTGCGGTGCGCCAGGTTGACCGCGTCGAGCGTCTCGGTGAGCGTGCCGATCTGGTTGACCTTCACCAGCAGCGCGTTCGCGGCCTCCCGCTCGATCCCGTCGGCCAGCCGGGTGGGGTTGGTGACGAACAGGTCGTCGCCGACGATCTGCACCCGGTCGCCGAGTGCGGCGGTCAGCGCGATCCAGCCGTCCCAGTCCTCCTCGGACAGCGGGTCCTCGATGGAGGCGATCGGGTAGGCGTCGACCAGTCCGCGGTAGTAGTCGGTGAGGTACTCCGCCGACCGGGTCTGGCCCTCGAAGTCGTACCCGCCGTCGGTGTGGAACTCGGTCGCGGCGACGTCGAGGGCGAAGGCGATCTCGCGGCCGAGGGTGTAGCCGGCCTTCTCGACGGCCTCGGCGATGAGGTCGAGGGCGTCGCGGTTGCTCGGCAGCGAGGGGGCGAAGCCGCCCTCGTCGCCCAGGCCGGTCGCCAGGCCGCGGCCCTTCAGCACCGACTTCAGCGCGTGGTAGGTCTCGGTGCCCATCGCCAGCGCCTCGGCGAAGGTCGGCGCGCCGATGGGGGCGATCATGAACTCCTGCACGTCGACGTTGCTGTCGGCGTGGGCGCCACCGTTGAGGATGTTCATCATCGGGACCGGCAGCAGGTGGCTCGACGGCCCGCCGACGTAGCGGAACAGCGGCAGCCCGGCGGACTCCGCGGCGGCCTTGGCCACCGCGAGGCTCACGCCGAGGATCGCGTTGGCACCCAGGCGCTCCTTGTTCGGCGTCCCGTCGAGGTCGAGCAGCCGCTGGTCGACCATCCGCTGCTCACTGGCGTCGTAGCCGACCAGCTCGGGACCGATGACGTCGAGCACGTTGTCGACGGCCTTGGTCACCCCCTTGCCGGCGTAGCGCTCACCGCCGTCGCGGAGCTCCACCGCCTCGAAGGCGCCGGTGGAGGCGCCGCTGGGCACGGCGGCCCGCGTGATCGTCCCGTCGTCGAGGGCGACCTCGACCTCCACGGTGGGGTTTCCGCGCGAGTCGAGGATCTCCCGCGCGCCTACGGCGTCGATGCTGGGCACGGGAGCAGCCTAGCCAGCCCGCGGCGCTCCGAAGGCGTGCACCGCTCGGTTCCGTGGTGTCTCGGCACGGGCAGCCCGGCGGGCCTGGACGACGGGTGCCGCCAGCCGCCCGCGACCCCGAGGGAGATGCCGGGCAGGACTGGACCGCCCAGGACCTGCGCCTCTCCGTCGAGCAGGACCTGCTCGGCGGAGGAGTCCGCCTCGACACCGACCTGTTGGGACGCTCGTGACCGACGAGGACCACCTCACCATCCTCGTCCGCTACGCCGGCTCCCACCCCGTCGGCCGCCACGTGCAGTCGGTCCACCTCGACCTGATGGAGCTCCGCGAACAGGCCGGCGTCACCACCCTCGATGTCACCCGCGACGAGGTCCTCCACGGCGCAATCCACGTCCTGACCTGCACGAGGTCGCATCGGCGACCACGGCATCCGGCACTGGCGGTAGGTGGGACCCGGCGGTGTGCCTTCCCATCTCCCTCAGTAGGGCGCGATGTCGAGGTCGGCGCCGAAGCGGGGTGGGTGGCTGACCCGGACCTCACCGTCGGGCATCGTGACGGCCAGGCCGCCGTCACCGGACTCCTCGAAGCGCCAGCCGGGCGCCGCCCGGGTGGCCGCCGACATCGCGCCACGCTCGCCGGGCTGCCGGTCGAACGACGTCGCGGGACGGCAGCGGGCGAACTCCGCCAGCGAGGCCGCCATCACCGCAGACAGCCGGGCGATCTCGCGCGCCGCTGCTGCGGCCCGTGCCAACGGCCGGGCACCCGCGGACAGCAGCCGGTCCAACTCGGTGGCGCTCGACGCCGCGGGCTCCACCTCCCAGTCCCGGGCCCAGAGCAGCGCCGGGTGCACCGTGTCGACGACACACGAGCCTGCCCCAGTCGCCGGCCGCTCCCCGACCGCGGCCAGGCCGCGCTCGACCGACGAGACACCGCCTCGTTCCGCAGCCGACACATCCTCGAACCCGTGTTCGATCACAGTGGCTCGGCGACGCCCTGACCAGCGAGGACGAGGCTGTGGAGCAGTCAGGTGGGTGTGGACGGACGGTCCACCCCCGGACCGGGAGCGGCTCGGGTCACCCGACCGGGCGCGCCTCCGCCTGGGCGTCGAGTTCCCCGGCGTAGCGGCGGACCGCCTCGCGCAGCGCGTCCTCGACGTCCCAGCCACGCTGCTCGGCGGCGGCGACGACGGCCAGCAGCCGCTCCCCCAGCTCCTCCGGGCTGGCCGAGGCCAGCTCCGCGGGCTCGGGCGTGGCCAGGCCGGCGCGGGTCGCCCGGCGCACGAGCGCCGCACCCCACGAGGCCGCGGGCTGCGACCGGGAGACGCCCTCGGTCGGCGAGCGCCGCTGCTTCTCGGCCCTCTTGATCTCCTCCCAGCCGGCCTCCACCTGGGCCACGTCGCGCGGGCCGGCGTCGCCGAACACGTGCGGGTGCCGCCGGACCAGCTTGTCGACCAGGTCGCCGGCGACGTCGTCCACGTCGAAGCGCCGGCCGGGAGCCGCCTCTGCCGCGACCCGCGCGTGGAAGACGACCTGCAGCAGCACGTCGCCGAGCTCCTCGCGCATCGCGGCCGGGTCGTCGTCGACGATCGCGTCGTAGGCCTCGTGCGCCTCCTCGAGCAGGTAGCCGCGCAGCGAGGCGTGCGTCTGCTCGGCGTCCCACGGGCACCCGCCGGGCGAGCGCAGGACGTCCATCACCCGGACGACGTCGAGCAGCCGGCTGCCCGGCAGCGGCGGCGCCTCGACCACCTCCCCGGCGTCCACCTCGACCCCGGCCGGGACGAGGGCGACGACGCTGTCGGGGCGGGCGGCGGCGGCCGTGGCGTCGTCGACGTCGTCCACCGCCCAGCCCCCGTCGCGCAGCGCGGCGGCGGTCGCGGCGGCACCGGGCAGCGCGACGACCGGCCGGCCGCTCGCCACCGCCCTCCACGCGGCGGGGCCGAGCAGGCCCGGGAGGGTGGGGTGGACGACGACGGCGAGCGCGACGGGCACCTGGTCAGTCTCCGGGAGAGCCGGGGAGCCGGCAGGAGCCGGGGGACGCCGCGCACCCGCGCAGCCCGTCCCGGGTGCTGCGCGCGCGGGGCCTCAGGACGGTCTCCCGTCCAGCTCCGGGTCGACCAGCCGGACGGCGAGGTGCACTGGCGGCCCTCACTCGGCGGGCGCGGTCCCGGCGGCGTCCCCGCCCGCCTCCAGGAGGTCGACGACCCCATCGTCGGACGGGACGATCGCGCCCTCCTCGAGCACGCCGTAGCGCGGGTTCACCGTGACGTCGATCCCGGCGCGGACGTCGGCGACCAGGTCCTGGGCGGCGGCGTCGGCATCGGCCCGGACGGATTCCTCCAGGTCGGGCCGGACCTCCTCGAAGCTCGGCACGGCGGGCTCGCCGACGAAGACCACGAGGACCCCGGGCAGGTCCGGCACGGTGAGCGAGGTGGCCGAGTTCGGCGCCGCGTCGGTCACCACGTCGGCCAGCGGGGCCGGCACGTCCCCGGGCGCGCGCGTCGCGACCTCGGGCAGCGTGGCCTCACCGGGGAACTGCGCGGCGATCGCGGGGTAGGCGCCCGGGTCGGCCTGCAGCGCGGCGACGGCGGCGTCGGCGGCGGCCTGGTCGGGGACGTTGACGTAGCCGAGTCGGACCTGCGCGAGCGAGGGCGCCTGCTGCGCGTACGCCGCGCGCAGCTCCGCCTCGCCCAGCCCGCCGACCAGGCCCTCGGACTCCGCGATCCGCTGCCGCACCACCTGCTGGCGGACGGTCTCGAAGACGTCCGCCCGGGCGACGCCCTGCGCGGCGGCCTGCGCGTAGACCGCCTCCGGGTCCTCGCCGGCGAGCAGCTCGTCCAGGCGCGACCGCACGTCGCCGTCGTCCACCGTGACGCCGTAGCGCTGCGCGACCCGCTCGTAGAGCTCCTCGGTGACCAGCCGGGTGAGGACCAGCCGGGTGAACTCGTCCTCCCGGCCCGTGGCGGCCTCCGCCAGGGCCGGGTCCTCCAGGCGGGTGTCCACCGCCGTCTGCAGCTCGTCGACGGTCACCTGCTCGTCGTCGACGTAGGCGGCCACGCTCGGGTCGCTGCGGCAGCCGGCCACCCCGGCCAGCGCGACCAGGCCCACGGCCAGCGATGCGGTCAGGCGACGCGTCTGCACGGTTCGTGAGCGTGCCACAGAGAGGACCCCGCCCCTTCACCACGGCGAGCTCGCGGCGAGCCTCCGGGCGGGGCACGCCCCGAGCCTGCGAGAGGCGGGGAGGGCGGGATCCTCCTCAGCTGGCCTTCGCGACGGGCTGCTCCAGGACGGCGGCCAGCAGCGAGTGCAGGTGCTCCAGCAGGGCGACGTCCCGAAGCGGGGTCCGCCGGTCGGGGCCGACCGGCACCTTGAGCGAGATGGTGTCGACGGCGGACTTGTAGGTCGCGCCGTCGGCCAGCCGCGCCAGCCGCAGCTGCTTGGACTCCGGCAGCGGGACGGGGCTGATCCGGATCGCCCGGCCCTGCATCGACACCTCCGTGATCCCCCACTGCCGGACGGCGGCGCGGAAGCGCGCCACGGCCAGCAGGTTGAGCACCGGCGCCGGTGGGGTGCCGTAGCGGTCGGTGAGCTCGTCGAGGACCGCCTGCGCCTGCTCGTCGGACTGCACCGAGGCCACCTTGCGATAGGCCTCCATCCGGAGCCGCTCGCCGGGCACGTAGTCGTGCGGCAGGTGCGCGTCGACCGGCAGGTCCACCCGGACGTCGGCCGGCTCGGCCGGCGGCTCCTCGCCGGCCAGCTGCGCCCGGTAGTCGGTGACCGCCTCGCCGACCAGCCGCACGTACAGGTCGAACCCGACCCCGGCGATGTGCCCGGACTGCTCGCCGCCGAGCAGGTTGCCCGAGCCGCGGATCTCCAGGTCCTTCATCGCCACGGCCATGCCGGCCCCGAGGTCGGTGTTGTGCGCGATGGTGGTCAGCCGGTCGACCGAGGTCTCGGTCAGCGGCCGGCTCGGGTCGTAGGTGAAGTAGGCGTACGCCCGCTCGCGGCCGCGGCCGACCCGGCCCCGGATCTGGTGCAGCTGCGAGAGCCCGAAGGTGTCGGCCCGGTCGACGATCAGCGTGTTGGCGTTCGGGATGTCCAGGCCGGACTCGACGATCGTCGTCGCGACCAGGACGTCGTACTCCTTCTCCCAGAAGCCGACCATGATCCGCTCGAGCTCGTGCTCCCTCATCTGCCCGTGGCCGACGGCGACCCGGGCCTCGGGCACGAGCTGGCGGATCTTCGCCGCCGCCTTGTCGATCGACTGCACCCGGTTGTGGATCACGAAGACCTGCCCGTCGCGCAGCAGCTCGCGGCGGATCGCCGCCGCCATCTGCTTGTCGTCCCAGGCGCCGACGTAGGTCAGCACCGGGTGTCGCTCCTCGGGCGGGGTGAGGATCGTGGACATCTCGCGGATGCCGGTCAGCGACATCTCCAGGGTGCGCGGGATCGGGGTGGCCGACATCGACAGCACGTCGACCGCCGTCCGCATGGTCTTCAGGTACTCCTTGTGCTCGACGCCGAAGCGCTGCTCCTCGTCGACGATGACCAGGCCAAGGTCCTTGAACCGGGTGGTCGGCTGCAGCAGCCGGTGCGTGCCCACGAGGATGTCGACCTCGCCCGCGGCCAGCTCCCGCAGGATCTGCGTCGTCTCGGCGTCGGACTGGAATCGCGACAGCACCCGCACCTTGACCGGGAACTGGGCGACCCGCTCCGAGAAGGTCTTGTGGTGCTGGTTGGCCAGCAGCGTCGTCGGCACGAGGACGGCGACCTGCTTGCCGTCCTGCACCGCCTTGAACGCCGCGCGGACGGCAATCTCGGTCTTCCCGTAGCCGACGTCGCCGCAGATGATCCGGTCCATCGGGACCGGGTGCTGCATGTCGGCCTTGACCTCGTCGATCGCGGCCAGCTGGTCGGGGGTCTCGTGGAACGGGAAGGCGTCCTCGAGCTCGCGCTGCCAGACGGTGTCCGGGCCGTACGCGTGCCCCTTCGTCGCCATCCGCGCCGAGTACAGCCGGATCAGCTCCGCGGCGATCTGCTTGACCGCCCGGCGCGCCTGGCCCTTGGTCTTCTGCCAGTCCGCGCCGCCGAGCTTGGACAGCGCCGGGGACTCGCCGCCGACGTACCGGGTGAGCTGGTCGAGGGCGTCGGTGGGGACGAACAGCCGGTCCGGCGGCTGGTTCCGCTTGGACGGCGCGTACTCGACGATGAGGTAGTCGCGCTGCCCGCCGTTGATGGTGCGGCTGACCATCTCGATGTAGCGGCCGATGCCGTGGTGCTCGTGGACGACGAGGTCGCCGGGCTGCAGCTGCACCAGGTCCACGGCGTTGCGCCGGCGCGCGGGCATCTTCACCGCGTCGCGCATCGAGGTGCCGCGCTGCCCGGTGAGGTCGTGCTCGGTGAGCAGCGCCAGGCCGATGCCGGGGAAGGCGAAGCCGGCCTCCAGGCTGCCCTGGGTGACGTGGGTCAGCTGCGGCTCGGGTGCCGTCGCGATGTCCGGCACCAACCTCGCACCCAGGTCGGCCTCGGTGAACTGGTCGGCGGCGCGCTGCGCCGGGCCGGGACCGGCGAAGGTGACCACGACCCGCCAGCCGTCGCGCGACCAGGCCCGCAGCTGGTCGACCGCGCGCGGGACGTCCCCGGCGAACCGCTCGACGGTCGTCGCGTCGAGGGTGACGTGGGTGTCGTCGTCCTCCGTCTGCAGCGTGAAGGCGCCGGTGCTCCACCACGGCACCCCGCGGCCGCGGGCGGCGGCCTCGACGTCGGCGAGGTCGCGATAGGAGGTCCCCCCGAGGTCCAGCGGCGCCTCGCCGGCCTCGGCGGCGGTCGCCCAGGACGCGGCGAGGAACTCCTCGGCGGTGCGCACCAGGTCCGCGGCGCGGCTGCGCACCCGCTCGGGATCGCAGACCAGCACGTGGGTGCCCACCGGCACGAGGTCGGTGAGGAGCTGGAGGTCGCCCTCGATGAGGGCCGGCGTCAACGACTCCATGCCCTCGACGGCGATGCCCTCGGCCAGCTTGCCGAGGATCTCCAGCAGGCCGGGGTGCAGGTGAGCCAGCTCGGCGGCGCGGGCGCGCACCTCGTCGGTGAGCAGCAGCTCGCGGCACGGCGGCGCCCACAGCCGCTCCGGGCGCTCGTCGAGCGAGCGCTGGTCGGCGGCGGAGAAGTAGCGCAGCTCGTCGACCTCGTCGCCCCAGAACTCCACCCGGACCGGGTGCGGCTCGGTCGGCGGGAACACGTCGAGCAGGCCACCGCGGACGGCGAACTCACCGCGCTTCTCCACCAGTTCCACGCGGGTGTAGGCGGCGTCGGTCAGCGCGCGGGCGACGTCGTCGAGCTCGGTGGTGTCCCCCGGCGCCAGCTCGACCGGCACCAGGTCGCCCAGACCGGGGGCGAGGGGCTGCAGCACGCTGCGCACCGGCGCGACCAGGACGTCGATCGGCCCGTTGACGCCGGGGTGGGTCAGGTCGCGCAGCACCGCGAGCCGCCGGCCGACGGTGTCCGCGCGCGGCGAGAGCCGCTCGTGCGGCAGCGTCTCCCAGGCCGGGAAGACCTCGGTGCGCCGGTCTGGCAGGAAGCAGCGCAGTTGGTCGGCGACCTGATCGGCGTCCCGCTCCCCCGCCGTGACGACGAGGACGGGCACGCCCGCGCCGCCGTGCTGCGCCGCGAGGGCGGCGGCCACCAGCGGCTGCACGGACGGCGGCGCGGTGACCGCCAGCTCGGCGTTCCCGGCGGCGGCCACGACGCGGGCCACCCCGGGGTCGGTGAGGACGACGTCGAGCACGCCGCGGAGGGTCACGAAGAGGTCTCCTGAGGTCGGGGGGCCACGCACGGCGCGCCGGGTGCGCGGGGGGCCGGACCTCCAGGTTAGTCCCGTCGCGACCGTCCCGCCGCCGCCGTACGGCCGCCCCCCGATGGGGTGACCGGACCCACCGGACCCGGGTCCCCGGGCCGCCGCGGCCCTACCGTGCGCTGCGGACGTCCGGGCGGAAGGCGGGGGACAGAGGGCATGGAACTGCGGGACTACGGGACGGCGCTGCGCCGCCACTGGCGGACCGGCGTGGGCGTGGCACTGGCCTGCCTGCTCGCCGCGGTCGTCGTGGTGCTGGCCACCCCGATCACCTACCGGGCCACCGCCCAGGTCTTCGTCGCCAGCACCGGCGAGGGGACCAGCGGCGCCCAGTTCGTCAACCAGCGCGTTCCCAGCTACCCCGAGGTGGCCCGGAGCCGCGCCGTCCTCGACCCGGTGATCGACGACCTCGGCCTGGACGAGTCCTTCGCCGACCTACGCGCCCGCGTCGAGGCCACCAACCCGCTGGAGACCTCGCAGATCGACATCGCCGTCACCGGCCGGGACGCCGCCGAGGCCGCCCGGGTGGCCGACGCCGTCGCCGAGGAGTTCGGCACCGTCGTCGAGCAGCTCGAGCGCCCCGCCGGCGGCGTCGCGCCGGTCGACCTCACCGTGACCAACCCCGCCACCGTGCCGACGACCCCGGCCGCGCCGCAGACCGGTCTGCTGCTCGCCCTCGGGCTGGTCGCCGGGCTGGCGCTGGGCGCCGCGGCCGCCGTCGTCCGCTCCCGCCTGGACGGCCGGCTGCACTCGGCCGAGGACGTCCGCGCCGCCTGGCACGGGGCGGACGACGTCCCGGTGCTGGCCCGCCCCACCGGCCGGGCCCGGCGAAGCGCGCTGGCCGGCGATCCGGTCGCCGTCCTGGCCCGGCGGGTGGAGGCACTGGCCGAGGACCGGCCGGTGTCGGTCGCGCTGGTCTCCCCCTCTGCCGACCGGGCGCCGTGGTCGCTGGCCGGGGACCTCGCGCTGCGGCTGCGCGCCGCCGGGCTCCCGACGACGGTGGCCGACCTCGGCGGGGACGCCGCCAACGACGGGCCGGCCCGGGTCCGGCTGTCGGTCGTCTCCCCGCTGCTCGCGCCGCACGACTGGCGCCGCCTGGCCGATACCGCCCACGTCGTCGTCGCCGTCGCCCGCGGCCGGGCGCAGCGGGTCGACCTCGCCGAGCTGGGCACGATCCTGTCCGGCGCCGGGATCCGGCCGCTCGCGCTGGTCGTCACGCGCCTGCGCCGCGGCGGCGCCGACCCGCAGCCGGTCGCCCGGCTCGAGGGGACGCCGGCCCGCCCGGCCGCCTCGGTGCCGGCGCCGCGCTGAGCCCGGTGACCGCCCCTGCCCGCGTCGCATCCGGCCCGGCTCCCGACGCGCCGACGGACGGCGCCCGCCGCCCCGGCGTCCTGGCGGTCGCGCTGCTGCTCGTCGTCGTCACGGTCGGGTGGCGGCGCGGCGAGTACTTCACCGGCTCGCTGGACCCCGTCGTCCTCGCCAAGGCGGGGCTGAGCGCGCTGGCGCTCGCCGGGGCCTTCCTGCTCGCGGCGTCGGGTCCGCGGCTGCGGCTCGGGACGGCGTGGCTGTGGTGGCTGGGGGTCGTCCTCGGCTGCTCGGTCTTCGGCGCGCTGGCCAGCGGCGACCTGGCCGCCGGTGGCACCGTGGCCGTCCGGGTGGCGGTGCTGGGCGCGACGGTGCACCTGCTGCTGCGTGCCGCGCCCGGCCTGCAGGTCGTCACCGCCCTGGCGGTCGCCTGCGGCCTGGTTGCCGCCGTCGCCGCCGTCACCGGGCTGCCCACCCTCGCCGAGGGCCGGCTGGCCGGCGGCCTGCCCGCGCTGAGCCCCAACGAGCTCTCGCTGCTGGCCGGCGTCGTCGTCCTCGTCCTCGCCTGGCGCACCGTGCTCGAGCGGGCGGGCTGGGCCGATGCCCTCGCGGGCGCGGCCTTCCTCGGCGTCATCTGGGCCACCGGATCGCGCACCGGCCTGCTGATGCTGCTCGTCGCCCTCGCGGTCATGGCCCTGTACCTGCGCCGCCCGCCGGTCGGGCTGGTGGTCGGCGGGCTGCTGCTGGGCGGGCTCGCGGTGGTCGGGGCGGCCACGACGGGCGTCGTCACCGCCGTCGTCACCCGCGACGGGGACGGCGTGGGCACGCTGGAGTCGCGCTTCATCGCCTGGCGGGCCGCGCTGGATCTGCCGCGGTCGGCCTGGCAGGAGGTCTTCGGCGGCGGCATGGCGCTCAAGGTCATCCCGATCAAGGGGCAGTGGTGGGACGAGCAGCCGCTGGACAGCAGCTGGGTCTCGCTGCTCGTGCAGGCCGGCGTCCTGGGCCTGGCGGTCGGCCTCGGCTGGGCGCTGTGGGCGCTGCGCGGCGCGGCCCGGACGCCCCGGCCGGTGCGGGTGCTGTTCCTCGGCCTGCTGGTCTTCGTGGTCGGCCGCAGCACCGTGGAGAGCGGGATGTTCGACGCGACGCCGGCCTTCCTGCTGCTCGCCGCGCTCTCCGCGCTCGCCGAACGAGGGTCGGCGGACCGACTGGCCGCCGAGGCCGAAACGCTGGCCCCCGCGTCCCCGCGGAGCTGGTGATCCGGAGCGGGCTGGACTCGTGCCCGACTCGACGTGCGACAGCGGCAGGCGGAACTCGAAGACCTCCTCACCTTTGACCACCCGCTCCTGCGCCGAGATCGCGGCGCACCGGCGGTTGGGCAGAGACGGGTGACCAAGGAGGCATGTGTCGAGCCGGCGGGATGGCTGGGCTGCCCGCTACTGAGTTGTAGGCGGCGGGCGCAGATTAGGGTGACGGCCAGCCAGGCCAGCGCGGTGATGGTCGCGGCGCTGCGATCACGGCGATGCGTCGGACACTGCCAGGAAGGCACACAGCCGGGGGTGCAATCGATGACCCAGCGGTGCCGATCCAGCCGTTGACCGGAGTCGCGACCGAGGCGAGGCTTCGGGCGATGTTGCCGCCGGGACGCTGGAGATCCTCGTGATGGCTAGTTGTACTGCCCGGACAGATTGGTCAAGCGTGTGATCGGGGGTCGCTTGCCGATCGCGGTGTGGGGCCGGTGATGGTTGTACTCGTGCAGCCAGGCCGGCAGGGCCTTGCGGCGCGCTGACTCGCTCAGATACATGCGCCCGAAGGCCCAGCCCTCGGCGAGTGTGCGGTGGAAGCGTTCGATCTTGCCGTTGGTCTGCGGGCGGTAAGGCCGGGTGCGCTTGGGCGTGATGCCCAGCTCGGCACAGGCTTCGCGCCAGGCGTGGGAGCGGTAGGCCGAGCCGTTGTCGCTCAGGACGCGCTGGACGGTGACGCCGCGGGCGGTGAACCGGGCCACCGCCCGGCGGAGCACGCCGATGGCGGTGGCGGCGGTCTCGTCGTCGTGGATCTCGGCGTAGGCGACCCGGCTGTGGTCGTCGACCACGGTGTGCACGAACGCGGTGCCCAGCTTGGGGTTGTAGTGGGCGTTGCGCGGCTTGCCCGGGGTGGCGGCCCGGTTGCGGTGGCCCTGGGCGCGGCCGACGTAGCGATGTCCGCCGCCGTCGGGATGTTGCCCAGCTTCTTCACATCGACGTGCAGCAGGTCGCCGGGGCATCGCGTTCGTAGCGGCGGATCGGCTCGCCGGTGGCGCGGTCGACGTGGGACAGCCGGTTGAGTCGGCAGCGCACCAGCACCGCGTGCACCGTGGAGGCGGCCAGCCCGAGCCGGTCGGCGATGGCGACCGGGCCCAGCCGCTTCTTCCAGCGCAGGTGCACGATCTTGCCCACCACCGGCCGCGGGGTGCGCCGCGGGCAGGAGTGCGGCCGTGAGCTGCGGTCGGTCATGCCCGCCTCGCCGGCTTCCCGATAGCGGTCGGCCCACCGCTTGGCTGTCGGCCAGGACACGTTGAACACCGCCGCGGCGTAGCTGATCGTCCAGCCGTCCTCGACCATCGCCCGGGCCAGGCGCAGTCGGTGGCGTGGGGTCAGGGCAGCGTTAGCGTGGGACACGAGGACCTCCGAGCCGTGGGTGGGTGCCTTCAGCAGCTTCACTCCACGTCCGGAGGTCCTCCCCGAACAAGATCAGTCAGATCGTGTGGTCACACGCCCTCGACCAACGTCTCCGGGCAGTACAGCTAGTCGGAGTACTGAGCCGCTGGAGCATCGGGCGGGGCATCGTGCCCGGCGGGTAGTTCGGGGCAGGTGCGCTCGTATGGAATTCCTGGCAGGAGTTGCTCCCATTCGCTCATGGACAGGTTGCGGTTCACTAACTCGCAGCCGACCGGCAGCCAGGACTGGAAGAACGGGTCCCACAGCCGCGCGGTGCCATCCGCGCCGGTAGTGGCCAGCAGTTGCCCGTCCGGGCTGAACGCCACCCCCCACACCCTGTCGGTGTGGCCGGTCAGCGGCTGCCCGTGCGGCTGGCCGGTGGCCACGGCCCACAGCCGCACCGTCTGATCTGGCCCCGTGCTGGCCAGCAGCCGCCCGTCGGGGCTGAACGCCACGCCATCCACCCAGTCGGTGTGACCGGTCAGCAGGTCACCGTGCGGCTGGCCGGTGCCCACGTCCCACAATTGGACTGTGTAGTCCCCGTTGGCGGTGGCCAGCAGCTGCCCGTCGGGGCTGAACGCCACCCCGTTCACCGCGTTGGCGCTTGGTTGAGGCAGTCGGTCACCATGCAGTCGGCCGGTGGCTACGTCCCACAGCCACGTGGCGCCGTCCTGGCTGGCGGTGGCCAGCAGCCGACCGTCCGGGCTGAAGGCCACGTCCCACACCTGGTCGTTGTCTCCGCTCACCAACTGCCCATGCGGCTGGCCGGTGGCCACGTCCCACAGCCGGGCGGTGCCATCGTCGCTGGCGGTGGCCAGCAGCCGCCCGTCCGGGCTGAACGCCACCTGGATCACCGCGCCGGTGTGGCCGGTGAGCGGCTGCCCGGTCGGCTGGCCGGTGGCCACGTCCCACAGCCACGCCGTGCCGTCTCCGCTGGCGGTGGCCAGCAGCCGCCCGTCCGGGCTGAACGCCACTCCCCACACCGCATCGGTGTGGCCGGTGAGCGGGCGTGAAGCGTGGGTGACCCGCCCCAGGGCGGTGATGAGTCCGGTCGAGGGCTGCGGTGAGTGGCCGCGGGCCAGGCTCATGCTCTGGAGGCCGGCCAGGATCGCGGTGTCCGGCCGGCGGTCGGCCAGTTGTCCTGCCTCACCAGCCAGCTGTCGGGACAGCGCCAGGCGGGTCTGCGCCTGAGCGGTCTCGGTCTGTTGCTGGGCTCTCTGGCTCGCGTTCACGGCGAGCCCGCCAGCTACGAGAGCAGCGACCAACAGGACCGCCAGGCCACCGGCCAGCACACGCAGCCGTCGGTTGGACCGGCGGGTGGCCGCCAGCTCCTGGGTCGCCAGCCCTCGGCTGGCCTCGAGGAACTGGTTTTCCAGCGAGCCGAGCTCTCCGGGATGCTCGCGGGCCCAGTGGTCGACCGCAGTGAGCCGGCCGCCGCGCAGCAGGTAGGAGTCGTCGCGCCGGCCGTGCTGCCAGTCGGCGGCCAGCCGTTCCAGCTCCGAGCGCAGCCGCAGCAGGCTCCGGTCGGCCTCGATCGCGTCGTACAGTGGGGGCCATTGGCGCAGCAGTGCCTCGTGCGCGACCTCGACCACGGCCTCAGCGGCGGGGTCGGCGGGGTCCTGGTCGCCCACCAGCAGGGCGGCGTCGATGAAGGCGTCGACCACCACCAGTTCCTCGGTGCTGAAGGAGCTGCGGCGCACCCGTCGGCGGGTCGGTTGCTCCTCGCCGGTGACGGTGGCCAGCCGGGTCAGCGTGCGCACCACCAACTCACCCGGGCCACTGCGACGCAGCTCGTCGGTCACGCGGTCGGCGCGGTGCCGCAGCGCACCGACGACGCCGCCGACGGCGTCGTAGTCGGCCGCGGTGATGTGCCGTTCACTTCTGGCTCGTTGGTAGAGCTGGTGCAGGGTGTAGCCGAGCAGCGGCAGGGCGTCGCCGCCGGCGGTGTCCTCCACCATCCGCTCCACCAGCCCGGGCTCCAGCTCCAGGCCGGCCCGCTGCGCCGGGCGGGCGATCACCTCGGCCAGCCGGCTCCGGCTCAGCGGCTCGATGACCAGCGGATCGTCGACCGCCTCGGCCAGCCCGGCCCGTTCGGGAGCGGTGCTGAGGAACTCCGAGCGCAGGGTGGCCACCGCCCAGACGGGGCTGTCCTCGTGCAGCGCCCCGCTCAGCAGCTGCAGGAAGGCCTGCTGCTCGCGGGCGCCGGTGCGGGTCAGCAGCTCCTCGGCCTGATCTACGACGACCAGCACGCCGGGCCGCCCGGCCCCGTTCACGGCGAGGTCGGCCAGCTCTCCGGCCAGCTCGACCAGTCCGGCCGAGCCGCGTCCGAGCGCGGCGGCCAGCTCGTCGGCCGGGCGTGGGCGGCCGCGGTCGGTGAAGGCGCGGGCCAGGCTGTCGGCGAGGTTGGTGGTGGGCCGCCGGCCCGGCCGCAGCGGTGGCACCACCAGCCACCGCTCCGGCTGCCGGGCCAGCCGCGGGAGCAACCCGGCGTGCACCAGCGAGGACTTGCCGCTGCCTGACGGCCCCACCACGGCCACCATGCGTCCCGGACCGCGCTGCAGCGTGGGGGTCAGCAGCTCCACCAGCCGGTGGGTCTCGGATTGGCGACCGAAGAAGACCGCGGCGTCCTCCGGTGCGAAGGGCACCAGGCCCGGATACGGCGACCGGTCCGGATCCCAGGCGAAGGAGTCGGCCGGATCCAGCCCGGCGGAGCGCAGCCCGGCCAGCAGCCGAGCCAGCCCCGCCTCGGCGTGGTCCAGGTCGGTCCACTGCACGTCGGTCAGCAGCGGCATCGCCACCCCCGGCTGCAGCCGCAGTGGAAACACCGGACGACCCAGTGACCGGGCCAGGCCGATCTCGATCGAACACCACCGGGAGGCGACCGAGGCCTCGCTGGCCAGGAACACCACCGCGTCGCTGCGGCGCAGCTGCGCGTACAGCTCGCGCTCCCAGTTGCGGCCCGCGGGGATGCCCCGCTCGGGGTCGAAGTCGACGAACAACGCGGCAAACCCCGCGGCCTGTAGCCGTGCCACGACCTGCTCGGTTTCGGCTCGGTCCCGGCTGCTGTGGCTGACGAACACCGAGGCCATCGACCTCGCCCCTTTGCCGGCGCGTCGTCGCGGTCACCTCGACGCTCAAGGGTGAGGTGGCCCAGAGAGCGAATAGCTAACTCCCGTAGGAGACCGCGAGCAAGCCTCCAGATACACCCTTGGGTAGACGATAAATCTCGGAATCGGGTGACGTCCCCGCTGATGGTGTGGTCCAGGTCGCCGAGTTCGGTGGGTGTTGCGGGGCCCTGAGCGTGCGGTGGCCCCACAGGCTCCGCCGCAACACAACGGGTGCGGGCCGGCAGGCACTCATTCAGCAGGCGGCAGACCCATTGCCGGCCGATCTCGTGCACTGCGGGTGCTGCAGGACCGGCAGAGCGCGAGGAACGCCGGCAAGGCTGCCCGCGGCCGACCGCGACGCCCCGACGAGCTCGGTCAGGCAGGGGCGAACGCTGGGGCCGCGGCGGTGGCCCGCGTCAGCGGCACCACCACGAGCTGCCGGACGGCGAGCGCGGCCAACGCCGGGCCGAGCGCCAGGGCCAGCGGCGTCCAGGCCACCGCACCGGGCGCCAGGAGGACCAGGGCGGCGACCGCACCCAGCGCGCCGAGCTCCAGCGCGCGCAGCGCCAGCACCCGGCGCTGGCCGCCGTGCACCGACGCCAGCGAGGAGTACGGCAGCAGCACCGCGCCGGCGACGGCGTAGACCGACCAGCCCGCGACGGCGGCGGCGGGCACCGCGTAGTCCCCGCCGGTGAGCACCGGGCCCAGCCACGGCAGCACGAGCAGCCCGGCGACCCCGACCGCACCGACGCCCGCGGCCAGGCCCGTCGCCGCGCGGTCGGCCACGCGCAGGCTCTCCACCATCGGCCGGACACGCAGCCCGACGAAGTGCGGCAGCAGGAACGAGCCGATGCCGGCGACCAGGGTCAGCGTCGGGGCGGTGTAGACGCGGGCGGCCTCCAGCGGCCCGTACGCCGCGGCCCCGACCGCCGCCACGACCAGCACCCGCAGCAGGGTGAGCGAGCCGGGCCGGACCGTCTGCGCGGCTGCCCGCCAGGTGCCGAAGGCGGCCACGCCGCGCAGGTCGGGACGGCGCCACGGGCCGCGCGGCCGCTCGCCCGCTGGCACGCGCCACCACGCCACGGCCGCGGCCGCGACCTGGCCCAGGAGCAGCGCCACCACGAAGGACGCGAGGCTGACCCCACCGGTCAGCCCCGCGACGCCCAGTGCCGCGAGAGCCCCGGCGAGGCTGGTGAGGTCGACCAGCGGCAGCGCGCGGTACCGGCCGGTCGCCATGAGCAGCCGGCGCAGCGTGTCCTCGACGACGAACGCCGCGCAGGCCGGCCCGAGCAGCAGCCCGGCCCACACCGGCACCAGCCCGCTGAGCAGCGCCGCGGCCGCGCCGGCCAGCCCCACGGCGGTGGCGACCAGCGCCGTCCACACGTGCAGGCCGGCCCGGGTGCCCCGGTCGGCGCGGTCCAGCACGGTCAGCGAGTCGCCGACCAGGCCGCTGCAGACCGCCGTCCCCAGGACCAGCGCCCCGTACGCGAGGGCGAAGACGGCCAGGCCGCCGGCACCCAGCAGCCGCGCGGCGGCCACCTGCAGCGCCAGCCCGGCCAGCGCCTGGGTGCCCTGCCCGAGCACCGCCGCGGTCGCGCGGCGGCTCAGCAGGCGCGCCAGCCTCCCCCTCACCGCCGGCTCAGTCCCGGGACGAGGCGTGCCGCAGCCGCACCGCGTGCCGGGCGAGCCGGGCCACGACGTGCGCCCGGGTGTCGCGCGGGCTGACGTAGCAGCGCGGGAGCGTGACCCGGTCGCCGGGCCGGTAGTCGCCGGTGACGCAGGCGTTGTCGTAGCCGGCGGCCCGGACGGCGTCGGCCGCGGCCTGGTCGTAGGAGCCGTAGGGGTAGCAGAAGCTCGCCACCTCGGCCTGCAGCACGTCCTCCAGCACCCGGCGGCTCTCCCCCACCTCGGCGGCGAGGACGGCCGGGTCGGCGCCGGCCAGCCGGGCGTGCGTCATCGTGTGGCTGCCGACCTCCTGGCCGGCCGCGGCGACGGCGCGCACCTGGTCGGCCGTCATGATGTCGAAGCGCGGGCCGGTGTCCCACTCGTTCTGCCCGCCCATGCGGCCGGCGACGACGTACACGGTGCCCGTCATCCCGTGCCGCTGCAGCACCGGGACGGCGGAGTCGCAAAAGTCGGTGTAGCCGTCGTCGAAGGTGAGCCCGACCAGCCCCGCGGCCGCGCCGCGGTCGGCGGCGCGCACCAGCTCGGTGAGCGAGACGCCCCGCAGCCCCAGCCGGCGCAGCAGCCGCAGGTGCCGGTCGAGCCGGTCGGGGTGCACGCGCAGCCGGTGCGGGTCGGGCTCGCGCGACGGGCTGATCGAGTGGTACATCAGCACCGGCGGGAGGGGCAGCCGCACCCGGGCGGCGGTCGCGACGCTCACCGGGCGGCTCCGGCCCCGGCCGACGCGGGGGCCTCGAGGGCCGCCAGCGCACGGCGCAGCGCGGTGCTCGACGTGTGCATCGTGTACGGGAAGTAGCGGACCTCCACGCCGACCGCGGCGAAGTCGCGCTCGAGCGCGAGCCCCTTGGGGGTGCCCCGCCAGTCGTCGCCCTTGAAGAGGACGTCGAAGCGGACCTCGCGCCAGGTGTCGAGCTTGTCCGGGACCACCTCGGCGTGCACGTCGTCCACGCAGCGGATGCTGCGGACGATCTCCATCCGCTCCGCGAGCGGGACGAGCGGCAGCCGGCCCTTGGTCTGCAGCAGCACCTCGTCGGCCACCACGCCGGCGACCAGCCGGTCGCAGTGCTCCGCCGCGTGCTTGAGGATGTTCAGGTGCCCGATGTGGAACAGGTCGTAGGCACCGGGCGCATAGCCGATCACTGGCACGTCTGGATTCCCCCCGTGGACGATTGGTGCACCGGGGAGTCCATCAGCCGCGGTGACCGACCGTCATCACCCGATGGGGTTCCGCCACCCGTTCGGGGCCGTGACCAGCACCGCAGCCCCGACGTCTGGTGACGTTCGGTCACCGCGAGAGGACGGCGTGCGGGGGAGCCGGGACGGCGTCCGGGCCGGCCACCGCGGCGACCAGCTCGTCCCGGTAGCGCTCGGGCGCGTGCCGGCGGCGGGCCTCGGCGGCGTCGGCGAGTGCCGCCGTCCGCGTCGCCGGCCAGTCGGCGGTCAGCCGCTGGACGGCGTCGGCCCACTCCTCGGGCCGACCCGCGTCCACCGCCTGCGCGGCGGCGTAACCGGCCGCGGCCTCGCGCAGCCCGCTGTGCGCGCTGACCACGAGCGGCCGGGCGGCGAGCACCGCCTCGACGGCGGTGTTGCCGAACGACTCGTCGCCGATCGAGGGCACCAGCGCGACGTCGGCGGCGGCCAGGTGTGGCCAGACGTCGGCGGTGAACCCGGCGAACTCGACCCGGTCGCCCAGCCCGGCGTCGGCGACCGTGCTGCGCAGCTCGTCGGCGAACCACTCGTAGCCCTCGAAGACCGAGCCGACGAGGGTCAGCCGGGCGTCGACTCCGCGGGACCGCAGCTCCTGCAGCGTCGCGACGGCGACCTGCGGACCCTTCCGCGGGGACAGCCGGCCGACGTAGAGCAGCCGCAGCGGGCCGGTCAGCTCGGCGCGCGCCGGCTCCGGGTCCGCCGGGCCGCGGACGGCGTTGGGCACGACGGTGCTGCGCCGGCGCAGCCGCGGTGCGACCTCGGCGAGCACCTCGAGGGTGAACCGACTGTTGGCCACGACCCGGTCGGCCAGCGCCGGGCACAGCGCCATCCCGAGCCGCAGCAGCCGTGGCGCGGACTGCTCGGCCTCGTGCACGTGGCACACCGACCGGCGGCCGGCCAGCCGCGCGAGCAGCGGCCACGACGGGAGGGTGAGGGTGTTGACGTAGACGCCGGCGACCCCGTGCCGGCGCAGCAGCCGCAGCGCGGGCAGCGTGCCGCGCACGGCGTCGGCGAGCAGCCGCAGCGCCCCGCGGGGCCGCAGCGCGGCGTTGCGCAGCACCGGCATCGGGCAGGTCTCCACCCGCACCCCGCGGGCCGCCAGCTCGCCGACCAGTGGCCCGGGTCCGGGGACGGCGACCGTCACGGTGAACCGGGCGGCGAGCGCGGTGGCCGACTCCAGCAGCACCCGGTCGGCGCCGTAGAGCTCGGCACCCGGGTGGACGACGAGCAGCGGCGGCCGGGCGGCGGGGACGGGCTCCGGGGGCCGGCGGGGGGCGGGGACGGTCACCGGGTCAGGCCACCGGGCCGGTGAACTGCAGCAGCGGGGCGCCGGCCTCGTAGCCGACCTCGATCGTCACCTGGTCGCGGGCGTCGGCGGGGACGGTGAAGACGTAGACGCCCTCGGCCGACTGCCCGGGCTCGACCATCGTGGCGAACGGGCGCCGCGAGGGGTCGTCCAGCGGCGAGGCCGGCGTCCGGTCGGGGCCGTGGGCGAGGTTCACGGCGACCCCGCCGAGCGCGACCGGCTCGGCCGTGCCGTTCTTGATGCGCACGGTGACCCGCAGGGCCGGGCCGGCGATGTTGCCCGGGCCGACACCGGTGCCCTCGATCGCCTCGATGGCCGGCAGCGTGACGACGACGCCGTCCCCGACCGCGCCCTCGGCGTCCAGCGGCACCTCCGGCAGCGACGGCGGCGGCTCGTCGACGTCCTCGGTGGGGCCGGTGGGCTCCGGCGTCGGCAGCTGCGGCACGACGGCCGGTTCCGGAGTGGCTGCGGGGGCCTCCGTGGGTGTCGCTGTTGCGTCCGGCGGTGCGCTCGTCGCCTCCTCGTCGCCGCCGAGGACCACCCCGAGGGTGACGAGGACGGCCAGTACCGCGGCAGCGGCTGCGGCGAGCAGCAGCCGGCGGCGCCGGGCGGGGGTCGGAGGGGACGCGGGCGTCCCGGTGTCGGTGCTCATCGCGGCAGCCTGCCCATCTCGCGGAACCACTTGACCGAGGCAAGGGCGAGGAAGGCCGCCGCCGCCAGGAAGAGGAGGGTGTAGGTCGGGACGAACAGCGCGGGCGCCCCGAACAGGACGAAGACGCAGGCCAGCAGGCCGTAGTCGGTCGGCAGCGTCAGCAGCGAGCGGCCCACGCCGACCCGCTGGGCGGTGCGCTGCGCGCGGGTGGCGACCCCGTGCTGGGCGCGCAGCGCCTCGTTGAGCATCGTGCCGAAGTAGGTGACGGCGTCGACGACGCAGTAGCCCAGCGGCACCAGCAGCCAGGCCCCGTCGACGACGTCGGCGCGGTACCAGCCGATCAGCACGGCCAGGTGCAGGCTGGAGGCCTTGGCGGCGTCGACCATGTGGTCGAGCCACTCCCCCGCCGGCGAGCCGCCGCCGCGCAGTCGCGCCAGCTGGCCGTCGGCGGCGTCGAGCGCGTACCCGAGCACCAGGCACGCGGCGACCGCCAGGCCCATCGGCACCGAGGGCGGAGCCAGGGCGAGCAGCGCGACGCCGGTGGCGGTGGACGCGGCACTGACTGCGGTGACCGCGTTGGGCGTGAGCCCGGCGTGGAAGGCCAGCGCGGCGAACAGCCGGCCCAGCGGCCGGTTGACGAAGCGCGAGTAGGCCGGGGCGCCGGTCGCCCCCTTCTGCGCCGCGGCGAGCCGGCGGACCGTCGTCCGCAGGTCCTCGGCAGGGCGGGTCCCGACGGCGGCGGTCACGGCCGCACCGCCGGGAGGTCCTCGACCGCGGGGGCGGGCGCGGGCAGCGGGACGACGTCCGCGGCCGGCCGCACCGGGCGCGGGGCCACCGGCGCGTCGGCCACTGTCGGCCGGCGGCGCCCCGAGGGACGGCGGACCGGGAACCGGCGCTCTGCCAGCGCCCGGGCGAGCTCCTCGTAGCCGGCGGCGACCTGGTCCCAGTCGTAGCCGCCGGCCAGCTCGCGGGCGCGCCGTCCCGAGTGGGTGACCCACTCGGGGTCGGCCTCCACCGCTTCGACCTCGCGGACCACATCGGCCGGGGTGCGGAAGTACCGCCCCGCGTCGGCGACGACCTCGCGGTTGAAGTCGACGTCGAAGGCGGTGACGGCCGCGCCCGCGCCGATCGCGCGCAGCAGCGAGGGGTTGGTGCCGCCGACGGAGTGCCCGTGCAGGTAGGTGGCGCAGTGGGCGTACAGCTGGTCGAGCAGCTCCTGGTCCCAGACGCCGCCGAGGAAGCGCACCCGGTCGTCGGCCAGCGCGTGCACCCGCGCGGTGTACTCGTCGGCGTAGGGCGCCGAGCCGACGACGACGAGCGGCTTGGTGGCCGCGCTCGCGGCGTAGCCCTCGACGATGACGTCGACGTGGTTCTCCGGCTCGAACCGGGCGACGACCAGGTGGTAACCGCGGGGCTCCAGGCCGAGCTCGGCCAGCCGGTCCGCACCGGGCTCGATGAGCGGCGCGCCGTAGGTCAGCAGCGTGGTCGGCGCGGCGAAGGCGTCGCGGTAGTAGTCGGCGATGCCCTGCGCGTCGGCGATGAGCGCGTCGGACCAGCGGACGGCGAGCGCCTCGGCGGCCCGGTAATACCGGCGTCCGGCGCCGCCCCACTTGGCGCGCTTCCACTCCAGCCCGTCCACGTGCGTGGCGACCGGGATGTCGGCGGCGCGCAGCGCCGGCAGCAGCGGCGAGTTGGCGGCGTTGAAGACGATGGCCGCGTCGGTGGGGTGGGCGATCAGGTGGCGGACCGACAGGGCGGTGTGGCTGAGGGTCTCCAGGGAGCGGCGGCGGGCGGCCGGCAGGTGCACCAGCTCCATGCCGAGGTGCTCGGCCGGCGGCGGCTCCTCCGCCCCGGGGACGGTGCGGCAGTAGACGACCACCCGGTGCCCGCCGTCGGCCAGCCGGCGGCCGATCTCCTCCACGGCGGTCTCGAACCCGCCGTACCGGGCCGGCACGCCGCGCGTGCCGACCATGGCGATGCTGAAGCGGTTCAAGGGGAACCTCCGTCTCGCGTCCGAGCTGTGCGGACGACGTCTCGTGCAGGGCGCACGGATCCCGTCGCCCTCGGTGAGCATTGACGGACTCCGCGCCGGTGGGGAGGCCTGCGGCGGGTGCCCTCACCCCCAGGGGGCACCCCGTGGGGGTGCAGGTCGGCCTCCCTGCAAGGCCCCGCGGGAGCCCTGATGGCCCCCTCGCAGGGGCCCGCTGCGAGCCTGCGAGTGGCGGGGGGCGAGGGGGTCCTTCAAGGGGGCAGGGAAGTCCTTCTTCAGTACGCGCCGGAGCTGCTGACGACGGCGCGCACGGTCTTCACGAGGATCAGCAGGTCCATGGCGAGCGACCAGTTCTCGACGTACCGGAGGTCCAGCCGCACCGATTCCTCCCACGGCAGGTCGGAGCGGCCGGAGATCTGCCACAGGCCGGTGAGCCCGGGCTTGACCAGAAGCCGGCGGCTGACCGAGGTGTCGTAGCGGGCGACCTCGCCGGGCAGCGGCGGGCGCGGACCGACCAGCGACATCGAGCCGCCGAGGACGTTGAGCAGCTGCGGCAGCTCGTCCAGCGACAGCCGGCGCAGCACGCGGCCGACCGGGGTGACCCGCGGGTCCACGCGCATCTTGAACAGCAGGCCGTCGGAGATGTTCTGCGCCTTCAGCGCGTCGACCTGACGGTCGGCGTCGACGACCATGCTGCGGAACTTCAGCATCGTGAAGGCCTGCCCGTTCACGCCCACCCGCTCCTGGCGGTAGAGCACGGGGCCGGGGCTCGTGACCTTGACGGCCACCCCGATGGTCAGCAGTGCGGGGGCGAGCAGCACCAGCGCCAGGGCGGCGACCGCGCGGTCCAGCCCGCCCTTCACCACCCGCTGCCAGCCCTCGAAGCGGGGCTGCTCCACCGACAGCAGCGGCAGCCCCTCGAACGGGCGGATGTGCAGCCGGGGGCCGGCGACCTCGATGAGGCCCGGCGCGACGAGCAGCTCGATCCCGGTGCCCTCCAGCTGCCAGGACAGCGAGCGCAGGTAGTGCGAGGCGGTCTCGCTGGCGGAGGTGACGGCGATGGTGTCCGCGCCGAGCTGCCCGGCGAGCGTCACGACGTCGTCCAGCCCGCCGACGGGGACGCCGGCGGTGCGGGCCACCCGGTCGCGGTCGTCCGGGGTCACGCAGGCGGCGACGACCTCCAGCCCGGCGAAGTGCTCGCGGCGCAGCCGGTCGACCAGCTCGAGAGCGGCGGTGCCGCGGCCCACGACCACGACCCGCTTGGTGCAGCGCCCCTGCGCGCGCAGGCCGCGCAGCGCGCAGCGGGCGGCGAACCGGCCGAGCAGGGTGACCAGGGTGAGCGCGGGGACGGCGACGACGACCAGGGCCCGGCTGAGGTCGAGGTCCGCGGCGTAGGAGACGAAGCCGGCGACGGCCAGCAGCGCGAAACCGGCCGTGCCGACGGCGCGGTACTCGTCGCTGCCGGTGCCGAAGACCCGCTCGGCGTGCGCGCCGGTGGCGTGCAGCAGCACCGGCCAGACGACGACGAGGCCGAGGCTGGCCCAGAACAGCGCGCTCGTGGACGAGGCCTGCGGGTGGGCGCCCAGGACGGTGCTGGCGGCGACCGCGGCGGCCGCGACCTCGAAGCCGGTCAGGGCGCGCGAGTACCGGCCGGCCCAGACGGCTCCGCCCCGCCGGAGCCGGGCACGGCGGGACGAGGACGGCGGCGCCAAGGCGGCGCGGGATGCCGTCCCGAGTCGGATGGTGGATTGGTCGAGCAGCACGGTTCCCCCCGGACACGCGTCACAACGTGTAGTCGGCATCACCCGTGCGAGGGCAACGACCCGACTGTCACCAGGGAGTTTGCCCGGGCACGGTGCCCGACATCGGACCGACCATCACAGTCAGTCACGAGGGGGTCAATGCGAGCCGGGCCCGTTCACTCGTTGGGGACGGCGGCTCACCCACCCGGGGGCGCGGTCAGGTGCGGGGGTGGACGACGTTCTGCGCGGCCTCGAGGCCCTGCGCGAGGAGTTCCTCGGCCGCGTCGGCGGCCTCCGCGACCAGGAGGTCGAGCTCCTTGCGCTCGGTGGCGGAGAAGTCCTTGAGGACGAAGTCGGCCGGGTCCTGCCGGCCGGGCGGGCGGCCGATGCCGACGCGCACCCGCAGGTACTCCTTGGTGCCGGTCGACCGGGTGATCGCGCGCAGCCCGTTGTGCCCGCCCTCGCCGCCGCCACGCTTGAGCCGCACGCTGGCGAAGGGGATGTCGAGCTCGTCGTGCAGCACCACGAGGTCGGTGGCCGGGATGGAGTGGTAGTCCAGCAGGCCGCGGACCGGGCCGCCGGACTCGTTCATGTAGGACGTCGGCCGGGCCAGCACGACGCGGCGGCCGGCCAGCCGCCCCTCGCCGATCAGCGTCCGCGCCCGCTTCCCCTTGCCGGGGGACAGCTTCACCCCGGCGCGGGCGGCCAGCTCGTCGAGAACCATCGCGCCGACGTTGTGCCGGTTGGCGGCGTAGGAGGGCCCGGGGTTGCCCAGCCCGACGACGAGGAAGGGGCCCTCGGACACGGCCACAGGGGCGCCGGCATCGCCGGCGCCCCTGCGGGTCGAGCTCTCGGTCAGGACGCTCAGCCCTTCTCGGCGGACTCCATCGACTCGCCGCTGCCCTGGTCCTGGGGCTCGGAGACGACGTCGCCCTCGCCGACGCCCTCCTCGGCGGGCGCGGACTCCTCGCGCTCGATGCCGGCCTCGGCCTCGGCCTCGGCGAGCTCGGCCTCGAGGGCCTCGGCGGTGGGCGCACCGAGGAAGCCGATGACGAGCGCCTCGGCGTCGGTGACCAGCGTGGCGCCGGCGGGCAGCACGATGTCGCCCGCGGTGATGTTCTGCCCGGCGGTTCGACCGGTGACGTCGACCTCGATGGTCTCGGGGAGGTGGGTCGCCTCGGCCTCGATCGAGATGGTGTTGAGCTGGTGGTTCGGGATCGCGTCCACACCGGGTTCGCCCACCACGACGATCGGGACGTCCACGACGGTCTTCTCCCCGCGGCGCACGAGGAGCAGGTCGACGTGCTCGTGGACGCGGGTCAGCGGGTCGCGCTGCACGGACTTGGTGAGCGCCAGCTGCTCCTTGCCGTCCAGGACGACGGTGAGCAGGGCGTTGCTGCCGCCGTTGCGCAGCGCCGCGGCGAACTCGCGGGCCGGCAGGGACAGGTGGACGACGTCCTGGCCGTGCCCGTAGAGGACGGCGGGGACGCGGCCGGCCCGGCGGGTGCGGCGGGCGCCGCCCTTGCCGAACTCGGTGCGGGCCTCGGCGACGAGGCGGAAGTCAGCCACGGTGGTGTGCTCCTCGGGGAGGTGGATCCGGGTCGGTGGCCGGCACACGGCGCGGCACGCCCTCGAGGGCACACGCACGTCGATCACGGAGTCGGAAGGACCGCTCCCTCGCCGGGCAACCTGGTCAGCGTACCCGGGGAGCCGCGGCAGACGCGCAGCGGTCCGTCGGAGCGGGGGCCCGCAGGGTCCCCCGAGGACGGACGGGACGGGGGACGCAGACGCTGGGACAGGAGCCGCCCTGCGAGGCCGGCCTGCCGAGCGGGGCCCGGAGGGTCCCCGAGGAAGGACGTGGGAACAGCTCAGCGCAGGCCGGGGACGGCACGTGGCTGCGGTCGTCGTCCGGTAGGGCGACAGATCAACTCGCCCCGCCGAAGAGGCTGGTCACGGAGCCGTCCTCGAAGACCTCCTTGATCGCGCGCGCGAGCAGCGGGGCGATCGAGAGGACCGTGAGCTTGTCGAACTGGCGAGCCGGCTCGATGGGCAGCGTGTTGGTCACGATGACCTCGCTGACCCGGCTGTTCTTCAGCCGGTCGACCGCCGCGCCGGACAGGACGCCGTGGGTGGCGCAGACGATGACGTCGGCGGCACCGGCGTCGAACAGCGTCTCGGCGGCCTTCACGATCGTGCCGCCGGTGTCGATCATGTCGTCGACCAGGATGCAGACCCGGCCCTCCACCTCACCGACGACGCGGTTGGCGACGACCTCGTTGGGCTTCATCGGGTCGCGGGTCTTGTGGATGAAGGCCAGTGGGACGCCGCCGAGCCTGTCGCTCCACCGCTCCGAGACGCGCACCCGCCCGGAGTCCGGCGAGACCACGGTGATCTCCCGGTCGCCCCAGCGCTCCTTGACGTTCTCGACGAGCAGGTCGAGGGCGAAGAGGTGGTCGACCGGGCCGTCGAAGAAGCCCTGGATCTGCGCGGTGTGCAGGTCGACGGTCATCAGCCGGTCGGCGCCGGCGATCTTGAACATGTCGGCGACCAGGCGGGCGGAGATGGGCTCGCGGCCGCGGTGCTTCTTGTCCTGCCGGGCGTAGGGGAAGAACGGGGCGACGACGGTGATCCGCTTGGCCGACGCGCGCTTGGCGGCGTCCACCATGAGCAGCTGTTCCATGAGCCAGGTGTTGATCGGCGCGGTGTGGCTCTGGACGATGAACGCGTCGCAGCCGCGGACGGACTCCTCGAAGCGGACGAAGAGCTCGCCGTTGGCGAACTCGTAGGACGCGGTGGGCGTCGGCGTCACGCCGAGGTGCCCGGCGATCTCGTCGGCCAGCTCGGGGTGGGCCCGACCGGAGAACAGCATCAGGCTCTTGCTGGTCGTCTGCCGGATCGCGCTCATCGGCTCGTCCACCCCTGCTCGTCGCGTCGGTCGGGCGGCCGGCGGGCCCTACTCGGACGCCTCCGCGCGAGTGTGGGCCGCCGCCTCGGCCCCTGCATCCACGGCCGCCTCGGCGGCCTGCGCGGCGGCCGTCCCGGGACGGCGCCGTCGCACCCAGCCTGCCACATTGCGCTGGCGGGCCCGCGCGACGCCCATCGCCCCCGGGGGGACGTCGTTGGTGATCACCGAGCCGGCCGCGGTGTAGGCGCCGTCCCCCACGGTGACCGGCGCCACGAGCATGGTGTCCGAGCCGATGCGCACGTGGTCGCCGACCCGGGTGTGGTGCTTGGCGACGCCGTCGTAGTTCACGAACACCGTCGCCGCGCCGACGTTCGAGCCCCGCCCGATCGTGGCGTCCCCGACGTAGGACAGGTGGGGCACCTTGGAGTCCTCGCCGACCTGCACGTTCTTGGTCTCGACGAAGGCGCCGACCTTCGACGCGGCCGCCAGCCGGGTGCCCGGGCGCAGGTAGCTGAACGGGCCGACGGTGGCGCGCGGGCCGACGACCGCGCCCAGCACGTGCGAGCGCACCACGCTCGCGCCCTCCTCGACGGTGGTGTCGACGAGGGTGGTGTCCGGGCCGACGACCGCGCCGGTGGCGACCGACGTCGTCCCCCGCAGGTGGACGCCGGGCTCGAGCAGGGCGTCCGCCGCGACGGTGACGGTCACGTCGACCCACGTGGTGGCGGGGTCGACGACGGTGACGCCGGAGCGCATCAGGTCGTCGAGCACGCGGTCGTTGAGGGTGCGGCGGCGGGCGGCGAGCTCCCGGCGGTCGTTGCAGCCGAGCACGTCGACGGGGTCCTCGGCGGGGACGCCGGCGACCGGGGCGCCCTCGGCGACGAGCAGCCCGAGGACGTCGGTGAGGTACTGCTCGCCCTGGTCGTTGTCCTCGCGCAGCGAGCCCAGCGCCCGGCGCAGCGCGGCCGCCTCGCCGACGTAGACGCCGGCGTTGATCTCGCGGATGGCCCGCTGCTCGGGGGTGGCGTCGCGCTGCTCGACGATGGCCCGCACAGCGCCGTCGCCGTCCCGCACGATCCGGCCCAGGCCGGTCGGGTCGTCGACCTCGGCGGTGAGCACGGTGAGCACGGCGCCCGCGGCGCGGTGCGCCTCGACCAGCGCCGTCACCGTCTCCGGGCGCAGCAGCGGGGCGTCGCCGTTGACCAGCAGCACCGGCCCCTCGAGGTCGGGGACGGCGGCCAGCGCGACCGCCGCCGCGTGCCCCGACCCGCGCTGTTCCTCCTGCAGCACCGGCCGCGCGCCCGGGGCGACCTGCGCCAGGTGCTCCTCCACGGCCTCCCGGCCGGCGCCGACCACCACGAGGGTGTGCCGGGCGACCAGCGGCGCGGCCGCGGCCAGGACGTGACCGAGCATGCTGCGCCCGCCGAGGGCGTGCAGCACCTTCGGCGTCGCGGACCTCATCCGGGTGCCCTGCCCGGCGGCGAGGACGACGACGGCGGCGATCCCGCCCTCGGGAGCGGCACCGGGCGGCAGCGGTTCGGACACGGGTCTCCTCGGCCTGGACGTCGACGTCTGCTGGGGGACTCGGACTCGAACCGAGACTTCCCGGCTCCAAAGGCCGGCGGGCTGCCGATTACCCCATCCCCCATCGCGGGCGCGGACGCCGGACCGGCGTCCGACGAGAGCCTAGGCGTCCGCCGCTCGGGCCATCGGGTACCGCGCCCGGGCTCGGCGGGCGGGGCTCCCTACGGTGACGTAGCTTACGGTCCCGTACCGGTACGGCGGCCTCGCCGGACCGCACGACGCGACCTGGAGGCCGCTTGTCCGCTCCTGCCAGCACCCGGCCCACGGCCCCGGTCCGCCGGCCTGCCGACCCCGACGCCGGCCTCCCGGCGAACGCCCTGGGCAAGGAGAAGGGGGCGCTGGAGCAGGTCACCCTCTACGTGTTCGTGGTCGTGCCGTTCCTCGCCCTGGCCGCCGTCGTCCCCGCCGCGTGGGGCTGGGGACTGTCCTGGCTCGACGTGGGTCTGGCGGTCGGCTTCTACGCCCTCACGCTGCTGGGTATCACGGTCGGCTACCACCGGCACTTCACCCACGGCTCGTTCAAGGCCACCCGGCCGCTGCGGATCGCGCTGGCCGTCGTCGGCTGCATGGCGATCCAGGGGCCGGTCGTGCAGTGGGTGGCCGACCACCGCCGTCACCACGCCTTCTCCGACCGCGAGGGTGACCCCCACTCGCCGTGGCGCTACGGCACCGACGCCCGCGCGCTGCTCAAGGGCATGTGGCACGCGCACCTGGGCTGGCTGTTCGACCGGCGGCAGACCAACGCCGAGCGCTATGCCCCCGACCTGATCAAGGACACCGGGCTACGCCGGACCAGCCGGCTGTTCGTCGTGTGGGCGTTCCTCAGCCTGGCGCTGCCGGCCGTCATCGGCGGCCTGGTCACGGCGAGCTGGACCGGCGCCTGGACGGCGTTCTTCTGGGCCGGGCTGGTGCGGGTGGCGCTGCTGCACCACGTGACCTGGTCGATCAACTCGGTCTGCCACGTCGTCGGGGACCGGCCGTTCGTCTCGCGGGACCGCGCCACCAACTTCTGGCCGCTGGCGATCCTCAGCGCTGGGGAGTCCTGGCACAACCTGCACCACGCCGACCCGACCTGCGCCCGGCACGGCGTGCTGCGCGGGCAGGTCGACATCAGCGCCCGGGTGATCTGGCTGTTCGAGAAGCTCGGCTGGGCGCACGCGGTCAAGTGGCCCGACCCGGTCCGGCTGGCGGCCAAGCGCCGCACGCCCGCGACGGCCGCGTCCTGAAGAACACCCCGTCCCCCTCACCCTTCGCAGGCTCAGAGCGAGCCTCTGGACGGGGCCGGAGCGCGTCGGGCGCCGTGGCCGGCGGCGCGGCGCGGCCCCGGGTGCGCATGACCGGTACCCAGCGGCGCCAGCAGCTGCTCGACGTCGGCCGGGAGGTCTTCGCCCGGCGCGGCTACGACGGCACCTCCATCGAGGAGCTGGCCGCGCGCGCCGAGGTCAGCAAGCCGGTGGTCTACGAGCACTTCAGCGGCGGCAAGGAGGAGCTCTACGCCGTCGTCGTCGACCGGGAGATGCAGCGGTTGCTGGACCGCTTCACCGCCGCGCTCGCCGCCGGCGGCTCGCCGCGCCGGCTGCTGGAGCGGGCCGCGCTGGTGCTGCTGGACTACATCGAGGAGGACACCGACGGCTTCCGGGTGCTCTCCCGGGACTCCCCCGTCGCCGGCTCCGCCGACGGCCACGCGTCGCTGATCGGCGAGGTAGCGCACCGGGTCGAGCACGTCATGGGCGCCCAGCTCGACGCCCGGGGCCACGACCCGGCCCCGGCCGGGCTCTACAGCCAGGCCCTGGTCGGGATGGTGGCCCTGGCGGGCCAGTGGTGGCTGGCGCGGCGCTCCCCGGGCAAGGAGGAGGTGGCCGCGCACCTGGTCGACCTCGCCTACGGCGGCCTGGGCCACCTCCAGCCGTCGGCGGGGCGGCGCCCGGCCAGTGGCCCCCTCACAGGTTGAAGGACCCCGTCCTCCCCGCCCTTCGCGAGCTCAGGGCGGTGCCCTGGACGGGGCCGACCCTGGACGGGGACAGGCGGCGCGGGCCCTTCTTCAGCCGACCAGTCGGGCGCCGGGCACGGGGCCGTGGACGGCCCGGACGGTGCGGTACACGCCCTCCCCGGCCAACGCCGCGGTCAGCCGGACGGCGGAGTCCTCGTCCTGGGCGAGCGCGGCCACCGTCGGGCCCGAGCCGCTGACCAGCGCCGCTGCGGCGCCGGCCGAGGTCGCCGCCCGCAGCGCGCGCCGCAGGTCCGGTCGGAGCGTCAGCGCCGGGGGCTGCAGGTCGTTGCCGAGCGCGGCGGCCAGCGCCGGGACCGGCCCGCTGCGCAGCGCCGCGATGACCGGGTCCGGCGAGGCGAGCTCCTCGCCGCCGGGCACCCGGCCCTCGGCCCGCAGCCGGTCGAGCTCGGCGTAGACCGCCGGCGTGGACAGTCCCTCGCCGGCGATGCCGAGCACCCAGTCCCAGCGGCGGCGGGCCAGCACCGGCGACAGCTGCTCGCCCCGGCCGGAGCCCAGGGCCACCCCGCCGAGCAGGCTGAACGGGACGTCGCTGCCGAGCCGGGCGGCGAGCGCGGTCAGCTCTCCGCGGGTGGCGTGCGTGCCCCACAGCGCGTCGAGGGCGACCAGGGCCGCGGCGGCGTCCGCGCTGCCGCCGGCCAGCCCAGCGGCGGCCGGGATCGACTTGTCGATGGTGATGGCGGCGTCGGCGGGCACCCCGGCGCGCTCGGCGAGCAGCTCGGCGGCCCGCCAGACCAGGTTGCGGCGGTCGGTCGGGACGGCGTCGGGGCCGGTGCCCGTGGTCCCCTCGCCGGTGACGCTGAGGGAGAGCCCAGCGCCGGGCCGCACGGTCACCGTGTCGAACAGCGAGACGGCCAGGTAGACGGTGCGCAGCTCGTGGAAGCCGTCCGGGCGCAGCGGCCCGACCGCGAGGTGCACGTTGACCTTGGCCGGCGCCCGGGCGACGACGCCACCGTCGCCGGCCAGCCGGCCGGGTCCCCCGGGTGAGGACCAGCTCATGCCGGGACCTGCGTCGCGGCCAGTCGGGCGAAGTCCGCGATCGACAGCTGCTCGCCGCGGGTGGTCGGGTCGATGCCCGCGGCGCGCAGCCGGGCCTCGGCGGCGGCCGGGCTGCCGGCCCAGCGGGCCAGTGCCGCCCGGAGCCCCTTGCGGCGGGTGGCGAAGGCGGCGTCGACGACGGCGAAGGTCGCGGCGCGGTCCCCGGGTGGCGGCGGACGGCGGTCCAGGGCGACCAGGCCGGAGTCGACGTTGGGCTCGGGCCAGAAGACCCGGCGTCCGACGTTGCCGGCCCGCCGCACGTCGCCGTACCAGGCGGCCTTCGCCGACGGCACGCCGTAGGCCGTCGAGCCCGGGGCCGCGGCGAGCCGCTCGGCGACCTCGGCCTGGACGAGCACCAGCGCGCGCCGCAGCGTGGGCAGCAGCTCCAGCAGGTGCAGCAGGACGGGCACCGCCACGTTGTACGGCAGATTGGCGACCAGCGCCGTCGGGGCGGGGTCGGGGAGCCCCTGGACGCGCAGCGCGTCGGCCTCGACGACGGTCAGCCGGCCGGCCAGCGTCGGAGCACGCTCGGCGGCGGTGCGCGGCAGCAGCGCGGCCAGCCGCGGGTCGATCTCGACCGCGGTGACGTGCGCGGCGACGGGGAGCAGCCCGAGGGTCAGCGAGCCGAGCCCCGGGCCGACCTCGAGCACGACGTCCTGCGGGGTGAGCTCGGCGGTGCGCACGATCCGCCGGATGGTGTTCGCGTCGTGCAGGAAGTTCTGCCCGAGGGTCTTGGTCGGACGCAGCTCGAGCTGCTGGGCCAGGTCGCGGATGGCGGCCGGTCCCAGCAGCCCGTCCGTGTGCTCGGGTGGCGTGCTCAGCAGGATCCGATCAGTTGAAGAGGCGCGAGCCGCAGTGCGGCCACTGGCCGGCGCCGGAGCGCTGGTAGAGCAGCTGCGCACGGTAGGTCTGCTCGTCGGCCGAGGCGGCGGCCGGGTCGCCGCTGCCCCCGACAGCGTTCCACGTCGCCTGCGAGAACTGGTACATGCCCCGGTATTTGCCGGTGCCGCTCACCGCGCTCGGGCGCCCGCCGGACTCGCACGCCGCCAGGGCGGCCCAGTCCAGGCCGTCCGCGCTGGGCTTGTTGCCCGGGCGGGGCTTGGTGCCGACGGTGACCAGCTCGTCGACCGGCTCGCGGGTGACCGTGGTGGCCAGCTGCTCGCGGGCGGTCTCGAAGCCGTCGGTGACGGTGACCCGGAAGGTGGTCACCTGCTCGCCCTCGACGCCCTCCTGCGTGACCGTCTCGTCGCCCACGAACGCGTTGGCGTCCTCGGTCTCGACGGTCCGGTAGTCGATCGGCGTGGGGACGGCGATCTCGCCGACCTGCACGCGGAAGACCTGCAGCCGCATGTGCGCCAGCAGCGCCTGCTCCGGGTACAGGCTGGTCCGGTCGGTCGCGCCGAGCGCCACGCCCTGCTCGGCGAGCAGGTCGCCGGCGGTGGCCGCGGTGGTGGTGACCATCCGCTCCTGGCCGTCGACGACGAGGGTCACGGCCTTGGGCGTGGTGATCGAGAGCGCCATGCCGTCGAGCGGGAGGCGCTCGTTGCGGCTGGCGGAGACGACGAGGTCCTCGGCGCGGTAGCCGAGCTGGGCCAGCGCCTCGTCGACCGACAGCGCGGTCACGTAGACCTCGCTCTGCACGCCGTCCACGGTGAGGGTGAGCGGGCGGGCGCGGTTGAGCACCACCGTGTCGCCGTCCGCGACGCCGGCCGCGGGGTCGGGCAGGACGACGTCGTGCGACTGCGTCTCGAGCCCCTCCTCCTCGAGCACCTCGCCGACGGTGCCGGCGTAGGTGCGCACCTCCCGCGGCTGCCCGTCGACGGTGAGCGTCAGGGACTTCTGCGCGGCGACGTAGGCCACGGAACCGCCCACGAGTCCCAGCAGGACCAGGGCGAAGAGGACGGACTTCAGCGATCGGGGCACGACTCTTCCAGGGGCTCAGGAGACCCGGGTTGAGGGGCGCACGGGCACCACGCCGGCTGGCGGGTACCGAGCGCGTCCCGGCCCGGACGGCGGACGACCGGGAGGCTGAGCTCCCGGTCGCGGTGCCCTCCGGGTGGGTCCCCACCCCGGCTGGTCACGACACGATAACGGAGGCGATGCGTCTGACTTCGGTGCGTGATGAGTGAACCAGCGAGGCGAGATGTCGACTCGGGGACGCGCCGACACGGTCGGTGACGGGCGCGCCGGGTGGGACGGGTGTGACGACTGCGCAGGGTGAGGTCAGCAAGGTGATCGAGCCCAGAGCACGATCACGCCGACGGCACAGGGCCTGGGAACTATGCCAACGAGGGCCGCCCGCGAGGCGGCGCGAGGAGTGGGGGCCGGAGGCTCCCGCGATCGAGCGCCGGGCAGGGCTCAACGCAGGTCGGGGACGGCACCTGGCCGCGGTGCGGTCCGGAGGACCGCGAGGTCATCGCGCGAGGAGTGGGGGCCGGAGGCTCCCGCGATCGAGCGCCGGGCAGGGCTCAACGCAGGTCGGGGACGGCACCTGGCCGCGGTGCGGTCCGGAGGACCGCGAGGTCATCGCGCGAGGAGTGGGGGCCGGAGGCTCCCGCGATCGAGCGGCCGGCAGGGCTCAACGCAGGTCGGGGACGACACCTGGCCGCGGTGCGGTCCGGAGGACCGCGAGGTCATCGCGCGAGGAGTGGGGGCGGGACCCTCCCGCGATCGAGCGCCGGGCAGGGCTCAACACAGGTCGGGAACGGCACCTGGCCGCGGTGCGGTCCAGAGGACCGCGAGGTCATCGATCACACGGTCAGTGCCCGGTCGTCGACCCGCACCGGCCGCAGCCAGGTGACCAGGAAGACGGCCAGCGCGAGGCCCGCGGCCAGCCCGGCGAAGCCGCCGGCGACGAGTGCGACGGGCAGCAGGTCGAAGCCCCGGGTCACGCGGTCGCCGAGGTCGATGCCCGCCGCCAGGAGCAGCGTCCCCAGCGGCAGCAGGGCCAGCACGCTGACGGCCGCGGTGACCAGGTGCGCCGTCCAGGTGCGCAGCGCCTCGTCGAGCGGCACATCGGCTCCCTCGGCGGGCAGCGGCCGCAGCTGCGCCCGGAGCAGCGCGACCTCGGCGAGCACCCAGGCGGCCAGCGGGACGACGACGGCGACCCAGCCGACGCTGTCGGGCAGCTCGCCGCGCCGCCACATGAGGACGGCCGCGACCAGCTCGGCGAGGGCGACCGCGCGCATCGACCAGACCAGCACCATCGAGATCAGCTCGGACTGGCGCGGCCGGCGCGGCGGGGACCCGGCCCGCCAGCGCGGCCGGGGGCGGGTCCCCTCGGCGAGGACGACCCCCAGCAACAGTCCGAGGACGAGCGCCGGCAGCCAGAGGAAGACCGAGGCCTCGGCGAACAGCGCGATGCTGACGCCGATGCCGGCCAGCCCGAGCAGGAAGCCCAGCCGGCGCACGCGGCGTCCGTGCTGGGCCTGACGTGCCAGGGTGGCGAGCCCCTCCGGCGTGGGCGTGGTGAAGCCGACCGCCGCGGCGGCGACGGCCCGGCGGCCGGCGGCCAGGGCCCAGGCGCGGGCGAGCAGGACACCGGGGACCAGCACGGCGATGAAGAGGACGACGGCGATGAGGCGGCCCACGTCGCCAGTGTCCCCCCGAACGGCGCCACGTGACGTGTCGCTGCCATGACACTGCGATCCGGGCCGTCGGTGGCCTCGCTGCAGGGTCCCGCGGCGAGCGCCAGCGAGGCGTGGGGGCAGCGGGGTCCTTTAACTACCACGCCCCGAAGACGCGTTCGGCGGTCGCGGTGAGGTGGACGCAGAGCTCCCCGAGCTCGACACCGGTGACCTCGGCCAGCGCGCGCACGGTGTGCGGTACCAGCCGGGAGGCGTTGGGCCGGCCGCGGAAGGGCACCGGGGTGAGGAACGGCGAGTCGGTCTCCACGAGCAGCTGCTCGACTGGTGTGAGCGCGGCGGCCTCCCGCAGGTAGCCGGCGTTGGCGAAGGTGAGCGTGCCGGCGAAGGAGAGCACGAAGCCCCGCTGGACGCACGCCTTCGCGAACGCGGCGTCGCCCGAGAAGCAGTGCATGACGACGTGCTCCGGCGCGCCCTCGTCGTCGACCACCCGGAGGATCTCCTCGTGGGCGTCGCGGTCGTGGACGACCAGCGCCACGCCGTGCTCCTTGGCGATCCGGACGTGCGCCCGGAAGGACGCCTCCTGCGCCGCCCAGCCCTCGGGCCCGGTGCGGTAGCGGTCCAGGCCGGTCTCCCCCACCGCCCGCACCCGCGGCAGCGCCGCCAGCCGGTCGATCTCGGCCAGCGCGTCGTCGGTCGCCGCGCCCTGCCCCGCCTCGTTCGGGTGCAGGGCCACGGCGGCCAGCACGTGGGGGTGCCGGGCGGCGAGCTCGGCCGACCAGCGGGACGACCCGACGTCCACCCCGACCTGCACCAGCCGCGGGACGCCCACGGCGGCGGCGGCCGCGATCTCGGCGTCGACGTCCTCGGGGGCCGGCGGCTGCCCGCCCTCGGGGCGGAAGCCGTCGAGCACGATGTCGAGGTGGGTGTGGCTGTCGACCGCCGATCCGGGCAGTGGCTCGGGGGACGGCGGCGGCTCGCCCCGCCGGTTCGCCCGCGAGGCGGCCGACCGGCTCACACCAGGCCCTCGCTGGCGCCCAGGCTCAACTCTCGCCGGGCCGCTCTGTCCATCGGTGAGCTCGCGAGCTCGCTCACTGGTCCCCTTCCAGCCGGCGCAGCTCCTCCTCGACGATCGACTCGTCGAGCTTCTTGAACACCGGGGTGGGTGGCGACAGCGGTGTCCCCGGCGGCAGCGGCCGGGAGGCCCAGACGGCCTGCCCGTCGCCGTGGTCGCCGGTGATGATCGGGTAGGGCGAGCCGTCGTCGAGGTCGGTGACCTCCTCGATCCGCGGCGCCGGCGACCACACGCCGGTGCCGCCGAGCAGCTCGTGCACCTTCTGCGCGGAGTGCGGGAGGAACGGGGTGAGCAGCGTGTTGCAGTCGCTGACCGCCTGGAGCGCGGTGTGCAGCACGGTGTCCCGGCGGGCCGGGTCCTCCTTGAGCTTCCACGGCGCCTGGTCGGACAGGTACTTGTTGGCCTCGCCGACCACCCGCATCGCCTCCGTGGCCGCGGCCTTCTGCCGGTTGCGCGACAGCAGCTCACCGACCGGGCCGAACGCGCCCTGCGTGGCCGACAGCAGCGCGCGGTCGGCGTCGGTCAGCTCGCCCGGCGTCGGGACGGCGCCGACGTTCTTCGCGGCCATCGAGACCGTGCGGTTGACGAGGTTGCCCCAGCCGGCGACCAGCTCGTCGTTGTTGCGCCGCAGGAACTCCGCCCAGGTGAAGTCGGTGTCCTGGCTCTCCGGCCCGGCCGCGGCGATGAAGTAGCGCAGCGCGTCGGCGTCGTAGCGGGCCAGGAAGTCGCGCACGTAGATGACGACCTGGCGGGACGAGGAGAACTTGCGCCCCTCCATGGTCAGGAACTCGCTGGAGACCACCTCGGTCGGCAGGTTGAGCCGGCCCAGCGAGCCCGCCGTCCCGCCCTTGTCGCCCTCGCCGTTGTAGCCGAGCAACTGGGCGGGCCAGATCTCGGCGTGGAAGACGATGTTGTCCTTGCCCATGAAGTAGTAGGCGTCGGCGTCCGGCGTCTGCCACCACTGGCGCCACGCGTCGTCGTCCCCGGAGCGGCGCGCCCACTCGATGGAGGCCGACAGGTAGCCGACGACGGCGTCGAACCACACGTAGATCCGCTTGTCGGGGCGGTCCCGCCAACCGTCGAGCGGCACCGGCACGCCCCAGTCGATGTCGCGGGTGTAGCTGCGCGGCTTGAGGTCGGTGAGCAGGTTCTTCGCGAAGTTGAGGACGTTGGGCCGCCACCCCTTGCGGCTGTCGAGCCAGTCGCCGAGCGAGCGGGTGAAGGCCGGCAGGTCGAGGAAGTAGTGCTCCTCCTCGACGAACTTCGGCGTCTCGCCGTTGATCCGGCTCCTGGGGTTGATCAGGTCGACCGGGTCGAGCTGGTTGCCGCAGTTGTCGCACTGGTCGCCGCGGGCGCCGTCGTAACCGCAGATCGGGCAGGTGCCCTCGATGTAGCGGTCGGGCAGGGTGCGCCCGGTCGACGGGCTGATCGCGCCGAGCGTCGTCCTCGGGAAGACGTAGCCGTTCTTCAGCAACCCCAGGAAGATTTCCTGGCTGATCGCCGCGTGGTTGGCCGTCGTCGTCCGGGTGAACAGGTCGTAGGACAGCCCGAGCGACTGGAGGTCGCCGACGATGACCCGGTTGTTGCGGTCGGCGATCTCCCGGGGGGTCACGCCCTCGGCGTCGGCGGCGACCGTGATCGGCGTCCCGTGCTCGTCGGTGCCGCTGACCATCAGCACCCGGTCGCCCGCCATCCGGTGGTAGCGGCTGAAGACGTCGGAGGGGACGCCGAAGCCGGAGACGTGGCCGATGTGCCGCGGGCCGTTGGCGTAGGGCCAGGCCACGGCGGTCAGGATGTGCCGATCACTCACGGCACGAGCCTAGGCGGCGGCGTCCACCGGGTTCAGTGCTGGCCGGTGCCCGCGGTCGCCGGGGCGTCGGGGACCGCGGCGGGCACCGGGGTGGTGAGCGCGACGGCGAACAGCGCCAGGCCGATGACGGCGAGGGTGGCCAGCCGGGTCCGCGGGCCGGCGGCGGCGGGCTCGGGACGGCGGACCGGGGCACGCGGTCCCTCCGCGACCCACGCCGCCAGCGAAGGCGCGCCGGCGAGCAGCAGCTTGCCGACCGGCACGCCCAGGACCAGCAGCGCCAGTGCCGGCAGCGGCAGGCCGACCGGCAGCGGATCGAACAGCGGGGTGAGCAGCGCGAGCGCCAGCAGTGCCCCCACCAGCGCGATCTCGGTGGTGGCGACGGCGGTGTAGAGCCACCGGCCCGACCCGTCGAGCAGCAGCACCCCGCCACCGCCGCACAGCACCACCCACCCGGCGAGCAGGAGCAGCACGACGGCGACGACCGGGCCCGCCGGCCGCAGCGGGGACAGCAGCAGGCCGTCCAGCCCGGTCAGCCCACCGGCCAGCAGCGCGACCGCCTCCGCCACGCCGACGGCGGCGGCCGCCAGAACGGCGGCCGGCGGCCGGCGCCGGTCGGTGGACGACGGCACGCGGGGGGTCGCGCGGGCGTCGAGGACGGTGCTCGCCACGGGTGTGCTCTCCCTGGCCGGGGACGTCGGTCACCGGTCGGGTCGGCGCCCGGAGCGGGCGACTGGAGGGCGTGCGCGGGCGGCCTCACCCCTCCGAGGGGCTCAGCGGCGGGCGATGTTGTCGGCAGCCGACATCCGCACCCCGGTGGCCATCCGGCTGTGGCTGCGGCCGTACACGTAGTACATGCCGATACCGAGGGCCATCCAGACGAGGAAGCGCAGCCAGGTGTCGGCCGGCAGGTTGGACATCAGCCACAGGGAGGCGGCCGCAGAGACCCACGGCAGCACGTTGATGAGCGGGACCTTGAAGGAGCGGTGCAGGTCCGGACGGGTGCGCCGCAGCCACCACACCCCGATCGACACGAGGAAGAACGCGAAGAGCGTGCCGATGTTCACCAGCTCGGCGAGCGCGGTGAGCGGGACGAACCCGGCGAGCAGCGCGACCACGATCCCGGTGGCGATGGTGATGCGGTAGGGGGTGCCGTACCGCGGGTGGACCTTCGCCAGCCCCGGCGGCAGCAGGTGGTCCCGGCTCATCGCGAACAGGACCCGGGACTGACCCAGCATCAGGATCATCACCACCGAGGTCAGCCCCGCCAGCGCGCCCAGCGAGATGATGCTGGAGAAGACCGGCATCCCGTTGGCCGAGAACGCCCCCGCCAGCGGCGCGGTCGCGCTCAGCTCGGTGTAGTTCTGCATGCCGACGACGACCAGCGAGACCGCCACGTAGAGCGCGGTGCAGATCGCCAGCGAGCCGAGGATCCCGCGCGGCATGTCCCGCTTGGGGTCGCGGGTCTCCTCCGCGGCGGTGGCCACGATGTCGAAGCCGATGAAGGCGAAGAACACGATCGCGGCGCCGGCGAGCACGCCGCCCCAGCCGAAGGTGCCGGGGCTGAACCCGGTGAGCACCGAGATCAGCGGCGTGTGCAGCCAGCCCTCCTCCCCTGCGGCCGCGGGCTCCGCCGGCGGGACGAACGGCGAGTAGTTCTCGGCCCGGGTGTAGAAGAACCCGACCACGATTACCAGCAGGACGACGACCAGCTTGATCGCGACGATGATGGCGGTGACCCGTGACGAGAGCTTGATCCCGAGGATCAGCACGCCGGTCATCACCAGGGTGATGAGGATCGCCGGGATGTTGACCGTCGCCGTCTCCCCCGCGATCGACGTCGGCAACGGCGTGCCGATGTCGTCGAGCAGCTGGTTGAGGTAGCCGGACCAGCCGACGGACACCGTCGCGGCGCCGAGCGCGAGCTCGAGGACGAGGTCCCAGCCGATGATCCAGGCGATGAACTCGCCGAACGTGGCGTAGGAGAACGTGTACGCCGACCCGGCGACCGGCACCGTCGAGGCGAACTCGGCGTAGCAGAGCGCGGCCAGCCCGCACACCACGCCGGCGATGACGAACGAGATCGCCACGGCGGGGCCGGCCTGGTCCCGGGCGACGATGCCGGTGAGCACGAAGATGCCGGTGCCGATGATCACGCCGACGCCGAAGACGGTGAGGTCCAGGCCCGACAGGTTCTTCTTGAGCCGGTGCTCCGGCTCGTCGGTGTCGCGGATCGAGTCCTCGACGGACTTCACCCGGCGGGCGTTGGTGGCCACGACGTCCCCTCCCCACGGCACGGTCGGACCCCGGCAGCGTGGCACGGGACGGGCCGGACCGCATGCCTACGCTGCCTGCATCGACCCGGTGCGGAGAGGAGTGCGGATGCCCGGCACGGAGGTCCCCCGCGAGACGCCCGGCGCGCTGCCGACGGAGCTGCCGTCGACCCGCCCGCGGCCCGAGGGCCGGCCGCGCACGACGCCGTCCCGACCGGACGGTGCCGGCCCGGTGGTCGACTGCGCCGTCTACGTCGACGGACGCCGCGAGCCCCCGGTCGAGCCGCACGAGGCGCTGCGGGCGGCGGTGGACCGCGGCGGCTTCGTCTGGCTCGGGCTCTACGCGCCGACCGAGGAGGAGCTCGGCACCATCGCCGGCCACTACGGGCTGCACCCGCTGGCGGTCGAGGACGCGGTGTACGCCCACCAGCGGCCCAAGCTCGAGCGCTACGACGACGTCCTGTTCATGGTGCTGACCACCGCCCGGTACGTGGAGCACGACCGGCTGACCGCGACCAGCGAGGTCGTCGACACCGGCGAGGTGATGGTGTTCGTCGGCCCGAACTACGTCATCACCGTGCGGCACGGCGAGCACGGCGGCCTGGCCGACCTGCGCCGCAGCCTGGAGTCACAGCCCGACCTGCTGTGCCTGGGACCCTCCTCGGTGCTCTACTCGGTGGCCGACCACGTGGTGGACGCCTTCGTGGACGTCGCGGCCGCGGTCGAGGAGGACGTCGACGAGCTCGAGGCCTCGGTGTTCAGCCCGGAGCGCACCGACGACATCGGCCGGCTGTACCAGCTCAAGCGGGAGCTGCTGTCGCTGCGCCGGGCGGTCTCCCCGCTGGAGGTCCCGCTGCAGAAGCTGGCCGAGAAGCAGATCGACGTCGTCCCGGCGGCGATGCGGTCCTACTTCCGCGACGTCGAGGACCACGCCATCCGGGTGCGCGACCAGGTCGCCGCCCTCGACGAGCTGCTCACCTCGATCCTGCAGGCGTCGCTGGCCCGCACGTCGATGACCGACAACGAGGACATGCGCAAGATCAGCGCCTGGGCCGGGATCATCGCCGTCCCCACCGCGATCGCCGGCATCTACGGGATGAACTTCGAGTACATGCCCGAGCTGCGGTGGCGCTACGGCTACTTCGTGGTGCTGGTGGTGATCATCGGCACCTGCCTGCTGCTCTACCGCGGCTTCAAGCGCAACGGCTGGCTGTAGCGGCCCGCGCCTGTGCGCCCACTGTGGCCTCGTCGCAGCCGGACACCACACTCAGCGCACAGGCGTCAGGGCCGCGGCGATGCGGGCCACCAACTCGTCAGGCCGGCGCAGGTCGGCGGCCATCACGAACACGACCCGCCAGCCGGCCGCCTGCAGCCGGTTGAGCCGCTGCCGGTCGCGTGCGAACTGGCCCGGCTCGGCGTGCCAGAGGCCGTCGTACTCCACTGCGACCCGGTGCTCCGGCCAGGCGAGGTCGACCCTCGCCACGAAGCCACGCGCGTCGCGGACGACGTACTGGGCCACGGGCGCCGGCAGGCCGCCTCGGTGCACGAGGAGCCGCACCCGGGTCTCCTGCGGTGACTCCGCCAGCCCGTCGGCCAGCCGGCAGGCGTCGCGCGCACGTGCCGAACCCGGACCCCGGGCCGCCGCGGCGAGGCTGCGCACCGGCCCGATGCCGGCGACTCCGGATGCGACGAGCCGGTCCACCGCGACGACCGCGTCGTCATCCGCCAGCGCGGCGGCGACCCGGACAGCCGTCGCCTCCGGCGTCGTCACGGCCACGCCGCGACGCCGGCACACCCACCCGTCTGGCAGCCGGCTCCGGCGCACGCGCAGGCCCGGGACGCGCACCGGGTGGTGGCCGGGCGGGACGGTCAGCTCGACGTCGGCCTCGGCCGCCACGAGGTCGACGCCCCACAGGACCGCCGCACTGCACCCCGTCACCACGGACCCGGGTACGAGGAGCGACGCCGCCGTCCGGGCCCGGAGCGCGTGGGTGACCTCGACGTCGCGGTGCGCGTAGAGGCCCGGCCAGACCCGCCGCCAGGTCGGGCCCCGCAGCTGGTTGCGCGTGAGCAGGCCCCTCGAGATCACCACCGAGGCCCGAAAGACCCGGCTGCGGAGGACGTCGGGTACGGAGGGCGGCACGGGCACCGGCGCACCGTGCCGGACCGGGCGGCAGGGTCCCCGGCCGTCGTCCACAGCCGCGCCGTTGTGCACCGATGGTCGTCTCCGGCTGGCGCGAGACCACGGGACGTGCACACCGAGACCGAGCTAGTCGGACTTGGCGGCCACGACGGCGTCGTACACGGTGCGGCGGGGCAGCCCGGTGCGGACGACGACGGCGCGGATGGCGTCCTTGCGGGTGGCGCCCGCGGCCTCCTCCGCGGCGACCTCCGCGGCGACCTCGGACGGCGACAGCGACGCCGGCGCCGCGGGCGCGCCGCCCACGACCAGCGTGATCTCGCCGCGCACGCCGTCGGCAGCCCACACGGCCAGCTCGGCGAGGGCCCCCCGGCGGACCTCCTCGTGGGTCTTGGTCAGCTCCCGGCAGACGGCGGCCGGGCGGGAGTCCCCGAACGCGGCCGCGGCGTCGGTGAGCGCGTCGACCAGCCGGTGCGGCGACTCGAAGAAGACCATCGTGCGGCGCTCGTCGGCCAGCCCGGCCAGCCGCGACCGCCGCTCCCCCGCCTTGCGCGGCAGGAAACCCTCGAAGCAGAACCGGTCGACCGGCAGGCCCGACACCGCGAGTGCCGTCGTCACCGCCGACGGCCCGGGCACCGAGGTGACCTCGACGCCGGCGTCGATCGCGGCGCGCACGAGCGTGTACCCGGGGTCGGAGACCGAGGGCATCCCGGCGTCGGTGAGCAGCAGGACGGTGCGGCCCTCGGCCAGCGCGGCCAGCAACCCGGGCAGCCGGGAGCGCTCGACCGACTCGTGGAAGGTCACCACCCGGCCCGACAGCTGCACCTCGAGGTCGGCGGCCAGGCGGTGCAGGCGCCGGGTGTCCTCGACGGCGAGCACGTCCGCGGTCGCCATGGCCGAGCGCAGCCGTGGGCCGACGTCGCCGGGCTGCCCGAGCGGAGCGCCACCGAGCACCAGCCGTCCGACCATGCGCCGAGCCTGTCACGACGACGGCCGTAGGCCCGCCTGCAGGGGTCGCCCCCTGCAGGGTCCCGCCGCGAGCTTGCGAGTGGCGGGGGGCAGGGGGTGTTTCACGAGCTCCGGGGGGCAGGCGGGTCCTTTCACTACCCTGGCCGCATGGCGGTGCTGGCTCCGGATCGCACGGACCGGGAGCCCGGGGAGCTCCGCCCGGCCCGGTCGCGCCGCGGTCGGCTGCCCCGGCCGCGCCGCGATACCACCCCGCCGCTGCCGTCGGACCGGGTCCTCGCCTGGGTGCTGACCGCGCTGCTCGGGCTGGGCGCCCTCGCGATCCGGCTGTGGGAGATCGGCTACCCGGGCGACCTGCTCTTCGACGAGGCCTACTACCCGCCGCAGGCCCAGGAGCTGCTCGAGTGGGGCCACGAGTACAACCGCGGCTACACGTTCACCGTGCACCCGCCGCTGGGCAAGTGGCTGATCGCCGGCGGCATCGGGCTGTTCGGCTACGACTCCTTCGGCTGGCGGTTCCCGTCGGCGGTCGCCGGCAGCATCGCCGTCGTCGTGCTTGCCCGGCTGACCCGCCGGCTGACCGGCTCGACGCTGCTCGGCCTGGTCGCCGGCCTGCTGCTCGCGCTGGACGGCCTCGCCTTCACCCTGTCGCGGATCGGCCTGCTCGACGTCTTCCTGCAGGTCTTCGTGGTCTCGGCGGTGGCCTGCCTGGTCGTCGACCGCGACCGGGTCCGGGCCCGGATCCGGGCAGGGACGGCGACGGCGACGGCGACCGGTTTCGCGCTGGGCCCCCGCGGCTGGCGGCTGGCGGCCGGGTCCCTGTTCGGCTGTGCCTGCGCGGTGAAGTGGAGCGGGATCTACTTCCTGGCCGCCTTCGCCGTGCTGAGCCTGTTCTGGGACCGCGCCGCCTGGCGCGAGGCCGGCGTTCCGCGGCCGACGGTCACCGCCGCGCGCCGCGGCCTGCCCGGTGCGCTGTGGGCGCTGGCCGCCGTCCCGGTGCTGAGCTACCTCGCCAGCTTCACGGGGTGGTTCCTCGGGGAGACCTCGCAGGGCAAGGCGTGGGCGCAGCAGCACCCGGAGACGGCGTTCCCGTGGGTCCCCGACGCGCTGCGGTCGCTGTGGCACCAGCACGCCGAGTGGCTGACCTTCCACAACGGCCTGTCCACGCCGCACCCGTGGGAGTCCGGGCCGTGGAGCTGGCTGGTCAACGGCCGGCCGATCCTGCTGTGGAACCCGCAGGGGCTCACCGACGCGGCCGGCGAGCCGGTGATCCGCTACATCCTCATGCTGGGGACGCCGACCCTCTGGTTGGCCTTCGCGCCGGCGCTGGTCTGGCTGGCCTGGCGGCTGGTCGCGCGGCGGGACCCGGCCGCGATCGTGGTCGCCGTCGCGGTCGCCGCCGGCTGGGGCACCTGGTTCCTCAACCCCGAGCGCACGATGTTCGCGTTCTACACCGCCCCGGTCCTGCCGTTCTTCGTGCTGGCCGTCGTCCTGGTGCTGCAGGACGTGCTGGGCCGGCCCGGCGCCCCGCGGCTGCGCCGGCAGGTCGGCCTGGGCGTCGTCGCGCTCTACGTCGGCGTGGTGGCGGCGACCTTCGTGTACTTCCTGCCCGTGCTCACCGGCGAGCCGCTGTCGCGGGCGGAGTGGCTGGACCGGATGTGGTTCCCGTCGTGGTTCTGACCGAGGGAGGCCGACGATGACCGACCAGCCGGTGCGCACGGAGGTGGACGGCGACGTCTGGCGGGTGACGCTGGACTCGCCGGGGACCGGCAACGCCGTCGACCCGGCGATGGCCGCGGCGCTCGGCGAGGCGCTGCGCACCCGGCCGCCGGAGACCCGGGCGGTGCTGCTGCTGGCCGAGGGCGAGCGCTTCTGCGTCGGCGGCGACGTGCGCGGCTTCGCGGCCGCCGACGACCCGGGCACCGAGGTGGGCCGGTTGGCCGCCGACTGGCACGAGGTGGTGCGGGCACTGCTGGCCAGCCCGGTGCCGGTGGTCGCCGGGGTGCACGGCGCGGTCGCCGGAGCGGGGGTCGGGCTGCTCGGCGCCTGCGACGTCGTCGTCTGCGCCCGCTCGACGCGGATCCGGCCCGCCTACGGCGCGATCGGCTTGTCCCCGGACGGCGGCACGTCCTGGACCCTCGCGCACGCCCTCGGCCCGGCGCGCGCCCTGGACCTCACGCTGACCGACGGCACGCTGGACGCGGCGGCGGCCCACGCGTGCGGCCTGGTCGCCCGGCTGGTGCCCGACGACGAGCTGCGCACGGCCGCCACCGAGCTCGCCCACGCGCTCGCCGCCGGGCCGGTGCGGGCGATGGTGCGCACCCGTGCGCTGGTCCGCGGCGCCGCCGTCCGCACGCTCGACGAGCAGCTGGACGACGAGGCGCGGCTGATCGCCGAGTCGGCCGCCGACCCGGAGGGCCGGGAGGGTGTGCGGGCCTTCGTCGAGAAGCGCCGGCCGGACTTCCGCGCCGCCCGCTGAACGCTCCGCGACTGCTGAGCGCTCCGCGACGCCGGTCAGCAGTTCGGGGTCAGCGTGGTGGTCACGACGGACGACGCCCACGTGCCGCGGTTGGCCCAGACGCGGTAGGTGTAGGTCGTGCCGTTCACCAGGCCCGTGTCGGTGACGGTCGTCGTCCCCATCGGCGCGCTGCTCGTCGCCTGGACCGTCCCCCCCACGACGCGCTCGCCCCGGTAGCCGTCGGCCCAGGCGCTGGGGGTCGCCGTCCAGGACAGGGACGCGCCGACCTGCTGGAGGGCAGGACGCAGGACGACCGTCTGGGCGATCCACGCGGTCGTGGAGCCGGACGTCGTCGAGGTGCGCTGCGGGACGGCGCCCGGCCCCGCGAACGCCTCGTCGGCCGCGGTGACGGTCTCGCTGTCCGAGCTGTGCGTCCAGAGCGCGTTGGTGCCCGTCGGGGTGGGGGGTTGCCCACCGCTCCTGGTCAGGAGGTGGACGACCACCGCACCCGTCGCCGTCGTCGTCAGCGCCGGCGTGGTCGCGGTCTCGCCGGAGCCCGTGGACCCACCGGCGACGGCGACGGGGGCGCTCCCGCTGACCCCCCGGTAGGCCACGATCCCCCCCACCATGTCGCCGGTCTCCGAGGCGGGGCGGGCGAAGTCCGCAGCCGGCTCGGTCCCCGCGGCGACCTTCCAGTAGACGGCGGAGGTCATGACGCCCCCGCTCGTGTCCGGCAGGGTGATCCGGGTCCAGTCGCCGGGTGCCGTGAGCGGCGAGGTGCCGTAGTAGGCCACCTGCGCGACCAGCACGTCGCCCGCCGCGGTCCCGGGCGGGGGGATGAGCGTGAGCGGCGAGAGCTCCGTCGAGGCGAGGGCCCCCCGCAGGACGATGGGTGCGTACGTGCAGTTCCGCGAGGCGACCAGGCCGGACGGCGGCTGGAGCCGGTCGGCGGCCAGGGAGTTGGTCGGGGTACCCGTCGTGGCCGAGAACGCCGCGTGCACCGACGGGAGCGCCAGCGCGGCGACGAGCAGCGCGAGCGCAGCGACCAGACCGGCCAGGCGGGCTCCGGGAGCCCGGCGGGCACGCCGGTGCGGCCTGTCCATCGTCACCCCCTCCCGTCCGGTCTCGCGCGCCTGGATCCTCGGTCCAGGCATCGGCACCGGTCCGCCGGGGCTTGAGCTCTCCACGGCCGGCCACCGCACCCCACTCCGGAGGAGGGAGGAGCGCCACGCCCCCCGATCAGAGGGCCGCGTGCGCCCGAGGGGTGGGCACCGGCGGGAGGGGGATCCGCGTGACGGTCGCCTCGTCGACGGCGACGCCGCTGACCGGGCCCTCCGCACCCGCCATGCGGGCCTGGTCCCGCCCGCCGGCCTTGGCGGCGTACAGCGCCGTGTCGGCCGTGGCGAGGAGTTCCGCGGCGGAGAGGCCGGCGCCGTGCTGGCAGGCGATGCCCAGGCTCGCCGTGATCGGCCGCGGCGCCTCCACCTCGCGGAGCACCGTGCGCAACCGGCGGGCGACCGCGACGGCGTCGTCCGCCGTGGCGCCGGGCAGGACCAGCGCGAACTCCTCACCGCCGTAGCGCGCGGCGACGTCGCCGGGCCGCACGCAGGCCCGCAGCGCTGCGCCGACCCCCCGCAGGACGTCGTCGCCGGCCTGGTGCCCGTAGGTGTCGTTGAGCTTCTTGAAGTGGTCGAGGTCGATGATCAGGACCGACACCGGCGCACCGCTGCGGGCGGCGACCGCCAGCTCCCGATCGAACGCGGCGTCGAAGGCCCGGCGGTTGGCCACCCCGGTGAGGCCGTCGGTGAGCGCGCTGGCCTGCAGGTGCTCCAGCAACGCGACGCGGGCGAACGCCGTCGCGGCGTGCGCCACCGCCTGCTCGGCGACACCGACCCGGCGTCGCTCGATGCGCGAGCCGCTGCGCGCGTCGTCCTGGAAGGTCAGGACACCGCTGCCGGAGCCGTCCAGCCCGAACGGGACGGCGACCACCCGCCGCGCGCCCTCGAGCACCTCGTCGACCCACGGGTCGGGGCCCTTCATGGCCGCCAGGACCGTGCTGCCCCGGTCGACCGCTGCGGCGAGCAGCGACCCCGGGAGCGGAACGCCGACCGGCCGCAGGGGCTCGGCGTCCCGGTCCCGGTGCTTGCGGACGGCCAGGTCGACCGCCGGCACCGCGCTGCCCTCGGGTACGTGGCAGTGCACCGCGGCCAGGGGCGAGTCGGCGGCGTCGACGGTGAAGTCGAGCAGCGCCTCGGCGACCTTGGCGCCGGTGTCCGCCTCGTGCAGGGCGCCCGCCAGCCGGCGCAGCGCCTCCTCGTCGTAGCGCCGGCGACGCAGCTCGCGCTCGTTCACCGCGCCGAGGCCCGAGGTCATCACCGCGGTCACCCAGACGGCGACGAGGAACACTCCGTAGGGCAGGGAGTCGAAGCCCTGGACGGTGCCGTGTGCGGGCAGCAGGGCCGTGTCGACCGCCTTGAGGACAGACATGACCACGAGGGAGTGCCACAGCGCGAGCTTCAGTCCGGTGCGGAACGAGCCGAGCAGCGTGACGCAGATGACGTGCAGGACGATCACGTACACCACCGGCCCGGAGATGCCCCCGGCGACGTAGAGCGCCCACCCCAGGTGGACCGCGTCGAGGATGACCGGCACCGTGATCGCCGCCACCGCCCAACGGCGGCCGAGCGCCGACAGCTTCTGCAGCACGAGTCCGACGGCCAGCAGGACGGCCCCGGGGACGGCGAGGGTCTCCACCGGGGGTGTCTCCGCCGTCCGCGTGGCCACCCACGCCACGACCGGCAGGACGACGACCACGCCGATGCGGACGGCGAGCAGCCACCGGAGGCGGTCGGCCAGGGGCAGGTTGTCCAGGGAGCCCTGTGGGGACGCAGGTGTCTGGCTCATGTGGGTGCCGTCCTCGGCAGCTCGGGGAAGTCTCGGAAGTCGTTCAGTTCCTGGTGGACGCGGGCCAGCGCCAGCTTCGGGTCCCGCCGGTCGAGCCGGCCCTGCACGGCGAGGAACCCCGCCACGAGGGCGACCAGCGCGAGCGGGAACTGGCCGTCCTCCACGACCGCGAGCGCCGTCTCCCCCACCGCGGCGGCCACCTCCGCGACCGTCGTGGGGGACGCCTCCAGCGGCGGCGCCTGGACGACGTCGCCGGTGCCCCGTGGCGGGTCCCCGCCGGGATCGGTCACCGGCGGCACCGGGGTGGCGCCCGGGGTCTCGGAGGGGACCGGCGTGGGCTCGGGCGTCGGGACGGCGCTCGGCGTGGACGTCGGCACGGCGCTCGGGGTCGGGGTCGGGGTCGGGACGGCGCTCGGCGTCGCGACGGGTGCGGGCGTGGGCTCGGGAGCCGGCGCCGGGGCCTCCGGTGCGGGCACCGGGACCGGGGCCGGCTCGGGCGTCGGCTCGAGGACGGGCTCGACGTCGAGCGCCCAGACGAAGGTGGCCGCGGCCCGCAGGCCCTGCGCCCGGGGGTCGTCGAGGACCGTCACGGTGACCCGGTAGACCGTCGACGGCACGCTCCCGGGCCGCCAGCCGGTCGGGATCCCCGCGGCGGCGGTCCGGGGCAGCTGGTCCAGCGTCCCGCTCCAGGCGGGCACGCCGGTGAAGGACGCACACCGGCTCGGGTCGCCGAGCGTGCCCCGCTCGACGGCCAGGGACAGGTAGGGCGCGAGGTCGTCCTCGGCGACGTCGGCGCTCAGCGTCACCTCGCTGAACGACTGGGCCGACCCGGTCACCGCCAGCGCCACGCACGCGGTCTCGGTGTGCCCCGGGCGCAGGCCGGTGGAGGTGAACAGCGCCGCGCCACCGCGGTCGTCGACCAGGCTGACTGCACTGGTGCTCGCGGCGGCCGGCTCGACCGGGTGCGGGACCCACCCGGCGCCCAGGTGGGCGAGCAGGGCGGCGCCGACGAGCCAGGCGGCGCCCCGGCTGCTCCTCGGCAGGCGCGGGGACGCGGGCGCGACTGGTGGACGCACACCTCTCCCCTCCCTCGTCGAGGTCGCGTCCGGCCGTCGGGACCGGTCTCGCTCGCTCATGTCTTCGGCCGGGCGCGGCGGATGTTGAGCAGGAGGGCAGCGGTCACGCGCCGGCGGGACCGGCCACCTGCGGCGTCCCGCCGCGCACGCCGGCCGGGCGCTGGCCCGCGGGGGGCACGGGCGGCAGCCCGGCGCGGCGGACGAGGCGGTCGGCAGCCGGGGAGTCGGCGAGCCGGTCGGCGCTGGTGCGGCCGCGGGGGCCCGCGGGCCGGCCGGTGACGACGACGGTCGCGGCCGCGAGCAGGGCGGCGAGCGCGGCCAGGGAACCCCACTGCCCGGCGAACCGCCAGTACGCGGGGAGCCCGACGTAGGGGACGCGCAGCTGCGCCTCGCCGATGACGCTCGAGGCCGGCACGTGGGTGGTGTCGTCGCTCTGGTTGGCGTCGCCGCGCGTGACCAGATCCCCGCGCGCGTCGAAGGCGACGAGGCGGTGCAGCACCAGCCGGTCGGCTCCCTCGGGGTCCGGGAACAGCAGCACCTGTCCCGGCTGCAGGTCCTGCGGCGGCACCGGACGCGTCAGCACGACGTCGCCGGCCGAGAGCCGCGGCTCCATCGAGCCGGAGACGACCACGTGGCCCTGGAAGCCCGCCAGTCGCGGCGCGAGGGCGAGGACCACCAGGCCGGCCAGCGCCACCAGCACGGCCGCGACGACCACGCGGAGCACGACGGCCGGACGGAGGCTCCGCCCGGGGGACGCGGGCACGCGGTTCCGCGGTGCGCCGCCGACGAGGAGAGGCGCGGTCACGGGGTGTTCTGCGCTTCCCAGGTGAACGTGGCGCTGGACTGGGTGTTCTGCGCCCCGTTGTCGTCCTTGACGGCGTAGGTGATCCGCAGCGTCAGGTGCGTGTTCTGCGTGGTACCGGCGCTGACGAGCAGACCGCTGCCGAAGTCCCGGTGGGTGGCCTTGAGGTGGGTCAGGGTCCGCGTCTGGTCGGCCGGGCCGTTGGCCTGCGCGGTGTTGTACAGGAACGTCGGCGTGGACGTGGGGGTGAAGCCGGTGCAGTCGGCCGCCACCGCGGTGTTCGCCGCGACGTCGGCGCCCCGCTCCACGCTCATCACGAGGTAGGGGTCGAGGGAGGTGGCGCCGGTGGGTGGCGTCGCTGCATGCATGCGGATGTCCGCGGGCAGGTCGCCGGTGTAGTCGATCCGGATGCAGCGCGACCGGCTCGAGCCGGGCTTGAGGGCGCCGTCGCTGGCGGTGGTGAAGAGGGCCGCCCCGCTGTCGCTGTCGCCGAGGACGACGCTGCCGGTCTGCCAGGAGTTGCCGGCGTTGCCGGTGCTGGCCGAGAAAGCGGCGTGGGTCGAGCCCCAGGTCAGGGCGAGGCTCAGCACCAGGCCGACGGGCACCGCGACGGGGAGCACGGTGCGACGGGCTCGAGAGGCGCGCTGGTGCACGGCAACTCCTTCGGCAGCGGCGGGACGCAGCGACCTGCGTTCCTCGACACCAGGGCATCGACACCGCGGTCCGAGCCCTGAGGAGCCCGGCGGGACAGGTCACCCGATCGGGTGGGGACACTCGATCGCGCACTGCCGTCGGCCGAGGGCACCGGCTCCACGGCGCGCCGGGCCGGGTTGCGGACGGATCTCGCGGGCGGCCAGGCTGCGGGGAGCCTGACCGGCGGAGTCGCCACCACTGGGACGATCGACTACGGCACGAGGAGGCGGCCATGGGCCTGCCAGCACGCGACGAGGCCAGGGAGTGGGTCGGCTGGACCTGTGTCGACCGCGAAGGAGCAGAGCTGGGCGCGGTCGCCGCCGTCCTCGCCGACCAGTCCACCGGCCGGCCGGAGTGGGTGTACGTCGAGGTCGAGGGCGCGAGCGCCGTCGTCCCGGCCCTGGACGCCGACGGCTCGGGTGGCCGGGTGACGGTCGCGGTGACCCGGGCGCAGGTGACGGCCGCGCCGTCGGTGGGCGGCGGCCGGGAGCTGTCCACGGAGCAGGAGGCCGACCTCTACCGCCACTACGGCATCCAGGTGTCGAGCGCGGCCTCGGAGACCCTGCTGCCGGCTGCCGCGGCCGGGACCGGCGCTGCCGCGGCCGGGACCGGCGCTGCCGCAGGAACCGGCGCCCCGGACGAGGCCACCTCGCCGGCGGACACCGCCCCGGCGGTCGCCTCGGGGTCGACCGGTCGCGGCGCGGTGCTCGCCGCGGGCGCCCTTGCCGCGGTGGCGGGGCTGGGCGTGGTGCGGGCCCGGGCCCGGCACGCAGCGGTCCGACAGCCGTGGCCCCGGCGGCTGTGGGCCCGTCGTCCGTGGGCGCCCCGCCCGCCCTCCCGCGCCGAGGTGGTGGCCGGGCAGGTCCGCGCCCTGTCCGCACGGACGGCCCGGGGCACCCGGCACCTCGGGCGCACGGCCGCGCCGCTCGTCCTCGCCGCGGCCGAGTCCACCCGGCACCGGGCGGTGCGGTCCGCGGAGGAGCTCCGGCACCTCGGGCGCACGGCCGCGCCGCTCGTCCTCGCCGCGGCCGAGTCGGCGCGGCACCGCGCGGTGCTCGGCGCCGAGGAGCTGCGCCACCTGGGTGCGCTGGCCTCGCGGGCCGCGGTGGCCGCCGTGGCCCGAGCGCGGAGCTGACCCGCACCCGGGTGCCAGAGAGCCCCGCACCGGACGGACCGGGCGGGGCTCTGTGGGTGTCGGGGTGGAGCTGAGGGGATTCGAACCCCTGACCCCCTCGATGCGAACGAGGTGCGCTACCGGACTGCGCTACAGCCCCTGACTGGGGACGAGCTTACCGCCCGCCCCCGCCGGCACCGCGACCGGGGGCGGCTAACCGCGAGGTGCTGGAACGGCCCCCTCTGCAGGGCCCCGCCACGAGCCTGCGAGTGGTGGGGGGTAGAGGGGTCCTTTAACCGTTGGCGACCCGGCGCGGCTGGTACACGTCGATGTCGGCGAACCCGATGTCGTCGTCGTCCAGGCCCACGACGGCGCTGTTCTGCCACCCGGCCGGAGCGGCGCTGCGGGCGGCCACGACCCGACCCGGGCGCAGCGGGTGCACCGGCGCCAGCGGCAGGCTCGGGTGCGGGAGGCCGACGGTGGAGTGCACCGCCGCGGCCGGCTCCTCCTCGACGGGTGCCGGGCGGGGCGCCGGCACCGGGCGCGCGGCGGGCCGGGCGGCCGGCCGACGGGTGGCGCGGGCAGCGGCCCGGGCGGCGCGGCGGGCGGCCAGCCGCTCCCGGCGCGCGGCGGCCCGCAGCACCATGAGGTAGGCGACGACCGCGAGGTCGAGCACACCCTGGGCGATCCACAGCCACGGGCTCCAGACCAGGGCGCCGACCAGGGCGAGCAGCGTCAGGGCGACCAGGCCGGCCAGCGTGCGGCGACGGATGGCGTGGACGTCGACCCGCAGCTCGCCGGAGGTCACCAGGGCGGTCCGGTCGATCGAGACCCGCTCGGTCTCGGCGAAGACCGCGGGGTCGACCGCCCGGCGCCGCTGCAGCGTGCGGCCGGCGTCGGCCCCCGTGGAGCGGTCCGCCGAGGAGTCACCGCGGGTCACCACCATGGGCACCAGCACGACGAACCACAGCACGACCAGAGCGGCCAGCAGCACACCCGAACCCATCCTGAACACCACCCGTCACATGCGTCACCTGCCGGGCGAAGTTACGGCCTGGACTCCTCCGTTCGAGGGAGGCGCGCGGCGTGTCCGTGGGTGTCGTGTGACGGGAGTGCCCATCGCCGCACCCGGCGCGGCGTGTCGACACGGCGACACCCGCCGTCCCGGCGGTCAGCGTGGTACGCGGGACCGCCACCGGGCGACCACGCCGCCGGGCGCGTCCTCGGCCAGCAGCGCGAAGGTGTCGTGGTCGCGCCAGTCGCCGTCGATGTCGAGGTACCGGCGCAGCAGGCCCTCGTGACGGAACCCTAGCCGGCGCACCAGCCCGCGGCTCGGCGCGTTCTCGGGGCGGATGTCGGCCTGCAGGCGGTGCAGCCGCGCGGGCCCGAAGGCGTGGTCGCAGACCAGCGCCACGGCCAGCGAGCCCAGCCCCCGCCCGGCGACGGCACGGTCCATCCAGTAGCCGAGGTTGCCCGAGCGCAGCGCGCCCCGGACGACGTTGTCGATGGTCACCTGCCCGGCGAACCGGCCCTCGACCCGGACGACGAACGGCAGCGACAGCCCCATCGCGGCGCGGCGCAGCACGGCCCGCCGCATCGCCCGGTAGGCCCCGGGGGTGTGCCGCGCAGCCCACGGCCCCACCGCGGTCGGCTCCCACGGCGCCAGCCAGGCCTCGTTGGCCAGCCGGACCCGGCTCCACTCCTCCGCGTCCCGCCGGCGCGGCGGGTGCAGCTCGACCGGACCCCAGCTCAGGGAGGCCGGCCAGCCGGGCCGCAGGGAGGGGTCGACCACGGCGCCGCTCAGCCGCCGAGCAGCAGCGGCATGACCGTCACCAGGCCGCCGGCGGCGACCTCGGTGACGTCCTCGTCGACGACGATCAGGCAGTTAGCCCGGGCCATCCGCGCGAGCATCGCCTCGTCGCCGTCCCCCAGGGGCTCGACGACGTAGCCGCCGTCGGGGTGCCGCATGACCTGGCCGTGCAGGTACTGCCGGTAGCCCAGCGGCGAGAGCAGCCGCTCGGCGGCGATCGCCTGCACGGTGCGGCGGAACAGCTGGCGCTTGCCGAGCATCATGCGGATCGCCGGGCGCACGAACACCTCGAAGGCGACCAGCGCGGCGACCGGCTCCCCGGGCACGCAGATGACGGGGACGGCGTCGCGGCCCAGCCGGCCGAAGGCCTGCACGGGCCCGGGGTGCATCGTCACCTGCGAGAAGTGCATGGGGCCGAGCGCGGCGAGCGCCTCCTGCACCGGGTCGCCCTCGCTGGCGAGGGTTCCCGCGACGAGCACCAGGTCGCTGCGCAGCAGCTGGCTCTCGAGGACCTCGGAGAGCCGGCGCGGCTCGGCCGGGAGGATGCCCCACCGGTAGGCCTCGGCGCCGGCGTCGCGCGCCGCGGCGGCCAACGCGTAGCTGTTGACGTCGACGACCTGGCCGGGCGCGGGGGTCGTGCTGATGTCGACGAGCTCGCCGCCCGCGGAGAGGACGGCGACCCGCGGCCGGGGTCGCACCTGCACCCGGTCGCGGCCCACCGCGGCGAGCAGGCTGATCTGCGCGGGCCCGATCGGGGTGCCGACCTGCACCGCGGTGGTGCCCGGTGCGACGTCGTCCCCCGCACGGCGCACGTAGGTGCCGGCGAGCGGGCCGGCGTGCACGGCGACGGTGGCCATGCCGCCGTCGGTCCACACCACCGGGACGACGACGTCCGCGCCGGCCGGCAGCATCGCGCCGGCGGCCACCTTCTGCGCCATCCCGGGGCCGATCGACGCCGGGCCGCTGGGGCCGGCGACGGTCTCCCCCACCACCGACAGGCGGGCCGGCTCCGCGGGGGTGGCACCCTCGACGTCCAGGGCGCGGGCGGCGTAGCCGTCGAGCGCGGCCTGGTCGAAGGCGGGCAGCGCACGCTGGCTGACGACCTCCTCGGCGCAGAGCAGCCCCTGTGCGTCGAGGACGGCCAGCTCGATCGGGTCGGGTTGCGGCACCGCGGAGAGGATCTCGTCGAGGTGCTGCTCGACGCCGCGCGGGGGCGCCGGCTCGGCCGCCGCGGGCGGCGGCGGGACGGCGCCGCGGTCGATCGCCGTCGTCTCGTGCACGGGCGTCCCGACGGCGCCGTCGGCGGCGGGCGAGGGCGCCGGCACGTCCCACACCGGGGTGCCGGAGCGCAGGTCCAGCGCCGTGGTGTCCCGGTACCCCGGGACCGTCCCGTCCCTGCCGTCCTCGGTCATGCTCACCACAGGAGTCGATGCTGCCCCCTGACGGCCTCCGCTCAGGCCTCCGACGCGCCCGCGGTGGGCAGGTCGGCCACGAACTCGGCCAGCCAGGCACGGAAGCCCGGCCCCAGGTCGTCGCGCTCGCTGGCCAGCTGGACGACGGCCTTGAGGTAGTCCAGCCGGTCGCCGGTGTCGTACCGGCGGCCGGAGAAGACGACCCCGTGCACCGGCTCGCCGCGCTCGACGAGGGTGGCCAGGGCGTCGGTCAGCTGGATCTCCCCGCCGCGGCCGGGCGAGGTCCCACGCAGCGCGTCGAAGACCTCGGGGGCCAGCACGTAGCGGCCGATGATCGCCAGGCTGCTCGGCGCCTCGTCGACCGGCGGCTTCTCGACCAGGCCGGTGATCGACACGACGTCGGTACCGCCGGGCTCGACGGCGACCGCGCCGTACTTGTCGATGTTCTCCCGGCCGACGTCCAGCAGCGCCACGACGGAGCCGCCGTGCTCGGCCTGGACCTGCAGCATCTGCTCGAGCAGGTGGTCGCGGGCGTCGATGATGTCGTCGCCGAGCAGCACCGCGAACGGCTCGTCGCCGACGAAGGCCGCGGCCTGCAGCACCGCATGGCCCAGCCCGCGCGCCTCGCCCTGCCGGACGAAGTGCACCTGGGCGACCTCGGTGGACTCGTGCACCGCCGCCAGCCGGGCGGCGTCGCCCTTCTTCTCGAGAGCGGTCTCCAGCTCGGGGTGCCGGTCGAAGAAGTCCTCGATCGCGGCCTTGTTGCGGCCGGTCACCATGAGCACCTCGCCGAGACCCGCGCGGGCGGCCTCCTCCACGATGTACTGCAGCGCCGGGCGGTCGACCACCGGCAGGAGCTCCTTGGGCACCGCCTTGGTGGCCGGCAGGAAACGGGTCCCCATCCCGGCGACGGGGATGACGGCCTTCCGCGTCGGGCGGGCGCTCGGAGTCGGCATGCGCGGGAGCCTAGTGACCCGGCCCGGGCGCGCCCCGAGCGGTGCTGTCAGGCGGCGGTCGGCCCCGGCGAGCGGAACGTCACCGGCCGGCGGAGCGGCCGTCGTCGGCGACACGCGCCGACACGCCGCCCAGCTACCGCGCGACAGCCGGTCGCGCGGGCGCTCCGAGCGTCGCTGGCTAGCCTGCGGCGGTGACCTCCGCGGACGACGTGACCGAGGCCAAGGTCGCGCTCCGCGCTCGCTTCCTGGCCCGCCGCGAGGCCCGTTCCGCGGAGGAGCGCGCCGTGGCCGGTGCCGCGGTGACCACCGCCCTGCTCCGCGGCCTGGCCGGCACCCGGACGCTGGCCGCCTTCGCCCCCGACCCCACCGAGCCCGGTGCGGGCCGGCTGCCGGCGGCGTTCACCCAGCTGCGCTCGCGGGTGCTGCTCCCGGTGGTCCCGCCCGACGGCCGCGAGCTGTCCTGGGCGGTGGACACCGGCCGGCTGGCCCCGGGGCGCTTCGGGCTGCTCGAGCCGGTCGGGCCGCGGCTGGGGCCGACCGCGATCGGCGCCGCCGAGGTCGTCGTCGTCCCCGCGGTCGCGGTGGACCGGACCGGGGTGCGTCTGGGCCGCGGCGGCGGCTACTACGACCGCGCACTGCGGCACGTGCGTCCCGGCGCGCGGCTGGTGGCCCTGGTCTTCGACGACGAGCTGGTCGACGCGCTGCCGGTCGAGCCGCACGACCGGCGCGTCACCGCGGTGGTCACCCCCTCGGGCGGCTGGCTCGACCTGACCTGAGCCGGGCTCGGTCCTCGTCGGCGAGCAGCGGGACGTCGGACACCAGGTCGATGTGCGCGGTCACGGCGGCCGCGGCCGCCGGCGCGTCCCCCGCCCGGATCGCCTCGGCGATCGCGCGGTGACCGGCCAGGCTGCGCGGGGGCCGGCCCCCTGGGACAGCGACTCGATCCGGCTCTCCCGCACCAGGCCGGCGATCTCAATGATCAACCGGCCGAGCGACGGCCCGGACGGAGGCCGTCGGCGGCCCAGGACACCAGCTGCTGGACGGACCTGCTCGCACAGCCGCGGAGACCGGCGGAGCGGGTGAAGGCCATCGGGAGGCACCGCGGGGCTCATGGGGGGCGGGATCGATCACGTCCCGGCATGCTGTCGGCGCGGCGCATGAAGATCAGTGGCCGAGCCACTGAGCCACTGCACCGGGTGTACCAGTCCTCCGACGCCGTAGGAGCTCCTCGTGTCACCGGAGATCATCACGATCCTGGCGCTCGTCGCGATCTTCGCGATCGCGACGTTCCTGCCCATCAACATGGGAGCGCTGGCCTTCGTGGCCGCCTTCGTCGTCGGCACCCTGTCGGTCGGGTTGACCACCGACGACATCCTGGGCGGCTTCCCCGCCGGGCTGGTGCTCACGCTGATCGGCGTCACCTACCTGTTCGCCATCGCCCAGAACAACGGAACCGTCGACCTGCTGGTCCGCGGCGCCGTGAAGCTCGTCGGCGGCCACGTCGCCGCCATCCCCTGGATCATGTTCTTCGTCACCGCGGTGCTCACGGCGATCGGCGCGCTCTCCCCCGCCGCCGTCGCGATCATCGCCCCGATCGCGCTCACCTTCGCCGCGCGGCACGGGATCAGCCCGCTGCTCATGGGCATGATGGTCATCCACGGCGCGCAGGGCGGCGGCTTCTCCCCCATCAGCGTCTACGGCGTCACGGTCAACACGATCGTCGAGGACGCGGGCCTGCCGAGCAGCCCGCTGGCGGTCTTCCTGGGAGCGCTGGTCTTCAACATCGCCATCGCGCTGGTCCTCTTCTTCGTCCTCGGCGGCCGAAAACTCATCGGGCGCAAGGTCGCCGCGGCGGGCGTGCCGCACGCCGAGCACGCGCACGGCACCCTCGTCCGCGGCCACGGTGCGGCTCCCGGGCCAGCCGTGGGCGGCGACGACGACGAGCACGTCCACCCCGACCGGCCGCAGCCGGTCACCCTGGACCAGGTCCTCACCCTCGTCGGGCTGCTCGTGGTCGCCGTCCTGGCGCTCGTCTTCGACCTCGACATCGGCTTCGTCGCCATCACCGTCGCCGTCGTCCTCGCGCTGTTCTCCGCCCAGCAGCACAAGGGCGCCGTGGCCCAGATCAGCTGGTCGACCATCCTGCTCATCGCCGGCGTACTGACCTTCGTGTTCGTGCTCGAGGAGGCCGGCACCATCGACTACGTCGGCGACGCGGTGATCGGGCTGGGGGTGCCGCTGCTTATCGCGCTGCTGCTGGCCTACATCGGCGGGGTGGTGTCGGCCTTCGCCTCGTCGACGGCGATCATCGGCGTCGCCATCCTGCTCGCGGTGCCGTTCCTGGAATCGGGGGCGATCAGCGCGGTGGGCGTGGTGGTGGCACTGTCGGTCGCCTCCACCATCGTGGACGTGAGCCCGTTCTCGACGAACGGTGCGCTGGTGCTGGCCAACGCCCAGGACGTCGACCGCGACCGCTTCTACAAGCAGATCCTCGGCTACGCCGCGATCGTCGTCGCCGTCGGGCCGCTGGTGGCCTGGCTGGTGTTCGTCGTCCCCGGCTGGCTGTAGACCCGAGAGGGAGGCACCCGTGTCCGGACCGCTGGACGGCGTCCTCGTCGTCGACCTGACCCGCGCCCTCGCCGGGCCGCACGCCGGGATGATGCTCGGCGACCTCGGCGCCCGCGTCATCAAGGTGGAGAACCCCGGCAGCGGGGACGACACCCGCGGCTGGGGCCCGCCCTTCCTCCACCCGGAGGGCGCCGAGCGGGAGTCGACGTACTTCCTGTCGACCAACCGCAACAAGGAGTCGGTCACCCTCGACCTCAAGGACGACGGCGACAAGGAGCTGCTGCGCGAGCTGGTCCGCCGTGCCGACGTACTGCTGGAGAACTTCCGCCCCGGCACGCTGGAGCGCCTCGGCTTCGGCACCGACGTGCTGGAGCAGCTCAACCCGCGGCTGGTCACCCTCTCGATCAGCGGCTTCGGCCACGACGGGCCCGAGGGTGGGCGGGCCGGCTACGACCAGATCGCCCAGGGCGAGGGCGGACTGATGTCGCTGACCGGCTCCGGCCCGGACGACCCGCAGCGGGTCGGCGTCCCGATCGCCGACCTGCTGGCCGGCATGTACGGCGCCTACGGGGTGCTCGCCGCGCTCATGGAGCGGCAGCGCACCGGCCGCGGCCAGGTGGTGCGCACCTCGCTGCTCGCGGCGATCATCGGCGTGCACGCCTTCCAGGGCACCCGGTGGACCGTCGCCGGCGAGGTCGGCCGCGCGCAGGGCAACCACCACCCCTCGATCGCGCCCTACGGCCTGTTCCACTGCAAGGACGGCAGCGTGCAACTCTCCTGCGGGTCGGAGGGGCTGTGGCGGAGGCTGTGCACCGAGTTCGGCCTGGACGCCGACGCCCCGGGCCTGGCCACCAACGGCGAGCGCGTCGACCATCGCGACCGGGTGATCGAGCTGCTGGAGCAGACCTTCGCCGACATCTCCCCCGAGGAACTGCTCGCCCGCCTCGCGGGCGCCGGCGTCCCGGCAGGCAAGGTGCGCACCCTCGACGAGGTCTACGGCTGGGACCAGACGCTGTCGCAGGGCCTGCTGGTCGACGTCGACCACGAGACGCTCGGCCGGCTGCAGCTGCCCGGGCCGCCGCTGCGCTTCTTCGCGCCCGGTCCCGACGGCGAGACCGAGACCACCCGTCGCGACCACGCTGCGCCACCGGTGCTGGGCTCGTCGAACGAGGCGATCCGCGCCTGGCTGAGCCGGTGAGCGGGCTCGCGATGAGCAGAGCACGGCACGGCACGCGTCCGAGGAGCGCCGGCGAGGAGGGTGCGTGACGTCGCTGGACGCCCGGGCACTTCGGGACCTGGTCCTCGACCCCGGCTCCTACAAGAGCTGGGACTCCCCCATCACCGTCGGGGACCTCCCGGAGCCCTACGCCGCCGAGCTGGCCCGGGCGGCCGAGCGGACGCGGCAGGACGAGTCGGTCACCACCGGCGAGGGGCAGCTGCGCGGACGGCGGGTCGCGGTGATCGCCGGCGAGTTCGGCTTCCTCGCCGGCTCGATCGGCGTGGCCGCGGCCGACCGGCTCATCAGCGCGGTCGAGCGGGCCACCGAGGAGGGACTGCCGCTGCTGGCCGCGCCGGTGTCCGGCGGCACCCGGATGCAGGAGGGCACCGTCGCCTTCCTGCAGATGATCGGGATCACCGCGGCCATCGCGCGGCACAAGGAGGCCGGGCTGCCGTACCTGGTCTACCTGCGGGACCCCACGTTCGGCGGCGTCCTGGCCTCGTGGGGGTCGTTGGGGCACGTGACGATCGCCGAGCCCGGCGCCTCGATCGGCTTCCTCGGCCCGCGGGTCTACCAGGCGCTCTACGGCGAGCCCTTCCCCGAGGGCGTGCAGACCGCCGAGCACCTCGCCGAGCACGGGCTCATCGACGCCGTCGTCCCGCACGAGGAGATCGCCGAGGTCGCCGACCGGGCGCTGCGGGTGCTCGCCGCCCGGCAGACCTGGCACCGGGACGTCGCCGACGCCGAGCGGCCGACGCCGGAGGACGGCACCGACACCGACGATCCCGAGGACGGCCGCAGCGCCTGGGACGTCGTCACCGCCTCCCGGCGCGCGGACCGGCCCGGCGTGCGGCGGCTGCTGCGCACCGCGGCCACCGACGTCGTCGGCCTGTCCGGCACCGGCGCCGGGGAGAAGGACCCCGGGCTGCTGCTCGCCCTGGCGCGCTTCGGCGGGGCGCCGTGCGTCGTCCTGGGTCAGGACCGGCGCGGGCAGTCCCTGTCGGCGCCGCTCGGGCCGGCCGCGCTGCGCGAGGCCCGGCGCGGCATGCGGCTGGCCGGCGAGCTGCGGCTGCCGCTGGTCACCCTCATCGACACCCCCGGCGCGGCGCTGTCCAAGGAGGCCGAGGAGGGCGGGCTGGCCGCGGAGATCGCCCGCTGCCTCGAGGACATGGTCGTGCTGCGAGCCCCCACGCTCGCGGTGCTGCTCGGCCAGGGCACCGGCGGCGGGGCGCTCGCGCTCGCGCCGGCCGACCGGGTGCTGGCCGCGGCCAACGGCTGGCTGGGCCCGCTGCCGCCCGAGGGCGCCTCGGCGATCGTGCACCGCACCGTCGACCGGGCCGACGAGATGGCCGCGCACCAGGGCGTGCGGGCGACCGACCTGTGGCGGGCCGGCATCGTCGACCGCGTCGTCCCCGAGCGGCCGGACGCCGGGGACGAGCCGGTGGAGTTCTGCCGGCGGCTGGGGCGCGTGCTCGGCGAGGAGCTGGCCAACCTGCTCGGGCGGGACGACGGCGAGCGGTTCCGCACGCGGCTGCACCGCTACCGCCACCTCGGCCGCTGAGGGGCCCTCCCCTCACGGGCAGGTGAGCTGATCGCGCCGGTCCTGGCTCGCCACCGGTGCCGAGCCAGGACCCGCGGTGGGAAGCCAGGACGCCGGCCGGCTGCCGGACACCCGCGGCCCGGACCGTCGCGAGCCAGTGACGCCGTGCGCGGGAGAAGGGCTCCCGGTCAGCCGGCGGTCACACCCCGGCCGGCGCCGCACGGCCGGCCCGTCGGGCGGTGCCCGCCGCGACGCCCGCGTCGTCACCGGCCGGCGACAGCTCGGCCCCCTCCTGGAGGCGGAGGCGGTGGTCGGGGTCGAGCCGGTCGAGCACCGCCTGCAGCGCCTCGCCGAGGGCGCGGGTCTGCTCGTCGGTGAGCGGGTCGAACAGCGCGGCGCGGACCGCCTCGACGTGACCGGGGGCGACCGACCGGACGACCTCCCACCCGGCGTCGGTGAGGACGGCGAGGTTCCCCCGGCCGTCCTCGGCGGAGCGCTCGCGGCGGACCCAGCCGCGCTCCTCCAGCCGCGCGACGGTGTGCGAGAGCCGGCTCTGCGACTGGTTGGCGCGGCGGGCCAGGTCGCTCATCCGCCGGCTGCGCCCGGGCGCCTCCGACAGCATGGCCAGCACGACGTAGGCGGCGTGGCTCAGGCCGGCGTCACGCTGGAGCTGGGCGTCGAGCACCCGCGGGAGCAGCTCGGTGACACTCAGCCACGTCCGCCAGATCCGCTGCTGCTCCTCGTCGAGCCACCGCTGCGCCACGCCCGGAACGGTACGTCCGCGCGACACGCCGGGCCCATCTGGAGGTCATCCCTCGACGCGGATCGCCAGGACGGCGATGTCGTCCTCGCGGTCGCAGCGCACCGGGTCCAGCACGCGGTCGAGGATCGCGTCGGCCGGCAGGCCCTGCAGCCCACCGAGTGTGGCGGCGAGCGCGCTGGTGCCGGCGTCGATGTCGCGAAGGCTCAGCGCAGCGGGATGTCGTGCCCCGGGCCGCGCTCGTCGTCCTCCCGCGGACCGTGCCACCGCCGGTCGGCCTCGGCGATGGGGACGTCGTTGATGCTGGCCTCGCGCCGGCGCATGAGCCCGTGCTCGTCGAACTCCCACAGCTCGTTGCCGTAGCTGTGGAACCACCGGCCCTCGGCGTCGTGCCACTCGTACTGGAAGCGGACGGCGATGCGGTCGTCGGTGAAGCCCCACAGGCTCTTGCGGAGCACGTAGTCGAGCTCGCGCGCCCACTTGCGTTCCAGGAAGTCGACGATCTCCGCCCGGCCGGTGAGGAACTCGTCGCGGTTCCGCCAGACCGAGTCCTCGGTGTAGGCGAGGCTCACGCGGTGCGGGTCGCGGGTGTTCCAGGCGTCCTCGGCGGCCTGCACCTTGGTGAGCGCGCTGTCGTGGTCGAACGGCGGCAACGGTGGACGGGGCTCGGTCACGGCGGCGCTCTCCTCCTCGGGTGCGGGGACCGCCTCCTCGGGTGCGGGGACCGCCGGATCCTGCCCCGCCCGGCGACGGGTCACCCGTCGTCCGGTCAGCCTCCGGGGCCGACCCCGCCACGCCGCGGCAGCACCGACGTCGACCGCCTGCCGGGTCGGCCTCGGGCACCCTCACGGGCGTGGACTCCCGACGGTCGGTGTGGCGGCGAACGGCCCCCGCTCACCGTGCAACGCCGGGCCCCGGCGGACCCGTGTCCGTGCGACGAGCCATCCCCCGCGGAGCGGGACACTCCCCGCCCGCACGTGGACGGGCGCCGTCGCGGCGCGCATCATTGGCAGTCGCCGGGTGAGAGTGCCAGCCCGGCCCGTCCGACGAGGAGTACCACCACCGTGCCCACGTACCAGTACGCCTGCACCAACCCCGACGGGAAGCACCAGTTCGAAGTGGTGCAGAGCTTCACCGACGCCCCGGTGAGCGAGTGCCCCGAGTGCGGCAGCACGGTGCGCAAGGTCTACGGGTCGGTCGGCGTGGTCTTCAAGGGCTCGGGCTTCTACCGCACCGACAGCCGCTCCACGGCGTCGTCGAACGGGTCGGGCTCGTCGTCCGACGGCACCACGTCCGACGGCAAGAAGTCCGACGGCAAGAAGTCCGACGGCAAGAAGGACGCCGCGCCCGCCGCCAGCAGCTCGTCGTCCTCGGGCTCCTCCTCGTCGGGCGGCTCCGGCTCCACCTCGAGCAGCGCCGCCGCCAGCTGACCCGCGATCCACAGGCGGCCGCCGGCTCCACAACCCGGCGTCCGCCGCCCCGCCGGCGGCCGAGGGCGGCCAGCGTGTCGGCATGGTCCGCCTCCGCCGGCCGCGCCGGCCGCTGCACACCGCCCGGCAGGTCCTGGCCGCGCTGCTCGCCGCCACCGCCCTCGTCCTGGCTCTCCGCCCGGCGCCGGAACCCTCCCCCGTGCCGGCCACCGTGCCGGTCGTCGTCGCCGCGGCCGACCTCGCTCCGGGGGCCGTCCTCACCACCGGGGACGTCGCCGTCGCGCACTACCCTCCCGAGCTGCGCCCGGCCGGCACGGTCGAGGACCCGGCCGCGGTCGTGGGCCGGGTCCTCGCCGGCGGCCTCCGGCCGGGCGTACCGCTGACCGACGCCGGACTGGTCGGGGCCGGCCTGACCGACCGGCTCGGCGCCGGGCAGGTCGCCGCGCCGGTGCGGCCCTCCGACCTCGCGGTCACCTCGCTGGTGCGGCCCGGCGACCGGGTCGACGTCCTGGCCACGCCGCCGGGTGCCGCCCGGGCCGAGGTGGTCGCCGCCGGGGCCCCGGTCCTGGCCGCCCCCGGGCGGGAGGACGACGGACTGCTGCTGGTCGCCGTCGACGCCGACACCGCGGCCCGGCTGGCCGCCGCGGCCACCACCGCGACGCTGACGCTCAGCCTCCCGCCACGCTCGGCGGGCGGTGCCGGACCGGCGGCGACCGGTGTGGGTGGATGACGCCCAAGGGCATCGAAGACTTCCTGCTGAGCGGCAACGTCGTCGAGCTCGCCGTCGCCGTCGTCATCGGTGCCGCGTTCACCGCCGTCGTCGACCAGTTCGCCGAGTCGTTCCTGACCCCGCTGGTCAACGTCGTCGGCGGACGGGGGCCGGCTCGGCGGCGCCGTCGATGTCGATGGGCAGGCGTCCACCTGGGGCGCGTTCGTCAGCCAGCTGGTCACCTTCGTCATGACCGCGGCCGTCATCTACTCCCTCGTCGTGCTGCCGATGAAGGCGCTCGTCGAGCGGTGGGGGTAGGAGGGTCCTCGTTCAGTCGCTGCCCCAGTGCGGCGGCCGGTCCTCGAGGTGGCGCCGATCGGCGGCCGACAGCTCCTCGGGGCGCTCGCCCCAGCCGACGTCCCGGTCGTCGGGGGCCCGCTCGGCGGGCGCGGCCGGCGTGGGTCGCGGCGGCTCCGCCTGCGGCTGCCCGAGCCCGTCGAGGACCTGCGCGGCCGGCAGCGCGGCCAGCGCGGCGCCCGGCACGGCCAGCTTGCTCCCCCGGGTGCCCGACCCGACGACGACCAGCTCGGCGGCCGCGACGGCGGGGTCCACCAGCACCGGCCAGGACGGCGGCAGCCCGAGCGGCGTGATGCCCCCGTACGCCATGCCGCTCTCGGCGACGGCGACGTCCTGGGGCGCGAAGGAGACCTTGCGCGCGCCGAGGTGGCGGCGCACCAGGCCGTTGACGTCCGCGCGGGCGGTCGCCGGGACCAGGCACGCGGCCAGCTCGGTCTGCCCGGCACGACGGGCGGCGACCACCACGCAGTTGGCCGAGACCTCCAGGGGCACCCCGTAGGCCTCGGTGAAGGCGGCGGTGTCGGCGAGGTCGGGGTCGATCTCGGCCACCCAGGCGGGCGCGGCCAGCACGCCCAGCGCCGCGGCCACCGGGGCGGCGAGCAGCTCGGGCCGCTCGGTGGCGGGGGTCCAGGTCAGCGAGCCGAGCCGGGGGGCGGTCGAGGCGTCCACGCCGACGATCCTGCCGTGGCGGCCGGATCACCGCGGCGGGCGGCCGGATCCCCGCTGGTCCGGTGCCCGCCCGGCCCGCAGGATGGGCCCATGATCGGCCAGTTGCACTCCGTCGTCATCGACGCGCCGGACGCGTACGCCCTCGCCCGGTTCTACGCCGACCTGCTCGGGATGGAGGTCAGCAAGGGCTCGCCGGGCGACGACTGGGTCGTCGTCACCGGCCAGGGGTACCGGCTCGCCTTCCAGCAGGCACCGGACCTGCGGCCGCCGGACTGGCCCGACCCGGAGCGCCCCCAGCAGTTCCACCTCGACGTCCGGGTGGCCGACGTCGACGCGGCCGAGCCGGAGGTGCTCGCGCTCGGCGCCCGGAAGCTGCCCGGCGGCGGCGGCGACTTCCGCGTCTACGCCGACCCGGCCGGTCACCCGTTCTGCCTCGTGTGGGATGCCGCGTGAGCGCCGACCTGCCCGCGGTCGACCTCGCGTCGGCCAGCCGGTTCGTCGCCGCCACCGCGTTCGACGTCGGCGAGGTCAGCGGCACCCGCGTGACCGGGACGGTCCAGGTCGGACCCGAGCAGCACACTCCGTGGGGCGTCGTCCACGGCGGGCTCTACTGCGCCGTCATCGAGTCGGCCGCCAGCATCGGCGCCAGCGTGGCGGTGGCCGAGGGCGGGCAGTTCGCCGTCGGGGTCAACAACAACACCGACTTCATCCGCTCGATGACCGAGGGGCGGCTCGACGTCGTCGCCGAGCCGGTGCAGCAGGGCCGCACCCAGCAGCTCTGGCAGGTCCTGCTCACCCGCGCCGACGACGGCAAGCTCGTCGCCCGCGGTCAGGTGCGGCTGCAGAACGTGCGCCGACCCGGGGCGTGACGGCCCCCGGCCGGGTGGCGCGGGCACTGCTCGCGGCCCGGGCGGTGGCGGCCGGGCACGGGGTCCGGTCGGCGGAGCCGCGGGTGCTGCAGGACGGCGTGAACGTCGTCGTCCACCTCGCGCCGGCGCCGGTCGTCGCGCGGGTGGCGACGTTGACTCCCCTGCTGCGGCCCGCGCCGCTGCGCTCGTTCGCCCGCGAGGTCGCCGTCGCGGGTGCTCTGGCGGCGGTGGGCGCGCCGGTCGTCCCGCCGAGCGACCTGCTGCCGCCGGGGCCGCACCGGTACGCCGGGCTCGAGCTCTCCTTCTGGCGGCACGTCGAGGTGCTGCCCTCGGTGCCGTCGCCGGGTGAGGCGGCCGGAGCGCTGGTCGAGCTGCACGGCTCCCTCGCCGGCCTGCCGGTGGACGGCGCGCCGCTGGACACCCCGCTCGACGACCTGGCCCGCTTCGCCGCGCTGGGCCGCGCGTGGGGCGCTCCCCCGGCGCTGCTGGACCGTCTCGGGGGGCGGCTGGCGGAGCTGCGGCCGCGGCTGTCCGGTGAGGTGGTGCAGCTGCACGGCGACGCACACCCGGGCAACCTGCTCGCCACCCCCGACGGCTGGCGGTGGACCGACCTCGAGGACACCTGCGCCGGCCCGCGTGCCTGGGACCTCGCCTGCCTGCGCAGCACCTCCCGGCTCGACGGTCGGGCCGCGCTGGACGCGATCGGCGGCCCCTCCGACGCCGAGCTGGCGCCGTGGCTGGAGCTGCGCCGGCTGCACGCCGCCGCGTGGACGCTGGCCGCCGCCGCCGGGCACCCGGAGCTGCGGCCGGCCGCGGACGAACGGATGGCGGCCGCGCTGGGCGCGGTTCACGCGAGCGGTAGGGCCGGCTCGCGGTAGGTCGTGCCGGCGAGGGCCGGCGGCAGCACATCGGGGCCGATGACGACGGAGAACAAGGCGCGCGGGTCCTGCAGCGTGGCCGGCGGGCGGGCCGCCGCGCGGGGGACCACGCGGTCCCAGCGGGCGGGACGGCGGTGCGGCAGCAGCTCGCGCCCCTCGAACAGGTAGTCGCCGAGCACCTCCCCGACCAACAGCCCGGCGCCGTGCTCGATGGGCAGAGCGACCGGGTCGCCGGGGCGGATCTCGTCGAGGAAGGCCGAGAGCTGGCGCAGGTCCTTGGCGGGGCGGCGGCCGGAGATCTCCTTGGACAGCGCGCGCAGCTCGACTGGCGACAGCCCGGTGGCGTCGACGTCGATGCCGGACTGGGTGCCCAGCCCCACCACGCCGGCGGCCAGGCAGGCGCCGAGCTCGTTGTGCGCGCGGGGGCGGACCACCCAGACCCGCGTCCCCTCGGGCGGCGGCGCCGGCGGGACGTCGTCGGGCTCGGGCCAGACGTAGGGCAGGTCCTCGGGCTCGGCGCCGAAGCGCGGCCGGAACAGCGGCCGGTAGAAGTCCGGCTCCTTGGCCAGCAAATTCGACCGGTGCGACAGGTGCACCGCCTCGTCGCCGACCCAGGTGGGCAGCATCCCGGCGCGGACGAGCTCCTCCTGCGGCACGCCGACCACGTCGGGGGCGAACTCCGCGATCAGGGTGTGCGTGGTGTCGGCGAACCCGCGCTCCCGCCAGATCCGCACCGTGGCCAGCCCGTAGGCGACCAGCGCCGGGGTGCGGCCGCGCCACATGCGGACCACCGGGTGCGAGGTCCAGCCGTAGTCGGGGAGCTCCAGGGCGCGCAGCACCTGCAGCGTCTCGACCCGCTGCTTGCCCAGGCGGGGCGAGTCCAGGAGGCGGGCGCTCTCCTCGAAGTCGGCCACCGGCAGGAAGGTCTGCATCGACGGCCTTCCTGCCCGTCCCGGCGCGGCGTCAACCGCCCGGGTCCTCGAGGGCGGCGAGGGCGGACTCCCAGCGGGCCCGGCGCGCGGCGTCGTCCTGGTCCCACCAGGCCAGGCCACGCTCCCCCAGCCCGGTCTTGGCCAGCTGCACCCGCGCGCGGGCGGCGGCTCGCGCGGCGTCGTCCCCGGCGGTGCGGACCCCCGAGCGCGCCGCCCCCAGGTGGTGCAGCAGCCGGGCGCGGACGTCGTCGGGCAGCGCGGGGTCGGCCGCCCGCCAGCGCCGCCCGTCGACGACCAGCCAGCGGCCGTCGTCGCTGCCCGCCGGGCGGCCTCCCTGCAGGGGGCCGGCGCGAGCTCGCGAGCGCTGGGGGGCAGGGTGGTCCTTGCTCTCGCGGCTCACCCCGCGACGGTGCGGACGAGGTCGGGCAGCACCGTCCCGAGCGGGGCGTCCACCCGGACGTCGACCTTCGCGTCCCCCCGGGTCGGGCCGAGGTTGACCAGCCCGACGGGGATGCCGAGCTTCTCCGCGCGCAGCACGAACCGGTAGCCGCTCATGACCGTGAGCGAGGAGCCCAGGATCAGCAGCGCGCCGGCCTGCTCGACCACCGCGAAGCAGGTGTCCACCCGGTCGCGCGGCACCGACTCCCCGAAGAAGACGACGTCGGGCTTGAGCGGACCGCGCCCGCAGGCCGTGCAGTCGACCATGACGAACCCGTCGAGCAGCTCGTCGGGCAACTCGGCGTCGCCGTCGGGGTTGACCTCGTCGACGTGCGGCCCGAAATGCGGGTTGGCCGCCCGCAGCCGCCCGTGGAGCTCGCCGCGGTCGGCGACGTCCCCGCAAGCCAGGCAGATGGTGCGGTCCAGCCCGCCGTGCAGCTCGACGACGTCCCGGGCACCGGCCGCCTGGTGCAGCCCGTCGACGTTCTGCGTGATGACACCGGCCACGAGCCCGGCCCGCTGCAGGTCGGCGACCGCGGCGTGCCCGGCGTTGGGGCGGGCTTCGCGGATCTGCGTCCAGCCGACGAAGCTGCGCGCCCAGTAGCGGTGCCGGCCCCGCGGGTCGCGCAGGAAGGTCTGGTAGGTCATCGGCGTGTGCCGGCGCAGCGACCCCGTCGCCCCGCGGTAGTCGGGGATGCCAGAGTCGGTGGACAGACCGGCTCCCGAGAGCACGACGACGTCGCCGTCCGCCACGAGCGCGGCCAGGTCCTCGAGGGTGCCGGGGGCTGCGGCTGCCGGGTCGACGGCGGTGGGGACGGCGGTCACGCCGCCATGGTCCCCCTCGCCGGCAACCCGTGCCGCGACCTCAGGAGGGAGCGACCTCGCGGTCGAGCCGCCCCAGCAGCTCCTCGTACACCCGGCGCAGACCCTTGGGCGCGAAGGTGCGCTCGAAGAAGCCGCCGACGCCACCGGCGCCGTTCCAGGTGGTGCGCACCCGGACGGTGGTCAGCCCGGCGTCGGCGGGGTGCAGCGTCCACGTGGTCACCATCGACGAGCGGGTGTCGGTCTCGACGAGGGTGTCGGCGTCGGGCTGGCCGACCTCGACCAGCTGGTCGCGCACCCGCTTGGAGGTGGCCGCGAAGCGCCAGGCGACGCGGGTGCCCGCGCCCTGGCCGCCGGATTCGACCCGGTAGCCGCTGAACTGCTCGGGCAGCACGCGGGGGCGCACGCCCTCGTAGTCGGCGAGAGCGGACCGCACGCGGTCCACCGGCGCCCGGACGACCCGTTTGGCAGTGGCGACGACCTGACCCATGGCCCCCATCCTGCCGTCGCCCCAACAGGGACGTCGCGAGGGGACCCGGCCGCCGCTCCTCGACCAGGATGGGCGTGGCGCAACTCACGGCCACCGCGTCCGCGCACGGGGTACCACGGATGAGTGACCCCGTCGCTGTCCCTCACCCGCACCGGCTCCGGCGAGCCGCTCCTCCTGCTGCACGGCATGGGCAGCTCCCGGCGCGACTTCACCGCCATGGCGGACCTGCTCGCCGAGCGCTTCGACGTCCTCGACGTCGACCTGCCGGGCGTGGGGCGGTCCCCGGCGCTGGCGCCGCGACCCACGGTCGCCGTCCTCACGGACGCGGTCGAGGCGACCCTCGACGCGGCCGGCGTCGGACAGGTGCACGTGCTCGGTAACTCCCTCGGCGCTCGCGTCGCGCTGGAGCTCGCCGTCCGCGGCCGCGCCCGGTCGGTGGTGGCCATCGCGCCGTCGGGGCTCAACCTGCCCCGGGAGCGGGTGTTCCAGGGCGCCGGCATGGGCCTGGCCCGGGTCGTTCTGCGGACGGCGGCACCGCTGATCGAGCCGCTCTCCCGCTCGGCGGTGGGCCGGACGACGCTGCTCGCGCCGCTCAAGGCCCGCGCGTGGTCGACCTCCCCCGAGGAGGCCATCGGGGCGCGCGAGGGCTTCGCCGACTCCCGCGACTTCTGGCGCACCCTGCTGTGGGGGCTGCTGCTCGACGTCCCGCGCGGTCTGGACCGCATCGACTGCCCGGTGACCCTGGTCCAGGGCGTGGCCGACTGGGTCGCCTCCGGGCAGACCGTGCGCTACCTGCCGCTGGTGCCGCACTCCCGGTTCCAGCCGCTGCTGTGGGCCGGGCACGCGCCCCAGTCGGATCGGCCGCGGACGATCGTGCGACTGGTCGAGGACACCGCCCGCCGCGCCGGTCAACCGGCGGAGTCCTCCGCGTTCAGGTACGAGCAGCGGAACCGGGCGCCGGACATCGCCTCGGTGAAGCGCGCCTCCCAGGCCGGGTCGGCCGACGAGAAGGTCGTGTAGACGCGGTCCTCGAGGACGACCGGGAGCCCGTCGGGCCCGGCGTAGGAGCGCCGCAGCAGCACCCGCGTCACGCCGTCCACTTCGTCGTGCGCCGGTGCCCAGCGGGCGCGGGCGACCGCGTGCGCGAGCCGGGCCTGGTGCGGGCCGGCCAGCTCCCGCCGCGCGGCGCCCGGCGGGACGGCCGGACGGGTCGACCAGACGCCCAGTCCGTACAGCAGCAGGCCGGCGAGCAGCAGCAGGACCACCAGCTCGGCCAGCAGGACCACCATGGAGTGACGGTAGTTCCCCGAGGGCGCCGTGGGCAGGCACCCGGCACCGGCCAGCTAACCTCGTCCGGTACGCCCCGGTCGGCCGAGCGCCGACGAGCCCCCGTAGCTCAGGGGATAGAGCATCGGTTTCCTAAACCGTGTGTCGCAGGTTCGAATCCTGCCGGGGGCACGAGGAGACCGCAGGTCAAACGGCTGCGGCTCATCGAGCCAGGGGCACCACGACGTCCTGGGGGCACGAGGGGGGCACAACTGTCCGCTGACGGGCCTCGTCCAGGCGGTCAGCAACGGCGTCCAGCGCGTCGTCGAAGAGGTGCGAGTAGCGGTCGAGAGTCATCGCTGCGCTGGCGTGCCCGAGCATCGACTGCACGGCCTTGACGTTCGCACCCGAGGCGATGGCCAGGCTGGCGGCGGTGTGCCGCAGCTCGTGCGGCACCAGCCCCGAGAGCCCCACCGCTGTAGCTGCGCGGTCGAAGCTGCGCCGCCGGAACCCGTGCACCCGCAGCACCTCGCCGCGGGGTGAGGTGAACAACAGGTCGTTCGGGCTCTTGCTGGCCATCAGGGCTCCGATGCGCTCCTGCAGGAACCGGGGGACGGCGACCCAGCGGTCGGCGTGCGTCTTGGGCGGGCCGAAAACGGCCCGGCCGTTGACCTCGGACATGGCCTCGGCGATGTGTACGCGCCGGGCACCGGGCGCCACCCGGTCCACCCGGATGGCGGCCAACTCGCCCCAACGGATTCCCGTGTAGGCCAGCATTAGGACCACGACGCCCTCGTCGCCGCACTCCTCGGTCAGGCGGCCGACCTGCTCGTGCGACAGGTACCGCTTGTGCACCCGCGGCAGCCGAGGCAGCTCGACCCCCGACGCGGGGTTGGACGGCAGACGCCGGCCCTTGACCGCTTCGTCCAGCATCGACGTGAGCAGGTGGTACGCCTGCCGCGTGGTCGACGGGGAGGCCGTGGAGGCCATGTCGGACACCCATGCCGCGACGTCCTCGTAGGTGATGCGGTCGAGGCGGACGTCGGCCCACCGCGGCAGCACCCGGTTGTCAAGCAGCGAGCGGTAGGACACCAACGTCTTCGGCTTGAGCCGGGTCCGCCCGGCCATCCACTGCTCTGAGTAGCTGCCGACCGTGACGCGCGACCGGGACGGGTCGACGTAGCCGCCGGTCAGCAGGCTCGACTCGATGGACGTGAGGTACCGATCCGCGTCGGACTTCTTCTTGAAGGACCTCTTCCGCTGACGCCCGTCGGGCTCACGCCACCGAGCCTCGTAGGTGACCAGGTCAGGCTTCCCCTCGCGAGCTCGGACGCGCCGATAGACCTTTGCCATCTCCCTCATCTCCTCTGCGAAGCGATTCCCCCCAGCGCCACCGGTCCCATCGAGCCGCCCACAGAGATTGGGCGGCGCCAGACGCAGCCCACCGCCGGGATGCAGGACAGCGGAACCGCCGTGCCGCGCCCAGGCATCTGGTGGCGTCGAGCGAGGGGTGGACCTGAGCCCCGTCGCCCGGACTGGGGCAGCCGCGTGCCAGGACCGGATCTTCGCTGACTCCAGAGAATGCTGCAAGCAGCCAGCCATGACCGAAGTCACAAGAAATCTTGAGCGCCTTGCTGGTCTGCGTCAATAGCGACCGAGAGGCACCATTCCACCCGCACCCAAATTTGCTGAGCGGCCTGACACCCCCTCCCGGGCCCCTGACTATCGGAGGCCCACCAGGCGACTCTTGGTAATTACCGTGCAGTCTCCGCAGCCCGCCGATCCACGGCCCCGGACGGCCCTCATCGCCACCTCATACCCCTTGCGAGCAGCGCGTTCCGCACGTTCTGAGCACGAGCGACAGCCCGCCGCCCGCATACCCAGCAACTCGACGAGCCCCTCGGTCAGAGTCATGGGAGGTCACTGGCCGTAGCCGTTCCGGTGCCGTACGGTCCCATTCGTGGCCAGTCGAAGGCGAGATGAACACCACTCTGGAATGGCATTGATGAACGACAAGATGCTCACCGTCAACGACGTGGCGGAATACCTCGGAGTTCCCAAGGCGACGTTGTATGCGTGGTCCACTCGCGGACTCGGCCCCAGGCGCTACAGGGTGGGCAAGCACCTGCGCCATCGGCGGACCGACGTGGATGCCTGGCTCGAGACGCAGGCACAGGAGGCGGCGCGGTGGTGACCTCAATTCTCCCCCTGCCCGCAGCAGCCGACCGGCCCTGGGCATCGCTGGCCGCCTACGGCGTCCGCACGCCCGCCGAGGTGCTGGCCGAGGAAGGCGACCGCGACCCGTTCCTGATCGACGGGATCCTGCACTCCGGCCTGACCCTGTTGTACGGCGAGAGCGAGATTGGCAAGAGCTACCTGGTCGTCTCCCTGACCACGGCGGTGGCCCAGGGGCGAGACTGGATGGGGCACCGGACCAACGGTGGCCCGGGCAGGGCGTTGATCCTGGCCTCCGACCCCGGAGACGTCTTGGAGTACGCCCGCCGCTTCGGCGACACGGACACCGAATCCGTAGGCGTCACCCGCCCGCCGGGACCGGACGACGCTGCACAGTGGGCGGATCTCGCCGCTCGCTGCGAGGGCTCGGGTGTGCGACTGGTCGTCCTCGACAACCTGTACTCCTACGCCCCCGGCAAGGACGTCAACAAGAACGCCGAGATCGGCGTGGCCCTCTCCCGCCTGGACCACCTCATCGACCGGGGCATCGCCGTACTGCTCGTGCACCACACGCCCAAGAACGGTGGAAAGACCCCGGCCGGCGCCCACTCGATCCTGGCCAAGGCCCGACATGCCATCGCCCTGACCGCGGATTCCATGACCGTCCACGGCAACACCGTGCCCAAGACCGTGTATCCGGTCTGGCGACAGGACGGGCGCGTCGTCGGGATCGGCGAGGCCATCGTCTCGACCCCGAAGGAGAAGAAGCCCAAGCAGCCACATCAAAAACGTGCCGACCGGGCCGCCCAGGAGCGGGAAGCGCTCGCCGCGCTTCGATCCTTGCCCCAGGAGGGCAATTCCCGAAGGGGCATAGGGAAGTTCTTGATCGGAAAGGTTCATCGAATCACCACGCCGGGGGAAGGATTGGAGCTGGCGAAGTTCATGGAGAACACTGGAAGCCTTGTCTGGAGGGATGGGAAGCTCACCCTGGGTGAGAGGGCCTGATCCAACCGGGGTGGTGGTGGTTGGAACCCCCTTAACAACCCAACCACTAACTACCAACCATCCACCCCAGTAGCCCGCCCTTTCCGGGCGGGGCTACACACGTCACCCCTGGCCAAGGCAACCATGCTTAGACCAGGGAAGACATGGAAACACAGGCGGCCGACAGAGCCGCCCAGGACATTGGTCGGCCCGGGCAACGGAGCCCAGGCCACCCATCGCGAGGCACGCAAGGGCGTGCCCCCACTTCGCATTCGGCCCAGGCTCCCGCTGACGGCGCTCGCCAGGGCACATCCATCGTGCAGCCGACGGGTTCGGGCCCGTCGCAATCTTCCCTTCGGCCAGGGACCGCCTCGTGGCGGCCCTCATCAGTCGCGCCCTACAAGGCGCGCCAGCAAAGGAATCATCAGTGCAAGAATTCGACGTCCACAACCTGCGCTCCTTCGACTACGGGACCTTGGCCGGGGGAAGGTTCAAGCCACATCAGGCCGAGGGGATCGCCATCATGGCGACCACTCCGAAGACCTTGTGTGCTGATCCGACCGGCGCGGGGAAGACGGTGCAGGCAGGCGGCGTCCTCGCCGTCCTGGCCGACTGGCGGAACCTGCCGCGGGACCGGCCGGCCTTGGTCGTCACGCGGGGCCGCCACCTGGCCGCGCAGACCGCCGCTGATCTGGCCCGCTACCTCCCGGGCTGATCGTGCACAACCTTGCCAATGACTCCCGGATGACCGGACAGTCGGACGAGCGCCGGCGGGCGGCGGCGGACACCGAGGCGCACATCTTCGTCACGACGTACGCCCAGGTCCGCAGCCGCGGTCAGTACCTGACTCGCCCGTGGTTTGCCCTCGTGCTGGATGAGGCGACCGCCCTCAAGGGTGGAGGTGCCACCTGGCGGACCGTCCACGCACTGGCCGCCGGCGTCCCGCGAGTGCACGCGTTCACGGCGACCCCGTACACCAACGACCCGATCGAGACGTTCCTGATCGTGTCCTGCCTGCACCTGCCCGGACTCCCCGACCGGCAGGCCTTCGAGGACCGGTACGTGCGGTTCCGGACGTACGGGACGACCCGCAAGGCGGACGGCTGGTCCGAGGCCGTCGGGAAATTCAGTGAGTTCATGGGCCAGCACTACTTCCGCCGGGAGGACGCCCTCGCCGACCTCGACCTGCCGCAGTGCTTCGTCGAGTACACCTTCGTGCCACTGTCGCCCCTGCGGCAGCGGGCGATGAAGTCGACCGAACACATCCAAGACCCGATCGCCCGCCACCAGGCGCAGGAGAAGATCGCCCGCGGCGACGTCCACTACTCGGCCGGTGCAAAGGAGGCCGCTCGGCGCATCTGGGGCTGGTTGCGGGACGACTCGACGGTCAAGGTGCTCGTCATCGGCGAGGCGTTGTACGAGCTGGCCGCACTGGAGCAGTACCTGGGCGACATGGGGATCTCCACCGTGAAGATCACCGGTTCCAGCGAGCAAGGCGGACGCGGGGAAAGCATCGCAGCGTTCCGCGACGGCCACGACACACGTGTGCTGATCGGGTCCACGGTGCTGGAACAAGGGCTGAACCTTCAATTCTGCCGCATCCTCGTGTCCCTGGGTCTGCCCGACAACCACGCAGCGCTGGAACAGAGACAAGGGCGCATCGTGCGGCAGGGGTCCCCCTTCCCGACGGTGTGCCATGACTGATCCTCACGGACACCGAAGTCGACCACGCAGCCGTCCGCCGGGTCGAGCGCAAGGCGGCGGAGGCAGCCAAGATCCTGTAGATCTCGCCTGTCCAGGAGCACTTTTGAGGCGCCATTCACCCATCACTGCAATACAGTCTGGCGACCCCGGAAGGCAGGCCGAACACCAGGAGCCGAGACAGGCCGGGAGGCCTCAGTGCCATTTCTGCAACACCACACCGAGCCGGGGCCCACATAAGGCCGCATTTTCTTGCCAATTTGTTGCAGGCGCTGCTTGCGCCTGTTCGGCCGCCCCCCACCAGGACCTCGGGCAAGGCGACTTTAATGAAGTGCAGCTCGCAAGGTGAACTGCAGCGGTCCGTGTCGAGTCGCGTAGCGGGCCAGCGGTCGACACTCCTCAATGCAGACAGCCAGCGAGTGCCTGCGGTGCCTCGAGATGGCCACGTGGGCCCCGGATCGGAGGCCGTGGGAAAGGGCCTCCATATTGGGGTAGATCGGCGTTCAATCCTTGATAAAGGGTAGACCCACGAGGGGCCTGCAGCACCACTTCTGCGAGGGAAGCGAGATTCAATCGAGCGACCTCAATGAAGGGCGGGCCACAACAGCAAGCTCCAGGAGGCCCGCAATCGCCTCGGCGCACTGCACTGCAGTCACTACTTAACAGGCAGACGGCAGTTGTCATGGACTACAGGTCGACAACGGGGACATCTCACTAAAGTTCGACATCTCCCCAATAAAGCACTCCGACGAGAACAGGAGCAGTGTCGCAATCCCAGGCGACACTGTTCACTTCACGTGACCTGAATGAAGGGCAGTACCGTAAGCACCGCGGGCTCATGTATCCGATCGCCACGATCGCCCATCTCATACCTGAATGAAGGGTAGCCCAGGGTGACGGGCGACCAAGAGACTGCAATGCCGATCATGTCCTTCGACTCCACCAACCCTGTGATCCCTCAATAAGCATCAATCATTGCGGAAGCCTAGGAGGGAGCTCGACGAAGGGTGGCACATGGACTGCGGGCGCCCACAGTCAACCACATGTCCTCGATCGCATCCAAACTCAACGAAGGGCATCCCGAGAGGGGTCGCAGGGTGACCCGCGTTGTTTGGATCAATCGGATCCCCATACCTCGATGAAGGGCCGTATCGCGACTACTGCGCGGAAGCGAGTGCCCCTTTTCCGGCATGCGGTTATGCCCGCGTGAAGAGCAGCCTTGGAGGACTGCAGGACCTAATCGACGTAACTTCCCCGCCGTCGCCGTGATGGTTCCTCCGGGGAATGCGCAGATGGAGGCTGATGAGCCCCATCCGAGACACTTCCTCAATGAAGGAGGCCGAGAAGGGCCTGACGGAGCGACTCCTAGGCACATTTGGCACAGGGGCTAAACTTCCTTAATGAAAGCGGCCTGAGTAGAACGCAGACAGCATGGTCGTCGGTGGGTGCTGCATTCTAGTCACCGGTCCTCAATGAAGGGCAGCCCTACAAGGGCTACAAGAGTTGCCCGCAGAGGCGTCGACTCGGCAGTTTACGGCCCTCAATCAAAGGTGACTCAGACGGGGTTGCAGGAAGCTTGCGTCCAAGAACAGCCTTGGCCGAGCCGGGTCGGCGGAAGTCTACAGATTCCGCAATCATCCGTATTTCCTAGACCGCATCAAGCCTCAATGAAGGGCGGCTCGAAGCGAGCCGCCGGTGCCGACTCGGGTATGACGGTGCGAGATATTGCCGACCCGCCTCAATCAAGCGCGACCCCCGGAAGGGCTGCGGGTCGACCCGCCAGATTGCCATTAAGGCGCTGCACCATCCCTCGATCAAGGGCAGCCCAATCAAGGGCCATAGTCGGATCAACACGACCTAACGCCCCGGCGACCCCGGCCCTCAATGAAGGGCAGTCCCTTAGAAGGAGCTGCAGGTACATCACGCTACTACCTGTGCGGACCTACGACGACGGCGGGCCCAGGGTCACCCCAAGCCTTGCGACGCGGCCCGGTAGGACCCGCCGTTCCGGTGCGCTTCCAGAGCCGAAGGTGCCGACCGGCAACAGAACGAGCGCACGGACGCCCTGTTGAAGCAGCCACACCTCATCATGCTGCGCCTTGGCGCAGCCAACGTTGTCGAACAGGGCTGCATGCCCCCTGCCGGTCAGGGCCCGGCTGGCCAGTACACCTCTGAGCCGGCCCACCGTCCAACGATCGGTCCACAGTGGGACGACGACATGGTCGGCCTTCCTATCCTCATGCACCTGCGTATTCCTTGATGAGGCTAGGTACGCCGCGGTATGGCTCGGCGTGTGGATCTGGTGGGCCACAGGGACGCTTGCTAGACCCCACATCGCCACCCAAGCCAGCGCGTTGTCGGTGGGGCCGGGTGGCCGTAGGTTGCCGGCGCTACGACTGCCAGGCTCATCCTTGCCCGCCTCATCGGTCCGCGTCACACCGGTCAAACCAGCGGCCACCTCTGCTTCGGACCGGGCAGCAACAGCAGCGGCGAGTTTGCGCAGCAGGGTGCCGACGAACTCGCTGCCCTGATTGCGGGGCTGCATCTCCAAACGGCTGGCGCTATCGTCCTGTCGGGGCTTTCCGCGATTGTGATGCCACCACGACGGCTCCCCGAGCGCGGAAAGTAGCCGCAGGTCCAGTGTGGCCCGCTGCCCGGCCAGCCGGTCGACTTGCTCCTCACGGACCAGCCGCATCGCCGTCCACGCCGCGGCGTCCGGTAGTGCCTTGATCCGCGGGCTGAACAAGGCCCTGGTCCGGTCGTGCGGCTGTGCGGTCTGGATCCAGTGACTCGGCTCGATCGAACGCAAGGCCCGTTGGCGAACCGCTGCGGCAAGCTCATTCGGAGCAATGCCGTAGACAATGGCGGTAGGCGATAGTCCGCGGGTCCATCCGAGCCGGACTCCCTTGTGGACTGTGGCCGCGATGGAAGCCGCGCCCCACAGGACCGCGTGGGTGAACAGCACGTCATGTTTGGTCGGGGCAAGTTCCGTCTGCGCTTCGGCGGTCACGAGCCGGCCGCGCTGACTCGGCCGTCAGCCGCCCGAAGGAGTGCCTCGAGATAGGCCATAGCCCACACGCCGTGCTGCTCGTCGGTGTCCTCCACAAGCTGCTCCCACTCGCCCTCGTTAAACATTTCTTTGGCATCGGCGGGTAGGCCGTCGTTGGTCATGTCGAGAAGGGTCGCGGCGTTGTGCGGGAACCCGCCGCGGCCATGTCCGTGCGTTGTTCCAACGAGCCGGGCCACGAGCCTGCGGGCGGGGTCCGGTACCTGGCGCCAGACGTCCAGCACCGAGCGTTGTTCATGCCGCCAGCCCGGTGGGAGCCCGGCAGTCGACCGGGCGGCGGCGTCGCTAGAAGGTCCGCGGGTGGCGCTCTTGGCCAACAGGGGATCGCCGTCGCGGCGACCGAGCACGGCCTGAAAGCGCGGGTCGGCCTTGCCGTCGTCGTGGTGCCGCCCCGCCAGACGGAGCACGTGGATCTCCGGGTCGTCGAGGCCCAGGTGCTGCCCCAGTCCCCCCGCGGCCTCGGCGACGGCGTCGGCGTGCTGATCGAGGGGCACGGCGTCGTCGTTGGGCGTCCAGGTCTGGCGGATGTCTTCGTCGACGGCGGCTCGGCGCAGGTCGGTCAGGACAAGCAGGCTGGGCTCGCCGTCGGCGTCCGAGAACACATGCAGGGCGGTGTCCTTAACTCGCCCATGGCGCAGCAGGCCGATGGCCGCATTCCTCATGGCCTCCAGATCAGCCACCCGCTCCGGAGACGAGACACGGCTCGGCGAAGGCCTGATGAGAAGGTCAGCCAGCGCCCGGCGCTGGTCCCGGGACCAGCGCCCCGCCATGCCCGAGGGCCCTTCGCGCAGGATGGCGCGGGCTGCCTCAGGGAGCTCTCCGAATGCCGACGCCGCCTCTGCTGGCGTTTGGGACGCAGTCCGCTCGGAGTAAGGCGGCAAGCGGATGGTTCCCCACCGCAGCGCAACAGTCCCGGGACGAATGGGCTGAAGTTGGCCGTCGGCTGTGACCGCCGCGTGTTCAAGCACGTCTATAGCGGGCTGACGAGTGTCCCCGGCCACCACGACCCCCTCGATGTGGACGGGCGCGCGGGCGTCAACCACGAGGATGTCCCCGACCCGTAGGTCATCTCCCTCGGCAAGTGTCGTGATCTCGTCACCGCGCTTGAGCAGCGGCGGCCCAGCCGCTGCGCGCAGGTCGGGCAACAGCGAACGCAGTGTGCCGATCCGCACCGGAAAGACTTCGTGCGCCCGCGGTGGCAGCAGGCGCAGCAATCTCAACGCCAGCACCGGGTCATCCGGCATGCCGGCTCGGCAGATCAGCCCGACGTCCCGGTCGGCGGCCAGGTCATCGGCAAGCCATAGGTCCAGGTCGGGCTGGGCGAACGGCTCGATGCTGGTACGTGCCCAGTTCCAACTGTCAGCGAGCTCGAGCCGGCGGAGGAGTAGGCGGCGCAATTCTTGTCCGGGCGGCGCCTCGGCACGCAGTGACCATGGGGCCAACCCGTCCGGACGCTCGGCGAGCCGGTGGACCCAGGTGAGCGCCGCGGAGAGGTCACTAGGCGTGTAGGGCTCCGTTCCCTTGTCGGGGATCTTGCCCCCCTCGGGCACCGCCACGACCACGCGCGTTGCGCTCCGGTCGCCCTTGCGGTTAACCCTGCCACTGCGCTGAGCAAGGGCGGCACCCGGCGCTAGCTCAGTGACCAGCGCGGACAGGTCCAGGTCGAGGCCTACCTCGACCGTCTGCGTGGCGACCAACACATCGACGTCAGCATTGCCTGCCGTGTTGAGCAGACCGGGTCGCCGACGACGTAGGTGGTCGACATCGGCCGGGCGCATCCGCCCCACCAGCAGCTCCACCGTCAACCCGGAGTCCCGCAGTAGCCGAGCTACCGCAGTTGCAGTCGACACCCGGTTTACGACACAGCCCACTGTGGAGCCGAAGTCTGCTCGAGCCCGACGAACCTCGTCAGCGACGTGTCGGAGCGATGGAGCCGTCGATCCGAGAGGCCAGTCTTGGACGCGAAGGAGTTCGACCGGCTTGGGGTTTCGCAGACGTCGGTTGAGTACCGCATCGTCGAGGTCGTCCTCTTCCACACCCACCTCTCGGCCAATGCCGGGCTGCGGTGTTGCGCTGGTCTCGACGACCTGCAGCACCGGCACGCCCCCCGTCACGGTCGAGGCTGGGCGGCTTGCCAACTCTGCGACGCGACGCGCCGTTACGAGGAACTGGCGGGAAAGATGTGCCTCGTCGACAACCAATGCAGTGTCGAAAGCCAGCAGCCCGGCCTCCCGGGGCCATGCTCGCCACGAGGAGCCATAGCCCTGCAGCAGCAGTCGGCTGCCAATCATGTCGGGCGTGCCGGTGAGGACGGCGCACATCTCCGGCAGGTCGCGCCAGCCGCGAGGCGGCGGCGCGCCTCCTCGAAGGCGGGCGGTGACTAGCGGCGTGGCGTCAAGTTGGACGTCGACTGCGGCCCGTAGTTCAAGTCGGAGGCTCTCCAGAATAGTAGCTACGTCGCGAAGCACCCCGTCCTGGGCGCCGGCCAGCTGTGCCGCCACGTGTCGCGCGTGCTCGTGGTGGCTGTCCACCACCGATCGCCGGTCGACCACCAGGACAAGTCGACGAGGAACCCGCGGGCCTTGCCCGGCTGCTGCAAGGGCGTTGGCGAAGACATGGACATCGACGACGGCCGTCTTGCCAGCACTAGTTGGTGCCACGATCCGGTCCGGCCATCGTCCTTCGGACAGCAGGAAATCCAGGAGGCGCTCCTGCCAGGAGAATGGCCGCTGTCCGGGCCGGACGGTGGCGAAGAAGTCACCGAAATCAGTTCGCGCTACCACCCCGAATCACTCCCATCCATTGACGGGGCGAGGAGCCCACCGCCCAGATGCCGGCTCTGGCCGATACAGACCAGGGACCGTTCGTTGAGCAGACCCCCAAGAGAGAGCTGGGCGCGATAGGGCTGGATCACCCGGGTCGGATCGATGCGATGTGCATATCGGGAGAGGTCGCCGTCCATGACGCGCTGGACGGAGTACACCTTGAGACCCGCGGCTTGGACCCGCCGTGCCGTTTCCCGGTGACGGGTATCCCCGCGTCCCTGACCGACCAGCTCTGCTCGGTCGCGCAGCACGAAACCGAAGGACAGCGCCACGGCATCGGCAATCGTCCAGTCCCGGCCCAGCGGGCGGGTGTCGGGGACGGCGGCCGGGCGAACGTCGAATCGGCGTCCCGCCGGCCCGTCCAGCCAGAAGGTCCGCGCCGACCGCGCGCGGAGCGGAGTAAGAGTGCGGACCGCTCGGCCCCAGGTGACATAGGGCAGACGTCCGAAGGCCTCGCTGACCGTGGCCAGATCGGTGCTGTCCGCGCCGGTCGGCAGCAGGACAGCCAGTACTGCCCCCTGATGGGCGATGCCAGCGGCGCGGACGGCATTCGGCGTCAGAATCTGGATGGCCACCCGGTTGGCCGGCCGTGGGACACCCGGGAGGTAGGTGCCGGTGAGCACTGCTGGTGCTCCGTCACCGACGATGGCGATGAGAGCCCGGTGGACGGCGATGGCCCAGCCGACGTGGTCGGCGGGACGGACTCGATCTTGTGTTCCGCCGAACCCGGCGAGCAGAACCGTGGACCATGGCCCCTCTGGTTCCTCGGCGCGGGACAGGCTAACGAACCGGGCGGCTTGCCGGCCGGCGTCGATGTAGGTCGTCGAGCGGGGGACCTCGCTGGTGGAAAACCTGTCCGCCGCGATCCTTGGAGTGCTGCGCCGGGCTGCAAATGCGTCGATGAGCGCCTCGGTACGGCCGTCCGCCGCGATGTCGACGTCGAGACCCTTCTCCGTCATGAACAGGTCGGCGTTTGGGTCACGACGGTGGGTTGGGTATGCCGTGCCGACCCGCATGCGCACAGGGGTATCGGCGGTACCGAGGTGGGCGACGTCGCGGCACAGGGCATCCAGGCTCTCCTGGATGGCGGGCGACGGCCGGTCCGCCCAGGTCCATGCGAAGGCGCCATCAACCGCGATGAGACCGACTACGTCCCGGGGGACGACCTTGTCCTTGGGGCCACGGCCACCCTCCTTCACCAGCGTCCCTTCACGCCGATAGCCGTAGACGGTCGTTCGCACCTGAGCTGTGTTCGGCACCGCCACGCCGTCCGGCGGGTGCTGCTCTAGCCACTTGAGCGTCTCGAGATCATCATCGTTAGGGCGCAGCTCGTCGCCGTCAGTCATCGCGCGAGTGCCGGTCGCCGCCGCGCAGAGCAGCGCGGCATGTAGTCGCGCCGGTGATGGCACGGGGTCAAGATGCCCGCCCGGCGTGCGGGCCCGATAGGCACCGAGCGGCAATTCGGCGATGACCGCGAACTCTCTCACGACGCCTCGTCATCCTCCGCTACAGCGCCCCGCACGACGTCCGGATGGCCGGTCACGGACAGTGCCACCCCTGACCAGGTCACACCGGCCTGCTGCTCCGCCTCCCGCAGAGCTGCTTCGAGCAGTGCATCGGCGGCCGCGATGTCCGGCGCGGTTAGAACAAGAGCCTCGCCGCCGCGCTGGTCGAGGGTCATGGTGGCGGCTCCGTCCTCGACGAGGTCGCAGTTAGCCCGCAGGTACAGCTCGGCGTCGCTACGCGCGAGGCCGTCCAAGGCGAGCGCCGCGAGGAGCGCCCGACAGGCGGCGTCGCCGTTAGGTCCGGCGCCGAAGCGCATTTGTCGCAGGGCGGCGAAGGAGAGGACGTGGGTGCGAAGGATCGGGTCACAGGCCACGCCACCAAGCGCAGACAGAGCCGGGGGTATGCCACCGAAGCCGAGCTCCGCGGCAGTAACGGGGGCGTCCTGCGCCTTTCTTCCCTGCTCAACCATCTTGTTGTAGGTCTTGGTGCTGAGCTCGTCCCGCTGCGCCTCCGCCATCTGCGCGAGTGCCGTCCCGGGCACCCTCATCTGCATCCCGACGGGGTCAATGCGGGCACCTCCCCGGCGACCTTCCGCTGGGACGCCGTGCCCGCCTGCTCCGCCGCCCGGAACGAAGCCGACGATCTCTCCAACAAGGGCGCTACGCCATCGGGCCTGCCGCGACTTCCGGCTGGCGTCCCAGCCGCCCAGCACCAGTGTCACTGGGCTAACGTTGAGTAGTGCACGGGCGTTGGCTGGGCCGGCGTCCCGAACGGCCCGGTAGGTAGGGGTTTGCGTGGTCGGGACACCGTCCACCGTCCCGGCTCTGATGTGGGCATCGAAGACCCGGTGCGGGAGTGTCAGGTCAGTGAAGCCCCGGACGTCCTGGCCGTCCCGGTAGGTGACCTGGACATGCGGTATTCGGGACAGCAGCGAGTGACCGTCTACCCGCGCCTGCTCCAGTTGAGCCTCGAGCCGGTTGAGCTGCGACTGCTTCGAGTCGATCAGCACGGTGTGGCGGGGTTCCCCGCCAAGGAACCGCCGCTCGTACACGTAGACGGACTTCGCGTCGCTCCCCTTGCCTTGCAAATACTTCGCTGGCGCGACAGCGGTGTGCAGTCCGCCGGCCGGACGCAGACGCGTGGTTGAGGAGAGACAGCTGGGACCACCCGTCGAGCAGGCGGTGAGCAGCAGGTCCAGGTCGATGGTCGTCACGGCGCGGGACCGTAACGGCAGGCTACGACAGGACCAGGGAGGACGGGGCACCCGTCGGATGGCACCGGTCCGCCGCACGGGATGTGGCGCCAAACCGCTGTAACCATGCAACCAAGTAGGCAACCAAGTAGGCGCAAGCGAAGTACCCCGGTGAATGACGATGACACCCGTCTGCGAATAGGCCTGTGACGTAACTGCTGCCGTCTCCGGCTTTGACTGGCACTCGCCCGACGTAGGCTCGATCTGCCACGGCTTCTTGCCGATGGGCTTGACCCGAGGCCAGCCCATCCCGAGAGCAACCAGCACCCAAGGGAAGGCATGGCGGTCTTGGGCTTGGAGAACCGGCTCACTGGCGGGCAGCTCGCCGCGCTCGCGCCCGGAGCACGACGAGGCGATCCACCGGCTGCGCTGCGACGCACTCGCGCTGGCCGGCTCCCCCTGAAGGCGCCCGCTGTCCCTGCACGGCCCACTAAGGGTCACGCGGTCAGTCCCCGGCTGGCGGCCCACGTCGCTGAATGATTATGAAGGTGTGAGGAGGCGGAAATCCCTGGCTTCAGCGTCCGGGAGCGTCGGTGTATCCTCGCCGGGCTCACCGCCTGGGTCCTTATTGGAAGCTTTGTCGATGAGCTTCGCGATCCACCCTTTGACCTAGCCCGGTTCCTCCTCCGCTTGGTCCTCGGTGGCCTACTGGAAATTGTCCTTATCTGGCTTGTTACAGGGCCGTTCATACGGCCGGGCGACGATACGCTGCGCCGTCCCTAAGGCCGCCGTTGAAGTCAGCCATCCTGGTGTCTGAGCGGCCCACTCAGCCTGCGTCGGTCGGCCATTAGGCACCTTCGCTTGATCCCCTGGTCTTCCGTTGCGCCGCGGGGCAAAGTCTCTTGGACTGCGCCTAAGCATTTTCCTGCCCGCAAGCAGCCAAGGTCTGCAACAAGAACTTCGCGCTCGCTACCTGTCGATCGTATGGTCCACCGGATGACGAAAGAACATCGAGCGCACGGCGAGCCAGTGTCGCGGCCTGCCTTGCATCGCCTAGCTCTCGGTGAAGTTGGGCCAGGATGGTTAAATCGTTGACGATCCAGACATGATCAGCGCCGTAAGTCCTCTCGTCCAACGTGAGAGCCCGCTCAGCCATCGATAGCGCCTCTGTCGTGTGTCCTAGGTCGTGGTGGATTCCCGCTAGAATGGTCAAGTCGATGCCTACGTACGGGTGATCCCGCCCGTAGGTTGCCTCATGGATAAACAATGAGCGCTCGGCAGTCTCGAGTGCCTCACGTGGATTTCCGGACTCTCGCAAGATACGGGCAAGAATATTCAGGTCGTTGCCCACCCATGGGTGCTCAGGTCCGCACATTGCTTCGTGGATGATTGAGGCTCGATAGGCAAGCCAGAGTGCCGAAATATGGTTGCCCATGGTCAAATGGATCTGCGAGAGGGTGATAAGGTCGTTTGCCACCCATGGATGGTTGATACCATGCGCCGCTATATGGATAGTGAGAGCCCGGGTTGCTAAAGGCAGCGCGCCTACAGCGTCCCCGAGATCGCGGACAATCCGGGCAAGAGTATTCAAGTCATCGCCTACGGACGGGTGGTCAAGCCCGCACTGCGCCTGATGAATGGCCACCGCACGCTCCGCCAAGGGGAGCGCGGCGGTGAGGTTGCCCAGCTGGCGGAAGTACCTGGCCGCCAGTTGCAGCAATTGTCCAACGTCTGCCGCCGTTTCGGCGGAAGGTCCGGTCTGGGTAACAGTTAGCACATGAGGAAGTAGTTGAGCCCAAAGCGTCCCTACTTCAGGGTCAGACTCAATATCCTGGGGAAGGTGAGCGGTGAGTAGTCTCAGGGCCAACTGCTCATTCTGATTTCTGACGTGCAAGGGCATGGCGGCCCGTACGGCTGACTGGGTCAGGCGGTGCTCTACAATCTGGCTCCCCTCTCGACGGATCAAGCTGAGGTCCGCGAGCCTTCCGACCGCATTAACCCACAGGATTGGATCAGAGACGGTCCCCCGAAGGGGCTCCTTTAAGAGTGCGACCCGTCCGATGAAAAGGTCAAGCGGAATCGGTTCGGGTGCTAGCACCGAACATAGCTCCAAGAGTTGAATGGTCGGTTGTTCATCAATCAGACGGTTCCGAGCCACGGTCCACAGTGTCGACACAACGTGCTGCGCACCGTGAGCTAAACCAAGCTCGAGCATAGCGTCAAGCTTCGTCGAGATGAGCTCCAAGTAGGCTTCTGGCGGAGTGTTGGAGTAGTCCAGATAGGCGGCGGCCTGGCTGACGGCCAAAGGTAAGTCGCCGAGGACATCGCCTATTCGGTCGGAAGTACGCGCTGTCATATCCGGAATCCGGTCCGTCAACAGCGCAATCGACTCCTGACGACTGAAGACGTCCACGCTCATTGTTCCCCCACGAGATGCCCAGCCACCACGGCGAGTTGTAACAATCACGTGGCCATTCTCGGCTGCAGAGCCAGTGGGGAGGAAACCAACTACGTCCGCAGGCCGCTCGGCATTGTCAAAGATGAGAAGCCAGGGCAGCTTTTCGGCGAGCAGTCCGTATACGACGTCGGCGGCCCTTTGAGGTGCAACATCCGGTCGGCCGAGCTCAGCAGCCAATGTTTGGAACTGTACCGGGATAAGAGCCCCCCGTTCAGCGTCCAGCACACCAACCAGCTTGTACTCGTGCAAATATCGATAAGCGTACTCAACTGCTAGTTCAGTCTTCCCGACTCCCGCCATCCCGTGTATAGCCTGCACTGTGTGAGCCCGCGGATCAGTTAAGCGCCTCCGAAGCTGTCCCAATTCGCGGTTCCGCCCGGTAAAGCGTGGGTTCCGGGCCGGCAACTGAAAGGCCTGGGTCTCTCTCCGCTCGCGTTGGAGTTCCGTCGGCCCTTGATCATGTTGCTTCGACGCGTCGTCATCTGGCCTACCCGGCCACATGGCGAAGAATGCCAGTGGCAGCAGTGCGAGTAGAGTTATCCACGGATAGCGGCGGACTAAGTCCAGCGGTCCGGGCCACCTGGTCGCGCTTGAGGCTGCATTGAAAGCGAGGCTGCCGATGAACAGTACGAGAACGCCCACCATCACCGTTGCGGCTACTCTGGCTCTCTTCCTCGCCATCATGCTCCGACGGTTAGGCGGCCAAGTTCGCTGTGACTGAGCTAGGCTATCATGTCTGCTGGTCTCGATTGGTCCTTTGCTTATCCGGCCGCCACCACGGCTGACGCCCTTAGCAGTCTTGACTGCCGCTGGCACGGCGATACGTCTGGGGGCTGACATGCGGGTGCTGATAACGACACTTCCGGCTGTCGGGCACTTTCATCCGTTGGTTCCGATTGCCCGAGCCCTCGTCCTAGCGGGGCACGAGGTGCTTGTCGCGGCATCCGCGAGTTTTCAGTCGTACATTAGCGCGGCCGGTCTAGTGGGGATAAGTGCGGGTCCAGATTGGCTAGCGTCGGAGCCGTTAGTGCGAAGAACCTTCCCGGAAATCGGAGCTTCGGTCGATGCCGCAGCCCAGCGCTACGTCATGAGCCACATCTTCTGCGGCGTCCATGCGCGGGCGATGATGAAGGACATCCTAGACATGGCCGAGAACTGGTTGCCTGACATCATCATGCGTGAGGTGTGGGAGTTCGGCGGGCTCCTTGCTGCCCGGGTGTTGAAAATCCCCTGCGTGCTCCATGGCATTGGGCAGTGGCGCAATAATGAAGATATCTATGACATTGGAGGAGGAGAGCTGGAAGATTTATGCGACGCGGTGCATCTGCGAAGGCAGAATCTATCATTGGGCGACAGGGACTTGTACATTGATCCGTGTCCTCCATCGCTTCAACTGCCGACGCGCCGCCCGTATCCCACGTTGTCGCACGGGATACGTCCGATTGCCCCCGACGAAGTCTCTCCTGGGGCGACTGTGCCTGTGTGGAGGTGGGGAGCAAGCGAGCGGCCGGTGGTTTACGTCAGTCTAGGTACTGTGATGAACCATCGTGCTGGCATACTGGAGACGATTGTCGCGGGTCTGCATTCAGTGGTGGCAGACGTTGCAGTTAGTGTTGGCCCGGGGCGCAGTCCGGACGAATTGGGGACGCAACCGCCCCACGTCCATGTTGATTCGTATGTGCCATTTTCACACCTGGCGGAAAAGGCGGCCTTGGTAATTTGCCACGGCGGTTGGAGCACGGTGATAGGCGCTCTGGCAAAAGGAGTGCCGGTTGTGTGTGTGCCTATGGCGGCAGACAACTTTTCCAACGCGCGGTCATGCGAGGCGACCGGGGTAGGCTTGACGGTCCGCCCCGAGGAACTGACCTCGCAGGCCATACGTTCGGCGGCCGAGGAGGTTTTAGGCGAGGAGAACTTTCGAAGGGCGGCTCGACGCATTCGGGCTGAGATCGCTGGCATGCCCATGCCCTGGCAGGCAGCTGCTGCTGTCGGGGCCCTGAAAGGGCTTTAGCGGATGTCCGGGGTGGCCGTGAGCTTGGGCGTCGGAGACGCCGCATATGGTGCCGACGACGCCGTACTCCAACCCATGGACAGAACCGAGGGTGGGCGTGCGACGTCTGGCTTTAACTCATGGCAGCTCGCCAATATCGCCTTGCAGATTGCAGCGCTCAGGCAGTCGCAGTGCGAGAGGCCGGCCAGCAGAGTGGCGACGCCGACCGCTGCCCCTTAGGCCGCCCTCAGGGGCACGGGTCGACCGACGCGGGCGAGGCGCTCCCCTACGCTATCCGGCGAGGGTGCGTGCCTCGGCGAAGCCTCGTCGTGGTGCCACCATGGTGGGCGGAGCGCTGATGACTACCGCCTGGGGGACGCGGTCCACTGCCCCGACGGACCCCCATGGCGGCGCACTTGTAGCCTTCCTCTACTTCTTCCCTTATGGTCTTGTACCCGTCCCTGCCGGGGGCACGTGTGGTCGGCCGGGGCTTCACGTGTGGTCGGTCGGGGCTGCGCGAGGGACGAATCCCTGCCTAGTGAACTTGCGGCGTCCAAAACCTGGCATTAGAACCCGGAAGACTCGGTCGACATCACAAGCGAGGAGCCGTTCCTCAAGGGGTCCGGTCGGTCTTCCTGCAGTTGCACCCGGTATTGCTTCCAGAAGTCGCCTTTGAGGCGATTCGTTGCATCCGCAATAGCGGCGGCGCGCCGAGCGTCTTCAAAGCTTGCCGCCTCTTTGACCTTGCTGAGGATGCCATGGTACGTGCTCTCTTTCATTCTTCGCGATAGGCGGATTCCTAGGAGGCTCGGGAAGACGTGCCCCAGAGTCTGCCGCGCCTCGAAGCTGTTAGGGGCCAATGTTAGGAAATTGAGAAGGAAGTCAGGTCGCATCATGTATCGAGCGCCACGATGCGAGCGAACAAGTTCCTTGGTGTGCCGCAGGATGGTGGACTCGCTGGTGAGCCACCATGTCTCGTAACCGAACTCCGAGACGCTGCTGTCTTCCCGCCGCTGCCGCCTTCGCGCATATACAGCCAACGCCATTAATGCGTCATTTCGCGCCAGTCTCTCGGTGGCTTTGCTTTCGGCCAGATTGGTCGTCAACTCGTTGAGCTGATTGTGATTGACGATCGTCTCCAGGTCATCGTCGGACTCGTGCTCCAAGCCAAATGTCACCTGCAGGTATCGCCGCAGGTTGTCCACAGCCGACGATCGATGGAGATCCTCGAAGCGGCAGAATTGTGAAACAAAGGCCGGCCAAGACGTCGGCCTCATGATTCCCAGGTTTGGATTGAGCTTGGCATAGAAGTAGGCTCGGATCATGATCTTGTCGGCATTCCGAGCCGTGTGGTCATCGACGTGAGCTTCGATCGACTCAAACCAGTTGCGAAATTCATGATCCGCGGCCCTGAGGTTTCCGAGCACTTCCTCCAAGACCGCGTCACTCAAGACCAGTCGTGCTCCGAGCCGACTTGCCATGAGCAACGTGCGTCGGGTCATCTGGTCGGGCTCGGGAACGTATCTTTCACTCAGAGCCCGGACGAGTAGATCGGTTCCAACGTACAAGTTGAGGTGGCCAGTAACGTCTTGAAAGAATTCGATAAGCTTGGGCTCGGTGTTGAGCGTAAACAGCAAAGTATAGGTTCTCGAGAGCTTCCCGAGGTATGCGCGCTCGATCTCGGCGGATTCGTAGAACACGCTGCGGATCGCCTGGAACACGACCTCACCCACAGCGAGGCCTTTCTGTCCGGTTAGGTTACGCTCCGTAAGTGTGGTTCTGATGCTGTCGGTCACCGTGGCAAGGTCACCCTGGGCTTCGTCGAGCAGAAAGCTTGAGAACTCCAAGCCTTCCTGCTCGAATGTGCGCTGAAGACTTCGCAGTGCCACTTCGGCGGCTACGCGGTTTTCCACTTCACTAAGGCTGGGGTGAGAGTGTGCAGCGATCCTGCTGTAGAGACTGTTGAGCACGTCCAGGCGCAAACTTTCGTCTGCTCTATTCTCGTCCTCGATGCGCCGCCTTGTCTCGTACGGTAGGACGTACAGGTCATCCTTCTTGTGCCATCTAACCTGTCGACCGTCGGGGTGGTTTCTGCTCGCGAGCAGCTGGAGTCGGCGCTCGAGTCGCGGCTCTACAACTTGACGAGTGGCGGGAATTTCTCTGCTAATTCGCTCCAAGATGTCACTTTGGGACATGAAGAGGCCTGCGTCTGGGTCCGTTCCTTCGAGCGCCCAAAGAATCAGGCTGTCCGTAACTGCGTCCACTAGACTGGTATCGCCGCGGCGACGTGCTAACTCCTGCTCCAGGAAGACGTACACCGCCGGAGAAGAGACGTGCCGCGATGGGCCGATGATCGACGACGCGCCAACTGACTTCAGGAAATCGGTCGCGGATTGCAGGTAGTGCCGATAGGCCGCCCGTGTTGCTGAGCCATCGTTGATGTGGCTAATAGCATAGGCGGCGTCTCTGATGCGAATAGTTACATCCAGCTCTCGACTGAGTTCGCGCTCCTCGGCATCGATGTACTTGACGGTTCGAGACGTTAAGTAGGTCAGTTCCCGTGGGTCTCGACCAAACTCGCGCAGTCGCTTGACGGTCCGCCGGAGCTTAGAGCGATAGTCGGCTTCGATGCTGGCTTGGAAGAATATGGTCGGTCGGCCCTCTTCTTGCTTGACCGGATCTCCGTCGAAAGCATCAGCGCCGCCATCCTTATTGCCTCCGAGTGGGACAAATCTGACCCCCACAAGGCTCGCGTAAAAGCTGTTCGCGAAGCCCTCGAACTGCCAGCCCGTAACCCGGTCGAGGGCGATTTTCACCAGGTCCGGGTGGATGGGCTCGTCCGCCACGCGAGATCTCCTTCAGGGCTCGAGGATGTGTCTGCTGCTTCGCGTTCAGCAGTGCAGCGCCGCCCCACCTTAGCCGCGTTCGCAGGGTGGACTTGCTGTTGCGTCGGAGGCGGCGGGACGTGTCGTGTGCGGAGTTGATAGACGCCAGGGATGGCCAAGAGGTGGCTTCTGCGAAGCCCCGGCTGCCGGGCGCGGGTCCGCCCGGCGCTCCTTGGATCGGAGACGGCGGCAGGCGGCCAAAGCCCAACAAGAAGGAGGTGAACCGGGGGTCGGCGAGCATCTGTGGGGTTCGGTACCGCGCCCGCCCGGACCGTCCGCGGCTTCCGGGAGGAAGTATTGCGTCGGCTCCGCGACCGTTGGGTCTATCTACGTGGCGGCACGGCGGAACCCCTGCGCGACACGAGCGCAGGGTCTGCGCGCACTCGTACCGGGCGAAGGCCGTCCGGCCGGTGTTGCCCTCCCCCGCGGGTCTACTAAGGGGGTGTGAATCGCAGGCACCCCATCCCCTAGAAACCTTGAGCCGGGCGGTACGAAAGGAGCCACAGCCGTGTTCATCAACCCCGGGTCCCCCGTATGGCCGGCTGGGCGCACTGCGGCGCAACCGCGGAATGGGCACCGGAGGCGAGCCCCCGACCAAAGGCAGTCTCCGCCAGGGGCGATCGAGTCATAGGGTCTCGCCATGTCAGCGATGCGGCCGGTCATCGCAACCGTCGCCTGGATGGGTCCTAGGCATGCCGCCCTCAGCTGGTCATGGCACCAGCAGGCCGAGTACCAGCCGAGCTTCCGCCGCCCGAGGCGAGAAGCATGAGCGGGGCAGCCGGCTGGTGGCTCGTGGTCGGCGTCCTCGTTGCCTACGCGGGCGCCTGCTGGGGGCTGCTCGTCTGGCAGCGACGAGCGATCCGCAGAACCTTCCAGCGGCTTGACGACAGCATCGACAGGCTTACAGCCCATCTCGACGTGCTTATGACCCGGCTCGACGGACCCAGCGCGGATGGGCGGGGCTGGACCGAGCGCTCCTGACCGCACCTCCAAGACCTCCGCACCCCACATCCCCCAGAGATTTTTGGCGGGCTAGTACACCTCAAGTGCGGACGGCGATTCAGCAACCCGGGGTCGAATCTGGGGGCACAGCAGGGGCACAGCAGGGGCACGGGGGCACACGCGGGGCACAAGACTGCGGTAATCGGTAAGTGACGATGAGCAACGGCGCGCACGAACCTCACGCCCAACGCCGGCATCGGCCGTCATACGCGCTGGCCCACCCCCCGGCCGTAACCGATTCCTAAACCGTGTGTCGCAGGTTCGAATCCTGCCGGGGGCACTTCGAGGGCTGCCCCTCGGCGACGTCGACCCCGACCGCGACCGACAGGAGCCCGGCGAGCACGGTCACCCAGCCGGTCCATGCGGCCACGGCGCTGCTGGGAGAGACCGACGTCGCAGCAGAGCACCGCTGCGGGCTGACGCACCCACCCCGGCAGCGCGACCGTGCGCCGTCCTCAGCCGTGCTCGGCGGGTCGCCGGTGCTCTCCCCGAGCCGGCGGCGTGGGTCCGGGCGCGACGTCGCCGGTCCAGGTGACCGTGAGCTCGCTGCGCTGACCGAAGCGCTCCAGGTGGCTGCCGAGCACGTGCTGCACCCGGCCCAGCGTCTCGGCGTCGGACGCCTCCGCAACCAGCGTGAGCACGCCGTCGCCGACCGCGACCCGGCCGGTCCCGCCGGCGATCTCGGCGCTGGAGGTGTCCCCGTCGGTGGTCCACGTGGTCCGGCGGCCCAGGTGGGACAGCAACTGCTTGGCGTACCGGGCCGGGGCCTCGGTCGGTACGTCGGCCCGCGAGGTGAGGACGGTCATGAGCACAGCGTGCACCGGGGGGCGGGGTCCGGGGCCGGCCGAGGATCCGCACCCCACCTCATCCCGGTTGCTCCGCTGCGTCGTGGGTACCGACCGCTGCGTCCCGGGGCAACCGGGGGCCGAACCCACGGCCACCGGTCCCCCATCCGGTCGGCGATGTCCGCGGCCCGGAGGTGTCCGCCATGAGCACCGGCGAGCGCCTCACTTGGGAGACCTGCCCGCGCTGTGGCCGGTGCGCGGCCGTGGGGTGGCGCGACGGCGTCCCCGTCGCGGTCGACTGCCCCCGCGGCTGCCGACCGGCCCCCGGCGAGTTCGAGCGGCGCACGCCGCGTGCCGCCGCGCGTTCGCGCACCGCCCGCTGGAGCGCCGCTGCGCACACCTGGACCTGACCTCGGAGCCGCCGCGGCGGGCTGATGTGTACGCTCGTTCCTATGGGCACCCCTGCGGACGCCGCCGACCCCCGGACCATGCGCGAGCGGATGCTCGCCGGGGACCTCTACATCGCCGACGACCCCGAGCTCGGCGAGGCCAGCACCCGGGCGCTGGACCTGGCCGACGCCTACAACTCGACGACCGTCCGCCAGGGCCCGCTGCGCCGCCGGCTGCTGGAGGAGCTGCTCGGCAGCGTCGGCGAGGGCACCGAGATCCGCCCGCCGTTCTTCGTCGACTACGGCAGCCACACCCGCATCGGCGCCCGCTGCTTCGCCAACTTCGGTCTGGTCGCGCTGGACGTCGCGCCCATCACCATCGGCGACGACGTCCAGATCGGGCCCAACGTCCAGCTCCTGACCCCGACCCACCCCGTCGACCCGGAGCCGCGACGGGCCAAGTGGGAGGCGGCCGAGCCGATCACCATCGGGGACAACGTCTGGCTCGGCGGCGGGGCCATCGTGCTGCCCGGCGTGACGATCGGCGAGAACACCGTCGTCGGCGCCGGGGCGGTGGTCACCCGCGACCTGCCGGCGAACGTGGTGGTCGTGGGCAACCCCGCCCGCGTCGTCCGCAGCCTGGACGGGCCCGGCCGGTGACCTCGGCCCCGGCGCGGCGCCCCCGCCGGCACGACCCGGGACGGCGCGACCGGCTGCTCGGCACCACGCTCGACGTGATCGCCGAGCACGGGGTCACCGCCACCACGCACCGGGCGATCGCCCGCGCCGCCGACGTCCCGCTCGGGTCGCTGACCTACCACTTCGCCTCGCTGACCGAGCTGCTCGCCGCCGCGTTCACCCGGCACGTCGACACGGTCGCCGAGCGCTTCGACGAGCGGATGCGCGCGGCGCCCGACCGGGCGGCCGCCCTCGAGGCGCTGGTCGGGCACCTGACCGACGACCTGCTGGGCTCCAGCCGGGACCTGGTGCTCGCCGTCGAGCTGTACGTCGCCGCGGCGCGGGACCCCGCCCTTCGCGCGGTCACCCAGGACTGGATGTCGCGCAGCCGCCGCAGCCTCGAGCGACACCTCGACCCGGTGACCGCCCGGGAGGTCGACGCGCTGGTGGAGGGGCTCGTGCTGCACAGCGCCCTCTCCACCGACCCGATGGACGCCGACCAGATCCGCTCCGCCCTGCTCCGGCTCGCCGGCTGACCCCGACCCGAGGCCCTCGTGCACACCACCACCGCCGGTGCCACGCGCCTGCGCCGCGCCCGCGTCGCCGTCGCCGCCTGCTTCTTCCTCAACGCCGTCTTCTACGCCGGCCTCGTGCCGCGGCTGCCGGAGGTGAAGGCGCAACTGAGCCTGAGCAGCACCGCCCTGGGCGCCGCGCTCGCGGCCGTGCCGCTGGGGGCGCTGCTGGCCGGCCTGTCGGCCGCGGCGCTGAACCGCCGGTTCGGCTCCGGCAGGGTCGCCTCACACGGCCTGGTGCTGCTCGGCGTCACCGTGTGGACGGTGTCGGTGGCGCCGAACTGGCTCGCCCTCGCCGCGGCGCTGCTGGTGCTCGGCGCGCTCGACGCGGTCGTCGACGTCGCGCAGAACGCACACGGGCTGCGGGTGCAGCGGCTCTACGGGCGCTCGATCCTCAACGCCTTCCACGGCGTCTGGAGCGTCGGCGCGGTCGCGGGCGGGCTGCTCGGCTCGGCCGCGGCGGGGCTGGGCGTGCCGCTCACCGTCCAGCTGGGCGCGTCGGCCGTCGTCTTCGGCGCGCTCGCGGTGGCCGTCTCGCGCGCGGTGCTGCCCGGCCCGGACGAGCCGGAGCCGGCCGCCGACGAGGTGCCGCGGGAGCGCCCGCGCCGGCGCGGAGCCGTCCCGGCGCTCGCGGTGCTCGGCGTGCTCGCCGCGTGCGGGGCGTTCGTCGAGGACGCCGGCGCCTCGTGGAGCGCGCTCTACCTGCGCACCGAGCTCGACGCCGGGGCGGCGACCGCCGGGCTGGGCTTCGTCGCGCTGTCGGTGGCGATGACCGTCGGGCGGCTGACCGGCGACCGCGTCGTCGACCGGTTCGGCCAGCGCCGCGTGGCCCGGGCCGGCGGCGCGCTGACCGCGGCGGGGATGGGACTGGCCCTGGCGCTGCCGTCGGTGCCCACCACCCTGCTGGGCCTCGCGCTCGCCGGGCTCGGCGTCGCCACCCTGATCCCCGCCGTCTACCACGCCGCCGACGAGCTACCCGGACTGCCGCACGGCGTGGGGCTGGCGGTGATCAACTGGCTGCTGCGGATCGGCTTCCTGGTGTCGCCGCCGCTGGTCGGCGCGCTGGCCGACGCGACGAGTCTGCGGGTCGCCCTGCTCGGCGTCGTGCTGGCGGGGGTCGGCGCGCTGGTGCTCGGCCGTGCCCTGCCCGGCCGGGCAGCGGGGTCGCCGGCCGCCTGAGCGCGGCAGGCCCGGGTACGCACCGGCCATGGCACTCCGCAGCGCGGCGGTCGCGGCAGGCGGCCAGTGGGTCGACCCCGACGACGGCATCCGCTACCCGGCGGGCGAGGTCCACGCGTGGGAGCGCGGGCGCAACGAGACCGTCTGCGGCCTGTCGCTGAGCCGGTCGCGACTGGTCCGCTTCCCGCACGTTCCGTGGGCCGACGTCCAGCCGGAGTCCGGCCGGCACGCCGAGGAGGTGCAGGCTGTGTGCCGCCGGTGCCGGGCCGGACTGGGGGGACGGCGGGATGAGCGCGGCTGGACGCGGACGAACCCCCGCCCCTGAGCCGCTCAGCGGCGCCTCGACCAGACGTAGCGGAACGGCCCGGGCAGGCGCACCGACCAGCGGCGTCCGCGGGGGCTGTAGCCGACCGGACCGACGTGGAAGCTGGGCGACACGCCTCGCCGGCTGACGTTCAGGTGGAGCGGTCCGAGGCGCTTGGTGAGGCGGAAGGAGAAGGGCATGTAAGGCCCCTACCCAGCCGTCGGCGCATCCCTCACAGGGGCGACATGCCCCCGCGGGGCGGCACTCTCGGGTGCTGCGAGGCGTTACCGTCTCCGCACGCATGTCGAGTCCCGGCAACGGCGCCGGGGACGAGCGGAGGGGGACACCCAGCATGGAGACGAGCGTGGTCGACGTCCCGGATCGGGGGCGGTTCGAGGTCAGGCTCGGCGACCGGGTCGTCGGCCTGGCCAGCTACCACGTCGAGAACGGCACCATGACGCTGCCGCACACCGAGGTCGACCCCTCCGTCGGCGGCCGCGGGATCGGCTCGACGCTCGTCGCCGGCGTGCTCGCCGCCGCCCGGGAGCGCGGGCTGACCGTGCTCCCCTACTGCTCGTTCGTGCGTCACTACATCCAGCAGCACCCCGAGGAGGTCGACCTCGTCGCCGAGGACGACCGTCCGCACTTCGGGCTCGCCACCGCCGACCGCTGATCCGCTCTCCGGGCAGCCGACCTGCGGTTGGCTGTCGAGCTGCCTACCCTCGCCGGGGTGCCCACCGCGTTGCTCTGGTTCCGCCGCGACCTGCGGCTGGCCGACCACCCGGCCCTGCTCGACGCCCGCGAGGCGGCCGGACCCGACGGCGCCGTCCTGCCGCTGTTCGTCTTCGACCCCCGGCTGTGGGGGCCCTCCGGGCTGCCGCGGCGGCAGTTCCTGCTGGACTGCCTCGCCGACCTCGGCGGGCAGGCGGACGGCGCCCTGGTGCTGCGCTCCGGCGACCCGGCGCGGGTGGTGCCCGACCTGGCGCGCGAGGTGGACGCGGTCAGCGTGCACGTCTCGGCCGACACCGGCGTCCACGGCCGGCAGCGGGACGCGGCGGTCGAGCGCGCCCTCGGCGACGTCCCGCTGGTGCGCACCGGCTCGCCGTACGCGGTGACCCCCGGCCGGGTCACCAAGTCCGACGGGACGCCGTTCCGCGTCTTCTCGCCCTTCGCCCGCGCCTGGCGCGAGCACGGCTGGCGCGCCCCGGCACCGCGCCCCGACGACGTCCCCTGGGTCACCGGCGTCCGCTCCGAGGACCCGCCGACGGCGCCCGACCTGAACGGCGTCCGGCTGCCCCCGGCCGGTGAGGCCGCCGCGCACGACGCCTGGCGGCGCTTCCGCGCCGAGCGCCTGGAGGGCTACAGGACGACCCGCAACACCCCGGGCACCGACGGCACCAGCCGGCTGTCGGCCTACCTCAAGTACGGCTGCGTGCACCCGCGCACGCTGCTGGCCGACCTCGAGGGCCTCGAGTCGGACTCCGCCGACAGCTTCCGCAACGAGCTGGCCTGGCGCGACTTCTACGCCGACGTCCTGTGGCACCGCCCGGAGTCCGCCCGCGAGCCGCTGGACGAGCGGATGCACGCGATGGCCTACGACACCGGCGAGGACGCCGACGCGCGGTTCGAGGCCTGGGCGCGGGGCCGCACCGGCTACCCGATCGTCGACGCCGGGGTGCGCCAGCTGCTCGGCGAGGCCTACGTGCACAACCGCGTCCGGATGATCGTCGCGTCGTTCCTGGTCAAGGACCTGCACGTGGACTGGCGGCGCGGCGCGCGGTACTTCATGCAGCACCTCGTCGACGGCGACCTGGCCAGCAACAACCACGGCTGGCAGTGGGTCGCCGGCACGGGCACCGACGCCTCGCCCTACTACCGGGTCTTCAACCCCACCCGGCAGGGCAAGGAGTTCGACCCGGACGGCGACTACGTGCGCCGCTGGGTGCCCGAGCTGCGCGACGTCCCCGCGCGGTACGTGCACGAGCCGTGGCTCGCCCCGGACGGCGTCCCCGACGGCTACCCGCTGCCGATCGTCGACCACGCCGAGGAGCGGCGGGTGGCGCTGGAGCGCTACCAGCAGGTCCGCGACGGCTGACCCGGTGTTCCCCGCGTTCCCGGGCCGTCGTGGCGGGACCGCCGGCCCGGGGTGAAGCTGGGGGCATGACCTGGCGAGCCGCCCGTGCCTGAGGGACACACGCTCAACCGGCTGGCCCGGGACCAGTCGCTGGCCTTCGCCGGCCGCCCCGTGCACGTCACCAGCCCGCAGGGCCGGTTCGCCGCCGGCGCGGCGCTGCTCGACGGCCGGGTGCTCGACGAGGTGACCTCCCACGGCAAGCACCTGTTCGCCTGCTTCGGCGCCGACACCCTGCACGTGCACCTGGGCCTCTACGGCAACTACACCGCCGGCACCGGGAGCCCGCCGCCACCGCGCGGCGCGCTGCGGATGCGGTGGGAGGGCGAGGGCCCCGACGGGCTGGGCGTGTGGACCGACCTCCGGGGCGCCACCGCCTGCGAGGTGCTCCCCGCGCCGGAGGTGGACCGCATCCTCGACCGGCTCGGGCCCGACCCGCTGCGGCCGCGCAGCGACGGCGCGGTGGCCCACCGGAGGATCGCCGCCAGCCGCACCGCGATCGGCGCGCTGCTCATGGACCAGTCGGTGCTCGCCGGGGTCGGCAACGTCTACCGCGCCGAGATCCTCTTCCGGCACCTCGTCTCGCCCTTCCGGCCGGGCCGGGACGTCGACGCGGGCACGTGGGCGGCGATGTGGGCCGACCTGGTCGTGCTCATGCGCGCCGGCGTCCGGATGGGCCGGATCGTCACCACCCGGCCGGAGCACCGCGGCCGCCGCGGCGGCGCCGTCCGGCGGGAGGACGCGCACTACGTGTACCGGCGCACCGGGCTGCCCTGCCGCCTCTGCGGGACGCCGGTGCGGACCGAGCCGATGGTCGGCCGCAACCTGCACTGGTGCCCGGTCTGCCAGGCCGCCTGACCCGGTGACCGCGGCACGCCCGCGGATCTACCGTGTGGCCATGACGGGCGGGGGACGGGTGCTCGGGGTGGCTGCGGTCGCGGTGGCCACCCTGGCCCTCGGCGTGCCGGCCGCCGCGGCCGACCCGGGCGACTCCCGCGAGGTCGGGTACGACGTCTCCCACCCGCAGTGCGGCGCCGAGCTGCCCGACCGGCCGGCGTTCGCCGTCGTCGGGGTGAACGGCGGGCTGGCCACCCGGCCCAACCCCTGCCTGGCCGAGCAGCTGGCCTGGGCGGCGGCGGAGTCCACCGGCGAGGTGGCGGCGCAGCCGCGGCTGCAGCTCTACGTCAACACCGCCAACCCCGGGCAGGTGCGCGACCGGGTGACCACCTGGCCCGCACGCGGCCGCACCCCCTACGGCCGCTGCGAGGGTGACAACAGCCGGGCCTGCTCGTGGCAGTACGGGTGGGAACGGGCCGCGGTCACGGTCGAGGAGTTCTTCGTCCCTGCCGCCGAGGCCGCCGGCGTCGACCCCGACCCGGGCCACCACACCTGGTGGCTCGACGTCGAGACGGCGAACACCTGGCAGCGCGGGTCGGCACCGGCCCGCGCCCGCAACCGGGCGACCCTCGAGGGGATGGCCGCCCGCCTCTCCGCGACCGGCGCCGAGGTCGGCCTCTACTCGACCCACTACCAGTGGCGGCGGATCACCGGCGTGGTGCCCGAGGACAGCCCGCTGCACGACCTGGACAGCTGGCTGGCCGGGGCGACCTCCCCCCGGGGCGCCCGCGCCGCGTGCCTGCGCGAGCCCCTGGTCGACGGCGGCGAGGTCGTGCTCACCCAGTACGTCGTCGACGGCCTCGACCACGACCACAGCTGCGGCTCGTAGAAGGACCCCGTCCTCCCCTCGAAGGACCCCCTTGCCCCCCGCCACGCGCCCGCTCGCGGCGGGACCCTGCAAGTGGGCCGTCAGAGCTCGGGGGCGGTGCCCTGGACGGGGCCCGCGGCGGGAGGCTGCAGGGGGCCGCGAGGGGCCCGCCTCCCACCACCGTCCGGACGTGCTCGGGCTGCGGGGTGGTGGTGGCGACGACGGAGACAGGCTGCCTCCTGGACTCGGGGTTCCCGGAGCCTGGTGCTCGCCCACCCGGGCGGGACAGGATGCGTGTCGTGTCGGCCGACGATGACCCCGATTGCCCGTCCCCTCCCCCGCGGCTGCGGGTGGCCGTCGTCGGCGCCGGCCCGGCCGGCATCTACGCCGCCGAGGCGCTCACCCGGCAGCAGGACGTCCCGGTCGCCGTCGACCTGATCGACCGGCTGCCCACCCCGTTCGGCCTGGTGCGCCACGGCATCGCGCCGGACCACCCCAAGATGCGGGCCATCCGCGACACGCTGCACCGGGCGCTGGACCATCCGGCGGTGCGCTTCGTCGGCAACGTCGAGATCGGCCGGGACCTCTCCTGCCGCGACCTGCACGCCGCGGTGGACGCCGTCGTCTACACCTACGGCGCCGCGCTGGACCGGCAGCTGGGCATCCCCGGCGAGGAGCTGCCCGGCAGCCTCGCCGCCACCGCGCTGGTCGCCTGGTACACCGGGCACCCCGACGCCGACCGGGCCACGGTGGAGGCCGCGTTGGCGCGGGCCCGCTCGGTCGTCGTGGTGGGGGTCGGCAACGTCGCGCTCGACGTGGCCCGCGTGCTGGCCCGCACGCCGGCCGAGCTCGAGCCCACCGACATGCCGCAGCACGTCCTCGACGTGCTCGCCGCGGCCCCGGTCGGGCGGGTCACCGTGCTGGGCCGCCGCGGCCCGGCGCAGGCCACCTTCACCACCCAGGAGCTGCGCGAGCTCGGCGAGCTGGCCGCGGCCGACGTGCTGGTGGACCCGGCCGACCTGGAGCTGGACCCGGCCGCCGAGGAGCGCGTGGCGGCCGACCGGGTGGTGTCCCGGAACCTCGCCGTGCTGCGCGAGTGGGCCGGGCACACGGCGCAGCCGGGCCGGGCGACGGTCACGCTGCGCTTCTTCACCCGTCCGGTGCGGCTGCTCGGCGAGGACCGGGTGACCGGCGTCGAGGTCGAGCGCACCGTCGTCGACGCCGACGGCCGGGCCTCGGGCACCGGGGAGACGACCGTGCTGCCGGCCGACCTGGTGGTCCGCTCGGTCGGCTACCGCGGCGGCGAGCTGCCCGAGCTGCCGCTCGACCCGAACCGAGGCACCGTCCCCAACGACCTGGGCCGGGTGCTGCGCGGCGGGGACCCCGCCCCCGGCGAGTACGTCGCGGGCTGGATCAAGCGCGGACCGACCGGCGTCGTGGGCACGAACAAGCACGACGCCCGCGAGACGGTGGCCACGCTCCTGGCCGACGTCGCCGCCGGCGTCGTCCGGCCCGGCGGCGGCGGGGACGACGACCTGGTGACGACGCTGCGCGCCCGTGGCGCCGACCCGGTGCTGCTCGAGGACTGGCGGGCCATCGACGCCGCCGAGGTCGCGCTCGGCGCCACCCGCGGCCGGGCGCGGACGACGCTGCACGAGTGGGAGTCGCTGCTGGCGGCCGTCAAGGCGGCAGCCGCCCGGGTGCGCTGATCGCTCAGGAGCCGGTTGACCCCGTTCTGTCCGGGGTTGGAGACTTGCCGCCTCGCGGAGGGAACCGGCCATGGCATGGAACCTCAAGGGCAGCTACGCCGAGACGTGCTCGTGCGAGCTGATGTGCCCCTGCGCTGTCTCGTTCGACCACGGCGCCACCTACGACTACTGCCGGGCGACCCTGGCCTTCGACATCCGCGAGGGCGAGGTCGACGGCACCGACGTCCGGGGTCGCAGGGTGGTGACCATCGTCGACACGCCGAAGGTCATGACCGACGGCAACTGGCGGCTCGGCATGTTTGTCGACGACCAGGCGTCGGACGAGCAGTTCGACAAGCTGGTCCAGGTCTTCGGTGGGCAGCTCGGCGGGCCGATGGCCGCGCTCGCCCCGCTCGTTGCGGAGATCGCCGGCGTCGAACGGGCGCCGATCGAGTTTCGCGACGACGGTCTTCGGCACGGCGTTCGCGTCGGCGAGGCCATCGACTTCGAGATCGAGGACATCGTGCCGTTCGGCAAGGAGGACGGTCAGCCGGTCAGGCTGGACGCTGGAGGCCACCCGGTCGCGTCGACCCTGACGATCGCCGAGGCGCGGCACTCACGGATCGATGCCTTCGGCATCCGGTTCGAGGGCAAGAACGGGCTCTCAACCGCGGAGTTCTCCTGGGTCGGGTGACCCGATGAGCGCTCCGGCGCCCGCACGCCTCACCCCGGACCCCGGCCTCACGCCGGCCTTCGCCGCCGTCCGTGCCCGACTGGGACTGGTCGCCGTCCTGTTCGCCCTCGCCGGGGTCGGCTGGTGGTGGACCGCCCGTCAGATGCAGGGGATGGACGAGGGACCGTGGACCGGCCTGGGGGCGCTGGGCTGGTTCCTCGGCGTCTGGGTCGTGATGATGGCCGCGATGATGTTCCCGTCGGTCGCGCCGACCGTGGCGCTGTACTCCCGCATGACCAGGAAGCGGTCTCCGCTGTCGCCCCTGCTGTTCGTGGGGGGCTATCTGGTCACGTGGGCAGGGGCGGGCCTGGTCGCTTTCGCGCTCGTGGCGACCGTGGACGAGGTCGCGGGAGACGTGCTGGCGTGGGACCGTGCGGGCCGGTGGGTCGCTGGTGCCACGCTCGTCGTCGCGGCGGTCTACGAGCTGACCCCGCTCAAGGACGTCTGCCTCGGCAAGTGCCGCAGCCCGCTCGGGTTCCTCCTCGGCTCCTGGCGCGACGGGCGCTGGGGTGCGTTGCGGATGGGTGCGAGACACGGTGGGTGGTGCGTCGGGTGCTGTTGGGCGCTGATGGCGTCGCTGTTCGCGTTGGGCGTCATGAGTGTCGTCTGGATGGCCTTCGTCGCCGGGCTGATCGCCATCGAGAAGACCCTGCCGTGGCGCCGGGTGGCGAACTACGGAACTGCGGTCGTGCTGCTCACCCTCGGCGTCCTGTTGTGGCTGGCCCCCCACGGGATCCCGGCCCTCACCGTGCCCGGCGACGGCATGGTCGACGAGATGGAGCCGATGGGCTCCTAGCACTCCGTGTCGCCTCGGGCACCGACCCGGCCGGCGACACGGTCGCGTTGAGCCGCCCGCGACCGGCGCTCAGGTCAGCTCGCGCAGCAGCTCCCGCGCCCGCTGCTCGGTGCCGGCGGCGACGAAGCGGATGAGCGTCTCGGTGTCCGGCCGGAGCACCAGCGGCTCGCCGTCCGGGGTGAGCGCGACGCCGCCGGCCGCGGCGAGCAGCGCCAGCCCGCCGGCGACGTCGTGCACGTGCGTGCCGCTGCGGTCGAGGTTCTGCCAGGCGCCCGCGGCGCCGTCGGCGACCAGGCAGACGTCGACGGCGGTGCAGCCGGTGACCCGGACCCGGCGCGCGGTCCGCGGGACCTGCACGGCCGACCCGGACGGCGCGGTGGGCGCCACGACGGTCCCGGCGTCCCGCGGGCGCACCGGCACCCCGTCGCGGTACGCCCCGGACCCCACCGCGCCGGACCAGCGGCGGCCCGAGGAGAGGTCGGCCACCAGGCCGGCGACCGGGCGGCCGTCCCGCACCAGCGCGGCGGAGAACGCCCACGGCGCCAGCCCGGCGCGGAAGTTGCCGGTGCCGTCGAGCGGGTCGAGCACCACCCACGGCTGGTCGACCGGCACCGGGCGGTCGGCGCGCTCCTCGCTGAGCACGGCCACGCCGAGCGGGCGCAGCGCGTGCGCCGCCGCAAGGTGCGCGGCCTCGTCGGCGCCCAGCGACGGGCTGCCGTCGGCCTTGGTGGTCTCCTGACCGGCGTCCCGGGCGAGCGCGACGGCGACCTCCACGCGGGTGGCGGCCAGGGCGGCCAGGTGCAGGAAGCGGTCCGCCAGCGGGGCGTCGTCCGGCGGGGCGGGGACCGGGACGACGTCGTCCCGTCGCGCGTCGCGGACCCGCTCGCAGCCCCACGCCGACGCGGCGGCGAGGACGGTGGGACGGTCGATCCGGGCGCCCTGCCCGCGCACGAGCACGGCCTCCGCGTGCCCGTCGGCGCCCCACTCGCGGCGCAGCAGCGCGACGGCGCCGCGGCCGTCGACCAGCAGCCGCAGGCCGGGGTCGGGAAGCGCGGTGGCGAGGGCGGCGGGCGCGACGCCGAGGGCCCGGGCCGCGGCCTGCACCTCGCGCGACCCGGTGGCCACCCGGAGGTCGAGCGGGACCGGGTCGGGGCGCTCCTGCAGCTGCGGCTCAGCCACTGTTGCGCAGGGCCGTGGCGATGCCGTTGATGGTCAGCTGGATGTTGCGGCGGACCAGCTCGTCGTCGTCCCCGCCTCGTCGCCGGCGCAGCATCTCGACCTGGAGGTGGTGCAGCGGCTCCAGGTAGGGGAAGCGGTTGCGGATCGACCGGGCCAGCGAGGGGTTGTCGGCCAGCAGCCGGTCGTCGCCGGTGACCGCCAGCAGCATCCGGCAGCTGCGCTCGTGCTCGGCGGTCAGCTGGTCGAACACCCGGTGCCGCAGCTGCTCGTCGGGCACCAGCCCGGCGTAGCGGGCCGCCAGGTCGAGGTCGGTCTTGGCCAGCACCATGCCCATGTTGGACAGCATCGTGCGCAGCCACGGCCAGCGCCGGTGCAGCTCCTGCAGGCGGGCCAGCCGGGCGGGGCGGGAGGCGGCACCGTCGCCGTCCACCCAGGACTCGAGCGCGGACCCGGTGCCGTACCAGCCGGGCAGCATGATCCGGGCCTGCGACCAGCTGAACACCCAGGGGATGGCCCGCAGGTCGGCGATCGAGTCCCCGGCCTTGCGCGACGGCGGGCGGCTGCCGATGTTGAGCTCGGACAGCTCGCCGATCGGGGTGGCTCCGCGGAACCACTCGACGAAGCCCGGCGTCTCGTGCACCAGCGCCCGGTAGGCCCGCTGGGCGCGGGCGGCGAGGTCGTCGAGCAGTGCGTAGGCCTCCTCGGCGTCCGCCCCCAGGCCCTCGGTGTCGAGGAGGGTGGCCTCCAGCGTGGCCGCGACCATCGCCTCCAGGTTGCGCCGGGCGCGGTCCGGCTCGGCGTACTTGGCGGCGATGACCTCGCCCTGCTCGGTGATCCGCAGCGCGCCGGCCACCGCGCCGGGCGGCTGCGCCCGGATCGCGTCGTAGCTCGGGCCGCCGCCGCGGCCGACGGTGCCGCCGCGGCCGTGGAACAGCCGCAGCCGCACGCCCTCGGTCCGGGCGACCTCGACCAGCGCCAACTCGGCCCGGTAGAGCGCCCAGTTGGCCGCGAGGTAGCCGCCGTCCTTGTTGCTGTCGGAGTAGCCGAGCATGACCTCCTGCACGTCGCCCCGGTTGGCCAGCAACGCCCGGTAGAGCGGCTGGCCGAGCACCGCGGTCATCGTCTCCGCGGCGCGCTGCAGGTCGCCGATCGTCTCGAACAGCGGCGAGATGCCGACCGGGCAGCGAGGGCCTGGGTGGGCGGGGGACGAATCGTCGGGGTCGAGCAGGCCGACCTCCTTGAGCAGCACCGCGACCTCGAGCACGTCGCTGACGGACTCGCACATGCTGATCACGTAGTTCGGGACGGCGTCCGGCCCCAGCGCGCGGACCTGGCCGGCCGCCGCGAGCAGCACGTCGAGCTCGCCGCGGGCGAGGTCGGAGAGCGCGGCGTCGGAGCGCACCAGCGGGCGGCGCATCCGCAGCTCGCCCACGAGCAGCTCGACGCGCTGGTCCTCGTCCAGCGCGGCGTAGTCGGGGCAGACCCCGGCCCAGGCCAACAGCTCGGCGAGCACCTCCTCGTGCACGGCGGAGTTCTGCCGCATGTCGAGCCCGGCCAGGTGGAAGCCGAAGACCTCCACGCTCTCCCGCAGCCGGGCCAGCCGGTCGTCGGCCAGCGCGCCCGCGCCGTGCGTGCGCAGCGAGGCGTCGATCGTGGCGAGGTCGGCCAGCAGCTCCTCGGGTGTCGTGTAGGGCTCGAGCGTCGTGTGCGGCGGCGGACCGGGCACCGACCCCAGCACCCGCTGCGCGGTGGCGGCCAGCCGGGCGTGGATGCCGTAGAGGGCGCGGCGGTAGGGCTCGTCGGCCCGGAACGGCGAGCTGTCCCGGGAGACCTCGGCCAGGTGCGCCAGCTCCGGCGTCGGCGTGATCAGCCGTTCGGACATCGACAGCTCGTCGTGCAGTGCGAGCAGCTCGGCGAGGTGGTGGCCCAGCGCCGTCTCGGCCTGTCGAGTGCTGGCCAGGCGGACGGCGTCGCCGGTGACGAAGGGGTTGCCGTCGCGGTCGCCGCCGATCCACGAGCCGGGCAGGAGCACCGGCCGGTCCAGCCGGGCCGAGGGCCAGCGCTCGCGCAGCGCACGGCGCAGCTCGGCGTTGATCGCCGGGACGACCTCGAACAGCGACAGCTCGTAGTAGCGCAGCGCCTCGTCGATCTCGTCGGCCAGCCGCAGCCGGGACAGCCGCAGCAGCGCTGTCTGCCAGAGGGTGAGCACCGCCCGCTCCAGCTCGGCCGACCACGCCGGGTCGTCGGCCTCCCCGGGGGCGGAGCGGTCCCGCCGGCGGATCAGCTCGGTGACCTGCCGCTGGACCCGCGAGACGGTGCGCCGGCGGACCTCGGTGGGGTGCGCGGTGACGACCGGGCAGACCAGGGCCCCGGCCAGCTCGCGGGCGACGACGTCGGCGTCGAGGTGCGCGGCGTCGAGCAGCTCGAAGGTGGCCGCCAGGCTGCCCTGCTGCGGCGGCGAGCCCTCGCTGCGGTGGAAGCGACGGCGGCGCTCGTGGTGCAGGTCCTCGGCGAGGTTGGCCAGCAGCGAGAAGTGGCTGAACGCGCGGATGACGTGGTTGGCCGAGCGGACGTCGAGGCCGGCGAGCCGGGCGGCGACGTCGGCGCGGTCGACCTCCGAGCGGCGCAGCCGGAAGGCCTCCACGCGGGTGGACTCGACGAGCGCGAGGACGTCGTCCCCCGACTGCTCGCCGATCACCTCCCCGAGGACCCGGCCCAGCAGCCGGATGTCCTCGCGCAGCGGGGCGTCGGCGGCGTCGCCCTCGACTCCCCCGTGGTGGCGCAGGTCCGCGACGTCGACGGTGGCTTCGGACACCCGGTGAGTATCGACCGCCCGTGTGACGGGGGCGTGTCGGCCGACGCCGCCACGCTCGTGCCGTCCCCGCCCGATTCCGCCCTCGCCGCCGCCCCTTCCGCCGTCGATCATGGGGTTGTCGCAAGGTGACACGCCGCCGGCGGCGTGTCCGGCGGGCAACAAGTCCATGATCAACGCGGGGGGCGGGTGGGTCGATGGCGGCCGCTCGGCGCGCAGCCGGCGGGTCGCGCCGGGACGATGCAGGGGTGCAGCGACACTCCGCCTCGTCCGTCCCCGGCCTCGCCCCGGCCCAGCACGGCGAGGGCCCGACCTGGGACGGCGACCATGGCGAGCTGCTGTGGGTGGACATCGCGGGCGGCCTGGTGCGGCGGGCCGCGGTCGACGCCGGGGGCGCGCTCACGGAGACCGGGGTGCACCGGGGCGGGGGCACCGTCGGCGCCGTCGTCCCGGCGGCGGTCGGCGGGTGGCTGCTGGCCGCCGACGGCGGCTTCACCCACCTCGCGCCCGACGGCACCGCCCGCGTCCTGCTCGCGTTGACCGGCGAGGGCGGCACCGCGACCGACGGCGGCACCCGCATGAACGACGCCGCCTGCGACCCGACCGGCCGGTTCTACGCCGGCACCATGGCCTTCGACGAGCGCCCCGGCGCCGGAAGCCTGTACCGGCTGGACCTCGACGGCACCGTGACCACCGTCCTCGACGGGCTGACCGTCTCCAACGGCATCGACTGGTCGCCGGACGGCCGCACCGTCTACCTCGCCGACTCCGGCCCCGGCGTGGTCCACGCCTTCGGCTACGACGTGGACACCGGCTCGTTCACCGACGGCCGGGTGCTGCTCCGGTTCGACGGGGACGACGGCGTCGCCGACGGCCTCACCGTCGACGACGAGGGCTGCCTCTGGACGGCGCTCTGGGGCGGCGGGCAGGTGCGCCGGTGGTCGCCGGAGGGCGAGCTGCTCGCCGTCGTCGAGGTGCCCGGGGTGGCCCAGACGTCGAGCTGCGCGTTCGCCGGCCCCGGGCGCGACCTGCTGGTGGTGAGCACCTCGGCGGAGGGGCTGGACGACGCCGCGCGGGCCGCCCAGCCCGACGCCGGCCGGCTGTTCACCGCCCGCCCCGGCGGAACCGGCCCGCCGGCGCGGCCCTACCGCGGCCCGCTGGACGGGCTGCGCCAGCCCGGCTGAGGCCGCTGGCGGCTGGGACGGGAGGGGCTGCTGGGGCGCGGGGGCGCGGCGCTCCCGACGGGGGGCGCGGGCCGACCTAGCATCGGACGCCGTGTCGAGGACCCGGGAGGACGCTCTGCGCACCGCCGCCCGCGGCACCGGACAGCTGCTGCTCACGGTCGGCTACGTGCTGCTGCTGTTCGTCGTCTACGAGCTGTGGGTGACCGACCTGCAGAGCAACGCCCGGCAGGACGAGCTGACCGCCGAGCTGCGCGAGGAGTGGACGCAGCCGGCCACCGTCCCGACCGCGCTGCAGGGTGGCGAGGCCTTCGCGCTGCTGCACATCCCGCGGCTGGGTGCCGACTACGCCCGGGCCGTCGTCGAGGGCACCGGCACCGAGGACCTGGAGCAGGGGCCGGGCCACTACCGCGGCACCGCGATGCCCGGGGAGCAGGGCAACTTCGCCGTCGCGGGGCACCGGGTGGGCCGCGGGTCGCCGTTCCTGGAGATCGACGAGCTGCGCGAGGGTGACCCGATCGTCGTCGAGACCGCCGACGGCTGGTTCGTCTACCGGGTCCTCGGCCCGGCCGAGCAGGTGCCCGGCCAGCAGGTCGTCTCCCCCGCGGACGTGTCGGTCATCGCGCCGACGCCGGGCGGCCCGGCCGACGGCCCGGCGACGGGTGCCTACCTGACCCTGACCACCTGCCACCCGGAGTACTCCGCGCGCGAGCGGCTGATCGTGCACGCCGTGCTCGACGGGGCCCCGCTGAGCCGTGCCGAGGCACCCGATGGGCCCCCGGCTCTCCTGGGGGCGTGAGGAGCGACCGTGTACTCCTGGATCTGGCGGCACCTCCCCGGCGGGACGGCGGTGCGGGCGCTGCTCGCGCTGGTGCTCGTCGCGGCGGTCAGCGCGCTGCTGCTGTTCGTCGTCTTCCCGTACGTCGAGCCGTTCGTGCCGTTCGCCGACGTCACCGTCGACGAGTAGCCCCTCCGGACGGCCCCTCTGTAGGGCCCCGCCGGCCCCGTCCCGGTCCCGCCCCGAGCCTGCGAGGGGTGGGGAGGAGGGTGGTCCTTCCTCAGCCCCCGAGCTCGCGCAGCGCGCGCGCGGCGAGGTCGTCGCCGTCCGCGGCGCCGAGCCGGAAGTGCTCCACCGCGCCGTCGAGGTCGCCGCGGTCGGCGAGCAGCACGGCCAGGTTGTGGTGGCAGTAGCTGTCGCCGGCGGCGATGCCCGCCCGGTAGGCCTCCTCGGCCGCCTCGACGTCGGCCAGGTCCTCGGCGTAGAAGTTGCCCAGCGGCAGCCACGCCTGGACCTCGCCGAGCTTGGCGCCGCGCTCGAGGGTGAAGCGGGCCTCCGCCGCCCGGTCGGTGACGCGCAGCAGCGCGGCCAGCGCCACCCGGGCGCCGGGGAAGCGGTCGGCCCCGGCGCGCAGGTCGACCTCCAGCGAGGTGTCGTGCGAGGCGGCCCATTGCCAGCAGGTGACCACCGCGGCGGCGACGTCGTCCCCCGTCGCGGCGAGCTCGGCCGCCACGGCGATGGCCTGCTCGTGCTCGCCCTGCTCGTGCAGCAGGAACGCCAGCTGCAGCCCGCCCTGGGTGTCCCCGGCGGCGCCGGCGCCCCGGTAGGCGCGCATCGCGCCGGCCAGGTCGCCGAGCTCCTCGAGCACCAGGCCGAGGTTCACCCAGGCGTCGCGCTCGCCGCCGGCCAGGGCCCGCTCGTAGGCGTCGGCGGCCTCCTCGACCCGGCCGCGCGCGGCCAGCGAGTTGCCCAGGTTGAACCAGCCGAGCGCGTCCCCCAGCTCGGCGGCCCGGCGGAAGCACCGCTCGGCGTCCTCAGGACGCCCGGCATCGACCAGGTCGCAGCCCAGCTCGATGACGGCGTCGGCGTCCCGGCAGGCGCGCAGCCTCCGGAGGCGCCCGTCGAGGTCCTCCCGCATGCGGCGATCATCGCGGGGGCCCGGCGGTGCGTCCTCCCCCGCCCGGGCGGTCTCACCCGTCGGAGGAGGTGCAGGTCACCCGGGGGGATTCAGCTGCCGAAGGCCTCCCGCCAGGCGGGTAGAAGGCGCTGCTGCGCCCACTCCAGGTAGGGCCGCTGCTGGTCCCCGCCGATCTGCACCAGGGCCAGGTGCGTGAAGCCAGCGTCGGCGTAGGCCCGCGCCCCCTCGATCACCGCGTCGACGTCGTCCCCGCAGGGGATGCTCTCCGCGACGTCCTCCTCGCGGACGAACTGGCTGGCCGCCGCGAACCCTGCCGTCCCCGGCAGGTCGGCGTTGACCTTCCAGCCCAGCCCGAACCAGCGGAACAGCTCGTGCGCCCGCTTCACGGCGGCGTCGCGGTCGGCGTCGTGGCAGATCGGCATCTGGGCGACCCTCGGCTTGCCGGCGCCGCCCGCGGCGTCGAAGCCCTCGACCAGCTCGGCCCTCGGCTCGGTCGCGATCAGCACGTCGGCGCGCTCACCGGCCAGCTGCACCGACCGCTCGCCGGAGACGGCGATGCCGATCGGCACGCCGCCCTCGGGCCGGTCCCAGATCCGGCCGCCGTCGACGGAGTAGTAGTCGCCGTGGAAGGTCGTGTAGCCGTCGGTCGAGAGCAGCTCGCGGATGACGTGCACCGCCTCGGCGAACATCTCGTGGCGGACGGCGACCGGCGGCCAGCCCTCGCCGATGACGTGCTCGTTGAGGTTCTCCCCCGCGCCGAGGCCCAGGGTGAACCGGCCGTCGGCGAGCAGCTGCAGGGTGGCCGCCTGCTGGGCCACCACGGCCGGGCGGTACCGGAGGATCGGGCAGGTCACGTAGGTCATCAGGTCGATGCGGCTGGTGGCGTGCGCCGCGGCGCCCAGGGTCACCCAGGCGTTCGGGGCGTGGCCCATCTCGTCCAACCACGGGAAGTAGTGGTCGCTGCAGACGGCGAAGTCGAAACCGGCCTCCTCGGCGCCGACCACGTGGCTGACCAGGTCCTTCGGACCGGCCTGCTCGGTCATCATCGTGTAGCCCAGCTGCATGCCCATGTCGCCGCGCTACCCCTGGTGGGCCGGGACAACCGGGTCGCGAGCGGCGAGATCGACGGCCCCGGACGTGGCCCCCCTGCAGTGCCCCGCCGGCCCCGTCCCGGGCCCCGCCCTGAGCTTGCGAAGGGTGGGCAGGACGGGGTCTCCTTCCTCAGGCGCGCTCGGCCCGCAGCGCCTCGCGCACCCTGGTCCGGCCGCTGGTGCGCAGCAGGGCGCCGGCGTAGACCCGCCCCCCGAGGCGCACGGCCAGGCCGATGGTCACCAGCATCAGGACGACGGCCAGGGCCACCTCCCAGGCCGCCGCCTCCCCGGCCGCCTGGCGCACCGGCATGACCAGCGGCGAGAGGCCGGGCACGTAGGAGGTGACCGTGGCCAGCGTGCCGGCGGGGTCGCCCGCGGCCTGCACGGCCACGAAGAAGCCCACGACCAGCAGCATCGAGGCCGGCGTCAGCACGCTGCCGAGGTCCTCCTGCCGGCTGACCAGCGAGGCCGCCACGGCGAAGACGCACGCGTAGAAGGCGTACCCGAGCACGAACCAGGCGACGACGGTGGCCACCGTGCCGATCAGCTGCCCGGGCACGTCGACCAGGTCGAACGCGAGCGCACCGGTCACCCCGACGACGCCGATGACGACGATCTGCCCGAGCCCCAGCAGGCCCAGCCCGAGGATCTTCCCGGCGAGCAGCTGCCACGGCCGCATGGTGGCGAGCAGCAGCTCCACCACCCGGCTGGCCTTCTCCTCCACCACGCCCTGCGCGACGAACTGCGCGAACAGGATCAGCAGGCTGTAGAGGACGACGACGCCGATGACCGCGACGACCACCCGCTGGCCGTCGTCCTCCCCCTGGTCGCCGATCGGGGTGACCGCCACCTCGGGCAGGGTCTGCAGGTCGACGCCGGCCTCGAGCAGCCGGTCGGAGACGGCCAGGCCGCTGACCGCCCCGCCGACGACCGCCTCCAGGGCGGGGTCCCGGTCGACGAGCACCAGCTCCGGGGCCGGCCCGGTGCCGCCAACCAGGGCCGCGTCGACCTCCTCGGCCTCGACGGCGTCGCGCGCCGCGGCCTGGTCGGGGAGGTCGACCACCTCGACGTCGACGCCGACCACCTCGCCCTGCGCCTCGAGCGCGGGCCCGAGCCGGCCGTCGTCGTCGACGACGGCGAGCCGGGCGGCGCCGTCCCCGCCGCTGACGGCCACCTGGAAGGCCATCACGCCCAGCAGCAACAGCAGGATGACCGCCGAGCTGATGAGGAAGTTCTTGTCGCGGATGCGGCTGGCGACCTCCCGCGCCGCGACCAGCCGGACCAGCGCGGCGCTGCCCGGTGTGCGGGTCCCGGGCGACGTCACGCGGCGACCTCTCCGGCCGGCTCGGCGACCGCCTCGCGGAACAGCTCCACCAGGCTCGGCTCGCGCCGGGCGAAGTGCGCGACCCGGCCGGTGCGCAGCGCCGCGGCGAGCACCGCCTGGTCGTCGGTGCCGGGGGCGAGCTCCAGCAGGGTGTCGCCGGCCCGCTCGGCCACGACCCGCACGCCGGGCAGCCCGGCCGCCCAGCCCGGCGGTGCGTCGGGGACGTCGACCCGCAGCAGCCCGCCGGCCTCGCGGCGGCGCAGCTCGGCGACCGGCCCGACGGCGACCATCGACCCGCGGGCGAGGATGCCGACGGCGTCGCAGAGCCGCTCGACCAGGTCCAGCTGGTGGCTGGAGAAGACGACCGGGACGCCGCCGCGCACCTGCTCCAGCAGGGCCTCGGCCAGCGCGTCGACGCCCACCGGGTCCAGGCCGGAGAACGGCTCGTCGAGGATGAGCACCTCCGGCCGGCTGACCAGGGCGGCGGCCAGCTGCACCCGCTGCTGGTTGCCCAGCGAGAGCTCCTCGACCCGGGAACGGCGGCGCGCCCCGAGGCCCAGCCGGTCGGCCCAGTGCTCGGCGGCGCGGGTGGCCGCCCCGGCGTCCAGGCCGTGCAGCCGGGCGAAGTAGGCCAGCTGCTCGCCGACCCGCATCTTCGGATAGAGGCCGCGCTCCTCCGGCATGTACCCGATCCGGCGGCGCAGCGCCTGGTCCAGCGGCCGGCCCTGCCAGCGCACCTCACCGGCGTCGGCGCGGGCCAGCCCCATCGCGATCCGCATGGTCGTCGTCTTGCCGGCGCCGTTCGAGCCGCAGAAGCCGAACATCGTCCCCGGCGCGACGGCGAACGAGACGCCGTCGAGCACCCGGTTACCGCCGTAGCTCTTGTGCAGGCCGTCGAACTCCAGCACGCGCTCTCCCCCCGAAGCGTGGACCAGGGGCCGACGCTATCGGGCGCCGGGGGAGGGCAGCCGGTCCCCGGCGCGCGACGCCGTGACGGTCACCGCCGCGCCGCCGCCGTCCACCAGCCAGGCCGTGCCGTGCCCGGCGACCCGCGCACCGTCGCCGTCGAGGTGGACGGCGGTGTCCTCGTCCAGCGCCAGGCCCCGCCCGCCGCCGGCCAGGACGGTGAGCAGCCGCGGCAGGGTGCCCCACTGCGCGCAGTGCACGTCGACGGTCCACGGCACCACGCCCAGGCCGTCGACGACGGACACCTCGTCGAGGTCCTCCGCGGCGTCCTCCGGGCAGACGCGGACGCCACCGGCCCGCCACCCGCCGACCACGGCCCGCCCGGCGGCCACCGCGGCCCCCGCGGAGAACCCGGCGTAGGGCCGCTCCCCCGCGGCCAGCCAGGCCCGCAGCTCGCCGACCACCGGCGCCAGCGCGTCCGCGTACGCCGGGGTGAGCCCGCCGCAGACCAGCAGGGCGTCGGCGTCGCCGAGGGCGGCCACGTCGAGCCGCCCGCCCAGCGGCACCAGCACCGGGACCGGCTCGCACGGGGCGGTCCGTCGCAGGACCTGCGCCCACCGGGCGGACTGCACCTCGCCGTCCCCCTCGTCGAGCACCAGCGTGGCGACGGTGGGCGCGGTGCCCGCGGCCTCGAGGAAGGGCCCGTACACGGCGGCGGCGGCCGACGGGTCCCAGCCCCCGCCGATCAGGTGGACGGTGGGCACGGGGCCTCCTCGGGTCGGCGGACGAGCCGCGACAGTCTGCCCTGCGGCGCGGCCGCATCTGCGGTCTCATCGGGCCATGAGCCAGGAGAACGTGCCGGCGCAGCCGCCCACCGGTGTCGGGCTGGACGGGCTGCGGGCCGCCGCGGCCGGCTGCCGGGCCTGCGAGCTGTGGGAGCCGGCCACCCAGACGGTGTTCGGGGAGGGCCCGGAGACCGCGCGCGTGGTCTTCGTCGGCGAGCAGCCCGGCGATCAGGAGGACCGCAAGGGCGAGCCGTTCGTCGGCCCCGCGGGCCGGCTGCTGGACCGGGCCCTCGGGGATGCCGGCATCGAGCGACGAGACGCCTACATCACCAACGCCGTCAAGCACTTCCGCTTCACGCCGACACCCAAGCGGCGGATCCACCAGACGCCCGGACCCGAGCACCTGCGGGCCTGCCGCCCCTGGCTCGAGGCGGAGTTCGCCGTCCTGCAGCCGGAGGTGGTCGTCTGCCTGGGCGCCACGGCAGCCAAGGCGCTGATCTCGCCGTCGTTCCGGATCACCAAGGAGCGGGGGCAGCTGCTCCCCTGGACCCCGCCGGGCGTGGCCCGCGCGGAGGCCGGCGACGACAGCCCCGCGGACGACGACGAGGACGCGCCGCACCAGACCTGGATGCTGGCCACCACCCACCCCTCGGCGATCCTGCGGACGCCGGACGAGGCGCGCGCTGCGGCCTACGACGCGCTGGTGGCCGACCTGCGAGTGGTGGCGCACGCCCTGGCCTGAGCACGCCCTGGCTTGAGGAGGCCTCCGGCCTCCCTGCAGGGTCCCGCCGCGAAGCTTGCGGGGAGTGGGGGGCAGGGAGGTCCTTCTCCTGCGCGGATGCCGCCCGGCGGGTAGGACGGTCGCATGGACCGCGTCTACACGGCCGAGGCAACCGCGTCCGGAGCCCGCACCGGGGAGGTCCGATCCTCCGACGGCCGGCTCGCCGCCAGCCTGTCCCGCCCGGCGGAGATGGGCGGGGACGACGGCCCGGGCACCAACCCCGAGCAACTGTTCGCCGCCGGCTACGCCGCCTGCTTCCACAGCGCGATGCGCTTCGCGCTCCGGGACCTCGGGCTGACCCCGCAGGCGCTCGAGGGCTCCTCGGTGACCGCCGAGGTGCACTTCCTCCGCGCGGCACCCGGCGACTTCGGCCTCGCCGTCGACCTCCGGGCGCGGCTGCCGCAGCTGGACGACGAGCGGGCCCGGCAGCTGCTGGAGCGGACGCACACCATATGCCCGTACTCGCGGGCCACGGCGGGCAACGTCGAGGTCGGGCTGCACGTCGTCCCGGCGGCCTCGGCCGCCTGAACCAGGCCGCTCAGCCGCGCGCGGACGGCTGCGCCGAGCGGGAGACGCGGAACGCCCAGAACGACGGCACGACCAGCGCCACGACGACCATCGCGGCGATCACCACCACGCCGCCGGAGGCCATCGCCGTCGTGACGCCCGCGGCGCTCGCGAGCGCGCCGGCCCGCAGGTCCCCCAGCCGGGGCCCGCCGGTGACCACCACGATGAACACGCCCTGCATCCGCCCGCGCATGTGCTCGGGCGCGGCCAGCTGCAGCATCGACGAGCGGAGCACCGCGCTCACCATGTCGCCGGCGCCCGCGATCGCGAGGCAGACCACGGCCAGCCACAGCGTCGGCGCGAACCCGAAACCGATGATCGCCACACCCCACACGGCGACCGCGACGACGACGACCGCACCCTGCCGGTCCACGCGCGACACCCAGCCCGACGTCAGCCCCATGAGCAGCGCACCGATCGAGACGCCGGCGAACAGCCAGCCCAGGCTGTTCGCCGAGTCGGCGTAGCGGCCCTCCGACAGCTCCGGGAAGACCGCCTGCGGCCAGGCGAAGAGCATCGCGACCACGTCGACGACGAAGGTCATCAGCAGCACCGGCTGGGTGCGCAGGAAGGCGAACCCCGCAGCCACGCCGCGCACGGCCGCGCCCAGCCGCAGCGGCCCGGCCTCGCGCCCCGGGGGCAGCGGCGGCAGCCCGCGCAGCAGCAGGACGGCGACCAGGAAGCCGAGCGCGTCGACGGCGTAGGTGACCGGCAGGCTGCCGACGGCGATGAGCAGCCCGGCCAGCAGCGGGCCGGCGATGACCCCGACCTGGCGCACGGTCATCGCCAGCGCGTTCGCCGCCGGCACGCCCGCCGTCCCGACGAGCGCGGGGATGACGGCGCTGCGGGTGGGCTGGTTGACCGCGGTGAACCCGGAGAGGCAGGCGGTGAGCACCCACAGCAGCGCCAGGCTGCCGCCCCCGGGCAGCAGCGCCTGCGCCGCCAGCAGCGCGCTGGTCACCGCCGAGCCGGCACCGGTGACCAGCATCAGCCGCCGGCGGTCCATCGAGTCGGCGATCGCGCCGCCGAGCAGGCCGAAGACGACCAGCGGCACGAGCGCCACCACCGAGGTGACGCCGACCAGCAGGGAGGAGCCGGTGAGCGCGTAGACCTGGTACGGGACGGCCACCAGGGTCATCTGCTGGCCGAGCATCGTGGCGGCCACGCCCCAGAACAACCGCCGGTAGTGCGGGTTGCGCAGCGGGGTGGTGTCGATCGCCCAGGCGCGGCGGCGACGGTGGCCCCGCTGCAGGGACCCGCGCCGAGCCCTTGTCGGCCTCTCTGCAGGGGCCCGCCGCGAGCCTGCGAGCGGTGGGGGGCGGAGAGGTCCTTCCTGGGGGGCAGCGGGGTCCTTCTTCACGGCGCGAGCCGCTGGACGACCCAGCCGCCCCCCTCCTCGTCGTCGCGCGCGAAGCGCAGCCGGTCGTGCAACCGGTCGGCCCCGCCCTGCCAGAACTCGACGGAGTCGGGCACCACCCGGTAGCCGCCCCAGACCTCGGGTCGCGGCAGCTTCCCGCCCGCGGTGTCGGCGTCCAGCCGGCGCAGCCGCTCGACCAGCTCCTCGCGCGAGTCGACCGTCGTCGACTGGAGGGAGGCGGCGGCCGCCAGCTGCGCGCCGCGGGGGCGGGGGTCCCAGAGGTCGTCGCTGGCGGTGTCCCCGACGCGCTCGACCCGGCCGGTTACCCGCACCTGCCGCTGCAGCGCGTGCCACGGGAAGACCAGGGCCGCGCGGGGGTTGACCGCGAGCTGGGCCCCCTTGGCCGAGGCGTAGCTGGTGGCGAACACGAAGCCGGCCTCGTCGTAGCCCTTGATGAGCACGATGCGCGCGTCGGGTGCGCCGTCGGCGTCGGCGGTGGCGACCACGACGGCGTTGGGCTCGGGCAGCTCCGCGGCGACGGCGTCGGCGAACCAGCGGTCGAACTGCTCGACCCACGTGGCGGCGAGGTCGTCCTCGCGGAGGCCCCGGGTCTCGTAGTCCCTGCGCATGCGGGAGAGGTCGGGCACGACCTCCATGCTGTCACCCGCCTGCCCCGCGAGATCTGCACAGTGGTGGTCATCGGGCACCCGATGACCACCACTGTGCAGATCTCGTCGGGAGGGAGCCGGCCCCGCCCCGGGTGCCCCCGGCGCGTCGGCACGGCTTAGGGTCGCAACCGCAGTCGTGCGCCGCCCCCCGTGCGCGCACGAGTCCCGCGCGCAGAGGAGCATGCGAGATGGCGGACGACTTCGTACCCGGCCTGGAGGGCGTCATCGCCTTCGAGACGGAGATCGCCGAACCCGACAAGGACGGCGGCTCCCTCCGGTACCGCGGCGTCGACATCGAGGACCTCGTCGGCAAGGTCACCTTCGGCAACGTGTGGGCGCTGCTGGTCGACGGGAAGTTCGGGCCGGGCCTCCCGCCGGCCGAGCCGTTCCCGATCCCGGTGCACAGCGGTGACGTGCGCGTCGACGTCCAGGCTGCGCTCGCCATGCTGGCCCCGTTCTGGGGCTACCGCCCGCTGCTGGACATCGACTCCGAGACCGCCCGCGACCAGCTGGCCCGGGCCGCGGTCATGGCACTGTCCTACGTGGCGCAGTCCGCCCGCGGCATCGGCGTCCCCGCGGTGCCGCAGTCGCGCATCGACGAGGCCGCCACCATCGTCGAGCGGTTCATGGTCCGCTGGCGCGGCGAGCCCGACCCCCGCCACGTCGCCGCCGTCGACGCCTACTGGACGTCGGCCGCCGAGCACGGCATGAACGCCTCCACCTTCACCGCCCGCGTGATCGCCTCGACCGGCGCCGACGTCGCCGCCTCGATGTCCGGCGCGATCGGCGCGATGTCCGGCCCGCTGCACGGCGGCGCTCCCTCCCGGGTGCTGCACATGCTCGACGGCGTGGAGCAGGTCGGCGACGCGGACAAGTACGTCAAGGACCTCCTCGACCGGCACGAGCGGCTCATGGGCTTCGGCCACCGGGTCTACCGCGCCGAGGACCCGCGCGCCCGGACGCTGCGCAAGGCCGCCAAGGAGCTCGGCGCTCCGCGCTTCGAGGCCGCGCTGGCCCTCGAGCAGGCCGCCCTGAGGGAGCTGCGCGAGCGGCGTCCGGACCGGCCCATCGAGACCAACGTGGAGTTCTGGGCGGCGATCGTCCTGGACTTCGCGGACGTCCCCAGCCACATGTTCACCTCGATGTTCACGTGTGCCCGCACCGCCGGCTGGTGTGCGCACATCCTCGAGCAGAAGAACACCGGGCGGCTCGTGCGGCCGTCGGCGCGCTACATCGGCCCGGGCCCGCGCAAGCCCGAGGAGGTCGAGGGCTTCGACACCATCAAGACCAAGCCCATCGACCAGCCGGCCTGAAACGGCCCCGTCCCGGGTCCCGCCCTGAGCCTGCGAAGGGTGGGGAGGACGGGGTCCTTACCGAGAGGCACGCCCCCGGATGAGCATCACCATCCCCGCCGACCTCCTGCCCTCCGACGGCCGCTTCGGCTGCGGCCCGTCGAAGGTGCGCCCCGAGGCCCTCGAGGCGCTGGCCGCCAGCGGGGCCACCCTCATGGGGACCTCCCACCGGCAGGCCCCGGTCAAGGGCCTGGTCCGCCAGGTGCGGGAGGGGCTGACCCAGCTGTTCGACCTGCCCGACGGGTACGAGGTCGTCCTCGGCAACGGTGGGACGACGGCGTTCTGGGACGCCGCGATCATCGGGCTGGTCCGCGAGCGCAGCGCGCACGGCAGCTACGGCGAGTTCTCCGCGAAGTTCGCGACCGGCGTGGCCGAGGCGCCCTTCCTCGCCGACCCGGTGATCGCCCAGGCCGCGCCCGGCTCGCTGGCGCTGCCCACCGCCGCCGACGGCGTCGACGTCTACGCATGGGCGCACAACGAGACCTCCACCGGCGTCATGGCCCCGGTGCAGCGACCGCACAACACCGACGACGCGCTGGTGCTCGTCGACGCCACCAGCGCCGCCGGCGGGCTGCCGGTCGACGTCACGCAGACCGACGTGTACTACTTCGCGCCGCAGAAGAACTTCGGTGGGGACGGCGGGCTGTGGGTGGCCCTCATGTCGCGCGACGCCCTCGACCGGATCGCCGAGATCAAGGCCTCGGGCCGCTGGGTCCCCGGCTTCCTCGACCTGTCCATCGCCGTCGACAACTCGGCCAAGGACCAGACCTACAACACCCCGGCCGTCGCCACGCTGTTCCTGCTGGCCGACCAGATCCGCTGGCTGCTCTCGCTCGGCGGGCTCTCCGGCGCGGTCGCGCGGACCCAGGACTCGTCGAGCCGGCTCTACGGCTGGGCGGAGCAGTCGTCGTTCGCCACGCCGTTCGTCGCCGACCGCGACCACCGCTCCTACGTCGTCGGCACCATCGACTTCGACGAGTCGGTGGACGCCGCCGAGGTGGCGAGGGTGCTGCGCGCCAACGGCGTCGTCGACGTCGAGCCCTACCGGAAGCTCGGCCGCAACCAGCTGCGGGTCGGCATGTTCCCCGCCGTCGACCCGGACGACGTCAGCGCGCTGACCGCCTGCATCGACTTCGTCGTCGCGAAGCTGTGAGCGAGGCCCCTTGCGGGAGCCCACCGGAGGTGGACCCCGCGGGGGGCCGGCACGCAGCGTGTCCACGACGACACGCCGCCCCGGGACGGACCGTTCGCCACCGGCCGTGGACGCCGGCCGGGCAGCTGGCAGCATCGCCGGTGTGAGACGCGTCACCACGGCCCTCGCCGTCCTCGGGCTGGTGCTCGCCGGCACCGGCACCGCCCAGGCCGCGCCCGGGGACGGGCCGGTGCCGCCCGGGCCCGTGGCCCTCGGCAACCCGGAGTTCACCGCCAACGTGATGGCGCCGCTGAAGGTGACCGACTGGGCCGCCTTCGAGGCCGACCTCGCGACGGTCGCCGGCTACGGCGTGGACGCGGTCAGCGTCGACGTGTGGTGGGGCGACGTCGAGGGCGCGGCGGACAACCGCTTCGACTGGGCCTACTACGACCGCGTCTTCGCGACCGTCACGGCCGCGGGCCTGGACCTCGCGCCGATCCTGTCGTTCCACCAGGCCGGCGGGAACGTCGGTGACGACTACACCAGCCTGCTGCCGCCCTGGCTGTGGGAGAAGTACGCCGGCGTCACCCACCGCGGCGTCCTGCTCGGCCCGACCGGCCTCCAGCACCGGAGCGAGCAGGGCAACCACAGCCGCGAGAGCGTGCAGGGCTGGGCCGACCGCGTCGTGATGGGCGAGTACCGCGACTTCACCCGGGCCTTCGAGCAGCAGTACGGCGACCGCTACGCCGACGAGGTCGTCGAGGTCAACGTGTCGCTCGGCCCGTCCGGCGAGCTGCGCTACCCGTCCTACAACCAGCACGACGACGGCACCGGCTACCCGACCCGTGGCGCGCTGCAGGCCTACTCGCCGCTGGCCGTGCGCGACCTGCAGGAGTCGGTGCTGCGCCGCTACGGGTCGCTGGCGGAGGTCAACCGCGCCTGGGGCACCGACCTGCGGTCGGTGGACGAGATCGGCCCGCCCGCGGACGCCGAGGCCTTCTTCACCGGCCTGGCCTACCGGGACACGCAGTACGGCCGCGACTTCGTCGACTGGTACAACGGCTCGCTGGTCGACCACGGCGAGCGGGTGCTGCGCACGGTCGTCGCGACCCTCGGCGGGGACTTCCCGGAGGCCGACATCGGCTACAAGGTGCCGGGCATCCACTGGCAGATGACCCACCCCGTCCACCCGCGGGCCACCGAGGTCACCACCGGGCTCGTGCAGACCAGCGTCGACCTCGACTCGTGGGCGACCGGGCACGGCTACCAGCGGATCGTGGAGCTGGCCAACCGCTTCGACGGCGGCGCACGCGAGGTGGTTCTGCACTTCACCGCGCTGGAGATGGACGACCAGCCCGGTCCCGAGGCGTACTCGCTGGCCCAGACCCTGGTCGGCTGGATCGGCGACCACGCGTACCGCGCCGGCGTCGGGCTGAAGGGCGAGAACGCGCTGGCCGGCGGCGTCCAGTCGAACGAGGGCTGGGACAACATCGAGGAGGCCTTCGCGACGTGGGGCTACCTCGGCCTCACCGTGCTCCGGATGAGCGACGTCGCCTCGGGCACCGGGCAGCGCCGGTACGCGGAGTTCATCGCGGAGTACGGCCCCGCCGCGTGAGGGAGGCGCCCCCTGACCCCCGCCACCCGCAACGGACCCCGCAGGGCGGCCGGCGCGCCACGCCGGGCGAGCCTGCCGACGCGCTCCCGCGCGCGCGGATAGCCTCGGCAGCGGACCTCCCCGTCCCGGGGCCGGTCCGCCCGCCGTCCCGACCCGAGCACCGACCCAGGAGGCCGCCCATGCGTCAGCTGCGGCTGGTGGCGCTCTCCGACGACGGCAGCAGCCTCGTGCTCGCCATCGACGGCACCGAACCCGGTGAGGAGGGCGAGCGGTTCGAGCTGCCGATCGACGAGCGGGTCCGCGCCGCCGCGCGCGGCGATGCCCGCCGGCTCGGCCAGATCGACGTGGAGATCGGCGCGACGCTGCCGCCGCGGGTGATCCAGGCCCGCATCCGCGCCGGCGAGACCCCGGAGCAGGTGGCGCAGGCCTCCGGCATCCGGGTGGAGCGGATCATGCGCTTCGCCCACCCGGTGCTGCAGGAGCGCGAGCGGGTGGCCGAGCAGGCGCGCGAGGCCCGGGTGCGGCTGTCCGAGGGGACGCCGACGGTCCCGCTGCAGCAGTTCATGTCCGAGCGGCTGCGGCTGCTGGGCGCCGACCTCGACGCCGTCCGCTGGGACGCCCACCGCGCCGGCGACGGCGTCTGGCAGGTCACCGCCGCCTGGCAGGCCGGCGCCAAGTCCGGCGTCACGCGCTGGGCCTACGACATCCCGGCCCGCACCGTGAGCCCGGTCGACGCAGCCACCACCGACTTCGCCGAGGGCACCCGCCTGGTCCGCGTCGTCCCGCACGTGCCCGCCGAGCGCTCCATCCCGGTGCGCAGTCGGCCGGTCGTCGTCGTCCCCGACGAGGACGACGTCGCCGCCCCTGCCTCCTCCCGGCTCGCCCGCGACGAGGACGACGAGCCGGCCGGGGACGACGACGTTCGCCCGGTGCTGCCTCCCGACGGCTCTCCCGCCGAGGCACCCCGCCGCGCCGAGGCGCCGGTCGACGAGGACGACATCAGCGAGCACGACACCGTCGTCCTGGGCCGCCCGGGCGGCGACGGGGACGACGACGAGGACCCGCGCGCCCGCATCCCGGCGTGGGAGGACATCGTCTTCGGGGTCCGCCGGCACCGCTGACCTGCAGTTCCCCGTACGGTGCGGCCCGGCTACGGGTGACGGCGGCCACTCCGAGGGCAGGTGTCCACGCGGAACGGCCGGGTACCACGAGGAGCATGTCAGCCTCGGTGTCCATGCCTCTCGGCGGCGTGCAGGTCGGTTCCTTCGACAGCTACGAGCAGGCCCAGGCCGCCGTCGACTTCCTCTCCGACCAGAAGTTCCCGGTGGAGAACGTCACGATCATCGGCTCGGACCTGCGCCAGGTCGAGCGGGTCACCGGCCGGCTCACCTGGGGCCGGGTGCTCGCGGCGGGTGCGGCCGGCGGCGCCTGGTGGGGCCTGTTCGTCGGCCTGCTGCTCGGCATCTTCGCCGTCGACGGCTCCGCGTGGTTCGGCTCGATCCTGACCGGCCTGCTCATCGGTCTGGTGTTCGGCGCGCTGTTCGCCGCGCTCGGTTACTCCGCCACCCGGGGACGGCGTGACTTCACCAGCACCAGCACGGTGGTCGCCAGCCGGTACGACATCATGTGCAACCCCGCCCGCGCCGAGGAGGCCCGGGCGCACCTGGCTCGCTTCTCGCTCCGCGGCTGACGGAAGGACCCCCGTCCTCCCCACCCTTCGCAGGCTCAGGGTGGGCCCCTGGACGGGGCCGTTCCAGGACGTCACCTGAGGGTGGCGAAGGCCACCGCGGCGGCCGCGGCCACGCCCAAGGAGTCGACTCCTGCCCGCATCGGTATGCGCGCCCGCACCCGGGCGGCCCGCTGCGCCTGCGGGGTCAGCCCCGGCCCCTCCGCTCCGAGCAGCACCGCCGTCCGCGGGTGTGCCCGCGGGTCCACCTCGGCCAGGTCGACCGCGTCGGCGGCCGGGGTCAGCGCCACGGTCAGGTAGCCGGCGTCGTGCAGCCGGTCCAGCCCGGCGGGCCAGTCGGTCAGGACGGCGAACGGCAGCGCCAGCACGTGGCCCATCGAGACCCGCACCGACCGGCGGTAGAGCGGGTCGGCGCAGCGCGGGTCCAGCAGCAGCCCGTCGACGCCGAGGGCCACCGCCGAGCGGGCGATCGAGCCCAGGTTCTCGGCGTCGTTGAGCCCCTCCAGCACGGCCAGCCGCCGGGGCGCGGCCGGGTCCGGGCCGGCCAGCAGCGCGCCGAGGTCGGCCGCAGGACGGCGGTCGGCCGAGGCAAGCACCCCCCGGGTCAGCCGGAAGCCGATGACCTCCGAGAGCACCCACGTGTCCGCCTCGTAGGCCGCGACCCCCTCGGGCAGGTCGAGCGCCGCCACCCGCCCGGGCACGCCCAGCACCGCGCGCACCCGGTAGGGCGAGGCCAGCAGCCGCTGCACCGCCGGGACGCCCTCCACGATGACCGGGCCGGTGCCGCGCTCGGTGCCCGGCCGCCGGTCCCCGGCCTTGAGGTCGCGGAAGTCGGCCACCCGCGGGTCGTCCGGGTCGGTGATCGTCGCGGGGTCGTGCGGCACGGCGCCGATCCTGGCAGGCCGCCTCCAGCGGGCGGCCGCGCCGTCCGGACCGCAGGATCGTCGGCGTGCCCTCCTCCCCCGTGACCGTCGTCGGCGCCGGCATCGCCGGGACCGCCTGCGCCCGAGCCCTGGCCGGCGCCGGCGTACCCGTCCGCGTCCTGGACCGCGGCCGGCGGCCCGGCGGGCGGATGGCCTCCCGGACCCTGTCCGAGCGCACCGTCGACCTCGGCGCCTCGTACCTCACCGCGCAGGAGGGCTCGCCCTTCGCCGCCGTGGTCGCGGACTGGGTCGCGCGCGGCCTGGCCCGCCCGTGGACCGACACGTTCGCCGTCGCCGGGCCCGACGGCCTGCGGTCCACCACCACCGGGCCGGTCCGCTACGCCGCGCCGGCCGGGCTGCGCTCGCTGGTCGCCGACCTGGCCACCGGCCTGGACGTCGAGAGCGGGCGCACGGTCGCCGCCGTCGGCCCCGGCCCGCGGGTGGACGGCGACGAGGCGCCGGCCGTCGTCCTGGCCATGCCCGATCCGCAGGCCCGCCGGCTGCTGGACGCCGACACGGCCGGGCGGCTGGTCGACGACCGGCCGTGGGAGCCGTCGCTGGCCGTCGTCCTCGGGTGGCCGGAGCGGCACTGGCCGGCCGACCTGCACGGCGCGTTCGTCCAGGACGACCGGGCGGTCACCTGGGTCGCCGACGACGGCGACCGGCGGGGGGACGGCGCCCCGGTCCTGGTCGCGCACACCACCGCCGCGCTCGCGGCCGCCCACCTCGAGGACCCGGACGCCGCCGCCGGCCCGGTCGCCGGCGCGGTCGGCCGGGCGCTGGGCATCGACGTCGCGCCGGCCTGGACGGCGGTGCAGCGCTGGACGTACGCGCGGCCGGCCGAGCCGCGCGAGGAGCCGTTCGGGCTGGCCGACGGGATCGGCGTCTGCGGCGACGGGTGGTCCGCGCCGTCCCGGGTCGAGAGCGCCTGGACGTCGGGACACCTGCTGGGCAGCGAGCTGGGCGGCCGCTGAGTGCCCGCCGGCCTCGCGCCTCCCCCGGGCCCGGCCGACCAGACCGCCGAGGCGCAGCGCTCCGACGGCTCACCGGCCAAGGCCGCGCTGCGCGGGATCGGCCTGCCGGCGGCCGTGGCGGTCGCGGTGGGCACCCTGCTGGTCGTGGTCTACCTGGCCGCCTTCCCGACCGCGGCGCCGCACGACCTGCCCGTGGGCGTCGTCGGGCCGGCTCCCGCGGTCGTCGAGGTCCGGCAGGCGCTGGCGGAGGCGCAGCCCGGCGCCTTCACGCCGGTCGGGCTGCCCGACGCCGGTGCGGCCGAGCGGGCGGTCGCGTCCGGGGAGGTCTACGGGGCGCTGGTGCTCGAGGGCCCGACGCCGCGCCTGCTCGTCGCCGGGGCCCACGGCCAGGGGGTGACGCAGGACCTCGCCCAGGCCCTGGGCCCGGCGGCCGAGCGGGTCGGGGCGCCGCCGGCCGTCACCGACGTCGCGCCGCTGGCCGCCGGTGACACCCGGGGCCGGGCGATCGACCACACCGCGTTCGGCGTGGTGCTCGGGGGCTTCCTGTTCGGCATCACCAGCTACCAGGTCGCCCCGAAGCTGCGGCTGCTGCTGCGGCTGCTCAGTGCCGTGCTGTTCGCCGCCGCGGCCGGGCTGCTGGGAGCCCAACTGTCGGTGCGGGTGTTCGCGGCCGTGCCCGCGGGCTTCTGGCCCGTCGCCGGCCTGGTGGCACTGCTCGCGCTGGCGTCCGGGGCGGCGGCCGCGCTGGCGCTGCGCGTGCTGGGTGGCGCGGGCACCTTCATCGCGACCGCGGTGCTGCTGACCCTCGGCGCGGCCACGAGCACCGGCAGCTTCCCCGCCGCGTACCTGCCCGGCTGGCTCGAGCCGCTCGCCGGCACCCTGCCGCCCGGCGTCGCGGTGCGGGCCCTGCGCGGCCTCGCCTACCTCGAGGGGGACGGCGTCGCGCGGGCGGTGCTGGTCCTGGGCGCCTGGTGCGTCGTCCCGGCGCTGGTGGTCCTGCTGGCCGACACCGTCTCCCGCCGGCGCGGCTCGGGCTGAGCCGCGCAGGCGCTCAGCGCGCCACCCGGGCCAACTGGCGGGCCTGGGCGACCAGCCGGCCCTCGGCGTCCCAGATCCGGCACTCCTCGTCCGCCCAGCCGCCGGCCACCTCGGTGGAGCGCGACTCGACCAGGCACCAGCCCGGCGCCGGCAGCGCGCGGACCAGCACCTGCAGCTGCACGGTGGGCGCCCAGCCCGGCCGGCCGACGGCGAAGGCGGTGGGCGGCAGGGCGTCGGCGAACAGCAGCAGCGCCAGCGGGTCGGGCGCTCGACCGTCGGCCAGCCGGATCCACGACCGCAGCACCCGCTCGTCGGAGAACCGGCCGACCGTCCAGCCCGCCGTCGCGGGGTCCAGCCGGGTGTCGATGTGCCGGACCAGCCCGACGGCCGGCCCGGCGCCGGTGGTCCGGGCGGCCACGCAGTCGTCGGGGGCGGGCAGCCGCGGCGCGGGGTTGACGGTGTACTCGGCCGGCTCGGTGCCGAGGCGCGCCGTCGTCACCTGGACGGCGAGCGACGGGCCGGCCTCCCCGCCGAGCGTCACCGAGCAGTGCGCCAGCGTGCGCCCGGCCGGGCCCGGCGTGACGGCGAGGTGGGCCGGCCCACCGGCAGTGGCCCGCAGGTAGCCGGCCGAGAGCGCCACCGGGTGCGGGTGGGGGCTGTCCAGCACGGCGGCGCGGGCCGCGACCGCCAGCAGGTAGCCGCCGTTCAGGACCCCGCCGCCGACGTCCCAGCCGGGGTCGAGGTCGGCGACCAGTCCCCCGCCCTCGGCGCGGCGCACGGCCGTGGCGGCGTCGAAGGCGGACGGGGTCCCAGGCGTCTGCGGCACGCCCGGGAGCCTGCCAGGCTGTCGTCCGTGGACTACACGCACCTGGGACGCAGCGGCCTGTCGGTCTCCCGCCTGTGCCTCGGCACGATGAACTTCGGGTGGAAGACCGAGGAGTTCGACGCCCACGCGATCATGGACCGGGCGCTGGCCGAGGGCGTCAACTTCTTCGACACCGCGAACGTCTACGGCTTCGACGCGGGCAAGGGGCGCACCGAGGAGGTGCTCGGCAGCTGGTTCGCCCGGGGCAGCGAGCGCCGCGAGAAGACGGTGCTGGCCACCAAGGTCTACGGCTCGATGACCGACTGGCCCAACGACACGTTCCTCTCCGCCCGGAACCTGATCCGGTCGTGCGAGGCCTCGCTGCGCCGGATGCAGACCGACTGGATCGACCTCTACCAGTTCCACCACGTCGACCCGTCCACGCCGTGGGACGAGATCTGGCAGGCCTGCGAGGCGCTGGTCGCGCAGGGCAAGGTCCTCTACGTCGGCTCCTCCAACCACGCCGCCTGGCAGCTCGCCGTGGCGAACGAGGCGGCCGCCCGCCGGCACTTCCTGGGCCTGGTCAGCGAGCAGTCGCACTACAACCTGCTCACCCGGCACGTGGAGCTCGAGGTGCTGCCGGCAGCCCGGCACTACGGCGTCGGGATCATCCCGTGGAGCCCTCTCGCGCAGGGGCTGCTGGCCGGTGTGCTCGGCGACCAGGCCGGCGACCGCCGCCGTCAGCAGCACAACCGCGAGCGCATCGAGCAGCACCGGTCCGCGCTGCAGGCCTACGAGGACGTCTGCCGCGAGTGGGGTTCCGCGCCGGCGGACGTCGGGGTCGCCTGGCTGCTGCACCAGCCGGCGGTGACCGCACCGATCGTCGGCCCGCGCACGATGGAGCAGTTCGAGGGCTCGCTGCGGGCGCTGGACGTGCGGCTCGACGAGGCTCAGCTGAGTCGGCTCGACGAAATCTTCCCTGGTTACCGCGCGGCGCCGATGGAGTACGCGTGGTGATGTTCTGGCGTCTGTAGCCCCATAGCGTCACGTTCTCCTCACCAAGCGCGACACGCCACGCCCGGCACCCCCAGGACTGGGGGACGGGGTCCCCCACGGCCGCGTGTGCCCCGTCCCCGCCCCCCGCCGGAGCCTCGGAGCCATCGAGAGCGGCCGTGGGGGCGGGCTCTGCGACGCCGGGGGGCGGGTGCACGTGCACGGGTTCGGGGACGAGACGGGCGGGGTCTGCCCGTTCAGCGGAGCGGGTGGCGGGACGGCGCGCAGCGGGGTCTCGCGGCGGACGATGCTCGCCGGGTTGGCGAGCCTGGCCGCGCTGCCGGTCATGAGCGGGACGGCGCACGCCGCGCCGCCCCGCCGTCCGCCGGTCCCGACCACCGCGCCGACGCCTCCCGCGCGCCGTCCGCGGGCCGCGCGGGGCGCGCACGCCGTCGGCAACCCGCGCGGCAGCGACATCGCGGTCCGCGCCGGCCGGGACGCCGAGGCCCGGTTCGGGATGATGTTCAAGAAGCTGCCGGCCTTCGCGCCGCCGGACGCGCTGCTGACGGCGCTGGCGGTCTCGATGAACGACGGCAAGGCGCCGCTGTCCGACGTCAAGGACTCCGACGTCGCCTTCGACAACCCGGGCATGCCGGCCGGCTACATCTACCTGGGCCAGTTCGTCGACCACGACATGACGCTGGACAAGACCCCGCTGACCCTGCAGCAGCAGGACCCGCGGGCGATGACCAACTACGACACGCCCCGCTTCGACCTGGCCAGCGTCTACGGCAAGGGCCCGGCCGGCAGCCCCGAGCTCTACGACCCGGCGCGGCCGGGCTACCTGCTGTGCAACGACCACGACGGCGTGCGCGACCTGCCCCGCGACGACGTCGGCGCGGCCTACCTCGGCGACCCCCGCAACGACGAGAACCTGATCGTCGCCCAGTTCCACGCGGTCTTCCTGCGCCTGCACAACAAGCTGCGCGACGAGGGGAAGACCTTCGAGCAGGCCCAGCAGCTGGTGCGCTGGCACTACCAGTGGCTGATCGTGAACGACTACCTGCCGCGGATCGTCGGCCGGGACGTCGTCGACCGGCTCCTCCGTCGCCGCCGCGGCGGGCCGATCGAGTTCCTCGGGCGGTTCTACAAGCCGCGCAACCCGCGCCGGCCGTACATGCCGGTCGAATACTCCGGCGCGGCCTACCGCTTCGGACACAGCATGATCCGCGCCGAGTACGAGGTGCACGACCAGCACACCGTGCCGATCTTCGGCAACGAGGGCTACCAGGACCTGCGCGGCAACCGCCCGGTGCCGGAGGACCTGTGGATCGACTGGAACTACTTCTTCGAGATCCCCGGCATGAGCACGCCCGACGACCGCAACATGGCACGGTTGATCGACACCCAGCTCTCGCTGCCCCTGTCGAAGCTGCCACCGACCGTCGTGGCGCCCACCGCCGGGGCGATCACCTCGCTGGCCGAGCGCAACCTGCTCCGCGGCAAGCGGCTGGGCCTGCCGGCCGGCCAGGACGTCGCCGTCGCGATGGGCCTGAAGCCGCTGACCAACCAGCAGCTGGGCCTCACCGACCCCGGCTGGAAGGGCAAGGCGCCGCTCTGGTTCTACGTGCTCAAGGAGGCCGAGCTGCTCGGCGGGCACCGGCTGGGCCAGGTCGGCGGCACGATCGTCGCCGAGGTGATCCTCGGCCTGATGGCCTGTGACACCGCCTCGTACTTCACCGCCAACCCCGGCTTCGACCCCGGCGCCGGGTACTCCATGGGGCACTTCCTGCTCTGGGCCGACGCCATCGACCCGCGCGCCTTCGAGGCGCCGGAGGACGAGCTGCCCGAGGAGGAGGAGCCCGCCGACGGGGAGGTCGACGAGGGCGAGGTGGAGGACGAGGCACCGCACGAGGAGGAGCCGGAGGTCGAGGAGCCCGAGGACGACGAGGAGCCCGAGCTGCTCGAGCCCGGCGAGGCGCCCGACCCCGCGGCGACGTCCCCGGTACCCGGTCAGGTGGTGTGAGGGCGGCCCCCTTGCAGGAGAAGGACCCCGTCCTCCTCACCGCTCGCAGGCTCGCAGGCTCGCCTCTGGACGGGGCCGCGGGCTCAGGCCAGCGGCCAGGCCGCGACCCGGTCGTAGCGCGGCACGGGGCCGGGGTGGCTCTCCAGCAGTTCCACCTCGGCCACCGGCCAGGCCGGCCCGCGGTGCCCGGCCAGCCGCTCGGGCAGGTCGCCGTCCCCCGGCCGGCCGGGCCGCCAGCGGCCGAGGGTGAGGTGGGCGCGGAACGGCCGGTCCTCGACCGGCAGGCCCAGCCCGCGGGCGGCCGCGGCCAGCCGGGCGGCGAGCGCGCCCAGCGCAACGCCGTCCCCGGTGACGCCGGCCCAGAACACCTGCGGACGACGGCGGGAGCCGAAGCGTCCGGCGCCGGCCAGCCGCAGGGTCATCGGTGGAGTGCCCGCCACGGCCGGCCCGGCGGCGGCGAGGAGCTCCTCGACCCGGTCCGCCGGCACCGCGCCGAGGAAGAGCAGCGTCAGGTGCCACCGCTCCGGCGGCGTCCAGCGGGGCGCCCCGGGCGCCTCGCGCAGCGGCGCCAGCGCACGGTCGAGCTCGGTGAGCGCGCCGGCCGGCGGGGTCACCGCGAAGAACAGCCGCCGCGGCCGGTGCAGGGTCAGTCGGGCACCGCCAGGCCGGCCTCGGCGAGCGCGGTCTGCAGCCGCAGCCGCTCGACGTCACGGGGCCGGCCGGGTGGGACGGTGTCCAGCGCGTGGGGCACCTCGAGCAGCCGGGCGGCCTCCACGAGGACGTCGTCGTAGGCCGCCTGCAGGCCGCGGCGGCGGGCCATCGGGGCGCCGGCCGGGACGCGGGCGAGCTGGGCGCCCAGCCGGCGCAGGTCGGCGGCCACCTGTTCGATCGGGCGGCCGACCGGGGCCGGCGTCGCCCGGTGCGGCAGGGGCAGGCGCGCCGAGCCGAACACCAGCCGGGCCAGCCAGCCCATGAGGGCGACCGAGCCGACCACGCCGCCGACGATCGCCCCCAGGTTGATCAGCGCGCTGCCCATCCCCGCCTCCGCGGACGCCTCGAGTGTGGTGACCGTCACGGTACGACGGTCCGGGGCGCGTCAGCTCGCCTGCGTGCCCGGGGCCTCGGCCGAGGCCGCCTCCGCCGCGGCCCGGACCGCCGGGGGCGGCACCGCCCGCGGCGAGACGTGGAGCTGCAGCCGCGGCGGAACGACACGCGCCTCGAGCCGGATTCGCCGGCCGCGCGCCAGCCACACCGCGGCGACGCCAGCCGCGGCCACCGCGACCGCGCCACCGAGGACGAACCCCCACGGCGCTCCCCACCGCTCGGCGACCCAGCCGATCAGCGGAGAGCCGATGGGCGTGCCACCCAGGAAACAGGTGAAGTAGAGCGCCATCACCCGGCCGCGCAGCTGCGGCTCGGCGCCCAGCTGCACGAAGCTGTTGGTGGCCACGCTGAACACCAGGCCCGCCGCGCCGGTCGGCACGAGCAGGGCGGCGAACGACCAGTAGGTGGGCATGAGGCCGCAGACGATCGACGTCAGCCCGAAGGCCACCGCCGCGCCCACGAGGAAGCGCTGCCGCGGTCGGCGGGTGCGCCGGGTCGACAGCAGGGCGCCCGACAACGACCCGGCGGCGAAGCAGGTGGTGAGCAGCCCGAACGCCTCGGCGCCCACGCCGAAGACCTCCCGGGCCATGAGCGCGATGGTCACCTGGGAGTTGAAGGTGAAGGTGCCCAGCACGAGGGCCAGGCCCATCCCCAGCCGGAGGTCGGGGCGCGACCACGCGTAGGCCAGCCCCTCGCGCAGCTGGCCGCGGGCGCGCGCGACCCGCCGGCTGGGGTGCAGCTCCCCGGGCCGCATCGCCAGCAGCGCCCCGATGGTGAACACGAAGCTGGCCGCGTTGACGAGGAAGGCCGGCGCAGTGTCGCCCGAGGCCGCCCCGATGAGCAGCCCGGCGAGGGCGGGGCCGACCAGCCGAGCGCTGTTGAAGATGGTCGAGTTGAGGCTGACGGCGTTGGTCAGCAGGTCCGGCCCGACCATCTCCGAGACGAACGCCTGCCGCACGGGCGCGTCGATGGCGGAGACCGAGCCGAGGGCGGCGGCGAGCGCGAACACGTGCCACAGGGCGACGGCGTCGGAGGCCACCAGCAGGCCGAGCACGAGGGCCACGAGCCCCATGAGCGTCTGGGTGGCCAGCAGCACCCGGCGCTTGGCGTAGCGGTCGGCCAGCACGCCGCCGTACATGCCGAGGAACAGCGTGGGACCGAACTGCAGCGCGGTGACCAGGCCGAGGGCGGTGCCGTCGTCACCGGAGAGCTGCAGGACCAGCCAGTCCTGGCCGATGCGCTGCATCCAGGTGCCGGTGAGGCTGACCAGGTTGGCCGACGCGTAGATGCGGTAGTTGCGCACCCGCAGCGACCGGAACGTGCCGCCGTCCGTCGTCCGGCCCCTACCCACTCGCCAGCTTGTCCATGATCACCGCGGCCTCGTACAGCACCGCCCGCTCCTCCACGCTGAGCCGCTCGAGCATGCCGGTCAGCCACGCCTCCCGGGCGCGGGCCTCGGCGGTGAGCAACGCCTCCGCGGCGGGCGTCAGGTCGATGACCACCTGCCGCCCGTCGGTCGGGTGCGGGCTGCGGGTGACCAGCCCCATGCCCTCCAGCGCGACGACGACCCGGGTCATCGACGGCGGCTGGACCCGCTCGTGGCCGGCCAGCTCGCCCGGGCTCATCGCGCCGTGCCGCTTGAGGGTCGACAGCGCCGCGAGGTGGGTGAGCGTGACCGACTGGTCGACCCGCTGGTTGCGCAGGCGGCGGGAGAACCGCATGACCGCCAGTCGCAGGTCGTGGGCCAGCGCCGCGGTGTCCAGCGTCGTCCGGCTCACGGTTGCCCAGCCTAACGACCCGCCCCGCGGCCGCGGCTCAGAACAGCTGCTGCAGCGGCTCCAGTGCGAAGTACACGAGGAACAGCGCGGCGATCAGCCACATCAGCAGGTGGATCTCGCGCCGCCGTCCGGCCGCCACGTGCAGCAGCACGTAGCTGATGACGCCGGCGCCGATGCCGTTGGTGATCGAGTAGGTGAACGGCATCAGAGCGATGGTGAGGAAGGCCGGGATCACCACCGTCATGTCCTCCCACTGCAGGTGGCGGATCTGGTTGACCATCAGCGCGCCCACGATCACCAGCACCGGCGCCGCCGCCTCCGACGGCACGACCTGCACCAGCGGGGTGAAGAACATCGCCAGCAGGAAGAGGACGCCGGTGGCCACGCTGGCCAGTCCGGTCCGCGCGCCGTCGGCCACGCCGGCAGCGCTCTCGACGTAGGTCGTGTTGGACGAGACGCTGGCCGCCCCGCCGGCCGCGGCGGCCACCGAGTCGACCAGCAGCACCGGCTGCGACCGGGGCAGGTTGCGCTCCTCGTCGAGGAGGTCGCCCTCGGCGCCGACCGCGGTCACCGAGCCGACGGTGTCGAAGAAGTCGGCGATCATGATCGAGAAGACGATCAGCAGCGCCGCGATGACGCCGATCCGCTCGAAGCCGCCGAACAGCGAGAACTGGCCCACCAGCGACAGGTCCGGCGCGCTCACCACCTCGGCGGGGAGGGTGGGGACCTGCAGCGCCCAGCCGCGCGGGTTGGACCCGTCAGGCGTGCGGGCGCCGACCTGGGCGATCGCCTCCACGACGATCGCCAGCACCGTCGACGCGACGATGCCGATGAGCAGCGCACCCTTCACCTGGCGGACGACGAGCACGCTGGTGAGCAGCAGCCCGACGACGAAGACCAGCAGCGGCCAGCCCGCCAGCTGGCCGTTGATGCCGAAGCTGATCAGCGGGGTGCCCGGCCGGATGACGCCGGCGTCGGCCAGCCCGATGATCGTGAGGAAGAAGCCGATGCCGACCGCGATCGCCGTCTTCAGCTGCGCCGGGATCGCCTCGAAGACCGCCCGGCGGAAACCGGTGAGCACCAGCAGGGTGATCAGCAGGCCCTCGAGGACGACCAGGCCCATGATCTCCGGCCAGGACATCTGGGTGGCCGCGAAGACCGCGACGATGGCGTTGATCCCGAGGCCGGCGGCCACCGCGAACGGATAGCGGCCGACGACGCCCATGAGGATCGTCATGACCCCGGCGACCAGCGCGGTGACGGCGGCGACCGAGGCGAAGGGCAGGGTGGCCCCGGTGACGTCCGCGCCCGACAGGATGATCGGGTTGAGCACCACGATGTAGGCCATGGTGAAGAAGGTCGTGAGGCCACCCCGCAGCTCGCGGGTGACCGTCGAGCGGCGGGCGCTGATGCCGAAGTAGCGGTCGACCCCGTTGCTGGGCCGCACCCGCGGGCCCTCGCTGCGGCGCGGCGACGGTGCCCCGGCGGCGACGTCGGCAGGCGTGCCGCCGTCCGTGGTGGTGCCCCTGGACGGGCGGGACTTCTGTGCCATGACGACTCCCGGGCGCGCGGCCGGGCGAGCAGGCGGCGGGGGAGGCGCGCCGGCTGACCGGTGGGGACTGCGATGAGCGGCGACAGCGTGCCACACCGGTGTTCCGATCAGGTGACACGCGGCGGGCCTGCGGGTCCTAGGGTCGGGACGTGCCCAGACCGACCAAGCAGGCCCCGCCGCCGCTGCGTGTGGACACCGTGCGGGTGGTGCTGGCCGGGACGGCGCTGTGGGTGGTGGCGCTCGTCGTGCTGCTCGTCCTCGGCGACCGGGTGGACCGGATGTGGACCTGGACCTGTGTCGCCGGCATCGCGCTGGCCGGCGTCGGGCTGGGCGTCATGCGCCTGCAGGGTCAGATCGGCCGCCACGACTGACACCTCGTCGGTCCCGGCCGCCTGGCTGCTGGCGCCGTTCCTCCTCGGTTCCTCCCCCGCACCTGCGGCGAGGGAGTGTTCTCCCCGGACCTCTCCCCTTGCGCACACCTGTGAGCAGCGGCCGACTCTCCTCGCCCGGACCTCTTCCCCTGCCCCCACCTGTGAGCAGCGGCCGAGGTTCCCGGTGACGACTCCTGCCGTCCGGACCGACGTGAGCGCGTGCGAGGAGCGGGGGCCGGATGCCACCCGACGAGTGCGCGGGACACGCTCAGCGCAACAGGGGGACGGCTCCTGGCCGCGGTGTGCGACCGACGAGCCGGGCCCGGAGGGTCCCCGAGGAGGGACGCGTCCGGGGGGGCTCAGTTCAGCGGGGGACGGCTCCTGGCCGCGGTGTCGGCCGGCAGGCGACAGATCACCCAGTCACAGCACGTCGAACGAACCGGTGTCGTAGCGCGCCGAGCGCACGACCTCCGCGGCGTCGTCGGCCGCCAGCGTCGCCTGGCTGTGCGCGCCGCAGCCGTAGTCGACGGTGACCACGCGCCCGTCGGCCGGGGCGTAGACGTTGCCGCACGCACCCAGCCGCTGCCGGAGCGAACCGGCCAGCGGCAGGAAGAACCCGCAGCTGGCGCACGGACCGGGCGCCTGCCGGGCCATCGGCGAGCGGGGGCCGAACTCCCCGGCGCTCCAGCGGTCCGCGGCCTCCTGGCGCCCCTCCCGAGACATGACCCGCTCCCGGCCGATGCCGATCTCCGAGGCGACCACGGAGCCCTCGGGGTCGTCGGCGGAATCGTCCGCGGTGGTGTAGCCGGGGACCAGCCGGGGGTCGTCCTCGGTCGAGGGCAGCACGTCGCCGACCGAGAGGTCCCCGGGGCGCAGCCGCTCGTGCCAGGGGACCCAGGCGGGGGCGAGCAGCGCCTGGTCGCCGGGCAGCAGCACGACCTCGTCGACGGTGACGTGCTCCTCGCCGGGCACCGCGGCGAGGGTGACCGCCCAGTACCAGCCGACGTAGCCGGGCAGCCGGCTGGCGAAGGAGTGGGTGACCACCTCGCCGAAGCCCGTCCCGCCGGCCCCCGTGGGCGGCGTCTCGCGGACGGCGCCGAGGTGCTCTCCGACCAGCTCGGCGGACCCGGCGGTCTCGACCGCCGCGGCCCGGGCCTGCTCGACCGCGGTGCTGGGCACGTCGCTCCCCGCGCCAGCGGGGTCGGATAACTCGGCCACGGCGTCATTCTCCCTGACGCCAGGGGCGGGCCCGGCGTGCGGGGGCGCTGTCCGTGTCCTCCCAGGTCGGTGCGGCACCATGGGCTGCGTGTCGTCCCTCCCGCCCGGCGCCCGCCGCCGTGCCCTGCGCCGGCGCCCGTCGCCGCCGGGCGCCCCAGGCACGGAGACGGCGCCGCTGGGAGTGGCCCGGGCGGCCACCCGGCCGCTACCGGCCGCGGGCGGGACGCCCGAGCCGGGGGCCGGGGACGGCGCGGGCGCTCCCCCACCGACCGCCGCGCCGCCCCAGGCCGCACCGCCGCCTCCCCCGGCACCGCGGAAGCTGACCGTCACGCGGGTCGCGGCGTCGCGCACGCGTGAGCTGACCGGGGTCGCCGTCCGCCGAGTGCAGACGGCCAGCCGGGCGGACGGCGCCGCGGAGAGCGGCCTGGCGAAACTGCTGTGGGTCAACGCGCTGCACATGGCCGGCGACGCGATGATCGCCGTCTCGCTGGCCGGCACGCTCTTCTTCGCCGCGACGACCGACGCGCAGCGCAGCAACGTGGCGCTCTACCTGCTGGTGACGATGGCCCCGTTCGCGGTCGTCGCCCCGGTGGTCGGGCCGCTGCTCGACCGGCTGCAGCGCGGCCGCCGCTGGGCGATGGCCGCCAGCCAGCTGGGCCGGGCCGCCCTGGCGCTGGTCATGGCCGCCCACTTCGACGACCTCTGGCTCTACCCGGCGGCCCTCGGCGTCCTGGTGCTCTCCAAGGCGCACAACGTGCTGCGTGCCGCGGTGATCCCGCGCGTGCTGCCCGGCGCCATGTCGCTGACCTCGGCCAACGCGCGCACGTCAGTGTTCGGCCTGGTCACCGCCGGCGTCTTCGGTGGCATCGGGGCCGGCCTGGCCTGGGCGCTGGGCTTCACCTGGCTGCTGTGGGCCGCCACCGCGGTGTTCGCCTGCGGTGCGGTGCTCGCGGTGCGGCTGCCCCGCCACGTCGACGTCCCCACCGGTGAGCTGCCCGCCGACGTCCTCTCCACCGCACCCCTGCCGGTGACCACCGGGCGGCGGCGCCGGCCGGTCAACCCGCGCGTGGTCGTCGCGCTGCGGGCCAACGCGGCGCTCCGCGGACTCGGCGGCTTCCTGACGATCTTCTCGGCGTTCCTCGTGCAGGCCACGGTCGCGGGCGGGTGGTACGGCACGCTGGCGCTGGGTGCCATCGCCGGGGCGGCCGGCGTGGGCAGCGTGCTCGGCACCGCCGTCGGCTCCCGGCTGCACCGGGCCGACCCGGACCGGGTGGTGCTCTGGTCGGCCGGCACCGCGGCGGCGATCACCGTGGCCGCGGCGGCCTTCTACAGCCTCGCCACGGCCGCCCTCGTCGCCGGCGTGGCCGCGGTCGCCAACGCGCTGGGCAAGGTCGCGCTCGACGCGATCATCCAGCGCGAGGTGCCCGAGAGCCTGCGGGCCTCCGCGTTCGCCCGCTCGGAGACGGTGCTGCAGCTGTCCTGGGTCGTCGGGGGCGCGCTGGGCATCGCGCTGCCCCCGACCGGCTGGCTGGGCTTCACCGTCGCCGCGGCCCTGCTCGTGCTGGCCGTCGGGCTGGTGCTCTGGGGTCCGCGCCGCCGCAGCCCGGCGCCGACCGCGCCCCTGCCCGTCGCCGACGCCGGGACCGACCCGCTGGGCCGCGTCCCGTGAGGCGGGTCGCCGTCCCGGCCGTCGTCCTGCTGCTGGCCGGTTGCGGGTCCGAGCCGTCGGGCCCGCAGGACGTCGTCGTGGAGGCCGGGCCGCAGCGGGTCGAGGCCGCCCCCACCCAGTACTGCGTGGACGGCGAGGGGCAGCGCTACGAGACCTCGCCGCCGATCGTCGAGGTCTCACCCGACACCGCCATCCGGCTCACCGTGCCCGACGCGGTGGCCGAGCGCGGCTGGAGCGTGCAGGTGTTCGACGAGGGGCTGGAGCAGCTGCTCGGCGAGGCGCCGGTCGACGCCGGCGAGGCCGTGTTCGAGGTCGACAGCGACGACGTCGTCCCGCCGGCGTTCTACCTCGTCGTCGTCGAGGACGCCGTCGAGGAGTGCGAGGGCTTCAGCGGGGCCTGGCCGGTCGGGTTCCTGCGCGCCGGCACGGCCCAGGACGGGACGACGACGGAACCGACGACGCCCGCGCCCCAGGGCTGAGGACCATCCCACCCCCGGTAGCCCGTCCAGAGGCTCGCCGCCGGCCCCGTCCAGAGGTTCGTCCCGAACCTGCGAGGGATGAGGAGGACGGGGTCCTTCCACGGTGAGGAGGACGGGGTCCTTCCACGGTGAGGGGGACGGGGTCCGCTCTCAGTGCTCCAGGTCGGTGGCGACCGCGCGCAGCACGGAGGCGACCTTGCGGGCCTCCGGCCGGTCGGGGTGCCGGCCGCGGCGCAGTCCGTTGGAGACGTCGTCGAGCAGCTTGATCAGGTCCTCGATGATCGGGACGAGCTCGTCGGGCTTCTTGCGGGTCCGCTCGGCGTGCGCCGCGGTCACCGAGGGCAGCGGGTCGAGCACCCGGACCTGCAGCGCCTGGTCGCCACGGCGGCCCGCGACGATGCCGAACTCCACCCGCTGCCCGGGCTTGAGCTCGCCGGTGCCGGACGGGAGGGCGTCCTTGTGCACGAAGACGTCCGGGCCGTCCTCACGGGAGAGGAAGCCGAACCCCTTCTCCGGGTTGAACCACTTGACTCTGCCGGTGGGCACGTTGATCCCTCAGTCGGTCGCGGGCGGCCCCGGCACCGGGCCGGGAGGACGGTTACGGCTCGGGCGGCCGCTGGACCCACGTTAGTCGTCGCGCCGCGTCGTCCCACTCCCATTCCGCCCGCCGCTCCCGTGCGCACCCAGCCTGACGCGGTGCCACCCCCGGACCGGCCGCCCGGCCACCCCGACGACCGGTCACGCCGGCCAACGAGCGGACGCTCCCCGCCGGGCTGCGGCCGGGCCGGCGCCGGTCGCCGGAGGCGCCGCGGTGCTCAGTCCGCCCGGACCGGCTGCCCGACGATGCCGAGCCGGTCGAGCAGCACGAGGAAGACCGCGGCGAAGTCGTTGTCCTCGACCGACGTGCGCACCCGCTCCCACTCGACCTGCTCGCGCAGCGCCCGGGCGACCGGCAGCAGCCGCGCGTAGTCGCAGTAGTGCTCGTCCAGGGCCATGAGCTTGGTGACGACGATGTCGGTGGCCTGGAGCACCGGCATGTGCACCGACAGCACCGGCATGTCCTCGGCGCGGTCGATGAGGTCCTGCTCCACCGGGATGCCGCAGGTGCGCCACAGGACGTCGACGAACGAGCCGCCCTGCACGACCTTGGTCAGCCAGTCCTCGGCCGGGTCGACGACCTCCAGCCCCGCCTCGGCCAGCACCTTGGCGGCCCGCTCGGACTCGGCCGCCGGCACCAGGAAGTCCGCGTCGTGGTCGGGCTCCGGTGCCCCGCGGACCCAAGCGGCGTAGCCGCCGCAGAGCGCGAAGGGCACGTCGCCCTGTTTCAGCGCGACGGCGACGCGCTTGAGGAGGTCACGGATCTCGTCGCGGTCCGAGGGCTGCACACAGAACCTGCTACCCGGGGTTCGCCCCCCGGAACACGGCGGTGTGGACGACGGGCCGCGGGGCACAGCATCCCCGTGCGGATCGCGACCTTCAACATCCTCCACGGGCGCTCGCCGGTCGACGACCGCGTCGACGTGGAGCGCCTCGCCGCCGCGGTGAAGACCCTGGACGCCGACGTGCTCGGGCTGCAGGAGGTCGACCGGGACCAGCCCCGCTCGCTCGGCGCGGACCTCACCGCGGTCGCCGCCGAGGCGATGGGCGCGGTCGACTCGCAGTTCGTGGCGGCGCTGCACGGCACCCCCGGCGGCACCTGGATGGCCGCCACCGGCGAGGAGCAGCCGGGGTCGGCGACGTACGGGATCGCGCTGCTGTCCCGCTACCCGGTGGTGTCCTGGCGGGTCGTCCGGCTGCCCGCGCTGCGCAGCCGGGTCCCCGTGTGGTTCCGCGGCGCCCCGCGGCCGGTGGTGGTCAGCGACGAGCCGCGGGTGGCCGTCGCCGCCGTCCTCGAGGGGCCGTCGGGCCAGTTCACCGTCTGCAACACCCACCTGTCGTTCGTCCCGGGCTGGGGCGCGCTGCAGCTGTCGAGGCTGGTCCGCTCGCTGACGGGCACCCGCGAGCCGCTGGTCCTCATGGGGGACCTCAACATGCAGGCCGGCCAGGCGGTGCGGGTGAGCGGGCTGCGACCCCTGGCCCCGGCGACGACGCCGACCTTCCCGGTCGAGCAGCCGACCCGGCAGCTGGACCACGTGCTGGGCCGCGGGCGGATCAGTGCGACCGGCCCGGCCGAGGCGGTGCGATTGCCGCTGTCGGACCACCGCGCCCTCGTGGTGCCCTGCGCACCCGCCTGAGAGGACCCGCCTGCCCCCACCACTCGGAGAAGGACCCTGTCCTCCTCGTGAAGGACCCCCCTCGCCCCCCGCCACTCGCAGGCTCGCGGCGGGACACTGCAACGGCGCCGCGGGGCCGGCGGGACCCTGCAGGCGGCCGCGTCGTCACCCTGTCCGTCTCGCGGGGGGTGCGGGACCATGCACGGCAGGACGAGCCCAGTGCGGGAGACGGGCATGGACGAGCGCACAGCACCGCCGCTGACGATCGTGCGGCCGGGTGAGGGCCGCGTCGCGGACCTCGGGGACGGTCCGGGTGTCGCGTTCAAGCTGTGGGGCGAGGACACCGGCGGCTCCATCGCGGTGGTGGAGCACCCGTTCGCCGTCGGTACCTACGTGTCGGCCCACCTGCACACGCGCGAGGACGAGTACTCGGTCGTCACCGAGGGCGAGATCGGCTTCCGCTCGGGGGACCGCGAGGTGGTCCTGGGCCCCGGCGGCTACATCACCAAGCCCCGCGGCGAGCTGCACGCCATGTGGAACGCCGGCTCCGCGCCCGCCCGCATGATCGAGATCATCAGCCCGGCGGGGTTCGAGCGCTTCTTCCGTGACGTGGCCGACCTCGCGGCCACCGGGGAGACCGAGATCGCGGCGTTCGTCGCGCTCGCCGAGGCGTACGGCCTCCAGTTCGCCGAGCCGGAGTGGCAGGCCGACGTCATTCGCCGCTACGGCCTGACCCCGCCGTCCTGGTGATCGCCCGTCCCGGGTGCTGTACCGCGGGACCTGCCGGTCGCGATCTCGACTCCGAGCGGGGGTGACCCTCGAGGTGCCTGGCTCCGCACTCAGGCGTTGCGGACGGCGGCGGCGCTCTCCAGCCCGAGTTCCCGGACCGACACCTGGCGCATCTCGACCTTGCGCACCTTGCCGGTGACCGTCATGGGGAAGGCCTCGACGACCTTGACGTAGCGGGGCACCTTGTAGTGGGCCAGCTTGCCGGCGCAGAACTCGCGCAGCGCCTCGGGCGTGAGCGGCTCGGCGCCCTCGCGCAGCCGCACCCAGGCCATCAGCTCCTCGCCGAAGCGCTCGTCGGGCACCCCGATGACCTGGGCGTCGACGACGTCGGGGTGGGTGTACAGGAACTCCTCGACCTCGCGCGGGTACACGTTCTCCCCGCCGCGGATGACCATGTCCTTGATCCGGCCGACGATGTTGAGGTAGCCCTCGGCGTCCATCACCGCGAGGTCGCCGGTGTGCATCCACCGGGCGGCGTCGATGACCTCGGCGGTCTTCTCCGGCTCCTCCCAGTAGCCCAGCATCACCGAGTAGCCGCGGGTGCAGAACTCCCCCGGCGTGCCGCGGGGCACGGTCAGCCCGGTGGCGGGGTCGACGACCTTGACCTCCAGGTGCGGGTGCACCCGCCCGACGGTGGAGGTGCGCCGGTCCAGGTCGTCGTCCGCGCCGGTCTGGGTCGACACCGGCGAGGTCTCGGTCATCCCGTAGCAGATGGTCACCTCGGTCATGCCCATCTCCGCGACCACCCGCTTCATCACCTCCACCGGGCACGGCGACCCGGCCATGATGCCGGTGCGCAGGGTGGAGAGGTCGTAGGAGGCGAAGTCCGGCAGCGCCAGCTCGGCGATGAACATCGTCGGGACGCCGTACAGCGAGGTGCACCGCTCGTCGGCCACCGCCTGCAGCGTGGCGGCCGGGTCGAAGCCGGGCGCGGGGATGACCATCGTGGCGCCGTGCGAGGTGGCCGCGAGGTTGCCCATGCCCATGCCGAAGCAGTGGTAGTAGGGCACGGGGATGCAGATCCGGTCGGCCTCGGTGTAGCGGCAGCCCTCGCCGACGAAGAAGCCGTTGTTGAGCAGGTTGTGGTGGGTGAGGGTGGCGCCTTTGGGGAAGCCGGTCGTGCCCGAGGTGTACTGGATGTTGATCGGGTCGTCGGCCGACAGCCGGGTCTCCCGCTCGGCCAGCCGGCCGCGGTCGCCGGCCCGGCCGGTGGCCACCAGCTGCTCCCACTCCGGGGAGCCGAGGAAGACGACCTCGCGCAGGCGGGGGCACTGTCCACGGACCTCGCCGACCATCGCGCGGTAGTCGCTGGTCTTGAACTCCGGCGCGCTGACGAGCACCGAGATGCCGGCCTGCTGAAGCACGTAGGCCAGCTCGTGCGTGCGGTAGGCCGGGTTGATGTTGACCATGATCGCGCCGAGCTTGGCCGTCGCGTACTGCACGAACGCCCACTCCGCGCAGTTGGGCGCCCAGATGCCGACCCGGTCGCCCTTGGCCACACCCAGCGCGTCGAGCCCGAGGGCGACCGCGTCGACCTCGGCGACGAACTCCGGGTAGGAGAAGCGGCGACCGGTGGCGCACTCGACGAGCGCCTCGTGGTCGCCCACCCGCGCCACCGTCCGGTCGAGGTTGGCACCGATGGTGTCCCCGAGGAGGGGGACGGCCGAGGTGCCACTGCTGTAGGACGGCAGCGCGGGCGTCGTCATGGCTACTCGCCCGCCTGCAGCCCGGCCCGGTTCGGCTTGTCGGTCGGGTGGGCGTACCGGAGGCGGCTGGCCGGCAGCGGGAAGTCGTGGTCCTCACCGAACGGCGACAGCGGGCCGGCCGACTCCGCGAGGAACTCGCTCACGGGGGCGCCGCCGTCGTCCGACTGACCCCACGTGGGCTCGATCAGGTGGTCGTGCTTCGGGTTCCGCTTGGCCATGTCGCCGTGTCCTCCGTTGTGCTCCTCGCGCGCGCACCGCCCGGTGCCCGCGTCCGTCGTGCATCTTGACGGATGGGGTACCCCGGATGCACGCAGTACGCCCCTTGCGCCGGGTCAGTGCGAACGCACCGCCCGGGCGCCGTAGACGGTCGGGAGGCCGTCCGCGGTGAGCACCCACTCCCGCGGCCCGACGGGGGCGGCGCGCACCACCGCGTCGTGCAGCTGCTGGACGGCGCGGGTGCGCCACACCGCGGTGCTGGTCAGACGCAGCCGCACCGGGTCGGCCGTGGGGTCGAGCTCGTCGTAGCCCTCGGGCTCGAAGGACAGCACCGCCGGGCCCGCGATCCGCAGCACGCCGGTCCGCCACGGCTGGGCCTGCAGCGCCCGCCGCCACCGGTGGTGGCGGACCAGCGCGCCGGCGCCGGCGCCGGCGGCCACCGTCCCCACCATGACCAGGGAGAGGACGACGAGGCCGGCCAGGGGCACCCGCTGCCCGGAGTCCCGGGCGATGGCGACCGCGGCGGTGGCCAGCAGCACCCCGAGGACGACGGCGATCACCCCGCCGGCCAGCCAGCGCAGCGCCCCCGCCTGGTAGCCGGTCAGCGCGGCGCGGGTCTGCGGGTCGTCGGCGGCCGGAGTCACGCTCCCATGCTGGCAGGGGCGTCGGCCCGGACGGCGTCGTAACGTGGACCGGATGTCCTCGCCAGCCCCCGCGACGCTCGCCTCCTGGCTGCGCACCCGCAGCGACGAGCAGCTCGCTGCGCTGCTGGCCGCCCGGCCCGACGTGGCCCGCCCCGCGCCGTCCGACGTCGTCGCCCTCGCCAGCCGGCTGGCCGTGCCCGTGTCGGTCGACCGCGCCCTCGACGAGCTCGACGCCGCCACCCTGCAGGTGCTCGACGTGGTGCTGCTCGCCGACACCGGCGGCGTCGACGCCGCCGACCTGCCCGCCGCGCTTCCTGCGGTGCCCGACGACGTGCTCGAGGCCGCCGTCGACCGGCTCACCACCCGCGCGCTGCTGTGGGGGGACGACGTGCTGCACGCCCCCGAGCCGGTGCGCCGCGCCGTCCGCCACCCGGCCGGCCTGGGACGGCGGGCGGGTGAGCTGCGGCTGACCCTGCCGGCGGACCTGCCGAAGGCGCTGGCCGAGCTGCCGGCCGAGGAGTACCTCGTGCTCGAGCGGCTGGCCGGCGAACGGCCGGTGGGCCACCTCCCGGACGCCGACGGGCGCGCCGACTCCCCCGCCCGCCGGCTGCTGCAGCGCGGGCTGCTGGCCCGCATCGACGCGCTGAACGTCGAGCTGCCCCGCGAGATCGGGCTGCAGCTGCGTGGCAGCCTGCCGTTTGGCCCGCCGCGGGTGCGCCCCGAGCCGGCCGTCGTGGAGCGCGACCCGGCCGTCGTCGACCGGCAGGCCGCCGGGGCCGCGATGGAGGCGATCGGGCGGGTCGGGGAGCTGCTGACGCTGCTCGAGGAGGAGCCGGCCGGGCTGCTGCGCAGCGGCGGCATCGGCGTCCGCGACCAGAAGCGGCTGGCCCGCGCCCTGCACGTCCCCGAGCCCGAGGCCGGCTGGCTGCTCGAGCTGGCGCACGCGGCCGGCCTGCTCGACGTCGGCGGCCCGCACCGCGACGAGTGGCTGCCCACGCGCGCGTTCGACCTGTGGCGCGAGCAGGAGCTGCCCGACCGGTGGGCGACGCTGGCCGCCGGCTGGCTGGCCGCCGTCCGGCTGCCCTCGCTCGCCGGGCAGCGCGACGTCTCCGGCAAGGCGGTCAACGCGCTCTCCCCCGACCTGGTGCGGCACACCGCGCCGGCAATCCGCCGCTCGGCGCTGGCCGCGCTGGCGGAGTACCGGCCCGGCCGCGGCGTGGCCGCCGACGACCTGGTCGCGCTGCTGCGCTGGCGCACCCCGCGGCGGGCCGACCGGCTCGCCCCGGTGCCCGACCTGCTGGCCGAGGCCGCGCGGCTGGGCGTCGTCGTCGGCGGGGTGCTCTCCGGCGGCGGGCGCGGGCTGATGGCCACCGGGGAGGACGGCGCCGCCGACGCGATGCGCGGGCTGCTGCCCGACCCGGTCGACCACGTGCTGGCCCAGCCCGACCTGTCGCTGGTGGCGCCCGGCCCGCTGGTCGCCGAGCTCGCCGACACCCTCGCCGTCGTCGCCGACGTCGAGTCCTCGGGCGGGGCGACGGTCTTCCGGGTGTCGGAGGGCAGCGTGCGCCGCGCCCTGGACGCCGGCTGGTCGGCCACCGACCTGCACGAGTTCTTCGCCCGCGCCTCCCGGACCCCGGTCCCCCAGGCTCTCGACTACCTGGTGGACGACGTCGCCCGCCAGCACGGCCGGCTGCGGGTGGGCGCGATCGAGAGCTACGTGCGCTCCGACGACCACGGGCTGCTCTCGCAGGTGCTCAACGACCGGCGCACGGCGTCGGCCGAGCTGCGGCGGCTGGCCCCCGGGGTGCTGGTCAGCGGGCTGGGCGCCGACGAGGTGCTGACGGTGCTGCGCGAGGCGGGCTACGCCCCGGCCGGCGAGTCGCCCGGCGGCACCGTGCTCACCCGCCCGCCGGCCCGGCCGCGCGCCGCGGGCCGCCGTCCCGGCGGGTCGGCCCCGCAGGCGCCGCGGCCGCTGACCTGCGACGAGCTGGCCGCCACGGTGCGGGAGATCCGGGCCGGAGACGCCGCCCTGGCCGCCCGCCGCGGGGAGGCGGTGCGGCAGGTCCCCGGGGTCACCACGGCCGGGACGCTGGAGCTGCTGTCGCGGGCGGTACGCGAGGGCGTGCCGGTGTGGTTGGGCTACGTCGACGCCCAGGGCAGCGGCAGCCAGCGCGTCGTCCAGCCGGTGTCGCTGGCCGGCGGCTTCCTGCAGGGCTACGACGAGCGCCGCCGGGAGAGCCGCACCTTCGCCGTCCACCGGATCACCTCAGTGGCGCTGGTGGAGGACGACGCCGGCTGAGGGCTCGAGCCGCGCGACCGCCGGAGGTCGCGCCGGCCGGTGTGCACGCGGTGTGGTCTCGCTGGCCCGGGAGACCACCGCCGGCGCACAGCCGGGCACGGGACCGGTGTGGCCGGCGGTCGGGGAAGGACCTGTCGTCCGCCGTGGTTACCGTGTCGGAGGCCCGCGTGGCCGCCGTCCCCCTCCCCCTGCCGAGAGGTACCCGTGTCTGACGGCCCCCTGATCGTCCAGTCGGACAAGACGCTGCTGCTCGAGGTCGACCACCCCGCCGCCCGCGACTGCCGCGCGGCGATCGCGCCGTTCGCGGAGCTAGAGCGCTCGCCCGAGCACGTGCACACCTACCGCGTGACGCCGCTGGCGCTGTGGAACGCGCGCGCCGCCGGGCACGACGCCGAGCAGGTCGTCGACGCGCTGGTCCGCCACTCGCGCTACCCGGTGCCGCACGCGCTGCTGGTCGACATCGCCGACACGATGGACCGCTTCGGCCGGCTGACCCTGCAGAACGACCCGGTGCACGGGCTGGTGCTCACCAGCTCCGACCGGGCGGTGCTGGAGGAGGTCAGCCGCAGCAAGAAGGTCGCCTCGATGCTGGGCGTGCGGATCGACGACGACACGGTCGTCGTCCACCCCTCGGAGCGGGGCCGGCTCAAGCAGGCGCTGCTGAAGGTCGGCTGGCCGGCCGAGGACCTCGCCGGCTACGTCGACGGTCAGGCGCACCCGATCGAGCTCGACCAGTCGAACTGGCACCTGCGCGACTACCAGCAGGAGGCCGTCGAGGGCTTCTGGGCCGGCGGCTCCGGCGTCGTCGTGCTGCCCTGTGGTGCCGGCAAGACGCTCGTCGGCGCCGCGGCGATGGCCGAGGCGAAGGCGACGACGCTGATCCTGGTGACCAACACCGTCGCCGGCCGGCAGTGGAAGCGCGAGCTGATCGCCCGCACCTCGCTGACCGAGGACGAGATCGGCGAGTACTCCGGCGAGCGCAAGGAGATCCGCCCGGTCACCATCGCGACCTACCAGGTGATCACCACCCGCCGGAAGGGCGAGTACCGGCACCTGGACCTGTTCGACGCGCAGGACTGGGGCCTGATCGTCTACGACGAGGTGCACCTGCTGCCCGCGCCGATCTTCCGGCTCACCGCCGACCTGCAGTCGCGTCGCCGGCTGGGGCTCACCGCGACGCTCGTGCGCGAGGACGGCCGCGAGGACGACGTCTTCTCCCTGATCGGCCCGAAGCGCTACGACGCCCCGTGGCGCGACATCGAGGCCCAGGGCTACATCGCGCCGGCCGAGTGCATCGAGGTGCGGGTGTCCCTCGACGACGATGAGCGGATGACCTACGCGGTCGCCGAGCCCGAGGAGCGGTACCGGATCGCCGCGACCGCGACCTCGAAGCTGCCGGTGATCCGCCGGGTGCTCGACCGGCACCCGGACGAGCAGAAGCTGGTCATCGGCGCCTACCTCGACCAGCTCGACGAGCTCGGCCGGGCGCTCGACGCCCCGGTCATCCAGGGCTCGACGACCAACCGGGAGCGGGAGAAGCTCTTCGACGCCTTCCGCGCCGGGGAGGTCAAGACCCTGGTGGTGTCCAAGGTCGCCAACTTCTCGATCGACCTGCCCGAGGCCGCGGTCGCCGTCCAGGTGTCGGGGACGTTCGGCTCACGGCAGGAGGAGGCCCAGCGGCTCGGCCGGGTACTGCGCCCCAAGGCCGACGGCCGGCAGGCGCACTTCTACACCGTGGTCAGCCGCGACACCCTCGACGCCGAGTATGCCGCCCACCGGCAGCGCTTCCTGGCCGAGCAGGGCTACGCGTACACGATCGTCGACGCCGCCGACCTGGCCGGCCCCGGTGAGGTCAACGGCCCCGACTGGGCGGACGAGCCGGCCGACTGAGCGCGGGTGCCGGCGTCTGCAGCAGCGACAGGCGGGGTGGAGTGAGCAAGCGGCCGACGGCGGGCGTTCATTCAGGCCGGATTCCTCTTCCAGAGCCCTGCAACGGCATCGCGCCATGTTCGCGACGCAGCCACCACTGACTGCGACACCTCGCTCCTCTGTCGCAGTTCTCGCAGCCCGTCGCGGACCTGCTGGCGCAACAGGCGATCGCGAGCATCGAGTCTGGCTTGGAATATCAACTCTCCGCGAGAACCGATCAGAGCCGCTGCGAACGTGACCAGCACCAGGACAGTGCCTCCAGTGGCCCATTCGACTCCAACGCCCAGGTACGCGAGCAGTCCCGACGACTGCAGTGCGACAGCCCACCACAAGACAATCGTCACCGTCTGCACGCACAGAAATGAGCGAGATGCTCGACCGAACCAGAGCCAACGCACCCTCTTCTGGACCGGCACGGCAATTCGGCGCCCATCAGCGTCCTTCAGTGAGCCAGTTCCCCACTTCGGCTTCCTGCCCCACTGCAGCGTGGGGCATCTCAGAATGGACGTCGCCGCGCTCTTGAGGATAACCGAGCGATCCTTTCGCTTTCGCTTGTCCAAGAACCGAGCCTGCTCCTCGGCTCCCTGGATCCACTCGACAGTCGGAGCGGACGCCGATTTCTGCTGGCGCTCAACTTCTACGGCCAAAGCCCCCTAGTGGCCCAGGTTCCGCCATTCGTTTCTCTGCCTACCGGCTGCGACAACCGCCATGACGGCCACGACCTCCAAGCCGATCAGTCCAGCAGCCAGGATCAGCCAACCACGGGCCGAGGAGGAACCTTCGCGGTCCAACGCAGTCGTACCGATGTTCGTGACTGCGGATAACACGTAGGCGAACGCTGGAAGAGCCAGCCAGGTGATCGTGGCCTCGCGCACCCTGGCGACCTCAAGCATTCCCATCTGTGGATGCTTGAGGGTCGAGTGACTGCTGACGGTAGCGCTGATCAATCCTCCGACGGACCAGCAAAGGCAAAAAAACGTACCGACCGCAGCTGCTACCAGCAAACTGTCCTGCAGAGTCAAGTAATCTCCTGGGCGCACGCTGTGGCCAACCTCAGCCGACTACGACATCGGCCCGCGACTTCACCCTCGCACCGACTACCGGCACTTCGACCGACCGAGTCTCATGAGGAGGTCGTGAAGCTGGGTGCCGCCCGAAGCAGCATGTAGCACATCCGGTGCCACTGGAGTGGCCATGACCCGCATCGGCGTGCGTGAGCTGCGACAGAACGCCACCCGGTACCTGGCCCTCGTCAAGGCGGGCGAGACGGTCGAGGTGACCGAGCGCGGTGAGCTCGTCGCGGTCCTGTCTCCACCGTCCCCAGCGGTCACCGCACGCGAGCGGCCCATCGCCGAGGGGCGGCTGGTCCCCGCCAGCGCACCCTTCCGCATCCCCGACCGGATCACGCCTCCAGCAGGGGCCCTCAGCGCGTCCGAGGCGCTCGACGAGCAGCGCGCCGAGCGCTCGTGATCGCGCTCGACTCCTCCGCCCTCGTCAAGCTGGTGCTCGACGAGCCGGAGTCGGCAGCACTGGAGACGTGGCTGGACAGTCGGGCCCCACTCTCGGTCACGGCCAGCGCTCTGGTGAGGGTCGAGCTCATCCGCGCCGTGGCCCGAGCCGCCCTGCCGGCGTGGCCCGAGCCCGGACGCTCCTGGCCGGGGTGGACCTGGTCCCGATCACCCAGGGCCTGCTCGCTGCGGCCGCCGACCTCGGCCCGTCGTCCCTGCGCAGCCCGGACGCGCTGCACCTGGCGACGGCCCTGGGCCTCGGGCCGGTGCTGGACGCCTTCGTGGTCTACGACGAGCGACTGGCGCAGGCAGCCACCGACGCGGGACTGCCGGTCGTCGCACCGGCCTGACCCGAGGGGCCACTGGGGTCTGCAGGACGGAACGGCCCGTCCGTCGGGCGAGACGATCGCCACACCGGGCCGCCCGGCGCGACGTCGGCGCAGGTCAGCGCGCTCTCGAGCGGTGCCATACGTCGTCGCGGGCGGCACGCGCGGGAGGCGGCCGGTTGGGCGTGTCTCCTCCGGCGCAGGCAGGATGGCCCTCGACATGGCGAGTGCAGCACGCGCGGAGGCGGTCGCCCCGCAGAGGACCAGCCGACCGCTCCGGGCCTGGCAGCAGGCCGCGCTGGAGCAGTACGAGCAGGCCGCCCCGAAGGACTTCCTGGTCACCGCGACCCCCGGCGCGGGCAAGACGACCTTCGCCCTGACCCTGGCCGCGCGGCTGCTGCAGCGGCGCGAGGTCGCCCGCGTGGTCGTCGTCTGCCCGACCGACCACCTGCGCCTGCAGTGGGCCGAGGCCGCCGACCGGATGGGCATCGTCCTCGACCCGAACCTGACCAACGCCGTCGGCCCGGTGCGCGCCGGCACGCAGGGCTACGTGACCACGTACGCGCAGGTCGCGGGCAAGCCGATGCTGCACGCCGCCCGCTCCACCGCGGTCAAGACGCTGGTCGTCCTCGACGAGGTGCACCACGCCGGTGACGGCCTGTCCTGGGGCGAGGCGGTCGAGGAGGCCTACGGCTTCGCCGCGCGCCGGCTGTGCCTGACCGGGACGCCGTTCCGCACCAAGCCCGACGAGCGGATCCCCTTCGTGCGCTACGAGGAGGACACGTTCGAGGGGGACGACGGCGAGGGCGGGATCGGTCTGGTCAGCCGCGCGGACTACACCTACGGCTACAAGGAGGCGCTGGCCGACAGCGTCGTCCGCCCGGTCGTCTTCGCCGCCTACACGGGGACGTCGCGCTGGCGGAACTCCGCCGGCGAGGTCGTCGCCGCCTCGCTGTCCGAGGCCGGCACCCGCTCGGTGGAGATGCAGGCCTGGCGCACCGCGCTGGACCCGAAGGGCCAGTGGGTGCCGCACGTGATCGCGGCCATGGACGACCGGATCACCCACCTGCGCGAGGAGGGCGGCATGCCCGACGCCGCCGGGCTGATCCTCGCCAGCGACCAGGACGACGCCCGCGCCTACGCCAAGATCGTCCGCCGGGTCACCGGCAAGGCGCCCGAGCTGATCCTCTCCGACGACCCCAAGGCCTCGAAGAGGATCGAGCGCTTCGCCACCGGCTCGGCCCGGATCGCCGTCTGCGTGCGGATGATCTCCGAGGGCGTCGACGTCCCGCGGGCCGCCGTCCTGGCGTGGATGACCTCCTACCGGACGCCGCTGTTCTTCGCCCAGGCGGTCGGCCGCGTCGTCCGCGCCCGCGCGTCGCACGAGTCGGCGACGGTCTTCCTCCCCGCCGTCCGGCCGCTGCTGACCCTCGCCGCCTCCATGGAGGAGCAGCGCAACCACGTCATGCCCCCGCCGAAGACGGTGCAGGGCGACGAGCTCGACCTCGAGCCGCTCCCGCCCAAGGAGCGCGAGCCGGTCACGATGAAGCAGTTCGAGGCGCTGGAGGCCGACGCCCGGTTCGCGCACGTGCTGCACAGCGGCACCGCGCACACCGGCGAGGGCCGCTCCGCCGTCCAGCCGCTGGCCGACGAGGAGGAGGACTTCCTCGGCATCCCCGGCCTGCTCACCCCGGAGCAGACGGCGTCCCTGCTCGCCCAGCGCGACGAGGAGCTGCGGCTGCGCATCGCCCAGCGCGTGCACGACGACACCGGCGAGCTGCCCCTCGTCGAGGACCACCCCGACGAGGACGACGCCGGCCGCTCCTGGCGGGACGCCGCCGAGCTGCGCCGGGAGGTCAACCGGCTGGTCGCCCGGGTCGCGGCCAAGACCTCCAGGCCGCACGGGGTGGTGCACACCGAGCTGCGCAAGGCCGTCCCCGGGCCGCCGTCGGCCTCCGCGTCGGTCGACGTGCTCCGCGCCCGCCGCGAGCGCCTCCGCACGATGTTGTAGGGGCATTGCCGGGCTCCGCGCGATCGCGGGTGCTGCAGTGTCGGGCAACGGGCGGCACGTGCCGTCGAGTGAGCGGTTGTGGTCGCTCGACCTGGCGTGTCCGCGCGTGTCGCCGACTGCAACCGCGCAGTCGGCGCCGCGGTCGCTACCGGGCGACGGCGGGCGGGGCGAGCATGACCGCGCCGGGCGGCACGTCCCGGACGACGGTGGCGTTGGCGCCGATGCGGGCGTCGTCCCCCACCGTGACCGGCCCGACGACGACGGCACCGGCTCCGATGCTCACCCGGTCCCCGATGACCGGCTGACCGCGCCCGGTGTGCCCGACGGTGACCTGCTGGTTGACCCGGCAGTCCCGCCCGACGGTGCGCGCGGTCAGCGTGGTCGCGAAGCCGTGCTCGATGAACAGCCCCGGGCCGATCTCCGCGCAGTTCAGGTGCAGCGTGGGCAGCGGCCGGTAGACGAGGCGCAGCAACAGCCGCACCGGCCACGGCAGCGGGGTGAGCCGGTAGTGCACCAGCGAGCGGAACTCCGGGTGCCGGGCGACCAGCCAGCCGAAGCGCGCGCTCTCCGGCAGCCGCTCCAGCTGTGGCCGCTCCAGGCACTGCGCCCACCGCTCGGCGTCCCGGCGGGCGTACGGCCCGGCGGCGCTCCCCTGCACCGCCCACCACAGCGGCCAGGCCCACGCCGTCATCAGCCAGGTGGCCGGGTGGCGCGCGGACTCGACGGCAGGCACGCCGCCACCCTGCCCGAAGCCCCGCCGCGGGTCAGCTACCCGACCGGGCAGGCCCGCGTCAGCCCGGAGCCGGGGTGAGCAGGCCGCGGGCGGCGGCGAGGGCCACGGCCTCGGTCCGCCCGCCCGCCCGCGCCCAGCTTGGCCAGGATCCGGCTGACGTGCACGCTCGCGGTCTTCTCGCTCATGTACAGCTCCGCGCCGATCTGCCGGTTGGTGCGGCCCTGGGCCAGCAGCCGCAGCACCTCGGCCTCCCGCGGGGTGAGGACCGCCGCCGAGTCCGGCACACGCCCGGCCCCGGGCAGCTCCAGCCGGCCCCGCCGGGCCAGGGCGGTGACCGCCGACCGCAGGGGCGCGGCGCCGAGCCGGGTGGCGACCTCGGCGGCCGCCCGCAGCTCCGCGGCGGCGGACGCCCGGTCGCCGGCGGCCAGCAGCGCCTCGGCCAGCCGCCACCGCGACCGGGCCTGCTCGTAGACGTGCCCGTAGCCGAACGCGTGCACCGCGGACCGCCACGGCGCCGGATCCGCCCGGCCGGCCAGCCGGGCCGCCTCGGCCTCGATCCGCGCCTGCCAGGCGGCCGCCTCCACGCCGAACGACCCGACGTGGCGCAGCCGGTCCGCGACGGCGGCCCGGGCCTCGGCGACCAGGTCCTCCCCCGCGCCGACCCAGCGCCGCACCGCGGCCTCGTCACCCTGCAGCCGGGCGGCCGCGGCGGCGTCGCCGACCGGGGCCAGCGCCATCGCGACCAGCCGGAGGACGGCCAGCCGGTCGACGTCCCAGTACGTCCGCACCTGCTGCACGGCCTCGCGTGCCCGCGCCACCGCGGTCCCGGCGTCCCCGGCCCAGGCGGCCAGGTCGATCTGCGCCCCGGCGGTCGCCAGCAGCAGCAGGACGTGCGCGTCCAGGTGGGCAGCCAGCCCGCGCGCCCAGACCACCCGTTCGGCTGCCGTCGGGGCGCCGCGCCCGACCAGAACCAGCAGGCCGGCCGCGCACGTGGGCCGCCATCGGCGGCACCCGCGCCAGCGCCTCGGCGAGCTCCAGGCTGCCGTCCCAGTCGCCGGACACGTAGCGGGCCGACACGCCCAGGTGGCGCAGCTCGGCGCCGTAGAAGGACCACTCCACGCCGAGTTCGGCCGCGCGCACCAGCGCCTCGTCGACCCAGCGCAGCGTGGCGGCGACGTCCCCGGTCTCGTACGGGACGACGGCGAGGTTGAACAGCACCCGCAGCTCGACGTCAGTGTCGCCCGACCGCCGGGCGCGCACGAGGGCCTCCTCGAGCCGACCGGTCAGGTCGTCGCTGACACCCATCCGGGCCAGCGACACCGCGGTGTCGGCCCAGGCGCTGTCCAGGCCGAGCGCGTCGGCGGCGGCCAGCGCCTCGCGGGCCGCGGCCTCGGCCTCCGCCCGCCGGCCCAGCGACCAGCTGGTGCGCGCGTGGGTGGCGGCGGCCCAGGTGCGCACCACGGACGGCGGGTCGGCCGGCACCAGCCCCAGGGCCCGGGTGCTCTCCCGGTGGGCCGCCGCTTGGTCCTCCACCCCGCTGAGCGCCTGCGCCAGCCGGTAGTGCACTCGCGCCCGCTCGACCGGGTCGCCGTCCGGGCCGAGCAGGTCCAGGGCGGCGCGGACCAGCGCTACCGCCCGCTGCGGTTCCCCGGCGGCCCGGGCGGCGGCCGCGCTGTCGAGCAGCAGGGCCGGCTGGTCCTGCCCGGCGCGGGAGGCCGCGTCGGGTACCGCCGGCCACAGGGCCAGCGCCGCCTCCAGGTGCTGCAGCTGCTCGGCCGGGGCCCCGGCCCGGCACGCCTCGGCCGCCGCCTCCAGTGACGCGGTGAACGCGCCGGCGAGGTCGTTGCTGGCGCGGGCGTGGTGGGCCAGCTCCGCGGCGGTGCCGGCACCCGGCGTGGCGGCGAGGTGGGCGGCCGTCGTGGCGTGCAGCCGCACCCGCTCGCCGGGCAGCAGGTCGGCCAGGATCGCCTCCCGCAGCAGAGCGTGCCGGAAGCGGTAGCGGCCGTCGCCGGAGACCACGAGCAGGTGGTGGTGCACCGCCTCGGCGAGGGCGGCCTCCAGCTCGGCCGGCGGCAGCCCGCTGACGGCGGCGACCAGGTCGTGGCGCACCCGCCGGCCGGCGACCGCGGCCACGCGCAGCACCCGCTGGGCCGCCTCGCCGAGCTGCTCCACCCGGGCCAGCAGCACGTCGGTCAACCCCAGCGGCAGCGTCTCGCCGGCCAGCCCGGCCGCCAGCAGCTCCTCGGCGTAGAAGGCGTTGCCCTCGGCGCGGGCGACGACGTCCTCCACCGTGCGCTCCGGGACGCCGGCGGCCAGCCCGCGCACCAGCGCGCCGACGGCGTCGTCCGGCAGCGGCGCCAGCTCCAGCCGCTCGACTCCCGGCAGCCGCACCAGCTCGGCGAGCAGCGGGCGCAGCGGGTGGCGCCGGTGCAGGTCGTCGGAGCGGTAGGAGGCGACGAGCGCGATCGGCTCGTCGGCCAGCCGGGCCAGCAGGTAGCGCAGCAGGTCGCGGCTGGAGCGGTCGGCCCAGTGCAGGTCCTCGAGCACGACCAGCAGCGGCGTCTCCGCGGCCACCTCGCCGAGCAGCGCCGCCACCGACTCGAACAGCTGCAGCCGCCCGCCGTCCGCGACGGGACGGCGGACCAGCGGGCGGCCGAGGTCGGCGACGTCCCCCGGCGGCGGCTCGGGGACCGCGGGCGCACCACGGCCGGCGAGCAGCTCCGGCAGTCCGGACCCCGCGGCGACCGGGCGCAGCAGGTCCACGAACGGCAGGTAGGGCAGCCCGACGTCGCCGAGGTCGACGCAGTGCCCGGTGAGCACCCGCAGGCCCCGCTCGGCGGCGCGCGCGGCCAGCTCGTCGAGCAGCCGGGTCTTGCCGACGCCCGCGTCACCGGCCAGCAGCACCGCCCCGGCGCGGCCCTCGAGGGCGCGGTCGACCGTGGTCAGCAGCCGGGTGAGCTCCGCGTCCCGGCCCACCAGCGGTCGGTCGTCGTCCCACTGCGCCACGGCGCCGATCGTGGCAGACGGACCCCCTTGCCCCCACCGCTCGCAGGCTCGCGGCGGGCCCCTCCAAGGAGGCCGGGGTCCTCTCTCAGCCCACCCACCGCGTCCAGCGGGAGGTGGCCCGGCCCGGGCGCCGGGTGCGGGTACCGCGACCGAGCTGCTGCAGCACCTCGCGGCGGTAGGCGAGCTCTGCCTCGAGTCCGGGGTTGGGGTAGGTGTTCACGGCCGTCTCCTGTCATCGGTGTCGATGACGGTCGTGCTGAGGCCCCGCTCCCGGCATCGGCCGGCCAGGCAGACCCCGGGTGCGCGGACCGGTGCTGAGGCCCCTCAGCCGGGCCTCAGCGCAGCTCGGTGCCCTTGGTCTCCCGCAAGGTCAGGATCACGGCGAACGCGAGGGCCGCGGCGATGGCCACGTACCAGAAGAACCACAGTGGCCGGTCGTTGTTCGACAGCCAGGTGATCACCAACGGGGCCGTGCCGCCGAACGTGGCGACCGTCAGGTTGTACCAGGCCCCGATACCCGTCGCGCGCAGCTCCGTGGGGAACAGCTCGCTCATGATCGCGGGCGCGATCGACGCCATCAGCGCGTAGAGCCCGAGCCCCGTGCAGAAGACGACGATCAGCGAGAACAGGTTGTCCCGCACCAGGAACGACAGCGGCACGATGAGCACCGCCATCGCACCGGACCAGAGGAGCAGCTGCGGCTTGCGGCCGATCCGGTCCGACAGCGCCCCGAACGGGAAGCACAGTGCCACGAACAGCGCGGTGCCGATCGACAGGGCGATGAAGACGTCGGTCTTGTCCGCGTCTCGGAAGGTGATGGCGAACGGGGTGAGGGCGCTGAAGAACGTGTAGTAGGACAGCGTCGACAAGAGCGTGAAGGCGCACAGCTGCACGACGGCCTTGGGGTGGTACTTGATGGTTTGCAGCAGTGGGTGCTTGGTGTTGCGCGCCTTCTCGGCGTTCTCCTCGAACTGCTCGGTCTCCACCAGCGACCGGCGCAGCCACATGCCGATGAAGCCGAGCAGACCGCCGATGAAGAACGCGATGCGCCAGCCGTAGCTCTGCAGCTGGTCCTCGCTGAGAACACTGGTGAGCAGGACGCCGAGCAGGGACGCGGCGAGCAGCGCCGAGCCGGTGGAGATGTAGAAGAACGACGAGTAGCGGCCGCGGTGGGCCGGCGGGGCGATCTCCCCCAGGTAGGCCGAGGCGTTGGAGACCTCACCGCCGAGGGACATGCCCTGCGCGACGCGGGCGAGCAGCAGCAGGACCGGCGCCAGCCAGCCCACCTGCTCGTACGTGGGCAGGATCGCGATCACCATCGAGCCACCCGCCATCAGCAGGATGGTCAGCAGCATCCCGGCCTTGCGGCCGCGCAGGTCGGCGAACCGGCCGAGCAGGATGCCGCCCAACGGCCGGAAGAAGAAGGCCAGCGCGTACGTCGACGTCGCCCCGATCAGCGCCAGGGCCTGGTTCTCGGCCGGGAAGAACTGGCCGGCGAAGAAGACGACGAACGTCGCGTAGACCGTCCAGTCGAACCACTCGACGGCGTTGCCGATGCTCGCCGAGACGAGCGTCTTGACCGGTAGCCGGTGCCGCTCGTCGGTCGTCGTGCCGGGACCCTGCTGCACTGCGCCTGCCATGGGAACCCCACCGATCGCCCGGTTTGCTGGACGGCATCGACCGTAAGGGGCTCGCGGGACGACGGCACGCCGAAAGGGAGGCCGGGGTCCGGACCGGGCGACGGCCGCCTCGCGGCGAGATGCACAACGCGGCTCCAGGCCCCCGACCGAGGTCGGGGCGGTAGTCCGTGAAGGCGTAACCAAATGGCACCCGGGGGCACGATGCACCCGGCCCGGACACCTCCGACGCTACCCCGCCGGAACGCCGTCACACGGGCCGGGGCGGGTGACTTCGGCCCCTCCGAGCCCGTGCCAGACTCCGCCCGTGGCTGACCTGTCCGCTGCCGAGGCGCGTGTGCTGTCCGCCGTCGACGAGGCCTGGGCGATCTCCCGGCTGCGCGACCTGGTGGCCGTCCCCTCGGTCGGCGGCACCCCGGCCGAGTCGGAGGTCCAGCACCTGGTCGGCGACTGGCTGGAGGAGCTCGGGTGCGCCGTCGACCGGTGGGAGGTCGACCTCGCCGCCGCGGCCACGGCGCCGGACGCGCCCGGCCAGGAGGTCGAGCGCAGCGAGGCGTGGGGCGTCGTCGGCACCGCCTGCGCGGCCGGGGAGGGGACCCCGGCGCTCGTCTGCTCCGGCCACACCGACGTCGTCCCGGCCGGGGACCGCACGCTGTGGCCGGCTGACCCGTTCGACCCCCGCATCGCCGGCGGCGCCGTGCACGGCCGCGGGTCCTGCGACATGAAGGCCGGGGTGGTGGCCGCCCTCGCCGCGCTGGCCGCCGTCCGGACGGCGGGGGTGCGGCTGGCCCGGCCGGTCGCGGTGCACGCCGTCGTCGGCGAGGAGGACGGCGGCCTCGGCGCCTGGGCGACCCTGCGACGCGGGCACCGTGGCGACGTGTGCGTCATCCCCGAGCCGACCGCCGGTGCGGTCGTCACCGCCAACGCAGGCGCGCTCACCTTCCGGCTCGAGGTCCCCGGGCACGCGGCGCACGCGGCCCACCGCGACCGCGGGGTCAGCGCCATCGAGCTCTTCGCCGGGGTGCACGCCGGGCTGCGCGCGTTCGAGGCGGAGCGGCAGCAGGGCGCCGACCCACGCTTCGGCGACGCCCCCTACCCGTACGGCATCAACATCGGGCAGGTGCGGGCCGGGGACTGGGCCAGCTCGGTGCCCGACCGGCTGGTCGCCGACGGCCGCTACGGGGTGCGGCTCGGCGAGGATGTCGCCGAGGCCAGGACGGCGTTCGAGCGCCGGCTGGCCGCGATCTGCGCGGCCGACCCCTGGCTGGCCGAGCACCCGGTGCGGCTCACCTGGACCGGCGGCGCCTTCGCCAGCGGCTCGCTCCCCGAGGGGCACCCGCTGCTGCCGACCGTCCAGCGCGCGGTCGCCGACGCCGGCGCCGGGGTGCCGCCCGAGCGGGCGATCCCCGCAGGCAGCGACCTGCGGCTCTACGCGGCGGCGGGGGTGCCCACGCTGCACTACGGTCCCGGCGACCTGCACCTGGCCCACGGGCCCTTGGAGCGGGTGCCGGTCGACGAGCTCGTCACCGCGGCCCGCGCCTTGGCGCTCCTCACGCTGCGCACCTGCGGGATGGCATGACCCTCGTGGGCTTCGAGGCCTGGGCGGAGCTGGCCGGCGACTCCCCGACCTCCCGCACCGAGTGGGCCGCCGTCGTCGCGGCGTGGGGCGAGCCGCACCGCCGCTACCACGACCTGGCCCATCTGGCCGCCGTCCTCGGGCTGGTCGGGGAGCTGGCCGGCGCCGCGACCGACCCCGACGCGGTGCGGCTGGCCGCCTGGTACCACGACGTCGTCTACGACCCCCGCCGCGGCGACAACGAGGCGGTCAGCGCCGAGCGGGCGCGCGCCGGCCTGCGCGGGCTGGTGCCGGCCGGCCGGGTCGAGGAGGTGGCCCGGCTGGTGCTGCTCACCGCGGGGCACGACCCGGCTCCGGGCGACGCGAACGGCGCCGTCCTCTGCGACGCCGACCTCGCGGTGCTCGCCGGGCCGCCCGAGGCCTACGCCGCCTACGCCTCGGCGGTGCGCGAGGAGTACGGGCACCTCTCCGACGCCGAGTTCACCGCGGGCCGCACCGCCGTCCTCGAGCACCTGCTGGCCCTCCCGGCGCTGTACCGGCTGCCGGCCGTCGCCGCCGAGTGGACGCCGCGGGCGCGGGCCAACCTCGCCGCCGAGCTCAGCCTGCTACGGCGCCGTGCCTCTTCTTGAGCCGCAGCCCCGCCCCCATCAGCCGGGCGAGCAGTTCCCGTCCGCCCACCGGCTCGGCGCCGGCGGCCACCGCCACCTCGTAGAGCTCGTCGGGGACGTCGTAGTGGTCGCCCTGGAACGCCCGCCGCGGGATGCCGAGCTCGGTGGCGACGAAGGCGTGCAGCTCCTCGTAGGAGACGTCGCTGACCAGGTGCGACCAGCGCCGGCCGCGCCAGGGCCACACCGGGGGGTCGATCAGCACCGCCACGGCACCTCCTCGCTGCGCTCGTCGGTCCCGTGCCGGCCGCGCTCTGCCCATGCACGACCTCGCAAGCTCGGCCGTGACCGACAGTGTGCCCCGCGCACTACCGTGCTGCCGGTGAACGAGGAGATCCGCTGGGGCGTCGTCGGGCCGGGCCGCATCGCCGAGAACGTGATGGCCGACTTCGCGCACGTGCCCGCCGCCCGGCCGGTCGCGGTCGGCTCCCGGTCGGCGCGGCGCGCGGCGGCCTTCGCCGAGCGGCACGGGCTCGAACGGGCATACGGCTCCTACGCCGACCTGCTGGCGGACCCGGACGTCGACGTGCTGTACGTGGCCACGCCGCACCCGCAGCACCACGCGGTCGCCCTCGCCGCGATCGACGCCGGCAAGGCGCTCCTGGTCGAGAAGTCCTTCACCGCCACCACCGCGGGGGCGCGCCACGTGGTCGAGCGGGCCCGGGAGCGCGGCGTCTTCGTCATGGAGGCGATGTGGACCCGCTTCCAGCCGGCCGTCGTCCGGCTGCGGGAGCTGGTCGCCGACGGCGCGATCGGGGAGGTCCGCTCGGTGCAGGCGGACCTGGGCGTCGCGCGCGAGTACGACCCGACCGACCGGCTGTTCGCGCACGACCTCGGCGGCGGCGCGCTGCTCGACCTCGGCGTCTACGTCGTCTCGTTCGCCCAGATGGTCCTGGGCGACCCGGACACCGTCGCCGCCACCGGCTCGCGCTTCCCCACCGGCGTCGACGCCGACGCCGCGCTGCTGCTCGGGTACGCCGACGGCCGGTCGGCGACGCTGACCACCTCGCTGCGGTACCCGACGCCGGGGCAGGCGCGGGTGTTCGGCACCGCCGGCTGGATCGACGTCCTGCCCCGCTTCCACCACCCGGAGACCATCGTGCTGCACCGCGCCGGCGCCGAGCCCGAGGAGATCACGCTGCCGCCGACGGGCACCGGCTACAGCCACGAGCTCGCCGAGGTGACCGAGTGCGTGCGGGCCGGACGGACGGAGAGCGCCGTCATGCCGCTGGCCGACACCCTGGCCGTCCAGTCGGTGCTCGGCCGGGCCGGCGACCAGCTCGGACTGGCGTTCCGGGAGGACCCGCACGTGCTGCGGTGACGCCACCCGGACGGGTGGTCCGCCTCAAGCCGCCGCGGGGTGTGCCACAGGACCGCAAGGCCGCCGAGCGCGAGGCCGAGCCCAGTCCGGCGACGGTGTCACGGCGCCCCGGCCTGCGGCGTCCCCGGCGGCGCCCAGGCCCGTCCGGTGGCCTGGGCGGCGGTGGGCACGCGGGTCGGCGTCCGCCCGGTGCGGCGGACCGCCTCGGCGAAGACGACGGCGTCGGTGACGGCGGCGCCGCCGGGGTCGTTGTTGAAGTACACGAGGACGTCGGAGTCGCCGTAGGTCTCCGCCAACCGCTCGGCCCACACCTGCAGGGTCTCCGGCCGGTAGGCCCAGCCATCCGCACCGGTGTGCAGGCGCAGGTAGCCCCAGCCCGCGGTGCGCCACAGCGGCGCGACTGGCTGCTCGCCGCGGTCGGCCCAGCACAGCGCCGCGCCGTAGCGCTCGAGCAGTGCGCGGACCTCGTCGGTCCACCAGGAGTCGTGCCGCGGCTCGACGGCGACGCGTACGCCGGCCGGGAACTGCGCCAGGCACTCGCGCAGCAGGTCGACGTCGGCTCTCAGCGTGGGCGGCAGCTGCAGCAGGACGGCGTCGAGCCGGTCGCCGAGGCCGGCCACCCGCTCCACCAGCCGGCCGACCGGTTCCTCGGGGTCGCGCAGCCGCTTGACGTGGGTGAGGAACCGGCTGGCCTTCACCGCCCAGCGGTAGTCGGCGGGCGTCCGCTCCCGCCAGGCCTCGAAGGTGCTCCGCTCCGGGAGCCGGTAGAAGGCGTTGTTGCTCTCGACGGTGGCGAAGTGCTGCGCGTGGTGCTCCAGCCACAGCCGCTGCGGGAGCCGCTGCGGGTAGAAGCGGCCGCGCCAGTCGCGGTACTGCCAGCCCGACGTCCCGATGACCACCGCCACGACCAGCGCCTACCCGGCCCGGCCGCAGCCGACGCGGTCGGCCGCCACCGCCCCCGGATTGGGGGGATCCGCTCCCCCTCCGCTCGGCTGCCGGGCACCGCTCCGCACGACGACTGTGGCTCCCACGAGACCGGCCCACGGTGGTGTGGGCACGGCGCGACTGCGGAGTAGGCGATGACCAGGACACGACCGACCCAGCACGGCGGTCGCGGGGGTGGGCACGGAGCTGTCGGTGCCCCCGCGTCGCGAACGTCCCGATCCCCCAAGCGGCTGATCGCCGGCGGCCTGGCGGCCGTCACGGCCACCGGTGCGCTGGTGACCTTCGGGAGCATGGCCCAGGCCGGCACCCCTCCGACCGGGCCCGGCAACATCGAGATCTTCAACAAGCGGAGCATGGTCGCCCTCGAGGGCTACGCCGCCCAGGCCGGGCAGGAGGCCACGGTCGAGGTGCTCCGAGGCGACCGGACGATCGGCATCGGGGTGGGGACGCTGGACGCCACCGGCTTCCTGGAGTTCAACCACCCCGGCGGCGAGTGCTGGATCGGGGTGACCCCCACCATCAAGCCGGGTGACGAGGTCAGGGTGTCGTTCAGCGGAGAGGCCTTCACGGACTCCGCGATCACGGCCTCCCCCACGGTCACCGAGGTCGTCGGCAGTGGCTTCGTGCCGGACGGTGCCGTGCAGCCCGAGGGGTCGCTCCGGGTCTCCGGTACCGGCACGGTCACGATCAAGGGCACCTACGACCCCGCCGACCCGTGGTTCGACCCCGCGCGGTTCGTGATCGAGACGGTCAACCCGGACAACAGGGACGACAAGACGCCGCCCGGCCAGGACCCGGGGCTGGTGGACGCCCGGGCCATGGGGATCACCCTGGTGCCGGATGCGGAGCACCCGAACGGCGAGCCGGGGCTGTGGGACGCCGAGGCCACGATCGACCCGGCGACGGGCACGTGGTCGGGGACCTACACGCTCTACACCCAGGCCGACTACGACCGCACGCTCGACGGCGACCACGTCGCCGCGGCATGGATGGCGGGCGAGGAGCCGGCGCTCGGCCTGACCCAGAACGAGTTCGAGGAGATCCCCGGCCCGGGGATGGGCGGGTGCCCGCCGAGCCCGGACGGCCAGGTGCCGACGGCGCCGTCGACGGCCCAGCTGTCGTCCGCCACGGGCTCGACCTCGGTGGAGGTCGCCTGGGAGACGCCGGCCCAGCCCGCCGACGCCTCTGAGGTCACCGGCTACCGGGTGGCGGCGATCGGTGGTGCGCACGCCGAGCAGGAGACCGCCGAGCGCACCGGCGGTACCAGCGTCTCCCTCGACGGCCTGGAGGCCGGTGCCACCTACGAGATCATGATCGAGGCCTACAACGGCCGGTGGTCGGCTGCGCAGTCGCTCGGGACGGTGGTCGTCGGCTCCGGGACCGGTGGCACCACGCCGCCGGGCGACGGGACCGACCCGGGCACCGACCCGACCGCACTCCCTGCAGCTCCGGCCGGCCTGACCGCGACCAGCGCGTCGCTCGACAGCGCCGACGTGAGCTGGGCGGCCACCGCCGGCGCGACCAGCTACACGGTCACAGCCTCCTCGGAGGACCCGGCCGCCCTCGTGCCCGCTCCGGTCACGGTGACGGCCCCGGCCGCCACGCTCACCGGACTCACCTCGGGCGCGGCCTACACGGTCTCGGTGACGGCCGCGAACGCCAACGGCGAGGGCCCGGCCTCCACGGCCACGGTCTCGACCCTGACGGCGGTGGCCCCCGCGGCGTTCGACCTGACCAGGGTCATCCCCGGTCACGAGAGCATCACCGCGGAGTGGACGGCGGCGGCGGCCGGCAACGCGGCCAGCCCGGTGTCCGGATACGAGCTGGTCGCGACTCCGGCCGATGGTCAGGCCGCGGTCACCTTCGCGGCGACCGGCACCGCCGGCACCGTGAGCGGGCTCCGGAACGGCGTGGAGTACGCGCTCACAGTGGTCGCCAAGAGCGGCTCGGCGACCACCACGGCCCGGGTGCCCGCGACCGTCGACAACACGGTCACGCCGACCGACGTCGTCACGGTCACCCGGGCGCAGTACCGGGCCGACAAGCGGGAGTACCGGATCCAGGGCACCGCGCAGGACACGACGGCGAACCGGGTGCACCTCCGACTCGGTGACGTCGCGGGATCGGGCACGACCATCCAGCTCAACGTGCCGGTGCAGGCCGACGGCACCTGGGCGGTCGACCTCCGGAACGGTCCGGCGCTGCCGACCAACAACCGGTTCAACGTGACCTCCGACTCGGGCGCCAGCACGGTCGCCGTGATGACGCGGTCCCGCTGATCCGGCCAGCACACCCGTCGGGGCAGCACCCGGGCCCCGACACCTCCTGAACACACCGAGGGCCCGTTCCCGTACGCGGGGGCGGGCCCTCGGCGTGCACGCGTGACGGCGCGCCCGTGCGGGCACACCGACCACGTGACCGACCTGCCACCGACCGTCTTCGTGCTCTTCGGCGCCACGGGCGACCTGGCCCGCCGGATGGTGCTGCCGGCCTTCTTCGAGCTCGCCCAGCGCGGCCTGCTGCCGCAGGACTGGCGGCTGGTCGGCAACGGCCGCGGCGACGTCTCCCACGAGGACTTCGCCGGGCGGGTCCGCGACGCGCTCACCGAGTTCGGCCCGCACCCCGACCAGGGGCCGTGGGAGGAGTTCGCCGCGCGGCTGCGCTTCGCCGGCGGCGGCTTCGAGGAGTCCGACCCCGGCAGCCTGCTCGACGTCCTCGGCGAGGCGCGCGAGGAGCTCGGCGGCGACCCCCAGCTGGTGCACTACCTCGCCGTCCCGCCGGCGGCCTTCGAGAAGCTCACCCGGGCGCTGCCGCAGCACGGGCTGACGGAGGGCGCCCGGGTCGTCTACGAGAAGCCCTACGGCACCTCCCCGGAGAGCTTCCGGGAACTCGACGACCTCGTGCTGTCCGTGCTCGACGAGGAGCAGGTCTTCCGGATCGACCACTTCCTGGGCAAGGAGGGCACCCAGGACCTGCACGTGCTGCGCTTCGCCAACGGCCTCTTCGAGCACGTGTGGCACCGCGACCACGTGGTGCAGGTCCAGGTCGATGTCCCGGAGGACCTCGACGTCGCCCAGCGCGCGGAGTTCTACGACGCCACCGGCGCCGCCCTGGACATGCTGGTCACCCACCTGTTCCAGCTGGCCGCCGAGGTCGCGATGGAGCCGCCGGCCAGCTTCTCCCCTGCCGACCTGCAGGAGGCCCGGGAGAGCGTGCTCGCCGCCTTCCGGCCCCTCGACCCCGACGAGGTCGTGCTGGGCCAGTTCGACGGCTACACCGACATCGAGGGCGTCGCCGACGACTCGCAGACCGACACCTACGTGGCCGCCCGGCTGTGGGTCGACACCGACCGCTGGCACGGCGTCCCGTTCGTGCTGCGGACCGGGAAGCTCATGGCTGCGAGCGAGCAGCGCGTGAGCCTGCTGCTGCGCCGTCCGAAGGGCCCGGTCCGCGACACCCCCGGCCACGGCAACGTGCTGTCCCTGTCGCTGTCCGGGTCCGGCGCGGTGGACCTGCAGGTCGTCGCCAAGAAGCCGGGCCCCGACCTCTCCCTCGCCACGGCGACGGCCTCGCTGCAGCTGGCCGACGTCCCCGGAGGGACACCGCTGCCGCCCTACGTGTCGCTGCTGCACGACGTGCTGGTCGGCGACCGGTCGCTGTTCACCAGCAGCGAGGGGCTGGCCTCCGCCTGGCGCGCGTTCGCGCCCCTGCAGCAGCGGCCGCCCCGGGTGCACCGCTACGCGCCCGGCTCCTGGGGCCCGCAGGAGGCCGAGGCCCTGGCCGAGCCGTGCGGCTGGCTGCTCGGCGGGCGGAGCTGACGCCCCGGTGTGCTGCGGTGCGGGCATGGCTCCCTTCCGGCCAGATCGGCGATCTCGCACGCATGCTGGGCTGTATCCGTGCCAGATCGGCGATCTCGCCGGCCGTCGGTGCGCACGAACGCCAACAGGGGCGGCCCGCTCGAGAGCGGACCGCCCCTGCCGGGCAGTGCTGGTGCTACGAGGGAGCTGGACTCAGAAGTCCATGCCGCCCATGCCGCCGTCGCCGCCCGGCATGGCCGGGGCGGCCTTCTCCGGCTTGTCGGCGATGACGGCCTCGGTGGTGAGGAAGAGCGCCGCGATGGAGGCGGCGTTCTGCAGCGCCGAGCGGGTCACCTTGGCGGGGTCGATGATCCCGCTGGCGACGAGGTCCACGTACTCGCCGGTCGCGGCGTTGAGGCCCTGACCGGTCTGCGAGTTGCGCACCTTCTCCGCGACGACGCCGCCTTCGAGGCCGGCGTTGATGGCGATCTGCTTCAGCGGCGCCTCGAGCGCGACGCGCACGATGTTGGCACCGGTGGCCTCGTCACCCTCGAGCTCGAGCTTCTCGAACGCGACGGTGGTGGCCTGCGCCAGGGCGACGCCACCACCGGCGACGATGCCCTCCTCGACGGCGGCCTTGGCGTTGCGCACCGCGTCCTCGATGCGGTGCTTGCGCTCCTTGAGCTCGACCTCGGTCGCGGCACCGGCCTTGATGACGGCGACGCCACCGGCCAGCTTGGCCAGGCGCTCCTGCAGCTTCTCGCGGTCGTAGTCGGAGTCCGACTTCTCGATCTCGGCGCGGATCTGGTTCACCCGGCCGGCGATCTGGTCGCTGTCACCGGCACCCTCGACGATCGTCGTCTCGTCCTTGGTGACGACGACCTTGCGGGCGCGGCCCAGCAGCGAGACGTCGGCGGTGTCGAGCTTGAGGCCGACCTCCTCGCTGATGACCTGGCCACCGGCGAGGATGGCGATGTCGTTCAGCATGGCCTTGCGGCGGTCGCCGAAGCCCGGGGCCTTGACGGCGACGGACTTGAAGGTACCCCGGATCTTGTTGACGACCAGGGTGGCCAGGGCCTCGCCCTCGACGTCCTCGGCGATGATCGCCAGCGGCTTGCCCGACTGCATGACCTTCTCCAGCAGCGGGAGCAGGTCCTTGACCGAGCTGATCTTCGAGTTGACGACGAGCACGTACGGGTCGTCGAGGACGGCCTCCATGCGCTCGGCGTCGGTGACGAAGTAGGGCGAGATGTAGCCCTTGTCGAAGCGCATGCCCTCGGTGAGCTCGAGCTCGAGGCCGAAGGTGTTGCTCTCCTCGACGGTGATGACGCCTTCCTTGCCGACCTTGTCCATCGCCTCGGCGATGAGCTCACCGATGGCGGTGTCGGCGGCGGAGATCGACGCGGTGGCGGCGATCTGCTCCTTGGTCTCGACGTCCTTGGCGGTCGAGAGGAGGTACTCGGTGACCGACTCGACGGCCTTCTCGATGCCCTTCTTCAGGGCCATCGGGTTGGCGCCGGCGGCGACGTTGCGCAGACCCTCGCGGACGAGCGCCTGGGCGAGCACGGTGGCGGTGGTGGTGCCGTCACCCGCGACGTCGTCGGTCTTCTTCGCGACCTCCTTGACGAGCTCGGCGCCGATCTTCTCCCACGGGTCCTCGAGCTCGATCTCCTTGGCGATGCTCACACCATCGTTGGTGATGGTGGGGGCGCCCCACTTCTTCTCGAGGACGACGTTGCGGCCCTTCGGGCCGAGGGTCACCTTGACGGCGTCGGCGAGGGTGTTCATGCCCCGCTCGAGGCCGCGGCGCGCCTCTTCCTCGAAGGCGATCATCTTGGCCATGTGGTGATGTCCTCCATGCATGGATCGCTGCACGGCCGGGACCGGCGCCCGCGACGGACGACACCGGCGGCGCGGGCACTCCGTCGGCCCGCACACCAGTGCCTCACCGTTCCGACCTGATTGGCACTCGGCACTGTCGAGTGCCAACCCGAGTCTGGCACTCGCCCCTGCCGAGTGCAAGAACGGGGGGGGCAGGCGCCCGGGTGTTCCAGGGCGACGCCGCGTCAGCGGGTGTCGCGTCCCGGCGGCACTGCCTGCCCGCCACCCCGGGCACGCCGCGCCTCGCGGCCGGCCGCGGCGGCCGTGACGCCGACCACGAGCGACGGGGACAGCCGCATGAGCCGCCACATCGCCCGGGCCTGACGCGGCGCCACGACCATCGCCCGGTTGCGGTCGACGCCGCGGAGGACGTCGGCGGCCAGCGCGTCGGCGCCGTACAGCCGTCCTCCGCTGAGCCGGGTGATGACGGCCCGGGCGTCGATCGCCTCGATGCTGGGCACCCTCGGCAGGTCGGCGGGCACTCCCTTGTCGAGGATCGGGGTGTCGACGCCGCCGGGGCAGACCACGCTGACCCGGACCCCGCGCGCGGCGCCCTCCGCGCGGAGGCTCAGGGACAGCCCGACCACCGCCCACTTCGTCGTCGCGTAGGGGGCGGACCCCGGCATCGGCAGCAGGCCGGCCAGGGACGCGGTGTTGACGATGTGGCCGTGCCCCTGCCGCAGCATCAGCGGGTAGGCGGCCTGCACGCCGTGCAGCACGCCCCGCAGGTTCACGTCGAGGGTGCGGTCCCAGTGCGCGGGGGTCAGCTCCTCCGTCGCCCCGCCGATCCCCAGGCCGGCGTTGTTGAACAGCAGGTCCAGCCGGCCGTCCCGCTCGGCGGTCCCGGTCACGAGCGTGCGCACCGCGTCCGCGTCTCGCACGTCGACGGCGGCAGCCGTGGCCTCCCCGGGTCCCGTGGCGTCGAGCTGCTCGGCGACGGCCGACGCCGCGTCACCGTCGACGTCGGCGAGGACCACCCGGTCCCCCCGTCGCACCAGCGCCGCGCCGAGGGCGCGGCCGATCCCGGAGGCGCCACCAGTGACGATCGCGATGCGCGGCATGACGGCCTCCCCCGTTCGCGGCGCCGGCCGGCGCCTCCGGGAGCAGCCTCCCGCGGTGACGAGCGCGGGACCACCTCCGGTCACGGCGGACGCGTGGATCGGCTCCGCGTGGCCGGGGACGGCACCTGGCTGCGGTCGTCGTCCGGAGGACGTCGACCGACACAGCCCCGAGGCCCGGCTCCCCTGTCGGGGGACCGGGCCTCGGTGGTTCTGCCGAAGTGGTTCTCAGGCGGTGCGCACGGCGTCGGCCTGCGGACCCTTCTCGCCCTGGACGACCTCGAAGGTGACCCGCTGGCCCTCGTCGAGGCTCTTGTAGCCGTCCATCTGGATGGCCGAGTAGTGGACGAAGACGTCCTGGCCGCCGTCGACGGCGATGAAGCCGAAGCCCTTCTCGGCGTTGAACCACTTCACGGTGCCCTGTGCCACGTGCGCTCCCACGGTCGTGCGTGCGGACGACCTCCCCACCGACCGGGGGGCCGGGTCGAGCTCTTCCGCCCGTCGAACACGAACGTGGAACCGAACCGCGGCAGAACGTACAGCACAAAAGGCCTGGTGAGACCAGACTCACGCACACGGCACACCAGATCGGGGGAGGCGTCCCCGGAACCGGGGGTGCACCCGCCCCAGCGGGTCAGCTGATGAGGCCCGCCGTCCGGACCGACGACAGGGACGGCGACACCCGGTGGGTCGGCCCCACGACCGGCTCCAGCGGGTCGAGGGTCTTCAGCCCCTCGCCGGTGTTGAGGACGACGGTCTCCTTGGCCGGGTCCAGCCGACCGTCCTCGACCAGCTGGCGCAGCACCGCGGTGGTGACGCCGCCGGCGGTCTCGGCGAAGACGCCGGTGGTGCGGGCCAGGTCACGGATGCCCTGCACGATCTGGGCGTCGTCCACCCGGCCGACGGCGCCGCCGGTGCGCCGGATGGCGTCGAGCGCGTAGGGCCCGTCGGCGGGGTTGCCGATGTTCAGCGACTTCGCGATGCCGGTCGGCTTGACCGGCTTGACGACGTCCCAGCCGTTGTCGAAGGCGGTGGCGATCGGGTCGCAGCCGGCGGACTGGGCACCGAAGACCGTCCACTCGGTGGCCTCGACGATGCCGGCCGCGGTCAGCTCGCGGAACGCCTTGTCCACCTTGGTGAGCAGCGAGCCCGAGGCCATCGGGATGACGACCTGGGCCGGGATCCGCCAGCCGAGCTGCTCGGCGATCTCGTAGCCCATCGTCTTGGAGCCCTCGGCGTAGTAGGGCCGGACGTTCTGGTTCACGAAGGCGGTGTCCTCGAACTCGTCGGTCTCGGCGAGCTCGCTGGTCAGCCGGTTGACGTCGTCGTAGGAGCCGTCGACGGCGACCAGCGTCTGCCCGTAGACGGCCGACTGCACGACCTTGCCCGGCTCGAGGTCCGACGGGATGAACACGAACGAGGGCAGGCCGACGCGGGCGGCGTGCGCCGCCACGGAGTTGGCCAGGTTGCCGGTCGAGGCGGCGGCGATCTTCGAGTAGCCCAACCGCTTGGCCGCGGTGGCGGCGAGGCTGACCACGCGGTCCTTGAAGGAGTGCGTGGGGTTGGCCGAGTCGTCCTTGACCCACAGCCCGCCGGTCAGGCCCAGCTCCGCGGCCAGCCGGTCGGCGCGCACCAGCGGGGTCATGCCCGGGTCGAGGGTGACGCGGGCGGCCGGGTCCTGGCCCACGGGCAGCAGTGCGGCGTAGCGCCAGATGTTCTGGGGGCCGGCCTCGATCTGCTCGCGGGTGACCGCGCGCATCAGCTCGGGGTCGTAGTCGACCTCCAGTGGGCCGAAGCACTCGGCGCAGGCGTGCTCGGCGATCAGCCCGAACGTGGCGCCGCAGTTGCGGCAGACGAGCCCGCGCGCCGGGGACGGCGGGACGGGGCCGCCCGCACTCGAGTCGGCCTGGACGGAACCGGGAGCGGTCAGGGTCATGCGACGACTACCTCCTCATCTTCCCCGCGCCGGGCCGTCGAGCCGCGCGGGACGGAATTGGCACCCTTCCGCCGCGCTGACGCGCGGAACGGCGGTTGCCGGGGCTTCGTCGGGCCGTGTCCCTCTGCCCCTCTGGATGAGTGGAACGCCCGGAACTCTACCCACCTGGCCGGCGCCGCCGCGGCGCGGGCCAGGATGGGCTGGTGAGCACGCGCGTCGTCTACACCGATCTCGACGGCACGATGGTCGGCCCGCGCGGCTCCTTCTGGCACACCGCGGCCCGGGACCTCACCGCCGACCCGGCCGCCGCACTCCACGACCTGCACCGCGCCGGCGTCGCGTTGGTCCTGGTCAGCGGGCGCACCTTCGAGCAGGTGGTGGAGGCCGCGCGCATCTTCGCCGCCGACGGCGCCATCGCCGAGCTGGGCTCGGTGGTCAGCTGGGACGGCGGCCGCGGCGTGCACCGGCTGACCGGTGCACTGCCCGAGGAGTACGCCGGCCGGTCGCCGATGGACGTGATGGCCGAGCAGGGGATCGTCGAGGACCTGCTGGCCCGCCACCCCGGCCGGCTGGAGTGGCACGCGCCCTGGCACGCCACCCACGTCACGGACGCGCTGCTGCGCGGCCGGGTCGACCCGCTGGCCGTGGACGCCGAGCTGGCCGAGCGGGAGCTGAGCTGGCTGACGCTGAAGGACAACGGCGCGATCCCGGCGACGTCGCGGATGACGCTGGTGCCCGAGGCCCTGCCGCCCCGGGTCTACCACCTGATGCCGCGGGGCATCTCCAAGGGCGCGGCGATCGCCTGGGACCTCGAGCGGCGCGGGCTGACCCCGGCCGACGCGGTGGCGATCGGCGACAGCGTCAGCGACCTGGAGATGGCGCCGGCGGTCGACCGGCTGTGGATCACCGCGAACGGGGCCACGGTCGACGGGATGGCCGACCTGCTGGCCGCCGTCCCCAACGTGACGGTGACCGACGCCCCCATGGGCGAGGGCTGGGCCCAGGCCGTCCTCGCGTCGCTGTGAAGGCGGTGGTTGTCGCGCCGAGTGGGCCCCGTCGGGGTCCGCGCAGGCCCGACGCAGCGGCTCAACGCGACCGGGGGACGGCACCTGGCCGCGGTGTCGCCCGGTAGGGCGACGATTATGACGTGACGTCGCGGCGGGAGAAGTGCCGGAGCCCCAGCGCGGTGAACACCGCCGCGTAGACCAGGGACTGGACGACGCCGCGGAAGAGGTCGCCGGAGTCGACGGGGGTCTGCAGCAGGTCGGTCCAGGCGAACTCCTCCGCGGTCGGGAACCAGTCGCGGATGGAACCGAGCTGCTCGACCTGGTCGAGGATCGCGAAGACGAACATCGTGAACACCGCCCCGCCGACCGCGGCCAGGGGTGCGTCGGTCACGGTGGACAGCCAGAACGCCAGCGTGCCGACGACGAGCAGGTGGACGGCGAGGTACCCGACCATCCCGGCCAGCCGCAGCAGCCCCTCCCCCTGGCCGAGCGTGACGCCGACCGGCGTCTGCACGGCGCCGAAGCCGAACGCGATGCCGCCGGCGATCAGCGCGGTGAGCACCAGGGCGACCAGCGCGCCCACCGACAGCACCAGCGCGGCCAGCCACTTCTGCCGGAGCAGCCGCATCCGCGGCACCGGGGTGGCCAGCGTGTAGCGCAGCGACCCCCACTGGGCCTCGCTGGCGACCGTGTCGCCGAAGAACAGCGCGTAGACCACGACCAGGAAGAAGCTCGTCGTCGCGAACAGCACGAACAGCGTGAAGTTCAGCCCGCTGGAGGTCGCGACGTCGACGAGGTTGATGCGGGCGTTCTCCTCGGCCTCCTCGGTGCCGCCCAGCTGCAGGGCGGCGATGAGGATGAGCGGCAGCGCCACCATCAGCACCAGGACGCCGAGGGTGCGCCGGCGCTTGAACTGCCGGCGCAGCTCGACCGACAGCCGCAGGGTGCGCTCGGGCCGGTAGCCGGCGACCGCCCCGGTCGGCTGCACGTGCTGGGCCGCGGAACTCATGACTCCCCCACCAGTGCCAGGAACGCGTCCTCGAGCCTGCGGCGCGGCGTGAAGGCGTCGACCGCGACACCGGCCGCCACCAGCGCCTGCAGCGCCTGTGCCCGGCCGGTGCCGTCGAGGTCGGCGACCAGCCCCTCGTCGGTGCGCTCCACCGTCACCCCCGGCAGCCCGGTGAGGACGGCGGCCGCCCGGTCGGCGTCGGCGTCGTCGGCCAGCCCGACCAGCACCGACCCGCCGGTGCCGACGATTTCCTCGACCGTGCCCTGGGCGATCTTCTGCGCCTTGGCCATGACGACGACGTGGCTGCACGTCTGCTCGATCTCGCTGAGCAGGTGGCTGGAGACGATCACCGTGCGGCCGGTCGCGGCGTAGGAGCGCAGCACCTCGCGCATGGCGTGGATCTGGGGCGGGTCGAGCCCGTTGGTCGGCTCGTCGAGGACCAGCAGGTCGGGCAGGCCGAGCATCGCCTGGGCGATCGCCACCCGCTGGCGCATGCCCTGGCTGTAGCGGCGCACCGGCCGGTCGATGGCGGCACCCAGGCCGGCGACCTCGATCGCCTCCGCCATGTGCGCGTCCTCGGCGGGACGGCCGGTGGCGGCCCAGTACAGCCGCAGGTTGTCTCGGCCGGACAGGTGAGGCTGCAGGCCGGTCCCTTCGACGAACGACCCGAGCCGGGAGAGCACCGGCGCGCCCGGGCGGATCTCGTGGCCGAAGACGGTGATCCGCCCGTCGGTCGGCCGGATCAGCCCCATGAGCATGCGCAGCGACGTCGTCTTGCCCGCGCCGTTGGGGCCGAGCAGGCCGAGGACCTGGCCGCGGCGCACCTCGAAGGAGAGGTCGCGGACGGCGACGAAGCCGTCCTTGTAGGCCTTGGTGACGCCCGTGAAGCGCAGCGGCACCTCCTCGCCGTCGGGCTCGACCACCGAGACCCGCCGGCGGCGCCGCCGTCCCCACAGCAGCGCGGCCAGCCAGCCGAGCACGCCGAGGGCTCCCAGGACGCCGAGCAGCACCCACCACCGCGAGCTGCCCCCGGCGGCCTCGGTGCGGCCGTCGACCTCCGGGACGGCGAGCGCGGCGGCGTCCCCGCCCTCGGCCAGGGCGACGGAGTAGACGGCCGCCTCGGCCGGCAGCGCGAACGCCTGGTCGGTCGAGGAGACCACCACCCGCATCGTGTGCCCGGCCTCGAACCGGTGCACGATCCCGGGCAGCGTCACGCCCACCCGGGTCGGCGCGGTCGGGTCGGCGGACAGGCCGGTCAGCGACAGCGGCGCGACCAGGCCTCCGGGCAGCGTCGCCGTCCCGTCGGGGGCGACGTCGTAGAGCTTGGCGAAGAGGGTGGCCGACCCGCCGGGCGCGGTGACGGCGAGGTCGATCGTCGAGGCGCCGACGACCTCGACCGCGCCGTCCAGCGGCTCGCTCTCGAAGGCGGCGAACTGGCCGGGAATCTCGAACGACGTGCCGGACAGCGCCGAGGCCAGCGAGCCCAGCCCCGGGACGACGGTGATCGCGGCCGGCGTCCCCCCGGCGGGGGTGACGACCGGCTGCAGCGGCCCGTCGACCGCGATCGCCTCGCGCTGCGAGGGCTCGGCACCGGCCAGGCCCGGGTACGCCGGTGCGGTCACGGTGCGGTTGCCGCCCTGCACGGTGCCGACGGTCGCCGTCACGCCGGTCGGCGCGGGGAACTCGAAGCCGGTGCCCGGGTCCTCGCCCCGGCCCCGCAGGTGCCAGTCGAACCAGCCGGCGACCTGCTCGCGCAGCTGCTCGGTGGTGCGCTCGGAGGCCTGCGCGTCGTGGCCGCCGGCGAACCAGACGACCTTCACCGGGGTGCCGTCGGCGGCGATCCCCCGGGCGTTGGCGTCGGCCTGGCCGAGACCGAACAGCGAGTCCTGGGTGCCCTGCACCAGCAGGGTGGGGGCGTCGATCCGGTCGAGCACGGTGGCCGGGCTGCTGCGGTCGAGGACGGCGGCGATCTCCGGGGTGAGCGTGCCGGTGGAGGCCGCGGACTGGTAGGCCGCGCACACCTCGGGCGTGAAGCGACCGCAGGTCAGCAGCTGCGCGACCACCTGCGGGTCCACCGACGCCGGGTCGATGCCACCGAGGTCGGCCGGCAGGCCCGCGGGCGGGCCACCGGCCGCGGCGGCACCGTCGCCGTCGCCGTCCCCGCCGCCGAGCGCGCCCAGCAGGCCGCCGGTGGGCGCCGACCCGACGCCGAAGAACAGGCCCGACCACAGCCGCTTGTAGACGCCCGCGTCCTGGGCCTGCGGGGTGGCCGCGACGGTGCCGGGAGCCGGCTCGCCCACCTGCGAGGGGAAGAACGCGGCGGTCAGCGAGTTCCAGGTGATCTGCGGGGCGATCGCGTCGACCCGGTCGTCGTAGCCGGCGCCGAGCAGGGCCAGCGCGCCGCCGTAGGAGCCCCCGGCGACGCCGACCCGCGGGTCGCCGTCCCCGTCGAGCAGGACGTCGTCGCGCGCGGCGAGCCGGTCGAGCAGCGCGGAGAGGTCGGCCACCTCGGCGCGGGGGTCGTTGAGCCCGATCTGGCCGGTGCTCGCCCCGAAGCCGCGGGCCGAGTAGGTCTGGACGACGTAGCCGCGGCCGGCCAGGTCGCGGGCGTCGTCGGCCACCGACTCCTTGCTGCCGCCGAAGCCGTGGGCGAGCACGACCGCCGGCGCGGGCTCGTCGGCGGTCGCGGAGTCCGGCAGGTACAGCGTGGTGTCGAGCTCGGCGGCGTAGCCCCCGGCGCCGACGGGGACCCGTGCCTCCTCGGTGGCGACGTCCTCGGCCGCCGCAGCCGGGGCGGCCGGGAGCAGCCCGGCGACGGCCAGGGTGAGGAGCAGGAGCAGGGCGGCCGACGTCGCGCGGGCGCCGGGGCGCGGGCGGGGACGCGCGGACCCGCGAACGAGACGCACGGAGCCGCCAACGGACGGCGACCCCTGCTGGTTCCGGGGACGGCGCGGCGCGGCGCGGGCTGCGGTCAGGGCAGCCACTCGCCGGTGGTGACGACCACGAGGCCGGGCGACTCGACGTCCGGGACCTCGAAGAAGCGCACCGCAGGGCCGCTGATCTGCGGGAACTGCTGAACGAGCTGGATGGCGGCCTCGTACTGGGCCTGGTCGCCGTCGGTGTAGTAGACGGTCGTCGTCGCGACGTCCGCGCCGTCGTACTCGCCCACGCCCTCGGACTGCCAGCCGCCCGCGCCCAGCTCGGCGGCGACGTCGGCCGCCAGGCCGGAGACGCCGGTGGCGTTGAGCACCGTCACGGGCGCGCGCACCGTGGTGGCGGGTGCCGCGTCGACCGGGGGCAGCGGCTGCACGTCCAGCGGCGGGAGGGCGGAGCTGGGCACGGCGGGGACCGACGGCGTCGCGCTGGGCTCGGCGCCCGCCGTCCGCGAGGCCTCCTGGGCCTCCGTCGAGGTGAAGGAGTAGACGCCGAGGACCACGAGGGCGACCACGGCGACGGCGAGCAGGCCGACCGCGACGCGGCGCACGCCGCTGCTGCGCCGCTCCTCCTGGCGGGCCGCGCGGAGGGCGCGCAGCCGTTCGACCTCAGCGGCCTGGCGCTCCGCGCGGTAGGCGGCGCGGCCCCCGACGACGCCGGTCGAGCTGCCGGTGTCCGGCCCGCGACGGTCCTCGTCGTCGTCCCCGGGGCGGTCCTCGTCCTCGAACCGCTCGTCGTCCTCGAACCGCTCGTCGTCCTCGAACCGGGCGTCGTCCTCGTCGTCGTGGGCGGGCGTCCGGTCGGGGATCGCCTCGGTCGCCGGTGCGGCCGCGCGAGAGGCGCCGGCGGGCGCGCGGTCGGGGATCGCCTCGGTGGCCGGCGGCGCGGGCCGGGCCTCGTCGCGGGTCCGGGAGGGGCTGGTCCAGTCGCGGTAGCCGGGGGCGGCGCCCGGGGAGGGCGCGGCGGCCGGCGACGGGCCGGAGGACCACGCGCGTCGGTCGTCGGGCTCCGCCTCCGCGGGGGAGCCGGTCGATGCCGCCGTGGCAGCGGTGGCGGCGTCTCCACCCCACGGGCGGACCCGGTCAGCGGCGCGGCGGCGGGGCGTCTCGGCGGGCCGGTCGGCAGGAGCCGGGGCCGGCCCGTCACCGGCGTCGGGGGTGGGTACCGCCTGGAACGGGGCGACGGTGGTGCGCGGGGCGGCCGGCGCCGCGGGGGCCGCCGGCGCGGCCGCGGCGGCGGACGGCGGCACCGGCAGGCGCATGCGGGTCTGCGGTGCGGGCTCCGCGGGCAGCCGGTCGGCCGAGGGGGTCGGGCGAGGGCGGCCGGTGGAGGGAGCGGCACGGCCGCCGGTGGAAGGAGCGGCTCGGCGGGTGGAAGGCGTGGTGGGGCCGGCCGACGGCGCGGGTCGAGGGCGGCCGGCGACCGGGACCGGCACCGGCCGGACGGGGACCGCAGCGGCACGGGCAGCCCCCGCGCCTGGCGCGGCGGCGCGCGGAGCCCCCGCGGGTGCGGCGGCGCGGGGGGTCCCGGCGGCGGGTCTGCCGTTCCGCGCGGCGGCGGTGGCACCGCGCGGCGCGGCGGGGACGGCGGGGCGGGACGGGGTGGCAGAGCGGGCCGGGGCGGCCGGCGGCACCGGCCGGCCCTGCTGCGGCGGGCGGCGGCGGCCCGGGTCCTCGCCCGCGTCGAGCAGCCCCTCGCGCCTGCGGTCGGCACGGCTGCGGTTGGGCGCCGTCGGGTTGTCGCCCAACTCGCGCACGGCCGGAGCCGCGTCGTGCGGGCCGTCGGTACGGCGACGGCCGTGCGGGACGGGGGCACTCCCCCGGTCCGTTCCGTCACCGCCTGGCGCGGCATGCCTGCCCACGGTGACCAAATCTAGATGCCGCGGCTCCCGTTGCCCAGGAACTGAGACGATCGCCGCTGCCCGCGCGCGGCGCGCAACCGGCGCAGCCGCCGCACCAACAGTGGATCGGCCTCCAGTGCGGCCGGCCGGTCGACCAGGGCGTTGAGCACCTGGTAGTACCGGGTCGGGGCCAGGCCGAAGCGGTCGCGGATCGCTGTCTCCTTGGCGCCGGGGCGGCGCCACCACTGCCGCTCGAAGGCGAGCACCTCGTGCTCGCGGCGGGTCAGGCCGCCGGGCCGGACGGGCTGGTCGGGGACGGGTGTGGGAGTCGGGTCGGCCGCCGGGGGAAGAGGCACCTCGCCCCCCGGCGGGGAGACCGCGGGAGCTGGTTCGGCAGACACGGGGATCCTCCTTCGGAACGCCTCCGACGGTAGTCCCGCCCACCGACAACCCGGGACCACCGGGCCGCGCCGGTTCAGACCGGTGTGGGCGCGGCCTCCTCGGCCCGCCGCCGCATCCCGGACCGGGCGCTGCGCAGGCTGTCGGCCGTGAAGACGGCCAGGGCGACCCAGACGATGACGAAGCCGGCCAGCCGGGCCGGCGGCATGGGCTCGTCGTACACGAAGACGCCGATCGCCAGCTGCATCAACGGCGTGACGTACTGCAGCAGGCCGACCGTGGACAGCGGGATGCGCCGGGCCGCGCCGGCGAACAGCAGCAGCGGGACGGCGGTCGCGACGCCCGAGCTCAGCAGCAGCAACAGGTGGCCGGTCCCGGCGTTGCCCGCCGTCCCCTCCCCCTGCGCGTGCAGCACGGCCAGCGCCGCCACCGCCGGGACGACGACCAGCGCCGTCTCCACGAACAGCCCGGGGGCGGCCGCGACGCGCACCAGCTTCTTCATCAGCCCGTAGAGGCCGAAGGTGCCCGCCAGCGCCAGGGCGATCCACGGCGGGCGGCCGTAGTCGACGGTCAGCACGCCCACCGCGACAGCGGCGATGCCGACGGCCACCCACTGCAGCCGGCGCAGCCGCTCCGCGAACACCACGACACCGAGCAGCACGCTGACCAGTGGGTTGATGAAGTAGCCGAGCGAGGTCTCGACCACGTGCCCGCTGTTGACGCCGTAGACGAAGACCAGCCAGTTGCCGGCGATGAGCACCGCGGCGCCGGCCAGCACCAGCAGCGAGCGGCGGTCGGTCATGATCGCGCGCACCTGCGGCCAGCCGCGCACGGCGGTCAGCAGGCCGGCGATGAACACCAGCGACCAGACGACCCGGTGGGCCACGATCTCCACCCCGCCGGCCGGCTCGAGCAGGGGGAAGTACAGCGGGAACAGCCCCCAGAGGCCGTAGGCGGCCAGCCCGGAGGCGACCCCGGCGCGCCGCTCGTCCACTCCCGCACCGTACGTCCGGCCCCTGGCAGCCGGTCCACCGGATGTCGGGCCCGGTCCAGGGCAGGCCCCGAGCTCGTGAGGGGCGGGGCGGACGGGGCGCTCCCTCAGCCGGTCTGGATGTAGCCGACCAGCTGGGCGCGCTCCTCCTCCAGCTCGTCCAGCCGGGCCTTGACGACGTCGCCGATGGAGACGATGCCGACCAGCGCGCCGTCCTCGACGACGGGGACGTGCCGCACCCGGTGCTCGGTCATGGTGCGGGCCAGCTCCTCGACGCCGGCGGTCGGCACGCAGGTGTGCACCTGGGCGGTCATCAGGCTGGAGACCGGGTCGGCCAGCAGGCCGGCGCCGCGCTGGTGCAGCGCCCGGACGACGTCGCGCTCGGAGACGATCCCGTCCACGCGGCGCCCGTCGGCGGAGACCACCAGGGCGCCGATGCCGCGCTCCGTGAGCAGCGCCAGGGCGGTGCGGACGCTGGCGGCCGCGTCGACGGTCGCGACGTCGCCCCCCTTGCGGCGCAGCAGCTGACGGATGTGCATGCCGGACCTCCTCAGCTCGGGTAGCGCGGGCGAGTGTGCTCCAGCTCAGAGGTCCCCGGCAACGCCCGGACCGGCCTACCGTCGTGGTGTGCGAACCCGGACCGACACGCGCCGGCCCACGCCGCTGCAGTGGGTGCGCTACGCGCTGGGCGGCCGGCTGCCGCGGGAGCTCTCGGCGTGGGTGCTGGCCGACACCACCGAGTTGGGCTGGTGGCGGCGGCACCTGACGCGGGCGGTGGTGCAGCTGCTGCCGGTGCTGGTGCTGTGCGTCGCCGTCGTCCCGGTGCCGCTGGTCTACCGGCTCTCGGCCGCCGCCGGCGGGTTGCTGATGGGGCTCATGTTCTCGCTGGCGTTCATGGTCGAGACCACCGAGCACCGGGTCGCCAAGGCCGGCTACCCCGCGGGCACCGCCGCGCGGCTGCGCGGCGAGCGCGCCGAGCGGCAGCGGCTCGAGCGCTCCTCCCCCTACCGGCGGGACGGCGCGGGCAGCTTCGATTGAGAAAGGACCCCTCTGCCCCCCACCGCTCGCAAGCTCGCGGCGGGCCCCTGCAGAGGGGCCGTTCCAGCACATCACCGCTCGCAAGCTCGCGGCGGGCCCCTGCAGAGGGGCCGTTCCAGCACGTCACCGGGCTCGCGGCGGGCCAGGTCGGGGCCGCGCTAGTCCTCGACGCGGAAGCCGATCGACAGGCGGACCTGGAAGTACCCGACGTCGCCGTCGACCACCTGGCCGCGGATCTCCTTGGTCTCGAACCACTCGATGTGCCGGACCGTCTCCGCGGCCTTGCGGATCGCGGTGCGGACGGCGTCGTCGACACTGGTCTGGCTGCTGCCGACGATCTCGCTCAGCCGGTACACGTGGTCGGACACGGGGCCTCCTGGACGTGGGCTCCCGGCGCCGTCGTCTCGCCGCCGGCCGGGCGCCCACGCTAGTGGCGTCCCGGCCGTCCCACCACGGGGCCGCCGCCGCGGTCCTCCCGACCCGGATGCGCGGGGTGTGAGCCGACGGGGGGACTCGAACCCCCAACCGCCCGATTACAAGTCGGGTGCGCTGCCAGTTGCGCCACGCCGGCGGGACACGGGGACAAGTCCCCAGGACCAGCATAGGGAGACCGCGCCTCCTGCCCCCGCAGCGTCGGGCGCGAGCCCCGGCCGGTCAGCCCTTGAGGCGCTTCATGATCTGGTGGGACGTGGCGCGGGCGACGGCGGGTGGCGGCACAACGCGCCGCTCGGCATCCTCGCCGGCACCGCCGTCCACGTCGCGCTGGCCACCGTCCTCGCCGGCGGCTGAGCCTCACCGGGCCCGCGGTCGTCGTCCGTGCCGGTCAGGCGGCGGCGTCGCCGTGCCTGAGATCGCCGCTCGGGTCGCTGCCCGGCAGCGGGACGCCGGAGAGCCACCGGGCGAAGCCGTCGGGGTCGCGCCGCTCGAGCTCGTCGAGGGTCTGCTGCCGCCGCACGACGATCGCCTCGCGGGTGCCGGCGTCGAGCGGCCCGGCCAGCGCCGTCGTCGTCCGGACCCACTCGCGCCCCAGCTCCCCGGTCGACAGCGAGGACACCGGCGGCAGCACGACGGCGGGGCGGTCGGCCCCGGCGACGGACGGCGACCCCGACCGCGAGCCGCGGACCAGTCGGAGGACCGTCCAGGTGCCCGCGGCGACCCCGGCGACCAGCAGGGTGAGCACGGCTCCGCCCAGGACGGCCGTGCCGGACAGGACCAGCAGCACCGCGACGGTCGCCACCCCGGCCTTCCACGCCGCGTCGACGACGGCCTGCCGCCCGGGCCGGGACTCGCGGACCACCCCCGCGGCCAGGCAGGCGGCCACCATCGCGGCGAGGCCGACCGCCACCAGCCCCGGCGGTCGCAGGGCCAGCCCGCCCACGACGGCCAGGCCGCCGCCGACGACGGCACCCGTCCAGGAGAGGAGGCGGGGAAGCGGACCGCGGGTGGACACGGGAGCACCCTCCAGGGCGGGGCCGGACACGGGAGGCCGGGCCGTCACCGTGGAGCGGCGACCCGGGCCCCGCCCTTACCCATCCGCACCCGACTTGCACCCTCCGTGGCCGAACCGTCTTCCCTCGCGCGCCCCGGGCGAGGACCCTCGACGGCCTCCACGGGGGACGACCCGCCATCCGGAGGTGCCCGTGTCCACGACGCCCCCCACCCCTGCCGGGACGCTGCCCGCGCCCGGCCCGGCGGACGACGACCCACAGCCGCCGCCCGTGGTGGTCGGCGCCGACGGCAGCGAGTGCGGCCTCCGGGCGGTGCGCTGGGCCGCGGAGGAGGCCGTCCGGCGCGAGGCGCCGCTGCGGATCGTGCACGCCACCCCGCACCTGGGACGCCGGGGCGTCGCCGGCTCGCCCGCCCCGGAGCTGCCCCGCGCGCGGGGCGCCACCGCGCAGGCGTACACCGTCGCCCGGCACACCGCGCCGTCGGTCCGGGTCTCCACCGAGGTGGTCCCCGGAGAGCCGGTGTCCGCGCTGCTGCACTCGGCCGAGGACGCCCAGCTCGTCGTCCTCGGCATCGCCACGACCGGTGCGGCCGACGAGATGGTCCTCGCCTCGGTCGCCCAGAAGGTCGCCGCCCGGTCACCGCGCCCGGTGGTCGTCGTCCCGCGGTCCCGACCGGGCGGCACCGGTTCCCGGCCGCACGTGGCGGTGCTCGGCCTCGGCGAGCGGGAGGACGACGGACCGGTGGCCGACCTCGCCGCCGAGGAGGCGCTGCGGGCCGGCCGGCCGCTGCTCGTGCTGCACACCCGGGCGGACGACGGAGGCGAGTGGGGCGCGGACTCCCCCCGGTGGGCCGAGCGCTGGCCCGACCTGCGCGCGACCCACGTCCCGGTGCCCGGCCCGACCGGTGGCCGGGTGCTGGCCGCCGCCTGCCCCACGCCGCTCATGGCGCTGAGCGCCGGGCACGGCGGGCTGCTGCACCGGCCGCTCGACGGGCTGCACCGCTGGTTGCTGCGGCACTGCACCTCGCCGATGGCCTTCGTGCCACCGGTGCACCGGGTGACCGGCGCCGAGCCGCGCGAGGAGATCGTCGCCGTCGGGTGAAGGACCCCTCTGCCCCCCGACCCTCGCTCCGCTCGGGCCGGGACCCTGCAGAGGGGCCGTTCCAGGACGTCACCAGGGGGGCCGGGCAAGATCGTCGGCCGTGGGTTCCTCCGTCGTCGACCTCGGGCCCCGGCTGGCGGTGGCGCTGGTCGCGCTGACCGCGCTCGCCGCGGTCGCCGGCCGGCTCTCCGGGCTCGGCCAGGACCGGCCGGTGGTCGTCGCCGCGCTGCGCGCGACCGTCCAGCTGGCCGCGGTGTCGGCCGTGCTGCTCGCCGTCGTGCGCTCGCTGGCCCTCTCGGCGTTGTTCGTGCTGCTCATGGTCGTCATCGCGGCGGTCACCGCGGCCGGCCGGGCCACCGGGCTGGCACTGCGCAGCCCCGGCTCCGCGCGCCGGGTCAGGACCGCCGCCGCCCCGGTGCTGGCCGGCGCGGTCCCGGTGGTGACCCTGGTGCTGGCCAGCGGCACCGTGCCGCTGCGCGGCGAGGCGGTCATCCCGATCGCCGGCATCCTCGTCGGCGGGGCGATGACCGCGACGTCCCTGGCCGGCCGCCGGCTGCGCGAGGAGCTGGCCGCCCGGCGCGGCGAGGTCGAGGCCGCCCTCGCGCTCGGGCTGCTGCGGGCCGACGCCGTCCGCGAGGTGCTGCGGCCGGCCGCGGCCACCGCGCTGGTGCCCCCGCTGGACCAGACCCGCACCGTCGGGCTCGTCACGCTCCCCGGCGCGTTCGTCGGCGTACTGCTCGGTGGCGGCAGCCCGATGGAGGCCGGCGCGGCCCAGTTGCTGGTGCTCGTCGGCCTGCTCGCGGCGCAGGTCGCGGCCGTGTGGACCGTGGTGGAACTGGTGGCCCGGGGCCGACTGCTCCCCGACGTCCCCCGCTGAGGCGTCCAGGGACCTCACAGGGGACCGCCAGCGTCGGGTCAGCGGTGCGGACGACAGTGGTCGACCAGGAGGCGGTGATCGGCCGCCCACGAGGAGGACGAGGACACGTGGACCCCTACGGCACCCCCCACCCGGCGCCGAGCCCCTGGGCGCCGCCGACCTGGCACCCGCAGCCCACTCCTGGGCAGCCGGCACCGGGTCAGCAGGCGGGTCAGCAGGCCCCGAGTCAGCAGACAGCGGGGTCGCCCGCACCCGGGCACGACACGCTCCCCGGCCAGCAGCCGCTGTTCGAGCAGCCGGGCGCGGTCGGCGGTCCGGGCCTGGTGGCGCCGGCGCCCGAGCCCGCCCGTCGGGCCGGCCGGTGGCGGATCGGCGTCGCCGGCCTGGTCGCCGGGGCGCTGATCGGCGGTGGCACCGGCGCCGGCGTGGCGCTGCTCGCCGACGGCCCGGACGGCGGCGGCAGCAGCGGCGGCACGGCCGCCGCGCAGGCCGTCACGATCACCAACCCGGAGACGGCGACGGCGGTCACCGCGGCCGCGGCCAAGGCGGCGCCCAGCGTGGTCACCGTCTACGTCACCGGCGCCTCGGGCTCGGGCAGCGGCTCGGGCGTCGTCCTGAGCGAGGACGGCTACGTGCTGACCAACAACCACGTGATCGGCCTGGACGGCGCCGGGTCGACCGTCGTCTCGGTGCGCACCGCCGACGGCACCCTCTACGACGCGACCGTCGTCGGCACCCAGCCGGTCTACGACCTGGCGGTGCTGCGGCTGGAGGGCGCCTCCGGGCTGACCCCGGCGACCTTCGCCGACTCCGACGAGGTGCAGGTCGGCGACCTGGCCGTCGCCATCGGCGCCCCGCTGGGCCTGTCGGACACCGTGACCGACGGGATCATCAGCGCCACCGACCGGGCCGTGGCCACCGGGTCCCCCGAGGGCGACGCCACCGTGATCGACGCGCTGCAGACCGACGCGGCCATCAACCCCGGCAACTCCGGCGGCGCGCTGGTCAACGGCGCCGGTGAGGTGGTCGGGATCAACACCGCGATCGCCAGCGTCCCCTCCGGGCTGCCGGGTCAGTCGGTCGAGAGCGGCAGCATCGGCGTCGGCTTCGCCATCCCGGGCAACACCGCGCAGCGGATCGCGCAGGAACTCACCGCCGACGGGTCGGCCGAGATCACCTACCTGGGCGTGAGCGCCCAGATCGCCGTGGACGAGGACCAGCCCGAGGTCGGCACCGGCGCGCAGCTGGTGCAGGTGCAGCCGGGGACCCCCGCCGCCGACGCCGGGCTGGAGGCCGGCGACGTCGTCACCGCGGTCGGCGACCGGGTCGTGACCACCTCGACCGAGCTGACCGCCGCCGTCCGCAGCACCGCCCCCGGTGACGAGGTCACTCTCACCGTGCGCCGCGGGCAGGACTCCCGGCAGGTCGACGTCACCCTGGGCGCCACCGAGGGCTGAGCTGGCCCTCGGGACGTACTGGAACGGTCCCCGTGCAGGGTCCCGCGCCGAGCCTGCGAGGCGCGGGGACACGGGGGTCCTTCTCCTAGGCTGGGACGGGTGTCGTCGAGTTCCCCGAGCGCTGCCCTGGCCGCATCCCTCGACGACCCGGAGCGGGCCCGCGACCTGGCCCGCATGAAGCGGCTGGCGACCGGGCTGTTCCTGCTCGCCGCCGCGGTCTTCCTGCTCTGCGTGTGGCTCGGCGAGGAGACCGGCGCCTGGGTGGGCTACGTGCGGGCCACCGCCGAGGCCTCGATGGTCGGCGCGCTGGCCGACTGGTTCGCCGTCACCGCGCTGTTCCGGCACCCGATGCGGCTGCCCATCCCGCACACGGCGATCATCCCGCGCAAGAAGGACCAGATCGGCGCGAGCCTGGGCACCTTCGTCCAGCACAACTTCCTGACCCGCGCCGTCGTCGAGGACAAGCTCACGACCATCGACGTGCCCGCCCGGCTGGGCGCGTTCCTGGCCGCGCCGGGGCGCGCGGAGCGGCTCGCGGGGGACGCCGGCGCGGTGCTGCACTCGCTCTCCGGCCTGCTGCGGGACGACGAGCTGCGGCCAGCCGTCGCCGAGCTGGTCGACCGCAAGCTGCACGCCACCCCGGCGGCCCCCGTGGTGGCCCGGGCGCTCGAGCTGGTGGTGGACGGCGACCGGCACCAGGAGGTGCTCTCGGCCGCGCTGCGCGGGCTGGCCCGGTTCCTGGACGAGAACCGTGTCGTCTTCCGCGCCCAGCTGGGCGACGCCTCCCCCGCCTGGGTGCCCGACTGGGTGGACGACCGGGTGTTCGACCGCGTCTTCACCGGGGTGGAGCAGTTCCTGGACGAGGTCGGCGAGGACCCGCGCCACGAGCTGCGGCGGGTCTACGACGCCCGGCTGCGCCGGTACGTGCACGCACTGCGCACCGACCCGGTCGCGGCGGCCCGGGTGGAGGAGCTGAAGAAGGAGCTGCTCGAGCACCCCGCCGTCCGGACCTGGTCGGGGTCGCTGTGGACCAACCTCAAGGACGCCGCCCTGGCCGCAGCCGCCGACCCCGACTCCGCGCTGCGGGCCCGGGTGGCCGGCCTGATCCGCGAGGCCGCCGAGCTGCTGCAGACCGACCCGCGGGTGCGCGAGCTGGTGCAGCGGCACGCCCACGGCATCGCCGGCTACCTGGTGGAGCGCTTCGCCGGGGACGTCGCGGACCTGGTCGGCAGCACCGTCGCCCGGTGGGACACCGAGGAGACCAGCCGCCGCATCGAGCTCCAGGTCGGCCGCGACCTGCAGTTCATCCGGATCAACGGCACCGTCGTCGGCGGCCTGGCCGGCCTGGTCATCTACACCGTGGCGCAGCTCCTCGGCTGAGCCAGCCCCCGACGAGATCGGCGATCTCGTACGCCTACCGGGCCGGATCTGCGCGAGATCGCCGATTTCGCCGGTGGCGGTGGGGGCAGGGAGGTCCTCCCTCAGCGGCCGGCGCGGCGGTCCAGCACGGCAGCGGCGAGGGCGAGCGCACCCCAGCCGGCGGCGGAGGCACGCAGCAGAGCCGCCCTGCCCCGGTCCGGCACCGCCGCGGGCAGCACGGCCGCGTCGGCGCAGTCGCTGAGCACCCGCGCGGCGGCGGCCAGGTCGCGGAGCCGGCCCGCCGGCACGGCCACCATCGCCAGGCCGATCACGGCGTCCCGGGCACCGAGGGCGCGCAGCAGCGCCCGCGTCGAGGCGGTGTCGGGCAGCCCGATGGGGACGGTGAGCACCCCCGGCACGACGACCAGCGCGGCCGAGAAGGCGGCCGTGGCGGCTCCGACGACGGACGTGAACGAGGGCATGCCACCAACCAACCAGTCCGGGCGGCCCGACGGTGCGCGCCGGTGCACAGTCACACAGCCGCGCAGTGCGCCCCCGCGCAAGCGTCGCCGGCGCCTACCGCCGGGCCGACGCCGCCGCGTACAGCGCGATGCCGGCGGCGACGCTGACGTTGAGCGATTCGGTGTCCCGCGCGATCGGGATGCGCACGACGAGGTCGCAGCGCTCCCGCACCAGCCGGGACAGCCCGGCACCCTCGGCCCCGACCACCAGCGCCAGCGGGTCGGTGAACCCGTCGAAGTCGTGCACGTCGACGTCGCCGTCCCCGGCCAGGCCGACGGTCATCAGCCCGGCGTCCTGGTAGGAGCCGAGCGCCCGGGCCAGGTTGACCGCACGGGCCACCGGCAGCCGGGCCGCTGCCCCGGCGCTGGTGCGCCAGGCCGACGCGGTCATGCCGACCGAGCGGCGCTGCGGCACGACGACGCCGTGCGCGTCGAACGCCGCGGCCGAGCGGACGACGGCACCGAGGTTGCGCGGGTCGGTGACGCCGTCCATCGCGACGACGAGCGGCGGGCGGCCCGAGTCACGGGCGAGGTCGAGCAGGTCGTCGGGGTGCGCGTACTGGTAGGGCGGCACCTGCAGGCCGATGCCCTGGTGCAGCGCGCCACCGGACATCCGGTCGAACTCCGCCCGGCCCACCTCGAGCAGCGGCAGCCCCCGGTCGTTGGCCAGGTGCAGCGCCTCGGTGATCCGCTCGTCGGTCGCTGACTTCGCACCCGCCCGTCCCGACCCCACGTCCCCGGTGACCACGTACAGCGCGGTCGCCGGGATCTGCGCGCGCAGCGCCTCGACCACCGGGTTGCGGCCGAGCAGCAGCTCGGGGGCGTCCTCGGCGCGCTGGCGGCTGCGGTCGCGCTCGGTCCGCCGCCGGGCGTCGGCCGTGGCGCGCCGTTGCGCGGGGTGCCCGGGGCGCATCTCGGCCGGTGGGGTGGCGCCGCGGCCGGCCAGCGAGCGCCGGTTCTTGCCGCCGGTGCCCCCGGCCGCGCCCTTCTTGTGCGCGCCGGTGGTGCGCCCCCGGCGTTGGCTGTTGCCGGCCATCAGCGGCTCAGCTCCCATCGCGGTCCCTGCGGGGTGTCCTCGACCTGGACGCCGAGTGCGGCGAGCTGGTCGCGGATCGCGTCCGCTGCTGCGTAGTCCTTGCGGGCCCGGGCGGCCTGGCGCTGCCCCAGGGCCAGCGCGACGAGGCCGTCGGTGACCCGGGTGAGCCGGTCGTCCCCCCCGGCGGCGGTCCAGTGCGGGTCGAGCGGGTCCAGGCCGAGGACGCCGAGCATCGCTCGCACCGAGCCCAGCGCTCCGGCCACCGCCTCGTCGTCACCCTCGGCCAGCGCGGTGTTGCCCCGCCGCACCACCTCGTGCACGGCGGCGACGGCGGCCGGCGTGCCCAGGTCGTCGTCCATCGCGGCGGCGAACTCCGGCACCAGCTCGGCCTTGCCGGCATCCGCGCCCACTCGCTCGGCCGCGCGCCGCACGAAGGACTCCAGCCGCCGGTAGGCCGCGCCGGCCTCGGCGAGCGCGGCGTCGGTGAACTCGATCGTCGACCGGTAGTGCGGCGTCACCAGGTAGTAGCGCAGCTCGACCGGCCGCACCCGCTGCACCACCTCGTCGACCAGCGCGGTATTGCCCAGCGACTTGCTCATCTTCTCGCCGCCGAGGGTGACCCAGCCGTTGTGCAACCAGTACTGCGCGAACCCGTCGCCGGCCGCGCGCGACTGGGCCTGCTCGTTCTCGTGGTGCGGGAAGCGCAGGTCCAGCCCGCCGCCGTGGATGTCGAACTCCGGCCCCAGGTACCGCTCGGCCATCGCGGAGCACTCCAGGTGCCAGCCCGGCCGGCCCCGGCCCCACGGTGTGGCCCAGGACGCGGTCTCCGGCTCAGTGGGCTTGTGCGCCTTCCACAGCGCGAAGTCACGGGGGTCGCGCTTGCGCTCGTCGGTGTCGGTGTCCGCGGCCGGCTCCAGGTTCTCCAGCCGCTGCCCGGTCAGGCAGCCGTACTCCGGGAAGGAGCGGACGTCGAAGTAGACGTCGCCGTCGACGGCGTAGGCGTGCCCCCGGTCGATCAGCCGCTGCACCAGCTCGACCATGTCCGGGACGTGCCCGGTGGCGCGCGGCTCGTACATCGGGGGCAGCACGCCGAGGACGTCGTAGGCGCGGGTGACCGCCAACTCGTTGGTGTACGCCCAGGCCCACCACGGCACACCCGCGGCCTCGGCCTTCGCGAGGATCTTGTCGTCGATGTCGGTCACGTTGCGGACGTAGCTGACCTCCAGGCCGCGGTGGGCCAGCCAGCGGCGCAGCACGTCGAAGGCCAGGGCCGAGCGGACGTGTCCGACGTGCGGCGGCCCCTGCACGGTGAGCCCACAGACGTAGACGGAGGCCTGCCCGGCACGCAGGGGCGTGAAGTCGCGGACCGCGCGGGCGGCCGTGTCGTACAGGCGGAGGCTCACCGCGCGGAGTCTACGGACGTCGTCCGCCCGGGCCGGGCCGTGTCAGGGTGGCCGGGTGCACGACGAGGTGGGGCCGCCGGGGCTGCACCCGCTGCTGGGCAGCCGGTGGAGTCCGACGGCGTTCGACGGCACGCACGAGGTGTCCGACCGGGACACCGGATCGCTGCTGGAGGCAGCCCGGTGGGCGCCGTCCGCGGGCAACTCCCAGCCGTGGGCCTTCATCGTCGGCCGTCGCGGCGAGGAGACACATCGACGACTCGTCCGCCACCTGGCCGGCAGCTCGGCCCGGTGGGCGCCGACGGCGAGCCTGCTGGTGGCGAACCTGTCCCACCGGCACGTCGAGGACACCGACTGGGACTACTCGGAGTTCTCGCTGTACGACCTGGGGCAGGCAGTCGCGCACATGACCCTGCAGGCACAGGCGCTGGGCCTGGCGGTGCGCCAGTTCCGCGCCTTCGACCGCGAGGGTGTGGCAGCCGAGTTCGCCATCCCGGGACACTGGCAGGTCACCACCACGTCGGCCATCGGTCGTGCTGCGGACGAGGACCCCGGCCGGGCCCGCCGGACCCTGCAGGACCTCGTCTGGCCCGGCACCTGAGCCGACGAGGCTCAGGCCGGTCCGCCGCCCTCGGACGCCGTCCGGACCACCAGTGCCGTCGCCATCGCCGCCCGCCCCTCCCCGCGCCCGGTGAGCCCCAGGCCGTCGGTCGTGGTGGCCGTGACGCTCACCGGGGCGCCCAGCGCCTCGCCCAGCACCCGCTCGGCCTCGGCACGGCGCGGGCCCACCTTCGGGGTGGTGCCGACCAGCTGCACCGCGGCGTTGCCGACCCGCCACCCGGCCGCCCCGAGGACCTCGCGCACGTGGGCCAGGACGGCGGCGCCGCGCGCGCCGGCCCAGCGCGGGTCGTCGGTGCCGAGCAGGCCGCCGATGTCGCCGAGGCCGGCGGCGGAGAGGACCGCGTCGGTGAGCGCGTGGGCCACGACGTCGCCGTCGGAGTGCCCGGCGCAGCCGTCGACGCCCGGCCACTCCAGCCCGGCCAGCCAGCAGGGGCGGCCGGCCTCGACCGGGTGCACGTCGACCCCGACACCGACCCGCGGCAGCGCGGGGGTGCTCACCGCACCACCTGCAGCTCGGCCAGCGCCAGGTCGTGCGGGACCGTCACCTTCGCCGCCCGCTCGTCACCGGCCACCGTCGCGACCGGGATGCCGGCGGCGCGGACCACCGCGGCGTCGTCGGTGAGCTCGGCGTCGGGTGGCAACCAGGCGTAGGCGTCGACGAGGGCCTCGCGCGCGAACCCCTGAGGGGTCTGCACCCGGCGCAGCACGGCGCGGTCGACGGTGTCGGCGACCACGCCGTCGTCGTCCACCACGACGGTGGTGTCGACGACCGACAGCACCGGAACGACGGCCCGCGCGCCGGCGGCCAGCGCGTCGAGGACCCGGGTGACCAGGTCCGGCGGGGTCAACGGGCGGGCGGCGTCGTGGACCAGGACGGCGTCCGCACGGCGGCCGACCGCGGCCAGCGCGGCGCGCACGGAGGCGGTGCGGGTGGCCCCGCCTGCGACCAGCCGGACGTCCATGGGCAGCACGGTCGCGAACGCGGCGTGCTCGGCGGCGGGCACCGCGACCACGACGTCCCGCACCCCGCCGTCGACCAGCGTGTCGACCGCCCAGCAGACCAGGGCGCGGCCGCCGAGCGGGACCAGCGCCTTGGGCCGGTCCGCCCCCAGACGCAGACCACTCCCGGCCGCTGCGACGATGCCGACAGCGTGCACGGGAGTGGACTTTGGTGCGGGAGAGCTCGAGGACCCGAGCTCAGCTGGCGAGGACCTCGTCGAGGAGGACCTCGGCCTTGTCCTCGTTGGTGCCTTCGGCGAGCGCGAGCTCGCTCACCAGGATCTGGCGCGCCTTGGAGAGCATGCGCTTCTCGCCGGCGGAGAGCCCGCGGTCCTTGTCGCGGCGCCACAGGTCGCGCACGACCTCGGCGACCTTATTGACGTCACCGGAGGCGAGCTTCTCGAGGTTGGCCTTGTAGCGACGCGACCAGTTCGTCGGCTCCTCGGTGTGCGGGGCGCGCAACACCTCGAAGACCCGGTTCAGTCCGTCCTGACCGACGACGTCACGGACGCCGACGATCTCTGCGTTGTCGGCCGGCACCCGCACGGTGAGGTCGCCCTGGGCGACCTTCAGCACGAGGTAGGCCTTCTCTTCGCCCTTGATGACCCGCGTCTCGATCGCCTCGATCAGCGCTGCCCCGTGGTGCGGGTAGACAACGGTCTCGCCGACAGTGAAGCCCATGTGTGTGTGACCCCTTTCGCTGTCCACAGGTTACCACGGCAGACTGGCGAGCGGGGCCACCCCAGTTCGCAAATCCGCAGGTCAGCGGCGCGAAGGAGTACCCGGGAGGGGTTGACAGGAGCATGGTGGGTGTGCGTGCGCACGGGGCGCGACGGAGGGTCACGCCCCGCGCGCTGGCCCTCGCCACCCACCCGGGGCCGGCGCTCGCGGTCACCGTCGTGGCCGGTCTCCTGGCCCTCGCCGCCGGCGCGTCGTGGGGTCGCGCGGCGCTCGTGACGGCTGCCGTCCTCGCAGGTCAGGCCTCCATCGGGTGGAGCAACGACTGGCTCGACGCCGACCGCGACCGAGCCGTCGCGCGGACCGACAAGCCGGTCGTGCAGGGTGCCGTCGACCCCGCGCTGCTGCGCTCGCTGGCCCTCGGGTCGGCTGTCGCGGCGGCCGTCCTGTCGCTGCTGCTCGGCGTGGTCCCCGGGGTCCTGCTGCTGGTCCTGGTCGCCAGCGGCTGGGCCTACAACGCCGGGCTCAAGCGCACCGCCGTCTCGGTGCTGCCCTACGTCACCGGCTTCGGGGCGCTGCCGGCCGGGGTGGTGGCGGCGGCGCCCGGGGCGAGTGGGTCGGACTGGCTCGCAGCGCCGTGGTGGCTGGTGGTCGCCGGCGCGGCCCTGGGCGCCGCGGCGCACCTGGCCAACGTCGCCCCGGACCTCGAGGACGACCTGGCCACCGGCGTCCGCGGGCTGCCACACCGGCTGGGCGCCCGGGTGTCCGCCGCCACGGGGGCGGTCGTGCTGGGCGGCGCCTCACTGGTGCTGGTGCTCGGCCCGGAGGGTCCGCCGACCGCGGCCGGGTGGGCCGGGCTGGGGCTGGCGGTGCCCGCCGTCGCCGTCGCGGCGCTGGCCGGCACCCCGGGGTTCCGCCGGCTGGCGTTCCCCGCGGTCATGCTGCTGACCGTCCTCGACGTGGTGCTGCTGCTCGCCGGCGGGGCCGCGGTCACCTGACGGCGGACCCTCCTGCCCCGCCAGGGGCAGGCTCGCGGCGGGACCCTGCAGGGAGGCCGCCGCGAGCCTGCCCGAGGGGTCACTTCCCGTTCTTGCCGTTGCCCTTGCCGTGGCCGGCTGGCGCCGACTGCTCGACCACCGGCGCCTGCTCGGCCTCGAGGACCTCATCAGTCCCCTCGTCCTCGGGCGTCCCGGCCTCCGGCTGCACGGCCCGCTCGGCCTTGCGCTCGGCGTTGCGCTGGTGCGCCTCGGCACTGGCCGCCCGGCCGGGGTTCTCGGGGTGCCGATCGAACTTCTGCTGGTCGGTCGGCTTCCCGCCCTCGGAGGTCTCCGGGGACTCCGGCGCCGGGTCGGTCACGGGGACCTCGACCGCGGGCTCCTCGACCACGGGCACAGGCTCCTCGACCACGGGCTCGGTGCCAGGCTCCTCGACCACCGGCTCCTCGGCGGCCGGCTCCCCGGCGGCAGGCTCGTCCGTGACGTCGCCGGTGCCGTCGGTGGTGCCGGTCGGCTCGTCGGTGGTGGTGTCGATGGTGTCGCTGCTCTCGACGACGGCGGTGTCCTGCTGGCCGGGGAGGGCCCCGGCGGTGGCGGCACCGGTCAGCGCGACGGCGACGACACCGCCCGCGGCGGCCGCCTTGGCGACGGCACCGGCGGCGGCGAACTTGGCGACGAGGGTGGGGATCAGCACGTGTGGCCTCTTCCGTGAGGTCCGGGCGGGGCGCCCGGCCGTCCCGCGGGACGGTTCCTGGGTGGGGACGAGCAGACCGGTCGCCAGCAGCTCGGCCAGGGCCGCGTTCGGCCGCCCGGGCGCGGTGGCGCTCGACCGGACCGCGTCGGTGAACGCGGCCAGGCCCTGCGCGCCCGCGGGCACGGGACGGCCGGCGAGGCAGGCCGCGAAGGCCTCCTCGTCGGTCCGGGCGTCGGCTGGCGTGGTCATCTCGCTCCCGTCATCGCCGGACGGGCCACCAGGGGTGCGCCCGCCGTCCCAGTGGTCACTGACGCCTCACCCGTCCGGGGGGTCCCGGCCGCCTCGAGCTCGGCGCGCAGCCGGCGCAGGCCGCGCCGCTGCAGGGCCTTGACCGACCCCACGGAGCGGCCCATCACCGCCGCGACCTGCTCGACGGTGAGGTCGGCGAGCACCCGCAGCAGCAGGACCGAGCGCTGGTCGGCGGGCAGCCCCGCGCAGAGGCGGTGCACGGTCTCGGTGCCCAGCCGGGTCAGGACGTCGTCCTCCACGTCGCCGCCGGGCGTCTCGGGCAGCAGGTCGCCGGCGTCCTCGGCCAACTGCGGACGGCGGCTGCGGCGGCGCCAGTCGTCGACCAGCCGGCGGTGGGCGATGGTGAACACCCACGAGCGCAGGGCGTCCTCGTCGCCGGAGAAGCCGGCCAGGCCGCGGAAGACGGCGAGGAAGGTCTCGCTCGCCAGGTCGTCGGGGTCGAGGGCGCCGTGCAGCCGCAGGTACCCGGTGACCGCCGGGGAGAGGTCCCGGTAGAGCACCTCGAAGGCCCACGCGGCGCCCGCCTGGGCCGCCGCGAGGACGTCGTCGAACGCCGGACCCGTCGCCATCCGCACCTCCCGCCGCACTCGCGTACGGGAGGGGGATCGGCAGCCGCGGGCCCGGACTGGACCGCCGTCCCCCGATCAGATGGCCTCGGTGCCCCGCAGCCGCTCCTGCTCGACGACCTCCTCCAGGCCCTTGAGCCGGTCGAGCCCCTGCAGCGCGCGGCGCATCCGCTGGTTGGGTGCCAGCCGCTCCCGGTTGCGCTCGAGGAAGGCCCAGTAGCCGGCGGTGAAGGGGCAGGCGTCCTCGCCCAGCCGCTTGCGCGGGTCGTAGCGGCAGCCGCCGCAGTAGTCGCTCATCCGGTCGATGTAGGCGCCGCCGGCGGCGTAGGGCTTGGTGGCCAGCAGCCCGCCGTCGGCGTGCTGGCTCATGCCGACGACGTTGGCGACCATCACCCAGTCGTAGCCGTCGACGAAGGTGCGGTGGAACCAGTCGGTCATGGCCAGCGGGTCGATGCCGCGCTGCAGCGCGTAGTTGCCGAGCACCATCAGCCGCGGGATGTGGTGCACCCAGCCGTCACGGCGCAGGTCGCCGAGGACGTCGGACAGGCAGGCGGCGTCGACCGCGCCGTCGGCGAGGTCGGCCAGCCACTCGGGCACCGGCTCGTGCGCGGCCAGGGCGTTCGCGTGCCGGAAGTCCCGGCCGAAGTGCCAGTAGGTGTGCCAGATGTAGTCGCGCCACCCCATGACCTGGCGGACGAACCCCTCGACGCTGTTGAGCGGCAGCGGGTCGCTCATCGCCACCGAGTCGCGGTAGCGCCGCTCGGCGGCGTGCACCACCTCGACCGGGTCGAGCAGGCCGAGGTTGAGGGCCGGGGAGAGCAGCGAGTGCGCCATCCAGCGGTCGCCGTCGAGCATCGCGTCCTCGTGCGGGCCGAAGGCGCCGAGCCGGGTGTCGAGGAAGTCCCTCAGGCGGTACAGAGCCTCCTGCCGGTTGGCCGGGAAGAGCCTCGGACCGTCGTCCCCCACGAACGCGACGTCCCCGTCGGCCTCCCAGCGGTCGAGGTCGGCGCGCACCCGCTCGTCGATCTCGTCCTCTTCCGGCCACCACGGCTCGGGGACGTCGAGCCGCCCGTCCGACGGCGGCGGCTCCCGGTTGTCGTGGTCGAGGTTCCAGCGCCCGCCGACCGGCTCCACGCCGTCCATGAGGACGTCGTGGCGGCGCCGGTTGTCCCGGTAGAAGTCCTCCATGAGCAGCCGCTGCCGCCCCCTCCGCTCGGCCCAGCCGGCGAACTCCTCCTGGGTCGCGACGAACCCCCGGGCGGCGAGGACGGCGAGGTCGGGACGGCGCAGGACGTAGTCGCGGCTGCTCCAGGTGGTGGGCGCGCAGACGCTCAGCGGCTCGCGCACCCGGTCCAGCGCCTCGGCGTAGGTGTGTACCTGGCGGAGCTCCGCCTGGTCGCCGAGCTCCGCGGCCCGGTGGCGCAGCGCCGACAGCACCAGGTGGGCCTTCTGGCGGTGGAACCGGCGGCGCGCGAAGACCGCCTTCGACTCGATGAGCAGCACCGGCTGGTCCGGACGGTCGAGGAAGTGCGGGCCGAGCTGGTCGGCGAAGCACCACCGCCGGGTGGCCGGTGCGCGGGCGGGGAACGCGGCCAGCGCGGGGTCGCCCGCGGGCCGTCGCGGCATGCCGGGCACCACCGCCTCACCTCCCGGCGGCCATCGTGGGGTGAGCGTTAGGCTCGGCGCGACTCGGGCCATCGACCTGCGGTGGCCGGCACGTCCCTGGAGGTCGACGGCTGTGAACCGCGCACTGCGCGCCGCCACGATGGGTGTCCTGCTCCTCAGCCCGGTCGCGCTCACCGCGTGCAGCGCCGGGCAGGTCGCCCAGACGGCCACCCAGAACCGGGACAAGGTCGGCCCCGAAGCGGCGGTCGGCGACATCACGCTCCGCCAGATCACCCTGGCCCACCCCCAGGAGGGGCTGTACGAGGAGGGCGACTCCGCCGAGCTGCAGCTGGCGATCGTCAACGGCGACACCGAGTCCGACACGCTCGTGGGCATCGAGGGCGAGGCCTTCGACGGCGTCATCGTGTCGGGTCAGGCCGCCGCCGTCCCGACCACACCGGGCGCCGCCCCGGTGGCCACCACCCCTGCGACCCCGACCACTCCGGGCGCCGCACCGCAGACCACCGCCCCCGGGGCGACGCCCAGCCCCGGCGCAGTGCCCACGCCGAGCGTCCCCGCGGCGCCGTCCACGCCGAGCGCCAGCTCCGAGGTGGACATCGCGATCCCGGCGGGCTCCACGGTGTTCCTCGGCGGCGCCGGCGGCGCGACGGTCGAGCTGGCCGACCTCACCGAGGAGCTCACCGCCGGGCAGAGCATCGAGCTCACCCTGACCTTCGAGCGCGCCGGTGAGGTCACCGTCCAGGCGCTGGTCGCCACGCCGGAGCGGGTGGTCCCCCGCGAGGAGCCCTTCGACTTCCACCACGAGGAGGGCGGCTCCGAGAGCCGCGACAACGAGCAGGACACCGAGACCGAGTAGTAGCAGGACCCCCTGCCCCCACCCCTCCCTCCGCTCGGGACAGGACCCTCCAGGGGGCCGCGGTGGGTCCTCGCGGGGAGGGCGCGCGTCCGTGCCCGGTCCTGTCGTACCCGGCGGTTAGCGTCGAGGGGTGCCACCTGCCGGAGTGAGGTCCCGCCCCGCCCACCGCTGCACCGAGTGCGGCTACGCCTCCGCCAAGTGGGTCGGCCGGTGCCCCGAGTGCCAGGCCTGGGGGACGATCCAGGAGGTCGGCACCCCCGCCTCCCCGCTGCGCGCCGTCGCTGCCGGTCCGGTGACCGCGCCGGCGGTGCCCATCGCGCAGGTCGAGCTCGCCGCCGCCCGCGCGGTGCCCACCGGCATCGAGGAGTTCGACCGCGTCCTCGGTGGCGGACTGGTGCCCGGCGCGGTGCTGCTCGTGGCCGGCGAGCCGGGCGTGGGCAAGTCGACGCTGCTGCTCGAGGTGGCCCACCGGGTGGCCGCCACGAACGGTCCCGCCCTCGTCGTGTCCGGCGAGGAGTCCGCGGCCCAGGTGCGGCTGCGGGCCGAGCGGATCGGCGCACTGCACGACCGGCTCTACCTGGCCGCCGAGTCCGAACTGTCGGCGGTCCTCGCGCACGTCGACGAGGTCGCGCCCTCGTTGCTGGTCCTCGACAGCGTGCAGACCGTGCGCTCCCCCGCTGTCGAGGGCACCGACGGCGGCGCCACGCAGGTGCGGGCGGTCGCCAGCGCCCTCACCGGCATCGCGAAGAGCCGCGGGATGACGACGATCCTGGTCGGCCACGTCACCAAGGACGGCGCGATCGCCGGGCCGCGCGCCCTGGAGCACCTCGTCGACGTCGTCGTCTCCTTCGACGGCGAGCGGCACTCGACGCTGCGCCTGATCCGGGCGATGAAGAACCGCTTCGGCCCGGCCGACGAGATCGGCTGCTTCGAGATCGGCGACACCGGCGTGGTCGGCGTCCCCGACCCCTCGCACCTGTTCGTCTCCCGCCGCGCCGCGCCGGTGCCCGGCAGCTGTGTCACGGTGACCATGGAGGGCAGCCGGCCGCTGCTGGCCGAGGTCCAGGCGCTGGTCGCGTCCAGCAGCGGAGGCGGCGGCTCCCCGCGGCGGGCGGTCAGCGGGCTGGACTCCCAGCGGGTGGCCATGGTCAACGCGGTGGTCGAGCGGCGGGGCGGGGTCAGGCTCGCCGACGCCGACGTCTTCGCCGCCTCCGTCGGCGGGGTGCGCATCGCCGAGCCCGCGGCCGACCTCGCGCTGGCGCTGGCGATCGCGTCGGCGGCCAAGGACGTCCCGCTGCCCCGCGGCCTGGTCGCCGTCGGCGAGGTGGGGCTGTCCGGGGAGATCCGGCGGGTCGGCGGCACCGGCCGGCGGCTGGCCGAGGCGGCCCGGCAGGGGTACAAGGTCGCGCTCGTCCCGGAGGACGCCGGCAGTGCGCCCAAGGGCCTGCGGCTGGTCGAGGTCCCCGACCTCGGGGCGGCCTTCGCCCGTCTGTTCTGAGGCCTGCGGGGCCCGTGGTCCCGGGCGCCGGTGAGGTGGGTCACCGGCGCCCGCCAGTACCGTTGGAGCACGTAGACTCAGCCGCCACCACGTCGAACGTCAGGAGCGCTCGTGCCCCCCGCTGTGGACTCCGAGGTCGCGCTCCGCGAACTGCTCGGCCGCATCGCACCGGGCACGGCGCTGCGTGACGGGCTGGAGCGCATCCTGGCCGGCCGGACGGGCGCGCTCATCGTGCTCGGCTACGACCGCGTCGTCGAGTCCATCTGCACCGGCGGGTTCGCCCTCGACGTCGCCCTCTCCGCCACCCGGCTGCGCGAGCTGGCCAAGATGGACGGCGCGGTGATCGTCTCCTACGACGGCAGCCGGATCGTGCGGGCCGGCGTCCACCTGATGCCCGACCCGACCGTCCCCACCGAGGAGTCGGGCACCCGCCACCGCACCGCCGAGCGGGTCGCCATCCAGACGGGTTTCCCGGTGATCTCGGTGAGCCAGTCGATGCACATCATCAGCGTCTACGTGGCCGGACGGCGCTACACGCTGGAGCACCCGACGACGATCCTGGCCCGCGCCAACCAGGCGCTGGCCGCGCTCGAGCGGTACAAGCTGCGCCTCGACGAGGTGGCCAGCACGCTGTCGGCACTGGAGATCGAGGACCTCGTCACCGTCCGCGACGCGATGAGCGTCAGCCAGCGGCTGGAGATGGTCCGCCGGATCGCCGACGAGATCGAGGGCTTCGTCGTCGAACTGGGCACCGACGGGCGGCTGCTGGCGCTGCAGCTCGACGAGATGCTCGCCGGGGTGGAGGAGGACCGCGCCCTGCTGGTGCGCGACTACGTGCCCTCCGGGCTCCGCCGTCCCAGGAGCATCGACGAGGTGCTGGCCGACCTCCGCGCGCTCTCGGCCACCGAGCTGCTCGACCTCTCCGCAGTGGCCCGCTGCTACGGCCTGCCGACCTCCGCCGACGCGCTGGACTCCCCCGTCAGCCCCCGGGGCTACCGCCTGCTGGCCCGGGTGCCGCGGCTGCCGGCCGGGATCATCGACCGCCTCGTGGACCACTTCGGCGGGCTGCAGAAGCTGCTCGCGGCCACCATCGAGGACCTGCTGGCCGTCGAGGGCGTGGGCGAGGCCCGCGCCCGCGGCATCCGCGAGGGCCTCTCCCGGCTGGCCGAGACCTCGATCCTCGACCGCTACAGCTGAGGCCTCCCTCCAGGGCCCGCGACGAGCTCGCGAGTCGTGGGGAGGCGGTCCTTCCGCCTGTCCTCCCCATCCCTCGCAGGCTCGGAACGGGGCCCCGATGGCCCTGCAAGGCGCCGGGTGCCCATGGGACAGGGTCCTCCCTCAGCTGATCGTGAAGGGCACCTCGGCGCTGACCTCCGTGTCGAGCCGGCCACGCACCGCGTACTGCCCCGGGGCCGGCGTCGTCCGCTCGGCCGTGCAGGACGGCTCGCTGGTCAGCCCGCCCCACACCAGCGGGAAGGTCACCGATTCCCCCGGCGCGAGGGTGCGGGTGTCGCTGCTGGACTCCGGGAAGCAGTCGTTGCTCCCCCACACCCGGTTGCCGCCCCCGTCGAGCAGCAGCACCTCCTGCAGGCCGGCGTCGAGCACCCGGACGCAGGGCACCGTCGAGACGTTGGTGACCACCAGCTCGAAGGTGGGCTTGCCGCCGACCGGCGCGCTGCCGGGGGTGCGCACCGCCAGCTCGATCATGTCGTCACTGCAGGGGCCGCCCGGGGTCGGAGCCGGCTCGGGCGCCGGCTCGGCGGGCGGTTCGGGTGCCGGCGTCGGGGTCTGCACGCTGGCCAGGGACGGCACCACCCGCTCCAGGGCGGGGGGCTCGGCGGCCGGTTCCGCGGTGGGCGACGTCGTGGCCGCCGCGGTCGCCGTCCCGCCGCTCCCACTGCCGGTCAGCGCAGCGACGAGCAGCCAGCCCCCGCCGCCGAGCACCGCCAGCAGCAGGGTCAGCACCAGCAGCCGCCGCCTCCAGTAGACCGCCGCGGGCAGGGGGCCGACGGGGTGCAGCACGCCGAGAACCGTAGTGCGCGGCGGCCCGCTGACCTGCGGCGGCACGCCGACCCCGGGGCGCGGCACACTGGGACCCCGTGGACAGCCCGGCCCGCGCCCTCCCCCCGTCGTCCGCCCCGATCGGCGAGGTCCTCGTCGACTGGTTCGCCGGCGCCGCGCGCGACCTGCCGTGGCGCCGGCCGGACACCGACCCGTGGGCCGTGCTGGTCAGCGAGGTGATGCTGCAGCAGACGCCGGTCGCCCGCGTCGAGCCGGTGTGGCGGGAGTGGGTGACGCGCTGGCCCACCCCGGCGGCGCTGGCCGCGGCGTCGCCCGCCGAGGTGATCCGGGCCTGGGGGAAGCTCGGCTACCCCCGGCGGGCGCTGCGGCTGCGGGAGACCGCGGTCGCCCTCACCGAGCGGCACGGCGGCGTCGTCCCCGCCGACGTGGCGGCGCTGGAGGCGTTGCCGGGCATCGGCACCTACACCGCCCGAGCCGTCGCCTGCTTCGGGCACGGGCAGCCGCAGCCGGTGGTCGACACCAACGTGCGGCGGGTGGTCGCCCGGCTGGTGCACGGCCGGGCGGAGGCCGCGCCGGCACGCACCGCCGACCTGACCGATGTCGCGGCACTCGCGCCGGCCGACCCCGGGCGGGCGGTGCGCTTCGCGGTGGCGGTCATGGAGCTCGGCGCGCTGGTGTGCGTGGCCCGGACGCCGCGCTGCGCGGCCTGCCCGGTGCGCGGCGACTGCGCCTGGCGGCTGGCGGGCTACCCGGCGTCCGACGGTCCGCCCCGTCGGGTGCAGAGGTTCGCCGGCACGGACCGGCAAGTGCGCGGCCGGCTCCTGGACGTGCTGCGGGCCGCTGAGGGGCCCGTGGCGGCACCGGAGCTCGACGCCGCGTGGGACGACGCCGCTCAGCGATCTCGCTGCCTGGACTCGCTGGTCGCCGACGGGCTGGTCGAACAGACCGCCGACGGCCGCTTCACCCTGCCCGCCTGAGGTCGCTGCCCCGCCCGACCGCCTCCTGGCGTTGATCATGGGATCGTCGCGCGCTGCTGCGGCACGTCGCCGCGTGTCGCCTGCACCAACCCCATGATCAACCGTCGGCTGTGAGGACCGCCGGCTGACTGCGCGCCGAGGTACGCCGTTGGACGCGGTCACGCAGTCGGCCGCGTGTGGGGCAGCGGCCGGCAGGACGCCGAGCGAGGCGGTGGCCTGACCATCGGCGGGTGGCTGATCGACGCGCCGGCAGGAGCCGCCACGCGCCGATGGTGGGGCAGCCGGTCATCGGCGGTCGGGACGACACCCGGCCGCGTCGTCCGGGCGAGCATGACGAAGGGGCCGCCTCCCGGCTGGGAGACGGCCCCTGTCGCTGGCCCCGTCCAGAGGCTCGCCCCGAGCTCGCGAGGGGTGAGGAGGACGGGGGCCTCCGTCACTCGGCCTGGGCGGCCGGACCCTCCTCGTCGCCGCCCGAGAGGGCGACCGGCGGGGTGTCGGGCACGTCGATCGGCTTGGCCTCGCCGCGGAACGTGAACCGCTGCTCGGCGCCCTCGCCCTCGACGTCCACCACGATGATCTGACCGGCGGTCAGCTCGCCGTAGAGGATCTTCTCCGACAGCGCGTCCTCGATCTCGCGCTGGATGGTCCGGCGCAGCGGCCGGGCACCGAGCACCGGGTCGAACCCGCGGGCCGCCAGCAGCTTCTTGGCGTCCTGCGTGATCTCCAGCGACATGTCCTTGTTCGCCAGCTGGCCCTCCACGCGGGCGACCATGAGGTCGACGATCTCGATGATCTCTTCCTCGGTCAGCTGGTGGAACACGACGATGTCGTCGATGCGGTTGAGGAACTCCGGCCGGAAGTGCTGCTTGAGCTCCTCGTTGACCTTGTTCTTCATCCGCTCGTAGTTGGACTGACTGTCGTTGCCGACCTGGAAGCCCAGCCCCACGGCCTTGGAGATGTCCCGCGTCCCGAGGTTGGTCGTGAGGATCAGGATCGTGTTCTTGAAGTCCACGATCCGGCCCTGACCGTCGGTGAGCCGGCCGTCCTCCAGCACCTGCAGGAGCGTGTTGAAGACGTCCGCGTGCGCCTTCTCGATCTCGTCGAAGAGGACCACCGAGAACGGCTTGCGCCGCACCTTCTCGGTCAGCTGGCCGCCCTCGTCGTAGCCGACGTAGCCGGGAGGGGCACCGACGAGCCGCGACACGGTGAAGCGGTCGTGGAATTCACCCATGTCGATCTGGATGAGCGCGTCGTCCTCACCGAACAGGAACTGGGCCAGTGCCTTCGCCAGCTCCGTCTTACCGACACCCGAGGGGCCGGCGAAGATGAAGGAGCCACCCGGACGGCGCGGGTCCTTGAGGCCCGCCCGCGTGCGCCGGATCGCCTGGCTGACGCTCTTGATGGCCTCTTCCTGGCCGATGATCCGCTTGTGGAGCTCGTCCTCCATGCGCAGGAGACGGGTGGTCTCCTCCTCCGTGAGCTTGAAGACGGGGATGCCGGTCCAGTTGGCCAGCACCTCGGCGATCTGCTCGTCGTCGACCTCGGCGACGACGTCCATGTCGCCGGCCTTCCACTGCTTCTCGCGCTCGGCCTTCTCGCCCAGGAGCTGCTTCTCCTTGTCGCGCAGCGACGCGGCCTTCTCGAAGTCCTGCGCGTCGATCGCCGACTCCTTCTCCCGGCGGATGGCCGCGATCCGGTCGTCGAACTCGCGCAGGTCCGGCGGGGCGGTCATCCGCTTGATCCGCATCCGGGCACCGGCCTCGTCGATCAGGTCGATCGCCTTGTCCGGGAGGAAGCGGTCGGAGATGTACCGGTCGGCCAGCGTCGCGGCGGCGACGAGCGCGCCGTCGGTGATGCTGATCCGGTGGTGCGCCTCGTACCGGTCGCGCAGCCCCTTGAGGATCTCGATCGTGTGGGTGAGCGTCGGCTCGCCCACCTGGATCGGCTGGAAGCGGCGCTCGAGGGCGGCGTCCTTCTCCAGGTGCTTGCGGTACTCGTCGAGCGTGGTGGCGCCGATGGTCTGCAGCTCACCGCGGGCCAGCATCGGCTTGAGGATGCTGGCGGCGTCGATCGCGCCCTCCGCGGCACCGGCCCCGACGAGGGTGTGGATCTCGTCGATGAACAGGATGATGTCGCCGCGGGTGCGGATCTCCTTGAGGACCTTCTTCAGCCGCTCCTCGAAGTCACCGCGGTAGCGGGAGCCGGCGACGAGGGCGCCGAGGTCGAGGGTGTAGAGCTGCTTGTCCTTCAGCGTCTCGGGGACCTCGCCCTTGACGATCGCCTGGGCCAGGCCCTCGACGACGGCGGTCTTGCCGACACCGGGCTCGCCGATGAGGACGGGGTTGTTCTTGGTCCGCCGCGAGAGGACCTGCATGACCCGCTCGATCTCCTTGGCCCGCCCGATGACCGGGTCGAGCTTGGAGTCGCGCGCGGCCTGGGTCAGGTTGCGGCCGAACTGGTCGAGCACCAGCGAGGTGGACGGCGTGCCCTCGGCCGGGCCGCCGGCCGCGGCCGGCTCCTTGCCCTGGTAGCCCGAGAGCAGCTGGATGACCTGCTGGCGGACGCGGTTGAGGTCGGCGCCCAGCTTCACCAGCACCTGGGCGGCGACGCCCTCGCCCTCGCGGATCAGGCCGAGCAGGATGTGCTCGGTGCCGATGTAGTTGTGGCCCAGCTGCAGCGCCTCGCGCAGCGACAGCTCGAGCACCTTCTTGGCCCGCGGGGTGAAGGGGATGTGTCCGGACGGGGCCTGCTGGCCCTGGCCGATGATCTCCTCCACCTGCTGGCGGACACCCTCCAGCGAGATGCCCAGGGACTCGAGAGCCTTGGCGGCGACACCCTCACCCTCGTGGATCAGCCCCAGGAGGATGTGTTCGGTGCCGATGTAGTTGTGGTTGAGCATCCGGGCCTCTTCCTGGGCCAGGACGACCACGCGGCGGGCTCGGTCGGTGAACCGTTCGAACATCTGCTGCTTCTCCTCTGACCGGCTGGTCCGGCGCTGCCCTCCCCGGTGGGGAGGAGCACCCGACGTCCGTCGGCGCGCGGGGCACCGGTCTTTCCACTGTAGTCGCGGACTCCGACCCTCCGTCGGCACAACAGCCCGTGCGGAGGAGTGGAGCTGCCCGGTCCAACCGATGGTGACCGACCGGTGTTCCGGACCGGTTACGCCGACAGCGGACGGCGCGTCGCCGCCCGGACGGCGACCGGTCCGTCGCGCCCACCGTGGACGTCGGGTCGCGCGTCCCTCAGCAGGTCAGCGCGAGGCAGACCCAGCAGAGCGGCCACTCCTCGTCGCCGTCGTCCGGCCAGACCCACAGCGCCGGGTCGAGGAGGGTGACCGGGGCCAGGCAGAGGGCCCGGCCGGCGACCAGCCCGGCGTCCCCGACGGCGTGCAGCCGGCTGGGCGCCGTCCCACCCCAGGGCGACCGCGGCGCCGCCGCGTCCACGCCGACGGTCCAGCGGTCCTGGCGCGGGGAGGCGGCGGGACGGCGTCCGGCGGCCGACCAGGGCCCCTCGACGGTGCTCACTCGACCACCAGCCGGACGCCCTCGGCGGCCAGCGTGTCGGCGAGCCGGGCGAGCAGCTCGCGGGCGGCGTCGTCGGCGGTGGCCAACGGCCGGAGCCGGACGGTGACCTGCCGGTGCCCCCGGCGCTGGAGGGCGACGATGCTGCCGCACAGCAGGTCCGCGGCGAGGACGTCGAGGTGTCCGCGCGCCCGGACGACGCCCTGGCGCTGGTCGAGGCTGGCGGTGAAGGTCGGGGCCTGGGGGAAGGGGTCCACCGTCCCCCGGCCGGTGAGCTCCCCCGGGCCGCGCGGGACGGTCGTCTCGGCCGCGTCCTGGCTCATGCCACAACCGTCACGAACCGGTCCGACACCCCCTAGGGCCGAAAGTCCCTGATCCGGGCCGCCGGTGACGAACAGTGAGCGTCCGACAGCGGTATCGCGGACGACGGCGGCCCGGCACCCTCGGGAGGGTGCCGGGCCGCCGGTCGGCCCTGTACGGCCCCGTCCAGAGGCTCACCGCGAGCCTGCGAGCGGTGAGGAGGACGGGGTCCTTACCGGGGTCCTCTTTCAGTGCGCGGCCTCGTAGGCCTCGACGACGCTGGCCGGGATCCGCCCGCGGTCGCTGACCGCGTGGCCGTTCTTGCGGGCCCAGTCGCGGATCGCACCGGCCTGCTCCCGGTCCATGCGGCCGCCACCGCCGGTGGCGCGCGACCGGCCACCTCCGGAGGCGCGACCGCTGCCGCGACCGACCTTGCGCGCGGCCTGCACGTAGCGGGAGAACGCGTCACGCAGCTCCTGCGCGTTCTTGTCCGACAGGTCGATCTCGTAGCTCGTGCCGTCGAGCGAGAAACTCACCGTCTCGTCAGCGGCGACGTTCTCGTCGAGGTCGTCACTGAGGATGACCTGCACCTTGCGCGCCATTCGCTTCTCCACTCCCACGGGGCTTTCGCCCCGCACTCGCAACCAGTTCTCTCGGTCGGGGAGGACGATAGACCATTCGCGGTAGGAAGAAACACACTACGCACAATGGAGTGAGAAGCAGACGGTCCGGTTCAGGATGGGAGCGGCCGCACCAAGGGGAACAGGATCGTCTCCCGGATGCCCAATCCGGTGAGCGTCATCATGAGCCGGTCCATGCCCATGCCCATGCCACCGGTCGGCGGCATCCCGTACTCGAGCGCCTCGAGGAAGTCTTCGTCGAAAGCCATCGCCTCGGGATCGCCCTTTGCGGCGAGCACGGCCTGGGCGACCAGGCGCTCGCGCTGCGCCACCGGGTCGACCAGCTCGGAGTAGGCCGTCGCCCGCTCGACCCCGGCGACGTAGAGGTCCCACTTCTCGGCCAGTCCCGGATGCGAGCGGTGGGCCCGGGTCAGCGGTGAGGTGTCCAGCGGGTAGTCGACGACGAAGGTCGGTTCCTGCAGCGTGTCCTGCACCAGCGCCTCGAACAGCTCCTCGACCACCTTCCCCGGGACCCAGGCCGGGTCGACGCCGACCTCGTGCCGCTCGGCGAGGGTGCACAGCGCCTCCAGCGGCGTCTCGGGGGTGACCTCCTCGCCGACGGCGTCGGAGACCAGCGTGTAGAGCGGCACCTGCCGCCACTCCCCCGACAGGTCGATCTCGGTGCCGTCGTTGTGCCGCGCGACGTGGTCGCCGAACAGCGCCTCGCAGCACTCCTGGGTCAATTCACGGGTGAGGGTGGCCATCACCTGGTAGTCGGCATAGGCCTGGTACGCCTCGAGCATCGCGAACTCCGGCGAGTGCGTGCTGTCGGCACCCTCGTTGCGGAAGTTGCGGTTGATCTCGAAGACGCGCTCGAGCCCGCCGACGATGCACCGCTTCAGGAACAGCTCCGGCGCGATGCGCAGGTACAGGTCGAGGTCGAATGCGTTCATCTGGGTGCGGAACGGCCGCGCCGCGGCACCGCCGTGCACGGTCTGCAGCATCGGCGTCTCGACCTCGAGATAACCGCGCGCACCCAGCCCCCCGCGCAGCGTCGACATCACGGTGGCTCGCTGCCGGACGGTGCGGCGCGCCTCGTCGCGCACGATGAGGTCGACGTAGCGACGGCGGACCCGCAGTTCCTCGCTCATCGGCTTGTGCGCGACCGGCAGCGGCCGCAGCGCCTTGGCGGTCAGCTGCCAGGAGTCGGCGAACACGGACAGCTCGCCCCGCCGCGACGTGCCCACCTCGCCCTCGACGAACACGTGGTCGCCGAGGTCGACGTCGGCCTTCCAGGCGGCCAGCGACTCCTCGCCCACGCGGTCGAGGGAGAGCATCGCCTGCAGCTCGGCGTCTCCCTCGCGCAGCGTCGCGAAGCACAGCTTGCCGGTGTTGCGGACGAAGATGACCCGGCCGGTGACGCCGACCCGCTCGCCGGTCATCGTGTCGGGCTCGAGGTCGGGGTGCGCCTCCCGGACCTCCGCCAGGGTGGTCGTGCGGGCGACCGTGACCGGGTAGGGGTCGACGCCGGCCTCGCGCATCCGGTCGAGCTTGGCCCGGCGGACGCGGAGCTGTTCGGGGAGTTCGTCGTCGACCGGTGTTCCCGCACCACCCGGGGGCTGCTCACTCACGGGACCCGAGCCTACGGGGAGGCCGGTCAGCGACCCTGGTGGCGCTCGAAGGCCAGCCGCAGCCCGTGCACGGTCAGGTCGGGCTCCCGCTCGCCGATCGACCGGCAGCTGCCGGCCACCAGGGGCGCCAGCCCGCCGGTGGCGACGACGACCGGTGCGTCGCCGAACTGCGCGACGAGCTCGGCGGCGATCCGCGACACCAGCCCGTCCACCAGCCCGGCGAAGCCGAGCACCAGGCCCGACTGCAGCGCGGCGACGGTGTTCTTGCCGATCGCGTGCGCCGGCACGCTCAGCTCCACCGACCGCAGCTGCGCCGCGCGGGTGGCCAGCGCCTCGAGGCTGACCTCGACGCCGGGGGCCAGCGCGCCGCCGAGGAACTGCCCCTGGGGCCCCACCGCGTCGACGTTGGTGGAGGTGCCGAAGTCGACGACGACGACCGGGCGGCCGCTGCCGTCGGGACGCCGTCCGTACAGCTCGTGCGCGGCCAGCGCGGTGACCACGCGGTCGGCGCCGACCTCGCGCGGGTTGTCCACGTGCAGGGGGACGCCGGTCCGCACGCCCGGCCCGATGAGGACGACGGGCACGTCCAGGGAGTCGAGCAGGGTGCGCAGCGCCGGCAGCAGCGCGGGCACCGTCGAGCAGGCCGACACCCCGGTGACCTGGGTGTCGCGCAGCAGCCCGCGCCACAGCATCCGCAGCTCGTCGCTGGTCGCCCGCGGCGCCGTGGTCACCCGCCAGCCGCCGACCAGGCGCGCGCCGTCGAAGGTGGCCAGGACGGTCTGGCTGTTGCCGACGTCGACGGTGAGCAGCACCGGTCAGCCCGCCCGCAGGTCGAGGGCGAGGTCGAGGATCGGCGCGGAGTGGGTCAGCCCGCCGACCGAGAGGTAGTCGACGCCGGTCTCGGCGACCGCCCGGGCCACCTCGAGGGTCAGCCCGCCGGTCGCCTCGAGCTCGGCCCGGCCGCCGACCAGGGCCACGACCTCGCGCAGCGTGTCGGGCGACATGTTGTCGCAGAGCAGGAAGTCCGCGCCGGCCTCGACCGCCTCGACCGCCTGGGCGGGCACGTCGACCTCGACCTGCACCGCCACCCGCGGCGCCCGCTCCCGCACCGCGGCGACGGCGGCGGCCACCGAGCCGGCGGCGGCGACGTGGTTGTCCTTGACCATGGCGACGTCGTAGAGCCCCATGCGCTTGTTCGACCCGCCGCCACAGCGGACGGCGTACTTCTCCAGCGGCCGCAGTCCCGGCGTGGTCTTGCGGGTGTCGAGCACGACCGCGCCGGTGCCCTCGACCGCGTCCACCCAGCGGCGGGCGAGGGTGGCGATGCCGCTGGCCCGGCCGGCGATGTTCAGCGCGCTGCGCTCGGCGGCCAGCAGTGCGCGCACCGGCCCGCGGACGGTCAGCAGCACGTCGCCCCGCGCCACCCGGTCGCCGTCGGTGGCGCCGGCGGTGAGCGTGGCGCCCGGAGCCAGCCGGGTGAAGACGCGGGCGGCGACCGGCAGGCCGGCGACGACGCCGTCGGCGCGGGCGACCAGGTCGGCGGTGCCCAGCTGGGCGGCCGGCACGGTGGCGGCGCTGGTGACGTCGTGGGCGACGGCCAGGTCCGGGGCACTGGGCAGGGGCGCGCCGCCGGTGAGGTCCTCGGCCAGGGTGCGCTCGACCAGCTCGGCCACCCACGCCTCGGCCAGGCCGGTGCCCTCCAGCGAGCGCGCGTCGACGGTCACCGTCTCACCCCGCCCGCCCAGCGGCGAGCTCGCACGCTCGCTCACCACCCCTGCACCACCGCAGCCCCCACCGGGCGGCGGGTCACCTGCAGGGCGCCGTCGTCCTCGAGCCGTACGTCCAGGTGCACCCGCCAGTCCTCCTCGGTCCCGGGGTGGTCCTCCCGCCAGTGGCAGCCGCGGGTCTCCTCGCGGGCCGCGGCCGCGGTCGCCAGCGCGCCGGCGACGGTCAGCAGGTCGGTGGCCTCCCAGCCGGCCACGCCCGGCGCGACGTCCGGGCCGAGCCCCTCGGCCAGAGCGGCGAGCCGCCCGGTCGCCTCGGCCAGCCCCGCGCCGCTGCGCAGCGCGCCGACGCGCGCCGACATCGTCTCGGTCACCACGCGGCGGCCGCCGGGGTCGAGCAGCCCGGACGACGCGGCCGCCGACGCCACGGCGGGGGCGGACGGCGGCAGGGCCGCGGCGAGCTCCGCGCCGATGCGGGCGGCGAAGACCAGGCCCTCGAGCAGCGAGTTCGACGCCAGCCGGTTGGCGCCGTGCACGCCGGTGCAGGCGACCTCGCCGCAGGCGTACAGCCCGGGCACCGTCGTCCGGCCGGCCAGGTCGGTGACCAGGCCGCCGGAGGCGTAGTGCGCCGCCGGGGTGACCGGGACCAGGTCGGTGACCGGGTCGACGCCGGCCGCGCGGCAGCTGGCCACGATCGTCGGGAACCGCCGGGCCACGTCCGGGAGGCCGCGCGCGTCGAGCCAGACGTGGTCGACACCGTCGCGCAGCTGCACCCGGGTGATGGCCTTGGCCACGACGTCGCGGGGGGCCAGCTCGGCCAGCGGGTGGACGCCGAGCATGAACCGCTCCCCCGCCCCGTCGCGCAGCACCGCGCCCTCGCCCCGCAGCGCCTCGCTGACCAGCGGCTGCTGACCGCGGGCGCCCGGGCCCAGGTACAGGGCGGTGGGGTGGAACTGGACGAACTCCAGGTCGGTCGCCACCGCGCCGGCGCGCAGGCCGAGGGCGACGCCGTCCCCCGTGGAGACCGGCGGGTTGGTGGTCGCGGCGTAGACCTGGCCCATGCCGCCGGTGGCGAGCACGACCGCGCGGGCGCGCACCGCGCCGACGCCGTCCGCGCTGCCCTCGCCCAGCACGTGCAGGGTCACGCCCGCGGCGCGGCCGGTGGCGTCGGTGAGCAGGTCGAGCACCATGGCGTGCTCGACGAGGGTGACGCCCGGGTCGGCGCGGACGGCGTCCTGCAGCGCGCGCTGCACCTCCGAGCCGGTGGCGTCGCCGCCGGCGTGCACGATCCGGTCGGCGGAGTGCCCGCCCTCGCGGGTGAGCAGCAGCCGGCCGGTGGGGTCGCGGTCGAACGCGGCGCCCCAGTCGATCAGCTGGCGCAGCCGCCCGGGGCCCTCGTACACCAGCAAGGAGACCGCGTCGGGCTCGCACAGCCCCACCCCGGCGACCTCGGTGTCGCGGGCGTGCGCCTCCGGCGTGTCCGCGGGGTCGAGCACGGCGGCGATGCCGCCCTGCGCCCAGCGGGTCGACCCGTCGTCCACCCGGACCTTGGTGACGACGGCGACCGACAGCCCGGCCGCCCGGGCGTGCAGCGCCACGCACAGCCCGGCGATGCCGGAGCCGACGACGCACACGTCGGCGGTCAGCTCCCAGCCGGGCGCCGGTGCGGCCAGCCGGGTGGGCAGACCGGTGACCGGCGCCGCCAGGGACGTCACCGGACCGGGACGCCGCGGTCGCCGCGCCCTTCCGGCCCCCTCCCGGGTCCCGCTCCGAGCATGCGAGGGGCGGGGAGGAGGGGGTCCTCGTGCTCGTCCTGCCCTCCGCTCGCGAGTCCGCGAGGGGACCCGGGACGAGGCCGGGAACCAGTTGCGAGCGGGCTCCGCCGATGGTCCTCTGCGCCCGGGACCGGGGCCGAGGGGTCGCCACCCAGCTCGACGACGCGGTTGGCGGCGTCGACGTGCACGACCCTCGGGACGTGCGACTTCGCCTCGGTCTCGTCCATGAGGCCGTAGCTGATCACGATCACCAGGTCGCCGGGGTGCACCAGGTGCGCGGCGGCGCCGTTGATGCCGATGACGCCGCTGCCCCGCTCGCCGGGGATGACGTAGGTCTCCAGCCGCGCGCCGTTGGTGACGTCGACGATCGCGACCTGCTCGCCCGGGAGGAGGTCGGCGGCGTCGAGCAGGTCCTCGTCGATCGTCACCGAGCCCACGTAGTGCAGGTCGGCCTGGGTGACCGTCGCACGGTGGATCTTGGACTTCAGCATCGTGCGCATCATCGGGTGGCTCCCGAGGGCTGGGCTGGGCGGGCGAGTGTCACAGCGGTGTTGTCGAGCAGGCGGGTGCTGCCGGCACGGGCGGCGACGAGCAAGCGGGCCGGGCCGGCGGCCGGCGGGGGCCCGAGGTCGGGGTCGGTCAGCTCCAGGTAGTCCGGGAGCAGGTCGGGTGCCTCGGCGAGGACGGCGCGGGCGGCGGCCAGGACGGCGTCGGCACCCCGCGGCCCGGCGTCCGCCCCGGCGCGCAGCGCGCGGGAGATCGTGACGGCGGTGGCCCGCTGCTCCGGTGAGAGGTAGCGGTTGCGGGAGGACAGCGCCATCCCGTCGTCCTCACGGACCGTGGGCACGCCGACGACCTCGACACCCAGCGCCAGCTCGCGGGCCATCGCGCGGATGAGCGTGAGCTGCTGGTAGTCCTTCTCGCCGAAGACGGCGAGGTCGGGACGGATCAGGCCGAACAGCGTGGCGACGACGGTCAGCACGCCGGCGAAGTGGCCGGGCCGGACGGCGCCCTCGAGGACGTCGCCCAGGCGGCCGGGGTGGACGGTGACGCCCACCGCGCCGGGCGGGTAGACCTCCTCGACCGGCGGGTGGAGGACGACGTCGGCGCCCTCCTCCGCCAGCGCGGCGAGGTCGGCGTCCCAGGTGCGCGGGTAGCGGTCGAAGTCCTCGCCGGGGCCGAACTGGGTCGGGTTGACGAACACCGAGACGACGACGCTGCCGGCCCGCTCCCGGGCAGCGCGCACGAGCGCCCGGTGGCCCTCGTGCAGCGCACCCATCGTGGGCACCAGTGCGACCGGGCCGGGCAGCCGGGCGACGAGCGTGCGCAGCTCGGCGACGGTCTCCGCGACGGCGGGGGTGCTCCTCACCGGGAGCCCGCGGGTGGAGGGACCACGGTCAGCCCTCCGCTCGCACGCTCGCGAGGGCACCCGGCCCGTGGCCATCGAACAGCTCGACCAGCGGGGAGCCCTCGTGCCGCTTGAGCCGGCCGGTGGCGAGGGCGCGCTCGGTGGTGCGCCGGGCCAGCGCGACGTAGGCCGCGACCGAGTCCGGCGCCCGCTCGGTGAGGGTGTCCAGGTGCCGGCGCACGGTGCCGACGTCCCCGCGGCTGACCGGGCCGGTGAGCCCCCGGTCGCCGCGGCGCAGGCCGTTGTCGAGTGCGGCGGTGAGCAGCGGGGCGAGCACCCGCCCGGGCTCGGCGACGCCCGCGGTGCGCAGCAGGTCCGCGGCCTCGGCGACCAGCGTGACCAGGTGGTTCGCGCCGGTGACCAGCGCGGCGTGGTACAGCCCGCGGTCGGCCTCGGCGACGAAGAACGGCTCGCCGCCCATCTCCAGGACCAGCGTCTCGGCCACCGCCCGGTGCTCCGGGGCGCTGGTGACGCCGAAGGGGGCGCCGGCGAGCCGGTCGGCGTCCTCGGGGGCGCCGGTGAAGGTCATCGCCGGGTGCAGGGCCAGCGGCAGGACGCCGGCCCGCGCGGCGGGGGCGAGGACGGCCAGGCCGTGGGCCCCCGAGGTGTGGAAGGCCAGCTGCCCGGCGCGCCAGATCCCGGTCTCGGCCAGGCCGGAGACCAGACCGGCCAGGCTGTCGTCGGGGACGGTGAGGACCACGAGGTCCGCGGCGGCGACGACCTCGTCGGTGGGTAGCAGCGGCACGCCGGGCAGCAGCCGGGCGGCGCGCTCGGCGGAGGCGGTGGAGAGGCCGGCGGCGGCGACGACGTCGTGGCCGGCGGCGGTGAGGGCGGCGCCGAGGACGGCGCCGACGCGCCCGGCGCCGACGATGCCGACGCGGAGGCGGGCGGGAGCGGAGTCGGCCGGGCTGAGACCGGCAGCGCGGAGCGTCCTGCGGGCAGCAGGCATCGGTGCACCTCTCGTTCCAGTCCCTCGCGGGTACCGGACTCGGTGGTCGCGGACTCCCCCGTCGGAGCCCGTCGGGTGTCACGGCTGTGCGGTGGTGCCGGCGCTGGACCCGCTGCGACCGGAGGTGTCACGCAGGTGTCGCGCCGAACGCGAGTGTGTGACCGGTTCAGGACGTCTGCAACGTCTCACCCCTGATGTGTGGGGCACCTCACAGGGCCACCTACGGTGTCCGGCGGCGACGCGGACGCACGGCGGGAGGAGAGGGGTGGGCACGTTCGAGGGACGGACGGCGCTGGTCACCGGCGGGAGCCGGGGCATCGGCCTGGGGATCGCGCGGAGCCTGGTGGCGCGGGGCGCGCGAGTCGTCGTCACCGGCCGCACGCCCGGCGCGCTGGCCGAGGCGGTGTCCGCGCTGGGCGGCCCGGAGGTGGCGGTGGGCGTCGCCGGCAACGCGGGGACGCCGCGCACGGGGCCGAGGCCGTGCGCACCGCCGTCGACACCTTCGGCGGCCTGGAGGTGCTGGTCGGCAACGTCGGCATCAACCCGGTGTACGGCCCGCTGGTCGACCTCCCGCTGGACGGCTTCCGCAAGATCCTCGACACCAACGTCGTCGGCACCCTGGGCCTGGTCCAGGAGGCGGTGGCGGGCGTGTATGGCCGAGCACGGCGGCTCCGTGCTCGTCGTCGCCTCGGTGGCCGGGCCGAAGGCCTCGCCGATGATCGGCGGCTACGGGGTGAGCAAGGCGGCGCTGGTCAACCTGGTCACCCAGCTCGCCGTCGAGCTCGGCCCGACGGTGCGGGTCAACGCGGTCGCGCCGGCGGTGGTGAAGACCCGCTTCGCAGGGGCGCTCTACGAGGGCTGCGAGGCGGAGGTCGCGGCGCAGTACCCGGTCGGCCGGCTGGGCGTGCTCGAGGACGTCGGCGAGGCCGCGGCCTACCTGCTCGGCGACGGCGCGGGCTGGGTCACCGGCCAGACGCTGGTGCTCGACGGCGGTGCGCTCTCCCGCGGTCCGGCGTGAGGTCCGCGGCCCCCGTGCAGGGGCCCGCCGCGAGCTCGCGAGCGGTGGGGGGCACGGGGGTCCTTGCTCAGCTGAGGCCGAGCACCCGCGCGAGGACGTCGTCGGGCTCGTCGTCCTCGCGGTAGCGGCGTCGGCGGCGCCCGCCGGACGGCGGGGTGAGGCCGCTCTCGGCCAGCAGCTCCGTCAGCCGCCGCCCGGAGTCCTCGCCCGCCGGGACGGGCGCCTCGGCGGCCGGCGCGGCCGCCGTCGGCACGGGGACCGGCGGGCGCTGCCGCTGGGGGGACGGCCGCTCGGTGGCGAGCAGCTCGTCCGGCGCGGGCGGGGCGGCGGGTGCCAGGGCGTCGGTGCGGCGTCGGCTCGGCTCGGTCTCGCCGGACGTCGGGAGGGGCGGCAGCGACCGATCGGCCGGCCGGTCCAACGACGGCGGGGGCGCCTCGGCGGCGGTCGCGTGCCGGGTGTCCCGCGCCTCGGCCGCGGCGTCGGGCTCGATCAGCGACCGCCCGGCCAGCCAGTCCAGCGGCGGGGGCGGCGGGGCGGGCGCGCGGCGCGGCTCGGCGCGGACCTGCGCCACCTGGCGGGTGCCGGGGCCCGGCTCGTCGGCCCGCACCGCCGGCAGGGCAGCGGTCAGCTCCGGTGCCGGGGAGGTCCAGCCGTCGGCGTCGACCGTCCGGGGCGCGGGGTGCTCGGGTGCGGCGGCGGGGGCGGTCCGGATGGACTGGGTGCGCAGCAGGACCCGCTCGACGAGCATCTCGCCGGACAGCTGCTCGGTCAGCTCGGCGCGCAGCCGGCCGACGTCGGTGCGCAGCTCGGTCAGGGCGGTGAGATCCAGGCCGGCGAGGGCGGTGCGCAGCTCGGCGAGACCGGTCAGGTCCTGGCGCAGCGCGGCGACCTCGGCCACCTCACGGCGCAGGCCGGCGAGCTGGCCCACCTCCTGCCGCAGCTCCGCCAGCTGGGCCATGTCCCGCCGCAGCTCGCCGACCGAGGCCAGCTCCGCGCGCAGCGCCTCCAGCTCCGTGCGCATCGACTGCTCGGCCGTGCGGCGCAGCTCGTTCTCCACCCGCAGCTCGTGCTCGCGGCGGCCCGCGACCTCCCGTTCGAGCTCGAGCTCGTGCGCCAGCCGCAGCTCGGCCTCGCGCTCGGCGGCCGCGCGTTCGACCTCGGCGCGCTCGACGGCGGCCGCGCGCTCGACGGCCGCCCGCTCGTCGCCGCCGGCCGGGGCGCCCCCCGGGGAGCGCCGGGAGGCGACGAGCGCGGCGAGCACGAACCCCCACGCGGCGGCGACGACGGCCAGCCGGAGCACCCGCGGGTCGTCGGTGAGGAGGACGACGACGGTGGCCGCGACTGCCAGGACGGAGCCCGCGACCAGGCCCAGCGTCCGCAGGCCCGGGGACGCCGGACCCGCAACCGGGTGCGCCGACGCGTCGTCCCGGTCCCCCCGCACGTCGGTCAGCGTAACGGCGCGGAGCCTCCTGACCACGCAACGGAACGTCGAGACGCCGGGAACGCCGCCCCTCCCGGGACGGCGGCCTCGCGCGGGCCGCTCCGTCGTCAGGCGGGGCGGCGGTCAGCGAGCAGCCCAGTGGACGGCGACGTCCTCCGGGGACAGCTCCCGGTCGTACACCGACGCCTCGTCCAGCCGGCCGGTGAAGAACGGCGCCCCCGGCCGGGTCGCGAAGGCGCTGTAGTCGCCGCCGCCACCCCAGCGCCAGAAGCCCGTGAGCGTCGAGGTCGCCGTGGACGACACGTCCTCCTGCACCAGGACGCCGTCGACGTACAGGCGCATACGCCCACCGGAGCTCATCGTGGCCGTCACCAGGTGCCAGGCGCCGTCGCGGTGGTCGCGGGCGGAAACCACGGTCCGCTGGGGGCTGCGGACAGCGAAGGCCAGGCTGCCGCCGGCGGTCAGGTGGACCGCCACGTCGGGCACCGTCGCGCTGCCCGTCCGGGTGGGGCCGAAGCTGGCCAGCGGGCCCGTGCCGCCGGAGGAGCGGAACCACACCTCGGCGGAGAAGGCCGTCGGCGTCGTACGGCCGGCGCCGGTGGAGATGTCGTCGACGCCGCTGAGCCCGACCGCGGTCCCGGGGGTCGGCGTCCCGGTGGGTGCCCCGCCCACTCCGAGGTCGGGGTGGCTGCGGTGCGTTCCGGCGCGGGAGTGGGTGGACGCGTCGGCGACGGTCCGCGCGGCGCCGGCACCCGGAACGCCGTCCAGCTGCCAGTACAGGTGCAGGGAGGGGGTGGCCTTCACGGTCGCCGCGTAGTCGCCGGCGACGGTGCCCCTGCCGAGGTCGTGGTGCGTCTTGATCTCGGCCGCGGTCAGCGCCCCGGCGTACACGGCGACCTCGTCGACGTCGCCGGTGTAGGTGTCCGGCGCCGGACCCTCCTGCTCGCCGGTCGCGGCGATGACGTCGGTCGGGATCGGTGCGCTGCCCACCCGCCAGCGCCCGGCCACGCTCTGGGGCCAGGTCGCGCAGAGCCCCCGGTCGTAGACGACCGCGCCGTCGACGTAGACGACGACCTGCGTGCCGGCGGAGTCGCACGGCACGGTGCCGGCCGGAGCGGTGGGGTCGACCACCGCGGCGACGTGGTGCCACGCAGGGGAGGCCTGGTCGGCGGGGGTCCACGCCTTGGTGTCGGAGGCGTCGTAGCCGCACACCTCCTGCAGGGTGTACGGGGACTGCAGGGTCAGTCCGACGCAGACCTGACCGGCCGCGTTGACGTACATCTGCGGCCTGCCACCGGTCGGGTCGGAGCCCTCCGGGAGCAGGCTCACCACCGCTCCGCCGGACCCGGTGCGCACCCAGGCCTCGAGGGTCAGCGCGACCGTGTTCACCGCGGCGCCGGTGATCGAGGTGCTGGTGTCGGCTGCGGCGTGGGTGCCGGCGGGGAAGCGCACGGCCCCTCGTGGACCGCCTGCGCCGGCTGCGATCGCCGTGGCGGTGGCGCTCGAGGGGGCTGCGGCGCCGTTGTACGTGCCCGCCGAGCCCGCGAGGGCCGCGGCCGTCGAGCTGCCGTACGCGTCGTCGAAGGGGTGGTACACGACCGGACCGCTGCTCTGGACGGCGGTGCGGTAGTCGGGGAAGACGGCCATGGCCGCCAGCTGGTTGCCCGTGCTGCCCGTGCTGGCGGTGAAGGTCGCCCAGGCTCCGCCAGGGGCGGCGAGGGCGAGGACGGCGGTGAGGAGGGCCGCGCAGCCGGCCAGCGCGGCCCGGGCCGCGGGCCGGCGCAGCCGGGCCCGCCCGGGGTGCGCGTGGTGCTCGCTCACGACGGTCCGTGCCTGCCCATCCGGTGCACCGGGGTGCGGCCGGAGCGGGCGAGAGCGTGGACCACGACGTCGCCGACCCGCACCTGCCCGGCCGCCGCGACGACCGCGAGCCGCCCCCGTCGACGCGCCGCGGCGACGGCGCGCCGACGCGGCGGTGCGGCGTGGCGGCCTCGCGGGCGACGACGGGTGATCACCAGGACTCCTCCGGGAACGGTCAGGGACCCATCGGCGTCCCGTGCGTCCTCCTTGAGCCCTCGTGTGCCCATACCGGGTCACGACCCCGGGAGAGCGCCCACCCCTCGTGCGGCGGGAGCGCTCCCGCCGGGCGGCCGGTGCCGCACCGACGGGAGCGCCGGCCCGCTCAGCCCTGCTGCGCGAGCGCGCCGTCCGAGCTGAACACGAGGCCGATCGAGACCTCGCCCTGCTGCAGCGCCGCCTTGGTCAGCGGACCGCCGGCGTCGAGCTCCCGGAAATCGGCGAACTGCAGGCCGTAGGTCTCCTCCAGACCCGGCTGGCACTGCGGCCGCTCCGGGCACTCCGTGGGGCCGCCGAGGACCAGCGAGCCGTCGCCGCACGCGTCGGCCAGCTCGGAGAGCGTGGCCACGCCGAGCTCGTCGGCGAGGGCCTGGGTGACGGCGAAGGCGTTCTGGTCGGCGGCCTCGGACGGCTCGCCGAAGACCAGGCCGGCCTGCTCGGCCAGCGGCTGCAGCGCGGTCCGCGTCTCCTGCACGTCGCCGGTGGCCGGGCCGTCGTCCGTGGGGCCGTTGGTGAGTTCGTTGAGCTCGTCGGTCACCGTCGACAGGTACTCCGGGAAGACCTGGATCTCCGAGCCGGAGATGAGCGCGGGCAGGTACAGCTCGCGGTTGCCGACCTCGCGCACCGAGGCGTCGAAGCCCGCGGCGCCGAGCACGTCGGCGTAGACGTTGGCCAGGATCGTCGATTCGGTGAAGTTCGAGCCCCCCACCACGACCGGGCCGCTGCCCTGCTCGAGGGTGGCGGCGTCGACGTTCTCCTCGACCCAGGCGGCGGCGACGTCCTCGGCGCTCTGCCGCTCGAGGTCGACGGCGGCGTTGAGCTCGATGAGCTCCTCGGTGGTCAGCGCCGCGGACACCGCGTCGAGCGCCGGCAGCAGGGCGGGGTTGGCCATCGCGGTGGCCATGTTGACCGCCGGGACGACGTTGTCGGCGTTCTGCAGCCGCTGGTCGTCCTCGAGCACCACCAGCTGCTCGCCGGCCACGGGCGCGCAGGCGTCGCCGGACGCGCTGCCCCCGCTGGCCTCGGCACCGCCGGTGCCCGACGAGCCGGACTCCCCGCAGGCGGTGAGCAGCAGCCCGGTGAGGGCGAGGGGAACGAGGATCCGTGCACGGCTGTGCATACCGACCGCCTTCTGTGTCCCGCGCGGTCGTCCGACCGCGGCGCGTGTCTGGCGGGAGGAGCCCCGCGCAGTCATGGAACCGCTGCTCACCCCACCGGGTCACGCGCACCGGCCAGCTGTTGCCCGGTTGTTACGCAAGGCCCCCCGCAGACAGGAGGACCCCGGCGGCCGTCAGAGCGGTACGCCGGACGACGTCGGCTCCGGCTGCCCGGCGCGCGGCGCCCGCACGGGGCGCACGGGCCACCGGCGCGGGCCGGGCGTCAGCGCCGCCGACACGAGCACGAGGACGAGCTCGGTGAGCAGCGCGAGGGCGGCCACCAGCACGGCGCCGGCGAGGATCAGGCCGTGATCCTGCTGGCCGAAGCCGAGGTTGATGATCCGCCCGAGCCCACCCCCGCCGACGAGGGCGGCGAGGGTCGCGGTGGCGACGACCTGCACCGCCGCCGTCCGCACGCCGGTCGCGACCAGCGGCAGGGCGAGCGGGAACTCGACCCGGGTCAGCATCTGGCCGCGGCTCATGCCCATCGCCCGGGCGGCCTCCCGGACGTCCCGGTCCACCTCGCGGAAGCCCACGTACGTGTTGGTGAGCATCGGCGGGACGGCGAAGGCGGCCAGCGCCAGGACGGTGCCGAGCTCGCTGAACCCCAGCGGGGTCACCGCCAGGACGGTGAGCAGGGCGAGGGTGGGCACGGCCCGGCTGACGTTGGAGAGGACGACGACGGCTCCGCCGCCCCGGCCGCTGCGGCCCAGCAGCACCCCGGTGGGGACGGCGAGGACGGCGGCGAGCAGCACGGCCAGCGCGGAGATCCGCAGGTGCGCGACCAGCAGGTCGAGGATGCCGCCGGACCGGGTCCAGTTGAACGGGTCGTTGAGGTAGACGAAGGCGTCGCCGAAGGCGCTCACCGCGCCGCCCTCGTCCACGGGGTGAGCAGCCGCTCCAGCCCGGCCAGCAGCACGTCGGCGACCAGCGCGAGCAGCACGCAACCGACGGCGCCGGTGACGATCTCGGCCCGGTAGAAGTTCGCGTTGAGGCCGCCGACGATCAGCTGCCCCAGCCCGCCGTTGCCCGTGATCACCCCGACGGTGACCAGGGCGACCGTCGAGACGGTGGCGATCCGCAGGCCCGCCATGAAGGCCGGGAGGGCCAGCGGCAGGTCGACCCGCAGGAACAGCCGCGCGGAGCCGTAGCCCATGCCGCGGGCGGCCTCGCGGACGTCCGCGGGCACGCCCTGCAACCCGGCGAGGAAGTTCCGCACCAGGATGACGAGCGTGTAGAGGGTCAGGCCGACCAGCACCGTGGTGGCCGAGAGCGAGCCGGTGAAGGGCGCGAGGAAAGCGAACATCGCCAGCGACGGGATCGTGTAGACGATCGAGCTCAGGCCGAGCACCGGGCCGGCCAGGAACCGGGTGCGCCGGGCGAGCAGCGCCAGCGGCAGGGCGATCAGCGCCCCGAGCAGCACCGCGCCGACCGTGAGCCTGACGTGCTGGCCGAGGTGGCCCACAATGGTGTCCCAGTTGTCGGTCACGTACGACGGGTCGAACCAGGGGTTCGGCGCCGCGTCCGCGGCGAGCACCGGGGCCGCCGGGACGCTCACCGCGCTCAGCGCACCCAGGGAGGCCACGCCGTGGACGCTACTGCCGCTCCCCCCGCGCTGCGCACGGCCCACCGCGCGGCCGGCGACGCCCCCGAGATCCGGCTGGAGGGGGTCAGCAAGGTCTACCCCGACGGCACCGTCGGCGTGGCCGAGCTCGACCTGACGTTCGCCGCCGGGGAGCTGTCGGTGCTGGTCGGGCCATCGGGCTGCGGCAAGACGACGACGATGAAGATGGTCAACCGGATCATCGAGCCCACCACCGGCCGCATCCTGCTCGGCGGCGAAGACGTCACCGGGGTCGACGCCGACCGGCTGCGCCGACGCATCGGCTACGTCATCCAGAGCGTCGGGCTGTTCCCCCACCAGACGGTGCGCGCCAACGTCGCCACCGTGCCGCGGCTGCTGGGCTGGGACCGCCGGGAGATCCGCGATCGGGTCGAGGAGCTGCTCGGCCTGGTCGGCCTCGATCCCGCCGTCCACGGGGACCGCTATCCCGCCCAGCTCTCCGGCGGGCAGCGGCAACGGGCCGGCGTCGCCCGGGCGCTGGCCGCGGACCCCGGCGTCCTGCTGATGGACGAGCCGTTCTCCGCCGTCGACCCGGTGGTCCGCGAGCGCCTGCAGTCGGAGTTCCTGCGGCTGCAGGAGACGGTGCGGAAGACGATCGTCTTCGTCACCCACGACATCGAGGAGGCGGTGCGGCTCGGCGACCGCATCGCCGTGATGAGCACCGGCGGGCACGTCGAGCAGTTCGCCCCGCCCGCCGAGCTGCTGGGCCGGCCGGCCAACCGGACGGTGGCCGACTTCGTCGGCGCCGACCGCGGGCTCAAGCGCCTCGCCGTGACGCCGATCGAGCCCGCCGACCTCGAGCAGCCCCCCGTGGTCGGGCTCGTCGACGGGCTCGCGGAGGCGGGCGCCACGCTCGACCGCGCCGGCGCCGGCTGGGCCGTGGTGCTCGACGACGCCGGCCGCCCGGCCGGGTGGCTGCCCGCCGGCCGCGCCGCGGGTGCCGGGACGGTCGCCTCGGCCGTCGTCCGCTCGGACGGCGCGGTGCCGGTGCAGGCCTCGCTGCGGACGGCACTGGCCACGATCCTGCAGACCGACGCGGGCTGGGTGCCGGTGCTCGACGGCGACCGCTACCTCGGCGTCCTCACCCCGTCCTCGGTGCACGCCACGCTCCGCCGGTCGATCACATCGTCGGCCTACCGGCCGACAGCGCGGCCAGGTACCGGCCCCGATCGCCGCTGAGCCGCTGCCCGTGTCCCGGTCGGTGGAAGGACCCCCTCCTCCCCACCCCTCGTAGAAGGACCCCCTCCCCCCGCCCCTGCGGGGGGGGCTGCGGTGCCCTGGAGGGGGCCTGCGGGCCCCCGCGACCGGTCCGCCCCGGTGGGACTACGCGACCGGGTCGGCCTGCGGGGTCTCGTCATCGGGGCCCGGCGGGATGCGGCAGATGGACTCCAGCCACAGCGCGGCCGCGACCAGCGCCGCCGAGCAGGCCACGCCGACGACGCCGGTGACGGTGTCGGACCCGGCCGTCTGCAGCCGCGAGACCGCCGGCCCCACGTAGAGCAGCACGCCCACCCAGATGCCGACGAAGGCCGCGCCGACGTAGGCGCTGGCCTGCGCCAGGACCGCGAGCCGGGCGACCAGCATCGGCTCGACCGGCCGGACCGGCGCGCTGCTCCGCTCCGCCGGTGGCCGGCGGTCCCGCTGGGCGGCCAGCCGGGCGCGCAGCGTGCGGGCGCCGAGGACCTCGGCGAGGGCCAGGACACCGAGCGGCACCGGCAGCCACCAGCGCAGCGTGGGCAGCGAGCCGTAGCCCGCCCGCACCACCAGCCAGGCGGCGACCGCCAGGCCGGCGGCGAGGACCAGCAGGTCGCGCCGGTTCACCGGGCTCAATGCAGGTGCTCCCAGCGGACGACGGCCGCGACGTCCTCCGGCGGCAGCGCGGCCAGCAGGTCGCTCACCCGGCCGCGGCCGGGCAGCACCGCGGTGGGGTCGAGGCTGTCCCACGGCACCAGCACGAAGGCGCGCTCGTGCGCCCGGGGGTGCGGCAGCGTGAGCGCGGGGTCGTCGGAGTGGACCGGCCGGTCGTCGTCCCCGGTGACCGTGACGACGTCGACGTCGAGGGTGCGCGGCCCCCAGCGCACGTCGCGGGTCCGCCCGGCGGCCTGCTCCAGCTCGTGCGCGCGGGCCAGCCAGCCGGCCGCGTCCCGGTCGCCGCGGACGACGACGACCGCGTTGAGGTAGGGCGGCTGCTCGACCGGCCCCCACGGCGGCGTCTCGTACAGCGTCGAGCGGGCCACGAGCACGCCGTCGTCCTCGAGGGCGGTGATCGCGGCGCGCAGCGCGGCGGCGCGGTCCCCCAGGTTGGCGCCCAGCGACAGCACCGCCCTAGACACCGGAGCCCTGTTCGGTCGGCGGGTCCTGGCCCGTCCCAGGGGCCCGCGACGAGCGTGCGAGTCGTGGGGAGGAGCGGGTCCTTCCGGGGTCCTTCAACCGCCGGATGGTGACCGTGACGTCGTCGAAGGGCACGCCGAGGTCGGCCTCGGGCTTGTGCACGGTGACCTCGACGGCGTCGACCAGCGGGTCGCTCAGGCAGACGTCGGCCAGCCGCTGGGCGAGGGTCTCCAGCAGGTCGACCGGCTCACCGGTCAGCACGCCGTGCAGCGCGCGGGCCAGCTCGGCGTAGTTGACCGTGCGCTCGAGGTCGTCGCCGGCCGCGGCCGGCGCGGTATCGAGCTCGAGGACGGCGTCGACGCGGAAGGTCTGCCCCAGCCGCCGCTCGGCCTCGTACACCCCGTGGAAGGCGTGCGCGGTCAGCCCGCGGACGGCGATGCGGTCGGGTCGGGCGTCAGCCACGGCGCTCCCCCTGGCGGCGGGCCGCCCGGACGGCGGCGACGGTGCGGACGGCGTCGGCCGAGGCCGCCGCGTCGTGCACGCGCACCCCCCACGCGCCGGCCTCCGCGGCCAGCACCGTGGTGGCCAGGGTGGCGGCGTCCCGCTGCTCGGCCGGGCGCAGCGTGCCGTCGGCGGCGGCGAGCAGGCGGCCGAGGAAGGACTTGCGGGAGGCGCCGACGAGCACCGGCAGGCCCAGGCCGACGATGCGGTCGAGGCCGGCGAGCAGTCGCCAGTTGTGCTCGGCACGCTTGGCGAAGCCCAGGCCGGGGTCGAGGACGAGCTGCCCGGGGCTGACGCCCGCGGCGACGACGTCCTCCACCCGGGCGGTGAGCTCCGCGCAGACCTCGGTGACGACGTCGCCGTACTGGGCCGCGGCGTACATCTCGCGGCTGTGCCCGCGCCAGTGCATGAGCACCCAGGGGACGCCGGCCCCGGCGACGAGCCGGGCCATGTTCCCGTCGGCCAGGCCGCCGCTGACGTCGTTGACCAGGACCGCACCCGCCTCGAGGGCCGCCTCGGCCACCTCGGCGCGGGTCGTGTCGACGCTGGTGCGCACCCCGGCCGCGGACAGCGCGCGGATCACGGGCACCACCCGGCGGCACTCCTCGGCGGCGTCCACCCGGTCGGCCCCGGGGCGGGTGGACTCCCCGCCGACGTCGACGTAGTCCGCGCCGGCGGCGTGCATCGCCAGGCCGTGCGCGACGGCGGTGTCCGCGTCGGCGAAGCAGCCGCCGTCGGAGAAGGAGTCGGGCGTGACGTTGAGGACCCCCATGACCACGCAGTGGCCGGGGCGCGGCAGCTGGAGCAGGGTCACCGCTCGGCTCCGCGCTCGCTCCGCTCCTCGCTCGCACGGCTCGCTGCGCTGCTCACTCGCTGTCGCCTTCGCCTCGTCACCGGCCCAGCACGAGGCTCATCGCCTCGCTGCGGGTGGCGCCGTTCTCCCGGAAGATGCCGCGCACGGCGGAAGTCACCGTCGACGAGCCGGGCTTGCGGACGCCGCGCATGGCCATGCACAGGTGCTCGGCCTCGATGACGACCAGCACGCCGCGCGGCTTGAGGACGTCGGCCAGCGCGTCGGCGATCTGGCTGGTCATCCGCTCCTGCACCTGCGGGCGGCGGGCGTAGACCTCGACCAGGCGGGCCAGCTTGGACAGGCCGGTGACCCGCCCGTCCTCGCCCGGGATGTAGCCGATGTGCGCGACCCCGTGGAAGGGCACCAGGTGGTGCTCGCAGGTCGAGTACATCGGGATGTCCTTCACCAGGACCATCTCGTCGTGGTCCTCGTCGAAGGTGGTCGACAGGACCTCGGCCGGGTCCTGCCACAGCCCCGCGAAGGTCTCCGCGTACGCGCGGGCGACCCGGGCCGGGGTGTCCTGCAGGCCCGGACGGTCGGGGTCCTCGCCGACGGCGATCAGCAGCTCGCGGACGGCGGCCGCGGCCCGGGCGTGGTCGACGCCCGCCCGCGCCCGCTCCAGCAGCAGGTCGTCCGGCTCGGCCGGGACCTCGCTCACGCCACCTCCTCGCCGGCGCTCGTCGGACACGTCCGCGGCGCTGCCGTGCTCACGGGTGAGCTCGCGAGCTCGCTCACCTCTGCGCGGGAGCGCCGACGTCCCCCACGGCGGTGCTGCCGTGGCCGACGTGGCCGTTGCCGTTCTGCGCGGCCCGCTCGGCGGGGGTGAGCACCGGCGGCTGGTCCGACGGCGTCCGCTTGCCGAAGCCGTTGTACGGCGCCAGCGACGGCCGCTTGGTGACCGGCGCGCAGATGCGGGCCATGTCCTCCTTGGACAGGGTCTCCTTATCGATCAGCTCGAGCACGAGCTGGTCGAGGACCCCCCGGTACTCGACCAGGATCTCCCACGCCTCGTCGTGCGCGGCCTCGATGAGGGCGCGGATCTCCGCGTCGATGTCGGCGGCGACGGCCTCGGAGTAGTCCGGCCGGGAGTGCATGTCGCGACCCATGAACGGCTCGGCGTCATTGGTGCCGTACTTCACCGCGCCGAGCTTGGCGCTCATGCCGTACTGGGTGACCATGGCCCGCGCCATCCCGGTGGCCTTCTCGATGTCGTTGCCGGCGCCGGTGGTGGGCTCGTGGAACACGAGCTCCTCGGCCGCCCGGCCGCCGAGGGCGTAGGCGAGGGTGTCGATCATCTCCGACCGGGTCTGGGTGTACTTGTCCTCGGTCGGCAGCACGAGCGTGTGCCCGAGCGAGCGGCCGCGCGGCAGGATCGTCACCTTGTGCACCGGGTCCAGGTTGGGCAGTGCGTGCGCCACCAGGGCGTGGCCGCCCTCGTGGTAGGCGGTGACCTTCTTCTCCTTCTCGCTCATCGCCCGCGTCTTGCGCTCCGGGCCGGCGACGACGCGGTCGATCGCCTCCTCGAGGAGGTCGTCGGTGATCACCGTGCCGTTGGTGCGGGCGGTGAGCAGCGCGCCCTCGTTGAGCACGTTGGCGAGGTCGGCGCCGGTGAAGCCGGGCGTGCGGCGGGCCACGGTCTCCAGGTCGACGTCCGGGGCGAGCGGCTTGCCCTTGGCGTGCACCTCGAGGATCCGCTTGCGGCCCTCGAGGTCGGGGCGGTCGACGGCGATCTGGCGGTCGAAGCGGCCCGGGCGCAGCAGCGCGGGGTCGAGGATGTCCGGCCGGTTCGTGGCGGCGATCATGATGACGCCGCCCTTCACGTCGAAGCCGTCCATCTCGACGAGCATCTGGTTGAGCGTCTGCTCGCGCTCGTCGTGGCCGCCGCCCATGCCGGCGCCGCGGTGCCGGCCGACCGCGTCGATCTCGTCGACGAAGATGATCGCCGGGGCGTTCTGCTTGGCCTGCTCGAACAGGTCGCGCACACGGCTGGCGCCGACGCCGACGAACATCTCGACGAAGTCCGAGCCGGAGATGGAGAAGAACGGGACCCCGGCCTCGCCGGCGACGGCGCGGGCCAGCAGCGTCTTGCCCGTGCCGGGCGGGCCGAACAGCAGCACGCCCTTGGGGATCTTCGCGCCGACGGCCTGGAACTTGACCGGGTTGGCGAGGAAGTCCTTGATCTCCTGCAGTTCCTCGATGGCCTCGTCCGCGCCGGCGACGTCGGCGAACGTCGTCTTCGGGGTGTCCTTGGTGACCTGCTTGGCCTTGGACTTGCCGAAGGCCATGACCCCGCGGCCGCCGCCCTGCATGGAGTTGAACAGCCAGAACAGCAGCAGCAGGAGGATCACGAACGGCAGGAAGCTGATCAGCAGGCTGACCAGGACGCTGTCCTGCGTGACGTTGGTGTTGAAGTCGACGCCGTCGCCGTCACCCAGCCCGGAGACCAGGTCGAAGACGTCGTCGGCGGCACCCAGCGGGTAGGAGGCGGTGATCTGGTCGCTGCCCTCGACCGCGTCGGCCAGCTCGACGTCGAGCGTCTGTTCCTTGTCGTTGATGGTGACCTGTCGCGCGTTGCCGTTCTCGATCTGCTCGAGCGCGGTGGCGGTGCTGACCTCCTGGAAGCCGCCGTTGCCGCGGAACAGCGAGGAGAACGCCAGCGCCAGGAGGACGACGAGGACGACCCAGAACCACACGGAGCGGAAGATCTTCTTGCGTTCCATACACCGATGCCGGGCGGCCGGGTGCTCCGGCCTGTCCCGTCCACCCTCCTGATCGTCCGGGGGACGCCCCCTGCGGCCCGGGCGGGCACCCTGGCGCTACGGTGCAGCGTCGTTGCGATCGACGGTACACCGGCGCGCCTGTGCGACAGCTGTGCAGCGACCGCGTCCCGGCTGGCAACCCCCCGTCGGGTGGGCCCTGACATCGCGGTCCCGATGGCGCGATCCCGACGTGACCCGCCCGGCGAGAGTCGCGCCCGCCGACGGGCCCGGAGGGTCCGCGCCGGGTGCGACGGTCGGGCTCAGCTCAGCGGGGGGACGGCACCTGGCCGCGGTGCGGTCCGGAGGACCGCGGTGTCATTGGTAGACCTCGGGCTTGAGGGTCGCGATGTAGGGCAGGTCGCGGTAGCGCTCGGCGTAGTCCAGGCCGTAGCCGACGACGAACTCGTTGGGGATGTCGAAGCCGACGTAGCGCACCGGGACCTCGACCTTCACCGCCTCGGGCTTGCGCAGCAGGGCGCAGACCTCGAGCGAGGCCGGACCCCGTCCGCCGAGGTTCTTCAGCAGCCAGGACAGGGTCAGCCCGGAGTCGATGATGTCCTCGATGACCAGCACGTGCCGGTCGCTGATGTCGCGGTCGAGGTCCTTGAGGATGCGCACGACGCCGGAGGAGCTGGTGGCCGAGCCGTAGGAGGAGACGGCCATGAACTCCATCTGTGTGGGCAGCCGCAGCGCCCGTGCGAAGTCGCTCATGAACAGCACCGCGCCCTTGAGGACACCGACGAGCAGCACCTCGCGCCCGGCGTAGTCGCGGGCGACCTGGTCGGCGAGCTCCCCGATCTTGGCCTGGATCTGCTCCTCGCCGAGCAGCACGTGGTCGATGTCCGGGCCGTAGCCGTGGTCGTTGCCGAGCTCGGCTGGAGCGCTGGCGGGCTCGCTCACGGGTGGGACTCCTCGCGGGTGTGGGGTGCGTCCTCGGGACGGGGGCCCCGCACGACGGGGGGCGACAGCACCAGCCTGCCAGACATCCGGAGGGCCCCTGCACCGCCGGGTAGATCGACCCGGCCCTGCCCCCGCCAGGCCGTGACGAGCGCCTCCACCGCCCGCAGGTGCACCGCCTGGACGTCGGGGACGCCGGCGCTGCGCAGCCACCCGCGGAGCACCCGCCGGCGCAGCGCCGCGGGCAGTCCGGCCAGCTCGCTGGTGCCGAGTCCGTCCCCGCCGGCGAGGCGGGCCAGCTGCGCCGCGGCCAGCTCGTCGAGGGCGTCGAGGTCGTCCCGGAGCAGCTCGGCGGTGCGGGCCAGGGCGGACGCGACACCGCCGCCGAGCACCTCCTCCATCAGCGGCAGCACCTCGCCGCGCAGCCGGGCGCGGGTGTACGCCGGGTCGGCGTTCCAGGGGTCGTCCCAGACCGGCAACCCCTGGTCCGCGCACGCCTCGCGGGCGGTGGCCCGGCGGACGCCGAGCAGCGGCCGCCACCAGCGGACGCCGTCGGTCGTCCGTTCGGCGACCATGCCGGCGACCGACCGCGGCCCCGAACCGCGGCCCAGCCCGAGGAGCACCGTCTCGGCCTGGTCGTCGAGGGTGTGCCCGAGCGCGACGCGGGCGCCAAGGTCGGTGGCCACGGCGGCGAGCGCCCCGTACCGCGCCGCGCGGGCGGCACCCTCGGGCCCGCCGTCCGCACCGACCGCCACCCGGCGGACGAGCACCGGGTCCAGGGCCAGCCCGCGGAGCAGCTGCGCCGTCCGCTCGGCCCGCTGCGCGGAGCCCGGCTGCAGGCCGTGGTCGACGGTGACCGCGCCGACGGGCACGCCGGCGGACCGGGACTCGAAGGCCAGGGCGGCGGCCAGGGCCACGGAGTCCGCTCCTCCGCTGCACGCGACGAGCACCGGCCGGTCGCCGGCCCGCAGGCCGTGGCGCACCGCCGTGCGGAGGACCGCGACGGCCCGCGGTGGACCTGTCACGGGACCTCTCAGGCGGGGATGGCGGGGCGGCCGTGCACCCGCTCGACCCAGCGCGCGGGGTCGGTGAGCTCCTCGATCCGGGGCAGGTTCTCCGGCCCCTCCCACACCCGGTTGAAGCCTTCCATGCCGACGAGGTCGACGACCCCGCCGACGAACACCCGGCCCTCGGCGTACTGCCGCATCTTCTGCTCGAGGCCGAGCAGCCGGCGCAGCACGCGGTCGATCGGGCCGCGGCCCTTGCGGCGCTGGGCGAACCGCTTGCGCAGCGTCCGCACCGACGGGACGACGTCCGGGCCGACGCCGTCCATCACGAACTCGGCGTGCCCCTCCACCAGGCTCATGACGGCGGTGACCCGGTCCAGGACGACGCGCTGCGCGGGGTCCTGCACGAGCGCCATGAGCCCGGCGTCGTCCCCGCCGTCGGCGCCGCGGGCGGCGTCGAGGACGCTGCGCAGCACGTCGCGGAGCCGGTCGCGCAGTACGTCGGGGTCGAGGTCGGTGGCCTCGACGAACTCGGCCATCTGTCCCTCGAGGTGGTCTTTGAGCCACGGGACGGCGGTGAACTGCAGCTGGTGGGTGACCTCGTGCAGGCACACCCACAGCCGGAAGTCGCCGGGGTCGACGCCGAGGCGGCGCTCGGCGTCCACGATGTTCGGGGCCACCAGGAGCAGCCTGCCGCCGGTGCCGAAGACCTCGTACTGGCCGAGCACGCGGGCGGAGAGGAAGGCGAGCACGCCGCCGGCCTGCACACCGGTGGCGCGGGCGCCGATGGCGGTGGCCAGAGGGCCGGGCCGGTGCTCCTGCCGGGCGGCGAGCGCGTCGACCAGCGGGTCGAGCAGCGCGGACATCCCCTGGGTGTTGGCGTCCACCCAGCCGGGCCGGTCGACGACGGCGACCTCGGGCACCGGGCCGCCCGGCACCGGACGCAGGCCGGTGAGGCCCTCGACGTGCGCGACGGCGGTGGCGGCGGCCTCGTGCAGCTCTCGGACGACGGCGGCGGCCTCCTCGCGCGTGGTCTCCGGCCCCGGGCCGACCAGGCGGCGGGCGGTGCGTCCGGCGAGGTCCCAGTCGACCATCGAGGCGGCGCTGCTCATCGCCTCACGGTAGGCCCTCCCGCAGGCGCCCGCCGCCGGCCCCTTCCCGGGTCCTGCCCCGAGCGTGCGAAGGGCGGCGAGGACGGAGGCCTTCCACGGTGGGGCCAGGAGGCCGCTCTCAGCGGCAGCCGCACGCGGCCAGCGCCGAGGCGACGTCGTCCAGCGCGGCCTCGGCGGCCAGCCCGTTGGCCGGCGCGCTGTCGGCGAGGACGGCGAAGACCAGCAGCCGGCCCTCGGCGGTGACCACCGTGCCGGCCAGGCCGTGCACGCCCAGCAGCGTGCCGGTCTTGGCGCGCACCGAGCCCGGCGCCGTCTGCGGGTCCTCGTCGCCGCGCTCGGCCAGCGTGCCGTCGTAGCCGGCGACGGGCAGCCCGGAGAGGACCGCGGAGGCGTCGGCCAGCGTGCCGTCGGCGGCGCCGGTGAGCAGGTCGGCGAGCAGCGAGACGGGGACCCGGTCGGTGGTGGACAGGCCGCTGCCGTCGGCCAGCGAGACGCCGGTGACGTCGAGCCCGGCGCCGGCCAGCGCGTCGGTGACCGCCTCGGCGGACCCCTCGAAGGTGGCCGGCAGGCCGCCGGCGAGCGCGACGTGGCGGGCCAGCGACTCGGTGAGCAGGTTGTCCGACTGGGACAGCGCCTGCTCGACCAGCCGGGCCACGGGCGCCGACCGCACGCTCCCCAGGGTCTGCGCGCCCTGCGGCGCGTCGCCCAGGACGACGGTCGCGTCGGGCGCGCCGAGCGCGACGGCCAGCGCGGTGCCGGCGTCGGTGCCCGGGGCGCCGCTGCGTTGCAGCTCCGTGGGGCTGACCCGGGCGCCGTCGACGGCGGTCGCGGTGACCGGGGCGGCGTAGGTGGACGGCGCGTCGCCGGGCCCCCAGCTGGCGGCGGTGAGCGGGCCGTCGAACAGCGAGTTGTCGACGACGACGCGGCTGACCTCGGTGCCCGGCGGCAGGGCGGCCCCCACCTGTGCGGCGAGCTCGGCGACGGTGGGCGCCCCGGGGTAGGTCAGCGAGGGGACCGTCCGCGACAGCGTCGGGTCGCCACCGCCCACGAGCACCACCTCGTCCGCAGCGGCGCCCGCGACCACGGTGGTCTCCAGCGTGGCGTCGGGGCCCAGGGTGGTCAGCGCGGCGACTGCCGTCAGCAGCTTGGCCGTCGAGGCCGGCGTGGACGGGTCGTCCCCGTTCTGGTCGAGCAGCACGTCGCCGGAGGCGACGTCGACCACCTGCGCCTCGACGCCGGGGCCCAGGGCGGGAGCGGCCAGCAGCGGCGCCAGCTCGCCCGCGAGCACCGTGGCGTTCGGAGCGGGCGCCTGCGACGACAGCGCCGCGAGCACCGGGGCGGCCGGCTCGACGTCGGGCAGCCGGGCGTCCGCGGCGGCGACCTCCGGAGCGCCGTCGTCCCCCTGCGGGGCGGCGACGAACCAGACGCCGGCACCCGCCACGAGCAGCAGCGCGAGCACCACGAGGACGAGGCGGCGACGGAACCGGGAGTACTTCGGCGTGACGGTCGCCGACCCGCTGGACGCGATGGTGCCCACCCCCTGAAGCGACCTCCGGCGGTCCTCCGGGGTCCGATCCGCCACACTACGTCCCGTGCAGTTCGACGTGACGGTAGAGATCCCGAAGGGCCAGCGGAACAAGTACGAGCTGGACCACGCCACCGGACGCATCCGCTTGGACCGGATGCTGTTCACCTCCACCCGCTATCCGGCGGACTACGGGTACATCGAGAACACCCTGGGGCAGGACGGCGACCCGCTCGACGCCCTGGTGATCCTCGACGAGCCGACGTTCCCCGGATGCCTGATCACCTGCCGCGCCATCGGCATGTTCCGGATGACCGACGAGGCCGGAGGGGACGACAAGGTCCTCTGCGTGCCGGCGACGGACCCGCGGATGGCGCACTTGATCGACATCCACGACGTGTCGGAGTTCGACCGCCTGGAGATCCAGCACTTCTTCGAGACCTACAAGGACCTCGAGCCGGGCAAGTCGGTCGAGGGCGCGGAGTGGGTCGGCCACTCCGAGGCGGAGGCGGAGATCAACGCCTCACTGCAGCGGGCCGAGGAAGCCGAACCCCACCACTGAGGAAGGACCACCCTTCCGCCCACGCTCGGCGCGGGAGTCTGGAGGGTGGACACCCTGGCCCGCCACCGAGCGGCCGCCGAGCGCACGACGGACGTCGACGGCGGCGCACCCCACGAGGTGCGCCGCCGTCAGCGTGTCTGGGCCCCGTGCGGACGACAGCGGCCCCGTCCGGTGGACGGGGCCGCTGGGTGGAGCCGCCTGTCGGAATCGAACCGACGACCTTCTCATTACGAGTGAGATGCTCTACCGACTGAGCTAAGGCGGCGCGCGTGCCCAGCCAGCTTACGTGACCGCTCCGCTCCCCCGGCGCAGGCCCCGGCGGGTCACGATGGCAGCCGCAGCGCCACGGTGAGCGCCTCCATCGCGATCTGCGGCTTCACGTTCTGCTCGATCGCGACGCGGCAGGCCAGGACGGCCTCGATGCGGCGGAGGGCCCCCTCCGCGCCGATCCGCCGCGCCAACTCCTGGGCGTCGGCGCGGCGGTCCGGGTGGTTCAAGGGCAACGGCTCCGCCGGCGCGGAGTTGAGGACCAGCGCGTCCCGGTAGATCCCGGCGAGGTCGACCAGGGCGCGGTCGAGGGAGTCACGACCGATGCGCGTCGCCCGCACCTTCTGCCGGCGCTCGAGCTCCTTCAGCTGCCCGGCGCTCCCTCGGCTCGCGGCGGCGACACCGGGGCCGCGGGCGCCCACACCCAGGCTGTTCTTGAGCGCCTCCGTCTCGGCGGCGTCCAGGGCATCGGTCGCTGTGTCGGTCTCCTCCTGCGCCGCACCGACGAGGTCGTCCGCGGCGTTCAGGCAGGCGGCGAGGGAGACGAGCGAGAGCGGGATGTCGAGCACTGCCTTGCGGCTCAGCCGGGCCTCCTCGTCCCGAGCGAGCCGCCGGGCACGTCCGACATGGCCGCCGGAGGCACCGGCGGACCAGGCGGCCAGCGCGGGGTCGACGCCGTCTCGGCGGACCAGGACGTCGGCGACCGCGTCGACCGCCGGGGTGCGCAGGCCGACCACCCGGCACCGCGAGCGGATGGTGACCTTGATGTCGTCGGGGTGCAAGCTCGGCGCGCACAGCATGACGACCGTGCGCGATGGCGGCTCCTCGATCATCTTCAGCACGGCGTTGGCTGCGTGTTCCGTCATCCGGTCGGCGTCCTCGACGATGATCACCTGCCAGCGTCCCTGGGACGGCGCGCGGCCGGCGATGAACACCAGTTCCCGCGCCTCCTTGGCGCCGATGGACAGCCCCTCCGGGTCGATGACGGTGATGTCGGAGTGTGTCCCGGCGAGCACCGTCCGGCAGGCGTGGCAGGTGCCGTCGCCGCCGTCGGGGCACTGCAGCGCGGCGGCGAAGGCGCGGGCGGCGACCGACCGCCCCGACCCCGGCGGGCCGGTGAACAGCCAGGCGTGGGTCATCGCCGTCGTGTCGGCGACGGCTGCCTGCAGCTCGGCGACGACCGCCGGCTGGCCGATGACCCGGTCCCAGACGCCACTCACGACCGCACCCCCAGCAGCGCGCCCACCCGCTCCCGGACGTCGGCGGCGAGCTCGTCGACGCTGCGCGTGGCGTCGAGCACGAGGTAGCGCCCCGGCTCGGCCGCGGCGAGCGTGCGGAAGGTGTCGCGGACCCGCTCGTGGAACTCCAGCGACTCCGACTCCAGCCGGTCGGCGACCGCCCGGCCGCGGGCGCGCGCCAGCCCGGTCTCCGGGGACAGGTCGAGCAGCACGGTGAGGTCCGGGCGCAGCCCCTGGGTGGCCCACCGGGAGATCGCCGCGACGTCGTCCAGGCCGATGGTGCGCCCGGCGCCCTGGTAGGCCAGCGAGCTGTCGACGTACCGGTCGGTCACGACCACCTCGCCGGCCGCCAGTGCGGGGTGGAGGACGGCGTGCGTGTGCTGGGCGCGGTCGGCGGCGTACAGCAGCGCCTCGGCGCGCGGGGACAGCCCGGTGTGCGCGCGGTCGAGCACGATCGCCCGGACGGCCGCACCGGCCGGGGTGCCGCCGGGCTCGAAGGTGGCCCGCGCCGCCCGGCCCTGCGCGGTCAGCCACTCGCACAGCAGCCGGACCTGGGTGGACTTGCCCGCGCCCTCGCCACCCTCGAACGCGACGAACAGCCCGCGGGGGTGGGCGGCGGCCTCGACGGGGAGGGCGGGTGGACCGTCGTCGGACACGGGGCTCCCGGGCTGCGTGGGTGGCGGTACGGCGACGGTCACGCTACCGGCCGGGACCGACGGTCCCCGGCTCCCGGCCCTAGGGTCGGGCCGTGACGAGCAGCGCCCCGTGGGACCCCACCGGCTACCTGCGCTTCGGCGACGAGCGGGCGCGGCCGTTCGCCGACCTGCTGGCCCGTGTCGGCGCCCGCGAGCCGCGGACCGTGGTCGACCTCGGCTGCGGCGAGGGCGCGCTGACCGCGTCGCTGGCGCAGCGGTGGCCGGGCGCGCGGGTCACCGGGGTCGACTCCTCGCCGGAGATGCTCGCCGCGGCCGCCGCGCACGCCGTCCCCGGCCGGGTGGCCTTCGCCCTCGGCGACGTCCGGGAGTGGCGGCCCGACGAGCCGGTCGACGTCCTGGTCACGAACGCCGTCCTGCACTGGGCGCCCGGCCACGCCGACCTGCTGCGCCGGTGGACCGGACAGCTCGCGCCCAGCGGGTGGCTGGCGCTGCAGGTGCCCGGCAACTGGCGGGCGCCGACGCACGCGCTGCTGGCCGCGCTGTGCCGCTCGCCCCGATGGGCCGGGCTCGTGGGCGACGCGGCGCCGGCGGAGGACGCGGTGCTCGACCCGGCCGGCTACCTGGAGGTCCTCGCCGGCGCGGGGTTGGCCGTCGAGGCGTGGGAGACGACCTACCTGCACGTGCTGCGCGGGGAGGACCCGGTGCTGGCCTGGGTGCGCTCGACCGTGCTGCGGCCGGTGCTCGCGCAGTTGGAGGAGGACGACGCCGCCGAGCTCACCGCCGAGTACGCCGCGGCGCTGCGGACTGCCTACCCGCGCCGCCCGGACGGGACGACGCTGCTGCCCTTCCGGCGGGTGTTCGCCGTCGGGCACGCCACCTGAGTCGTCAGGGGTCAGCCGGGGGTCAGCCGGTAGGCGTCCGTGCGGTAGGGCAGGTCGACGAGGTCGCGGCCGCGGGTGTCGGGGTGGGTGTCGAGCACCGCGCGGACCTCGCCGACAAACTGCTCCCGCCGGTCGGCGTCCATCATGGCGACGTAGCTGCGCGTGGCGATGCCGGCGACCACCTGCTCGGGGCCGAGACGCTGCACGATCCCGGAGCGGTGGTGCTCGACCCGGGCGCCCAGTGCGCGGGCGAAGGCCTCGACGACGCCCTGGTCGGCCTCGTGACCGCGGGCCTCGGCCGCCAGCGCCCGGCCGAGCGCGGTCACCCACGAGACCTCCTCGTCGCGGGTGTTCCACACCAGGCCGATCACGCCGCCGGGACGCAGCACCCGCCGCAGCTGCGCGGCCGCGGGCTCCGGGTCGAACCAGTGCGCGGCCTGCCCGGCGACGACGGCGTCGACGCTGCCGTCGGGCAGGGGGACGGCCTCCGCGTCCCCGACGTGCGTGGGCACCTGCGGGTACCGCACGCGGAGCTCGGCGAGCATCGGCTCGGCGGGGTCGACGGCGACCACCTCGTGCCCGGCCGCGAGCAGCCCGCCGGTGAGCAGCCCGGTTCCGGCGCCCAGGTCGAGCACGTGGCGCGGGCGGTTCCCCACCAGGAAGACCACGGCGTCGGCCGGGTAGGCCGGCCGGTGCGCCGCGTAGCCGGCGGCCACGGAGCCGAACGAGGCCGCTCGCTGCCGCCGGCTCTCGGCGTCGAGCTCGTGGCCCGGCACGGCGGCCGTCAGCTCGCGGGGACGGCGTCGTTACCCGCCGTCGCCTTCCTCGTGGCCCTCCCGGCGGTCGTCTTCGCGGCCGGCGTCTTCTTGGTGGTCGCCTTCCCCGCCGTCGTCTTCTTGGCGGCGGCCTTCTTCTTGGTGGCCTTCTTCTTGGTACTCGGGTTGGCGCGCCGGTCGGCGAGCAGCTCCGCGGCGCGCCCGAGGGTGATGGTCTCGACGTCGTCGCCCTTGCGCAGGCTGGCGTTGGTCTCGCCGTCGGTCACGTACGGGCCGAACCGGCCCTCGCGGACGGTGACGGTGCCCTGCGTGACCGGGTCGGCGCCCAGCTCCTTCAGCGGTGCTGCGGCGGCGCGGCGCCCCCGCTGCTTGGGTTGGGCGAAGACGGCCAGCGCCTCGTCGAGCGTGACGGTGAACAGCCGGTCCTCGGACTCCAGCGAGCGCGAGTCGGTGCCCTTCTTCAGGTAGGGCCCGTAGCGGCCGTTGAGCGCCTGGATCTCCTCGCCGTCCGGCGCGGTGCCGACCGTGCGCGGCAGGGTCAGCAACGTGAGGGCGTCGTCGAGGGTCACCGTCTCCGGCGACATCGACGAGAACAGGCTCGCCGTCCGCGGGCTCCCCTTGCTGCCCTCGGGCACGACCGTCGTGACGTAGGGGCCGTAGCGGCCGGCCTTGACCACGACCGGGTGGCCGGACTCGGGGTCGGCGCCGAGCTCGCGGTCGCCGGACGGCGCGGCGAGCAGCTCCTCGACCTTCTCCTGCGTCAGCTCGTCGGGCGCGAGGTCCTCGGCCAGGCTGACGCGCGGCCCCTCCTCCCCGCCGACCTGCAGGTAGGGGCCGTAACGCCCCACGCGGACGACGACCGGCTCGCCCTCCGGTCCGGTGGCCCGCAGCGGGATCGAGTTGACCCCGCGGGCGTCGATCTCCTCCAGCTGCTGCCCGATGACCGACTTGAGCCCACCGGAGGCCGCGATGCCACCGGCGTGCCGGCCCTCGCCGCCGAAGTAGAACTCGGTCAGCCAGTCGACCCGGCCGAGGGCGCCGGCCGCGATCTCGTCGAGTTCCTGCTCCAGCGAGGCGGTGAAGTCGTAGTCGACCAGCTGGGCGAAGTGCTGCTCCAGCAGGTTGACCACGGCGAAGGCCACGAAGGTGGGCACCAGCGCGGCGCCCTTCTTCCACACGTACCCGCGGTCCTGGATGGTCTGCAGGATCGACGTGTAGGTGGAGGGCCGGCCGATGCCCAGCTCCTCCAGCCGGGCGATCAGGCTCGGCTCGGTGTAGCGCGACGGCGGGGTCGTCGAGTGGCCCTTGGCCTCCAGCGCCCGGGTGTCGAGCTGCTGACCGCGCTCCACCCGCGGCATCCGGCGCTCGGCGTCGTCGCTGCCCTGGTCGTCGTCGCCGGCCGGGCTCTCGTCCCGGGACTCCACGTAGGCGCGGAGGAAGCCGGGGAAGGTGATCGTGCGGCCGCTGGCGGTGAACTCGACCGCCTCGTCGGTGCTGCTGCGCCCGGCCAGCCGGATGCTCACGCTCTGCCCGACCGCGTCGGCCATCTGGGAGGCGATGGTGCGCTGCCAGACCAGCTCGTAGAGCCGGAACTCGTCGCGGGCCAGCTGACCGGCGAGCTGGCCGGGGGTGCGGAAGTTGTCGCCGGCGGGGCGGATCGCCTCGTGCGCCTCCTGCGCGCCCTTGGCCTTCTTGGCGTAGCGGCGCGCCTCGGCGGGGACGTAGGCGTCGCCGTACAGCTCGCGGGCCTGGGTGCGGGCGGCGTTGATCGCCTCGTTCGACAGGTTCGTCGAGTCGGTCCGCATGTAGGTGATGTGGCCGTTCTCGTACAGCCGCTGAGCCACCCGCATGACCTGCGCGGACGACCAGCCGAGCTTGCGGCCGGCCTCCATCTGCAGCGTCGAGGTGGTGAACGGCGCGTACGGACGACGCCGGTAGGGCTTCTCATCGACCCGGCTGACCGTCACCTGCCGGCCCTCGAGCCGGGCGGCTAGGCCGCGGGCGCCGGCCTCGTCGAGGTGCACGACCTCGCCGGTGACCTGGCCGGTGGCGGGGTCGAAGTCGCGACCGGTCGCGACCCGGCTGTCGTCGACGCTGACCAGCCGGGCGCGCAGCGTCGTGGGCTCGCCCTCGTCGGCACCGCTGCGCTGGCCGGCGACCGCGAACGTGCCCTCCAGCGACCAGTAGTCGGCCGAGCGGAAGGCCATCCGCTCCCGCTCGCGCTCGACGACGATCCGGGTGGCCACGGACTGCACCCGGCCGGCCGAGAGCTTCGGCAGCACCTTCTTCCACAGCACGGGGCTGACCTCGTAGCCGTAGAGCCGGTCGAGGATGCGGCGGGTCTCCTGCGCGTCGACCAGCGCGGTGTCCAGCTCCCGGGGGTTGGCGACGGCGCGGGCGATCGCCTCGGGGGTGATCTCGTGGAAGACCATCCGGCGCACGGGGACCCGCGGCTTGAGCGTGTCGACCAGGTGCCAGGCGATGGCCTCGCCCTCGCGGTCCTCGTCGGTGGCGAGGTAGACCTCGCTGGCGTCCTTCACCAGCTGCTTGAGCCGGCTGACCTGCTGCCTGCGGTCGGGACTGACCACGTACAGCGGCTCGAAGGCGTTGTCGACGTCGACACCGAGCCGCGCCCAGGACGCGCCCTTGTGCTCGGCCGGCACGTCGGCGGCGTTGCGCGGCAGGTCGCGGATGTGCCCGACGCTGGCCTCGACGACGTAGCCGTTGCCCAGGTAGCCGGCGATCTTCCCGGCCTTGGTCGGCGACTCCACGATGACCAGCGGGCGGCCGCCGCCGCTCGCCGCGGTCCGGCGGCGGGCAGGGGTGCTCGTGCCACCGGCCGTCGAGGCCGCGGCAGAGGTGCCGGTCTTCGTGGTCTTCGTGGGTGCCACGGTGCTCCTGTCGGGGGTGCTCGGTGCGCGCCGGAGGTCTGGCGCCGGACGACGCGGTCGCTGTCCGCACGCCCTCGGCGACGCCACGGTAGGCCACGAGGCCGACCGGGAGCCCGGTGGCGACCCACCGTGGGCGTGCCGTCACCCGCTCCAATGGTCGGGGGTCGCGCCGTGTTCCCGCGCCCGCGTGGGTCAGGCCGGCTCGCGGACACCGGCCACCACCTCGCCCATCGCGGTGGCCGTCGGGCCGTCCTCGTCGTAGTAGCCGGTGTGCCAGTTGCGCCAGTCGGTCGGCAGCGCCTCGGCCCCGAAGAGCCAGCTGTCGGTCCGCGATCCGTGGACGTCGAGCACGGAACTGACCGGGTCGAACGGCGCCGACGCCTCGTACACCCCGTCGACCTCGAGCTCGGCGGCCGTGTTGTCCATCCCCGGACTCCCGAGCAGGACCACGTCGTCGGCGGCCAGCCGACCCGGGGCATCGGCCGCTCGGTCGACCACCAGGGTGCCGTAGCTGTGCCCGATCACGGTGGTGTGCGGACGTCCACCCGATGTCGCCGCCCGCGCCGACGCGAGCCCGTCCAGGGTCGCGTCCAGTGCCCGGCCGCCCGCCCAGGAGTAGTGGGGGCTGGCGGCCTGGGCGAGGTTCGACGGCGCCCGGTAGCCCATCCAGGCGATGGTCGCGACGGTGGCCGCCGGAGCCGCCACCGTCGTGGCGTCCGCCACCGTGCCCGCGTCGTCGGCGAGGTCGTCCAGGTCCCCGATCGGGTCGGTGCCGGTGCCGGGCACGAGCAACCCCACGTGGTCCGCGGTGTCCAGGTCGCCGATCGCCAGGGCGACCAGCCCCTCCGCCGGCTGGAACTCGTGCAGCTGCACCTCCTCGCCCGCGACCTCCCTCCTGGCGATCTCCGCCGACACCGAGACGGCGACCGCGTGCCCGGGCACTGACGGGTCCGCCAGCGCCCGGTCCACCAGCTCCTGGTTGGCCTGGTCGCGGGCCCAGGCCGGCAGGCCGTCGAGCTGGCCGATCCGGCCGGGGATCTCGCGGATCGCGGTGAGCCGGTCCGCTGCCGACAGACCCGACCACCACGCCGCCCGGTCATCGGACCCGCCCGGCGGCGGGAGGACCGCGGCGATGCCGGCGCCGGCCCGGACCGGCCCGAGGAGGTCGTCGAACGTGGCCGGGACGAGGCCGCCGCCGACTCCCACCCGCGTGAGGGCGCTCCCGGCCTCGTCCGCCGCGAGCTGAGCCCGCGCCGCCGACTGCAGAGCCTCCTCGGCCAGCTCCTGGGCCTGCAGCGCGGCGGCGGTCTGGTCGACGCCGAGACCTGCTTCGGCGCCGATCGGCACGGCCGGCAGCGCGACCAACCGCCCGGCGCCGTCCAGCACGACGGGGACGGACGCGGCGACGGCCAGCGCCCGCTCGGCCAGTTCCTGCGCGACCTTCGCCTCGGCGAGCAGGCGCTGCGCGTGCCCCAACGACTCGTCGAGCGCGGCGGTGACCGCGGTGGCGACCGTCGAGACCTCCACCAGCGCGGCACCGGCGGACTGCGCTGCCGCCCCGTACCAGCAGTGCGCGTCCTCCAGCGAGCGGCCGACGACCTCGATCCGGGACCGCCATGCGGGCAGCCCGGCGGCGACCGAGTCGAGGGTCCAGACCGCTCCGCGCAGCAACGGGAGGTCCCACCCGGCGACCTCGGCGAGGGCCGGAGCGCTCACCGGGCGGTCGGGGCGTGGCGGCGGGCGAGCACCCGGTCGGCCAGCGCCGCGTCCGCCATCCGGTAGGAGTCGACCGCCGCCGACAGGGTCGCGGCCAGCGCACCGGCCTGCCGGCCCAGGAGCTCCAGCGTGGCGGCCCACCCCGAGCCCGTGGCGCCGGCCCGCTCCCCGGTTCCCCCGCTCACCGCCGTCCCCAGGGAGCCCGCGGTGGACCGGCACAGCTGCGCGTCCCCGGAGAGCTCGGCGGCGAGGCCGACGAGCTCGGCGGCCAGCGTGTCGATGGCGTCGAACTCGGCGGCGATCGTGGTGGACACGTCAGGACCTCCCGGCGTCTGCCCGGGCCCACGGCGGGTCCGGTGCGGCGGGACGCTAGGCCGATCCGGTGCCGTCGCCCGGGTGCCCGTCCACAGCGACGGTCGACGTCCACAGACCGGGCACGGACGCGCCAGGCGGCGCGCCCGTGCCCGAGGGTGCGGTGCGTGCGGTCAGGGGACGCTGGTGGTCAGCGAGGTCGGGGCGTCGGCGGAGGCACCGCCGACCACGACCGACCGGCGCTTGGAGACGACGACGGCGCCGACGATCACCAGGGCCGCGACCACCGCGATCGCGATGCGGACGGCCGTGTTCTGGTCCTCGCCCACCGACAGCCCGACCACGGCCGGCGCGATGAGCAGGGCCACCAGGTTCATCACCTTGATCAGCGGGTTGATCGCGGGGCCCGCGGTGTCCTTGAACGGGTCGCCGACGGTGTCGCCGATGACCGTGGCGGCGTGCGCCTCGCTGCCCTTCCCGCCGTAGGCGCCGTCCTCGACCATCTTCTTGGCGTTGTCCCAGGCGCCGCCGGAGTTGGCGAGGAAGACGGCCATGAGGGTGCCGGCCGCGATGGCCCCGACCAGGTAAGCCGCCAGGGGGCCGACGCCGAGCCCGAAGCCGACCGCCACGGGGGCGAGGACGGCGAGCAGGCCGGGGGTGGCCAGCTCGCGCAGCGAGTCCTTGGTGCAGATGTCGACGACCGCGCCGTAGTCCGGCCGCTCGGTGCGGTCCATGATCCCGGGGTGGGTGCGGAACTGCTCCCGCACCTCGAACACCACTCGCCCGGCCGCCCGGGAGACGGCGCTGATCGCCAGACCCGAGAAGAAGAAGACGACCGACGCGCCGAGCACCGCGCCCACGACGTTGCTCGGGTCCACCAGGCTGAACGCCTCGCCCAGGTCCGCGCCGTCGACTGCCGCGCGCACCTGCTCGTTGTAGGAACCGAACAGCGCCGTCGCCGCGAGGACGGCGGTGGCGATCGCGATCCCCTTGGTGATGGCCTTGGTCGTGTTGCCCACCGCGTCGAGGTCCGTGAGCACGCGCGCGCCCTCCTCGTCGATGTCGCCGGACATCTCGGCGATCCCCTGCGCGTTGTCGCTGACCGGGCCGAAGGTGTCCATCGAGACGATGACGCCGGCCGTCGTCAGCAGGCCGCAACCGGCGAGCGCGACCGCGTAGAGCGCGGCACCGCCGCCGATCAGGAAGGCCCCGTAGACCGCCCCGCCGATGAGCAGGGCCGCGTACACCGCCGACTCGAGCCCCAGCGAGATGCCGGAGAGGATCACCGTCGCGGGGCCGGTCAGCGAGCTGCGCCCGACGTCCTGGACCGGCTTGCGGCTGGTCTCGGTGAAGTAGCCGGTGAGCTGCTGGATGGCAGCGGCGAGCACGATGCCGACCAGGACCGCCACGAAGCCGAGCACCTGCGGGCTCACCACGCTGTCGGGGACGTCGGCCACGTCGGGCAGCACGGTGAAGGAGGCGGCCGCGACGAGGACGAGGGAGACGACCGCGGAGGTGAAGAAGCCCCGGTTGATCGGCGCCAGACCGCTCGCGTCGTTCTTGCTCGGGTTGCTGGCCAGGATGCCGACGACCGAGGCGATCACCCCGATGGCGGCGACCACGAGGGGGAAGACCATGCCGACGGCGCCGAAGAAGACCTGGCCGAGGATGAGCGCGGCGACGAGGGTGACCGCGTAGGACTCGAACAGGTCGGCGGCCATGCCCGCGCAGTCACCGACGTTGTCGCCCACGTTGTCGGCGATGGTGGCCGCGTTGCGCGGGTCGTCCTCGGGGATGCCGGCCTCGACCTTGCCGACGAGGTCGGCGCCGACGTCGGCGGCCTTGGTGAAGATGCCGCCGCCGACGCGCATGAACATCGCCAGCAGCGCCCCGCCGAAGCCGAAGCCCTCGAGCACGACCGGGGCGGTCTCGTCGAACAGCAGCAGTGCGAGGGCCGCGCCGAACAGGCCGAGGCCCACGGTGATCATCCCGCAGACGCCGCCGGTGCGGTACGCGATGCGGAAGGCCGGCCGGTAGCCGCCCGTGCGCGCGGCCGCGGCCACGCGCACGTTGCCGCGGGTGGCCAGGGTCATGCCGATGAAGCCGACGAGGGCCGAGAACAGCGCGCCGACCAGGAAGAACAACGCCCGGCCGATGCGGGTCCCCCAACCGCCGTCGTGCACCGGCAGCACCAGCAGGAGCAGGAAGACGATGACCGCGAAGACGCCGAGGGTCTTGAACTGTCTGCGCAGGTACGCCGCGGCACCCTCCTGCACCGCCTGCGCGATCTCGCGCATCGTCGGAGTGCCCTGGTCGGCCGCCATGACGGCGCGGACCAGGTAGGCCGCGAAGGCGAGAGCGGCGAGCGAGACGGCGAGGACGATCGTGACCAGCACGATGTCCCCGCCGGAGAGTGCACTGTCCGGCATGTGTTCCTCCCACTGGTGGGCTGCCGCCGCGGCACACTCGACCCGGTCGGCGGAGGCACGTGTCCAGCACGCACGGGTCCGCGCGGCTGGTGCCGCCGGAGTGTAAGGGAGGTCACACCCAGTACCGGTAGTCCCGGATCCGGCACCGATCCGCGCTCGCGCACGGCGCGAGGTCGTCGGCAGGTGTGACAGTTGTGGGGTGACCACGCTCCACCCGGTCCGGTCGGCTCCCCCTCCCGGCACGGACCCTCTTCCCCGGGGTGGCTCGCCCTCCTCCGCCGGCACGCCACTGCCGGGGGCCGACCTGCTGGACGCCGTCCTCTCCGGGACACCGGAGGAGGAGCAGCCGGTCACCCACGTGCACCGGGTGCCGGTGCGGGACAGCCGCACCTTGCCCTGGCCGGCCTGGGTCAGCCCGGAGCTGCGGGCGCGGCTCGAGGCCCAGGGCGTGTCGGCACCGTGGCGGCACCAGGTCGAGGCCGCCCAGCTGGCCCGCGACGGCTCGCACGTCGTGGTGGCCACCGGGACGGCGTCGGGCAAGTCGCTGGCCTACCAGGTGCCGGCGCTCACCCGGCTCGCCGAGGACCCCCGTGCCTGCGTGCTGTACCTCGCGCCCACCAAGGCCCTCGCACGCGACCAGCTGACGTCGGTGGCCGGGCTGGCCGACCCCTCGGTGCGCCCCGCCGCGTACGACGGCGACACCCCCATGGAGGAGCGGGAGTGGGTCCGGCGGCACTCGCGCTGGATCGTCACCAACCCCGACATGCTGCACCGCGGCGTGCTGCCCGCCCACCAGAGGTGGTCGAGCACGCTGCGCCGGCTGGCCTACGTCGTCGTCGACGAGTGCCACGCCTACCGCGGGGTCTTCGGCTCGCACGTGGGCCACGTGCTGCGCCGGCTGCGGCGGATCTGCCGCCGCTACGGCGCCGAGCCGGTGTTCCTGCTGGCCTCGGCGACGGTGGCCGAGCCGGCCGCGGCGGCCACCCGCCTGGTCGGCGCTGCGGTCGTCGCCGTGACCGAGGACGGCTCGCCGCGGCCCGGCGCGACCTTCGCGCTGTGGGAACCGCCGCTGACCGAGCGCACCGGCGAGCACGGCGCCCCGCTGCGCCGCTCGGCGGCCGCGGACGCCGCCACCCTGCTGGCCGACCTGGTCGAGCGTGGCGCCCGCACGCTGGCGTTCGTGCGGTCGCGCCGCAGCGCCGAGTCGGTCGCCGAGCAGGCCCGGCACGTGCTGCGCGACCGCGGCCGCGCCGACCTCGCCCGCCGGGTCGACTCCTACCGCGGCGGCTACCTGCCCGAGGAGCGCCGGGAGCTGGAGCGGGCGCTGTCGACCGGCACGCTGCTCGGGGTGGCCACCACCAACGCCCTCGAACTGGGCATCGACATCGCCGGCCTCGATGCCGTCGTGCTCGCCGGCTACCCCGGCACCCTCGCGTCGCTGTGGCAGCAGGCCGGCCGGGCGGGGCGGGCCCAGCGGGAGTCCCTGGTCGTCTTCGTCGCCCGCGACGACCCGCTCGACCACTACCTGGCCCACCACCCCCGCGCGGTGTTCGGCCGGCCGGTCGAGGCCACCGTCACCGACCCCACCAACCCCTACGTGCTGGGTCCGCAGCTGTGCTGCGCGGCCGCGGAGCTCCCCCTGGTGCCCGAGGACCTGGCCGACTTCGGCGGCCCGGCGGCCGAGGCACGGGTCGAGGAGCTGGTCGCCGAGGGAGCGCTGCGCCGTCGCCCCACCGGTTGGTACTGGGCCGGGCGGGGCCGGCCGGACGTCGACATCCGCGGCAGCGGCCTGGCACCGGTGACGATCATCGAGGGCGACACCGGCCGGCTGCTGGGCACCGTGGACGGCGACGCCGCCCACGCCACCGTCCACACCGGAGCGGTCTACGTGCACCGCGGCGAGACCTACGTCGTCGACGAGTTCGACGTGGACGAGGCCGTCGCGGTGGTCCACCCGGAGAGCCCCGAGTGGACGACGGTGGCCCGCGACGTCACCGACCTCGCGATCGTCGCTCTCGACCGGTCCCGGTCGCTGGGCACGGTCACGGCCCACACCGGCGTCGTCGACGTGACGAACCAGGTGGTGGCCTACCAGCGCCGCCGGCTGGGCACGGGCGAGGTGCTCGCCGAGTTCCCGCTCGACCTGCCGGCCCGCCAGCTGCGCACCCGCGCGGTGTGGCTGACTCTCGACGAGCGGGCCGTCGGCCGGGCCGAGGTGGACGACGCCGAGCTGCCCGGCTCGCTGCACGCCGCCGAGCACGCCGCCATCGGCATCCTGCCGTTGCTGGCCACCTGCGACCGGTGGGACCTCGGTGGGGTCTCCACCGCCCTGCACCCCGACACCGGCGCGGCCACGATCGTCGTCTACGACGGGCACCCGGGCGGGGCGGGCTTCGCCGCGCGCGGGTTCGCCGAGCTGCGGCGCTGGCTGCAGGCGACCCGGGCGACGGTGGCCAGCTGCGAGTGCGAGAGCGGTTGCCCCTCCTGCGTGCAGTCGCCGAAGTGCGGTAACGGCAACGAGCCGCTGGACAAGGCCGGCGCGGTGCGGGTGCTCGACGTCGTCCTCGACGAGCTGGCCGCCGCCGAGGCGGCCGGTGAGAGTGCTGCCGACGAGACCGGCACCGAGGACGACGCCGGCGGACAGGAGGAGCCCGGACCGGTCGAGGACGACCTCGTGTTCTGACCTGGCCGACCGCGCCGCCCCGGGCGGTCGGCGGACCGGGACGCCGACCGCGTGACCCGACGTCGGCGGGTGCCCACGGCAGGTGACGTGGCCGTCGACCCCAGGGCTCCGACCGAGACCTTCGCCCGCGACCTCGGACCCGACGCCGTTCCGGTCGCTGTCCACCCTGGGCCGAGGCCGGCCGCTGCGACCCCGAGCCTCAGCGGCCGAGGCCGAACGCCACCGCGCGCACGGGGGCGCCGTCGGCACCGGCCAGTCGCAGCGGCAGGACGCTGACCACCGGGTCCACTTGCGGGACGGCACCCAGATTGCGCAGGTTCTCCACGATCACACCGCCCGCGCGGAGCACCGCGAGGTGGGCGGCGAACCCGTCCGCGGGCGTGCCGCCGATGACGGTCTCGTCGAGGCTCAGCGCGTCGAGCCCGACCGTGCGCACCCCGGCGGCCACCACCCGCGCAGCGGCGTCCCCGGTCAGGTACGGGTGCTCGCTGTAGGCGTCGGTCCCCCAGTGCTCGTCCCAGCCGGTCCGGAGCAGCAGGATCCGCCCGGGCGCGAGCAGGTGCGCGCACGGCTGCAGGTCCGCCCACTCGATCCGCCCGTGGGGCGGCCTGCCGCGGACGTCGGCGACGACGGCCGGCCCGAGGAAGTACTCGAGCGGGAGTTCGTCGATGCGCGCCCCGTCGTCGAGGACGTGGTACGGGGCGTCGACGTGGGTGCCGGTCTGGGACCCCATCCGCACATGCAGGACGTTGTAGCCGTCGGCCGCGACCGTGGCGGCCGGCGTGAACCGGGCGACCGGGTCGCCGGGGTAGACCGGGGTGTGGTCGTCCAGCGGGTGCGAGAGGTCGACCACCTCGCGGACGGGCTGTGCTGCGGAGCCGGTCACCTGGCCTCCTCGTCGGTCCGGTGGGCGGGTGGGGCCACAGGACCTCTGAGGTCCCGGTCGTCGACGGGGGAACCGCCCCTCCCGGTTGCCGGACCCCGACCTGCTGTCCGGCGTCGTCGCCTCCACCGGCGCCTTCGACGATTGCCCCCGGCGGTGGTCATGATGATCGACTGCTGGCTGCGCCGCGGGTCCTCCGCGCTCCCGGGGACGTCCACGTCGTCGAGCGGGGCCGGCAGGACGGCCACGGTTCAGGGCGGCACCGGGCCGGCGCGGGCGCGGGCGCCGGCCCGGCTGACGCCCAGCGGGCCGAGCCGCACGGGCACCGCCACGGCGACGTCCACCACCGTCGCGTCGCCGACCGTGCAGGCGGTCAGCCGGGCGCCGTTGGCGCCGGCCACCTCCCCGGCCACGGCACAGGCCCCGGGGGCGCCGCGGACGGCGTGCTCGGCGGCGGCCAGGGCCGCGAGGTCCGCGGCGGTGGTGGCCCGGTGCCGGCCCACCACCGCCGCCCCGAGCAGCACCGCCGCCACCCCGATGGCGGCCAGGACGCCGGCGAGGGCGACCACCCACACCGTGGCCGAGCCCCGCTCCCCCGCGACCCGGGACAGGACGGTCACCCCGCCTCCCCGGGCTCGCGCTGGGTCACCGCGGCGGCCGACACGGGCACCCGCAGCGGGACCGGGCCCAGCGGGTCCACCTCCGCGGTGACCGTGACGGTCACCGTCGCGCCGTCGACGGCGACCGTGACCGCCGCCCCCTCGGGTGCGGCCCGGCCGGCGAGCGCGGTCACCAGCCCGGCGTCCTCGCCCCGCGCGGCGGCCCGCGCCCCCTCGCGGGCGGCGTCGACGCAGCGCAGCTGCGCCCCCACGACGGTCACCGCGGCGACGGCACCGGCGAGCACGAGGAGCAGCACCGGCAGCACGACCGCCGTCTCGGCCGTCACCATGCCGGCCTCGCCACGGACCCCGGCGTGCCCGCGCCGCCGCCGCGCCATCAGGACAGGGTGGCCAGCGCGTCGGCGACCAGCGCGCTGAGCCCGTCGACGACCGACCCGCCTGTGACGACGCGGTAGAGCACGGCGGCGAAGGCGCAGGCCGCGACGGTGCCGACGGCGTACTCGGCGGTGCTCATGCCGGCCTCGCCGGCGGCCCGCACGCGGGCCCAGCGCGCTCGCAGGCCGCGGGGTGTCGGCCGCTCGGCCGGGGGCCCGTCCGCGGCGGGCGGCTCCTCGTCGAGGGCGGTGTCGCAGGGTCCGGTCACGGTGCCTCCTCGGGTTCGCAGCCCGTCTCCCGGGCCGTCGCTCCCGACCCTCGCCGGGTGCGCGGCCCGGGCACAGGTGCGGGGGAGATCTGTGGACGCCGCCGTCCGCTGTGGACGCAGGCCGGGGCCGGGGGCATCAGCCGAAGACGTCGGCGGCGATGCCGAGCACCAGCGGCACCACGCCCAGGCAGAGGAAGGCCGGCAGGAAGCAGGCGCCGAGCGGCGCGAGCACCCACACGCCCGCCCGGCGGACCGCGGCGTCGGCCCGGCTGCGCTCACCGGCGCGGACGTCGGCGGCCAGGGAGCGCAGCGCCGGCACGACGGTCGACCCCGACTCGCCGGCCCGCACCAGCACCCGGCCGGGGGCGGCCAGCCCCGGTGGCACGTCGGCCCACGCCCGCCGCGGCGCCGCGCCCAGCCGGTACAGGCCGGCCACCGTCGCGAGCTCGGGGCCGAGGGGACCGGGCAGCGCGGTGGCGACCGCGGCCAGCGCACCGCCCACCGGCAGCCCCGCCTCCAGGCAGACCGCGAGCAGGTCGCAGGCCACCGGGAGGTCCGCCTCGGGCGCCGGGCCGGCCCGCGAGCCCTCCCGACCGCCACGGCGCAGCAGCCGCTCCCCACCGACCACCACCAGGCCGGCGACCACCATCCCGGCCGTGCCACCGACCAGCACCCCTGCGGCCACCCCGGCCGCACCGGCCAGCAGCCACCGCCGGGTGCCGGCCGGCCCGGGTGCCGACTGGCCGGGTGCCGACTGGCCGGGTGCCGGCGGTCCGGGTGCGCGCGCCCCGCCGTCCCCGCCGGCCAGCCACCGGGCGCGGACGGCGACCGGCGAGCGGACCGGCCAGCAGAGCAGGGCGCCCACCGCCAGGAGTGCGACCGCGGCGGCGCTCACCGCGCGGCCCGGGACACGAGCCGGGCCGACCAGGCCAGTCCGGCGACCTCCAGGCCCACGCCCGCCACGAGCAGCACCTGGCCGGTCGGGGAGGTGGTCAGCACGTGCCAGGGGTCGGCGCCCACGCCTCCGCCCATGACCAGGCCGAGCACGGGGAGCCCCGCCAGCAGCGCCGCGCTGGCCCGCGATCCGGCGGTGGCCGAGCGCAGCTCCAGCCGCTGCCGGGACCGGGCGCGCAGGTCGTCCTCCACCGCGCCGACGACGGCGGCCAGCGAGCAGCCGGTGCGCGCGCTCAGCCGCGCGGCCGCCGCCACCCGTGCCAGTACCCGCCCCAGCTCCCCGTCGGCCCCTGGGCCGCCGTCCCCCGGAGAGCGCACCGCCCGCGCGAGCGCCCGGCCGCTGTCCACGTCGGCGCAGGCGGCGACGGCGGCGCGGGTGGCCTCCTCCAGCGAGCGACCACCGCGCAGCTCCGCGCCCAGGGCGGTCAGCGCCTCGACCAGCGCGGTCACCCGGGCCTCCTCCTGCAGGCCGACCCGCCGGCGCAGCTCGGCCCGGGCCCCCAGCGCCGCGCAGCCGCCGGCCAGGACCGCCACCAGCGGGGTGCTCAGCAGCACCGCGACACCGCCGGTGGCGGCCGCCGCGAGGGCCGGCAGCGGCACCCTGGCACCGAGGCGGGGGGCGGGGTCCGCCCGCGGGCTCAGCCACCGCCGGCGCTCGCGGCGGAGTGCCGCGCGGCCCGGCCACAGCAGCAGGGCGGCGGCGAGCAGCAGCCCGCTGCTCATCCGGGCCCCGCCGAGAGCAGGTCGGCCAGCCGTGCTGCGCCCGGGCAGGGACCACCGTCGGCCCGCCACCCGGGCTCCACGACGACGAGGTCCCCGGCGCGGCGGACCACGCCGATCTCCTCGACCCGCCGTCCCGACGGCGACCGGCGCAGGTGCACCACCACGGACAGGGCCGCGGCCGCCTGGCTGTGCACGGCCAGCCGGTCCAGGCCGGCTGCGACGCCGAGCGCCTCCAGCCGCGCGGGTACCTCGGCCGGCCGGTTGGCGTGCAGGGTGCTCACACCCCCGTCGTGCCCGGTGTTCAGCGCGGTCAGCAGATCCGTGACCTCGGCGCCGCGGACCTCGCCGACCACCAGCCGGTCGGGTCGCATCCGCAGCGCCTGCCGGACCAGGTCGCGCAGGGTCACCTCCCCGACGCCCTCGACGTTGGGCGGCCGGGTGGCCAGTCGGACGACGTGCGGGTGCGCCGGCACCAGCTCCGGGGCGTCCTCGCACAGCAGGAGCCGCTCACCCGGCGGGACGAGCCCGAGCAGCGCCGACAGCAGCGTCGTCTTGCCCGAGCCGGTGCCACCGGTGACGAGGAACGCCAGCCGCCGGGCGACCAGCGCCCGCACCAGCTCCCCGGACGCGCCAGGGAGGGCACCGCGCCCGGCGAGGTCGGCGAAGGACAGCGACGCCCGGCGGAGCACCCGCAGCGACAGGCAGGTGCCGCTGCCCGAGACCGGCGGCAGCACCGCGTGCAGCCGGGTGCCGTCGGGCAGGCCGGCGTCCACCCATGGCGCGGCGTCGTCGAGCCGCCGCCCCGCCGCGGCGGCGAGGCGGACGGCGAGGCGGCGCACCGCGTCCTCGTCCGGGAAGCGCACCAGCGTGAGCTCCAGCCCGCCGCCGCGGTCCACCCACACCTCGTCCGGGCCGTTGACCAGCACGTCGCTCACCCCCGGCTCCCGCAGCAGCGGCTCGAGCGGACCGGCCCCGGCCAGCTCGTCGACCGCGTCCCGCACCGCCCGCAGCACGTCGTCGTCGCCGAGCAGGCCGCCGGACTCCTCCCGGACCAGCGCGGCCACGGCGGCCCGCGTCGGCACCCCGGGCTCGAGGACGAGCCGCGCCCGGACCCGGTCGACCAGCGCCCCGCTCACGAGCTCTCCTCGCCGGCGCCCGTCGACCGGGCCCGCGGCGCCGCTGTGCTCAGGAGCTCGCTCACGCCGCCACCCCGTCCGCCCGGCCGAGCTGGACGAGCAGCCGGCGGGACAGCGCACCCAGCGGCGAGCAGGCGCCCACCTGCGGCGGCCGGCCCTGCTCGCCGCGGGACGGCGCGCTGCGGTCGGTGGCCAGCTCCGCCAGCACCGGGCGGCCGACCACGTCGGCGACGTCGTCGGAGGACAGCCCGCCGGGCACCGGCCGCAGCACCAGTTGCGCGACGGACCACGGCGCCGGCCGGCCGTCTCCGGCGGGCTCGACGAGCAGCCGGGCCGCCGACGCCGCCCGGAGCCGGGCCGGGACGAGGAGCACCGCGAGGTCGGCCTCGGCCAGCACGGCGGCGGTCGCCTCCGGGCCCGCGGTGCGCGGCAGGTCGACGACCACCGGCCAGCCGCCGGCCCGTGCCGCCTCGACGACCGCGGTGAGCGCCTCGGCGGGCACCTCCCCGGGTGCCGAGCGCGAGGCGGCGAGCACCGACACGCCGCCGACCTCCGGCAGCGCCGCCATGAGCGCGTCGCCGGCCACCCGCCCGCGCAGCCCGGCGAGGTCCGGCCAGCGCGCACCCTCGTCGCGCTCGGCGCCGAGGAGCAGGTCCAGGCCGCCGCCCCAGCCGTCGGTGTCGACCAGCAGGACACCGTCCCCGCCTGGCGCGGCGGTGAGGGCCAGCGCCGTCGCGAGGGTGCTCGCGCCGGCCCCACCGCAGCTCCCGCCGACCACGACCAGCCAGCCACGGTCGACCGGACGGCGCAGCGCCGAGGCCACCCGGGAGACCAGCCAGCCCTCGTCCGCGGGCAGCACCGCCACCCGCTCCGCGCCCTGCTCGACAGCGGCCGCCCAGACCGGCGCCGGGGGCTCCTCGGCCGCGACGACGACCACGCCGGGACGGCGGGGCAGCCCGCGCACCGGCGCGGACGCCAGGACGTCGGCGCCGAGGAGCACCAGGGGCGCCTCCCGGTGGGCGCGGCGCAGCGCCGGGCCGCCTGAGGCGACCTCCGGCTCGGCGCCGGCCGCCGCGAGCAGCCGCAGCAGGTCGTCGAGCAGGTCCTCGTCGGCACTGGCGACGAGTGGACGGGGTGGCGGGGACCGGAAGGCGGACACGGCGGCCAGCCCAGCGGCGGGGCGGGCGTGCCGCGAGGGACGGCCGGGATCTGTGGACGACCCGAAGGGGTGTGGACGGCGCAGTGGGACAGGTCACTGTCGTCGTGCTCTTTTACAGTCGTGAACCGTGACCCGCGCAGCGGCGTTCTTCGACCTGGACAAGACGGTCATCGCCAAGTCCAGCACCCTGGCCTTCGGCCGCCCGTTCTTCCAGGGCGGGCTCATCAACCGGCGCGCCGTCCTCAAGGGCGCCTACGCGCAACTGGTCTTCTCCCTCGCCGGTGCCGACGCTCAGCAGATGGAGCGCATGCGGGCGCAGATCACCCAGATGTGCACCGGGTGGGACGTCGCCACCGTCCACGAGATCGTGCGCGAGACGCTGCACGACATCGTCGAGCCGATGGTCTACGCCGAGGCCGCCGACCTGATCGAGGAGCACCGGGCGGCCGGCCGGGAGATCGTCATCGTCTCCAGCAGTGGGGCGGAGATGGTCGAGCCGATCGGCCAGCTGCTCGGCGTCGACCGCGTGGTGGCCACGCGCATGGTGACCGTCGACGGCCGCTACACCGGCGAGATTGACTTCTACGCCTACGGGGAGAACAAGGCTGTTGCCGTCCGGCAGGTCGCCGCCGAGAACGGCTACGACCTGGCCGACTGCTACGCCTACAGCGACTCGATCACCGACCTGCCGATGCTCGCTGCGGTCGGCCACCCCACGGCGGTCAACCCCGACCGGGCGCTGCGGAGGGCGGCGGCCGAGCACGGCTGGCCGGTGCTGGAGTTCACCTGGCCGGTGACCGTGCGCTCGCGGTTCCCGGTCCCGTCCGCGCCGGTGGTCACCGGTGCGGCGATGAGCGTGGGCGCCGCCGTGGTGGGCCTGACCTGGTACGCCCGCCGGCGTGCCCTCCGGGTGGTCGCCGACACCCCGCCCGCACCGGCGCCCGGCCGGTGGCGGCGCCGCGGCGCCTGAGAGGACCCGTCCTCCTCACCGTGGAAGGACCCCCGTCCTCCCCGCCCTTCGCAAGCTCAGGGCGGGACCCGGGACGGGGCTCGCGGCGAGCCTCGGGACGAGGCCGAAGACGGGGTCCCTGCTACGGCAATGGCGCCGTCCCAGCACCTCAGAGCGGCAGGCGCTCCCGGACTCGCTCCACGAGCGTGCGCACGGCGGACACCGGCCGGAACGCCCGGGCCGCCGCGGTCAACGCCGCCTGCTCGTCCGGCCGCAGCTCGATGTCGGCCGCCGCGGCGTTGGCCTCGACCTGGGCGACGCTGGAGGCGCCGGGGATCACGACGACCCGCGGCAGCGAGACCAGCCAGGCCAACGCGATCTGCGCGGGGGTGACGTCGTGGGCGGCGGCGACCTCCCGGAGGACGCCGAGCAGCGGCTCGACGCGGCGCAGGTTCTCGGTGCCGAAGAGCGGGTTGGCCGCGCGGACGCCACCGGGCCGGTTGTCGACGCCGTACCGCCCGCCGAGCAGGCCCTGGGCCAGCGGGCTGTAGGCCATGACCACCCGGCCCTCGCGCTCGGCGAAGGGCACCAGGTCGTCGAGCGCCGACGGCGCCGCGAGCGAGAAGTGCACCTGGTTGCTGACCACCGGCCTGCCGAGGGCGGCGTCGGCGGCCCGCCAGCGCTCCAGCGAGTAGTTGGAGACGCCGACGGCGCCGATGCGGCCGGCGTCGAGCAGCTCGCGCATGCCGGTCATGGTCACCGAGTCGGGCACCACCGGGTTGGGCTGGTGCACCTGGTAGAGCGGCACGCGGTCCAGCCCCAGCCGGCGGGCACTGCCGGCCAGCCGGCTGCGGACCACCGGCGGGAACGGGGCCACCGGGAAGAGCTTGCTGGCGACGACGACGTCCGCCCGCTCCTCGCCCAGCGCCTCCCCGAGGATCCGCTCGCTGCGGCCGAAGCCGTAGATCTCCGCGGTGTCGAACAGGGTGACGCCGAGCTCGCGGGCGCGCCGGACGATCGCCCTGGCCTCACCGGAGGCGTAGGCGTCTCCGTAGCCCCACTCGCGGGAGCCGAACTGCCAGGTGCCCAGGCCCACGCGGCTGACCGCACCGAGCCCGTCGACGTCGAGGTGTCGCACGGGCCCCAGTCTGCCCGCCCGTCAGCCGCGGAGCAGGGCCTCGGCGATCGCCAGCCCCTCCAGCGCGCCGTGCTCGGTGGCGCGGCAGCAGTGCACCAGCCACGCCGCGACCCCGTCGGGCTGCCCGGAGGCGTAGCCGGCCAGCACGCGGGCGTACTCCTCGCGACCGAGCTCGACGAAGCCGACCTCCGGCACCGACACCGCCTTGGGGTCCAGGCCGCGGGTGATGCCGGTCAGCCGGGCCGCGGCGCGCGCGACGACGCCGTCCGCGGTGCCGAAGGGGGCGACGGCCGCAAGCTCGCCGTGCACGACCGCGGTCAGGACGACGGCCGGCACCGCGCTCTCTCCGGTGACCAGCGAGAACAGCCCGCCGAGCCGGGGACCAGCGGGCGCGGCGGGACGGCCGAGGTCGGCACGGTCCGCGAGGTCCGCGGCGGCCAGCACGTGCAGCCGGGCGAGCACCTGGCCCGGCGCCCGGGTCCAGGTGTCCTGCACCGAGCCGAGGGCGACCGAGGCGCGCAGCGCGCCCTGCACGACCGGGTCGTCGACCTGCCCCGCCCGCAGGTCGGCCAACGGCACGTCGACCCCCTCCAGCGCGGCGGACGCCCGGGCTCCCCGCAGCGCCGACTCGGTGCTGACCTCGGCGGACCGGTTGCGCATCAGCCGGTGCCGCAGCAGCCGGTCGATCCCGGTGCGGGCGGCCTCGGCGGCGTCCCGCACGCCGGGCAGGTCGAGCAGCGGGGCGAGCGGGTCGGCAGCGGCCGGGCGGCCCGCCGGGCGGGCGGCGCCGGGACGCACGGGGATCGTCACGTCCCGACGGTACGAGGCGGACCGCGGGAACCAGCGGACCCCGGCCAGGGCCCTGACTAGGCTGCCTGCCACCATGGCCCGGCCCCTCACCCTCCTGCTCGTCCGCCACGGGCAGAGCGAGTGGAACGCCGCGGGCCTGATGCAGGGCCAGACGGCGCACGTGCCGCTGACCGAGCTCGGGCACGCGCAGGCGGCCGCGGCGGCGCGGGAGCTGGCGTCCCTGCGTCCCGGGGTGCTCGTATCCAGCGACCTGCGCCGCGCGGTGCAGACCGCCGAGCACTGCGCCCGCGCCACGGGTCTGCCGCTGACGACCACGCCGGCGCTGCGCGAGCAGGGCTACGGGGTGCTCGAGGGACGGCCCTCCTTGGAGCTGTGGGACGTCGTCGACTGGACCGACCCGCACTGGGCGGCGCAGGGCGGGGAGAGCCTGGCCGAGCTGCACGCCCGCGTCGGCGCGTACCTGAAGGCGCTGTCCGCCGACCCGCCGGGCGAGATGATCGCGCTGGTGACCCACGGCGACACGATCCGGGCCGCGCAGGCGGTCGCCGCCGGGCTGGGGCCGGACGCGATGCCCGCGGTGACCCCGCACAACGGCACCGTGACCGCGCTCGAGCTGGCGCTGTGAGTGCCGCGAGGGCGGCCGGGCGGTGAGCCGGGTCCTGGTGCTGGGCGGGTCTCGGTCGGGCAAGTCCGCGCACGCCGAGTCACTGGTCGCCGACGCCCGCGACGTCACCTACCTGGCCACCTCTCCCCCGTTCCCCGGGGACGCCGAGTGGGCCGAGCGGGTCGCCGCGCACCGGGCCCGGCGCCCCACGGGCTGGACGACGCTGGAGACGACCGCCCCCAGCGACCTGCTGCGCCGCGGCACGGTGCTGGTCGACAGCGTCACCACCTGGGTGGCCGCGCTGATGGACGAGACGGGTGTCTGGACCGACGAGGCCGGTGCGGCGGACCGCCTGGCCCGCCGCTGCGACGCGCTGGTCGAGGCCTGGACGATGACGCCCGCGCACGTGGTGGCGGTGTCCGACGAGGTGGGGCTGGGCGTGGTCCCCGAGACCCCCGCCGGGCGGCTGTTCCGCGACACCCTCGGCACGGTCAACCAGCGGCTGGCCGGCACCGCCGACGAGGTGTGGTTCGTGGTGGCCGGGCTGCCACAGCGCTTGCGATGAGGTGGACCGGCCCGCTGGAGTCCGCCGCCCTGCTCACCGTCCTGCGGGTGCCGGCGCGGGCGGCGGCGTCCACCCGCGGCGTGCTGCCGTGGGCGCCGCTGGTCGGTCTGGTGCTCGGCGCGCTCGCGGCCGGGGTCGGTGTCGCCGGCGCCCGCCTGGTCTCCCCGCTCACCGGAGCGGTGCTCGCCGTGGCGCTCCTGGCCGCGCTGACCCGGGGCCTGCACCTCGACGGCCTGGCCGACACCGCCGACGGCCTGGGCCCGCTGCGCGGTCGCGAGCGGGCGCTCGAGGTCATGCGCCAGGGGGACGTCGGCCCGTTCGGCGTGGTCGCGCTGCTGTTCACCGTGCTGCTGCAGGTCGCCGCCGCGGCCACCCTGCTCGAGGCCGACCGGGGCTGGGCCGCGCTCGTGGCCGCGCCGCTCGTGGCCCGGCTCGCGATGGCCCGCACCGGGCTGGCCGGCGTCCCGATGGCCGCGGGCTCCGCGCTCGGGCGGTCGGTGGCCGGCACGGTCTCGGCGACCTGGCTGGCCGGCTGGGTGTTCCTCACTGCGGCCGTGCTCACCGTCGCCGACCAGGCTCTGGTAGCCGGTGCCGCGGCCGGGCTGCTCGCGGCCGAGCTGCTCCTGCGCCGGGCGCGCGCCCGGCTGGGCGGCGTCACCGGCGACGTGATGGGGGCGATGGGCGAGACGGCGGCCGCGGTCACCCTGCTGGTGACCGCCGCCGCCCTCCCCTGGTGACGTTCTGGAACGGCCCCCTCGCAGGGCCCCGCGCCGAGCGGAGCGAGGCGTGGGGGGCGAGGGGGTCCTTGTTTCAGCGGCGGCGCAGCAGGCCGCCGAGCAGCCCACCGAGCCCGGAGGCCGCGGGGGTCGCGGGGCGCCCACGGCCCGCGCGGCCGGAGGTCGCCCGGCCGTAGCCGCGACCGGTCGACATCCGCCCGGTGGAACGGGGCATGCCCCGCCCGGTCCGCCCGCCGCGGGCCGCGGTGCGCGCAGTGTTCTCTGCCGTGCCCATCAGTCGTCCGAGGATGCTCATGTGTCGGGCCTACCCAGGACCCCGCCGGTCGATGCGCGGGGGAGATCAAGAACGGGTCGACGCCGGCGTCTCCCCGCCCTCCAAGTCGCCCTCGGTGTCGAGGTAGGCCCGCTGCAGCTCGGCGAGCAGCTCCGGGTCCGGCGCCGCCCACATCTGCCGGTCGACGGCCTCCAGCAGCCGCTCGGCGATGCCGTGCAGCGCCCACGGGTTGGACTGCTCGAGGAACGCGCGGTTCTCCGGGTCGAGCACGTAGGTCTGCGCGAGCTTCTCGTACATCCAGTCGGCGACCACGCCGGTCGTGGCGTCGTAGCCGAACAGGTAGTCGACGGTCGCGGCCAGCTCGAAGGCGCCCTTGTAGCCGTGCCGGCGCATCGCCTGCAGCCACTTCGGGTTGACCACCCGCGCGCGGAACACCCGGGCGGTCTCCTCGGTCAGCGAGCGGGTGCGCACCGACTCCGGCCGGGTCGAGTCACCGATGTAGGCCCGCGGCGCCGAGCCGGTCAGCGCGCGGACCGTGGCCACCATCCCGCCGTGGTACTGGAAGTAGTCGTCGGAGTCGGCGATGTCGTGCTCGCGGGTGTCGACGTTCTTCGCGGCCACCGCGATCCGCCGGTAGGCCGTCTCCATGTCCGGGCGGGCCTGCACGCCGTCCAGCCCGCGGCCGTAGGCGTAGCCGCCCCAGACGGCGTACACCTCGGCCAGGTCGGCGTCCCCGCGCCAGTCGCGTGAGTCGATGAGCGGCAGCAGCCCGGCCCCGTACGCGCCCGGCTTGGAGCCGAACACCCGGGTGGTGGCCCGGCGACGGTCGCCGTGCCCGGCGACGTCGGCGTCCACGTGGGCCTTCACGTGGTTCTCGTCGTCGGACTCCGAGGACAGCCCCGCGACCAGCGTCACGGCGTCGTCCAGCATGGTCACCACGTGCGGGAAGGCGTCCCGGAAGAAGCCGGAGATGCGCACGGTGACGTCGATCCGCGGACGGCCGAGCTCCTCGAGCGGGACCGGCTCCAGGCCGGTCACCCGCCGCGAGGCGTCGTCCCACACCGGGCGGACGCCGAGCAGCGCGAGCACCTCGCCGACGTCGTCCCCCGAGGTGCGCATCGCCGAGGTGCCCCACACCGACAGCCCGACCGAGGCCGGGTACTCCCCGGTGTCGGCGAGGTAGCGCTCGACGAGGGAGTCGGCCATCGCCTGCCCGGTCTCCCAGGCCAGCCGCGACGGGATGGCCCGCGGGTCGACCGAGTAGAAGTTGCGGCCGGTCGGCAGCACGTTGACCAGCCCGCGCAGCGGCGAGCCCGACGGCCCGGCGGGCACGTAACCGCCCTCGAGGGCGTGCAGCGTCGCGTCCAGCTCGTCGGTGGTGCGCTCCAGCCGGGGCACCACCTCGTCGACGGCGAACCGCAGCACGGCGGCCACCTGCTCGTCCTCGCGCCCGAGCACCCCGCGGACGACGGGCCCGACGGCGCCCCCGGTCCAGCCGGCCGCCTCCATGCCGGAGACGAGATCGGCGGCCTGCGCCTCGACGGCGTCGGTCGTGACGCGATCGGCCCCCTCCGGCAGGCCGAGCGCCTCGCGCAGCCCCGGCAGCGCCACCTGACCGCCCCAGATCTGGCGGGCGCGCAGCATCGCGAGCACCAGGTCGACCCGGTCCTGGCCGGACGGCGGCGTGCCGAGCACGTGCAGGCCGTCGCGGATCTGCGAGTCCTTGATCTCACAGAGCCACCCGTCGACGTGCAGGATCATCTCGTCGAAGTGGTCGTCCTTGGGCCGCTCGGCGAGCCCGAGGTCGTGGTCGAGCTTCGCCGCCTGCAGCAGCGTCCAGATCTGCGCCCGGACGGCGGGCAGCTTCGCCGGGTCCATCGCCGCGACGTTGGCGTGCTCGTCGAGCAGCTGCTCCAGCCGGGCGATGTCGCCGTAGGAGTCGGCGCGGGCCATCGGAGGCACCATGTGGTCGACCAGCGTGGCGTGCGCCCGGCGCTTGGCCTGCGAGCCCTCGCCCGGGTCGTTGACCAGGAACGGGTAGACCAGCGGCAGGTCGCCGAGGGCCGCGTCGGGCCCGCACGAGGCCGACAGCCCGACCGTCTTGCCCGGCAGCCACTCCAGGTTCCCGTGCTTGCCGACGTGGACCAGCGCGTGCGCGCCGAACACCGACCGCAGCCACCAGTAGGCGGCCAGGTAGTGGTGGGACGGCGGCAGGTCCGGGTCGTGGTAGATCGCGATCGGGTTCTCGCCGAAGCCGCGTGGCGGCTGCACCATCACGACGACGTTGCCCGCCCGCAGCGCGGCGAAGACGATGTCGTCCCCGTCCACGAACAGCGACCCCGGCGGCTGCCCCCAGTGCCGGACCATCGCCTCGCGCAGGTCCGCGGGCAGGGTGCCGAAGAAGCGCCGGTACTCCGCGGCCGGGATGCGCACCGGGTTGCCCGACAGCTGCTCCTCGGTCAGCCAGTTCTCGTCCTGCCCGCCGGCGGCGATGAGGGCGTGCACGAGGGCGTCGCCGTCGAGGTCGGCAACGCCGGGCAGCGCGTCGGCGCCGTCGAACGGGCCGACGTCGTAGCCGGCGCCGTGCATGGCGGCCAGCAGCCGGACGACGGACGCCGGGGTGTCCAGCCCGACGGCGTTGCCGATGCGGGCGTGCTTGGTCGGGTAGGCGCTCAGCATCACCACGATCCGGCGGTCCTGGGGCGGCACGGACCGCAGCCGGGCGTGCGCCACCGCCGTTCCCGCCACCCGCGCCGCCCGCTCGGGGTCGGCGACGTAGTGCGTCAGGCCCTCGGAGTCGGTCTCCTTGAAGGAGAACGGCACGCTGATGAGCCGGCCGTCGAACTCCGGGATCGCGACCTGGTTGCCGACGTCGAGCGGGGAGAGCCCGTCGTCGTCGGCCAGCCACTCCTCGCGGGCGCGGGTCAGGCACAGCCCCTGGACGACCGGGACGTCGAGCGCGGCCAGCTGGCCGACGTCCCACGCGCCGTCGTCCCCGCCGGCCTGCGCGGTGGCCGGCCGCGAGCCGCCGGCGGCGAGCACGGTGACCACCAGGGCGTCGGCGGTGCGCAGCACGTCGAGCAGCTCGTCGGAGACGCTGCGCAGCGACGAGGTGTACAGCGGCAGCGCGGAGCCGCCGGCGTCCTCGATCGCGCCGCACAGCGCCTCGACGAAGGCGGTGTTCCCGGCCAGGTGGTGCGCCCGGTAGTAGAGGACGGCGACCCGCGGGCCGCTCCCCCGGCTCACCCGCTCCAGCACGCCCCAGTCCGGCGCGACGACCGGCGGCTCGAAGCCCTCGCCGGTGAGCAGCACGGTGTCGGACAGGAAGCGGTGCAGCTGCACCAGGTTGTCCGGGCCGCCCTGCGCCAGGTAGCCGTGCGCCTCGGTCGCGACCCCCATCGGGACCGTCGACAGCTCCATCAGCTCGGCGTCGGGCAGCGCCTCCCCGCCGAGGACGACGACCGGCGCCGGCCCGGCCAGCAGCGGCGCGAGCAGCTCCTCGTACTGCCGCCGCACACCGAGGATGCGGACGACGACGAGGTCCGTGCCGTCGGCGAGCGCGGCGATCCCGGCGTCGTCCAGGCGGGCGGGGTTGCCCAGCCGCCAGGCAGCGCCGCTGGCGCGGGCGGAGAGCAGGTCGGTGTCGCTGGTGGACAGCAGCGTGAACACCGACGGCACGCTACCGGGAGGACCTGGGGCCTCGCGGCGAGGACCCGGCCGGATCCGGCGGGTGGCGACGCCCCGGGGAGCCGGGGTCGCGCGAGGGGTGACCGCGGCCGGCCGGGGTCGCGGCCCTAGCGTCCGGCCATGGGCCCTCCCCCGGTGCCGCCGTTCCCCGACGGCGCGTTCTCGCGGGTGCTGTGCGTCGTCGCCCACCCCGACGACGTCGAGTACGGCACCTCCTCGGCCGTCGCCGCCTGGACCGCCCAGGGCATCGACGTGGCGTACCTGCTGCTCACCCGCGGCGAGGCCGGCATGGACGCGCTGCGCCCGGAGGAGACCGCCCGGCTGCGGACGGCCGAGCAGCTGGCCGCCGGCGAGGCGGTCGGCGTGCGCGACATCCGCTTCCTCGACCACCCGGACGGCGTCCTCGAGTACGGCCTGGGCCTGCGCCGGGACATCACGCGCGTGATCCGCGAGCTCCGCCCCGACGCCCTGCTCGTCGGCTCGTGGGCCGTCGAGTTCGTCGCCGGGCTCAACCAGGCCGACCACCGGGTCGCCGGCCTGGCCGCCGTCGACGCGCTGCGCGACGCCGGGAACCGCTGGGTCTTCCGCGAGCTGCTCGACGAGGGGCTGGAGCCCTGGACGGTGCGCTGGCTGCTGGTCGGCGGCGACGACCGCCCGACCCACGGCGTGGACGTGACCGGCGAGGCCCTGGAGCGGGGCATCGCCTCGCTGGAGGCGCACGGGCAGTACCTGGCCGGGATCCCCGGGCACCCGCCCCCGCGGCCCATGATCACCGGGATCACGGCGCTGCAGGGGCGGGCGATGGGGGTCGGGCACGGGGTGCTGTTCCGCGCCTTCGACTTCGCGGCCCCGCCGCCGATCGCGCTGGAGGCGATGCGGGCCGCGGCCGAGTCCGTCGGCTGAGCCCGGTCAGCAGCCCCCGCCGCCGTCCCCTCCCCCGCCGCCGCAGTCGCCGCCGAAGCCACCGCCGAAGCCACCGCCCCAGCCGCCTCCGGCGCCGACCGCGCCACCGTCGTACCGGACGTGGCGGTACCGGGCAGCCCGTGCGTCCGCGGGGGACGACGGGGGCGGGGGAGGCGGGTCGAAGACCGCGGTGTGGAGCTCGGCGCCCCACGCGGATGGCCCGGCCAGCGCCACCGCCAGCGCGGCGTTCCCGCCCGTGACCGGTGGGGACGGCGGGTTCTGGCGCACCTGCCGCAGCGCGGCTCGACCGGCTCGCGTCAGACCCGACAGCGTCCAGAACGACCGCTCCCGCGCGTCCACACCCCCGCGCCGGGTGAGCAGCTCGTCCCGGGCCAGACCGTCGGCGACGGCGGCCAGGCGGGGGTCCGACCGCGCTCGCCAGACGATCCCCCAGACGGCGCGTCCGCGCGGTCCCACGGCGTCCAGGACCACCGCCTCGACGGGGTGCCGACGGTGGGCGTCCACGACGTGCAGCCGGCCCGTGGCGCGGTCCACGCGCAGTCGCCCGTTCTCCACCAGTGCGACCACCGCGGTCTCGACCACACGTCGGGGGCCGCCGGCCAGATAGGCGATCTCGTACAGGTCGGAGCGGAGCAGGGGGACGTGCGTTCCGGTCATGTCCGTCGTCCTTCGCGTCGAGGATCGAGAGGGGCTGCGGCCGCACGCTCACGGTGGCAGGCGCCCACCGGGCGACGCCAGCGCGCTTGCACGATTGCACGCACGGTTACCGTCGCTCCGTGGTCGACCGGGACACGCCGTCGGTGCGCGAGCGCCGGCTGGCCCGCGAGCTGCGGCAGCTGCGCACCGGCGAGCACCTGCACGCCAAGGACGTGGCGGCCCGGCTCGGGTGGTCGCCGTCGAAGGTGTCGCGGATCGAGACCGCCCGGATCGGCATCGCCGCCGACGACCTCGACCGGCTGCTCGAGCTCTACCGGGTCCCCGACGCCCACGCCGACCTGCTGCGCCGGCTCGCCCCGTCGGCCCGGCCGCGCGGCTGGTGGGACGCCTACGCCGACACCCTGTCGGCCGGGTACGCCAACCTCATCCGGCTGGAGGCGGGGTCGCGGGCGCTGCGCTGCTTCGGCGCCCTGGTGCCGCACGCGCTGCTGCAGACCCCGGACTACGTGCGCCAGGTGGTGCTGTCGACCTGGGAGCGGCCCCCGCCTGCCGAGGTGGACCGCCGGGTGCAGGTCTGCCGGCGGCGGCAGGAGGTCCTCGACGCGGCCGACCCGATGCTGCTGTGGGCGGTGCTCGACGAGTCGGTGCTCCGCCGCACCGCGGGCGCGCCCGGGACGTCCGACGGCGCGGCGGTGCTGCGCGGCCAGCTGGCGTGGCTGGCCGAGGTGGCCGGCCGGCCGAACGTCACGCTGCAGGTGCTGCCGTTCGACGCCGGGCTGCCCCCGGTGACGGCGGGCTCGTTCTCCGTCCTCGAGTCGCGCGCCACCGGGACGCCGGACGTCGTCTACCTGGAGAACAAGACCCGCATCGCCTTCGTCGACGGGGAGGCCGAGGTGCACCGGTACGGCCGGGCCTTCGAGCTGCTCGCGGAGATGGCCCTCGACCCCGAGGCGTCGGTCGGGCTGATCGAGCGCCTGGCCGCTGCTCCGGCGTGACGGCGGCCCTCCTGCAGCTACGAGGACCCCGTCCTCCCTCAGGCAGCGCCGAGGGCGTCGGCCACCCGGTGGTGCGCCACCGCCTCGTCGGCCCGGCTCTGCCGTTCCAGCGTGCGGGCCAGCGCCCGCCGCGCCCAGCCGTTGGCCGGGGCCATCCCCACCAGGCGGGTCAGCGCCTCCTCCGCTCTGGCCAGCTGGGCGGAGCCGAAGTAGGCGCGGGCCAGCAGCTCGAGGGCGGCCTCGTTGGCCGGCTCCGCCTCGACGAGCGGCTCGAGCAGTCGCGCTGCCTCGATCGGCTGCCCCATCGCGAGGAACAGGTCCGCGCGGAGGAACTCCGAGTGCAGGTCGCGCTGGGTCATGCCGGGACAACCCGCCCGCCCCGCCGAGGCTTCCCACGGGTGCGCGCGGAAAAAGCTGGCTGTAGTGCATCCAACGACCCGGAACGGGGGAAGAATGGGCATCGTCACACTCACCCGGGAGTCCCCATGGCACTGCGACTGCACCTCCCGCACCGCACCAACCGCACCACGGAGGAGCGCCCAGGCCCCGGCGCCCGCGTGTACGCCGTCCAGCGCACCGGCGCCGTGCTGGTGGCCCTGACCCTCCTGGTCTTCGGCCTGCTCGGTTTCGCCGGTGGCCTGGACTACTTCTCGACCGAGGGCGAGCGCATCCTCGGCCTGTCCTCCAACGGCCTGCTGTCGACGATCTCGGTGGTCATGGCCGTCGTCCTGCTGGTCGCCGCGGCCCGCAGCCCCCGGGTCACCTCGACGATCATGATCGTCGCCGGCTCGTTGTTCCTGCTCTCCGCCCTGGTCAACCTGGCGGTGCTCCGGACGTCGTTCAACATCCTGGCGTTCGAGTTCGAGAACGTCGTCTTCTCCGTGGTCGTCGGCCTGCTCCTGCTGACCCTCGGCGCGTACGGCCGGATCAGCGGCCACTTGCCGGACGACAGCCCGTACGCGCGGCACGACACGATGGACAACGCCGACCTCGACCTGAGCAGCGACCTCCCGTCGACCCCGGTCGAGATCGCCGCCGAGCGGGCGATGCGCGACGCCGAGGTGGCCGTCGTCCAGCACGTGGCCACCAACGAGCAGCGTCGCCGGGTGGCGGCCATGGCACAGGTGCACAGTCGGGCCGACCGCCGCCGGGTGTGGATGTCCTTCGACGCGGCCGGACGCGAGCTGCGCTGACCGCGGCAGGCCGGCCTCGCTGCAGGGTCCCGACCCGAGCGGAGCGAGGGGCGGGGGGCAGCGAGGTCCTTTCAGTACCCTCGCCTGCGCCATGACCGCTCGCCCCGCCGCCCGCGTCCGCGCCGACGCGTGCCCCGGGGCGCTGCAGACCCACGCCGCAGCCGACGGTGCGCTGGCCCGGGTGCGTGTGCCCGGGGGTCTGCTGACCGGCGACCGGCTGCGGGCTCTGGCGGCCGCAGCCCGGGAGCTCGGCGACGGGGCGCTGGAGCTCACCAGCCGGGGCAACGTGCAGCTGCGCGGCCTGGCCGACGGCGCGGGGACCGAGCTCGGCGAGCGGCTCGCCGCCGCCGGCCTGCTGCCCAGCGCGCCGCACGAGCGGGTGCGCAACGTGCTGGCCAGCGCGCTCACCGGCCGGGTGGGCGGGCACCTCGACGTCCGGCCGTGGGTCCGCGCGCTGGACGCCGGGATCTGCGCCGACCCCGCCCTCACCGCGCTGCCCGGCCGGTACCTCGCCACGCTCGACGACGGCCGCGGCGACGTCGCCGGCCTCGGCGGGGACGTCGGCCTGCTCGCGCTCCCCGCCGCCGAGGTCGCGCTCACCCTCGCCGGCACCGACTCCGGGCTGCGCGTGCACCCCGACCACGCCGTCCCCGTCGCGCTGGCCGCCACCCGCGCCTTCCTCGACGAGCGCGCGGCGCAGGGCGGCACCGCGTGGCGACTGGGTGAACTGGACGACGGCCCGAGGCGCGTCGTGGAGCGGATCAGCTCCACAGGGGAACGGCACCTGGTCGGGGTGGACCGGTCGCGGGGGCCGGAGGCTCCCCGACCGGGACACGGGCAGCGGCTCGGTACGACCGGGGGACGGCACGTGGCCGCGGTGTCGCCCGGAGGGCGACGGTGTGACGACGGGTTGGTCGCGCTCGTCGCCGTCGTGCCGCTCGGCCGGCTCGCCGCGGAGCAGGCCGACCTGCTGGCCGGCCTCGCCGACGAGGTGCAGCTGACGCCGTGGCGCAGCGTCGTCGTCCCCGACCTGCCCGACGACTCCGCGGCGGCGAGGCTGACGGACGCCGGGCTGGTGCTCGACCCGGGCAGCGCCTGGAGCCGGGTGACGGCCTGTGCGGGGCGGCCTGGCTGCGCGAAGTCGCTGGCCGACGTCCGGGCCGACGCCGCCCGGGCGGTGGTCGGTGGCACGCTGCCCGCGGGCGGCGCCCGCCAGCACTGGGCCGGGTGCGAGCGGCGCTGCGGCCGGCCGCGGGGCGAGGTCGTCGACGTGGTGGCGACAGGGACCGGATACCGAGTCGGGTGGAGCTGATGTACGAGTACGAGAAGGACGGCGCGGAGATCTACCGGCGCTCGTTCGCCACGATCCGCGCCGAGAGCGACCTGGCCGGCCTGCCCGAGGATGTCGCCCGCGTCGCGGTGCGGATGGTGCACGCCTGCGGCCAGGTCGACCTGGTCGAGGACCTCGCCTTCTCCCCCGACGTCGTGACCCGGGCCCGCGAGGCGCTGGACGCCGGTGCGCCGGTGCTCTGCGACGCCGAGATGGTCGCCTCGGGCGTCACCCGCCGGAGGCTGCCGAAGGACAACGACGTCGTCTGCACGCTCAACGACCCTCGCACGCCGGCGCTGGCCGCCGACCTCGGCACGACCCGCACCGCCGCGGCGCTCGAGCTGTGGCGCGACCGGCTGGACGGCGCGGTGGTGGCCATCGGGAACGCGCCCACCGCGCTGTTCCACCTGCTCGAGATGGTCGCCGCCGGCGCACCCCGCCCGGCCGCCGTGCTGGGCATCCCGGTCGGCTTCATCGGCGCGGTGGAGTCCAAGGACGCCCTGGCCGCCTCGGACCTCGAGCACCTGGTGGTCCGCGGACGGCGCGGCGGGAGCGCCATCACGGCGGCAGCGGTCAACGCGATCGCGAGCGACGTCGAGTGAGCGGACAGGGACCTGAGCGCACCGGTCGGCTGTACGGCGTCGGGCTGGGTCCCGGCGACCCCGAGCTGGTCACCGTCAAGGCCGCCCGGCTCATCACCGCCGCCGACGTCGTCGCGTTCCACGCCGCCCGGCACGGCCGCTCGGTCGCCCGCGGGGTGGCCGCCCCGTACCTGCGCGAGGGGCAGGTCGAGGAGCTGCTGGTCTACCCGGTCACCACCGAGACCACCGACCACCCCGGGGGCTACCAGGGTGCGATCGACGAGTTCTACGAGACGGCCGCCGCCCGGCTGGCCGCGCACCTGGACGCCGGCCGCGACGTCGTCGTCCTGGCCGAGGGCGACCCGTTCTTCTACGGCTCGTACATGCACATGCACAAGCGGCTGGCCCACCGGTACCCGACCGAGGTGGTGCCCGGCGTGACCAGCGTCAGCGGCGCCGCGGCGGCGGTCGGCCGGCCGCTGGTCGAGCGCGACGAGGTGCTAACCGTGCTGCCCGGCACGCTGCCGGCCGACGAGCTCGCCGAGTGGCTGGCCACCACCGACGCCGCTGCCGTCATGAAGCTGGGTCGCACCTTCGGCAACGTCCGCGAGGCCTTCGACGCCGCCGGGGTGCTCGACCGGGCCCTCTACGTCGAGCGCGCCTCCACCGACCGGCAGCGCACCGTGCCGCTCGCCGACGTCGACCCGGCGACCGTCCCCTACTTCTCCCTCGCCCTGCTGCCCAGCCCGCTGACCGGCCCGACGCCCGGCCCCGACCGGCCCGCGGACGCCGCGCCCCGCACCGGCGAGGTCGTCGTCGTCGGCCTCGGCCCGGGCGACCGCTGCTGGACCACCCCGGAGGCCGCCGAGGCGCTGGCCGCCGCCGACGACCTGGTCGGCTACGGCCCCTACCTGGATCGGGTGCCGGTCAACCCGCGGCAGACCCGGTACCCCAGCGACAACCGGGTCGAGGCCGAGCGCGCCGCGCACGCCCTGGACCTGGCCCGGTCCGGACGGCGGGTCGCGGTCGTCTCCAGCGGCGACCCCGGCGTCTTCGCGATGGCCGCCGCGGTGCTCGAGGTCGCCGAGCGGCCGGAGTACGCCGGCGTCCCGGTGCGGGTGCTGCCCGGCCTGACCGCCGCGCAGGCGGTCGCGGCCCGGGTCGGCGCCCCGCTGGGCCACGACTTCTGCGTGGTCAGCCTCTCCGACGTCCGCAAGCCGTGGGACGTCGTCGTCGAGCGGCTGCGGCACGCCTCGGCCGCCGACCTGGTGCTCGCCCTCTACAACCCGCGGTCCCGGGCCCGGCCGCACCAGCTCGCCGAGGCCCAGCAGGTGCTGCTCGAGGGCCGCAAGGCCGACACGGTGGTCGTCGTCGGCCGGGACGTCGGCGGTCCCGAGGAGAGCATACGGGTCACCACCCTCGGCGAGCTCGACCCGGGGACCGTCGACATGCGCTGCTGCGTCATCGTCGGCTCGTCGCAGACCCGGATCAGCGCCACCGGCGCCGTCTACAGCCCGCGCACCTACCCCTGAGGCCCCTCCGACCGGGCAGCTGACACTCAGTGCCAGCTGCTGGCACGATGGCCCGCCAGTGGCGTGCGTCACCCTCCCGGGAGGCGGCGCCGACGGCCGGGCGATCGCGGGAGGGCTCTCATGGCGAGCACCAGGGACTGGTTCGAGACGGTGGAGGAAGCCCAGCACCGCGCGCGCAAGCGGCTGCCGCGGTCGGTCTACCTGGCGCTGGTCGCCGGCACCGAGAAGGGACTGACGGCGAGCGACAACGTCGCCGCCTTCGACGAGATCACCTGGCGCCCGCACGTCGCCGACCTGCACGCCAAGCGGGAGCTGGCCACCACGGTCATGGGCCAGGACGTGTCCATGCCGGTGCTCATCTCCCCCACCGGCGTCCAGGCGGTGCACCCCGACGGCGAGGTGGCGGTGGCCCGGGCGGCCGCGGCCGCGGACGTCGCGATGGGGCTGTCCTCCTTCGCGAGCAAGCCCGTGGAGGAGGTCGGCGCGGCCCAGCAGAAGCTGTTCTTCCAGATGTACTGGGTCGGCGACCGCGAGACGATCCTCGCCCGCGCCGAGCGGGCACGCGCGGCCGGGGCCAAGGGCCTGATCATGACCCTGGACTGGTCGTTCGCCTCCCGACGCGACTGGGGCAGCCCGCCCATCCCCGAGAAGATCGACGTCAGGAACGCGCTCAGGTTCGCCCCCGAGGTGCTGCGCAGGCCGCGCTGGCTGGCCACCTACCTGCGCTCGGGCGGCGTCCCCGAGCTGAGCGTCCCGAACCTCGCGCTCGACGGCGAGCAGCCGCCGAACTTCTTCGGCGCCTACGGCCAGTGGATGGGCAGCCCGCTGCCCACCTGGGAGGACGTCGCGTGGCTGCGCGAGCAGTGGGGCGGGCCGTTCATGCTCAAGGGGATCACCCGCCCCGACGACGCGCGTCGCGCCGTCGACGCCGGCGTCACCGCCATCTCGGTGTCCACCCACGGCGGCAACAACCTCGACAGCACGCCGGGGGCGATCCGCTCGCTGCCCGGCGTGGTGGACGCGGTCGGCGACCAGGTCGAGGTGCTCATGGACGGCGGGGTGCGCCGCGGGGCCGACGTCGTCAAGGCGATGGCCCTGGGCGCCACGGTCGTCATGATCGGCCGCGCCTACCTGTGGGGCATGGCCGCGAACGGCGAGCGCGGCGTGCAGAACGTGCTGGCGATCATCCGGCAGGGCATCGACGAGGCGCTGCTGGGGCTGGGGAAGGCGTCGGTGCACGACCTGACCCGCGAGGACGTCGTCCTGCCTCCGCACTTCACCCGCAGCTGACCGCCGCGCCGCTCCGACCGGCGGGAATGCCCGTGCGGCCGGCGGGCTTGCCCTGCTGCGTGCCCGCCCGCCGCGCGTCCCGCGCCGCCTCCTTCTGGACGGCGGCCGCGCTGCTCGTCCTGGTGCTGGCGGCCTCCGGCGTCCCCTCGCCGCTCTACCGCGTCTACCAGGAGCGGCTCGGCTTCTCGGCCGGCGTGCTGACGACGGTCTTCGGCATCTACGCCATCGCGCTGCTCGCCACGCTGCTGGTCGTCGGCGCGCTGTCGGACCACGTGGGACGCCGGCCGGTCGTCGTCGCCGGGATGCTGCTGCAGGTCGTCGCGATGACGCTGTTCTGGGCCGCCGACTCGGTGGGCTGGCTGCTCGCCGCGCGGGTGGTGCAGGGCGTGTCGGTCGGGGCCCTGACCGGCGCCCTGGGCGCGACGCTGCTGGACCACCAGCGCGCCGACCGCCCGCTCGGCGCGCTGCTCAACAGCGCCGTCCCCGGCTTCGCCATCGCCCTCGGGGCGGTCAGCGCCGGGCTGGCGGTCGACCTCGTGGCCGCGCCCACCGACCGGGTGTTCGGCACGCTCACCGTGCTCTTCGGAGTCGCCGCCGGCGTGGCCCTGCTGCTGCCGGAGTCCTCGCCGCGCACCCCGGGCGCCCTCGCGTCGCTGCGGCCGCGGGTGCACGTGCCCGCCGCGCAGCGGGCGGCCTTCCTGGTCGCGCTGCCGTGCCTGGCGGCGATGTGGGCCCTGGGCGGCCTCTACCTGGCGCTGGGGCCGTCGGTCGCCGCCGGCGTCTTCGGCCTGACCGACCACCTCGTTGGCAGCCTGGTCATCGTGGCGATGCACGGCATGGGCGCCGTCGGCAGCGTGAGCCTGCGCAACGCCGTGCCGCACACGGCGATGACCACCGGCTGCCTGGTCTTCGCCGCCGGCGTCAGCGGCACGATCGTCTCGCTGGCCACCGAGAGCATCGCGCTGTTCTTCGCGGCCACGGCGGTGTCCGGGTTCGGCTTCGGCGCGGCCTTCCTCGGCGCGGTGGCGACCGTGACCGCGGGCGTCGCGCCCGGCGAGCGCGGCGGGCTGCTCTCCAGCGTCTTCGTCGTCGGCTACCTCGCCTTCAGCCTCCCGGCCGTCGCCGCCGGGCTCGTGTCGGGCGCGGTGGGGCTGCGGCCGACCACCGTCGGGTACGGCGTCGTCGTGGTCGCCCTGGCCCTCGGCGCGGTGGCGGGGCTGCAGCGCCGGCGCCGAGCCGAGCAGCGGACCGCCGAGCAGCCCCAGCCCGTCGCCGCCTGAAAGTGACCATCAGCGGCGAGATCGCCGATCTCGCACGGCTACGCAGCCGCACACGTGCGAGATCGCCGATCTCGCCGGAAGTTCAGCGCCGGACGGCGTCCAGGAAGCCGTGCCCGCACGCCGGACGGTCACCCGGGTTTTAGGGCAGTCAGGACGTCCCGCGGCGTGGCCGCCACCAGCGCCGCGCCGGCGTCGGCCAGCTCGCCCGGCAGCGCGGGGCCCCAGCCCGCGCCGATGCAGGGCAGCCCGTGCGCGGCGGCGCCCAGCACGTCGTGCGCTCGGTCGCCGACCAGCACCGGGCGCACGCCGTCGGCGTGCGCGGCGAGCGCGGCGGCCACCACCTGGTCCTTGTGCCGCACCGCGCCGTCGAATGTCGCGCCGTGCACCGAGGCGAAGGACGGCAGCAGGCCCACGTGCGCCAGCAGCCGGACGGCGAAGGGCTCCGGCTTGCTCGTGGCGACGGCGAGGGTGGCACCCGCCCCGGCCAGTGCGGCCAGCAGCTCCGGGACGCCGGGGTACACGGTCGCGTCGAGCAGCGCGCCCCCCGAGTAGTGCGCGCGGTAGGCGGCGACCGCCCGGGGGACGTCGTCCGGCGGCACGCCGAGGACCAGGGCGAAGCCGTCCTGCAGCGGCGGGCCGACCATCCCCCGCAACTGCTCCGGCGTCGGCCGCGGCAGGCCCAGCGCCTCGGCCGCCGCCCGGACGGAGGCCCAGATGCCGGGGCTCGAGTCGACCAGCGTGCCGTCGAGGTCGAACAGCACCAGGCGGGACTCGAGGCCCTGGTGCGGACCGGACTCTGCTGCTTCGATCTTCAAGCACCTCTCCCGCCCCCCCGTCCCGGAGGACACCATGACCCGGACCCGCGACGCCGCCGTGGCAACCCCCGTCTCGACGCTCCGGCCGGTACAGGCAGCCGCAGTGCTGTCGGTGCTGGTGCTGTTCTGGCAGTTCTTCTCCGCCGGCCGGGTCCTCGTCGGCGAGGACGCCCTCGGCGGCCACGGTGCCGGGGCGATCGCCCTGCACGTGACCACCGGGCTGCTGCTGGGCGCCACGGTGCTGCACGGCCGGCGCACGCGGGTGTGGTGGCCGGCCGCGCTGGCCGCGGCGGTCTTCGTGCTCACCTTCGTGCAGGCGGCCCTGGGCAGCGCGGGCTCGATCGTGACGCACCTGCCGCTGGCGCTGGTGATCACGGTGGGCACGGTGTGGCTGGCCGCCTGGTCGTTCCGGTCGGCCTGAACCCGGGCTGCCCTGCCGGCAGGGGTCGGCCCTCAGGCTCCGTCCTTCAGGCGAAGACCTTCCGCCCCGCCTCGGCCACCTGGTGGTCCTCGTCCACGCTGCCCGCGCTGACGCCCACGCCGCCGGCGATCCGGCCGTCCGCCCCGCGCAGGAGCACCCCGCCGCCGAAGACGACCAGCTTGCCGGTCGTGGTCGCCTCGATGCCGTACAGCGGCTGCCCGGGCTGCACCAGCGGCGCGAGGTCGCGGGTGTCCATCTGGAAGTAGACGGCGGTCAGGGCCTTCTTCTGCGAGATGTCCTCGCCGATCAGCTTCGTGTCGTCCATGGCGGCGAACGCGACGAGGTGGCCCGCGTCGTCGACGACGGCGATGTTCATCGGCTGCCCGATCGTGGTGGCCTCCGACCTGCAGGCCTCGATGATCGCCTGGGACTGCTCCAGCGTGATGCTCCGGCTCATGACGGCTCCCCTCGGGACGGCTCGACGGCGGTGTGCGGCGTCCTCAGCGCTGGCGAGTATGCAGGCCGGGGTCACGACGGGGCGGGTGAGCGGCGTGTCCATGACGCAGCGGAGCGGTCCCCGCCGTGCACTCCCCGTTGACCGGACCCCGCCCGGACCGGCTCACCGGCCCAGCCACGCCAGCGCCTCCTCGACCGTCGCCACCACCGGCACGCCCGCCGGCAGCGGCGGCCGGCGGACCAGCACCACCGGGACGCCGAGCTGCCGGGCGGCGGTGAGCTTGGCCGCGGTCATCGGCCCCCCGCTGTCCTTGGTGACGACGGCGTCGACCCCGTGCTCGGTCATCAGCGCCCGCTCGTCCTCGACGGTGAACGGGCCGCGGGCGAGGACCACCGTGGCGCGCGCCGGCAGCGGCGGCTCCGGCGGGTCCACCGAGCGGACGACGCAGTGCGCGCCCAGCCCGGCGAAGGCCGCGAGCCCCTGCCGGCCGGTGGTCAGCAGCACCGAGCGGCAGCCGGCCACCGCGATCGCCGCGTCGGCCAGGGAGTCCACCCAGCGCCAGTCGTCGCCGGGCTGTGCCGTCCACCCGGGGCGCTGCAGCCGCAGCAGCGGGGTGCCGGTGGCCGCGGCGGCCGCGGCGGCGTGCGCGGTCATCGTGGCCGCGAACGGGTGGGTGGCGTCGACCAGCGCGGCCACGCCGTCGAGCGCCGCCGCCAGGCCCGCCGTCCCGCCGAAGCCGCCGATCCGCACCTCCCCGGCCGGCAGCACCGGGTCGGCGACGCGGCCGGCCAGCGAGCTGAGCACGTCGACGCCGCCGGCCACCAGCCGCTCCGCGAGCCGCCGGGCCTCCGCCGTGCCGCCCAGGACCAGCACCCGGCCGGTCACGCACGCCGCCCGTGCATGCTGACTCCGTGACCGAGGCGGGGCGCGAGCGCAGCACGGGGCTCCGCTACGGCTGGACGACGGGCGCCTGCGCGACCGCCGCCACGACCGCCGCGTACACCGCGCTGCTCACCGGCGAGTTCCCCGACCCGGTCCGGGTCGACCTGCCGAACGACCGGCACCCGTCCTTCGCCCTGGCGACCGAGCACCTCGAGGCGGACGCGGCCTCCGCCGCCGTGGTCAAGGACGCCGGCGACGACCCCGACGTCACGCACGGCGCGCTCGTCGCCGTGCGCGTGACCACCGGGCCGCGGGGCAGCGGGGTCGTCTTCCGGGCCGGCGAGGGCGTCGGGACGGTCACCAAGCCCGGGCTGCCGCTGCCGGTCGGGGAGCCGGCGATCAACCCGATGCCGCGGCAGTTCATCCGCGAGCACGTCGCCGCGGTGGCCGCCCGGCACGGCGGCACCGGCGACGTCGTCGTCGAGGTCTCGGTGGAGAACGGCGCGGAGCTGGCCCGGCGGACCTGGAACCCGCGGCTGGGCATCCTCGGCGGGCTGTCGATCCTGGGGACGACGGGCGTCGTCGTCCCCTACTCGTGCTCGTCGTGGATCGACTCGATCCGCCGCGGCGTCGACGTGGCGCGGGCCGCCGGGCGGCAGCACGTGGCGGGCTGCACCGGCTCGACCAGCGAGCGGGTGGTCGCCGAGCTGTACGGCCTGCCCGAGGACGCGCTGCTCGACATGGGTGACTTCGCGGGCGCGGTGCTCAAGTACCTGCGCCGCCACCCGGTGCCGCGGCTGACCATCGCCGGGGGCGTCGGCAAGCTGGCCAAGCTCGCCGACGGCCACCTCGACCTGCACTCGGGCCGCTCGCAGGTGTCGACGGAGTCGCTCGCCGCGATGGTGCGCGAGGCCGGCGGGGCGCCGGAGCTGGTCGAGGGCGTGCGCGGCGCGAACACCGCGCTCGACGCGCTGCAGCAGTGCCGGGCCGCCGGGCTGCCGCTGGGCGACCTGGTGGCGGCCGGCGCGCGGGACACCGCACTCGGCGTCCTGCGGGGAGCCCCGGTGGCGGTCGACGTCGTGGTGATCGACCGCGGCGGCACCGTGGTCGGGCGCGCCTAGCCGCGACATCGCGTGGTCGAGTACAGGTGGCTGTCGGGGAACTCCGCCGCCGCGAGCACGGGGCCCACGATCACGACCGCCGTCCGCCGCACGCCGGCCGCCTCGACCTGGCCGGCGATGTCGGCGAGCGTGCCGCGCAGCACCAGCTCGTCGTCCCGGCTGGCGCGGGCCACCACGGCCACCGGGCCGTCGTCCCCGTAGTGCGCGGCCAGCTGCGGGGCGAGCTCGCCGATCCGCTGGACGGCGAGGTGCAGCACGAGCGTCGCGCCGGTGGCGGCGTAGGCGGCGAGCTCCTCGCCCGGCGGCATCGGCGTGGACCGCGCGCTGGTCCGGGTGAGGACGATGGTCTGCCCGACCCCCGGCACGGTCAGCTCCCGCTTGAGCGACGCGGCCGCCGCGGCGAACGCCGGCACCCCGGGGACGACGTCGTAGGGCACGCCGGCGGCGTCGAGCCGGCGCATCTGCTCGGCCATCGCGCTGTAGACCGACGGGTCGCCCGAGTGCAGCCGGGCCACGTCGTGCCCGGCCTCGTGGGCGGCGACCAGCTCGGCGGTGATGCGGTCGAGGTCGAGGTCGGCGGTGTCGACCAGCCGGGCGCCGGCCGGGGCGGTGTCGATCAGCTCGCGCGGCACCAGCGCACCGGCGTACAGGCAGACCGGGGCCGACGCGATGATCCGGGCGGCCCGCAGCGTGACCAGGTCGGCCGCCCCCGGGCCCGCCCCGATGAAGTGCACGGTCACGGCTTGACCACCGCCCAGATCGTCACGGGCATCGCGGACCGCCAGGCGGTGAAGCCGCCGACCGGCTCCGCCCGCTGCACCGCCAGCCGCACGAGGTCGCCACCGACCCCGGCGAACCAGGTCGCCAGGACCGCCTCGCTCTCGACCGTCACCGCGTTGGCCACGAGCCGCCCGCCGGCCGGCAGCGCGGCCCAGCACGCCTCCAGCAGCCCCTGCGCCGTCGCGCCGCCGCCCACGAACACCGCGTCCGGCGCCGGCAGCCCGGCGAGCGCCCCGGGCGCGCGGCCCTCGACCACCTCGAGCCCCGGCACGCCCAGCCGGACGGCGTTGCGGCGGATGCGCCCGGCGCGGTCGGCGCGGGCCTCCACGGCGATCGCCCGGCAGGACGGGGAGGTGCGCATCCACTCGATGCCGATCGACCCGGCTCCGCCGCCGACGTCCCAGAGCAGCTGCCCGGGTACCGGGGCCAGCCGCGACAGCGTCACCGCGCGGACCTCGCGCTTGGTCAGCTGGCCGTCGTCCTCGAACGCGGCGTCGGGCAGCCCGGGCACGGCCGGCAGGACGACGGTGCCGGGGTCGGCGACCACCTCGACGGCGGTGACCACGAGCGGGTCGGTCGCGGCGTGCGGCCAGCCGGCGGCGGTGCCGGTGAAGCGCCGCTCCGCCGGCCCGCCCAGCTGGGCCAGCGCGACCAGCCGGCTGGCGCCGTAGCCGAGCCGGGTCAGCAGCGCGGCCACCTGGGCGGGGGTGCCGCCGTCCGAGCCGAGCACCAGCAGCCGCCGTCCCGGGGTGGCGTGCGGCACGACCAGCTCGACCGGCCGGCCCACCGCGGGCACCACCTGGGTCTCCTCCACCGCCCAGCCCAGCCGGGCGCAGGCCAGCGTCACCGACGACGGGTGCGCGAGCACCTCCACCGCGCCCGCGCCGTGCAGCCGGACCAGCGAGCTGCCCACGCCGGAGAGCATCGGGTCGCCGCTGGCCAGCACGACGACCCGCCGGCCCGGGTGCTCGGTCAGCAGGCCGGCGAGGGCCGGGGCCATCGGCGAGGGCCAGGGCACCCGCTCGGCGGGGACGCCGTCCGGCACGAGCGCCAGCTGGCGGGCGCTGCCGCGCAGCACGTCGGCGTCCTCGACCGCCCGACGCGCCCGCGGCGAGAGCCCGTCCCAGCCGTCCGCGCCGATGCCGACGACCACGATCGGCGTGCTCACGCGGGCAGCTCCCCCGCCGGCCCGGCCGCCTCCGCCAGCAGCCGCTCCCGCTGCTCCTCGGGCAGCCGGTCGACGTAGACGGTGCCGTCGAGGTGGTCGACCTCGTGCTGCAGGCAGCGGGCGGCCATCCCGGTGCCCTCGATCGACACCGGCACGCCGTCGGCGTCGACGCCGTCCACCCGGGCGCGGAAGGCCCTCGGCAGCTCGGCGTAGGGGCCGGGCACCGACAGGCAGCCCTCCTCGGTGACCTCCTCGGCCGGCTCCCCCTCGTGCGGCTCCAGGACGGCCAACTGCGGGTTCACCACGTAGCCGACGACGTCCTCGCCGTCGGCGTCCGGACAGTCGATGACGAAGACGCGCGCGTCGACGCCGATCTGGTTGGCCGCCAGGCCCACGCCGTCGGCGGCCTCCATCGACGCGAACATGTCGAGGACCAGCCGGCGGAGGTCCTTGCCGAACGCCGTCACCGGCGCGCACGGCCGGTGCAGGACCGGGTCGGTGCCGTAGGTGACGATCGGCCGGGCGACGCCGCTGTAACGGCCGGGCAGGCGCATGACCGTCGATCCTAGGGACGGCGCCGGTCGGCCCGATGGGCCCAGGATGGACCTCGTGCCCCCGCGCGACCTCCCGACCGCCGCGGGGCTGGCCCTCGGCGCCGCCGCCGACCTGCTGCTGGCCGATCCGCGCCACCGGCACCCGGTCGCCGGGTTCGGCCGGGCCGCCGCGGTCCTGGAGCGCCGGCTCTGGCGGGACTCCCTCGCCGCCGGGGCCGCGTACGCCGGGCTGCTGACCGGTACGGCGGCCGGCCTGGGTGTCCTGCTCGACCGGGCCACCCGCGGCAAGCCCGCCGTCCGCACGCTGGTCACCGCGGCCGCCACCTGGACCGTGCTCGGGGGCACCTCGCTGGGCCGCGCCGGGACGGCGATGGCGCGCACGCTGGACGCCGGCGACCTGCCGGCCGCCCGCGCGCTGCTGCCCACGCTGGCCGGCCGCGACCCCGCCGGGCTGGGCGAGGCCGAACTGGCCCGCGCCACCGTCGAGTCGGTCGCGGAGAACACGTCCGACGCCGCCGTCGCGCCGCTGGTGTGGGGAGCGCTCGCCGGGCTGCCCGGCCTGCTGGCGTACCGCGCGGTCAACACCCTCGACGCGATGGTGGGCCACCGCTCGCCACGCCACGCCCGGTTCGGCTGGGCGGCCGCGCGCACCGACGACGTCGCCAACTGGCTGCCCGCCCGGCTCACCGCGGCGCTCACGGTGGCGGCCGCACCGCTGACGGGTGGCTCGGCTCGCGGGGCGTGGACCGCGTGGCGCCGCGACGGCGCGGCCCACCCCTCGCCCAACGCCGGCCGGTGCGAGGCGGCCCTCGCCGGCGCGCTGGACCTCCGGCTGGGCGGCCGCAACGTCTACGGCAGCCGGGTGGAGGAGCGCCCGCCGCTGGGCGACGGCCGGGCGCCCGCAGCCTCCGACGTCCCGCGCGCCGTCCGGCTGTCCCGGGCGGTGTGGACCGCGGCCGCCGCGCTCGCCGTCGCGGCGCGGGCGCTGCCCCGCCACTGACGCAGCGGCGCAGCCCGACCCCGGTGCGTCACCCTCGGCGGTACGGCACCACGGGACACGCGGAGCCGTGATCAGACCGGGACCGAGGGGCGGGCGTGTCGCCCCGGGACGCCGTACGGTCCGGTGACACGGAGCGGCTGGTGACACACCGTCACCGGCGTACCGCATCGGTCGAACCCACGGCCGGCGGCGCCCCGGCCGGGTCCGGCCCGGTGGCACCCCGTGGAGTCGAGATGACAGCGACCCCTTCCCCGATCCTGGCCCGCAGCAGCGTCGGCCGGCCCCGTCCGGCAGCGCCGCCGCCGGCACGGCCCCTCCCGGCTGCCCGGCGGCTGGCCGGCCGTTACCGGTACGACCGCCGCGCCGGCACGTGGAGCTGGTCCCCGGAGACCTCCGCGCTGCTCAACCTCGCCCACACCGGGGGGCAGCCGTGCACCGAGCTGCTGGTCCACTCGCTGCACCCCGGCGACCGGCCCCGGGCGCTCGACGCGATCGCCGCCGCCTGCACCGCCGGCGAACCCTTCGCGCTGCGGGTCCGGCTGGGCAGCAGGGGCGGGCTCGAGCGACCCGCCGTCCTCGTCGGCGAGCCCGTGGTCGACGCGGCCGGGGCGGTCGAGGCGCTGGAGGGCCTGCTCGTCGAGGTCCCCCCGGAGCCCCGCCAGGCGGCGGCCCGGCCCGGGGACGCGGGGACCGAGGACGACCGGGTGCGCGCCCTGGAGACCGAGGTCGCCCAGCTGCGCACCGCGATGAGCAGCCGCGCGGCGATCGAGCAGGCCAAGGGCATCCTCATGCTGCTCACCAGCTGCAGCGAGCAGGTGGCCTTCGACCTGCTCGCGCACATCTCGAGCAATTCGCACCGCAAGGTGCGCGACGTCGCGGTGGCCATCGTGGAGTCCGCCGCCGGGCACGCCGGGCTGCCGGAGGACATCCAGGCGCTGATCCGGGACGTCTGCCCGCCCCGCCCGCACCACTGAGGCACGCCACGCGCCCCGGGAGGCGACGGCTCCCCGACCGCAGGAGAGGATGCCGCTGACGCCGGTGCCCTCCGGCGGTCCCCGAGCCGAGAGGGGAACGCGGCGTGCTCTACCTGGTCGTCCGGTTCCTGCTGCGCCCGCTGTTCCACGTCGCGCTGCGGATGCGCGTGACGGGGCGGGCGAACGTGCCGGCCACCGGCCCGGTGATCCTCGCCAGCAACCACCTGTCCTTCATCGACAGCATGGTCATCCCGCTGTCGGCGCCGCGCCGCGTGCACTACCTGGCCAAGGCCGAGTACTTCACCGGCACGGGCGTCGGTGGCTGGCTGACCCGGACGCTGTTCACCGCACTGGGGGCCATGCCGGTGGAGCGGCAGACGCACCGCGCCGCGCAGGAGGCGCTGGACACCGCGCTGGGCGTGCTGCGCCGCGGTGAGGGCTTCGGCATCTACCCGGAGGGCACCCGCTCCCGCGACGGCCGGCTGGCCCGCGGCAAGACCGGCGTCGCGTGGCTCGCGCTGACCGCCGACTGCCCCGTCGTCCCGGTGGCCGTGCACGGCACCGACCGGGTGCAGCCGGTCGACTCCCGCTGGCCGCGGCCGCACAAGGTGTCGGTGACCTTCGGCGAGCCGCTGACCTTCCCCGAGCAGCGCGGGATGGCCGGCAACGGCCGGGCCCGCCGGGTGGTGACCGACCGGATCATGGAGGCGATCGCCGAGCTCTCCGGCCAGGAGAAGGCCGGCTGGGGGCAGCCGCGGGCATGAGCGGCACCGTTCCCCGGCGCCCGGCCTCCGGCGGCGCCCTGCTCGTCGCGGGGACGACGTCCGACGCCGGCAAGTCGGTGGTGACCGCCGGCATCTGCCGCTGGTTGGTCCGCCAGGGGGTGTCGGTCGCGCCGTTCAAGGCGCAGAACATGAGCAACAACTCGATGGTCACCCTCGACGGCGCGGAGATCGGCCGGGCACAGGTCATGCAGGCCGCCGCGGCGCGCGTCGAGCCCGAGGCCGCGATGAACCCGGTGCTGCTCAAGCCCGGCGGCGAGGACTCCAGCCAGGTCGTCGTCCTCGGCCGGGCGGTCGCCGACGTGACCGCGCTGTCGTACCGGCCGATGAAGGCCGCGCTGCTGGAGCAGGTGTTGGCCAGCCTCGCCGACCTGCGGTCCCGGTTCGACGTCGTCGTCTGCGAGGGCGCCGGCTCCCCCACCGAGATCAACCTGCGCGCCGACGACATCGCCAACATGGGCCTGGCCACCGCGGCCGGGCTGCCCGTGGTCGTCGTCGGCGACATCGACCGCGGCGGGGTCTTCCCGGCCCTCTACGGCACGGTGGCGCTCATGCCGCCGGCCGACCAGCGGCTCGTCGCGGGCTTCCTGGTGAACAAGTTCCGCGGCGACGTCCGGCTGCTCGCGCCCGGGCTGGAGCAGCTCACTGCGCTCACCGGCCGGCCGACGCTCGGCGTGCTGCCCTGGCTGCCCGGTGCGGCGGTGGACGTCGAGGACTCCCTCGGCGTCCCGACCGGCGTCTCCTCCGCCGGCCAGCCGCACGGCGAGGAAGTGCTGCGGGTCGCCGTCGCCCGGCTGCCGCGGTTGTCCAACTTCACCGACCTCGACGCGCTGGCCGCCGAGCCCGGCGTGCTGGTGCGCTTCGCGACCACCCCCGAGGAACTGGCCGACGCCGACCTCGTCGTGCTGCCCGGCACCCGCGCCACGGTCGCCGACCTCGGCTGGCTGCGCGCCACCGGCCTGGCCGACGCCGTCGCCCGGCACGCCGCCGCGGGCCGGCCGGTGCTCGGCGTCTGCGGCGGCTCCCAGATGCTGGCGCGGACGATCACCGACGACGTCGAGTCGCGGGCCGGCACGGTGCCCGGGCTCGGGCTGCTGCCGGCCGACGTCCGGTTCGCCCGGGGAAAGACGCTGGGCCGGCCGGAGGGCACGGCGTTCGGGCAGCCGGTGCGCGGCTACGAGATCCACCACGGCGTGGTCACCATCGACGACACCGCGGAGCCCTTCCTCGACGGCGCCCGCGCCGGGTCGGTGTTCGGGACCACGTGGCACGGGGCGCTGGAGGTCGACGGCTTCCGGCGGGCGTTCCTCGCCGAGGTCGCCCGGGTGGCCGGACGGCGCTTCGTGGCCGCGCCGGACACCGACTTCGCCGCCGTCCGCGAGCGGCGGCTGGACGCCCTCGGCGACCTGGTCGCCGAGCACGCCGACACCGGCGCGCTGTGGCGGCTGGTCGAGGACGGCGTCCCGGGCGGCCTGCCCGTGCTCCCGCCCGGGGACGCGCTCAGCCCTCGCTGAGCCGGGCCCGGACGTCGTCGGGCCAGGGGGTGGCCACGCCGTCGGCCACGCACACGTAGGTGTTGCGGACGACGCAGCAGACCCGCTCCCCCACCCGGACCGTGTACCGCACGGTCACGCTGGTACGGCCGAGCTGCTCGGTCCCGGCGTCCACGGTGACGGTGTCGCCCCACCGGGCCGACGACGTCCACTCCAGCGAGCTGGCCTTGACCAGCGGGTCGAGGCCGCGGGCGACGAGGTCCTCCCAGGGCAGCCCGATCGCCGCCCACCAGTGGTTGGAGGTCTCGTCGGCCCAGGTCAGGTAGTGGGCGTTGAAGACGACGCCCTGCTGGTCGCACTCGACGTACCGGACCGGGGAGCTCCACCGTGCAGCCACGGCCGGTCACCGTAGCCGGGCTACGGTGCACCCGTGGACACCGCTGCCGACGTCCTGGCCGGGTACCGACCGCCCTCGAAGCTGGTGCAGGACAAGGTCGTCGACCACCTCGACCGGCACTGCCGGGCCTTCATCGCGCTGTCGCCGTTCGCCACGCTGGCCACGGCGGCGCCCGACGGCCGGCCCGACGTCTCCCCGCGCGGCGGCGACCCGGGGTTCGCGCGGGTCCTCGACGAGCGGACGCTCGCCCTCCCGGACCGGCAGGGCAACAACCGGGTCGACAGCCTGCGCAACACCGTGGGCAACCCGCACGCTGCCCTGCTGTTCTTCGTGCCCGGCTTCGAGGAGACCCTCAAGGTCTTCGGGACGACGATGCTCGTGGGCCCGGACGACCTGGGCGTGGACCTGACCGAGTTCGGCCGCCCGCCGCGGTCGGTGCTGGTGCTGACCGTCGAGCAGGCCTACTTCCAGTGCGGCAAGGCGGTCATGCGCTCCGGGCTGTGGGACGCCGGCCGGCAGGTCGAGCGCTCGACCTTCCCGTCGCTGGGCGAGGTGCTGCGCGACCACTGCGGGCTGAGCACGCCCCTGCCCGGCCAGGAGGAGATGCGCGCGGAGCTGGCGCAGGAGCTCTGACGAGGGACCTGTCGGTGGTCCGCCCTATCGTCCGCGCATGGCCACCGACGTCCAGATCGTGATCGACTCCGCCGACCCGCACGGGCTGGCCGACTGGTGGGCCGAGGTCCTCGGCTGGCAGGTCGAGCCGCAGGACGAGGCGTTCATCCGACGCATGGTCGAGTCGGGCGCCGCGACCGAGGCCGACACCACCACGCACCGCGGCGCACTGGTCTGGAACTCGGGCGCGGCGATCACCTCCCCCGACCCCCACCGGCCGCGGGTGCTGTTCCAGCGGGTCCCCGAGCCCAAGACCGTCAAGAACCGCGTGCACCTCGATGTGCACGTGGGCGCCGACCGGCGGGAGGACGAGGTCGCCCGGTTGCTTCGGCTGGGCGCGACCGAGCTCTACCGGCAGTTGCAGGGCCCGTTCGAGTGGGCGACCCTCACCGACCCCGAGGGCAACGAGTTCTGCGTCGCCTGAGGAAGGACCCGTCCCCCTGGCCCCGCCGCCCCCCTGCAGGGGTCCTCTCTCAGCTGGCGCGCAGGTCGCGGGCGAGCTTCCGATAGGCGACGGTGCGTTCGGCCAGCGCCCGCCGGCGCCCGTGCCGGGTGCGCGGACCGGTGCCCAGGTAGCGGGCGTCCTCCACAAGCTGGAAGGCGGCGAGCACGCTCGCCTTCACCTCGCGCCCCCGCGGTTGAGCAGGGGGAAGTGGCTCGGCCGAGGTCATGACGACCCCCCTCTCCCGGAGACGGCTCCGCCCCGGCCCCGTGCGGACATGGTGCCCCTCCATCGGCCGGCGCAACCGTTCTCGTGACCGATTGCCACCGGTGTGTCACACAGGACACCTCCCCTGTCCCACCCGTCCCGGGAGTCCCACCCGTACCGTGCCGGGCATGGCCGGTCCCTCCCTGCCCCGGGTGCTCAGGTCGCTGCTCCGGACGGCGCTGCGGCCCGCCCCCACCCGGCCTGCGGCCGCCCGGCGGGGGACACCGTCCGGCGGCGGCGTGCGCGACCTCCCCGGCGGTCTGGCCGGCGTCGACCTCGCGCACCGCCCGGAGGACGACGGCCGGCCGGACCCCGGCGAGGTGGTCTGGGCGTGGGTGCCCTACGACGAGGGCGACGGCCGCGGCAAGGACCGCCCGGTACTCGTCGTCGGCAGCCGCGGCGCGGACCTCGTCGGCCTCATGCTCTCGAGCCAGGACCACGACCGGGACGCCGCCGACGAGGCCCGGCACGGCCGGACCTGGATGGACGTCGGCCGCGGCGGCTGGGACCCGCGCGGGCGGCCCAGCGAGGTGCGGCTGGACCGGCTGCTGCTGCTCCCGCCCGGCTCGGCGCGCCGCGAGGGCGCGGCCATCGGGCGGGCGGTGTTCGACGACGTGGTCACGGCGCTGCGCGGCCTGCACCCGGACTGACGGCAGTGGACGCCGCCGAGGTCTTCTGGGCCCTGCACCGCGACCTGCCCCGGGAGGGCGTGGGCTCGGACGCCACCACCCGGACCCTGCTGGAGCTCACCGCGCCGCTGCCGGCGTCGCCCCGCGCCCTCGACGTCGGCTGCGGTCCCGGGCGGGCGTCGCTGGTGCTGGCCGCCGACGGTGCCCGGGTGACCGCGGTCGACCTGCACGAGCCGTTCCTGCGGCGCGCCCGGGCCGCGGCGCGGGACGCGGGCCTGGCCGCGCGGGTCGCCGTCGAGCGGGCATCGATGACCGCTCTCCCCCACCCCGACGGCGGGTTCGACCTGCTCTGGTGCGAGGGCGCGGCCTACCTCATGGGCGTGGACCGGGCGCTCCGGGAGTGGAGCCGGCTGCTGCGCCCGGGCGGCGCCCTCGTGCTCACCGACGCCGTCTGGACCACCGCCGCCCCCTCCGGGGAGGCCCGCCGATTCTGGGCCGAGTACCCGGCGATGCGCGACGAGGCGGCGCTGGTCGCGGCGGCCCGGTCGGCGGGCTGGGAGGTCCTGGCGACGCACCTGCTGCCCGACGCGGACTGGACCGACGAGTACCACGGCCCGCTCGCCGCGGCGATCGACGCGTGGCCCGACCCGGACCCCGGGACGGCGGCGGTCCTGGCCGAGGCCCGCCGCGAGGTCGACGTCCGGCAGGCCCACCGCGACGAGTTCGGCTACCTCGCGCTGGTGCTGCGCGCCGGCTGACCGGCCGGCCCCGCGGCGGCACCCGCACCGTGCAGCCGGCGCTTCGCGACCGCGATGGGCAGCTGGCCGGCGAGCGCCGGCAGCACCCACCACACCGGGTTTCCCGTGGCGGCCACCAGCAGCCCGGTCACCAGCGCGACGTACGAGCCACCCAGCAGGTGCGGCTGCAGCGTCCGCCAGTGCCGCCAGCCCCGCCGCCGGGCCAGCGCACCGGCGACCGCGAGCCCCTGCGTGGCCACCGCCACCGCCAGCAGCCAGGCCAGGCCCGGCGCCGACAGCGCCAGCACCGCGCCGCTCGCCGCGACGCCGGCGACCGCCACCTGGTAGCCGCCGGCCGCGACCCGCCCTCGCGCCCCCGCCAGGCGGGCGGCGAGCCACACCGGACCGAGCAGCAGGCCCGCCGTCCCGGCGGTCACGTGGAGCAGGAGCAGCGGGTCGCCGGGCATGAGCCGACGGTGTCAGCCGGCCCGGCCGCCCGGGCAGTGCCGTCCGTCAGCACCCGGGTGTGACAGGTGTACGGGTCACTCTGCGACGGACTGGTCGCGCACCGCCTGCCGCGGGCGCAGGTGGTAGACCCCGGCCTGCGGGCCCAGCGGGGTCAGGTCGTAGCGGTGCACGACCTTGGGGCCGTCGTGCAGGTGCACGTGCGTGATCGTCGGCAGGGGCTCCCCGTGCCGCGCCTCCCGGATCTCCACCCGGCCGTCGAGCGGGCCACCGACGAACAGCAGCACCGCGTCCTGCGTGCCGGCGTCCGCGCCGGTCTGGTCCTCGGACAGCTCCCTCACCTCCTCCGACACCGGATCGAGGGTAGGCGCGCTCGGCGCCCGCGGCACCGGGCCGGCGGCCTCGGTCACTCCCCGGTGTACCGCAGCCAGCGGGCCAGCAGCGGCGCGGCGAGCAGCACCGCGAACAGCCGCAGCACCTGGACGGCGAGCACGAAGGTGACGTCGGCGCCACCGTCCCGGGCCGTGGCGAGCACGGCGTACAGGCCGCCGGGGGTGGTGGCGAGGTAGGCGTCCAGCGCGCTCGCCCCGGTGGTGGCGGCCAGCAGCGCACCCAGCCCGGCGCAGGCGGCGACCAGGCCGAGGATGACGGCGAGGCCGAGCGGCAGCGTCCGGGCGACGGCGCGCAGGCCGTCGCGGTCGAAGCCGAGCCCCACCACCAGCCCGATGACCAGGAAGGCCGCGACCTCCAGCGGCACCGGGACCGCCGCCCCGCCCGAGAGCCCGCCGAGGTCGAGCCCGGCGGCGACCAGCATCGGCCCGAGCAGCGCCGGCACGGGGATCCGCAGCAGCCGGGCCAGCGGTGCACCGGCGAGCACGCAGACCGCCGCGAACAGCAGCCCAGCCGGCCATCCGGGGCCGGCGTCGTCCACCGTCGTCCCCCCGGAGCCGGGGTCGGCATCGAAGAGGGTCACCGCCGTTCCCGGCACGAGGACGACGACGACCAGCACCCGCAGGTACTGCAGGACGGCGACGGTCCGGTCGTCGGCGCCCAGCTCACCAGCCATCACCGTGACGCCCGAGGCGCCCCCGGCGACCATGGCGAAGGCGGCCGTCACGGGGGTGACCCCCGGCTGCAGCCGCAGGACGAGACCGGCCAGCACGCTGAGCAGGAGGGTGCCGGCGGTGACCAGCAGGACCGGCAGCCAGTCGCGGCCAATCGCCTCGAGGGTGGCTCCGTCGACCAGCGCGCCTATCGAGACGCCCACCAGTCCCTGGGCCGCCGTGGTGACCGGCCGCGGGACGGCGAGCCGGAGCCGGCCGGCCAGGCCACGCGCCAAGCCGGCGAGCAGCCCGCCGAAGAGCGCCGGCGCGGGCAGGTCGAGGACGTCGAGGGCCAGCGTGAGCGCGAGGGCGGCGACGACCACGAGCGCCAGGTCGGCCGCCCGCGCACCCCTGCCCACCCGGCCCACTCTGCCGGGCGACCCCGCCCCTAGCCGCCGGTGATGCGGCGCAGCTCGGCGACGTGCGCGTCGAAGGCCGCGCGCCCCTCCTTGGTGAGGGACAGGCTGGTGCGCAGCCGGGAGGCGCGGGTGGCCTTGTGCACCCGCACGTAGCCGGCCTCCTCCAGCTGCTTGACGTGCTTGGACAGCACCGAGTCGCTGACCCCGACCGTGTCGCGGACCGTGGCGAAGTCCATCGTGTCGACGGCGGCGAGCAGGCCGCAGACCTGCAGCCGGGGCGATGGGTGGATGACCGCGTCGAAGCGCGGCGCGACCGCGGTCACCGTTCTCCCCGCAGTTCGGCGATGTAGATGCGACTCCACCACCGGTTGACCAGCAGGAGGGCGACCGCGAGCACCGCGCCCGCGACCACCATGGCCCCGCGGAGGTCGAGCGCCAGCTCCGCGGTGAAGCCGGCGGCGAGCACGACCACCACGCACCCGAACCACACGCGGATCGCCTTGCGGGTCCTGCCCTTGCGGAACCCGTGCACCCAGAAGCCGGTGTGCCGCTGGTACAGGACCACCATCCCGCGGAGGCACAGCAGGAAGACCACGACGGCGGCGAGCGTCACCCAGTTGTTGCGCAACGAGTAGGAGGAGATGAACCCGAACAGCAACAGGCTCAGCAGGGCGTCATACCACCATGGCTGCATAGCGCGCTCGGCCAGCGCGGCCCGCTGGGACCGCAGGGCGGCCAGTCCGGCCTCGGCGGCAGCACGGTCGGAGACCTCGTTGCTTTCCATGTCGGAAAGACTGCCCGGTCACTTTCCACGTCGTCAAGGGACGAGGCCGGGGTGTCATCCGACGGGGCGGTCGTGGTCTGATGGCGCGGCCACAGCGACGGCAGTGGAGGAAGCCCGGTGCGACTCCGGCGCGGTCCCGCCACTGTGACCCGGCAGTCGCCGGGGAGTCAGGAACTCCCGTCGTCGCCTCCTGCCACCTCCGGGCGTGGACACCCGGGGAGAGGACACGTGCCCCCGCATGACGTACCCCTTCGGCGCCGTCGTCGGCATGGACGACATGCGGCTCGCCCTGCTGCTCAACGCCGTCTCCCCCGCCGTGGGCGGCGTGCTCGTCCGCGGGGAGAAGGGGACGGCGAAGTCGACGACGGTGCGTGCGCTGGCCGCCGTCCTGCCGCCCGTGGCCGTCGTGGCCGGTTGCCGGTTCGCCTGCGACCCCGCCGCCCCGGACCCCGCCTGCCCCGACGGCCCGCACGACCCCGGCGCCCCGGGACCCACCCGCCCCGCGCGGCTGGTCGAGCTGCCGGTGGGCGCCTCCGAGGACCGCGTCGTCGGCTCGCTGGACCTCGAGCGGGCACTCACCGAGGGCGTCAAGGCCTTCGAGCCGGGGCTGCTGGCCGCCGCGCACCGCGGCGTCCTCTACGTCGACGAGGTGAACCTGCTGCACGACCACCTGGTCGACCTGCTGCTGGACGCCGCCGCGCTGGGCACCGCCTACGTCGAGCGCGAGGGCGTCTCGGTGCGGCACGCGGCGCGGTTCCTGCTGGTCGGGACGATGAACCCCGAGGAGGGCGAGCTGCGTCCCCAGCTGCTCGACCGGTTCGGGCTCACCGTGGAGGTCGCCGCACCCCGCGACCCGGCCGAGCGCGCCGAGGTCGTGCGCCGCCGGTTCGCCCACGACGCCGACCCGGCCGGGTTCGCCGCGTCCTGGGCCGGCGAGGAGGCCGGCCTGGCGCGCCGCATCGCCGAGGCCCGCGCCCGGCTGCCGCACGTCGTCCTCTCGGACCACGCGCTGCGCCAGGTGACCTCGGTGTGCGCCGCCTTCGACGTCGACGGGCTGCGCGCCGACCTGGTCACCGCCCGCGCCGCCATCGCGCACGCCGCCTGGTGCGGCCGCGACGAGGTCACCGAGGACGACGTCCGGGTGGCCGCCCGGCTGGCGCTCCCCCACCGCCGGCGCCGCAACCCGTTCGACGCGCCCGGCCTGGACGAGGAGACCCTCGAGCAGGCGCTGGAGGAGTCCCGCCCCCACGAGGACCCGCCCGAGGGCCCCGGTGACGGCGGCACCCCGCCTCCCCCGCCGCCCGGCCCGTCCAGGGACGGCGAGGCCGCGCAGTCCCCGTCGACCGCCGACGGCACCGGAGACCCCCCTCCCTCGACGAGTGACGGCTCCGCCGGGACCGCACCCGCCCCCGACCGCGCCGCCGTCGCGCCCGCCGACCCGTTCCGCACCCGCCGCCTGGAGGTGCCGGGCACCGGCGCGGGCGTGGCCGGCCGGCGCTCGCGGGCACGGGGCGACCGGGGCCGCGTCGTGGGCGCGACCCGCCCCAACGGCACGGTCACCCGGCTGCACCTGACCGGCACGGTGCTCGCCGCGGCGCCCCACCAGGTCGCCCGCGGCCGCACCGGCCCGGGGCTGCGGATCGCCCGCGAGGACCTCCGGCAGGCCGTCCTCGAGGGCCGCGAGGGCAACCTCGTCCTCTTCGTCGTCGACGCCAGCGGCTCGATGGGCGCGCGCTCGCGGATGGCCGCGGTGAAGGGCGCCGTCCTCTCGCTGCTGCTCGACGCCTACCAGCGGCGGGACAAGGTCGGCCTGGTCACCTTCCGCGGCGCCGAGGCCGAGCTGGCGCTGCCGCCGACCTGGTCGGTCGAGGCCGCCGCGGCCCGGCTCACCGCGCTGCCCACCGGCGGGCGCACCCCGCTGGCCGCCGGGCTGCTGCGGGCACACGAGACGCTGCGGGTGGAGCGGGTCCGCGATCCTCAGCGCCGTCCGCTGCTGGTCGTCGTCACCGACGGGCGGGCCACCGGCGCGCGCGGCGGCGACCACCTCGGCGAGGCGCGGCGGGCGGCCGGCCTGCTGGCCGCCGACGGGACGGCGACCGTCGTCGTCGACTGCGAGTCCGGGCCGGTGCGGCTCGGCCTGGCCGGCGCGCTCGGGACGGCGCTCGGCGGACAGACCCTCCGGCTGGAGGAGCTGGCCGCCGAGTCGCTGGCACAGACCGTGCGCAGCGTGCGGGAGGCGGCCTAGTGAGCGAGCGTGCGAGCTCACCGATGAGCACAGCGCCCCGAGGCACTCGGCCGACGAGCGCCAGCGAGGAGGACTAGTGCCGCAGGGACAGGTCGCGGTCACGCCGCAGGACGGGCTCACCACGAAGCAGCGGCGCAACCGGCCGCTGCTCGCCGTCCACACCGGTGAGATGAAGGGCAAGTCCACCGCCGCGTTCGGCATGGCGATGCGGGCGTGGAACCACGGCTGGTCGATCGCGGTCTACCAGTTCGTCAAGAGCGCGAAGTGGCGGGTCGGCGAGGAGAACGCGCTGACCGCGCTGGGCCGGTTGCACGCCGAGACGGGCGAGGGCGGGCCGGTCGTGTGGCACAAGATGGGCTCGGGCTGGAGCTGGTCGCGCCGGCAGGGCACCGAGGTCGACCACGCCGCCGACGCCGCGGAGGGCTGGGCGCAGATCAAGCGCGACCTCGCCGCCGAGGCGCACCGCTTCTACGTGCTGGACGAGTTCACCTACCCGCTGAAGTGGGGCTGGGTCAACGTCGACGACGTGGTCCGGACGCTGACGGACCGGCCGGGCACCCAGCACGTCGTCGTCACCGGCCGGGACGCCCCGCCGGCGCTCGTCGCGGCCGCCGACCTGGTCGTCGAGATGACCAAGGTCAAGCACCCGATGGACGCCGGCCAGAAGGGCCAGCGGGGGATCGAGTGGTGACGGTGCCCGCTCCCTCCAGCCGTGATCATCGGCGGATGGCTGCCCGCGTCCGGCGTGTCGGAAGCCACTCGCCGATGATCACGGAGGGCCGCCCGTGACCGTCCCGCGCGTGGTCGTCGCCGCCCCGTCGAGCAACGCGGGGAAGACGTCGGTCGCCACCGGGCTCGTCGCTGCCCTGACCGCCCGCGGGCTGGCCGTCTCCCCGCACAAGGTCGGCCCCGACTACATCGACCCCGGCTACACCGGCCTGGCCGCCGGGCGGCCCGGGCGCAACCTCGACCCGGTGCTGGTCGGCGAGGAGCGCGTCGTCCCGCTGTTCCTGCACGGGGCGCGCGGCGCGGACGTCGCCGTCGTGGAGGGGGTCATGGGCCTGTTCGACGGCGCGACCCGGCCGGGGCTCGAGCCCGGGTTCGCCTCGACCGCGCACGTGGCCCGGCTGCTGCGCGCCCCGGTGGTGCTGGTCGTCGACGCGAGCGCGCAGGCGCAGAGCGTGGCCGCGCTGGTGCACGGCTTCGCGACCTACGACCCGACCGTGCGGCTGGGCGGCGTGGTGCTCAACCGGGTCGGCAGCGACCGGCACGAGGAGATCCTGCGCGAGGCGCTCGGCGGGTCCGGTGTCCCGGTGCTCGGCGCGGTCCGCCGGCTCGCCGAGCTCGGGACGCCCTCGCGCCACCTCGGCCTGGTGCCCGCCGCCGAGCGGTCGGCCGAGGCGCTGGCGACCGTCGGCCGGCTCGGCGAGGTGGTGGCCGGCGCGGTCGACCTGGACGCCGTCCTGCAGCTGGCCCGCACGGCGCCCGCCCTGGACACCGCCCCGTGGGACCCCGCCGCCGAGGTCGCACCGCTGGACGGCCGGCCGCGGATCGCCGTCGCCGGCGGGGCGGCCTTCACCTTCGGCTACGCGGAGAACACCGAGCTGCTCGAGGCCGCCGGCGCCGAGGTCGTGACGGTCGACCCGCTGCGCGACGAGGCGCTCCCGGAGGGGACCACCGGACTGGTCGTCGGCGGCGGGTTCCCCGAGGTGCACGCCGCCGACCTCTCGGCCAACGAGACGCTGCGGGCCGACGTCGCCGCGCTCGCCGCGCGGGGCGGTCCGGTCGCCGCCGAGTGCGCCGGCCTGCTCTACCTGGCCCGCAGCCTGGACGGCGTCCGGATGTGCGGCGTCCTGGCCACCGACGCGGTCATGTCGCCGCGGCTGACCCTGGGCTACCGGGAGGCCGTCGCGCTCGGCGACTCGGTGCTCGCGCCGGCCGGCACCCGGGTGCGTGGCCACGAGTTCCACCGCACGGTCGCCACGCCCGCCGCGGGTCCGACGCCGGCCTGGCGGTGGGCGGGCGCCGGACCGGAGGGGTTCGTGAGCGGGAGCGTGCACGCCTCCTACCTGCACCTGAACTGGGCCGGCTTCCCGGCTCTGGCCGAGCGGTTCGTGTTCGCCTGCGCGGCGGCTGTCCTCCCGGGAGGGGCACGGCATGCACATCGCTGAGGGGTTCCTGCCAGTGACGCACGCGGTCGGCTGGACGCTGGCCGCCGCACCCTTCGTCGTCCACGGGGCCCGGCAGGTGGTCGCCGAGGTCCGCGAGCGCCCGGAGAACACGCTGCTGCTCGGCGCGGCCGGCGCGTTCACCTTCGTGCTCAGCGCCGTCAAGCTGCCCTCGTTCACCGGCAGCTCCAGCCACCCGACCGGCACCGGCGCCGGCGCCGTGCTGTTCCGGCCGCCGGTGATGGCGCTGCTCGGCACGATCGTGCTGCTGTTCCAGGCGCTGCTGCTGGCGCACGGCGGGCTGACCACGCTGGGCGCCAACGCGTTCGCCATGGCGGTGGTCGGGCCGTGGGCCGGCTACGGCGCCTACCGGCTCACGCGGCGCCTCGGCGGCGGGCTGCCGCCGGGGGTCTTCGCCGCGATGGCCGTCGCCGACCTGGCCACCTACGTCACGACGGCCGGACAGCTCGCGCTCGCCCTGCCCGACGCCGGGACCGGGGTCGCCGGCGCGTTCGCCAAGTTCCTCTCCGTCTTCGCCCTCACCCAGGTGCCGCTGGCGGTCGGCGAGGGGCTGCTCGGCGTGCTGCTGTTCCGGGTGCTCACCGCCAACGCCCGGCCCGAGCTGGAACGCCTGGGCCTGCTGCGCCCGGAGCCGGCCCGGTGACCCGGTCGCGGCTGGTCACCGCGCTGCTGGTCCTGGGCGTCGTCGCGCTCGTCGCGCTGCCGCTCGTGCTGGACGGCGGGACGTCGGAGTTCGCCGGCTCGGACGCGCAGGCCACCGAGCTGCTCGAGGCGGAGGGCCGCGAGCCCTGGTTCGAGTCGCTGTTCACCCCCTCGTCCGCGTCCGTGGAGTCCGGGCTGTTCGCGCTGCAGGCGGCGCTCGGCGGGGGCGTGCTCGGCTACGTGCTGGGCCGGCTGCGCGGCCGCCGGCCGGCCGAGGGCTCGCGGGCCGAGGGGCCCCGGGAGGATGGCGGCTCGTGAGCGGCCCCCTCCGCCGTGATCACCGTCGAGTGGTCGCCCCCTTCCGGCGTGTCGGCAGCCACCCGCCGATGATCACGGCGGCGGGCCGCCCGTGACCGGCCTGGCGGTCGACGACGCCGCCTGGGCCAGCGCCTGGCGCCGCCGCTCCCCCGCCGACAAGCTGCTGCTGTGCGGCGGCCTGGTCGCGTGCGCGCTGGCGCTCCCCGCCTGGCCGGGCAGCGTGCTGGTCGGTCTCACCGCCGTCGTCCTCGCCCTCGGGCCGGCCCGGGTGCCCGCGCGCACCTTCGGCCGGGCGGTGCGCTGGCCGCTGGCGTTCATCGCCGTCGGCGCGTTGACCTCGGTGGTCACCGTCGGCACCGGCGGCCTCGGCTGGGCGCCGGACGCCGCGACCCGTGCCGGCTCGCTGACCGGGCACGCGCTCGCCGGCAGCGCCGCGGTGCTGCTGCTGGCCACCACCACCCCGGTGTCGGACCTGCTGCCGGCGCTGCGCGGTCTGCGGGTGCCGGCGGCGGTCGTCGAGGTCGCCGCGGTGACCTACCGGCTGCTGTTCGTCCTGCTCGCGAGCCTGCACGCCGTCCGCGAGGCGCAGACCGCGCGGATGGGCTACGCCACCGTCGGCCGCGGCTACCGCTCGTCCGGCGCGCTGGCCGCCGCGGTGCTCACCCGCTCCTGGGACCGCGCCCGCCGGATGCAGGAGGGGCTGGCCGGCCGCGGCATGGAGACCGGTCTTCGGGTGCTGCCCGAGGTGCTGCCGTCGTCCCGGGCGTTCGTGACCGCCACCGTCGTCGGACTGGCGGCGCTGGTCACGGTGGGCCTGCTCGCATGAGCCACCGGGCGCTCACCGCCGAGGGGCTGGTCGCCGGCTACGAGCGCGGCCGCCGGGTGCTCGACGGCGCCGCGCTCACCGTGCCGGCCGGGCGCCGGCTGGCGCTGCTCGGGGCCAACGGCTCGGGCAAGACGACCCTGCTGCGCTGCCTGTCCGGCGCGCTTGAGCCGGCGGCGGGCACGGTCGCCGTCGACGGGGCCCGGCTGCAGCACACCCGGCGCGGCCTGCGCGCGCACCGGCAGGAGGTCCAGCTGGTGCTGCAGGACCCCGACGACCAGCTGTTCAGCGCCTCGGTCGCGCAGGACGTCTCCTTCGGCCCGCTCAACCTGGGCCTGCCCGAGGACGCCGTCCGCGAGCGGGTTGCCGAGGCCCTCGACCTGCTCGCCGTGGCCCACCTGGCCGGCCGGCCCACCCACCAGCTCTCCTACGGCGAGCGCAAGCGGGTGGCCATCGCCGGCGCGGTCGCGATGCGCCCGTGCGTGCTGCTGCTCGACGAGCCCACCGCCGGGCTCGACCCGTCGGCGGTGGCCGAGGCGCTGGCCGCGCTGGAGCGGCTGCGGACATCGGGCTCGACCGTCGTCATGAGCACCCACGACGTCGACCTGGCGCTGCGCTGGGCCGACGACGTCGCCGTCGTCGTCGACCGGGCCGTGGTGCAGGGCGCCCCCGCCGACGTCCTGGCCGACGACGACCTGCTCGCCCGCGCCCGCCTCGACCGGCCGTGGGCGCTGACCGTCGGCGCCCGGCTGCGCGCGCTGGGCCTGCTGCCCGACGGCGCCCTCCCCCGCGACGCCGGGTCGCTGCTGGCGGCGCTGCCCGAGGGGGTGACCCCGTGACGGTCGTCGGCGTCGGCGCGCGGCCGGGGGTGAGCGCCGCGGAGGTGCTGGCCGCGGTGGACGCCGTCCTGCCGGCCGGCGCGGCGGGCGTCCGACTGGCCACCCTCGACACCCGCGCCGCCGAGCCCGGGGTGGTCGCGGCCGCCGCGGCCCGCGGCTGGCCGCTGACCGGGCACCCGGCGACCGCGCTGGCCGCCGTCCCGGTGCCGTCGCCGTCGCCGCGGGTGGCCGCCGCGGTGGGGACGCCCTCGGTCGCCGAGGCCGCGGCGCTCCTGGACGGCGGGACGCTGCTGGTGGGCCGCACGGTCGTCGGGCGGGTGACCGTGGCGGTGGCCCGGTGACCCTCGAACCGGACCTGGACCACCACGGGGACGCCGACCTCGCGCCCGGCCTGGTCGACCTCGCCGTCAACGTCCGCGCGGGGACGCCGCCGCCGTGGCTGCGCGCCGTCCTGCACCAGGCGCTCGACGATGCCGCCGCCTACCCCGACGCGGGTCCGGCGCGCGCCGCCGTCGCTGCGGCGCACCGCCGCCCGCCGGAGGAGGTGCTGCTCACCGCGGGCGCCGCCGAGGCGTTCACCCTGGTCGCGCGGGCCCTGCGGCCGCGACGGGCCGTCGTCGTCCACCCGTCCTTCACCGAGCCGGAGGCCGCCCTGCGCGCCGGCGGGCACCCGGTCGAGCGGCTGCTGCTGGAGCCGCCCGGCTACCTGCTGCGGGCGGTGCCGGAGGACGCCGACCTGGTGGTGCTCGGCAACCCGACCAACCCGACGTCGGTGCTGCACCCGGCCGACGCCGTCGCCGCGCTGGCCCGGCCGGGGCGGGTGCTGCTGGTCGACGAGGCGTTCGCCGACACGGTGCCCGGCGAGCCGGGGTCCCTGGCCGGGCGCCGGGACCTGCCCGGGCTGCTCGTGGTGCGCAGCCTGACCAAGACGTGGGGGCTGGCCGGGCTGCGGGTCGGCTACGCGCTCGGCCCCGCGGACCTGGTCGCGGCGCTGACCGCCCAGCAGCCGCACTGGCCGGTGTCCACGCCGGCGCTGGCGGCGCTGGTCGCCTGCACCGCCCCGGCGGCGCGGGCGGAGGCCGAGGCGGCGGCGCGCGCGCTGACCGCCGACCGGGAGGCCCTGCTGGCCGCGCTCCCCCCGGGGGTGGAGGTGGTCGGGCGGCCGCGGTCGTCGTTCGTGCTGCTCCGCGTGCCCGACGGCGCGCGGGTGCGGTCGGCGCTGCGCGACCGGGGCTGGGCGGTGCGCCGCGGCGAGACCTTCCCCGGGCTCTGCGCCGACCACCTGCGGGTCGCCGTCCGCGATCCCGCGACCTCGGTGGCCCTCGCCGCAGACCTCGCTGCCATCCTGGACCCCGGGACACCGGCGTTCCAGGACCTGCCCCGCCTCCCCGAGGAGATCCGCTGAGCCGCCCCACCACCCCGTCCGACGCCCCCTTCGCCGGCACCCTCCTGGGCGAGACGGTCGCCGCGATCACCCCGAGGGACGCCGCCGCCGAGCGCGCCGCCCGCGACCGCCTGGACCGGATGACCAAGCCACCGGGCTCGCTGGGCGTGCTGGAGGACGTCGCCGCGCAGCTGGCCGGCACCGCGGGTACCTGCCCGCCGCCGCTGCCCACCCCCGCCGCGGTCGCGGTCTTCGCCGGCGACCACGGGGTGCACGCGCAGGGCGTGACCCCCTGGCCGCAGGAGGTCACCGCGCAGATGGTGGCCAACTTCGCCCGCGGCGGTGCGGTGGTCAACGCCTTCGCCGCGCAGCTGGGCGCGGACGTCGTCGTGGTGGACGTCGGGGTCGCGACGCCGTACGCGGTCGAGGTGAGCCCCGCGCTGCTGTCCCGCAAGGTTCGGTCCGGCACCGCCGACCTCGCCGTCGGCCCGGCCATGACGCTCGACGAGGCGCGGCGGGCGGTCGAGGTCGGCATCGAGGTGGCCACCGAGCTGGCCGCCGGGCACGGCTGCCTGGTGACCGGCGACATGGGCATCACCAACACGACGGCGTCGGCGGCGCTGGTCTGCGCGTTCACGGGTGCGACGCCGGCCGCCGCGACCGGTCGCGGCACCGGGGTGGACGACCCGACGCTGGCCCGCAAGGTCGAGGTGGTCGGCCGGGCGGCGGCCCGGGTGCCCGAGCGGCCGTCGACCCCGGAGGCCGCGCTGGCGGCGCTGGCCGAGCTCGGTGGCCTGGAGCACGCCGCGCTCGCCGGCTTCGTGCTGGGCGCCGCGGCGGTGCGGGTGCCGGTGCTGCTGGACGGCGTGATCGCCGGGTCCGCGGCCCTGGTGGCGGCCGCGCTGTGCCCGGCGGCGCTGGAGCACGCGCTGGCCGGGCACACCTCCGCCGAGCCCGGGCACGGCATCGCGCTGCGGCACTTGCGCCTGCGCCCGCTGCTGGGGCTGGACCTGCGCCTGGGTGAGGGCACCGGCGCGCTGCTGGCGCTGCCGCTGGTGGCCAGCGCGGCGCGGGCGCTGCGCGAGGTGGCGACGTTCGACTCGGCCGGTGTGACGGAGAAGGCGTGAACGCCACCCCGGTCGACCCCGCGAGCGGGGTCGTCTACCCGGTCGGGCTGCGGCTGCTCGACCGGAAGGTGGTCGTCGTGGGCGGCGGGCAGGTCGCGCACCGCCGCGTCGCCGGACTACTGGAGGCCCGCGCCCGCGTCACCGTGGTCAGCCCCGAGGTGACCCCGGCGCTGGAGGCGCTGGTCGGACCGGGAGCGGTCACCTGGGTGCGCCGCCGCTACGAGGCCGGCGACCTGGACGGCGCCTGGTACGCGGTGGCCGCGACCGACGACCCGGCTGTGAACGCGGCGGTCGCCGAGGAGGCCGAGCGGTCGCGGGTGTTCTGCGCGCGGGCCGACGACCGGTCGGCGTCCAGCGTGTGGACGCCGGCGGTCGGCCGGCAGGGCGACCTCGTCGTCGGGGTGCACGGCGGCGGCGACCCGCAGCGCGCGGTCGGGGTGCGCGACGCGGTCCTGGCGGGCCTGACCGACGGCACCATTCGCGACCACACGGGCCGGGAGGTCCCCGGCGGGCGGCCCGGCTCGGTCGCGCTCGTCGGCGGCGGGCCGGGCGACCCGGGGCTGATCACCGTGCGCGGCCAGCAGGCGGTGTCGCAGGCCGACGTCGTCGTGGCCGACCACCTCGCGCCGCAGTCGCTGCTGGCCTCGCTGCCCGCGGAGGTTGAGGTCATCGACGCCTCGAAGCTGCCGCGCGGCCGGTACATGGCCCAGGAGCAGATCAACGCGCTGCTGGTGGAGCACGCCCGGGCCGGCAGGCGGGTGGTGCGGCTCAAGGGCGGCGACCCGTTCGTCTTCGGCCGCGGCATGGAGGAGCTCGAGGCCTGTGTGGCCGCGGGCGTGCCGGTGGAGGTGGTGCCCGGGGTGACGTCGGCGATCGGCGTCCCCGGGCTGGCCGGCATCCCGGTCACCCACCGCGGGCTGACCCACGAGTTCGTCGTGGTCTCCGGGCACGTGCCGCCGGGCCATCCGCAGTCGTTGGTCGACTGGGCGGCGCTGGGTCGGCTGCGGGGGACGGTCGTCGTCCTCATGGGGGTCGACACGGCCGCGGCCATCGCGGCGGCGCTGGTCGAGCACGGCCGGGCCCCGGAGACGCCGGTCGCCGTCGTCGCCGACGGGTCGACGCCGACCCAGCGCACCGTGCGCACCACACTGGCCGGTCTGGCACGGACCCTGGCGGACGAGGACGTCCGGCCGCCCGCCGTCTGGGTGGTCGGCGAGGTCGTGCGGCTGAGCGCGGAGCTCGGGGCGCCGCGCTGACGACCCGATCCATCGGCGTTCCCGCGGGAACGGCGATGGGCCGATGGGCCGGTCAGGCCACGGCGGCCCGCCGCCTCGCGTCCTCCGCGGCGAGTCGGCGTTCGAGGTCGCGATTGGCCAGCAGGACGCCGACGACGTAGGCGAGGTCCATCGGCTCGCCGTTGACGTGCATCTCGTCGGGCAGGTCCGGCTGGCGGTCGGGGAAGAGCAGCCGGGTGATCGACGCAGGCGTCCCCGCTGCGGCGGGCGCGGCGGTGGCGGCCGGTGGACGACGGACCGCGGTCGGGCGGCGTCCGACCGCGGTGTCGAGCGGCTGGACCCCGGCGACCCGTCCGTCGTCCACCCCGCCGCCCAGCCCGGCCACCCCGTCGTGGAAGGCGGCGTCGGCGGCACCCCACACCCGCCGGCCGTCGGGAGCGGTGACGACGAGGTGGCCCGCGCGCCGGGTCATGACCAGTCCCAGGTCGTGGGCGAGGCCGTGGTCGGTGTCGCAGAGCAGCACCATGTTGGCCACGTCGGTCGCCCCGCCGTGCAGCCAGTGCCGCATGTGGTGGGCGTGCAGCCGCTCGATGCGGGTCTCCGGACAGCCCGGGCGGGCACAGCCGCCGTCGCGGCGGTGCAGGGCGCGGCGCTGGGCCCGGGTGGCGTGACGGCGCGCGCGACCGACGGCCAGCGGCTCCCGGCCGCGTTCGAGCATCGTCACCACGGTGGCCTCGCACAGCATCCGCCGGACCTGGGACGGGTGCAGGGCCGGGCCGCCCTCCAGGTACGCCCGTCCCGCCGCGGCGTCGTCGGCGAGGACCGCCGCGTCGGCGTGGACCACCACCTCCCGGCGCGGCGGGTCCCCGGCCCGCCGGTCGGCGTCGGCGGCCGCGGTGGCGAGCTGCGCGACCGCGGCGCAGCGACGCGCCGTCGTGCGGTCCCGCGCAGCGGCCACCTCGTCATCCTCGTCCTGCTGCGCGCCGGTCGGGTGGGCACCCGTGCGCTTGGCGGCAGCCCGTTCCCGGCGGGCGGTGCGCTCGGCCACGGAGTCCACCCCGGCCAGGAACGCCGCGCCCTCCTCGGCGGGCAGCGACAGCCGGACCTGCAGCATCCCGTCGTCGTCCCACCAGGAGTCGAAGCGCCGTCTGGCCGCGACCGTCGCACCGTCGACGGCGTCCGACCGGCGCCACTCCCGGACCACCCGCTCCAGCTGCGACGCGGTGAGCTCGTGGGCCAGCTCCAACAGCGCCGGTTCGGTGTCCGGGTCGGCCACCCGGGTCAGCGCCCGGACCTTGGCGTAGGACAGCCGGCCGGCGGCGAAGGCCGCCGCGGTCGCCGGCAGGACGCCCAGGGCACGGGCCACCCGCACGTGCTCGCGCGCCGCGCCGGGTGAGAGCCCGCACTGCCAGGCCAGCCAGTGCGCGCACGACCGGATGCCGACCGCGCCCCAACCGCCGCGGCGGTCGAACTCGGCCACCAACGCCAGCCACGCCGCCGTGGCCGCGGCCAACCGGACCGCCCCACTGGTGACGCGCCGCGCCAGCTCCTCCAGCGGGAGCTCGCCGCTCTCACGCTCCTCCGACACCGGACCCTCCTCCTCGAACACCTGTACGGAGGCTAGGGCGCGGGGGTGACAGAACCGCAGGTCAGCGGTGCTCCTGCGGAACGACGAGCCAGCGCCGAGGTCGCGCGAGGCCTGGGCCGAGGAGCAACGCCGTCGCTCCCGCGGGAACGCGAACGGCCGCACGCCCGCAGAGACCTGGCGTCACCAGGCGCCCAGGGGCCACGTTCCCGCGGGGACGTCCGCGCGGCTGCACTCCTCCAGGGACCTCCCACCGACACGCTCCCCCCGAGGGGGCCGCGCTCCCGCGGGGACGCCGGTGGGCTCAGCCGGCCGCGGGCACGGACCGCTCGCGGAGCAGCCGGACGACGGCGCGCGGGTCGTCGGCCCAGAAGGCGACGCGGGCCACCGGCTCGTCCTGGCCGGCCACGTGCACCGGCGGGTCGAAGCGCAGCTCGACGTCTGTGTCGCCCATGACCGACAGCACCAGCCGGTCGCCGTCGCGCAGCAGGACCCGCTTGTGCTCCGACTCCACGCTGCGCCGGACCGCGACCAGGCCGGCCAGCGGGACGGCGACCTCGCGCAGGTGCCCGAACCTCAGCACCAGCTCGTCGTCACGGATTAGGTGCGGGTGCTGGAACAGCGACAGGCCCGAGCCGAGCACCCAGACCAGTGCGTAGAGCGACACCGCCAGCAGCACCCACCGCGCGGTCTCCCACGGGAGCAGCACGTGCACGACCGCGGTCTCCAGCACGCCGAGGGCGGTCACCGCGCCGAGGACCAGGCGGAAGCGGCCAGCGTAGGGCAGCGCGACCTCCTCCGGTCCCACGGCCGAACGGCGCCGCACCGCCCACCACAGCGCGCGGACGACGCCGACCTCCGCGCGCGCCAGCCGCAGCACCACCGGTGGCCACACGGCCTCCGCGCCCGCCACCAGCCCCGCCCGCCGGCTACCGCCGTCCCGGCGCACCGCCCGGTAAGCCCTGCGGAAGGCGGCCGCCTCCACGACCAGGACGACGACCAGCAGCGCCTCCAGGGCCAGCGCGACGACGATGCCGGTCCGGAGCGACAGCACTCCGGTGAGCACCAGCGCGACGTCGGTCAGCGGGATCACCACGGCCAGCCACCGGGCTGCCGACAGGAGCACCGTCCGCGCCGTCATCCCGACCCCCCGTCGTCCGGCGACCTGGCGGCCAGGCCGTGGAGCAGTTGTACTGCGGATGTAGTACACCTACTATCGCCTTACCGACAAGCCCTCCAGGAGGGGCGATGACCCGAGAGGTTCCCGAGCAGCCGGTCGTCCGGGTGCGCGGCCTGCGGATGAGCTACGGCGCCCACGAGGTGCTGACCGGTGTCGACTTCGACGTCCACTCCGGTGAGGTGGTCTGCCTGCTCGGGCCCAACGGCGCGGGGAAGACGACCACGATCGAGGTCCTCGAGGGCTTCCGGCTGCCGTCCGCCGGGGACGTCGAGGTGCTCGGCACCGACCCCGCTCGTGCCGGCGACGCGTGGCGGGCCCGGGTCGGGGTGGTGCTGCAGTCCTGGCGCGACCACGGCCGCTGGACGCCGCGCCGGCTGCTCACCCAGCTCGGCGGCTTCTACCGCCCCTACTCGACGTCTACGCACCCCCGCCCGTACGACGTCGACTGGCTGCTCGACACCGTCGGCCTGACCGACGACGCCGACCGCAGGATCGCCACCCTCTCCGGCGGACGGCGTCGGCGGCTCGACGTCGCGGTCGGGATCATCGGCCGCCCGGAACTGCTCTTCCTCGACGAGCCGACCGCCGGGTTCGACCCGCAGGCCCGTCGGGACTTCCACGACCTGGTGCACCGGCTCTCCGACCTGGAGGGCACGAGCATCCTGCTCACGACGCACGACCTGGCCGAGGCCGAGCGGCTGGCCGACCGGATCCTCATCCTCGCCGGTGGCCGGATCGTCGCCGACGGCAGCGCGGAGGCCCTCACCCGTCGGGTGGCCGGCACCAGCGAGGTGCGCTGGAGGCTGCACGGTGAGCGCTTCGTGCACGCCACCGACCAGCCGACCTCGTTCGTCCGGCAACTGTTCGAGCAGCACGGCGACGAGGTCGCCGACCTGGAGGTCCGCCGGGCGAGCCTCGAGGACACCTACATCGCCATGGTCGCCCAGCACGAGGCGGGCGTCCGGCCCCAACTGGAGGAGGTGGCCCGGTGACCCTGACCCTGAACGCCGTCCGGCTCGGGGTCCGCCGGGGCTGGACGGAGTTCCTCAACAGCGTGCGCAGCCCGCAGGACCAGGGCTTCTACCTGTTCACGGGCGTCGCCACCTTGGCCTTCCTGTGGTTCAACCGCGACGACACGGTCGAGGGGACGACGCTGCTGTACCCGACCGTCGCGCTGCCGAGCATCCTCGGCGCCTTGGTGGCCTTCGGCGTCGTCATCGGGCCGGCGTTCGCCCTCGCCATGGAGCGGGAGGACGGCACGCTGCTGCGGCACAAGGCCCTGCCGCACGGCATGGAGGGCTACGTCACCGGGCAGCTCGTCTTCCACTCGCTGAGCGCCCTCCCCCAGTTCCTCGTGATCCTGGTGCCGAGCGCGCTGCTGTTCGACGACGTGATGCCCTCCGGAGTGGGTGGCTGGCTGACCGTCGCGTGGGTGCTGGTCCTCGGCATGCTGGCCACGCTCCCGATCGGGATGGTCCTGGGCTCGGTGGTGCCCAACACCCAGAAGGTCGGCACCTGGGGGATGCTCCCCGTCCTCGTCGTCACGGGGATCTCGGGGATCTTCGTCCCGGTCCAGGCACTGTGGGGCTGGGTGCAGACGGTGGCGCAGGTGTTCCCGACCTACTGGATCGGCCTGGGCATGCGCTCGGCCTTCCTGCCCGACGCCGCCGCCTCCCTCGAACTCGGCGGCTCGTGGCGGACCGGGCAGGTCGCCCTCGTGCTCGCCGCCTGGGCCGTCGCCGGCCTGCTGGTGACCCCCGGGGTGCTGCGGCGGATGGCGCGTCGGCAGTCCGGCTCCCAGGTCGCCGCGGCCCGCGACGCCGCCCTGCAGTGGGTGCGGTGACCGGCGACCGGCCCGGGGACGCCGTCTACAACCGGATCGCGCTGCTGCGCGCCGAGCAGGGCATCACCCGGCGGGAGCTGGCCGACGCCCTCGGCGTGCACTACCAGACCGTCGGCTACCTGGAACGCGGCGAGTACAACCCCAGCCTGCACCTGGCGCTGCGCATCGCCGAGTTCTTCGGCCTGCCGGTCGAGATGGTCTTCTCCACCCGGCCGTTCCCGCGGATCAGCGACGCGGGCACTCCGGACGCACCCGCGGCCGCGGGATAGGCACGCATCAGACGACCGTGGCGAAGACGACGGTGTCGTCCTCGCTCGCCCCGGCGTCCTCGTCGACGTCGCCGCCGCGGGTCACCAGTGCCACGTCGGCGTCCGGCGTCTGGCCGTTGAGCGCGTCGGCCAGGGCGGACGTCGACGACCGCGTACGCGGAGTCCTGGCCGTGCCCGAGCATTATCGCCGCCTGCCCGGGACCCGGGCTGCGAGCCCTTGGACCGCCAGGACGTCGTCGTCATCGACCTCCGGCACGCCGAACCCGTCGACCGGCTGACCGGTGGACGGGTTCTCGTAGCGCACCATGCCGCGAGCCTCGGCCACCGTGTGCACCTCGACCCCCGTGGATCTGATCGGCACGCCTTCCGGGTGACGACGACGAGCTCACCGAGGGGTGACGGACCGATCCGCAACGACCCGGGCGGGCCTCAGGTGTCGTCGTCCACCCGGAGCGGCGCCATGCCGACCGTGTAGGACGCCATCGACAGCGACCCGTCGGTGAACCCGTCGACCAGCAGCTCGGCCGTCGCGCCGGTCGCCCCCGCGATGCCGGCGACGTAGAGGAGCGGCACGAAGTGGTCGGGCGTGGGGACGGCGAGCGCGGCGTCCGGGTGCCCGTCGAGGGCCGCGACCTCGGTCGGCCGCTCGAGCACGACCTCGCGGACGGCGTCGTCGAAGCGCCGCGCCCAGTCGAACCCGGCGTCGGGCATCGTGCGGCTGACCGCGTTCAGGTTGTGGACGACGTTGCCGCTGCCGATCACGAGGACGCCGTCCTCCCGCAGCGGGGCGAGCGCGGCCCCGAGCCGCAGGTGGTGCTCGGCCGGCTCCAGCGCGTTGACCGACAGCTGCACCACCGGCACGTCCGCGTCGGGGAAGACGTGGCGCAGCACCGCCCAGGCGCCGTGGTCGAGGCCCCAGCTGTCGAGGTCGGCGCCGACCCACGTCGGGTGGACGAGGTCGGCGACCTCCTGGTGCAGCGAGGGCAGCCCAGGTGCGTCGTAGCGCACGTCGTAGAGCGGCCGCGGGAAGCCGAAGAAGTCGTGGATGGTCCGGGGTCGCCCCATCGCCGTCACGGCCGTCGCGTGCACGTACCAGTGCGCCGAGACGACCAGGACCGCCCGTGGCCGCGGCACCGCCTGGCCGAACGCGCGCCAGGCCCGGGTATAGCGGTTGTCCTCGAGCGCGTTCATCGGGTTGCCGTGGCCGATGAAGGCAGCCGGCATCAACCCCACGCCGCGATCCTCTCCCGCTCCCGGCCGCCGTGCGACACGGGAAGTGTCACTCCGAGTCCGTCGCCGTGGTCACCCCGCGTCCGTCGCGGTGGTCACCCCGCGTCCGTCGCCGTGGTCACCCGCGTTCGACGTCGGCGGCACCCGCCGCAGCGCCGGGGACAGCCGGCGCGCCCCCGGTCCCTCTGCGCCCGCGATGTCGCCGGGGTTGTAGAGGGCGCAGCGAGTCAGCGACAGGCAGCCGCAGCCGATGCACGACGACAGCCCGTCGCGCAGCTGTTCCAACGCGCGGATCCGCTCGTCGAGCCGGTCCCGCCACGACTCCGAGAGCCGGGCCCAGTCGCGGGCCGACGGCGTGCGTCCGTCGGGCAGCGTGGCCAGCGCCTCGCGGACCTCCGGCAGTGTCAGCCCGACGTTCTGCGCGGCACGGACGAACGCGAGCCGGCGCAGCACGCTCCGGGGGAAGCGCCGCGCGCCGCCGGGCGTCCGGGTGGCCGTGACCAGCCCCTGCAACTCGTAGTAGCGCAGCGCGGAGACCGCCACCCCCGAGCGCTCGGCCACCTGCCCGATGGTCAGCAGACCCTCCACCACTCCCCCTTGACCTCAACTCCACTTGAGGTCCGACGGTAGCGCCATGACACCTCCCACCGCACTCGTCACCGGGGCCTCCCGCGGCCTGGGCGCCGCCCTCGCCGAGGGGCTGAGCCGCCGCGGCTGGCGGCTCGTCGTCGACGGCCGCACGCCCGACCGGCTGGCCGTCACCGTCGCCGCGCTGCCCCGCCCGGACCTCGTCACCGCCGTCCCCGGCGACGTCACCGACCCCGCGCACCGCGCCGCCCTCGCCGCCGCTGTCGGCGACCGGCTCGACCTGCTGGTCAACAACGCTAGCGAGCTCGGCCCCACCCCGCTGCCCCGGCTGGCCGACCTCTCCCCGGCGGCTCTCGAGCGGGTGCTGGCGGTGAACACCGTCGCCCCGCTCGCCTTGGTCCAGGCGGTGCTGCCGGCGCTCGAGCGGGCCGGCGGGGTCGTGCTCGACGTCAGCAGCGACGCCGCGGTCGAGGCGTACGAGGGCTGGGGCGGGTACGGCGCGAGCAAGGCCGCGCTGGACCAGCTGACCGCCGTCCTCGCCGTCGAGCACCCGACGCTGCGGGTGTACGCCGTGGACCCCGGCGACATGGCCACCGACATGCACCGCGCGGCCGACCCCGACGCCTCCGGGCTGCCGGAGCCGGCGTCCGTCGTCCCCGCGTTGCTGCGGCTGGTGGACGGTGCCCTGCCCAGCGGCCGCTACCGCGCCACGGAGCTGGCTGCCGAGGCCGTCCGATGAGCGCCCTCGCCATGGGCGCCGAGGCGGCCGCGCCGCCGGAGCGCCGCGGCCTGGCCCGCGACCAGGTCCGGCTGATGGCGGTCCGGCCGGACGGGATCACCGAGACGACCTTCCGGGACCTGCCCGAGATGCTCGAGCCCGGCGACCTCGTCGTCGTCAACACCTCGGCGACGCTGCCCGCGCGCCTCGACGTCCGGCGGGCCGACGGCGTCCGCGCTCCGCTGCACGTCGCCACGACGCTGGACGACGGCGACTGGGTGGTGGAGCTGCGCCGTCCGGACAACGACGGCCCCGACCGCGGCGTGGAGCCCGGGACGGTGCTCGACCTGCCCGGCGGCGTCCGGCTGCGGCTGGTCGAGGGCTTCCCGGCACCGGCGCGGGCGTCGCGGCTGTGGCGGGCCCGCCCCGACCCGGCCGTCCCCGCGGTCGGGCACCTGCAGCGGCACGGCACGCCGATCCGCTACGGCTACCTCGGTGCCGCCGTCCCGCTGGCCGACGCGCAGAACGTCTACGCCACCGAACCCGGCAGCGCGGAGAACGCCAGCGCCGGGCGGCCGTTCACCGACCGGGTGCTGGTCCGGCTGATGGCCCGCGGCGTCCCCGTCGTCCCGGTGGTGCTGCACGCCGGCGTCTCCAGCCCCGAGCTCCACGAGCCGCCCGCGCCGGAGCGCTACCGGGTACCCGAGGTCACCGCCCGGCTCGTGAACGCGACGCGCGCGGCCGGGAGCCGGGTGGTCGCCGTGGGGACGACGGTCACCCGCGCACTGGAGACGGCGACCGGGGAGGACGGCGTCACCCGTGCGGCCGCCGGCTGGACCGACCTGGTGCTCGGCCCCGACCGCCCGGCCCGGGTCGTCACCGGCCTGCTCACCGGGCTGCACGCGCCCGACGCCAGCCACCTGCTGCTGCTCGAGGCCGTGGCGGGCCGCGAGCCGGTCGACCGGGCCTACGCGCGGGCCGTCACCGGCGGCTACCTGTGGCACGAGTTTGGGGACACGATGCTGTTCCTGCCGTGAGGGGTGGGCCGGTGGCCGAGACCCCGGGCCGGGCCCAGGGGCCGCGCGGCGAGGTGGCCCCCGTCGTCGACAGGAGTCCCCGCGGCGGACGGCGGCGCCGCCACGACCGGGACACCCCGTCGCGTCACCGTGTTCGGGGACCGGCGTGACCCCTCTTGGTGGACCCGGCCGTTCCGGCCGGAACCCGCACCGAGGCCCCGTCCCGAGCCTCCGAGGGGTGAGGACGGGGTCCTCTCTCAGCGCATCCGCTCGGCGGTGTCCTCGAGCAGGACCTGCCGCTCGGCGGCCGGCCGGCGCGGGCACGAGGTGCACAGCGGCTCGGGCGGCAGCCGGTAGAGCAGGCAGCACGACACCCGCCGGGTGAAGCGCACGCCGGCGACGTCGACGTAGCGGGGCGCCGGCAGCGGCGGGCCGACGGCGGCGGCCAGGGGCGCGGCCAGCGCGGTCACCCGCTCCTCGTCCCCGAGCGCCCGGCCCAGGGCGAGGAGCCGGTTGGCCAGCGAGTCGGTCGCGATCGCCCACAGCGGCCGCGCCCGCACCCCGCCGGCCCCGGCCACGGCGTCCACCACCGCGGCCAGGCTCTCCCGGAGCTCAGCGGCGGTGTCCGTCCCCGATGCGGACGACGTGGCGGCGATCGGCGTGCCGCTCCCGAGCAGGGCCACGGAGGTGTCGGCCAGCCGGGCCGACAGCGGCAGCCCGGTGGCCAGCCCGGCCAGCGCCGGGGTGAGCAGCACCGACGACGCCGAGTACCACCACACGGTGCCCAGCACCCGCCGGTCGGCGGAGGCGTACCGCGCGCCGAGCGCGGTCAGCCGGCCGGCCGTCCAGGCGGCGTCGGCGAACAGCGCAGCCGGGACGGCGGACGCCGACGGCGGCGCGAGCAGCCCGAGCGCCGCCGCACCGGGTACCCGTGCGGCCACCGCCGCCTGCACCTGTGCCGTCACCCGGCCAGTCTGGCCGCCGGACGGGGGGGCCGGACCACGCGCCTCGCTGCGCCGGGCAGACGCAGCGCGTGGTGGGCAATACGGTGTGGTGGGGAGCACGCTGTATCGGCCGGTGCGGTTCCGCAGCGGAACGCAACCACGGCACCGGACACAGGGCAGGCGTCGACGACGACGCCGGGAGCAGGAGGAGTCGCATGAGCGAGTCGACCGAGCTGGAGGGCCGCCGGTTCCCGGCGCCGGAGCAGCTGGCGGGGCAGGCCAACGTGGGTCCCGACGTCTACGAGCGGGCGGCGCAGGACCGGCTGGGCTTCTGGGCCGAGGCGGCCGAGCGGCTGACCTGGGCGCAGCGGTGGGACGAGGTCCTGGACTGGAGCAACCCGCCGTTCGCGAAGTGGTTCGTCGGCGGCAAGCTCAACGTCGCCTACAACTGCGTCGACCGGCACGTGGAGGCCGGTCACGGCGAGCAGGTCGCCTACCACTGGGAGGGCGAGCCGGGCGACACCCGCACGATCACCTACGCCCAGCTCAAGGACGAGGTCTGCAAGGCCGCGAACGCTCTGGTCGAGCTGGGCGTGCAGGCCGGCGACCGGGTGGCCATCTACATGCCGATGATCCCCGAGGCGGTCGTCGCGATGCTGGCCTGCGCCCGCATCGGCGCGGTCCACATGGTGGTGTTCGGCGGGTTCTCCTCCGACGCGCTGGCCAGCCGGATCACCGACTCCGGCGCCGTCCTGGTGGTCACCGCCGACGGCGGCTACCGGCGCGGCTCGCCGAGCGCGCTCAAGCCCGCGGTGGACGAGGCCGTCGGCCGCACCGACAGCGTCCGCAACGTGCTCGTCGTCCGGCGGACCGAGCAGGACGTGGCGTGGACCGAGGGCCGCGACCTGTGGTGGCAGGACGTCGTCGACCGGCAGTCGACCGAGCACACGGCCGAGGCCTTCGACGCCGAGCACCCGCTCTACATCATGTACACCTCCGGGACCACGGCATCGCCGAAGGGCATCCTGCACACCAGCGGCGGCTACCTGACCCAGGTCGCCTACACGCACTGGGCGTCCTTCGACCTCAAGCCGGACACCGACGTCTTCTGGACCTCGGCCGACATCGGCTGGGTCACCGGCCACAGCTACATCGTCTACGGGCCGCTGGCCAACCGGGCCACCTCGGTCATGTACGAGGGGACGCCGGAGACTCCGCATCGCGGCCGCTGGTTCGAGCTCATCGAGAAGTACCGGGTCACGATCATGTACACGGCCCCCACGGTGATCCGCACCTTCATGAAGTGGGGCGAGGACATCCCGGCCGGGTTCGACCTGACCTCGCTGCGGCTCCTCGGCTCGGTCGGTGAGCCGATCAACCCCGAGGCCTGGCTCTGGTACCACAAGAACATCGGCGGCGGCCGCTGCCCGATCGTGGACACCTGGTGGCAGACCGAGACCGGGGCGCACATGATCAACCCGCTGCCCGGCGTCACCAGCCTCAAGCCCGGGTCGGCGCAGACGCCGTTCCCCGGCATCTCGGCCAAGGTCGTCGACGACGAGGGCAACGAGCTCGGCGACGACACCACCGGCCTGCTGGTCCTCACCGAGCCGTGGCCGTCGATGCTGCGCACCATCTGGGGCGACGACGACCGGTACGTCGACACCTACTGGTCCCGGTTCGGCAAGCAGGTCTACTTCGCCGGGGACGGCGCCAAGAAGGACGCCGACGGCGACATCTGGCTGCTCGGCCGGGTGGACGACGTCATGAACGTCTCCGGCCACCGCATCTCCACCACCGAGGTCGAGTCCTCGCTGGTGGCGCACCCGGCGGTGGCCGAGGCGGCGGTCGTCGGCGCCAGCGACCCCACCACCGGGCAGGGGATCGTAGCCTTCGTCATCCTGCGCGGGAGCGCCGAGGACTCCGGCGACGACCTGGTCAAGGAGCTGCGCCAGCACGTGCGCAAGGACATCGGCCCGATCGCCAGCCCCCGGCAGATCATGGTCGTGCAGGAGCTGCCCAAGACCCGCTCGGGCAAGATCATGCGGCGGCTGCTGCGCGACATCGCGGAGAACCGCGAGCTCGGTGACGTCACGACCCTCACCGACTCGTCGGTAATGGGCCTGATCAAGGACAAGCTGCCGGCCGGCTCGTCCTCCGACGACTGAAAGCCGGCAAGGGGGCCGTCAGGGCTCGGCGCGGGCCCCTGGAGCGTGGCCGCTCCAGCACGTCACCAGGGGCCGTTCCAGTTACGTCACCGAGGGCCGCCGCCCCGGTCTCCCGCGCTGGTGCGCGGGAGGCCGGGGCGCGCGACCGGTGATCATGGGGCACGATTCCCCCAGGTGGGTCCGCTCGCGAAGGGCGACCCGGTGTCCGCCCGTCGTCCTCAGGAGGTGCCCCTCGTGGCCCACAGCGCACCGTCGAGCCCGTCCGGGGCACGGACCAGCAGCCGCCCGGAGGAGCCCTCCGTCGGCGCCCTGGTGCAAAGCGCCATGGCCGACGTCTCGACGCTCATCCGCAGCGAGATCGAACTGGCCAAGGCCGAGGTCGGGAAGTCGGCGAAGAAGGCCGGCATCGGCGCCGGCGCCTTCGGAGCCGCGGGGGCCTTGCTCTTCTTCTCCGGCATCTTCCTGTTCGTCACCATCGCCGAGTTCCTCACCTGGCTCGGCCTGATCCGATGGATCTCCTACCTGCTGGTCTGGCTGCTGCTGGTGGTCCTCGCCGGCATCGCCGCGCTCGTCGGCCGCGGGCAGCTCAAGAAGATCGAGAAGCCCGAGCGCACGCTGGAGACGCTGCGCGACCTGCCCGAGGTCATGCACCGCGAGGCCCCCGGCCAGCGTCGCCGCGAGGTGCCGACGGTGACCAACGGCCGGGTGCAGCTGCGCGGTAGCGAGAACTACACCGTCTGACCGGGCGCGTCGCGCCCCCGGTGGGCACCTCCGACGAGCGGCCGGACGCCACCAGCGTTCTGCTGCCCGGGCCCTGGACCCACCGCGACCTGTCGGCCAACGGCGTCCGGCTGCACGTCGCCGAGGCCGGCGAGGGCCCGTTGGTGCTGCTGCTGCACGGCTTCCCCGAGTTCTGGTGGGCCTGGCGGTCGCAGCTGCCGGCGCTGGCCGCGGCCGGCTTCCGTGCCGTCGCGCCCGACCTGCGCGGCTACGGGGGCAGCGACAAGCCGCCGCGCGGCTACGACCTGCCGACGGCGGCCGCCGACGTCGCCGCACTGGTCCGCGCGCTCGGCGAGCAGGACTCCGTCGTCGTCGGCCACGACTGGGGCGGGCTGGTGGCCTGGACGATGGCCGCGCTGCACCCGCGCAGCGTCCGCCGGCTGGCCGTGCTCTCCATGGCGCATCCCCGGCAGCTGCGCGCCGCGCTGCAGGACGGCGCCCAGCGGCGCGCGCTGCGCCACATCCTGGGCTTCCAGCTGCCCCGGCTGCCGGAGCGCCGGCTGACCCGCGCCGACGACGACCCGGTGGCCGAGCTGATGCGCCGCTGGGCCGGACCGGACTGGACCGCCACCGCGGGCTTCGCCGAGGCGGTGTCCCGCTACCGCTCGGCCGCCCGCATCCCGCAGGCCGCCTACGGCTCGATGGAGTACTTCCGCTGGGCCGGCCGCTCCCAGCTGCGCCCCGACGGACTGCGCTACGCCCGCCGGATGGCCGCTCCGGTCACCGCGCCGACCCTGCAGCTGCACGGCGTCCTCGACCCCTGCGTGCTGCCGTCGTCGGCCCGCGGGTCGGGCCGCTACGTCGCCGGGGCCTACGAGTGGCGGGAGCTGCCGGGCGTCGGGCACTTCCCGCACGAGGAGGTCCCCGAGGAGGTCAACGCGGCGCTGACCGCCTGGGCCCGGTGACGGACTGGAACGGCCCCCTGCAGGGTCCCGCCGCGAGCCAGGTGAGGTGCTGGAACGGCCACCCTCCCGGGCCCCGTGCCGAGCCCGGTGACGTGCTGGAACGGCGTCCCTGCAGGGTCCCGCCGCGAGCCTGCGAGCGGTGGGGGGCAGGGGGGTCCTTCAAGGGGGGCAGGGAGGTCCTTCATTCGCAGGTGCCCGTCGGCACCGCGGACGAGGAGGCCTGACCGGTCACGGCGGCGTCCTCGACCTGGGCGTAGGTGAGGGCGTAGCCGGTGAGCGGGTCGTCGATGGCCGAGGCGAAGACGACGCCGAGCACCTGGCCCTCGGGGTCGAACAGCGGGCCGCCGGAGTTGCCGGCGCGCACCTCGCCGTAGAGCGCGTACACGTCGCGGACGACGGTCTGCTCGTTGCGGAAGTCGGGGCCGCTGATGTCGGTGCGGTCGCGCACCCGCGCCGGCCCGACGAACAGCCCGCCGCCACCGGGGTAGCCCATGATGATCGCGCTGTCGCCGGACTCGGCCGGCCCCGACGAGAAGCCCAGCGGGACCTGCGGCAGCCCGGGGACGGCCAGCACCGCGACGTCGGTGTCCTCGTCGACGTACACCGGGACGGCCTCGTACTCCTCGCCCTCCGCGGCCACGACCGGGTCGGTGACGCCGGCGAGCACGTGCGCGTTGGTCATCACCCGCTCCCGGGCGTAGACGAAGCCGGAGCCGTCGATCTGCCGGGAGCACGACGGCGCGACCCCGCTGATCTGCACGACCGACCCCGCCACGTCCTCCACGACCTCGCTGGACCGCAGCGCCTCGTCCGGCGGCGCGACGTCCGGGACCTGCGTGGGCGTCAGCGGGTCTAGGACGTCGGGCAGCCCGTTGCGGTCGATCGCCTCCCGCAGCGAGTCGTACACCCCGCGGACGCCGGCCGGGACGGTGCGGTCGACCGCCTGCACCAGCGCCGACTGCTTCACCTGGCTGGACACCTGCGGGAACGGCGCGTTGGCCAGCGGGGTCGCCACCATCCAGGCGACCAGCAGCACCGCGACCGCCGACAGCACCGCCCCGGCCACCGAGTCGACGATCTCGGCCGGCTGCCACGTCACGCGGCGGCGCACCGCCCGGCCGACCGCGCCGGCGAGCACCTGCCCGAGCAGCGCCGCGGCGAGGACGACCACCAGCGCCGCGAACACCCGCGTGGTCGCCGTCCCGTCGAGTCGGTCCGCCACCGGCCGGGACAGCTGGGCACCGAGGACCGCGCCGCCGAAGAAGCCGAAGAAGGAGGTGGCCGAGACGATGACGCCCTGCCGGAAGCCCGAGAAGGCGAAGACGAGCGCCAGGCCGATGAGGATGAGGTCGACGATCGACATGCCGGTGCTCACCCGCTGACCGTCATGGTGCCGTACTGCTGCAGCTGGGTGTGGAAGCTGCACTCGAAGCCGTACTCACCGGGCGTGGTCACGCTGAACTCGACGGTGCGGCTCTCCCCCGGCGTCAGCAGCGGGATCTCCGGGTCGATCGGCGCGGGGCCGTCGCCGGGGGTGAAGCGGAAGTTGTGGGTCATCTGCTCGGCGACGTTCACCACGGTCAGCCGCACCTCGCCCGGCGCCACCGTGAAGGTGCTCGGGGTGAAGACGTAGTCGTCCTGCGTCTGCAGGGTGACCTCCTGGACGCCGTCGGGCGCGGTCGTGACCGTGCCGAGCGCCGGCCCGGACGACGGGGCCGGCTCCTGCCCGGCCGTCTCCCCGCCGCTGCAGCCGGTGAGGACCGTGGCGACAAGCACCCCCCCGGCGAGCAGCGCCCGGCCGCGTCGCGACATCCCCAGCCCCCTCATCGCGGGGGAACGGTACTTGCCGGGGGGCCGTCGGCCGCGGGGTCGGCGACCGTCGGCGCGGCGGCGTCCTCGTCCTCCACCGGGTCGAGGGTCCCGGGCAGCTGGGGGCGCCGGGCGCCGAGTGCCGGCAGCGGCCGGACGTCGGCCGGGTCCCACGGCCGGGCCAGCCCGGCGGCCTCGAGGATGGCGTCGAGCAGCCCGCCGGTGAAGCCCCAGACCACCATGCCGGCGACGCCGAAGGCCGGGCCGACGTAGCCCGACGGGTGCCGGATGCGGAAGCGGTTGGCCGGGTCGGCGAGGTCGGCCAGCGGCACCCGCGCCACCCGGGCCACCTCGCGCGGGTCGCCGACCGTGACCTCGCGCGGGTCGTCCCACCAGCCCACGACCGGCACCACGAGGTTGTCGGAGGGGCCGAGGAAGAGCTCCGGCAGCGTGGCCAGCACGCGGACGCCGTCGGGGTCGATGCCGGCCTCCTCCTCGGCCTCCCGGAGCGCGGTGCCGACCGGGTAGTCGTCGCCGGGGTCGGCGCCGCCGCCGGGGAAGGCGGGCTGACCGGCGTGGGTGCGCAGGTGGGCGGACTTCTCGATGAGCAGCACGTCGGCGCCGCGCGGGCCCTCGCCGAAGAGGATGAGCACGGCCGAGCGCCGGGCGGTCGCCGTCGGCCGGGGCATCCGGTGGCGCAGCGGCAGGTCGTCGCCCGCGGCGAGCAGCCGGCGCAGGTACCCCGGCAGGGCGGGGTCGGCCGCGGGCGTGCCGGTCACAGCGTCACCCCCAGGTGCTCGGCGACCAGGCCCTCGAGCTCGGCGAGGTCGGCGACCGGGCCCACCTGGACGTGGGCGATCCCACCGTCGGCGTCGAGGAGGTAGGTGTAGGGCAGCCCGGCCAGGCCCAGCTCGGCCATGAGCTCGCCGTCCCCGTCGAAGGCGCTGGGGAAGGTGGCGCCGGCGTCCGCGGCGAAGGACGCCGCCTGCGGGGCGCCGTCCCGGCTGATGACGCCGACCACGGCCAGCCGGTCGCCGCCGGCCTCGGACAGCTGCTGCACCAGCGGCAGCTCCTCGCGGCAGGGGCCGCACCAGCTCGCCCACAGGTTCAGCACGGTGGGCACGCCGGGGGCGCGGCCGAGGTCGAGCGAGCCGCCACCCGGGCAGGTCAGCTCGAGAGCCGGCGGCATCTCGGCGCCCTCGGCCGCGCGGTCGGGCTGCTCCGGGCACGGCGCCAGCGCCGCGAGCGGGTCGGGCGTCGGGGTCGCCGCCGCCCCGTCCGGCTCCTCCGCGGCGCCCGGGGTGCACCCGCCGAGCGCGAGCCCGAGCGCCAGCACGCCGGCCGCCGTCCTGGTGCGGGTCCTCATTCGGTGTCGGAGGCGGCCGGGGTCTTGACCAGCTTCGTGGCGACCTCCGGGTCGGTCGGGCCGATGCCGTACGAGGGGCACCACTGCGCCAGGCCGCAGGCGCCGCAGGCGGCCTTCTTGGCGTGGCAGACCCGCCGCCCGTGGAAGATCACCCGGTGGCTGAACATCGTCCAGTCGCGCTTGGGGATCAGCTCGGCGATCTCGGCCTCGACCTTGACCGGGTCTTCCTCGGCGGTCCAGCCGAAGCGCCGGACCAGCCGGCCGAAGTGGGTGTCGACGGTCAGTCCGGGGACGTCGAAGGCGTTGCCCAGGACGACGTTGGCGGTCTTGCGGCCGACGCCGGGCAGGGTGACCAGGTCCGCCATCCGGCCGGGGACCTCGCCGCCGAACCGCTCGAGCAGCGCCTGCGCGAGGCCCAGCACCGAGGTGGCCTTGGCGCGGAAGAAGCCGGTTGGCTTGAGGATCTCCTCCAGCTCGGCGCGGTCGGCGCCGGCGAGCGCCTGCGCGTCCGGGTACTTCGCGAACAGCGTCGGGGTGACCCGGTTGACCATCTTGTCCGTGGTCTGCGCCGACAGCACGGTGGCGACCAGCAGCTCGAAGGCGTTGGTGAAGTCGAGCTCGCAGTGCGCGTCGGGGTGGATCAGCGCCAGCTCGCGGGCCATCCGCCGGGCCCGGCGGGTCCGCGCCAGCGGCGTCTCCTGCGGGTCGAACGGGGAGCCGCCCCGGGCAGCAGCGCGACGGGCGCGCGGCGGGACGGGCCGGGCGTAGGCGGGCGAGGACACGCGGTCGAGGGTAGGCGGATCGGCTGACAGGGCCCGTGCCATCATCGCGACCGCCGTCGCCGGGGCTTCCCGCGCGACGCCCCGGGGTACACGGGAGTGCACGCGCGAGCCGGCCGGGCCGGGCCGGTCCGCGTCCTGCGACGAGGAGAGAGGAGGAGGAGCCGGTGGTCGCCCTCAGCGTCATCCTGTTCCCGCCCCTGGTCATCGCCTTCCTGCTGGTCATGGAGCGCGTCGAGGAGCCACTGCGCCGGCCGGCCGGCCCCCGCGAGGTGGCCGAGTTCCTCACCACCGCGAGCGCCGGCGAGGTCGACACGCTGGCCAACTCCGGCATCCGCCGCGCCATGGCCCGCTGGCGGCGCCGCCGGCGGTCACGGGTCCGCCGCGAGGCCGAACCGCCCGTCGTCTAGCCCGGGACGACGACCGGACGCACGCGGACGCCCTCTGACCTGCGCTTCCTCCCCCCTCGGGGTGGCCGCGGGGCGCACCGATCGAGAGACGACCCGCACAGACCCCTAGACTCACCCCGGACGGCGTCGCGACGAGGCGGCTCGCCGACGAGGCCGGCTGAGTGCCGGTGTCCCCAGGTGTGTGTGCGAGAGGACGCGTAGTGGACGAGGTGCTGGCCCAGTCGGGGCTCTTCCAGGGGCTGCCGCAGGATGCGGTGGACCCGGTCGCGAGCCGCCTGGACACCGTGACGCTCCCGCGCGGCCGCGTGGTCTTCAACGAGGGCGAGCCGGGCGACAGCCTCTACATCGTCATCTCCGGCAAGATCAAGCTCTCCCGCCGGTCGCCCGACGGCCGCGAGAACGTGTTGGCCGTGATGGGCCCCTCCGACCAGTTCGGTGAGCTGTCGGTCTTCGACCCCGGTCCGCGCACCGCGACCGCCACCGCGGTCACCGATGTCAAGCTGGCCCGCATGCCGCAGTCGGTGCTGCGTCCGTGGATCGAGGCGCACCCCGAGGTCGGTGAGCGGCTGCTGCACGTGCTGGCCCGCCGGCTGCGCCGCACCAACGACTCGGTGGCCGACCTGATCTTCACCGACGTCCCCGGCCGGGTCGCCAAGGCGCTGCTGCAGATGGCCGACCGGTTCGGCAGCCGCGAGGGCGAGGGCCTGCGCGTCAAGCACGACCTGACGCAGGAGGAGCTCGCCCAGCTGGTCGGCGCCTCGCGCGAGACCGTGAACAAGGCGCTGGCCGACTTCGTGCACCGCGGCTGGATCCAGCTGCAGGGGAAGTCGGTCGTCGTGCTCGACGAGGAGCGCCTGCGCCGCCGCGCGCGGTGAGAAAGGACCTCCCTGCCCCCCGTCACTCGCACGCTCGCGACGGGCCCCTGCAGGGAGGCCGCCCGCGGTGTGACCCGGTGGGTCACGAGGGAAGCGGCACGACCATGCGGATGCGGGTGCCGTCGGGCAGCACGGCCCAGCGGCCGTCGGGTTCGTCGTCGAACGACGGGCAGATGGGGTGCAGCGGCTCCGGCGGCGATCCGGCGAGCGCCGCGGCCACGTCGGGGAAGGGCTCCAGCTGCCCGAGGGTGTGGATCGTCGGCGGCAACATGGGCCGGGTGCCGGCGGTCATCTCGGCCAGCGCCGCGGACGGCGTCAGCCAGCTCACCTCGTCGGCCTCCCCGGTGACGTGCCGGGCCTCCTGGCCGACCGGCAGCGCCGCGGCGAAGAACTTGGTGTCGTAGCGCCGCGGCTCCGCCGGCGGGGTGATCCAGTGCGCGAAGGGCCGCAACAGGTCCGACCGCAGCGCCAGCCCGCGGTCGGCGAGCAGCTCGGCGAGCGAGAGCTCGCGGGCGAGCAGGGCCTGGCGCTGCGCCTCCCAGTCCTCCCCCGAGACGTCCGGGACGACGTCCCCCGCGGCCGCGCCCGCGAGCAGGACGCCGGCCTCCTCGAACGTCTCGCGGACCGCCGCGCAGACCAGTTCCCGCGCCGTCCGCTCGTCGCAGCCGAAGGCGTGCGCCCACTCGGCGGGCGGCGGCCCGGCCCACGCGGTCTCGACGTCGCCGTCCCGCGGGTCGACCCCGCCGCCCGGGTAGGCGGTCATCCCCCCGGCGAAGGGCATGCCCCGGGTGCGCCGGAGCAGGTAGACCTCCAGGCCGGGGGTGCCGTCGCGCAGCAGCAGCACGGTCGCCGCCTGCTTGGGAGAGGCCGGGGTCACGAGAGGCGAGCCGCGTCAGCGGTAGACCGGTCGCGGGGGCCCGGCCCCGTCCAGGGCACCCGGCCCCGTCCCGGGTCCCGCCCCGAGCCTGCGAGGGGTGGGGAGGACGGGGTCCTTCTCCGAGGGGTGGGGAGGAGGGGGTCCTCCCACCGACCGGTCCACGGGGCAGGGCTCGACGCGACCGGGGGACGGCACCTGGTGGCGGTGTCGCCCGGGAGGGCGACGGTGTCACGGCGGTGCTGCCCGGAGGGCTGCGGTGTCATCGCAGCTCGACCGTGAGCTCGACCTCGACGGGGGCGCCCAGGGGGAGCTCGGCCACGCCGATGGCGCTGCGCGCGTGCCGGCCGGCCTCGCCGAAGACCCGGCCGAGCAGCTCGCTGGCGCCGTTGACCACCCGCGGCTGGCCGGTGAAGCCCTCCGCGCTGGCCACGTAGCCGACGACCCGGATGACGCGCGCCACCTCGTCGAGTCCCACCAGGTCGTCGATGGCGGCCAGGGCGTTGAGGGCGCACAGCTTGGCGTCGTGCGCGGCGTCCTCGGGGTCGACCGAGCCGCCGACCTTGCCGGTGCGGCGCAGGCCGCCATCGACGAAGGGCAGCTGGCCGGAGGTGTGGACCAACTGGCCGCTGCGCACCGCCGGCACGTAGGCGGCGACCGGAGCGGCGACCGCGGGCAGCCGGATGCCGAGCTCGGCGAGCCGGGCGTGCCAGCTGGAGGTCTGCGGGCTGGTCATGACCGGGTCAGCCGGCGGGGCGCTTGAGGTAGGCCACGGGCTGGTCGGCTCCGCCGGGGCCGGGGAGCACGGTGACCAGCTCCCACCCGTCGACGCCCCAGGAGTCGAGGATCGCCTTGGTGTTGTGGATCAGCAGCGGGATGGTGGCGTACTCCCACTTCACGCGGGCCGGTTCGCTCATGGCCGCGACGCTAGCGCAGCCCCCCGGCCCCGTCCCGGGCCCCTGCGGGTTCCCGGCGGCCTGCGGGCGGCCCTCCTGCAGGGCCCCGACCCCCGGCCCCTGCAGGGTCCCGCCGCGAGCCTGCGAGCGGTGGGGGGCAGGGGGTCCTTCTAGGCTCGTGTCCGTGAGTCCTGCCCCCTCCTCCGTGCGCTGCCACGTCGTCACCGGGAAGGGCGGGACCGGGAAGACAACCGTCGCCGCGTCCCTCGCGCTGGCCCTGGCCGCCGACGGCCGCCAGGTGCTGCTCGTCGAGACCGAGGGGCGCCAGGGCATCGCCCAGCTGTTCGACACCCCGCCGCTGCCCTACGAGGAACGGCGGGTGGCCGTCGCCCGCGGCGGTGGCGAGGTCAAGGCGCTGGCGATCGACGTCGAGGAGGCCCTCCTCGAGTACCTGGAGATGTTCTACAACCTGCGCCGGGCGGGCCGGGCGCTGCGCCGGGTCGGCGCCGTCGACTTCGCCACGACGATCGCCCCGGGCCTGCGCGACGTGCTGCTAACCGGCAAGGTCAAGGAGGCGGTGACCCGCCGCCACGACGGCCGCCCGGTCTACGACGCCGTCGTGGTCGACGCCCCGCCGACGGGGCGCATCACCCGCTTCCTCAACGTCACCGGCGAGATGGCGGGGCTGACCCGCTCCGGCCCGATCAAGACGCAGAGCGACGGCGTGATGGCGGTGCTCAAGTCGCCGCAGACGGCGGTGCACCTGGTGACGCTGCTCGAGGACATGCCGGTCCAGGAGACCGCCGACGCCATCGCCGAGCTCACCGCGGCCGGTCTGCCCGTCGGCTCGGTGGTGGTCAACATGGCCGCCGAACCGGCGCTGCCGGAGCCGGAGCTCGCCCGCGCCGCCGGGGCCGGGCTGACCGGCGCGGACCTGGCACCGGCCCTGGCCGCGGCGGGCCTGCGGGACCTCCCGGGGCTGGCCGACGCGCTGGCCGCCGAGGCCACCGACCACGCCCGGCGCTGGGCGGCCCAGGACGAGCTGCGCGACGAGGTCGAGGCGATGGGCCGTCCGACCGTCGAGCTGCCGCTGCTACCCGGCCCCATGGACCTCGGCGCGCTGTTCGAGCTCGCCGGCCGGCTCGAGGAGCACCTGCGGACCGAGGTGGGGCGAGCGGACGGAGGCGTGGGCATCGCAGCGAGGAACGAGCGAGGAGCGGAGCGCCCCGCAGGAGCGAGCGGAGGCACGGCATGACCCAGACGACCGAACGCACCCGTCGCGCCCCGCGCCCGCCGGCGCCGCCCGCGCCGGAGGCCCTGCCGCTCGAGCTCGCCGAGCTGATCACCGGCCCCGACACCCGGATCGTCGTCTGCTGCGGCGCCGGTGGCGTGGGCAAGACGACGACGTCGGCGGCGCTGGCGCTGGCCGCGGCGGAGGCCGGCCGCACGGTCGTCGTCCTCACCATCGACCCGGCCCGCCGGCTGGCCCAGTCCCTCGGCCTGGTGGAGCTGGACAACGAGCCGCGGCGGGTCGACGTCCCGGGGGCCAAGGGCGAGCTGCACGCGATGATGCTGGACATGAAGCGCACGTTCGACGACATCGTCGTGGCGCACTCGACGCCCGATCGGGCCCAGCAGATCCTCGAGAACCCCTTCTACCAGACGCTGTCCTCGTCCTTCGCCGGGACGCAGGAGTACATGGCGATGGAGAAGCTGGGCCAGCTGCGCGCCGGCGACCGGTGGGACCTCATCGTCGTCGACACCCCGCCCTCGCGGTCGGCGCTGGACTTCCTCGACGCACCGAACCGGATGAGCCGCTTCCTCGACGGCACGATGATCCGGCTGCTCACCGCCCCGAGCCGGACCGGGTTCAAGATCGCGAGCGCCAGCTTCCTGTTCTTCAGCCGGATCATCTCCAAGATCCTCGGCGGGCAGCTGCTGCGCGACATCTCCTCCTTCGTCGCCGCGCTGGACACCATGTTCGGTGGCTTCCGGGAGCGCGCGACCGCGACGTACGAGCTGCTGCGCCGGCCGGGCACCTGGTTCGTCGTCGTCGCGACGCCGGAGCCCGACGCGCTGCGGGAGGCCTCCTACTTCGTCGACCGGCTGTCGGCCGAGGAGATGCCGCTGGCCGGCCTGGTGCTCAACCGCACCCACCCGCCCACGACGACGGCGCTGTCGTCGACGCGTGCGGACGGGGCCGCCGAGGAGGTCCTCGAGGCCGGTGGCGAGGGCGCCGAGCTCGCCGCCGGGGCGCTGCGGGTGCACGCCGAGCGGATGACGCAGGCCTCCCGCGAGCAGCACCTGGCCGACCGGTTCACCAGCGCCCACCCGGAGGTCGCCGTCCGCACCGTGCCGGCGGCCGCCGGCGACGTGCACGACCTCGACGGGCTGCGGGGGATGGCCGACGCGCTGACCGGTCCGGACGGCGACACGCCGACCGGTGTGCCGCGGCGACGGATCCTCCCCGCGCGCCGTCGCTGAGCGCGCGGGCCCCGCAGCCGGGCGCCACGTACATTGGCGCCCGATGTCTCCCGACGCCCCCGACCGCGCCCGGGTCCTCGCGAAGCTGGCCGCGACGATCGTCCTCGCCGGTGCCCTGGTCGCCGGCATGCTGCTGCCCTTCGTGGGCGGCACCGGCCTCGCCGCGCGCAACTCGGCCTCGCTGCTCGACGCCCTGCCGGTCGAGCTGACCGACGAGACGCCGACGGGCAACACCCGCGTGCTGGCCGCCGACGGGTCGCTGATCACGAACTTCTACCGCGACAACCGGTCGCCGGTGCCCTCCGACCGGATCGCCCCGGTCATGAAGCAGGCGCTGGTCGCGATCGAGGACTCCCGCTTCGAGGAGCACAACGGCCTCGACGTGCAGGGCACGCTGCGGGCGCTGGCGACCAACGTGGCGGCCGGTTCGGTGCAGGAGGGTGGTTCGACGCTCACCCAGCAGCTGGTCAAGCAGACCCTCGCGCAGACCGCCGACACCGCCGAGGAGCGGCAGGCGGCCACCGAGGAGAGCGTGGGCCGCAAGCTGCGGGAGGCGCGGATGGCCCTCGCGCTGGAGGAGGAGTACTCCAAGGACGAGATCCTCACCCGCTACCTCAACCTCGTGTACTTCGGTCAGGGCGCCTACGGCGTGCAGGCCGCGGCACAGCGCTACTTCAGCGTCGACGCCGCCGACCTCACCCTGCCGCAGGCGGCCATGCTCGCCGGCCTGGTGCAGAGCCCGTCCAACGACGACCCGGTCACCAACCCGGAGAACGCCGTCAACCGCCGCAACCAGGTGCTGCAGCGGATGCTGGACCTCGGCCAGATCGATCAGGCCCAGTTCGTCGAGGTCTCGGCGCAGCCGGTGCAGGTCGCCCAGGGCGCCGCCCCGCCCAACGGCTGCATCGACGCCACCGTCGGCGGCTTCTTCTGCGCCTACCTGGCCGACCACCTCACCCGCACGCTCGGCCTGAGCCAGGAGCTCATCGACAACGGCGGCCTGACGATCCAGACGACGCTGCGGCCGGACCTGCAGCGCTCCGGTGACCAGGCGGTCCTGCGCGAACTGGCCATGGGTGACTCGCTGGCCGGCACGTTCACCGCCGTCGAGCCGGGCACCGGCCACGTGCTGGCGATGAGCGCCAACCGCCGCTTCGGCTGCGACGGCCCCGAGTGCGAGTCGGTGAACCTCAACGTCGTCCCCGGGCAGGGCTCCGGCTCCACCTACAAGGTCTTCACCGCGGCCGCCGCGCTCGAGCAGGGCCTTCCGATCTCGCACGTCATCACGGCGAGCGAGCCCTACGTCTCGCGCGTGTACAAGGACGGCGCCGGGCGCTACGACGTCGAGAACGTCGGCAACAGCTACCCCCGGACGCTGTCGATGTCCGAGGCCCTGGTGCGCTCGTCCAACACGTACTTCCTGGCCCTCGAGGACCAGCTGGGCAGCGTGGAGGGCCCGGTGCGGGCAGCCGAGCGGATGGGCCTGTTCCAGTTCAACGACCCGGGGCTGCCGCAGCAGATCATCGACGAGAACCGGGGGTCGTTCACCTTCGGCCCCGAGTCGACCAGCCCCCTCGCCCTCGCCAGCGCCTATTCCACGCTGGCGGCCGACGGCACCCAGTGCGACCCGACTCCGGTGACCGCCGTGCTCGACCGCAACGGCGACCCGCTCACGGGCGAGGACGGCCGGCCGGTCGTCACCGGCGACACGTGCACGCCCGGTGCGGTGCCGACCGAGGTCGCGACGACCCTCAACCAGGTGCTGGTCGGCGACACCGTGTCGCCCTTCGGCACCGGCCGCAACGCCGCCATCCCCGGACACGACATCGCCGGCAAGACCGGCACCAGCCAGGACAACCTCTCGGTGGCGTTCGTGGGCTACACGCCGCAGTACACGGCGAGCGTGATGGTCTACAACCCCAAGGAACGCGAGCAGGTCCGCGGCTTCGGCGGCGGGATGCCGGCGACGATCTTCTACCACGCGATGGCGCCGATCCTGGCCGGGCAGCCGGCGGTGCCGTTCACCGCACCCGCGCCCGCCCCGGCTCCCGCACCGGCGGCTCCGGCGGTGGCCCAGCCGGCGGCGGACGCCGCGGCCGCGCCGTCCCCGGCGCCCGCCGACCCCGCTGCCGACCCGGCCGCCGTCGCGCCGGTGCCGGTCGACCCGGCCGCCCAGCCGCCGGCGGCCCCGGTCGACCCGGCAGCCGGCGCCGTGGCCGGCGACACCGGGGCGGACCGGGACGGCCGGGACGACCGCACCGGCGGCTGAGCCCGGCTGCCGACACCGGCGGTGTCACCTCCCGCGACGCCCCGTCCCCGTGTCGGGGGGACGCGGCCGGACGTCGAGGGCGCCCTGGCGGATCAGCTCGGCCCGCACCCGCTCGGCCATCCGCCGGTGGGTCCCGGCGCGCTCCCGCAGGATCGCGGCGAGGTGGGGGCTGCGGCACCGCCCGGCCCGCTCGTCCAGCACCCGGGCGGTCTCCAGGTGCACGGCGAACCGGCGCAGCAGGTCGAGGATCTCCCGACGGGACGTGAACGACGGCCGGCGTGGTGACGACCCCCCACCGGGTGCTCCGGGGAGCCGGGACGGACTGCTGCCGACGGCGCCGCGCACGGTCACGGTCGCCACCTCCTCGCGATCGGCGATGGCCTGTCACCGGAGGAGACGCGCCCGGGGTGCGGGGATGACGCGGGCCGTGTCGTTCAGGAGCCGGGGCCGCGCCGCGCCATGTCGTAGCTGGCCAGGACCTCGACGAGGAAGTCCGACGCCGACCGGGCGATGAGGGGCGCCTCGGCGGCCGGGCTGTCCCGGAGCACCTCGGCGAGGACGTCGTGGTGGACCTGGACGACCTCGAGCAGGCTCCGGCCGTCGGCCAGGGCACCGCGCCCCAGCTGGTAGCCGCCGTGCAGCGCGGACTCCTCGTGCCACGACAGGTACCGCAGGAGCGCGGCCCGGTAGTCCCGGAGCAGGGTCTCGCGGGCCGTCATCGCCGCGGCGCCGGCGGTGCCGCGGCGTAGGTGTCCAGCTCGGCCAGGCCCTCCTCCAGGTCCAGTGCGGTGACCACCCGGCCGGTGTCCATGCCGAGCTCCACCATGGCGAACGCGACGTCCGGCTGGATCCCGACGATCACGGTCACCGCTCCGCGCAGCCGGGCCATCTCGCCGATGTCGCGCAGCGTCCGGGACGCGAAGGAGTCCAGGACGTCGAGTGCGGCCACGTCGATGACGACCCCGCGCGCACGGTCGGAGCCGATCCGTTCCACGAGGTCCTGCTGGAACCGCACCAGCTGCGAGTCGTCCAGGGCGGTGTGGATCGACGCGATCAGGTACGGGCCCTGCCGCAGGATCGAGAAGAGCCGCGGGCCACCGTTCACGGACCACCGTTCCCGTCCTCGCGGGACACCGCGTACCCCAGGAGCCGCTCGGCTTCCTCGAGGCCGCCCTGCAGGTCGCCGATGGTGTTCATCTTCGACAGGTCGACACCGATGGTGACCAACGTCTGGGCGATCTCCGGGGACAGCCCCGTGATGATCACGCTGGCGCCCATCAGCCGCGAGGCGTCGACCGTCCGCACCAGGTGGTTGGCGACGGACTCGTCGACGTCCGGGACGCCGGTGATGTCGACGACGACGACCTTCGCCCGGTGCGTGCGGATGCCACCGAGCAGCTGCACGGTCAGCTGTCGCGCGCGCTCCCGGTCCAGGACCCCGATGATCGGCAGGATCAGCAGCCGCTCGCGGACCGGCAGCACCGGGGTCGAGAGCTCGCGGATGGAGTCCTGCTGCTGTCGGATGACCCGCTCGCGCTCCTCGACGAAGCTGACGGCCACGGTGTTGGCGATGCGGTTGGCGGCCGGCTCGTAGGCGTCGAGCACGCGGTTCAGCAACGCGAAGTCGCGCTGGTACTTCTCGAACAGCGACCGGGCCAGGACGTCGCGCAGCAGGAGCACGATGCCGACGACCTCGTGGGTCTCCACGCCGCGCGGGATGATCCGCTCGGACAGGTCGCGGGCGTAGTGCTGCAGTGCCTCCACGCTGCCGGTCTCCAGGACCTCGACGTAGTTGTCGTAGACCAGCGTGGTCTCGGCGGACATCTCCTGGGCGGTCATCGCCTGCAGGAGGTGTGCCTGCTGGATGCGGCCGACCCACTCCTGACGGAGCCGGGTGCGGTGCTCGCGCAGGTGCGCCACCAGTTGCGGGAGGAGGGTGTCCCCGTCGAGATCGCCTGTGGCGCCCGTCGGAGCCACGGTCAGGCTCGGGTCCTCGTACCTGGTCATGCCTCTCCCCGCCACTTCGTCATCGTCACCGTCGTGCCGCGGCCGGTCTCGGAGACCACCGCGAACTCGTCCATCAGCCGTCGGGCGCCCGGCAGCCCCAAGCCGAGCCCCCGGTAGGTGCTGTAGCCGTCCTGCAGCGCCTGGTCCACGTCGGGGATCCCCGGGCCGGCGTCGCGGGCGACGAAGGAGATCCCCGTCCGGGGCTCGTGCAGCTCCGTCACGACGACCTCGCCGGAGTCCGCGAAGCGCACGATGTTGCGGGCGATCTCCGACACCGCCGTCGCGATCAGCGTGACGTCGGTGGCGGAGAACCCCAGCCGGGTGGCGATCTCACGAGCGGCCTGCCGGGCGGCGACGACGTCGGCGTCGACCCGGACGGCGACCCGCACGGCGTCGTCCCGGGATCGTCCCCGTCCCACCAGGGGCTCGGACAGCCGCGCGCACAGGTCGCACTCCAGCAGGTGGCGGGCGGCGTCGACCTCGCGCTGGCGACGGCGGTCGCCGCTGGAGATGGCCAGCAGCACGGGGCGGCAGCGCTCCGTCGGCGGCTCCACCCGCTCGGAGACGAGCAGGTACTCCACCCGCAGCCGGGCCCGGGTGCGGTTGAGCTGGGCGGCCACCGCGCCGGCGGTGGACCCGAGCTCGGCCGCCAGGGACCGGGTGTCCTGGCCGGCGACCTCGTGGGCGAGCAGCGTCGCCCGCTCGCGGTCCGACAGCCGGGTCAGGGCCTCCGAGACGGCGGCGCGGTCCTCGCGGGCGAGGACGCCCTCGTCGGGCGCCTCGGACGGCCGCAGGTCGACCACGCGGTGCTGGTGCCGTCGCTGCCGGTCCTGGTCCCGCCACATCGAGGTGACGACGTTGCGCGCCGTGACGATCGCGTAGGGCTCGAGCATCCCCGGCTCCACCCGGCCGGCGGCGGCGAGGACCCGGGTCAGGGTCTCCTGGACCAGGTCGTCGGCTGTCGCCGGGTCCGGGACGCGGGACGCGACGATCCGGCGGACCAGCGGGATGAGCGCTGCGACGTCTGCAGACCCGCGGTCCCCTCCCGGGGTCGCCGCCGGCTCGACGGCCGCCATCCGCGAGACGGTACGCCCGGCAGCCCCCTCCGGGCCCGCCGACCGCACCGCCCGTCCTCCCGGACGCCTCCACGCCCCGCGCATGACGGCGGGAGCCGAGCGGTCCTGCTGACGCGCCAGTCGCCGGGGCTCCGCTCCGACCAGCGGAGACACCAGGACGGCGACCGGGTGGAGCCGCCCGGCGGCACTCGTCAGCCGCTCCGGAGGACGACGTCTTCACCCGTGCAGGGCCGCACTCCTCCGGCGAGCAACGCCGGGACGGCCCACGAGCAAGGGGGCTCCCCGTGATGAACGCATGGGCGCGCAAGGCCGTCGTCCCCGTCTTCGCCGGCGCGGCGATCGTCGCCGCCGCGACGCCGGCTGCCGCGCAGCCGGAACAAGACGGCCTGGTCAACGTCACCGTGGGCTGACGATCCTCGAGGACGTGCGGGTCGCTCCGGCCGCACAGGTCGCGGCCCAGGTCTGCGGTGTGCAGGTCGGGCCCGTCGCCGTCCTCGGCCGAGCGGTGGACCGCGACGGGGAGGCGAGGACGCTCTGCGAGAGCGACGAGGGACCCGTGACCATCAGGCAGAACGGCTGAGGACCCCGGCCGGCGGGCCCCTGACCCGGTCCGCCGGCCGGCCGAGCCGGCCCCCGCTCCCCCCGGCCCCGTCCCGAGGCTCGCCCCGAGCTCGCGAGGGGTGAGGAGGACGGGGTCCTGCTTCAGCCCAGCTGGCGACGGACCTCGGCGGCCACCCGGCCGCCCTCGGCCCGGCCGGCGACCTCCTGCTGCACCGCTCCCATGACCCGGCCCATGTCCTGCATGCCGCTGGCACCGGTTCGGGTGACGACGTCGGCCACCAGCGCGGCGAGGTCCGCGTCCGCCAGCTGTGCGGGCAGGTAGGCGGCGACCACGTCCCCCTCCGCCCGCTCCCGGTCGGCCTGCTCGCTGCGGCCGGCGGTGGCGAAGGCGTCGGCGGCCTCCCGGCGCTTCTTGGCCTCGCGGCGCAGCACCGCCTGCACCTCGTCGTCGCCGAGCTCGCGGGCCTCCTTGCCGGCCACCTCCTCGGCGCTGACCGCGGCGAGCACCATCCGCAGCGTGGCGGTGCGCAGCTCGTCCCGGGCCTTCATCGCGGTGGTCAGGTCGGCGCGCAGCTGTTCCTTGAGGTCGGACACGGGCCGTAGCCTCGCACGGCGCTCTCCGGCGGCGCGCCCGTAATCTGGGCTGTCGTGCGCCCGACCACAGTCCTCCCCGCCGCCGTCCTCGGGTCGGCGACCGCGGGGATCGCCTACGCCTCCCTCTACGAGCGCAACCGCTGGACGCTGCGCCGCTTCGACGTCCCGGTCCTGGCGCCCGGGTCGGCGCCGCTGCGCGTGCTGCACCTGTCCGACCTGCACATGACCGCCGGGCAGCGGTCCAAGCAGGAGTGGGTGGCCTCGCTGGCCGAGCTCGAGCCGGACCTGGTGGTCGACACCGGCGACAACCTGGCCGGGATGGACGCCGTCCCGGGGACGCTCCGGGCGCTGGAGCCGTTGCTGGACCTGCCCGGCGTGTTCGTCATGGCGAGCAACGACTACTACGCGCCCCGGCCGAAGAACCCGCTCAAGTACTTCAAGCGGGATCACGAGCGGGTGCACGGCGACGAGCTCCCCTGGCGGGACCTCCGCGACGCCATGGCCGCCCGCGGTTGGCTGGACCTCACCAACGCCCGCGGCGAGCTCGTCGTCGGCGGGCGGCGGATCGCCTTCGCCGGCGTCGACGACTCGCACCTCGGGCGGGACCGCTACGACCTCGTCGCAGGCCCCGCCGACCCGGCCGCGGACCTGCGCATCGGGCTGGCCCACTCCCCCGAGCCACGGGTGCTCGACCGCTTCGCCGGCGACGGCTCCGACCTGCTGCTGTGCGGGCACACCCACGGTGGTCAGCTGCGGGTGCCCTTCTACGGAGCGCTGGTGACCAACTGCGGCATCGACCGCGACCGGGTCCGCTGGCTGCACCGCTGGTCCGAGCCGTCGGCGGCCAGCCCGCACGGCACCTGGCTGCACGTCTCCGCCGGTCTCGGCACCAGCCCCTACGCGCCGTACCGCTTCGCCTGCCCGCCCGAGGCGACGCTCCTCACCCTCACCGCCCGCCAGGGCTCACCGGCGGCGACCACCGCGACCGCCCGTCGGACCTGAAGAAGGACCCCTCTGCCCCCCACTGCTCGCGAGCTCGCAGCGGGACCCTGCAGAGGGGCCGCGGGGAGCAGGAAGGTACAGTGGTCGCCGCAGGCCTCGGGGTGTGGCGCAGCTTGGTAGCGCGCGTCGTTCGGGACGACGAGGTCGCAGGTTCAAATCCTGTCACCCCGACCCTGCTCAGGGGCCGCCGCGAGGCGGCCCCTGAGTCGTCCCGGGGGCGGTGTGCCGGGTCATGGGTTGGCGGTGACCCCATCCGGGCACCGTGCCTCCCGATGACCGAGTGGTTGCTCCTCCTCGCCGCCGTGCTCCTGACGGCACTGACCGGCTTCTTCGTGGCCGCCGAGTTCTCCCTGACCACGGTCGACCGCGGGCGGGCCGAGCAGGCCGCGGTGGCCGGGGACCGCGGGGCTCACGGCGTCCTCGCGGCGCTGCGCACGCTGTCCACCCAGCTCTCCGCCGCCCAGCTCGGTATCACGATCACCACGTTGGTCGTCGGCTACCTGGCCGAGCCCGCGCTGGGCCAGCTGCTGCGCGGCCCGCTGGAGGCGGCCGACCTGCCCGCCGGGTGGGTGACCGGCCTCTCCTACGGCCTGGCGCTGGCGCTGGCCACCACGCTGCAGATGCTGATCGGCGAGCTGGGCCCCAAGAACCTGGCCATCGCCCGACCGCTGCCGGTCGCCGCCGCCGTGGCCCCCGGGATGCGGGCGTTCACCCGGGTCGCCGGCGTCGTCGTGCACGGGCTGCAGGGCGTGGCCAACGCGATCGTCCGGCGGCTGGGCTTCGAGCCCCGCGAGGAGCTGGAGTCCGCCCGCGGGGCCGACGAGCTGGCCGCGGTGGCCCGCCGCTCGGCCGAGGAGGGCGACCTCTCACCGCGGGCGGCCCGCCTGCTGGAACGCTCGCTCGCGCTGCGCGACAAGGTCGCCGCCGACGTCATGACCCCGCGCACGCGGATGTGGGCGCTGCGCGCCGACGCCACCGCCGCCGACGTCCTCGCCGCGGCGGTCGCCTCCGGCAGCTCCCGGTTCCCGCTCTACGGCGCGGGCCTCGACGAGGTCACCGGGCTGGTGCACGTCAAGCACGCCGTCGCGGTCCCCGAGGACCGCCGGGACGACGTCCCGGCCGAGGAGCTGGCCGTGCCGATCCTCACCGTGCCGTCGCTGCTGCGGGTGGAGCGGCTGCTGGACCTGCTCCGCGAGGAGGGCCTGCAGATCGCCCTGGTCGTCGACGAGTGGGGTGCGACGCACGGCGTCGTGACGCTGGAGGACATCGTGGAGGAGGTCGTCGGCGAGATCGCCGACGAGACCGACCGCCCGCTGCGGCTGCTGCGCCGGGTCGACCCGCGGACCTGGCTGCTGTCGGGCCTGCTGCGCCCCGACGAGGTGCGCGAGCGGACGGGGGTCCCGGTGCCCGAGGGCCGTTACGAGACGCTGGGCGGCTACCTCGCCGAACAGCTGCAGCGGCTGCCGGAGGCCGGGGACACGGTGCCGGTCGAGGGCGGCGAGCTCACGGTGGAGACCGTCGAGGGACGGCGGGTGGCGCGAGTGCGGGCCCGGATGCGCGAGGGGTACGCGTCGGGGGCGACCGCCGTCCGGCTCGTCGAGGACGACGAGAAGGAGCCCGCAGCGTGAGCGACGTCCTCAGCCTGCTCGTGCTGGTGGCGCTGCTGCTGGGCAACGCCTTCTTCGTGGCCGCCGAGTTCGCGCTGGTCACCGCCCGGCCCGACCAGCTGGAGCCACGGGCCGCGGCCGGCTCGGCGCGGGCCCGGACGACCATCCGGGCGATGCGCAACGTCTCCGCCATGATGGCCGGCGCCCAGCTGGGCATCACGCTGTGCTCGCTGGGCCTGGGGGCGGTCGGCGAGCCCGCGGTGGCGCACCTCATCGAGGCGCCGATGGCCGCCGTCGGCGTCCCGGAGGGGCTGCTGCACCCGATCGCGCTGGTCATCGCGCTCTCGATCGTGACCGTGCTGCACATGGTGCTCGGCGAGATGGTGCCCAAGAACATCACCATCGCCGGGCCCGACCGCGCCGCGCTGGTGCTCGGTCCGCCGCTCGCGGCGTTCGTCCGGCTGCTCGGGCCGGTGATCCGGCTGTTCAACGCGGCGGCGAACGGGCTGGTCCGGCTGGCCGGCGTGCAGCCCACCGACGAGGTGGCGGCCAGCTTCGATGAGGCCGAGATCCGGTCGATGATCAACCAGTCGCGGCGCGAGGGGCGGCTGGGCAGCGAGGTCGGCGAACTGGCCGCGGGGGCGCTGACCTTCGACCGGGACGAGCTGGAGTCGGTGCTGCTCCCCCTCGACCGCCTGGTCACCGTGCCCCGCTCGACGACGCCCCGGCAGCTGGAGGCCGTCGTCGCCGAGCACGGCTACAGCCGCTACCCGATCCGGGACGACGACGGCGAGCTGCTCGGTTACGTGCACGTCAAGGACGTCCTCGGCGTCGACGCCGCGGCCCGCGACCTGCCGATCGCCGACGAGCTCGTCATCGGCCTCATCCCGCTGGCCCCCGGCTCGACGCTCCCCGACGTGCTCAGCGCGATGCGGGACGCCGGTGCGCACCTGGGCCGGGTGGTCGACGGCGGGCGCACCGTCGGCCTGGTCGCGCTGGAGGACGTCCTCGAGCGGCTCATCGGCGACATCCGCGACGCGGCCGCCGAGACCTCCCGCCGGCTCGGGGACCCGGCCCGGGGCGGTGCGGAGGCCGGTGCCGGAGCCGGGGGAAGATGAGACGGTGACGGCCGAGTCCACCACCCCCGCCCTCTCCCCCGAGGTCACCGCCCGCTGGCAGGCCCGCTTCCGGGCGCCTCGGGTGAGCCTGCCCGACTGGGCGCTGGAGGCCCCCGACCGCAACCTGTACGCCTCCGACGTCAGCGGCGTCGTCGAGCAGTACGCGTGGGACCGCACCACCGACGTCCACCGGCAGGCGACCGACCGGGCCAACGGCACGCTGATCGGCACCCTGAGCCCGGACGGCGAGACGATCTGGTGGTTCGCCGACACCGACGGCGACGAGTTCGGCGTCTGGATGACCCAGCCCTTCGCCGGCGGGGACGACCGCGTCGCCGTCCCCGAGGTCGGGCCGGCCTACCCGGCGGGCCTGGAGGTCGGCCGCTCGGTGGTCGCCATGGGCCGCTCCACCGACGACGGCTCGGAGCTGTGGCTGGCGCCCTCCGGCGGCGCGCCGCGGGTGGTCTACCGGCACGAGGACCCGGCCTCGGTCGACGCGCTCACCCACGACGAGGACCTGCTGGTCGTCTCGCACTCCGAGCACGGCGACCCGCGCTACCCCGCGCTGCGGGTGCTGCGGACCGAGGACGACGCCGTGGTCGCCGAGAAGTGGGACGGCGAGGGCCGCGGCCTGCACGCGCTGGAGTTCGCGCCGCTGCCCGGCGACCGGCGGCTGCTGGTCGGTCACGAGCGGCGCGGCCGCGAGGAGCTGCTCGTGTGGGACGTCGGCGGCGACACCGAGACCGAGATCGTGCTCGACCTGCCCGGCGACGTGACCGCCGGCTGGTACCCCGACGGCTCCGCGCTGCTGGTCGGCCACGACCACGCCGCGCGCAGCGAGCTGTACCGCTACGACCTGGCCAGCGGCGCGCTGGAGCGGCTGGACACCCCGCGCGGCGTCGTCCGCGGGGCCACCGCCCGCCCGGACGGCGCGGTGGAGCTGGCGTGGTCGAACTCCGAGCGGCCGCCGGTGATCCGGCGGGCCGACGGTCCGGTCGTGCTGGCCGCCCCCGGCGAGGAGCCGCCGGCCGCCTACCCGGTCGAGGACCGCTGGGTGCCCGGCCCGGGCGGTGACGTGCACGCGCTGGTGGTGCGGCCGACCGGCCCGCCTCCGTACGCGACGGCGTTCCTCGTGCACGGCGGCCCGGAGGCGGCCGACGACGACTCCTACCGCGCCCGCCGCGCGGCCTACGTCGACGCCGGGTACGCCGTGGTGCACGTGAACTACCGCGGGTCGACCGGCTACGGCAGCGCCTGGCGGGACGCGCTCACCGGCCGGCCGGGGCTCACCGAGCTCGAGGACGTCGCCGCGGTCTACGACGCGCTGGCCGAGGAGGGCTTCCTCGACCCGTCGCGGGCGCTGATCTCGGGCGGCTCGTGGGGCGGGTTCCTCACCCTGCTGGGCCTGGGCACCCAGCCGGAGCGCTGGGCCGCCGGCATCGCCGAGGTGCCGGTGGCCGACTACCTGGCCGCGTACGAGGACGAGATGGAGGGCCTGCGGGCCTACGACCGGGCGCTGTTCGGCGGCTCACCGGAGGAGGTGCGCGACGTGTACGTGCGCTCCTCGCCGATCACCTACGCGCAGGACGTCGCCGCGCCGGTGCTCGTCGTCGCCGGCGCGAACGACCCGCGCTGCCCGATCCGGCAGATCGACAACTACCTGGTGCGGCTGGCGGAGCTGGGCAAGCCGCACGAGGTGTACCGCTTCGACGCCGGCCACGGCTCGCTGGTCATCGAGGAGACCATCCGCCAGGTCGAGGTCGCGTTGGACTTCGCCCTGCGCCACGTCAAGCCCTGACACTGTCGGCCTACCGGCCGACACCGCGGCCACGTGCCGTCCCCGACACGCGCTGAGCTCGGCCATCCACCCGGCCGGGAGGCCTCCGGCCCCCGCGTCCGGGCGAATCCGGCTACCTGCGTCTCGCCGCGATCAACTCCGCGATCTGGACGGTGTTCAGCGCGGCGCCCTTGCGCAGGTTGTCGTTGCTCACGAACAGCGCCAGGCCGCGGTCGCCGTCGACACCCGGGTCCTGCCGGATGCGGCCGACGTAGCTCGGGTCGCGGCCGGCCGCCTGCAGCGGCGTGGGGACGGTGGTGAGCTCCACGCCCGGCGCGGCCGACAGCAGCTCGGTGGCCCGCTCGACGGTGAGCTCACGCTCGAATTCCAGGTTCAGCGACAGCGAGTGACCGGTGAAGACCGGCACGCGCACGCAGGTCCCCGACACCCGCAGGTCGGGGATGTCGAGGATCTTGCGGCTCTCGTTGCGGAGCTTCTGCTCCTCGTCGGTCTCGGACGTGCCGTCGTCGACCAGCGAGCCGGCCATCGGCAGCACGTTGAACGCGATCGGCCGCACGTACTTGACCGGCTCCGGGAAGGGCACCGCCGACCCGTCGTGGGTGAGCTCCGCGGCCTTGTCGACGACCGCCTTCACCTGGGTGTCGAGCTCCTCGACGCCGGCCAGGCCGCTGCCGGAGACCGCCTGGTAGGTGCTGGCCACGACGCGGACCAGCCGGGCCTCGTCGTGCAGCGGCTTGAGCACCGGCATCGCGGCCATCGTGGTGCAGTTCGGGTTGGCGATGATGCCCTTGCGCACGTCGGCGAGGGCGTGCGGGTTGACCTCGGCGACCACCAGCGGGACGTCGGGGTCGCGGCGCCAGGCCGAGCTGTTGTCGATGACGGTCACGCCGGCCTCGGCGAACCGCGGCGCCTGCACCCGTGAGGTGGAGGCACCGGCCGAGAAGATCGCGATGTCGAGCCCGGTGGGGTCGGCGGTCGCGGCGTCCTCGACGGTGATCTCGCCGTCGGCCCACGGCAGGGTGCTGCCGGCGGAGCGGGCGGAGGCGAAGAAGCGCAGCTCGCCGATGGGAAAGCCGCGCTCGGCGAGCAGCGTGCGCACCACGGCACCGACCTGGCCGGTGGCGCCGACGACGCCGACGCGCAGCCCGTCGCTGGAGCCGTGCCCACTCGACAGCGTGCTCATCGTCCCGTCCCTCCGTAGACGACCGCCTGCGCCTCGTCGGTGCCGAGGTCGAAGGCGTCGTGCACCGCGCGGACGGCGACGTCCACGTCGGTGTCCCGGCACACCACGGAGATGCGGATCTCCGAGGTGCTGATCAGCTCCAGGTTGACACCGGCGTCGGCCAGCGCGCCGAAGAAGCGCGCTGACACGCCTGGGTGGGAGCGCATGCCCGCCCCGACCAGCGACACCTTGCCGATGTGCTGGTCGAAGGTGACGTCGGTGTAGCCGACGGTGTTCTTGACCTTCTCCAGCGCGGCGAGGGCCGCCGGCCCGTCGCTCTTGGGCAGCGTGAAGGAGATGTCGGCGAGCTTGCTGGCCTCCGTCGACACGTTCTGCACGATCATGTCGACGTTGACCTCGGCCTCGGCGAGCACGCGGAACAGCTGCGCGGCCTCACCCGGCCGGTCCGGCACCCCGAAGACGGTGATCTTGCCCTCGGAGCGGTCGTGCGCGACGCCGGTGATGATCGCCTGTTCCACCGTGAGGTCCTCCATCGAGCCGGTCACCGTGGTGCCGGAGAGCTGGGAGTAGGAGCTGCGGACGTGCACCGGGATGCCGTAGCGGCGGGCGTACTCGACGCAGCGGAGCACGAGCACCTTCGCCCCGGAGGCGGCGAGCTCGAGCATCTCCTCGTAGGTGATGGTGTCGAGCCGCCGGGCGTTCGGGACGATGCGCGGGTCGGCGGTGAACACGCCGTCGACGTCGGTGTAGATCTCGCAGACGTCGGCCCGCAGCGCCGCGGCGACGGCCACGGCGGTGGTGTCGGACCCGCCGCGGCCGAGCGTGGTGACGTCCTTGGTGTCCTGGCTGACGCCCTGGAACCCGGCGACGATCACGATCGAGCCCTCGTCGAGGGCGTTGCGCAGCCGGCCCGGCGTGACGTCGATGATCCGCGCCTTGCCGTGGCTCGAGGTCGTGATCACCCCGGCCTGGGAACCGGTGAACGACCGGGCCTCGTAGCCGTGGGTGTTGATCGCGATCGCCAGCAGGGCCATGGAGATGCGCTCGCCCGCGGTGAGCAGCATGTCCAGCTCGCGGCCGGCCGGCTGGTCGGTGATCTGCGCGGCCTGGTCGAGCAGCTCGTCGGTCGTGTCACCCATCGCGGAGACCACGACGACGACGTCGTCGCCGTTCTCCTTGGCCGCCACGATCCGCTCGGCGACGCGCTTGATGTGCGCTGCGGAGGCGACGGACGAGCCGCCGTACTTCTGGACGACGAGGGCCACGGGTCCACAGGCTACCGAGGCTCCCGCGACGACCGTGGTTGCGTCCCCCTTCGCGGAGCGCTGTGATCACCCGGTGGACGACGTCGAGCGCTGGTTGCTGACCGCCGAGGAGCGCGGCAACCCGACGACGTCCCTGCCCCCGTACACCGAGGGCAACCTCGTCGAGCCGCTCGTGCACGGCGTCACCTACTTCGACCGGCTGGTCGAGTGCGTCGAGCGTCTGGACGCCGGCGACCACTTGTTCTTCACCGACTGGCGGGGCGACCCCGACGAGCAGCTGCGCCCGGGCGGCCCGACCGTCGCCCAGTTGTTCACCGACGCGGTGCGCCGCGGCGTCTGCGTGCGTGGGTTGGTCTGGCGTTCGCACGTGGACTGGATGTCGTTCAGCGCGCACGAGAACCGAGCACTGGACGACGAGGTCGAGCACGGCGGCGGCGAGGTGATCCTCGACCAGCGGGTGCGCCGCGGCGGCAGCCACCACCAGAAGCTCGTCGTCTGCCGGCACGACCAGGACCCGACCCGGGACGTCGCCTTCGTCGGCGGGATCGACCTGTGCCACAGCCGCCGGGACGACGCCGAGCACCGGGGTGACCCGCAGTCCCTGGCGATGTCCGTGGCATACGGGGACACTCCGCCGTGGCACGACGTCCAGCTGCTGCTGCGCGGGCCGACGGTTGGCGTCCTGGACACCGTGTTCCGCGAGCGTTGGGACGACCCGACCAACGCCGACTCCGGCAACCCGATCGCGTGGGTGCTCGACCGGCTGCGCGGCGCCCGCCTGGACCCCGACCCGCTGCCGCCGCAGCTGCCGCCGCCGCCGCCGTGCGGTCCGCACGTGGTACAGAACCTGCGGACCTACCCGGCGATCCGGCCGCCCTACGACTTCGCGCCGCGTGGCGAGCGGTCGGTGGCCCGCGGGTACTCCAAGGCGATCAAGCAGGCCCGCCGGCTGGTGTACCTGGAGGACCAGTACATGTGGTCGGCCGACATCGCCCGCCTGTTCGCGAGAGCCCTGGCCGAGAACCCGGGTCTGCACCTGGTCGTCGTGGTGCCGCGGGTGCCCGACCAGGACGGCGCGATCGCCGAGCGGTCGCAGTACGTCGGCCGGTGGCAGGCGCTGGAGATGTGCCGGCGGGCCGGACGCGGCCGGGTGCACGTCTTCGACGTGGAGAACCACGAGGGGACGCCGGTCTACGTGCACGCCAAGGTCTGCGTGGTCGACGACGTCTGGGCCAGCGTGGGCAGCGACAACTTCAACCGCCGCTCCTGGACCCACGACAGCGAGCTCTCCTCGGCCGTGCTGGACACGACCCGGGACCCGCGCGAGCCCCGCGACCCGGCCGGCACCGGCGACGGCGCCCGCACCCTCGCCCGCGACCTGCGCCTGGAGCTGGCCCGCGAGCACCTGGACCGGGCGGCCGACGGCAGCGAGGACGACGACCTGATCGACCCCGCGGAGTTCGTGCGGACGCTGGAGTCCTCGGCCGCCGACCTCGACGCCTGGTACTCCGGTGGCTGCCGCGGCCCGCGCCCGCGAGGCCGGCTCCGCGAGCACCGGCCCCCGCGGCTGTCGCTGCCCACGCGGCTGTGGGCGACGCCGGTCTACCGCCTGGTCGACGACCCCGACGGCCGCCCGCTGCGCATGCGGCTGCGCAAGGCGTTCTGACCTGCACCACCCGGATCTGCAGCGGGGCAGGGAGGCCCACCCGCACCTCGTCCTCCCGGAACCTCCACCCCTGCTTCGCACTGTGAGCAGGGGTGGAGGGAGCGCTCTCCCCCTGCTTCGCACTGTGAGCAGGGGTCGAGGAGGACTCACCCGCTGCTCCCCCCTGTGAGCAGAGGGAGAGGTTGCGGAGGAACACCCCTGACCCGGCTCCCCCCGGCCAGGACCCGTCCACAGGTTCGGCCGGCGGGGCCCACACGTGCAGTCCCCACCGCACCATGTCCCCCGTGGCGGACGGCTTCGACCTGGGCAGGGTGCTGCGGCGCATCCGGCGCACCGCCGACGTGTCACAACGCGAACTGGCCGCGGCGGCCGGGCTGAGCGCGTCGGCCGTGGGACACGCCGAGGCGGGCACCCGGGACCTGCCCTCGCGCGCCCTCGCGCGGGCGGCCGGGCTGGCCGGGTTGCGGCTGGCCCTGCTCGACGCGGACGGGCGGGAGGTGACCGGCATGGACCCCGACGGCGCCCGGGACGCGACCCGGCGCCGGTTGCCCGCCCACCTCGACACCCAGCACACCGACGAGGTCGCCGACCGGTGGGCGCACCGCCCGGGTCGGGAGCAGCCGTGGTTCACCTTCGGCCTCGACCGGGCCGCGCGGGACCGCCAGCGGGCGCGGGCGGGGACGCCGGAGGACCACGACGTCCCCGTCCCCGGGGACTCGCCGGCCGAGCGGCGCAACCGGCGGCGGGAGGCGGCGCGCTGACGTGCCGCAGAGCGACGCCGGCGCCGGCGCGCGACCCTCGGGTGGCCGGCCGACGAGGACCTGACCTGCACCTGTCCGCCGGCGTGCGACGAGGTCGACGACGGCTCGGGCCCGCCCAGGCACGCCGCGGCCTGTGCGTGTGGCTGCGACCTCGGCTGACGCGCTGCTACCGTGGCGGTGTGCGCGGCAGCCTCCTGCTTACCCGCCGCGGCGAGGCCCTCTCCTAGGTCGGCCCCCTCGCCGCGGAGACCTGTCGTGCCGAGTGCGTTCCCGGCGCCTGCTGACCGCCCCACCCGGAGCTGCGTCCAGCCCGCGCCCAGAGGAGCGAGAACCCCGTGAGCAGGAACCTGAGCGAGAACCACCCGCACGTCCGGCACCCGCAGCAGCCGTCGCGGATGCCGATCTCCCGCTACGCCCCCTTCACGCCGATCGTGCTGCCCGACCGCACGTGGCCGGAGGCGGTCACCATCGAGGCCCCGCGCTGGTGCGCCGTCGACCTGCGTGACGGCAACCAGGCGCTGATCGACCCGATGACGCCCGACCGCAAGCGGCGGATGTTCGAGCTGCTGGTCCGGATGGGCTACAAGGAGATCGAGGTCGGCTTCCCGGCGGCCAGCCAGACCGACTTCGACTTCGTCCGCCAGCTCATCGAGGACGACCTGGTACCCGACGACGTCACCATCCAGGTGCTGACGCAGGCCCGCGACGAGCTGATCGAGCGCACCTTCGAGTCCCTGCGCGGCGCGAAGCAGGCGATCGTCCACCTGTACAACTCGACGTCCACGCTGCAGCGGCGCGTCGTGTTCGGCTCCGACCGCGCCGGCATCGTTGACATCGCCGTCCACGGCGCGCAGGTCGTCCGCAAGCTGGCCGAGCAGGCCGGCGACACCGACATCCGCTACCAGTACTCCCCCGAGTCCTTCACCGGCACCGAGCTGGACTTCGCCGTCGAGGTCTGCAACGCCGTCACCGACGTCTGGGAGCCCACGCCCGACCGGCCGACGATCATCAACCTGCCGGCGACGGTCGAGATGGCCGAGCCGACCGTCTACGCCGACCAGATCGAGTGGATGCACCGCAACCTGGGCCGGCGTGACGCCGTCGTCCTGTCGCTGCACCCGCACAACGACCGGGGCACCGCCGTCGCCGCCGCCGAGCTGGGCCACCGGGCCGGCGCCGACCGCATCGAGGGTTGCCTGTTCGGCAACGGCGAGCGCACCGGCAACGTCGACCTGGTCACCCTCGGGCTGAACCTGTTCAGCCAGGGCATCGACCCGCAGATCGACTTCTCCGACATCGACGAGATCCGCCGCACCGTCGAGTACTGCAACCAGCTGGGCGTGCACGAGCGGCACCCCTACGGCGGCGACCTGGTCTACACCGCCTTCTCCGGCTCGCACCAGGACGCGATCAACAAGGGCTTCACGGCGCTCGAGGCCGACGCGCAGGCGGCCGGGAAGCCGGTCGCGGAGATGCCGTGGGCGGTGCCCTACCTGCCCATCGACCCCAAGGACGTCGGTCGCAGCTACGAGGCCGTGATCCGGGTGAACAGCCAGTCCGGCAAGGGCGGCGTCGCCTACATCATGAAGACCGAGAACCAGCTGGACCTGCCGCGCCGGCTGCAGATCGAGTTCAGCGGCGTCGTCCAGCGGCACACCGACGACGAGGGCGGCGAGGTGACCGCCCAGCAGATGTGGGCGGCCTTCTCCAACGAGTACCTGCCCGACCCCGACGCCCCGTGGGGCCGCTTCTCCCTGACCGGCCACCGGCACCGGGCGCACGGCGACACCGTCGACGAGATGGTGGTCGAACTCGTCGACCACGGCGTCCCGGCGACGATCGAGGGCCGCGGCAACGGACCGATCGCCGCGTTCGTCGACGCACTGCACTCGGTGGACGTCGACGTCCGGGTGCTCGACTACGCCGAGCACGCCATGTCCGCCGGTGGGGACGCGAAGGCCGCCGCCTACGTCGAGTGCGCGGTCGGCGACCGCGTGCTGTGGGGTGTGGGCATCGACCCGAACATCGTCACCGCGTCGCTGCGGGCGGTCGTCTCGGCGGTGAACCGGGCGCAGCGCTGAGGACGGACGGGGCGGGGCGTCCGACGACGCCCCGCCCCGCGTCCGGTCGAGTCATCATCGGGCGGTGGCACAGCTGACCCCGTATCTCGCCGTGCGCGACGCCCGCGCCGCGATGTCCTGGTACGCCGAGGCGCTGGGCGCCCACGTCGTCGGCGAGCCGTACGTGATGGACGACGACCGCATCGGGCACACCGAGCTGGACGTCGGCGGGGCCACGCTCTACCTCGCCGACGAGTACCCCGAGCTGGGGCTGGCCGCACCGGATCCGGGGCGAGTCAGCGTCACGCTGCACCTGACCGTGTCCGACGTCGACGCCGCCGTCGACCGGGCCGCCGCGTGCGGTGCTGCCGTGGAGCGGCCGCCGTCCGACACCGACCACGGCCGCACCGGCGTCGTCGTTGACCCCTTCGGCCACCGCTGGCTGCTGCAGACCCCGGCGTCGGCCGACCCGCAGCCGCGTCCCCCGGTGCGCCCCGGCGACGCGGTGTACCTGACGCTGCGCGTGCCCGACGGCGCCCGCGCCCGCGACTTCTACGAGTCGGTGCTCGGCTGGACGTCGGTGCCCGGGCGGGTCGCCGACGGCTGGCAGGTGGACGGCGTGGTGCCGATGGTCGGCATCGGCGGTGGGGACGGCGAGGTCGGCACCGTGCCCGCCTACGCGGTCGACGACATCGAGGTCGCCGTCGCCGCGGTCCGGACCGCCGGCGGGCAGGCCGGCGAGGTCACCGACCGACCCCACGGCCGGACGGCGGAGTGCCGGGACGATCAGGGACTGCGCTTCTGGCTGGCCCAGCCGGCCTGAGAGGACCCGAGTGGCTCAGCCCGCTGAACCGCGTCCGGGCCGCTCTGGTGGGGCGTCACCGGGCTCGTCACCGCGGTACCGCTCGTCCTGGTGACCACGCCCGCCGTACTCGTCGACCAGGAGCAGGTCGCGGCGCACGTGCCGGCGGCGGTACGCGACCCGGCTGATCAGGTGCGCGCTGACCGGTGCGGTCAGCAGCTGGAAGGCCGCCACGAGCAGCAGCATCCAGGCGTTGGCCCACCCGTCGAGCCGGATCGCCGCGCCCACCATCACCAGCAGCACGCCGAGGACCTGCGGCTTGGTGCCGGCGTGCATCCGGGACAGCACGTCGGGGAACCGCACGAGGCCCAGCCCGGCGGTCAGGCACAGCGCGGCGCCGGCCAGCAGGCAGGCGAAGGCCACGACCTCGGACACGGTGCTCACCGCTCCACTCCGGACTCCCGCTCCTCGGCGGCGACCGGCAGGCCGAGGTCCCGGCCGTCCCCGGTGCTCGAGCGCAGCAGCATGCCACCGACGTAGCGGGCCACCGACACCGAGCCGACGAAGGCCAGCAGCGCCACGACGACCAGCACCGGCACCAGCGTCGGGTCCTGCACCAGCGCGACGTGCACGGCCAGGCCCGCCGAGATGATGACCAGCAGCGTGTCCGTCGCCACCACCCGGTCCAGCAGCGAGGGACCGCGCGCCAGCCGCACGAGGGCCAGCAGCGCTCCCCCGCCGATCAGGGCGTACAGCGCGAACTCCACGACCGTCACGACGCCGGCACCTCGTCCCTCCGGTGGCCGTCGAGCGCCGCGAGGTCCGCGGCCGAGCCGAACGCCTGCACCAGCCGCCGCTCGACCACCAGGACGTGCGCCTTCTTGCGCTCCACCTCGTCGTGGTCGCGGACGGGCAGCAGGTGCAGGGTCATCACCCGCTGCTCGCGGTCCAGGTCGAGCACCAGCGAGCCGGGCACCAGGGAGGTCGCCTCGGCGACCATCGTCAGGATCAGGTCGGAGTCCGCGCGCAGCTGCACCTGCACGATCGCCGTCCGGTGCACCCCGCCCGGGCGCACGGCCTGCCAGGCGACCTCGGCCCCGGACGCGAACAGGTCGACGACGAAGTGGCCGAGGAAGACCAGCAGCGGCAGCGGCCGCACCCGGGCGCCGCCGACCACGTGCGGCAGCGGCAACAGCGTCAGGACGGTCAGCGCCACGAGCAGGCCGGAGAGCAGGTTCGCCCAGGACCAGGTGCCCCACAGCAGCATCCAGACCAGCACCAGCCAGGCGACCAGCGGCACCTGGTGGCGCAGCCGGGTGGCGGCGGGCTCGACGGTCACGGAGTCTCCTCGCTGGCGCTCGTCGACTCGGTGACCGTGGCTGCTGTGCTCACGCGTGAGCTCGCGAGCTCGCTCACGGGACCTCACCCTCCCCGAACACCGACGAGACGTAGGGCGTGCGGTCGAGCAGGTCCGTGGCCGCGCGGTCGGCCAGGCCGTACAGCGGTCCGGCCAGCCCGGTGAGCGCCACCGTCAGCACCACCAGCGCCGCCGTGGCGCCCACCATCGTGCGCGGCAGCGGGCGCAGCGCCCGGACCGCGCCCGCGGCCGGCGGGAGGTCCGGCTCGGACGCCGTCGCCACCGCGGTGTGCCGTCGCCACGCGTCCTGCAGCGCGGTCCGGGCCGGGCCGTCGGCGGACTCCGCCCCGTCGAACGCGCCCGCACCGTCGGGGGGCCCCGGCCGGCGGCGCAGCGTGGCGTCCGCGGCGGCGGCGCCGGCGGTGTCCTCGGCCGGCGACTGGTTCGGGCTGCGCCAGAACGCCCGGGTCCACACGCGGGCGACCGCGAGCAGCGTGAGCAGGCTGGTGACCACCCCGCCGGCGACCAGGGCCAACGACTCGGCGCTGCCCACGGCGACCCCGGCCTGCAGCAGGCCGAGCTTGCCGATGAACCCCGACAGCGGCGGGATGCCGGCCAGGTTCATCGCCGGCACGAAGAACAGCACGGCCAGCAGCGGGGAGCGCCGCGCCAGTCCGCCGAGCCGGTCGACGTTGGTGGTGCCGCCCTGGCGCTCGACCAGACCGGCGACCAGGAACAGCGTCGTCTGGATGGCGATGTGGTGGGCCACGTAGAAGACCGCGCCGGCCAGCCCGGCCGCCGTCCCCAGGGCGATGCCGAACACCATGTAGCCGATGTGGCTGACCAGCGTGAACGACAGCATCCGGCGCAGGTCGCTCTGGGCGACCGCGCCGAGGATGCCCACCACCATCGTGGCCAGCGCCGCCCACAGCAGCAGGTCGTCGAGCGCGCCGCCGGGGAACAGCAGCGTCTGGGTGCGGATGATCGCGTAGACGCCGACCTTGGTGAGCAGGCCGGCGAACACCGCGGTGACCGGGGCGGGGGCGGTCGGGTAGCTGTCGGGCAGCCACGCCGAGAGCGGGAAGACGGCGGCCTTGATGCCGAAGGCGATGAGCAGCATCGACTGCAGCAGCACCTGGGTGCCCTCCGGCAGCTCGCCGAGCCGGACGGCCAGCTGGGCCATGTTGACCGTGCCGGTCGCGGCGTAGACCAGCCCGATCGCGGCCAGGAACACCAGCGAGCTGGTCAGGCTGACCACGATGTAGGTGATGCCGCCGCGGATGCGCGCCGCCGTCCCGCCGAGGGTGAGCAGCACGTACGAGGCCATCAGCAGAATTTCGAACCCGACGTAGAGGTTGAACAGGTCGCCGGCGAGGAAGGCGTTGCTCACGCCCGCGACCAGCACCAGGAACGTCGGGTGGAAGATCGACAGCGGGGTCTCCTCCGACCCGTCGGCCGCGCCCTGGCCGACGGCGAAGACGAGGACGCCGAGCGCCACGGTCGAGGCGACCACCAGCATCAGCGCCGACAGCCGGTCGACGACCAGCACGATGCCCAGCGGCACCGGCCAGCCGCCGACGGAGACCGAGCTGGCGCCCTCGGCGTCCGCCACGAACAGCAGCACCACCGAGACGGCGAGCACCGCGGTGAGCACGGTGGTGCTGAGGGTGCGCTGGAACGACGGGTGCCCGGAGACCAGCAGCGCACCGGCCGCCCCCAGCAGCGGGAGCAGCACCGGCAGCGGGGCGAGGACCTCGATCACCGGCTACCGCTCCCCGCGGGCAGGTCGATGTCGTCCGCCAGCTCCTCGACGTCCCCGTGCAGGCTGTCGGCGTGCCCGGCGGCGCGGTCGTCGGGAGCCAGCTCGTCGGGGTCGAGCTCGTCGGCGTCGAGCGCCCTCCGGGCGGCGACCCGGCGGTCCTCCTCGTCGGTGCCGACCGCCTCGTTGCGGGCCAGCCGCCACGAGCGGTGGATCATCGCCAGCAGGAAGGCGGCCACACCGAAGGTGATCACGATCGCGGTCAGGATCAGCGCCTGCGGCAGCGGGTCGTTGAACCCCTCCGGCTCGGAGTAGCCCAGGATCGGCGCCGACCCCGCGGGCCCGCCGGTCGACAGCACCAGCAGGTTGGTGGCGTTGCCCAGCAGCAGGAACCCCAGCAGCACGCGGGTGAGGCTGCGGTCGAGCAGCAGGTACACCCCCGCCGCGTAGAGCCCGCCGATCATCACCGGCAGCACGACCGTGGGGGTCATCGCAGCACCACCTCCCCGGGCGACAGTTCGATCTCGTCCTCCTGGTCCTCCTGGCGGTCGAGCTCCGCGCCCAGGCTGCGCAGCACGTCGAGGACCAGCCCGACGACGATCAGGTAGACGCCGATGTCGAAGAAGAGCGAGGTCACGAGCTTGACGTCGCCGAGCACCGGCAGCGTGGCCTCCAGGATCGCCGTCTGCAGCACATCCTCCCCGAGCGCCAGGCCGGCCACGCCGGTGCCGCCGGCGAACAGCAGCCCGCCGCCGAGCAGCAGGCCCGGCGCGACCGGCGCGGCCTCACCCAGCTCGTAGCGGCCGCCGGCCAGGTAGCGCAGGACCAGCGCCAGGCCGGCGACCAGACCGCCGGCGAAGCCGCCACCGGGCTCGTTGTGACCGCTGAACAGCAGGTACAGCGAGAAGACCACGATGGTGTGGAACAGGATCCGGGTGACCACCTCGAGCACGACCGAGCGCCGCGCCGGGTCGAGCGTCGCGGTCGCGGCCAGCCAGCGGTCCCGCGGCGCCCGGCGGGCGCGCTCCCGGCCCTGGGCCAGCTGCGCGCGGTCGACGCGGTCCACCCCGCCGGTGCGGCGCCGCAGGAAGACCAGGCTGGCCACGCCCGTGGCGGCGACGACCAGCAGCGAGATCTCCCCGAGGGTGTCCCAGGCGCGGATGTCGACCAGGGTCACGTTGACGACGTTCTTGCCGCCGCCGAAGTCGTACGCCGGCCCGGGCCAGGCCGCCGAGACCGGCGTCGCGGTGCGGGCCGAGAGCGCCACTGCGCCCACGGCGGCCATGAACGCGCCCACCGCGACGGCGATGACGCCGCGGACGGCCCGCTCGCGCGGCCGGTGCCGCTCGGAGATGTCCTTGGGCAGCTTGCGCAGCACCAGCACGAACACGACGAGGGTGAGCGTCTCGACGAGGAACTGGGTGAGCGCGAGGTCGGGGGCGCCCTGCAGGGCGAAGACGACGGCGATCCCGTAGCCGGTGACACCGACGACGAGCACGGCCGAGAGCCGCTGGCGGATCCGCAGCGTCAGCGCGGCGGCGGTCACGACGACGACGCCGACCACCGCCTGCACCGGCGTGTCCCAGGCCCGCCACTCGCCCGGCCAGGGGGCGCGGGTGAGCAGCAGGGTGCCGGGCAGGGCCAGCACCACGACCAGGATGGTGCCGAGGTAGGCCGGCAGCGAGCCGCGCTGGGTGGTGCCGGTGACCAGCACCGACAGCCGGTCGACGCCCTGGACGACGTTCCAGTAGCCCTCGTCGGCCGACGCGCCGACGGCCAGCCGCCGCTGCAGCCGCGTGACCGCCCCGCGGACGGCGAACAGCGCGGCGCCGCCGACGATCGTCAGCGCCGACAGCGCCAGCGCCGGCTGCCAGCCGTGCCACAGCGCCAGGTGCTCGACCTCCGGGGCCAGCAGCGGCAGCGTGTCCGCGTACGCGCCCACCAGCGGGTCGAGCAGCGGGCTGGCCGGCCCGAGGAGCAGCCCGGTCAGCGCCAGGACGGCCGGGGCGGCGAGGAACAGCGGCTCCGGCGGGTGCTCGAGCTCGGTGTCCTCGACGCCGGGCTTGCGGGCGAACGCACCCCACACGAAGCGCGCGGTGTAGGCGGCGGTGAGCACCGAGCCCGCCACCAGCCCGGTCAGGACGACGAGGGCGGCGGTCCGGTCGGCCAGGCCGCCGTCCAGCAGCGCGGTGAACGCCGCCTCCTTGCCGACGAAGCCCAGCAGCGGGGGCAGGCCGGCCATGGAGGCGGCGGCGGCGGTCCCGATCGCGGCGAGCAGCGGCAGCCGCCGGCCCAGCCCGGACAGCCGGCGCAGGTCACGGGTGCCGGTCGCGTGGTCGATCACGCCGACGGTGAGGAAGAGGGTGGACTTGAACAGGGCGTGCGCCAGCGTCATCGCCAGCCCGGCAGCGGCCAGCTCGCGGCTGCCCGCGCCGACCAGCGCCACCAGGAAGCCGAGCTGGCTGACGGTGCCGAAGGCCAGCAGCAGCTTGAGGTCCTTCTGCCGGAGCGCGCGGTAGCCGCCGACCAGCATGGTCGCCACGCCCAGGCCGAGCACGACCGGCCGCCAGCCGGGGACGTCGGCCAGCCCCGGGGCCAGCCGGGCGACCAGGTAGACGCCGGCCTTCACCATCGCCGCGGCGTGCAGGTAGGCGCTGACCGGCGTCGGCGCCTCCATGGCCGCGGGCAGCCAGAAGTGGAACGGCACCAGCGCGGACTTGGTGACCGCGCCGGCCAGCACCAGCGCCGTCCCGGCGGTCGTGGCCGGGCCGCTGCCGGGGTCGGCGACGACCTCCGAGAGCAGGAACGAGCCGCTGGCCTGGCCGATCAGGATCAGCCCGACCAGCATCGCCAGCCCGCCGGCGGTGGTCAGGACGAGCGCCTGCGACGCCGCCCGCCGTGCGGCCAGCCGCCGTCCCGAGCCCCCGATCAGCAGGAACGAGAAGACGGTGGTGAGCTCCCAGAACACGTAGAGCAGGAAGAGGTCGTCGGCGACGACGAGGCCGAGCATGGAGCCGGCGAACGCGGTGAGGCAGCCGGCGAAGCGGCCGGTGCCCTCCTCGCCCGGGGCGAAGTAGCGGGCGCAGTAGACGAGCACCAGCGCCCCCACGCCGGTGACCACCGCGGCGAAGGCGAGCGCCAGGGCGTCCAGCCGCAGGGCGACGTCCAGCTGGAGCGCCGGGATCCACGGCACCGTCTCGCGCACGTCCTCGCCGGCGAGCACCGGGCCCAGGCGCGACAGCACCCAGCCGAAGGCGGCGGCGGGCACGAGCGCGAGGACGAGGAACGCCTGCCGCCCCCACCACTGCACGAGCACGGGCGCCAGGACGCCGGCGATCAGGTGGAGGAGCAGCAGTACGAGCACGCATCCTCCTCGCTGGCGCTCGTCGTCTGCGTGCTCGACGAGGCTGCGTTCATGCGTGATCTCGCACGCTCGGTCACGTGTCTCCGGGAGTCGCTGGGCGGCTCGGGAACACCAGCGACGTCGGTCGGACGACGGCCGGCGGTGACCTCAGCCTACCTGCCGGGCCGGATCAGCCCGCTCTCGTGGGCGGAGGCCACCGCCTGGACCGGTCCCGGGCGCTGCGGCGCCCGGGACCGGAGGCGTCAGCCCCGCTCGGCCGCCGTGGCGATGTCGGCCACGTCCTGCGCCAGCGCCTTCGCGATGGCGCGCCGGCCGAGCGGTGCGGTGAGCGCCCCGAGGACCCGCGCCACCGTCGTCGTCGGCTCGGCGCCGAAGCTCGCCGTCACGTCCGTCCCACCCCCTGCGGACGGCGCGAACGCGAACCCCGACACGTACCGGACGCCCGGGCCCGACGCCTCGGTGGTGTAGGACCGGTGCGGCTCGACGGCGGTCACGGTCATCTCCTCGGTCGCCGACCTCCCGAAGATCCGCCGCGTCTCACGCCACCGCGTCCCGACGGCGAAGGGCCCCGGGGTGAGCACCTCGACCGATTCGATCCCGCTGACCACCCGTGGCGCGCCCTCGAGGTCGGTGGCCAGTTCCCATACCCGCTCGACCGGTGCCGCCACGTGCCGGCGCACCTCCACGTCCTGCATGGCTGCCTCGTCCCGTCGTCGCCCAGCGCCACCGTCCGGTGGCGGGGTCACCGTCCCACCGGGGGACGACGATCCCGGCTCAGCCCTCGGCCAGCTCCGCGGCCACCAGCCAGTCGGTCTCGACCTGCTCCTTCTCGGCGAGCACGGCGCGCAGCCGCTCGTCGAGTTCTAGCACCCGCGCGTGGTCGGTCGCGGCGGCGGCCAGCCGGCCGTGCAGGTCCTCCTCCTCGGCGGCGAGCTTCTCCAGCCGCCGCTCCAGCCGGGCGGCCTCCTTGCGGGCGGCGCGCACCTCGCCGGCCGAGCGGGCCGGGGCGGCGGACGCCGCCGGCGCCCGGGCCGGCGCGGCGGCCGAGGGGAGCGCCGCCTCCCCCGCCGCGCGGCGGGCCAGGTACTCCTCGACCCCACCGGGCAGCGCGGCCAGCGAGCCGTCGCCCATCAGCGCGACCACCGAGTCGCACACCCGGTCGACGAAGTACCGGTCGTGGCTGACCACCAGCACGGTGCCGGGGAAGCCGTCGAGCAGGTCCTCGAGCGCGGTGAGCGTGTCGATGTCCAGGTCGTTGGTCGGCTCGTCGAGCAGCAGCACGTTCGGCTCGGCCATGAGCAGCCGCAGCAGCTGCAGCCGGCGCCGCTCGCCGCCGGAGAGGTCGCCGACCGGGGTCCACTGCCGGGACGCCGGGAAGCCGAACCGCTCGGCCAGGGACGACGCGGAGATCTCCTGGTTGCCGATCCGGGCGATGCGGGCGATCTCCTGGACGGCCTCCAGCACGCGCAGCCGGCCGGGCAGCTCGGTGACGTGCTGGGACAGGTACGCCGGCGCGACAGTCTGCCCGCGCACCACCCGGCCGCGGTCGGGCTCGGTCTCCCCGATCAGCAGCCGCAGCAGCGAGGTCTTGCCCGCCCCGTTGACGCCCACGAGGCCGATCCGGTCGCCGGGGCCGACGTGCCAGGTGAGGTCCCGGAACAGGGTCCGCGGGCCGTCGTCGGTCGGGACCGCGTGGTCGACGTCCTCCACGTCGTAGACGGTCTTGCCGAGCCGGCGGGCGGCGAAGCCCTGGAGCGCCATCGAGTCGCGCGGCGGCGGCTCGTCCTCGATCAGCGCCTGGGCCGCCTCGATGCGGAACCGCGGCTTGCTGGTGCGCGCGGGCGGCCCGCGGCGCAGCCAGGCCAGCTCCTTGCGGACCAGGTTGAGCCGGCGTTCCTCGGTGACCGCCGCGATCCGGGCCCGCTCGGCCCGGGCGAGGGTGTAGGCCGCGTAGCCGCCCTCGTAGGCCTGCACCCGGCCGTCGGCGACCTCCCAGGTCCGGGTGCAGACCTCGTCGAGGAACCAGCGGTCGTGGGTGACGACGACCAGCGCGCCGACCCGGTCCCGCACGTAGTCGGCCAGCCAGGCGACGCCCTCGACGTCGAGGTGGTTGGTCGGCTCGTCGAGCACCAGCAGGTCCAGCGGCCGGACCAGCTGCGCGGCCAGCGCCACCCGCCGCCGCTCGCCGCCGGACATCGGCGCGACCGGGGCGTCCAGCCCCAGCCGGTCGAGCTCCAGGCCGGTGAGCACGCTGCGCACGGCCGGGTCGGCGGCCCACTCGTGCTCGGCGGCGAACAGGCTCTCGGGCAGGACGACGTCGCGCACCGTCGCACCCGGCGGCAGCGTGCCGGACTGGTCGAGGACGCCTACGCGCAGGTCCCCTCGGCGGGTCACCCGGCCGGAGTCGGGCTCCTCGCGACCGGTGAGGACGCCGAGCAGCGTGGACTTGCCGCTGCCGTTGCGGCCGACCACGCCGATCCGCTCGCCGGCCGCGATGCCGAGCGAGACGTCGTCGAGCAGGACGGTGGTGCCGTGGGCCTTGTGCACCCGCTCGAGGTTGACCAGGTTGAGGGGCGCGCTCATCACCCGCCAGTATCCGCGCGGCCGCTCCCGGCCGAGGAGCCGACCGTCCGTGGCCTCGCTGCCCGACCGGTGTCGACCCCGCTCCGGTCGGCGCGCTTGCTGGAGTGGCTCTACCCTCGGTGCGGTGCGCCTGCCGTGGATCCCCTGGTCAGAGGTCGAGCGGCGGGCCCGCACCGTCCCCGGCGGGCCGGTCACGCGGTCCGGCGGCGCCGACGAGCTGACCGTGCGCGGCCTGGTCACCGACTCGCGGCGCGTCGTCCCCGGGTCGCTGTTCGCCTGCGTCCGGGGCGCGACCAGCGACGGCCACCGTCACGTCCCCGCCGCGGCGGCCGCGGGGGCCGCGGCCCTGCTCGTCGACCGGCCGGTCGACAGCCGGCTCCCCCAGCTGTGCGTGCCCACGGTCCGGGCGCAGCTGGGTCCGCTCGGCGCCCTGCTGGCCGGCGACCCGGCACGAGCGCTGCGGCTGGTCGGGGTGACCGGCAGCAACGGCAAGACGACGACCAGCGCGCTCGTACGCGGCGTCCTCGAGGCCGGTGGTGACTGCACGGGCGTCGTGGGCACCCTCGGCGCGCAGGTCGCCGGTACCTCGTGGGGCACGGCCCTGACCACGCCGGAGGCGCCCGAGCTGCACGAGCTGCTGGCCGCGATGGTCGAGTCCGGGGCGCAGCGGGCGGTGGTGGAGGCCTCCTCCATCGCGCTGGACGTGGGCCGCATGGACGGGCTGGCGTTCCAGGTCTCGGTGTTCACCGGCTTCGAGGAGGACCACCTCGACCACCACGGCACCCTCGAGCAGTACTGGGCCAGCAAGGCGCGGCTGTTCGAGGCCGGCCGGACCGGCGCAGGCGTCGTCGTCACCGACGACCTGTGGGGACGCCGGCTGGCCGACCAGGCGGTGGTGCCGGTGACCCGGGTCGGGTCGGGAGCGGACGCCGACGTGCGGGTGCTCGGCTGGCGGACCGGCGCGGCGGGGACCGAGGTGCTGCTGGCGGACGACACCGGCGGGCACCGGGTGTCCAGCCCCCTGGTCGGCCGGGTGCACGTGACCAACCTGGCCGCGGCCTGGGCCACCGGCCGGGTGCTGGGCGTCCCGCCGGACCGGATCGCCGCCGGCCTGGCTGCGGTGGCCCCACCGCTGGGGCGCAACACCGTGCTCGGCGGGCGGGGGCGCCCGGTCGTCGTGGTCGACTACGCGCACACGCCGGGCGCGCTGGCCGCCGCGGTCGACACCGCCCGTGACCTCACCGGCAGCGGTGGGCGGGTGCACCTGGTGCTCGGCGCGCGTGGCCGGCGGGACCGCCACAAGCGCCAGGGGCTGGGCGAGTCGGCGCGCGCCGCCGACCGCGTGTGGCTGACCAACGAGGGCAGCCACGGCGAGGACCCGGCCGCGATCCGCGCCGAGCTGCGGGTCGGCCTGCTGGGCTCGACGGCTCCGGTGCGCACGGTGCCCGACCGGCGGCAGGCGATCACCGCCGCGGTGGGCGCTGCCGGGCCGGCCGACGTCGTCCTCGTCGTGGGCCGCGGCCACGAGACGCGGCTGCTGGACACCACCGATCCGCGCGACGCGGTCCACCTGGACGACGCCGAGGTCGCCGCCACGGCGCTGGCGACCCTGCACGCCGACGACGAGGACCTGCACGGGCGCGCCTGCTGACCCGGCCTCCCGGGCCGCCCGCCGCGCTGGCGTCCCGCCGCCGCTGCTCCGGCTCACCGGTTGCTCCAGGCCGGTGCGTTGACGGCCACGCCGTCCGGGGCCCCCAGCTGCCGCAGCCCGTCCCCGGACAGGCCCACGACCCACACCTGGTCGCCGGGGTGGTCACCGGGGCGGTTGCTCTTGAAGGCGATCGACTGCCCGTCCGGGGACCAGGTGGGGTCCTGGTCGAACCCGCCCCGGGGAGTGACCGGCCGCTCGGCGGAGCCGTCGGCCGCCATGACGTAGATGCGGCTCTCCTCTCCCGCGGCCCTCCGGAAGGCGATCTCCGTGCCCTCGGGCGAGAAGACCGGGTCCGCGTTGCCCGCGACGTCGGTCAACTGGACGGCGCCCCCCGACCCGTCGACCGGGAGGGAGTACAGGTGCCCGTCCCCGTCGAGGTCGGGGGTGTCAGTCCCCCAGTACACGACCTGCTTCCCGTCGGCGGAGAACGTGAGGTCGCTGAGCTAGGACACGCCCGGGTCGAGGTCGTCGCGGACGGTCGTCCCGTCCACGGTCACGATCCGCAGGTCGGTCCTGCCCTCGACGGTGCAGGCCACCGCCAGCTGGGTGCTGTCGGCGGGGTTCCAGGCGGGCCGGTCCGGGGACGGGCAGCCCTCCACCGGCAGCGGGCGGTCGCCCGAGCCGTCGGTGCCCATGGCGCGCAGCTCGTACTGACCCGGCGCGAACGCGTGCTGGTAGACGATCGTCGACCGGTCGGCCGAGATCAGCGGGCCGACGTCCTCGCCCGGCTCCGTGGTCAGTCGCTGCCCGACGCCCCCGCCGGCGTCCATGAGGTACAGATCGGTGTCCTCGTCCACGGCCCGCGGGACGACGAGGGTGGTGGGAGACAGCGGAGGCCCCTGTGGCAGCAGGGGGTCGGGCGTCGGGGCGGGCGCGGTGGTCGTGGGTGTCCGCGGCTCCTCGTACGGGGCGTCGGGGTCCCCCAGGAGCAGGTAGCCGCCGATCCCGGCGCCGGCCAGGACGGCGAGGCCGACCGCGCCCGCCACCAGCCGGTCCCGCCGACGGCCGCCGGACGGCGTCGGGGTGACGGGCGGCGTCGGGGTGACGGGCGCCGTCGGCGTGACGGCCGGCGTGGGCCGGGACGCCGGCGCGGGGGCCGGCGAGACGACCCGGGTGGGTGTCGTGGGCAGGCCCGGGGTGGGAGGCGGGCCCGACGACCCGGCCACCTCGCCGTGGCGTGCGCCGGTGGCCGGCTCCGCGGCCGGGCGTGCGCCGGCGGCCGGCTTCGGGGTCGGGCGGGCCCGCGGGGTCGGTGGGGGGACGCGGTCGCGCGGCGGGCGGGCCGCCGCGTCGTCCCGCTGTGGCGGCGGCACGGCGGGCCGGTCGGCGGGGACCGGCTCGGCGACCGCCCCCTGCCCGGTGGGAACGGACGGGGCCGGCCGCGCCGGGAGGTCGAAGATGCGCCCGTCCGGCGCCCGCAGGTAGAGCACCGGGGTCGCCCACTCGACGGGGTTGGGCTCGTCCCGGACGGCGTTGCGGGCCTCGGCCATGGCGGCGTCGAGGTGGTAGCCGTCGGCGACGGCCTCGTAGAGGCTGTGCGCGAAGGTGATGGCCGCGTCGTCGGTGATCTCGAACTGCATGGCCACGACCGCGGGGATGCCCTGGTGGACCAGGCTCTGCGCCGTTCCGGAGTAGGGATCGGCGCGGCCACCCCGGGCTCCCTCGCACGAGTTGAGCACCGCCAGTCGCAGGCTCTTGTGATCGGACAGCAGCGCGCCGAGGTCGGCCCCACTGAAGAGCTGCGCCCGCCCTGCCGGGCCCTCCAGCGCGAGGACGCCGTCCTCGGCCAGCGGGTCGTAGCGACCGTGGCCGATGAAGTGGAAGACGTGGAAGTCGTCGCGGCGCAGCGAGCTCCGCAGGTCCGCCAGCCGCCCCGTGGGCACCCGGTGGAGCTCCACCCGGCCGGCGTCCTGCAGGTCGGCCAGCGCGTCGCGCACCTTCTCCCACTCCGCCACGACGTCGAGCCGGGGGAAGTCGGTGGGGCTCGCGGCCATCATCAGGATGCGCAGCGGGGGCCGCACCGTCAGCGGGCGGATCCGCCGCGGGAGCTCGAGGTAGCGCACGACCGGCGTCCACGGCGAGAGCGCCAGGAACCGGCGGGCGTCGGGGTCGTAGAGGTACTCCCAGGGCAGTTCGGCGAGCTCGGGACAGTCGGCCAGCCGCAGCCGGACGCGCAGGCCGGTGTCCTCCCGCCCCTCGACCTGGTCGAGGCTGCTGGTCAGCGCCCGCCGCACTCGGTCGGTGAACACCGCGTCGAACAGCCGGCTCCCGAACTCCCGCACCGCCGCGGCCTCCGGCGTCCCCTCCCCCCGGGTGGTCTGCCGGCGTGGCCGGCCGATGCGCAGCAGGAAGTTCTCGACCTCCAGGTCGGAGAACGGCAGCGATACGGGGACCGGTCGGGTCTCCCCCACCGGGGAGTTGAGCACCCGCGCCCGGTAGCCGTCATCCTCCCCGGGTTCGACCAGGAGGTCGAAGTCCACGTAGGTGTGCTGCGGCATGGCGCCTCCCCCGGCCGCCTGTAGGAGCGCGACTAGGGGCCGCCGGGCCCGGGCCGCCGGTGCCAGGTCATCGACACCTTGAAGTTGCCCGTCGAGCTGGCGCCGGCGACGAAGGCCCCCACCTCGGCGCTCAACTGCAGGCCGAACTCGACCTGTACCTCCTCCGGCGCCTCCGCCAGGGTCCGCAGCTGGCCCAGGAGCGCCTGCACCGCCGGCTGTACGCGGCCCACCGCCTGCTCGAAGGTCTGCCTGGCCTGCTCGACGACCCTGGGCGGCTGCTGGTCCCCCCAGCCGCGGGTGACCTGACCACCGCCCCCGTGGCCGTCCTCGACCTGGACGACCACGGTGCCGCCGTCCTGCAGTGGGAACTCCACCAACTGGTGCACCATGCCACCGCCCTGTCCGGTGTTGCGGACGCCGCAGTGGGCGACCGTAGGGGCGGATCGACGCCGGGTAACCGCCGTCGGGCGCGGCCTCCTGCCGTCCTACGGCGTGTCCGCGGGGGACACGCCGTCAGCCCGCGCCGGCGACGGCCCGGACGAAGGCCCCGGGGTCGTCCTCCCAGGGGGAGTGGCCCGCGCCCGGCTGGACGACCAGCCGGGCGGTGGGGAACAGGTCGGCGTACTCGGCGGCCCGGGACGGCGGGAGGGCGACGTCGTACTCCCCGGCGACCAGCAGGACCGGGACGCGCAGCGCCGCGAGGGCGGCCCGCACGACCGCGGGGTCGGGCACGCCGTCGCCGTAGTAGCGGGCGGCCGCGTCCGGGTCGCGCTGCCGGTCGGCGCGGGCGGCGGCCGCACGAGCGGCGTCGTCCCACCGGCCGTGCGTGAAGGGCGTGATCGCCGTCCAGTCGGCGTCCGTGGCCTCCCCGGACCAGATGCGCTCGAGGGCGGCGCACGCCGCGGGGAACCAGGGCTCCCCGCGGCGCAGCTCCGCGACCCGCCGGCGGTCGGCGTCGGTCACGTCCAGGCCGACGACGCGCTGGCTCGGCGTGACCAGCGTGAGACCGCGGACCCGTCCGGGGTGCCGGACGGCGTACAGCAGGGCCAGCGCGGCGCCGGCGGAGTGGGCGAGCAGGTCGACCCGTTCCAGGCCGAGGTGCGCGCGCAGCGCCTCGACGTCATCGACCTGCCGGTCGCAGCGCTGGGTCGCGAGGTCGGCCGGGACGGCCGAGCGCCCGGTGCCCCGCAGGTCCAGCAGCACGAGCGACCGGTGCGCGGTGAGCCCACCGAGGTCGCCGAGGTACTCGGCGGGCAGCATCGGGCCGCCGGGGAGGCAGACGAGCGGCGGCCCGTCGCCCAGGTCCGCGTAGCCGAGCCGGGTGCCGTCGCCGCTCTCCAGGGTCCCCATGGGCCGCAGCCTCGCACCCCTGCGCAGCCGGGACCGGCGAGCGGGCACGTGCCTCGCGCTGTGGACAGGCCCGACGGGGAAGACAGCGGGTGCGAGCCGGGTTACAGTCGCCACTGGTTGAGTGCTCAACAGAGGAGGCCGGCATGCCCGCCGTGACCGTCGCCGACACCACCGCACTGCCCCGCGTCCCGCTGCCCGCCCCGCGCACGGTGCGCCGTCGCACCCGCTCGGTCACGACCGCGCCGTCCGGCTTCGAGGGCGAGGGCTTCCCGGTCCGCCGCGCCTTCGCCGGCGTCGACCTGCGGGACCTCGACCCGTTCATCCACATGGACCAGATGGGCGAGGTCGAGTACGCGCCCGGCGAGCCCAAGGGCACCTCGTGGCACCCGCACCGCGGCTTCGAGACCGTCACCTACATCATCGACGGCACCTTCGAGCACGCCGATTCCCACGGCGGCGGCGGGACCATCAGCAACGGCGACACCCAGTGGATGACCGCCGGCGGCGGCGTGCTGCACATCGAGCGGCCGCCGGAGCACCTGGTGGTCAGCGGCGGGCTCTTCCACGGCCTGCAGCTGTGGGTGAACCTGCCGAGGGCCCAGAAGTGGGTGGAGCCGCGGTACCAGGACCTGCGGGCGCAGGAGTCGGTGCTCCTCGCCAGCGCGGACGCCGGCGCCCTGCTGCGGGTCATCGCCGGGGACGTCGGCGGGCACACCGGACCCGGCTCGACGTACACGCCGATGGCGATGGTGCACGCCACGATCGCGCCGGGCGCCACGCTCGACCTGCCGTGGCGACCGGACTTCAACGCGCTCGTCTACGTGCTCTCCGGCGCCGGCTCGGTCGGCATCGACGGGGCGCCGGTGCGCACCGGCCAGCTCGCCGTCCTCGGCCCGGGTGACACCGTGACGGTCAACGGCGCGGTGCGGCAGGAGTCCCGGACGCCGGCGCTGGACGTCGTCGTCCTCGGCGGCCGGCCCATCCGCGAGCCGATCGCCATGTACGGGCCGTTCGTGATGAACACCCGGCAGGAGGTGCTCGACGCGTTCACCGACTTCCAGGCCGGGCGGCTCGGCACCGTCCCCACCCAGCGCGTGCCGCACGGCACCGTCCGGGGCGAGACCACGCCGTGACCGCTCCCCCGGCGGCGGCTTCCGCGCCGCCGCCGGGGGCTGCATGCTGACCGCCACCGGAACCCGACGCCAGGAGGCGCCCGTGTCCGTCTTCCCGCCCCTGCCGCTGGCCGAGTGGGCCGACACCAAGGAGACGCTGCACCGGTTCCTGCAGGTCGTCGGGAAGCTGCGGCTGGCCAACGCCCCGCGGCGAAACCACTGGTGGCACATCCCGTTCCACCTCACCGGCCGGGGCCTGACCACCCGCCCGATGGGCTTCAACCCGGTGTTCGCCATCGACCTCGACCTGGTCGACCACCGGCTGGAGGTGTCCGTCGCCGACGGCCGGCGGGCCTCGTTCCCGCTGCCCGGGCTCAGCGTGGCGGAGTTCTACCGGCAGCTGCTCGACACGCTCGCGGCGCTCGGCCTGCCGGCGACCGTCGAGCTCCCCGTCCCGTTCGACCTGGCCGACCGCACCCCGTTCGCCGAGGACGGGCACCACGCCTCCTACGACCGGGACCGGGTAACCCGCTACTGGGTGGTGCTGGGCCAGGTGGCACAGGTGCTCGAGGAGTTCGCCGGCCGCAGCTACGCCAAGACCAGCCCGGTGCACCACTTCTGGCACACCTTCGACATCGCCGTCACCCGCTTCTCCGACCGGCGGGTGGAGCAGCCGGCGCACGTCGACCCGGTCACCCGCGAGGCCTACTCGCACGAGGTCATCAGCGCCGGCTTCTGGTTCGGCGACGACCAGGTGCCCGAGCCGGCCTTCTACTCCTACACCGCGCCCGAGCCGCCGGGGCTGGTCGACGAGCCGCTGCGGCCGGCGGCGGCACGCTGGGTCGAGAGCCGCGGGGCGCACCTGGCGCTGCTCACCTACGAGGACGTGCGCACCGCGGCCGACCCGCGCGCCGTCGTCCTGGACTTCCTGGAGAGCGCCTACGTCGCCGGCGCCCGCCGCGCGGGGTGGGACCTCGGCGCCCTGCGCTGTCCGACCGCACCCGAGCCCCGATGACCCCGCCGTCCCGTCCCGCCATCCGGAGGTCCACGCGATGAGCAATCTCGACCGCCGCCCGCCCGCGCGCGAGCTCGGCGGGACGGAGGGCACGCCCGCCGGCCCGGTGCTGGACCTGCTGCCGGGCAAGGAGGTGCTGCTCGGCGAGAGCACCCGGGTGCGCCGGCTGCTGCCCACCCTGGGCCGCCGGCTGGTCGGCGCGTGGGCGTTCGTCGACCACTACGGCCCCGACGACGTCACCTCCTCCCCCGGCATGCAGGTGCCGCCGCACCCGCACACCGGGCTGCAGACGGTGTCCTGGCTGCTCGAGGGCGAGGTGCACCACCGCGACTCGCTGGGCAGCGACGCCCGCATCCGCCCGGGCGAGCTGGCCCTGATGACCGCGGGGCACGGCATCGCGCACTCCGAGCAGTCCCCCGCGGTGCACCCCCGCTACCTGCACGGCGCCCAGCTGTGGGTGGCGCTGCCCGAGGCCGCACGGGAGACCGCCCCGGCCTTCGCCCACCACACGGCGCTGCCCGGGTTCACCTCCGACGGGCTCACCGCGACCGTGCTGATGGGCTCGCTCGGCGGGGCCACCTCGCCGGGCACCGCGCACACCCCGCTGGTGGGCGTGGACCTCGACCTGGCCGCCGGCGCGGACGTCGAGCTGCCGCTCGAGCCGGAGTTCGAGTACGCCCTGCTGGCCCCCTCCGGCGCGGCCGAGGTGGAGGACGCGCCTCTGGAGGTCGGGGCGATGCTCTACCTGGGCACCGGGCGGCGCAGGGTGCGGGTGCGGGCGGCCGAGCCGACCCGGCTGCTGCTGCTCGGCGGCGAGCCGTTCGAGGAGCGGATCGTCATGTGGTGGAACTTCGTCGGCCGCTCCGGCGAGGAGATCACCGACTACGCGCAGGCGTGGAACGCCGAGGACGAGCGCTTCGGCGCCGTCGTCGGTTACGACGGCGACCGGCTGGCGGCCCCGCCGCTACCCCCGGTGCCGCTCAAGGCCCGGGGCCGGGTGCGCTGAGGACCGCGCCGGCGACCACGGGCCCGGCGGTCCCCCGCCGTCCGGCTCAGTTCCCGACCTGCACGGACTCCACCCGACGTCCGGCGAGCCACGGCAGCACCCCGTCCGCGGGGAGCGGGCGGCTCAGGTGGTAGCCCTGCACCTGGTCGCAGCCGAGTTCGACCAGCGCGTCCACGGTCGCTTGGTCCTCGGCGCCCTCGGCCACCAGGACCAGCCCGAGCGCGCGGCTGAGCTGCAGGGTCGAGGTGACGATCGCCGAGTTGCGCGGGCTGTCGGTCATGCTGCCGACGAACGAGCGGTCCAGCTTCAGCTCCGTGACGGGCAGTTCGGCCAGGTAGGCCAGGCTGGAGTAGCCGGTGCCGTAGTCGTCGATGGCGATGCCCACCCCGGCGGCGCGCAACCGGCCGAGCACGCTCACGGCCCGTTCGCGGTCCTCCATCAGCAGGCTCTCGGTCACCTCCAGGACCAGGGCCGACGCCGGCAGACCGTGGGCGGCGAGGCGTTCGTCGACCTCCTCGGGGAAGCGGTCGTCGACGAGGTTGGACGGGCTCACGTTGACGGCCATGCTGAGCACCTGCCCATCGTCCCGCCAGGCGCGACACTGGGCCAGCGCCCCGTCGAGCACCGCGAGGGTCAGGTCCCCCATCAGCCCGGAGGACTCGGCCACGTCGATGAAGGCGTCGGGGTACAGCAGCCCGCGCTGGGGGTGCGCCCAGCGCGCGAGCGCCTCGACCCCCACCACCCGGTCGCTGTCGAGGCCGAGCTTGGGCTGGTAGTGCAGGACCAGCTCGCCGCGGGCGATCCCCTCACGCAGCTGCTGGGCGAGCTCGAGGCGGTGCCGGCCCTCGCCGTCACGGGCCTCGTCGTAGACGGCGACGCCGACCCGCCGGCGCTTGGCGACGTACATCGCGAGATCGGCCATCTGCAGCAGCTCCTCGGCACTGACCGAGTGCACCGGCCCGACGGCGATCCCGATGCTGGCGTCCACGGACAGCTCGCTCGCGCCGGCCCGGAACGGCTGCTGCAGCACTCGGCGCAGCCGGTCCGCCAGCTCCTGGGCCCGCTCCACGTCGAGGTCGGGGGCCATGACGACGAACTCGTCGCCGCCCAGCCGGGCCAGCAGGTCACCGCTCCGGAGGTTCGCGGTCAGGCGCGGCCCGACCTGACGGAGGACCGCGTCGCCGGCAGCGTGGCCGAGGGAGTCGTTGATCTCCTTGAAGCGGTCCAGGTCGACGAGCAGGACCGCGAGCCCGTCGCCTGCCTGCAGCTGACGGTCCGCCTCCTCCAGGCGCTGGTACACACCGCGGCGGTTGACCAGTCCGGTCAGCTCGTCGGTCCGCGCCTGCCGTCGGCTGTCGGCGAGCGCCTGGACCTCGCGGAAGGTCAGCGCGGTGCGGGCCAGCGCGCCCGCCACCGCGGCGAGGGCGAGCCAGCCGGCGAGCAGGTCGCCACCAGTGGCGTAGCCGTGCGCCAGCAGGCCGAGTGCGGCCAGCGCGCACAGCCCCGGCACCGCGAGGACACCGACGCCCTCGGACCTGCGCGACGGCCCGGGGGCCGGCCGGCAGCTCGCCGCCAGGCCGAAGCAGAGGAAGGCCAGCGCCCAGCCCAGGTCGACCGGACCGCCGTCCACGTAGGTGCCCGCCGCGATCTGGGCGGCGTACACGGTGTCGACCACCACGAACAGCGCCACACCTCCCGCGAGCCACCACCACGCGCCGCCGGCGCTGCGGCCGATGACCGTGACGGCGGCCGCGACCATCGCCAGGAGCACGAGGTCCGCCACCGGGTAGGCGAGGCTGACGACGACGGCGGCGGCACTGCCCTCGACGGCCTGCAACGCCGCGCCGAGCGCGAACGCGGCTGCGAATGCCGCGGCGGTCAGCCCGGCGACGAGTCCGTCGAGCCACAGGCCGGCACCCGCCGAGGGCACGCGCGCACGCAGCATGAGCATGAGAGCGGCGTGGGCCGCGGGGTAGAGGAGCACCCACCCGAGGTCCTGCCACCCGGGGTAGGCGATCGCGGGCAGTTGCAGGTAGTAGGCGACGTTGCCCGCCAGGTAGCAGGCCAGGCCGCCGGCGAAGACCAGCCAGGCGACCCGGTCGGCCCGGTGCCGCACACCGCGCAGCAGGCCCAGCCCCACGATGCAGAGGAGGAAGACCTGCTGGCACCAGCCGTCGAGGAGCACGTCGAAACCGGCGTCGACCCGTGCTCCCGGCAGCAGGGAGACCAGGTACGGGACGCCGGAGATCAGCGCGACCCCCTGCAGGGCGTGCAGGGGCGCGGACGTACGCCTGGGGCCTCGGCGCTCGACCGCCCAGGGGGCTCGGTACTCGGACACGTCTCCTGCATCGTCGGGACAGCCCGCTACTTGAACAGGATCGGCCGTAACCCACCCCCAAGGGGCTGCAACCCCCTGCTGACGCCGACGCTCAGGTGCCCGTCTGCCCCTGACGGGGGGTGGTGGGGGTGGGGCGGCTCCAGCCGCGCGCCCGCCCGGACGATGGCCGGGGCATGAGAGCGCTGGCGCAGGACGAGGAGCGGGTTGCCTTCTGGCGGCGGCACACCGTCAGCGGCATCGTCCTCTGCGAGGTGATGCCGGCAATCATCGCCGTGCGGACCGTCATGACCGATGTGCCTCACGAGGGACTCGTCCTCGGGCTGGCCGCGGCGGTGGCCGGTCCCGCGCCGCTGCTGGCGCTGCTCCCGGTCGACCGGCTGGTCCGCCATCCTCGCGGCCGGCTGTTCTTCGACGTCTGGGAGGCCGTGGGCATCGCCCTGGTCATCGCGTTCTGCCTGCTGGACGGCGGTGCCGGCAGCCCGTACACCCTCTTCCTGTTCGTCCTGCTGGCGCACGCGGCGCTGGCCTACCCGCCGGCCGGCGTCGCGCTGGCCGGTACGGGGATCCTGCTCGGGTACCTGGGCCTGGGTCTGAGGGTCGGCGGGGTGCCGGCCGACGAGGTCCTGGTCGGCACCCTCGCTCTGGTCGTGGCCACCGGCACCTGTGCGTTCGCGTCGGCGAACCACCAGCGGGCCTACCAGCGCACCGCCGCCTACGCCCGGCAGGTCGGCCTGCTCGCCGAGCGCGACGGCCTCACCGGCGCGCTCAACCACCGCACCTTCCACGTGCGGCTGCGCGCGGAGGCCGCCTCCACCACGGCCGAGCGGCCGCTCAGCCTGCTGCTCGTCGACGTCGACGAGTTCAAGACCGTCAACGACACCCTGGGTCACCTGGCCGGGGACGCCGTGCTCCGCTCGGTCGGCGAGACGCTGTCCGGCCTGACCCGGGCCGGGGACGCCGTCGGCCGGCTCGGTGGCGACGAGTTCGCGCTCCTGCTGCCGGGTGCAGGTCTGCCGGAGGCCACCGCGATCGCCGACCGGCTGGTCACCGAGGTGCGTATCGCCGCCGCGCCCTGGTCCGCGACGGTGAGCGTCGGTGCGGCCACGGTCACGTACACCGACCCCGTGGGGCTCCTGGCCGCGGCCGACACCGCCGTCTACCACGCGAAGCACACCGGGCGGGACCGCGCCTGCACACCTCCGGTGTCCTCCGACCGCATCGGGGCGGTGGCCCCGGACGGGCCCCGGTCCGGGATGCTCGCGTCGTCGGGACGCTGACACCGGGTCCGGTCCGGACCGGGCACAACGGCTCGGGGGACGGCGTTGCCGCCGGCATGACCGTCGACCCGCGGATGCTCGCCTTCGTCGCCTCTCAGCACGCCGGCGTGCTCGCCACCGTCAAGCGCGACGGGCGGCCGCAGCTGTCCAACCTCTTCTACGCGTGGGACGACGAGCAGCGGCTGGCCCGCATCTCGGTGACCGCCGACCGCGCGAAGACCCGCAACCTGCAGGCCGACCCCCGGGCGACCCTCCACGTGACCTCGCCGGACTTCTGGACGTGGGTCGCCGTCGAGGGCACCGCGGAGCTCAGCTCGGTCGCGGCCGACCCGCACGACGCCACGGTCGAGGAGCTGATCGGGTACTACCGCGCGCTCAGCGGCGAGCACGACGACTGGGACGCATACCGCGCGGCCATGGTCACCGACCGCCGGCTCGTCGTCCGGCTGCGCCCCCAGCACACCTACGGGCAGCTGCGCGGCTAGCGGGAGGACCCCGTCCCCCTCACCGGGGAAGGCCCCGTCCTCCTCACCGCTCTGGAGAAGGACCCGTCCTCCTCACCGCTCGTAGGCTCGCGGTGGGCCTCTGAACGGGGCCGACCCGGGACGGGGCCGCGAGCCGGCGCACCCCCGTGCCGGCTCGCGGCGACGCCGCTCAACTCTCGGCCGGGACCTGCATGACCGAGAATGGGGCGCCCCACGGGTCCTCGACCACGGCGAAGCGGCCGAAATCGGTGTCCATCGGCGCCATCGTCACCTTGCCGCCGCCGGACTCGACCGTGGCCACCGCGTCGTCGGTGGAGTCGACCGCGAAGCACGCCGTCCAGCCCTTCGGCGAGCCCGGCTGGTGGCCGCCCAGGCCACCCAGCGGGCGGTCGCCGCCGGCGAAGGTGGTGTAGCCCTCCGCGCCGGGGACCTCCGCCCAGGTGAACCCGAAGACCGCCGTGTAGAAGTCCCGCGCGGCGGCCGGGTCGTCGACCGCGGCCTCGCTCCACACCAGCGACCCGTGCTCGTTGAAGACGCGGTAGCCGGTGTGCTCGCCGGACTGCCACAGGCCGAACGCGTTGCCCTGCGGGTCGGCGGCGATGACCATCGTGCCCATCGGCCCGACCTCCATGGGCTCCACGACGACGGTGCCGCCGGCCTCGCGGATGCGGGCGGCCGTGGCCGCGGCGTCGTCGGTCGCGAAGTACGTCGTCCAGCCCGGGGAGTCCCCCGGGTTCATCAGCGGGCCGAGGCCCGCGGCCTGCTCCCCGTTGCGGGTGGCGGTGAGGTACCCGCCGTACTCGGGGTCACCGCCGGTGAACTCCCAGCCGAACAGGCGGCCGTAGAACTCCTTGGCTGCGTCGATCTCCGAGGCGCCGTAGTCGATCCAGCAGGGGGTGCCGGCCGGCCACGGGGTGTTGCGAGTGGGCATCGCTCCTCCTCATCGGTTCAGAGAGGACACCGTGGCACCCGGGACCGACAGTTCCCAGGGTCTCGGGGACGGCGATCAGAACCGCCCCCCACCGGAGCGGCCGCGGCTGCGGGAGCCGCCGAAGCTGCCCGGGCGGCGCCCTCCGCCGCGGGACCCGCCGCCGGTACCGAAACCGCCGCGCGAGCCCCCGCCGTACCCGCCGCCGTAGCCGCCGGCGCCACCGCCGCCGAAGAGGATGCCGCCGAGCACCAGGCTGCCGAGGTCCACGCCGCCGCGGCCCCCGCCGAACCCACCCGGCCCGTGCCCGCCGCCGAACCCGCCGGGCCCGTACCCGCCGCCGCCCCAGCCGGCCACGTCCGACTGCGCCCGCCGCAGCGCCTCCTGGGCCAGCGTGTCGGCCAGCTGGGCCTCGCGCAGCGCGCCGACCGGGTCGGTGCGGCCCTGCGCGACCGCGAGGTCCAGGTGCCGCTGCGCCTCGGCCAGCCGGGTCCGGGCCTCGGGGCCCACGGCGCCGCGGCGGGTGCTGATGAAGTCGCCGGCGGCCGCGATGCCCGACCGGGCGGTGAGCAGCGCCTGGTCCAGCGACGCCGCGGCCCGCCGGGCGCGCTGCTCGGCGTCGCGGGCCACGCCGAGGGCCTGCTCCAGCGCGATGTCGGCCTCCTCCAGCTGGCGCAGCGCGGCCAGCGGGTCGGGCAGGCCGCCGTCCCCCGGGCGCGCCGCGGCGTCGGCCGCGGTCAGCGCCGCCTCGGCGCGGGCGACCTGGGACCGCAGCCCCGCACCGGTGCCACCGGCGATCAGCGCACGCGCCTCGGCCAGGTCCTCCTCGGTCTCGGCCCGCACCTGCGCCACCCGCGCCTCGGCGGCCTGCAGGTCGTCGCCCAGCCGGACGAGGGCGTCCAGCAGCGTGCCGGTCTGGGCGAGGGCGTCCTCGGCCACGCGGATGTCCCCGACGGCGGCGGCCGCGCGCCCGGCCGCGAGCTCGCTGCGCGCCTCGGTGATCTCCTGCTCGGCCGCGTCGAGCCGCGCCCGGGCCTGGGCCGGGTTGTCGGCGACCGGTGCCAGCGCCGCCGGGGCGTACCGGCGCTGCAGGGCGGCGAGGCGCTCCTCGTCGGCCGGCAGCCGGCCGCGCAGCGCGGTGGCGCGGGAGGCGAGCGCGTCGAGCGCCTGTGGGGCGGTGCGCTCCAGGTCGCGCAGCCGGTCGAAGCCCTCGGCCTGCTCGTCGAGCCGCGCGTCGGCCGCGGCCGTGGCCTGCAGCATCTCGGTGAGCATCCGCCGCTTCGTCGGCTCGTCCTCCGGGTGCTCGTCGTCCAGCTCCTGCCGGAGCGTGAAGGCGCGGGACAGATCCTGCTCGGAGGCGGTGAGCGCCTCGGCGAACCCGGCGACCGCGTCGGCGCCGTACTGCAGCCGGGCGTAGTCGAGGTCCAGCCGGGAGGTCTTGACCGCCTCGTCCAGCTCCAGCAGCGCCGTGCTGGCCTGCGCCTCGAGCTGCTCGGTCGGGACGCCGGCGTGCGGGTCGGGCCGCTCGATCCGCTGGGTGGGCGGTGGCCCCTGCCGCCGCCGGCGGGACCGCGAGACCAGGTAGGCCCCGCCCGCGACCGCCGCGATGCCCCCCACCACCGCGACCGTGCCCACCCCGCTGCCGCCGTCGCCGCCGTCGCCGCCACCGCTGCTGCCCAGGCGCTCGGCGAGGGCGATGGCCGCCCCGTCGAAGTCCCCGGCGCTGAGCTCCGGCTCGACGTCGGACGCGATGATCTCCTCGATCTCCTCGCGGGAGAGCGGGAAGTCCGCCGGCGGGTTGTACGCGTACAGCCGGTCCTCGACGGCGACGGCGAACAGGACGTCGTTGCCGCCCAGCCCGGACAGCTCGGCGGTCCGGGTCGCCCACTCCTCCTGGTCGAGCCCGTCGAAGGAGTCGACGTAGACGACGAACAGCTGCAGCTGGTCCTCGGCCTGCAGCTCGGCGACCGCGGCCTCGACCGACGACTCGTCCCCGACGAGCACGCCGGCGCGGTCGGTGACCTGCTCCGGCACGTCGAACGGCGGCTCGGCCAGCGCGGGTCCCCCGCCGAGGAGGACCAGGGCGGCCAGCAGGGCGAGGACGGCGGGCAGCCGGCGCACGGGGCACCTCCGGGATCGACTGCGGCGACCCTACCCAGGACGCGAGGTCTGACCGGCGGTCCGCGGGGTAGGGCCTCGGGCCCCTAGACCATGGAGGCCCCGATGGACGAGCCCGACCGGATCCCCGCCGCCGACCTGCCGCCCCGAGCGGTCCGTCGCGTCGGCGACTGGGCGGTCGGCAACCGCGACGGGGAGTACTTCGCCGTCTCGCGCCGCTGCCGCCACCAGCTGGCCGACCTGTCGGAGGGCAGCATCGGACCGGACGGGTGCCTGGTCTGCCCGTGGCACCAGGCCCGCTACGACGTCCGCACCGGGCGGATGGTGGAGGGGCCGCGCGGCTTCCTCGGCTACCACGGCCGGACGCCGGGCTACACGCAGCTGGTCCGGGCCTACAGCCAGGTGCTGCGGCTACGGGTCCGCCGGGCACTGCGCCGCGGGGACGACGTCGTCCTGGAGTGAGATCCCGGGACCCGAGGAATGACCCGGCAGCCGGGCTACGGCTCTCTCGTCGCGCCGAGTGGGCCCCGGAGGGATCCGCGCAGGCGGGACGCAGCGGCTCAGCCCGAGTCGGGGACGGCACGTGGTGGCGGTGTCTTGTCGCGTCGAGTGGGCCCCGGAGGGGTCCGCGCAGGCGGGACGCAGCGGCTCAGCCCGAGTCGGGGACGGCACGTGGTGGCGGTGTCGGCCGGTAGGCCGACAGTGTCATCGCCTCATCGCCGCTCGATCGGCTCGTCGAGGCCCTGCACCAGCGCGTCGCTCTCGATCGCCTCCGCACCTGTGGCGCGCACCGTCACGCCCTGGATGGCCGCGACCTCCTCCGGCGACTTCGGCGCGAGCACGCCGTCCCGGATCTCCTCCGCCCAGTGGCAGCTGACCAGGTGCCCCGGTGCGAGCTCGCGCAGGACCGGCACCTCGTCGTCGCAGCGCGTCTCCTGCCGCCACGGGCAGCGCGTGTGGAACCGGCAGCCGCTGGGCGGGTTGGCCGGCGAGGGCAGGTCGCCGGCGAGCAGGATCCGTTCGCGTCGCTCCTCCACCACGGGGTCGGGCACCGGGACGGCGCTCATCAGCGCCCGCGTGTACGGGTGCAGCGGCTCGTCGTAGAGCACCCCCGACGGCGCCTGCTCGACCAGGGACCCCAGGTACATGACGCCGACGACGTCGCTGATGTGCCGCACCACCGCGAGGTCGTGCGCGATGACCAGGTAGGTCAGGCCCAGCCGCCGCTGCAGCTCCTCGAGCAGGTTCACCACCTGCGCCTGCACGCTGACGTCGAGGGCGGAGACCGGCTCGTCGGCGATCAGCAGGTCCGGTTCCAGCGAGATGGCGCGGGCGATGCCGATGCGCTGCCGCTGCCCACCGGAGAACTCGTGCGGGTAGCGGCGCAGCGCCGCGGACGGCAGCCCGACGGCGTCCATCAGTTCCCGGACCCGCCCCGCGATGCCCGCGGTGCCACCGCCCAGCCCGTGGGCGCGCAGCGGCTCGGAGAGCAGCGACTCGACGTCCTGGCGCGGGTCCAGGCTGCCCAGCGGGTCCTGGAAAACCATCTGCATGCGCCGGCGCATCGTCCGCAGCGCCTCGCCCTTCAGCGAGGCGACGTCGGTGCCGTCGAAGAGCACCTGGCCGCCGGTGGGCTCGACCAGCCGCAGGACGGCGCGGCCCAGCGTGGACTTGCCGCAGCCGGACTCCCCCACCAGCCCGTAGGTCGTGCCGCGGTCGATGGCGAGGTCGACGCCGTCGACGGCGCGGACGTGGCCGACCGTGCGGTCGAAGAACACCCCGCGCCGGATCGGGAAGTGCACCCGCAGGCCCTCGACCCGCAGCAGGGGCTCGCCGGCCGCGGTCACCGGCCGGCTCCCGAGGCGGTGCTCCCGGACGACGTGGCCCCCGTGGGGGACGGCGGATAGGTGAGCGGGTGGCGGCAGCGCAGCTCGCGGCCGGGTCCGTCGTACTCCAGTGGCACGGTGCTCCCCGCGACCTCGGTGAGGCAGTCGTCCTGGGCGTTGTCGCAGCGCGGGGCGAAGGCGCAGCCCTCGGCCCACGGGATGGCGTCGCGGGCCGAGCCGCGGATCGGCGTGAGCGGGACCCCGCGGCCGGCGTCCAGCCGGGGCACCGAGGCCAACAGGCCGCCGGTGTAGGGCTGGCGTGGCCGGGCGAACAGGTCGTGCCGGTCGGCGGTCTCGATGACCTTGCCGGCGTACATGACGTGCACCCGGTCGCAGAGGCCGGCGACGACGCCGAGGTCGTGGGTGATCATCACCAGCGCCGTCCCGGTGTCGACGACGAGCTCGCGCAGCAGCTCGAGGATCTGCGCCTGGATGGTCACGTCGAGGGCCGTCGTCGGCTCGTCGGCGATCAGCAGGCGGGGCGAGCAGGCCAGCGCCATCGCGATCAGGGCCCGCTGCCGCATGCCGCCGGAGAGCTGGTGCGGGTACTCCTTGAGCCGGCGGGTCGGGTCGGGGATGCCCACCCGGTCGAGCAGCTCCGCCGCCTCCGCCGTCGCCTCCTTCTTCCCCAGACCGCGGTGCTCGGCCAGCACCTCGGTGACCTGGGTGCCGATCGGCACGGTGGGGTTGAGCGAGGACAGCGGGTCCTGGAAGACCATCGCCATCTCCGAGCCGCGCAGCCGCCGCAGCGTCCGGTCCGACGCCCCGAGGAGCTCGGTGCCCCCGAGCCGGACCGAGCCGCCGACCTGCACGCCGCGCCGCGGGAGCAGGCCCATGACCGCCAGCGAGGTCACCGACTTGCCGCAGCCGGACTCCCCCACCAGGCCGATCGTCTCGCCCGCGGCCACCGAGAAGCTGACCTCGTCGACGGCCCGGGTGGGCTGCTCGCCGCGCCGGACGAAGGTCACCGAGAGGTCCTCGACCTCGAGCACGGGGACGTCGGTCCGCAGGCCGCTCTCGGGCGGCATCGCCTCGATGCTCACCGCGCCTACCTCCCTGCCTCGTGCTCGACTCCGCGCTCGTTCCGCTCCTCGCTCGCTGGCGCTCGCTGCGATGCTCGCTCGCACGTCGTCATCGGCGGAACTTCGGGTCGAGGGCCTCCCGCAGGGACTCCCCGAGCAGGGTGAAGCCGAGCGCGACCACGATGATGCACAGCGCCGGCCACACGGCCAGGGCCGGCCGGACCGACAGGAAGGACTGCGCGGTGGACAGCATCGCGCCCCACTCCGGCCGGGCGACGTCCGGGTCGCCCAGGCCGAGGAAGGACAGCGCGGCGGCCTCGATGATCGCCGTCGCCAGGGAGAGCGTGGCCTGCACGATCACCGGCGACAGCGAGTTGGGCAGCACGTGGCCGAAGACGATCCGGCCCTTCCTCACACCCAGAGCCCGCGCCGCGAGCACGTAGTCGTTGCCGCGCTGGGCGAGCATCGAACCGCGCAGCAACCGGGCGAAGACCGGCACCTGGGTGACCGCGATGGCGATCATCAACGCGTACTGGTTCTGGCCCAGCAGCACCGAGATGCTGATCGCCATGAGCAGGCTCGGAATGGACAGCAGGATGTCGACGGCCCGCATGACCACGGTGTCCACCCAGCCGCCGAAGGCCCCGGCCAGCACACCCAGGGCCATCCCGACCACCGCGCCGAGCACCGTCGACACCACGCCGATGAGCAGCGACTGCCGCGAGCCGTAGACCAGCCGGGAGAGCAGGTCGCGGCCGAGCTGGTCGGCGCCGAGCGGGAAGCCCTCCTGCGGACCGGGGATGAAGCCGGGGCGGACCTCGCTGAGCAGGGTCTGCGCCAGCGGGTCGCGGGGGGCCAGCCACGGTGCGAATGCGGCGACGACCAGGAAGACCAGGACGATGACCGCCCCCAGGATCGCCACCGGGTTGCGCCGCAGCCGCCGGAAGGCGCTCGTGGTGAGCGACACCCCGCCCTCACCCTCGGGCACCTGCCCCGCGCGGGCGGCGAGCTCGTCGATCCGCCGCCGTCGCACGTCCCCCACAGCCGTCATCGGCTCTGCCCCCGTCCGGTGCGCGAGCTCATGGGCTCTGCCGACCGGTCCGATTCCGCAGGCGTCATCGGACGCGCACCCGCGGGTCGAGGAGGCCGTAGGAGATGTCGACCAGAAGGTTCACCAACACGTAGATCACCGCCAGCATGAGGATGAAGCCCTGCAGGACGGCGAAGTCACGGGTGAAGATCGCGTCGTAGATGGCCGACCCGATCCCGCCGAAGGCGAAGACCGACTCGGTGAGCACGGCCCCCGACAGCAGCAGGCCGGTCTGCAGGCCGATCGTCGTGGACACCGGCAGCAGGGCGTTGCGGATCACGTGCCGGCGGCGCACGGTGTCGGCGGACAGGCCCTTCGCGTTCGCCGTCCGGACGTAGTCCTCGTTGACGACATCGAGCACGGAGGCGCGGGTGATCCGCACGATGATGGCCAGCGGGATGGTGCCCAGGGCGAGCCCGGGGAGGACCAGGTGCAGGAGGGCGTCCCAGGCGGCGTCCCACTCACGGGTCAGCAGGCCGTCGAGGACGTAGAAGTTCGTGATGTGGGTGGCGTCGATGCGCACCTCCTGGCGGCCCGACCCGGGCAGCCAGCCCAGCTCCACGGCGAACAGCAGCCGGAGCAGGTAGGCGAGGAAGAAGACCGGGATCGCCACACCCAGCAGGGAGCCGACGACGGCGGTGGAGTCCAGCCAGTTGCCGTGCTTGCGGGCGGCCAGGTAGCCCAGCGGGATGCCGACACCGACGGCGAAGACCATGGCGAACAGCGTCAGCTCGACGGTGCCCGGCATCCGCTCGAGGAACTCGGTGGTCACCGTGCGGCCGGTGCGGGACGACGTCCCGAAGTCCAACTGGACGGCGCGCCCCAGGAAGCGCAGGTACTGGACCCAGATCGGCTGGTCGAGACCGAACAGCTCGTTGTAGCGGGCGATGGCCTCGGGTGTCGCCCGCTCGCCCAGGGCGGCCTGGGCCGGGCCGCCGGGCAGGGCACGCAGCCAGGCGAAGAGCAGGACCGACAGGCCCAGCAGGATCGGGACGAGCTGCAGGAGCCGTCGGACGATGAAGCGGAGCACGGCGTGCGGGTCGCCCTTCCCTCGGTCAGGAGCCGGTTCCGGCACCGTCCCCGCCGGCGGCCCCGGGGCCGCCGGCGGGGACGGGCGGGGTCACTCGCTGATGGAGACCGTGGAGAAGACCTCGGCGGTCAGCGGGCTGGGCTCCAGACCCGTGACGTTCTCCGCGACGACCAGCGCCGGCGGCGAGTGGGAGATCGGGACACCGGGGAGGTAGTCCATGATCAGCCGGTTCGCCTCCTGGTAGAGCGCGGTGCGGGCGGCCGGGTCCGGCTCCTGGTCGGCCCGGGCCAGCGCCTGGAAGATCTCCGGCGCGCTGAACGCACCGAACTCCGCCGACGCCTGGTTGTTCGACGCCTCGGCGAAGAAGGTGCCGATGAAGTTGTAGGCGTCGTTGTAGTCACCGGTCCACCCGAGCAGGTGGATGTCGGCCTGACCGGCCTGCACGGCGTTCAGGTAGTCGGGGTTCCACGGCAGCGCGACCGGCTCGATGGTGAAGCCGGCGTCGGTCAGGTTCTGGCTGATGACCTGGAACATCGCGGCCGGGTCCGGCAGGTAGGGCCGGCTGACCTCGGTCGGGTAGTAGAACCGCAGCGTCGTGCCCTCGGCTCCGGCCTCCTGCAGCAGCTGCCGTGAGCGGTCGGGGTCGTATGCGTAGGTGGTGACGTCCTCGGCGTAGCCGTCGACGGTCGGCGGCATGAACTCGACGGCCGCCTCGGCACCCTCGGGCAGCAGTGAGTTGACGATCGTCTGCCGGTCGATGGCGTGTGCGATGGCCTGCCGCACCCGCGGGTCCTGCAGCGCCGGGTTGGCGCTGGTGCCGGGGACGTTCCCGCCGTTGAGGCCGAGGTACAGGATGTTGAACGGATCGCGGACCAGGACCTGGAAGCCCTCGTCCTCCAGCGTCTGGTAGTCCGCCGGTGCCACGAAGTCGTACCCGTCGATCGAGCCGGCCTGCAGCTCCTGACGGCGGGTGTTCCCGTCCGAGATGGTGCGGAGGATCAGCTCGTCGAGCAGCGCCGGCTCGCCCCAGTAGTCCTCGTTGCGGACGAGGGTGACCTGGCCGTTGCCGCGGTCCCAGCTCTCGAACCGGAAGGGCCCGGTGCCGGTCGGGTGCTCGAGGGCGTACTCGGGGTAGGTCAGCGCGTCCGCGTTGCCGGACAGGTTGTCGGCGTCGTACTCCTGCAGGGCCGTCGGGCTCTGGATGGAGAACGCCGGCAGCGCCAGCGCGGCGGGGAACTTCGAGGTGACCTGGGTGAGCCGGATGACCGCGGTGCTCTCGTCGGTCGCCTCACAGCTCTCGTAGATGCTCGGGGTGTCCGGCGTGCTGGCGAAGCCGCCGAAGACCGCCTGGTAGTAGTACGAGGCGCTCGGGCTGGTCGCCAGGCCCTCGAAGTTGTACCAGCGGTCGAAGTTGAAGCAGACCGCCTCGGCGTTGAACTCCGTGCCGTCGTGGAACTGGACGCCCTGCTGCAGGTTGAACGTGTACTCCAGCCCGTCCTCGCTGACCTGCCAGTCCTCGGCCAGCTCGGGCACCGGGTCGGTGCCCCCGATCTCGTTGCCGAGCAGGCCCTCGAAGATCTGGCGGGAGACCCGGAAGGTCTCCCCGTCGCTGCCGAACGCCGGGTCGAGCATCGCGGGGTCGCCGGTGGCGCCGAAGACCATGGTGCCGCCGGATTGTGCTGTCTCACCGCCGCCCTCGCCGCTACCGGAGTCCCGGTCGCTGGAGGCACAGGCAGCCAGGGTGACTGCGGTGAGCGCGGCCGCCGAGGCGGCGAGCACGCGTTGGGGACGACGCTGCATCGCGGAAGACCTGCCTTCTCGGCCCCCGTGGGCCGGATGAGTTCCCGACTTCGCGACCGCGGGGCGCAAGCCCTCACGGACGTGGGTCGGACCCTAGGCGTGTCGTCCACGCGGCGGTGAGCCGGGAAGCCTCATCGACACCATCCTGTGACCTGGTGACGCAGCAGGTCAGGAGCGGGGTGCCGCCGGACCGACGGCATGCGCGGATGCGCAGTCCGGCTGCCCGGAACTGCACACCCGCGCACGGCGTCGCCGTCGTCAGGCGTCGATGCGGCGGCGGCCCTCGAAGGCGCGGCCCAGCGTGACCTCGTCGGCGTACTCCAGGTCGCCACCCACCGGGAGGCCGCTGGCCAGCCGGGAGACCGCCAGCCCGAGCGGGCCGACCAGCCGGGCCAGGTAGGCGGCGGTCGCCTCACCCTCCAGGTTGGGGTCGGTGGCGATGATCAGCTCGGTCACCGTGCCGCTCATCAGCCGGGTCATCAGCTCCTTGACCCGCAGGTCGTCCGGGCCGACGCCCTCGATCGGGCTGATCGCGCCGCCGAGCACGTGGTAGCGGCCGCGGAACTCGCGGGTGCGCTCGATCGCCACGACGTCCTTGGGCTCCTCGACGACGCAGATGACGTCGTCGGCGCGCCGCGGGTCGCGGCAGATCCGGCACTGCTCGCCCTCGGCGACGTTGTAGCAGGTGCTGCAGAACCGGACCTCGGCCTGCACGCGCTGCAGCGCCGCGACCAGCCGGTCGACGTCCGCCGACTCCGCCGCCAGCAGGTGGAAGGCGATGCGCTGGGCGCTCTTCGGCCCGACGCCGGGCAGCCGGCCGAGCTCGTCGATGAGGTCCTGGACGGCCCCCTCGTACACGGTGTCCCTCTCGTCAGGGGGGTCCGCCGCGGCTCAGAGGCCGGGCAGCCCCAGGCCGCCACCGAGGCCGCCGGCGAGCGGCCCCATGCGACTGGCGGTGAGTTCGTTGACGGCACGCGAGGCGTCGCGGAAGGCCGCGACGATCAGGTCCTGCAGGCTCTCGACGTCGTCGGGGTCGACGGCCGCCGGCGCGATCGTGACCGCGGTGACCTCGCCCTGCCCGGTCATCGTGACGCTGACCAGGTTGCCGCCGGCCGTGCCGGTGACCTCCTCCTGCGCCAGCTGCTCCTGCGCGGCAGCCAGCTGCTGCTGCATCTGCTGCGCCTGCTCGAGCAGGCGTGCCATGTCGGGCTGGCCTCCGGGGAACATGACCCGAGCGTAGGCCGAGGGGGCGACACGTGCGGGGACGTCGCCATCGTCAACCAGATGGTTGACAACACCGGCAGGGAGGTCCACGCTCTTCCTCAACTTAACGGTTGAGGAAGGGAGGACACCCGATGGCCGCCGATCCGCTCTCCCGGGTCTTCGCGGCCCTGGCCGACCCCACGCGGCGCGACATGGTCGCCCGGCTGGCGGTCACCGACGCCACCGTCGGCGAACTCGCCGAGCCCTACGACGTCAGCGTCCAGGCCGTCTCCAAGCACCTGCGGGTGCTCGAGGACGCCGGCCTGGTCAGCCGCAGCCGGGACGCCCAGCGGCGTCCGGTGCACCTGGAAGCCGAGGTCCTCGACCTCATGACGAAGTGGATCGAGCGCTACCGGCGACAGGCCGAGGAGCGCTACCGCCGTCTCGACGACGTCCTCGCGGCCATGCCCGACGACACCTCGGACACCCCCACCACCCCTCAGGGAGGGAACCCGTCATGACCACCAGCACGCACGAGACCCGGATCGACGTCGACCCCGAGGTCCCCCTCGTCCGGATCACCCGCGAGTTCGACGCCCCGCCGGCCAAGGTGTTCCGCGCCCACACCGACCCCGAGCTGGTCGCCCAGTGGCTCGGCCCGCGCGGACTCGAGATGACGATCGACCACTACGACTGCCGCACCGGCGGCTCCTACCGCTACCTGCACCGCCAGGGGGAGGAGGAGTACGGCTTCCACGGCTGCTTCCACGAGGTGCGGCCCGACAAGCTGATCGTGCAGACCTTCACCTTCGAGGGCATGCCCGAGGGTGTCGCGCTGGAGAAGCTGGTCCTCGAGGACCTCGGCGGCGGCCGCACCCGGCTGACCTCGACCTCGCTCGTGGACTCCTTCGCCGACCGGGACGCGTTCGTCGCCAGCGGCATGGAGGTCGGCGTCCGCGAGGGCTACGAGCGGCTCGACGAGGTCCTCGCCCGCGGCTGAGCTCGGGGACGGGCACGAGCGGCCCCGTCCAGGGGCCCGGCCCCGAGCTCGCGAGGGGTGGGGAGGACGGGGTCCTTCAGTCGATCGGGCGTGCGCCGAGGTGGGTGCGCAGCAGCGACAGCGCAGCCTGCTCGGGGTCGGCCGCCGGCTCGTGCGGCCGGTCGTCCCCGGCACCCTCAGCGGCCCGCTCGGCCATGAGCTCGCTCGCCTCGGCCGCCTCCGCGGCCCGCGCCGCCTCGCGGGCGGCCTCCGGGGAGACGGTGCGGCCGGGCGCGGGCTGGCCGGCCCCCGCGACCACGACCTGCACCTTCCAGCGGACGCCGAGGAGCTCCTGCAGCGCCTGCCGGACGATGTCCTTGTTGAGGTCGTCGCCGAGCATCTTGGCCAACGCCGGCGACGTCGCCGCGAGGGTGAGCACCCCGTTGGTGAGGTCCTGCACCTGGGCGCTCCTGAGCAGCGCCTCGGTCGTGCGCTTCTGACCCCGGACGACCTTCAACAGCTCGGGCCACACCCGGCGGACGTCACCGACGTCCAGCTCGCCGTCGGCGGCCGCCCCCGGCGGGTTGGCCGTGACCACCGGCATCGGCTCGCTGCCGCGCGGGGCCGGCGAGGACTCCGCAGCGGCCCGCGGCGCCGACGTCGCGGCCGGGCGGGGCTGGTCGACCCGGGCCGCCGCGGCGGCGGCAGCGGCCGGCCGGGCAGGGTGCGGCCAGTCCTCGTCGTCGGTGGGCTCGGGCGGGAGCGGGATGTCCGGCTCGCCCACGGCGACCCGGGGCCGCGGCTCCTCGGCCGGCGCCGGGAGCGGTGAGCTCGGGCGGGACGGCGCGCCCGAGCCGGGCGGCGTGGTCTCCGGCCAGCCGTCGTCGGCCGGCGGTCGGTTGGCGACCGGCTCGGCAGGAGTCGCAGCGGGCTCGGCCGACTCCAACTCAGCGGGCTCGGCGCGGGCGGGCTCGGGTGCCCTCGGTGCCGGCTGCGCGGGTGCGCTCGGCGCCTGGGTTCCCGCCTGCGACCTGCGCACGAACTCACGGACCGGGCGGGCGGGCTGCTCGGGCACGGCGTCGGCGGGCGCCGGCCGCCCTTCGCGCACCGGCGCGGCGGCGCCGACCGGCTCGGCTCCCGGCCGGCCGGCGTGCTCGCCGGCGATCGACATCCGCCGCTCGAGGCGCTCGAGCCGCTGCAGGGTGGCCGCCGCCGAGTCGTCGGTGCCGGGCAGCAGCATCCGGGCGCACACCAGCTCGAGCAGCAGCCGCGGGGCCGTCGTCCCCCGCATCTCGGTCAGGCCGGCGTGCACGGTGTCGGCCATCCGCGACAGCGTGGCCGAGCCCAGGGCCTGCGCCTGCGAGCTCATCAGGTCCAGCCGGTCGGGCGGGCAGTCGAGCAACCCGTTGCCCCCGGCGTCGGGGACGGCGTCGAGCACGATGAGGTCCCGCAGCCGGTCGAGCAGGTCGGTGGCGAACCGGCGCGGGTCGTGCCCGGCCTCGACCACCCGGTCGACGGCGCGGAAGACCCCGGGCGCGTCGTGCGCGGCGAGCGCGTCGATCGTCTCGTCGAGCAGCGCGTCGTCGGTGACGCCGAGCAGGCCGACGGCGTCCCGGTAGGTGACGCCCTCGGAGCCGGCACCGGCGAGCAGCTGGTCGAGGATCGACAGCGAGTCGCGGACCGAGCCGCCCCCGGCGCGAACCACCAGCGGGTAAACGGTGGGCTCGACCTGCACCCCCTCGGCGGTGCAGGTCTTCTCCAGCAGGCCCCGCAGCGTCGTGGGCGGCACCAGGCGGAACGGGTAGTGGTGCGTGCGCGAGCGGATGGTGGGCAGCACCTTGTCCGGCTCGGTGGTCGCGAAGACGAAGACGAGGAACTCCGGCGGCTCCTCGACCACCTTGAGCAGGGCGTTGAAGCCCTGCGTGGTGACCATGTGCGCCTCGTCGACGATGTAGACCTTGAAACGGCTGTTCACCGGCGCGAAGAAGGCGCGTTCGCGCAGGTCGCGGGCGTCGTCGACACCGCCGTGACTGGCCGCGTCGATCTCGATGACGTCGATCGAGCCGGGTCCGTCGGGCGCCAGGGAGACGCACGACGTGCACACGCCGCAGGGTGTCGACGTCGGCCCCTGCTCGCAGTTCAGCGACCGGGCGAGGATCCGTGCCGAGGAGGTCTTCCCGCAGCCGCGCGGCCCGCTGAACAGGTAGGCGTGGTTGATCCGCCCGCCGTCGACGGCGTTGACCAGCGGGGCGGTCACGTGCTCCTGGCCGACCACCTCGGCGAAGGTCGCCGGGCGGTACTTCCGGTAGAGCGCCAGAGCCACGCAGGCAGGTTACGTGGCGGTCCGGACGAGAACGGCGACCTCCGCCGCACCCCGCGGCGAGATCGGCGATCTCGCACACCCCGAGCCGGGAAAGCAGGGACCCCCCGCGCACCCGCCAGAGCCCGCTTATCCTTGCTGCCTTCCGGCCCTGGGGAGGTTCACGGGGTGACGCCACACGAGGGGTCTGCACCCACTGTAGAGGAAACCCCGCGCGGGCCGGGCGCACCCCTCGCTACCTTCCGGGCCGTGACGCCGTGGCCCCGTGCCGAGGCTCGCCCCGAGCCTGCGAGGCGTGAGGAGGACGGGGTGTTCTGTCCGCCCCCGCCGCGCTCCTGACCCGGGGACGGTGCCGAGCGCCGCGGCCCACGCGCCGTTCCTCCGCGCACTGCGGACGGTGCCCGGCGCGATCGCGGGGATCGTCACGCTGCTGGAGCCCGTGATGGCGACCGTGCCGGCCACGGCCCTGCTGGGCGAGCGGCTGCCGCTCGGGGCGCCGGTGCTGGCGGCGGTGGCGGGGCTCTCCCTGCGGCGTCCGGCCGTGGCCCGGCACGAGGCCCGCGTACCGCACGGCTGCGCCCGGGAACGACGGCTGCGGGGCCCCGAGGGGCCCGGCCGTCCCGGCGGAGGATGGGAGATTCGAACTCCCGAGGGGTTGCCCCCAACCCGCTTTCCAAGCGAGCGCCATAGGCCACTAGGCGAATCCTCCAACTGCGCCCGCCAGGATACCGGGCCCCGCGCGCCGGGTCGCCGGGCACCCGGCGCGGTGGCGGATCGGGTGGTTACGGCTCTACCGGGTGGGGCACGCTGGACCGGAACGCCGGGCCCCCGGCGCGCCGACGACAGGAGAGCAGCCCCCATGAGCGACACCGAACGGCTCCGGCCCGACGTCGTGGAGGCGATCGTCGCGGTCCTGAAGGGTGCCGACCCCTCCGAGCTGCCGGCCTCCGCGACCAAGGAGGAGAAGGACGCCGCCAAGGACAGGTACCTGTCGGAGTTCGTCGCCGAGCGCAGCAAGCGGGACCGGCAGACCCGGGCGTGGGAGCTGCTGCTGACCCGCAGCTACGACGAGCCCCCGACCTGGCAGCGCCTCTTCGACGACCTCTCCGCCGACGTGGTCGAGGAGCTCGGCGAGCTCTACGACGTCCTCCCCGCGGGCGCGCAGGAGGAGTACGCCCGCCGGTACGGCGTCCCGACCGGCGTCTGACCGGGACCCCGACGGCGAGCATGGCGGACGCCCGGTGAGCGTTCCCGGCCACCTCGTGGCCGGTCGCTACCGCCTGCTCGACCGCATCGGTGGCGGCGGGATGGGGGCGGTCTGGCTGGCCTCCGACGAGCTGCTCGGGCGCCAGGTGGCCGTCAAGCAGGTGCTCCCGCCGCCGACCGCAGACGAGGCCGCGGTCGCCCAGCAGCGCCAGCGGGCGCTGCGCGAGGGGCGGATCGCGGCCCGGCTGTCCCACCCGCACGCGGTCACCGTCTACGACGTCGCCGTCGAGGACGGCGCGCCCTGGCTGGTCATGGAGTACCTGCCCTCGCGCAGCCTGGCCGAGGTGCTGCACGAGGACGGCGTCCTGCCGGTCGACCAGGTCGCGCAGGTCGGCGCCCAGGTGGCCGACGCACTGGCCGCCACGCACGCCGCCGGCATCGTGCACCGCGACGTGAAGCCGGCGAACATCCTCATCGGGCGCGGGCCGGGGGTCGAGGGCCTGGTCAAGATCACCGACTTCGGCATCTCGCACGCCAGCGACGACGTGACGCTCACCCAGACCGGCCAGATCACCGGCACGCCGGCCTTCCTCGCCCCCGAGGTCGCGCGCGGTAGCGAGGTGACGTCCGAGAGCGACATATTCTCGCTCGGCGCGACGCTCTACACCTGCCTGGAGGGCCAGCCGCCGTTCGGCATGGACAACAACGCCCTGCGGCTGATGCACCGGGTCGCCGGCGGCGAGATCATCCCGCCGCGCCGCGCCGGCTCGATGAGAGACACGCTCACCCGGATGCTGGCCACCGACCCGGCCGACCGGCCCACGACCACCGAGGTCCGCGACGAGCTCGCCCGCCTGGCGGTCGGCCGCGACGGCGACCCGACGACCGTGCTGATGGCCCGGACCCGGCTGCGCTCCTCCACCAACCGCGACCGGACGGCGGAGCTGGGCTCCGGGGCGGTGCCGGCCGCCGGTGCGGCCACGGCGGCAGCGGTCGACGCCCGCGACCCCGGCACCGTCGTGCAGGACGTGCCCGCCGGGCCGGCCACCCCAGCGCCGGCGGCCCCACCGCGCCCGGTCGCAACGGACCGCCACCGGCGCCGGCGCGGACCGGTGCTGGCCGCGCTGCTGCTCGCCGTCCTGCTGGCCGGGGGTGGCGCGCTGTGGCTGACCAGCCGCGGCGACGCCGGGACCAGCGCCGACGCCCCCGCCGCGTCGTCCGCTCCCGCCGGCGACACCAGCCCCGCGCCGGCGGACGGCCAGGCGGAGGAGACCCCGGCGCAGGAGACCCCGACGCAGGACGACCCGACGCAGGAGCCGTCCCCCTCGTCGGAGACCGCGGGGTCCGAGCCGGCGCCGTCGCCCGTGGAGGACCCGGAGGAGGTCGTCGAGGACACCCTCGACCGGTACTACGGCCTGCTGCCCGACGACCCCGACACCGCCTACGACCTGACCGGCCCGTTCCTGCAGTCGCAGGCGAGCCCCGGCTACTTCCGCGACTTCTGGGAGCCGTGGGCAGAAGTCGAGCTGCGCGAGGTGCGCGGGGTGCAGCAGCCCGAGGAGGGCGTCATCACGGCCACGACCGAGGTCGAGTTCACCGGGGACGACGGCCGCGAGCGCACCGAGCGGCACCAGGTCCGCCTGGTGCGGGCCGACGGCGGGGACTGGCTGGTCGACCTCGACCTCGTCGCCTGACGAAGGACCCCGTCCTCCCCCTCGCAGGCTCGGGGCGGTGCCCTGGACGGGGCCTGAACGACGACGGCGACGCCCCCGGGAGGGCGCCGCCGTCGGTTCCTGCGGGCGGTGGCGGTGGGATTTGAACCCACGGAGGCTTGCACCTCACACGCTTTCGAGGCGTGCTCCTTCGGCCGCTCGGACACGCCACCGTCGAACAGACTACAGGCCCCGCTGACGGCGGAAGAACGCGCGCAGCAGCGCGGCGCACTCCTCGGCCCGGACCCCGCCGGTGACCTGCGGACGGTGGTTGAGCCGGCGGTCGCGGACGACGTCCCACAGCGACCCGGCCGCGCCCGCCTTGGGGTCGTCGGCGCCGTAGACGACCCGGTCGACCCGGGCCAGCACGCTCGCACCGGCGCACATGGTGCAGGGCTCGAGGGTGACGACGAGCGTCGTCCCGGTCAGCCGCCAGCCGTCGCCGTGCACCCGCGCGGCGGCGCGCAGCGCCAGCACCTCCGCGTGCGCGGTCGGGTCGCCCCGCTTCTCCCGCTCGTTGGCCGCCTCGGCGAGGACGCCGCCGTCCGGCCCGAGGACGACGGCGCCGATGGGCGTGTCGCCCCACGCGACGGCGGCCGCGGCCAGTTCGAGCGCGCGGCCCATCGCGGCGTCGACGTCTCCGGTCACCGGTTCTGCTCCGGAGAGGCCGGTACCGACCAGGTCCCCGGGGAGTCGGCCCCTGCTTCCCCCTGTGAGCAGGGGCCGAGCACCGGGAGGGGCACACGTGCCGGGGACGGGGTCACGAGGCGGGGCCGTCCCGCAGCTCGATGCCGACCAGCGCCGACAGCTCGTCCAGGGCGACGGCCGGGTCGACCACCTTGACGGTGTGCATGCCCATCGCCCGGGCGGGCTTGAGGTTGATGCCGAGGTCGTCGAGGTAGGCGCAGTCGGAGAACGCGAGGTCCCGGCCGACGGCCGCCGACAGCCGGGCCAGCGCGCGGCGATAGATCTCCGGCTCGGGCTTGCGCACACCCTCGACCGAGGACTCCACCACCGCGTCGAACAGCTCCAGCAGCTCCCCCAGCCGGCCGGTGCGCTCCATCGGCGCGACGTTGTTGGACAGCAGCGCCAGCGGGACCTCGGCCGCCCGCAGCCGCCGCACCGCCTCGACCATCTCCAGGCGGAGCTCGCCGGCCAGCGCGGCGAGCACCCGCCGGGCGTCCACCTGGTGTCCCGCAGCCAGCGCCTCGGCCTCGAAGGCGTCGGTGAACCCGGCGGCGTCGAGCTCGTTGCGCTCGAAGCGGGCCCAGGCGTTGGTGTCGGGGTCGGTGCTGTTGAGCCGCACGATCAGGCCCTCGGGCAGCCCCGCCTCGGTCTCGTAGGCGGTGAAGGCGGTCATCGGGCTCTCGGTGATCACCCCGCCGAGGTCGAAGACGACCGCCGACGCCACCGCGCTCACGACGTCCTCCGGTTCGCTCCCGCCCGGCGGAGCCGGTGGGACGGCAGAGCCGCTCACGACCGCACCGCCGCGGCCAGCTCGTCGGCGAAGCCCAGCCGGGTCGCGATCGCGGCGACCATCTCGTCGGCCCACAGGTCGTCGGCGGTGACGATCGGCCGCAGCTGGTCGGCGGGCAGGCCGTCGTCGGCGAAGACGTCGAGGTCGCCGCCGGGCCAGCCGGTCTCGTCGTCGTCGAAGGCGCCCTCGTCGTCGACCGCGATGCCGTAGCGCTCGACCACCTCGGCGGCCAGCAGCCACTCCTGCATGGTCGCGTCGGAGATCAGCGCCCGCACCAGCCCGCCGGGCCCGTGCCGCAGGACGACGAAGTACAGCCGCGAGTCGACGACCACGACGAACGGCCCCGGCCAGTCCGCGCCGCCCGGGTCGCCCAGGGCCCGTTCCAGGGCCGGCAGCTCGTCCCCGGCGTCCGCCGCGAGCATCTCCACGCGCCAGCCCCCGCCCGGACGGCTGACCCGAACCGCCCAGCTGGCCGGCGCCCCGGGTGCGCTCATCGGCGCCGCAGCATCGTCAGGCCGTCGGCCAGCGGCAGCAGCACCGTCTCCCAGCGCGGGTCGGTGGCCAGCGCCGCGTTGAGCTCGACCAGCGCCCGGTCGTCGTCGGTCTGCGGGTCGAGCACGCGGCCGTTGCGCAGCGTGTTGTCGAGCAGCACGACGCCGCCGTCGGTCATCCGCGGGTGCAGCTGCTCGACGTAATCGGCGTAGCCGGTCTTGTCCGCGTCGACGAACGCCAGGTCGAAGGTCGGCTCCGTCGGCAGCGCCCGCAACGACTCGTGCGCGTCACCCAGCCGCAGCACGACCCGGTCGGCGAGCCCGGCGCGGGCCCAGTACCGCTGCGCCACCGCCGTCCACCCCTCGCTGGCGTCCAGGCACAGGAGCGACCCGTCGGCGGGCAGCCCGCGGGCCACGCACAGCGCCGAGTAGCCGGTGAAGGTGCCGATCTCGACCGCCCGGCGGACGCCGAGGGCGCGGGTGAGCAGCTGCATGAAGGTGCCCTGCTCGGGCGCGATCTGGAAGGTCGCCGGCACCTCCCCGCGGTCGGCCATCGCCGCCGTCTCGGCGAGCAGGTCGGCGGCGACGTCGTCCGGCTGCTCGGAGTTGGCGCGCACGTAGTCGGCGAGTTCCGGCGTCAGGAGGAACGACCGCGGGGTCATGGCGTGGAGCCGCAGGTCGACGAGGAGGCCGTCATAGCCTCTGATCATGGCCGATCCCGCTCCGGACGACGGAGCCGACGTCGCCCCCGCGCTGTTCGCCCGGCTGGCCGCCGACCCCCTGGCCGACCTGCTGGGCATCGAGCTGGAGCAGGTCCGGCCCGGGTACGCCCGCGCGGCGATGACGGTGGGCCCGCAGCTGCTCAACGCGGTCGGCACCGCGCACGGCGGCGCCACGATGGCCCTGCTCGACGTCGTCCACGCGGCGGTCAGCAACAGCCACGGCACGATCGCGGTGGCCCAGGACGTGCACACCGAGTTCCTCGCCCCCGGCCGGCCGGGCGACCGGCTGGTCGCCGAGGGCACCGAGGTGCACCGCAGCCGCCGCACCGCGGTCTACCGCATCGAGGCCCGCGCCCAGGACGGTCGGCTGGTGGCGACCGCGCTGGCCAGGGTGTTCCGCACGGAGACCGCCTGGGCCGACCGGTGACCGCCTTCCCCGTGCCGACCGTGCCCGCTCCGCCGGTCGGCGTCGTCGGGCTGGGCCAGCTGGGCGGGTCGTTGGCCGCCGCCCTCGTCGCGGCCGGCCGGGAGGTGACCGGGTGGGACGTCGACCCCGCCGCCCGGGACGCCGCCGCGGCGCGCGGGGTGCGGATCGCCCGCGAGCTGACCGGCGTGGTGGTCCTCGCCGTCCCGTTGCCGGCGATGGCCGGGGCGCTGGCGGGCCTCGGCGTCGACCCGGAGGCCACCGTCACCGACCTCGGGTCGGTCAAGGCACCGGTGCTCGCCGAGCTCGGGCCGATGCTGGGCGGGCGCTACGTCGGCGGGCACCCGATGTGCGGCACCGAGCGCTCCGGGCACGGGGCGACCGACCCCGGCCTGTTCGCCGGAGCCCGCTGGGCGCTGTGCGTGGAGCCCGGCACCGACCTGGCGCGCTGGCTGCGGGTGGCCGAGGTGGCGCTGGCCGTCGGCGCCGAGGTGGTGCCGGCGACCGCGGCCGAGCACGACGACGCCGTCGCGGCCGTCAGCCACGTGCCGCATCTGCTCGCCGCGGCCCTGGCCGCCGCCGCCGGTGAGGCCGGCCCGCTGGCGCTCGCGCTGGCCGCCGGCAGCTTCCGCGACGGCACCCGGGTGATCGGCAGCGACCCGGGCTTCGTCACCGCGATGGTGCAGGGCAACGCCGGTCCGACGGCGGCCGCGCTGGCCCGGGTGCTGGCGCAGCTGGCGCGGCCGTGGCCGGAGCTGGTGGCGGCCGGGCACGCCGTCCGCGCGGGGAGCCCGGCGGGACGGCGTCCGGTGCGGGTGCCCCTGGAGCGGGCCGCGCTCCTGTCGCTGGGCCGGGCCGGCGGAGCGGTGACCCGGCGGCTGGCGGCGTTCGTCGAGGGCTACGTGCCGGCTGTCGACTGACGCCGGCTGACCGTTTCGCCCGCCCCCCGGCGGGCAGGGAGCGTCCATGGACGACAGCGAGATCCGCGGCCGCATCGAGGCGCTGGTCGAGGAGGAGCACCGACTGCGGAACAGCGGCGAGCACACCGCCGAACAGCGCGCCCGGCTGCAGCAGATCGAGGAGGACCGCGACCAGCTCTGGGACCTGCTGCGCCAGCGGGACGCCAAGCGCCAGTACGGCGAGGACCCCGACGAGGCCGAGCCGCGGTCCGAGCAGCAGGTCGAGGGCTACCTGCAGTAAGAGGACCCCCTCGCCCCCCACCGCCCGCAGGCTCGCGGCGGGCCCCTGCGAGGGGCCGGGACGGGGCCGAACACTTAGACGTCGAAGTGTGCGCTGGTGATCTCCGGGTAGGAGCCGCCGCGGCGCGCGTGGTCGCGCGTCCGGGTGCGGAGGGAGCAGGCATGGTGCGCGCGGCACGGACGATCCGGCGGGCGGTGGTGACCGGGGGCGCGGGTTTCCTCGGCTCCCACCTCTGCGAGCAGCTGCTCGACCGGGGCGTCGAGGTGGTCTGCCTCGACAACTTCCTCACCGGCTCCCCGCAGAACGTCGTCCACCTGATGGAGCACCCCGGCTTCCGGCTGGTCCGCTGCGACGTCACCGACTTCGTGCACGTGCCCGGCGAGGTCGACCTGGTGCTGCACTTCGCCTCGCCGGCCAGCCCGCTGGACTACCTGCGGATGCCGATCGAGACGCTCAAGGTCGGCAGCCTGGGCACGCTGCACACCCTGGGGCTGGCCCATGAGAAGGGCGCCCGGTACGTGCTCGCCTCCACCTCGGAGGTCTACGGCGACCCGCTGGTGCACCCCCAGGACGAGGAGTACTGGGGGAACGTCAACCCGGTGGGCCCGCGCGGCGTGTACGACGAGGCGAAGCGCTTCAGCGAGGCCATGACGACGGCCTACCGGACGTCGAAGGGCACCGACACCGGCATCGTCCGGATCTTCAACACCTACGGGCCCCGCATGCGCCCGGACGACGGCCGCGCCATCCCGGCCTTCGTCGGGCAGGCGCTCTCCGGCCGGCCGCTGACCGTCGCCGGCGACGGCTCGCAGACCCGGTCGATCTGCTACGTCGACGACACCGTGCGCGGCATCCTGGCGATGGCGTTCTCGCACCACACCGGGCCGGTCAACATCGGCAACCCCGACGAGCTGTCGATGCTGCGGCTGGCCGAGTGGATCGTCGAGCTGACCGGCTCGTCGTCGGAGATCACCTTTGTCGACCTCCCGGTGGACGACCCGAAGGTCCGGCGTCCCGACACCACGCGCGCCGAGCAGCTGCTGGGCTGGCGGCCGACGGTGCCCTCGGAGGAGGGGCTGCGGCACACCGTGGCGTGGTTCGCCGAGCAGTTGCAGGCGGCCGACGTCCGCGCCGGGTGAGCCACGGCCGGTCAGCGATCGCCTCTACGGTGTAAGGGGCGGTCGCGGGGTCGCCGGAGACCCTGACCACTTCGACGGGGGAGCTGCACCATGGGGCGCCACGCCGACACCTCAGCCGGGCGCCGGTCGCTCCAGCTGACGCCGCAGGTCCTCATCGCCCTGGCGGTGGCCGCGGTGGTGCTGCTGGCCGGCGGCATCACGTGGTGGGCCGTCGGTGCCGGGAGCGGCGACTGCGACCGCACCGCGGTGGTGCGCGTCGCCGTCGCCCCCGAGCTGGCCCCCGTCGCCGAGCAGGTGCTCACCGACGCGGAGGGCCTGCGCCCCGAGGACTGCGCCTCCGCCCGGGTCACCGCCCAGGAGCCGGTCCAGACCGTCGGCGACCTCGGGGCGCTGGACGCCGGGGACCTGCCGCACCTGTGGGTGCCCGACTCCTCGCTGTGGACCGCCCGCGCCCAGGACTCCGCCCTGGAGGCCGTCGGGTCGGTCGCCGCCTCCCCCGTCGTGCTGGCCACCAGCCAGGCCGCCGTCGACGCGCTGGGCTGGGCCGACGGGGCACCGGGCTGGGCCGCGGCGCTGGCCGGCGAGCAGGGCATCGCCGTCCCCGACCTGGCGACCAGCGCCGAGGCCCTGACCGCGTTGAGCGCGGTCCGGACCGCGCTGGGGGGTGGCGAGGAGGCCGACAACGCCGTGGTGCAGACGGTGCTGGCCGCCGGGCGCGGCCCGGCGGTCTCGCCGGCCGACGCGCTGCGGGACGGGAGCGAGGGCTCGCCCGACGCACCGCTGGTCCCGGTGAGCGAGCAGGAGGTGTGGGCGGCCAACGCCGACGCCGAGGACGTGCAGCTGGTCGCCGTCTACCCGGCGGAGGGCTCGCCGGTGCTGGACTACCCCCTGGTCCGGGTCGGCACCGCCTCGGCTCCGGAGGCCGCCGCGGTCGACGCCGCCGTGCGGGCGCTGACCTCGGACGCGGCGCGCACCGCCGCCCTGGAGGCGGGCTTCCGCGACACCGAGGGCACCGCACCGGCCGGCGCCGGGGCCGCCGGCATCCAGGAGGCCGCCCCACAGGCGCTGCAGCTCGACCCCGCCGAGGTGCAGGCACTGCTCGCCCAGCTGTCGGAGCTGGCCGCGCCGTCCCGGATCCTCACCGTCTTCGACATCTCGACCTCCATGGAGGCCCCGGCCGGCGACGGCACCCGCGCCACGCTCGCCCGCGACGCGGCCAAGAGCACGCTCACCCTGGTGCCGGGGAACTTCGCGCTGGGTCTGTGGTTCTTCGCCGCCGAGCTGGAGGGCGACCGCGACTGGACCGAGGCGGTGCCCACGCGGGCGCTCGAGGCGGAGGTCGGGGGCACCCTCCAGCGCGACCTGCTCGACGAGGAGCTCGACACCATCCCGGACCGGCTGAGCCCCGGCGGCACCGGGCTGTACGACACCACGCTGGACGCGGTCCGGGCCGCGCGCGGCGACTTCGACCCGACTGCCGTCAACAGCGTGCTGGTCGTCACCGACGGGACGAACGAGGACTCCCGGGGCGTCGACCTCGACGAGCTGCTGGAGACGCTGCGCAGCGAGGCCGACCCGGAGCGGCCGATCAAGGTCATCGGGGTGGCCCTCGGACCGGACGCCGACCTGGGCGCGCTCGAGCAGATCGCCGACGCGACCGGCGGCGCGGCCTACTCCGCGGTCGACCCGACCGACCTGCAGACCGTGCTGTTCGACGCGCTGCGCCAGCGCTGACACCGCGGTCCCCCGGGCCGCACCTCGGCCGGGTGCCACTCGTCCGGCGCCGCTGACCCACTCCCGCGGCCCCCCTCAGGGCCCCGCACCGAGCCTGCGAGTCGTGGCGAGGAGGGGGTCCTCTCTCAGGTCCGAGCGAGCAGGTCGGCGAGCGCCGCGGTGACCTCCTCGGCGGTGATCTCCCCCAGCGCCGGGTCGAGCTCGGTGCCCCACGGGTCGCCGGTGCCATCGCCGTGCCAGAGGACGACGTGTAGTGCCCCCTGCCCCCCGGCCCTGACCGGCGGCCCCCACAGCGCGGGCGACACCGGCCCGAACAGCACCACCGAGGGACGGCGGTAGGCCGTCGCCAGGTGCGCCATGCCCGTGTCGCCGCTGACCACGACCCGCGCACCGGCGACCACAGCGGCCAGCTCGAGGGTCGTCGTCCGCCCGGCGAGCACGGCGTGCTCCCCCAGCCCGGCGCCCTCGGCCACCGTCCGGGCGAGCGGCACCTCGGCCGGGCCGCCGGTGACCCGCACGTCGAGCCCCGCGGCGGCCAGGTGCCGGGCGACGGTGGCGAACCGCTCGGCCGGCCAGCGCCGGCCCGGGAACGCCGCCCCCGGGTGGACGAGCGCGACGCCCGCCGGCGCCGGGGAGGGCACCGAGGGGACGGCGAGGTCGAGCGCGTCGGGGTCGGCGTCCACCCCCAGCCCCTCCGACACGAGCCGGCACCAGCGCCGCACCTCGTGCTCGTCGGGGTACCAGGTCGGCCCGGGATAACCCGGGCTGTCGAAGGTCAGCAGCCGCCGCGGCCCCAGGCCGGCGACCACGACGTGCGAGGCCGGGCCCTTGCCGTGCAGGTCGACGGCGAGCTCCGGCGGCGGGCCGGACCAGTCCAGCTGCTCGAGCTCGCGGGCGGGCAGCACCTCGTCGACCGCGTCGACCAGCGAGGCGAGCGGCTCGAGCGCCGCCGTCGTGGCCAGCACCAGCCGGTGGCCGGGCACCGCGGCGCGCACCGCCCGGATGGCCGGCACGCCGGTGAGCAGGTCGCCCAGCCCCAGCGGCCGCAGAACGACGGCGACAGGCCGGCCCGCAGCGGGCCTGGAACGGCCCTGCTGCAGGGGCCCGCGCCGAGCCTCTACGGCCGCGTCCGGAGGCTCGCCCCGAGTCTGCGAGGGGTGAGGGGGACGTGGTCCTTCCAGGGGGGCAGCAGGGTCCTTTCTCACACTCGCGAGCGCTCGACCAGGGCCGTCGTGGAGTGCCCGTCGAGGTAGGGCAGCACGACCGCCTGGCCGCCCCAGCGCCGCAGCACCGCGGCCTCGGGCAGGTCGGCGCCGGCGTAGTCCCCGCCCTTGGCCCACACGTCCGGGCGCAGCCGGCCGATCACCTCGGCCGGGGTGTCCTCGTCGAACACGACGACCGCGTCGACGAACTCCAGCGCCTCCAGCACGCGGGCCCGGTCGGTGGCGGTCACGAGCGGCCGCGAGGGGCCCTTGAGCCGGCGCACCGAGTCGTCGGAGTTGATGCACACCACCAGGCAGTCGCCCAGCCCGCGGGCGGCCCGCAGCGTCGCGACGTGGCCGGGGTGCAGCAGGTCGAAGCAGCCGCCGGTGGCGACCACCGTCCCGCCCGCCGCGCGGACCCGGGCGATCACCCCCTCCGCCCCGGGCTCGGCGACCACGTCCGGCTCGACCGCGTCCCACGCCGAGGCACCCCCCCGGGCGACGAAGGCGCCGGCGGACGCGACCGCGGCCGCCACCGCCTCGCCGGTCACCGCGCCGTCGGCCAGCGCGAGCGCCGCGGCGGCCGCGAACGAGTCGCCGGCGCCGCACGGGTCGCCGCCGGTCACCGGCGTCGCGGGCACGACCATCGGCGCGCCCTCGCCGTAGGAGAGCAGCGCTCCGCGGGCGCCCAGGGTCACCGCGACCGCGCCGACGCCCCAGTGCCGGATCAACGCCTCCGCCCGCGCCCCGACCGCGGCCAGCCCGTCGCCCCCGGCGGCCATCCCGGCCAACGAGGCCACGCGGGCGGCCTCGGCACAGTTGGGCGTGACCAGCCGGGCATGGGGCACCGGGTCGGCGCCGCGCGGGTGCGGGTCCCAGACGATCGGCCCGCCGGCCCCGGTCAGCAGCGACCGGACGGCGGGGTCGGCCGTCGTCCCCCGGCCGTAGTCGGCGACCAGCACCGCCGCGGCGCCGCGGACGACGTCGGCCGCGGCCGCGGGCAGCGCGCCCAGCCCGGCCACCGGGGCGCCGCTGTCGATGCGGGCCACCGAGTGGTCGCCCACCCGCACGCGGCGCTTCACCGCCGTCCCGCCGGTCGCCGGGATCTCGACCAGCCGCACCCGGCCGGCCAGCAGCGCCCGGAGCCGGTCGGCGTCGGCGTCGTCGGCCATGGGGGTGACCAGCACGACCTCCCGGCCGGTCGCCCGGGCCGCGATGACCGCCGCCAGAGCGGCACCGCCGGGCCGCTCGCGGGTCTCGACGTCCTCCACGACCGGCACGGGGGCGTCGGGGGTGAGCCGGGACGCCGTCCCGACCAGGTCGACGTCGAGCAGCGCGTCGCCGACGACGACGAGCGGCCTCATCGGGCCATCCCGAGCCGGGTCTCGGGCACGCGCGCCGGCTCGACGAGCACGGCCGCGTCGAAGGCGGCGCAGACCAGGTGCAGCGCGACGAGGTGGCACTCCTGCACGGTCGCCGTCCACGGGGAGTCGATGCAGACCGCGTCGTCGGCGACGGCGGCGAGCGGGTTGGGCGCCGGGCCGGTCATCGCCAGCACGGTGATGCCGCACTCGCGGGCCCGGCGGGCGGCGGCGACGGCGTTGGGGCTGCGGCCGGAGGTCGACAGCAGCACGAGCACGTCGCCGGCCCGCCCGTGCGCCTCGACCTGCCGGGCGAACAGCTCGTCGGCCGGGTAGTCGTTCGCGATGGCGGTGAGCGACGACGTCTCGGCGGTCAGGCAGATCGCGGAGAACGGCGGCCGGTCGGCCCGGTAGCGGCCCACCAGCTCGGCGGTCAGGTGCTGGGCCTGCGCGGCGCTGCCGCCGTTGCCCGCCGCGAGCAGCCGGCCGCGGTGCTCCCCGCACAGCACGTCGGCGAGCAGCCGCCCCCAGCGGTCCAGGGTGTCGAGCTGGCCGTCCAGCGACCGCAGCGCGGTGGTCAGCGAGGCGACGTGGTCGGCGCCGGTCAGGTGGGTGCAGGCGTCCGGCGAGACGACCTCGCCGGCGGAGTGGGGCGGAACACTCATCGGGCGACCTCCACGGGATCGCGGCTGGCCAGGACCTGCCGGTAGACGGTGTCGGTGTCGGCGACCACGCGGGCCCACCGGTAGCGGCTGCGGGCGCGCTGCACCCCGGCCGCGCCGTAGGCGGCGCGGCGGGCGTCGTCGGCCAGGAGGTCGGCGAGCACCGCGCCGAGCCGGGCCGGGTCCCGCGGCGGGACCAGGTCGCCGGTGACGCCGTCGGCCACGGAGTCCTGCAGCCCGCCGACCGCGGTGGCGACCACCGGACGGCCGCAGGCCATGGCCTCCAGCGGGGTGATGCCGAAGGGCTCGTACCAGGGCACGGCCAGCACGACGTCGGCCGAGCGGATCCACGCCGGGACGTCGGCGCGCGCCACCGCGCCGGTGAAGACCAGCCGGTCGGCGACGCCCAGGGAGGCGGCGACCGCGCGCAGCCGGCGCACCTCGGCGTCGTCGTCCAGCTGCGCGACCGGCGGGCCGCCGACGACGACCAGCTCGGCGTCGGGGACGGCGGCCAGCGCGCGGACGGCGTCCTCCTGCCCCTTGCGCTCGACCAGCCGGCCGAGGACCAGCAGCCGCCGGCGCTCGCCGCGGGGGGCGACCGCGCCGCGCGGGGTGAAAACGCTCGTGTCCACCCCGCACGGCACGACCGAGACCCGGTCGCTGTCCAGGCCCAGCCGGCGCAGCTCGAAGACCTCGTCGGAGCAGGTGGCGACGACGTGGGTGACCCTGCGGCACAGCGACCGCTCCAGCTCGACCCGCTGCGGCGGCGAGGTGTCGGCGGCGCCCTGGTGACGGCGCTTGACCGAGCCGAGCGCGTGGAAGGTCTGCAGCACGGGGATCGGCCCGGCGGCGGCGACCGACGCCAGCCCGCTCATCCAGAAGTGCGCGTGCACCAGGTCCGGCGGCCGCTGCGCCCACTCGCGGCGCAGCTCGGAGGCGAACTCGGGCATGTGCCGCAGCAGGTCGTCCTTGGGCAGCACCCGGGCCGGCCCGGCGGTCACGTGCGCGACGTCGTAGCCGTCGGCGGTGGTCACCCGGTCCGGCTGGTCGGGGTCCTCCCGCCGGGTGTGCACGGTCACCGCGTGCCCGCGGCGGGCCAGACCCGCGGCGAGCGCGGCGACGTGCACGTTCTGTCCGCCGGCGTCCACGCCGCCGATGGCGGCGAGCGGACTGGCGTGCTCGGACACCAGATCGACGTTCACCGGGTCACCTCCTCGAGTAGCGCATCCCAGTCGGAGAGGAACCGGGGAAGCCCGTACCGCTCCAGCGCGGCGGCGCGTGCCGCCTTGCCGGCCAGCCGGGCGGCGTCCTCGTCGTGCAGGTAGGTGCGGACGGCGTCCCACAGGACGTCGGGACGGGTGGAGAGCACGCCGGCCTCGGCCGGCACCGCCTCCACCACCTCCGTGGCGGCCAGGGCGACCACCGGCAGGCCCAGGTGCATCGCCTCGAGCAGCGAGAGCCCGAGGGAGGTCCAGCGGACCGGGTGCACGTAGACCCGGCGGCGGGCCAGCTCGGTGTGCATCGCGGCCTGCGGTGGGTCGTCGTGCAGCGCGACGCGGCCGGGGTCGAGGCCGTAGCGCTCGTGCAGCCCGGCCAGCCCCATGCCGAACACGTCGACCGGCGCGACGGCGGCCAGCCCGGGCAGCAGGTCGGCGCCGACCGTGCGGCCGCGGCGGACCGGCTCGTTGGTGACCACGGCGGCCCGCGCCAGCTCGCCGGTGTACCGCTCGCCGGGGTCGACGATGCCGTGCTCGATCACCGTCGTCGGCGCCCGGCCGTTGTCGTAGAAGAGCTGGTTGAAGTGCGTGACGTGCGCGATCGGGATGTCGTCGCGGTCGGCCAGCGGGTGCCGGGTGTGGGGCACCGGCCCGTCACCGGGCTCCAGCCCCGGCGCGTTGTGCTCGAGGAAGACGGCGGGCAGGTCGCGACCGGGCTCGCGGTCCAGCCACTCCCGCACGAGCTCCAGGTCGCCGGTGCGCTGCAGGACGACGACGTCGACGTCCTGGTCGCGCAGCTGCTCCGGGGTCACCTCGCGGGCCGACGCCGGCCAGTCCCAGGTGCGCGCCCGGCCGAGGCCGTCCGGGCCGCGGTCCGGGGTCACCGGGATCAGGTACTCGTGCCGCCCCTGGACGAAGGCCGTCGTCCACGAGCCGTGCACGTGCCACAGCAGGACCCTCACGCGGCGATCACCTTCTCCACGGCGGCGACGACGTCGGCGGCGGTCACCGACGCGAGACAGGGGTGGCCGGGCACCGGGCACTCACGCGCCCGGGTCAGCCGGCAGGCGGCGTCCTGGTCGCCGAGCAGCACGGTCGGCACGCCGTAGGGCGCCCACCGGACGGCCGGCACGACCGGGGAGAAGAGCGAGACCACGGGCGTGCCGACGGCGGCGGCCAGGTGTGCCGGGCCGGTGTTGCCGACGACCACCGCGGCCGCCGCCTCCAGCACCGCCGCCAGCTCCGCCAGGCTCAGCGCACCGCCGAGGTCGACGCCGCGGGCGCCGGCGACGGCCGCGGTGAGCTCCCGCTCCCCCGGCCCGCCGGTGACCAGCACCCGGTGGCCGGCGCCGGCCAGCGCCTCGACCGCCTCGGCGCAGCGGTGCGCGGGCCACGCCCGCGCGGGCACGCTCGCGCCCGGGTGCAGGACGACGTAGCCCCCCGCGAGATCTGCACAGTGGTGGCCATCAGGTCCCGGATGGTCCCCACTGTGCAGATCTCGCAGGTCGGGCAGGGGTCGGCGCACGGCGAGCCGGCCGTCGTCGCCGGCCGGCAGGTCGAAGCCCGCGGCGCGGGCGAGGGACAGGGCCCGCTCGGGCTCGGGCAGGTCGTCGTCGACCCGGTGGCGGACGTCGAGCAGCGACCCGGGGTAGTCCACGCTGATCGCGGAGATCCGCGGCACGCCGGCAGTGCGCAGCACCAGTGCCAGGGGCAGGGGCGACTGGTGGAAGGACGTGGAGATCACGGCCTCGTCGGGGGCCAGGGCGCGGACCCGGTCGGTGAGCCCCGCGAGGTCCCCCGCGTCGACCGGCGGCGGGTCGCCGAGGATCCAGGGGCAGGCCCAGGTCCACACCTCGTCGACGCCGGGCAGCAGCCGCGCCGCGTCGGCACCGGCCGGGCCGGCGAGGAACACGACCCGCTCGGCGCCGGCGGCCACGGCCCGCACCAGCGGCCCCTGCACCAGGACGTCGCCGACCGAGTCCAGCCGCGCGACCAGGACCGTGCGGCGGGGGGCGGGGCCGCGGGCCGTCACCAGCAGCCCGCCAGGACCTGATCGACCGCCTCGGTAAGGGTGGCGCCGCGGTGGGGCGCCGCCTCGACCTCGGCCCGCCGCGTGACCGGCGTCGGGACGAGGATCCCGCGCGCGCCGGCGGCCGCGGCGGCCTCGACGTCGGCCCCGATGTCCCCGACGACCACGCAGCGGGCCGGGTCGACGTCGAGCTCGGCGCAGGCGGCCTTGACCATGCCGGGCGCGGGCTTTCGGCAGCTGCAGCCGTCGTCCGGCCCGTGCGGGCAGATCTGGACGGTGTCGAAGGGGCCCAGCAGCTCGTCGAGCCGGGCCATGCAGGCGTCCACCTGCTCGCGGGTGATCAGCCCGCGGGCGACGCCGGACTGGTTGCTCACCACGCCGACCCGCACGCCGCGGGCGCGCAGCGCGTCGACGGCCTCCCGCGCACCGGGCACCGGCGTCACCAGCGCGGGGTCGCCGTTGTACGGGTAGTCCCGCACGAGGGTCCCGTCGCGGTCGAACAGCACCAGGTCCGGCAGCCCGCGCCACGGCCGCACCCGGCGGTGCCGCACCGCGCCGCGCAGGAAGTGCCAGGTGGCCAGCGGCGGGATCAACGCGCTGGTGGCGAGCATGGTGGTGACCTCGGCGCGGTCGCGCGGGCCGGGCCCGATCCGGGCCCGGGCGAACTCACCGGTGCCGGCGGCCCAGGCCGCGGCGGCGGCGAGCGCGGCGCGCGGCCGGCGGGCGACGGCGAGACCGAGGGCGGCGACCCCGGCGGCGGTGACGGCCAGGTGCCGCGGCCGGCGGCCCAGCGGAGCGTCGGCGCGCTCCCGCCAGCCGGGGCCGTGCAGCCGCCGCATGAGGACGTCGTCGGCGTTGCCGGCCTGCACGCGGACGCTCACCCAGCGGTCGACCGGGCGCACCGGGTGGGTGATCCAGCGGCGCCCGCGGACCAGCCGCGCGCCGGTGTCCATGACCCGGAGGGCCAGGTCGGAGTCCTCGCGGAAGGCGCGGGGGAAGCGCTCGTCGAATCCGCCGACGGCGGCCAGGGCGGCGCGGCGGTAGGCGAGGTCGGCGGTGATCCAGGAGCTGGTGGCCAGGCCCGCGGTGCCGCGCTCCCAGTCGGTGGGCCGGCGGTCCGCGGGCAGCGGCACCCGCACCCGGCCCTGGCTGCCGGCGACGTCGGCCGGCAGGTCGGAGAGGTCCTCGGCCAGCCGCTGGTACCAGCCGGGGTCGGGGACGACGTCGTCGTCGAGGAAGGCCACCCAGGCGGTGCGCACGCTGCGCCAGCCGAGGTTGCGGGCGCGGGCCGGACCACCGCCGCCGGTGCGCACCACGCGCACGGGCGGCAGGCCGGGCCGCTCGGGGTGCAGCGGCTCGCCGGCGGGCCGGTCGTCGACCAGCACCAGCTCGGCCGGACGGGGACCGGGGGCCTGCGCGAGGGCGTCGAGCAGCACGTCGAGCGACGGCCGGCCGACGGTCGGCACGACCACGGAGCACTGCTCGATCCCCACCTGCATGATCGCGTCCTGCCCGTCCTGACTGGAGTGGAAACACTATGGGCTTGAAGTGTCCGGTGGGCGAGCGTCGACGAGGGCCCTTCGTGACGTGGAGGCGCAGCTCAGCGGCGCGTGCGGGCGGCTGCTGACACGCGCGCGAGGGCGTCGGTGACGACGGCGGCGTCGTCCCCCAACAGGGTGAGCAGGTGGGCCACCAGGTCGTCGTGGGTCGGCCGGGCCTCCTCGACCTTCGCCCACCCGGCGCGCGTCAGCCGGGCGTGGAGCAGCCGCTTGTCGCCCGACGAGCGCTCGCGGACGACGAGGCCCTCGGCGACCAGCCGGGTGACGGTGCTCGTCACCCCGGCGCGGGAGATGCCGAGCGCCTCTGCGAGCTCCCCCATCGTGGCCCGTTCACCGGGGGCCTCGGCGATCCGACGCAGCGCCTCGTACCCGGTGAGCGAGAGGTCGTGCCGGCGGTGCAGGGCGGAGTCGACCCGGCGGGTGATGCGGTCGTGCACCTGCACGATGCGCAGCCAGGTCTCGGCCGGCCGCGGTACCGCGCCCGGGACGTCGGCGACGTCCCCGGGCACGTGCTCGGCGGGGAGGTCGAGAGCCTGGGCGTCCTCGGGGCGGGCCACCGGTCCATCGTCGCCGACGGAACGCTCAGGCGCCCCCGCTGGACACCGGTGCCCGGCGCCGCGCTCCCGGCCGCCGGCTCCCGGCGACGAGGGCGAGGCCGGCGCCTGTGACGACCAGGGACCCACCGGCGGCCAGCAGCGGCCACGGGACGCCGCCGGTGACCGCCGCCGCCTCCTGCGCGGAGACCGCGACGGCCGGTGTCCCGCCGGCGATGCCGGTCGGCATCGGCACGGTCTGCCCGGCCTGCGGGACCACCGCGGCGCCGCTGGGCGGGCGGATGGCCGCGCAGTCCTCGGCGGCCGGCCGGGTGAAGCTGTAGCCGGGCAGCTCGTCGACCCAGCCGGCGCCCGAGCCGTCCAGGGCCGTGAACTCGAGGAACGGGTCGATGGTCTCGCCCCAGTCGACGTCCGCGGTGGTCAGCACGACGACGGCACCGGGCGCGACGTCGGCGGCGTCCTCCCCCGCGGGACGGCGTCCGGTACCCAGCGTGACCGCGTGGCCGACGGTGCCTCCGGTGACCTCGACGACGACGCCGCCGGGACGGCAGCTGGGGCCGTGCGTGACGCGGACGTCGGGCCGGGTGGGGTCGTCGACGGCGGCCGCGGGCGCGGCGAGGGCGGTGCCGGCCGCGAGCAGGGCGAGCGCCATGACGACGACCGACGACCGACGACGAGGCCGGGTGGCCACCTGCACGTGCGCTTCCCCCTGGTTCCGCGCCGGCCTGCCTGCGGCGCACCGGTGCCGACCATGATGCCGGGGGAACGGGCCCGGTGACCCGGGGTCACCGACCGGACTGGCGTGTCCTCCCGGCGTGTCGGCAGAAATCCGGCTCGCGACCGTCCGGCGGGACGGAACCGAGCCCGCGAGGTCCCGCGGGGACACCGCACCCACCGGCACGTGGTCGACGAGCGCCGGCGAGGGGAGCGCGGAACCCGGCGCTCACTACCGTGTCCGCGTGGACTCAGCAGCGGGCACCGGGCGCCGCCGGCAGGACGAGGTCTACCGCGCGGGGGTGTACGGCCGCCGGCCGCGGGTGCCCACCGCGGCCCGGGCGCTGCAGCGCCGGGCCCGCGAGCGGCTGGGCGCCCACGCGTACTCCTACGTCGCGGGCGGCGCCGGGGACGAGGCGACCCAGCGGGCCAACCGCACCGCGTTCGACCGGTGGGCCGTCGTCCCCCGGGTGCTGCGGGACGTGAGCGTCCGGGACACCTCGGTCGAGCTGTTCGGACGGCGGCTGCCCGCACCGCTGCTGCTGGCGCCGGTGGGCGCGCTCGAGCTGGTGCACCCGGCGGCCGACCTCGCGGTGGCCCGCGCCGCGGCGTCCCTCGGCGTGCCGATGGTCTTCTCGAACCAGGCATCGGTCCCGATGGAGGAGTGCGCCGCCGCGATGGGCTCGGCCCCGCGGTGGTCCCAGCTGTACTGGTCGACGTCGGACGAGCTGGTGGAGAGCCTGGTCGGACGGGCGGAGGCCAGTGGCTGCGACGCGCTGGTGGTCACCCTGGACACCACCATGCTCGGCTGGCGGCCCCGCGACCTGGACCTGGGCCACCTGCCGTTCGCGCGGGGCCTGGGCATCGCGCAGTACAGCTCCGACCCGGTGTTCCGGCGGCTCGCCGAGGAGCGGGCGGCGGCGTCCGCGGCTCCGGCACCCACCGACCCCGGTGCCGCCGCCGGTCGGGACCGCCGGCCGCGGCCCACGCTGGCGGCCGTGCGCGCGCTGGTCGGGATGGCGCGGGCGTGGCCGGGATCGACGCTGGACAACCTGCGCTCGCCGCTGCCGCGCGCCGCGGTCGAGACCTTCCTCGCCATCTACTCCCGGCCCTCGATCACCTGGGCCGACCTCGCCTGGCTGCGCGCCCGCACCCGGCTGCCGATCGTGCTCAAGGGCGTGCTGCACCCCGACGACGCCCGCCGGGCGCTCGACGAGGGTGTGGACGGCGTGGTCGTGAGCACCCACGGCGGACGGCAGGTGGACCGCTCGATCGCGGCGCTCGACGCCCTGCCCGACGTGGTGGCCGCGGTCGGCGACCGGGCGCCGGTGCTGCTCGACAGCGGGGTGCGCAGCGGCGCCGACGTCCTCACCGCGGTCGCGCTCGGCGCGCAGGCGGTGCTGCTCGGCCGACCCTTCGTGTGGGGGCTCGCGCTGGCCGGGGAGGAGGGCGTGCGCCAGGTGGTGTCCGACGTGCTGGGCGAGTTCGACCTCACACTGGGCCTGACCGGCCACACGGCGGTCGACCAGCTCTCGCCCGAGGTGCTGCGCGCAGTCGGCTGAGGGAGGGGCTCGTCCTCCCCATCCCTCGCAGGCTCGGGGCGGTGCCCTCGACGGGCCCTGCCGACACGCCGGGGTGGGGTTGACCCTCGGGAGTGGCGTGGGTCACAGTTGTCGCGGGCGGGGGCAGCCGGCAACGAGTGGCCTCCCACTGCTGGGAGGACCGACCAACGCGGCCAGACCGTCAGGACCGGCCCCCCGCCCCCACACTCCTCAGCTGCGGCCCACGTTGCGGCGCATCCGCTCCAGCGCGGCCGCGACCCGCGCGACGTCGCTCCCGTCGAGGCCGTCGCGGAGCTGCTCGTCGTGCGCCCGCGCGGCGTTCCGCAGCCGGTCGAACAACCCCAGGCCCGCCTCGGTCAGCTCCACCCGGTGCACCCGCCGGTTGGCCGGATCCGCGGTCCGGGCGACCAGCCCGGCGGACTCCATGGTGTCGAGCTGCTGGGTCAGCGTGGCCGCGCGCAGTCCGAGCGCGTCGGCGAGCTCCCGCTGGCTGGCGACCGGTCCGCGGCGCAGGGCGAGCAGCACCAGCCAGACGGGGCGGGACCCGCCGGCGGCCGTCAGCCGGACGTCGAACGCCCGGCTGACCTCGCGGGCGACGCGGTCGAGGAGCAGCCCGATGGGCAGGTCGCCGGGAGGTCGGGGCACGACGGCAGGCTAGCAGGATCGTTCGGTGCCTGACCTTTCGGTACCTCACGATCCGGCCTAGACTGGTCCGTGGCCGAGTCCCGACGGAGGGAACCGCGATGCCGACGTCCCCACCCGTCCGCGTCCACCTGGGCCGGAACGCCCGCCGGGTCGTCCTGCTGGTCCACCTCGCCACGTCGCTGGGCTGGCTCGGTGCCGACCTCGTCCTGGGGGTGCTGGCCGGGACCGGCTTCCTCGCGGAGGACCCTGCGCTCGTGGCGGCCTGCTACACGGCGCTCCACGTCTTCGCCGTCCCGGTCCTGCTCGTGCTGGGGCTGGGCAGCCTCGGCTCCGGCCTGCTGCTGGGGCTGGCCAGCCGCTGGGGCGTCGTCCGCACCACGTGGGTGCTGGTCAAGCTGGTGATCAACCTCGTGCTGGTCGCGCTGGTGCCGGTACTGCTGCAGCCGCGCCTGGCCGAGGTGGCGCGGCAGGCCCGCCACGTCGACGCGGGTCTCGTCGAGCGGCTGGGGCGGATCCCGCTGGACCTGCTGTTCCCCGCGGTCGTGTCCGGCACGGCCCTGCTGGTCGCCGCGGTCCTCGCCATCTGGAAGCCGTGGGGCCCCACGCGCCGGGCGTGACCGCCGTGCGCCGCCGTCCGCCGTCCGCCGTCCGCCGTCCGCCGTGATCATGGGGTTGTTGCCGCTGCGACCGGCGTGTCTGCGCGAGTCGCCTGCAACGACCCCATGATCAACTCGGAGGTCTGGGGGCAAGAGGGAGGCGAGGGGCGGCGCACGCGCACCGCCGGGCGTGGCGACGGGTCCGCGGCGGCAGTGGCTCAGCAGAGGACAGCGGCCCCGTCCCGGAGGACGGAGCCGCTGTGCTGTCTCAACCAGACGTGCACCCGAAGGGATTCGAACCCCTAACCTTCTGATCCGTAGTCAGATGCTCTATCCGTTGAGCTACGGGTGCGTGCTGTGCAGTTGTCGTGCGCGGAGGCTCCGGGATTTGAACCCGGGATGGGGATTAACCCAAACCGCATTAGCAGTGCGGCGCCATAGACCGGACTAGGCGAAGCCTCCCGGGGTCCGGGTCCCCCCGGAACCACCGAGGAGAGACTACCAGCGCCCCGGGAGGCGTTCGGCCAGGGGCCCCGACCTCAGACGGCGACGGGCTCGGACGCCTGCTCGCGGGCCGGGCGCCGGCCGGGCACCAGGGTGACCAGCACGGCCGCGGCGGCCCCGGCGACGGCGAGCAGCAGGCTGCCGCTGACCCCGGCCCGGCCCTCGATCAGCGCCCCGCCGAGCGCCGCGCCCACCGCGGAGGCGCCGGTGGCCATCGTCGACAGCCAGGTGAACGCCTCGGTCGTGGCGTGCACCGGCGCGATGGCGCCGACCAGCGAGTTCTGCACCGTCAGCGTCGGGGCGATCGCCGTCCCACCGAGGAAGAGCAGCGCGCCGAGCACCCACGGGCTCGACGCCGCGGCGAGCGGGGCCAGGCCGATCGTCACGCCGAGCAGCAGCCAGCGGTACTGGCGCGGCAGCGAGGCGCTGACCACCCGGGCGCCGAACCACAGCCCGCCGGCCACCGACCCCAGCGACCAGAGGGCCAGCAGGACGCCGGACAGCCCCGGCGACCCGGCGGCGTCGGCGAACGCGGGGATCGCGACCTCGAGCGCGCCGAAGCCGAGCATCAGCGCCGAGCCGCTGAGCAGCACCCTCGGCATGCCCGGGGTGAGCACCGTGGCGAAGGGGCTGGCGCGGTGTGCGGCCGGCACGGGCACCCAGCCCCGCATCGCGGTCGAGGTCGCGATGCCGAGGGCGCCGGCCACCGCCAGCACCCCCGCGACGGCGACCGCCCACGCCGGCGCGGCCAGCACCGCGAGCGCGGCGACGAGGGTCGGGCCGGCGACGAAGACCAGCTCGGTGGCGGTGGCGTCGAGGGCGAACGCGGTGCCCCGCACCCGCGGGTCCACCCGGGACCACAGCGCGCGCACGGCACCGGACACCAGCGGCGTCCCGGCGCCGGCGGCGGCCGAGGCGGCGACGATCGCCACGGTCGGGGCTCCCCCGAGGACCACGGCCACGAGCAGGGTCAGCAGCAGCGGGTAGGCCGCGGCCTGGGCGAGCAGCACCGGACGGGGGGTGCGGCGGTCGGCCAGCCGGCCGAGCACCGGCGCCATCCCGGCCATCGCCAGCCCGTAGGTGGCCGCCGCGAGACCGGCGACGGCGTAGGAACCGGTCTGCTGCTGCACCATGAGCAGCAGCGCGAGCGGGACCATGGCCGACGGGAGACGACCGGCGAAGCCGGCGACGAGCAGCACCGGAGCGGACGGCAGCCGCCAGACGGACAGGTACGAACGCACGACGGGCTCACTTCGATCAGCAACGCGGAACAGGAAGGGTAGGGAGTCAAACACTGTTGACTCCCTACACGCTACGGACGGCGGCGTAGGTGGTCAAGCGACCTACGACGCCTACGGCGTGTCAGCGGCCCACCAGCGGCAGGGGATTCCATGGACTACGACACCTACGGGTCCAGTGCGGTCGAGCTGGCCATCGACCTGGCCAACGCCGACCGGGACGCCGGTCCGGACTGGGCGACGGCCTTCCTGCGCGCCCACGGCGAGTGGTTCGAGCCGGGCACCGTCGTGGACCTCTCGCCCGACGAGGCCGGCCAGGCGGCGGCGACCGCCGACCTGGTGCGGGCGGTCGCGGTCGCCACGACGCAGCCGGAGGTGATCGACCGGCTCAACGCGCTGCTCGCGCTGGCCTCCCCCCAGCCCTACGCCACCGACCACGACGGCGAGCTGCACCTGCACTACGCCCGCCCCGACGTGCCGCTGCTCGAGCAGCTGACGACCACGGTGGCGATGGGCCTGTCGCAGGTCGTCGTCCAGCACGGCTGGCAGCGGATCGGCGTCTGCTCGGCCGAGGGCTGCGACGACGTCTACGTCGACACCTCGCGCAACGCCAGCCGCCGGTACTGCTCGAACACCTGCGCCAGCCGCTCGACGGTCGCCGCCTACCGCGCCCGCCGCCGGGGCTGAAGAGGAGCGCCGCGCGGCCGCAGCCCGGCGCCCTCCCTCCAGGGCCCCGCCGCGAGCGTGCGAGCGGTGAGGAGGACGGGGTCCTTCTACTAGCGTCGCGGGCATGCGGGGTGCCCGGCACTGGGACGCGCGGCTGCACTCCCTGGTCGGCGGGCTGCCGGAGTCTCCCGCCGACACCTGGCTGCGCCGGCTCACCACCGCTGCCGACCACGGCCGCCTGTGGACGGCGATCGGCGCCCTGCTCCTCCTCCGTCGCGGTGCCCTGCGGCGGGGCGCGATCCGCGGGCTGGCCTCCCTGGCGGTCTCCAGCGGGCTGGTCAACACCGCGCTCAAGCCGGTCTTCGGCCGCCGCCGCCCCGACCTGGGCGCCCACCCGGTGCACCGACTGCTGCACCAGTCGCTGACCACGCACTCCTTCCCCAGCGGGCACGCCTCCTCGGCCGGGGCCTTCGTCACCGGCGTGGCGCTGGAGTGCCCGGCGGTCGGGGTCGCGCTCGCCCCGCTGGCGGTGGCCGTCGGCTACTCGCGGGTGCACGTCGGCGTGCACTACCCCGGGGACGTCGCCGCCGGGCTGGCCGTCGGCGCGACGGTCGCCGCCTGCGGTCGGCGCTGGTGGCCGGTGCGGCCCTCGGCGCCCGCCCGGGTGCGGACGGCGCGCCGCGCACCGGCGCTCCCCGGCGGCGACGGCCTGGTCGTCGCGGTGAACCCGCGGTCGGGCCCGGCGGACTACGACCCCGCCGCGGAGGTGCGCCGGCTGCTGCCCCGCGCCGAGGTGCGCGAGCAGACGGTGGGGACGACGATCGCGGGCCTGCTCGAGGAGGCGGCGCGCACCGGCCGGGCGCGGGCGCTGGGCGTGGCCGGTGGCGACGGCAGCGTCGCGGCGGCCGCGGCCGTGGCGGTGGCCGCCGGGCTGCCGCTGGCGGTGCTGCCCGCCGGCACGCTCAACCACTTCGCCCGCGACGTCGGCGTGCACACCCTCGAGGCCGCGGCCGAGGCCGTCGCCTCTGGGGAGGCGGTCGAGGTGGACGTCGCCGAGGTCAACGGGACGCCGTTCCTCAACACCGCCAGCATCGGCAGTTACCCGGAGATGGTGCGCCGCCGCGACGCGCTGGCCGGCCGGCTGGGCCGGTGGGCGGCCATGGCGTGGGCCGCGGCCCAGACTCTCCGCCGGGGGACGCCGGTGTCGCTGCTGCTCGACGGGCGGCCGGTGTCGGTCTGGATCCTTTTCGTCGGCAACTGCCGCTACACCCCGCGCGGGCTGGCCCCTGCCTGGCGGCCGCGGCTCGAGGACGGGGTGCTCGACGTCCAGTACCTGCGCGCCGACGTCCGGCTGAGCCGCACCCGAGCCGTCCTCGGCTCGCTGCTGGGGGTGAGCGCGCACGTCTCCGGCTACGCCGAGACCCAGGCGCGGCGGGTGCGGGTGGTGTCCCGGTCGGGACCGCAGGTGGTCGCCTACGACGGTGAGACCGCGGCGCCGGCCACCGCGTTCGACTTCGCCAAGCACGGGACGCTGACGGTCTACTGCCACCGCACGGCTTGACCCAGCGGAGTGGCGGCGACCTCACTACGGTCCGAGCAGGGGTGTCCCGGCGCCGACCGGGGCACTGAACCGACGAGAGTCCCCGAACCGAAACGAGGTCACCCATGTTGGTCCGCCGGATCGCCCGGCCGCTGCTCGCGTCGTCGTTCGTCTACGGCGGCATCGACACCCTGCGCAACCCGCAGAGCCGGGTGCCGGGTGCCGCGCCGGTCGTCGACCAGATCGCCACGACGGCCGACCAGCAGCTGCCGGTGCAGGTGCCCCGCGACGTCGAGCAGTACGTGAAGATCAACGCCGCCGCGCAGGTCGCGGCCGGCTCCCTGCTGGCCCTCGGCCGGTTGCCCCGGCTGTCGGCGCTGGTCCTCTCGGCGAGTCTGGTGCCGACGACCCTGGCCGGGCACCGCTTCTGGGAGCACGACGACCCCAAGGAGCGCTTCGGTCAGACCGCGCACTTCCTCAAGAACCTGAGCATGCTCGGCGGTTTGCTGATCGCCGCCGTCGACACCGAGGGCAAGCCGTCGGTCGGCTACCGCGCCCGCCGGGCCGCCTCGAGGGCCGCCGACAGCACCGAGAAGAGCCTGGAGAGGGCGCAGAAGCGGGCCGCCAAGGCCCAGCGGAAGGCCGAGAAGCAGTACAAGAAGGGCTCCCGCTGAGCGACCCGCTCCCGCCCGCGGCCGCGCTCCGGAGGATCGCCTTCCTCCTGGAGCGCGCCCGCGAGCCCACGCACCGCGTCTCGGCCTTCCGCACCGCCGCGGCCGTGGTCGACACGCTCGGGCCCGAGGAGCTCGACCGCCGGATCCGCACGAGGACGCTCACGGACCTGCGCGGCATCGGGCCCAAGACCGGCGCGGCGATCGTGCAGGCGCACGCCGGCGAGGTGCCCGAGTACCTGGCCCGCCTCGAGGAGACGTACGGCGAGCTGGTGCCGCTCGCCGACGACGTCGCGGAGTTCCGGTCGCTGCTGCGCGGCGACCTGCACGTGCACTCGGACTGGTCCGACGGCGGCAGCCCGATCCGCGAGATGGCCGAGGCCGCGATCGGACTGGGTCACGACTACCTGGCGCTGACCGACCACTCGCCCCGGCTGACCGTCGCCAACGGCCTGTCCCCCGAGCGGCTCGAACGCCAGCTCGACGTCGTCGCCGCGCTCAACGAGGAGCTCGCTCCCTTCCGGATCCTCACCGGCATCGAGTGCGACATCAACGTCGACGGCAGCCTCGACCAGACCGACGAGCTGCTCGGGCGGCTGGACGTCGTCGTCGCCAGCGTCCACTCCGACCTGCGCGCGGACGCCGCGGCGATGACCGGTCGGATGCTCACCGCGGTCGCAGACCCGCACACCGACGTCCTCGGGCACTGCACCGGCCGGCTGCTCATCCCGCGCGAGCAGCGCGAGGGACGACGCCAGCGGCCGCGGCCGGAGAGCGCCTTCGACGCCGAAGCGGTGTTCACCGCCTGCGTCGAGCACGGCACCGCGGTGGAGATCAACTCCCGCCCCGAGCGGCTGGACCCGCCGCTGCGACTGCTGTCCCTGGCCGTCGAGCTGGGTTGCGCGTTCGCCATCGACACCGACGCGCACGCGCCCGGCCAGCTCGACTGGCAGGGCAACGGCTGCGAGCGGGCGGTCGAGTGCGGCGTCCCGCCGGAGCGGGTGGTCAACACGCGGAGCGCCGAGGAGCTGCTGGCCTGGGCCCGGGGCTGACTCAGACCGTCTGCGCGGCCTGCGCCTGCCAGCCCGCCCACGCCGAGGCGACCATCTCCTCGATGCCGTGGGCCGCCGTCCAGCCGAGCTCGCGACGGATCAGCTCGGCCGAGGCGACCACCCGCGCCGGGTCGCCGGCGCGGCGCGGGGCGACCACCGGCTCCGACCACGGCTGATCCGCGGTGCCGGTGATCCGCCGGATCGTCTCGACCATCTCGCGCACCGACACCCCGTCGCCGCGGCCGATGTTCGCCGTCAGCGCCCCGATGCGGCCCTCGGTCAGCGCGGCCGCCGCGGCGACGTGCGCCGACGCGACGTCGGCAACGTGCACGAAGTCGCGGACGCAGGTGCCGTCGGGGGTGTCGTAGTCGTCGCCGAACAGCTGCGGCGGGCGCTGCCGGCTCAGCTCCCGGAACACGAGCGGCACGAGGTTGGCCGCGCCTCGGTCGGCCAGCGCCGGGTCCGCGGCGCCGGCGACGTTGAAGTACCGGAGCGCGGCGTACCGCAGCCCGGTGGCGGGGGCGACGTCGGCCAGCATCTGCTCGCCGATCAGCTTGGTCCGCCCGTACGGGTTCACCGGCAGGCACGGCGTGCGCTCGTCGACCAGGTCGACGTCCGGGGAGCCGTAGACCGCGGCGCTGGAGGAGAAGACGAACTGCTCCACACCCGCGGCCGTGACCGCCTCGAGGAGGGCGCGCAGCCCCTCGACGTTCTCCCGGTAGTACCGCAGCGGCTGCCGGACCGACTCCTCGACCTGCTTCTTCGCCGCGAGGTGCACCACCCCGCGGACCCCGTGCTCGCGCACGGTCCGGGTCACCGCCCCGCCGTCGGCGACGTCGGCCAGGACGAGGGGGACGCCGCCGACCCGCGTCGGCACGCCCGAGGAGAGGTCGTCGAGCACGACGACGTCCTCGCCCGCGGCACGCAGGGCCACGACGACGTGCGACCCGATGTACCCGGCTCCGCCGGTGACCAGCCACGTCATGGGCACCCCGGCCTCTCGCTCGATCCCGGACGGGCGACTCCGGCGCCCGAGCCTAGGACGAGTCGCCTCCGGCCGGTCTCGCGGCCCCGAGTCCGCGAGACCGGCCGAACCCTCTTCCCGTCCCGTGGGTCGTCCGGACGCACCTTCGGGGAGGTCCGCCCGTCGACCGCGGGCGACGGCCCCTCACGCCGGCGGGAGCGCCCCGGCGGCACCCGGTCCTCGACCGTGCTGCACGGCTCGACCGGCCGCTCCCGACAGCCGGGCGACGATCTCCTCCAGGGGACCCCGGGCGTGGTAGCGGCTCCACACCAGGGCGAACACCACCACCACGGCGGACTGGAGGACGAACCCGCTCGCGCCCCCGGGGAGGTCGGGGGAGCTCAGCAGCAGCAGGTGGAAGCTGTACAGCGTCAGGGTCATGCTCCCCGCAGCTGCCAGTGGCCGGAGGAGCGCCGTGGTGGCACGGCCGACGAAGAGGCAGACCGCCACCACCACCAACCCGACGCCGATCGTGTAGGCGAGGTCGAGCGGGGTGCTGGAGTGCGGCAGGGTCGTCGCCAGCCACCACGGGGTGTCCGTCGGCGTGACCCCGGTCGCCCCCTCCCGCACGAACGCCGCGAACTCCTCCTGGCCCATGGACTGCAGGGCGACCGACTCCAGCCGCGCCCGCCCGCCGAGGACGTCGAGCAGCAACCAGGAGGTGGTCCGCGCGGCCACGGCGAGGCCGGCCCCGACCAGCAGGACGACCAGCACGGTGCGGCGCGAGGTCAGCAGCGCACGACCCACGGCCAGACCGGCGCACAGGTAGGCCGCCCACGGCAACGCGGGATAGACGCCGGTGAGGGCCAGTTCGCGCAGCGCGTGGAGCGGGTCGTCGACCAGCGCGCCGAAGGTCAGGTTCGGGACGGGGTCCACCAGCTCCGTGCCGGCGCGGAGCACGTGGCTCAGCAGCGGCATCGCCACGGCGATAGTCGCGGCGAGCCCCACGAGGGTGCGGATGGACAGGGACAGCAGTGGCACGGCCAGCAGGAACAGCACCGCGTAGTAGGGCAGGATGACCGACGCGAAGTCGGCCGGCACCACGTAGCCCAGCAGCAGGCCCACCGCGCCGATCAGGACGGCGCGGACGAGCAGCGAGGCCGCCGCGGCGGTCCACCGGCGTCCCGTCGGACGGCGCCGGCCGCCGCTGGCGAAGGCGATCCCCACACCGGCGAGGAGCGCGAAGAGCGCGGCCGACTTCCCGGCGGCCAGGCTCCACGCCAGGGACAGCCCCCCGTCCTGGTCCGTGGCCTCGAAGTTGTGGACCGCCATCATGCCGACGAGGGCGATCCCGCGGGCGGCGTCGATGCCCACCAGGCGGGCGCGCGGACGCCCGTCCGCCTGCGTGCCCGTGCTCGTCGGCGTGCCGGGGACGTCCCCCGAGGCGCCCGGCTCGCAGGCGTGGCTCAGCGGCGTCGCGGCGTCTGCCGGGCCGGCCTCGCCGGACGGGGCTGGGACCTCCCGCTGCGGCACCTGCGGGCCGGCCGTCATCGCTGCGCCTCCGTCATGGCGGAGCCGGTCAGACCCCGGCGTCCGTTCCGTGCCGGCGGTGGCGTCGGCGCGCGGTTGACCTTCTGCGCCGGGATGCCGCACCAGGTCGTGCCCGCCGGCAGCACCTCGCCCTTCATCGCCAGCGACATCGCCGACAGGGTGGCGTCCTCCTCCACTACCGAGCCGTAGAGGACCACGGCCTTGTCGCCGATGGTGGCGCGGTCGCGGAGGGTGACGTGGTCCATCTTCATGACGCGGTCCTCGAACAGGTGGGTCTGCAGCGACGCGTTGGCGCCCACCGAGACGTCGTCCCCGATGGTCACGAGGTCGAACTCGGTGAGGTAGGTGGTGCCGATCAGCGTCCGCCGGCCGACCCGGGCGCCGAACAGCCGCAGCGCCGCGCCGAGCATCGGGGTGCCGGTGAGGAAGGTCAGCAGCGCCGGCACCGCCGCCGCCTCGTAGATCCCCGTGACGAACTCCGTCCGGCGCACGAAGCCGCTCCACAGCGGTCGCACCCGCGGCCGGTAACGCCCGACGACGGCCCACTTGAGCGCAGCCACGAACAGCAGGACGCCGACGCTGGACCCCAGCGCCACCACGGGGGCGAGCAGGACGGTCGCCACGGTGCCCCACGAGACGGCGAGCGCGGACAGGCCGTACAGCGTGGCAAACATGGCGACGGCGAGCAGGGAGCTCGGCAGCACTATCCGGAGGAACTCGATGGCGTAGCGGGCACGGACCTGCCGCCTGGACGGGGTGAACGTCTCCGCCTCGGTGAAGTCCTCGAACAACTCCCGGCGCGGCAGGTAGAAGGGCGGGGAGCCCAGCCACGACGTCCCGGCCTCCACCCCGGTGGGCGGCGGGACGCTGCGGACACCGATCAGCGAACCGTTCCCCATGACCGTGCCCGACGGGACGTACGCGGCGTTCCCGACGAAGGCACGGGAGCCGATCTCGGTCCGCCGGAAGGCCACGTGGCCGTTGGCGTACGTCGCGCTGCCGACGGTGGCCATGTCGGCGACGAAGCAGCCCTCACCCAGGGTCAACAGGTCGGGGTCGATGTGGGAGATCGTCGAGACCTCGGCGCCCTTGCCGATCCTCGTCCCCAGCGCGCGCAGCCAGAGGGGCGTGTAGAGCGTGGAGTACATCGTGTTGTTCAGCAGCAGGCTCAGCTCGAGGAGCTTGTCGCCGAGCCACTTCTCGAGGCCGAGCTGGGACCGGAGGTGGTGCACACCCTCCGGTGTCGCGGGCAGGACCAGGCGGCGGATCCCCAGGATCAGCGCGCACGAGGCAGCCACGAACAGCGGACCCGAGAGGGCGGCGGCGAGCAGCGCGACCGCCGTCCCGTAGGTCAGCAGGGCCCACCAGACGACGGCCACCACCGGCAGCATGACCAGGAACGGCAGCAGCTCGAGCAGCAGGACCCCACCGGCGAAACCGGTCAGGAGCGCGCGCGACCAGGTCCGCGGCGCGGCCGCGCAACTGGCCATGAGGTCGACGACCGGGTCGATCGCCTCCGGTGCCGGTCGAGCCGGCGAGCCCGCCCAGGTCTCCCCGTCCGGGATCGTCTGCCCGGACTGGAGCAGCGACTGCTCGCGGAGGATGGCCGAGGCACCCACCTCCGATCCGCACTCCAGCACGCACTCGGACCCGACGACCGCGCCGGCGCCGACCGTGACGGGGGCGATGGAGAGGACCCCCTCGGCCACCCGGTGGGCGTGCAGCTGCGTGCCGTAGCCGACGGTGGCACCCGTGTGCACCCGCAGGAGCGCGGGCAGCGAGATGGCCGCCGACCCGACGTGGGACTCGCCGTCCACCCGGGCGCCGGCCAGCCGCAGGTAGGTCGCCGCCCACGGGGAGCCGCTGAGCACGGTCAGCGGCGAGATGGTCATGAGCTTCTCGAGCGTCCACACGCGCAGGTGCACGGCGCCCCAGAGCGGGTGGTCGCCGACTGCCAGCCCGCGGGACAGCAGCCGGGAGCCGACGATCGGCAGCACCCACCGGGTCAGGAGGTAGACGGTCGGCAGCGCGACCACCAGCTGGACCACCATGGCCAGCGAGGGCTGACCGCCGTTCAGCCCGTAGACGAGCGCGACCGGCCACAGGAACAGCAGGACGACGGCGACGACGACGGCTGCCTGCGCGGCGCCGAACCCGACCACACGCGCGGTGGACGGCGGCTCGGGCCGCGGCTCGCGGAGCGGGAGTCCGTCGGCGTCCGGCTGGGCGCCGACACCGGCCTCGAGGAAGGCCGCCAGGGCCCGCACCGTGGGGTGCCGGTAGAAGTCCAGGATGGACAGGCCGGCGCCCAGGTCGCTCTCCCGCATCGTGGAGACGACGTTCGCCGCGACGAGGGAGTGTCCGCCCAGCGCGTCGAAGAAGTCGGCGTCCACCGAGACCGAGCCCGGGGGCAGTCGGAGGGTCTCCTCCCACACGCCGGCGATCCACGCCTCCGCCGGCGTGGTCGGCGGCAGGTACTCCTGGTCGGAGCGGATGAGCCGGGGACGACTCGGCGCGGGCAGCCGGCCGCGGTCGGCCTTGCCGCTGGGCAGCATCGGGATGGCGGCGACCACGTCCAGGTAGGCCGGCACCATGTACGGCGGCATCTGGTTGGTCAGGCGCCGGTGGAGCTCGTCGACGACCTCGTCGACCCGGTCGCCCGACGGGTCCGCCGCGGAGCCGTCCCGCAGGACGACGTACCCGGCGAGCTCCCCGCCGGTCTCGGGCGACGGCAGGAGCGTCACGACCGCCCCGGTCACCTCGTCGTGCTCGAGGAGCACGCTCTCGATCTCCTGCAGGTCCACGCGGTGACCGCGCACCTTGACCTCGCTGTCCGCGCGGCCCAGGTACTCCAGCTCGCCGTCGGGCAGGAAGCGACCCAGGTCGCCGGTGCGGTAGATGCGCTCACCCGGGATGCCGCGGGGGTCGGGGATGAAGCGGTCGGCGGTCAGGTCGGGCCGGTTCACGTAGCCGACGGCCACCCCCGGCCCGCCGACGCAGATCTCCCCGACCCCTCCCGCCGGCACCGGCTGCCGGTCGTCGTCCAGGAGCATCACCCGGTAGGTCGGCAGGGGGCGGCCGATGGTCACCGGCTTGCCCGGCCGCAGCTCGGCCATCGTGCAGGTCACGGTGGTCTCGGTGGGCCCGTAGGTGTTGAGGATCCGGCGGCCCGGGCCCCAGCGGTCGACCAGCTCGCGGGGGCAGGCCTCGCCGCCGACGTTCACCGTCCGGATCCGGGGGAGGAGACGGTCGAGCGTCGCCAGCACGGTCGGGACGCAGTAGATCATCGTGATCTCGTTGTCCTCGAGGAAGTCGGCCAGCCCCGACCCCACCCGGCGGCCGTCGGTCGGACCGGCCACCACGGTCGCGCCCACGGCCCAGGTGGGCCAGATCTCCTCGATGGAGAAGTCGAAGGCGATGGTCATGCCCTGGTACACGCGGTCGGTGGGCTCCACCCCGTACAGCGACGGCACGATCCCGACGAAGTTGCAGATGCTCGACTGGCCGACCGCCACGCCCTTGGGGCGGCCGCTCGAGCCCGACGTGTAGATGATGTAGCAGACCGGGTCGCCGTCGGTCCCGAGGGCCGGCCGCGTGCTCGGCTGCATCGCCAGCTGCGGCCGCGCCTCGTCGAGGTGGAGGCTCGCGCACGGCAGGGCGGCCGTCGACGCGGCGAACTCCGTCGTGGTCACCACCAGGTCCAGGGCGGAGTCCTCGGCGATGTACAGCAGCCGGTCGGCCGGCGCTGCCGGGTCGATCGGGACGAACGTCGCCTCCGTCTTGGTGACCCCGAGCAGGGCGACGTAGGTGTCCACCGAGCGGTTGAGCAGGATGCCGACCCGTGACCCGGCCCGGATGTCCCGGCTCATGAGCAGGTTGGCCAGCCGGTTGGCGCGCTGGTCCAGGTCCGCGTAGGAGATCCGCTCGCCCTCGCACTCCAGGGCGATGGCGGCCGGCCGGCGGTCGCAGGACAGCTCGAAGAACCGGCTCAGCCGGGTGACCAGCGAGCGCTGCCCGGAGATCTCGGCGACGAGGTTGTCGTGGAAGCGATACCCGGTCGGGCTGCCCTGGCTCCGGGGACCACTCGTCGTGGCGAGTGACTCCTCGCGGCCGTCCGTGAACAGGGAGAAGAAGTCGAGGTCTTCCTGACGCGACATCATCAGTTCACTTCCTGTCGGTCGGTGGGGAGCGACCCGCTGTCGGCGACCGGTGCACGGCCGCTCAGGGGTCTGCGGTTCGAGTCCGTCCTGGCGCCGGCCGTCCCGGTCGCGGGGTCGAGGACGGTGGGCAGGGCGGTGGGGACGGCGTCGAACTGCGCGTCGGTCGGCCCTCGGGACGGCTGCGGCGTCGCCGTCCGCCCGGTGCCCGTGCCGGACGGCTCACCCGTGCGGCTCACGGTGGCCCCCGCGCTGCCGGCCGGAGCGGGGTTCGCGTCGTCGACGGCCGGGAGGACCATCGTGCCGGTGCCCTCGGAGGTGAACATCTCCAGCAGCAGCGCGTGCGGGGTGCGGCCGTCGACCACGGTGGCCCGCTTCACCCCGCCCTCGACCGCCCGCAGGCAGGCGGCCATCTTCGGCACCATCCCCGAGTCCAGCGTGGGCAGGACCCCGGCCAGCTCGCGGGTGTCGATCTTCTGGACCAGGGACTCCCGGTCGGGCCAGTCGGCGTAGAGCCCCTCCACGTCGGTGAGGACGACGAGCTTCACCGCACCCAGCGCCACGGCCAGCGCGGCAGCCGCCGTGTCGGCGTTCAGGTTGTGCACCCGGCCGCTCGCGTCCGGTCCCACCGTGGAGACCACGGGGATGTGCCCCGCCTCCAGCAGCGTGGTGACGGGGGTCGGGTCGACCGCCACCACGTCACCGACCAGGCCGACGTCCACCGGGCGGCCCTGCACCACCGCGTGCGTGCGGGCGGCGGTGAACAGCCCGCCGTCCTCACCGGACAGGCCCACCGCGCGCCCGCCGTGCTCGTTGATCAGCCCCACGACCTCCGGGCCCACCTGGCCGACGAGCACCATGCGGACGACCTCGATCGTCTCCTCGGTCGTCACCCGCAGGCCGCCGCGGAACTCGCTGGCGACGCCGAGCCGGTCGAGCATCGCGCTGACCTGCGGGCCACCCCCGTGCACGACGACGGGCAGGATGCCGCAGGTCCGCAGGAACACCATGTCCTCGGCGAAGGCCCGGCGGCACTCCTCGTCGACCATCGCGTGCCCGCCGTACTTGATCACCACGACGTTGCCGTGGAACTCCTTGAGCCACGGCAGCGCCCCGGTCAGGACGGCGACCTTCTGCCGGTCACCCTCCGGGTCGTAGGTACGCATCACGCGCGTGGTGCCGATCCGCCGACGGGGCCGCGGCGTCGAGAGCGTGCGGTCCACCCGGGGGGTGACGACGAAGTTCTCCGTGAGTTGCTGTGTCATGACGAGTACACCGAGTTCCCGTAGACGTCTGGAAGGGGACGGGGTGCGGGTCCGGGAGGGGTCCTCCGGGAGCCGCGGTCGAGGTCAGCGCGCGTCCGGTGGTGCGGCATCGGGCTTCAACCCCCGCCGTCGCGCAGCCCGACGAGGGACCGCCGCCAGGCGACCTCGTGCTGCATCTGGCCGTTGCTGTGGAAGAGCCGGACCTGGTGCGTGCCGGCCAGCACGCGGGCGAGGGCGTCGCGGTCGGCGGGTTCGAAACCCAGCCGCCGCCAGAAGGCGCCGCGGTGGCGGCTGAACAACCACGCCTGCCGGGCGCCCTCCTCGGCCGCCCGCTGCAGCGTGAAGCCGGCCAGCCGCAGACCCAGGCCCTCACCCCGCCGGGACGCGTCGACGGCGACGCTCCGGATCAGCGCCTGCCGACCGTCCTCCGACAGCTCGTACCCGGCAGAGCCCTGCACCTGTCCGGTGGCGTCGCGCAGCACCCACAGCCGCACGGCCGGGTCCCGGAGGCCGCTGCCCGTGAGGTCGGCGCAGGTCAGGAAGCGGAGCAGGTCGGGGACGTCCGCCGGGGTGAGCGGGCGGAGCGTCTCCCCGAACCGGGAGCCGCGGCCGTCGACCGGCAGCGCCCGGTCCACCGGCGCGCCGTGCTGGAGCGCGTCGGCCGTGGCGGGGAGCACCGCCTGGCCGGCGGTGCCGACGAGGACGGGCGGGCTCTGGGGAGCAGCGTGCAGGGTCCTCCACCGCCGCCCGGAGGGGGCGGGGACAGATGTCGGGGTCAGGGATGGCCTCATGGCTGAGTTCCTCGGATCACGTGGGCATGCAGGCGTGTGTGGTGTCGTGGGCAGCACTGCAGGAGTGGCGGCACGCCAGAGACCGGCTGCCGCTCAGCACGCCCGTGGACGGGCGAGGCGGATCAGCCGGGAGGAGGAGAGGTCAGTCGGGGCGGCAGCCCGGGTCGTCGGCACCACCGACGACCGATCCGGCCACACCGGACCGGACCAGGACGGCGGCACCGAGGGACGGTGCCGCCAGGGCGGCAGGCAGGACCGCCACCGGGAGGCCGAACGCGCACTCGCTGCCCGGACCGGACGAGGCCGAGGACGCGTGCGCGCCCGTCATCGGCGCGCTCGGCGCGACCGGTGGGGCCGGGGGCGGGGCCGCGGGAGCGGGCATCGGCGGCGCCGGGGCCGGCAGCGGGGTGGCCGGGACCTCGTCGGCGGCGACGACGGCCGTGGGCGCGGACGCCCCGGGAGCAGAGCGGTCCCGCTCGGCCGAGGGCGCGAACCCCTGCCGCGACACGGTGGCACTGCTCTGCAGCGGCGCGTCGTGGTCGGCCGGGGCCAGCAGCACCTCGCGGAGGACCGACGGCGTCGGGGCCGGCAGGGCGTGCGGGGTGGGGACGGCGACCGTCTCCGCGCCGGGACCGGCACCCTCGGGGCCTGCGACCGCGGTGTCCGTGGTGGTCGTGGCCGTCTCGGCCGCGGGGAGTGCGCCGGTTCCCACGGCCGGCGCTGCGGCGTCCGCGGTCATGGGGGCGGCGTCCGCGGTCACGGGGACAGCCGTCGTGGGGGTCGTCGTCCCCGGAGTCTCCGTCACAGGCGTCGTGGTGCCGGGCGTCGTGGTCCCGGGCGTCGCGGTCCCGGGCGTCGCGGTCCCCGGCGTCGCGGTCCCGGGCGTCGTGGTCCCGGGCGTCGCGGTCCCGGGCGTCGTGGTCCCCGGCGTCGCGGTCCCGGGCGTGGTGGTCGTGGGGGACGTCGTCCCTGGGCGCGCGGTCCCGGTCGTGGGCGTCCCGGGGATCGCGCTCCCCGGGGTGGTCGTCCCGGGGGTCACGGCCCCCGGAGGGCCCGGTGGCGTCGACCCAGGAGCCGCCGGGGCAGCCGGGGGCTCCCCTCCCGGCGACGCCGGTGCCGGCGTCGCCGGGAGGGGCGTCTCAGCCGTGGGCTTCTCGGGCTCGGGCGTCTCGGGCTCGGGCGTCACGGGGGTGGGCGTCACGGGCGCGGGCTCGGCCACCGGGGCCGGGGCAGGAGTGGCCGGCTCGTCCCCCGAGGAGCCGGTCGGGGACTCCGGAGCGGCCGCACCGCGGTCGGAGGAGCCGACGGGCTCGGCCGGCGGGGCGTCGCCCGCCGACCCCTCGGCGGTACCGGGGTCGGTTGCCGGGTCGTCCTCGCCCTGGTCCGTGGCGTGGTCGTGCGGCACGGGCGCCGGCTGTTCCGGCGGTTCGACGACGTGCCCGTCGGCCGCCGGTGCAGGCAGCGACAGGGGCTCGCCCTGCTCGGCCGCGGGCGCCTCGTCCGGCGTCTGGGCAGCCGCGGAGCCGGCGGACACGACCGCCGCCACCCAGGCGACCCCGAGGAACACGGCGACGAGGAGGACCCGACGGGCCCACGGCGGCAGCACGGTCGAGGGGGATGCGACTACGGAGAGTGACGCGGAACTACCGCACACCCTCGCGTCGTCGACCCCGCTCGTCTGCACTTCCCGCTCCTGGACCACATCCGTTCGGACGACGATGTGGCGTGCGACCGGGGTCTTCTCCCCCCGTCACCTCGACCGACTGTTGGTGGAGATCCGGGCGGGCGTCAACTGGTTGAGGCACGCGTCACGTACACGCCGGGCCGAGATCTACAGAGCGTCACTATCCCCATCCGGTTGCGCAGCGCATCAGTTCCGTTTGACCGCATCCTCCCGAGGACGGCGGGACACCGATTACCTGGTCATCGACGGCCGTCGTGGCGCGGGAGGACCTCCGCCGTGGGGGTGTCGCGCCGCAGCGGGGAGCGCCTCGACGTCCTCGTCGCAGCGCAGCACCCAGGGCGAGCAGGCAGCACCGAGCCCGCGGGTGGTCCGCCCGGGGCAGCGACAGCGGTCGACCGCCGGGGACCTACCGGGTCAGCGACCGTCCTCGCGGAGAGCGGTGTCGAGGGCGGCGGGTAGGGCGGTGAGGAAGGCGTCGACCTGGGCGTCGGTGAGCACCAGGGAGGGCGCCAGCCGCAGCACATCTGGGGCGACGGCGTTGGTGAGGAACCCGGCGTCCCGCAGCGCGGTCTCCAGGGCGGCGGCGACCGGCGCGGTGAGGACGACGCCGAGCAGCGCGCCCCGCCCCCGGACGCCGCTGATGCCTGGGTGGGCCAGGCTCTCGATGCCGGCGGTGAACCGGTGTTCGAGTTCCTTGGCGCGCTCCAGCAGGCCCTCGTCGCGGATGGTGTCCAGCACGGCCAGCGCGGCGGCGGCGGCGATCGGGTTGCCGCCGAAGGTGGAGCCGTGCGAGCCGGCCTGCAGCAGCTCGGCGGCGGGGCCGAAGGCCAGCGTGGCGCCCAGCGGCAGGCCGCCGCCGAGGGACTTGGCCAGGGTGATCACGTCGGGGGCCACGCCGTCGGCGGCGGAGGCGAACCAGTGCCCGGTGCGGCCGGTGCCGGTCTGCACCTCGTCCACGGCGAACAGCGCCCCCGCCGCCCGTGCGGTGTCGGCGGCGGCGGCCAGGTAGCCCGCCGGGGCGGGTAGCACGCCGCCCTCGCCGAGCATCGGCTCCAGCAACACCATCGCCGTCCGCTCCGAGACGGCGCTCCCCAGTGCCTCCGCGTCGCCGTAGGGCACGTACTGCACGCCGCCGGGCAGCGGGGCGAACGCCGCGGCCTTGGCCGGCTGCCCGGTCAACGCCAGGGCGCCCATGGTGCGGCCGTGGAAGGCACCCTGCGCGGTGATCACCTGGGTGCGGCCGGTCAGCCGGGACAGCTTGAAGGCGGCCTCGTTGGCCTCCGCGCCGGAGTTGCAGAAGAACACCCGGCCCGGGCGGCCGGCCAGCTCGATCAGCCGCTCGGCCAGGGTGACCCCGGGCTCGTGCATGGCCAGGTTGGACACGTGCCCCAGGGTGGCCGCCTGGCGGGTGATGGCCTCGACGACCCGGGGGTGGGCGTGGCCGAGGATGGTGGTGGCGATGCCGCCGAGCAGGTCGGTGTAGGCGCGGCCGTCCACGTCCCACACCGTGGCCCCGGCGCCGCGGGCCAGCGCCACCGGCGGGGCCTTGTAGTTGTGCATCATCACCGCCGACCACCGGCCGGCCAGCTCCTCCGTGCGGATCACCGCGCAGCCTCCCCGTTGCCGGCCGGACCCGGGCTCGCCTCGTCGACCGCCGGGAGGACCATCGTGCCGGTGCCCTCGGTCGTGAACATCTCCAGCAGCAGGGCGTGCGGGGCACGGCCGTCGACCACGGTGGCCCGCTTCACCCCGCCCTCGACCGCCCGCAGGCAGGCGGCCATCTTCGGCACCATCCCGGAGTCCAGGCTGGGCAGGATCTCCGCGAGCTCACGCGTGTCGATCTTCTGCACGAGCGACCCCCGGTCGGGCCAGTCGGCGTAGAGCCCCTCCACGTCGGTCAGGACGACGAGCTTTACCGCACCCAGCGCCACGGCCAGCGCGGCAGCCGCCGTGTCGGCGTTCAGGTTGTGCACCTGGCCGCTGGGGTCCGGCGCCACGGTGGACACCACGGGGATGTGCCCGGCGTCGATGATCGCGCCGACGGTCGTGGGGTCCACCTCGGCGACCTCGCCGACCAGGCCGACGTCGACCTCCTCGCCGTCGACGACCGCCGTGGTGCGCTGGGCGGTGAACAGCCCGCCGTCCTCCCCGGACAGCCCGACCGCGAAGGGCCCGTGCTGGTTGATGAGGTTGACCACCTCGGGCCCCACCTGGCCGGTGAGCACCATGCGGACGACCTCGACGCTCTCCTCCGTGGTCACCCGCAGGCCGCCGCGGAACTCGCTCTGGATGCCCAGCCGCTGCAGCATGCTGGTGATCTGCGGGCCGCCGCCGTGCACGACGACGGGCAGGATGCCGCAGGTCCGCAGGAACACCATGTCCTCGGCGAAGGCCCGGCGGCAGTCCTCGTCGACCATCGCGTGCCCGCCGTACTTGATCACAACCACGTTGCCGTGGAACTCCTTGAGCCACGGCAGCGCCCCGGTCAGCACGGCGACCTTGAGCGCGTCGCCCTCCGGGTCGTAGGTCCGCATGACCCGGCTGCTGCCGATCCGGCGCCGCGGCCGCCGGGACGGCGCCTCGTCGGGGCTGTCGCCGGAGGGCGGTTCGCCCGACCGGGAGCCGGACGGCGCCGGGGGCGCCGGGATCCCGGGCGGCGCCTCGCCGACGCGGACGTCGGGCGGGGTGGGGTCCTGCACGGTGTCGGGGCGGGTCAGGTCCTGTGCGGAGTCGATGCTCATGTGGAGTAGGCCGAGTTCTCGTGCACGTAGGCGATGGACAGGTCGTTGGTCCAGATGGTGGCCTGCTCGGACCCGGCGCCCAGGTCGACGTCGATGCTGATCGCCCGGCCGGTGAGGTCCACACCCTCCCGCGGGTCGCCGATCGCGCCACCCCGGCAGACGGTGACCCCGTTGATGGTCACGTCCACCCGGTCGGGCGCGAACGCGGCGTCGGTGGTGCCGATCGCGGCCAGCACCCGCCCCCAGTTCGGGTCGTTGCCGAACAGCGCGGTCTTGAGCAGGTTGTTGCGGGCACACGCCCG
>NZ_FNOT01000029.1 GCF_900107105.1 Geodermatophilus africanus
CTACGACTGTGAGCATGAAGGGGTCGCTGCGGCGGCGGTCTGACCCCTGTTACGACCGGCCCTGTGGGTGCCTTCGCGTTGACGTGTCGACCGCCGTTGCAGCGACCCCCGGACCACTGGCCGGGCGGCCGTGACCTGATAGGAGCCTGATCGCAGCAGGTCCCATCGCAGTCCTGTCCGTCCCGCCCGACCAGCGGGATGCGACCGCGATCTGTGAGGAGACCTCGGCCATGACCAGGATGACCCTGCGCGCCGACGATGTCGTCGTCGGCGTGGACACACACAAGGACGAACACGCCGCGGTGCTGCTGGACGGGCACGGCGGCAGGCTCGCCGAGCTGATGCTGCCGGCCACCGCGGCCGGATTTGCCCAGGTGTTGACTCTCGCCCGCGGGCACGTCGGGCCGGCCGGGCGGCTGGTGGGCTTCGGCGTGGAGGGCACCGGCTCCTACGGGGCGGGGATCGCCCGCTACCTGCGCCGGCACGGACAGCAGGTGCACGAGGTCAACCGGCCTCCGCGTAAGGGAGAGCGGCGGCTGTCGGGCAAGAGCGACCTCATCGACGCCGAACACGCCGCCCGCCAGGTCCTCGCCGGGCTCACCCTCGCGGTCCCCAAGACCGCCAACGGGCAGAGCGAGTCGCTGCGGTTGCTCAAGATCGCTCGGGACACCGCGGTCAAGGCCCGCACCGCCGCCATGATCGCGCTCAAGGCCACGCTGGTCACCGCCGAGGAGGAGCTGCGCGCCCGCCTGGAACCGCTCACCGACGCCAAGCTCATCGCCGCCTGCGCGGCGCTCGACCCGGCGGGCGACCTGCGCGGACCGGACGCGGCGATGCGCCACGTGCTGGCCTCACTGGCCCGCCGGTGGCTGGCGCTGCACGAGGAGATCGCCGCGCACAGCCGCCACCTCAAGCAGCTCACGCAGGCCGCCGCCCCGCGGATGCTCGAGCTGGTCGGCGTCGGCTTCGACATCGCCGCCGAGCTGCTCGTCACCGCCGGCGACAACAGTGACCGAGTGCGCTCCGAAGCCGCCTTCGCCAAGATGTGCGGCGCCTGCCCCATCCCCGCCGGCTCCGGGCGCACCAACAGCCGCCACCGCCTCTACCGTGGCGGCAACCGGCAGGCCAACGCCGCCCTCTACCGGGCGGTCATCGTCCGCATGCGCTGGCACCAGCCGACCATCGACTACGTCACCCGCCGCACCGCCGAGGGCCTGTCCAAGCGGGAAATCATCCGCTGCCTCAAGCGCTACCTCGCCCGCGAGATCTACCGACGACTGCCACCTTCCGACATCGACCCAGTGCCCGTCACGAACCCCGACTCGACCGACCTCCGCGCCGCTTGACAGCTATAGGAGCTTCAACGCGCTGGCCGAGGCGTTCAACTCGCTGTTCAAGGCCGAGCTGGTCCGCAACAAGGGGCCGTGGAAGGGCATCGACGACCTCGAGATCGCCGTGGCCGAGTACATCGACTGGTTCAACCACCGCCGGCTGCATGGCGAGATCGGCCTGATCCCACCGGCCGAGCACGAGGACGTCCTCTACCGGCACAACACCGTGGCGACTACCGTCGCCGCGTCAGTTCCGAGCCTCCACTGAAGCCGGTACGGGACACCCGGCCGGAGGCCTGATCACCGCGGACTCGCTGCCTTGCCAACGCGGACACGCGGACTTCCTGGCCACCCACGGTGCGCACCACCTATTCACCGTCAAGGCCAACCAACCCCCCATGCGCACGGTGGTACGCCGGCTGCCTTGGCCGCCGCTCTGGAATCGCGGCGACGGGAACGCGGCCATAGCCGCGCCGAGTCCCGCTCGATCAAGGTCATCGACTGAGACGGCACGGGGATCCCGCAACTGCTCCCCGAGGCCCGCCAAGCGATCAAGGTCGTCCGCCGACTCACCACCGCCGGCGGACGGCGATCGGTCGAGACCGTCTACGCCCTCACCTCGCTGGACCACCGCGCCGCCGACCTCGGCCTGCTTGCCGCCTGGCCGCGGGGGCAGTGGGAGTCGAGAACCGGGTTCACCAGGTCCGAGATGTCATTCAACGTGAAGACGCCTCGCGGATCCCGACCGGCCACGGCCCGCAGATCATGGCGGGCTGCGCAACACCGCGAACAACATCGCCCGCCTGAACGGGCACGCCAACATCGCCGCCGCCCAGCGCGCTGCCGCCTGGCACCCAACGCCGTCACCGACGCTCTTGACGTGACGTAATCACCCGTCAATGTGCAAGCTCAGCCCAAAACCCTTGACGACTTGACGAGGCCCTGCAGCTCGTCCCAGGGCAGGGCGATCATCTATGCTCGCCGGATCCAATCCGTCGGGGCGTGCCGCGCTCCGGCCTGCTTGCGGATCGTATGCTCCTCGACCGCGTCGAACGGCGGACGGACGAACAGCAACTTTGGCATGGTCGATCGCCACCACGGCGTCAAATGCTTAGGTAGCCAACCTAGCTCGCATTGAAGATGCACTGGAGTCGTGGAGGCAACGCACTGGAGTCGTGGAGCCGGGGACCCGAAACCCGAGTCCCCGGCTCCGAACATTCCCGCTACTCGGACCGCGGTTCCTGGACGACTGCTCCTGACGTCGTGTCCACTCGCAGAAGGTGCCCCGCGGACGGCCGATCCACGTTCGCTTCGACGACGTCCAAGCTGCGGTCTCTCAGCGACTCGTCCACGACCGCCAGCACCTCCTCCGACGAGCAGGGCATACTCTGGCCTGATGTCACGTCGTAAACCTCGTGGGAGTGGACGACCTCACCTGTCTCGGTGTCGTACACGTAGTACTTGGGCATGCGACTCCTCCTGTCAAGGGTTTGTGATGGCGATTCCGTATCCGAGGGCGTTGAGGTCCTCCCCGTGGAAGGCTCGTAGCCTAAAGGTCACAGTTCGCCCGAACCGGAAGACGGCTCCCTGATGCAAATTCTTGAGCGCGCCTGGGTCTCCGAGGTGATCTCCTCCTTGGAGTGCCGTGCCGGTTCGGACTCCGTCGACGTGCGTTATGTCGATGCCAACCGCGTTGTCGCGGTCGAAGGTCGCGGTGCTGTCAATCCACGTAATTGCACCCCAGGCCAAGAAAGTTTGAGGTGATCCCAGGTCCATGGTGACCGTAGCGGTGGCATCTCCATTGCCGACCGCGAACAACTGTCGGATGGCTGCACCCATTCTCCTGATCCCTTCTCTGTTCTCGGTCAGATTAATCCGTCGAACGACTGGGACTCCTCCCTCCCGCCGGTCTCTTAACCAGCTGCCTCAGCTCATGGCCCTCTCATCGACGTCAACTGAAGCCATATCTACAGCCACTCGGTCGGCAGCTACGCCCGTCGCACCGAAGCGCGATGGTCAAGGGAAGCGGCCGCGGCGAGGAACGTCCACTGCCCGTTCAGGATGACGATCCCAGATGCCCCGTCACCGGATCGTCACGACAGCATCACCCGTCACCTTCCTCACGCCTTGAATTAGGGGGGTAGGCGCGGAGGGCAGAGATCGTTGGCTACCACCGACGCAAGCGGTCGTTCTCGATCACCCGGTCCGACCCGAGCGCCGAGGCCGCACCGGACCGAGTCGACCGCAAGTTCGTCGCGTCGGCGCCGAACCGGCTGTGGGTGGCCGACCTGACCTACGTCGTCACCTGGTCGGGCTTTGTCTACGTCGCGGGTCTGCCGTTCAGCGCCGCGGCCACCGCCTCGAGGTCGTCGCGGGTGTGCCTGCTCAGGTCGGTGCCCTTGGGGAAGTACTGCCGCAGCAGGCCGTTGGTGTTCTCATTCGTGCCGCGCTGCCAGGGGCTGTGCGGGTCGCAGAAGTAGATTGCCAGGCCGCTGTCGAGGTGCAGCCGGGCGTGCTGGGCCAGCTCGGCGCCCCGGTCCCAGGTCAGTGACCGGCGCAGCTGCTCGGGCAGCGTCGTGATCGTCGCCGCGATCGCCTCGCGGACCGCTGCGGCGCCGTGCCCGGCCAACGCCGGGCCGTTCTTGGCCCGCTGCCCCTGGCCGAAGAACGGACCCAATTGAGCGGGGGTCCCTCACAGATAAGGGGGCGCGCCGACCGGGCCGAACCCGGACGACCGTGGCAAACCCGGCTCCAAGCTGCACGTGCTCACCGACGCCGGGGGACTGCCATTGGCCGTGGCGGTCAGCGCGGCCAACACCCACGACAGCCTCGCGCTCACGCCGCTGGTGCAGGCCCCCCGCCGTGCGCTCCCGGCGTGGGCCCCGCCGGCGCCGGCCGGCCAAGCTGCACGCCGACAAGGGCTACGACTACGACTACCTCCGAGCATGGTTGCGCGCGCCAGATGACTCCGCGCATCGCCCGGCGCGGCGTGGAGACCTCCACCCGGCTGGGCCGCCACCGCTGTAGCGCCGAACGCTCCTTGGCCTGGCTGACCGGACATCGCCGGCTGACCGCTCGCTATGAACGTTCCGCCCGGCTGTTCACCACATTCCTCACCCTGGCCGCCACGCTAACCTGCTACAAGAAAATTCCCACATGAGCCAAGCTCCAATGCTGCAACGGCACTTCTCTGACGTGCTGGGCCGATCGCATGATTCATGGGACTACACACCGCGCAGAACGCTGGACACGCCGCCGAGACCTGAAATCAGAGGCGCTGACACACAGAAGTGCCGTTGTAGTACTGAGGAGGCCAGGGGATCCCCGATGATGGTGGCGGTTGATGCAGGCGTCGGCGACCCGCCCGATGGCCACGTCCAGTGTGGTGGTGGCGTGTCGCTGATGCTCGGAGTTGGTCACCTCCGGATGTCCAGGCCGGTCCGTGACACCGGAGTGACGTTTCGGTGACGCCGGGCTGCCAGCCTTTCACAGATGGATGGTCTGCTCCTCATCGCCGTCTTGGCCGCCGTGGTGATCGCCTTCACCGTTTCGGCCTCCGCCGGATTCGGTGGCAGTCTCATCCTCGTCCCGGCACTGGCCCTGGTGCTGGGGACCAAGTCCGGAACGGCACTGGCGGCGCTCCTGCTCGCGGCCAACAACATCGTGAAGGTATGGGCCTACCGCAAGACGATCCCGTGGCGTCGCGCCGCGCTGATCACGATCATCATCGCCGTGGGCACCGCGCTAGGAGCCCTACTCTTCGTCGCCGCTCCTGAGAAACTCGTGACAATCGCCGTGATTGTGACGTTCATCGTCGCATTCGTCGCCGAGCGATTCGACCTGTCTGGCCTGCGTCGCCGGTTCGGCGCTCCCCTGCTGGCCCTCCTATCGGGTGCAACGTCCGGCTTCAGCGGAACGTCCGGGCCGCTGAAGGGCCTCGCCGTCCGGAGCCTCGACCTTGACCGCCTACACCTGGTTGGAGCCCTCTCGGTGGCGTCCCTAGTCGGGGATGCGACCAAGACCGCAATCTGGACAGAGGCCGCGCTGATCCCGGCCAGCGCCTACCTTCTGGCGCTGGCCGCGGTGCCGCTCATGTTCGCCGCCACCTTGAGCGGCCGACGGCTGAATTCCCGGCTCGGGGAACGCGGCTTCACCGGGTTGTTCTGGCTGGTGATGACGGGATACACCGCACGGCTCGCCATCGGCCTGTGACGGCGTCTCCTACAACCGACCCGCGCAATCACCCCCCGGCGGTGCTCGACGCGGATCCGCTTGGCCGAGTGGTCCTGGCATTCGGCCTCGTGCGCCGCGCCGAGGGCGGGCAGGACCGGCAGCTACTTCTTCCGCCGGGCCGGCCGTAGCGTGAGGACCGCACCGGCGGTCTGAGCGCTCAACCGCTGACAACCTGCGTCGGCGAGCGGCGTGTCCACCCTGACCTGCCAGGCGCCCGCTACTGGAGTGGCTCGTTGGACTAGTAGTACTTCGTTAGCTCTTGTCTGAGCTGCGTTCGCGCGCTGCGATTGGGCATGACTCCGGGGGAGCTGGCCGCCGTGCGGGGGTGGTTGGAGGAGTTCGCGGCGGAGATGTTCGCGCCGCTGATGCGTCGTGATCAGCGGAACAAGGGCGCGACCTATGTGCGCGGGTTGCTGCTGGACGGGCGGCGCAAGTCGATGCAGCCGATGGCCGAGCGGCTCGGGGTGGACGAGCAGGGGTTGCAGCAGTTCGTCACGTCGTCGACCTGGGCGGTGGAGCCGGTGCGCGAGCGGCTGGCCCGTCGCGCGATCGAGGTGATCGCCCCGGAGGCGTGGGCGGTCGATGACACCGGCTTCGTCAAGGACGGAGTCGCCTCGCCAGGGGTGGCCCGGCAGTACTCCGGCACGCTGGGCAAGGTCGGCAACTGCCAGATCGGGGTCTCGGTCTCGGCGGTGACCGACACCGCGTCCTGCCCGTTGAACTGGCGGCTGTTCCTGCCGGCGAGCTGGGACGACGCCGAGGCCATCGCCGAGGGGCAGGCCTCAGCGATCCGGGGGCGGCGGGCCCGCGCCGGCATCCCGGAGGAGCAGCGGCACCGGGAGAAGTGGCGGCTGGCCCTGGAGATGCTCGACGAGCTGGCCGGCTGGAGTTTGGCCCCGCCGGTGGTGGTCACCGACGCCGGCTACGGCACCACCGCCGCCTTCCGCGAGCAGCTCGCTACCCGCGGCTGGCCCTACGTCGTCCAGGTCGCCGGCGACCTGACCGCCCACGCCGATGACGCGCTGCCCGAGCTGGTCGCCTACTCCGGGCTCGGCCCCCACCCCAAGCCCCGCTACCGGACGCGCCAGGTCGCCGTGCGCGAGCACGTGTTGGCCGCCGGACGGCACGCCGCGGTCGAGGTCTGCTGGCGCGAGGGCTCCCGCGGATCGATGACCTCCCAGTTCCTGGCGCTGCGGGTCCGCCCGGCCGGACGCCGCCCGACCGGGCGGCTGGCCGCCGACGGCTCCCTGCCGGCGGTGTGGCTGCTGGCCGAGTGGCCGCCCGAGGCCGCCGAGCCCACCGACTACTGGCTCTCGACGCTGCCGACGACCATCGAGTTGGCCGAGCTGGTCCGGCTGGCCAAGATCCGCTGGCGGATCGAGCACGACTACCGCGAGCTGAAAACCGGCCTCGGCCTGGACCACTTCGAGGGCCGCACCTTCACCGGCTGGCACCGGCACGTCACCTTGGTCACCGTCGCCCAGCTGTTCCTCACCGAACTGCGCAGCGACCCAAAAGCGGCTGCGCCGGCCTGAGCCTCTACGCGGTCCTGCACCAGCTGCAGGCCCTGCTCGCGACCTGGACCGGCACCTGCATCGTGTGCGGACAACAGATCGACGCCCACGCCCGAGCGCCGACCTAACGAAGCACTACTAGGTCACCACCACCTGACGATGAGGATGATAAGAACCCGGTGACGAGAGAGCGTCACGCCGGGATTTCGGATCCGGGCTGCAACGCCCGTCTCCCGGTGCTGAGTGGAGCGGTGGTCATCTGGGTGTGACTGTGAGGACCAGGACGGCGTCTTTGCCGACGAGGCTGTGGAACACCGGGGCATGGGCACCTCAACGCGCCATTCACCGGCTGCGACCTTTTGTCATTGATCGGTGGCCTGGCGGTCGGGGTCGTAGTCACGGGTCGCTCTGGGCAGCGCCCAGTTTCAGATTGCCCAGGCCTTCGGAAGGCTCGTGCCATCGCCGGGCGCGATGTCGACGATGAGCGTGTCCTCGAAGTCATCGGTCTGCTCAAGGTGGTCAACAAGTCTGAGTTTCCACCCTTTTCACGCAGGGAGATCAGCCGCCGAACGCGCTTGTCCCGCGGCAAGCAGCTGGCAGGTCTTCGGTCTGGGGAAAGTCGGGGAGCAGCGGGTCGGCCAGGCCGAGGTGGACGTCTCTGGGGCGGTTTCAGGCCAGCGCCTCGTGCGGGCGGACGGTGTTGTACTCGACGCGGTAGTCCTCGGCGTGGGCGACCAAGTCCAGGGCGTCGGCAATTTCTTCGAGGAACAGCTTCTCGTACTTCAGCGAGCCGAATCCGCGCTCGCGTGAGCCGTTCTGCCCGGGTGTCTTGACCCGGGTGCGCACGTGCCGCAGCTCGGGATGGGTGGCGATGAACGCCTCGAACCGGCACGACCGGAACGGCCCGCCGTTGTCGGTCACGATGGTAACCAGCGGAACCACGTTGTCCTCGGCGTCGCGCTCGGCCAGGTCGATCAGCGGGCGGCCTCGGTCAGGGCCAGCTCGACCGTGGCGATCGCGTCGTGGGAGTTGGCCGCGGGTGCCACGTGCCAGCCCAGCTCGTACTTGCTTCAGTAGTCCCGGCAGCCGGCCAGCCGCCACGTGCTGCCGGCGGTGGTCTCGAACTCGGAGAAGTCCACCTGCAACGCCTTATTGGGCCTGGTCAGCTCGGTGGCGAACGCGGCCTTGCGCCGGGCGGCCAGCGGGCGGCGTTCCCGCTGGTAGCTGGCCTCCAGCAGCAGCCCCTCCTCGCGCAGCAGGGGCAGCACGGTGGCGGAGGAGACCCGGTGCCCGTCGTGGCGGCACATCGCCCACACCTCGCGGTGACCTCACCCAGGGTGGGCCAGCGCGTGTAGGAGGCGGGCCGCCTCGCGGACGCGTTCGCGAGCCGGTCGCGGCCACGGGCCCCGCGTCGGGCGGTCGGTCCGGGCGCGAGCCTGACGGCGGCGCCAGGTGCGCTCGGGCACGCCGATCAGCGAGCAGAACCTCGTGGTCGGCATGCCCGCCTGGATGCGGATCACCTCGAGGTCCGCCAAGGGCCCAGGCGACCCTCGGCGGACTTCTTCCACACCCGCAGCTCGACCGCGGCCTCACCGAGAGCCTCGGTGAGCTCGGCGACCTCGGCCTCCAGCTGCGCCTCACGGGTCGAGGGCCCGGACTTGCCGGCCACCAGGCTGGCCCGGCCGGCCTCCAGAAGCTGCCGCTTCCAGTTGCCGACCGACTGCTCGGACACCTTCGCCCGCCGCGCGGCCTCGGCGACGGTGACCTCACCGGCCAGGATCCACAGCACGATCCGGACCTTCTCCTCAGCCGGCAACGCCGGCGGTCTCGCCATGACGATCAGATTCCTTGCCAGGTCAGGCCCCCAAGCAACGGGCCCTGTCAGGGGAGTCTGACGCGCGACACGCTGAACGTCTTCGCCTGTCGGCTGTCAAAGCGGGTTGCCAAGATTGACCCCGGTGGCTGGACATCCGCGCGAACACGTTGCTTCCACCGAGGTCCTGCGCTTGTCCTGATCATCCCCCGCCGACAGCATGTCGCACCTGACCTGCCCGACGCTCTCTGCCGGAAAGGCCGATTGAGGTCCACGCCAGTCGGCACACCTCAACCTCCCGAATGTCCGTGACCACGATGTGACGGCAATCCCCTGAAACCGTAGAGACCTGAGATTGGTCGTTTCCGATCTTGCCATGTTGTGGATCTAGGGTCTGGGCTTTCGGTAGCCGCTTGGGGGCGGCGCCCGCAGTGAGGGTCAAGGCCGGGCCGCAGGCCCGTCCGCACGGACTTGGCCTTGACCCCGGCGAGGACGCCGCCATCCTCGAGCCGCGGAAGCCGGCCGGTCATGCCGCCTGCTCCAGCAGGGCCTGTTCGTGGGCGATCGGGGACCGCATGCCCAGCGCCGAGTGGCGCCGGTCGTGGTTGTAGGTCTCGATCCAGTCGACCACCGCCCGGCGGGCCTGGGCGCGGGTGGCGAAGCGGGCGTCGCGGCGCAGCTCGAACTCCAGCGTGGAGTGCCAGGACTCGATGACCGCGTTGTCCAGCGCCGAGCCGACCCGGCCCGACTGGCGCACCCCCAGCCGGGTGCAGGCCGCCTGGAAGGCGCCGGCGGTGTACTCGCTGCCCTGGTCGGTGTGGAAAATGACCCCGGCGACCGCCTCGGCGCCGCCGCGCACCGCGATCGCCATCGCCAGCGCCGCGTAGGCCAGTGCCGCGTCGTGGTGCTCGCCGAGGGCGAAGCCGACGATCCGCCGCGAGCCCATGTCCAGCACGCTGTCCAGATACAGCTTGCCCTCGCCGATGGCGATCTCGGTGCCGTCGCCGTACCACTTGCAGTTGAGCTGATCGGCGGCGAAGTCCCGGCCGATCAGGTCCGGCGCCCGCCGGTCGCGGCGCCCGGGCCGGGTGGTGCTCTTGCGCCGCCGCTTGGGGCGGGCGACCAGGCCCTGCTCGGCGAGCAGCGCGGCGACGGTGTTCTCGCTGACCCGCTCGCCGGCCGCGCGCAGATCGGCGGTGATCGGCGGGGCGCCGTAGCGACCCTGGTGCGCGGCGAACAGCCGGGCGACCTCGATGCCCCGCCGGGCCCGCCGGGTGTGCTGGGCGGAGGCGTCGCCGTGGCGCCACTTGTAGAACCAGGCCGGGCTGACCCCGAGTGGCCGGCACGCGGTGGCGTGCGGTATGCCGTGGGCCTCCCTCTGGGCGGCGATGAAGGCGGCCACGGCTACCGGCCCATCGCCTCGGTCACCCAGAGGGCCACCGAGCGCTGGTGCACATCACGCTGCATCCGCAGCTCGGCGTTCTCCTTCCGCAGCCGCGCCAGCTCGGCGCGCTCGTCCTCGCTCAACGGACCGTTGTTGCCGTCGCGTTGGCGGCGGGCCGCGGTGACCCAGTTGCCCAGGGTGCCGTCGTTGACGCCCAGCTCCCAGGCGATCTGCGCGATCGGCTTGCCGGTCTCCGACACCAGCCGGACCGCGCCGGCCTTGGAGTCCTCGTCGAACTTCCGGTACCGCCGCACCATCGCCGCCCTCCCTCAAAGGCGCGATGTCCTCACGCTACGAGGGGAAGCCCAGTGACGCTGCGGTGACGGCTGCTGTCTTACCGTGCCCTACAGAACAGCGGCCGCCGCGGCGGTGTACCAGTAAGCATGGCCACGACCGTCGTCCGCGGCTCCCCGTAATTTGGAGGTGTGAGGTGGATTCTGTCATCATCTACGTCCACGGCGACGGAAATAAGCCCGAAGAGAAAGTCCTCAAGGAGCAGTGGGACGAGGCCCTCTTCGGAGAGGGGATGGGCGCTGCGTCGCGAATGGCCTATTGGCGCCCGCTGCGTCACCCCACGGCCCTAGCGGATTCCGACCAGGACGAGGACGACGTGCAGCCACTGCCGGGCGTGACAGAGTCGGCGGTGGAGGCGGGCCCGGCAGCGGGGGTCCCGCCGGAGGTCTTCATCTCCGACACCGTGGCTCGTGCCCGTAAGGAGGCCGAGTTGCTGACGGGGGCAGAAGCAGTGGAGGTGTCTGGGGCTGCCAAGAGGCTTGAGGACTGGCTCCGGGCAATGACCTACGCTGCGGACGCGCTCACTAGAGGGCAAATCCCGAACGAGGCTGTTACCCGGCCGCAGGAGGTACTGCCACTGCCACGCTCCCTGCGGGTCAGGGCCTTTCGGCCCCTGGTGCGACGGACCTTCCTCGATGTGCACGCCTACTTTTTCGGCGGCTATCGGGAGCCGATTCGTCAGGTGATGCGCAGCGCTCTCGAGGACTTGGACGGACCGGCAGTTGTCGTCGGGCATAGCCTCGGCTCCATTATAGCGTATGACGTCCTCGCCGAGGCCAGCAGCGCGCGGCTGCAGGTGCCGCTCTTCGTGACGGTGGGCTCACCGCTCGGAATCACGGAGGTGCAGGACCTGGTCGAGCAACCTCTCCGCGTGCCATCGGCGGTCAAGGCTTGGCTGAACGCCTCCGATATTCGCGATTTGGTGGCGCTTGACCACACGATCAGACCGGAGTACCGCCCCGAGGACCGCTGCACCGACGTTATTGTCACCAACAACAGCGGCAACCATCACGGTATCCAGGAGTACTTGCGCGCCTCGCAAGTGCAATGGGCGGTCCGGCAGGTGTGTCAGAGTTAGCGGCGTCGCCCGTCAGTGATTTGCTACGTCACAACCGAGAGGGTAAGAATCCGAACATGGTCGCGCTCAAGTCAGTGAACCACTCGAGCTCTCCCTTTGAGTCCCTCGCCGCGGAAGGCACGGCTGCGTCGGCGGTCACCGACGGTTCCCGGGGATCGGAGAGGGGCGAGGAGTCGCGCTCGCAGCGGTACCTCGTAGCGAAGGGGAAAGGCGGGCCACTTCGCTCTCCGTTCGAGACCGTGATCGGCCGGGACGAGCGCGTGCGCATCCTCGACACTGACCTGCATCCGTGGCGAATGATCTGCGCCCTGCAGATGCGCGGACCAACCGGAGCAGGGGCCATCGGCACGGGATGGTTCATTGGGCCCAAGACGGTCGTCACCGCCGGACACTGCGTGTTCAGCAACTTCTTCTTCGGTGGATGGGCGAGCAGCGTGGAAGTGGTCCCCGGACTCAATGGCCAGGGCAGCGACTCGGGAGCGCGCCCTTACGGCAGTGCAACCAGTACTCGTTTCTCCTCGGTGGACCAGTGGACCTCCACTGAGGACCCAGACTTCGACATAGGCTGCATCCACCTCGACGAGGCCTTGGGCAAGCGCGTCGGTTGGTTCGCGGTCGGCGCGCTGCCGCCAGAATATTTGCAGGGCTTTCTGCTGAACGTATCGGGCTACCCCGGCGACCGGGGCGACGGCCTGGAGCAGTACCACGGCCGCAATCGTGCGTTGCGAGTAAGTGAGCGGCGACTGTTCTATGAGATCGACACGTATGGCGGGCAGAGCGGCGCGCCGGTGTGGATTCAGGAGGACGAGGACAGTCAGCCCGTCGCTGTGGGGGTGCACGCCTACGGCGTCGGTGGCACGCCCGCCGCCCTGGGGATCACCGCGAATTCAGCGCCGCGGATTACCCCCGAGGTTTTGAACACGTTCATTGAGTGGGTCGGGCAAGATGGCGGTTGGTCCGAGGGGTGAGTTGACCGGGCGGATTGGCCGGGTCGTCGACGCCGACGGTGACGTCGTCCCCAATGCTCTAGTGGCCGTCGTCGCGGCCGCCGTGCCCATGCCCGAGATCGGCCTCCGCTGTGATGATCAAGGACGGTTCTTTCTGCGACTGCCTCCCGGTAGCGTCACATTGCGAGCACACAGCCGGCAGGGCAATGGCGAGGTGGAGATCCAAGGCCAGTCGGCTGATGAAATCCTGATCGTTGTGCGGCCCTGAGGCACAGGTCAGTGGATTGGTACACGCCCGCTATCGCGACCGACCGAGGCAGATGCACGGCCTTGGCCGACGCCCTAGTGCTCCGTGGCTGACGTCGCTTGTGTCTTGCGGTGGCGCGGGTCGGTGGCCTTGGCGATGACCGTGTCGGGGTCTTCGGTCCAGGTGAAGGGTGCGCAGCGGTCGTTCCAGGCGTCGATGAAACGCTCGATGGCGGCGGTGAGGTCGGCGACGGTGGGAAAGCTGCCGCGGCGCAGGGCCTGGCGGCTGATGATCGAGAAGAACGCCTCGACCAGGTTCAGCCAGGAGCCCGAGGTCGGGGTGAAGTGCAGCTGCACCCGCGGGTGCCGGGCGAGCCAGGCCCGAACGGCGGGGTGCTTGTGGGTGGCGTAGTTGGCCAGGGCCGCGTCAAAGTCGTTGAGTTAGGGGTCTGCGCTGGGCGGATGAGGGCGGGCATGGGCCCTGTGGTGGTCTGAGGTTCTCTACGCCGTCGACCACCAGCGAGATGACCCATGCCCGCGTCTGCATCTTCCCTGTCCGCATCGCTGCCAGCGTCGGCGACCGTCCCTGGGCCGCTGTCCGCGGCCGACTCGATCGGCCTGGTGCAGGCGCTCAAGGCGGTCCCGGACCCGCGTCGGCGGCGGGGGCGTCGTCACGGTCTGCAGTCGGTGCTGCTGCTCGCGCCGCAGGCGGTGATGGCCGGCGCCTCGTCGTGGGTGGCGATCGCGCAGTGGGCGGCAACCGCCCCGCAGGCGCTGGGCGTTTGTGGCGCATCGCCGTCGGCGGCCACGTTCCGCCGGGTGCTGGCCGCGGTCGACATCACCGCCGTGGAAGCCGCGTTGACGACCTGGGTGACCGGCCGCCAAGCGCGCGCCCGAGCGCAGCAGCCGGCGGGAACGACGGCGGCCGCGTGCCGCACCGTGCTGGCCGTGGACGGCAAGACGCTGCGCGGCTCGACGGCGGCCGGCGGTCGGCCGACCAAGCTAGTGTGCGTCTACGACCACGCCCACCAGTTGGTCCTCACCCAGGTCGCGGTGCCCGGCGGAGACGAGGTCGCCGCGTTCGCCCTCGCCCTGGCCGCGCTGCCAGAGCTGGCCGATGTGCTGGTCACCGCGGACGCGTTGCACTGCCAGCGGGGACATGCGGACTTCCCGGCCACCCGCGGCGGGCACTACCTGTTCACCGTCAAGGGCAACCAGCCGCTGCTGCGCCAGGAGCTGAGGTGCCTGCCGTGGGCGCAGGCTCCCGGCACCCGCCGCCGCGGAACCGGACATGGCCGGACCGAGTCCCGCTCGATCAAGGTCATCGACCTGGACGGCACCGACGCTCAGGCGCTGTTCCCCGGCGCCCGCCGGGCGATCAAGGTCGTTCGCCGGCGACGCGTCGGCGCACGCAAGCCCTCGGTGGAGATCGTGTACGCAGTCACCTCCCTCGACCACCGAGGGGCCGACTGCCGGCTCCTCGCCGACTGGTTGCAGGGGCACTGGGCCATCGAGAACAGCGCCCACCACGTCCGCGACGTCACCCAGCGTGAAGACGCCTCGCGAATCCGGCTTGGCGCCGGACCTCAGCTCATGGCCGCGCTGCGCAACACCGCCACCAACATCGCCCGGCTGACCGGCCACGCCAACATCGCCGCTGCTCAACGCACTGCCGCCTGGAGCCCCACCGCGATCACCGAGGCACTCCACGCAGCATGATCGACAAGGACCAGGCAGGTCACGGCCACATTCACGACTTTGACGCGGCCCTGCGTAGTTGGCGACCACCACGTGCAGCTCGCGGCGCGGATAGGCGGCGGCGACCTGCTTGAGAAATGCCAGGAACTCCTGGTGCCGGTGGCGCTCGGTGCAGGCCTCGGTGACCCCCCGCCCGGTGGCCACCTCCAGCGCCGCGAACAGCGTCGTGGTGCCGTCTCGGACGTAGTCGAAGCTGGCCGCCTCCGGGTGCCCGGGCCGGACCGGCAGCACCGGCGCGGTCCGCTCCAGGGCCTGCAGCTGCGGCTTTTCATCCACGCAGAGCACCACCGCCTTCTCCGGCGGATGCAGGTAGAGCCCGACGACGTCACAGATCTTGCCCTCCAGCTGCGGGTCGGTGGAGAACTTGAACGTCTCCGTCCGCCAGGGCTGCACGCCGAAGCGGTGCCAGATCCTCGCCACCGTGGCGTGCGAGATCGGCGTGCCCTCGCCGGCCAGCGCCGCGGCCAGCAGCCGCGAGGACCAGTGGGTGGCGCCGTACTGGGTCGGCGGCTCGGTCAGGGTCAGCTCCAGCACCCGGTCCCGGAGCGCCTCGGGCAGCGGGGAGGGCTTGCCCGGCCGCGGCAGGTCGGCCAGCCCGGCCAGGCCGGACTCGGCGTAGCGGCGCCGCCAGGTGACCACTGTCGGCTCAGCGCACCCGACGATCGCGGCGATCTGCTTGCCCGGCAACCCCTCGGCGGCCAGCAGCACGATCCGGGCCCGCTCCACCTCTCGGGCCGGCGCCCCCTTGGCCCGTGCCCGCCGCTGCAACTCCCGCGGGTCGGCCTCCGGCACCACCACAGTCCGCACGTGAGCGGCCATAAAGAATGGTCGCCCCCGATCGGGGATGACATCAAGAATTACAGCAACGGAGCACTAGCTGGTCGAAGCAGAGCGAGGAGATTTACTGCTCCGTCGTCGCACGCAAGGGTGCTCACGCTCGGCGACTTCGCCAACCTCGAAGCCCCGCCGAGGGTCTGCTGGCATTCAGGGCCACTACAACCCCAGAGCCGAGCCCTTCGACTGGCACCTCAGCCGCAAGTCACTTGAGCGACTGCTCAATCGGCTATCCGCCCACTACCTCCAGGCCGCATGACCCCCGACCCTCCAACGGGCAGAACCACTAGCCCGAAACGACCAGACCGGGACCCCTCCAGGAAGCAGGCCAACTCACATGGGTGACCCCGTGACCTGAGTGCACCTGGGTGACCAGCTACCGTTCGACGAATAGCAGCCCGTGTCTAGCATGCCGCAGGGTCATAATCTGGGCGGGGCGGAGCATTAGAGCATCATCTTGCGCGGCCGAGGCTGAGAGCCGGGCGAAGCAAATTTCCAGCCAGGTCTCGCGAATGGCCTCCTAGACGCTATCCACGAGCGCGGGATTCTCAGCTTTTCGGGATGCTGTGGAAGCGCTCCTAGCCGAGGTTACAGTCAGTCGAGAGTATGCCTGGAGCAGGACTATATCGCTCTCGTTGGCTGGCGTAAACAGCGAAGTACCGTCGGGCGGATTAATGGGCTTCACGAGGGGGCCACTTTATGCGAATACTGCGCCGAGCAGGCCGCCGTGGCCCTGCTGGCGGAGATCGCCGAGGACCGCCGACATCAGGATGCCGGTGAACGTGCGGCGCGCGTTGACCGGGTCCGCAATCGACAGGCCGATGTTGAACGCCACCAGCTGAAGGTCGAGGGTGAAGCAGGGGGCGCCGGAGGACCCGGGCATGCTGGCGAGGTCGTAGTAGACGCGGGTGCCGTCGAGGCTCAGCCCGACCACCGCGTCCTGACCGACTGTCAGGTTCAGCGGCCCCCCGCGGGAATGCTGGACTAGGGCGAGCGCGTCGCCCAGGTCGATGCGGGGCGGCGGGTCGGGCGCCTCGATCCAGCGGCGCAGGGTCCCGCTCGACTCGACCTGGGGGTCGCCGACGGGTTGCGCGCCCGGATGCCCGGCGACTTGCAGCAAGTTGTAGCCCAGCCGGCCCGGCTGATTGCCGTACTCACTGCGGGCCAGGATGCTCGCGACCTTGAACTCTATGCCCGAGGTGACGGCCCGGCCGCTGCGGTCGGTCTTGTAGTCGAAGCGGAGGACCACATCCTCCAGTGGCATCCCGCCCTCGTGCACCGGCGCCAGCATGTGGTCAGCCGTCAGCACAAGGTCGACGCCGACGAGGAAGCCCGTGCCGCTGACTCGGTCGCCGACCTCGACCCGGCAGACCTGGCCCTCAATTGCCGCCAGGCGCCTCGTCCAAGTGGTGGGGTCGATCCCCGACAGCGCGGCCGCCTGGGTGACCAGAGCGGGGTCGCCTGGAACGAGCGTCGAAAGGCCGAGCTCCTCGGCGACCTGGGCCAGTTCCACGTTGGCCGGGTGGGCTTCCCTCGCCTTGACGACGAGCTGCTCGACCCAATTCTCGGCGACCGCGGACTGGAGCACATCCCAGACCGCGACCTGCAGGCTTCCTGGCGCCGAGATAGCGTCGAGGCTCCGGTCGAAACGGAAGCGCAGGAAGTCCCGGAGCTCGGTGGTGGAGCGGAACGCTGACACCAGGGCGCCGGACAACCGGGCCAGGGTGAGCGCGGGGAGCGACGCCGACCGAGGTCGGCCGACAAGCTCGACCAGGTTGTCGCGGGCGGCCCGGGTGGTCGGTCGCTCAACGCCGAGCGCCGACCGAAGCACGTTGGCAAACGCGTCAAGGACGTCGGGCGTCACGAAGGCCGTGTGCTCGTCGAGCAGCCGAACGAGCACGGACGAGACCGTCGTGTCGCTGGCGGTGAGCAGGAACCGTCCCAATGAGGCGGTGAGCGAGTCGCCGATGGGGATGCCGAGCTCGCGCGTGAGGAGGCCGGGGTCCTTCCCGATGTTCTTAGAGTGCTCAAGGTCGGAGCTGGCGATGGCGGACGCCAGCCGTCGCACGGCCGACTCGTCGGTCCGCGGCAGCCCTGAGGTACGGAGCACCCGCGAGAGGCGCGGGACGTCGTCCACCCCGAACAGCGACCCGACCCAGTGCGCCAGCGCGGGGTCATTGCCAAGGACCTCGTCGGGCAGGTCATCGAAGAGCTTCCGGAGCTCGCCATGCAGCTCGACGCCGTCCGCCGCCGGCTGTGGGGCGAGGCGGCCCAACGCCAGCCGATGAGCGACGGCGTCCAGCCGGTCGGCCGCAGTGGTCACGCTCTCCGTCAACCACTCGAGCCGCGAGAGCAAGCGTGGTGTGTCGTCTGCTAAGGCCGAGGCAAGCGTCACCTCGGCCTGCTGGAGGGCCAGGTCGAGCGCCTGCCGCCGTTCCCCATGGGTGATTGCGCGGTCGATGCCGTCCTCCAGCACGGCCAGGCTGTCCTGCCATTGGCCCAGTCGGGCCAGCGCGGTTGCCTGCAGGCTGACCACTGGACTGGCCGGAGTCCGGTCGGGGCGCGCCTCTAACTCCGCCAGTGCCTCCCGGGGCTGCTCCTGCAGCAGCAGCTCCTGAGCCTTGCGTTCAACCAGCCGCTCCCAGTCCTCCAGGTCGGCCAGACGGCGTGTCTCTTCGTCCACCTCGATCTTAAGCCGAGAAGCGAGGTAGGCGCGCCGTTTGCCGGAAAACTCCGAGAGGACGTTCGTCAGGTGTCGCTCCACGCCCTCGATCCAGCGCGGATTGATTATCGCCGGCTCCTGCCCCAGCGCCAGTCGCAGGTAGATTTCCTCGGCCCGCTCGCGCGGCTCCGGCGGTCGCCGCTCGTAGTACCGGACGGCCGACTGGCGGATTGCCCGTGCCTGCTCCGGCTGCTCTGCCTCGAGCAGCCGCAGCATAAGCAGCCGGAGGTCCGGGCGGTGCTCGAGCGCGCCGTCGCTGGCCACGACCACTAGCGAGACCACGCGCTTGAGCTCCTGGAACAGCGCCTGGGCCTGCTCAAGTGAGCGGACATTCAGGCGGCAGGGAACAGCCAGCGCCTCCAAGATCAGGTCGGGTGTCAGCCGCCGGAGAACCAGCCCCGGATGGGCGAGCTTTTGGACATCCGGGTTGCGGATGCGGCCAAGGATACGTTGGTACAGCTGCCGCTGGATAACGCCATCGTCGACCCGGATGTAGAGGAACTCGCGGCTGGCGATGTCCAGCCGTCCATTGGTGAGTCCCTCCTCACGGACTAGCTCGGCCGCAAGCTTCAGGCTCATCGGGCTGCCACCGACCTGGCGGGCGATACGGCGGGCGACCGAAGGGTCCGAGATACCGTGGGCGAGCAGGTAGCCGACCGCCGCCTCCTCGTCGAGCCCCTCCAGGGGCAGCTCGTCGGTCCTACGACCAGGAAGCTGTCCCCGCCCGGCGATGCACACCCGGAGCCGGTTGATGACCGGCTGGAGCTGCTCCAGCAGGGTCCAGACCGCCGCCACATCCTCCTCGCTGCGCCATTGCACCTCCTCGAAGGTATCCACCACAAAGAGCACCGGCCGGTCGTTGGCTCCCAGGGAGTCAATCAGGCGCGCGAAGTCGCGGACGGCGGTGCTCCGGGTGCGGACAATGCTTCGCGTCGCCGCCCCTGGCGACTTCCCGCCGGGCTGCTGGGCGCTGATAAGCAGCTCCGTCCAGCTGTCACGGATGCGCTGGCACCGTTCGCGAGCCTGGGGGTACTCGATGGCGAGCTGCCGGAGGGCTTCGATGAGCAGCGTCAGCGGCTCTGAGGCGTCGACGTCGGGCCGGTCGAAGTCGAGGTAGACGAATGGGAAGCGGTCCCGCTCTAAGGCCTGGGCGTGCTCGAGGATGAAGCGCGCGAGCAGCGTGGACTTGCCGACCCCCCCGGGGCCATAGATGAGCAGCGGTGGCTTCTCGTGGAGGCTGGTGACCCGGGTGACGAAGCGGGCCGCGGAGCTCCCGTGGTCCGTCGGCGGCAGCACCTCAGCATAGGACCGCAGACGCCGCAGCTCTTTGACCCGGCCACGGAAGGATGTGCCGGCAAGATGCTCAAAAGGCTCAAGGAGCGTCAGCCAGTCGATGCGTCGCTGCAGGGCGTCACGCCCGGGCAGTCCCTCGAAGCCCGCCGCTCGGAGCCATTCGGTCGCCTCGTAGCTGGAGGCCAGCTGAGCGAGGGACTGCTCATCCAACGGCGGGGCGCTCCCCTCCAGGTAGTCGTGAAGTATCCCGTGTGAGCCCTCAGGAACCTCCTTGTTGGCCGTCAGCGCGCCAAGGACGCGTCCGCGCTCGCGGAGTTGTCGAAGCACGGCCACGCGGAACTCTGGCGACAGCGTCCAGCGTCTCTCGCCGGTCCGGTCGACCGTCCGGGTGGCATGGGCCAGAAGCTGGTCGATGCTCTCCGGCTCTCCGGCCCCCGCCGCCGGGTGGATTGTCTGTGGATCGAACCAGTTCAGCACCGCCGCGGCCTCGTGGAGCCGCCCGTACTCGCGGACCGGCCGCGGCGGCGGGCTTGGCATGTCCTCGTCGGTCTCAAGTAGGGCCACTACCTCGTCGACTAGGGCGCCGAGACGATCCTCCTCGCCGGCGGCGCTCACCGGCCACCGCCCACGCTCGCGGCCCGCTCGAGCTCCTCGCCCGCCCGCTGCCCGAGGGTGGTGAGGAAGTCGGCGTCCTTGGGGTCGAGGCCCTGGAGGACCCGCCGGACGGCCGCCGTCAGCCGCGGCTTCTCGAGCGGGATCCCGTGCTCCTCGAAGGCCTGCACAAAGAACTCGGCCAGCTGGCGCTTCCCGATCGCCTCGATCTGCTCCTCGGCCAGCGTCGGGTAGACGACCCGGTGAAACGACTCCTTGTAGCCGAGCAGGACGAGCCGGTAGCGAGTCAAATTCGTGCTGACGCGAATCGCCAGCTCTTTGATGAGGTCAAAGGTCGGCTGGGTCACCGGGACGCTGTTGAAGGCGTCAATTACGATCCATCGGCGCTCGGGGTCGTTGAGTGCCTCCGCCTCGAGGACGTTGCAGAAGTCGAGCACCCAGCTTGCCCACTGCGCGTCGCTGGGCGGATCGGGAATCTCGACCTGGTATTGCAGCTTTTGTACCAAGTCCTTGGCGAGGTCGATCGGCTCAATCAGCCGCTCCGGGCCGAGCAGCCGCTTGTAAGCCTCAAGATCGATCGGGACGAGCTTGAACTGGCTTCGCCGAAGGTGGAGGTAGGAGATGAGTTGGACGCTGTAGGACTTCCCGGTCTTGTCGCCGCCCGTGACCACCAGGATTCGTTTGCCTAGCGGCTGACTGAGGATCTCGAGCTTAGCTCGCAGAATCGCCCGGTCGATGAGCACGTAGCTGCCCGTCAGGCGCGTGACCTGGAAGTCGCTGATGGCAGCGGCGGGGACCAGCGGATGGAGCTCTTGAAGGAGCCGCTGGAAGGCGGGATCGGGAACCAGCTCACGCGCCTTGGACACCAGATGGGGGAGCCAGTCCCTAGTCTCCGCGTCCCGGATTACCGCCGCCACGTTCTCTTCGAGGGTGTAGTGCTCGACGGTTATCCGCTCATACTGTTGGTTGAGCTGCCGCAGCAGGTCGGTCATCTTCGCCGGGCCAGGGAAGCCCGCCAGCAGCGCCTCGCGCAGGGTCTTGTATTGGTCGGGGGTCAGCTTGATCAGTGGCATGGTGGTGGGCCTCCGCTCATACACCCACGCCGAGCAGGTCGTCCTTGCCCCGCGCGGTGAGCAGCTGGCGAATCGCGGGAAGGGGGATCCCCTGGTTGAAGTCGGGCGGCTTTCCCTGCAAGTACTTCGGGTCGCCGCTGTGGTGGAGGGCCACCCACTGCCAGTCGGGGCCGAAGCAGGGGGAGCCGGAGGACCCGGGTTTGGTAGTCGTGGTGTACCTAACGCGCGTCCGGCTGGCGTTGAGGCCGACCACGGCCTCGCTGTCGATCGCGACCTGCATCGGACCCCCGTCCGGGTGCTGGACGATATAGAGCGACCGCTGGCTGGAGAAATTGTGCTCCTCGGCCGGCATTTCGATCCACTTGCGGGGCGTCGGGTTTGGGTCGCCGGTCGGACCGCCAACCGGCGCGTCCCCGGGCGTCCCGTCGACCGACAAGAGCGCGTAGTCCAGCTCGTCGGGCGCCGGGTCCTGGGCGGGTGCCACCTCGAAGTCGCGTGGGCTGTAGCGGCTGAAGTCGAGCAGCCAGTTTGCGGCCAGCCGGAAGGTGGTTCCCGCCTCCACGGTGACCCCATCGTCGGCCACCTTGTGATCAAATCGGAGCACGGCCGCGGCCGGCGCCACCGAACCGTCGTGGAGCTTTTCAATAACGTGGTAGTTGGTGAGCACGACGCTAGGCCCAACCAGGAACCCCGTGCCCTTAGCCACTAGCTCGGGGAACTCGACCCGGCACACGCGTCCCTCGATCTCGCCCAGTCGTCTGCGCCAGGTGCCGATGTCGAACGTGGACTGGGCGTCCTTGATTTTCAGCTCCAGCTGCTGGCCCTGTAACGGCCGTTGGCCGCCGCCGTCGACCGCAACTGTCGTTGGGGATAGGCTGAACTGCTCCCCGAACGCGAGGAGGCCCGGATCCCCGGATGCCGCCTTGCGGGCCTCCGACAGCAGGTCACGCCACCAGAGCCGGGCGTTCGCCTCTTGGATCACCCGTCGCAACGTGGTTCGGTAGTCATCGTTCGCACCGGCATAGTTCCAGGTGTGCCGATTGAGGCGGTAGAGCAGGAACTCGTCGAACCGTGGCGGCGAGAACGCGGCCCCGAGCAAGGTTCCAAGGTCTTCTATCTGTGATCCGGACAGACGAAGGTCAGCCATCAGTCCCTCCTGGCGGGCGTCCGCCCAGTCTAGCGAGTGGAACAACTCCCGGATCGGAGCCCCACCCAGAGCCACCCGCAGATACTTGCAAATTCCGTGGGTGCGTCGGCCGATGTAACGATCCAGGGCCTGCCGGTTCTTCAGGTGGCTGATGCCGTGCTCGACGCGGATCCGCTTTGCAGAGTGGGCCCAGGGTACGGCCTCGTGGGCGGCGACGAGGGCGGTTCGAGATCAACCCACACCGCGGCATGGTTCGAGGCGTGGTCATCTCTGCCCAGCGGCCCGACGGAAAGTTCAGCTGCCGGTACTGACCCGCGGCGTCGATCCGCAGCAGCGTCTCGGCCGCCTCGGCCCGTGACGCGGCCGGGTCGGTGGTCATGTTCACGTACGGGCGGAGTTGAGCAGCGGATGCCGCACTCCCGGTTTGGTGCGCACCGCAACAGCCGGCTGCCGCGTGAGCAAATCCGGGCTCAGCGCTACACCGGGGGGATGTAGGCGAGGTGAGGATGCACAGAATCGCGTCGGCCCAGCGCAGCCGCTCGTGCAGCCGCTGCTGCCACTCCTCGCCGACGAGCAGGCCGTCGGACAGGTGCTGGTCGAGAAAGACCTCGTGGTCGTCGTCGACCAGCCACCGGTGCACCTCCGCGGCCAGCGCGGCGTCCTTGCTGGAATGGCTTATGAAGACCCTGGCCATCGCTCCTCCCAGCGGAGTTCGCCGCGCCAGTCCAGCGTCGCGAACAAACCACGGACGGTCAACGCAAACCGCTACCCATGCCGAGCGCCGACGAGCGCCTGGTGATACCGCCCTGGTGGGCCAACTCGGTGGGCGACGCTCGTGCTCTCTCTGCTTCCGCCCTTGGGTGCGCTCGGCTGCTCCTAGGGAGTGCCTTGCCCCCTGATCTTGGACACGTGATGGGTGCCTAAGCCGCGGTTGGCAGCCTAGCCGGGGCCCAGCCGGCCTCGTAGACGGTGGGACTGGTCTGTCCGCAGGCGGAGTGCCGTCGGCGGCTGTTGTAGCGGGTGATCCAGCCGAACACGTCTCGCCGGGCGTGGGCGGGGCTGTCCCAGCCGGCGGCGCCGGCCAGGGTTTCCCGCTTGAGGGTGGCGTTGAACGACTCGGCCAGCGCGTTGTCGGCGCTGTAGCCGACCGCGCCCATCGACCGCACGACGCCGAGGTGGTCGCACAGCTGGGCGAAGGCCCGGGCGCTGTACTGCCCGCCGTGATCGCTGTGGAAGATCGCCCCGGCCAGGCTCCCGCGGGTCGCGGCGGCCGCGAGCAGGGCGTCAGCGACCAGCTCGGTGCGCATGTGGTCGGCGATCGACCACCCCACCAGCCGGCGGGAGTAGCAGTCGATCACCGTGGCCAGATACAGGTTCATGCCCTCGCCGCAGGGCAGGTAGGTGATGTCTCCGACGTACTTCACGTTCGGGGCCGCGGCGGTGAAGTCGCGCTCGAGCAGGTCGGGCACCTGCTGACCGGCCGGCTCGCCGATCGGGTGCGCACCGGCCGGCGCAACCGGATCCCGGCGATCTTGTGCTCGGCCATCACGCGGGCGACCCGCTTGTGGTTCACCCCGCTCGCTGTCTGGGGCGCCGTCGTTGAGCTCGGCGGTGATCCGCGGCGCCCCGTAGGCCCGGTTGGCCCGGTGGTCGGCGTGCACCGCGCGGATCCGTTGCGCGAGCTCGGCCTCGGCCGCGGCGCGAGCCGCCCGGGCCGGCGCGGTGGCCTCCCAGGCGTAGAACGCCGACCGGTGCACGTCCAGCAGCCGGCACATCCGCTTCACCTCGAAGGCGTCTCGGTGGTCGGCGACGAACTGGAAGCGGGTCACCAGCGCGTCTCCCCGGCGAAATACTTGGCTGCCGCCCGCAGGATGTCCCGCTCGGCGTTCAGCTTCCGCTCGGCGGCCTCCAGCTCGGCCACCCGGGCGCGCAGCCTGGCCAGCTCAGCGGCCGGCGTCTCACCGTCCGGCGTCGGCGGCGAGCCCCGCCCGGGGCGCGGATGCAGCGGCACCCGGCGTCTTTCAGCCACCCCGACAACGTCGAGTCCATGATCCCCAGGTCTCCGGCGATGCCCACCACCGTCGCTCCCGGCGTCGACCGGTACAGCTCGACCGCGTCCCGGCGGAACTCCTCGGAGTACGTCTTCCTCGCCACGTCCGGATCGTCTCGCTTCCTCCAGGCCAAGACTGGATTGAGCGTGTCCAAGATCAGGGGTTAGGGCCCGGCTGGTCAGGACCAGAGACCAGGGACAGGAAATGTCCCAGGGGGTCAGCCGCCGTGCCGCCGTTGTCGGCCGCGACCGTGCGGGAGCGACTCGCTGCACCATCGCAGCGGCCGGTGCGCAGGTTGACCCGCCGCTGCCGATCGGCCTCAGCGAAGGCGAGCACTCGGCGGTTGGACGGCGAGGGGCCGGTACCGACGTAGAGCAGCGTGGCGTCCAGCAGCCGGGAGCGCTCTGCGGCCACTCGGCATCGGCGTTCTCCTCCGGACGGACGGCAAGCAAGGCGTGCAGCCTCGCCGGCCGTCGATCCCCGGGAGCCCTAGACAGGTCAAGGTGACGGGCAGGACGCGTCTAGACCTGGCTGCCCGCCACCGCCCAAGGAACGTGCGCTCGCGCGCGGATCTCGCTCTGCCAGCGCAGGCCGCAGCCCCACAGGCACGAGGTGAACTGAACCGGGGGCGTTCCCATCCGCTCGATGTCAGGCCTCCGGCGACCGTCCGCAGGTCCTCCCCATCCGTCCTGCAACATCCCCGCCGGGCCTATGTCGCAGATCAGTGCCCGGTCCCCGTAGCGCAAGATGCGGTGCTGTGCAGACGTGGGACGAAGTAGCGGAGGCGACCCGGGCGGCGATCGAGGCGGTCATAGACGGGCGAGAGGACCACGCCGTCCTGACGTTGGCGGACAGCAACAGCTACGTGCAGTGGGCGCTCGACGAGGGAGCGTTGCGCCTCGAGGTGTCCAGCAACGAGGCGCTGGAGGCAGACGTCCTGCCCCCCGCCGCCCTGAACAAGCTTCCTGCCTCTTCGTCGTCACCCCGCTGCGGTGGGCGTGTCGCTCAGCCTGTCCACGACCGGGAAAGGCTCAGTCCCTCCACCAGGATTGAACAACACCGCGCAGGTCATTAACCATCTGAGTGAGACAAGCTCTTCGGGAACTCGGCAACCACGTCACGTTCCACAGACGTCGACGTACTCAAGACCCGGTACATGAATTGCCCACTCGCCGCGGCTCAGGCCACCGCCGGTGATGGAGCATGCGCGCTTCAAGGCATGAGCTTGGAGCTCAATGAGGCTGGTCAGGTCTCGTAACCGCACCGTGCCGTCATCGCCGGCGGAGGCCAGCAGGGGCTTGTCCGG
>NZ_FNOT01000042.1 GCF_900107105.1 Geodermatophilus africanus
ATCGGCATCGACTCCGCGGCGGCGAACGGCTGCCCGGCGCCCGCGGCGGCGTCTTCATGCAGAAGATCACCGACGCCGAGCGGGTGCTGGCCACCGTGCTCCACCGGCGCGGCCTGGGAACCCACGACACCCTCGCCGAGCTGTTCGAAGTCAGCCGCCGCACCATCGGAGGCGCGCTGCGCGAAGTCGGCCCGCTCCTGGACCAGACCGGCTACGCCGCCACACCGGCCGCCACCCGATTCACCACCGCGGCCGAGCTCCTCGCCTCGCTGCCGACCCCGAGCGCCGACGACATTGACACGCCGACAAGTTGATTCTTTACAGGCCCACTTCATGCGCAACGTGCTCGCCCGCGTCCCGAAGGGCAACGCCGAGATGGTGGCCGCGGCGATCCGCACGGTCTTCGCCCAGCCCGACGCCGAACACGTGCACGCCCAACTCGACGTCATCGCCGGCATGCTCGGCCGCCAGTTCCCGCAGGTCGAGGCCATGCTGCGCGACGCCGAGGACGACCTGCTGGCCTTCACCGCCTTCCCGGTGGCGCACTGGAAGAAGATCTGGTCGACCAATCCGCTGGAACGGCTGAACAAGGAGATCAAGCGCCGCACCGACGTCGTCGGCGTCTTCCCCAACCCCGACGCCCTGCTGCGCCTGGCCGGCGCCGTGCTGGTCGAGGCCCACGACGAATGGCAGGCCTCCGACCGCCGCTACCTCTCCGAGGGCTCGATGGCCGCCATCCGCCCGATCGACGCCACCCCAGCACTGGCGGCACCGCCCATCCTCACGCCATAGTCACCACACCGCTGACCAGCACGGTGAGGACTACATCCACCACTCAGCGGGACGTCACCCCGGCGGGTCAAGCCACCGGTTGCCCCAGAGGCGTTCCGCCGCGTGTCGACGAGGCAGCCGAGCCACGTCCTAAGTACGTCCTGGTCATGACATTGACCTGTCATTGATGGCCGCGGTCCTCGCCGCTGACGAGTCGTGCCGGCGGAGTCGGTCGGGCGGTGGGTGCTCATTGAGCCATTCCCAGTAACGGGTCCGCTCGCCTGTTGATCATGTGGTGCGGCCATGCACGTGGTGGAGCAGCACGAGGGCGGCAGCGGTGATCGCGCCGATGCGCCACGGGCAGAGGCTGACTCGGCGCAGCGCCTTGAAGGTGGTCTTGAGCAGGGAGTTGCCGCGTTCGGCCGGGGCCCGGGTGGCCGCGTGCAGCAGGTTGATGGTGCGCTGGTCGTCGGTCAGCGGCGCGTCGGTGGTCTTCTTGATCGGCGTGGTCAGCGCCGCCCGCTCGCCCTCGTAGCCCAGGTCGGCCAGCACTGCGTGGGTGGCGTCGGTCCACTCGGCCAGCAGCTGCAGGACCTCGGGGTGGGTGCGCAGCGCGGTGGTGTCGTGCTCCCGTCCCGGCCGCACCGGTGAGGTCCAGATCGGCCAGCCATCGGGGACAGCGATGACCTGCACGTTGCCGCCGTGGGCGGCGTGCTTGCCCGACCACCACAGATCCACCCGCCGGTCGGACCCATCAGCGCGGGCCGTCGGTCCGGCGACGCGACACCGATCGGTGCGGATGAGCGTGCCGTCCACGGTCACGTGGGAATGGCCGGCGGCGCGAGCGGCCAGCAGCGCGCCGCGCAGCCCGGGTGCGCGGTCGGCGAGGACGTCGATGCCTTCGCGTGATGCCTTCTCTCGCTACGTGAAGGCCGCTCGCAAGGTGGGCGGCACCCGCCGCGGGCGAGCCACTGTTCGTCACACCGCCACCGATGTGGACCCCGCGGCTGTGCGGGCGTGGGCGAAGAGCCAGGGGATCGAGGTCTCTCCGCGAGGTCGCATCAGGGCCGAAGTAGTCAAGCAGTTCCGGGCAGCCGGTAACTGACCTACGGGAGCCGCTGGGCCGGCGGATCCGTCTGGCGTCAGCCCAGCCGAGCTCCTACTTCATCTTCATGCCCCGGTCGTAGCGATAGCCGGGCTGCGGCGATAACCACACCGGAAGCAGCATCAGCCGCAGCTCGACCGGGCCACGAGACGACCGGTCGACCCATCACCGGCGACCGGTGCGCGCGCCGCCAGGGCAGACGACAGGCTTGACGTCGGCCTCGACCAACCGGCGGATTGCGATCTGCGCACGCCCCGCGTGGAGGGCGGCGCCACCCGATTACCCCGACGCGCTGACCATTCCGACCATCAATCGACGTGGGAGAGGGCGGGCGCCGGAACGAGGTTGAGCCGGCTGACCGCCGTAGCCACGTCGTCGGGCCAGATCCACAACCGATATTCCGGGGGCACGTTCATGTAGTCCTCGGGGCCGTGCAGCACCCGGTTTCGCATGTCGGCGCAGTAGCGTTCGCGCCAGCCGAAGGCGGCCGCACCCCGCACCTCCTCACCGGCGACGATCCTCTTTGTGATGGCGTACAGCTTCTCCATCGCCCGGTACTCGTAGGCCAGCAGCGCCGCGGAGTCCGACCAGATGCCCTTCCTTCCGGTGCGGGCGGTGGCGGCCGCGGCGACGAGCAGCGGCAGGTCCAGCTCCCCGGGGATCGATGGGTAAAGCAAGAACGGAGCAGCCCAGCCGTTAGTGACGAGGTCGAGGTTGAACGTCGCCCGCTGGGCCCGGGACAGCGTCTCGCGCTCCCGCGGGCTGTAGTCCGGGGCGACGTAGGCCAGCAGCCTGCCGTTGGCGTCGAACAGGGTGTCGGTGACCCGGATGAACAGATTGCGGCGGGACCCGTCCGGGCGCGTCAGCCGGGTGTCGATGTTCTGCTTCGCGAACGCCGACGCCGCCTGCCCCTGCTCGAACTGCAGCGTGCCCGCCTTGCCCGTGGCCAGCTTCGGCAGCAAGTGTGCCGCCAGGCCGGGCGAGATCGGTGCCTGACCCTGATCGATCCACTCGGCCAGCTGGACGAACTCCCGGTCGACGGCGGCGGCCCGGTCGGCAGTCCTGGCCGTCACCTCCGGGGTGTCCACCGACAGCATGCGGATCGGCATCCGAATGTTGGGCGTGTCGCCGTCGGACATATCGATCAACGCCCGATCACCCAGCGACGCCAGGCTCACCCCGGCCGGAGACCACAACACCTGCACCGGATCAATCACAACCTCACCTCATCGAACGCCGCCAGATAGGACACGTCAGCCAGGAGCGCCCAACCCCGCGGCCTGATACCACCTGAACCGCCCGGCGAGTCCGGCGTCCGGCCTGCGAGGGTCACTTCAGTGCCTGCGTATCGGGACTGACCACACGACATTGCCGTGGGGGACTGCCCCGGCTTCCGTTCACTCGTCGGGTGTAGCGTCAGGCCGCTGCTGCGGCGTGGGTGAGTGTCTTCGCCGCACGAGCTGCGCCCCGCTCAACCCGGATCTCGACACAGCCTTCCGCCGCGGGGCCACGGCCATTGACCATCGGGCGTTTAGTCGTGACGCTGGGCTTCTAGTGGCGCACCCTGGGGGAGCAGCCATGGCCAGGGTCTTAGTCAGTCATGCGAGCAAGGACGCTGCGCTGGCCGCCGAGGTGCACCGGTGGCTGGTCGACGAGGGCCACGAGGCGTTTCTCGATCGGGACCTGGCCGACGGCATCCTCGCCGGTGAGGAATGGGAGAAGCGGCTGCGCGAGCGGCTGCGCTGGGCCGACGCCTTCGTCTGCGTGCTGACCTCGGCATATCTGGCATCGGTGTGGTGCACCGCCGAGTTGGCGATTGCGCAGTCGCGGGGTAGCCGACTGCTGCCTATCCGGGCCGAATCGGGGGTGCGGCATCCGCTGCTGAACTCCGTGCAGTACGTGGACATGACGCAGGATGCGGCGGGGGCTCGCGCCCGGGTGGCCGAGGCGTTGCTGCGGGTCAATGCCGCCGGCGGATACGGCTGGCCCGATGACCGCTCGCCGTTTCCGGGGCTGCGCGCGCTGGACACCGACGAGCACTCGGTGTTCTTCGGCCGCGCCCGGGAGGTCGACCAACTGGCCACGCTGCTGCGTTCTCCGGCAGAGCGGGCTGACCCTGCGGTGTTGTTGGTGGTCGGTCCGTCCGGCTGCGGTAAGTCGTCGCTGGTGCGGGCGGGACTGCTACCGGTGCTGGCGGCCGAGCCCGAGTGGTGGACACTGCCGGCGTTTCTGCCCGGCGCCCACCCGATGGCCACGCTGGCCCGTGAGCTGGCCGCCTCCGCCCGCCAGCTCCGCCTGGCCTGGACGGTGACCGACGTGCGCCACCGGCTTGACGCCGGCGACCTCACCGGGGTGGTCGACGACCTGCTGCTCGCCGTGCCTGGACGCCGGCGCCATCATCTGCTGGCAGTGGTCGACCAGTTCGAGGAGCTGTTGACCCAGACCGGGACGGAGGAGCGAGCCTGCTTCGCCGAGCTGCTGCGGCGCGCGCTCGACGGTCCGACGCAGGTGGTGGCCACACTGCGGCCGGAGTTCCTCGACCCGCTCCTGGCCAACCCCGAGCTGGCCGCGCTGCCGGCGCGCACCCACGTCCTGCGGCCGCTGCGGCGCGAGGCCTTGCGCGCGGTGATCGAGGGCCCAGCCGACCGGGCTGGCATCAGCGTCGACGCCGACCTGGTGAGCCGGCTGGTCGCTGACACCGGCGGTGGCGAGGCCCTGCCGCTGCTGGCCTACACCTTGGCCCAGCTCAGCGACGGCGTCGGACGCGGGGACTGCATCTCCACTATCCGCTACGAGCAGCTCGGCGGCGTCCAGGGCGCCCTGGCCGGGCAAGCGGATGCCGCCCTCGCTGACGCGGTCACCACCGGCGGCCGAGACCGCGACCAAGTCATCCGGGAGCTGCTGCGAATGGTGACCGTCGACGAACGAGGCCGCCCCACCCGCTGGCGCATCCGCCGCGATGAGCTGCACGACCAGGTCCTCGCTGAGCTTCAGCCGTTCGTCGACCGCCGACTGCTCGACACCGACACCGAGGCCGGTCACGTCGTCCTCGGCGTTGCGCATGAGGCCTTCCTATCGGCGTGGCCACCCCTCAGCGCGGCCATCACGGCCGCCGCATCCGCGCTGCGCGCCCGCCGCGAGATCGAACAGGCCGCTGCCGAATGGGCGAAGCATGGACACTCACCCACCCGGCTTTGGGAACGTGGCCAACTTGCGGCCGCCCTCGCCGACACCGGCGCACGCCTCGGGACCGACAGCACGGCGTACAAGCCTGCTCGTAAGGTGCCTGCCCGGGTTGGGCGATCGGTGAGCTGGTGGCCACTCCGACACCGAATCCTGATTGCCGACCGTGTTGACTTAAGCGCTCAAGCCCGAGAGTTCTTGGCCGTAAGCATCCGACGCGACCAGCGCCGCCGCGGCCGAGCCATCACCATCCTGTCCACTCTCCTCATCCTCGCGTTGGGCCTGGCCGTCTTCGCATTTGACCGGCAACGCGCCGCTGAGGATCGCCAACTCCTTGCCACGGCCGGTCAACTCGTAGCCCAGGCCGAAGCCCGTCTCGATCAAGACCCACGCACGGCCCTGCGACTCAACGAAGCCGCTGTACACATTCATGACAGTCCCGAAACTCGATCGGCACTGGTGAACAACATACTCGCGACCCCATACGCAGGAACCCTGATCGCCCACGCTAAAGGGGTCCGGGCGGTGGCCTTCGCTCCGGATAAGCCTCTGCTGGCCTCCGCCGGCGATGACGGCACGGTGCGTCTGTGGAACCTCATCGATCCGGCTGCGCCCACCCCGGTGGGCTCGCCGCTGCGCGGCCACGAGAAGAGGATTTGGGCGCTGGCCTTTGCTCACGATGGGAGCCTTCTGGCCTCCGCCGGCGATGACGGCACGGTGCGGCTGTGGAACCT
>NZ_FNOT01000016.1 GCF_900107105.1 Geodermatophilus africanus
CCGGAGACAACCCCGACCGGCTGCGCTCCGAGCCGGCGTTCGCCGCGCTCTGCGGGGTCTCACCGATCCCGGCCTCCTCCGGGCGCACCCACCGCCACCGGCTCAACCGTGGTGGCGACCGACAAGCCAACGCCGCCATCTACCGCGTCGTGCTCTGCCGGATGCGCTGGGATGCCCGCACCCGCGCCTACGTCCAGCGCCGCACCGAGGAAGGCCTGTCGAAGAAGGACATCATCCGCTGCCTGAAGCGACTCATCGCTCGAGAGCTCTACTACCTGCTCACCGCATCGCCACCGGCCCGAGCCTCTTGACGATCCATAGGAGCATCGAACTCGTCACCTGCGTTCCTCGCGGGTTGCCGGCACCACAGCACCGGCACTGCACGAGGAACGCCGGCACGGGGAGAGCCCGGTCAGCCGTCGTCGTCCTCGGTCGGCGGTCGCTCCTGCATCCGGGCCACGTACTCCGCCGCGGTGGCCCAGCGGTCCACCCGGGCCAGCCGCCGCCGCTCCAGCTCGGCGAGCCGGCTCTCCGGCGCGGCGACGACGAGGAAGTCGGCGTGCCGCTCCCAGACGTCGAGGCCCAGGGGCATACCCAGCAGCCTCGCGACGGTGCTGCCGCTCTCCGGCGTCACGCGGGCGACCACCGGCTCGTCGCCCGCGCCGGTGAGGTCCGAGCGGGTCACGACCGGTCAGGCTCCGCCCGCTCGAGGGCGTGCTCGATGAACGCGAACGCCGCGGGCCGGTTCTCCTCCCAGCAGGGGTGGATCTGGCTGGCGGGCAGGATGAACCCGCCCTCCTGCGCGGAGGCCGGGCGCAGCTCGATGGTGAAGGACAGCGCGTCGTACTCGCCGTAGGTCCAGTCGCTGGTGTCGCCCGCCGTCGGGTACAGCTCGGACGACTGCTGCGCGGTGTACGTCTTGCCGTGCACCTTGCGGATCAGCTGCTCCATGTCCTGCGCCAGCTCCCGGTGCGCGGCGAAGTCGGCGTCGTCCTCGATCGGGTCGGACGTGTAGCCCCACGGGTACAGGACCAGCTGCGAGTAGCTGTGGTAGCTGAGCACGCCGCGGAACTGCTCGCGGGCGACGAGGTCCCGCACCGCCCGCACCTCGGGCTCGGAGAAGGCCCGCGGGCCGACGTACGTCTCGTCCGACGGGACGTGGCTGGAGGTGCTGACGTCGAGCGTGCCCCACATGTAGCCGTAGTTACGGTTCGGGTCGACGCCGACGCTGCCGCCCCGGTTGCGCCGCCGGTTCTTGCGCCACAGCCGGTTGTCGGTGCGCGTGTACTCGTGGCCGTCCGGGTTGACCATCGGCGCCACCCACACCTCGCCCTGCTGCAGCCACTGCTGCACCGGGTCGGAGGAGGAGTTCTCGACCAGGTGCTCGGCCAGCCGGTAGGGCACCTCGACGGCGAGCCACTCCCGGGCGTGGTGGCAGCCCAGGAAGGCGACCTTGGCGGTGCTGCCGCGGCGCTCGCCGATGCGCAGCGCCCAGAGGGGTCGGCCCTGCACGCTGCGTCCGATCTCGTGCAGCTCGGCGATCTCCGGGTGCTCCTCGGCCAGCCGCCGCAGGTCCTCCTCCAGGCTCGCCACGGTGTGGTAGCCGGCCGCGGCGTCGTCGGTGGCGAAGGTGCTCAGGTAGGGCTCGAGCAGCTGCACCTGCTCCACGCCGTACCCCATGGCCTCCAGCCGGGCGGCCTGGGCCTCGTCGGCCTGCACCACCAGGTGGTCGGGCCGGACCTCCCAGACGTCCAGGCCGAGGGGTGCCGTGAGGAGCCGGGCGAGCGGCGCCCGCGCACTCGTGGAGGTGACTGTCGCGATCAGGCCTGCCATCGGTCTCTCCTGCTCTGTGAGGGGCGACTGCGCGGGTCCACGGCCGGACAGGGAGCGGGTCCGCTGGAGGCCCCACCGCAGCACCGTGCGCGTGCATGCACCAGAGGCCGACGACGGGGCGCGAGATACCCGACGGCAGCTGCTGAGGTGTCGCGGGCGCGTCGGTGTGTCCGTCCCGCGGCGACCACGGGTGGTGCCGCGGTGACGGTCCGGTGACGGCCGGACTGCAGAGTTCCGTCCGACGGTACCCAGTGCACACCGGTGCCGACCGTGGGGCTGGAGAGAGACGGGTGAGGGACATGCCGCCTAAGAAGCCCAAGAAGCACAAGGGAGTCCCCGAGAAACTCAACCCGGAGGTCGCGGACGACCTGCCGGACGAGTTCACCTTGCGGTGGCACGACCCGCCGGTCAACGGCTACCGGGTCGTCGAACCGGACTCCTTCGACCGACGCCTCGGCGAGATCCTGGTGTGGAACGAGGACGCCCCACTACCGGACTGGGCCGAAGGTGAGGGATGGCGGAACATCGCCGGGCCGGACCAGGTCGTGTGCCGGCGGAAGCGCTGGTCCGAGCCCAGGTCGCCGGCGGACTACGAGTGCGAGTACCGGCACGAGCGTGGGGACTCGGACCACGACGACCGGGATCACGACGTGACGTTCCCCCTGGACGAGATGGTGTTCGTCGAGCCGGGTGAGGACGGCTACCCCGACCACTGGCTGCCGCGGTACGAGCCGCCCTGGAGCTGACCACGGCGCGGCGCACCTGGCACCCCAGGATCCGGGAACGGTCATGCCGTCGTTGTTCGTGAGCCACTGCAGTGCCGACCGGGCCGCGGCTGAGCGGATGCGCGACTGGCTGCAGCGCGAGGAGTTCTCGGCGCTCTTCCTCGACTTCGACCCCGCTCTCGGCATCCCCGCAGGACGCAACTGGGAACGAGAGCTGTACGCCCGGCTGCGCAGCGCCGATGCCGTGGTGTTCCTCGCCAGCCCGGCGTCGGTCGCATCCTCCTGGTGCTTCGCCGAGGTGAGCCTGGCGCGGTCCCTGGGCCGACCGGTCTTCCCGGTGCGCGTCGAGGCCGGCGTTCGGATGCCCCTGCTCGAGGACGTGCAGTGGGTCGACCTCGGAGAGGGGGAGCCCGCCCTGGCCCGTCTGCGGGGTGGGTTGCGGCGAGCCGGGTTCCACGCGGCTGACGCCTTTGACTGGGATGTCACCCGTCCGCCGTATCCGGGTCTGGAGGCGTTCACCGCGGAGGACGCTGCCGTCTTCTTCGGCCGGGACCCGGAGATCGAGCGGCTGATGGACCTGCTCCAGCCGACGCTGCAACGAGGGAGCGGGCGCTTCGTGGGCATCATCGGGCCCTCGGGCAGCGGCAAGTCCTCGTTGCTCCGGGCCGGCCTGCTCCCCCGCCTGCGGCGCCTGCGCTCCAGGTGGGTGCTGGTGCCGCCCATGCGTCCCGGTGACCAGCCGGTCCGCAACCTGGCCCGCTCCCTGGCCGCGGCGTTCGACGGGCACGGCCGGCCGCGTCCGGTCGAGCTGGTGGAACGGCGCCTCGAGGACGGCATGACCGGGTTGCGGCGTCTGGCCCTCGAGCTCTCGGACCTCCACCGTGCCGCGGACGGCGACCCCCCGGGTGTGCTGATCGCCATCGACCAGGCCGAGGAGCTGCTGACCCAGGGCGGGATCCATGAGCAGCAGGCCTTCCTGCGGCTCGTGCGTGGCGCGGTGGGCGGTGAGGGTCCCCTCTGGGGAGTGGCCACCATCCGGTCGGAGTTCCTGAGCACGTCACCGGAGCGCGCGGGGCTGGCCGAGCTCGTCGACGACTCGCTCGTCGTGGAACCGCTCAGCAGGGCGCGACTCGCCGAGGTGATCGAGGCACCCGGGCGGCGAGCGGGACTCGAGTTCGCTCCGGGCCTCATCGGACGGATGGTCGAGGACACCGCCGGCGGGGACGCCCTCCCGCTGCTGGCCTACACCCTGCGCGAGCTGTACCAGCGCGCCGGACCCGATGGGCGGATCGAACACGCCGACTACGAGTCCGTCGGCGGGGTCGTCGGTGCCCTCCAGCGCCGCGCCGACCGGATCACCGAGGAACTGTCCCGGCGAGGCGACGACCGGCTGGTGCTGCCCACGTTGCTGAAGCTGGTCACCGTCGAGGGCGACGGCGAACCGACCCGTCGACGTGTGGGACGCAGCTCCCTGGGCGTCGACGAGCAGGTCGTCGTCGATGCGTTCGTGGAGGCGCGCCTGGTCACCTCGCGCCAGGAGGGCGGTGGCCGGCCCGGGACCGCCGAGGCGGTCGTGGAGGTCGCCCACGAGGCGCTGCTGCGGCAGTGGCCTCCACTGCGAGACGCGATCGAGGCCGGACGGGCGTGGCTGCGGATCCGCTCGGAGCTGGAACGGATGGCCCTCGACTGGGACGCCGAGGGGCGCGACGACTCCTATCTGCTGCGCGGTGCCCGCCTGGCGGCCACGGACCGCTGGTCCGGGGAGCACTCTGCGGAGCTCGGTCCGACCGAACGGGCGTTCCTCGACGCCAGCCGGGCGTCGGCCTCGCGGGAGCTCCATGCCGCGCGACGGTCCGTCCGGCGGCTCCGGGTCCTGGCGGCCGGTCTGACCGTGCTGTTGGTGGTCGCGCTGGGAGCCGTTGCGTACGCCGTCCGCGCGAACGAGCGCACCCTGGCCCAGACGCGTCTGACGCTGGCTCGCCAACTCGCCGCAGCAACGACCGAGCTGGTGGACTCCCAGCCCGACACGGCGATCCTGGCCGGTCTGCAGTCGATGAGCCTGGCCCGCGGCCAGGTGCCGGAGCCGCCGGCCGGGCTGGTCACCGCTCTCTCGCGGACCACCCACGCGTCCCGGCAGCTCCTCCACGACGACCGGGTCCACGGGGTGGCCTTCAGCCCGGACGGCCGGGTGCTGGCCACCGGCAGCGCCGACGGGGCCGTCCACTGGTGGGACGCGGCGAGCGGCACCCCACGGGGGGAACCGCTGGCCGTGCACTCCAACGGCGTGTCGGCCGTGGCGTTCAGCCCGGACGGTCAGCAGCTGGTCTCGGGGAGCTCCGACGGCACCGTGGCACTCACCGACGTCCGGAGCGGCGAGGTGCGCGGCGAGCCGCCGGCCGGCCACGAGGCCGCCGTGACCTCGGTCGCCTTCAGCCCGGACGGCCGGTCGATCGCCACGGCGAGTGACGACCGGACGGTGCGGCTGTGGGACGTGGCGTCCGGACGTCCTCTCGGGCAGCCGCTCACCGGACACGGGGACGCGGTGAACCGAGTGGCCTATAGCCCCGACGGGACCCTGGTGGCATCGGCGAGCAACGACGGGACGATCCGGTTGTGGGACGTCGGGACGGGCGGCCAGCACGGCGCACCGCTCACCGGCCACGGCAACTGGGTGCGCGGGGTCGCGTTCAGCCCCGACGGCGCACTGCTGGTGTCCGGCAGCTTCGACGCCACCGTCCGCCTGTGGGACGTCGCCACCGGTCAGCCGCACGGCGCACCGCTGACCGGCCACTCGGCCGAGGTGCGCGCGGTGGCGTTCAGTCCCGACGGCCGGCTGGTGGCCTCGGGCGGCACGGACTCGACCACCCGGCTGTGGGACGTCGCGACCGGTCGGCCCCACGGCCAGCCGTTGGCGGGGCACACCAACGAGGTCGACTCCGTGGCCTTCAGCCCCGACGGACGGCAGATGGCCACCGCGGCATGGGACGACACGGCGCGGATCTGGCAGCTCGAGGAGACCCCCACCGTCAGCCGGGCCCTCGTCGGCTCCGAGGACGCGGTCTTCGCGGTCGCGTTCAGCCCGGACGGGCGCTCCCTGGTCACGGGCGGCGCTGATGACGTCGTCCGCACCTGGGACGTGTCGACGGGACGACCCCTCGGCGTGCCGATGTCCGGGCACCAGGGTGACGTCCATGACGTCGCCCTCAGCCCCGACGGCCGACTCCTGGCCTCGAGCAGTGAGGACGGCACCGTCCGGCTGTGGGACGTGGCCACCGGGGAACCGCACGGTCTGCCCCTGGGCGGCCATGGCTACCGGGTCTACGGCATCGCCTTCAGCCCCGACGGGCGGCTGCTCGCGTCCGGAGGCGAGGACGCGACGGTGCGGCTCTGGGACGTCGCCGCCGGTCGAGAGGTCGGCGCGCCGCTGACCGGGCCCGTCGAGGCCGTGTACGCGGTCGCCTTCAGTCCCGACGGGGCGACGGTGGCCGGCGGGAGCCTGGACAGCACGGTGTGGCTCTGGGACGTCGCGACCGGCCGACCGCTCGGGGAGCCGCTGAGCGGCCACACCGCCGACGTCAACGGCGTCGCCTTCAGCCCCGACGGCCGGCTGATCGCCTCGGCGTCCTCCGACAGCACGGTCCGGGTGTGGCAGGCGTCCAGTGAGCAGCCGGACGGCATTCCCCTGACCGACCACACGGACGAGGTCTACGGCGTGGCCTTCAGTCCCGACGGCAGGTCGGTCGCGTCCGGGAGCCTCGACGGCACCGCGCTCGTCTACGACGCCCGGACGGGGGACCGCCACGGTCACCCACTGAGCGGCCACCGGGCCGGCGTCGTCGGTGTGGCGTTCAGCCCCGACGGCGACGTGCTCGCGACCGCCAGCGATGACGGGACCGTGCTGCTGTGGGACCTGCGGTTCGACGACTGGCTGGCTGCCGGGTGCGGGCTGGTGAACCGCAACCTCTCGATGACCGAGTGGGAGCGACTCCTCCCCGGTCGGCCCTATGAGCGGACGTGCCCGGGGTTCCCGGCGGGGACGGGTGCGCCGGGCGGCGCGCCGGCCGCGCCGTACTGATGCGCGGGCCCGGGCTCACCCGGCGCCCGGCCGGGAGGGACCCACCGGCTCCGCTGTGATGACGGTCGGGGGTGTCCGAGGCCTCCGAGGGTCGCTGGTGCAACCCGCCGGACCGCGAGGTCGGCGCCGCGCCGACGACGTCCCCCGACCTCGACTGGGTCGACGCGCTGCTGTGGGTCAAGCAGCCGGGCGACTCCGACGGCACCTGCGCAGGCGGTCCGCCCGCCGGTCAGTGGTGGCCCGAGATGGCCCTGGAGCTGGTGGACGGCGAGGACGGCTGAGAGGACCATCCTGCCCCGGCCTCCCTGCACGAGGCCGGCAGCCGCCCGGATCGGAGGCATGGGGCCGTGACCTCGGACTGGGAGCCGTTCTTCTCGTCGCTGGCGCAGGTGGCCGTCACGGCCTTCGCCGTCCTGCTCGCGCTCCTGCAGGTGACGAGGAGGAGGTGGCGGACCTCGACGCTCCGGGCGGCTGCCGCGGCGCTCGCGCTGCTGCAGCTGGTCGTGCCGCTGCTGGCCGGTGTCGTGGCCCTCATGCCGGGGAACCCGTGGCGCGTCGGTTACCTGCTCATGGCGTCCGCCGGCCTGCTCGGTCTGGTCTGGCACGGCTGGCTGTACCTGCGGCACGAGGACGAGGCCGACACCTTCGACCAGCGGCAGGTCCAGATCGGCCTGCCGGTGTCCCTGGCGGTCTACTTCGGCCTGGTCGCCTTCGCCTGGAACGGTTCGCCGACCTCCCTCTACGTGGTGGGCGCCCTCAGCCTCTGGCTGCTCCTCTCCGGCTCGGGGCAGGCCTGGCTGCTCCTGGACGTCGCCCGTGGACGGGTCGCCGACGACGCGGACGGCGCTGCGACGCACTCCCCGGAGACCCCGGTCGGCCGGTCGCCGACCCGGTGATCAGCCGGCGCCGCGGCACTCGCGGACGTAGCCGGCCCAGTCCCAGCCGGCGAGGAACTCCCGCGCCGTCGCCGTCCCCGCGGCGACCAACCGCGACCGCTCGGCCGCGCCGACGTCGAACTCGGTCAGGCCGGTGCCGGTGGTGTCGATCGAGAACGCGCGGCGCCGCACGCACGGCCGGGCGAGGTAGCCGCGGTCGCGGGCGGAGATCGTCGTCGCCACCAGCGAGTCCAGCAGCCGCAGCGGCCCGGGCAGCCGCCGGCCGTGCGGGAGGACCGACACGTCCTCGTCGGAGAGCGTGTCCCCGACGCCGATGCCGAACGTCGGCCAGCGCGGCGCGGCGGCGTCGGTGCGGTCGAACGTCTCCACCGGGAAGTTGGACAGCACCCCGCCGTCCACCAGCGTCGAGCGCCGGCCGGTGCGCGCGTCCCGCAGCGTCCGCGGGGAGAAGAAGTAGGGGATGGCGAGGGACGCGCGCACGGCGTCGGCGACGGGCTGGGCGTCGGGGTCCAGCCCGTACTCCCGGTAGTCCCAGGGCAGCCGCAGCAGCCGGCCGCGGGTGACGTCGGTGGCGGTCACGACTAGGCGGTAGCGCTGCCACGGCGCCAGCGCCGGGTCGTCGCCGGGGTCGTCGCGGCGCAGGTCGCCGAAGGTGTGGACGCCGAGGTCGGCGAGCTCCCGGCGGAGCCAGTCGGTGACGTAGCGCCCGGGGTGCAGGCCGGACCGGGTCAGCAGGCCGACGACGGGGGCCACGATCGGCACCGGAGCCCACGCGTCGGGGACCCGGTCGTACTCCAGCCGGGAGACCCGCTCGAGCACACCGTCGGCGTCCAGCCCGGTGGCGAGGAACGCGGCGAGCACGGCGCCGGCCGAGGAGCCGGCGACCCGTTCGACCCGGTGGCTGCGCAGCAGCTCGACGACGGCGCCCAGCAGGGCGATCCCCTTCACCCCACCGCCCTCGAGGACCAGGTCGGCCGGCAGCCGGTCGGGAGGGGGCACCCCCGCACCGTAGGCGCGGGCCCGCCCGGTCCGCTCAGCCGCCGCGCCGCACCTCGGCGGCCACCACGCCGCGGAGGGCGAGCTCGAGCGCCGCGTCTGACGTGTTCCCGCGCTCGAGGGCGATGCGGGCGTCCGCGGGCAGGGTGGCCAGGTCGACGTCGTCGAGCCAGGCGGTGTCGCCACCCATCCGCCGGCCCACCTTCAGGCTGTCGCCCTCGCGGCGGAGCACGTACTCCTCGCTGTCGACCGTGATGGTCATCTCGTCGCTCATGGTCCCGCCCCTACCCCGCAGACCTGTCACTGCACCCCTGGAGGATGGCCGCGTGGTCGAGGACGTGTGCGAGATCGTGGTCACCGGAAGTGACTCCGAGTGGCTGAGCGGGTACACACGGACACTGGTGGAGGAGAGACTGGTGGCGTGCGGCCACCAGCTCGCCGCGATCCGGTCGGTCTACCGCTGGGAGGGTGTCGTGCACGACGAACCCGAGGCGCGCGTCGCCCTGCACACCCGCCGGTCGCTGGTGCCGGAGGTCGTCGCACGGACGTCGGAGCTGCACCCGTACGACGTCCCGTGCGTGATCGCGGTGCCGCTCGTCGGTGGCCACCCCGACTACCTGCGCTGGGTGGTGCGGGAGACGCGCGAGCCGCGGAGCCGGACCCCGGTCGCCGGGGAGAGGGGAGGCGGAGCATGAGCACCCTGGACGTGGGCACAGTGATCGACGAGACCGACGAGGACCGCCCTGACCTGGCAGGAGACCCTGTGGCACGACGACCGGAGGACCGCGAGCTGCCGCGCGACGTCCGCCGCCGGGTCGACGGGCCGGCCCAGCCCGCCGTCGTCGTCGAGGCCGTGCTGGACGCGCTGCCCTCGCCGACCCTGCTCATCGACGCCGACGGCACGGTGCTGCTGGCCAACACCGCCTGGGAGAAGGCCGCCGAGGTCGTCGGCGACGACCGGGTGCGCATCGGGGTGGACGGCGACTACTTCGCCATGGCCCGTCGGCTCAACGGCGACGACACCACCTCCACGCTCATCGACCAGTTGCGCGCCCTCTCCCGCGGGGAGCGGCCCTCGGTGCAGGCCGACTACGCCCTCGAGCTGCCGACCGGCACGCACTGGGTCCACCTGCAGGCCTCGCGGGTCGACCAGGCCGGCCAGGTCGTGGTCACCCACACCGACGTCACCGGCCGGGTCGCCGCCGAGCGCGCCTCGCACTGGCGGGCCCGCCACGACACCCTCACCGAGCTGCCCAACCGCGCCCACCTGCACGAGCTCATCGACACCGAGCTGCAGCGGCAGGACCGGGGCCCGGTGTCGGTGCTCTTCCTCGACGTCGACGGCTTCAAGGACGTCAACGACTCCCTCGGTCACGAGGCCGGTGACGACCTGCTGCGCCAGATCGCGCAGCGGCTGACCGGCGTGACCCGCGCCGGCGACACCGTCGGCCGGCTGGGTGGCGACGAGTTCGTCGTCCTGTGCCGCGACTGCGACACCACCGGCGCGGAGGCCCTCGCCGACCGCTGCCGGGCCAGCATCGACCGCCCGTTCGACCTCGGCGGCCGGTTGGTGCGGCTGGGCGTCAGCATCGGCATCGCCACGGCGGCGGAGTCCGGGCCGGCCCGGGTGCGCTCCACCGACCTGGTCCGCGACGCCGACCTCGCCATGTACGCGGCGAAGGCGGCCGGGCGCAACCGGGTCCGGTTGTTCACCGCCGACCTGCGCGCCGCCGCGCAGCACAAGGCGACCGTCGTCGCCGAGCTGCGGGACGCGCTGGACGACGGCCAGCTGGTGCTGCACTACCAGCCGGTGCTGCACCTGGCCTCCAGCCGCTGCACCGGCGTCGAGGCGCTGGTCCGCTGGCGGCACCCGCGCCGCGGCCTGCTCGCGCCGGCGGACTTCCTGCCCACCGCGATCCAGCACGACCTGATGGCGCCGATCGCCCGCTGGGTGCTGCGCACCGCCACCCGGCAGACGGCGGCGTGGGCGCGGGCGGGGCTGCACCTGGTCACCTCGGTGAACATCGGCGCCCAGCACGTCGCCGCCGGCACGCTGGTCGCCGACGTCCGCGAGGCACTCGAGGACTCCGGGCTGCCGCCCGAGCAGCTCGTGGTCGAGCTGGCCGAGCGGTCGGTCGCCGAGGACGTCGAGCGCGCCGCCGCCCAGTTCGCCGAGCTGCGTCGGTCCGGCGTCGAGGTCTCGATCGACGACTTCGGCACCGGCTTCTCCTCGCTGGGCCAGCTGGTCGCCACGCCCACCGGGCTGCTCAAGATCGACCGCAGCCTGGTCGCCTACCCCGAGGGCCGGCGCAGCCAGGCGGCCGCGGCGATCGCCGCCGTCGTCGCGCTGGCCCGGGCCTGCGGCGTGCGCACCCAGGCCGAGGGCGTGGAGACCGCCGAGCAGCTCGAGCTCGCCACCGAGCTGGGCTGCACCTTCGCGCAGGGCTTCCACCTGGCCCGGCCGATGCCCGCCGAGGACCTGGCCGGCTGGCTCGCCGAGCACGCGCAGCCCGTCCCCGTCCCCTGACGTCGCAGGGCGCCGGCATTCAGCCCGGTTCGCCCCGCGCCTTCCTGCGGGCCACGACGGCCAGGTCGACGGCGGCCACCGCCGCGAGCACGAACAGCGCCACGGCGGGCCACGCGGGCAGCCCGTCGCCGGCCAGCCACAGCACACCGGCGACCAGGCAGAAGACCAGGCCGAAGGCGGCCAGCACCAGCCGCAGCGTCAGGGCCGACCGCGCCGGCGGCGCGCCGCCGACGCCGGCCGTCGGGTCGTGGTGGTCGGGTAGGCCGCGGGCGTAGTCCTCCCGCGACCGGGGTTCGCGTCGGGGATCACTCATGTCACGGCTGGCTACCCCGAACCGGGAGCGCACTACCCTCGGTGGACGTGGCCGCTGACTTCTCCGTCGTCCTGGACGAACTCGACACGACCCTGAAGTCGATCGAGGCTGTCCTCGACGTCGACCGGTTGCGCCGCGAGGTGGCCGAGCTCGAGCAGCAGGCCTCCGCCCCCGACCTCTGGAACGACGTCGAGGCCGCGCAGGCGCTGACCTCCAAGCTCTCCTACCTGCAGGGCGACCTGCGCCGGGTCGAGGAGCTGCGCAGCCGGCTCGACGACGTCGGCCTGCTGCACGAGATGGCCGTCGAGGAGAGCGACGAGGCGACCGCGGCCGAGGCCGAGCGGGAGCTGGCGAGCCTGCGCCAGGCGATCGACGAGCTCGAGGTACGCACCTTGCTGTCGGGTGAGTACGACTCCCGCGAGGCGCTGGTCACCATCCGCTCCGAGGCCGGGGGCGTCGACGCCGCCGACTTCGCCGAGATGCTCATGCGGATGTACCTCCGCTGGGCCGAGCGGCACAAGTACCCCGTCGAGCTCTACGACGTCAGCTACGCGGAGGAGGCCGGCATCAAGTCGGCGACCTTCGCGGTCAAGCAGCCCTACGCCTACGGCACGCTCTCGGTCGAGCAGGGCACCCACCGGCTGGTGCGCATCTCGCCGTTCGACAACCAGGGCCGCCGGCAGACCTCGTTCGCCGGCGTCGAGGTGCTGCCCGTCGTCGAGCAGACCGACCACGTCGACATCCCGGAGAACGAGATCCGCATCGACGTCTTCCGGTCCAGCGGCCCCGGTGGGCAGAGCGTGAACACCACCGACTCGGCCGTCCGGATCACCCACCTGCCGACCGGCATCGTCGTCTCCTGCCAGAACGAGAAGTCGCAGATCCAGAACCGCGCGGCGGCCCTGCGCGTGCTCCAGGCGCGGCTGCTGGCGGTGCGGCAGGCCGAGCAGCGGGCGGAGATGGACGCGCTGCGTGGGGAGGGCAGCAGCTGGGGCAACCAGATGCGCTCCTACGTGCTGCACCCGTACCAGATGGTCAAGGACCTGCGCACCGAGCAGGAGACCGGCAACACCGCCGCCGTCCTCGACGGCGACATCGACCCGTTCATCGAGGCCGGCATCCGCTGGCGCCGTCAGCAGGAGGCCGTGCCCTCGAGCTGAGAAAGGACCCCCTGCCCCCCACCACTCGCACGCTCGCGGCGGTGCCCTGGACGGGGCCGGCAGGACCTTGCAGGGGGGCCGGCAGCACCGGAGGGGCAGCGGGACCAGGCGTCCCGCTCGTCACACCCGTCGCACGGCCGGACGCCGGATGGGCCACGCTGGGTGACGGGCGTCCCGGGCCCCCGGCGGAACCGCTCACGCTCCGTCGGAACGGGACGGCGACCGACCGCGCGTGACACTCCAGTCTCCCGGGTTGGAGAGGTACCGTGGCCCCTCGTGATCGAACTGCAACACGTCACCAAGCTGTACCCGGCCAGCTCCCGGCCGGCCCTCGATGACGTGTCGACGGAGATCGACAAAGGCGAGTTCGTCTTCCTGATCGGCTCCTCCGGCTCGGGCAAGTCGACCTTCCTGCGCCTGCTGCTCAAGGAGGACGACCCCACCCGGGGCACCGTCATCGTCAACGGCAAGACGCTCAACACGATGAGCAAGTGGCAGGTGCCCAAGCTCCGCCGCACCATCGGCTGCGTCTTCCAGGACTTCCGCCTGCTGAACAACCGCACCGTGGGCCAGAACGTGGCCTTCGCGCTGGAGGTCATCAACAAGCCCCAGCGGACCATCAAGCGCGTCGTCCCCGAGGTGCTGGAGATGGTGGGCCTGGAGGGCAAGACCAACCGGCTGCCCAACGAGCTCTCCGGTGGCGAGCAGCAGCGCGTCGCCATCGCCCGCGCGTTCGTCAACCGGCCGCTGGTGCTGCTCGCCGACGAGCCCACCGGCAACCTGGACCCGGAGACCAGCGAGGGCATCATGCTGCTGCTGGAGCGGATCAACCGGACCGGGACGACGGTCGTCATGGCGACGCACGACTACCACATCGTCGACTCGATGCGCCGCCGCGTGATCGAGCTGAGCGAGGGAGCGCTCACCCGCGACCAGTCGCGCGGTGTCTACGGCGTCGGCCGCTGAGCCTCCCACCTGCCTGACCTCACGACAGGGAAACCATGCGCGTCAACTTCGTGCTCTCCGAGGTGGCCACCGGGCTGCGTCGCAATCTGACCATGACGGTCGCGATGATCCTGACCACGGCCATCTCGCTCGGCCTCATGGGCACCGGCCTGCTGATCGCCGGGATGATCTCCGACATGAAGGAGATCTACTACGACAAGGTGCAGGTCTCCATCTTCCTGGCCGACGGCGTCACCGAGGAGCAGCGGGCGGCCATCGACCAGCAGCTGTCGGACTCGCCGGAGGTGGCCAACCACATCTACGAGTCCAAGGACGAGGCCTACGCCCGCTTCCAGCAGCAGTTCAGCCAGCAGCCCGAGCTCGTGCAGAACACCCCGCCGGACGCGCTCCCCGAGAGCTTCCGCGTCGAGCTGGTGAACCCCGAGCGCTACGAGCTCATCGCGGCGGAGTTCCCGAACGGGCAGGACGGCGTCGACCAGGTGCGCGACGAGGGTGACTTCCTCGACCGGCTGTTCAGCCTGCTCAACGGCGCCCGCAACGCGACGATCGCCGTCGCCGTCGTCCAGGCGCTCGCGGCGTTGCTGCTGATCTCCAACACCATCCAGCTGGCCGCCTTCAACCGCCGCAACGAGACCAACATCATGCGGCTGGTCGGCGCCTCCCGCTGGTACACTCAGCTGCCGTTCATCCTCGAGGCCGCGCTGGCCGGGCTGATCGGTGCGCTGCTCGCCATCGGCGGGCTCGTGGTGACCAAGATCCTGTTCGTCGACAAGACGCTGGCCGGGCCGATCCGGGCCGGGATCATCCCGCCGGTCGACTGGGGCGCGATCGCCTTCATCAGCCCGGTGATCGCCGCCGCGGGCGTGGGCCTGGCCGCCGTCGCCGCCTACGTGACCCTGCGGCTGTACGTGCGCATCTGAGACCCCCGTCCTTCCCGCGAGATCTGCACAGTGGCGGCCTTCCGCGCGCTGAAGGTCGCCACTGTGCAGATCTCGTCGCATTCGGGCCGCCCAGTAATCTGGGGTCATGCCGCGTGAACAGGGGCGGAAGCTCATCGCCCAGAACAAGAAGGCGCGGCACGACTACTCGATCCTCGACACCTACGAGGTGGGCCTGGTGCTCACCGGCACCGAGGTGAAGAGCCTGCGTGCCGGCCGTGCCTCGCTCGTCGACGGCTTCGCCACGGTGGACGGCGGCGAGGTGTGGCTGCAGCACGTGCACATCCCCGAGTACACCGAGGGCACCTGGACCAACCACGCCCCGCGCCGCAAGCGCAAGGTGCTCATGCACCGCGCCGAGATCGACAAGCTGATCGGCAAGACCAAGGAGGGCGGCCTGACCCTCGTGCCGCTCGACCTGTACTTCAAGGACGGCAAGGTCAAGGCGACCCTCGCGCTGGCCAAGGGCAAGAAGTCCTACGACAAGCGGCAGGACCTCGCCGAGCGCGACTCGCGCCGGGAGATCCAGCGGGCCTTCGGGCGCTACGTGAAGGGACGGCGGTAAGTGCGCGGTGTGGCCTACGACCGGTACGGCGGCCCCGAGGTCCTGACCCTCCGCGACGACCTGCCCGACCCCCCGGTCGGCCCCGACACCGTGCTGGTGCGGGTGCACGCCGCCGGCGTCAACCCCGTCGACCTGCTGATCCGCTCCGGTGGGCTGACCGGCGCCTACCCGCACCACCTGCCGCTCGTCCCGGGCTGGGACGTCGCCGGGGTCGTCGAGGCCGCGGGCCCCGCCGTTCCCGCGTTCGCCGCCGGCGACGAGGTGTTCGGCTACGTGCGCCGGGACGACGTCCAGTGGGGGACGACGGCCGAGCTCGTGCCCGCGCCGCAGCGCTGCCTGGCGCACAAGCCGGAGTCGCTGTCGTTCGCCGAGGCGGCGGGGCTGCCGCTGGCCGGGCTCACCGCCTACCAGTCGCTGACCGAGGCGCTCGACGTGCACGAGGGCGAGCGGGTGCTGGTGCACCGCGCCGCCGGTGGCGTCGGCTTCTCCGCCGTCCAGATCGCCGTCGCGCTGGGCGCGCACGTCGTCGGCACGGCCAGCCCGCGCAACCACGGCTTCTTGCGGGACGCCGGGGTCGCGGAGGTGCTCGACTACTCGGCCGGGCCGATCAGCGGGCAGCTGTCCGAGCCGGTCGACGCCGTCCTCGACCTCGTCGGCGGGGACACCCTGGCCGACGCGCCGAAGCAGGTCCGCGACCGGGCCCGCATCGTCTCCGTCGTCGACCCGGTGGTCAACGAGATGGGCGGCCGCTACGTCTTCGTCCGGCCCGAGCACGAGCACCTCGAGGAGCTCGGCCGGATGGCCGACGCCGGCCAACTGCGGGTGCCGATCGCCCGGGCGTTCCCGCTGGAGGAGACTGCGCAGGCGCAGGAGCTGGTCGCGGGCGGGCACGTGCGCGGCAAGGTCGTCGTCACGCTGCGGTGAGCGGCCCCGAGGACGACGCCCGAGCGAGCACCGCAGGCAGCGCTGGCGACCGAGGAGCGGAACGAGGGCGGGGTCGAGCCACGGACGCCGTCCCGCCGCCGGCCGACGACGCCGACGTCCCCCGGTACTGGCGCGAGCTCGGCCTGCCCGGGCTGGTCGACGTGCACGTGCACTTCCTGCCCGAGCGGGTGCAGGCCAAGGTCTGGGACTACTTCGCACAGGCCGAGACGCACTACGGCGCGGCCTGGCCGGTGCAGTACCCGCTGTCGCAGGACGAGCGGCTGGCGGTGCTCGACCGGCTCGGCGTCCGGGCCTTCCCGACGCTGCCCTACCCGCACAAGGCCGGCATGGCCGCCTGGCTCAACGACTGGTCGGCGGAGTTCGCGGCCGCGCACCCGCGGGCGCTGCAGTCGGCGACGTTCTTCCCCGAGCCGCAGGCGGCCGGCTACGTCGAGGCGGCGCTGGCGGCCGGCGTGCGGGTGTTCAAGGTGCACGTCCAGGTCGGCTCTTTCGACCCGCGGGACCCGCTGCTCGACCCGGTGTGGGCGCGGCTGGAGGGAACCGGGACCCCCGTCGTCATCCACTGCGGCTCGGGCCCGCTGCGCGGCGAGCACACCGGCCCGGCGCCGATGACCGGCCTGCTCGAGCGGTACCCGCGGCTGCGGCTGGTCATCGCCCACCTCGGCATGCCCGAGTACGCCGAGTTCCTCGACCTGGCCGAGCGGTACGAGCGGGTGCACCTGGACACCACGATGTTCGCCACCGACTTCACCGAGCGGCTCATGCCCTTCGACCCGGCGCTGCGGCCCCGGCTGGCTGCGCTGCGGGACAAGGTCGTGCTCGGCAGCGACTTCCCCTCCATCCCGTACCCGTACGCCCACCAGCTGGCCGCGCTGCACCGGCTGGAGCTGGGGGAGGAGTGGCTGCGCGCCGTCCTCTGGCACAACGGCGCGCGGCTGTTCTCGCTGGCACCCTGAGCCCGGGAGCACGCGCGGTGGCGCGACCACGCCCGGCTGCCCAGGCTGGGCGGGTGCGACTCACCGCGACCGTCCTCGACACCCCCGACCCAAAGGGGCTCGCGCTCTTCTACCAGCGCCTGCTCGGCTGGCCGGTCGACGCCGACGAGCCGGACTGGGTAACCCTCCGGCCGGAGGACGGCGGCGCCGGGCTGTCGTTCCAGCGGGAGACCGACCACGTGCCGCCGGTGTGGCCGGCCGGCCCCGGCGACCCGCGGATGCAGCTGCACCTCGACATCGAGGTCGACGACCTGACCGCGGCGGTCGCGCTCGCCGTGGAGGCGGGTGCGACGGTGGCCGGCCACCAGCCGCAGGACGACGTCCGGGTCTGCCGCGACCCGGCCGGTCACCCCTTCTGCCTGTGGGTGGCCGGGTGACCCTCAGCGCGGGCCGGGGGAGTAGTCGGGGTGCAGCCGGGCGGCCCGGTCGACCTCCTCGGGCGTCAGCAGGGCGACGGTGCGGACCGACGCGACACCGCCTCCCGTGATGGTGAGCGACAGCGCCGCGGCGGCCGCGCTGTCGGGCAGCTCGACGATCGCGTAGACGTCGGCGTCCCCGAGGGCGAAGTCGAAGCTCTCCAGCCGGCCCTCCAGGTCGAGGACGGCGTGCGCGAACGCGCTCCGGCGGGCCGTGCCCCCTGCGGCCATCACCGCCCGCGCGCCCTGCGCCTCGTACCGGGCGATGACCAGGAAGCGGGGCACGGGCCCTCCTCTCGGCGGCGTGCGCCGATGCTGACGCCCGCCGGCACCCGGCCGCAAGAGAGCCCGGGGAACCCGGTCGACCGCCGCGGTCGCCGTCCCTACGCTGCGCGCGTGCGCCACCTGCCCGTCGGCCTCACCGCCCGCCGGCTGACCACCGACGACCTGCCGGCCGTCGCCGGGCTGCTGGCCGCCGCCGAGCCGGTCGACGACACCGGCGAGCACCTGGACGTCGACGACCTCGCCGAGTGGTGGGCCGCCGACGTGGTGGACCTGCCGAGCGACGGCCGCGCCGTGTGCACCGCCGACGGCACCCTGGTCGCCGTCGCCGTGGTGCTGTCGGTCCGCGGCGCGCGGGAGGACCACCGCGTGCTGCTCGAGGGGCGGGTGCACCCGGCCTGGCGCGGCCGCGGCACCGGGCGGGCGCTGCTGGACTGGGAGCTGCACCGCGGCGCGGAGCTGCACCGGCGCGACCACCCCGAGCTGCCCGCCCGGCTGACCGTCTCGGTCTACCCGGGGATGACCCCCCTGGAGTCGCTGGTCCGCCGCGCCGGGTTCACCGCCGAACGGTGGTACGCCGACATGGAGCGGCCGCTGACCGGGCTGCCGGAGGCCCCTGCGGTGCCCGGCGTCGAGCTGGTGCCCTTCGCCCGGGACCGGGACGACGAGGTGCGGCGGGCGCACAACGCCGCCTTCACCGACCACCACGGCTTCGGTGAGCGCGACGCCCCCACCTGGCGGGCGTGGTTCACCGGGACGCGCGCCTTCCGGCCCGACCTGTCGGTGCTCGCCCTCGTCGACGGGGCGGTGGCCGGCTACGTGCTCACCTACGTGTACGACGCCGACACCCGTGCCACCGGCGTCGAGCAGGCCCACCTCGGGCAGCTGGGCGTGCTGCGCCCCGCCCGCGGCCGCGGCATCGCGTCGGCCGCCATCGTCGCGGCCCTGCGGGCCGCGGCCGCGGCCGGCTGCGACACGGCCGGGCTGCAGGTCGACACCGAGAACCCCACCGGGGCCTTCGGGCTGTACCGCCGGCTCGGCTTCACGCCGGTGCGCACCCGCGTGCAGTGGGCCTGCACCCGCCCGCCCGCGACGTGAGCTGGGACGACGGCGCCGGGCCCGTCGAGCTGCCCGGCGGGGCACGGGTCCGTGGCCGCCGGCTGGGCGCGCCGGCGTCGCCGGCCGACTCCGCCGTCGTGCTCGGCCGCGGCCCGCTGCCGCCGTGGCCCGCGCGCCGGGTGCGCCGGCCGGACTCCTGGGTGCCGCTGGACCGCGCCGACGCGATCGCCGCGCTCACCGAGGCGCGGGGCCGGGCGCGGGCGGGGGAGCGGGTCGAGGTCGCCGGGCACGGCGGCGGGGGCCTCTCAGGGTGCGCGAGCGGTACGCCCCGCGGGCGGTGGAGACGCCGTGGCGGCGCCGGTGGCTGCGCTCGCTCGGCCGTCGTACGACGGCCGCTAGATTCCGCGCATGGTCAGCGCCGGTCCGCCCACTCCCGACGTCGCCCGCGCGCACCGCGCCGTGGAGCCGCTGCACAACCAGGTCTACTTCTCGCCCGAGCAGGACGAGTACCTCACTGCGGTGGGGCTGCGCCCGGGCCGGATGTGCTACTTCGCCGGGCGGGCGGCCGCGATGGGGGCGGTCGGGCCGGGCACGGTGACGGCGACCTTCGTGAACTTCTCGCCGGCGCTCGTGGCCCGCCACGTGCCGCGCGCCTGGACCCTCGCCACCCCGGAGCAGGTGCTCGCTGCCCGCCGCGACGGCGCCTGCACCTCGCTGACCCGGCTGCTCGGCGGTCCGGAGGCGGCCGCCGCGCCGGAGGTGGGCGAGCTGGCCGGCCTGCTGCGGGAGGCCTGCACCGCGCTCACCCCGGAGGGGCGCCCGCTCTACGCCGCGCACGCCGACCAGCCCTGGCCCGAGGAGCCGGTGCTGTCGCTGTGGCACGGGGCGACGCTGCTGCGGGAGCACCGCGGCGACGGGCACGTCGCCTGCCTGCTGCGGGCGGGGCTCACCGGCCTCGAGTCGCTGGTCACCCACACGATGACTGGACGCGGCTTCACCGAGGCCGCCGCCAAGGCCAGCCGCGGCTGGAGCGACGAGGAGTGGTCGGCGGTAGCCGACCGGCTGGCCGCGCGGGGCCTGGTGGCCGACGGCGCGCTCACCGAGGCGGGGGTGGCCCTGCGCGCCGGCGTCGAGGCCGCGACCGACGAGCTCTCGGCGGCGCCGTGGGCGCACCTGGGCGTCCCGCGGACCGCGCGGGTGGTCGAGCTGGGCCGTGCGCTGTCGGCCCGGCTGGTCGCCAACGGCGCCTACCCGGCGGGCGTCTTCTCCGCCCGCTGAGCCCGCGCCGCCGCGCCGGCCCGAGGCCGCCGTCCCCGCCTCCACCGACGCCTCGACGCGCCGTCGCCGTCCGGAGGACGTGTTGGCCGGCGTCCGGGAGCACCTCGACGACCGTGGGTCGTGGAGCTGACCGTGCCGGTGAGCGGCTACGCGGGGGTGTCGCGTTCCCTCGCGGCGCCGGCCGTGCCGTCGCCGGACGCGGAGGTCGCCGGATGGCGACCACCTTGCCTATGGTCTGCGTCACAGTTCCAGGGAGGCGACATGGCCATCACCGATCGAGGGCCCGGGTCCGGCGCGCGGACCGACGTCGACGCCGCGTTCCGCGGTCACGCCACCTACCGCAGCCTCGGGGAGCAGGAGCTCAGCCCGGCCGAGGAGAGGTTCGAGAAGGGACGCCGCACGGTCGGGCTGTTCCTGGCCCCGGCCGTGACTATCGTCTTCGCGCTCCTGCCGCTCGACCTGCCGCGTGACCAGCACCTGCTCGCCGCGGTGCTGCTCGGCGTCATCATCCTGTGGATCACCGAGCCGGTGCCCATCCCGATCGGCGGCCTGATCGGGGTCGGCGCGATCGCCCTCCTCGGAGTGGTGACCGGGGACGAGGTCGTCGCCCCGCTCGGGTCGACGACGGTGTTCACCTTCATCGGCGCGTTCATCCTGGCCCAGGCGATGCTCAAGCACGGCGTGGCCCGGCGGTTCGCCATGACGATCCTGTCGCTGCGCTGGGTCGGCGGCTCGACCGCGCGGCTGATCATCGCCTTCGGGCTGATCACCTGCCTGCTGTCGGCGTTCGTGTCCAACACCGCCACCGTCGCGATGCTGCTGCCCACCGCGATCGGAATCCTGTCGGTCATAGCCAAGCTGCTGCAGCACAAGGAGTTGGTGGCGCCGGACTTCGACCCCCTGCGGCTGCGGGTCGGCGTCGCACTGATGCTGATGCTGGCCTACGGCGCCAGCGTCGGCGGGCTGCTCACCCCCGTCGGCAGCCCGCCCAACCTGATCGGCCGCGGGCTGATCGAGGAGGCGACGGGCGAGCGCATCGGCTTCCTCTCCTGGATGCTGATGGCCCTGCCCATCTGCGCGCTGATGTTCGTCGCCTTGGCCGCCGTCCTGCTGCTGCTCAACCGCCCGGAGATCAAGCGGATCGAGGGCGTGCACGAGTACGTGGAGCGGGAGCGCGAGGCGCTCGGGCCGATGTCGCGGGCCGAGAAGAACACGCTCGTCGCCTTCGGCATCACCGTGGCCTTCTGGATCTTCCCGGGCGTCATCGCGCTCACCGCCGGCACCGACTCCGACCTCTACACCGAGGTGGGCAACCGGCTCGACGAGGGCATCGTGGCCGTCCTCGGCGCCTCGCTGCTGTTCCTGCTGCCCACCGACTGGCCACGCCGCGAGTTCACCCTCAACTGGTCGGATGCGGCGCAGATCGACTGGGGCACGATCCTGCTGTTCGGCACCGGGATCATCTTCGGCTCGCTGCTCGCCGACACCGGCCTGGCCGAGACCATCGGCAACAGCTCGGCGAATGCGCTCGGCCTGACGAACCTCTTCCTGATCACCATCTTCGCGGTGATCCTGGCCATCGTCATCTCGGAGACGACCTCGAACACCGCCTCAGCCGCGGTCGTCGTGCCGATCATCATCCCGGTGGCGGTCGCCGCAGGGGTCAACCCGTTCGTGCCGGCCCTGGCCGCGACCTTCGCGGCCTCCTTCGGGTTCATGCTGCCGGTGTCGACGCCGCAGAACGCGATCGTCTACGGCTCGGGCGTCGTGCCGATCACGAAGATGATCCGGTCGGGGATCTCCTTCGACGTCCTGGGCGCGATCCTCATCGTCCTCCTGCTGCCGCTGCTCATCGGCTTGGTGCTCGACGTCTGACATCCGGCCGCTCAGCCACGCGCCGCCGCCAGCACGCCCTCGCCGACGTCGGCCAGCGTCGCCTCGGGCGTCATCGGGTGGAACGGTCCGCCGCGGACGTCGCGGTAGGCCCGCTCCAGCGGTGACCGTCGGTAGAACGCCGGCCCGCCGGCCACCTGCAGCGCCAGGTCGGTGACCGCCACGGCCTCCAGGACGGCGTGCCGCTTCGCCAGCAGCACCGTGCGCACGGCGGTCATGTCGGGGGCCGGGTACTCGCCGACCTCGTCGAGCGAGCCGAGCACGCCCCACCGGGCGACGCGCAGCCGGCTGTGCATCTCGCCCAGTTGACGGGCCGCTCCGGGTGAGGGCTGCGCCTTGGCGGCGGCGAGCCGCAGCGCCTCGTCGAAGGCGCCCTGCGCGATGCCGAGGTAGACACCGGCGATGACCGGCGCGAAGTGCAGCACGGCCACCAGCAGCGGCCCGCTGAGCACGCCGTACGGCCGTCGGCCGAGCACCCGGTCGGCCGGCACGAAGACGTCCTCCAGGACGACGTCCTGGCTGGCGGTGCCGCGCATGCCCAGGGTGTCCCAGGTGTCGACCAGGCTCACCCCCGGGCTGCTGAAGGGCACGCTGGCGTGCAGCACCTCCGCCTTCGGCCCCGGCTCGCCGAGCACGGCCGACGTGGCCAGCACGGTGGCACCCGGCGCCTGGGAGCAGAACGACTTGCGCCCGGTGAAGAGGTAGCCGTCGTCGACCTCGACGGCGGTGGTGGTCGGCGAGACCCAGTCCGATCCGCCGCTCGTGGCCAGGACGATGCCCTCGCCGGCGACTCGCCGCAGGACGGCATCGGCGCCCGCTGCGCCGTTGTGGTGCCGCCAGCGCTGCACGAGCGTCAGGTACTGGTGCATGGCCGACGCCAGCGCGGCCGACCCGGACCACCGGGCCAGCTCGTGCTGGGCCAGGACGACCTGGCGCCAGGTGGCGCCGAGGCCGCCGAACTCCACTGGCACGGCCAGGCCGAGGTACCCGGACTCGCGCATGGCCTCGTACGCCTCGGCGACGAAGGAGGCGTCGCGGTCGTGCTGCGCGTCGGTCTCCGCCGCACGACGGCCGATGTTCGCGGCCATCGCGACGAACTGCTCGTCGGTGGACAGGGGCTGCAGGGTGGTGGTCATGCCGACACTGTCTTGGGCAGGCCGCGCCGGTACTAGTTCATGTTCTGCACCGGGTCTGCCAGCCTGGGGTGCATGGCCCGGTACGGGCAGTACTGCCCGATCACCCGCTCGCTCGAGGTGCTGGGCGACCGCTGGACGCTGCTCGTCGTCCGGGACCTCCTGCTGGGCGCCGAGCGGTTCAACGAGATCTCCCGCGGTCTGCCCGGGCTGAGCCGCGGGCTCCTCTCCAAGCGGCTGGACCACCTGGTCCGGTGCGGGCTGGTCGAGCACGGGAACGGGCGGTACACCGTCACCCCCGCCGCAGAGGCGCTACGGCCCATCGTCTTCGGGCTCGCGGAGTGGGGAGCCCGCTGGGCGTTCGGCGAGCCGCGACCGGACGAGCTGGACGCCACGACGCTCATGTGGTGGATCCGCGGGGGCATCGATGCGGCACAGTTCGGCCCTCGCGACCCGGTGGTGCTGGAGTTCCGGTTCCGCGATGGTCGGCGCCGGCTGTACTGGCTGGTGGTCCGGCGCGACGACGTCTCGCTCTGCTTCACCCGGCCGGACTTCGCCGTCGACCTCGTCGTCGACGTCGGCCTGGACGTCCTGTACCAGGTGTGGGAGGGGTTCATCGAGTACGGCGCGGCTGTTCGTGACGGGCTGCTGACCGTGACCGGGGAGACCGCGTTGGTGCGGGCGCTGCCCCGGGCACTGCGGTTCAGCCCGATCGCGGGGTACGTCCGCGCGGCGGCTGCCGCGCGCTGAGGTGAGGCGGTTCACCGTCTGAACCGCCTCACCCGTCCGGGTACGACCGGGCGGATGCGCCGTCGGGCGTGTCACGATGGACGACGGCCCACTCGAGCGGGCCGGCCCACGGACGACGGGAGGTGCTGCGCGTGCCCAGCGAACCGCCCAGTACCGGCACCGGGGGCCGCACCAGCTGGTGAAGGACCCCGCTGCCCCCGCCGTCAAGGACCCCGTCCTCCTCACCCTCGCACGCTCGGGGTGAGCCTCGGGACCGGGCCGGCGGCGGGACCCTGCAGCGGGGCCGCCGAGGGTGCGGACCCCCGACGAGTCCCCCCGCTCCAGCGTCTCCCCGGGAGTCCGCCGTGGTCGACCGCCGTCGTGCGTCCCTCACCGCCCTGTCCACCCTGGCCCGCCGGCCCCGGCCCGAGCTGACGCTCGCGCCGCCCCCGCAGCCGTCGGCCCCGGCCGCGCCGCAGCGGCAGTCGCTGATCGTCGACAACGCCGTCTACTCGTCGGGACGGCGGGTGGCGACGCCGGACAGCGTCGCCGAGAGCCACGAGTGGCTGGTCGAGGACCCCGACCGGCTGGTGTGGCTGGGCCTCTACCGGCCCGAGCCCGGCGAGCTCGGGGAGCTGGCCGAGCAGTACGACCTGCCCGAGCTCGCGGTCGAGGACGCCATCAAGGCCCACCAGCGGCCGAAGTTCGAGCGCTACGGCAGCACGCTGTTCGTCGTCCTCAAGGCCGCCCGGTACCTCGACGCGGCCGAGGAGGTGGAGTTCGGCGAGCTGCACCTGTTCCTCGGCCGGAACTTCGCCATCACGGTGCGGCACAGCGAGTCCCCGGACCTGTCCCGGGTGCGGCGGCGGCTGGAGAGCGAGCCGGCGCTGCTGGAGAAGGGCAGCGAGGCGGTGCTGTACGCGATCCTCGACGCCGTCGTCGACGGCTACTCGCCGGTGGTCGCGGGCCTGGCGAACGACATCGACGAGATCGAGACCGAGGTCTTCCGCGGCGACCCCGGCGTCTCGAGGCGCATCTACGAGCTCTCGCAGGAGGTGCTGGAGTTCCAGCGGGCCGCCCAGCCGCTGACCGGCATCCTCGCCGCGATCGCCGCCGGCTTCGACAAGTACGGCGTCGACGAGGACCTGCGCAGCTACCTGCGCGACGTCGAGGACCACGTCGTCCAGGTCACCGAGCGGGTGGAGAGCTTCCGGCTGCAGCTGCGCGACATCCTCACCGTCAACGCCACGCTCGTCGCGCAGCGGCAGAACGAGGAGATCCGCGAGCTCACCGAGGCGTCGATCGCCCAGGGCGAGGAGGTCAAGAAGATCTCCGCATGGGCCGCCATCCTGTTCGCGCCCACCCTCGTGGGAACGGTGTACGGGATGAACTTCGAGGACATGCCGGAGCTGGGCTGGTCCCTGGGGTACCCGTTCGCCCTGGTGCTGATGGTGGGGGTCAGCCTCACGCTGTACGCCGTCTTCAAGCGCCGCGACTGGATCTGACAGCGGCCGGCGATGCGCGGGGCCCGCCGTCTCCCGCGTCTCCCGCCGTTGCCCGCAGTTGATCATGGGATTCGCGTCGGCTGCGGCGGCGTGTCCAGCCGTGTCGCGGACGACAAGCCCATGATCAACTCGTCGGGCGGTCGCGGTTGTGCTCGCGGTTCGACCGGTGCGGCGGGGGAACAAACCGCCAGGAGGTGCCGTTACGCTGTCTGCACAACTACACAGGGGGTGAATGGTCTCGACTGCGGTCGGGTGACCAGGGGAAGCGAGCCGAGGAAGCCGACGATGAGCTCGTTAACCACGCGTCGGAAACAACACAAGCGCCGACTCCAGTCGCGCTGACTTCGAACTCGCTGCCTGACAGCTAGTCTCGAGGTCTGTCAGCCCGGGTTCGTCATCGGCCCGGATCCTGGCATCAGCTAGATGACTCACCGTGCGTGCCGGTCGCGGGCGCGCACGGGACACCTCACAGCGACTGGGCCCGTCACATCGACTCGTCCGTGAGATCGATGGGGTCGAGCAGAGACACAGCGGACTGCGCTCGGAGAAGCCCTGGTGATGCGTCGTAGGACGCGGGTTCGATTCCCGCCACCTCCACCCCTGGGGTCCTGGCGAAATGTCAGGGCCCATGTTGGCGAAAGGGCCGGTGGCCGCCGCGCACAGCGGTGACCACCGGCCTTTCGTTCGCCCCCCGCAGGCGAGTGCAGCCAGGCCCCAGAGGCCGCCGGGGTCAAGGTCCCAGCCTGGGACTGCAGGGAAGGGTTCGGACCACAGCGGCCGCCCGGTCAGAGGACCGGGCGGCCGCTCGTGCTTGCGTGGCGCGTCAGAAGGTGGTGACCACCAGCTGGTAGCAGGTGGCGAGGATGGCCACGAGCCCGACAGCTGCGACGACGTTCTGCCACCAGCGGTTGCGCAGGTCGCCCATGAGCCGGCGGTTGTTGGCGAGGATGACCAGCAGCACGCCGAGCATCGGGGCGACGATCACGGTGAGCGCCTGGGCCACGATGATCAGCTGGACCGGCGAGGTGCCCTGGGCCAGGACGGTGACCGTGGCGCCGAAGGCGAGCACGCCGAGGATGCCCAGCCGCACCCGACCGGAGGAGACCCGGTTGCCCCAACCGAGCCCGTCGGAGAGCAGCGTGCCCCCGGCGGTGGCGTTGGCGAGCCACAAGCCGCTCATGCGTGCGCGGCAGATGAGTCCCGCTGGAGGGCTCGCCGGCAGCCGCCTCGGGCGGGTACGCGCGTATTCCGTCGGCCACCTCGTCGAACAGGTTCCGGAGCGCGGTCGCGGCCTCCGATACGCGGTGCGCGTCAGCCACCCGCTGAGCAGTTGGTGAAGACCGTGGGCCCCGGGTTCACGTCGTTGCGTTCCGGATCGAGTGATGCCCCAGGACCGTTCGACCACGGTCGTCGGGGTGAGGACCATCTCGGCGCGGGTCGGAGTCCGGGGCCGCTCGTCCTCATCACATCCGTCCGGGCTGGGATTTCGAGCGATGACCTGGCGGGACACCACCTACTCCGCCTCGCACCCGAGCGAGACGGGGCGTAGGGGGCCGCGTGTGCACACTCGCGACGACTCGTGCGTCTGTGCAAGCTCCCACCAGCCGACCGCCCACGACCGGGCGGCGAGGGCCACCCGGCCTGACGTCCCGGCTGTTGCGCCGGGTGTCCGGCCGACGGGGCCAGAGCGTCTACGACGCGAGGATGTCGAAGACGTGGTCGGGGCTGATGACCTGGGCGTCAGGTCGTGCAGGCCGGCCGGGCGGCGTCACCGGCCCCGATCACCACGGTGACCCGGTCGACGGTCGCGACCTGCGCCGCCCCGGTGAGCCCCAGCGCGTCGGCGAGGGCCGTCGCGACCGCGTCCTGGCCGTCCGGGTACAGGACGGCGGAGGTCGTGTCCTCCGTGGCGGTGACGGTGCCGACCGTGCCGCCCGCCTGCTCGACCCGGGTACCGACCCCACCGGCCGCCGCCGGGTCCGCGGAGCCGTGGCGGACGTCGACCGTGCCGAGCGAGTCGACCACCGGGGTGCTGCACCCGGGCGTCGTCGTGACCGGTGCGGTCGTCTCGACCGTGGGCGGTTCCGGAACCGGTGGCGTGGTGACCGCGGGCGGTTCCGGAACCGGCGGCGGGGTGGTCGTCGGCGGGGTAGTCACCGCGGGAGGGGTCGTCTGGGGGGCGGGAACCGCCGGCGGCGTCGTCGGGGGCGTGGGAACGGCCGGGGGAGTGGGAACCGCCGGCGGGGTCGTCGGCGTGGCCGGCGGTGCCAGCGGAGCCGGCGACGGTGTGACGGTCGGCGGTGTCGTCGGCCGCGACGTCGGCGAGGACGGCCGGGGCGGCGTCGACGGCAGGCCGGCCGCCGACGCTGCGGAGGACGAGGGTGCCGAGGACGAGGGGCCGGACGACGACGGGCGCACGGCCGGCGCCATCGCCGGCGGGGGGCCCGGGTTGGCCGGCGGCTCCGACGGCGGGGGCACCGGGTCGGTCGGCACGGTGGGCGGTGGCGTCCCGGCGTACTGGGCGGCGAGGGTCAGCACCGTCGCCACGTAGCTGTCCGAGTGGTTGTACGCGAGGACGGCGCGGCGCTGCCCGGCTACGGTGGTGAGGTCGCCGCCGGCGGCGCACAGGTACCGGGCGGTCGCCTGCGCGGCGTCCTGGATGTCGAAGGGGTCGCTGCTGCCGTCGCCGTCCCCGTCGCTGGCATAGCGCGCCCAGGTGGAGGGGATGAACTGCATCGGGCCGACGGCGCGGTCGTAGACCGGGTCGCCGTCGAGGCGTCCGCCGTCGGTGTCCCGGATGACCGCCGTGCCGTCGCCGTTGAGCTGGATCCCGATGATGCGCGGCGCGGAGCGCCCGTCGGCCTGCAGCACCGCCCCGGCGAAGCGGCCGTGGTCGGACTCGACCCGGCCGATGGCGGCGACCAGCGACCAGCCGGCGCCGCACCCGGCCGGCGCCGCCGCGGCCGCGGCGTCGTAGGCAGCCCTGGCGACCGATGGGATGCCGCCGGCCGCGAGGCCCGACGCGGCGGCCGCCGCGCTCGTCATCGCGGCCGCGGTGGTGCCCGGAGCGGTCGTGCCGGCAGCGGTGGTGCCGGGCGCGGCGTACGCGGAGGTGGCGGAGGTGCCGGTCGGGTCGCGGAACACCTCGGAGCCGGCCGGGGGCGGCTCGTGCGCGGCGCTCGCGGTCGGTCGCGCGAGGCCGTCCGCCTGCGCGGTCGCCATGATGGTGGCGGCGGCGATCACCACGGCCGCGCCCTGCCACAGGCCCGGCCCTTGCCGCCGGGACGGCGCCGGCACCGGCGGGACGGGCGACCGCCGCCGCCCGTGACGGGGACCGGACCCGACCCCGGACTGTTTCGACATCGATCCGTCCCCCGCGACCCGCCCCATGGGCACTGCTTGCTGGCCCGGCCAGTCTTCCCCGGGCCGGCGGGCCGTCGCGCCCGCCAATCCGGGGGGGTGCGGAGCGGACCACCGCCGCCCGGTCACCGGGTCCGGGCGCTGCCGTGGTGCCGGGGCATGTGGACGACCACCTTGCCGGCGGCCCGGCGTTCGTCCAGCTCGCGGATCGCCGCGGCGGCCTCGTCGAGCGGGAAGGTGGCGCCGATCGGCGGGTCGATGGCGCCGGACCGCACGAGGGGCATCAGGTCGCGCCACTGCCGGCTGGGGTACCCGGGGTCGTCGGCCCAGAACTCGGCCGACGCCACGCCCACCACCGAGGCGTTGGCCGACAGCAGCCGGTCCGCCCCGACGGTGGGGATGCCGCGGCCGGTGAACCCGAGGACGAGCAGCCGGCCCTCCGGGGCCAGCGAGAGCACCGAGTCGGGGAACCGGTCGCCACCGACCGGGTCGACGACGACGTCCACGCCCCGCCCCCCGGTGAGCCGGTGCACCGCCTCGCGGAAGCCGTCGACCGGCACGACGTCGTGCGCCCCGGCAGCCCGGGCGACGTCCGCCTTGCCGGGCGTGGACACGACCGCGACCACCCGGGCGCCCAGCGCCGCGGCCAGCTGGCAGGTGGCGGTGCCGAGGCCCCCGGCGGCGCCGTGCACCAGGACGGTCTCGCCGGCCGCCAGCCGGGTGCGTCGGGTGAGCGCGAAGTGGGCCGTCAGGTAGTTCAGCGGCAGCGCCGCGGCCGTCTCGAACGGCACGCCGTCCGGCAGCGGGAAGACCAGGTGCTCGTCGACCGCCACCACCTCGGCCAGGCCGCCGGTGACGGGCATGGCGGCCACCCGGTCGCCGGCGCGGACGGCGCCGGCCCCCGAGCGCACCACCCCGGAGACCTCCCAGCCCGGGGTGAACGGCACCTCGGGGCGTCGCTGGTACTCGCCGCGCGTGTGCAGCACGTCGGGGAAGGCGACGCCCGCGCACTCGACGTCGACGAGCACCTGACCCGGGCCCGGGGCGGGTTCGGGGCGCTCCTGCACCGCCACGGCGTCCGGCCCGGTCAGCGCGGTGATCACGGCGGCACGCATGGCCCACGCTAGAGCCGCCCCGCGGCGGCGCACCAGGCGGAGGCGGGCCGCGCGGCCGGCCCGCCGTCGCCCGCGGCGTGCGCCGTCCACCCCCTCGGGGTGACGTTCGTGTTGCACGACTGGAGCTCCGTACCGCCGGTGCCGACCGTCCTGGCAACCGATGAAAGGAGCCGTCATGCGGAACATGGCGTGCAGGGCCGTGGCCCAGGCCTCGCTGGTGGCGACGACGGCCTCGCTGGACGACGAGCAGGCGTGGCCGTTGCTGCTGGTCGCCGGCTGGTTGACCACCGCGGCCGACCTGGTGCAGCAGGCCGATGCCCTGGAGGCCGTGCTCGTCTGAGGCCCCGGCTGCGGGGTGCGGCTCGGTGACCATGGGAGCCGTGCCCGTCCTCCCGGCTCCCGCACCCGGTCCCTGAGGGACGTCCCCGCCGCGGCCCGCCGTCGCTCCGTGGCGTGGTGACCGCCGGCGTGAGCTGGCTGCTCGCGCTGCGGATCGGCCGCGACGTGACCGCGCCTCCCGCGCCGTCCCGGCGGCTCGAGCTACGCCAGCGGATCGGCCTGCGTCTGCCGTCTGCTCGCGGAGATGTGCCCGCCGGGCGGGTGCGAACGCACGACGACGAGCACGTCCTCGGGCTCGAGGGTGCCGATCAGCGGGTCGTCGAAGCGCAGCGTGCGCCCGCCCCGGGTCACCGACAGCACGATGTCGCGCAACTGTCGCGGTCCCAGGCCCACCTCGCCGGCGGTGACCCGGCGCTGCTGCAGGTCGAGTCCCTGGCCACCGGTGACGAGGTCCTCGACCGTCGCGACGACCCGCGGGGCGTCCGTGGACAGCCCCAGCAGCCGGCCGGAGGTCGCCGAGGTCGTGATGACCGTGTCGGCACCGGACTGGCGCAGCAGCGCCGCGTTCTCCTCCTCGCGCACCGACGTCGTGATCGGCACGCTGGGGTTGAGCTGCCGGACGGTCAGCGTGATCAGCACCGCCGCGTCGTCCCGGTTCGCCGCGACGATGACCGCCCGCGCCCGCTCGATCGACGCCCGCCGCAGCACGTCGGTGCGGCTGGCGTCGCCGATGATGCCGGTGAGCCCGAGCGAGTTGGCCTCGTCGATCGCCCGCGGCTCCGGGTCGACGACGACGATCTGCTCCAGCGGCGTCCCGTTGGCCTGCAGGGAGCGGATGGCGCTGCGGCCCTTGGTGCCGTAGCCGCACACGATGACGTGCTGGCGCACGCGGGACCTCCAGCGACGGATGCGGAACTCCTCGCGGGTGCGCGTGGTCAGCGCCTCGAGGGTGGTTCCGATGAGGACGATCAGGAACAGGATGCGCAGCGGTGTGATCACCAGGATGTTGACCAGGCGCGCCCCCGGGGTCAGCGGCGTGATGTCGCCGTACCCGGTCGTGGAGAGCGTGACCGTCGCGTAGTAGAAGGCGTCGAGGAGGGAGAGGCCCATCTCGTCGCCGTCCCGGTAGGCGTCCCGGTCCAGCCAGACGATCAGGACCGTGGCCAGCAGCACGACCGCCGCGATGACCACCCGACGCCACACCTGGCGGAACGGCGACAGCTCCTCGTGCGCGATCCGCACACCGGAGTGTTCGGTCATCTCCTCCGTGTCGCCTTCCACCCGCGGGACGATAGTGAGCCGCCCGGCCACGCGCGTGCGCGCCGCACCCGTCCGGGTGAGCCTGGGGCTGCGGCGACGGGCCGGTGTCCCCGGTCGCGGCCGGACCCTGGGTGAGGATGGCGGAATGAGCGACCAGCGCACGGCCCTCGTCCTCGGCGGCGGGGGCATCACCGGCATCGCGTGGGAACTCGGCGTGCTCGCCGGCCTCGCGGACGCCGGCGTCGATCTCCCCGGCGCCGACCTCGTCGTGGGCACCTCGGCCGGCTCGGTGGTCGGCGCGCAGCTCACCTGCGGCGCCGACCTCGAGGCGGCGTTCGCCCGCCAGCTGGCGCCGCCCACCGCCGAGCAGGCCGCCCGGATGACCCGATCCGGGCTGCTCCGCTACGGCCTGGCGGCGCTGCGTAGTCGCGGGGACGACGTCGCCTTCCGCCGCCGGGTCGGCGCGCTGGCGCTGGCCGCCGAGCGGGCCGGGCTGACCCCGACCGAGCAGGAGCGGCTCGACGTGATCGGCTCTCGCCTGGTCGGCCTCGAGTGGCCCGACCGCGACCTGCGCGTCACCGCCGTCGACGCGGAGACCGGCGAGTTCCGCGTCCTCGACCGCACCTCCGGCGTCCCTCTGCTCCAGGCGGTGGCGGCCAGCTGCGCCGTGCCGGGCGTGTACCCGCCGGTCACCATCGACGGTCGCCGGTACGTCGACGGCGGGATGCGCTCGGCGGCCAACGCCGACCTCGCCGACGGCTACGACCGGGTCGTCGTGCTCGCCCCCGTCCCGCGCGGCTTCGGCCCGCTGGCCAGCGTCGACGCGCAGGTCACGGGGATGGTCGCGCGGGTCGCCGTCGTCTCGCCGGACGAGGTCAGCCGCCGCGCGATCGGCCGCAACGTGCTCGACCCCGCCGCCCGTGCCGGTTCTGCGCGCGCCGGCCGGGCACAGGCCGCCGGCGTGGCCGCGGAGGTCACCGAGGCCTGGCAGGGCTGACACCGAGGTGGACCCGTGCGAGCGGTGGTGGCCGCCTCCGGTGCCGGGTTCACCTCCTGTTCACACGCGCTCCCACGTCGCGGTCACGTCGCCGGGCTGGGATCGTCCGGGCGGGCGGCGAGGGTCGCCGTCCGAGCCCGGGGGAGAGAACCCATGCCACGTGCCCACCGCCGGACCGCCCTGCTGACCGCGTCCGTGGTCGCCGTCCCGTTGTTGCTGACCGGACCGGCTCCCGCGACCGCGGCGCCGCCGCGGGACGAGGCCGGCCCCGGCGCCGACCAGCTGCTCGTCATCGGGCACCGCGGCGCCTCGGGCTACCGGCCCGAGCACACGCTGGCCTCCTACGAGCTGGCCGCCCGGATGGGCGCGGACTACATCGAGCCCGACGTCGTCAGCACGTCCGACGGCGTGCTGGTCGCCCGCCACGAGAACGAGATCTCCGGGACGACGGACGTCGCCGAGCGCCCCGAGTTCGCCGACCGGCGCAGGACCAAGACCATCGACGGCGTCGAGCTGACCGGCTGGTTCACCGAGGACTTCACGCTGGCCGAGCTGCGCACGCTGCGCGCGGTGGAACGGCTGCCCGACATCCGCGAGGAGAACACCCTCTACGACGGCCTGTACGACGTGCCGACCCTCGACGAGGTGCTCGAGCTGCGCGCCGAGCTGTCCCGCGAGCTGCGCCGCGAGGTCGGCGTCTACATCGAGACCAAGCACCCGACCTACTTCGACTCCATCGACCTCTCGCTCGAGGAGCCGCTGGTCGAGGACCTCGACGAAGCGGAGCTGGACCGCCGCAACGCGCCGGTGTTCGTCCAGTCGTTCGAGACGGCCAACCTGCGCGAGCTCGACGAGGTCGTCGACGTCCCGCTGGTGCAGCTGCTGTCGGCCACCGGCGCGCCGGCCGACCTCGTGGCTTCCGGCGACCCGCGCACCTACGCCGACCTGTCCACGGCCGAGGGGCTCGCCGGGATCGGGGAGTACGCCGACGGCGTCGGCCCGGAGAAGGCGCAGGTCATCCCGCGCGAGGCCGACGGGACCCTCGGCGAGCCGACGTCCTTCGTGGCCGACGCGCACGCCGCGGACCTGCTGGTGCACCCGTACACCTTCCGCAACGAGAACGAGTTCCTGCCCGCCGAGCTGCGCGACCCCGGCGAGGAGCCCGGCGACTACGGCCGGGCGATCGAGGAGCAGCTCGTGTTCTGGGAGACCGGCATCGACGGGATCTTCACCGACAACCCCGACACCGGCGTCGTGTCGCGCGACCTGTTCCAGGACTGAACCGCTCGGAATGCCGGGTGGCGCCAGGGATGTTCGGCCGGGCGTGAAGGTGGAGATCTGGTCCGACGTCGTGTGTCCCTGGTGCCACATCGGCAAGCGCCGGTTCGAGGCCGCGCTCGAGCGGTTCCCGCACAAGGACGCCGTCCAGGTGGAGTGGCGGTCCTTCGAACTCGACCCCGGTGCGCCCTCGGCCGCCGCGGGTGAGGACGTCTCGCCGACGGAGTACGCCGAGCGGCTGGCGAGGAAGTACGGCACCTCGGTGCTCGGCGCCCAGCAGATGACCGACCACATGACACAGCAGGCCGCCGCGGAGGGGCTGGACTTCCGGTTCGACCGGGCGGTGCGCGCCAACACGTTCGACGCCCACCAGGTGATCCACCTGGCCGGCGAGCGCGGGGTGCAGGACGCCGTCAAGGAGCGGCTGCTGACCGCCTACTTCAGCGAGGGCGAGGCGGTCGGCGACCACGAGACCCTCGTCGGGCTGGCCGCCGGGGCGGGGCTGGACGCCGACGAGGTGCGCGCGGTGCTGGAGGACCAGCGCTACGCCGGCGCGGTCAGGACCGACGAGGCGGAGGCGCAGGCGCTGGGCATCAGTGGCGTGCCGTTCTTCGTCGTCGACCGGAAGTACGGCGTCAACGGGGCCCAGCCGGCCGACGCGCTGCTGCAGGTGCTCGAGCGGGCGTGGGCCGAGCGCACGCCGCTCATCCCGGTGATCGCCGGCGGCGAGGCCTGCGGCCCGGACGGCTGCATGATCTAGCGCGCGTCGTCCGGAGGGTCTTCGCTCAGCGGGGGCCGAGGTGGCGCAGCAGCGTCTCGCCGATGTCGCGCATCGCCGCAACCTGTTCGGGGGAGAGCTGGTCGAACAGGTGGCTGCGCACGCCCTCGACGTGGACGGGGGCGGCCGCCTCGAGGGCCGCGAACCCGTCATCGGTGAGGACGGCGAGCTGGCCGCGACCGTCGTCCGGGCAGACCTGCCGGCGCACCCAGCCGCGCTCCTCCAGCCGGGAGACCGCGTGCGACAGCCGGCTGCGGGAGGACAGGCAGCGTTCGGCGAGCTCGCTCATCCGCATCATCCGGCCCTCGGTCTCGGACAGCGCGACGAGGATCTCGTAGTAGGCGTGCGAGATGCCGGTCGCGTGGGTGAGCTCCCGGTCGAGCCGGTCCTGCAGCAGCTGGCTGCTGTAGAGCCAGGCCCGCCAGGCGCGCTGCTCCTCGGCGTCGAGCCAGCGCGGCTCTCCGGAGGGCGTGCCCGGGTCCCCGGGGGCGAGCGACACGTCGGCGGTCATGTCCCTCAGGGTACTGGCGGAATAGATGAGCCTTCAACTACGCTAGCGTCGAGCAGAAGGTCAAACGCTCAACCAACTGGAGGCACCCATGACCACCATCACGCAGATCCCCGGGTACGTCGTCGGCACCTGGGACATCGACGCCAGCCACTCGACCGTCGGCTTCTCCGTCCGCCACATGATGGTCAGCAAGGTCCGCGGCTACTTCACCAAGTTCGCCGGTGAGATCGTCACCGCCGAGGACCCGGCGCAGTCCACCGTGACCGCCACGATCGACATGGACTCGATCGACACCCGGCAGGAGCAGCGCGACGCGCACATCCGCTCCGCCGACTTCTTCGACGTGGGCAACCACACCCACATGACCTTCCGCTCGACCGAGGTCCGCACCGATGGTGCCGACTGGACCGTCGGCGGCGACCTGACGATCAAGGGCATCACCAAGCCCGTCGAGCTGGCCCTCGAGCTCAACGGCTTCGGCCCCGACGCCTACGGCGGCACCCGCGCCGGCTTCAGCGCCAAGACCGAGATCTCCCGCAAGGAGTACGGCGTCGACATCGACATGCCGATGGACGGCGGCGGCGTCGTCGTCGGCGACAAGATCAGCATCGAGCTCGAGATCGAGGCCGTGCTCCGCACCGCCTGAACGAGGACCCCACACCCCGCCGTGATCATCGGCGGATGGCTGTGCGCTCCGGCGTGTCGGCCGACCACCTGACGATGATCACGGCCGTACGAGGGCCCCGGGCGATCCGCTCGGGGCCCTCGTCGCGTCCCGGGGGCCGAGTGGGTCGCAGGAACCCCGCTACCGTCTCCGACGTCTGCCAGGTCACACCGCGCGGGCACGGCGGTCGGTCCCCCGTCCCGCGTGGCGGGGAGGAGGCGTGGCCGTGCGGGTCCTCGTCGTCGGAGCCGGGATCGCCGGGTTGTCGGCCGCCCTGCGACTGCGTCAGCTCGGCTGGTCCCCGACGGTGGTGGAGACCGCGCCCGGGCCCCGCGGCGGCGGCTACATGATCGACTTCTTCGGTCCCGGCCTCGACGCGGCCGACCGCCTGGGGCTGCGCCCCGCACTGGAGCGCATCCACGCGCCGATCGAGCGACTGGTGTTCGTCGACGGCTCTGGCCGGCCGCGGGTCACCGTCGGCTATCCGGCGCTGCGTCGCCGCGCCTTCGGAGGGCGGCACCACAACTTCCTGCGCGGCGACCTGGAGGCAGAGCTGTACGCCGCGGCACGGGACGCCGGCGTGCAGTTGTCCCACGGGCGCAAGGTGACCGGCGTGCAGCCGGCCGCGGCGGACGGGGACCCGGTCCTCGTGCGCTACGCCGATGGCGCCGAGGAGGAGTGGGACGTCGTACTCGGCGCCGACGGGATCCACTCGCGGGTGCGCGACGACCTGCTGGAGCGGGACGAGTGGAGCACCCGCGACCTCGGTCACGCCGTCTGGGCCTGGCTCCTGGACGGCAGCCTGCGCAGTGTGCGCCGCGAGGACTTCGTCACGCTCACCGCGCCCGGACGCATGGTGGCGGTCTACCCCGTGGACGAGGGGCGCACCGCCGCCTTCTTCGTGCACCGGTCACCCGACGGCGGGGGTGAGCACGGTGCCGACCTCCCCGGGACGCTGCACGACCGCTTCGGCGACCTGGGTTGGCTCGTCCCCGAGCTGCTCGCAGCGCTCCCCTCGGCCGTGGACCGCTACACCGACCGGACCGTGCAGGTCCGCGCGCGGGTGTGGCACCGCGGCCGGGTCGCCCTGCTCGGCGACGCGTGCTGGTGCGTCTCCCTGCTCGCCGGGCAGGGGGCGTCGCTCGCGATGACCGGTGGTGTGGCGGTGGCCGAGGAGCTGGCGACGGTGTCGGCCGTCACCGACGTCCCTGCCGCACTGGACCGGGTCCGGAACCGACTGGGGCCGCCCGTGGCTCGGCTCGCCGAGGCGGGCGCCCGCACGGCTTCCTGGTTCGTGCCCGAGGAACGGTGGCGGATGACGGTCCGGGACACGTCGCTGCGCGCATCGGCGTGGCCGGTCGTCGGCCCGGTGCTCGGCCGGCGGTTCGGTCTCGTGCGCCCGGCCGCGTAGGCCGGTGCCGGATGCGTGCTGTACGCGGCCGGGGAGACTGGACGGCATGACGACCTCGACCCTGACCCGGACGCGCTTCCCGTCCGCCGTCCTCGTCGCCATCGGTCTGGCGGCCGGCTTCGGCGTCGCGCAGGGCACGGGGGTCCGCGCGCTCGGCGGCGCGGTCTTCGCCCTCGGCGGCCTGGGTGCGGCCTGGCTGTGGGTGAGGCACCGCGGTTGGGCCGTGGCCCTCGGTCTGGGGGCGCTCTACGTCGGCGCCTTCGTGCTGGCGCACCTGCTGGCGCTCGGCGTCGGGATGGCGTCCTGGCTAGCGGTGGCCCTGGTGACCCTCGTCGCCGCCGGGGTCACGTACGCGGTGGCCGACCGCAGCTGATCGCCGGTCGGCCCCCTGCAGGGTTCCGCCGCCGGCCCCGTCCCGGGTACCGCCCCGAGCGTGCGAGGGGTGGGAAGGACGGGGTCCTTCCACGGAGGGGGGCAGGGGGTCCTTCTACTACCATGGGAAGGTCGCCGGGCCGGCGGCTGTTGACCCTGGTGTCTGGGCGCTCCGCAACAGAGACGGACGCGCCGACCCCCTGATCTCCCCCGAGGTGCCCTCCCGCATGCCCACCCGCGACGACCTGCGCAACGTGGCGATCATCGCCCACGTCGACCACGGCAAGACGACCCTGGTCGATGCCCTCCTCCGCCAGGCGGGCGCCCTCGGCCGCGCCAAGGGCGAGGGGACGGACAACGACTCCACGCAGGACCGCGTCATGGACTCGATGGACCTCGAGCGTGAGCGCGGCATCACCATCCTCGCCAAGAACACCGCCATCCACTTGGCCGACGAGAACGGCAACCCCGTCGTCGTCAACATCGTCGACACCCCCGGCCACGCCGACTTCGGCGGCGAGGTCGAGCGCGGCCTGTCGATGGTCGACGGCGTCGTGCTGCTCGTGGACGCCTCCGAGGGCCCGCTGCCGCAGACGCGCTTCGTGCTGCGCAAGGCGCTGGGCAAGGGCATGCCGGTCATCCTCGTGGTCAACAAGACCGACCGGTCCGACGCCCGCATCGCCGAGGTCGTCGACGAGACCTACGAGCTGTTCATGGAGCTGCTCGAGGACAACGGCATGGACCCCGAGGCCCTCGAGTTCCCCATCGTCTACAGCAACGGCAAGACCGGGCAGGCCTCGCTCACCCGGCCGGCCGACGGCACCAGCCCCGACAGCCCCGACCTGGGCCCGCTGGTCAAGACGCTGCTGGAGACCATCCCCGCGCCGACCTACGACGCCGAGGAGCCGCTGCGCGCGCAGGTCACCAACCTCGACGCCTCGCCCTACCTCGGCCGGCTGGCGCTGCTGCGCATCCGCTCCGGCACGATGAAGAACGGCCAGCAGGTCGCCTGGTGCAGGACCGACGGCACGATCCAGCGCGTCAAGATCACCGAGCTGCTGGTCACCGAGGGCCTCACCCGCACCCCGGCCGAGAGCGCCGGCCCCGGCGACCTCGTCGCCATCGCCGGCATCGAGGACATCATGATCGGCGACACCCTCGCCGACCCGAACGACCCGCGGCCGCTGCCGCCGCTCACCGTCGACGAGCCGTCGATCTCGATCACCATCGGCATCAACACCTCGCCGATCTCCGGCCGCTCGGGCAAGAAGCTCACCGCCCGGCTGATCAAGAACCGCCTCGACCAGGAGCTGGTCGGCAACGTGAGCGTGCGGATGCTGCCCACCGAGCGTCCCGACACCTGGGAGATGCAGGGCCGCGGCGAGCTGGCGCTGGCCATCCTCGTCGAGCAGCTGCGCCGCGAGGAGTTCGAGCTGACCGTCGGCCGCCCGCAGGTGGTCACCAAGGAGATCGACGGCAAGCTGCACGAGCCGGTCGAGCGGGTCACCATCGACACCCCGGGCGAGTACGTCGGCACCCTGACCCAGGCCCTGGCCACCCGGCGCGGGCGCATGGAGAACCTGGTCCACCACGACACCGGCTGGGCGCGGATGGAGTACATCGTCCCCTCGCGCGGCCTGATCGGGTTCCGCACCGAGTTCCTCACCGAGACCCGCGGCACCGGCGTCCTCAACCACAACCTCGAGGGCTACGAGCCGTGGCTGGGCGACATGCGCGCCCGGCCGACCGGCTCGCTGGTCGCCGACCGGCAGGGCGCGGCGACCTCCTACGCGATGTTCTCGCTGCAGGAGCGCGGCTCGATGATGGTCGCCCCGGGCACCGAGGTGTACGAGGGCATGATCGTCGGCGAGAACTCCCGGCCCGACGACATGGACGTCAACATCACCAAGGAGAAGAAGCTCACCAACATGCGGTCCTCGACCGCGGAGGAGCTCGAGCGGCTGGTACCGCCGCGGATCCTGAACCTGGAGCAGGCGCTGGAGTTCTGTGCCGAGGACGAGTGCGTCGAGGTCACCCCGGCCGCCGTCCGGGTGCGCAAGGTGATCCTCGACCAGAACGAGCGGGGCAAGGCGAAGAACCGCAAGCCCAAGGTCTGAGTCCTGCTCAGTGGCCCCGTCCGGCGCGTCCGGGCGGGGCCTCTGGCGTGTCGTGGGGCGGGGGGCGCGGGTCCGTTGACACCCCTTCCGGGGCCTCCCTAGCGTCGGGCCGCGTTCTGGGGCCGCACCACGGGGGAGTCGAGCGCGCGCTGTCCAGGCGCGGGTTCGGCAGTGGTCCTGCCACCGTGCGACGACGCCGGTGGACCGTCCACGGACACCGGAGGATCCATGCCCGGACAGCCCCAGCCCACCCCGCTCCCGCCCTCCGGCCGGCGCGCGCGCCGGCGCCGCCGCACGCTGGTCGCCGTCCTCGGGGCCGGCCTGCTGGCCGGTGGCCTCGCCGCACCGGCGGGCGCGTCCGGGGCACCCGAGGAGCGCAGCGGGGACCCGAGCAGCAGCGTCGAGCCCTTCGGCGTCCTGCCCGACGGCACCGCCGTCGAGCGCTGGACGCTGCGCAACGGCGACACGACGATGCGGGTGCTCACCTTCGGCGGCGTCATCCAGACGCTCGAGGTGCCCGACGCCGACGGCGACGTCGACAACGTCGTCCTCGGCTTCCCCGACCTCGCGGGCTACGTCTCCGAGGACGACCCCTACTTCGGTTCGCTCATCGGCCGCTACGGCAACCGCATCGCCGAGGGCCGGTTCACCCTGGACGGCGCGACGTACCAGCTGCCGCTCAACGACGGGCCCAACACCCTGCACGGCGGCCCCGGGGGCTTCTCCGAGCGGGTCTGGACCGCCACCGACGTCAGCGACGACGAGGTGGCCGCCCTGCAGCTGCGGCTGGTCAGCGAGGACGGCGACCAGGGCTTCCCCGGCACGCTGACGACGACGGTCACCTACCGCCTGGACGCCGGGTCGCGGCTGACCGTGCACTACCAGGCCGCGACGGACGCCCCGACCGTCGTCAACCTGACCCAGCACACCTACTGGAACCTGGCCGGCGAGGGCTCCGGGGACGTCTACGACCACGAGCTGCAGCTGAACGCCAGCGGCTTCACCCCGGTCGACGAGACGCTCATCCCCACCGGCGAGATCGCCCCCGTCGAGGGCACGCCGTTCGACTTCCGCGAGCCCACGCCGATCGGTGAGCGCATCCGCGTCGCCGACCAGCAGCTGCTCTACGGGCAGGGCTACGACCACAACTGGGTGCTCGACCGCAGGGACGACGGCGCGCGGGAGGGCTCGGACAGCGAGGACGCGCTCGAGGAGGCCGCGGTGCTGCACGACCCGGCTAGCGGCCGCACGCTGACCATCTCCACCACCGAGCCGGGCATCCAGTTCTACTCGGGCAACTTCCTCGACGGCACGCTCGTGGGCACCGGCGGCGGGGTCTACCGGCAGGGCGACGGGCTGGCGCTGGAGACGCAGCACTTCCCGGACTCGCCCAACCAGCCGGACTTCCCCTCCACGGTGCTGCGCCCGGGCGAGGTCTACGACAGCACCACGGTCTTCGAGCTGTCCTCCTGAGGCGCCCGGCACCCCCGCGGACGGGGCACGTCCGCGGGGGTGCCGTGACCGTTCCATGACCAGTTGTGACGGCGGGCCGAAGGGTGCCGACCCGCCCGCGACCCGCTGGCCGGGACCCACCGACGCGGCTGCCTACGTTCTCCTCGGGGCCGTGTCGGCGGGCCCGGGATCGACGAGGAGGCGACGCTGATGAGGACCACCCGGCACACGCTGGCGGCCGAGGGGCACCGCGGCGGGATCGACGTCCGGGTGAGCCTGCGCGACGACGCGGGGTCCGGCGAGCAGGCCTTCGACGGCGCCTGGTTCCCGCGCAGCCGCGACCTGGCCGTCGAGCTGCCCGAGCTGGTGGCCGCGCTGGACAAGCGGGGCCTGCGCATCGAGCGCTTCACCTACCCGCTCGACGTCTGGTCGCCGGCGCCGCGCAAGGTCGTCGTCGGCGGGCGGGTCGTCCGCACCGGCGGCTTCCGCAGCATGGACGCCGGCGTGGTCTGCCTGACCTGGGGCGGCGGCACGCGGCGCGCCGACCTGCTCGTCGTCCCCCCGGAGACCGACGTCATCACCGGCGCCCGGGCGCTGCGGCTGTGCACCCGCCGCGGCCTGCCGCGCTCGCCGCAGATGGTGCTGGCCGCCGCCCGTTCCACCCCGCTGCCGCAGGTGCCGGTGGGGTCGCCCTACACCTCGGCCGTCTGAAGGAGGCCCCGTCCTCCTCACCGTGGAAGGACCCCGTCCTCCCCACCCTGCGCAGGCTCGGGGCGGGGCCTGCTGCGCCGAGAGTGAACCGGCTGGACGGCGGGGAGCGGCTCGGCTGGGCTGACGGGCATGCGACTGCTCGTGCTCGGTGGCACCTCCTTCCTCGGCCGGCACGTGGCGACGGCGGCCCTCGACCGCGGCCACGACGTGGCGACCTTCACCCGCGGCGTCTCCGGGTCCCCACCCGCCGGCGCCCGCGCTCTGCACGGGGACCGGGACGACCCCGCCGCGCTGCCGGCCGCGCTCGACGGCTGGCCCCCCGACCTCGTCGTCGACACCTCCTGCCAGACCCGGGCGGCCGCCCGCAACGCCGCGGCCGCGCTGGGCGGCGTCCGGGGGTACGCCTTCGTCAGCAGCCTCAACGCCTACGCGACCTGGCCGCCCGGCCCGATCGGCCCGGAGGACGACGAGCCGACCTGGTTGACCGACGACGACGAGTACGGCCCGGTCAAGGCCTCCGCCGAGCGGGAGATCGGTGCCGCCCTGCCGGGCCGGTTCCTCACCGCGCGCGCCGGGCTGATCGCCGGTCCCGACGACCGGGTGGACCGGCTGGGCTGGTGGCTGCGGCGGATCGCTCGCGGCGGCCGGGTCGTCGTCCCGGCGGAGGGGTGGGACCAGCCGATCGCCCTCGTCGACGTCCGCGACCTCGCCGGCTGGCTGGTGGAGATGGCCGAGCAGGGCGTCCCCGGCGCGGTGAACGCGACCGGGCCGACGGGCATGGCCACGTACGGCGGTCTGCTGGAGCTCTGCCGGGAGGTGACCGGCGGGGACGCCGAGTGGGTGCCGGTGCCGGAGGCCGACCTGCTCGCGGCCGACGTCGAGCCGTGGCTGCACCTGCCGCTGTGGCTGCCGGCCGAGACGGCCCGGACGGCCTGGGACGTCGACACCACCCGGGCGCGCGAGCTGGGCCTGCCCAGCCGGCCGCTGGCGCAGACCGTGACGGACACCTGGGCCTGGTTGCGCGGCGTGGAGGAGCTGCCGCCCCCGCCGCACGGGCTGCCCCGACCGGGCCTGCCGCCCGAGCGCGAGGCCGCGCTGCTGGCATCGCGATGATCAGCTGACCTGATCCCGCTGGCTCCTGGCTCACTGCCGAACGTGAGCCAGGACCCAGCACGGTGAGCCAGGACCGCGGCAGGGCCCGCCGGATCGGACCCCCGGGTCCGAGTGCACCCGCGAGTGACGGCGCGCTGCAGGAACCCCGGACTGCCGGCTCCCGGAGCCGCCCCGGTCGCTAGTCCCGCGGGTCGATCGGCCGGCCCGCCGTGACGTCGCGGCGCAGGTCGGCGGCGTCCGCGCCGTCGGCCGGGAGCTCGATCTGGTCGTGCGTCCGGGCCGCCTCGGCGGCCAGGGCGTCGGCGGACTCCAGCGCGCGGTCCTTGCGGTACTCGCGGAAGGAGTGCACGACGGCCGCGGCCCAGATCGCGTAGATGACCGCGTAGACGGCGTAGCGGACGGGGTCGGAGGCGTCGATCCAGTCGCTGCGCAGCAGCGTCCGGGTGTTGGTCAGCACGATCATGCCGCCGACCAGCGAGCCGAGCATGCGCGGCGGCACGTGCCGCACCAACCAGGCGGCGAGCGGCGCGGCGACCAGCCCGCCGGCGAGCAGCCCGAGCGCCCACGTGGCGTCGACACCCTGCGAGCCCAGCGCGACGAGGAAGCCCAGGCTCGCGGCCACGGCGATGAGGAACTCGGACGTGTCGATCGAGCCGATGACCTTGCGGGGCTCCATCCGACCGCTGGCCAGCAGCGCCGGCGTCCCGACCGGACCCCAGCCGCCACCGCCGGTGGCGTCGACGAAGCCGGCCACCAGGCCCAGCGGGCCGAGGAAGCGCTTGCGCACCGGCTTGCCGAGGTGCCGGCGGTCGATGCCGCGGAGGGTGAAGCGCACCAGCAGGTAGGCGCCGAGCGTCAGCAGGATCAACGACATCACCGGGGCGGCGACCTCGGTGGACAGGCTGGACAGCACGTTGGCGCCGATGAAGGCGCCGACCGCGCCGGGGACGCCGACCTTGGCGACGACCTTCCAGTCGACGTTGCCGAACTTCCAGTGTGCGAGGCCGGACATCAGGCTGGTGCCGATCTCGGCGAAGTGCACGGTGGCCGACGCGGCGGCCGGGTTGGAGCCGATGGCGAGCAGCAGGGTGGTCGACGTCACGCCATAGGCCATGCCGAGGCTGCCGTCCACGAGCTGCGCACCGAGGCCCACGAGGGCGAGGAGGACGAGGGTCTTCACGGGGCTGGTCTCCGGATCCGGGGAGGTCCGCGGGGGCGCGAGCAGGCGCGGCGCAGCGCGGGGGGAGGAGCGAGGGGTGCGCGGAGCGCGGGAGGTCAGCAGCCCGGACAGCGAGCGGTGCAGACGCGTAGCAGGTCGACGTGGATCCGCCCCACGAGGAGCACCGTCGTCGCCGCCACGGACGCAATGTCTACCAGATCGATGGACTAATGCCCAAAGCCCGTCCCGGAGGGTGGGACGACGGGGGTCAGGCGCGCGCGACAGCCGCTTCGTCGCCCAGGGCCTCGACCAGGTCGGTCCGGGCCCGCGCCACCCGCGACCGGATGGTGCCCACCGGGCAGCCGGCGACCTCGGCGGCCTCCGCGTAGGGCAGCCCGAGCAGCTGGGTGAGCACGAAGGCCTCGCGCCGGTCGGGGACGAGCCGGGCCAGCAGGTCGGTGACGGCGGCGCCCTCACCCACCCGGTCGGCGCCGTCCCCGGTGGTCAGCGCCTCCAGCTCGGCGTCCTCCCGCACGAGGGTGAGCCGGCGGCGCCGGCGGGAGCGGACGGCGTCGGCGCACACCCGCCGGGCGATCGACAGCAGCCAGGTCCGCAGCGAGGAGCGCCCCTCGAACCGGTGCAGGGACCCGAAGGCGCGCAGGTAGGTCTCCTGCGTCAGGTCGTCGGCGGACTGCCGGTCGCCGAGGGCCGCGCACAGCCGCCAGACGTCGGACTGGGTGGCGCGCACCAGGGCGGCCGCGGCGAGGGGGTCGCCCTCCACGGCGGCAGCCGCCAGCCGCTCCAGCTCGTCCACGTGCTCCATCCTCCCCGGTGGACCGTCCTCCCGGCTCCACCCGAAAGGAGGGGGAACCAACCGGCCCCGGGAGACGACCAACCCATCATGCAGTGCACTCCGTACCGCGAGGCGGTGTCCGCCCGGCTCGACGGCGAGTCGCCCGGCCTGCCCGACGGCGAGGTCGACGCGCACCTGGACGCGTGTCCCGGCTGCTCGGCCTGGGCCCGCCAGGCCGAGCAGGTCACCCGTCGGGCCCGGCTCGCCGCCGCCCCGGCTGTGCCGGATCTCACCGCCACGGTGCTCGCCGCACTGCCCCGCGAGCTGCCCGGCACGGTCGCGGCCGCCCGCGCCCGGCTGGCCACCGCCGCGCTGCGCCTGGCCCTGCTCGCCGTCGGCGTCGCCCAGGCCGCCTTCGCCTGGCCGTCCGTCGTCGCCGGCTCCGCCGCGATGAGCGCGCCCGTGCACATGGCGCACGAGACCGGGGCCTGGAACCTCGGCACCTCCGCGGCCTTCCTCGCCGTGGCCGCCGCCCCGCGGCTGGCCGCCGGCGCGCTGCCCTTCCTCGGCACGTTCGCCGGGCTGCTCGTCGTCCTCACCGTCGCCGACCTGCAGGCCGGGCACGTGCACGCCGAACGCGCGGTCACCCACGGGGTGCTGCTCGCCGGCGTGGCGCTCGTCGGTGCCGTCGCCTGGCGCGGGCGCCGCCGGACGCTGCCCGCCGTCGGCCGCGAGCAGGTGCCGGCGTGACCAGGCTCGCGAGGTTCCGAGCGGGCGCAGCACCCGTGGGGAGCGTGGCCGACGAGCGCCGGCGAGGAGGACACGGGACCCGCCGCGCGCCCCGGGCGCTGCCGCTCCTGCTCGCCCTGCTCGGGCTGTGGTCCGCCGCCGGCGTGATCACCGCGCCGCCGGCCGCGGCGCACGCCGAGCTGGTGTCCACCGACCCGGCCGAGGGCGCCCGCCTCGCGGAGGCCCCGGACCAGGTCACGCTGACCTTCACCGAGGGCGTCTCCCTCGGCGCCGGCTACGCCCGCGTGCTGGACGCCTCCGGCGAGCGGGTCGACGCCGGGGACGCCACGGTCGAGGGCGACGCCGTCGTCGTGCCGCTGCGGGCGGGGCTGACCGACGACGGCTACCTCGTCACCTACCGCGTCGTCTCGGCCGACTCGCACCCCATCTCCGGGGCCTTCTCCTTCGTGGTGGGCGACGGCGAGCTGCTGGCCGCCGACGCCGTCGCCGGCGCGGGGGACACCGACCCGGTCGTCGCCGCGGCGCTGCCGGCGGCGCGCTGGCTGGGCTTCGCCGGGCTCTCGCTCGCGATCGGCGTGCCCGTCCTGCTGCTGGCCGCGTGGCCGGCCGGCTGGGCCTCGCCGCGGCTGCGCCGGATGACCACCGGCGGGCTGGCCGCCGTCGCCGCGGGCGCCGCGCTGTCCTTCCTGCTGCAGGGCCCCTACGCCGCCGGGAGCGGGCTGTCCTCGATCGCCGACCCCGCGCTGCTGCAGGCCACCGCCGCCTCGGGCAACGGTGCGGCGCACCTGGTGCGGATCGTCCTCGTGGCCGCGCTGGCGGTCGTCCTGCGCGCGGTGTGGCGGCGGGGGAGCCCGTCGCTGCCCGACGTCCTGGTCGGGGGCGTCCTCGCCGTCGCCCTCGTCGGGACGGTCGCCGCCGTCGGCCACCCCGTCGCCGGGCCGCTGCCGGGCCTGGCGGTCGCCGCGGCGGCGGTGCACGTCGGGGCGATGGTCGTCTGGCTCGGCGGGCTGGCCGGGCTGCTGGGCGGCGTGCTGCGCGAGGACGCCCCGGCGGACGACGTCGCCCGGGCGCTGCCGCCGTTCTCCCGGCTGGCCGCCGGCTCGGTCACCGCGCTGGTGGTCACCGGCGTCGTCCAGTCGGTGCGGGAGGTCGGCTCGCCGACCGCCCTGGTGACGACGACCTACGGCTGGCTGCTGCTGGCCAAGCTCGCCCTGGTCCTGCTGCTGCTCGCCGCGGCGGGGGTCTCCCGGGTGTGGGTGCAGCAGCACCTCGGCGTCCGGCGGGCCCGGCCCGCGCCGCGCCGCCGGGTCACCGCGCACGCCTTCTCGGCGTCGGCCGAGGAGCCCCCGCCCGACCCGGTGGCGTCCTCGGCCGCCGGCGCGCGCGCCGAGGTGCAGGCCGCCGCGGCCGCCGCCGAGCGGCCCGCGCTGCGCCGCTCGGTGCTGGTCGAGCTCGCCGTCGGCCTCGTCGTGCTGGCGCTGTCGGCCGTGCTCGTCGGCACACCGCCGGCACGCGCGCAGGTCGCCCAGCCGGTGGACGTGACGCTGCCGGTCCAGACCGCGGCGGGGGAGGACGGCAGCGTGCAGATGTCGGTCGACCCGGCCGCCACCGGGCCGAACACGCTGCACGTCTACCTGCTCGACGAGCGGGGGCAGCTGACCCAGCCCGTCGACATCCGGGTGACCCTCACCGAGCCGGCGCAGCAGATCGGCCCGATCGACGTCGTCCTGGCGCCCGCCGGCCCCGGTCACTACGTCGGCGACGGCATGGCGATCCCCGGCGCCGGCACCTGGACCCTGGCCGTCACCGTCCGGCTCGACGAATTCACCGCCGGCAGCGCCACCACCACCTTCCCGGCGCGCTGACCCGAAGACCCCCGCTCCACCCCCTTCCGACAGGAGAACCGTGTCCTCATCCCTGCCCCGACCCCTGGCGCGGCTCGGCGTCGTCGTCCTCGCCCTGGTGGCGGCGCTGGCCGCCGCTCTCGCCGGAGCGGGTGCCGCCGCCGCGCACGTCGGCGTCTCCTCGACCGACGCCGCCGCCGGCGGCTTCGGCAAGCTCACCTTCCGGGTGCCGAACGAGAGCGACACCGCCAGCACCGTCGCGCTGCGCATCTCCGTGCCGGAGGAGTCCGCGATGGTCTCCCTGCGCGTGCAGCCGGTGCCCGGCTGGACGGTCAGCACGACCACCTCCGAGCTGCGGACGCCGCTGGAGAGCCACGGCGAGCAGGTGACCAGCTACGTGTCGGTCGTGGAGTTCCGCGCGGTGGACGGCGGCGGGATCCGCCCCGGCGAGTTCCAGGAGTTCGCCCTCTCCGGCGGGCCGTTCCCGGAGAGCGACCAGCTGTCGTTCCCGACGGTGCAGACCTACGGCGACGGCAGCGAGTCGGCGTGGATCGAGCCGACCGTCGAGGGTCAGGCCGAGCCGGAGCACCCCGCGCCGGTGCTGGCGCTGACCGCCGCCGGCACCGCCGACGCCGCCCACGGCGCCGCCGCGTCGTCGCCCTCGACGACGGTGACCGACACCGCGGCGGCGAGCACCGGCCACACCGAGGCGGGCCCGGGCGCGCTCGCCCTCCTGGTGTCGATCGTGGCGCTGTTCACCGGTCTGGCCGGCGTCGCTCTGGGATGGCGGGCCGGCCGTCGTACCGTGTCCTCGTGACGTGGTTCCCCCGCAGCCGGCTCGCGGCCCTGACCGTCTCGGCCGGGCTCCTGCTGGCCGGCTGCGGGGGCGCCGCCGCCGAGGAGCCCGCCGAGGGCCACGACCACGGCGCCGTCGCCCAGGTCGAGGGGCCCGAGGACCGCTACGCCGGGCTCGACCTGCCCGACCCCTATCAGCGGCCCTCGTTCACCCTCACCGGCCCGGACGGGCAGCCCTACGACTTCAGCGCGGTGACCGCCGGGACGCCGACGCTGCTGTTCTTCGGCTTCACCAACTGTCCGGACGTCTGCCCGACGACCATGGCCGACGTGGCCGTCGCGCTCCGCGGGGTGGACCCGGCGCTGGCCGAGCAGGTGCAGGTGGTCTTCGTCACGACCGACCCGGCGTTCGACACCCCGGAGGTGCTCACCGAGTACCTGGGCCGCTTCGACGCCGACCTGCCGACCCGTTTCGTCGGGCTGACCGGCACCCAGGAGCAGATCGACCAGGCCCAGCTGGCCACCGGGGTGCCCGTGGCCGAGGACAGCGGCCGGCTGCACTCCTCGCTGCTGCTGCTGTACGGCGCCGACGACCTCGCCCACGTCGCCTTCGACGCGGGCAACACCAGCCGCGACATCGCTGGGGACCTCGGCCTGGTGGCCGGGGCGTGACCACCGCGGCGGCCCGCCTGCTGGTCGTCGTCCTCGGCGCGCTGGCCGTGCTGCTGCTCGCCGGACCGGCGCAGGCGCACGTCGGCGGCGGCGCGGCGGGCAGCGACTACGACGCCCGGGTCCTCACGGTCGACCCGGCGCTGCCCGGCGTCGCGGTGCGGGTGCTCGTCTTCGGCGACGAGCTCGAGGTGGTCAACCCGACCGGGACCGAGGTCGAGGTCCCCGGCTACTCCGACGAGCCCTACCTGCGCATCGGGCCCGACGGCGTGTGGCGCAACGCCAACAGCCCGGCGACCTACATCAACCTCGACCGGTTCGGGCGGGTCTCCCTGCCGGAGAACGCCGACCCCGCCGCCGAGCCGGACTGGGTGCAGGTGTCGACGGGGAACGGCTACGTCTGGCACGACCACCGCACGCACTGGATGAGCGAGGACCTCCTGCCGCCGCAGGTGGCCGCCGACCCGACCCGCGAGCACCTGGTGTCGTCGTGGGTGGTGCCGATGACCCACGGCGGCACCCCGGTGCAGGTGCGCGGCGAGCTGACCTGGAGCCCCCCGCCGCCGGGCTGGGTGGTGTGGCCGCTGTGCGCCGTCCTGGCGCTGGCCCCGCTCGCCGCCGCGCTGGCCGGCCGCGGGCCGCGGCCGCTGGGCGTGCTGCTGGCGGTCGGCGGGAGCGCCGCGGTCCACCACGCGGCGACCACGCCCGAGCCCGCGGCCAGCGTCTCCTCGCACGCCGGCGCGCTGGTGTCGGCGCTGCTGCCCGGGCTGCTCGCGCTCGCCGTGGCCGTCGGTGGCCTCGTTGCCGCCGGCCGGGGTCGCGGCGGGCTGACCGCGCTGCTGGCCGTCGTCCTGGGCTGGCTGCTCCTGGTGCAGGGGCTGCCCGACGTCGACGTGCTGTGGACGGCGAACGTGCTGGCCGAGGGGCCGGTGCTGCTGACCCGCGCGTCGGTCGCGGTGCTGGTCGCGCTGGGCGCCGGGTGCGTCGTCGGCGGCCTGGTCGGCACCCGACGGTTCCGGGAGGACCGTCATCCGGCCGGCGAGTCGCTGCGGCAGGGCTGAGGCTCGCCGGCCCGGCCCCCTCCAGGGCACCGCAGGCCCCCTGCAGGGGCCCGCCGCGAGCCTGCGAGTGGCCGGGGCAGGGGGTCCTTCTCCGAGGGGTGAGGAGGAGGGGGTCCTTCTGCTACACCGAGCCGTCGGCGACCGGATGCAGGTGGCTGCGCCCGGCGAACAGCGCGTTGGCGCGCTCGAGGTCGGCCTCGAAGTCCACCTCGACGGCGGCATGCTGCGAGATGTCGAGCGGACGGACGCGCAGCCCCGCGGCGGCGATCGCTGTCTCGATGCCGCGCTCGAAGTAGTCCTGCTCCGCGCAGGTCGCGAGGTGCTCGATCAGCACCGGCTTGTCGGCGCCGGAGACGTGGTTGATGCCGACCGCCTCGCCGAGGCCGCCGACGACGGACTTGGACAGCTCGTCGATCCAGCCCTCGGCGTCGACGGTGTACTTGACCTCCTCGTCGGCGACGGTGGAGGTGTCGACGCACACGAAGCTCTCGTCGGCCCGCAGTGCCGGCAGGGCGGTCTCGAGCACCGCCGGGTCGAAGACGACGTCGCCGTTGAGCCACAGCACGCCGCCGTCCCGGGTGGTCCGCAGCGCGCGCAGCAGGCTCTGCGAGGTGTTGGTGACCCGGTAGTCGGGGTTGTAGGCGAAGCGCACGTCCGGGACCGCCCGCATGACCCGCTCGGCCTCGAAGCCGACGACCACGGTGACGTCGACCGCGGGGCCGAGCACCGAGCGCAGCCCGTCGAGCTGGCGCTGCAGGATGGTGCGCCCGTCGTGCAGCGGGGTCAGCGGCTTGGGCCACGGCCGGCCCAGCCGGGTGCCCATCCCGGCGGCGAGGATGACGACCTGGACGGCGAGGTCGGCCCGGCAGGGCGCCGGGACGGCGGACGCCGGCCCGGTCAGATCAGCGGCGGTGGTGGCGCGGTCAGCGAGCACGGTCGTCCCCTCCTCGGGTGGTGGTCCCGGCGGCTGCTGCCGACGGGAAGAGCAGGTCGAGGACGCGCTCGGTGGCGTGCCCGTCCTCGAGGTGGCAGAAGGTGGCGCGGAAGTCGGCGTAGCGGGCGGCGGAGCGCTCGCGCACCCCGTCGAGGTCGGCGAGGGCGTCGATCAGCTCCGCGCTGGTCTCGAGCAGCGGCCCGGGCGCGATCTCCGCCAGGTCGACGTAGAAGCCGCGCAGGTCGTCCCGGTAGTGCGCAAGGTCGTAGGTGAAGAACAGGATCGGCTTGCCGGTGACGGCGAAGTCGAACGCCACCGACGAGTAGTCGGTCACCAGCACGTCGGCGGCCAGGTAGAGGCCCGCGGGGTCCGGCTCGGCGGACACGTCGAGCACCGGGAGGCCGTCGGGCAGCTCCAGCCGGTCGGCCACGATGCTGTGCAGCCGGGCGAGCAGCACGTGGTCCCCGCCGAGCCGCGCGGCGAAGTCGGCCAGGTCGATGCGCAGCTCGGCGGCCGGACCGCCGGCCCGGTCGAGGACCAGGTCGTCACGCCAGGTGGGCGCGTAGAGCACCGCCGTCGTCCCCTCGGCGATGCTCAGCCGGCTGCGCACCTCGGCCCGGACGGCGTCGCGCCGTGGGCTGCTCAGGACGTCGTTGCGCGGGTAGCCGGTCTCGTGGACCGGCCCGCGGAAACGGAACGCGCCGCGCAGCCGCTCGGTGCTCGCGGCGTTGGGGGAGAGCAGGTGGTCCCAGCGGGCGACGTCGAGGTCGGGCCCGTCCAGCCAGCCGGGGCGCACCGGCTGCACGTCGTGGTGGATCCGCTTGAGCGGCGTGCCGTGCCAGGTCTGCAGGTAGGTGGTGCCCGGCTGCTTGCTCCAGGACATGGACATGCAGTCGTTGGCGACGACGACGTCGGCCGCCTCCAGAGCGGCCCGGGCCTCGGGGGTGCCGTACCGCGCGGTGGCGACGCCGGGCGGGAAGGTGTGCTCGGTCGCGGCGGTGCACAGCCAGGTGTGCGTGACCTCGCCGTCGCCCGCCCACCCCGCGCCTCGGGCGACGAGGGCCTCGTAGACGGCCCGGGGGTTGTCCGCGTAGAGCCCGCGGTAGGTGAACCAGACGATCCTCACCGGCCACCGACCCGGCCAGGTGCGCCGTGTCGGCGGGCAGGGGTCGTCATGGGGCATCCGGTCCTCGTCTGTGGTGCGGTGGTCACCCCTCTGCCGCGGTCTGGCACGGGTCGGCGGGGCTCCAGGAGACGTCGACCGGGTGGTGCGAAGACAACAAGTACACGTCCGGGGCGGTGGCCGTCGAGTCGCGGGCCCGCACCGATGCCGAATCGATGTGCGGTCCGGGCGGTGGGACGCGTGGGACGTGGGATGGATCACCCTCGGCGTGTTCGTGAGGACACGCCGAGCACCCGGTCACGGATCCGTCACAGAGTGTTTGGATCGGCGGCAACCCCCTCGAGCCCGGCAACGGGCGGTCTTCCCCACGAACGGGTAGGTGCATGGCCGGTCGGCGTCGCGCTCAGCGCCCCGAGGACCCCCGGGTCCCCGCTTCCTCCCGGGTTCGTCGGCCGGTCGCGGGCCCGCGTCGTGGCCCGCTGCTGTTGGCCGCCCTGGTCGTGGGCGGGCTGGTGGCCGGCGTCACCGGGGTGTCGAACGCCTCCGACGACCCGGCCGGCTCGACCTCGGTGCTCGCCGCGCAGATGGAGCTGGCCACCGCGGCCGACGACGTCGAGGCGCTGCCCATGGCCTCGATCACCGAGGCAGAGGCCCAGGCCCGGCTGGCGGAGGTCGCGGCCTCCCGCGCCGAGCGCGCCGCGGCCGAGGCGGCCGCCGCCGACGCGGCCCGCGAGGCCGCGCGGCCCAAGGCCGTGCTGCCGGTCGATGGCGCCCGCTTCACCAGCGGCTACGGCGCCCGGTGGGGCACCTTCCACTACGGCATCGACCTGGCCGCCCCGATGCGGACGCCGGAGTACGCGGCCATGGACGGCGTCGTCGTCCGGGCGGGGTCGGCGAGCGGCTTCGGCCTGGCCGTCTACCTCCTCCACGAGAACGGCGACGTGACCGTCTACGGCCACATGGACAAGATCCTGGTCGAGCCCGGGCAGTACGTGGAGGCCGGCGAGACGATCGCGCTGCTCGGCAATCGCGGCCAGTCGACCGGCCCGCACCTGCACTTCGAGGTGCACCAGGGCGGGATGAACGGCAAGCGCATCGACCCGGAGCCGTGGCTGGCCGCACGTGGCGTCGAGGTCTGACGGCGTGGTGCCATCGCTTCCGTGAGCCGTGCGGTCGAGGACACGAACCGACGGATGCTGCGTGCGCGGGACGCGATGGACCGCGCCTACGCCGAGCCCCTCGACGTCCCGACCCTGGCGCGGATCGCGCACGTATCGGAGGCCCACTTCATCCGCACGTTCCGGGCCACCTTCGGGGAGACGCCTCACCGGTACCTGCAGCGGCGCCGGGTGGAGCGGGCGATGTTCCTGCTGCGCACCACGGACCGCAGCGTGACCGACGTGTGCATGGCCGTCGGCTTCAGCAGCCTGGGGACGTTCAGCCGGGTGTTCCGTGAGGTCGTGGGAGAGCCGCCGTCGGTGTACCGGCGCCGCGGCCCGCTCCCGCCCGTGCCGACGTGCTTCGCGATGGCCTGGGCCAGACCGAGCAGTTCCGGAGAAGCGCCGGGGGTGTGACCCTCCCTAGCGTCTCTCCCATGCTGACCGCCATCACCATCACCCAGATCTACGTGCCCGACCAGGACCAGGCGCTCGACTTCTACGTCGGCAAGCTCGGGTTCGACGTGCAGTCCGACATGCACTTCGGCCCGATGCGGTGGCTGACCGTCAACCTGCCGGGCCAACCCGACCGCGCCGTCCTGCTGGAGAAGCCGGGCCCGCCGTCCCTCAGCGACGAGACCGCCGCGCAGGTGCGGGAGCTCATCAGCAAGGGGGCCGCCGGCGGGCACCTGTTCTTCGCCTGCGACGACGCGTACAAGACCCACGCGGAGCTCAGGGCCAGGGGCGTGGAGATCACCGAGGAGCCGGTCGACCAGCCGTACGGCATCGACTTCGGACTCCGCGACCCCTTCGGCAACCACATCCGCATCGCCCAGATGAAGCAAGGCTGACCCGCCCCAGCCCCTGCGTCGGAGCCCCCGTCGTGGCCCTGTACAGTTGGGCCCGGCTCGGACACACCAGACCGGGCCGGGCACGGGGCTGTGGCGCAGCTGGTAGCGCACCACACTGGCAGTGTGGGGGTCAGGGGTTCGAGTCCCCTCAGCTCCACCCCGCTGACCAGGCCGTTCCCCTTCGGGGGAGCGGCCTGAGTCGTCTCTGGTTGCAGTTGTGGTTGCAGTTTGCCGACCCTTACCTGCGAGCAGCACCGTGCCCATGCGGTCGGCTGCCTCGCGGGCCAGCGCCGGCATGACGTGGCTGTAGATGTCCATCGTCGTGCGCATCTGGCTGTGGCCGAGCAGCTCCATGACCACCCGCGGGTGCACGTTCTCGCTGAGCAGCAGAGTGGCGGCGGTGTGCCGCCCGTCGTGCAGCCGGACGTGCCGGACACCGGCCTTCCGAAGGAGCCGGGACCAGTCGTCGTAGTCGGACTTCTTGTCGATGGGCCGGCCGTTCGGCTGGGCGAAGACGAGGTCCCCGTCGTGCCACTCGGAGCCGGCCAGCATCCGCTCGCCGAGCTGGGCGGCCTTGTGCCGGTGCAGCTCGGCGACCAGAGGCAGCGGCAGCGCGAGGGTGCGGTGGCTGCGTTTGCTCTTGGGCTCCTCGTAGATCAGTCCACCGCCCCGGACGCGGTGGATGCTGCGCCGCACCGTCAGCGTGTTGTTCAGCAGGTCGACGTCCTTCCACTGCAGCGCCAGGGCCTCGGACTGGCGCAGGCCCAGGGCGAGGGCGACCGTCCAACGGGCGGAGTTGCGGACGTGCGCCGCTGCCTCCAGGACTGCGCGGGCCTCCTCCAGGTCGAGGGCGGTGGCGAGGTCGCTCGCGCGCTGCGGAGGTGGGTCGACGAGCGCGGCGACGTTGCGGGGGACGTGGCCGCGCTGGACCGCGACGGTGAGGGCCCGGGACAGGATCCGGTGGTGGCGGAGCACCGAGGCGGGGGAGTAGCCGTCGTCGAGCAGGGCGGTGTAGAGCTGGTCGAGGTGTTCGGGGCGCAACCGGTTCATCCGGTGGCGTCCGATGCCGGGGATGAGGTGCTTACGGACGGCGGACTCGTAGCTCTCCAGCGTGCGCTGGCGCACCCGGCGCGGCGCGATGGTGGTCAGCCAGAGCTCGAGCCACCAGGCGACGGTCGGGGTTGACGTCTCGCCGACCGTCCCGGTGTCGCGCTTGCGCTCGAGTTCTCGGACCTTCGCGACCACGACGCCGCGGTTCTTGCTGCTGACGTGCCGGCGGTCGAGCTTGCCGTTGAGCGTGAAGCCGACGGAGACGTAGCCGTGCCAGCGGCCGTCGGCGCCCCAGGAGCGCCAGTCCCGCCTGCAGATGCGCCGGCTGGGTGAGCCGGGGCAGCCGGCGCTGATAGCCCGGGTGCAACCAGCCCAGATCGGCGTGGATCCGGTTGGCCAGCGCGGTCCGCTCGTCGATGAGCTGCTCGCGGTAGTCCATCAGCACCCGCAGCTCGGCGGGCAGCCCGTCCATCGGGCGCACCGGCGGCAGGAACGTCTCCCGGGCGGTGATCCGGGCGATCGCGACCGCGTCGACCGGATCGGTCTTGCCCTGCCCGGGGCGGGACTGCCGTTCCCGGGAGGTCATCAGCGGCGGCACCTCGACCACCGTCGCGCCGGCGGCGACCAGGTGCATCGCCGCGGCCCAGCCGAAGTTGGCCGAGCCCTCGATGCCGACCCGCACGATCGCGTGCTCGGCCACCAGGTCGGCCAGGACGGCGAACCCGGCCGGCTCGTTGGCCACCTGCCGGACGGTGACCACCCGCCCGGCAGCGTCGATCACCGCGACCGCGAGCGTGTCCTTGTGGCTGTCGATTCCTACGAACACCCGAGCCTCCGCTCCCGATGTCGACCGCGGCCGGGCAGAGCGCGAGCACCTCAAGGGACCACGCTGGCGTCCCCACGCCTCTATCGAGCGTCAGCTGCCCGGACTGGAACCGCCGCCGGGAGGCACCCACTCAACAAAGCCTCGGCCCGAGAGCCGGGCAGCAAAAGGTAGAGCCTTCCCGACGGCGGCGCGGACCCCGTCGATGCGGGGCGAGGCCCATCCAACCTGAGGTGCATGAGGTGTGTGGGCCCATGATCTTGGTTCGGGTCGTTGCCCGGATCACAAGCTGCGGTCGTCGTGGGCGTCGGGCAGGTCCTCTACAACTCGGTGTCACGCGGGTCGACGCTTCCGAGAGACCCAGGACCCGTCCGCGCGGCGCGGAGCAATGCGCGAGGCCCTGTGACGCCCGCGGCCGCCTCGGCGATGTCGCGCATCGTGCGCTCCGCATGGGCCCGGGGCACATACATCATCATCTCGTCGACCCCCTGCTGCCGGTAGCCGTCGAACCGCTTGCGCACCTCCTCGACCGACCCGGTGATGGCCGCCGACGGGAGCAACGCCTCCATCACGTCAGGCGTCACCAGACCCTCGTCAAGGTCGTTGAGTCCGTCCATGTGGCGGCGATGGATCGCGAGGTGGCGCTGACGCTCCGGCACGGCGTCCAGCCGGTTGCGCCACTCCTGGCCGTGCGGAATGGCGTCGTACGGCTGGTGCCGTTCGTAGGACACGTGGTGGTAGAGCGCCGGCAACCAGCCCATGGTGTCGAGGACGCGCTGATCGCGCAGGCTCTCCCCGTCGCGTAGCGCGAGCGCGTAGGCGTGCACGGTGATCCACGGGAACGCGAGCTTCTGGTCATCGAGCGACTCGAACTGCGAGCACATGCCGTCGCCCCGCGCGGCGGCGACTGCCAGGCCCTTCGGCCCCTCGGCCGCGACGAGGATCGGCACCTCGATCGGCCGGGCGGCGACATAGCCCTCGCTGTGCAGCAGTTCGAGCAGATGCCCCTGCCACTCGACCTGGTCGCCCCGCAGCAGGGCTCGCAGAGCGGCGAGGTACTCGTCGACATCCTTCCACTTCATCGGGGTCGGATCGCCGAGAGCGTAGCGGGCCGAGAAGCCAGATCCAGCGGCGACCGCGACCCGCCCGGGGGCGAGGTGCTCGAGGTGGGCGATGGCACTGGCCGTCACGACCGGGTGCCGCAGGCTCGGGATGATCATGCTGCCGAGCCCGATCCGCTTCGTCCGCTCGGCAGCCACGCCGAGCGTCATCCAGATGTCGCCGTAGATCGCCGGCGAGTCGAAGAGCCAGACCCGGTGGAAGCCGAGCTCCTCTGCCAGCTCGATCAGCTCGGGCGTCGCCTGCGACGGCGCCAGCGCTACCGACACCGCCATGGGCTCGCTTGCGGTTCTCATTTCGACTCCTCTACCAATCAGACGTTTGGTAGAACGTATGGCAAGCGTCACACCGAGTCAATGCCAGCCATGATCGCGACCGGCTTTGACTCAACAGTCCGTCGGTAGACCGCCTAGGTCGCGAACGGAGCACACTTTGTGCAGCGTGCCGCCATCTCTCCATCGAGAGGCCGCACCCGCCATGCGTTCCGGCACTGCGACCGCCACCGCCACCGTGGACGACGTACGCCGCCTCACGGCGGAGTGGCGGCAACTGGCCACCGAGCTGGCCCGGGGCTTTCACCGGGCATGAGCGCATAGGCGTCTGCGGCTTCACGAAGGGTGCTCCTGACCTGCGAGGATCCGGTTTGTCTAGGACCTGATCAGCGCGAGAGCGGGAGCACCCTTCTGGTGAAGCAGCGTATCGGTCGGTACCCGTCCCTGGCAGTCGACGGGCAGGGGTCGAGTGTCGTGCCGAACGCCGGCGCGGTGCTGCTGTTGCGGACCGCGCAGACCGTCGGTCTGGCCGCGTCGCTGTCCGACGCGCTCGGGCCGTGGCGGCGGCCGACCGCGGTGCACGATCCGGGCAAGGTGCTGCTGGATCTCGCGGTCAGCCTGGCCGTCGGCGGGGACTGTCTGGCCGACCTGGCGCAGCTGCGTGCCCACCCCGGAGGTCTTCGGCCCGGTCGCCTTCGATCCCACGGTGTCTCGGCTGGTCGACCGCCTGGCCGCCGACGCCCCGGCCGCGCTGGCCGCGATCGCCTCGGCCCGGGCGACCGCGCGGGCGGCCGCGTGGTCACTGGCCGGCGAGCACGCCCCGACCACGACGCCGGCGCCGCGTCACCGTCGGCCATCGACGTGGACGCCACCCTGGTCACCGCGCACTCGGAGAAGGAGTCCGCGGCACCGACGTTCAAGCGCGGGTTCGGCTTCCATCCGCTGTGGGCCTTCGTCGACCACGGCGAGCAGGGCACCGGGGAGCCGCTGGCGTTCCTGCTGCGGCCGGGCAACGCCGGCTCGAACACCGTGGCCAACCACAAGACGGTCATCCGCGCCGCGCTGGCCCAGCTCCCCGGCGGACACGCCCGCGGCAAGAAGGTGCCCATCCGCATCGACGGCGCCGGCGGCACCCACGAGTTGCTGGCCTGGCTGACCCGGCGCCGGCTGTCCTACTCGGTCGGCTTCTCCCTGCCCGGCGACCTGGCCTCGATCCAGAAGAAGCTGGCCAGCATCCCGGCCGACGCCTGGACGCCGGCCTACGACGCCGACCGCCAGGCCCGCCCCGGCGCCTTCGTCGCCGAGGTCACCGACCTGTTCGAACTCTCGGGCTGGCCGGCGGGCATGCGGCTGATGGTGCGCAAGGAACGCCCGCACCCCGGTGCCCAACTGCGGATCACCGACGTCGAGGGCATGCGGATCACCGCCTTCGTCACCAACACCGCACGCGGGCAACTGGCCGAGCTCGAGCTGCGGCACCGCCGCCGCGCCCGCGCCGAGGACCGCATCCGCGCCGCCAAGGACACCGGCCTGACCAACCTGCCGCTGCACCACTTCGCCCAGAACCAGATCTGGTGTGCCATCGTCGCGCTCGCCGCCGACCTGCTCGCCTGGATGTAGACCCTCGCCCTCACCGAGCACGACGCCCGCCGGTGGGAGCCCAAGCGGCTACGCCTGCGGCTGCTCAGCATTCCGGCCCGCCACGCCCGCACCGGCCGCCGCCGGCTGCTGCACCTGGCCGCCACCGCGCCGTTCACCGCGCTCGCGCTGCAAGCCCTCGACGCCCTCGCGCAGCTGACCGGGCCACTGCTGGCCGACACGGGCTGAACCCGAGCCCGTCCCGTCCCGACGACCCCAGGAACGACCGGTGAGTAGAACCGGCGCCCACCCGAGCGACCTCGGCCGATCCGTCACACCCCGATGTGATCACGCGGGATCAGAACCCCGACAACCATCAAAATGATCATGACCATGAAAGATCCTGGCTGACTCGCCACGCCAGGAGGACGGCCTGCGCAACCGAGCCGGCCGTCCGGAGAGCAAAGGTCACGGTCGTCTCGTTGCAGTCTTCGTGATCCCGGTCTCTGTGTGGTGTTGACGCGCGTCACATCCGCAGCTACGTTATCAAACGATCGTTTGGCAGATTGGACTCCACGAAGGGATCACTCATGGCTGAGGCACTCAAGGCGCGTGACGTCGACGCGGTGGTCATCGGGGGTGGCTTCTCCGGGCTCTACGCGACGAAGCGCCTCGTCGACATCGGCCTGGAGGTCCGCTCCTTCGACGCGGCCGACGATGTGGGTGGTGTCTGGACCTGGAACCGTTATCCCGGCGCGCGGACCGACTCGCTGCACGAGGCCTACCAGTTCTCGTTCGACCGCGAGTTCGCGACCTCCTGGGCCTACAGCAACATCCATCCCACGCAGCCCGAGGTGCTGGCCTACCTGAACCGGTTCGCCGACCACTTTGGCCTCCGTAAGCACTACACCCTCAGCACCCGGGTCGAGTCCGCCGTCTTCGACGAGGCGTCCGCGCGGTGGGTCATCACGACCGACGGCGGCGAGACCGTGACGGCCAAGTACTTCGTCACCGGCATGGGCCTGGTGTCGGCGCCGATCCTGCCGAACGTCCCCGGGGTGGAGTCCTTTCGTGGCGAGGTGCACCACACGTCGCGGTGGCCACAGCACGAGGTCGACTTCAGCGGCAAGCGGGTGGCGGTCATCGGCACAGGCTCGAGCGGCGTGCAGATCATCTCCGCCATCGCCGGCGACGTATCCGAGCTGACCATCTTCCAGCGGACGCCGAACTGGGTCCCACCCACCGGCCACCGGCCAGTGACCGCCGAGGAGCGCACCGGGATCGTCGCGAATTACGACGAGATTTGGCGCCGCGTCCGGCAGCACCCGGCGGGATGGCCCTGGGAGGCCGCTGGCCGGCTGGCTTTGGAGACTGACCCGGCCGAGCGGGAGGCCATCTTCGAGGAGGCGTGGCGCCGCGGCGGCTTTTCGATGCTCTATGAGACGTTCGACGACCTGTTCACCGACAAGGCCGCCAACGACGTCATCTGCGAGTGGATGGCGAGCAAGATCGCCTCCATCGTGCACGACCCGGCCACCGCTGCGAAGCTCACGCCGTCGCACCCCTATGGGGCCAAGCGGCCGCCTGCCGCCGACGGCTACCTGGAGGCCTTCAACCAGGAGCACGTACGGCTGGTGGACATCCGCGAGACGCCGATCACCCACTTCACCGAGCGGGGGATCGCGACGTCCGACGGTGAGTACGAGGTCGACATCATCGTCATGGCGACCGGTTTCGACGCCATCACCGGCGCATTCACCCGCATGGACATCCGTGGCATCGGTGGAAAGAGCCTCAACGAGCACTGGCAAGACGGTCCCAAGACCTACCTGGGCGTCGCCGTGTCCGGGTTCCCCAACATGTTCATGGTGGCCGGCCCCCAGAGCCCCTTCGCCAACCTGCCGCCGGGCGCCCAAGAGCAGGGCAACTGGATCGCCGACCTCATCGTGCACATGCGGCAGCAGGGCATCGAGCTCGTCCAGACGACCGTCGAGTCCGAAGAGGAGTGGACCAAGCACCTGACCGAGGTCGCCGAGGCGCTGGTCACCCGATACGGGCTGGAGGCGAACTCGTGGTTCGCGGGGGCCAACATCGAGGGCAAGCCGCGGGCGTTCAATGTCTACTTCGGCGGCGCCAACGTGCACGCCGACCTCTGCGACGCCGAGGCCGCCGATGGCTACCCACACTTCGAGAAGGTGTCCTCCATGGCGACGATCTCCTAATCGCTCACGCGGCGTCGGGCGGTCCGCCGTAGGTCCTGCGGCGGTCCGCCCGTCCCGCAACTGACGGGTCGGTCGACAGAAGGGCGGCACTGCGGTGGCAATTAACAAGGTCGTGGAGTCGGCCGAGCAGGCGATTTCCGGCATCGACGACGGGGCCACTTTGATGGTCAGCGGCTTCGGCCCTCCCGGGCAGCCGGAGGCGGTGCTCGAGGCGGTGCTCGCGAAGGGCGTCACCGACCTCACGATCATCAACAACAACGCCGGCGCTGGCGGGGTGGCGATTTCACGACTGTTCGCGGCCAAGCGGGTACGCAAGGTCGTGTGCTCGTTCCCCAAAGCGATCGGGTCCACGATCTTCGACGAGCTGTACCTGGCGGGTGAGATCGAGCTGGAACTGGTGCCGCAGGGCACGCTGGCCGAGCGCATTCGCGCCGCCGGCGCCGGCATTACCGGCTTCTTCACGCCCACCGGCTACGGGACCGAGCTCGCCGAGGGCAAGGAGGTGCGCGTCATCGACGGCGTGCCGTCGGTGTTCGAGCGGCCGCTGTTCGCCGACTTCGCGCTCGTCCGCGGCCACCGGGGCGACCGATACGGCAACCTCGTCTTCCGCAAGACCGGCCGGAACTTCGGTCCCATCATGGCGGCAGCCGCCGAGGTGACCATCGCCGAGGTGGGCGGTGTCCTCCCGCAGTTGGATCCGGAGGTGATCGCCACCCCGGGGATCTATGTCGACCGGGTCGTGGTCGGGGCCGACACCGGCGCGGACACCCTGCCCGCCACCGGAACGGAGGCCTGACCGTGGGCTGGACCAGGAACCAGATCGCCGCCCGCGTGGCCCAGGACATCCCGGACGGCGCCTACGTCAACCTCGGCATCGGCATGCCCACCCTCGTCGCCGACCACGTGCCACCGGGCAAGGAGTTCGTGCTGCACACCGAGAACGGCATGCTCGGCATGGGACCGGCGGCGCTCGACGGCGAGATCGACGTCGACCTCATCAACGCCGGCAAGATCTACGTGACCGAGAACCCAGGCGCGTCGTACTTTCACCACGCCGACTCGTTTGCCATGATCCGCGGCCGGCACCTGAGCCACTGCGTCATCGGCGCCTACCAGGTCGCCCAGAACGGTGACCTGGCCAACTGGCGGACCACGTCGCCCACCACCATCCCCGGCGTGGGCGGCGCGATGGACCTCGCCGTGGGCGCGCAGCACGTCTTCGTAGCCATGGAGCTGTTCACCCGCTCCGGGGAGTGCAAGCTCGTCAAGGCCTGCACCTACCCGCTGACGGCGACCCAGTGCGTGGAGCGGGTCTACACCGACCTTGGTGTCTTTGAACCCGGTCCGGATGGCGTGGCGGTCGTCGAACTCCACGCGAGCGCCACCCTCGACGATCTGCGTCACCGCAGCGGCCTGGACCTGATCGACGCCCTCCCCAAGAGCTGAGAACCCGCGGGGACGCTGCACCGCCTCGCGCCACAACGAACTGATCGAGACGTCGGATGTCCCGTCGTCCCGCCGAGCCAAGGAGACAGAACATGACAGAGACCGGTGATCAGCAGGCGCAGCTGGACCGCGCCGTCCAGATGTTCGTGGAAGCCACCCCACCGGTCGGCGCCCCGATCGAGGAGTGGCGTGCCGGGTTCGAGGCCATGGCCGCGCAGTTCGAGATCGCGGCCGACGCCGACATCCAGGAGATCGACGCCGCCGGTGTCCCCGGTAAGACCGTGCGTGCTCCCGGGGCTCGGGAGGACCGGGTGATCCTCCACTTCCACAGCGGCGGGTACGTCCAAGGTTCGTCGCTGTCCTACCGCAACTTCGCCTACCGCCTGTCGGCCGCGACGGGGGCCACCGTCGTCGTGCCCGACTACCGCCTGGCGCCCGAGCACCCCTTCCCTGCGCCGGTCGAGGACGCCCAGACCGTCTACGCGTGGGCGCTTAAGACGTGGGAGCCGGCCCAGATCGTGATCAGCGGTGACTCCGCGGGTGGCGGGCTGGCGATGGCGACACTGCTGGCCCTGCGCGACTCGGGGCAGCCGATGCCCGCTGCCGCGTTCGCCATCTCCCCACTGCTGGACCTGGCCGGCGAGAGCCCGTCGATGCAGTCGAACGACGGCAAGGACCCGCTCATCGACCAGAACATGGTGGTCGAGATGGGCAAGGTGTACATCGGCGACATCGACCCCCACGAGCACCCGTACTGCTCGGCGCTCTGGGGCAAGCACCACGACCTGCCCCCGCTGCTGCTGCTGGCCAGCAACTCCGAGGTGCTCCGTGACGACTCCGTTCGCCTCGCGGAGAGCGTCAAGGCAGCGGGTGGCTCGGCCGAGCTCTCGCTCCCCGACGGCATGGTGCACATCTGGACCCTGTTCCCGTTCCTCGAGCAGGCGGCCGCCAGCCTCGAGGTCATCGGCGGCTTCGTGAAGCGTCACCTCGGCTGATGGCCGTTCCCGCCGGCCGCGCTTCCGGGCAGCGGTTCACCGGGCTCAGCATCCTGGTCACCGGCGCCGCGGGGGAGATCGGCTCCGCCGTCGCCGGTGCACTGGTTGCCGAGGGGGCCCGGGTGACGCTGGCCGATCTCGACGCGACGGTGCTCACCCAGCTGGCCGACGAGTTGGGGTCGGCCGCCCACGCAGTGCCCACCGACGTGACCGTCGAGGAGGACGTCGAGCGCGCGGTCGCCGAGGCGGTCGCCTTCGCCGGTGGGCTTCACGGCGTCTTCAACAACGCCGGCATCGAGGGCCCGGTCGGGCCGATCACGGAGCTGGACCTGGACCGCTTCGCCCAAGTGCTGCGCATCAACGTCCTGGGCGCCGCGGCGGTCCTCAAGCACAGCCTCCCGCGACTGGACGCGGGGGGAGCCGTCGTGCAGACCGGCAGCACGGCCTCCGTGGCCGGTTCGGCGCACATGGCCCCCTATGTGGCCTCGAAGCACGCGCTCCTCGGCCTGACCAGGGTCGCCTCCCGGGAGGTGGCGGCCCGTGGCGTACGCGTGACCGCGGTGCTCCCCGGTCCCGTGCACGGGCGGATGATGCAGCGCATCGAGAGCGGCCGCTCGGGCTCGGGAACGGCGACGGCGACCACGCCCACCGCGCTCGACGGAGGTCGCTACGCCACAGTGGCGGAGGTGGTGTCCGCGGTGCTGTTCCTGCTTAGCGGGGAGGCCGGTTTCGTGGCCGGGACGGGGCTCCTCATGGACGGCGGGAGGCTGGCATGACGAGGACGTCGGCGGCCGGCGGTGGCGGCTCGGCGTCCCTCGCGGGCGAGGTCGCGTTCGTCACCGGAGCGGGATCCGGCATCGGCCGTTCGTGCGCCGTGGCGCTCGCTGCCCGCGGGGCAACCGTGATGGTGACGGACATCTCCGAGGCTGCCGCCCGGGAGGTGGCGGCCGTGACCGGCCAGCCCGACAACTTCCGTCGGCTGGACGTCTCCGACCCGCGCGGTGTCGAGGCCGCCGTGGCCGACACCGTCGATCGGCTCGGCCCGTTGACGGTCGCCGTCAACAACGCAGGTGTCGGGGTGCCCACGCCCTACCGCACGGCCGAGGTGTCCGACGAGGAGTGGCGACGGGTGCTGTCGGTGAACCTCGACGGCGTCTTCCACTGCGTACGCGCCGAGGTGGAGGCGATGCTGCGCAACCCCGAGCGAGGGCGAAGGGGTCGCGGATCGATCGTCAACATGGGGTCGGTCGGCTCGCTGGTCGGGCTCGCCGGCGCGGTGACCTACACGTCGGCCAAGCACGCCGTGCTTGGGCTGACCAAGGCGACGGCCGCCGAGTACGCCCGCGACGGCATCCGCGTCAACCTGGTCACGCCAGGCTATGTCGACACGGCGATCTCGCCGCGCACCGACGAGGAGAAGGCAGCGCTCGGCGCCCGGCATCCCATGGGGCGGCTGGCCGCCCCGGAGGAGATCGCCGGAGCGGTGTGCTTCCTGGCATCTGCCGATGCCTCGTTCGTGACCGGCGCCCACTACTCGGTGGACGGCGGGTTCACTTCGGTATGACCGCCGGCGCGGTGGCGACCGCCGAGCGGGTCAGCGCGACCAGGGCTTCGCTGATCTCCAGGACCCCGAAGGCCTTCCCTGATCGACTCGGCCAGAACCGGACGTTGTTGACCGCGCCCAACAGAAACCGCGTGATCAGCCGCAGCTCGACGTCGGGTCGGATCTCCCCGTTCGCCTGCCCGGCGGCTACCAGCGCCTGGATGTGCCGCTCGAAGAACCGGCCCCACTCGTTGGACTCCGCAAGCCGGTCACCCGTGAGGTGCTGGCGGTCGGTGAAGAAGATGTTGGCGCGGTCGCGGTTCTCCAGATACCAGATGCTGGAGCGCCGCAGATATTCGAGTAATTCCTCCAGTGGCGACAGGCCCATTGTCGCGACTTCCTCGGCGATGCGAGACGTCTGCTTGTGGGATTCCTCGACGATCCGGAACAGCAACTCCTCCTTGGAGGAGAAGTAGTGGTACAGACTTCCCTTGAGCACTCCGACCCGGTCGGCGACATCCTGGATGGACGTAGCGCTGTAACCGCGGGCGGACATGACCTCGATGGCCGCAGCCATCACGGCGTCGTCCCGGTTGCGCCGCTCGGTCGGGGGGCGGGTGGCAGCTCGGGCGTCACGCGCCATGTCGTCCTCCTGGGTCGTGCCGACGATTCGCAGGAACAGCATCGGCAACCACGGGCCGAATGGGATCAAACAAATGGTCGTTTGACCTTAGCACCGCGACTGTCAAGCCGAGGCCGGCGGTGTGGGCGCGGTCACTCTCATGGGGGCGATGACCGCACGTCGAGCCGGCCGTCACTCCACTCGCCCCGATCGAAAGGACACGCAGTGAACAGCACCGACGCCGCCACCGACCCCGCCGTGTGGGCTGGGGGCATATGGGAGGGCGACACATCCTGGCCTGCCCGCACGAGTCGCGCCTACGACCTCGCCGTGCGTCTGGAACACGGGATGACGCATCACCCCGCCCATCCGCCGTACTCCTACACGCTCGTGAAGAAGCACGGGAAGCACAACTACCCGGGCGGCATCTCCTCGGCCATGGAGCTGATCACGATGCCGGGCCCGAGGGCGCCGGCGCCGGCTCGGTCCAGGAGTTTCCGCCCCTTGGTGTGGCCCGGACACCTGGTCGACGGCGAGGTGCTCTTCGGCCGGTACGTCCACGCCGCGATCAGTCCGCGCACGCCCGACCGGAAGGCGGCGTTGGCCGCACGTCACCTGGTCGGACGGCTGGCCGAGACAGCGGGGGTAGCCGTGGCGGTGGCCTTCCCAACCTTCCTGGCCTCGGCCGAGGCCTCGTTCGTGATCGGTGCGCAGTTGACCGTTGAGGGGGGACGCGGCCCTGTGAACCGACAGTTCTCAGTCGGTCGCGATGGCCGATCGGGTGAGCGCCACGAAGGCCTCGGCGATTTCCGTGTTCGTGAACTTCTTGCCCGAGCGACTCGGCCAGAGGCGCACGTTGTTGATCCCGCCGAGGATGTAGCGCGTCACTAGGCGGGGGTCCAGGTCGTCGCGGACGTGACCGTCGGTTTGCGCCGCCTCCACGAGGTCCTGCAGGTGGCGCTCGAAGTAGCGACCCCAGGCGTTGGCCTCCTGGAGCCGCTCGCCGGTGAGGTGGCGACGGTCGGTGAAGAAGATGTTCGCCCGGTCGCGGTTGTTCAGGAACCACACGGCTTCGCGCCGCAGGTACTCCAGCAGCTCCTCCAGCGAGCCGAGACCGAGGGCGCTGACGTCCTCGGCGATCTGGACGGTCTGGGTGTGGGACTCCTGGACGATGCGGTATAGGAGGTCCTCTTTGGAGGAGAAGTAGTGGTACAGGCTGCCCTTCAGCACCCCGACGCGATCCGCGACCTCCTGCACCGACGTGGCCGCGTAGCCGCGCTCGGACATCACCTCGACCGCCGCTGCCATGACGGCGTCGTCCCGGTTGCGGCGTTCCGTGGGGGGGCGCCGCGCGTGGCCGTTGGTTGTCGGAGTGGTGGTATTGCGCGCCACAGGTGCTCCTCGTCGTGGGGACCGGGCAGGTGTGGCCGCGGCCGATCGCCAGGTTACCGGCGGAGCTTGACTCGAGGTCGGCCAACCAAATGAATGGTTGACTCTATCACCCGCAGCCGGAATTTTTTGCGTCATGAAGCCCGTATCCGGCCATCTCCTAGGAGTGCTGTGATCATCAGGACCCAGCAGCAGGGCGATGTCGTCGTGCTGACGATCGACAACCCCCCGGTCAATGCCGGCAACGCCGAGCAGCGAGCCGGTCTGGCCGCCGCGATCACCGACGCATTGGCCGTCCCGGGGTTGAGCGGCATCGTGATCGCCAGTGCCGGACCCCACTTCTACGCCGGCTCGGACCTCGGCGAGTTCGACGGAGAGCTCGCCTCTCCAACGCTGCCGGAGGTCATCGCGCTGGTCGAGAGCGCCCCGGTCCCGTTCGTGGCCGCCGTCAAGGGGCTCGCCCTCGGCGGCGGACTCGAGCTGGCCCTGGCCTGTGACCGTCGCGTGGTCGACAGCAGCGCCCGGCTCGGCTTCCCGGAGGTGCGTTTCGGGATCCTCCCGGGTGCGGGCGGCACGGTGCGCGCCGCCAGGCTCGTCGGCCCGGCGGCAGCCGTCGAGATGGTGACCTCCGCTCGGCAGGTGGACGCCGAGGAGGCGAGGAAGGTCGGGCTGGTCGACCGGGTCGTCGACCCCGCGGACCTCATCACCGCGGCGGTGGAGACGGTTCGCGGGCTCGACGGCCGGGACCTGATCCGCGACCGGACCGCTCCCCGTGACGAGTCAGCCACGGTCGAGGCCGCTCTCGCCGCGATCCCGCGTCGAGCCCGTCCGAACGTACGACGGGCCGCGGACCTGGTGGTCCGAGGCGCGAGGCTGGACGCGGACACCGCGCTCGCCGAGGAGCGCGCCGCGTTCGACGAGCTCCGTCGTACGCCGGAGTCGCAGGACCTGCGCTACCTGTTCTTCGCCCAGCAGGACGCGGCCCGCTCGCTGCGCACCTCTGCCGCGCCCGCCCACGTAGGCAGGGTCGGCATCGTCGGGGCCGGGACCATGGGCAAAGGCCTCGCCGTCCTGTTCGCCGGTCGCGGGTACGACGTCACGGTCGTCGACGGTCAGCAGGAGGCACTCGACCGCGTCGCGGCCGCCGTGCCGTCCGCCGCCGTGTCGGACTCCCTGACGGCGCTCGGCGAGGTCGACCTCGTCGTCGACGCGGTGTTCGAGGACATGTCGGTCAAGCAGGACCTGTTGCGCGAGCTCGAGCCCATCGTCCCGCCGTCGGCCACGATCGCCAGCAACACCTCCTACCTGGACCTCGACGAGATAGCGACCGTCCTGGCCGACCCAAGCCGGTTCGCCGGGCTCCACTTCTTTAACCCGCCCGAGCGCAACGCGCTGGTGGAGGTGATCCCCGCGGCCCGCACGTCGGAGGCCCACACGGCCACGCTCGGCTCCGTCGTACGGCGGCTGGGCAAGATCGGCATCCGGGCCGGCGTCGGCGACGGCTTTGTCGGGAACCGGGTCTACGCCGACTACCGCGGGCAAGCCGAGTTCCTCTTGGAGGAGGGGGCGAACGTCGAGGACGTCGACGCAGCCATGGTCGACCTGGGGTTCGCCATCGGACCGTTCGCGGTCGCGGACATGTCCGGCCTCGACATCGCCTGGGCGCGACGCAAACGCCTGGCCCTCACCCGGGACCCCGGCCAGCGGTACGTACGCATCCCCGACCTCGTGTGCGAGGCCGGCCGGCTCGGGAGGAAGACCGGTGCCGGCTGGTACGACTACCCCGAGGGCGCCAAGCGGGGCGTCCCCTCGCCGGCCGTCCAGGAGCTGGTCGACCGGGCGCGCGCCGAGCAGCACATCATCCCTCGAGCCATCGGCGCAGACGAGATCAAGGACAGGGTGCTCGGGTCGATGCTCGCGGCCGCGGCGACCCTGGTGTCGGTCGGCGTCACCGCCCAGGCCTCCGACATCGACGTGGCGCTCACCGAGGGGTTCGCGTTTCCCAGGCACCTCGGCGGGCCGCTGCGCACCCTCTCGCGGCGTCCCGAGAGTGCGGTGGTGGCGATCCTCGCCCAGGTGCACGCCTCGGATCCCATCGGTTTCTCGATCCTGGAGCCGGCCACCGCCGGCGTCCTTCCCCTCCCGGTGCGCACCGTCCTGGACTCCGTGCGTCCGGCCACCACCACGCACGAAGGAGTAGACGCATGACCACCGCACCTGAGCAGAAGACGACCACGGCCTGGGGAGGCGCGGTCTGGACCGGCCCGGTGGCGTGGCCGGGGAACAACGGGGAGAGCCGTGCCTACGACCTCGCGGTTCGCCTCGAGCACGGAATGACCCACCACGCCGCGCACCCGCCCTACTCCTACACGCTGGTCAAGAAGCACGGCGAGCACAACTACCCGGGCGGGATCTCCTCGGCCATGGAGCTGATCACCATCCCGGGGCACGGCGGCACGCACGTCGACGCCCCCGGGCACATCTCCCTCGACGGTCGCACCAGCGGCGGCCGGGACGTGCTCGACCACCAGTCGTGGACCGAGGGCCTGGCCATCGGCTCGGTCGAGGAGCTCCCGCCGCTCGTCGGCCCCGGCCACCTCGTGGACGGCGAGAAACTGTTCGGCCGTCCCATGACCAACAGGGACGGCTTCGGCGCCGATGAGCTCGAGCAGTGGTTCGCTGACCGGCCCGCCCCCGAGTCGGGTTCCGTCGTCCTGTTCCGGACCGGACAGATGCGCCACTGGCACGACTCCGAACGCTACCTCGGCATCGGTATCGGGCTGCCCGGTGTCGCCCTGTCGGGCGCCCGGTGGCTCTCCGAGCGCGGCGTGCGCGCCCTCGGGTGCGACACCGCGAGCTTCGAGCACAAGCCCGAGTGGCTGGTGCCGGCGCTCGACGTACACGTGCACCTGCTGGTGGAGTGCGGCATCCCCATCATGGAGTCGGTCCAGCTCGAGCGCCTGGCCGCCGACGAGGTCCACGAGTTCTTCTTCGTCGCCACCGCCCTGCGGATCGGCGGCGGCACCGGCTCACCGCTGCGCCCGCTGGCGTTCGTGCCGGCGTGACCCCTTGCACAAGTGTGACCGTCGCCCTACTCTGTCAACCAACCGATCGTTTGATTAGAAGGGGTGGCCCATGGAGCTGTCGCCGGCCGACATCAAGCTGATTGTGTCGACCCTCCAGGAGTCGGACTACGACGAGGCCGAAGTCGTCGTCGGTGACGTCCGGATCACCGTCGCTCGCGGCGGTGCCCGCCTCGCGTCCTCGGCTCTGGTCGCCCCGGTCGAGATGGCCGCGCCCGCGCCGAGCCCTGTTCCCGCGCCGAGCCCCGTTCCCGCGCCTGCCCCCGCGGCGGCTCCTGCCCCCGCTCCCATGACCGCGGCCCCGAGCGCCGAGCCGGCGCCCGGTGACGTGCAGGTGACGTCGCCCACCGTCGGCGTCTTCTGGCGGGCTCCCGAGCCGGGCGCCGCGCCGTTCGTCCAGGTGGGCAGCACGGTGGCGGTCGGGGACACGATCGGGATCGTCGAGGTGATGAAGCTGATGAGCAACATCGCCGCGGAGGTCGCCGGCGTCGTGACCGCCATCTACGTCGACAACGCCCAGGGAGTCGAGTTCGGCACCCCGCTGGTGTCGATTCGCCCGGAGGGTTGAGATGGCGGAGATCCGACGGTTGCTCATTTCCAACCGCGGGGAGATCGCGGTCCGCATCATCCGCGCCTGCTTCGACGAGGGCATCGAGAGCGTGCTGGCCTGTTCGGCCGCCGACACCGATTCCCTGGCGGCGCGGCTCGCGGATCGGGTCGTGGTGATCGGCCCGGCGGCTGCGGGGGAGAGCTACCTGTCCGTGGAGCGGGTCGTCGCGGCGGCGCTCTACGCCGAGTGCGATGCGCTCCACCCGGGCTATGGCTTCCTCTCCGAGCGTCCGGAGCTGGTCGATGCCTGCCAGGAAAGCAAGATCACCTACGTCGGCCCGCCGGCGGACATCATGCGCCGGGCCGGGTCGAAGCTGGGCGCTCGCGAGGTCGCCGAGCAGGCCGGTATCCCGACCGGTAAGGGCACCCCGGGCCTGTCGAGCGCGGCAGAGGCCAGGCGGGCGGCCGAGGAGCTTGACTCGTTCCCCTTGCTGCTGAAGGCGTCGGCCGGCGGTGGTGGTCGAGGCATGACCATCGTGCGGTCGCTCGACGAGGTCGAGGCGGCGTACGGCCGGTCGTCGACCGAGGCCGAGCGCGCATTCGGCGACGGAACCGTCTACTTCGAGCCGTACGTCGAGAAGGCCCGACATGTCGAGGTTCAGATCCTGGCCGACACGCAGGGCAATGTCTGCCACCTCGGCGAGCGCGACTGCTCCACTCAGCGTCGCTACCAGAAGATAATCGAGGAGGCGCCGGCGGTCGGCCTGCCGTCATCGCTGATCGAGCAGATCCGCACGGCCGCCGTTGACCTGGCCCGTGCCCTCGAGTACGTCGGGGCGGGCACCGTCGAGTTCCTAGTCGACGCGAGCACGCACCGCTTCATCTTCCTCGAGGTGAACGCCCGGGTGCAGGTCGAACACCCCATCACCGAGGAGATCACCGGCGTCGACATCGTCCGGGAGCAGCTGCGCATTGCCCGCGGGCAGGCGCTGTCCTTCACCCAGGAGGACATCCGGCTGTCCGGCCACGCCATCGAGTGCCGGCTCAACGCGGAAAATGCGCGCGCCGGGTTCCTGCCGACTCCGGGGACGATCCTCCACTGGACGGTGCCGCAGGGTACGGGCGTCCGGATCGACACCTACGCCCACGACGGCGCCGTCGTCGCCCCCTGGTACGACTCGCTCGTCGCCAAGGTCATCGTCCACGCGTCTGACCGCGACGCGGCGGTGGCGCTCATGCGCCGCACGCTGAGCCGCATCGAGGTCGACGGCATATCGACGACCGCCGACATCCACGCCGCGATCCTGGCCCATCCGGACTTCGCCCGGGAGCCGGTGACGACGCGCTGGGTCGAAGAGGAGTTCCTCCCGACCTGGAGCCCCGCGGCTGTCTGACCACCAGCCGAACCCGAAAGAGGCACCGATGCATATCGACTTCGTCGACCAGTCCCTCCGCGACGGGCAGCAGAGCCTGTGGGGCATGCGCCTGCGCGCCTTCGAGGCGGCCGGCGCACTGCCCTACCTGAAGGACGCGGGCTACCGCACGATTGACCTCACCGGCGCCGGGATGTTCACCGTGCTCCTGCGTGAGTACGCCGACGACCCCTGGGGGACGCTCGACTTCCTCGTCGCGGGCCTCGGCGGCAACGAGCTGCGCTCCGGTCTGCGGACCATCAGCTGCGTCGGCTTCGCCCCGACGCCGCAGGCCATCCTCGACTTGTGGATCGAGACGCTGATCAAGCACGGCTCGACCAGCTTCTGGCTCTACGACTGCCTCTTCGACATGGACGTCATGCGCCACATGGTCGACGTGGTCGCCAGGGCCGGAGGTCAGCCCGTCCCCGCGGTCATGTACGGGCTCACCGACGTCCACGGCGACGAGTTCTTCGCCACCCGCGCGGCCCAGATGGCCTCGTGGCCGGGGGTGGAGTCGGTCTACGTCGAGGACGCCGCCGGCGTGCTTACCCCGGACCGGGCGGCCACGCTGCTCCCGGCGATGCGTCGGGCGACTGGCGACATCCCACTGGAGATGCACTGCCACAACACCACCGGCCTGGCTCAGCACAACTACATCGAGGCCGTGAAGGCCGGGTTCACCCGCCTGCACACCGCATCTCGCCCGATGGCCAACGGCCCGTCGCTGCCCTCGACCGAGAGCATGGTCCCGATCATCGAGCACATGGGCCACACGCACGGCCTGGACACCTCGACGTTCGCGCCGGTGGCCGCCCACTTCGAGGAGGTGGCCCGCCTGGCGGGTCGCCAAACGGGACAGATGGCCGAGTACGACCCACGGATGTACGACCACCAGCTGCCCGGTGGCATGACCGGCACGCTGATCAACCAGCTCGGGCGGCACGGCATGGGCGACCGCTTTCCCGAGGTCCTCGAGGCGATCCCGCAGGTACGCCGCGATCTCGGCTCGCCGATCATGGCCACGCCGTTCTCGCAGTTCGTGGGCATCCAGGCAGTCCTCAACATCATCACCGGGCAGCCCTACTCCATGGTCCCGGATGAGGTCGTGCACTACGCGCTCGGTCACTACGGCCCACTTCCTGCGCCCATCGCGCCCGACGTCCTGGACAAGATCCTCTCCAGCCCTCGTGCGGCGAAGCTGAAGGACTGGGAGCGCCCTGACCCGAGCCTGGCGGAGATCCGCAGGCGCTTCGCGCCGGGCATCTCCGACGAGGAGCTCCTGCTGCGCTTCATGTTCTCCGACGAGGAGGTCGACGGCATGCTCGCGGCCGGTCCCGTCCGGACCGATCCGCGGCGCAGCGCCAACAACATCGTGAACGCGATTACCGACCTGCTCGCCGACCCGGGCGGGAGCCGGTCGTTCTCGGTGTCGACGCCGGCCTTCTCGCTCACCGCCCGCAAGGGAAACGCATGAGCGACGCCCTCCTGGTCGTCGACCGTGACGGCCCCGTCACCTACCTGACCCTCAACCGCCCCGAGCGGCTCAATGCCCTCAGCGACGAGCTCCTGGAGCGACTGGGGGAGGCCCTCGACGAGAGCGCCCGTACCGATGCCGGTGTCGTCGTGATCCGAGGTGCCGGGCGGTCATTCTGCGCCGGGTACGACGTCGCGCCGGACTCGGCCGAGGTCGGGTACGCCGCCGAACGCACCCCGGTCCAGGACCGAGACCGGCTGCTGGGCAACATCGAGCTGTTCACCCGTGTGTGGCGCCACCCGCAGCCGGTCATCACTCAGGTGCACGGGCACTGCGTGGCCGGCGGTGCCCAGCTGGCCTCGATGTGCGACATCACCATCGTGGCCGAGGACGCCACGATCATGACCTCGCCCGCGCTCCCGCTCGGTGGGGGCTACCTCTCGCCGCTGTGGGCACACCGCGTCGGCGCCCAGCGCGCCAAGCTGATGTCGTTCGACGCGGGGCGCAGAATCTCGGGGGCGACCGCGGTTGCGTGGGGCTGGGCGGCCGAGGCGGTCCCGGCCGAGTGTCTGGCCGACCACGTGCGGCATTTGGCCCACTCCATCGCGCGCACCCCGGCCCCGCTGCTCCGGCTGAAGAAGGAGGCGGTCAACCGCACCGAGGAGCTGCAGGGGCTGCTGACCTACGCCCGGACCGGCGCCGAGACCGACGCGCTGCTCCACCTCACCCCCGAGGTCAAGGCGGTGCAGGAACGGATCAAGCAGGTGGGGCTGAAGCAGGCCATCGCCGACTTCAACGCGCCGTTCGTCGAACAGTTCGGCGTGCACCCCGTGCAGGGGCGAACCCGGTGACCGCCCGGCCCGCCTTCGACGACCTGCCCGAGCTCGACGGGACCGGCGTGCGCCACGGCTGGGGCGTCGTGCCGTACGACATCGGGTCGATCGCCAACGTCACCCCCGACATGGTCCGCGAGGCGGCCCACCAGGTCCGCACGGGGGAGACGATCCCGCTCAACCTCGCGGTGGACGCGTTCGACCCGCCGCTGTTCGGGCGACGGCAGGTGGAGCACACCGTCGTGGAAGCGGGGCGCAACGAACTCGAGGACGTCCTGTCCGAGCTCAACCCGCAGGCCTCCTCGCAGCTCGACGGCCTGGCCCACGTCCGCGCCCGTGAGCACGGCTTCCTCGGCGGTGCCACCTCGCCCGACGAGGCGCGGGAACGCTCCGGCATGCACCACTGGGCCCGTCGAGGCATCGCGGCCCGCGGCGTGCTGCTCGACGTCGAGCGGAGCCGGACCGCCACGGGGACGGCCCGGGACCCCTTCCTCGGCGACCCGGTCCACCCCGACGAGCTGCTCGCAGTGGCCAAGGAGCAGCGCGTCGAGCTGCGTCCCGGCGACGCGCTCCTGGTGCGCACCGGCTGGGCGGCCGCCTACCTGGCGGCGGACGATGGGGCGCGAGCCCGCGGTGCGGCCAGCTGGAACGGCCTCCACGCCGGTGAGGACACCGCCAGGTTCCTGTGGAACGCCCAGGTCGCACTGCTCGGCTGCGACAACCCCGCGGTCGAGAACGGGCCGGGTGACCGGGCCGCGGGGTCGCTGCATCGGCGGGTGCTGCCCGCGTTCGGCCTGGCGCTCATGGAGCTGCTCGACCTCGAACGTCTGGCGGCCCGGTGCGCCGAGCTCGAGCGCTGGGAGTTCCTGCTCGTCTCGGTGCCCGTGCACGTCGTCGGAGGCGTGAGCTCTCCGGCCAACGTCATGGCCGTCCTGTGAGTCCTTCCCCAGCACCAGTCCCCGTCCACCTGTGCCACACCATCGTTTGGTGAGAGGGAGAACATGACCGCATCAGTCGTACGCGTGCCGGACTTGGACCTCGAGTCCTTCGCCGCACGCGCCGAGAAGTGGCTGACCGAGTCCGTGCCGGCTCGCTGGCGTGAGAGCCGCGGCCGGCTGTCCAACGAGGAGTCCGACGAGCTGCGCCGGGACTGGGACCGGAAGCTGTGGCAGGGCGGCTACTCCGGCCTCTCCATCCCGGCCGAGTACGGCGGCTGTGCCCTCGGCCTGGCTGAAGAGGTCGTATTCCACGTCCTCGCCGGAAAAGCTCAGGCGCCGGACGGCTTCACCCGGGTCGGCAAGACCCTGGTCGCGCCGATGCTCATCAAGAGCGGAACAGCCGAGCAGAAGGCGAAGTACCTCCCGCCCCTGATGCGCGGCGACGAGGTCTGGTGTCAGGGCTTCTCCGAGCCGGAGGCGGGATCGGACCTCGCCAACATCCAGACCCGGGCGCGCCGGGTCGAGGGCGGCTACCTGCTGTCGGGGCGCAAGACCTGGACGTCGTTCGCCCAGCACGCCGACTGGTGCTTCGTCCTGGCCCAGACCCAGCCCGACGCCCCCCGCTACCGCAACCTGTCGATGTTCCTCGTCGGGATGCACCAGCCCGGGATCACGCTGAGCGACATCAAGCAGATCTCCGGGGCGGTGCACTTCGCCGAGACCCGATTCGAGGACGTCTTCGTCGCAGACTCCGACCGGGTCGGCGAGGACGGCGAGGGCTGGAAGGTCGCGATGCGGGTGCTGGGGGACGAGCGCGGCGGGGTGGAGACGGCGTCGCGGTACGTCGAGATCCGCTCCGACGTCGACCTGCTCATCCGCACCGTCGGTGACCGGCCCGCGCTCACCGCCCGGCTCCGCGAGCTCGACGTCCGCGCGGAGCTGCTGCGCTGGCAACTCGCCAAGGTCGTGGACCGCGAGGTGGGGGACCCGGAGCGGCTGCTGCGCTCGGCCTCGGTGCTCAAGGTGATGTGGAGCGAGCTGTGGCAGGACGTCACCCGCTTCGGTCTGGAGGTCTCGCCGGCGGCCGACCGTGACCACTGGCAGTACCAGTACCTCGAGGCCCGGGCCGCGAGCATCTATTCCGGCACCAACGAGATCCAGCGAAACATCCTCTCCGAACGAGTGCTGGGGCTGCCCCGATGAACGAGACCGTCCACACCATGTCCACCCAGCCCTCCGAGCTCGGCGATGCCGCTGCCGAGGGGGTCGGCGAGCTGCTGCGCCGCGGCACCAAGGGCGCGCCGATCGCGACGTACGCCGAGGGCGAACCGCCGATCTCGTGGCAGACCATCTCCGACGGCGGCTGGGACGTCTTCGGCGTCCTGGACGACGGCGAGGGGGCAAGCCTGCGCGACCTGGTCGAGCTGGCCCGGGCATGGGGCCACGGCTGCGTTCAGCAGCCGCTGGTCACCACTCTGCTGGCCAAGCGGCACTCCGCGGCCGCCGCGGCGCACGCCGGCCCGGTGACCATCGCCCTCCCCCTTCCCGGGGGTGCGGCGCCGTACGTGCCGTTCGGCCAGGTGCCGGGGGTCGTGCTGGCGACCGGGCTCGGGCGCGGTAGCGACGAGCTCGTCCCGGTCCCGGAGGGCACGCCGGAGACCCTGGCGATCTCCAGCCGCGGGATCCAGGCCGACGTGCACACCGAGCTGGCCGCCGTCGTGGCGCGTGAGATCGCGGTGACGCTGGCCGCGGCCGCGACCGGCATGGCCGAGCGGCTGCTGGCTGACACGCTCGCTTTCGTCAAGGAGCGTGAGCAGTTCGGCAAGCCCATCGGCTCCTTCCAGGCGGTCAAGCACCAGCTCGCCGATGCGGCCATCGACGCCGAGCTCGCCGAGACGGCGGTCATCTGGGGCGCAGAGCGGCCCGACGAGGCGTTCCGGGGCGCGCTGTTCGCCGTGGACCGCTGCATCGACATCGCGGAGACGGCGATCCAGGCGCAGGGCGGCCTCGGCTTCACCTGGGAGGTGGGGCTGCACTTCCCGCTGCGGCAGATGATCCTCACCCGCGACGTCGTGAACGCCCTCGAGGTCGAGCATGCCTGAGCCCGGCAACACCGTCGTCGTCGCCGCGGCCAGGACGCCGATCGGCCGTGCGTACAAGGGTTCGCTCGTCGATGTGCACCCTGAGGACCTCCTGCTCACCGCGGTGCGCGCGGTTCTCGCCGACACGCCGGGGCTCGACCCGGCCGAGCTCGACGAGGTCCTTCTGGGCTGCAGCCTGGCCGCCGGTGAGCAAGGCGGGAATCTTGCCCGGGTCCTCGCAGTCGAGCTCGGCCTCGACGGCGTGCCGGGCACGACGCTCAACCGCTACTGCGCCTCGAGCATGCAGACCACCCGGATGGCTGACCACGCCATCCGGGTCGGCGACGGTGAGCTCTACCTGTCGCTGGGGCTGGAGTCCGTCTCGCGCGTCCGGCAGCCGGGGCCCGACCCGTTACCGGACGAGCGACCGCGGGCGTTCCAGGGCCTTGCGCCGGTGCAGCCGTGGCAGGACCCCCGTGAGCGCGGCGCGCTACCCGACGTCTTCCTCGGCATGGGGGAGACCGCCGAGAACGTCGCCGACCTCACCGGAACCACCCGGCAGCAGATGGACGAGTACGCGGCCCGCAGCCAGGAGCTCGCCGCCGCGGCCACCGCCTCAGGGTTCTGGAAGTCCGAGATCGCTCCGGTCACGCGACCGGACGGGACGGTGGTCGACACCGACGACAGTCCGCGTCCGGGCACGACCGTTGAGGGGCTCGCCGGTCTCCAGCCAGTGTTCCGCCCTGACGGGCGGGTCACCGCGGGCAACTCCTGCCCGCTCAACGACGGAGCCGCAGCGATGCTGCTCGCCAGCGAGCGGGCGGCACAGCGGCTGGGGCTCACCCCGCTCGCCCGCATCGTGAGCACCTCCGTGTTCGCGCTCTCGCCCGAGATCATGGGTCTCGGCACCGTCGGCGCGTCGCGCAAGGCGCTCGCGGCCGCCGGGCTCACCGTGGACGACCTCGACCTGGTCGAGATCAACGAGGCGTTCGCGGCGATGGTCGTCCCGTCGTTCGGTCAGCTCGGCGTCCCGCTGGACAAGGTCAACGTCAACGGCGGGGCGATCGCCCTCGGCCACCCGTTCGGCATGTCGGGGGCGCGTATCACCTGCACCCTGCTCAACGGCCTGCGGACCAGCGGTGGCCGGTACGGCCTGCAGACCATGTGCGTGGCCGGTGGTCAGGGGATGGCGATGGTCGTGGAGAACCTCGCGTGAGCGCAGCGTTCATCTACGCCGCGACACGCACCCCGTTCGGACGTTTCGGGGGTGTGCTCGCGGACCAGCGGCCCGACGACCTGGCAGCGCACGCGCTGAGTGCGGTGCTGGCCAAGGCGCCGTCCCTGGACCCGTCGTCCATCGACGACGTGGTGTGGGGGTGCGCCAACCAGGCGGGCGAGGACAACCGCAACGTGGGCCGCATGGCGGTGCTGCTGGCCGGGTTGCCCACGTCGGTCCCGGCGACCACCGTCAACCGGCTCTGCGGCTCCTCGCTGGACGCGGCCCTCATCGCTTCGCGCACCGTCGAGACGGGAGACGCCGACGTGGTGGTCGTCGGTGGGGTCGAGTCCATGACCCGGGCGCCGTGGGTGCTGCCCAAGCCGTCGCGGGCCTTCTCGGCCGGCGACGTCACCGCCGTGTCGACCACTCTGGGCTGGCGCCTGGTCAACGCGCGCATGCCGGCCGAGTGGACGGTCAGCCTCGGCGAGTGCAACGAGCAGCTGGCCGACGCGTACCGGATCGGGCGGGACCGCCAAGACGAGTTCGCCACCCGGTCCCACCGGCTCGCGCACCAGGCGTGGGAGGCGGGCCGGTACGACGACCTCGTCGTACCGGTCGGCGAGGTCATGCGCGATGAGAGCATTCGGAGCGACGCGACGCCGGAGACTCTGGCGCGGCTGAAGCCTTCCTTCCGTCCCGACGGGACCATCACCGCTGGCAACGCTTCCCCCCTCAATGACGGCGCCGCGGCGCTCCTGCTCGCGAGCGAGCGTGCCGGTCTTGGGCTCGACCCACTCGCCCGCGTCGCCGGCCGCGGTGTGGCCGCTCTGGAGCCGCAGCGGTTCGGCATCGCCCCGGTCGAGGCAGCCGCGCGCGCCCTGAAGGCCGCCGGTATCGGTTGGTCCGACGTGGGCGCGGTCGAATTGAACGAGGCATTCGCCGTGCAGGCGCTGGCCTGCATGGACGCCTGGCCGGTCGACCCCGAGGTCGTCAACGCCTGGGGCGGTGCGATCGCCATCGGGCATCCGCTCGGGGCCTCCGGCGCCCGCGTCGTCGGAACGCTCGCGCACCGCCTCGCCGTGTCGGGCGAGCGCTGGGGGGTGGCCGCGATCTGCATCGGAGTGGGCCAGGGCCTGGCAATTGCTCTCGAGAATCCCGCCGCGTCGCGGTGAGCGAATTGGTGCAGCGGCTGCTCGGGGCCGCCAAGCAGCGCCCGGACGCGCCGGCCGTGGTCGACCCCGACGGCCGGGTCACGACGTACGCGGACCTCTTCGCAGCGGCGTCCCACCTCGGCCATGCGCTGCACGCCCGTGGAATCCGCCGTGGCGATCGGGTGGCGATGTGGACCGACGACAGCCGCCCGGCCATCGAGGCCTACGTCGGATGCGCGCTCGCAGGCTTGGTCGTCGTACCCCTCAACGCGCGGTACACCGCGTCCGAGGTGCACGGCATCCTGGCCGACACCGAACCGGCTGTGCTGGTATGGACGTCCAGCCAGGACGGCTCCGTCGAGGAGCTGAGGGACGACGGTGCGCTGGACGGCTGCACGCTGGTCCGGATCGGTCCTGGTGCCTCGCCCGCCGGCACGCTCGCCTGGGCCGAGGTCGTGTCGACCGGCGACGTCCGGCCACCGGCGGTGGAGCTGGACGGGAACGCCCTGCTCGCGATCGGGCACACCAGTGGCACCACCGGCGTGCCGAAGGGCGCGATGATCACCCACGCCTCGGCCGCCGCCGTGGCGCGCCAGCACGAGCGCGCCTACCGGCTGGTGCCGCGCAGCACCGTCGCCCTGACCGGGTCGCTGTCGTTCGTGTCGGTCATGCCCGCGCACGTGCTGTCCCACCTGGTCATCGGGGGCCGGGTGCTCCTCCTGGGCCGCTGGGACGTCGACTCGCTGCTGGATCGGGTGGCGAGGGACCAGGCGACCTTCACCTACCTTCCGAGCCCGGTGCTCAGCGACTTCGCCGACGCGGCCGAGCGCAGGCCCGAGGCCCTGGACTCCCTCCGGTCGATCCTGCATTCGGCGTCGAAGGCACACCCCGACCACTTGGCCCGCCTGGTCGCGGCGACCGGGACCCGCCTGGTCGAGGGGTGGGGCATGACCGAGAACTCCGGCGGCCTCATGACGGCGACCACGGTGGCCGACCTCGAGGACGCCCGTGACGACCCCGGCGTCCTGGCCACGGTCGGCCGCCCGCTGCCCGGCTACGAGGTCCGCGCCGAGGACGGCGAGCTGCTGGTCAAGGGGCCAGGGATCGTGCCCGGCTACTGGCGACGCCCCGATCAGAACGCCCAGACGTTCGTGCACGGCTGGTTCCGCACTGGCGACGCTGGACACGTCGACGATCGCGGTCGCGTGGTCGTGCTCGAGCGCCGGACGGACCTCATCGTGTCCGGCGGAATGAACGTCTATCCCGCCGAGGTGGAGCAGGTCATCGACGCGCTCCCCGATGTCGTCGAATGTGCCGTGGTCGGCGCTGCGCACGAGCGGTGGGGACAGACCGTAGTCGCGGTCGTCGTACGTCCACCGGGCAGCGACCTGACCGAGGAGGACGTCGTCGCGGCTTGCCGTCGACGACTCGCCGGCTACAAGAAGCCGACCCGGGTCGTCTTTGTCGACCAGCTGCCCAGGACCGTTGGGCTCAAGGTGTCGCGCGCGGCCGTGCGCAGCCAGGTCGCGCCCCCCGTCGGTCACGACACGTAGCCCAGGTAGGAGGTGTACCGCTCTGGGCCCAGTGAATTCCAACCAGATGCCCGACTCCGGTGGCGTGCAGCGGGATGCTGTAGCGCTGCTCCAGCGCATTGGTGGTGCTCCGGCATCGGTCGCCGAGGCGGGTCAGTTCGACGTGGGCTCGCGGGGTGAGCTTCTCGAGCGTGGCGATGCCCGCCGCCGGCGTGATGAACCTCGAGTGGCGCACCCGCGGATCGTTGCGCCGGGGATCCGCGGGTGCCCCGGCGAGCCGACTCGCTCAGGTCGACGCACCCCGTCGCCAGGGTCCGGCGAGGTGACCGGTCAACGCCCTGATCCGCGAGTCGTCCGCCGCCGGACCAGCGCGACGCTCACGGCCAGGGCGGTGCCGACGGTTCCGTAACGGTCCAGAGATCACGGAGTGGGGATGTTCATCGCGACCCTCGAGTGCGGGGTCGTGCTCGCGTACGAGGCCCGCAATTTCCTGCCGGCCAGTGGCGAGCGCGTTCCCTGTCGCCTGCACGGCTACTGCGCAGTCGACGAGGTGGGCTCGTGTCCTGCAGTTGTCACGGGGCGCGCGTTGCCGCGTGCGCCACGGAGAACGCAGCGGGAGCTCGTGGAGTGGCTTCGAGAGCGGCCGGTGACGACCGTCCATGCGCTCAGGCGAGAGCGCTTCACCCTCCGGATGCTCACCGCCGCCGCGCGCGAGGGGCTGGTAACAGTTGACCTGGAAGCCGGCCGGGTGTCGATGCACTGACGCTGTGGGCGATGGTCCGGACGCCCATGGGCACGTTGGCGTTCGGCCATCGCAGTCAAGACGTGAGCTCGGCGCGGGGTCCGGAGCGTTGCCGCGGGGGTTGACAAATGTGTGACCCAGGCTACGTTCGTCCATCAACCAGACGTTTGGTCAACTTATTTGGCCCGGTATGTCTACAGGAAGATTGCGGTGACGGAGAAGGCACCTGCTTCCGGCTACTCGATCGGTGTGGACATCAGTGGCACCCACACCGAACGTCGGCGTCGATCGACGCCGACCGGGGCTGAGCGACGACCGTCGTATGCCCGACTGCGCAGCTGCGTGTGCCGGTGGTGTCGGTGACCTTGATCGACGGCGCGGCCTGCGGGTCGCCGGTCGGGCGCGCGAGGAGCTGTACCTCGCCCTGGCAGACCAGCTCGAGGAGGCCATCGCCACGTCGCCAGGCCGCCCGGACGACGTCGACAGCCGACGAGCGGCCGTGTTCATCGCCGGCGCGGTCGTCGCATCGGTGTGCGACTGGCTGGCGAGGCCCGAGAACTGTTCCGCTCGGGACCTGGCCGACGCCCTCATCGCCCTCATGCCAGGCTGGTTCGCCATGGAACGAGTCGTAGGCCGCTCGGCGCCTCCTGCTCGCGGGACAGGCCCTACCAGGTGGCCGCCGAGACGGGCCGATGACGGTGAATCGACCCCGGTACCCTTTCTCCCGCATCCGATGAGGGAGCTCCTGGTCACCAGGCCTGGCATGACTGATTGCCCCTGTCGTTGATGATCCGGGGGGTGTTGTCACCAGGCCTGGCGGCACTGGTGGACCGCTGATAGGGACATGACCGCCTGCGGGCTGGTCTCTTCGTAACGTGGCTGCCGGCACCCAGTGCTCGACCGACCAGGACAAGAACTGGAGATGCGGGGAGCGCATGGATGAATGAGAGCGGCTACGCGGTCTTCTGCGGGCTGGATGTCGGCAAGGTCGCCCACCACGCGGTGGCGCTGGACCCGGCCGGGGCCCCGGCTGCACGACGCTCCGCTGCCCCAAGACGAGCAGCGGCTCCGCCAGCTGTTTCCCGACCTGCAGGTCCACGGGCCGGTCCTAGTCGTAGTGGATTAGCCGGCGACCATCGGGGCGCTGCCGGTCGCGGTCGCCCGCGAGGTCGGCTGCAGGTGGCCTACCTGCCCGGGCTGGCCATGCGCCGGATCGCCGACCTGCATCCCGGCTCGGCCAAGACCGACGCCCGCGACGCCTACGTCATCGCCGAGGCCGCCCGCACCATGCCGCACACGCTGCGTCGGGTCGACATCGGCGAGGAGGTACTCGCCGAGCTGGGCGTGCTGATCGGCTTCGACGACGACCAGGCCGCCGAGGCCACCCGGATCAGCAACCGCATCCGCGGCCTGCTCACCCAGATCCACCCGGCGTTGGAGCGCGTGCTCGGCCCGAAGGTGGCCACCGCCGTCGTGCTGGAGATGCTCACCCGGTTCGGCCGGCCGGCCGGGCTGCGCGCCGCCGGCCGCGGTCGGCTGCTCACCGTCGCCGGCGAGGACGCCCCCCGGGTCGGTGAGCAGCTGGTCACCGACCTGCTGGCCGCCCTGGATGAGCAGACGGTGGTGGTGCCCGGCAGCGCTGCGGCGGAGAAGGTGCTGCCCCGGTTGGCCGGCTCGCTGGCCCAGGTACTGGCCCAACGGCGACAGATCGCCGCCGAGGTGGCAAGGATCCTCGATGCCCACCCTCTTGCCAAAGTCCTGACCTCGATGCCCGGCGTGGGGGTCAGGACCGTAGCCCGCATCCTGCTCGAGGTCGGGGACGGAAGCGCCTTCCCGACGTCTGGGCACCTGGCCGCCTACGCCGGCCTGGCGCCGGTCACCCGCAAGTCCGGCATCTCCATCCGCGGCGAACGCCCGCCCCGTGGCGGCAACAAGCACCTCAAGAGAGCGCTGTTCCTCTCCGCGTTCGCCGCCCTGGCCGACCCGACCTCGCGGGCCTACTACGACCGCAAGCGCGCCGCCGGCAAACGTCACAACGCCGCCCTCATCTGCCTCGCCCGCCGCCGGGTCGACGTCCTGTTCGCCATGCTCCGCGACAGCACCGTCTACCCGTCCCAACCCGCGCAGGCGGCTTGACCAAACCCATAGGGACCACCCCCCGCATCCTCCCGGTCAACCTGGCCGCCGACGCTGAGCACGTCACCGACAAGACCGTCCGCGCATGGACGAGGAGAGAGCGCCCTGGCCCTGGCGCCGCCGCGTATCCAGGCGCTGGTTCCGGCCGGCCGGCTATCCCCACTTCGAACGCGTCGAGGTCCTGGCTCCGGCTCGCGGATCGACGTTCACCTCAGCGCGCCCGCCGGACAGGAGTCCTGCGTCCGGCGGGCGTTGTGCCGCCCAGGTGACTGGCGGGCTAGGTAGCCGCCGTCGACCTCGTAGTTGGAGCCGGTGACGAACGACGCGGCGTCGGAGGCGAGGAAGGCGACGAGCTCAGCCACCGCGGAGCTCTCGGCCAGGCGGTCGAGGGGGCGGAGTGCTGCGAGTCGTGCCTTCTGCTGGGCGTGCGCGGCGAGATGGCGGTGTCGACGTAGCCGGGCGTGACCATGCTGACCCAGACGCCGCGGTCGGCGTACTCGATCGCAGCGGTGCGGGTGAGGCCGAGGACGGCGTGCTTGCTGGCGACGTACGCGCACGCCCCCGCTGTCCCGGCCGACGAGCCGACGGAGCCCATGTTGACCACCGACCCGGCGCCCACGTCCCCCATGCCCCGCAGCCATCGCCACGAAGACTCCGTCGAGGTTGACCGAGGTGATATGGCGCCACTTGTCGTACGTCGTGCCGCCCACGTCGTGAGGGACCGGTACACCCACGCCGGCGTTGTTGACCGCGACGTCGAGTCGACCCCATGACTCGACGATGTCGCGCACGACGGCCGCGACGGCGACATGGTCGCGGACGTCGAACGGGATGCCGACGGACCCGTTGCCGAGGCTGGAGGGCCACAGCCTCGGCACCAGCTGCATCGATGTCGGCCACCGTGACGGTGGCGCCACGGGCGGCGAGGAGGTGGCGCACGCGGCGCCGATGCCAGCGGCGCCTCCTGTCACGAGGGCGGTCCGCCCGGTGAGCGAGGACCGATCGGGAGTGTCGCTGCAAGGGGTCATGGGATTTGATGCTCGCATTTCGTTGTCAAACAGTCGTTTGGTCGATATGTTCCCGCCACATGACGTGGGCCACACCGGTGGCGCCAGTGATCGAGAGGATCCAGCGATGCGTGCCTGGCAGTTCACCGGAGCGGGTGACCCGCTCCGTCTGGTCGAGCTCCCCGCGCCGACACCAGGCCTCGGGCAGGTGGTCGTCGACGTGCGTGCCGCGGGTCTCTGCCACAGTGACGTCGGCTTCGTCGACGGCCACATCACGTGGATGCTGGAGCAGATGCCCATCGTCCTGGGTCACGAGGTCGCCGGAGTGATCGCCGCGGTGGGCCAGGACGTCGACGGGTTCGCGGTCGGCGACCGCGTCGGCATCGCCGGCGACGGTCTCGACGCGCCGGGCATCGTGCTCGACGGGGGTTTCGCCGACCAGTGCATCGGCAAAGTCGAACAGCTCGTCCCCATCCCCGACAACGTCACCTTCGTCCAGGCGGCCTCGGGCACCGATGCCGGGATGACGTCGTACCACGCCGTGATGGTCGTCGGAGGCGTCACCGCCGGCACCAGGGTCGGGATCATCGGCCTCGGCGGGCTCGGTCTCACCGGCGCGCGCATCGCCGTCATCGCAGGCGCCGAGGTCTATGCAGCTGAGGTCGACAACGCCAAGCACGAGACCGGTCTGGCGGCCGGGGTGACGGCCGTGGTCAGCGACGCCAAGGAGCTGGCGGACTTCGGTCTCGATGTCATCGTCGACTTCGCCGGTTTCGGGACGACGACCGCTGCGGCCGTCGAGGCGATCAACGCCGGCGGCCGGATCGTCCAGGTCGGGATGGGCGCGCCCGACATGACCATCTCGACTCAGACGCTTGTCTCCAAGCAGATCGAGCTCGTCGGTTCGCTCGGTGGCAAGAAGGCGGACACGGCGAGCGTGTACGAGCTGATGGCGGCCGGTGACCTCGAGATCGTCACCTCTACCCTCCCGTTCTCCCAGATCGACCAAGGCATCGAGCGTCTGCGCCAGGGCGGTGTCCAAGGGCGTCTCGTCGCGGTGCCCGACCCCTCCTGATATCCCGCCGGGCCGGTACGGCCGCGTCGAGGAGGTCCCGGATGCCGTGGGCTGCTGGTTTCCGACGAGGCGAGCTTCGTCAACGGCACCGCCCTCGTGATCGACGGAGGACGTCTGGCCTGACGGCAGGACGGAGCTCCAGTCGGCAGAGGTGCTGTGCCGACGCACGTCTTAGTCACCTGCCAAACGGATGGCTAGATTCCCACACTCGCGAGGACACCATGGCTGTAGCCCCCCCACCGCTCGAGAAGTCCACGGTCCCCAATGCCGGCGTGGCGGTGTCGGTCCGCAGCGTCTCGAAGACCTTTGCCGGAACCCGTGCCCTCGCCGCCCGGGCAGTGTCCCGCGAGGCTGTGGCGACGGTCATCGCCTTCCTGGCGGGACCGGACGCTGCCCCGATCAGCGGCGCCCGCGTACCGGTGTACGGCCAGGCCTGACGCTGTAGGGACGGCCGTCCGGCGGACGCGGCGCCTCGAAGCCGAGGCGCTTCGTCGGCGGTGACCTGCTCGTGCAAGGCCGTCCTCCCGGAGCCAGCTGCCGAACTGCCCTGCCCAGCTCCATCCCACGCACAGCCGCCCCTGGCGGTCCGACGAGGTCGAGAAACGGAGACACACGCATGACGACCCAACTGCACCGCACGGAATCCGATCCGATCAAACCCCTCACGGACGTCACCGGGCTCCTCGTCGGCGTCGTGGGCGGCACAGGTCCGCAGGGCCGCGGCCTGGCGGTGCGGCTGGCCGGTGCGGGGCAGCGAGTACTCCTCGGCTCCCGGGACGCCGAGCGGGCGGCCGCGGTGGCGAAGGAGGTGGCCGAGCGGGCAGCCGGGGTCGCCGCCGAGGGCATCGACGTGTCGGTGGGCGGCTGCTCCAACCTGGAGGCGGCCGGTGAGGCGGACGTGGTGATCATCGCCGTGCCGTTCGCCGCGCACGCCGACACGCTGGCCGAGGTGGCCGGGGCGCTGGCCGGCAAGGTCGTCATCGACTGCGCTGTCCCGATGGCCTTCGACAAGCAGGGCGCGTACGCCCTCGACGTGCCGGAGGGGTCGGTAGCTCAGCAGGCGGCGGCGCTGCTGCCCGACTCGGTGGTGGTCGGTGCCTTCCACCACCTGTCCGCGGTCCTGCTGGAGGACCTCGCGCACTCCCTGGAGGGTGACGTCCTGGTCGTGGGCGACGACCGGGCGGCGACCGACACGGTGCAGGCGCTGGCCGGGCGGTTGCCCGGCATGCGAGGCGTCTACGCCGGCCGGCTGCGCAACGCCCGCCAGGTGGAGGCGCTCACGATCAATCTGGTCTCGATCAACCGCCGGTACAAGGTCCACGCCGGCGTGCGCATCACCGATGTCTGATCAGCGTGGCACGACCGCGGTGGGGGAGCGGGCCGCCCCACCGGTGACGGTTGCCGGCGGCCGGCGGGATCTCGGCGACGTGTTGCTGTCGCGGCGAGACCGTGAGCGGCTGAGTCGGTCGGCGGCGGCTCGCCGGATCGGCGTGGCGCACACCACCCTCCGTGGCTGGGAGGTGGGCAGGGTCCGTCCGCAGCCGTTGCAGTTGGCGCTGGTCGCCGGGGTGCTGGACCTGAGCAGCGGCGAGGTCCGGGCGCTGGCGGGGCCGGACCGGGTCCGCACGGCACGCACGTCCGGAGGGACGGAGGCCGCACCCCTGTGCCGGGCCCGGCTGGCGGCGGGGCTGACGATGACCCAGCTGGCCCGCAAGGTCGGCGTGGGCCCGGCCACGATCTCCCGCTGGGAGAACGGGCTGCGCATGCCGTCGCCGGACGCGCGAGCCCGGCTGGCCACCGCCCTCGAGGTGACGAACGAGGACCTGGCCGGGATGCTCGCTCACTGCAAGTCGCACCGCTCCGACGGCGTGCTCCTGCCCGGCCTCGGCCGGCTGCGTGCCGATCGAGGGTTCACCCAACGGGCCTTCCGCACCGCCGTCGGCATCGGTGCCTCAGCGGCGAGCGCCTGGGAGCACGGCCGGGTGCGCGTCCCGACCGACCGGCTGGCCACCGTCGCCGCCGTCCTCGGCCTGGCCCCGGACACCCTCGTGGTGCTGGCGTGCCGCCCACCCCGCGACAGCACGGAGGAGCGGCCCCTGGCCGCGCTGCGCCGCGCCGCGGGCGTGACTCAGCGGGAGCTGGCTCACCACGTCGGCGTGAGCAGGCGCTCGGTGGTGCACTGGGAGAACGGCACCCGGCCGCTTCCTCTGGCGGCGGTCCGGCCGATGGCGCGCTGCCTGCGCCGCCCCGTGCCGACCGTCCTCGCCGCCGCCGGCCTCCAGCTACCCACGGTGCCGCATCCCCGTACCTGGACGCCGGCCGACCTGCCGCGGGTGCTGCACGCGCTGCGCTCCTCATCCGGTTGGGCGGCAGCCGCACTCGGCCGTCGCATCGGCGTGCCGGGCCGCACGGTCCGGGCGTGGGAGACCGGGGTGTCCCTGCCGTCGTTGTCGGCCTGCCAGCGGTTGGAGCTGGTCCACGGGCTCCCGCGGGGCGTGCTCTCGCGCCTGGCAGCCGACCGGCCCGGCGCGGGGCGGACCGCCGCGCTGCCGCACCGCCGGGAAACCCCCTCACCGGGTCGTCGGCCGTTCGAGTCGCCGGCGGCCACCAGCGGAGAGGTCGCCAGCGGGTGATGAGCGGACAGCGGGCCTCGCTCTGCCGATCCTTCCCCGCGGGCCGGACCCGCGTCCGTCCAGCAGTGGACCGGCCGCACCAGGCCACCACCGATCGCAGCGCAGCACGCAGTTGGGAGATCCGATGATCAGCTTCGACGAGGCCGCCGAATACGCGCGGATCGAGCACGAGGGGCGGACCGCGTGATCGTCGGGGTCGTCAAGGAGGGGCGGCCGGGCGAGGCCCGGGTGGCGGCGACGCCGGCCACGGTCGGGCAGTTGCGCAAGCTCGGCTACGACGTCGTCGTCGAGCCCGGTGCCGGGGCGGCTGCCACGTTCCCCGACGAGGCCTATCTGCAGGCGGGCGCCGACGTCGGGGACGCGGTGAAGGCCGACGTCGTCCTGGGGGTCAACGCGCTGACTGCAGAGCAGCGGGCGCTGGTGCGCCCCGGGGCGACGGTCGTGGGGATCCTGGGCCCGGCCACCGATGCCACGCTGCTGGCGGAGCTGGCCCGGCTCGGGGTGACCGCGCTGGCGATGGACGCCGTCCCACGGATCTCGCGGGCGCAGTCGCTGGACGTCCTCAGCTCGATGGCGAACATCGCCGGCTACCGGGCGGTGATCGAGGCGGCCAACGTGTTCGGCCGGTTCTTCACCGGCCAGGTCACCGCGGCCGGCAAGGTCCCGCCGGCCACGGTCCTGGTCGCCGGGGTCGGGGTGGCCGGGCTGGCCGCGATCGGGGCGGCGGGCAGCCTGGGCGCGATCGTGCGCGCCACCGACCCGCGGCCGGAGGTGGCCGACCAGGTGCGGTCGCTGGGCGGGGAGTACCTGGCGGTGCCCTCGGCCGAGGCCGAGGTGAGCGCCACCGGCTACGCCAAGGAGATGTCCGACGACTACAACGCGCGGGCGGCCCGGCTCTACGCCGAGCAGCTGCGCGATGTCGACATCGTCATCACGACGGCGCTGATCCCCGGTCGCCCCGCGCCGCGGCTGATCACCGCCGAGATGGTGGCCGGCATGAAGCCCGGCAGCGTGGTCGTCGACCTCGCGGCGGCCAACGGCGGCAACGTGGAGGGGACGGTCGCGGGGGAGGCGGTCGTCACCGGCAACGGCGTCACGATCCTCGGCTACACGGACCTGGCCGGCCGGCTGCCCGCCCAGGCGTCGCAGCTGTACGGCACCAACGTGGTCAACCTGCTGAAGCTCCTGACGCCGCAGGCCGACGGGGAGCTGGTGCTCGACCTCGAGGACCCGGTGCAGCGCTCGATCACCGTCGTCCGCGGCGGGGAGATCACCTGGCCCCCGCCGCCGGTGAGCGTCTCGGCGGCCCCGGCCGCGACCACCGCCGACCAACCGCGGGCGCCGGTCCAGGCACCGGAGCCGCGGCAGCGACCGGTCGCCGTCCGGGTGACTGCGCTCGCATCCGCGGCCGCGGCGGTCTTCCTGCTCGTCGCCGCCTCACCGGCGGCGTTGCGGGGCCACCTGACGGTGTTCGCCCTGGCGATCGTAATCGGCTACTACGTCATCGGGCACGTGCACCACGCGCTGCACACCCCGCTCATGTCGGTGACCAACGCGATCTCCGGGATCATCGTGGTCGGCGCGATCCTGCAGCTGGGCTCGCCCAGCCTGCTGGTCACCTCCCTGGCCGCGGTCGCCGTGCTGGTCGCCGCCATCAACGTCTTCGGCGGCTTCGCCGTCACCCGCCGGATGCTCGGCATGTTCCGCAGGGGCCCGGCGTGAGCGCGGCCATCTCGATCCCGGAGGACCAACGATGACCCTCGAGGGCTCCGCGCAGGCGGCCTACGTCGTCGCCGCGCTGTTCTTCGTCCTGGCCCTGGCCTCGCTGTCCCGGCACGAGACCGCGCGGGCAGGCAACAACGCCGGCATCGCCGGGATGGCGATCGCGCTCACGGCCACCGTGGTGCTCGCCGCCGAGCAAGGGCTGAAGGCCGGCGCGCTCGCGCTCCTGCTGGGGGCCACCGTGGTCGGCGCCGGCATCGGGCTGCAGCGCGCCCGGGCCGTGGAGATGACCGGGATGCCGGAGCTGATCGCGCTGCTGCACAGCTTCGTGGGGCTCGCCGCGGTCCTGGTCGGGTGGAACGGCTACCTGGGCGTGGAGCACGACCCGGACGGCGCCGAGGCACAGCTGCTGCGCGACCAGGGCACCGCAGGGATCCACTCCGCGGAGGTGGTCATCGGCGTCTTCATCGGCGCGGTCACCCTGACCGGGTCGATCGTGGCGTTCCTCAAGCTCTCGGCCCGGATCTCCTCCCGCCCCCTGGTGCTGCCGGGCAAGAACGCCCTCAACGGGGGCGCCCTGGTCGCCTTCGTCGCGCTCACTGTCTGGTTCGTCCTCGAGCCGGCGGCCTGGCTGCTGGCCGTAGTCACCGCGCTCGCCCTCGCCCTGGGGTGGCACCTGGTGGCCTCGATCGGCGGCGGCGACATGCCGGTGGTCGTCTCCATGCTCAACAGCTACAGCGGGTGGGCGGCCGCGGCGTCGGGGTTCCTGCTGGAGAACGACCTGCTGATCGTCACCGGCGCCCTGGTCGGCTCCTCCGGCGCCTACCTCTCCTACGTGATGTGCAAGGCGATGAACCGCTCGTTCCTCTCGGTCATCGCCGGGGGCTTCGGCATCGAGGCCTCCGCCGGCGGCGACGCCCAGCCGGCCGGCGAGCACCGGGAGGCCAGCGCGGCCGAGGTCGCCGAGCTGCTGGCCGACGCCGACTCCGTCGTCATCACCCCCGGTTACGGGATGGCCGTCGCCCAGGCCCAGCACGGAGTCGCCGAGCTGACCCGCCGGCTGCGCGCGCGGGGGGTCGAGGTCCGGTTCGGCGTCCACCCTGTCGCCGGACGGCTACCTGGACACATGAACGTGCTGCTCGCCGAGGCGAAGGTGCCCTACGACATCGTCCTGGAGATGGACGAGATCAACGACGACCTGTCGGGCACGTCCGTCGTGCTGGTCATCGGCGCCAACGACACCGTCAACCCCGCGGCGACCGAGGACCCGACCAGCCCGATCGCCGGCATGCCGGTGCTGCGCGTGTGGGAGGCCGACCACGTGGTCGTCTTCAAGCGGTCGATGGCCTCCGGATACGCCGGAGTGCAGAACCCCCTGTTCTTCCGCGAGAACACCGCGATGCTCTTCGGCGACGCCAAGGACCGAGTCGAAGACATCCTCCAATCCCTTCCGCAGCGCGCAGTCAGCGTCGTCTAGGGCACCGCTGGTCCCCGCGGGCTCGCACCGGCCGGAGTCCCCGCCCGCTGCGAACCTTCCACCGACACGGCCGAGACCGGCCAAGGGGGTCTGACGATGAACATCGTCGTTCTGGTCAAGCAGGTCCCCGATTCCGGGAGCGAGCGCACCCTGGACCCACAGGAATTCACCGTCGCGCGGGCCGGTGCGGACAACGTGCTCAACGAGATCGACGAGTACGCCCTGGAGGAGGCACTGCAGCTCAAGGAGGCCCAGGGTGGCCAGGTCACCATCCTCACCGTGGGGCCGGACTCGGCCGCCGACGCCATCCGCAAGGGGCTGTCGATGGGCGCGGACCGGGCGGTGCACGTGACCGACGAGGCGATCCACGGCTCGTGCGCGGTGCAGACCTCCGCGGTGCTGGCCGCGGCGCTGTCGCAGCTGGAGTACGACCTGGTGCTGTGCGGGGCGGAGGCGACGGACTCGCAGATGTCGGTGATGCCGGCGCTGCTGGCCGAGCGGCTGGGCCTGCCGCAGCTGTCCGGCGCGCGCAGGCTCACCGTGGACGGCGGCGTGGGCCGATCGCCCTGACGCCGGCTGTCAGCGGTCGTGTGCGACGCCCCCGGCGGCCAGACGCGCGCGCACGCCCGCGGCCCGTCCCGTTGCGCCGTCGGCGAGGTCGCGCTCCGTGGCAGCACGTCGCCTCAATTGGTCAGCCTGGGCGGAGTCGGCCACGGTGAGCGCAGCGTCATCCAACTCGGCGGCGATCGTCTGGTGGAAGGCGGCGGCGTGCTCGTGCAGCGCGATCGCGTCTCGCTCCCGGTCTACGGCCCGCTCGAGCCGCTGCGCGGCCCGCTGCCGCGCGCGCCGGCGATGCTCCGCGTGATCCACGGCCTCGGCCACCACGCCAGTGCGCGCCCGTGAGGCGAGTCCGGGCCAGCGCTGATGGCGCCGTAGTCCAGCGCGTCGTGATGGATAGGCGTCGCGCTACCGGCACCTATTCCGTCGACACCGGCTGGGTCCCTCGAGTGCCCCGCGCTTCGCCCCCACGGTGCCGGCCGTCGGCGATGAGGGCCGACGTGGTCACGGTGCCGCGCCACCCCTCTACCGCAGCCCCCGGCCCCTACGCCGCGGCACGGCCCGCTTGCTGCACCAGACGAGCGGGCCGGATCCCCGGGGGACGGCCTGCAGGTCGGGCAGGATGGGCGGCGTGTGCGCCCGCCCCGCCGACCCTGGCCGGCTGGCCGCCGTGCACGCCACGCAGCTGCTCGACGCCGCGGCCGAGGAGTCCTTCGACCGGCTCACCCGCATCGCGCAGCGGCTGACCGGCGCGCCGCTGGCGTTTATGACCGTCGTCGATGAGGCCCGTTCCTTCTGGCTGAGCGGCCAGGGGCTGCCCGAGGGCAGCCCGCGGCAGAACACCGTGGAGGAGTCGTTCTGCCAGTACGTGCTCGGCGGCGACCCGCTGGTGCTGGCCGACGTCACCGTCGACGAGCGCACCGCCGCCAACCCGTCCATCAAAGGCATGGGCGTGCGCGCCTGGGCGGGGTTCCCGGTCCGCACGCCGGACGGGCAGGTGCTGGGCAGCTTCTGCGTCGTCGACACCACGGTGCACCCGTGGAGCGCTGAGGACGTGCAGCTGCTGGAGGAGCTGGCCGCGATCGCCTCCCGCGAGGTGGCGCTGCGCATGGCCACGCTGGAGGCCGAGTCCGCCCGTGTCCTAGCCCGGGTCGAGGCCGACCGGGCGAGGTTGCTGGCTCGCATCAGCGACCTGCTCACCGCCGACCTCGGGCCGGGCGACGTGTGGCAGGCGCTGGTCGCCCTCGCCGTGCCCGATCTCGGCGACTTCGCCTACGTGACCACCGTCGAGCCCGACGGCGGCCTGGCCCCAGCCGCCGCCGAACACCGCGACCCTGCACAGTTGCCGGTCCTGCGGGCATGGATCGAGCGCGCCGGTCGCCGCACCGGTGAGGCGGCCGGCCCCGGGCACGTCGCCGTCACCGGGCGGGTCGAGCTCATCGACCTGCCCGAGGAACCCGGCCTGACCGCCGCCCAGCACGAGGCCGTTAACCTGCTCCGGGTGCGCAGCGCCCTGGTCGCTCCGGTGCTCAACCGCGGCGAGGTGGTCGCCGTGCTCACCATCGCCCGAGTGCGGGGCTCGGCGCCCTACACCGAGCGCGACCGCGAGCTGGTCGGCGCGCTGATGACCCGCGCCGGCCTGGTGGTCGAGGCCGCGCGGGCGTCCTTCCTCGACCGGACGGTGTCGGAGACGATGCAGCGGGCGCTGCTGCCCACGCTGCTGCCGCAGCCCGACCACCTGCAGCTGGCCTCCCGCTACCAGCCGGCCGAGAACACCCAGCTGGTCGGCGGGGACTGGTACGACGCCTACCTCGACGCCACCGGCACCACCAGCCTGGTCGTCGGCGACGTGGCCGGCCACGACATCGCGGCAGCCGTCACGATGGGGCAGCTGCGCACCGAGCTGCGCATGGCCGGCCTCAACGGAACCGCCGGCCCGGCGGCAGTGCTCAGCACCGTCGACGTCGCCTGCGACACCTTCGGCCAGCACGTGTTCGCCACCGCCCTGGTCGCCCGCGTCGAACGCTTTCCCCTGCACGAGCCCGCGCGGGACCGTGCCCTGACCTGGAGCTCGGCCGGGCACCCCCCACCGGTGCTGCTGCACGCCGACGGCACCGTCGTCGTCCTCACCGACCGAGTGGGGCTCCCGCTCGGCGTCGATCCCTCTCGGCCCCGTCCCGAGCACCGCCACGTGCTGCCGGTGGACTCCACCCTGCTGCTCTACACCGACGGGCTACTCGAGCAGCTCGACGTCCCGGCCGCCACCACCGGGCGGTCCGGCGGCTCCGGCACGCGCGACCTCGACACGGGCCTTGCGCGCCTGAACGACCTGCTCGCCGACAGCGCCGGCCTCGGCCTCGAGGACCTCTGCGACCGGATCATGACCACGCTGCTCCCACAGGCAGGAGCCGCCGACGACGTCGCCCTGCTCGCTATCCGCCCGTACGCCGAGGACCAGCCGCGCCCGCCGCAGGCCGGCCCCAACGTCGTGCCCTGACTACGACACGTCCCCCCGGCTACGGCGACAGGTGGGCGTGATGCTGTGTGCCACCGTGTGTGCCACCGCGGGGCGTTCACAGTTGTCCGCAACCATGCGCGGTCGACCGCATCATCCGTCTGACCTGGCTGTTCGTACGACGACGGACGTTCACGAACCTCGCACCAGGGAACTGTCAGTTGCATGGTTTGAGTCGGCTCCCCAGTAGGCCAACCGATCATGAACGGCCCCCCGACATGGCGATGGTCGATGGCGATCAGGCCGCAACGCGTGGTGCCACGATGGTGGCCTAAGGTCGGCGTTCAGGGTCATTCTTGACGGTTCGCTGAGAACCGCACATGCCGCTGAACTGCGAGAACGGACTCTGACGAACCTGCGCCGACCCCTATCAGCCGCCCTGGCAGTGTAGGGGTCAGGGTTCGAGTCCCCTCAGCTCCACCCGGGGTGCTCCTGCGCTCGGTGGGGGAGCCCGCACCGTGCGCTAGGTCGCGGAGGCTCGCTAGCCGAAGCCGCGGACCGCAACCGGAACCGCAACGCGACTTGGACTCTTACGGACGGTCGCGTATGTCACCGGACGCCGCACCCCTTGCCACCTGGGTAGATGGCACGCAGGCGAACGTCCATGGACGGGAAGAAGTTGTCTGGGGGACACGGGGCGCTGGCGAGCGTGTCGCCCTCCTGACCGTCCTCTCCTGACTAATTGCCGAGGATCGCTGACTGCTCGATCGTTTCGGTGTGCGCCGGGCGGAGCCGACGGCCTTGCCCGCGGGCCGTGACCCCGGCCACCATCGTGGAGCGCACCGATGGCGGAGGGAGCCCTGATGCGCCTGTGGCGCCGTGCCTCCACTCTGCTTGTTCCCCTCGGCGCCGCGGCGCTCGGGCCGCAGGCCGCGCCGGGTGGTGCGCACGGCGGCGGCTACGGACCCGGTGACGGTCCGGTCCGCCGACCGTGCACGCCGAGCGACACGGTGGAGGTTCCGGGCGCGGAGGCCGCCGTCACCGCGTGCTTGCCGGACCTCACGACCGCCGGGCTGCTGCAGGCACCTCCAGGTGAGTTCACCGACCGAACGGACTGGATCTCGCTGCACGCGCCCGGCACGAGCAACCCCAGCGGGGTGCCGGGGCTGCAGGTCGACGGTTACTTCCCAGACACCTCGACGCTCAACACCACGCACGGCTGGAACCACGACAGCCAGTTCGTGCTGCTCCTTCCGGACGCCTGGAACGGCGGCCTGGTGGTGACCGGCGCGCCGGGCGTCCGCAAGCAGTACGCCTGCGACTTCCTCATCTCCGACTTCGTGCTGGCGCGGGGCTTCGCGTACGCCTGCACGGACAAGGGCAACAACGGCCCGGACTTCTTCCGGGACGGCGACCGGCCCGGCGACGCGGTGGCCGAGTGGCACGAACGGGTCACCCAGCTCACGATCGCCGCGCAGGGCGCGTTGCAGGAGCGCTTCGGCTCCGCGCCGCAGCGCACCTACCTGGCCGGGATCAGCAACGGCGGCTACCTGGTGCGCTGGCAGCTGGAGAACCACCCGGAGCTCTACGACGGCGGCGTGGACTGGGAGGGGACCCTGTTCACGCCCGACGGGCCCAACCTGTTCACCTACCTGCCCACGGCGGTGCGCTACAGCCTGGGCCAGGCGACCGCCGCGGACATGTACGCCGCCGGCTTCGCCCGCGGCTCGGAGCCGTTGTGGCCGTACCACCAGACCTTCTACTGGGGGGTGACGCAGAAGACCTACCGGGCCGAGTTCGACCCGGCGTACGACCCGGCCTGCCCGGGAGCGACGGCGGGCACCACCCTGCCCGAGATCCTGGCACCGTGCGCGAGTGACGCGGCCTACGACGCCTGGTTCACCGACCCGCGCTCCCGGCCGGTGCACGAGGCGCTGGCCCGGATCAGCCTGACCGGCAGGATCGGCAAGCCGCTGCTCACCCTGCACGGCACGCTGGACACCCTGTTGCCGATCAGCCTGCACAGCGACGTCTACACCCGGATGACCGCCGACGCGCAGCGGGACCGGCTGCACCGCTACTACCGCATCGAGGGCGGCAACCACGTCGACAGCCTGATGCACCTGGACCCGGAGCACCTGCGCCCGATGCTGCCCTGCTTCCGGACCGCCTTCGACGCGCTGACCGCGTGGGTGGAGGACGGCCAGGAGCCGCCGCCGAGTGGGACCGTCCCGCGCCCGGCCGGCAACGGCGCCACCGACCCGGCGCTGCTCGACACCTGTTCGCTGCGCTCCGCGAGTTGACCCCGGGGCTGTCTGCCAGGCCGGGAGAGCCCAGACCTCTCACGTAGGCGCGCGTCTTCATACACCGGACAGCTGCCGCATCCAGAGGACGCGGTGCGGGCGAAGACCAGGCTGCAGCGGCGGTCACGCCGGCGGGCCTCGCCGCCGGGAGAACCGCCGGAGAGGAGCGTTGTCGTGACCGCGGCTGACCTGCCCGCCGAGACCAGCGTGGGCGACCCCTTCTATGACCTGCTGGCCCTGTCGACCCGGGCCGCAGAGGACGGCGCGGTCACCGTGACGGCGGCCGGGGAGGTGGACACTTTCACCGCTCCGCTGTTGCGTTCAGTGCTGGACACCCAACTGCAACGGCAGCCGACGGAACTGGTGATCGACCTGTCCGAGGTCCAGTTCCTGGGCTCGGCCGGCCTGGCTGTGCTGGTGGAGACCTACAAGTCGGCGCGCGACCGCGACGTCGGGCTCCGGCTGATCATCACCACCGGCGCGGTGGCCCGCGCCCTGACGGTCACCGGCCTGATCGACCTGTTCACCGTCACCGACGACGCGCACCGCTAGCCGATCCGACGCGGACGACGCGTCGCCTTTGCACATGGCTCGTCAGCCTTCGTGGATCGCCAGTCAGCTCGCGCAGCATGCGCTGTGCCAGCTACAGGAACTCGTCCGGTCAGACCGGTTGGTCGCGATCCGTTCCCGATCAGCTCACGTCGCGCGCCTCGCGCGGATTGGGGATGGCCGTCCACGACCGAGAAGTGCCGGATCACCGCCCAAAGGCGGCACGATCGGCCTGTGCGGCACACACAAGGTCGTGCATCTCTTACTCATCCAATACTCTCAGAAGTAGCCCGCCTGAAGCATCAAGAGTCAACGCTACGTGGACAGCTCCACCTGGGGTTTCATCGCGAACCAGTAGTACCAGTATTGTCAGGATCAAATCGCAGGGGTATTGGTTCGAGTCCAATCGGGGGAGCAAGCAACGGCCCCTGACCAGCATGTTTGCCGGTCAGGGGCCTTCGTCTTCGGTGAGGCGGGGCCCTCAATCCGACACTGATCCGACAGATCGGGCCTGGCTACTGCCCAGGACGAGGAGGCCGGCTGCCCACACCTGTCCGGAGGGGAGCCGGCCGCTGAGGCGCCCTGGCCGGCGTGGGTGTCCTCGGACGAGGCCCTGACGCAGGTCTGCTCCTCGTTGCGGCGGGCTGCATGACGCGACGGTCGACCCGCAGGTCGCTCGGCTGGGCGGCAGCTGGAGACCCGGATGGGGGTGTTCCGGCGTTAGGCTCGCCGCCCGGGCTCGGCGGCACCGTGAGGGGAGCCTGCATGGAGGCCAGCGCCGATACGCTGCAGAAGGCGTTGCAGATCAATCTGGACCCGCGCTGGTACGGCACGATCGCGGAGATCGGTGCCGGGCAGGAGGTCGCACGCTGGTTCTTCCGGGCCGGGGGCGCGGCGGGCACCGTGGCCAAGTCGATGTCGGCCTATGACATGGCGGTGAGCGACGCGGTCTACGGCAAGGCCGACCGCTACGTCTCCAAGGGCCGGCTGCAGGCGATGCTCGATCGTGAGTTCGAGCTGAATCTCGAGCGACTCGGTGACGAGCGGGGCGATGAGACCGCGTTCTTCGCCTTCGCCGACACCGTGGTGGCCCGGAGCTACCGCGGGGGAAACGAATGCCACGGCTGGATGGGCGTGAAGTTCCAGTCGCATCCGCGTGATGAGCCGAGCCAGATCGTGCTGCACGTCCGGATGCTCGACGCCGAGGCGGCGCCGCAGCAGGAGGCGCTCGGCGTGGTCGGGGTGAACCTCCTGCACGCCGCCTTCTTCCAGCACCACGAGCCCGACCGCCTGGTGGAGAGCCTGCTGGACAAGCTCACCACCGGACGCATCGAGATCGACCTGATTGAGATGAAAGGGATCGAGTTCCGGGCGGTCGACAACCGGCTCATGGCGCTCAAGCTGGTGCAGGTCGGCCTGAGCGGCGCGGCGATGTTCGGGCCGGATCGCGAGGTGCTGCAACCCAGCGAGGTGCTGCGCAAGAAGGCGATCCTGGTCGAGCGGGGCAGCTTCCGTCCGCCCACGGTCGTCAACATCGACATGCTGGAAGCGGCCCGGGCCAAGTTTGAGACCGACGCGGCGGTCGCGCAGCGCGAGGTCCTCCTGCTGACCGAGCTGACGATGGCGAATCTGCGGGCCGGCGGCGACGTGGTCGACCGGCGCGACTTTCTGGCCCGTGCCGACCTGCTGGCGGCGTGCGGGATGACCGTGCTCATCTCCGACTTCCTGGCCTACCACAGGCTCGCGGCCTACCTCGCGTGGCGCACCGACGGGCGCATCGGGATGGTCATGGGCGTGCCCAGCTTGATCGACCTGTTCGACGAGGCCACCCACGCCGAACTACCCGGCGGCATCCTGGAGGGTTTCGGCCGCCTGCTGAAGAACAACCTGCGGCTGTTCGTCTACCCGATGCTGCGCGACGACCGCGTGGTCACCGTCGACACCGTCGCGGTCGCGGAGGAACTGCAGCCCTTGTACGACTACCTAGCTCGGCGCGGCAGCTTCGTGGGGCTGGACAACTACAAGCCCGACTACTTGTCGATCCTCAGCCGGGACATACTGAAGCGGATCCCCACTGACGACGTGACGTGGGAGTCGATGGTGCCTTCCGAGGTCTGCGAGCTCATCAAGAAGCGCGGCTTCTTCGGCTACCACCGGGGCCGCTGACTCCGACGGAATCTCGGTGACCGCATCCTGCAGGATGGCCACGTCCTCTCACGTGTGTCTCGACAGCCTGGCGCGCCGGCGACGGGCGCGACGTGCCGCGGCTGGCCCCGAAATGGACAGCCTGCAGGGACTACGGGCGCCTGGTGCGCTCCGCGCCAACCCCCGGCTCAGGAGGACGCTGCGCGGAAGGTGACTGGCGGCGGGCGCCGGAGCGCAGGCGGCGAAGCCCACCTACACCGGATCCGACCCGGCCGCTGTGCGCGCGTGGGCGGCCGGGCAGGGCATCGAGGTCAGCGCCCGCGGGCGCATCAAGGCAGATGTCGTGAAGCAGTTTCTGGCCGCCGGCAATTGAGCCCACTGCGGCCGACAGTCACGTGGCCGCACGGGCAGGTCGGGGCCGGCGACGGGCCTCCGCCGTCTTCAGCTGCTCCCCGCCGGCCCCGGGGTCGGCGGTCATCGGGTGGTCAACTCGAGCAGGACGTCGGCGCGGCAGGGCTGGTCGAGGGGCCCCCGGCGTCCTCATCATGGCCACGGAGGATCCGGCGGGCCTCGGCGGCGTCGTCGCCGGCGGCTCATCGACGGAACCACCACCGCGGCGGCGGTGTCCGGGCAGCGGACGACGCCAACGCCGTCGTCGTAGGAGCCCGGCTCGGGCCCACCGCGCTGATCCCCGAGCCAGAGCCGCCGATGTTCACCCCGCAGCGGCTCCAGGCACCGGTGGGCGCCTGAGAGCACGGAACGACACGAGGCCCCCGCACGGCGTACCCATCACGCGGAGCCTGGTGTCGTTGCGGACCCGCGCGCGCCGGAACCCGCCCGGGTCCCCGGGGCGCGGGTGCAGGCTGTGGCCCTCTGCGCGTCGTACTTCGGGGAGGAGCAGCCATGCCACCCTTGATCGACCTGAACGGCGCGGCCACGTCCGCACCGCGGATGCGCGCGTCGGACGCCGACCGGCTGGCCACCGTCGAGCAACTGCAGGACGCGGTGGCCCGCGGCCTGCTCACGCCGGACGAGGGCAGCGAGCGGATGGCCGATGCCTTCGCCGCCGTCCACCTGACCGACCTGGACCCGCTGACCGAGGACCTCCCGCCGGCGCCGCCCGAGCACACGGCGCCGGGCTGGCGGTCGCTCGGGACGCTCGCGGTCGAGCAGGTACGGGCCTCCCTGGCCACCGCCGCCACCGGCCGGTTGAGGGCGGCGCGGGTGACGGTCGTGCTCCTCATCGCTTCCCTCTTCCTCGTTCTCGTCGGCGCCCTGGGTGGGGTGGCGCTGTCCGACAGCGGTGGCGGCGGTGGCGGGGGCGGTGGCGACGGCGGCGGACACCAGCACTGGGACCATGACTGGGACCACGACTGGGACGATGACTGACCCGCTCGGCGATCCGCTCGGGAGCCGTCGTGGGCGGGAACCGGCACCGATCTGCTGACCGACCGCTGCCGTCCGGCGCCGTCGTCGGGCTGTGGTGGGAGGCGCGGCGGGCGCGACGGTGGCCCGTACTCACGCCCCTTGTTTCCGCAGCCTGGAGAAGAGGTCATGCAGGTAGACGTCACGGTCGACATCAGCGCGCCACCCGAGGTCGTGTGGGCGGTCCTTCGGGACGTGGAGTCCTGGCCGACGTGGACGGCGTCGATCACCTCGATACGCCCGGCAAGCCCGGACCCGCTGCAGGTCGGCTCGCGTGTCCGCATCAGGCAGCCGCGGCTGCCCGCCACGGTGTGGACCGTCTCGGATCTCGTCGAGGGAGAGCGGTTCACCTGGACCTCCACCCGCCCCGGGGTGACCACCCGCGCGTCTCACCGCGTCGTCGGGACCGCCGAAGGGTCACGGGCGACCCTGTCCATCGACCAGGCGGGTGTCCTCGGGTGGTTGGTGGGACGTCTCTACGGCGGCCTCATGCGTCGCTACGTGGAGATGGAGGCCGCCGGCCTGAAGCAGCGGTCCGAGGAGTCCGCACCGCAGACGCGGCTGTGAGCAGTGGCGGAACGCCCCGGTCCCTCCCGTTCCGCATCCTGCCTCGCCCAGCCAGCACGTGCGGAGCAAGCTGGGCGTAGCCGGCCCAGCTGACCGGGTCCTCCGGGTCGCCGGGACTGGCGGCGGCCACAACTGCTACGACCTGATGGGCGCTGGCCTGTTGCCGGTCGAGCGGTAGCCGGTGACGGATGACCGCCTGCACCAGCCGGTGCAGCTTGAAGGCGTCGGGGTGGCGGCGGGCCAGCGAGTAACCGACCAGCGCGCCGACGGTGTCGGCCAGGGCGTCGGGGTCGGCGGCGGTGGTGCGCAGCGGCTCGTCGAGCAGCTCCGGGTGGCCGGTGAACAAGGTCAGTGGGACCGGTTCGGGGGCGAGGAAGGCGGCCAGCTCCAGCAGCTGCACCGCCGCCGGATCCTCCCCGCGCAGCCGCTCCAGCGACAGCGCCCAGGCGGTGTCGACCCGCCCGGCATAGCCGACCACCTCACCGCGGGCGAGCAGGGTCTCTCGGTGTTCACGAAAGCGGCGCAGGTAGTCGGCGGGCGGCAGGTCGGTCTGCTCCAGATAGCCGGCCGCCTGCGCGGCGGCCAGCGGCAGGTCGCCCAGCTCGGCGGCGAGCTTGTCGGCCAGCTCCTCGCTCAGCGTCGGGATTCGGGCCCGCAGCAGCGCGATCGTCTCCGCCCGGGCCAGCACGTCGACCTCCAGCCGCCCACCCAGCGCTCCCCAGCCGGGGTAGCGGGAGGTGACCAACATGTGCCCGGGCCCGCCGGGTCGGTAGTCGGCGATGTCGCGAGGCCGCTCGGCGTTGTCGAAGATCAGCAGCCACCGGGTCTGGCCGCGCAGCTCGGCCAGCAACCGGTCCACCGTGGCGGTCACCGTCGCTCCGGGGGCGAGGTCCAGCCGGGTGGCGAGGGCGGCGAGCTGGTCGCCGATGAGCGCCGGCTGTTCGGCGTCGAGCCACCAGATTAGGTCGTAGTCGGCGGCGAACCGGTGCGCGTACTCGATCACTAGCTGGGTCTTGCCCACCCCGCCCAGCCCGTACAGGGCCTGCACCACCATCGTGCCCTTGCTGGCGTGCAGCCGCCCGCGCAGTTCGGCGAGCATGCCGTCGCGGCCGGTGAAGTGGGGATTGCGCGGCGGGACCTTCCAGACCGCGGGCGGGCGGCCGGCGAAGCCCGGCCGCCCACCCGACGTCGCCGGTCGTTGGGGGAACGGCGGTGGGGCGGTGGGGCGCCCCGGGGTCAGGCGATCCAGCAGCCGGGCCGTCGCCGCGGCCTCGTCCAGACCGGTCAGGTCCAGGCGGATCAGCGGTGCGTACAGCGGCGGCAGGGTGACCGGTTCGACGATCACCGGCACGATCCGCCCCTGCATCGCCGTGGACTGCGCAAACGCCGCGCGCAGCTCCGCGCCGCCGAACGCGGAGGAAAAATAGGCCTCGGTGCACACCGCCAGCAGCCGGTCCGCCCGCTCCAGCGCCGCCTCCATGCGGGCCACGAAGTCCTCACCCGGAGCCCAGTCCCACACATCCAGCTGGACGGAGTAGCCGGCCTGCTGCAGCTGCCAGGCCAGCCACTCGGCCCAGGCGGTGTCCCGGCCGGCGTGACTGAGGAAGAAATCAGTCCTCCGACCGCTCACGAAACAGTGCTACACCCATCACCCGGCGTACGCGAGACTCAGCGATGTCGGTCCTCGCACCGGTCGGTGGGGACTGCCCCCAGTTCAGTTGCCTCCGTGCCTGGGGGATTGCGGCCTGCGCTGCCAGAGCGAGATCCGCGCGGGAACGATCGAGTTTTGGCGGGGGCGGGTGGCCCAGGTCTAGACGCGTCCTGACCGTCACTTTGACCTGTCGGCAGATCCTCCAGTACTGCCACCTCCAGTACTTCTCCAGCGCTCCTGCCGGTGACGTAGCAGGCGCCCTAACTGCGGCTATGCGCGGATCCGGGTGACGGGAGGGGCGCGAACCCCAGCGCCGACTTCGTCGTTCAGCGAAGCGGCGATATCGGATCTCCCCGCGTGTTCAGCTCGACCAGTCCGAACAGGGAGCCGCCAGCTCCGGGTCGTTCGCGTGACCGGCTTACGTCCGCCGCCGGTCCGCCTCGCTCGCCCGACCGGCAGCGGCTCCTTTGCCGGAGTCCAGCTCGCTCACGCCGCGGCGCACCGTGGTCGGGCTGACCCCGGCGGCGGCCGCCACCGCGGCCATGCCCCGTGTCCCAGCAGCCGGGCCTCGCAGGCCAGCGCCATCCGCTGCTGCCGCTCGTTCAGATGCGGCGGCAGCCCCTCGAACCTCGTGGCGAGCCGGCCGCGGACCTCGTCGTCGACGCGCATGGCAAATCGTCGACCCCAGATCCGGGAAACAACCACTTGATTCCGGACAGGCCTCTGTGGCCGGTCAGTCGTGCTGGAGGCTCGCTGGTCCCCGCCCGCGTCGCTACAGAGCGCTGGCGGTCGCGAGCGACCGCGGCGGGGAGTCGAGGTCCGCCTCGACCTCCCGCCAGAAGGCGTCGACGCAGGCGTTCCACCGGTCTGGTACCTCCTGGAAGGGTTGGTGCGACTCGCCCGCCATCACCTCGAACCGCGCGCCGGGGATGGCATCGGCGACGGCCCGGCCCAGCTCGGGGCGCGCGGTGGGGTCGCTGCCGCCGGCGAGCACCAACGTCGGTGCGCTGATCTGCGGCAGGCGGTCGGTCGTGTCGTGGTCGAGGAAGGCGTCGAGGTACCGCTGCAGGTCCCCGGCCGACTGCTTGTACGGAAAGGCGAGTACCCCGTCGATGAAGGCGGCAACGGTGCGGTCGTTGTGGGCTCGGGCGGTGTAGATGTCGAGAAAGAAGCCCTCCAGGAAAGCGCGCTCGGTGGGAGCGACCTCGACGAGCCAGCGGACGAAGAGCAGCCACGAGCGCAGATAGGGGTCCATCACCGGCCAAGTGCTTTGCAGGACGAGGCTGCGGACCAGGTCGGGACGGCGCAGCGCCAGTTCCTGGGCGATGATGCTGCCGCCAGAGAAGCCGGCGACGTGGGCCGACGGGATGCCAAGAGCGTCCAGGACGGCGGCCGCGTCGTCGGCCATCATCTCCGCGGTCACCGGGCCGTCGGGCATCGTCGTCCGCCCGGCCCCGCGGTTGTCGAAGGCGGTCATGCGGTAGCGGTCGGCCAGGCCGTCGAGCTGGAACTGCCAGGACTCGACGGTGTCGCCGCCGCCGCCGATCAGCAGGACGTCGGGTCCGTGACCGACCTGTTCGGTCCAGATGTCCAGTGTCCCGGCGCGAATGTGCTCACCCATCTCGATCTCCCCTCCTGAATGCCTGTGCCGGTGCTCGGCGCGTGTTCTCGAGTGCGTGCCGGGCTGCGCAAGCCGGCATCGGTGGCGGCGGCGCCGCCGGGTGGACCAAGGGTCGGCGGAGGGCCTGACGGGTCGGTGACATTCCGCTGACCGAGGCCGCGTGCCACGATCAAGGGGTCGTCAGGCCGTCCGGAGGCGCCATGCAGTTCCGGGTCCTGGGTCCGATCGAGGTGGACACCGGCGACGGCGCCGTGCGGACCCCCGGCGGCGCGCAGGGCCGGGCCCTTCTCACCGCCCTGGTGCTGCAGGGCGGTGCCCTGGTGCCCACGCACCGGCTGGCCGAGGCGATGTGGGGTGAGCAGCCGCCGGCCGACGTGGACAACGCCGTGCACGTCGCCGTGCGCCGGCTGCGCCTCGGCCTCGGCCCGGCCGGCACCCGGCTGGTCACAGGGCCGCGGGGCTACCGGCTCGACCTGCGCGGGGAGCCGACCGACGCGGACCTGTTCGAGGAGGACTGCCGCGCGGCCCGAGCCGGTACGGCCTTGAATCCGGCCGACGCGGTGGCCCTGTTCGACCGGGCGCTGGCCCGGTGGCGCGGCCCCGCCTTCGGGGAATGCGCGGAGTCCTTTGCGCGGCCTGCCGCGGTGCACCTGGAGGAGGCGCGCCGAGTCGCCACCGAGGATCGGGCGGAGGCGCTGCTGCGCGCCGGGCGCATCGAGGAGGCCGTCGCGGCCGCCGGCGACCTGGTGGCCGCCCATCCGCTGACCGACCGGCCCGTCCTCCTCCTCATGCAGAGCCTGGCCACCGCCGGTCGGGTCGCCGACGCGCTCGCGGCGTACCGGCGTCATCGGGAGCTGGTGCACGAGGAACTCGGCCTGGAACCCGCTTCCCAACTGCGGGACCTGCAGGCCCGCATCCTGCGCGAGGACGTCGGATCGCCGGTTCTCCGAACGGTCCCGCCCGGGCCGGCCCGGTTGCCCCGACGGCCGTCGGCGCTTATTGGGCGCGAGGACGAGGTGGCGGCGCTGGCCGCGGCCCTGGGCGACCCGGGGCTGCTGACGCTGATCGGCCCCGGCGGGGTGGGCAAGACCCGCCTGGCCCTGGAGCTGGCCCATGGCTGGGCGGCGGCCGCGCGGCCGGTGTGGTGGGTCGACCTGGTGCCGGTGCTTCCGGCGCGGGTGGTCGACGCGATCGCCGCGGCCACCGGCGTCGAGGTCCCTTCCGGGCCGGATCCGGCGGGTGGACTGTGCGCGGCCCTGGCCACAGCCCGCGGCGTGCTGGTGCTCGACAACGCCGAGCACCTGCTCGATCCGGTCGCCGCCCTCGTCGAGCGGCTGCTCGACTGCGCTCCCGGTCTGACGGTGCTGGTCACCAGCCGGGAACGGCTGGATCTGCCCGGCGAAGGCGTACGAATGCTGCCGCCGCTGCCATTGCCCCAGGGGGCAGATCGCGGCAACCCGGCGGTGCGGCTGTTCCTCGCCCGCGCGCCCACGCTGGGACCGGCGCCGGACGATCGCGACCTGGCCATGGTCGCGCAGCTCTGCCACCGCTTGGACGGGCTGCCGCTGGCGATCGAGCTGGGCGCCGCGCGGGCCGAAGGGCTCGGGCTCGCTGTGCTCGCCGACCGGCTCACCGACCGCCTGGACCTGCTCGGTGTGGGCCGGCGCACCGCCGACCGGCGGCACCGCACGATGCACGCCGTCGTCGAGTGGTCACACGACTTGTTGGCGCCCGACGAGGCCATTCTCTTCCGCCGGTTGGGCGCGTTCCCGGCCACGTTCACCCTCGACCAGGTCGAGGCGGTATGCACCGACGACGCCGTGCCCGTCCAGGCGATCCCCGTGCTACTGGCACGGCTGGTCCAGCGATCCCTGGTGCAGCTGGCCCGCCCCGACCGCTTCCGGCTGCTCGAGACCCTGCGTTCCTTCGCGACGGAGCAACTTGAGGCGGCCGGTGACCGCACACGGATGCGCGATCGGCACGCCCGGGACACCGCGGCCCGTCTCACCACGACCTATCCGCAGTTGTGGAGCGAGCAGGAGCCCGAGGCGGTCGGGGCCCTCACCGCGCTCACCCCCGACCTGCACGCGGCGTGGGAGTACGGCGCCGAGCACGACCGAGCGCTCGCGCTGCGCCTCGCCGGAGAGATCTACGACTTCGCCTACTTCCGCCAGCGCCTCGACCTGCTGCGCTGGGGGCTGCCTGCGGCCGGATGGGCTGTCGAGGAACCCGAGCTGGCCGCCGCGCTGGGCACCGCCGCCGCCGCGACCTGGTCCGCGGGGCGGATGACCGAGGCCGCGGCCATCGCCGAGCGGGGCATCGCCGTCGCTGGCGGCCCGGACGCGCTGGCGGCCGCCCTGCCGATGGAGGTCTCCGCCGACATCGCCATGTTCCTCGGCCGCACCGACGAAGCTGTCGCCCGCTACCGTCGGCACGCCGCCCTTCGGCGCGCCCGCGGTGAGCCCGGTCCGGCTCTGTGCGCCGAGCTGGCCGTCGCCCACGCGCTGATCAACGGGCAGCGGGCCACCGAGGCGGCGGGCATCGTCGCAGAGGCGCTGCCGCGCGCGGTCCGCTCGGCGAACCCGACGGCACTGGCCTGGGCGCACTACCTCGCCGCCGAGGTCGCCGCCGACACCGACCCCGACCGGGCCGCGGCCGGCTACCGGACCGCCATCGACTGCGCCGCGCGCGCCGACTCGCGGCTGTTCGGAACCATGGCCGCCAGTTCCGCCGCCGCCCTGCAGTCCCGTGCAGGGTCCGTGCGGGCGGCGCTGGAGGCATTCCCCGCCGTGCTCGACCAGTGGGTCAAGCTCGGCAACGACGCCGCGCTGGCGTGGACCTTGATGCACGTCGTCGTGCTGCTTGCACGGGCCAAGGCCGATGAGGACGCCGCAGTCCTCGCCGGGGCCATGCTGGCCCGCGCCGACGCCCAACCCGCCTTCGCCGTCGACATGGAGCGGATCGACGCAACGCTCCAGGGGATTCGCACGCGGATCGAGGAGCCGGCGAGCACGGCAGCTCTCGACGCCGGCTCCTCCCTCACCTGGACCGCCACGCTGCAGCACGCCCGACGAGCGCTGACCGACGCAGCCGCGGCCCGGCACGAACCCGCGGTCCGGGCACCGTCCCCATGACCACCGGCCGGCAGGGTCGGGGACGGCGGCCCCGTGGGGCTCCGCTCAGGCCTCCAGGCGACCATGTCTGGGGCCGCCCAGGAGTGGCCTGCGGCCCGGTGCTTATCCCACCGCCGGCCGCGAGAGGCTGGGGTCGCGGTTCCGCTGGCTGACCGCGCCGCGTACCACCGTCGTCCAGCCCGGCCCGGTGCACACCGGGCTCACCGAGGACCCGGACGCCGTGGCCGACCGGCTGCTCGTCCTCCCGATCGAGGGCTGAGGCCGTCCGGCCCCACCCGGCTCAGGTCGGCAGCGGGCCGACGAAGCCGACGATCCGGCGCAGCGTGCCCTCGCCGTCGACCTCGCCGAAGTCGGTCCCCTCGACGGCGACCGAGCCGTCGGCTGCCGGCATTCGCCAGGCGAACCGCAGGTAGCCGTCGTGCTCGTCGACGCCGCTGACGACGTCGATGCGCGCGCTCGGGTTCTCCTGGAACGACCCGATCAGCGACGACAACCCGTCGCGGCCCTCGACGCGGGTCAGCGGGTCGCAGTAGACGCCGTCCTCGGCCCAGCACGTGTCCAGCAGCGTCCGGCGCGCGGCGGCATCGGTCTCGCGCCACACCGCGGCGTACCGCTCGACGGCGGCGCTCCCGACGGTCAGCGTCCCGCGGGCCCGCTACGCAGGACGACCGGCCGCAGGCAGGGGCGAACGACCCGGCACGGAGCCGCTCAGCCGGGGAGGAGCGCGTCGATCCGGCGGGCGCGTTCGAGGTCGTACTCGGTCACCCCGCCAGGCGAGGACGCAACTTGGCCGCGATCGCGTTCCATACGGCTGGCCCCGTCACCTGAGGCGGGCCGCCGGGACCCTGCAACTTTGGTAGGGGTGTCCGCGAGAAGCACGGTGCGTACGCACACGGCTCGGGGGGATGTCGGCCGGCTGAGGTACGGCCGTCGACGGTGGCGGCCGTTGACCCCCGGCTGCGGACGGGGAAGCGTGGGCATCCCGCTTGGCGAGGAGCTCCGATGACCGCGACATCCACTCGGGCCAGCGCCGTCTTCCACCCGCTGGCGCGGCTGACCGCAGAGGAGATCGAGAAGGTCCGGGACCTCGTCGCGGACGCCGGCATGCTCACCGACACCACCCGCTTCGTCTTCGTCGGGCTTGAGGAGCCGGACAAGGGCGACGTGCTCGGTTGGCGGCCCGGTGCGGAGGTCGACAGGCGGGTGCGCGTCCTGTTGCTCGACCGCGCCACTGGGGTCGCCCGCGACCTGTCGGTCTCTGTGACGGGGAGCGCCATCGCCCGTGACATCGAGGTCGACGCGGCCACCGAGGGTCAGTTGCCCCTCCTCGTGGAGGAGTTCACGGAGCTCGACGGGATCGTGGCCGGCGACAAGCGATGGGCCGAGGCACTGGCCCGGCGGGGTCTGGCCGTCGCGGAGGTCCGTTGCGCGCCGATGTCCGCGGGCGCGTACGGCCTCTCCGAGGAGGTCGGCCGGCGGCTCATCCGCGTGCTTCCCTTCCACCAGCCTGATCCGCAGGAGAATCCCTTGGCTCATCCGGTGGACGGCTTGGTCGGCGTCATCGACCTCACCGCCGGGGTGGTGACCGCGGTTCATGACCTGCTCGATCTTCCGGTTCCGTCCGAACGCGGCCGCTGGGATGCCCCGCCGCACGCCGTGGAACCGAGGACCGACATCAAGCCGATCGAGATCACCCAGCCCGAGGGCCCGAGCTTCCTCGTCGTCGATGACGAGGTCAGCTGGGCCGGGTGGCGGTTCCGGATCGGCTTCGACGCCCGCGAGGGACTCTCCCTCCACCAGCTCACGCATGACGGCCGGTCGGTGGTCTATCGGGCATCGATCGCCGAGATGGTCGTGCCCTACGCCGACCCCTCACCGGCTCGCTACTGGCAGAACTACTTCGATGGCAGCGAGTACCTCTTCGGCCGGTTCGCCAACAGCCTCGAGCTGGGCTGCGACTGCCTCGGCGAGATCCACTACCTCGACGCGACGCTGGCCGACGAGATGGGCCACCCGCAGCTGATCCGCAACGCGATCTGCCTGCACGAGGAGGACTTCGGGCTGCTCTGGAAGCACAGCGACGTGTGGTTCGACATGGCCGAGACGCGGCGGCAGCGCCGGCTGGTGGTCAGCTTCGTGACCACGGTCGGGAACTACGACTACGGCTTCTACTGGTACCTCTACCTGGACGGACGAATTCAGGTGGAGGTGAAGGCGACCGGCATTCTCTGGACCAGCTCCTACCGGGGGGCCAACCACCCGTACGCGACCGAGGTCGCCCCCGGGCTGGGCGCCCCGTTCCATCAGCACCTGTTCTCCGCGCGGCTGGACATGGCCGTCGACGGCACGGCCAACTCGGTCTACGAGGTGGACGCTGTCCCCGAGGCGGTGGGTGACGGCAACCCCTACGGCAACGGGTTCCGCCGCCGGATGACGCCGCTGGCCCGTGAGTCGGAGGCACAACGGATGGCCGATCCGTCGGTCGACCGGGTGTGGCAGGTGGTCAATCCGTCGGTGACCAACCGGCTCGGGCAGCCGGTCGGCTACGTCCTGGTCCCGGAGGGCAAGCCGGTCCTGCTGGCCGACGAATCGTCGTCGATCCACCAGCGGGCCAGGTTCGCCACGAAGCACCTGTGGGTCACGCAGTACGACCCTGCCCAGCGGCACCCCGCCGGGGACCTGGTCAACCAGCACCCCGGAGCCGGTGGGCTGCCGGTGTTCGTCGCCGGCGACCGGCAGCTCGAGGACCAGGACCTCGTCCTGTGGCACACCTTCGGGATGGTGCATTTCCCGCGGCCGGAGGAGTGGCCCGTGATGCCGGTCGACTCGTGCGGGTTCACGCTCGCGCCTTTCGGCTTCTTCGACCGCAACCCCGCCCTCGACATCCCCATGTCGGCCGCGGCCCACTGCGAGCACTCCAGCCACGGGTCGAGCTAGGCCCTGTTTGAGAAGTCAGTTGCGCCCCGTGGCCGGTGGGGACTGCCCCCGCTTGAGTTGACTCCTTGCGTGTGAGGCTGCGGCCTCGCTTGAAGGAACAGCATCGTGCCCAAGCCGTTCCCGCCAGAGTTCCGTCGTGACGTGCTCACCGTGGCCCGTGAGGGTGAGGCATCAGTGGCGCAGGTCGTCCGGGACTTCACGATCTTGGAATTCTGGCTGGCCGCTCGCTGAAGGGGGCGGCGCGAGAGGGCGGCCTGCCCCTATCGACCCGCGGCGACTGCGGCGGCGGGTGCACCGTGTGGCTGGGGCACCCGCAGGCCGCCTTCCTCAGTGCAGTAGCCGAGCGCGCCGTCATCTGTTAGACGTGTGCTAATCACGACTTTGACCTGTCGGCGGATCCTCCAGTGATGCTCACCTCGAGTACTTCTCCAGTGTTCCTGCCGATGACCTAGCAGGCGCCCGAACTGCGGCTAGCGCGGATTGGGGTGACGGGAGGGCGCACACCCCAGCGGCAGGTCGCCACGCGCGGAGGCCCCGGCTGGTGCGGTGTCCCTGAACGGCTCACTCAGAGACACCTGGCCTCGTCTTGCTGGCTAGCGCGCCGTGACCATCGGCCGCCGCGTCATGTCCACCGGTTCTCCGTCGCCGCCGGCCGGGTCTCCACGGAGGAGGTGAGCGACCGTGCGGGCGGCGGTCAGGCCGGACTCGATCGCGCCGTCCAGGAAACCGTTCCAGCCGTTGGCCAGGTCAGCGCCGGCGAAGACGACTCGCCCGTGGGGAGCCTGCAGCGCACCCAGCGCGCCGGTGAGCTGACCGGGGCGGAACACCGACCACGTCCCGCGCGCGAACTCGTCGGCGCACCAGTCGTGGCCGGTCACCTCCACGACCCGGGACGTGGACGGCAGCACGTCCGCGACCGCCCGGCGGACCGCATCCTCGTTCGCGGGCGGCAGGCGGCGGGCGTCCGGGCCGAACGCGACGAGCAGTTGGCCGCCGTCGTCGAACATCTGCTCGGTCGCGACGAAGGTGATCGGCTCGCTGTCCGGAGCCATGACGAACACCGGCTCAGGCGCGTCGTCCACGCGGGCCCACAGCTTGACGCCGTGGCTGGCCTGGCCCTGGCGGGCCGCGGCTTGCTTGGCCGGGTCCAGCGGCGGGGAGAAGTCCACCGTCTCGAGGGTGTTCAGCGGCACCGCGACCACCGCGGCCGACCCGGTGAACTCCTCGCCGCCGCGGATGCGGACCCGCACCCGATCGTCGTGCTGCTCGACCGCCTGCACCGGGGTGGACGTCCGTACGACCGGCTCGCCGTCCGCCAGGAGCGCGTGCACCAGGTCCGCGGTACGCAACGGATACACGCCGACCGCGTCCAGCATCAGGCCGAAACTCCAGCCGGACAGCGCGTACCAACGCATCATCGCGGTGAGCCCCGCCTCCGAGCACCGGGCCGAGCAACTCGTGCTGAGCACGGCGTTGGCCAGGTCTCGTTCCTCGGGCGTGAGATCGCTGGTGTCGAGGCGTTCCTGCATGGAGAGGTGGTCGACCGCGGCCACCGCCTCCTCGACGGTCAACGGCCGGTGCGGCAGCGGCATGATCGCCCGCGTGTCGGCGAACAGCCGGCCGAACAGCTCCTCCATCCGCGGCATCAGCTCGGCGAGGGTGCTGTCGTGCCTGCGCCCCTGGCTGATGTAGGACCACCGGGTCGGCTCCGGCGGCACCCGGAAGGACAGGCCGTAGCGGGTCAGCTCGGCGAAGACGTGCGGCTGAAACCAGTGCACGAACGCACCCCCCAGCTCCACCTCGCTCTCGCCGAGGTGGCTGGTGTAGGCCCGGCCGCCCAACCGGTCACGGGCCTCGAGAAGCAGCACCCGACGGCCGGCATGGCCCAGCTCGCGGGCGGCGGTGAGCCCGGCCAGTCCGGCTCCGATGACGATGGCGTCCTGCTCGTCGGGCATGGCCGTCCTCCTGTGGGTCGCGACGCCCCCCGTGCGGCCGAGGCTCCTCGCCAACAAGACCTCGGCACAGGGCTCTTCGTCCGTAAGGGCTGAACGCCGGCCGGTCTCAGCGATCGCCGAGTCTTGCCCTCTGCGTCCGGCCCATGCACCGGAGAACGACGAGCCGCGGCGCTGCAACAACCGCCCGCAGCACCTCATGCCGAGCCCGAATGTCCCTGCGGCCGCCGTCTGTCCCATAGCGGCTTAGCTCGCCTTTTAACCCCGGGCGCCGGGCAGTTGCACCGGTGTGATTCGGGGTCTGGCATGCGGGCGGCCACCGCTGGATCCTTCGAAGTTGCGAGGCTTCGAAGCAACGGCGGTGGCCGCGATGGACGGTGTGTGCCCGACCGGTGGGGTTGACCAGAGCCTGGCCGCGGCGAGGCTTCGAGCCTCCATCAGATCCGGGGCGAGACACCTCGAACCAGGAGATGTCTAACCGGGAGCGCAATCCCGCCGGGTCGGCCGTCACGGCCGAGGGCGGACAGCGCTCAGCGCAGGGACCAGCGAGCCTAGGCGGTCACGGTTACCGTCGTCGACCCAGGCGCGAGGGGCACCGCCTCGCCGCCGGCCGCGCTGTCGCCGGCGTACGGGATCGGCCCGGAAGGAGTCACCTGCTCGTTCACCCACACCAGATCCCCCAGTTCCCGACCGGCGAGCTCGGCGTACTGCTCGGCCTTGCGCCGGGCGTCGGCGAACGCCTGCGCGCGGGCCTGCTCCTGCTGCGCCTCGTCGTCCTCGAGCGCGTAGGCCAGCGACTGGACGCGGGCGGCGTTCCCGCCGGCCTCGACCACCTCGGCGATTGTCTCGCCCGCCTGATCGACGCTGCGGAGGGTGACGAGTAGATCGTGGCGAGCCGTGTAGCCGGTGATCTCCTCGCCCTCGTGGCCGTGCCGCGGCCACACCGATACGTTCACCGTCTGCACGTCCCGCTCGGGCACATCCGCGACGCGCAGGGCGGCCAGAACGCGGCGCGCCGCCTCGTCAGCCGCCGTGAGCGCCTCGTCCACGTTCTCGGCGCTGGTCTCGACACCGATGGTGACCCGCAGGATGTCCGGCCTGCCGCTCGCGGTACCGACCCCCTCGACCTGCACGCCGGCCTCCGGGGCCGGATCGGCCGGCGCGGCGCGCACCTGCTGCGGGACGTTCAGGAGCGCCACCACGGCGACCGCACCGACGAGGCCGGCCACAGCGAGCGAGGGCAGAA
>NZ_FNOT01000031.1 GCF_900107105.1 Geodermatophilus africanus
TCCGAGGAGCGCCTGAACGTGGGCACCCGCAGCGAGGAGGTCGGCCGGGCCCGGCTGCGCAAGTACGTCGTCACCGAGAACGTCTCCGAGACCGTGCCGGTGTCGCGCGAGGAGGTCCGGGTCGAGCGCGAGCCGATCACCGACGCCAACGTCGGCAACGCCATGGACGGCCCGGCGATCTCCGAGGAGGAGCACGAGGTCACCCTGCGCGCCGAGCGCCCGGTGGTGGAGAAGGAGGCCGTGCCGGTCGAGCGGATCCGCCTGGACAAGGAGACCGTCACCGACCAGGAGCGGGTGTCGGCCGACGTCCGCAAGGAGGAGATCGAGGTCGACGGCGGGACCGGCGTCGCCGGGAACGCCACCGGCCGCGACGACGACGGCCGGATCGGATAGGACCCCCTGCCCCCACCGCTCGCGAGCTCGCTGCGGGCCCTGCAGGGGCCGGGGGCACCAGACGGCGGTGGCCGGCCGAGGACCTGATCCCGGCCGGTCATCTGCCGTTCGGGGCCGGTCGACGAGTCCACCCGACCGGGCAGGGCCGTGCCGGCGGGACGAGTGGGATGCTCGGGAGGTGAGCGAGACCACGGTGCGGCCGGTGCCCGGTGCGGACGGCGGGATCGGGGGGCCCGACGAGCTCGCCGCGGCCCTCGAGGGCACCGGCTACCTCCCCGACGAGGGCCTGGCGACCGCCGCCTACCTGGCCCTGGTGATGCACCGCCCGCTGTTCCTCGAGGGCGAGGCCGGCGTCGGCAAGACGGCGCTGGCGCGGGCGCTGGCCGAGGTCACCGGCCGGCCGCTGTACCGGCTGCAGTGCTACGAGGGCCTCGAGGCCAGCCAGGCGCTCTACGACTGGGACTTCGGCCGGCAGCTGCTGCACCTGCGCGCCGCCGAGGCCGCGCACGCGACGGGCGACACCGAGCAGCTCGAGGCCTCGCTCTACGACCGCCGGTTCCTGCTCGCCCGGCCGCTGCTGCAGGCGCTGGAGGACTCCCCGAGCGTGCTGCTGGTCGACGAGGTCGACCGCGCCGACGACGAGTTCGAGGCTTTCCTGCTCGAGGTCCTCTCCGACTTCACGATCTCCATCCCCGAGCTCGGCACCATCCGTGCCACCACCCCGCCGCTGGTCGTCCTCACCTCCAACCGCACCCGCGAGGTGCACGACGCCCTCAAGCGGCGCTGCCTCTACCACTGGCTGCAGCACCCGGACTTCGACCGGGAGGTGGCGATCCTGCGCCGCCGGCTGCCCGACGTGACCGACCGGCTGGCTCGGGAGGTGGCCCGCGCGACGGCGAAGCTGCGCACCCTCGACCTGCTCAAGCCGCCGGGGGTCGCCGAGGCCATGGACTGGGCGACCGCCCTGCACACCCTCGGCGCCCGGGATCTGGACCCCGACGTCGCCGCGCGCACGCTCGGTGCGGTGCTGAAGTACCGGGAGGACACCGACCGCGTGCACGCCATGGCCCGGGGGGCGCTCTTCGGTGGCGGCTGATGAAGGACCCCGTCCCGCTCACGCCTCGCAGGCTCGGGGCGAGCCTCCGGACGGGGCCGCTCGTCCCCCCCGGGACGTCGTCGACACGGTGCTGGGCTTCGCGCGCACCCTCCGGGTCGCCGGGGTGACCGCCTCCCCGGACCGGGTCGAGGCGATGCTGGCCGCGGTCGCCGCGCTCGACGTCCTCCACGCCACCGACGTCTACTGGAGCGGCCGGCTGACGCTCTGCGCCGGCCCGGACGACCTGGACCGTTACGACGCCGCGTTCGCCGCCTACTTCGGCGGCGAGTCGCCGCGGCCCGTGCCGCCGGCGGCGCAGCAGCTGCAGCGGACGGTCACCACCGCGCCGCTGGACCCCGGGCAGGGCGAGGGGGACGGCGACTCGCCGCCCGACCTCGCCGGGCAGGCGAGCGCCGACGAGGTGCTGCGCCACCGCGACGTCGCCGAGCTGACCGGCGCCGAGCGCGAGCAGCTGCGCCGGCTCTTCGCGCTGCTGGCCCCGGCCGCGCCGATGCGGCTCTCGCGGCGCCGCCGGCCCAGCCCGCACGGCGCCGTCCACGCCTCCCGCACCGTGCGCCGCGCGCTGCACGACGGCGGCGAGGTCACCCGGCTGCTGCACCGGCGCGCCCGGCCCCGCCCGCGCCGCGTCGTCCTGCTCATCGACGTCTCCGGCTCGATGAGCCCCTACGCCGACGCGCTGCTGCGGTTCGCGCACGCCGCCGTCCGGGCGCACCCCGCGGCGACCGAGGTGTTCACCGTGGGCACGCGGCTGACCCGGGTGACCCGCGAGCTGCGGCTGCGCGACCCCGACAAGGCGCTGGCCGCCAGCGGCTCGGCGATCCCCGACTGGTCCGGCGGCACCCGGCTGGGCGAGGTGCTCAAGGCCTTCCTCGACCGGTGGGGGCAGCGCGGCACCGCCCGCGGCGCGGTCGTCGTCGTGTGCAGCGACGGCTGGGAGCGCGGCGGCACCGACGTGCTCGCCGAGCAGATGGCCCGGCTGCGGCGGCTGGCGCACGCGGTGGTGTGGGTCAACCCACACAAGGGCCGGGAGGGCTACGAGCCGCTCACCGGGGGGATGCAGGCGGCGCTGCCGTCGGTCGACCACTTCGTGGCTGGACACAGCCTGGCCGCGTTCCAGGAGCTGGCGGGGGTCATCTCCCGTGCCTGAGCCCAGAGGAGGGCTGTCGGATGCGTGACGTGCTCGAGGACCTGATCGGCTGGTGGCAGGCGGGCGAGACCGTCGGCATGGGCACGGTGGTGGCGACCTGGCGGTCCGCCCCGCGCCCGGCCGGTGCGTCGATGCTCGTCGGGCCCGACGGCACCGCCGTAGGCAGCGTCTCCGGCGGCTGCGTCGAGGGCGCCGTCTACGAGGAGGCCAAGGACGTCGTCGAGTCCGGCGTCCCCACCCTCGAGCGGTACGGCGTCAGCGACGACGACGCCTTCGCCGTGGGGCTGACCTGCGGCGGGATCCTCGACGTGTTCGTCGAGCCGGTGTCGCGAGAGTCCTTCCCCGAGCTGGGCGAGATCGCCGAGTCGGTGGGACGGCACGAGCCGGTCGCCGTCGTCACCTGCGTCGCCGGCCCGGAGGACCGGGTGGGGCGGCGGCTGGTCGTCTGGCCCGACCGCAGCTCGGGCACCCTCGGCCTGCAGCGCCTCGACGACGCGGTCGCCGACGACGCGCGCGGCATGCTGGCCGCCGGCCGCACCGGGATGCTGCACGTGGGGCACGACGGCGAGCGCCGCGGCGACGAGCTGTCGCTGTTCGTCAACGCCTTCGCGCCGGCCGCCCGGATGGTGGTCTTCGGCGCCATCGACTTCGCCGCCGCCGTCGCCCGGGTCGGCGCCTTCCTCGGCTACCGGGTCACCGTCTGCGACGCCCGCCCGGTCTTCGCCACGCCCAAGCGCTTCCCCGACGCGCACGAGGTCGTCGTCGAGTGGCCGCACCGCTACCTGCAGGCCGAGGTCGACGCCGGCCGGATCGACGAGCGCACCGTGCTGTGCGTGCTCACCCACGACCCGAAGTTCGACGTCCCGCTGCTGGAGGTCGCGCTGCGGCTGCCGGTGGCCTACGTGGGCGCGATGGGCTCGCGGCGCACGCACGAGGAGCGGCTGGTCCGGCTCGAGGAAGCCGGGCTGTCGAAGGAGGAGCTGGCCCGGCTCTCCTCGCCGATCGGGCTGGACCTCGGCGCCCGCACCCCCGAGGAGACCGCCATCTCGATCGCCGCGGAGGTGATCGCCGGGCGCTGGGGCGGCTCGGGGGAGCGGCTCACCGGCACCGAGGGCCCCATCCACCGGACCGCCGAGCGGTGACCTCCTGGCGAGATCTGCACAGTGGCGGTCATCGGGCCTCCGATGGCGACCACTCTGCAGATCTCGTCCGCTGACCGATGACCCCGCCGGTGAGCAGCGATCTCCCCCACCGGTACGACGTCGAGGTCGTCGCGCTGCTGGCCGCGCCGGTGCACCGCTACGACGGCCGGCCCGCCGGCCCGGTCCCCCCGCAGGACGGCGACGCGCGCGAGGTCGTCGAGGTGCACGCCGGGTACGGCGTCGTCGGCGACCGCTACGCCGGCCGCCCGGCGCACCGCGACGCGCAGCTGACCGTGCTCGCCGTCGAGGCGCTGGAGGCGGTCGCCGCGGAACTCGGCGCCGCCCCGTTCGACCCGCTGCTGGCCCGGCGGACCGTCGTCCTGCGGGGTGCGGAGGTGGAGGCCCTGCGGGGGGAGCGGTTCGCGCTGGACACCGGCTCGGGCCCGGTGCTGCTCGGCGGCGGGCGGCCGGCCCACCCCTGCGCCTGGATGGACGTCGTCCTGGCGCCGGGCGCGCACCGTGCGCTGCGTGGCCGGGGCGGCGTGCGCTGCGCGGCCCTGTCGGACGGCGAGCTGCGAGTGGGGCCCGCCGTCCTGGGCAGCGCCGTCCCGCTGGACCCGGCGCGGGCCGGTGACGCCGTCCGGAGACACGCAGCCACCCCGTGAGCCGCGTCGACCGGCCGGTGGCGGATGATCGCGCGGCCGGACGACCGGTCGCCCGGAGGGAGGGAGTGCCATGCGCAACCGGACCCTGGCCGTGCTGGGCACGTCGGCCCTGCTGCTGACCGCGTGCGGGTCGGACGGCAACGGCATGGCCGAGCTGAGCGGGCCCGAGGTGGCCGACCGTGCGGCGACCGCGCTCGAGGAGGCCGGGTCGGCCACCATCAGCGGCGAGTACTCCATGGACGGGCAGACCGAGGAGATCGACCTGCGGCTGCAGGGCGAGGACGTCAGCGGGACGCTGTCGTTCGGCGACGTCGACGTCGAGCTCACCGCCGTCGGCGGGCAGGTCCACGTGCAGGCACCGGGCGACTTCTGGGCGCAGCAGGGCCTGCCCGAGGAGTTCGTCGGCCAGCTCGACGGCCGGTGGGTGACCCTCCCGGCGGAGGCCGCCCCGGACTTCGCGGGCCTGACCCTGCAGGGCCTGGCCGACGAGCTGCGCTCGCCGAGCGACGCCCAGATCCAGAAGGGGGTCGCCGAGGACGAGCGCGACGGCGAGCCGGTGGTCGTCGTCCAGGACGACGCCGGCGGCGCGCTCGTCGTCGCCGGCGAGGACCAGCCCTACCCGCTCGAGCTGACCAGCGGCGAGGACGAGGGCACGCTGACCTTCGGCGAGTTCGGCGAGGACCAGGAGATCACCGCTCCCGAGGACCCGCTGGACCTCGCCGACCTCGGCGGCTGACCCGGCGGGACGAGCTCGACGCGGAACTCGCGCACCCCGTCGACGTACTCCACGTCGACCCGGTGGCCGCGGGCCCGGCCCATGGCGATGACCCGCTCGAGGTCGCCCAGCCGGGCGGAGCGGAGCACGGCCGTCAACGACCGGGCGGCCCCGACGGTGCGGATGCCGTCGTAGAGCCGGAAGTCCCCGCCGAGGAACACGGTGGCCGCCCGCCGGGCCGCGGGGCCGGAGAGGCAGACCACGACCGGCTCCCCGGTGCCGAGCGCGGCTCGCACCTCGGGCAACAGCCGGGGGTGGTCGAACCGCAGGGCGGCGGCGTCCAGGGTCGCGGTCATCATCAGTCCTCTCGGTCGGTCGGGCACCGGGTGTTCGGTGTCCTTCCGGAGGACGTCCCGGACCTCCCTGATACGCGGGCCGTGGCGCGGGTCGGGTCGTCCGCGCTGCGGACGGGGTCAGCCCAGGACGGTGCGGACCGCGGCCGGGGCGTCCGTCGCCCGCCGCAGCGCCTCCACCCGGCCGCCCCCGGTGGCGGCGAGGGCGGCGCAGCCGGCCTCCGACTCGGGCTCCGCGGACAGCGACAGCACGTGCAGGCGGGCGCCGGCCCGGACCAGCGCCGCCGCCGCCGGCAGCGGGTCGGGGCTCTCGGTGGGCACGCCGTCGGAGAGCAGCAGGACGTCCCGGGTCGCCGCCCGGGACCGGGCCAGCTGCGCGGCCGCGGTGCGGAGCCCGAGGTCCAGGTCGGTGGTCCCGCCGCCGCGGAGGTCGAACAGCCGGTCCACGACGACGTCGGTGCGCGGGTCGGCGGACAGCGGCCGCAGCACCACCGCGTGCGACCAGAAGGCGACGACGGCGAGCTCGTCGTCCGGCCGCATCCGCTGGGCCAGGGCCGAGGCGGTCAGGACGGCGACCGCGAGCTCGTCCCCGGCCACGGACCCGGACGCGTCGACCAGCAGCACGCAGGCCCGGCCGGTCGACCGCCAGCCGCGGGTGTGCAGGTGGGCGGCGCGCCAGTGCGGCTCGGCGCCGCGGGCGGCCAGGGTGGCGTCGAGGTCGAGGTCGCTGCCCGTGTCGTCCTGGCGGGTCACCACCCGCCGGGTGCCGGGGCGGTCGGGGACGCCGCTGCGCGGGGCGCCCACCCGCAGTCGGCAGGCCAGGGCCCGGGCGGCCGCGCGCAGCCCGGGGTCGAAGGCCCGCCCCATGGCGGTCAGCAGCCGGGAGGCCGCCTCGGGGTCCCGCGTGGCGAGGTCGCGCAGCGCCGGCTCGTCGAGTAGGCCTGCCTGCGGGGAGACCTGCTGGAAGTCCGGATGCGCGCGGCTGAGCTCGTCGCGGCCGGCCCGGCGGGCCGCGTGCCGGCGGATCAACTGCTCGACCTCGCCCGGGTCCTCGACCGCGGTCGGCTGCGGTGGTCGCCCGCCCGGCGGCGGCGCCGGTGCACCCGCGGGGGCCTGCTCCGCCTCGTCGGCGGTCAGCCTTTTCCCCGCTCCTCACCCGCCCGGCGCCAGATGTCGGCGACGACGTCCTCCACCGGCCGTGCCGCGCCGTCGGCGAGCGTCACCTTGCCGGTCAGGGCGGCGAGGGCGGCGTCCAGTCCGGTGCTGTCCCCGATGCCCTCGTGCCCGCGGACGGTGGCCAGCTCCACCGCGATGAGCACGGTGTCGATGGCCCCGCGCACCGAGGCGCCGATCCGCAGCTCGGGGTGGTCGCGGGTGATCCGCACCGCGCGCACCGCCCGGGCGACCAGCGGTCCCGGACCGCCGGTGGCGGCGGTGACGACGGCGATCTCGGCGTCCTCGTCCTGGTAGCCCATGGCGACGCGACAGGACCGGTCATAGAGCGCGGGAGTGACCCGGGCGGTGCCCACGGCGTCGAACGGATTCATCGCCGCCACCAGCCGGAAGGTGGGACGGGCGGTCACCCGGCCGTAGCGCGGCACGTGCATCTCCCGCTCGGAGAGGACGCCGAGCAGGACGTTCATCGTCTCCTCCGGCACCCGGTTGAACTCCTCCACGTAGAGGACGGCGCCGTCGGTCATCGCACGGGTCAGCGGGCCGGGCACGAAGTTCTCCGCGCGGTAGTCCTCGGTCAGCACCCGCGAGGCGTCGTGGTGCCCGACCAGCCGGGCCGGCGTGAGCTCGGCGTTGCCCTCCACCAGCACCAGCCCCACGCCCGCGCCATCGGCCAGCGCGCGCAGCAGCGTCGTCTTCCCGGTGCCCGGCGGGCCCTCGAGCAGCACGTTGCGGCCGGCCGACAGCGCCGCCGCGACGACCTCGGCCTCCCGGATGCGGGCGACCACGCGCTCCCGCGCGACCCGGACCATGCCGGTCCCGTCGAGCCGCCGGGCGGTGGTGTCAGTGCTCACGGTGCTCCTCGGAGGGGACGCGCGACCGGGGCGCTCCTCGGCAGGAACGCCCCGGCCCGGTGAGGATCTGGGACGGCCCCTCGCAGGGTTCCGCCGCGAGCCCGGTGTGGTGCTGGAACGGCCCCCTCGCAGGGTCCCGCCCCGAGCCTGCGAGGGGTGGGGAGGACGGGGGTCCTTCCTCAGTAGACGATGACGCCGCGGATGTTCTTGCCGGCGTGCATGTCCTCGTAGCCCTGGTTCACCTCGTCGAGCGAGTACCGCTTGGTGACCAGCTCGTCGAGCTTGAGGTCCCCCTCCTGGTAGAGCCGCAGCATCTTGAGGATGTCGGTGTGCGGGTTGGAGTCCCCGAACAGCGCGCCCTTGATCTCCTTGGCGAAGAGGGTGAGCTCACCGATCGAGATGGGCAGCCCCACCTCCTGGATGTTCCCCAGACCGGTGACGACGACCCGGCCGGCCTTCCGGGTCGCCGCGAACGCCTGCGCCACGTGCTCGCCGGTGGTCACGCCGATCGTGATGAGCGACTTGTCCGCGCCCTGGCCGTTGGTGACGCTCTTGGCGAACTCGTCGGCCTCCTCGATGCTCTCGAAGGCCTCGGTGGCGCCGAGCTCCATGGCCTTCTCCCGCTTGAAGGCCACCGGGTCGACGGCGATGACGTGACTCGCCCCGGCGTGCGCGGCGCCCTGGACGGCGTTGATCCCGATGCCGCCGATACCCATGACGATCACCGTGTCGCCGGGCGCCACCTCGCCGGCCTGCACCGCAGTGCCCCACCCGGTGCCCACGCCGCAGCCGGTGAGGCAGGCGACGTCCAGCGGGATGTCGTCGGGGATCTTGACGGCGGACTCGACGTTGACGGTGGTCACCTCGGCGAAGGTGCCCAGGCCGCACATCTGGCCGACCGGGGTGCCGTCGGGGAGGGAGAACCGGAAGCTCTCCGGGTCGTCGAAGCGGGCGCCGACGAGCAGGCCGGCGCCCAGGTCGCACAGGTAGCTCATGCCGCTGGCGCACCAGCGGCACCGACCGCAGGCGGGCAGAAACGAGAAGACGACGTGGTCGCCCTCGGTGAAGCCCTTGGTGTTCGGGCCCACCGCGGTGACGACCCCGGCACCCTCGTGACCGCCGCACATCGGGTAGTGCCCCATCGGGAGGTCCCCGGTGGCCAGGTGGTCGTCGGAGTGGCACATGCCCGACGCGGCCAGCTCCACCTGCAGCTCGCCGGGCCTCGGGTCGTCGGAGACCAGGTCCACGACCTCGTACTTGCCGGGAGCGGAGCGGACGATCGCCCCGCGGGTGTTGACGGGCACCCAAGACCTCCCTCGTCTGTGGCCTGCACCAGTGCAGGACCGTGCTGGGGACGGTATGGCCCAGGTCACACCAAGGGAAATCGGCCGCAACGTCGCCGCTACCCCCCGGTGCGCCGGCTGGGACAGTGGCGCCGTGACGGAGCGCCCGGTGGTCGTCGTCGGCGCCGGGCCGGTGGGGCTGACGGCGGCGCTGCTGCTCGCCCGCCGCGGGCTGCCGGTGGTCGTGCTGGAGCGGCAGGCCGCGCCCTACGGGCAGCCCCGCGCGGTGCACCTGGACGACGAGGCGTTGCGTGCGCTCGCCGACGGCGGGATCGCCGAGGAGTTCCTGCGGGTCAGCCGCCCGGTGCGGGGGCTGCGGCTGCTCGACGGCCGCCGCCGGGTGCTCGCCGAGTTCGCCCGCGCGACGTCGCCGGGACCGCACGGCTGGCCGCAGGGCTCGATGTTCGCCCAGCCCGACCTGGAGGAGCTGCTGCTGGCCGCCGTCCGCCGGTCCCCACTCGTCGAGGTGCACACCGGCTGCGAGCTCGTGGACCTGGTGCGCGACGGCGCCGTCACCCGGGACCGGGCCTCCGGCGCGCGGTCGACGCTGCGCGCCGCGGCGGTGCTCGGCTGCGACGGAGCGAACAGCACGGTGCGGGCGCTGATCGGCGCGCGGATGCGCGACCTCGGCCGGCCCGACCGCTGGCTGGTGGCCGACCTGCGCTCGGCCGACCCCCTGCCGCTGTGGCCCGGCGTGCACCAGGTGTGCGACCCGCACCGCGCGGCGACCGCGATGCCGGTCTCCGGGGACCGCTACCGCGTCGAGTTCCGGCTGCGGCCGGGCGAGACCCGCGACGACCTGGCCGCCCGGCTGCCCGCGCTGCTGGCGCCCTGGGGCGCCGCCGACGCCGAGGTGGTGCGGGTCGCGGAGTACACCTACCGGGCCCAGGTGGCCGACCGCTGGCGCTCGGGGCGGGTGCTGCTCGCCGGGGACGCCGCCCACCTGACGCCGCCCTTCATCGGGCAGGGCCTGGGGCTCGGGCTGCGCGACGTCCACCAGCTGGCCTGGAAGCTGGTCGCCGTCCTGGCCGGGACGGCGCCCGAGCGGCTGCTCGACACGCACCAGGCCGAGCGCGCCCCGCACGCGCGGGCGATGGTGCGGCTGGCGCTGCTCCTGGGTCGGCTGATGACGGGGGGTGGCGGGGGCGCCGCGGTGCTGCGCCGCGTCGTGCTGGCCGGGGTGGGGCGGGTGCCCGCCGTCGCGCGCTTCGCCACCGACAGCCGCACCCCGCCGCTGCGCCGCGGGCCGCTGGTGGTGCGCCGCGGGCGTGCCGGGCGACGGCTGGCGGGCACCCTGCTGCCGCGTGCCGCCGTCGTCTGCGACGGCCGGGAGGTGCCAGTGGACGACGTCCTCGGCCCCGGGACGGCGCGGCTGCGGCTGCTCGCGCCCGGGCGGCTGGCGGTGCGGCCGGAGGGCAGCCCCGAGGTGGTCGTCGCGGACGTGGACGGCGCGCTCACCGGGTGGCTGCGCCGGGCCGGTGCGGCGTCCGTCGTCGTCCGGCCGGACCGGATCGTGCTCTCGGCGTCCTGAGCCGCGTGGGCGCCCGCCTCCCGGGTACGGGCGTGGGCATGCAGATCGACAAGAACCAGATCCTCGAGCTCCTCCGCAACCAGGGCGACGACGCCAAGGCGCAGCAGGCCGACCAGGAGCTGCCCGGCACCGTCGACACCGACCAGCACGCCGGCATCCTCGAGCAGCTGGGCCTCTCGCCCATGGACCTGATCAGCAAGCTCGGCGGCGGTGGCGGCGGGCTGGGCGGCCTGCTCGGCGGCCGCTGACCCCGTCGTTGCGCACGGGCGGCCCGGTACCGCCGCGGGAGCGGGCCGTCCGTGCGCAACGGCCCCTGAGGGGAGAGCTGAGCGAGCGCTGTGTGCACTGAGGGTGGTCTCCGGCCCCGCCGAGACCACCATGAGTGCACACCCGGCCATCGCCCGATGGGGGTGCATGCCTGGCTCCGCCGGAAGCCGCCGACCAGCATGGCCGGTGCGGACCTGGCTGCTCACCGCCCCGTGGTGGGTCCTCTCGCTCGTCGGCGGCGCGATCGTGACCGTGACGTCAACGGCCGCCGGGCGGTTCGTCGGCGACGAGAGCTGGACCGAAGCGGTGGTCTCCGGCGCGATCGTCGGGGTTCTCTACGGGGCGGTGATGGGACCGGTCGCCGCCCGGATGAACCGCCGGTTCCGCGAGGCCGCCGGCGACGTCCCCGCGACCAGTGGCAGCGGGTCGCGAGGCTGGCCCGGCGGGGGCCGGTGCCCGCGGACCCGCAGGTGCGCCGGGCAGCGCACCGGGTCGCGCTGCAGCAGCGGGACCAGCTGCTGGCCCAGCGACGGTGGTTCCTGCCGCTGCTCGGCGTGGTCACGGCGTTCCTCCTCTGGGTCGCCCTGCGGGACGGCGGAGGCGACCCGTTCTCGTGGCTGGGGATCGTCTTCCTGCTCGTCCTGATCGCCGCGCACGTGCTCGTGGCCCGCCGCCTCGCCCGCCGCGCGGAGATGCTGGCCGAGCCGCCGGACTGACCGTTCGGCATGCTCCTCGGGTGAGCTACGACGTCGCCGCCGTCCGCGCCTGCTTCCCCGCCCTGCGCGCCGGGGCCGCCCACTTCGACGGGCCGGGCGGCTCCCAGGTGCCCGAGTCGGTGGCCGCGGCGGTGGCGGCCACACTGACCTCGCCGATCGCCAACCGCGGGCGGACCACGCAGGCCGAGCGCACTGCCGACGACGTCGTCCTCGCCGCCCGGCAGGCGGTCGCCGACCTCGTCGCCGGGGACCCGGGCGGCGTGGTCTTCGGCCGCAGCACGACCCAGCTGACCTACGACCTCTCCCGCGTGCTGTCCGCCGGCTGGGGGCCGGGCGACGAGGTCGTGGTGACGCGGCTGGACCACGACGCGAACGTCCGCCCGTGGGTGCAGGCCGCGCGGGCCCGCGGGGCGACCGTGCGCTGGGCGGAGTTCGACCCGGCCACCGGCGAGCTGGCTCCCGAGGTGGTGGGCGCGCTGCTCTGCGACCGCACCCGGCTGGTCGCCGTCACCGGCGCGTCCAACCTCATCGGCACCCGGCCGGACGTCGCCGCGATCAGCGCCCTGGCCCACGACGCCGGTGCGCTCGCCTACGTCGACGGCGTGCACCTGACCGCGCACGCGGCCGTCGATGTGCGCGCGCTGGGCGCCGATCTCTATGCCTGCTCGCCGTACAAGTTCCTCGGCCCGCACCTGGGCTGCGTCGTCGCGGACCCCGGCCTGCTGGCGACCCTGCACCCCGACAAGCTGCTGCCCTCCACCGACGCCGTCCCCGAGCGGTTCGAGCTGGGCACGCTGCCCTACGAGCTGCTGGCCGGCACCACCGCCGCGGTGGACTTCCTCGCCGGGCTCGGTGGGCCGGAGGGCGACCGCCGGGCGCGGCTGGTGGCCGGGATGGCGGCGATCGAGGAGCACGAGGACCGGCTGCGGGAACGCATCGAGGACGGCGTCCGCGCGCTGCCCGGCGTCACCCTGTGGTCGCGAGCGGCCCGGCGCACGCCCACCCTGCTGCTCACCGTCGACGGGCGGGACGCCGCCGACGCGTACCGGTTCCTGGCCGAGCGCGGGGTCAACGCGCCCGCCGGGTCCTTCTACGCCCTCGAGGCCTCCCGTCACCTCGGGCTCGGCGACACCGGCGGCCTGCGGGTCGGTCTCGCGCCCTACAACGACGACGGGGACGTCGACCGGCTGCTGGCCGGACTGGGGGAGTGGCTGTCCATCTGATCGTGCGCGACCGGACCGTGTGACAGCGGTCACTGCCGGGTTAGTCTGGGCGGCACCGCCCGAGACCCCGGAGGTCCTCGTGTCCGCTGCCGCGTGCGCTCCCCGAGCGGGGGGACGATGACCGCCGCCGCCCCGGCCCGGCCCGCGCACCCGGCGGACGTCGGGGTGCCGCGGCAGGCGCCCACCGCGGCAGCGTTCAGCAAGTACCTGGTCCCCGAGGTGGTCTTCGGCTGGGGCTCGCTGTCCGAGGCCGGCTGGGCGGCCCGGCGGCTGGGCGCGCAGCGGCCGTTCGTCGTCACCGACGGCGGGCTGGTGCAGGCGGGCTGGTGGGCCGAGCTGGCCGGCCACCTCGTCGAGGCGGGGCTGCGGGCGACGGTCTGGCAGGGGCTGACGCCCAACCCCAAGGACCACGAGGTCGCCGCCGGCGCCGAGCGGTACCTGGAGAGCGGGTGCGACGTCCTCGTCGGCCTCGGCGGCGGCTCGGTCATCGACGCGGCCAAGGCGATCGCGGTCGTGGCCGGCAACGGGGGGCAGATCCTCGACTACGAGGGCGTCGACAAGGTCACCGCCGCGATCCCGCCGACCGTGATGTGCCCGACCACCGCGGGCACCGGCGCCGACGTCTCCCAGTTCGCCGTCATCACCGACACGACGCGCCGGCTCAAGGCGACCCTGATCGGCCGGGCGCTGGTGCCCGACATCTCGATCACCGACCCGCGGCTGCTCACCACGATGCCCGACGACCTCGCCGCCGCCACCGGCCTGGACGCGCTGACGCACGGCATCGAGGCCTTCGTCTCCCGGGCGTCCGGCCCGCTGACCGACGTGCACGCGCTGCACGCCGTCGAGCTGATCTGCGGCTCGCTGCGCGGCAGCCTCGACCGGCCGGAGGACCCGGCCGTGCGCACCGCGATGGCCCAGGCCAGCCTCGAGGCGGGGCTGGCGTTCACCAACGCGATCCTCGGCGCCACGCACGCGATGAGCCACCAGGTCGGCGGGCTGCTCGACCTGCCGCACGGCGTCGTCAACGGCGTCCTGCTGCCGCACGTCATCCGGTTCAACGCCCGCAGCGGGCCGGACCGGTTCGTCCCGATCGCGCGGGCCATGGGCATCGACGTCACCGGGCTGCCGGCCGACGTCGCCGCCGAGGAGGCCGCCGAGGCGGTCGGGCGGCTGGCCGCGGACCTGGGCTGCCCGCGCGGGCTGGCCGAGCTGGGCGTGCGGGAGTCCGACATCGACACCCTGGCCACCACCACGCTCGGCGACGCGTGCCTGTCGACCAACCCCCGCGACGCCGACCGCGCCGACATCGCGGCGCTGTTCCGCAGCGCGCTCTGATGCGCGCGCCGGACATCTCCGAGCTCACCGGGCTGCGCTCGTCCAAGCCGAGCTGGTACGCCGAGTACCGGCAGACCGCCGAGAACCTCGACCGCGCGCTCGGCTCGCTGGAGCACATCGCCGGCGTCCTCTCCGCCACCGGGCAGGGCGCGCACGCGCTGTGCCGGGCCGTCGTCGACGCCACCGCCGAGCACCTCGGCGAGCCGTGGGCCGTGCTCGCGCTGTCCGGGACGGCGCTGCCTCTGGCCCGCCCGCGGATGCTCGGCCGCGGCCCCTCCGGCGTCGGCGTGGGGCACACGGCGTTGCTGCCCGAGGTGGTCCGCCGTCCAGTGACCCAGGCACTGACCGCCGACGCCGTCGAGCCGTGGCAGACGGCGGACGGCGCGGTCGTCGTCCCCCTGGTGGTCGACGGCGAGCCGATGGGGGCGCTGGTGGCCTGCGGCGGGCCGCGGCGGACGGCGACCGCCGCCGACCTGGCCATCCTGCGGATCGTGGCCAACCAGTCGGCCGTCGCACTGCTCTCCGACCACCTGCTGGCCCGCTCCGAGGGGCTGCGCCGGCAGACCGAGGAGCTCTACGCGCAGGCCCAGGAGCGGGCCCGCGACCTGGCCGAGCGGCACGAGCAGCTGGCCGAGGCCGAGCGCCGGCTGGACGTCGCCGCGCAGCGGGAGGCGGTGGACGCCGAGCGGCACCGCATCGCCCGCGAGCTGCACGACAGCGTGGCCCAGCACGTGCTCTCGGCCGGGATGACGATCGAGTGGTGCCGGCCGGAGGTGGCCCACCACGGTGAGGTCTACGAGCGGCTCGGGCACGCCAAGGCGCTGACCCGCGAGGCGGTGGAGCGGCTGCGCGGCGCCATCCACGCGCTGTCCTCCGACGGGCACGGGGACGACGACGACGGGCTGCCCGCGCTGCTGGGCCGGCTCTCCGACGTCGCCCCGGTGCCGGGCCTCGCCGTCGCCGTCCGGGTGGAGGGCCGGCCGCGCAAGCTGCCCGCCGAGGTGGAGCACGCGCTGTTCCGGATCGCCTCGGAGTGCCTGTTCAACACCGCCCGGCACGCGCAGGCCACCCGGAGCACCGTGCGGCTGGCCTACCGGCCCGACCAGCTGCGGCTCTCGGTCGCCGACGACGGGTGCGGGGACCCCGACGTGCTACGCCGGGCGCTGCGGGCCTCGGGGCAGCGGGACGACGGGTACCACCGCGGGCTGGGCAACATCGCCTCCCGCTGCGCGGAGATGGGAGCGACGGTGCGGTTCACGCGGGCCCGCATGGGCGGGGTGCGGGTGGAGGTCCGGATGCCGTGGGACGCCGTCGATGGCTGAGCGCACCGAGGGCACCATCCGGCTGGTCATCGTCGACGACCACGCGATCGTCCGGCAGGGGCTGCGCTCGATCCTGGAGCGCGAGCCGGACATCGAGGTGGTCGGCGAGGCGGCGTCCGCGGCCGAGGCGCTGGACCTGGTGGCCGCCAGCCGCCCGCACATCGTGCTGCTCGACCTCAAGCTCTCGGCCGGCTCCGACGTCGCCGGCCTGACCCTGTGCGGGCAGCTCACCGCCGCGACGCCGGCGCCGGGCGTGCTCGTGGTGACGACCTTCCTCGACCAGCAGCTGGTGCTCGAGGCGATCCAGCGCGGCGCCCGCGGCTACGTGCTCAAGGACGTCGACGCCGTCGCGCTGGTGGCCGCGATCCGGGCGGTGCGCCGCGGGGAGAGCGCCTTCGACAGCCACAGCGCGACGATGGTGGTGCGCTCGCTGGCCGCCCCCGCGCCGTCCCCCGCGGCCGCCGCGGGGCCGGATCTCACCAGCCGCGAGCGCGAGGTGCTCACCCTGCTGGCCCGGGGGCTGTCCAACGAGGCGATCGGCCGGGAGCTGTTCATCTCGGCGACGACGGCGAAGTTCCACGTCGGCAACGTCATGCGCAAGCTCGCGGTCTCCCGGCGCGCGGAGGCGGTCTACGCCGGCTCCAAGCTGGGCCTCATCTGAAGAAGGACCCCGTCCTCCCCACCCCTCGCAGGCTCGGGGCGGTGCCCTGGACGGGGCCGTTGCCCCATGGCCCGTGACGCGACACGCCGCCGACACGCCGGCGGCGGTCCACGACGCGCTGACAGCGGTCCACCACCCGTGACTGCCGCGCCGGGGGCCACCGTTCGGCCGTGTCCCCCGGAGCCCGCCCGGCCCTAGCTTCGCCCGGCATGACGACCACCGCGACGGGATCCGGACAGGTCGCCCTCGGCGACCGGACCGTGCACCGCATGGGGTACGGCGGCATGAAGCTCACCGGACCGCGGGTCACCGGGCCACCGGCCGACCGGGACGCCGCGCTCGCCGTCCTCAGCCGGGCCGTGGAGCTCGGGGTCGACCACCTGGACACCAGCGGCCTCTACGGCCCGCACGTGGTGAACGACCTGATCCGCGAGGCGCTGCACCCCTATCCCGAGGAGCTGGTCATCGTCACCCGGGTCGGCGCGCGCCGGACGCCGGAGGGCGGCTGGGAGGAGGCGCTGACGGCGGACGAGCTGCGCCGGTCGGTCGAGGAGGACCTCGAGCACCTCGGGCTGGACGCCCTGCACGTGGCCAACCTGCGGATGCCGGGGCTGGGCGAGCCGGAGGACGAGCGTTCCCTCGCCGAGCCGCTCGAGGCGCTGGCGCGGCTGCAGCAGGAGGGTCTCGTCCGCCAGCTCGGCGTCAGCCACATCACCAGCCGGCAGGTGGCCGAGGCCCGCGGCATCGCCCCGCTGGCCTGCGTGCAGAACCACTACAACCTGATCCACCGCACCGATGACCGCCTCGTCGAGGAGCTGGCCCGGGACGGCATCGCCTACACGGCGCTGGAGGGCATCTCCTACACCTCCTTCTTCCCCGTGGGCGAGATGTCGCCGCCGCAGTCGGCGGTCCTGGAGGCGGTCGCGCAGCGGGTGGGGGCGAGACCGATGCAGGTGGCCATCGCGTGGCTGCTGGCGCGCTCACCCAACGTGCTGGTCATCCCGAGTGCGACCTCGGTCGCCCAGCTGGAGGAGCTGCTCGCGGCGGCCGGCGTGACGCTCGGCGCCGCCGACACGGAGGAGCTGGACCGCATCGTGACCATGGGCGGCCCGCCGGCCGGCGGCGTCCCGGCGTGGGGCGGGGGCGGCCAGGGCGGTCCGCCGCCCTGGATCAGGGACGGCCAGGGCGGCCCGGGCGGCCCTCCGCAGTGACGCCGCCGACCGTGCGGGACCGGTGATCCGACAGGGGACGGAGGAACCGCCGGTGATCCGCAGCGACGTGCCCGATGGCAGGCAGCGCCGGGTGCCGGCGCGGGCGGCCCTCGGCGGGGCCGCCGTCGCCGGCGTCCTCGTCCTCGGCGGCGGGATGGTCGGGGTCGCGGCGGCGCAGGCCGCGCCTCCGGCGCCGGGGTACCCCGGCGCCGCGGCGACATGGGCGCCGGGGGACAAGGACGGCTTCGGGACGGCGATCGGCGCCCTCGACAGCACGGTCTGGTACACGCTCGAGGACGGCGCCCTCAGCGAGGTCTTCGCCCCGCGGATCGACACGCAGAGCTCGCGCGACACGCAGTTCGTCGTCACCGACGGCACCACGTTCGCCGACCGGGAGGACGAGGACACCGACTCCGTCGTCGAGCTGGTCGATCCCCGCGCCCTGGTCTACCGGCAGGTCAACACCGCGGCCAGCGGCCGGTACCGCATCACCAAGACCTACACCACCGACCCCGACCGGCCCGCGGTGCTCGTCGACGTCCGCTTCGAGTCCCTCGACGGGCAGCCGTACCAGGTGTACGTGCTGCACGACGTCGGTCTGGGTCTCAACGCCAACGACGACACCGGCCGCTCCGCCGACGGGCGGCTGCTGGCCACCGACGGATCGCTGAGCAGCGCCGTCACCGCCACGGGCGGCGGCCTCACCGCGACCTCCAGCGGCTACCTCGCGCGCAGCGACGGCTGGACCGACCTGCGCGAGGACTTCGTCCTCGACGACGCCTGGGACGCCACGACCCCCGGCAACGTCGTCCAGATCGGGCGGACCGGCCTGACCGGTCTGGACGGCGGGCAGCAGCTGACCCTGTCGCTCGGCTTCGGGACGACGGAGGACGACGCGGCGCAGGCCGCCGACCAGGCGCTCGACCGGGGCTTCGACTCCGCCCTGCAGGCCTACACCGAGGGCTGGCACGCCTACCTCGACGGCCTCGCGCCGGTGCCGGCCAGCGCCGCGCAGTGGCGCGCGGAGTACCAGGTCTCGGCGATGGTGATCGCGGCGTCGGAAGACAAGACCGTCCGCGGCGGCTTCGTCGCCTCCCCCGGCCGGCCGTGGGCGTGGGCCAACGAGCTGCAGCACCTCCCCGTCTACCACGCCGTCTGGTCGCGCGACCTGTACCAGCACGCCACCGCGCTGATCGCGATGGGTGACGTCGCGGCCGCCGAGCGGGCCCTGGACCACCTGTGGACGGTGCAGCAGCGACCCGACGGGTCGTTCCCGCAGAACGCGCGGCTCGACGGGGAGCCGGTGTTCGGCGGGTTGCAGATGGACGAGGTCGCCCTGCCGATCGTGCTCGCCTGGCAGCTCGGCCGGACCGGGCCGGCGGACTGGGAGCGGGTGCGGCTCTCGGCGGACTTCCTGGTGGCCGAAGGGCCGGCCACCGAGCAGGAGCGTTGGGAGAACCTGGGTGGGTGGTCGCCGAACACCATCGCCGCGGAGATCGCCGGCCTGGTCACCGCGGCCGACATCGCCCGGGCCAACGGCGACGGCGCCCGGGCGGACACCTACCTCGCCACGGCCGACCAGTGGCGCGCGGGCCTGGCGGAGTGGACGGTGACCACCACCGGCCCGCTATCGGCGGAGCCGTACTACCTGCGGATCACCGCCGACGGGGACGCCGACGCCGGCACGCAGATCCAGATCGCGGACGGCGGCCCGCTGGTCGACCAGCGGGAGGTGCTCGACCCGAGCTTCCTCGACCTGGTCCGGCTCGGGATCGTGCCGGCCGACGACCCGGTCGTCACCACCACGCTGCGCCTGGTCGACGAGCAGCTGGGCTACGACACCCTCAACGGCCGGTTCTGGCACCGGGCGAGCTTCGACGGGTACGGGGAGCGGCCCGACGGCACCCAGTGGGAGCCGGTGGACCCGGGCTCGCGGGAGACCATCGGCCGCGGCTGGCCGCTGCTGACCGGCGAGCGCGGCGAGTACGAGGTGGCCCTCGGTGGCGAAGCCGCCGAGAGCACCCAGGAGCGGCTGGACACGATGGCCCGCTCGGCCGACGACGAGTCGCTGTTCCTCGCCGAGCAGGTGTGGGACGACCAGCCGCCCTCGGCCGAGGGCACGGAGTTCGTGCCGGGGGAGCCGACGTTCTCCGCGACGCCGCTGTCCTGGACCCACGCCGGCTTCGTCCGGCTGGCCCACGCTATCGACGCCGGCCGGCCGATCGACACGCCGTCCGTCGTAGCCTGCCACTTCGGGACGTCGCTCTGCCAGGGCTGAAAGAGGACCCCGTCCTCCCCACCCTTCGCGAGCTCAGGGCGGGCCCCGGGACGGGGCCACGGGGAGGGGGCCGGGCTAGCGGGAGGCGGCGCGGGTGACGACGTCGGTCGCCCAGCTCTCCAGCCCGGAGTGGTCGCGGATGACCTCGACCCGGCTGCAGCTGTCCGCGTAGGCCGGCAGGTCGCAGCCGCCCAGCGCCCACGAGTACCTCGGCTCCGGGGTCAGCCAGATCGTCTCGCGCACCCGGCGGGTCAGGTCGGCGAAGACGTCCAGCCGCGGGGCGTTGCCGTTGCCGCGCCCGTCGCCGAGCACCAGCAGCGTCGAGCGGCGGGTGAAGGCGCCGGAGTGGTCGGCAGCGAGCGTGGCGAACACCGCGCCGTAGTCGCTGGAGGCGTCCACGTCGATGACGTCCCCGCCGAACACGAGGCCGAGCGCGTGCTCCAGCGGGTGCTCGTCGAACAGGTCGGTGATCTCGACGACGTCGTCCACGAACGCGAAGGTGCGCACCTGGGCGAACAGGTCCTGCAGCGCGTGGACGACGTGCAGCGTGAACCGCGCCGTCGTCCGCACCGACAGGCTGACGTCGGCGACCACGACCAGCCGCGGCTTGTCCTCGGCCAGCCGGGTGGTCACCGGCCGGAACGGGACGCCGTCGTAGCGCAGGTTGCGGCGCATCGTGCGGGCGACGTCGACCCGGCCGCGCGGGGACTGCCGCTTCTTGTGGGTCAGCCCCCCGTGCAGCGAGGTGGCCAGCCCGCGCAGCGAGTCCTCGATCCGCGCCCGCTCGGCCTCGGTCACCTTCTCCACCGGCGCCCGGGCCAGCTCGCGCTCCTCGATGGCCAGGTCGGTCATCTCGGCGAGCTTCTGCAGGTGCGCGGCGAGCAGCTCGGGCAGGTCCTCGATCACCCCGGCGAGCTGCCGGCGCAGCGCCTCGGCGACCTCCGGGTCCAGGTCGCCGACGGGGTCGGCCAGCCAGTCGCGCAACGCCTGCTGCTGGGCCACCGACAGCTCCAGGTCCAGCTGCGTGCCGCCGCCGCGGACCAGGTCGCCGGGCAGGCCGGGGTCGTGCAGCCGCGACACCTCCAGCTGCACCTGCTGCGCGTCGTCCGCCGGCCCGCCGCGGCTCTCCGAGGACAGCACGATCTGCTGGGTCAGCGAGGCCAGGTCGACCTTGTTGGCCTCCTGGTGCAGGTTGTACTGCGCCGCCAGGTCCTCGGGCTTGAAGAACTCCCTGATGTCGACCGGCTTGCCGTGGCTGTGCCCCTCCTGGACGTCGGCGGCCGGGTCGGGCGACCACGTCATCGTCGTGAGCTCCCCGGTGTCGGCCAGGTCGTCGTGGGCGTGGCCGTGGCCCTCGTCGGCGTCGACCACCGCCCGCAGGCCGAAGAACCTGGTGAAGGTGTCGGCGAAGACCTCGGCGTCCCGGCGGTCCTTGAGCAGCGCCGCGCCGAGCGCGGCCTCCAGCGCCGGGCGGTCGCTGACCCCGACCGCGGTCGCGGCGGCGGAGGCGTCGATCGCCTCCGCCGTCGAGATCCGCATCCCGCGCAGTCGCAGCAGCCGGACGAACCGGTGCAGGGCCGCCTCCACGTCAGACCGGCCGCCGGCGCGCGCCGCCGCGGTTGCCGGCGAACGACCGGGCGCCCTGCCCGGCGCGGACCTGCCGGGCCGCGGTCGCCGGCGGGGTCTCGTCGCCCTCGGACGGCGCCTGCTGGCCGTAGTAGTTGCGGTCGTGCCGGCCGGGGGCGTCCTTCGCCGCCCGCACCCGCCGGCCGTCGTCCTCGTGGTCGTGGTCGTGCGTGTGGCCGCCGTGGGTGTGCGAGCCGTGCGAGTGGGGGTGGCCGTGCGCGTGGTCGTGCCCGAGGGACTCGGGCACCGTCGTGTTCGGGTCGACCAGCCGGGGCAGCGCCTCGCGCGAGCGCTGCACGTCGCGCTCGTACTTGGCGACGACGGAGACGGTGTCGCCGAGCACCTCGGCGTCGAGCTCGCTGACCCCGAGGACGGCGAGGGTGCGGGCCCAGTCGATGGTCTCGGAGATGCTGGGGGCCTTGCGCAGGTCCAGGCCGCGCAGCCCGCGGACGATCTCGACCAGCCGCTGCGCCGCCGCGTCGGCCAGGCCGGTCCGCTTCGACCGCAGGATCTCCAGCTCGCGGTCGGCGTCGGGGTACTCGAGGAACAGGTGCAGGCAGCGGCGCTTGAGCGCCGCGGACAGGTCGCGGGTGTTGTTCGAGGTCAGGACGACGTAGGGCGGCCGCTTCGCCACGAAGGTGCCGATCTCGGGCACCGACACCTGGTACTCGGCGAGCATCTCCAGCAGCACCGCCTCGAGGGCCTCGTCGGCGCGGTCGACCTCGTCGACCAGGAGCACGACCGGTTCCTCGGAGCGCACCGCCTCGAGCAGTGGCCGCGGGGCGAGGAAGCGCTCGTTGAAGAACGCGCTGTCGGCGCCGGCGATCCGGTCGACGGCGTCCGCCAGCGAGTCGGTGTCCTGCAGCAGCTCGGCGGCCTTGTCCCGCAGGATCTGGGTGTAGAGCAGCTGCTTGCCGTAGTCCCACTCGTAAAGCGCCTTGGTCTCGTCCTGGCCCTCGTAGCACTGCAGCCGCAGCAGCTTGCGCCCGGTGGCGGCGGCCAGCGTCTTGGCCAGCTCGGTCTTCCCGACGCCGGCGGGGCCCTCCAGCAGCAGCGGCTTGGCCAGCCGGGACATCACGAACGTCGTCGTCGCCAGCCGCCGGTCGGCGATGTAGCCGTGCTCGGCGAAGGCGCGGCCGACGTCGTCGGGGGAGTCGAACTCCGGCGCGCCGGGGTCGGTGCCGGGGACGGCGTCGGCGGGCGCGGGCTGCACGGTCACGCGTTCTCCTCGCTGGCGCTCGTCGTCCGCGCGCCCATGGGTGCTCTGCATCTGGGTGACCTCGCGAGCTCGGTCACGGGTTCTCCTCGCTGGCGCTCGTCGTCCGCGCGCCCATGGGTGCTCTGCATCTGGGTGACCTCGCGAGCTCGGTCACCGGGGCTCCTGGTGAGAGGGGAGGGGCGGGGTGGCCCGCGGACCATCCCGCCCCGGGTCGACCGGGACGACCTCAGCCGAGAGGTCGCCCCGGTCGGGGTCCGGCCGGAGGGCCGGTCAGCCGAGCAGGTCGTCGAGGTCGCCGATCATGCAGTGCTCGACCACCGGGCGGACCG
>NZ_FNOT01000033.1 GCF_900107105.1 Geodermatophilus africanus
TGCCCGTGTCCCGGCCGGGGAACCCTGCGGGCCCCCGCGGACCGGTGCACACCGCGGCCAGGTGCCAACCCGGGGCGGCGCCGACACGGCAGTGGCCCCTCCTGCTGTCGCGGGAGGGGCCACTGCCTGTCGTGGTCCGGGAGCGGTCGGGCTCAGTCGCGCCGTCGCGCCGCGCCGTCGTCCAGGTGGTCGGCGGGGATGGACGCCAGACCGCTGGGCGTGTGCCCCCTCGCCTCGTGCCGGCCGACGTGCCGGCGAGCGTGGCCGTCCGCCCTCGCGTCGGGGGCCGCCCGGTGCCCGTGGTGGGCGGCGTCCCCGGGCCGGCCGGCCGGGGGAGCGGTGGACGTCGGGGCCGCGGCGCCGACCGCCTGCGTGGCCTGCTCGCCCGGCACGTCGGCGGACGGGTCGCCGGCGGTCTGCCGCGCCGCCTCCCGGGCGGCCTGGATGCCGGACTTGTTCGACAGGGCGAGCTGCGGCAGGAACAGGAAGACGACGAACCCGACGGCCGCCACGCACGCGGCGATGAGGAACACCAGGTCGATCGAGTTCGAGAACCCGGCCTTGAACGGCAGCGCCAGGAAGGACGGCAGGTCCTGGATGAACGAGGTGTCCGACAGGTCCGAGGCGGACTGCAGCTGACCGCCCTGCAGCGCCTCGGCCACCCGCGGGTCGGTCGCCGCCGCAGAGGTCAGCGACTCCTCGATGTCCACCGGCAGCCGGCTGAACAGCACCGACAGGAAGACCGCGGTGCCGACCGTCGCGCCCATCTGCCGGAAGAACGTGACCGAGGAGGTGGCCACGCCCATCTGGCTCGGCGGCACGGCGTTCTGCACCGCGAGGACCGCGGGCTGGAAGTTGAAGCCGAGCCCGATGCCGAGCAGCACCATAAACGGCACCAGCGTCCAGATCGAGGTCTCCGCGCCGACGACGACGGACAGCCCCAGCAGTGCCGCGACCATCAGCGTGGTGCCGGCGAGCGGGAAGACCTTGTACTTGCCGGTCCGGGAGATGGTGATCCCCGAGCTCATCGCGCCGATCATGATCCCGGCGACCAGGGGGATCATCTGCAGGCCGGCGACCGTCGCGCTCGAGCCGTGGACGATCTGGAGGTACTGCGGGAGCAGCAGCAGGCCGCCGAACATGCCCGCGCCGATCACCACGCTGCCGAGGCTGGCGACGGTGAAGCTGCGGTTGCCGAACAGGCGCAGCGGCAGCAGCGCCTCGTCGCGGTAGGCCCGCTCGGCCAGCAGGAAGAGCACGAAGCCGACGGCCCCGATGGCGTAGCAGGCGAGCGCGCGACCCGACGTCCAGCCCCACAGCCGGCCCTGCTCGGCGACGATCAGCAGCGGCACGATGAACGTCACCAGCGCCAGCGCGCCCGGCCAGTCGATGCGGTGGTCGCGCCGCACGTGCGGCAGGTGCAGCACGCGGTAGACGGCGAGGAAGGCGAGCAGGCCGAGCGGCACGTTGATGAAGAAGATCCAGCGCCAGCCGGTGAGCCCCAGCAGCGAGGTCTGGCCGGCGAGGAAGCCGCCGATGACCGGGCCGAGCACGCTGGAGGCGCCGAAGACCGCCATGAAGTAGCCCTGGTACCGCGAGCGCTCCCGCGGCGGCACGATGTCGCCGATGATCGCCAGGGCCAGCGACATCAGGCCGCCGGCGCCGATGCCCTGGATCGCCCGGTAGGCGGCCAGCTGGTACATCGAGTCCGCGATGCCGCACAGCACCGAGCCGGCGACGAAGACGCCGATGGCGAACAGGTAGAACGGCCGCCGCCCGTAGATGTCGGAGAGCTTCCCGTACAGCGGCGTGGAGATCGTCGAGGTGATCAGGAAGGCCGTCGTCGCCCAGGCCTGCAGGTCGTAGCCCTGCAGGTCGTCGGCGATGGTGCGGATCGCCGTCGCCACGACGGTCTGGTCCAGGGCCGCGAGGAACATCGCGACCATCAGCCCGGCGATGATCGTGAGGATCTGCCGGTGCGTGAAGGCGCCGTCCGTGCCGGGCGCGGAGGCCGCCGCCCGGGCGTCCCTCCGCTCGGCCGCGCTGGTGCGGGTGGTGGAGGTCATCACTTCTCTCTCGATGGGGCGGCGACCGGCGCGGGAACGGGCTCGGTGGGCAGGGACGCGGCGAGGTCGTCGAGCAGACGACCGAACAGGTGGGTGAGGGCGCTGAGGTCCGCGGCCGGCCAGTCGGCCGTGACCCGGGCCAGGTGGGCCTCACGCTCGGCGCGGACCTGGCCGAGGGCCGCGCGGCCGGCGTCGGTGACGACCAGCCGGCTGGCCCGCCCGTCGGTCTCGTCGGCGACGCGCTGGACGAGGCCCTGCTCGATCAGGGCGGCCACGTGCCGGCTGACGGTGGAGGGGTCGGCGTGCACCAGCTCGGCCAGGGCCCCCTGGCGCATGGGGCCGAGCCGCTCCAGCGGGAACAGCAGGACCAGCGCCGCGCGCCCCTCGGCGGCCTGGCCGGCCTTGAGGGCGTGCACCAGCCGGACGAAGCGCGGCAGCTGCTCGCCGAGCGTGCGCAGCTCGGCGAGCCGGTCGTCGCCGGGTGTGGCGGGACCGGGCACGGGGGAGGACGGCGGCACGGGCACTCCACGGGACGACGGTGGGGACACGTGCACCGTACAACCGGTTGTACCGATCAAGCAACCAGTTGTGCCGCGCATGCAAGTGGCGTGGCCCACGCCCGCCCGGCCGGGCGCAGTGCGATCCTGGAGACCGCGCACGGCCCTCGTCTGCGGCTGCGCGGACCCCTGACCCCGCCTGAGGAGACCGTCGTGACCACCCCGCCCGACGACCTGCGCGCGCGGCTGGCCGGCCTCACCCTGGAGGACGAGCACCGGCTGCGCCGCCGGCTCGACGGCACCCGCCGGACCAGGGACGACGAGGCGCGCACCCGGCAGCGGGCGCGGATCGCCGCCGACGTCGCGGCCGCCGAGGAGCGGATCACCCGCCGTCGCGCCGCCGTCCCGACGGTCCGCTACCCCGCCGAGCTGCCGGTCAGTGCCCGCCGCGACGACATCGCCGCGGCGATCCGCGACCACCAGGTGGTCGTCGTGGCGGGGGAGACCGGCTCCGGCAAGACCACCCAGCTGCCCAAGATCGCCCTCGAGCTCGGCCGCGGCGTGCGGGGCCGGATCGGGCACACCCAGCCGCGGCGGATCGCCGCCCGCACCGTGGCCGAGCGGATCGCCGAGGAGCTCGAGACCCCGCTGGGCGAGGTCGTCGGCTGGAAGGTGCGCTTCACCGACCAGGTCGGCGACACGACGCTCGTCAAGGTCATGACCGACGGCGTCCTGCTGGCCGAGATCGGCCGCGACCGGCTGCTGCGTCAGTACGACACCCTCATCCTCGACGAGGCGCACGAGCGCAGCCTCAACATCGACTTCCTGCTGGGCTACCTGGCGCAGATCCTGCCCCGGCGTCCCGACCTCAAGCTGGTCATCACCTCGGCGACGATCGACGTCGAGCGGGTGGCGAAGCACTTCGGGAACGCGCCGGTCGTCGAGGTCAGCGGGCGGACCTACCCGGTGGAGGTCCGCTACCGCCCGGTGGTCGACCCCGACGACCCGGACGCCGACCCGGACCGCGACCAGGTCACCGCCGTCGCCGACGCCGTCGACGAGCTGGCCGCCGAGGGCCCGGGCGACGTCCTGGTGTTCCTCGCCGGCGAGCGGGAGATCCGCGACACCGCCGACGCCCTCACCGAGCGCTTCCCCTCCGTCGAGGTGCTGCCGCTCTACTCGCGCCTGTCGGCCGCCGACCAGCACCGCGTCTTCCAGGGGCATCCCGGACGGCGGATCGTGCTGGCGACCAACGTCGCCGAGACCTCGCTCACCGTCCCGGGCATCCGCTACGTCGTCGACCCGGGCACCGCGCGCATCTCCCGGTACAGCTCCCGGCTCAAGGTGCAGCGGCTACCGATCGAGCCGATCAGCCAGGCCTCGGCGCGGCAGCGGTCGGGCCGCTGCGGGCGCACCTCCGACGGCATCGCGATCCGGCTCTACACCGAGGAGGACTTCGAGAGCCGGCCCGAGTACACCGACCCGGAGATCCTGCGCACCAACCTCGCCGCCGTGCTGCTGCAGATGGCCGCCCTCGACCTGGGGGACGTCGCCGACTTCCCGTTCATCGACCCGCCCGACCGCCGGGCGGTCGCCGACGGCGTCGCGCTGCTGGAGGAGCTCGGCGCCCTCGACGACGCGGGCGGGCTGACGCCGACCGGCCGGGCGCTCGCCACGCTGCCGCTCGACCCGCGGATGGCGCGCATGGTGGTCGAGGCCGACCGGCGCGGCGTCCTGGAGGAGGTGCTGATCATCGCAGCCGGGCTGACCATCCAGGACCCGCGCGAGCGGCCCACCGAGCACCAGCAGGCCGCCGACCAGGCGCACGCGCGGTTCGCCGACGAGAACTCCGACTTCCTCGCGCTGCTCAACCTCTGGCGCTACCTGGGTGAGCAGCAGGAGGCGCTCTCGGGCAGCCAGTTCCGCCGCACCCTCAAGCGCGAGTTCCTGCACTACCTGCGCATCCGCGAGTGGCAGGACCTCTACGGCCAGTTGCGCAGCACCGCCCGCCGGCTGGGCATGGCCACGGGCGAGCTCCCGGCCGAGCCCGACGAGCGCGGCATCTCCGCCGCTCTGCTCTCCGGGCTGCTGTCCCACGTCGGGCTCCAGGTGGAGGACGGCAAGAACAACCGGGGCCGCGGCCGCGAGTACCTGGGCGCCCGGAACGCCCGCTTCGTCCTCGCACCGGGCACCCCGCTGGCGAAGAAGCCGCCGCGCTGGGTGGTCGCCGCGGAGCTGGTGGAGACCAGCCGACTGTTCGCCCGCACCGTCGCCCGCATCGACCCCGAGGTCGTCGAGCGGCTGGCCGGCCACCTGGTGAAGCGGCAGTACTCCGAGCCGCGCTGGGACGCCAAGCGCGGCTCGGTCGTCGCCACCGAGCGGGTCACCCTCTACGGCATCCCGCTGGTCGTCGGCCGCCGCGTGCAGTACGGCTCGATCGACCCGGTCGTCTCCCGCGAACTGTTCATCCGGCACGCCCTCGTGGAGGGCGAGTGGACGACGCACCACCGCTTCTGGCACGACAACCAGAAGGCGGTGCAGCGGGTCGCCGAGCTGGAGGAGCGGGCCCGGCGCCGGGACATCCGGGTGGACGACGAGACGCTGTTCGAGCTCTACGACGCCCGCATCCCGGCCGACGTCGTCTCCACCCGGCACTTCGACAAGTGGTGGAAGCGCGCCCGGCACGAGCAGCCGGACCTGCTCACCCTCACGCCCGAGCTGCTCACCAACGCCGCGGCGGCCGGGCAGGTGCGGGTCGAGGACTACCCCGACGAGGTGCCGCTGAGCCAGGGGCTCACCCTGCCGCTGTCCTACGCGTTCGCGCCGGGCACCCCGACCGACGGCGTCACCGTCGACGTCCCGCTGGCCGTGCTCGACACCGTCGCGGAGCGGACCTCCGGGGAGTCGCTCGCCTTCACCGTCCCGGGGCTGCGCGAGGAGCTGGTGACCGCGCTGCTGCGCACCCTGCCCAAGCAGCTGCGCCGCGCGCTGGTGCCGATCCCCGACCGGGTGCGCGAGGTGCTGCCGCGCGTCGCGCCGACCGAGCCGCTGCTGCCGGCGCTCGAGCGGGAGCTGCGCCGCGCCGCCGGGGTCGTCGTCCCGCCGGACGCGTGGGCACCCGACCAGGTGCCCGACCACCTGCGGGCGACGTTCCGGGTCGTCGACGACCGGCACCGGCCGCTGGCCACCGGCAAGGACCTGCAGGCACTGCGCGCGCAGGTCGCCCCGCAGGCCCGCGCGAGCCTGGCCACCGCGGCCGCGGACGTGGAGCGGACCGGGCTGACGTCGTGGTCGTTCGGGGAGCTGCCGCGCACGGTCGAGGTCCGCCGGGGCGGGCACGTGGTCACCGCCCACCCCACGCTGGTCGACGAGGGGACGACGGTCGGCGTCCGCGTGGTGGCCACCGAGGCCGAGGCCACCCGGCTGACCTGGCGCGGTGCCCGGCGGCTGCTGGTGCTCGTCGCCGGCTCACCGACCCGGCAGGTGGTCAAGGGACTGTCGCCGACCACCCGGCTGGCGCTGCAGTTCAACCCCGACGGCGAGATCCCGGCTCTGGTCGACGACTGCGTGGACGCGGCCGCCGACGACCTGCTCGCTGCCGCGGGCGGCCCGCCGCGCGACGAGGCCGGCTTCGCCGCGCTGGTGCAGACCGCCCGCGCCCAGCTCCTCCCGCTGACCACCGACACCGTGCGGCGGGTCGAGGCGGTGCTGGTCCAGGCGCGGGAGGTGGCCGTCGCGATCGGTGCGGCGCCCGGGCGCCGGGTGCCCGAGGCGGCGGTCGCGGACCTGCGCCGGCAGATGGGCGGCCTGCTGCACCGGGGCTTCGTGGCCACGGCCGGGCGCCGCCGGCTGCCGGACCTGGTGCGCTACCTCAAGGGGATGGCGCACCGGCTGGAGAAGCTGCCGGCCAACGCCGTCCGCGACGAGTTGTGGCTGCAGCAGGTCGCCGCGGTGACCGCCGAGTACGAGCAGTTGCGCGCGCGGGTGCCCTCGACGGGGGCGCCCGACGACCCGGTCGCGCGGGTCCGCTGGATGATCGAGGAGCTGCGGGTCAGCCTGTTCGCCCAGACCGTCGGTACGCCGCGGCCGGTGTCGGAGCAGCGGGTGTACAAGGCCATCGATGCTGTGACGGCGTAGCCGGAGGCCACGGCGTCCCCGGGCTCCAAGCGGCCCCTGCAGGGTCCCGCCGCGAGCCGGCGAGTGGCGGGGGTCCTCTCTCAGGCATGGGCGGTGCGGGCGCGTTCGCGCAACAGGGCCGAGATCCGCTGCCGGGTGACGCCGAACATGGCGGCGATCCGGTTGATGCTGACCTGTTCGGAGGCCAGGGCGTACGCCTGCTCGCGCCGCCACGCACCTCCGGCGCTGGCGAGGGCCGCCATCACCGAGCTGATCTGCTCGACCACCAGCGGCCGGGACTCGGTGGTCACGATGTCCAGCCAGGAGCGGCCGGACTGCCGCTCCTCGAGCAGCTTCTCGGCTCGCACCCGGGCGCCGCCGAGTTCTGCCATGCAGCTGTCCAGCACGGTCACGAGCTCGGTGAGCGCCCGGACGGCCGGGTCCTGCTCGGCGCGGTCGATCGGCATCGGCACGGGCCCTTCGCCTCTTGTGTGGTGCAGGCAATCCTGTTGTCCACTATCCATACCCGGAGGGCGGAGTGCAAGGGCCGTGACACGCAACTGCACACGCGGGCAATGGTCGTTGCGTGCGACCATCCCGTCCCCTAGGTTGCGCACAACGGGGTGGCGCGACACGGGGATCGCGCCCACGGGTTCACGAGCGCCCGGACCCCCGACGACGAGGGGGACCCGATGTCCACGCTCACCGCCGCGGTCGACCTGAGACCGGTACCGGCCAGCGTCCCGGTCGCCCGCCACCTGGTGCTCGACCTGCTGGGTGCCTGGAAGGCGCCGCACGACGCCGGTGACGCCGCGCTCCTCGTGACCGAACTCGTCGCCAACGTGGTCGACCACGTCGCCGGGCAGGCCTCCTTCACCGTCGAGCTCTCCCTGTCCGAGGACTGGCTGCGCATCTCGGTCGTCGACGGCTCGGCCCTCCGCCCGGTCGTGCAGCAGTTCGAGGTCGGCGCCCCGCGGGGGCGCGGCATGCGGCTGGTGGAGAGCATCGCCGACCGCTGGGGCGCCGAGGACCACGCCGACGGGAAGGCCGTCTGGTTCGAGCTCGCGGCCCCGCAGCCGTAGCCCCTGGCCGGGTTTGCCGACGACGGCTCGCGGGGACGGGCGGGAGGACCGATCGACGGAGGAGGAGACGGCATGAGCGAGCCGAACGGCAACACGTACAGCGCGGGCGAGGGGCTCTCCGACGAGGAGATGGTGCGCACTGTCGCCGAGCAGACCGACAGCATCTCCGAGCACGCCGACGTGGCGGGCAAGGACTGGGACGGCGACGCCAGCAAGACGCCCGACCCGAACGCCGACCCCGCCGGCTGAGGAGGGACCCGTCCTCCGCACCCCTCGCAGGCTCAGGGCGGGACCCGGGACAGGGCCGTGCGGGGAGCCTCTGGACGAGGCCGGGGACGGGGCCGGCGGTCGGCCCGCTCACACCGGGCTGGCCGCCCGCGGCCGCTCGCCGGTGCGGAGCAGCTCGTCGCGCGCGGCGCCCCAGCCGGCCCAGGTCATCGGCACCAGGCAGGCGGCCAGCAGCAGCACCGGGGCCGTCCAGCCACCGGTGAGGTCGTACAGCCACCCCACCGCCAGCGGGCCGACGGCGGCCAATAGGTAGCCCACGCACTGGGCCACCCCGCCGAGCCGGGCCGCGGTCAGGGGGGTCGGGCTGCGCAGCACGATGAGGGTGAGCGCCAGGGCGAAGCCGCCGCCCTGGGCCAGACCGAACGCGGCGACCCAGACCGACGTGCCCTGCCCGGGCACCAGCAACAGCCCGCCGAGCCCCACGACGTAGGCGGCGAGGACGGCGAGCACCAGCGGGCGCTGGCCGTGCATCCGCCCGGCCCGGGCGGGCGCCACCAGCGCTCCCACGGCGCCGGCGGCGTTGCTCAGCCCGAGCAGCAGACCGCCCTCCGACACCGGCACCCCGGCGTCCGCCAGCAGCGTCGGCAGCCACGCGCCGATCGAGTAGAACTGCACGCTCTGCAGCCCGATGAACAGCGTCACCCGGCGGGCCAGCGGCTGGCGCAGCAGCGTCCAGGAGCCGCCCCCGGGCACCGCGTCGCGGGGGGCCCGGCGCACCCGGCCGGTGCCGGCGACCGGGAGCCACAACGCGAGCCCGGCCAGCGCGAGCGCGAGCCAGCCGGCCAGCCCGCCGCGCCAGTCCCAGCCGACGGCCGCGGCGAACGGGACGGTGGCCGCGGCGCCGACTGCCGCCCCCACGTTCAGCGACGCGGAGTACAGCCCCATCACCAGGCCGGGCCGGGCGGCCTCCCGCTTGACGTAGGCGGGCATCAGCACGTTGGCGACGGCGATCGCCGCCCCCACCAGCAGGCTACCGGCGTACAGCAGGGCCACGGGTGGGAACAGCCGCAGCGCGATGCCCGCGGCCAGCACCAGCAGCGACGCCGCGACCGCCGACTCCAGCCCGACCAGTCGGGCGATCCGTGGCGCGAGCGGGGCGAACGCGCCGAAGCAGAGCACCGGCAGCGTGGTCAGCAGCCCGGCCATGGCGGGGGAGAGGCCGGTGTCGGCCCGCAGGTCGCCCAGCAGCGGGGCCACGGCGACGACGGCCGGTCGCTGGTTGAGCGCGACGGCGGCGACGGCGGCCACGAACAGCACCGCGGCCCAGCCGGAGCGCGCCGTCCCGGGTGGCCTCGTCCCCGTCACTGCACTACCCGGCGATCCTGCCCGCGGCCCCGTCCCGGGTCCCGCCCTGAGCCTGCGACGGGTGGGGAGGACGGGGTCCTCCTCCGAGGGATGGATGAAGGACCTCCCTGCCCCCCACCGCTCGCAAGCTCGCGGCGGGACCCTGCAGTGGGGCCGGGGTCCTTCTCCGAGGCGTGGGGAGGAGGGTGATCCTTCACCTTCACCCGGCGGGAGTGAGCATCCCGGCGCCGACCGTGGCGTTGCTGGCCTCGTCGACCAGGATGAACCGGCCGGTCACCCGGTTGCGCGTGTAGTCGTCGACGAACAGCGGCTGGGTGACCCGCAGCCGCACCCGGCCGATGTCGTTGAGGCCGAGTTCGGTGGCGTCCCGGTCCCGGTGCAGCGTGTTGACGTCGAGCCGGTAGGCCAGCTCCTTGACCATCGCCCGCACCGTCCGGGTGGTGTGCTTGACCGCGATCCGCTGCCGTGGCCGCAGCGGCTCCTCGGCCATCCAGCAGACCAGCGCGTCGAGGTCCTGGGTGGCCGTGGGCGCGTTCTCCGGCTTGCCGATCAGGTCGCCGCGGGAGACGTCGAGGTCGTCGGCCAGCCGGAGGGTCACCGCCATGGGCGGGAAGGCCTCCGCCACCGGGCCGCGCGGACCGTCGATGCCGGCGACCGTCGCCGGCAGGCCGCTGGGCAGCACGGTGACCTCGTCGCCGACCCGGAAGACGCCGCTGGCGACGGTGCCGGCGTAGCCGCGGTAGTCGTGGTGCTCCTCGGTCTGCGGCCGGACGACGTACTGCACCGGGAACCGCGCGTCGGTGAGGTTGCGGTCGCTGGCCACGTGCACGTGCTCCAGGTGGTGGAGCAGCGTCGGGCCCTCGTACCAGGGCGTGTTCGTCGAGTGGGTGACGACGTTGTCGCCGTGCAGCGCGGAGATGGGGACGAGGGTCAGGTCCGGCACGCTCAGCTTGGCCGCGAACGCGCTGAACTCGTCGGCGATCCCGTCGAAGACCTCCTGCGACCAGCCGACGAGGTCCATCTTGTTGACCGCGACCACCAGGTGCGGCACCCGCAGCAGCGAGGCGAGGAAGGCGTGCCGCCGGCTCTGCTCGACCATGCCCTTGCGGGCGTCGACCAGCACGATCGCCAGGTCGGCGGTCGAGGCGCCGGTGACCATGTTGCGCGTGTACTGCACGTGGCCGGGGGTGTCGGCCAGGATGAACGTGCGCCGCGGGGTGGTGAAGTAGCGGTAGGCGACGTCGATGGTGATGCCCTGCTCGCGCTCGGCCCGCAGGCCGTCGGTGAGCAGCGCCAGGTCGACGTGGTCGCCCTTGCTGGCGCGGGCCACCGCCTCGTACTGGTCCTCGAAGATCGCCTTGCTGTCGTACAGCAGCCGGCCGATCAGCGTGCTCTTGCCGTCGTCCACCGAGCCGGCGGTGGCGATGCGCACGATGTCCTTGCGCGCGGTGGCGAGCTCCACCGCGTGCTCGGCGACGGGGGAGTGGACGTCGACGGCGCCGTCGGCGTCGAGCGGGACTGCGGTGTTCGTGTCAGGAGCCATCAGAAGTAGCCCTCCTTCTTCCGGTCCTCCATGGCGGCGTCGCTGACCTTGTCGTCGCCGCGGGTCGCGCCGCGCTCGGTCATCCGGGTGACCGCGATCTCGGCGATGACCTCCTCGACCGTGGTGGCCTCCGAGCGGACGGCGGCGGTCAGGTTCGCGTCGCCGACGGTGCGGTAGCGGACGGTCGCCCGGAACGGTTGCTCGCCGTCCCTCGGGCGGATGAAGTCGTTGACCGCGTAGAGCATCCCCTGGCGCTCGACGACCTCCCGCTCCTGGGCGAGGTACAGCGGCGGGATGGCGATCTGCTCGCGGGCGATGTACTGCCAGATGTCGAGCTCGGTCCAGTTCGACAGCGGGAAGACCCGGATCGACTCACCGAGGTGGATGCGGCCGTTGTAGAGGTCCCACAGCTCGGGGCGCTGGTTCTTCGGGTCCCACTGACCGAACTCGTCGCGGAAGGAGAACACCCGCTCCTTGGCGCGGGCCTTGTCCTCGTCGCGGCGGGCGCCGCCGAACAGCGCCGTGAACCCGTGCTCCTCGACCGCGTCGAGCAGCACCGGGGTCTGGATGCGGTTGCGGGAACCGTTGGGCTCCTCCTTGACCAGGCCCCTGGCCATGGCGTCGGGCACCGAGGCGACGATCAGCTGCACGCCGAGCTCGGCGACGCGCTTGTCGCGGAACTCCAGCACGTCGGGGAAGTTCAGCCCGGTGTCGACGTGCATGACCGGGAAGGGGATGCGGGCCGGCGCGAACGCCTTGCGGGCCAGCTCCAGCATCACGATCGAGTCCTTGCCGCCGGAGAAGAGCAGCACCGGGCGCTCGAGCTCCGCGGCCACCTCGCGGATGACGTGGATGGACTCGGCCTCCAGCGTCTCCAGCTGGGAGAGCCGGTAGTCAGGGGTGCTCACGCGCTCGTGCTCCGGGGGATCGGGGGCAGGGCTCGAACCAGCAGCAACCGCACCGGCCCGGGGAGGATTCCCGGCGTCCAGTCTCCGCCATCCCCCTAGGACGCCGGCGACGACCCCGCGCGCACCGCCGCCAGCAGCCGGCCGGCCAGCTCCGGGCGGCACACCAGCAGGTCCGGCAGCCAGGCGTCCGGGCCGTTGTAGACCAGTGGTGAGCCGTCGAGCCGGACGGCGGTGAGGCCCGCCGCCCGGGCGACCGCGACCGGCGCGGCCGAGTCCCACTGGTACATCCCGCCGGCGTGCACGTAGGCGTCGGCCTCGCCGCGGACGACGGCGGTCACCTTCCACCCGGCCGACCCCATCGGCACCAGCTCGGCGTCCAGGGCGGCCGCGGCGGTGGCGGCCACCGCGGGCGGGCGGCTGCGGCTGACCGCGATCCGCGGCCGGCCGGCCCCGGGCGCGGGCACGGTGGGGGCGGGGTCGGTGACCAGCACCTCGCCCAGCGCCGGCAGCGCCACCGCGGCCGCCGTCAGCTCGCCGGCGGCCCACAGCGCGACGTGCACCGCCCAGTCCGGCCGGGGCGCCTCGCCGTACTCCCGGGTGCCGTCGAGCGGGTCGACGATCCACACCCGGCCGGCGGTCAGCCGGGCGCGGTCGTCGGCCGCCTCCTCGCTGAAGACCGCGTCGTCCGGACGGTGCTCGGCCAGCACCCCGGCGATCGCGGCCTGCGCGGCGGCGTCGCCGGCGTCCCCGAGCGCCCGGCCGGTGAGCCGGCCCTCCTCCCGCAGCCCCACGAGGACGGCGGCGGCCGCCCGGGCCGCCGCCGCGGCGACCTCGACGTCACGCGTCGGCATCGGAGAGGGCCGTGGCGTCGGTGGGGCGCGCCGGGGGCCGGTGCCGGCCCGTGGCGTCGGTGATCGTGCCGAAGTAGTCGGCGTGCAGTTCCTCGCGGGGCAGGACGAACACGCCGCGGGCCTCGACCAGCGTCCGGTCGGGCGCCGCCGCGGTCGCGATGGTGCCGGTGACGACGCACTTGCGGCCGGCGGTCTCGGTGACCTGCGCCCGCATGGTGAGGGGCGTCGACAGCGGCACCGGCCGCCGGTAGTCCACCTCGAGGTGGACGGTCATGCCCCACAACCCCGCGGCGATGGCGGCCGAGCCGAGCAGCTGGTCCATGAGCAGGCTGCTCACGCCGCCGTGCACGTAGCCCGGCGGGCCCTCGTAGGCGGGGCCCAGCAGCGCCTCGGCGACGACACCGCCCTCGACCCGGCGGATCCGCACCGGCGGGGCCAGCGCGCTGCCCACGCCGCTCACCGGGCTGTAGACCCGGCGGAAGACCACGGGGTCGTCGAGCGCGGGGAGCTGTGTCGCCGGCCGCTGCGAGGCGGCCAGCCGGGCGGTGACGGCCTGCGCGTCGGCGGCCGCGGCCCGCAGCTGGTCGGCGGGGACGGTGGTGAGCACCGAGGCGTCCACCAGCTGCCGCAGGGCCGTGCCGAGCTCGGTCACCGCGGCCATCAGGTCGGCGTCGTGGGGCTGCCCGCCCATGTCGGAGGTCACCCGCGGACGGTAACCGCACCGTCCCCGGGGTCAGGCCGCCGGGCCGGGGCCGGAGCGGGGCAGCCGGACGGTGAACACCGCGCCCCGCCCGGGGGCGGTGTCCAGGTGCACGGTGCCGCCGTGCGCGGCCACCAGCGCGCTGACGATGGCCAGGCCCAGGCCGGTGCCGCCCGCCGTCCTCGCTCGGGAGGCGTCGGCCCGGTAGAAGCGCTCGAACACCCGCGCTGCGTGCTCGGGGGCCATGCCCGGGCCCTGGTCGGCCACCCGGAGCACGACCATGCCGCCGTCCTCGCCGTCCGGCGCGGCGTCCGCGGGTGCCGGTTCGTCGGAGACGGTGACCGTGAGCGCCGCGGTCGGCGGCGTGTGCACCAGCGCGTTGGTCACCAGGTTGCCGACGACCTGCCGCAGCCGGGCCTCGTCCCCGAGGACCACGGGCAGCTCGCTGAGCGCCTCGTCCACGTGCAGCGTGATCGGCCGGTCGGGCTGGACGACGCGGGCGTCGTGGACGGCGTCGCCGGCGACCTCGGCCAGGTCGACCGGGGTGATGGTGAGCGGGCGCTGCTGGTCCAGCCGGGCCAGCTGCAGCAGGTCCTCCACGAGCAGACCCATCCGGGCGCCTTCGGACTCGATGCGCTGCATCAGCCGGGCGGTCTCCTCCGGGCTGCCCACAGCGCCCTGCCGGTAGAGCTCGGCGAAGCCGCGGATCGAGGTCAGCGGGGTGCGCAGCTCGTGGCTGGCGTCGGCGACGAACCGGCGCATCCGGGTCTCCGAGGCGCGCGCCTGTTCCTCGGACGCCTGCTGCGCCCGGAAGCCGTGCTCGATGCGGCTGAGCATCCCGTTGAGCGCTCGGGCCAGCCGGCCCACCTCGGTGCGGTCGTCGGCGGCCGGGACGCGCTGGGAGAGGTCGCCGGCGGCGATGGCGGCGGCGGTGCGCTCCACCTCGGTCAGCGGTCGCAGGCTGTTGCGCACCAGGACGGACGCGGCACCTGCGAGCAGGGCCAGCACGACGAGGCCGACCACCACCTGGAAGGCGACCAGCTGCCGCAGCAGGTCGTCGTCGCTGTCGAGGTCGATGCCCGCGATCGCGACCACACCGTTCCCGAGGTCCCGGTCCACCAGCAGCCAGTTCGTCCCGTCCCGCGCCTCCGTGAACACAGGTCGGTCGGGGTCGTCGAGCAGCCGTGCGACAACACCGCGGGTGATCACCGGAGGGCTCACGCCGGGCTCTGGCGGCGCGGGGACCAGGGTGGGCTCGCCACCCTCGAAGGTCAGGCAAGCCACGTAGATCGTCCCGATCGAGGCCTCCTGAGACCCCCACCGTGGTTCCCGGCACCCGTCGCGGAACCACGGCCTGTCCTCGTACCTGGCCAGCGTTTCGTTCAGCTGCTGGTTTCGCTGGTCCCGGGCGGAGTTCTCGAGCAGAGCGCTCGTGGCGATCCCGGTGAGGGTCAGCGCCACGGCGACCAGTGCGGTGAGCAGTGCCACGAGGGTGACCCGCAGCGGCATCGGGCGCCTGAATCGGGCGCGCACGGGTGCTCTCCCGTCCCGCCGTCGGGACGTGCCGGCGTCCTGCAGGAACTCGCCGACGCCGGCCGGTGACGGCGCGTCCGGCGGTGCCTCGCGGCGGGACCTCGCGACGTCCGTCACGCGCCCTCCTCGCCGGTGCTCATCGACCCCGTGCCCGATGGTGCCGCGTCGGTGCCCGGTGCCGCAGGCGAGGTCACGAGCCGCGGGGCAGCCGCAGCGTGTAGCCCACGCCGCGGATGGTGTGCAGCAGCCGCGGCTCGGTGGTGTCGACCTTGCGGCGCAGGTAGGAGATGTAGGACTCCACGACGTTGGCGTCGCCGTTGAAGTCGTAGTTCCACACGTGGTCGAGGATCTGCGCCTTCGACAGCACCCGCCCGGCGTTGGCCATGAGGTAGCGCAGCAGCTTGAACTCCGTCGGCGACAGGCTGACCACCTCGCCGGCCTTGACCACCTCGTGCGACTCCTCGTCCAGCTCGATGTCGGCGAAGGACAGCCGGGGGGAGTGGGCCAGGCGCTGCGGGCCGGTGCTGCGGCGCAGCACCGCCCGGATGCGGGCGAGCACCTCGTCGAGGCTGAACGGCTTGGTGACGTAGTCGTCCCCACCCAGGGTCAGCCCGGACACCTTGTCCTCCGCGGCGTCGCGCGCGGTCAGGAAGAGCACGGGGGTGTGCCGGCCGCTCTCCCGCAGCCGGCGGACGACGCCGAAGCCGTCCAGCCCCGGCATCATCACGTCGAGCACGAGCAGGTCGGGGCGGAAGGACGTCGCCATCGCCAGCGCCTGCTGCCCGTCCGCGGCTGTCTCGACCTCGAAACCGGCGTAGCGCAGGCTGGCCGACAGCAGCTCGCGGATGTTGGGTTCGTCGTCCACGACGAGGAGGCGCGCCTCCGGCGCGGTGCCCTTGTTGGTGCTGGTCACAGCACCTCCCGTCGAACGCGCAGCGGTGGTCATGGGACGAGGGTGCGGCCCCGTGCTGGAGCTGCCCTGGGCGTTCCCTGTGAGGAGTCTGGACGACGCTCAGCCGCCGCCCATCGCCCGGCCGCGCCGCCAGTAGCCGATCGCGTGGTGCTGTGCCCGGCCCAGCCCCCACCGGCCGCGCAGGTCGGCGCGCACCGCCCGGACGGTGGCGGACTCCGCGGCCACCCAGGCGAAGACGTCCTCGCCGTCGGGCCGCGCCAGCGCCGCGACGGCGTCCGTCAGCAGCGTGCCCTCCCCCGGCGGGGTGCCGCCGCGGTGCAGCCAGCGGACCGCCACCCCCTCCGGCGCCGGCAGCGGCTGCTCCTCGGCGGCGTCGGCGACCTCCACGAGCGCGACACCGCGGGTCGACGGCGACGCCGCCGCCAGGATGCGGGTGATCGCCGGCAGGGCCGTCTCGTCACCGGCCAGCAGCAGCCAGGCGGCCGGACGGTCGCCCAGCGGGCCGCCGCCGGCGACGGCCACCGTCGTCCCGGGTCCGGCGGCGCCGGCCCAGGTCGCCGCCGGACCGTCCCCGTGCAGGACGAAGTCGATCTCCACCTCGCCGCGGTCGGGCTCCTGACGGCGGGCGGTGTAGCTGCGCAGGCTCACGCCGTGCGCGCCCTCGGGCCACACGATGCGCCCGTCCCGTTGCACCGACGGCCAGCGCGGCGCGGGGTCGCCGACGCGGGGGACGAGCAGCGAGATCGTCGGCCCGGCGGCCACGACCGCCTCGCGGGTGCCCGAGAGCACGATGCGGCGCACCGAGGGGGTGACGCCGCGGACGGAGGTCACGGTGAGGACGTCGACCGGCCGGGTGGGGTCAGGGGCGGTCACGGAACCCCAGCCTAGATGCGGGCCGACCCGGCCGGCCCCGGGGGAATGGGGTCGACCGGGCCGGCGATCGAGGACGAGTCCTTCACTGTCCGTGTTCGCGCACCCCGCTCTGAGCAGCGAGAACGGTGAACGATCCTCGTCGGGCCGAACGCTACGTGACGAATCCGCGGACGTCAGTGCCCGCACGGGTGATCCGGCCTCCCGGACGGGTGATGTGTGTCCGGGACCCGGGCCGGGCAGGGGGCAGCTACCGCGCCGAGCAGTCAGGGAGGGCCAGATGTCCGACGACATCTCGAAGGGTGACCACGTCAGCTGGAAGAGCCACGGCCAGGAGGTCGAGGGCACCGTCAAGCGCAAGATCACCTCGGAGACGGAGGCGGCCGGCCGGAAGGTCAAGGCCAGCAAGGACGAGCCGCAGTTCGAGGTCGAGAGCGACAAGACCGGCAAGACCGCGGTGCACAAGCCCGGCGCCCTGCACGAGAAGTGACCGGGCGCCACCGGAACGAGGCAACAGGAGAGCGATCGTGAGCGAGAGCGCAGACCAGTTCGCCGGGACGGCGTCCCGCAGCACCAAGCACAGCCCGCGGGTCGACGAGGAGCTCGAGCACGAGATCCAGGGGATGCTGAAGGCCGAGCGGTCCACCCGTGCCGAGGAGTGGCGGGAGGTGGAGCCCCAGGCCGAGGGCGACCCGGACATCGACAGCAGCCCCGCGGGCACGCTGGTCGGTGGCGTCCCGGCGGGCATGACCGAGGACGCCGTCGTCGCCCGGGCCGAGCTGGCCCGCTGGCTGGACCGGGCCGACTTCCCGAGCGACGGGCCGACCCTCGTCGAGGCGGCCCTGGACCATCGGGCCCCGGACGCCGTCGTCGACGAGTTGCGGCGGCTGCCCGAGGGGGAGACGTATGAGCGGATCGGCGACGTGGTCCGGGCGCTGGGCTACCCGACCGAGACCTGAGCGGCGGCCGGGAGCCGGGCGCACCGGTTCCCGGCCGTCACCCGCCCTCTGCGGCCTGCTGCTCCTCGTCCTCCGCGATCTCCTCCGCGCCCCGCCGGCGGAACAGCCGTGAGCCGGGGAAGCCCTTCACCACGTGCCGCAGGTCCTGCATGGTGTCGAGCAGGTCGTGCACATCTGTGCCGACGTTGCCCATCGAGGCCAGGACCGGGAGGACGTCCTCGTCGAGGTGGGACATGAGCTGCGGCAGCCGGTCGATGAACGCGACCACCGCCTCGACCTCGGCCGGCTCTATGCTCGCCGCCAGACGGCGCACCGCCGGGGCGAGGGCGAGCAGCGGTTCCTGGAAGACGTCGACCATCGGGTCGACCCGGCCCAGCAGCCCGTCGGCCCGGGTCACCGCACCGTGTGCGCCGGAGATCGTGGCGCCGACGGCGGTGATGGCCTCGTCGGAGCGGGCGATGGTGGAACCGACCGCGGTGATGGC
>NZ_FNOT01000038.1 GCF_900107105.1 Geodermatophilus africanus
CAGCAGACGTGGCCCGCGATCTCGCCGTCGGCCATCGCGATCAGGGACAGAGCGTCGAGATGGCGCCGCTGGCGCGGAGGTCGTCGACGAGCTGTGGCTCGACCGGCGGCTCGCCCTGGTAGTGCGGAGCGAAAGCGTCGGCGTGCACCCGACGGATCGCGGACTTGTCACCGGGCAGCTCACGACGGATCAACACTGTTCTGCCTCTCACTCTGCCGGGCCGCTTCGTCAGCGAGGCCCCTGCGGATCTCGTCCCAGCCGCGTGCCAGGGCGGTGGCGGGCCCCGTCCAGAAGACGAACGTCGACGGGCGCATGCGCGGCCGGATGGCGGCCACTCCGGCGGCATGCGGCTCCCGGCGGACGAACTCCTCGACCGCCTTCGGCCCGGTCCAGGCCGACACCGTCCAGCACGTCTTGCGCAGGAGGTGGGCGTCGAGGGCGTAGCCGACCACGCCCGCCGTTCCGGCGAGCTGGCGGCGGATCCGGAGCGTCCACAGGAGGAACGCCGGGATGTCGCGGTAGGAGCGGAGCGGGAGCCGCGACCCCATCGGCGTCACTTCCGCGTGAGGCTCGACGACGTCGACCGTGGACCAGGGGATGGCGGGCATGGGAGTCCTTTCTGGCGGAATGGGAATGGGAGCGCACCGGCAGCAGCCGGGACGGGCCTCCCCTCATGACCGACCGGCCGGTGCGCCGGCGCGCCGGCGCAGCCAGTAGGCGTAGGTGGCTGCCGCGAGGGCGGCCCCCCAGAGCGGCCAGAACATCTCCGGCAGCCACGCCGCGACATCCGACGTCCCACCGGGAAAGTTCTCGGCAAAGCGGCCGGTGATCCCGAGGCGCACGAACATCAGCCCCGCCGAGGTGACGACGACGGAGACGATCGAGGCGGGCACGACGGCCAGGCCGACCGGTACCGGCCGTCCCCGGACGCCGATCATCCAGCGCGGGAAGACCTCCCCCCATTGCTGCACGAGGCCGAGCGTGAGGACGGCGCCGAGTACCCCGAGCGTGGCAAGCCCCGCTCCCGCGTACACGCCCTTCCCGAGCTCGTCGAGGAGCTCCGGGCTGACGCCCAGCGGGATGCCGAGGGCCCACGCGTATCGCGTGACGGCGTATCCGAGCGGCAGGACCACGGCCAGGCCGGTGGCCCGACGGCCCCATCTCGCGGCGACCCCCGACATGTGCCCGATGCGGTCTCGACCGTCGTCGGCCGCCTCCCAGCGGCGTCGGCCGGCGTCCTCGACGACGGCGACGAACCACGCGAGCCCGGCGAGACTGAGGACGGCCATGTTGACCACGGGCCAGGGCCACAGGGTCACGTCCCCCGGTGCGCCGCCGAAGAGCGTCAGCACCAGCAGGATCGGGGTGTAGGCGATGGCCGCGATCAACCGGAAGTCGGGCAGGAGCACCGCGAGAGCCACGGCAAGAGCGATTCCGAGGACGGTCGTCATCCGCGGCGGCAGCAGGGCGATCGGCACGCGCCGCCGACGGGCGACCATCGTGGCGGCGAGCACCAGGCCGAGACCGCCCACGGCGGTGAGCATCGCCGCTCCGGTCGTCGCCCCCCAGACCGTGAGCAGCGACAGCCCGACGGCGTCGTCCACCGAGGGGTCGGCGGGGTTGCCCGCTGCACCCGCCCACCAGGCGATCCCCAGTCCGAGGTACGCCAGGGACCACGCGGCCGCCACGGGCAGAGCTCGTGCCTGCCAGCGCCGGTGGGACCTGGATCTGGTGTGGACCGGCCCGTCGATCGTTGTCGCAGTCATGGCTTCTTCCTTCGGTGCTCTCTCTTCACGACCGTGTCGGCGGTCGCTGTCCGAACGCTGTCGGAACGCAGTCGGCCCGGAGCCAGGCCCGCTCCGGCGAAACGCGCGCCACTCCCCCGTAGGTTGGCTCGTTCACCGTGCGGCGCGGTCGAACAACGCCCGTGCCCACAGGTAGCCGCCGAGGGCGATGCCGGCCGACCACGCAGCGGCGAGAGCAGCACTGGTTCCGCTCGGGGTTCCCGCCAGGAGCCGCGCACCGTGTCGATCAGCGGGGTGAACGGCTGGTACTCGGCGAACCAGCGCAGCGCGGTGGGCATCGAGTCGGTCGGGACGAACCCGCTGCCCAGGAACGGAAGCAGGACCAACGGCATGCCGACGCTGCTCGCCGGCTCGACGGACTTGCTGGCGAGGCCGAACGCGACCGACAGCCAGATGAAGGCGAACGTCATCATCACCAGGAAGGCGATAAGGGCAAGCCAGTCTCCCCCGAGCCCGTCGCCGAGTGTTCCGCCGAACACGAAACACGACCATGTCGCCGTGCGCGTCCGAACTCTGTCGGGGTCTGTCGGCGCCCGCTGGAACGGCTGGTCGGGCTCGGGCTGAGGACGGCCCCGTCGGACAGCCGGCAGCCGGACAGCGATCGGACAGCACGGCCTTGCACGGTTGCTGTGTCCACGACATGCCACCGCTGATCTGGGGAAGGACCGCGATGACTGCCAACCGCCATGTCCGAGAGGCACGGGACTGCCTCGTTCGCAACCCGCGTCCGGTCGCCCTGCACGGACGCCGTCCCGAGCGGTTTCGCCGTCGGCGCGACTGCCCGTCCGATCACCGACGGGATGGCCTCGGATGACCGCAGTGGCCCGGCTGACGGACGTCACCATGCGCTTCCGCGAGCACACAGCTCTGGACCAGGTCGACGTCGCCCTCGAGCAGGGCAGCATCACCGGCCTGCTCGGCCGCAACGGCGCCGGCAAGACCACGATGCTGCAGGTACTGACGGGACACCGCGTGCCGACGAGCGGCGTCGTCGAGGTCTTCGGCGCAGCCCCCTACGAGAACGACGCCGTCCTCCGCCGGATCTCCTTCATCAAGGAGGGGCAGCGCCATCCCGACCACTTCCGGGTACGCGACGCCCTGACTGCCGCGGCCCGAACTCTCCCCTCGTGGGACGGCGATCTGGCCGGCTCGCTGGTGCGGGAGTTCGACCTGCCGGCGGGGCGGAAGATCAAGAAGCTCTCGCGGGGCATGAACTCCGCCGTCGGCATCACCATCGGGCTCGCCTCGCGGGCACCCGTGACGCTCTTCGACGAGCCCTATCTCGGTCTCGACGCCGTGGCGCGGCGGCTGTTCTACGACCGGCTGCTCGCCGACCACGCCGAGCACCCGCGCACGATCGTGCTGTCCACGCACCTGATCGAGGAGATCTCCGACCTGCTGGAGCACATTCGCCTGATCGACCGGGGACGCATCCGCCTGGACGCCGACGCCCCCTCCCTGCGTGGCAGCGCGGTGACCGTGACGGGCGACGGCGAGCGGGTGGCAGCGTTCGCCGACCGACACGAACTGATCCGCACCGAGTCCGTCGGTCGACAGAGCCGCGCCGTCGTCCGCCTCGTCGAGAACGGGCACCCCGACGACCCCTCGGCGATGGGCCTGTCCTGGGAGCCCGCTTCTCTCCAGCAGCTGGTCGTGGCGATGAGCCTGCCGACGCAGGGAGCAGCGGCCCGCGTCCCCGCCGACCTCGAAGGGGTACCTCGATGAATCGTGTGCTGACAGCTGCCCGACTGCAGGTGGTGCATCCCACGGTGGTTCTCGGGATGCCGTGGGTGGTGGTGGGCTCGCCTTCGCCCTCAACTGGGCACTCTGGCGACTGGCCGACCTGCGCCGGCAGGGCGAGGACGCCGTTACCGGGGGTGTGCTGGCGCTGTACGTCACCGTGCTCTGCGTGTTCGTGGAGGCGGTCACGCAGCTGCTCCCCTTCGCGATGGGGATCAGCCTGAGCCGGCGCGCGTACCTCTTCGGGGCGGCCGTGTATGCGATGGCCATGTCGCTGGCCTACGGGCTGGCGCTCGCCGTGCTGACTTCGGTGGAGACCGCGACAGACGGTTGGGGCGTCGGCCTGACGTTTTGGGCGCCGGGACCCGTCAAGGCCGACAACTTCCCGCTCCAGGTCGCGATGTCGGGCTCGCCCCTGCTCGCCTTCGCGTTCATCGGCATCGGCATCGGCATCGCCTACAAACGGTGGGGAACGAACGGCGTCTGGGGGCTGACGCTCCTCGGCATCCTTGTCCTCGGCGGCTCGACCGTGCTCATCACGTGGCGCAGCTGGTGGGACGAGATCGGTCTGTTGCTCTCCGACCTGCCGTCGGCGGCCCTGCTGATCGGTCTGCCGGCAGCCATCGCGGTCACCGCGGCGGCGCTGTCCTTCGCGGGCATCCGCCACGTGGTCCCCTGAGCCGGCACAGGGCCGGTCGCCGGGTGCTGAAGGCCAGCATCCGGACAGCGATCGGACAGCGCGTCCTCCCACCGTTGGCATGGCCGCCGTCCGCAGTCACCCGGCAGAAGGGACTCCGATGACCGCTTACGCCGTCGCGAATCTGCGCAGCGTCGACCTCAACGACGAAATCGTCGAGTACATGCGCCGGATCGACGCCACGCTTCCCCCGTTCGCGGGGCAGTTCCTCGTCCACGGCGCCACGCCGCAGGTGATGGACGGGGACCTACCGGGTCCTGTCGTGGTCATCGGCTTCCCCGACGTCGGGCACGCCCAGGCCTGGTACCACTCTCCGGAGTACCAGGCGATCCTCCCCCTCCGCCTCCGCAACTCCGTCGGCGGCGCGGTCATCGTCGACGGTGTTCCCGACGGGTACCGGGCCGCGTCCTTCGTCGACGGGCTCGGAGCCCGGACGTGACGGATCCCGACCGCCTCCTGACGACGTCTACGACCCGGCCGGCCGGGCCGGCGTCGACCCGGTTCCCCACCGACGTCCGCGGCCTGGACCGGGCCCAGGCGTCGAGCCCGATCGATCTCGCCGACGGTGACGACGTGAGCATCACGATCGCGCCGGTCGCCGCCCGGATCGGCACGGACACTATCCGGATGCTGGCGTACAACGGTTCCGTTCCGGGCCCCACCTTGCGCGTCCGCCAGGGATCCGAGGTCACCGTCCACGTCCGCAATCAGGGGGACGGCGACACCACGGTCCACTGGCACGGGCTGCGTCTGGACAGCGCCTACGACGGGGTGCCGGACCAGACGCAGGCGCCGATTCCGGTCGGCGGCGAGTTCGCCTATCGCCTGCGATTCCCCGATCCCGGGCTGTACTGGTACCACCCGCACGTCCGGGAGGACCACGGGCTGGAGATGGGTCTCTACGCCAACATCGTCGTCGAGCCCTCCGACCCGGCGTACTGGCCCCGGGCCGACCGCGATCTGCTGGTCACCCTGGACGACGTCCTGATCGAGGCCGGTCGGATGGCGCCCTTCTCGACCACGGCACCCGATCACGTGGCCATGGGTCGCTTCGGGAACGTGCTGCTCACCGCCGGACGGACCGAGTGGCGGGAAACCGCACGCGCCGGCGAGATCGTCCGCCTCCACCTGACCAACACCGCCAACACCCGGCTGTTCAACGTCGGCATCGCCGGAGCCCCGATGAAGCTCGTCGGCGGGGACAGCGGCCGCTACGAGCAGGAGGCCGTCGTCGACGCCGTGCTGCTCGCCCCGTCGGAACGAGCCGTCGTCGACGTGCTGTTCGACTCCCCCGGGTCCTACCAACTGGAGCACCGCACTCCGGACCGCACGTACATCCTGGGTGCCGTCGAGGTCACCGACGAACGACCGGCCGCTGTCCCGCCCTCCGACTTCGCCGTACTGCGCACAGCGCCGGAGCTCTTGGCCGAGCGCGCCCGCATGCAGGCTGCTCTGGACCGGGTTCCCGACAAGGTCCTGTCGTTCACCTCGGAGATGCCGCTCCTCTACGGCAGTGCACCCGCCACCTCGACCGGCTGGACGTGCCCCATGCACGCGGACGTCGTCCGCGACGAGCCGGGGACGTGCCCCCTCTGCGGCATGCGACTCGTGCCGGTCTCTGCGGAAGTCGGCCGGGCGCCCGCCGCCGCACACGCCCACGAGGACGCCCATGGCGGGAGTGCGGCTGGCGGCGACGGCCTCGAGTGGGAGGACCTCATGCCCGAGATCAACGCGGCATCGACACCGGAGAACATGTTCTGGCGGCTGGTGGACGGCCAGACGGGAGCGGTGAACGCGGACATCGACTGGACCTTCTTCGTGGGCGACCAGGTGAAGATCCGCCTGGTCAACGACGCAGAGCAGGACCACCCGATGCACCATCCGTTCCATGTCCACGGTGCCGGCCGGTTGCTCGTTCTGACCCGGAACGGAACGACGGAGCCGAACCTGGTCTGGAAGGACACGGTCCTCGTCCGGGCCGCGGAGACGGTGGACATCCTGCTGGACGTGTCCAATCCCGGACTGTGGATGGCGCACTGCCACATCGCGGAGCACAGCCAGGGCGGCATGATGTTCAGCTTCGTCGTCCTGCCCGCGGAGGTGGACAGCAGCCGGCCGTGACCCGGGAAGTCCACGAGGGCACACCAGGAACGGCCGAACGAGCACAATCACGACACCGCCTGCGCCTGACTTCGCCACACGGAGATGTTCCTGAGTGCGATTCCGAGTTCTCGGCCCCCTCGAGGTACTCACCGGAGCCGGCCCCGTGCCGCTGCCTCCGCCGGCGGAGCGCGAGCTGCTCGTGATCCTGCTGCTCGCCGCGGGCCGGGTGGTCCCGGCCGAGACCCTGATCGACTCGTTGTGGGGAGCCGATCTGCCGGCCTACCCGGCCAACGCCCTCCAGGTGCGGGTGTCGAAGCTGAGGCGGGCGCTGTCCGCCATGGGCCTCGCCGACGGAGCGGTCGTGCACCGGTCGTCCGGCTACACCCTCGGCATCGACCGGGGCGAGGTCGACGCGCACCGGTTCACCTCGCTCGTCGCCGAGGCCCGACAGCTCGCCGGTCATGCCCCGGCCGTGGCGGCCCGGAGGTACGAGCAGGGCCTTGCGCTGTGGCGCGGTACGGCGCTCGCCGGGTTCGGCGGGCTCGCGTGGGCCGAGCCGGAGATCGGCCGGCTCGAGGAGCTCCGGCTGGCCGCCTCCGAGGAACGTATCGAACTGGCCCTGGCCGCGGGTCGGCACACCGACGTGGTGAACGACCTGGAGACGCTGGTCGCCCGGTATCCGCTGCGAGAACGATTGCACCGCCTGCTCATGCTGGCGCTGTACCGGTCGGGACGGCAGGCCGAGGCACTGGCCGCCTATCACGGGGCGCGCGCGCACCTGGCCGACGAACTGGGCATCGACCCCTCGGCCGCGCTGACCGACCTCGAAGAGGCCATCCTGCGGCAGGATCCGCTGCTCGATCCGCCGGCAGCGACGGCGATCGATCCCCGCCCGCCGCGTCCGGTCCGGCTCACGTCGTTCATCGGGCGCGCCGCGGAGCTGGCGCAGGCAGCCGAACTGCTCCGCGTGCACCGGCTGGTCACGCTCACCGGCCTGGGCGGAGTGGGCAAGACGAGCGTCGCCCTGGAGGTGATCGACCGGACCGAGCCCGAGTTCCCGGACGGCGTCTGGCTGGTCGAGCTGGCCGGCGTCCCGCAGGCGTCAGGTGTCGCCCGTGCCGTGGCCGACGCGCTCGGCCTCCCGCACGGCGCGGACGACGAGGAAGCTCTCCTCCAATACCTGAGGGAGCGCACCGCGCTGGTGCTGCTGGACAACTGCGAGCATCTCGTGGACCGGTGCGCCGCCTTGACGGGGCGGCTGCTCGCCGGCAGCCCGGGGCTGCGCGTGCTCGCCACCAGCCGGGAGCCCCTCGCTGTGCCGGGTGAGGTCCAGCTGCCCATCTCCCCCCTCGCCACTCCGCCCGCCGACTTCGCCGGGACCGACGTCACCGAGTTCGACTCGGTGCGTCTGTTCGTCGAGCGGGCGCGTTCGGTGCGTCCCGGGTTCGACGTCGTCGACACGGCAGCCGCGGTGGTCCGGATCTGCCAGGCTCTCGACGGCATTCCACTGGCCATCGAGCTGGCCGCCGCGCTGATCACCACCTTGCCCCCCGACGAGATCGCCGACCGCCTGGATGACCGCTACGCGTTGCTGACCGCCGGGCCGCGGACCACCGCGGCACGCCAGCAGACGCTGCGAGCGACGGTGGACTGGAGCCACCAGCTGCTCACCGAACCCGACCAGATCCTGTTCCGGCGGCTCTCGGTGTTCCGCGGCGGCTGGACCCTGCCGGCTGCCGAGGGCATCTGCGCCGGAGCCGGCCTGGAGGCAGCCCGGGTCCTCGGCCTGCTCGTCCGGCTGGTCGACCGCTCACTGGTCGTCGCCGACCACTCCCGCGGGGGGCGGTTCCGGATGCTGGAGACCCTGCGGCACTACGCCCACGAGCGTCTCGTCGAGGCCGGCGAGGAGGAGCTGGTCGCTGCCGCGCACGCCCGCTTCTTCGCCGACGCCGCCGAACGAGGCACGCCCTTGCTGCGCGGTCCGGAACAACCCCGATGGCTCACGTGGCTGCGCGACGAGCGCGACAACCTGCGGGTCGCGCTGACCTGGTGCAGGAGCGCCGCGGCAGCCGATCCCGACCTCGGTCTGCGGCTGGTCGCCGGGCTGGGCTGGTTCTGGTACTTCGCGAGCCAGCCGCCGGGAACGGAGATCACGACGCTGCTGGCCGCGACACCGGGCGGATCACCCGGCCGGCGCGGACTGGCCCTGCAGGCCCAGGCGCTGGCCGGCCGACCCGGCTCGTGCGTCGTCCATCCCAGCGCCGCCTCCGCTGCCGCCGCACGGGAGAGCCTGTCCCACCTCACGGAGGTGGGGGATGCCCACGGTTCGGCGTACTCGCGCGTCCTGGTGGCCGTGGAGGGCATCGCGGGCAGCCCTGCCGACGTGGACGCCGCAGGTCACCTGCTGGATGCCGCGGCCGGCGAGTTCGACCGGGTCGGTGACCGTTGGGGCGATGCGCTGGTCTCCTTCGTCCGGATGGAGCTCGACTTCGGGCGTGGCGATCCCGACGCCGCCGCAGCCCACGCCGAACGGGCACTGGCGACCTTCCGAACGCTCGGCGACCACTGGGGCGTCTCGGCGATCCAGTACCACCACGGGATCGCGCTGCACCGGGCCGGGCGCCTGGAGCGAGCCCTGTCGATGTACGAGGGCGCGGTCGCCGAAGGGCGGCAGCTCGGCCTGGCGAACACAGTGCAGTACGGCGTGGCCGCCATCGGCCATGTCCGGCTTCTCCTCGGCGATCCGGCTGGCGCGGCCGAGCGGTTCAGCGCAGCTCACGCGATCGGCAGAGAACTCGGTGCCGAGGGCAACCCTCTGGCGAGCATCGGCGAGGCCGCCGTCGCCCGGCAGCGAGCCGACCTCGAAGCCGCCCGGCGGTCCTACACCGAGGCGATCCGGCTGCTCGGTGACCAGGACAAGCCGGACTGGCGGACGGCGGCCCTGACCGGCCTGGGTCTGGTGGCCGAGCTGACCGGCGACCTCGAAGCCGCCGCCTCGTACCACTCCCGCGCCTCGGCGGTGGCACGGGCCAACGCCGCCGCCAACGCCGCGCCCGCAGCGATGGAGGCCCGCGCCTGTGTCACGGCCACGTGCGGGCACGGCCGCACCGCGGCCGAACTGCTCGGCACCGCAGCGCGCTGGCGGCGACGACGCGGCTGGCCCGCGACGACGAGCGAGCAGCGCGACATCGACCGTGCCACCACCCGTGCCCGCGAACTGCTCGGTCCCGAGGCCTTCCTCGAGGCATACGCGGAAGGTGCCGGTCTCCCCGACCGAGTCGACGCCTGACAGTGAGGATGTGGGAGAGCCCCGCAGCGGTCGTTCCTGACCCAGCGCCTGACTGACTTCGGGTCTTCAAGCCGATCTGTCGG
>NZ_FNOT01000041.1 GCF_900107105.1 Geodermatophilus africanus
GCTCGGTCACGGGTTCTCCTCGCTGGCGCTCGTCGTCCGCGCGCCCATGGGTGCTCTGCATCTGGGTGACCTCGCGAGCTCGGTCACCGGGGCTCCTGGTGAGAGGGGAGGGGCGGGGTGGCCCGCGGACCATCCCGCCCCGGGTCGACCGGGACGACCTCAGCCGAGAGGTCGCCCCGGTCGGGGTCCGGCCGGAGGGCCGGTCAGCCGAGCAGGTCGTCGAGGTCGCCGATCATGCAGTGCTCGACCACCGGGCGGACCGTCTCGAACGTGCACTCCTTGGCGTTGCCCGGGGTGCAGGCGTCGCCGAGGACGTGGTGGGTGATCCGGTCGACGTCCTTGTCGTCACCGTTGATGACCGGGGCGTTCTCGTAGAACTTGGTCGGGCCCTGGCCCAGCCGGTTCTTCGAGTAGCTGTCCCGGGTGACGTCGGTGAACTTCTCCGGGATGCCGACGTCGCGCAGCAGCCGGATGGCCGCGGCCAGCGCCGCGTCGGCGGCCTGGGGAGCGGTCATGCCGTGCGTGTCGACGCCCATGGCCTCGGCGATGTCGGCGAAGCGCTGGTACTGGGTGGGCATGTTGAACGCCCACACGCGGGGCAGCGCGATGGCGTTGTTCAGGCCGTGGTGGGTGTCGTAGAAGGCGCTGACGGCGTGGCTGATCGAGTGGATGATGCCGAGGCCGCCGGAGTTGAACGCCTGGGCGGCGATGTACTGGGCGTACATCATCCCCTCGCGGCCGCCGAGGTCCTGGCCGTTCCAGACCGCCTGCCGCAGGTGCTCCGAGGTCAGCTTGATGGCGCGCAGCGCGTTGCCCAGCGAGGGCTGGAAGTTCAGCCGCGAGACGTAGGGCTCGCTGGCGTGCGCGAGGACGTCGAAGCCGCACTGGGCGGTGTAGTCGACCGGGCAGTCGTAGTAGAGGACCGGGTCGTCGATCGCCAGCGTCGTCACCGAGGTGTCGTCGAACGCCACGTACTTGTGCGGGTTCTCCGGGTCGGTCGTCGTGTCGGTGATGACGTAGGCCCAGGAGGTCTCCGAGCCGGTGCCGGCCGTGGTGGAGACGGCGATGTGCGGCGGGTTCTTCGGGTTCTCCGACTGGTTGAAGCCCTCGAACTCGTTGACGCTGCGGCCATCGTGGGCGACCGAGATGCGCGCGCCCTTGCAGGCGTCGTGGCTGGACCCGCCGCCGATGGAGACGAAGCTGTCGCACTCGTTCTCCTGGTACAGCGCCACGGCGTCCATGACGTTGTAGTCCTTGGGGTTGGACTCCACCTTGTCGTAGACCACGACTTCCAGGCCGTGGTACTTCATCGACTCGGCGATCTTGTGGACGACGTCCGTGCCGCGCAGGCCCGACGTCATGATCAGCGTCCGCTTGAAGCCGAGCTTGAGCGCCTCGGGGCCGATGATCTCGTGCGCGCCGGGGCCCATGAGGGCCCGCGGGAACGGGTGGAACTCCTTGATCGGGAAGGGCTTGAGGAGTTCTTCGACGTTCATGGCGGGGTCCTTCCGGTGCCGGCGGGGGAGTCGTCGGCGCGCACGGTATGAGCGGCGTCACACCGGGCGGCAGGGGTCCGGAGGAGGAACCGGCCGTCCGGAGGAGCAGGTCGGCCCACCCGGCGAGGTGCACCTGCCCGACCGGGCAGGGGGAGGACCCCGCGCCTCCGCCGGCGTCCCGACGCGTCCGAGCTCACCGTTGCGGCTCCGGGCTCACGACCGGTCGTGAGCCCGGACCCCCGATGATCGGCTCACCTGATCACCAGGTCGCGGCGTCAGGGGCGGGCGGGCGGCGTGCGCAGTCCCGGGAAGCCCAGGGCGAGCTGCTCGAACGCCGCGTGCAGGGCGGCGGCGAGCGTCGTCGTCCCGTCGGCCAGCCAGACCTCGAACGCGGTCGTCGCGGCCGCCCGCGTGCTGGTGGCGACTAGCCGGGGGAGCAGGGCGTCGGGGGCCTGCCCGGTGCGCCGGGCGACGTGCTCGGCGACCACCCGGTCGACGTCGGCGTAGCGGACCTGCGAGTGGGCCTGCAGCGCCGGCTCGCCGAGGATCAGCGCCATCCGCTGGCGGAGGATCGGCAGGTCCTCGGCGGCGTAGTCGTTCACCTCGACGTAGGCCGCGCAGATCGAGGCGAGCACCGGCTGGTCGTCGCGGGTGGCCGCCAGCAGCCGCTCCAGCCGGTCGACGTGCGCGCCGAACTCGCCCCAGACCGCGTCGGCCTTGGTGGCGAAGCAGCGGAAGAACGTGCGCCGGCTGATCCCCGCGGCGTCGGCGATCTCGTCGGCCGTGACCTGCTCGAACCCGGTCCGCGCGAACAGCTCGAGGGCCGCCTGCTGGATGCGGGCACGCGTGTCGGCGCGCACGTCCGGAGGCGCCTCGGTCACCGCCCCATCTTGCGCCACGGCGGACCGGGGGACGGCGCGCCGCGGTCCGCGGACCGGTGTTGCCGGGTGGCACTCGGTGTCACTAACGTGCCCGCCACCGCGTAACCCAGATCACAGGAGGCACCGTGCCCGAGACCGACGACACCCAGGCCGTCGAGGCTCCCGCGGTCGAAGAGGCCCTGGTGGAGGAGTCCCTCGTCGAGGAGGTCTCCATCGACGGAATGTGCGGGGTGTACTGATCGACGCCCCCGTCGCGGCGCCGGCCGAGCAGGTGCGCGAGGCCGGCGCCGCACTCCCGTCGGGATCCGGTGCCGCCGCGCCGCCCCCCGCCGACTTCGACCCGTCGCTGCCCTGGCGGCGGGCCCGCTCAGTGGCGCTGCGCCCGGAGCCGTTCGGCGCGCTGGTCTACCACTTCGGCAACCGGAAGCTGTCGTTCCTGAAGTCGAGGACGCTGGTCGCCGTCGTCGAGACGCTGGCCGAGCAGCCCAGCGCCGACGCCACCCTCGTCGCGTGCGGGGTCCCCGACACGCAGCTGCCCGCCTACCGCCGGGCGCTGGCCGACCTCGCCCGCTCGCAGATGATCGAGGAGCGCACATGACCGCCGTCGTTCCCCAGCGCCCCACCGGAGGGCGGCTGATCGACCAGTTCGAGTACGGGCTGGACGCGCCGATCTGCCTGACCTGGGAGCTGACCTACGCCTGCAACCTGGCGTGCGCGCACTGCCTGTCCAGCTCCGGACGGCGGGACCCGCGCGAGCTGTCCACCGCCGAGGCCGAGGCGGTGATCGACGAGCTGCAGCGGATGCAGGTCTTCTACGTCAACGTCGGCGGCGGCGAGCCCACCGTCCGGCCGGACTTCTGGCACCTGCTCGACTACGCCATCGGCCACGACGTCGGGGTGAAGTTCTCCACCAACGGCGTCAAGCTCGACCGCGTTCGGGCCGAGCAGCTGGCGGCCACCGACTACGTCGACGTGCAGATCTCCCTCGACGGCGCGACCGCCGAGGTCAACGACCGGGTGCGGGGCACCGGCTCGTACGCCACCGCCGTCCGGGCACTGGAGAACCTGGCCGAGGCCGGGATGCGGGACTTCAAGGTCTCCGTCGTCGTCACCCGGGAGAACGTCTCCCAGCTGGACGAGTTCCGGGCGCTCACCGACCGGTACGGCGCCCAGCTGCGGATCACCCGGCTGCGCCCGTCGGGCCGCGGCGCCGACGTCTGGGACGAGCTGCACCCCACCCAGGCCCAGCAGCGCGAGCTGTACTCGTGGCTGCTGGGCAACGGCGACCGCGTGCTGACCGGCGACTCGTTCTTCCACCTGTCGGCCTACGGTGAGGCGCTGCCCGGCCTGAACCTGTGCGGCGCCGGCCGGGTGGTGTGCCTGATCGACCCGGTGGGCGACGTCTACGCCTGCCCGTTCGCCATCCACGAGACGTTCCTCGCCGGCAACGTGCGCTCGCCCGGTGGCTTCCAGCGGGTCTGGCAGTCCTCGGAGCTGTTCGCCGAGCTGCGCAGCCCGCAGACCGGTGGCGCCTGCACGAAGTGCGCGCACTTCGACGCCTGCCGGGGCGGCTGCATGGCGGCCAAGTTCTTCACCGGCCTGCCGCTGGACGGGCCCGACCCCGAGTGCGTGCAGGGCTACGGCGAGAACGCACTGGCCGCCCGTGACGCCGACCTGGTTCCGCCCCGCAGCCACCTCGACCACTCGCACACCGGCCCGGTGCGCGGCCAGCCCACCCTGCTCGGCATGCCGCCAGTACCCGCCAAGCTGTGCGACGAGTCGCCGCTAGCCGGGCTCGAGCTGCGCTGACGGGACTGCTCGACCCGCTGGTCCTGGCGGGCCGGACGGCGCCCTCCCGGGTGCTGTTCGGCCCGCACGAGACCAACCTGGGCCGCGGCCGGGCGCTCGCGGAGCGGCACGTCGCGTACTACGCCCGCCGGGCCGCGGGCGGCTGTGGCGTCGTGGTCACACCGCGTCGGTGCACGTCTCGGACCACCCCTATGAGCGGGCACCCCTCGCGGCCGACTGCGGACCCGGGTGGGCCGACGTCGTCGCCGCCTGCCGGCCGCACGGCGCGCTCGTCCTGGCCTTGCTCGGGCACACCGGGGCCCAGGGCAGCTCCGGGTACGGGCAGATCCCGCTGTGGGCGCCGTCCGCGGTGCCCGACGTCGCCACCTGCGAGGTGCCGGTCGCGATGGAGCCGGCGGACGTCGACGCGCTGGTCGCGGGCTTCGCGGCCGCTGCCCGGGTCGCGGTCGGCGCGGGTGTCGACGGCGTGGAGGTCGACGCCGGCGCGCGCCCGCTGCTGCGGCAGTTCGCGTCCGGCCTGACCAATCACCGGAGTGATGCCTACGGCGCCGACCGGCTGCGGCTGCTGCACGAGGTGCTGGCCGCCGTCCGCGCGGAGCTCGGGCGCGGGCGGGTGCTGGCGCTGCGCCTCTGCTGCGACGAGGAGGCGCCCTGGGCGGGGATCATCCCCTCGCTCGCCGTGGAGCACGTGCAGGACCTGGCCCCGCTGGTCGACCTGCTCGTCGTCGTCCGCGGCAGCGGCCTGACGCCGTCGGCGTACCGCCCCCGACGGGCACACCCGGCCGCGTTCAACGCCGAGCTCACCCGCTCGATGCGAGCGGCCGCCAGCGGGACGCCGGTCGTGCTCCAGGGCTCGGTCGTGGACGTCGCAGCGGCGCAGCGGGCGCTGGACGACGGGGTCGCCGACGCCGTCGAGATGACCCGCGCGCAGACCGCCGACGCCGACCCGTGGGCAAGGCGCGGACCGGCGTCCCGGTGCGGCCCTGCACGCTGTGCAACCAGGCCTGCCAGGTGCGCGACGTGCGCGACCCGCTGGTCAGCTGCATCGCGGATCCGTCCGAGGGGGGCGCTCTCCCCGAGCTGCTGGCCGCGGCCGGCCGGGAGGTCACGCTGGTGACCCCGGACGCGGTGGTCGGCGAGCGGTCGGGCGGGGACGTCGCGCCGGCCAACGCGCAGCTCGCGCGGGCCGGGGTGCGGCGGGAAACGTCGGCCGTGCTGCGCTCGGCCGGCGACGGGATCGCGGTGCTGGCCGACCGGTGGACGGAGGAGGAACGGTCCGTACCGTGCGCCGTCGCGCCGCGCACCGTGCTCGAGGCGGTGCTCGAGGGACGGCGCGCGGCGCGGGCACTGCTCGCCGCGCCGCCGCGCTAGCGCGGCAGCACGACCAGCGCCGCGCGGTCGACCGGCAGCAGGTCGGCCACGGTGAGCGTGGCGAGGAAGGCGAGCAGGACGGCGAGGGTGAGCACCGGGCACCTCCGAGGGGGGACGCCGTCCACGGTGGTGCGGCCCGCTGGAGGCCCGGTGCGCACCGGCTGGGAGCCGGCTGTCAGAGGTCGACCTTCTTGTGGTCGCCGGTGTCGGGCTGGTCACCGGTCGCCTTGGCCTTCACGAAGCTGAACGCGGTGGCCAGCCGGTTGCCGGGGCTCTCCCAGTACTCCGCGGAGTCGCCGTCGACCTTGACCAGCACGACCGACGGGTCCTCCGGGCCCTGCGGCAGCCAGGCCTCGACCCCGCTGTTCCACAGCTCCTTCTTCTTGGCGACGTCGGAGACGACGACGGCCTCACCGGTGAGGGAGACCCAGTCACCGCCGGAGCCGACGCCGACGTTGACCTGCGGCGAGCGCGAGATGTGGGTCAGCCACGGCGCGCTCTGCTCGGCGAAGAACCACAGGTCCCCGTCGAACTCGACCTCCTGCAGTGCCATCGGCCGGCTGGTCAACTTGCCCTCGGGCGTCGTGGTGGTCAGGAAGCCGAACCTCTGGCCCTTGAGCAGGTCGGCGACCTTGCGGGTGTCCTCGGCGCTCATGTCGTCCTCTCGAAGTGCGCGATCAGGTGTGACACGACTCCTGCCCAAGACCTCGGGTGCCGACACCCTCCACCCTGCCGGTCGGTCCTGGGCGCAGCCGCCCTGACCGGTTCGTGACGGCGGATTCAAGGGTCGCACCGGGTCTGTGGACAACCTTCTGACCTGGGGATTCAGGTGGTGCCACACCTGCGGATCGGCTAGACTTCGAACACCTGATCGATCCGGGGGGAGGTGTCGTGGACGAGCTGTTGGCCGGTCTGGACGCGCTCGCCGCCGAGGACCTGGCGCCGCTGTTCGGCCCGGCGCTGCTCGATCGGCTGCGGCCGCTGCTGGCCGCGCAGAACCGGCTGGCCGCCGAAATCGCCCGCACGGTGCGCGAGTGCGAAGTCAGTGGCGCGGCGGAGGTCGACGGGCTCAAGACGACGGGCTCCTGGCTGCGCGGCCACGCCCACCTGTCGACCACCGAGGCCGCCCGGGTGGTGCGCACCGGCCGCGCGTTGGTCCACCTGCCCGCCCTGGCCGCGGCGTTCACGGCGGGCGCGGTCACCGCCGAGCAGGCCGGCGTGATCGCCCGGGTGGCCGAGCCCGAGCACCTCGCCGCCGCCGCCGAGCAGCGCGTGGACCTGGCGGTGGTGGACGCCGTGCTCACCGACGTGGCCCGCGAGGCTCCGTGCGCGGACACCGCGCAGGCGGTGCACCACTACATCGACCAGCTGGATCAGGACGGGCCGGAGCCAGATCCGACCGAGGGGCGACGGCTGGCCATCGTCAAGCACGCCGACGGGTCGATCACTGGCCGGTTCGACCTCGACGCCGTGGGTGGAGAGAAGCTGCAGACCGCGCTGGAGTCGGTTGTGCAGGCCGACCGGTGCGCCGGCGACGAGCGCACCCGCACCCAGCAGCTGGCCGACGCGCTGGTGCAGCTGTGTGACAACCAACTCGCCGCCGGCTCCCTGCCGGTCCTGCGCGGCCACAAACCCCGGGTCATCATCAAGATCGGTGCGGAGGACCTCTTCGGTCCCGACTCGGGTCCCGGTGCGGCCGAGATGGGATCCGGGGCGACCATCTCCGCGGCGCGGGCCCGCTGGCTCGCCTGCGACGGGGCTGTCACCCGGATCGTCATGGGCCCGGATGGGATGCCGCTGGACTACGGCCGCACCGTCCGCCTCGTCCCGCCCCAGGTCCGCCGTGCCGCGGAGGTCCGCGACGGCGGCTGCGTGTTCACCGGCTGCGGCGCCCCGACCTGGTGGTGCGACGTCCACCACCTGCTGGAGTGGATCAACGGCGGCGAGACGAACCTGGAGAACGCCGCGCTGCTGTGCGAGCGGCACCACACCAAGGTCCACCACGGCTTCCGGGTCGAACGACAACCCGATGGCCGATGGCGCACCTGGCGACCCGACGGCACCGAGATCC
>NZ_FNOT01000039.1 GCF_900107105.1 Geodermatophilus africanus
GCCGTGGCGTTCAGCCCCGACGGCCGGCTGCTGGCCACCGCCAGCCAGGATCAGACCGCCCGGCTGTGGAACCTGTCCTTCGATTCCTGGCTGACGATCGGATGTGAACTGGTAAACCGCAACTTGTCCATGGCCGAGTGGAATCAGCTCCTCCCAGGCGTTCCATATGAGCGCACCTGCCCGGACCTGCCCGCTGGTCAAGGCGCTCCATCTGATGCTCCGGCGGCCCGCTATTGACTGTCGCGCCCGGCGCTGCGCAGAGAACTCCAGCCCCGTTGCCGCGGCGGCCAGGACATCGACGCCCTCGTGCAGGTCCCGGTCGGCTATCGGCCAGCCGATGCGGGTTGTCGCCGGCCAGCTGGGCCAGCCGGGTGCCGTCGAGGAACCAGCGCAGGATGAGCACCGCCTGCCGGTAGCAGCCCAGCACCCGCCGTCGGGATCGGGTGCCTCGTCGCCGCCGTTCGGCGGTCAGCAGGGCCGCCACGAACAGCACGGTCTCCTTGGAGAGCGGGAGCACGGCGGTGTAGGTGACAGGATCGGTCATCGCAGGACATCGGTGGTGGACATCTGTGAGAGGACGTCCCTCCTACCGGGGTCCTGCGCTTCCTCCCGTCACCTCGTAGTCGTCGGCGTGTCCGGTCCGCCCTGCCAGCCACCCGCTACTGGGAAAGGCTCAATGAGTGCATGCTGCCGAACGAGCTCAGCGATGAGGACCTCCACGTTGGGACTGCAAAGTTCTTCAAGGAGGAGAAGGGTTGGGGTGCCATTGCCTCGGACGCTCTGCCCCCCGAGCGCGATGCATGGGTGCACTTCTCAGTGATTGACATGCCCGGCTATCGCTTCCTGCAGGAAGGGCAAGCGGTCAGGTTGGGACTGCTGCACGGACAGGTGACAGGTCGGGTCAAGCGGCCTGAGCGGCCAGTGTGGGCATGATGGTCTCGTACTCGATGGGCGTGAGTCGACCGAGGGCGTCCTGACGGCGCCGACGGTGGTAGGTCCGTTCGATCCAGGTGACGATCGCGATCCGCAGCTCCTGTCGAGTGGCCCAGTGCCGGCGGTCGAGCACGTTCTTCTGCAGCAGGGCGAAGAAGCTCTCCATGGCGGCGTTGTCGCCGGCCGCGCCGACTCGGCCCATCGAGCCGGTGAGCTGATGACGGTTGAGGGCATGGACGAATTTGCGGCTACGGAACTGGGATCCGCGGTCGCTATGCACGACCGCTCCGGCTGCTGGGCGGCGACGCCAGCGGGCCATCTCCAGGGCGTCGACGACCAGCTCGGAGCGCATGTGGTCGGCGATCGACCAGCCCACCACGACCCGGCTGAACACGTCGAGCACGGCGGCGCAGTAGACCTTGCCTTCGGCGGTGGGGTGCTCGGTGATGTCGGTGACCCACAGCCGGTCCGGCGCGTCGGCGACGAAGCGGCGCTGCACCAGATCGTCGTGCACGGCCGGCGCCGGGCCTGCTCGGCGATGTTTGCGCCGGGCGCAGACACCGGCCAGTCCGGCGGTCCGCATCAGCCGAGCCACCCGCTTGCGCCCGCAGGCCAGTCCCAGCCCCAGTCGCAGCTCCGCGTGCACCCTCGGGGCGCCGTAGGTGCCGCGGGAGGCGGAATGCACCTCGGTGATCGTGACGGTGAGCTGGTCGTCGGCGACCTGGCGGGCACTGGGCGCGCGGCCGCGCCACTCATAGAAGCCCGATCGCGACACCCGCAGCACCCGGCAGGCCACCGCGACGTCGATGCCGTCCGCGGCGAGCTCGTGGACCAGCCGGTAGATCATTTTGGGCCGGGAGAGGCCTCCCGGGCGAAGTAGGCACTCGCCCGCTTGAGGATCTCGATCTCCATCGCCTGCACCCGGTTCTCCCGGCGCAGCCGGACCAGCTCGGCCCGCTCATCGGTGCTCAGCCCCTCGGCGCGGCCGGCATCGATGTCGTCCTGCTTCAGCCACCGCCGCAGGCACGACTCCGCGATACCCAGGTCGTGGGCGATCTCGGCGATCGACTTCTCCCGCCGGCGGGCCAGCTCCACCGCTCTGCGGCGGAACTCCGGCGGCTTGGCTGCAGGCATCCAGGACTCCTCCCCGAGGCGATCCTCACCTCAGAACAGGTGTCCGGGAAACCGGGTCAGGCTCCCATGGACGGTGTCGTTGATCGGCCACCAGTAGGTCGATAACAGTGGCAAGCCGGTTGCATTGGCCCGCCGGCGATCAGCCGCGGCGAAGCGCGACAACCAGCCTGCACCGAAAAACTCAGAGATCGCACGGACCGCTCCGCTCAGCGCGACCTTCCCCTCAGAAGTGAGGACGCGGGAGTGAGTGATTGGGCTCGCCCAGAGCTCCCAATCAAGAAGCTGCCCCGCTGATCACGGCTTTCCAACGGTCATCCGGTACCACCAGACCAGTCTGCAGTGACGCAGCCGACCAACACGCAGAGCCTGCCGGGCTGCTCCTGGGTCAGGCACGCATGCGGTCTCGGGCGGACGCCGCCGACCGGCCGCGAACGGAGACCGTGGCCACCAGAGTGGCACCACGGAGAAGCAGGATGGACGCCAAGTCGGGGAGTCGCGTTAAGGCAGTCGCGACGGGTTGCACATCTCGCGGTGGGGACCAAGCGCCCGATCAGGCCCCGGAGGGTCTCCGACTCCGCAGCACTCAGGTCCCCGAGCGACCTGTGCACTGCCGCGCGAACAGCCGCATCGGCGCGGCGACGCACCGCCGACGCCATGCCGTGCCTACCTCGCCGACCGTCGACGACGCGTCTTAGTTCCTCCGGGCGCCAGTCGCAGTCCTAGAACATCCAGATCCAAGTCGGCGAAAGCGAGCACAGGGATCGGGCTCTCTTCAACGAGAGGACTAACGAGTGGATCACTCGTGACAACTACCCCGACGACTGTGCAGTCATCTGCGTCGGCGTCGAGGCCAAGATGAGCCAGAACACTAGCGACATTGGCTCGGAGCCATTTGATACGTCGCTGATGCTTGTCCACGGTTGATCGTTCCCGTTTCTTCCCTCGCTTGCCGGTGAAGAGCTTCACGACTTCATGTGACATCTCCGCAGGGGTTCTCGCGACTTCGAAGTCTTTGGCTTCAACGGCGAGTACAGTGCGGGTGTCTGAGTGCCATGCGAGGACGTCGATGTCACCGAGGTCGAGTCCGTCCGCGTTGGCGATGCGCATCCCGCCAATCTTGTTTACTGACAGCTCGGCGGTGAGGCCGATGTCGCGCAACCGTGCTGCAACCTCCGCGGCATAGGCGTCGTTGATGCGGCCCCGCACTTCCGAGACGAACGCCTTCATTGCTTGGGTCCGAGCGCTAGCTTGCAATCGCCCGGAGGTGAGGCTGGTGTACCAATAGGGCCCGGTGTTGAGGACGCTCCGGAAGCCGAAGACCAAGTCGTCGCCCTGCAGGACGAGCGGCCTCCGCACGTATGACATGTCGCGGTTGAACCGCCACGGGACCGCGTCGGGGCCGATGCTCATAAACTCGTCGCGCGGCGTCAGTGTGATGGCGTTCAGCACGGTTTCGACCACTTTCGGGTCTAGGCTGCGGGTGATCGCCACGTGGCTAAGCGCGTCCGCCCGGGCGATGCGTGTGACTTGGTCTGCGATCCCGAGATCGAGCAGGCCACCGCACACTTCGCGAAGGTCGGTCAGCGTGAACCCGTATTCGCTGCGCATCGCCTCTGCGCTTTCGTTCACGACGTCCCGCCCCGATACGGCGTTGGCGCCGTCCGGCGGTGGCTCGACAGCGGTTCGGATCGCGCGAACGCCGGCCGCTGCCGCATATGCCTTGATGGCGCGGTCGACTGGTTCGTCACGGTTCATACCGAGACGCCCCGATTTTAGGATGGAGACATCGAAACCCGCGAGGTTGTAGTGCAGGAAGTCCGACGCTGTCCCACGTTCAGTAATCTCCTGCGCTAAGCCGAGGAGCTGGTAGTACTCACGCGTTGTCAGCACCCGCTCACCATGCGGTGGTTGGGCGGCGACGTATTCGATGAGGAACCGACTTGCTCGGTGAGCCGTCGTGCTCCGGCTTCGGTGCTCGACCAGCTCTTTGGTCGTTTCAGCGTCGGTACCGAAGCACGCAATTCGGGACCGAAGCATCCGTGCGTTGTACTCCACGGAATGTACGAGCGCCTCGTTCTGGGCAATCAGATAGTCGAGCAGGGCACGCTGGTCGTAGCGCGCAATGTCGACCTCCATGAGGTTGAACAGGTGGCCAACCGCCTTGTTCAACACTCGGGCCCGGTAACCACCAGTCAGAGGCCCTACATCGAGACCTGCACCGTCCGGGGCGCGGAGCCATTCACCAAGCTCGTCTAAGATTTGAGCAGTGACCTGCCCGTGCCCGGTGAGGGGCGCCGGGAGTCGTTCGGCTCGCATCGCGGGTGCGTTGTTTTCGTTGAACGCATTGAGCATCCGCTTCGAGCCAAGCGGCGCGACCAGATCGACGAGGCCCGCCACTTCGCTCGTGTCCACGTCGAACAGAGTTGTGACTAGCGCTGTCACGAGGTGCCGCTCCGCAAGGTTCGACTCTTCTTGGAGTTGGATCGCGAATAGGTCGGTGAACCGCAGCGTCAGGGTCCCTTCACCGCGCGCCGTGATGACCGGATGCTCGCTTGCGGCGCTTGCGTTGTGGCGAGCCCATGCGACTGCTGGGCCAGGCGACACAATCAGGTGGCTCCTGCGCGGACTAGCCGTGAGCCCGCCAAGAACCATGCATTCACGCACCCAGAACGCGACGCTTTCAAGGAGTAGAACGGCCACATCTGGCGACGGTTCCTCATCCAGGTCGGGACTCACGAAGACCGCATCGGTTCCGACTTCGACGACATACCCTGCGAACGAGGCCGTCGAGTCGACGACGAAGATTTCAGGTGTGTCCCGCTTGTATCGACGGCTGGCTTGGACCATGGGTCGGCCTTCGACAGGCGCTTCGACGCCGTGACGGTCGGTCTCCTCGAAGAACTTCTCTCGTTCAAAGAACCCGTCTCCGGCCTCGAAAACAACGAAGGTGGGCGGACCGTCGTCGGAGAAGTAGAACGACTTCTCGTTGTCCTCGTACGCGTTGTACTCGTCGAGGATGTTGGTTGACATTGATTCGCCGGGCCGGCGGTTGGCGGCTTTGGCGAAGTACAACAGCCCGAGGGCACCGTCCGGCTCCCGGTGAAGCATGACCTCCAGGTCATCGGCCCGCGCCATGAGCACCGGGTCGGCACCATCCACGTTTGGGACACCCCAAAAGGCAGAGCGGCCCGGACTGTCAGTGATGACTAGGTGCAACAGGGCCTCGGCCGACGAGTACGTGGAACGTTCGCCTGGTTCAATCAGGTGAGCGATGCGATGTAGGACCGCCTGGGTGTTGTACATTCCCCGCACCTCGTCCGGAGTCCAATCCGTGAGGGGGTCGGTGGCAACGATGACATGCAGATCGGTCGCCGCATCGATAGTGAACAGATGCCTGTTCATCGACTCGTCCTTCGACAAGACCTTTCGCTCGGCGTTGCGAGGAAGCAACCGCTCGACCCGTCGCATAGCAGCTTCGCGGTAGCGCCTTCCGAGTTCTTCGAGTTGCCTCTCCTGATAAGCGAAACGAAGCAGGTGGTGGCGGATGGTTAGCAGCAGGTCGAGTGGAACGGCCACCTGATAGCCGTCCTGCAACCGTAAGAACGGCATCTCGAGGAGGCGGTCCTCCATGACGTCGTCGTCGCACGGTTCAGTAAGTTCACCGGGGTCGAGCGCGAAGGTATCGACAACGATGTGCAGCCAAGCGCCGTGTGCTTGCAGGTCCTCGAGGCTGACGAACGCGGCCTGTGCCAATTCTTCGAGCCGCGCCGCATTCGGTACGTCGACCGGTGCCCTTGGAGACCTAACCGGCCGTGTTCCCCTAGTCAGGCCAGCACGCGTCAGCACAAGGTTGCTCACCGTGAGAAGGCCTTGGATGAGTTGCCGCACAGGACCCCGAAGGTCGTTAGGCATCCAGTTCTCACGGAACGCCGCGTCGGCGAGGTTTTCCACATCGGCAAAGGTGTGCTCACCCGAACCAGGCGACGCCAGATATTCGCCACCAAAGAAGCTCATGCTTTGAATGAGGACCTCAGAGTACGGGTCCTCCTGACGCGCAATATCGGCGCCACCGATATCTTCGCGCTTAAGTAGCGCCCGCACAGCACTAGAACTCAGTGGCTTGCGCGAGTCGTCCCCGATTGCCATGCCGAGTGCCGCGAGGCGATGCAACCTCACGAGACGGGACGCGTTGGCTGGCATCAGCATCAGCGCGGACGCAGCACGCACAATCGCGGGACCACCGACGTTCGCGGGAGCATCAACAACCACGGTTCCGACCACGTGGTTGATGCTGTCACTCGGTGCCGACAGTGTTGCTTGGCCCGGCTCATCGGGGCTGCGTTACGTCAAGGAGGGGGCGGAGACTCGAACCCTCCCTCGGCATGCGTGATCGTCACGCCATCAGCGCGGTCATGTTCCGCGGGATCGCCCGTCCGTACGTGGCTCCACGAGGCCCGAGGCCTAATACTGCAACGGCACTTGCGGTGGCGCCTGTCCGCGGGCGCGGTAGTGGGCGGCGCGGGCCTGGGCCTGGCGTCGTCGGCGCCACCAGGACCAGTCGGCGGCGTGATCCAGGTCGGGCCGCGAAGTGCGGATGAGGGTGTTGATCAGGCGGCGGAGCTCCGGGACGGTCAGCGCGATGTGCTGGTCGGTTCCGGCTGCCAAGCCCCCTTTTCCGCGGTGGCGCGGGTCGCGCTCAGATAGGCGTGGGCGAGCATGGCCAAGGTGATGTGTCGGTACCAGGCGGTGTAATCGCGGACCTGGTAGGAGGCCAGGCCGGCTTGTTCTTGGCGGCTTGGAAGCATTCCTCGATGCGCCAGCGGCTGCCGGCCACGGTGAGGAGCTGGTCGAGGGTGGTGTCGGTGGGGGGGCGGCGCAGACGTAGTAGGCCAGCTCCGGTGTCTCTTCGGGGGGCTGCGGGATGCTGCGGCGGGCCAGCACCCAGCGCGCCCAGCTCGGGTCGAGCCGGCCAGCAGCTTGATCCGAGCCCAGTCGTAGAGGCGCAGGCCGTGCGCGCCCGCGCCGGCCGAGCGCCGAGCCCAGGCCTCGGCCGGGACCTCGGCGATCAGGGCGCGGACCCGGCGCTGCCGCCAGTCGACGGTGGCGACGGTGTCGTTGCTGCGCGTGGCCAGCACGTAGGGCAGTCCGCGCTGCTCACACCACACCCGCAGGCGTTTGTCCTGCCCGTAGATCTCATCAGCGGTCAGCCAGTCGGCCGGCACGCCGGCATCCAAAGCGCGGGTGAGCATGCGGCGGGCCAGCTCGGGCTTGGTGGCGAACGGCACGGCATCGTCGATGCCGGCGGCGCGGGCGCGGTCCCGGTCGTCGGTCCAGGCCCGCGGGAGGTAGAGCTCCCGGTCGATCAGCGCCCGCCCGGCCGGCGTGGCGTAGGCCAGAAAGACCCCGACCTGGCAGTTGTCAATTTTGCCGGTGGTGCCGGTGCATTGCCGGGCCACCCCGGCCGAGCGGGTGCCCTTCTTGACGAAGCCCGTCTCGTCGACGATGAGGATCCCGCCGGGGCCGAGCCGCTCCACCACGTAGGAGCGCAGCTCGTCGCGGACCGCGTCGGCGTTCCAGTCCGCGGTGCGCAGCAGCCGTTGCATGCCATCGGGTGACACCTCGCCGGCGGTCTCGGCCAGCGTCCAGCCGTTCTTGCGTTCCAGCTGACCCAACAGGCCGCGCAGATAGGCCAGCACCCGGGCGCGGGGCTCCGCTCGGGCGAAGGCACCAGCGATCCGCCGGTGCACCTCCTCCAGGCCCGCCGCCCAGTCCTGCACCTCGGCCACCAGGCCATCGCAGCGCATCCACACACGCTGCCACCAGCCCTCAACCGATCCCGGCACAAGTGCCGTTGCAGTACTAAGCCGGCCCGCAACGAGGCGTCGCTTGCCGCCCGCTACGCGGTAGACCACCCCGGAGACCGAGCAGCACTGGAGACTCCAAGATCACGAGGCATCACACGTCTTGCATCTCGGGCTCGGGAACTCGTGGTGACGGGTTACCGGAGGAACGCCTGCAGACTCAGGGACATGGGAACCAGCGGCACTCCCGAGTACCGGGCCCGACGGCGGGCGCGCGAGCAACAACGCCGCCAACGCCAGCAGCACACCCCGGAAGAACGCCCCGGTTCGGGCCAGGCCAGCCCTGCGGCGGACGGGCCCGAACGCCGCAGCGCCGCGACGACCTGCGGATGGTGCGGCGGACCCATCACCCCGCGCAGCCGCGGCCCTATCCCGAAGAGGTGCTCGGCCACCTGCCGGCACCGAGCCTGGGAGCAGAGCCGCGCGGCGACCTCCGGCCGGACGGCAGTGCAGGTGGTCGAGCGGCGGGTCGAGATCCGTGTACCCCTCGAGCCGACCCGTCGGGACTGGCCGAGGTTGCTCGGCGAGCTCGCCGGTCAACTGGACGACGGCCACGTCTACGACCGGGACCTGCCTGCCCTCGGCCGGGCGCTGGACCCGGTCCTGCGATCCTACCGCCGGCGGGCCCGCTGGAGCGGCGCGCCCGACCTCCCGTGAGCGCCCCGAGCCGGAGCCGCCGTACTGCTCCTGTAGGGCACCAGCGTCCACGGTGACGTTGGGACAGTTGCCGTGGAGCGGGAAGCCAACGGGGTGACATAGGTGACGAGAGCGGTGACGAGCCGACCGGCCCGACGTCACCCCAACCGGTGCGCCACTGGCGCGGCTGGCGACGTGACTCCCGGCCGTGGTGGACGGCAGGACCCTCGAGCGGAGCAGCACGCCCCGCCAGTAAGCGCACCGACCCGGTGCGAGGGTGAAGCGCCCTGGTGACGCCCACGCGGCATGCCTTCTGCCGCTGACCGCATCTCTGTCACCCCCGTCGTCGGCTACTCGTCGCAACGGATTGCGCAGTCCTGGGTGCATGAGGTGTATCGGTTTGCGATCTTGAATCGCCGCCTTTGGGGATGAGAATGCTCCGGTCGTCCGGCGACGTCGGAACACACTGGCGCGGGAGAGCCCGTTGAGGTGTATGGCGCGGGGTCCTCGGGTGCCTCTGATTGCTGCTGCGAGCGCGTGGGTCTGTGTCCTGGCAGAGGACCCTCCGGACGGCGTCCACCGACCGTCGTCAGGGAGGAAGTGGTCGCGGTGGAGGTGCTGTTCGAGCGGGTCGCCGGGCTGGACATTGGCAAGGAGTCGCTGACCGTCTGCATGCGGATCCCGGGCCCCGGCGGTCGCCGGGTGAGTGAGACCCGGACGGTCAAGACCACCACCCGCGCGCTGGGGGTGATGCGG
>NZ_FNOT01000040.1 GCF_900107105.1 Geodermatophilus africanus
CCCCACCAACAAGCTGATAGGCCGCGGGCCCATCCCCAGCCGGAAACCCTTTCCACCACCAGACCATGCGGTCAGCGGTCACATCCGGTATTAGCCCCAATTTCTTGGAGTTATCCCAGAGCCGGGGGCAGGTTGCCCACGTGTTACTCACCCGTTCGCCACTCATTCCCCACCGAAGCGGGTTCAGCGTTCGACTTGCATGTGTTAAGCACGCCGCCAGCGTTCGTCCTGAGCCAGGATCAAACTCTCCGTAGATGAATCGATCCGGGCGAGAACCGAGAACAGGCGCTCTCGAAATCCATCAACCCAAAGAAACCCACAAAGGGGTTATACAACTTGGCACTGACTTTCGGCACGCTGTTGAGTTCTCAAAGAGCGGACGCTCGCGACACCCGGCCGGTGGGGCCTTCGATCACGGCGGCTGTTCCACGTTACGCCGCTCGCTGTGTCCGTCAAGCGGCGGGTCCAGGACCCGCGCCTGGCGATCGGAGCGGCGGCACCCGGTGCAACCGACGTCCCCCGGACTGTGTGCCCAGGGCCCGCTCGGTTGCCGGGCAGGCGGCGCCTGGTCCGACCCGCGGGCGGAGAGTTCCTCTCCGTCCCGCTCCGGTCTCGCCGGGCGCAGAGAGAAAGTTACGTCCGTGTCGTCCGGGCTGTCAAACCGCCGTGTGGTGATGCCCGACACCAGCGCGGAACCCCGCCGTCACACGCCGTTCACACGCCCTCGGGCCGCTGCACCCCGGCCACGGCGCGCTTGCCCCGGCGCAGCACCAGCCAGCCCCCCGGCAGCCAGTCGGACTCCGCCGGGACGGCGTCGGCGTCGGTGACGCGCTGGTTGTTCAGGTACGCGCCGCCCTCCTTCACCGTGCGTCGGGCCTCGGACAGGCTGCTGACGAGCCCGGTGCGCTGGAGCAGGGCGGCGACGGTCGGCGTCTCGCCGTCCACGGTGACGCTGCCGGCCTCCCGGAGCGCGGCGCCCAAGGCTTCCGGGCCCAGAGCGGTGAGGTCGTCGCGGCCGAACAGCGCCCGGCCGGCGGCCTCCGCCTGGCTGAGCTCCTCCTCGCCGTGCACGAGGCGGGTGAGCTCCTCGGCCAGCGCTCGCTGCGCGGCACGAGCGGCCGGCCGCTCGACGGACTCGGCGAGCAGCGCCTCGACCTCCTCGGCCGGTCGCTCCGAGTACAGCGGAAGCCAGGCGCGGGCATCGGCGTCGTCGGCGTTGAGCCAGAACTGGAAGAAGGCGTACGGCGAGGTGAGCGCCGGGTCCAGCCAGACCGCACCACCCTCGGTCTTGCCGAACTTCGTGCCGTCGGACTTGGTGACCAGCGGGGTGGACAGCGCGTGCACCGTCGCTCCCTCGGTGCGGCGGACCAGGTCGATGCCGGCGGTCAGGTTGCCCCACTGGTCCGATCCGCCTGTCTGCAGCGTGACGCCGTGGCGGCGGAACAGCTCGCGGTAGTCGTTGGCCTGCAGGATCTGGTAGCTGAACTCGGTGTAGCTGATGCCGGCCTCGGAGTTCAGCCGGGCGGCGACCGCCTCCTTCGCCAGCATCCGGCCGACCCGGAAGTGCTTGCCGATCTCGCGCAGGAAGTCGATGGCGGAGAGCGGCGCCGTCCACTCGAGGTTGTCGACGTAGACCGGCGCCTTCAGGCCGTCCCGCTGCGCCGGCACCTCGAGGAAGGGCGCGACCTGGGTGCGGATGCTGTCGACCCAGGCGGCGACGGTGTCCCGGTCGTTGAGCTGGCGCTCGGCGGTGGGTCGGGGGTCGCCGATGAGACCGGTCGCCCCGCCGACGAGGACGACGGGCTGGTGGCCGGCCCGCTGCAGCGCCCGCAGCACCATGAACTGGAGCAGGTGACCGACGTGCAGGCTGGGCGCGGTGGGGTCGAAGCCGGCGTAGTAGGTGACCGGTCCGTCGGCGAGGTGCTTGCGCAGCGCCTCCTCGTCGGTGTTCTGGGCGATCAGCCCGCGACGGTGCAGCTCGTCGATCACGTCGGTCACGGGACACCATCCTGCCCGGCGCGCCGGGACCGGGGTCTCCCACCCGGGCGGAAGGGGCTGACCGAGGCCGCCCCGCTCTCCCAGAACCGCCACGGCAGCTCGGTGGCCAGGCTGATCCCCACCCGGGGGCCGGCCGAGACCTGCGCCGGCGGGTCGCCGCGGTGCAGCCGCACGGGGGACGACGGGTCGAGCAGGTCGGCGTCCTTGTCGTCGGGACCGATGGCGAGGGCCTGCGTCAGCCGGGCGGGGCCGCGGGCGAGGTCGCGGGCCGTGCGGGCGGTGGGACGGCGGGCGGCGGCCAGCTCCTCCCCCACCACGACGTCCCCGGCGCGCAGCAGCACCGCGGAGCCCTGGCCCTCGGCACCCACCACGACGTTGGCGCACCAGTGCACGCCGTAGCTGAAGTAGACGTAGAGCCGCCCGGGCGGGCCGAACATGACCGCCACCCGCGGCGTGGGCCCGCGGTGCGAGTGCGCCGCCGGGTCGGTGCCGTTCCCCGCGTAGGCCTCGACCTCGGTCAGCCGGAGCGCCACCCGGCCGGCGGGGCGGTCGGTGACCAGCCAGCAGCCGAGCAGCGTCGGTGCCACCGCCTCCGGCGGCCCGAGCAGCTCGCCGGAGGTCAGCGGCGGCCCGGGGTCGTTCAGAGCGCGGCCGCCACGGGCGAGGACGACGCCCACGCGGTGTGCGCTCGCGCGAGCTCGCCCAGGGATGCCAGTTGCTCGGCCACCCGCTCGGGCGCCGTCCCCCCGCGGGCCCGGCGGGCCGCCAGCGCGCCCGGGACGGAGAGCACCGTGCGGACGTCGGGCGTCAGCTCCGGCGCGACCTCGGCGAGCTGGGCGTCGGAGAGCTCGTCGAGCTCGAGGCCGCGCTGCTCGCAGTAGGCCACCATGCTCCCCGAGATCTCGTGCGCCGAGCGGAAGGGGACGCCCTGGCGGACCAGCCACTCGGCGACGTCGGTGGCCAGCGCGAAGCCCTGCGGCGCGGCGGCCTCGAGCACCTCCGGCCGCAGCGTGAGGGTCGCGACCATGCCGGTGACCGCGGGCAGCAGCAGGAGCAGCTGCTGCATGGAGTCGAAGACCGACTCCTTGTCCTCCTGCAGGTCGCGGTCGTAGGCCAGCGGCAGGCCCTTCAACATGGTGAGCAGGCCGGTCAGGTTGCCGACGAACCGGCCGGACTTGCCGCGGGCCAGCTCGGCGATGTCGGGGTTCTTCTTCTGCGGCATGATCGACGAGCCGGTCGCCCAGGCGTCGTCGAGCCGGGCCCAGCCGAACTCGGTCGACGTCCAGAGCACGACCTCCTCGCCCAGCCGGGAGAGGTGCACGCCCAGCAGGGCGGCGGCGAAGCAGAACTCGGCGGCGAAGTCGCGGTCGCTCACGCCGTCGATGGAGTTGTCCGACGCGCGGTCGAAACCCAGCTCGGCAGCCACGGCGTCGGGGTCCAGCGGCAGCGACGAGCCGGCCAGCGCGCCGGAGCCGTAGGGGCTGACGGCGGTGCGGCGGTCCCAGTCCTGCAGCCGGTCGACGTCCCGGGCGAAGGCGTGCGCGTGGGCGAGCAGCTGGTGGGCGATGAGGACCGGCTGGGCGTGCTGCAGGTGGGTCATGCCGGGCGCGGCGACGTCGCGGTACCGGTCAGCCAGCCCGACGAGCGCGGCCTCCAGCGCGGCCACCTCCCCCACCAGGGCCCGGACGGTGTGCCGGAGGTAGAGGCGCAGGTCGGTGGCGATCTGGTCGTTGCGGCTACGGCCGGCGCGCAGCTTCCCGCCGAGTGCGCCGAGCTTCTCGGTGAGACCGCGCTCCAGGGCCTCGTGCACGTCCTCGTCGGCCTCGACGGCGGTGAACGTGCCGGCGGCGACCTCGGCGGAGAGCTCCGTGAGCGCGCCGACCATCTGCTCGAGCTCGTCGCCGGTGAGCAGCCCGGCCCGGTGCAGCACGCGGGCGTGCGCCCGGGACCCGGCCAGGTCGTAGGGGGCCAGCTGCCAGTCGAAGTGCGTGGACCTGGACAACGCTGTGAGCGCGCCCGATGGCCCTCCGCCGCCGAAGCGGCCGCCCCAGAGCCGGGTCTGCGTGGCGGGGGTGCCGGGTCCGGCGGCGGTGGGCGTGGCGGGGGTGCCGGGTCCGGCGGCGGTGGGCGTGGCGGGGGTGCCCGGTCCGGCGGCGGTGGGGGTGGCGGGAGTGCCGGGTCCGGCGGTGGTGGGCACAGCGGGGTCGGCCGGGCTCACGGTGCGGGGTCCTCCAGGTCGGTTCCGGGTGCGGCCGTCGGGGCCGGGCCGCGCGCGGCCATCGCCCGCAGCCGGTCGGCGAGGGCGGCCCCGCCGTCGGGACGGCGGGAGACGACCAGCAGAGTGTCGTCCCCCGCGATCGTGCCCAGGACGTCGGGGAGGCCGACCTTGTCGATCGCGGAGGCCAGGAACTGCGCGGCACCCGGCGGCGTGCGGACGACGGCCAGGTTGGCGCTGCCCTCGGCGGAGGTCAGCAGGTCGCCCAGCAGCCGGGTGAGCCGGGCCGGCGCGGCCTGCGCCGGGCGCAGCGGGGCGTTCTCCGGCGGCAGCACGTAGGACGCCGGGGCGCCGTCGGAGCCGCGCAGCTTGACCGCGCCGAGCTCCTCGAGGTCGCGGGAGAGGGTGGCCTGGGTGACCTCGATCCCGCCCTCGGCCAGCAGCGCGGCCAGCTGTGTCTGCGATGTGACCGGCTGGACCTCGATGAGCTCCCGGATGCGGGCCTGACGGGCCGACCGGGTCAGTGCGGTGGTCACCCGGATCGCTCCGGGCGTCGCGGGGGACGCGGCCCCTCCGGGGCGTGGCCGGTGGCGGCCGGTCTCACGAGTTCTCCAGGAGCCAGATGAGGACGGCCTTCTGCGCGTGCAGCCGGTTCTCCGCCTCGTCCCAGACCGCGCTCCGCGGCCCGTCGATGACGTCGGCGGCGATCTCCTTGCCCCGGTAGGCCGGCAGGCAGTGCAGGACGACGGCGTCATCGGCGGCCCGGGCGAGCGCGGCGCCGTCCACCGCGTAGGGCAGGAACGGCGCGATGCGGGCGTCGTGCTCGTCTTCCTGCCCCATCGACACCCAGGTGTCGGTGACCAGGACGTCGGCGCCGTCGGCGGCGGCCGCTGCGTCGTCGGTCCAGCGCACCGAGCCCCCGGTTTCGGCGGCGATCTCCCCAGCCTTCTTCAGCACCGCCGGGTCGGGCTGGAACGACTCGGGTGACCCGATGCGCACGTGCATGCCGGCCGTGGCGCCGCCGAGCAGGTACGAGTGCGCCATGTTGTTGGTGCCGTCGCCCAGGTAGCTCATGGTCAGCCCGGCCAGGGCGCCTCTGCGCTCGACCACCGTCTGGAGGTCGGCGAGGATCTGGCAGGGGTGGAACTGGTCGGTGAGCGCGTTGACCACCGGCACCCGGCTGGCCGTGGCCATCGCCTCGATGCGGTCCTGGCCGAAGGTGCGCCAGACGATCGCGGCGACCTGCCGGTCGAGCACGCGGGTGGTGTCCTCGATCGGCTCGCCGCGGCCGAGCTGGCTGGTGGCGGCGTCGATGACCAGCGGGTACCCGCCGAGCTCGGCGACGCCGACGGAGAAGCTCACCCGGGTGCGGGTGGAGGGCTTGTCGAACAGCACCGCCACCGCACGCGGCACCCCGTTCGGGGCCCGCAGCGGGGTGGGCGCGGCCTCGGTGTGCCGGGTGCGCTTGAGCTCGGCGGCGAGGGCCAGCACCTCGGCCTGCTCGGCGGGACCGAGGTCGTCGTCCCGCAGGAAGTGGCGGGTCACTCCTGCCCCGCCGCGTCCAGGGCCGCCGGCAGGGCGGTGATGAAGGCGTCGACCTGGGCGTCGGTGAGCACCAGGGGTGGCGCCAGCCGCAGCACGCCGGGGGCCACGGCGTTGGCCAGGAACCCGGCGTCGCGCAGCGCGGTCTCCAGGGCGGCGGCGACCGGTGCGGTGAGGACGACGCCGAGCAGGGCACCCCGCCCCCGGACGCCGCTGATGCCCGGGTGGGCCAGGCTCTCGATGCCGGCGGTGAACCGGTGTTCGAGTTCCTTGGCGCGCTCCAGCAGGCCCTCGTCGCGGATGGTGTCCAGCACGGCCAGCGCGGCGGCGGCGGCGATCGGGTTGCCGCCGAAGGTGGAGCCGTGCGAGCCGGCCTGCAGCAGCTCGGCGGCGGGGCCGAAGGCGAGGGTGGCGCCCAGCGGGAGCCCGCCGCCGAGGGACTTGGCCAGGGTGATCACGTCGGGGGCGACGCCGTCGGCGGAGGAGGCGAACCAGTGCCCGGTGCGGCCGGTGCCGGTCTGCACCTCGTCCACGGCGAACAGCGCCCCGGCGGCGGCCGCCGCGGACGCCGCCGCGGCCAGGTAGCCCGGCGGGGCGGGCCGCACACCGCCCTCGCCGAGCATCGGCTCGAGCAGCACCATCGCCGTCCGCTCCGAGACGGCGCTCCCCAGTGCCTCCGCGTCGCCGTAGGGCACGTGAGCCACGCCGCCGGGCAGCGGGGCGAACGCCGCGGCCTTGGCCGGCTGCCCGGTGAGCGCCAGGGCGCCCATGGTGCGGCCGTGGAAGGCACCCTCGGCGGTGATCACCTGGGTGCGGCCGGTCAGCCGGGACAGCTTGAAGGCGGCCTCGTTGGCCTCGGCGCCGGAGTTGCAGAAGAACACCCGTCCCGGGCGGCCGGCCAGCTCGATCAGCCGCTCGGCCAGCGCCAGGCCGGGTTCGTGCATGGCCAGGTTGGACACGTGCCCCAGGGTGGCCGCCTGCTTCGTGATGGCCTCGACGACCCGGGGGTGGGCGTGGCCGAGGATCGTGGTGGCGATGCCGCCGAGCAGGTCGGTGTACTGCCGCCCGTCGACGTCCCACACCGTGGCCCCGGCGCCGCGGGCCAGCGCCACCGGCGGGGCCTTGTAGTTGCTCATCATCACCGCCGACCAGCGGCCGGCCAGCTCCTCCGTGCGGGTCATGCCGGCTCCTCTCCGGTGGTGGCGCGGGCGGGGACCACCATGGTCCCGGTGCCCTCGGTCGTGAACATCTCCAGCAGCAGCGCGTGCGGGGTCCGGCCGTCGACGACGGTGGCCCGCTTCACCCCGCCCTCGACCGCCCGCAGGCAGGCGGCCATCTTCGGCACCATCCCCGAGTCCAGGCTCGGCAGGATCTCCGCGAGCTCACCGGCGTCGATCTGCTGCACCAGGGAGTCGCGGTCGGGCCAGTCGGCGTAGAGGCCCTCCACGTCGGTGAGGACCACGAGCTTCACCGCGCCCAGCGCGACCGCGACCGCCGCGGCCGCGGTGTCGGCGTTGACGTTGTGCACCACGCCGTCCGTGTCGGGGGCGACGCTGGCGACCACCGGGATGTGCCCGGCCTCCAGCAACGCGGTGACGGGGGTGGGGTCGACGGCCGCGACGTCGCCGACCAGACCGACGTCGACCTGCTCGCCGTCCACCGTCGCGAGGGTCCGCTCGGCGGTGAACAGGCCACCGTCCTCGCCGGAGAGGTGCACAGCCATCGGGCCGTGCTGGTTGATCAGCCCGACGATGTCCGGGCCGACCTGGCCGGTGAGCACCATGCGGACGACCTCGATCGTCTCCTCGGTGGTGACCCGCAGGCCGCCGCGGAACTCGCTGGCGATGCCGAGCCGGCCGAGCATCTCGGTGATCTGCGGGCCGCCGCCGTGCACGACGACCGGGAGGATGCCGCAGGTCCGCAGGAACACCATGTCCTCGGCGAAGGCGCGACGGCAGTCCTCGTCGACCATCGCGTGCCCGCCGTACTTGATGACCACGACGTTGCCGTGGAACTCCTTGAGCCACGGCAGCGCCCCGGTCAGGACCGCCACCTTGCGGGCGTCGCCCTCCGGGTCGTCGGTGCGCATGACCCGGTTGGTGCCGATGCGCCTGCGGACGGCGGGCACCGTCGGCGGCGCCTCGTCGATGCGGACGTCGGGCGGGGTGGGGTCCTGGGCGGCCGGGTCGTGCGTGGTGGTCACGTGCGGCTCGGGGTCGGGTGCTGCCAGGTCGCTCATGTGGAGTAGGCCGAGTTCTCGTGCACGTAGGCGATGGACAGGTCGTTGGTCCAGATGGTGGCCTGCTCGGACCCGGCGCCCAGGTCGACGTCGATGCTGATCGCCCGGCCGGTGAGGTCCACGCCCTCCCGCGGGTCGCCGATCGCGCCACCCCGGCAGACGGTGACCCCGTTGATGGTCACGTCCACCCGGTCGGGCGCGAACGCGGCGTCGGTGGTGCCGATCGCGGCCAGCACCCGCCCCCAGTTCGGGTCGTTGCCGAACAGCGCGGTCTTGAGCAGGTTGTTGCGGGCACACGCCCG
>NZ_FNOT01000030.1:0-6425 GCF_900107105.1 Geodermatophilus africanus
GGCGGTCGACACGTCAACGCGAAGGCACCCACAGGGCCGGTCGTAACAGGGGTCAGACCGCCGCCGCAGCGACCCCTTCATGCTCACAGTCGTAGCTGTCACCGGTGGAGCCGACCGAGGCGACCGCGCCGGCCTCGGCCAGGCGCTGGGTGTACCGCACCGCGACGTATTGCGATTCCTTGTCCGAGTGATGGACCAGCCCGCCGACGTCGCGGCCGGCCCGCCGGCGGGTCCAGATGCCCATCTCCAGGGCATCCAGCGCCAGGTCGGTGCGCAGCGAGCGGGACAGCTGCCAGCCGAGCACCCGGCGGGAGAACACGTCGATGACAACGGCGGCATACATCCAGCCGGCGAAGGTCCGGCAGTAGGTGATGTTGGCGACCCACAGCTGGTCCGGGCCGGTCGCAGTGAACGCCCGGTCGACCAGGTCCGGGCGGGTGTCCGGGCCACTGCCGGGCACGGTGGTCCGCGGGCCCCTCGCCCGACTGATCCCGCGCAGACCCTCGCGGCGCATCAACCGGGCCACGGTGCGGCGGGCCACCCGGTGACCTTGCCGGCGCAGTTCGGCGTGCATCTTGCGCACCCCGTAGACGCCGTAGTTGTCGCTGTGGACCTGCTCGATGACCTCGGTGGTCGCCGCGTCGGTCACCGACCGCGCCGACGGCGGGCGGGACGTGGCGGCGTAGTAGGTGCTCGGGGCGATCTTCGCGCCGGCCCCGGTGAGGACGCGGCAGATCGGCTCGACCCCGTGTTCGAGCTTGTGGCCGTCGATGAAGGCGACGATCAGCGGGAGGGGCGGTCGAGCTCCGCCGCGAAGAAAGCCGACGCGCTCTTCAGGATTGCGTTCGCCCGGCGCAGTTCGCGGACCTCACGCTCGACCTCGGCCAGTCGGGTGGGATCGTCGGTGGTGTTGCCCGGCCGGGTGCCCTCGTCGATCTCGGCCTGGACGACCCAGTTGCGCAGCGTCTCGGGGTTGATGCCCAGCTGCTCGCCGATCCGCTTCAACGCCCCCGACCGGGTCGCCGGGTCCCGCCGGGCGTCCACCGCCATCCGGGTCGCCCGCTCCCGCAGCTCGTCGGGGTACTTCCTCGGTGCCGCCATGACTCTCATCCTCACGTGGATTGAGAGCCTCCATCAGACCCGGTACGGGACAGGTGGGGCCACGACCTGACCGCCGCCCGCGAACTGGTGCTACCGGCGGCGTACCCGTATGCCGCCCGGGGACTGCCGGTGCTGGCCGACAAGGGCTACACCGGCACCGGGGTCGGGGTGCACACCCCGTCAATCGCTCGCCCGGCAGCGCGGTGCTGCACCGACACCGGACCTGCAACGGGCTGCTTACCGCGCTGAGCGCACCTACCGAGCGCGTTCGTGCCTTTCTGATTACTGGCGGGCGTCTCACCGGGTCACCCTTTGCTCCTGGAGGATCAGCGCGGTCGCCGCCGCAGCCCTCTGCTCACCTCAACTCAGCGCGATCGCTGGTGAGACCCTCATCGCTGCGGATCATCGTCCCGATTCGATCACACGAGGGTGCCGGGCATCTTCTCGGTACTTCCGGTCGATACACGCACTACGCCTAAGCTTAATCGCTGCAGAGTCAGGCATTGGGCGTCACCGGATCGTCAACGCCGCGTCACCGCAGGGGCCGGTGAGTTGGCCCAAGGTTGACTGCCTGCTCGTTGCGCGGCAGCATTTGGGCATGAAGTGGCAGCGACAGGGTCCGCAACCGATCACCCGGGGCCAGGTTGAGAACATCTTCGACGGCGAGGTGGTGGGCGCAATCCAGGCTCTTGCCGTGCATCCGGTCGACTCCGCTGTCGTTTATGCCGCAGCGGTGAACGGGGGGATCTGGCGCACGATTAATGCGATGGCCGCGCAGCCGACCTGGCAACCCCTGACCGATCTCGAGAGGTCACTCTCCTTCGGTGCGCTGGCGATCGATCCGACCGATCCCACGCATCTAACCCTGCTTGCCGGAACCGGGCGCTTCAGCAGCAACGCGCGCTCGGGAGGTGCGCTGATCGGCCTGCTCCGCAGCGTCGACGGCGGGGCCACCTGGACGACGCTCCAAATTGATCCTGTGCGTCCCCTGCACGTCACCGGTGTGGCTCCGCGCGGCAATACCATCCTCGCCAGTGACAACACCGCCGGAGTGCATCGGAGTACCAATGCCGGCGTCACCTGGACGCTGGTGTCCGGCGCCCCGGGCACCGGGTTGCCCGCCGGCCCGGCCTTTGATCTAGCCGGCGACCCCGCCGATCCTGCCCGCCTATACACACATGCGGGTAACAGTGGTCTTTACCGCAGCACAAACTCCGGTGCAACCTGGAGCAAAATCAGCAACCCGGCAATCGACGCCCTGCTGCCGGGATCGACCAACATCAGAATGTCGATCGGCACCGCCGACAACGTCTACGTCGCCATCTGCGGTGCAAGCAGGCGTCTGGCTGGGTTGTTCCGCTCCGGCAATGGCGGAGCGATCTGGAATTCACTCGATCTGCCGAGGACCACGGAAGCCGGAGGTGTCGTCTTCGGTCTACATCCGGGCGCGCAGGCTAGCATCCACCTCTCCATCGCAGCCGATCGAAATAACCCCGACATCGTCTATGTCGGAGGCGACCGGCAACCCGCGTTCACTGAGGGCGCACAGCTGCCCGGAGCTCCGCGCTTTCCGAACTCCATCGGTGCCCGGGACTTCTCTGGCCGACTGTTCCGCATCGACGCCAGTCGCCCGCCAGGTGCTCAATCGACGCCATTGACCCATTCCGGAACGGCCTCCGGCAGCGCGCCTCATGCGGATTCCCGAGACATGGCATTGGCTCCCAATGGAATGCTGATCGAGTCCGACGACGGCGGAATTTACCGGCACACCCGGCCGCAACGCGGCGATGGCGACTGGTTCTCAATGAATGGGGATCTCCAGGTGACCGAGTTTCATTCCGTCGCCTGGGATGCCAATTGCCGGACTATCATCGGCGGCGCGCAGGACACCGGCAGTCCGCAGCAGTTGGTCAATGCGGCACGGCGATGGCCCAGTGTCTCCACCGGTGACGGCGGTGTCGTCGCGGTGGATGCCATCAGCACCCCCGGTCGGTCCACGCGCTATTCCAGTTTCCAGTTCCTGGGGGGGCTGAGACGAGAGGTCTACAACACCGCAGGGATGCTACAGAGCCGGACGCCAGTGGCCTTGCGCGTACTGGGCGGCGGGCCACCACTGGCTGCACAGTTTTACACCCCTCTGGAGCTCAACCGCGTGGCACCGACACGACTGGTCATCGGCGCGACGAACGGAGTCTATGAATCCGATGACCAGGGAGACACGCTGACGGCTATAGCACCTGGCCTGCAAGTCAATGGCAGCGGGCCCATCGCCTACGGTGCGACAGGCAACAGCGACGTCCTCTACATCGGTAGCGGCTCTAGCGTCTTCGTCCGGACCGCGGCGCGTCCGACACCGCTCACGGCATCGGGGACGTATCCGGGAGCTGCCACCGTGGTTGGGATCGCGGTGGATCCGGACGATCCGCGTGTCGCGTTCGTCATCGACGCACTTCAGGTGTTTCGCACCACCGACGCGGGAGGGCAGTGGAACATCGTCACAGGGAACCTACCGGCCCGTGGCGCTGCCGTGCTGCGGTCGGTCGTTTACTGCCCTGACCTGGGCGGTGGCTCCGTCGTGGTAGGGACAAACAGCGGGGTGTTCGTCGCCGCAGGGCCCGCGTTCAGCGTGTGGAGCAAACTTGGCACGGATTTGCCGCTTGCGCCGGTGCTGCGCCTACAGTATAGCGGGCAGGACCGGGTGTTATTGGCCGGCACGTTGGGCCGCGGCGCGTGGACGCTCACCCTCCCAGCGCCCGTGCCTTGATGTCGTTCAGGACCATCGAGACCGCACAGGGAGAGGGACCCCGTGACCAGCTTCGAACTCAGTCCTGGAGTAGTGGTCGATCGTGACTCCGGCGAGGTCTACGCGATGAGTCCCGGCGGGGGCGTCGTCGCGCTGGATCTCGGCACCGGAGAAGCGGTCTGGCACTCGCAGGACGCGGCCAAGCCGCTCGCCGTATCCGGAAATCTTCTCGTCAGCCAGGCCGAACCCACGGGACCCGCCAACGAACTCGCCATCGTCGCCCTAGACACCCGCCAACGCGGCACGCCAGTCATGCGCAGCCGGGTGGAGTTGCCCCCCGGAGTGCAACCCACGATCGGCCAGAGCATGAACCGCTCGTTTATCGCGCACGCGGAGCCACTGGAAACCGATGCCTCGGTGTCCTGGGAGTTCGTGGAGCGACCCTTGCAGGGCATTGCTTGGGGTCCGCTAGAGGTCTTGCCGGGCGAGGAAGCGCCACCCGTAACCTCCGCAGAGGTGGCGCCCGGGGCCGCGACTGCAGAGCCGGGAGCCGAGGTGGTCATCGAGCGCGGCGCCGTGCGGGTAGGGCTCACCGACGGAACCGTGACGACGATCGCGCCGCCGTCGCCGGAGTCCTTCACAGAACCGACCCCCGTGACGCCCTCGGCAGCAGCACCGGTGGAAACCACGGCACCACTTCCCGGCTTGCCCGAACCGCAGTTTCTGTCCGCGGACGGCTCCCACGTCCTGATCAGTGAACGGCTCGGCGACGAGTCGGTGTGGGAGAAATACCAGTGGAGGATCTTCGACCGCAGCAGCGGCCAACAGGTGGGCGCGATCCGCTCACACGTGCGTTTCCTGCCCTTCCTCGTCAGCGGTTCCCAGGTCGTATACGTAGTGGAGCCCCACGTGCACCGGCAAGGCGATGCGCTCGTCGAAGAGCCGGCACAGGTCCGCGCCATCGACCTACAGAGCGGCGAGCCTCGCTGGAGCCAGCCGGTGCGCGACATCACCGACCGCGAGGCGCCACCGCCGTGATCTGGGTCCTGAGAGGTCAGGAACCCCGCTCTTCTCGAGCCGGCTTGCGCCGTCCACCGTGACACCGGTTGCTTTCGACATTCCGCCGGACTGAACCGCCCCGGGCTCAGTGGAGGCTCTGGTGTGGCAGACGGGTCCGGAAGCGGCATCCCCCATCCAGTTTCGACGGCACCTGGGTTGAATCCTGACCGCGCCGCAAGCCGGCGTCGACGCTGCCAGGGAGCTCGACTGGGCGGTTAGCGTCGACGCCTCGATGAGCCGGGCGCATCAGCACGGCGCCACCGCCGTCCGGTCGCCCAATCAATCGGGGACGACGCCGCTCGGCGGGGAAGCCGCGCCGGTCGATCACATCCTGGGGCGCTCCCGCGGCGGACCGTTGCCTTAAGACCCCAGACGCGCGGGGCACGAAGCGGTCCTTGACGATCTCGGGCAGCCGGATTTAGACGTGTCCTAGCCGTCAGATTGACCTGTCGAAGGCGCCGCCTGTCGTACTAGCTTTCGCCTCCCCGACCGGGCTCCCGGTTCAGTGGGCTGGGCGGCGTCCTCGGGGTGGCCTTCGGGTGACGATGTCGCGGTGACGAAGCGCCAGCGCATCGACCGGGACGTCCTGCATCGCCGTGCTCAGGTTGCGGTGCTGTCCGGGCTGGCTCGGGGCGACGACGTCTACGACCTCGTGGCGGCCGCGGCTCCCAGCCACGTGCCCGGCTGGTTCACGCCAAGTGTGGCTCTGCTCGAGCTGGCCGTCACGGCGCTCGACCTCGCATGCCCGGCCGGCGTCGAGCCGTTGGAGTATGAGGGCCTGCACGAGCGCTTCCTCCCCGAGGTGACGTTCCGCGGCCGTGTGGAGCACCGCAACAGCCAGTACGCCGTCTACGCCGCCGCCTGCATGCGCGGCGGCCTGCAGCCCGATCTGCTCAGCGATGCCGGCTGGTGGCAGACCCCGCTGTGGCAGTACGCCGTCTTTGCCGTCGTCATCTACAGCCGTGCCGCAGCCGCGCGCCTCGCGGTCCCGGTGGAGGAGATCGTTCGGCGGGTTGCCGCTCGGCAGGGCCTCGAGCTCACCGCGTGACCACTTGTGGGTCACGGGCAAGCCCCGGGACAGGCGAAGGAGGGCTGCGACCTGGCCGTCTGGGCCCGGCCGGCGTGACCAATTCATGACCAATGGAGCGGAAAACAGGGGTCTCCAGGGGCCCAATACGGGACTCTCAGACGGTCCTCCAGTACTCCTCCAGAGGACCTAACCGGCCGCTTGAGCTGCGGTTTCGCGTGGAGCGGGTGACGGGAATCGAACCCGCATGGCCAGCTTGGAAGGCTAAGACACCCTGTACAACCCCACCTCCGCGGCATCGTCCGGCAGGATGAGCAGGGGGCACCGAGCCCCCCGGACCCTGGCGGGGGATGGATCGTCACCGCGGCGGACTCGTGTCGTCCTCGGTGGCCTCGTCGCCGAGCGGGGGATGGTCGGTCACGGCGAATTGAGCCAGGTATCCCGTGATCGGGTGGACCGGGCCGAGCACGCGGCGGCAGCGCGGCAGGGTGTCCT
>NZ_FNOT01000030.1:6605-24752 GCF_900107105.1 Geodermatophilus africanus
CCGCCAACAGGGTGGTCATGTGGTTGCGGCCGAGTACGCGGCGGCTGCGCTGCAGGGTGTCCTGCCCCAGGGCGCGGGCCGGCTCCGCCTCACCCGCCAAGACCAGGGCAAAGGTCAGGGCGGTCGCCGCCGCCAGGCTGGTCACGTGGTCGGGGCCGTGCACGCGGCGGCTGCGCTGCAGGGTGTCCTCGCCCAGGGCGCGGGCCGGCTCCGCCTTACCCAGCCCGACCAGGGCGCCGGTCAGGGTGGCCGCCGCCCGCAGGGTGGTCGGGTGGTCCGGGCCGTGCATCCGGCGGCTGCGCTGCAGAGTGTCCTCGCCCAGGGCCCGGGCCGGCTCCGCCTCACCCAGCGCGCTCAGGACATCGATCAGGGTGGCCGCCATTCCCAGGGTGGTCGGGTGGTCGGGGCCGAGCACCTGGCGGCACCGCCGCAGGGTGTCCTCGCCCAGGAGGTCGGCCGGTTGGGCCTTGCCCAATCGCATCAGGTCGAGGGTGAGCCTGCTTGCGGCGGTGAGGGTGTGGGGGTGGTCGGGGCCGAGGACATCGCGCCAGCGGTTGAGCAGCGGTGCGCTTACGGCCCGGCTGCCGGAGTTATCTCCTGTTGCCTGCAGGTAGCGGATGGTGTCCAGGACCAGGTGCCGACTGTCGGAGGAGAAATCCCCGAGCGGGGCGGTGGCGAGCACGTGCGGAGCGAGTTGGGCGTAGCCGGGCCAGCTGGCCGGATCCTCCGGGTCGCCAGGAAAGGCAGCGGCCAGTAACGCCACCACCTGCTCGGCGGTGGCCTGCTGCCGGTCGGGGGCCAGTCGGTGGCGGATGACGGCCTGCACCAGCCGATGCAGCTGGAAGGCGTCGGGGGAGCGGCGGGCCAGCGAGTAGCCGACCAGCGCGCCGACGGTGTCGGCCAGCGCGTCGGGATCGGCGGCGATGCCGCGCAGCGGCTCGTCGAGCAGCTCCGGATGGCCCGTGAAGAGGGCCAGCGGAATGGGATCCGGGGCGAGGAAGGCGGCCAGCTCCAGCAGCCGCACCGCGGCCGGGTCCTCGCAGCGCAGCCGCTCCAGGGACAGGGCCCAGGCGGTGTCGAGCCGCCCGTGGTAACCGACCACGTCGCCGCGGGCCAGCAGGCCGGCCCGGCGGGCACGGAACCGGCGCAGGTAGTCCGCCGGCGGCAGGGCTGTCTGCTCCAGGTAGCCGGCGGCCTGCGCAGCGGCCAGCGGCAGATCCCCCAGTTCGGCGGCCAGCTTGTCGGCCAGCTCCTCGCTCATGCCCGGGATGCGGGCCCGCAGTAGCGCGATCGTCTCCGCCCGGGCCAGCACGTCGACCTCCAGCCGGCCACCCAGTGCTCCCCAGCCGGGGGCGCGGGAGGTGATCAGCATGTGCCCGGCCCCGCCGGGCAGGTGGGCGGCGACGTCGGCCGGCCGCTCCGCGTTGTCCAGGACGAGCAGCCAGCGGGTGCGGCCACGCAGCTCGGCCAGCAGCCGCTCGACGGTGGCGGCGACCGTCGGCCCGGACGAAAGGTCCAGCTGGGCGGCGAGCGCAGCGAGCTGCTCGGCGATGAGCACCGGCTGCTCGGCGTCGATCCACCACACCAGGTCGTAGTCGGCCGCAAACCGGTGCGCGTACTCCAGGGCCAGCTGGGTCTTGCCCACCCCACCCAGCCCGTACAGCGCCTGGACCACCAGGGTGCCTTCACCCGAGTGCAGGCGCCGCCGCAGCTCGGTGAGCATGCTGTCCCGGCCGGTGAACCGCGGATTGCGCGGCGGTGCCTTCCACACCGCCGGTAGCCGGCCGGCGAACCCCGGCTTGTCTGTCGGCGCGGGGCCGGCCCGCGGGAACGGCGGCGCGCTCGCCGGCCGGCCGCCGGCCAGCCGGGTCCGCAGCCGGGCGGCTGCGGTGGCCTCGTCGAGGCCGATCAGGTCCAGGTGAATCAGCGGCGCGTACAGCGGCGGCAGGGTGACCGGTTCGACCAGCACCGGCACGATCCGACCTTCGGCTTTGGCCTGGTCAGCGAAGGCCGCGCGCAGCTCGGCGCCGCCCAACGCCGAGGCGAAGTAGGCCGCGGTGCACACCGCCAGCAGCCGGTCCGCGGACTCCAGCGCCGCGGACATGCGGGCCACGAAGTCCTCACCCGGCGCCCAGTCCCACACGTCCAGCTCGACGCGGTAGCCGTCCTGCTGCAGCTGCCAGGCCAGCCACTCGGCCCACGCGGTGTCCCGGCCGGCGTGGCTGATGAAGAAATCGGTCCCCCGACCGCTCACGAAGCAGTGCTACACCCATCACCCGGCGTACGCGAGACTCGCTGGCACCGCGTATCAGAGCCGCCTGATCAGTCCGTGCGCGTCGCCCCGGGCGCCCCGAGGGGAGCCGGCGGGACACGCCACAAGGGAAGGAACTCATCGTTCCACCATGCCGCTCGTCGCCTCATCCGAGCGGATGGGCGAAGCACAGTCGTTGTGGCGCCATCGGCTGAGGACGATCATGACTTGGGCACCCGGCGGTGAGTGCAGTCGCAGGGTGCCCAAGGAGGCAGGGGACCTGCTGCATGGTGGGCCGGCCAGATCGGCCCGGGTCCCCTTCCGTCTTGGCGAGGCAACGACCGACGACTGCGGTCGGGCTCATCGCCGTGACGGTGCGTGAGCCTGGCCCGGGGAGGTGTACGCCATGCTGGGCGAACGACTGGGCGAGTCCTCGGGGAAGTTCACCGGCATTCGTGTCCTGCCGTCGGAGGGACAGCAGGTGTGGCTCGAGGTGTCCTTCCAAGGGCGTGGGACCCTGCTTGGACAGGAAATCACGGACACCGGCACCTATCAGCAGACCTTCCGTCCAGGAGGTGTCCTCTCTGGCGAAGGTCATCTGCTCATGCTGACGGACACCGGCGACGTCGCCGACTGGGTCGGCGGTGGTGTGGGCCGTCAGACCGGCCCGGGCTATCAGGCGAGCTTCGGGGTCTGGGGTTCCTGTCCGAGCGCTACGGGGCAGCTGAGCCGCCTGGCCGACGTGGCCGATGTCGTCGAGTACGAGGTCCAGGAGGACGGCAGCTACCACTGGACGATGTGGGCGTGGACCGGCGCCGGTGTGCCGTCGATTCCTCGGCAGGAGGCCCCAACCGGCGCGATGGCCTGACCGGGTGATGTCGGGATCGGGCCGGGCACAACTGGCCCGATCCCCACAAGGCCATCGTCCCTGGGTCCCCGCCGCCGGCGCCACGGTGACCCTCGACGAGCTGCGGAAAGCACCTACCAACGGTGTCGCCGGGGAGGGTGCTGCCGACCGGCACTACCGGTCGGCAGGCGTGTTCTGGATCCTTCTCCACGTCGGTGGCATCTGCGTGTTGTTGAAGGCGGGGGCGGATGCGGAGAAGTTGAGACGGTGGGGCAATTCGCCCTGTTCGTGCTCTGCATCGCCTGGTCCGTCACCGGGATCGCCCAGTCCGTATCGGCGTCTACGTCTCACCGCCGGTCACGATCTCGTCAACCACTAGGAGGTTGACGCCATGAAAACTGCTTTTCGCGCCATGGTGGTCGCCCTCGCACTCGCCATGGCCATCTTAATCACGGGGTGCAAGCCCGACGCCGCTGGGCAGCAGGCGGACACCGCTCAGGTCGCCGCTGCGGCGGAGCCCTCAGCTGTGGCGGTGCGGCCATCGGCTCCGCCGGGCCAGGTCCAGCTTCGCGAGGCGTGGGAAGTCTGCCTCAACGCAATTTACATTCAGTTCCGCGACGTCATGCTCGAGAAGGCGACGGGACTCTTCACCGGTCCGCTCGGAGAAGGTGTCGTAAAGGTCATCAAGGTCGATGAGGCCGGTGATCGGGCGGTAGCGACGATTGAGCGCGGAGAGAGTGCCGCTAATGTGACTTTCGAGTTCGCACGGTGGGGGTCGGACATCGCGGCCGCCATTCCACTGTCAAGTCTTCATGGCACTATCGGAACGCCAGCGCTCTACTGTCTCCAGGCCGCAATGGTCGTGACTCAGCAGGCGGGCTACAACGTCGGTCAGGACCTCAGGAAGTGGGTGGACGACTTCCTGGCTGCACCGCGATCCGACGAGATCTCCAAGTACATGGCGGACTTCGAGCAGCGGTACGGCCCTGTCACAATTCCTCTCGAAGACCCGATGAATCCTCAACTCCCGCAGGCACAGGGGCCGCCCCAAGAGCCCCAACCGCAGCCGCGGGATCAGCAAGGGGTACCGGCACCTGAGGAGGAGCAGGACCAGGCTCCCGCCCCGGCCCCCGCACCCGCCCCGGCGCCTGGCTCGGCCCCGGCTCCCGCCCCGGCCCCGGCCCCGGCTCCCGCCCCTGCCCCCGCCCCGGCCCCGGCTCCCGCGCCGGCCCCCGCCCCGGCTCCCGCGCCCGCTCCCGCCCCGGGTCCCGCGCCGGCTCCCGCCCCTGCCCCAGCCCCAGCCCCTCCAACTCTGGCCGACCTGCAGGTCGAACGACTGTGGACGAGAAACGCTGCTGGAAGCGATCAAGATTATTTCGTCTGTGGTGATCAGGTTCGGCTGTCATTCTCGGTCACAAATCCGAACGACACGGCCGTGGCCGCGAACGTCGCCTTCTTGGCAGACAGTAGTGCACGGAGTCTCTACAACTATGACGAGGATACGAAATTGCCGGTGGGCTTGAGTCTCTGGGAGTCAGTGTTCAATCTCCCCACAGACGCCTCGGGTGAATTCGACTTCACATTGATCATCACGCAACCTGCCCCCTTGGACCAAATCCGCCGGTCGGTGACATTCAGCGTAGGTTGTGCCACTTGAGGTTAGTCAACGTACCGGTGGAGCAACGCTGAAAGCAGTACACGAGGCACCTGCGCCTGAGGGCTACCGACCGACTGGCGCCAGCGGTGCGGACGGGGCGGACTGCCGTGTACGCCCACGGAGGTCAAAGCTGTCTGACTCGCGGCCACGTTGAGCATCTACTGCTGCGAACCCGGCGAATGTGCCTGGGAGATCAACTTTCTAAGTTGAGGACCGAGCCTGAGGGACTGCCCCGGTTCAGTTGACTCTGTGGCTGTGGGGCTGCGGCCTGCGCTGGCAGAGCGAGATTCGCGCGGGAACGAACGATTCTTGGGCGGTGGCGGGTGGCCTGGCCTGGACGTGCCCTGAGCGTGACTTTGACCTGTCGAAGGCGCCGCCTGTCGTACTAGATTCGCCGCCCGACCGGGCTCTCGATTCAGTGGGCTGGGTGGCGTCCTCGGGATGGCAGCGCAGAACGGGGCCTTCGGGTGACGATGTCGCGGTGACGAAGCGGGAGCGCGTCGACCAGGACGTCCTGCATCGCCGCGCTCAGGCTGAGGTGCTGTCCGGTTTGGCGGCAGGCGAAGACGTCTACGGCCTGATGGCGGCCGCGGCTCCCAGCCACGTCCCGGCACCGGGAGAAGCACGTGCTGCGTGCCGCCCGCGACCTCGCCCACGACCTCGCCAAGGCCGGCGGGGAGGATTACCCCGAGATGGTCCACTCCCGCGCCGAGATCACCGGGCTGCGGGCCCATCCGGCCTGATCACCCGACCGGGTCGCCCATCAACGACCGCACGCGGGCGCGCGTCGTTCACCCGCCAGCCACCTTCGCGGGCCAGCGGTGGTTGCAGTTCTGGTTGCAGTTGCGGTGAATCCGGCGCTGTTCGCCTCCGTCCGCCGGTGTCTAGAAAGGTCTTATACTTGCTGGCCAGAGGGCCGTCATGGACGCTGGCGGACGACCACGAACGCGATCATGACGGCCTGGTGGTGTGGGGGTCAGGGGTTCGAGTCCCCTCAGCTCCACCCGGACGGACCAGGGCCTTTATGCGAAGGCCCTGGCCCGATGTCGTTCCGGGGGCCAGTTGCGCGGTCCTTGCTCGTCAGCAGCAGGGTCGATGCCCTTGGTCGTGCGCCTTCGGCCCGACGCCGAGCCGCTTCATCCAGAGCCGCGGCGTTGGAGGGATGCGAGGTCCCTAGTCCGAGGCGCCTGCACCTCAGCTAGCGTCACCAAGCGGGCCTTGGCGCTGCGCCCGCTTACCTCCTCCAGCGTCGGGTGACAGAGGGGTGCGATCTCGTTGCAGTTGTCTCACATTCTGAGGGAGCGAATTTCGGACATCGCCCCGGGGCTGCCCTCGTCATCGTTCGCGTTGCTCTCGCGGGACGAGCTCGTCACAACGGCGGTCGTGTTCGTCCACGGTTTCAAAGGCCATCCTTGGAAGACTTGGCGCCAGATGTCCGAGCAGATGGACTCTCACCCGCTTTGGCGACACTCCGACGCATACTTCTTGAGCTATGACAGCGTGGCCCATGAGCTTACGCGTTCAGCCGATTACATATCTAGCTTTCTCGACGAAGTGTTTCCGCTACCACCGGGGATTCTCTTTTCGTTCACACGTGATGGCCAAGTAGAGTCTCTGCGCCCAGAACGTGGACCGTACGAGAAGCTGGTGCTCGTTGGTCATTCCGCAGGTGGTGTCATATTGCGACTCATCGTGGAGGGCCATCTGAGGAGATTCAACGCAACGGGAGTCGCAAACCCCGTTCTGCAGGCGAGGCTCCGCCTCTTCGCTCCGGCGCTCGGAGGTGAGCGACTGTCGGGGCAGGTGGGGAGACTGGCAAGAACTTTTGGTCTCAGCGGATTGGTAGCGATCTACAAGGGCGGCTCACCGAGCGCGCAGGAACTGCATCCCGGGTCCTTGCTGCTCCACAGTCTTCGCGACGACACAAATCACTGGTGCGACATTCTTGGCGACCTTCCATCTCTATCTGCAGCAGTAATCTGGGCAGAGAGGGACGACGTTGTCACGAGCCTCTGCTATAGAAAAGATGTCTACTGGAGGGCGCGAGACACGGACCATACGTCCGTCTGCAAGCCAACCGAGACTTACACCCTTCCCCGGGACTTCTCCGCTGGCGATGAGGTCGACACCCCACCTGGAGCCTGGGTATGACCGGTGATGCCGCAACGTTCGCGACCGAGCGATTCCTGTCCAGCGTACGCGTCCCGGGGCGCCTGGGGTCCGGGGTGCATCCATGGACCCTAGGCCGACTGTTGGAGGCTAGAGCGATTGCTGCCATCGGCGTCGGGTGTGGCTACTTCGCCGAACCAACCGTGCAGTCCTGGCTAGAGGCGACGGAGGAGTCGGTCGCCGAGATGGTGGAGCGCTTTCATGACTCCCTCAGCCGATTGCCTCTCTGGCTAAGCAGTGAGGAACTTGCTTCCGCCCCTCGGTCCACTGAAGAGGCAGCGCGAGGGGACCAGTTGCGCTTCCAGGAGACCCTTCTACTTAGGCGCTCCCTCGGTGGCGCCTATCATCTTCAGCGTTTCGTCCAACTACTAATGTTCGGCGGCGATCGTCAGTGGCAGTCACTGCTAGGTGACTTGGAGACTTCGGTCTGGGAAAATTCGTCGCGGACCAACGCAATCCCATCAATCCAAGTCGCAGATGGGTTCTTCGCCTGCATAGAAGCCGTCTCGACGTTCTTGGACTTTGTCGGAGAGCCCGGCTCCCCAGGGGATGAGAGTGATGCTGCCATCCCGCTCAGGGCAATGTCGGCGCGACTGATGGATGGCGTCCGAACCGCAGAGCTATACCTCGAGCACTCCTTCGGGCAGAACGGCAGCCCGGAGGAACTCGAACCGGTGGCCTTCGTGCTAGAGGAAGGTGCGCGCACCGCACTACAGGAGTTTCTCGGCATCGCCCGGCTCCATTCGTGGTTGCGCACGGCTGCCCAAGGCAGCCACAACGACATTTTCGATGTCTATGTCCAGCCCGAGGTCGCGCGTCGAGTCGAGGTGATGGCTCGGCTGAGCGGTGGCGCCCAGTTGGCGTGGACCTGGCTCCTGTGGCGGATCGCTCCAGCGGATCTCAGGAGCCGGGAGCGGCTGCGGCAGGTCTCAGACAGGTGCTTGTTCCAGGTTGAGCAGCTCTCGGATGGGAGACCCCTCCAGTCACGAAGGTGGTGGTGACCTGAAGCACCGCTCTTTTTGCGGACTGCATGCGGACTGAGGCGGGGCTAGTGCATGTTTGAGCTGCAGGTTTGTCGCCCGAGTTGTCATCCCCGATATCATTTCCGCCTAGCGCACTGACCTGCGGCGTAGGGGGCACTCGGCCTCTGACATGCGTTGACACCTGTCGGGTGTCGTTGGTCCTTGCCGCACCGATGTCCCGCGCTCTCAAATCGGGACTGCCCCCGGTTCCCTTGTCCGCTGATCGCCGCTGACCGGACCCCGAGCTACTTGCCCAGGTTCACGTCGACGCGCGTGGCCCTCGCTGTTGTGGCGGGCAAGCCGGGCTATGTCGGCTACTCCCACCGGGGGCGAGGTCCGCCTCCCTACCGTTGCGTGGGACGCCGACCAGGTCGCGCATCTCTTCGAGGGGTCCGGGACGCCGGCTCCGCGATAGTTTCCAGTGTGTACAGCGCGCGGTCGGGGGCCGTTGCCACACGGCACGACCAGCTTGCGCCTGAACGACAATCGCCGAAACGTCGTGGCCGTGAACTGGCGCGACGCGGGCCGTGGTTCCAGCCTTGGGCGATGTTCACTGCGCGATGGAGGGCGAAGGCGTGACAGTAAGCAGGCAGCGTCAACCGCGACTATTCACGTTGGCGCGGCGGCAGAGCTACCTCGTGGCAGCCCTGGGTCTGGTGGCCGGCGGGATGATCGTCTTGGCGCTGTTCGGCGGGCGTGTCGACTGGGGTGAGGAACTGGGGTCCACGCTCCTGTCGGCGGGGCTCTTTGCGGCAGTCTGGCAAGTCGCCGTCGACCGATGGCAGCGGCAGGCTCTCGCTGAAACTTTGCGGTCGGTGATGACCGAGACGGAGGCGGGACTAGCGCTGCAGGAGGTGCGCATCCGCGACATCGCGAGATCGGACCTGGAAAAGATGCTCCGGGGCGCTCAGGAGTTGAGCGCAGTTTGCCTGTTCGACTCGCGGTGGCTCGATCCTTGGGCGCCGGTCCTGAACGGCTTCGTTGCTGCGGGAGGGAGAGCTCGATTCTGCGCGCCCGACCCAGAGGATGGGCGATTGATGGCGATGCTGGCTGGCCGCCACAACTTCGAGAACCCAGTCGACTTCCAAATTGCCGTGCGAAAGTTGCTCGACCGCATTGGGAGGCTCGCAACGGCCCATCCTGATCGGGTGCAGGTCCGTACGGTGGTAGCACCGGGACCTTCCTACACGGCATACTTGATGCTTCGGGACGACGGCCGCGGCGTGGGCATGACCCGCATGTACAACCATCGAATGCACGAGGGCAGGCAGCTGGTGGAGAAAACCTTCGCCCAAGGCGGTGATCTCTTCGCGCACCATCAAGATGACTTTCAAAGCCTCTGGAGCAAAGCGGGTCGTTATCCGAGATTGTCCCGTCGATCCGACCTCGGCGTGCGCATCGGCGTCATTGGCCCGGGGACTGCGAGCGCGGACATTCGCAAGGCGGCGCACGACGTCGGCCGACTGTTGGGCAACGAGGCGGACGTCGTAATCGTGGGTGGAGGTCTGCGGGGTGTAATGGAAGCTGCGCCGGCCGGAGCGAAGGCAGCTCGCGCGGACGCTAGGTGTGTTGGGTATCTGCCCGGCCTCGACTTGCGCGAGGCGAACGAGTTCATCACTGAACCGATCGCAACGGGGCTAGGGGAGGGTCGAGACCTAGCCCTAGTGGACGACTGTGACGCTGTAATCGCGATCGGGTTCAACGAGGGTACCCTCATGGAGGCGGCTTACGCACGCAAGATGGGCGTACCCGTGTACGGCATTCACTTTCCGGTGATCACCATGCCCGATGGTCTTCCGCTCGTCCAGGCTGCGAGGGGGCCAAAGCCAGCGGTCAGCAGCGCGCTCAAAGACGCTCGCAGCCGGGCTCGGGCATAGGTCTCGCTTAACACTCAGGCCTGCCACTACTTCGCTGACTCCGGCGGGCAAGTCGACGTTGCTCAACTGACGCTGCACGTCCATCCCGGCGCGCGAGCGGACAGCCATCCCGTTCGTCCGTGCCGCCTTGACTTCGGGGTCCGACCTGTAAGCGCATGGCTGGAGGCGGTTGGATCTGAGCGTGTCCTGACCGTCACATTGACCTGTCGTTGGCGGCGCCCGTTCTACTAGATTCTGCCGCCACGCCGGGCTGTGGTTCAGTCGGCGGGGCTGGCGTGCTTGGGGTGACCGGGCAGGACGAGGCATTGGGGTGACGATGTCGCGGTGACGAAGCGGGAGCGCGTCGACCAGGACGTCCTGCATCGTCGCGCTCAAGTTGCGGTGCTGTCCGGCCTCGCGCGGGGTGACGACGCCTCCGACCTGATGTCGGCAGTGGCTCCCAGCCACGTGTCTGGCTGGTTCACGCCCAATGTGGCTCTGCTCGAGTTGGCCGTCACGGCGCTCGACGTCGCGTGCCCGGCCGGCGCCGAACTGCTGGAGTACGAGGGTCTACGCGAGCGCTATCTGCCGGAGTTGACGTTCCGCGGCCATGTTGAGCACCGCAACAGCCAGTACGCCCTCTACGCCGCCGCCTGCATGCGCGGCGGCCTGCAGCCCGACCTGCTCAGCGATGCCGGCTGGTGGCAGACCCCGCTGTGGCGGTACGCCGTCTACGCCGTCGTCATCTACAGCCGTGCCGCAGCCGAGCGCCTCACGGCCCCGGTGGAGGAGATCGCCCGGCGGATCGCCGCCCGACACGGCCTCGAGCTCACCGCGTGACCAATCTGTGGTCACGGCCAAGCCCGAGACGGGCGGAGGGGGCTGTGACGTGGCCGTATGGGGCCGTCCGGCGTGACCAATTCATGACCAATGGAGCGGAGAACAGGGGTTTCCAGGGGCCTCAAACGGACCGTTCAGACGGTCCTCCAGTACTCCTTCAGAGGACCTAGCAGGCGGCCTGAGCTGCGCTTTTGCTCGGAGCGGGTGACGGGAATCGAACCCGCATGGCCAGCTTGGAAGGCTGGGGCTCTACCATTGAGCTACACCCGCGGAGGTGCACGGACAGCGTAGCCGCCCTGGTGCAGCCCCTGTCGCAGGTCCTCTGGGAGCCGGCCCTCGGGGGGCACCTCGATACGGTCCGTTGGTGGCGAGCGCTCCGTCCAGGCGGCCGGACCCGATCCGGCTGCTGCAGGTGAACGCTTTCGTCAGCATCCTGGATCGCTTCGCGATGCCCCCGCTACTCATCGCGATCGCTGCCGACCTCGACGTCCCGCTGTCCGCGATCGTGCAGGCGGCCGGCGCGTACTTCCTCGCCTACGGGCTCGGTCAGCCGGCGTGGGGGCTGGTGTCGGACAGCCTGGGACTGGTGCGGACCATGCGACTGGCCCTGGTGGTCGCCGGTCTCGCCGCCGTGGCCGCTGCGTTCGCCTGGACCCCCCTCGTGCTCGGGATGGCGCGCGGGGTGGGCGGCGCCTTCTTCGGTGCTGCCTATCCGGCGGGGATCATCTACGTCGGTGACACCGTGCCGGCGGAGCGCCGTCAGCGGGAGCTCACCCGGCTCATGGTGGGAGTGGCCCTCGGCACCGCCCTGGCCTCAGCGGGGGCCGGTGTCGTGGGGCAGTTGTTCACGTGGCGGGCGGTCTTCGTGGTCACGGGCCTGGCTGCGCTGGCGCTGTCGCTGGCACTGCGCCTCCTCGACGAGCCTCCGCGCACCCGGGACCACCGCAACCCGATGGCCCCGTTCCTGGCCGTCGCCCGGTCCCGGACGGCGCTGTTCGTGCTCGGCCTGGCCTTCGTGGAGGGCGGGGTGCTCCTCGGCGTCCTTACGCTGCTGCCTTCCGCCATCGAGGCCGCCGGCGCTCCGACCGCCCTGGCCGGAGGGATCACGGCCGTCTACGGCATCGCCGTCCTCGTCTTCGCGACCGCGGTGGGCCGGCTGTCCCGGCGCCTGCACCCGTCGCGGCTGATCGCGCTCGGCGCCGCCGCGGCGGTGGCGGCCTGCCTGGTGCTGTCGCTGTCACGGGCGGCGCCCGCGGCGGTCGCCGTCACCGTCCTGCTCGGCCTCGCCTGGGCCGCCATGCACTCGTCCCTGCAGACCTGGGCCACCGACGTCCTGCCGGCGGTGCGCGCCACCGTCGTGTCGCTGTTCGCGGGGGCCTTGTTCTGCGGCAGTGCGCTGGCCGCCGTGGCCGTGGCCGACCTCGCGGCCGCCGGCCGCTACGGGTCCATCTTCCTGGCCGCCTGTCTCGCGCTCGTCCCGTTGGGGCTCGTGGCGGTCCGGGGACGAGCGCGCTGGCGGCCGCCCGCCTGAGGAGGTCGGGCAGCCTGCGGCCGGCCCCGCCTGAGCAGCGGGACCTAGACTCGGCCCGCCACGGGGTGTGGCGCAGCTTGGTAGCGCACCCGCTTTGGGAGCGGGGGGCCGCAGGTTCAAATCCTGTCACCCCGACCGTCTCCGTCCGCCGGATCGGCACCTCCGCGGCTGTCTCTAGACTCGTGGGTCGACCCGGCGTCGTCCGGCGCCCGTCCCTGTCTGTCGATCGAGGAGCACTGCCGCTGTGAAGAGCACCATCGAGGAACTGGGCCCCACGCGGGTCCGGATGGCGATCGAGGTGCCCTGGGGGGACCTGGACCACGCCTTCGGTGAGGTCTACAAGGAGCTCGGCCGCCAGGTGCGCGTGCCCGGCTTCCGGCCCGGCAAGGTGCCCAACCGGGTGCTCGACCAGCGCGTCGGCCGGCCGCTCGTGCTCGAGCAGGTCGTCAACCACGCCATCCCCGAGGTCTACTCCGAGGTCGTCCGGGAGAACCAGGTGCGCGTCCTGGGCCAGCCCGACATCGAGGTGACCCGGCTCGACGACAACGACACCCTCGCCTTCACCGCCGAGGTCGACGTCGCCCCCAAGGTCGAGCTGCCCGACCTCGCCGCGCTCGCGGTCACCGTCGACGACGTCGAGGTCACCGACGAGGAGATCGACGAGCAGATCTCGGTCATGCGCGAGCGCTTCGGCATGCTCACCGGCGTCGACCGCCCGGCCGAGGACGGCGACTTCGTCTCCATCGACCTCGAGGCCACGCTCGGCGACGAGGTGCTCGAGGACGGGTCGACAACCGGCATGTCCTACGAGGTCGGCTCCGGCAACCTCATGGAGGGCCTCGACGACGCCGTCCGCGGGCTGTCGGCCGAGGAGTCGAAGACCTTCCAGACCGCGCTGCTGCAGGGCCCGAACGCCGGCGAGACCGCCGACGTCACCGTCACCGTCCGCTCGGTGAAGACCAAGGAGCTCCCCGAGCTCGACGACGAGTTCGCCTCCACCGCCAGCGAGTTCGACACCCTCGACGAGCTGCGGGACGACGTCCGCACCCGGCTGGCCCGCACCAAGGTGCTGCAGCAGGGCGCGCAGGCCCGCGACAAGCTGGTCGAGCAGCTGCTCGAGACCGTCGAGGTCCCCGTTCCCGAGGGCCTCGTCGAGCGCGAGATCGAGTGGCGCAACCGGGCCATGCAGAACGAGCTGCAGCAGGCCGGCATGGACTGGGACGGCTTCCTGCAGATGACCGGCGTCGAGAGCCGGGAGTCCTACGACACCGACCAGCGCAAGAACATCGAGGAGGCGGTGCGCACCCAGTTCATCCTGGACGCCGTCGCCGACGCCCGTGAGGTCACCGTCGACAACGAGGACCTCTCGGCGCAGATCATGGCGCAGGCCCAGCGCAACCGGATGAGCCCGGAGCAGTACGCCCAGCAGCTGCAGCAGGCCGGCAACATCGCCGAGTTCGTCGCCGACGTCCGCCGCACCAAGACCCTCGCCCAGCTGCTCGAGGAGACGACGATCACCGACGCCTCCGGCAACATGGTCGACCTCGAGGCGCTGCGCCCGCGCACGGTGCAGGCCCCGGCCGCCGACACCGACACCGCGGAGGGCCAGGACACCGCCGCCGGGACCACGGACGCCGAGGCCGAGACCGCCGACGTCGCCGACGACGCGCCCGACGCCGAGGTCGCCGACGCGGCCGCCGTCGAGGCGATGGAGGGCGCGACCGAGGACTCCGAGGACGTCACCAAGGGCTGAGAGAGCGCCCCGTCCTCCTCGCCCCCAGCGAGCCCCTGGACGGGGCCGCCGCACGATCGACGCCGTCCCACCCCGAGACCCGGGGTGGGACGGCGTCGTGGGTCCCGGAGCCGACCGGCGCACCCGACCGGCGCACCCGGCGCTGCGCCCACGGCGAACACCCCCTGCGCCGGGACTGTCGCTGCACGGGTCCGCGTTAGGGTCGACGCAGAGTCTGGCGAGCACCGGGGAAAGACACCTCGGGGGGCCTCTCCCGGGCCCCGCACCACCCAGCCCGCCGCAGATCGCCTGCACGACAGTCCAACGGAGGTCACCGCACCCGTGAGCACGAACCCGAACCAGGCGAGCGCGCCGCTCATGCGCGCCAACGGCGGGGGGATGAACCTCGGCGACTCGGTCTACGAGCGCCTGCTGCGCGAGCGCATCATCTTCCTCGGCACCCAGGTCGACGACGTCATCGCCAACCAGCTGGCCGCCCAGATGCTGCTGCTGTCGGCGGAGGACCCGAAGCGCGACATCCACCTGTACATCAACTCGCCCGGTGGCTCGGTCAGCGCCGGCATGGCCATCTACGACACGATGCAGTTCATCGACTGCGACGTCGCCACCTACGGCATGGGCCTGGCGGCCTCGATGGGCCAGTTCCTGCTGACCGCCGGCACCAAGGGCAAGCGGTACGCCCTGCCGCACGCGCGGATCATGATGCACCAGCCCTCCGCCGGCGTCGGCGGCACCGCGGCCGACATCGCGATCCAGGCCGACCTGTTCCGCCGGACGAAGCGCGAGCTCAACGAGCTGCAGTCCTTCCACACCGGCCAGCCGGTCGAGCAGATCGAGAAGGACTCCGACCGGGACCGCTGGTTCACCGCGCAGGAGGCCCTGGAGTACGGCTTCGTCGACCACGTCGTCAGCCGTGCCGCCATGACCGACAGCACCAACCCGGTCACCGACAACTGACGGTTGAGAGGAGAACTGCCATGAGCTTCGAGATGCCCTCCAGCCGTTACGTGCTGCCCTCCTTCGTGGAGCGGACCAGCTACGGCATGAAGGAGTCCAACCCGTACAACAAGCTCTTCGAGGAGCGGATCATCTTCCTCGGGGTGCAGATCGACGACGCGTCGGCCAACGACGTCATGGCCCAGCTGATCACGCTGGAGTCCAACGACCCCGACCGCGACATCACGATCTACATCAACTCGCCCGGCGGCTCCTTCACGTCGCTGATGGCCATCTACGACACGATGATGTTCGTCCGGCCCGACATCCAGACCGTCTGCATGGGCCAGGCCGCCTCCGCCGCCGCCGTCCTGCTGGCCGCCGGCACCCCCGGCAAGCGCCTCGCACTGCCGTACTCGCGCGTGCTGATCCACCAGCCCTCCGGCGAGGCCGGTGGTCAGGTCTCCGACCTGGAGATCCACGCCGCCGAGATCGAGCGGGTGCGCAGCCAGATGGAGCAGATCCTGGCGCGGCACACCGGCCGGACCCAGGAGCAGGTCCGGGCCGACATCGACCGCGACAAGATCCTCACGGCCGAGGAGGCCAAGGACTACGGGATCGTCGACGCGGTGATCCAGAGCCGCAAGCTCAACGCACTGCCCGGCTGAGTTCACAAAGCGGTACGGGTCGAGGGCTTCGCGTGTCGGGGGCTCGACCCGTACCGTCGGGGATGCGGGACGCGTGTTGTGACGGCGCCGTCCCCGTCGGGCGAGTCGTCGCCCTCCGGGGCCGGTGCCGGAAGGTACGGTCGGCGAACGTCCGATCCCCGGCCCGATCTGCCGGGTGGAGGGCCTCGCCGACGAGCGAGGCCGAGCACGGGACATCAGCACCATCAACAGGCGGGCACCTGACACCAGGAGCCTGGAATTCCCCCGAGGTGGAGGTCAGCAGGTGGCACGAATCGGTGAGAGCGGTGACCTGCTCAAGTGCTCGTTCTGCGGGAAGAGCCAGAAGCAGGTCAAGAAGCTCATCGCTGGCCCCGGGGTCTACATCTGCGACGAGTGCATCGACCTCTGCAACGAGATCATCGAGGAAGAGCTCTCGGAGTCCTCGGACCTGAAGTTCGACGAGCTGCCGAAGCCCAAGGAGATCCACGACTTCCTCCAGCAGTACGTGATCGGCCAGGACAAGGCCAAGCGTGCGCTCTCGGTCGCGGTCTACAACCACTACAAGCGGGTGCAGGCGGGCAACGCCGGCGGCCGCGACGACGCGGTCGAGCTGGCCAAGTCCAACATCCTGCTGATGGGCCCGACCGGCTGCGGCAAGACGCACCTGGCGCAGACCTTGGCCCGGATGCTCAACGTCCCATTCGCCATCGCCGACGCGACGGCGTTGACCGAGGCCGGCTACGTCGGTGAGGACGTCGAGAACATCCTGCTCAAGCTGATCCAGGCCGCCGACTACGATGTCAAGCGGGCCGAGACCGGGATCATCTACATCGACGAGGTCGACAAGATCGCCCGCAAGAGCGAGAACCCGTCGATCACCCGCGACGTCTCCGGCGAGGGTGTGCAGCAGGCCCTGCTGAAGATCCTTGAGGGGACGACGGCGTCGGTGCCTCCGCAGGGTGGTCGCAAGCACCCGCACCAGGAGTTCATCCAGATCGACACGACGAACGTGCTGTTCATCGTGGGCGGCGCCTTCGCCGGGCTGGAGAAGATCATCGAGCAGCGGGCCGGCAAGCAGGGCATCGGCTTCGGCTCGGAGATCCGCAGCAAGAAGGAGATCGACGAGGCGAACGCCTTCGCCGAGGTCATGCCCGAGGACCTGCTGAAGTTCGGGATGATCCCCGAGTTCGTCGGCCGGCTCCCGGTCATCACCAGCGTGGAGAAGCTGGACCGCGAGGCGCTGATCAACATCCTGACCGAGCCGAAGAACGCCCTGGTGCGGCAGTACCGGCGACTGTTTGAGCTCGACGGGGTGGACCTCGAGTTCTCCGAGGACGCCCTCGAGTCGATCGCCGACCAGGCCATCCTCCGCGGCACCGGCGCCCGCGGCCTCCGGGCGATCTTGGAGGAGGTCCTGCAGTCGGTGATGTACGACGTCCCGAGCCGGGACGACGTCGCCTCCGTGGTGATCTCCAGGGAGGTCGTGCTCGAGCACGTCAACCCGACGATCGTGCCGCGCAAGCCGAGCCGCGCCCCCCGCGAGAAGTCGGCCTGAGCCGACCGCAGTAGTGAACGCCCGAGGGCCAGAACCCGCGTGATTCTGGGCCTCAGGCGCGTTATGTGGGTTGACCTATGCAGCCCCGAGATCGGCGTGGTGAACGCGTAGCAGGGTGTGGGCGGCAATGGTGGCGGCGGTGCGGGTCAGCAAGCCCCAGAAGGTATGCGCGCCGTGGCGGGCCAGCTCCATCCGGTCGGTGAGCTCACCGAAGGTGACCTCGATGTAGTTGCGCCAACAGGCGATCACCTTGCGCAGGGCGCTGGGCATGCCGGCGCGCTGGGTCTTGGTGGGCGGGATCAGCACGGCGGTGCCGCGGGCGGCGCAGGCCGCGGCGAACGCCCGCCCGGCGAAGCCCTTATCCAGCAGGACGTCGCGCGGTGCCGGCCCGGTCTCGAGCAGATCGACCGCCACCTCCCGCTCGTTGACCGCGGCCGGCACGATGCTCCAGGCGCGCACCAGCCGGGATCCCAGGTCGGTGGTGACCGCCAGCCGGAAGCCGTAGAACCACTCGCCGTGCGCCCCGTCGCGGCCGAAGCGGGCGACCAACTCGTTTGGGCCGACCCAGCCATCGGGGCCGCGCACCCGGGAGGGGTGCTTGACCGGCAGCGCGGTGGTGTCGACCTGGGCGCAGTGATCGACCGGGCACCGAGCCGCGAGCGCGGCCCGCAGCTGCTCAAAGGCCGCCCACAGCCAGCGGATCCGCCGGTTGGCCTCGGACTGGTGCGGCAGCCGGGGAAACAGCTGCGCCCAGTTCCGGGCCACCTCGGCCACGAACCCGGCCTCGCTGCGCCGGCCCAGCAGATGACGGACCAGCGCGATGGTCAGCAGTTCGGCGTCGCTGCAGGCCGGGGCCGGACCCGGCCGCGCCGGGATGGTGACCTCCCCGGCGGTGATGGCGTCGTCGACGAGCACGTAGACGTGGACGAACAGGTCCTCGGTGGGCAGCATGATGGGCGCCTCTGCGGGCGAGGGGTCTTCGACAACCGCCACGTTCCGCAGAGGCGCCCCCATGTCAAGCGATCAGTTGACGTGGGCAACCCACATAACCCGCCTCAGGCG
>NZ_FNOT01000044.1 GCF_900107105.1 Geodermatophilus africanus
TTGTCCGGCGGCGTCCTACTCTCCCACCCCGTCTCCGGGGCAGTACCATCGGCGCTGAGAGGCTTAGCTTCCGGGTTCGGAATGGATCCGGGCGTTTCCCTCTCGCCATGGCCGCCGTAACACAGGTGAACGGGAACCGACCCCGGTGGGGGTTGGTGCGTTCAGAACCGCACAGTGGACGCGTGGTATCGATCAGTTGGTCGCCGGCTACCCGCCCGCCCGGGGGTGGGGGGTGGTGTAGTCGTGTGGTCAAGCCCTCGGCCGGTTAGTACCGGTCAGCTGCGCACCTCGCGGTGCTTCCACTTCCGGCCTATCAACCCGCTGGTCTGAGCGGGGGCCTTACCCGGTTGACCCGGTGAGAGACCTCATCTTGAAGCGAGCTTCCCGCTTAGATGCTTTCAGCGGTTATCCCTGCCGAACGTAGCCAACCAGCCGTGCACCTGGCGGTACAACTGGCACACCAGAGGTTCGTCCGTCCCGGTCCTCTCGTACTAGGGACAGCTCTTCGCAAGTCTCTTACGCGCGCGGCGGATAGGGACCGAACTGTCTCACGACGTTCTAAACCCAGCTCGCGTACCGCTTTAATGGGCGAACAGCCCAACCCTTGGGACCTACTCCAGCCCCAGGATGCGACGAGCCGACATCGAGGTGCCAAACCATCCCGTCGATATGGACTCTTGGGGAAGATCAGCCTGTTATCCCCGGGGTACCTTTTATCCGTTGAGCGACACCGCTTCCACCTGCCGGTGCCGGGTCACTAGTCCCAGCTTTCGCTCCTGCTCGACCCGTCGGTCTCACAGTCAAGCTCCCTTGTGCACTTGCACTCGACACCTGATTGCCAACCAGGCTGAGGGAACCTTTGGGCGCCTCCGTTACATTTTGGGAGGCAACCGCCCCAGTTAAACTACCCACCTGACACTGTTCCTGATCCGGATCACGGACCCAGGTTAGACATCCAATTCGACCAGAGTGGTATTTCAACGGCGACTCCACCGGCACTGGCGTGCCGGCTTCCACGTCTCCCACCTATCCTACACAAGCCGAACCGAACACCAATATCAAGCTGTAGTGAAGGTCCCGGGGTCTTTCCGTCCTGCCGCGCGTAACGAGCATCTTTACTCGTAGTGCAATTTCGCCGAGCCTGTGGTTGAGACAGCTGAGAAGTCGTTACGCCATTCGTGCAGGTCGGAACTTACCCGACAAGGAATTTCGCTACCTTAGGATGGTTATAGTTACCACCGCCGTTTACTGGCGCTTGAGTTCTGAGCTTCGCCTTGCGGCTGACCCGTCCCCTTAACGTTCCAGCACCGGGCAGGCGTCAGTCCGTATACCTCGTCTTACGACTTCGCACGGACCTGTGTTTTTAGTAAACAGTCGCTTCTCACTGGTCTCTGCGACCCCCTCCCGCTGCCCCGCGCGAGGCGGTTCACGGGCGAGGGTCCCCCTTCTCCCGAAGTTACGGGGGCATTTTGCCGAGTTCCTTAACCACAGTTCGCTCGATCGCCTCGGTATTCTCTACCTGACCACCTGAGTTGGTTTGGGGTACGGGCCGCTGGGAACTCGCTAGAGGCTTTTCTCGGCAGCATAGGATCATCCCATTCACCGCAATCGGCTATGCGTCAGGCCTCACCCTGGTGCGCCACGGATTTGCCTATGGCGCGGGCCACACCCTTGCACCGGTACTACCACTCACCGGTGGGACTACCTTCCTGCGTCACCCCATCGCTTGCCTACTACCAGTTCGGATCCCGCGCTAGAACCCGCGGCCGATCCTCGAAAGAACCGGCGCACGGGTGTTCGGGCGGTTAGCATCGCTGGGTTCGGCATGGGCGTTCCTTCGCGGGTACGGGAATATCAACCCGTTGTCCATCGACTACGCCTGTCGGCCTCGCCTTAGGTCCCGACTCACCCTGGGCGGATTAGCCTGGCCCAGGAACCCTTGGTCTTCCGGCGGGGGAGGTTCTCACTCCCCTCTCGCTACTCATGCCTGCATTCTCACTCGCGTGGCGTCCACGGCTGGATTCCTCCGCCGCTTCTCCCGCCACACGACGCTCCCCTACCCACCCCGCCACCTGGCCGGCAGACTCGACGGTCTACCGGCGGGCGTTCGGCGGAGTGCCACGGCTTCGGCGGTGTGCTTGAGCCCCGCTACATTGTCGGCGCGGAACCACTTGACCAGTGAGCTATTACGCACTCTTTCAAGGATGGCTGCTTCTAAGCCAACCTCCTGGTTGTCTCTGCGATCCCACATCCTTTTCCACTTAGCACACGCTTAGGGGCCTTAGCCGATGATCTGGGCTGTTTCCCTCTCGACTACGAACCTTATCGCCCGCAGTCTCACTGCCGCGCTCTCACTTACCGGCATTCGGAGTTTGGTTGACGTCAGTAACCTTGTGGGGCCCATCGGCCATCCAGTGCTCTACCTCCGGGAAGAAACACGCGACGCTGCACCTAAATGCATTTCGGGGAGAACCAGCTATCACCGAGTTTGATTGGCCTTTCACCCCTACCCACAGCTCATCCCCCAGGTTTTCAACCCTGGTGGGTTCGGTCCTCCACGCGGTCTTACCCGCGCTTCAACCTGGCCATGGGTAGATCACTCGGCTTCGGGTCTAGAGCACGCGACTCGAGAACGCCCTGTTCGGACTCGCTTTCGCTACGGCTACCCCTCACGGGTTAACCTCGCCACGTACCACTAACTCGCAGGCTCATTCTTCAAAAGGCACGCAATCACCGCCCACCCACCAGGGGTGGCTTCACGGCTCTCACGGCTTGTAGGCACACGGTTTCAGGTACTATTTCACTCCCCTCCCGGGGTACTTTTCACCTTTCCCTCACGGTACTCGTCCGCTATCGGTCACCAGGGAGTATTCAGGCTTAGCGGGTGGTCCCGCCGGATTCACACCGAATTTCACGGGCTCGGTGCTACTTGGGAAACACGCTCGGGAGGCGCTGCGTTTTCGTGTACGGGGCTCTCACCCTCTGCGGCGACCCCTTCCAGAGGCCTTCCACTAACGACAGCACTTTCTCACTCCCCCGCCAGCCGGCAGACTGGCGCGAACGGTCCCACGACCCCGCTTCCACAACCCCTGCCGGGTCTCACATGGAAACGGTTTAGCCTCCTCCGCTTTCGCTCGCCACTACTCACGGAATCACGGTTGTTTTCTTCTCCTGTGGGTACTGAGATGTTTCACTTCCCCACGTTCCCTCCACACGCCCTATGTGTTCAGGCGCGGGTCACACCACATGACTGGTGCGGGGTTCCCCCATTCGGACATCCTCGGATCAACGCTCGGTTGGCAGCTCCCCGAGGCTTATCGCAGCCTCCTACGTCCTTCATCGGCTCCTGGTGCCCAGGCATCCACCGTGTGCCCTTAACAACTTGGCCACACTCCTACAACAACCCCCACACACCGGCGTCCACCGCCCGGACCCACCTCCACCACGGAAGATGCGCCGCTCGCGGCCGAGCGCGCTGCGCGGAGCCTGCAAACAAAAGAAAGATGCTCGCGTCCACTGTGCAGTTCTCAACGACCAACCGGCCACCGCCCGACCAGCACCCCGCCGAACCCCACCCCCGGCGCACCGCGACAGCGGCGACGCACGAGGGCGGGTGGTGCGGGGACCCGGACGGCCCCGACACGAGACAACCGACCACCCCGACCGGCACAGACGCACCGCGTCCACACCCGGGGGGGTCCGCTCCCTCAGGACCCAACAGCGTGCCTACCACCGGCCCCCGCGCACCACCCCGGTCCCCACGGCCCCCGAAGGGACCGCCGTACTGGGAGCGGCAGCGCGACTGCCGGCCGAACTGGTCAGCGTTCCACCCTCGAGCACCACCCCACACACGTCGCCGGCACCCCGATACGGGCACCGGTCCTCGGCATGGGCGCGGCTCTGCACCACCACCCCACGGGGCGGCGGCGAGTGCTCCTTAGAAAGGAGGTGATCCAGCCGCACCTTCCGGTACGGCTACCTTGTTACGACTTCGTCCCAATCGCCGATCCCGCCTTCGACGGCTCCCTCCCCGAGGGGTTGGGCCACCGGCTTCGGGCGTTACCGACTTTCGTGACGTGACGGGCGGTGTGTACAAGGCCCGGGAACGTATTCACCGCAGCGTTGCTGATCTGCGATTACTAGCGACTCC
>NZ_FNOT01000046.1 GCF_900107105.1 Geodermatophilus africanus
GTCGAGGCCTACGTGCACAACGTGTTCACGAAGCTGGACCTGCACCCCGGTGCCGACGTCAACCGACGGGTGCTGGCCGTGCTCGCCTACCTGCGCGCCTGAGGACCCATGATCGCCGCGGCCGGACCTCTCACAGCGGTTCTCGAGTTGGGTGCTTGGCCCGGAACCGTGCGAGACCGCCGATCTCGCCGTTCCGACGGCGCCGTGATCGCCGCGGCCGGTACCTCTCACGTGCCCGCCTCGAGGAGGTCGCGCAGCTGCTCGGCCCGCTCGGCGTCCCAGTCCGGCGGTTGCAGGACGTGGGCCCACGCGTCGACGTACTGGGACGCGTACACGTGCCCGTGCCCGTCGGGCACGTTGGTGGCGAAGGGGAGGTCGGCCGTCACCTGCCAGAAGGTGACGAACGGGATCCACCGCATCGCTTCGACGACGTCGTCGCCCCGGTGTTCCTCCAGCCAGGTCGGGCGCGCGTACATCAGCTCGGGGGTCCACCACACGACGGGATCGGAGGGGTGCAGCAGGTAGAGCACGCGGGAGCCGCCCCACGGTTCGGCGGTGGGGGCGACGTCCTGACCGGGATCGTCGGTGAAGCGGACCGTGCGGCCGTCCCGGTACTCCGGCTCGATCTCGGGACTGCCCTCGTCCCGGTCGCTGACGAACTCCCGGTACAGCGTGTTGAACTCCGGTGGGCCGGCGAAGACCGCCCCGCCGGTCCGGTTGCGCAGGTCGTGCTCGCCGCTGAACGCGGTCTCCGCACCGAAGGACCCCAGGCTCTCGCCCACCACGACGAGGCGGGGGCGGTCGTCGAGCGGCAGCCTGTTCCAGCGCTCGTACACCGCGTCGAAGAGCTCCCGGCCGGCCTCCCGGGCCCGGTCGCTGTCGACCAGGTAGGAGACGAACGACGGGAGGTAGGAGTACTGGATCGCCACCGCGGCGCTGTCCCCACCGGCCAGGTACTCGACGGAGTCCACCGCACCGGGGTCGACCCACCCCGATCCCGTGGTGGTGACGACCGCGAGGACGCCGCGGTCCAGTCCGCCGGCGCGGGCGAGGTCGTCGACGGCCAGCCGGGCGCGCAGCTCGGCGGTAAGAGCGGAGTCGAGCCCGGCGTAGGCCCGCACCGGCTGGAGAGCGGGAGCCCCGGTGAACGCCGCGATCTCGTCGGCCGCCGGCCCGGTCCCCACGAACGTGCGGCCCTCCCGGCCGAGGGACTCCCAGCTGATCAGGGACCCAGGTCCGCCCGACCGCTCGGCCGTGGTGGGCGCGACCACCCCCTCGTCGGTCCGGTCGTTGCGGACGGAGAAGGCCTTGTCGGCGGCGGCGACCAGCTGGTCGACCACCACCCCGTTGAGCAGCAGCGCCGTGCCCGCCACGACGACGGTCCAGCCGACCGCCCGGGCGGCGCGCGCACCGATCCACCGGTCGAGCAGCAGCGCGATCCAGAGGTAGAGGCGCCGCACCGCGCGGGACAGCGCGATCAGCAGCACGAAGACGCCGCCGGCGACCATGGGCACCACGACCACGGACAGCACGCTGTCGGCGGGCGCGTCCATCAGCTCGCGGATGCGGGCCTGCCAGTAGCGGCCGTACGCGGTGGCGGCGACGAAGGTGACGAGCGTGACCCCGCCGAGGACGAGCCACGAGCGCCGCCGGGCGGGCCGCGCGTCCCGGTCGACGATCGCCCGCCAGGCAGCGGCGGCCACCACCCCGACGCCGTAGCCGAAGGCGGCGGTGATGCCGCTGATCAGACCCTGGGTCAGCCCCGTCCGCGGGAGCAGCGACGGGGTCAACGACATGCAGAGGAAGACCAGTGCCCCCACCAGGCCGGGCAGTGTGTAGCGGAACGGGCGCCGGCGCGATCGCCGCCGGACCGACCGCTGTCCGTGCTCCGGGCGGTCCTGATCCGTGCTTGTCCGGTCCTCAGGGACCGTGAGCTGGTCCACTCCGGCACATCCTCTCCGCGCACGAGCACCGTGGGTGCTCCTCGGGACCTCGTGACCCCAGGACGTCCCGTCCTGGGCCCGGTGGCGTGTCGTCGGCTGTCGCCGAGGGGTGCTGAGCGGAGGACCCGGACGCCGGGAGGAGCGGGGTGGGTGCTCGACCACGGCGAGGTCATCCGGTCGACGGGCAGGGCCGCGGCCCTGGACTCGCCGGCGTCGACGGACGCGGGGAAGTCCAGAGCCGGGACCGGGAGCCGACGGGTGCGGTCAGCGGCCGGCGCGGGTCGCGACGGGCTCCGGCTCCGCGTCGATGGCCGACTCCGGTGCCCGGCGCCAGATCGCGCGGTCCAGCCCCACCACGGCTCCCACGGCGACCA